>NZ_LYPL01000102.1 GCF_001662075.1 Rhizobium bangladeshense
TTCAACAGCAAATATTGCGCTGACGGTGGACCTCCCCTTGAAAACCATGACTTCACCGAGGGGTTTGCTTGCTCGCGAGGACTTCACGAATGAACCGATCCAGTGATCTGCCACCGGGCGAATGCGCGATCGAGGCATATCTGTGCGCCAGGTGAACCGGGATCAGTGCATTCTGGAAGAGGTCCGTCTGCATCATTTCGATGATCGAAACCATGTGCGAGATGTCGTCGCCATAATTGGCCAAGTCCACCTTCGCGTCTCTGAACGAAACACCGTTGACGTTAGACTTGCTCGAGAACGGATATGCCAGCGTCACGTCGAACAGCTTATTTCGTGACGTGCGCACGATGAACGTCTGCCCGTAGTAAGTCTCGTCGCCGAAGTTCTTTCCTGTCTCCCTTTTATCGGGCTCTATGAACGACGTCCGGTAATCGTCGCTGACCGGCAGCACAAAGGTACCGTCGAGGACATTGTTGTCCTCATCACGCGACACTAGGTTCTCGATCAGTTGGGCGTGTTCGACCACCTTGCCGGTCTTGGAAATCCCCATCACGACCGGACCGCGCATCCCGCGGTCGCGGCACTTCCTCCGAATGTCGTGGAGCAGCGACATGATGCTCCGGTGGAAGCGCGCGGCCTCGCCGAAGATCGCCAGCGGCCCGTCGATGATCACGTTCATGTTTGCCACGATCGAGGGGTCCGACTCGAATGAGCATCGGATGATGTGGATGACGAGGAGATGCTCCAGCACCGACATCAGGCGGTTGAAGCACTCGGTGTTGCCGCCTTCCTCGTTGAAGACCTCCTGAACTCGCAGCGCGTCAGTCACGTAAACACGTCTTGCTGGATCGCCTCCAATATCCACATAACC
>NZ_LYPL01000103.1 GCF_001662075.1 Rhizobium bangladeshense
CTAGGCTGTGGTGACAAATTAACGAATTGGGATTCCGTTTGAGGAGCAAATCAGATTCAACGCTGACTTTTGGAGGTCAGCGATGGAAGGTGAAGTTCTCCGGGACGATCAGTGGGATCTGTTGAAGCCGTTCGTGCCTGGCGGTCGCAAAGGCAGGCGGGGTCCCCGCAGCGACGGACGGCGGTTCTTCGATGCGATCTTGTGGCTGGCCCGCTCCGGTGCGCGTTGGCGCGATCTGCCCGAAGACCGCTTCGGCCCGTATCAGACAGTCAAACGGCGTTACTACCGATGGATCGATCAAGGTGTATTCGACCGGATATTCGAAGCGGTGGCTGCCGATCCGGATATGGAATGGCTATCCATCGATGCCACCGTGATCCGAGCACAGGCGCAAGCGGCTGGCGGACGCCGTAAAAGGGGGGATCGCAAGCCCAGGCTCTCGGCCGCTCCCGTGGCGGGTTTGGCAGCAAAATCCATGCTGTAGTGGATGCCCTCGGGCTGCCGGTTCGTTTCCATCTCGGCCCAGGACAGCAGAACGACATGGCTCCGGCTTGCGACCTCGTTCGGGGACTGCCAGCCAAACAGGTGCTCGCCGACCGCGCCTATGATGCCGACAGCCTGCATGACATCATCCTTGATCAGGGCGGTGAACCGGTCATTCCGCCGCGACGCCATCGCAAGCACCAGCATGCTTACAATCGCATCGCCTACAAGCAGCGCTGGGGCATCGAGAGCTTCTTCGCCAAGCTCAAACAATGGCGACGTCTCGCCACACGCTACGACAAACTCGCAGCCAATTTCCTCGGCTTCATCAAGCTGGCAAGCATCATGCTTTGGCTCAAATAGTTAATTTGTCACCACGGCCTA
>NZ_LYPL01000104.1 GCF_001662075.1 Rhizobium bangladeshense
GCATTACTAAATAGCCGTGTGAGTTCATGTTGAAGCGCGACTTGCGGGGTCGGCCAAACTAACCAGCATAACGAATCTGCGCGAGCAGTTTCTTTCGAAAGACCTCTGCCGGCGTTCGATAGCCAAGGCATTTGCGTGGCGTAGTGTTCAGCCGATTGCAGATCTCGATAAGGTCGGCATCGCTGACGGAGAGTGGATCAACCTCTCTCGGTAGCCATTTGCGGGCTCGTCTGTTGGTGTTTTCGACCGTACCTTTTTGCCAGGGCGATTGTGGGTCGCAGAACCAGGTTTGGGTGCCGATACTGGCCTGCAGATAGGGCCAATCGGTGAACTCCGTGCCGCGATCAAAAGTGATGGAGCGACGTGCGAGATGGGGCAGGGCTTGCAATGCCTGGACTAGACCGTCCATGACCGGCCGGGATTGCCGATCATTGTTACGCAGGAAGATGGCAAAGCGGCTCACTCGCTCGACAAGCGACGTCACATTGGCTTTCCCGAACTTCTTGCGGAACTGAATGAGATCGCATTCCCAGTGCCCGAATTGCTTTCGATCAGCAACCGCGTCGGGCCGGCGCAGAATGTTGAGCTCCGGGCTAAACCGTTGACCGTGTTTGCGTCTGGCGTGACGCGGTCTACGCCGGGCCCGGTGTTCGGGCAAATGTCGCCACAACTTTATCGCCTGACCATCGGCGGAATACGCGAACTTGTAGATCGTTTCGTGGCTCACCGAGACAGGATGTCGCTCTAGCCGCATTCGGCCGGCGATCTGCTGCGGCGACCAGCCATGCATGATCCGGTCTATGACGGACTGCCTGACATTAGAAAAGCGCGATAGCTTCCGCAATTTAGCGC
>NZ_LYPL01000105.1 GCF_001662075.1 Rhizobium bangladeshense
GTTGGCCGATTTCGTCGCGCATGATGACCTTGAGATAATGCGCGAAGCGCGAGGCGCAGAGCACATATTGCAGCATGGCGGCGAGGCGGGCGTTCTGGCGTGCATGCTCATTGGAATAGTGCGGCGGTGCATGCAGCGACTGATTGGAATTGAAGATCGCTGAAGAGGAGAGATAGGTGGTCGCGGCAGGGATGATGCCGAGATCGCACAGCTGTTGCTCCTGGCTGCTGGTCAGCCGGATTTCGACCGGCGCCTGGGCGGAAAGCCCGTTGCTCTCGGTGCCGAAATCATAGGGCGGCAATTCGCTTGCACTCAGCAGACCGCCGTCGATGGCATCCTGCGTGACGCCGCGGATCTCCGCAAACCAGCCGGACGCGATGAAATTGCGAATGACGACGGTCGCAAAGGCGAAAGCGGCATTGCCCCAGAGCAGCGAACTGCCGTCGGCAGCAATGCTTTCGCGGAAGGGAAAGCCGTCATTGCGATCGCGCGCATGCGGCGCAAGCGGCGGGCGCATCAGGATGCGCGGCGCGACGAGCCCGAGGAAACGCGAGTCCTCGCGCGCGCGAAGACCGTTCCAGCGGATGCGGTCCGTCTCCGTGGCAAGCCAGGAGAAGTCGCTGACCCGATTCAGATCGTGAAAGTCTTCAAGCCCGATCGAAAACGGCGCGGCACCCGCGACGAAGGGGCAGAAGGCGGCAGCCGCCACCATGCCGATCTGCGACAGCGTGCTGACCGGATCGCCGTCGCCGGGATCGCGCGGAGACAGATGATAGTCACCAACCAGCAGGCCGAAGG
>NZ_LYPL01000107.1 GCF_001662075.1 Rhizobium bangladeshense
CATGGTGGCTGCGGTCATGACCGGAACGTTTAGAGAACATTCTTTGCGGAGTCAACTCCCCCGAGCGAGATTCGCCTAAACACCCTTCCGATTTACGCGGCATTAATCGTGACCGTCCACCGTGCGCAAAATTCAGCGGACGTTGGGAAGCATGGCTATCGATATTTTCCTGCTCGATACCAATATACTGAGTGAGTCCAGTAAAGCTCGGCCGCATCCGACGATATCCGCATGGCTGAAAACGCAACGGCGGGTTGCCATTCCGTTCGCAGTCATTCTGGAAGTCGAAACCGGGATCGCCGACAAGCACCGCTCCAACCCCGACAAAGCCGAGGAGCTGTGGCGGTGGATGGACGAGTTACTCGAAACCGACTTCGAGTATCCGGCGGCAACGCCCGACGTCGCCCGCGTTCTGGGCAAGCTTCTTTGCTGCAAACCTCTGACGAACCTTTGGTTGGTGAACGAGAAGGCGGATAAGAAGAAACCGGGTCAGGACCTGTTCATAGCGGCGACGTCGATCGTCTACGACATGCCCATCGCCACGATGAACGTCAGGGATTTCGAAACGATTGACCGCTACTTCCCGCTTCCTGGCGTCTACAACCCTTCGAATGGAATGTGGGCGATCCCGCGATGGGAAGCGGTTGAAAAGCCGAGCGTCGCGGTCCCCGTCATGGTTGCCTGACCGCAACAGACCGCGAGCGTGACGATTGCAGAAAGCCATCGATAACGGGTGATCGCCGGTG
>NZ_LYPL01000108.1 GCF_001662075.1 Rhizobium bangladeshense
GCACCCCGTCCTTCAGCACGGCGATCTTGGTCGCCAGCGTCATCGCCTCGATCTGGTCGTGGGTGACATAGACGAAGGTGGTGCCCATGCGCTGATGCAGCCGCTTGATCTCGGTGCGCATGTCGACACGCAGCTTGGCGTCGAGATTGGAGAGCGGCTCGTCGAACAGGAAGACCTGCGGATTGCGCACCAGCGCCCGGCCCATGGCGACGCGCTGACGCTGGCCACCGGACAGCTGCGACGGCTTGCGGTCGAGCAGATGGCCGATCTGCAGCATGTCGGAGACCTGCTTGATCGCCTTGGCCCGCTCCTCCTTCGGCACGCCGCGGATCTCCATGCCGAAGGCGATATTGCCCGCCACCGTCATGTTCGGATAGAGCGCGTAGGACTGGAACACCATGGCGATGTCGCGCTTGGACGGGTGCAGACCGCTGATGTCGCGCCCATCGATCTTGATATCGCCTGAGGTGATCGTCTCCAGCCCGGCGATGGTGTTGAGCAGGGTCGACTTGCCGCAGCCGGACGGGCCGACCAGCACCAGGAAGCCGCCCTTTTCGAGTTCGAGGTCGATGCCCTTGAGAATGTCGACGGCGCCGAAGCGCTTTCTGAGACCGGAGATTTCCAGGAAGGCCATGACTTACCCTTTGACTGCGCCCGCCATCAGGCCACGCACGAAGTAGCGGCCGGCGAGGATATAGACGATGAGCGTCGGAACGGCGGCGATCATCG
>NZ_LYPL01000109.1 GCF_001662075.1 Rhizobium bangladeshense
CGACATTGCGATGCCGATGACCCGAAGTGCGTAGCCCTTGTGCTTGAAGAGAACATCGCCCAGCGGATTCCGCGGCACGCCTTCGACAGCTACCCGCTTCTTGAATACTTCGGTTTCGCCGACGGAAAGCCGAATCCAGAGCGTGATCATGCCGAGAAGAGCGGCGACGATAAACGCGACGCGCCACCCCCAGTCAGCAAGGCCCGATTCGCTGCCGACCACTGCGAGCACATAGCCGAGGACGAACGACACCAACGTCCCTGCATTGATGGCGAACCATTGCCATGATCCGGCAAAGGCTCGCCGATCAGCAGGCGCAGACTCCACTAGGAAGGCTGATGCCGAGCCAAACTCTCCACCTGCCGAAAAGCCCTGTACGAGGCGCGCCAGGACGAGAACGACCGGCGCTGCCACCCCAATCGTCTCGTATCCGGGGCAGATGCCGATAGCGAGCGATGCCAAGGACATCAACAATATCGAGAGCGTGAGGCCGGCCTTGCGACCATACCGGTCCGCGAATGCGCCGAGAACCGCGCCACCGATCGGTCGCATGACGAAGCCGACGGCGAATACCGCGAAGACCTGCAAAAGCGCGTTCAAACTGTCTCCGGCCGGAAAGAACTGCTGGGCGAGGATCGATGCGAAAGTCGCGTAGATCACCCAGTCTGTGTATTCCACGATCGTGCCAAGCGTCGCGGCGACAACCGCCTTCTTCT
>NZ_LYPL01000110.1 GCF_001662075.1 Rhizobium bangladeshense
AGAAAACAGAAACATCGTGGGAAGTCGTCTCAAATCGATTCCTGGAAACGCACATTGGCAGTTGGCTCCCGCGAGCATGGCGTGGCAGGGTCTGACTGTGGGCGAGATTTGCGTTCAGTTGAAGGACACGGCTCGAAATGGAAACCGGTCGCACGCGGACTTGATCAAACATATGGGTACTGACCATCTCGTGGGCTGGGCATGGCATCCGGGTGAAGGGAGAAGCTCGCCCCCTGGTAGCCAGGAGACTTTCGCGGCATTGATTGCTGCTTGGGTCGATACCGGCGCGGAGTGTCCTGACTAAGCCCCCAGGGCATGACGCGGAAAGGTATGCTTATGAGTTTCGCAGAGCTCTCGGTGACAACCCCAGTCCCCATTCAGGTGCGAGTAAAAGATGACGACGCTGAAGTCCTAAAGTTCGCCGTCGATGCGTTTCTACATGGTGGTGCGGCGCTAGCGACTTTGGTTGAAATTAGAGGAGGCGCGGCGAGAGCGATCGGTTCTCAAATCGCTGTGGCGACCGATGGCAGCTTTTGTGGATACGTATCCGGAGGCTGTGTCGAAGCGGCTGTAGCTACGGAGGCGCTCTTGGCGATTGCTGAAGGTAAAGACCGGGTGGTCGAATTTGGCTTAGGCTCCCGGTTCTTCGATATCGTCTTGCCCTGTGGCGGAGGGAT
>NZ_LYPL01000111.1 GCF_001662075.1 Rhizobium bangladeshense
CGAAGCTGGCGTTCGGCAGCCGCTCGTCCGATCGCACTGAGAAAACAGGCGGACCAGGCGGCGGCGAAGAGCTGTTCGGGATTGGTGCCGGGAGCCGAGGAGCCGGGCGGGGAGAGTTTCACATCGAGGCGACCATCGGACGTGCGAGACGCTCCGTCGCGTCCGCCGGTGGTGTTGGTGGTGCCGGTGTAGATGACTTTCGACATTTGGATGCTCCTTGTTCAATTTCAGCTGGTGAGAAAGCTCACTGCTGGTTTGTTGAGCGCCGCCACGACCCAGCAGGGTTCCGGGCGGCGATGACGGGAATATGAGATCGGGGAAATCCATCCGGTAGCGAGCAGGAGTGAGAGCAAGCCTCTCGTTTTCGCTCAGCCTCGCACCAGGTTGCGAGAAGCCGGAGCACTGTGGAGGATTTCGGAAAGCAGCGCGTTGCGGGGCATAACGCTCCCAACTACCGAGGATTCCCCGCCGTTCGGAACTTGCCGAACTCAAGAGGCTGCCTCTCAGCTTTCCCCGCTACCGCCGGTGCCGGCATTGCGCGATCTTCGAAGCGCTAACCGGGATTGAGACCTGCCGAGGCGGTCTTGATCTCTCATCCAGTCGGGAGACGGACATGAACACGCATTTCAAACGCAAGATCGCCTTCGCCCTGTCGATGGGAATCGTAACG
>NZ_LYPL01000010.1 GCF_001662075.1 Rhizobium bangladeshense
CGCCAAGCTCAAACAATGGCGACGTCTCGCCACACGCTACGACAAACTCGCAGCCAATTTCCTCGGCTTCATCAAGCTGGCAAGCATCATGCTTTGGCTCAAATAGTTAATTTGTCACCACGGCCTAAAGCGCGTCGCATCAAATTTGATTCATGCGACGCGCTTTAGCCGTTTGTTTTATGCTTATCGTTGTCCCGGAACCGCTGCACACATCCGGGCGACATGCATTAAGGATCGACCCGGAACTGGTATCGGCCCTCGGCGCTGCGGCCGTCCATCGAGTGCACGCGCCAGTCGACGGTATAGAGGCCGGGCGCCATGGCAGGATCGAGCGGAATCTTGAAGATCGACCCCGCAGGACCGGAGAGAAACGGCTTGCCTGTGGGAAGTGCCGTACCCTCGGCATCGAATAGCACGGCCGTCGAACGGGCAAGATCGACCGGGCCGGTGAAGGTGAGCTCAAGATTGGCAGGAACGAGCTCTTGTTCCTGCTGTTGCGGCGGAAGCGAGGCTTGTTCCAAGGCCGCAGACGCTTCACTTGCGGTGAAGAGAAGGGAGGCGAACAGACAGAATGACGCGATCGACTTCATGATGGTCTTCCTTGTGCCGATCCGCATGTGCCCGGAGCCCTCATGCTTCCGTGACGCCACGCCGACGCATCACTATTAACGCTGCGGGGGATGATTTCGATCCCTAGTTCTTGCGATAAGGCGCACCGGCTGCAGCTGGCGGTCTTTCGGCAGCGCGGCGATCAGGTCGGCAAGCCGCTGCCAGAATTGCCGGAACGACCTGGATAACGTTGGGCCGCTTTTCATCTCTCTGCCTGTCCTCATCGCCGGGGATCTCGAACTGAGACCCCGGGATCTCGAACTGAGACCCTGGGATCTCGAATTGAGACCCTGGGATCTCGAATTGAGAATGTACTCTCCGTCGGCCTCGGCTGGAATCATACAGAGGTCTTGGAGCGAGAATCTTTCGGATTATAGAAAATGGGCATTTCATCACATGTTGAGCAAAAGCTTGATCAGCGCGATTGAATTGCCGCCGCTTACGGTCTTATAGTCCGTGTCGACGACACCCGATGAATTGCGGGGCAAAAGGGAAGGAGACCCGATCATGACCAAAGTCCGTGCGCTGGTGCTGGAGCGCCAGCATGAGCTTGCGCTTCGCGATATCGATCTGCCGCTGGAGACAGGACCGGGGCAGGTCAAGATCAGGGTTCATACCGTCGGCGTCTGCGGTTCGGACGTGCATTATTACACCCACGGCAAGATCGGTCCCTTCGTCGTCAACGCGCCGATGGTGCTCGGTCATGAGGCGGCGGGCACGGTGGTCGAGGTCGGCTCCGGTGTCACGCATCTGAAAGTCGGCGACCGCGTCTGCATGGAGCCCGGCATCCCCGACCCGAACTCCAAGGCAAGCCGGCTCGGCATTTACAATATCGATCCCGCCGTCAGTTTCTGGGCGACGCCGCCGGTTCATGGCGTGCTGACGCCGGAGGTCGTGCATCCCGCCAACTATACCTTCAAGTTGCCCGACAATGTCAGCTTTGCCGAGGGCGCGATGGTCGAGCCCTTCGCGGTCGGCATGCAGGCGGCGAGCAAGGCCAATATTGCGCCGGGCGATACCGCTATCGTTCTTGGCGCCGGCCCGATCGGCACGATGGTGGCGATTGCCGCCCTTGCCGGCGGCTGCGCCCGGGCGATCGTTGCCGATCTCGCCCAGCCGAAGCTCGATATCGCCGCGCAATATCAGGGTGTCATCCCGGTCAATATCCGCGAGACGAATCTGATCGAAGAAGTGGGCAGGCTGACCGACGGCTGGGGCGCCGACATCGTCTTCGAATGCTCCGGTTCGCCGAAGGCCTGGGAGACGATCATGGCGCTGCCGCGCCCGGGCGGCGTCATCGTCGCCGTCGGCCTGCCAGTCAATCCTGTTGGTTTCGACGTCTCGACGGCGACGACCAAGGAAATCCGCATCGAAACGGTGTTCCGTTACGCCCATCAATATGAGCGCTCGATCGCGCTGCTCGGCTCGGGCCGCGTCGATCTGAAGCCGCTGATATCGGAGACCTTCACATTCGAGGATTCGATCAAGGCCTTCGATCGGGCCGTTGAGGCGCGGCCGAGCGACGTTAAGCTTCAGATCGTCATGGAGTAGGGCGCCGCACCACGTCTATGAGTGCCCGGCACTCGGTCTCATCTTGCGAAGGGCAAGCGCGGCGGCTGCGACAATAGCCGCCGCTCCGACCGCGATCAGCAGGTGGCGGTGAAGGGGGAGGTGGCCCAATGTCTGCTGGATTCCGTGCCCGAAGAGATAACCGAGCGCGGTGAAAAGCTGTCCCCAGGCCAGTGCGGCTACCGCATTCAGGACGACGAATTTTCCGGTCGATATCCTGGTCGTCCCGATGACGACGGGGCTGATCGTCCGCAACCCGACCAGGAAACGAAAGGCAAGGATGAAGCCGGTGGGATAGGTTTCGAGAAGCCGGGTGACGCGGGCAAGCGCCCGTCTTTCCAGTAGCCCACGGACGAGGCTCCATCGGGCGGCGTATCGGCCGGCAAAGAACCAGAACTGGTCGCCGGCGAAGGATCCGGCGGTTGCCGCAGACGCTGCCGCCCAGTAGTTAAGCAGGCCGCGATGAGCGACCACGCCGCCTAGGAAAGCGGCCGTTTCGCCTTCGAAGGCGGCCCCGAGAAAGATTGCCAGCAGGCCGTAATTCTCAATCAGCAGTTCGATAGACATGGCGGCCCGCCCCCAGCTGTTTCGAAGCGTCAGCTCAAGACTAAACCGGCTTCAGATCGCCGAGCAGCGTCGGGATCAGTTCCGACACCGTGGGATGGATCGGCACAGACCATTTCAGCGTGGGATAGGTTGTGCCGGCATTCATCGCGTCGATCAGACCGTGGATCACCTCGTCGCCCTCAATGCCCAATATCGCAGCACCAAGGATTTCCTTGGTTTCGGCATCGGCCACCACTTTCATGAAGCCCTTGGTCTCGCCGCGCTCATTGGCTCGGCCGACGCGGCTCATCGGGCGGGTCGAGACCATGATCCTGCGCCCCGACTCGCGCGCCTGCTTCTCCGTCATGCCGACGCGGCCAAGCGGCGGGTCGATATAAAGCGCATAGGCGGGGATGCGGTTCGAGACCTTGCGGTCGTCGCCGTCCAGCAGATTGGCGGCGGCGATCTCGAAATCATTGTAGGACGTGTGGGTGAAGGCGCCACGACCGTTGCAGTCGCCAAGCGCAAAGATGCCCTCGACATTGGTGGCGAGCTTATCGTCGACGGTGATATAGCCGCGTTTGTCGGTGGCGACGCCGGCGGCCTCGAGGCCGAGATCGTCGGTATTCGGCTTGCGGCCGGTGGCGATCAGCACGTGGCTCGCTTCGATTTTCGCCGAGCCGGCGGTGACGCTCACGCCGTCGCTATTTCTTGCGAAACCGATATCCTTCGCATCGGTGTGCACGCCAATGCCTTCCGAACGCAGGATCTCGGCGATCGCGTCGGATATATCCTCGTCCTCGCGCGATGCGAGCTTCGGGCCGTGTTCGATGACGCTGACCGCGGCGCCGAAGCGGCGATACATCTGCGCGAATTCCAGCCCGATATAGCTGCCGCCGATGACGGCCAGATGCCGCGGCAGCATGTCGAGATGAATGATCGAGGTGCTGGTGAGGTAGTCGATGTCATCGATACCCGGCAGTTCGGGAATGACGGGCCGCGCGCCGACATTGAGGAAGATGCGCGGCGCGCTCAGCGTCTCGCCGTTGACGCTGACGGTCTTCGGATCCTCGAAGCGGGCATGACCATAGATCACGTGCATGCCGTCCATCCCGGAAAACCAGCCGATCAGGCCGTTGCGGGCATTCATCGTCACCGTTTCGGCGCGGGCTCTGACCACCTTCATGTCGATGGCGATGTCGCCCGGAATATTGACGCCGTAAGCGGCAGCACTTCTGGCGACATGGGCGGCACGGGCGCTGGCGACCAGCGTCTTCGTCGGCATGCAGCCGGCATTGACGCAGGTGCCGCCAAGGAATTTGCGCTCGATCAGCGCGACCTTCATGCCCTTTTCGACCATGCGGGCGGCGAGGAACGGGCCGGCCTGACCGGCGCCGATGACGATGGCGTCTAAGCTTTTCATGACATGGCCACCACGACCAGCGCCGCACCGATGACGGCGACGGCATCCTCGATGAGGGCGGCCGGCAGGTCCTTGCCGAAGGAGGCGGCCAGCCTGGCGCGAACGGCGGCACCGCCATAGGTGCCGATGACGGCGCCGATCACGCCGGCGATCAGCCCGCCGAAGAGCAGGCCGCTGGCGGCGCCGATCGTCGCCCCGGCGAGCGCCCCGGTGACGATACGGGCGCCAAACTGCACCGGCACCTTGCGCGACGGCGTCGAGGGCAGCTGATCGGTGATCAGCTCGACGATGGCGAGAACCGTGAAGATCCACGGCGTCCACCGGTAACCCATGAAGGCAAGCGGCGTTTGCGAGACGTCGAACCAGCCGAGTGCGGCGCCCCAGGCGACGGCAGCGGGCGCGGTCATGGCGCGCAGGCCGGAGATGACACCGATCAGCAATGCAAGAAACAGAAACATGCGCGATCCCCTTCATTGCCGGCGTCGTGCCGCGTGAGGGAAGGTTGCACATTGTCAGGCGCGTGGCAATTCGCCCTGCCGAACCGACGGTTTAGTTGGCAAAGGCGGCGATGCCGGTGATCGCCCGGCCGATGATCAGCGCGTGGATGTCGTGCGTGCCCTCATAGGTGTTGACCACCTCGAGGTTGACGAGATGGCGGGCGATGCCGAATTCGTCGGAGATGCCGTTGCCGCCGAGCATGTCGCGGGCCGCGCGCGCGATCTCCAGCGCTTTGCCGCAGCTGTTGCGCTTGAGGATGGAGGTCAGTTCCACTGGCGGATGGCCTTCCTCCTTCATGCGGCCGAGCCGCAGGCAGCCCTGCAGGCCGAGCGAAATTTCCGCCGCCATGTCGGCGAGCTTCCTCTGGATCAGCTGATTGGCGGCTAGCGGCCGGCCGAACTGCTTGCGCTCCAGCGTATATTGCCGTGCCCTGGCATAACAATCCTCGGCGGCGCCGAGCGCGCCCCATGCAATGCCGAAACGGGCCGAGTTAAGGCAGGTGAACGGTCCTTTGAGGCCGGTGACGCCGGGCAGAAGATTTTCCTCCGGCACGAAGACTGCGTCCATCACCACTTCGCCGGTGATCGAGGCGCGCAGGCCGACCTTGCCATGGATGGCCGGGGCCGAAAGCCCCTTCCAGTCCTTTTCGAGGATGAAGCCGCGGATGAGGCCGTCCTCGGTCTTGGCCCAGACGACGAAGACATCGGCGATCGGCGCATTCGAGATCCAGGTCTTCGAACCTGTAAGGCTGTAGCCGCCGTCGACCTTCTTGGCGCGGGTCGCCATCGAGCCGGGATCGGAGCCATGGTCGGGCTCGGTCAGGCCGAAGCAGCCGATCCATTCGCCGGCGGCCAGTTTCGGCAGGTATTTCAGCTTCTGCGCCTCAGACCCAAAGGTTTCGATCGGCACCATAACCAGCGAGGACTGCACGCTCATCATCGAACGGTAGCCACTGTCGACCCGTTCGACCTCGCGGGCGATTAGGCCGTAGGCGGTGTAACCGAGACCGGCGCCGCCGTAATCGGGGGAAATCGTCGGACCGAGCAGGCCGAGTTCACCCATTTCGCGGAAGATTGCGGGATCCGTCTTTTCATGGCGGAAGGCGTCGAGAACGCGGGGCGCAAGCTTTTGCTGCGCGTAGGCATCGGCGGTATCCTGCACCATGCGCTCCTCGTTGGTCAGCTGCTCCACCAGGCGGAACGGATCGGCCCAGTCAAAAACCTCGCGCGTATGCTGCATGGCGGCGTCTCCTCACCCACGATTCAGGCTTCCTCGCTCAAGGTCGCATAGACCCGCCAGCCGATTGCGTCAACAGAAGCCAGCCTATCGAAAATACGGGGCGCGCCATCTTTTCAAAAGTGTCGGCATGCTCCACTTTGCCCGCGTTCGATTCTGGAACGAGGAGGCGGAAATGTCGTCAAGCGATCTGTTCGTATCGGCCGAAGGCGCTGAATGGGTCAATCCGGAGCCCGGCGTTACCAGGCGCATCATGACCCATCTGCCGGAGATGATGATGGTGGAAGTCGCCTTCGAGAGCGGTGCCGTCGGTGCGGCCCATTCGCATCCGCACATCCAGGCGAGTTATGTCGCCGAGGGCAGTTTCGAGGTGACGATCGACGGGCGGACCGAGGTGCTGCGGCAGGGCGGCAGTTTCATCGTGCCGCCCAATCTCGTCCACGGCGTCAAAGCGCTGGAAAAAGGCCGGCTGATCGATACGTTCACGCCGCACCGGGCCGAGTTCCTCAAATAGTCACGTTTCGGCGTCCGACCGGTGCGCCGGTCCGGCGGCGGTGACATAGGGCGGCACGAAGTGTGCATCCTTGCCGCGCACCGCCTCACGCAGGAAGTCGATGACGGCGCGCACCCGCGGCGCCTGTTTCAGATCGCGGTGGCAGGTGATCCAGTACTGGCGCTTGAGGTCGATTTCCGCGGGCAGCACCCGCACCAGCTCGGGATAACGGCTGGCGAAAAAATAGGGCAGGATGCAGAGGCCGAGGCCGTTTCGGGTGGCGGTCAACTGCGCGAAGATGCTGGAGCTCTGGAACTGCGGCTTGATGCGCGGATGCACGTCGCTGAGATAATCCAGGCCCGGCGCGAAAATCATCTCCTCGATATAGCTGACGAAGGGATGCTCAAGCAGGTCGTCGCGGCAGGTAATCGCCGGCGCCTTTGCCAGGTAGTCGCGGGAGCCGTAGATCTGCAGGTGGTAGTCGGTGAGCTTCTCGGCGAAATAGGGCCCGCCCTTCGGCTCGTCGAGCACGACCGACAGATCGGCCTCCTTGCGAGAGAGCGACATGATCTGCTGGATCGTTACCAGTTCGAGCGACAGATGCGGGTGCTGGGCGGCAAACCGATGCAGCACGGTCGCGAAGAAGAAATTGGCAAAACCTTCCGGGGCGCTCAGGCGCACCAGGCCGCGCTGCGCCATCGAGCCGTCAGCGAGGTCGGCGCGCAGCCGCTCGGTTTCCTGCTCCATCTTCTCGGCCGTCTCGACGAAGCGCGTGCCCATGGCCGTCAGCACATAACCGCGCGGATTGCGCTCGAACAGCTTGACCTTGAGGGCGAATTCCAGCCGGTCGATGCGCCGCGAAACAGTGGCATGGCTGGAGCGCAGCTGGCGTGCAGCCGTCGACAGCTGCCCGGTGCGGGCGACGGCTAGAAAAAACTGCAGATCGTCCCAGGTAAACTGCGGTGGATTGTTCATCGCCATTTCTTTCGTTCAGCAACCAATAACGCATAGCATGGTCTTGCGCTATTTAAACAATTCATTGTTTTTATTTGTATTTTAACTTCGAGACGACGCCGGTGAGAAACTGGTGATGCCTCGGCGGGGGTGCTTTCCGCCGTTAGGCGCGAATGCTACAGGGCCGCGTTTGCATTCTGAGGAATTATTGATGAAAAAATTGGTTCGCCTGCTGCTGACGATCGCGATCGCATTCGTCGTCGTCATCGGTTTTCGCTGGTATCGCTACGTTACCAACACCGACAGCCCCTATGACGAAGTCGGCATCACGCTCAACACATCCATGCCGGGCCCGCTGAATGCCTGGGGCTGCGCCAAGCTGAAGGAAACCTTCAGCGGCGCCTTGCCTCCCCACGGCTGCGCTGCCGGGAATGGGACGCAATGGAAATAACGGCAGGCTGAAACGCGCGGAATGTGCCAGAGACGAAGGATCAATAGACGATTGGTCCTTCGTCGAACGCTGCCAGCCCTGCACAACCGTCGAAACTGCCCTAATTCTAGCGCTGTGCGCTCACTCTTTGCGCCTCCTGGAGGCTTGGGTCGAAATTGTGCAGCCCTCGTTCTGTGCAAAAATGAACAGATACTGTTTGGAATTAGTTATAAACCACCCGTTGCCTCAGGGGAGAATTTCCATGATCGTAAGATGAGAGGCGGTCGTTCTGAGGAGCGCGACCGGCCAAATTTGAACAGATCGGTAATCTGGCCAATCTCTGGGAGGAGAGAATATGCGAAAGAATCTTATTGCATCAGTTGCGTTTTTGCTCGCCAGCAGCACAGCGGTGCTCGCGCAGAGCGCGACTGACGGCAAGGTCAAGATCGGCATTCTGAACGACCAGTCGGGCGTCTATGCCGACTTTGGCGGCAAGTCTTCCGTCGAAGCCGCCAAGATGGCGGTCGAGGATTTCGGCGGCAAGGTGCTAGATGTGCCGGTCGAGATCGTCGATGCCGATCACCAGAACAAGCCGGATATCGCCTCCAACATCGCCCGCCAGTGGTACGACACCGAGCAGGTGGACGCGATCATGGAACTGACGACCTCGTCGGTGGCGCTCGCCGTGCAGGCGATCGGCAAGGAAAAGAAGAAGATCGATATCGTCACCGGTGCGGCGACGACGGATCTGACCGGCAAGGCTTGCTCGCCCTACGGCTTCCATTGGGCCTATGATACGCATGCGCTCGCCGTCGGCACCGGCGGCGCGCTCGTCAAGCAGGGTGGCGACAGCTGGTTCTTCCTGACCGCCGACTATGCCTTCGGCTATTCGCTGGAGCAGCAGACCAGCGAATACGTTAAGGCGAGCGGCGGCACGGTCGTCGGCGCCGTCCGTCATCCGCTATCGAGCCAGGACTTCTCGTCCTTCCTGCTGCAGGCGCAATCGTCCGGCGCCAAGGTGATCGGCCTTGCCAATGCCGGCCTCGATACCTCGAATGCCATCAAGCAGGCGGCCGAATTCGGCATCACCCAGGGCGGCCAGCATCTGGCGGCGCTGCTCTTCACGCTTGCCGAAGTCCATGGTCTCGGCCTCGAAGCAGCGCAGGGCCTGACGCTGACGGAAGGCTATTACTGGAACCGCGACGACGAAAGCCGCGCCTTCGCCAAAAAGTTCTTCGACCGCACCGGCAAGATGCCGAACATGGTTCACACCGGCACCTATTCGGCGGTGACGCAATATCTGAAGGCGGTGCAGAAGGCCGGCACCGACGAGACGGAAGCTGTTGCCAAATTGCTGCATGAAATGCCTGTTGATGACGTCTTCGGCCGCGGCGGCACGGTCGGCGCCAACGGCCGCATGATCCACGACATGTACCTGCTGCAGGTCAAGAAGCCGGCCGACAGCAAGGAGCCGTGGGATTACTTTAACGTGCTCGCCACCATTCCCGGCAAGGAAGCCTATATCGATCCCGCCAAGAGCGGCTGCGATCTGGTGAAGTGAGCGCAATGGCGGTTTCCGCGATTGAAACACAGGGAAAGCCGCGGGTGGTATTATCCGCCCGCGGCCTGCGCCGCGATTTCGGCGGCTTCACGGCCGTCAAGAACGTCGATCTCGACGTCCACGACGCCAGCGTGCATGCGCTGATCGGTCCGAACGGTGCCGGCAAGACGACGGTCTTCAACCTGCTGACCAAGTTCCTGCAGCCGACCGCTGGCACGATCACGCTGATGGGCACGGACATAACTGGGACGGCACCCGACAGGGTGGCGCGCATGGGACTGGTGCGCTCCTTCCAGATCTCGGCGGTCTTCCCCCATCTCTCCGTTCTCGACAATGTGCGGGTGGCGTTGCAGCGGCCGAACAATCTTTCCACCCAGTTCTGGCGGCCGCTTTCGGCGCTCGACCGGCTGAACGAACGCGCCGAGCAACTGCTCGCCAGCGTCGGGCTTTCCAAGGAGCGCGATCATCTCGCTGCCGATCTTTCCTATGGCCGCAAGCGCGTGCTGGAGATTGCCACCACGCTGGCGCTCGACCCGAAGGTGCTGCTGCTCGACGAGCCGATGGCCGGCATGGGGCTTGAGGACGTCGGCGTCGTCTCGGCGATCATCCGCGACGTCGCCCGCGACCGGGCGGTGCTGATGGTCGAGCACAATCTCTCGGTCGTCGCCAATATCTGCCAGCATGTGACGGTGCTGCAGCGCGGCGAGATTCTAGCCGAGGGCGATTATGCCACGGTCAGCCAGGACGAGCGCGTGCGCATCGCCTATATGGGCACGGAGGAGCATTGATGGCCGCTCTCCTTGAAGTCCAGGGACTGAACGCCTGGTACGGCGAAAGCCATGTCCTGCACGGCGTCGACATGCGGGTAGCAGAAGGCGAGACGATCACCATTCTCGGCCGCAACGGCGTCGGCAAGACGACGACGCTGCGCACCATTACCGGCATCGTGCGCGCCCGCAAGGGCAGGATCAGCTTTGCCGGCAGCGACATGATGCATGTGCCGCTACACAAGACGGCGCATCGCGGCATCGGTTTCGTGCCGGAGGAGCGCGGCATCTTTTCGACGCTGACCGTGTCGGAAAACCTGCTGCTGCCGCCTGTCGTGGCGAAGGGCGGCATGACGCTCGACGAAATTTACGAGCTCTTTCCCAATCTCTACGAGCGTCGCGGCAGCGCCGGCACCAAGCTTTCCGGCGGCGAGCAGCAGATGCTGGCGATCGCCCGAATCTTACGCACCGGCGTCCGGCTGCTCATTCTCGACGAACCGACCGAGGGGCTTGCCCCCGTCATCGTCCAGCGCATCGGCGAGGTGCTGCAGACGCTGAAAGGACGCGGCATGACGATCCTGCTCGTCGAGCAGAACTTCCGCTTCGCCAGCCGTATTGCCGACCGCTTCTATCTGATGGATCATGGGCAGATGGTGTCGGAATTCCCGGTCGGCGAACTGCCGCAGCGCATGGATACGCTGCACAAGGTTCTGGGAGTGTGACCAGATGACGATGATCTTCGGCATTCCCCTGCAGGCGCTGCTTGGCCAGCTGTTGATCGGCCTGATCAACGGCTCGTTCTATGCGCTGCTCAGCCTCGGCCTCGCCATCATCTTCGGCCTGCTCCGGGTGATCAACTTCGCCCATGGCGCACAATATATGCTTGGCGCCTTCGTCGCCTATCTGCTGCTGACCTATGCCGGCATCGGCTATTGGCCGTCGCTGATCCTGGCACCCGTGATCGTCGGCCTTGCCGGCGCGGTCATCGAGCGGCTGTTCCTGCGCCGGCTCTACGATCTTGATCCGCTCTACGGACTGCTCTTCACCTTCGGGCTGGCACTCGCCGTCGAAGGCACCTTCCGCTATCTCTACGGCTCGTCCGGCCAGCCCTACGCAACGCCGCCCGCCCTTGCCGGCGGGGCCAATCTCGGCTTCATGTTCCTGCCGATCTATCGCGGCTGGGTGGTCGTCGTCTCGCTCGTCGTCTGCCTCGGCACATGGTTGCTGATCGAGAAGACCAAGCTCGGCGCCTATCTCAGGGCCGCCACGGAGAACGCCGTGCTGGTGCAGGTCTTTGGCGTCAACGTGCCGATGCTCCTGACCTTCACCTACGCACTCGGCGCCGGCCTTGCGGCCTTTGCCGGCGTGCTGGCCGCGCCGATCTACCAGGTCTCGCCGCTGATGGGCTCGAACATGATCATCGTCGTCTTCGCCGTGGTCGTCGTCGGCGGCATGGGGTCGATCATGGGCGCGATCGTGACCGGTTATGTGCTCGGCATCGCCGAGGGCCTGACCAAGGTCTTCTATCCCGAAGCTTCCAACACCGTGATCTTCGTCATCATGGCGATCGTGCTTCTCATCAGGCCCGCGGGCCTCTTCGGCCGGGATGCTTGACATGGCTGACATCACTGAAACCATCCGAACGGAAAAAAGCCGGACCGCCTTTTCGGTGCAGGCGGGCTTCCTGCTTGCGGGGCTAGTGTTCCTGCTGCTGGCGCCGTTCTTCTTCTATCCGATCTTCCTGATGAAGCTGCTCTGCTTCGCGCTCTTTGCCTGTGCCTTCAATCTGCTGCTCGGCTATACCGGCCTGCTGTCCTTCGGCCATGCCACCTTCTTCGGGGGGGCGGCCTATTTCACCGCCTATACGGTGAAATCATGGGGGCTGCCGCCGGAACTCGGCATCCTGATCGGCGTGGCGGGCGCGGCATTCCTTGGGCTGGTCATGGGCTTTTTCGCCATCCGCCGTCAGGGCATCTATTTCGCGATGATCACGCTGGCCTTGTCGCAGATGTTCTTTTTCTTCTGCCTGCAAGCGGAGTTCACCGAAGGCGAGGACGGCATCCAGTCGGTGCCGCGCGGCCATCTCTTCGGCTTCATCGACCTGAACAACTCGACCAACATGTATTATTTCGTGCTGGCCGTTTTCCTCGTTGGTATCTTGATCATCTGGCGCTTCATCAATTCGCCGTTCGGCATGATCCTGAAATCGATCCGCGAGAACGAACAACGGGCGATTTCGCTCGGCTACTCCGTGGCGCGCTACAAGCTCGGCGCCTTCGTCATGTCGGCAGCGCTCGCCGGGTTGGCAGGCGCGATGAAATCGCTGGTCTTCCAGTTCGCGACCCTGACCGACGTCGCCTGGCAGATGTCGGGCGAGGTGATCCTGATGACGCTGCTCGGCGGTATCGGGACGCTGGTCGGACCGCTCTTCGGTGCAGGGCTTGTCGTGGCGCTGCAAAATTATCTCGCCACGTCGGAATTCCCGGTGACGATCATCACCGGCGTCGTCTTCATGATCTGCGTGCTGATATTCCGCCGCGGCATCATCGGCGAATTCTACGCTTCGCGGCTCGGGCGAAAACTGGGCTTCGTCTATCGCCGCTGAACGGGCGGACCTCTCTTTTTCCAGGAACGATTTCCTTCCCGGCAAAGAGATTGGCGGCGGCAATGCGACTCTCCCTCTCCCCGTCCCGCGGGGAGAGGGAGGCAGGGGCATCTGGGGCTTCGTGCAGGGCACATGGATCGTTACGACTACATCATCATCGGGGCAGGCAGCGCCGGTTGTGTGCTTGCCAACCGGCTTTCTGCCGACGGCAAGAGCAGGGTGCTGCTGCTCGAAGCCGGTGGCAACGACAATTACCACTGGATCCATATCCCGGTCGGCTATCTCTACTGCATCAACAATCCGCGCACCGACTGGTGCTTCACCACCGCGCCGGAAGCGGGGTTGAACGGCCGGGCGCTAAGCTATCCGCGCGGCAAGGTGCTCGGCGGCTGCTCGTCGATCAACGGCATGATCTACATGCGCGGCCAGGCACGCGACTACGATCTCTGGCGGCAGATGGGCTGCACCGGCTGGG
The DNA here is from genome assembly GCF_001662075.1 of Rhizobium bangladeshense. Taxonomy (GTDB): domain Bacteria; phylum Pseudomonadota; class Alphaproteobacteria; order Rhizobiales; family Rhizobiaceae; genus Rhizobium; species Rhizobium bangladeshense_B. The sequence goes on from NZ_LYPL01000010.1 coordinate 13,167, forward strand.
GCTGGGACGATATCCTGCCGTTCTTTCGCAAGTCCGAGGATTTTTATCGCGGCGAAGACGAGATGCATGGCGCCGGCGGCGAATGGCGCATCGAGAAGGCGCGCGTGCGCTGGGCCGTGCTCGATGCCTTCCAGCAGGCGGCGAGAGAAGCCGGCATTCCCGAGACGGCGGATTTCAACCGCGGCAACAACGAAGGTTCCGGCTATTTCGACGTCAACCAGCGTTCCGGCATTCGCTGGAACACCTCGAAAGCCTTCCTGCGCCCGGCGCGCAGGCGCCCCAACCTGACCGTGCTGACCAAGGCGCAGGTCCGGCGGCTGCTGGTGGAGGAGGGGGCCGTCGCCGGCGTCGAATTCCAGCATAACGGCGTTGCGAAGCGCGCCTATGCCGCCCGAGAAACCATCCTTTCGGCCGGTTCGATCGGCTCGCCGCATATTCTGGAACTCTCCGGCATCGGCCGGGGCGATGTGCTGCAGCGGGCGGGCGTCGATGTCGTCGCCGAGGTCAAGGCTGTCGGCGAGAACCTGCAGGACCATCTGCAACTGCGTCTGGCCTATAAGGTGACCGGCGTTCCGACACTGAACGAGAAGGCGACGAAGCTGATCGGCAAGGCTGCGATCGGGCTCGAATATCTCGTCCGTCGCTCCGGGCCGATGGCGATGGCGCCGAGCCAGCTCGGCATCTTCACCCGCTCGAGGCCTGATCGGGAGACGCCGGACCTGCAATATCACGTGCAGCCGGTGTCGCTGGAGAAGTTCGGCGATCCCGTCCACCCTTTCCCAGCCATCACGGCGAGCGTCTGCAATCTGAGGCCGGAGAGCCGCGGTTCGGTGCATCTGTCGAGCCCGGATTTTGCCGCCCAGCCGACGATCAGCCCGAAATACCTCTCGACGCAGCGCGATCGTGACATAGCTGTCCGTTCGATACGGTTGACGCGCAAGATCGTCGCGCAGCCTTCCTTCGCAAGGTTCAAGCCGGAGGAGTTCAAGCCGGGTCCCAGCTATCAGACCGAGGCCGATCTGGAGCGGGCGGCGGGCGATATCGGCACGACGATCTTCCATCCTGTCGGCACCTGCCGCATGGGCGCCGACAGGGACAGCGTCGTCGATCCGCGGCTGAGGTTCCGGGCGCTCGGCAAGCTCAGGATCGCCGATGCCTCGGTGATGCCGTCCATCACCTCGGGCAACACCAATTCGCCGACGATCATGATCGCCGAAAAGGCGGCGGCGATGATCCTCGAAGACAATCGATAGGAGAAGACCATGGCAAGGATCGCATTCATCGGGCTTGGCAATATGGGCGGGCCGATGGCGGCCAATCTCGTCAAGAGCGGTCACGAGGTTCTCGGTTTCGATCTCGCGGCCTCGGTGCTGAAGGCGGCGGAGGCGAGCGGCGTCAAGCCGGCAAGTCATGCCAGCCAAGCGGTCAAGGACGCAGAGATCGTCATCACAATGCTGCCGCAGGGCCGGCACGTGCTGACGGCTTGGACCGATATCCTGCAGACGGCGGCGCAGGACACGCTGGTGATCGATTGCTCCACCATCGATGTCGACAGCAGCCGCAAGGCGCATGAGATGGCCAAGGCTGCAGGCTGCCTGTCGCTCGACGCACCCGTCTCCGGCGGCACCGGCGGGGCGAGCGCCGGCACGCTGACCTTCATGGCGGGCGGCTCGGACGAGGCCTTCGCCAAGGCGAAGCCGATCCTCGAGGCCATGGGCAAGAGGATCGTCCATTGCGGCGAGGCGGGTGCCGGCCAAGCCGCGAAGATCTGCAACAACATGATCCTCGGGATTTCGATGGTCGGCGTCTGCGAAGCCTTCGTGCTCGCCGAAAAACTCGGCCTCTCGCACCAGGCGCTGTTCGATGTCGCCTCGACCTCGTCGGGCCAGTGCTGGTCGATCAATACCTATTGCCCGGTGCCGGGACCGGTGCCGACTTCGCCCGCCAATAACGGCTACAAACCGGGTTTTGCCGCAGCGCTGATGCTCAAGGATCTCAAGCTGTCGCAGGAGGCGGCACTGGCAAGTGGCGCGTCGACGCCGATGGGTGCCGAGGCGGCCCAGCTTTTTGCGCTGTTCGAGAAGCAGGGCAACGGCGGCAGGGATTTTTCGGCGATTATCGAGATGTTCCGCGAGCGGAAGTAAGCAACCTTTCGACCCGGCCAATGGATGCGGTGTGGATGCTCGGCTCAAGGCCGAGCAGGACGGAGGGTGAGGGTTGCGGCTGCGCCAAACTCGCCGTTGGCGCAGCGGATGAAGGCGGCGCTATAACAGGCACCAAGCACCGCTCGCATCCGAAACGTCGACGGCTCGTTTGGCCGTAACACCCCAACCTCCGTCATTCCAGGCCTTGAGCCCGGAATCCAGCAACCGCTCGTCGGCGCGGTGAGTGAACCCACAGGCCTTGAAGAGAGTCTCCCGCGCCCGAGGACTTGGGCGCGCTGGTTTCTGTAACGAGCATAGGAGGGAGAATGGGGCGACGTTCTGCCGGCCCTATTTTCGCGACAGCAGCCAGACGAGATAGGGGCCGCCGATCAGCGCGGCGAAGAGGCCGACCGGTACCTGGTAGGGATAGATGACGACGCGTGACAGCCAGTCCGCCGCCATCAGCACGCCGGCGCCGAAGATGAGGCTCGCCGCAAGCTGGTGATCCGGCCTGCGGAAGCCGCTGAGGCGGGCGAGATGCGGCGCGAGGAGGCCGGTGAGGCTGAGCGGGCCGACGAGGAACGAGGCGATCGCCGTCATCAGCGCGGCGAGGATGGCGAGCACCAGCCGGCTTGCCTCGACAGGAAGGCCGACAGTGCGACCGAGGCCGGCCCCGAGCGGCAGGATCGTCAGCCAGCGACTGAGAAAGGGCAGGGGTACGGTCAGCACGGCAAGCGAGAGGATGGCCGTCCAGGCTTCGAAGGCGCCGGCGCGGTTGGTCGAGCCGGACAGCCAGGTGAGCAGGATATAGCCGCGCATATCGCCCTGGGCGAGCACCATGGTCACGATCGCCATGGCGAAGGCGCCGATGCCGACGCCGGCAAGCAGCATGCGTTCCGGCGAGAACCCCGCGCGGGCGGAAATGGCGATCATTGCGAGGAAGGCTGCCAGCGCCCCGAACGCCATGGAAAGCAGCATGGTGACGGGCGAGGGGAAGCTGAAGAGAAAGAGCGCCACGGTTAGGCCCGCCCCGGCGCCGCTGCTGACGCCGAGCACCTCGGGGCTGGCGATCGGATTGCCGGTCATCCTTTGCATGATGAGGCCGGCCGCCGCCAGCATGGCGCCGGCGCCTGCGGCCACTATCGTGCGCGGCAGGCGGAAGGGCAGGAGATCGGTCAACAGCGTGCCGGTCGCGACCTTCCAGCCGTCGTCGGTGGGGCCGAAAGTGAGGACGACGGCATAGAGCAGGAGAAGGGCAGTGATGAGCAAAGCAAGCGCCCGGATCGGCTTTGCGAGCCTGTTCAGCATTCCGGCCGGCCGGGCGGCAATGGCTGAAACGGAGTGCACGCGCGGCAGCAGAAAGAGCAGCAGCGGGCCGCCGAGCAGGGCGGTTGCGGCGCCCGTGGGCGCGAGATCGGTAAAACCGGGGCCGAGGATCTGGGTCAGGCAATCGGTCAGGAAGAGCAGGCCGGCGCCGGTCAGCGGCGCGGCCACCATTAGCCGGTCGGAGCTAAGCGTGCCGGCAAGCCTGGCGATCGCAGGTGCGGCGAGGCCGAGAAAACCGATGATGCCGAGCTCCGACGTCACCGACGCGGCAAGCCAAACGGCAAGCGCCACGATCGCCAGGCGGATCGAATGCAGGGCGAGGCCGAGGCTCCTGGCGCCGCTGTCGTCGAGCGCGAGGATGCGCAGCGGCCGCACCAGCAGCAAGGCGGCGGCAAAGCCGAGGATGAGCCGGGGGCCGAGCGACAGCACGCCGTTCCAATCCTGCTGGCTGAGCGAACCGGCGCCCCAGATATAGATCGACATGGCATATTCGCCGCGCGAAAGGACCAGCGTGACGCTGAGCGCCGAGGCGATCAGGCTGACGATCATGCCGGAAAGCGCCACCGTCACTGGATCGAGCCCGCGCCGCCAGCTCAGAGCCAGCACGATGGCGACAGCCGCGATGCTGCCGCCAAAGGCGATCATCTCGCGCGGCAAACCGATGAGGAGAGGCGAGACGCTCATGGCCGCCGTCATTGCCAGTTCCGCGCCGGCGGCGATGCCGAGCGTCGAGGCGTCGGCAATTGGATTGCGCAGCACACGCTGCAGCAATGCGCCGGAAAGGCCGAGTGCGGCGCCGGCGATCAGGGCCAGCGCGGCGCGGGGCATGATGCTGTCCCAGAGCAGCACTGCGTTCAATATGGCTGCATCGGCATCATTGTGCGGAAGCTCGGGGCGCGTGACGATGAGGAGCGCGAAGGCAGCGATGCAGAGCGTGGCGAGGATGATGCCGATGATAGGCGCGCCCGCGCGTCGTGCGGGCCTGGCGCGGCTAACCATTCCATGCATGGCCGAGCCCCTCCGCCAACAGATCGGCAAAGCGGCCGGCGGCCGGCAGCGCGCCATAGGGATTGATCGAGCCGAGCATCAGCACGCGCTTTTCGCGCACGGCCGGCAAGGCACTCCAGAAGCCGCTGCGGGAGAGCGCGGCGAGAGCGTCGGCCGGGTGCGGCGGGATCATGACGATCCAGGCGTCGGGCATCGACGCCAATGTCTCGATGCCGATGGGCGCCGCCGCCGAGTAGCTGGTCGCACCCTGCCAGGCATTGGTCAGGCCGATGCGGTTCAGCACTTCGCCGAACATGCTGTCGGCGCCAAAGACGCGGAAATGCCTGGCGTCGCCGAGATTGATCGGGATGACCGGCCGCCCGTCGCCCGCGGCAAAGAGAGAGCGGTGGCGGTCGAGCCGGGCTGAAAGCGCCTCGGTCAACTGCCTGGCGGCGGGAAGCTGCAGGCGCTCGCCAAGTGCAAGCGTTACCTGCTCGGCCAGCGCGAAGGGGCTTTCGCCGGGCTTGTAGATCGCATGGCTTTCCACCGGCGCAATCAGACGCATGCGATCGTCGGCCCATGCATAGAAGTTCGAATTGAAGATCAGCTCCGGTCGTGCAAACCGCAGCACCTCGAAATTCGGCGTGCCGCGCAGGCCGAGATCGGCCACCGCTGCCGGCACGCCAGGTGTGACGGCGACCTCGCGGAACTGCCGCAATTCGGTTGCCGCAACGACGTCGGCGCCGATGGCAAGCAGGGTTTCGAGCAGCGCCCAGTCGAGCGTGGCGACGCGCAAGCCCTCCGCTGCCCGCACCAGCGCGGGGGCGGAGAGCGAGGCCGCCGCACCAGCCAGAAATTGCCTGCGGGAGAAGTAAGCCAGAAAAGCCATGGCCTACAGCAGATAGCTCACCGGTTCGTTGCGAACCGGATGCGGAAAGACGCCCATGCCGACGCCGAAAATCGACTGCAGCGTCTCGGTCTGCATGATCTCGGCGGGCGTGCCTTCGGCGGTGATCCGGCCGCGGTTGAGCGCGATGATCGCATCGCAATAGCGCGCGGCCAGATTGATGTCGTGCAGGACGACGATGACGGTCAGCCCGCGTTCGTGACTGAGTTCCTTGACCAGTGAGAGAACGCTGGCCTGATGCGCGAGATCGAGTGCGGAGGTCGGCTCGTCGAGCAGCAGGCAGCGGGCATCCTGCGCGAGCATCATGGCAATCCAGGCACGCTGGCGTTCGCCGCCGGACATGTTGGCGACGAGGCGATTGGCGAAATCCTCGAGTTCGGTGCGGGCGATCGCCTCTTCGACCTTGTTGCGATCGGTCGCGGTGAAGCGGCCGAGCGTGCCGTGCCAGGGGAAACGGCCGAGCGCGATCAGTTCCCGCACGGTCATGCCGTCGGTCGCCGGCGTAAATTGCGGCATATAGGCGACGTGCCGGGCAAATTCGCGGGCGCCCCAGTCGGCCGCCTGTTTGCCGCCGAAGGCGACGGCGCCGGATTTCGGCGCGACCTGGCGGGCGATGATCTTCAAAAGCGTGCTCTTGCCGGACCCGTTCGGCCCCACCAGCCCGTAGATGCGGCCCTGCTCGAGCGTCAGGTCGATACCGTGCAGAATGGATTTCGGCCCGACGGCATAATCGATTCCCGAGAGGGCAAGAAAAGGCGAGGGCATGGTCTGCTCCAGGTTCGTCGCTGCAAACGGGGTTCGGGAGGGGCTTGCCCTCCTTTTCCAGCAGGTTCCTGCAAAACTAAACTAAGATTGTCAACTTACCACTTTCTGCTGAGCTTGAAGGTGACGGTACGGGCATCGCCATAACCGCAGACGGTCAGGCCGCCGCAGCCCTTGACATATTCCTTGTCGAAGAGATTGGTGACGTTGAGCGCGGCGCCCCAGTTTTCCCGCTCGTAGCGGATCGCCGCATCGACGAGAGTGGCGGCCGGCACCTTCTCGGTATTGGCCTCATCGGCCCAGGACCAGCCCTGATGGCGCACGCCGGCGCCGAAGCTCATGCCTTCGAAAGCACCTGTCGTCAGCGTATAGTCGAGCCACAGGGAGGCGGTCACTTTCGGGACGATATAGGGTGAATTGCCGACGAGAGCCGGGTTAGCCTCATTCTCGGTCACTTCCATGTCCGTATAGGCAAGCGAAGCGAGAAGCTTCCAGTTCTCGTTGATATTGACCTTGCCTTCGAGTTCGGCGCCGCGCGAAACGACCTCGCCGAGCTGGCTCTGGGCGAAGGTCGCCGGATTGGTGACCGTGTTGTTGCGCTTGGTGATGTGGAAGACCGATGCGGTCAGCGAGCCGTCGATGAAGCTCGGCTCATATTTGATGCCGCCTTCGAACTGCTCGCCTTCCTCCGGCTTCAGGGCGCCTGATACACCGGTGCCGATCAGCGGGTTGAAGAAAGTCGCGGCGCTGACATATGGCGTCAGGCCGTTGTCGAACTCATAGGCAAGGCCGATGCGGCCGCTGACGGCGCTGTCGTTGGTGCTGAAGGTCGTGCCGATCCTGGCATCTTGGTCGATATCGACATAATCGTAGCGGCCGTTCAGCGTCAGCAGCCAGCCCTCACCGAAATGGATGCGGTCCTGCGCATAGACGCCGATTTGGTTCTTGGTGACGATGCCGTCGGCATAGACGAAATTGGTGCCCTGCGTCGTGCCGTAGACGGGATCGGTGGCGCTGATCGGATTGGAGCCGCAGCAGGCCTGCCAATTGTCGAGACGGTAATAGGTGTAATCAAGCCCGACGAGAAGATTATGCGTGGCACCGCCGATGTCGGTCTCGCCGTCGAGCCGGTTGTCGATCGAGAAGGTGTCGACGCCGGAGCGCCCCTCGAAACCGATGCGCGCCAGCTGATAGTCCGGACCCGTCGGCACACCGCCGACCCAGCCGTTCAGGTAGGGGCCGATTTCGTGCTTGTCGAGCCGGCCGTAGCGCAGGTTCTGGGAGAAGTTGATGCCGTTGCCGAACTCATGCTCGAATTCGACCCCGATCATCTTCTGAACATAGCTGCCGTCATCGATGTCGGGCTCGCCATAAAAGGCGTCGCGGTCGATCTTGCCGAACGGCGCGTCCTCGACGGTGCCGACATAGGGAAAGAAGCCGTTGCCGGTATGCACCTGATCGAGGCCGGCGAGGCTGCCCCAGATCGTCAGGCTGGTGCCGTCATCCGGCGAGATCGTCAGCTGGGGCATGATGAAGCCGCGGACATCCTCGGAAAAATCCGAATAATTGTCGCCGCCCGCAACCTTGCCGGTGATGCGGTAGCTCATCGCTCCGCTGGAGCCGATCTTGTCGGAGACATCGAAGCCGGTGAAGGCGTTGCCGTTGCTGTTGATGCCGATCTCCGTATAGAAGAGCGGCTCGTCGAGCGGGCGCTTGCGGACGAGATTGACGATGCCGCCGGGATTGGCGCCGCCATAAAGCACGGAAGCCGGGCCCTTCAGCACCTCGACGCGCTCCAGCATGAACGGATCGAGCTGGAAGCCGCCGAAGCCGTAGCTGAAAAGCGTCAGATTGTCGAAGAAGACGCCGGTCTGGCCGGCGTCGAATCCGCGGATATAGAACCAGTCGGTATCGCCGTCATTGCCAAAGGGCTGCGAGGTGACACCCGGCGTATAGAGCAGCGCCTCGTCGATCTTGTTGGTGATGCCGCGATCGTCCATTTCCTCGGTGCCGACGACGGAGACGGACTGCGGGATTTCGTTGAGCGGGGTATCGCTCTTCGAGCCGGCTGAGGACTTCTTGGCGACATAGCCCTCGACAGGACTGGTCGCGGTGTCGCCACTGCCCTGGATGACGATCGGCTCGAGCTCCGTCGACGTCGCCTGCTGTGCCGCGGCGGAGCCCGCGATCAGGCTGGCGATCGCAACGCCTGCCAACAGATTTATCTTGAAATTGCGACCCCTGGTCTGCCCGCGCATGCCTTGTCTACCCCACTCGTGCCGCGACGCTGGCGCGGCGAAGCCTTAATAAGGTGAGCGTGTAACTCAATTTTATCGCCTCGGCTTGTCCGGATCGGGGAAATTTGAACGTTTTTGGGCAATTCTCCGCCTCGCATGCAATTGCCCGATGACCATTGCAATCAGGCGAGCTGGGCCTTTTTCCAGCTGGCCGGCGTGCTGCCGACATGCTTGCGGAAGACTCGGGTGAAATGGGCTTGGTCGGCAAAGCCGGTCTCGGCGGCGATCGCGGTCAAGGCGTATTCGCTGTCGACGAGCAGGCGCTTAGCCCTGTCGAGCCGGGCATTGGTCTGCCACTGGTGCGGCGCGATGCCGGTCGAAGCCTTGAAGGCATGGCTGAAATGCGATTGTGACAGGCCGGTCAGGCCGGCGAGTTCCTCGAGGCGGATGTTGCGCAGGCAGTTTTCCTCGATGAAATCGGTGGCGCGGCGAAGCTGCCAGGAGGCGAGCTTGCTGCGTTTGCGCGGCACCGCCTTGGAAAGCTTCAGCACGTCGATGATCAGCGCCAGCGCGAGGCCGTCGCCATAGAGATCGTGCAGCGGCTCCGGATTGAGGCATTCGGCGGCGACCAGCTGCGCCAGCGCCAGCAGGCGCTCGTCGGAAAAGAGAAGCTGTGGGCTTCCGAGACGACGCGGGTCTATGTCCTCCATCAGCCGGCGGCTGATCGTGTCGGCGTCGAAATGGACGTCGAGGTGGCGCACCGAATGCACGCCGGTGAGATCGGCCCAGACTTCTATGCCGGCCGGCACATAGGAGATCGGCCGCTTTTCCGCATCCTGAACGGCGCCCTCGGCCTTCGGCGACAGCTTGATGCGCGAATTGCCCGGTCCCCGTTTGTCGAGCATGATGAAGAGCCGCGGATCCCGCGAGACATAATAGCCGCCGGCATAAGCGGCGCATTCGACGTCCCAGACATCGGCGACGATGCCATTCCATTGGCGGCGATGCACCCCGCCGATGACGGAGAAGCCCTGGATCTTGTTCTGCATCCGCGGTTGAAACGTCATTTCCACTTCCGCCTCCGGCCGAGCGGCCGGAGATAAACCTTCAATTGATACTCAAGTTTATTACAGCAGGCGGAACCGGATGACAATCACCGAATGAGGTCCAGATTCGGGAACGGCAAGCCGCGATCGATCAGGGCTTCGCCACCGAGAAACGGAGCTGGCTGTCGCCGAAGAGGATGTCGATCTCGCCTGGCTCCGTCAGTTCGATCGCGCCGCTCAACGTGCCCGTGGTGATCAGCGCACCTGCCTTCAGCGATGTCTCCGGGCGTAGGCCGTCATTGGCGTAATCGGCAAGCCAGGTGAGAACGTCGCCCTTCGGATGCTGGGCCGGCCCATCATAGATCGTGCGGCCGGCATGGGTGACCTTGAGCGGCGTGCCGGCGGCGGTATCGACAGCGCTTTTGTCAAGCTCGGGGCCAAGTACATAGCCGCTGTTGCCGAGGCGGTCTGATGTAAACAGCAGAAAGGAAATGCTGCCGCTTTCCCTGACCGCGCTGACCAGCAGCTCGGCGCCGAGATGGGCAGCGGAGATCGCCTCGACCACTTCGGCGCGGCTATAGGCAGTCTCGCTGCGGATCGGCAGATCCTTGCCGAGGCGCACGGCGATCTCGGTTTCGAACTTCATGCCCGGATACCAGGGGATGCTCGCGCCCGAGGCCGCTTCGGCATAGGGATGTAGCGGGCCGGTGACCGCCTGACCCTGCGGCGAGACCGTCACCTTCCAGGCATTGCTGGAAATGCCGTCGGCCGCAGTCAGGAAATTCTGCGCCTCCATCGCCTGATGCAGGTCGGTCGGCAGCGTGAAAGTGCCGGTTTCCTCCTGTCGGCCGGCTTGGCGCAGGCTGTGCAGCCTGGCGGCAAGGGCGCGTGGATCGAATGCCTCTGTCATGCTGTCTCCTCGACCTGATTTTCGAGGCGCACACTAACTGCCAGACAGGAACGAACAAGGGCGTTCTTGAGCCATATTTAGGAAAGCTTACTCCATCGCCGCGTACCAGCGATCGCGATAGGCGAAAAGCCCCGCGATTTCGGCCGGCGGAACATGCGTCTCGGCGCTGGATACCGGCCGGATGCCGGTGAGAAGGGCAGCACCCTGGCTAGTGCCGGTCGAGCCGGGAAGGGCGAGGACCTCGCGGCCGGCAAGGGCGGCAAGCAGCTTTAAATAGATCTCGTTCAGGGCAAAAGGCCCTTCGACGATGACCGGACCTTTGGCGCCGATCAGTTCGAGGCAGGCATCGGTCATCAAAGCGAGATAGAGGCAGGCGGCGGCATGCCGCTCCTCGCGGCTCGCCTCTTCAGCGCCGATCCAGCGGCTGGTCTTTTCCGGAAAGGGTCCGGAACCGGGGGCGATGTTGGGCAGCAGCATTGTGCCCTTTTCGATGACGGGGCCGATCGCCACCTGGGCCGCCTTCTCATCGACAGGGCCGATTTCCGCCGACAGGATCTCGAATTCCCGCCCGCCCATGAAACGCGAGGAGGGGACGGCCCGGCCATAGGCATCGACATTGGCGAGCGCATCGCGTTTGGCATCGAGGTGATCGAGATCGCCGCCGACGCCGAAATTGATCACCCATGTGCCAGTGGAGACGACGGCGAAGGGGGCCTCGCGATGGACCAGATGCGGCAGCAGCGAGGCATTTGAATCGTGGATGCCGCAATAGACCGGCACGGGGGCTGCGAGCCCAAGCTCCGCGGCAATCTCCGGCAGCACCGGGCCGAGCGCATCGAAGGCGGAACGGATCGGCGCCATCAGCGCGCGGATGCCGAGCCTGTCGACAAGCGAGGAATAGCTGCCGGTCTTTGGATTCCAGAGGTCGGTATGGCAGCCGAGCGAGGTCAGCTCGTTGGCGGCGACACCGGTCAGCCGCGCCGTCCAATATTGCGCATAGGTGAGAATGGTCGCCACCTCAGCGAACGCCTCGGGAAAGGCGGTTCTCTGGTAATGCAGCTGGGCGCCGACATTGAGGCCCATCGCGAGGCGCGGCGAGAAGGTCTCGTCGAAGGAGGGGCGCAAGGCCGCATAGCCATCGCGGATCGCTTCGGGATATTCGTATTCGTAGTCGATCACAGGCATGGCGAGCTGACCGTGCTGATCGAGCAGCGCGGCGGCGGCGCCATGGGTGGTGATCGAAATGGCGTCGAAACCGGGTTCCCGCGCCAGCGTCTTCAGGGCATCGAGCGCGAAGGACCAGAGAGCCTCTATATCGTAATGCGGGTAGGGGCCGGTCTTGATCGTAACGTTCGGCCGTTTCAGGACGGCGATCTCGGCGCCCGTCCCGCTGTCGAGAACAACGACCTTGGCATTGGTCTTGCCGATGTCGAGAACGGCGATGCGGCGATAGGGGGGGGCGGTCATGGCATATGGAAGAGGGTGACGAGGTCGCTTTGAACAGGCGAATTGTCCGGGTTCGTCGCCATGATATCGGCCATGTGCGCCCACCATTTCTTCATGACGGGATGCTCCGGCAGGCTCGCCATCGTGTGGTCCTTCGGCCGCGTCAGCACGCCGAACAGCGTGTTGGTGTCGCGGTCGAGATGGATGGAATAGTCGCTGGCGCCCGACTGGTGCAGGAGATCGACCAGTTCCGGCCAGATCTCGTCATGCCGCTTGCGGTATTCGGCTTCCATGCCGGGATGGAGCTGCATCTTGAAGGCGTGTTTTTCCAATGTCATCGGGAGCTCATGAGCTTGATGCGGCGGGCGATGATCGGGATGGCGATGGTGATGATGAGCAGCAGGCCGATGAAGATCGACATGACGATGCCAGGCACGTTTAGCAGGCCGAGGCCGAATGTGACGAGGCCCATGACGAAGGCGGCGATGACGACGCCGCCGATCCTGCCCGAGCCGCCGAGGATCGAAATCCCGCCGAGCACGACCATGGTGACGACCTCGAGTTCCCATCCCTGGGCGATCGACGGCCGGGTCGAGCCGAGGCGCGAGGTCAGGCAGACGGCGGCGACACCGCTCATGATGCCGGTCAGCAGGAAGAGGATGAATTTGACGCGCTCGACCGGGATGCCGGAGAAGCGGGCAGCGAAGTCGTTATTGCCGATCGCATAGACCTGCCGGCCGAAATTCGTCGCATGCAGCAGGATGGCGAAGAGGATCGCGACGACGATGAAGAGCACGAATTCGAAGGAAAAGACCCAGAATACGTAGCCCTGACCGAAATAGGCGAAATCGGCGGGGTATTTGCCATAGGCCTGGTCGCCGAGCACGATATAGGAAATGCCGCGGAAAAGGCTCATCGTGCCGATGGTGACCACGATCGACGGCAGTTTCAGCACGGAGATGAGCACACCGTTGAAGATACCGCAGGCAAGGCCGGTGCCGATGCCGATCAGCACAAGGCCGGGCGTGCCGATGCCGGCTTGAGCTGCCGCTCCCATCGCGGTCGAGGCGAGCGCGATGATCGCAGCAACCGAGAGGTCGATCTCGCCTGATATGACGAGCAGCGCCATGGCAAAGGCGATCATCGCCTTTTCGGTGAAGTTGAAGGTGGCGTCCGAGAGGTTCCAGGCATCGAGGAAATAGGGCGAAGCCAGGGAATTGAAGATGAAGATCAGGACGGCGACGCCAAAGAGCAGCACTTCCCAGCTTGCGATGATGCGGCGCAACGGTGTGCCGAGGCGGTCGGGGATGACCCGCTTTTCGGACGGGGTGGAAACGGCGCTCATGCTGCGGCCTCCGTTCGGGTGTCGGCTGCGGCGCGGTCGCGCAGGATGATGCGGCCCCGATTGCGCTCACGCCGGGCGTTGAAGGCGACGGCGAGAATGATGACGGTGCCTGATATCGCCATCTGGGTGAAGGGTGAAATACCGATGACCGGCAGGGCGTTCTTGATGACGCCGAGGAAGAGCGCGCCGAGCACCGTGCCGGCGACCGAGCCGACACCGCCGGCAATCGAAATGCCACCAATGACGCAGGCGGCAACACTGTCGAGTTCGAAACCGTTGGCGATATCGACATAGGCGACAGCATAACGCGACACCCAGAGATAGCTCGCGAGACCCGCCAAGGCACCCGAGAGGACGAAGGCCAGGAATTTCGTCCGGCCCGTATCGATGCCGGCATAGACCGCCGCGGTCGGATTGCCGCCGGTCGCATAGGCCGAGCGGCCGAACTGGCTGTAGCGCAGCAACATGTACATCAGCGCGACGATAATGATCGCGACCCAACTCAGCACCGGCAGGCCGAGGATCGGCGTGCGGGGGACGGAGAGGAAGGTCGGCGTCATCTGATGCGCGTTTACCCAGGCGCCGCCGGAAAGCACGAAAGCCATGCCGCGATAGATGGTAAGCGTGCCGAGGGTGACGACGATCGGCGGGATCTCGAGACGCCAGACGAGGAGGCCGTTGATCGTGCCGAGCGCGGCGCCAATGATGATCGCTGTAAGGATGAGCACGACGAGCGGCAGGCCGGGAAAAGCGGCATTCATCATCGCGATCGCCATGCCGGTGAAGGCGAGGTTGGCGGCTACGGAAAGGTCGATCGATTTCGTCAGAATGACCGTCATCTGGGCGAGCGCCAGGATAATCAGGATGGAGGTATCGTTGAAGATGCCGGCGAGATTGCCGGGTGTGGCGAAATCCGCAGCGCGGGTCGAAAAGACCGCGATCATCACGACGATGATGAGGAACAGCAGGGTTTCGCGTTTTCTGATCAGTCTTGCCATGCTCACTACCTCATGCATTCCCGGTCGCCGCGCGCACCAGCGCTTCCGGCGAGAGCTGATCGCGCTCGAAGAGCCCGGCCGACAGGCCCTCCTTCATCACCAGCACACGATCCGACATGCCGATGATTTCGGGCAGTTCGGAAGAGATCATGATGATTGAGAGTCCCTCTGCGGCAAGTTCGCTAATGAAGCCGTGCACGGCGGCCTTCGAGCCGATGTCGATGCCCTTCGTCGGCTCGTCGAGGATGATGACCCTGGGCTTGGTGGCGAGCCATTTGCCGATGACGACCTTTTGCTGGTTGCCGCCCGACAGCGTGCCGACAGGTACGGAGAGGGCTGCGGCGCGCAGATCCAGCCGCTCGGCATATTTGCGGGCGAGCGCGAATTCTTCCGCCGCCTGCAGAAAGCCCTTGCGCGAGGTGCGCGCCAGCGAAGGCAGCGTCATGTTCTGGTAGATCGGCATCGGCAGCGCCAGGCCGTGGCGGCCGCGCTCCTCCGGCACGTAGACGATGCCGGCTTTGATGGCATCATGCGGCGAGTTGATCGAGATTTCCCGGCCTTCGAGCCTCAGCCTGCCGGAGAGCGGCTTGGTAATGCCGAAGAGCGATTGCGCGAATTCCGAACGTCCGGCGCCGATCAGGCCGTAGACACCGAGGATCTCGCCCTTGCGCAGCGTCAGTGAAATGTCGCGAAACTCGGTGCGATGGCTGTATTCCTCGACTTCGAGCACCGGCCCCCCGATGGCGACGTCGATCTTCGGAAAGACGTTCTCGACATCGCGGCCGACCATCATGCGGACTATCTCGTCCTGCGGTGTTTCCTTGAGGCGTCCCTGGCCGACCGCACGGCCGTCGCGGAAGACGACGAAATCGTCGGCGATTTCGTAAAGCTCGTCGAACTTGTGGCTGATGAACAGGATCGCCTTGCCCTGGTCCTTCAGGCCCCGGACAATGCGGAAGAGATCGTCGATCTCCTTGCGGGAAAGGGCGGCGGTCGGCTCGTCCATGATGACGATGCGGGCCTCGATCGACAAAGCGCGCGCGATCGCCACCAGATGGCGTTGCGCGATCGAGAGGTCCTTCAGCCGGATGGTTGGGTCGATATTGCTTTCGAGCGCGGTCAGCAGCGTCTTGGAGCGGCTGTTCATCGTCTGCCAGTCGATGGTGCGCAGGCGCGTGCGCGGCGCATGGCCGAGGAAGATGTTTTCGGCGACCGTCAGCTCGTCAAAAAGCACGGTTTCCTGATGAATGGCGGTGACGCCGGCGTCGATGGCGGCCTGGGCGCTGGCAAAACTCGTCGGCTGGCCGTCGACGAGGATCTCGCCTTCGTTCGGCCAGTAGATGCCGGTCAGGATCTTGACGAGCGTCGACTTGCCGGCGCCGTTTTCGCCGATCAGCGCCGTCACCGTGCCCGGATGAAGCGCGATACTGACATTGTCGAGCGCCTTCACACCAGGAAAGATCTGCGAGATGCCGCGCATTTCCAGAACGGCGGGCGCGTCGCCGGTTTTGCTGTCCGTGACGGGTTGTTGAAGGGCGGCGTTCATCAGATTTCTACCAGTGTCGAAAGGGAAATCCCGGCGACCATCGGCCGCCGGGCTTTTAAACGTCGCTCCGGATCAGAAGACCTTGGAGAACTGGTCGATGTTCGAAGCATTGTAGACGAAGGGATCGGCCATGGCGGCTTCGCCGTTGTCGCCGACCTTGATCTTGCCCATGCGGCCGACTTCGATCTCGCTGCCCGGCTTGCCGTCGGTCTCGCCCTTGACGAGGCGATAGGCGATCTGGGTTGCGGAATAGCCGAGATCGATCGGGTTCCAGATGGCGAATTCCTTCGTGGCGCCAGACTTGATCGCGCCGGCCATTTCGGACGGCAGGCCGAGACCGGTCACGTAGACCTTGCCAACGAGGCCCTTGTCTTCGACGACCTTGGAAGCGGCGAGAACGCCGACGGTCGTCGGAGCGACGATGACCTTGACGTTCGGGTTCGACTTCAGCAGACCTTCGGCTTCACGATAGGACTTGTCCGAGAGGTCGTCGCCATAGACCGTGGTGACGAGGTTGAGGCCTGGGAAATCCTTGAGCTGCTTCTTCATCTGGTCGATCCAGATGTTCTGGTTGGTCGAGGTGGTCGTTGCCGACAGGATGGCGAAGTCACCCTTGCCGCCTTCCAGATGATTCTTGGCGAGTGTCAGGCACATCTTGCCGATCAGCTCGTTGGACGAGGGGTTGAGCTGCAGGATGCGGCCTTCCGGTGCGACGCCGGAATCCCAGGAGATGACCTTGATGCCGCGCTGGGTCGCCTTCTTCAGCGCCGGAACGAGCGCGTCCGGATCATTTGCCGAGACAGCGATGGCGTCGACGCCCTGGGCGATCAGCGAGTTGATGACTTCGATCTGGCCTTCGGCCGTCGTCGACGTCGGACCGGTGTAGATGACCTCGACGCCGCCGAGTTCCTTGGCGGCTTCCTGGGCGCCCTTGTTGGCGGCGTCGAAGAAGCCGTTGCCGAGCGACTTCACGACGAGGCCGATCTTGATGTCCTCGGCGCTGGCGGTGCCGGCCATCATGGCGACGGCGAGCGCGACGCCGAGCGCAAGTGTCTTTGCGAGTTTCATGTGCTTTCCTCCCTAAAGATTAGACTTCCACACCTCGGCGGCGCCTCATGCAACCGACGAGGAATCCTCCCTCACAGCCTGGGTTACCGGGCTTGCGACAACAAGCCGGACGCCGGCATTCTCGACCATGCGCGCCGCCTCCTCCGAGATCCCGTCATCGGTGATGACCACAGAAACACGATCGAGCGCGCAGAGAATGAGGCTCGACCGGCGATTGAATTTGCTTGAATCGACCATGACGACCAACTCGTCGGCCTGGTGCATCAGCTTCTGCTCGCTCTGGATGATGAGCGCGTCCGCCTCCATGATGCCGAGCGGGCCGACGCCCTGCGCGCCGATGAACATGCGCCGCGCATAGAAATTGCGGATCGCGTCATTGTCGAAAGGCGACAGGATAAGGCTTTGCTCGCGATAGATCGCGCCGCCAGGTACCGTCACCGTATTCTTGGAATGCTTCACCAGATGTTCGGCGATGGCAAAAGAATTGGTCATCACCTGCATGCGGTGGCCGGCCATGTAATGCACCATCTGGAAGGTCGTCGTGCCGCCATTGATGATGATGGCGTCGCCGGCCTCGCAGAGATCGACCGCTGCGCGCGCGATTGCGCGCTTTTTATCGATGTTGACTGATTCTGAAACCCGGAAGGGCCGGCCGGCGAGATTGCCGAGCTGCGGCGGATGCACGGCCTCGGCGCCGCCGCGGACACGACGGATCTTGCCCTGCACATGCAGAGCCGCGATATCGCGCCGGATCGTCGCTTCAGAGGCTTCCGTCAGCTCGGAGATGTCCTGGATGGTAACGACGGACTTTTCCTGAACGGCGCTTAGAATGATGCGATGGCGTTCGCGTTCGTGCATTGGGTTCCTCCTCTTGTCATATTTATTTCGTATCCGTTAAAGGCTGTCAATCACAAACGATCATAAATTTTCATATTGCGATGCAGCATAATCGTTTTTGATCGTTTTCGATTGACAAGCGCACTTTTGATGCGCGATACCGTGAGCGAAAGGGCGCGCTGATCGCCGCCCCCGACAAGCCTGATATGGGAGGATGATATGGCGGCGAACGTCCGGCTTCTGGAAAACCGGTGGGATGATGGGTACGCGGCGGGCCTCGACGAGCCCGGCAAGCTTCTCTATCGCTCCAATCTGCTCGGCGCCGACAAGCGCATCACCAACTATGGCGGCGGCAACACCTCGGCGAAGGTGATGGAAACCGATCCGCTTGATGGCGGCAAGGTCAAAGTGCTCTGGGTCAAGGGCTCCGGCGGCGACGTCGGCACGATCAAGCTCGACGGTTTCGCTACTCTCTACCAGGACAAGCTGGAATCGCTGAAATCCATCTATAAAGGTGTCGAGGACGAAGATCGCATGGTCGGCTTCCTGCCGCACTGCACCTTCAACCTCAACGGCCGCGCCGCCTCGATCGACACGCCCCTGCACGGTTTCGTGCCCTTCACCCATGTCGATCACATGCATCCCGATGCGATCATCGCCATCGCCGCCTCGAAGAATTCGAAGGAGCTGACGCAGCAGATCTTCGGCAACGAGATCGGCTGGCTGCCCTGGCGCCGTCCGGGCTTCCAGCTCGGCCTCGATCTCGAAGCCTTCGTCAAGGCGAACCCGAACGCCAAGGGCGTCGTGCTCGAAAGCCACGGCCTCTTCACCTGGGCGAATGATGCCAAGACCTGCTACGAGCTGACGCTTGAGATCATCAACAAGGCGATCGTCTGGTTTGCCGAAAAGACCGAAGGCAAGACGATTTTCGGCGGCGCGGTCACGCAGAGCCTGCCGGTTGCCGAACGCCGCGCCATCGCCGCCCGGCTGATGCCGGAGATTCGCGGCCGCATCGGCAAGCAGGAGCGCAAGCTCGGGCATTTCGACGATCAGGACGCCGTGCTCGAATTCGTCAATTCCAGGGATCTGCGTCCGCTCGGCGCGCTCGGCACCAGCTGCCCGGATCATTTCCTGCGCACCAAGATCCGCCCTCTGATCGTCGATTTCGATCCCGCCAAACCGGATGTTGACGCGATCATTGCCGGTCTCGACCAGGCGCTGGAAGATTACCGCGCCGACTACGCCCGCTATTACAACGACTGCAAGCATGACAATTCGCCCGCCATGCGCGACGCCAATCCGGTGATTTTCCTCGTTCCCGGCGTCGGCATGCTGTCCTTTGCCCGCGACAAGGCGACAGCACGCATCGCCAGCGAATTCTACGTCAATGCCATCAACGTCATGCGCGGCGCCTCGACGGTCTCGGAATATCAGGGCCTGCCGGAGCAGGAGGCCTTCGACATCGAGTACTGGCTGCTCGAAGAGGCGAAGCTGCAGCGCATGCCGAAGCCGAAGAGCCTTGCCGGCCGGGTGGCCTTCGTCACCGGTGGCGCCGGCGGCATCGGCCGGGCGACGGCCGCGCGCCTCGTCGGCGAGGGCGCCTGCGTGGTGCTTGCCGATATCGACCAGGCGGCACTTGAAGCCACCGAGGCCGATTTCGTCAAGAAGTTTGGCGCCGACGCTGTGCGCAGCGTCCCGCTCGACGTCACCAAGGAAGAGGCGGTGATCGCCTCTTTCGCGGAAGCCTCGGTCGAATTCGGCGGCATCGATATCCTCGTCTCGAATGCCGGCATTGCCTCTTCCGCGCCGATCGAAGCCACCGAGCTTGCGACCTGGAACCGCAATGTCGACATTCTGGCGACCGGTTATTTCCTGGTGTCGCGCGAAGCCTTCCGCCTGTTCCGCCGTCAGACGCTCGGCGGCAACATCGTCTTCGTCGCCTCGAAAAACGGTCTTGCCGCTTCGCCGAATGCCTCTGCCTATTGCACTGCAAAGGCTGCCGAAATCCATCTCGCCCGTTGCCTGGCACTGGAAGGCGCGGATGCCGGCATCCGAGTCAACACCGTTAACCCGGACGCCGTCCTGCGCGGATCGAAGATCTGGAGCGGCGAATGGCGCGAACAGCGCGCCGCCTCGTCGAAAATCGAGGTGGACGATCTCGAGGAGCATTACCGCAAGCGTTCGATGCTGAAACTCAACGTGTTTCCGGAGGATATCGCCGAGGCGATCTACTTCCTCGCCTCGGACCTTTCGGCAAAATCGACCGGCAACATCATCAATGTTGATGCCGGCAACGTCCAAAGCTTCACGCGCTGAGCTACTTCCGCAGGATCACCCATATTGCATGGATGATCCCCGGCACATAGCCGCAAAGCGTCAGCAATATGTTGAGCCAGAAATGCAGGCCGATCCCGACCTGCAGGAATACGCCAAGGGGCGGCAGGATGATCGCAAGAAGAATGCGGACAACGTCCATCGTAGCTCCTGAGTTTTGAAGACATGCAAGCATTAGAACGCAAACCACGGTTCTATGGTTCGCGAGGTGGGAGGAAACAATGGCTGAATTCAGGATTGCGCCGGATCTGGTCGCGACGGAAAATGAAAAGCGGGCGGCGGCGCTGAAAGCCGATTACGACGCATTGGGTGCGACGCTCGATCGGCGCGGCGTCGATATCGAAGCGGTGATGCGCAAAGTCAGCGAGTTCTTCGTCGCCGTTCCCTCCTGGGGTGTCGGCACCGGCGGCACGCGCTTTGCCCGCTTCCCCGGCACCGGCGAGCCGCGTGGCATCTTCGACAAGCTCGACGATTGCGCCGTCATCAACCAGCTGACGCGGGCGACACCGAACGTCTCGCTGCATATCCCCTGGGACAAGGCGGATTCACGGGAATTGAAGGCCAAGGGCGATGCGCTCGGCCTCGGTTTCGATGCGATGAACTCGAACACCTTTTCGGATGCTCCGGGCCAGGCCCATTCCTACAAATACGGCTCGCTCAGCCATACGGATGCGGCAACACGGGCCCAGGCGGTCGAGCACAATCTCGAATGCATCGAGATCGGCAAGGCGATCGGCTCGAAGGCGCTGACGGTGTGGATCGGCGACGGCTCGAACTTCCCCGGCCAGAGCAGTTTTACCAGGGCGTTCGAGCGTTACCTCGCCTCGATGGCTGATATTTACAAGGCACTGCCCGACGACTGGAAGCTCTTCACCGAGCACAAGATGTACGAGCCGGCCTTCTATTCGACGATCGTGCAGGATTGGGGCACCAACTACCTGATCGCCCAGACGCTCGGCCCCAAGGCCTATTGCCTCGTCGATCTCGGCCATCATGCACCGAACACCAATATCGAAATGATTGTCGCCCGCCTGATCCAGTTCGGCAAGCTCGGCGGCTTCCACTTCAACGATTCGAAATATGGCGACGACGATCTCGACGCCGGCGTGATCGATCCTTACCGGCTGTTCCTCGTTTTCAACGAGCTGGTCGATGCCGAGCAGCGCGGCGTCAGCGACTTCAATCCGGCCCATATGATCGACCAGTCGCACAATGTCACCGACCCGATCGAGAGTCTGATCAACAGCGCCAACGAAATCCGCCGCGCCTATGCGCAGGCGCTGATCGTCGACCGCAAGGCGCTCGAGGGTTACCAGCAGGACAATGACGCGCTGATGGCGTCGGAAACGCTGAAGCGCGCCTATCGCGCCGATGTCGAGCCGATCCTCGCCGAAGCCCGGCGCCGGGCCGGCGGCGCGATCGACCCGATCGCCGCCTACCGCGCCAGCGGCTACCGCAACAAGGTGGCGGCCGAGCGTCCGGCTTCCGTTGCCGGCGGCGGCGGTATCATCTGAATTTCGAAACTGAATAAAAGGATGGCCGGCAGTGCGGATGACGCACTGCCGGCCATTGCCGTTTACGGCTTCCAGGCGCCGGCGATCTGGCGGGTGGCGATGTTCAGCCGGTTCCAGACGTTTATATTGGCGATGGCGATGACGAGGGCCGCAAGGCTCCTGCCGTCATAGTGCCGGGTCGCCTCGTCCCAGATCTCGTCCGGCACCGGGTCGGCGCGGTCGCTGGTGCGGGTCACGGCCTCGGTCAGCGCAAGCGCCGCCCGTTCGGCATCGTTGAAATAGGGTGTGTCGCGCCAGGCGCTGACGGCAAAGAGCCTTTCATCGGTCTCGCCGAGCTTCTTGGCGATGCGCGGATGCCCGTCGATGCAGACGCTGCAGCCGTTGATCTGGCTGGCGCGAAGATTGACGAGTTCGAGCAGCGTCGGTGAAAGACCCGCCTCTGCCGGCACTTTGCCCAGCGCCGTCAGCGCCTGCATGGCCGCGGGAAGGACGAGGGCGGGATTTCCCATTCTCTCCTGCATGATATGTCTCCTTGATGCGTTTGCGGTTCGACGCTCCGCCGGCACTGTCACATCGGCCGGCTTCCATTCGTCATAGGTTTGACGGACCGCAGCGAAGGAATGTGACGGATGAACGAGAAAAAATGGCTGGCTGATGAATTCGAGGCGAACCGGGCACATTTGCGCGCCGCCGCCTATCGCATGCTCGGCTCCCGCAGCGAGGCGGAGGACGCCGTTCAAGAGGCCTGGCTGCGGTTGAGCCGGGCCGATACGAGCGGTGTCGGAAATCTCAGCGGTTGGCTGACGACGGTCGTGGCGCGTATCTGCCTCGACATGCTGCGGGCGCGCAAAAGCCGGCGCGAGGAGCCGCTGGATATGCTCGCTCATGCCGGGCTGGCCGATCCTGCGACGGATCCGGAACGCGAGGCAGCCTTCGCCGATTCCGTCGGCCTGGCACTGCTCGTCGTGCTGCAGACGCTGGCGCCTGCCGAACGTGTCGCTTTCGTGCTGCACGACATGTTCGATCTGCCGTTCGATGAGATTGCGCCGATTATCGGCCGCTCATCCGCTGCCGCCCGACAGCTCGCAAGCCGCGCGCGCCGAAGAGTGCAGGGCGTGGACGAGGCGCCGGAGATCGATTTTGCCCACAAGCGGACCATCGCCGAGGCCTTTCTTGCCGCCTCCCGCAGCAGCGATCTGGAGGCGCTGCTTGCAGTGCTCGCGCCCGACGTCGTCTTCCGGCCGGATGCAACGGCGGCCCGATATGGCATTGGCGAAATGCGCGGCGCGGCCGATGTGGCCCAGGCCTTCAAGGGTCGGGCACAGGCGGCGCAGATCGCCGTCGTCAACGGCGAAGTTGGATTTGTCGTGGATATTGGCGGTCAGATTCGCGTCGCGGTGACGCTGGCGATCGGCAATGACAGGATTGTTGCGATCGACGCCGTCGCCGATCCGGATCATCTGCAACGGATCAACTATTCGATCCTTCGGGATTGAAACGTGTTGATGTTCGAAACAGACCGGCTCGGTAGGAGGGCGCCTCTACGATTGCGGCGTCGCGAGCCGGAGGTGATTTTCCGTGATAGATTCCTTGACAGCGATAACCTTGGCTTTATTCTATTATACAGCCTCATATGTCATAATTACGGAATTCCTCAGGTGTGATTGTATGAGCCGCCATCTCTAGTTTCCTTCACTCTCCATAGCGACTTGGACGGATGGGCAGGAAGCGATTCCCAGATTTCGGAAGGAATACATATATGTCCGGCGAGCAGGTGAAGAAGCCGCTTCTCCTTACCAATGTCAAACCGGTCGCTGTCGGTGCGGGTACAGGCGAGGGGGTGATCGACATTCTCGTCGATGGCGAGGGCAGGATCGCTGAGATCGGGTCGTCGCTCGCGGTCTCCCAGGATGTGACGCGCATCAACGGCAAGGGTGCCTTCATCTCGCCAGGCTGGATCGACCTGCATGTGCATATCTGGCATGGCGGCACCGACATTTCGATCCGCCCTTCCGAATGCGGTCTCGAGCGTGGCGTGACAACGCTTGTCGATGCCGGGTCGGCCGGCGAGGCGAATTTCCACGGTTTCCGCGAATATATTATCGAGCCCTCGCGCGAGCGCATCAAGGCGTTCCTGAACCTCGGCTCGATTGGTCTTGTCGCCTGCAACCGCGTCGCTGAACTGAGGGACATCAGAGATATCGATCTCGACCGCATCCTCGAAGTCTATGCCGAAAACAGCGAGCATATCGTCGGCATCAAGGTGCGCGCCAGCCACGTCATCACCGGTTCCTGGGGCGTCACCCCGGTCAAGCTCGGCAAGAAGATTGCCAAGATCCTCAAAGTGCCGATGATGGTGCATGTCGGCGAGCCGCCGGCGCTCTATGATGAAGTGCTCGAAATCCTCGGCCCCGGCGACGTCGTCACCCACTGCTTCAACGGCAAGGCCGGGTCGAGCATCATGGAGGACGAGGATCTCTTCAATCTCGCCGAGCGCTGCGCTTCGGAGGGCATCCGCCTCGACATCGGCCATGGCGGCGCCTCCTTCTCCTTCAAGGTGGCGGAAGCAGCGATCGCTCGCGGTCTGCTGCCCTTCTCGATCTCGACCGACCTACACGGCCACTCGATGAATTTTCCGGTCTGGGACCTGGCGACGACGATGTCAAAGCTGCTCAGCGTCGGCATGCCCTTCGACCAGGTGGTTGAAGCCGTCACCCATGCGCCGGCATCGGTCATCAAGCTGCCGATGGAGAACCGGCTTTCGGTCGGCGCGCAGGCGGAATTCACCATTTTCGACCTTGTCGATTCCGACCTCGAGGCGACGGATTCCAACGGCGACGTCTCGGTCCTCAACAAGCTGTTCGAGCCGCGCTACGCGGTGATCGGCGCCGAGGCATTCGCTGCCAGCCGCTACGTGCCGCGAGCGCGCAAGCTCGTGCGCCATAGCCACGGTTATTCGTACCGATAGGATATACGGCGGATCGATCAGAAATCCGTCCCAAAGGCGTGAGGTGTGTGGTGGTTCCAGGGATTTACGACAGTAAGTCCCGCGGCTTCAAAGGGGCTGACGTCGCGTGTTGCGACCATAAACCCCTTCGATGCGGCGATGGCGGCAATATATCCGTCCGGGGTTGGAAATCCTTTGCCGCCCGCACGAGCCCTGACGGCTAGATCGCCATAGTGTCGGGCTGCTTCTGCGTCGAACGACAACACGCGATCCCGAAACAGTTCGAGTATGCCGCCGAGTGTTTCGGTTAGAGCCGCCTTGCGCCGACCGTCAGGCAGCGCGCCGATGCCAAACAGCAGCTCCGCCAACGTCACACTCGACAAATACAAGGTTTCGGCAACCTGCTCGTTCAGCCATGACCGCACAGCCGAATGAGGGGCTGGTTTCATCGCCTCGGAAAGAACGTTCGTATCCAGAACGATCATTCAAACCTCAATGGTTCCGCCGGCGCCCTATCGCGTAGCTGGTCGAGCCCTTCGAAATCAACATTGGACAGCCCTGACTGTCGACCGATTTCCGCCAAGGCATCCCCCATGCGAATACGCTGCTCGGGTTTCACCGCATTTTCCAGAATGTCACGGACCTCCGCCTCGGTGCTGCGGCCGTGTATCGCCGCCCGCAGACGCAATGCGCGGTGCACCTCATCGGGCACATTTCGAACTGTCAGAATGGCCATATGCAAACTCCGAAGATGCTGTCAATGACAGCAATATAGCCATTATGCAGTCATGCCGCAATCAGGAGACGCTAGCGGTTGCGCCAGCCCATCAGCTTTTCGATCCGCTCCGCCGAATTGCGCACATGCGCGGTATAGTGGTTCTCGTCGGAAAAAGCCTTCTGCTCCGGCAGCACGATGGAAATGGTGGCGACGCAATGGCCGTCACGGTCGCAGATCGGCGAGGCGATGCAGGCAACCGCATAATCCGATTCCCCGGCCTGGATCGACAGGCGGGCCTCGAAGGCCTTTGCGGCGGCTTCCGATAGCGTGCCCGGATCGATCTCGGCGCGGCCGGTCGGCGACGAGCGGGCGCAGCGCTTGAAGAGCTCGATGCGCTCCTGCTCCGGCAGATGGCCGACGAGCAGGCGGCCGGATGCTGTCCAGTTCAGCGGCACCCGGGTGCCGACGCGCGATGCCACCTGGAAGTGGCTCGGGCCATCGGCCATGGCAAGCACCAGCATATAATCGCCGTCGCGGCCGCAGACCTGCACTGTCTCGCCGGCCTGGCGGCAGAGGTCGTGCATCTCGTGGGTGGCGATGCTCATGAAATCCAGCGACCGGGCATAGGCGAGCCCGTAGTGATAAAGCCGCGCGCCGAGCCAGATCGAGCCGTCCGCCTGGCGTGTCAGCATGTTCTTCTCGACGAGATCGTCGACGATGACGTAGACGGTCGAAAGCGGCGCCTTCACCGCCTTGGCGATGGCATAGACGCCGGCGGGCGATCCCGTCTCGTAGAGATGATCGATCACCTGAAGCGCCCGGTCGATGCCGCTGACGCGCGCGCGGCGCGCACCCTTGCCGGCGGCTTCATCGGCATGGCCCTCATCTTCGGAGTAAACTGCGGGTGATGTCTTTCCGTCCAATTCCATGCACCTCGTTAACACTGCGATCGTGTTACATTACTATGGCATAGCGGTCGCTGTGGCAAATCGCAACATTTTGTAGGTTGATCACGTCGGCGGGTGTGCGCAATTCGCTGAGACGGACCCCTACTTCCTCCCTCGACACGCACCATGATGCATCCTCGATGTTTCCGGTCATTTTAATCCGAAAACAATGCAGTCGTAATCCCGCTTGGAACAACAAGCCGCAGCCTGAGTTTGACCCCGAACCCAGGAGGTCATGATGACGAATTATCCGACACCGCCTTTCCCGTCCCAGAAACAGCCCATGCCGGGTTTTACCGCACAAATGGATCCCGTCCCCGATCATGGCGAGAAAAGCTATCGCGGTTCCGAACGGTTGAAGGGCAAGCGGGCGATTATCACCGGCGGCGATAGCGGCATCGGCCGGGCGGTGGCCATCGCCTATGCCAGGGAAGGCGCCGACTTGGTGATTTCCTATCTCGACGAGGATGAAGACGCCGACGATACGAAGCGACTCGTCGAAGAGGCCGGACGCAAGGCCGTGCTCGTCAGCGGCGATATCCAGGATCCGGCTCATTGCCGGCAGATCGTCGACACCGCGGTCAAGGAGCTTGGCGGCATCGACATTCTCGTCAACAATGCCGCGCATCAGGCAAGTTTCAAGAGCATCGACGAAATCAGCGACGAGGAGTGGGAACTGACCTTCAAGGTCAACATCCACGCGATGTTCTACCTGACCAAGGCTGCCGTCCCCCATATGAAGCCCGGCAGCGCTATCATCAATACCGCCTCGATCAACTCCGACAGTCCGAA
The DNA here is from genome assembly GCF_001662075.1 of Rhizobium bangladeshense. GTDB lineage: Bacteria > Pseudomonadota > Alphaproteobacteria > Rhizobiales > Rhizobiaceae > Rhizobium > Rhizobium bangladeshense_B. Next base: position 39,978 of record NZ_LYPL01000010.1, read on the forward strand.
TCCGACACTGCTCGCCTATGCGACGACCAAGGGGGCGATCCAGAATTTCACTGCCGGCCTCGCCCAGCTGCTGGCCGAGAAAGGCATTCGCGCCAACGCCGTGGCACCGGGGCCGATCTGGACGCCGCTCATTCCCTCGACGCTTCCTGAGGAAAGCGTCAGCAATTTCGGCAAGCAGGTGCCGATGAAACGGCCGGGCCAGCCGGCCGAGCTTGCAACAGCCTACGTGATGCTGGCCGATCCTTTGTCGAGCTATGTCTCCGGCACGACAATCGCGGTCACCGGCGGCAAGCCGATCCTGTGATGCAGGTCGGACGGAATTGGCGGTTCCGGGTGAAAGACCTGCTTGAACGAGGAGCTGAAGCGTGTCGATCAAGTCTGATGTGACACGCTTCAGTGCGGCCTGCCGAAGCCGCCGCCGGTCGGCGTCGTGACGATCACGGCGTCCCCGGCGGCGAGCATTGCCTGGTCGCAGCCTTCGAGCCATTCGACGGTGCCGTCGGCGCGACGGATCTCGGTTTTCCCCCAGCTGTCCGTCTTTCCCGCCGAACAGGCCGAACGGCCGGATCGTTCGATGCGAGGAGAGAATGCCCTCAGGGCGCTTTCCGGTCACTACGATCAAGCAGCAAGGGCCGCCGCCTCTTTATGACGACAGCCCTTGTCGGGGGCAGGGAGAGATCCCCCGGTATTCAGAAAGTTGTTTTCAGCAGAAGCAGGGCATCGCAGGCAGATTGGCGCGGCTTGCGAGTGCTCCGATCATTTTGCCGACCGGCGTCGGGCGCGGTTCGCGGTTCCCGGCGGCCGTCTCCAGGAGTTGCTTGAAATCTTCAAGCTTCACGCCGTCGGCGCGCAATACCATGGCGATCAGGGGGTCGCGGAGGGCTTCGGATATCGTCAGGTCGTCTCTGGTCTTTCTCATGGCTTGTCCTCCTTTCGTGGGCGGTCGCCCGTGTTCCACTTTGCGTCGCCAAGCCCTCGGCATTGACTTTGGCAGCCTGTGGTGTTACCGGTAAGTAACAATACAGTTGTTACCGATCGGTCACATTGATGTCAAGGACTTCGTCCGCAAAAAAATCAGAAACTTCGAGTGAAATCTCCGCCGCCGCTCCAGAAGATCGCATCCCTCCGCGGGAGCGCATCGTCTCGACCGCCTCCGAGCTTTTCCGCGAACACGGCATTCGCGGCATCGGCGTCGATGCCATCGCCGATGCGGCATCGACCAACAAGATGACGCTTTACCGGCATTTCGGCTCGAAGGACGAGCTCGTCTGCGAGACACTGCGCCGCGCCTCCGAAAAGGCGGATGCCATCTGGCGGGATCTGGAGGCGGCCCATCCCGGCGATCCCGGCGCCCAGTTGGACGCCTGGGTCGAGATGCGGGCGCAATGTCTGAACGGCGAGCCCGCCGGCTGCGATCTCGCCAATGCCGCCATCGAACTGAAGGGCGAGGGCCATCCTGCCCACGAGATGATCGAGAGGCACAAGGCCGAACAGCGCGATCGTCTGGCCGCGCTCTGTTCGGCAGCCGATGCGCGCGAACCTCAACTCCTTGCCGATACGCTGACGCTGCTGCTCGAAGGCGCGCGCGTCAGCCGCCAGGCTATGGGTGCCGCAAGCTGTTGCGGTCATTTCGCCAAGGCCTGCAGGGCGGCGATCGCCTCTTTCACCTGACCTCCGGGGAACCTTGCCGCCTCTATGCCGTTTTTCCATCACCGGAAGGCGATGTGGAGGCAGAGATGAACTACGTCTATCTCAAGCGCCTATATGCCAAACGCGCCGAGCTTGAAGCCAAGCTGGAGCTTCACGATGCGCGCTATTGTTTCGGCGAGGAAGAGGTCGATGACGGCACCGACAGCGATCTGCGTCAGCGATTGAGCGAGGTCTCCGATGAGATCGCCGCCTTGGAGAGCAGAGCGGCTACTCCCTGGCGCTGAGGATCTCCATCGTCCGCTCGTCGAATTGTCCCTCATAAAAACGCTCGATCGCCTGGTGGAAGGGCGAGCCGTGATCGCTGATCGCAGCAAACAGCGTCATCGATGAGCGCAGCTTGAAGTCATCGGGCGAGCCGAGGATTTCATGCGCCGATCGGCCCTTGACCGATAAAATCGCCTCGACGCAGCGCAGCAGCCGGCTTGAAAGAATGGGGTGGGCGAGATAGGCGGCGGCTTCCTCGGCCGAACGGATCGCATATTTTTGCGCCATCGCCGACGTGCCGAGACCTGATATCTGAGGGAAGATGAACCACATCCAGTGGGACGTCTTGTGCCCCGCTTGCAGCTCGGAGAGCGCCTGTTGGTAGATGCCGTTCTGGGCTTCGACGAAGCGGTCGAGGTTAAAATCGAGATCACCGGCCATGGTTCTTTCCCTTTTCCTGCTGTCTTTGCAGCCTGGGCCAAGGGGCTCCATGCCCGGCGAAACTTTTCTGCCCGGCGAAGTGGCCGGGCTGTCAGCAGACCCTTTCAGCGTAGGGGCTGCTGTCGCGGCAATGGCCGTAAGCCGGATGATGCGGCGGATTATCGCCGGCGGGTGCGGCAATGGCCGATGTCGTCATCGGATCGGTATTGCCGGAAGAATATGCGGCAAAACCCGCAAAGCTCAAGACAAGCAATGCGCCGACAATGACAACGCGCTCAACGCCCGACAGTTTCTGGGCACTGAGATGTTCCGCATATTCGCGCTCGCCGGCGCCGGCCGTTTCGTCCTCTTTCACGTGGACGGTTACCATATCCTGGTGACGGCTTAAAGTTTCACAATCTGTCATTCTAATACTCCTGCAACGCATGCAGAGTCGCGTCCCGAGGGTAAACCCTCACCCTCGCGCCGAATCCTACTCCAAATGCGAGCATCATGTGTGTCTTCAATCGCGGCAATTGAAGGGGCGATCTGCAAACGCAGTGTTCAGAAAATCGAACTAATGCATGCAAAATATCGTGAAGCTCTGGCTCGCCGAAATGATCCGCGGTAATCCGGAGAGATATTTCGTCTGGATGGGTCCCATGAGCAAATCCTTCGGCGCCATGTCGGTCGCCCAGCTTTCCGTCCTCATTCAGGGCGGCGCAGCCGATCCGGTCGATGTGGCAGAGGCCTCCTTCGACGCCATCGCGAATTACGCCGACAAGGCCGTCTTCACCACGCTGCTTGAAAACCGGGCGATGGAAGAAGCGCGCGCTTCTTCCGAACGGCTGCGGCAAGGGCGCTCGCTCGGACTGCTGGACGGTATTCCGATCGCCTGGAAAGATCTTTTTGACATCCAAGGCCGGACGACGACGGCAGGTTCGCGCGTCCTGGCAGCGGATGCGCCGGCCGAACGGGATGCGGCCGTCGTCGCTTTGCTGAGGAATGCCGGCATGGTTGCCATCGGCTGTACCAATATGAGCGAGTTCGCCTTTTCCGGCCTCGGCATCAATCCGCATTACGGCACGCCGACAAATCCGCGAAGCGCCGACCGCCCTCGCATTCCCGGCGGTTCCTCCTCCGGCGCCGGTGTGGCCGTCGCCGCTGGGCTCGTCCCGGTCGCGATGGGCACGGATACCGGCGGGTCGGTGCGTATTCCCGCCGCCCTCAACGGCATCGTCGGCTACAAGGCGACACGCGGCCGCCATGCGATGGACGGTGTCTATCCGCTGGCGAAAAGCCTGGATTCGCTGGGGCCGCTCTGCCGCACCGTCAAGGATGCAGTCTGGATCGATGCGGCGATGTGCGGCCTGACGGCGCCCGATGTCGCTGAGCGTTCCCTGCAGGGGCTGGAATTGCTGGTGCCTGAAAACATCGTCTTCGATGGGGCCGAACCGGGCGTCGTCGTTGCCTTCGAGGCAGCCCTGGAGCGCCTTCAAAAGGCAGGTGTTCGGGTTTTGCGCATCACCATCCCCGCTTTCGACGCAATCATCGACCTGCTGACGACCTGCGGCCCGCTGGTGACTGCGCAAGCCTATGCCCTTCATCAGAAGCGGCTGGCGGGGCCGGAAGCGGACCGCATGGATCATCGCGTCGTCATGCGCACCCGCTTGGGAGCGAGGACGACGGCGCCGCATTACATGGCGCTTCTCGAAGCCCGCCGCCGCCTCATTGCCGATGTCGACCGCTTCATCGGCGACCGCCTCATTGCCTTTCCGACCGTCGCCCATGTGGCGCCGCCGATCGCGCCTCTGGAACAGGATGACGAGCTCTTCTTCGCCACGAACAACAAGACGCTGCGCAACACGATGTTCGGCAATTTTCTCGACTGGTGCGGTGTGTCGGTGCCTTGCGGCACGGGTGAGGCGGGCATGCCCGTCGGCCTGCTGCTTTCGGCCACTGCCCGTCGCGACGAGGTATTGCTGGGAACGGCGCTTGCCGCGGAGGCAGTCATCCGCGGCGATTTTGACTGACTTCGCGATTGATTTCGATTTTGTCGCCACTGACTGGCGCGAGAGGAATTGGAGGAGGGAGCATGCAGCATATGCAAAATGGACGATTCGCGGTTTCGACATGGTCGCTGCATCGGTTGCTCGGCGCGGTTCACGCCTATAGCCCCGACCCCGACAAAAGCGCGGCGCCGAAGGAGCCCTACGGCCCCGGCGGCGCGGCGCTGATCGACGTGCCGGCGATGCTGGCGGCGCGCGGCGTCAACCGGCTGGAAATCTGCTCCTTCCATCTGCCGAGCCTCGATCCCGCCTATCTTAGAGAACTCAGCGAAGCGATGACGGCGTCGAACGTGCTGTTCCAGACCCTGCTCGTCGAGGACGGCGATCCGAGTCATGCCGGGACGGCCGAACGCGACGTCGCTTGGATGGCGGAGTGGATCGGAATTGCCGATGCCCTTGGAGCGCAGAGAATGCGCGTTATCGCCGGCAAACAGAAACCGACCGAGGAAAATCTCGGCCGTGCCGCTCGTCACCTGAACTGGCTGGCCGAGAAAGCGGAAGCCAGCGGCGTGCGCGTCGTCGTCGAGAACTGGTTCGACCTGCTGCCGTCGCCGGTCGAAACGAACTGGCTGCTGGACCGGCTGGATGGCAAGGTCGGCCTCAACGGCGACCTCGGCAACTGGTCGGCACCCGCGAAATATGAGGCTCTGGCCGATATCATGCGGCGGGCGGAAATCTGCCACGCCAAGGCCGATTACAATGCCGGCGGCCTCGATGCGGAGGATTACCGCAAGTGTCTGGCGATGTGCGAGAGGGCCGGTTACGCCGGTCCATTCACGCTGATCTATGATTCGCCCTTCTTCGCCGACGAATGGGACGGCATCCTGCTGCAAAAGACCTTCATCGAGGATTTCCTGCGTGAGGCGCCGGCGCGCCGGACGGCTTAGAACCGTCTGTTATTCCTGGCGCGGGAACCGCTGGCTTTCCTCCAGCACGTTCAGATCCATGTGGTTGCGCATATAGCGCTCCGAGGCTTTCTGCAGCGGCTGATAGTCCCAGGGATAATAGGCGCCGTTGCGCAGCGCCGCATAGACTACCCAGCGTCGGGCCTGGCTTTCGCGTACGGCCGCATCGAAAGCGGAAAGGTCCCAGCGCCGGCCCGCCTGTTCGACGAGCCGCGCGAGCGTCACGGCATGCGCCGGATTTCCGGCGAGATCGTCGAGCTCTTGCGGATCGGCCTCGAGATCGAACAGCATCGGCGGGTCCTTCTCGCAGAGCGAGAGCTTGTAGCGCCCGTCCCTGAGGCAGACGAGCGGAGCTTCCGAGCCTTCCGCGGCATATTCCATCGGTACCGGGCCACGGCTGCCGGTGCCCGTCGCGAGGGCTGCAAGATCTTGGCCTTCGGTCCACGGCTTCAATGACGCGATATCGATGCCGGCAAGACCGGCAAGCGTCGGCGTTACGTCAAGGGTGGAGACGGGCTGGTCGATGCGCTTCGGCGTCCAGCCGGGGGCTGCGATCATCAGCGGAACCCGCGCCGAACCTTCGAAGAAATTCATCTTGAACCAGAGGCCGCGATCGCCAAGCATGTCGCCGTGGTCGGACACGAAGAGGATGATGGTGTTCTCGGCCATGCGGCTGCGTTCCAGCACGCTGAGAATCTCGCCGATCTTGTCGTCGACATAGGAGATATTGGCGAAATAGCCGCGTCTTGCCCGCCTGATCTGCTCGCTGCCGATGTCGAAAGCATCGTGATCGCAGGCTTTCGTCAGGCGCTGAGAATGAGGATCCTGCCGCTCGAAAGGGATCGCAGCGACCGCCGGGTCGAGTGCCGGGCAGTCCTCATAGAGATCCCAGAATTTGCGGCGCGCGACATAGGGGTCGTGCGGATGGGTGAAGCTGACGGTCAGGCACCAGGGGCGTTCGTCGTGACCACGCGAGAGGTCGAAGAGCTTGCGGGTGGCGTGATAGGCGACCTCGTCGTCATATTCCATCTGATTGGTGATCTCGGCAATGCCGGCGCCGGTCACCGAACCGAGATTGTGGTACCACCAGTCGATGCGCTCGCCGGGCTTTGTGTAATCGGGCGTCCAGCCGAAATCGGCGGGGTAAATATCCGTCGTCAGACGCTCTTCGAAGCCGTGAAGCTGGTCGGGGCCGACGAAGTGCATCTTGCCCGACAGCGCCGTCTGGTATCCGGTCGCGCGCAGATGGTGCGCATAGGTCGGGATGTCGGAGGCAAACTCAGCCGCATTGTCATAGACGCGCGTCCGGCTCGGCAATTGGCCCGACATGAATGACGCCCGCGCCGGCGCGCAGAGCGGGCTTGCCGTGTAGGTATTAGCGAAACGCACCGAGCGGCCTGCCAGTGATTTCAAATGCGGCGCGTGAAGAAAATCGGCGGGGCCATCGGGAAAGAAGGTTCCATTCAGCTGGTCCACCATCAGGATGAGGATGTTCGGGCGCGCCATGTCAATTCCCTTTTGCTATTTGAAGATTTTATTGAAACGCCTATTATGAGAGCTGTAAAGACAGCTTTTTTCGATGGCTGCTAAAAGGCAGACTTATGTCAGATCGCCCACCTGAGCTCGGATGGATGCGCCTCTTTGTCGAGGTTGCGCGGCTCGGGAGTTTTTCGGCGGCTGCAACGCTTCTCGGCCTGACCCAGCCGGCTGTGAGCTACCAAATCCGCCGGCTGGAACAGCAGTTCGGCGTCAGCTTGCTGCGCCGCCAGCATCGCGGCGTCGAGTTGACCGCCGAAGGCGAGCGGCTTCTGGACATCGCCGCTAAGGCGGTCGGCGATATCGATGCGCTCGCCCGCAGTTTTCGCCTTGAAGCCCAGAGGCCGGTCGTCAGGCTCAGAACCGACTATGCTTTTTCGGCGCTTTGGCTGATCCCGCGCATGGATGGCTTTCGCCTTCTGCACCCGGAAACGGACATACAGATCGTCGCGACGCAGAGGCTTGCGGTCGGGTTTCGCGACGAGGCCGACGTCGCGGTCGTGTTCGGGACGCGGGCGGAATTCGGTGCAGTGGGCACGCTTCTGCTGCCGGAGAGGGTCGTGCCCGTCTGCACGCGGGGGTTCCTCGATCGCAACGGCCCCTTCGACGATCCCGGACAATTGGCCGGAGCGAGGTTGATCCATCTCGACGCGCCGCTGCCATCGCCCTGGTTCGACTGGCGCACATATCTTGGTGAATTCTCCGTCCTGCGCGGCGCCCATGCCGACCGCGGTGATATCAGCTTCAACACCTATTCGTTGGTCATCCAGGCGGCGCTGAGCGAGCAGGGCGTGGCGCTCGGCTGGATGGGGCTCGTCGACACGCTCCTTTCGGCGGGCATGCTGCTCGAAGCCGGCCCGTCGCTGGAGGCTCGAGACCGGGGTTATTGGCTGGTGCCTCCGCGATCTCCGAACGTCCATAGCGAGAGGCTCAGCATCTGGCTGTCGGATGAGGTGGAGAAGGTCGGCTAGCTCGATCCGCGCTGCATGGCGGAAAGGTTCTGACGGCAGTTATCCCGGATAACCATCGCCACATCCGCATGCTCACCAGACGCCTCGCAAGATAGGGATATAGTCGAAGCCTTTTCGAGTCCGACTCTTAGCCGATTTTTCTCGTCACAAAGAAACTCATCGCAACTTTTTCGTCACCATTTGGCATTGATGTGAACGGCGCTCGAAAATCCTTCCGTCCTAGTCCGTCCGTACGGATGTACTGGAGTTCCGCAAGGATTTCGAAGCCGCTTTCCTGCATCAGATTGATGTGATGGCTGCGCCACCTCCGATTTATCAGGTAGGGTCGTCGTCCACGCATCATCGTCCACGTGGGCGCGCTCAAAACCCAGTGCCCATTCCAGTCGCTTGACAGACCGTGAGACTGGAAGTCGATCAGGTGCGTCGCAAACCCTCCTGGCTTCAGCCACCGGGCAATAGCGATATAGGTATCAACGAGGTTGTCCACGTGTTCCATGACTGAATGCGTCATCAGCCAGTCAGCCACACCCGCCTCCAGTACGTTGAAATCGGTCCATGGTGCGACGAACTTTAATCGTTCGCTGCCATTTACGAGGTCCGCCTTCAGCGCGTCGATTGCCTCCGCACTGAGGCGCTGTTGCACGATCCCATCTATCCGATCCCAGGCGAAGTTTGTCGGTGACGGCGGAAAAAAGATGTCGCCCGATACGGTGTTATCCCAAAATGCGGCCCGCTCGCCGAAGAGTTCAATCAAACCGTTCAGGACTTCAAGATCGTGCTCGATGCTCCGGTGGTCTTGTAAATCCAGCCCGATGTACGTGTCGACGCCCGCAAGCAGTGCGGCAAGCCCAACGCCAAGCGAACTTCCGGGGCCCACCTCGACCAATACTTCAGGTCTTTTGCCGTTGAGCCAAGGCGCTAGGTGACCGTAGTGGCGAAAGAAAAGGTCATAACAGTGGCGCGCAGAAGCAGTGCCCCCTTCTACGTGCGTATTTCGCAGTTGCGGAAGGACAAAGGAACCCAGTCCCTTGGCTAGGGAGCGAAGTGCAATATGGGTCATGGCGCCACCTTTTTCATCGAAACTCCAGCACGGCAATGTCCGGCGTGCTCTACCCAGCAGAATTCGCGTGCAACCTCATGAGAGGCCAAAGAAAAGCCAAGCAATATTGTTCGGCCTTGGACTCGTTAGTTGGGATTGTACGCGGCTCATAGTGATTGATGTTTTCGCGAATCTAAAGTCATTCATTGGGCGTACAGCAATAATCACTATGACCATGGCTGGGTTGCTGAAGCGCATGAGAAGGCTGCCTCAAAAAGAATTGAGCGATTTCAGCGAGTTGTGATTCCTTCGGATTTGCGAGATTCGATGGAGCTTTTTCTCCCGTACTGGATCGTGGCTTGCTAGCAATCTATGCAACATGAGTAATAGGGAGGCATTCTGTAAGTGGGCGGGTGTATTTCGTTCTCCTGGTCTATATTGGGATTTCAAAAGCGCCACATGCCCGCCGATCTGCGCGGCTAGCAGCAGCCTTGCGGCTCACCACGCCTCAACGCCGACGTTTGTGCCCAGGAGAAGCCTTGTCATCGGCGATGGCGATCGACATTCTGGGCCGAATCCATAGCGGAGGGGACTGAAGCATGCGAACCATCGGATATGTCGTCGGACTGCTTATGGTCGGGTTCGGCCTGATCTGGATCGGTCAGGGAAGCGGCTATTTTCCCTATCCGGCCTCGAGTTTCATGATTGCCCAAAAGATCTGGATGCTCTGGGGCGCCATTCTGGCGGCAGCGGGCATCGTCGTGATGGTCAGCATCTCGCGGCTTCGCCGCAGAGGATGAATTGGCCGTATGGCGGCAACCGGCCGCTGAGGGCCTGTCGAAATGAGGAGAATGGCATGAGCGCAGCTGTAATCGACGGTTTTGCCGACCGGATCAGGAAGCATCGGGACGGTATGATCTCCGCTTGGGTCGGCATTCCCGACGCCATGCTCGTCAATCATCTGGCGCAGGAGGAGTTCGATGCCGTCGTGCTCGATATGCAGCATGGCATGTGGGATATGCAGTCGGCGGCAAATGCCGTTGCTCAAGCCCGTCTTGCCGGCAAGCCGGCCATCGCGCGCATTCCGGTCGGCGATTTCGCTTCCGCCTCGCGGCTGCTCGACGCCGGTGCCTCCGGCATCATCGCGCCGATGATCAATTCGGCCGAGGATGCGCGAGCCCTGGTCCGGACGACGAAATATCCGCCCCTCGGAGAGCGCAGCTGGGGACCGTCCCTGGCGCTGAACCATAGCGGTCTGGCGCCGGACGCCTATCTGAAGACTGCCAACGAGCTCACCGTCGCCATCGCCATGATCGAGACCCGAGCCGCGCTCGATGCGATCGACGGCATTCTTGGTGTAACCGGCATCGATGGTATTTTTGTCGGCCCCGCCGACCTTTCGATCGCCCTGTCGAACGGCGATCAGGTGGCGCCGAATGCCGCCGAGATCGACAGCGCCATGCAGCACGCCGTTGCGCGCTGCCGCGCCCACGGCAAATTCGCCTGCGCCTATGCCGGCGATGGCGAGCGGGCGGGCGAACTGCTGAAGTTCGGCTTTGATCTGGTCATCGCCGGCGCCGAGACCATACAGCTGCGCGCCGGCGCCCGCCGCGCCATCAATGCCGCCCGCCGGATCGCCTCCGGCCGCTGATCTTCGTCAGCGGGCCGGCTTGATCGCCAGCCAGATGACGTGGCGGGCGCCGCCGCGTTTGCCATTGGCGCGGGTGTTGACCGCTTCGACGGAAAAGCCGCTGTCCTTGAGGCGGCGGGTGAAATCAGGGTCCGGCCCGGATGACCAGACGGCAAGCACGCCGCCGGGGCGAAGCGCGTCGCGGGCGGCGCGCAGGCCGTTAAAATCGTAGAGCCGGTCGTTGGATTTGCGGGTCAGCCCATCCGGTCCATTGTCGACATCGAGCAGGATCGCGTCGTAGGCGCTCTTGCCGGCGCGGATCGCCTCGCCGACATCGCCCTGATGGATGCCGACGCGGGGATCGTCGAGGCAGCCCTTGAACATCTCGGCCATCGGCCCGCGCGCCCAGATGACGACGGCCGGCACCAGTTCGGCGACAGTGACGCCGGCATCATCGGGAAGGACGGCAAGAGCGGCGCGCAGGGTGAACCCCATGCCGAGCCCGCCGATCAGCACCCTCGGCTTCGGATGCGTCTTGATCCGCTCCCAGGAGAGGGTCGCCAGCGCCTCTTCCGAGCCGCTGAGACGGCTGTTCATCAGCTCGTTGGCGCCGAGCATGATCGAGAACTCGCTGCCGCGCTGCTTCAGGCGCAACTCGCCGCCTTCACCGGGAATGGTCGCGGAATCGAGTTGGATCCAGGGCAGCATGACAGTTTCGCCTCAAATGAAGAAAGGCTCCCCTAGCACAGGGAGACGAGCGAAACCAGCAAACCCGGGGTCAGATCATGCGCATGAAATGACCCGGCTCTGCTTCGACGACATTGTCCTGCGTCGCGGCCGAACGGCGGCGGATATCCTCGACCTCGTCGGGGCTCAGCCGCGCCTTCGGATCTTCGAAACGGACGTCGGGATCGGGCACGGCCGAGAGCAGCAGCCTGGTATAGGGATGCAGCGGATTGTCGATCACCCGGGCAGTACTGCCCCATTCGACGATCTGGCCGGCATACATCACGGCGATGTCCTCGGCGACATAACGGGCGGTGGCGATGTCATGGGTGATGTAGAGCAAGCCGAGATTCATCTCCCGCTTCATCTCGTTCAAAAGGTTGAGCACGCCGAGGCGCACCGAGACGTCGAGCATCGAGGTCGGTTCGTCGGCGACGATCACTTCCGGCTTGACGGCAAGCGCGCGGGCAATGTTGACGCGCTGGCGCTGTCCGCCGGAGAGCTCATGCGGATATCTCGGCGCGACGAGATCGGGATCGAGCCTGACGCGCCCCAGCAGTTCGTGGATGGTGACGTCGATCTCCGTCCCCTTGATGTCCGGGCGATGCAGTTTCAGCGGCCGCCGGAGGTGGTGAGCGATGGTGTGGGCGGGATTCAGCGAGGCGAACGGATCTTGGAAGATCATCTGCACCGAGCGGCGGTAGCGGGCGATTTCCGCGGAATTCGCCGCCTCGACCGGCCGGCCTTTGTAGAGGATGCGGCCCGATGTCGGCAGATATTCGCGCATCGACATGCGGGCGCAGGTGGTCTTGCCGCTGCCGGATTCCCCGACGAGCGCCAGCGCCCGGCCGGCGCGCAGCGAAAAGGTGATTGAGCGCGCAGCATGAACGGCGGACGCGCCGTGGCCGAAGGTCTTGGTCACCGTGTCAAGCGCAAGGATGGCCTCGCTCATAGCAGCACGCCTCCATGAAGCGAGGGGAAGGAGGCCCAGAGCTTCTTCGTATAGTCGTGCGCCGGCGTCCTGTAGATCGCCTGGGCGCTGTTCTGCTCCACCAGCCTGCCGGACAGCATAATGCCAATGCGGTCGCAGAACTGCACCATCAGCCCGAGATCATGGGTGATGAAGAGGACGGAGAAGCCGAAGCTGCGGCGCAGCTCGTTGATCCGCTGCAGGATTTCGCGCTGGACGACGACGTCGAGCGCGGTCGTCGGCTCGTCCATGACGACGAGCTTCGGATCGAGCGCCATGCAGATGGCGATGACGATGCGCTGGCGCATGCCGCCGGAAAACTGATGCGGATAATCGCGCATGCGGTCCGGTGCGATGTCGACGAGCGTCAGCATTTCGGCGGTGCGCTCGCGGGCTTGCGCGCGGCTCATGCCTTTATGGGTGCGCAGCAGGTCGTAGAATTGCGTCTCGATGCGCAGCACCGGGTTCAATGAGTTCATGGCGCTCTGGAAGACCATGGCGACCGCGCGCCAGCGGAAGGCGCCAAGCGCCCGCTGGTCGAGATCGAGTACGTCGCGGCCGTCGAGCAGGATGCGGCTCTTCTTGCGGATCAGCGCCGGCGGCTTGTGCAGGCGGCTGATGGCAAAGGCGATGGTGCTCTTGCCGCAGCCGGATTCGCCGGCAAGCCCGAAGACCTCGCCGGGTGCGACATCGAAATTGACGTCGTCGACGGCGCGGAAATCCTTCTCTTCGCCGATATAATCGATGGTGAGGTTCCTTACCGAAAGCAGCGGTTGCGTCACAGTCGGCCCTCCCCTGTTCGAACGAGCAGCGACCAGCGCTTCAGATGATTGCCGGTGCGCAGCCGCGGATTGGCGATCTCGTCGACGGCGAAATTGAGGAGCGACATGCCGATGCCGAGGAAGGCGAGCGCGATGCAGGGGGTGAGAATATCCCACCAGGCGCCGACCGAAAGCGCCGAGGCCTTCTGCGCGTTGTAGAGCATCGTGCCCCAGGAGATCGCCCGGGGATCCCCGAGGCCGAGGAATTCCAGCGTCGCCTCGGTGATGATCGCGAAGATGACGCTGCCGATGAAATTGATGCCGACGATGGAGATCACATTGGGGAAGATCTCGAATGTCATGATCCGCCATTGCGGCTCACCCATCATCTCGGCCGATTTGACGAAATCCTTCTGTTTGACGGAGAGGGTTTCGGCGCGGGTGACGCGGGCGCCCCAGGCCCAGGAGGTGGCGCCGAGGATGAGGGCGATGACAAAGGGGCTCGCCTGGCCGATGAAAGCGGCGAGCACCAGCAGCAGCGGCAGGTTCGGAACGACGAGCACCATATTGGTGAAGAAGCTGATGACCTCGTCGGTCTTGCCGCCGCGATAGCCGGAGATGATGCCGAGCGCGGTGCCGGCAAGGGTGATCAGCAGGCCGGCGCCGAAGCCGACGGCGAGCGAGGTGCGGGCGCCGTAGATCAGCCGGGCGAAGACATCCTGGCCGATGCGGGTGGTGCCGAGGATATGGTCGAGCGACGGCGGCTGGTGCGGTCGCCCGGTGCGGGCGGCGGGGTCGTATTGGGTCAGCAGCGGCGCTGCGATCGCGACGATGATGATGAAGGCGATGATGACGAGGCCGGTGAGCGCCTTGCGGTTTCGAAGCAGGGTCTTCATCTCACGCTCCCTTCAGCCGCGGGTCGAGCAGGACATAACTGACGTCGACGATGAAATTGGCGATCAGCATGGTCGCGGTCATGATCAGCAGTTGCCCCTGGATGACCGGATAATCGCGGGCGAGGATCGCCTGGTAGAGAATGTTGCCGAGGCCGGGATAGTTGTAGACGACCTCGGTCACCAGCGAGCCGCCGAGGATGGTACCGATGGCGATGGCAAGGCTGGAGACGGTCGGCAGCAGGGCGTTGCGTGCCGCGTACCAGAGCATCACATGCCGGTCGGACAGGCCCTTGGCGCGGGCCATGACGATATAGTCCTCGCCGAGCAGGTTGATCATGTTGTTGCGCATGGTGACGGTGAAGCCGCCGATCAGCACGGTGCAGAGCGTCACCATCGGCAGGATGCCGTGATAGGCGACGCTGCCGATATATTGCAAGCTGAAGGCCGGATCGAGCGACGGGTCGGCGGCATAGCCGTTCGGGAACCAGCCGAGCGTGAAACCGAAGATGAAGAGCACGATCAGCGAGGTGACGACTGCCGGCACCGAGGTCGCGAAGATCGCGCCGACCGAGACGACGACATCGAACCGGCTGCCGCGCCGCCAGGCGGCGAGGATGCCGAGCAAGGTGCCGAGCGCGAAACTCGCGATCGTGGCGGTTCCCATCAGGCCGACTGTCCAGACGAGGGCGTGGCCGAGCACCGAAGTGACCGGCAGCGGGAAATACTTGATCGAGCGGCCGAGATCGCCGGTGAAGATGCTGCCCAGATAGGTGAGGTACTGCTGCCAGAGCGGCCCATCGACGAAGCCGAAGGTCAGCTTCAGCGCCTGCAGGCTTTCCGGCGGCAATTCGGTGCCGGCGCTCGAAAACATGATCTGCACCGGATCGCCCGGCATCAGGCGCGGCAGGAAGAAATTGATCGTCGCTGCCGCGATGAAGGCTGCCATGTAGAAGACGAGGCGGCGAAGCAGGAAAGCCATGGGAACTCCGTCGTGACGGGAGCGGCGTTGAAAGCCACCGCTCCCGGGATCAATGCCTTTACTTGGCCGGCTCGAGCGCGAGCAGGTTCAAGAGGCGCGCCGGATTGGTGCGTGAGATCGACGGATTGACGAAGGCGTTCTCCTTGGTCGACCAGCCGGTGAAGCGCTTGGTGTTGTACTGGTACCAGTTCGGATTGTTGAACACCGGAATGACAGGCATGTTTTCGGCGACGATGCGCTGCGCCTTGTTCATCGCTTCCTTCTGCTTGGCGAGGTCTGCGGTATGGGTGAACTCGGTGACGAGCTTCTCGACATCGGGATTGAACCAGCGCTGCGCGGTGAAGCGGGTCTTGCCCTTGTCCGAAGCGCTGAAGGCGCGCTTGTAGGGGTAGTAGGGCGAGGCCGAAGCCGGCAGGCTGTTGATCGCCGCATCGAAGCTGCCGTTGATGAGATTGCCGGTCCAGACGGCTTCCTCCGGCGTTTCGATCTTGGCATCGATGCCGACCGCCTGCATGCCTTCGACAGCGATGTTGACGGTGTCGACCCAGTCGGTCCAGGAGTTCGGGACAATGATCGAGAAGGAGATCTTGCTGCCGTCGGGATTGTCGCGGAAGCCGTCGCCGTCCTCGTCCTTGTAGCCGGCCTCGTCGAGCAGCGCCTTGGCGGCGTCGGCGTCATAGGTGGCGAACTTGCCGAAGTCGGCCTTGACCGACGGGTCCGACCAGCTCTTGTAGAGCTCGCCCATCAGGCCGGGATCTTCGTTCAGCGTCGGGTAGCCGTAGCCGGCGACGTCGATCATCGTCTTGCGGTCGAGCGCCATGGAGACCGCGCGGCGGAACTTCACGTCGTTGAAGGCCTTCCTGTTGTTCTCGTTCGCTGTTTCCAGGTTGAATAGGAAGGCGACCATGCTGCTCGGCGAATACCAGTAGTGGAAATGCGCCGGATCCTTCGAGACATAGACATTGTCGATGTCGGGAATAAAGGAGACCCCCCAGTCGAGCGTGCCGTCGGCCGTTGCTGTCAGGATCTGATTGTTGTCGGCAAGCTGTGGGAAGCGAATGCAATCGACCTTCAGATGCGCGTTGTCCCAATAGTGCGGGTTGCGGCACTGGTCATAGGTCTGGCCGGTAAAGCGCGGTACCTCGGTCAGCGGGCCGCTGCCGACCGGGTTCTCGTTGGCAAAGGTGACGGGATCGGCGACGTCCTTCCAGACATGTTCGGGAACGATCGGCAGCTGCGAAATCTGCTCGGCGGCAAGCGAGCTCGGATTGGCGAGCGTGAAGCGCACAGTCTGGGCGTCGACGGCCTGGACGTCGGTGACGAAGGTCCAGATGCTGACGAAGTCGAGGGCCGGGAATTTCTTCAAGTAGTCATAGGTGAACTTGACGTCGGCTGCGGTCAGCGGCTTGCCGTCCGACCATTTCAGGCCCGGGCGCAGCTTGAACTCGATGCTCTTCAAGTCGTCGGACAGCTTGAAGCTTTCGGCCAGGCGATAGACCGGCTTGTTGCTGTCGAAGCGGTTGAAAATAACAAGCGGCTCATAGATGAAATCGAGCGTCGATTGGCGCGCCGAAGTCTGGTTGAACGGGTTGAAGTTGCGCACCCAGGTCGTCGCCGGCTCGATATTCGCCGTCAGGACCGTCTGCGCCATGGCGGATCCCGAAAGCAGCGTGAGTGCTGCGGCTGCAAGAAGATATTTTTTCATATTCTATTCCCCTTTTTCTTATGCGGTGAGAGATGGCGCGCCGGTCAGGAGACAAGCGCGCTTGCAAAAATGTCTTCGACCTCAGCGTGGGCGGCGCGATAATCGATCTTGAGATTGCCGAGTCGGGCCTTGCCGGCGGCGATGCGCTTCAGGGCGGCGTCCGTCAGCGGGCGCGCGGCTCTCGCGGCGGCTTCGCTTTCCCTGACGTCACCATGGGTGTGGAGGGCGATGTCGAAGCCCGCATCGAGCACTTGGGCGACACGCTCCGGCAACGTGCCGGCGAGCGATTCCATGAAGATGCAGTCGGAGATCAGCACGCCGTCATAACCCATGTCCTTGCGGATGACGTCGTGCATGATTGGCGAGACGGAGGCCGGCAATTCCCTATCGTAGGCCGAATAGACGACATGGGCGACCATGGCCCAGGGCGTATCCTTCAGCGCCAGGAAAGGCTTGAAATCGGTTGCTATGAGCGTTTCCCGGCTGGCATCGACGACCGGTCGTTCCTTATGGGAATCGAGGGTGGCGCGGCCGTGGCCGGGAATGTGCTTCATGACGGGCATGTTGCCGGTCTCGAGCAGGCCCTCGACCACCTCGCGGCCGAGGGCGGCGATGATATCGGGATCGGGGCCGAAGGAGCGGGCGCCGATGACCGTGCTCGTCGTCTCGAAGACGAGGTCGAGAACGGGCGAGCAGCCGCTGGAAAGACCGAGTTCCGTCATCATCGCGCCCATGGCCCGGGAGGAAAGGCGCAGTGCTTTTCTGCCGAGCTCGAAATCGCGGCGCGCCAGTTCGGCAAACTGGCCGAAGCTGCGGAAGAGCGGCCAGGGGCCGGCATCGAGATGCTGGACGCGGCCGCCTTCCTGGTCGGTAAAGACAGGCGCATCGTCGCGGCCGACGGCTTCGCGAAAGCGCTCGATCAGCCGTTTCGTCTGCTCCGGCTCGCGCTGATTGCGCCGGCCGACGAAGAGGCCGAGCGGGTTGGTGTCGCGAAAGAGCGCGAATTCATCCTCCGAAATCGTGGGGTTCGGAAGGCCGACGAAGAGGGCAAGCGGGGTCGAGGACAAGTCTGAAAACTCCGTATCACATGATCATTTCGGCGCGCTTCTCAGCATGCCTTCGTAGATGCCCTTATCAGGGGCAGGAATGGCGATCGCGCCGGCTGTTCTGGCGTAGAAATCGACAGGCCCCGCATCGCCGATGAAGGCATAGGCATGGCCTAGCGTCTTCATGGTCTGGAGGCAGGAGGAAAATAGGGCGAGGCCGATGCCCTTGCCGCGGGCTTCGGGATCGACGCCGGTCGGGCCGAAGAAGCCGCGCGCCGTTGTGTCATAGCAGGCAAAGCCGAGCAGCTTGCCGCCTTCGACGGCGATCAGGCAGGCAACGGGCTGGCGGGAAAG
The DNA here is from genome assembly GCF_001662075.1 of Rhizobium bangladeshense. Classification (GTDB taxonomy): domain Bacteria; phylum Pseudomonadota; class Alphaproteobacteria; order Rhizobiales; family Rhizobiaceae; genus Rhizobium; species Rhizobium bangladeshense_B. The sequence continues at coordinate 57,899 of NZ_LYPL01000010.1, forward strand.
GGCGACTGAGACTTCGCTCGCCCAGTTCTCGCTGAAGCGCTCGCGAACCCAGTTGACGACAAGATGCAGTTCCGGAGGAAGAGCCGGACGGATGGCGGCGCCGACGAGGCCGGCTCGTTCTTTCAATTCGTCGAGCCTGTCGGAATATAAGCTCACAAGCAGGTCTGGCACCTGTCTCTCCTCCAAGCATGCCGTTATTGTGGAATATATCCCCTTTTAATGTCATAGACTTGGCCATCTCGGAGGGCTTGTCAACAGGGATTTTCAGATGAGGCGTGGCGGTGCCTGACGGTCTCGCTCCGGCTTCACGTGACTGTAGGGTAGATGCAAAACGGCCCGGCAGAAGCCGGGCCGTCTCGATAGGCATTCCTCGCCGATGCGAGCGCCTATTGGCCTTCGGTCCAAAGCGCGTGAAAATGCTGCACGGGGCCGTGGCCAGAGCCGACGCTGAGCTTTCCGGCGGCCGCGACCGCGCCGGCCAGGTAATCCTTGGCGATGGCGACGGCCTCTCGCGCCGATGCGCCTTTGGCGAGTTCGGCCGCCAGCGCGCTCGAAAGCGTGCAGCCGGTGCCGTGGGTGTTCTTCGTCGGCACGCGCCGGGCTTCGAACCAGTACAGGCCGTCGGCGGTGGCGAGCACGTCCGGGCTTTCGTCGCTGTCGAGATGGCCGCCCTTGACCAGTACTGCGGCCGGACCGAGGCCGCGCAGCCGTTCGGCCTGTGCGGCCATCTCGGCCCGGTTTGTCGCCACCGGGTGGTGCAGCAGAGCGGCGGCTTCCGGCAGATTTGGCGTGAGAAGCGTGGCAAGCGGCAGCAGCCGCCGGGTCAGCACGTCGACCGCGTCAGGCGCGAGCAAGGCGGCACCGCCCTTGGCGATCATCACCGGGTCGAGCACGGCTGGGATGCCGCGTCGATCGGCGAGCGCTGCGGCGACGGCCTCGGCGATGGCCGCATTGGCGATCATGCCGATCTTTACGGCGTCGACGCGCACATCGGCAAAGACGGCATCGATCTGGTCGGCGACGAATGGAGGCGGCACCAGATGCACGCCGGTGACGCCTTGGGTGTTCTGCGCCGTCAGTGCGGTCAGCACCGCCATGCCGTAGACGCCGCGGGCGGAAAAGGCCTTGAGATCGGCCTGGATACCGGCGCCGCCGGAGGGATCGGAACCGGCGATGGAAAGGACGTTGCGGATCATGCGGGGACCTTTCGGATTTCTGCGGCTATGCGGCGCGTGGCCGCTTCCGGGTCCGGCGTGCCGCAGATGGCGGAGACGACGGCAAGCCCTCTGGCGCCGGCAGCAAACACTTCGGCGACATGGTCAGCCTTGAGGCCGCCGATGGCAACGGACGGCACCGGCGAAGCCTTCACCAGCCTGGCAAGCCCGTCAAAGCCGATCGGCTGCTTGTGGTCGGCCTTGGTCGGCGTCGCAAACACCGGTCCGACGCCGGCATAATCGACGAGATCGGCATCGACGGCGGCGGCGAGTGCCTCGGTCTCGACCGAGAGGCCGAGGATCATCTCGGGGCCGATCATGCTCCGCGCGGTGCGCGCGTTCATATCCTCCTGGCCGATATGCAGGCCGTCTGCGGCGATGGCGATGGCAGCCTCGACATCGTCATTGACGACGAGGAGCGCGCCGGTGCCAACGAGCGCCTGCTTCAAGGCGTGGCCGGTCTCGATCATGCGCGCCGTGCCGGCCTGTTTGTCGCGCAGCTGCACCATCGTCGCCCCGCCGGCAACGGCGAGGCGGGCGGTCTCGACCATGCCGGTCCCGGCGCAGAGGTCGGGGTCGAGGACGAGATAGAGCGAAAGGTCGAAAGTCTTCATGCGGCCGATATCCTTGCCCTGGCATCGAGCGTTTCACCGTCGAGCGCGGCTAGCGCATCGAGGAAACGCCAGGAAAAGGAACCGGGGCCGGCCGCTCCGAGTGCGGCATCCTCGCCGGCAACCGCGAAGGTTGCGAGTGCTGCGACCGTCGCGCCGAACGTATCCTCGGGCACTGCGGCGGCGAAGGCGCCGACCAGGCAGGTGAGCGAGCAGCCGAGCGCGGTGACCTGCGGCATCAGGACAGATCCGCCTTTGATGCGCACGGCTCTTTCACCATCGGTCACGAAATCGACCGCGCCGGTGACGGCGACGACCGCCCGCTGCCGCTCGGCGAGCCATCGCGCCGACTCTTCCGCCTGCTCGACTGGATCGCGGCTGTCGACGCCCTGGCCGCGGCTCTCTCCGCCGGCAAGCGCGATGATCTCGGAAGCGTTGCCGCGGATGATCGTCGGCGTGAGCGCCAGGAGATCGGCGACCGCATTGCGGCGGAAAGCCGTGGCATAATGGGCGACCGGATCGAGCACCCAGGGCCTGCCTGATGATGCCGCCGCCTTTGCCGCCGCCAGCATGCCGTCGATCCACTGCGTCGACAGCGTGCCGATATTGACGGTCAGCGCGCTCGCAATGCCGGCGAATTCGCCGGCTTCCTCAGGCGCGTGCACCATGGCCGGCGAGGCGCCGGCTGCAAGCAGAACATTGGCAGCGATGTTCATGGCGACATAATTGGTGATGCAGTGGACGAGCGGCGGCTTCTCCCGCATCGCCTCCAGCATGGCTCCCGAGGTGGTCTTGCTCTGCATGGCGCCCCTTTCAGGCGGGGCAGGCGCGGGGCGGCGTCTACGGCGATGCCCCGAGCGACTCCCTCCGCCGGCATTATCCGGTTCAGGTTCGAAGGGTTCTTCTCAGCCCGTCTGTCGACGAACGCCCCTGTCTCTCATCGCCCTCTTTTTCGCAGAGAAGGGCGCGGCTGTCATCCCGAAAATGACATTCGCGGCTGAGGGCGACTGAGCCATGGTTAGGGGCGGATGATCAGCGGATCTTGCCAGCCGGAGAGCCCAATGATTCGGGTTGCGACAGCAGCATTGCCCGAAGGCGTCCCGGAACGCCCGGCCTTTGCCTCCCTTTTTGGTCAGGAATAACAGCAGCAACCATGGGTGCAATTCAGATGAAATACACCTTTATATTTGATGGTGACGCAATACCTGCGTGATCTGCCGCAGTTTCAGTGTTTATTCGGGGAAGGTGCGACGGGCGGCCGGCAAATCTTCTTGGAAGATGAGGCACTCTTCTGATTGCAGGCTATCTTAATTTCAAATTGTATTATTTTATTCACCCTTCGCGTTTGCCTATCCGTATTTTCAATGCAGGCGGGCATTTGGACAGCTCCGCGTAAGTTGAATGTTGTCTTATCGTTTTCGTTATTTCAGTACTGCCGAGTCTCGGATTTGCCGGTAATTTCTGTCAAGAGTCCGGCGAATGCAGGGACTTGGCTACTGGAAACGCGACGTAAATATCTAACCGAAACTTTACCGTTCTGACACGTTCAGGTTGACGGTGAGCGCGATTGTAGCGATATGGCACTGCACGCAAATAAAATCCTCCTGAAGTTGTATTTTTGATGGGCAAATTTTCGATAAACCGCATGAAGGGAGGTCTCCGGACCGTCGCCTCCCTCCTGGTATTCCTCGGTTGTTCCAGCCCGTCCCTTTCGCAATCTCCCGATGCGGTGGTTCAAGGCCAGGCGCCGGCCATCAAATCGCAGAAATTCGACGACTGGTACTATCGCTGCACGGGCTCCGGCGACACCGCAGCCTGCGAAGTCGCGCAGGTGGCGCAAGTCGCCAAGGATGGCAAGAACGTCAATGTCCTGACGATCGCCACCACGCCGGCCACTTCTCAAGGCAAGAGCAAACCGCGGCTGATGCTGACCGCGCTTCTGCCGCTCAACGTCTTCCTCCCCTCCGGCCTGGCGATCAAAGCGGACGGCAAGCCCCTCGCAAAACTCGATTATCGCAATTGTAACGAGGCCGGATGCTGGGCGCAGCAGGCCTTGGATGCGAAGACGACGGCAGCGCTGCGCAAGGGCTCGATCGCCGAAGGGCTGGTGCGGCTAATGAATGGCCAGGACGTCAATATCCGCTTTTCGCTCAAAGGGCTGAGCCCGGCCCTCGACGAACTCCAATCCACTGCCGCGAAGTAGCCGAATTTCACCATGACCACAGAAATTCGATACTGCCTGCTCGCCGGCGCCGTCCTCGTGACGGCTGTCACGCCTGCTTATGCGCAATCGCCGGCCGATGATTTCAACCGCCGTCAGGAGGAGCGGTCGCAGTCGCAGCGGCTGGACGCCCTGCGGCGCGCGACACCGGGCGGCGGCGCGGGCGCGGAAGACCGGCCTTTGCCCGGCGGCCAGGGGAATGGTGCCTGTTTCGACATCACCCGGGTCGAAATCGACGGGGCGAACCTGCTCTCGGCACAGGATATCGGCAAGGTGACGGCGCCCTACGGCAACCGCTGCATCGGCCTTGCCGAGATCAACGCCGTCCTCAGGGATGTCACGCACCTCTACATCGACCATGGCTATATGACCTCACGCGCCTATGTGCCGCAGCAGGATATCAAAAAGACCAGGATCCTGCGGCTGCTCGTCGTCGAAGGCACGCTGTCGGATATTTATCTCAACGGCCAAAAGGTCGCCGGCAACGCTTCGCTGGCAACCGCTTTTCCCGGCCTGATCGGCCGGGTCGTCAATATCCGCGATATCGAGCAGGGGCTCGATCAGATGAACCGGCTGCAGGCCAACGACGCCAAGTCGGCCATGCTGCCCGGCGCCAAGGACGGAACCTCCATCCTCAATATCGAGAACCGCCCCGGACCGCCCTGGCATGTCTCTTTCGGCAACAGCAATATGGGGCAGGAAAGCACCGGTTTTTCCAGAAGCTCGGCCTCGCTCGGCTACGACGATCTGCTCGGCATCAACGACCAGTGGAACTTTTCTTATGAACACAGCGGTCCGGACTATCCGTGGAGCGATGACGGAAACGGCTATGGCAACAGCTATTCCGGCAGCGTCAGCGTCCCTTACGGTTATTCCACCGTTTCGCTGAACGGCTCCTGGTACCAATATGAAAGCGCCGTCGAAGGCAACTTCAGCACGCTCGAAACCTCCGGCAATTCAGGGCAGGCCGGCCTCGGCATCGATCGCGTCGTCATGCGCGGCAAGGATTCGATCACGACGGTCCGCAGCAGCCTCACCTACAAGCAGACGAACAACTTCCTGCTCGGCAATCTGATCGAGGTCGGCAGCCGCCGCTATACGGTCGGCGAGATCGGCATTTCCCATTCCCGGCGGATGTTCGGCGGCATCTGGGTGTTCGACGCCAGCTACGACAGGGGGCTCGGTCTTTTCGATGCCGTCAAGGCAGGGGAGCCCGGCGCGGGAGATGCCGATCCGCGATTTTCGAAATTCAACGCCACCATCACCGTCACGCAGCCCTTCCAGGCCATCGGCCGCCAGTTCGAGCTGACGTCGCTCGTCAGCGGCCAATATTCCCCTGATAATCTTCTCGGCGCCGAGCAGATGTCCCTCGGCAGCTACAGCAATGTCCGCGGCACCCGCGAAAGCGTGCTCTTCGGCAATAATGGCGTGTTCAGCCACAACGAGATCGTCTGGAGAACGAAATCCAACGAAAGCGGCGGCGCCGCCGCCAAGGCGTTCGGCGAACTGCGCCCCTATCTCGGCTTCGACTACGGCCACGTCTACGCGCAAAAGCGCTTCGACATGACAGGCGGCGATCTTGCCGGCTGGACGGCCGGTATCCGTGCCGTCGGCGGCAATATCAGCGCCGACCTCGGCTATTCCGACATCCTTGCCAGCAGCGTCGACCATGTCGACGGCGGGCTCTTCTATTTCAGCGCATCTGCGCATTGGTAACGAAAGCAAGACAATGACCACCCACGACACTTCGACGATCAAGCGCGGCAAAAGCCTTTCGCGGCCGACGGCGCTGATCCTTTCCCTTTCCATCGCTCTTGCCGGCTGCGCCGGACGCGAGGCCCGTCCGGTCGCGTCGACCAATCCGACCGACAGCGCCTTCGACTGCGCCGGCATCACCCGCGAATTCGAGGCGAACGAACGGCAGATCACCTCGACGGTGAAGGAGCGCACCGATGCGCAGGGCAAGAACATCGTGCTTGGGGCGACCGGTGTGCTGCTGTTCCTGCCGGCGCTGTTTTTCATGGACCCGAAATCGCCGGAGAAGGTCGAGATCGACGCGTTGCGAAACAGGAACAATGTCCTGACAAGCATCGCCAAATCGAAGGGATGCCCGGCCCCGAAGTCCCAGCTGACCGAGCTCTACAAGCATCTCGACAGCAAGGCCAAGCCGGCCTCGTCGTCGGACAGCCGGAACTGAGTTCTGCAGACCAATTGCACTAAAGAATCCTGGAGTTGCCTATGCGTATCGTGCGTTTTCTAACCCTTCTGCTGTTGGCTGCGACATTGGCCTCCTGCGTCACGTCAGATCCCCGGCTGGTCTCGGCCCTCAAGAAAACCTCGGTATCGCAGATCCGCGTCGAGACGGCGCCCGATATCACCATGGGCGGCTTTTTCGACCGCACAAAGCCGGACCCGCAGCTGCCGGCGGTGGTGCGCACACTGCAGAGCACCATGGCGCGCGAGCTGACCGGCCTGCCCGGTGGTCCGGTCAAGGGCCGTCTGATCGTGACCCTGCATAGGGTCGATGTGTCGAGCAAGGCAGGACGCGTGATTGCCGGGAACGACAGCTACATCCAGGGAACGGTAAGGCTGGAGGATGCCAAGACAGGCCAGCTGATAGCCGAAGCCCAGAGCATTCGCGGCGAAGACAAAGGCGTGAGGGGAGATGGGGAAATCGGCATCGTCATTGCCATGGCCATCAATGCCGCGCAGTCGCAGGGAGAGGATGCTCTCGCCCAAAGGCTCTCCAAGTCCTTCACCCGCAATGTGAAGACCTGGCTCACCCAGAAATAATGAGACGAAGCGAGGCGCTGCCGGCAAGGCAGCGCCGGGCGGTTATTGATGTCGAGACAAAAACCAGTTGTGCGTTTGGAAAGACGAAACGATGCGTGAAAAAACCGGCCTTGGTTCGAATGGTAAGGGTCGTGGCTGCCGGCTAGGCAGGCTTGCCCATCGCTCGCTTGCGCTCGTGCTCAGCGCGCTGCTGGTCCTCCAGCCGATGCTGGCCAATGCTCAGTCGGTCTCGGCAAGCACCTCGGCGCCTGCCGCCAATCAGCCGGGCGTCGGCGCGGCACCCAACGGCGTGCCGCTCATCGACATCGTCACCCCGAACAGCCAGGGTCTATCGCACAACAAATACGACAATTTCAATGTCGGCACGCCGGGGCTGATCCTTAACAACTTCAAGGGCGAGATCGGCACCTCCAATCTCGGCGGCATCACGCCCGGCAATCCCAATCTCAATACATCGGCGCCGGCATCGGTCATTCTCAACGAAGTCACCAGCGGCAACCGCTCGGCATTGAACGGCGCGATCGAGGTGTTCGGCGGCCGCGCCGATGTCATCATCGCCAACCCGAACGGCATCACCTGCGACGGCTGCGGCTTCATCAACACGCCGCATGCGACGCTGACGACGGGCGTTCCCGATATCGGCGTGGACGGCGCGTTGAAGGGATTCACGGTCAACGGCGGCGATGTCACGATCGGACCTAACGGCGGCAACTTCGCTGCCGGACCTGGCGCGGTGGACCTTTTCGATATCGTTTCGCGCTCAGTCACCGTCAACGGCCCGGTTTACGGCAAGGACCTTCGTGTCACGGCCGGTCGCAATCAATTCGATTATGCCACCGGCAACGCCACGCCGCTTGCGGCGACATCAGGTACGCCGGAATATGCGATCGACGGTTCGGCGCTTGGCGCAATGCAGGCCGGCCGCATCAAGATGGTGGTGACCGAAAAGGGCGCCGGCGTGCGCATGCGCGGCGACATGGCCGCCAATGCGGGCGAGCTTTCGCTGTCGGCCGACGGCAAGATCTCGCTCGGTAATGTCTCCGGCGAGCAGGGCGTTTCGGTATCCTCGAAGGCGAAGGTGACGGCTTCCAAGGTCACGTCGAAGGCGAAGGTCGCGGTTCAGGCGGAGCAGGGCATCACCCTCGATACGGTTGCAGCCGATGATAACATTCTGCTGTCGAGCGGCAGCGGCCTGCTGAGTGTCGGCGGGGAGGTGAACAGTGCTGCCAATGTTGAGATGACGTCGGCGGCCGGCATCGCCGCCGGCAGTGTCGTGGCCGGCAATGCGCTCACTTTGACCAGCACATCCGGCGATATTCAGGTCGGCGGCGGCGCCAAGAGTGGCGATGCGCTGACGATGACCGCGACATCAGGCGCGATCTCCGCAGCCTCGCTCGTCAGCAGCAGTGGCCTCACGCTGTCTGCCGGCGCCGATATCGGCATCTCCGGCGACATGCTGGCCGCGGGCAATGTGACCGCGACCGGCCGTTCGATCTCAGCCGCAACGATCGTCTCCGGTCTCGATGCGGCCGCGACGAACGCTGCGGCAAACGGTGGTACGGTTCTCGGCAGCGCCGGGGACATCCGGCTTGTTGCCGGTAGCGGTGCGATCGATGTCGAAGGACTCCTGTCGGCCGGCGATACGTCGGTTACGGCGGTTGCCCTGACGGCCGCGTCGGTGACCGCGCATGGTGCCATCACCATCGACGCCACCACTGATGTCAGCGGCCAGATCCTCAGCGCCGGCAACGTGTCGATCACCGGTGGGACTATTTCGGCCGAGGCGATCGTCGCCGGTCTCGACTTTGCGGCCAGCGCCGCTTCGCCGGACGGCGCTGCCATCCTCGGCGCGTCGGGCGATCTTACGCTGGATGCAGGCGTCAGCGGGAACGTTGATGTTGACACTCTCATTGCCGCCGGCGCGCTCCTGGTCGATGCCGGCCGTTTCCAGGCCGACAACGTCAGCGGCCATGGAAACGTTTCGGTCAGCGCCGATACCTCGATCAGCGGCCAGCTTCTTGCCGCGGGCGACATTTCGGTCACGGGTCCGGCCATACAGGCTGGAGGCATCGCTTCCGGCGTCGATTTCGTCGCCACCGCCCAATCGGCCAATGGCACGCTGGTGCTGCAGCAGGCGGGCGGCATGAGCCTTGCCGCCACGAATGGTTCGATCGCCATCGGGGACGCGCTGCTGAGCAGTGGTGATCTTTCAGCCGATGCGAGCCAGAACATCGCCTATGCCAAGCTGCAGAGCCGCAGCAGCGCGGCGCTCACGGCTTCGGGCCAGATCAGCTATGGCAATCCGACCAGCACCGCCGGCAACCTGACGCTGACCACGACCAATATCGATCTCTCGAATGGCGCGGCCAGCAATATCGCCGCCGGCGGCACGCTGACGCTGAATGCCGATAGCGCCAATCTCAGCAACAACAGCCTCACCCTCGGCGGCTTCGCCCTCAATCTCTCGGGCACGGCTGATCTCAGCGGCGCCACCATCAACGCCGTCACCGGTTCCGGCGGCTCCGGCGACATCACCATCAATGCCGACGGCCTCTCCACCTCAAGCAGCACCGCGCTGCTCGCCGCCGACGACCTGACGCTGACGCTGCAGTCGCTGACCAATGCCGGACAATTGGCCGCCAAAGATGACCTGAAGCTCAACATCTCGGGCAATTTCACCAACAGCGCCACCGGCCTTGCCTATGCCGGCCAAGACGCCGGCCTGTTGATCGGCGGAACGCTCACCAACAATCAGGGCGCCATCCTCGCCGGCCACGATCTTGAGATCGCCGGAGCGACATCGGGACAGAGAAACGCCGGCGTGACCAATATTTCCAGCCTGATCCAGGCTGGAAATAACATGTCCATCCTGACGGCCAATCTGAACAACCGGCGGGCCGTCACGCCGCAATGGACGACCGGGACGCTGGTTTCGTCGGGCGTCGTCACCGGTTTCACGCTCAATCCCGCCGCCGCCGGCCTGCCTTTCGGCTACCTCGAGACCGCCGATCAGAACATGTACCAGCTCTATGCCGGCGTCGATCCGGGGCTGTGGCAGGATTATCAGCCGCTGCTCTGGTCGAAGGCGACGCTCGCCGATGGTACGACCTATCGTGCATGGACGTGGATCTCGGCCGATGGGCCGGAGAAGGTCGGGCCGATCATCGACTGGATCAGGGCCCGCGTGCCGCGGGATGCCAACGGCAATCCGGTTGCCGATCCCAACAATCCATCGCGTTATTTCATCGTCGACGAGGTCAATTTCAGCGGCTCGGACGAGAGCACCACCTACACATGGGATTGGTCGTCCCACCTCAGCCAGTCGGTCTATGAGGACCGCCTGATCGGCACACTCAGCCCGGAAGCGACGATCCGGGCGAGCCGCAACCTCACCATCGACGCCACCAATCTCAGCAATGCCTACAGCTCGATCGAGGCCGGCGGCGACGCGACGCTGAAGGGCTCGACGCTGACCAACACCGGTGTCACCCTTTTTCGCACGACGACGACGACCTGCAGCGCCCAAGGCGCCTGCACAGCCTATAATGCCAACGGCACCGCCAATCCCTCGAAGAACATCGCCAACGGCTCGACGATCGTCAGCTCCGTCCAGGCGATCGGCGGCGTCTCGGCCAACATCAAGGCCGGCGGCGCGCTCTCCGTCGATTTCGGCAGCGTCAATAATACGTCGGCGGCCGGCTCGATGGCCGGCGGCGCCAGCGTCACGGCCACCAGCAATCCCGGTGATCCGTTGTCGGCGCTCACCGGCCTGACCGCGGGCGGCGCATTGTTCACCGTCAACACCGGCCTCGGCGGCGGCAACCCGCTTTCCGGCCTCGGCGATATTGCCGAACGCATCCGCCTCGACGGCGCAGCCCTTGAGGCGGCCGCCAAACCGCAATCGGGCGGCGTCGGCGGGAACATCCCTCACCAGATATTCCTGTTCGAAACCCGCGGCGACTTCCTCGATGTCAGCAAGTTCTACGGCTCCGGCTATTTCATGGACCGCATCGGCTACGTGCCGGAGACGACGGTTCCGTTCCTGGGCGATGCCTATTTCGAGAACCAGCTGATCGACACGCAGTTGCGCCAGCTCGTCGGCGAAGGCCTCGGCAGAAGCACCTTCATTGCCGGCAACAGCGCGATCGAGCAGATGAAGACGCTGCTCGACAACGGTGCCGACTATGCGAAGGATCACGGCCTGGCCGTCGGCCAGGGTATCACGCCTGAGCAGGCGGCCGCGCTCACCAAGTCGATCGTCCTCTACCAGTGGCAGACGATCGACGGCGTCCAGGTGCTCGCACCCGTCGTTTATGTCGCCGCCGCCGACCGGAAGAAGCTCAGCGGCGCCGGCGCCGCCATGGCGGGCGGCTCGGTCAACATGAATGTCGACGATCTAGACAATTCCGGCCTGATCGCCTCCGCCGGCGGCCTTACCATCACCGGCAAGACCATTCAGGGCAGCGGAACGTTCCTGTCGCGCGGCGACACGGCGCTCAATGCCACCAACGGCATCACGCTCGCGGCCCAGACCATGACGCTCGGCGGCCAGAACATGGTCAACACCAATGCCGGTGTGACGGCATCGGGCAACGTGCAGCTTGCCGGCGGCAGCGGCGATCTGGCGCTGAAGGGCGTCAAGGTGAACGCCGGCGGCTCCGCCCAGCTCACCGGCACCAATGTCACGCTCGGAGCCGCCAAGGTTGAGAACAGCGGTCAGCAAAATGCCACCGGCACCCAGATCGCCAGCGGCGGAGCCCTGACGATCAAGGCTGCCGACAATGTCAACGTCATCGGCAGTTCCGCCAAGGCGGGTACGACGCTTGACGTGACCGCCGACAACGGCTCGGTGGCCGTCGTCTCGACCGATGTCGCCCGCAACAACCAGTCCGGCTACACCAGAACCCTCTCCACCGACCAGCAGCAATCGCAGCTTTCATCAGGCACGAATGCGACGATCAAATCAGGCGACGACATCCTGCTCTCCGGCTCCTCGGTCAAGGGCGGTGGCAATGTCACGCTTTCCGCCGGCGACGATATCAACATCACTGCCGCCCAGGAGCAATCGGCCTCCACCTTCGGCAAGAAGTCCGCCTCGTCGATCACCCATGTCGGCTCGGAGATATCCGCCGGCGGCGATCTCTCGGTGACGGCGGGCAACGGCGGCGGCGATCATGATCTCAACATCGTCGGCAGCAAGGTTGCCGCCGACGGCAAGGTTGGCCTCAAGGCCGATGGCGACGTGACGATCGCCGAAGCCACCGACACCGCGACCCTCGACACCAAGCTCAGCAGCAAGGGCGGTTTCCTCGGCACGAGCGAGAAGACGACCACCCATCTGGAAACGACGACAGCCGTCGGCTCATCGATCAGCGGCGCTGGCGGCGTCGACATCACCTCCGGTAAGGACACGGTCATCTCGGCCTCGAAGGTGATAGCCGGCGACGAGGACCATGATGCCAATCTGAACATCACCACCAAGGGCGACCTCATCATCGCCTCCGGAATGGATACCAGTACCAAGGACGACAAGGGCTCGCGCAGCGGCTTCCTGTCCAAAGGCTCGTCCAGCCACAAGAGTTACGACGAGACGACGGTCGGCTCTCAGCTGAGCGCCAGCGGTGACATCAATCTCGACGCAGGCAGGGCAGCGATTATTGCCGGTTCAAAGGTCGATGCCGACGGCTCGATTAATGTCGCGGCTGACAGCGTTTCGATCATCGGGGCGCAGGAGACGCACGAACTCGAGGAGCAACATAAGAAGTCCGGCTTAGGCGTCGGCGGCGGTGGCGGCTTCATTTCGATCTATGGCAGCCAGCAAAACAAGGGCGCTCAGGCATCGACCCTCAATGTCGGCTCAGCCCTTTCTGCTGGCGAGGACGTCAACCTCACGGCGAAGACGACCGATCTGAACATCATGGGCTCGTCCGTCGATGCCGAGCGAGACATTAGCTTGTCGGCAGCTCGCGACGTCAACGTGACGCCCGGCGCGGAGAGCTTCTCGCAATCCGAAGAGGAGAAGAAGTCCGGCTTCGGCCTGTCCTTCTCTGCCGGCAATGGCGGCTTCTCGGTCGGCATCGGCGCACAGACGAGCAAGGACGGCAGCACCGCGCAGTCGGACACCAATGCTTCGTCGATGCTGACCGCTGGCCGCGATCTCAACATCTTCGCCGGCAACAACATCAATCTGCAGGCTGCGGGGGCCTCGGCCGAGCGTGACGTCAATCTGCTTGCGAAAAATGACATCAATCTGATGTCAGCCAATGACGTCACCAATTATCAGGAGGTGCACGAGAAGACCTTCGCCGGTGTGACGCTCTCCGTTTCCAGCCAGTTGGGAAGCGCGGCTAACAGCATTATGAGAGGGACCGAACGCCTGTCCGATCCCGGCGGCGTCAACGGGCTGACCAACAGTGCGATCGCCGGTCTCAGCTTCTATCAGGGTATCAAGGACCTGAAGGGCGTCTCCGACAACGTCGCCGACGGCAAGGGCCTTTCCTTCAGCATCGGTTTGAATGCCGGTATCAACCATCAGCAGAGCGCATCTTCCTCGACGATATCTGCACCCGTCGTTACGGATATCCGTGCTGGCCGCTCCATCACAATGGACGCACAGAACGGATCCATCACCAGCGACGGAACCCAGATAGTGGCCGGCTACGACAAATTCGGCCTGCCGACCACCTCCGACGATCTACTGGCCGGCGACATCCTCCTGTCGGCGGCGAATGGCAACATCAACCTGAACGCGGCCATTGGAACATCGGAGTCGACCAGTTCGAACAGCTCATGGGGCGCAGGGGTCGGCGTCAACTTCGGTTGCAGTACGGCAAAGAAAAACTGCGATGCCAGCGTCGGTGTTAGTGGATCTTACGGCAAAGGCGGCTCCAGCTCGACCGACATCGGCCATATGAACGCCCATATTAACGGTGCCGGCGAGGTCGCCATCGTCACCAACGATCTAACCTTGAAGGGGGCCGCTGTCACCGGCAACTCCGTCATCGCCGACGTCCGGAACCTGTTGATCGAGAGCCAGGTCGATACGTCCAAGGCCAAGGCCGATCAGCTCAATCTCTCGGGCCAGATCGGTTTCGGCTCCTCCGGCATCTCCGGTGTCACGCAGAATGCCAAGGGCGATGCCGCCGTCGTTTCTGAGCAATCCGGCATCCATGCTGGCACCGGTGGTCTCATCCTCAACGTCGAGAAGCAGACGACACTGGTAGGAGGACTGATCACCAGCCAGGCGGCAGCGGCCGTCAACAGCATATCGACCGGCACCCTGACGGTAACCGACATCGACACGCATTCGACCTGGAAGGCAGCCACGTACGGTGGGTCGATTAGCACCAGTGGCCTGAGCCCGGCACCACCTGTCAAGGCTGGCGAGAAGGAGACCGGTAGGGCCTACTCGGCAATCGGCGCCAATATTGGCATCACCATCACCGATCCGGCGCAGCAGACGCAGGATATCGGCACAATCCGCCGCGATACAGAAAACACCAATACCTCACTGCCCGGCCTGCCGGACCTGCAGAACATTTTGCGCGATCAGTACAGAACGCAGGCGGACCTGCAGGCAGCGCAAAAGACGATGGCTGGGTTGGTCGGTGACATTGCCAGCGAACTCTACAAGCAAGCTGCCGAGAACCAAGACCAGACAGGAATGGACTACTGGAAGGAAGGGGGAGCTGGTCGTGTGCTCCTGCACACTATCGGCTCCGGCATTCTCGGCGGCGTTAACGGCTGGGAAGGCGCACTTAAGGGCGCACTTGGCGCGGCAACTTCGTCGTTGCTAACACCCGCGATCGCCAAACTCGTCAAGGGCATGCTGAAAGGGACTAGCTTTGAGGGGACCGCAGAGGGCCAACAGCTTGCTGCCCTGATCGGAGAAAGCCTGGCGGCACTAGCAGGGGGCGCCGTTGGTGGCGGAGAGGGCGCGTCATATGGTGCCGCGCAGTATCAGTATAATTATCTCGATCATGCCGACAATGATGCGCTGAATGCTGCCAAAGCAGCGTGTGCCGCCTCCAAGGATCCCAATAGCGGGGCGTGCGCAGAGAAATCACAGCTCGAGGCAAAAGATAAACAGCAGCAGGATGCTTATGTGGCTTGCAGGCCAAGCGGCTTCCAAGCGGATGGTTGCGATGCTGTGTTCGCCAACATGCTTGCAGCGCTTTCTAGTTATAGTGGCACAGCCTCGTGGCTTCTTCCCGAAGATCAATATCAAGCCGCTCTCAAAGATCTGCAAGACAATGGTGGCTTGGTACAAATCTTGAAAATTATGGCGCCCGATGGATTCAATAAGCTGTCCGAGGAGGAAAAACGCGACGCGTCAAAGCTCATTGGTCTTCTCGTTGGTGATCCTTCGGGCTTCACCGCCATCCCGTCGCTTATCGCGAAGGCTAACAATGGCGACCCTCTCGCCCTCGTGCAGGTGCTTACGTTATTCACAAGATTTAAGGCAGGTAATTTTTCTGATGGCCTTCCGAGCGATCCAGGAGGTAATGTAACTAAGACGGACGACGCTTTCTTAGATAGTACAACTGCATCTGGCGACGGCGTTTATCATAATGCCATAAGCACAGCAGTTGGAGACGATCTTGCGACAAAGCGGAACTTCTATAACGCGATTGATACCGGAAATGGTCACAATGTGATTGTCCATGGGGGCTTGGATTATGACGAGATTGGAGGAATCCCATTCGTCAACGGTCGGGAAACGAACCCGGCACAAATTGCTGAAGCGGTAAGAGCTAATCCCAGTTATACGCAGGGCAGCCAGGTCTGCTTTGCCTCCTGCTGGAGTGGGACAAGTGGCACTGCGCAACAATTGGCCGACGAATTGAAGGCTCCTGTGTTCGCACCGAGCAGACCCGTGGCTTGGGACTCGGCTGCGGATAAGTGGGTTTTCGACACTGATGTATTTGGAATAGGGCAAGTGCCGCGGCCAGATATAAAGCCTATCTGGCAAATGTTTTACCCAAGCGGAAAATGATGTAATGGATAGCCCAAAGCGCTTAGTACTATACAGAGAAAGGCAATACTCTGATGTCGCAATACATGCTCAGAGTATCAAAGAAAATATAAATACAATGCCTGCGTCATTCGCAGAGGAAGTTGCGACCTATTTACGTCGCGGGCTGGTTATCATTGAGTTTGTCAGCCCCACGCCAGATCCGTATAACCCCGTTGATTTGGTTCGGAACGTCGTGTTCTCGGATGGAGTTTATTTCTGGGATGGAATAATACTGCATTGGGTAGAGAAGTATAAAATACGAATGCCTGAAGAGTTTATGGTGCATTTTAACTCTGCGAAATCTCAACCGATACCTGTTGATGAATCAGATGTGGCACGATTGCTTGCTGCTTTCAAAACCGCAGAGCCGCTGATGGTGACATGAGGTCTCGAACGAGTGACTAGCTGAGCTCTATCATCTATGCCCCATTTTTGGCTGCTCACGATCGACACCAGGGCCTGGGTTGCAGTTCCTTTATGACCACGGTCGTGCGCCATTATGTTGCCGATGAAGACGTTGACATCGAGCAGCACTCGGACAGGACGATCCATGCCTTATTTCCGGTGCGCTGCTGCACGGGTGAGGGCCGTCGCTTCTTCCAACATGTCAATCTCGCTGGACGCGTCTTCTGGCCCGCCGAACCGGTGCTCAGATGCTAGGTCGGTAGTTGCCTTCTCAAGACGAACCCGCGCCACCGCTGCCGGGGGTAATCCTCCCCGTTTTAACAGGGTTCAGCGGTAGAATTCACGCGGCCCTTTTCAGTTTCTGAGCGGGTGTGATGCCGCCAATACCCATATTGGGCCGTTCGTGGTTATATGACCAAAGCCACTCCGTGGCGATCTCCTGCACCTCCATTATGCTGTCAAAAATATACAGATCAAGCCATTCATGCCGGACCGTTCGATTGTAACGCTCGACGTAGGCGTTCTGCTGAGGCTTGCCGGGCTGGATGTAGTTCAACGCGATCCCTTGGGTCTCAGCCCATTCGATGAGCGTCGAACTGACATATTCCGGGCCGTTATCAACCCTGATCGCCAGTGGTTTGCCTCGCCATTCGATGATCTGGTTGAGACTGCGCACGACCCGCTCAGCGGGCAGCGAGAAGTCGGCCTCGATGCCCAGACCTTCGCGGTTGAAGTCGTCCAACACATTCAAAAGCCTGAACTGGCGGCCGTCCGCCAAACGATCCGCCATGAAGTCCATCGACCAGACCATGTTCGGCGCATCCGGCACCGCCAGTTCATCAGGCTTCTCCCGTTTCAACCGCCGACGAGGCCTGATCCTGAGGTTCAGTTCAAGCTCCCGGTAGATGCGGTAGACACGTTTGTGGTTCCAGCGATGACCCTGGACATTGCGCATATGGAGGAAGCACAGGCCAAAACCCCACGTCTTCTTTACCTTCACAAGCCCCAGCAACAGATCGGCGATCTGCTCGTTATCGGCATTGCGCTGAGGGCTATACCGATAACAGGTTTCGCTGACGCCAAACGTCCGGCATGCCAGCGCGATGCTCACACCGCGATGCGCCAGTGCTTTCTCGGCCAGCTCTCGGCGCTGAGATGACCGTGTCATTTTTTTCCGAGAGCCTCTTTCAGCAGATCGGCTTGCATGCTCAAGTCCGCATACATCCGCTTCAATCGTCGGTTCTCTTCCTCCAGAGCCTTCATCTGGCTCATCATCGAGGCGTCCATGCCGCCATACTTTGCACGCCATTTGTAAAAGCTGGCGGTGCTGATGCCATGTTCCCTGCACAGGTCAGGTAACGGCACTCCACCTTCCGCCTGGCGCAACACAGCCATGATCTGGGCTTCGCTAAATCGACTCTTCTTCATCAAAATCTCCTCGAGCATCTTGCCGAGAAAATTCTACTTTTAAAGCCCTCTATTCGCGGGGAGGATTACCCTCTGCGTTTACCGAGAACCTTCATCTGCATATCGACAAGGCGGATATTGTGCCTTTGGACATGCGTTTCCTGACGCAGAAGAATCAAGAATTACTGCTTAACTTGATCGATGGGTTGTCGATTTCGCAAAAAAGTAAGCTTATTCTCATGAGGTAAAAAATGGCAGGTTCAATCTTAATTTCCGATAAAGTCGGGCTCCCTCTGGGTTCGTTCGCGTTATTCTACTTGGTCGAGAAAATCAGGGACGAGTTTGATGGCAAAGACGAAGTGTTTAAGAAAGAAATATATGAAACTTTAGAGGATCAAGGAATGCCGTTTATCACTCTCCATAGACAAAGCAGGGCGGGATTTAACGCCTTCGTAAGGGCGGCGGGGCATGCTTATAATAAAGCTCGCCAAGAGGAGTCATTTTCAACTTATAGTCATATTTGGAAATCTCTGTTCGATTTGCTTGCGGCCGACTCCAGGTGTGATCCGAAATACATTGTCGAGTTAAAGCACATGTGATCTGAACCCTTCAAACTGGACCAGTTTTGGTTAGAGTTTTCCGGTGGGTTTTCCTGGCTGGGAAAGGAACGGAAGACGATGAAGGCATCGAAGTTTTCGGAGGCGCAGATCACGTAACAGCTTCTGGAAAATGCTTAATGGAGATCCCATGGATAATAATAAGGCCTATAAAAATGAATATTCTGCGGTGTTAGAAAAAATTGGGGATGAAGTTGAGGAAGAGGTTTCTGTACTCATTCAAGGAGAAAGGTTAACGTGCTTTGCTAGTTATATGCCGTATCCAACTCATATTGGAGAGGTATATCAGGTAGAACTTATCGCGTCTGTCTTTGGTGATTATATTATCGAGGGGGCCGAAAATGAATCTCCATCAATTTGCCGGATCGGAAAAGGTTATTCATACTTAATAGTGGGTATATTGACTGATGGAAAGATTGATTGCGGTTCGCTCTCATTTGATGATGATGCCTTCTCCAAAGATTTTGGGTCCCTCCGCGGGAAAATGGTTTCCTGGAAGGTAGATCGACTGGATATCTGCTTTCTGGAATAGCATAGCACTCACCTCAAATGGCACGGGAAAAAACGGAACCCAATTCTGTATGACCAAGCGCATCAAAATTGGGGACATAATTCAAATTTTAACCTCGAAAGGCGGCTCCTACGCTCAGGTCACCCATAAGCATTCGCGCTATGGGCATCTGCTTCGTGTATTCGATGGCTTTCGTGCCGACAGACCCAACAATCTCGCCGAAGTAGTAGCTTCTCCTGTGTTGTTTTCCGCATTCTTTCCTGTCCAAAAGGCAGTTGGCGAAGGCCTGGTGGCAAATGTCGGAAACAGTAGTGTGTCCGCTGCAAATTCCGGCTTTCCCACCTTTCGGACCAGTACCCGGGATAGGGAAGGGCGGCGGGGGCCTTGGTGGTTATGGAATGGCGAAACAGAAGTGATGCTGACTCGAGGCCTTTCTGATGAGGACAAGAAATATCCGGTCCGCGGTATCATCAGTGCACCGTTGCTGATTGAGCGCATTGAGAAGGGTTATCGCGCAGAGACTCATGATTTGTAGTTATTGTTGTCGGCGCCTCTGAGTGCGACTTGACTGCATTCCGGAACTCCTAAGTCAAATCATGCAGCCCCGTCGTAATCGCTGGCCCAACCGAAAACTCCGAAAACCGCACCCTCAAACCGCTGCGCTCCGGCGTACAGGCTGTCGGCCCCACCTCATAGCAATCGGCAGCCGGGAAGGGCGCTAACCGCAGCAGCGGCCAGTGGCGTCCATCGCGGGAGGCCTGGATGCGCATCGCTCCGTTCGCTACGGTGACGCGGATGTGGAAGTCGTCGAGTTGCCTGAAGGGCTGTGACACCGACCAGTCGGATTGGCCGTCGGTGACGACGGTGCTGAGGAAGGCTTCGCCGTCGGTGAATTCGACGCCGGTCTTGACCCAGCGTTTTTCGTCGAGGCGCACCATTAGGCCGGCCTGGTCGTAGAGGGTGCGGAACTCGCCCTGTACGCGGATCTGCGCGGTGAAGCTGTCGGCGGTGGGGAAGGCGAGGAAGTGGCCGCTGTCGCGGGTGAAGCCGTAATAGGTTTCCCGCCAGAAATCGGTCTTCTCGCCTGTTGTCAGCGTCAGGCCGGTTTCGTCGGCGTGCCAGCTTTCCGGTTCGTTCAGCCATTTTCCGTCGTTGAAATCGATGCTCATTCTATTCTCGCTTTCTTGAAGCCGTGGCGCTGCCGATTCTTCGCATAATGCGCGAGCTTCGCGCAGGCGGCCAGCCGCACATGCGGTTCGCGCGCTGTTTGCCGTTGCGACCCTCGTCTCACGACATAATCCACGGCTTCCGCTTGACACGATCACTTCATCTCTTATTCTGTTGTAAAAAGATGAATTACATAATTGTGGAACTTAACCGGGAGCCCTCATATGAAAACGCTTGTCGCATTCCTGCTCGGCACTGCGCTTATCGCCCTGCCTTCGACCCTGTTTGCCCAGGAAAAGGGCGGCGTCATCAATGTCGCGACGATCGGTGAGCCGCCGACGCTCGATCCGATGTCGTCGACGGCCGATCTCGTCGGCATCGTCACGCAGCATATTTTCGAGACGCTCTATACTTTCGACAAGAGCTGGAACGTCACGCCGCTCCTCGCCGAGAGCCTGCCCGAGATCAGCGCCGACGGCAAAACCTATGCGATCAAGCTCAGGACCGGCATCAAGTTCCACGACAATACAGACATGACGTCCGAGGATGTCGTCGCCTCGCTTAACCGCTGGATGAAGATCGCCTCGCGCGGCAAGCAGGTGGCGGGCTTCATCGACAAGATCGCCGCCACCGATCCCTCGACCGTCACCATCATGCTGAAGCAGCCCTATGCGCCGCTGACCTCGC
This sequence comes from Rhizobium bangladeshense, assembly GCF_001662075.1. Classification (GTDB taxonomy): domain Bacteria; phylum Pseudomonadota; class Alphaproteobacteria; order Rhizobiales; family Rhizobiaceae; genus Rhizobium; species Rhizobium bangladeshense_B. Next base: position 78,548 of record NZ_LYPL01000010.1, read on the forward strand.
TGCTCGCCTTCAACAATTCGGCGGCGATCATCATCCCTTCTGAAAAGCAGGACGAGCCGATGAAGGAGTTCATCGGCACCGGCCCCTATATGCTGAAGGAGCGCAAGGCCGACCAGTATATCCAGCTCGTCCGCTTCGAGGGCTACAAGTCGCGCGAAGGCGACAGCAATGGTTATGGCGGCGCCCGCCACCAATATCTCGATGAAATCCGCTTCGTGCCGGTGCCGGATCCGAACACCCGCGTCGAGGCCGCCGTATCCGGCCAGTATGATTATGTCGATTCGATCCCGGTCGAATCCTACGACAAGCTGAAGGCCTCCACCGCCTCGCAGCCGGTCATGCTGAAGCCCTTCGGCTACCCGGTCTTCGTCTTCAACACCAAGGAAGGTGCTGCTGCGAATATCGAGGTTCGCAAGGCGATCCGTCAGGCGCTCAGCATGGAAGACATGCTGGCCGCAGCCTTCGGCGGCACGGATTTTTACGCGCTCGACGGCTCGATCTATCCCAAGACCTTTGCCTGGTCGACGGATGCCGGCGTCGAAGGCGCCTATAACGTCGCCGATCCGGAAGGGGCGGCGGCTGCCGCCAAGAAGGCCGGCTACAATGGCGAGCCGATCCGCATCCTGACCAGCCGCCAGTACGAGTTCCATTACAAGATGGCGCAGGTCGCCGCCGAATATCTGAAGCTTGCCGGCTTCACCGTCGATATGCAGGTGGTGGACTGGGCGACGCTGACGCAGCGCCGCACCGATCCGAAGCTCTGGGATATCTACATCACCCACAGCCCCTTCCTGCCGGAGCCGGCCCTCATCGGTTCGCTCTCGACCAGCTCTCCCGGCTGGTGGGATACGCCGGCCCGCAAGGCCGCGGTCGACGCCTTCACCTCGGAAGTCGATCCGAAGAAGCGCGTGGCGCTCTGGGCCGATGTCCAGAAGGCCGTCTATACAGACGCGCCATTCATGAAGATCGGCGATTTCAACGCCGTCTCGGCAAAGTCGGTCAAGCTCGAAGGTGTCGATCCGGCTCCGTGGCCGTATTTCTGGAACGCCTCGATCAACAAGTAAGCATCGCCGCCGGCACCGAGCCTTCGTGGCCGGTGCCGGTCTTTTCTGCCGCATCTGCAAGGGCTTGAAGGCCAGCATTCATGATCCGCTACATCCTCCAGCGCCTGTTCGGCATGATCATCGTGATGTTTCTGGTCGTCACGATCGTCTTCGTCATCGTGCGTGTGACGCCGGGTGATCCGGCCGCCGTCATGCTCGGGCCGGATGCGACGCCGCAGGATATTGCCGATCTGAGAGCCCGGCTCGGGCTCGATCAGTCGCTCGGCCTGCAGTATGTCTATTATATCGGCCAGTTGCTGAAGGGCGATCTCGGTCAGTCGATCTTCCTCAACATGCCGGTGACCTCGGCTCTGCTCGACCGCGCCGAACCGACCTTCTTCCTGACGCTGTTTTCGCTCGTCATCGCCAGCATCATCGCCCTGCCGATCGGCATTTACGCCGCCTATCGGCGCGGCTCCTTCGTCGACCAGACGGCGACGACGCTCGCCATGTTCGCCGCCAGCATTCCGAGCTTCTGGCTCGGCCTCATCCTGATGCAGTTTTTCGCCGTCCGGCTCAACCTTTTCCCGGTCTCGGGTTATGGGGGGCCGGGCTCGAGCTTCCTCGACCGGATGCATCATCTGACGCTGCCGGCCTTTGCGCTCGGCATCGTCTCCTCGGCGCTGATCCTGCGTTTCACCCGCGCCTCGATGCTCGATGTGCTCGGCGACGATTATATCCGTACGGCCCGCGCCAAGGGGCTGATCGAGCGCAAGGTCATCCTCAAGCACGCGCTGAAGAATGCACTGATCCCGATCCTGACGGTGCTCGGCCTGACGGCGGCGGTGCTGATTTCAGGCGCCGTCGTTACCGAGACCGTCTTCGGCCTGCCGGGCGTCGGCAATCTCGTCGTCTCGGCGGTGCTGCGCCGCGACTATCCCGTCATCCAGGGGGCGCTGCTTGTCATCGCCGCCCTCTATGTGCTGATCAATTTTGCCATCGACATGCTCTATCTGCTGGTCGATCCGAGGGTGCGCTACTGATGGCCGATATCGCAATCAAGCCCGCCGAGAGCGAAGGCAGCAAATTCGTCCGCCGCCTGCTGAAGCGCAAGACGGTGGCCTTCGGCCTGCTGATCCTGACGATCTTCGTGCTGCTGGCGGTCTTCGCGCCCTTTGTCGCGCCCTATTCGCCGTCCAAGCTTTCCATCGTCAACCGGCTGAAGCCGCCAGGCGGTACTTTCTTCTTCGGCACCGACGAGTTCGGCCGCGACGTTTTCTCGCGGACGATCTTTGCCGGCCGTCTGTCGCTGCTCGTCGGTGCGGCGGTCGTCAGCCTGTCGGCAGTGATCGGCGTGACGCTCGGCCTGCTTGCGGGCTTTTTCCAGAAGCTCGACACGCCGATCGCCCGGCTGATCGATGCGATGATGGCTTTCCCGGATATTCTGCTGGCCATCGCCCTCGTCGCCGCCCTCGGCCCATCATTGACGACGGTCATCATCGCGCTGTCGATCGTCTATTCCCCGCGGCTTGCCCGCATCGTCCGCGCCTCGACGCTCGTCATTCGCGAGCTTCCCTATGTCGAGGCGGCGAAGGCGCTCGGCATTTCCACCTTCCACATCATGACCCGGCATGTGCTGCGTAACCTGTTGTCGCCGATCCTGGTGCAGGCCACCTTCCTTTTCGCCAGCGCGATGCTCGCCGAAGCCGGCCTCTCCTTCCTCGGCCTCGGCGTCAGCCCGGAAATCCCAACCTGGGGAACGATGATCGCTGCCGGCCGGCAATATATCGGCCAGGCCGACTGGATGACGCTGTTTCCCGGTGTCGCCATCATCCTCTCGGTGCTGTCGCTGCAGATGGTCGGCGACGGCCTGAGGGACATGCTCGATCCAAGACTTCGCAAGGACCTTTAATCCGCCGACCTAAATCGGCCAATCCAAAACCAAATTCGCCAATCCAAAATTCGCCAATCCAAAATTCGCATGACAGGAGTTTGCGTGAATCAATTTCCCAACGCCGCCGGCAAGGTCGAGAACTCGCCTTACCAACGGTTAGCCGCCCTCGGCATAAAGCTGCCGCCGCCGCCGCCGCCGATCGCCAATTTCGTGACGCATGTGGTGGAGGGCAATATGCTCTACCTCTCCGGTCAGGGGCCGCGCGAGGCCGACGGCTTCCTGCATGCGGGCAAGGTCGGCGGCGGCGTCGGTGTCGAGGAGGCCTACCGGCATGCGCGGCTGACGGGCATCAACCTGCTTGCGGTCATGCAGGAGGCGCTTGGCGATCTCTCCCGCGTCAAGCGGGTGGTCAAGCTGCTCGGCATGGTCAATGCCGTGCCTGAGTTCGAAGATCATCCGAGTGTCATCAATGGCTGCTCGGATCTGCTGATCGCCGTCTTCGGCGCGGCCGGCGAACATGCCCGCTCGGCCGTCGGCTTCGGCTCGCTGCCCGGCAACATCACCGTCGAGATCGAGGCCATCGTCGCCTTGCATGGCTGACGGGAATTTCCATACTTGGAGCGGCGTCACCCATGCCCCGCTCCCCGAGCCAGAATTCTGGAGAACTTCATGTCCACTGATATGAGACCATCGATCGGCCTCCGCCCCGTCATCAACGTCTCGGGTACGATGACGAGCCTCGGCGCCTCGATCGTCGTTCCGGAGGCGATCGCCGCAATGACAGCGATCCTGCCGCACTTCGTCGAGATCAACGACCTGCAGCGCAGGGCGAGCAGCGTCATCGCCCGCCTCACCGGCGGCGAGGCCGGCTTCGTCACCGCCTCCTGCTCGGCCGGCATTTCGCTTGCCGTCGCCGGCGCGATCACCGGCGACAATCTGCTGGCGATCGAGAAGCTGCCGGATGCGGTGCCCGAGAAGAACGAGGTGCTGGTGCAGATGGGCCATGTGGTGAGCTACGGCGCCCCTGTCGATCAGGCGATCCGGCTTGCCGGCGGCAAGGTCGTGCTGGTGGGGCAGGCGACCTCGACGCATCGCTTCCACATGGAGAAGGCGATCACCGACAAGACCGCCGCGGCCGTCTATGTTGTCTCCCATCATGTCGTCGATTACGGCCTGCTGAACCTCAAGGAATTCGTCGAGATCGCCCATGCCAGGGGCGTGCCTGTTATCGTCGATGCGGCCTCGGAATATGATCTGAGGATTTTCCTGGAGCAGGGGGCCGATATCGCGCTCTACTCCGGCCACAAGTTCCTCGGCGGCCCGACCTCGGGCATCGTCGCCGGTCGCAAGGAGCTGGTGCGCCATGCCTTCCTGCAGAATATGGGCATCGGCCGCGGCATGAAGGTCGGCAAGGAAAGCATCTTCGGCGTCATGGCGGCTCTCGAAGCCTGGGAACGCCGCGACCATGCCGGCATCCGGGAACGCGAGACCGGCTATCTCAACCTGTGGAAACGCACGCTTGACGGTCGCCCCGGCATCACCGCGCTGATCGAACCCGACCCGACCAACAATCCGCTCGACCGGCTGCGGCTGATCGTCGATCCCGAACAGGCGCATATCACCGCCTGGGATCTCGCCGATGCGCTGGCGAGGGGCAACCCGCCGATCATCGTGCGCGACCATGAAGTGGAGCACCGCTACTTCTATCTCGACCCGTGCAACCTGCATCCCGGCCAGGAGGTCATCGTCGCAAACCGCCTGGCCGAGGAACTCGACAAGGCGCGCGCTTCCAACGAGATCATCGCAACCCCGATCGAAAACCGCAGCAGGCATCGCTTCGACGGCTTGCTGCGCTGGCCGGATTGATCCGCCGTTCTCATCCGCCGTAGAGGAGCCGACATGGGCAGCGTCCAAGCACAATCGATCGAGACCGCCATCCCCGTTCTTTCCGTCGAGGGGCTGACGACGTCCTTTCTGGTCGACGGCGCCTGGAAGCCTGTGGTGCGCGACGTTTCCTTCACCGTTGCGCCCGGCGAAACCGTGGCGATCGTCGGCGAATCCGGCTCGGGCAAGAGCGTCACGTCGCTGTCGATCATGCGGCTGCTGCAGGCGGAGGTCAGCCGCATCGAGGGTCGCGTCATGCTCGGCGGGCGTGACCTCCTCGCCTTGCCCGAACAGGCCATGCGGCAGGTGCGCGGCAATGAGGTGGCGATGATCTTCCAGGAGCCGATGACATCGCTCAATCCGCTCTTCACGATCGGAGATCAGATTTCCGAAGCGCTGCTCTGCCACTCCGATATGAGCAAGGCAGATGCCAGGGCCGAAACGATCAGGCTGCTGGAAAAGGTCCGCATCCCCTCGGCCGCCACGCGCTTCGACGAATATCCGCATCGTTTCTCCGGCGGCATGCGCCAGCGGGTGATGATCGCCATGGCGCTTGCCAGCCGGCCGAAACTCCTGATCGCCGACGAGCCGACGACGGCGCTCGACGTAACGATCCAGGGCCAGATCCTCGATCTCATCAAGATGCTGCAGGAAGAGGAGGGGACTTCGGTTCTCTTCATCACCCATGACATGGGTGTGGTCGCCGAGATCGCTGACCGCACGGTGGTGATGTATCGCGGCGAACAGGTCGAGAGCGGCCCCACCGCCGATATTTTTCACCGCGGCAAACATCCTTACACCAGGGCGCTGCTGTCGGCCGTGCCGGTGCTCGGCTCGATGCAGGGCCGTCAGCGGCCGCTGCGGTTTCCCGTGGTCAATACGGCGACGGGCGAATCGGACATACCGGCCGAAGCCGCCGATACCGTCGCCGCGACGCCGGTGCTTGAGGTCAAGAACCTTACCAAGCGTTTCGATATCCATTCCGGCCTGTTCGGCCGGCTGACCAGCCGGGTGCATGCGGTCGAAAACGTCTCCTTCGATCTTCATGCCGGCGAAACCCTGTCGCTGGTCGGTGAATCCGGCTGCGGCAAATCGACGACGGGCCGCGCCATCATGCGTCTCATCGAGCCGCAGGCGGGCTCGGTTCTCGTCGAGGGCAGGGAGGTGCTCGGCCTCGACCGGAAGGATTTGCGCGAGATGCGCAAATCCGTGCAGATGATTTTCCAGGATCCCTTCGCCAGCCTCAATCCGCGCATGACGGTGGGGGCGGCGATTGCCGAGCCCTATCTTGAGCACAGGATGGGCAGCGCGAGAGAGGCAAAGGATGTCGTCGCCGATCTGCTGGTCAAGGTCGGTCTATCCCCGGATATGGCTTCGCGTTACCCGCATGAATTTTCCGGCGGTCAGCGCCAGCGCATCTGCATCGCCCGGGCGCTCGCTTTGCAGCCCAAGGTCATCGTCGCCGACGAAAGCGTGTCGGCGCTTGACGTGTCGATCAAGGCGCAGGTCATCAACCTGATGCTGGACCTGCAGCAGAGCCTCAATCTCGCCTTCCTGTTCATCTCGCACGACATGGCGGTGGTCGAGCGCGTCAGCCACCGCGTGGCGGTGATGTATCTCGGCGAGATCGTCGAGATCGGCCCGCGCGCCGCCGTCTTCGAAAATCCGCAACATCCCTATACGAGGAAACTCATCGCCGCCGTGCCGGTGCCCGATCCCGACCGGCGACACGAAAAACGCATGGTGGCGAATGACGAAATCAAGAGCCCGATGCGTGCCGTCGACTACCAGCCTCCGGCCACCCTCTATCGTGAAGTCGGGCCGGGCCATCTGGTGATGGCCAACCGGTAGCGCCAGTCTTGGCAGTTGCTTAACAGGCCGGCGGCGCATAAAGCAGATGCAGAAACAAATGCTTGGAAGTCCGGACCGATGAACAAGACAGATTATTTTTCGAAGCTCGGCGGTTTGCCGCCGCAGACCCAGCTGCTTTCCGGCAGGGCGGTGTTCACCACGGCTTACGCGGTCATCCCCCGCGGCGTCATGAGCGATATCGTCACCAGCCTCCTGCCGCATTGGACGGGCACGCGGGCATGGGTCCTCTCCCGTCCGCTTTCCGGCTTCTCCGAGACCTTCTCGCAATATGTGATGGAGGTTCAGCCGGGCGGCGGAAGCGACCGGCCGGAACCGGACAAGCGGGCCGAGGCAGTGCTCTTTGTCGTCGAAGGCGGCATGACGGTGGAGCTCGAAGGTGTCAGCCATACGCTGCGCGCCGGCTCCTTCGTCTATATTCCTGCCGGTTCGGCCTGGCGCCTGAAGAACGATGGCTCGGCTGCTGTGATTTTCCACTGGATCCGCAAGGCGTTCCAGGAGGTCGAGGGGCTGGAGTCGCCGCCGGCGATCGTCACGCATGAGGACGACCATCCGATCCGGGCCATGCCCGACACCGACGGCCGCTGGGGCACAACCCGCTTCATCGACCCTGCCGATGTGCGCTATGACATGCACGTCAATATCGTCACGCTGGAACCGGGCGCGGTGATCCCCTTCATGGAAACCCATGTCATGGAGCACGGGCTCTATGTGCTGGAAGGCAAGGCGGTCTATCGCCTCAACCAGGACTGGGTCGAAGTCGAGGCCGGCGATTTCATGTGGCTGCGCGCCTTCTGCCCGCAGGCCTGCTACGCCGGCGGCCCCGGCCGCTTCCGCTACCTGCTGTACAAGGACGTCAACCGTCACATGAAGCTCTGGTAGGCCACGCGTCGGCATGCTGCCGGCGCGTCTGCGCGCACCTGTCCGGTTGCTTGACAGCTCTCTCGAATGCCCGCATCGTCCTTCGATGCAGGATATGGATTCATGGCTGTCGGAGAAGAAAGAGATAGGCCGGAGAAACGCTGCCGAAGCGGTCTTCGAAGATATCCGCACGGCCATTGTCAGTCGGAAACTGGCGCTCGGAACCCGTCTTCCCGCGGAGGTGCAACTCGCCGAACGTTACGGCATCAGCCGGGCGATCGTGCGGGAGGCGCTCCGCTCGCTGCAGACGCTTGGCTTTACGCAGACCAGGACCGGCCGGGGCACTTTCGTCGTTTCGGAAAGCCCGGCGCGGCAGCTCGGCGGCGGCGCCTATTCCGCCCGCGACCTGATGGAGGCGCGCCCCTGCATCGAGATCCCGGCTGCGGGCTGGGCGGCATTGCGGCGCTCGAACGCGCAGCTGGCGTCGCTCTTATCCTTGTGCGACCGGATGGACGAGGAGGAGGACATTCAGACATGGGTGCGGATGGACGCTGAGTTTCATGGAGAGATCGCCGAAGCCTCGGGCAACGCGATCTTCCGGAAGGTTGTCGCCGATGTCCGCGGCGCTCTTTCGACGCAGTCGGAACTGGTGGAGCACGTTCGCGGCCGGCGCAAAGCCTCCAACGCCGAGCACCGCCGCATTCTGGAGGCCATCGCCGCAGGCAGCCAACGGGCTGCGCGCGCCGCCATGGCGGAGCACCTGCTGGAGGTCAAGCGTTCCATCATCGGCATTGCTGGTGAAGAGAAAGCGCCGCTGACGATATGATTTCCAATGTCGCGCCCGGATATCCGGGTCGCTGCCGATCGAATGCAAAGCGATGAACGATCTACAAAGCTGGCTTTCCGACACCGCGATCCTCAGTCGAAAAAGCGCCTCGGAACTGGTTTTCGAGGAGTTGCGCAATCTCATTCTGTCCGGCCGCTTTACCGCCGGTTCCAAGCTGCCGTCGGAAGCCAAGCTCGCGGCAAAATACGGTGTCAGCCGTCCGATCGTGCGGGAAGCGCTGCGCTCGCTGCAGATTTTGGGGCTGACGGAGACGCGCACCGGAAGCGGGACCTATGTGCTTACCGCCGCAGGCGACGGAGATATTCGCTACGGCAATTATTCGGCGCGTGATCTGATGGAGGCGCGAGCCTTCGTCGAGGTCTCCGCTGCCGGCTGGGCGGCGCTGCGCCGGAGCGACGATGAGCTGTCCCGGCTGCTGGCGCTGTGCGACCGGATGGAGCAGGAAGAAGATACCGAGGCGTGGGTGCGGCTGGATTCGGATTTTCACGGGCTGATTGCCGAGGCATCGAAGAATGCCGTCTTTCGCGACATCGTCGATGACGTCCGCGAGGCGATGGCGCGACAATCCGGGCTGCTGACCGCCTTGGGGCCGAGGCGTCAGGAATCGAATGAAGAGCATCGCGCCATCGTCGAAGCCATCCGCAAAGGGGCGGAGGCCGAGGCCCAGGCGGCGATGGAAATTCATCTCAAAAAAGTCGAGGCGGCTGTCAGCCGCATCATCGGCTCGATGTAATCCTGCCGGTAAAGACCTCTCCCCAGGCCGTCGGTTAAGCATCCACAAATAGCAGAGCAAAAATCCTTGACTGCAAGGTAGTTTTTCCTTTAATCGCCAAACCTGTCAGACCGCATAGCAGATTAACATCTTTATGGCATCTGCGCGGAGGGGCGGCCGGGAGGTTGCCGAACCCATGGATAGGGAGGAGAAATGACAGTGATGCAATCCAACAGAAGCGAGGCCGATCGCCAGGTCTTTGCCGAGGAGGACCTCGGTTACCACAAGGCGCTGAAGCCGCGGCAGATCCAGATGATCGCCATCGGCGGCGCCATCGGCACGGGGCTGTTTCTCGGCGCCGGCGGCCGGCTTGCCGCTGCCGGTCCGGCACTTGTGCTGGTCTATGCCTTGTGCGGCTTTTTCGCTTTTCTCGTTCTGAGGGCTCTCGGCGAACTGATCGTCCATCGCCCGACCTCGGGCTCGTTCGTCTCCTATGCCCGCGAATTTTACGGCGAAAAGCTCGCCTTCGCGGTCGGCTGGATGTATTGGCTGACCTGGGCGATGACGGCGGTCGCCGACGTCACCGCGGTCGCCCTCTACATGAATTTCTTCAAGGCCTATGTCCCGTGGATCGCGATGATCGATCAGTGGGTGTTTGCGCTGGCGGCGCTGGTCCTCGTCCTCTCGATGAACCTCCTGTCGGTAAAGGTCTTCGGGGAACTGGAATTCTGGTTCAGCCTCGTCAAGGTCCTTGCCCTCGTCGTCTTCCTGATCGTCGCCGTCTACTTCGTCGTCACGGGCACGCCGATCGATGGCCATGTTCCGGGCCTGAACACGATCACCGATTTCGGCGGGGTGTTCCCGAACAGCGTCCTGCCGGCTCTCGTGGTGATCCAGGGCGTGGTCTTCGCCTATGCCTCGATCGAGCTGATCGGCACCGCCGCCGGCGAAACCGAAAATGCCCGCACGGTCATGCCGCGGGCGATCCGGACGGTCGTGCTGCGCCTGGTGATCTTCTATGTCGGCTCGGTCCTGCTGCTGTCGCTGCTGCTGCCTTATACCGCCTATAAGGGCGGCGAGAGTCCGTTCGTGACCTTCTTCGGCAAGATCGGCATCCAGGGCGCCGATGTCGTCATGAACCTCGTGGTGCTGACCGCCGTTCTGTCGTCGCTCAATGCCGGCCTCTATTCGACCGGCCGCATCCTGCATTCCATGGCGATTTCGGGTTCGGCCCCGGCGGCACTGGCGAAGATGAACCGATCCGGCGTGCCCTATGTCGGCATTGCGGTGACGGCTGTCGTGACCGCCTTCGGCGTCGTGCTGAACGCCGTCGTTCCGGCAGAAGCCTTCGAGATCGGTCTGAATGTCGCCGCTCTCGGCATCATCGCGGCGTGGGGCGTGATCGTGCTCTGCCAGCTCAAGTTGTGGCAGCTGTCGCGGCAGGGCAAGCTGTCACGGCCTGAATTCCGGATGTTCGGCGCGCCTTATACCGGCTTGCTGACCCTGGGCTTCCTCGCCGTCGTCGTGATCCTGATGGCCCTCGACTATCCCGTCGGAACCTATACGGTCGCCTCTCTGGCTCTGATCATTCCGGCGCTGGTGGTCGGCTGGCTCTTGATGCGGGAGCGCATCCACATGCTCGCCGCCGAACAGGGCGAGGATCGCGGCGGTTTCGATCTCGCCTGACATCGATCGAGAATCCGAGCTTGCCCCGGCGGCGCAGCCGCCGCCGGGGTGCGGCATAAATGGAGAAAGACATGACCCCGAGTGAGGATTTCGTCGTCACCGATCGTGGCGGGATCGTCGAGAACAGTCATCGCGTCCACGCGGCTGTCGTCGATGCCAAGGGCAGGCTGCTCTACACGCTCGGAAATCCGGCGCGTATGACGCTTGCCCGCTCCGCCGCCAAGCCGGCGCAGGCGCTCGCCATCCTGGAGACGGAGGGCGTCGAGCGTTTCGGCTTCGATGATGCGGATATTGCGCTGATGTGCGCGTCCCACAGCAGCGAAGAGCGGCATATCGCGCGGACGCGAACCATGCTGTCTAAGATCAAGGCCGAGGAGGCCAACCTTCGCTGCGGCGGCCATCCTTCGCTGTCGGAAACGGTGAACCGCGCCTGGATCAGGCAGGATTTTATCCCGACGGCAGTCTGCAGCAATTGCTCGGGCAAACACGTCGGCATGCTTGCCGGCGCCCGGGCGATCGGGGCAGGCATGGAAGGCTACCACCTGCCGGATCATCCGATGCAGGAGAGGGTCAAACGCACCGTCGCCGAACTCTGCGATCTGGACGTCCGGCAGGTCGAATGGGGGATCGACGGATGCAATCTCCCGACTCCCGCCTTTCCGCTGGACCGCCTGGCCCGCATCTATGCCAAGCTTGCCGCGGCAGCGGACGGGGAAGGGGCGGGCGAGGCTTCGCCGACGCGGGGGCCGGCATTGGCCCGCATCTTCCATGCAATGGCGCGCCACCCTGACATGGTTGCGGGCGAGGGACGCTATTGCACGCTGCTGATGCGCGCATTCGACGGCGCCCTCATCGGCAAGCTCGGGGCCGATGCCAGCTACGCAATCGGCGTGCGGGCCTCGGATGCAACCCGGCGATTGGGAACGGACGGTGCGCTCGGCATCTCGGTCAAGATCGAGGACGGCAATCTTGAAATCCTTTACGCCGTCGTAACGGAGCTCCTCGAGCGGCTCGGCATCGGCTCGCCGGATATCCGAAGCCAGCTCGCGCCGTTCCATCATCCCCAGCGCGTGAACACGATGGGTGTTACGACAGGCGGCGTGTCCTTTCCGTTCACGCTGCGTGGATCGAAGCCGGGCGGGGACGATCCTCGTCCTGCCGCTCTGGCCCGATGACGCCTGCGGACGCGGCCGTTCCGCCGCGTCCCGCCCGAACCTCGTCTTCAGCCTGCCGCGGCAATACGTGCTCGCAGCGCCCTCTCGAAAGCTTCTGCCATGACGACATCCGATATGACTGCTATCCGCGTTGAGCACGACCTGATCGGCGATCGCGACGTACCGGCCTCTGCCTATTACGGCGTGCATACGCTGCGCGCGGTCGAGAATTTTCCCATTACCGGCCAGACCCTGAAGGAATCGGCGGATCTGATCGCATCCCTGGCGGCGATCAAGCAGGCGGCGGCTGAGGCCAATGTTAGCCTCGGCCTTCTGGATCGGGAGCGGGCCGACGCCATCATTGCGGCCTGCATCGAAATCCGCGACGGGGCGCTGCACGACCATTTTGTCGTCGATCTGATCCAGGGCGGGGCGGGAACCTCGACCAACATGAACGCCAACGAGGTGATTGCCAATCGGGCGCTCGAAATACTGGGACATCGCCGCGGCGAGTACGAGCACCTGCATCCGAACGAGCACGTCAATCTCTCGCAATCCACCAACGACGTCTATCCGACAGCGTTGAAGCTTGCCGCATGGATCGGCGTTCACCGTCTGGTCGATGCCATGGCGATCCTGCGCCGGGCGTTCGAGGTCAAGGCGGTCGAGTTCGCCGACGTCCTCAAGATGGGCCGCACCCAGTTGCAGGACGCCGTGCCGATGACGCTCGGCCAGGAATTCGGAACCTACGCGCTGATGCTGGCGGAGGACGAGGCGCGCCTTTCGGAAGCGGTGTCGTTGATCCGCGAGATCAATCTCGGCGCAACGGCGATCGGCACCGGCATCACTGCTCATCCTCGTTATGCGGCGCTGGTGCGTGAGCGCCTGTCCGAGATCGTCGGCGTCGATCTGGTGACGTCACCCGACCTGGTGGAGGCGACGCAGGATTGCGGCTCCTTCGTGCAGCTTTCGGGCGTTCTCAAGCGTGTGGCGGTCAAGCTTTCCAAAACCTGCAACGACCTGCGGCTTCTGTCCTCGGGGCCGCGCGCCGGCTTCAACGAGATCAATCTGCCGGCACGCCAAGCTGGCTCCTCGATCATGCCCGGTAAGGTCAACCCTGTTATCCCGGAGGTCGTCAACCAGGTCGCCTTCGAAGTGATCGGCAATGACGTGACGATCACCATGGCCGCGGAGGCCGGCCAGCTGCAGCTGAACGCCTTCGAGCCGGTGATCTTCTACAGCCTCTACCGCAGCCTGAGCCATCTGACCAATGCCTGCCTGACGCTCGAGGCGAATTGCATTCGAGGCATTACCGCCAACCGCGAAAGGCTGCGGCAGATGGTCGAGCAATCGATCGGCATCGTGACGGCGCTCAATCCCTATATCGGCTATCGCAACGCCACCGAGGTTGCGCTGGAAGCGCACCATTCGGGACGGGGGGTCTACGAAATCCTTCTCGAACGCGGCCTGATGCAGAAGGAGCATCTCGATGCGGTGCTGCGCCCGGAAACGCTGACCCGGCCGAGCGAGAAGCTTTCCTTCTCGTAAAGGCGTGCGGCTCACTTTGCTTCCGGGCGGCGACACTCTCTGGAACTGATCACGCCGCCTTTGCTTGCGGCTTGGCAGCCTTGATGTGGGTGACGCTGCGGCGGCCGTCGATGCTGACGGGGACGTCGCCGTCGACGGTGGCGCGGTGCACGACGCGGTGCTGGTCGCCATAATCGTTGACGGCATAGTGCTGGGTGGCGCGATTGTCCCAGATCGCCACATCTCCGGCTCTCCAGCGCCAGCGCACGGTATTTTCCGGGGCGGTGACGTAGGACTGGAACACCTCGTAGAGTTTTACGGAGTCGCTCTTCGACAGGCCGACAAGGCGCTGAACGAAGTTGCCGAGCAGCAGCGATCTTTCCCCGGTTTCCGGATGGACACGGACAACAGGATGCTCGGTCTCGTAGATGGTCGAGGTGAAAACTTCCTCGAAATGCTTCTTCTCTTCGGCACTGGCGCGAGGGCGCACGGCGGCATAGTCGTAGGCATTGCTGTGAATGGCCCATAAATTGTCCGCCAACAGTTTCAGCGGTGCCGGCAGACTTTCATAGGCGGCATGGGTGTTGGACCAGATCGTGTCGCCGCCGGCCGCCGGGATGACGACGCCGCGAAGCACGGAGAATTTGGGATAGGCATCTACGAAGGTGACGTCGGTGTGCCACTGGTCCGCCCTGCCGCCACCGCGGCTGGAATCGAGATTGAGGATGGAAGCCGTGCCTGAGACCGGTCCCTGGGTTGGATGCGGCACGAGATCGCCGAGGCGGCGTGCGAAAGCTTCCTGTTCGGGATCGTCAAGATGTCCCTGATCGCGGAAGAAGATGACCTTGTGCTTCAGGAGAAGCTGGTTGATGGCTGCTACCGTTGCATCCGAAAGCTCTCCGCTAAGGCGAATACCTTTGATTGCGGCTCCGACACGGCCGGTCAGTGGGACGATATCGGACTCGGGAATGGTTTGGTTGACGAGAACCGGATTGCTCATGGAAGTCTCCTGTTTGATTTGGAAGAAGTCGGCAGGTCACATGCACCCATCCATTGGGCGTTCGAAATCTCAGCGCTGAACTCGACAGGGCTATGGAACCGCATAATCTATAAAATCTGTAGACAATATTTTCTAATTTTGCCTGTTTTCGTGAAACAGCCGCTTCGATTTCCTTGCCAGCCGGGAGGCTGGCGGCGGTTGCCGTTTCTTCCTATCTTCCGTCGGCGGCGTGCGATCGCCGAGCAACATCACGCTTGAGGCCGTAGATCGGCGCCGGAAAGGAACTTTCGATGGCAACAGTCAAACTTCTGTCGGATCAAGAGGCCGCAGCCATTCCGGCCGTGCAAGCCGTGTTCGATGACATCAGGGCGACACGCAAGACCGATTTCATCAACAATTTCTGGCGTGCTCTTGCAAATGACCCCGCAAATCTCAAGCGGGTATGGGAGACGCTCAAATCGGTCATGACGGTCGAAGGCGCCATCGATCCGTTGGCGCGCGAGATGATCTACATAGCGGTGTCGACAGCCAATGCCTGCCAGTACTGCGTTCAATCCCACACCGCAGCCGCCCGTGCGCGGGGGATGACCGATGCCCAACACGGCGAACTCCTGACGATCATCGGGCTTGCCGCGCAGACAAATCATCTCGCTCTCGCCATGCAGGTTCCGCCCGATCCGGAATTCGAGGTGGGATAGGAAATGACGGACTGCGGTTCATTCCCATCAAGGCGGAGGATGCATACTCCGCATCCAAATCAGCGGTCGGGTATGGTGATGGAGCAGCTCGCTCGCGACGGCATGACGATGATTCTCGTCACCCACGAAATGGGCTTCGCCCGGCGCGTCGCCACTCAGACGTTCTTCATGAACCAGGGAAATATCTGCCGATGGAGAGGGAGAATGCAAAGCGCCTTTCGTCTCACCAGGGGTACGCTTGATGCCCTGTTGGCTTGTACCGGCACGGCACTCGCGCAATCGCCACATATTCTCGCTGGGATTCAGCCGGCAACTACTGACCATCCTGTCGAGTTGAAAGGGTCACGTGATCCAAAGCAGGCTATCCGTCTCAAATTCCGTGACCTGCCCCCGAGGTCCTGAAACTGGCGCCGGACGGCAGGACCGCCTTCGTGACCGAGCGCCTCGGCGAACGACCGCAAGGTGGTAGAACAGTGAAGGACCTTCCGCCCGGCAACCGGCTCTTCGCTATTGATCTCTCCGAAGCGGCTAACCCAAAGCTTGCGGCGACCGCCGAGGTCACCGCTTTCGCCAACGTGAGGGCGAATGGCCTTTGAAGGCGCGAAACAATCTCGCGAAATGACTGGGACTCTCGATTCCGCAGTGTGCCGCAATCTCGGTTATAGGAAGGTCGGTCTTTTGGAGGAGCAGGGCTGCATGCTCCATGCGGCGGCTGGAGATCGCCTCCAGCGGTGTCTGGCCTGTCGCTCCGCGAAACGCGCGAAAGAAATGCCCCTCGGAGACGCCAAGCGGGGCCGACAGGTCGGAAATCAAAATCGGCTGATCCAGTCTCGCGTCAATCCTTCCATAGGTATCGGCAAGTTGCCTTTTTGTAAGTGCATATTTGGCCGCTGTCCTGATGACGGCGGGCGCGGCGACTCGGCGGATAATATATTCGGACAGGGCGAGAGTCATGGCCGAGCAATAGGTTGCGTCCAGGCTGCCCTCGTGGCGGAATAGGCCGCTCATTTGTGCCGTCATTCCAAAGATGAAGTCGTCGCGGCCGACAACGTGCGACCCCACCTTGCGCAGCATTGGATTCCCCAATGTCGGGTCGATCGCGATCGCTCCCCACTCCCAGGCTACGTCGCGGAGCACGAGTTCGCGATTGCAGCCCGCCGGCAAAAAAGACACCATGCCTTTCCGATCGCGGCCCTCATAGCGACATCCGTCGTCATTTCGAAACGCATGATGCGTAGCGCCGCCATTCAGGGTCACCATGATCAGATGGAAGTCCGGTGAGATCTTCCCCTCGACTTCTCCGGTGAGGCCGCGATGGGCTGTTTCGAAGCGCCCGCCCGCCCACTCCACGCGCAGATGATCTTGCGGTGGCTTGGTCAGCTCCCAGCCTTTGGTTCCGGTCGTCTGTTGCATCGCGCCTAACTCCAGCCACACATTCCGCTTCGTTCATCGACGAATATGCTACCGAAGGTATGACTGAATGGAAGTAGATCACCCTGAAAACCGGCAGATTGCAGCCAGAGTCGTTCAATATCGTGTGAGGCAGGAGTTAGAACTTCAGATCATAGGCGCAGCGGAATCCGATGTAGACGACGTAGAAATCCGCCGGCTTCCACTGCATCGCTTCTTTCCGCATCTTCTCAGGCCCATACCACCATGAACCGCCGGCGGTGAGGGCGTTCGCACCGTCCCGATCCGCAAGCCATTCCCAAACGTTGCCGCCCATGTCGTAGAGACCGTTCACGCCCGGTCTTGTCAAACCGCGGGAAGCATGCCGGGGCCATTGATCAGCGTTGCTCGTGTTCGCGCCTTCGGGCTTAGCGCCTGTCGGGAAGGGATAGGTAGTGCCTGTGGCGAAGCCTGCCGCCGTTCCGCCGCCATGTTCCCGATAGGCGGCATCTTGCCATTCCTCGCGTGTCGGCAGGCGGCCGCCGACCGAAACACAGTAAGCCCGAGCCTCGTGCCAGCTGACATGGACGGCGGGCTCATCCATGCTTTGCGGTGGTTCACCATAGGGGGACAGATAAGTCCAGCCGTAACGGCGGTGCCAGCCGTCGCCCCACTCATGTCCGCCGCCCTTGCTTTCGGCGGCCGTCTTCAGCCCCTTCGCTTTCGTGAAGGCGGCGAAGTCACGAATGGTAACTTCGCTCCGGTCTATCTCAAAGCCCGCAATCGATACCCGATCACTCCCCGCGATGGCAGCAGCCGGTGCTACGAGCAAGATCAATGTCAGGTACGCTGCGCTTGCGGGAAAGGCCATGTTACGACGCCGCCATATTTCTTACCGGGATAAGGAGGTTGTTTAAGCACTTCCGCGACGCCTGTCAGGCTCGTGTAGTGGTCAGCCATCCGTTTACGCATCGCCCGATCGGGAAGGTCGCCGTAGAGCGCTGCCATGTTGTCGAGGAGATGCTGCGGCCGGCTGGTTGCGGGGATGACATTGGTCACGGCCGGATGGGAAATGATCCATTTCAGGAAATATTGCGCCCATGTCTCAATACCGATCTCACGCGCGAAATCCGGGACCGGCTGCCGGGCGACCGGCGTGAACAGCCTCGCCTTCTCGAAGGGAATGTTGATCTGGACCGCAACGCCGTTCGCCGCACAGGCGTCGAGGAGCCTCTGTTCGGCAGCTCTCGTAATGATCGTATAGGCGATCTGCACGAAGTCCAGCGTACCTGTGTTCACGAGACGCTCCATCGTGTCGTAATATTCGGGGCTCCATTGGGTGATGCCGACATACCGGACAGCGCCTTCGGCTTTTTTCTGGGCGAGCCAATGGCGCACCTGGTCATGGTTTTCGAGGCTATGAACCTGCAGCACGTCAAGCTGGTTGCGCCAGAGCCTTTCCCGCGACTGCCTCAGCTGCCGCTCCGAATGGCTGTTGTCCGATAGGTAGTCGCCCGTGGTCCACGTCTTGTTGGTGATGAAGATGTCGTCGGCGATGCCGAGATCGGTAATGAAGTCGCCGACGCAGGTTTCCGCCATGCCATAGAGCGGAGATGTATCTATGACCCGCCCGCCGTTCTCGTGGAACAGCCGGATCACTTCGCGCACATCGCCCCGGGGGTCGCCAGGGCGAATGTCGAAGGTCTCGAATGTACCGAGACCGATCACCGGGATCATCTCGCCCGTTTTTGGGATCGGTCGCAGGATCGGAGTGCGGGCCGGTTGCTGGGCTGCCACCCGTCGCGGCGAGAGCGACAAGCCAAGCATAGATGCCGCTGCAGTGGTCGCTGCACCGGCCAGCAACGTCCGGCGTTTTGTTGCATATTCTGACATCATCTCGGAAGATCTCCTGTTGTCGCAACAGGAACGTTAAGCTGCACCGCGACGCCATGCGCGCCCGATCCTGATCATCTGCCTGATCCTGACCAATTTTGTGACCCAGCAGGCCGCATGGCATCCTGTTCGCGAAGAACACGGACGGCCTCATGCTTTGCCGCACCAGAAGCGAGCTTCGTGACCAGGGCTTCGATTCGCATCAAGGCGTGCGACTGCTCGCCGTAAGGCGTACTTCTACCCGCGGCGAGCGAAAGCGAAGACGGGGAACGCGGTTGTATCACTCTGCAGGTTGCCTGAGCGGGAGCGGCGCCATTGCTCGGTCTCCAGTGAGACTCTGCTGACCCACGACTACGATCAGTACCGCAGACAAGCTGGCTGCGACCGAAACCCAAAAACCATTGCTCGGGCCGTAAGTGTCGACCACCCAGCCGGAGACGAAGGCGCCGAGCGCCATACCGATACCAATGCCGGTCATAACCCAGGTCACACCTTCCGTCAGCATCGATTCCGGCACGCGGCGCTCGATGAGCCCGAAGGCGGTGATGAAGACGGGTGAGATGGCGATGCCGCTCACGAAGACTGCGAAGGCAAGGAACCAGACAGAACTGCTCGCGACAAGAAGTGGTAGAGCGGTGAGCGCAAGCACGCCGACAGCGATTAGCAGTTGGCGCTGGAGGGCCAGCTTGGGGTTTATTGCTCCGATTATGAGGCCAACCATGAAAGAGCCAATGGCATAAACGCCGATGACGAGGCTGGCCGCTTCAGGCCGCCCGAGTTCTTTGGTAATTGCAACAGCGCTGACCTCAGCCGTGGCGAAGGTAGAGCCGACAAAGACCAACGCGAGCGTGATAATCTGGACCGGGCGCAACCAGATTGCCGACCGATGGTTGGTGCCCATGTCGACCGGGCGCACTTTCGGTTCTGTCGACCGCTGCACGAGAAAGGCAAAACTGCCGAGCGCCATGAAAAGAGTGCTCACGATCATGCCGGCCTCCGGGAAGAGCGAGACGGCTAGGCCGACAGAAAGCGATGCGCCAGCGATATAGACAAGTTCGTCCGCAGCGGATTCAAAGGCGAAGGCTGTATTAAGCTCAGGTCTGTCGCGGAAGATCTCTGTCCAGCGGGCACGCAGCATTGCTGGAATACTGGGCATTGTTGCCGCAAAGAGTGCCGAGAGGAACAGCGTCCACGAAGGCCAACCCTGGTTTGCGGCCGCGATCAACGTCCCGAATGCGATCACCGAGACGACGGTGGTGGGGATCAGGACGGCGCGTTGGCCCAACTGATCCACCTGCCGCGAAATCTGCGGGGAGATCACGGCGTTGGTCAGCGCAAAGGTCGCGGAGACAGCGCCCGCGAGCCAATATTCTCCATGAGTTTGAGAAAGCATGGCGACGATACCAATCGGCGCCATCGCTATTGGAAGGCGGGCGAAGAAACCTGCAGCGGAAAAGCCTTTGGTTCCGGGCGCGCGGAAAATTTCTACATATGGATTATGCATCGGCGTGTTCCGTGTTAGAGCTAAACGCCACGTACATACGCAACGTATGCAAATGTGTAATCAAATGCACGGCGTATGTCAATTAACATACGATGCGTATGAGAATGGATGATGGAGGACCTATGCGCAGGTCACGTAATGAAATGATTGCTGAGACTCGGGCCAAGCTCTTGGCTGCAGGCCGAAGAGCATTTGGTGCCTCTGGTTACGCCGAATCTTCCATGGACGACTTTACGGGTGAAGCCGGACTGACGCGCGGCGCTCTTTATCATCACTTCGGCGACAAGAAGGGACTGTTCGCGGCTGTCGTAGCCGAGATCGACAGCGAGATGACGGCCCGACTCTGCGAGATCTCTTCTATGGCATCGACGCGCTGGCAGGGATTCGTGGACGAGAATATTGGTTACGTCCTAATGGCGCTGGAGCCGGAACTTCAGCGCATCATGTTTCGCGATGGGCCGGCCGTCCTCGGTGATCCATCGCAGTGGCCGAATGCAAACGGCTGCATCGCCGCGGTTGCCCAAAGTCTCGAGACCTTGAAACAAGAAGGCGTCATCGTCGATATCGACCCTGAAGCCGGTGCTCGCCTGATCAACGCTGCCAGCAGCAGTGCGGCGCAATGGATCGCTAATGCCGAAAATCCGGATGCCATCGCGAAGCGGGCTGTAGAGAGTTTTCGAACCTTTTTGGAAGGCCTGCGCACCAATAAAATTGACTAAGCTGGCGCTGTCGACTTGTTGGTACGATCGCCAGCCAGATCGCAGAAAGGCGCGCCCAGGCCAGAAAAGTCAGCTAGGGCTGGCGGAGATCGTCGGCAACCGTCGAGAAGTAGCCACTATGCGTCTTGCCGGCCGAGTTGGCGCGCCATCTCATTGACCGGCACCTTGCGTTCCACAGGCTGGTGCAGGCGACGGCGATCGGCGAGGTTCAGCTGCAAATAGCAGTCAGGCAGCGCAACTTTAAATTGTCAATGCGGCGTAATCTATCTTATGGAACTTGAACGCGTTAAGCAAACGCAGCCGCATAACGCATTGAAAATATTCGACAACATTGGCACGTTTCCGCATCAACGCTTCAGCGTCAGCCAATCGCCGATCGTTGTCCCAAAATGTCGCATGGAACGAGTTGCGGGGATGGCAGGGCGCTCGGTGGCGATGGTCTTTCGGACCTCACGCGGGCTGAGCCCGAATTCGTGGCTGAAGGCGCGCGTGAAATTGGCTGCAACGTCGAAGCCGGCGGCCTCGGCAATTTCCGAGATCGGCCTGTTGTCGGTCGGGTTGGTGAGATCCGCATAGGCCTGCAGCAATCGACGTTTGCGAATGTAATTGAAGACGCCTCCGCTCGTTTCGAACAATTGGTAGAGCCGCGTCCGCGAGATGCCCAGCGCACGGCACATGACCTCCGGCGTCAAGCTATCGGAATGAAGATTGAGGTGAATATAGCGATGCGCCCGCTCCATCAGCCCCATATTGGCCTGTTCCTGAGCGCGATCCAAACTTGTGGACGATGCAGCGCATGCAACGACCATATCGCCGATCGTCCGTATGATCCGCGGCACCTCCTCCACCGTCAAATTGCTGAGGTTCGCTTCCAGGCCGTTGATATAGCTGACGAGCAATTCAGCCAGGCTGCCGGAGAGGACGGTGTTGTTGGCGTTCTGCAGAAGACTTGCATCATGGGTCAACTGCTCATAGGGCAGGAAGACGAGCACAGCGACTGAATCGGTCATCCGCCCGCGGTACGGATAACCAAGCGACCTGAAAAATATCTCGCCCGGGCCGGTCTCCGTTACATGGCGATTGGCCTCGGTCCAGGCCCGGCCGCTGCGCAGTATGCCGACATTCCAGTGATCGATTGGGCTCGATCGCAGCATGGCCTGATCGCGAATATAGCTGCATGCCTGCGCGCGCTGCTGAACGATGAGGATATCGCCGAGATGCCAGCCGGTCTGTTCCCCAAGAAAACCGTCGTCCTCTGATTTTCCGTCCGGCAGATGAACGTCCACAAGCGGCGCCATGTGGGATCGCCAGGACTGGAACTGTTCTTTCGGCGGCAGGTCTTGCGTCGAAAATTGCAACGGCACCAGTGCCGGCGGAACGTCCGCCCGATGTTCTTTCTGCGGGGACGGTTCGCGCGGCCAGCGCCGCCGCTCCAAATGGGCCGGCCACTCCCGTCCAGCAGCCGGGTCATCTCCAGACTCCGCGACCATCCAATTCCTCCAGCGCATAGCCGATCCGGGGCTGTTGAAACTGAAGCAAGCAATCGCTTTCGCGGTTGAAACGTCCGCGCAACCCATCCGATGGAACCGAATCGACTGAAGCTCTACGTGCATAAGCTACTTATCATATTCCTATGCGAGCAGAAATGGACGCACCGATAATTTTCAGGATGCGGCGATAACGACAATTCCGTCCTGTTGCTGTATCTAATTAAGCAATGGTTAATTCCGAAAACGTTCGGAAATTCCAAAAAGCTCACTTGCCGGTGCAATGCAGTTTCAAAGCACCCTCAACGTGAAACGACAGTTATTCAAAACAACAAATGCGAGAACAGGAGGATAGGTCGTGAACTATCTGGGCAATATTCGTGCGCGCTTTGCGCGATCGTCGGCTTGCGACAGGAGTTCTTCTCCGCACAACCAGCAGGCGCCAGGAAAAATTCCTATCGCCGGTCGTGCGGGTTTTCCCTGCTCACATTCATGCGAGACGCTCCTGAGGCCGGACATCGGCAACTGATGGCGCGCGAAGGGTTGCGCGCAGCCGAGGCCGTCTGTGTCGATGCGTAATGAGCCCGAGGCTTGCACGCAACCCTTACTATATCCACCCACTGGCGAATTTTTGCGACGCTGCCCATGTGGCAGAATGGAGGCTAAGATGACTACTGCATGTGATGAGGAACATATCGAATTGAAGCCGCTTTCGAGCTGCAGACGAGAGGTCGAAGTCGCAATGGTTGAGATGCTCGTTAGTTTGCAGAAACATGGATGGTCGGCTGCTGAATTGGCATTGGCGCTCGCAGATGCCTCCGAAGATCTCGTCATGCTGATCGCGACCAAAAAGCTTCGACCGCATTGATGCGTGTCGCCCGGAAATGTGCAGCGGTTCCGGGACAACGACATGCCTCAAAACAATGAGCTGAAGCGCGTCGCATGAATTAAATTTGATGCGACGCGCTTTAGAAAAATGATCGCAGCTGTCTCAATGAGACGGCAGCTGTGTCAGGCCCGCAGTGAGTTCCATCACATCCATCGCCGCGCCGGAGATGGGTGGCGACGGTCGGGTCGTACACCAGCGGGAATGATCGTCCGCATAAAATGAGATCGAGGAAGCAGCCGCGATCCTAAGATATCGACTACCCGATCTCGTCGATTTGTTCTCGAGCTTACTGGCCGGTTCGTTCGTCGAGGATGGAGAGTGCGTCCTGCAGTCTGAGTGCCGCCAGCGCTTCCGTTGCCTCATCAGGAGACCATCCTGCTTCCAGCGCTGCGGAGAGAACGAGCGATTCCGTTTGAAGCTCGAGCTTTTCATAAAGCGGCTCGATGGCTTCGCGGGCGGTGACAACGTGCTGGTCGGGCGGAGTGATGGGTGTCGCAGCAACCGTCGGCATAATGCTCCTCCTTTTGAACGCTAAGGTTCGAAACCCAATTGCAGGCATGCTTGTTCCGTTCACAATCGCTTTTTCAGCCTTATCACGGCTGACGAAAACTGTTCCGAACGCCGGACGGTCGCAACTCGCCCCATCATCGGCGTCTCTGCGGTCGCAGCGAAACCTTCGCGCGATGAACGAACGCACAGGCTACCGCACAATTGCCGAAAGCGGAAGCGACTTGCGGTAATCATCGAACAGAGGGCGCTGCTATGAAGCGCGCCGCAACATCTGGCGAAATTTCCGCCATTTCAGAAACGCGCGAATGATGATGGCCGGCGGGATCTTCCTGTGGTCGCCGACCGTTCCCTGCCTGGCGAACGGCGCGTTCGGATCGAGCAGAAAGGCGACCAGGAGGCTTGAGCTCTTCGCCTCTGCTTGGAGTCTGGCATCGGACAAATGCAGCCCCTGCTCGCTTTCGGCAAAGCTCTGCCCGTCGACAAGGACGACGCCGCTGAAGGCGTAGAAATAGAGATCCCTGCCTTGCCTGTGCGGGAATTCCGCTCGTGCGCCCGCGTCCAGCCGGATATCGAAGATGTCGACGGCGCTGCGGACATAAAACGGCGCGCCCTCCCCTTCCCGGCCGACCAGATGCCGCCAGACATTCGCCGCGGCCGCGGGGATCGGGCCGTATTGGATTTTCGGCGCGAGACCGGCCGCTCGCGGACGGATGAGGATCTGCAGCATCCGCAGCGGCGGATCGGAGGCCAGCGTCTCCTCGGAAT
This sequence comes from Rhizobium bangladeshense, assembly GCF_001662075.1. Lineage (GTDB taxonomy): Bacteria > Pseudomonadota > Alphaproteobacteria > Rhizobiales > Rhizobiaceae > Rhizobium > Rhizobium bangladeshense_B. The sequence goes on from NZ_LYPL01000010.1 coordinate 102,879, forward strand.
GCCAGAAGCCTGTTCCGGCATTCATCACCATCAGATGGTCGCGGTCGACCACCAGCCGGCCGGTAGCCTTGTCGTCATGGCGCATCACGCCTTCCGGCACCCAGGAGACGATCTCGTCGTCCCTGTGCTCATGCATCGCGATCAGGCGGCCGGGGACCAGGAGGGATTCGACGACCATGGCGAGAGGGCCGTGACCGTGGTCAAGCGGTTTCGGCTTCAGCCATCCTGGCATGTTGACGTGCGCGACGAAGCCTCCAGCATCCCGCACCACGAATGTTCGTTCGCCCTTGAGCAGCATCGCGTCCTCCATGCCTGCCAGGCTGAACTCCTGCCGCTATCAATCGATCACGAAGCGCTGCGGGGCTCGAACACCGCCAACGGGCAGACGGTGGTAATCGTCTTGCTGACGATGCCGATGAATGGCCCTGGAACAGGATTCGGATTTTAGGCCAAGTCGGCCTAAAATCCGAATCCTGTTCTCAATTAAAGAGTTAGAGCATGATGTCGTCCGAAAACCGCTCACGCTTTTCGGCATCATGCTCTAGTGGCAATCTGAAAAATCCGCCGCAACCGATTCGCTGACGGGATCTCCAATGACCACCGACGCCGCACGAAATCCGCATCCGATCTACTTTGCCGGCGCTTTTGCCACGGGCGGCCTCCTGACTTTCATGGTTCACCTGAACGGCGAGCTGGCACGCTACGGGAATCCGCTGTTTTCGTCCTGGACCGCGCACGGCACCGGCATCATCGCAGCCGTCATTCTTCTCCTGCTGGTCCACCGGCGGCGCAGGCCAAAGCCGGAACAAAGCCTGCGCGCGCCTCTATGGGCCTATCTTGGCGGGCTCTCCGGCGCGGCAACGGTGATGCTGACCTCGACGACGGTCAATTCACCGCTCGGGCTTTCCGGCACCTTGGCCTTGGGCCTGGCAGGCCAGGTCGTCTTCAGCCTCGCGGCCGATAGCTGGGGGCTGTTCGGCATGCAAAAGCGGCATCCCGATACCCGCGATATCGCGGCGCTCAGTCTGGTCGTCGCGGGGGCGGCGCTGATCATCCTGTTCGGGCGAGGTGCGGCGTGACGCTCTTCGTACTCCTCGCTTGCCTCGGCGGCGTGCTCGTGGGCCTCAGCCGTCAGCTCAATGGGCGGTTGAGCATCTCCACGACGCCGCTGATCGCATCCTTCTGGAATCACGCGATAGGTTTCGCCGCACTGACCTGCCTCGGTCTCTTCGTCGGAGGGCTGCTTCCGGCGGGCGCCGCCGAGGCGCCCTGGTATGCCTATCTCGGCGGCCCGCTCGGCGTTGTCTTCGTGGCGGCCGGCAGTTGGGCGATTGCGCGGATCGGCGCGGTCAATTCGGCTCTGCTGATCATCGGCGGGCAGATGGTCACGGGGGTGGCGTTTGATTATATCAATGCCGTGCCGGCCTCGTTCTGGGCGAACGCCGGCGGAATTCTCCTCATCGTCGGCGGAATGATCGTCAGCCGGGGACGGCGCAAGGTCGACCGTTCGCAATAGCCGGACATGACGTTTGCCAGTCGGCGGGGATCGCTCCCCGCCCACTGGTCACTGCATTCTCAAGCCAGGTATTTGGTAAACCAGTCGACCGTCCGCTGCCAGGCGAGCTTGGCAGCCGCCTCGTCGTAGCGCGGCGTGGTATCATTGTGGAAACCGTGATTGACGTCGGGGTAGATATGGGCCTCGTAGGTCTTGCCCGCTGATTTCAGCGCGGCTTCATAGGCCGGCCAGCCTTCGTTGACGCCCTTGTCCAGCCCGGCATAGTGGAGAAGCAATGGCGCCTTGATCTTCGGCACGTCCTCGGCGCGCGGCTGCCTGCCGTAGAACGGCACGGCGGCGGCAAGTTCGGGATAGGCGACCGCCGCCGCGTTGGCGACACCGCCGCCGTAGCAGAAGCCGACGATGCCGACCTTGCCGGTGGTGAGGTCGCTCTTCATCAGATATTCGACTGCCGCGAAGAAGTCGTTCATCAGCTTTTCCGGGTCGACCTTCTGCTGGAGTTCGCGCCCCTTTTCGTCATTGCCGGGGTAGCCGCCGACCGAGGTGAGGCCGTCGGGCGCCAGCGCGATGAAGCCGGCTTTCGCCACGCGCCGTGCCACATCCTCGATATAGGGATTGAGGCCCCGGTTCTCATGCACGACCACGACGGCGGCGACCTTGCCGGTGGCGTTTTTGGGGCGAACGAGATAGCCGCGGACATCGCCGTTTCCTTTCGGCGAAGGATAGGTGATGTATTCGGCGGAGATATCCGGATCGGTCGCCTCGACCTGGGTCGCCAGTGCATAATTCGGGCTCAGCGACGACAGAATGGCGGCTGCGGTCACGCCGCCGACGGCGAATTTGGCGGCGCGGTCGAGAAACTCGCGCTTGGTAATCTTCCCATGCGCATAATAATCGTAGAGTTCGAGCAGTTCCTGTGGGAAATCCTTGGCGGTCATGCGGGTCATGATGGCTCCTCCTGGGCCTCGGGTTCTCCCCCATCCTACACAGGCAGGCGCGCTCGACTTTTCAATATTTCGCGAGATTGGCGTGAGCTTGCCGGCGCAATTGCCGCCAGTTGCACTCCTGCCTGGCATCTGCGCCGCTTGGCTTGACGATGCGCCCATTCCATCAGGTGCTTCGCATCCCCGCCGTGGACACCGGCTAATCGAAAGCCGCCTACCGACTTATGAAAATTAATTTCACGCTCGCGTCTTGCGGCCCGTTTTCTATTGACGCCTTCCAATTTTTGTCCCAACTTAAAGAAAATAAATTACTTAAATTGGGAACTTGATCGGCATGAAAGTGGGAATCATCGGGCTCGGATTCCGGCTCGGCTATCTCGGCTATGTCTTCAAAGCGATCGATAGCAGCTTCGACATCGTCGGCTATGTGGACCCCGATCCTGCCGGCCTTACGGGTTTGACGGAAAAGGGCATTTCCGCCGGCAAGGCCTATTCTTCGCCGGAAGAGCTCATCGCCTCCGAAAAGCTCGATCTGCTGATGATCGGCTCGCCCAATCACATGCATCTCGGTCACATCAGGCTCGGGCTGCAAGCTGGCCTTAAGGTCTTCTGCGAAAAACCGATCGTCACGACGATCGCCGAAAGCATCGAGCTTGCCCATCTGATGGCGAAGTTCGGCCATGAGCGGCTGATGGTCGGCCTGGTGCTGCGTTATTCTCCTCTTTACAAGGATCTGCGCGCCATCCAGGCCGAGGGCAAACTCGGCCAGATCGTCTCGATCGAGGCATCCGAGCATATCGAGCCCTATCACGGCGCCTTCTTCATGCGCGACTGGCGCCGCTACGAGCGCTATTCCGGCAGTTTCATGCTGGAGAAATGCTGCCACGATCTAGACCTTTATAATGGTGTCGTCGGCGCGAGGCCGGAGCGGGTGGCCAGTTTCGGCGGCCGCAAGAGCTTCATTCCGGCCAACGACCCGGCGCGCGAGGGCATCAACGACCTCGAGCTGTTCCATCGCAAGCCGAGCGGCTGGATGGGCTCGGACAAGGTCTTCGACAGCGATGCCGACATCATCGATTACCAGGTGGCGATCGTCGAATATGAAAATGGCGTCGGCATGAACTTCCACACCAATCTCAACGTGCCCGACCAGTTCCGCCGCTTCGCCATCATGGGCTCGCGCGGCATGGCCGAAGGCGATTTTGTCCGCGGCTATCTCGACGTGCACGAACAGCTGACCGGCAACAAGATCGTCGAAAACAAATATGCCGCCACCGAGCTCTCCCAGCATTACGGCGCCGATGAGCAGATGGCGAGCGATCTGCTCGAAAGCGTGCGCACCGGGCTCGAACTGCCCGTGTCCACGCTGAACGCGCTCGAAGCCGGCATCCTGGCGCTGGCGATGGACGAAGCGAGGATGAAGAAAACGGTCGTCGACCTGCGTCCCATCTGGGACCGCTTCGACGAAGCCCTTCACGCCAGAGCGGCTTGAGGACGGCGGCAAGATGAGTGTTCAAAGAAGCGCCTTCATCTTCGCCTGGATCCTTCTCCTTCCGGCCGTTATCTATGTTCTTGCCATCGTCGCCTATCCCCTGGTCGACACGTTCATTCTCTCCTTCACCGATGCGTCGCTGCGAAAGACCACCAATTGGGTCGGCTGGGTCAACTACGAGAAGATCTTCAACGAACGTTTCGCGGAAGTCATCATTCGCACCTTCGTCTGGACCTTCTTCTCCGTCGCCCTGAAAATGGTGATCGGCACCTTCGGCGCCTGCATGCTGAATGCCGCCGTACCGGGCCGCTCTTTGTTCCGGCTTTTGACCATGCCGCCATGGATCGTGCCGATGGCCATCGGCATCTTCATGTGGGGCTGGATGTATAATGGCCAGTTCGGGATGATCTCGGGCCTGCTGCAGCGCTTCGGCCTCGTCGACGGCCCGGTCGCCTTCCTCGCCTATGGCAGCACTGCCTTCTGGGCAACGATCGTCACCGACGTGTGGATCGGCGTGCCGCTGGTGACGATCTACTTTCTGGCCGCGATCCAGTCGATCCCGAAAGATCTCTACGAGGCCGCCTGGACCGACGGCGCCGGCCGCTGGTACCGCTTTCGCCGCATCACCCTGCCGCTGATGGTGCCCGCCATCATCACCATGTCGATGCTGTCGCTGATCGCCACCTTCAACTCCTTCGACATTATCTGGATCCTGACGCAGGGCGGCCCGAGCGGCGAGACGACGACGATGATCATCGACACCTACCAGACGGCGATCGGCTCGAAGAAATACGGGGAAGGGGCGGCGCGCGCCGTCTTGATCTGCATCTTCCTGTCGCTCTTCTGCTTCGCCTATTTCCGCGTCACCCGCCGCCTCAACCCGGAGAAGCGCGCATGAGCAATGCTGCCATGATCGACCGTTACCGCTGGTGGGAGATCATCCTGATCTATTGCGGCATCGCCTTGTTTCTATTCTTCGTGCTGGCGCCCTTCGTGGAGGGCTTCCTGGTGTCGCTGAAGCCACTCGCCCAGCTCTTCTCCTCGCCCTACCGCTTCTGGCCGGAGAACGGCTCGTTCGAAGCCTATCGGACGATGTGGATCAGCGTGCCGGGGTTTGCGCGCTATATCTTCAATTCCTTCTTCATCTCGACCATCGTCACGCTGATCGTGCTCTGCCTCGTCATCCCGGCCGCCTATGCCTTCGCCAAGTTCGAATTCAGGGGCATGGGGATCCTGCTCGGCGCCTTCCTGACGGTGAACATGTTCTCCGGCGCCGTGCTCCTGATCCCGCTCTTCCGGCTGATGCGCAACATGGGTGTGCTCAACACCTATCTCGCCATGATCGTGCCGGGCGTCGCCTTCCTCATCCCGTCGGCGATCTGGCTGCTGCGCACCTATATGATCCGCATTCCCCAGGAGTTGAACGAAGCTGCCTATATGGATGGCGCCAGCCACTTCTACACGCTTCGCCGCGTCATCCTGCCGATTGCGATGCCGGGAATCATCGTCGTCGCCATCACCACCTTCATCGGCGCTTACGCCCAGCAATTCATCTTCGCGCTGACCTTCAACTCGAAGACCGAATACATGCCCTTGCCGGTGGGGCTCTTTGCTTACTTCGGCAAGCAGGAGGTCATCTGGAACGAACTGATGGCGGCTTCCTTCGTCGGCATCGCGCCGGCGATGGTCGTCATCTTCTTCCTTCAGCGTTACCTCGTCGGCGGTCTGACCGCCGGTGCGGTGAAACAATAAGAGCAAAAACGAGTGAACAGCTAACAACCACAATGGGAGTCACGACGTGAGCATAACAATCAAGACAGGCCTTATGGCGCTCGCCCTGCTCGGTTCGACGGCACTGACCGCGGTCACTGCCCATGCGGCCGACAAGGAAATCAGCTGGATCTATTGCGGCGACACGATCGACCCGGTCCACACCAAATATATCAAGCAATGGGAAGAAAAGAACGCCGGCTGGAAGGTCACGCCTGAAGTCGTCGGCTGGGCGCAGTGCCAGGACAAGGCAACGACGCTGGCGGCCGCCGGCACGCCGGTTGCCATGGCCTATGTCGGCTCGCGCACGCTGAAGGAGTTCGCCCAGAACGACCTTATCGTTCAGGTGCCGATGACGGATGAGGAAAAGAAGAGCTACTATCCCAATATCGTCGACACGGTGACCTTCGAGGGCACGCAGTGGGGCGTTCCGATCGCCTTCTCCACCAAGGCGCTTTACTGGAACAAGGACCTCTTCAAGCAGGCCGGCCTCGATCCCGAGAAGCCGCCGAAGACCTGGGCTGAAGAAATCGAGATGGCAAAGACCATCAAGGAAAAGACCGGCATTCCGGGCTTCGGCCTCGTCGCCAAGACCTTCGACAACACGATGCACCAGTTCATGCATTGGGTTTACACGAACAACGGCAAGGTGATCGATGCCGAAGGCAACATCACGCTCGACAGTCCGCAGATTCTCGCTGCGCTCAAGGCCTACAAGGATATCGTCCCCTACTCCGAAGAAGGCCCGACGGCCTACGAGCAGAACGAAGTCCGCGCCATCTTCCTCGACGGCAAGGTCGCCATGATCCAGGCCGGCTCGGGCGCCGCCACCCGCCTGAAGGAGACGAAGATCAACTGGGGCATTACGACGCTGCCGCTCGGTCCCGATGCCAAGGGCCCGGGCACGCTGCTAATCACCGACAGCCTGGCGATCTTCAAGGGTTCCGGCGTCGAGGAGAAGGCGACCGAATTCGCCAAGTTCATCACCTCGCCGGATGTTCAGTCGGAATACGAATTGCAGGGCGGCGCCGGCCTCACCCCGCTGCGTCCCTCGGCAAAGGTCGACGAATTCGTCGCCAAGGACCCCTACTGGAAGCCTCTGATCGAAGGCATCAACTATGGTGGTCCCGAGCCGCTCTTCACCGACTATAAGGGCTTCCAGAACTCGATGATCGAGATGATCCAGTCGGTCGTCACTGGCAAGGCCGAACCGGAAGCTGCGCTGAAGAAGGCTGCCGGCGAAATCGAAGCCTTCAAGTAAGGACTCCTGAATCTCCCTGGGGTCGCGGCACAAGCCGCGGCCCCTCCCCTCTATCGAATGTGCGACGAAGGCCGCCGGCGGAGACAGATTTTTGGGACAGCTCCTTCTCAACGATGTTCAGAAATTCTATGGCGACTACGAAGTTCTGAAGGGCGTGCAGCTCGAAGTTCGGAATGGCGAGTTTGTCGTCTTCGTTGGCCCGTCGGGCTGCGGCAAGTCCACGCTCCTGCGCATGATCGCCGGTCTCGACGCGACGACCGCGGGTGACATCGTCATCGACGGCGTCAGGGTCAACGACCTGCCGCCGGTCAAGCGCGGCATCGCCATGGTGTTCCAGTCCTACGCGCTCTATCCGCATATGACTGTCTTCGAGAATATCGCCTTCCCGCTTCGCGTCGAGAAGATGGAAGAGGCAAAGCTCAAGGCCAAGGTCGAGAATGCGGCCCGCATCCTGCATCTCGACCAGCGGCTGCAGCAGAAGCCCGGCATGCTGTCCGGTGGCCAGCGCCAGCGCGTCGCGATCGGCCGTGCCATCGTGCGCGAACCGAAGATCTTCCTGTTCGACGAGCCGCTCTCCAACCTCGACGCCGCGCTGCGCGCCGATATGCGCATCGAGCTTGCCAAGCTGCACCGGCAGCTGAAGGCGACGATGATCTATGTCACGCACGACCAGGTCGAAGCCATGACGATGGCCGACCGCATCGTCGTGCTCGACGCCGGCAATATCTCGCAGACCGGCGCGCCGCTGGAGCTTTATCACAAGCCCGCCAACCAGTTCGTCGCCGGCTTCATCGGCAACCCGAAAATGAATTTCCTGCCGGTGACCTGCAAGGGCGTCAGCGCCGCCGGCGTCGAAGTCGATTATCTCGGCCAGACCGCCGTTCTGCCGGTGACGCCGCGCGACGGCATATCAGGCAAGACCCTGACGCTCGGCATCCGCCCGGAGCATATCCAGCTGAACGGCGGCGATATCGTCTTCACCGTGACGCCGACGGTCATCGAACGGCTCGGCGCTAATACCGTCGCCTATGCCTCGCTCAACGGCGAGGGTGAGAATTTCTGCGCCATGCTGCCCGGCAGCGTCGGCATCCGCGCCGATGCGCCCGTTGCCACCGGCATCAATGCCGCCGACTGCCATCTGTTCGACGAGGTGGGCATTGCGTTTGAGCGGCGCGTGGAACTGACGGAAATCGATATGAACGTGATCAATCCTACGGCGGCTTGAGCGGCTGGTTCGGCGGCGGCGGTTCGGCCTGGCCGAAATGACCCCTCGGTGTTGGCTACCACGGGCCGGACTCGGCCGGTTGCGGACTTCGGTAGTATGGCTGGATTGCGCCGCTTGTTCAGCTCTTTCGATAACGCCGACACGTGGCGCGCTAGGAAAGGCCAGCCGCGCCCTCATTCGGGCCGATGCGCCTGCTGTCATCAACCGAGACGCGTCCGGGCGACGAGCGCTTTAGTCCGCCAGCTGGGCGCGTAGGCGCGGCACGATCCAGTCGAGGAAGCAGCGCACCTTCAGCGACAGGGGATATGCTGGTCCATGCAGAACGTTCACCGGCAGCGGTTCCGGCGCGAACTCCGTCAGCAATTCCTGCAGAGCGCCGGAGCGCAACTGATCGGAAATCTGGTAAGACAGTACGCGGATAATGCCGATACCGGCCATTGCAGCCTGGATGGCCGCCTCCGTCGTGTTGACCGCGAGTTTCGGGCGCGGCTCGATGGTGAAGGCCGGACCGTCCCGGCGATAGCGCCATTCCGGCGCGGTCGCAAAGCCTTGGAAGCTGATGCCGTCATGTCTGACAAGATCTTCCGGCCGACGCGGGACGCCCCGGCGGGCGAGATAGTCGGGGCTGGCGCAGATCACCCGGCGGACACTGCCGACGCGCGTTGCGATCAGTGCACTGTCGGTCAGGTGGCCAATTCTAAGAGCCACGTCAACCTGCTCGTCCGCCAGATTGATCTGCCGATCAACCAGCGTCAGGCGCAGATTGATATTGGGTTGCTTCTTCAAAAATCCCAGCGCGATTGGCAGCAGATGACGCTCGCCGAAAGCAACAGGTGCGGTCACATGGAGCCCGCCACGCAGCGTGCCATGGTCGCCGCTTGCCTGCCGCTCCGCCGCATCCAGCTCATCAAGGATACGCCGCGAGGCGGCGACGAAGGCGCGCCCCTCCTCGGTCAGCGAGAGGCCCCGGCGAGTGCGCAGCACCAAGGGCACGCCGAGATGCTTTTCAAGATCTGCCACCTTACGGCTGACCGTGGCAAGCGGTGCATGCAGTCGCCGCGCCCCGGCAGAAAGGCTGCCGGCGTCGACCACCGCCAGCAGTACCGTCATCGCGTCAAAACGGTCCATCCAAATCCTTCCGCAATCTGGGAGGAAAGTTCTCAAAATGGCAGGATACCCTACTGTTTGTGGATGTCATAGCTTCACCTTCGTTCAAGGGCGCTGCCCGGTTCCCCATATCCCAAATGATCAGGAAGGACGTCATGCCCAAACTTTCGCGTCGTGCCTTTGCAAGTGCTCTCCCTCTCGGCTTGCTCGGGGGCAGCCTCCTCGGCGGAGGAATGATTGAAGGCGCGTCTGCGCTTGCCGCCACACAGGATACCGGAAAAGCGCCGGTCAGTGTTACGCCGCTCGCGCAGATCCGTATCGGCCGTTTCACGGTGACGGCGTTGACGGATGGCTATGCGGATATGCCCTATGATTATTTTCCAGGGCGCACCGCGGCGGAGGTTGAACAGGCGGCAGTCGCGCAGTTCACCGCTCGCGCCACCGGGGTGCGCTTCCTCTTCAACCAATATCTGGTCGAGGATGGCGAACGCCGCATCCTGATCGATGCCGGTGCGGCAGGCTCGATCGGGCAAACCGGCCGATTGCCGCAGGCGCTCGCCGCGCTCGGCCTGCAGCGAGACCAGATCGACGCCGTGATCGTGACGCATATGCATCAGGACCACATGGGCGGCCTGATTCTCGGAGGCAAGAACAACTATCCCAACGCGGAACTCTATATAGATCGGCGCGACGTCGCCCATTGGACCGATCCGGCCAAGCGCAACGGCGCGCCCGATTATCTGCAGACCAGTTTCAAGATGGCCGACGAGGTCGTGCGCCTTTACCCGAGACTTCAGGCGATCGATGGAGAGCGAGAAATCGTGCCGGGCGTCTCGATCGTCGACCTGACCGGCCATACACCCGGCCATATCGGCGTGCGGGTCGAGGATGGCGGACAGAGCCTCATCATGGTTTCGGATATGATCTTTCCCGTGGTGCATCCTGGGGCGACCGATGTGTTCTTCCTGTTCGAGCAGGATCCTGTCGCGGCTAAGGCGATGCGCGACCGGTTCTTTCCTCGCGCCGCTTCGGAAGGCGCCCTCATCGCCGCCACGCACATGCCCTTCCCAGGGCTCGGCCGTGTCGTCGCCGACCGTGGGCAGATGCGCTGGCAGGTCGCGGACTGGGGTTTGCAGAACTGAGGTCTGATCCGGGTCGCAAGGGTAGTCGTCGCCGTGATGGCCTCCGCCGCCGGGTCGCGAACAGGCGATTTTCGCCCTCAACCGGAACCGGCTCCTACCAGACAAAGGCGCGGGCCGCGACCTGACGCGGCTGCGCGCCGACATGCGCATCGAGCTTGCCAAGCTACACCGGCAGCTGAAGGCGACGATGATCTATGTCACGTATGACCAGGTCGAAGCCATGACGATAGCCGACCGCATCGTCGTGCTCGACGCCGGCGACATCTCGCAGACCGGCGCGCCGCTCGAGCTTTATCACAAGCCCGCCAACCAGTTCGTCGCCGGCTTCATCGGCAATCCGAAGATGAATTTCCTGCCGGTGACCTGCAAGGGCGTCAGCGCCGACGGTGTCGAAGTGGATTACAAGGGACAGATTGCATGGCCGGCAAGACCCTGACGCTCGGCATCCGCCCGGAGCATATCCAGCTGAACGGCGGCGACATCGTCTTTACCGTGACGCCGGCGGTCATCGAACGGCTCGGCGCTAATACGGTCGCCTATGCCTCACTCAACGGCGAGGCCGAGAATTTTTGCGCTATGTTGCCCGGCAGCGTCGGCATCCGCCCCGACGCACCTGTGACAACCGGCATCAATGCCGCCGATTGCCATCTCTTCGACGAAGCGGGCGTCGCCTTTGAGCGGCGCGTGGAACTGACGGAAATCGATATGAACGTGATCAATCCTACGGCGGCTTGAACCGACTGGCTCGGTTCGTTCCACCAGGAGTCCCGTAGGGGGCGACATGACACCCTCTTCCGTCAATTTAATCATCGCCGCCAAGGGTATCGCCAATGGGATGGGAAGCACTTCGGCAATGGGGTGAAGACGCGGTTCGCATCGAACGGCTGACGGGTGGAGTTGCCAATGACGTGTGGAGCGTTCGCGTCCACGGGCAGACCGCGGTCGGTCGTCTCGGCTACAGAACCGACGCCGATCTCGCATGGGAAGCCGAGCTCATCCAATATCTCGACAGTGAAGGCATGCACGTTCCAGTGCCGATCCCGACGACCGACGGCCGGCTGTTCGCGAACGGTCTGGTGGTGATGAAATACATGGAGGGCGGACCGCCCGAGACGGAGTCCGACTGGTGTCGCGTGGCCGACACGCTCCGCGAGCTGCATCGGTTGACACAGGGCTGGCCGCAGCGCCCAGGCTGGCGATCGTCGATCGACCTTCTTCACGTCGAAACTGGAACGAGGATCGACCTTGCCGCGATGCCGCCTGAGGGCGTTATTCGGTGTCGAGCCGCGTGGGCGCAGCTCATCGGACGTCAGAGATGCGTTGTCCACGGCAACCCCAATAGCCCTGGCAACATCCGCATGACCGCCGATCGAGTCGCGTTGATCGCCTGGGACGAGTCACACGTCGACGTTCCCGACCTCGACCTGGCGCTGCCCGGCAACGCTGCCGGTCTCGACGACGAAGCGCACGATATCGCCGCGCAAGCGTTCGCCGCATGGGAAGCCGCCGTCTGCTGGCAGGACGAGTACGCCGTCAAGCGGCTCGCCGAAGTTCGAGCGGTCTGACGAGTTTCGGCGGATCGATGAGCGGCCGCATCGATGTCGGGACCTCCGGCGACCGCATGTTCCCGACCGCGCGCTACGCGCCCCTGCCGGAAAGCAAGTCGTCTAGCTGTTCCAGTTGCTCCGGCAATGCGGCCGCTGAGCCCTGCAGTGCTTCCTCAAGCGCCTCCTTGGACGGATAGACTTCGTGGAAAATCAGCAGCGTCTTCCCGCCTTGGTCCTCGAAGGTCACAGTCGTGATCGCGCCCTCTTCGCCCTCGTCATTCGTCCAGACGATGCGCTCGTTCGGCACCACCTCGAGATACTTGCCGTAGAAGGCCATGGTGTCCGAACCGCCGGCGCCGAATTCCAGCCGATATTTGCCGCCGGTACGGACGTCCATATCGCACGATACGAGCGAAATGCCGGATACTGATTTCGGCACCCACCAGCGCTGGAACAGCTCGGGCTGGCTCCACGCTCTGTAAACCGTGCTCGGCGGCGCATCGAATGTGCGCGTTACCACCAGTTCGCGATCCCCTTTGCGCTCGACCGACGTGCGGTTCTGCGCACCACCTGCATCGTCAACTTGTTCAGTCATCGCTTCCCTCCTGTTTCATCTCGCTGATGATTTCGTCCAATGCTTCGAAGCGGGCCTCGAAGAGCTTGCGATGCGCCTCGATCCACTCGGCCTCCGCCTTGAGGCCGCGTTTCCCAAGCTTGCAGGTTCTCACCCGTCCGACCTTCTGCGTGACGACGAGCCCGGCCCGCTCGAGAACCTGGACGTGCTTCTTCATGCCGGTCAACGTCATCTGGAATTTCTCCGCGAGACTGGTGATCGACGCGTCCCCTCGCCCAAGTTGCTCGATGATCCCGCGGCGGGTCGCATCGGACAGCGCCGCGAACGAGAGATCGAGGGGAGGATCCAAATACTGAACCATGTAGTTCAGTGTTTTAACCTGCTTGCGCAGGAAGCGCAAGCGCTTCGAAATTTCGTTGCAGTAGAACGGTCATTCGGGGCTATGCACCGCGGCGGCGGCAAAATCGTCTGGACAGCAGAAGTGCCTCGGCAGCTACGCGCCTCTATTCCGGCCACTCTGGCAACTCGCAACTTGGTCGGACGCCTGCAAGCAGCCGGTCAGCTTGTCTCTTACGCAATGGAGCATAGGTGGGGTTTTTCAGCTTCAAGCGGCCCGATTTGTCGGGCACGTAAATACGCATCAAAAGATCATGCGGTATTTCAAAGTGAGGCCGAAAGCAAAGTCGGCGCAGCCAGCGAACACGGACAAAGAATTTTGTATCTATCATCCGGCACATAAGGACTACACATATTCGGATGCTTGGATCGACAAGATCGTTGCTTCAATTGAGGACGCGGCCACGTACTCCGAGATCAATACGGTGAAGCTGTAGGACGGGCACGAGTATAGGATTGGCCAACGATCTTGACCGTGCCGCAAATTTTAATACACTCTGAGTTAAGTTTCGCAACCAGGTGGTGATCTGGGAACGTCCGCTTATCGTCGAGCGGAATCTGAAAGCAGACAGTTCGTTTACGGCCCCAAAGCAGACTCTCGCCCCGTAGAGTCTATGTCCGCTATTGGCGCAAGAAGGCATCCGCCGCGCACGTGTTCTGATACGCCTTGCTGATACCGAGGCCTTGGGCGATCAAGCTCATCTCGCCCTCAACCGCAGCCGCCCCCTACCAGACAAGTCCGCGTGCCGCGACCTCTTCGACGCGGGTCACCACGCCACCCCGGTGAAAGACCATCGTATCGAACAGATTGGACACCACGCAGGTATGGTTCGGGATGATGAAGAGCTTTTCGCCGATCTGCGGCCGGGGGCCGGTGCAGTTCGACAGATCGATCACGCCGTGTTCTTCCGACAGGCTGGTGATGCGTGCTTCGGGATAACCGACGATCAGGCCGTAATCGCTGAAACCCTGGAGATCCGAGGTCAGGGCTTTCGAGCCGGCATCGATGACGGCGCGGTCGGGGGTTGGCCGTGAGACGACGGTTGCCAGCACATGCATGGCGCAATCGTCCTCGGTGCAATGGCCCATGCGCACCATCTGGCGGTCGTTGTAGATATAGGTGCCGGCGCGGTGTTCGGTGGCGGATGGGACCAGATGCGCCTCGAACAGGCTCGGCGTTCCGCCGTTGCTGACGGTCGGGCAGTCTATGCCGTCGGCTTGTAGGCGTTGCAGCGTCTCGGCGATGAAGGCTTCCACGGCGGCGGCCGATCGTGGCTTCGGATAGGTGACGATGCCGCCGAAGGTGAGGCCGTCGGCGGCGGCGATGCGCTTGGCGAGCGAGGCGGCCTCCTCCGGCGTCTGCACGCCGCAGCGGCCGGCGCCGGTATCGCATTCCACAAGCACCGTCAGCGGCTTATGGCCGGAAAAATGGGCGGCGAGCCCGTCGACCGTCACTTCGCTATCGGCGACGACTTTCAGGGCCGGGATTTTCTCGTTCAGCCTGGCCAGGCGCTCGAGCTTCTGCTGGCCGAGAATGTTGAAGGTGATCAGGATGTCGCCGAAACCGGCTTCGGCAAAGACCTCGGCTTCCGTGACCTTCTGGCAATTGATGCCCTTGGCGCCGGCCGCGAGCTGGGCGACGGCGAGCGCCGGGATCTTGTGCGTCTTGATATGCGGGCGGAAGTTCAGGCCGTGCTCGTCCATATAGGATTGAACGCGGGTTATGTTTGCAGCCAGCCGGTCCTCGTCGATGACAGGACGCGGCGTCGAGAGATCGGCGATCCTGTCACCGGCCTTGGCAACGACGGCGAAGCTGGCATCTTGCATTTAGGCGGCTCCGCGTTCTGTCCCATGTGGATCGGCCACGATCGGCCAGATGGTTTTCGGCGCCCGCCGGTAGGGCGTCGTCGCCGGGTTATTGGGATAAGGCGTTCCGGCGGAGCAGTAAAGGATTTCCGCGGCGATCTTCGAGAAGGACGCGAAGAAATGATTGGTGGATTTGATCACCAGGATCTTCTGCTTGGTCGGATCGATGCCCATCACCGAAAAGAGACTCGGGTCGAAGCTCTGGGCGCGCGTCGAATTGAGGATGATATCGATGCCGTCGAGCACGATATGGGCGGCATCGCCGAAGGGCGCCAGGCTCTCGCCGAACTGCATTTCGGCGTTCCTAACCAGCCTGACAACCTTGACTGTGCCGTCGATGGGGTTGCCGGTGCCGGGCGCCGACTTGGCGCCGAAGCGCAGCGGAATCTCCGCCCCCTCGCCCGCCGCAAAGCAGATCTGCACGGCCATCGGATCCCAGATGGTGCCGATCGCCGCATTCCTGACGCCGCTGGCCATGAGCTCGGCGAGGATGACAGTCGCATCGCCGGCCGTGCCGCCGCCCGGATTGTCCCAGACATCGGCGATAACGACGGGCCATGCGGTGGCGGCGATGGCGCGGGAAACCGCTTCCTTCTCGTCGATCTGCGGCACCATGAAGGTGCCGCGCTTGGAAAAGAGTTCGAGACCGAGCTCACGCGCCAGGGCGGCGCCCTTCTCCGGCTTGTTGTCGGTGACGACGAGCAGCTTCGTTCCCATTTCGGGAACATCGCCCACCATGAAGCCGTGGATCACCGAGATCGACAGGATCTCGGGGTCATCCTTCTCGATCCGCATGATCTTGTCGACGAAGGAACGCATCGGCTCGCGCGAGGTGGGGAAGACGTCGATCATGCGGCAGTCGAACATCGACATGCGGGGCTTGACCCGGCCTTCCAGCGTGTCGACCGCAATGCGCCAGAGATCCTCGGCCCGGTCGACGAAGTCCGTATGCGGGAATTCCTTGAAATAGACGGCGAAATTAAGCGCCGAGACGCGTTTGGCGGTGAGATGGCTATGCGGATCGAGTTCGGCGCAGATCAGGACGTCGGGCCCTGCGATTTCGCGCATGCGCTGGAGAAGGTCGCCTTCCGTATCCTCATATCCGGCTGCGACCATGGCGCCGTGCAGGCCCATGACGACGGCATCAACAGGCATGGCCGCGCTGAGCTGCCCGAGGATTTCGTCGCGCAGTTCCTCATAGGTCGTCCGGTTGACGAGGCCTGCGGGATCAGCCCAGGTGGCGGTGCCCTCGATTAGCTCCCAGCCCTTTTCCCTGGCGACGCGCCTTCCGACGGTGATCGGCGCGGTGCAGAGCGTCGGCGTCTCGGGGTGCTGGCCGGGCGGGGCATAAAGCGAGGCTTCAAATGCGCGGCGATCCACGCAGATCGGGGAGAAGGTGTTGGTCTCGGTCGCCAGTGCTGCCGTGAAAATGCGCAAGAAAGTGGCCTTCGTGTTGCGGCCCCGCTTCACCCCATCGGGTTCGGCAGGTAGCCGGTGAAACCTGAGATTTTCCAGCGTCCCTCGTGCAGCCTGCAATAATAGAGCGTCTGCCATTGCAGGACGTCGCGGGTGCCGTCGGCCTTGGTGATGCCGCCATCGAATTTCTTGCGGACCAGCGCTGTCTCGCCTTCGATCTCGATGTCTTCGAGCGTCGTCGTGGTGAAGATCGCCGTGCGCGGATCTTCCGCGAAGCTCTGCTCGGCAAAATCTCTTGCCTGCCTCAGCCACTCCTCGCGATAGGCCGCGAGCGAGGGAAAGGCGAGCCGCCAGTTGTCGGGGTTCACCTCCTTGCGCCCGTCGATGCCGATGAAGCCTTCTTCGACGAAATCATCCTCGACCAGCGACCAGTCGGCGGCGAGAAAAGCATCAATATCGCGGGAAACGAGCATTTCCCAAATGGCGTGCCGGGCAGCGTCGGTGGGGAAAGGGTTCTGAAAGGGATCGCGCATGTTCGCCCCGGATTGAAATTCTTTTCATAAATGGCGTTTTTCACTGGTCAAATTCTGCTTTCTATGGTCATTTGTCAACGTATCAAGAAAATAATTTGCAAGGACTTCAGCATGCCCATCAAGCGCTATGGCACGGTTCAAACGGGCGCCGGCGGCAAGACGCTGCCATTCGCGCGTGCGGTCGAGGCCGATGGCTGGCTCTATGTTTCCGGCCAGGTTGCGATGGAAGACGGCGAAATCATCGACGGCAACATCATCGCCCAGACCCACAAGACGATCGCGAATGTGCTGGAGATTCTCGATGAGGCCGGCTACGGAGTCGAGGACGTCGTGCGCGTCGGCGTCTGGCTCGACGATCCGCGCGACTTCTGGACCTTCAACAAGATCTATCAGGAGTATTTCGGCGAGCATCCGCCGGCACGCGCCTGTGTGCAATCGTCGATGATGGTCGATTGCAAGGTTGAGATCGACTGCGTGGCCTATAAGAAGAAGGACGCATAGCGAAAAATCGGTGGGAGTCGGTTTGGATATCTTTTCGACATTGCAGGAAGATAAGAGCCGGCTTTCTCCTTCGGAAAACCGCATTGCGGAGATCATCGTCAACGATTTCGAGTTTGCGGTGAACGCCTCGATCATCGAGCTCGCCGAACGGGCCGAGGTCTCGCCGCCGACCGTCACCCGCTTCTGCCGGCGGCTCGGCTGCGAGAGCTTTTCCGATTTCAAGGTGCAGCTCGCCCGCACCGCCCATATCGGCGTACGTTATCTCAAGCCGGAGTCGAAAAGCACTGATCCGGCCGATGTCGCCCAGGATATCATCACAAAGGCCCAGAACGCGCTGTTTCTCCTGCATCGCTCGCTCGATCTTGCTGCGATCGAAGCGGCCGTTGCCCATATCGCCAAGGCTGACATGATCTACGCCTTCGGCTCCGGCGGCAATTCGTCGATGATCGCCGACGAGCTGCAGAACCGCCTCTTCCGTCTGGGCCTTCGCATCACCGCCAGTTCCGATCACAGCATGCAGCTGATGATGGCGGCGGCGGCCCGGCCGGGCGACGTGCTGATCGGCTCGTCCTTCTCGGGGCGGAATATGGAGCTGGTGCGGGCCTTCGAGCTTGCCCGCGACACCAAGGTGAAGACGATCGCGCTGACCCAGGCGGAAAGCCCGGTTGCCAAAGCGGCGGAAATCGTCGTGCCGATCGACCTTCCCGAGGGCAACAATATCTATCGCCCGACCTCGACGCGCATCGCCTACATCGCCACCGTCGATATTCTCTCCAGCCTGGTCGCCTATGCCGTTCAGCCGAAGGCGACGACCACGCTTCGGCGCATCAAGCAGCAGCTCGTCATCCACCGCGATGGCGACGACCGGCAATTGCTTGGAGATTGAACTCATGAATGGGGGCGACGGAAAATGACCCAGTCGATAGCCATCGTTACCGGTGCGGCGGGCGACATCGGTGTTGCGATCGCCGCGCGGCTTGCCGATGATCACGACGTCGTCCTGCTCGCCGATATTGATGCCGCGGCTGCGGCCGCCGTTGCTTCCAAGCTCGGTCCGGCCGGCCGTTTCGTCGCCGTCGGCTGCGATGTGACCAGCGAGACGAGCATATCGGAACTGGCAAAACGCGCCGCTGATATCGGCGTGGTTCGAACCCTCGTCAACAATGCCGGTGCGGCGCGGGCGACCAGCCTGCACGACACGACGCCGGAGATCTGGCGGGCGGACAATGCGCTCAATCTCGAAGCGTCCTTCCTGTGCTTCCGCGCCTTCGAGCCGATGCTGAAGGTTTCGAAAGGCTCCGTCGTCAACATCGCCTCGGTCAACGGCATGCATGTCTTCGGGCACCCGGCCTATAGCGCCGCCAAAGCCGGGCTTCTGCATTTCACCCGACTGGTCGCCGTGGAATACGGCAAGTTCGGCATCCGCTCGAATGCGGTGGCGCCCGGCACGGTGAAGACGCAGGCCTGGGAGGCGCGCGCCGCCGCCAATCCCAACGTCTTCGAGGAGGCGCGCCGCTGGTATCCGCTGCAGCGCGTCGTCGATCCCTGCGATGTCGCCAATGCCGTCGGCTTCCTCGCCGGCCCGCTTGCCGCCGCCATCACCGGAGTCTGCCTGCCCGTCGATTGCGGCCTGACGGCAGGCCAGGCAGAGCTGGCGCGGACCTTCTCGCAATCGGAGCACTATTGATATCAGGCGCTCCGATCTCTGAGCAGATATGACAAAGCATGTCGCGCAAAAATGTGCAGCGGTTTTGCGACAACGACATGCGAGAAACAAGGACTAAGGCGCACGCTTTAGCATGACATGACCTTCGGGACTGCCCGCCGCGGCCGCGCCTGCCGATTTCCCTTTCGATTTGATGATCTCATGAGCCGCCTCTTTCCCGATGTCTTCCGCAATCCGGCGATCCGCGCCAGCATGATCGCCATTTTCACCTTCGGCATGGCGGGGGCGATGACCGCGCCCTATCGTTCGATCGTCGGCATCCGCGAACTGGGCTTGAGCGACGGCCTCTATTCATTCCTGAGCTTCGCCTCGGCGGCGGTGAATGTGGTCATCAGCGTTCTGCTCGGCAATCTTGCCGACCGGCTCGGCGAATACCGTTCGGCGATGATCGGCGCCTGTCTCTTCGGCATTGTCGGCTACGGCATGGTCTATGCGTTTCCGAGTGCGGCCACCTTCATCGTCAGTGCGCTGCTGCCGATGCCGATCTACGGGGCGCTGAACTCGCTGCTTTTTGCCAATGCGCGCGAGGCAATGCAGGGCATGAGCCGGAATGACATGGTGACGGCCAACTCGGGCGTGCGGGCGATGATCTCGCTCTCCTGGGTGCTGATCCCCGGTATCACAGGCCTTGTCCTCTCGGGAGCGTCGAGCATGCTGCCGGCCTATCTCTTCGCCGCCATCTCGTGCCTTTTATGCCAGGGCATCATCCTCTTCGCCCTGCCGAAGCAGGTCGGAACGGAAATGGCGGCGGTTCACCATCTCACCTATCTCGGGGCGCTCAGGCAGGTGGTTTCGCCGCGGATTTCGGCGCATATCGCAGGTGTGGCGCTGATCACCAGCACGCTGCATCTGAACGACGCCCTTCTGCCGCTGATCGCCACCGGCGCAGCCCATGGCCGGCTCAGCGACGTCGGCATTCTTGTCGGTATCGTCGCGCTTCTGGAGGTGATCTTCATCATCGTCTGGTCACGGATCGCGCGGCAGGCGGGGCAGATGACGGCGCTGGCCGCCGGCACCATCATCTACGCGCTGTTTCTCGGCCTGCTCGGCTTTGCCTCCGCGCCATGGCACCTCTATGCGCTGACGCTGCTTGCCGGCATTGGTGCTGCGGCGATCATCAGCATTCCGATCACCTATCTGCAGGACCTGATTGCCGACCGGCCGGGGCTCGGCAGCGCGCTGATCTCCGTCAATATCTTTGCGAGTGCGGGCATTGGCGCGCTGGTCTTTGCCGCCGGCACGTGGGTCACCGGTTATTCCGGAACCGCCATTCTGAGCGCTGTCACCGGCCTGTCGGGCATCACCCTCCTCGGGCTGCTGCAGCGGCGCAATGCCGTTGCCCTTGCGGACGCCGAGGTTTAGTAAGCCGGACGAAAAATCTGGCTTTCATCGCTACCCGTCTTGTGACAAGGGTGGTGAGGCTTATCCTCTGAAGGCGATATGAAGGCGATCTCCGGCACGAATCTCGAGCAGGCCAAGTCTCACAATCGGCGGGTGGTGATCGAGTTGATCCGCACGCACGGTTCCCTGTCGCGGGCGGCGATCGCCCGGATGACGGCGCTGACGCCGCAGACGGTGTCGAACATCGTCGAGGAGCTGGAGAGGTCGCATCTGCTCGTCGCCGCCGAGGCGCAGAAGCTGGCGCGCGGCCAGCCGATCATCCCCTATTCGATCAATCCGGCCGGGGCCTATTCGATCGGCCTCGAGCTTGGCCGCCAGCGGGCGAGCGGCGTGCTGACGGATCTCTCCGGCGCCGTCTGTGCGCGCGTCGACCGCCAGGTCGAACACCCCGATCCGCAGCGGGCGATGCCGATCCTCCACTCCATCGTCGAGCATCTCAAGCAAGCCTTCGCCTTCGACCAGGGGCGGCTGCTCGGCGTCGGCATCGCCCTGCCCGGCCGCTATGGCGAGGGCGGCACCACCTCTCTCAGCCCCCATAGCCTGCCCGGCTGGCAGGGATTTCCCGTCGGCCCCGAGCTGGAGCAGCGGCTCAGCGTGCCGGTGCTGGTCGAGAACGATGCGACGGCAGCCGCGATCGGCGAGCGGCTTCACGGTGTTGCCCGCGGCCTCGCCAGTTTCGTCTATCTGTTTCTGGCCGGCGGCGGCGGCATCGGCGCCGGCATGTTCCTCGACGGCCATCTCTACAAGGGCAGCCGCAACAATGCCGGCGAGATCGGGCATGTCATCGTCGAGCCGCATGGCAGGATCTGCAGCTGCGGCAAACGCGGTTGCCTCGATCGCTACATCTCGGCGTCCGTCGCCTATGAATCCATGGGGATTGCTAATGCGGGGGAGCTTTCGCCCGACGAGCTCGATGCGCTGATCGCCAGAGGCGGCGAAGGTCTGGACGCCTGGCTCGACCAGGCCGTCCAGCCGCTGCGCCAGATCCTCGATTTCCTCGAGCTCGCCTTCGATCCTGAGACCATCGTGCTGGGTGGCAGCATCCCGAGCTCGTTGATGCAGCGCCTTGCCGAGCGGCTTGAGCCGCTGCACGATCCGATCGACCCAGGCCGGAAGGACGGCGTGCCCCGCGTCATGATCGGCATGACCGGCAAGGATACCGCGATCCTCGGCGCCGCGGCCCTGCCGATCTTTTCCGAAACCAATCCTCGCTTCGACGTGCTGCAGAAGCCGGTCAGCTAGCTCTCGCCGGTCCGTCAGCCGCGTGCCGGCAGGGTCGCACCTGGTTGCCGCGGGCGGCGGGCGAGAGGGGGCGCAAAGATGATCACGTTCCCGAGCAGCGTCAGCGCCAGGCCGATCAGGCCGAGGCCGCTCCAGTGGTAGCCCTCGAACACCGTCGACAGCGACAGGGCGACGATCGGAAACAGCACGGTGGCATAGGCCGCGCGTGAGGAGCCGATGCGGGACACCAGCATCAGGTAGGTGGTGAAACCGATCACCGATCCGATCGCCGAGAGATAGAGCAGCGCGGCAAGATAGGTGATGCCTGATGGTGCCACGATCGACGTCTGCGTCACGGCAATCAGGACGAGGAGGACGATCGTGCCATAGGTCATGCCCCAGGCATTGGCGGTCAGCGGTGAGATTCCGGCCGCGCTGTTGCGGCGCGATGCCATGTTGCCGAGCGAGAAGAACAGCGTGCCGAGCGCTGCGAGCCCGATCCCTTTCAACGTGCCCATATCGAAATCGACGACAACCTCCTCTCCGAACAGCAGGAGAAGGCCGGTTGCGCCGAGTGCCGCGGCGATGAGCGTGCGGCCTGTAATGCGGTCGCCGAAGAAGAGCCGCGCATTGACGGCATTGTAGATCGTCGCGAGCGAGAAGATCACCGAGATCAGCCCTGATGGAATCGAGGCGGCGGCGTTGTAGAAACAGATGAAATTGAGGCTGAACAGGCAGAGCGCCTGCGCCAGGATGAAAGGTTGATCGCGCAAGGCAGGAAGCTTGAGCCGGCGCATGACGGCAAGGATGGCGACGAGGATCACCGCTGCCAGCGCAAATCTGTAAAAGACCGAGACCAGGACCGGCACGGGACCGACCTGCATTGCAATGGCGATCCAGGTCGTCCCCCATATGAGGACGGTCGCGATGAAAAGAACGGCATTTGCCATGGAGTGATCCTCTTTTCTCCACGACATAGATCAACCGTGAGCCGGTCTCTTGCATATTCTTGCGGCGAAATTCCTTGCCCCGGACTTCCAGCTCGCCACGCGGGCCGTCCACCGGTATTGTTCGCAGGACGTCGCACGTGTGGGGAAGAATAGGTGAAAGACAGCCGCCTCTCGGTTTACAGCTTTTTGTCCGCATCTCCCTCTGCCCGGGTGTCACAGTCCATCGATCTGGGGTTCGGGCGATCAGCTGCCCTCTGGAGCAATGGCAACGACAGGATGAGCTATGAGCAGCCGGACGGACATACGTTCAGCCTTTATCTCAACGGTGGCGCCGGAACGCGCCGTCTGGATGGCAGCCCCGCTGCGCGAGGCCGGCCCGGCGCTTTGTGCGTCATGCCACAGGGGCACTCGTCCGAATGGGAAATCGCCGATCCCTTCGAATTCGTCCATCTCTATGTTCCGGACGACCAGATGCGCCGGATGTTTGCAGAGACGTTTGACCGCGATTCCAGGATGATGGTGCTTCCCGAAGTGACCTTCGCGGATGCACCCGTCTTGGCGCGGGCGCTTTGGCAGATGACGAAAGCGATGTCGGCGGGTGGTTATCTGCTGGCTGAGGAAGCGATGATGCAGACGATCAACGATTTCTTCGTTGATCCGCGGTATGGAGGCATGCGGGCCCGCGCGATCAGCGGCGGGCTCGCGCCGCATGTGCGCCACCGAACGCTGGACTATATCGAGGCCCATCTTGGCGAGACAATCCGCCTGCAGGATCTGGCGGAGATCGGGCAGCTCAGCGCCTTTCATTTTCAGCGGATGTTCCGGGCAAGCTTTGGTGTATCGCCGCACGGCTGGGTGGCGCACCGGCGTGTCGAGCGCGCCAAATCGATGTTATCGGGCATGGAGCCGATCGCGCAGATAGCATCGGCCTGCGGCTTCAGCAGCCAGAGCCACCTGACACGGGCCTTCAAGCTGGGCACAGGCGTCACACCCTCTGCTTACCGCCAGCGGCGGTGAAGGCGAGCCTTACGACTGCTGCAGCCCGTAAAGCAGCGGCATCAGCCCGGCGAGCGCCTTGAAGCGCTCCCAGGACTTGGAGGGCGGCTTCGTCCAGCCGGTTTCGGCAAGTCCTGAGATGCGCGGGAAGACGAGGCGGTCGAAGACGGCGCGGTCGGTCATCGGTTCCGACCAGATGCAGGCCTGGATGCCGAGCAGCTGCTGCTTCTGCGCCGCCGTCCAGCCACTGAGCGGATCGAAGTTGTAGAGCTTTTCCGCATCCGAGTTCCCTGCCCAGCTGGCGCCCGGTTCATCCCAATCGGGCCTCAGCGCCATGTCGAGGTAATAGACTTGGCCGGGGCAGACGACCATTTGGTAGCCGCGTTCGGCGAGATCGGCCGAAACCTCTACATTGCGCCAGCTGCAGAGATAGCTCTTCTCCTTGTCGATGACGTCGCCATGGGCCGCCTCTTCCCAGCCGCCGGTGATGCAGCCCTTGCTCGCTAGGAAACGCTGCACGCGCTCCAGGAACTCCGCCTGCAGGATCGCCGCGCCCGAGCCGTGAATATCGTCGGCGCCATGCGTGTTGGTGACGACGTTCAGCCGCTTGGCATGGGCATCGGCAACCGCATCGCCGGCGACGGCGCGCAGGCGTTCCAACGCGGTCGGCGAGCCGGACCACGCCCCGAGCGGCACCTCGTCGGCGCCGAGATGGATGGTCTTGAACGGAAAGAGCTCGATCAGTTCCGAAAGAATGGTCTCGACGATCTCGTAGGTCTGCTCGCGGGCCGGATTGATGCAATTGTCGGGAAAGCCCTGGACGGAGTAGTAGCTGCCCTTCTCGGCCGGATCGCGCAGCTCCGGTATCGCCTGCTGCATGGCGTAGCAATGGCCGGGCATATCGATCTCCGGCACGATTTCGATGCCGAAGCTTTTCGCCTGGGCGACGATCTCGCGGATGACGGCTTTGCTGTAGTAACCGCCCGTCCGCGCCGGACTTGAGCCCAGCAGCGGCGGCATGGCAAGGCCGTGGCCGCGCCAGGCGCCGATCTCGGTCAGAGCGGGATAGGCGTCGATCTCGACGCGCCAGGCCTCGTCGTCGGAAAGGTGCCAGTGGAAGCGATTGAGCTTGTTCCAGGCCAGCACCGCCAGCAGCTTCTTGACCTCGGCGGCGGCATAGAATTGGCGGGCGACGTCGAGATGCAGGCCGCGCCAGCCCATTGCCGGTTCGTCGACGATCTCCCCGGCTCCAGGAAACTGGAAGACGCCGGGATGCAGCCTGGCGCCGCGCCAGATCTGGCCGAGTGTCACGAGGCCGTAGAGAAAGCCGGTGCGGCTGCTTGCCTCAACAGTCAGGGTCTCGTCGTTGAAGCTCAGCCGGTAGGCTTCGGGGCCGAAGCCGGCAACATCCTTCAGAATAACCGGGACCGCGCCTTCCGCCTCGGTGCGCACAATGCCTTCGACGGCGAAGAGATGGTCGACCAGCGCTGCGAAGCCTTTCGCCGCCGCCTGCCCCTCGGCGCTCTGCGCCTGCGGCGCAAAACCGGCCGGCAGCGGACGGCGGGAGGAGACCGCCACATGGTTCGGCCAGGGGATGACCGATATCTGAACGGGCGCGTTGGCAGGAACCGGATAGATCTCGGCGCCGCGCTTCAGGGCCGCGTTGCTGACCGAAGAGCGCGTCGGCTCGACGTCGAGCACGATGGTGCTGCCATCGGAAAGCGCGAGATAGGCGCTCGTCGCGCCGTCCGTCCAGTGGCGGAACTGCCAGCTCAGCGCATAGACGGAGATTGTCCAGGTCTCGCCGGCGCCGAGCACGAAACCGGCCGGCGGCTGGAATTCGGTGAAATTCGAAAGCCGTTGCGAAACGGTCGCGCCTTCGACGCGCCCGACGGGATCGACGCGCCCCGGGCCGCTGACGCAGAGGGAAAAATTCGAAAGCGGTTCGCTGCCGAGGTTCTTGAGGCGCAGGACGTAGGAGAATTCCTTGCCGTCGGCGGGCGGGTTCCAAAGGGTTTCAAGCCGCAGGGCGTTCGGTCGCGGTTTCGACATCGTCACTCTTCCTTGAGGGAAAACCAGGTTTTTGAGCGTTCCGGCATAGGCGCCGGGATCGGCATGGCGGTGAAGTCAATCAAATTGATTTAATATTGATAGTCGGGTTTTCGCCGAGGCGTCAATCGGCGATGGGGAATTTCTGCTGCTGACGTCCGCGCCTGTTTCCGGCATCGGGCCGCGGGCAAGCCACTTGCTGGCGAGATGGCGGAGGCGACGGCAGGTGTCGCAATTTGGGAAAAATCGGCTCGTCCCCATCGTGTAACGATTGAGGGAGCCGGGCGCATAGAAGGCCCAGACCATATTCGAACCCCGAGCCTGACCCTTTCCGGCCAGGCTCGATTGCGTCGATGATAAAATGGCGCCTTGGTGTCTTATGAAGCCAGTAAGATTGTCTGAGCCCGTTTGTGACGGGTTGTCCGTCCTCGGATCACGGGTAAGATTTCTCTCAATCTTTTTGCACCACTCCCTGATTCCCCTCTGGCACCCATCGACGAGATCTCCATGGCCCCCAACCGGACGCGCAGCTTGCAAATGCCCCGACGCGAAGAGCTTGGCCTCTTTGTGATCAGCAACGGTTCCGGCCTGTCGATATCGGCGCTGCCGAATGGGACGCTGTTTGCCATCGACTATGCCGACGACAAGGGATCGGTGCAGATCAACCAGATCCAGGGCTCGCCGCTCATCGGCGGCATTGGCCGCCTTTATCTGCGCGTCGGCGGCGCTCGCCCCGATGTCGTCGAGATCGTCGGCCCCCGTGCCGATGGCAGCTTCGCCTATGATGCGACGAGCTTCTCCTGGAGCGGCAAGACAGGCGATATCGCCTACGACGTGCGCCTCGCGATTCACCCCTCCGAAACGGCATGGTTCTGGCGTGCCTCGATCCGGCATCTGAGAGAGGGAACGCTGCCGGTGGATCTGGTGCTGATCCAGGATGTCGGCCTCGGCGATCGCGGCTTTCTGATGAACAGCGAGGCCTATGCCTCGCAATATGTCGACCACCACATTGCCGACCACAAGGCCTATGGCTTCGTCGTGATAAACCGGCAAAACCTCAAACAGTCGGGCGGCCGCAATCCCTGGCTCGCGCAAGGCTGCCTCGACGGGGCTGTTGCCTATGCCACCGATGCGATCCAGCTGGTGCAGGCAAAGGGCCGGCTCGACGACCTGCTGGTCGGCGCCTTCGACACGCCGCTGCCGAGCGAACGGCGGCAGCAGGAGACCGCCTGCCCTGCCCTTCAATCGAGAGCGCTTTTGGTCACACCAGATGGCGCGACGGCGACGTTCTTTGCCCTGTTCGCCGCCGATCATCCCGAAGCGTCGAGCGATGCCGATCTTTCGCGTCTCGACGGCATCGAGGTGCCGGACGATGCGGCCGCTCGTCCGAAGGCAGCAGCACCGGTTCGCAGCCTGCTCCAGGACGCTCCTCTGCTGAAAGTCGAGACGCTCGATAAAAGGACGATCGGCCGGCTCTATCCCGAGCGGAGCCTGGAAGAGCGCGGCCACGGAAAACTGCTTTCCTTTTTCGTGCCGGACGGTGCGCTCAACCGCCACGTCGTGCTGCGCGACAAGGAACTCGTCGTCGCGCGGCGCCACGGCGCGATCGTCCGAAGCGGCCAGAACATGCTGCTGGATGACGCCACTCTCGCCGCCACCTGCTGGATGCAGGGGATATTCGCCGCGCAGCTGACGATCGGCAACACATCTTTTCACAAGCTCTTTTCCGTCTCGCGCGATCCCTACAATCTGACGCGCGCCAGCGGACTGCGCATCATGGCGGATGTCGGCGCGGGCTGGCAGCTTCTGGCGGTGCCGTCGGCTTTCGAGATGGGTTTGAGCGACTGCCGCTGGATCTATCAATGCCCGGAGCACACGATTATCGTGACGGCCGTCGCCTCCGGCGAGGATGCGGCGATGCAATGGAGCCTCTCGGTCGAGGGCAAGCCGTGCCGCTTCCTGGTCTTCGGTCATGTCGTGCTCGGCGAGCGCGAATATGACGCCGGCGGGCAGATCGACTTCGGCCCCTCGCGCAAACGCGTGTCCTTCCGGCCCGACCCCGCCTGGCTCTGGGGCGGGCGTTACCCCGATGCCGTCTATTGGCTGGTGAGTTCGACGCCCGATGCCATCGACGAGATCGGCGGCGACGAGCTGCTCTATGCCGATGGCCTTGCGCGCAACGGCGCTTTCGTGGCCCTGCGATCCCGGGCGACGCAGGCCCTCTCCTTTGCCGTCGTCGGCTCGATGACCGATGCTGAAGAGGCCGAGCGGCTGGCGCAACGGTATGAGGCCGGCGTCAGCGAGGAAGCCATGCTCGCGCCGGCATCAACATTCTGGCGCAACGCCGTGCGCTGCATGCGGATCGACAGCGCTTCGCCCGATCTTGCCGCCCAGGCGACCCTCCTGCCCTGGCTCGCCCATGACGCCATCGTGCATCTGAGCGTGCCGCATGGACTGGAGCAATATACGGGAGCGGCCTGGGGCACGCGCGACGCCTGCCAGGGGCCGATCGAATTCCTGCTCGCCTATGAGCATGACCGCGAGGCCAAGCAAGTGCTGAAAACCGTCTTCAGCGAACAGTACCTGGAAAAAGGCGACTGGCCGCAATGGTTCATGCTGGAGCCCTATGCCAACATCCGGGCAGGCGACTGCCACGGCGATATCATCGTCTGGCCGTTGAAGGCGCTGTGCGACTATATCGAAGCGACCGGCGATCTCGCCATTCTCGACGAAAAGGTGTCCTGGCGCGATGAAAAGTCCATGCAGAAGGCGCCCAAGGCCGACGCCATCGCCATCCATGTCGAGAAGCTGCTCGATACCGTCCGCGAACGCTTCATCCCGGGAAGCCATCTGATCCGTTATGGCGAGGGCGACTGGAACGATTCTCTGCAGCCGGCCGATCCGCATCTGCGCGACTGGATGGTCAGCAGCTGGACCGTCGCCTTGCTCTACGAGCAGATCGTTCGTTATTCCGCCATCCTGCGCCGTCTCGGGCTTGGCGAGAAAGCCAGGGCCCTGAGGAAGATCGCAATGGCGATGCGCCGGGATTTCAACCGCCATCTCGTGCGGGACGGCGTCGTCGCCGGCTATGGCATTTTCGATCCGGCCCATGACGGCGTCGAATTGCTGCTGCATCCGAGCGACACGCGCACCGGCCTCTCCTTCTCGCTGATCGCGATGACGCAGGCGATGCTCGGCAAGCTGTTCACCCCGGCGCAGCGACGCGATCACATGCGGCTGATCGAGGAGCATCTGCTTTTCCCCGACGGCGTGCGGCTGATGGAAAAGCCCGCAACCTACGCCGGCGGGCCTGAAACGCTGTTCCGTCGGGCCGAATCCTCCTCCTTCTTCGGCCGCGAGATCGGCCTGATGTATGTGCATGCGCATCTGCGTTATTGCGAAACGCTTGCCCTGGACGGCGCGGCGGACGCGCTCTGGAAGGCGATCGCCGTCGTCAATCCGATCGCCGTCACCGCGGCCTTGCCGCAGGCATCGCTGCGCCAGCGCAATACCTATTTCAGCAGCAGCGACGCGGCCTTCCCTGATCGCTATCAGGCCGCGGATGATTGGGCGCGCGTCAAGGCGGGCAAGATCGCCGTCGACGGCGGATGGCGCATCTATTCAAGCGGGCCGGGCCTCTACACCAGGAGCTTCGTCGAAAATATTCTCGGATTCAAACGACGCTTCGGCCGGCGCAGCCGCAAACCGCTGCTGCCGGCGGCGCACGCCACCCTCGATCTCAGGACGGATCATGCCGCCTGGCGGCGGTTGATGAAACCGAAGCCGCAAATTTGAAATTCAGCAAAGGTTGGTCGCGTCGCGCAGCTCTTCGAAGCGCGCGGCGCTCTTCGACAGGTGGCTGCGGATCGCGCGGCGCGCGGCCGCTTCGTTGCCGTCGCGGATCGCCGCGAAGATGGCGTGGTGTTCCCTGCGCATGCGGGCGGCATGGCGCTTGCGCTCGAAAGCCGTCATCTTGTCGAGGCGCGCCCATTGGCGCGGCACCATAATATCGCCGAACGTGTCGAAGAGGCGGCTGTAATAGGAATTTTGCGTCGCGACCAGGATCGACCGGTGGAAGGCGTAATCTTCCTGTGCGCCGTATCCGCCCTTTTCCAGTGCTTTGTCGAGGGCGTCTAGACGATCCTGCATACGGTCGATGTCTTCCGGCGTGCGCCGCAGCGCGGCAAGTCCGGCGGCTTCATATTCGACCCCGATGCGCAGCTCCAGCACCCGCAGCACCTCGTCGATCGACTGCAGGTCGTTGGGGATGATCGAGAAGGATCGCGGGTTGGGATCGTTTGACACGAAAGCGCCGAGGCCCTGATGCGTGGTGATCAAGCCCTTGGCGCGTAGCGTGGCGAGCGCCTCGCGCACGATCGTCCGGCTGACGCCGGTCGCCGCCATGATCGCCTGTTCGGTCGGCAGGCGCTGGCCGGGTTTCAGGTCGCCGGATTCGATCTGCGCCATCAGCGTATCGGCAAGGCCGCTGCGCAGGTTCGGCGGCTGGCGAGTGGTCGTGAAGTGCGCGTTGTCCTTGTCCGTCATCCCGATCGAAATCCTGCCTGTCGAGGCGCCGGCGCCGGCCGCTATGTCTTTGCTAACCCATGCCGGCCGGAAAGGCAAAAACGGCTTGGCGGCTGTGAAACTCGGGAGCGGCAGGCCGGATCACCGCGCCAGCCAGCCCCCGTCAACCGGCAGTACCGTGCCATGCACATAGTCGGATGCCGACGATGCCAGGAAGACGGCCGCACCGCCGAGTTCATCAGGCTTCCCCCAGCGCCCGGCCGGAATGCGGGCCAGAATGGCGGCATTGCGATCCGGATCCTCGCGCAGCGCCGTCGTGTTGTTGGTGACGAAGTAACCCGGCGCGATGGCGTTGACGTTGACGCCCTTGCTGGCCCATTCGCAGGCAAGCAGCTTGGTCAGGCCGGCAAGCCCGCTTTTCGAGGCGGTATAGGAGGGGATGCGGATGCCACCCTGGAAGGACAGCAGCGAGGCGATGTTGATGATCTTGCCCCTGCCCTTGTCGACCATGTGGCGGCCGGCCGCCTGCGACAGGAAGAAGGCCGTCTTCAGGTTGACGTCGATCACCGCGTCCCAGTCTTCCTCGGTGAAGTCGAGCGCATCGGCGCGGCGGATGATGCCGGCATTGTTGACGAGGATGTCGAGGCCGCCGAAGGTCTGGATGGCCTCGGCGACGATCGCCTTGACCGGTTCGATGGTGCCGAGATCGGCCTTGATGACATGGAAGCGGCTGCCCGCTTCCTTCACCAATGCTTCGGTTTCGTCCATCGAGGAGCGCCCGACGGCGACGATCGAGGCGCCAGCCGCGGCCAGCGCGGCCGCGATGGCCTGGCCGATGCCGGTATTGGCGCCGGTGACGACGGCGGTTTTTCCGGAAAGGTCGAAAGGGTTCGCCACGGTGCTCACCTCAGATCCGCAATGGCGATATGATCCATGTCGGTGAAGCTCTTATTGTCGCCGGCCATCGCCCAGATGAAGCTGTAGTTCTTGGTGCCGGCGCCCGAATGGATCGACCAGGGCGGCGAGATGACTGCCTGTTCGTTGGCGACGAGCATATGCCGGGTCTGCTGCGGCTCGCCCATGAAGTGGAAGACGCGCTGCTCGGCTTCGAGATCGAAATAGAGATAGGCTTCCATGCGCCGGTCATGCGTATGGGCCGGCATGGTGTTCCAGACGCTGCCCGGCTCGATCATGGTGAAGCCCAGGGTGAGCTGGCAGGACTGGCAGACGTCGGGATGGATGAACTGGTAGATCGACCGCTTGTTGGCCGTCGCGGCTTCGCCCGGCGTCAGGTGGCGGGCCTTTTCGCGGGTGAGCAGCACGGTGGGGTGCGTTTGATGCGCAGGCGTCGAGACCAGATAAAACTTGGCCGGATTGGCGGCATCGACGCTTTCGAACCTGACGTCCTTGGCGCCCTTGCCGGCATAGAGGCAATCATATTTGGCAAGTTCGTAGCTGGTGCCGTCGACGATGATGCGGCCGGCGCCGCCAATGTTCAGCGCACCGAGTTCACGCTCGGCGAGGAAGGTTTCCTGTCCGATCGCTGTCGGCGCCGTAAGCGTCAGCCCGGTGCCGAGCGGAGTGGCGCCGCCGATGACCATGCGGTCGTAATGGGAATAGGTCAGCCGGATCTCGCCGCCTTCGAAGAGGGTTTCCACCAGAAAGTGACGCCGCAGCGTTTCGGTGTCGTAACTGCGCACGGCCTCGGGGTGGGAGGCGTGCCTCACGTCGATCTGCATGTCAATTTTCCTTCAGCTTCATTGTCGTCAGGCGGTACCGCTATTGCGGAAAGCTGGTCATATCAGAGGTTCTCCGCTGCGGTGGTATCCGTCTGGTTACATAGTTGTACGACAAGTTCGGTGTCAACAGCTTTGTCCGCGAGTGGCCGATGAGAGCGAGGCGGCAAGAGCATTCAAGCAGAGTTGAGAACGGACAGGAGAATTTGCCTGCGATTGAAGAGGAATTCCCATTGCAAGCGGCCGCTTTCGGCGCGGTCCGGTGGCCAAAACGAAAAAGCCTGCCGCGGGAGGAGGTGCGGCAGGCTTTTCGAAAAGAACCGAACGACAGCTGGGAGGAGGA
This sequence comes from Rhizobium bangladeshense, assembly GCF_001662075.1. Taxonomy (GTDB): domain Bacteria; phylum Pseudomonadota; class Alphaproteobacteria; order Rhizobiales; family Rhizobiaceae; genus Rhizobium; species Rhizobium bangladeshense_B. Next base: position 135,115 of record NZ_LYPL01000010.1, read on the forward strand.
GTGCTGCCGTTCCCGCAAGCGACCCTGGGAGGAGGATGGGCGCCTGCATATCGAAGGGATGCGGGAGGAGATGCATCGCTTCGATAGAAATAATCATACTTATTTTATGCCCAGTTGATAAGCATTTCTTTGCAATGCAGCCATGCATTATGCGAAATGCTCATGGCTGGCAGGCACTGCACAAGCAAAGCGCCCGCTCGGGAGAAGCAGGCGCTGGGCAAGGCTCGAAGGTGGTCGTCTGTGAGGCCGTTAGCGGCCGATGGCTGCACGGGCGATGTTGCGGATTTCGCCGCGGCCGATGCCGAGGTCGTCCAGTTCGCGCGTAGTCATACGGCCCAGTTCAGCGACCGTCTGACGGTACTTGCGCCAATTGTTGAAAGAGCGTGCGACGTTCATGATGATCCCCTTTCCGTGGGCTTTCGAAGCCTAGCTGCCAGTCCTTGGCGCTTCGTTTGCTTCGATGAGCCGTATATAATATGAGAACCGCGATTGTTGCAGCGCCAATGCATCACTGCACCTATGCGGCCTTTGCATGGGTCGTGTTCAGGAGGGGGTTGTTCAGGATCCCAACCGCTTCGCGGTCAGAGTTTGAAACGATCGAAGGCCGTCAGCCGCACGGTCGGTGGATCCGCCTCTCTCCATCGGTAGATTTCTGAGCGCAGATAGGAGAGTTCGTCACCGAGGTCGTCTTCGCCGACTTCGATCCACCAGGACTTCAGGCGGCCGTCGCTTCCGTCAGACCAGCGATAGCCCCTCGCCTTCAGATGGTCCTTCATTTCGAACGGGCTGTGTTCGGCGAAGATGCGGATGCGCGAGCGCTGGCTTGCCCGGTAGAGCTCGGCAAAGGGGCTTTCACCTTCACCTTGCTGCCGGTCGAGGATTTCCAGAAGCGCGTGGCAGTCGTCCACCGCGCGATGGCCCTCATGAAAATAACCGGCCTGGCCGACGAGATAACCGAGCTTGGTGCCTTCGAAGCCGCGCGCGCTCCAGTCGATTTCCGACACCGAACATGCCCAGGCCTTGCCGGTGAAGAGCGGCGAGAAGGCCTCGCAGAACGGCCGGTCGAAACCGGCATTGTGGGCGATGATCAGATCGGCAGGTTCGATCAGATCGCTGAGCGATCTGATGTCGATCACCTGTCCTTCGACCATCGTATCGGTGATCCCCGTCAGCCGGGTGACTTCGGGCGGGATCGGCCGCGACGGCTGCTGCAGGCCGCCATAGATGCCGACGATATCGCCGACCGTGCCGTCGTCGGCGAAGGTAAAGGCGACGGCGCCGATTTCGATGATCTCGTCGCTGCGATGGTTGAGGCCCGTCGTCTCCGTGTCGAGAACGACGCCGAGCCGCGAAAATTGCGGCCGCCTGACCGAGGCAATCGGTCGGGCGGTCAATTTCCTCAGGATGCGATAGTTGCCGCTCTCCTCGAGCGTGCGCGCCATGTCTTCATCGGACCGGCCGGCCGGCTCCAACGGCGGGCGGCGCGATGGAGCGCGCGCCTTGGCGGCCGCCGGCGATGCCTTGGCAAACATGTCGAGTTGCGAATCTATCTGCACGCTCATCGGACCTGTATGTCACGCAAATGCGGTTTAATCCACCGCGCGAGGCGCTATCCCCAGCCCTTGCCTTTTGTGGACATCGAAGTTTAGCTGGGCATGCGCAGCCAAAGGAGAAGACATGTCTGGTGACAGCGGCAAGGGGGCCGACGAGGATATCGTCATCATCGGCGCCGGTGCTGCCGGCATTGCTGCTGCCCGCCGCCTGCAGGTAATCCGTCCGGACCTTTCGATCCTTCTGCTAGAAGCCGGTGATCGTCTTGGCGGCCGGGCCTGGACGGTCGGACTGGCGGGAGCATCCGACATGGCGCTCGATCTCGGCTGCGGCTGGCTTCACGGGGCGCGGACCAATGCCTGGACGGCGATTGCCGAGGAGGTGGGACTGACGGTCGACCGCACGCCGGCGCCCTGGAACGGCGGGCGGCGGCTTCAGCGGGATGGCGCCGACATCCATGCTGCGCAGGAGGCGATCGGCGGCTATTTCGAGCGCCTCGACAGCCATGAAGGCGATGATACCGATCTGGCCGCGATGCTTGAACCCTGCAATGCCTGGAACGGCCAGATCCGGGCAATCGGCACCTACATCACCGGCGCCGAACTGGAACGGTCTTCGGTCGTCGACTATAACAGATATGACCCAGGCCCTGGCCCCGACTGGCGGGTGCGTCAGGGCTATGGAACCTTGATCTCGCTCTATGGCAGGCCGGTTCCGGCAAGGCTCGGCGTCGAGGTCAGGCGTATCGAGCATCGCCATGCCGGCCGGATCGGCATCGAGACGAGCCAAGGCGTGCTGAGCGCCCGCGCCGTGCTCGTAACCGTTTCGACGAATATGCTTGCCGCTGAAAAGATCGCCTTCGATCCGCCCTTGCCTGACAAAACCGAGGCCGCCGCTCGTTTGCCGCTCGGACTTGCCGACAAACTCTTCCTCGGTCTCGCGCATCCGCAGGCGCTGCCGGCCGATACGCATATGCTCGGTTCCATCAGCCGCGGCGCCACCGGCACCTATCAGCTCAGGCCGTTGGGGGCTGCCGCCGTCGAAGCCTATTTTGCCGGCGATCTCGCCCATGATCTGGAACGGGAGGGCAGACAGGCTGCCTTCTCCTTTGCCGCCGATGAACTGTCGGCGGAATTCGGCGCGGATATCCGCCGGGAATTGTCGCTGGCGGCGATCTCGGCCTGGGCCGCGGAACCCTATATCGGCGGCTCCTATTCCTATGCCCAGCCCGGCGCCTCCGATCTGCGCGGCGTGCTCGCCGCGCCACATGATGGGCGGATTTTCTTTGCCGGAGAAGCCTGCTCGCATTCGCGTTATTCGACGGCGCACGGGGCCTACGAGACCGGCGTCGCCGCAGCCGATCAGATCGCCGGCTCGTTATCGAAAAATCCGTAACTGTCGCCCACCCGCGGGAATATGTTTTCCCACTTGTGGCACGGGCAGGATTGGTTATGCTGCCCTCGCCCCTGCGCTGGATGAGCCCAGGGCGCCATACGTCATCCGGCGGCAGAGGCCGCCTCAAGCTCGATATTGTCATTAGATTGCGGAAGCCCCGGCTTCTACCCCGGCGATTTTGCGCGTCGGCTGCGGGCATCCGCATGAGGAGGAATAAATGGATTATCGCAAGCTCGGTCCCAGCGGGGCCGTCGTCACCGCCTATTGCCTGGGCACCATGACCTTCGGCGCGGAGGCCGACGAGACGGCCTCGCATAAGCTGCTCGACGATTATTTCGCCTGGGGCGGCAATTTCATCGATACCGCCGATGTCTACAGCGCCGGCAAGTCGGAAGAGATCATCGGCCGCTGGCTGAAGGCGCGCCCGACCGAGGCCCGCCAGGCGATCGTCGCCACCAAGGGCCGGTTTCCGATGGGCAACGGACCCAATGATATCGGCCTGTCGCGCCGGCATCTAGGCCAGGCGCTCGACGATTCGCTGCGCCGCCTCGGTCTCGAACAGATCGACCTCTACCAGATGCATGCCTGGGACGCGCTGACGCCGATCGAAGAGACGCTTCGTTTCCTCGACGATGCGGTTTCATCCGGCAAGATCGGCTATTACGGCTTCTCCAACTATGTCGGCTGGCACATCGCCAAGGCGTCGGAGATTGCCAAGGCGCGCGGTTATACGCGTCCGGTGACGCTGCAGCCGCAATACAGCCTGCTCGCGCGCGACATCGAGCTCGAAATCGTCGCGGCCTGCCAGGACGCCGGCATGGGCCTCTTACCCTGGTCGCCGCTCGGCGGCGGCTGGCTGACCGGCAAGTACAAGCGCGACGAGATGCCGACCGGCTCCACCCGCCTCGGCGAGAACCCCAATCGCGGCAGCGAATCCTATGCGCCGCGCAATGCCCAGGAACGCACCTGGGCGATCATCGGCGCTGTGGAGGAGATCGCCCGGGCGCGCGGCGTCAGCATGGCGCAGGTGGCGCTCGCCTGGACGGCGGCCCAGCCGGCCGTCACCTCGGTCATTCTCGGCGCCCGCACGCCCGAGCAGCTCGCCGACAATCTCGGCGCGATGAAGCTTGAGCTTTCCAAGGAAGAGATGGCCAGGCTCAACGAGGTGAGCGCTCCCCAGCCTCAGGATTATCCCTACGGCAAGGGCGGCATCAATCAGCGCTTTCGCAAGATCGAAGGCGGCCGCTGAACCTTTCGGCCTAGTTTTTGCAACGACACCGTCCGCTTCCTGCCGAAGCGGACGGATCATTCGCCGATGTCAGGGCCACATCAATGCAAAAAGCCGCCATGTTTCCATGGCGACTCTTCGGCCTTGGGAGGCTATTCAGGCCGGGAGCTGGAAGAACCAGTTTGCGATCAGGACGATCGCGAGGCCCCCTGCGAGTGCGAGATAGGGCAGCATGCCGGCTTTTCTGACCCCGAGATCCTGGCCGATGAGGCCGAGATCCTCCATCGCGCCGGCCGGGAACTTGCCGCCGTCGCGAACATAGTGGCGATAGGCGAAAACCGGCAGGATCAGAGCTGCGAAGATGAAGCCAACCCAGAGTGCGTTGGAGTAACCCCAGACCTTGGCGCCGGCGCCGAGGAAGAGCGCGTTGACGAAGGCGAGCACGGTGTTGAGGCCGATCAGCCAGCTCGGTGCCTTCCAGGGGCGTTCGATATGGCCGGAATCCATCCGGTGGATCCAGCCGGAATTGAGGTTCAGGAAGTTGAAGATGATGTAGCCCACATTCGAGACGGCGAGCACGAAGAAGTAACCGCCGACGTCGGAAGCGATCGCCAGAAGGAAGAGATTGAAGGCGAAATCGGTCCACATCGCCCGTGTCGGGGCGCCGTGCTCGTTGGCGTGGTCGAGATATTTCGGCAGCCAGCCGTCCTTCGAACCCTGGTAGAGCGTTCGCGACGAACCGGCCATCGCCGTCATGATGGCGAGGAAGAGCGCCAGGATCATCAAGACGACGAGCAACTGGGTGATCACCCGGCCGGCGCCGATCAGGCCGCCAAGCGCTTCGGCGACGCCCGTGCCGTCGACGATGCCGGGGGCCAGCATGCCGGCATGGCCGAGAACGCCCTGGAACGCGAAGGGCACCAGGAAGAAGAACAGGCAGCAGGCAAGGCCGGAATAGAAGATTGCCTTGAAGGTGTCGGTCTTCGGGTTCTTCAGTTCACGGGTGTAGCAGACGGCCGTCTCGAAGCCGTAGGTCGACCAAGCGGCGATATAAAGGCCGCCGAGAAACAGCGTCCAGCCGCCATTGCTCCAGGTGCCGTCGCTGGCGGCATAGGCCGCCGTTGGCGGCACGAGGCCGGTGACGTTCGCGGAAACGATCTGGCCGCTGATGATCGGATAGAGGCCGATGATCAGCAGCGGGACCAGCACGATGATCGCCAGCCATTTCTGCACGCTTGCCGTTTCCGAGATGCCGCGATGCTGGATCGCAAAGATGATCAGCATCAGGATGCCGCCGATGAAAAAGGTGGCGTTGATGTTGGCGGTGGCGAGGTAGGGAATGCTGAAGCTTGCGAGCGACCAGGTGCGGATCGCCGGCGTCAGAGCGGCCACACCATCGGCGCCGAGCAGCGCCTTGACGGCGTCATCCGGCGTCGTGCCGGCATGGGCTGCGATATATTCGGCGACGCGGGGGCTGTCGGCCGTAACGGAAGCCGCATGTGCTGCGATCCAGTCGAGGACGATCTGCGAATCCGCCGCCGGAATCGGGAAGAATGCATTGAGAATATAACCGGCGGCGATGGCACAACCGAGCGACAGCACGGGCGACCAGGCAAACCAGTTGCACCAGACCGACAGCGGCGCGATGAACTTCGAATAGCGCAGCCAGGCGGTGGCGCCGTAGACGGAGGCCCCGCCGGATTTATTGCCGAACATGCCGGCGATCTCGGCGTAGGTGAAGGACTGCAGGAAACCCATCACCATCGAGATGATCCAAACGACGAAGGCGAGCTTGCCCGTCGTGCCTGCGATGCCGCCAATGGAGAAGAGAACGAGCGGCGGCACGCCCGCGGCCACCCAGAATGCGCCCTTCCAGTCGAGTGCGCGTATAAGCTTACCTTCGGTGCCGGATGCAATTCCGGCCTCCACAATATCTGTCATCGGCGAAATTCCCCATTCGATTGTTCCGGACGTATCTCTGTACGTCTCCCTGAACGTGTCTCCCTGACAGTCTCAAGCCGCTCGGATGATTTTGGCGATCCGCGCTCCCGACGGATTCTCCGAGTCTGAACTCTTGATACATAGTGAAGATATTTTCTTTTTAGTCAATATCCCTTTACTTTCCACAGGCATTTTGTAACCTGTATGGGTGCATGCCGGAGAGCATGCCGATCCCCCAAGAGGGCAGAATGCGAGATCTTCATCCTGTTATGCCGGGCCCGCGAACGGTCGTTCCAAGCCTCGTCCATTATCCCGGGATTCCAACTCTACCGGAGGGCACTGAACGTTACCGGGCGAAGGGTGGGGGATCGGTCATCGTGCGCGTCGAGGCGGGTGACCGCGTGAGCGTCATCGACAGCGAAGGCGGGCAGATTTGCGAGCTCTCCTTCCTTGACGAAAAAGGTCGCTTCCAGGCAGCCGGCCTTGGAACCGCATTCAGCAATTCCGCCGAGGGTTTGAAGACCATTCTTCAGGCAGAGGATGAGAGCGCTGCCCGCACGCGCGCGGCACTTCAGCGGCGCGGTGCCGATCTGGCAGCGGCCGGAGCGCTCCGCATCTTCGGGGCAGGATCGACGCCGGGCAGCCGGGCGGAGTTCACGATTGCCATGAAGGGCCTGCTGATCGTTGCGGCACCCGCCGGCGCCATGTCGCCGGAGGCGCAGGACACGGCGACGCCGATCGAGATCCGGATCAAGCGAAGCCTCTTGATCCGCGATTACACATCGGCCCTGCCGGAGCCGGCAGCCGATCCGATCGAGGATATCCGCATCCGGGCGGCGAGTGCCGCCGCCTATTTCGTGCGCGCCGGCGAATTCATCCAGATCATTGACGTCTATGGGCGCCAGTGCACCGATTTCCAGGCCTTTGCCGCTCGCAAGGTCGACAAGGGCCTCGATCTCGCGCTCGATTCGACCGTCACCCGCACGCTGCTCGGCCGCAGCTATCCTACGCCCGGCCTGCCATCCAAGGCCTTCGACCGCGACTTCGAGCCGCTGGTCGAGATCGTCCAGGATACGGTCGGCCGCCACGACGCTTTCGCGACCGCCTGCAATTCGCGCTATTACGACGACATGGGTTATCCCGGCCACGTCAACTGCACGGACAATTTCAACGCGGCGCTGGCGCCTTACGGCATTGCCGGCCGCAAAGGCTGGGAAGCGCTGAACTATTTCTACAACACCAATATCGACCACAACAACCAGCTCTATCTCGACGAACCCTGGTCGCGCCCCGGCGATTACGTGCTGATGCGCGCGCTGACCGATCTCGTCTGCGTCTCATCGTCCTGCCCTGACGATATCGATGCGGCGAACGGCTGGGATCCGACGGATATCCACGTCCGCACCTTTTCCGGAAAAGAGAAATTCTCACGAGCGGTAGCCTATCGCATGACCCCAGACGCCGACGCAGAACTGACGCGCGAAACAGCCTTCCATCCCCGTTTTTCCGCCTTGACGCGGGATTACGCCGAATATCGCGGCTACTGGCTGCCGAACCGCTTCTCGTCCGAAGGCCCGGTTGAGGAATACTGGGCGTGCCGCGAGCGCGCCGCCGTCATCGACCTCTCGCCCCTGCGAAAATTCGAGGTGACAGGCCCGGACGCCGAGGAACTGCTGCAATACTGCCTGACGCGCGACGTACGAAAACTCTCGACCGGCCAGGTCGTTTATTCCGCGATGTGCTACGAAAATGGCGGCATGATCGACGATGGCACGCTCTTCCGGCTCGGCGACAAGAATTTCCGCTGGATCGGCGGCGATGATTTCAGCGGCATATGGCTGCGCCAGCAGGCCGAGAAGAGAGGCTTCAAGGCCTGGGTCCGCTCATCGACCGATCAGTTGCACAATATCGCCCTCCAAGGCCCCAGGAGCCGCGATATCCTGAAGGAGATCATCTGGACGGCGCCGCGCCAGCCCGCGATCGGCGAGCTCGAATGGTTCCGCTTCAGCGTCGGCCGCATCGGCGGATTCGAGGGCGCCCCGGTCGTCATCTCGCGCACGGGCTATACCGGCGAGCTCGGCTACGAGATCTTCTGTCATCCGAAGGATGCGCTGACGGTGTTCGACGCCGTCTGGCAGGCAGGCCAACCGCACGGGCTGAAGCCGATGGGGCTGGAAGCGCTCGACATGGTCCGCATCGAGGCGGGCCTGATTTTCGCCCACCACGAATTCACCGACCAGACGGATCCGTTCGAGGCCGGTATCGGCTTCACCGTGCCGCTGAAATCCAAGCAGGATGATTTTATCGGCCGCGACGCGCTGATCCGGCGCAAGGAGCATCCGCGCCATCTGCTCGTCGGCCTCGATATCCAGGCCAACGAGGCGGTCGGCCATGGCGATTGCATCCATATCGGCCGGGCCCAGGTCGGCGTCGTCACCAGCGCCACGCGCTCGCCTGTTCTCGGCAAGACGATCGCGCTCGCCCGCATCGACGTCATGCATGCAAGCCCGGGCACCGAGGTCGAAATCGGCAAGCTCGACGGCCACCAGAAGCGCCTGCCGGCGACAATCGTGCCGCTTTCGCATTACGACCCGCAGAAGACGCGGCCGCGCTCGTAACGCCTACTTCGCGGAACAGGAGACGCCGATCGTCAGCGCGACCGCCGTCCTCCTGAATCTTGCCCTCAAGCTGCCTGCACGGCCGCGTTCAGCGGGATTTCCACGTCGATCTCAAGAGTGGAGACAAACTCGTTGCGGTCGATCGTCACCTGCACCTTGTCGTGGTCGAGCTCGACATGCTTGGCGATGACCGCAAGGATTTCCTCGCGCAGCAGCGAAACAAGGTCCGATCCTGCCGATGAGCGTTCGTGTGCAAGGAGCACCTGCAAGCGTTCGCGGGCGGCGGGTGCCGTTCTCTGCTTGTTGAAAAGACGGAAGATATTCATGCTGCCCTCCGTCCAAAGATCTTGCCGAAAAGATTGCGCTTTTCCTCGGGGATGGTGATCGGCAAGGTTTCGCCGGCGAGCCGGCGAGCGGCATCGAAATAGGCCATCGCAGCCGCGCTGCGGCTTTCCGCCAGCGTGACCGGCGCACCGATGTTGGAGGCGCGCAGCACATCCATGCTCTCAGGCACGATGCCGAGGAGCGGGATGGAGAGGATTTCCAGAACGTCGTCGACCTTCAACATGTCGCCGCGTTCGGCGCGGTTGGCGTCGTAGCGGGTGAGCAGCAGGTGCTTTTCCATCCGCTCGCCGCGTTCGGCCTTGGCGGTCTTGGCATCGAGCAGGCCGATGATGCGGTCGGAATCGCGCACCGACGAGACTTCCGGATTGGTGACGACGACGGCAACGTCGGCATGGCGCATGGCAAGTGTCGCGCCGCGCTCGATCCCGGCAGGGCTGTCGCAGATGATCCAGTCGAAATAGCGCTTCAGGTCGTTGATGACGCGCTCGACGCCCTCGGCCGTCAGGTTGTCCTTGTCGCGAGTTTGGGAGGCCGGCAGCAGGAACAGCGTCTCCAGCCGCTTGTCGCGGATCAGCGCCTGGGTGAGCTTCGCGTCGCCCTGGATGACGTTGATCAGGTCGTAGACGACCCTCCGCTCTGCGCCCATCACGAGATCGAGATTGCGCAAGCCGACGTCGAAATCGACGACGACGACCTTTTCATTGCGTTGCGCCAGCGCCGCTCCCAAAGCGGCAGTCGAGGTCGTCTTTCCGACCCCGCCCTTACCTGACGTGACGACGATCACTTTCCCCATTTCTCTCTCCTTTGCCGTGGCCGCAGCCGGGTCAGATCAGTTTTTCCGCCATGATCGCGTCCTCTTCGAGCCAGAGCTGAACAGCCTGTCCGCGAAGATTGGGGGCCATGTCTTCCGCCATTTTGTAGATTCCGTCGATCGCCACCAGCTCGGCTTCGAGCTTGCGGCAAAAGATCCGCGCCGATGCGTTTCCGATGGATCCCGCCATGGCTCGGCCGCGCAGCGCCCCATAGATATGGACGGAGCCGCCGGCGATGACTTCCGCGCCCGAGGCGACCGAGCCGACGATGGTGACGTCGCCTTCCGGGAAGATCACCGACTGCCCCGAGCGCACCGGTTCCCTGATGACGATCGATTGCGTTGTCGCCGGGCGAATCTCGGGCGTTGCCTGCTTGCCGACTGGATCGGCGGACTCACTTGCCTGAACCTCGATGTCGGAAGCGGAGCGGCCGCCTTTGAGCGCGGGAGGCATGCCCGCGCCCAGAATCGACGGCCGGGCGCCCTCGATGCCCATGATGCTGACATTGCGCTTGGCAAGTTCAGCAATGAGTTCCTTAAGCTGCGGCCTGTCGATTTGCAGATCCGTCAGGTCGAGGACGACGGGGCGTCCCAGGAAAAAGCCGGCCGATCGCGCGGCCAGATCGTCGAGCCTGGCCAACCAATCCTCGATCGGGAGGTCGGGAGACAGCATGACCGCCAGGAAAGAGCGGCCCTTGATGCGGATAGAGCGAGCGTCTGTTAGCACTTTGGTCATCTATGTGAAGAAATCGTTGACCATGTCTAGCGCTGCTATGGTTAACAAAGAGTTAACGCGCCCTTAATATTAGCCGCGATCACGTAGGGTTATTCAATCGCAAAGCTGCGGCAACTCTTTGAAAAGATGTCGGAATATCAGCGGGCGTAGGACGGTTAACAATCCAGCCTTCGACCTGAGCCCTAATTATTTTGTCGGCGGGGGGGAAACGTTCAGCCTTCCGCCTTCCGTTGCGCATTGGAAATGGCGCGCGCGGCCTCTTCCGAGGAGTTGGCGAGCGTGCGCATCTCGGCGGCAAGCACGGCGAATCCCGATCCTGACGTGCCGGCGCGGGCAGCCTCGATGCCGGCATTGACGGCGAGCAGCTTCAGATAGCGCAGCGATTGCAGAATCTCGTTGGTCTTCGAGGCGGTGATGCGCATGTCGGCGGTCTGTTCGTCGATTCGCTGGTAGAGTGATTCGATATTGATGATGCTGCCTTCGAGATAGAGAAGCTCGCCCTCCTGGTCCCAGATGCCGCCGCCCGTCTCGGTGACCCAGATCAGATGGCCCATGGCGTGGCGGATGCGGTATTCCATCGTCCAGTCCGTGTGCTTCTCCAGCGCCTGACCGACGATTTCGTCCATCAACGGCACATCTTCGTCGTACATGATCGAGGCGAAGGTCCGCGTGCGGTTGCCGATGATTTCGTCGGCGGGATAACCGAAGATGCGCTCGATGCCGTTGGTCATCTCCAGCATCGTGTAATTCTCATCGGCGCGGCAACGGTAGAGAAAGCCATTCATACGCCCGAGAATGCTTGTCTGAAAATCCATGTAGGCGACATCCGAAGAGAAGAGTTGCAGATGGATTTACTGCGTCTGGTTTCAAGGGCGCCGCTCGCAATGCGCCGGAAGAGAGCGCGGCGAGCGGCCCTATTCTGGCAGCGCTTGGCCCCACTTCATCAGTTGCGCAGATATTCTTCCATCGAATCATCGAGCGCTTCGACCCAACGCGTGTGATGCGTCGGCGACATGTTGCCGGTCATCAGTGAGCGGTAGGCGTGGTCGCGGAAGCCCATAATATTGTCCGCCTTGTGATGTTCCCACTCTATGAAGGTCTTGTTGGTGCCTTCGATGTCGAAGGAGGGATAATCGGTTTCGGCAAGCAGTTCCTTCACATAGTCGCCTTGGTACCAGATCATCTGCTCGGCATCTTCAAGCGTCTCCTCGCGGGCGCGCCACATGTCGAAATTGGCCTTCAGCTCCTCTTCCGGCGGCAGCTTGATGCGACCCATCATCACGTCGCGCGCCCACCAGGCCTGCACGTCAAACATGTTGAAGGTGTAGAACTGATCCTGCATGCCGATATAGAAGAGCTGCGGGTTCCTGTCGAAGATCACGCCCTTGTAGAGGCTGTCGGCCCAAAGGCGGTTTGCGGTCTTCAGCCTGAGATCGTCGGGCAGGAAGGGGAAATGGTGCTGGTATCCGGTGCAGAGGATCAGAGCGTCGACCGCCTTGCTCGATCCGTCGAGGAAATGCGCCGTGCGGTTTTCGAGTCTGGTCAGCAGCGGCCGCTCCTCGAAATTTTCCGGCCATTTGAAGCCCATCGGCTTTGAACGGTAGCTCGTCGTCACCGATCTGGCGCCATATTTCCAGCATTGCGAGCCGATGTCTTCGGCCGAATAGCTGCGGCCGACGATCAGGATGTCCTTGCCCTTGAACTCGAGCGCATCGCGGAAATCATGGGCATGCAGCACGCGGCCGTTGAAGGTTTTCACGCCCTCGAAATAGGGCACATTAGGCGTCGAGAAGTGACCGGTGGCGACGACGACATAATCGAATTCCTCGTCATACATCCGGTCTTCGATGCGGTTATGCGCCGTCACCGTGAATTTCTTCGTGGCCTCATCGAAGCGGACCATGCGCACCGGCGTGCTGAAGCGTACCCAGTGGCGGACATTCGCCTTCTCGACGCGGCCCTTGATATAGTCCCAGAGCACGGCGCGCGGCGGATAGGAGGCGATCGGCTTGCCGAAATGCTCCTCGAAGGAATAGTCAGCGAATTCGAGGCATTCTTTCGGGCCGTTCGACCAGAGATAGCGATACATGCTGCCATGGACCGGTTCGCCATATTCGTCGAGGCCGGTGCGCCAGGTATAGTTCCAGAGACCGCCCCAGTCCGACTGCTTTTCGAAGCAAACGATCTCCGGGATTTCGGCGCCCTTCTGGGCAGCCGATTGAAAGGCGCGCAGCTGCGCAAGCCCGGAAGGACCGGCACCGATGACGGCTACTCTTGTCATGAAGCATTCCCCTCTTGATTATATGGCATCATCTCCTGGATAACTTCTCGAAATGAAATCCAAGAAGTATCCAGAAATTCAGAACGTTACGGGATTTCTTTCAGTCCGGATAAATGCCGGGGCTGGTCGGAGCCCCGTCGTCATATTTGGAAAGCCAGTCAATCGTCGTCTCGCGGTAACGGGTGAGTCCCTTGTAGTCGATGAGTTCCGGCGGCAGTGTCTTCAGCACCCGCGGGAAGCGCCGCGCCCATTTCGGCACGGTGACGAGCTCTTCCATGTTCATCAGGTAGCAGCGGATGACGAAGAGGATGGCGTTGGAGCGCGGCAGGCGCCAGAGGCTTTGCAGCTCGACCCGCAGATGCACTTTCTGGCCGACATTGTCTGATGTTACCGTCGTGCGGTCGGGACCCCATTTGTGATAGTTCTCCGGGCTGGTATCGAGCCGCGGATTGATCGTCATCGTCCAGTTGAAGCGCCGCGTCGGCTTTCCCTGCTGCAGGTTCAGGAGGAATTTCAGCGCACGGTCGAAGACGCCTATCTGATGGGCGAGCGGCACCGGCCCGTGCCATTCCATGAAGTTCATGCCGATATCGAAATCGAGCGACCAGTCGGCCTGCGTCGTCACCATGCCGGCATCCATCCACAGATTACCGTCGCGCTGGTCGACGATGCAGAAATCGCCCTGGGCCTGGCGGGTGATATATTCGAAGGGCTCATAGGGCAGCGTCGAGGTATCGCCGAAGGTGAAGCTGTCGTCGATGCCGAGCGGGCGGTTGATCCAGCGCCACTGGTCGCCGTTACGGATCAATGTGAAATGGTCGGGGTAACCCGCCGCCTGCTCTTCCATCAAAAGTTCGAGCGTATCCCATTGCGCGCTCATCATGTGTGGCAGGGCCTGATAGCGCAGCGGATCTTCCTTCAGCACCAGCGCCCGGTCCTGCATCTCGGCGACATAATGCTCGTCGACATCGATCAGGTTTTCGTAGACGGTTCCCACCCGGCCGCGCACATGCGGTTCCATGTTGACCGAATATATGTATTCGTCGCGGTCGAAGGGGAACGGAAAACGACGGATATTCCCAGGGCTGTTCCGATAGCTGAAATCATCCCGGAATGTTTCTTGCTTGAAGGCGATTGCCATGTCCGGTCTCCTTTTCCGATGCCGTCAGAGATCAAGATGCAGGGCATTTCCCTCGAAGCGGGAAACACAGATCATCACCTTGCTGCCGGATGCCTTTTCTTCGCTTGTCAGATAAACGTCGTTGTGCAGCAGTTTGCCCTCGCAGACGGCGACCGCCGTTTCGCATTGACCGCAGGCGCCGCCGCGACAGAGGAATGGGGCGTCGACACCCGCCGCCTCGATCGCCTCCAGCATGCTTTCGTGGTGGCCGACCTTCACGGTCTTGCCGGAGCGGATGAGTTCGATCGTGAAGGGCTTGCCGGGCAGCGACGACAGGAACCGTTCCGAATGCAGGTTCTGTTCCGGCCAACCGGCATCCATGCCCGCCTTCAGCACGCCGTCGATCATTCCAGACGGGCCGCAGACATAAAGATGCGTGCCGAGCGGCTGGCTGTCGAGCAAACGCGTCAGCGGGATGGCTCCGCCTTCGGCGTCGCAATGGATCTTGATCCGATGCGGACCGTAACGTTCCAAGAGTTCGCGCGCATAGGCGCCACGGTCGCGCGTGCGGATGGCGTAATGCAGCTCGAAATTGGCGCCCTCCCGCGAAAACTGCTCCATCATGGCCATGAAAGGCGTGATGCCGATGCCGCCGGCGATCAGAAGATGTTTGCGCCCGCGCCAATCCGGCTGGAAGAGGTTGACGGGATAGCTGACCTTCAGCTCGTCGCCTTCCCGCACCTTCTCATGCATGAAGGTCGAGCCACCGCGGGAATCCTCGACATGCAGCACGCTGATCTCGTAGGCGGCGCAATCATGCGGCGGCGACATCAGGGAATAGGCGTTACGGCGCATGTGACCATCATCGTTCATCGAGACGATGATATGCGCACCACCGGAGAAATACGGCATCGGCTTGGCATCGAGGCGCTCGAAGCGAAAGCGCTTGACGCGCTCGGCAATCGGCGTGATCCGCGCGACGCGGACGGGAATTTCAGTGCCACCGCTCAAAGGAACAACTCCTCCGGATCGGGCGCGCTGCCGGGCTCTTCCGCGTCGATATTGACGCCCTGGAAGGCTGCCAGCCGGCGCGAATAATGATCGCGCACCAAAAGCTTAAGCCCGCAATGGCTACAGGCAAAGGGGCTGGTAGTGACGTCATCGGTGATGCCTTTGCAATGGACGCATTGCACGCGTCGGGCGAGCGACCCGCGATGCTCGGAAATCACAGAGGCGTGGTCCATGCCGCAATCAAGCGCCACCAGCATCGCCTGGCCGATGAAGCCCTCCGTGCCTGCTATATAAAGGCGCGTGCCCATATGAGCGGTGGCGAGCGAACCCTTCAATCGGAAGAGCAGGGTTGCGATGGTCGGGGCGGTGAAGAACATGTCGGCGCCGAGCCCTCGCAGAGCCTCATCGAGGCCGGACCCTTGAGAACCGCGGGCGACATAGAGGATCTCGCTGCGCGAAAGGGCCGCTTCGTCAAGCGCCGGCCGCTGGTCGAGGAGAGCCTTGGCGCCCTCCCCTTCGAGTGCGAAAATGTGCCGCCGGGCGCGCGGCTCGATGGTCAGGCCCTTATAGACTGGTCGGCTCTTGATGCCTGCAACGAGCATGGGCGTGCTCCTTAACCCAAGGCCGTCCTCTTCTTCTTCTCGGGATCGTCGAAGGGCAGCGTGTGAGCGCTGGCGCCTGCCTTGACGGTCTTGCCGCGGACTTCGAGGTTCGTCCCGTGCACCGCCTTGTCAACGTCGAGGCGGGCGATCGCCATGGATTTCTTCGTCAGCGACGAGTAGCTCGGGCAGGTGATGACGCCGACCTTTTTGCCGTCGGCAAAGACCTCGTCGCCGAGGTCGGCCGGTCCGTCGGCATCGATCAGCATGCCGAAGATTTTGAAGCGCTCCTTGCCCTTGAGACGGGCATGTTCCTCGGCGCCGCGGAAGCCCGTCTTGCCGGGGCTGACGGTGAAGTCGAGGCCGAGTTCCCAGAGACTGTCGCCGGGCGGCTGGTCGGCGAAGGGATACATTTGTGAATTGTCGTAGGGGTAGAACAGGAGGTAGCTTTCGACGCGCAGCATGTCGAGGACCGAGAAGCAGCAGGGGATGATGCCCATCTCCTTGCCTTCCCAGACGATCCTGTCCCAGACCATCACGGCGTCCTGGCCGCGCACGAAGATCTCGTAGCCGCGCTCGCCGGTATAGCCGGTGCGCGAGATCATCACGGGCGCGCCGAACAGCGTCGTCTGCATGTGGTGGAAATATTTGAGGTCGCGGATGCCGGGCACATATTTGGCAAGGTAGTCGACCGCCAGCGGACCCTGCAGCGACAGGTCATGCAGGTCGTCGTCGAAGAGCACCGCGCAATTGCGGCCTGCCGCCTGCTTGACGACTTCCTCGTGGCCGGAGCCGGAACCGTGCACCAGCATCCAGGAATTCGGGCCGGTGCGATAGACGATGCAATCGTCGGTGAAGTGGCCGCGGTCGTTCAGCATGGTCGCGTAAACCGAGCGGCCGGGATAGATCTTCGTCAGGTCGCGGGTGGTGATGTAGTCGAGGACGGCGATGGCGTGCGGGCCGACCAGATGCACCTTCTTCAGCCCCGAGACATCCATGATGCCGGCCTTGGTGCGGACCGCGACATGCTCTTCCGACATGTCCTTCTCGTAGGTCCAGGCGGTTCCCATACCGCTCCAGTCTTCGAGCTTCGATCCCAGAGCGCGATGCCGATCCGCCAAGGCGGAGAAACGCCATGATAAAGCCATTTCCGTTCCCTCTTATTTCCTCTACGGAATATTTGTTTCCTGACTATATAAATCTTTCGCGCCATGGCAAGCCCGCCAGGCGGCATTCCACTCAAAACTTCGGCGGCACCTGCCCGGCCTTTCGATAAGCTGCGATGACGGTATTGGCCATCAGCATGGCGATGGTCATCGGGCCGACGCCGCCGGGAACCGGGGTGATGGTGCTGGCGACGGTGGAGACCTCGGCGAAGGCGACGTCTCCGACGAGCCGGGTCTTGCCCTCTCCCTTGTCGGGGGCCGCCACACGGTTGATGCCGACGTCGATGACCGTCGCACCTGGCTTGACCCAGTCGGCCTTGACCATTTCCGGCCGGCCGACGGCAGCCACCAGAATATCGGCATTGCGGCAGACCTCGGCGAGGTTCTTCGTCCTCGAATGGGCGATCGTCACCGTCGCATTGGCGTTGAGCAGCAATTGCGCCATCGGCTTGCCGAACAGGTTGGAGCGGCCGATGACGACGGCGTTGAGGCCGGACAGATCCTCGCCATGGGTGCGGCGGACGAAGACCATGGCGCCGGCCGGCGTGCAGGAGACGAGCCCGGTCTTCAGGTCGCCGGTGGCAAGCTTGCCGGCATTGACGACGCTCAATCCGTCGACATCCTTTTCCGGCAGGATCGACTGGATGATCGGCTCGCTGTCGAGCGGCTTCGGCAAGGGCAATTGCACCAGGATGCCGTGGATCGACGGGTCGGCGTTCAGCGTGGCAACGAGGGCCGCCAGCTCCTCCTGCTTCGTCTCGGCCGGCAGCGTGTGCTGAACGGACTTGAAGCCGCATTCCATGGCCATGCGGCTCTTGGAGCCGACATAGGCATGGCTTGCCGGATCGTCGCCGACGATGATGACCGCAAGGCCGGTGGTGACGCCGCTCATCTTTTCCAGCGCCGCCGCCGCACTCTTCACCGTCTCGATTACGGATGCAGCAACAAGCTTGCCGTCGATGACCTCGACCATCTCTCACCCCATGCGTTCGGATGCGTAGCTTCCCGGGCTGGCCGGGAAGACCACGGTGCGGTTGCCGTTGATGAAGGTGCGGTGATGGATATGGGCGTGGATGGCGCGCGCCAGCACCTGGCTTTCGACGTCGCGGCCGATCGAGACATAGTCGTCGGGCGACTGCGCATGGGTAATGCGCGCCGTATCCTGCTCGATGATCGGACCTTCGTCGAGATCGGCGGTGACGTAATGGGCGGTCGCGCCGATCAGTTTGACGCCGCGCTGATAGGCCTGCTTGTAGGGGTTGGCGCCCTTGAAGCTCGGCAGGAAGGAATGGTGGATGTTGATGATCCTGCCCGACATTTGCTTGCAGAGCTGGTCGGAGAGGACCTGCATGTAGCGGGCGAGCACGATCAGCTCGGTGCCGGTCTGCTCGACGAGATCGACGAGCTGGGCTTCGGCCTGCGGCTTGTTCTCCTTCGTCACCTTGATGTGGTGGAAGGGAATGTCGTGGTTGACCACCACCTTCTGGTAGTCGAAATGGTTGGAGACGACGCCGACGATGTCGATCGGCAGGGCGCCGATCTTCCAGCGGTAGAGCAGGTCGTTGAGACAATGGCCGAAGCGCGACACCATGAGCAGCACCTTCATGCGGCTCTCGCTGTCGTGGAAGTCGTATTCCATCTCGAAGGGCGCGGCGACGGCAGAAAAATCAGCGCTGATCGCCGGGCCGGAAAGCCCTTCCTCGGAAATGAAGCTGACGCGCATGAAGAACCTGCCGGTATCGAGGTCGTCGAATTGGCTGGAATCGATGATGTTGCAGCCCTTCTCGGCCAGATAGCTCGAAATCGCCGCAACGATCCCGCGCGTCGATTGGCAGGATACGGTAAGTACGAAGCTCTTCATGCTGTCTCTTCCTTCGCCCTTTCAGGTACAGAGGGTCCGGTCATGCCGAGCTGTCCAACCCGGCATGGCGAAGACGTCGGTCCGGCTGCTCAGATATCGAGCGTGCTGTCGCGTTCCCACTGGGTGAAATGCGAGCAGTAGGCATTCCATTCCACGTGCTTGAGCTTGAGATAGGCGGAGGAAAACTCAGCCCCGACTGCCGCCTTCAAGCCTTCGTCGGCATCAAAGGCGCGCAGCGCATCGAGCAGGTTGAGTGGCAGGCGCGGCGCGTCCTTCACCAGGTGGCCCTCGGCATACATATCGATATCGTAGTGCTGGCCGGGGTCTGCCTGGCTGCGGATGCCGTCGAGGCCGGCCGCGATGATGATCGCCTGTAGAAGGTATGGATTGACCGCGCCGTCCGGCAGGCGCAGCTCGAAGCGCCCAGGCCCCGGCACGCGCACCATGTGGGTGCGGTTGTTGCCCGTCCAGGTGACGGTGTTCGGTGACCAGGTGGCGCCCGATGTCGTGCGCGGCGCGTTGATGCGCTTGTAGGAATTGACCGTCGGATTGGTGATCGCGGCAAGTGCCGAAGCATGTTTCATGATGCCGCCGAGGAAGGTTTTGCCCTGGGCAGAAAGACCGAAGGCCATTTCCTTGTCCGCGAAGGCGTTTACCCTGCCATCGACGTCCCAGACCGAGATGTGCGCATGGCAACCGTTTCCGGTCAGGCCCTTGAAGGGCTTCGGCATGAAGGTAGCGCGAAGGCCGTGCTTTTCGGCGACCGACTTGACCATGAACTTGAAGAAAGAGTGCTTGTCCGCGGTCTTCAGGACATCGTCATATTCCCAGTTCATCTCGAACTGGCCGTTCGCATCCTCATGGTCATTCTGATAGGGCTTCCAGCCGAGCTCCAGCATATAGTCGCAGATCTCGGCGATGACATCGTACCGACGCATCACGGCCTGCTGGTCGTAGCAAGGCTTCTCGGCAGTATCGAACTGGTCTGAAATCACCGAGCCATCAGCAGAGATTAGAAAGAACTCGGGCTCCACACCGGTCTTCACCCGGAGCCCTTCCTTCGCAGCCTCGGCCACCAGTCTTTTCAGCACGACACGCGGCGCCTGTTCGACAGGTCGATCGTCCATGACGCAGTCGGCGGCGACCCATGCGACTTCTTTCTTCCAGGGCAACTGGATGACGGAGGAAGCATCGGGAACCGCAAACAAGTCCGGATGGGCCGGCGTCAGATCGAGCCAGGTTGCAAAGCCTGCAAAACCGGCGCCATCCTTCTGCATGTCGGCGATGGCTTCTGCCGGGACCAGCTTGGCGCGTTGGCCGCCGAACAGGTCGGTGTAGCTGATCATGAAATATTTGATGCCTTTGTCTCTCGCAAAAGCAGCAAGGTCCAGTGTCATTCTCGTTCCCCTTTGGATTTCTTCGAGACACTTTCGTTATGGATATGAGACGCCGGGGTATTGCCCGGCCGGTAGAAATCAGAAGCCTCCCTTGCCAGGGATCCAGTTGGTACCGGCGAGCGGCACCTGCGCCATGGCCGATGCCTCGATGGTCAATGCAACGAGGTCTTCCGGTTCGAGATTGTGCAGGTGGTTCTTGCCGCAGGCGCGCGCGATGGTCTGAGCTTCGAGGGTCATGACCTTCAGGTAGTTGGCGAGGCGGCGGCCGGCCGCAACCGGGTCGAGGCGTTTTGCCAGCTCCGGGTCCTGTGTGGTAATGCCCGCCGGATCCTTGCCTTCATGCCAATCGTCATAGGCGCCGGCCGTGGTGCCGAGCTTCTGATATTCCTCTTCCCAGCGCGGATCGTTGTCGCCGATGGCGACGAGCGCCGCCGTGCCGATCGCGACCGCGTCGGCGCCGAGCGCCAGCGCCTTCGCCACGTCGGCGCCCGAGCGGATGCCACCCGAAATGATGAGCTGCACCTTGCGATGCATGCCGAGATCCTGCAGCGCCTGGACGGCCGGTCGAATGCAGGCGAGCGTTGGCATGCCGACATTTTCGATGAAGACGTCCTGCGTCGCCGCGGTGCCGCCCTGCATGCCGTCGAGCACCACGACGTCGGCGCCAGCCTTCACGGCAAGAGCGGTGTCGTAATACGGACGCGCGCCACCGACTTTGACGTAGATCGGCTTTTCCCAGTCAGTGATCTCGCGCAGCTCCATGATCTTGATTTCCAGATCATCGGGGCCTGTCCAGTCGGGATGGCGGCAGGCCGAGCGCTGGTCGATGCCCTTCGGCAGGTTGCGCATATTGGCGACGCGGTCGGAGATCTTCTGGCCGAGCAGCATGCCGCCGCCGCCGGGTTTGGCGCCTTGGCCGACCACGACTTCGATTGCGTCGGCGCGGCGCAGGTCTTTCGGGTTCATGCCGTAGCGCGACGGCAGATATTGGTAGACCAGCGTCTGCGAATGACCGCGTTCCTCATCCGTCATGCCGCCGTCGCCTGTCGTGGTCGACGTGCCTGCGATCGTCGCACCCCGGCCGAGCGCTTCTTTGGCGTTGCCGGAAAGCGCGCCGAAACTCATGCCGGCAATGGTGATCGGCGTCTTGAGCGTGATCGGCTTCCTGGCGAAGCGCGAGCCGAGCACCACTGTCGTATCGCACTTCTCGCGGTAGCCTTCGAGCGGATAGCGCGAGATGGAGGCGCCGAGAAACAGCAGATCGTCGAAATGCGGTACCTTGCGCTTGGTGCCGGCGCCGCGGATGTCATAGATGCCGGTGGCCGCCGCGCGGCGGATTTCGGCGAGCGTATAGTCGTCGAAAGTCGCGGACTTGCGTGGCGGGGTATAGGGGTTGTGATAGCTCATGAGTGTCCCTCGCCTCAGTACGCATCTGCGTTGTCGATGTTGAAATTGTAAAGCTTGCGGGCCGAGCCGTAGCGCTTGAACTCTTCGGGTCTGACGTCCGTCACACCTGCCTTGTCGAGCAGTTCGACAAGCTTTTCCAGATGCTCCGGCCGCATCTCTTTCTCGACGCAGTCGGAGCCGAGGCTCTTCACCTCGCCGCGGACGAACAGCTTGGCTTCGTAGAGCGAATCCCCGAGCGCATCGCCGGCGTCGCCAAGCACGACGAGATGGCCGGACTGGCCCATGAAGGCCGACATGTGGCCGATGCTGCCGTGGACGACGATGTCGATGCCCTTCATCGAAATGCCGCAGCGCGACGCGGCATTTCCCTTGATGACGAGCAGGCCACCCCGGCCGGTCGCGCCGGCATACTGGCTGGCGTCGCCCTCGATGACGACGGTGCCGGACATCATGTTTTCGGCAACACCCGGTCCAGCCGAGCCATGAACCGTAATCTTGCCGCCGTCATTCATGCCGGCGCAGTAATAGCCGACAGATCCCCTAACAGCGACCGTCACCGGGCTGTCGATCCCGACGGCGACGGCATGGCTGCCGCGCGGGTTGATCACCTCGAATTCAGTGTCGTTGGCACCTTTGGAGAGAGCGTGTAGCGCGCTGTTCAATTCGCGAAGAGGCGTGTTGGAAAGATCGAATGTCGGCATTGAATCCTCGTTGGTCCGGGAGACGGTCCGCGCCGCCTCTTGGCTTTCAGCGCGCCTCAGGCCGCCTTGTCGTGATCCCAGAAGTAGACAGTTGCCGGCTCCGGCTCCCAGACGCGGGCATTCTCGATGCCGGGAAGATTGACCAGCGCGCGGTATTCCGAACCGAAGGCGACATATTGCTCCGTCTCGGCCATGACGGCGGGCTTGCAGGCGATCGGATCGCGCACGACGCCGAAGCCGGATTTGGTGCCGACGACAAAAGTGAAGAAGCCGTCGAGGTCGTCGAGCGCGCCGGTCAGAGCCTGGCCGAGATCTTTGCCCTTGGCCATTTCGGCTGTCAGATAGGCGGCGGCGACTTCGGAATCGTTCTGCGTCTCGAAAGTCATGCCTTCACGCACCAGTTCGCGGCGCAGGTTGTTGTGGTTGGAGAGCGAGCCATTGTGCACGAGGCACTGGTCGGCGCCGGTCGAGAATGGATGGGCGCCGAGGGTGGTGACCGCGGATTCCGTCGCCATGCGGGTATGGCCGATGCCGTGGGTCCCGCTCATCGCGCGGACACCGAACCGCGCCACGACGTCCTTTGGGAGACCGATTTCCTTGTAGATTTCGACGCTCTCACCCGAGCCCATAAGGCGGACTGCCGGGCGAATCCGTTCGAGCGCCTCGCGCACTGCTCCAAGTTTGGAGGTATCAAGCTCAATGACCGCGTGCGTGCTCTTGATCCACACATGGGCTTTTATGCCGGCTTCCTCGAGGTCAGCGGCCAGGCCGTCGAAGTCCGCGCCTGGATTGCTGGACTGGATAGTGATCTTCGCCTTGCCCTCTGCGAAGCCGCCATAGATCGCTATACCGGCCGAGTCCGGCCCGCGATCCGTCATGGTGATCAGCATATCTGAGAGCAGGTTTCCCAGCTGAGGCTCAAGGCTCTTGTCCTTGAGGAACAATCCAACAATGCCGCACATAGGCTGTGCCTCCTTTCATGTTGAGAAAGGACTAGCAGGTCTATGTAAGGACTTCAACTGGCAGGAATAAACTTTTCTTCTAAGGCAAGTCAGCTTCGCGAATTCTGCTGGGGATAGCTGATGATGGAGAGGTACCTGCTCGGCAGTTTTACCAGTTCCTCCGGCCCATGCGGCGCATCGGCGTCGAAGAACAGGCTGTCGCCCGGCTGCATCTGGAAAAGCTGGTCGCCGTGGCGGTAGATGACCTCGCCTTCGAGCATGTAGAGAAACTCCATGCCCTCATGCTGAAAGGTCGGGAAAACATCGGAATCGGCCGTCAGCGTGATGAGATAGGGCTCGACGATGACGCCGCTGGTGTTGTTGTCGATATGGCCGAGCAGATTATATTGATGGCCGGCGCGGGTGCCGCGCCGTTCCAGCTCGACGCCCTGCCCCGCTTTGACGAAGACGGCATTGCGCGGCTCCTCGTAGCGGCGAAAAAAGGCCGTCAGCGGAACGCCGAGCGCCCGCGACAGCGATTGCAGCGTCGTCAGCGACGGCGAGATGTTGCCGTTCTCGATCTTCGACAGCATGCCGAGCGAAATGCCGGTGGCGGCCGCGAGATCGGTCACCGTGATGCCGAGTTTCTTGCGGTAGGCGCGCACCTCATGGCCGATCGCCATTTCAAGGTTGTTTTCCTTCGGCTCCCGGACAGCGTGCGGATCCTGCGAAAAAGCAGCGCGTCCACCATGCGCCGGTTCCGTTTGCTTTTCCGCTTCATGTTTGGATTTCATGGATTTTTCCGCTGCCGCCTTCTTTTGTCTGAAGGCAACCCTATCGTGGTAGTGAAATTTCCTCAACCTTGAAGAAAACTCAATCGCGCCGCGCCTCACTCGGAGCCGTGCCGTAGACGGATCGGAACATGCGGGAAAAATGGCTCGAACTGGAAAAGCCGGTGGCCACCGCGATTTCCGAGATGGAAAGCGGGCTCTGCTTCAGCAGGCGCTGGGCATGCTGGAGCCTGATCCTGTGATATTGATCGAGAAAGGTCGTGCCGAGATGGGTTGAAAAGAGCCGGTCGAGGTGACGGGGAGTGACACCGGCGATGCGCGCCATGGCGGCGCGGTCGAGCGGCATCTCGATCGTCTCTTCCATCCGCTCGAGAACATTGAGCAGGCCGGGGTGGTGGACGCCGTAGCGCTCGGCGAGCGACGCGCGCTGCGGCGCGGCGGGCTCGTTGACTTCGGTGTGGAGATACCAGTCGCTGACGCGGCGGGCGAAATCCGGCCCCATCCGCTCGGCGATCAGCACATGCATCATATCGAGCGGCGCAATGCCGCCGCCGCAGGTGATGCGGTTGCCGTCGATCACGAACCGCGCCTGGCGCGGTGTCAGATCCGGGAAGGATTCGAGAAGGGCGGCGGCATGTTCCCAATGGATGGTGAAGTCGCGGCCGCCAAGCAGCCCGGCGGCGGCCATCAGATAGGGACCGCCCGATATGCCGCCGATCCTGACACCTTCGCGCGATAGCTGCCTGATGCAGGCAAGCACGCTCGGATATCGCCAGTCACGCGGCGAGCCGCCGGCGCAGACGAAGGCCGTGCCGAGGCCTGAACCCCTGACGGGAAGAGGTTCGGCCGGCACGCTGACGCCGGAGGACGAAAGCGCTGGCGCGCCGTCGGGCGAGAAGATCGACAGGCGATAGATCTCGCGGCCGGCCAGAAGATTGGCTGCCCTGAGCGGCTCCGTCGCCGAAGCGTAAGACATCAGCGCGAATCCCGGGATCAGGATGAAGCCGATCTCCTGGACAACGCTGCTGTCAGGTCTGGGTTCAGCTGCGGACATGTCTCTTTTATAATCGTTGACGTCCCAATTGCGCAAGTCGGTCGCGACCGTTCTGGCATCATGCCTCTAGTTCTTTTCGGATTGATCCATGCGCTATTCCGCTCTTTCGATTTTCCTCAACGGCCTTCGCGGCAACAAGGGCTGGGCGCCCGCTTGGCGCGACCCTGCGCCGAAGCCGCATTACGACGTCGTTATCGTCGGCGGCGGCGGTCACGGCCTTGCCACCGCCTATTATCTTGGCAAGGAATTCGGCGTCGCCAATGTCGCTGTCCTGGAAAAGAGTTACCTCGGATCCGGCAATATCGGCAGGAACACGACGATCATCCGGTCGAATTACCTGCTGCCGGGTAATAATCCTTTCTACGAGCTGTCGATGAAGCTCTGGGAAGGACTTGAACAGGACTTCAACTTCAACGCCATGGTCTCGCAGCGCGGCGTGCTCAATCTCTTCCATTCCGATGCGCAGCGCGACGCCTATACACGCCGCGGCAACGCCATGCGGCTGCACGGCGTCGATGCCGAGCTTCTCGACCGGCAGGCTGTGCGTAAGAAGGTTCCCTTCCTCGATTTCGACAATGCCCGGTTCCCCGTCATGGGCGGTCTGTTCCAACCGCGCGGCGGCACGGTCCGCCACGACGCGGTCGCCTGGGGTTACGCCCGCGGTGCGGACAGCCGTGGCGTCGACATCATCACCCAATGCGAAGTGACCGGCATCCGTACCCAAAACGGTGAGGTTACCGGCGTCGAAACCAGCAGAGGCTTCATCGGCTGCAGCAAGCTGGCGCTCGCGGCGGCCGGCAATTCCACCGTCGTCGCCGATATGGCTGGCCTACGTCTGCCGATCGAGAGCCATGTGCTGCAGGCATTCGTCTCCGAAGGACTGAAACCCTTCATCGACAATGTCGTCACTTTCGGCGCAGGACATTTCTACGTGTCCCAGTCGGACAAAGGCGGCCTGGTCTTCGGCGGCGATATCGACGGCTATAATTCCTATGCCCAGCGCGGCAATCTGGCGACCGTCGAGCATGTCGCCGAGGCCGGCCTTGCAATGATCCCGTCGCTGTCGCGCGTGCGTTATCTGCGCTCCTGGGGCGGCGTCATGGACATGAGCATGGATGGCTCGCCGATCATCGACCGCACCCATATCGACAATCTCTATCTCAACGCCGGCTGGTGTTACGGCGGCTTCAAGGCCACGCCTGCCTCCGGCTTCTGCTACGCCCATCTGATCGCCCGCAACACGCCGCATCAGACGGCCCGCGCCTTCCGGCTCGACCGTTTCGCGCGCGGCTACCAGATCGATGAAAAGGGCGTCGGCGCCCAGCCCAATCTGCACTGAGGACATTTACCGATGGCAAGCCTGATTTCCTGTCCCCATTGCGGCGCGAGGCCGAAGGAGGAATTCTCGATTCGCGGCGATGCTAGGCTTGTCAGGCCGGCGCCGGATGCCGGCCAGGACGCCTGGTTCGACTATGTCTATCTGCGCGACAATCCGAAGGGCCGCCACAGCGAATATTGGCACCATTCCTCCGGATGCCGCCGCTGGCTGATCGTCGAGCGCGATACTTTCACGCATAAGGTTCGTGGCGTCAGGGATGCCGCCCTTGCCAAGCTCGGCGGAGAACCCGCATGACGAGCTTCCGTCTTTCTTCCGGCGGCCGCATCGACCGTTCCACTTCACTCGGCTTCACCTTCGACGGCCGGGCGTTTGAAGGCCATCCGGGCGACACGCTCGCCTCGGCGCTGCTTGCCAACGGTATCCAGCTCGTCGGCCGCAGCTTCAAATATCACCGCCCGCGCGGCATTCTAACGGCGGGTGCTGCCGAGCCGAACGCGCTGGTGACGACGGGCAGCGGCGGGCGCACCGAACCGAATACGCGCGCGACGATGATCGAACTCTACCAGGGACTGGCGGCAAGGAGCCAGAACCGCTGGCCTTCGCTCGGCTTCGACATCGGCGCGGTCAACGGGCTGCTCTCGCCCTTCCTCAGCGCCGGCTTCTACTACAAGACCTTCATGTGGCCGGCAGCCCTTTGGGAAAAACTCTACGAGCCGGCGATCCGCAAGGCGGCGGGCCTCGGCAAAGCCTCCTATGAGGCTGATCCCGATTCCTACGAGAAATGCTGGGCGCATTGCGATCTGCTGGTGATCGGCGCCGGCGCCGCCGGCCTTGCCGCGGCACTCACCGCGGGCCGCGCCGGCGCGCGCGTCATCCTCGCCGACGAGGGTGCCGAACTCGGCGGCAGCCTGCTTTCCGAAAGCGGTGCAGTCGACGGCAAGCCGGCGGGGAGCCTTCTCGGCGAACTGCTTGCCGAGCTGGAGGGCCTGGAGAATGTGCGCCGCCTGCCACGCACGACTGTTTTCGGCTGGTACGACGACAATGTTTTCGGCGCGGTCGAACGCGTGCAGAAGCATGTGGTGACGCCCGATCCGGAACGGCCGGTCGAACGGTTGTGGCGCATCAATGCCCGGCAGGCGATCCTCGCGACGGGGGCCGAAGAACGGCCGCTCGTCTTCGGCGGCAACGACATTCCCGGTGTGATGATGGCGGGCGCGATGCGCAGCTACCTCAACCGGCAGGCGGTCGCGCCAGGCCAAAACACGGTGATCTTCACCACCAATGATGCCGGTTATCGCACCGCCGCCGACCTCGAAGCTGCCGGCCTTGCCGTCGCCGCGATCGTCGACAGCCGCCCGGATGCAGCCGAAGGCTGGCAAGGCCGCGCCGAGGTGCTGAAGGGCGCGCGGATCATCGATGCCCATGGCGGCAGGCGTCTGCGCAGCGTCAGCGTCAAAACCGAAGAGGGTCTTCGCCGGATCGAAGCCGATGCGCTTGCCATGTCGGGCGGTTGGAGCCCGATCATCCATCTCGCCTGCCATCGCGGCGGCAAACCGCAATGGTCGCAAGAGGCCGCGACGTTTCTGGCGCCGGCCGCTCAGGAAGGCCTCGCCGTTGCCGGCGCGGCCGCCGGACTTGCCGAAACTGCGGCCTGCCTAGGGGATGGCGCCGCAAAGGCGGCCGCTGCCGTCAAGGCGATTGGTTTTACAGCGGAACCGGCCTTTGCCTCAGCCACCGAGCCGGCTCAGCGCACGAAGCCGCTCTGGTGGGTCAAAGGCGCCAAGGGCAAGGCTTTCGTCGATTTCCAGAACGACGTGCATCTCAAGGACCTCAGCCTTGCTGTCCGCGAAGGCTACGGCCATGTCGAGCTTACCAAGCGTTACACCACATCGGGCATGGCGACTGATCAGGGCAAGCTCTCCAACATCAATGCCATCGGCATCCTTGCCGAGGCGCGCGGCGTCTCGCCCGCCGAAGTGGGCACGACGACCTTTCGGCCCTTCTATACTCCGGTCTCCTTCGGCGCTTTGACGGGAGCATCTCGCGGCAAACATTTTCAGCCGGCGCGCAAATCGCCGCTGCATGGCTGGGCTGAGAAGAACGGCGCGGTCTTCGTCGAAACCGGCCTCTGGTACCGCTCCTCCTGGTTCCCGCGCGCCGGCGAAACGACGTGGCGCGAAAGCGTCGACCGCGAAGTCCTGAATATCCGGAAGAATGCCGGCCTCTGCGACGTCTCGACCCTCGGCAAGATCGAAATCTTCGGCCGCGATGCCGCGACGTTCCTCGATCGCATCTATTGCAACGGTTTCTCCAAGCTCGCCGTCGGCAAGGCCCGTTACGGCATCATGCTGCGCGAGGACGGCTTCATTTATGATGACGGCACCACCAGCTGCTTCAGCGACGACCATTTCTTCATGACGACGACGACGGCGCTCGCCGCCGGCGTGTTGACCCATCTCGAATTCTGCGCCCAGACGCTCTGGTCGGAGCTCGACGTCTGCTTCGCCTCCTCGACCGACCAGTGGGCGCAGATGGCGGTTGCCGGGCCGAAATCGCGCACCATTCTCTCGGAAATCGTCGACGAGGATCTTTCCGATGCGGCTTTCCCCTTCATGAGCGCCCGCAAGGTGTCGCTGTTCGGGGGCCGCCTCGAAGGCCGGCTCTTCCGGATCTCCTTCTCAGGCGAACTCGCCTACGAGCTGGCGGTCCCGGCCGGATACGGTGAAGGTGTTGCCGACGCGATCATGGCGGCGGGCGAAAAACATGGCATCTGCGCCTACGGCGCGGAAGCGCTCGGCGTCATGCGCATCGAAAAGGGCCACGTCACCCACGCCGAGATCAACGGCACGGTCACCCCAAGCGATCTCGGCTTCGGCCGCATGGTCTCAACGACCAAGCCGGATTTCATCGGCAAGGCGATGCTCTCCCGCGAAGGCCTGCAGGATCCCGAACGGCCGCGCCTCGTCGGCGTCAAGCCACTCAATCCGGCAAGCAGCTTCCGCACCGGCTCGCACATCCTTGCCGAGGGCCATGCGGCGACGCTCGAGAACGACCAGGGTTACGTCACATCAAGCGCTTTCTCGCCGACGCTCGGCCATACGATCGGCCTGGCGCTCGTAAGACGCGGGCCGGAGCGCATCGGTGAAAAGGTGACGGTCTGGAACGGGCTGCGCAACGAATTCACCGAGGGAGTGCTCTGCCACCCCGTCTTCATCGATCCCGAAAACGAGAAGCTTCATGCCTGATCTTCCCCCGCACAGACCGGTTCTTGCCGGGGCGACATATACCGTTATCTCAGAGGCAGACATCCGGCTGGAAGCCCTGCCGGAAGGTCATCTGCTGCATGTGCTCGGCGCGATCGAGCCGGCGGCGCTTGCCGCGGAATTGGCGAAAGCAGGCCTTGCCACAAGTTCGATCCGCCAGGCTGGTTTCCGCCAATGGTTCGTCGCCGGCGCCGAGCCGCTTCAGCCTGTACGTCTGGACGCTCTTGCGGTGGCGCTTGCGGGAAGAGCCTTCGTCACGGACCAGAGCCACGGGCGTGTCCGCATCGGCGTTTCCGGCCGATCTTCGCGGGCTTTGCTTTCGAAGGGCACCGCCGTCGATCTCGATCCCGCCGTCTTTGCGGAAGGCAAATCGGTGATGACGATGGTCGGTCACATCTCCGCGCAGATCGCCCGCATCGGCGAGGACAGCTTCGAGCTCACGGTCCTGCGCAGTTTCGCTGAAAGCTTGTGGGACGACCTCAGGCACATGGCGGCGAGCACCGTAAAGGATGAGGCATAAGATGAGCTGCAGCGCTGCATGCTTTTTCAGGCGGATGCTGTAGCGCTTCCAACCCGCGTCGGCCGACACGATAAGTGCGTCGCATTAAATTCGATTCATACAGTTCCGGGCGACATGCTTTATCCTCGAAATGTATAGTTGCTGATCGACGCCGGTTTCATTTCGATGGAAAAACCCGGCAGGGTGGGCGGCATGTAGGCGGCGTTCTCGATCCGGCAGGGATCGAGGAAATGTTCGTGCAGGTGATCGACATATTCGATGACACGGCCGTCCTTGGTGCCCGAGACCGCGATATAGTCGATCATCGACAGGTGCTGCACATATTCGCAGAGGCCGACGCCGCCGGCATGCGGCCAGACCGGCAGGCCGAACTTGGCGGCGATCAACAGCACGGCGAGAACCTCGTTCAGCCCGCCCATGCGGCAGGAATCGATCTGGACGATATCGATCGCGCCTTCGGCGATGAACTGCTTGAACATGATGCGGTTCTGGCACATCTCGCCGGTTGCGACCTTCACCGGGCCGATCGCCTGGCGGATCTTGCGGTGGCCGGCCACATCGTCGGGGCTTGTGGGCTCCTCGATGAAGAAGGGCTTGGCGAATGAAAGCGCCTTGACCCAGTCGATCGCCTGACCGACGTCCCAGACCTGGTTGGCGTCGATCATCAGGTAGCGATCGGGACCGATCACCTCGCGGGCGATTCGGAGACGCCGGATATCGTCTTGCAGGTCGCGGCCGACCTTCATCTTGATATGGTTGAAGCCGGCGTCGATCGCCTCCTGGCAGAGCCGGCGCAGTTTTTCGTCTTCATAGCCCAGCCAGCCGGCCGAGGTCGTGTAGCAGGCATAGCCTTCCTTCTCGAGGAGGGCGATGCGCTCCGCCTTGCCGGCTTCGGCGCGCTCGAGGATCTCGACCGCCTCGTCGCGCGTCAGCACGTCAGTGAGATAACGGTAGTCGACGATATCGGCGATTTGTTCGGGCGACATCTCGGCGACGAGCCGCCAGACGGGTTTGCCGGCCTGTTTGGCGAGCAGATCCCAAACGGCGTTGACGACGGCGCCGGTCGCCAGGTGAATGGCGCCTTTTTCCGGGCCGATCCAGCGCAGCTGGCTGTCGCTCGTCAGATGCCGCCAGAATTTGCCGGGATGGGCGAGAACCTCGGCGAGGTCGGCGCCGACGACGAGATGGCGCATCGCTTCGATCGCCATGCAGCAAATGTCATTGCCGCGGCCGATGGTGAAGGTCAGGCCGTGGCCGGCCAGGCCGGGCGCGTCTGTATCGAGAATGACGTAGGCGGCCGAGTAGTCCGGATCGGGATTCATCGCATCGGACCCATCCAGGCTGTGCGAGGTGGGAAAACGGAGATCGAAGACGCGAAGGTCGGTGATGCGGGTCATGTTTTTCCTCCCAATTGCGATAGCCGGATCGGCCGGCATCCTGCCGGCTCCTCATCGGCTGAAGCGCGTTACGATCTTTCCGATTCGTTCCTCGCGCTTTAGGTCTTTGTTTTACGCATGCCGTCATCGCAAACCGCTGCACGGTTTTGCGCGACATGCGCTGGGTCAGATCGTCCAGCCGCCGTCGATGGCGATCGCCTGGCCCGAGGTGTAGGTGGCGCCGGCGAGATAGACGGCAAGATCGGCGATCTCCTCCGGCGAACCGAGCCGGCCCATCGGCTGGCGGGCGATGAAGGCGGCGCGGGCCGCATCGTAATCGCCGCCGGCGCGCATGCGATCCTGCAGCGACGGGCTTTCCACCGTGCCGGGGCAGATGGCATTGCAGCGAATGCCTTCGGCGACATAATCGGCGGCGACAGATTTGGTGAGGCCGATCACGGCGGCCTTGGTGACGCCATAGGCGAAGCGGCTCGGCACGCCCTTGATGCTGGAGGCGACGGAGGCCATGTTGATGATCGCCCCGTCCCTGCGCTCGAGCATGCCGGGCAGTACGGCGCGGATGGTGCGGATCATCGCCTTGACGTTGAGGTCGAGGGCGAATTCGAAATCGGCATCCTTCATCTCCAGGATCGAGCCCGCATGGACGAAACCGGCACAGTTGAACAGCACGTCGACGCGCCCAATCTCGGTGACCAGAGCTTTGACCGCGTCTTCGTCGAGCACGTTCAGCTTGTGGGTGGATACGCCGGTTTCGGCAGCCAGCGTCGCCAGCGCGTCGGTGTTGATGTCGGTGGCGTGGACCTTGGCGCCGGTCGCGGCAAAGGCTGCCGCCGTCGCCCGGCCGATGCCTTGGCCGGCGGCGGTGATGAGAACGGTCTTGCCGGAAAGTCTGTTTGTCATGTCACGGGCCTCTTCTGGAATTGTCTGCGCGGGGCGGCGCGTACGGTCATATCTTGGCGAAGGCCGGGCTGAGATGGAATAGGTTGTCCGTCAGCGCCTGCCATTTTCCCTCTTTGCGCGTTGCGGCCCGCCTGAGGCGAGGCACGATGCCGGCTTTTCGTCGTTGCCGTCGATCAGCTGTCTTCAGCGATAATTTGTCTGTTTATAGACAAACAGACGATTGGCCAAGGGTCAAGCGCGAAGTTTTGCTTTTCCGGCCGCGGTTCTGCGTATATGCAGAATAATATTCACAGGAGGATGGAATGGAGCCCGACGAGTCAGACCGCTACCGCGCTCCGGCCCTCGACAAGGGCCTCGACATCCTGGAACTGCTTGCCGGCGTCGACAGCGGCCTTACCCAGGCGGAAATCGCCAAGCGGCTCGCCCGCAGCCCCAACGAATTCTATCGCATGCTCGACCGCCTGGTGCGTCGCGGCTACGTCACCCGGCTGGACGGCGATCGCTATTCGCTGACGCTGAAGCTGTTCGGGCTTGCGCAGCTGCATGCGCCGGTGCGCCGGCTCGCCTCCTACGCCACGCCGCTGATGCGCGATCTCGCCCAGCGCGCGCGTCAGGCCAATCACCTGGCCGTCTTCGATCGCGGCGCCGCCGTGGTCATCGCCCAGCAGGAGGCGCCGGATTATTGGGGATTCTCGATCCGCATCGGCGCCCATATCAGCCTCTTCGACACCGGCTCGGGGCATGTGCTGCTCGCCTTCCGCAGTAACGAGGAGCGGGAGATGATGATATCGGAACATGTGCGCAACCGCGCAGATATCGAACTCGGGGCCGAATTCTACGATCGCCTCGATCAGATCCGCGAGCGCGGCTACGAGATGATGGCGAGCGCCCAGACCTCCGGCGTCTACAATCTGTCGGCGCCGGTTCTCGGGCCGGATCGGCGCTGCATTGCCGCCCTCACCTGCCCGTTCATCGCGCTCGTCAATGCGCCGTCGGCGCCCGACATCACCCAGACGATCACGCTGGTGCAGAAGACCGCGGCCGAGCTCTCGCAGCTTGCCGGCGCCGACGTCACCATCGCGGTCTGATCTGTCGAATTTCTATTTGAACAATTCATTCACCAGGGATAGCTTGCCGCAAGCCAGCCTTGGAGGAACCCGTGCTCATCGACACCCATCTGCATGTCATCGATCGGTCGGCGCTGCCCTATCCCTGGCTCTCCGGCGCACCTGCGCTCGACCGGGATTTTCTCTACGAGACCTATGCAGCCGAGGCGCGCCGCTGCGGCATCACCACGGCGCTGCATATGGAAGTCGATGTCGATCCGGCCGCCATGCAGGCCGAGACCGACCACATCGCCGGCATCGCCCAGAAGCCCGGCAGCCTGATTGCCGGCGCCATCGTCTCCTGCCGGCCGGAAGATGAAGGCTTTGCCGCCTATCTCGAGCGGCAGAAGGCCGATCCCTTCGTCAAGGGATTTCGTCGCGTGCTGCATGTCGTGGCCGACGACGTCTCGGAAGGCGCGCTGTTTCGCGAAAACATCAGGCGCATCGGCGGCAGCGGCCTGACCTTCGACCTCTGCACATTGCCGCATCAGGCCGTGCGCGTCGCCGCCCTCATTGATCTTGCGCCGGATGTGCAGTTCGTGCTCGACCATTGCGGCGTGCCCGATATCCGCTCGGATGCCTTTCAGCCGTGGAAGGCCGGCATATCGGAGATCGCCCGGCGGCCGAACGTCATCTGCAAGGTTTCGGGCGTCGTCGCCTATGCCGATGCCGAGACGTGGACGGCGCAGACGCTGCGGCCCTATATCGAACATGTCATCGCAAGTTTCGGCTGGGACCGTGTCGTCTGGGGCAGCGACTGGCCGGTCTGCACGCTTGGCGGCGGCCTTTCCACCTGGGTCGCGGCGACCCATGCGGCGCTCTCCGGCAGCAGCGAGGCGGAACGTTCGAAGCTGCTCTTCGCCAATGCTCAACGGCTCTGGTCACTCTGACGCGGCTTCTGCAAGGGCCAGGCGGTGGCATCATCGTGGCCGTGGAGGATGGCCGCGCGGGCATAGTGTATCGATGTGGCACGGTTGGCTTTCTGCAAGCCGGCGCGCAGGGACAGGCCATGACGGCACATTGCGGCGTTGCCATGCGCCCGGGCATAGGCCGGATCGTGTTCGACGGCGCGTTCGAGCGGCCCGTCTGCGAAAGCCAGCACGCGTGCTGATGATTGTTCTCCACCTAGGCACGAACAATATTTCGAACTTGCCAAAGCTCGCTGCATCCGGCCCCTCCGGGTCCATGGCACTTGTCGACCGTCGAAGCCGCTACGACACGGATCGGATCTGCACTCTGACGACAATAGTGCAGGCTTCGATCGACACTTTGCGCATGCGACGGCATAACTGCCAAATCGCAGTCGATTTAAGGATAATTAATTCAAAATATTGCAGCTCCTTTGCGCGGCGTTCTCAGACACGGGAGCGTGGTAATCCCGGAACATGCCGTCGGTTGGAATCAAGGGAAGCCCGCCCTTTCGCCCGTAGGTGACGCCACATCCCAAAATCAGGCGACGTATCGTCCAAAAGTACTACTTTGGCATGCTTTTTGCTGCTGCTAATATGAAGCGAGGTGATGTTTCGGTTCGGGACACCTACGGTCGGGTAATTGCTAGCTTTGTGTAACTCAGGTAAAAGTTGTCAGACACGGATATGGCGAATAACCTCATCTCCGTGTCCTCAGGAGGGAAAATAAAATGAAAGAAGAACCGCACGCAGTGGATGTTCATGTCGGGAAGACCATCCGCATACAGCGTCTGCTGCGGAAAGTCTCGCAGACCGAATTGGGCGATCGCGTCGGCGTGACATTCCAGCAGATCCAGAAATACGAAAAAGGCTCCAACCGCGTTTCCGCCAGCATGCTGGTTGAAATCGCCGGCGCGCTGAACGTCGACGTCAGGACGTTCTTCGACGACCTGTCCACTCCTGATACGGCCAACGACAACCCCGCTCCCAGCGAGGAATTCGTTATTTCGCGCGAGGGCGTCCTTCTCAACGCCGCGTTCTTCTCGATCAAGAACGAAGCGCTTCGCAAGAAGATCCTGAAGCTCGTCCAGGCAATCGCCCACACCGAGCAAATGGACGGTGAAGCGGCCGAATAGGCCGGATCTCCTTCACCCGTTCCGAACGGACTGCATGAAGGTCAATGGCGATCGATCAGGATCAGATTCTCGCTGGCGTCCTTCATTGCGATCTTGGCCTTGCTGCCGAGCAGTTTCTCGAGGTTGACGTCTAGCTCCCTGTCCGGATCTATGCCGTCCCAATCGATGACGACCTGCAGCAGCGCCATGTTCGTCAGGTGCATCAGGTTACGCAGCTGAAGCTTTTCAGCCTCCTCCTTGGCTGCCGACAGCAGCCGGAAGATCCTTGCGTATTCACTGCCTGTACCTTCGTTATGTTGTTCAAACATTGTCCCGCCCCTTTGGCCGTGGAGGCCTCAGATTCCATCACCACTGCATCTTTTCGCCATTACCGTTATACAAGCGTTACAGGCGTCACACTGCGCGTGACTTCGGCGTGCAAAAGCTCCCAGTGAGAGGTCGCGGCAAAGTGCCAGTCACGGTTGATGGGTACGAATTCGTCACGGCGCAGCCATTCCAGCACCAGCCGCGCGTCGTCCCGCTTGCGTTCGACCCGGTTCTTGCGCAGGGCCGCGAGCAGATGGTCGCGGCGCGCCTTGCGGAAATGGCACTCGTCCACCACCCGCGCATAGGTGCGTTCGGAGAAATGCAGGAAGCGGCCGGAGAGCAGCAGTTTCTTGCGCTCGGCCGACGAAATCTCACCGCCGGCGTGAAGCGCATCGATCGTCGGCTCGAAATCGACCCAGGGCACCGAAAGCGGCAGCCAGCCGAGCGCCTGCGGCGCATGCACCAGCGCGACGGCCTCGTCGTCGAGCAGCCGTCCGGACTGGTAATCTTCGAAGATCGAGCCGAGCCCGACCATGCCGAAAGGAGCGCATTCGGCGGCCCGCAATGCGCCCATGCTGGCGCCGCCGGCAATGGCGACATCGCGCTCGAGCGCATAGAGAATTTCCTTGTGCCAGACCGAAGGCAAATCGCCGAAATAGCCGTCGACGAGGCCGATCGCGGTGGCCCCGTCCTCCACTGCTTTGAGAATGTCGCCGCAGACGGCAGGCGGCCGGAAATCGATGCAGGGAGACATGTTTCTCGCTGCGGCAAGACCGCCACCAAGGCTCGGACCGACGAACAGAACCTTCATGATTGGGCTACCCTCATGGTGTTGACGGCGCGCAGGCCGAGTTGGATGTACTGACCTGAAATATCGACCTCCAGGCCCGGCACGATCACCCTGACGACGGAGACCGGCAGAGCCTGATAATGCGGAAACGGCACGACGACGATCTGCTCGATGCCGGTCGCCGTCAGCCGGTCGGCAATATGGCCGATGGTCTCCTGGATGGTCGCGGGTCGGCGATGGCGGGGCTGGAAGGCGCGCATTCGGCTATCGCCCTCCCAGAGTTCGACCACCTGCTGCATCGCCGCACTCTTGTCGAGCCGCTGATAGATGCGCGGCGAGAAATCGTCGCGGCTGCCGGCGATCGCCGTCAGCCGGCTCTGCGCCGCCTCGGTGATAGCCCGCAGCGCGGCACGCACGGGATCGGGGTGGCAGCCGCAGCCGCCGCAGACATGGGCCCAGCGCGCATCGACGCGGTCGGACAGATTGCCCGGCATGATGACAGCCAGAAAAGCCGGGACACCGATATCCGTGGTCATGTCGAGCAGCAGCAGACGCATGCCGGCGCGCGAAATCCGGTCGGTCATGACATCGATGACCGCATCGCCGAACGAGGCGGGGTCGATGCGGCTCTCCTTGAGGCGCTGCGGCGATTTCAGCTGGGTCAGGGCCCAGGCGTCGCGCTCCACCAGCTCGCAAAGCCCGTGCAGGACCGCTTCGGACGGCGTGTTGCCGGAGGCGAGCCCGTCGCTCGACTGCTCGAAGCCCGACGGCCGCTCGCCGCGATGGTCGAGGCCGACGAGCCACCAGGGGACAAAGACGCTGCTGCCCGAGAGGATGTCGAGGCCGGAGCACCAGGGGATGGGGCCGCCGCCGATGTCATCGGGCGCGCAGCGCGCAACATTGTCGAGATCGATCATGGCGGCGCCTTCCGCCCGCATGCTCTCGACGGTCGCCCGTGTCAGGTCGGCTGGCGCAATTTCCGCGATCCGCGTCTCGATCGCCTCCATGGCGGCCGATGCCATGGCGGCATCATTGTCGATACCTTTGCCCTGGAAGACCGAAAGCGTATGGCTGTTCGGCCTCGTCGCAAAGGCGACGGGGATGTTCAGCACGTCGAGGGCGGTCAGCAGGCCGACGCGCGTAATACCGAATTCGCGCAGATGCGGCCTGATGGCGGCCAATGTCTGCGCCGGGGTGAGCGCACGGTCATGATAGTCGCTGACGCCGGCCGATGATCGTTTGAGGTCACCGGCTAGCGTCTCAAGGTCGGCGAAAGCGGACATGCCATCTCGTCCTTAGCGGAACTTCAGGGCATGTGTCAGGTTTTCGAGAGCATTCGCAGCGACATTGAGTTCGTCCTGCTTCATCGCAGCCTTGGCTGCAGCCGAGAAACGCGGCTGGAAGGGCATTGCGGCATTGGTTTCAACGCTGGTTTTCATT
Organism: Rhizobium bangladeshense; assembly: GCF_001662075.1. GTDB lineage: Bacteria > Pseudomonadota > Alphaproteobacteria > Rhizobiales > Rhizobiaceae > Rhizobium > Rhizobium bangladeshense_B. The sequence goes on from NZ_LYPL01000010.1 coordinate 173,174, forward strand.
GTCCATCTCCAATGGGATAGGCAGCGGGCTGCCGTTAACCATTGGAAAAGAACACTGCCTGCGTCATTTAAGCGTTACAGGCTTCGTTAAAAGGCCGGATAATCATGGAAGTCCGGCCAGTTGCAGGCCATGAATCAGCGTTTCCGTGTAGCGAGGATCGCGATCGGGGACGAAATGGCGAATGTCCTCGCTGCGGAAATCCGGGAAATTTTCCAGAACGACGTTGGCGTAGCTGCCGGCCTTTTTCATATCGCCCGCCATGGCGTGGGCGGCTGCGAGCAGCCGAGCGGTCGCCTGCTTGGACTTCACCGGCTCAAGCGCCTCGATCGTCTGTCGGTATTCTCCGCGATCGAAGTGAATGCCGCCACGATTCCAGTAGTAGTAATCCGGCGGCAGCGGATTGAGCTTGAAAGCAGCCTTGTTCAGGTCCAGCGCTTTGTCAAAGTCACCGTTGTGGCACAGGGCATCGGCATAATCGGCGAGGATGTCGGCATCGTTGGGATTGAGATCCTGAGCCTGCTGGAAATATTCCAGGCTTTCATCGAAACGGCGGCGATACAGCGCCACGAAGCCGAGTTCGCGGTAGGCCCGGCCGCTGTTTGGGTCGGACTGCTGGGCGAGCCGCGCGGCCCCATTCGCCTCGTCGAGCAGGTCGGTGTCCTGCATGCCGCGGATGAGCCATTCCATGCCGAGCGCGCGCGACACGCCGGCATGGGCGGCCGAGAAATTCTCGTAACGATTGAGCGAAGATTTGAACCATTTGCGCGCCTGGCGCAGATGCTGCAGGTCGGTTTGGGCGATTAGCCGCTTGCCTTCCAGATAGAGACGGTAGGCGGATGGCGGCGCATCGCCGATCGGCATCACCAGTTCGTGGCGCTCGATCGTGTCGGCGAGCGAGGAAACGATCCGCCGTGTCAGATGCGCGAAGGATTCGCTGATCTTCTGCATGACCAGCGGCAGTTCCAGCGCCCAGATCACCTCCGACGTCGTCGTCCGCGTCAGCCGGCAGGTCGCGTAGACATCCTCGTCGCGGCCCTGGATGGTCACGTAGACCGCATAATCGAAGCTGAGGTCGAGGGGGCCGGGGACGGCGCGCGCCGGATCGACCGAGCGGCTGAGGATCTCGAGGCTCGTATGGGCTGCGATCACCTTGAAGCCGCGCTGCTGGCTGAGGCCGATGGTGACGTCTTCGAGAAGGGCCCGGCCGACGCGCTCCATCAGCGGATCGGTAAAAATACTCTCAGGCGGGAGGATGATGATTCGCGGCTGGCCGAGCGGATCGGCGAAGCCGCCGAACGCGGAAGACGGGCGCTCGGCCGCGGCCTGTGCTGCCGGGACCAGGCCGAGTTCGCGGGCAAGCGCGGTGGTGCATTCCTCCGGCTCGGTATCAAAGTCGTCCTTCAGCTGGCTCTTGCACTTCAGATAGGCCTGACGGGCCGCGGCCGGATCATTCATATTGACATAGAGGCGCATCAGGGCGCGATAGGCCGTCTCATTGGCGGGGTCGAGTTCCAGCAGCCGCCGGGCAAAGGCGACCTGCTCTTCCTCCGATCTGTCTTCGCCAGCCTCGACCAGCCGGGTGAGATGGGCGGCGCGCAATTCGTCAATACGCTGGCGCTCGAAGGTCAGCCAGTCCTCGGCCCCCTGCGTCGGCGATTTGGCGCCTTCGAGCAGTTCGCCATTCAGGATATCCCCGTCTTCAGCGGCGAGCGGCCCTTTCTGCTTCAGCAAATGAACGTCGACTTCCCAGCCATCCGCAAGCCCGATATGGGTTCGGGTCGCGGCAAGCAGCGGCGGAAGCTCGGCGGGAATACTCTGCTCGATGCGCGACAGCAGCTGGCGCAGGCTGCCTGCCCGCTTTTCCGGCAGTTCCGATTGCCAAAGCTGGCGTCTGACGGTTTCGCGGTCGAGTTCGAGGTTGGCCTCGGCGGCGAGCATGGCGAGGAGAAAATAAGACTTCTCCGGCAAGGGGAGTTCCCTCCCCGCTGCCAGCAGTCGCGGCCTTCCGAGCAGGCAAAGCCTGTTCGTCGACATCTGTCCGGATGTCCGTTGCATCCCGCTTCTCACCCCTGAAAGCCAAGCGCGCATACGCACTCGCCGGTCAACTCTATGTTAGAGCTATATGCGGCCCGCGCATAGCGGCTTTGCTATCGAAAAGCGGATTTTTCGTCGAATATTTGCATTTTTTCGCGTCTTCCGACAGGAAATGCTTGCCAACACTTTCCGGGCGACACGAATTGCCTTCCGTTATTTCAGCCGGGCGAGGTTCGATGGCCGGCAATTTCAGCAAGCAGAGCTGAGGATCATAGCATCGACGCGACGCGTTTGGCGCGGGTTTCCGCCGTCGCGGCCGCCTCGACGAAATCGAGGCCGATATCCAGCACCGGCGCGCTGTGCGTCAGCCAGCCGACGGAAATGAGGTCGACACCGGATGCCGCAATTGCGGCGGCTGTTGCCGGCGTCACCCGGCCGGATGCCTCGGTGATCGCCCGGCCGGCGACGACGGCGACGGCCTCACGCAGCTGATCAGGCGTCATGTTGTCGAGCAGGACGGCATCGATGCCTGTTTCCATGGCTTCATGCAGTTGATCGAGCCTGTCCACTTCGACCTCGACCTTCACCAGATGGCCGACGCCGGCCCGGGCCCGGCGGATCGCCTCGGCAACGCCGCCGGCGATGGCCACGTGATTGTCCTTGATCAGCACCGCGTCATAGAGGGCGAAACGGTGATTCATGCCGCCGCCGGCCCGCACCGCATATTTTTCCAGCGCCCTCAGCCCCGGCGTTGTCTTGCGCGTGCAGGCGACAGAAGCTTTGCTGCCGCTGATGGCGGCGGCAATCTCGGCCGTCACGGTGGCGATGCCGGAGAGATGGCCGAGGAAATTCAGCGCGGTGCGCTCGGCGGTGAGCAGGCCGCGCGACGGACCTTCGATGGTGGCGATCACGTCGCCTGGTTTGACCGCGTCGCCATCTTCGACATGGCGTCGCAGGGCGATCTCGGGATCGACGAGCGTGAAAGCGAGTTCGGCCGCGTCGAGACCGGCGATCACCCCGGGCTGACGGGCGGCCATCACCACTGTCGAGCGGTGGTCCTTGGGGATGACAGATGCCGAGGTGATGTCGCCGGCGAGGCCGAGATCTTCGAGCAAGGCCGCCCGCACCAGCGGCTCGACGATCAGGCGTGGAAGGGGAACGAGGCTCATCTCAGGCACTCCTGGCAAGGGCATAAGGCGGTGTTGCGCGGGCGATCTCCAACGCCTGGGAAAGGCGCATTCGGCGGCGTTGCGCATCGGCGAGCTTCAGCGGAAAATCGGTGCGGGCATGGGCGCCGCGCGATTCCATCCGCAGGCCGGCAAAGACGGCGATCAACAGTGCGACGATGGCCGGATCGGCGGCAGGGCCGTCACTTTCGGCCAGCGGCAGCAGAGCGGCGGTCGCGTCCTGCACGGCACCCCGATTGCGCAGCACGCCGAGATGGCGCGAGACGATCGGCCGGATAAGCGATGCGTCGGCCGAAACCGGCAGCCTTTCGGATTGGAAGGGACTGCTGGTGCGTGCCGGCATGCCCGCTATGTCGCGCGCCGCCCGCATGCCCATCACCGCCGCCTCCAGCAGTGAATTGCTGGCCAGCCGGTTTGCGCCGTGCAGGCCGGTCGAGGCTGCCTCCCCGGCAACCCAGAGGCCGGGAACCGAGCTGCGGCCGTTGGCATCGGTCGCGATCCCGCCCATGTGGTAGTGAACGGCCGGGCGCACCGGAATGAGGTCTTTCGCCGGATCGACTCCGGCTTCACCGCAAAGAGCTGCGATAACAGGGAAGCGTGCGGCAAATCGGCTGCCGAGCGCGTCGCGAGCGTCGAGGAAGACTCTGCCGCCGCGGGCGATCTCGGCGCTGATGGCGCGCGCCACCACATCGCGCGGCGCAAGCTCGGCGCCCGGGATGCGGGCCATGAACCGCTCGCCGCGTTCGTTGACGAGCAGGGCCCCCTCACCGCGCACCGCCTCGCTGACCAGCGCTAAGGGCCTGCGGCGTGAATCGAGCGCCGTCGGATGGAACTGGACGAATTCCATGTCGGCGAGATCGGCACCTGCCCGTGCCGCGAGCGCGATCCCTTGGCCGAAATTGCCGAGCGGATTGGTGGTCGCATCATAAAGACCGCCGATGCCGCCGGTGGCGAGCACCACCTTTCCGGTCGGCAGGATGGCGGCTCCACCCGCGGTCGCGCAGAGCAGGCCGGCGACCTCGCCGCCGTCCATCAGAATCCGCCGCGCTTCGAAGCCTTCGAGCACGGATATGGCGGGCGTCCGCGCCACGGCCCGCACCAAGGCGGCGATGATTGCCGCACCCGAGCCGTCGCCTTCGGCATGGACGATGCGGCGGCGATTATGGGCCGCCTCCAGTCCGAGCGAGAATTCTCCTGCCGCATTGCGGTCGAAGCGCACGCCGGCCTGTTCCAGCGCTGCAATCGCCGCCGGCGCCTCGGCAATGATGCCGGCCGCGACGGTCCGATCGCAGAGCCCGTCGCCGGCCGCAAGCGTATCGGAAAGATGCAGCGCCGCGCTGTCGTCGGCGCCGATGGCGGCGGCGATGCCGCCTTGCGCCCAGGCGCTCGAGGTCTGTGTGCCGAGGGCGGCGCGGGTGACAATGACGGAGGGCTCCGGCGCCAGCGTCAGTGCGGTCATCAGCCCGGCCAGGCCGCTGCCGACGATGACGGTGCGCCCGGCAAGATGATCGAGACGTGCGCTCATATCGCCAGCATCCTTTCGACGGCGCGCCGCGCCGCTGCGGCGATTGCCGGATCGACCGTCACTTCATGGCGGTTTTCCTCAAGCGCGGCGCGGATATTGGCGAGGGTGATGCGCTTCATATGCGGGCAGAGATTGCAGGGACGAATGAACTCGACGTCGGGATGGTGCACGGCGACGTTGTCGCTCATCGAGCATTCTGTCAGCAGCACCACGCGCGCCGGCTTCTGCCTGCCGACATAATCGGACATCACGGCGGTGGAGCCGGCGAAATCGGCCTCGGCCACCACGTCGGGCGGGCATTCCGGATGGGCGAGCACCGTCACGCCGGGGTGGTTTTCGCGCAGCTGGCGGACATCGTCGGCGGTGAAGAGTTCGTGCACCTCGCAATGGCCGTGCCAGGCGATGATCTCGACATCGGTCTCGCGGGCGACGTTGCGCGCCAGATATTCGTCCGGGATCATCAGCACCTTCGGCACGCCGAGCGATTCCACCACCTGTTTGGCATTGCCCGAGGTGCAGCAGATATCGGAGGCGGCCTTCACCGCGGCCGAGGTGTTGACATAGGTGACGACGGGCACGCCGGGATGGGCCTGCCGCAACAGCGCGATATCCTCCGGTGTGATCGAATCCGCCAGCGAGCAGCCGGCGCCGAGATCCGGGATCAGCACGGTTTTCTCAGGGTTCAACAGCTTGGCCGTCTCGGCCATGAAGTGCACGCCGGCGAGCACGATCACGTCGGCATCGACCTCGATCGCCTTGCGGGCGAGCGCCAGGCTGTCGCCGACGATATCGGCCACGCCGTGAAAGATCTCCGGTGTCTGGTAATTATGCGCGAGAATGACGGCGTTGCGGCGACGCTTGAGGTCGAGGATCGCGTCGACATCATTTTCGAACGCCATCCATTCGGCTTTGGGAATGACGCGGCTGACGCGCTCATAGAGCGAGGATGCTGAAACAGGATGATTCATTGCCGGCTCCTAATTATGCTCGATTTGAGCATATCATGGGCAAAGAGATATTCTCGTTCTGAGTATATGTCAATTGCGGGAGAGCGGTAATTTCGTTCCAGCGAGCGCCCGTTCCTCGAGCACGGTGTGGCGGAAGCGGAAAAGCTTGGCCGGCCGGCCGCCGGTTTCGCTTTCCGTGCCGCCGGTCTCCTCGACCAGTTCCTGCTGTTCGATCAGGCGGCGGAAGTTCTGCTTATGCAATGTCAGTCCGGCGAGCGCCTCGATGGTGCGCTGCAGCCGCAGGAGCGTAAAGCTCTCCGGCATCAGCTCGAAGACGACCGGGCGGTATTTGATCTTGGCGCGCAGCCTGGCGATCCCGGTGGCGAGAATGCGGCGATGGTCGGCAAACATTGCCCGGCCGAGATTGGCTTCACCAGCACATCCGGCTTCGGCCACGAGCCCGGCTTCATAGAGCAGTTCGTAGCGTTGCAGCGCCAGATCCTCGTTCCAGCCGCCGCCATCGAGGCCGAAGGTGAAATCGGCGCGGCGATGGCGGTGATCACGCCGGGCCGGATCGGCATCCGCCCAGCTCTTCAGGCGCGTCATGATCTCGCCGAGCACGGCTGGGCGGCCCTGCCGATGGTCTTCCCAGGGAAAATAGTCGTACCAGCCATGCCATCCCGGCCGGCCGGCGCCCGCCTCCTCGTTGACAAGGCCGAGATAGCTGATCGAAATCGTCCGGCCGCCCGGGATGTCGTTGTTCCGGTCGCGGTCGGCGAAGGTATAGAGCTGCTCGAGATAGCCGACCGGGTGCTCCGTCTGTTCCTGGATCCACTCGCGCAGGCCTGATTGCAGGGTGCGATGGCCCATTTCGAAGGGACCCGACGGCAGCGCGCCGCCGGAACGGATGGTCATCACGCGCGGCTCGTCCCCCGTCACCGCGACGAGCACCGCAATCAATTCCGCATGCGCAAAGCCGATCGTCACAGGGGGGCCGAATACTCCGTTCCGAATGGGTCATTCCTGACACAGGCGGGAGTGGAAGCCAATGGCGTGCCGATGAGTTCGGGGTGCGGCCCACATCTTCGAGACGATGCTGGGCGAAAGATGCCTTTCGCTTGCGCTCAAGGCGTTCGTCGCGGGCGCTCCTCACCCCCATGGCTGGCATTTTCTGCCCGCTGGGGGAGAAGGGGAGCAAGCCGCACGGTGGCCATTCCTACAGCAAAGGTATCAAGAGGCGCGAGACGGCGCCACAACCCCCCGTCTCCTCAGCGGGGAGAAGATGCCGGCAGGCAGATGAGGGGCGAGCGACGATAGGAGCGAATGCGCTGAGCACAAGCGAAGGCAAGAACAAACGCTCAGCTATTCCCCGTCTCGCTCACCAGCCGATCCAGGAAAGCCTTCAATTCGCTTTCCTCGATCCCGACGAGATGGCGCTTTTCCGGGTAGGCGCCGGTTCGGACATCATCGGCGAATTCGGTGAAGGCGGCGATGCGTTCGCGCTGCAGCCGGTCGTGTTCGGCGGCGAAGTTGCGGTAGACCTTGGCATGGCGGGGATAGTGGTCGCGGTTGGCGCCGAGCACGTCGTCGGCGAAGAGATATTGGGCGTCGCAGCCGCTCCCCGCCCCCATCGAGATCATCAGCATCGAAGTATTGCTGCTGATGGCGGCAGCGACGTCGCCCGGTACGACTTCGATCTCGGCAGCGAAGGCGCCGGCCTCTTCCAGCGCCTTGGTCTGCCGCCAGATTTCGGCCGCACTCGCCGCTGTCTTGCCGACGGCGCGGAAGCCGCCCGTCCAGGTCGCCTTCGACGGGATCAGCCCGAGATGGCCGCAGACGGGAATGCCCTCCTCGCGCAGGCGCCGGACAATCTGCAGGCTGGCGGCGCAATAGACCGCGTCGCCGCCGGCCTTCAGCGCCGCAAAGGCGGCGCGCAGATAATCTTCGGCCGAAACATGGTCGCCATATTCGAGCCCCGGAATGGCAAAGGGCGTCGGGGCGATCTCGCGAAAGACCGGACCAAGCAGCGACGGCGGCACCGAGACGATGTCGATTCCCGCCTTTTCGGCAGCTTCCGCCTCTTCCAGCGAGGTGACGCGCAGCATGGTCAGCTGGCGCTTGCCTTTTTCCGAAAGCAGATCGGCGACGGTTGCACGCTTATGTTTTTTCATCATCAATTCCTTTGAAAATGTCGGACGGCTCAGGCGGCCAGAAGGGATTTCAGCTTGACGTCGACGGCTGTCAGCGCCGACGGGGCGGGGTGGGCGCGTGCGGCGATCAGCATTTCCGCAAGCCTGATGTCGCGCGCCACCGCATTGCCCGGGCCGATGCCGCTGGCGGCGATCAGCCGTCCGTCGGCGTCGAGATGAAAAAGAATGAAAGCGCCGGCGCCAAGGTCGCGGCGGTAATGCGTGGCCGCCCCTTCGGCAAGGCCAGCAATTTGCAGCGTCATGTCGTATTGATCCGACCAGAACCACGGCACTGATGAAACGGCCTCGTCGAGGCCGAGCATGTTGGCCGCGGCCAATGTGCCCTGCTCCTGGGCACTACGCCAGGATTCGAGCCGCACCCGCCGGTCGCCATAGATCGGCAGCGGGAAGGAGCAGCAGTCGCCGGCCGCAAAGACGTCAGGCGCCGAAGTCCGGAGGTAGGTGTCGACGGCAATGCCGTTTTCGATCGTCAGCCCCGCCCTTTGCGCGATCTCGACATTCGGCCGCGCGCCGATGCCGACGAGAGCAAGATCGGCTTCGATCACCTCGCCGCTCGACAATCGGATGCGGGCTCTCCCGCCTTCCGCCGTCAGCGCCTCGATGGAGACGCCACAGCGGATATCGACGCCTTCGGCGCGGTGGCGCTCGGTGAGCAGATGAGCGATCGCCTCCGGCACGCCGCGCTTCAGCACCCGTTCCAGCCCTTCGATGACGGTGACTTTCGCGCCGAGGAGGCGCGCCGTCGCCGCAAGCTCGAGGCCGATGAAGCCGCCGCCGATGATGGCAATATGCCGTCCTGGTTTCATGGCCTCGCGCAACGCTGCCGCATCGTCATGGGTCCGAAGCGCGCGGATATGCGGACTGTCCTCCGGAGCGCCGGGGAACGACCGCGCGGCTGCGCCCGTCGCCAGCAGCAGCTTGTCGTAGAGAAGCGCCGTGCCATTCGAAAGCGTAACGGTCCTGGAGGCCGGATCGAAATCCGTAGCTTCCAGGCCGGTCAGGAGCCGGATGCGGTTTTCGGCGTATTTTTCCGCCGCAACGATGAATTTCGGATCGCTCGCATCGGAACCCGCTTTCGAAAGCGGCGGCCGCTCATAGGGGTGCAGGGGTTCGGCTCCGACAAGCGTTATTTCGCCGTCAAATCCCTTTTCCCGCAAGGCGAAAGCGGCGCGGGCACCGCATTCGCCCGCACCCAGGATGACGAAATGAGCCACGTCCGCCTCCTTACACAGCTATGAAGACGGTGTCGCCTTCGACCTTGACCGGATAGGTCTTCAGATTGACGCAGACCGGGGCGCCCTTCGCTTCGCCGGTCTTGTAGTTGAAGCGGCCGTTATGTTTCGGACATTCGATGATCTCATCCATGACGAGCCCGTCGGCGAGATGGATATGTTCATGTGTGCAGAGCCCGTCGGTCGCGAAGAACTCGTCGTCGGGGCTACGGTAGACCGCAAAGGTGCGCCCGCCATGATCGAAGCGGATGACATCCTCCTCATCGATCTCGTCCTTGCCGCAGACTTCGATCCAGTTTCCGCTCATCTTTGTCCTCCTCGATTTTCGATTATTGCGCGGCCGGCGCCAGTTCGTTGTGGAATTCCTCGCGATAGGGCCGCGCGGTGGCGGGCAGTTCCCGCCTCAGAAAATAATCCTCGTTGCGCAGCTGGCGCAGGAAGGCCGGGATCATCTCGCGATAGCCGGAGAGGATCGACGGGTTCGGCGCCGGCAGGTCGTGCTTGATCATCGCGTGCAGCTTCGGCAGCGCGTGGTAGGGCACCATCGGGAACATGTGATGTTCGACGTGGTAATTCATGTTCCAGTAGATGAAACGGCTGATGGGGTTCATATAGACGGTACGGCTGTTCAGCCGGTGATCGATGACGTTGTCGGCAAGCCCGCCATGCTGCAGGAGCCCGGTCAGCACATGGTGCCAGGCGCCGTAGAGACGCGGCAGGCCGATCAGCATCAGCGGCAGGATGGAGCCCGTGGCGACCGCGACGGCGACGGTCGCAAGATAGGTCGCCAGCCAGATGCGGGCGATGCGGATCGCTTTAGGCTGTTCCATTTCGGGAATGAAGCTTTTCTCGGCCGCGCTGACGACACCGAATGCGTTGCGCAGCATGTCGATCATCGCGTGCCAGACGTCGAGGATGCCGAAGAAATTGAGAACCAGCCGGAGGAGGTCCGGCGGCCGCATGACCGCGATTTCCGGATCGCGGCCGACGATGACGGTATCGGTGTGATGGCGCGCATGGCTCCAGCGCCAAGTCACCGGATTGCGCATGATCATGAAGCAGGCGATCTGGTAGACGACGTCGTTCATCCAGCGCGTCTTGAAAGCGGTGCCGTGACCGCATTCGTGCCAGCGGCTGTCGGATGCCGAGCCGTAAAGCACGCCATAGGCGAGGAAGAAGGGCGCGGCGATCCACGAACCCCAGAAATAGATGCCGAGCCCGGCAAGAACCGCCATGCTGCCGAGCCAGATGACCGTGTCACGGATCGCCGGCGCATCGGAGCGCTGCATCAGCGCCTTCATCTCCTTGCGCGGAATATCGGTGTGGTACCATTGCGCTGCCGCCAGCCCCACCTCGACGGCGGCGCGGCCGCTTTCGCCGAGAAGGTCGTAGTCGCGTTTCTTTGTCTGGGTCGCCATTATCTGCCTCCCGTTGCCCTTGCCGATCAGAATAGGTTGACTTTGGCGAGCCCTCAATGCAGGCTTGATACTATCTATCAAAAGCCATCACAAATGGCTTGCATCCGTGATTGAATCTATCAGGAACGTCTATGCGCCGTCCCACCATCTCCGATCTCGCCCGCGCCTCGGGCGTCAGTGTTGCCACCGTCGACCGGGTTCTCAACGGCCGCCACCGCGTGCGGGAGGAAACGGCGCGGCGCGTTTATGACGCGGCCGAGGCGATCGGCTACCATGCCGTCGGCCTCATCCGGCAGCGTGTCTTCGAGGATCTTCCGCAATACAGACTGGCCTTCCTGCTGCAGAAGCCGATGCAGCCCTTCTATCAGGCCTTCGCTCGCGAAATCGAGACGGCGGCGCGCAACGTGACCACCGCCCGCCTGCAGATCCAGATCGATTATCCCGCAGCGGCGACCCCAGCCGCCATCGTCGAGAAGATCAAAGGCTTTGCCGCCCGGAACCAGGCGGTTGCCGTCGTCGGGCCGGATTATCCCGCGGTGACGACGGCGGTCGAGGAGTTGAAGGAGCGGGGCATCCCGGTGTTCTCGGTGCTCTCCGATCTCGCCACGGGCGTGCGCGACGCCTATGTCGGCGTCAACAACCGCAAGGTCGGGCGGACCGCCGCTTGGACGATCGCCCGCACGGCGCACAAACCCGGCAAGGTTGCCTGTTTCGTTGGCAGTCACCGCTTTCACGGCCATGAACTCAGGGAGATCGGCTTCCGTTCCTATTTTCGCGAGAACGCGCCTGAATTCGATGTCGTCGACACGCTGATCAATCTCGAAACCGCCGAAATCACCCACGAGGCGACGCTGACGCTGCTGCAGAAGCATTCCGATCTCGTCGGCCTCTATATCTGCGGCGGCGGCATGGAGGGGGCGATCTCGGCATTCCGCGAAGAGGGCGTCGGCGGCAGGGTCGCGCTGGTGGTCAACGAACTGACGCCGGACAGCAAGGCCGGTCTCGCCGACGATATCGTCACAATGGTGATCGCAACCCCCCTGCCCGCCCTTTGCAAGGAGCTGGTGTCGCTGATGCTCGGCGCCATCGAGCGCGGCGAGGCCGCCATTCCCGGCCAGTCCTTCCTGCCATTCGACATCTACATTTCAGAGAACATCTAAGGAGTGATGGAATTCCATCATTGCTCTCGAAATTCTTTCAGCAATGAAAGCGGGAGCAGGCGATGGCGGATGGATTGCCACACGAATTCCGATAGAGATTCGCTCGCCCATTCACAGGATTGCTCCGCCGCGATGCGGAGACGAGGAGGATATATTCCGTCATGACTTCCATCCGCTTTGCGCTCAACCATATGGCCGCGCCGTCGCTTGCCATCGATGATTTCTTCGCGCTGGCAAAGTCGCTCGGCATCGGAGAGGTCGAGATCCGCAACGACCTTTCCGGCAACGCTATTCTCGACGGCACCAAACCCGAGGCGATCAAGCAAGCCGCCGAGAGCCACGGACTGACGATCATCTCGATCAATGCGCTGCAGCGCTTCAACGAATGGAATGCAATCCGGGCTGCCGAAGCGCAGGAACTGATCGACTATGCCAGCGCCTGCGGCGCCAAGGCGCTCGTCCTCGTTCCGAAGAACGACGGCACCGGCTGCGCCGATGGCGAACGGCAGGCCAATCTGCGTCAGTCCCTGACGGCGTTGAAGCCGATGCTCGATGAAGCGGGCATCATCGGCCTCGTCGAGCCCCTCGGTTTTGAGATTTGCTCGCTGCGCTCGAAGACCGAGGCGGCCGAGGGGATCAAGGAACTCGGCGCGCAATCGACCTTCAAGCTCGTTCACGACACCTTCCACCATCACCTTGCCGGCGAAGCGGCGACCTTCCCGGAGCTTGCCGGGCTCGTCCACATTTCCGGCGTCAGCGACGCCTCTGTGTCGGTTGCCGATATGCGCGATTCCCACCGTGTCCTCGTCGACGGCGACGACCGGCTCGACAATACCGGGCAGATCAAGGCGCTGCTGCAGGCGGGCTACAAGGGGCCGTTCTCCTTCGAGCCCTTCGCAGCCGAAGTTCATGCCGTCAAGGACCCGGCTGTAGCGCTACGCACCAGCATGGATCATCTCACCGCACGAGTTTGAGACTGCAAACACCTGCGGCGCAGCCGCGATTGTCGATAAGGTCGGCCGCTGGCGAGTGGCCGACTGTATCACTCTACTCGCGGCCCCTGAACCGGCGCTGATAGGCGGGGTCGTAGAGCGAGCTCTCGCGAAAATCCTCTGCGGCAAGCGATGGGCCGACGAAGATGATCGCCGTGCGTTCGATCGGTTCGGCCGCAACCTTTGCCTCGATATCGCAGAGTGTGCCGCGCAGCACGCGCTCGTCCGGCCAGGAGGCCTTGACGACGATCGCGGCCGGGCACTCGGCGCCGTAGAGCGGCGTCAATTCCGCCACCACCTGCTTCAGCGCATGGATTGCCAGATGGATCGCCAGCGTGGCGCCGGTGGCGCCGAATTTCGCCAGCGTCTCGTCATTCGGCATCGGCGAAGCGCGGCCGGAAACGCGGGTGAGCACCAGGCTCTGGGCCACGGCCGGGATCGTCAGTTCGCGGCCGAGCACGGAGGCAGCGGCGGCAAAGGCCGGAACACCCGGCGTCATCGTATATGAGATGCCGTGTTTTTGTAGCCGGCGCACCTGCTCGGCCACCGCGCTCCAGACCGAGAGATCGCCGGAATGCAGCCTTGCGACATCCTCCCCGGCAGCCGCGGCGGCGAGATATTCCGCCTCGATCTCGTCAAGCGACAGCGGGGCGGTATCGACGATACGCGCGCCCGGTGGGCAATATTGCAGCAAGTCGGGAGAGACGATCGAACCGGCATAGAGACACACCGGGCACTGGGCGAGGAGATCGCGGCCACGCACAGTGATCAGATCCGCAGCCCCTGGCCCCGCGCCGATGAAATGCACCGTCATTCCGTCATCCTTTCGTCCAGCGCCACTGCGTCACCGGCATGGCCGGCCGCCAGCCGCTCATGCCGCCTAACGCGCCTGCACGCGCTATTTCGATGCGCGTCAGCGAGCCGCCGCGCTTTGCATGTTCGCAGAGCAGCACGGCCTCCATTTCCAGCGTTACGGCATTGGCGACCAGCCGCCCTCCCCGCTTCAGCGCCGCAATCGCGGCATCGATGACGCCAGCCTCGCTGCCGCCGCCGCCGAGGAAGATCGCATCCGGTTCCGGCAGGCCCACAAGCGCGCCGGGTGCTGCGCCTTCGACGACTGCGAGACGCGGCACGCCCAAGGCAGATGCGTTGCGGACGATCCGCGCCGTCCGTTCCGGCGATTGCTCGACGGCAATCGTCTTCAGCGACGGGTCGGCAAGCATCCATTCGATTCCGATCGATCCCGAACCCGCGCCGATATCCCAGAGCAGTTCGCCGTGCCGCGGCGCGAGCGCCGACACCGTCATCGCCCGGATTTCGCGTTTGCTGATCTGTCCGTCATGCTCGAACAGTTCGTCCTCGAGCCCGGCGACGAAAGGCAGAATGCGCGCCCCCTCCCCTGCCCAGACATGGAGGGCGCAGACATTGAGGGGATCGATGTCCGCAAGATCGAAATCCGCGGCGATCGCCCTTCTGTGCCGTTCCCGCGAGCCGCCCAGCGCCTCCAGAACGGTAAGCTGTGACTGACCGAAACCGTTGGCGGTAAGCAGGTTTGCCAGCTCGCGAGGCCCCTTCTCGTCCGACGTCAGCGCGATGATGCGCCGTCCAGGGTGCAGATGCGGCCGGATCAGGTCGATCGGCCGGCCATGCAGCGAAATCGTCGCGACGTCCTGCAGTGGCCAGCCGAGCCGCGAGGCGGCAAGGCTGAAGGCCGAAGGCGCCGAGATGGTGCGCATCTCGTCCGCCGCCACGTGGCGGGAAAGCGTTGCGCCGACGCCATAGAGAAACGGATCGCCGGAGGCGAGCACGACGACAGGCGTGCCGCGTCTTTGAATGATCGCGTCGACCGAGCGCTCGAACGGGCTCTGCCAGGAAAACCTTTCGCCCTTGATCAGCGACGCGGCAAGCGCATGATGCCGTGCGCCGCCAAAGACGGCCGGTGCGCTGGCGATCAGCCTTTTCGCCTCCGCGCCCAGCCCTTCTGGACCATCTTCACCGATGCCGATAATAGTCAGCCAGGGCTGATTGCCGAAAGGAGAGAGATCAGACATGGGACGACCTCGCATTCTGATCCTTGGCGGCACGAGCGAGGCGCGCCTGCTGGCCGAAGCGCTCGCGGCGCGTGACGATTGCGATATTCTTCTGTCGCTGGCCGGGCGTACGGAAAAACCGGCTGCGCAGCCGGTTCCGGTTCGAATCGGTGGTTTCGGCGGCGCTGCGGCGCTGGCCGATTTCCTGAAGGGGGGCGGATATGATCTGCTGATCAACGCCACGCATCCCTTCGCCGAGCGCATCTCTGTCAATGCCGCCCGTGCTGCCGAGGCCACTGGCATGGCCGCGATCGCTCTGCGTCGTCCCGAATGGCAGCGCCTGCCGGGCGATCATTGGCGGGACGTGCGGAGCATTCCGGCGGCCATTGAGGCGCTTGGCCCCTCCCCCCGCCAAGTCTTCCTGGCAACGGGCCGGCAGGGTGCGCATTATGCCGAAGCAGCAGCACAGCATCACTATCTCGTTCGCAGCGTCGATCCCGTCGAGCCGCCGCTTGCGCTCGCAAATGTCGATTATATCCTCGATCGTGGTCCGTTCACGCTGGAAGGCGAATTGGCCCTGCTGAGTCGGCATCATATCGATGTCATCATCGCCAAGAACAGCGGTGGCGGCGCCACCTATGCGAAGATCGAGGCAGCCCGCCTGCTCGGCATCGAGGTGATGATGGTCACGCGTGCGCAGGCGTCCATGGTCAAGACGGTCGAAACTGTCGAGGCGGTGCTGGCGGCGGTCGCTCACCTCTTCCCCTCCGCCATGAAACGCGGGGTGTAGACGAGGTCCGGCCTGGCGGGCCGCGTGACGATCCGCGTTTCGGCCGAGCCGATGATGATGCAGGTCGCCATATCGGCCATCGAGGCATCCGCCTGCGACAGCGGCTGTACCGCGATACGTTCGTCCGGCCGCCCGGCCGCGCGCCCGAAAATGACCGGTGTCGTTGCGGGCAGATGGTCGCGCAACAGCTTGAAGGCCTCGCCGAGCTGCCAGGGCCGTGCCCGGCTAATCGGATTATAAAGGGCGATGACGAAGCCGGCCCTGGCCGCCAATTCGAGACGGTTTTCTATTATGTTCCAAGGCTTTAGATTGTCGGACAGCGAGATGGCGCAGAAATCGTGGCCAAGCGGTGCCCCGGCTCTCGCGGCCACCGCCAGCATCGCGGTGATGCCGGGCAGGATGGTGAGATCGACCGCGCGCCAAGCTGCCGGCCCGTTCTCGATCGCCTCGCAGACGGCGGCAGCCATGGCGAAGACACCGGGGTCGCCGCCGGAGACGACGCAGACCTTGGCGCCCCGCGCTGCCATCGAAAGTGCCGCCCCTGCCCTATCGAGCTCTTCGCGATTGTCCGAGGCATGGCGCAGCTGATCGTCGCGGAGCTGCAGCCTGTCGAGATAGGGTCCATAACCGAAGAAATCCGTCGCTGCGTCGACGGCGGCCAACGCTTCCGGCGTCATCTGTTCGGGATTGCCGGGGCCGGTGCCGATCACGAAAAGCGCGCCGCTCATCGGCTGCCCTCCCAGCCCGGCACCAGGACGAGCGAAAAATACGGCGCATCGCCGTCGGCCCTGTCGGCAAGCTTTGCCATGGCCGCATTCGCCATGGTGCCGCGTTCGACATAGACGGCTTCGCCGAGTCGTCCGGCAGTTTCCAGCGCCCGGCGGATTTTCGGCAGATTGCGGCCGACCTTCATGATGACGGCGGCTTGCGTATCGGCCAGGCGACGCGTCAGCTCGGCCTCGGCCATCGTACCGGGCAGTACGGAAAGCACGTCATCCCCCTGGACGATCGGCATGCCGGCCAAGGACCAGCAGCCCGACATGGCGCTGATTCCGGGGATCACTTCCGTCGGGTAGCGCTGGGAAAGTCTGACATGCAGGTGCATGTAGGAGCCGTAGAACAGCGGATCGCCCTCGCTGAGCACGGCGACGGTCCGCCCGGCATCGAGATGGCCGGCAATCGCCTCGGCGGACCGATCATAGAACTGGGTGATCAGGCTCCTGTAACGCTCGTCGTTCTTGTCGATCTCGGTGGTGACCGGATAATAGAGCGGCATCAGCGTCACGCCGGATCTCAGCAGCGGTTCGACGATCGCCTTGCCGTTGCCGCCCCTGCCCTCTTTGGCGAAATAGGCGATGACGTCGGCATCTTCGATGGCGCGGACGGCTTTAAGGGTCAGGAGCTCCGGGTCGCCGGGACCCGTGCCGACGCCGATCAGGCGGCCTTGTTTTGTCATAGGCCCGGCCTCGCCAGCGCATTAATGGCGGCCGCCGTCATGGCGCTGCCGCCGAGCCGGCCGCGCACGATGGCAAAGGGGACGCCATAGGAATTTTCCGCCAGCGCATCCTTCGATTCCGCCGCGCCGACGAAACCAACGGGCATGCCGAGGATAGCAGCGGGTTTCGGGGCGCCGTCGCGCAAGAGTTCGAGCAGGTGGAACAGCGCCGTCGGCGCATTGCCGATCGCGACGATGCTTCCGCCGAGCCGGTCGAGCCACAGATGCATGGCGGCGGCCGAGCGCGTATTGCCGGTCTTAACCGCAAGCTCCGGCGTGGCGGGATCGCGCAGGGTGCAGATCACCTCGTTCATCGCCGGCAGCCGTGCCCGGGTAATGCCCTGAGCGACCATTTCCGCGTCGCAGAAGATCGGTGCCCCACCTTTCAGCGCCTCGCGCGCGGCGCTGACGACATCGGCGGAAAACACAAAATGCTCCGCCGCTTCGACCAGCCCGCAGGCATGGATCATGCGCACGGCGATCTCGGCCTGATCTTCGGTGAAGCGCGAAAGATCGGCCTCGGCGCGGATGATCGCAAAGGAGCGCTCGTAGATCGCGTCGCCGCTGCGGATATAATCGTAGTCTGGCATTCCTATTCCTGTCGCAGCGCCTTCGAAACGCCGGTTGCGCCAAGCCGTGTAAGGCAGGCGGCGGTCGATTCGCCAGCGCCTCTGTTATCTTCGATGGAGCGGGCGAGCCTCTCTATAGCGAAATCGATCCGTCCGCCAGCGATCCGTTCATCCGGCCGATCCATTGCCAACCCGTTGAGGATGAGATCGTAACCTTCAACCGTCCCGGTCAGCGTCAGCGCCGGGCGCGCATGCGCGCAGCCTTTGGCACAGCCGGAGAGATGCAGCGTCAGCGACCCGTCGAACAGGTCCGGTGCGGCTGCCAGGATGCGGCGGGCCAGCCTTCGTGTCTCGTAGAAGCCTGAGCCGCAGGCACCGGCGCCGGCGCAAGCGGCGATATGCTCGGCTTTCTCGCCAGGTTGTGCGCTGAAGCCATATTGGGCCGCCGCGGCCTCGATCGCCGGCACTCTCTCGGCGGACAGGCCGAGGAAGAAGAAACCGCGACCCGGCGCCAGCCGGATGGACGTTGCGCCAGAGGCTTTGGCGAGATCGAGCACGGCGGTCAGGTCGGACGCTCTCGTCTGGCCGAATTCCGGGCGCACGCCAAGTACGGTTTTGCCGTCCGCCAGCCTATGCAGGCCCGGTAGCGGCATCTTTGCCGAGCACGACTGAGTGGATCGGATAGCGGTCATTGCGGGAAAATGTGTTTGCAGAAGCAGCGGATCGATATCCCGTGCCCGACTGCCCTGCCCGAGCATTGCCAGCAGGCTCAGGATTTCGCCAACGGCCGAGACGGCTGCCTCCGCAGGACCGGCCGCGACCGGGGTTGCGGTCGCATCATTGCCGTTGATGGCGACAAGCCAATGCGCTTGGGACAGTGCGACGACACGAATATCGGCCGAAAGCGCCGACAAGCCGAAGGTTCCACCGCCGTCGATGACGATCGACAATTTCGGCGCAAACCGCGGAGAGGCGAGCAGTTCCTGAAGCTTGCCGCGCAGGGCCATTTCCATTGCGGCCGGATCGCTCACCTCTTCCGGGTCGATGCCATGCAGCGGCGAGATCTCGATCGCCGGCCCGTCCGGCATGGCGATCCCGGCGGCATCGATATCGGAAGCGAACTGTGCGACCGTCTCGGCCCGCAGTCCGCGGATCTGCAGATTGCCGCGCGCGGTGATCTCGAGAATACCATTTCCATGCGCCGCTGCTGAGCGAGCAAGGGCGGAGAATTGCGAGAGCGTCAACGCGCCGCCTGCCGGGCGCAGCCGCACGAGCAGGCCGTCACCGGTCGGCATCGGCGCGGCAAGGGCGGGGCAGGCGCCGCGCGTGCGCTTCTTCGCCGCCGCGCGATCACGGCCGTCCGTCGCGTCTCTTTTGTCGATCGCCTTGGCGGTCATTCTTGATCCTCTGTCCGTGTCTTACATGATCGCGGCAGAAGCGGCAAAACATGATGGAAACGGTCGGCCGGCTATTCCTCGAAATCCCGTCCCTTGCGCAGGAGATAAATGTCCATGATCCAGCCATGCCGTTGCCGGGCCTCGCTCCTGAGTGTCAGGATATCGGCCGCGACATCGCCGAGCCGCCCTGATCGGACGATCTCGTCCTCGGTACCGAGATAGGCGCCCCAGAAGATCTCCGCACCGGGGTCGTCGATCTTGGCAAAGGCCTGTTCGCCGTCGAGCATGACGACCGTCGCGGGCGCCTGAAGCCCCTTCCGCGCCAACCGACGCCCGGTGGTAATTTCGATCGGCTTGCCAACGAGATTGATCGGGATTTTGTGGCTGGCCGCCAGGGCCTGGATGCTGGTGATGCCGGGAACGACACTGTAATCGATATCCAGGTCGGCTTGCTGCCGCACCCGTTCGATGATGCGGATCGTGCTGTCGTAGAGACTGGGATCGCCCCAGACCAGAAAGGCGCCGTTGCCATTCTCGGGCAGGCCGGCGATCAGCTCTGCATAGATATGGGCGATCTCGCCATGCCAGCTGTCAACGCTTTGCGCGTAGCTTTTGGGGGCCGTCTGTCGCTGTGGCACCGCGAATTCTGAAATCCGGACCGGCCGTGTAACATATCGCTCGCAGATCTCGCGGCGGACCTCGGCAAGCTCTTCCTTGGCCGCGCCCTTGAGCGGCAGAAAGATCACGTCGGCGGCGTTCATCGCATTGATTGCCTGTATAGTGACGTGCTCCGGGTTGCCCGTGCCGATGCCGATGATATGGATGTGCTTCACGCCGATAACTCCCATGATTCCTGGCGGTCTTGCCGAAAAAGCCGGCCCACCGCAAGGGCAGGGCAGGGAGTTGGCCGCGGCCAACTGGGTCGACGATGAGGCCCTGGCCCCTATTGTTGCCGCAAATCCCGAATCGTGTCATTTTCGATACGCTTTTTGACGCTAAGTTGACAGAAAAGCGCATCGAAAAGGATTGGGTGTTTTGGACAACATTAGCGTATCGACGACAGATGTGCGGATCGAGCGACACGCGAACCAGCTATCGCGGCAGTTGAAGCTGTTGCGTGACAAGCTGTTTCCTCCGCTTTCGCAGAAGACGCTGCGTACATTCTCCTCCGGCGAGGCCGCTCAGATGATCGGCGTTTCCGACGGCTATCTTCGGCAGCTCTCGCTGGATGGCAAGGGACCGCAGCCGGAACTTTCGCCGAATGGCAGGCGCTCCTATACGCTGGGCCAGATCAATGAATTGCGCCATTATATGGCGAAGCTGAAGCCGAAGGATGCGCTAAACTATCTTCCCTGGCGGCGTCCCGGCGAGAAGCTGCAGACGGTCGCCGTGACCAATTTCAAGGGCGGTTCGGCCAAGACGACGACGACACTCTATCTGGCGCAGTATCTGGCGCTGGCGGGTTACCGGGTGCTTGCCATCGATCTCGATCCGCAGGCCTCACTCTCCTCCATGCTGGGCGTGCAGCCCGAATTCGATCTCTCCGACGGCGATACGCTCTATGGAGCAATTCGCTACGATGCGGCCCGCAAGCCGCTGAAGGAGATTGTCCGCAAGACCTATTTCGACGGGCTCGATCTGGTGCCGGGCAATCTCGAGCTGATGGAGTTCGAGCACGAGACACCGCGGGCGCTCAACGATCGCCAAAAGCCGGCCGAGCTGTTCTTCCGCCGGGTCGGCGTGGCGATTGCCGAGGTCGAAGCGGATTACGATGTGGTGGTGATCGATTGCCCGCCACAGCTCGGCTATCTTACCCTCGGAGCCGTCTGCGCCGCCACATCGCTGCTCATCACCATCCATCCGCAGATGGTCGACGTTGCGTCCATGTCGCAGTTCCTGCTGATGACCTCGGATCTGCTCTCCGTCGTTCGCAAGGCCGGCGGCGATCTGCAGCACGACTTCATCAAATATGTCGTCACCCGCCACGAACCTTTCGATGCACCGCAGTCGCAGATCGTTGCGCTGTTGCGCAGCCTGTTCGGCAATGACGTGTTGACGGCAACCATTCTCAAGTCGACGGCGATTGCCGATGCCGGCCTGACCAAGCAGACGCTCTTCGAAATCGAGAAGGGGCAGGTGCGCCGCTCGACTTACGATCGGGCGTTGGAATCGGTCAATGCCGCCAACAGCGAGGTTCTTGCCGGCATTCACAAAGCCTGGGGCAGGACATGAGCAGACGCGATCGCCTCAAAGGTCTTTTCGACGATACCGCGCAGGAGTTGGCCGCGGCCAACTACGAAGAGTCTTCTTCGCGCGGATCGGCTGGGCCGGTCCGGACGATGGCGCTGACCCTCGGGCGCATGGAGGAAGAGAGCAGGGCGATGCAGGAGGCCTTGCTCTCCGGCGAACGTATCGTCGAGCTCGATCCCGATCTGATCGATTCCTCCTTCGTGCGCGACCGGCTTGCCGACCAGCCGCTCGATATGGAAGACGAGCTGGTGCAGTCGATTGCCGAGAACGGCCAGGAAGTGCCGGTTCTGGTTCGTCGCCATCCTGATGACGAAGCCCGCTACCAGATCGCCTACGGCCATCGCCGCCTGCAGGCCGTCAGGCTGCTCGGACGCAAAGTGCAGGCGATCGTCCGTCAGCTCGACGATACCGATGTCGTCATCGCGCAGGGTATCGAGAACTCGGCGCGCCGGAACCTTTCCTATATCGAACGCGCCGTCTTCGCCTTTAATCTCGAGCTCAAAGGGTTTGAGCGTCCTGTTATCATGAAGGCGCTGTCAACAGACAAGACGGAGCTGTCGAAGCTGCTGTCGGTCGCAAAAGCCATCCCGGCCGAGATCGTCCGCTCCGTGGGAGCTGCCCCCGGCATTGGACGGCGTAAGTGGATGGCGCTGGCCCAGGACTGGAACGGGATGACGGCGGCGCGGCTTGCGAAGCTTATCGCCTCGGAACCGTTCATGGCGGAAGAGAGCGACCGCCGTTTCGAGCTTTTGGTTGCCGAGCTCGCCCGGAAAGAGGCCAAGCCGGAGCCCACGGAATATGACTGGAAGCCGAAGAGCGGCGGCAAGATTGCCGGCCGAATCAGAAGCGCCGGCAATTCTTTCACGATCGCGTTGAAAACAGGCGATGCGCCGGATTTCGGCGCTTACATTTCACGCCGTCTCGATGAGCTTTACGAAGCCTATCGGGCCGGCAAGTTGCAAGCAGGAGAGTAGGCCGCAAAAGAAAAAAGCCTCCGAACGTTGCCGTCGCGGAAGCCTTTCTCATATCTGGACAATCTGAGAATCGCACTTCCTCGAATCACTGTCAAGCATCTTCGGCATCCTTTTGGGTGGTAAGATTTCTTTTGCCTTGAAAAAAGGTGAGGGACATGGAGCCTCAATATGTATCGACGCCCTTTGGGCGGCGATCGATGACGCTTGGCATGCTGGCAAGCCAGGAAAGCGCCAGCAAGGTCGACCCGGATGCATCGGTCGACAAGTGGAAGATCTTTCGCTCGCTCTGCGAGGCAAAGGACATGATTGGCGTATCCGATCGTGCGCTTGCCGTTCTTAACGCGTTGTTGACCTTCTATCCGAAGAACGAGATTGCCGAGGCCAACGGCTTCGTCGTTTTTCCTTCGAATGAGCAGCTCTCGTTGCGCACGCATGGCATGGCCGGCACGACGCTGCGACGGAACCTGGCGATGCTGGTAGAAGCCGGCCTGATTATCCGGCGCGATAGCCCGAACGGCAAACGGTTTGCCCGCCGCAACGGTGAGGGCGGGCTTGGCGAGGCCTTCGGCTTCAGCCTGGCGCCGCTTCTTGCCCGCGCCGGCGAGATCGAAGCGCAGGCGGCTCAGGTGATGGCCGATAGGCTCGAATGGAAGCGCCTGAGGGAGCGCCTGACGCTCTGCCGGCGTGACATCGCCAAGCTGATCGAGATCGCGCTGGAAGAGGAAGTTGCAGGCGAATGGATCGAGATGCAGAAGCATTTCAATCTGCTGTCGGCCAGCCTGCCGCGTCGGCCGTCGGCTGCGGAGATGAGAAGCCTGCTGGCGGATCTCGAAGCGTTCCGCGGAATGATCATCAAGACGCTGGAATCGAAAACGAAAACAGAAAAAACAGACGCCAATGACAGCCAAAACGGTCGGCACATACATAATTCAAACCCACACCTAACATCTGAACTTGAACCAAGCTTCGAAACGAAGCAGGGCGCAAAGCCAGAGGAAGAACCGCGGGCGTGGCGGGAGCCGCCAAAGTCCTTCCCGCTTGCCATGGTGTTGCAGGCCTGCCCCGAGATCGCCGCTTATGGGCCGGGCGGCGGGATCGGCAGCTGGCGGGATCTGATGGCCGCGGCCGTCATCGTCCGCTCGACGCTGGGCGTCAGCCCGAGCGCCTATCAGCTGGCCTGCGATATCATGGGACCGGAAAACGCCGCGACGGTGATCGCCTGCATTCTGGAACGAGGCGGCCATATCAACTCGGCCGGCGGCTATCTGCGCGACCTGACTCGGCGGGCGGAGCGCGGCGAATTCTCGCTCGGGCCGATGCTGATGGCATTGATGCGGGCAAATGGTCCGCTGGCGAGGAAAACCGGGTGACCGGCGCCAAAAAAGCCTCGCGCCAGCTGCGAGGGTTAGAAGGAAATGCGGCCTGTCGATGAGACCCCTAACCGCCTTCTCCCCTACCGCTTTTATTGAAATACGCCGTTAACCATGTCATAGTGACGGAAGAAAACATGTCTTTTGCTTCCATTTGTGAAAAACCGTAAAGCTTAACAATGCGCTACGATATAGACGGTGCGATGCTGCAAAACCTGCTTCCACTCCTTGCCGTCGCAGAGGATGGACTGGCGCGGCTGGACGAGCGGGTGTTGCGCTCGCCGGTCGGCGAGGGATTTGCCGAACGCAGTCATTTCTTCGATGCCGCCGGTGCACTCTGGGTCGCCGGCGAACTCGTGCATGTCGAGGACCTCGTTTTGCATGACGCGCATATGGATAGCCGCGCGCCCAGCCACGAGCTGACGATCGCCCATTCGGTGCTGCGGACGCGTCGGCGCATCTGGACCGGGGAACCTTCCTGGGCTCTCAGCGGGTCGGGCCTTGCAACGCTGACCGCGACCATGGGGGAAGGGGAGGGCACGGCCCAGGAAAGCAAAAGCCCGGCGGTCGTGGTCGAGCCCGACGACGAGGAGGAGGGTGAAGACGGGCCGCTCGCTGCCGAGATGGCGGAGATCGATGCGCTTCTTGCCCGCTCTCAGAAGCTGATCGACGTCCATACCGGCAAGGTGCCGGCTGGTGAGACGACCGTCAGCCCGGCCAAGCGCACCGACGACCCGCTCGGGCTGCTCGGTGACGAGGAATGGGACGAGGAACAGCGGCTCGCGGAGTGGCGAAGCGTGCTGCCGTTGGCCGACAGCCTGCCGCCGGTTCTCGGCGCTGTCATTCTGTTCGAAGCCTGGGACAGGATTGAGCCGCTACGGCGCCAGCATTGGCTCGGTGGTCTTCTTGTCGCAAGTTATCTGCGCGCCCGCGGCAAGGTCGCCTCGCATCTCTTCTCCTTCTACGGCGGGCTGAAGCTGGTGCGCCATGAGCGGCGTCGGGCCCGCGACCGGGCCACACGGTTGCAAGCCTTTCTGGAGGCGATGCATCTGGGTGCCGCAGCCGGTCTCAAGGAAGTTGACCGGTTGTCGCTGGCACGCACGCAGATGGAGCTGCGCTTCCGCGGCCGACGCTCGAACAGCAGCCTGCCGGACCTTGCCGATTTCATCCTGTCGCGGCCGATGGTCTCGGCGGCGATGATCGCCCGCCATCTCAGGATTACGCCGCGCGGCGCACTGAACCTCGTCAATGAGATCGGCATCCGCGAAATCACCGGCCGCGGCCGCTATCGTGCCTGGGGTATCATCTGAAACGAAAGCAGCCGGGTCGTAGACCCGGCCGCTTCGTTTTGAGATGAGCACCCGATCTGCCATCCTGTCACAGATTGCAGACCGGGCGCTCCTGCGCTTCCATTGCCCCCGGAAGCGCGGTCCTATTCCCGCTCGCCCGTGAAGTTGAGCAGAAGCGTGAAGATGTTGACGAAGTTCAGGTAGAGCGAGAGCGCACCGAAGACGGCGAGCTTATGGTTCGATTCCTGATCGTAGTTTTCCGAATATTGTTCCTTGATGTTCTGCGTGTCGTAGGCGGTGAGGCCGACGAAGACGACGATGCCGATCACCGAGATCGCGAACTGCAGCGCGCTCGAACCCAGGAAGATGTTGACGATGCTGGCGATGATGACGCCGAAGAGGCCCATCATCAGGAACGAGCCCATGCGCGACAGGTCTCGCTTCGTCACATAGCCGTAAAGGCTGGTGGCGCCGAACATCGTGGCGGTGATGAAGAAGGTCCGCGCGATGCTCATCCCGGTGAAGACCAGGAAGACGGAGGCGAGCGACAGGCCCATCACGGCGCAGAAGGCCCAGAAGGTGATCTGCGCAGTGCTCGCCGACATCGTCTGGATTCGGAACGAGAAGAAGAAGACGAAGGCGAGCGGCGCCAGCATCACCACCCACTTCAGCGGCGAGCCGAAGATAGGCACGTAAAGCGCCGGCGTCGAGCCGACGATGAAGGCGACGAGGCCGGTGATGACGAGGCCGAGAGCCATATAATTGTAGACGCGCAGCATGTGCTGGCGCAGACCCTCGTCGAAGATAGCCTGGGAGCCGGCAACGGCGCCATAGCGGGGATTGATCGGGTTCATGCTGATCTCCTCGGTTAGAACTAATAGAGCGAGCGGGCGAGCCGTTCGGCCGCCTGATCGAGATTGAGACCGCTATCATCGGCGATCAGCGCGTAAGCGACCTCGCCGATCTGCCAATAGGCGGCTTCTGCTTTTTCGAGCGTGAGATGGCTGACCGGTTTGACCTCGAAAGCGCCCGGACGGACGGCGAAAAGCGACAGCCGTTTTCCATCCGACTGCTCGATCGCCATCTCGACGCTCGGGCCGAATTCGGATGGGAAGATCTGCACGTCGGCGATCTTCCAATCCCTAGGCAGTTCGGGCATCACGATCGCGGTCGCAGCGCGGATTTCGTCGGCGCTGTATGCGGTCGGTGGCTGCGAAGGCATGGTTTCGCGCAGGACCGCGGTCTGATAGGCGCGGACGGCATCCTCGACATAGGCAGGCGCTGGAACGGAGGCCGCCACCTCGGTCGCCGAGAATGCACCGAAGGAATTGTGCGCCACCCAGCCGGCGGTCACCAGAATACCGACGGCGGCAATGCGCTGCATCGAATGGAAAATGCGTCCGTACGAAAGGCCGCGTTCCAGCCGGCGGGCGGCATCGCGGGTCTCGGGACGGCCGAAGGCGCTTTCGCCGGCAAGCGCCAGCCGCAGTTCACCCTTCATGCTGAGATCGGCCATCACTTTGGCGGCAATCGCCGGATTCTCGGAAAGATAGGACTCCACCTGGATGCGGCGGGCGACATCGAGCTCGCCATCCACATAGGAGTCGAGATCGGCGTCGACGATCGGATCAACTGCTTTCATGGCCGTTCCCTCCGATTAATCTCAGGTGCGAAGCGCGCGGTGTCTTCTCCTCGAATTCGCGCAGCTGCGTGCGGGCGCGGGAGATGCGCGACATCAGCGTGCCGATCGGAATGCCAAGCGCATTGGCGGCTTCCTGATAGGAAAGGTCTTCGATCGCAACGAGATGCAGCGCCTCGCGCTGTTCCTCCGGCAGGTCGAAGAAGGCATCGCGCACCTGCTGCAGGCGCACGGCGTGTTCCTGGCCGGCCGGCAAGGACTGCTCGGCTTCGACAGCCGCTTCGTCGTGGCGCCGTGTCAGCGACCGGTTCTGGCGAAGGCGATCGATATGGGCATTGTGCAGGATGGACAGCAGCCAGGTGCGCAGGTTGCCGCCGCTGCGGAAGCTCTTTCGCTTCTCGAAGGCGCGCACCAGCGCATCATGCACCAGATCCTCTGCCTCGTCCGAATTGCGCACCAGCGCGCGCGCGTAGCGCCTCAGCGCTGCCAGTTGTCCGATGACGTCAAAGGGACGGTCTTTGCGTTCCATGATTGAGTATACGCAAGCACGCCGGAATTTATTCCCGGCTGAGCAAAAAAAAACATCCGGACGGAACATCGTTGCTGAATATTCGGCCACGATACGATGAGCGCCCTAAATCGGCGATTGTTTATGACAATTACATGACAGATCATCACGCCGCTGATTTGGAGGGGAAGATACACAATGAAGGAAAAGAAGCGGGTCTACGAAGCTCTCGTAGACGGCGCCATGGAAGGGCTGACGGGTGAGGCGCTTTATGATTTCGTCAAGATGCGTTGTCCAAAGGCCACCAGCAAGAAGATCGTCCGGGCCTCGCTTCTCGCCCTGACCGATCCGCATCTCAACGACCGCAATATTCTCGACGTGATCTACGCGCTAGCGATCAAGCACCGCCTCGACGACGGTGTACTCGATGACGGCGAGGAGGATGATGCTGCAGAGCCAGCGCCGTTCTCTCACGCGATCATCCAGGACACATCTCGACCTTCCTGAAATGCTCAGCGGCCATCTGAAAGCTCTTCGAGGATCGGACAGTCCGGCCGGTCATTGCCGTGGCAGGCATGCACGAGGTGCTCCAGCGTGCGGCGAAGTTCCGTCAGCTCACGGATCTTGCGGTCGATCTCACCTAGTTTGCTCTCGGCTATATCCTTGACGTCGGCGCTCGCCCGAGCCTTGTCCTCATAGAGCGCCAGCAATTGCCGGCATTCGTCGACCGAAAAGCCGAGACCGCGCGAGCGCTGCAGGAAACGCAGTTTGTGAACGTCGCTCGCAGCGTAGTCGCGATAGCCGTTTCCGCCCCTTTCGGGGCGGATCAGGCCAATATCCTCGTAATAGCGGATCGTCTTCGAAGGCAGACCGGACCGCTCAGATGCTTCGCCGATATTCATCGTCATCCCCTATAATTTTGCAAAGCGCAGCCTCAGCGCATTGGCGATCACCGACACCGAGGACAGGCTCATTGCCGCCGCTGCGATCATCGGCGACAGCAGCAGGCCGAAGACCGGATAGAGCACACCGGCGGCGACCGGGACGCCGAGAGCATTATAGCCGAAGGCGAAACCGAGATTCTGGCGGATATTGCGCATCGTCGCCTCCGCCAGCCGCCGCGCCCTGACGATGCCATTGAGGTCGCCCTTCACCAATGTAATGCCGGCACTTTCCATCGCAACATCGGCGCCGGTGCCCATGGCGATACCGACATCGGCCGAAGCAAGTGCCGGCGCATCGTTGACGCCGTCGCCGGCCATGGCGATGACGGCGCCCTTGGCGCGCAATTCCTCGATCAGCGCCTTCTTGCCTTCCGGCAGCACGTCGGCGCGGACCTCATCGATGCCGAGGCTTTTTGCCACCGCCCGCGCCGTGCGCTCGTTGTCGCCGGTCGCCATGATGATCTTCAGCCCGCTGTCGTGCAGCGCCTTGATGGCGGCTGAAGTCGTCGGCTTGATCCGGTCGGCGACGGCGACGAGGCCGGCAAGCTTGCCGTCGAGCGTGACGAACATCACCGTCTTGCCATCGCCGCGCAGGGCTTCGGCCTTTTCCGACAGCGCCGCGGGATCGACGCCGAGATCGGCGAGCATCGCCGCATTGCCGAGCGCCACCGTCATGCCGCCGGCAAGGCCCATGACACCCTTGCCCGTCTTTGCCTCGAAGCCGGTGACCTCGACGAAGGTGGCATCGCGCTCTTCGGCGCCGGAAACGATCGCTTCGGCCAGCGGATGTTCAGAGCCGCGCTCCAGGCTTGCCGCCAGCGACATCAGCCGGTTCTCCTCGATGCCGCCGAAGGCGACGATGTCGGTGAGAACTGGTTTGCCTTCGGTCAGCGTGCCTGTTTTGTCGACGATCAGCATGTCGACCTTGGAAAAGCGTTCCAGCGCTTCGGCATCCTTGATCAGCACGCCTTCCTGAGCGCCGCGCCCGGTCGCAATCATGATCGACATCGGCGTCGCAAGACCGAGCGCGCAGGGGCAGGCGATGATCAGAACGGCGACGGCGGCCAGCAGTGCATTGGCCAGGCTCGGTTCCGGCCCGATCGCGGCCCAGACGATGAAGGCAAGGATGGCCACGACGACGACGGCCGGCACGAAGACGGCCGACACCCGATCGACCGCGCCCTGGATTGGCGCCCGCGAGCGTTGCGCCGCGGCGACCATGTCGATGATGCGCGACAGCACCATGTCGGCGCCGACCTTCTCGGCCGCCATGACGAGCGATCCATTCTTGTTGATCGTGCCGCCGGTCACAGCATCGCCCTTCGCTTTCTCCAGGGGCAAGGGCTCGCCCGTAATCATCGATTCGTCGACGGTCGACTGGCCCTCGAGGACGGAACCATCCACCGGAATGCGTTCGCCGGGACGCACGCGCAGCCGGTCGCCGGCCTGGATGTCGTCCACCGGCACGTCGCTTTCGCCGCCGTCGGCATCAATGCGCCGCGCCGTCTTCGGCGCGAGATCAAGTAGGGCGCGGATCGCCGAGCCGGTGCGTTCACGCGCTTTCAATTCCAGCACCTGGCCGACGAAGACGAGCGCTACGATGACGGCGGCGGCCTCGAAATAGACCGGCACGGCGGCGCCATGGCCGCGAAAGCTCATCGGGAAGATCCCGGGCGCAAGCGTGGCGACGAGGCTGTAGAGATAGGCGGTGCCGACCCCGAGACCGATCAGCGTCCACATGTTCGGGCTGCGATTGACGAGGGACGCCCATGCGCGGCGGAAGAAGGGCAGGGCCGCCCACAGCACCACGGGCGTTGCCAGCAACAGCTCGACGTAACTCGCCTGCGGTTCGCCGATTGATTCGCGGAGCGGCAGGCCGAGCATCGGCCCCATGCCGAGCGCCAGCAGCGGCAGGGCAAGGATGGCGCTGATCCAAAGCCGTCTGGTGAAATCCACAAGTTCCGGGTTCGGGCCTTCGTCATCAGGAGGAATGCCCATCGGTTCCAGCGCCATGCCGCATTTCGGGCAGTCGCCGGGACGGTCGCTGACGACCTCCGGATGCATCGGGCAGGTATAGAGCGTACCCTTCGGCGCCGGCTTTGCAGCCGGGCGGTTGCCGTCGCGATAGGCCGTGGGGTCGGCTTCGAATTTCGCCTGGCAAGCGGCCGAGCAGAAGTAGAATTTCTCGCCCGCGACCTTCAAGAAATGTTTTGCCGTCGAACGATCGACAGCCATGCCGCAGACCGGGTCCTTGGCTGTCAGGTAATCCTGGGGTGCCGCCGCAAATTTCGTCCGGCAGCTCTCGGAGCAGAAATGATGAATGCGGCCAGCATGGGTAAGCGATGGCTTGCCGGCCTCCGGATCGACGGTCATGCCGCAGACGGGATCACGAATGACGGCGTCCGCGACCTTCGCCCGATCATGGCTGCAGTGGCCATGATCATCATCGCCATCGGAGGGGCCGTGATGGTGGTCGTGTTTCATGTTCATGCTTGTCTCCTATGCCCGCAGGGCAGTTGGAGAGACTTATCGACCTTCCAGCAACTGGAAGGTCAAGCGCTAATTTCGGCGAGATCGATTTTTCGACGGCCGCCGCTCGCTTCCGCAGCGGGTGGGGGGCTTCACATAAAATGGGCACGGACATACGCTAAGCGCTTTGGACATCGGAACTCCGATCTTTTGGCGCAACCGCCGCAGCCTTCCGGCCGTCGTGGAGGCGCGATCCGAGAGCGCGGGCCCCTGTCAAAAAACATGTTTTTGCCGACAGGCAGCTTTCCGACGAACTGCAGCGCGACCAATGTCCGGAAAAGCCGTGGCGGACATTCGTGCTTTCGAGACTTCAGTTACCTTCAATGCGTGCCCGAAGCTTGAGGAGATAAGACCTGGCCTTCCAAGCGAATAGCACAAAGCTGATGTTTACAGCCACTGCAACGGTGACAACGGTCGTAAGCGCCCACAGACTGCCGCTTAAGAAGCTGCCAATAGTCAGTAGCAAGACATCTGCGACGATCAGCACTCGCCATCCTGGTCCGGCGTTAATTTGACGTTGCAGGGACCGCAGCGACCCGCGCCGAGATTGCTGAAGCTCCATCGCCCGGGCTATAAACTCGTTGAGCGGATAATTGGCTTCCCGATCCTTGATCGAAAAGCACACCTCCAACTCGTACTGGACGTCATCCAGAAAAGCGCGGAACCTACGAAGCCCTCGAAAGCTGTCGTAGAGCGCACCCTTCCTTTTGGGATCGGCCAACAAAAAGTCGAGAAAGTGGTCTTCGTCGTAGGGTGCGCCCGGCGTCGCGCGGTGCTTCTCGAAAAGGCGAATAATTTTAGTTCGGGCTTCAGTCATGCTTGCTTCCCCAACGTCCAACTCGTTGTTCAATGATAATCCTTGCAAAAGCTTGTTGCGCCGATTTCCCCATGTTTGACGCCAGTCCGAACGTCTCTTTTTCACACACCCACACCGTTAGCGGACTCTGTCCGGACGCGGCAACCTTGCCGTCGAACCTACGGCAGATTCCGACGGAGGATCGGACGCGTCGAAGGTGGCAAGCGGCTATTCCTGCTCCAATGTGCGACAAACAGGTGTTTTTAGACACCCGCCATCCTTAGCGTATATCTGTGCCTATTTTATGTGACGGACCCGGGTGGCGTGGCGCCATCTTCAGGTCGGGCTGATCAGCCCGAGGGGCTGGCTTCCGAGCAAGGCGGCAACCGCAATGCTGCCGCCGGGCTCGATGGTTTTTCCGGTCAGCAGATCCGCCTTCAACCCGTGAAGAGGGGAGGGCACGGCGATCGCCGTGTCCTCCCAGAACTCCGGGCCGGCAAAAAGCACGCCGGGATCGAGCCAGCCGAACATCATCCTAGGCACCGCGACGAGTGCGAAATCGCCTTTATGCACCCGGGCAAAGGCGAGCAGATGATCCCGGCGGCTGCCCGTCGCCTTCAACGGCAGATAATCACCTTTCGAAAACAGAGCCGGATGCCGTTGGCGCAGCTGCAGGCCAATGCTGACGATACGCTGCTTCAACGCCGCCGCCTGAAGCTTGGCGATCGGTCCGGCTTCAGCAAGCCAGGCAGCCAGCTGTTCGTGGTCGACAGGTCGGCGATTGTCGGGATCAACGAGACTGAAATCGAAACCTTCCGAGCCCTGGTAAATGTCGGGAACGCCCGGCGCCGTCAGCTTGAGCAGTGTCTGCGACAGGCTGTTGACGTAGCCGGCCGCAATGAAGGGCTGCAATACTCTTTCGAAATCTTCGAGAAAGCCGTCATTGTCCGGCGACACCAGCGCCGCGGCATAACTCGTGACTGCCTCCTCATAAGCGTCATTCTGTTCGGTCCAGGCGGTGCGCAATTTCGCCTCGCGCACCGCCTTGACCGCGTAGTCGGTAAAGCGGGCACGCAGCTCTTCCATCTGTCCTCTGTCGAAATCCTCCGGCCAGACGCCGGCAAGCGCCTGATACAGCATCCATTCGATATTGGGCTCCGGCGCCGCGCCATCCGCGAGATCCTTCAGCCACGGCCGGTTCATGTCACGCCAACGTGCCACCGCCTGGGCAAAAACATCCGCCCCCTCGCTCAACGCGTAAAGCCTCGCGCGCGCATCTTCGCCGCGCTTGGTGTCGTGGGTGGCCGTTGCCGAAAGCCCATGCGGCTGTAGCCGCGCCCGCTCTGCCATGCGGCGATGAAAGCCGTCCGGGCCCTCGGGCGGCTTGCCCGGTTCGCTGCCGACCTCGTTTGCGGCCAGCAGCCTGTTATAGCGGTAGAACTGCGTATCCTCCGTCGCTTTCGCCATGACCGGCCCGCTTAACTGCTGGAAGCGAATCCGGAATTCGTGAGCCGCATCGCCTTCGATCCTGCCTTCGAGAAGCTTCAGCACATGATCGAGCGCTCGCCGGTCGTCGAGCTCAGCCATGACCTGTGATGCGGTCGCGGCAAGGACGGCCGAATCCTGCCAGGAAAGCGGACCGCCGTCGCCATAGGTGCGGTAGACGGGAAAGGCGACCAGCAGCGCGCCGAGCGCGGTGGCGATCTCCGCTCTGTCGAGTTCGGGAAAGATGCCCGCTGCGATCGTTACCAGCCCGCCGGACTCGCCGGCGAAATTGCGCGCCACCATCTGTCGCCTGGCAAGCCGCCGGCCCTCTTCGGGATCAGCCATTTCGCCGGCGAGGCCACGATAGGCATCATCCAATATGCGCAGTCCGCCGGCGTCGATGAAGAGTTCGCTCAGCGCGGCGATGAATTCATATCCTGTGGTTCCGGCGACCGGCCAGCTCTCCGGCAGCACCTCGCCCGCCCCGAGGATCTTTTCCACGACGATATAGATATCGGCTCCGACCGCTGCCCTCAGCCTGTCGAGATAGGCCTTGGGTTCGGCGAGGCCGTCGACATGGTCG
The DNA here is from genome assembly GCF_001662075.1 of Rhizobium bangladeshense. Lineage (GTDB taxonomy): Bacteria > Pseudomonadota > Alphaproteobacteria > Rhizobiales > Rhizobiaceae > Rhizobium > Rhizobium bangladeshense_B. The sequence continues at coordinate 206,527 of NZ_LYPL01000010.1, forward strand.
ATGCGCAGCCCCTGCACCTTGCCCTGGCGCACCAGCTCGAGCACCAGCCGATGCAGGTCTTCGAACACCGGGGGATATTCGACGCGGGTGCCGACCAGTCCGGTCACCTCGAAAAAACGGCGATAGCTCAGATGTCGCGCGGCCTCCTTCCAATGGGTCAGGCGCCAATGCTGTTCTTCATGCAGGCTTCGGAGAAAATCATGATCGGACGAGACGTCCTCGAGTTTTTGCCGGAGGATCGCCCGATCGCCACCTTCGAAGAGAATATCGCGCAGCGCGCGGGCAAAATCCTCGCCCGATGTCACGGCCGCCTCGGCCATTCGCATGGCGACCGGATCGTCGAGGCGGTTGGCGAGCGCGCCGTAGCTGCTGGGGTTCAGCGGCAACAAGGTCTGGAAGTACGCCAAGGCGAAGTTGCCGTGCGTCTCGTCGAGCACAAGACGCAGTTCGCCTGCAGCCAGAGCCTCTTCGAAGTCCCGGCCGAGCTGCGGCAGGGTCAGCGGCTCGCTCCAATCGATGTCGAAGTGGCCTGCATAGGCGCTTTGCCGACCGAATGTCAGCACGTCGCGCCACCAGGCGGTTTCCGGCGAGGCGGCCATATGGTTGGGAACGATGTCGAGGATGAGGCCCATGCCCGCCGAGGCGAGGCGTTCCGTCAGCCGGTCGAAGCCTGCCCGGCCGCCAAGTGCGGGGTCGATGTCATTGGCGTCGGTGACGTCATAGCCATGGGTCGAACCGGTGACGGCGGTGAAGATGGGTGAGGCGTAAAGGTGGCTGATGCCGAGCGTCTTGAGATAGGGAATGAGGCCGCAGGCGCGATCGAAGGTCATGCCGTTGCGGAACTGTATCCGGTAGGTCGCTGTCGGAAATGTCATGAGGCCGTCTGACGTTGGAGGGAGACCCTTTTCAACGGTTGTGGCCGGGTTTTTGTTCCTTCATGGCGCCGCGCATCTTGTGCGGCTAATGCATGTCGCCCGGAAATGTGCAGCGGTTCCGGGACACCAACATGCATCAAAACAAAAGGGCTAAAGCGCGTCGCATGAATCTTATTTGACGCGACGCGCTTTAGTCGATGAAAACGCCGACGCTTGCGGCTCGTCCGGCGGAGTCGATGACGGTGAGCTTCGAATAGCCGCCGCCGTCGGGCTGCCATTGCTGCGTGCGCCGACGTGAAAGGTCGGGCAGCGGCTTGCCGTTGGCAAGCCAGCGGAAGGGCGCGCGGCCGCCTTGCAGCTTCAGCATCAACGGCGACAGGTCGCCTGCGCCGGCGCCGAGATCGATATGGGCGCCTTCGGGCGGATAGACGATCTGCGGCGCGGGCTCGCGCCCGGAGGCGACGAGCAGGCCGCTGGCATTCAGTGCAAAACGCCGCTGGCTGATCGGAAGCTCCGATTGGGCGATGCGCACGGCTCCGGCCGGGGGTCGCGGCAAGGGCGTTGTGGCGATGCCTGACTTGGCGAAAGCCTCGAACAGGATTGGTGCTGCGGTGCCATAGCCGGTCAGGCCGGGCACGGCGCTGTTGTCGGGCCGCCCGACCCAGACGCCGAGCACATAGCGTCCGTCATAACCGACCGACCAGGCGTCGCGATAGCCGTAGCTCGTGCCGGTCTTGTAGGCGATGCCGCGCTGCGGCGCGCCGGCGGGGGGAATGACGCCGGAGAGAATATCGGCGACATTCCAGACCGCCACCGGCTCGAGCAGCGGTTCACCGTCGAGCTTGCCAGGTGTGCCGGTGATGCCGTCGCCAAGCCTTGCCGGCTGACCGCGATTGGCGAGCGCCGTATAGAGCTGCACGAGATCCTTCAGTGAGATGCCGACGCCGCCAAGGCCGATCGCAAGCCCCGGCGTCTCGTTCGGCGGCAGGGCCGGACGCACTTCGGCGCGGCGGAAGCGCACCAGCAGCCGCGACGGCCCGACGGCGTCGAGCAACTTGACGGCCGGCACATTCAAGGAGAGTTGCAAGGCCTCGCGCACGGTGACGTCGCCTTGGTAGCTCATGTCGAAATTGCGCGGCCGGTAACCGAAGAAATCGGCCGGCCGATCCTCGATGATCGTCTCCTGTGAGACGAGGCCCTGCTCGAAGGCAAGTCCGTAGATGAAGGGCTTCAGCGTCGAGCCGGGCGAACGGTCGACGCGTGTCATATCGATCCAGCCGGAGCGGCTGGCGTCGAAATAATCGGCCGAGCCGACCTCGCCGACGATCGCGCCGGACTGGGCATCCGCCATCACCATGGCGAGCGAAAGCTTCGGCCCTAGCTTCATGGCTGCGGCCCGGGCGACCGCTTCCAGCCCCTGCTGCACCGGCTTCTTCAGGGTCGTCTGATGCTTGAGCACCGCCGGCTGCTTGCGCAGCGCGGCTTCGGCGACATGGGCGGCCAATGCCGGCAGCTGCATGCGCCGCATGGGGATCGCCACAGCCTCGGCCCGGTCCGCCTCGCCGTCGCCGACGGCCTCGGCCACCGCGGCCCGCTCGAGCACGCGCTCGCGCGCCTCTTGCGCCGCCTGGAGATTGCGGTCCGGCCGGCGCCGTTCCGGCAATTGCGGCAGGGCGACAAGCAGGGCGGCTTCGGCGACGGTCAGGCGGCGCGGCTCCTTGCCGAAATAGGCGAGGCTTGCGGCGCGCACGCCTTCCAAATTACCGCCATAGGGCGCATGGGTGAGATAGAGATCGAGAATCTCTTCCTTCGACAGCCGCCGTTCGATCTGCACGGCGCGGGCGAGCTGCAGGAGTTTTGCCGCAAACGAACGTTCCGCGCGCGGCTCGATCAGCCGCGCCACCTGCATCGACAGCGTCGAGGCGCCCGAGACGATGCGGCCATTGCGGACGAATTGCAGGCTGGCCCGCCCGAGAGCCCAGATGTCGACGCCGCCGTGATCGTAGAAACGCTGATCCTCATAGGCGACAAGCATGCGCAGGAATTGCGGATCGACATCGGCGACTCCAGTCTTCAGCCGCCAGCGGCCTTCGGCCGTCGCGAAGGCGCGCAGCAGCTGCCCGTCGGCATCCAGCACCTCCGGGGAAACCATATCCGCCTTGTCGAGCGGCGGCGGAAAGGCCTTGTCGGCGGCGTCGAGCGCAAGGAGGGCCCCGCCGACAAGGACGATGCCGGCGGCAGATCCGATCGCAAACTTGCGCCACAGCCTCATTGTTGCGCCGCCACGACCTCCATCTTGCCGGTCGCCGTGCGGGCCGAAAACTCCGGCCGGTACATGTCATCGACGCTCGCGGCCGGATGGTCGTAGGTGCCGGGAGTGACGGCACGCACCACATAGGCGACGTTGAATTCACGATTGTCGCCCGCCGCACGGTTGAAGGCGGCGACGAAGCGGTCGTAGCGGAATTCGGTATGGGCGGCGGAGATCTCGCCGATCCAGTCGAAATTCGTCATCTGAGCGCTGTCGACGAGGTTGGGATTGTCGATCTCGAAACCGGCGGGCAGAAGATCGGTGATGACAATGCGCGACGGCCAGTCGTTGGTCTCGCGCACATGGATGACGACGACGTAACGCTCGTTCTGCTTGGCCTCGCTGACATTCGCCTGCTCGCCGTCGAGGGTGTAATAGCTACGCTCGATGAGGAAGCCGTCGCCGCCGGCCGGCAGCGGCACGGTCGGGGCGGCAACGGTCGTAACGATGGCCGAGACCGCGTCTTTCGTCTGGTTGGTCAAGGTAAGCGGATGGTCGGCGAGCGCCTCGCCGGCCATCCGGGCCATATAGGCGCCGGTGTGCGCCGCGCCGTTGACGTCGATCTTCAGGCCGTCATCACCGCCCTGGATGGCGCGGGCGGCAAGCAGCATCCAGGTTTCTTCCTGGGTGCTCTTGTATTTGCTGCGACCCCATTCCTTGGCGACCGCCTTGGCAAGATCCGGGATGACGGGCGGCACCGGCCGGCTTTCGGCGGCGAGCGCCAGGATCGCCGCGCCGTCGCGCAGGATCGTGCCGTAATCGGTACGCGACAGGTTCACGCGCGACACCATCGACTGCTGCGACATCTGCAGCGCGTCGAGGAAGATGTTTTTCGAGCGCTGGGCGTCGCCATACAGCGCCAATGCGGCGGCGATATGCGCCTTGGCGAGCGGCGTCGGGAAGTCGTTGATCATCGTATCGGCGTAGTAACGCAGATCGCTGATCGCGGCCTTCTTGTTGCGGGCAAGCACATAGACGGCATAGGCGATCTGGTCGCCCTGACCCTTGATGTCGGTGGTGTAGGAGAGGGTATTCTGCAGGTTTTCGAGCGCCTGCACGAAGGCCCGTTCCGGCACGTCATATTTCATTTCGCGGGCTCGCGTCAGGAAATCGGTGACGTAGGAATCGAGCCAGACGTCGCCCGAATCCGGCCCCCAGAGGCCGAAGCTGCCGGCCGAGGCCTGATAGGAGAGGACGCGGTAGATCGCGTCCTGCACGCGCTTGTGCACGTCGGCGTCGTTTTCGATGCCGGCCTGCTTCGCCACTTCGGCGAAGTAGAGCAGCGGCAGCGCCCGGCTGGTAGTCTGCTCGGCGCAGCCGAAGGGATAGCGGTCGAGCGTCATCAGCAGGGCCGGAATATCGAAGGCGGCCGAACGGGTGACGTTGACGCTGATTGCGGCCCCGGGCAGCACGCTGTCTGCAAGCAAGTTCTTGTCGACCGTGAGTTTTGCCCCCGGCTTCAGCGCCAGCACCCTGCGCTGGGTGATCGGCAGGGATGCCGGGCGCACCGGCACGTCGACGGTCTGGTCGAGCGAAAGGCCGGAGGCGTCGGAGAGGTTGATCGAGACGCTGCCGGTGCCCGGCTGCCTGCCGATCAGCGAAAGCGTCAGTTCCGTCTTTGCGCCGGCTTCGAGGCGGATCGTCTGCGCGGCCGAGGCCTGCTCGATGCCGACCGCCTCGTTGCCGGTCAGCTGCAGTTTGAAATCGCCGGCCGGTGCATCGGTATTGGCGATGTCGAGGCGCAGATCGGCCTTGTCGCCGGGGGCGAGGAATTTCGGCAGGCTCGCGGTCACGACGACGGGATCACGGATGATGACATCCTTCACGCCGTGGCCGACACCTGATTTCGACCAGGCGACCGCCATGACGCGCGCCGTGCCGTTGAATTGCGGAATGTCGAAGGAGACGTTGGCCTTGCCTTCGGCGTCAAGCTTCACCGGACCGGAGAAAAAGGCAACGAGCTTCTGCGTCGGCGGGCTTGCCTGTAGCGCTATGGCGCCGCCGTCGCCGCCGGTCCTGAGCTTGCCGGTGGCGCCTAGCGAACCGTCGATCAGGCGGCCATAGAGGTCGCGGATTTCGAGGCCGAGCTGGCGCTGACCGAAATACCAGTCCTCCGGATTCGGCGGTTCGTAGCGCGTCAGGTTGAGAATGCCAACATCGACGGCGGCAACCGTGACATAGGCGTCCTCATTGGCGCCCGCACCGGCCACCTGCAGGCCGATGTTCAACGGTCCGCGCGGCAGCATCTTTTCCGGCGTGTCGAGTTTGACCTGCAGGGCGCGCTGTTCGGGATCGACCTTGAGCCATTGGATGCCGATCGAGCGCATCGGCATGTGGCTGTCCTGGGCGTCGCCGGGACGGAAGAGGGTCGCGGTCACATAGGCGCCGGCGCCCCAGTCGGCCGTGACGGGGATGTCGATCTCGCCGCCGGTCTCGCCGATCGTCGCATTCTGCACGGCGACCAGCTTTTCGGTTCCTGATGTCACCATCAGCTCGCCGCCGTAGCGCGAGGTGACTTTCAGCTTGGCCGTCTCGCCAATCTTGTAGCTGTCCTTGTCTAGGGCGATTTCCAGGCCGTCCGGCGTTTCGGTCGAGGTCGAGCTCACGAACCAGCCGGCATCGAATTCGACGCTGGAGGTCGGACCGTCGGCATCCGGACTTTCCACCTCGAGGCGATAGCGGCCCCATGTCACCGGCACGGAGATCTTGCCGCCGTCCACCGTCGCGTCGACGCTGCCGTTGGAAATCTGCTCGGCGGTATAGACCGGCTCATATTTCCACGTGGTTCCCTCACGGTACCATTGGTATTGGCGGTTGAGGCTGTAGAATTTCCAGCGCAGCCCCTTGCTCTCCTGCTTCTTGCCGTCGGCGCTGACGCCGATCACCGTGAAGTTGGCGATCGAATTCTCAGGCAGCTCATCGGAAAATTCCGGTTTGATGCCGATCGAAGCGCGCTCGCTCTTCACCGGGATGACAAGCGAGCGTTCGATGGCGCGCCCGCCCGCTTCCTGCATCCTGATATAGACGGTGGCGTTGAGCAGCTGGGTCGTTGCCGGCAGGTCGCCGACGGTGAGGTCGGTCGAGGCTTGCCCGTTCTCGTCGAGCTCCGGCAGGCCGTCGATCGGCAGGCGGGAATCTTCGCTCGCGTCCTCGTCGGCAAGCCCGAACTGGAAGCCCTTATAGGCGGCGCTCTCACGCGTCGGCTTAACGACGACGTCGCCTTCAAGCGTCAGACCGACGGCCGGGGCGCCGTAGAGATACTTGCCCGAAATCGTGATATTCGCCGGCGTATCCGGGCCGATTTCCTTGGCCTCGGTCTTGATCTCCATGTCGGTGCGATCGGGCACGAAATCATCGACGAGGAAACTTTTGCTGGCGATCGCGCTGCCCTTGGGATCGGTATAGATGTTCATCGTCCAGGTGCCGCGCATGGCGTTTTCCTGGGTGGCGAAATCGACGGAATAACCGCCGAGATTGCTGGTCTGGCTGACGATCCGCCGGTCTTCGACGCCGTCCGGCCGGCTGAAGATGAAGGTGAGCGGCAGGTTCTCGATGGCGTTGCCGTCGGTGTCGCGGGCAAGCGCCTGGGCATGCACTGTCTCGCCGGCGCGGTAGATGCCGCGTTCGGTGAAGGTCAGCACATCGATCGCGCCGGGTGCTGCGCGGCCGGTGACGCCGCGGTCGGAGAGATCGAAGCCGGCCCGGGTCATGTCGAGGAAGACATAGTCCGACGTGCCGTTCTTGGCGGCGATGACGGCGGGCGTCAGCGCCGCCGTGCCGCGGATCAGGCCGGCGGTGAAGGTGGCGCGGCCGTTTTCGTCGGTCGTCGCGGTGCCGAGCACTTCATTGTTCTTGGCGAGCAGCTGCAGTTCGACGCCTGACATCGGCTTGGCCGAGGCGAGCGAGCGGGCGAAGACGTTGAGCCCGTCGGTGCCGGCATAGGTGGTGATGCCGATATCGGAGACCAGGAACCATTGCGTCGCCTGCGATTCCCACTCCTGCGACGGGGCGTTCGGCGCCGTCGCGGTCATCACGTAAATGCCGGGCTTGCGCTCGGGCAGCGCCTCGTCGACCGGGAAGCTGGTGACGATGTCCTTGTTGAGATCGTTGGCGATGTCGATCGAGCCCTGCCAGACCAGTTCGCCGTTCTGGTCCTGGATGTTCTGGGCGCTGTAGCCGTCGAGCTGGCTGAGGAACTGCGAGTTTGCCAACAGCGGTGCGATGGCGCGATCGCCGATGCGGTAGAGCTTGAGGTTGGCCGAGGTCAGGTTGACCGAGACGATCGGAATGCCGCGGCGCGCCGTCGAGGGCAGCACGAAGCTGTCGCCGGTAAACCGCACCATCTGGCTGCGGTCCTTGATGTAGACGTCGATGCTGACGGGCGCTTCCAGGGTCTCGTCGACGGACGACGGCAGGCCGGTGCGGAAGGCGATCTTATAGGTCTCGCCGTGCGTCAGTCCCTCGACGCAGATCTGCTTGTCCTTGGTTTCCACCGCCTTGGGCGCGGCGCCGTTCAGCGTCACGAAGGGCGTGTAGTCGGTGGTCTTGACGAGCGACTCGGAGAAGGTGGCGCAGGCCCGCGGTGTGGCGCTGTCGGCGTCGACCGTGTGTTCGGTGATGCGGAAGCCCTGCGTCGCCTTCAGCTGCAGATAGGCCGCCTGCACATCGTCGGAGGCAACCAGTGCCAGGCTCGCCTTGTAGGCGTGGAGGGCCGCGCGGTAATTGGCGTTTCGGTCCAGGGCGTCGGCGAGCACGGCGAGCGCCTCGGCGCGCTTGGCCTTGGTGCGGGTCAGCTCGTAGCCGTTCAGCGCGTCGAGCACGGCCTGGCCGCTCGTGCCGGTCTGGGCGCTGCCGAGCGAAGCGGCGGCGCGGGCGGTTTCGAGCCAGAGATCGGCATCACCGGGGGTGATCGACAGCGCACCGTGGAACGCGATCAGCGCGTCGGTCAGATTGTTGGCAGTCATGTCGAGACGGGCGCTGGCCGTCAAGCTGTCGACGCTCTGGCCCTGCTGGGCGTCGGTCAGGGCAAGATTGTCCCTGAAGTCGTGGGCCTGCTGGATCAGGTCGTTGGTCAGGAAGGTCAGGCGCGGCGCCGCGCCGATATCCGGCTCCTTCTGGGCGGCCGTTTCGACGATCTTGCCGGCGATGGCGCCGGGGAAGGCGTTCATCGTCTTGAAATCGGATTTCAGGAAACACCATTTCACCTTGGGATTGTAAGTGAAGGCCTTGCAGCTCTTGTCGCCGATGCAGGAAGTCTTGCACTGATCGAGCGAGACGTTCTGCTCGGTGCGAAGATCGAAGCCGAAGAAATCGGCGTCCTTGATCGTCTGGATGTCACGCTTCGTTTCCGCAGCTGCGGCTGGAAAGCTGACGGTGATCACGGACAAAAATGCGATGCTGGCGAACGCGAAGAACGAGCGCACGGACATAGGTTCCCCCCAAAGGATACAGGCGATGCTGGCTCTGACTGGCCGCACTCTCCTCACTCCTCACGAGATTGTCAACTCAACTTGAGGGTTGTTTCACCTTCGCACAGACGCATTCTTCGGGCTGTCACATCGGCGTGAGCAACCGCTTTGTGATTTGCCGCATTTGCAAGGGTGAGCAAGGATTTGGACGACCCTTTGGAGGTAGCCCGATGTCCAACTCTTCCAACCGCCGGCGCCTCGCCACGTTCCTTGCCGTCGCGGCCGTCTTGCTCGGTGCGGATGTAGCCGCCGCTGCCGAAGAGGCGGTCGTCATCCCGCCGCCTGTTATCGACGAAGCTGCCGGCTCGGGCACGGAGACCGCCATTTTCGCCGGCGGCTGCTTCTGGGGCGTCCAGGGCGTCTTCCAGCATGTGAGGGGTGTCGAAAGTGCCGTCTCCGGTTATGCCGGCGGCACGGCCAAAACGGCGCAGTACGAAATCGTCAGCACCGGCTCGACAGGCCATGCGGAAGCCGTCGAGGTGAAGTTCGACCGGAAACAGGTCAGCTACGGCAGGTTGCTGCAGATTTTCTTCTCGGTAGCGCATAACCCGACGCAGCTGAATTACCAGGGACCTGACCGCGGCACCCAATATCGCTCGGCGCTGTTCGTCCTCGATCCGCAGCAGCGCAAGGTCGCCGAGCGCTATATCGACCAGCTCGACAAGGCGCATGTTTTCCCACGGCCGATCGTTACCAAAGTGTCGGACGCCGCCGGCTTCTATCCGGCTGAGGCCTATCATCAGGATTTCCTGACGCTCAACCCGACCTATCCCTACATCGTCTACAACGACCTGCCGAAAATCGAGAACCTGAAGTCGCTGTTTCCGGCCGACTACCGCAGCGAGCCGGTCCTCGTCGGGAAGACCAAGGGCTGATTAACCCGTCAGGGCATGATGTCGATCGGCGTATGGTCGGGAACGCGGGCCCAGATCTCGCGCATCTCCGCGTTGGTGACGGCGATGCAGCCATCGGTCCAATCCACCAGGCGGTGAAAGTCTCCGAGCAGGCCCCAGCCATTGGGCAGCCCGTGGATCATGATGTTGCCGCCGGGCGGAAAGCCGTTCACGTGAGCTGCGCGCTGCTCTTCCGGCTTCGGATAGGAGATGTGCAAGCTCAGATGCGCCATGGATTTCGGATTGCGCCAGTCTATTTCATAGCGCCCTTCCGGTGTTTTTTCGTCGCCTTCGCGCTGCTTGGGGCCGGCATCGGCCGCCCTCCCGAGCGAAATCCGATATGTCGCGATGGGAGCGTCCGCTCTGAGAAGAACCATGCGGCGTTCGGACTTATAAACACGGATGAGGTCGGCGCGTTGCTCCAGCGGCGCATCCGGAGGCGGCGAGCCCGATCCGATCCTGGCCATCACCTTGGTATAGGCGAAAAGGCCGACGGCCACGAGGGCCAGGACGATAAGCTTGGTTCTCAACGGCATCCTCCAAAAGCATGGAATAATCAAATCGTATCATTGCGCCCGCATCAAGAAGCGCGGGCCCGGGATTGAGCATGATCGAGCACCGGTTTTTCTTCGCCGGCTTTCGGTTAAGATTTTATCAACGTTAACAATATCTTAAATCCTGGAAATCGCAGTTCCACTGCGGAACATATCGTCAAGTTGCCCGTTACGACAACGAGTTTCGTGCAGCACAGACTGCCGGATCCTTCTTTCGAAGTATGGCGTAACAAGGGGACGTATCATGGCCACCAATGTCGTGCGGCGCTGGCAACGAGATGATCTCATGAACCAGCGGGTATTGATCGTCGAAGATGAATTCCTCATCGCACTCGATCTCGGCGCGACAGTGGAAGGCATGGGCATGCAGGTCGCCGGCCTGGCGAATGATCGCGAACAGGCGTTGCGGCTGGCGCCGTCGGCCGATATCGCCTTCGTCGATGTCAATCTCGCTGATGGCCCGACCGGGCCCGAGCTCGGCCGGCGGCTGGCGGAAGAGCACGGCATCGCCGTCGTCTTCATGACCGGCAATCCCGAGAGCGTCGCCGACGGCGTCAAGGGAGCGGTCGGCGTCGTCCAGAAGCCGGTCATGCCTTCGGTTGTCGAACAGCTGGTGAAATATCTTGCCGCGCGCCGCGTCGGCATGTTCGCGGTCGTGCCGGCGCAGATGACGGTTTTTGCGTGATCGGAAGCGCCTGATCAGCCGGATACGGCTGCCAGCTGCGGCTGAGCGCCGGCATTTTCCGCCGGCGGTTGGCCATAGGCCCTGAGAAAGGTACGAACGGCATTGCGGGCCGCCTTTTCCAGTTCCGCGTCGGTCGGAGTTCCCCCGAAAAGGGTCATCATCTGCAGGTCGGCATTGGCGAGCGCGACGAACTGCCGGGCGGCGACGTCGAAATCGTCGATGACCAGCGCTCCCTTTTGCGCCAGCCGCGCGAGAAGCGCGGCAAGCGCGGTGGTCAGCTTGCCGGGTCCGTGCTGGCGCCAGCTTTCGAAGAGGTGCGGATAGCGCTCGCCCTCCGTCTGCACCAGCTTGCGCAGGAATTTTCCGTCATGGTTGCAGAGGCAATTCTTGTTGAGGCGCACGACGAAGGCCGTCAGGTCGTCCTCGAGATTGACGGCATTGTCAGGGAAGGCCGACAGCACGGAGAAGAGCATGGCGTTGGCGCGGTTCATGACGTCCTCGACGACGGCGACGAACAGCGTTTCCTTCTCGCGATAATGGTTGTAGATCGTCTGCCGGGAGACACAGGCGACGGCGGCGATCTCGTCGATGCTGGCGGCGGCGAAACCCTGGCGGCAGAAGACGTCGGCGGCGGCATCGAGGATGGACATGCGCTTGGCGCATTGCCCGCGCTGGGTATGTCCCGTCATCCGGCTTGCCGGTGTCATGCGATCTTTCATGCGAGCGAAGATAAGACGTCTTGACCTCTTAGACAATGGCGCCTAGTTTTACATCTGTGTCCAAATTTATTGACACTCCTGGTTCAGCCGCTGAAGATATGAGCTCCCAACTTCGTCTTCGCGCGAACGATCATCATTGAACCCCTAAGAGCAATGCGGCGGAGTGACGACCCGGCGCTCCGCTTCGCTTTTATGAAAGATCACCATTATGACGGCTTCCTTCTTTCGCATTGCGCTCATTCTCGGCCTTCTGTCGGCCATCGGCCCCTTTGCTATCGATATGTATCTGCCGGCGCTGCCTTCGATCGGCCAGGACCTGCATGCCAATAATAATGTCACGCAGCTGACCCTGCTCGCCTTCTTCATCTCCTTCGCGCTCGCCCAGCTCTTCTACGGTCCGCTGTCCGATATGTGGGGCCGCAAGCTGCCGCTCTATCTCGGCATCGGCCTCTTCGCGCTCGCCTCGGTCGGCTGCGCGCTTGCGACCGATATCGAAACCCTGATCGCCTTCCGTTTCGTCCAAGGCTTCGGCGGCGCCGCCGGCATGGTCATTCCGCGCGCCATCGTCCGCGACATGCATACCGGCGTGCAGGCCGCGCGCCTGATGTCGCTGCTGATGCTGGTCTTCTCGATCTCGCCGATCCTGGCGCCGCTGACCGGCAGCGCCGTCATCGAATTCTACGGCTGGCGCGGCGTGTTCTGGGCGGTGACAGCAGCTGCCTTGATCGGCCTCGTCCTGCTTGCCACTCAGCTTGACGAGACGCGCCCGGCCACCGAGCGCAGCGGCAGCGGCCTCGGGAGCGCCATGGCCGCCTACCGGCTGCTGCTTTCCGACCGCAACTTTCTGACGCTGACCTTCATCGGCGGCCTCGGCATTTCGAGCTTCCTCGTCTATCTCGCCAACTCGCCCTTCGTGCTGATTGAGCATTATGGGCTGACGCCGACGCAGTACAGCTTCGCCTTCTCGATCAACGCCGTCTCCTTCTTCGCGGTATCGCAGGCGACGGGCTGGCTCGGCGAGCGTTTCGGGCTGGTGCGCGTCATGCGGATCGCCGTCAGCGCCTTCGCGCTTGCCATGGTCGTCATGGCGGTGGTGATGGCTTCGGGCTTCAACGCGCTGCCTGTCATGGCAAGCTTCCTGTTCATCGGTTACGGCTTCCTCGGACTCGTCATCCCGACGAGCGCGGTGCTGGCGCTTGAGGATCACGGCGCAATCGCCGGCACCGCTTCGTCGCTGATGGGTACGCTGCATTTCGTCATCGCCGCCGTCGCCATGGTGATCTCGAGCCTGTTCTTCGACGGCACCGCCGTCCCGATGGCAGCCGGCATCGCCGTCTGCGCCTTCGCAGCCTTCGTGCTGACCCAGGCAACGATCGGCCGCCGCGCCGCCGTCGCCGCTGCTGAATAGTCAAAACCGGCCGCACCCGATCCCCGGATGCGGCCACCAATCTGGGTTGCGGCATCGGGGAAATACCTCGTCCAATTGAATATTGCCGGGCGGCACTATCTACGGTCCTCCGACGCAACATGATCATTTTGGAGAAAACGCATGGTCGATGAGAAGCGGCTGATCTCGAAAATCACCTGGAGGCTGATGCCGTTTCTCGGCATCCTCTATCTGATCGCCTATATCGACCGGCAGAATGTCAGCTTCGCCAAGCTGCAAATGGTCGATGCCCTTGGCCTGAGCGAATATGCCTATGGCCTTGGCGCTTCGCTCTTCTTCATCGGCTATTTTCTCTTCGAGGTGCCGAGCAATCTCTTCCTCGACAGGCTCGGCGCACGTGTCTGGTTCGCCCGCATCCTGGCCTCCTGGGGCCTCGTCACCATCGGGCTCGCCTTCACCCAGAACGCGGCGATGTTCTATATCCTGCGCTTCCTGCTCGGCGTCTGCGAAGCCGGCTTCTTTCCCGGCGTTCTCTATCTCCTGACGTTGTGGTTCCCGTCAGCCTATCGCGGCCGGATGGTCGGCCTGTTCATGATCTTCAGCGCGATCGCCAATGCCGTCGGCGCACCGCTCGGCGGCGCGCTGCTCGATCTCGACGGCCTCTACGGCTTTGCCGGCTGGGAATGGGTTTTCCTGGCGACCGGTATTCCCGCCGTCATCGCCGGCATCGTCACCTTCTTCTATCTTCCCGGCCGGCCGGAAAATGCGAGCTTCCTGAGCAGCGAGGAAAAGGCCTGGCTCGAACGGCGGCTGGCCTCGGAAAATGCCGGCATGGGCGAACATGCGTCGGACGGCTTCAAGGCGCTCGTCGACCCGCGCGTCCTTTTGATGGCGCTCTGCTATATCGCTTTTCCGCTGTCGGCCTATGGTCTCAGCTATTGGCTGCCGACCATCGTCAAGGCCTTCGGCGTCAGCAACACCGTCAACGGTTTTCTCAACGTCATTCCCTGGCTGCTGGTCGCGGTCTCGCTCTATGCCGTCCCGGCCATGGCCGACAAGGCGCAATCGAAGACGCCCTATATCGTCATTCCGGCGTTCATCGGCGCGGCCTGCCTGCTGCTATCGGCACTGATTCCGAACCACACGCTGCAATTTTCCTTCCTCTGCATCGCCGCCGCCGGCATCTTCGCGCCGCAGCCGGTGTTCTGGAGCCTGCCCTCGCGGTTCCTGAAAGGGGCGGGTGCGGCGGCCGGGCTTGCCGCCATCAATTCGGTCGGCAATCTCGGCGGCTTCGTCGCCCAGAACGTCGTGCCCTGGATCAAGGATGAAAGCGGCAGCACGATCGCACCGATGTTCTTCCTCGCCGCCTGCCTTGCCGCCGGCGCCCTCTTGGTCTTCTTCGTGACGCGTCAGTTGTCGAGCCGGGAAGCTGCGGTGGCGCCGAGCCGGATCTGAAGGCTTCAGCGCGTCAGCGTGAAGGCGTCGCTTTCGCCCGGAACGAGCTCCATCGGCCAGATCCTGCTGCGGGCGCCCTGCGGATAATGCTCGGCATAGGCCGGCATGGTGGCGAGCAGGGTTTCGCCGAGCTGGGCGCCGAGATCGCGCAGCGACATGCGGAAGGAGGTCAGCGACGGCTGCAGGAAATGCGTGCGCGGCTCCTCGCGGAAACCGACGACGGCAAGGTCGCGGCCGGGCACGATGCCGGCCTCGGCCAGCCTGCGGTAAAGCCCGATCGCCATCAGCTCGTGGATCAGGATGATCGCGGTCGGCCGGTCTTCGATCATCAGCAATTCGTGGCCGGCCTGATAGCCGCCCTGTTCGCTCGACTTGACGCGGATGACCAGCGCCGGGTCGAAGGCAAGGCCGTGGCGTTGCAGCGCCTGACGGTAGCTGTCGAGGAAGATGTAGCCGAGATTGATGTCGGAGGAGGGGGCAGCCACCGCAATCCGCCTGTGGCCCTTGGCGACGAGCCGGTCGACGCCGCGCGCCGCCACGCCTTCGAAATCGAGGTCCATCCAGGTATAGCTGCCGCCCGACGCGCTGCGGCCGAGCGCCACAAAGGGGATGCGCGCCTTTTCCAGAAGCTCGATGCGCCGGTCGGTGCGCCGTGTTGCCGAGATGATCAGCGCATCGACGAGGCGGCGCGCCACCATCCGCTTCAGATATTCGTGCGGATCCTCATCATCGGGGCAGGGCAGCATGACCAGATCGAGCTTGTGGCGAGAAAAGACGCTCTGCAGCCCGTCGGTGACGCCGAGGAAGAAGTCGTCGCTGTTTTCGACCGTCTCGCGGCTGACCTCGAGCATCAGCCCGATGACATTGGTCATGCCCTGGCGCAGGCTGCGGCCCGACTGGTTGGCGACATAACCAAGCTCTTCGGCGGCGGCGAGTACGCGCCGGCGCGTTTCGTCATTGACGTCGGGCTTGCCGTTCAGCGCGCGGGACACGGTGCCGATCGAAATGTCGAGATGCTCGGCGAGCTGGCGAATTCCCTTCATCTCTGGCGATCTTCCTCCCTTGCAGCGCCGCGCGTCGTCGCCCTTCTTGCCACAGGACGGCGTCTGCGAAAAGCCATGGGGGAAGAGGTTACGGTCTGAAGCTCAGGCGGATGACGAGTTCGGGAATGACGCGTTCGTAAGCCGGCGGCGAATCCGGGTTTTCCAGCCGCCGCTCCAACAGCGCGACGGCGCGTTGCGCCATGGTCAGCGGGTCCTGCCGGAAGGTGGTCAACTGATAGCTCAGCCACGCGGATTCCGGCACGTCGTCGAAGCCGATGACGGCGACATCCTCGGGGACGCGCAGCTGCGCTTCCAGGCGCAGGACATCCATCAGCCCGAAGGCGATCTGGTCATTGGCGCAGAAGACGGCGTCGGGCTTTGTTTTTTCCGCGAGAAGCGCGCGCCCGGCGGTGACGCCGCCGTCATAATCGGAATCGCCGCCGCGGGCGAGGGTGACGGATGCGCCAAGCGCCTCCGCCGCCGAAAGGAAGGCGCTTTCGCGTTCGACGATCGCAGGCGTTCCCGTATTGGAGCCGATGGCCGCCAGCCGACGCCGGCCGCTGTCGTAAAAAGCCGTCGCCGCCTTGCGTGAGGCTTCGGAGTTGCCGGCGCGCACGTGGTCGGCGTCGGGCTCCGACCGGCCGATGACGACGAGCGGCTGGCCGTTTCGCTGCGCGAGCTCGAGGAAACTTGCCGGCGGCGAGCCGGAGAGAATGATGATCGCCTCGGCGCGGTGGCCGATCAGCATCTTCTGGGCGGCGAGCAGTTCCTCTTCCGTCTGACCGGTGTCGATGAGGATCGGAATGCTGCCGCGGCGGATCAGGGATTTGGCAAGGGCTGCGGCGAGATGCGCGCGAAAGCCGACCTCCGGCCGCGTTGCGACGATGCCGACGAGGCGGCTCTGATTGGCAAGCACGCCGCGCGCCAGATCATTGACATGGTAGCCGAGCTCTTCAGCCGCCCGCAGCACCTTTTCGCGCGTTGCCGGGGCGACGCTTGCGCCCGGCGTGAAGGTGCGCGAGACAGCCGAGCGCGAAACGCCCGCCAGATGCGCCACCTGCTCGGCGCTGACGAAGCGCATGCGCTCCTTTTTCGGCGTTTTGCCGGCATTCACGGGACCATCATTCATCGGCCCTCAGCTATTGCGTGTCTCTGACAGGCAGATGACAGGCGGCGGGGCGGGTGGATTTTTTGCGAAGATACTGTTGTGAGCATGCCCCGGGGAGACGTTGGCGAGGAACGGAGAGGTCGCGGCATATTCCCTTGGCCCCACACTTACGGTCCGACGGACAGGTCGAGACCCGCGGCTCGACCCCGGTTGGTGGCGGCAGCCGGATGAGGGGCTGCTCTCCTGCCGGCATGCCGTTGATATTAAACTAAAAAAGCCGAGGCTGCGGAACGCAACCTCGGCTGAGAGCCGAGCGGCGCTGACCAGTTCAACGCCGCTTCAAATAACTTCAGGTCTACTCGCAGACCTGCACGGTTTCGACGTGGTAGCCGCCGTCATAGCGGTTGCGGACGTCGCGGTCCTCATACCAGCATCTCGGCTGGGGTTCGATATAGCGGGGGCTCTCCACATAACGAGGGCCTTCATCGACGTAGCGTGGGCCACCATTGGCGATTGCGCCGCCGATCAGGCCGCCGACGACACCTGCGGCTACGCCGCCGGCGATGATGCGGCCGGTATTGTCGTGATGACGGTCGCGTGCGGCAGCGGGCTGAATAGCCGATCCAACAAGGGCCGTCGCGATCAACAGGCTGCTAATAATTCTCTTCATAACATTCTCCTCAGTGGGCACTCGCCCCGGATAAGAGGAAAATACGGCAGCAAGGCGTTTGTTCGTTCAAACTTTGCGACAGGCGTTAATGCAGTCAGGTCGCCGATTGCGTCGCCGTCGTCTCCTCCAGCACATCTTCGGGTATATCGTCGAAAGAGGCGTAATTGAGGTTATAGAGCCTGGAGTACAGCTTGCCGTTCTTCATCAGCTGGCGATGATCACCGCATTCGATGATCTCGCCGTTCTGCAGCACGATGATGCGGTCGGCCTCGCGGATCGTCGCCAGGCGGTGGGCGATGACCAGGCCGGTACGGTTTTCGAGCAGCTTCACCAGCGCCTTCTGGATTAGCATCTCGGTATAGCTGTCGATATTGGCGGTCGCCTCGTCGAGCACCAGGATTTTCGCGTCTGCCACCAGCGCACGAGCAAAGCTCAAAAGCTGGCGCTGGCCGAGCGAAAGATTGCCGCCGCGCTCGCCGAGAATGCTGTCGTAGCCATCGGGCAGGCGCATGATGAAATCATGGGCGCCGACCGCCTTCGCCGCCTCGATCACCTGCTCGCGCGTCGCTTCCAGCTTGTGGTAGCGGATGTTTTCGAAGACGGTGCCGGTGAAGAGGAAGGGTTCCTGCAGCACCATGGCGATCTGCGCCCCCAGCGAATCCTGCGTCAGGTCACGCACATCGTGGCCGCCGACCAGCACCTCCCCCTGCTGCACGTCGTAGAAGCGGTGGATCAGCGACATGCAGCTTGATTTGCCGGAACCCGTCGGCCCGACCAGCGCCACCGTCTCGCCGGGATTGACCTTGAAGCTCACATGTTTCAGCACCGGGTGCTTCGGATTGTAGCCGAAGACGACGTCCTTGAATTCGACCGAACCGTCCATGTCGCGCGACAGGGTCTTGGCGTCGGGGGCGTCCTTGATGTCGACGGGCACGTCGAGCACTTCGGTCAGCCGCTGGCCGGACGCCATGGCGCGCTGCATCACCGAATATTGCAGGGTCAGCGACCGGATCGGGTCGAAGAAGCGCTGGATGTAGAACAGGAAGGCGACGAGCACGCCGACATCGAGCGCCTGGTTGAGAACGCGGGCGCCGCCGACGACGATGACGAGCGCCATCGCCACGCCGGTCAGGCTGTCGACGATCGGCACCATCACCTGCGCATAGCGCGCTGCCGTCAGATGCGTTTTGAGGTTGGCATGCGCCTTGTCGTCGTAGAGCGTGAAGTTGACGCCCTGCCGGTCCATGCTCTGGACGGCGCGCACGCCATGGATCGCTTCGGCAAGTGCACCGTTGGCGACCGAATTGGTCTCATGCGCGGCCATGAAGGATTTGCGGGCGAGGGGCAGCCAGAACAGCCGGACGACGAAGAGCACCGGCAGCACCGAGAGCGTCAGCAGCCCCAGCTTGAAATCGAGATAGAGCATCACGAAAACGATGCCGAAGAGCAGCACGATGTCGCCGACCGAGAGCACCGAGGTTTCGAGGAATTCCTGCATCGAGTTGACGTCGCCCTGCAGGCGCGACATCAGCCGCCCCACTTCGGTCTTGTCCATGAAGGAGAGCGAGACGCGCTGGAGATGCGAGAACATCGCCTTGCGGATGTCGAAGAGCACCTCTTCCGCGACATTGCCGACCAGCGTCTCTTGGGCATAGCTTGCCGCATAATTGATAAGGATGGCGATGGCGAAGGCGACGATCGCCCAAATCAGAGCCGAAGGATTGCCGCCCGGCGACATGCCGTGGTCGATGGCGTAACGGATGATCAGCGGGATCAGCAACTGCATTGTCGTGAAGGTCAGGACAGCAGCGATCGCCCAGAGCACCTGGGTGCGGTAGGGGTGGACGAAAGCCCAGATGCGCTTGACGATGTTGCCGTCGAAGGCCTTGCCGAACATTTCCTCCTCGACGCGATGCGAGCCGACCACCGCCCGCGGCGGCCGGCGCCCATCCTCGCGCACGTCGGGACGCTCAGTTTCCAGTTCCTCGGCCATCACAATCTCCCTAGCACCACGGCCTTATTCTGGTTTGGCGGCCGCTGACCGCGAATAGCCTCGATCCGCAGCGAGTGGTTGTGGAGGAATAACCTATCCTCCCCTCATTCCTGTGCTCGTCACAGGAATCCAGCCACCGCGTGTCTGCGCGGTGAATGATTCTTAAAACGGTTTCCCGCGCCAAGGACTTGGCGCACTGGATCCCTGTGACGAGCACAGGGATGAGGGCGCAAGAGGAAACGCCGCCACCCAAGCGTCACGCACTCAGCACCTCGTCGCCCGGCCGCACCTGCAGGTCGTAGAGCGCCTTGTAGCGCCCACCGAGCGCAAGCAGCGCCGGATGCGTGCCGCGCTCGACGATCCTTCCGTCTTCGACGAACAGGATCTGGTCGGCATGCATCAGCGAGCTCAGGCGATGGGCGACGATGATCGTCACGCGGTCGGCGGCATAGCGGCGCATGGCGCTGCGGATGCGCTGTTCGGTGGCCGCGTCGATTGCCGCCGTCGAATCGTCGAACACCATCACCGCCGGCTTCAGCATCAGCGCGCGGGCGATCGAGAGGCGCTGCCGCTGGCCGCCGGACAGCGAAACGCCGCGTTCGCCGACGACGGTGCCGTAGCCGGTGGGAAGGCCGAGCACGTAATTGTGCAGCTGGGCACTTTCGCTGGCGCGTTCGATGCGGCTTTCCTTCGCCCACGGGTCGCCGTAGGCGATGTTGTTCTCGATCGTCGTCGTGAACAGGAAGGAATCCTGCTGCACGACGGCAACGGCCCGGCGCAGCGACTGCAGCGTCGCCTTGCGGATATCCTGGCCGTCGATGGTAATCCTGCCGCCGCTGACGTCGTAGAAACGTGGGATCAGATGGGCGATGGTCGATTTGCCGCTGCCGGGCGGGCCGACGATGCCGATCGTCTGGCCGCGCCGGGCTTCGAAGGAGACATCCTGCAGCACCGTGCGCTTTTCCGAGCCGGGATAGGCGAAGCTGACATTCTCGAAGCGCAGCACGCCATCCGTTACTTCCAATTCCCTGGCATCCGGCGCGTCCTTGATCGCGATGTCGAGGTCGAGCAGGGCAAAGAGGCGCGTGCCGCAGGTGGAGGCGCGGGCAAAGGCGTTGACCATCAGGCCGAGCTGGCGCACCGGCATCTGCAGAATGGTCATGAAGGTCAGGAAGGAGGCGAGTGTGCCGACGGTCATCTCGCCCGATGTCACCTTGCCGCCGCCGATCCAGAGCACGAGGCCCATGGCGGCGAAGAAGGAGAAGGTCATCGCGCTGGTATTGGCGACGCGGATGCCGACGCGCTGATGGGCGAGCGCCAGGGCATTCTTCGAGGCCGCCTCGAATTTGGTGAGCTCATGCTCCTGCGCGGCAAAGGCGCGCACGACGCGGATGCCGCCGAGATTCTCCTCCATGATGCGGGTCAGCACCGACAGCCGCTCCTGCAGGTCGAGCCAGGTGGCGCGCAGCCTGAGCTGCGTCACCGAGGAGCGCCAGCCGACGAAGGGCACGAAGGAGAGCGCCAGCAGCCCGAGCACGACATCGGTCGACAGCAGCAGATAGGCGCCGATGCCGATCAGGATCGTGAGCAGGATCATGCGCACCAGGGCGGTGGAAAAATACATGCGCACGCCTTCGAGATCGAGCATGCCGACGGTGATCAGGTCGCCGGAATGCACCGTGTCGTGAAAGCTGAAGGAGAGACGCTGGATCTTTTCGTAGCAGGCGAGGCGCAGCTCGTAGCCTATGTGGTGGCCGACGGCTTCGCTGTAATAGTTCTGCACCATGGTGAAGAGGCCGCGCAGCACGCTGGCCCCGAGCAGCAGCAAGGCCGTGGTCAGCAACGCGTCCTGCGCCGCCTGGCCCGCCGCCCCACCGCCCATTGCCATCTGCGTGTGGTCGACGGCCTCGCCGAGAAGGCGGGGGATCATCAGCTGGAAGGTCGAGGCGACAAGGGTTGCGCCGATCGCAAAACCCGCCTGCCAGGGGTGGCGGAAGGCCATCACGGTGATGCGCACCAGTGTATAGAGGCCTCGGCCCCAACCTGCCGCAGTTGCAAGCGCCATCGAAGCCGAAGGCTTCGTCGCACGTGTTAACGCATCGCTGCTCACGGTGTTTTTCCAATAGATGTGTGCTCGGACGCTGGCCCGAAAAGGCGGCAAATCCATGAAGGGATTGATAGCACCGTCAGTTTTGCCGATTCCATTTGGCGGTTCAAGTAAAGAATTCACCAACTGGTTATTTTTGCGTGAGGCCGCCTCGCCTCGGCCGCGGGAACAATCGGCGCGCGGGTGGGTTGCAGCAGCCAGACCCATCAGGCACCCGTTACCGGAGAGATACGATGCCGCTGAAAGCCCTTGCTCTCAACGCCACGCTGAAGTCCAGTGACGCCAAGGACCCGTCGTCGACCGACCGGATGATCGCTCTCATCGACAAGGCGTTGTCCGAATATGACGTTGTGACCGAAGTGGTTCGACTTGCCGATTTCAACGTCAAGCCGGGCGTCACGTCGGATGAAGGCGCCGGCGACGACTGGCCGGATATCCGTGCAAAACTATTGGACGCCGATATCCTGCTGCTGGCGACGCCGATCTGGCTCGGCCAGCCGTCCAGCGTCTGCAAGCGGGCGCTGGAGCGCATGGACGCCTTCCTTGAGGAAACGGACGACCAAGGCCGCATGGTTTCCTATGGCAGGGTCGCAGCCGTTGCCGTTGTCGGCAACGAGGATGGCGCCCATCACGTGTCGGCCGAACTCTACCAGGCGCTGAACGATGTCGGCTTCACCATTCCTGCCAATGCGGTCGCCTATTGGGTCGGGGAAGCGATGGGTTCCACCAATTTCGTTGATCTCGACAAGGTGCCGAAGGTCGTAACGAAGGCCGTCGACATGCTGGCGCGCAATACGGCGCATCTGGCCGGGCTGCTGAAGGCAAAGCAATATCCCGGTGAGAGCGCTTAAGACCAGAGCCTTTTCTGGTTAGATTGAAGCATTCTGTTGGCTCAAACGGAGTCGGATGGTCGACCGGCCGGCGCGTCGTAGCCTGGCTCTACGGCCAAGCCGGCCGGTCGATCAGCCGGCCCGTTTCAGCCAACCCTCCCGCAGATTTGCCTGGCAAATCTGCAAGACTTGAAAATCGCCGGACGCACTGATCGCATCGCCACGGCGAAGCGGTGCGGCCGGTAGGCCGGGCATCTCTAGCCAGGATCAGAGGCGATCGGCTCGGGCGTACCTGGGGTATGCCCATCGCCAATCGACTCTGCCCTGACGAAAACCTGCTCCGGCTGAATGCTTCAATCTAACCAGGATAGGCTCTAAGTCACTGAGTGCTGCCTCGTCGACGAGATAACCGCCCGGATTCTCGTTGCGACCGAATGCACAATCGCTCGGAACGCTTGCGCGCTCCCTCTTTGGGAAGGGAGCGCGCGTGTTAGCATTTGTTTGAGTTGTCGCTAATGATCGTCACGCCGGCCGTTCGGAGGCACTTGATCGCCACTTGATGAGGCGCTTCTCGGCGATGTCCAGAATGCTGTCGATAATCAAGACAAAGATCGCGAGGATCAGGATGCCGGCGAAGACGCCGACCGCATCGAAATTGCCTTCGGCCTGAGCGATCAGATAGCCGAGCCCGGCAGAGGAGCCGAGATATTCGCCAATGATCGCGCCCACAACAGCGAAGCCGACCGAAGTGCGCAACGACGACAGAATCCAGCTTGCCGCTGCCGGGAAATAGACGTGGCGAAGCAGGTCCCTCCGATTGCCTCCCAGAATGCGGGCGTTCGACAATACCACCGGGTTGACTTCGCGCACGCCCTGCATCGCGTTGAAGAAGGTGACGAAGAACACCAGCGTCACGGCGAGCGCCACCTTGGACCACAGCCCAAGGCCGAGCCAAAGCACGAAGATCGGCGCGAGCACGACGCGAGGAATTGCGTTCAGCCCCTTGATGAAGGGGTCCAGAATGCGCGCGGCCGAACGGCTGAGGCCGAGCCACACGCCTGCTGCCACGCCAAGTGCCGTTCCAACGAGGTAGCCGAGTACGGTTTCCGTGAGGGTGATGGCCACATGGCTGTAGAAGCTGACATCCGCTATCCAAGATATAACCTGGTCGAAGATGTCGATCGGAGCCGGGAAAAAGAAGACGTCAATGACGCCGGCCGCGACACCGAGCTGCCAGCCTCCGACAATTGCCACGAGCAGCGCGATTTGAATGAGGCGTTCAGTCATGACGTTCATAGCTTTTCTCCACTTCGCCGCGCAGCGATGCCCAGATGTTGCGATAGAGATCCATGAAGCGCGGATCGAGCTTGATTTCAGCGACATCACGCGGCCGCTCGAGATTAACGGGGAAGCTGTCGATCACGCGTGAGCGCGGTCCCGCGGCAAGCACGACCACCCGATCGCCGAGAGCGATCGCCTCCTCGAGGTCGTGCGTTATCATCACCACTGCGCGCCGTTCCTCCTGCCAAAGCCTCAACAGCTCGTTCTGCATCAGGTGGCGGGTATGGATATCGAGCGCTGAGAAGGGCTCGTCCATCAGGATAACTTTGGGGCCGGTGATCAGCGCCTGCGCCATCTGCACGCGCTTGCGCTGACCGCCGGAAAGCTGGTGCGGATAGCGATGCTCGAACCCTTTGAGCCCGACTTTCGCAAGCCATCTCACCGCCTCCTCGCGACGGTCGGCGGCGCCGATACCTTTGAACATGGGACCAAGTTCAACGTTCTCGATCGCCGTCTTCCAAGGAAGCAACGCATCCTGTTGAAACAGATAGCCGATGTTGTTCTGGACCCCGCGCACCGGCTGACCATCGATGGAAACAGTCCCGCTGGCAGGCTTCAGAAGGCCGGCAATCGCGTTAAGGATGGTGCTTTTGCCGCATCCGGTAGGTCCAACAATGGCCAGGAACTCGCCATCGGAGACGCTCAGATTGACGTCCTCCACAGCCACATAAGCACCGAAGGACATTGTTACCGAGTCGATGGAAACCATCGGCTTTGCTTGACCGGGATGGGTCGTCGGTGGTGCGGGTTTCACTACGGCCAATTCCATGACCTCCTCCTGTCAGTTGGCAGCGGCGTTCGGGACCTTGTCGACGAACTCGTTCGTGTAAGTTTTCGAGAGGTCGATTTCGGCCGCGGCGACTTTGTCGTTGAAGCTCTTCAGGACGGCGAGCGGAATTTTGATATCGTCCTCGTTGATGCGCCCGTCCTTAGAGAAGATCGCCTTCGCGTTCTCGACCGCCTTGACGTAGGTGGCGCGATCGCCGGAAATGAACTCCTTCGGAAGCTTTTCTACGATTTCTTCCGCGGAGTGGCTATTCATCCATTCGAGCGCTTTGACGGTCGCATTGGTGACCTTCTGGATTGTCTCGGGATTTTCCTCGATATAACTCTGTGTGGCATAGAGGACGGAGGTTGGGTAAATCCCGCCATAGATCGCGCTGGCACCGTCGTCGCTGCGCCCATCGATCAGGATTTTGCCGACACCCTTGGCTTCGATGAAGGTCGCAGCCGGATCGTAGTTGACGAGCAGGTCGACCTTCTTCTGTTCGAGTGCTGCGACGGCGGCCGATCCGGAGCCGACGCCAATCAGCGAGATGTCGTCTGCGGACAAGCCGTGGCGCTGCAGATAATAACGGACGAAGAAATCAGAAGACGAACCCGGCGAGGTAATCCCGATTTTTGCACCTTTGATCGTTTCCGGTTTGGCCGGGTCGAATTTGCTATCCTTGCCGCCGGCCAGCACGAGCCCGGAATTGCGGGCAAGCTGCACGAAGGCGACGACGGCCTTCTTCTGAGATTGCATCTGGATCGTATGGTCGTAGAAGCCGACGGCAATGTCGGTCGAGCCGGCAACAAGCGCCTGAAGCGTCTTCGATCCGCCCGATGCGAAATTTTCAACTGTCACCTCCAGCCCTTCCTTTTCATAAAGGCCGAGTCCCTGGGCGACCGGAAAGGGAAGGTTGTTGAGGTTGTAAGAGCCGACGCTGATGCGGACCGGGTCGGCGAGTGCAGAACCGGCAAACACGACGGTTGCCGCGAGGGCGAGCATGAGCTTGCGCATGGTATTTTCCTCCTGTTGGTGGCGCCCTCCCGGCGGCCACGGTTATTATGCCGCGCAACCCAGTTGAGCGACAGGTTTTGCGAAGACTTGTCCTTCGAACAGCCGGCGGGCGGTGCGAAGGATTCCGGCGACGACCTTGCCGTCCCTCTCATACAGCTTGACGTCCAGGTGGCCGCTGGGGTGCTCTATGGAAAGCATGACCGGGGGCGTACGCCCGCCGATCAGAAGCGAAGCAACCGTTTCATGGCTGATACAGGCCGTGGCGATGCCGACGGCGCCCGTGGTTGCAAGCGACGGGTGACATTGATGGGGCATGAAATACCGTACGCTGATGTCGCCTCCCGACCTTGGCCGGGAAATGAGCACTGGCTTCGGCGTTACCTGGTTGCGCACGTCTCCGAGGCCCATCCGTTCGCCTGCAGCGATGCGCAGTTCTTCCAGCCGCCCCAGCAATGTTCGATCAGCATTGAGTTCAGCCGCTGACTCGAAGCCACTTGCGCCGATCGAACCTGCCTCGATCAACATCATCGGCATTGCACAGTCGATGCAGGTGACGGCCACACCATCAATCAGGTCGACAGGCTTGCCAGTGGGAAAGAGCTGCCCGGTCCGAGCCCCGGCTGCGTCCATGAAGCTCAGTGCAATCGGCGCTGCACGTCCAGGCACGCCATCAATTGCAGCATCACCGAGATAGGAGACGCTGCCGTTTGGAGTGGGAACTTCGGCTTCGATCAGCTTCCTGGTATTGACGTTATGGATCCGGACGAGCGTCGTTTCTCCACGAACCTGGACAAGCCCAGCTTCGATGGCGAAGGGGCCGACCGCAGCCAGCATGTTGCCGCAGTTCGGGGAAGTGTCGACAATCTGTTGATCGACCCGCACCTGGGCAAAGAGATAATCAACGTCGGCGCCGGGAATGCTGGCGGGTCCGACGATGGCTACCTTGCTTGTAACCGGGTTGCCGCCACCGATGCCGTCTATCTGCAACGGATGACCTGAGCCCATGACGGAGAGGAGAATCTCGTCACGCTGACCGGCAGCTGCGGGAAGATCGCCTGCCAGGAAGAACGGGCCTTTCGAGGTGCCGCCTCTCATCAGTACGCAAGGGATCGCCAACAGGTCGTTCATTGCTTGTGCTTCCATCGGAATTATGTCATCGCCGTATCAATCGGCGCGCTTTGATCCAATTATCGGAAGATGCGTTTATTTGTGAAATGCTAAGAATCGGAGGATTGATGCAAAATGAGCATTAATTGTGAGATCCTTGACCTTCGGGCCTTCATGAGCGTCGTGGAGTTGGAGAGCTTTCATCGCGCCGCCGACGCCCTGCATCTGTCACAGCCCGCGTTGAGTCGCCGCATTCAAAAACTCGAGCAGGTTATCGGAGCGCCGCTCTTGGAGCGGACAACCAGGCATGTGTCGGCGACGGCTCTCGGTACAGAACTCGTGCCCCTAGTGCGACGCATGCTGGAGGAGTTCGATGGCTCTCTCTTTGCTGTCCGCGACGTTGGAGCCAACCGCGGCGGATTGGTGACGATTGCATGTCTTCCAACCGCTGCATTCTACTTCCTGCCTACGGTCATCCGCCAGTTCAACGAAGAATATCCGAACATCCGCTTTCGTATCCTCGATCTGCCTGCCACTGATGGTCTTCGATCCGTGGCAAGTGGGGAGGTGGAGTTCGGCATAAACATCATGGGCACGTCCGACCCCGACCTCACCTTTGAGCGTCTCGCGGAAGATCCATTCGTGCTTGCTGCGCGAAAGGACCATCCTCTTGCCGCAAAACAATGGGTCGAATGGGCGGAACTAGAGCCTTATCACTTGATTACGGTTCATCGGTCGAGCGGCAACAGGACGCTGCTCGACGCGGCACTGGCAAAATCAAACATCAAACTTCGCTGGTTTTACGAAGTAACGCATCTGTCTACCTCCCTCGGTTTGGTGGAGGCTGGCCTTGGGATTTCGGTGCTGCCACGAATGGCAACACCGCGAGATGACCATCCGTTCCTGATCACCCGCCCCATCCGCAATCCTGATATCTCCCGTACAATCGGCGTGGTTCGACGTCGCGGCGGCACCTTGTCGCCGGCGGCAGAACGGTTTCTTGAGATGTTGATAGGTGTATGGGGAACGTAATTGAAAGGCGCCGCGACGAGAGTTCGAGGAATGGATCAAATGTTGGTCCCATTGAAAATACCCTACGAGGGAGAGCAGAGGCGGCCAGCCAGTGATCCGCAATCCGGCCAGTCCGTTGAAGGCGAGGCGGTCAGGCCAAGGCGGCTGCCGAGAGGTGGCCACTGCGGCGCAAGCCTGTTTTGTTGGAAAAATATCCTTATTTTTAAATGGCTTAAGCTTCGCGTCCAATAAATCCCTTGCCACTGGCGATTTTTGGCGCTTTCATACACGACTAGTTTGATAGACTATCGTCGGCCTGCTTTGCCCGCCGATGTTGCTTGAGGGCCGTTTATACGGACCCGATCTGCGGCGGAAGTTTGCGAATGGCCGCATGACCCTCATCAACGCGTGATCCGGTGTTCATGCGTTGAAACCTCGATCGACCCCAGGGTGCTGATGAAGCCGCAAAGGAGTTGCGATGACGGTTCAGGGACTTTTCTCCGGAAGGGCCAATGCGGCGGCGAAGATATCAGCCGTTCCGCGCATTGCGATCGTCGGGCGCGGCTTCTCCGGCATGATGACGGCCATCGCGCTGATGAGGACGGTGCGCGCACCCTTCCACCTGCAGCTGTTCGATCCGAATTCCTCGGTCAGCGGCGGCCAGGCGCTCGCCTCTGCCCGTGCCTCGACGATCCTCAATACCCGCGTTCGCGATCTCTCGGTCTCGGTCGGCGACAGCGACGATTTCAACCACTGGCTCTGTAGCAACGCCGCCTTCCGCGCCGCCGTGCCGGCCGCCATTCCAGGTTTCCGGCAGATCTTCGTGCCGAAGGAAATCTTCAGCGATTACGTCTACCAGCGCTTTTCCGAAGCGCTGGCGGCGCGCCGGGACATCACCGTTCAGGTCTGCAACGATCCTGTCGTGGCGATCCGCCGCAGCCACGGCAACCGCTTCCTGCTCGAAAGCACCAATCCGGCCAATCCGCTGTTCGATACGGTGATCCTCGCCACCGGCTATGGCCTCAGCGATCCGCATGCCGGGGAGCCGGATGTTTCGCCGGTCCGCGCCCAGCGCCTCGTCGCGCGGCCACATGCGGTGCTGCTCGGCAGCGGCATCCGCGTCGTCGACCAATTGCTGCAGCTGCGCGATTCCGGCTACGCCGGCCAGGTGACGATCCTTTCCCGGCACGCCTTCCTGCCGCAGAGCCATACGCCAAACGCCGCCGATCCGGTCTTTCCGGCCGAAGCGCTGCCCGAGAGCCTGCCCGAGATCGTGCGCTTCATCCGCCAGGCCTGTCGCGAGGCGGAGGAAGAGGGCCGAAGCTGGCAATCGGTAATGAACGGCCTGCGGAAACACGCGCGCTCGCTTTGGCGCTCGCTGCCGGCCCGCGACAAGCATCAGTTCAATCGGCATTTGCGAGCGATCTACGACAGCCATCGCAACCGCCTGCCGGAGGCCATGCACCTGCGCCTGCAACGCGAGCTTGCCGAAGGCCGCACCGTGCTGCGCCGCGGCCGGGCCGGCCGCCGGGGCCTCAGCGGCCTGTTCTTCACGCCGGCCGGTTCCTCGGCCGAAGAGGTGATCCATGCGGAGCGCATCATCGATTGCCGCTGCCAAGCGCCGGATCTCTCGGTGCCGCTGATGCAAAGTCTGTTTTCCGCCGGCCTCGCCATGCCGGACGAGCTCTCGCTCGGGCTGGCGGTCACTGCGCGGGGCGAGCCCTACCTGGAGGACGGTTCGACGGTTGCCGGGCTCTTTGCCGTCGGTCCGCTCGGCCTCGGCAGCCTGCCCGATATCGACCTCGTGCCCGAGATCGTCTCGCAGGCCTATGCTGCAGCCGAGCGGATTGGCGAGCATTTCTATCCGCAAGTCAAGGCGGTTTGAAAAAGTGTGATCTTTTCGGAACCATCTGCGCCCCGTCGCGTTAAAAGCGCTGGTGACCGAGAGGGGCAGATGGAAGTGCTGGATCGACATGATACGTCTCTTCACGAAGAGGGGCGCTTTCGTCTTCTGGTCGATGCCATCACCGACTACGCCATCTACATGCTGAGCCCCGAAGGCATCGTCACCAGCTGGAATACCGGCGCTCAGCGCTTCAAGGGCTACAACCCTTCGGAAATTCTCGGCGAGCATTTTTCCCGTTTTTATGTCGAAGAGGATCGCGCGGCCGGAAATCCCGAGCGCGCACTTGCCACGGCCCTCGAGCAGGGACGGTTCGAGGGGGAGGGCTGGCGCCAGCGCAAGGACGGCAGCCGCTTCTGGGCGCATGTCGTCATCGATCCGATTCGCCGCCCCTCCGGCGAGCTCATCGGCTTTGCCAAGATCACCCGCGATCTGACCGAACGCAGGGCAGCCGAAAACGCCATCCGTCAGAGCGAGGAACAGTTCCGCCGGCTCATCCAGGGCGTCTCGGACTACGCGATCTACATGCTCGATCCGAATGGCAATGTCAGCAGCTGGAATTCCGGCGCCGAACGGATCAAGGGCTATCGGCCGGATGAAATCATCGGTCGGCATTTCTCGACCTTCTATACGCCGGAGGACCGCGCCGCCGGCCTGCCGGAGACCGCGCTCCGCGTCGCCCGCACCGAAGGCCGGTTCGAGCGGGAAGGCTGGCGTGTCCGCAAGGACGGTACCCGCTTCTGGGCCAGCATCGTCGTCGACGTCATCCGCGGCGATGACGGCGACGTGCTCGGTTTTGCCAAGATCACCCGCGATATCACCGAGAAGATGGAGACGCAGCGCGCGCTGGAGCAGGCGCGCGAAGAGCTTTTCCAGTCGCAGAAGATGGAGGCGATCGGTCAGCTGACCGGCGGTATCGCCCATGATTTCAACAATCTGCTGATGGCCGTGCTCGGCAGCCTGGAGATCCTGAAGAAACGCATGCCGCAGGATCTGTCGCTGACGTCGTTGGTCGACAATGCCATGCAGGGCGCCCAGCGCGGTGCTGCCTTGACCCAGCGCATGCTGGCCTTCTCCCGCCGGCAGGAATTGCACATGGAGCCACTCGACGTCTCCGGCCTGGTGCGTGGCATGATGGATATTCTGAGCCGTTCGCTCGGCCCCCTCACCACGATCGAGACGTCTTATCCCGTCCGGCTGCCGACCATCCTTACCGATCCGAACCAGCTGGAGATGGCGATCCTCAACCTCGTCGTCAACGCCCGTGACGCCATGCCGGCCGGCGGCCGCATCGTGCTGCGCGCCTCCGAAGAATCGATCGCCGCCGGCAAGGGGCCGCTTTCGGCCGGCCGCTATGTCAGGATCGCGGTGATCGATGAAGGCGAGGGCATGGATGCGAAGACGCTGGAGCAGGCTGTCACGCCGTTCTTCACCACCAAGGGTGTCGGCAAGGGCACTGGTCTCGGCCTTTCCATGGTGCAGGGTCTTGCAACACAATCCGGCGGCCGGCTGATGCTGCAGAGCAGCCCGGGCCAAGGGACGACGGCGGAATTGTGGTTCCCGGTCGTGACCGTCGAACAGAGGACCGCGGCGCCGGCCGACGTGCCGCAGCCGGACGACGATGCCCAGCGCCGGCTGCGCATCGTCGCCGTCGATGACGACGGCCTGGTCCTGATGAACACGACGCTGATGCTGGAGGATCTCGGCCACACCGTTTTTGAGGCGATGGCCGGTCCCGAGGCGCTCGACATCCTGCGCAAGGAGCCGGTCGACCTGGTCATCTGCGATCACGCCATGCCGCGCATGACCGGGGCGCAGCTCGCCGATGCGATCCGCAGCGAGTGGCCCGAGATGCCGATCATCCTCGCCACCGGTTACGCCGATCTGCCCGACGGCGCCGGCGCCGCCAATCTGCCCCGGCTCGGCAAACCCTTCTCGCAGGCGCAGCTCGCCGACGCGATCAGCCGGGTCGCTGCTCACGGCGCGTGACGGGCGGGCTTGATTCTGACGTGGGTCACTTCGGCACGTTCCGAGTGCCTGGCGCTATGCACGGAGCTTCTCGTCGCCATCATCCCTGATGATTGCGCTGTCGGCTGCTTCCCGAAGGTTACCCGTCGTGGCTGAAGCTGTGCCGCCGAGAAGACGCCTTTCGGTCTGTTGCAGATCAAGGATCGCCCGTTCGATCCCCTCGGCCGGAGTCTGGCGCGAGACCAGGCGCGACCGATGACGCTGCCACAAGGTCACGAGCAGGCGCCGGCTCGGGACTTCTATCGTTTCGTGCAGGAACCATGCTCCGCCGACCGCAACGAAAAGCGCTGCCGCAATCAGTGCCGGTTCAGGAAGCAGAGTTTCAAAAGTCCGGTGGACAAGGAACATGATCGGGACGTGGAAAAGATAGAGCGAGAAGCTGATCGTGCCGAAGAACCTTACGGGTGCAGCCGCCAGGACATGTGCTGCGATGGGTGGCTGCCACGCAACGAGCGCCACAATGACGGCTGCGGCGGCCGCGCTTTGCAAGCCCCAAAATTCAGGGGAGAAATTCGGCAAGACATGCCTGTACATGAAGAACGCCACCAGAAGGAGCAGCGTCAAAATCCCCGTGAAGGCCGATGGCCTCCATCTATTGCTGAAGGCATGCAGCGCGCCGGCAAGCGCGCCGAAAAGAAAGTAAGGGAGCTTGGAAACGAGCAGGATTCCCGGCCCCGGCAATTCAAGCAGACCATCGACGACGACGACCGCTGCGAAGCCGGCAATCAGGCCGCCATGGCGGTTCGGCCGAGCTAAGCAGAGCCACAGGATCGGAAAGAGGAGATAGAACTGAATCTCAGGGGGAATTGACCAGAAAACGCCGCTTGAGCCGAGAAGCAGGACATGGCGCACAAAGTCCGTGCCGCCGGTGATCGGCTGAACGAAGTTCAGACCTTGCATGCCGGACAGCATCGCCACGAGCAGTACGGCAACCAGATAGACCGGATAGATGCGGGCAAAGCGGCTCACCAGGAAATCCAGGACGTTTTCCCTGGTTACCGGCCGTGAACCGTAGAGATGGGCCATCAGAAAGCCGCTGAGGGCAAAAAACAGCCCGACGGCTTCGCTGCCCATGGTCGTTAAACGTTCGGCTGTGCTTGGAAAGACAAGGCCGATATGCGCTTGAACGACCAGCAGCGCGGCGATACCGCGCAGGCCATCGAGACTGGGGATGTAATCCGGCCGGTTCATGTGCAGCTTTTATATATTCGTTCAGGCAAGCAGTAGCGGACATCACTTTACATGATGTTAATCCGGTTGCGCTCAAGCGCGCAGCGCAACCCGGTTGGCGGAGCTCCTATTACGGGCGGCGACTCTCGCTGCGAAGGATGAACGCCAGCAAGGCCAGGGCCATCGCCGCCAGCCCGTACCAGGTGATCGCATAGACGAGATGGTTGTTGGGGAAATGGATGACCGTCAGGCCGCCGACGGGCAGACCGCCCGGATTGGCGGTCGCATCGGCATCGATGAAATAGGGTGCGACCGCATCGACGCCGCGCTTTTGAGCGATCGCCGCGACATCACGCGAATACCAGCGGTCGGCCCCAACGTCGTTGGATTGCAGCAGCGATCCCTTCGGCTCCGTCACCCGCATCAGACCGGTGATTTCGACCGGTCCCGGCAGCTGGCCTTCGCGGCGCGTGGCCGGGTCGCGCCTGTCGGTCGGCACGAAGCCGCGGTTGATGAGGATGGCAGTGCCGTCGGCAAGCATCAGCGGCGTCATCACCCAATAACCCGGGCCGAGCGCGGTCGAGGCATAGACCAGCGTCTCTTTGTCGTTGGCGAGCTTCCCGGCCACGTTCACCCGGCGATACTCGTCACCGGCATTGACCTTGTCCCAGTCGGCACGCGCCGGCGCGGGCGCTGCTGCGGCATGCACACGCTGGTCGACGCGGGCGATGAGGTCGCGCTTCCAGGCCAGCCGCTGCACCTGCCAAGTGCCGAGCCCGACTAGGGCTGCGGCAAGCAGTGCCAGACAGACGACAAAGAGCACCCGTTTTGCAGGCGAATGCCGTCTTTCCGCTTTTTCCGGGGAAGCCTCACTCATGGCAAGAATCGCTTCGGGCGGCGGTGCCGCCGCCCTTTCCATACCGTCACGGCATGTTCTTCATCATCTCGGGGCTCATCGGCATCATGTTGGTGTTGAGATGATGCATGACCCAAAGCGAGCCGGAGAGCGCGATGGCGACGATGATGATGGTGAAGATCAGCGCCATCATCGTCCAGCCGCCTTCGCTGCGCGGGTTCATATGCAGGAAGAAGACCATATGGACGACGATCTGGACGGCGCCGATGGCCATCACCAGCACCGCCGTCACCGCCGGGCTTTCGAAGACGCCGGCCATGACCAGCCAGAAGGGAATGGCGGTCAGGATGACGGAGAGCGCAAAGCCGGTCATGTAGCTGCGGAAGGTGCCGTGGCCGGCCTGATGACCGTGGCTGTGGCCGTGATGCGCCTCGTGCGCATCCTCATGGGCGGGTGCTTGCGAACTCATCCGAGAACTCCCAAGAGATAGACGAAGGAAAAGACGCCGATCCAGACGACGTCGAGGAAGTGCCAGAACATCGACAGGCACATCAGCCGGCGGCGGTTGGCCTCGATCAGGCCGTGCATCGACACCTGCACCATCAGCGTGATCAGCCAGACGATGCCGAAGGTGACGTGCAGTCCGTGCGTTCCGACCAGCGTGAAGAAGGAGGAGAGGAAGGCGCTGCGCGTCGGCCCGGCGCCTTCGTGGATCAGGTGGATGAACTCGTAGAGTTCGAGCCCGATGAAGGCGGCGCCGAACAGGCCGGTGACGGCGAGCCAGAACAGCGTTTCCGCCTTGGCGTTGCGCTCCATCTGCAGCATCGCGAAGCCATAGGTGATCGACGACAACAGCA
Organism: Rhizobium bangladeshense; assembly: GCF_001662075.1. Classification (GTDB taxonomy): domain Bacteria; phylum Pseudomonadota; class Alphaproteobacteria; order Rhizobiales; family Rhizobiaceae; genus Rhizobium; species Rhizobium bangladeshense_B. The sequence goes on from NZ_LYPL01000010.1 coordinate 240,681, forward strand.
GCATCGATGTGTTGAGGGCAACGATCGGCAGATCGAAGAGATCGGCCGGCGACGGCCCGGCAGCATAATTGCGGCCGAGCACGCCATGCGTTGCAAACAGCACCGCGAAGATCAGGCAGTCGCTCATCAGATAGAGCCAGAAGCCGAGATTGGTGCTGTTCTCCGGATGATGATCTTCGGTTAGGTAGAACTCTGGCTTTTCGGCCGTGTCGACGGTGTGATCGCTCATGGTCGTTACACCTGCTCGGCAAGCAGCGTGGTGCGCTTGCCTTCTGTTTCGGTCACCTTGTCGGCGGGAATGTAGAAGTCGCGTTTGTAATTGAACGTATGGCCGATAGCCACGACGAGCAGCGCGACGGCGGAGACGACGACCAGCCACCACATATACCAGATCAGGCCGAAGGCGAGTGCGACGCTGATAGCCGAGAGGATGGCGCCGGCGCCGGTATTCTTTGGCATGTGGATCGGCTTGAAGCCGCCGAGCGGACGCTCGTAGCCGCGCCTCTTCATGTCGTACCAGCTGTCATGGTCGTGAACCACGGGCGTGAAGGCGAAGTTGTAGTCCGGCGGCGGCGAAGCGGTCGACCATTCCAGCGTACGGCCGTCCCAGGGATCGCCGCTATCGTCGCGCAATTCCTCGCGCTTCATGAAGCTGACGACGATCTGGATCAGGAAGGCGGCGATACCGAGCGCGATCAGGCCGACGCCAAAGGCGGCGATGATGAACCAGATCTGCAGCGACGGGTCCTCGAACTGGCTCATGCGCCGCGTAACACCCATAAGGCCGAGCACATAGAGCGGCATGAAGGCGAACCAGAAGCCGATCTGCCAGAACCAGAAGCTCATCTTGCCCCAGAAGGGATCGAGCTTGAAGCCGAAGGCCTTCGGGAACCAGTAGTTCACGCCGGCGAACATGCCGAAGAGGACGCCGCCTATGATGACGTTGTGGAAGTGGGCGATGAGGAACAGCGAATTGTGCAGCACGAAGTCGGCCGGCGGCACGGCGAGCATGACGCCGGTCATGCCGCCGATGACGAAGGTCACCATGAAGCCGACCGTCCACAGCATCGGCACCTCGTAGCGGATACGGCCGCGATACATGGTGAAGAGCCAGTTGAAGATCTTCGCCCCTGTCGGGATCGAGATGATCATCGTGGTAATGCCGAAGAAGGAATTGACGGATGCACCCGAGCCCATGGTGAAGAAGTGGTGCAGCCAGACAATGTAGGACAGGATCATGATCACGCAGGTGGCGTAGACCATCGAAGCGTAACCGAACAGGCGTTTTCCTGAGAAGGTAGCGACGACTTCCGAGAAGATGCCGAAGGCAGGCAGCACGAGGATGTAGACCTCCGGATGGCCCCAGATCCAGATGAGGTTGATGTACATCATCGGGTTGCCGCCGAGGTCGTTGGTGAAGAAGTTCGCCCCGGCGTAGCGGTCGAGCGACAACAGGACGAGCGTTGCCGTCAGGATCGGGAAGGAGGCGACGATCAGCACGTTGGTGCAGAGCGCCGTCCAGGTGAAGACAGGCATCTTCATGAAGGTCATGCCCGGCGCGCGCATCTTGACGATGGTGGCGATCAGGTTGATGCCCGAGAGCGTCGTTCCGACACCGGCCACCTGCAGGCCCCAGATATAATAGTCGACGCCGACGCCCGGACTGTAGGCTGCGCCCGACAGCGGCGGGTAGGCGAGCCAGCCGGTCTGGGCGAACTCGCCGATGAACAGCGACAGCATGATGATGATCGCGCCGGCGGTGGTCATCCAGAAGGAGAAGTTGTTGAGGAAGGGGAATGACACGTCGCGCGCGCCGATCTGCAACGGCACCACGAAGTTCATCAGGCCTGTGACGAAGGGCATCGCCACGAAGAAGATCATGATGACGCCGTGGGCGGTGAAGATCTGGTCGTAATGGTGCGGCGGCAGGTAGCCTTCCGACCCGTTGAAGGCGATCGCCTGCTGGATGCGCATCAGGATCGCGTCGGAAAAGCCGCGCAACAGCATGATGACCGCCAGGATCACATACATGATGCCGATCTTCTTGTGATCGACGCTGCAGATCCAGTCGTGCCAGAGCGGGCCCCAGAACCTGAAATAGGTGATGGCGCCGAGCACCGCGAGACCGCCGATGACGACGCCGATGAAGGTCACGACCAGGATCGGGTCGTGATAGGGGATGGCATCGAGGGTCAACCGGCCGAAGACGAACTTCAGGAGGTCAGGATTGGAAAACATGGAACAACCCGTTCATTATGTCTTGCGACGCAAAGCGCCAGGTTAATTGTTGTTGTTGAGCTGCGCCGGCGCCGGATCGGTGCCGTTGCCCGTGGCGGGCATGGAATGGCCTTCATGCTGCATGCCGGGCATGCCGGGCATGTCGTGCTGCATGCTGCTGCCACCGGAATTGCGCGGCGGCTCGGCCCTTGCCGGAACGCCCGTCGCCGGCACGGTTGCGCCCGGCGCCACGACGCCTTCGCCGGCATGGCGATTGTCGTATTGCAGCTTCTCGCGGTTCTCAGCACTTTCCTTTCCGCCGCCGCCCATCATGTCGATATGCATCATCTCGTTCATGCACATCTTGCCCGGCGTGGCGCACATGTTGAGGATGGCGGCGTAGAGATCGCCATCGGCGCCGGCATAATAACGCACCGGCTCCTTCTCGCTCGGCTTCTCAAGCTTCAGATAGGTGTCGCGGTTGAGCATAGTTCCCTGTTGCTTGACCTTGGCCACCCAGGCATCGAAGCCTTCGCGATTGAGCCCGTGGAATTTGAACCGCATGTGCGAGAAGCCGGCGCCGCTGTAATTGGCCGAGAAGCCCTCATACTCGCCTTCCTTGTTGATGACGGCGTGCAGCTTCGTCTCCATGCCGGGCATGGCGTAGATCTGGCCGGCAAGGGCTGGGATGTAGAAGGAGTTCATCACCGAGGAAGCGGTGATCTTGAAATTGATCGGTTGATCCACCGGCGCGGCCATCTCGTTGACGGTGGCGATGCCGAGTTCGGGATAGAAGAACAGCCACTTCCAGTCGAGCGCCACGACTTCAACGGTCAGCGGCTTGGTATCGGCCGGAATGGCGCGCTCGGCATCGAGGCGGTCGAGCGGGCGGTAGGGATCGAGCTTGTGCGTGGAAATCCAGGTGACGGCGCCGAGCGCTATGATGATCGCCAGGGGTGCAGCCCAGATGACGATTTCGAGGCGGGTCGAATGATGCCATTCCGGCGCGTAGGTCGCGGCCGTGTTGGAGCGGCGGTAGCGCCAGGCGAACAGCAGCGTCAGGAAGATCACTGGAACGATGATCAGAAGCATCAGCACCGTCGAGACGACGATCAGATCGCGCTGTTGCGCGGCGATGTCGCCGGAGGGCGCCATGACCACCATGTTGCATCCTGCCAGGAAAAGCAGCGGCAAGACGGATAGAAGGCGGGAAAACTTCATGAGTTTTGGCACGTCTCTAAGCTCTTGTTGTTTCGTTTGGTCCGCGACTAAAGCACTGAACCGGATCGCGACATGAGGCGGAAGGTCGCAGTGCAGCAAACATGCCGCACTGCGGCAAAATCATCGGGCGCTAGTGCTTTGAAATCCTGATGAGTTCAGAAGGATTTTAGGCGTGCGCGTGTTTTAGGCCAATATATCCACTACAGCCGGTCAGGCCAGCATTTGCAGGGGAAAATCTCCGTCCGGATCACGCAAATTTTTCGGTCCCGGCTTCATTTGGGCCGTGATGATGAACTATTTCAGTCTTACGGACTTGATAAGCCTGCAGGTTTGATCAAGATCACGCTTGGGGCGCCTTGCCGGAAGCGCCTTAACGAGGAGGCGTTTATGGCAACAACATCGCATTACGGACCGTCGTCGTCGTCGCTGGAACGCGACGCGCGGCGCATTCACGACGACAAGCCGGTGTCACCGGGCAGCATCGCCATCGGCGTGGTGATTGGCCGCATGTCGGAATTCTTCGATTTCTTCGTCTACGGCCTCGCTTCGGTCCTGGTCTTTCCGCAGCTCGTCTTTCCCTTCGCGCCCGACAGGCTGACCGGCACGCTCTATTCCTTCGCCATCTTCTCGCTCGCTTTCCTCGCCCGTCCCGTCGGCTCCGTCGTCTTCATGACCATCGACCGGATGTATGGGCGCGGCACCAAGCTGACGATCGCACTCTTCCTGCTCGGCGGCTCGACCGCCTCGATCGCCTTCCTGCCGGGTTACGAGGTGATCGGCGTCTGGTCGATCGCGCTCTTGGCGCTCTTCCGTCTCGGTCAGGGCTTTGCGCTCGGCGGTGCCTGGGACGGTCTGGCCTCGCTGCTGGCGCTCAACGCGCCGGCCAATCACCGCGGCTGGTATGCGATGATCCCGCAGCTCGGCGCGCCGATCGGCTTTGCCCTGGCAAGCACGCTGTTCGGCTATTTCGTCGCCAATCTTTCCAGCGAGGACTTTCTTTCCTGGGGCTGGCGTTATCCCTTCTTCGTCGCCTTCGCGATCAATGTCGTGGCGCTCTTTGCGCGGCTGCGCCTGGTGATGACCAAGGAATTCGGCACGCTGCTCGAACAGCACGAGCTGGAGGCAGCACCGATCCTCGAGGTGCTGCGCGTTCACGGCCGCGACATCCTGATCGGCGCCTTCGTGCCGCTCGCGAGCTTCGCCATGTTCCACCTCGTCACCATCTTCCCGCTCGGCTGGATGAGCCTTTACGGCAACCAGCCGATCGGCACCTTCATGGTCGTGCAGGTGGTCGGCGCCATGGTCGGCGTCGTCGCCATCATCGCCTCGGGCCTGATCGCCGACCGCATCGGCCGGCGCGCCCAGCTTGCCATCTGCGCCGTCATCATCGCCGTCTTCAGTTTTATCGGGCCGACCCTGATCGCATCGGGCAATAACGGTCACGACGCTTTCGTCATCATCGGCTTCGGCGTGCTCGGCCTGTCCTTCGGCCAAGCGACCGGTTCGATCTCCTCGCGCTTCGGCCGCGGCTATCGCTATACCGGTGCTGCCTTCACCTCGGACCTCGCCTGGCTGGTCGGCGCCGGCTTCGCACCGTTGGTGGCGCTCAGCCTCTCCAGCCGCTTCGGCCTGACCTTCGTCGGCTACTACCTGCTCTCCGGCGCCATCTGCACGCTGGCCGCACTCGCCTTCAGCAAGGCGCTGGAACAGCGCGAATAGGCGGGCTGCCGCTCGTGCGCGTGCCGAGACTTCTCCCCGTCAGAGCGGGGAGAAGGATATGAACTGGCGATTTTCTCGCAGCCATTCTTGCTGATCTATCGCACTGCGCCTTCTGCAGCCGCAATGCGATAACCGCTGAAATCTTGATCTGAAATTTTATTGTGCCATCTGCGGCTGCTTCGCCGCTCGCGCCGCCGTCAGTTCCGCGGTGGTGTGGTTCAGGCGGTCGGCGAGAACGCGCATGATTTCGACGGCCATTTCGGGGAAGTCGCTGAGCAGTTTTAGGAAGTGTTCCTTGCTGATGCGCAGCACTTCGAGCGGCGAGGTGGCGCGCACCGTTGCCGTGCGCGAGACGTCGCAGAGGATGGCGATTTCGCCGACGATGGAATTGAGCTCGACATCGGCGACCTTGATCTCGCCGGCCGGCGAGGAGACGATGATATCGGCGCTGCCGGAGAGAATGACATAGGCGGCGTCGCCGACATCACCCTGATGGAAGAGATCCTGGCCGGCCTTGTAAGTCATGCGGTCGGACGTGAAGGCCAAAAGCTTGAGCTTTGCTGGCGCAATCCTTGAAAAGATCGGCACCCGTCGCAGCATTTCGACTTCGTCTCTCAACAGCATGAGCGTTTCAATCCCCTGGGCGCAGGGTTCTTCGAACCAGGCGCCTTCAATTCCGAGCGTTCCCCCGGGGAACGCCCACCATCGCCGCTCCCATAGAATATTACGATAACAGTTCCTTGAACATACCGTTTTTCTCGGAAAGTTCCGGATAGTTCCCGGCTTCGGCCAAGCCGCCGCGGTCGAAGAGCAGGATCCGGTCGAACATCTCGGCGAGCCGCGCATTGGAAAGCACCCAGATGATCGCCGGCCGCTCGCCTTCCTTATGCAGGTCTTCGATGATGTTGCGGGTGATCTGGTCCTGGACGCGCTGATCGAGCGCCGACAGCGGCCGGTTGAAGATGAAATAGTCCGAACGCTTCAGCAGCGCGCGGGCAAGGTTCAGCTTCTGCCGCTGCACCATGGTCAACCGCTTGCCGCCCGAGCCGACGTCGAATTCCAGCCCGATCGACAGCACGTCGTCATAAAGGTCGAGCGCGTCGAAGAGTTCGCCCATGACGGCGCGGATACGGTCGGAGGCGTCGGCCTGCTGATAGGCGATGCGGCCGAACAGCACATTGTCCATCAGGCTGGCCGACGGGGTGAAACGCTCGGCGTCGTAACGCTCGATCAACTCGGCGAGATCATCCGGAATATGCGCGTGGAACTGTTTTCGGGCGCTGACGATCTTGTCCATCAGTTCGGTCGTCAACAGGCCGAAGCGGTGGCGCGGCTCGATATAGGCGAAACTCAGCCGGATGATCGCTGAGCGCTCCTCCGGCGTGGCGTCCTCGAAACGGCGGCTTTGCAGCTTCTGCAGCAGCGCCTGATAGGTCGGGATGTCGTCCGCCGTCATGAAGGTCAGCTGCTGGAAGAAAGGATGGTCCGGCGGCAGGTCATGGAAGAGCTCGACGGCGTTTTCGGCGATCTCGAGGCCCATGGCGTAGAGATCGGTGCTGAGGCCCGTCTCGCGGAAGAGCTGCTGGAAATAAGGGTGGGCAGCCAGCCTGCGGTTGGTCATCAGCGGCCGCTTCATCGTGCCGAAGAGCAGGTTTTCGCCGACCGTCGCCTGGGCGTTGTAGGCGTCGAAATCGAAAGGTACGACGATGCCGTCGAGCCCCTCGTCACGCAGCCGGTCCCGGAGCGAAGCGCGCAACGCGACGACATGGTCGCTGATGGCCACATGCACGTCGGTGTTGACGGTCGAGCGCAGCGCCAGATCGAGAATGTCCTGCGAGATAAGCACGGCGTCGAGCACCGGCCGGATCGCTTTCAGAAGGTCTTCCGGCCCACTGGCGCCGGCCGCCTGGTAATCCACCCAGTCGCTGTTGAGGTCGAGGGTCGGATTGCCGGCCTTCACCGCCTCGGCCGAATGCCATTTATATTCGAGCGCTTCCTTCTCGTTGTAGACGGCATCGGTCATCGGCGCATGCTTGAGGCCGTAGAGCAGATTGCTGGCGAGCGAGCCGTGGAAGAAGAAGGTGTCGGCCGAGGCATAGGAGATGCGCCGGCCGGTGATCGATTCCGGCAGCTCCAGCAGGTCGCGCCCATCGATGGTGATGCGGCCGGAATCCGGCCAGATCATGCGGCCGAGTGCTTCGGCGAAGGCTTCCGCGCCGCTGCCGTTCGGGCCGACGATCGCTACCGTCTCGTTCGGCTTGATTTCGACCGAGACGTGGTCGACGAGGCGGGCGCCGCTATCATCGGAAAGCGTCAGGTTGGTGACGACGAGGGCGCTGGTCAGCGCGCCGACCGGGGCGGTGGCGAGTTCCTGGATCTGGCTGTCGATCAGCGGTTCGACGTTGAACTGTTCGTAGACCTGCTGGTATTTCACCTGCACGTCCTGGCGCATCTGGTCCCAGTCGATCAGTTCCTTCAGCGGCCCGGGCAGATCCTTGTAGGCGGATATGACGGCGACGAGCTGGCCGATGTCGAGACGGCCCTGCAATGCGAGATAACCGCCGATCGCGTAAAACAGGAAAGGCGTGACCTGGGCGAGGAAGTTGTTGATGAACTTCACCAGGAATTTCCACTGGTAAAGGTCGTAGCGGATCGAGAAGATGCGGCCGAGCCGCCAGGCAATATCGGCGCGTTCGAGGTTGGATGTGTCGTTGCCGTGGATCGTGCCGATGCCCTCGACGATTTCGCCGACGCGGCCGGAAAGCTCGCGCGCCGTCAGCTGCCGCTGGCGGCCGAGGTCCAAGAGGCGTTTCCTCATGCGGGGGATGACGACCGCCTGGACGCCGACGATGCCGGCGGCGATCATGCCGAGCCAGAAATTCTGCACGATGATGAAGGCAAGGGCGGTGATCGCCTGGCCGCCGAGAAGGGCGGGCGAAACGAAGGCATCGCCGGTGAAGCCGCCCATCGGCTCGACCTCGTCCTTGATCATCGTGGCGATCTCGGCCGATTTTACCCGCTTGAAATGAGCCGGTGGAAAACGCAGCACTCGGTCAATGAGCTCGAAGCGGATTCGCCGCAGCATGCGTTCGCCGAGCCGCCCCTTATAGGTGTTGATGTAGAATTTGAAGAGGCCGTTCAGCACCACCAGGGCCAGGAACACCAGGCTGAGGGCCATCAGCATCTGGAAGCGGTTGAGTTCTACGCCTTGAAAGAATTCGACATGGCCGATCAGCGGAATGTCGTAGGCGATATGCATGAATCTCTGAGTTGCCCCAGGGCCTTCGAACCCTTCGCCCTGAATCGGTCCATTGACGATCTGCTTCGGCAGATCGAAGGACAGGAAGTAGGGCACCATCGAAGCCGCGACGACGGCCAGGATCCACAGCTGCTGCAGCCGCGTGTTCTTCCAGATGTAGCGGGCGAGGCTCTTTTCCATGGCTAACCGTCAGCTTGCTGGGAAATTCCGAAGGCGCGATCCGGGCGCGGGACGGGAGGAATTGTTGAGAACAGGACCATGCAGCCGGACCGCCGATATCGCAATGAAAACAAGGCGAATGGAGCGGCTGCAGAAAGGCCGATTCTCGCCGGAACTTTGCTTATATCACAGGATTTTTGAATTAGGCGAGCGATTCGGCAATCATGGAGCGAATGATGGCGGCGGTCTTCTCGGCTCCGTCGAGATCGAGCATGGCCGTCCCGGGACGCGGTGCGGCGAGCGCCTTTTCGACGGCTTCCTTCACATGGCCCGGCGTCAGTCCCTCTTCTGGCAGGATATCGGCGAGGTCAAGTGCCTGCAGCCGTTCGGCGCGCACCGTCTGCTCGGTCTCGCCGCCGGCGACGAAGGGGATCAGGATTGCCCGGCATTGACTGCGCAGGAGGTCGCCGACCGTGTTGTAGCCGGCCTGCGAGATCGAGACCTTGGCGCCGCGCAGCAGCGAGGGAAAATCCTTGCGGAAGCGCACCAGCGTCACATTCGCGGGCGCATCCTGCGACAGCGCGGCGAAATCGGCCTCCGGCAGGTTCGGCCCTGCGATCAGCAGCCAGCGAAGGTCGGCTGGCAATAACGCCGCCGCCTCTTTCGCCGCGCCGATCAGCGCCGCGCCGACGGCGCCGCCGCCCGCCGAGGCGATGATGTCGAAGGTCTCATCCGGTTCCGGCGCCGGCGGGGCGGCGACGAGGCCGGTATAGCGTACCCTGTCGGCAATCTCTGCCGTCAGCGGGAAGGTGTCCTCGAGCCTGACGAAGCCGGGATCGCCGTGGACGAGCACGGCGTCGAAATGATCCCTGACCAGGGCTGCGGTTTCCGCGTCGCGGCCGGCCTTGCGGTTCTCCTGCAGGATGTCGCGTACCGAGCTCAGCAGCTTCGGCCGCGGTTCGGCTTTCTCGATCGCCGCGAGCAGGGGCAGCAGTTCGAAGCGCATCTGCCGCCGGCCGAAAGGGAAGGCTTCGATGATGACGACATCGGGCCTTGCCGCATGAAAGGTCTCGAGCAGCAGGTCGCGGCGGGCGTGGAGGAAATCCTCGCCCGCCGGCCGACCGTCGGCATCGGCGAGGCCGGAAAAGCCGGCATTGCCGGCAACCACCGCCGGCAGCGCCACGGTCTTGATGCCCTCTCCGGGAAAGCCCGGCACCGGCAAGCCTCCGGTCACGACAGTGACGTCGAAACCGTCCTTGACGAGCGCATTGGCGATGCGGCTGGCGCGGGCGATATGGCCGATGCCGAGCAGGTGCTGGACGTAGAAGAAGATACGCGGTGCCGTCATGACGCCTTCTGCCATTCGGCCTCGAACAGGCCGCTGAGCTGTCTGATGCTGGAGTGATAGTCGAAATCGTCGCGTACCCGCCTTTCGGCGGCGTCGCCGAGGCGCTTGCGCAGCGCCGGGTCGCGGATCGCCGCCTCCAGGGCTCTGGCCAACAGCGCCGGATCTTCCGGCGGCACGACGAGGCCGTTTTCGCCGTCCCTCAGAAGTTCCGGCACGCCGGAGACTTCGGTCGAAATGCAAACCAGCCGCTGGCTCGAGGCTTCCACAAGCACGTTCGGCAGGCCGTCGCGGTCGCCATTGGCGGCGATCCGGCAGGCGAGCGCGAAGAGGTCGGCGCGGCGATAGTGATCGAGCACGTCGTCCTGTGCCATGGCGCCCTTCCAGACGATGCGGTCGGAAAGGCCCAACTCGGCGGCGAGCGCCTTCAGCTTCGCCAGCGCCTCGCCGCCGCCGATATGCTCCATGCGCCAGTGCAGATCGGCGGGCAGCAGGGCGAGGGCGCGCAGCAGCACGTCATAGCCCTTCTTCTCGACGGCGCGGCCGACGCTCAGGATGAAGGCCGGATCGTTCGGATCATCGCCGGTCCGCCGCGAACGCTCGCCGGCAAAATGACCGAAACGGGCGAGGTCTAGACCGTGGTAACTCAAGTGCACGGCATCCTTGCGGGATGTCAGCGTGCGCATGTGCTCGTAGCCCGTCCGGGTGCAGGTGACCGTCCAGCGGGCGCTGTTCAGTTTCTCGGTGAGCTCCCAGTCGGGCGACGTCCATATGTCTTTGGCATGCGCCGAACAGCTCCAGGGCGTGCCCGTCAGGATGCTTGCATATTCCGTCACCGAGGCCGGCGTGTGGATGAAATGCGCATGCAGCCACTCGCCTCCATCAGGCCATTCGCGCCCCAGCACCAGCGCCTGGCCGAGGCGGCGGAAGCGGTTGCGCGAGAGGTCGCGTGGCAGATCGGCTAGAAAACGTTTGATCAGCGCCTTGAAGCCGGGTTTCGAGAAGCCGGCGATAAGGCCTTTCAGCACCCGGATCGGCTCCTCGTGCAGATATTCCGGCAGGTAGACTACGCGCGCCCTGATCTCGTCATGCACGGGATGGCGTTTCTTGTCGGTCGGCCGGCGCATCGAAATCAGCGTCAGGTCGAAGCCGGCCTTTTCGAGGCCGAGCAGCTCCTGGGCGATGAAGGTTTCTGAAAGGCGGGGATAGCCTTTCAGCACGACGAGAATCTTGCGGCGTGGCGGCAAGGCTTGGTCCTATTCCGCGCCGACGAGGGCGAGGTGGCTGGCGCGGCCGTCGATCCACCGGCCGACGGTCTGCGAGATGTGGTCGAGCCCTTCGAGATGCATGTTGCTGCCGCTCTTCGATGGCGGCAGGCGGGAGGGCAGCCGCTTCAGCGCCTCGGCCATAATGGTGGGGTCGACCGATTGTTCCGGCAGCAGCATGTCGACGAGGCCGAGCTCGCTGGCCCGCTTGGCGCGCAGCAGCTGTTCCTGGCGCGGTTTGACGCGCGGCACGATGAGGGCCGGTTTGTCGAAGGAGAGGATCTCGCAATAGGTGTTGTAGCCGCCCATGGCGACGACACCGGTGGCGCCGTCGATCAGCTCTTCCATATGGTTGTCGAACTCGATCACCTCGATATAGGGGATGGCTTCGCCCTTCTGCACCAGCTTGGCGCGCTCGGCGGCCGGCATATAGGGCCCGAGCACGACGAGCGCCTTCTGCGTCAGCGTCGGATCGGCCTCATAGGCATTCATCACGTCGTGGACGAGATCGGAACCATCGCCGCCGCCGCCTGTGGTCACGAGGAGGTAATTGTCCTTGCGGGCGTGGATCGAAGTTTTGCCCTTGGAAACGCTGCGCTGCAGGAAGCCGACGAAATCCATCTTCCGGCGCAGGCTGGCCGGCACGTCGAGACCGATCAGCGGGTCGTAGAAATCAGGCGGGCCGTAGACCCAGACGCTGTCGTAATATTGGTCGATCTTCTGCATGATGCCGTTTCTTTTCCACTCGGCATCGAGCAGATGCGGCGCGTCCATGATCTCGCGCAGGCCGAGCACCAGCACGGTGCCGCGGGCCTTAAGATAGGCGAGCGTATCCTCGACCTCGCCCTTCAGCCCCATCGGCTCCTTGTCGACGATGAAAATGTCGGGCTGGAAGGTCTCGGCGGTGTGGCGGATGCTCGATTCGCGCATCTTCAGCGTCTCGTGCAGGTCGATATGGCTGGCGAGCGACGTATATTCGCCGTTGCGCAGCTTGATGACGCTCGGGATTTTCACGAAGTCGACGCGGGCGCGGTAGTCGAAGGCGCCGGCGATCGTCGCGCCCGAAATGATCAGGATGTTGAGGCCTCGATAATCCTCGACCAGCGCATGGGCGATGGCGCGACAGCGGCGCAGGTGGCCGAGGCCGAAGGTGTCGTGGCTGTACATGAGGATGCGTGCATCTTCGAGACGTCTGGCCATGGGTGTTCCCTCCGGGGTGAACAACATGCGTTAGTACCCCCACCGTCCGGAGGCCACGAGGCGGGGGCGGTGCCGTGCGGCGCCGCCGGGTTTCCTGCTATTTGTAGGGATCTGCCGCATCGCGCAAGCCGTCTCCCAGAAAGTTGAACGCCAAAATGACAAGAACAACAGGAATGATCGGAAAGAGCAGCCAAGGATAGAAGGCGATGACGCTGACGCTCTTTGCCTCGGTCAGCAGAATGCCCCAGCTGGTGATCGGCGGGCGAAGACCGAGGCCGAGGAAGGAGAGCGCGGTCTCGCCGAGGATCATGCCGGGGATCGAAATCGTCGCCGAGGCGATGAGATGCGACATGAAGCCCGGCACCAGATGGCGACCGATGATACGCGGCGTGCTGGCGCCCATCAGCTGTGCCGCCTGCACGTAATCCTCCTCGCGCAGCGCCAGCAGTTTCGAGCGCACGGCACGCGCGAGCCCGGTCCAGTCGATGATGCCGAGGATGACGGTGATGCCGAAATAGATGACGATCGGGCTCCAGGTCACCGGCATGATGGCGGCGAGCGCCATCCACAGCGGCAGGCTCGGCAGCGATTGCAAAATCTCGATCAGGCGCTGGACGATGAGATCGAAAACGCCGCCCCAATAACCGGCAAGACCGCCGATGACGATGCCGAGCACGAAACTGATCGCGATGCCGATCAGACCGATCGTCAGCGAGATCCGCGCGCCGTAAAGGATGCGCGACAGCACGTCGCGGCCGAGCCGGTCGGTGCCGAGCAGGAACATCTGGCCGCCGATCGCCGGACAGACCAGATGATAGTTCGAGGCGACGAGGCCCCAGAACTTATAGGAATCGCCGCGGCAGAAGAAACGGATCGGCTGCACGTCGTTGGGCCGGTCTGTATAGACGCGGTGCAGCGTATCGAGGTCGAGCGTCATGCTGCGGCCGTAGACGAAGGGGCCGACGAATTCTCCCTTGTCGAAGAAATGGACGCGCTGCGGCGGCGCATGGATGAAATCGACATTGCGGGTGTGCAGGCCGTAGGGCGCCAGGAACTCGACGATCAGGATCATCAGGTAGATTGCGGCGAGAAAGATGCCGGAGACCAAGGCCAGCCGGTGCTGCTTGAACTTCCACCACATCAGCTTCTTCTGCGAAGCGAGATGGATGCGCGATCGCGCCGCCGTCATGGTTTCGGTCGCATGCGGATCGAAAGGTGCGGTGGAGACGTAGTGCGGCAGCGGCGCGCCGGGTGCGGGAAGGGGCGACATTATTTGGTGCTCCTGCCTTGCAGACGGATGCGGGGATCGAGGAAACCGAGGGCGATATCGGAGATCAGAACGCCGATAACGTTGAGGAAGGCGAGGAACATCAGGAAGGAGCCGGCGAGATACATGTCCTGGCTCTGCAGCGCCTTGATCAGCATCGGCCCGGTCGTTTCCAGCGACAGAACGATCGCGACGATCTCGGCGCCCGAGATGATCGACGGCAGGATCGAGCCGATATCGGCGATGAAGAAATTGAGCGCCATCCGCAGCGGATATTTGACCAGCGCCCGCATTGGATGCAGTCCCTTGGCGCGAGCCGTCGTCACATATTGCTTCTGCATCTCGTCGAGAAGATTGGCCCGCAGCCGCCGGATCATGCCGGCCGTGCCGGCCGTGCCGACGATGATGACGGGGATCCAGAGATGGGCGAGGATCGACTTCGCCTTTTCCCAGCTCATCGGCTGGTTGAGATATTGCTGGTCCATCAGATGGCCGATCGAAAGCCCGAACCAGACATTGGCGAAATACATCAGGATCAGTGCCAGCATGAAGTTGGGAATGGCGATGCCGAGCAGACCGAGGAAGGTCAGCCCGTAGTCGCTCCAGCTATACTGGTGCGTCGCCGAATAGATGCCGATCGGAAAGGCTATCAGCCATGTGAGCAGGATCGTCGTGAAGGAGACGAGGATCGTCAGCCACAGCCGTTCGCCGACCACGTCGGAGACCGGCAGCTGGTATTCGAAGGAATAGCCGAAATCGCCATGCAGCATGCCGCCGACCCAATAGAAGTAGCGCACGATCTCCGGCTTGTCGAAGCCGTATTGCTGGCGCATCTCCTCGATTTCCTGGAGATTGGCGGTTTCGCCGGAGGCGCGCAGCTCGGCGATCTGGCTTTCGAAGAAGTCGCCGGGCGGTAGCTCGATGATGGTGAAAACCAGCGCCGAAATGACGAAGAGCGTCGGTACCATGGCGGCGATGCGCCAGAGAATGTATCTGAGCACGCCTCAGGCCTCCTTGTACCAGAATGCATCCGGCATGTAGATGCCAAGATAGGAGGTGGGATCGAAGCCGTAGAGGGCTTTTTCCGGCAGGTTCTGCAGCTTGGCGGCGCGAAGGATCGGCTGCAGCGTGCTGTTGATCAGGCCGATCGAAAACACCTGCTGCGTATAGAGCGACAGCATCCTGTGCCAGATCGCCTGGCGCTCCTCGAACTTCGCCGTCGAACCCCATTGTTTGAGGAGATCGACCAGTTCGGCCGCCTCCGGCAGGTCGGGCGCCACACCCTCCTGACCGGCGGAGAGATAGTGCATGCCCCAGAGCGGCCATTGCAGCTGATCGTCGAGCGTCGGCGCCAGGCCTGAGGGCGACATGTCGGCTGTCGGCACGCCATTGTCGAGGCCGTACCAGATCGACATCATGATCGTGCCGCTCATGGCGCGGTTGCGGAAGACGTCGCGCTGCGAGGTGCGGGTATAGAGAGCAAGGCCGATATTGGCCCAGTGATCGTGCACCAGCTCCAGCACGTCGGTATCGAGGTTGCTTTCGCCGGCGGTCTCGACGGTGATCTCGGCGCGCCGGCCGTCCGGCAGCAGCCTTATGCCGTCGTCGCCGTGCCTGGTCAGGCCGAGTTCGTCGAGCAGGCGGTTGGCCTCATCGGGATCGAACTTGACGAAGGCGTCGGCATATTCCTGCTTGAACAGCGGGCTGTCGGGCAGCACGGTATCGGCGCTCGGCGTGCCCAGGCCGTAGAAGGCGACCATGTTGATCTCGTGCCGGTTGATCGCCAGCGACAACGCCCGGCGCAGGCGAACGTCGCGGAACAGGCCGCGCCACACCTCGTCGGCGCAGTTGAGGTTCGGCAAGAGCGTGATGCGCGAGCCGCGCGCCACCTTCCAGAGATTGACCTTCACCGGAAAGCGCTTTTCGGCCTCCTTCAGGAAGGTGTAGTCGTTGAAATCGATGCCGGTCGCCTGCAGGTCGGCTTCGCCCGCACCCGCCTTGGCGGCGATGATCGACGAGGAGGAGACGTTGAGGACGAAACGGTCGAGATAGGGCAGCTGCCGGCCGGTCTCGTCGACGCGGTGGAAGAACGGGTTGCGTTCGAAGACGAATTGATCGGCCGGCAGCGCTGTCGTGTTGTGCCAGGGATCGAGCGTCGGCAGGTTGGGATTTTCCGGCCGGTAGGAACGGGCCATCTTGATGTGCAGATCCTGCCACTTCTTGACGCGGCTGGTCTTCATCATCTGTTCCATCTTCGCCTCGTCGGGCTGGAACTTCTTATGGAATTGCTTGAGGTAATGCGCCGGTCCGAAGATGACGAGCGGCTGGGGACCTGCGAGCGCCGGCAGGAACATCGGATTGGGTTTTTCCCACGTATAGCGCACCGTCAGCGGATCGAGCATCTCGAAGCGCGGCAGGCTGCCATGCGGGCGCAGCTCGAGCGCGCCGCCGCCCGGCGTCAGCTTGTCGTTCAGGATGACGTCTTCCCACCAGTAGCGGAAATCGTCGGCGGTGAACGGCTCTCCGTCGGACCATTTATGGCCTTCGCGCAGCATGAAGGTGAAGACCTTCTCGTCCTCGGCGTAGAAATCGGCGAGGATGTCCGGCTGGAACTGCAGGTGCTTGTTGTAGCCGATCAGGCGGGAATAGCCGTAGATCGTCATGAAGCGGATGTCACGCTGGCTGCCGATGATGGTGCGCACCGTGCCGCCATAGGCGCCGGGTTCGAGCCCCATCTCCTTCAGATTGACGATGCGCGGACGGGCGGGGATGCGCTCGGCCATAGCAGGCAGGCTGCCTGCGGCCAGCCGCTCCTTGAGGAATTCCGGCTCGACTGCCTGATCGGCGCGAAGCACCGCCGGTGCGATCGCAGCACCGACAAGGCCGCCGAGAAAGGTGCGACGCGTCACCATCAGCGCAACTCCTTGGCCGTAGCGCCCTTGCGGGCGCGCACCAGATGGCCGTCGCCGAGATCGGCATAGGCAAGCTCGGAAGCATCGTCATGCTCGGCGGTGAAGGTCACGCCCCAATTCTGCTTGTCGGCGGCGCCGTTTTCCCGGAGCGCCTTGAAATCGAGCGGCCGGTCGAGATCGGGGAAGGGGACGGCGGCGAGCAGCGATTTCGTATATGGGTGCACCGGATCGCGCAGGATGATTTCACGCGGCGCGATCTCGACGATGCGGCCCTTGCACATGACGGCGATGCGGTCGGCCATGTAATCGACGACGGCGAGGTTGTGCGAGATGAAGAGATAGGTTAGCCCCAGCTCCTTCTGCAGATCCTTCAGCAGGTTGAGGATCTGCGCCTGGACGGAGACGTCGAGCGCCGAGACCGGCTCGTCGAGGATGATGAGTTTTGGCCCGAGGGCAAGCGCGCGGGCAATGCCGATGCGCTGGCGCTGGCCGCCGGAGAAGCTGTGCGGGTAACGGCTGAGATAACGCTTGTCGAGGCCGATCGCCCCCATCAGCCCCTCGACCTTGCGCTTGCGCTCATCACTGTCGCCGCGATCGTGGATCTCCAGCGGTTCGCTGAGGATGTTGCGAACCGTCATGCGCGGCGACAGCGAGGAAACCGGATCCTGGAACACCATCTGGATCTTGGTGCGCATGTCCTGCAGCTCGTCCCCCTTGACGGCAAGCACGTCGACGACATCCTTGCCGTCGTTGAACACGACCGCGCCGCTGTCGGGTGTGATGGCGCGCATCAGGATCTTGCTGAGCGTGGTCTTGCCGCAGCCGGATTCGCCGACCAGGCCGAGACATTCGCCGCGGCGGATGTCGAAGCTGACATCGTCGACGGCGCGCAGGACGGTGGCCTCATGCTTGCCGAGGAGACTGCGCTTGCGCGTCTTGTAGGTCTTCGAGAGATTGGTGACCGACAGCAGCGTGCCCGGCGCCTCCGCCTGCAGCGGCTTCTTCTTGCCGACGAGAGTCTCGAGATTGACCGGCACGTCGCGCAGCGCCTTCAGCCGCTCGCCGGGTTTCATGTCGAAATGCGGAACGGCGGCCATCAAGGCCTTGAGATAGGGATGCTGCGGATTGCGGAAGATCGCCTCGACCGGCCCGGCCTCCATGATCTCGCCGTGATAGATGACGACCACCTCGTCGGCCATGTTGGCGACGATGCCGAGATCGTGGGTGATGAGCAGCATCGCCATGCCGAGCTTGGCCTGCAGGTCGCGCAGCAATTCCAGGATCTGCGCCTGGATCGTCACGTCGAGGGCCGTCGTCGGCTCGTCGGCGATCAAGAGCGCCGGCTTGCAGATCAGCGCCATGGCGATCATCGCGCGCTGGCGCATGCCGCCGGACAATTCGAACGGATACATGTCGTAGGTGCGGTGCGGATTGGAAAAACCGACGAGACCGAGCATTTCCTCGGTTTTTTCACGCGCCTGCTGCTTGTCGATCTCGGTGTGGATCAACAGCACTTCGCTGATCTGGTTGCCGACCGTATGCAGCGGCGACAGCGAGGTCATCGGTTCCTGGAAGATCGTCGCCATGCGCCGGCCGCGCAGATCGCGCATTTCCTCGCTGTCGCGCGACAAGGAGAGGATATCGGTCGTGCTGCCGTCGAGCGGATCGGTGAAGAGGATGCTGCCCGATGCCTTGGCCGGATTGGGCAGGATGCCCATGATCGCTTGACTGATCACCGATTTGCCCGAGCCGGATTCACCGACGAGAGCGGTGACCTTGCCCGGAAGAATGCGGAGATTGGCTTCCTTTACGACACGCAGCCGGTCGCCGAAAACGGAGAAGGAGACGTCGAGATTCTCGATACGCAACAAATCGGCAGCGGACGCCATACCAATGATATTCCCCAGTCTTCTATGTTCCCTTTCAGGCACACTATCGTACCGCAAACGGGGTGTCTAGTTGATGACAATCAAGGGGATATCGCCGCCTTTCGCCTTGGTCATCGGACGAAACACGCAGTTTTATCGGCGCCGGCCTGGCGTCTTACTGGATGAACTTCTCCATGCTTGTGCGCTTGACCTGTTTCTTCGCGTCCCGGTGCAGCAGGATGACCTGCTCGGCTTCGGAAAGGCCGTTCTGCACGGCCTCGCGGAAGTGTTCGTCGACATGGATCTCCGGGGCCGGCGTGCGCGGCTGCAGCACCGTCACCTTCTGGCGGATGCCGCGCAGCTTCTCTTCGCCGAGCCGCGTCCACTCGCCGCCGCAATAGCCGGCGAAAGCTTGGCTGGCAACGACCTCGCGGCCGTATTTCTTGGTCAGGATCTGCAGACGCTGCACCTCGTTGACCGCCGATCCGAAGGCGGAGAAGGTCAGGCGGTCCTTGAGGCCGACATTGCCGAACATGACGTTGCCGACATGCAGGCCGATGCCGTAGCCGATCTTGCTGAGACCCTTCTGCTGGCGGTCGTTGTTGAGCTCGGCCACCCGCGCCTGCGCCTGGTGGACGGCCGAAAGTGCTGCTTCGCAGGCGATTTTCGACGGGTCCTTATGGCGCCCGCAGGGATAGACGGCGAGGAAGCCGTCGCCGAGGAAGCTCAGGATTTCGCCGCCATTCCGGTTGAAGGGGGCGGCGATCGCGTCGAAGAACTGGTTCAGCGTATCGATATAGGCCTGGCGGCCCTCCTTTTCGGCATACATGGTGGATTCGCGCATGTCGCCCATGACGAGGGCGGCACGGATCGTCTCGCCGTCGCCGCGGCGGATCTGGCCGTTCAGCACCCGCTTGCCGGCGTCGCCGCCGAGATAGGTGGTCAGCATGTTGTTGGCGAGCTTGCCGAGCACGGCCATCTTGGCGGCGACCGCCAGATGGTTCTGCATCCTCAAAAGCGCGTCGATCATGTCGTCGGAAAAGCCGTTATTGTGGTCCGTCGACCACGAGCCCATCATTCCCTGCACCGAGCCGTCGCCGAAGGGCTGCACGAAGGCGAGGTAATCGGTGAACTTGTCCTTGCGCAGGTCCTCGAAGATCGGGAATTCGGCCGGTCCATCCTGCGACAGCCGGCGGCGGATGTGCTGCAGGTTGTTGTCGAGCAGGTAATAATAGGGGCTCTGCAGGAAGCGGTCCGGCTTCTGCCCGGCCGGCATGCGGAAGCCTTCGATGGTGACGCCGCTGGCGCGCCGCCAGGTGAAGCTCAACGCATCGTAGAGCGGATGCAGCATCGAGAATGTCAGGTGCACGCGCGCGATCGGTAGGCCTGCGGCGGCAATCCTTTCGCAAAAGCCGCGCACGATGTTCTCGAGATCGTCGCCTGCCAGCGAAGAATTCGTCAACCATTCGGCGACCCGGTCCAGCAGGATGGGCGACACGCTGGAATCGATCGTGCTCATTCTCGGTATGATCCTCATAAGACACGCCATCCCAAAAGAAAAACGCCTTCGGCCGGCACATTTCCATGCGCAGGTCATAGGGAAATCAGGATGTACGAGCGGTAATATAGTGTCAACGATCTGCCGAGGCCCGGCAGCGGGCGCCCCTTGCTCCCTGGAGAGGGATCGGACGGGTGGTCCTTTCTCGGTGGTTCATTATCAAAAATCAAAATAGGGATGCTGCATATGCGAAACAATGGGCGGGGAATCTTTTTGTGCTTCAAAGTTGCAGTAAGGGGCGGCGGCGGGGCATTTTGGCCACACCCGGCTAAGCGATTTCCGGGGCTCGGGAGATCACCTAGACCAGCCCCTCATCCGCCTGCCGGCGCCTTCTCCCCGCACGCGGGGAGAAGGGGACAAGCCGCGACCTCTCCGTTCCCACCCACTTGGCGCACGGCACGTCCCCTCTCCCCGTTTTACGGGGGTCCGAAGGACGGGTCGAGACCAGTGGCTCGACCCCGGCAAGGGCTAGGGTGAGGGGCAGCCACCGGCACTGACGGGGCGACATGCCGCGGGGAGAACAGGAACATCCGCCCCCGGGTTTAATTCCACGCGATCATGCATTAGATCAGCTTCCTGAATTCCCCGTTTGAGAGATCCCGCCTTGGCCACCTCCACCTTCGATACGCTTTTGCAGAAGATCGAAACCCGTGCGGCGCGCGTCGGCGTTATCGGGCTCGGCTATGTCGGCCTGCCGCTGGCGATCGCCGTTGCGCGTAGCGGCTTTGCGGTCACCGGCTTCGACATCGACCCTTCCAAGCTGGTGGCGCTCGATGCCCGCCGCTCCTATATCGATGCCGTCAGCGATGCAGCCCTTGCGGCCGAGATCGATGCAGGCCGGTTCGAGGCGACGACCGATTTCGCCGGTCTGGCCGCCTGCGACGTCATCATCATCTGCGTGCCGACGCCGCTCACCAAACATCGCGATCCCGATCTTTCCTTCGTCGAGGCGACGTCGCGCTCGATCGCCCAGCATCTGCGCCCCGGTCAGCTCGTCGTGCTGGAATCGACCACCTATCCCGGCACGACCGACGATATCGTCAAGGTCATTCTCGAAGGCACCGGGCTGAGATCCGGCGCGGATTTCTTCGTCGGCTTCTCGCCGGAGCGCGAGGATCCCGGCAACCAGCACTATCACACCGCCACCATCCCGAAGGTCGTCGCCGGCGACGGGCCGGAGGCGCTGGCGCTGATGAAGGCCTTCTATGGTGCGGCGGTATCGACTGTCGTGCCTGTTTCCTCGAATGCGACGGCCGAGGCGGTGAAGCTTACCGAAAACATCTTCCGTTCGGTCAACATCGCCCTCGTCAACGAGTTGAAGACCGTCTATGCGGCGATGGGCATCGATGTCTGGGAGGTGATCGAGGCGGCCAAGACCAAGCCCTTCGGCTACATGCCCTTCTATCCAGGTCCCGGCCTCGGCGGCCATTGCATTCCGATCGATCCCTTCTACCTCACCTGGAAATCGCGCGAATACGAGCTGCCGACCCGCTTCATCGAGCTTGCCGGCGAGATCAATTCGGCGATGCCGCGCTATGTCGTCGGCAAGCTTGCAGAAGCGCTCGACATCCGCGCCGGCAAGGCGCTGAGCCGCAGCCGGGTGCTGGTGCTTGGGCTCGCCTACAAGAAGAACGTCGCCGATATAAGAGAAAGCCCGTCGCTGCGGCTGATCGAGATCATCGAGGAACGCGGCGGCCGGGCCGACTATCACGACCCCTTCGTCGCCGAAATCCCGCCGACGCGCGAATACCAGGCGCTGAAGGGCCGCCGATCGATGGCGCTGACGCCGGAGGCGATCGCTGCTTATGACGCGGTGCTGGTTGCGACCGACCATGACAAGGTGGATTATGCGGCGCTTGCAAAAAGTGCCGCGCTGATCATCGACACCCGCAACGTCTTCAACCGGCTCGGCCTGTCGGCCGATCATGTCATCAAGGCGTGACGGAAACGGCCGAAAGCGCCTTACCGGTCATCCGGCTGGCAGCCACGGCATAACCGCCCGATGCGCCATCGATGAAATGCATGTGGTCGCGCGAGATCGGCGTTGGCACGAAGCAGGTCATCAGCGCCGAGGCTTGCCGGTGCAGCCCGTAACGGGCGACGCCCTTTGCCCGCGCTTCTTCCAGGAGCGCCTCGATCCTCTTCAGATGCTCGGCGTCGACATCGACCGTCATTTTCAGACCGTCGTCGAACTTGCGGAAATCGGAATTGCCGGCGACATCGCGCTTGTAGCGGCGCGCATCGAAGCGGCCAAGCGGAATGCCGAGCTTGTAGCAGACAACGACGATGGCGAGCTGCAGGAAGATGAAGAGTCTCTGCCGCAAACGGCGGCCGACCGGCGCTGTGGCCTTGGCCTCGCGATTGATGCCGTGCAGTGAGAAGGCGAAATCCGGGCCGCCGGCCGGCACCGGATGGCTGCCGCGGTTCTGCTCGCCGGTGATGGCGACGATGCCGTTGACGAGGTCGCGGAATTCTTCGCCCGGCCGGCCTTCGCCGGGAACCGCGATGATCGAGACGATCTCGCCGTTCTGCGCGTCGATCGGGCTCCAGCGGCAGGAAAGGCCGGCGAGATCGGGCCGTGTTCCCGGGGCCGCGCGCTCTATACCGTAATGGCCCTGCTTCATCTGCCGCTCCGCCCAGCTGGTGCCGCCGCCCCAGAACATCGCATAGGTGACATGGGGGCTTGCCGAATAACGCGCGACGCGCACGTCGAGCCCCTCAGCGCGGGTATCGGCAACCGGAACGATGGCGACGCGCAGCATCAGGCCGAGATCCTCCTCGACCCAGACCTGCACGGCGGCAAGCGCTTCGCGGGCCGTCTGCTCCAGCGAACCCGGCAGCGCGATCAGCGCGCCGTCGCCGCCGAAGACGAAGGGATAGTCGCCCTTGCCGACGGCGTTCAACACCGCCGAAATGACGCTGGCGCCCGCCATGTTGACGTCCTTGTACCGGCCGCCGGCGATCGCCTGTGTCGAGCCGACGATATCGGCGAGCGCCAGTACCCAGCCATCGGGCAGCGGCCGGTAGTTGGCGGCATCCGTCACGCCCTCGAAGGCGCTGAAGTGCGGCACGGCGGCAAAGAAGTCTTCGTCGGTCACTGTTTCCATGTCATCGACCTTAGCACAGACCCATATTGCCACTGCAACGCCAATTCCCATTTACGGCAATCGACTTGGCAAGCTTTCGGTGTTAGCACGCGCTCACGATTTCATCACGGATACGGATTTCGATGAGCCGCCTCGACAGCTTCATTCGCCGGTTGACGGCCCAACGCGACATTCTGAACGCAATCACCGATCTGGTCGCGGAAATCGACGGCCCGGTGCTGGAATTCGGCCTCGGCAATGGCCGCACCTATGATCACCTGCGCGAGCATTTTCCCGGCCGCCGCATCATCGCCTTCGACTGGGAGGTCCGCTCCTATTCCGCGTCGACCCCCGAGCCGGAAGACATGGTGACCGGCAATATCCGCGACTCCGGCCAGGCCTTCCTCGGCATCGGCGCGGCGCTGGCCCATGCCGACATTGGCACCGGCCATGACGAGATAGACGCGGTGACGCTGACCTGGCTACCGCAACTGATCGCCGGCGTGCTCGCCCCGAACGGCATCGCCGTCAGCGGCCTCCCGCTGGAGCATCCGGAGCTTGCGGCACTGCCGCTGCCGGACGGGATCAAGGAAGGGCGGTATTTTCTGTATCGGAGGGTGTAGGAGGCCGTAGGGCGTTTGCCACGGTTGGCCTCTATGAGCGTGAGGCGGGCGTTCACGGTCCTGCGCCAGGAAAAGGCAAGACTGGCAGAAGCTGAACATCACGAACTTCTGCTGCTGCCGCGTCTCGGACCTGCTCTGGAACGGCGTTACCCGCTGTATAGCATGGCATAGCATCCTTCATGAGGCACAGGAATAAGCCGTAGATGATCGGGCTGCGAGTTTTGCCTCGAATTCAGCCGCGATTTCTTCCAGCGACACGCTGCCCAACCGTCTCAGCAGCAGCGCTTCAGCCTCCTTCATCGCGTCGGCGACAGCGTGATTGACCGCCTGTTCTACCAGGCACTGCGGCTGATCGTCGGCGGGGCCGATCGCGAAGAGGTGGGGTTCGCCGAGCGCGTTGTAGACGTCGAGCAGGGTGATCTCAGACAAGGGCCGCACCAGCGTCCAGCCACCGCCGTGACCCTTTTCGGAGCGGACATAGCCCTGTTCGCGCAGGCCGGCCATGGTGCGGCGGACGACGACTGGATTGGTGTTCAGCATCCTTGCAATCATCTCGGAGGTTGCCGAATGTGCATGCCGATCCATGTGGATCAGCACGTGCAGCATGCGGGAAAGGCGACTGTCGTTGCGCATGATTTTGTCCTGTCGATCGAGCAGACATTATCGCAAGGGACTCGTAACAAAACAAGTGACATGAGGCTTGACCCCGTTGTTTCATGTAACTTATGATGATGCATCACATGCAGTATCGAAGGAGTCAGCGCATGCCCTACGAAGTCATCGTCATCGGCGGCAATTTTGCCGGCCTGTCGGCCGCCATGCAGCTTGCCCGTGCGCGGCGGCGGGTTCTGCTCGTCGATGCGGGCAAGCCGCGCAACCGGTTTTCGCAGGCCGCACACGGTTTCCTCGGCCAGGACGGCCAGGCGCCTGCGGCGATCATGCGGGAGGGGAAGCGGCAGCTTGGGCTTTATCCGAACATCACGCTGCGCGACGGCAAGGTCGCCCACGCGCAGAAGGAGGATGACGAATTCGTCATCGGCATCGAAGACGGCGGCGAAGAACGCGCTCGCCGCCTCATTCTCGCAACCGGCGTCAGCGACACGCTTCCCGACATTGCCGGCCTCGGCGACCGCTGGGGCCGCACGGTGCTGCACTGCCCTTATTGCCACGGCTATGAGGTGAGCGGCGGCGCGCTTGGCGTCCTTGCAAATCATCCGCACTCGGCGCATTCGGCCATGATGATCCCGGACTGGGGCGCGACGACGTTTTTCACCCAGGCGCTGTTCGAGCCTGATGAAGAGCAGCTGGCGCGGCTGACGGCCCGCGGGGTGCGCATCGAACGCAGCCCGGTCGTGGAATTGCTGGGCGATACTCCGAAGCTCGAGGCGGTGCGCCTCGCCGATGGCCGGATAGTGCCGCTCGACGCCATATTCGTCGCGCCGAAGACGGCGATGTCGAGCCCCGTTGCCGAGCAACTCGGCTGCGCTTTCGATGACGGTGCCTTCGGGCCGGTCGTCCGGATCGGCGAAAACAAGGAGACCAGCATCACGGGCGTCTTCGCGGCCGGCGATGCGGCAAGCTCCATGCACAGCGGCACGCTTGCTTCGGCCTCCGGCGTGCTCGCCGGAGTGCATTGCCATCAGTCGCTGGTGATGCAGTCTGCCGAATAGGTGCTACGGCGGCGCGTCGGTTGACCGAGTGCGCCCAGGCAGATCCCGCACCGTCACCTCGGCTCCGCCGCCTGATGGGGACGGGAGCGTTGTGCTTTTAATACAGCGGTGTTTGAAGGATGCGGACTTCTTGCAATCTTTGCGTTTGAATTGTAGCTGTGTCCATCGGAATTATAGTGGCAAGCCGGCGTGAGATCTTGCGACGCTTGCCCTAATGGGGATTGAGGGGCATTTCAATGAGATTTACTGAAGCTGTTCGAACAGTACTGAAGCAGAAATACGCAACCTTTTCTGGCAGAGCCTCCCGCTCTGAATATTGGTGGTTTGGGCTCTTCTATGTGCTGGCGCTGTTCCCGCTTGCAATTCTGGCCACCGTGCTCGCCTTCCTAACCAGTGGCGGCGGAGCCCCGTCACCGGCTCATTATACCGTGGTCATCTGGATGTTGTTCACGCTCGCAATGCTTTTGCCGCTGATATCCCTGCAGGTTCGCCGCTTCCATGATCGCAACATTTCCGGTTGGTGGTATCTCGCGCTGTTTGCCCTGGCCTTTATTCCCTATGCCATTTTCCATGATCGCAACATTTCCGGTTGGTATCTCGCGCTGTTTGCCCTGAGCTTTATTCCCAATGCCATGCTCCTCACAGCCCCTGTGACGATTGTTATTTCCCTGCTTCCTGGCACCAAAGGGCCTAACAAGTTCGGACCGGACCCGTTGAGTCCCGAAGCGCGCGCAGAGGTATTTGCCTAGAACAGGATGATTTTAGGCCCGGTCGGCCTAAAATCTGAATCCTGTTCTACATTAAAGAGTTAGAGCATGATGTCGTCCGAAAACCGCTCACACTTTTCGGCATCATGCTCTAGGCCGTGGTGACAAATTAACTATTTGAGCCAAAGCATGATGCTTGCCAGCTTGATGAAGCCGAGGAAATTGGCTGCGAGTTTGTCGTAGCGTGTGGCGAGACGTCGCCATTGTTTGAGCTTGGCG
>NZ_LYPL01000112.1 GCF_001662075.1 Rhizobium bangladeshense
TTTACGAAAATTCCCGTGTGTACGAGAGGGCGACGTGAACAATCCCGCTAAGCTTCAGAAGGCAATCCATAAGCTCATCGGAGCGCATGCGCGAGATCTTTCGGCGCGGCTCCATTAGCATCGCCTCAAACTTTATCCGCCGGAAGCGCGCAAAACCCTAAGGTCGTTTTCTTCCACGGAGGCAGCCAAGCTCATTGGAGTCAATGATGGTTATCTCCGCCATCTGTCGCTCGAAGGCAAAGGGCCTCAGCCTGAGGTCGGCCCGGCAGGAAGACGCTCCTATTCCATCGAAACGATCCAGGCTCTCCGAGAGTATCTTGAGGTTAATGGCAAGGGCGACAGGCGTTACTCCCCTCGCCGTTCCGGTGCTGAACATGTGCAGGTTATTGCGGTTGTGAATTTCAAAGGAGGAAGTGGCAAAACCACTACCGCCGCTCATCTCGCCCAGTACCTCGCACTGAACGGCCATAGGGTCCTTGCTGTGGACCTGGATCCGCAGGCAAGCTTATCAGCACTTCACGGTTATCAGCCTGAATTCGACGTCGATCAGAACGACACCCTATATGGCGCTGTTCGGGATGATAATGAGCGACGTCCCCTCTCCGACGTGATCAAGAAGACTTATTTCGCGAATCTCGACCTCGTTCCAGGCAACCTT
>NZ_LYPL01000113.1 GCF_001662075.1 Rhizobium bangladeshense
TGACCATGCTTTGCACACGATCGTTGGCCGAACAGGTCAGGTCGAGATCGCCGTCTCCGTCGAAGTCCGTCACAACATATGGGCCGTTTGCACCAGGCATCACCGTGTGGTGGAATTGGAAGTTGCCCGCGCCGTCATTTTTCCATAGCGCAAGCCCATCCGAGAGGACGACCGCGTCGAGGTCACCATCGCCGTCAGCGTCACCAAGTTTAATCGCCGAAACCTCGAAACTGCTCTGGCCCACCATGAAATTGCCGTTCCCGTCATTCAAGAGGACGGCTCCGTCACCGGGAACGGTGTCACCGGTTGCCCCATAAACAATGTCCAGATCGCCATCGCCGTCAACATCGCCGACTGTTGCGCGCGGTGCCGCCTCCGCAGGCAGCACCTGCGGTTTCGCGACGAAATTGCCGGCTCCATCATTGATGAACACGAGAGGCACGTCGCCTTGGTTGCCCGTGTCCCCGCGGGGAATGAACAGGTCCGAATATCCGTCGCCGTTGTAGTCAGCGGCCACAAACCCCCGAGCGGACGAGACGCCACTCATGCCTCTGCCAGGGTCTATTGACTGCACTTGGGTAAAGCTGGCCGCGC
>NZ_LYPL01000114.1 GCF_001662075.1 Rhizobium bangladeshense
CGCACCGCTGTCTGAGAAAGTGTTGTCACCGTTGTTCAGATAGAGACGCCCGTTGCCGTTGTCGCCAGATACCAGAATATCACGGTCCCCGTCGCCATCGACATCACCGCTGGAGGCGAGGTAACTGAAACTGTCGCTTGGAAGGTAAAGGCCCGTATCTTCGACGGAGCCGTCCGGGAGCAGGTTCAGTATACGCACGCCATCCTGCACTGTCATCGCGACTTCGATCTTGCCGTCACG
Organism: Rhizobium bangladeshense; assembly: GCF_001662075.1. Classification (GTDB taxonomy): domain Bacteria; phylum Pseudomonadota; class Alphaproteobacteria; order Rhizobiales; family Rhizobiaceae; genus Rhizobium; species Rhizobium bangladeshense_B. The sequence continues at coordinate 241 of NZ_LYPL01000114.1, forward strand.
CACTAAGGAAGGAGCTTGATTGGTCGTTTCAGGAAGGTCTGTCACCGTGACGCTGATCGCCTGCGTATCCACGCCGTCTTCGCCATCGGAGACCTGCACAATGACCTCGTACACATTGTCGGCCCCCGTATCGCCGGGGTTCTCGAAATCCGGCGGGGCAATGAAGCTCAACTCGCCTGTTGCAGCGTCGATCTGGAATTTTCCGGCGTCATCGCCGCCGGAAATCGAATACGCAAGGGTCTGGCCGACGTCCGGATCACTAGCGGCGACCGTCGTCACTGCCGTCGTATTCTCCTCGAGAGAGATGGAAGCCCTATCAACCCCGCCG
>NZ_LYPL01000115.1 GCF_001662075.1 Rhizobium bangladeshense
TCGCTCGGCGTCATCGACGGCATCATCTCCGAGCCGCTCGGCGGCGCCCACCGCGATCCCGACAGCGTCATCGCCGCAACCGGCGATGTGATCGCCAATGCGCTTGGTGAAATGGCATCCCGCTCCGGCGAACAATTGCGCAACGAGCGGCGCCAGAAATTCCTCAATATGGGCCGCAATCTGTAAGCTCAGCCGCAACTGTTGAGCGATTGAGGCCAAACCTTGGCCACATTGTTGTTATCTCTAACATTTGCGCTTGCGGGGGCGTTTCCTGACACGTCATAGGCTGTTAAGCATTTGTGAAGTATAAGCCGTCTATGATTCCGCTTCGTGCCCGAACTCCATAGGCGGACCGGGTCGCATTATCTTTATGGGCTAGTTTGGATGCGCATACGTCATTTTGCCTATGTTTCCCTGATGGCGCTGGCTCTGACCGGCTGCAATGACGCGTTGGAAACCGCGCAGGTCGATCTCTCCAAGGTCAAGAACAAGGTCGAGCAGCCGCTCCCCCCCCATATCCTCAACGCCATGGCCGCCAAGGGCATGGACC
>NZ_LYPL01000116.1 GCF_001662075.1 Rhizobium bangladeshense
CGAGCCGGTCGTCGTCGTAGTGATGCGTTCCTGCATCTGACCCATGTCGGTTGCGAGCGTCGGCTGATAACCCACGGCCGAAGGAATACGGCCGAGCAGAGCCGACACTTCGGAACCTGCCTGCGTGAAGCGGAAGATGTTGTCGACGAAGAACAGAACGTCCTGCCCCTGGTCGCGGAAGTGTTCTGCAACCGTCAGACCCGTCAGAGCGACGCGGGCGCGGGCGCCCGGCGGTTCGTTCATCTGACCGTAAACCAGCGCAGCCTTGGAGCCTTCGCCACCGCCATGCTTGTTGACGTTCGATTCGATCATTTCATGATAGAGGTCGTTGCCTTCGCGGGTGCGTTCACCGACGCCTGCGAAAACCGAGTAACCACCATGCGCCTTGGCGACGTTGTTGATCAGTTCCATGATCAGAACGGTCTTGCCGACGCCTGCGCCGCCGAAGAGGCCGATCTTGCCGCCGCGTGCGTACGGAGCCAGCAGGTCGACGACCTTGATGCCGGTGACAAGGATCTGTGCTTCCGTCGAC
>NZ_LYPL01000117.1 GCF_001662075.1 Rhizobium bangladeshense
ATCTCCCGGGTGGCGTGGGCGCTGCCGGATGCAAGAACGGCACAGCCGCCAGTCCCAGGACAGTCACGCATATGTCATCCCAGCGCGGTAGAATTTCGGGTAGTTTTGGACAGTCCGTCGCCAGCGCTCCTGGCCCGGAGCGCTCTGCCTGTCCCAACGCCACCAACGCATCACACCCCAACTGATAAGCTGTCATGCTGTCGTCGGACCATCTCAGCGGTGATCGACTGGCCACCGGCAGACTTTCCTTCAGGAACTCGATGACAGCGTTTGGCCAATCGTCGTTCGGTCCGTTCGCACTCATTCACTTCTCGCCACCTTGCCCGGATGATGCAACTATTGCATGTCGTCGGCAGCGCGTCATGGGTTTTGGCGTTGTGCGACGGATTTTGATTAACAATCTCGTTCGAACCAATCAGGGCCAATGAGACAGCGACCGTCAGCTCCTCGAAAGTGCCTATCGCAGGTCATTCAGACGTCTTCATGACTAGGAGATTGCCGGGCCAGCGATCGATATTATCTTGCTA
>NZ_LYPL01000118.1 GCF_001662075.1 Rhizobium bangladeshense
CGCGCCCATCAACGTCCAGAGGCCGCGCCGGCGGGCCTCTTCGGCTGCAGGGGCGGTCACCGGAAACTCGCTGATGGTGACGCCGAGGTCATGCATCTCGGCCACCTTCTCGACACTGTCATCGTCATGCGAGGCGAGCGACAGCTTGTGTTTCAGCGACAGCGCGACGATCTCCTTCAGCTTGGCTTCGATCTCGGGATTGTTGCGCATGGCGATGCGCTTGGCGACGATCTCGGCGGCCATTTCCTCGGAGATGGCGCGGCGCTCCGAAATGCTGAGGATGTAGCTCTGCAGGTTGTTGTACTGGCCCTGGCCCGGCGTGTGGTCGGTCAGCGAAACCATGTCGATCTGATCGGCATTCAGCAGGCGCTCGAGTGCGGGGGCGGCGCCGACATTGGTGATTTCATAGCGTGCATGGACGCGGTGGTCGATCAGGAGATCGTCGCGCAGCCGGTTGATGCCCTCGATTACGGCCGATGTCGTCTCCAGCGAGCGCACGTGACCGTAGACGCTTTCGGTGGCG
>NZ_LYPL01000119.1 GCF_001662075.1 Rhizobium bangladeshense
CGGCGACGAAGAGGTTGGCCGGCTTCTTGTAAAGTTCGAGCGGCGTGCCCGACTGCTCCACCCTGCCCTGATTGAGCACGACGATGCGGTCGGCGAGCGTCATCGCCTCGATCTGGTCGTGGGTGACATAGATCGAGGTGGTTTTCACCTTCTGGTGCAGCGTCTTGATCTCCGAGCGCATCTGCACGCGGAGCTTGGCATCGAGGTTGGAGAGCGGCTCGTCGAAGAGGAAGACCGCCGGATTGCGAACGATGGCGCGGCCCATCGCGACACGCTGGCGCTGACCGCCGGAAAGCTGGGCCGGCTTGCGGTCGAGCAACTGGGCGAGATCGAGCATGCGGGCGGCTTCAGCAACGCGGGCCTCGATCTCAGGCTTCTGAACGCCGGCAAGCTTCAGGTTGAAGCCCATGTTTTCGGCGACCGTCATATGCGGATAAAGCGCGTAGGACTGGAAAACCATGGCGATATTGCGCTCGCGCGGCGTCATGGCGTTGACGACATTGCCGCCGATCGCGAT
>NZ_LYPL01000120.1 GCF_001662075.1 Rhizobium bangladeshense
CGGCGCCCATATATGGCAGCGACTGGAAGCCGGCCATGCCCTTGTCGGCCGAGGTGATGCGCTGGATCGCCTGCAGCGATGCCCAGTAGAGGCGGAAGAAGTTGTTGTCGGCGACGACGAGAGCGGGCGAGTCAGCGCCACGAACGCAGCTCATGTAGAGCCGGTTCATGTAGGACTGAATGTTTGCCGTTGACGCAGCTGCACCGCCATCAGCCGTTGCAGAGAACTTCTGATTACGCCAGAAGCCCCAGGTGGCGCGGGAGATGCCGCCGACCGTGCCAGAAGTCGGTGAGGTCGAGATCAGCAGCTGCAGGCCACCGATCTGACGTCCGCCATCGGCAGTGCCATCGGAATAGCAGTCCTGCGCAATGTTGTTCTTCAGCGTCCTTTCGGCGTTCTCAATGCGCTGTTCGAGCAGGTCGAGGACCGCGTCCTCGCCGGAGTTCTGCAGCTGTTCGAGGCCGGACATGGAGACGGCAACCGCGGCCTGCTTGAGGTCGTATTCGGCGGCGGT
>NZ_LYPL01000121.1 GCF_001662075.1 Rhizobium bangladeshense
TTACCCAAGCTCTGCGAGCAGCAAGTATGAGCCGGGTTTTTGGTTTCCGCGCCTGCCGTATTGTCGAGGCCGACTAATCATCCGAGGGGGCCGGGGCAATGGCAGCGCCTTTTGCCAGCCGCTGCGCGCCTTTAGCCGCATGGCTGTCGTGTCGGATGACGCAGTGCGGGTCGTCATCCGCACCGGCCGGTGGCTCTGAGGGAGGTGGGCTATCGCATCCGGGGTTGGCAAAAGCCATGCCTGTCCGCAACTTTCTTGGGTCCGCCACCTTTCCCTGCGGCGATTGCCGGGTAAGGTACTGCCCGCAACCGGACCCTTGCTATGTCACTTCGTCTCGCCACCTTCAACGTCGAAAACCTGATGACCCGGTTCGATTTCACCGGCTTCCGCAACCAGCTGCGTCAGGACCGCGTCATCAAGCTTTTCGAGGTGAACAGCGAGGGCATCTATCAGCAGCTCGAACAGGCCCGGGTGATTGCCGCCACAGACGAAACCCGGC
>NZ_LYPL01000011.1 GCF_001662075.1 Rhizobium bangladeshense
CCGCGGGGTGGAGCAGCCCGGTAGCTCGTCAGGCTCATAACCTGAAGGCCGCAGGTTCAAATCCTGCCCCCGCAACCAAACTCCTCAATAGACAATACTCAAAAAGCCCGCCTCGTGCGGGCTTTTGGCGTTTCTGGTAGAGCGTCGAGGAGTGAACGCCCTCGCGAGACGGTAAAGCCGACGCATTGAACGGTTCAAATCCTGCCCTCCCGCTGATACAAATCGCGCGCGCGATCGTCTGGATGCGAGAGCATTTCCGCGAAAATTGTTCGGTGGAGGATGCCGCCGAGGTTGCCACTATGAGCCGGTCGGCCTTTCACCCGCGGTTCTAGGCTATTACGATGTTGGGCCCGGTGGAATTTCGCACGCAGTTGAGACTGCAGCAAGCGCGGCGTCTGATGTTGAGTGAAGATCTGGATTGCCGCCAGCGCCGGTTTCGGTATTCGAGCCCATATCAATTCTCACGAGAATATCGGCGCGTATTCGTTGCGCCACCGTCGAAGCATAAGGTGGAACAGCGCTTTGTGCACATTCCCCATTTCCAGTTCTTGGGCGGCGCTCCGGCGTGACCCAAGACGGTGCATAGAAAGGTGTGTCAAAGTTAGGGTGATGGCGGGCTCATGCCGCGACCTGGGTCTTGCCGAAACTTTCCCGTACATCTCGCGCCGGTGATGCCCCAAACAACCGGCCATATTCGCGCGTGAACTGGGGGACGCTCTCATAGCCGACGGCGTAGGCCGCATTGCTGATCGGTGCGCCTTCAGCGATCATCATCCGCCGCGCCTCGATCAGGCGCAGTTGCTTCTGGAACTGGAGCGGAGACAGCGATGTGACCACGCGGAAGTGATGGTGGAATGAAGAAAGGCTCATTCCGGCGACGTCGGCCAATAGTTCGACCGTCAGAGCCTCCGCATATGCGTTCCTGATGAGCGCAACGGCCCTCCCAATCCGGTTGGCATGACTATCGGTAACGCCGAGTGCACGGATGCCTGCGCCGTGGCATCCCGCCAGGAGCCAGTAGTGCATCTCGCGGATCAGTTGGCTTTGCAGCAGCGGGATCGAGGCCGGACGATCGAGAAGTCGCATCAGGCGCAGTGCCGTGTCGGCGACTTCCGCTTCGGTCGGGTCAACGCGGATTGGAACGCCCGTTTCCGCTTGAGCAATACCGATTTCCAGGACGAGCGACTGCGTCACCGCCAGATCGATATCGAGAACAAGCGAGTAGTAAGGGACGCCGGCATTGGCCCGCGTGATCTGGCTGACATTGGGAACGTCGGCGGCAATCAGCAAGGAATCTCCAGCCCCGAAATCGAAGGTCGTGCTGCCCATGGTCACGCGCTTGGCTCCCTGAAGAACGAGGGCCACCAGCGGTTTGGAAATCGCATACTGCATTTCGCTCGGCGCCGTCGCCCGCATGGTAAAAAGCCCGGAGATGGGCGTGCGCGCAACACCATACTTATCAGCGTGGGCGTCGGCGAAACGGCGCACGCATGCGAGGAGGGTGCTGTTCATCGTGTTCCACTCCGATCGACCAGAATGCAGACATCCTAAAGTGCGAGCGCACCTCCCCGCAACCGGGCTTGGCGGATTGAGCAAGGATTCTGGATCCCACGACAGTGCCGACCGGGATGGCTTGCGGTAGTTAAGTCACAGGACGGAAGCAGCAGCTTCTAGAGTTTTAAGCAAGGAGAAAGTGTCCATGACCGGCCCGAAGGGCTGCAACATCCTGATATTGGCTTGCTTCTCCCAAAGGCGGGTCGATCCGCGGCTGCGTCTACAATGCCGAGACCGGCAATTCGGATGAGTCCAACGAGACGATCACGCCAGACCGGCTGATCGCCGGTATCGACGAGGCAGACCTCGACGCGCTTGTCTTGCCTGGCGGCGTGGTCAACCCCGACAAGCTGCGGATGGGATGAGAACGCCATCGCGCTGGTGAAGGACTTCGCCACCGGCGGGCAAGCCGATCGCCTCCATCTGCCACGGCCCATGGCTCCTGGTGGAGGCCGATGTCCTGCGCGGTCGTCATGCCACGGCCTGGTACTTGATCCGGACCGACCTCAGGAACGCCGGCTCGACCGTGGTCGATGCCGAAGTGGTGGTGGATGGCAACCTCATCACCAGCGGGATGCCCTCCGACATCCCAGCCTTCACGAAGGCGATCGTGAACGCCCTGACATGGCTGAGGAAAGCCGTCCCTGGTTTCAACGAACAGACAGGATGACATTGCCATGAGCAGCGGGTTTCAGCTTCTGATAAACGGTGAGCACCGCGAGGGCCGTGGCATGTCGACTGGTCCGCCATCCCTGAAAGAGTTTTATCCTCACCTCCGGGGCTCTTTTACAGGCGAGTTTCATGCTCTCCGGCCTCGTCGTCCATCCTGGCCGGATACTGACGAATCTGGGGTATCGAAAGGTCCGATCGTCGCAGAAGCGGTGATGATGGCACTCGAACCCCTGACCGGTCGCTAGACCGCCCATGATCTTCTCTACGCGGCCTGCCGGCGCCCGGTGGACGCTGGCAGGCCACTCCTCGAGGTGCTTGCGGAGACGCAGGACATGGCGATCCCGCTCGGTCGCGAGCGTCTGCACCACCTCACCGATCCCGCAAATTATCTCGGCTCTGCATCGCAGATGGTTGATCGCATTCTGCAGCCCGCACCGCGCTCCGGTCTGGAGAAATAGGCAAGGCTCGCCGAGGATCCGGCAACCGCTGGTCGCGACCTCTGTCATAAAATTCCTGTCACCAACAAACCGATTGAAGGAGAACGGACATGAATACAGTTTCCATCATCACCGGCGGTAGCCGTGGTCTCGGCCGCAACACCGCAGTCAGCATCGCGCGTCATGGCGGCGACGTCATCCTGACTTACCGCAGCGGTGCTGCCGACGCGCAAGCCGTCGTCGCCGAAATCGAAGCTCTCGGTCGCAGGGCGGTAGCCCTGCAGCTCGACGTGACGGACGTCGCCTCGTTCAAGGCCTTCGCAGACACCGTTCGGCATACCCTGTCGGCGACCTGGGGCCGCGACACCTTCGATCACCTGGTCAACAATGCCGGCCAGGGCGAAATGGCGAGCTTTGCCGAAACGACCGAGGCCCAGTTCGACGCTCTCTTCAACACCCATGTCAAAGGCGTCTTTTTCCTCACCCAGACGCTGCTGCCGCTGCTGGCCGATGGTGGCCGCATCGTGAATTTTTCCTCAGGCCTCACCCGCGTCTCGGCTGCTGGCTTCTCGGCCTATTCCGCGGCCAAGGGTGCCGTCGAAATCCTGACTCTCTACATGGCCAAGGAACTTGCCGACCGCGGCATCACCGCCAATACGGTGGCGCCGGGCGCGATCGAAACCGACTTCCTCGGCGGCGCCGTTCGTGACATGCCCGATCTCAACAAGCAGTTTGCCGGCATGATTGCGCTCGGTCGTGTGGGCGTCCCCGACGATATCGGTCCCATGGTGGCAAGCCTGCTGGGTCCGGACAACCGTTGGATCACTGCACAGCGGATTGAAGTTTCCGGCGGCCAGGTTATCTGACTCAACGCAGCCGTGAAGCCGCCGCCGAAACTGGTGACGACGGCCGACGCAGGGCCGAAGTGGCAGCCGTTGCTGGATTCCGATGCTGCCACTGGCCCCGCGGAAGAGGGAGATCTCCGGGACCGGATGCGTCTTGATGAGGTTCTGGCAAAGCATAAACCGGCTGCCATCCTGCACTTTGCCGCACTCATAGAGGTCGGCGGATCGGTTAAAGACCCGGTTGCAGGCGGCTGGCGCCAAGTCGTTCGTCTTTTCGTCGACATGCGCGACTTATGGCTTGCCGCAGAGCGCGCCGCTCGACGACACGCACCGGCAGCTGCCGATTAATCCGTGCGGCCGCACAAAGTACATCGTCGAGCTGGCGCTTGCCGAATACGACGCGTACACGGGCTTTCGATCGGTCGTGCTTCGCTTCTTCAACGCCGCCGGGGCCGACTTCGAAGGCCGGATCGGCGATTGGCATCAGCCGGAAACGCACGCCATACCGCTGGCGATCGACGCCGCCCTTGGCCGCCGCGAAGGCTTTAAGGTGTTCGAAACCGACTACGAGACCCGTGATGGCACCTGCGTGCGCGATTACATACACGTCCTTGACCTCGCCGATGCCCACGTGCGCTAGTCGCGATCCAGACGTTGTCCCTCGATTGCACGTGACGCAGGCAGTCGCGCAGCATATGGCCAAGCATCGGTCGGCCTGGCAAAGCCGATGCCCTGATAGAGAATCGGGCGAAGGACGAGGGAACACGCGGGGAGGAGCAATATGATCCGACAATAAAGTTGAGATTGCTGTCGATATCGGTGTAGCAATCGGTCTCCAAGGAACCCATCGTCATGCCATCCGCAATTCTCAATCGTTTCGTGACGCGGCTTTCTCCGCCGCCTATTCCCTCGGTCTTTGCATGGGCGCGCGACTATGCCGGTGCTTACGGGCCGCTGATCGACCTGTCGCAGGCCGTTCCCGGCTATCCCGCCCATCCCGAGATGCTGCGTCTCCTCGGCGAAGCGGCGGCTTCACAAGCCATGACGGGCTATGGGCCGATCGAGGGAGAAATGGTGCTGCGCGAAGTCTATGCGCGGCATGTGAGCGACATCTACGGCGCGCCGATCCAGGCTGGCAATGTCCAAATCACTTCCGGCTGCAATCAAGCCTTCATGTGTGCCGCCATCGCCCTTGCTTGCGCCGGTGACGCGATCGCACTCACAAACCCCTTCTATTTCAATCACGAGACGACATTGTCCATGCTCGGCATCAAGCGCATGCTTGTCGAGTGTGATGCGGCCAGCGGCTTCCTGCCGGATGTTGCGTCGGCTGAGCAGGCGCTTGCTGCCGGAGCGCGGGCGCTTGCGGTCGTCACGCCGAACAATCCGACCGGGGCCGTCTACCCGCCGTCACTGCTGGATGATCTTTTTGCGCTGTGCCGGAGATATGGCGCTTGGCTTGTCTTGGACGAGACCTATCGCGACTTTCTTCAGGGCGATTACGGTCGGCCGCATGAGCTTCTGTCCGAGCCCGGCTGGGAGGAGACGCTCGTTCTGCTTTACAGTTTCTCGAAATCGTTCTGTATTCCCGGTCACAGGCTGGGGGCGGTGACGGCGGGGCCCAAGCTTTTGGGCGAGATCGCCAAGATTATGGACAATATGCAGATTTGCGCCCCGCGCTCCGCCCAGGTGGCGGTAGCTGCCGCCTTGCCGGTGCTTGCAGATTGGCGCGCAGGCAATCGGCTCGAGATCGCCCGCCGAGCGGAGGCGCTGAAGGCCGTTCTATCCGATCTACCTGGTTGGGACATCGCCGCGATCGGTGCCTATTTCGCGTTCGTGCGCCACCCTTTTGCCCACCAATCTTCTGTCGAGGTGGCCGAGAGGCTGGCGAAGCAGGCGGGTATCGTCAGTATCCCTGGAAGCTATTTCGGCGTGGGACAGGAACGCTATCTGCGGCTTGCCTTCGCCAATGCCGACGCGGCGTCCATTAGGCTCCTGTCCAATCGCCTTCGTTGAAACAAAGCTAATTGGTATGAACGAGATCAGCCGCTGCGCCGAGCCTGCGATAGCCACCGTCCCAGTATAAGAGCGGACTGGTATGGGGTCGCACGGCGATGGCGCAGACCCGGCCGATCAGGATTACATAGGTGTGATGGTGTATCGCTTTCTCCAGCTCGCAATCCAGCACCGTCAGAGCGTTTTCCAGCGCGGCCGCCCCGGTTTTCAGGTGATGCCAGTTGGCATCGCGGTAGCGCTCGGCGCCGTGGCGCCCACCAACGCCGGCAAAGGACCGTGCGATATGCTGCTGGTCCTCGGCGAGTACGTTGACGCAAAAGCAATGGTGGCGTTCGAGAATCGTCCATGAGGAGGATGCTCGGTTCAGGCTGACGATAACCGAGGGAACGTCTGCCGAAAGCGATGAGACGGATGTCGCGGTGAAACCGGTACGCTCCTCGCCCTCGCCAACGGTGATGACGCTGACCGCGCCCGCGAGATGACGCATGGAAAGCTTGAACCTGTCCTGATCGATCGAGGATCCGTTCGTCATCGGAGCAACTCCTTCTTCATGCGGTAACGGGACCTTTCGCATAGCGATTTATGGGCCTGGAAAGGCTGAGATTCTCGCGTAGTGTCCGTCCTTCGTATTCTTCGCGGAAGAGACCGCGACGCCGCAATTCCGGCAGGACAAGCTTGATAAAGTCGTCAAGGCTGGAGGGTAGGGTCGGGAACATCAGGATGAAGCCGTCGGCGGCGCGCGTCTCGAACCATTCTTCCATGAAGTCGGCAATTTGCGTCGCTGTGCCGGTAATGCCGTTGCCGGTATGCTTTTCCGCATAATGGCGGACAAGCTCACCGACCGTGCGCCCGCTTTTGACGAAATCGACGAGTTCGTCGAATAAAGCGCGCGAGCCCTTGGGTTCCGAGGGAAGCCTGTCCATGGGGAAGGGCTGATCCAGCGGTACGCCGCGCAGATCGGCCTCGAGAAATTCCGAAAGCATCAGCCGGCCGACATCCGGATGCATCCGGTCGATGAGATAATTGACCTTGGCTTCGGCTTCGGCCTGCGTCTCCCCGACGTTGATGACCACGCCAGGCATGATTTTCAGATCTTGCGGATCGCGCCCGTAGGCAGGCATGCGGCCTTTGACATTGGCATAGAAGTCGCGATTGCGGTCGATGTTGGAGGCGAGGCTGAAGACGATCTCGGCGGTGCGCGCCGCCATATCCATGCCGGGTTCGGATCCGCCGGCTTGCGCGATCACCGGCCGACCCTGCGGCGAGCGGGCGATGTTGAGCGGACCGCGCACCTGGAAGTGCTTGCCCTTGTGGTTCAACGTGTGATGCTTCGTCTTGTCGTAATAGATGCCACTTTCCCGGTCGAGAAGCAGGGCATCCTCCTCGAAGCTGTCCCATAGGCCGAACACGACATCGATGAATTCATTGCCGCGCTCATAGCGCAGTGCATGCGGGTCCAGCCCTTCGCGGTTGAAGTTGTAGCCGGTCTCGTCGTGATCGGAGGTCACGACGTTCCAGCAGGCGCGGCCGCCGCTCAAGTGGTCGATCGATGCGAAGAGGCGAGCAACGTTGTAGGGCTCGTAGTAGCTCGTCGAGACGGTGGCGACGAGGCCGAGATTGCTGGTGGTAACGGACAGCGCCGCCAGCAGCGACAACGGCTCGAAGCGATTCATCTTGGTCGGAATGCGGGCAAGCGCATCGGGATCACCGACGGCTGCGGCGGGCGAATCCGCCATGAACATGAAATCGAATTTGGCTTCCTCGGATAGCTTGGCGACGCTGAGAAGATGACTGAAATCATTGGCGCCGTTGACGTCGCTGGCCGGATGAAGCCAGGAGGCTGGATGAAAGCCGAAGGTGTAGACAAAAGTGCCCAGCTTCATCTTGTCGGTGCGCGCCATTCCGTTCTCCTGATCGTCAAGCCCAAAGCGTGCGCGGATTATCGTCCTGCGGTATTTTTCATCAATATCGCAGCGCTGTCTTTCGTTTTAGTTTTTCTAAAAGTCTATGCCGTGGTCGACGGTGCGGATATGCGCGCCTGTTGGCGGGAGATCGAAACAAACCACTCGCGAAATGCGGGACCGAAGGGCTTCTGCAATGCCGCCCTGTCCCAGGCGAGAAAATAGCTCTCTTGCAACGGAATGCGGATATCGATGGGAATGACAAGCGTCTGCGCTTCCAGTTCATCCGCGATCATCGACATCTGCGCGAGAACGATGCCGCGCTTGTTGACGGCCGCATCGATGGCACTGCTCGACAGGGTGAAGGAAAGACCGGCGCTCCTCTCTTCGAGCGCTGCGCCCGTCTTGGCGGCGAATTCGCGCCAGCTCGGATAGGGCGTGAAATGCCGCTCCCATTCGACATGCAGGAGTGGATATTCGAGAAGCCGCGCCGCGGAGAGAGCCTTGCCCTTGATCAGCGCCGGCGAGCAGGCCGGGACGACCCAGTCGCGGAACAACTCCGTATAGTGTTCATGCTGCTGCACATCTGATCCATAGCTGATGCGGAAATCGATGTCGTCGAAACCCATACGCGGTTCCTTGTCACGGCCGACGATCCTGACATGGGCGCTCGGATGTAGGGCCTGCCAGTCGAAGATCCGGCGTCCTATCCATTTGTTGACGACGGAAGACAGCGCACTGAGAACGAGGGCATTCTCGTTGCGCGCCCGCTCCAAAATCTGTTCCGCAAGCACGAACTGCTCGAAGCCCTTCGAAATTTCATGATGATAGAGCCGCCCCCACTGGTTGAGCTCCACGGTACGGCCATTGCGCTCCAGCAAGGTGACGCCGAGAAAGCTCTCGATCTTGCGGATCTGCTGACTGATCGCGCTGGGGGAAACGTTCAGCTCCAGAGCCGCGGCGCTCACGCTGCCACAACGGCCCACAGCCTCGAAGACCTGCAGGCCCTTGAGCGGAACTGTCCTGATAGCTTGCTTCTCGATCAAGAGGCGCTTCCCCGCGGCAGTTGATCCATGACGCCTCTCTCACTCGGATGAAAGTCGCCGGCGAACTGGAAACGGTCGCCGGGATGGATGATCTCGACATAAGTAACCGTGCGGCTGCTCTGCCACGTCTGGCGGATCAGTGTCAGGCAGGCCGCGCCGCGCTCGGTCTCAAGCAGGCGTGCCATGGCCGCATCGGCCGAGACGGCGCGAATGACATGCCTTGCCTTCGACCAGGGCACCATGTCCAGCAACCATTTGCCGGGCGGAACTGAAGCAAAGTTTTCGGTTCTGGCAGACGGCACCATGGCGAGCATGATGATGCGCCGTTCCAGCGCATTCGGCTTGCCGTCCACCGCATGCAGGCAGTGAAGCCGCAGGATTTGCGCCCCCATTGGTTCGCCGAGCTGCGCTGCGGTCGCGGAATCCAGCGTCTCGATCTTTCGCATCAGTATCCTGTAGCTGTGGTCATGCCCCGCCAGCTCCGCCTCCGTGGAAATGTCCTGAATATCCATCACAGTGCGCTCGATCTGTCGCGAGGCGACGAAGGAACCAACCTTCCGGCGGCGTATGATCATGCCGCGCCCTGCCAAGGCCGAAAGCGCTTTGTTCACGGTCATCCGGGAACATTGATATTGTTGTACGAGCTCGTGTTCGATGGGGATGCGATAACCGGGCGGCCAGGCACCGCTTACGATCAAGGCTTCGAGGTCTTCGAAAATTCTCCGATGAATTGAGATCAACACTCACCTCGATCCAATGATGACATCCAATTTTCCGCGAAAGCCCGCTTTCACTGAGTCCACTGCCGCTATGCGGCACAAATCTTGCGTTCATCGAGTTTATTGTTTGACAGTGTAGGCCAGCCTGTATCTATTTGTATAGACAAAAGCGGGGACAACGCTTGGGGAACCGGACCTTCCATCGGAATGACAAAAAGCTGGAGAGAAATATGAGAAAGAATTCGCTTGTGACGGGGCTGGTCGGCGCTGCATTTCTGTTCGGCGCGACGATTTCTGCCCATGCCGCCGATACGCTTGCCGCCGCGAAGGCTGCCGGCACCCTGAAGGTCGGCACCGAGACGGCTTTCGCGCCGTTCGATTTTATCGATGCTGGGGAACATGTCGGCTTGAACGTCGATCTTTTTAACGAGATCGGCAAGGAACTCGGAGTGAAAATCGAATGGGTAACGCTACCCTGGGATGGCGTCTTCCCGGCGCTCGAGGCCGGCAAGTTCGATGTCGTCGCAGGCCCAGCGACGATCACCAAGAAGCGGATGGAGCGCTATCGCTTCACACCACCGTTGGCCGAGGCGACCATCGCGATCCTGAAAAAGGCCGACGACAAGACGATCAACAAGCCTGAGGATATCGCTGGGAAGAAGATCGGCGTTGGCAAGGCGACCGCGCAGCTCGATCAGCTCAAGGAATTTTCCGAAAGCTTGCCGGCCAAGGTGGACGTTCGCGAATATCCGGCCTTTACGGAGTCCTATGCGGACCTCGCGGCCGGCCGCATCGCCGGCGTTGCCAACTCGCTTCCGAATATTGCTTTCGTCGCCAAACAGCGCGAAGGCACGTTCGAAGTCGTTCAGCCGGCCTTCGGCAAGAAATCCTATTTCGGCTTTATCGGCCTAAAAGACGCCGATCATGCGCCGCTGATGGACGCGATCGATGCCGCCATGCTGAAGATCAAGGCTGACGGCCGTATGGCGACGCTGCAGAAGAAGTGGTTCGGCGCGAGTTTCGACACGCCGGATTCCGTCAAGGACCCGGCATTCTAATTGGTGACTGGAAATCGGCCATGCCTGCGTTAGCGCCGAGGCATGGCCGAGGAACGCGAGCGGACTCCTCCTTGCCGCCAAGCGGGCGAAATCTGAATCATGTCCATCAAACTCTTCGAGTTGCTTCTCCAGGCGTCGATCTACACGGTGACGATCAGTGTCGTGTCGATCCTCATCGGCTTCGCGATTGCGATCCTTCTTTCTGGAATGCTGCTATCGGGGCGTAGACTTTTCGTGCGATCTGCTCAGATTTTCATCAGCTTCTTCCGCGGCGTGCCGCTGCTGGTGCAATTGCTGCTGATCTACAATCTGCTTCCGGCTGTCGGCATCAACGTGCCGAGCATCGTTGCCGCGATCATCGGCCTGTCGCTCTGCACGGCAGCCTACCAGGCCGAGAATTTGCGCGGCGGCTTTGCCAGTGTGCCTCGGGGCCTGTTGGAGTCGGCTGAAATGGTCGGTCTGACGCCGCGCCAGCTCTTCCGCCGCATCAAAGTTCCGATCGCCCTGCGCCTCACGTTTCCAGCTCTCGTCAACGAGGCGATCCTGATCCTCAAGGCGTCATCATTGGTATCGGTCGTCGGCATTGTCGAATTGACGCGCATGGCGCAGGACCTGGCCGGCAGCACCTTCCTGCCCCTGCAGATTTTCGCATCTGCAGGCCTCATTTATCTGATGATCAACTGGCTGGTCGCGCTTGCCGGCGGCATGATCGAAAACAGATTGCCTGGGGTGCCGCGATGACCTTCGACATCAATGTCATCATCGGACAGTGGCCCGGCATCGTCAGCGGGGCGGGCGTGACGATCATGATCTGGATCCTCGGCACCATCGCTGCCGCCGTCATCGGCTTCCTGGTGGCAGTCGCCAGGCAATATGGCGGCGTCCTGATCGACAAGGCGCTGGGTGCCGTCGTAGCTGTTTTGCGCGGCACGCCGTTTCTCATCCAGATATTTCTGGTCTATTACGGCGGTCCCTTCGTCGGCCTTGATCTCGATCCCGTGCCCGCGGGATTGATCGGCATTTCGATCTATGGCGCGGCCTATTTCAGCGAGATCTTCCGTTCGGGCTTTCAGGCCGTGCCGAAGGGCCATATCGAGGCCGGCGAATGCGTCGGCTTGACGCGGAGGCAGATCGTCTGGCGCATTCTGTTGCCGGAAATGACGATGCTGGTGTTGCCGCCATCCGTGAACATGGTGGTTATCCTGATGAAGGAGACGGCGGTCTTATCCATCATCACCGTGCCGGAGTTGACGGCAACGCTGAGCGCTATCGGATCGCAGCAATATGCCTTCGTCGAAGCATTGTCCGTGCTGGCGCTCTTCTATTGGGTGCTCGTCGAACTCACCGGTTGGCTTGGCAATCTTGCCGAAACGAAACTTTCCAGATTCAGGTTTTTCAACGCATGAGCGTCCCTGCGATCGCAGTCAAAAATCTCATCAAGACTTTCGGAGAGACCACGGTCCTTCATGGCATCGATCTTGTCATCGAGCCCGGGCAGGTTTCCTGCCTCATCGGTCCATCGGGTTCCGGCAAGAGCACGCTTTTGCGCTGCATGGCTTTTCTCGAGGAGGCAACGCGCGGGACGATCTCCATCAATGGTGAAGTGCTTGGCTTCACCGAGGATTCTCGGGGACGGCGAGAGCGCATTTCGGGCGCCGCGAACCGTGCGATCCGCGCTCAGATAGGCATGGTATTCCAGCAGTTCAATCTCTGGCCGCACATGACGGCGCTCGGCAATGTCAGCGAGGCGCTGAAGATGGTTCACAAGATGAGCCGGAAGGAAGCCGAGGATGCAGCGATGGCGCAACTCGTTAAGGTCGGACTGGAAGCCCGAGCAGGGCACTATCCCTCGCAGCTATCCGGCGGACAACAGCAGCGCGTGGCGATAGCCCGGGCCCTCGCGCTGAAGCCCAAGATCATGCTGTTTGATGAGCCCACTTCGTCCCTTGATCCGGAACTGACTGGCGAAGTCTTGAACGTCATGCGCGATCTGGCCTCCGAGGGAATGACCATGGTCGTTGTCTCGCACGAGATAGGTTTTGCTGCGACCGTCGGCCAGCAGATCATCTTTCTCGACCACGGCAAGGTGCTCTTTAGCGGATCGCCCCAGGAGGTCTTTAAGAAGCCGAGAAATCCCCGCCTTGAACAATTCCTCGATACCTATCTCGACCGTGGCGCCTCTATGTTGCTTTAATGTGCATGTGCTTCCAGACCTCAGGCATTAAGTCGAGCACCTAGAATCGCCTGTCGGCGACGCTGCCGTCGCATCTCGATACCTGGATCTTCGTGTGCGCGGGCTCGGAGGCCAATGATCTTGCCGTGCGCATGGCGCGCGCGGTGACGAGCAAGGAAGGCATCGACTCACAAAAAGCCCGCCGATTCGGCGGGCTTTTTTGATTCCACAACACGTCAAGGCTAGCATTCAGCGATGAGCGATAAGCTGATTTGCGAATCCAGAATGCCTCAAGCAATCATATAGCCGCCGTCCACCGGCATCGATATGCCGTTTACCATGGCAGCTTCGTCGGAGAGGAGAAAAAGGACAACCTCGGCAATGTCCGTTGGTTCAGCGAAGCGACCGACAGGAATTCGCTTGATCATCCCCGCGGCCTTCTCGGGGTCGCTCCATGCCTTTACCGCCATCGGCGTCATCGTGACGGTTGGGTGGACGCCGTTCGTGCGTATGCCGTGAGGCGCAAGCTCCTTGGCCATGACCCGGGTCAAGCCATCCAACCCACCCTTTGAGGCACAATAGGCCGCGTGGTCGGGGATGCCGATGAAGGAGGCGACCGACGAGACATTGACGATGGCGCCTTGACGACCGTCCTTGATCAGCGATCGGGCGTATTCCTGGGCGACGATCATCGGAGCACGCGTGTTGACCGCGACAAGACGGTCAAATGCTTCGACTGTTGTCTCCAGGAACGGCTGGAGCTCGGTCGTGCCGGCGCAGTTGACGAGGAAATCGGCGGGAAGGGCGGCGATCGCCGCCTCTCTTGTCGCATCGACGTCCGCGAGATCGACCTGTATGGCCCGGCAGCCGGATTCCCCTCGCAGCGCTTCGACA
The DNA here is from genome assembly GCF_001662075.1 of Rhizobium bangladeshense. GTDB lineage: Bacteria > Pseudomonadota > Alphaproteobacteria > Rhizobiales > Rhizobiaceae > Rhizobium > Rhizobium bangladeshense_B. The sequence goes on from NZ_LYPL01000011.1 coordinate 13,316, forward strand.
TCGGTGGCACTCCGGGTCAGGGCGACGACATGCGCGCCCCTTTCGACAAGCATCCTCGCGATTTCACGTCCAATGCCCTTTCCGGCGCCGGTCACGATTACCGTCTTTCCTTTGAACTCCATCGGTCGTCTCCCCTTACAGCCTCTGGCCTGTTTCCCGATCGAAGATATGCGCACGCCGGGGATCGATGTGGAAATACATCGTCCGTCCGGGATCGATCTCGATGCGTTCGCGAATGAGGGCGTCGATCGGTACGCCTCCGGTGCGGCCGAAGATCAATGTCTCCGAACCCGTGGGCTCGAACACCGAGACTTCGACCGGAACGCCATCCTCGCCGATCGTGATATGCTCCGGCCGGATGCCGTAGGTAACGGCCCTGCCTTCATCCGCATTTGTATTCCCTATGGGAAGGGCGATACCCTGGTCGGAGATGACGACCTTCCTGCCGTCGCGGGTCGCGATACGGCCCTGCAAGAAGTTCATCGATGGGCTGCCGATGAAGCCGGCGACGAAGAGGTTGACCGGGAAGTCGTAGAGATCGAGTGGCTTGCCGATCTGCTCGACCCTGCCGTCGCGCATCACCACGATCTTGTTGGCCATCGTCATGGCCTCGATCTGATCGTGCGTGACGTAGACGGTGGTTGTCTTCAGCCGCTGGTGAAGCTCCTTGATCTCGACGCGCATGGTGACGCGAAGCTTGGCGTCGAGGTTCGACAACGGCTCGTCGAACAGGAAGACCTTCGGATCGCGGACGATCGCGCGGCCCATCGCCACGCGCTGACGCTGCCCGCCCGACAGTTGCTTCGGATAGCGGTTGAGATAGGGCGTCAGGTCGAGAATCGCGGCTGCCCTGCCGACCTTCTCATCGATCTCCGCCTTAGGGCGCTTGGCCATCTTCAGCGGAAAGCCCATGTTCTCGGCGACCGTCTTGTGCGGATAGAGCGCGTAGCTCTGGAAGACCATCGCGATGTCGCGCTCCTTCGGCGGAGCGTTGGTAACGACACGGCCGCCGATCCGGATGTCGCCGCCGCTGACGGTCTCGAGACCGGCGATCATGCGCAGCAGCGTGGACTTGCCGCATCCGGATGGACCGACCAGCACGACGAATTCGCCGTCTTCGATGTCGACGCTGACGCCGTGCATGACCTGAAGCGCGCCATATCTCTTGGTGACGTCGCTCACCTGTACGTTTGCCAATGCCGTGCCTCCCTAAAGCAGCAATTTGACGTGCCACAGCGTCCTTTTCGCATCTGAGAAGACGCGCTTGGCTGTCGTGTCGTGATGGTGTTGACGGAATTCATCGGCTCATCCCTTCCAGACGAGATAGGCGCCGAGGACTGCCGAGATTGCCGCCGCAAACCATACCGAAGGCCCGAGCGGCTCGATGAACCGCATCCAGAACAGCGAGAGCGCCACCCAGATCACCACCGAGATGAAGAGCCGGTCGAACCAGTTCGTTTCGATCGGCAGAAAGCCAGGCTTGCGTTCGTCATTTCCTGATGGAGACGTCATGGCTTCATCCTTTCACGGCGCCGAAGGTCAGGCCGGCAACGATGTGACGCTGCACCACCGAAAAGACGATGAGCGCCGGGACCAGTGTCAGCATTGAGATTGCCGCCATGATGCCCCAGGCAGTCCCCGTGGTCGTCACATATTCCGACAGTCCGGTGGTCAGCGTCCGCGCATTGAAATTGGTGAGCGTCGCCGCAAGCAGATATTCGTTCCACGCAAACACCCAGGTCAGGATCAGCGTCACCGCAAGTCCGGGCCGTGCCAAGGGAAAGACGATGTCGTAGAGGACGACCCATGGGCTGGCGCCGTCCATATAGGCGGCCTCATCCAACTCCTTCGGAATGCCTTCCACGGTGGGGCGCAGCGTCCAGATGGCGAAGGGAAGGTTGAAGGAGCAGTAGACGAGGATCATGCCTAGCCGGGAATCGGCGAGCGAGAAGTCGCCGATCTTGTAGACCTGCGTCAGCAGCAGGAAGAGCGGCAGGAGGAAGACCGCCGGCGGCGCCATGCGGTTGGTGATCGTCCAGAAGAAGATGCTTTCCTTGCCGGCGAGGTCAAAGCGCGTCAGGGCGTAGCAGGCAAAAAAACCGAGCGTCGTCACGAGCAGCGCGTTGCCCGACGAGATGATCATCGAGTTGAGCATGTATCCGCGCAAGGTCGGATTGGTCAGCACGTCCTGGTAATTCTTCCAGAAGAAGCTCCGGAGAATGACATCGGGCGTCGAGAACAGGTCGAAGGGCTGTTTCACCGATATGACGAACAGCCAGTAGATCGGGAAAAGGGTCACAAAGCTTATCAGGGTCCACAGGACGGCCGGAAGCCAGGGGTTCTGCTTCTTCATCGCTTCAACCTCTCTTCACGCGGGGCGCAATCAAGCCGACATAGAGCAGCCAGCAGACGACGATTGTGAGGTAAAGGACGATGACGGAGATGGCCGAACCATAGCCGTAATTCGTCTTGGGGAAGACCTCCCGGAAGATATGGACGCCGATGTAGCGGGTCGATGAACCCGGGCCGCCTCCGGTCAGCATCAGGACTTCGTCGACGGTACGGAGCGCATCCATCAGCCGGATGAACACCGTGGCGAGCAAGGCCGGGCGGATCAGGGGGAGCGTGATGTGCCAGAAGATCTGGCTCTTGCCCGCGCCGTCGATCTGCGCCTGTTCGAAGGGGTCTGACGGAAGCGAGACGAGTGCGGCGATCAGCGACAGGGTGACGAGCGGCGTCCAGTGCCAGATGTCCATGATCACCGTCACGGTGAATGCCGCGACAGCACTCTGGCCGATATTCAGATCGTACCCGAACCAGTTCCTCAGTAGATAGGGAATGATGCCGATAGATGGCGTGGTCATCAGCTTCCAGACGGAACCGACGATGATCGGCGCCATGATCAGCGGTAGGGTATGGATCGTGCGAAACACTGCTTTTCCGGGAAAGTCCTTGAGCAGCGCCTGGGCGAGGATGTAGCCGAGGACCAGTTCCGACACGACCGCGAAGAAGACGAATGCCAGGGTTATGCCGAGCGATGCCAGGAATTGCGCGTCGAAGACCAGCCGCCGATAATTGTCAGCCCAGTTGAAGACCATGCCGGGATTGGCCGCGAACGGGTTCCATGCATGGAACGAGACCCAGAGGACGTAGATGAACGGGAAGATCCCGAACAGTCCAAGGATCACTATGGTCGGTGACAGCAACAGCCACCCGAGCTTCTGCGAATGCATCGCTTATCCCCATTGAACGTTATGTGGACGTCCGCTCCGTTCCGGAGGGCAAGATGACGGGTCGTCGGAACGACCCGTCAGTTGGGGAGGATGTTTTATTTGCGATAGCCGAGCGAGGTGAGCTCCTCTTCAGCCTTGGCCGCCATCTGGTCGAGCCCTTCATCGGGACCGATCTTGCCGGTCAGGATGTCATAGAAGATCGGTGCGGTCGCTTCACGTACCTGCGCATGGAAGGGGTAGGGAGGAGCGCCGGCGAAGAGCTTGCCCTCGTCCTTCAGCATTGTGTAGAAGCCGCCGAGCTTGGCGTCCATCTCCTTCACCTTCGGATCGTCGAACGTCGCCGTATTGGTGATGCGCGGTGCGGCGATCGCCCAATCGGGCTGCACTTCGTTCTGACCGATGAATTCGAGGAAGAGCAGCGACGCTTCCTTGTTCTTGGACGTGACCGGCACGCCGAAGGCGCCGCCATCGTAGTAGCCGATATAGCCCTTTCCGGCTTTCGCATCGTCCAGCACGCCCGGCTCGAGCGGCGGCAGAGCAAATCCGACCTGACCGACCACTTTCGACTGCGCCGGATCGCTGGCGATCCACGCGGCGTTCTCACCATAGATCAGCCCCTGGGCGACACGGCCCGCGGCAAACGTCGTTGCGGTTTCCGTCCAGGTTGACTGCGTCGATTCCGGCGGAGCGATGTCGCGCAGGTGCAGCCAATATTTCAGTGCTGCCTTCGCCTTGTCGCCGTTCATCGCGCCGCCATGTTCGACCGTCGCCGCATAATTGTTCTTGGCGTCGATGCCCCAATTATAGACGCCGAAGGTTGGCACGATGGACTCGAAGAATTCATACCACGACGCAGCATGGCCTGTATGTGCCTGAGCAGTCGTGCCCCAGAGCTCCATGCCATTGTCCTTGCCGTATTTCGTGAAGAATTCGGCAATCTGGGTGTACTCCTCGTGGGTGGTCGCCGGCTTCAGGTCCTTGCCGGTTTCCTTCTTGAAGGCTTCCTTGATCTTCGGATCGTCGAAGAGGTCCTTGCGATAGAGATAGGTCTTCAGGAAGGCTTCCATCGGGACGCCGAAGAGATCGCCGCTCGTGTCCTTGAAGTAGTCGGCAAAGCTGGTGAAGTTCGCATCGTCGTAGGTCGGGGCTTTCAGATCCGGCTGGTCTTTCAGCGTCTTCGTGATGTCGACGAGGAAATTCCTGGCGAGATAGGAGTAGATAATGTCCTGCTCGATGTAGACCATGTCATAGATGCCGGTCTTGGCTTCCATATCCTTGATGGCCTTGTCGTACATCTGATCCCAGGACGTCGTCTCGATGTCGACCTTGATGCCGGTCTTCTTTTCGAATTCCGGGGCAAGCACGTTCTTGATGTAGTTCGATGGCGGGGTGCTTTCGGTGACTCCGTGCAGGGTCACGCCCTTGAATTTAGCGCCGGCGTCTGACCAGAAATCGGCCCAGGCCGGTGAAGCGGTGGCGGCGAGGCTGAGCGTCAGCGCAAGCGCGCTAGCCTTCAAAGCATAGTTCATTTCCAATCCTCCCAGAGTGCGGCGAGATCATTTCGCCGGTGCTTTGTGTAGGCCAAAAAAACCGGCAGTGCAACATTTGTTGTCTAAACATGCAAATGCTCTGTCTATCCTATTGATTTTCGCAGAAACTAATTTCCGCAGGAAACCCCGGGGTAGCGTCAAACGAGATAATATGTTGCGTTGCAAGGAACTTTCGCAAAGCAGCAAAAAATTGGCACCATAAATTATTTGTTGCCTAGCCAAACTAAATAGCCTAGCACTGTCCGCAATCAAGGGCATTTCGTGGAGGAAAGGCTAATGCGTCGATTGGGTATCCATTCATTTGTATGGACAGGTGGCCAAACGCAGGAAGGGCTGGAGATGGCCGTCAACAAAACGGCCGAACACGGGTATCGCACGATCGAATTTGCCTATCTGCGCCCTGAGAAATTCAACATCGATCGACTGGCCAAGCTTGCCCAGTCCCTTGACGTCGAGATTGGCGTGACCATGGGTCTGCCGCTCGACAAAGATGTATCGAGCGAGGACAGATCTGTTGTCTCCGCTGGCAAGCAGACGTTGGCCGATGCTGTTCGTGCGGTGCGCGATATCGGCGGCAACAAGCTCGGCGGGATTCTGTATTCCGCGCACACCAAGTACAATCGCCAGCCGACGAGGAAGGGCTGGGACAACAGCGTCGCTGCGATCGCTGCGACCGGCGAAGTCGCCAGGCAGGCAAACGTCGACCTCGTCCTGGAGATCGTCAACCGGTTCGAGACGAACCTGCTGAACACAACGGCGCAGGGGCTCAAGTTCATCGCCGAGACCGGATCGGAGCATGTCCGTCTCCATCTCGACACGTTCCACATGAACATCGAGGAAGCCAACCCAGCCGCCGCGATCCGTCTGGGCGGCGACAAGATCGGCTACTTCCACATCGGCGAGAGTAATCGCGGCTATCTCGGCGACGGCGTTATCAACTTCGACCTGATCTTCGACGCGCTGCTCGACATCGACTACAAGCGCGACATCGTGTTCGAGAGTTTCTCGACGACGGTCGTCGATGAAGGCCTGTCGCTCGCCTGCGCGATCTGGCGCGACACCTGGGAGGATAATGATCCGCTTGCGGCGCACGCGAAGCGCTACATCGAGATGAAATATGACGAAGCCAAGCGTCGCCGCGCCACAAACGCGCGGCCCTAATTATCCTTCTGACAGCCTGTTCCAGTCGTGTAAGGGTTGGGCCGACTGAAGGGAATTAAGATATGAACGACACCGTCTCCATCGGAAGTTCGCCGCGCAGGATCCGACAGAACAATATCGTCGCCGCCTTGCAGACGATCTACGCCCACGGGAGCCTCAGCCGGGCGGATCTCGCCCGCAAGCTCGGCATGAATCGCTCGTCCTCGGGAGAGATCGTCGCCGAACTGACGGAAGGCGGGTTCGTTCAGGAGTCGGACGAGAGCGGTAAGCAGCGCTTGGAGCACTCCCGTGCAGGGCGTCCGGGCATCATGCTCGAACTGGTCCCCGATGCCGCATTCTTCGTGGGAATCGAGATTGGCGTCGAGCATATATCAGCGGTCGTTATCGATCTTTCCGCCGAAGTCCGGGCATGTCGGAAAATGGCGTTCGACACGCCGTCCTCGACGGTGGAGGAGGCCATGGCGCAGGGTGTCGAGCTTATTGTCAGTGCGATGGCAAAGAGGATGATCGGAAAGTGCAAAGGTCTCGGCATATCGACGCCGGCCCATATCCGGCCGGATGGATTTGTCACCCTCGCACCCATCATTGGCTGGCGAGACGTACCGTTGAAGGAGATTGGCCAATCCGCCTTCTTGGCCGCCTTCCCCACCGCCGTGCCGATCGCGGTCGAAAACGACGCCAATGCCTTTGCGATCGGTGACAGCTATCGTCATGGCGCCGCAGGTGTGACCCTGTTCCTGCTCATGGAAACGGGCGTCGGCGGCGGCATCATGATCGACGGCAAGCTGTTCCGCGGCGGTCACGGTCTGGCGGGAGAAATCGGCCACACTTTGGTGCCGGGAAGCGGCGGTCAGAAGTTTGAACAGCTGATCGGTCGCGAGGTGCTTATCAGGCAGTATCGCGAGGCTGTCGCACGCGAGGATGCGGATCTGCAGGAATTCCTCGGCGGCGTTCGCGACCGTGTCCCGGCTGCCGTCAATATCGCCGAAAGCTGGTCGCGGCATCTCGCATACGCATTGCTGCAGGCCTGTCGTCTGCTCGATCCGGACAGGATCGTACTGGGCGGCTCCGTGGCATCGCTTTACCCGATGGTGGCCGCCCGGGTGGCGGTCCACATGGCGGAGGGCCAGAACATCCCTTTCCCCACGCCTGAGATCGTCGTGGACGATGATGCGGAGTTCGGCTCCGCCTTCGGGGCGGCATGTATGTTGCACCAACGCTTTTTGTCGCTGGAGAGCGAAGAGTTCGGCAGCGAGGACAGTGCGCCGGTCCAGTCGGCGCCGAGTTGATGACAAGAACTATCGAAAGCAGGATTGCAAATGGCTTCAGCACTGGCCCCGGACGCGCTTGGTCCCACGGTTTGCGTGGGCGAGATCCTTGTGGAGATCGTCGCCACGACCGTTGGATACGGGTTTCTCGAAGCCCAGCCGCTGGTCGGTCCGTTCGCGAGCGGGGCGCCGGCGATCTTCATCTCGCAATGCGGTCGCCTGGGTGGCAAGGCGGCCATGGTCGGCGCCGTCGGCGATGATGATTTCGGCCGTGTCAATATGGACCGCCTGAAGCGCGCCGGCGTCGATGTTTCGGCGATTTCGATCGATGCGGATTATCCCACGGGAAGCGCGTTTGTCCGCTATCGCAAGGATGGCTCCCGGGATTTCGTCTACAACATCGTCACATCCGCAGCGGCACGCTTCGGCTGGTCTCAAACAGTCGGCGATCTCATCGATCGGAGCGGACATCTTCACGTGATGGGCTCGGCTCTGTCGGTCCCCAGCGCGCGCGAAGTGATCGACAAGGCGGTCGATATCGTCAAGGCACGCGGGGGAACGCTCTCGGTGGATCCGAACATTCGCAAGGAATTGAAGCTGGACAAGGACACCGAGCGCCGGTTTTCCAAGCTTGTGGCCGCCGCCGATCTCCTTCTGCCGTCCGGAGAGGAGCTTGAGCGCGCGGCGGGTGTCGAAGGCGAGGCAGAAGCGATCCGCCGCTTGTTCGAGATGGGCGTCAAGGAGATCGTGCTGAAGCGCGGAGCCGATGGCGCGACCTATTTCGGCGGGCGAGGAGACCGCATCGACGCTCCGGCATTCGTTGTTCAGGAGGTCGACCCCACAGGCGCCGGCGACTGCTTCGGCGGAGCCTATCTCACCTGCCGGCGGCTCGGAATGTCTCAGACGCTAGCGTTGACCTATGCTTCGGCTGCCGGCGCCCGCAACGTGACGGTCCTGGGTCCGATGGAAGGTGCCGGCACCCGGCAGGAACTCGACGCGTTTATCGCTTCAACGGAAAGGCGGCGGTGATGCAGGTGCATCTCAACGAACTGGCCAGGCTGAGGATCGAAGGCTATCCGAAAGGCGTAACCTCTGTATGCTCGGCCCATCCGATCGTGCTGCGCGCCGCGCTCCGGCACGGGCGGCAACAGGGAAGCACCGTCTTGATCGAGGCTACCTGCAACCAGGTCAATCACCACGGCGGCTACACCGGAATGACGCCAAACGATTTCGCGTCCCTCGTGATGAGGATCGCCGCGGAAGAAGGGTGCCCCGACAAACTCATCCTTCTCGGCGGTGACCATCTCGGCCCCAATCCCTGGCGCGACCGCCCGGCGCAAGAGGCCATGGTCGAGGCTGAGAAGATGATTGCAGCCTATGTCGCGGCCGGTTTCCGCAAGCTTCACCTCGACGCCTCGATGGGCTGCAATGGCGAGCCTGAGGGGCTCGATGACGAAACCACGGCCCGTCGCGCCGCCCGACTGGCAGCAGTCGCCGAAGCTGCAGCGAAGAAGGTCGGCGGCGCAATGCCGATTTACGTGATCGGCACCGAAGTGCCGCCGCCGGGCGGAGCCGATCATTCCCTGACAGCGATCGAACCGACGGCTGCGGCAGCGGCACTGAAGACGATCGATGTCCATCGTCGGATCTTTGCGGAGGCAGGACTCGGGCAAGCGTTTGGACGCGCCATCGGGCTGGTCGTTCAGCCAGGCGTCGAGTTCGGCAATCACAACGTCATCCTGTATAACCGCAACAAGATAGACACGCTGAAATCAGTGCTGATCAAGGAGCCGCAATTCGTGTTCGAGGCTCACTCGACGGATTATCAGGGAAGCCGACCGTTGACCGCGCTGGTGGAGGACGGGTTTCCCATCCTGAAGGTCGGTCCCGAGCTGACCTTCGCCCTACGCGAGGCGCTCTATGCGCTGGATGCGATCGCGTCGGACCTCTTGCCCGATTACGGCCAGCGTCCGCTCTATGAGGCAATGGAAGCTCTGATGCTCGAGCAGCCAAGCAATTGGAGCCGCCACTACCACGGGACAAATGCCGAGAACCGCTGGCTGCGGCACTACTCGCTCTCAGACCGCATCCGCTATTATTGGGCGTCTACTGAAGCAAAAGACGCCGTCCGGCGCCTATGCGAGGCGCTTCGATGGCAATCCGTACCACTGCCATTGTTTTGGCAGCATATGCCGGCCGCAAAAGATTTCGCAGATGCGCCGCTCGATCCGGAACAGGTTTTGATCTGGAGAGTGACGAAGTGTCTCTCGGCCTATCACGCCGCCTGCGGCGTCGAGAACAATTAGCAAGCCAAGATCAAGACAGGAGGAGAAACCGATGAACGAATTGAATGGGAAGATTGCGGCGGTCACGGGTGCAGCGTCGGGCATAGGATTGGCCTCGACCGAGGCGATGCTCGCCGCCGGTGCGACGGTCGTGCTGGTGGACCGGGATGAGAAGGCCCTTGAGACGATTTGCGCCCGGCTTGGCGAGCGCGCTATTCCGCTGGTGATCAACTTGCTGGATCTGGACCAGTGTGCGGGCCTGCTCGAAGGCGTCCTGTCGAAGACCGGAAAACTCGACATTCTGCATGCCAATGCAGGCACCTATATCGGCGGCGATCTCATGGAAACCGACCTCGATGCCATCGATCGGATGCTCAATCTCAACGTGAACGTCGTCATGAAGAACGTTCGAAATGTCATTCCTCACATGATCGAACGTGGCACTGGCGACATCGTCGTCACCAGCTCGGTCGCGGGACATTCGGCGGTTCAGTGGGAGCCGGTCTATTCGTCATCGAAGTGGGCGATGACGTGCTTCGTCCAGACGATGCGACGCCAACTTCTGAAAAATGGCGTCCGTGTGGGGTCGGTTTCTCCAGGGCCGGTGATCAGCGCTTTGCTCGCAGATTGGCCGGAGGAAAACCTTCGCAAAGCCAAGGAAGCTGGGGCTTTGATCGAGCCCAAGGAAGTCGCCGACGCGATCATCTTCATGCTGACCCGGCCGCGCAACGTCACCATCCGCGATATCGTGGTGCTTCCCAGCGCATTCGATATCTGAAGGAGCCTGACATGAGCTACCAGGGGAAATTTCGCCTCGACGGCGAATGTGCGGTGGTCACAGGCGGAGGGCGTGCGATCGGCCTGTGCTGCACCGAGGCGCTGGCGGAGGCGGGTGCCGCCGTCGTCGTCATCGAACGCGGTGAGGCCGACGCCCAGCAAGCGCTTGCGCTGCGCGATAAGGGCTACGACGTCGAAGTCCAGGTGGGGGACGTCACCGATGCGGCCCGCATGGATGCGATCGCGACCGAACTTGCCGATCAAGGGCGGCCGGCGACGATCCTCGTCAACAACGCTGGAATTGGCCAGAGTGGCATCCCGGCGGAGGAGCTCTCCGATGCGGACTGGCTGCGCATGATGGACGTCAATCTCAACGGCGTCTTCTGGTGCTCGCGCGCCTTCGGTCGTCCCATGATTTCGCTGAAACGCGGCGCCATCGTCAACCTTGGCTCGATGTCGGGACACATCTGCAACCGACCTCAGCCCCAGACGGCCTATAATGTCTCCAAGGCGGCGGTCCATCATCTCACGCGCTCCTTGGCCGCGGAGTGGGCGCATCACAGCATCAGGGTAAACGCCGTCGCGCCCACCTATATCGAGACACCGATGGTGGTGGCCGTCGAAGCCAATCGCGAGCGGATTCCGCTGTGGCTCGCCGATACGCCGATGGGAAGGATGGGAACGCCGGAGGAGGTTGCAAGCGCGGTCCTCTTCCTCGCATCGGGCGCCGCCAGCCTGATGACCGGGGCAATAGTCAATGTCGATGCAGGATTCACCTGCTGGTAACTTCGGCCTCCAATCTCAACCAGTTTTACAAATCTCCGTGCGATCGGGCCCCCGCATCCAAACTCTTCGATAGGCAATATCCAAAAAGCCCGCCTCGCGCGGGCTTTTTGATTCCAAAACACATCAGAGCAAATCGCTGACACGGTGACTTCATCTTCTCAAGGAAGGCCATACAGAGGCCCGCAATGGCCAGCTTCAGGTGATTCCCAAACAAACCACCGTTTGTCCTGAAGTGGCGCCATACAGAGACGTGCGCATCGAACCAGGCGTCTCGAACGTCCTGAACTCGGACACATTATCGCCAGCGACGACGTAACTGTAATGGCGTTGTAAGAACTGCGTCACCGTTATACTATGTAGTCTGACAAAGTGTACGAGTGCTCAGCGTATAGCCGGAGCCAAAGCCCGGTTGCGCGTTTCAACCCGATGAATAAGTAGCCGCGGATCATGGAGCTTACCGTCGCCCTTGGCCTGATCGTTTTCAAGGTCGCGTTCCTGATTGCGATCTTGCTGCTGCTGCCCTTGCCGCTGACCTGGCTGGAACGCAAGATCGCAGGGCACATTCAGCAGCGGATGGGGCCGATGCGCGTGGGGTGGCACGGGCTCCTGCAGCCGGTGGCGGACGGAATCAAGCTCTTAACCAAAGAGGACCACATCCCGGCCGAGGCCGATCGCTTCCTGTTCAAATTGGCGCCAATACTGGCGCTCGCCCCTCCCTTTGTGGTGTTCGTCGCGATCCCCTTCGGCGAAAGTATCTCGGTCCTCGGCGCCGAGATCACGCTCTACGTCTCCAACATGAATGTAGCATTACTCTTCGTCTTTGCGGTGATCGGGATCGAGGTCTATGGCGTCATCTTCGGTGGCTGGGCCGCTAACAGCAAATACGCGGTCCTCGGCAGCCTCAGGACCTGCGCGCAGATGATCAGCTACGAGATTCCGATGGGGTTCGCGGTGATCGGGGTGGTCATGTTGGCGCAATCCATGAGCCTGCTCGACATCGTGCGGGCCCAAACCGATGTCTGGAACATCGTCTACCAACCGGTCGGCTTCTTCGTGTTCTTCGTCGCCGGATTGGCCGAAGCGCAGCGTATTCCTTTCGATCTTTCGGAAGCGGAAGGCGATCTGGGCGCCGGCTTCCATACAGAATACAGCGGTATCCGCTTTGCGTTTTTCATGGTCAGCGAATATGCCATCGTGTTGCTGGTGTCGGTCCTGGTGGTGATCCTGTTTTTCGGCGGCTGGAACGGCGTCCTAATCCCCTTGCCACCACTGCTCTGGTTTGTGCTCAAGGTCGCATTCTTCGTCTATGTGTTCATCTGGTTCCGCTTCACTTTCCCCCGCTACCGCTACGACCAACTGATGGCGATCGGATGGAAAGTCTTGCTTCCTCTGTCGATGGCGAACATAATTGTAACCGGTGTACTTTTAGGGGCCGTAGCGGCTCCGTAGCGAGGCGGCGATGTCGCGCGCGCAGGACAAAGCTGGAAGATGGATCGGCTGGGCCTTCTTCGCCGATCTGGCGAACGGCTTGGCTCTGACCTTCGGCTACATGTTCTCCAAGCCGGTCACCATGCAATATCCGGATAAGGAAAAGTGGTTGCCCTATTCCCGCTATCGCGGGCATCACTTCCTGAAGCGTGATGAAGCAGGCGAGATCAAATGCGTGGCCTGCGAACTCTGCGCGCGGATCTGTCCCTGCTACTGCATTGAAGTCGTTCCCTATGAGGACGAGAAGGGCAACCGGCACCCGGCCAAGTTCGAGATCGACACGGCCCGCTGCCTGTTCTGCGGCCTGTGCGAGGACGCTTGCCCGGCAGATGCAATCGCGCTTGGCCAGCAGTACGAATTCTCGAGTTTTTCCTCATCCGACCTGGTGATCGGACGAGACGATCTGCTCGCGAAGCCCGGGAAGGCGGCAACCGGCGGCGGCGTGGTTGCCGCGCGCCTGAATACGAAGAAGGACGTGCTCGTCGAAACGAAAGTGACGCAAGGCTACAACTGGTGGCGGAATATTCGCAGAACGTGAAAGCGCTCCAGTTGTACGACAAAAGTGCTCGGACAGGAGGTTTAGATGTTTGTCGGCGATATAATGAAGAACAAAGGTGTCGGTGTCATCACGGTCGCTCCCGATCAGACGATGGTGGAAGTTCTGAGGTTGTTTCGCAGCAACAATATCGGCTTCGTCGTTGTCAGCCGGTCGAACAACGAATACTTGGGAACGCTGTCGGAGCGGGATTGCTGCAATGCGGTGGCGGAATACGGGGCCGAGGCGGCGATGATGCGGGCCGCGGACGTCATGAACCGCAGTGTGGCGACCTGTTCGACACATGATTTGCTACCCGTCGCGATGGGGATCATGACCAATCGACGGACGCGTCATGTGCTGGTCATGGACGGGAACGAGGTTATCGGCGTGGTCAGTATCGGGGACGTGGTTAAACACAGGCTCGACGAAGCACAGCGCACGGAACAGGATTTGCAGGATTATATCTGCGGGAACAGATATCACTGACGTCGCCGGACCGATGTAAAGACGCTTGGACACGGCGGCTTGCCGGGGCCTTGCTATGCCCGACCCAAAACCTTCAGACCCCACGCCAGATCCGGTCCGTGCCGTCGGCATGGAGAATGGAATGAGCCCTCCGGACCTCCACCGGGCACGGGTATTCGCCCCGCCGCATCAGGCTATTGAGCCGCAAGGCTCTATAGTTTTCCGGAATGAAGACGAGGCCATCGGGAAACCGCCTGTCGACCTTGAGCTGTGCCGTCAGTTCGCCCACAGCTGAACTCACGATCACCTGATCGCCATCCGAAAGGCCAAGCTGTGCGGCATCCTGCGCGCTCATTGCGGCATAGGGATCGTTGGCGACCGTGTTCAGGATATCAGACCGTTCGGAAAGATATCCGTTGTGGAACAGGCAGTCGCCGGTGATCAGCATCAGCCGGTCGGCGGCTATCGGGACGGGGGGCGGCGCAAAGAACACGCCGGTCGGTGGTGTTGGCACTGCCTTGGTGAATGCCCCGTCGGCGCCAAGCCCCTCCTGCGTCAATTCCTGATAGCCCGAAACCAGCCGGGCAATCTCATCGAAAATTTCGCCTTGCGTCGAAGGCTGCAGCGCCTGGTTGCGCAGCGCGGCGACGAAGTCGAAGATCGCCAGATTGCCTCGTGCCTCGAAAACGAGCTCACGGAATTTACGAACCTTCTGGATCCGGCCCTCGTTATTGGTGAACGTGCCGGGCTCTTCGCCGTAAGCCGCGGCGGGCAGGACGACCTCGGCCAGCCCGGCCGTGTCCGTAAGAAAGGCGTCCTGGACGATCAGGAGCCCGGCGGCGCCAAGCGCCCGCTCTACGAACGCCCGGTCGGGATAGCTGATCAGGGGGTCGGTTCCGGCAATATAGAGCGCACCCATCTGCCCGCCGACGCAGAGTTCCAGCATGGCATCGAGCCCCGCGCCCGGTTCAGACGGAATTTCGGCGCCCCAGTTGCGTGCAAGAGTTGCGCGCGCCGCATCATCGGCGACCGGCCGCAGCCCCGGCAGAGCCGCGGGCAGCCCACCCATGTCCCAGGCGCCCAGCTGGTTGGCACGGTCGAAGAGGAACTGCATCGCCGGGCCTTTGCCGAGCAGGCGCAGAAGCTGCAGCAGGTTGTTGATCTGCTGCAGCGTTGCCCGCGCGTCGGGTGATCTCAGGAGATCGACGCTGACAAGCACGGTGACGCTGCCAGCTTCCTTGAGCGCGCCCGCCAGACGACCCGGCCCATCACTGGCATCCGCCGCTGACCTCTCGATTGTTGCTCCGATGGCCGCAAGCGCGTTGCCGGGCAAGGCCTGGCCAGCCGCTGTCACGAGTCCGGCTACCACAGTCGCAATGCTTGCCGCCTCTCCGCTGGGCACTGCGCGAACCACCACCCTGGCATCGTCGTCCAGACGGGATGGCCGCGCGGAGAGCATGAGAAGTCCGGCCTGCCGCCGCCGCGCGGCATCGCGCAACAGGTATTCGGTGACCGGGTTCTCCTCGGTCACGTTTCCGCCGACGATGAGTATGCAGTCGTTGCCGATTACCTCGCTGAGCGGTGCGCGGCTGTAGAACCCTCCGACCAGCGGGCCGAGCGTATCGAAGGGCGCGGACCAGCGAGAAGAGCAGTCAATATTGTTGGTCCGGAACACCGTGCGCAACAGCTTCTGGAACTGATAGAGCACCTCGTTGGGCAGTCGCGGCGACGCCAGCCCGCCGGTCGCCTTGCCCTCGACGGCCGATAGCCGCCGGCGCAGATAGTCGCCCGCCTCGTCCCAGGAAACCGGCACCAGGGCGCCGTCACGACGGATCATCGGCCGCTTGATCCGGTCGCGGCTGGTGACGAAATCGAGACCGAAGCGTCCGCGTACGCAGAGCGTTTCGCGGTTCACACCCTCGTCCCACTTCGAGCGCACCCGCATGAACTCACCCTTGCGCGTGCCCACCGTCAGCTGGCAACCGGTGCCGCAATGCGGGCAGACCGTGTCGGTCTCGACCAGATCCCAGGGGCGTGCCTTGTAGCGATAGGGGAAGCTCATCAGCGCGCCGACCGGGCAGACCTCGATGCAGTTGCCGCACTGGTCGCAACTTGCCAGACTGCCCTCGAAGCCGGTGACGGCGGTATCCATGCCTTTTTCGACGGTGCCCAGCGCCACCGCGCCGACGACCTCCTCGCACATCCGCACACAGCGCTGGCATTGGATGCAGCGGTTGACGTTCATGATGACGACAGGGCTGAGACGGATGTCCTGCGAGTGGAAGACCCGCTTGGGGTCGTGGAACTCGCTTTTGCGGGGTCCGTAGGCCATCACCATGTCCTGAAGCTCGCATTCGCCGCCCTTGTCGCAGATCGGGCAGTCGAGGGGGTGGTTGGCGAGCAGCATGTCGAGCATGGAAGAGCGCGTTTCCTCGATCAGAGCTGTGTTCGCCCGCACCACCATGCCCTCGGTGACGGCGGTGGCGCAGGACGGCTGCAGCCGCCGCTGCCCCTCGATCTCCACCAGGCACATGCGGCAGGAGGCCAGCGGCGGCAGACGCTTCAGATAGCAGAAGGTTGGGATATCGATGCCCAAACGCCGGGCGGCCTGCAGCACTGTCGAGCCAGCCTCAACTTCCAGCGTTTGTCCATCGATCGTAATGCTAACCATACTTCCTCGCAGTCCTGTCGCGGTACAGGCCTTCAGTGAAAGGGGCACCTGTGCTCCTCGATATGGGCGACGAACTCAGCGCGAAAATGCGCGAGTGCCGCCCGCAACCCCATCGCCGCCCCGTCGCCCAGAGCACAAAACGTATTGCCGAAAATGCCCTTGCAGAGCATCTCCAGCTGCTCCAGATCGCCGGCAGCACCTTCGCCGGCCTCGACCCGGCGCAGGACCTTCACGACCCAGTTCAATCCTTCCCGGCATGGCGTGCACTTGCCGCAGGACTCATGATGGAAGAATTCGATGATCCGGGTCGCGACCTTGACCATGCAGGTCGAGTCGTCGATCACGATAACGCCAGCCGAACCGAGCATCGAGCCGGCGGCAGCCAGCGAGTCGAAATCCATCCCGACCTCCAGCCCGTGCTCCGGTATCACCGGCGCTGAGACCCCGCCCGGGATCACCGCCTTGATTCTGCGTCCCGGCAGCACGCCGCCAGCGTGGTTCTCGACCAGTTCGCGCAGCGGTATGCCCATGGGCAATTCATAGAGGCCGGGTTTGCGCACCTGCCCACTGAGGCAGTAGAGCTTCGGGCCGGGGCTCTTGTCCGGGCCGATGCCCCGAAACCATTCCGGCCCCCGCATAACGATATGCGGCACGCAAGCGAGCGTCTCGACATTGTTGATCACTGTCGGGCTGGCGTAGAGCCCGGCCACGGCCGGAAATGGCGGCTTCAATCGCGGCTGCGCCCGTTTGCCCTCAAGCGACTCGAGCATCGCAGTCTCTTCGCCGCAGATATAGGCGCCGGCGCCGCAGTGGATGTGTACGGCGAAATTGAAATCCGAGCCCAGAATGTGTTTTCCGAGATAACCCTTTGCGTGGGCCTCGGCGATCGCCTGCTCCAGACGACGGATCGCCGTCACATATTCTCCGCGAATGTAGACATAGGCGGTTTCGGCCCCAATCGCGTATGCACTTACCGCCAACCCCTCGATCAGTTGATGCGGGTCGCGTTCCATGATGATCCGGTCCTTGAAGGTGCCCGGCTCGCCCTCATCGGCGTTGCAGCACAGATATGTCGGCTTGCCGGTCCGCTTCGGCACGAAACCCCATTTCATGCCCGTCGGGAATCCGGCACCGCCGCGACCGCGCAGGTTGGACCGTTTGACGAGGTCGATAACCTCCTCAGGCGTGTTTTCGCGCAGCACCTTGGCCAGAGCCTGGTAGCCTCCGCCAGCCTCGAAGGTGGAGAGCAGATGGCCATCCTGAACATCGACGTGCTTGAGGAGGATCGGTTCGAACATGACGCTATTCTCCCGGCGGTGCTGCCGAGACGAGATCGGCGCCAGTCGCTTGTCCCG
The DNA here is from genome assembly GCF_001662075.1 of Rhizobium bangladeshense. GTDB lineage: Bacteria > Pseudomonadota > Alphaproteobacteria > Rhizobiales > Rhizobiaceae > Rhizobium > Rhizobium bangladeshense_B. Next base: position 30,893 of record NZ_LYPL01000011.1, read on the forward strand.
CCTCCGTTCGCAACCTGTCGAGAAGCGCGTCGATTCGCGCGATATCGAGGTCGCCGTGATAGTCGTCGCCGACCTGCATCACTGGAGCCATCTCGCAGGCGCCGAGGCATTCGACGGTCGAAAGCGTGAACAGCCGGTCCGGGGTGGTTTCGCCCTTCTTGATCCCGAGGACCTCCTCCAGATGCCTCAGCAGGTCCTCGGATCTGCACAGCATGCAGGAGACGTTGTCGCAAAGCTGCAGATGGAACATGCCCACCGGTTCGGTATGGAAGAGCGTGTAGAAGGTCGCCAGCTCGTAGATCCAGATGCGCTCGACTCCGAGAATGTTGGCGACCTCCTCCAGCACCGGACCAGGCAGATGGCCATGCTCTCTCTGCGCAATCCGAAGCGCGGGCATGATCGCCGAGCGCTGGTCGGGATACCGCGCCGCCGCCTCTTCGATCTTTTCGCGCATGGTCATCACGTCCAAATCCTCTGCTACTTGTCCACCTCCGCCATCACGGGGTCGAGGCTGCCGAGCACGGCGATCATGTCCGCCAGATAGCGGGCGTTGGTGACCCCAAAGAGGGCCTGAAGATTGACGAATGAGGGTGCCCGCACCTTCATGCGGAACGGTTTTGGCGACCCGTCGCTGATGATGTAAAAGCCAAGCTCGCCCTTTGGCGCCTCGATCGCCGAATAGACCTCGCCCTTCGGCACCTCGAAGCCGTAGGCCGACAGGTCGAAATGCTGGATCAGCGCCTCCATCGAGCAGTGCACCCGATCCTTGTCCAGCGGGAAGGCGATTGTCGGCATATCGATCTGGAACGGCCCCTCAGGCATCTGGTCGATGCATTGTTCGATGATACTTATGCTTTCGCGCATCTCGTCGACGCGGCATCGCCAGCGTGCATAGCAATCGCCCTCGTCACGGGTGATGACGTTGAAATCGAGCCGGTGGTAGATCTCGTAGGGCTCATCGCGCCGGATGTCCCAGTCGACACCGGAAGCCCGCAGGTTCGGGCCGCTGAGGCCGAGATCGACAGCATCCTCGGCGGAGATCACGCCGATCCCCTTGGTGCGATTGAGAAACACCCGGTTATCTTCGAGCAGTCGCTCATAGTCGCGGATCCGGTTCGGGAAGATGTCGCAAAACTCCCGGATTTTGGGGAAGAATCCGTCAGGCAGGTCCTCGCGCACTCCGCCGACCCGGCAGAACGAGGTGTGCATGCGCGCACCGGAGATCATTTCCAGGAGGTCCATGATCATTTCACGCTCGCGCATGACGTAAAGCAGCGCGGTCATGGCGCCGAGGTCCATCGGCAGAGCGCCCGTGATCAGGAGGTGACCGGAGATCCGTGCCAGCTCGGCCATCATCACGCGGATATATTGCGCCCGGATCGGTGCTTCTATGCCAAGGAGTTTCTCTACCGCCAGCGCGAAGGCGAGGTTGTTCGAGGGCGGACAGAGATAGTCGAGCCGGTCCGTCAGCGGGAAAATCTGGGTATAGGTGAAGCTCTCCGCCAGTTTTTCGGTGCCTCGATGGAGGTAGCCGATATGCGGATCGACGCGCTCGACGAACTCGCCGTCCAGTTCGAGGACGAGCCGAAGAACCCCATGGGTGCTGGGGTGCTGCGGACCGAGGTTGAGTAGCACTTCCCTGGTATTGAGCGCTTCGCCCTCAGGCCTGCTGAGCTCGGTGACTTCAGTCATCTCAACGTTCCGGCGTAGAACGGCCTCCCTTACGGAATGTCCCTGGTGGCAAGGTCGGGCTGCGTTGGCGGCGGACCTTCTGCACCGAAGGGGTTCAACTTGTCCCTATAGCCCCTGAGGGGGAAATCCTTGCGCTGGGGAAAGCCCTCGAAGCCCTCCCACATATAGATCCGGCGCAGATCGGGATGTCCCGCGAACCGGATGCCGTACATGTCCCAGGCCTCACGCTCATGCCAGTTGGCGGTGCGCCAGACTCCCGTGACCGAGGGCACTTCAGGAGGATCGCCAAGCCGGCACTTGATGCGAATCCGCCACCTGTTGGGCAGCGAATAGAGATGGTAGACCGCCTCGAACCGCGGTGTTTCGGGATAATGATCGACCCCGCAAATGTCTGAGAGGAAATTGAATTGCAGCGCCGGATGCTCCTTCAGGAACCGGCAGAACTCGACGATCCTCTCGGGCGGAACGGCAAAGGCGTCAATATCGTGCGCAGTGCCGAGGTCCTCGATTGTTGCTCCGAAGCGCTCCATGATCGGAGCGCGATTGAGGGACGGCTCCGCACTCATGACGCTATAACCCGATCGAGAGGGGTGCCGGCGAGTGCCCGCGACCTCTTGATCTTTTCTTGAAGCAGAAGGAAGCCGTGCATCAGCGCCTCAGGCCGGGGCGGACAGCCGGGCACATGCACATCGACGGGCACGAAGGTTTCCGATCCCTGCACCACGGCATAGGTGTTGTAGACCCCGCCCGAAATAGCGCAGGTGCCCATGGCGATCACCCAGCGCGGCTCAGGCATCTGGTCATAGAGCCGCCGCACGACGGGCGCGAATTTCCGGGTCACGGTGCCGGCAATGATCATGACGTCCGATTGTCTCGGCGAAGGGCGGAAGACCACGCCGAACCGGTCGAGATCGTAGCGGGCGCAACCGGCCGAGATCATCTCGATGGCGCAGCAGGCAATGCCGAAGGTCTCCGGCCACAGCGCCGAACTTCGGCTCCAACTGATGACGCTGTCGGCCGTAGTGAACAGCACGCTGTCGCGGATCGCGTTGTTTACGCCTCCCATTCCAGCGCTCCTTTCAGCCAGGCGTAGGCGAAACCCACGAGAAGCAGCAAGATGAAGATGAACATCTCGATATAGCCGACCAGGCCGATCTCTTTCAGGACGACGGCCCAGGGAAAGAGAAACATCGCTTCGACATCGAAAACGACGAGCAGGATCGCGAGGATAAAGAACGGCACCCTGAAGCGGCCCGCCGCCGCCTCGCCCGCTGCGTCCATGCCGCATTCATAGGGCATGTTCTTGGCGGGATAAGGATTGGATGGGCGCAGCAGCGAGGAGACGAACAACGTCACCCCCGCCACCAGAGCGACTCCGGCGACCATGAAAAGAACCGGCAAAAATTCCATTGCAGTCATATCACTGCACCGGTCGCCCATCGACCACGCCGCGGCGCGACTTGGGCAATCCTTCCTCTGTCTTCAAGTCTATTCCGTCGGTGTGATCATTGCAAACCCAATCGCTCACCCGCCAAAGACCGAATCTTGGGCAAGCTTTAGAAACCACGACGGAAATAGGCCGATGCCGATGGTGCCGGCAGCGGTGACGGCGAGTGTCGCGCCCACCAGAGGCGTCAGCGCCGGCGCGAACGCCCTCTTCGGCTCGCGCATGTAGATCACCATCACGATGCGAATGTAGAAATAGGCGGCGACGGCGCTGAGCAGTACTGCGATAACCGCCAGCATGACAAAACCACGCTCGACGAGGGCAACCAGCACGTAAAACTTGGCGAAGAACCCGGCCGTCGGCGGAATGCCGGCCAGCGAGAAGAGATAGAGCAGCATCAAAAGCGCCAGCCCTGGATGTGACTTGGCGAAACCCGCATAGTCGTCGATGACCTCGCCCGAGAAATCGCCGTTCCGCATCATGATGACGGCGCCGAAAATGCCGAGATTCATGAACGCGTAGATCAGCAGATAGAGCATCACGCTGGCGATCCCATCGGCGCCGCCAGCGGCCACGCCGAAAATGGCGAAGCCGGCATGCGCGATGCTGGAATAGGCCAGGAGGCGCTTGAAATTATCCTGGACCAGCGCCACGAAGCTGCCGAGCGCCATCGTCACCACCGCAATGACGGCGACGATGATCCAGACATCCGAGGCTGCGACCAGAGGGTTGAGGAACACCCGCAGGATGACCGCGAATCCCGCCGCCTTGGGCCCGACCGACATGAAGGCGGTGATCGTCGTCGGCGCGCCTTCGTAGATGTCCGGAACCCACATATGGAACGGCACCGCGCCGACCTTGAAGACCAGCCCCGCGACAATGAAGACTACCGCCAGCAGCAATCCGGGATCGAGCGGATCCCCTGTCACTGCTGCAGCCATTGCGTCCAGTTGCGTGGTGCCGGTCAGCCCGTAGACCAGCGAAACGCCGTAAAGGAAAATCCCGGTCGAGACCGCGCCAAGGATCACATATTTCAGCGCCGCTTCGTTCGACCGCCGCTCTTGCCGCAGGAAACCGGTCAGCACATAGGTACAGAGCACCATCAGTTCGAGGCCTACATAGATCGACATGAGATCGGTAGCCGACGCCATGATCATCATTCCCGAAAGCGCAAAGAGCAGCAGGACATAGTATTCGCTGCTGCCGATCCCTTCGATATCGGCATATTTTCGCGAGAGGAGGAATGTCAGAACGGTGGCTAAATAGAACACGAACTTGAAGAAGACCGCGAAGCGGTCGGCGACGAACATGCCCGTGTAGGCCGGCCGCACCTCGCCCGCCAGCATGAGTGTCGCCAAGGCGGCAATCAGCACGATGGCAACGGAAGCCCAGACAAGGAAATGTTCCTGTCTCTTTTGTACAAACTGTCCCAGGATCAGCAGGATGCAGGCCCCCGTGATCACCACGATCTCGGGCAGGCTCGCAAGGGCCGACTGGAGAAGCGCAGCAGCGGTCATTGGCCGCCCTCCTCACCGTGCACCTGCGCGAGCAGATGTTTCGCCGAGGCATCGATGATGTTGAGAAAAGGCTTTGGATAGAGCCCGACCCAAAGCACGAAGACGGTCAGCGGCAGGATCGCAGCGACCTCGCGGGCGTTTACGTCACGTATCTTGAACCGGGCGCCGACGCTCACCGGACCAAGCGCGACCTTCCCATACATGCCAAGCAGATAGGCCGCGCCCAGCAATGCGCCCAGAACGGCGGCCGCGCCGACGGCCAGGTTGGCCGCAAACCCGCCAGACAGCACGAGCAACTCGCCCACGAACGAATTCGTTCCCGGCAGCGCCATCGACGACAGGATGAACAAGGCAAGAAACGTGGTGTACACGGGTGCCGCCTTCATCAGCCCGCCATAATCGGCGATGCTGCGGGTGTGGGTCCGCTCGTAGATCAGGCCGACGAACAGGAACAACGCGCCCGTCGTCACGCCATGATTGAACATTTGCAGGATACCGCCCTGGAGCCCGCGCAGGTTCAGCGCGAAAATCCCCATCGTCACGAAGCCCATGTGGCTGATGCTGGAATAGGCCACCAGCTTCTTGAGGTCGTCCTGCGCCAGCGCAAGCAACCCGCCATAGACGATCGCAAGCGCCGACAGCGAAAGCATCAGGGTCGAATAATACACCGACGCCTCCGGCAGCATCGGCAGCGAGAATCGCAGGAAGCCGTAGGCGCCCATCTTCAGCAGCACGCCGGCGAGGATGATGCTGCCGGCTGTCGGCGCCTGCACATGGGCGTCCGGCAGCCAGGTGTGGACCGGGACCATCGGCACCTTGACCGCGAAGGCGATCAGGAAAGCGAAGAACAGCCACGACTGGACCCGGAACGGCAAATCCTGTGCTGTCAGAGCGAGAATGTCGAAGGTCTCGCCGCCGTTGAAATAGAGCACGATGACGCCGACGAGGAACAGGACGCTGCCTGCCAGCGTGTAAAGGAAGAACTTGAAAGCCGCATAGACCCGGCCGTCGCCGCCCCAGACGCCGATGATCAGGTACATTGGGATCAGCATCGCCTCCCAGAAGACGTAAAACAAGAACAGGTCGAGGGCGCAGAAAACCCCCAGCATCAGCGCCTCCATGGCCAGCAGACTGACCATGAATTCCTTCACCTTGTGGTCGATCGCGACCCACGAAGCGAGCACGCAGGTCGAGCCCAGCAGGGCGGTCAGGAAAACGAACAGCGCACTGATTCCGTCGATGCCAAGCGCATAGGTGATCCCGAGCGCAGGAACCCACGGGCGCGTCTCGGTAAACTGCATCGCGTGGGTCGTGGTGTCAAAACCGACCAACATAGCAATGCAGAGAACGAGGTCGATGACGGTGACACCCAGCGCCATCCACCGCACCGCAGCGTCGCTGCGCAGAAATATCAGAACCGCTGCCCCGGCGGCGGGTGTGAATACGATGAGGCTGAGTAGCGGTAACCCCATGCGACCCCCTACCGCCACGCTACGGCGAAGATGGCGGTGGCCGCGATCACACCGACGATCATCGCCAGCACGTAGTGGGTCACGACGCCGGTCTGGAGTCGCCGGAGCCGCCCGCCGCCGCGCAGGATCGAGCGGGCAACGCCGTTCACGACAGCGTCCACCCCGGTGAGATCGATCCGCAGTCCCGCCCGTGCCGCCCCGTGCAACAGGGGCAACGCCGCGGTTTCGGACACCTCGCTCACCGCCTTCTCGTAGCGCGCCAGCGGTCGTTCGGCGAGCCACATGAAGACCCGCGCGCCCTTGCGATAGAACCAGTCGGTGTCGATGCTGATGGTGTTCGCTGGGTCGAGCGCCCGCAGGAACAGCACGAACCCGAAGGCCGTGAACATCAGTACGCCGAGGCTCTCCGTGACATGGAGGCCGGTGTAAGGTTCGAAGTCGACCCGATAGGGCAGAAGCGCATAAAGCGGCTGCGGGAACACTCCGATCGCAATGCAAAGCACCGCCGCCATTCCCATCGCGACCAGCATGTTGCGCGGCGGCTCCCTCGCCTCCAGTTTCCGGTCCGTGCCGAAGAACATGTAATACGGCAGCTTCAAGCCCGTGTGCAGGAACGTCCCGGACGATGCCATTGTCAGCGCCAGCACCACCAGCGCCCGATGATCCTGTCCGGCAGCGGCGATCACCATCGATTTGGTGACGAAGCCCGAGAAGAAGGGAAATGCCGAGATCGCGAAGGCGCCGACCATGTAGAGCGCCACTGTCAGCGGCATGGTCTTGTAGAGCCCGCCAAGCTCGGTGAGCTTGCGACGGCCGGTGACGTAGATCACCGCCCCGGCACCCATGAACAGAAGCGCCTTGTAGAGGATATGCGCGAAGGCATGACTGGTGGCGCCGTTGACAGCCATCTCGGTCCCGATACCGACGCCCGCCACCATATAACCCACCTGGCTGACAATGTGATAGGCCAACAGGCGTCGGCAGTCGTTCTCCAGTACTGCATAGATGACGCCGTAAAGCGCCATCGCGATGCCGAGCCAAACGAGAAGCTCGGTTCCCGGAAATGCGCGCGCCAGCACATAAACGGCGGTCTTGGTGGTGAAGGCGCTCATGAATACCGCCCCGGTGACTGTTGCCTCAGGGTAAGCGTCGGTCAGCCAGGCGTTGAGCGGCGGCACGGCGGCGTTCAGAAGGAACCCGGCAAGGATCAGGTAGGCGCCGGCGCCCATCCCTTCCTCGATCGGGCCCAGGAGTAGCGAGCCTGTTGAAAGCCCGTAGAGAATGATGCCGCCAAGCAGGACGACACCGCCGGTGATATGAACCATGAGATACCGGAACCCGGCGCTGATCGCTTGCCGGCCGCCCTGTGCGAAGACGAGATAGGCAGAGGCAAACGCCATGCCTTCCCAGAACAGGTACAGCGTCAGGTAGTCGCCGGCGAATACCACGCCAAGCGCGCTCCCGACGTAGACGAACGCAGCGACGTGCTGGCCGGGGCGAGGCAAGTGCAGCGCGTAGACCGTTCCGATCAGAGCCATGATGGTGAAAACCGTGGCGAAGACCCTGCTCAGCTTGTCGACCTTCGCGACCTGGATTTGCTGCCCGAGGAACGACGCCGCGCCGTAGTTGTCCGGCTGCATCGTAACGACGGCGAGGATCGCCAACGCCGGGATCAGCAACAGATAAGCCTTGCGGATCGATCCTCTGAGGAATGGGATCGGCAGAGCGCCGAGAATGAAGAGCAGGGCCGGATGGATGAAGTCAGTCATAGTAGTCCTCGCGCCGCATCAACCCAGCCTGATGGCCGAGAAACTTGGAAACGAAGATGAGCAGCACGCAGGAGCCGAAGCCGTAGACGGCCGACCAGCCCGGCACGCGGTCCCACAGGTATTCGGCGTGTTCGCGGGGAACCAGAAAGTCGGCGATGACGATAAGTACGAGCGCCAGATAGAACAGCCGGCGCCGCTGCTGCGCATATTCTTCGGCACCAAAGAAATCGACCACTCGCTTGATCATCTGACCACTCCGTCCGCCAAGGTGAGGAAATAGCCGGGGAAGATGCCCATCAGCACCGACAGGATGGCGGTCGCGACCAGCGGAATCGTGACCATCGGAATTTCCCGAACCGTCGCGGGGCTCTCCTGTGCCTCCGTCCCGAAAAAGGCGAGATAGCTGATTGGCAGGAAATAGGCGGCGTTCAGGACCGAACTTATGAGGAGCACGATCAGGAATGGGATTTCCCCCGCCTCCACCGAACCCCGTGCCAGATACCACTTGCTGACGAAGCCCGCGGTCAGCGGCACCCCGATCATGCCGAGCGAACCGACGAAGAACGCCCCCATCGTCCAGGGCAGCCTGCGGCCGATCCCAGCCATATCGCTGATGTTGCGCTTGCCAGATGCGCAATAGATTGAACCTGCGCAGAAAAAGAGTGTGATTTTGGAGAACGCATGCGCCGCGATGTGAACGATTCCGCCGACCATCGCGACCGGCGACAACAGAACCACGCCCAGCACGATGTAGGATAGTTGGCTGACGGTCGAATAGGCGAGCCTCGCCTTCAGGTCGTCCCGCGTGAGGGCGTAGACCGACGCCATGAGGATCGTGAACGAAACCAGATAGGCCGTGGCGATACCGAGGCCCAGCTTCCCCACCAGCTCGACGCCGAAGACATGGAAGACCACTCGCAGCACGCAGAACACGCCCATCTTGACCACGGCCACCGCATGCAGGAGCGCGCTGACCGGTGTCGGAGCCACCATCGCGGCAGGCAGCCAGGCGTGCATCGGCATCACCGCGGCCTTGGCGAAGCCAAAGAGATAGCCGAAATAAACGACCGTCAGCAGCAGCGCGGAGGCATCCGCTCCCGCCAGCAGCCCGCCCGTCACAAAGTCGAGCGACCCCGCAATGTGGTAGGTCAGCGCCAGCGCGGCGAGCAACACGCTTTTCGACGCGCCCATCAGATAGACGAGGTACTTGCGGCTGCCCGTCCATCCCGCCTCGTCCTCGTGGTGGTAGACGAGGGGATAGGTAACGAGACTGAGCATCTCGTAGAAGATCACCAGTGTAAACAGATTGGCGGCGAAGGCACCCCCGGCGGCGGCCGCCAGACTGCTGGCGAAGCAGGCGAAGAACCGGGTCTGCGCGTGCTCGTTCAAGTGCCGCATGTAGCCGATGGAATAAATCGCAGCCACGATCCACAGCAGCGACGAGACGGTGGCAAACACCATGCCGAGCGCATCGACCCGGAAAGCGAAGTCAATCCCCGGCAGGATCTCGAACAGGCGCAAATCGATCGTCCCGCCCGCCAGCACGGTGGGTGCCATCGAGGCGACAATAGCGAACATGGCGATCGCGGCCACCGGCGAGACGACATCGCGGAGTTTCTCGCGGTTGTTCAGAAGGAGAATCGCAAGGGCCGCCAGACCTGCGACGGCAACGGCAAGCAGCGGCCGGATCGATATCACCGGGTCCAAACCGCTATCCTTTCATCATGGTCACGTCGTCGACCTTGAGGGTGGACTTGTTCCTCACGAGGGCGACCAGGATACCGAGGGCGACGGCAACCTCCGCCGCGGTGATTGCGATGACGAAGATCGCGAAGATCTGCCCGCGGAAATCGTCGTAGTAATGCCCGAAAGCGATGAAGTTGATATTGACCGAGTTGAGCAAAAGCTCCAGCGACATGAGCACCACTAGAATATTGCGCCTGATCAGTACGCCCGCTGCTCCGATCACGAACAGGATCACTCCAAGCACAATATACCACCAGAGCGGAACCATCACTCCTGCTCCTTCCGCGCCAGCACGATGGCGCCGATCAGGGCAGCCAAAAGGATCACGGAGGCGATTTCAAACGGCAGGAGATAGTCGGCGAAAAGTGTCGTGCTGAGCTGCCTGATCTGATCACCGCCGCGCATGGCGACAGGTTCGATGACCGAAAAGCGGTCACTCCAGAGCACCAGCACAAGCATCTCGACCCCAAGCAGGACGACCAGCACCAGAGCCGACAGGTTGCCGCCCGGCAAGAACCGCTGCAACACCGCTTCGCGCACATCGATCATCATGATCACGAACAGGAACAGGACCATGATCGCGCCGACATAGACAAAGATCTGGATGACCGCGAGGAACGGCGCCTCGAGCAAGACAAAGATGGCCGAGATATTGAGGAAACACGCCATCAACGCCAATGCGCTGTGAACCGGATTCCGCGCCAGGACCACCGTCAGGGCGGTGATCACGGACACCGCAGCGAACAGAAGAAAGAACCCCTGATCCATCGACGCCGACCCTCCGACGCGAACTGTCAACTCGGCGCGAGACGGCCGGTTTTGAGTTTACGCCGCAACTTCAGATGCGTTCGCAAATTGTGCCCTAGTATCGGATTTTTCACAAGTTTATTGTCATCGGCGGGGCGAAACCAAGCCAGTCCGATGTGGCGAAGACCGCTCGCGACGCGTGCGTTCTATAGCGCCATAGCGAGCGGACGATCTAGCGTAGCCGCTAGGTGCAGGCGGTCCCGGCCGACCGGAGGGGCATCGATCGGACGTGTCGCGCTATTTCGTTGTGTAGGCAATAGCGTCCTGCAACTTCTTGCGTCCGCGAGGACGCATCGTCCGTTATCCCTCGCGAAGACAGCTGAGACCCGTTTGCGGATCGAAGAGATGCATCGCCTCCTCGTCGTAGAAGAGGGTGAGCGTTTCGTTGCCCCGGATCGGCGTGCGCGGCGGCAAGCAGGCCATCAGCCGTTGATTTCCGGCGAGGGCGGTGACGACGAGTTCCGGGCCGGTCAACTCGGCGATCTCCAGGGTTGCCTCGAGCGACGGGCCGGCGCCGTCCGTGCGAAGGGCCTCGGGGCGGATGCCGAGGATGACGTCGCGGCCTTTGACGGCGGCTTCGGCGAAGCGGGCCGGCAGGGGCAGGCTGGCATCGGAACCTGCAATCGCCAGCCGGCCATCGCGTACCGTCGCTTTCAGCAGGTTCATCGGCGGAGCGCCGACGAAAGTGGCGACATAGAGTGTTGCCGGATGATTGTAGATTTCCTCAGGTGTGCCCAGCTGCTCGATGCGGCCGTCGCGCATAACGGCAATGCGGCTTGCAAGGGTCATCGCCTCGATCTGGTCATGGGTGACATAGACGACCGTGGTCTTCAGCATCTGATGCAGCCGCTTGATCTCGGTGCGCATCTCCATGCGCAGCTTGGCGTCGAGATTGGAGAGCGGTTCGTCGAACAGGAACACTTCCGGCTTGCGCACCAGCGCGCGGCCGATCGCGACGCGCTGACGCTGACCGCCGGAGAGCTGGCTCGGTTTGCGGTCGAGGAGGTTTTCGATCTGCAGGAGCTTGGCGGCATCGCGCACGGCCTTGTCGCGCTCGCCCGCCGGCACCTTGCGCATTTCCAGGCCGAAGCCGATGTTCCGATGCACCGTCAGATTGGGATAGAGCGCGTAGGATTGAAAGACCATAGCGATGTCGCGGTCTTTCGGGTGCACGCCGAGCACCGAGCGCCCGCCGATCCTGACGTCGCCGCTCGTCGCTTCGGCAAGGCCGGCAATGATGTTGAGCAGCGTGGACTTGCCGCAGCCCGACGAGCCGAGCAGCACAAGGAACTCGCCGCTTTCCAGCGAAATGTCGATGCCTTTCAGCGTCTCCACCTCGCCGTAGGTCTTGCGGATGTTTTCAATGTCGAGCGCGCTCATGACATGGGCTCCTGACGAGACGATGGCTCGCCATAGCTGCGGGGAAGGGTGGAGATGGCGCGCGAGGCGACCTGCGTCCCAGCCACCAGGCAGGAAGCCAGCGGCTTGCCATCTGCCAATGCTGCCAGGAAGCCGGCGTTGAAGACATCGCCGGCGCCGATCGTATCGACGACCTTGATGACGGGTGCAGTTGCGGATGCCGGCAGGCCGTCCGGCCCTATGGCGATGGCGCCGTCCGGGCCGCGCTTGACGACGACGATCGCGCCCTCCGGCATATGCGACCTGATCTCACGGGCGGCTTCGATCGGATCGGCGATGCCGGCAAGGGTCGTCGTCTCGACCTGGTTCAGCAGTGCAATGCCGCTGCGCGAAAGCCAGGCGCGGGCGGCCGCACAATTTTCTTTTGTCCAGCCGTCGAGCGGCCAGCCGGTATCGAGTGCGACGGTGATATCGTGGCTGTCGGCCCAGTCGAAGAAAGCGTCATATTCGCTCGCCAGGTCGTCGGTTAGAAAGCCGCCGCAGAGAAGCGCGTAACCGCCACGCAGTCTTTCGCCGTCGATGACGGCGAAGACGTCGGCGAGGCTGAAGCGCGGCAGGTGGCCGGTCGTCGTGAAAAACGTGCGCTCGCCGTCCGGATGAGTGATGCCGACGGAGAGCGTCGTTTTCTCAGGACGCACGGGCCACTTCTCGGAGCGCCGGCCGAAGGCCTCGGCAAGCCAGCGGCCGAACTGGTCGCTGCCGATATTCGCGGCGATCTCGAATTCGATGCCGAGCGCCTGCCAGGCGAGCGCGCTGTTTCCAGCCGATCCGCCAACCCTCAGCTCATCATGATCGACGATGATTTCCGTGCCGGCCTTCGGCCAGGGGGCGGCCGGTCCAAGGATGAGATCGACATTGACGTTGCCGATGACTGCAAGCGGCCGCATTCATTCACTCCGGGTAATCTTGGTGGACCGGACCGGCGTTCCGGCATTCTCCACGCGGGTTTCGGCGAAGGCGATCATCAGCCGCTGGGCGACCGGCAGCATGGCGAAGATCGCGGCAAGGCCCGTCGCCGGCGCAAAACGGATCGTCACCGCCCCGGTGACCGGGGCTTCACTCGAGGCGTCGAACAGGATGACAGGCGCGCCGGTCTCGACGGCGGACACCGCCATGGCGGTGACGAGGCCGGCAGTCTCGTCGAGGCCGCGGAACAGCACCACGCCGATTTCCGGCCCCAGCATCTCCATCGGGCCATGGCGCAGCTGGCCGCCTTCGAGCGAGAAGCAGGGGCGGCGCGAAAGCTCCGTTAGCCCAAGGGCCAAAGCCTCGGCGACTCCTTGCAGGCGGCGGCCTGAGGTCACGACGGTCACGACGTTTTGGAGTGCGGACAGGGCCGCTGAGATGTCGTGGTCTTCGGGCGCTTTGAGGACGGCAAGTGCCGCCGCGGGATCTTCGCCGAGGGCAGCCAAGATCGCGAGGTGCAGGGCGAAGGTCACTGTCAGGCTGCGGGTTGCGGCAAAGGCAAGCTCTGTGCCGCCGCAGCCGATCAGCGACGGGGCGGTTCTGGCAAGGAAGGAGCTGCCTTCGAGCGTCAGGCCGAAGGTTTCCTCCGTGCCGCCGGTTTCGTTGAACCAGCGCAGGACTTCGGCGCTTTCGCCGGATTGCGAGGTGACGAAGATTGTCCTGCCGGCGATCGGCAGCGGCTGGCCGAGCTGTTCGGAGAGCGGCAAAGCGACGGCGTCGATGCCGAGTGCACGGTAGAGCGGCTCGACGGCGCGGTTAACCGCATGCGAGCCGCCCATGCCGATCAAAAGCAGCCGGCCGGTTTTCTCAAGCGAGGCGGCGGCTTTTGCCGCCATCGGTGCGGCGGCTTCATAAGAGGCGAGCGCATCGGCGTGCTGGCGCGCCATTTCGCGGTCGATCGCCGCAAGTCCGGCGGGCGGGTTTCTTTCCGTTGTCATGTTTATCCCTTGACGCCGCCGCTGGTGAGCCCTGAAATCAGGGCGCGTTGCATGACGAGACCGATCAGCACTGGGGGCAGGGCGGCGAGCACGCCTGCCGTGGCGATCAGTCCGTAATCGGAAACGCGCCCGCCCGCGAGATCGGCAATGGCGACGGTCAGCGTCTTGGCGCGCTGGTCCGAGGTGAAGAGCAGCGCATAGAAAAATTCATCCCAGGCCAGCAGGAATGCAAAGAGGCTCGATGTCGCGACCACGGGGGCAGCGAGCGGCAGCGTGATGATCCTCAGCGTCTGGAACAGGCCGGCGCCGTCGATCATCGCGGCGGATTCGATTTCGCGCGGGATGGAGTCGAAGCCCGATTTCATCAGCCAGGTGGTGAAGGGCGCCAGGATGGTGAGATAAACGAGGGCGAGGCCGAAGACGTTGTTGAGCATGCCGAGATGGGAGAGAGCCATATAGAGCGGCACGGCGAGCGCGACCGGCGGAAGCATATAGGTGGCGATCACCATCGACAGAGACCAGCCCACCGAAGGCGAGCGCGACACTGCCCAGCCGGCCGGAATTGCAAGCGCGATGGCGGCGATGGTCGCCATGCCGGCCACCTCGATGCTGTTGCGTAGCGACGCGGTGAAGGCGGCGCCGGCGCTGTTTTCAAGTGTCGACAGCAAGAGCTGGTATCGTGAGAAATCCGCCGCCTGTGGCCACCAGCGCAGCGGCTTTGCCGCAAGGTCGGCGGCCGGCGAGATGCTCATGATGAAGAGCCAGAAGATCGGCGCCAGGATGACGGCGGCAAGCAGCAGCGCGCAGAGGTGAATGAAAGCGGAAAAGAGCGGGCTCTGGCGTTCCATCAGGCGGCACTCCCTGCGGTTTTGCGCACCAGGGCGGCGTAGCCGACGGCGAGCAGCGTCACCAGCAGTGTGACGATCAAGGCCAGTGACGCGCCCGAACCTGCCCGCTGGAAGGAGAAGGCTTCCTGGTAGACGAGGATCGACAGCGTGCGGGTGCTGTTGGCCGGGCCGCCGCGGGTCATGACCCAGATGATGTCGAATACCTTGAAGGCTTCTATCGTGCGCAGCACCAGCGCCACCATCAGCGGGCCGGCGAGATAGGGTAGGATGACGAAGCGGAAGCGGGCGAAGGGGCCGGCGCCGTCAACGAGGGAGGCAGCGGTGATATCGCGCGGCACGGCCTGGAGTGCGGCAAGCGCGATCAGCGCCACCAGCGGAAAATTCTTCCAGCAGTCGGCGACGATGAGGGAGGCGAGCGCCGTGCCGGGCTCGCCGAGCCAGGAGCGATAGGCATCGAGCAGGCCGAGCTGTGTCAGCGCGGCGTTGAGCGCACCGTATTCCGGATTGTAGATCAGCCGCCAGAGCGTGGCGTTGACCACGGTCGGCAGCGCCCAGGGCAGGATCATCAGGGCGCGCAGCGCGGTGCGGCCGCGGAACTGCTGGTTCAGCAACAGCGCCGCAAGGACGCCGATCACCATTTCGGCGACGACCGAGACGATCGCGAACCATGAGGTCGTGACCAGCGTGCGCTGGAAATTCGAGCCGGAGAGCATCTTCACGTAATTGTCGATGCCGACGAAACTGCCGCCTGTGCCGACGAGCTTGGCATCGGTGAAGGAGAGGCCGACGGTATCGATGAGCGGCCAGCCGATGACCGAGATCATGACCACGAGAAGCGGCAGCATCAGAAGCCACGCGCGGGTTGTCAGCCATGTGCCCGACATCGAGGCGACCCTTCTTTCATTCACAATTTGGGAGGGCCGGGCGGCGGCAGGCGCCGCCCGGGGTTCATGCCGGCTTCAGAGGCCGCTGTTTTCGGCGGCCGATTTCAGCGCGTCCTCAGGCGTGGCTTGGCCGAGCAGCGACTCCTGGATCGCCTGCTGCAGCGCGGTCGACAGCTCCTGATATTTCGGCGTCGTCGGGCGCGGATACATGGCGGCAAGACCGACCTTGGCGGCGGAAATCAGCTCTTCCTGGCCCTTGGTGACGGTAGGGTCCTCGTAGGAGGTGGCCCAGATCGGCAGGCTGAGCTTGGCGTAGGCGTTCTGTGTCGCCTGCGAGGTCATGAATGTGATGTATTTCCAGGCCTCGTCGGGATGTTTGCTGGCCGAGGTGATGCCGAGGCCCATCGAGCCGTTGACGGCCGAAGCCTCGCTCTTGCCGGCGACGCCCGGCGCCGGCACGACGCCGACCTTGCCCGCGACCTTGCTGTCCTTCGGGTCGTTCGCCATGTTGTACATGTAGGTCCAGTTGAGCGCGAAGGCGGCATCGCCGTTTTGGAAGACCTTGCGGACGTCCTCTTCCAGGAACTCCTTGGAGTTCGGATTTGTCAGGCCTGACGTATAGCTGGCCACCATATATTTCAGGGCGTCAAGGCCGCCACCGCTCTGGAAGGCAGGTTTGCCGTCCTTCAGGAAATCGCCGCCATAGGCGCTGACCAGCGTGGTATAATCGCAGATTGCGGCTTCGGCCTGCGACCAGCTCCAGGCGATCGGGGTGGCAAGCAGGCCCTTGTCCTTGATCGTCTTTGCCTGCTCGGCCAGTTCGTCCCAGGTTTTCGGCGGCGCCTTGATGCCGGCCTTTTCCAGGATCTCCTTGTTGTAGAACAGATATTTGGTGTCGAGGATCCACGGCATGCCGTAATATTTGCCGTCATACTGCACAGTGGTCCAGGCGCCCGGCAGCACGCCCTTCTTCATTTCATCGGTGATGCGGGAGGAGACGTCGACCAGCACCTTGTTGGTGGCGTATTCGGCCGGCCAGATGACGTCGAAGAGGACGACGTCGTAACCGCCACCGGAACCCTGTGCCAACACCGTCTTGTCGTGAAGCCCTTCATAGGGAACGAATTCGAGATTGACCTTGATGTCGGGGTTCGCCTTGGCGAAGGCATCGGTCATGGCGCGCACATCGGCCTCGCTGTAAGCGGCCTGCGCCATGAACAGCGCGTTGAGCGTCGTCTCGGCGAAAGCATGCGGGGCAAGGGATACGCCAATCAAGGCCGCACCCAAAAGCGTCTTGTTCAAGGATTTCAGCATTGCAGCCTCCAGTTTTTGACATTTACGCATGGCCGAGGGCGGTTTTTCCGCCATCGGTTTTCGAGAAGGCACGCGTGAAACGAAAACGTGCCGGTTGCTCATCTCGGAGCGTCGTTGGAAGCCCTGTGCGGCTTCCTGCGTTCCCTGGAACTCTTCGGTCCCTTATTAAGTCAAATGTCTTGACTTATTACTTCTTCAACATTCTACTGGAGTCAAGAGGCAATTGCACATGAATGACGTCAGGCCGATCCGGGCCAAGAGCGGCACCAATCACGAAGGCACCAGCGCGCATAACCGGCGTGTGATGATCGATGCCCTGAGGATCAACGGTGCGCTCTCGCGCGCGGATCTGGCGCGGGCGACACGGCTGACCAAGCAGACGGTGTCGAACATCATCGAGGAACTCGAACGTGACGGTCTCGTCAGTTCACAGGAGGCGGTGCGAAAGGGTAGGGGCCAGCCCTCGACGCCCTATCGGCTCGTTCCCGAGGGCGCCTTCGCGATCGGCCTGCAGATCGACCGGCATGTGACGCGGGCGGTCGCCGTCGATCTCGTCGGCAGCGTTCTGGTGCGCGCGGAGGCCGGTTTGCCGACGGGAGGCCCGTCGACGGGAGCGACGGTCATTCTCGACCTCGTCGCCGGCGTGCGTTCGAAGCTCGCCGGGATCGTCCGGCAATCGGAGAAGCGGCTGGTCGGCCTCGGCGTTGCGATGCCCGGCCCCTTCGGAATCGACGGCAGCGGCGACGATCCGTGGATGATGGGGGCCTGGCAGAAGTTTCCGCTGCTGGAAACTCTTACCGCAGGCACCGGGCTCGATGTCGGCCTGCAGAACGATGCGGCTGCGGCTGCGACTGCCGAGCGCATGGTGGGAGCCGCCCACGGCCTCGACCATGCCGTTTGCCTTTTTGTCGGTTACGGCATCGGCGCCGGCCTCATTTTAAACGGCGAACTCTACCGCGGCAGCAACGGCAATGCCGGCGAGATCGGCATGGCGCTGCTCTTTGCCGCTGGCAAATCGACGCCGCTCGAACACCGCGCCTCGCTCGCCTCGCTTTACCAGCATCTGTCTGCCGACCCCGCAGATCCCGTTCTCCACGCGCGCATAGACGACCTCGCCTCGCGGCGCGATCCCAGCATCGAGGCCTGGATCCGGACGGCCGCAGCGGATCTGCGCTGGAGCATCCATCTGATCGAAACAATCTTCGATCCGCAGACGGTGATCCTGTGCGGCAGCGCGCCGGAAGGACTGGTGAACAGGCTGATTGCGGCGATCGGGCCACTGCTTCCCTCGATCGCCGAACGACGCGGACGAACCCTGCCGCGCCTGCAGCCCGGCATGGCGGATCCCTGGTCTGTGGCGCTCGGGGCCGCGGCCGGACCGATCAGCCGGGCATTCGATCCGCATTTTGCAGCAATTTTGAAGGATTCCCGCTGATTTCGAGGATGAAACCGGGCGTTGCACAGCAGTGCAGCGGCAGAAAAATGGTCTTCTTTGTAAGTCTCAAGCGACCATTGCCACCGAATAAAGAGATGCCATCGAAGTATAGGCAAATATTGAAAATCATTGAAGTTTACAGGAATTCTGGTATAGATATAATTATTCGGCAGTGCGCTGGGGTGGTTGGCGAGGCTTCTCTCAATATAGCCTTCAGCCGTGGCAAATAACATCCGGATGAAGGTTTCGTGACGGCACGATTTCGGTTGTTTCATGTCATGGAATATTCATTGGCCGCGGCAATTTGGACCAGCTAATAGGGCGTGCGCTGAAAGTGCGCGTCCCTTTTACGTTCGAGGTTCTAATGCAAGCCAAGCTTCTCGGCGCCGTCGGCGCCCTTCTCGCCACAGCGTTTCTTGCTGGCCCTGCTGCCGCCGCCGAAAAGACCAAGATTGACTTCTGGTTCGGCAATTCCGGTGACATCGCAAAGCGTGTCCAGGAACAGTGCGATCGCTTCAACCAGTCGCAGGCCGATTACGAAGTCGTCTGCACCAGCCAGGGCAGCTACGACGCTTCTCTGCAGAACACCATTGCCGCCTTCCGCGCCGGCAAGCAGCCGACCATCGCCCAGGTTTCCGACGCCGGCACGCTCGACATCATGCTCTCCGGCGCCTACTACCCGGCAAACAAGCTGATGGCCGACATGGGCTACACCGTCGACTGGAACGATTACTTCTCGGGTATATCAGGCTACTACGCCACCTCGAAAGGCGAGATGTATTCCTTCCCCTTCAACTCCTCGACCGCTCTGCTCTACTGGAACAAGGACGCCTTCGCCAAGATCGGCAAGGATCACGCTCCGGCGACCTGGAAGGAAGCCGGTGAGGACTTCAAGGCTTTGAAGGACGCCGGCTATGCATGCCCGCTCGCCTTCGACATCTCCAGCAACGAAGTCTGGCAGTACATCGAGCAGTTCGAAGCCGTCAACGGCGAGCCGATCGCCACGAAGAAGAACGGCTTCGAAGGCCTCGACGCCGAACTGGTCTTCAACAAGAACCCGCTTCTCGTCAGCTACATCAAGGACCTCAAGTCCTGGTACGACAACAAGCTCGCCGTCATCAAGAACAAGGCCGTCGGCCAGACCTTCGTCGAAGCCTTCGCTGCCGGCGATTGCCAGGTCATCCTGACTTCAGTCGGCGACCACGGCAATATCGGCCGCACCGCCAAGCAGGGCATGAACTGGGGCGTTGCCATGCTCCCGACCTATGGTGATGCAACCCGTCACAGCTCCTATGTCGGCGGCGCATCGCTCTGGGTTCTGAAGGGTCATTCGGACGTCGAATACAAGGCAGCCGCTGCCTTTTTCAACTTCATCGCGAAGCCGGAAGAAGCTCTGACCTGGTCGACCGTTACCGGCTACATCCCGGTGCGCAACTCCGGCTTCGAATATCTGAAGAAGCAGGGCTTCTACGACAAGGCGCCTTACGCCGGCCGTGAACTCGCCATTCAGAGCCTGACCGCTTCCCCGGCTGGCGACGCAGCCGCCAAGGGCATCCGTCTCGGCGGCCTGCTGCAGGTCCGCACCGAGATCGCCAACGGCCTGCAGGCGATCTTCGTCAACAATGCCGACGTCCAGGCCTCGCTCGACTCTGCTGCTGAACGCGGCAACCAGCTCCTGCGCCGCTTCCAGCAGACCTACAAGAACGTTCAGCTCCCCTGATCGCCTGATTGAGCCGCACCCGGCCCGCCTTGCGCGTGCCGGGTGCGTCTTTGTAAGTTCTCCCAACCAGTCGCGGATGCGCTGCCGCCCGCGCCTGAAGTCAAATCAGGGCGAAAACGACCACCCATGGAAAAGCGCGTCACTTTCTCCTCGACGACGATCGGCCTGCTCTTTGCATTCCCGATGCTGCTGCTGATCTTCGTCTTCTTCTACTGGCCAAGCGCGCAGGCGCTTTATTGGGCTTTCACGCTCGAGCAGCCGTGGGGCGGCGGCAATGCCTGGGTCGGCTTCGACAATTTCAAACTGCTGCTCAGCGATCCGATCTATTGGGAATCGATCACCCGCAGCATGGTTTTCGGCTTCAGCTCGACGATCATTGCCATGGGGCTGGCTCTCATTCTGGCGCTTTTGACGGATCGTGAACTGCGCGGCCACAAGGTCTACCGGTCAGTCTTCATCTGGCCTTACGCGATCGCCGCGCCCGCTCTCGGGCTTGCTTTCCGCTTCATCCTGGCGCCGGAGGCCGGCCTTCTCTCGGTCATCAACCATATCTGGCCGGGCCTCTGGAACCCCGCGCTCGACGGCAAGGACGCGATGATCGCCGTCATCGTCGCCTTCTCCTGGAAATATATCGGCTACAACTTCATCTTCTTCCTTTCGGCTCTGCAGGGGATTCCGCGCTCGCTGATCGAAGCGGCCGCCATGGACGGCTCCGGGCCGCTGCGCCGCATGTGGGATCTCCAGTTGCCGCTGCTGACGCCGACTTTGTTCTTCCTGCTGGTGATCAACATCACCGAAAGCTTCCAGGATTCCTTCGGTATCGTCGACGTCATGACGCAGGGCGGTCCGGCACGGGCGACGGAACTCATGGTCTACAAGATCTATTTCGACGGCTTCCGGGGTCTCGATTATTCAGGCGCTGCGGCGCAATCGATCATCCTGATGCTGCTCGTCGTCATGCTCACCATCTTCCAGTTCCGCTTCATCGAGCGGCGCGTGCACTACAAGTGAGGTCGCGGACATGATCGAACGCACGCCGATATTCAACTTCATCTGCTACACGCTTCTGGCACTCGGCATGCTGATCGCGCTTCTGCCTTTCGTCATCGTCATCATCGCATCGACGCTCGATCTGGAGACGGTCAACCGCGTGCCGCTGCCGCTGACGCCGGGTTCGCATTTCTGGGAAAACGCTCGGGAGGCCTGGGTTCGCGCCGATCTCGGCACCAAACTGCTGCA
This sequence comes from Rhizobium bangladeshense, assembly GCF_001662075.1. Lineage (GTDB taxonomy): Bacteria > Pseudomonadota > Alphaproteobacteria > Rhizobiales > Rhizobiaceae > Rhizobium > Rhizobium bangladeshense_B. Next base: position 52,106 of record NZ_LYPL01000011.1, read on the forward strand.
CAGCATCATCTTCGCCACGTCGGTCGCTGCCGGCAAGGTCATCCTTTCCGCCATGGCAGGCTTCTCGATCGTCTATTTCCGCTTCCGCGGACGGCACCTGATTTTCTGGATCATCTTCATCACGCTGATGCTGCCGCTGGAAGTCCGCATCGTGCCGACCTATTCGATTGCGGCCAATGCGCTACAGCCGTTCCAAGCGATCCTCGATGTCACGGGCATCAGCTGGCTTGTCGCCCAGATCAGCGGGATCCAGATCAAGCTCGAATGGGGCCTGCTGAATTCCTATCCAGGTCTCGTCCTCCCGATGGTCGCTACCGCAACAGGCACCTTCCTCTATCGGCAGTTCTATCTGACGGTTCCCGATGAACTTGCCGAGGCCTCGAAAATGGATGGGTCAGGCCCGGTCCGGTTCTTCTGGGACATTCTGGTTCCGCTGTCGCGACCGAACATGATCGCACTGTTCACGATCATGTTCGTCTGGGCCTGGAACCAATATCTCTGGCCGCTGCTGATCACCACCGATCCGAATTTCGGCATTGCGGTGACGCAGCTCAAAACCCTGATCCCGTCCGAATTCGGTCTGCCCGATTGGAACGTCGCCATGGCGGGTACTCTAATCATCATGTCGCCGCCGCTGGTGCTCGTCATCCTGATGCAGCGCTGGTTCGTGCGCGGCCTTATCTCCACCGAGAAGTGAAGGAACAGTCCTGTGGCACCGATCTCAATCCGTGATGTGAAGAAGAGCTACGGCAAACATCCCGTGGTTCACGGCGTCGATCTGGAGATTAAATCCGGTGAATTCGTTGTCATCCTCGGCCCTTCCGGCTGCGGCAAGTCCACGCTCTTACGCATGATCGCCGGCCTCGAGGAAATCAGCGGCGGTGAAATCGCCATTGACGGCCGCGTCGTCAACCAGCTGGAGCCGCGCGAGCGCGGCTGCGCCATGGTGTTCCAGAACTATGCGCTCTATCCGCATATGACCGTCGCCGAGAATATCGGCTACGCCTTGAAAGTGGCCGGCGTCGCGAAGGCTGAGCGTCAGCGACGCATCAACGAGGTTGCCAGGGCGCTCAGCCTCGAACCCTTCCTCGACCGCCGTCCGGCCGCTCTTTCCGGCGGCCAGCGCCAGCGCGTCGCCATGGGCCGTGCGATGATCCGCGAGCCGAAAGTGTTCCTCTTCGACGAGCCGCTGTCGAACCTCGACGCCAAGCTGCGCATCGCGATGCGCGCCGAAATCCGCCGCCTGCACCGCCGACTCGGCGCCACCTCGATCTTCGTCACGCATGACCAGACGGAGGCGATGACGCTGGCCGACCGGCTGGTGGTGATGAACGGCGGCAGGGTCGAGCAGGTCGGCACGCCGGAAGAGGTCTATCATCATCCGGTCTCGCGCTTCGTCGCCGGTTTCGTCGGCACGCCGGCGATGAACCTGCTCGAAGGCACGATCAACGACGAGGGCGTCTTCGTCTACGATCAGAGCCGCAAGATCGCACTGCCGCGCGAACGCGCCTCGAACCTGAAGGGCAGGCGCGTCGTGCTCGGCATGCGCGCCGAGGCCGCCCGGCTGGTGGCGCCGGATGCGCCCGGCGCCTTGATCGCGACGGCCGATTTCATTGAAGAGCTCGGCGCGAGCCGCGTCGTTCATGCCGATTTCGACGGGCTGCCTTTTGCCGTGGCGCTGACGGATGCCGTGAGCGTGAAATCGGGCGACCCGATCGGCATCGCGATCGACCACAATGCGATCCACCTCTATGCCGCCGATACCGGCCGGATCATCGAGAACCCTGCCATGAGCAGCGCCGGCGCCGTCCACGCCTGACGAATTCATCGCCAGTCGGCGTCAGCGATGGATCGGATCGATCCAGGGGACGTCTTCCGGCTTCTCGACCGGCTCGATATCGAGATTGACGACGATGGGCTCCTGGCCTGAGCGGACAAGTACGCATTCCAGCGTCTCGTCGCGGCTGGCGTTGATCTCCTGATGGGGCACGTAGGGCGGAACATAGATGAAATCGCCGGGGCCGGCCTCGGCGGTAAATTCCAGTTGCTCGCCCCAGCGCATGCGGGCCTTGCCCTTGACGACATAGATGATGCTTTCGAGATCGCCGTGGTGATGGGCGCCTGTCTTGGCATTGGCATGGATCGTCACCGTGCCGGCCCAGATCTTCTCGGCGCCGGCGCGCGCATTGTTGATCGCGGTTGCGCGGTTCATGCCCGGCGTCTGCGCCGTGTTGGGATCGAGCGAATTGCCGGGAATGACCTTGACGCCATGTTCCCGCCAGTCGATGTGAGAATGCTCGTGGTCGCCGCTCATGCCTTGCCTCCGCCTTTGATATAAACAATCTAGGTGGGAGCGGCGCGGCGGCCAAGCGGATTATCTTCGTGCATCAGGAAAGAGTTCACCCGATGAGCCACCTCCCGCAGATCGATTACGACACCGCTTCCCAAGAGGTTCGCGCGGCGTACGACGAGGAAATCAGGCTGCGCGGGCGCATGACCAACATGAAGCGGACGCTCCTCCATTCGCCTGTCGCCCATCGCATCTATGCCAAGTGGTTTGCGCTGCGGGCCGAACTCGATCCTGTGATCAGCGACCGGGAGATCTGGATCTTTTCGCATGCGATCTCGAAAGCGGCGAACTCGAAGATCGCCATCACCTTCTTTCGCCGGGCGCTGATCAACAAGGGTTTCGACCCCGATGCACTGGAGCTTTCCGAAGCGGAGGCCCTGCTTGACGCGTTCGGCAGGGCGATCGTCGCCGATTCCAACGCCGTTCCGGCTGAGCTCTGGGTGAAGCTCAAAGAACGCTACGATACCAAGGCGCTCGTCGATCTCGTCGCCTTCGCCGGCATCATGCTGGCGACCGCAGTGTTCAACAATGTCGTCGAGGTCGATTTCGACCCCGAGCTTGAGGCCTTCGCAGAAGGCGCCGGCCCGGCCTAAAGCGCGTCGCAATCCTTCGCTCCTCTCGCTTTACGTCGTTGTCTTACGCATGTCGTTGCCGCAAAACCGCTGCACACTTTGCGGGACATGCTTTAGCCGCCGAGCGAGACGATCGCGGCTTTCACTGCTTCAGCGCCGGACCGGGTCGGCCGGTATTCCAGGCCGACGGCGCCGTCATAGCCATTGGCGAATATCCAGTTGAGGCGGTGGGCGAGGTCGATGCCGCCGGCGCCCGGTTCGTTGCGGCCGGGATGATCAGCGACATGAACGTGAAAGACGCGGTCGAGACGGCCCTCCAGCACCTCTTCGGTGCGTTCGTCCATCACGGCGGAATGGTAGATGTCGTAGACGATGCCGATCTCGGGGCGGGCGACGTCATCGATGATGTCGAGGCCTTCGCGTGTTGACGCGAGGAAATAGCCGATATGGTCGATGCGGGTGTTGAGCGGCTCGACGCCGAGGCGCACGCCGCTGCCGGCGAGGACGTCGGCGCCGGCTTTCAGCGTTTCGGTGAGAGCCAGACGCTGCGCCTGCCGGGTGAAGCCGGGAAGATCGTCTCCCGCCTGGGCGATCAGCACCGGCGCGCCGAGACGTCTGGCGACGGCAGCGGAGTCCACCAGGCCCTTCAGCCAAGTGTGCCGATTGGCGGGGTTGGTCAGCGCGATCATCGGTTCGGCAACGAGGCTGGTCACCGCAAGGCCGGTTTCATCAAGCGCCGCCTCGATCGCATCCAGGTCCTTGTCGCTCCAGCGCCAGAATTCGACCGCCGTCAGGCCGCCGGCATGGGCGCGGCGGATGCGGTCGGGAAAATGGTCGCCCGCTTCGGCAAACAGCCACTCTATGCAGGCCGAATAACGTCGCATGAAAATTCCTCCCGTGTGCGGGGCGCAGGCTGCGCGAGATCTGAGCCTGCCGCAAGGCTTGACGCCCGGATTCATTGGCGGAACACTCGCTAGATCGAGCCGGGCTCGCCGGCGCTGCAGGAGGAAGATATGGATCTGGGATTGAGGGGAAAGATCGCCGTCATAACCGGCGCATCGGTCGGCATCGGGCTGGCGATCGCCGAGGGGCTGGCAGCTGAGGGCACCGACCTCGTGCTGGCAGCCCGCGGCAGTGAGCGGCTCGAGGCGGAGGCCGCCCGTATTGCCGAGAAATACGGCGTCAGCGCCACCGCCGTTGTCGCCGACGTCGCGACGGTAGCGGGAACGGAGGCGATCATTGCGGCGGCTGCCGAAAAGGGCGGCGCCGATATCCTCATCAACAATGCCGGAACCGGATCGAACGAGACGGTGATGGAGGCGCCGGACGAGAAATGGCAGGCCTATTGGGACCTGCATGTGATGGCCGCCGTGCGGCTTGCGCGCGGCATCGCGCCGCAGATGAAGAGACGCGGCGGTGGGGTCATCCTGCACAATGCCTCGATCTGCGCCGTTCAGCCGCTCTGGTACGAGCCGATCTACAATGTCAGCAAATCGGCGCTGATGATGTTTTCGAAGACGCTCTCGACCGAGCTCATCGAGGACAATATCCGCGTCAACTGCATCAATGCCGGCCTGATCCTGACGCCCGACTGGATCAAGACCGCCAAGCAGCTGACGGCCGAAACCGGCGGAAACTGGGAAGGGTATCTGCAGAGCGTCGCCAATGAGCACGCCGCCTCCAAACGCTTCGGCACGCCGGAGGAGCTGGCGAATGTCTTCGTCTTCCTGAGCTCGGCGCGTGCGAGCTATTGCATCGGCTCCACCTATTTCGTTGACGGCGGCATGTTGAAGACGATCTGATTGAAGCTGCCGCGAGCAGCGCCGCGGACAGGTTCTCTCGACTTTACCCGCGAAAACCGGATGATCTTAGGCCGTTCGGCTTAAGATCTGAGTCCTGCCACTGCGGACGTTGTGGAGATAAGCTATAAATAATAGCTATTTTGTTGTATCTTCACGCTTTCGACGCTATTTGCCTGCTATTGGCGGGATAAATATTGCGTTTTCGACAGGACAAAGACAATGCTGACGAAAAAGGGAAAGTACGGCTTGAAGGCATTGGTCGACCTGGCACGGTTGCCGCCTGGCGAGACTGCCTTCATCAACGACGTCGCCGCCCGCAACAATATCCCGAAGAAGTTTCTCGATACGATCCTGCTGGAGCTGCGCAATGTCGGCATCCTGCGTTCGAAGAAGGGACCCGGCGGCGGCTATTCCCTGTCGCGGCCGGCTTCCGAAATCCGCATCGGTCATGTCATCCGCACGCTTGACGGGCCCTTAGCGCCGATCCGCTGCGCCAGCCGCACGGCCTATGAGGCCTGCGACGATTGCGCCGATCCGGAAACCTGTCAGGTGCGCCGTTCGATGACCGATGTTCGGGACGCGATCGCCGCCATCCTCGACAATATGACCCTCGAACAATTCGTTGCGGCCGGCGGCCATGTCGAGGGCGCCACGGAAGACTTTCCGATCTCTGCCGCCAGCTGAGATCTCTTCGTTTCCACATCGTCCCGCACAACGACGATGCCTTGTGGCAGTCATTCAGGCCTGCTTCGACATATACTCGCCTGCGCTGGCCAGCAGCCTATCCCGTGGCAGCGAAAGCGCGTGAATGCGAGCATTGCGCCAATGGCGGTCGAGATTGAGCCCGATGCCGGCCGATGCCTGCCCTGCGTGTTCGAACAGCGCATTGGCGGCGGCGAGCGCCGTTTCGCCGGCTGTGATCGCGGCCGCCGAAGCGGAAAAATGCGCGTCCGCCATCGCCGCCTCCACGGGATTGACCTGGGCAAAGTCGAGTTTTCGGCCAGCCCGCTCCAAGGCCGCTGCCGCCGCTTCGATGCCGACGGCGTGTTTGCCGAGGTGAGAGAGGACGGCGGCGCGATCGCCGATCGCTGTCATCAGGTCGGCCCACGCGGCTCGCGCGATACCGAGGCTTACCCCGGCCTTGAGCAGCAGGCGGAGCGACATGCCGGTCGAATATCCAAGCGAAGACGCCGGCGCGATAGCAGCGGTATTGACATGGAGTGCGCCGGCGATCGTCGTTGCCGCTCCATTGGTGCGCTGGCCGAAGCCGTCCCAATCATCGACCACCTGCAGGTCTTCATCGTTGCCTGTGAGGTAGAGAGTCGCCGGGCGGTCGGGAGGAAGTGTGAGGGCGGCGGCGATCCAGTCGGCATAGAGGATACCGGCGGCCTGCCGAGTGCGGCCGCTGAGGCGATAGCCCGGGCCTTCGTCCGTTACCTCGCATCCCTCGGCGAAAGTGGCGGACGCGAAGCGGTCGCCGAGCAGCGCACGGGCAAACAGCGAGGCCTTAAGCTCCTCTCCGGCCTGAACGCGGAGTGTTTCCAGCGCGGAAAAATGATTTTCCAGAGTCTCGCCGATCGAGGCATCGGCCTCGGCGATTATTGCAACGATTTCGGCAAGCAGGGCATTCGGCACGTCGAGCCCTTCATGGTCGGGCGGAACAGTGATTGCGGTCAGCCCCGATATCGACAGCGCGTCGAGCTCGGCAAACGGCAGAATGCGGTTGATATCGCGTTCGCTCGCCTCGCGTCGGAAGGCGGTGGCGAGGTCACGGGCCGTGGATATGGCCGCCTCTTCGCTCTCGATGCGCTGCGCTGGCGGTCTTACGCGGTCACGAAACTGCGATACGGTTCCCATCGATCACTCTTTCCTCGACGGATAACAGGAGTGAGGGATTTCGCTCCGGATGATAAGAACGGATTTTCTAGAAAAAACCGATGCTTCGAATTTTCTAACCAGCTTGATCGCCTTGCCCTCGACGCTACTTATGGTTAACCGGGGCTTCCTTGATTGAGAAACATGATGAGCGACTCTCTTGCTCGCCGCAGCGAGGTTTCGAAAATGGCACGCGAGCCGAGACCGCGTCCGGCGCTGGATATCGCTGATATTCCAACCTATGCCATCGGCGACATTCACGGCCGGTGCGATCTGCTCGTGAAGGCCGAACAGGCTATCCTGCGCGATGCGGCACGGCTGCCCGGGCGCAAGCTGATCGTGACGCTCGGCGACTATATCGACCGCGGCCCGGAATCGGCGCAGGTCATCGCCCACCTCATGGAGCCGCCGCCGGAAGATTTCGATCGGATCTGCCTTGCCGGCAACCACGAGATCGCCATGCTCGATTATATCGACGGCTGGCTTTCCTATGACGACTGGATGCGGATGGGATCGGCGCACTCGCTGAAATCCTATGGGCTCGATCCGGAACACCTGCCGCTGGTTTTCCCCTCCGGCGCACAGCTCGACGCCTTCCTCCGTCATTCGCTGCCGCATACGCATATAGATTTCATGCGGGCGATGCCGATCATGCTGGACACGCCGAGCGTATTGTTCGTCCATGCCGGCATCGATCCGGCGCGGCCAATCGCGGCGCAAACCGACGAGGATCTGGTGCTCATCCGCCACCGATTTCTCGAAAGCAGGATCCCTTTGCCGAAACTCGTCGTCCATGGTCATACGCCGAACGACGAGCCGGAGGTTCGCGCGAGGCGGCTCAATCTCGATACGCGCGCCTATCGCAGCGGCAGGCTGACCGTCGCCCGTCTGTGGCAGGGCCAAGTGCATCTGTTTTCCACCTGACAGGCATTGTCACTGGAGTGATCAAACCGTCTCCCTTTCGGTCGGGACCGCTTCGACCGGCCTTTCAGCTGAGCGGTTGCGACGCCGGCCGCGCAGCACGACGTAAAAAACCGGCGTCAGGAACAGGCCGAAGATCGTCACGCCGAGCATGCCTGAGAAGACGGCAGTGCCGAGTGACTGGCGCATTTCGGCGCCGGGGCCGGTGGCAATGGCAAGCGGCAGCACGCCGAAGATGAAGGCGAAAGCCGTCATCAGGATCGGGCGCAGGCGAAGATGGCTGGCCTCGATCGCCGCGTCGACCGGCGATTTGCCTTCTTCTTCCGCTTGTCTCGCGAACTCGACGATCAGAATGGCGTTCTTGGCTGCAAGGCCGATCAGCACGATCAGGCCGATCTGCGTCAGGACATTGTTGTCCATGCCGCGGAGCGAAACCCCGATCAGCGCCGCCAGAACCGCCAGCGGCACGATGAGGATGATCGCCAGCGGCAGAACCCAGCTTTCATATTGCGCCGCCAGCGCCAGGAAGACGAAGATCACCGACAGGGCGAAGATGTAGACGGCGGTGTTGCCGGTATGGGTCTCCTGATAGGCGAGTTCCGTCCATTCGAAGGTCGTTCCCTGCGGCAGGATCTTCGCCGCCAGCGCTTCCATCTTCGCGATGGCGTCGCCCGTCGACGTGCCGGGCGTCGGATTGCCCTGAAGAGGCACCGAGACATACATATTGTAGCGTTGGACGAGCGCCGGGCCGCTGGCATCCTGGATATCCATCAAGGTTCCAAGCGGAACCAGCGCGCCGGTCGCCGATCGAACCTTCAGGGCGAGGATATCTTCCCTATCCATGCGGTACTGCCGGTCGGCCTGGGCGCGAACCTGGTAGACGCGGCCGAACGCGTTGAAATCGTTGACATAGGCGACGCCGAGATTGATGGAAAGCGCATTGAAGATATTGGGGATCGGCACATTCAGGAAGCGTGCCTTGTCGCGGTCGATCGCCAGGAAATATTGCGGGCTTGCATCGGAGAATGTCGTAAAGACGCCGGTCAACCCCTCCGTCGTCGCTGCCGCACCCATCATCTGGCGGGCGAGGGCGAGCACCCGCGTCATATCCGCGTTTTCAAGATCGGAAATCTGCATTTTGAAGCCGCCGGAATTGCCGACACCCCGCACGGACGGCGGCGGTATGGCGATGATGAAGGCTTCCTGGATGCTTTGCAGCTTGCCGAAAAGCTCGCCGATGATCTTGTTGGCGTTGTCGCCGCCTTCTTCGCGTTCGGCGAAGGATTTGAACGGGACGAAGACGACGCCGGCATTCGAGGCATTGGTGAATGTCGCCCCGCTGAAGCCTGCAAACTGCACGGCATTGCCGACACCGGGCACGGTGCGGGCGATATCGCCCACCTGTTTGACGACGGCGTCGGTACGCGCGAGCGAGGCGCCGTCAGGAAGCTGTATGACGATGATCGCGTAGCCTTGGTCCATGGTCGGGATGAAACCCGAGGGAACGCGCGTGCCCATGTACCAGGTTGCCCCCAGCAGGCAAACGAAGGCGAGCATTGCCGCGCTCAAGCCGACCCAGCTGCTGACCAGGTGCCGAACGGTCCATGAATAGCCGGAACTCATCCGGTCGAATCCACGGTTGAAGCCATCGGCAAGGCCGCGTCCCAGGCGTGTGGCCACATTGGTGCGTCTGGTTTCATGGTCATGAGGTTTGAGCAATATGCCTGCGAGGGCGGGCGAAAGCGTCAGCGAGTTCAAGGCTGATATCGCGGTGGTGACGGCGATGGTGACCGCGAACTGCCGGTAGAACTGTCCCGAAATGCCCGGAATGAAGGCTGTCGGCACGAAGACGGCGATCAAGACCAGCGAGATGGCGATGACGGCGGTTCCGACTTCGTCCATCGTGACGTGCGAGGCCTGTTTCGGCGTCATGCCGCGGGCGAGATTGCGCTCGACATTTTCCACTACCACGATCGCGTCGTCGACGACGATGCCGATCGCCAGCACCAGGCCGAACAGTGTGAGCATGTTGAGCGAGAAGCCGAAGGCCAAGAGAACGGCGAAGGTGCCGATCAGCGAGACGGGGATGGCAATGATCGGAATGATCGCAGTGCGCCAGGATTGCAGGAAGACGAGAACGACGATTGCCACCAGGATCGCCGCCTCGACGATGGTTCGATACACTTCGGAGATCGAATCCGAGATGAATTCGGTGGTGTCGTAGACGATGCGATATTCCAGCCCTTGGGGGAAATTCTGTGACAAGTCCTTCATGATCGTCTGGACCTGATGGGCGGTGTCGAGGGCATTGGTCCCCGGCCGGGCGAAGATGCCGAGTGCGACCGCGGGATCGTTGTTGAGATAGCTGTTGGTGACGTAGTCCTGCGCGCCGAGCTCGATGCGGGCGACGTCCTGCAACTGCACGAGCCGGCCGCTATCCGTCGATTTGACAATGACATAGCGGAACTCGCGCACGTCGGAGAAGCGGCCGTCCGTCCGCACGGTATATTCGAACGCGTTCCTGCCGGTGACCGGCGGCGCGCCGATCTTGCCGCCCGACACCTGGACGTTCTGGTCTCTGAGGGCGGCGACGACGTCATCGGATGTCATGCCGTAGGCAGAGAGCTTTTCCGGGTCCAGCCAGACTCGCATCGAATACTGGCGTTCGCCGAACAGCTGCACGTCGCCGACGCCATCGAGGCGAACGAGAACGTCGCGGATGCGGTTGCGGGCGTAGTTGGAGACGTAAAGCTGGTCATAACGGTGCGTCGGCGACAGCAGGTGCACGACCATCATCAGATCCGGCGAGCTTTTGTCGGTTGTCACGCCGAGCCGCTGGACTTCCTCGGGAAGGCGGGGGAGGGCGATGGAGACGCGGTTCTGGACAAGCACCTGGACCTTGTCGAGGTCGGTGCCGAGCTTGAAGGTGATCGTCAGCGACATGGCGCCGTCGGCACTCGAATAGGAAGACATGTAGAGCATGTCTTCGACGCCGTTGATCTGCTGCTCGAGCGGCGTCGAAACCGTATCGGCGATGGTCTGCGGATCAGCGCCCGGATAGGAGGTGCGCACGACGATGGTCGGCGGCGCGATCTCCGGATATTGCGAGACCGGCAGCTGGGTATAGGCGATGCCGCCGACGACGAGAAGGACGATCGAAATCACCGCCGCAAAGATCGGCCGGTCCACGAAAAAATGAGCGAATCTCATTGTCCGCTCTCCGCGCCGGCGGTTTCGGGCGCCGTGTCCTGCCGCTCCTTCGGCAGTTCGGTCATCTGAGGCGTGATCTTCGAGCCGGGACGGGCGCGGATCACGCCGTTGACGATGATCGTCTCGGTGCCGTCGAGACCCTCGCGTATCACCCGGTAGCCGTAGAGCCGCGGTCCAGGCCTGACGGGCTTGCTCGAAACCGTGCCGTCGTCGCCGACGACATAGACGACGCGCTCGTTCTGATCCGAGCCGATTGCCTCATCGGGGACAAGAATGGCCTGATAGGTGTTGGAGGCTTCGACCTGTATGCGGCCGAAGAGGCCAGGCTGCAGGACAAGGTCAGGGTTGGGGAAACGAGCCCGCAGACGAATGGTGCCACTCTGGTTGTCGACCCGGTTCTCGGCGAAATCGAGCTTTCCCTTGAACGGTTTGGCATTGGGATCCGAGATTGTGACTGACACATCCAGTCCGCCGCCACCCTGCTGGAGATCCTTGCCCAATTTACGGGCCGTGTCGGCAAAATTCAGCAGGCGGCGCTCGTCGACGTCGAAATAGAAATCGATCGGGTCGAGAGAAACGATCGTTGTGAGCACGGTCTGGTCGGTCTGCACCAGATTGCCGGCCGAGATCAGCCGGCGGTCGATACGGCCGCTGAGCGGCGCCTTGATTTCCGTATATTCCATGTCGAGCGACGCACGATCGGCTGCGGCCTGCGCACCGCGGACATTGGCCTCGGCTGAATCGAATTCGCGGCGGCGATCATCCAGCGTCTGCGCCGACTGACTGCCGCTCGAGGCAAGCGACTGGGCGCGCTTGTACTGCGCGTCGGCAAAGACCAGGGTGGATTGTGAGGCCTCAAGCGTCGCCTTTGCCTGGTTGAGGGCCGTTATGAAGGGTCTCTGGTCGATGACGAAGAGCAGATCGCCCTGCTTGACCAGCGCGCCGTCCTGGAAATGGATTTCCTGCAGGTAACCGCCAACGCGCGAGCGAACGGAGACTTCGTCGACCGGTTCGAAGCGACCGATGAACTCGTCGCTGTCGACGACGTCGCGAACGACCGGCTTGGCAACGGTGACGGGCGGGGGCGGCGGCGCGTTCTGGGCCAGCGCGGCCAGAGGCATCAACGCCGCCATGCAGCCAAACACCGCGATCTGTCGAAGCGCGTAAGTCATACCGGTCCTCCAATCTCGGCGCCCGCTTTTTGCTGCCGCCAAACCTAAGATGAAGTGATGTCGTTCATGTCTTGCTGCGTGATCGGAGGCGTCCGCCCCCTTGAATTCTCCGGCGTCCAAGACCTTGGAAGGCCGGCAGGCAATGCAGATCAGAAAAATCGTAACCCTATGGAATTGGACTATAAACGGCAGCGGCGAAAAATTGCAAATGCCAATTGGCGGCGGTTCCTGAATCCATCGAGACTGCGCGGAAGGCCTCAGCTCTCGACGATCTCGTCCCTGCCGGGCGGAAGCGCGCCGAGTTCGGCCCAGTCAAGCTCCTGTTCAAGCATGTGAAAGACATCGTCGTCGATCTCGCCGGCGCGACGCATCGCCGCAAGCTTGGCGCGTTTTGCGACGATGACGTTGCGGCGCTGTTTATCGAGCCTGCTGACCTCGCGTGGATGTTTCCCGTCCGCGGCGATCTTACGCTCCGAGGTGTAGACGTCGCGCAGGATGCGGGTGGAATCGTCCTCGCCGCCTGTAAGCTCGGCCAGCGCTGCATCGATCAACGCCACGCGGGCTCTGGCGAGATCGCGCTCCAGGGACGTGTCCGGATCGAATTTCAGAAAACGGATCAGTGGTCCGAGCGTCAGTCCCTGGACGATGAGCGTGCCGAGGACGACCGCGAGCGCGCTGAGCAGGATGATGTCGCGATCGGGAAAATCGATCGGCAGGGCGAGCGCGGTCGCAAGGGTGACGAGGCCGCGCATGCCGCACCAGCCGGCAAGCAGGCTGGCCGCAAACGTCGGCGCGGCCTGTGCGGTGCGTCTGCGCGCTGCGAGAAATTTGATCGCCCGGTTGTAGAAGAGCACCCAGGCGAGACGGACGATGACGACGGTGCCGAAGACCGCGGCGGCGAAGCCGATCGCGAAACTCAGTCGGCCGGGATCGAGGTCGAGGACGATCTGGCGGGCCTGCAGGCCCATCAGCAGAAAAGCGAGCACATTGAGCAGGAAGACCGCAGCCTCCCACACAGAATAGGAGTGGATGCGGTGGCGGGCCGTCTGCCGTTCCGGCATGTAGCGGGCAATCACCATCGCGTAGACGACGATGGCCAGAATCGCCGAAAGATGCAGCCGCTCGGCGATGATCCACGTGCCGAAGGTGGCGACGAATTCGAGCAGCGTGCCGCCGAGCGTGCCGGCGAGCCTCAGGCCGACGACCATGTAGAGACGGCCCATGAGATAGCCGAAGGCGAGGCCGCCGGGGACGGCGAGAGCCAGTTCCGCCAGAGCGCCGGAAAAGAAGGCCGGACTGGCCGCGGCCGAAACCGCAGCGCTGAAGATCAGAAGCGCGACGGCATCGTTCAAAAGGCTCTCGCCCTTCAGGACGACATAGGTCTGGCGCGGCAGGGCGAAGCGATCGAGCATGGCGGTGGCGGCGGCGGCATCCGGCGGCGCGACGATGGCGCCGAGCGCGACGGCCGCGGCCAGCGGCAGGCCGGCCATTGTCACCCCGACGACGGCGACGGCTGCCGCTGTCAGGATCACGGCGATCGCGGCGAGCGAGAAGAGCGGTAGCCAGTTGCGCCTCAATGTCCTCGGCGGCAGATCATAAGCGGCGTCGAAGAGCACGGGCGCGACCAGCAGGGCCAATGCAAGGTCGGAATCGATTGCAACCTCGGGGGCCCAGGGCACAGCCGCGACGATGGCGCCGGCAATCGACAGCATTGTCGGATAGGGGATCCGAAACTTCCTGGAGAATTGCAGAAAGACGATCGCCACCAGCAGCAAGGTCAGCATGCTTTCGAAGAACGCCATCAAACCCCCAATATGCGCCTCCCGCGGAGACGTTCCTGCCGCGGAATTAGGGCGGCGTAGGGTCGCGGCCACTGTCAAACGGGCTCGAGCCCAAAGCTCCGGCATTTCATCCGACCTTGCTGAATCTGCCGCCTGCGTTCTTGGGTAGAAGTTTCATGAGCGCTACCCACACTCGGTTTCCTTCTCCATGATGTCGCGCGGCTGCTGCGCAAGCGGTTCGAGCAGCGCGCGAAGTGCCTTGGGCTGACCCGGTCGCAATGGCAGACGCTTGCCTATCTCTCGAACAATGAGGGTATTCATCAGAGCGGCCTGGCCGAAATCTTGAAATCGAGCCGATCACTTTGGTGCGCATTCTCGACAAGCTCGCCGAGTGCGGGCTGATCGAACGCCGGCAACACCCGACCGACCGGCGCATCTGGCTGCTCTACATGCGCGAAGAAGCCCATCCGCTGCTCGCCGAAATGCGCGAGCTCGGCCATGTAACCCGCGCCGAGGCGCTGGAAGGCGTTTCGGCCGAGCAGCGCGAGCAGCTTTGCCAGGTCCTATCCGCAATGAAGACGAACCTGGTGCAGGCTTGCCGAACACCGGTTGAAGAGAATGAGATGAACGATGGCTGATCAACCCAACCTCCGCGTCGTTGCCGACGCCAAATGCCAAGACATCTGACGAAAACCAAATCAAACAGCAGGAAACGGTAGCCGAAGCGCCTTCATCCAGTTCAGCGCCGGCTGCCGCCGCGGCTGCGTCTGGCGGCAACAAGGTCCACCGCGGGCGCAGTCTCACGCGGCCGATCCTGTTCGCCCTGGCGGCCAGGTGATGTCGACCGACAACGCCTATATCCAGGCCGATATTGTGACGGCAGCCGGGCGCACTTCGCTCAACGAGATCATCACGCTGCAATCGACGATCATCGCCTATATGGACGATTTCAAGCTGCTGATGCTGATGTCGCTCGCCGTCATTCCGCTGGTTCTGCTGCTGCGCAAGCCGAAAGCGGCGCCCGCATCGACCACAGTGCCGTCGTGGAATAGTCAGCGAAACGGTTTGCTGAGATAACGCGATCCCTGGATGCCGAAGCGCCATGGCGCGTCGGCATTTTTGGTGATGCCGATGCGTTTTCCCGAAACGATCGGCACCGGCGCGGAGGGCGTCAGCGCATAGGGCGGGCGGTCGAGCAGCCGGTCGTTGATCTCGATATCGATGCCGAGTGCCTGGCAGAGTTTGCCGGGGCCGCTGCAGAGCGCCGTCAGCATGTCGGTGCCGCGCCGCTGCATCATCAGAGGGATTTCTGTTTCCGGCTCAAGCGCCCGAATGAGCACGGCCGAACCCGGATGGCAGACGAAGTTCAGGCACCAGTACATGCCGTAAATGCGGTAGATGTAGACATTGCCGGGGCGGCCATACATGGCGCCGTTGCGCCTGGTCGG
Source organism: Rhizobium bangladeshense (assembly GCF_001662075.1). GTDB lineage: Bacteria > Pseudomonadota > Alphaproteobacteria > Rhizobiales > Rhizobiaceae > Rhizobium > Rhizobium bangladeshense_B. The sequence goes on from NZ_LYPL01000011.1 coordinate 67,237, forward strand.
GCCGCGGAAGCTGTGCGAGGCCTCGTCATGGGGGAAATAGGCTTCCGTCTCGGTGATGCGGCCGCCGACGCCGTCGACTGTGAGATGGCAGCCGAGCAGAGCCCGGGCAACAGTGATCGCATTGCGCTCGAAAAACGCCTTAAGGCTTTCGCCGGCAAGCGTGCCGGCGCCGATCGCGCCCCTTGTCATTCCACCATCTGTCATGGCCGGGGCAGATACCATTCGGGGCGCTTGGCGTCACGTCAAAACCGTTTGACGTGACAAGCGCGTGTTACCGGCCCGCATTCGGATCGCGCATCGGGATCGAGGAGATGGTGACCGAAACAGGGTCGCTTGCCGGAAAAGAATCTTCGAGGCCCTCCTCCAGTTCTTCTTCGAGCAGGGCGGCATCCTTGCTGCGCGGACCGTCGCCATGGGCGGGTTCGATGGCTGTCGCAAGCAGGGCCTTGGCGCGCGAGACGGCGTTTTCCGAGGTCAGCTCGGGCCTGCTGCGCAGCGTTACGGCAATGCTGTCTTCGCCCTCGCCGCCGAATTCGACGACGAAGCCGTCCTCCGTCTGGTAGACAGTGATGTCGCTGAGTGCCATGGCCTACCCCCACAAAACAGCGCTTCCATTAGCAAGGCGCGTCTTAATGATGCGCGCTTTCCGGATTTTGTCGAGCGAAGACCTTCACCAGCCAGTCGATGAAGACGCGCACGCGCGGTGAAAGCTGGCGGTGGTGGGGGTAGAGCAGGGATACCGGCGTCGGGGTCAGCGGAAAATCCTCGAGCACGCGAACCAGCCTCCGTGCACATCGACGCAGAGCAGCCCTTCGGTCTGGCGCCGGCAAGGGCGCCTTCGGCATCCTCGATGTCGGCGAGGATCGACAGGCAGCGCTGATAATAGGCCTCGCCGTCGAGCGTCGGGCTGACATGGCGCGTCGCGCTGGAAGGCGTACACCGCCAATGGCGGCATGATCTGACGAAGGCGACCTCATCGCGATTATGTGAACGACGCTTGTGGGTTTTCCCTCTTACAATCTTATGGAGAGTGTTTATAACCGTTTTATCGCGAGAGAGTGGCGTTCCCTGACGCTCTCTTACGAGCCTCCAGAGCCTGCCGCGCCCGCTCTGCGGCGCGACAGGCCCGATGTTCAAAATATTGCGGCCCGTCGAAGGTACCCCTCCTTCCGGGCCGTATCTGTTTTGCCGCTCAATAGTCGTTCAGCTTGGCGTCGATCAGAAGTTTCACCAGCCAGTCGACGAAGACGCGGACCTTGTTGCTGAGGTGGCGGTTCGGCGGATAGACGACATAGAGCGGGATCGGATCGCGGCGCCATTCCGGCAGCACGCGGACGAGTTCGCCCCGCCGCATCGGCTCGCGCGCCATGAAGGTTGGTACTTGCGCGACACCGAGCCCCGTCAGCGCCGCGGTCAGATAGGTGCGGCTGTCGTTGACAGAGGCGATATAGCGCGGGTTGGTCTCAATCGTCTCATTGTCCCTGCGAAATTCGAAGGGCAGCGTCCGGTTGTTCTGAGCGCGGAAATAGTTGACGGAGTAATGTGCGGCCTCCAGATCCTCGGGGCGTTCGGGCATACCGAATTTCTGAATGTAACTTGGCGAAGCACAGGTAATGAGTTCCATCTCCGAAACGCGCCGGGCGATCAGCGACTGGTCGGTGGGCGTGCCGGCCCGCAACGCGCAATCGACGTTTTCCACCAGATAATCCACCGTTCGATCGCTGACGCCGAGGTCCAGGCGGATATCGGGATAGCGCTGATAAAAGTCACATAGGGCCGGGACGACGATTGCGTCAGCAAAGGCGCCGCTCATTTCGACGCGCAGCCGCCCGCTCGGCAGGCTCTGCGAGTTGGAGAGGCTGCCGTCAAGTTCCTCCAGTTCGGAGATAAGCTGGGCGGCGCGTTCGTAATAAAGCGCGCCGTCCGTGGTCACCATCACCCGGCGCGTGGTGCGGTTCAGAAGCTTGGTGCGCAGATGCGCCTCCAGGCCCTGGATAAGATTGGTTACCGTCGCCTTGGGCATGGCGAGCATGTCGGCGGCGCGGGTGAAATTGCCCGTCTCCACCACACGGATGAAGACGCGCATTGCCGAAAGCTGATCCATCGGTTTCAAGTCCGCAGTTTGCGTTGCACCATTATTCGAAAATCGGAACAGTGTAATCGCGATATTGCTTCTTATTCCCTAGGTTGAATAACAATATCTTTTTTATGCAAAATGCAAGCGGCGGAGCCTGCCTGTTTGTACCGATCCGAAAAGAGATGAGAAGCATGACGGTTGAGTGGAAAGATATGATGCTGGATAAGGTGGCCATCGGCCCCGTTTCCGCGCGTATCTACCAAGGCGCCGATTATGGCAAGGGTCCCCCGATCGTGCTTTACCTGCATGGCGGCGCCTTTCTCGACAGCGAGACGAATGTCGATCGGCCGGTGGCGATAAGTCTGGCCAAAGCGGGTGCCATCGTCGCTGCCGTCGATTACAGCAGCCTGTCCGGCAACCTGTTTCCGAAGGCGCTGGAAGTTTCCTTCTCCGTTTTCACCTACCTCGCCAACAAGCGCGCCGCCGGTCTCGGCGACCGCAAGTCGCTGCTCTTCGTCGCCGGCGAAGAGGCGGGCGGCAATGTTGCCGCCGGTGTGGCGCTGAAGGCGCGCGACCAGTTGCCAGATGCGCTCGACGGCCAAGTTTTGATTTCGCCGCTGCTTGATCCCTTCATGGGCACGTCCTCCATCCGTAAGGCGGAAGCCGTCGGCATGCGGCAGCGCTGGACCGAGGGCTGGAGTCATTACCTGAGCGGTGGCGGTTGCCACCCTTATGCGGCGCCTTGCCTCTGTTCGCGTCTTGCAGGCGTCGCGCCGGCGCTGATCTTCACCGCCGAGGATGATCCGCTGCATGACGAAACGATTGGTTACGGTGCCCGCCTGAAAACGGCCGGTGTCGGTGTCCGCCAGCATGTCCTTCCCGCCGGGACGGGCTGGCCCTCGATTTATGGTGGGAAATCCGGGGAAGCGCCCGACTGGCAGGAGCACGTCAGCCGCCATTTCGGAAGTTTCCTTCAGGACGTAAGCGTCCAACCGCAATTGCATTGAAGAAGATCTGATATTTCAGCGGCTTGAGGCCGCAAGGAGAGTACTGATGACGTCCAGAAGCAAGCGCTGGGCCCTGGTGGGCGCCGGCTTAGGTCTTATTGCGTCGGTTTCCGGCGCTGCATTTTTTTTCGAGTTGCCGATGAGCACCACTGCCACGGCCGCTTCCGCCCCGGCGGAAGCGCCTGCTGTGCCGGTGACGGTTGCCGTCGTCGCTGCGCGCGACGTCACGACCTGGGAAAGCTTCTCCGGCCGCCTGGAAGCGGTCGACCGCGTGCAGGTGCGCTCCCGCGTCGCCGGCGCCATCCTCTCGGTGGCGTTCCGCGAAGGCGCCTTGGTCAAACAGGGCGATCTGCTCTTCACGATAGATCCGGCGCCTTACCAGGCGAGCGTGGCGCAGGCGCAAGGCCAGGTGGCTTCGGCCGAAGCCAAGGTCAGCCTGGCGCGGACCGAGCTCGATCGCGGCCGCAGGCTTTCCGACAACCGCACCATCTCCCAGAGTGACCTCGATCAGCGCCAGAGCGCGCTGGCCGAGGCGCAGGCCGGGCTGCGTTCGGCGCAGGCCACATTGCAGTCGGCCCAGCTCGATCTCGATTATACGCAGGTTCGGGCTCCGGTGTCGGGCCGTATCGGCAAGATCGAGGTGACGGCCGGCAACCTCGTTGCAGCCGGGTCGACCTCGCCGGCCCTGACGACGCTTGTTTCGGTCGATCCGATCTACGCAAGCTTCAACGCCAGCGAAGAGATGGTGACGCGGGCGCTTGCCCAATTGCCGCAGACCGAAAGCGCCCTGCCTCCAGTCGAGCAGATCCCCGTCGAAATCGGCACCCTGACCGACGATGGCACGCCGATCAAAGGCAAGCTGCAGCTGATAGACAACGAAGTCGACGCCGCCAGCGGGACGATCGGGGTTCGCGCCGTCTTCGACAATCCGGGCGGCCGCCTGATCCCTGGTCAGTTCGTGCGGGTGCGCATGGGCCAGCCGAAGGCAGAGAACAAGATCGTCATCAGCGACCGTGCCGTCGGAACCGACCAGGACAAGAAGTTCGTCTTCGTCGTCGACGGCGAGAACAAGGTCGCCTATCGCCAGGTTCAGCTCGGCGCTCTCGCCGACGGGCAGCGGATCGTCGAAAGCGGCCTGAATGCCGGCGAGAAAATCGTCGTCAATGGTCTGCAGCGCATCCGTCCAGGCGCCGTGGTCGCACCGCAGATGGAAGAGAAGATCGCGACCGCTCAGTGAGATTCCGCCTCCCCTGCGGGGAGGCCGATAGCCAAAATAATTTGACCTGCCGGCGCCTCACCCGCCGGCGAGGGATTTTGCATCCATGTTCACCCCGGAGAGGGCTTTGATATGAACATCTCCAGATTCTTTGTCGACCGCCCGGTCTTTGCCGGTGTCCTTTCGGTCCTCATCGTGGTTGCCGGCCTGATAGGCCTGCGGGCGCTGCCAATTTCCGAATATCCCAACGTCGTGCCGCCGTCGGTCGTCGTGCGCGCCACCTATCCCGGCGCCAATCCGAGCGTCATTGCCGAAACGGTGGCGACACCGCTCGAAGAACAGATCAACGGCGTCGAGGACATGCTCTACATGTCGAGCCAGGCGACCTCGGACGGCGTGCTTAACGTCACCGTCACCTTTAAGCTCGGCACCGACCCAGACAAGGCGCAGCAGCTCGTGCAGAACCGCGTTTCGCAGGCCGAGCCGCGTCTGCCGGCGGAAGTCCGTGCGCTCGGCATTACGACGGTCAAGAGCTCGCCCGACTTCATCATGGTCGTCAATCTAGTCTCCGACGGCGAAAGTCACGACATCACCTATCTTCGCAACTACGCCACCCTCAACATCAAGGACCGGCTCGCCCGCATCCCGGGCGTCGGTCAGGTGCAGGTCTTCGGCGCCGGCGACTATTCGATGCGCGTCTGGATCGATCCGCAGAAGGCGGCCGAGCACGATCTCGCTGCCAGCGACATCAGCAACGCCATCAGTTCGCAGAACGTCCAGGCCGCAGCCGGCATTATCGGCGCGTCGCCAAGCCAGCCGGGTGTGGATCTGCAGCTCAACGTGAATGCCCAGGGCCGCCTGCGCACGCCCGAGGAGTTCGGCAACATAATCGTCAAGACGGGCGCCAATGGCGAGATAACCCGCCTTCGCGACGTCGCCCGCATCGAGCTTGGCGCCGCCGACTATACGCTGCGCTCGCTGCTCGACGGCAAGCCGGCCGTCGCCGTGGCCGCCCTCCAGGCGCCGGGTTCGAATGCGATCGAAATCGCCGACAATGTGCGCGCGACCATGGATCAGCTGCAACTGGCCATGCCGCAGGGAGTCAAATACGAGATCGTCTACGATACGACGAAATTCGTGCGCTCCTCGATCGAGAAGGTCATCGACACGCTGCTCGAGGCTGTTGCGCTCGTCGTCCTCGTCGTCATCCTGTTCTTGCAGACATGGCGCGCCTCGATCATCCCGCTGATCGCCGTTCCGGTATCGATCATCGGCACCTTCGCGGTCATGTATGTCTTTGGTTTCTCGATCAACGCGCTCAGCCTCTTCGGGCTGGTGCTGGCGATCGGTATCGTCGTCGACGACGCGATCGTCGTGGTTGAGAATGTCGAGCGCAACATCGAACACGGACTGTCGCCAAGAGCTGCCACCTACAAGGCGATGAAGGAGGTCTCAGGCCCGATCATTGCGATCGCACTGGTCCTCGTCGCGGTCTTCGTGCCGCTCGCCTTCATCTCCGGCCTGTCGGGGCAGTTCTATCGTCAGTTCGCTCTAACGATCGCGATTTCGACCGTCATCTCGGCCTTCAACTCGCTCACCCTGTCGCCTGCGCTGGCAGCCCTTCTCCTAAAGGATCATCATGCGCCGAAGGATTGGCTGACGCGGTTCATGGACGCCATCTTCGGCTGGTTCTTCCGCGGCTTCAACCGTGTCTTCGGCGCCGGGTCGAACGCCTACGGCAAGGGTGTGGGCGGGCTGGTGTCGCGCAAGAGCATCGTCATGGTGGTCTATCTGGCGCTGGTCGGGGCGACCTACAGCATGTTCACCACCGTCCCGGGCGGCTTCGTGCCGTCGCAGGACAAGCAGTATTTGATCGGCTTTGCCCAACTGCCGGATGCCGCAAGCCTCGACCGTACGGAAGACGTCATCAAACGGATGACCGACATCGCGCTCGCCCAGCCGGGCGTCGCCAATGCGATCGCCTTCCCGGGCCTGTCGATCAACGGCTTCACCAATTCCTCGAATGCCGGCATCGTCTTCGTGACGCTGAAGGACTTCGAGGAGCGCAAGACGCCCGATCTCTCAGGTGGCGCCATCGCCATGGCGCTGAACCAGAAGTTCGGCGCCATCCAGGACGCCTTCATCGCCATGTTCCCGCCGCCACCGGTCAACGGTCTCGGCACAACAGGCGGTTTCAAGCTGCAGATCGAGGATCGCGCCGGCCTCGGCAACCAGGCGCTCGATGAAGCGACCAAGGCGGTGCTTGCCAAGGCCTATCAGACGCCTGAACTTGCCGGGCTGTTCTCCAGCTTCCAGATCAACGTGCCGCAGCTCTATGCCGATCTCGACCGCGCCAAGGCCGAGCAGCTCGGAGTTTCCGTCACCGATGTCTTCCAGACGCTGCAGATCTATCTCGGTTCGCTTTATGTGAACGACTTCAACGCCTTCGGCCGCACCTACAGCGTCCGGGTGCAGGCCGATGCAAAATTCCGCGCCCAGCCGGAAGATATTGGCCAGTTGAAGGTTCGTTCGGCATCGGGTGAGATGATCCCGCTGTCGGCGCTCCTGAAGGTGGAGCCGAGCACGGGCCCGGAGCGCGCCAACCGCTATAACGGCTTCCTTGCCGCCGACATCAACGGCGGTCCGGCACCGGGCTTCTCCTCCGGCCAGGCGCAGGCGGCAATCGAGAAGATCCTTCGCGAGACACTGCCTGCGGGCATCGACTTCGAATGGACGGATCTGACCTATCAGCAGATACTGGCCGGCAATTCGAGCGTCGTCGTCTTTCCGCTGGCGCTGCTGCTCGTCTTCCTGGTGCTCGCCGCCCAGTATGAAAGCCTGACGCTGCCGCTTGCGATCATCATGATCGTACCGATGGGTGTGCTGGCCGCGCTGACGGGCGTCTGGCTCACCGGTGGAGACAACAACATCTTCACCCAGATCGGCCTTGTCGTCCTTGTCGGTCTATCGGCGAAAAACGCGATCCTCATCGTCGAGTTCGCCCGTGAACTGGAGTTCGAAGGCAGAACGCCGCGGGAGGCCGCGGTCGAGGCCAGCCGCCTTCGTCTTCGCCCGATCCTCATGACCTCCATGGCCTTCATCATGGGCGTCGTGCCGCTCGTCGTCTCGACCGGCGCCGGTGCGGAAATGCGTGCCGCCATGGGTGTCGCGGTCTTCTCCGGCATGATCGGGGTGACGTTGTTCGGCATCTTCATGACGCCGGTGTTCTACGTGCTGCTGCGCCGGATGACGGGCAACCGTCCGCTCGTTCAGCACAAGCCGGACGAGCACAAGGCGGAAGAGGCCGAGGTCATCAGACTCGCGGCCGAATAAACGGAATTCAACCTTCCTTTGTCGAGTAAATCGGGCGGGAACTAAGGTTCTCGCCCGTATCGTTTTCGGATATCCGACAAAAATGCGTCACGTTCATCAAAACGGTTGCAACCATCGGCGAGGGGACTATCAAAGACGGATAGCAGCTGGGAGGATCGGCGCGGGCCTCACCTCCGCCATCTGATACGCAATGCAAGGCCGGAGCGCTTGCGGGAGATGGTGGGATGGGCTGAACCCGCTTCTCGACTTCGAAGAAAAGTATGGCCGGTCGGGGGGATGGTAATGACGGACAGCCAGACGAAGAAACACCGCTTGCGTTCGCAGGATTGGTTCGACAATCCCGATCATATCGACATGGCGGCGCTCTATCTCGAACGTTTCATGAATTACGGCATCACGCCGGAGGAGTTACGCTCCGGCAGGCCGATCATCGGGATTGCCCAGAGCGGCAGCGATCTTACACCCTGCAATCGGGTGCATATCGAACTCGCCAAGCGCGTGCGCGACGGCATTCGCGATGCCGGCGGCATTCCGATCGAATTTCCCACACATCCGATCTTCGAAAACTGCAAGCGCCCGACGGCTGCGCTCGACCGCAATCTCGCCTATCTCGGCCTCGTCGAAATCCTTTACGGCTATCCCCTCGACGGCGTCGTGCTGACCACCGGCTGCGACAAGACCACGCCTTCAGCGATCATGGCGGCCTCGACGGTCGATATTCCGGCTATCGTGCTCTCCGGCGGGCCGATGCTCGACGGTTGGCATGAGGGGGAGCTGGCGGGCTCCGGCACGGTGATCTGGCGGATGCGGCGGAAATATGCGGCAGGCGAGATCGATCGCGAGGAGTTTCTGCAGGCAGCGCTCGATTCGGCCCCATCCGTCGGCCATTGCAATACGATGGGCACCGCTTCGACGATGAATGCGCTGGCCGAGGCGCTCGGCCTGTCGCTGACCGGGTGCGGTGCCATTCCGGCCGCTTACCGAGAGCGCGGCCAGATGGCCTACCGCACCGGGCGGCGGGCCGTCGAGATCGTGTTCGAGGATCTGAAGCCGTCTGATATCCTGACGCGGGCGGCTTTTCTCAATGCGATCCGCACCAATTCGGCGATCGGCGGCTCGACCAATGCACAGCCGCATCTGGCTGCGATGGCCAAGCATGCCGGCGTCGAACTCTATCCCGATGACTGGCAGGTGCATGGGTTCGATATCCCGCTGCTGGCCAATGTCCAACCGGCCGGCGCCTATCTCGGCGAGCGTTATCACCGCGCCGGCGGGACGCCGGCAATCATGTGGGAGCTGCTGCAGGCCGGAAAACTCGATGGCGACTGTCGCACCGTGACAGGCAGGACGATGGCCGAGAACCTGAAGGGGAGGGAGGCCGGCGACCGCGAGGTCATCCGGCCGTTCGACGACCCGCTGAAGGAGCGCGCCGGTTTCCTCGTTCTCAAGGGCAATCTCTTCGACTTCGCCATCATGAAGATGAGCGTGGTTTCAGAGGATTTCCGCCGGCGCTATCTCCAGGAGCCGGGGCGTGAAGGCGTCTTTGAGGGCAAGGCGGTCGTCTTCGACGGGTCGGAAGATTATCATCGTCGCATCAACGATCCCGCCCTCGGCATCGACGAGAATACCATCCTGGTGATCCGCGGTGCCGGGCCGCTCGGCTGGCCGGGGTCGGCCGAGGTTGTGAATATGCAGCCGCCGGATCATCTTCTGAAGCGCGGCATCCGCAGCCTGCCGACGATCGGCGACGGCCGTCAATCGGGCACGGCGGACAGCCCCTCGATCCTCAACGCTTCGCCGGAGAGCGCTGCCGGCGGCGGCCTCGCCTGGCTTCGCAGCGGCGACACGATCCGTATCGACTTCAACCACGGGCGCTGCGACATGCTGGTGGATGGCGTCGAGATCGAACGGCGCAAAGGCGAGGGCATTCCGCCGGTGCCGGCGGATGCAACGCCGTGGCAGCAAATCTACCGCCGTTCCGTCACACAACTGGCGGACGGTGCCGTTCTGGAAGGGGCAGCGGAGTTCCGCCAAATCGCGAAAAAACCACCAAGACATAATCACTGATCCTTTAGTTGCGGCAGATCGCAAGTCCGTTGATCCAAAAGGGGAAAGCCGTAACGAAGATTTCACCTCGTCATTTGTTCGGTCCATAAGACAAGGCTTCCTTAATGGCGGCCGAAGACCATATCGCAAATATGCAAGCTTCGAAGGCTGAGGCCGTGTTGCCAGAAAATAAAGCCACACGATCCGAACAAGAGTTTCAGGATCTTCTGCGCCGGCTCGAACTCGCTCTCGACGCATCCAATCGGTGTCTGGGAGCACAGCATCGCAAAGGACGGGATCTTATGGGACGCACAGATGCACCGGCTCTACGAGACCGGCGAGACATGTCGGCAAGTGCCGGTATGGTTCTGGTCGAATGCGATCCATCCCGACGATCGCGAGCGGGCCGAACGTGATTTCAACCAGGCCATCGCTGCGCGCGGCGCTATGACTCGCAATTCCGGATCGTGCTGCCGAGCGGCGAAATCTGGCATCTTCGCTCGCGGGCGCATTTTTATGTGGATGCGGAGGGCGCGCCCTCCTTCATCGGCGCCGAGTGGGATGTGACGGCCGACGTGCAGCTCAACGCTGAGCTTGCGCGGCAAAAGACGATGGCAGAGGCGAGGGCGCTGATAGCGGTTAATGTCGGTGGGATTGCTTGCTCGTCACCGGCAGGACGATGATTGGGCTGCAAGTAATTTTCTTGAGCTTGCAACGGCATTGTTTCATGGTAATGCGGAAACAAAGCTTACTGCATTGCATTGAAAATGATTATACGCGTCGTGAAGACCATCAGCGCGGCTTCTCCATCATTCGCAGCCGCGATCCGGGGGAGCGTGACCTGACAATTGCTTTGCCGTTGGCGGGATGGACTTGCAGGACATTCAATCTGGGAAGGTCGCATGAATTCGGAATTTGCCGTTCGTTCGATGCGGCCCGGCGAATTGGAGCTCGTGCTCGAATGGGCGCGTCAGGAGGGATGGAATCCCGGCCTCGACGATTCGCTGGCATTCCTCGAAGCTGATCCGACGGGTTTTTTCGTCGGCGCCATCGGCGAAGTCCCTGTCGGCTCGATCTCGGTCGTCAAATATGGCGACAGCTTTGCCTTTCTCGGCCTCTACATCGTCCACCCCGATTTCCGCGGCAAGGGTTACGGCAAGGCGATCTGGCAAACGGGGATCGCCACGGCGGAGGGCCGCACGATCGGTCTCGACGGCGTCGCCGCCCAGCAGCAGAACTACCGCAGGGCCGGCTTTGAACCGGCGTATCTCACCATTCGCTATGGCGGCATCGCCAGCACGCCGCCGGCATCGACGCTCGTTGCGCATCCGGTGCTGGATTCGCGCCTGGAAGGGCTGCTGCGTTATGATTCGACGATCTTTCCGCAGCCGCGGGAAGCCTTTCTTGCCGCCTGGTGCACCGGCCGCAAGGGACGGCGTACCGCCGTCGTACGGAAGAGCCACAAAATCCGTGGTTATGGCACGATCCGCCGCTGCTACGAGGGCTACAAGATCGGCCCGCTCTTTGCCAATGATGCCGATAGCGCCGCAGCACTGCTTGCCGAACTGGTCCCGGAGGCGAAAGGGGCTACAGTCTTCATCGATATTCCCGCCGAGAACCGCGAGGCGATCAAGCTTGCCGAAGGCATGGGCCTTCAGCCGGTGTTCCAGACCATCCGCATGTATCGCGGGCCAGCGCCAGCCACGCCATTGAAGCACGTCTTCGGCGTGACGACGCTGGAGCTTGGCTAATCCACCGGTGAGGCGGGGACGGTTGGAGCCGAAGCTTTCGGACGACCTCTTTCGGCGATGGCGATGCCGCCGAGCGTCAGGGCCAGCGCGACCATATGGAAGGACTGCAGCGTCTCGCCAACCAGGGCGACGGATAGCAGGGTTCCGAATACCGGCACGAGATTGATGAACAGACCGGCCCGGTTGGCGCCGATTGCCTCGACTCCCTTGATGTAAAGAATCTGCGCCAGCAGCGAGGGGAAGATCGCCGTGTAGAGAGTGATGCCCCAGCCCGCCTGATCGGGCCATTGCGCCGCATCCCGGCCTGCCTCCCACAGGAGCAGCGGCAGCGATGTCAGCATGGCGGCAAAGGCCGGGAAGGCCATCAGCGTTCGCCAGTCGACCCGCGGTTTCCAGCGTAGGAAGATTGTGTAGAGCGAATAGGCGACGATGGCGATCAGCATCAGGCCGTCGCCCCGGTTGAGCTGCAACTGCAGCAGCGAGGCGAGATCGCCATGCGCCGCTGTCAGCGCCACGCCCACCAGCGTCATTCCGAAGCCGAGGCATTGCGCCAGCGAAATGCCGGTGCGGAAGAAGACGAAATTCAGCAGGAAGATCAGCATGGGAATGCCGGCCTGCTCGATGGCGACATTGATCGCCGTCGTATACTGTACCGCCGAGTAAAGCATGGCATTGAAGAGGGTGTAGCCGATGGCGCCGTAGCACAGCAGCAGCGGCAGATTTTTCCTGGCGACCGGCCAGTCCTTCTTGAGTTGCGGCACCGAGATCAGGGTGATCAGCGCGACGGCAAGGAACCAGCGCAGGAAGGTCAGCATCATCGGGCTGACATGGCCGACCGCGAGCTTGCCGGCGACGGAATTGCCGCCCCAACAGAGGGTGGCAATGACGAGGCAAATATAGGCCGTGGCTTGCAAGAGCGTTTCTTCCTCGTCTTTTGATGATCAACAAGCGGCGTTTTCCCAGGGGAAATAGCCTGCCGACTGCTGATTTGTCACGTAAAAAGCCCAATCGCCTGTGACAACAGGGTCGCTTTCCCAAAAACAAAGCTTTATAGATGCGCGGGTTTGAGCAGGTGCGCGGTTCCGCGCCGGTAACAGGAAGAGTTAGATGACGAACGTAGTCGTGGTCGGTTCGCAATGGGGTGACGAAGGCAAAGGCAAGATTGTCGACTGGCTTTCGGAACGCGCGGATATCGTCGTGCGCTATCAGGGCGGACACAATGCCGGCCATACGCTCGTCATCGACGGCACCAGCTACAAGCTTTCGCTGCTGCCGTCCGGCGTCGTGCGTCCGGGCAAGATGGCGGTTATCGGCAACGGCGTCGTCGTCGACCCGCATGCGCTGATCGCCGAGATTGGTCGACTGGAGGCCCAGGGTGTGAGCGTGACGCCTGACAATCTGCGCATCGCCGACAACGCGACGCTCATCCTGTCGCTGCACCGCGAACTCGACGCGATGCGCGAAGATGCGGCCTCCAACAGCGGCACTAAGATCGGAACGACGCGCCGCGGCATTGGCCCGGCCTATGAAGACAAGGTCGGCCGCCGCGCCATCCGCGTCATGGATCTTGCCGATCTCGACAGCCTTTCCGGCAAGGTCGACCGTATCCTCACGCATCACAACGCACTTCGTCGCGGCCTCGGCGTTGCCGAAGTCAGCCACGAGGCGATCATGGAGGAGCTCACCTCCATCGCCGACCGTGTGCTGCCGTTCCGCGATACCGTCTGGCTTTTTCTCGACAAGGAGCGCCGCAAGGGTGCCCGCATCCTCTTCGAAGGCGCGCAGGGCAGCCTGCTCGACATCGATCACGGCACCTATCCTTTTGTGACCTCCTCGAACACGGTGGCCGGCCAGGCCGCGGCCGGTTCCGGCATGGGGCCGGGCTCGCTCGGCTATATTCTCGGCATCACGAAGGCCTATACGACACGTGTCGGCGAGGGCCCGTTCCCGACCGAGCTCACCGACGAAATCGGCCAATTCCTCGGCGAAAAGGGGCATGAGTTCGGTACCGTGACCGGGCGCAAGCGCCGCTGCGGCTGGTTCGACGCTGCGCTGGTGCGCCAGTCGGTCGCCACCAACGGCATCACCGGCATCGCGCTCACCAAGCTCGACGTGCTCGACGGCCTCGAGGAACTGAAGATCTGCGTCGGCTATATGCTCGACGGCGAACAGATTGATCATCTTCCCGCAAGCCAGGGAGCGCAAGCTAGAGTCGAACCGATCTATATCACGCTGGAGGGCTGGAAGGAATCGACCGTCGGCGCCCGCAGTTGGGCAGATCTTCCGGCACAGGCGATCAAATATGTTCGCCAGGTCGAAGAGCTGATCGGGGCGCCTGTCGCGCTCCTGTCCACCAGCCCGGAGCGGGACGACACGATACTTGTGACCGATCCGTTTGAGGATTAAGGTCACCGGTCACTGCGGAGGATAGGTTCGGGAGAGTACCGGACTTCTTGAGAAAGTACTGATGGCGGATTTTATTGCAGTTATTCGGCGGGCCGTCGACGGCCTGGCCGAAAATACCCCCGAGATGCGGGTAAAGGTCTACGAACGTGCTCGCGGCGCAGTGCAGCGGCAGCTCGAGAACATGAAGCCGCGTCCGCCGGAAGCCATGCTGCAACGCCAGCTCGAAAAGCTGGAGGCCGCCATCCGCGAAGTGGAGGGTGAACACTCCGAGGCGCTGTCACTCGATGAGGCGGCTGACGCCGTCGCTGTGCCAGAGCCCGTTGAGGAATACGCGGCTCACGGCGAAAGCGAACCGGCGCCTGTGTCAGAGCCGACCGTCGACGAGCCGGCCGAGGAAGCCGATGCAGAGCCGTCGGCGGCAGAGACCGGCGAGCAAACAGAGCCCGCAGAAGCCGGTGCACACGAGCAAGCTCCGGAAGAAGGGGTGGTCGAGGAGCTGCAGCCCGCGGAAGCCGAGCCTGCGGAACCTCAGCCTGCAGAGCCCGAGTTCGTCGAAAGACCTGTTTCCACTGAGACGGATGTGCCCGCTCAGTCATACTGGCATCCCTCCCATGAGGAGGAGGCGCCGGCCGAGGAATGGCATGCCGGCAAAGCGCGTGAGGTCGCTGGCGAAGAGGTGGCTTCTGACCATGACAGCTTCGAACCGCCGCCTGCCGGGCATGGCTACGAGCAAGCCGACGACGATCGTGCCGATGAACAGCATCCCGCGGAAGCCGAAGAGGTCGCGGCCGAACCGGCAACTGTTGAAAGCCATGAGCCGAAGGCCGAGGCGGCTTACGAGCCCATCGAATCGTTTCAGCCGGTCACACGCGGCCTAGAGCATGCATCCAATCGGCTGGTCGAGCCGGTTGCCGATTTCGATCGTGCCCAGGAATTCGTCGAACATAGCCGCGAGGAGCCGCTGCAGGCGGATGCGGCGGCGCATTTCGACCCCGTCTGGACCGAACCCGCTGCCGAAACACTGGCTCCGGCGCCGAAGGATGCTGAGACCGAATGGGCGGAAGAGGAGCTCCGGCAATATTCGGAAACCGCTCCGGCCGCCGCCGACACTTCGGCGCGCGCCTTCGAAGAGGTGATATCGAGCCTCGAGAAGATAGCACCCGCGGCCGTCATGCCGGCTGCCAAGGAAAGTTTTTCCTGGGAAACGGCCGCCTTCGACGATCTGCCGCCGATCGAGGCCGGCAGCAACAAGAAGACACCGGTTTCCTCGCATTTCGACGATGTCGATATCTTTGCTGAAGTGCATGACGGCAAGGCCGCGCCCGCTGCCGGCGCGCCGAACGAGGGATGGCGCGAAGCCAAGGCACTGCGTGGCTATGACCGGCCCGGCTCGGTCGCCGCCGACGATGACGACGCCAATCCGGCGATGGATATCGATCAGATCGTCGCCGCCAAACTGCAGGGCAAGAATTTCCGCATGGAGCCGAAGCGGCGCCGCTTCGGCATCGGCACCGTGATCACCCTGATCTTCGCGCTTATCCTGATCGGCGGCGTCTATGCCGGCTGGACGAACAGAGAGGCGCTGGTGGCGATGGTCGATGGGCTTGTCAGCTCGGCACCATCGCAGTCCACCAGGAACGAGGCGGCAACGACGCCGGCGGAACCCGAGACGCCTGCTCAGACGAGCACGCCGACGCCAGCCGAGCCAGCTACCCCGGAAGCGCAGAATACGCCGCCGGCACCGGCCGAGCCGAACCAGCAAGTGGCGTCATTGAACAGTGACGGTGCGGCGACCAATTCCAAATTCACCCAGCGACTGCTTTCCGATGGAAGCGAAGTCGACAGCGGCCCGGCGGCTGTGCCGGGAACGCCGACCGCCGAGGGGAAATCGGTGGCCGAGCAGAATGTCGCGGCTGCGGATACGCCGGCTGCTAGCGCCCAAGGTGGTACGGCCCGGCCGGAAACGCTGACGCCGAACGGTCCTGCGGTATCACCGCAGCAGGCCGCCCCGGTTGGGTCGTCGGAAAAGATGTTCCTCTACGAGGAGCGTATCGGCCAGAGCTCACCGACGGC
Organism: Rhizobium bangladeshense; assembly: GCF_001662075.1. GTDB lineage: Bacteria > Pseudomonadota > Alphaproteobacteria > Rhizobiales > Rhizobiaceae > Rhizobium > Rhizobium bangladeshense_B. The sequence goes on from NZ_LYPL01000011.1 coordinate 83,146, forward strand.
GATCGAGGGAACGGTCGTCTGGAGTGTACAGCACGAGGCCGGCCAGGGTGGCCGGCAGGAGGCGACAGTCCAGGGCAATATAACCGTGCCCGAGCGCAATCTCTCGGCGCTCGTCACCTTCAAGCGCAACTCCGATCCGTCGCTGCCGGCAAGCCATCTTGTCGAGATCGTCTTCTCCGTGCCGCCCAATTTTGAAGGCGGCAGTATCGACAGCGTCCAGCGCATCTCGATGAAGCGCACGGAACAGGATCGCGGCGACGCGCTGATTGCGGTTCCCGCCAAGATCACTGACGATTTCCACATGATCGCGCTCAACGATTACCCCGATGCGCGCAAGGCCAATCTCGACCTGATGTCGACCCGCAACTGGATCGATATCCCGATCACCTACCGCAACGGCCGCCGCGCGCTGCTGACGGTGGACAAGGGCGGCACGGGAGCGGATGCCTTCAATACCGCCATCAAGGAATGGACCGCGCTCGGGGATGTCTCGACGAGCCAGTGAGGTGGTCAAGGGCAAGGGAGTTCCTTGCCCTTCGCTTGCGCTCAGCGCATTCACGGCTCTGCCGCTCACGTCCCTCATCCGCCTGCCGGCATCCGACCGAGGTCGAGCCACGGGTCTCGACCCGTCCTTCGGACCCCCGTAAACGGGGCGAAGGGGATAGCCGCCATCTCCCCGTTCCTCGCTGACCTCTCGCAGGGCATGTCCCCTCTACCCGTTTTTACGGGGACAGAGTTAGGGTGAGGGGCCAATTACTATCCAGCCGGTCGCACAACCCAAACGAAAACGCCACCTCCCGCACCGGGGAGGTAGCGTTGCCAATTCCAGACTTCAGCCTTTTCAGGCTGTGGCTTCGACGACGCGGACGGCTTTGGCGCGTTCCAGAGCTTCCTTCCGGACAGCGTCCTGCACCTTCTCGAAGGCGCGAACCTCGATCTGGCGGACCCGTTCGCGGCTGATGTCGAATTCGGCTGACAGGTCTTCCAGCGTCACCGGCTCCTCGGCAAGGCGGCGGGCCTCGAAGATGCGGCGCTCGCGTTCGTTCAGCACGCTCATCGCTTTGCTCAGCATACGTCGGCGGGTTTCGAGCTCGTCCTGCTCGATCAGCACGTCTTCCTGGCTGTCGTGATCGTCTACAAGCCAGTCCTGCCATTGGCCGCTGTCGCCTTCGGCCGCCTTGATCGGCGCGTTCAGCGAGGCGTCACCGGAGAGACGGCGGTTCATCGAAATGACCTCCTCCTCCGAGACGTTCAGCTTGGTGGCGATTTCCGATACGTGCTCCGGCTTCAAGTCGCCGTCGTCGATCGCCTGAATGCGGCCCTTCAGCCGGCGCAGGTTGAAGAACAGGCGCTTCTGGTTTGCGGTCGTGCCCATCTTCACCAGCGACCACGACCGCAGGATATATTCCTGTATCGAGGCCTTGATCCACCACATGGCATAGGTCGCGAGGCGGAAGCCGCGCTCCGGATCGAATTTCTTGACCGCCTGCATCAGGCCGACATTGCCTTCGGAGACGACCTCGCCGATTGGCAGCCCGTAGCCGCGATAGCCCATAGCGATCTTCGCAACGAGGCGCAGATGGCTGGTGACGAGCTTGTGGGCGGCGTCGCGGTCGCCGTGCTCGGCATAACGCTTGGCCAGCATATATTCCTGCTGCGGTTCGAGCATCGGGAATTTGCGGATCTCGTCGAGATAACGATTGAGGCCGGCTTCGCCGGCGGTAATGGACGGCAAGGTATTTCGGGCCATAGTGCACCCTCCTAAAGTGAATTCCGGTTCCCGATGAAAACGCGTCCCCGCGTCGAAAAGGCAAACCGGGACGTGCGGCTTTCTACCCAAGCCCGCACTAAGTCTATATACAGATAAGTATGGCGAAACGGCGGTTCAAGGCGCCGCTCACGCACGTGTGAGACGGGGGAGGCGGAATTCCGCAGTCCCTTCTAACTCCGCAATGCCTCGACAAGTTCCGCCATATCCTCGGGCAGCGGTACCTCGAAATGCAGGAGTTCGCCGGTGCGCGGATGCTCGAATTGCAGCATGAAGGCATGCAGCGCCTGGCGGTCGAACCCGTTTACCACCTTGCGGATCTCTTCGGGCAGCAGATTGGCCTTGGTCCTGAAGCCGGCTCCGTAGATCGTGTCGCCGAGCAGCGGGTGGCCGATATGAGCCATGTGCACACGGATCTGATGGGTGCGGCCGGTTTCGAGGCGGCACTCGACCAGCGAGGCGAGCGCCGTCGCGTCCGGGGTTTCATGAAAGCGCTCGATCACCTCGTAATGGGTGATCGCCTCGTCGGCGTCATGGCTGTCGGGGCGCTTGACGGCGCGCCGGGTGCGATCGCCGGTGGCGCGGCCGAGCGGCGCGTCGACCGTGCCTGTCAGTGACCGGGGCCGCCCCCAGACGATTGCCTGATAGGCCCTCTCGAGCGGCATGGTGCGGCCATGATCGGCAAACTGGAGCGAGAGATGGCGATGGGCAATGTCATTCTTGGCGACGACCATGACGCCTGTCGTGTCCTTGTCGAGACGGTGGACGATGCCGGGGCGCCGCACGCCGCCGATACCGGAGAGCGTATCGCCGCAATGATGGATCAGCGCGTTGACCAGCGTTCCCGTCCAGTTACCGGGGCCGGGGTGGACGACCAGGCCGGCCGGTTTCGATATGACGACGACGTCATCGTCCTCATAGAGGATATCGAGCGGAATATCCTCGCCCCGGGGCGTCGGGTCTTCCGGCTCGGGCAGCGTGATCTCGAAACTGTCGCCGACGCGCACCTTGCGCTGCGGATCGGTGACGGGTTGGCCGCGCATCGAAACCTGGCCGTCCTTGATCAGCGCCTTGATGCGGCTGCGGGAAAAATCCTCGCCGACCTGCGCCGTCAGCCAGGCGTCGAGCCGGCCTTCCGCGGTTTCATCGGCGGTCAGGACTTTTCTAATGCCAACTGCTTGTTTAAAGGGGTCGCTCAAGACGCTTCTTCTCCGACGTATTTTTAGAACGGGACGCACAGATGACTGCAATCGAGCCAGACGACCAGGAAGAGAAGCCCCTTGATCCGGCGATGGAAAGTGTCCGGCGCAAGATGGTCCGCCTGCAGATCGTTTCCGGCGCCATCATGTTCGTCAGCCTTATGGCGGTCTTCGGTGCAGTTGTCTACAAGACGATGCGCGAGCCGAAGGACACGGCTGCCGCTACCGCCGCCTCTGGTGTGCCCTCGGAGGCGCCGCTCGCGGCGACCGTTTCCCTGCCGCTGGGTTTCAAGGTGCAGTCGACCTCGTTTTCGGCGGGGCAGATCCTGTTTTACGGCGAGACGGTCGAAGGCCGGAACAAGGCGCTGGTGTTCGACCTTAGGACCGGTCGTACCGTCGCCGACGTCATCATTACGGGCAATTGAGGCCGGCATGGCCGCTCCCCCGATCGACATCGCGAATGCCGACGATCCGCGCGTCGCGGAATTCCGCGACATCCGCGAGCGCGATCTGACCGGACGGGAAAACCGCTTCATCGCCGAGGGTACCGTCGTGCTTAGAATGCTCGCCGAGGCGCATGCGCAAGGCCGCGGTTTTCGCGCGGAAAAGATCCTGCTGCTGCGCAATCGCGTCGAGGGCATCCTGCCGATCCTGGACCGGTTTCCCGCCGACGTGCCGGTCTATGTCGCCGAGGCCGACGCGCTTGCCGGCATTGTCGGTTTCCACCTGCATCGCGGCGTTCTCGCGCTTGGCCGGCGGGAGGAGCGTGACGAGGCAGCGCTTCTGGACGCCCTGCCGGAACGGGCGCTGGTCCTCGTCGGCTGCGGCATTTCCAATCACGACAATGCCGGCTCGATGTTCCGCAACGCCGCCGCCTTCCGGGCAGATGCCGTGCTGCTCGACGAAACCTCCTGTGATCCTCTTTATCGCAAAGCGCTGCGTGTTTCGGTCGGGTCGGTGCTGAGCGTTCCACACCGGCGGGGCGGCAAGGCACTGGACCTGCTCCTTGCACTCGCCGAACGGGGTTTTGCCATCTGGACGCTTTCACCGCGTGGGAAAACGGACATTCGCGCCATTCCGGCTGCGGCACGCATGGCGCTCGTCGTCGGCACGGAGGGCGAGGGCTTGCCGGCGGCGCTGCTGGCCCGCTTTCAGAGCGCGCGCATCCCGCAATCGGACGAGCTCGATAGCCTCAATGCGGCGACGGCAACGGGGATCGCGTTGTTTTCCATGGCCTCGGCCATGGGACGCATCTGACCCCTAAAGTACGTCGCGATCTTCTCGCATGTCGTTATCGCAAAACCGCTGCACACTTTTGCGCGACATGCTTTAACGCACCGGATTGGCGATGATGGCGGCCGCCCTGTCGGCAAGGCTGACGCGGTCGTTCGGGTTCTTGGTCCCGGCATCCGCCAGCAGCGTGCGGATCGGCGAGGAAGGGCCTTCGTTGAGTGCGGTCAGCGCTACCATGTTGGCGGCGATCGAGGCGATCTCCTCGCGGATCGCGCCATCACGTCCAGCGACGGACTTTGCCTTCTGCAGGCGCTCGGCAAGGGCGGCGCTGCGCTTGCGGACATCCTCGCCCATCTCAGCCGTCACCGCGGCTGTATCGAACATGGACGCGGCTGTGTCTTCGGCTGTCAGTTCCGCCGGCAGGTCCGCCGCCAATTTGGCCAGGCCGGCGTCGCGCAGCACCCGGTTGATCCTGCGGATCTCGGCATTGGCGGCTTTCAACTGCTCCTTCAGCTTGACGATTTCCTGCTGACGGCGGGCGAGCAGGGTTTCTTTCTCGGCGGCTGATGCGCTCTCACGCGAGGCCCTGTCTTCCAGGCGGATCACCATATGCTGCTGCTGCGTCAGTTTCTGCTCGGCATCCTTGGCTCGCTTCTGCAGCAGGGTGACGTCCTGGCGCAGCGTGTCGCGTTCGTCGCGCAGCGCGTTGGCGCGAGATTTCAGGCTTTCCGCCTCTGTTTCACGCGCGGCCAGATCAATCCTCAGCCCGTCGGTTTGTTCGCTGAGCTTGCTCAGCCGCGTCCGCATCGCCGCCAGTTCGCTCTCCTTGTTGGCAGCGGATTGCTCGGCGATATGCAGATTGGTCTTCAACTGGCTGATATAGTTCTCGTCCTTGCGCAGGTGCGAGCGCTGCTCGGCCGCCTCGACATGCATCTCGCCGATCTGGGCCTGCAACTCACTGACATCGGCGGCAAGCCTGCCGGCATCGACGGCGAGAGCATCGTGCCGCAGCTGAAGCGAGAGGGACTTTTCGCGTTCACGCAGAAGTTCCTGGGTGGTGCGGGCGTTTTCGGCGGCATAAAGGGCGCGCACCATATCTTTCTGGGCGCGGACCTCTTGCGGGCTCAACGGCATCGTCGCCTTCAGCCGATTTTCGGTATACCAGACGATGCGGCGGTGTACGGCCGGCGAAATCAGAAAGACGAGGAAGGCCGCAGTCAGGAAGCCCAGTCCGAACAAGAGAGCGTATTCGATCACGGCGGGGCCATCGATTCGACGTTGATACTAGAACAGGATTTCAGCCCAGTCGGCCTAAGGTCTGGATCCCGTTCTCCGTTGGCCGGAACTTCACATCCGAAAACCGATTACGCTTTCGGCGTCCTATTCCGGGTCATCCGTGATGATTAAGCACGCATGGCGCATCGGGGCAAGGCCGCCGATGCGGGTGGCGGCAGTTTCCAGCGGTCCTGCGGCCTCAGAAGGGGTTCCAGGTCGGCGCCTGGGTGATCTTGAGGTAGCCGACATTGACGCCGAGTCGGGCGCCGACGCCGGTGCGGATCGGCACGACCAGCACGTCGTTGTTCTTCAGCACCGTCATGCCGAAGCCCGCAATCACATAGGCCGAGCCGCTGACGCCGCCGAAGCGGGCATAGATGCCATCGATGGAGGGCAGATCGTAGACGAGCATCATGACGCGCGAGCCCTGTCCGCCGTAATCGATGCCGAGGGAGGGACCTTGCCAGTAGAGCGGATGCTCGCCGGCATTCTTGGTGTTCAGCTGGCCTTCGCCATAGGTGAGGCCGGCGATGAAGGCGCCGCCGCCTTCCTGTCCGAGAATATAACCGTTCGGCAGGCCGTATTTCTGGAAGGCGCTTTCCACCACCTTGGCAAGACCGCCGCTGGCGGAGCCGAAGAAGGAGTGGCCGGTATCGATGATTTCCTGCATCGTATACTGACCGTTGTTGTTCTGAGCGGCAGCCGGCCCGGCAACCATCATCGAGGAGAAGACGAGGGCCGAGAGCAACCTGCAGAAGCCGATGAATCGGTGCGGAAATCGAGGGCGCATGGTGTCATCCGTTCGTCGTTGGTCGGGAGCGGACAACCGCTCGCGTCAATTGCTGCATTTTGCGCCGATGATCTTAACAATCGGTTTACCAAATATGGTGTCATTATGGCACCGAATACGATCGCAAACTTCGCGCAATTTAGATGACGCATATTACCGGGCGCGATGAGATTGCCGCCCCTCAGGAGACGATGATGTCCAAGAACCCGAACCTTACCCTGTCCGGCCCGGATCTGGCCGCGCTCCTCTGCAGTCGCGTTTGCCACGACGTCATCTCGCCCGTCGGCGCGATCAACAACGGTCTGGAACTTCTCGATGAGGGCGGCGCCGATTCCGATGCGATGGACCTGATCCGCACCAGTGCGCTCAATGCTTCCGTCCGGCTGAAATTCGCGCGTCTGGCCTTCGGCGCGTCCGGTTCCGTTGGCGCCTCGATCGACACCGGCGAGGCCGAGCGGGCCGCCAAGGATTTTGCGCTGGCGGAGAAGAAAACCGAGGTGATCTGGAACGGGCCGCGCGCCATCGTTGCCAAGAACCGGGTCAAGCTGCTGCTTAATCTCTTCCTCGTCGCCTATTCCTCCATTCCACGCGGCGGCGTGCTCGAAGTGACGCTCGAAAATCCCGAATTCGACGCCAAGTTCACGCTCACGGCCAAGGGCAAGATGATGCGCTTGCCGCCGAAATTCGTTGAAATATCGACCGGCACGATCGAGGAGGCAATCGATGCCCATTCGATACAGCCCTATTACGCCGTGCTATTGGCTGAAGAGTGCGGAATGACGCTCGATCATAGCGCCAGCGCCGAAGAATTGGTGTTTACGGCGGTGGTCGCTGCTGCTTGATATCGGAGCTCGGACGGGTCCGGGTGCCCGTCCGGTAACGATTCCTTAGCCTGATGGACCTATCCTCCAGGGTTGTAAGAGGCCTCTTGTTGCGACGAATGCGGGGGCAAAGGAGCAGTCATGCAAAGGTTCATGATCACCGATAATTCGGACATCGTCCGCAAGGTCGGCAAGCGCATTCTCTCCGAACTCGACTTTCTCGTCAGCGAGGCTTCCAATGCCAGCGAGGCGCTGCAGCGCTGCCAGGCGGAATTGCCGGAATATCTGATCGTCGATTCCGGCATGGATGGCGCCCTCGACCTCATTGCCGCCATCCGCGCCATGGACGGGGGCAAGGACGTCAAAATCTATTATTGCGTCATCGAAGCGGATCTGAAGAAACTGATGGCGGGCAAACGGGCCGGCGCCACCGATTTCCTGCTGAAACCCTTCGATCGCAAGATCCTGACCGCCGTTTTTGGAAACCGCGCGATCGCTGCCTGACGGCAGGCGCATTCCGCCGACATCATCCATTCCCAGAGCGTTCCGCCAAAAGAGGGCGGACGCCCGGTTGGTGCAGTGGCTCTCCTTCTCCTTTCCTTACCGAGATGAAGGACTTCAGGTCGACCAGGGCCTCAGGCCATCTCACTCATTGCCAGCCAAAGACGAAAAATCCCGCCGGAGGGGCGGGATTTCGTCATCCGATAAGGGGGATCGGAAGATTGGAAGCTCAGGCGGTTTCCGCATATTCGGTGCCATCCGGCTCGCGAAGAACGTAACCACGGCCCCAGACGGTCTCGATATAGTTGGCGCCGCCGGCGGCGTTCGCGAGTTTCTTGCGCAACTTGCAGATGAAGACGTCGATGATCTTCAGTTCCGGCTCGTCCATGCCGCCGTAAAGGTGGTTGAGGAACATTTCCTTGGTGAGCGTGGTGCCCTTGCGGAGCGAAAGCAGCTCCAGCATCTGGTATTCCTTGCCCGTCAGATGGACGCGCTGGCCGCCGACTTCCACGGTCTTGGCATCGAGATTGACGATCAGTTCGCCGGTCATGATCACTGACTGGGCATGGCCCTTGGAGCGGCGGACGATGGCGTGGATGCGGGCGACGAGCTCGTCCTTGTGGAACGGCTTGGTCATGTAGTCGTCGGCGCCGAAGCCGAGGCCGCGAACCTTGTCTTCGATACCGGCCATGCCCGACAGAATGAGGATCGGTGTCTTGACCTTTGACAGCCGGAGAGTGCGGAGCACTTCATATCCGGACATGTCGGGCAGGTTCAGATCGAGAAGGATGATATCGTAATCATACAGCTTGCCCAGATCGACGCCTTCTTCACCGAGATCGGTGGTATAAACATTAAAACTCTCTGATTTCAGCATCAATTCGATGCTCTGCGCCGTAGCGCTGTCGTCCTCGATGAGAAGTACCCGCATAATTATCCCCTTTACCGCCGCCGAAAGGTGGTCTGGCCCCCTACACGCTACCGAACAAGCTACGTGATTTGGAAGCTGCCACGAAATGGTTAACAAATTCTGATTCACTCTGGCAAGGAGTATCGAATTTATTAAATAATTTTTCCATTTCTCTGTTTTCCAATAGGAATCTCAAAAAGGCTTTCCTCAATTTTAACATTAGGAAACAGCGCTAAGTGATTCATCCGACTCGCCAATGAAAAGGGTCGAACTTCATGCCGCGGCATTTACCGACCCTTAAATCATCGGGCCTATCATTAACGATGCCCGTAAACGAAAGGTTACCAGCGGTAGGTTTTTGTTAATATCGCAGGAAATTTTTTAGCAAACCGTGTCAAAGCGGCGCGCAGGGCGGTTTCAAGTTGAGCCGGGGTCTCGCATCACGGGAGTAATGCGTATGAAGTCGCGAGAAAGTCTCGTTCGCCTGAAAGAGTTTCAGGTGAACGAAAAACGACGTCAATTGCAGCAATTGCAGATGATGATGTCCGAATTCGAACGGATGACGAAGGATCTGGAGAGCCAGATCGTCGTCGAGGAAAAGAAGTCCGGTATATCCGACCCGAATCACTTTGCTTATCCGACCTTCGCCAAGGCTGCGCGTCAGCGGGCCGACAACCTGCAGGTTTCAGTCAAGGAACTGAAGATGCAGGAAGAGGCGCTGGAATTGGCGCTTGAGGAGATGCAGGCGGAATATGCAAGGGCGTCGGCGCTGGAAGAACGTGACAGCGGCGCTCGAGCACGGGCGTAAGTGAAAACGAAGGGCGCCGGCTTCGGCGCCCCGGGGATCGCCACAGAGAAGCCATGTATGATGGGCGCGCTGGTCCGTCATACATGGCTTTTGGTGTTTGCCGTTTTCCGTCTCCATATCGCCCGCTTGGCGCACCGGGACGAAAAGAATCCAAATCGCTTTTCGAAGGCACACGCGGAAGTGTTGCAGCACTCTTTGCGCGCCTGAAAAGACGCGCGGCGCTTTGGAAATCGCAGCCGGGCGGCTAAGCCACGGGAATCAGTTCACGACGTCGTGCCACTCCGGGTGGCGCTGCGCCTGCGCCTTGAAAAAGGGGCAGAGCGGAATGATCTTCCAGCCGCCGGTGCGAGCGGCCTCCACCGCATGCATCGCCAGTGCCTGACCGACGCCCTTGCCGCGCAGGGCATCGGGAACGGCGGTGTGATCGATGATGACGAGTGTCGGCGAGGTGCGCGAATAGGTCATCTCCGCCCCATGCCCTTCCACCTCGGTCGCATAACGGCCGCCGGAAGGGCCTTCCTCGTTTCGAATGTCCATTGTCTTTCCTCGCAGAGGGATGGGGATATTGTCGCCGGCGACGGTGACATGGCGCCGAGATCATGCCAAGCCCGCGAGGCAATTCCTCGAGGAGACAGAGTGTTCATGAAAAGGATCGGATCGGTGCAAGGTTCGCGCGAATGAGGGCGTTTTCGATGATCCGCCCGGTACTGCTCGTGGCGGCGCCGTTCCTCCTGGCGCTCGGCCTCATCTTGCCGCTGGTCCGATTCGAGACTTTGTATTTCTTCGATCAGACCCCGTCGCTGGTCGAAATCGTCTCCTCGCTCTGGCAGGGCGGGGATGGGCTGCTGGCGGCGATCGTCGCACTGGTGTCGATCGTGCTTCCGATTCTGAAGATGGTTGGGATCGCTGCGGAGGCGACAGGTGCCGGCGGCGGGGCCGGCAGTCTATTTTATCGTCGCGTCGTGCCGCATCTGTCCAAGTGGTCTATGATGGACGTGCTGCTGGTCGCGATCGTCATTGCGGCGGCGAAGGCGACGGGGTTGGCGAATGCATTCACTCAGCCTGGCCTGTGGTGCTACGCGGCCTCGTCAATGATTTCGGGCCTTCTGCACTCCCTAACGGGAGATGCGTCCGGCCCGAAATAAATCGTCGATTCTGGCGTGCGATCAGTGGCGATACTGCTGAATGCGCGTGGTGCGCAGGCCGGCGAGGCCATGGCTGTTGATCGACGACTGCCAGGACAGGAACTCTTCGACCGTGAGCGTGTAACGCTCGCAGGCCTCTTCCAAGCTCAACAGGCCACCGCGAACAGCCGCGACAACCTCTGCCTTCCGGCGGATCACCCAGCGCCGCGTATTGGGCGGCGGAAGGTCCGCGATGGTCAGGGGGCTGCCATCGGGGCCGATGACATATTTTACTCGGGGACGTATCATTTCGGTCATTGGACTCTCTACACAACGCAAGACCACGAGCGCCACTCTAGCCTGCCACATTTAAAAATTGCCTAAGCCCAACGTAAGACTTTGATAACAAATTTAGACGCCCGGAGTGGCCGATGAATGGGCGTCTGCTCGCAAGACTTCGTCGCCGATCCCCCCGTATCGGCCCCATTCGTACGATTTGATGCCTCCTGTCCTTGCTTACGCAGCCAATCGGTCTTCGTCGACACTCCGGCGTGCGCTTCTCGTCGCCGGTATTGAAAACGTTGATCAGCAATCGGCAGCCAAGCCTCGTCAGCGTTACCAGGCCTCCGACCTCTTTTATTGCTGCAGACCGGTGACGGCGATGGAACGGACGATCTCGGCGATCTTCTGTGTGGAAGGGGCGTTTGCGAGGAGGGCGGTCAATCAGGAAATCGACGCGCTCTTCGAGGATGCGGTGAGAAATACCGTCGCCTTCGCATTGCATGGCGCTGACCTGAAACAATACATTTTCGCCTTGTTAGGCAGTGGCCCCATGCCGGCAGGGAAGTAGGCAACGGGGATGCCTGAACTTATCCAAAGTGCGGCAGCGCCTCAGAGAAGCGGCGCTGGGTCGGCTGACGGCAAGAGCCGTAACGAGAGGCGATTCTCGATCTCTCGTTGCATATGATCGCGGGGTATCTGAGGAATGCGATGGCAGGCGTGATTCGCTCAACCGCATACGGGCAGTCGCCCGAGCTTCCGGTACCGGCTGCTCCGAGCAGCCGGCCCGTTCTTACAAAAAGCTTAGAAGCCTTTTCCGCCGGCCAGTTCCGATGCGACGGTTCCGACGATGATGCGCATATCCATCCAGATCGAGAAATTCTCGACGTAATAGAGATCGCTGGCAATGCGGGCGCGCGCCTTGGCCGGACGATCGGTCGGGCCACGCAGGCCGCGCATCTGGGCGAGACCGGTCATGCCCGGACGCATCGCATGGCGCTGGTGGTATTCCGGCACAAGCTCTTCATAGAGCATGCCGCCAGCGCGCATGCCGATCGCGTGGCAGCGCGGACCGACAACCGACATGTCGCCCAACAGCACGTTCAACAGCTGCGGCAACTCGTCGATATTCGTGCGGCGCAGAATGGCGCCGATACGGGTGACGCGCGGGTCGTTCTTCACCGTCTGAGCAACGCCCGAGACATCGCAGAGATCGGTGCGCATGGAGCGGAACTTGTAGACTTTGATGGCCTTGCAGTTCCTACCCCAACGAGTCTGCTTGAACAGCACCGGTCCGGGGCTGTCCAGCTTGATCAAGAGGGCGACGAGAAGAAGTAAGGGCGCGAGGACGAGGAGGGCGCTCAACGACGAAACAATGTCGAACGCCCGCTTCAGGGCGAGATCCACCCACGGCGCCTGCGGCGCATCGCTGTGGATTACAGGGGTCTGGATCTTCAGGCTCGGCTGCTGGCGGCGGCTCGGCCGGAAGGACTCTGTCGAAATGGTGTTGTTTAGTTCCGTGATGCTCAAGGATCGTACTCTGTTGTCTTCGAGGGGCGCGGCGGCAATAGGCGATCAATGGTTTACCCTGTCACCAGGGCTGCACTCAGGTGTTGGTAACCCTACTAAAACGGAAAAATGCGACAATTGTGTAATGGTGTCCAGAGAAATATCGCATCGCAACAAATCTTTCGCACTTGCGTTAAGTTGAGGCAAACTCATGATATTTCGTTAAGAATTGGAATTTCGTCAAGGTTTTTAGGCTCTTGGCGGGGGCTTCCGGGGTGCTTAGGACGTGCCTTTACGGCACGTACCGCATTGCCCGCAAGCGCCATTTCTTAACAGAAACCGGGGCGAAATTTTTTCGCGAGAACGGTCGGCTTGTTATCTAACAGTGCCAAAATGTGACAAAACCAAGGCGGGATCGACGAGCTTTTGCAGGCAGAAGGTGTGGGGGCACGGGGCTAACGCGCAGAATCAGGTCTGTCACCCGGCCATGCGAATCAGTTGATGACCGGCGGAGCTGAGATAGTCGGCATGTGGGGGAGGGCGACGGATGAAGAAGCACGCCCGCGGCTTTCAGCGATTCTCGCGGGCGGTCAGGCGGGTTCCAGGACGCGTTTCCTGCCGCCCCAGGAAATGAAGTTCGGGTTGGCGAAATCGAAATCAGCCGCGGTTCCGGTCTTGCCGTAGGTCAGTGGCGCTCCGTCGAGCGTCACGGTCGAACCGCCGGCGGCGCGAAGCACTGCGTCGCCGGCCGCCGTGTCCCATTCCATCGTGCGGGTGAAACGGGGATAGACGTCGGCCTTGCCTTCGGCCAGCAGGCAGAATTTCAGTGACGAGCCGATGTTGGTGCACTTGGAAATCGCATGGTCGGCGAGGAAGGTTCCGGTCTCCGGGCTGTTGTGGCGAAGGCTCGCGAGCGCCAGCCTGTCGGCCGGCTGTTCGCGCACGGTGATTGCACTGCGTGCGCCGACGATGAAATCCTCCGTAACCACGAGCCTTTCGGCGTGGCCGCGTTCTCCCGAGAAGGCAAGCCCGAGCGCCGGCGCGTAGACGATCCCGGCCACCGGAGCGCCGTTTTCGATATAAGCGATGTTGACGGTGAATTCCTGCCGCCCGTCGACGAATTCACGCGTGCCGTCAAGAGGGTCGACCAGGAAGAAGCCCCGACCGCTGATGTCGGGCACCCTGCCGGCCGCGACCGACTCTTCCGCCACGACCGGTATTTCGGGATAGTCTCGGGCAAGATGCGCAAGGATGATCCGTTCGGCCTCCTCGTCGGCGACCGTGACCGGACTTGCGTCCGCCTTCATGGCGACGGGAAAGCCTTCGCGCAAGACCGTTATGATGGCCCTGCCGGCTTCGAGCGCCGCCTTTTCGAATGTCCTCAGCATTGTCCTTTGCCGTTCGCCGCGCGGCGAGCACCCCGTTGTCGCTCGTCCGCAAACCATCCCTGCCACCATAGTCAATCTTATATGGTGTTTCGCCCCGCGCTCCGCACCCCAATAACGCAGTCTGCGATGCTACCATAAGCTTTCGGTCTTGTCAGACGAAGATGGCAGTCATTCGCTGGAATGGGATTCGCCAAAGCGCCGCGCTACGGGTCTGAATTTGCTCCATCTTCCAATTCTGTGGAATAGGTTACGCCGCAAGAGGTTCGTGAAATTGAAGGCGAAATCGCCGGATGGTTAATTCGACGCCAGTTTTTGGCTAAAAACAGGACGGGCTTCGCCGATTTTCTGTGGATTTTGGTGCAAAATGCGCCATTTAGCCCTGTTCGAACAAGAATCTGCCGGAGTAAATCCTTTTTGTCTTCACATTTGCAACGAAACCGCTATGCATGCGGTCATGAGGTTGCCTGAAACGGGCGACCGAAGAACCAAAAAGAGATGCAGCATATTCGGCTCGCATCCAGGGGAAAACGACATATGGAGTATTTCGTCCAGCAGCTCTTCAACGGGCTGACGCTCGGATCCATCTATGGCCTTGTGGCTATCGGCTATACGATGGTTTATGGCATTATCGGCATGATCAACTTCGCCCATGGCGACATTTTCATGCTCGGTGGTTTCGCCGCTCTTATCGTCTTCCTCGTCCTCACATCCATCTTCGCAGGTCTTCCGGTGGCAATTCTGCTGCTGGCGATGCTTGTCGTGGCGATGCTGATGACGAGTTTGTGGAATTGGACGATCGAGCGCGTCGCATACCGTCCTCTGCGCGGTTCATTCCGCCTGGCGCCGTTGATCACCGCGATCGGCATGTCGATCGTGCTGTCCAACTTCATCCAGGTGACGCAGGGACCGCGCAACAAGCCGATCCCGCCGATGGTGAGCTCGGTCTATCAGTTCGGCAATATCTCGGTGTCGCTGAAGCAGATCATCATCATCGTGATCACAGCGGTACTGCTTGCGGCCTTCTGGTATATCGTCAATCGTACCGCCCTTGGCCGCGCCCAGCGCGCCACCGAGCAGGACCGCAAGATGGCGGCGCTGCTCGGCGTCAATGTCGACCAGACGATTTCGATCACCTTCGTCATGGGTGCGGCACTGGCTGCCGTCGCCGGCACGATGTATCTAATGTATTATGGCGTTGCCTCGTTCGCCGATGGCTTTACGCCGGGTGTGAAGGCATTCACCGCAGCCGTTCTCGGCGGCATCGGCTCATTGCCGGGCGCCGTTCTCGGCGGGCTGATGATCGGTCTGATCGAATCGCTGTGGTCGGCCTATTTCACCATCGCGTACAAGGATGTGGCGACCTTCGCCATCCTCGCTTTCGTGCTGATCTTCAAGCCGACAGGTATCCTCGGGCGGCCGGAAGTCGAGAAGGTATAACGTCATGGCAAACATCGAGAATTCTGCAGGCAAGCCCGATGCCGGACTTGTCCGCAAAGGCCTTACCGAAGCCCTTTTCGCCGCCGTCCTGTCACTCGGCATGTTCGTCCTCTATGTTGGTCTGAAGACCGACCAGAACATCAACAACGAGCTGATCATCGTCCAGCGCTGGGGATTGCTTGCGATCTTCGTCGCCGTCGCCGCGATCGGCCGTTTCGTCATGGTCGTATTCATCAAGCCGAACATCGACCGCCGCAAGCTCAGAAAGGCACGGCAAGGCGATCTCGACATTTCGACCGAGAAGAGCTTTTTTCATCGCCATTTCCTGAAGATCGCGCTGCTCGCGCTGGTGCTCTATCCTGTCGTCATCGTGGCACTCGTCGGTGCCCAGGGTTCGCTGAAATGGGTGGACAATTTCGGCATCCAGATCCTGATCTACGTGATGCTCGCGTGGGGGCTGAACATCGTCGTCGGTCTCGCCGGCCTGCTCGATCTCGGCTATGTCGCCTTCTACGCGGTCGGTGCCTATTCCTACGCGTTGCTGTCGAGCTATTTCGGCCTGTCCTTCTGGGTGCTGCTGCCGCTTTCCGGCATCTTGGCCGCACTCTGGGGTGTCATCCTCGGCTTTCCGGTGCTGCGCCTGCGCGGTGACTACCTCGCCATCGTCACGCTTGCCTTCGGCGAGATCATCCGTCTCGTCCTCATCAACTGGACCGATGTGACCAGGGGGACGTTCGGTATCTCGAGCATTCCGAAGGCGACGCTCTTCGGCATCCCCTTCGATGCGACAGCCGGCGGCTTTGCCAAGCTCTTCCAGCTGCCGATGTCCTCCGCCTATTATAAGATCTTCCTCTTCTATCTCATCCTGGCGCTTTGCATGCTGACGGCCTACGTCACCATCCGGCTGCGCCGCATGCCGATCGGGCGTGCCTGGGAAGCGCTGCGCGAAGACGAGATCGCCTGCCGTTCGCTCGGCATTAACACGGTGACAACCAAGCTCACGGCCTTCGCGACGGGAGCGATGTTCGGCGGCTTCGCCGGTTCGTTCTTCGCAGCGCGCCAGGGCTTCGTTTCGCCGGAATCCTTCATCTTCCTGGAATCGGCGGTCGTTCTCGCCATCGTCGTTCTCGGCGGCATGGGTTCGCTGACGGGCATCGCGATCGCTGCGATCGTCATGGTCGGCGGCACCGAGGCGCTGCGCGAAATGGACTTCCTGAAAGCGGTCTTCGGGCCGGACTTCACGCCGGAACTTTACCGCATGCTGCTCTTCGGCCTCGCCATGGTCGTCGTCATGCTGTTCAAGCCGCGCGGTTTCGTCGGCTCGCGTGAACCGACCGCCTTCCTCAAGGAGCGCAAGGCAATATCCGGAAGCTTTACCAAGGAGGGCCATGGTTGATGAGCCCCGTGACCAACACGATGTCGAGCGATACGCTGCTCAAGGTCGAGCACCTGTCGATGAAGTTCGGCGGCCTGATGGCCATCAACGACTTCTCCTTCGAAGCCAAGCGCGGCGACATCACCGCGCTGATCGGGCCGAACGGCGCCGGCAAGACCACTGTCTTCAACTGCATCACCGGCTTCTATAAGCCGACGATGGGGATGATTACGCTCAATCAGAGTAACGGCAAACAGTACCTGCTGGAGCGTCTGCCGGACTTTCGCATCACCAAAGAAGCCAAGGTGGCGCGCACCTTCCAGAACATCCGGCTGTTCTCCGGCCTGACCGTTCTCGAAAATTTGCTGGTTGCCCAGCACAACAAGCTGATGCAGGCATCGGGTTATACGATCCTCGGCCTCATCGGCATCGGTCCCTATCGGCGAGAGGCGACGGCTGCGGTCGAGCTTGCACGGCACTGGCTTGAGAAGGCTGATCTGATCGACCGCGCCGACGATCCGGCCGGTGATCTGCCCTATGGCGCCCAGCGGCGTTTGGAGATTGCGCGCGCCATGTGCACCGGCCCGGAGCTGCTTTGCCTGGACGAGCCGGCGGCCGGTCTCAACCCGCGGGAATCGGCAACGCTGAATGCGCTGTTGCAGAACATCCGCGCCGAAACCGGAACCTCCATTCTGCTCATCGAGCACGACATGTCGGTTGTCATGGAAATCTCCGACCACGTCGTCGTCCTCGAATACGGCCAGAAGATTTCCGATGGCACGCCGGATCACGTGAAGAACGATCCGAAGGTCATCGCGGCCTATCTCGGCGTCGAGGATGAGGAAGTGGAAGAAGTGATCGCAACCGTCGAGCAGCTCGAAGGAGGCGCAAACTGATGGGCGACGAAGTAATGACGGGTCAACCGCTCCTTCAGGTGAATGGCGTCGAAACCTATTATGGCAATATCCGGGCGCTGGCCGGCATCGATGTCCAGGTCAACAAGGGCGAAATCGTCAGCCTGATCGGCGCCAACGGCGCCGGCAAGTCGACGCTGATGATGACGATCTGCGGCAGCCCACAAGCCCGCAAGGGCGCGGTCGTCTTCGAGGGCCGCGATATCACCAAGCTGCCGACACACGAGATTGCGCGCCTGCGGATCGCGCAGTCGCCTGAGGGACGCCGCATCTTCCCGCGAATGACGGTGCTGGAAAACCTTCAGATGGGCGCCGGCCTCGACAATCTCAAGCACTTCGCCGAGGACGTCGAGAAGATCTTTACGCTCTTCCCGCGTCTCAAGGAACGTCACGCCCAGCGCGGCGGCACGCTTTCGGGCGGCGAGCAGCAGATGCTGTCGATCGGCCGCGCCCTGATGGCGCGCCCGAAGCTGCTGCTGCTCGACGAACCCTCGCTCGGCCTCGCGCCGCTGATCGTCAAGGGCATTTTCGAGGCAATCCGCAAGCTCAATGAGCAGGAAGGCCTCACCGTGTTCCTGGTCGAGCAGAACGCCTTCGCGGCGCTGAGGCTTTCGCATCGCGCCTATGTGATGGTGAACGGCAAGGTGACGATGAGCGGTTCCGGCAAGGAGCTGCTCGCCAATCCCGAGGTCCGTGCCGCCTATCTCGAAGGCGGAAGACACTAGCTCGAAGGGAGAGTTGAGATGCAGGGACTTTTCTTCGAAAGCGATGACAGCGTCCGTCTCGTCATTCGCGCCCTTGTCGTGCTGATCGGCTTCTGGACCGCGTGGCGGGCTGGCAAGGCAGTCGCCGACGGTTGGAACAATTATCCGCTGGCGGTCGTCTATACCTTCCTGCTCGCCTGGGCGATGCAGTTTCTGCACCACGCCTTGTTCAATGGACCGATGCTCAGCGCCCTCTATTATGGCATCGACTTCGTGACGTTGCTGGTCTTCTCGACCGCCGGCTTCCGCTTTCGCCGCACCAACCAAATGGTCAACAACTATTACTGGCTGTACGAAAAAACTTCCGCGTTTTCGTGGAAGGACAAACATTGACAGTCCGTTGAAACTAGGCATGAATTGCCTTCAGAGTGGAACAGCTTTCCTGGCGCAGTCAATGGTGGGTAATGCGCCGGGTCTTGGACCGGAACCCGCCCAAAAATTGGGAGTAACAATATGAAGAAGTCTCTTCTGTCGGCAGTGGCTCTGACGGCGATGGTCGCCTTCAGCGGCAACGCCTGGGCCGACGTCCTCATCGCTGTCGCTGGTCCGCTGACCGGCCCGAATGCCGCTTTCGGCGCGCAGCTTCAGAAGGGCGCCGAGCAGGCGGCCGCCGACATCAACGCTGCCGGCGGCATCAACGGCGAGCAGATCAAGATCGAGCTCGGCGACGACGTCTCCGACCCGAAGCAGGGCATTTCGGTCGCCAACAAATTCGTTGCTGACGGCGTCAAGTTCGTCATCGGCCACTTCAACTCGGGCGTTTCGATCCCGGCTTCGGAAGTTTATGCCGAAAACGGCATTCTCGAAATCACCCCGGCCGCTACCAACCCGAAGTTCACCGAGCGCGGTCTCTGGAACACGTTCCGCACCTGCGGCCGTGACGACCAGCAGGGCGCCATCGCCGGCAAGTATCTTGCCGACCACTTCAAGGACGCCAAGATCGCCGTCGTTCACGACAAGACCCCCTACGGTCAGGGCCTTGCAGACGAAACCAAGAAGGCGATGAATGCCGCCGGCGTGACCGAAGTCATGTACGAAGGCATCAACGTCGGCGACAAGGACTTTTCGGCCCTCATCGCCAAGATGAAGGAAGCCGGCGTCTCGATCATCTATTGGGGCGGCCTGCACACCGAGGCCGGCCTCATCATCCGCCAGGCTGCCGACCAGGGCCTGAAGGCAACGCTGGTTTCGGGCGATGGTATCGTTTCGAACGAACTGGCCTCGATCGCCGGTGACGCCGTTGCCGGTACGCTCAATACCTTCGGTCCTGACCCGACGCTGAACCCGGCCAACAAGGAACTCGTCGAAAAGTTCAAGGCCGCCGGCTTCAACCCGGAAGCCTACACGCTCTACTCCTACGCTGCGATGCAGGCGATCGCCGGTGCGGCCAAGGCTGCCGGTTCGGTGGATCCTGAAGCCGTTGCCACGGCCATGAAGGAAAAGGGCCCGTTCCCGACGGTTCTCGGCGACATTTCGTTCGACGAAAAGGGCGACCCGAAGATTCCTGGTTACATCATGTACGAATGGAAGAAGGGCGCGGACGGCAAGTACACCTACGTCCCGCAAGGCATGTAAGCATAAACCTCCCCTTTGGGATCTGAGATCGAAGCCCGGTTCCGACCGGGCTTCTTTGTTTTACGAAGGTTTCGATTTCCGTTCGTGGCGGGGCCACCTACCTGCTGCCTGGGGGCTGCCCGAAAACGGCCGTCACGCGAAGATCCTCGGCAATTTCGACGGCGGCGATCCCATGCCGCCAACTAAACTAATGTATGGTTCCGGGACAACGACATGCATCAAAACAAAGAGCTAAAGCGCGTCGCATGAATCGAATTTGATGCGACGTGCTTTATTCTCACATCTCGTGCAGCACATGGGTCGCCTTCACGGCGGCCGATGCCCGGTTTTCGACTCCGAGCTTCACGTAGATCTGTTCGAGATGCTTGTTCACCGTGCGCGCCGACAATCCCAATATTTCGCCGATGTCGCGGTTGGCCTTGCCCTTGGCGATCCAGAGCAGCACTTCGGACTCGCGCTGGGTGAGCGAGAAGTGCTGGCGCAGCGCCTCGTCGTCGCTGCGCCGATTGGCAGCGGTGAGGCGAAACAGATATTCGTCCGGGCCGATCGCGCCGAGGAAGGCGAGCTGCAGCGCCGCCCGGCCGGCATGGGCGATCGAGATGATGCCGTCGCGCCCAGCACTTGCGCGGTCGCGCATCCAGCCGGCGATATGGCGGACGACGATTTCCATGCCGTCGTCGCTGCCCATGGCGGCATCGACAAGACGCGTTGCCTGCGGCGTCGACCAATGGATCGCGCCGTCGCCCTTGACTGCCAGCAGATGGCGCCCGGCGGCGTCGAGGGCGACGCGGGCGCTCTGGGTCGAGCGGGCATTTCTGAGATGGACGCGAATGCGGGCGCGCAGCTCGTCGATATTGATCGGTTTGCTGAGGTAATCGACACCGCCGGATTCCAGCGCATGCACGACATGTTCGGTCTCGGTCAGGCCGGTCATGAAGATAACGGGCACCTGCGCCACAGCTGCATTCGCCTTCAGCCTGCGGCAGGTCTCGAAGCCATCCATGGCGGGCATGACAGCGTCGAGCAGGATGAGATCGGGCGTGATGCGCTCGACGATCCCAAGGGCAGCCGTACCGGAGGTGGCGATCAGCACGGAGAAGCCGGACTGTTCGAGCGCATCGGTCAGGAAGCCGAGCGCTTCGGGCGAGTCATCGACAAGCAGAACGATGTCGCGGGGCAGGGCCGGCTCAGCCAATGGATTCCACCTTTTCGTCGAAGTCGTGCAGGAAGGCCATGAAGCCGGTCATATCGAACGCGGCGACATAGGCGCGAAGCTCCTCTGTGAATGGCCGATTTGCTTCCAGCTTTGCAAGGTCCGAAAGCTTGGCTTCGATGCCTCTAATATAGCCGATCTCGCCGAGCCGCAGCAATTCCTGCACATGGGCTGGTCCAGGACTGAGCATCGGCGCTTCGGTTTCTTCCACAACGGCGTGGGCGTCGTCGGCATAGATCCAATTCAGGCCGAGATGCAAAGCGAGCTTGTCGCGCAGCTGGCGGATATCGACCGGCTTGCCGATCGCATCATTGTGGCTGTCGTCGCTATCGCTCAGAACGGCGGCATCGCCGATATTGGCCGACAGCATTACCATCGGCGCCGTCTGGCCGGCCTCGCGCAGGCGCGAGACGAGCTGCCAGCCGTTCATGCCGGGCATCAGGATATCGACGAGGAAGAGATCCGGCATGATGCCGTCGATCAGCGTCAGGCATTCGGTGCCGCCTGCCGCGGTCAGGACGATGAAATCGAGAGGCGCCAGGATTTCGCGCATCATCTCGCGGTGATCCTCATTGTCGTCGACGACAACCACAGTGCGGCGCGAACCGTCATAACCGATGATGCGCTTTTCTTGCGGCGGGGCGGCAGCGCGCATGACCGCCGACAGCATCAGCCGCACGCGAAAGGTCGAACCCTCGTCCTTGACGCTCGAGACCGAAATCTCGCCGCCGAGCGTGTTGGTCAGAAGCCGGGTGATGGTGAGACCGAGCCCGAGACCCGGCATCGGCCGCACGCTTTCGGCCTCGCCGCGCTGGAAGGGTTCGTAGATGCGAGGGAGGTCCTTCTCGGTGATGCCGCGGCCGGTATCTGCAACGGTAAAGGTCGCCACTTGGCTGCGATAGCCGACATCGAAGCTGACGCTGCCTTCGTCGGTGAACTTGATGGCATTGGAGAGCAGGTTGACGAGGATCTGGCGCAGCCGTTTTTCGTCCGTGCGGACGAATTGCGGCAGGGCCGGCGAGCGATCGTGAGCGAAGGTAAGCCCCTTTGCCTGTGCCTGCGGCCGGAACATCTCGACGATCTGGTCGAGGAAATCCTGGATGTTGATCTCGTTCGAGTAGACCTGCAGACGGCCGGCCTCGATCTTGGAGATATCGAGCAGGCCGTCGATCAACCCGGAAAGATGTTCAGCGCTGCGGCGGATGACCTTGATTGAGGATTGGCGCGGCGCAGGAATGGTTTCGTCACGCTCCAGGATCTGGGCATAGCCGAGCACGGCATTCAGCGGCGTGCGAAGCTCATGGCTGAGGCCAACGACATAGCGGCTCTTGGCGCGGTTGGCGGCCTCGGCCATCTCCTTGGCGTTCTGCAAGGCGGCGTCGGTCTTCTTGTGGGCGGCGATTTCCTTGAGCAGCAGGGTGTTCTGGCGCGAGGATTCCTCCTCGGCGACGACGCGGCTGTCATGGGCGAGCACGTAGAACCAGCAGACGACGCCGGATATCACCGAAAAGACGAAGAAGACGACCAGGATGGTGCGGTTGACCACCTCGGCCGTCTCGGGGGAGGCGGCGGCGACCTGATGGGCGATCATCGCCAGGATCGCGCCGATGGCGGCCAAGGCCAGAACGACGGCGATGCCGTATCGGCCAAGGCGCGTCGTCAGTTTGCTGAGAACGGTTTCCGGCAGCAGGACCTTGGCGACGGTGCCGACCTGCGCATTGAAACGGGCGGCCGGCTTGCACATGTCGTGGCAGCGGCTGTCGAGCGAGCAGCAGAGCGAACAGATCGGCGCGGCATAGGCCGGGCACCATGCCATATCCTCCGGCTCGAAAGGGTGCTCGCAGACGGAGCAGGTGATGTTCGTCAGGTTCTTCCAGCTCTGGCGCGGCTTGCGGGCGAGATAGAACTTGCCTTTCGTCACCCAGGCGAGTGCCGGCGAGGCGATGAGCGCGACGGCGAGGCTGATATAGGGGGCAAGAGAGGCGGCGAGCGGGCCGAAGGCGCCGAAATGAGCGATCAGCGACACCGTTGCCGACATCGCCATGGCCCCAAGGCCGACCGGATTGATGTCGTAGAGGTGAGCGCGCTTGAACTCGATACCGGGGGGAGCGAGCCCCAGCGGCTTGTTGATGAAGAGATCAGCGAAGATCGTGCAAAGCCAGGCCATGGCGACGATCGAGAAGATGCCGAGCGTCTCCTCCAGCAGCCGGTAGATGCCAAGTTCCATCAGCAAAAGGGCGATCGCGACGTTGAAGACCAGCCAGATGACGCGGCCGGGATGGCTGTGAGTCAGCCGCGAGAAGAAGTTCGACCAGGCGAGCGAGCCGGCATAGGCGTTCATTACGTTGATCTTCAACTGCGAGACGACGACGAAGGCCGCCATCAGCAACAGCGCGGCATTAGGCCAGGGGACCATATAGCCGAAGGCGGTCAGATACATCTGCGCCGGGTCGGCGGCGCGATCGACCGGCACGCCCGAGGCCAAGGTCAGCACAACCAGGAAGGAACCGGCAAGCAGCTTCGGCGCGCCAATGACAACCCAGCCGGGCCCGGCAAGGAAGACGGCGAGGCGATGGCGCCACTTGCGCCGCGGCTCCGGCGGCAGGAAGCGCAGGAAGTCGGCCTGTTCGCCGATCTGCGACATCAGGGCGAGGATGACGGCGGAGGCGGCGCCGAACTCCACCAGATCGAAATCGGCGACGGTGCCGGGCGGGCCTGAGACATGGCGGATGCCGGCAAAGGCGCGCCAGAGATCGAATTTCTCCCAGTCCATGAAGGCGATGAAGAGGAAGGGCAGGATATTCAGCACGATCCAGAAGGGCTGGGTCATCAGCTGGAACTTGCTGATCAGCCGCACGCCGTGCGTCACCAGTGGGATCACCATGACGGCGCTGACGATATAGCCGATCCAGAGGGGAATGCCGAGCGCCAGCTCCAACGCGCCGGACATGATCGAGGCCTCGATCGCAAACAGCATGAAGGTGAAGCTCGCATAGATCAGCGAGGTGATGGTCGAGCCGATGTAGCCGAAACCGGCGCCGCGCGTCAGCAGATCGATATCGACGCCGTGGCGGATGGCGTATCGGCTGATCGGCAGACCGATTGCCAGCATGGCGAGCGAAGCGACGATGATGGCGTATAAGGCGTTGGTCGTGCCGTAGGAGAGGGTGATGGCGCCGCCGATCGCCTCGAGCGCCAGGAAGGAGATCGCGCCGATCGCCGTCTGTGCGATGCGTTGGGAGGAGAAATGGCGGGCGCTCTTTGCGGTAAAGCGCAGCGCGTAATCTTCCAGCGTCTGGTTGGCGACCCAGCGATTATACTCGCGTCTTACCGGAATGATGCGTTGGCGCGCTGCCATGTCTTCCTTCCGGCATTCCGGTTGGCC
Organism: Rhizobium bangladeshense; assembly: GCF_001662075.1. Taxonomy (GTDB): domain Bacteria; phylum Pseudomonadota; class Alphaproteobacteria; order Rhizobiales; family Rhizobiaceae; genus Rhizobium; species Rhizobium bangladeshense_B. The sequence continues at coordinate 107,414 of NZ_LYPL01000011.1, forward strand.
TATCGTCTCGAAACAGTTTTGGCGGGATGGGTGAGAAAGGCAAGGGGCGGAGCACTGGGAGATTCACTGAACTGCCATATTTTTGAAGCCGCTCTGTCACACTAGCCCTCTAAACCCTCCCGCCGTTCCTTCAACCATTTCAGGTGCCACCCATGTCTGTTTCAAGCCTTTTCCGCCTGAGCACCGCTCTCGTCTGCCTCATTTCGATCGTGCCCTCGCTTGCCGGCGCTGAGCAGGCCACGGTGGCGAAATCGCCTTATGTCGAGGCCGGAAACACCAACAAACGCGGTGATGCCTGCTTCTCGACGGTGGACACCAATGCCGCGGTTCACCTTCTCTCCGGCTTCCTCGAAGTCTGGACCCCGCGCACGCCTTTTGTCGACGCGGGTGTCGAAGCGCCGGCCAAGGACAATTGCCCGGCGGTCGCCAAGACGGATTGGGACGGCATTCCCCTCAGCAAAACCGATGGCCAGATCGTCAACAAGCTCGTCCATGACGCCAATATCGCCTATGCCGTCAAGGTGACCAAGGCGCGGACAGACGAGCAGGCGGTTGCCGCCTATCTCGACGACCGGCGCGGCAAGAACGCCAGCATCGTCGACGGCCTCGGTCCGCTGACGGATGCCTGGAAGGCCGGCTCCAAGCAGACCACCACGATCACCGAGGTGGCGGCCGACGCGACGACGGTCAAATATGACGACAAGGGCAACAACCGCGGCGCCGGCAGCAAGCCGGACACCGAAAACAAGACCGAGGCCAACCCGGACATGGGGCTTGCGATCGACTTCATCAACGCCGCAAGCGCTGACGGCTCGACGGAACCCGCCAAGCGCTATTTCAAATATGGCCGCCCCTACCGCTGGAGCCAGGACGTGTCGGTTGTCCCGACCCTGGTGCCCGCCAAGAGCGGCAAGCCGGTCGAGGATGGCGGTTTCCCGAGCGGACATACGGCGGAAGCCTGGCGGGATGCGCTCGCCATGGCCTATCTCGTACCGCAGCGCTTTCAGGAAATGATCACGCGCGCCAGCGAACTGGGCGAAGATCGCATTCTTTCCGGCATGCATTCTCCGCTCGACGTGATGGGCGGCCGCATGCTCGGCACCGCGACAGTCGTCTACAATCTGAACAAGGCCGATAATGCTGCGCTGAAGAGCGATGCTTATGCCCAGGCGCAGTCATGGCTCATCGCCAAATCAGGCGTTGCCGATGCGGATGCGCTCGAAGTCGCTGCCCATGCCGCACCGCTCGCCGCGGACCGCTTCGCCGATCATGACGCCAACCGCGCCTACGTGCTGCAGCGCCTGAGCTACGGCCTGCCGATCATTCATGCAACCGACCAGCCGGCCCGCGTGCCGCAGGGCGCCGAAGCGCTGCTCGAAACGCGTCTGCCTTATCTCGACAGCGAACAGCGCCGCGAGGTTCTGAAGACGACGGAAATCGCTTCCGGCTATCCGCTCCTCGACGACGCGGAAGGTTACGGCCGCCTCAATCTGTTTGCTGCCGCCGACGGTTATGGTGCTTTCGACCAGGACGTGACCGTAACGATGGATGCGGCCAAGGGCGGCTTCAGCGCAATCGACACCTGGCGCAACGACATCGGCGGCAAGGGCAGGTTGGTGAAGAGCGGCAGCGGCATCCTTGGGCTATCGGGCGCCAACAGCTATGCGGGCGGTACCGTTCTGGAAGAAGGCGTGCTGGTCGCCAGTTCGTCTACGGCTTTCGGCACCGGCGCGCTGACGGTGAACGGCGGTTCGCTCGTCGTGGCGGCCGAAAAGCCGTTGAGCGTGCGGGGCGATTATCAGCAGATCGCCAATGCAGTGGCAAAGCTTGCACTCGGCGCGAACGGCGCGGGCACCCTCGTTGTCAACGGCAAGGCAGAGCTCGCCGGCGACCTCGACGTGACGCTTGCCGACGGCTTCACCCCGACCCCCGGAACAAAGATCGAGATCCTGAAAGCGGGCAACGTCACCGGCAGCTTCGGCAAGTTCACCATCTCCGGCCATAAGGCGAGCCTCTCCTACGGTCCGACATCGGTTACGCTGACGATCGAGGGCTGATTTCCGTCTCAGGATGGAGGGCGTTCCCGGCTGCGGGGATGCCCTTGCTTCCCGGCCTGCCCGTTTATCCCTGCGCCTACGTCATTTTGCGTATGTGTTTTTGCGCTGCGGCACCCGATAGTCCCCTCGGCAACAGTTGATTTCCGTTTCCGGCCTGTTGCGGAACAAAAGAGGGGAGTTCAATCAGATGAATCTCAGAACTACTATTACAGGTGCCGCGCTTGGCGCCGTCATGGCGGCGTCAGCTGCCTTCAGCGGCGCGGTTGCCGCCGACGATACGATCAAGGTCGGCGTGCTGCATTCGCTTTCAGGCACGATGGCGATTTCCGAAACCACGCTGAAAGACGCCATGCTGATGCTCATCGACGAGCAGAACAAGAAGGGCGGCCTTCTCGGCAAGAAGCTCGAAGCCGTTGTCGTCGATCCGGCTTCCGACTGGCCGCTCTTTGCCGAAAAGGCGCGTGAGCTGATCGAAAAGGACAAGGTCGCCGCCGTCTTCGGCTGCTGGACCTCGTCCTCGCGCAAATCCGTCCTGCCGGTATTCGAAGAGCTGAACTCGCTGCTCTTCTATCCGGTGCAGTATGAAGGCGAAGAATCCTCGCGCAACATCTTCTACACCGGCGCAGCGCCGAACCAGCAGGCGATCCCGGCCGTCGACTACCTGATGAACACCGAGGGCGTGAAGCGCTTCGTGCTCGAAGGCACCGACTACGTCTATCCCCGCACGACCAACAAGATCCTTGCGGCCTATCTCGAATCCAAGGGCATTCCGAAGGAAGACATTCTCGTCAACTACACGCCCTTCGGCTTCTCCGACTGGCAGACGGAAGTCGCCAAGATCAAGGAATTCGGCTCGGCCGGCAAGAAGACCGCGGTCGTCTCCACCATCAATGGCGATGCCAACGTGCCCTTCTACAAGGAACTCGGCAACCAGGGCATCAAGGCAACCGATATTCCGGTTGTCGCCTTCTCGGTCGGCGAAGAAGAGCTTGCCGGTCTCGACACCAAGCCGCTCGTCGGCCACCTCGCCGCCTGGAACTATTTCGAGTCGGTCGAAAGCCCGGCCAACAAGAAGTTCATCAAGGAATGGCATGCGTTCACCAAGAACGACAAGCGCGTGACCAACGACCCGATGGAGGCCGCCTATATCGGCTTCAACGCCTGGGTAAAGGCCGTGCAGGCCGCCGGCACCACCAACACCGATGCCGTCCTCGACAACATCATCGGCGTCACCGTTCCGAACCTCTCCGGCGGCTATGCCACCGTCATGCCGAACCACCACATCACCAAGCCGGTGCTGATCGGTGAAATCCAGGCCGACGGCCAGTTCGAAATCGTCCAGCAGACGCCTGCCGTCGTCGGCGACGAATGGTCGGATTACCTGCCCGACTCCAAGGACCTGATCTCCGATTGGCGCAAGCCCCTCAACTGCGGCAACTTCAATGTTGCGACCGGTAAGTGCGGCGGCAAGGGCTCCTGAGGAAGACCTGATCCGTTGACAGCCTGAAGACTTCCGTCCGGAGCTGATCCGGGCGGAAGCTCCGTCCTTACCGCTGCGCCTCCAGCTCAACGACAATCAAGGCGAGAGAGCCGATGTTTCGCGCCATCAAGATTTTTCTTCTGACATTGTGCCTGATTTCGGGGCTGACGCTACCGGGTGCCGGCGTTCGCGCCCAGGACGATGTGCACGTCCTTGTCGATGCGCTCGGCGTCGGCGGCTTTCCCGAGCGCGATGCGGCGATCCGGGCACTCGTCGCTTCCGGGGATTCGCATGTCAGCCAGATCCTGCAGCGCTTGAGCGACGGCCAGCTCTACGTCAATTCGGAAGGCGGCCCCGTTCTCGTGCAGGGCGGCACGGAGGACGAGCCGGTTTATTCCGATCCGATCACCGGTGAGGCGGTCGCTGACATCGACCCCGACGTGATGTCGAAGGTCAAGATCAACAACGCGCTGCGCACGACGATTACGACCATGATGAGCCAGCTGACGCTGCTGAGCCCGGATCGCTCCGCGCGGCTCGCAGCGGCCGAGGGCATGCTCAAGGATGCCGATCCCGCCAATCTCGATCTCCTGAGTTCGGCTCTGTCTGCCGAGAAGGACGGTGAGATCAAAAACACCATGGAAGCGGCGCGCGCGGTGATGGTGCTGAAGAGCGACGCCGGCATCGAGGAGAAGAAGGCCGCGATCGATACGATCGCCGGCCGCGGCGGCCGGAATGCGATGACGATCCTGTCGATGGCGATGGCGACCGCGCCCGACGATCTGAAGCCGGCGATCCAGGCCGAGATCAGTTCGATCAACCGCGATCTGGCGCTTTGGGATGTCGTCCAAAACGTCTGGTACGGCCTGTCGCTCGGTTCGGTGCTGCTGCTTGCTGCGATCGGCCTTGCGATCACCTTCGGCGTCATGGGTGTCATCAACATGGCGCATGGCGAAATGGTGATGATCGGCGCCTATACGACCTATGTCGTGCAGGAAACGATCGCCTCGGCCTTTCCTTCGCTTGCCGATTATTCGCTGGCCTTTGCGGTGCCGGCTGCCTTCCTCTTCACCGGCCTCGTCGGCTTGGTGATCGAACGTTCGGTGATCCGCTATCTCTATGGCCGGCCGTTGGAGACGCTCCTCGCCACCTGGGGCGTTTCGCTGATCCTGCAGCAGGCAATCCGCAGCTATTTCGGCCCGACCAATCGCGAGGTCCGCAATCCGAGCTGGATGTCCGGCGCCTTCGATTTCGGCGGGCTCGTCATCACCTGGAACCGGCTCTGGATTATCGTCTTCTCGATGGTCGTCTTCCTGGCGCTGCTGATGCTGCTCAAGCGCTCCGCCTTCGGCCTGCAGATGCGCGCGGTGACGCAGAACCGGCGCATGGCCTCCTCAATGGGGATCCGCACCGGCTGGGTCGACGCCTTCACCTTCGCGCTCGGCTCCGGCATTGCCGGCATGGCCGGCGTGGCGCTCTCGCAGATCGACAACGTCTCGCCGAATCTCGGCCAGAACTACATCATCGACAGCTTCATGGTCGTCGTCTTCGGCGGTGTCGGCAATCTCTGGGGCACGCTGGTTGGCGCCCTGTCACTCGGCGTCGTCAATAAGTTTCTCGAGCCCTTCGCCGGCGCCGTGCTCGGTAAGATCCTGGTGCTCGTCCTCATCATTCTCTTCATTCAGAAGCGTCCGCGCGGGCTCTTCGCACTCAAAGGAAGGGCGGTGGAAGCATGATAACGGCCTTCCTTCTCCGGTCTCTCGATCGTAGGATCTCTGTCGCAGTCGCCTTGTTGCTGGCGGCCGCCATCCTGGTGCCGGTCTTGAACCTTGCGACCGGTCCGAGCCATCCGCTGCACATTCCGACCTATATCATGGCGCTGTTCGGCAAATATCTGACCTATGCGCTGCTGGCGCTGGCGCTTGATCTCGTCTGGGGTTTCTGCGGCATCCTCTCGCTCGGCCACGGCGCCTTCTTCGCACTCGGCGGTTACGCGATGGGCATGTATCTGATGCGCCAGATCGGCTCGCGCGGCGTCTATGGGGATCCTGTTCTGCCGGACTTCATGGTGTTCCTGAATTGGAAGGAGCTGCCCTGGTTCTGGTACGGTTTCGACCAGTTCTGGTTCGCCGCGCTGATGGTGCTCGCCGTGCCCGGTCTGCTCGCCTTCGTCTTCGGCTGGTTTGCCTTCCGCTCGCGCGTCAACGGCGTTTACCTCTCGATCATCACCCAGGCGATGACCTATGCGCTGCTGCTTGCCTTCTTCCGCAACGACATGGGGTTCGGCGGCAATAACGGCATGACCGACTTCAAGGATATCCTCGGCTTCAACATCCAGGCCGACGGCACGCGCGCCAGCCTCTTTGCCGCGACCGCGGTCTTCCTGGCGCTGTCGCTTACGATCGCCTCGGCAATCGTGCGCTCGAAATTCGGCAAGGTGCTGGTTGGCGTGCGCGATGCGGAAAGCCGCACGCGTTTCCTCGGCTATCGCGTCGAGCATTTCAAGCTCTTCACCTTCGTCGTCTCGGCGATGATGGCGGGCATAGCCGGCGCGCTCTACGTGCCGCAGGTCGGCATCATCAATCCCGGCGAGTTCGCGCCGGCCAATTCCATCGAAGTCGTCATCTGGACGGCGGTCGGTGGGCGGGGGACGCTGATCGGGCCGATCATCGGCGCGATCCTCGTCAATGGCGGCAAGACGATCTTCACCGGTCTCTTTCCGGAGTTCTGGCTGTTTGCGCTCGGCGGTCTTTTCGTCGCCGTCACGCTGTTCCTGCCGAAGGGCGTCGTCGGCACGGTCTCGCATTATTTCGCCAAGCGGAAAGTCGTCAGCAAGCCTGTGCCGCCGGCGGTGCAGGAAGACGGTGTCGAGCCGAAAATTCAGGCAGCGGAGTGAAGGTCATGATCCCTGACGTCAAACCCACCAGCGTGCTTTATCTCAGCGGCGTCTCGGTTTCCTTCGATGGCTTCAAGGCATTGAATTCGCTGTCGATCGTCATCGAACCGGGCGAACTTCGCGCCATCATCGGCCCGAACGGAGCCGGCAAGACGACGATGATGGACATCATCACCGGCAAGACCAGGCCTGACGAAGGCGAGGTGTTCTTCAACGGCACCATCGACCTCACCAAGAAGGACGAAGCCGATATCGCCCAACTCGGCATCGGCCGCAAATTCCAGAAGCCGACGGTCTTCGAAAGCCATACGGTGTGGGACAATCTCGAACTGGCGCTTAACCGCCGCCGCTCGGTGTTTTCGACGCTATTATACCGGCTTTCGGGGGAGGACACGGCACGCATCGAGGAGATTCTCGAGACGGTGCGGCTGACGCACCGACGCGACGAGTTGGCCGCCAACCTCTCGCACGGGCAGAAGCAGTGGCTGGAGATCGGCATGCTGCTTGCGCAGGAGCCGAAGCTGCTGCTCGTCGACGAGCCGGTGGCCGGCATGACCGATGCGGAAACGGCGGAGACGGCGATCCTGCTCAAGGACATTGCCAGGACCCGCTCGGTCGTCGTTGTCGAACACGATATGGGCTTCATCCGCGACCTCGGCGTCAAGGTGACCTGCCTTGCAGAAGGCTCGGTGCTGGCGGAAGGCTCGATCGACTTCGTCAGCGCCGATCCTAAGGTGATCGAGAACTATCTGGGGCGGTGATGAATGCAACTGCAGGCTTGAACCTGACAAGGGAACACGCTCTAAAACGAGGGGGTTTTATCGTGGGGTTTCGTGATGGCTTTTCTCGGTATTCTGGTCGCGGCGATCAGCGGCGCTGTCATCTGGTATTGGCGTTTTAAAATGGTGCGTGAGGCGGGAAACGAGATCATCGATTCCGTCGAGCGCATGCGGGGCGCCTATAAGCGCGGAAAGCTTCGCAAACAGGCGGAGGCAGCGCCGCTGGCCTCGATCGCCGATCCGGCGATTGCGGCGGTGGCCTTCTTCTTCTGCCTTGGCAAGGAGAAACCGATGTATCTCGACGCGGCGAAGGATGTCGTCCGCAACCGCATGAAGGGCATCATCCGGCCGGGCGATATGGAAGAGGTGCTGGTTTTCGGCGAGTGGGCGTCCAAGAACGTGACGAGCCCCGAAGATCCGATCCGCCGCTTCCGGGATCTCTGGCTAAAGGCGCTCGACATACCGGAGCGTCAGCAGCTGATCGGCATTGCCGAGGACGTGGCCGCAGTTGGCGGCGAGAGAACGAAAGAACAGGAGTACGCCTTGCAGACGCTGAGGCGCACGCTGATGAACTGATGGGAAACGGGTGAACGGATGCTGACAGTCGAAAACGCAAATCTGCATTACGGCGCGGCGCAGGCGCTGCGCGGCATCTCGATCAAAGCGGAGATGGGCAAGATTACCTGCGTGCTGGGACGCAACGGCGTCGGCAAGAGTTCGCTGCTGCGCGCCGTGACCGGCCAGCATCCGCTATCGGCCGGGACCGTCACCTTCAACGATACCAGGCTGAACGGCCTTCCGCCTTTCGCCCGCGCCAAGCAGGGGATCGGCTATGTGCCGCAGGGGCGGGAGATTTTCCCGTTGCTGACGGTCAAGGAAAATCTCGAAACCGGCTTTGCTCCGCTCGGCCGCCGCGACCGCAACATCCCCGACGATATCTTCAGCCTTTTCCCGGTGCTGAAGTCGATGCTGTCGCGTCGCGGCGGCGATCTTTCCGGCGGGCAGCAGCAACAGCTGGCGATCGGACGAGCCATGGTGACGCGGCCGAGGATACTCGTGCTCGACGAGCCGACCGAAGGCATCCAGCCGTCGATCATCAAGGATATCGGCAGGGCGATCCGTTACCTGCGCGATTCCACCGGCATGGCGATCCTGCTCGTCGAACAATATCTCGATTTCTGCCGGGAGCTTGCCGACTACGTTTACATCATGGATCGCGGTGAGATCGTACATGAAGGACTTGCCGAGACGCTGGATACGCCGGAGGCTCGCCGTCATCTGACCGTTTGACCGGCAGATGCCGTATTTTGCAGCAGCAGGCTCGACGCTTCGAAGCCTTCGCCCGCCGCCAAAAGGTCTGTTCGGGACGGCATGGGAATTGCTTTGCTTCCGTCACCCGCGCGATCGAATGAACCGGTAGCGCGACCGAAAGGGACGTTATGATGATTGCGGCGGCAGGCACGAGACCGCAAAGAGCGGAGGGGCGCGGACATCTGGCGGCAAAGGTGTTCGGCGGCCGTACGCGCATCCGCGAGCTCTATCAGGAGGGCGCGGCGAAGATCCGCCTGCCGGATACGTTCGATGCCTCGATGGAAGCCGTCATCATCAACACCGCCGGTGGGCTGACCGGCGGCGACCGAATGGACTGGAGCGTCGTTGCCGGCGCCGGCACGAAGATCGACGTCACCACCCAGGCCTGCGAAAAGATCTACAAGGCATCGGCCGGCGTCGCAGAGGTGAGGACCCGCATCGAGGTGGGGGCGGGAGCGCGGGTCGACTGGCTGCCACAGGAAACGATCCTGTTCGACCGGGCGGCGCTCTTCCGCCGGCTCGATGTGGATCTCGACGAGAGCGCCGAATTCCTGGCCGTCGAAGCCGTGCTGCTCGGCCGCAAGGCGATGGGAGAGACGGTCGACAGGGGTCTCTTTCGCGACCGCTGGCGCATCCGCCGCTCGGGCCGGCTGATCCATGCCGAGGAGCTCAGGCTCTCCGAAGGTGTTGCGGCGCTGGCGGCGCGCCAGGCGGTGCTCGGCGGGCAAGTTGCCTTCGCGACGCTGCTTTATGCCGGGCCGCTGGCCGAAGCCTATCTCGGCAGGGTCCGTCCGCTGGTCGAGGGTATGATGGGCGGTGCAAGCGCCTGGAGCGACAAGCTGATCGTACGCCTTGCGGCGGCCGACGGCTTCACGCTGAGAAAAATCCTGATCCCTGTCATTTCCGTCTTGCGCAACGGTGCGCCTGTGCCGAAAGTCTGGAATCTCTAAAGCTAAGCATCAAGCAGATGGACAAGCAATGAACCTCACTCCGAGAGAAAAAGACAAGCTGCTGATTTCAATGGCGGCGATGGTGGCGCGGCGGCGGCTCGAGCGCGGCGTCAAGCTGAACTATCCCGAGGCAATCGCGCTGATCAGCGACTTCGTCGTCGAGGGCGCCCGCGACGGCCGCCCCGTCGCCGAACTGATGGAAGCCGGCGCCCACGTGATCAGCCGCGATCAGGTGATGGAGGGCGTTGCCGAGATGTTTCATGACGTGCAGGTGGAGGCGACGTTTCCCGATGGCACCAAGCTCGTCACCGTCCACGAACCGATCCGGTGAGGAAGTAGAATGCTGGAGCTCAGACCCAACTGCGAGTGCTGCGACAAGGATTTGCCGCCGGAGAGCGCCGAGGCGCGGATCTGCACCTATGAATGCACTTTCTGCGCTGACTGCGCAGACGATGTGCTGAAGGACGCATGCCCGAATTGCGGCGGCAATCTCGTTGCGAGGCCCATTCGGCCGGCGGCCATGCTCGCCAAACATCCGGCGTCGACGAAACGCGTGCTGAAGGCCGAGGGCTGCGCGCCCAAGGCAGCGTAAGGGGAACGAGATGATTCCAGGCGAGATCATTGCCGTAAACGGCGACATCGAACTCAATGCCGGCGCACCGACGGTGACGCTGGAGGTTTCCAATACCGGCGATCGGCCAGTGCAGGTCGGCAGCCACTATCATTTCGCCGAGACCAACGCCGGGCTGTCTTTCGACCGGGCGGCGGCGCATGGCAAGCGGCTGGATATTCCAGCCGGAACGGCCGTGCGCTTCGAGCCGGGACAGACGCGGTCTGTGACGCTGATCCCGCTTGCCGGCAAGCGCGAGGTCTATGGTTTCCGTCAGCTGGTGATGGGCAAGCTTTAACGGGAGGGATGCATGCGTTTGAACATCTGCCTCATCGGGGCGGCGATGCTGCTGGCCGCGAGTGGTGCCTCCGCTCAGGATATCGATTGCCAGAATCCCAAGACGCAATCGGACATGACCTCTTGCGAGGCGGCGCGCCACGAGACCGCGGACAAAGCTTTGAATGCGCAATATAAGAAGACCCGGGCGGCTCTTGCGGCGATCGACAAGGATCTCGATGGCGACATGAAGGGCGCGGAGCAGGCACTGGTCAAGGCACAACGCGCCTGGATCGATTATCGCGACGCCGAGTGCGACGCCTTCGGCTTCCAGGCCCGTGGCGGTACGATGGAGCCGATGCTGGTCGCCGGATGCCTCGCCAACATCACTGACAAACGAACGCAAGAGCTGAAAGAGCTCGAAGACACGATGAGCAACTAAGGTGATCAGGAAGATCGTGATCGTCGGCAATGGCGAGGTTGGTGAGGGAGAGGCGGGCATCATCGATGCTGCCGATTTCGTCATCCGCTTCAACGATTGCCGTTCCTATGGCGCCGGCGGCAGTCGCACGGACGCCGTTGCGGTTTGCAATACCGGCCGGCCGGCAAAGGCGATGCTCGGTTCGCTTGAGTGGCGGACCCATCCCGGCGTCGTTTCGGCTCGCGAAATCTGGAGCGTGCGCGACCCGGACAAATTCGCCGCCATGCGGGCGCCGCTTGCCGTCTCGCATCCCGATCTCGACGATTTCTGCGACGACTACACGGAGGCATTCGGCGCCTTCTGCGCGGAGACCGGCAAGACGCGTGTCGTGATCGACAAATCGATCCACGAGGCCGCCGATGCCTCGCTTGCGGCCTTTGCGCCCACGCCCTATGTCGTGCCGAGCAGCGGCATGATCGTCATCGCCGAGGTGCTGAACACATACGCCGAGGCCGAGGTGATGCTCGCCGGCTTCGGTCACGTCGGCTGGGAATGGCACCCGTTTGCCGCCGAACGACAGCTTGTCGATAGTTATATTGCCGCAGGCCGCCTCAGGCGGCTCGGCGGAAAAATGCTTGTCTCTTCCTCCTACGGAGCCTGATGGATGCCCTACAAGATCTCGCGCGCCGCCTATGCCGGCATGTTCGGACCGACCACCGGCGACAAGGTGCGCCTTGCCGACACGGAGCTCTTCATCGAGATCGAGAAGGATTTCACCACCTATGGCGAGGAGGTGAAGTTCGGCGGCGGCAAGGTGATCCGTGATGGCATGGGCCAGAGCCAGGTGACGCGGGCGGACGGCGCGGTCGATACCGTCATCACCAATGCGGTGATCGTCGACCATACAGGCATCTACAAGGCCGATATCGGCCTCAAGAACGGGCGCATCGCTGCGATCGGCAAGGCGGGCAACCCCGATACGCAGCCCGGCGTCAATATCATCGTCGGCCCTGGCACCGAAGCGATCGCCGGCGAAGGCAAGATCGTCACGGCAGGCGGAATGGACAGCCATATCCACTTCATCGCGCCGCAGCAGATCGAGGAAGCGCTGATGTCGGGCATGACCTGCATGCTCGGCGGCGGCACGGGACCGGCGCATGGCACACTCGCCACCACCTGCACGCCCGGCCCATGGCATATCGCGCGGATGATCGAAGCGGCCGACGCCTTCCCGATGAACCTCGCCTTTGCCGGCAAAGGCAATGCCTCGCTGCCGGGCGCGCTGACCGAGATGGTGCTGGGCGGCGCCACTTCGCTGAAGCTGCATGAGGACTGGGGCACGACGCCGGGCGCGATCGACTGCTGCCTGTCGGTCGCCGACGACTATGACGTGCAGGTGATGATCCACACCGATACGCTGAATGAAAGCGGCTTCGTCGAGGATACGATCGGCGCCATCAAGGGCCGCACCATTCATGCCTTCCATACGGAAGGGGCGGGCGGCGGGCACGCGCCTGACATCATCAAGATCTGCGGCCAACCGAACGTCATTCCTTCCTCCACCAATCCGACGCGGCCCTATACGGTCAATACGATTGCCGAGCATCTCGACATGCTGATGGTCTGCCATCATTTGTCGCCGTCGATCCCCGAGGATATCGCCTTTGCCGAAAGCCGCATCCGCAAGGAGACGATCGCGGCCGAAGACATTCTGCACGATATCGGTGCCTTCTCGATCATCTCTTCTGACAGCCAGGCGATGGGCCGCGTCGGTGAAGTGGCGATCCGCACCTGGCAGACGGCCGACAAGATGAAGCGTCAGCGCGGCCGGCTGAAAGAAGAGAAGGGCGATAATGACAATTTCCGCGTCCGCCGCTATATCGCCAAATACACGATCAATCCGGCAATTGCGCATGGTCTCAGCCATGAGATCGGTTCCGTCGAAATCGGCAAGCGCGCCGACCTGGTGCTGTGGAACCCGGCTTTCTTCGGCGTGAAGCCGGATATGGTGCTGCTCGGCGGCTCGATCGCGGCAGCGCCGATGGGCGATCCGAACGCCTCGATCCCGACGCCGCAGCCGGTCCACTACCGGCCGATGTTTGCCTCTTACGGCAAGAGCCTCACCAATTCCTCCGTCACTTTCGTCAGCCAGGCCTCGCTCGACGCCGGCCTCAAGGGCAAGCTCGGAGTTGCGAAGGACCTGTTGGCGGTGAAGAATACCCGCGGCGGCATCTCCAAGGCATCGATGATCCACAACGACCTGACGCCGGAGATCGAGGTCGATCCGGAGACCTATGAAGTCAGGGCGAACGGCGAATTGCTGACATGCGAGCCGGCGTCGGTGCTGCCGATGGCGCAGCGCTATTTCCTGTTCTAGGCCCGGTCGTTCCGTGCGCGCCGGACGGTTCCAATGAAAACAGGCATCCGCTGGCTGTTGCGGATCATATTGGTGCTCGTTGCTCTGGCGACGGCCGGAACCTTCATTCCCCGGCCGCTGATTGCACCGGTCGAAGCATCGTCCGCGGCGGCGACCCACCGGATTTTGCTTCTGTCGGGACCGATCCATACGGATATTGCCATTCCGCTCGACGAGGAGACGCGGGCCGCCTTTTCCTTCCTCGACGATCCCGGTTTTCCGCTCGGCCATCCGAATGCGGAATGGCTCGTCATTGGCTGGGGTGGCCGCGCCTTCTATCTGGAAACGCCGTCCTGGTCGGAGCTGAAGCCGATGCCGGTGTTGCGGGCCCTGACGATCGACCGTTCGGTGCTGCACGTGGATCTCGCCGGTCATATTGCCGAGCCGCAGCCAGCCGTTATGGCCTTCGATATCGGTGACGAACAATTGGCGCGGCTGCGCAATTTCATCTCGGATAGTTTTGTCCGCGATGCGGGCGAGGTGAAGCTGATCTCAAACGCAGGTTACGGCGAGATCGACCGGTTCTTCGAGGCCAAGGGATATTTCAACGCCCTATTCGGCTGCAACACCTGGACTGCCGCAGCACTCCGTTCGGCAGGGCTTCGAACCGGCTTATGGAACCCGCTTCCACAATCATTGCGATTATCCGCCGGTGTCTACAATTGACGCAGCTGCGGACCGGTCTCGGTGTATACGGAATTGTGAACGGGACTCCCCATCTGGTTGTAAAAATCGATAGGAACCGGCGTTTTCCCCAGGTAAAACCATTCTGGAACACGCACGCCGACCAAGTGAAAAAAAGCGTTTATTATCAATTATTTCAGCGTCTGCCCGCCGTGTCCCATTCAGGGATCGGATGTTTGCATCCCCTGCTAGAAAAAATCTGTCCGTCAAATCGTCCAAAATCGTTCCAATTTTAACGAGTCGATTAAGACACCCGCAGCAATTGAGCACTTATCAATGCCGTGAAACGCCCGGGCAGGAAGGTCGATTCTCATGAGAAGCTGGATGTCGCTGCAGGCCGGTTTCGGCGATTTTCAATATCGCAGGAACGTCTATCTCTTTGCGCTGAGGATGAGCTTTCTTGCCGTCATTCTTTCAGGCGCCATCCTCGCGCTGACGATACCGCCACTCGATTTTTTTGGGCTGCTGCCGGTGAGCCTTTCGCATGCGATGGGCTTCGGTGCCGTTTTTTCCTGGCTTGTCGGCGGCACGGTTTGCGGCATGCTGTCGTTGACCGCTGGGTTTACCATGCATGAGTTGACAGTTTCGCGCGCGGAGTTCGAAAAGCTCAGCCGCACGGATACGCTCTCCGGCCTCTTGAACCGCCGCGCCTTCACGGAGGCGCTCGACAAAACCGAGGGAAATGCCTCGCTTGTCATTTTCGACGTCGACCGCTTCAAGGCGATCAACGACCGTTTCGGCCATGCCTGCGGCGATGCCGTCATCACTGCAGTCTCGGCCACGCTCATGTCCGCCTTCGACGACATGTCCGTTATTGCACGGCTGGGTGGAGAGGAGTTTGGCGTCATCGTCTCCGGCGAGCCGCTGGAGGTGCGGATGGAACGCATCGAAGGGGTGCGAGCCCGGATCGCAAGCGGCGCCATCGCGGCGGAGGGCCACGAGATCCGCATCACCGTTTCCGGCGGCGTTGCCGATCTGGCCGCCGGGCGCAGCAAGCAGGCGGTGTATGCTTCGGCGGACCGGGCGCTCTACCTCGCCAAGGCGCTCGGGCGCAATCGCGTCGTGCACGAACGGGAGGGCCTGCATCATGCCTGGCACGGGCTCGTCGATAATGGCCTCGATGCCAAGGGCAGGGGAGCCGAGAGCGACAACGTGATGCAGGCTTGCGGGATATAAAAGCCCCGGTCCGAACAAAAGGCCATTGGTGCTTGCATCGGGAAAGACTATTTTGCATGTTCGTCTCAGCAAAACGGACATATCATGCAGCGCGTAACTTCTTATCTTCCCGCCGGTACCCCGTCCTCTCATCCGACCGCCCAGGTCAAGCTGCCGCACGATCTGCGCCATCTGCGCCGCAAGCTGCTGCATCTGGAAAATGGCGAGATGGTCATGCTCGATCTCAAGGATCCGGTGCTCTTCGCCAATGGCGATCTGCTGGTGCGCGAGGATGGGGAGTTGATCGAGATTCTGGCTGCCGACGAGAAACTCTTCGAAATTCGCGGACGCGACCGCACGCATCTCGTCGAGCTCGCCTGGCATCTCGGCAACCGTCATCTTGCCGCCCAGATCGAGGAAGACCGCATCGTCATCCTGCGCGACCATGTCATCCGCTCGATGCTGCAGGGCCTCGGCGCCACCGTGCTGGAGATCGATGAGCCCTTTCAACCCGCGCGCGGAGCCTATCATTCCCATGGCGGCCATGCGCATGATCACGGCCATGCCGCTCACAGCCATGATCATGGACATGATCACGGACACGCGCATGGCCATGACCACCGCCATGATCACAGCTGCGATCACGACCACGGTCACGGGCATCATCACGGCCACAAGCACGATTGAGGCGCGATGACAGGGGATCGCCAACTGCAGGCATTGCTGCGCCTGACGGCGTGGCTGTCGCCGGCCTTTCCAGTCGGCAGCTTCGCCTATTCGGGTGGGCTGGAGCGGGCAGTGGCCGATGGGCTCGTCATCGATGCGGCTTCGCTTGCAAACTGGATCGGCACGCTGATCGGCCATGGTGCCGTCTGGAATGATGCGGTGCTTCTGGCCGAGAGCCACAGGCAACAGGCAGATGTCGCGCGCCTTGCCGAAACCGCCGCTCTGGCCGAGGCTCTTGCAGGATCGCGTGAGCGCCATCAGGAAACCATGCTGCTCGGTGATGCCTTCCTCGCGGCGGCCCGGGCTTGGCCGGACGAAGTATTCGAGAGGCTGCCCGGCAAGACCGCTTATCCCGTCGCGGTGGGCGCGGTTGCCGGTGCGCATGGTATAAGGTCCGAGCAGGTGCTCGCAATCTTCCTGCACGCCTATGCCTCGCAAGCGGTTTCGTCTGGTATCCGCCTCGGCGTTGCCGGGCAGAGAGATGGCGTTGCCGTCCTTGCCGACCTCGAAGAGCATATCGTGGAGGTTGCCCGGCGGGCGGCGGCTTCGACTCTCGACGACCTCGGCTCGGCCACCGTGCAGGCCGATATCGCAAGCCTGCGCCACGAGACGCAGGCTACGCGGTTGTTCCGCTCGTGACCAGTTATCGCGGGAACTGCGTTATTTGACGGTGGCGCGCGCCGGCGGCGTCGCTATCATCGGGTTCAATTGGAGTGAGACATATGAAATCAAGAAACGGACCTCTGCGCGTCGGCATTGGCGGGCCGGTCGGCTCGGGTAAGACGGCGCTGACGGAAAAGCTCTGCAAAGCGATGCGCGACGACTATTCCGTCGCCGTCGTCACCAACGACATCTATACGACCGAGGATGCCGAGGCGCTGGTGCGCATGCAGGCCTTGCCCTCGGAGCGGATCGTCGGCGTCGAAACCGGCGGCTGCCCGCATACCGCCATCCGCGAGGATGCCACGATCAATCTGCAGGCGATCGCCGGCCTCAACGAGCGCATTCCCGATCTCGACGTCGTCTTCATCGAATCCGGCGGCGACAATCTGGCGGCGACCTTTTCGCCGGATCTTGCCGATATCACCATCTACGTGATCTCCGTCTGCCAGGGCGAGGAAATCCCGCGCAAGGGCGGGCCCGGCATCACCCGCTCAGATCTGCTTGTGATCAACAAAACGGATCTGGCGCCCTATGTCGGCGCCGATCTCGAGGTAATGGACCGGGATGCGACGCGCATGCGCGCGAGCCGCCCGTTTGTCTTCTCCGACATGAAGCGCGGCGACGGCATCAGTTCGATCGTCAATTTCCTCAGGGAGCAGGGCGGACTCTGAGCGGTCAAGCCGCCGCCGGTCGAAACCACCGCCGGTAGCAAGATGCACAAAACAAATGGGCCGGGAGATCGCTCCCGGCCCGTTTGCTTTTCCTTGGGCTTTGCTCACTCCGCCGCAAACGGCGGTAGCCGGAGCACGTTGGTGTCGTTGCCTTTGACATTCTTGCGCTTGCCTTCCGGCTTTTCGATCGCCGTCAGGCGCTCGTCCAGCGCATCGATATCGCTGCGGTTCTCGCGGGTCACGCGGGTGAGATCCTCGGGCGATAGGGGCAGCTCCTCTTCGTCCTTCCTGCCGACCATGCGGCCGAACATCCATCCGAGCAGGCGGGAGAGATCGTCCATGATCAGGAAGAACGAGGGCACGACGACAAGCGAAAGCACCGTCGAGACGATGATGCCGCCGATCACTGCGATCGCCATCGGCGCGCGGAACGAGCCGCCTTCACCGACGCCGAGCGCCGAAGGCAGCATGCCTGCCGACATGGCGATCGAGGTCATGATGATCGGCCGGGCGCGCTTGCGGCCGGCTTCGACCATGGCCTCGACGCGGGCCATGCCCTGATGGCGCATCTCGATGGCGAAATCGACGAGCAGGATGGCGTTCTTGGTGACGATACCCATCAGCATCAGAATGCCGATCATGACGGGCATGGACAGCGGATTGCTGGTGATGATCAGAGCTGCTGCGACGCCGCCGATGGCAAGCGGCAGCGAGAACAGGATGGTGAAGGGCTGGATGACGTCCTTGAAGAGGAGAATCAGCACCGTCAGCACCAGCAACAGGCCCATCAACATGGCGTTGACGAAGCTCTGCTGCATCTCGGTCTGCACCTTCGTATCGCCGCTTTCGGCAAGATGCACGGTGGCCGGAATGTTGGCCGCCTTGACGATCTCGCGGAAGCGGGCCGAGGCTGTGTCGAGCGCCACGCCCTGCGGCAGATCGGAGCCGATAGAGACGACACGGTTGCGGTTGTTGCGTTTGATCGAGCTTACGCCTTCCGAATAGTCGATGTTGGCGACGCTCGATAGCGGAACGGTGCCGCCACTGGCGGTCTGGATCTTCAATGCGCGGATGGCTGCAAGGTCGCGGCGCATGTCGACCGCCGCCTGGACCCTAATAGGGATCTGGCGATCGTCGAGCGAGATCTTGGCGAGCGCCGCGTCGACATCGCCGATGGTGGCAACGCGGATCGTCTCGGAAATCTGCTGCGGCGTGATGCCAAGGCGGGCAGCCTCGTCCTTGCGCGGGTAGACCTGCAGTTCCGGACGGGGCAGCGCGCCGTCGGCGCTGACATTGGCGAGCAACGGATCGGCGCGGAGCTTCGATTCCAAGATGCCGACCGCGTCGTTCAGGTCCTTTTCGTTCTTGGAAAGGAAATTGAAGGCGAGATCGCGTTCGCCGCGGTCGTTGAGCTTCAGGATATGAACGTCGGGAATGTCGCGCAGCTTGGCGAAGACTTCCTTTTCGATGTCCCATTGCGGACGTTCACGGCCGTGGACTTCCACCTTCGGCAGCATCGGTCCGATGACCGGGATATCGCCGAAGACGTCGTTGACCACCTTCTTGATCAGCGACTGGTCGAGCTTGTGGAGCGCGAGCGTGATGGTGGCGCGGCGCAGTTCGAGATCGCCCTTCGGCGAAGCGCCGCCGAGGACAAAGACGCTTTCGACGCCGTTGATGTCCTTGACCCTGTCATAAATCGCTTTCGTTGTCTTCTCGGTGTCGTCGAGCCGTGCGTTGGGCGGCAGTTCGACGGAGAGAACGATGCGCGAGGCGTCTTCGGGCGGCAGGAAGCTACCCGGAACCTTCATCAGCAGCACAACGGAACCAACGAGGAAGCCAATCGCCGCAAACAACGTTAGATATCGCGAATATTTATGCCCCGTCGTGCCGCGGATCAGGCGCGTGTAGCCCTTCATCAGCAGACCGTCATTGTCGTGATGGTCGTCGACACCGTCTTCGGCGCGCATCAGATAGGCGGCCATCATCGGGGTGATGAGGCGTGCCACCACCAGCGAGAAGAAGACGGAGAAGGCGACGGTCAGGCCGAACTGGATGAAGTACTGGCCCGGAATGCCCGGCATGAAGGAAACCGGCACGAAGACGGCGATGATGGTGAAGGTGGTGGCGATGACGGCAAGGCCGATTTCATCCGCCGCCTCGATCGCCGCGCGGTAGGGTGTCTTGCCCATCTTGATGTGGCGGGCGATGTTCTCGATTTCAACGATCGCATCGTCGACAAGGATACCGGTCGCCAGCGTCAGGGCCAGGAAGCTGACGAGGTTCAGCGAGAAGCCCATCATGTCCATGACCCAAAAAGTCGGGATCGCAGACAGCGGCAGGGCGATCGCCGAGATCAGGGTCGCGCGCCAGTTCCGGAGAAAGAGGAGGACGACGATGACTGCGAGAATAGCGCCTTCGAGCAGCGTGTGGATGGCGGCTTCGTAGTTGCCGTAGGTGAAATACACCGAATCGTCGATCATCTCGATCTTCACATTCGGGTTTTCGCTTCTGACCTTGTCGAGGCTCTGCGCTACGGTTTCGGCTACGCTGACCTCGCTGGCGCCCTTCGAACGGAAGACGCCGAAGGTGACAACAGGCGTATCGTTGAAGCGCGAGAAGGATTTCGGTTCTTCATAAGTGTCCTTGATGACACCGAGGTCGGAGAGCTTGACGAAACGGCCGTTCGGCAGCGCGATCGTCGTGTCTGCGAGTTCGGCGACATTGCGGGCATCGCCGAGGACGCGGATCGCCTGTTCGCTACCCGCCACCTGGCCGCGGCCGGAGCCGAGGTCGACGTTGGTGCCGCGCAGCTGCTGGTTGACGCTTGCGGCGGTGATGCCATGGGCATCGAGCTTGGCGGGAGTGAGTTCGATGCGCACTTCGCGCTCCGCGCCGCCGTAACGGTCGACGCGGCCGATGCCGGCTTGGCCCTGCAGGGCGCGCTTGATCGTATCGTCGACGAACCAGGAGAGTTCTTCGAGGGACATGGCGGGCGAGGAAACGGCGAAGGTCTGGATCGCCTGGCCCTCGACGTCCACCTTGGTAACGATCGGCGTTTCGGCCGTCGCCGGCAGATCGCTGCGGATGCGATCGATCGCGTCCTTGACGTCCTGCACGGCCTGTTCCGTCGGCACTTCCATGCGGAACATGACGTTGGTCTGCGAGCTGCCGTCGGTCACCGTCGACTGGATTTCATCGATGCCGGTGATGGAGGCGATCGCGTCTTCGATCTCCTTCGTCACCTGCATTTCGAGTTCGGCCGGCGAAGCGCCGCTCTGCGTCACGCTGATCGAGACCAGCGGCACGTCGATGTTCGGGAAGCGGGTGATCGGCAGCGTGTTGAAGGACTGGATGCCGATGAATATCAGCAGGCAGAAGGCCAGCAGCGGCGCGATCGGATTTCGAATGGACCAGGCTGAAAAATTCATCGGATGGTCTCTTTAGTTGGAAGCCGAGGGCTGTTCACGCACCGGCGTGATGTGATCGCCGTCGCGGACATAGGCGCCCGCCTTGGCCACGACCTCATCGCCGCTCTTCAATCCATTGACGATCTCGACATAGGCGCCGTCCTGGATGCCGGTCTCGATCTTGGCGAATTTTACCACACCATCCTCGACCTTGCGGGCCGACGAGCCTTCATTGCTCGTCAAGACCGCGGTCAGGGGAAGCGATACGCCTTGGGTCTCGCGCACGATGATCTCGGCACTGCCATACATGCCGGAGCGCGCCTTGCTGTCATCGTCGATGGAGATGTGAACGAGGCCGAGGCGGGTGGTCGGATCGATGGTCGGCGACACCAGGCGCACTGCGCCGGAAAGCTTCTCGCGGCTGCCGGAAAGCGAAATCGTCGCCTTCTGGCCGGCCATGATCCTGACGATGTCGCTTTCGGCGACTTCGGCCACGAGCTCGATATCGCCGTCACGAATGATGGTGAACAGCGGATCGCCGTTGCCGGCGGCAATGGCGCCGACCTTGGCGTTCTTTGCCGCAACCACGCCGGCAACCGGCGTCTTCACATCGGTGCGGGCGAGCTTCAGATCGGCATCGGCGATCTGGCTGTCGAAGACCTTCAGATCGGCTTCGGCGACCTCGATCGCCTGTTCGGCGGAGACGACGCGGGCATTGGCGGCGGCGGCGGTCGCGTCGGCCTGTTCGACCTGGGCTGTGGAAACCGTGCCCTTCTTGCCCATTTCCTGGGCGCGGGCCTGCTGCTGCCTTGCTTGTTCGGCATTGGCCTGCGCCTCGATGAGCTGGGCGCGCAGCTGGGCAAGGCTTGCCTCGCCCTTGGCCTTCGTCGCCATCATCTGGCTCTTTTCCAGGACCAGCGCGTCGTCGTTGAGCGTCGCCAGTGTGCTTTCGGCCCGAACCTTGTCACCGACATCGGCCTTCAGCGTCCGGATCGACAGGCCCTCGACCTGTGGCTGGATATAGACTTCCTCGACGGGCTTGACCGTTCCAGTGCCGATGACGCGATCGACAAGCGTGCGGTTCACTGCCGTGGTGACGACGATCGCCGGCAGGTTCTGCTGCGGCTTTGCCACCGGCGCTTCCTGCGAAAATCCGGTGGATGCAGCAAGCGCGGCTGCAAAAAGGGTGGATGCGCCTAGAATTCTGGTCGGCTTGCGTGCCATGCGTCGTCGTCCAATCCTGTAACAAGGTTGGCCGAACTCGCGCGTCTGTCCTTCAGCTCGCGACCAGGCCACTGCCTTTCCTGCATTCTCAAGGGTATCCGCACATCATTTGCCGTCTTCATCCCTCATCGGCAAATCGGCTTCTAATTGGTATCGATTTGCTCGATATGCAAGCCCGGCAGAAAACAATTCCCATGAGCCGATAATAGTTACCATCAGAACCTGAATCAATCACCGAAGGGTTATGCGAGCATGACGATGATTGATCCTGCCTCTACCACAATGACGTTTGACGCCGGACAAATGCGACAGTTGCAGGGTGATTTTTCGTGCAAGTAGGAAAAATACGAAACGCGCGGAGATCTTCCCCGCGCGTTTCCCTCGCAATGTTGGCGCGATTACTTGGAAGCAGCGTCGGTAATGTCGTGCGTCCAGGCGCCCGAGGGCTCCTTGCTGATGATCTTCTGGTCGAGCAGCGCCTTTGCTGTGCGGGCATAGAGCGCCTCGTCCAGCTTGCCGGAGCCGTCGCCGACGAGTTTGGCGACTTCGCCCATCATGCGCTTCTGGTGGTTTTCGTCCTGACCGCCATTGTCCAGGACGATCTCGGCTGCTTCATCGGGGTTTTCGGTCGCATATTTCCAGCCCTTCATCGAGGCACGGACGAACTTGACCATCTTCTCCTTGAAGGCCGGATCCTTCAGCTTGTCTTCCATCACATAAAGGCCGTCTTCCAAGAGGTCGTTGCCCATCTCGGTATAGTTGAAGACCGTCAGTTCCTCCGGCTTGAAGCCGGCATCGATCGCCTGCCAGTATTCATTATAGGTCATGACCGAGATGCAGTCGGCCTGCTTCTGGACGAGCGGCTGCACGTCGAAGCTCTGCTTCAGCACGGTGACGCCGTTCGGACCGCCGTCGGTCGACAGGCCGAGTTTGTTCATCCAGGCGAAAAAGGGGTACTCGTTGCCGAAGAACCAGACGCCGAGCGTATGACCCTTGAAGTCGGCCTCGGTCTTAACAGGGCCGTCCTTGCGGCAGATCATTTGCAGGCCCGACTTCTGGAAAGGCTGGGCGATGTTGACGAGCGGAACGCCCTTTTCGCGGGCAACCAGAGCGCCGCCCATCCAGTCGACGATCACATCGGCGCCGCCGCCGGCGATCACCTGTTCGGGGGCGATATCAGGACCGCCCGGCTTGATGTCGACTTCGAGACCTTCCTCCTTGTAGAAACCCTTGTCCTTGGCGACGTAATAGCCGCCGAACTGGGCCTGCGTGACCCATTTCAGCTGCAGCACCACCTTGTCAGCAGCCATCGCGTGCGCGGCGGCAAGCGTCATCGCGCCCGCCATCATTGCAACCATCAACTTTTTCATTTTCTTGTCCTTACCCTCTGAAGTTATGCCCGGACCCCGTTTGCGAAGCCCGCGCGCGCCTAGCCACCACGGATAGACGGATGCCAGAATGTCACCGCCCGCTCCGTCAGGGCGATGACGCCATAGAAGATCGAGCCGGCTAGCGCCGCAACGGCGATTTCCGCCCAGACCATGTCGACATTCATGCGGCCGATCTCGGTGGAGATGCGGAAGCCCATGCCGACGATCGGCGTCCCGAAGAATTCGGCAACGATGGCACCAATCAACGCCAGCGTCGAGTTGATCTTCAGTGCATTGAAAATGAACGGCATGGCCGCCGGAAGCTTGAGCTTGAGCAGCGTCTGCCAATCGCTCGATGCATAGGTGCGCATCAGATCGCGCTCCATGCTGCCGGAGGCGGCAAGGCCGGCGACGGTGTTCACCAGCATCGGGAAGAAGGTCATGATGATGACGACGGCGGCCTTCGAAGGCCAGTCGAAGCCGAACCACATGACCATGACGGGAGCGACGCCGATGATCGGCAGGGCCGACACCATGTTGCCGATCGGCAGAAGGCCGCGGCGCAGGAAGGTGATGCGGTCAGCCAGTACGGCGACGGCGAAACCGGCAAGGCAGCCGGCGGCATAACCGATCAGGACCGCCTTGAAGATCGTCTGCCTGACGTCGTCGCCGAGGATCGGCAGGGAGGTCATGATGCGGGCGCCGATGGCGCTCGGCGGCGGCAGGATGATGAAAGGAATGCCGGCGCCGCGCGTTGCCGCCTCCCAGAGGATAAGGATCCAGGCACCGAAGATCGCCGGGATCAGCAGCTGGAGCGTCGATTTGCCGAAGGCGGTGACGGGTTGCTGTTTCGATAGCTCGGTGACGCATCGCCAAGCCAGCAGCCAGCAGGAAAAGAGCAGCAGGAAGAAAGCCCGCGTCGCCATGCCCTCGTTGCCGGAGAGAGCGGAAAGCAGCATCCAGGCGGCGCCATGTGCGCCGATGAACAGCACGGTGGCGCGGTAGGCCAGCGGTTGCGGCGCGAAGGACAGCAGGGCGGCGGCGATAACGATGGTGAAGACGAGGCTTGCGGTGCCGTCGGTGAAGGGCTGCGCCGCGCCGTCGGCCAGGAGCGGCAGGGTGATCAGCGCTGCAAGGCAGAGGAGGAGGGCGGTTACGCCCTGCCAGGAGAAGGTCAGATGTCTCATGCCGGCCTCCCGCCCATGGCGCGGTCGACGATCTTGGCGGCAAGGCCGACGATCGCAACCAGGATGCCCGCCAGCAGCGATCCGGCGACGAGGGCCGCCCAGATATCGATGGTCTGGCTGTAATAGGAGCCGGCAAGCAGCTTCGAGCCGATGCCGGCGACGGCCCCGGTCGGCAGTTCGCCGACGATGGCGCCGACGAGGCTTGCGGCGATCGCGACCTTCATCGAGGTGAAGAGGAAGGGGATCGATGCCGGGACGCGCAGCTTCCAGAAGGTCTGCATGGGGCTCGCATAATAAGTACGCATCAGGTCGAGATGCATGATCTCAGGCGACCGCAATCCCTTCACCATGCCGACGGCGACGGGGAAGAAGGAGAGGTAGGTGGAGATCAGCGCCTTGGAGACCAGACGGGAGGCGTCGGAATCGAGGTTCAGGAGATGGGCCAGCGCATTGTCGCCGGTCAGCACATTGTAGGAGATGATGACGATCATCGGCGCGATGGCGAGGATCGGTATGGTCTGACTCGCCACCAGCCACGGCATCAGCGAGCGGTCCATGGCGCGGTTGTGCACGATCAGCACGGCAAGGAGGATGCCGAGCAGCATGCCGAAGCCGAAGCCGAGCAGAGTCGAGGAGAGCGTCACCCAGCTGTGATAGACAAGGCTGCGATTGCTCGAAAGGCTGCGCAGGACGGTGTTCTCATAGACATTCTGTGCCACCTGATGCGGCGCCGGCAGGATCGGTTTCGGCTGCGCCAGCGTCTTGCCGATGAATTCCATCGTCGTCGGCGTGGCACCGGCGCGACCGTCCATGTCGCGCTGGAACGGCGCGTTCATCAGGACCGCGGCGACATACCAGATGGCGATGAGGACGAGCAGGATGGTGGTGACGGGGACGATCTTGTCTTTGAGGGTGTCGGGTTTCACGCTACGCGCTCCTTCAAAAACGGAGCGGCGTGTTTTTCGACAGTCAAAAACACGTAGTCGGGGCCGTCCAACACTTGAGCGTTGTCGAAGCGCAGCACGTTGAAACCTTGATTGCGCAGGAACGCGTCCCGGACAAAATCATGTCGGCGGCCGGCAATTGTTTCGTGGCTATCACCGTCGACTTCGACGATTAGTCTTGCTGAAAGCCAGGCGAAATCGGCGATATAGGGGCCGATCGGCGTTTCGCGCCTGAACCGGGCGCCATACGGCCTGAGATCTCGAAGCATATCCCACATGGCGGCCTCTGCCTTTGTGAGTTCACGGCGGAGGCGTTTTGCGGTTTCGCGGGTTTCTGGGGTGATGTTCGAATGTGGCATCTAGACCCCTCCCCAACCCCTCCCCACACGGGGGAGGGGCAAACCTGGGGCGCTCGCCGAGTTCTCCAGCGACCGGCGCGAAAGAGTATCAAGGCCGGCGGCGAGCTCGACGCTCAAGCCCCTCCCCCTTGTGGGGAGGGGTTGGGGAGGGGTCTTTTCCGGCAACACGCGCCTAAACCTCATGGCTATGCCCCGTCCTCAGCCCCTCGCGGACGCGATGGGCGATTTCCAGGAATTCGGGGGTGTCGCGAATGTCGAGCGGGCGTTCGGCCGGCAGCGTCGAGTCGATCACATCGGTGACGCGGCCCGGGCGCGGCGACATCACCACTATTTTGGTGGAGAGATAGACCGCCTCGGGAATGGAATGGGTGACGAAACAGATCGTCTTGTTGGTGCGGGCCCAGAGTTTCAGCAGTTCTTCGTTCAGATGGTCGCGGACGATCTCGTCGAGCGCGCCGAAGGGCTCATCCATCAGCAGCAGGTCGGCGTCGAAGGCGAGCGCGCGGGCGATCGAGGCGCGCTGTTGCATGCCGCCGGAAAGCTGCCAGGGGAATTTCTTCTCGAAGCCGGACAGGCTGACGAGATCGAGCGCTTCGGCGATGCGCCGCGTGCGGTCGGCGCCGGAGTATCCCATGATCTCCAGCGGCAGGGCGATGTTGTTTTCGATGGTGCGCCAGGGCAGGAGCGCCGGCGCCTGGAAGACATAGCCGTAGGCGCGGGCCTTGCGGGCTTCTTCCGGCGTCATGCCGTTGATGGAAATCTCGCCCGACGTGCCCTTTTCGAGGTCGGCAATGACGCGCAGGAAAGTCGTCTTGCCACAGCCCGACGGGCCGATGAAAGAGACGAAATCGCCCTTGCGGACATCGAGATTGACATCGCTCAGCGCCCGCACTGGGCCGTCATTCGCCTGGTAGGTGAGACAGAGGTCCTTGGCGGATACGACGGAGGGTGCTTGCATCATTGCGTCCGATCTTGTTTTCCCCGCCTGAAGACGGTTTGCATGTTACCATCGCCGCTGGCTCTGCCGGCGGCATAATTGTTGGAGGAAGAGAATGGACGCGACATCAAAACCCACCTGCCACATCGTTCGTCCCAAGCACGCCTATGACGGCAAGCAGGGGCTTAGCTATTTCGAAGGGATAGCGGCCGAGACGGTCGGTGCCACCGGCATCTGCATGCACCTCCTGACGATCCCGCCAGGCGTGCGCGCCAAGGCGCATCTGCACGAAGCGCATGAGACGGCGATCTACGTGCTCTCCGGCGAGGCCCATACCTGGTACGGAGATCGGCTGGAGCATCACGTCATTACCCATGCCGGCGAGCTCTTCTACATCCCGGCCGGCGTGCCGCATATGCCGGCAAACCTCAGCAGCACGCCCTGCACGGCGGTCATCGCCCGCACCGATCCGCACGAGCAGGAAAGCGTCGTGCTTCTCCCGGAGCTGGACGCGCTGGTGCCGGCTTGAGGTCATCCGCATGAAGGCGTCATTCCCCGGTTGATGCCGTATCATCATGCTCCATCGTCATACGCCGGTTGCCGGAATGCCGCTTCGTTCCACCTTGCGCGGAGAGGTGATCTCCTTCCAGGTGGAGAGTGCCTTGCTGACGGCCGTTACCGGTTCGCGCCGGACGAACTCGCCGTGGCCCTCGCGGGTCTTGATGTCGCTTTCCTCGATCGCGACGACGCCGCGGGTCAGCGTGTAGCGCGGCAGGCCGGTCACTTCCTTGCCCTCGAAGACGTTGTAGTCGATCGACGACTGCTGGGTCTTCGACGAGATGGTCTTAGAGCGCTTCGGATCCCAAACCACGATATCGGCATCGGCGCCGACGAGGATCGCGCCCTTCTTCGGATAGATGTTGAGAATCTTGGCGATGTTGGTCGAGGTGACGGCAACGAACTCGTTCATCGTCAGGCGGCCGGTGTTGACGCCGTGCGTCCAGAGCATCGGCATGCGGTCTTCGAGGCCGCCGGTGCCATTCGGGATCTTGGTGAAATCCCCTACGCCGAAACGTTTCTGCGCCGTCGTAAAGGCGCAATGGTCCGTTGCGACCACCTGCAGCGAACCGGAGGCAAGCCCGGCCCAGAGACTGTCCTGATGCTGCTTGCTGCGGAATGGCGGCGACATCACGCGACGGGCGGCATGATCCCAGTCGGGGTTGGAATATTCGCTCTCGTCGAGCGTCAGGTGCTGGATCAGCGGCTCGCCATAGACGCGCATGCCCTTGGCGCGGGCGCGGCGGATCGCCTCGTGCGCCTGTTCGCAGGAGGTATGGACGATATAGACAGGGCAGCCGGCCATGTCGGCGATCATGATGGCGCGGTTGGTGGCTTCGCCTTCGACTTCAGCGGGACGGGAATAGGCATGCGCCTCGGGTCCGTTATTGCCTTCGGCAAGCAGCTTTGCCGACATCGAGGCGACGACGTCGCCATTTTCGGCATGCACCAGCGGCAGCGCGCCAAGCTCGGCGCAGCGCTGGAACGAGGCGAACATCTCGTCGTCATCGACCATCAGAGCGCCCTTATAGGCCATGAAGTGCTTGAAGGTGTTGATGCCCTTGTCGCGGACGATGGTCTCCATCTCCTTGAAGACCTGCTCGCTCCACCAGGTCACCGCCATATGGAAGGAATAGTCGCAATTGGCCCGGGTCGATTTGTTGTCCCACATGGTCAGCGCTTCGAGCAGCGACTGGCCGGGGGCGGGAAGGGCGAAATCGACCACCATAGTGGTGCCGCCGGAAAGGGCCGCGCGCGTGCCGCTCTCGAAATCGTCGGAGGAATAGGTGCCCATGAAGGGCATTTCGAGATGAGTGTGCGGGTCGATGCCGCCAGGCATGACATAACAGCCGGAGGCGTCGAGGGTTTCGTCGCCCGAGAGGTTCGGACCGATCTCGACGATCTTGCCGCCGTCGATCTTGACGTCAGCCTTGTAGGTGAGGTCGGCCGTGACGATGGTGCCGTTCTTGATGACTGTGGTCATGATCGTTGCCTATCTTTTTTGTGAATGCGGCTGGCGAATAGAAGGTGGCCCGAAGGGTCGGATGAGGGGGCTTTGGGCGCGACACTAGACATCACACCACGAGCTCCGCCGTCTCCACCACCGCATGGAACAACACGTCGGCGCCCGCCGTCGCCCATTCCTTGGAGATCTCTTCCGCTTCGTTGTGCGAGAGGCCGCCGACGCAGGGGCACATGATCATGGTCGCAGGCGCGACCTTGGCGGCCCAGCAGGCGTCGTGGCCGGCGCCGGAGATGAGGTTCATGTGGGTGTAGCCGAGGCGTTCGGCGGCGGAGCGGACCGAGGCAACAAGCTTTTCGTCGAAGGTAACAGGTGCGAAGTGGCCGATCGCCTCGACGGAACAGCCGACACCCAGCACGTCGCAGATGCCTGGCGCTTCCGCCTCGATCTTTGCCCGCATGCGGTCGAGCTTGGCCTTATCGGGCGAACGGATATCGACGGTGAAGACCACCTTGCCCGGCAGCACGTTGCGGGAGTTTGGCGAGAAGAAGACCTGGCCGACCCCGCCGACGGCGCCCGGCTGCTCGCCCATCGCCACAGTTTGCACCATTTCCAGGATGCGCGACATGGCAAGGCCGGCGTTGACGCGCATGTTCATCGGCGTCGAGCCGGTATGGGCCTCCTTGCCGGTCAGCGTGAATTCCAGCCACCACAGGCCCTGACAGTGGGTGACGACGCCGATCTGCTTGTTTTCGGCTTCGAGGATCGGGCCCTGCTCGATATGATATTCGAAATAGGCGTGCATCTTGCGGGCGCCGACCTCTTCGTCGCCGACCCAGCCGATGCGCTTTAGCTCGTCGCCGAAGAGATTGCCCTCGGGATCTCTGCGGTTATAGGCGAAGTCGAGGCTGTGCACGCCGGCGAAGACGCCCGAGGCCAGCATGGCGGGGGCAAAACGCGCGCCTTCCTCGTTCGTCCAGTTGGTGACGACAACAGGATGTTTGGTCTTGATGCCGAGATCGTTCATGGTGCGCACGACTTCGAGGGCTGAGAGCACGCCAAGCACACCGTCATATTTGCCGCCGGTCGGCTGGGTGTCGAGATGCGAGCCGACATAGACGGGCAGGGCGTCGGGATCGGTGCCGGGGCGGGTGGCGAACATCGTGCCCATGCGGTCGACACCCATACTCAGGCCGGCCTTGTCGCACCATTTTTTGAAGAGGCTGCGTCCCTCGGCGTCCGAATCCGTCAGCGTCTGGCGATTGTTGCCGCCGGCAATGCCGGGTCCGATCTTCGCCATGTCCATGAGATTGTCCCAGAGACGGTCGCCGTTGACGCGCATGTTCTCGCCTGGTGCTGCCACCATTTTTATGCCCTCACCTGTTTGCGGCGGTCATGTGAAGTGACATGCCCGCCTGTTCCCGTGGTCTATTCCTGCGCCTCTTATTGGTTTTGTCGAGCGCCGGAAAATCGCCAGTTGCCTTTGTTTTGCATCTGGCGGATAATTTGACCGATTGGTAAACATTACAACTTCCACCGCCGGGCTCAAGACGAAAATCACGAAAATTGCCGATAAAAATACGGGCAGTTGCTCAAGAAAGCGGCCGGTGTGCATCCAGCCGAACTTGAGCGAAGAAGTTGAATTTCAAGGGGAAACAACAGCCTGTGACCATACCGAGAGCAGCGAAAACCCTGAGGCGGACGCGAATCCAGGAGGAGAAGGAAGAGCAGATCCTGGAAGCGGCGCTCGACGTGTTTTCGGCAAGCGGCTTCCGCGGCTCGACCATCGACCAGATCGCCGAAGTGGCCGGCATGTCGAAACCCAACCTGCTCTATTATTTCCGCACGAAGGAAGCCATGCATCGGGCGCTGATCGACCGGGTGCTTTACACCTGGCTGGAGCCGCTGCGCGCCTTCGATGCCGACGGCAATCCGGAAGAGGAAATCCGCAGCTATATCAGACGCAAGCTGGAGATGGCGCGCGACTTTCCGCGTGAAAGCCGGCTCTTTGCCAATGAGGTGCTGCAGGGCGCGCCGCATATCGAGGACGAGCTGAAGGGTCCGCTGAAGGAACTGGTCGACGAGAAGGCTGAGGTCATCCGTGCCTGGGCGAAATCAGGCAAGATCGTCAAATGCGACCCCTACCATCTGATCTTCTCCATCTGGTCGACGACCCAGCATTATGCGGATTTCGACGTGCAGGTGCGCGCTGTGCTCGGACAGGAGCATGCTGGCGAAGGCCGCTTCGAGGATGCGGCGCGGTTTCTGGAACAGCTCTTTATTGGCGGGCTGCGGCCGGATCGCTCCGAGAGCTAAGATTTATTGCCTTTTCGGCAGCGGTATGCGGGCGAGAATGTCCGTTACGCCTTCCATCGTATAGGGCTTTTGCAACACCGGCGCGTCCGAATGGCTGTTTGCCTGGCCGATGCCTTCTCCATAACCCGTGGCAAAAACGAAGGGCACGCCGTCAGCTGCCAGTCGGTCGGCAATCCCGAAACTGGTCTCATCGCCGAGATTGACATCGAGAAGCGCCAGATCGAAGGACCGGCCAGCCAGGATTTCCATCGCCTCGGCAACGGTCGGTGCGGTTGCTACTTCGGCGCCTAGACGGCGCAGGATATCTTCGCCGTCCATGGCAATAATCAGGTTGTTTTCCACCAGTAGCACGCTCAGGCCGGAAAGCGGCTGTCCTCCTGCAATCACCTTGGGTGCCGCTGCTCCGTACGGCGCTGAATTTGATCGACCGCTCGTCTTGCCGACGACATATCGCCCGGGAATGAAGAAATCCGCTTCGAGCCCGCCCTCGTTGTAGCGCAACTCGGCCTTGCCACCGAGGTCATACGGAATCGAGCGCCGAATGATCGTCGAGCCGAAGCCGTGGCGCGTCGGTTCGGTGACCGGCGGACCACCTTTTTCGCGCCAGCCAATGCGCAGATTGCCTTCATCATCGCGGGACCAGCCGAGTTCGACGATGCCGCGGCCGGTGCCGGAAAGACTGCCATATTTGGCGCTGTTGGTCATCAGCTCGTGGAAAACAAGGGCAGCGGTGGAAAAGGCCTGCGGCTCCAGCAGCACGTCCTCGCCGCGCATCTGAATGCGTTCCGCACTTTTGCCAAGATAGGCGGCGGTCTCGGCCAGCAGCAATTGCCGAAGCGAAGCGGGCGCCCAGTGATCGCGGGTAATCTGGTCATGGGCACGGGCCAGTGACTGGACGCGACCCTCGATCTGGCGGACGTAGTCGCCGAGGCTCACGGAGGTTGCCTGCGACTGGCGGATGATGCCGGTAATGAGGCTCAATATGTTGCGGACGCGGTGGTTGAGTTCGGCGATCAGCAGCTCCTGCCGCTCGTTTGCCGTCTGGCGCGCCATGCTGGCCTCGTCGGTGAGACGCAGAACCACCTCGATCAGCGTGACCCGGATCGTTTCGGCGACACGACGCTCAGCTTCGCTAAAGGACAGGGAGCGGCCGCGCACCAGTTCCGACCAGGCCTCGAAACTCTTGCGCGGCGTCAGCCTCGGGCCGTTGGGTCCGTATTCCACCGGCTTGTGCGGATCGCCGCCCCAGCGGACGGTGCGCACCAGCTCCTGGCGGAAGAGCACGACATAATCGCGCGGCGAACGCGAGATCGGGATGGCGAGCATGCCTGCCACTGCACCGTCGATCCCAAGATCCGGGCAGGTGTCCCCCAGCCTGTCGACGGCATAGATGCGACCGGCGGCAGTGCGGTTGAGATGGCGGACAAGCGCTGCGAAGCCTTTCTCATCCGGTCCGATGCCGGCCAGCGCCAGCCGGCCGTTGATCCACACACCGATGCCGTCGGCAGGAATGGCTTCGGCCAGCGCTTCGACCAGCCAGGCGGGATCGTCGAGCAGGCTGGCATTGTCTGCCACGGCTGTCAGAAGCCGGTCGGCGATGCGGCGCGCCTTGGTCTCATAGTCCAGCGCCAGCCGGCGTTCACGGCTTTCGAGGCGCGAAGCGAACATCTGACCGAAGAGTTCGGCGGTGGAGCGGCTTTGGGCCGATGGCAGGCGCGGACCGTAGTGATGACAGGCAAACAGGCCCCAGAGCTTGCCATCCACCACGATCGAAATGGAGAGCGACGCCCCGACGCCCATGTTTTTGAGATATTCGATGTGGATCGGCGAGACCGAGCGCAACACCGACATGGAGAGGTCGAGCGGCTGACCGTGCTCGTCGAGGTGCGGCAGTATCGGGACCGGGACGGCGTCGACATCGGCAATAATGCGGAACAGGTTGCGCAGATAGAGCGCGCGGGCCTGTACCGGAATGTCGGAAGCCGGATAGTGCAGCCCCAGGAACGAGCCGATGCCGCCTCGGGCGGCTTCCGCCACCACTTCGCCGGATCCGTCTTCGTCAAAACGATAGACCATCACCCGGTCGAAACCGGTCAGGGCGCGCGCCTGCCTTGCACCCTCTCGGAAGAAAGCTTCCATCGTTTCCGTGTGGTCGAGGCGAGACATCATGCTGCGCATGGAGAGAGAAGAGCCGTCGCGTCTGGCGTCCTGGCAGCGCTCGCCTTCGATGATGACCAGGTCCTCGTTCATGTGCACGGCAAGGTCGAACCTGTCTTGGCCGGGTGTCAGGACGACGCCGAAAATGCGCTCGACGTCGGAACCACGCAGCGTCGTCAACTTGTTGCGGATTGTGTGCAGCGCTTCGGGCGTGATCATGGAGGCAACAGGGCGGCCGAGCGCGTCGGCCTGCGCAATGCCGAGGAACTCCACCAGATTTGCCGAGGCGCGGACTGCAATCCAGTCCGAGGATACTGCCAGCAGAAAGCCGAAAGGCTGAACTGCGCCAAGTTGATGGATCGGCTCGCGGTCGCAATTGGTTAGATCGACGGGTTCGAATGTGCCGCTCATGGGACGGCTTCCAGTTCGAGTTGGCCCGCTTGGAGAAAAAGGCCGAAAACATCGCGGGCGGCGGCGATGGCAGCGTCGAAGTCGTCCAGATTGCTGGCATCGAGACGGTCCATGAAGATCTTCATGGCGGTCTTTGGACCTTGTGGCGTGAGATAGCTGCTGGGCAGGTAGTCAGGCACGGCTTTGGCAAGCAGGGCGCCCCCGAGCTTGGAGCCTTCGAACACGTAAAGGGCCCCCCAGAGCGCTGCCTCGCCGTGCAACGCCGGTGGCGGCAGGGACGGAGGCAACGGATCGCCGAGCTCGTGGATATCGGCCAACAGCATTTGCGTGCGCCTGCGCTCCGGCCAGTCGGGCAGCAGGCGGTCTATACCGGCTTCCTCAAGCGCATTTTCGGCCGCAGGGACTACCCGGGCATGCGCGCACAGGAATGTTCCGTACTGCTGTCTATCGGAGAGGTCGAACGTGCCGAAAAGCTTGTCGACCTCGGCGTGGCAATCTGCTGTTTGTGCGCGGAGCACGCTGCGAAGTGACATGCGGACCGTATTCTGGATGATATGGCAGATAATGCGGTTTATAGGAGAACGACGAACTAGCGATATATTGCAGCATCTCAGTATTTCCAGAGAAACCCATAGAAAAACATGGGCTTCCTTTGCCCCGCGGTCCACTGCTCGGCCTAAGCGCAGGCAGGACTAACGGCGCGCGCCCTTTTCAGTCCATCAGGCGAGGCAGATTTGCCGCCAATATATTGATGGCAAGGCGCACCTTCGGCAGCATCACCGGCGATCTCGGCCACACGGCATAGGCTTCGAAAACGGTGGACGGCATATCGGTCAGAACCCGCACGAGTTCACCTGACATGACCCTGTCCCGCACCAGCCAGCAGGTCAGCCAGGCGAGCCCCCGGCCTTCGACGGCGGCGTCTGCTATCGAGGCGAGATCGTCGAGGCGCAGGCGCGATTTCGGCAGAACTTCGCGCGGGGGACCGACTGCCGCCGGGAAGATCCATGCCCTGTCGTTGTCACCCCTGCGATAGACGATACCCTGATGACGGGCGAGGTCGTCGAGCGTTTGCGGCACGCCATATTTTTCCAGATAGGCAGGCGAGGCGCAGACCGTCATGGACTGCCGGGCGATGGCGCGCGCCATCAAGTCGGGATTATCCTTCAGCGGGCCGTTGCGGACGGCAAGATCGAAGCCGTCCTCCAGGAGGTCGACGACGCGATCGCTGAATGAGAGGTCGAGTTCGAGATCCGGGTGATCGTCGAGCAGGCGGGTTAGAATCGGGGCGGCGCAATGGCGTCCGAACAGCACCGGCATCGATACCCGCAGCCTGCCGCGGACCTCGCGCCTGCCAGATTCGAGCTGGGCCTCACCGATCCGGATTTCCTCGATGGCTCTCAGGCAGCGCTCATAGAAGAACCGGCCTTCGTCGGTCAGGCTTTGGGTCCGGGTCGTGCGGTTGAAGAGCCGGACGCCGAGCCGCTGTTCGAGCCTTGCGATCGTCTTGCTGACTGCCGAGCGGGTAAGATGGAGCCGTTCGGCAGCGGCTGAGAAGCCGCCGGCTTCTGCCGTCTGGACGAAGATCGAAATTCCCTTTAGCTGCTCCATGTTTGTTTCCATCGCGGCACCATTCTGTCGATTTATTATCGCAACAACGGACGAATTTTCAACGATATATCTGCTGCTCTCTCAATCGAGAAGGAGCGGAAGATGCAGACGACAAGGCAGTGGCAGACCGAGGCAATCGGACCGGAAGCCGATCTGAAGATCGGTGAAGCCGGGATTCCCGAGGTATCAGGCACGATGGTCCGGGTGCGGACGCAGGCCGTTTCCCTCAATTTTCGCGACAGGCTGGTGCTCGAAAGCGGCATGGGATTGCCGTTGCAGTTTCCCTTCGTACCGGCCTCGGACATGGCAGGCGTGGTCGAGGCCGTCGGGCCGGATGTCACGCGCTTCAAAGCCGGCGACCGGGTGATCTCCACCTTTTCTCCGGACTGGATCGACGGCCGGGGACCGGGCACTGCCCGCACTCCGCATTATCATACACGCGGCGGCATTTATCCGGGCGTGCTGTCCGAATATACCGTGCTTTCCGAGCAGTGGTTCACGCTTGCGCCGTCAACGCTCGACGCCGCCGAAGCGAGCACGCTGCCCTGTGCCGGCCTGACCGCATGGTTCGCGCTGATTGAATGCGGCAGGCTCAAGGCCGGCGACAAGGTGTTGGTGCAGGGGACCGGCGGTGTCGCGCTCTTCGGCCTGCAGATCGCCAAGGCGCATGGCGCCGAGGTATTCATCACGTCAGGCAGCGCCGAAAAGCTCAAACGGGCGTCGGCGCTCGGCGCCGATCATCTGATCAACCGGCACGAAGGCGACTGGGTGGAGCAGCTCTATCACTTGACCAGCGATTACGGAGCCGACCACGTGCTGGAGATCGTCGGCGGACCGCATCTCGGCTAGGCTCTGAAGGCAGTGGCGGTGAACGGTAGGATTTCGGTGATCGGCGTGTTCGAAGGGTTCGACGTCTCCGGGCCTGCGGCGCCCCTGCTTCTGAAGGCGCCCATCGTGCAGGGAATTTCGGTCGGTCACCGCCGGGCGCTGGAGGATCTGGTGCGCGCCGTCGACCGGACCGGGCTGAAACCCGTCATCGACAGGCGTTATGCCTTCGGGGAACTGCCGCAGGCGCTCGATCATCTCTATCGCGGCCCGTTCGGCAAGGTCGTCATCGAGTTTTGAAACATGCGCTCCCCTCGCGTCGTGGAGGGGAGCTTGCTGCTATTCGGCAGCGGCGGCCTCGCTTTCGAAGGCGAGACCTTCATCGGCCCAGCCGGTCATGCCGCCGATCATGAGCTTCGCCCTAAGGCCGAGCTTGGCGAGGCGGAGAGCGGCTTTATCTGCGCCGTTGCAGTGGGGGCCGGCGCAATAGACGACGAACAGCGTGTCCCTTGCCCATTCCGACATCCGGTGCGCGGTCATCTTGCCGTGCGGCAGATTGATCGCACCCGGCACGTGGGATTGCGCAAAGAGGGCCGGCGAGCGCACGTCGAGGAGAACGAAATCGACCTTGGCGCCGGCAAAGGCGGCATGGACATCCGAGCAATCGGTTTCGAAAGCGAGCTTGGCGGCATAGTGGGCGGCGGCGAGATCGGGCTGGGCGGCTGGTATTTCGGCGACGGGGCTTGGCATCTGTCGTTCCTTTCCGTGTTGGAATTGCAGCTTGGTATCGCCGATGGTAGAGCTTTGCGAAATTGGCCATCATGACTGACAGCGTAAAGATCATGCCAAACACTTCACCGCATCAGACGAAGGGACCGCTGGTCGCAGCCCTTGCCTATGACGGGCTTTGCACCTTCGAATTCGGCATCGCCTACGAGGTCTTCGGCCTGCCGCGTCCGGAGATGGGCGATCGCTGGTATCGCTTCTCAGTCTGCGGCATCGAGCCGGGGCCGCTGCGCGCCGCGGGAGGGCTGACGGTCGCCGTCGACAAGGGACTGGAGGTGCTTGAGGAGGCGGACCTGATC
The DNA here is from genome assembly GCF_001662075.1 of Rhizobium bangladeshense. GTDB lineage: Bacteria > Pseudomonadota > Alphaproteobacteria > Rhizobiales > Rhizobiaceae > Rhizobium > Rhizobium bangladeshense_B. The sequence goes on from NZ_LYPL01000011.1 coordinate 144,365, forward strand.
GTCGTGCCGGGCTGGCGGGCGATCGATGCGCCGGTGCCTGCGGCGCTCGCCACAGCACTTAAGGCAGCCCATCAGCGCGGCGCTCGCATCATGTCACTGTGCTCTGGCGTCGCGGTTCTGGCCGAATCAGGGCTGCTTGCCAATCGCAGGGCGACCACGCATTGGCGCTACGTTGCCTCGATCGCCGCGCGTTATCCCGACATCACCCTTGACGCCGATGTTCTCTACACGGACGAGGGCAGCCTGCTGACCGCGGCGGGCAGTGCGGCCGGCATCGATCTCTGTCTACATGTCGTGCGCGGCGATTTCGGCCCGGATGCCGCCAACAGCGTGGCGCGACGGCTCGTCGTTCCACCGCATCGCGAGGGCGGGCAGGCGCAGTTCATCGCGGCTCCCGTGCCGGAAGAGCGCGAGGGCATCCGTCTCGGGCCGCTGATCGAATGGATGCGGGAAAGCCTGTCCGAGGAGCAGCCGATCAGTCTGCTCGCCAAAAGAGCGGGGATGAGCATGCGCACCTTTCAACGCCGCTTCGAAGCGGCAACCGGTGAGAGTGTCGGCGAGTGGCTGCTGAAGGAGCGGCTGCGCCATGCGCGTGATCTGCTGGAGAAGGAGCTTGCGGTGTCGCTCGACGACATCGCGATATCAAGCGGCTTCGGCACGCTCGCGACCATGCGGCATCATTTTCGCCGAAAGCTGGGAACGAGTCCAAGCGCCTATCGGAAATCATTCTGCGGTTAGTGCACCTTATGTTGCAATTACGCCTGACTTCGCCTAAACGGGCGCTCTCTATTGTTCTGGGAAGGGAGCGCCACGATGACGAATATCTCCGCACGCCCCGAGAGGATTTCGGCTTAAGTCGGCCAAGAGGCTGATGGTGCCGGCTGAACATCGCCGTTTCCGGTGATGAAGAGCACTCATATCCAGAGTTCATTGTCATGGGCAATTCTATCGGGAGCGGAAGCTCCCCGATGACGTCGGCGTCGGACATCAATCGTTTCTTTTCCAGTTCTGCCTGGATCGAAGGCGCCGCCTTGGACCAACTCGCCGAGATGTCGCGACTGCCGGGTGTTTCGGAAATCGCCGCCTTTCCGGATCTGCACCCCGGCAAATATGGTGCAACCGGCGTGGCCCTGTTGTCGTCCCGGCTGCACCCGCTGCTGATCGGCAACGATATAGGCTGCGGCATGTCGCTCTTCGGCCTCGATCTACCGCTGCGCAAGCTGAAGATTGACAAGGCGGCGGAGCGGCTTCGCCGGCTCGAGGTGCAGGCAATCGGCGAGGGTCGCGGGTGGATGGCCGAAACCGGACTGCCGGCCGATCTTGCGCCCGATGCCTTGGGCACGATCGGCGGCGGCAACCATTTCTGCGAGTTGCAGGCAGTGGAGGATGTTGCCGAGGGCGGGCAGGCCGCCGGTCTCGACGATCGGGGCCTTTACCTGCTCGTTCATTCCGGCTCACGCGCCGTCGGCGCCGCGGTCTTCTCGCAGACGCTCGCCGCTCATTCGGGACTTGCTGCCGGCCTCGATCCGGGTTCGGAGGCGGGCGCCGCCTGGCTTGCGAGCCACGACCGCTGCGTTGCCTGGGCATCGTTGAACCGGCGGCTGATCGCAGTGCGGGTGGCTGCGGCGCTCCGCGCCGATCTGCGCCTGATCGCCGACATACCGCACAATCTCGTTCGTCGCTCAGATCGCGGGTTTGTCCATTACAAAGGCGCTGCGGCCGTCGCACCGGGCGAACTCGCGCCAGTTGCGGGATCTCGGGCGAGCCTCAGCCATGTGGTTGTCGCGAGCGCCGATGTCGGCCGTTCGCTCGGCGGCATCTCTCATGGGGCCGGCCGCAAATATGACCGCGCCACCATGCATGGGCGTGTCGGCCGCAACCGGTCCGAGCGCGAACAGCTGCTGCGCAACTCCTGGGGCGGGATCGCGATCTGCGATGATCGCGCCCTCGTCATCGAAGAAGCGGCGTCGGCCTACAAGGATGCCGGGCAGGTGGTGGGTGATCTCGAACAGGCAGGGCTGGTCGTTGGTGTTGCGAGCCTGCGGCCGCTGGTCACCTTCAAGAAGGCGGTCGACGAGGCGGAGGTGGAACAGCGTCGGCGAAAGCCTGAATATCGCAGGCAAGGAGGGCGCAGCCATGAGCGCTATTGATCTTCTCGTGACGTCGGGCAACGGCCCGGTGGAATGCCGCATGGCGGCTCTCCGCACTTCTCGCCATCCTCGAGCGTGAGGCGATCGGGCTTGGCTGCACCTTCGAGAAGAGCCTCGGCCCGATGCCGGATCGGCACGGTGCAAAGTCGGCGATCGTCAGCCTCGATGGTCTCGAGGCGGAACGGATCGCCGGCGGCTATTGCGGCACGATCAGGTTCACCTTCAAGAGCCCGGTGCGTCCCGGTCACAAACGGCAGAACTGGTACGTCGCGGTTCAGCGTATCGAGGCGGGGCCGGAAGGCGGCGCGGTGACGATCGATTCCGACCGACCTGCGTTTCGAGACGCTGAGAGCCGGCGGACGGGGCGGGCAGCATCAGAATACGATCGGACAGCGCCGTGCGTGTTCTGCACCGGCCGACCGGTCTGGTGGTGACGGCGCGCGACGAGCGCTCGCAGCATCGCAACAAGGCCCTGGCGCTTCGGCGTCTTGAAGCGATGTTGCGTCAAGTCGAGGCTGAAAAGCAGGAGGCGGCCAAATTCGGACGCTTCATCGCCAACCGCACCATCGAGGGAGGCAACGAGGTCAAGGCTTTCAAGCTGTGATCCGGCATATCGGTCCGACCGCAACAAGAAACGGCGCCCTTCGATGAAGGGGCGCCGCTCCTTTCAGTTACGGTCTCTGAAAATAGTGATCCCGTTCGATGCCGTCATAGCGGCCGGATTGCAGGCAGCAGTTCTTGAAACCGCCTCCTGGAACCGCAGGGGCAGGGATCGGCGCGGCCGAGTTTTTCGATCAGTTCCACGTCGCCATGAACGATCTGCGAACCGGTCTTGACTCGGGCTTCGGACGGGAAGGATTTACGCCGTTTCGACGTGACCTCAAAAGCTGAAGTCGGTGAGGTTTGCGAGCCATGGCTGCCTCCTCTTCGTTGACACGCTGCGGCGTGCAGCATGCTCGTCATAAGTCTATGGCTGGTTCAGCGCAATGTTGCGGATCGAACTTTGCCGCAGCGTTTGCAAAGCCGTCACTCGGCCGTCCCGGCGGGGCGCTGACAGGACTGTCTCGCAGCCGCACCCGGACACTATGCGAAAGCCTTCTCCGCAGCGGAGCGGTTTCGAGGAACCCCGCCCTTCCAGAACCGTTAGAGGTTTCCAGTAGGGACTGTTCACAATGTCTGGCGCAATCAGCGCGCTTTCATCGACGTCTTTGGACGTGAAGTACCCTCATTCACGACCGGCGCGCCGATTGCTTCATCCGCAGTCTCCGGGTCGGATCGCTTGAAGGGCAGGCCCGGGATCGGCTGATATGGATCTCGGCAAATGCTGCTGGTCGCTACCGCCGGCACTCGAGGAGGGAAGCCTTCCAAAGGAGGTATCATGTTCAAGAAGTACGCCTATGCCTGGATCACCGTCGCCTTCTTTCTATTTTCGCTCGCCGGCCATTGGATGTTCGGTTGGTTCGCCTTTGTGGGCGAGCAGCAGAGCCACGGGCAAGCGCCTGATATCAATGCCTATCTCATGGAAATGAGCAGAGACACCTTTGAAAACTGGCAGTCCGAATTCCTGCAATTGCTCTGGCAGGTCGTTGGTCTTGCCTATCTTCTTTATATCGGCTCGCCCTCTTCAAAGGAAAACGATGACCGCACGGAAGCAAAACTCGATGCTCTCATCCGGCTAAATGCCGGAGAGAAGGGTGAAGCGATCATCGCCGAGATCGATAAGCACTTCATGAGGACCGGAGGACATGCGGGACCATACGAGCATGAGTTGGAGATGCGCAGGGGGCCTCACAGGACCGGCGGCGCCACTTGAGCCAGTCCCGGCCACGTGACTGCGCACTTTGCTTTGCGCGATAGCTCTAGCGATCAGAAGCACGCCGCGGGCGATATTCGCCGCGGCGGTTCCATTCGTCACTCCGCCGCCTGGCGGGCCATCGGGTTGTTTGGATGTGTCGTCCAGTTGGCATAGTTCGGATCGACGACACGGCCGGTGCGCTTGTCGAGGGTGCCGGCAGGCAGTGGTTCCATGGTGATGCAGTTCTCGACCGGGCAGACGTTGACACATAGATTGCAGCCGACGCATTCCTCTTCGATCACCTCGAAATGGCGCAGCCCATTGACGACGTTGGTGATCGCCTGGTGCGAGGTGTCCTCGCAGGCGATGTGGCAGCGGCCGCATTTGATGCAGGCATCCTGGTCGATCTTCGCCTTGGCGACGTAGTTGAGGTTCAGATATTGCCAGTCGGTGACATTGGGCACGGCGCGGCCGGTGATGTCGTCGAGCGTGCGATGGCCCTTTTCGTCCATCCAGTCGGAGAGGCCCGAAATCATCTCGTCTACGATCTTGAAGCCGTAGGTCATCGCCGCGGTGCAGACCTGGACATTGCCAGCGCCGAGAACGAGGAATTCGGCCGCGTCCCGCCAGGTGGTGATGCCGCCGATACCCGAGATCGGCAGGCCGTAGGTTTCGGGATCACGGGCGATTTCGGCCACCATGTTGAGGGCGATCGGCTTGACCGCCGGGCCGCAATAACCGCCATGGCTGCCCTTACCGCCGACCGTCGGGTTGGGGGCAAAATTGTCGAGGTCGACGGAGACGATCGAATTGATCGTGTTGATCAGCGAGACGGCATCGGTGCCGCCGGCCTTGGCGGCGCGGGCGGGACGGCGAATATCGGTGATGTTGGGCGTCAGCTTGGTGATGACGGGCATGCGGGTGTACTGCTTGCACCAGCGCACGACCATTTCGATATATTCCGGGACCTGGCCGACGGCCGATCCCATGCCGCGTTCCGACATGCCGTGCGGACAGCCGAAATTGAGTTCGATGCCGTCGGCGCCGGTCTCTTCGACCAGCGGCAGGATCGACTTCCAGGCCTGCTCCTCGCAGGGCACCATGATCGAGGCGATCAGCGCCCGGTCCGGCCAGTTCATCTTGACCTGCTTCATTTCACGCAGGTTGGTATAGAGGTCGCGGTCGGTGATGAGCTCGATATTGTTGAGTCCGAGCAGCCGGCGGTCGGCGCCCCAGATCGCGCCGTAGCGCGGGCCGTTGACGTTGACGACGGGCGGGCCTTCCTCGCCCAGCGTCTTCCAGACCACTCCGCCCCAGCCGGCCTTGAAGGCGCGCTCGACGTTGTAGGCCTTGTCGGTCGGCGGCGCTGACGCCAGCCAGAACGGGTTGGGGGATTTGATGCCGACGAAATTATTACGGAGATCAGCCATTGTTCATTCTCCCCTTCAAGCAACCGCGACAGCCGGCGCGGCTGCTGCGGAGAGGGCGCGATGGATGGATTCAGCCGCGTCGCGGCCGTGCGCGACGGCGGAAACTGTAAGATCCTCGCCGCCGAAGACGCAGTCGCCGCCGGCCCACACGCCGTCGAGGGAGGTGCGGCCCTCGACGTCGACCGCGATGCGACCGGATTCCATGCGAAGCGAACCGAGGCCGGAGGCGTCAAAGGTCTGGCCGATCGCCTTGAAGATCTGGTCGGCGGCAATCACCCCGGTTTCGCCGGTGCCGACGAGGCGGCCTTCGACGAGCTTGGTATATTCCACTTCGATGGCGGCGACCTCGCCGTCCTGAGCCAGGATCGACTTCGGCGCCAGCCAATGGCGGATGATGACACCTTTGGAGCTTGCCAGATCCTGCTCGTATTCCGAGGCGTTCATATGCTCCTTGCCGCGGCGGTAACAGATCGTCACCTCTTCGGCACCGAGCAGCTTTGCCTGCACGGCAGCGTCGATCGCCGTCATGCCGCCGCCGAGAACGACGACGCGGCGGCCGATAGGGATATCGCTCTTGTCGTCAGCCTGGCGCAGTGCGGCGATGAAATCGACGGCATCGTCGACACCGGCAAGGTTTTCGCCCTCGATGCGCAACGCGTTGACACCGGCAAGGCCGATGCCTAGGAAGACGGCATCATATTGCGCCTGCAGATCGGCAAGCGAAAAATCGCGACCGAGAAGGGCGCCGTGGCGCGCCTCGATACCGCCGATCGAGATGATGTAATCGACTTCCTGCTGGGCGAAGTCGTCGACCGTCTTATAGGAGGCGATGCCGTATTCGTTGAGGCCGCCGGATTTTTCCCTGGCATCGTAGATGGTGACGGAGTGGCCTTTGACCGCTAGGCGATGCGCAGCGGCCAGTCCTGCCGGGCCGGCGCCGACGACGGCGATCTTCTTTCCCGATGCTTCGGCCCTGACATAGAACTGCTTGCCGGCCTGCATGGCGGCATCGGTTGCGTAACGCTGCAGGCGGCCGATCTCGACAGGCCGTTCTTCCGCTGTGTTGCGCACACAGGCCTGTTCGCAGAGCTCTTCGGTGGGACAGACGCGGGCGCACATGCCGCCGAGAATATTCTGATCGAAGATCGTCTTCGCCGAGCCGAGCGGATTGCCGGTCGAAATCTGCCGGATGAAGAGCGGAATGTCGATCGAGGTGGGACAGGCCGTCATGCACGGCGCGTCATAACAGAAATAGCAGCGGTCGGCGGCGACCAGCGCCTCGTGATTGTCGAGGCGGGGATGCAGATCGGAAAAATTAGCCTCATACTCGGCGGGCGATAGCCGGCCGGCATGAATCCCAGTTTCCAGTCGTTCCATTGAAGTTCCCTCATTATTGGTAAACGGCCTGTGAGGGAAAGCGTAACTCAGGTTTAAAAATTTATCAAACGGTAAAATTTTGACCGTCGTGACCGCGCAAGCCCCTGTTTTCGCGCGAGAAATTTCCCCGCCTTAGGCCTGCGAAATATTTCTGCGTTCGGCTCGGTAAGGGCGTCCGAAAAAAATTCAAAAAAGTGGAATTTATTTACGATCACAGGGAACCAAATTTGGACGTCGTCGTTATTGCGATATCCGGATGGTGATCGCATCGACCCAACATGCGCGCCCCCAACCCACCATCCGGACGTACTCACGGTCCCCTCCCGGTGAGTGAAGACAGCCGGTGCGCCGCCCTCGCACCGGCTGTTTTTCTGTTTTCGCTCGTCTTATTCCCACGTCAGATGCGCTTGAAGATCTCGAATTCGGTCTCCGGAATGGTCAGCCGATATTCGATGCGGCCGGGCACAAGCTTCAGTTCCGCCTTGCCGTTGACCGACGAGGGCACGACGCGCTCCAGCACGGTGCGACCGAAGCTGTTGTCACTGAATTCGTGGACTTCCGACTGATCCTGCAGCACTTCCGTCCAGGCGATCTCGATCGCCCTTCTGCCGCCGATCGCAGCTTCCCGGCAGTTGAGCGTGATGGAGGCAGCGCCGCCGGCAATGGCGCCATAGGAGGCGGAGTTGACGATGAGTTCGTGGAGGGCAAGTCCAAGATGCACCGCGGCATTCGGCGTCAGATGCGCGTTGATCCCGTAGATCGGCATGGAGCCTGATGTTTCCGGCCAGTAGGGGGCGAATTGTTTTTCGGCGAGTTCGAAGAGATAGGCGCCGCGCCAGCTCGAATCCGTGATCAGGTCCTGGGAATTGGAAAGCGATTGCAGCCGCCCGCGGAACTTCAGAAGGAAACTGTCGAGAGAGAGCGTGTTGCGCGCCGTCTGCGTGGCGATGCCCTGGATGATGGCGAGAAGGTTCTTCGAGCGGTGCGAGAGTTCGCGCAGCAGCGATTTCAGTACTTTCTCACGATGCCGGCTTTCGGTGACCTCCGTCATGACGGACAGAAGCCCGTGCATGCCGCGTGCACCGGTGCGCTGGATTTTCAGTTCATAGGTGCGCATTTCGCCGTCGACGTCGATCTCGACCTCGGCATTGTTGGGGATTCCGGTCTCCAGCACCTTGTGTTTCAGCGCTGTCAGATACTGCCCGTGAATATCACCGAAGAGGCCGGCATCGGTGCCGCCGGGCATGAAGCGCGCAGCGAAATACGGCGGCAGATTTTCGGCGTAGAAAATCGACAGCCGGGCGTCCTGGCACAGTATTGAAATACCGGCGCTGCCGAGCGCCCGTTCCATCATTGCGGCTTTGCCTTCGAAGGTGAAAGGCGTGCCCGACAATGGTTCAGTCGTATTCACTCGGCCGCCTTTCCTTGTGACGTCTTGAACGTCGCTGAAGGGGGACGCCCCTCCAGAAACCGCCTGCCAACTCTAGAACAAAGCGCTGCAAAAACCGTTAAGGCCTTCGACGCGTCCCGGCAGCACCGGAACGCCTGTTTCAACGGTTTGGTTCCGAAGGCCGGAAAATTGCGTCTCAGGCGGCTACCTTGGTCGATTCATTGAAGAAAAGCGCCTGGCTGATCAGTGCCTTGACCATGTCGGGGTTGAAAGGTTTGGTGACGAGGAAAGTGGGTTCGGGGCGCTCGCCGGTCAGAAGCCGTTCCGGGAAGGCGGTGATGAAGATCACCGGCACGCTCGAGGTCTTGAGAATGTCGTTGACGGCATCGATGCCGGAACTGCCGTCGGCAAGCTGGATGTCGGCGAGCACCATGCTCGGCTTCGTCTTGTTGTAGAGCGCGACGGCTTCGGCATGGGTGCGGGCGATGCCCGTGACGCGGTGTCCGAGGCTTTCGACCATCTGTTCGATATCCATGGCGATCAACGGCTCGTCCTCGATGATCATGATATCGGTTGCCACCTGGCGGGAAATCTCCTGTGAAGCCTTGTCGAGCAGCTGCATCACATCCTGTTCGTCGAGCTCGAGAATTTCTGCGATTTCAGCGACGCGGAAATTCTCCACGGAAGCAAGCAAAAAGGCCTGACGGGCGCCTGGCGAAACTTTGGACAGATTGAGGGTGGCGCGCTGTTCCCACGCATATGGCGAGGTCGGCTCTGGAATCTGGACTGCAGTGGAACCAAACAGTTGCGTAAACAGTTTGTAGAGGGCGACCCGGTCATTCGCCGTATCCGGGAAGATCGAGAGATCGGCGATGATGGCTTCAAGAACGGCGGCGACATAGGCGTCGCCCGAAGTCTGCGTGCCGGTCAGTGCGCGGGAATAGCGACGCAGATAAGGCAGGTGCGGCGCAATTCGAGTAGAAAGTGTCATATATGGCTCCTGTATACAGGCCGGCATTGGCTTCAATGACCGATTAACGTCATCTTGATAAAAAAGTTCCGGAGGCAGGAACTTTTTTTGCCGCGCCGCATTATTCCAGCCGACATAGAAAGGGCGTAGCATTTTGACCCACGCAGCGGCAAACTTCGGCGACATCGATACTCGAAAGCCTCGGTCTCGCGGGTTAAAGTCGTGATGATGCCGTGCGCGCCTCTAGAACAGACAACCGGCGAGAAGACGAATTGATGACCTCACGCAAGAAAGAAGCAGCCGATCAGCGAAAGCTGGAGCTGCGGGCAAGCGATATCCTGGACCCGAACAATCAGATCGGCGTCAAATTGCGGTCGCTTTATGCGGCCGCACAGGATGAAGCGATCCCGGATCGTTTTCTCGATCTTCTCGAAAAGCTCGACCATGCCGAGATGATGGCTTCCGCCAAGATGGCCGAATAGGATCGTCGCATGGAAGATAAAATGCAACCCAGCTTCAAGCGGGAACTGCTGGCGGCCCTGCCCAGTCTTCGCGCCTTCGCAATCTCGCTCATCGGCCGCCACGACCGTGCCGACGATCTCGTCCAGGATACGATCATGAAAGCCTGGGCCAAGCAGGATCATTTCGAGATGGGCACCAACATGAAGGCCTGGCTCTTCACGATCCTGCGCAACGAACTCTACAGCCAGATGCGGAAAAGCGGCCGCGAAGTGCAGGACAGCGACGGCCTGTTCACCGAATCGATGGCGATGCATCCCTCGCAATATGGCGCGCTCGATCTGCAGGACTTCAAGAAGGCGCTCGATCAGCTGCCGCCGGACCAGCGCGAAGCGATCATCCTCGTCGGCGCCTCGGGCTTTTCCTACGAGGAAGCCGCCGAAATCTGCGGCTGCGCCGTCGGCACCATCAAGAGCCGCGTCAACCGCGCCCGCCAACGACTGCAGGAATTGCTGCAGATCTCGGGCGAAGCCGATTTCGGCCCCGATGCAACATCGGCGCCGCTGACGTCGAAGGCGTTTGCATTCTGAGGATGCCGGCTGCTGAGACACCGGCTTTTTGCATTAAGGGGTGATCGCTACCTCTCCGCGCCCTCATTCCTGTGCCCTCAGGCTTCGCCCAAGGGATGTCACAGGAATCCAGTGCGCCCAAGTCCTTGGGCGCAAAAGACTCTTTCCGTTGAAGTACGGCTTCATTTCACGGCGCGGACGCGCCGTGGCTGGATTCCTGTGACAGGCACAGGAATGAGGGAGGGTGAGGCGGGCGTCTATGCCCATCGTCCACCGGTGTGTGGAGGAACACACGCTCTTCCTTTGACAAGCATTCGGAAATGAGGCGCCAATCCTTCCTCAATCCTCCCGCTTCGACCCCACCAGATTGGCGGCGACGATGGCCGCCAGCACGCCGGCGGTCAGTAGCGGCTGGGCGCGGACGAGGCCGAGCCCGACTGCCGCCACCGATTCCAGCGCGGCGCGGCGCTCGCGGGCGCGGCGTTTCTCCTGAGCGTTGATGACCCCCATCACCACGACCAGGATGACGGCGATCAGCAGCGCGCAAGCGGCCAGGAAGAGGGCGGCGCCGACCGGGCCGTAGATGCCGGCGAGCCAGATGGCGCCGGCGGTGACGGCCAGCGCATAGGCGGTGAGGAGGAAGAGCAGGGCAAGCGCAAGGAAGATGCTGGTGCGCTTGGCGCGCGCGACGGTCCGATGCACGCTTGCGCCCGTCAGCAGGCTGAGGATCGAGAGCATCGCGCTTCCTCAGCGCCGCGCGAGGAAGGCGATGGCCAGGCCGAAGGCGGCTGCGGCGCCGATTGTTGCCAGCGGATGTTTGCGCACGGTATCGCGCATCTCGGTCGCGCCGCGCTCGTAGCCATGCTGCAATTCGCGTAAGAGATCCTCGCTGCGGCTCAGCAGTTCCTCATAACCGGCGCTTGCCTGGCTGCGCATCTTATCGCCCTGATGGCGCGAACTCTTGCCGACCAGGCGCGTCAGTTCCGCGAGCTCATCGCGCAGCGCCTCGATCTGTTCCTCGATGCCGGATTCGAAATTGTGGAAGGTGCCGTTGCGGCGGCTGCGGCCGGAGTGAAAGATGGAATAGGTCATGGCTGTCTCCATTGGCTGGGGCGCGCGCAAGCCCGCCTGTTCTGCACCGGGGTCACCACCGTTCGTTGCATACATGAGACCGCGCGGCATTGACCCAAATCACTGCCGACAACGTGTCGGGCGCTCAAAAGTTCCGCTATGCGCGGTGGTTAGCGCTGGGAAATGGCGCTGTGGGCGAGCACGAAGGGCGTGCCGTCGGCAGGCACCTGATTGATGTGCAGCGCGCAGCCGAAGACTGAGAGCATGGTCTCATCGGTCAACACCTCATCAATGCCGCCGGCGGCGGCGAGGCGGCCGGATTTCATCAGCACCAGGCGGTCGGCAAAGAGCGCCGTCAGGTTGAGGTCGTGCATGACGGCGATGACGCCGCCGCCGCGTTCGCAGAAATCGCGGGCGAGCGACATGATGGTCAGCTGATGGCTGATGTCGAGGCTGGAGACCGGCTCGTCGAGCAGCAGCCAGCGGGATTTGCCGTCGACGACGGGCTCGGCGATCTGGCAAAGCACGCGGGCAAGCTGCACGCGCTGCTGCTCGCCGCCGGAGAGTTCCTGATAGAAACGGCCTTCGAAGCCGGAGAGGTCGACGGACGCAAGTGCTGCGGCCGCCGTGTCATCGGCCTGGTCGGGATTGAGGTTGAGGCCCGAGGTCAGGCCCATGCGGACGATCTCGCGCACGGTGAAGGGAAAGGAGATGGTGCTTGCCTGCGGCAGCACGCCGCGAATGGCGGCAAGCTGCCAGGGTTTCAGTCCTCGCACCTCGCCGCCGCCGATGCGCACCGAGCCATCATAAGCAAGCTCGCCGGAGATCGCTTTCATCGTCGTCGTCTTGCCGGAGCCGTTCGGTCCGGCAATCGCCGTCAGCTCGCCGGCCTTTGCGGTGAAGGCGACGTCGCTGATGATGGATTTGCCGGAAAGGCGTACGGAAAGGCCGGACACTTCGATCATCTGCACGTCACTCACAAGATCGCTCACAGGGCAAGGCGCGAACGCTGCTTCAGCAGGATCCACAGGAAGAAGGGGCCGCCGACCGCTGCGGTGATGATGCCGATCGGCAGTTCGGCAGGGGCGACGAGGGTGCGCGCCAGCACATCCGCGAAGATCAGCAGCGAGCCGCCGAGAAGGGCTGCGGCCGGCAGCAGAAAACGATGATCCGGGCCGATCGCCATGCGCAGGATGTGCGGCACGACGATGCCGACGAAGCCGATGCCGCCGCTGACGGCGACGGAAGCGCCGGTCGCCGCGGCGACGCCGACGATCGCGACATTCTTCAGACGCTGCACCGGCACGCCCATATGAAAGGCGGCTGCCTCGCCAAGCGTGATGGCATTGAGGCCGCGGGCCATGAAGGGCAGGGCCATGAAGGACAGCAGGATGATCGGGCCGGCGGCGGCGATCTTCGTCCATGTGGCGCCGGCAAGCGAACCCATGCTCCAGAAGGTCAGGTCGCGCAGCTGCTGGTCGTTGGCCACGTAGATCAGCAGGCCGGTCAGAGCCAGGGTGAGCGCGCCGAGCGCGATGCCGGCAAGCAGCATCGTCGCCACCGAGGTCTGACCGTGACGGGTGGCGATCCGGTAGAGCAGCAGCGTCGTGACCAGACCGCCGCCGAAGGCGGCCACTGGCAAAGCATAGATGCCGAATAGTGCCTGGAACGGTGCCGCCAGGCCGCTGCCGAGCACGATCATGGCGACCGCGCCGAGGCTTGCGCCGGAGGAAACGCCGACAAGGCCCGGATCGGCGAGCGGATTGCGGAACAGGCCCTGCATCACCGTGCCGGAGACGGCCAGCGAGGCGCCGATTAGAAAGCCGAGGATCGTGCGGGGGAGGCGGATATCGAAGATGATGATCCGGTCACGGGCGCTCAGCGCCGCCTCCGAGCCGGTCATGTTGCCGATCACGTCGAGGATCGAGGCATCCGAGGCGCCTGTTGTCACCGAAAACAACATCGCGAAGGCGGAGCCGGCGACAAGCAGCGCGATCGCCAGCAAGGCGAGCCGCGTTCTGTCGCCCGCCCGCCTGGTTTCGCCGATCTCTGCCATCGCAAAGCGTCGCTCTCGTTGCGTCATGGCTTGCGGCAGGGCCATGTCAGCCCCCGTAGATCGCCGCGTGGAGCTCGCGTGCGGCGGCGGCGGTGCGCGGGCCGAAGCCGAGCAGGTAGATGCCGTCCATCCGCACGATCGCCTTCTTCTCGCCGGCCGGCGTCAGCGCGATCGCCGGCTGGGCCAGCAGGTCCTCGTTTCTGGTGCCGGCAGCATCGCCGCGGTCCATCATCAGGATTATGTCGGGCTTGGCTTCGATGATCGCCTCGTCCGTCAGCGGCTTATAACCGGGGAATGCGCCGACGGCATTGACGGCACCGGCAAGCTGGATGATGCCGTCGGCCGCCGTGCCGGTGCCCGAGGCCATGATCCGGCCGTTCTGGGCGCTGAGGATGAAGAGAACGCGCTTGCGTTCGGCCTCCGGGCGCTTTTCTGCGTCGGCGATCGCCGCATCGAGATCGGCCGCGACCGTTCCTTCAAGCGCCTTGGCCTTGTCGGGCACGCCGAGCAGCGCGCCGACGCGATCGATCTTGGCGATGATGCCGTCGCGGGTGAACGGGCTCGGCACGGTCTCGAAGGGCACGCTGGCATTTTTCAGCACGGCCAGCGCCTCCTTCGGGCCCGAGCCCTCGACGGCGATGATCGCCGTCGGGTTCATGGCGAGGATGCCTTCGGGCGAGAGCGCGCGCATATAACCGACATTGGGCAGTTTCAGCGCCGCTTCCGGATAGGTGCTCGTCGTGTCGCGGGCGATCAGCCGGCTTTCCTCGCCGAGCGCATAGACGATCTCGGTAATATCGCCGCCGACCGAAATCAGGCGCGACGTGTCGAGCCTCCTGTCCTCGGCGTGGACGGCGCGGACAAAGGCGATGCCCTTGACCGCCGGCGCCGAAGTGATCAGCGGCAGCGCCATGACCGCCGCCGTCAGCGCCAGTTGCCAGGGACGGATTCGGCGCACATTGTTACGCATCGTCATCGTTGCGATCCTTATGCGGCGACACTTGCTGCCCGCGGCAGGTTTTCGATGATCTCGCGCCATTCGGCGCGTTCGTCAGAGCCTTCCTTGCGCTTGCCGAAGAACTGGATGATCATCTCGCCGTCAGCATTGTAAGCCTCGAGCGAAGTGACGTGGCCATCCTTGGTCGGCTTGCGCACGGCCCAGGTCTCGGCGATGTGATCCTGGCGCAGATGCAGGTGAAATGTCGGGTCCATGATATTGATCCACGGGCCCATGGTCTGCACGTTGAAGATCGGGCCGGAATGGATTTGGACGATGCCGTTATTGGCGACGAAGCACATGATCGGCAGGCCTGATTTCACCGAGGCATGCATCATCTCCGCTGTCGCGCTGTTGTCGAGCTTCCGGGCATAGTCGTCGCCGACGCTGCGGATGGCCGCCTGGCGGCCGATCTTCAGGCGCTTGAGCATGCCGAAGAACTCATGCGTGTCGGTGAGCTTGCTCCAGTTGTCGCGCAGCTCGTCGCGATTGACATCTGCGGCCTCATCGGCGGCATTGAAGATCTCCGCCTCGACGAATTCCTGCGACTGGTCTTCGAGCTTCAGCTCGGCGACGATCGCGTGATAGGCCTCGACATTCGAATTCGGTCGCAGATGCACCTTGTGCACGGCGTTGCCCGCCTTGTCGAAATATTGCAGGCTGAGACGCTCCTGGTCGCCATCCTTTTTGGATACGGCGAAGCCATGCTCCCAGCGGCTCGGGAAGATGCGCAGGTCGATGTTGTCGCCGAGCACGATCGCGCTCTGCATGCCCATCTTGATGTTTTCGAAGACGCCGATCTTCTCGTGCACGGCGCTTTCGTTGCGCGACAGCGCCATCACTTCGCCGAGGCCGGTGACGCGTTCCAGAAGCTTCAGCGCGCTGCCATCGATGCGGGTCACGCTGATGCCGGTTTCGGCGGCGACGAGGGCTGCCTCGGAAATCTTCAGCCGGGCGGCGATATCGCGCTCGCGCATCTTGGGATTTTCGGCGCGAAACGCACGGATTTCGGCCGGCGCCGGTCTTTTCTGTTCAGTCATGTCTTACCTACTTATTGGCCTTTATTTATTAAGAATGAGCTTGCCCTGGCGGGTGATCTTCAGGCGGTAGACCAGCCCGTCGTGTTTGATCACGATCTCGTTCGTGCCGCGGAAAAGATCCGCGCTTTCGACGATCCGCTGTTGCGCCGCCGGCTCGCTGGGCAGCGGCGCATGCTTAAAGCTATCTGGCTTTTCAACCATCATGTCGGTTGGCAATTCCGTGAAGCCGGGGATCGGTGGTCCCCGGTGTGGTGACAATTAACTTGACTTTCTTACTCATAGTTTTTTAAAGACGCAATAGGCGACTAACGTAGTCAAGTTTTTGAGATTGCTGATTTGCTGCCGCCTGCTGGCGGCCTGCGACAATGGCGGAGAAGATCATGACGGGTAGGTTTGCGGCCGTTGCGGCCGGCTGGGTGATGACGGTTGCGAGCGTATGCCAGGCACAGGAGACGGCGCCGGCAGCCTCTCTCAATGTCGAGCTCAACGCGCTGGCCCCCTCGCAGAAGGGCTGCATGATGACCTTCGTCGCGCTCAACCAACTGCCCGCCGCCATCAACAAGGTGTCCTTCGAACTTGCCTTCTTCAACGACAAGAATGCCGTCGACCGCATCACCGTGCTCGATTTCCGCGATCTGCCGCAGGGCAAGAAGCGCGTGCGTCAGTTCGACATGCCGAATGTCAAATGCGAGAGCGTGACCCGCATCCTCATCAACGACACGCCGGTCTGCGACGGGCCGGCTGCCGGCGAATGCATGAAGGGCCTCGTCGCCCGCTCGCAGATTTCCGTTCCCTTCGAGGGATAAGAAGACGCCGGGGATGATCTCCGGCGGGCATGTTTCAGGCTGTCCGAGGCATAGACAATGGCGATTTCAGCGAAAACCAGATCGAGACAGGTGCTCATCGGGGAGGCGGACGCCGGCGGCAGCCTGAATGATAATACGCCCGGAATGCACCCCGGCCACGAGCTTCCCGAATTGCGCAACGCGCAGCGGCAGCCGGCCGGCGAAACGGTGATCCATTACACGCGTTTCGCGCAGATTTCATCCTTCCCGGATCATCCGGAAGCCGCGCCGGCAACTCCCGCTCCTGCACCACCGATGGACGCGGCGGTGGAAAAACAAGAAGCAGAGAAGACACCGGTGCGGCGGCGGGTGACGCTGAGTTGCTTTTGTTCGCTGATTTTCCATGCGACGTTGGCCGCAATGCTGATTGTCGCCTTCCCCCACATCTCGGAAGAAGCAATCGAGGAAGCCGGCGAAGCTGTCAGCGTCGTGATGTATGGTAATTCCGACGTCGACCAGACCGCTGCAGGCGAGACCGATGTGACCGTACAGGAAGAAATCATTCCAGAGGCGGTCGAACCTGAGACGATTCAGCCAACCGAAGTTTCGCCTGTAGAAACTCAGGATCCGATCCAGCAAGCCCCCGCTCCAGAGGTAACGCGCGTCTCTCCGGAGACTGCGGCGGCGGTGGAACCGGAGATCCTCGTTTCCGAAGTTCCGGCGGAAACTGCCGTCGCACAACAGATGTCGACGATCGTTCCCGAGGAGCAGAAGCCTGCTGACGAGATACCCCCGGAATTCCAACCATCCGAGACCCCTCCTGTCGCCGCAGTCGAGCCAGAAGAGGTCAAGCCCTTCGAAACGGCCGAGGTGCAGCCGGAACCAGATGTGCCGGAAGAGGTCGTGACGCCGAAGCCGAAACCGAAAGCGGTGACTGAGGAAAAGCCGAAACCGATCGAGAAAAAGCGCCCACTGAAGAAGGCTGCCGGGTCGAAGGGCGAAGCGCAGCAGGATTCTATGCGTGGCGTTGCTGAAGGTAATCCGTCGGCCCAGTCAGACCGCAATTCGCAAGCCGCCAGCAATAATAACGGGGTAGGCACAGCCGCCCGCGCCAACTATGGCGGAAAGGTTCGTTCACGCATCCGGCGCGCCCTTCGCGAGCCGAAGAATGTTAGTGGGACGGCCGGAGTGACGCTGACCATCGCTGGAAGCGGTAATCTTGTCTCTGCTGTCATCTCCAGAAGCTCGGGCGTTCCGGAGATCGATCGGGCGGCTGCTGAGGCTGTGCGGCGCGCATCTCCCTTCAGTCCGCCTCCAGGCGGAATCTCAATGAGCTTCACGCAGGTCTTCGAGATCGGGAGGGAATAAATATGATAAAAACAATCAACTTTATACTTTACTCTAAAATCAAGTTTAATAAGGTCCGTTCGCACACGCAGGAATCGTGTGACGATCAACGAGCGAACGGGTGGTAAATGGCTCGCAAGGGCAAGAAGGGTTCGAACCGGGAGGGCCGCGACAGCGCGGGCGAGGACGCAAGTCAGGCATCCCCCGGACGGTCCAAACTGGATGGCCGCAGTTTCCTCTATGTCGGCGGGCGCGACTGCCAGGTGGCGCATCTGCGCCAGATCGCCAGCAATTTCGGCGCCGAGCTCATTCATCACGATGGCGGCCTGCGCGAAGCGGTTTCCCGCATCGACACGCTGCTTCCCTCCGTCGACTGCGTGTTCTGCCCCATCGACTGTATCAGCCACGATGCCTGCCTGCGCGTAAAGACCGGCTGCAAGAAGTTCAGCAAGGCCTTCATCCCGCTTCGAAACGGCAGCAAGTCCAGCCTGGAACGTGCGCTGCAGACGATGAACGAACGAGACAATTCCCGATGAACGACCAGCGCCCCGACGGCTTCACCATGATCGGTCTGCACAAGCTCGCCGCACAAAGCGGCGACGGCCTCGTGCCCGAACTCTACGAACTGTTCCAGCAGCACACCGCACGCCAGCAGATCTATCAGAATGTGACGTTGTTCCCCACCTGGGAGGCGCGTATGCCTGGGGAGGCGGCCACGAGACCGCTCGGCGCGGCGGCGGCAAACGGCAATAATATTCTCGCCTTTCCCTTGCCTGCTGCGAAGGCGGCCAAGAAGGCGTAAGGAGATTTCATGTATATTGCAATGAACCGCTTCAAGGTCGTAACCGGGACCGAGGGCGATTTCGAAACGGTCTGGCGCAATCGCGATTCCAGCCTGGCCGAAGTGCCCGGTTTCGTCGAATTCCGCCTGCTGCGCGGCAAGGCCAACGAAGAGGAAGGCTATACGCTCTATTCCTCGCACACGGTCTGGAAGAGCGAAGCGGATTTTCAGAACTGGACGAAGTCCGAGAATTTTCGCGCCGCGCACCGAGATGCCGGCGACCGCAAGGCGATGTACAAGGGGCCGCCGGTGTTTGAGGGCTTCAATGTGGTCGATGGTATATGAACCAGGGGCCTGATCGAATCGAGGTCCTCCCCGTTGCCGTCGCTCGATATCGATGCGACGCTCGCCTTTTATCGAGACAAGCTCGGCTTTGCGAATGTCGTCTATCAGGCGGGGGATTATCTCATCCTGCGGCGTGACGACATGGAGCTGCATTTCTGGCGCACCGAAGATGCCGTGCTCTGCGAGAAGACCTCCGTCTATCTCCGAGGCGGCGGTATCGGCGCCCTTCATTCGGAATATCGCGAAAAGGGTGTCGAACGTCTGAGCGAGATGAAAGTGCGGCCGTGGAACATGGAAGAATTCTATATCCATGATCCACACGGCAACCTCTTGCGCTTCGGCCGCGTGCCGCAGCAGCGCGGCTAAGCTTTGACGCGGAAGCCGGCGCCTGCCGCAACGGCCAGCCAGCCGAGCATCATCGCCCATCCGCCGGTCGGCGCGGCATAGGGGAAGAGGTCGGCGCCGGTAAAGCGCAGCGTCACCAGGTCGCCCGCAAAGAGCAACGTTCCGACAATCATGAGGAAACCGGCCAGCCCCGCGGTTTTGAGCCTTGCCGTGCCGAGGGCCAATGCCAGCAGGGCAGGAGCATGCGCGAGACACATGGCGGATGCCGAAGCCGCAAGGCGGGCTTGGTCGCCGCCATGGGCGGCAAGGGCGGCAAGCGCGACGCCGGCCACGCCGAACAGGCCGGCAAAGAGATAGAGCACCGGCTCTAGACGCGCATTCAGGCTCATGGCTGTTCCTCGGTGTCAGTGGCCTTGTTCTGCATATGGTAGGCAAGGCGTTCGACCGGCGCCCAGATCAGGTCGCGCAGCGGGTGGCTGGCGATCGTCTCATCGAGCGCGCGGCGGAAGCAGAGCAGCCATTCGTCGCGCTCGACCGGGCCGATCTCGGCGACGAAATGGCGGCTGCGCAGGCGCGGATGGCCGCGCTTGTCTGTGTAAAGCGGCGGGCCGCCGAGATAGCCGGTCATGTATTCGTAGAATTTCTCTTCGCTGCCTTGGAGGTTCGGCGGATGCACGGCGCGCACGTTTCTTGCCTCCTCCAGCGTGTCCATCAGCGTGTAGAAGCGATGCGTCAGCGCCCGCACGGCCGGATCGCCGCCGATCGCCTCATAGAGAGTGATGACTTTTTCCGTCACGAAACCATTCCCGATATCATTGCCATCCGCCCGACCTTCATGCACCGGGCGGAAAATGATCGCAACTGTCATCAAGCTGCCGCGGCATTTCGCGCATAATGCCGGCGCGGCAGGGGTTCATCGATTCTTCTTGACAAAACCGTCCGGACGGTATCTTTATCTCGCATGTCGAACGCTCATCACCGCAAGAAACAACCGGCTCTCGTGCGCCAGCAATTGCTGGATGTCGCCGCGCGTCTTGCCGCGAGCGAAGGCATGGTCGCGGTCACACTCGATGCGGTTTCGGCTGCCTCCAGCGTCAGCAAGGGCGGGCTGCTGCATCACTTCCCGACGAAGAATGCGTTGCTCGACGCCCTGTTCGAGAGCCTGCTTGAAACGTTCGACGCCGACATCGAGGAGCTGATGCGGAGTGATCCGCTGCCGCAGGGGCGTTTCACCCGCGCCTATGTCATGGCGGTATCCGGCCTCAAGGACCGTCCCGACGATTCCAGGAACTGGACGCAGGTGACGATCGCGCTGCTTGCCGAACCGAGGCTGCGTCTGCGCTGGCGCCAGTGGGTGCAGGCGCGGGCAGAAGAGTATGTCGGCACGGACTCCTCGCTCGACGCCCAGATCGCGCGGTTTGCCGCCGACGGGCTTTGGTTCGCAGACACGCTGGAAAGCCACGACATCGACGATGCCCTGAGGCGGGATCTTATCGGCCGCCTCGTGGAACTGACCGGCTAGTAATCCGAAAGGGAATTCGTCATGAGCCAGGCCGCCGTTTACGGGCTGCTTTTTGCCGCCATCGTGCTCGAAGTCATCGGCACGACTGCGCTGCAATTGTCGCAGCAGTTCACCCGCATCGGGCCAACGGCGCTCGTCGTCGCCTGTTATGCGGCAGCCTTCTATTGCCTGTCGCTTACGTTGAAGAATATCCCCGTTGGTATCGCCTATGCGATTTGGAGCGCTTTGGGAATCGTGCTGATTTCCTCGGTCGGGCTGATCTTCTTCAAGCAACGGCTCGACCTGCCGGCAATCCTCGGGCTTGGGCTGATCGTATCCGGCGTCGTCGTGGTCAACCTGTTTTCGAAATCAGTTTCGCATTGATATTGCTGGGATATTTCATAAAACTGGTGTCCGGGCCACGAGACAAATTTTCCCCTTTGTCAAATTCCTGACAAAGGGCTATGTGTTGCTAAACGTGGAGGAGAGCGAGGCGCACGCGGCGCTATTTTCCAAAGCGCTTTGAATCCTACCTTCCCGCCTTTCGAGAGCTTTCCACTCTACAGGAGCACAGCATGGCCATTCGCACCGTCGTCTGGGGAGAGAATATTCACGAGAATACCAATGAGATCGTCCGCGGCATCTATCCCGAGGGCATGCACACGGCGATTGCCAATGCGCTGAATGCCGATCCGGCCATCTCGGCGGCGACGGCGACGCTGCAGGAGCCGGAGCATGGCCTTAGCGAAGCCCGGCTTGCCGAAACCGACGTGCTGACCTGGTGGGGCCACAAGGATCACGGCGCCGTCTCCGACGTCGTCGTCGAACGCGTCGCCAAGCGCGTCTGGGAGGGCATGGGCCTGCTGGTGCTGCATTCCGGTCATTTCTCCAAGATCTTCAAGCGGCTGATGGGCACGCCCTGCGCGCTGAAGTGGCGCGAGGCGGGCGAGCGCGAGCGGCTGTGGACGATCAATCCGCGCCATCCGATCGCCGCCGGCATCGGCGAGCATTTCGAGCTCGAGAACGAGGAAATGTACGGCGAGCAGTTCTCGGTGCCGGAGCCGCTGGAAACGGTGTTCATCTCCTGGTTCCAGGGCGGGGAAGTCTTCCGTTCCGGCCTGACCTGGCGCCGCGGCGCCGGCAACATCTTCTACTTCCGCCCCGGCCACGAGACCTATCCGACCTATCATGACGCCACCATCCAGAAGGTGCTGATCAATGGCGTCAAGTGGGCCTATAACCCTGAAGCGGCGTTGACTGCCATTACCGACGCTCCAAATGTGCCGGTAGAAAAGGCGCTGGAGCCGATCGTCGAACGCGGCCCGAGACTGCACCAGGCCGGCGAAGCCGGTTACCGCTGAGGAGCATTCATGCGACTACTCGTTCTTGGCACGGGCGTGATGGCGAAAAGCCAGCTCACCCACTTCAGCAAAATCGACGGCGTAACGGTGGTCGCCGCCGTCGACACCGATCCCGACCGGCTTTCCGCCTTCGCCGACAAGTTCGGCATCGAAAAGCGGTTTCTGTCGCTGGATGAGGCGATCGCCTGGGGTGAATTCGATGCGGCGACGAACATTACGCCCGACCGCATCCATCACCCGACGACGCTGGCGCTGATCGCAGCCGGCAAACATGTGCTCTGCGAGAAGCCGCTGGCGGAAAACTATCCGAAGGCGCTGGAGATGACGGAAGCGGCCGAAAAGGCCGGCATCATCAACATGGTCAACCTCACCTATCGCAATGTGGCGCCGCTTCAGCGCGCCCGCGAGATGGTGCTCGCCGGCGAGCTCGGCACGATCAAACATGTCGAGGCATCCTATCTGCAGAGCTGGCTCGTCTCGCGCGCCTGGGGCGACTGGCGCACGGAATCGACCTGGCTGTGGCGGCTGTCCACCGGCCATGGCTCGAACGGCGTGCTCGGCGATGTCGGCATCCACATACTCGATTTCGCCGCCTATGGCGCGGCGACCGACATCGATCATGTCTTTGCGCGGCTGAAGACCTTCAACAAGGCGCCGGGCGGCCAGATCGGCGAATATATGCTCGACGCCAATGACAGCTTCACCATGTCGGTCGATTTCGCCAACGGCGCGCTCGGCGTCATCCATGCCAGCCGCTGGGCGACGGGCCATCTTAATGAACTGAAGCTGCGCATCTACGGCGAGAAGGGCAGCCTCGAGGTCATACATCGCCCCGGCGGTTCCGAGTTGCGCGGCTGCCTCGGCGAAGATGCCGAGACCGCCACCTGGAGGGAGATCGAGGTGACGCCGGTGCCGACCAACTACCAGCGCTTCGCTGAGGCGGTAGCAAGCCGCATCCAGCCGGATCCCAATTTCCGCCACGCCGCCAACCTGCAGAAGGTTCTCGACCTCGCCATGGTCACCGAGCGTGAGCGGCGCGAGCTGAAGGTCTGATCCTGCTGGAGAAGGAGGCGGAGGAGCGAGACAAGCTGCATGAAAAGCATTCTCACAAGCTGGCCGCTTTGGGCGCTTCTTTCCGCCTGCTTCGCAGCGCTCACCGCGATTTTCGCAAAGGTCGGCGTCGAGAACGTCAATTCCGACTTCGCGACCTTCATTCGCACCATCGTTATCCTGATGGCGGCGGCAATCATGGTCTCCATATCAGGCAGTTGGCAGGAGCCGTCGTCGGTGTCGAGCAGGAGCTGGCTGTTCCTAGTGCTCTCCGGTCTTGCCACCGGCGCATCCTGGATTTGTTATTTCCGCGCCTTGAAGCTCGGTGATGCCGCCCGGGTGGCGCCTATCGACAAGCTGTCCGTCGTCTTCGTCTCTGTCTTTGCTGTGCTCTGCCTGGGTGAACGCCTGACGCTGTCGAACTGGCTCGGCGTCATCATGATTGCCGGAGGCGCCGTGCTCGTCGCCTACAGGGCTTGAACCGGCGACGGGCATGGGCGCGTTGGCGCAAGCAAACGAAAAAGGCCCCGCCGAAGCGGGGCTTGAGGTAGCCGAGCCGCCGCAGGCGGCTTCGACGATCTTATTATTCAATCACCTGCACCACGCGGTGGGTGCGGGGCTCGACGATCACACGGCGATCGTTGACGACGGTATAGGCATATTTCGGGTTGTCGGGCACCGGAGTGACGACGACATCAGCTGGAAGTGGCTTGCCGACGACGATCGGTTGTTCGACGACCACGCGAGAAGTCGGGGCCGGCTGTTGTTCGACATAGGTGACGACCTCGCGCGGCGGCGGATCGACGACAGCACCGACGACACCGCCGGCTATGCCGCCAACGGCGGCACCTACGGGGCCACCGACAATCGCGCCGGTGATGGCGCCGCCAGCCGCACCGGTGACGGCGCCGTCAGCAAGCGCGTTGGTGGCGAAAGACGAAAGCGCAAGGGCGCCGGAGACAAGTAGAATCTTGTACATTTTGCTTCTCCTTTGCTGGGGTTGCGTCTGGGTAACGACGCCGCCTGGCCGATGTTCCGGCAGGAGATTCACGCTTTGGAAGCCCGGTTCACATTCTGTGAGGCGGCTGAAATCGCCTCATTCCAGCCGCCGGCGGAAGAGCCAGGCGGCGGCGCTGAGCGTGACGCTGGCGATCAGCGCCAGCGGGATCGTCTGGTTTATCACCTCGCTCAAGGGGATGTCCTTGAGGAAAACGCCTTTGACGATCACCAGGAAATAGCGCAGCGGATTGATGAAGGTTATTGGCTGCAGCCAGCCCGGCATGTTCTCGATCGGGGTCGCGAAGCCGGAAAGCAGCATGGCCGGGACCATGAACAGGAAGGCGCCGAGGATCGCCTGCTGCTGCGTCATCGACAGCGCCGAGATGAAGAGGCCGAGGCCGGCGACCGAGCCGAGGTAGAAGATGGCGCTGCCGTAAAGCAGGAAGAGCGAGCCGCGCAGCGGCACCTCGAAGAGGAAGACGGCGGCCAGGATATAGACCGTGATGTGGAACAGGCCGATCATCATCGGCGGGATCAGCTTGCCGATCAGGATCTCGTGCAGGCGCAGCGGCGAGACCATCAGCTGATCGAAGGTGCCGAGCTCGCGCTCGCGGGCGATCGACAAGGCGGTGACGATCAGGCCGATCAAAAGCGCGATGCTGGCGATCAGGTTCGGGACCATGAACCACTGATAGGTGAGGTTGGGGTTGAACCAGTTGCGGGGCATGGTCGAAACCATCTCGGGGCCGGCGCGCCTGCCTGCCGGCGTCTCGGCGGCAAGGGCGGCGCTGATCTGCGAGAGGTAGCCGGCGACGATCTGCGAGGCATTGGAACGGCGGCCGTCGAGGATCACCTGCAGATCGGCCGGCGCTTTCGCCTCGATGTTGCGGGAGAAATCCGGGCCGATTTCGATCGCTGCGATCACCGCCTGGTTGTCGATTGCCACCTGAACTTCGGCCTGATTGGCGGCGATCTCGATAGTGCGAAAGGTCGGCGAGCCATCGATGCGCTCGATCAGTTCCTGGCCCCAGTGGCCGCTGTCGCGGTTGAAGATCATGACGTCAACATTGCGCACTTCGAGCGTGGCGGCATAGGAAAAGACCAGAAGCTGGACGATCGGCGGGCCGATCAGGATGGCGCGGCCCTTGGGGTCGCGCAGCACGGCGAGCAGTTCCTTGACGATGAGGGCGTAAAGCCTTGTCCATCCCATCTCAGCCGATCCTCTTTCGGGTGCTGCGCGCCGCGAGCACGAACATGATGGCGCCGATCGTCAGCATGACGGCAATGGCTTGAACGAACATCGGCCAGATGTCGCCGGCGAGGAACACCGTCTGCAGACTGGGGATCAGGTAACGCGCCGGCACGATGAAGGTGATCCACTGGATGATCTCAGGCATGGAGTTGATCTCGAACAGGAAGCCGGACAGCAGGAAGGCCGGCAGAAAAGCGGAGATCAGTGCCAGTTGCGAGGCGAGGAACTGGTTCTTCGTCGCCGTCGAGATCAACAGGCCTTGCCCCAGCGCCGGGATCAGAAAGGCGGCCGACAAGGCGTAAAGGGCGGCGGCGGAGCCGCGGAACGGCACGCCGAAGAGAAAGACGGCAAGCAGCACGCAGAGCGTCATCGAGGTGAGGCCGAGCAGGAAATAGGGTAGGATCTTGCCGGCGAGCAGCTCGACCGCGGTTACCGGCGTCGCCATCATCGCCTCCATCGTGCCGCGCTCCCATTCGCGGGCGACGACCAGCGAGGTCAGAAGCGTGCCGACCAGCGTCATCACGATGGCGATCGAGCCCGGCACGAGGAAGTTGCGGCTGGTCAGCTCCGGATTGAACCAGAAGCGCTGTTCGACCGCGATGGGGGGACCGGAGGAGGCGACATCCGCCTGCCTCTGCCGTTCCCAATTGGCAATGGCGCCCTGCGCATAATTCTGCACGAAGTTCGCGGTGTTCGGATCCGAGCCATCAACGATCACCTGGATGTCGGGCCGGTTGCCGGTGGTGTAGCGCGTGGTGAACTCGGCCGGAATGACGACGATGCCGCGCACCTTGCCGAGCACGAGGTCTTCCTCGAACAGGCGTCGGTCGCGGCCGATCGCCACATCGAAATAACGCGAAGCCTGGAAGCTGGCCGCGAGATCCTGCGTCAGCGGCGTCATCTCTTCCGCGATCAAGCCGATGCGGGTGCGGGTGGTATCGAGCGAGACGCCATAACCGAAGAGAAACAGTAGGATCAGCGGCAGCACGAAGGCGATGAGGATGCTGCTCGGGTCGCGGATCGCCTGAAAGCTTTCCTTGCGCACAAGGGCAAAGAGACGCCGAAGGCGGCCGCCGGATGTGTTCATGCCGCGTCCTCCGCTTCCGACTGCTGCACCAGCGCGATGAAGGCATCCTCCATCGTCGGGTCCGGCTGCTCTTCGGTCGCCACCCTGGCCTTCAATTCATCGGGCGAGCCGAGCGCGATCGAGCGGCCGCGATAGATCAGCGAGATGCGGTCGCAATATTCCGCCTCGTCCATGAAATGGGTGGTGACGAGCACGGTGACGCCCTTTTCGACCAATCCGTTGATATGCGTCCAGAACTCGCGCCGAGTGATCGGGTCGACGCCCGATGTCGGTTCGTCCAGGAACAGGGCGCGCGGTTCGTGCATGACGGCGCAGGCGAGCGCCAGGCGCTGCTTGAGGCCGAGCGGCAGATCCTTGGCGGCCTCGCGGCCATGGCGGCCGAAATCGAAGATATCGGCCATCAGCGCGATGCGCTCGCGTCTGTGCTGTCCGCGAAGGCCGTAGACGCCGGCGAAGAACTCAAGGTTCTGCATGACCGTGAGATCGCCATAGAGCGAGAATTTCTGCGCCATGTAGCCGAGCTGATTGCGCGCCTCGGCGGCATCGCGGCGAAGATCGAAACCGGCGACGCGGCCTTCGCCGCCGGTCGGCTTCAACAGGCCGCAGAGCATCTTGAAGGTGGTGGATTTGCCGGCGCCGTTCGGGCCGAGCAGGCCGAAGATCTCGCCGCGGCGGATGTCGAAGCTGATGTCCTCGGCGGCGGTGAAATCGCCGAAGCGTTTGGTGAGGCCCCGGGCCTCGATCACCGGCCGGTCGCCCTCGGCCTTCAGCGGTTCTTGCGCCTCGGCGAGCCTGGAGCGGCCGCCGGGGCCGCCGCCCAGCATATCGACAAAGGCATCCTCGAAGCGGGGCGTGGCGGCAGTGAGCGTTGCACTGCCGCCGGCAGTGTCGATATCGGGTTTCATGTCCTTTGCCGCAACGAGACGGATCGCTTCGCCCTGGATCACGCCGTCGATGACACCATTGGCTTCAAGGAGTTCGGCGAGCACCTGCCGGCGGCGACCTTTGACGCCGGATACTCTGAAGACCCGGTCGCTCATGCGCTCGGTCATCTCTTCGGGTTTGCCTGAAAAAAACAGCTTGCCCTGGTTCAGGAGCAGCACGTGGTCGCAGGCTTCGGCCTCGTCGAGGTAGGCGGTCGACCAGAGCACGCCGATACCTTCTCTCGTCAGGTTCTCGACCATCTTCCACAGGTCGCGCCGCGAAATCGGGTCGACGCCGACGCCCGGTTCGTCGAGCAGCAGCAGACGCGGCTTCTTCAGAAGCGCGCAGGCAAGGCCGAGCTTCTGCTTCATGCCGCCGGAGAGTTTGCCGGCCAGCCGGCCGGTGAAGCGTTTGAGATCGGTGAAGCTCAGCAATTCGTCGAAGGTGCTCGCGCGTTCGCTCTTCGGCAGGCCGCGCAGATCGGCGTAGAGATCGAGATTTTCCTGCACCGAGAGGTCTTCATAGAGGCCGAAGCGCTGCGGCATGTAGCCGATCGCCGCCTGGATGCCGGCGTCATTCTTCCTGGTGTCGAAGCCGAGAACCTCCACCGTTCCGCTGTCGGGCAGCATCAGCCCGGTCATCAGGCGGATCAGCGTCGTCTTGCCGGCGCCATCGGGGCCGACGAGGCCGGTGATCGCACCGCCGGCGATCGTGCCGGAGACTCTGTCAAGAGCAGGGGGAGCGTCGCCGAAACGTTTGGTGACGGCGTCGATCCGGACGAGCGGGCTGTCATCCCAACCTGTCTGGGAGGCGGTCTCGGCGGCGGTCATTGTCCGCCTGCCGCAGGCTGGGAAAGTCGCACGGTGACCGGCATGCCCTGGCGCAGATCCGGGCCGGGCTTGTCGATGACGATCCTCAGGCGATAGACGAGATCGGTCCTGAGCTCCGGCGTCTCCACTGATTTCGGCGTGAATTCGGCAACGGGCGAGATGAAGCCGATCGTTCCCTCGTAGGGCTTCTCCGGCGCCGTATCGGAGGCGACGGAGACCTTCATGCCGGGGTGGATGCGGCCGAGATCGGGCTCGGCGACATAGCTGCGCACCCAGACGGGCTCGGTCAGGGAGAGCACGAAGACGGTATCGGCCGGCGAGACGATCGCGCCGTTCTCGCGCACCCGGGAGAGGATGATGCCATCGTTCGGCGCGCGCAGCTCGGTGTCGGCGAGAGAGGTGCGGGCCGAGGCGAGCGTTGCCTCGGCGGCCTTCAGCTGGGCGTCGGCGGCGGCGATATCCTCGACGCGCGAGCCTTCCTCAAGCAGTTTCAACGCCTCATTGGCGGACTGGGAGCGGGCGGCGGCCATTGCCTTTGCGGCGGTCGCCTGATCGAGGCTCGCCTCGGAAATCGTGCCCTGCGGGCGAAGCTGGCGGGCGCGCTCATAGGCGAGGTTGGCATTTTCAAGATCGGCGAGGCTCTCGTCATAGGCGGCACGCGCCTGGGCGATTTCGGTCGGCCGCGGACCGGCCTTCAGCTTGTCGAGCGTTGCGCGAAGCGCTGCGGCATTGGCCTCGCCGGAGCGGACGGCGAACTCATAGGGCGCGGCGTCGAGCGTCGCCAGGACCTCGTCCCTCTTGACGACATCGCCCTCGTCGACGCGGAGTTCGGAGAGGCGGCCGCTGACGCGAAAGCCGAGCGAGACCTGGCGGATATCGACATTGCCGTAAAGGACGAATTCGCGGCGGGCTTCGGGCAGCCAGCCGAGCTTCTCCGGCACGCCGTACCACCATGCGGCAGCGCCGCCGGCGATAAGGATAAGGATGGCGAAGGGAAAGAT
The DNA here is from genome assembly GCF_001662075.1 of Rhizobium bangladeshense. GTDB lineage: Bacteria > Pseudomonadota > Alphaproteobacteria > Rhizobiales > Rhizobiaceae > Rhizobium > Rhizobium bangladeshense_B. Next base: position 173,277 of record NZ_LYPL01000011.1, read on the forward strand.
GCGTTTCATGCTGCACCGCCTTTCGGCTGGCCGATGACATCGGCCAGTTCGGCGGCCAGGCGCCGCAGGATTTCCACCTGCTCGGGGCCAAAGGTCTCCCATTCCATTTGGGCGAGCACGGAAGCATGGGCGAAGCGGAAGATGAGGATGCTGCCGACGAGATTGAAGGTGCGCAGGCGCACATGTTCGGACGCCGGATCCTCGCGCAGAATGGCGCCGACGAGCCGGCGACCCATCTCGATCATCGGCCGCATGATGCCCTGATAGACCCGCCTGAAAGCTTCGGTCGGCTCCATCTGCTCTCGGATCAGAAAGCGGGCCCAGGGTTCGGATTCCTTCGCAACGAAGAGCGTCACCATGGTCTGGAGGACTTCGGTGAGGAAGGCGCGCGCCTGGGCTTCGCCGAGCGGTTCGCCGGCTGCATCGAGCGCCATCAGATGCGCGCCGATGCGCGCCCGCATGCCGCTGACATGGGCGTCGATCCGCGTCATCAGATATTCGGCGGTGGCGATGTAGAGGCCTTCCTTGCTGCCGAAATAATAGGGGATTGCCTGCAGGTTGACGCCGGCGGCCTCGGTCAGCTGGCGGGTCGAAGCGCCATCGAAGCCGTAGCGCCCGAATACGTCGAGAGCGGCCGTCAGCATCTTCTGGCGCGCGATCTCGGCGCGGGCGGAAGTGGGTGAGTTTTGGGTATCGTTGTTCTCTGTCATGACGGACTTATAACACCAACGCATAAATCAGTCAATCGAATGATATATTCGTGAACGCTGCGTTTTTTGACGGCAGGGAATTGATCCTTCGAGACAGTGTTAAGGGACGGGAGGATTGCCGGGCAGACCAAGCTTTCCTCCTCGGGCAGTCGGGATTTGCCTGGATGCGCCGGCAGGAAAAAGCAAAAGACGCCCGTGCAAACGGACCTCTAGGGATATGGGTGACTGCTAACAGTGGCGCTGCAGCGTCGCTGATTTCGACGATACTAATCAGTCTGGGCTCGTCCGCCACGGAACGACAATCCCGCTGTTTTTCTCGTTATACGCTCATTTTTTGACACAAAGCTGCCTTGCTCCTTCCGTATCGCCAGTGCGATGCGTATCCAAATCTATATTATCGCGCTCCTGCTGAGCGCCATTATGTGGTCGATCTCGTTCGACGCGGCGCGAGAATCCTATCATGCTGCCCAGAGTGCGGGATTGATGCCCAATTTGCACATCAACAAAAAGCTGGATCGCATTCTGTAGACTGCGAGCCAGCGTTCACATCATTGGCATTGCATGCTGGTCGCGGCGTCTCGGCCAGCGGAGGCGTTGCCGTGTGTCGGGGCGCTGTTCGGTCCTCAAATCTTGGAAAGCCGGAGAAAGTCAAATTTCGTAAAATTTGACCGATCCGCTTAAAAGCACTGCAAATCCTGGCGTGTAGAGTGGTCTCATGAAAGCGGCCGAGGCGTGGACAGACGCGTCGATCGTTTGGAGCCGGCCGGAGTGAAAGCCCGCCGATCCACAAATGGGGACTCGACATGCATAAAAAACTTGCCGCCATCGCCTTGACTTTGACCGTCACTGCCGCTGCCGGACCGGCCTTCGCCATCGGCCCCGCCAGCCTTGCACGCGACCTGATGCACACCTCCGCCATCGGCCACGCGCCCGAGGTTCCGCTGACGACGCGCGCCGGATTCGTACGGCCGGGTGTTCCCTTCGTTCTGCGCAGTCCGGCGGCGGTCGAAGGCGAAGATTACCAGCTCAAGACCTATGCGCAGAACCTGACGGTCGTCGTCGACTATATGTTTTCGAAGGCCGTCGAGGCGGTGCAGGCGGCTGCGCTTCTCCGTTAAAGCGCGTCGCAGCTTCAAAGCTGCCTGCGTCAGGCGTCAAGTTCGCTGCGCGCGTCGAGATACCAGTCGACGAAAGCCTTGACGCCGACCTCCAAGGTCGTATCCGGCTTGTATCCGGTCAGCGCGACGAGCAGGTCGGGGGCAGCGAAAGTGCGCGGCACGTCGCCCTTCTGCATCGCCAGCATCAGCCGAATCGCAGGCCGGCCGAGCGTCTTTTCAACCGTCTCGACAAAATCCATCAGGCTGACCGGCTGGCCGCCGCCGATATTGACGACGCGGAAGGGCGCTTGGCGCGAAAGCGTTTCGACAGCCGCGTCGTCGAGGCGATTTTCCTCGCCGGGCGGAATTGCCGACAATCTGACGATCGCTTCGACGAGATCATCGATATAGGTAAAATCACGGCTCATATTGCCTTCGCCGTAGATCTCGATCGGCTGGCCCTCGAGCATGTTCTTGGCGAATTTGAACAGCGCCATGTCGGGCCGGCCCCATGGGCCATAGACGGTAAAGAAGCGGAAGGCCGTCGTCGGAATCTTGTGAAGATGGGCATAGCTGTGCGCCATTAGTTCCATCGATTTCTTCGTCGCGGCGTAGATGGTCAGCGGCTCGTCGGCGCGATCGGTCTCGCGGAAGGGGACGGTCGCATTGGCGCCATAGATCGATGACGTCGAGGCCAGCATCAGATGGCGGACTTCGACCCGCCGGGCGATTTCCATGATGTTCCACGAGCCTTCGACGTTCGAATGGATATAGGCTTCAGGATTCTCCAGGCTGTAGCGGACGCCGGCCTGTGCGGCGAGGTGGATCAGGATGTCGGGATTGGCCGCGAGGACAGCCGCCTCCAACGCCGGCCGGTCCTCGAGCATCGCGATGACCGGTTTGAAGGCCGGAAACTGGGAGAGGGCCGCATGGCGCATCTCCTTGAGCTTGACGTTGTAATAGGGTGTGAGGCCGTCGAAGCCCGTTACCTCATGCCCCTCCTGCAGCAGGCGCCTGGCCAGATGAAAACCGATGAAACCGGCCGTCCCTGTAATGAAGTAGCGCATTCCCACCTTTTCTTGGCCCCTGCCGACGGCAAAGAGCCGATTCCGTATCGCGTGACCCCCCTTACAAGATAAGAAGAGGCCGAGTCGATAGGTCTTTAAGGGAGAAGGCTGCGACACCTATGCGGGTTTCACGGGCGTCGGCGCGGACTGCTTGGCGGATGCCATCGATTTTGCTCATCTGCCGGGATGAGCTTCGATCGTTATGCTGCGTTGCAACATGGCGGCCTGCATGTTATGCCCGCCCAGTCGTCGGCAAGTGGAATCAGGATCGATGCGAGATATAATCTATTGGATTCTCTGCGCATTTCTGACTCTTGCCATTGCCATCGTGTCGCTGCGCTATATCACGAACTTCTGGCTGTTGTCGTTTGTCTACAGCTTTCAGATTCATCTCGGGATCATCTTTGTTGCCGCTAGTCTCGTCATTCTGGCAATCAAGAGGCAGATCTTCGGCCTGGTTCTTCTGCTCGCCTCGCTTTTTCTCACCGCTCACGGTTTCGTCATGCTGCGCGAATTTGCACAGGATGACCAGCGGACGGGTGCCGCGCCGCTTTTCCGTCTGATCTCTTTCAACGTCGCGATCGACAATTGGAAGAACTCGACGGCCATCGCCGATATGGTGATTGCTTCGAACGCCGATATCGTCAATTTGCTGGAAGCCAAGCCGCTGACATTCCATCTGCAGCGATTGTTCAAGGCCTATCCCTACCATATCGGCTGCGACAACGGCAAAGATAGCTGTGATACGCTGGTCCTGTCCAAACGGCCGTTCGTGATGCGGCAGGTCGCAAGTATTGGCAGTCTCAGGAAAGACAGGCTGGTCGTCTCAAGCGTCGACTTCGGCGGCCAAGTCATCAATCTCGTGTCGGCGCATCTGTCCAAACCCTATTACGACGACTACCAGATGGGCGAACTGGACGACCTCGGCAAGGCGCTCCGTTCGCTCTCCGGCCCTCTGGTGCTTTCCGGCGACTTCAATTCGTCGGCGATCGCGCCCAGCATCCAGGGTCTTCTCCGCGAACAGAACCTCAAGACGCTTGCACCTGAACCGGCGACATGGCCAATCGCTGCCGGCGCCTTGGGGATCGCCATCGACCACATATTCGCGCGGGCGCCGCTTCGCCTGATCTCACTCAAACGTCTCGACGACAATCTCGGCTCGAACCATTCAGGTCTGATCGCCGAATTCGCGCTCGATCAGGAAACTTCACCGGTGAGGTGACGCATGCCGCAAGTCAGAATCTCGTTCGGCCGCCTTTCCGGTCGATCATCTGGAAGGTCTTGCCATCGGTTTTCACGCTGACGCAATCCTTCGACTTATTGGGAAACAGAACGCAGACCTGGCCGTTTTCTATCTTGTAGCCATTCTCGTTGCCCTCGCGATATTCGTAGCCGTTGCTGCTTTCTTTCAGCTCCGCCGTGCCCGGCAAGTGCTGGCGAATTTCGGTCTCGCTGGCAGCGCGCATATTCGCGGTCTGGGCGAACGCCGTAGCGGGCAGCATGAGTGAAAGAAATCCGGCGAGGGCGGGCAGGATACGCATCAGGGGATATCTCCGGTCATGTCTGTCGGCATCCTCATTCTACGAGAACCCCGTGAGGAAATTCAACAGCAATGCTGATCGAGCGGAACCGGCGGCGAGTTGTCGTGTGCCCGCCAGCCGTTGCAAAGCCGGCCTTACGTTCTTCCGAACTCGTCGACAATGCGGATGATGTCGTCCTCGCCGAGATAGGAGCCCGTCTGTACCTCGATGAGTTCGAGGAGGATTTTGCCGGGGTTGGCGAGACGATGGACTTCGCCGAGCGGAATGTAGACGCTTTCGTTCTCGCGCAGCATGCGCACATTCTCACCAACCGTCACTTCGGCCGTTCCCTTGACGACGACCCAGTGTTCGGAGCGGTGGTGGTGTTTTTGCAGCGAAAGCTTCTTGCCGGGCGTCACGAAGATGCGCTTCACTTGAAAGCGATCGCCGTTGAAGATGGAGGTATAGCCGCCCCAGGGGCGGTAGGACGTCGGATGCGTTTCGGTGAACTTCGCTGTCGCCGAAGAGGAAGCCAGCATCTTGACCAATTGTCCGACATTCTGGCTGTCCTTGAGCCGTCCGACGTAGACGGCGTCCTCGCTGGCGATGACGGCGACATCCTCCATGCCCTGGACGGCAAGATGCACGCCATGGGTCATGACCAGCGAATTACGGGTATTGACCACGGTCGTATTGGCCGCCGCGACATTGCCGTTATCGTCGCGTTTCCCCGATTTCCACACGGCATCCCAGCTGCCCATATCAGACCAGCGGAACGGCGAGGGGACGACCGCAGCCTTCGAAGTCTTTTCCATGATCGCATAATCGATCGATATGTCAGGGCTCTTGGCGAAATGGTCGGCATCGAGACGGGTGAAGTCGAGATCGCGGCTTGCCTTGGAAACAGCCTTGCTTGCGGCTTTGAGCACCTCCGGTGCATATTCCTGAAGTTCGGCAAGAAGTTCCGTTACCGGGAACATGAAGATGCCCGAATTCCAGTAAAAGCCGCCGTCGGCGAGCATCCGCTGGGCTTCTTCCAGCGCCGGTTTCTCGACGAAGCGGGTCACCTTGTGAGCGCCGTTCTCCAGCGCGTCGCCAATCTCGATATAGCCGTAACCCGTCGCCGGTTCGGTCGGGTTTATGCCGAAGGTGACAAGCCTGCCGTCGGCAGCCGCCTCGCGGGCGATGCGGATACAGTCGAAATAGCTTTTATCGGCGAGAATCTCGTGATCCGAAGCGAGCATCTGGATGATGGCATTCTTGCCGAAAAGATCGGCGGCCAGCGTCGCTGCGGCAGCGACCGCCGCGGCAGTGTTGCGGGCAACCGGTTCGAGCAGGACGGCGGCGAGCGGACGGGCGAGCTCGCGCGCCTGCTCGGCGACCAGAAAGCGGAAGTCTTCATTGGTGACGACGATCGGGGCTTCATAGAGCTCGGGATCGGAAACGCGATCGAGCGTATCCTGAAATAGCGTCTTATCGCCGACGAACTGGATGAATTGTTTCGGCGCGGTGGCGCGGGAAAGCGGCCAGAGGCGCGTGCCTTTGCCACCGGCCATGATCACGGGAACGATTTTCTGCGTCATAGGCGTGTTCCTTGAAATAAACGGCTTATTCGTCGCATGTTAGCGGGCGGCTGCCCAGCCTCTTATTCTGTCGAGCCCGCTGTGCAGCAGGGCGAGGGCGGCGGATTCGCTCCCTGCCTCCACGTAGCAGCGCATTTCCGGCGCATTGCCGGACGGGCGGAAATGGATGATGCCGCCATCTCTCAGTGTAACCCGAAGCCCATCGATATCGGATTTTGTCGCTACCGCGCCGATCGGCTGCAGGAAAGAGGCAAGGTTTTCATCCGAGGCGCGCAGATATTCCATCAATGCCGCGCTCGTCTCGACGGGGAAATTCTCCAGACGATCGGCGGCGGCAAAGGGCAGCTTATAGGAGGCGGCAATGACAGAAAGCGGTTGCCTGCGGGCGGCCGCCAGTGACAGGATTGCTAGCAGGGGAATGAAACAATCACGCGTCGGCAATGCGCGCAGGTTCTGGCCATTGACATCGAAGGTGGTTGCCGTCAGCAGACCACCATTGGCTTCAAAGCCCATGACGTGATCGTCGCCGGCGGCCACTGCCTCTTCCATGCCTGATATGACGAAGGGTGAACCGACACGCGTGCGCCTGATGGCGAAAGTGCCTGCGGCCTCGATGCCGGAATTGGAGGTCACGGGCGTCACCACCGTTCGGGCTCGCAAGAAGTTGGCTGCCACAAGGCCGAGAAAGTCGCCGCGCAAGGGCGTGCCGGTTTCATCCGCGACCAGGGGGCGGTCGCCGTCGCCGTCGGTCGAAACGATTGCATCGAATTTATGCTCGGAGACCCAGCGCCTCATCAGCGCGATCGTCTCGTCGGAAACGGCTTCGGTGTCGACCGGTATGAAACTCTCCGAACGGCCGAGGGCGATGATCTCGGCACTGTAATGGGCGAGAACGTCGATCAGGAGGTCGCGAGCGACCGTGCTGTGCTGGTAGACGCCGATCTTCAGCCCGGAGAGCGCACCTTGCGGAAGCAGGGCCGCATTGCGTTCGAAAAACAGCTGCCGGCAGATCGCCTCATGATCTTCTACCTTGGCCGGCGCCTCGACCAGGGCTTTGCCGCTTCGTTCGATCTCGGCTGCCTGTGCGATGATCGCCGCCTCGTCTGATTTGTCGATCTCGCCGTCCGGGCGATAGAATTTAATGCCGTTACGGTCTGCCGGGATATGCGAGCCCGTGACCATCAGGCAGGCGGCCTTGCTTTCGAGGCCATAAAGGGCGAGGGCCGGGGTCGGCACATTGCCGCAGTCGAAGACACGGAAACCGAGTGCCGTCAGCGCACCGGCGCAGTTCGCCGAGATTTCAGGGCTTGAATCCCGAAAGTCGCGTCCGATCAGAATGACGTCGCCGGCCCGTGCCTTGCCGGTCTCCAGCAGATATTTGCCGAACGCGGTGGCGTAGAGGGCGGAGGCGCGTCCCTTGAGTTCGACGGAAAGTCCGCGAAGGCCGCTCGTGCCGAATTTCATGTGAAGACAAGCTCCGATTGTCACGATCAAAGTTCTACTCAGCCCGCCAGCCGGCGTAAATACCGAAGCAGGCTTATAGTTAAACACGGACGGTGAAGTCACCAACAAGGTTTGCGCCCACTCGCCAGGTTTCGATGGTCGCCGCGAGACCGACAGCCATTGCGGCATCAGCCTATTTTGTTAGAACCGTGTATCCATTGTTTGTCCCATATCGAAGGTTTGCCGATGAGCGATACATCCGTCAGTCTCGAGGAGAGCTGGAAGTCCGCCCTCGAGGGGGAGTTCTCAAGCCCCTACATGCAGCAGCTCAAATCCTTCCTGGTCGCGCAGAAGCAGGTCGGAAAACGGATATTTCCCAAAGGCAGCGAATATTTCCGTGCTCTTGACCTGACACCGATCGCCAACGTCAAGGCCGTCATCCTCGGTCAGGATCCCTATCACGGGCTAGGGCAGGCGCATGGATTATGTTTCAGCGTCCGGCCGGGCGTGCGCATACCGCCCTCGCTCGTCAATATCTACAAGGAGATGGAGGCGGATCTTGGTATAGTGCCGGCGCGTCACGGTTTTCTCGAGCATTGGGCGCGGCAGGGCGTGCTGCTGCTGAACAGCGTGCTGACAGTCGAGGAAGGACAGGCGGCTGCCCATCAGGGCAAGGGGTGGGAACGCTTCACCGATGCCGTCATCCGCAAGGTCAACGACGAATGCGAATCCGTCGTCTTCATGCTCTGGGGTTCTTATGCCCAGCGCAAGGCCGCCTTCGTCGATACGGCGCGGCATATGGTGCTCAAAGCGCCGCATCCGTCGCCGCTTTCGGCCCATAATGGCTTTTTTGGCTGCAAGCATTTTTCCAAGGCGAATGCCTTCCTGCAGTCCCGCGGGCGCGCACCGATCGACTGGCAGTTGCCGGTCGATCCTCACGGCTCTTAAGTGAACGCACTTGGATCAGCGTTCACAAAAAAGAGACAATGCGTTTTGGTCTGGACGTCTATACCGGAGGCCTGACCGAGCGCATTTATGATCCATCGAAAGCCCGCAAGCGGCGGGCGAGAAAGGGGTCTCACATGCTCGATCAGATCAAGGGTCTGCACCACGTCACGTCGATGGCGGAGGACGCCCGCACCAACAATCAGTTCTTTACCCATGCGCTCGGCCTTCGCCGCGTCAAGAAGACGGTGAATTTCGACGCTCCCGATGTCTATCATCTCTATTATGGCGACGAGACCGGTGCGCCCGGCACGATCATGACCTATTTCCCCTTCCCGAAGATGGCACAGGGCCGGCCCGGCACCGGTGAAGTGGGTACGACCGTGTTTTCGGTTCCGCAAGGTTCGCTCGGCTTCTGGAACGATCGCTTTGCCGCACACGGCGTCGGCGGCCTGAAGACCGATGAAAGCTTCGGCGAAAAGCGGTTGAACTTCTCCGGTCCCGATGGCGACGGCTTTGCGCTCGTCGAGGTCAGGGACGATGGCCGCCAGCCGTGGACGCATGGCGGCATCAGCGAGGATTATGCCATTCGCGGCTTTCACTCCGTCGCCATGCGGCTGCGGGATGACGGCGCCACAGCCGAACTGCTGAAGTTCATGGGCTATGAAGTCGCCGAGGAACGGGACGGGGTCACACGGCTGATCAAGCCTGACGGCAACGGTGCGCATCTCATCGATCTCGAGACGATGCCGAATATTGCCCGCGCGCTTCCCGGCGCCGGCTCCGTCCACCATGTCGCCTTCTCGGTCGAAAACCGTGAAAAGCAGCTCGAAGTGCGCAAGGCGCTGATGGACACCGGCTATCAGGTGACCCCGGTGATCGACCGCGATTATTTCTGGGCAATCTATTTCCGTACGCCGGGTGGCGTTCTGTTCGAGGTTGCGACCAATGAACCCGGCTTCGACCGCGACGAGGATACGGCCCATCTCGGCGAAGCTCTGAAGCTGCCGCAGCAGCACGCCCATCTTCGAGCGCTGCTTGAACAGCATTTGCAGCCGCTGGAAGCGTAAGGAGGGCGGCATGACCGACACCGGATATGTGCACCGGCTGCATGCCGGCGCACCTGGCAAACCAATTCTGATCGTGTTGCACGGTACCGGCGGCGACGAAAACCAGCTGTTTGATTTCGGCCGACAGCTGCTGCCGGAAGCGACGGTTGTTGCTCCGCGCGGCGATGTTTCCGAACACGGTGCTGCGCGGTTCTTCCGGCGCAGCGGTGAAGGGGTCTACGACATGGCCGACCTTTCAAGGGCGACGGAGAAGATGGCCGCCTATGTCAAAGCATTCGCTGACGAGTCCCAGGCTTCCCATATTTTCGGCCTGGGCTTTTCGAACGGCGCCAACATTCTTGCCAACGTGCTGATCGAGAAGGGTATCTTCGACCTGGCGGTGTTGATGCACCCGCTCATTCCGTTTCAACCGGAAGCCCATTCGACGCTTGCGGGAAGAAAGGTGCTGGTGACGGCCGGGCGGCGGGATCCGATCGCCCCGATGGCCGTGACCGAAGCATTGTCGCAACACCTGAAAGACCGCGGCGCCGAGGTAGGCACAATCTGGCATCCCGGTGGCCATGAGATCGCGCCGCTCGAAATCGATGCAATTCGCGATTTCTTCAGCGGCTATTGATCGATTGCGCCGCCAATCGGCGACGGCTGAATTGCGGGGCTGGTGAAAACCGGTCCCGCATCTCGGCTCAAACGACGACTTGGCAACGCCAATAGAGATGCCACCAAAAGTGCTCTAACTCTTTAATTGAGAATAGGATTCAGATGTTGGGCCAACCTAGGGACGAGGAGGATATTTGCCCCTGATTGCCTTCATATAAAAATTCCCCGGTGACTCAGCCATCGTCAAGCCGACGACGACGCCTTTGGGAACCCCTTCATATTCTCGCCTCTGACCGTTGGTCAGATAGACCCGTAGATGCCGGCTGTCTTCGTCGTAGGCGATCGCCTGGATAAGTTTCGAATCAACCGCAGTTTCCACTTTGCACCCCGCAGTTTTGGATCTGAGATATTCTTGCTCAAGAATGTCATTCGCGCTCGCAACGCACCATCTTTATGCTGTGTCGCAAGGTCGTCAAGCGGGATCTGCTTTAACGTTCATTTTTTCCTGCGGTCTCTCGTTTTAGTTGATTAATACAGCTTTTTCGAAGGCCACGCCTGTGGAAAATTGACAGTCTCCGGTTCTTTCAGGCGCAGAAGTATTGCGTGACGCAGCGAAATTACGAAGAAACTGGTAAAGAAACACAAGCTTAGCCAACTGTTAACCAGAATATATTAAGAGACGTGGAAATATTAAACGAAACATCTTCTCGACTATGGATCAATACGACGTGCCCTTGTTCGTGGCAGCCGTTTGGCTATGCCCGCAGAGCGGCGTGAGGAGCCTTGGCCACGTGCCGCCGACAACCGACCGGCGGGCGAGATTCCTCGCATTCTTGTCGGTCCATCGCGACGCGAAAATCGTTCAAGCGCTTGGCGCCCAGATGGTGACCGCTCAGGAGACTCTTGCGCTTTCCATCGGGCGCGACGAGGATGGACGATCATCATTGCCCGATGTGCTGGACGCGGAGCGTTCGGCCGCGACCAGCCAGGCGAGCCTGGCGCAGGCGCTTCAGCAAAACGGCGATGGGTCCGTCGTTTTGAATGTGGCAATAGGTTCCGGCTACAATGTCGATCGCCGCGATCAGGCCAACTTCTTATGAACACTAACTTCGTGCCGTTGCGGCGATGGGTGAGAAATGGATCAGTTCCGACAGCCCGCCACGCGGCCGGGTTTCACAAATGGGTTACATGTTTAACTATCTCGTCCCGTGGCGACAACAGATACCGATACTGACTGGCAGCCATAAAAAGCGTGAACGGCTGACATTTGCCGAAGGCGATTTCGCCGCGGTCTATGCGATGAGCGATGTCCACGGATGTTATAGCGAACTCGTCGAGGCGCATCGCCGCATCGAAGCGGATGCCGAGCGCATTCCGGGGCCGAAACTCATTCTCCTGCTCGGCGATTATGTCGATCGCGGGCCGGATTCGAGCGCCGTGCTGGAATTCCTGAGCAAGCCGCCGCCGCCGGGATTTCAGCGTCTCGCCCTGTGCGGCAATCACGATGCGGAACTGGTGAAGCTCTATCGCAAGCCGACGCGCCTTCTTGAATGGCTTGGTTTTGCCGGGACGGAGACGCTGAATTCATACGGCATCGACATCGAGCATCTGCTGCAATCGGCGGCTGGACACGAAATGATCGCCCGCGTCATTCACAACATGATACCGAAGCGGCATATCCAATTCCTGGAATCGCTGCCGATCATGGTGCAGATGGGAAGGGTTGTCTTTGTCCATGCGGGCATCAGACCCGGCATCGATCTCAAGAGACAAAAGGACAGCGACCTTATGTGGATCCGCCAGCCCTTTCTGGACGAGGGGCCGCAGCTTCCTTTCCTCGTGATTCATGGACACACCCCGGCGCGGATCCCGACATTCGGTCCGCAACGCATCGGTATCGACACCGCTGTTTCGGCGACGGGCCGCCTGACCGTGCTGACGATCAAAGGGACGCGGGTCGGACTGCTGTAGAACAGGAGGGACTGGTGCGTGCGATAATCGCTTGCGGTGTTCGACGACGCGCTTTCGCCGGTTTTTCACCCATGTCGTTGTCCCGGGCCACTGCAGGCTTCCGCACGTCATGGATAAAAAACGCCGCGGAATCTATGTTCCGCGGCGTCAGGATGTCAGATCTCAGCAGACCTTATCAGGAGTTGGTCGTTTCCTGGAAGAGATTGGTGCCGATGCCGGTGTAGGTGAAGCCGTGTTTACGGACCTCGTCGCTGCGGTAGATATTGCGCAGATCGACCAGGACCGGAGCCCGCATCGACTGCTTCAGCCGGTTGAAATCGAGCGCGCGGAACTGGTTCCATTCGGTGACGATGACCAGCGCGTCCGCGCCAGCGGCTGCTTCATAGGGGCCGCTCGCATACTCGATATTCTCGATGACCTTGCGGGCGTTCTCCATGCCCTCGGGATCGTAGCCGACCACCTGAGCTCCATTGTCCTGCAAGGTCTGGATGATGGCGATTGCCGGGCTGTCGCGCATGTCGTCGGTGTTCGGCTTGAAGGTCAGGCCGAGGATCGCGATCTTCTTGCCGCGAATGTCGCCGCCGACCGCCGAAATCACCTTGCGTCCCATCGCCCGCTTGCGGTTGTCGTTGATCGAGATCGTCGTCTCGATGAGACGGACCGGCGCGTCGAAATCCTGCGCGGTCTTGGCCAGGGCCAGCGTATCCTTGGGGAAGCACGAGCCGCCGTAACCAGGGCCGGCGTGCAGGAACTTGGCGCCGATACGGCCGTCGAGACCGATGCCGCGCGAAACGTCCTGGACATTTGCATCAACCCGTTCGCAGAGATCGGCGATCTCGTTGATGAAGGTGATCTTCATCGCGAGGAAGGCGTTGGCGGCATATTTGATCAGCTCGGAGGTGCGGCGGGAAGTGAAGACCAGCGGCGCCTGGTTGAGATAAAGCGGACGATAGACTTCGGTCATGGCTTCGCGCGCCCGGTCGTCGTTCAGACCGACGACGATGCGGTCGGGGCGCTTGAAATCTTCGATCGCCGCGCCCTCGCGGAGAAACTCGGGATTGGAAACGACGGCGACATCGGCGGTCGGATTGGTTTCGCGGATTATGCGTTCAACCTCATCCCCGGTTCCAACCGGTACCGTCGACTTGGTGACGACGACGGTGAAGCCTTCTACGTAGGTCGCGATCTCGCGTGCCGCCGCATAGACGTAGGAGAGATCGGCATGGCCGTCGCCGCGCCGGGAGGGCGTGCCGACCGCGATGAACACGACGTCGGCGCCACGAACGCTTTCGCCGACATCCGTCGAAAAGGACAGGCGGCCGGTGCTGGTGTTTTCGGCGACCAGTTGATCGAGACCTGGCTCGTAAATCGGAATGCGGCCTTCGCGAAGGGCCTCGATCTTACCCAGATCCTTGTCGACGCAGATGACGTCGTGGCCGAAATCCGCAAAGCAAACGCCTGAAACGAGGCCGACATAGCCTGATCCAATCATCGTGATGCGCATATTTCCCTCAAATCATTAGAGTAGAACGTCATGCTGCGTCGCAGCATGGCCCCCGTCATACTTAATCTGGGCGAAAAGACAACATCGAAGATCGCCTAGTGGCCCAAATCGGAATTCCAACTCAGGGCGCTGCGACCCGCGCCAGCTGCCCTGTCGACAGCAAAAACATAGGTTTGTGTGGAAGATATGACAAGTCGAGCCGCGCATCGGAGCCTGCTCGACTTCAACCCGGAACGGGTGGATTTAATTTATTTAGATGTGGGCATTGCGGGCTAAGGCACTTCACGGCTTTGCCGGAATTTCCCCAGCCGTGCCCGTTTTTACAGGCGATACCAGACGTAGGGGTCGGTATCCGATTGAATTTTGTCCCAGCGCAGATCGGTATCGCGCCAGTTCTTGATGCTGCTTTTCCTGTTGTCGAGCACCAGGTCGCCCTTGTCGGTTCTGACCACAAGGACGGCGTGTCCTTCGCCGGAGGGGGTGTACGCCGTCGCAATTCGCAAAGCGCGCGACGACCAGCCCATTGCCATCAGCCGGCTGCGCTTGGTCAGCGCAAAATCCTCACAGTCGCCGCTGCGGACGTTCACCTTCCAGACATCGCCGTTCAGTTCGTTGCGCGGATCGTTCCTGCCGATCATCGTACGATTGACGGAGTTGTTCACATCCTTCAGCTCCAGCATTTCCTTGTCAGTCAGCGCCAAGACCGACAAACCATTGTTGTCGCGGCATTCGGTAGGGTTCTGGGCGCAGAACAGCACCTGGGCGAAGGGCGGAATGATCGTTCCTTTTTCAGAGATATAACTCACTGCCGAACCGCTGGTCAGGCCGCGGGCGAAACCTGCGGGGCCGGCGGCAAGTGAAGAGCAGGCATTCGCTGCTGTAAAAGCCAGTGCCAGAAGTGTAACGAACGTCTTCTTCATCTCTTAATCCCCGTTCAGGGCAACCGATTGAGATCAGGCTTGCCTTTTTTCTCAGTCAATGGCATGGCGGATTAGTGATCTGCCAAGTATTGGGCACAGAACGTCTGTCCCGTTTCTGCTGCTTGAAGGAGCATAATCGGGGCCGGTCTCGATTGGCTTAAGCCGTTCGCGACAATTTTAAACGATGTGGAATTCTGTTGCACTTTAGCACGCAAGCGCATGATATGCAACTTATGTTAGTACGGGTATATTAACCGTAATGGTTGTGGGTCCTTCATACCCGCTGCTGCTGGTGAGCGAATCAAATGTTGTCCAATCTCATCAACAGGCAGATTTTGCGGGAGGTGATCCTCGTCGCGTTCATCGGCCTGGTGATACTGACACTCATTCCGTTCGGAAGCGTCACGCCCTTTCCCTTCGCCTTTGCCGCAATCGGAATGTTTGTTCTGGCGATTATTTCGGGGCTGCTGTTCAGAGAGCCCAGGCAGACCAGATCGGTATTCAGCATCACTCTGTTTTTGCTGATCGTGCTGACGGGCTGGACCTTCGTCCAGACAATCGAACTGCCGGCCAATTGGCTGGCAAATCCTGCCTGGAGCGCTGCACGTGACTTGGCGGGCGTTCAATACGCGGCGATCTCCGTCGAGCCGGCCGATACGCTCGCATCGATTCTCTGGGTGGCTCTGCCTTTCGTGACCTTCCTGACTGGACTGGTCTTGTGCGATACCGATCAACGGGCGCGGAAAGTGCTGGCCAGCCTCGGGCTCACGGCGGGCGGTATCGCGGTATTCAGTCTGATACAATTTTCGATGTTTCCCGACATCCTGATCATCATCGAAAAACACGCCTACCTCGACAGCCTGACGGCCGTGTTCGTCAACCGCAATACCGCCGCGACCTTCCTCGGGCTGGGGACGCTGCTCATGCTGACCCTGGTCAGGGACATTGCCCGTTCCTATTCAAACCATCCGCCCGGCGAGCCGGGCCGAAACGTTCTTCTCTTGAGAGTGTGGATCTACATTCTGCTTTTGTGCGCATGTTTCACCGCGCTGATGCTGAGCCGATCACGCGCTGGAATATTCGCGACCTTTGTTGCCGCTCTCATCTACTTTCCCTGGCTTGTCATCTCTTGGAACAACTCCAGCCGCCATATGAGACCGACGCCAAGGTGGCGGTCGATAGTGAAGTTTCTTTCGGCGATGACCTTCGTCGTCCTGTTGCTGAGCATGTTTGCCGGCCAGGCGATTTTGCGTGCGCAACAGCGGCGTCTCGAGGACGATGATCGTTTTTGCATCCTCCCGGGCATCTGGCGTGCCATTTCGGAACATTGGGTGACGGGGACGGGTCTCGGCACCTTCCGCACCGTGTTTTCCGCCTATCGCGATCCGGCCTGCGGCATTTTCGGGATTTTCGATCGCGCTCATAATTTCTACCTCGAAGGATTTCTGGGCCTCGGGATTTTATTTCCGATCGCGGCGATCGTTGCCTTCTCGGTGCTTGCCAGAGTGTTTTGGCGGGGGCTCGCGCAACGGCGCCGCTTGAGACATTATGTTCTTCTTGGTCTGGCGGCGACGGTATTGGTCGCCCTTCATGCCGGGGTTGATTTTTCGCTGCAAATACCAGGCTTTGCAGTATTTTTTGCCGCTTTCCTCAGCGCCGTCGTCGCCATCAGCCTTGGACGCAATGGCGGCGAAGCGGAACGGCAATATGTGCGGCCGGTCAGCGGTCGATGATTGAACAAATGGTTTCGTGAAGGTTTTTCGAAAATGCCGATTGTGGGGTAACGCGCTGTTGACTCTGAAACGCAAGAGATTTTATAGCGGGGGCGGCCTTCAGGTCGTTGCCGGCAACAGAGAAGCCGGGTTCGAGCGTTTCGCTTGGTGAAGGGCTCGGCGTTGCCAGCCTGCCACAGTTAGAGGAATGTTAATCCGCCTACAGTGATTATTGGTCAGGGATTGTCTTGTATTTTGTAAAATTGCGAGGCAGTAGCTTCAGGGGCGTCAACACAGGTTATTCTATGGGTTGTTTTCCTATCGGTAGTACACGCGTCGCCATTGTTGTAGCGCTAACGACTATATTGGCAAGCTGCACGTCGTTGCCAAGATCCGGTCCCGATCACAAAGATGTTGATCGAGGCGCGGCAGTGAAAGTAACAACGAAGGAGCGTCGCGTCGGTATCGACTACGCCCTGATTGACCTCAGCAAGAACGTCCTGCCATATTTCACGTCTCCGCAGCCGACCTCCTTCAAGGGGTTTGGCGGTGGTCGCGGCGGGGCGCCTGAAATTCCGCTTGGTTATGGCGACGTCGTCCAGGTCGCTATCTTCGAAGCCCAGTCCGGTGGGTTGTTCATTCCGTCGGACGCCGGCAGCCGACCCGGCAATTACATCTCTCTGCCGGAGCAGACCATCGACAGAAACGGAACGATCACGATCCCCTATGCCGGTCGCGTTCCGGCTGCCGGTCGCCTCAAGGAGACCGTGGAGCAGGACGTCGAAGATCGGCTGGCCAGCCGCGCGATCGAGCCGCAGGTGGTTATTACGACAACGACCAGCCGCTCCAGTCAGGTGGCCGTGCTCGGTGACGTCAACAGTCCTCAGCGCGTCACGATCAGCCCGGCCGGGGAGCGCGTTCTCGATGTCATTTCCGCCGCGGGCGGTTTGACGACCAACAATATCGAAACGAATGTGACGCTGCAGCGCCGCGGCAGAACTGCAACCGTCGCCTACAATACGCTGTTGAAGAATCCGGCGGAGAATATCTATGTCGCGCCGGATGATACGATCTCGATCGATCATGAGCGCCGTACCTATCTTGCGCTCGGCGCCGCCGGCGTCAGTGGCCGCTTCGATTTCGAGGAGTCCGACCTCACCCTTGGAGAGGCTATCGCCAAGGCGGGCGGCCTGCGCGACGATCGCGCGGATCCGGCTCAGATCCTGCTTTATCGCCTGGTCCCGAAGAAGACGCTTGCCGCGATGCATGTCGATACGACGAGGTTTGCTGGCGATACGGTTCCGGTGATCGTTCGCGCCAATCTTCGCGATCCGGCAACCTTGTTTGCCACTCAGCAATTCAAGATGGAAGACAAGGACGTTATCTATATCTCCAATTCGGACTCTGTTGAATTGGTCAAGTTCCTTGACATCGTAAACTCGGTATCGTCCACTGTCGCCGGCGTGTCGGACGACGTGAACGATACTCGCAACGCAGTGCGCAATCTCGGACGTTGATTGAAATGGGCCGACCGGCGTCGATCGTGAATAATCGAGGCCGGCGGTCCATCAGCTAGCGGATTTGTTGAAGGAAATTGTGGGTATGGCAAGGTCAGTTGTTTATCGTCGGCTTGCTTATAGCGGTATTATCGTCGCGGCCTTTGCCGGCATGACTTCAAGCGCTTTTGCGGCTGCTTGCCTGGGGCCGGCAAATCTGACGCCCGTCGACATCAGCGGATTTACGGCCAATCCCGCCGTTCTGCTCGACATGTCCGATCCACTGGTTTTGTCATCGCGTGTACGCGCATTGGTCGGAAGCAGCGAGGACGCCCTGTCGCCGGTGATCGAGCAGGCCAAGAAGGCCAATGCCGCCCAGATGGCGGCGATCGGCGCCGGTCTTGGACGGGCCGCCAACAGCTGCCAGGTCTCGGACCCGCAATTCAAGCTCACGATCGAAAAAGCGGTCGCCGAGGCGGCCACTGCCGATCCCAACCTTGCGCCGTTGCTGGCAGCCTTCGCAAAAGTTCTTGCCGAAGGCGGCACAGCGGCACTCGGTTCGGGCGCAAGCGCGGCTGCCGCAGCATCCGGTATCGGCAATGACGGATCGATCGGTCGCACCGGTCCCGGAGCGGATGACGGTACGCCGTTTGCGGGCAGCGCTACGACTGCCGGCACGCTGCAGGTTTCGAATGCGGGGGACGGCGATAGTTCGTCGACCTCAACGACGACACTGATCAGCACGGGCGGGGCAGGGCAGTCGTCAACCGACCCGACGCAATCGACGAGTCAGAGTGTGCCCGTCACACAATAGCTGGAATTGCCTGTAGATCTTAGCGCTTGACGCCTTTGTTGGAGATCGAAATTGCTGTCGCCAGATAAACTTACGCCGCGTATCGACCCCTCCCGCGATACGGGAAACGAAGCTGATTTCATCGATTTCGACAAGCTCATCGCCATTGCTCGTCGGCAGTGGCGGATCGTTGCAGCTTGTGCTTTCGCCTTTGGCATTCTCGGCGTCGTCTATGTCCTGACATCCGTGCCGGTTTACACTGCCGATACCAGCGTGTTGATCGACCGCAGCGACAATCAGGTCATCAATCAGCTCGCCGCTTTCGGCCAGTTGGACGACGACGAAGGCACCGTTCTCAGCCAGGTCGAACTGTTGAAGTCGGACACGATCGCCTATGCAGTCGTCGACAAGCTGAAACTGGTTGACGACCCGGTGTTCACGGCGCCGAAGAATTCGCTTTTTTCTGTCGCAACGCTGAAATCGCTGGTGAATTTTCGTTCCTGGTTTGCCGATGACGTGGCTGTTGCACCTGATCCGGCAAGGAAGCGGCGAAGTGCCGCTGAAACGGTCGCGGGCAATATCGATGTCGAACGGGTTGGCAAATCCTATGTTCTCGATGTCAGCTATACCTCGCAGTCGCCGGATCTGGCGCGCGAAATCGCCGCCGCCATCGCCGACGTTTACATGGTCGATAAGCTCAATTCCAAATATGAGGCGACACGCCGGGCCGGCGAGTGGCTGCAGGAGCGTATCGAAGAGCTTCGGCAGCAGGCGCTGGATACCGACCTCGCGGTGCAGAAATTCCGCAGCGAGCATGGGCTTGTCGAGTCAGGATCCGGCACGCTGCTCAGCGAACAGCAGCTCTCCGAGCTCAACAGCCAGTTGATCACCGCCCAGGCCGCGACGGCCCAGGCCGAGGCGAAATATGCCCGCATCAAGTCGATCATCCAGGCCAAGCAGACCGATGCGATCGTGACCGACGTGCTCGACAGCTCGATTTCGAACGATCTTCGCAAGAAATATCTGGAAGCGTCGAAGCTCGAGGCCGAGATCGAGGCACGGCTGGGTCCGGACCACGTCCAGGCCGTCCGGCTCCGTGCCGAAATGGCCGAATATGAGCGGCTGATGTTCGACGAACTCAATCGTATCGCCGAGAGCTACCAGAGCGAGCTGCAGGTTGCGCAATCGCGCGAGAAATCGCTGCGCGACAGTGTTGACCAGGCAACGGGCGTGGCTGCAACGGCGGGCGAGACGCAGGTTCAGCTTCGTGAGCTCGAACGGACGCGCGATACCTATAAGAATCTCTATCAGAACTTCCTGACGCGCTACCAGGAGGCGATCCAGCAGCAGAGCTTCCCCATTACCGCCGCACGTATCATCACAATCGCGGAGACGCCGACGAAGCCGAGCGCGCCGAAGAGAAGCCTCGTTATCGCTTTTGCCATGTTCCTGGGATGTGCATTCGGTAGCGGCATCGGCGCTTTCCGCGAATTCCGCGATCGCTTCTTCCGCACGGGTGACGACGTCAAGGACATGCTCGACGTCGAGTCTCTCGGTGTCATGCCGCTGATCGAGAACAACGTCGAGGATCCGACCCTCGTCGATCCGGGCAATCCGCGCAGCATCGCCAGGGGCGGCAAGACGACGACCTATGTCGAGGAGCATCCACTATCGGCATTCGCCGAGACGCTTCGAAGTGCGAAGATCGCCATCGATATCAGCGCGGCGGATCAGCGCTGCAAGGTTATCGGCGTCGTGTCCAGCCTGCCGGGCGAGGGCAAGTCGACGACAGCCATCAACTTTGCCAAGCTTCTGGCAATGCAGGGCGCGCGTTGCCTGCTGATCGACGGCGATATGCGAAATCCCGGAGCGACCCGGGCGATTGGCCGCCATGCCGAAGCCGGCTTGCTTGAAGCAATCGTCGACAATCGCCCGCTCAAGGATCTCATCCTTCTCGATCCCAAAACGAAGCTTGCATTCCTGCCGACGGTGGCGCGATACCGCGTTCCGCACTCTTCGGAGCTGCTGGCTTCGCGCGGCATGGATCAGCTGCTTGAGATGGCGCGCCAGAGCTTCGATTACATTATCGTCGACTTGCCGCCGCTCGCGCCTGTGGTCGACGCGCGCGCCATTAACCCGAAGCTCGATGCCGTCGTATTTGTGATCGAGTGGGGCAAGACCTCGCGCAAGGTGGTGCAGTCGACCCTGTTGTCCGAGCCGGATCTTTATACCAAATGCGTCGGCGCGATATTGACCAAGGTCGATCCGTCGCAGATGAAGCTCTACCGGACATTCGGTTCCAGCGAATATTACTATAAGCGTTATTCGCGATACTATACCGAGTGATGCTCGCCGGTCGGCTTATTTCACCTGCAAGGATCGTTTTCCTTATCGTTACCGCGGTCTTCGCGGTGCTGGCCGGCCGAGATCTGTATGCTTCGATAAGAACGGCCAGCATCTCGATCGTTGCCGAAAGGATCGAGCGCGGCGATACCGTCACGAATGAGATCGCGGCCAGATATGCGGCGCGCGCCATCGCCGTGGTTGACGGACATTATTGCCGATCGGACATCGTCGCCGCCGGCGTCACGCTCGTTCTGGCGCAGCTCGATCGACAAAGCGTCAATGGCAACTACGATGCCTGGGTTGCGGCGGCCTCGAATGCCCGCCGCTATCTCCGGCACGCGCTCTCCTGCATGCCGACCAACAGCAATTTTTGGCTTCGTCTTGCCGCTGTTCAGTCGACAATCGCGGAGGAACCGCTTGCGATTGCAGAAATGATGAAACGGTCGGTCGCTCTTGCGCCCTATGACGAGTCGATCGTTTTGACCCGGTTTTATTTCTGGAACGATTTCACCGATGCAACGCTTTCGGCGGCCAGCAGCGCCGTTGACGGCGATCTGACGACGATGTTGAAACTCGGCGACCGCTGCCGGGTCAATGCCACGATGAAAGCCATCAGCCCGCAACTCCGTCCGGCCTTCGATCGGATCTGGGCGAATGTCGGGGAAGGGGCGACGGCGCGGTTTCGACAGCGCTGCAGCCGGTGATTCCAGCTGCGAAGCTTCGACGATTGAAGCTGGCGCCCTGAAGCGGACTGTGGACGATGATCGACAGAGTTGATGACGCGGTATCAGCTTCCATTACCATTGATGCGGCCGAATGGCTCGCGAAATTTCACCTTCACGCGACGACAACGCCCGCTGTTTGTGAGCGGACGTTGTTCTTGATGGTTGTCGATGATCAGACTCCGACGCCGCCGGACACCACGTCGGTGCCGGTAATGTTGAGCGTCAGAATGCCGGCGTCCGTGTGGCCTTCGCCATCGGAGATCTTGTAGTACTGGACGGTTTCGGTGACCTGATCGCCGGGCGCAATATCCTGCGTCAGCTCATAGGTGAAGTCGCCATTCGCCTTGACGTGGAACGTGCCATAGGTGCCGAGAATATCGGTAACGGCGCCGCTATTGCCGTTGACGTTCGTGCCGTCGAACTGGCGGAGGAAAAGCTGACCATTGTCGCCCGGAATGTCGTTGGCCAGCGCGTTGCCGCTGATCAGATCGCCTTCGTTGAAGCTGTAATGGTCGTCGACCGCGACCGGCTTGACCTGGGTTACGCCCTGAATGTTGAGGGTGAACAGGCCCATATCGGTGTGGCCGGCGCCGTCGGAGATCTTGTAGGAAACCTTCTCCTGAATCAGTTCGCCGTTGCTGAAGCCAATCTTGGCGGCATCGCTTAGTACATAGGTGTAGCTGCCGTCGGCCTTGACGTAGAAGGTGCCGTAATCCCCCTGGATCGTGGTGACCTGGCCGGGCTGTTTGGCGCCGACGCTCTGTTGGTCGAAGGCGCGCAGGAAAAGGTTGCCGTCAGATGTGTCGTTGCTGAGCAGGTTTCCCGAAATAACGTCGGTTTCCAAAAAAGTTGCAGTATCGTCGGTTGCGTGAATAGCCATTTGCCTCTCTCCTTAGAATTGATCTCTACCGGTCATTTTTGACTTCAGCGAGCCGTCCGATTAAGTATATCTTAATACATAGAGTCAAGCGGATGGTTAACAACAGATTGATCTTCATAAGTGTATTTTATCAATAATGACACAGGTGCAATGTGCATAAGACGATGAAAGACTTAGATAATGTTGCTTTAATAATAAGTGATTGTCTCAGATTGTCATATTGTACGGCCGTTTCTTCTCACTGAAGGAATATTTCTTCATAAGAAATTGTAATTAAAATGGTTGATGGTGTATCCGTCTGTATACCCCACCATGTAATCACTTCGGATTATAGGTTATTTCTGCAAGTACTGGCGGAGAATCGGGAAGGCAATGCCTATCATATTACCACCATGCAGGGATTTTCCGTGAGCGTTGTCCTAGCGCGCCGTAGAAATCCTGCCTGCTCCGCATCCAAGCTTGGCAACTGCGCCCGGCCCAGTAAGCCCGCTAGCCGCCGTGAGGCTGCAACCCTATCGCGATGAAGTATAATTCGCACACCAAGTTGTTTATATTGATGGCGCAAGAATTATTGCCAGATATCACGCATTTTAGTGTTTCATTTTAGCAGCCGGAGAGAGGTGCGCGGTTAGAAGATTTTCCATTACCTTGGGAGATCGCAGCATGACCGTCTATTACGTGGATTCCGTGACAGGATCCGACAATAACAACGGAACCAGTGAGAGTTCAGCCTTCGCGACATTGGCTGCTGTTGAAGCCTTGAGGTTAAATCCGGGCGATAGCGTGCTGCTTGCCGCCGGAAGCGTGTTTAACGAACAGTTTGACCTGAAATATTCTGGCAGCGTCAGCGCTCCGATCACAATCGGCAGCTACGGCATTGGTGACGCACCGGTCATTCGCAGCAGCAATGACGGGATCCACGGTTCCAAGGCGTCGAATGTCGTCATCGAGAACATCAAAATCGCCGATACCGGCGCCAACGCGATCTATGCCGGTAATGTATCGAACTGGACCGTGCGCAATGTCGAAGTGTCGAATACCGGCCTTTCCGGAAAGCCGGGGTCGGTCAGCTTCCAGAGCAGCCAGAACATCACGATCGAGAACAGCACACTGACCGGTGTTCATTCTGACGGCATCTGGATGGACAAGGTCAAGGGCATCACGCTCGTCAACAATACGGTCACCAACAGCCTGGGCAGCGCGGCCGACGCCATCCAGCTCAACGACAGCAGCAATATCCTGGTCAAGGACAACCATCTGGAGCAGACCGAAACCAACAGCGCCAAGGGCGTGCTCGTGCTGATCCGGGCGCAGAACGCCGTGGTCGAGGGCAATACGCTGGTGGGCGGCGGCTTTGGGCTGAGCGCGCAGGCGGGGACGAACATTGCCATCCACGACAATGACATCTCGGGATATGGCGGTTACAGCTGGTCCTACGGCATCGGCCTCGGCGATCAGGGCAACGCGACAAACTACGATATCAGCGGGAATTATCTGCACGGGGGCGTATACGGCGTGCTGATCAGCGCCATCGGCAATCCCGCCTATATCCGCGAGAATATCGTGATCCATGACAATGTTTTCGAGGATCTGTCTTCCTCGGCGCTGAAGGTCGACAAGCCCGCATCGGGCTCCTTCTACGACAATATCATCGACAGCGCGGTGTCGACACTGACGATGCCCGCCACCATCGCCGCCCAGAACACGTTCACCATCGGCGAAAGCAAGACGCTCGAGCAAGCGCAGGCCGAAATCGACAGCGCGGCCGGCAGCACGACCGGCGATACGCAGGTCAGCTCTCCTGCGCCTGTCACGGAACCGCTGGTCGCCGCCCCGCCTGCCGCCACCCAAAAGATTGTCGCCGTCCATGACAGCCTGAAGATCACGGAAGATACCGGCAGCGCTTTTCACGGCAACCTGCTCGAGAACGACGAGGCGAGCAACGGCACGATACTGCTTCGCCGCTTCGGCGACAGCGCGGTCGACAAGCACGGGCTGACGCTGACCGGGAAATACGGCGTCATTCACGTGGAAAGGGATGGCGATTACAGTTACACGGTCGATGCCGCCAAGCTCGCGGGCCTCAGCGGCAAGGTCAGCGAATCCTTCCTATACAAGATCTCCGATGGCGCCTCCCATATCGACGCCGACAGCTTGAGCGTCTCCATCAACGTCGACACATTCCACAGCAGCCAGAGCTCGCACATGCTTTCCTAAGGCCCCGGCATGTCCTCCGCCGAGGCCGCTCGATGTCCGTCCGAGGTCGGGCGGGGTCCGTCTGCTGGACCGGAATGTACGGGATGAGCGGCGGCAAAATGTTCCGCCCGCGCGAATAAATCGAACTATAGATTGCATTTATAGTTAACACGCTAGTAGATACCGAAGCTAACGCGCCACGGTTTCGCCGCTTTGGACCATTATTGGGCGACTTGCGCTTTTCACTTGCTTGTGACGGTATGATTATCGTACCGTTAAAGTTAGGGCCTCTGAAATTGTTCGTGATAAATTTGTATTTTCGGTCACGTTTCGGTGGGATTCATGTACTAGTGTAGGAGCGTGCCAACGGGTTCGGCGCCGATGCCGGGTCCGAGGGCAGCCATGTCAATGATCGGGCCTGAGGGGCCTGCAACTGCAGTGCGGACCGGCGTATTCGCTGCGTACGTGGTGCGGCAGGAGAGGATTGCTTCGTGTTTCAGAGTTCAACAGCTGACGTCAATGAACCGTCAAAAGCCTTGCGGAAATGCAAAAGTGGGCTGATCTTCATTGGCATAGCCAGCGCGCTTGTTAATATCCTCTACCTTACAAGTTCATTTTTTATGCTTGAGGTGTATGACCGGGTCATCCCCAGCAAAAGCATACCGACGCTGGCTGCCCTGGCAATACTGGCGTTGGTTCTTTACGCCTTTCAGGGGGCGTTCGAAGTTCTGAGAAGCAGAATGCTCGTCCGCGTTGCCGGTGCCCTCGACGAGATGATGAACGGGCGGGTGTTTCGGGCGCTGATCAAGGCGCCGCTGAAGGTCAAGATCGGCGGCGACGGGCTGCAGCCCTTGCGGGATTTCGATCAGATCAGAACCTTTCTGTCCGGCATGGGTCCGACGGCGATGTTCGATCTGCCCTGGCTTCCCTTCTATATCGTGATCTGTTTCCTCTTCCATCCGGCGATCGGATATATCGCCATCGGCGGATCGCTGGTGCTCGCCATCCTGACGTTCCTGACCAACCAGGGTACGCGTACACTCTCTAAGCAGCAGTCGGAAGCCGCCAATATGCGCAACGCTTTTGCGCAGAGTTCGATCCGCAACTCCGAGGTCATCCACGCCATGGGCATGGCGGGCACCATGGCCGAGATCTGGGACCGCAAGAACGGCGAATACCGGCATATCACCCGGCAGGCATCGGATGTCGGCAATGGATATGCGACGCTTTCGAAGATTTTCCGTATCGCCCTGCAATCGGCAACGCTGGCGACCGGGGCGATCCTCGTCATTCAGGGACAGGCCTCTTCGGGCATCATCATCGCCGGCTCCATCCTGACGTCCCGCGCGCTGGCGCCTGTGGAAGCCGCGATCGGAAATTGGCGCGGTTTCGTGTCCGCCCAGCAGAGCTGGGGCCGGCTTGCGAACCTGCTGAAGACAATTCCGGAGATGCCGGCTCCGCTGACGCTTGCGGCGCCTTCCAAGCAGGTCACGGTCGAGGGTGTAGCCAGCGGACCGCCGGCCGGCCAGCGGCTGGTCATTTCCGATGTCAGCTTCGGTCTGCGCGCAGGCAGCGCGCTCGGCGTGATCGGTTTCAGCGCCTCGGGCAAGTCGTCGCTGGCGCGGGCGATGATGGGCATCTGGCCGACGGTCAGGGGATCCATTCGCCTGGATGGCGCGGCGCTCGACCAGTGGGACGGCGACGCACTTGGCCGCCATATCGGTTACCTCCCGCAGGACGTGGAGCTTTTCTCGGGCACCGTCGCGCAGAATATCTGCCGCTTCGCCAAGGAGATGTCGCCGGAGGCGGTGGTAGCGGCGGCGAGGGCTGCCCGCGTTCACGATCTCATTCTGCGTCTGCCGAACGGTTACGAGACCGACATCGGCGAGGGCGGTGCGGCGCTTTCGGCCGGTCAGAGACAGCGTATCGCCCTTGCGAGAGCGCTTTACGGCGAGCCGTTCCTGGTCGTGCTCGACGAGCCGAATTCCAATCTCGATGAGGAAGGTGAGCGGGCGCTGAGCGCTGCGATCATGAGCGTGCGGGCACGCGGCGGCATCGTCGTCGTCATCGCGCATCGCTCCGGCGTTCTGGCCGTGTGCGACTTCGTGCTGATGATGCAGGAGGGCAGAATGATCGCATTCGGCCCCAAGGAAGAAGTTCTGGCGCGGGTCAGCCGGCCTGAGGCGACGCGCACTTCGATTTCCGAGCGCGTGGCTCAGCTCAAGGTCGTGGTCGAAGGTAATGCGGCCGAATAGGCCGGAAGGACGATGATGAGCAAAATCACCAATGAATCAAAGCGGTCCCTCAACCGTCACGTTGCCGTTGTCGGCGCACTGTCTCTCGCGCTGGTGTGCGGCATCGGCGGTTGGGCGGCGACGACCGAGCTTTCCAGCGCCGTCATCGGCGAAGGCGTGGTCATCGTCGACGGCGACGTTAAGAAGATCCAACACCCGACCGGTGGCATCGTGTCGAAACTCCTGGTCGCCGAAAACGACCATGTGTCGGCTGGACAGGTGTTGATACGGCTCGATGGAACGACGACCAAAGCGCAGCTCTCGATCGTCGAAAGCACGCTGGCGCAGCTTTATGCGCGTCGTGCCCGTCTCAAGGCTGAACGGATCGGCGCCGATTCGTTCAAGGTCGAGGAAAACATCAGCGATCTGATGACATCCAGCGCTGCCGCATCCAACAAGGCGGCGTCCAGAAATGCCGCACAGGATCTTCTCGACGGCGAACAGAAATTGTTTGACAGCCGCAAGTCGGCACTCGTCGGAATGAAGAGCCAGTTGGCGTCGCGCAAGGATCAACTGGCCGAGCAGATCAAGGGTCTGGTCGTTCAGATCAATGCCACCAATGATTCTCTCAGCCTGATCGAGCAGGAACTGGAAGGCGTCGATGCGCTCTACAAAAAGGGACTGGTCACGCTTCAGCGCTTGAACGCGCTGAAGCGTGCACGCGCCGACCTTCAGGGCAATAGCGGCCAGGAAATCGCCGCAAAGGCGGAGGCCGAAGGCAAGGCGATCGAAATCGATCGCCAGTCGATCCAACTGGACGAAGATCGGCGTTCGGAGATTGCCAAGGAACTGACCGATGTCGAGGCGAAGATCGCCGAAAACGAAGAGCGTCGTGAAACCGCGCTCGATCAGCTCCGCCGCCTCGATATCACTGCGCCATTGAGCGGCAGGGTCCACGAACTTGCCGTTCATACGATCAACGGCGTCATTGAGCCGGGCCAGACGCTGATGCTCGTCGTTCCGGAAAACGACGATCTGACCGTCCAGGCAAAGGTCGCCACCCGCGATATCGACCAGCTCCATGTCGGGCAATCCGTCGATGTGCGTTTCAGCGCCTTCGATCAGCGCACGACGCCCGACGTGCGGGCGGTGATCACTTCGATTGCGCCTGATACCGTCAAGGATGAGCGAACCGGGATCAGCTACTATCCGCTGCGAGTCAAGCCGGAGGCGCAAAGTATCGCGAAGCTGAAGTCGATCAAGCTCTATCCCGGCATGCCGGCCGAGGTCTTTATCAAGATTGCCGACCGGACCGTCATCTCCTATCTCACCAAGCCGCTGACCGATCAGATGCAGCACGTCTTCCGTGAGGAATGATCGGCGGCTTCGCGCGCCGCTGCTGCATATCGCAACCTCTCAGGCAAGCTTTGCCCATCCGGCTGGAGGCAAAGCTTGCCTTGTACCATGCTGGCGGGTGACGGATAGCTCCCGCCGCGATAGGGTCTCTTCATGATATGTTTGCGGCTTTGGCGAGCGGTGCCGACGGAGAGGCGACTGGCATGGGCGCGGGTTCTGTTTTTGGCCTGCCTCGTCATATTTTCATCGACTGGGAAGAGTGATGCCGAGAACCTTCCGCCGGTGAAAATCGTGGCTTTCGGAACATCGCTGACGGCGCGCGGGGGATGGCAGGCCGGACTTGAGGCAAAGCTTGCCGCCTGCCTGCAGAGACCCGTCAGGGTCGAGAGCGTCGCCAAGAGCGGCGAGACGTCGGCCTGGGCCTTGACCCAGCTGGACCGCGTCGTGGCCGAGGAGCCGGATATCATCCTGATCGAGCTCTACGCCAATGACGCAACCGTGCACCGGTTCGTGTCGCTGGCGCAAAGCCAAAGGAATATCGGCGAGATCCTCGATCGGCTGCATCGGCGCCTGCCGCGGGCACGGATCATCCTCATGGCAATGAACCCGTTTTCGGGACTGCGGGGGCTGATCCGTCCCTTCGTCGGCAGTTATATTTCGGCTCATCAGGCGGAGGCACGGAAGCGCGGTGTGGAGTTTGTCGACCACCGGCCTGGCTGGGAGCGCCTGAGCCCGGACGATCAGGCCGCCGCAATTCCCGACGGCGCCCATCCGCGGCCGGAAGTTGCTACAAGGATCATCGTGCCTGCACTCGTCGGACACATCGCCGGCCGCGATTGCGTAGACTGAATCTCCGCGTTCTCGAGGGGGAATGCGGCCGGTCGCGGGCTCAGCCTGCCGCGAGATAACCCTTCAAATAGTTGACCAGCGACGTCCGGCCGGCATCGGATGGATCGTCATGGGACGGACTGCTGAGGTCCTGCAGGAGATAATCTTTCAGTTGGTCATCGTCATGCGCGACATAGATGCCCGGCCGGTCGACGAGCTGGCTGACGGTCGCCAGCTGATGATCGTTTCGGTGTTCACCAAGGGCTGCCTTGCGGGGAACGAGAATGATCGGTTTACCGAAACGTTTCGCCGTGAGCACGGTGCCGATGCCCGCGTGAGAGACAATGACGCTCGCCTCGCGAAACATCCTGTCGAAGTCGGCGGGTTCGATATTCTTGATCCATTTCATGTTCTCAGGCGTGTAGGTGCCTTTGCCGATCTGCGCCAGAACCGGCCTGGTCAGTTCTTTGGCGAAGGCGTCGACCGCCTTGACGAGGCGGTCGAACGGCAGCTGGGTTCCGACAGTGACCAGGATCAAAGGACAGCTCCTGCGTAATGCGGGCCGTCCGGCCGCGACAGATGTTGCCATTGCGTGAGCCAGAGCGTCGCAATATGGCCGGCCAGCTTCCCCGAAAGGGACAGTTTCTCGACATTGGCGACGCTATCGATCCAGATCGTGCGCTTGCCAGTCAATTTCCCGGCAAGCAGGCAAAAAAGCCCGGGCGCGGCACCTGTCGAGATGATGACGTCGGGCTTGTGCCTGATGACGATGGCGAAAGCGCTGAAAAAACACCGGATCGACATGGTGATCGAGTCGCGGCTGCAATCGGGAAGGACCAGTCCGTCCCGAATCTCGTATTTGGAAAGCAGCCCCGGGATGGTGGTTGCAAAAATGATGTCGCAGCCCTCGAAGGCGCTGCGCATGGTCATCAGCTGTTCCCAATGGCCGCCCCCTGACGACGCAGCGAGAACCTTCAATTTTTTCCCAGCCATAGACAGGCATCTCCTATGTTTGACCGATGATTATAGGCAAGACCATTCCACCGAAACCGTGGCTGTAGCACGGCAGTTTAATCGAATTCTAACATCATTGGCCGGCAGGTCGAGCGCACGGAGCGGGAAAAATTCTCAATTCGGGGCAGCGGACTCACCTGACATACTTATAAACGGGTCCTGCCATCGGCACTGCCTGAAGCGCCATCTTGGCTAAGATCGGCAATAACGTCCCAGCAATCATCAATATAAGGATCATGAATGCAAACCATGGCCCGTGATATGGCAGGATTTTCACATAGACACCTTTGGCTATTCCAATGAAAATCGTATTGAGCAGATAGATCACCATTGAATTCTGGCCGAACCAGAGAAGGACCTTGTCATTTGCGAAAATCGGCAATCTGACCAGAGCATGCAGGAACGGGATCGACGCTGCCCCGCATAGAAGAAGCCAATAGGGGAAACTCCGGCCGATATAAAGTGCGGCTGCGAAAACGATCAGCCAGAGGACGATATATTTGGAGAATATGTTAAGCGCCTGGGCCGAGTATTTGCAGCTCACCATTCCAGCGGCGAAGAATACGAAATAGCTCAGAATTCGCGCGACATAAAACCTCTCCGAAGCGGGAATGAAGAAGATCGCCAGCGAGAACAGGAAAAGGATGCCGATCTGCCGGCCGCTCAGCCGCCACAGGATGGGTGTCAGCACCGAATAGACGAAAAGCACGAGAAGGTACCAGATCGAAATGGTCGGGTTGTTCGGGCTGTTCGAAATCACCGCCCATGGGCCCTGCCAGAAGCCGCTGACGCCATCGTCGACGTGAATGAACATCTCGGCGAGCTGCTTGCCGAAGACGTTTACCAGGCACATCACGATAAACGGGATCAGCAGCCGGTCAAACCTCTTGGCGGAGAACGCGCCGAAATTCCGGTCGAGCGCTTTATGCGCGCCGGTGAAAAAGAACACGAAGCCGCTGAGATACATGAAGAACGGCATGTGGAACGTGTAGATCGCAGCTTTCGTCGCTTGGTACCATGCCTGTTCGCCAAGCGTGCCCTGCATCACGAGGTGGCCGTAGACGACCAGCAGGATGCCGAGGCCTTTGCCGCGTTCGATATCCAGCAATTTTTCGCGTTCAACGCTGACCGCGGCTCTCTTCGATTCCGGCACGGCCATTGGGGCGCTGGTCATTGCCTACTCTCCTGAAACGGGTTGTGAATGGTCGAAGCTCCGCCGCCCGGCCGATCTTCTCGAGAGAAGCCGCCGCCGACGCGGCGGGACGACGGGTTCCGTCGTCATGGGCAAGACGGAGACGAGGACCGGCCATAGACCGATCGGCGCGAGCATCATTCCCGCTTCGGTCATCGCGCCGATCATGACAAGCAGGATCAGCGCGACCTCTTTCGCCTGGACGGTCTGCAGCTGTTGGCTCCTGTAGACCGCAGCAATCTTCTTGAAGATCCGCGTCAACAGGAAAGCAATCCAGCAGAGAAAGCCCGGAATACCGATATTGAGACAAATCTCGAGATAGGTGTTGTGCAGCGAGCGGACGGTGTGGCCGAGACGGACATATTCCTCGACAATGTCGGCCTGCCGGAACGTGGCGAAGCCGTAGCCGAAGATCGGCCTGTCGTAGATCAGCGGGATCACCTGTTCCCAGATATCGGAGCGGCCCGATAGCGTCAGGTCCTTGCCGAAAGCTTCCGCAACGGCCTGGGCGACACCGAGATAGGCGATCGAGCCGGCGACGCCGATGAGGATGCAGAGGAAGAGCACGATCAAAGCGCGAGCCATATTGTGCCTGACGTTCTCCATCATCTTCAGGCCGAAAATCGTGGCGAGACCGATCGCCACCATGACGACGGCCGTCGACGACAAGGAGACCACGACAAGGAGCAGGGTCAGCAGGATGGCGAAGCTTCTCAGCAGGCCGCTGTAGCGGAGCCTGGGGGAGGGCAGGCGATGGGAAATAAGCACGATAAAGCAGATCGCGCTGAACTGTCCCATTGTGTTCTTGTGATAAAACAGTCCCTTCACTGCTCCCGCCAGCGAGCCGCCCATGATCCCGAAACGCGGGAAGGCAGCCGTATAGAGGACATTTGCGAAGGCGGAGAAAACGGCGAAATTGGCCAGGAGACGTAAGGTTTCCTCGTTGCCGTAGCGCAGTCGAAAGAGCAGGGGGCCAAGCGCCAGCAGACCGACGGCCGCGGCGCCGCGAACAGAGGCGCCGAAATCGAGCGAACCGGCAAATGACGCCACGATGGCAAAGATCACCACGCATGCGAGGGGCGAAATGCCGCGGAAAAAGGCGATGAATCGGTTCGGTTCAAGAAGACAATAGAGGCCGATCAACGGGATCAGCGAATAGAGCATCAGCTTCTGAGGAAGCGGATCAACAGACACGCCCTCGTCGAAGTTCGCAGGATAACCATACCACATGCCGGTGGCCCGGAGCAGCGCGAGGTAGAATATCCCCGTCAGGAGCAGACGGACGAGCGTCTCCTTTCGGATGCCGTGGCGCGGCCGTGCACGGGCGGCCGGCCGCAGGCCGATATCTCCGTCTCGAACATAGGTAGGGCCGACACTCATCCGAGGGCGCTCCTGCAAACAATATCAGAGGGCGGCATTGGGCTTATATTCCTGGTATGCATGTCCGAGGATGCCGTTGACCATGCCGGCGCCGCGCAGCACGTGGGTCAGCGCCCGCATGCCCCAATAGGGTGAAATCACGATCGCCGGCAGCATGGCCAACCCGAGTATCACCCTCGAGGCGCCATAGGCGGCGCGATAGAGCCGGCGCTTGAGGTTGCCGTGCAGGACCTCGCTGACTGCGAAAGTGTTGCCGAGCCGGTATTGCCGCTGCAATACCCACTTCCAGGTCATGCGGCTGGCAGGAACGATATCATAGACGAGCGCCTCGTCAGCCCAGAAAACCTGCATGCCGCGGCGAATGGCCTGATTGAAGAAGAGATAATCCGTGCCCCCGGTGAAGCGCATCTTCTCTTCGAAACGCAGATTCCACGAGCGGATCAGCGGATAATCGAACATGACGTTGTTCGAGGCCGCATAGGAAATGCGTTGACCATCCTTGTTCTTCTTGCGCTCGAAAACCTTCGCCTTGATGAAATATTCCGGCGGGTTGTCGGGATAGACGGGCTGGACGGGACCGTAGACGCAATCGGCGCGGTTTTTCTCCCGGGTCTCCAGCATCGCATCGAGCCAGCCATCGACAGGCCATTCGTCATCGTCGAGAAAGCAGAAGAGGTCGGTGCCGGCAGGGGCTGAATCCATGGCGCGGTTACGCGCAAAGGGTATGCCCTGGTTCGGCTCGACCACATAGATCAGATCGTAGGCGCCCGTCTGGGCAAAGCCCTCGACCGTGGCTCTTGCACTGCCGGCCGCTTCATTGTCGACGATCACCATGGTCAGATGATAGGGGCGAGCCGGGTGCCTTGTCTGGCGCGTCATCACGTCAAGCAGCTTGGCGATCCCGTCCAGCCGGCGATAGGTCAACACGCCGACGGCGATGTTCAACGGCGGCGTGCCTGGCTGATCGGCTTCGGCCGACGAATGCGGGAAAGTGCCTTGCCGGTTCATGACTGTCCTCCGCGCAGCATATTTCCCAGACGCTTGCGCGCGGCCATCAAGGCCACTTCGGTTGCGGCATCCCGGCCAAAGGGGCCGCCGGCAACGGTGTTGCGGGCTTCGCTGCGGAGTTTGAGCAGCGATGTCGTTTGCGCGATACCACCGGCCACCAGGCTCTTGCCGAGTGCTTGCAGCCCGTCATAGCGGCGCGCCAGTTCCAGCCCGGTCGCGATCATGATCCGCGGGCGAAGCGTCTTTGCCCGGCTCGTGCCTGTGTAGCGGTTCGACGCATGAATGCGCTGGAACGTCAGCGGCGTCTCGATGATGGCGCCGCGGCCGAGATAGGCCGCCGCGAACTTGATGTAATTGTCGCTGAGAACCACATCCGTCGCCACCGACATCGGCAATATCTGCGACAGCAGGGCGCGGCGGAAACTCAAGCCGGATGTCGGCACCGGAAGCGAAGGGAAACCGCCTTTGCGCAATGTTTCCCGCTTGTCGAACAGCGTCACCTGCAACTCCCCGGGAGGCTGGTCGTCTTCTTTGGTCGTCACACGGTCGAAGCACCAGTCAATCTCGTTGCGGTCATAGATTTCGCCGATGCGCGCCAGTTTGCCGGGCAGGAACGCATCGTCGGCGTCGAGGAGAAAGAGGATATCCCCGCTCGCCGCGTCAAAACCGGCATTGAAGCTCGAGGCTTGGCCGCCGTTTTCCTTTAGCACGGACCGAATGCGCGCCCCGTAGGAAGCGAGGATCTCCCTGGAATCATCCGTGGAGCCGTCGTCGACCACGACGACCTCGAAGTCCGGATAGTTCTGCGACAGAACGCTGTCGATGCATGGGCGCAGGAACTGCCCATAATTGAAATTGTTGATCAGCACCGAGAGTTTCAAATTTCCGTCTCCCTACAGCGCCGCGTCTTTAAGCGCAAAGAACGCTGTAATGCTTTGAGTTGCTGCATAATTTGTCCTTAAATTGCTTTCGATTTAAGGAATTAGGCAGCAGGCTAGTCGATTACCGCACCAGGGTCCCAGGCGCGTATCGGCGAATTCCGGCGCGATAGCCGCGCATGTAATAATATTTCCAGATTGCCCAAAAGCGCGTCTTCGATTGCGGCAGCAGATAAAGCATCGCTGCTCGGAAGGCCCATTGCGCGCTTTCGATCCAGGTCGGAAGCGGAACTCCGCTCAATCTCACCCCTTCAGGCACCTCGTCGGGAAAGAGCGCTGGCATGCCGTAGCCAAGCCGCTCTCCTCTTTTCTGTACCCAAGCCTCGGTGACGCTGGACGCCGGTATCCAGTGATGAACCACAGCCTCGGCGCATCGGTAGGATTTGACGCCATTTGCCGCCAGGCGAATGATGATTTCCGCATCCTCGCCCATGGCGAAAATCTTTCCCGGAAGAGGACCGATATCTTCGCGATAGCGCACGCTTGTGCCAAGCAGTTCTCGCCGAATGATCGTATTCGGACCCCAGACCTTTGTCGGGTCACACGGCCCGCTTTGCGTTTCATCGACGATCGCAAAGGTGGATCCCATCGGAATCCACTCGATGAAAGGGTCTTTGGGCTCTTTTTCCCAATCGGGAACGATTCTGCCGCCGAAGACGCCATAACCCGGGTGGGCGGCGGCGCAATCGACGATCGCTCTCAGCCAGTTGGGTTCGGCGCGGATATCGTCATCGGTAAAGACGATGAGATCGCCCTTCACTCGATCCAGAGCCAGGTTCAGCGCCCCCGA
The DNA here is from genome assembly GCF_001662075.1 of Rhizobium bangladeshense. Lineage (GTDB taxonomy): Bacteria > Pseudomonadota > Alphaproteobacteria > Rhizobiales > Rhizobiaceae > Rhizobium > Rhizobium bangladeshense_B. The sequence goes on from NZ_LYPL01000011.1 coordinate 208,592, forward strand.
CTTACCCGGCGTGTGGTGCTGCAGGACGGTGATGGGCAGCTTGTCGTTATAGGATTTCAAAAGATCAAACGTGCCGTCATTGCTGTTGTTGTCAACGGCAATCAATTCCCATTGGTCATGAGAAAGCTCCTGGCACAACAAGGAATCCAAAGTGTGGCGCAGCCGGCGGCTGGCGCCATTATAGGATGAGAACACCACGCTAAGTTTGGGATTCGTCATGACTTCGGGCCTCGTTTTCGAATTATGTGGCGTGCGGTTTTATACGGATCTTTCACGTGGCTTCCTGAAGCGTCCTAAAATGGCGGAAATTACTTTCATCAGCTCAGCTTCCACGCCAATTTGAGATCGGCCACTAATTATCCACAGTACAGCATGGACAGAGCAATAGACGCCGCCACCCAGCAGTACCGTTTCGACAAGGGCTTTACCCGCGGCGAAATTATTCGTGATCGGACCTGTCAGTTCACGCAAGGCCAACAATGCGAGGATCATCGCACCGCCGCTGACCCATGATCGCCAGGTCACGAAAAGCTGCCGCCAGGGGCTGAGCCCGGTTAAGGATCTGACGATGTAGAAATTGACAACCGACACCACTATGCCACCGGATATCACTCTAGCAACGAGCAAGCCGATTAGTCCGAAAAAATATAGACCGGCGAGCACGATCGGAACTCTAAAAATGAGAAGCACGATACCTCTGTTAAACAGGGTTCGAGTGGCGCCCAAAGCATAGGCAAGGGCGTTCGAGGGGCCAAAAACGATCTGCATCCCAAGCACCGGTGCGATGAATTGGATCACCGTGACGGCGATACTCCATTTCGGACCGAGTGTCAGGTAGACGAAAGGTTCGGCTATCAGTGCTAGGCCGACACCCATGGGAAAACCGATCGCAAACAGGGAGGCCTGACTTTTTTGGAAGGCTTCATTTAATCTTGTCTTGTCGCCAGTCAACTTCGCAAAACTGGGGAATAGGACCCGCTCCAGCGGCTGGAATGCAGACTGCGTGATCATCGCAGCGACGTTGTTGCCGACATTATATGCGCCAAAGCTCGCGATCCCGAGCAGGCCGCCGGCAAGGAAATTATCGAAGCGATTTCCGATGATCGTAACGAATTGATTCAGGGTAAGCCAAACCGAAAAATTCGTGAGTTTTCGCCACGACGACAAAGTGAAGTGGGGAATGTAGGGCGCTCTCACGTAGGTCGCGACGATCGCGGTGATGGACGCGGCCATCGCCCCCGCGACGATTGCCCAATAGCTATTGGTCAGCCAGGCAACGCCTACGGCTACCACCAGCTGCGCCGTATAATTCAACGCCTCGTTCTTTGCGACCGTACCAAAGTCGAGTTCCTTGGAAAATGTCACGTAGTAAGGACTTCCTAACCCGCTTAAGAGGGGCCGCGACGCGAGTCCTGCACAAACACCGATAAGTCTCGGGTCGTTATAGAGGTGGGCCATGACAAACCCGCTGATCACCATGGCAATCGCCAGCAAAACGCCGCGAATGGCGCTGAGCGTAAACGCGGTATGGTAATCCTCCTCCTTCACGTCCTGATGATGAATGAGCGCATTTGCCAGCGATAAGTCGGTCACGGATGTCAGGATGATCAGCAATGTCGTACCCAACGCGACCAGACCAAAGTCTGCCGGTACGAGAATGCGCGCGAGAATGATCGTCATCGCCAAATTTGCGAGCCGACCGTAGAAGACACCTGACATCAACCAAAACGATGCCTGGAGTGTCTTTGCCCCTATTTGCTTGGGTGCAGTTGTCATCATGATGCCTGCTTCATTGCTTTCGCACCAAGGTGGGCTGGTTGCGAAGGTAAGGACGCCTGGATGAGGGGGCCTGCCGACCAAGCCGATGCAGATTGTTCGCGAATTCTGGGCGCGGCGGCTTGATAGAACTCATCCAAATGTTCCGTGAAATCGAGTACACGTTGGGTGAAGCTCACCGGTTCAATATGCGATATGTCCGTGACCCATTGGCTCTGAGACAAACCTTGATAGAGTTCCGTCGTCTTGAATTCGTAGGAAATCGGCAGCACCGGCACTCCGGCACACAATGATAAAATGGCCATGTGCATGCGTGTGGAGATAACGAAATCAAAGTCAGTCACTTTGTTAAGCAAGGCATCGGGGCCATAAAATCCTGAATCGACCGAGACCGACTTTCGCGTTTCTGCATCCAATCCATCGGCGATCGCCTGGGCGACGATGGAGTCGTCATAGTGGTATTCAGGAATACCCTGACATGTCGACAGAAACGTGACTTCCGCATTCTTTGTCTTCACGAGCTCCGAGATCGCCTGAGAGACTGCGCTCTTATATCGAGCCATGCCTTCTTGCGGTGAAAGCCCGTCAAAGTGCGCCCAATCGCGGACGGAGACGGCGACCCTGAGTTTTTCCGATCGCTTCGATCCCTGCCGCTTGGACAGGCGTTCCATATCAGCAAAGGCAAAAACGCTATCAGAAATCACTTTCAGGCGATCGTGCTCGACGCCGATGGCGCGCAGATTGTTTTCGGATTTTTCATCCCTCAGAAGCGCCACTCGAACCTGATCGACGATGGATTTAACTCTTCGTTGATTTTCCGGCTTGTCGAAGGGGCCGAGCGACTGTGTGAACAAAACTAGCGGCTTATTAAGGGCCAGATCCTTCTCAAATTCCTCAAACCGAGTTGAAAGATCGTAATGCTCAACGAGGTATGTCCCCCCTGTGGAGACAACCAGATCCGCTTTGGCGTAAAGAGCAATATTTTCACGCATTTGCTTCGTTAAAAGTGGGCTCCAGCCGACACTTCCGTTGTCGTTTTTCGCGGAGGTCAGCAATCTGCGGAACTCTCGCTTCTTCAACCCGCCAATCTTTCGACGGATACGTGTCGCCAAGCGCTTCCCGATCAGCGGAAGCGAAATCGACGGTGGTGCTGCGAGGGGTGTGGTCAGCGGGCGGAATTTGATATCGGGGTAGTAACGCGCGGCGACTTCCGGATTGCTGTCAAAAACAACAAACTCAGTCTGCTCGCCAAAAGTGCGACGCAAAATCCGGATTATCGCCAGCATGATGGCTGCATCACCCGCATTCAAACAGACAGTGTTTTCTATCAATATCAACATGGCGAGCTGTCAGATCCCTTTTGTTTGAAGCTGCTGGAGTGCTTGCTTCAGCGAACGAGCTTGACTCCGTTCATTGTAGCCCTGTTCGATGATCATCCGTCCTTGCGATCCCATTGTGCCAACGAGGTCGGGGCTACTGGCCAAATCCTCCATCGCACTTGATAGAGCAGGAACATCCTTTTCGTCGACCAGACGCCCGGAGCTCCCATCGACCACCAATTCCGGGATCCCGCTGTGACGTGTGCTGACGACCGGAAGTCCCATCGCCATGGCTTCCATGATCGACACCGGGATGCCTTCCATGTCGCCGTCCGCGGCGGTTACGCTCGGGAGCACAAAGATATGTGCCTCGTCCAGCAGGCGTTTGATCTCCTGATGCGGCAGGCCTCCGTGGAACTGGATTCTGTCCGAGTGCCCCGAAGCTTCTGCAAGGCTTCGCATATCGCCAAACAGTGGACCGTTGCCGACGATATCGAGGGAAAGATCGAGATCCGGGCGACGGGAAACAAGCTGCGAAAACGCTTGAATAGTAAAGCGATGCCCCTTCTTCTCCGTCATTCGTCCGATCGTGATGAAGCGCGTGCGTTGACCGGCGGGAATGGTCCTCAGCTTATAATCGAAAGCGTCGCAATCAACCCCCAAGCGTATCGTCGTTATTTTCTCAGTGGGCGCACCAAGATCTATCAGACGCCGGCGCCAGAGATCGCTGATCGGAAGAAGCAAATCCGCCTGCTCAAAGAGTTCGCGGTAAATCTCCGGGCGGCCATCCGTATATTGGGTAATATCGTAACCGTGGAAAACAGTCGTCATCGGAACTTTTATAAGCCCGAGTTTTTTCAGATGCGCGACAACGCGTCCAGCCGGACCAAAGTGACAATGAATGACATTCGAAGGAGAGCTGCCGGGCTGAAGACTGGCTGCTAGGCGCAATTTCTGAGAGATCGGCAACCTTATCTCGCTGTCGCGCATCGTGGCGAGGCGCCAGAGGGTACGGAAATCTGCGCGGGCGAGAAGCCGGATCGCTCCTCGAACTAACGCGGCGATACGGGAGAGGCGACGCTTATCCGCCTGCACATACCGAATACGATCAGAAAATCCGTACTGTTCCGGCAGGCTCGATACATTGCTGGCGGGTCGGCGCAACGCGACGACATCAATATCGACGGCGAGGTCTTTGAGACCCCGCATTTCGTTGTAAACGAACGTCTGCGTCAACTCGGGAAAGTTGAGAGAAAAATAGGTAACGTTCAACAGCAGGCCCTCGTCTGACGGCGAATGGTCTATTTGCGTTTCAGGTTCATATCTCGAGGCAAGTATCGCCGTGATCTCAGGATACCGCGTCAGCCTGGGTTATCCCAGATATTCGATGTCAAGCTCCTTGGGCAGACCGGCGGTTTCAGCACTCGAAATGCCTGTCTTGCGGCACCAGCGAATATAAAGACGCAAAGGTTCACGAAACAGATCGATATTCGTAGCTTGCCCAGCCAGCCGTTTTGCCAGCGTAATGGGAAGGTGAAGAAACGCCCACGAAACGCCCTTGCGGATAAAATATTGGGTTTTCGGTTCCGGCTGGATTTCCGTTCCATACAGCCGGTTGAGGTAAACGGCAGACCGGCCATAGCGAGAGAATTGTTCGTTTAATCCGGCCAGGGTCGTGCGGTGTCGATGAAGGACCTTTGCTCCAGCACAGTAGCGAAGCTCGAAGTCGGTGCTCTTCTGTACCCGCCAGCACATGTCCGCATCGCCGCCTGTCTTAAGACGTGAGCGAAACAGACCGGCTTTCTGAAAGGCCTCACGACGATAGGCGACATTTGCCGTTTGAAAAAATGGGAGAAAGGGATTCTTGAGGCTGTGTTCCTGGGACAGCACGTTGGCTTCGGAGCTGAATCTTTCGACCAGAGAATCGCCGTGGCTCGCTTGAATTGCACCACCAACGATCCCGATCTCCGGCCTGTCGAAGGCTTCCAGCATCCGAGCAGCCCACTCAGGTTCGGGAACGCAATCCGAGTCAGTGAATAGGAGAATATTGCCTCTTGCAGCTCGAATTCCGGCGTTGCGGGCGGCGTAGGAACTCTGAATGTTGTTTTCGTCAACGCATCTCACGGTTATAGGCAGTTTCTTGGCGTATTCGTTGACGATGCCTTTGGTGTTGTCTTTGCTATTATTGTTGACGATTATGTATTCAACTTGATCAGCATCAATCGTCTGCTTCGAAAATGCATCGAGGATGATCGATATATCGTTTTCGTTATTGTATGCAGGCACAATAACACTTAATAGAATCATATCTATTTCCCCACCATCAGAATGGTTGTCTGGTTTCCGAAAACTCGGATGTCTGAACCGAACCATCGCGCTCGTCATTCGTCGCCATGCGGCCGTAACGCGAAATGATTTTGATGTCGCTGCGGATTATCTTGGCCGGGTTGCCGGCGACGAGCGAGCGCGGCGGCACGCTCTTGGTTACCACCGAGCCCGAGCCGATGACGCATTCGTCGCCGATTTCGATGCCGGGCAAAATGATGCTGCGGGCGCCGATGAAGCAGCGTTTGCCGATCCTCGTGTGCAGATAGAGCCCGCGCGTCAGGTCGTGGGTCAGGATCGCGGCTTCGAAGGCAACATAGGTTTCCGCGCCGATATGCAATCCTTTCGGGTTGGTCTTATCGAACCGCACGCTTAAGGAAAAGCTTGCCGTCGGATCGATGTCCATTCCCCAGAATTTCGTATAATAGAGCCACTTGGCCCTGACGATTCCGTTCCGCAGCGGCCGAAATACGTTCAGTCCCCACTTCGGCTTCTTTCCTGTCTGCACCATCAAGTCCGACCCCGGCTGGCAAATTCGTCTAGAACGGAACTGTAATAGTCCTCTAGCATTCCCGTTTGACGACGTATGTCGAAACGCTCGGCCACCAGAAGCGGTGCCCGCGCGCTGAAGGCTGTCCACAAGGCCTGGTCGTTGAGCAGCCTTCCGACCGCTTCCGCCATGCCCGCGACATCCCGCTCCTCCACGAGATAACCAGTTTTCCCCTCCTCGATCGCTTCGCCCACGCCTCCCGAGCGGAATGCGACGACCGGAGTGCCGACGGCCTCGGCCTCGAGATTGGCGAGGCCGAACGCTTCCGCGTGACCATTGTCGAGGGTCACGCTGCCGTGGAGATAAAGCTCTGCACTGGCCAGCAGATCCCTTATCTCAGTCTGCGACAGATTTTCATGGATCGTGACGCTTGGCAAGGAACGACGCGCCAGCGTCTCGATTTCCTCTTTCAGCGGTCCCTGACCCACCATGACGAATTCGACCGGCGTGCCGGTCGCCGCCACGCGCGCCAGCGCGTCGATCATGAAGCGGTGGCCCTTATAGTCGACGAAACGGGCGATGGAAACCACCAGTCCCTTTTTTCGCGGACGAGGCTCCATTTTGAAGAGATCGAGATCGATGCCAATGTGGTGGCGATAGACGCGGTCGGCACGGAAGCCGAGCGCCAGCAACCGGTCGCGGATGAAATCGGAAACGGCAATATTCCAGCTGTTCCAGCCGGCCATTTCGCTGCGGCCCTTGGCGAAGAAGCGCACCTGATTGAAGCCGCCCGGTTTTTTCGGATCGCCGCGATAGGTGGCGTCGAAACCGTGAAACGTCGTCACGAGCGGTTTGCCGGCGGCCCGCGCCAACGGGCCGATGACATAGCCGTTCTTGCCGAAATGCGCGTGAACGAGATCGGCCTGACCGATGGCGGGAAAGAGGAAAGGGAGGCCGATCTGAGGAATTTTCAACAGAAGTTCACCGGCCCGCGCGATCGGCGACCGGCGGATGTCGTGAACCGGGACAGTGGATTTTTTGGTGTGGGCCGAGGAAATTCGCGTGCCGGCAAGAATTTCTGCCTCGAACAAACGAAACGCTACCGCCTGATTGAGAACAAATGCCTGGCTGGCAGGCAGAAATTTTTCTACATAAATAACTGCCTTTTTCATGAATCTGTCGATGTCTCCGTTGTCTTTCGCATCACATCGCCTCTATTGCCTGCCTGATGCCATCAACTGAACTGCGCGGCGCGTTGTTTTCATCGTAAAGATTAATGCGCTTTGTGCAGGCTCCATCGGCATCGGTCCCCGTTTTATCGGGCTCGCCGTATTTTTCCGACATGCCCCATACGGTGACGCCTTGCAAGTCGCCACGTTCGGCTGCCACGGTGATCACGTCGCGGAAAATATCGGCGTAGGCGGCCTGCGTGAAGCCTTGGTCGTGCTTCAGGAAGTGGCAAGACGCATCGAGTTCGGTGATATAGACAGCAATACCCATATCCTTCAGAGCCGCGCAGAATCGCCCCATTCCCTCCGGATCTAGCCGGTCGAGGCCCGGGCGGAAATGCGCCTGCAGCCCCACCGCGTTGATCGGAGTCTTCCTGGTGACGAGATCCTCGACGATTTTGAGAATGTGCACGCGCTTTTGTTCGAAGATAGCGGATTTTTTCTCAAGATGCGTTTCGTTGAGAACCAGCGTCGCGCCCGGATCGGCCTCATGCGCCATATCGAAGCTCATGCGAATATAATCGTCGCCGAGAAGGCGTCGGAAAACACAGTTCCGAAGGTCGGGCGCATCATATTCCAACGGCTCGTTCACCACATCCCAGGCATCGATCGACCCCTTATAGCGAGCGACAACCTGTTTTATATGACGGTTCATGACCGTCCGAAGCGCTTGCGCGTCGGTGATCTCAGACACCCAGTCCGGGACGCGATACCAGATCAGCGTATGCCCATAAATCCTCATGTTGTTTTTTCGCGCGAATGCAACCACCCTGTCGGCGCCAGTAAAGGAGAAAACGCCGGGACTCTTTTCCGTCGCTTTCCACTTCAATTCGTTGCGCGGCGTTATCGAATTGACGTTCTCGACATAGAATTCGCAAGCGCCCGGATCGCCGATATTTTGCAGGTCGATTGCCGATCCGAATCGGAACGATTTGCTGTCGGCAAGCGCGCGCAGCCCGGCTTCCGCCGGCGCCCTGGCCAGGACCGTGCCCGCCTGGACACAAGACAGCGCGAGCGGAATCGAAGCGAGGAACTCTCTTCTGTTCATTTGATCCCTCGCTGTGGGCTTTTCTCATGTCCGCGACCGAACTTGCGACAGCCGGGTCGGTTTGCGGCGGTTCCGTCTCGAGTTGCGTTTGCTTTGGCGGAGTAATGCAACCTCAAATATACTTTCCCCGGAGCGAATACTGTGAGCATCCGCTAGACTTTTCAGCCCGTGCCAAGATATAGATCTTCCCGGAGGACGCTCGTGATGGAAGATTGGTTCAGCTACGTGATGAGCGTTTTTCATATGGCATTTCAAAATGCCGTTTTTTTTATGGCGACCCTTCGAAACGCTCTCGCTGTTCTCGATGACCTGGGGTTCGCAGCCGTCATTTCCGGGGTCTTCGGCGTGTTCGTCATTCTCCTTGCGACGCTCGTGGGGATGTCCCGGCGGCTGGGTCGACCGGCGGATGCTATTCGCCTGCTGAACGACGACCTCGCCCAGGTCACGCACGATCTGCATGTCGAGCGTGTCTGGCGCCTTGCCAGCGGTGACGGCAGCGAACGACCGAGCGGGGACAGTTTGAAAGAGCTGTACAAGATTCTGGCCCGGCATGGCGACGATGCAAGTCGCATGGCCTGATAGGCAGGTTAATGGCGTGCGGCGTCCGCCGCTTTCCCGATTTATTGCCTTGATGCCGGCGCCGGTTGCGAAGGGTCGGTCCCGACCATCGGCTCCGGCGATGGAAGCCAGGTTCTGTCGGAAAAATAGTTTCTCGTTCTCTTCTGGGGGCCCGAGGCCGCATCCAACGAGAGCGTGAAATTGTAACGGTCCGGATTGAGCACCTCGCGACTGAAGGTGATGCTGGCGCCGAAGCCGTCTTCCTTGATGTCCCTCAGGTTCTGGATTGCGTTCAACGCCTCACGAAAATCGAGCCATTGCGGTTGGCTCAGCATGACCTCAAAAATCCGCAGGATGTTCGGGTCGAGCTGGCCATATTGGTCAGTCTCGGGATTGACGATCTTCACGCGTATGTTGTTGATCGTGCCGGCAGCGTCGCCGCGAACGATGACGAAGATGGAACTGGGAAGCTGATCCTTTTCACGTCTGCCGTTGTGTTCGAAAAAGCACTCGAAGGTATTGGCGTTGAAGCTCGCTGCCGCCCATTCGCTGGTTTCAATGCCGGCGTCGCGCAGGGCCGCGCACATTGCCGCTCCTGAAATGCGCCACGTCCGGAGGAAGGTCGATGCGGTCTGCGCCATAGGCGGTTCGGTGGCATGCAAGGGTAGCGTGACGGAGACGGTGGGCGCCGGGCGGGGAAGCGCCTTTGGCGGCGGGGGCTTGACCCCATATGAAAAGAGACCGAAGCCGAAATAGCGATCGATCGTCCTCAAGTGCTTCATGTCGTTGGAAAGAAGCACAGTTCCCATGATGAGCGAGAGGGAAACCGTCAGCAGCAACCAGAAGACCACGGGAATCCGCGGTTTTCCCACTGGCTGTTTCACATATGCGGGCGACGAATTCTCGGGCAAGCTCATCTTCTCCGATACGCGAGAAGGGTTTCGATCGGGCAGTCTTGATCCAGCAGTATACATCCATCCGTTAAATATCTTTGGCTTGCTGTTCGGCATCTGGGCGTGCCATCGCCGGGAAGCGTGCGATTCATATTTTGGCAGAGGCGTTTTGAGCTCACTGGACTTTGATCCTGTCCTATGCGCCGACCCGCGGCAGCAGCGAAGACCGCGGATGATCCACGGCCGTGACTGGCAAGCGGGTCGCCGCAGTCTGGTTTGCTTCTCGGCCTCGGCGGGTTTTTCTTCCCGTTGTTGGCGGCATTTTAGAGTCGCCGAATCCGATCCAATTTCTCTGCGCGCGATCATTTGTTGATGCTGCCATCTTTGTTTTATCTTCGCGCAAAGGTTAAATTTCTTATTACAAAACTGCAGGTTATATTCTTGGTCTATATCCTGTTTTGCCAGGTTTTACCCAATTTTCGACGTATTCTTCTATAGGGTCCCGCGAATTGCAGAAGGAGAGGGATATGTCCGTCGAACTTGATGCGACCACCTATATCCACGCCAAACCGACAACCGCGCATTCCTACATCCTGCCAGCTGTGCTTGGGTTGCTGGAGGGTCATTTTGCCGGCTCGGCGAAGACCAATGTCTTCGATCTGGGATGCGGCACGGGCGGGGCGGCGGCAGTTCTTGCGAGAAAGGGATACCGCGTCGTCGGCGTCGATCCTTCAAGCGATGGCATCGCCAAGGCCAATGTCAATTACCCCGGGCTGCCGCTGAGTGTCGGTTCGGCCTATGACGAGCTTGCCGGCGAATACGGCACCTTCGACGCTGTGATCAGCCTGGAGGTGGTCGAGCATGTCTATGATCCCAGGGCATTCACCTCGACGATGTATGATCTGGTCAAGCCCGGCGGCATTGCCGTCGTATCGACGCCCTATCACGGCTACCTAAAGAATGTCGCCCTGGCGGCGCTTGGGAAAATGGATGATCACTTCATGCCGCTGAGGGATCATGGACATATCAAGTTCTGGTCGAGAAACACCCTGAGCACGCTGCTGCTCGATGCCGGTTTCCGCAGTATTCGTTTCGAATATGTCGGAAGGATACCTGCTCTTGCCAAGTCGATGATCGCCGTGGCTGAAAAGCCTCTTTAGTGAGACAGGGCCGTGGGGGCCGATTTCGACAATCCGTCCCCGCTCTGATTTTCTCGATAAGGAACTCCTTATATATGTGCGTCATGGCGCGCGCCTGCGGTAGTCCACAGGTTGTTTCCACTGTGCGCGGCGCTGAAAAAAATCCTTACAAAATATTTACTTTTAGTTGCATTTTTGCTCAAATTCTTCATTATACAGCGGGCGTGCTGATAAAGCGGGAGACTTATTCACATGAAGGCCAAATCGCCGAATTCGATCGACGTCTATGTTGGCAACCGCGTGAGAGTTCGGCGAAAGACGCTCGGGATGACCCAGCACGGTTTGGCTGAACTTCTGGGCATTACCTTTCAACAGATTCAGAAATACGAAAAAGGAACGAATCGCATCGGCGCCAGCCGTCTTCAGCGCATTTCGGAGATCCTTCGCGTGCCCGTCGGCTTTTTCTTTGAGAACGGCGGTTCCGGACCAATCGAAGGTGAGACGAGCGAGTTGAACAAGTTCCTCTCGTCGAAGGAAGGACTGGCGCTCAACAAGGCGTTTATCGCCATCGAGGATCCGAATATCAGGCAAAAACTGGTGGCGCTGGCCAAAAGCCTGGCGGTTTCGGGCTTGCCCGACATCGACAGCGACCTGCAGGATCCGGTCGTGCACAACTGAGGATGGATCGTGCTTCATCTGCAGACATTTGGCGATCTGCGGTTGACCGAGACGAATGGCGAGCTGGTTCGCTATCCGATCAAAGGTCTGTTGATGATGGCCCATATCTATGCCGGGGCGAGCCCTGAGCTCAGCCGCTATGAACTGGCACAGTTTCTATGGAGCGACGTCGAGCCGGAATTAGCGCGGCTCAACCTGCGTAAAATGCTGTCTCGCATCCGCGAAATGGACGGCGGACGCGCTGAAATAGCGTTCGATTTCACCGCCACGACGGTTCGCCTGAACATGCAGGCGGTTTCGAGCGATCTGGATGTCTTTCGGGCCGGCGGAGCGCCGCTGGATCGGCTGCAGGCCATCGCGGAATTGGCCCAGCGCGGTTTCATCGGAAATATCAAGCCGGCGACAAAGCCGATAGATGCGTGGATCAGGGCGCAGCGGGACACCCAGGCGCTGCAATTGCGTCAGGCATTGCTGGAGGCGCTGCCCGAGGTGCAGAAGCACGGCGCGGCACGCATCATTTCGAGCGCCGCCCTGCAAATCCTCGAGCGGGACCCGAATGACGAGCAAGTGAGGGCGCTGCTGCACCAGATATCCCGCGGCTCGTCGTTTTCCGAGAGATTGGCAAATGGCGACGGCCCTCCAAGGGTGGAGGTGAAGCGCTCCGAGCCTGGCAGCCAGCCGACCGACATCGAAAGCATGTCGGCGCCGCTGATCCTGCCTCGTCTGGTGTTGCTTCCCCCGACAGCCAAGCAGGCCGATGCCGGACTTGCCCTTGCCAACGCCCTGATCGAAGACGTCACCATAGAACTGTGCGCGCTTCGAAACATTTCCATCGTCGCGCCGCATACGGCCGGCCAGATCCGCCGTGACTCCGAGAAGGCGGCTGTGGTCGCCCGACACTCGATCGCCTATCTTCTGGACACCCGATTTTCCGAAGAGGGGTTGTTTGCGCAGCTGATCTACTTTCCCACGGACGAGATCATCTGGGCCAACCGCTTTGCGATGAACCCCGATATATTGCCGCGCCAAAGGCGGGTGATCGCCCAGCAACTGACCGTGTCGGTGGCGCGTGAGCTGGCTGAGAACGAGGAGGAGCGGTTACGTTTCGAAGCCAATCCTGGGGCTTATCACGCTTATCTCGTTGGCTCGAGCTTGATGAGTAAACTAACCTTGCCGCATATCCGCCGGGCACGGAAGGCGTTCAAGCAGTCGCTGTCGCATAAGGCGGATTTCTCCGCCTCATTTACCGGACTGGCGAGAACCTTCACCAGTGAATGGCTCGTGACTGCGCAGGGAGACAACGAGCTGCTGCATCTGGCAGAGCAGAATGCGCTTCGCGCAATCGAGCGGGATCCGGCATCGGCGGCGGGCCATCGCGAGCTTGGCGTCACCAAACTCTATCTCGGCGATGTCGATGCCAGTGTCGCCTCACTTCATCTGGCGGAGGAGCTCAGCCCGCATTTTGCCGACGTCATCTACAGCCATGCCGACACGCTCGTGCATGCCTCCCGTCCAGGTGATGCGCTCGCCAAGATCCAGAGAGCGATTTCGCTCAATCCGCTCGCGCCTGATGCCTATCTCTGGTGCGCCGCGGGAGCTAGCTTCTTTCTGGAACAGTATGAGGAGGCCATCGCCTATGTCGAGGCGATGAAAGACAAAGCGCCGGCCCATCGCATCGCCGCGGCCAGTTGCGCAATGATCGGCGATCGAAAGCGGGCGCTTTTCCATCGGCAGCGTGCTGAAAGCATCAATCCGGTTTTCGACGTCGAGAAGTGGCTCGCCATCGTTCCGTTCAAGGAGCATTGGCAAAAAGAGCTATACCGGGAGGGCCTGTTGAAGGCCGGTTTTTAATAATAAATTAGGGGCATTTACATGGCGAAAGTAGTCGTTATAGGAATACCGGGCGAGGCTGGTCTTTGGCTCGCCGATCTCGACGCGGGCACGGTTACGCCGCTCAATCCGACGGGGGATTTGGCGACTGTGAGCAGCCTGCGAAAAGCCGGTGGTACATTCGTGAAGGGCGTCGACTTGGCTGTCGCCGTTTCGTCGGCGCAGGTCGCTCTTTCCGGCCACGTCGACGGCTGAGCCGGCATCTGACGAACCAATCGACATATTCCGACAGGATCATATCGCCGCGGGAAACTCTTTCCCGCGTCGAGCCGTTGTTGTCCAGATTCGGGGTTACCAGGGTGGCGCGACATACCGGGCTCGACGACATCGGAATCCCCGTCTGGTGCGCATACACCCCGAATTCTCGATCGATCGTGATTGCTCAGGGGAAAGGCCTGACCGATGTCGATGCCAAGGTGTCCACGATCATGGAAGCCCTGGAACGTGCCGTTGCCGGCGAACCGTTCGTCGATCGGCTCCGCAGCAGCGCGTCCGGCCTGCGGGCGATGGGGTACAAGATCGACGCGCTGGACTGCCTGATCGCCATCCATAAACCCGACCTCGGGCCGGACGAGGAGACGGATTGGGTGGCCGGCATCGATATTCTCACCGGCGGGAAGATTTATATCCCCTTTGAAGCGGTGGTGCTCGACCGTACGCGCGATGCCCGATACTGGATGTCATCGGACGGCCTAGCCTCGGGAAACAACCTCGAGGAGGCGATTTTCCACGGTGTGCTCGAGCGGATCGAGCGGGACGCGCATGTGCTTTGGCAAGTCAGCGCGGAAGTGGATCGTTATGCTGGCTGCGTCGATCCCCGCGGATTCCAGGATGACGCCTTGGGCCGGTTGATCGACAAGATTGAAGCGTCGGGATTGACGCTCAGGCTCTTCGATATCACCAGCGACATCGCCATACCCTGCTTCACCGCCATGTTAGGCCCCGGGGATTGCATTCCGGATCTGCGGCATCGCCACGGCGGCAGGGACATCCGCCTTGTCGAGGTGACCGGCGGCACGGGGGCACATCCGTCTCCGGTGCGCGCGGCCATTCGGGCGGTAACCGAAGCCGTGCAATCGCGGCTCACCTATATCAGCGGAGCCAGGGACGATATTTCTCCAGCCACGTTTTCAAGATCCTTGCCGCCGCTGATGCGCCGAGCCTTCGACGCAGTCCCCGTATCGCCGGGCTCAGCACCGGAACATTGGCCACGGGATCTGGCGCAGATGCTGCAGCATGTGCTGGAGGCTTTGCGAATAAGAGGGATCGGCTCGGTCATCGCCGTGCGCCTCAGCGCGGACACGCTTCCCTTCAGCGTCGTCAAGGTCGTTATTCCCGCGCTCGAAAATCCGGAAGGGGAACGTGCTCGGCGGTTGGGAACAAGGGCGCTGGCGAGAGCGATAGGCTTTTGAAGATCATTTTCGCAGGTCCCAGTCTTCCCGACGCAGCCGCGCTTGCCGGCGAGGCGATACGCGTCCGGCCGCCTGCGACGCAGGGGGATCTTCTGGCTGCGGTGGAACAGAGTGCCAATGTCATCGGCCTGATCGACGGCGGCTTCGAATATGCCGCGCCGGTCTGGCATAAGGAAATTCTCCGCGCTCTCTCGCTTGGCGTGACGGTGCTGGGGGCGGCAAGCATGGGCGCGCTGCGGGCTGCAGAATGCCATCCGTTCGGCATGATCGGGATCGGCCGCATTTTCGAAGACTACCGCTCGGGCCGGCTGGTCGATGATGCCGCCGTCGCGCTCGTGCACGCGCCGAGCGCGCTCGGCAGCAAACCGTTGACGGTGCCGCTGGTCAATGTCAGCGCCACCCTCGATGCCATGGAAAGGAATGAATTGCTTCCAGGAGGCGTGCGCCGGGAGCTTGAAAATGCCGCCAGCGCGATCTTTTTCAAGAGGCGGACGTGGCGGGCGATCGTCGAGCAATGCGCGGGCATAGCTGCGCCGGATCGTCCGAAACTATTTTCGGCCCTTGTCGCGCATTCCGTCGATCAAAAACGCCTCGATGCGCTGGAGTTGTTGAAAGAAGTGCAGGCAGCCGCAGATATCCGCGTGAATGCCGATTTGTCCTGGAAATTGCACGAGACCGCATTTCCTACACGGCCTGCATTGTGAAACGAATGCAGCAATCGTCACCGGGAGTTGTGTCACGCTTTTTTCACGGGCTTGGCCACGCCAGCCCGCGTATTGTTCCTTCAATTCGTTGGAGAAATGGGCATGGGCGTGACATCGGCTGCTAACATAAATGCGGACCTCAGGGCGGAAGAGGCTCTGGACGAATTGGTCGCACTGGCGCGAATGATCGCCTATGCGCGACAGGTCGCTCAGGATGTCAAACTGCCATTCGCGACGAATTGCCTCGATCTTGCCCTTGAGGCGGTGAAGCAGGAGGTCGGGGAGGAACTGACCAAGGATCTGGCTGAATTGAGCTCCCCGGTTCCGCAAGTGAGCGTAAAGAGACATTAGTCTAGCTTTCGGAGCTCTCGAAGGCGAGATCGGCCACCAACCACCGCGGCCGAAGTCGCGTAAATCGCAGGGATTGACTCACCTCGGAGCAAGGCTACGGTCTTTCAGGTAGCGGGTGTCGCGTGAAATTCAGCTGCTTTGCGCGAGGCGGGAAAAATCATGCCTTCACACTGATAGCCGACCTGCGTTCCTCTTCCCCGGCTTCACGTTAAAATGGTTTATCCATGTCACGGTCTTTTCCTGCGATCGCCGCTCTTCTTGCTCTGATCCCGGCCGCCGGCCATGCCAGCGAGGCGCGGGGAAAATCGACGCCTCCTGCTGCGAATGGGTGTGTGGAAGTCAGTGGAACGGCCTTGACCGGAATGGCCGGAGGCCCAGCCTATTCGGCAGCCGAGCTCAAATGCGGCGCGAAGCTCTCGCTGGTGCTGCGGCGCCAGACCGGCAGGGATGGAAACCTTCCCGTCTGGAGCACGGTCGATCAGGTGACGATTGTCAAGCCCAGCCCCCGCCACGAACTTCTGCAACCGGGCTATTGCTCGTCGAGCCGGTTTCCTCAGGACTTCGTCTTTGCGCTCGGCAGGATGGTGGAACAGCCGGATGGTTCCTATCGATCGGAGAGCGTCGTCAAAGCCTGGAGGGCCGATATCAAGCGCGAAAGACTGGCCGCGATTCCGGTCGATGGTCTGCTTTGCGCGGTGGACCCGGCTGATTGATAGGGACGACAACACCCTCAGCGAAAATACCGCCCCCACTCTCCGGCCACATCCTGGGCTCCCCGCAGGGGGCTTCGAAGGGTGAGGCCGGCCACTGGTGTTCTCTGCGGCAATGGATGAGTGCTGCCGGGATAGGGGCGGCGCAATCGATCTATTCGGAAATCGATTTGATTGGAGCCTGGGAGAAATCCGGAGTGGGTCTTGGGCTGCCGCTATTCGGGCTGTATTCGATACCCGGGCACAATAGACATTCAAAATGTACGGTAAGCGGTTTCGTTGACGTTGTCTCCGGGCGGGGAGACGGCGGCGAGTTTGGTCTCAGTGGTCGTCTGATCGGCCGGGCCGGCCGATCCCTGATCTCAATGGGTCAAATTGCGCTTCTGAGCCAGCAGTAAAATGTAATCGTCGGCAATGTCCGCGATGGCCATTGCGACTTCCGCCGGATCGCACCCCTCGACCTTCGTGTTTGCAATGAACTGATAAACCGCTTTCTCGATCTGCTTCCGGCAGATCATCACGCGTTCATCATAACCAAATTCCGGAATCTGCGATGCTATATCACTCATCAGGTCGGCTCCTCACTACTTGCAGTGACCATGACACAAATTATAAGTTGAGCAAGTAAATGCTTTACGAACGGTTAATTCAATGACGCGGTGCGACCATTTCGACACAGATTTGGTCAGTCAAAGGCATTTGGGTGTGTTGAATTGAGCGAAGTCATTCGCGCAGGTGGATTGACTGTTCACGCCGGGCGTCGCTCGACGAGAGTGGGTGTCTCTGAGCCTGCGGCTCTTTGGTCTCGGGCCACCTGGCGGATTTGAAGTGACCGGTCGAAGGCTTGCCGATGCCGGTCTGGCTGCTGTGGGATGACCTGCGTAATTCTTTGATTTTTCAAGAGTTAAATCTCCGTTCGCCTTCACGATCATCATTCTCCGAAGTTTGAATTGTGTTGCGCACTATCGAGGCCGGCTCATGCCGAGATCGTCGATTTGCTCCTGACTGCTCCTTCCCAAGTGTTGCCTGGCCGCGCCATGGAGGCGAAGGAAACGGGAAAAGAATGTGAGGATGTCTTATGTTTTTTCGACAAGGATGTAAGGCGGTGCCGTTGAGCGGCATGTGAAATAACTTCGGATAATAAATAAGATAAAATTAAAATTTTATCAAAAGGTAAAAATATATATTTCAGATAATGGTTGTATTTAAGAGTTGGTTTTGTGATGACTGAACTGTTTATGGTTAATAGCGGCAAGATGTGCTTATTTCAATAATAAAGATGAGCTGGTCTATCACTTTATAATAACGACATTATCTCTATGGGGGCGAATTTTCTGTTCAGTAATTTCGTCGCCAAGCGGAAGCACTTGGCGCCGAGCGCGAGTCCGGTCATTACTTGCGGATAGACAGGTCTGCGCAAGGCCATCGCAACGGGGAATACCGCTGTCGGCGCAGCACTTCTTTATTCGATGCAGCGATCATAACGGTTGCCCCGCTGCAACCTGTCCCTCGCAAAGGTGAGGACCCGCCGGGGTGGTTGACGGGTCCTCTGGTAGGGCTTCTTCCGCAGTGCGTAGCTATGATTGCGCTTAATCTTGATATTGTCACAGACTATTATCGGTAGATTATAGTTTCCCACAGTTTTGTCATTTTCGCGACCACAGATATTTTTCGCCGTGTTCGATTTGTACTGAGTAATTAAGAAATAAGTTGGCAACGGATTGGAGGTGCCGGCCTTCAGAACCGGAAATGCTCTAAAGCGCGTTACGTCAAATATGAAGCATGCGACGCCTTTTGTCCTTTGTCTTGATGCATGTCGTTGTCCCGGTACCGCTGCACCCTTCCGGGCGACAATGCATTATCTCTTCGAGGTCGCAGCGCAATCTCCGCCGCAACGGTCGATCTCCGACAAGCGCCGGAACAAGGCCTTCGTTCGGAAACGTGACCATCCGCCAACCAGTGGGATAACAGGGTCTATTTCCTCGAATTTTTTGAATTTCTTCTGCTTTTGCCGCCAGAGCGGCCGGGCTTTCGACAACGCCCTGTTTGCGGCTCTGGCGGCTTTTGAAAAGATCAGTTTGGTAATGACGCTGGCAGCAAGCAAGGGACTATGACGATAGACGTGCTTGAGCGAGGCTGCGGCGCTGTGCCAATCTTTCAACGCCGCAAATTTTGAGAATGCATAGAGGTGGGCCGAGGCGCGGGCGCAGCTGACGACGAAAGCAGGAAGCTGCGGATTGCGGGCGACGCATCGCTCATAGACGGCCAGAAGCGATTGCGCCATTCGGGATCTGTCGGCGGACATGGCCGCGGCGTGAACGCGATAGCCCACCAGGCCGAGTGGCACCGCCTCGATCTTGAAATGCTCGGCGGTGCGAAGTTCGAAATCGAAGTCTTCGCATCCTCCGATTCCCTGATTGGCATAGCTCGGATCGTAGCCGCCGATCTTGTCTATGACGGCACGGCGCACCATGAAGCCGCTGCCATTGCCGACGAAGCGGAAGACGAGATGGCGGATGAGAATGGATTCCCGGGCGCTGAGCGACGAGCCGGACCGCGTGCAATATCCCTCGGAATCGACCATACGGTGAAGGGCATAGACCGCGCCCCAGGCCTCGGGCAGGGGATGGAGCGCCGACAGCATTCTTTCGACATATGTCGGATGCCAGAGGTCGTCCGCATCCAGGAAGGCGAGATATCCGGCCTTCGATGCTGCGATCCCGGTATTGCGCGCCGCGGCGACGCCGCGGTTTTCCGTCGATAGAAGCTGGATCCTCGGATCGTCGGCGGCGAAGCGGCGGCAGATGGAGGCCGTCTCGTCGGTCGAGCCGTCGTCGACGACAATGATCTCCAGCGCCTTGTGGGTCTGATCGATGACGGACTGAAGCGTCTCGGCGATATAGTCACTGGCATTGTAGGCGGGGATCACGACCGCCACCAAAATTTCCGACCTGGTCGACATCTCCATCACCATCGCCGTCACCCGAGTTTCGATGCGAGTGTCGGCGGGCGTAGATCGATCTGGTTCTTCATCATCCTGGCGACCGCAGGGCGATGGCTGACGACGATCAGCGTTCGGCCGGCATCTTCCTTGATTGCCGAAAACACCCGCATTTCGGTATTTTCATCGAGCGCGCTCGTGGCTTCGTCCAGGAGCAGGATCTGCGGCCGGCCGGCCAGCGCGCGCGCCAGGCCGATGCGCTGGCGCTGTCCGCCTGACAGCCGCACAGCCTCGTCGCCCAGCCATTCGTCGAAGCCTTCCGGCAGATTTTCGATGAATTCCGTGGCGCAGGCGACATCGGCGGCCCACCTGACGTCCTCATCGGAGATATCCCGACGGAAGCGGATGTTGTCGAGGACCGTGCCCTCCATCAGTTCGACATCCTGGCCCGAGACCGAGAGCAGGTGCAGCCAGCTCGCGCGGTCGACATCGGCGAGGTCCCTGCCGTCGAGCGTGATCCGGCCTCGCGTCGGCCGGGTGAGATCGAGGATCATGTTGAGGATTGTCGTTTTGCCGGAGCCACTTGGTCCGGTCAGAGCCGTCGTTTCGCCTGCCTTGATCGAAAAGTTGAGGTTTTGAACGGCCGGGGCATTCGCCTGCTCATAGGTGAAGGAGACGTCGTGGAAGACGATGGCTTCCGCCAGGCGGGTGACCGGCACCCCTTGCGCCACCTGCTTGGCGTCGTCCTTTTCGGAAAGCAGCGCCAGGACGTTCTGCAGAGACGCTTCCATCTCGTAAAGGCGCAGAATCTGGGAGTCGAATCCCTTGATGTGCGGCTGGAGCCGGTAAAGCAGGATGGTGGCCGAAAGCGCTGCCTTGAAATCCACCGGCAGGAATTCCGAGGACAGGATGATCGTCAGGATGACCCCAAACGTCAGGATTTCGCTCAACAGTGAGGTCGCGGCCCCCATCCAGTCCGAGTGGCGCCAGGTCCGGCCGACTTCGCTGGATAGTGTCGCGAAGAGCTGCTGGTGGCGCTGCTCGAGGCCGAAGCTTTTGACCGCCTTCAAGGTCTGCAGCGTGGTCCAGCTCAGCTGCGTCAAGGCTTCGACAGCGGCCAGCGCCGAAGCGCCGAGACGCCGATAGGCCCCGGCAAAGAACCCCAAGGCGAAGTTATGGACAAAGCCGAAGACAAGCCCGAGCAAGGCGATCGGCCAGGCCATGACAAGCATGCCGATGCCGAAGATGACGATCGTGCCGAAATTGACACCGAGACGCACCAGGCTCGCATGGGCCGAGGATACCGCATAGGCTTCGGTGGCGATTACATTGATCAGATCGCTGCGCTCATAGTGCTGAAAGCGCTGGAACGGGATGGTCAGGATCTTGGCGTAGAGACGATCGCGCATGCGATCGCTGATCTTGTGGTTGATCGCGCTTGTGATCAGCGAGTTGACGAATCCGAGAAGAATGCGCAGCAGGATGGAGGTGATGAGGATGCCGATCAGCACCGGTTTGGAAAGACTGAGGTCGACGCCGCCGAAAATCGCCGGAAGCCCGGCAACGGCGGAACCGGAACCTGCGCCCTGCTGGCCGAGAATAAAGACCAGGCTCACCAGAAAGGTGATGCCGACCATCTCCGAAAATCCGGTGAGAATGCCGAGGATGATCATCACCGTCATCTTCAGCCGCAACGCCGGCACGAGCTGCAGAAGCTCGCGGTAGCGGGCCGCGATGACCATGTTGTAGGCGCCGGCCGGCCGGGAGGCGGATGTGCGAAACCTATTCATTGTCGACCATCCGCGACGATGTCGGGCTGAGCACGCCGCCGAGCGACATGAAACGATCGCTGAACAGCGTGCCTGCCTGCGGAGCGGCCGCACCGGCAACGCGGGTCTTCGATCGGGCCGAAGGCTTTCGCAGGATATGTTTTGCAATGCGCACGCCATGGCGTTTTGCCAGACGAAAGCTCTGCCGCAGGCTATGGACGATCAAGTGCGGGCCATATTGTCCCGCCATCATCGGCGCCAGCTTCCTGAGCTGGGCGTAATCGCGGTTTGCCAGGGCCTTGTTGAAATACCAGTGCGTCGTGTTGAATTTGGCGGTCTCGATATCGCGCCGCAGATGCGGGTAGCGGTCGATGATTGGCGCCATCACCAGGGCGTGGGATTTCAGCATCCGATGGGCGTTGCTCGACATGTTTCCCCGGGTGAAGCGATAACCGGTGAGGAAATCGGGAACCAGCGCAAAGGGCAGGCTCTCGGCGAGAGCGAGATAGAGCTTCAGATCCTCGCAGCCCTCGGCGCCGCTGTCGCGCAGTCCGGCGTCGTAACCGCCGCAGCGCAGAACCTCGGCGCGCGGCATCAACGGCGTGCTGCCATTGCCGATGAAGTTTTCCCGTAGCAGCGGTTCGAAGATGTTGCCCTCATGCAGGACCGGGCGTGAATGGCCGAAAATGACGCCGTTTTCGTCGATCGCCGCATACCAGTTGTAGGCGACGCCTTGGCCGCCGGGAAATTTTTGCAGCGACTGCAGCTGGCGCTCGATCTTCTCGGGATGCCATATGTCGTCGGCATCGACAGGCGCCACATAGACGCCCCGCGCCTCGCCGATGCCGTGGTTGCGGGCGCGGGCGACGCCGCCATTGGCCTGCCGGAGAACCCGGACACGGCGGTCGGTGAGGCTATAGTCGTTCGCAAGCGCAAAGGTGCCGTCCCGCGACCCGTCATCGACCACAAGGATTTCGAGCTTGTCGTAGGTTTGGTTCGAGACGCTTTGCAACGTTTCGAGAAGCGTCTTTTCCGCGTTGTAGGCCGGAATGACGACGGTGATCACAAGGGGCGCTGCAGTGGCGATGATTGTCATCCGATAAAGGCTCCGGGCAGGCCCATCAGTGCCGGGAAGGCTTCAAGCGGCCGGTCGCCGCGGACTTCGAGGCGCGGCAGACCGAAGACATTGTCGGAAAAGGCGGCTGTCGCGGCGCGTGTGGTGAAGCCGATCGTGTAGCCGGCAAGGGAAAGAATGCCCGGCACCCTGAAGTCGGTGGCGCCGTAGGGCAGCGCTATCGAAACCACAGAACCGCCCAGCCGGCTTTCCAGCGCATGGCGCGACCGCAGGGCTTCGGCGAGCAAGGCATCGTTTTCCATCGCGCTCGCCGGCGTGTGGGAGGCGAGATGGGAGCCGAAGCTGATGCCTTTCTCTTGCAGTTCCTGCAGATCCGGCCACGCCATCAGCGCCGCTGACTCGCCATAGGCGCAATCCCAGTCCGAGCGGCCGCCGACCTTGTCGGTGACGACGAAGACGTCGGCGCTGAAGTCATTCTCGGCCAGGATCGGGAAGGCGTTGGTGCGGAAATCGAGATAGGCGTCGTCGAAGGTCAGCATGACGGGCCGGCCCTGGATCGGCTTGCCGCTGCGCAAAAGATTGGCGAGCGACGGCGCCGTCACGGCGTAATAGCCATGCCGGCGCAGGAATTGCATCTGCTTGCGGAACATTTCCGGCGGCGTGCGGAAGCGCCGCAGCGCGGCGGGGCCGTGCTCGGCGATGCGATGATACATCAGGATGGGGATGGAGGTCGTCACCTCGGTTGCCCATGCCGCCTCGCGCGCGACGCCCGCCGGTCCCGAGATGATGTGCTTTGCCACATCGACGTCCATCGGCGTTCCATGCGTCTCGATCCGCAGGACGGGATCGGCCACGGTGGCTTTGCGGAAGCGGTGGATGGCGTAAAGCGCGGTGTCGATCGTCTCTTCGAGGGCAAGCCCGGCCTGTTCGGTAAAGACCCGCTTGATCGTTGCGACGCCGAAGGGATGGTCCCAATCGAAACCCGTTCGGCCGGGTTCGTCCCGGCGGAGATGCGGATGGGCGGTGATCAGACAGCCCCCGGGCTTTAGCGCCGCCGCCATCTTGCGGCAGACGTCCGCGAGCATCTGCTCGTCCTTCATGTAATAAAGCACTTCGGAGCAGAGGATGAGATCCTGATCGGAGGGAAGCTCGTGCCTGACGAAGTCGAGAACCCGGAGCTCGACATTGGGCAGGTCGCGGCAGCGCTTGGTCGCCCTGTCGATCGCCCGTTGCGAAATATCGGCGGCTGTCACCCGGCCGACCTCTCGAGCCAGCTTCTCGGTGAAAATCCCTTCGGCGCAGGCAAGTTCCAGGGCCGTCTCCGTGCCTTGCGGAACGAGGCTCAAGGTCTGCGCATATTTGACCTGCTCGTAGACCGAGAGGTAGTTCCAGGGATCCGGGCGTTCGAACACATGCTCCCAATATTCCTCTGCGGATTGAGGCGGAGGATTTTGCCTTTCCTTCTCCGCCCGCGGCCCGGCGGCAGGGCCGACATGCGGCGGCAGGCTGCGTTTGAGATCGTGCAGAATGTCGGAGAGACGGGCGTCATTATCCTGCTCGTCGCTTGGCGCCCGGGCAAGCATGGCATCGCGGCCGGTTCGCACCAGAAGCTTTTCGAGGCGCGCCCGGCGCCGGCCGCCGCGGATGACGAGACCGCCGAAGTTTCGGTAGCCGCGCAGCGCCTCCCTCGTCCACGCACCGGCATAGGCGAACGTGCGAGGGGTCTGAAAATGCTCTCCCGCCCGCATCTCCTGCATGATCAGCCGGGTTTGCGCCCGGATCGACAGATCGCCCCAGAGCGGCCCGACAAAGGTGCCGATATGCTCGTCGCCGGAAAAAGCGTGCATGATCAGCGTATCGGCCTGTTCGGCCCTGGTGACCCTGGAAAGCGCGCCGAGCTCGACGCTCACCACCTGGATCGTGCCGAGCGTGAAGGATCGCCGCAGGTTGCCGGCGGATAACTGCCAGGCGGCGGCTTCGAGGATCTTGCGGCCGGTGCCGGGCAGGGAATGCCGCTGGATCAGCTCGACGAGCAGACGCAAAGTCGGCCACCATTGCTCGGGCGCATCCATGAGATCGTCGGCCAGGTCGGGCAGCAGGCCGGTCTGCAGGCCGTGCAGGATCACGCCGGCAAAGAAGCTCTCATAGCCTGCGGCATCCGGGATGTCCGGCAGCAGTGCGGCGAGGGCCGCTATATCCAGGCTCGGATCGTGCTTGGCCGCGATGACCCAGACGAGCATGCGCAATCGGCTGACGGCAGGCGTGATCCAGCCGGTCTCCGAACCTTCGGCGGGCAAGCCGTGCTGCCGGCGCAGCGCCTCGGCCTTCGTCGTCACGCAAATGGCGTCACGCACCAGTTTCGCCGGATCGCCGGAAAGCGAGCCCGGCTTCATGCGATAAAAAGCCAGGCAGGCGTCGACACGGCGAAATTCTACGCCTGCAAAAGCCATGCGCAGCCAGAGATCCCACTCCTCGCAGGTCTGCAGACGCTCATCCATGCCGCCGACCTGCTCGAAAAGGCTTTTGGGAAAGACTACCGTATGAATGGCGAGCGCACAGAAGGACGAGAATTCGCGCCTGGCGGCATCGCCGGCGAGCAGGGGCGCCTGTTCCACCGGCATCCGCCGGCCATCCGGGGCGACCCGGCGGTAGGAGCAATAGGCGATGGCCGGCGGCGATCTATCCTCGGTCATCGGCAGCATGGTTTCGATGAAAGCCGGGTCCAGCCAGTCGTCGGCATCGAGCATGCAGAGCAGAGGGGCGGTGGCGAGTCGGGCGGCGTGGTTTCTGGCCGCCGCAGCGCCGGCATTGGTCTGGCGGGCGGCGACGATGCGGCTGTCGGCTGCGGCAATCGCCTCAAGCAGCTCCCAGGTGCGGTCGCTCGAACCGTCGTCGACGACCACCGCCTGCCAGTTCGTCCGCGTCTGCCGCTGCAGGCTGGCAAGCGCTTCGGCAAGCGTGTCCTCGGCGTTATAAGCAGGAATGAGGAAGGAAATGTCCGGCGTCACAGCTGTCACCATGCGCGCATCTTCCAGCGGCGCAGAACGTAGAGCGCGCCGTAGACGCTGCCGAGCATCTCCTGCTTCAGGAAGAAATCGCGCGAGGTGGCGCCCCTGCGTAGGCGTTTGCGCAGCCTGCCGGCGAAATATTTCGGGAAAGAGATGAGGATTCGCCGGAGGTTGCCGCCGTTGCCAGTGTTTTGATACTGCACCAACAGCGCGGCGATATGGCCGCTCATATATTGCTGGATCTGCCTGGCGAGCCCCCGCATATCCTTGCGATGAAAGTGCCAGGAAACCGCGGTCGGCTCGTAGCGGCAGACATGGCCGTGATGCAGCAGCCGGTTCCAATATTCGGAATCGCCCGAGCAGCCGGCCGCCCCCATATCGAGGCGGACGTCGAACAGGCCGATCTCGTCGAACACCTTGCGGCGGAAGGCCTGGCTTGCGCCGGCGCCGATCGTCCAGACCGGCGCGCCGTAGCGCCTGTGGCTGTCGTAGAAATCCCGGCCGAAATCCTGCCTGATGTAACCGCGGCCGAAACCCCAGTGCTTTTCGAAGATGAACTGCGCCGGCGTTGCGAGTTCTCCGGGCAGGATCAGCCCGGTGACGCAGCCGATCTCCGGCCGGTCGAACGCCTTCATCAGGCTCTCCAGCCATCGCTGGTGGAGAACGACGTCGTCATCGGTAAAGGCGACGAATTCGGTTTTGGCCGCGCGGATGGCGGCATTGCGGGCAAAATCTAGCCCGACCCGGTCTTCGCGGACATAGTTGGCGCCCGCTTCTTCGACGACGCGGCGGGTCGCATCGCCTGAAGACGCATTGTCAACCACGATGATCTCGGCCGGCTTCAGCGATTGTTCGGGGATCGAGGCGAGGCACCGGCGCAGTTCTTCCGGCCGGTCCTTGGTGCAGATCAGAATGCTGACGTCGCGATTTTGCAGGGTTGTCTGCGCCACCTGGCGCGCATGCGCGAGCGTCTCCGGCCGCACGACACGGCCGGCAAGCTCGGCCGCGGGCTCGGCCCCGTCGACATAGGCCTGTCCGACGGGCAGGCCGTCGGCGAGAAAAACCACGAGCCCGGCCGATATCGGCGCCGCGCCGGCATCCGGCTGATGCGACGCGAGATCGAGATAGTGAATCGGTACGGGAAAATTGACAGTCGCCAGATCGGACGGAATGATTTCCTGCATCGTTACTCTCTCAACGCATCACGAGCACAGGCCGGCACAAAGCCGCGCCCGGAATGCGGGAAGGGGCTTGAAATCCGGACGATGATTACGCCGCGCCCACCTTTATCTTTTCTCTGAACCAGTCGAGCGTCATCGCCACGCCCTGTTCGTAGCTGACCTTGCACGACCACTCGGGCATGACGGCGTAGGCTCTTGTCAGGTCCGGCCGCCTGTTGGTGGGATCCTGCGGCGGCGATGGCTCGAAGACGATCGGCACGCCGCCGACCAGCTTGGAAACATATTTCGCGACTTCGAGAACGGTGATCTCGCGGTCGTTGCCGATATTCAGAGGCCCCTTATAGTCGGTCTCGTTGATCCAGAAATAGCGTGCGAAACCGTCGACGATGTCATCGACATAGCCCCAGCTGCGCGACTGCTTGCCGTCGCCGAACACGGTGATCGGGCGGCCCGAAAGCGCCTGGGTGACGAAGTTGGAGACGGCGCGGCCGTCGTCAGGCCGGGTGCGCGGACCATAAATATTGAAGGGGCGGATGACCTTGACGTTCAGCCCCTTGGTGCGCTGCATCTCGAACAGCAGTGCTTCCGTGCATCTCTTGCTCTCGTCATAGGACGAGCGCGGCCCGGTACAGTCGACCTGGCCCTTGTAGGTTTCCGGCTGCGGCGACACCAGTGGGTCTCCGTAGATTTCCGAGGAGGAGGTGTAACCGAAACGCCCGCCCTTCTTCAGCAGATCGAGAAGCCGGAAGGCGCCGAGCAGGTTCGCCGAAATCGTCCTCTTCGGCTCCTTCATGTACCAGGGCGGTGAAGCCGGGGAGGCGAGATGGTAAATCTCGTCGAATTTCTCCGAGCTCTGCAAGGTCTCGACGTCCGATTTCACGAAATGAAAGCGGGGATCCCTGATGTGCGAAATATTCTCAAAAAGTCCTGTCCAGAGATTATCAACAACGACGAGTTTCTGAACGTCATTTCGAAGCAAAAGCCGATCGCAGAGATGCGAACCGATGAACCCTGCTCCGCCAGATATCAACACGCTTTTCACTGGATTGCGCCTCTTGACTTAAGAAAAGGTGAGTATTCATTAGCATCGCCTGAAAGAACTGGCAATTACCTCGAATAATTCTAAAAAATACTCGCCTATTAATCTTAATTGTTAATTCACATTACCCCAGGTAGTATCATCCCTATTGAGGGCCAGGGCTGCGACCCAGAGTATGTACCTGCTGCCACCCGGCTCAATTTTCGCGGTGTATTTGGCAATATTGTGGCCCTGTTGCACCGCAGCATATTCCTCACCGGCAAATTCTCTATCATAAAGGCGAAAGCGCGCATCGGGCTAAAGTCCGACTTTTAATCGGACAGCGCATCGGTTCGGATGGACGCAAGACCCGGCATGCAGCCTCTCCCGCGTCCGTGACCCTGTTTTCGATCAATCGGCCGCCAGCGTCGTCAATACCCGATAGGCCGCGGCAACCCGGTCCTCGTTGGGATAGTTTTTGTTGGCGAGGATGACGATGCCGAGGCGCTCGCTGGGGATGAAGGCGACATAGGCGCCGAAGCCGTTGGTCGAGCCGGTCTTGTTGATCCAGGCATCGCCACGCGGCTTCATCGGCGGCTGCAGCGCAGCGACAGGAATAGTCTTCAGCATCGCCGCCGAATTGCCCTCAACCAGGCTCTGCAGGGTGGCGGGATAGGCGTATTGCTCCCAGATCAGATCCTGGGTCATCGCCCCGACGCTGAAATAGCCGGTGTGGGTCTTGTCGATCGCCTGCTGCAGTTTCCCGTCGAGCTTGGCCAGGCCCATATTGGCGCCGACGAAGCGGATCATGTCGCCGGCGGTGGACCGCACGCCATAGGCTTCGGCGGACAGCAGGCCCGGCGTCAGCCGGGCCGGCTCGCCGCTACGCTTATAGCCTTGGGCGTAATCGCCCTGCCGCGACTTCGGCACTGTCAGATAGGTGTTGCTCAATCCGAGCGCGGGAAACAGCCTGCCCTCCATCAGATCCACGAAATCGCCGCGCATGGCTTTCGCGGTGATGAAGCCGAGCATGCCGATGCTCGGATTGGCATAGCTGCGGTGGGTTCCCGCCGGGTAGGAGGGGCGCCAGGCGGCGAGAAACTCCGTCAGCTGGCCTTCGCTCTTGATCTCGTCGGGCACCTGCAGCGGAAAGCCGCCGGCCGTGTGGGTGGCGAGATCCATCAGCGCGACATCGCCGAACGGCCGTCCGTTCATCGCGGGAAGATGTTTGCCTACCGGGTCGGACAAAGAAAGGTCTCCCGTCGCTTCGGCGTAGGAGGCGAGCGTCGCGGTGAAGGTTTTGCTGATCGATCCCAGTTCGAAGAGCGTGGTCGGCGCCGCCGGTCTATCCGTCTCCTTCGATTCGACGCCATAGGTGAAGACCAGATCCTGGCCATCGACGGTGATGCCGACGGCCACTCCAGGGATGGCGTATTTTTCCATGATCGGCTTGATCGCCTCATCCGCGATCGTTCTCACTTTCGCCTCGTCGGCGGCAAAGCCGCCTCCGGAAGCGCATGCCGAGATCACAGCGGCCGAGAAAATTTTTATGCCAAGGTTTCTCACAGTCATCCTCCAAATCGCCAAGCGGTCGCATGCGGCGCAAAATGCGCCCGAATAGGCGTGTAGCGGCGCTGTTTTCCAACGACAAACGATGATATCTCGCAGCAGCTCCAAGAATTTCTAGGCCTTAATAGAGAATTTAATGGTTCGCCCATTCCTCCCGCTGAACGGCCTCAGGTCCTTCGAGGCTTCGGCACGGCACCTGAGCTTCACCCGCGCCGCAATCGAGCTCTGCGTCACCCAGGCGGCGGTCAGTCAGCAGGTCAAGGGCTTGGAGAAGCGGTTGGGCGTGGCGCTGTTCCAGCGTCTGCCCCGCGGCTTGAAGATCACCGCGGAGGGCGAAGCGCTGCTGCCGACGGTGACCGCCTCTTTCGACCAAATGGCGACGACGCTCGATCGGATCGAGGCCGGCCAGGTGCGCGAGCTCTTGTTCCTCGGCGTCGTCGGCACCTTCGCCGTCGGCTGGCTGCTGCCGCGGCTTGCGGATTTCCAGCGCCGGCATCCCTTCATCGATGTTCGGGTTTCGACCAACAACAACCGCGTCGATCCCGCCGCCGAAGGCTTGGATTTCGCCATCCGCTTCGGCAGCGGCTCATGGCACGGCACGGAGGCGCAGCGCCTGTTCGAGGCGCCGCTTTCGGCGCTCTGCATTCCCAAACTGGCCGAGGATCTGCGGTCGCCGGCAGACCTTGCCGGGGCGACGCTGCTTCGCAGCTACCGCACCGATGAATGGAGCACCTGGTTTGCCGCCGCCGGCGTGCCCCCAGCGACGCAGGTCAATGCCGGCATCGTCTTCGATTCCTCGGTCGGCATGATGGAGGCCGCGCTCCAGGGGCTTGGCGTGGCGCTGGCGCCACCTTCCATGTTCTCCAGGCATCTCACATCGGGCGCGATCGTTCAGCCCTTCGCCACCACCATATCGCTCGGCAGCTACTGGCTGACGCGCCTGCAGTCACGGCCGGTCACCCCGGCCATGCGCGCCTTTTCCGATTGGCTCTTTGCGCAAGCGTGATGTCCGGAGCGTCCGCTCGGGCGGACGCTCCCAGCCGCATCACTTCTGAATGCAGGTATCCACCGTATCCTTGGTGCACTCGTCAAGCCCGGTAAAGACAGGATCGTCGACCTTCTTTCCCGCGATCAGGTCCATCATCACGGTCGGCGCCTTGTAGCCCATTTCGAACGGCCGCTGGCCGACCAGCGCGGTCACCAGCCCTTCCTTGGCGATCGCCACTTCCTCGCCGATCGTGTCGGCGGCGCCGATGACGAACTCGTTCTTGGCGATCTTGTCGGCCATCGGCTTGAACAGGTCGCGATAGGGCTGCGGGGCGCCGAACAGCGGCCAGCCGCCCATGATGCCGAAGGCGTCGAGGTCGGGATTGGCGGCGAGGATGTCGGTCATCGCCTGCACGCCCTTGGCGCCGTCGTCATTGGTGAAGACCGGGCAGCCGGCCACTTCCGTCCAGCCGCCTTCGCCCTTCAGGGCGGCGAGCCCCTTCTGGCCGCTCAGCGTATCGCGCATGCCCTGGGCGCGCCGCAGGATGTTGTCGGCGCCGGGATTGCCTTGGATGGTGCAGATCTTGCCGCCGTTCGGCTTGGCCTTCTTGATATATTCGCCGATCCGCGCTCCCATCAAATAATTGTCGGTGCCGAGATAGGTTTTGCGCAGAGCGGAATCCTCGGCGGCAAGATCGGCATCGAGCGTCATCACAGGCACACTCGGATTGGCCGTCTTCAACGTCTGGGCGATCAGCTTGGCGTTCGACGGCGAGATGGCGATGGCGGCCGTATCGGCTTTACCCAGCATATCCTGAACGATCTGCGCCTCGCCGGCCTCGTCGGAGGTGGATGCCGGGCCGGTATAGAAGCATTCATATTCGGCCGAGGCGTTTTCCTTGTTCCACTTCTGGCAGCCCTGGTTGATCGCCTCGAAGAACGGGTTGTCGAGGCCCTTGACGACGATGACCAGCTGTTTCTTGGCGGCCAGGGCCTGTCCGGCCGTCAGCGCCAACACCGCAGCAGCTGCAAGCAATAATGCCTTCCTCATAGCTTCCTCCCTTTGAAAGGCGGACATGATTGCCCGCCGCTTGATCAACCGGGGTACCAGACGATGCGAGGCTCCTCCCCTGATCGCTGGTATTCCCAGGCCGAATTGATAAGCTTTTCGAGATCGTAGAGCGGGCGCCAGTCCAGCAGGTATTTCGCCTTGCTGTTGTCCATCCAGTTGGAATGAAACTGGCTTGCGATATCGACGCAGCCGAGCCCGCGCGTGCGGGCGAGGTAAGCGGCGACTTCCCCATAATCGACGGGACGATCCATCGATATATTGAAGAGCTCCCCCTTGGCGCGCGGATTGTCGATCGCCGCCAAGATCGCCGAGACAAGATCGTCGACATGCACGAAATTGCGCTTCAGCGGCCGTCCGTCAGCATCGCGCAGCAGCGGCACCGCGCCCTCGCGGGCGTAGCGCTCGGCCTCGGGCGGCGGAACGAACGTCTTCCAGTCCGGCCCGCCGAAGACATCATCGCCGAAGGACAGCGTGAACTTGAAATCGTCCTTCTCCATGATCCAGGGCGCGCGCAGGCAGCAGGTATTGATGCCGTATTGGATGGCGAACTGCTCGAGCATCACCTCTTCCAGCACCTTGGAGAGTGCGTAGCAGCCGGGATAGGCGCGATGCGGCGTTTTTTCGGTCACCGGCCCGTCATGGCGGTAGAAGAAATGACCGATGCCGGCATCCCCGCCGATCAGGATGAACTGCCGGGCGCTCGTGCTCGTGCGGAAGGCCTCGAGCAGCCAGAACAGCCCTTTAACGGTGACGTCCATGACGTCATCTGGCGTTTCCTTGCAGGTGGCGAGATGCAGCACATGAGTCACACCTTCCATCGCCGCCGCAACGACCTTGGCGTCGGCGATCGAACCCCTGACGACCTCGATGCGGTCGGTCTCTTGGAGCGCGCGATTGTGACAAAGCGCGCGGATGCGGGCATTGGAAAATCTCGGCTCGTCAAGCAGCCCAGTTATGAAGCGCCGCCCGACCTTGCCCGTAGCCCCGGTGACAAGGATCAGCATGCTCTCTCTCCCAGTAACAGCTAATATCGCAGCGTTTGCGCCGTCAATCTGTATTTGCGCGGTAAAATAGATTTTTACCTCGGCCGGTCTATCACGCGACATTTTATTGACGATTCCTGGCGCTTTTGCATAAATGAGCCGAAGCGCTTTTCCGGGAGGAGATCGGCAAAGCGAGATCGCAGGCGCCCCGACGGGGCGCGGCAGTGAAGGCAGGCCTGCAGGTTCCGGGGAGGGTGGTCGGCTGACAGCGGTTCTTGAACTCAGCAATATCTCAAAGCATTTCGGCGCCATCCAGGCGGTCAATGACGTGTCGTTTGCGCTCGAAGCCGGCCAGGTCGTCGGCCTGATGGGCGATAACGGCGCGGGCAAAAGCACGCTGGTCAAGATGATTGCCGGAAACTTCCGGCCGAGCGAAGGCACGATGCGCCTCGAAGGCAAGGAAATTGTCATGCACCGCCCCGTCGAGGCGCGCCAGCACGGCATCGAGATCGTCCATCAGGATCTGGCGCTGTGCAACAATCTGACGGCGGCGGCCAACGTCTTCCTTGGGCGCGAGCTCAGCCGCGGCATTGGCCCGTTTCGTGTCCTCGATTACAAGACGATGTACCGGCGCGCCGGCGAGATCTTCAAAGAGCTGAAATCGGAAACCCGCCCGCGCGATCTCGTCAAGCAGATGTCCGGCGGTCAGCGGCAAGCGGTGGCGATCGGGCGCACCATGCTGTCGGAGGCGAAGATCGTGCTGATGGACGAGCCCACCGCGGCCATATCGGTGCGTCAGGTGGCCGAAGTCCTCAACCTGATCCGCGAGCTGCGCGATCGCGGCATCGCAGTCGTGCTCATCAGCCACCGCATGCCTGACGTTTTCACCGTCGCCGACCGGGTGATCGTCATGCGCCGCGGCAGGAAGGTCGCCGACAAAGCGATCGCGGCGAGTTCGCCGGAGGAAGTGACGGGTCTTATAACAGGCGCCATCGAACAGGTCTGATCGGCGCAGCTTGGTTCACGGGCAGAAAAGAAGGTCAACGATGGCAGTTACCCTCGACCAGACGATTGCACAGAGAGAGCGAAGCCGGCTGTCGGAGTTCGTCGGTAGCCAGACCTTCTGGGTGCTGATCGCCGTTATCCTCGCCTGCCTCTTCCTCTCCGTCGCCACCGATTCCTTCGCCACGGCGAAGAACCTCTACAACATCACCCGCAACGTCACCTTCGTCGCCATCATCGCGCTGGGCATGACACTCGTCATCATCACCGGCGGCATCGACCTGTCGGTCGGCTCGGTGCTCTGCCTCTGCAGCATGGTGCTCGCGGTGACCATGCATGCCGGCTACGGCATCGAAATCGGCATCGCGGCGGCGATCGGCACGGCGCTCCTGGTCGGCGCCTTCAACGGCGTGATGATCGCCTATCTTGATTTTCCGCCTTTCGTGGTGACGCTCGGCATGCTGTCGGTGGCGCGCAGCCTCGCCATGGTCGCCTCCAACAACACCGTCGTCTTCCAGTTCGGCCCCGATCACGACAAGCTCTTGGCGCTCGGCGGCGGCGCCTGGTTTCTCGGCATCGCCAACCCGGTCCTCTATATGATCGTCCTGGCGCTCTTGACCGGCTTCGTGCTGCGCTGGACGCGCTTCGGCCGCTATATCTTCGCGATCGGCGGCAACGAGCATGCCGCCACGCTCACCGGCGTTCCCGTGCGTAGCATCAAGGTCGCCGTCTACATGATCTCGGCGCTCTCAGCCGGCATTGCCGGCATCGTCCAGACCGGCTGGCTCGGCGCCGTCACCACCAATATCGGCGCCGGCATGGAGCTGCAGGTGATCGCCGCCGCCGTCATCGGCGGCGCCAATCTGGCCGGCGGCATCGGGACCGCCTTCGGCGCCCTGGTCGGCGCCGCGCTGATCGAGGTGATCCGCAACAGCCTCGGCCTGCTCGGCATCAACGCCTTCTGGCAGGGCACGTTTATCGGCGGGGCGATCGTGCTGGCGGTGCTGTTTGATCGGATCCGGAATTTGAGGCAGAGCGAGTAGCCGCATTCCGGGGTTTCGGCAGGTTTGACCGTCGGTGGGTCTATTGGCGGCGGCGTCGAGTCTGAGAGACATTGTTGGTGCGCATCCCACCTGCGCCGACAATCCGGATTCGGCTGCGGATCAGCCGCACGAACCACCAATCCGGATCGCGAAACCGAAGTCTGGCCGCCGGTCGACGTTTAGCCGGGACCTTCTGTTGCCCCTTTGATAGAAGATTTGAGCATGATCGCCGCGGTAATCCGGCGATAGGATCGCACTTCAATTCAACTCTCCCGCTTGTTACAATGACCACAAGCACGGCTGCCCACACAAGACGTGCCGCAGACTGGCCAAACCGGGCTGCCAAAGTCAAAGGTCGGCGCAAGATGGAACAACAGCTACTCAGGCATCGACTGGCCAGCCATAGTGATCTGGCCGACCTCAAATTGTTGATGGATGCGGCCATCTCAGAGAACCAGAAAGCCTTTCTGACGCCCGAACAGATTTCGTCGAGCCGAGCCATCATGGGACTCGATAGCCAGTTGATCGAGGACGGCACCTATTTTGTTGTCGAGATCGGCGGCGTCTTGGCGGGCTGTGGCGGGTGGAGCCGACGAGCAACACTGTATGGCGGAGATCGCACTTCCGGCCGCGATGCTGCCCTGCTCGATCCTGCCAACGACGCGGCGCGCATAAGGGCGATGTACACGCACCCGAACTTTACTCGGCGTGGCGTAGGGCGGCTGATCATGGCTGTCTGCGAGGAGGCGGCGCGCAATGAAGGCTTTCGTGATATCGAATTGATGGCCACACTATCAGGTGAACCGCTCTATCTTGTTTGCGGTTATCAAGCCATCGAGCGAGTGGAAGACAGCCGCGGCGGTGCAAATGTGCCTCTCATAAGAATGAGAAAGCCGCTCGAGCCTTGATCCTGCGCTGGATGCTGTTCGGCCGCCAGGGCAATATCCCGTCCAAGATAGCCTGTGCTGCACTCATCCCGCCGCGGAGGAAGCCGGAATTTCGGTGATTTCAGTTGTTCACTGAGATTTCCCCAGGCTGCTTGCCGTTGCCGATCGATTTCCAGCGGCGGGGTGCCCCACAGGCCGTGGTTGATGAACTCTCAGCCTGAAATCGTACCGCGGCCTACGTTGCCGGCGGGCGATACCGGATCGACTTCGCCTTTTCCAAGGCTCGGATCGTATCCTCGACGTCGAGGAGGACAGTAGTCTCAATCGAACTGAGCGCGCCTCCCGCGCCGATCGCAAGCGTGACAGCGGCCATCGATACATTGTCAGGCGCCTCCCACAAATTCCACCCGTCATGCTCGCCGAAAGCGTACCAGAACCCGTGCAGCTTTCCGCCGACGGATTCAATGTAGCTCCGTGCCGCCCCCCGGCGATCCTCGGGGTTTTCGATCATGCGCGCCCAGGTCTCGGGCGTGTAGCTGAAGCGCGTGAGATACATGGCCATGGTTTGCCTCCTCCGCCAGAGCGATCCAGTAAACGCTCATGCCGAGGGGAATGCCAGTCACTCGATGGGCGTATCGGGCCTTCCTTTGGAATGATCCGCCAAGCGCTATGGACGGCAATCGAGACAAGGCTTGATAATCCCCGCCAGAGCCAGACCTGTGAAGAGCAGCATGAAAGAGCTTGCCAGCACCGAAAAAGGCATGGCGATCAGGAACTTCGCTCTCGGCGTCGCCAGCAGGCGATCATCACCTCCGCGCGCGGACCAATATATTTTCGGGCCGACATCCTGGCTGAAATCATAATCATTTTTGCGGTAGAAGATGATCGACCGGATGCACCAATACCAGCTGTAGCCGCAAAGGCCGCATGCCGCGCAGAATATGACCCACAATTCAACCCACTCGTCGGTAACCAATACCCTTCTCCCCAACATTTGAAGGCGATCCATGTCGCCCGGAAATGTGCAGCGGTTGTGGGACAACGACATGCATAAAACAAAGGGCTAAAACGCTTTAGCAGCGGCGGCGCCGGTGCATCAAGCGGCTATTGAAGATCAACCTGAGATAGCTGTGTTGCCTCATATAGTCACAACAATTTAAGGCCTATCGAATGTTGCGCGGTGTTATTTCACTCCTCTCAATGCTTGTACTCTCCGTTCCGGTCATTCCCGCCGAACGCGCGCTGGCCCAGAACAATCCAAACGTCCAGCTTGCGCCCGGCGATCCGGCCATGGCCAAAGCCCATGAGAAATCGATAGGGGAGCTGGACGGCTTTCTCAAGAAACTCCGCAACCCCCCGGCGGGAATCGAAAATTACAGCCTCAAGCTTGGTTTCAAGGACAAGGACAAGAGCGAGGTCCTGACCACGGACCAGATGGCGCCGGATGTGGAATTCATGTGGGTCTACCAGATCGAGGCATCCGGTGACCATTTCACCGCTCTTCTGGGCGATAGGCCGGAATACATCCACAACATCAAGCAAGGGGACCGCGTCGCGTTCGAGAAGTCTGATATTTTCGACTGGCTCTATACCGAGAACGGGAAAGTGAAGGGAAACTATACCGCTTGCCCGCTGCTGCTGGCCGGCCCGAAAGAACAGTTGGACTAATATCGCGAAATCTACGGCATTGTCTGCGACTGACCGCGCGCCGTCTGGATGAGGCATAAGAAAGCCCCGCCGAAACGGGGCAATCAGGGGAAAGGACGGGATCGCGCAGGAAGGAAGAGCGGACGGACCCAAAAATGGGGCCACCTTTGCGATCCCACGGCTATAACGACGCGCGATCCGCCAGGTTCCTGTACGCTATCAGACGAAGCGAGGGGATTCAGCGGCGGCCACGACCTCAACCGAACAAAACTTGCCGCCCGCCGCCATCTTCTCGAAAGCCTTCTGCCTGCCGGCTGGCGAGGGAGACATTCGAACGTTTTTGGCACGGGCGCAGCGCATCAACCCAACGAATGCGATCAACCCTCCGGGGGCGATGTAAATCGGCCGGCATCGAACGGGCCTCCGGCTGCGACCGGGGTAACATCCTCAGCTGACGTCGCGACATCAGCCTCGCGATGAACCGTGCGGGGCGAGACACGAGGCGTGCTCAGTCCCATCGCCTCGCCCGGAGAATGCAGCGCCCATTTCATCAGCGCCGCCTCGGACGTCGATCCGAGGAAATTGGCTTCTTCCCAGGAAGCGGTCATGGGCAGCGAAGCGATCATGGCAGCGCCCGGCCTGGCGGTCTCCGCTGCAACAAGGCGGGGATGGAAGCGTGCGTGGGCCGGCAATGAGAAGGTCTGTCTCTCCGGAAGTGCGGCAATCGGGCCGATCGAGGCAGTCTTGAGTTCGTGGTCCGCGCCTGCGTCATGCGCAAGGGCAGGCGGGCGCATCGCCGGTACTGGGATGCGGAAAGGTACAACATCCGGAGCGGCGACTTTGTCATCCGGCTCGCCCGCGCCGGTCTGCAGCGCCAGCGCATTCAAGGCCCGGCTTTTCGGCGTCGGCAGAAGCGCCGTCACGAGCTTGCTATTGGTGCCGCCGCCGCTCGGCGATGCTCCCGCATCTTCGTCTTCTCCAGCGGTGCTGGCAATCTCTATCGAGGTGGAGCTGACGCGTTTCCTGTGGGTGGCAATCGCCTGATTATATCCCGGCAGCGGCCGGCCATCGGCCGGAAGATGCATCGTCTGCCCATTCGGGAAGATTCGGGCAAGTTCCTGCCGCGACATGCGGGGCCAGGCCCTGACATTGCCGACGTCGAGATGCACGAAGGGCGATCCCGAGGTCGGATAATAGCCGACACCGCCGACCTGCATTTGCATGGCAACTGCACGCAGCGTCGCAAGCTTGACGCCGGGAACATAGAAATCCATTGCCTTGCCCAGCATGTGCTGGCTCTTCTTGGCGACACCGGTGCTGCGAGAGCGGTTGCGAAGCATGTTGTTGGTAGCAGGCGAGCGATAGGCGGAAACGACGTGGATATAATCCTTGCCGCCGCTGCGCTTATATACCTCCCAGACCAGGTCGAGCAGCCGGGGATCCATTTTGGTCGGCTCGTTCCTTCGCCAGTCGCGCAGAAATCGGTTGATCTGGGCAAGGCCCTTGGGATCGAACTTTCCATCCCGCTTGTAGGTAATCGTCGCCTTCTCGCCCGTATGGGTAAAGAACAGCTTCAGCGCGCGATCTTCTGCTGCGGCGAATGATGCGGAGCCGACAAGTGCCGGCAGCGCCAACAGAGCTGGCAGAATGGACTGCGCTGCAACGCGTTTTGCACGCGACAGGAGTGCGGCGATTCCGCTCCACAATTCTTGCACTGGGTACTTCAACACCAACAATCCCGTCTTACACCAAACACTCGACGACGGGCGGGAAACTCCGCATCCATCAGCCTCAGTAAAGCCAGCTTATGGTCAACAAATTACTAACGAGCGGATGCGGAAGTTCGGTGAGTTGAGGATTGCGAACCATATGATGTGATCGAAACAGATCCGGTGCTGGCCGCTCGATGTGATGGAGAAGCAGAAGACGTGAGGCCGCCGTTCGGCTGAGAACTTGCAGTTCGTCCGGCTTGCATGGCGTGCGGCAAATACCGGGAGGGAGACCGCTGCCCCGCCGATAAGCGCCAAAGCCGCTGCCACGCGGTACAACCGGATCCTCTTCCAGTCCTGCATCTGCAATTCTTTCGCCGCGCTTAAAGTCGGAAGCCTGAGATACGCTGGTTGAATCAGGAAAAGCCGGCGGTGGACGAGCAGCAGGGCGACGAGATCGAACACGGACAAAAAAGCGTTTCCTAGTGAAGCGGCGCTGACGCCGTCGCGGGTCAGATCGTCGTCTGGAGGCCGAGTTCGACCACGCGGCCGGTTGGAAGCCCGAAATAGTCTGTCGCATTGCCGGCGTTCTGAGCAAGCGTGATGAATAGCCGGTCCTGCCACAACGGCATGCCGCGCCTCTTCGAGGGAAGGATCGTCCGGCGCGAGAGGAAGAAGGACGTCGACATGATGTCAAACTTCAAACCGAGCTTTCGGACCAGAACGAGGGCGCGCGGGATGTTCGGCGTCTCCATGTAGCCGAACGTAATGATCAAGCGGCTGAAGCGCGGATTGAAGCTCTCCAGGAAGATTTTCTCGTCGTCGGGGACGAAGGGGGTCGCCGCTGTCACCACGCTGAGGATGACGTTGTGCTCGTGAAGAACCTTGTAGTGCTTCAGACTGTGGAGGAGGGCGGTCGGTGCGCCCTCGACGTCGCTCGTCAGGAATATCGCGGTACCTGGGACGGTTGGCGGTTGTTTCTGGGCCAGCCTGTCGACGATCGACGCCAAGGGGATCTCGTCCATCTTCGTGCGGGCTGCAAGCAATCGGCGTCCCGACATCCACGTCTGCATGATCAGCCCCATCGTACAGGCGACCGCGACCGGCACCCAGCCGCCTTCCGCGAACTTGGCGAGGTTGGCAGCAAGGAAACCGGCGTCGATGATCACAAGCGGCAGCACCACCGCGGTGGCGATGATCGTTTTCCAGTTCCAGATGCGCCGCATGACGACGTAGAGCAGCACCGATGTGATCAGCATCTCGCCGGTGACGGCTATGCCATATGCCGCGGAGAGGCCGCTAGAATTGCGGAACTGCAGCACCAGTGCGACCACGAAGATGAAGAGGAACGAGTTCACCTGCGGCATGAAGATCTGCCCTGAGTGGGTTTCCGAAGTGTGGAGGATCTGGAGGCGCGGGAGCAGGTTCAAGTGCATCGCCTGGCGTACAAGGGAATATGCGCCCGATATCACCGCCTGGCTGGCGATAACGGTTGCCGCGGTCGCAAGACACACGATCGGAAGCTTCGCCCAGTCGGGATGCATCCCGAAGAAAGGATGGGCTGCCATCTCGGGGTTTGCCAGTACGAAGGCGCCCTGCCCAAAGTAGTTGAGCAACAGGCACGGAAATACAAGCACGAACCAGGCGGTGACGATCGGTCGCCGACCGAAATGGCCGAGGTCGACGTACAGCGCCTCTGCTCCCGTGACGGCAAGAAACACGGCTCCGAGGACTGTGATCGTGGTGCCGACGTTGGAAGAGGCGTAGCGAAGCGCATGGAG
Organism: Rhizobium bangladeshense; assembly: GCF_001662075.1. Classification (GTDB taxonomy): domain Bacteria; phylum Pseudomonadota; class Alphaproteobacteria; order Rhizobiales; family Rhizobiaceae; genus Rhizobium; species Rhizobium bangladeshense_B. The sequence goes on from NZ_LYPL01000011.1 coordinate 248,786, forward strand.
AGGATCCACTGCCCAGAGAACACCCAGATCGTCGACAATGTGAACTGTCCCGCTCACGCCCAGCACCACGAACCAAAGCGCCATGACGGGACCGAACACCGAAGCGACGCCGCCCGTTCCAAACCGCTGGACGAAGAAGAGAACCGCAATGATCGCCAGGGTGATTGGGACGATCCATGCCGAAAGTGCAGGCGCGACCACCTGGATGCCTTCGACGGCAGACAATACCGATATGGCCGGAGTGATAATAGCGTCGCCCAGGAAGAGCGACGCACCTGCGACGCCAAAAACGAGAATCCATGCGGGCCGTTTTGACAGGCTTTCCCTCGCGAGCGTCATCAGGGAAAGCGTCCCCCCTTCGCCGCGGTTGTCCGCCTTTAGGACGAAGGAAACATATTTGATGGTCACGACGATCGTCAGCGCCCAGACAATAAGGGAGAGGATACCGAGCACGTTCTCTCTATGCGATCCGCTCCCGGCCGTCGCATGCAGCGCCTCCCTGAAGGCATAAAGCGGACTGGTGCCTATGTCTCCATAGACGACGCCCAGGGCGGCGAGCACCAGGCCAGGAAGGCCGCTACTGGTTTCATGTTCGATCTCGGGATCTTGTGATCTGAGTTGGGGATAGGTCAAAGGGCCTCGCGTTGAATTGTCCGCGCCTGATCCGCCGCTGACGGAGTAATTCGAAAATGCGAGGCGGTCACCACGATGTCAGAGAAGTATTGTACCATCTGTTTGTGATCCAGAGGAGCCCATCCCGCCCGATCGCTCCTCTCAAAAGCGTCTCACATGCTGGCCGACATCCTGCTCAAAGCCGCCACGATCTATTCGTGATCGTATGGCTTCGGAAGAACACGGTTCTCTCGAAGCTCTGCAACCCGTGGCTGCCCGAGAGCAGTTTAGCGCCCGTGGGTCCTCCATCTTCTGAGGTTAAGGCGCGACATAGACCTCTTCATCGCGGACGACGTGCGTGCTTCCGACAGCACCCCCGACCCACGCGGCGACCGCACCGACGGCAAGGGCGATAAATGCCAGGATCGCGCCGGCAGAGAATGCGGTTGCAGCAGTTTGGGCCGCCTCGGTCGCCTTCTGCTTCGCCTGGGCTACAGTGTCCGCATACTGCTTCTCATACTGGGCGATCTGTGTCCTTCCCGAGAGAAGGGTGACAGTTCATACCGGAGACATGGGTTACACTTTTTGCCTTTGCGAGGAGAGCGAAGGTGCCTTGGCAGGAGTGCAACCGCATGGACGAGCGTCTCAAATTCGTTGCGCGGGTCTTGGATGGCGAGAAGAGCTGTGCCGCGAGTTCGGCATCTCCCGCAAGACCGGCCACAAGATCATCAGCCGCTATAATGCCTGCGGACTGGAAGGACTGACGGATCGATCGCGACGGCCTTACCGGCACGCCAATCAGCTTCCTTTCCAAATCGAGAAGCTGATTGTGCGTGCCAAGCAGGAGAAGCCCAACTGGGGTGCGCCGAAGATCAGAGAACGATTGGCGCGGCTTTACCCGGACGTGCAAACGCCGGCGATCTCGACCGTACACGCGGTGCTCGACCGCAACGGCTTGGTCCAGCACCGCAAGCGACGACGCAACCGGGCTGTCGGAACGCCACTCTCCCAGCCTCGCCAGGCCAACGATCTGTGGTGCGCCGATTACAAGGGCGAGTTCATGCTCGCCGACAAGCGCTACTGCTATCCATGACGATCACCGATTTTGCTAGCCGCTATCTCCTGGCTTGTGAAGCGCTGCACACGACGAAGGAGGCTTACGCCTTCACCGTGTTCGAGAGCGTCTTCAAGGAGTTCGGCCTGCCAGGGCGATCAGAACCGACAATGGCGTACCCTTCGCGAGCCCCAACGGATTGTTCAACTGTCGCGGTTGGCGGTCTGGTGGCTCAGGCTCGGCATCGACATCGAGCGCATCAAGCCAGGCAATCCGCAGCAGAACGGCCGCCACGAACGCATGCATCTCACCCTCAAGCTGGAGACCACCAAGCCAGCCGGCGCCAATTTCCTGCAGCAGCGGGCCCGCTTCGACGACTTCATCGAAGAATTCAACACCGAGCGGCCTCACCAGGCGCTCAACATGGCCTGCCCGGCAGAGCGCTACACCGCCTCACCACGATTCTATCGCGGCCTGCCGAAGCTCGACTATCCGTTTCACGACCAGACCGTTACCGTCACAACATGCGGCCGCATCTGCTACAAGCGAAAGAAGATCAATCTCAGCCTGGTCTTTGCCGGTCAGGCCGTCGGCATCAAACAGGTCGAAGACCATATCTGGCTCGCAAGCTTCATGGATTACGACCTGGGATACTTCGATGACGAGACATGCAGGCTCGAACCATTGCCGACCCTTTCGGCGCAAAGGTGTTACCTATGTCTCAGGAATAAACCGTAACCTATGTGTCCAGAATGGACCCTCAAAAAGCTGGCGCACCCGACAGGATTCGAACCTGTGACCTTTGGAATCGGAATCCAACACTCTATCCAGCTGAGCTACGGGTGCATGCCGAAGGCGGTTTGAATCGCCTGTCCGATGGGTGGTTCTTAGCCTAGCTTGCGGCCGGCTTCAATCGCGAATTTCTCAGAAATACCGATGCTTGCAATTTGCAGGGTGTTTTTATTCGCCGACTTGGGAAGCGCATGTGAAAACTCCGCCGGCCTTGCGGGCGGCGGAGCGGGGGTTGTTTGGGGCAGGGCGCTTTGCGCCGGTCAGATCTGCATGGCGCCGGGGCCGGGGATGGCCTTCGGCGGCACCTTGCCGAGGATGATCATTCCGAGCACCTCATCCTTGGTCACATCCTCGGTGCGGGCGTGGCCCACCACCTGGCCGTTCTTCATCACCGAGACGCGGTCGGCGAGGTCGAAGACGTCGTGGATATCGTGGCTGATGAGGAAGATGCCGATGCCCTCCTTCTTCAGCTGCTTGATCAGCTCGCCCACCTGCGCCGTCTCCTGCGGACCAAGGGCAGCCGTCGGCTCGTCCATGATCAGGATGCGGGCGTTGAAGAGGATGGCCCGGGCGATTGCCACCGATTGCCGCTGGCCGCCGGAAAGCGCCTTCACCGGTTCCTTGAAGCGCTTGAAGTTGGGGTTGAGCCGCCCCATCACTTCGCGCGCCGAAGCTTCCATCGCCACGTCGTCCAGCGTGCCCCAGCGGGTCTTCAGCTCGCGGCCGAGATAGAGGTTGGCAGCGGCGTCGACATTGTCGGCGACGGCAAGCGTCTGGTAGATCGTCTCGATGCCGTATTTCTTGGCATCGCGCGGGTTGCGGATGTCGGCCGGCTCGCCGTTGATCAGGATTTCGCCCGAGTCGCGCTTGTAGGCGCCGGAGAGAATCTTGATCAGCGTCGATTTGCCGGCGCCGTTATGGCCGAGCAGAGCGACGACTTCGCCGGGGTAGAGATCGACCGAGGCATTGTCCACGGCATGGATGCCGCCGAAGGCGATCGAGATGTTTTTCAGTTCCACGAGGGGAGTGCGGTGTTCAGTCATGTTAAGGCTCCTCTCACTTGGCACGGGCGCGATAGACGGTGTCGAGCCAGACCGCCACGACGAGGACGGTGCCGACGACGACGCTCTGCAGCGGCGTGTCGACATGGGCGAGAACCATGCCGGATTGCAGCGATTGCATGACGAGCGCGCCGAGCATGGCGCCGGCGATCGTGCCAGTGCCGCCCGCCAGCGATGTTCCGCCGATCACGGCGGCGGCGATGGTGTAGAGCTCGTCGAGCGTGCCCTGCGAGTTGGTCGCGGCGTTGAGGCGGGCGGTGGAAATCGCCGCGGCGATAGCGGCCAAAACGCCCATCAGCGCGAAGATGCGCACCGTCACCCAGCGGGTCTTGATGCCGGCGAGTTCGGCCGCCTCAGGATTGCCGCCGATCGCGAAGACATAGCGGCCGAAGCGCAGGCGGGTGGCGATGAAGGTCATGATGATGCCGACGACGATCGCGATCAGCACCGGCACGGCGATGCCGTAGGGAATATCCAGGCCTGTTTCGGGCCAGGGGATGTTGTTGGTCTCGGCATATTTCTTGGCGATGTTGATCGGCCAATAATAGCTGTTGGCGATCGAGACGGCGCCCAGGATCAGCACGCAGCTTAGGATCGCGAGGAAATATTCCGCCCAGATCGGCCGGCGCGGAAAGCCGAAGCGGCGGCGCTGCCGGCGCGAGCTGATGATGCTGGCGATGACGAAGAGGCAGGCGGCGATGCCGACGATCCAGCTCCAGGTGGCGCCGATCGAGCCCTCCGCGCCGCCGCCCATGATGCGGAAAGTCTGGTCCATTGGAGCAACCGTCTGGCCACTGGTGACGAGCCAGGTCGCGCCGCGCCAGACCAGCAGGCCGCCGAGGGTGACGATGAAGGAGGGAACGTTAAGAAAGGCGATGATCATGCCTTGGAAGGTGCCGATCAGGCCGCCGGCAATCAGGCCGACCAGCAGCGTGATCACCCAGGTGAAGGGGCTGTCGAAGCCGATATACTCAGGCAGGATCTTGGCCTGCGTCACGCCCATGATCATGCCGCAGAGGCCGAGCACGGATCCCACAGAAAGGTCGATGTTGCGGGTGACGATGATCAGCACCATGCCCGTCGTCATGATCGCGATGTCGGTCGTCTGGACCGACAGGTTCCAGAGATTGCGCGGGGTCAGGAACAGACCGCCGGTGATGATGTGGAAACCGATCCAAATTATGATGAGCGCGCCGATCATGCCGAGCAGGCGTGTATCGATCTCGGTCGCGCGGAAGAAGCGGGTCACCGGATTGGCTTCCGCCGTTCGCGGTCCGCTTGATGTGGTGGATTTTACCATTTCGGCCATGGGTTTGCCGTTCCCCCATTGTGTTTGGACGGGTGCGCCGGCGTGCCCGAAACTGTCGGCGGCGTCATCGTCCGTTCTTCAACTGACCATCGTGATGCTTCCGGAAACCGTGGCGTGGCGTCGCGACACCCTTCCGGCAGGGAATGCAAGTCCGCGATGGCGCGGCGGGGCGGAGGAACTGCATCCTTGGAGTTCGCATCCGCATCCGGCGCCGCAACGGTCTTCCGCTGCGGCGCCGGCAGTTCAGTTTCGAGCTTGCTTACTTGCAGGCGGCGACCGTGTCGGCCTTCACGCCCTGGCAGGCTTCAGCCTTGGAGATCCAGCCGGCGTCGATGACGACGTTCAGATTGTCCTTGGTGATGGCGAGCGGCTTCAGGAAGACCGACTGCATTTCCACACCCTTCGGGCCGCCCTTGAAGGCCTGTGCGCCGTCGATCTTGCTCATGTCCTTGCCGCCGGCGAGGTCGAGAGCGATTTCGGCTGCGCGCTTGCCGAGTTCGCGGCTGTCCTTCCAGACGGAAACCGTCTGCGTGCCGAGAGCGATGCGGTTCAGCGCCGCCTTGTCGCCGTCCTGGCCGGAAACCGGAACGGAGCCGGCGAGGCCCTGGGCGTCGAGCGCTGCAATCGCGCCGCCGGCCGTGCCGTCGTTGGAGGCGACGACGGCGTCAACCTTGTTGTTGTTGGCGGTCAGGAACTGCTCCATGTTGCGCTGGGCGTTCTCCGGCAGCCAGCCGTCCGTATAGGCCTCGCCGACATTCTTGATCTTGCCTGCGTCGATTGCGGCTTTCAGCACTTCCTGCTGGCCCGAGAACAGGAAGTCGGCATTCGGGTCGGAGGACGACCCCTTGATGAAGACGTAGTTGCCTTCGGGCTTGGCCTTGAAGACGCCTTCGGCCTGCAGGCGGCCGACTTCCTTGTTGTCGAAGGTAATATAGAAGGCGGCCGGGTTTTCGATCAGGCGGTCGTAGCCGACAACCGGGATGCCTTCGGCGGCGGCCTTTTCGATGGCCGGGCCGATGGCGTCGGAATCCTGGGCGAGGATGATCAGCGCGTTGGCGCCCTGCGAAATCAGAGATTCGACGTCGGTCAGCTGCTTGGCGGCCGATGACTGCGCGTCAGCGGAAATATACTTGGCGCCCTTGGCTTCGAGAGCCTTCTTGATCGCGGCTTCGTCCGTCTTCCAGCGCTCTTCCTGGAAATTCGACCAGGAAACGCCGACGACGAGATCGGCAGCCATGGCGGCGGTGTGCACGGAAACGAGAATGGCCGCGCCCGCCATCAATTCCAAAATAGACTTCATAATGTCCTCCCGAGTGAGTTGCGACCGGCCCAGCCCATGCTTCCTCCGGCCACCGCGAAAAGCTGCCGAGGAAAATTCGGATTATTTTCTCGACAGTCGAGAAATTTGATGTCAGAGATTTTTTCAACTGTCAACACTGGACTATCGGCTTCAACCCCTTGCGGAAGGGCGGCCGGAGATGCAGTGGAAACTAAAGCATGCCGCGCAAAAGTGTGCAGCGGTTTGCGGCAACGACATGCGTGAAAACAAGGAGCTAAAGCGCAACGAGCGAATCTGAAAGATCGCGACGCGCTTTAGGGTAGGGCAAGCAGGAGGAGAGGGCGGCATTCATGCTGACCAAGTCGAGCACGGAGCTGGTCCGGCAGAGAAACAGCGTGCTCGTGCTGTCCGTGTTGCGTCGCCACGGCGCGCTCGCCCATACCGAAATATCCGATTTCACCGGCCTGTCCTCAGCCACCATTTCGGCGATCACGGCCGATCTGGAACGCGCCCAGATCATCGAAAAATCCGAGCAGCAGGCGGCAAGCGGCCGTGGCCGGCCGCGCGTGCTGCTTCGGCAGCGGCGTGATTGCGGCTATCTCATCGTCGTCATCATCTCCTCGGATGCGGTGCAATATTCGCTGGTGGATTATTCCGGCAAGCTGATCGACCGCTTCAGCGAGGAGCGCTCGCATGATCCCTCAGGGGCCGGCCGCTTCGTGGATGGCGTGCGCGCCGGCCTTTCACGCATTCTCGATCGCTCCCGCATTTCCCAGGAAAAAGTCCTGCTGATCTCGATCAGCAGCAAGGGCCTGGTCGATTCAACCGAGCCGGTGCTCGTCTGGTCGCCGATCTTCGGCAGCGACCAGATCGATTTCGAATCGGCGCTGCGGCCGGATTGGCAGGCGAAGGTCATCCTCGACAACGAGACCCTGCTGGTCGCCGCAGCGCTCGGCGCGCGTGAGGAGATCGTCAAGGGCGCCGATTTCCGCTCGCTCGCCGCCCTTTCCCTCGGCCACAGCATCGGCCTCGGCATCGTCCGGCGGGGAGGGCAGACCGGGCAGGAAATTTCGGCCCCGAACTTCGGCCACATGCTGCACATGGCGGGTGGCGGCCTCTGTCGTTGCGGCACGCGCGGCTGCATCGAAGCCTATGCCGGCTTCTACGCCATCCTGCGCAGCGCCTTCGAAGTGCCGCTCGATGCGATCCCCGCCAAATTCGTCCCCGTCGCCGAACTCGACAAGATCGCCGCCAAGGCCCGCCAGGGCCACCGCACCTCCGCCTTCGCCTTCCGCCAGGCGGGGCTTGCCCTCGGCAACGGCCTGTCGCGGATGCTCAGCCTTACCGAACGCATGCCCATCGCCATCACCGGCCCCGGCACCCGCTATTACGACCTGCTGCGCCAGGGCATCGAAGAGGGCCTCGGCCAGTCGCACATCGTGCGCATGGAAGGCATGCCGGAAATCCGCATCGTCCCCGACGAACCCATCCTGGTCTTCGAAGGCCACCTCAACCGCGCGCTCTCGGTGATCGACCAGGATATTGTAGTCTCAGGCGTTCAGGGCGGGGAGTAACGCCAAAACCCCTCCCACAAGGGGAGGGGCTACCGTGTTGCACCCCGCATTTTAAGTCCGTCGCTGCTGTATGAAGCTGCGTTGCTTTGGGCCGGAGCGCTGCCGCGGATAAGCCCCTTTTGTGGGAGGGGTCTTTCAAAGGTCCAAACCACTGCACAACTGCCCGGCTCGATCGGCTGCGGCCGTGGATTCCAGGCTCAAGGCCACTGCTGTCCGGTTTAAATTTGGTGGACATGGCGCACGGTGTTGATTCTACTCGTATTCGGATGTTTGGCGACAATCCCGGACACGAAAGAGGAGCAACACCGTGCGCCATGAGAATAGCGTCT
>NZ_LYPL01000122.1 GCF_001662075.1 Rhizobium bangladeshense
GATGGACGACATGGTGCATTTCCTTTCGAATTGGGTGTGACGGCCCGTTGCTGGGAGGTGAGCCGCGGTGTCGAGAAGGAAAATAAGTCTGGCCTGCTATCGAAAAAACGGTGATAATGTCGATCGAAACTATCGATGGAATGGATGGATATGCTTCCGAACCCGACCCTGGACCAGTTGCAGGTGTTTCTGACCGTTGCCGAGACCGGCAGCTTCTCAGCCGCGTCGCGAGCACTGAATCGCGCGCAGTCGGTCGTCAGCTACACGATCGCCAATCTCGAGGCGCAGCTTGAGATGCCGCTTTTCGAGCGCTCCGGGGCGCGCCAGCCGAAGCTGACGGAAGCGGGCAAGGCGATGCTGGAGGATGCGGGACGAATTCTCGGCGACCTGCAGGTCATGCGGGCGCGCGTGAAGAGCCTGAAGGAAGGGCTCGAGGCGGAGGTTTCGGTGGCGATCAGCGTCATGGTGCCCTCGCAGGCCGTGGTGGACGTGCTGCA
>NZ_LYPL01000123.1 GCF_001662075.1 Rhizobium bangladeshense
TGCGGACGCGGACCGTCCGCCTCCGGGTCCGAAACGCCACTGTGCCGCAGCATCAGATGAGCAATCTCATGCAAGAGTGAAAAGACCCGGCGTGGATAAGCATCCTTCCGGTTTACGACCATGACCGGCAACGCATCTGCCCAGATGGCAAACCCCGATGCTTCGTCGCTTTCGATCCGTGACGCCTGGAATACGAGTGCGCCCGCATCCTCGATCTTCGACCGCCATGCAACGAATGCCACCCTGGGGTCACGCCAGTGAGACTGAAGCATATAGTCCACTTTCAAGGCTTTCCGGATGAAAGCTCCGACGGTCTCCGGGTTATCCTTGATGCTGGGTGTGAGGTTGAAGACGCCTGGCTCCTCGTCCGCATCCTGGAAAAGTTCGAGGGCCAGTTCACGGCGCTGGTGTGCCACACGGATTTCAAGCGTAAGTTCCGGCGTGAAACGACGAAGGCCAAGATCAGGCAATCGCCGGAAATCGTGCATCGGCCGG
>NZ_LYPL01000124.1 GCF_001662075.1 Rhizobium bangladeshense
TCGGTAAGCAGCTCTATCGCGTCAAACCTCAGCACCTGCGCAATCGTTTTCAAAGGGGAGATGTACAGTGTGCTCACAGGTCGCTCGTGGACCATTGAAGCTCCCACCTTCGGCATCCCTTTCGGCGCCCGGCACATCTCAGTCCACATCGAGCTCTCTGATGACTACCCCGTTCTTCCGGAGGGCTACCGTCAGTTCCTTCGGTACGCTGACGGTGAACAGGAGCAGGTGGAGGCGAAGGACTTTGCCTTACAAGTGCTGGAGAACCGTCCTGAGTGGCTGATCGACTTGATCCATTCCATGGCTCCAAACTCTGGCGACTCGCGCGATGAGATAAGGAATCGGTTGCAAGACCTTCTCAACACGTTGCGCATCCGGGCGACCTCTCCCCGGGTCGACCATGAGGGAAATCTTGACGTTGATCCGTGGACAGGTCGCGGTTCCATAGCAGGCGGAACAGGTCGGAATGGCAGCAACGGCTGCGGTCACCAC
>NZ_LYPL01000125.1 GCF_001662075.1 Rhizobium bangladeshense
GGGAAAAGTTCCTCGAGGGCGAGGCGGTAGTCGATCTCGACCCCGAGGTCGGCGAGGCCTCCTTCGTCAAGGACCGGCTGTCGGAGGATGACGAGGCGGTCCGCGCGCTGGTTGAGGCGATCCGCGCGCGTGGACAGGACACGCCCATCCTGGTGCGTCCCCATGGGAAGATCGACGGACGCTATCAGGTGGTCTTCGGCCACCGGCGCCTACGCGCCGCCCGCGAACTCGGCCGCAATGTCCGCGCCGTCGTCAAGGCGATCGACGACCGGATGCATGTCATCGCCCAGGGCCAGGAAAATTCGGCCCGCGCTGACCTCACCTTCATTGAGCGGGCGTTTTTTGCCCGGCGGCTGGAGGAGCTCGGCTATGACAGGGAGGTAATCTCGACGGCGCTCGCCGCCAATGCAGCTTCGGTTTCGAAGATGCTGTCGGTGATGGAGCGGCTGCCGCAGGCGGTGGTCCAGGCGATCGGCCCGGCCCCGGGCGT
>NZ_LYPL01000126.1 GCF_001662075.1 Rhizobium bangladeshense
GATCAGCGTATCGATCTCCAGCCCCTGCTTCTCGGAGAAATGATAGATGTCGTCGATCAGCTCGTCGAATTCGTTGATGCCGGCGATCGAGTAGCCCTGGCCCCCGAGGATCGAGCGGCCGGAGCGGCCTTTGGGCGGGTGCAGCGGATAGTCGGGGTCGTCATTCTTGGCGACCAGGTAGAACTCGATCTCCGGCGCAACGATCGGCTTCCAGCCGCGATCATGATAGAGGCTCATGATCCGCTTCAGCACGTTGCGGGGCGTATAAGGCACTTCCCCGCCATCCGAATCGACGATGTCGCAGATCACCTGGGCCGTCGGGTCGCTTTCCCAGGGCACGACCGATAGCGTCGACAGATCAGGCATCAGCTTCAGGTCGCTGTCACGGGGCTCGTATCGGAAGCTTTCCGTCTCCTCCGGATACTCGCC
>NZ_LYPL01000127.1 GCF_001662075.1 Rhizobium bangladeshense
AAATCGGCGCCGGCGGCGGGTCGGCCTCCCCGGCCAACATATTCGATGCCGGCATCCGTGTCGCGACTAAGATGTCCGAGCAGGCGAAGTTTGGACTCTGGGAAGACAACGCCCTGGCGATCGCCGCCGTCTTCGCCATGGTCGTGGTCGTCGTCTGCTTCTCGCTCGTTGCCGCCATCTTCGTCTCGGTCATGGTCGAGATGTATGTCGGCCTGCTCGCCGGCATGATCATGCTCGGATTGGGTGGCACATCCTACACCAAGGACTTTGCCATCAAATATCTGGTCTATGCCTTCTCGGTTGGCATGAAGCTGATGGCGCTGGTCATGATCGCTAAGATCGGCTCCGACATCCTGCTGGGCCTCGCCGAGGCACCGACAGCAACCTCGGAGCAGTTCATCACCACGCTCGCGATCGCCGGCATCTCGGTCGTGGTCTTCGTCATCGC
>NZ_LYPL01000128.1 GCF_001662075.1 Rhizobium bangladeshense
GCGAGACGGCGCCCTGGGATAGGCGGCCGAGGCCGGCGGCAAGCTGGTTGACGGCAAAGTCGATCTGGCCGTCGAGCGAACGCTGGTCGGCATCGTTCCTGGCGCGCTCGGCATCGCTGAGTGCGCGCTGTTCGGCCGCCTCGGTTTCCAGGTCACGCCGTGCAAGGGCGCTGTCGCGGAAAAGAGAGAGGGCGCGGCCGATCTCGCCGAACTCGTTCCTCTTCTCGAGACAGGGGATCGCCCCATCGAGATTGCCCGAGGAGATCGCGTGGACGCTGGCGGTCAGCGCCTGCAAAGGCTTAACCGAGAGCCGGATCGCATAGAAGGCGAGAACACCGACGATGAGCATGACGACGGCGCCGATGCCGAGAACCAGGATCAGCAGCTCATTCATGCGCTGATAATAGAACTCCATCGGAATGCCGATGAAGCGAATGCCGACATTG
>NZ_LYPL01000129.1 GCF_001662075.1 Rhizobium bangladeshense
CGTACCTACCAAGAGTGACGAGGCAGGGTCGATCTCTACGACGGAATTTTGAGGAAGTATAAAAAGCTCCAAGTATTTTCGGAGCAGGGAATAGAAATATTTTCTCATCGGTTCTAACTTGGCAAGACGCGGGCCAGGCGCCACCGGCCGTAGAGGATCGCTGCCGGCAGAACATAAGCTGCAAAAAATAAGAGATGGATAGATGTCGCTACGAGAAAACCTTCAGCGGAGGATCGCCCCAAGAGAAGGAATGCAGACACTACTGAAGCATGAAAGGTTCCGATGCCAGAGGGTGCAGCAGGAAGCATCAGCCCGAGAGCGCCTGCGAACAATACGACGAGCGCCTCGTCGTAACTGAGTGATACCCCCACGAACTGTGCGGCAAACACATACGAGAGAGCATACGCTGACAACCACATTAACAATGTAAGAATGCCAGGAGA
>NZ_LYPL01000130.1 GCF_001662075.1 Rhizobium bangladeshense
GGGCAAGGCGGTACCCGGTCCGGCCGGCCGCCGGCCGATCCCCGTCGAGATCAATTACGAGCACTCGCTCGCGCTCGGCTGCAAGCTGATGGTGGATTCGGTGGAATGCGTGGCGACCGATCTCGCCACCAATCCCGTCGCCGCCATGCGCGTCGGCCTGGAGGGCCACGATCCCCATTATGTCGCGGATCTCCTGGCGGGCACCGTGCCCGACCTGGTGACGCTCGCCGGCCGGCCGAAGGCCAAGCTCGCCGGCATCGGCATCTCCATGCCCGGCGTCATCAACCACGAGCAGACGGCCTGCGTGCGCAGCCACCGCTTCCAATGGGACAATGTTCCGCTCGCCTCGCTGGTGGCCGCCCGCGTCCACGTGCCGGTCTGGCTGGAGGACGATACCAACGCCTATGCCCTCCCCCACCAGCTCTTCGGCCCCG
>NZ_LYPL01000131.1 GCF_001662075.1 Rhizobium bangladeshense
ACGTTGATAGGCCGGGTGTGGAAGTGCGGCAACGCATGAAGCTTACCGGTACTAATAGCTCGATCGGCTTGATCGTTCTCATTGACCATGCTCATCACAAGGCGAACACGCTAGTGTTCGTCCTGACAGAGCGAAGGCGTCAGCCTTTGCGACGGGCCCGGCAAACACGTAAGTGTTTGTCCGGTTTGAGCCTTTGACGTGTTCAAAGACAAAACAGGCTAACGCCTGCCAGCTTCTCAAACAAAGTTGCGCTTTGCCGA
>NZ_LYPL01000012.1 GCF_001662075.1 Rhizobium bangladeshense
GGCGGTCGATGCAATTGTAGGAGACGTTGGTCTGGCCGTCCTCGAACCACTTGATCGAGACCTTGCCGGTAAAGGAGGTGTTCTTGACCTTGGTATAGGGCTTGAACCAGTCGATCCGCTTGCCGTGTTTGCCCCAGAACTTATCCGGGTTCTCGACGCTCTCCTCGTACCATTTTTCATATCTTTCGCGGTCGATGAAGGCGCCCGCCCGAATGGCGCGAGGAACGGCATAAGCTTCGATAGCCACGGTTTAAGCTCCTTGATATTGGCTCGGGCAAGTTGATTCCGTGCGGTCGACGCGAATCCTCAAGCCCGTTCTGTCTGAATTCCATTGTCCGCTTGGGCCCGTCTGCGGGCACACTGACAGCAGGACCTTGGACTGCAACCAACTTTGACTGCTACATCATTTCCGGTCGCCTGATTGCGGAACCATCAAGGAACCGGCTCAGCCTGTAGGGCGAGATGTCCGTGATCGGGGTCTCGTTCATCACGATTTCGCTGACCAGACGACCTGCCCCGGGCCCGATAGCAAAGCCGTGTCCGCTGAACCCCGCGGCAATCACGTAGCCGGGCAATCGTTCCACTCTTGAAATCACGGGAACGAGATCCGGCGATGTATCGATGAGCCCTCCCCAGGCGCGCTCGACCCCGATTCCCTTGAGCGCTGGGTATTCGCTTTCAAGGTTCCTCAATGCGAGCTTCACGAGCTCCCGGTCGGGCGCAGGATCCAGAATGCGGTTTTTTTCGAATGGCGAGATTTCATCGTTCTCCCAGCTGCTGAGAGCATCAGGCCCATTCCAGAAGCTGCTGTTCAGACGGTACTTCAGCTTTTTGCCGATCTTGCTGCGGTACATCTGATAGAATTTGAACGCGTATCGCATCCCTCGCGGCGTGATGTCGAGCGTACCACGTCCCGGGACGGCAATCGTGTAGGCGCCGTCTGTCCGACGTCGCAACACGAAGTTTGAAGCCGAAAGACATCCTGCTTGAATGATTTCGGGCGCCCGGGTCGTCTTAATTGCGGTCCCGGCGATGTTTGCGACGGGTAGCTCTATGCCATATCGATGAGAAAAGCGGGAAGCCCATGCTCCGCCAGCGCAAACAACAGTACTGGCTTTCACGAGCCCTCGCTCTGTCCACACGCCTGCCACCCGGCCGTTGACAATGTCGAGGCCCCGAACGGCGCAGTTTTGATGGAGCGACACGCCCTTTTCCTTCGCGGCCTCGGCGATGGCAGGGACAGCAAGACTGGGCTCGGCTCGCCCATCCGTCGGAGACCACACGCCTCCAACCCAGGAGGACGTGCCGCCCGAAGCCCGCTCATTTGCTTCGGAAGCACTGAGGATCTGGCTATGAAATCCTTGACCGCGTGCAGCCTGGCCCCACTTTTCCCAACGAGCGACATCGGCTTCGTTTTTGGTGCAGTAAAGTATCCCGGTTCGACGAAAGCCAAGATCACGGCCTATTTCCGCGCCCAATTCCTCCCAGCGCCGCAGACTGTACATGGCTAGCGCAAGTTCATACAGGTCGCGGTTCTGCTGGCGAACCCATCCCCAGTTGCGGCTCGACTGCTCGCCACCGACGATGCCTTTTTCGAGCAGGGCGACTGATACACCTTTCCGGGTGAGCTCATAGGCCGTGCAGGTACCCACGATCCCTGCCCCGATAACGACGACGTCGACCTCGGTTGGAAAAGAGGCACTATCACTTACTTTTTGAACCTGGACCGGCATAGTCACTATTCCTTTGGCATCGTGTTCCAGTCATCGCCGACAGGAACGATAAAGCTCAACAATCAGTCGTCACGAAATACGGAACATTCCAGATGCCTGGGGCGGCGATGGCCCCTCCTCTGATCCGCCGACATCACGTGCGCGTCAGTGGCGGATGTCTCTTTTGGTGGCAGCCGACATGCTGCTTCTCAACTGTGATCACCGCGAACATCAAGCGCATCGCGCAACCCGTCGCCGATGAAGTTGAAGCTTGTTACAGCGATCGTTATGGCCGCGCCGGGAATGATCGCCAGCCATGGCGCCGTCCCAAGATATTGCTGTGCGCCGTTCAGCATATTGCCCCAACTGGGCAGCGGCGGCTGAATTCCATAGCCGAGGAAGCTGATATAGGCTTCCATCAGGATCGCCCGGGCGACAGTCAGGGTGGCCGCCACGATGATCGGACCCATGGCATTGGGAAGGATCTCGCGGAACATGATATGCGTTGCGCTCAGTCCCAGCATGCGGCCGGCAAGCACGAATTCACGCTCGCGTAGCGAGCGGACCTCCGCCTCGACAATGCGGGCAACTTCCATCCAGCTCGTCGCAGCAATGACGACGGTTATCATGATCGGGCTTGGCTTCAGTGCAGCGGCAAGAGCAAGCACTAGGAAGATGGACGGGAAGGAAAGGAAGCCATCCACGGCACGCATCAGCACCGTGCCGACGAGGCCACCCCGATATCCCGCCACCACGCCGACAAGGGTTCCGATCAGTGTCGACAACAGCATCGCCGAGAAACCGACCAGGAGCGAAATACGGCCCGCCATGAACAACCGCGCCGCCAGGTCTCGTCCCAGCGGGTCGGTGCCCAGATAATGTCGGCCGGTCAGCGGCGGCGCGAAGCGGGCGCGCAGATCAATATAGAGTGAATCGTACGGCAACAAATGGGGTCCCAAGACGCAAGCCAGCGTCAGGAGAGCGATCATCACTATGCCGATGAGGGCCAGATGGTGGTTCATGAAACGGTGCGCAGTTCGGCTGTTCCACCAGCGCTCCCGGGTCGAATTTGCAGCAATGGCAGTCATGATGGCTGACTCCTGATGAGCGTTCATGGCGCTTAACTCAGACGGATGCGGGGATCTATGATGGCGACAACGATGTCGGCGGCGAGGTTGCTCACCACGACAAGGATCGCCGAGAACATAAGCAATCCCATCACTACCGGGTAGTCACTGTAGCCGAGGCTGTCGAGAAACAGGCGCCCCATGCCCGGCCAGGTAAATACCGTCTCGGTGACCAAAGCACCCGTTAGGATACTGGGAAGCTGCATCCCAAGGAGCGTGATCATCGGTAGGAGTGCATTGCCGATCACATGTTTCATCAGGATGCGGCGCTCACTTAGTCCTTTGGCGCGGGCTGTCTTGATGAATTCCTGATTGATAACGTCGAGAGTAGCCGTTCGCATGTAGCGGCTCCAGATGGCGACATGCACGAGCGCGAGCACGATGCTGGGCAGAATAAGATGGTGGAGATAGTTCAGAACGGACTCGTCGCCGATCGTGTACATGTTGCCTGCTGGCAGCCAGCCGAGTTTGAGCGAGAATACGTAAATGCCGATGAGGCCGAACCAGAAAGTCGGGATCGAAAGGGCCACCATCGCACCGACCGTCGCCATGTAGTCGAAAATCGAATAACGCTTTGTGGCGCCGCGGACACCGATCCACGTGCCGATAGCGATCGCGATAACCGTGGACGATCCCATCAGCAACAGCGTTGCCATGAGGTGCCGTCCAATCACCTCGAGAACTGGCGCCCCGTCGCGGAAGGAGTGGCCCCAGTCTCCTCTTAGAAGGCGCCAGGCCCAATCCAGATACTGGATCCACAGAGGGCGGTTCAGGCCCAACTGCTCCGTAAGCCGGTTCAAGTCATCCTGCGTCATACTCGCATCGAGCCCAAATTGTGCCAGAGGCCCGCCGGGAATGAGGTTGAGCACCGCGAAGCCAATGACGGAAACGATCAGAAGCAGTACTAGGCTCTGAGCGAAGCGGTTAAGTAGGAAGCTACGCATTCAGCTCTCCCTGTGATAGCGCCAATAGAGGTCGCCGCCGCGGCGCGCGGCGGCGACGTGAGGTTTACTCAGCTCTTCCAGTGCCAGCCGGCGGCATGCCACGATGCCGTGCGCGTGTTTGTATTCGGTTCCCAGCCTTCAAGGCCTTCCTTTGTGCCAACCACATAGGTGGCGGCAAACAGGGGAAGAAAAGGAAGGTCCTGACGCACGATTTCCTGAATACGGAAATAGATTTCGCGACGCGCTTCCCGATCGAACGTTTGAGCACCCTTCTTGAGCAGCGCATCCACCTCTGGATTGGAATACTGGCCGACGTTCGATCCCTTTCCACCCTTCGCGGCAATCGCGCTGCTCGCAAGACGGTTGGTGGCGTCGGGGTCCGCGGCAATCAGATGCGTGACGCCCGAGATTGCCGTGTCGAACTGTGACTTTAGCCAGAATTCGCCAAACATGACGGCAGCCGGCAAATTCGAGATGGTCATCTGGACGCCAATTTCCGCGAATGTCTGCTGCAGGAACTGCTGCACCTGCTCGCGGAGATTGTTGCCTGATGTCGTCGAGTTGTTGAACGCCAGCCTTACCCCATTCTTCTCACGTATTCCGTCCGACCCCGGTACCCAGCCGGCGTCGTCGAGGAGCTTACGTGCGGCGTCGAGATTGAACTCCTGCGCCGGAAGGTTCGGATTGAAGTAGTACGACTTCTTTGGCATGAAGGTTTCGGTCGTTGTGACCACGCCAAAATAGAGCGCGTCGATGATCGCCTTTCTGTCCATTGCGGCATAGAGTGCCTGGCGCACGGCCAGTTCCTTGAACTGCGGCCGCTCGAGATTGAGATAGAACGACTCGACGGAGGAGCCGGGCACCAGGCTCACCACGCGGCCCGGCAGTTTGCTGGCTTCCTCGTAGTGGTCGGCCGTGAGGTAGGCTTGATCTGTGAGGTCGATGTCACCGCTCTTGAACTGGGTGTAGAGCACCGTCTGGTCAGGAATGTACTTGAAGACGACCTGTTCGACATATGGGCCATCTCCAAAATAATCCGGGTTGGCCGCCAGTTCGAGATGGTCGCCGGCGACACGCTGGCTCCACTTGAAGGCGCCGGTGCCAACGGGCGCCTGATTGAAGGCTGCTGCATTTGGATCAGCTTCCTTCTCGAGAAGATGTTTTGGCACGATGAAGGTTTCGGTGAGAAACGACAGGTAAGGAGCGAAAACCTGCTCCATGCGCCAGGTGATTTCCGTTGGGGAGACCACCTTGATATCACGCACAAGCGAATGGCCGCCTGTGCGCCAGGCGCGGAACTTCGGATTTGTGATCAGTTCAAGGGTGAACTTCACATCCTCGGCCGTAAAGGGCTTGCCATCATGCCAGCGAACATCGTCACGCAGACGGACGCGCCAATTCAGGCCATCCTCGGAGATGCCGCCGTTCTTCTGCGTGGGCACTTCTGCCGCAAGATTGGGCTGGACCTCGCCGTCGGGATCCATGCGGAAAAGGGCGTCGAAGAGCGAGAAGTGTACCGCATCGTCCACTTCGATATGTGCCATCAGCGGATTGAAAACGGTGGGTTCCTGCGACAGCCCGACCACGACGCGACCCGCGGGTTTCTTGTCGGCGGCCCGGGCAATGTCTGGCTTGCCGATCAGGTTGGGAGCGGCAAAGCACGCAATGCCGCCTGCCGCCATCAGGCGCAGTGTGTCGCGCCGAGAATAGTTCGTTTTGGTCGTCGGATCTTTTGTCATTTTTATTCCCTCTCTTTTGCTCATTAGGAAGCTACTGCCAGGAGCTAATTGAACTTTCTCAAGCGTCTCTCCGTCGTTCTCCCGGGATTGCAGCCACAAGTTCACGCGTGTAGTCGGATTGCGGTTTCAGGAAGATCTGTGACGGGGGGCCGCGCTCGACGACCCGGCCCTTTTGCATCACTGCAATTTCATCGCAGATCTGGCTGGCGACACGAAGATCATGGGTAATGAAGACCATTGATACGCCCGTCTCGCGCTGGATCTGGTCAAGCAGCTTGAGGATCTGGGCCTGGATCGACACGTCAAGTGCGGAGACAGCTTCGTCGGCAATCAGCAGCTTAGGCTTGAACATCAGCGCCCGGGCGATGCCGATGCGCTGGCGCTGACCACCCGAGAATTCGTGCGGGTAGCGGCCGAAGGCGCCAGCATCGAGACCGACGTGGGAAAGCAAAGCGCGGGCCTCTTCGCGCGCCTGTGCGTAGGGCATACCATGTGCGACAGGCCCGACGGTCAGTATCTGACCGATAGTGGAGCGCGGATTGAGCGAGGCAAAGGGGTCTTGAAAGATCATCTGAATTCGAGGGCGCAGCGGCCGGAACTCGGATTCCGTGAGCTTGACGATGTCCCTGCCCTCAAACAGGATCTGACCGCTGTCGCTGTCCTGAAGCTTGATCAGGAGCCGTCCCAACGACGATTTTCCGGAGCCGCTCTCACCGACAATGCCAAGGGTGCGGCCTGCAGCCAAGGTGAATGAGGCCTCCTGCACCGCAGGCACGATACGCTGGCTGCCGAACAGCGCGCTGCCGCTGCGATAGGTCTTGCACAAACCGTTGACCGCCAGAATCGTCTCGTCGCTGGTGCGCGACTCAAGCTTTCTGTCTTCGCCCGTGAGGTGCGGAACGGCGGCGATCAGCCGCTGGGTGTAGGGGTGGCTGGGGGAATTGAGAACCTGATCGGCGGTGCCCTGTTCGACGATCCGCCCCTTCTCCATAACCACGACGCTGTCGGCAATTTCAGCCACGACGCCGAAGTCGTGGGTGATGAACATGACGCTCATGTCCTTGCGGCGCTGAATGTCACGAATGAGCTTAAGGATCTGCGCCTGCGTGGTTACGTCAAGGGCTGTCGTCGGTTCGTCTGCGATCAGAACGGTCGGCTCAAGGGCGAGCGCCATCGCGATCATGACGCGCTGGCGCTGACCACCGGAAAGCCTGAAAGGATACTGGTGGTACATCAGTTCCGGATCGGGCAGACCGACTTCGGTCAGCAATTCGAGCGCGCGGTCTCGGCGCGAGGCCTTGGTGCCCACTCCATGGGCTGCCATCACTTCAGTAACCTGCTCCCCCACCGTCATCAGCGGGTTGAGCGCCGAAAGCGGATCCTGAAAGATCATGGACACGACGCGGCCGCGCAGCTGGCGCAGTTTTTTTGCCGGCGCGCCGACTATGGCGGCTCCATCGAGATTGATCGCGCCGGAAGAGACTGGAATGATCTTCGGCAAGAGTCCCATGATCGTGTTCGCCGTTACCGACTTGCCCGATCCAGACTCCCCAATGATACAAAGGATCTGACCACGCTTCAGGTCGAACGAGACGTTTTCGACGGCATGAGCCCTTTCCATGCCCTTCGGCAGGTCGACTGTCAGAGCACGAACCGAAAGCGCTGCGTCGTCTGCTGTAACAGCTTCAGTCGTAACGGCCATCGATATATCTCCTTGTTACGCAGCTTCTTGATGAGGTTCTTGTCGCGGCCCACGCGTGCCGCTCATACCTCTCGAGCGGTGCACAACTGGTTCCCTGGGCTTCAGCGTCTTTCGCTACCAATCTACGTTGGTTCTGCGATTAATATAAGATTGGTCTTGCCATTGGTGTCAATATAGATCAAATTGGTTTCGCGAAATATTTATCGGAGGGCACATGAGCGTGGTGCTGAAGGATTTCATTGAAGCGGAAGGTTTGGAGCCAGGGGATCGACTGCCTCCTGAGCGTGACTTGGCGCTGAAACTCGGGCTGCCGCGTACCGCCCTCAGAAGGATGCTCAGTTCGCTAGAGAAGGAAGGCCGCCTCATCAGGCATGTTGGCAGAGGGACCTTTATCGCCGGCAGCGGCGTAAGTTCCAGCGCCCTCCGCCGCCCGGCAATCAGTGAGGGAGACACATTGCGCACCTATCCGGCGGAAGTCTTTGAGGCGAGGCTGATCATCGAGCCGAAAATCGCAGCGTTGGCAGCCTTGCGCGCCACCAGACAGGAAGTCGAAGAAATGCAGAAATCAATCGCCCGAGGCAGCGCGTCGGAATCTCTGGGCGAATTCGAGAAATGGGATGCCGTCTTTCATCGCATCATCGTCCAAGCTGCGCGAAACGGCCTTCTTGCCTCCCTTTATGAAGGCATTCACGCAGTGCGGGCGGGAAACCTCTGGGGAAAAATGAAGGAACAATCGCTGACCTCTGAGCGCATGACGGCCTATATCGTCAGCCATCAGGCGATTCTCGACGCGATCAAGGATCGCGACAGCAGAGAGGCTGAGCGAAACATGTACGACCACATCATTGATGCCAGAACAAACATACTCGGCCCCAGCATCTGAGAACGCGATTTGAGCGATTGGTATCGATTGCTTGCCATCTTGGTCTAACCCCGACACCCTCGACTATCTGACGAAGCGGGGGGTGCCGGTCGAACCGCTCGCTTCAGGAGCCAAACTGCGCGCGAAGCCACTTTAGGAAATCTCGCTTTCTGGCATCGCCATCAAAAGCAAGGCGGCTCAAGAGGATGTAACTATAGCCGTTGCTGGAGAATCCGTGGGGTGCCACGAGTTGCCCGCTTCTAACAGCGTCGGCTACCAAGGGCTCCGGGCCGATCGCTGCGCCAAACCCAGCGATGGCAGCCTCGATGCTCAGATAGAAATGTTCGAACATGTGGCTACCGGGTGGATTTGTATCTCCGATCCGGTTATCCGCCAGGTACCTTGCCCATGCATCTCGACGCGTTGCCGAATGAATTCGAGGCAAGGAGAGAATGTCATCTGCGCCGGCTGCCAGCAGGCGCGGCGCACATACTGGACCGACACGTTCTTCGACAACTGTTTCCACAAAGAGTTCCGGCGACCAGCCAAAGTCGCTCCTGCGTAGCGCCAAATCGATGTGACTTCTGTCGAAGCTCACCGGGCCGCCAGCGGCATATACGTGAACCTCAATGTCCGGATGGAGTGCATTGAATTGCGGGAGGCGCGGGATCAGCCAGCGCTGCGTGAACGTCGGTTCACATGAGATAACCAGCGGTGCCGAACCGCCACGTTTTATTTCGTCGCAGCAATCGCTGATCTGGCGGAACACTTCGCTCATCGTGGCAAGCAGGCGCCGGCCCGCGTCGGTGAGGAAAACAGCCCTGTTTCTTCGTTCAAAAAGGGCCACGCCCAAGTCTTCCTCAAGCAAGCGTATTTGCTTGCTGACGGCGCTATGCGTAACGAACAATTCATCGCCGGCACGCCCGAAATTCAAATGACGTGCGGCGGATTCAAAGGCTCTGAGCGCGGATAAAGAAGGAAATCGTGCGGCCATATCTGTGAGCTAAAGTGACTGAATTCCGTCAGAATTGATCGTTTTTCCGCCAAAAGCAATAGCGCTAATATCCTCGTCATTACATGGAAAGCCGACAGGACCGCGACCTTTGAAGGTAGGAATCCTAGCAGATGATCTGACGAGTGCGACGGATGGTGCTGGACCATTCGTGAGCATGGGGCACAGGTGCCTGGTTTTAACCGACTACCGGCAGCCGTCGGCGGAAAATGTGTCGATCATATCGGTGAACAAGGCAAGCCGCACCGCATCGGTTGAAGACGCTGCCGATCGGGCGAGGAAGGCGGCGAGAAGCCTCGCGTCCGCGGATATCCTTTACAATACCGTCGATTCCACCATTCGCGGCCACGTTGGAGCGGAGATAACAGCCGCGCTCGCAGCTTCCGGTCGGGAAATTGCAATCGTCGCTCCGGCTTTCCCCGCCGGTGGACGAACCACCGAACGCGGGCGGCAGCTTCTTCGCGGAGTGCCGTTGGAGGAAACCGAATTTGCCAAGGACCCGCTACATCCCATAACGGACTCTCATCTTCGCGCTCTGTTTCGGGGCATCCCGGAGGCGGAAGTGCGTTTTCTCACGCTTGCGGAAGTGCGGGCGTTGAAGTGCGGCGAACTTGTCGCTGATGGCAGAAAGTTGCTGATCGCCGATGCGACTGTGCAACAAGACCTGGCCCTGCTGGTGAAGTCGGCGGCCGATCCAAAGTCCATCCTTTGGTGTGGATCTCCGGGCCTGGCGATTGCACTGGCGAATTATGTGGGCCGGGCTGATGAAATCGCGCGGCCCACGGCCACAGGGTCTCTCAATCTCTTTGTCATCGGTAGTGTCAATCCACAGAGCCGCGAGCAATGCTCAAGACTGATGAGGACCGGTAACGTACGACAGATCATTGTCGACGCCGAGATGGCGTCTCGCTCCCCTGTTCTCGCCGCCGAAAGCACCGTTGCGGAGTACCGCCGATTTGGATCCGGCGGCGATATTATTCTCACCACCTCCGAAGGGAGCGTGTGCGCCGATCCTCGGTCCATCGCAATCGCTCTTGGCCGGGTTGTGCGGGCAGTCATGGGGAGTCATCCCGTGACTGGGCTTTTCCTGACGGGCGGAGACACTGCTGAATCCGTGTTGAGCGAACTTGAGATTGGTTCACTCGAACTCCTCAGCGAAGTCGAGCCCGGAATTCCGGTCGGCCGCACCACGGGACCGGATCCCATTCACATTATCACAAAGGCAGGCGGCTTCGGTTCGCCGAATATCCTGCTGAAATCAGCTGAGTTGCTTCGGGGCCTCTGGCTTGGAGATAGGAAATGAAGAAGCCAATTGGAATAACGATGGGCGATCCCTGCGGAATCGGGCCGGAAATTATCGCCCGTGTTTTCGCGGACGGGCTGCCGGAACAAGCGGTGGTGATCGGTGATGCCAAGGTGATGGAGCGTGCCGTCCGTGCTCTTAATCTTCCTCTTCAGGTACAGGCCGTCGCATCAGTCGATGACGCTCTCCCAAACGGCAGACTGATGGCCGTTCTCAACGTCTCGGACCTGCCGGACGATTTGCCGATCGGTCACGTGGACGCTCGTGCCGGGCGCGCCAGCTACGACTATGTCGTACGGGCGATCGACGAAGCTCTGGCAGGAAACATCGGAGCGATCGTCACCGCGCCGATCAACAAGGAAGCGATGAAGAAGGGCGGGCTCAATTACCCCGGCCATACGGAAATCCTTGCTGAGCGGACGGGGACCGACAAGTTCGCGATGATGCTGGCCAACGACGAGCTGCGCGTCATTCTGGTCACGATCCACGTATCATTACGCGATGCCATCGACCTCGTGACAGAGGATTCGGTTTTCCGAACGATCGAATTGGCGCACCGGGCAGGCAAGGCTTATGGGATTCCGTCGCCGCGCGTTGCGGTGGCTGGCCTCAATCCCCATGCCGGTGAAAACGGTATGTTCGGACGCGAAGATCTCGACATCATTGCACCGGCAATCAGCCGGGCTCGGGAAGTCGGAATAAACGCGTCCGGTCCTTGGCCCGGAGACACGATTTTCATGCGGGCCCGCAGGGGCGAGTTCGATATCGTCGTCGCGCAATATCACGATCAGGGCCTCATCCCGGTCAAGTATCTCGGTATCGACAACGGCGTCAACGTCACCATCGGTTTGCCTTTCATCCGCACCAGCGTCGATCACGGTACGGCATTCGACATCGCCGGCCAGGGTACGGCCGATCATTCCTCTCTTCGCTACGCCTTCGATCAGGCGCTGCTTCTCAACGCTATCTAGGAGCGCTTTCGATGCCCCAGACTTCTCCCGACTTCATTTTCATGCTCACCAATCAGGATCGCACCGTTGCCGACGCGGCCGAGCGCCTCAACGATGTGCTTGCTGCCGGCATCACGCATGTGGGCTTCAAGGATATCGGGTTGCCGTTCGACCACCTTTTGGTCCTTGCTTCAGAGATCAAGGCAGCGGGTGCGACGCTCTATCTGGAGGTTGTAAGCCTTGACGAGGAGAGCGAGCAGCGATCCGCGCTGGCCGCGGTAGACCTTGGCGTCGACGTCTTGATGGGCGGAACCAGACCAGATGTCGTTCTGCCGATTAT
Organism: Rhizobium bangladeshense; assembly: GCF_001662075.1. Lineage (GTDB taxonomy): Bacteria > Pseudomonadota > Alphaproteobacteria > Rhizobiales > Rhizobiaceae > Rhizobium > Rhizobium bangladeshense_B. The sequence continues at coordinate 11,692 of NZ_LYPL01000012.1, forward strand.
TGCAGGAAGGAACATCCAGTACTATCCGTTCCCCGGCCAGATCGTGGGCCATCCGAGCAAGCTCGAAGGGACGATCGAGACGATTGTGGAAAGCGCCCGTCAGCTGACGGCCATCGATGGTGTCAACGGTCTCGATCTGCTCGCTTATCGCTTCAACGGCGATGTCGAGGCGCTGATGACCCGGGTATGTGAGGCGATCGACAAGCCCGTGGTGGTTGCCGGGTCGATCGACAGCCTTCAAAGGATGGCGGCCGTCGTGCGATCTGGCGCTGCAGGGTTTACCATCGGAACCGCGGCTTTCAACGGCGCATTTTCCGGCAGTTCCAATCTGCGACTGGAGATCGAGACTGAGATCGACGTGCTCAAGCGGATTCAAGCTGACGCTGATGATATCGCACGGTCCGCATTAACATCGAACTAAATCGAACCTTCACCAGCCATTAATTGCCATCTTTACTGTTTGGCGACAAGGTAATTTCGAATTTGGAGACCAGATATGGATCTAGCGAAGTTCGACCCCGCCGCCCGGTTGACGGCCACGACTACTCTCGAGGCGTTGGAAACGCCCTGTCTGGTTCTGGATACGGACCGGATGGACCGAAATATCACGCGGCTTAGAAACCAGCTCGATGGTCTGGGCGTCTCGCTACGGCCCCATCTGAAGACGGCAAAGTCGATTGACGTGGCGCGGCGAGTCATGATCGCCCCTGAGGGCCCTGCGACCGTCTCCACGCTGAAGGAAGCTGAGCAATTCGCGGCCGATGGCCTTCGCGACATGATCTATGCTGTCGGGATCGCCCCGGCAAAGCTCATGCGTATCGTCGAATTGCGCGCCAAGGGCGTCGATCTCGTGGTGGTCCTTGATACCGTCGAGCAGGCGCGGGCGGTTGTCGAGGCGTCCCGAAAGACCGGAACGCGGATCCCAGCCATGATCGAGATCGATTGCGACGGCCACCGCTCGGGTGTCGTTCCCGCCAATCACGTCCAGTTGCTGGAGATCGGGCAGGCGCTGGCGGCAGGTGCCGAGCTGCGCGGCGTTCTGACCCATGCCGGCGACAGCTACAAGGGTGGGGGCCACGACGCACAGCAGCGCTATGCGGAAGCGGAGCGAGCGGCCGTTGTGGGAGCTGCGCAACTTCTGCGCGGTGCCGGCCTGCCCTGCCCCGTCGTCAGCGTCGGTTCGACGCCGACGGCCCATCACGCCAAGGATCTTACTGGAGTGACCGAGGTGCGTGCAGGCGTATTCGTGTTCTTTGACCTGGTGATGGCGGGAATCGGAGTCTGCCAGGTCGACGACATTGCGCTCAGCGTTCTTGCAACGGTGATCGGGCACCAGCGCGAAAAGGGCTGGATCATAACCGATGCGGGATGGATGTCGCTGTCGCGGGACCGTGGCACCAGCAAGCAAGCCGTTGACCAGGGATATGGCCTCGTCTGTGACATACAAGGCGAGACCTATCGTGACATCATCGTTGCCGATGCGAACCAGGAGCATGGAATTATCGCCGTGCGGCCCGGGTCGCACGCTCGCCTGCCCGATCTGAGGGTCGGAGACCGCGTGCGGATCCTGCCGAACCATGCCTGCGCGACGGCGGCGCAGCACGAAGCCTATCATGTTGTCCGAGGTCCATCGCACGCCGTTGAGGCCCGGTGGCCACGCTTCGGAGGTTGGTGATGTCACCCGTCATAACTGTAAATACCGATCGTGCGCCCAGGCCTGCAGGTCATTATGTCCAGGCGAAGCTGACAGGTCAGCAGCTATATATTTCAGGGCAGCTCCCGATCCGACCGGATGGAGCCTCCCTTCCCGACGACAGTTTCGCGACGCAGGCCGGGCAGGCCATCGACAACATGCTGGCCATTCTGCAAGCCGCAGGCGGAACCCCGAGCGATCTCGTCAGGGTGACGGCCTATATCGTCGACGTCACCAATTGGCCCGACTTCAACCAGGTCTTTGCCGCACGGTTGGGAGAGGCGCGCCCCGCGCGCACCGTGGTTCCTGTGCCCGAGCTCCACTACGGCTATCTTGTCGAAGTCGACGCGATCGCCACCATCGAAAAACACCCCAGTGCCGTGCAAGAAGCAAATCCCGTCAACGTGACAGTGAAAGAAAGTGAAAGGCGATGATTTTTTCGTCTGACAACTGGTCCGGCGCGCATGCCGCGATTGGCGCAAGCCTGATGGCGCATGCGGGCGGCTATGCATCGAACTACGGTACCGGCGATCTAGACCGAAAGGTGGAAAAAAAATTCGCGGAGATTTTCGAAAGGGATGTCGCCGTCTTTTTCGTCGGCACCGGAACGGCCGCCAATTCGCTCGCGCTTGCGACAGCCCACCGTGCAGGCGGCGTCGCCTTCTGCCATAGCCAGGCTCACGTCATCGCCGACGAATGCGGTGCGCCGGAGTTCTTTTCACACGGCGCCCGCCTCAAGCCGGTTGACGGAACGAGAGGCAAGATTGGCCCCGATCGCCTCGAAGCCGAGATTCGTCGCTTCCCACTCGACAATGTTCAGGGTGGGCAGCCGACAGCAGTATCGCTGACACAGGCAACGGAAAGGGGCACGGTCTATTCGCTCGCCGAAATAGATGCGCTCGCTGCCGTTTGCCGGCCCCACAAGCTGCCGCTGCATATGGATGGTGCTCGCTTTGCCAACGCGCTTGTCAGCTTGGATGTCACGCCTGCCGAAATGACCTGGAAGCGAGGCGTTGACCTCGTCTCCTTTGGCGGCACCAAGAACGGCTGCTGGTGCGCCGAAGCGCTGCTGCTCTTCGATCTCTCGAAGGCGCAAGAGTTGCACTTCATGCGAAAGCGCTCCGCCCAGCTCTTCTCGAAATCGCGCTTCGTTTCGGCGCAATTCGACGCCTACTTTGCTGGCGATCTCTGGCTGGACCTCGCCCGCCACGCCAATGCCATGGCTGCGCTCCTTGCCGAGGGCATCACCGCCTCCAAGACAAGCCGCTTGGCTTGGCAGGCCGACGCCAACCAAGTCTTCGCTATCCTGAAGAAGGACGTCGCTGCGAAACTCCGCCAACAAGGTGCAATCTTCTATGACTGGCCCGTACCCCAGGACCTCGATGGAAGCCTGGCCCCGGATGAAGGTCTCCATCGGCTGGTGACCAGTTTTGCAACGAGCGCCGACGATGTCGGCCGTTTCGTATCGACCTGCTGATACAACGATTCGGAGGGGCGGGTTCCATACTCCGAGCCAATGATCCGCATTTTCAACCTGTCCTTGCGGCGTCCTCACTTTGAAGAGGCCTCGGCGGGAAGGGCAGTAGTCCAATGAGGTCTGCCAATGTCACCACTCCTCAAACGCATACAGAGCGATCAAGAGCTTCCCGCCAAGACGGACGTCGTCGTCATCGGCGGCGGCATCGTTGGTGCCTCGGCGGCATTTTTCCTTGCTGAGCGGGGGCTCTCCGTTGCTTTGGTGGAAAAGGGATATGTCGGCGGTGAACAGTCCAGCCGAAACTGGGGCTGGTGCCGCCGGCAGAACCGCGATGAGCGCGAATTGCCACTGTCGGGGATTTCCATGCAGGCGTGGGACCAGTTCGCCGCCAAAATCGACGAGGACGTCGGCTTCCGCCGATGCGGTCTGTTCTACGCGACGGACAACCCTCAGCAGCTGGCGGAATGGGAACAATGGCTTGATCTCGCCCGGCAATTTGGCGTCAACACGAAGATGCTGACTGCCCTTGAAGCGCATGACAGAATTCCGGCGCAAGACCGTCGTTGGCTCGGCGGCGTCCATTCAGTCGACGACGGTAAAGGCGAACCGGCCATTGCCGCGCCGACGATCGCGAATGGCGCCCGCAAATTTGGCGCGACCATCCATCAGCAGTGCGCTGCAAGGGGCCTCGATATCGTCAATGGTGCAGTTGCTGGGGTGATCACCGAAAAAGGGATTATCAGAACGCAGGCCGTTCTGAACGCCGGCGGTGCGTGGACGTCCATGTTCTGCCGCCAGTACGGCGTGCAGTTCCCGCAGGCAAGCGTGCGCCAAACGGCAATTCGGACGCGCCCCACAGCCAATCTTGGCGAGGCAATCTATACACCAGAGTGCTCGCTGACCCGCAGGTTGGATGGCAGTTACACGCTTGCTGTCAGCGGTAGGGCGACCTTGGATATCACGCCCCAGGGCATCCGCTATGCGCGCTGGTTCATGCCGATGTTTTTGAAGCGGCTGAAAGCAGTCCAAATCGGCGTCAGCAGATCCATGTTCCGTGGGCCGGAGGCGCTGGCGAGCTGGACCAAGGATACCATTTCGCCTTTCGAGCGGATCCGGGTTCTCGACCCGACGCCGAGTCGCCGGACAATCGCGTCTATTCTGAAAGGTGTCACCGAGCAGTTCCCGGCGCTTAAAGGTATCGAAATCGCCGACAGTTGGGGCGCCTATGTGGATTGCACACCGGACGCGGTGCCGGTTATCTCGGCGTCCGGTCACGTGAAGGGCCTTTATTTGGCGGCCGGCGGCTCCGGCCATGGCTTCGGCATTGGCCCTGGCATTGGTCGCTTGGCCGCTGACCTTGTTGCTAACGATAAACCCTGCGTCGATCCGACGCCTTTCCGCCTGTCGCGCTTCTTTGACGGCTCCAGAGTCGAGGTGGGCGGTCTCTGATTGTGCCGGAAGGCCCGCAGGGTCGGAAGGAACTTCCCAGGACCTGTCCGGTATCTTGTAACCGGAGACCGGCGAGGAGCTCATCAGAGCCTGTGGCTGAATAGCTTCGTCAGCGGCATGTGCGCCTTGCGGATCGGCGATTTCAGCACGACGTAGGTGAAATACTTGTCAATGCCGACGTCCAGCTCGATCAGCTGCTCCATGATCTCCTGATATTCGCCTACCCCGGTGGTCACGAACTTCAAGAGATAATCGTAACCGCCCGAGATCACATAGCACTCGATGAGCTGCTCGATCTTCTCGATAGCGGCGAGGAAGCGAGCAAAGTCGGTCTGCCGGTGATTCTTCAGCGTCACCTCGGTGAAGACCGTTACTGTCTGCCCCAATTTGGCGACATTGATCTGAGCCGTATAGCCCTCGATGTACCCCTCTGACTGCAGCTTCTTCATGCGCATCAGGCACGGGCTTGGCGATAGATTCACGACCTCGGAAAGCTCCACATTTGTCATTCGCCCATTCTGCTGCAACACGTTCAGTATATTGACGTCGATCCGATCGAGTTTCATGGACTTAGCTCCGCTGATGAAAGCGGCGCGAGCCGGTTTCGGCGACCCACGCCCCTATGTTACACCTATGCAACGGTCTTCTTGAGGGCGCATTCCATGCTTTCGAGGAAGCGATCCACATGCTCCGGCTGGCAGATCAATGGGGGTCGCACTTTCAGCGTATCCTCGTTGGCGCCGGTCGTACTGATAAGCACGCCATCGTCCCGCATCAAGTTTACGATCTCCAATGCCATAGCGCGCCGGCTGGCCTCGGCCATTCCATCCAGCCCGATGTCGATGCCGAAGAACAGCCCGGCATTTCGAATGCCGCGGATACCTTCGTGCAGTTTGGCAAGATGCTCCAGCCCCGCTTTGAGGCGATCGCCCATGGCATTCGCATGCTCGACTATTCGATCCCTATGCAGAATGGTCAGGACCGCGTCAGCTGCCGCGATCCCGACGGTGTTGCCGCCGAAGGTGTTTGAGTACCGCGCAGTAGCGCCAAAGCGATCCATTGGCGCCTTGCGGCCAACGACCGCGCCTATGGGAAAGCCATTGCCCATTGGTTTGCCAAGGGTGACGAGATCCGGGACAATCTGGTGCCGTTGGAAACCCCACATGTGGGTGCCTGTCCGTCCGAATCCTGGCTGAACTTCATCGGCAATTATGAGGCCACCCGCCTCGCGCACCGCCTTCACTCCGTCGGCGATAAACCCAGGCGGGTCCACCCAAACGCCGTCGCTCGAGAAAATGCTGTCGAAGAGCAGGGCCGCAATGCCAATGCCTCGCCGGTTCAGATCGGCGATAGCGGAGCGAACCTGTCGTTCAAAGAACGCCGCGGCTTGCTCCTCAGGTATGCCCGCGGGGCCGTGCAGCGACACCATGCGAACAGCGGGACTGAGCTTGACGGCGTCGCCCAGATTGGGTGATACCATCGCCGTCGCTGCGCTCGTGCCATGATAGGCATGGGAAGAGACGATCACGCCTTCCCGACCACTGGTCAGCCGGGCAATCCGTAGCGCCAGATCATTGGATTCACTACCCGTGCAGGTAAAGACAACGCGGTTCAGTTGTTCGGGGAAAGTTGCCACGAGCCGTTCGGCATAGTCGACAAGCCTGGGTTCGAGATAGCGGGTATTTGCGCTGAGTCGGCTGGCTTGTTCCGCCATGGCAGCATTGATCTCTGGATTGCAATGCCCGAGAGAGGGCACATTGTTATAGAAATCCAGATAGCGACGTCCGTCCGGATCGTAGAGCCACATGCCTTCGCCGCGCACGAAATGCACCGGCCGGCGGTATTGGAGCCTGTAGGAAGCTCCCAATACGCTGTCGCGGCGGGCGATCAGTTCAGATTCTCGGGGGGGAACCGTGGCTTCCCCGGGGGTGAAGCGGTTGGGCATGAGATCTGTGGACATGTCTTTGATCCTGCTTGTTTTCCATCCGCGAGAAGATCGCGCGGTACCGTGCTGATTATCAATGTGAGGGCAATACGCGTGAAGGGACACGGGCACGCCGGGTTACGACAACGCGCGCCTCACAGCCCTCTCTGCCTTCCCGGTGCTCAATGCCGACAGGATGGACAGCCCGTGTTCGGCTCGGCCCACGTTTTTCTTGATATATGCTGCTTCGGCCGGAAAGAGCTGGGCCCTCCAGTAGTTGATGAGGATAAGGGCGCTTTGGCGCGCCTTTATCAGTCCGACGAGCAGTTCTGCTTCAAGCGGGGGGAGCTCGATCACCGACGCATAGCCAGCGATCAGATTTTCTGCGCCGCCCAGAGGAAGGGAGGGGTCCGTTACCAGGTGGCTTGCCGCAATCGCCAGATCCTGAATCCGTGGCCCCCAGCAGCCGTCGCCAAAATCAATGAAGGCTATACCACCATCGGTTAGGAGTGTGTTGAACGGGCTGGGGTCATTGTGCGTGACCTGCCAGGTTACTTCGCGCAGTCGCGGCTCGATCAGCTCAACATAATTGTTCATGGCAAGACGCACGGATGCCGCAACGGGCCCTGACGGCAGATGCTCCTCCAGGTCCATCAGCCTTGACCAGCATCCTACATGCCAAAGAACTGGGCGGTGCATGGCGGGTAGCCTTAGAGGCTCGAGAGCCAAACTGAGTCGGCCGAGCGCCCGGCCGACCCGGTAAAGGACGTCCGAAGTCGCGTCCGCCCGATGCAGCGGCCCCCCTGAAAGGCGGGTCTGAAGGTAGCCGCAAATCTCATCCTCTTCGAACATCAGCATCGCATCTCCGGTACGCACAATACGAGGTGCTGCGAAACCGAAAGCGCCTTCCAGCCCGGCGAGGGCCGCAACCTGGAAGCGGAAGCTGTCTCGTCCTTCGGGCCGTGCCGAAGTTTTGAGGATCAACTGATCGCCGTTCAACAGGGTGACCTCCGTGGTACACTCGACCTCAGAGGAAAGAACTTTCATCGCTCCCGTCAGACCGTAATGGCGCAGTAGCAACTCACCGGACAACTGGGCTTCTGCAGGGTTCGGCTTTGTCGCCAGAATAGCGGCAGCGGCCTTGAAATATGCTTTGGTGAACGGCTCGCGGACTGACTGTTTGCCGCCTGAGTGACGGGCGTCGTCGTCTGAAACCGGATCGTTACAATCACTCACGAGTGAGACCCTCGCACTGTTTGGAGTCGGCGGCATGCTCATCCGACAAGCGCCTTTGGGGATTGGCATCGAGGCCGCCCGCGCCCGACCCTGAAAGGCGCCGGGCGTTTATGGCTGAACGCAATACCCGGTTCCCGCCTTCGGACGGTCGCTCGGGCCTGGCTTTGATAGTCTCCTCGCCGGCGCCGCCATCCATGCTTGCGCCGCCGGACACTGCGGTACTGTAACGTTTCCCGGCTCGCGACACTCAGGTAGACCGAAGTGAAGAGAGGTATTCAGACGTATTCAGGTTTCCTCAGAGCCCGACAACGCCCGGCAAACCCGAGATCCCGGAGATTTCTGTATAGCCGTAATAGGGATTGGCCGGCTCGTGACCGCGATTGACCCAAACCTTGTTCTTGATCCCGAGGTCATGTGCGGACATCAGATCGTAACGGAACGAGGAAGAGCAATGCAGTATGTCCTCCGGACCGCAACCAAGCATATCGAGCATATATTCGAAGGCCCGGAAGTGCGGCTTATAGGCGCCGGCATCTTCGGCGGTGTAAACGGCGTGGAAAGGCGCGCCGAGCTTCTCAACGTTGGACATGATCTGCGAGTTCATCGCATTTGACAGGATGACCAGCGGAATTTCCTTGGCGACCTTGGCAAGACCCGCCGGAACGTCGGGGTGCGGCCCCCAGGTGGGAACCCGTTGGTAAACCATCTGCGCGTCTTCGTCCTGGAACTCGATGCCGTTGCGTTTGCAGGTCCTTGCCAATGCGTTATGGACGACCTCTGCATAGGGTTTCCAGTCGGCCATGACTTCATCGAGCCGGTATGCAGAGAAGTCGGCGATAAATTGCAGCATTTTCTGCTCGCTCATGCGCTCGGCGTAGAGATCGCGTGCCGCCTCCGCCATCTGGAAGTTGATGAGCGTGCCGTGGCAGTCGAAGGTGATGTATTTTGGGCGGAAAGTAGACATGCGCTTCGTCCTTACTTGCGGGGAGTTGTTCAAGTTATGACTAACCATAGCCCGGCTGGCGCTTTTGAATTACCCGGACATACTGGATCATCAGCACAAAATGCTGGAGGGAAACGTCATTTGCCCTTGTGATTGCGGATCGAGAGTGATCCGCGGTCGTTTCTTTAGTCATTGGACAGCAGTTATCAGTCAATCAGCCTCTCTGGAAACAAACCGCATTCATGGAGTCGGTTTGTTCCGCAGCGTCTCCCGAGCGCCTGTCGAAACACTCTGCCAAACCCCTCCCGCGAAACAAAACAATCTGCTCAAGGCGCGAGGGAATACGGCTGATAGACCACCCCTCACCTTTTATAATGATCGCAGTTCAGCTCGTGATGCACCGATGGACCCGATCAAATGAAGTGGAGGGATCAGCATGAGAACGCTGCTGCTCAATAAGGACGAAGTCGGACGGCTCATCAGCAAGACGGACGTCATCGGCGCGGTCGAAGAGGCTTACAAGGGATTCAGCGGTGGGCAGGTGGAGCAACCCGGCTATGTCGGAATAGATCTCCCCTCTCACCGTGGCGAAATCGACTTCAAGCTCGGTTACTATAAAGTCAACGAAATCATTTCCATGAAGGCGCACTCTGGCGGGTTCGCCAACAACCCTGCAGAACACGGCGTGCCCAACAGCATGGGTACGATACTGCTGTTTGATGCCAGGAGCTGCGCATTGATTTGCATCATGGATGGTAGTTTGATCACCGGCTTCAGAACAGGGGCGGCGGGAGCCGTCTCCGTCAAGGCACTGGCGAGAAAGAACGCCAGGACAATCACCTCGATCGGCACTGGTAATCAGGCAAGGATGCAAATCCGGGCGATCAACGAGATCATGAAGATCGAAAAGATCCACGCCTGGGACAGCACGCGGGAAACCTGTTCCAAGTACAAGGCGGACATCGAGCGCGAATTGGGTATTCCCGTCGTCGTTGCAAGTTCTAAGAGGGAGGCGGTCGAGCAGGCCGACATCCTGGTCACGACAACCCGAGGAAAAGGGTCGCTTGTGGAAAAGGATTGGGTGAAGCCAGGTACACACATTGTCGCAATAGGCACAGATCAACGCGGCAAACAGGAACTGGATCCGGAGCTATTCAGGAACGCGAAAATTGTCGTCGACTCGCTCTCGCAATGTACGGAGAAGGGCGAGACTTGGCACCCGCTGAACAAAAACATCATCGCAAAAGCCGACATCCATGGCGAAATCGGCGAGGTACTGCTGGGTAGGAAGCCGGGACGACAAAGTGATGATGAAATGACGATCTTCGATTCCACAGGCATGGCCATACAGGACAACACGACCGCCAGCAAAATTTATCAGAACGCAATAGCCAATAACGTCGGCACTTTCTTCCAGTTTTTTTGAGGAATGACCATGCGCAACTATCCCACCATTCAGGACATCCGTGAAGCTCAGCAACGACTAAAGCCGCATGTCAGGCACACGCCGCTATTGCGTGCCGACAAGATCGAGAAGGCGGCTGGTTGTCAGCTCTACCTCAAGCCGGAAACCCTGCAGATCACTGGCGCATTCAAGATCCGCGGCGCCCTGAACAAGGCTCTCTCGCTCCCCCGAGAAGAGATCGCAAACGGGATCATTGCGACCTCGTCGGGCAACCACGCCCAGGCGCTTGCTTACGCAGCCAAGATGCTCGGCGTAAAGGTGATTTTGGTGCTGCCGGTCAGCACACCCAAAATCAAGATCGCCAATACGGAAGTCCTTGGCGCCGAAGTCATTCTTTTTGATGGTGATAATGCCGCTAGATGGAGAAGAGTCTACGAGATAGCCGAAGGAAACAATTATGCGGTCATTCACGGCTTCGAGGACCCCGTCGTAATGGCTGGTCAGGGAACGATCGGGTGTGAGATCCTCGAAGACTTGGAAGATGTGGACACGGTTATCGTACCCCTGGGCGGCGGAGGGCTGATCTCGGGCATCGCCACTGCGATAAAAGAAACCAAGCCATCGGTGCGCGTTATCGGGGCAGAGCCTGCCTTGACGCCGAAGTATTTTCACAGCCGGATAAACAAGGAGCGCACATCGCTTCCGTTAAAGAACACGATTGCGGATGGTTTGCGGTTAAGTGTTCCGGGTCAAAATCCGTACCCGATTATCGAAAAGTATGTCGACGAGATTGTGCTTGTTGAAGACGAGCAAATCATCGCCGGAATGCGTGCACTTGCCAAGGATGCGAAATTGATCGCTGAACCCGCCGCCTCCATAGGAATAGGAGCACTGTTGGCGGGCAGCTTGGACGTAAAGCCTGATGAGAAAGTATGTGCGGTTTTGTCTGGCGGAAATTGGGATCTATCCGACCTTGCCGAGATTTACAATGTAGCGCCGTGATCCGTTTCACCTTCTGTCAGTGCACCAACCCGATCGCCGTTGAACATCTGCGATCCGCATATCCTCTGCTCAAATACACAGTCTGACCCCGGGGCCAAACGCAGGCTTCATTCGGCAGGGACGACAGACCAAGCCAGATATGGGAGCGACCAATGAAACATGCCCACAGCTTTTATATCGACGGCGAGTGGGTCGAGCCGTCGGTATCGAAAACACGTGAGGTCATCGATCCCTCGACGGAGCAGCCGATCGGTACGATCGCACTCGGAAGTGCCGCCGACGCGGAAAAGGCGGTCGCAGCTGCGCGGCGGGCCTTTGCCTCCTTCTCGCAGACGTCCAATGAAGAGCGCATCGAACTGCTGAAGCGCATTGTGACGATCCTGAAGCGCCGCAACGACGAGCTCGGCGACGTTATCTCACGGGAAATGGGCGCGCCGCTCGCCATGGCCCGTGCCGAGCAGGCAGGCATCGGCGCTGTCCATTTCGAGCAGGCGATCAAGGCTTGCGAGGCCTTTGCCTTCGAGTACGTGCAGGGGACCACGCGCATCCTGCACGAGCCGGTGGGTGTGGTTGCGATGATCACGCCGTGGAACTGGCCGATCAATCAGATCGCCTGCAAGGTCGCTCCGGCGCTCGCCACGGGATGCACCATGGTCCTGAAGCCTTCGGAGATCGCTCCCTTTAACGCCATGATCTTCGCCGAGATTATGGATGAGGCCGGCGTGCCGAAGGGGGTCTTCAACCTCGTCCAAGGCGACGGGCCTACCGTAGGTGCGGTACTGGCCGGCCACCCGGATGTGGACATGGTGTCCTTCACCGGGTCGACCCGCGCCGGCATTGCCGTGGCGCAGGCGGCGGCACCAACCGTGAAGCGGGTGCATCAGGAGCTCGGCGGCAAATCACCGAACATCGTCCTGCGCAGCGCCGACTTTTCAGCCGCGGTAGCCGCCGGCGTGCGCCGGTGCTTCGGCAATTCCGGCCAGACCTGTACTGCGCCAACCCGGATGCTGGTGCCGGCGGAGCGAATGGACGAAGCAAGCGCAATCGCTGCGAGGGAAGCGGCTGCGCTCATTGTCGATTCCCCTTCGGATCCGCGCACCGACCTCGGACCAGTCGCAAGCGTCGCCCAGTTCAACAAGATCCAGGCGTTGATCGAACGCGGCATCGCGGAAGGAGCGGAGCTGGTCGCGGGTGGCCCTGGCCGCCCGTCGCATCTCAACGCAGGTTACTACGTGCGCCCGACCGTGTTTGCCCGCGTCACCAATCAGATGACGATCGCGCGGGAGGAGATCTTCGGCCCGGTACTGTCGATCATCGGCTATGACAGCGAAGAGGAAGCGGTCGCGATCGCCAACGACACGCCCTACGGCCTGGCAGCCTACATTCAGGGAGATCCGAAGGAGGCGCGCGCGCTCGCAGACAGGCTGCGCGCCGGAACCGTTCGCCTCAACGGCTCCGCCTGGGACGCAGCTGCACCTTTCGGCGGCTACAAGCAATCAGGCAATGGTCGGGAGTACGGGAAATTTGGACTGCACGAGTTTACCGAAATCAAGGGCATCGTCGGCTTCTTAGACGAGTGCGACACGCAAACATAGCGGAGTCGTCGAAAGCGGGTGTCGAGCATCGCGCTTTCCCAAACGTACGGCACACACTCGATGAAAGGGATAAAGGTCGCCTCACATCTACAAGAAGACGGAAACCTGGCCGCCGCTTTTGATCGGCCACCACAGGCTGGAGAGCACCGGCGCAATACCTCGAGATCGACGTCGACCACACCTTAACGATTCCAGAGCAAGTTGAATTGCGGTGCTTGTGGCTGCGCTTCTAATTGAAGCGCCCTGAGGATTCTTAGCCCAGCTATCCCCCACGCTTTGCTGACGAGCGCTGTGCGCCCCAATCAATCGTCGAGGAACAGCCTGGGTTAATCGAAAGCGGACATCGATAGCGGCAGCACACCAAACGCGCCGCGAGCCCGACGTCCGGATCGCACCATAGCCTAACGCCGGCAAGTCACGCGTACGCAAGGGAGGGCATGCTTGCCCCTCCGAACGATAAAGAGAGGGGGCGAAAGTCCGCCCCGGTCTCATAAGCAAAATGGCCTGAGCCCCGTTTTCAGGCACGCTTGAGAGCCGGCTCCAGGCCAACGGCAGCAGCCAACCCGCCGATATCCTTGATCTCAGTGTATTCGTAATAGGGATTGGCCGGCTCATGGCCGCGGTTGACCCAGACCTTGCTCTTGATGCCCAGGTCATAGGCGGTCATCAGGTCGTAGCGAAAGGATGAGGACACATGAGTAATGTCTTCCGGTCCGCAGCCGAGCTTGTCGAGCATGTATTCGAAGCCCTTCATCAGAGGTTTGTATGCCCCGACTTCTTCTGCCGTGATTACCATATGGATGGGCGCGCCCAGCTTTTCCACATTCGACATGATCAGGCTGTTCATGGAGTTCGACAGGATGACCAGCGGAATTTCCTTGGCCACTTTGGACAGGCCAGCCGGGACGTCCGGGTGCGGTCCCCAGGTTGGCACCTCATCATAGATGCGTTGCGCGTCTTCGGGTTTGAACAGGATACCGATACGCTTGCAACTGCGTTCGATTGAATTGTGCACCACTTCGACGAACGGTTTCCATGGGCCCAGCACCTCGTCAAGGCGATAGCCCCTGAAAGCCTCGACGAAGGCTGCCATCGTTTCAGGGGAGAGGCGCTCACCGTAGACGCGCCGTGCTGCGCCGGCCATGTCGAAATTGGTGAGCGTGCCGTAGCAGTCGAAGGTCACGTACTTCGGTCGAAATTGAGTCATCGCGTGTATTCCTTCCAATTTTCATGGCACGGTGTGCCTATCCAAGGTCATTTGGCGGGCATGCCGCCTGTCTAAAGAGGTCGCGGTCCCAACAGACCCCAGCGGACGCAGCAGGTACCCTTGAGAATCTGCTCATTTCCCCTGCCTTTAAAGCGGATCACTCCGACGTGTTCGCTGCATTCCGACCAGTGGGAGCACACTGGCATAAGTTGGAGGCGATAGCAACCGATTGTCCAACAATTTTTTCGTCTTCCGAACGGTAGCGCACAGTCGACCTGCGTGAGTCGCTTCCGAAAACAAGTTACCACTAACCGAATACATCATTGTGTTTGTGGGCTTTTTTGCCTTCCTAAGCCTGCAATCATCAAAAACAGTTAGTTTGATCAGATCCAGCATCGAAATAAATTGTTGTACAAAATTTGAAGTATGGGATACTGAGGGTCATCAAGCCTGCATGATATGAATGAGTTTGAAGATGGGTCACAAGCATCAGTACGGGCCAGCCCGCGTCCCTGAGCTTTCCGAGGCGTGCCATACCGTGGGCGCTGCGGAAGCCGAACGAATCGCCGAGCGGCTATATGGCAAACGCGGCTCGGCGGCGCGCTTTGAAACAGAAAAGGACGACACCTTCCTCCTCGACTGCGCCGCCCAGGGGAAGTTTGTCTTGAAGATCGCTCATCCTTCTGAGCGGATCGAGGAACTCGACTTCCAGGTGTCGCTGATGCGTCATTTGGAGCAACGAGCCCCTGATCTACCAATCCCGCGCACATTTCGCGATGTCGACGGGACGGATTTGCCCATCGTCACGACGAGTGGCGGCGAGCGGCGAGTCGTACGCCTTATTACATTCCTTTCCGGCACCCCGCTCGACCGGACGTCTTGCACAGCGCCACAGCGTGAAGGGATCGGCGAAATCCTGGCAAAGCTGCGTCATGCCATGGCCGATTTCTCGCACCCCGCAGACGGCCGGACGGTGGCATGGGACGTCACCCATCTGCTAGACCTCACCGATCTGTTGAGCTTCATCCCTGAGGGCGGCAAGCGGGCCTGGACCGTCCGTGCGCTCGAACGGTTTGCCGAAATCAAGCCGAAGCTCGACCTGTGCCGGCGGCAAGTGCTCCACAACGACTTCAATACGTCGAACCTGGTCGCCGATCACACTAGTCCGCAGTTCCTGACCGGCGTCATCGACTTCGGCGATGCGGTCCGCACCGCCATCGCCGTCGATGTCTCCACGGCGTTGATGAACCAGATGCCAAAAACGTTCGACCATGGGACCCGGCGTGACCTGTTCGACGAAGCGCGCGACGTTCTGCGCGGTTATCTCCGCCATGCCGAACTGACGGACGAGGAGCTCCGGCTCATTCCCTTCCTGTCGATGGGCCGGCTTGCGGTTCGTGCGCTGCTGACATGCTGGCGCGCAGAGATCTTCCCCGAGAATAGCCGCTACATCCTGCGCAATACAGAAGCCGGCTGGGCCCACCTCGAGTGGTTTCACTCAATTTCGACCGCACAGATTTCCGATCTTTTGACACGATAGGAACAGCAATGTCCAAGCAAGCGACTACCCTGCCTAAGGGCTTCCGTGGCGACATGCCAAACGGCTTCAACCCTCAGGACACGTCTCATCTCACAAGTGAAGATCTGGCGCATGTCGCCAGGCGGCAAAGGCTGCTCGGACCGGCTTATCGGCTCTTCTACAAGTCCCCGGTTGAGATCTCCCGTGCGAAGGGCGTGTTCCTCTACGACAAGCACGGCAACGAATATCTTGATGCCTATAACAACGTGGTGTCGCTGGGTCACTCTCATCCGCGTGTCGTTGAGGCGATCCAGAAGCAGCTCGAGGTACTCTGTACCCACACGCGCTACATGCAGGAGCCGCTGCTGGACTACGCCGAAGCCCTGATCAATACTTTCGGTGGCGAACTCGGCCGGACCGGATGCGCGATGTTCACATGCACGGGCTCGGAAGCCAACGATCTCGCCTTGCGGATCGCGCGTTACCACACACGCAGGACCGGCGTCATCGTCACGGCGGAAGCCTATCACGGTAACAGCGGCGCGGTGGCGGCAATCTCGCCGTCGCTCGGCAGGAAGTCGGCTTTGGATCCCTATCTTCGCACGGTCGCCGCGCCGGATTCCTATCGCCTGCCCGTCGAGGAAATCGGCCGGCGGATGGCCGAGGATGTCGCGCGACAGATCACCGACATGGAGCGGCATGGCGGGGGCCTAGCGGCCTTCATCGCCGATTCCGTCTTCTCCTCCGATGGTCTCTACGTCGATCCGACGGACGTATTGGCGCCAGTGGCGGAAGTTGTGCGCAAAGCTGGCGGCCTGTTCATTGCCGACGAGGTGCAATCCGGATTCGGGCGGACCGGCACCCATCTTTGGGGCCACAGCCGTCACAAGGTCGATCCGGATATCGTCACAATGGGCAAACCCATGGGCAACGGCTATCCCGTTGCCGGCGTGGTGCTGCGGCCCGAACTCGTTGCCGAATTCGGATCCAGCATGCGCTACTTCAACACGTTTGGCGGCAACTCCGTTGCTATCGCCGCTGCAAGAGCCGTTCTCGACACGATTCTCGAGGAAGGCCTGTTGGACAATGCCGTCAAGGTCGGCGGCGAAATCCTTGACGGCCTCCAGAGCCTGCAGAAAAAATACGAATTTGTCGGCGATGTTCGCGGGGCCGGCCTTTATTTCGCCGTCGAACTCGTTACGGACAGAGACAGGAAAACGCCGGACATGGACCGTGCGCTTGCGGCGGTCAACGCCCTGCGCGACCGGCGCATCCTCATTTCCGCGACGGGAGCGGACGCACATATCCTGAAGATCAGGCCGCCGCTCATCTTCACATCGGCCAACGCGGCGCGTTTGCTCGAGGGCGTCGACGAGGCGCTTCGGTCCGTGCGGATCTAGGACCCGCCAGCATGCGGCGAGGAGGTACCATATCATCTCCCTTGCCCTGCGCCGCAGCATGTGGCGTAGGTATACGACATAAACAACGAGCAAAGCCAAAGCCAAAGCCATGCCGTCGCTGCCCGCCAAGAACCGAGCCGAAGATCCAGAGATGAACGTCGAGCCCTTGCCCGCTAGCGCGGTGGAGATCCTGACTCAGGCCTTGCGACGGCGCATCTTGTCGGGGGATTTCCAGCCGGGCGAGTTCCTACGCGACGTGAAGATGTGCGAAGAGCATTCGACCTCGCGGCACACGTTCCGTACAGCAGCCCAGGTGCTCGTCACGCAAGGTCTGTTGCGTCAGATACCGAACCGGGGCTTCGTAGTGCCGGAATTCGGGCCTGACGATATTGTCGATATCACGCGGGTGCGCGGCGCCATTGAGGGCGAGGCCATACGTCTGATCGTGCTGACCGGCGTTATCCCATCTCAGGCGCTGGAGGCGATCGATGTTATGCACAGGTCGACCCTGTCCTCCGACAGATCCCTGTTGGTTGCTGCGGACCGCGACTTCCACCGCGCGATCATCGCCTCCAGCGGGAGCGCTCGGCTCAAGCGGACCTATTCGGACCTTGAGGGCGAGATCGAGCTTCTTCTCGCACAGCGGCAGGATTTCTACTCGACCGCCGAAGAAATGGCGGAAGAACATGAGCGGCTCATCAACAGCTTGAGGAGCCGTCACTATGATACTGCGCGGGATGCATTCCAGGAGCATTGGGAAGATCTCCAGATCAAATTGCTCGATCAACGCTGACCAACGCTCGCCAAGAATGTGACGTTTCGGAGAAAGACCACCTCTCAGGCGGTGCTGAGGATGCCGGCGCCGCGGGTTCGACGCCAATCGCATGTCCGATAACCGTCCCCGACAGTCAACTTGAGCCATAACGCTGCGGAGAAGTTTTATGCGTGAATACTCCATCGCAACCATACCCGCCGACGGCATCGGACCTGAGGTGATCGCTGCTGGCCAGACTGTTCTTTCAACCCTGGAGACGCGGCTCGGCGACGTAAAATTCACCTTCGAAAATTTCAACTGGGGATCTGACTACTACAAGAAGCATGGCGTGATGATGCCCTCGGACGGGCTGGAGCAGCTCAAGAAATTCGACGCTATCTATTTCGGCGCGGTCGGCGCACCGGATGTTCCCGACCATGTCACGCTGTGGGGGCTCAGATTGCCGATCTGCCAGGGCTTCGACCAGTACGCCAATGTCCGGCCAACCAAGATCCTGCCTGGCATAACTTCGCCGCTGCGCAATTGCGGGATCGGCGATCTCGACTGGGTGATTGTGCGGGAGAACTCCGAAGGTGAATATTCGGGCCATGGCGGCCGCGCTCACCGCGGCCTACCCGAAGAGGTCGGCACCGAGGTCGCCATCTTCACCCGCGTCGGCGTCAAGCGCATCATGCGATACGCTTTCAGGCTGGCCCAGTCCCGACCGCGCAAGTTGCTTACGGTTGTTACGAAGTCCAATGCCCAGCGGCATGGTTGGTCATGTGGGACGAGATCGCCTCCGAGGTGGCGACGGAATTCCCCGGCGTGACGTGGGACAAGATGCTGGTCGATGCCATGACGGTCCGGATGACGCTCAAGCCGCAGAGCCTCGACACGATAGTGGCAACGAACCTGCACGCCGACATTCTTTCCGATCTCGCTGGTGCGCTTGCGGGTAGTCTGGGGGTTGCACCGACGGCGAACATCGATCCGGAGCGTCGCTTTCCCTCGATGTTCGAGCCGATCCACGGCTCCGCCTTCGACATTGCCGGAAAGGGCATCGCTAACCCGGTTGCCGCCTTCTGGACTGCTGCCCAGATGCTTGACCACCTCGGCGAGCGGGAAGGCTCGGCCCGCCTCATGCGCGCTGTCGAGCGGGTGACCGGCGCCGGAATCCTAACCCCCGACGTGGGCGGCTCAGCTACTACCCAGGAGGTTACCGAGGCCGTCTGCGACGCGATCCACTTTTCGAATTTGTAGAGGCACGTGGTCGACGATGACCTGGAGCGATCACAAAGCAAGGAAGCCATTTCGCCGGCACCATCTCATCAGTGGGAATTAGCCAATGAAACTTGATCGGATTGACGTCAAGATACTGAACGCACTGCAGACGAATGGCCGGATGACGAATGTCGAGCTTTCGGAAATGGTCAACCTCTCGCCAAGTCCCTGTTTGTTGCGGGTAAGAAAGCTGGAGGCGAAGGGCTATATTCAGGGCTACTCTGCGCAGATCAATATCGCAAAACTCGGCCAGACGCTGACGGTGTTCACCGAAATCACGCTGAAGAACCACCGTCAACTTGACTTCGCGAGATTTATCAGTGCGATCGAGAAGTTTGATCAAGTTATCGAGTGCCATTTGGTTTCGGGAGGCTACGATTATCTCGTCAAATTTGTCACCACCGGAATCGACGAGTACCAGACGATCATGGAGCAGCTTCTCGATTTGGAGATCGGCATTGACAAGTATTTCACCTTCGTCGTCTTGAAGTCGCCCCTGATCAAAGTGCATTTGCCGCTTGCAAGCCTGTTCCAGCCGGCATCTCGTGCCGCTGGTATGATGAGAGACGACAACTGAAGAACAGGCTATGGGTGCTTACCATTTCAAAGCGGCGGAGCCGTGGATGTTGCAAGAGCGGGAGCGCCATGCTCAAGGGTACTCCGTGGTCGGCAGCAGAGCAGAGGGGAAAGCGCCAACGCGGAATCAGATCGGAGCCGACCCTCCGAGCGCGGGGGCGATGCAGCGGGGCACAGCCAGCACTGGATCTAAGGAGCTACCCGTCAGATGGGCGTCCATTTTGACAGGCAGCATACACGTAAGGGCCGATGAATAAGAGTTTGCGGCCTTGTCTTGGGGGGAACTGGGATAATTGGCCTTGCCGGAATTTCCAGTGAATCCTTCGTGATCGCCACTCGCGGGGGCGCCTTTGGGGCGAGACGCTTTTTCCCAGCGGTAGCCAGATCTGACCAATGTCGCCGGGTCGCACTTCGGATTTTCACGTTAGCCGATAGCTTGGCTCGCAAGGCAGAAAGTTTGAACGGCCGGTGTTTCAGATCGACCCGCCGCGCCGCGAACCATCGCAACGACGCTGCCCTCCTTAGGTAGCCCCCAGTCCGCGAGTGGTGACGAAAGGCCGGTCTGTTCCGGGACATCGACTCTTACAATGCGACCTTCCTTGCCCGAGAGGATGAAGGCAAGCAAGTCCCTCGCCTGTTCCGGGTTTTCCGCAACGACGGGCCCGACGACCTCACCCTTTCCGAACAACCGCGTAGCCGCAAATGCGACGATACGATTACCTTCCCGGATCGCGGCGAAACTCCCCTCATTCGCCAGGGCGTTGTATATCGCGTCACGGTCGGCCCCGAATGCCGTACGATCGAGCGCTTTGATTGCCGGCAGCGCGTCAGGCCCGATCCACTCAACATTCTCAGGAGCACCTGCCTGACCGGCAATGCCTTGATGACGGACGATTTGGTGCGTCGCGACGAATCCGAGTTTTTCATATAGAGGCAAGCCGTCATTCGTCGCCGACAATCGGCATTCACGCTCACCAGCGAGTTCCAACACGGCGGTGGTCAATTTTCTTCCCACCCCCCGTCCACGCTGGCTTTCATCGACAATAATCATGTTAATGGCAGAGCAAGTGTCGCCGAAGGGAGTCATGAGGGCGGTACCCACAACCCGGTCGCCGGCGAGCGCAACGCGCCCTTCGCTCAGAGACCGTATCATTTCCCAGTCTTCCCGCCTGTGCGCCCAACCCGCTGCACGCGACAGCGCGAGGGCTCCGCCCACATGATGAGCCTCGAAAGGCGCAAGAACGATCGATTCTGTTTGCATGAGTTCATCCATTCGTGGGTCTCCTGCTCACCAGTGATAAGAGCGAAGGGTCTATGAAGCCGCGGCGGAGAAGCGAGACTCCTGGCCGTACCGGACACGGATCTACAAGCCGAGTAACGAGCGACGGATAAACCGCCCATCGATTTCAAGTCTCGCCGGCCGAAACGGCTTGCCTGCCGCCTCGCCCCGTCCCGCCTGCAAATGCGAAGATGCACGTTAAAACGGCATCGTTTGCTCGAATGATCAGGTGACGGTGACGAAAATCTTCCGCACCGTCTCGATTGTCTTCCAGACCCCGACGTAGCCCGGCTTCATCACGAAGCTGTCGCCCGCGGAATAAATGACCGGATCTTTGCCCTTTTCCGTCAGCTCGATCACACCATGCACAAGATGACAAAATTCAAATGTTTCGCCCTTGATGGAGTGCGTTTCACCGGGCGTCGCCTCGAAAACACCGGTATTGACCTTGCCGTCCTTGGCGGTGTCCTGCAACCACGTCTTGAAGGCGGGGCTGCCCGCAATCAGGCGCTCCGGCTCGGCAGTTCTATGCTTCGGCTCGAAGGATGGATTCGGGTCGATGGTTTTCAGTAGGGACATTTATCTCTCCTATTCTTGCTGCAGTCACCCGCGGCATCGTTCCGTGTTTGGAGCCTGCCTGACGTCGCACATGATTGCTAACCGGCAAGCGGCCTTGCTCGCGACGACCTACCAGGTGACGGCGATGTACTTCGTTTCGAGGTATTCGAGCATTCCGTGGTGGCTGCCTTCGCGCCCGAGGCCACTCTGTTTCATGCCGCCGAAGGGCGCGGCAGCGTCGGAGACGACGCCGCGGTTAATTCCGACCATGCCGCTTTCCAGCCTGCCCGCGACTGCGAGCGTACGCTTGAGGTCCCGGCTAAAGACATAGGATACCAGCCCGTATTCGGTATCGTTGGCCAACTCGACGACCTCGTCCTCGGTATCGAATATAATAACTGGCGCGACCGGACCGAAAATTTCCTCGCTAAGGATCTCAGCGTCTGGAGAAACACCGGCCAGAACAGTTGGCAGATAATAGAAGCCCTGGCCGTTCAATCTGCTACCACCGGTAACCAGCCGGGCCCCCTTGGCGATCGCGTCGTCTACCAAGCGCTCCACCTTGGTCACCGCGGCATCGGTGATCAGCGGGCCAAGCTGCGTATCCGGCGCTAGTCCTGGTCCGACATTGAGCGCTGCCATCTCTTCCGCGAAGCGCCGTGTGAAATCAGCCGCAATCCCCTTTTGGACGTAGAAGCGGTTTGCGGCCGTGCAGGCCTCGCCGCCGTTGCGCATCTTGGCGACCATTGCGCCGGCGACGGCCGTCTCCAGATCGGCATCGTCGAAGACGATGAAAGGCGCATTGCCGCCCAGCTCCATGGAACAACTGACGACCTGGTCCGCAGCCTCGCGCAGCAGTATTCTGCCAACACCTGTCGAGCCAGTGAACGACAGCTTCCGCACCCGCTTGTCATGCAGCATTGCGCTGACGACTGGGCCGGCTTTCTTCGTGGGAACGATGTTGACCGCTCCGGCGGGAACACCTGCCTGTCGCATCAGTTCTCCGATCGCGAGCGCCGTCAGAGGTGTCTCGGCTGCCGGCTTCAGGATGCAGGTGCAGCCTGCGGCCAATGCCGGAGCAATTTTCCGAGTCGCCATCGCTGCCGGGAAATTCCAGGGTGTCACCAATACCGCGATACCAATCGGCTCATGGCTCACAATGATCTGGTTGGCGCCCGAAGGCGCTGATCCAAATTCACCGGGAGCCCTTACGGCTTCCTCCGCATACCAGCGGAAGAACTCTGCCGCGTAGGCGACTTCCGATCTCGCATCCGGAAGCGCCTTGCCATTTTCCACCGTAATCAGCTGCGCCAGCCACTCTGACTGTTCGAGAAGAAGATGAAAACACCTCATCAGAATATCCGAGCGCTGCCGCGGCGAAGTCGCCTTCCAGGCCGCAGCCGCCCTTTCTGCCGCGTCGACGGCCGCCATTGCATCCTGGATGTCACCGTCGCAAACCGCGGCGACTGCGTTCGCCGTCGAAGGATCGATCACATCAAAGGTGCGGCCACTCTTTGCCGAGACCCATTCGCCGCCTATGAACAGTTGGTTAGGAGCATCGCACGCTACAGCCGCCGCCCGCGAAGGGGCGACATGGCTTGTTTCAAGTGTCGGAGTTGTTTTCACGTTCAGCACCATTTTCGCTACCAATCCGGATTTTCGTGCGATCAATATAGCATTGGTTTCGCGATTGGTGTCAACATAGATCAAATTGGTCTCGCAGATTATTTTCGATCGTGTAGAGCTACGGTGCCTCTGCGATGAGCCGACAGCTCTCGATTGGCATTTCGACGGGCTTGCACCTGTAGCAAATTGGCTTTCCTCAGCCGGTCCGTTTGTCCGGTCGATTGCTTGAGCCGGATGGGCGGGCTCTCGGCAACAGTCAGCATCATGAGCAAAATGCGCAGCAGATTGGTCTGATTGTGCCGTTCCGACTGAGCGATCCGTATCTGATGATGCCGCACAATCGCTTCACCGGAGGAACCCGCATGAAAATCTACAATATCGCGCTGATCGGATTTGGTGGCGTCAACCGTGCTTTGGCCGAGCTCATCGCGACGAAGAACCCGCTGTGGGAACGGGATCTTGGTTTTAGCCTGAACATCGTGGCCGTCAGCGATCTCTATCTCGGTTCGGTCATTTCACCGAACGGCCTGGACGCCAAGACTCTCGTCGAGGCGAACTTCGAAAAAGGCGGGTTCGGCGGGCTCTCGGGCGGCAGCGCGGAAGCCGACAACGAGACAATCATCAAGACGGCGCCTGCCGACATCATCGTAGAAGCGACATATACGAACCCCGCAGACGGCCAACCTGCGGTTTCGCACTGCCGCTGGGCCCTCAATTCCGGTAAGCACGTGGTCACCACAAACAAGGGGCCAGTCGCAATCGCCGCTCAGGAACTGAAGGCCCTTGCCGAAGCGAACGGCGTCCATTTCGAGTACGAGGGCTCGGTCATGAGCGGCACCCCCGTCATACGCATGGCAGAGAAGACCCTTGCCGGCGCAGAGGTGAAAGGGTTCGAAGGGATCCTCAACGGTACGTCGAACTTCGTCCTCGGCCGCATGGAAAACGGTCTCGACTTCGCCAGCGCTGTCGCGGAAGCACAGGCTCTCGGCTATGCCGAAGCCGATCCGACAGCCGACGTCGAAGGTTTGGACGTTCGCCTGAAGGTCGTGATCCTGGCGAACGAGTTGCTGGGAGCAAACCTCAAGCCCGAGGATGTCTCCTGCCACGGCATTTCAAAGCTTTCTCCGTCCGATATTCAAGCAGCGGCCAAGGCCAACGGCCGTTGGAAACTGATCGGATCGGCAGTTCGCAATGCAGACGGGACGATAAGCTGCAGCGTCGCGCCTAAACAGCTTCCGCTTGGGCATCCGCTCGCCGGCGTCAATGGCGCGACCAATGCAGTATCACTGAACACAGAGCTGCTCGGCTCTGTCACAGTCACCGGCCCAGGCGCCGGGCGGATCGAAACCGCCTACGCTCTGCTGTCTGACATCGTGGCTATACACAATGCCCCCTCGCCCAACTTCGCGAAGGAGGCTGCGTGATGCCCAGTCTAGCCTTGAAAACCCGCTGTTCCGACAAGATCATCGTCAATAATCCATTTGATGGCAGCTTTGTCGGAGCGGTCCCCGAGACCAGCGCCGACCATGTCGGCCTGTTGCTGGAACGGGCCAGACGCGGCGCGCAGATCGCCCGGTCGCTCCCTCGCCACCAGCGCTCTGCAATTCTGGAAAAGGCCGCAGCGACCATCGAAGACCGCAAGGAGGAATTCGCGCTCCTGATCGTGCGGGAAGCGGGGAAGACAATCGCCCAAGCCCGCAAGGAGGCGACACGTTGTGTCAATACGCTGAAACTCTCCGCGGAAGAGGCCAAGCGTAATGCCGGCGAGGTCATCCCCTTCGATGCCTATGCCGGATCGGAATCTCGTCAAGGCTGGTATACCCGAGAACCACTCGGCATCATCGCGGCGATCACGCCTTACAATGATCCGCTCAATCTCGTGGCGCACAAGCTGGGCCCCGCCATCGCCGGCGCCAATGCGGTACTCCTGAAGCCGTCGGAACTTACACCTCTCTCCGCCATCAAGCTGGTGGAGGTGTTGATAAAAAGCGGTTTGCCGGACGAGGTCATCACGGTCGCTGTCGGCGGCGCCGAGCTCGGCAAGGCGCTCGTTTCAGCAAAAGACGTTCGTATGATCTCCTTCACGGGCGGTTTTGTCACTGGCGAGGCCATCGCAAAATCCGCCGGCATCAAGAAGCTGGCCATGGATCTCGGTGGCAATGCGCCGGTTATCGTGATGGAAAACAGCGATGTTGACGCCGCCGTGGAGGATTGCGTGTCAGGTGCCTTCTGGGCGGCCGGCCAGAATTGCATCGGAACGCAGCGGATTCTGGTACAGCGCTCGATCTATGAGCGGTTCAAGACCGGGTTCGTGGCTCAGACCGCCAAGATGAAGACCGGCGATCCGATGAACTCTGACACTGATATGGGCCCGATGATCTCCGAAAGGGCCGTGAACCGTGCCACCGCGATGGTGGAGAGAGCAATTGCTGCCGGCGCAACACTGCTTTGCGGTCACCAGCCAGCGGGCACCCTCTATCCGCCGACCGTCCTGGAAAATGTGCCGGCGACTTGCGACGTATTGAACGACGAAGTCTTCGCCCCCGTCGTGATCTTGCAGCCGTTCGATGAGTTTGATGAGGCGATACGGCTAGCGAACGAACCGGAATACAGCCTCCATGCCGGGATATTTACGAATGATCTTGCTAACGCCCTTGAAGCGGCCAAGCGGATCGATGCCGGGGGAATCATGATCAACCAATCGTCCGACTACCGCTTCGACGCAATGCCGTTTGGCGGATTCAAATACGGCAGCATGGGACGCGAAGGCGTTCGGTTTGCTTATGAGGACATGACCCAGCCGAAGGTCGTCTGCATCAGGTCACTGCAACACTGATCGGCGGCGCCGACGCCAGTCTGAACGTATCGTCGCTTTTGGAAGTCAAGATGTTCAAAGGATCCATCACTGCGCTTGTCACCCCATTTGCCCATGGAAAAGTCGATGAGGCTGCACTTGGCGGGCTCATCGAATGGCAGATCGCCGAGGGCACGTCAGGGCTTGTTCCCTGCGGTACAACGGGGGAAAGCCCTACCCTCAGTCATGCCGAACACAAACGAGTCGTGGAAATCGCGATCGAGGTCACGAATGGCCGCGTGCCGGTTATTGCCGGTGCCGGCTCCAACAGCACCGAGGAAGCGATCAGTTTCGTGCGGCACGCCCAGGAGGCCGGCGCGGAGGGTTTGCTGATTGTAGCACCCTA
The DNA here is from genome assembly GCF_001662075.1 of Rhizobium bangladeshense. GTDB lineage: Bacteria > Pseudomonadota > Alphaproteobacteria > Rhizobiales > Rhizobiaceae > Rhizobium > Rhizobium bangladeshense_B. The sequence goes on from NZ_LYPL01000012.1 coordinate 37,816, forward strand.
CTACAATAAACCCACCCAGGAGGGGATCTATCAGCACTTTAAGGCGATCGATGCTGAAGCGACGGTTCCGATAATCGTGTACAATGTTCCGGGCCGGAGCGTGGTCGATATTCAAGTCGAAACGCTTGCGCGCATTTTCAAAGATTGTCCGAACGTCCAGGGCGTCAAGGACGCGACAGGCAATCTCCTGCGCCCGTCGCTGGAGCGACTGGCCTGCGGCAACGCGTTCAATCTTCTCACCGGCGAAGATGGAACGGCGCTGGGTTACATGGCCCATGGTGGCCACGGTTGCATCTCGGTGACCGCGAATGTTGCCCCCCGGCTGTGTGCAGACTTCCAGCGGGCATGCCTGGTAGGCGACTTCGCGACGGCACTCGCCCTTCAAGATCGCCTGATGCCTCTTCACCACGCGCTGTTTCTCGAGACCAGTCCGGCTGGCGTGAAATTCGCGCTGTCGCAACTTTCCAAGATTCGCGGAGACCTGCGCCTTCCTCTCGTAGAGGTGAGCCCGCCCGTTAAAGAGGCCATCGCTCATGCGATGCGCCACGCAGGAATTCTGGACTAGGAGCGGAGCATGGCGATTGCACGCATAGAGGCCGATTTGATCGGCGCCCTTCCTATCCCTGGTGACGTTCTGTACGGCATCCATACGCGTCGGGCTGAGCTTAATTTCGCAGTTTCGGGCTTTCGCCTGAAAGACTTCCCCGAACTCGTTCAATCTATGGCTATGGTCAAGAAGGCGGCAGCATGCGCAAACGCCGACCTTGGGCTTCTTCCGGCGGAAAAGGCATCTGCGATCTGCGAGGCTTGCGATGATCTCATCGAGTTGAAGTGCGTTGATGAGAACTTCCCTGTCGATATGATGCAGGGCGGCGCGGGCACCTCCACCAACATGAACCTGAATGAGGTTGTCGCCAACCTGGCGCTAGTAAAGCTTGGGGCGAATGTCGGTGACTACGACAAGATTCATCCAAATGACGATGTGAACCTTTCGCAATCAACGAACGATGTCTATCCGACCGCACTGCGCCTCACCATTCTTCGCGCTTGCGAAGGGCTTATTGGGGCCCAGGTGGGCCTACGCGATTCGTTCCGTGCGAAGGCGCGTGAGTATGCGACTGCGCTGAAGGTTGGCCGAACCCAATTGCAGGATGCGGTCCCAATGACAGCAGGACAGGAATTTGATGCTTTCGCCGAACTGATCGACGAAGATATCAACCAGCTGCAGTCCGTTTCCAGGCTCTTGCACGAGGTTAATCTCGGTGGATCTGCGATTGGAACCTCCATCAACGTCCCGCGCGGCTTTCCCGGCGCGGCTTGCACCCATCTCACTCAGATTTCCGGTATTCGGCTGGTCCCCGCGCGAAATTATATCGAAGCGACATCCGACACCGGCGGCTTCGTTTCGTTCTCCAGCGTTCTCAAGCGAATTGCCGTGAAGCTGACAAAAGTCTGCAATGATCTGCGACTCTTGAGCAGTGGACCTAGGGGCGGCCTGGGTGAAATCCGACTTCCGCCCGTGCAGGCCGGGTCTTCAATCATGCCCGGGAAAGTCAATGCCGTCATTCCGGAAATGATGAACCAGATCGGGTTTCAGGTCATCGGGAATGATCTCACTGTTACACTGGCCGCAAGCGCCGGGCAGTTGCAGCTCAATGCGATGGAGCCGGTGATCATCCTCAACATCCTTCAATCCATGCGGATGTTGACGCGGGGAATGGAAATTTTTAAGCAGCGATGCGTCGACGGGATTGAAGTTGATATCGACCGGTGCAAGGACCTCCTCGATCGGTCTCTCGTCCTTGCGACGCCGTTGGCGATGCTTATCGGGTACAGCGAGGCAGCGCATCTTTCCAAGAAGGCCCTGGCCGAGAAGCGAGGGCTGCGGCAGGTCGTGGAAGAGGAAGGCCTCTTGGCGCCCAGCCAAATTGAAGAGCTGTTTGAAGGCAGCGCGCAGTTCGCAAACTTCTGATGAGTTATTGGCCGGATAAGGGGTGGGAAAATGGCTGTCTTTACCGAGCTTTCTGACGAAGACCGCCAACTCATTAGCGCAGCCTACGGCTTTACGTCGCTTCTGTCAGTGATAGGGATTGCGGACGGCGACTCCGAGACGACCTACCTGTTTCGAACCAGGCAAGGCGAATACATCATTACGCTTTTTGAGAACGGGGCCCAGCCTTTAGATCTTGAAAGGGCTTTCGAGACGATGGAGGCGCTTTATCAAAATGGCGTCCCCTGCCCGAAACCGCTGCGCACTGTCGACGGCGACGCCACGTCGCTGGCCGCAGGTCGACTGGTTGCCGCTGTCAGCTTCGTACCAGGCGCCTCCCCCGCGTTTGCAGGCCCGGCAAAATGCCTGAGCCTGGGTCGTGTGATGGCTCGAATCCACGCCATCTTGGAACGAAAGACGAAGTGCACATCAACGGATCTTCGCACTGGGGCAATTCACGGCGCATTGATCCGGGAGAACGTCTTTTTCCTCGGAGATGAAGTCAGCGGCGTCATCAACTTCAGGCTGCGGCACGAGGATGCATTTGTGTCGGAGCTTGCTGATGTGCTTGTCGGTTGGGCGGGGGAAACCAACGGGGAACTGAACGATGAGCGGGCGCGAGCGCTACTGCAGGGTTACCAGCAAGTCCGATGCCTGACGAATGCTGAAAAGCAAGCGCTACCAGGTTTCATAATGGCTTCGACATCGAAGCGATTTGCGAGCCGGAAGGAAAGAGCCTTACTACCGGAGATCGCCGTGTTAGCTTATCGGTCGGTAACGCCCGAGATTCTAGCTTAGCGAGCCGGACCAAGTGCCATGAAATATCTCCTCGATCGGACAGACGAACAGATACTTGCCGAATTGAAGACGAATGCCCGAATGTCGCATGCGGAATTGTCGGCGAAGGTGAACCTTTCTCGCAATGCCGTGCGGGTGCGGATCGAGCGACTCGAGCGAGAAGGTTTTATCAAGGGATATACGATCGTCACCGGCGATGGAGGGAATAGCCAGCACGTCACAACCGCACTGATTTTCGTTTATCGTCACGATCGCATGAGGGGCGGCGACGTCATTCAGGCGCTACGGAAGATTCCGGAAGTCGTGGCTTGCGACGTTATGACCGGTGATTTCGATCTTCTCGTGAGGGTCGAGTCACAGGAGGCCGACCGCATCCGGCAGATTTGGCAGCTGATTGCCGAGATGCCCGGCGTGCGCGATACACTGACGGCATTCGCTCTCTCATCAGTCATCCGGAAGTAAGTCCGGTGTGATCGGTTCGGGCGGTCAAGTCAGCGCAATGATCCCGGCGCGTAAAATTGATTGCTGAGGCAAGCGCCTCCTGCACGAGTGCCCGCGACATCGTCGCCATAGCTTCGCGCTGCCACGATCCCAGGAAGTTGGTCATTCGGGAGGGCAGCTGGCCGAGCTGCGTTCACAAGCTCGTGCAGCAAGTGACGGCGCTCTGAAATCGTTCCCCGTCGGTCGTCAAGCTGACCTGTTCTTGCCGATCCTATGTCCGAGGCCACAAGCTTGGCGCTGGAGTTTGCGTCGTCCCGCTGTCTACGGCGGAGAACAGACGTTTCCCCGCCGCTTTATGGCTCATGTTTGTCCAGGCCGATCCGTTATGCGCACGCAGCCGAAGCGGCGGCTGGTTACGTGACGGTAACGTAGATTTTCCGGACGGTTTCCACGGTCCGCCACGTGCCGATGAATCCGGGTTTCATCACGAAACTATCGCCTGCTTTGTAGCTAACCGGTTCGCCGCCGTCCGGGGTGATTTCCACGACGCCTTCAAGGATGTGGCAGAATTCGAATGTCTCGCCCTTGACGGAGCGGGTCAGGCCAGGCGTCGCTTCCCAGACGCCGGTGTGTATCATCTCGTCTCGCGCCACGTCCTGGGGCCAGGTCTTGAACGAGGGGTCGCCGGAGATCAGGCGTTCCGGGCCGGGCTTGGATTCACGCGGTGTTTCGGTGCTGTGGGGTACGATGGTCTTGAGGAGGGACATGTTTTCTCCTTGCTCTCCTGGTTGCAGCTTCAATAACCGCGGTCGCGATCGACGAGGCCGATCGGCTCGAAACCGTCGCGATGGCGTTTGATGTTGTCGATGACGGCGGGGGGGCCGCTGTCTCTGGTTGCGTGACGCTTGCAATTTGCGGCGTCAAAATGATCTTCGGGTGTCCCCAGAACCCATGCCCGGCGGGCAAGGGCTCAGGTTCGGTGACGTCGATGACCGCGCCCGACAGGTGCCCCTCATCGAGAGCCGCAATGAGCGCGTCGTGATCCAGTTGCGCGCCGCGCCCCACATGGACGAGCGCCGCCCCTGCTGGAAGGCTCGCGAAGAGGCTGGCATCGAGTAGTCCATGCGTCTCTTGCGTAAGCGGCAGGAGACAGATCAAGATGTCGGTGCGCGCCAGAAACGGCGTGAGCCCGTCCGGGCCATGATAGCAGTCAACACCATCCACCTGTCGTTCCGAGCGGCTCCAGGCAGCAAGCGGAAAGCCGAAGGGTTTCAGCCGCTCGATGACGGCCCGGGCGAGCATTCCGAGGCCGAGGATACCGATCCGCTGCTGGGCTGCTTGGCGCACGGGAAGTGGAAGCCAGGCGGCATCGGCCTGTTGGCCAATATAGGTCTTCAACTTCCGGTGCAGGACGACAAGCGTCACATATTCCTGCATCATCCGAACGATGCCTTCCTCGACCATGCGGACGAGCATGACGTCCATCACTGAGGTACGTTCTGCCGGTCTCTGGGCGCCAACCGCGCAGGCGCGCCCCCGGCCCCTCAAGTTCACCAGAACGTCCATCTCCGAATCCATCCCACAGTCGAATTACATTGCCGCCGGGCCATAAAGATGGCAATTAATGCGCAGTGAATATCCGCTTCAGGTGTGGATTAATGCTGACCTCCGATGATCTCGCCTTCTTTTCGGTTCTCACAAGCTCGAACTCTCTCGCGGAAAGCGCGAGAAAGCTGAACGTGACGCCTCCGGCGGTCACCCAGCGCCTGCGCGCGCTTGAAGAGAAAGCCGGCGTAAGATTGATTGACCGGTCCGGACGTCGCTTGCGCCTCACCGAAGAGGGCTCGTTGGTCGCTTCCCATAGCGTTATCGTCAGCGATGCCATAGATTCGCTCGCGGAAGCATTGGCGGATCGAAGGGGCGTGGTTCGCGGGCACCTCAGGGTCGCAGCACCTCATGGATTTGGAAGGATCCACGTAGCGCCGGTCGTGGAGGCGTTTGCTCGGGAGCACGGCAATGCCACCGCTACCCTGCAACTATCCGACCATCCCTCCGCTCTACTCGTTGAAAGCTATGAAGTCGTTGTTCACATCGGGGCATCCGCGCATCTGGACCAGGTCGTGACGACACTTGCGCCGAACAACCGAATTCTGTGCGCGAGTCCAAAATACCTCGCGTCGGCTCCGCCCATTTCTACCCCCGCCGAACTTGCGCGGCATCGGTGTCTTGTCGTTCGCGAGAACGAGGAGGATGTAACGCTCTGGCGCTTCAGTGGATCACGGCAGGAAAGTGCGACAGTGCGCGTTAACCCCATCATGTCGAGCAACGATGGTGCCGTCATTCGTGATTGGGCGTTGGCTGGTCAGGGCATCATGATGCGGTCCGAATGGGCCGTCGCTGAAGACCTCGCCGATGGTCGGCTGAGGCAGGTACTTCCCAACTGGAAGCTGCCGCCGGCCGATATCGTCGCGATCCTCGGATCGCGGCACGGACGAAGCGCGAGGACTGCGGCTTTCCTGACGATGCTTCGTCAGTCGCTGAAACCACTTCCCTGGAGAGCCGACCATCGATAGGCGTGCGGTCAATAACCCAGGATGGACTTCGTTTCGAGATACTCTTCGAGCCCGTATACACCATACTCGCGGCCGTTACCCGAGCGTTTGTAGCCACCGAAGGCGGCCGCTCCGTCCCAAGCCGGATAGTTGATATGAACCTGGCCGGCACGAATGCGGGCGGCGACCCGCCGTGCCCGCTCCGGATCTGAAGACTGAACATGGGCGCCCAATCCATAAACGGTGTCGTTAGCAATCGCGATTGCCTCTTCCTCGTCCTTGTAGGGCATGATCGAAATCACCGGACCAAAGATTTCCTCACGAGCTATGCGCATATCCGACGTCACCTTGGAAAAGATCGTCGGCTGTGTGAAAAAGCCGCTGTCAAGGCCGGCCGGCCGGCCCAAGCCGCCGCACAGCAGCTTGGCGCCGTCATCGATGCCGGCCTGGATCATGACCTGCACCCTCTCGAACTGTGCACGATTGGCGATCGGCCCCATGTCCGTCGACGGATCGAGCGGGGCACCAACTCGGATGGCACGGGCAGTGGCGCTTGCCAGTTCCTCGACCTCGTCGAGCCGATATACAGGCACCAGCATGCGCGTCGGCGCGCTGCACGACTGGCCGACATTGCGCATGCCGGCGAGCACGCCCTTCGCGACTGCGTCGCTGAAATTAGCATCGTCGAGCAAGATGTTCGGCGACTTGCCGCCGAGTTCTTGAACCACGCGCTTCACCGTCGGCGCGGCCGCCTGCGCCACGAGCACCCCTGCGCGGGTGGAACCGGTGATCGAAATCATGTCAACATCCGGATGGCTAGCGAGCGCTGCGCCGACGCTCTCGCCGGTGCCGTTGACCAGATTGAATACGCCCGGCGGAGTGCCGGCATCATGCATCAGCTGGGCAAAGAGCAGAGCGCTACAAGGCGACAACTCACTGGGCTTGAGGATGATGGAGCAACCTGCTGCGATCGCGGGAGCGACCTTAGCCGTGATCTGGTAAAGTGGCCAGTTCCAGGGTGTGATCAGCGCGCAAACCCCGATCGCTTCCTTGGCGGTTGCGGTGCGCCCATCAACCGTCGTGAATTGGTACTTCTCGAGAATTTCCATCTGGACACGGATGTGCTCGGCAGCAAAAGGAACCTGGGAAGCCCGCGCGAAGGTGATCGCAGCCCCCATTTCCATGACGAGCGCTTCCGCAAACGCATCCGCTCTTTCTTTCAGGAGAGAATGCATCCTGCCGAGCAGATCAAGCCTCTCCGAAACAGATGCTTGAGAAAAAGTCGGGAATGCGTTGCGCGCAGCTGCAGCCGCGAGATCGACATGTTTAGCACCGCCCGCAGCAATATGCCCAACAATCTGCTCGGAGGCCGGATTGACGATAGGCAAGCGGGTTACATCCACAGCTTCGTGCCACTTTCCACCAATATAGAACTGGCTCTCGCGTCCGGTCAGCATCATTTCACCTCGCTTCACGACATTGCGGCCATTGGACCTGCCCTGCATAAGGATGCCCGGAAAGACTGGAAGATGACATTTAGGACGTCTGAATGTTTCCTTAATACGGGTGTTAACCACGAAGTCACTCACACCGGCTGAACAGAACGGGTAGCAGGCTCGAATGACCTTGCCACGTTGAACTAATCCATTTTGAAGTACGCTCTGGCCCATCGAGAGGACCAGGGAATGAAGCGCAACCGTTTTATGGACGAACAGATTATCGGCATTCTGAAGACCACGAGGCGCGCACGCCGGTCTCGGAGCTTTGCCGCAAGCACGGCGTCAGCGATGCGAGCATCTACAAGTGGAAGGTCAAGTTCGGCGGCATGGACGTGTCCGAAGCCAAGCGGCTGAAGACGCTGGAAGACGAGAATACGAACTGAAACGGCTCCTGGCAGACGCCAATGCTCGACAATGCCGCTTTGAAAGACCTTTTGGGAAAGAAGTGGTGACGCCCGCAGCAAAGCGGAACGCTGTCAAGCATCTGATGGACCACCATCAGATGAGCGAACGGACCTTGTGAACCACAAGCGGCTCTTCCGGCTTTATCGGGAGGAGAAGCTGACAGTGCGCAAGCGCGGCGGCCGCAAGCGAGCGATCGGCACACGAGCGCCGATGCTGGTCCCGATGAAAGCCAATGATCGTTGGTCACTGGACTTCGTGACGGTTCAACTCACCGATGGACGCAGGTCGCGAATTCTGACGGTCGTCGATGATTGCACGAGGGAATGCCTGGCACTCGTCGCCGATACATCGCTTTCCGGTCTGCGCGTTGCCCGCGAGCTTGACCGGATCATCGAGGGACGAGGCAAGCCGAAGATGATCGTCAGCGACAATGGCAGCGAGTTCACCAGCAACGCGATCCTGCAATGGACGGACAAGACTAAGGTGGATTGGCACTACATTGCGCCTCGCAAACCCATTCAGAACGCTTTCATCGAAAGCTTCAATGGACGGCTGCGAGACGAATTCTTGAATGAAACTCTCTTCTCGTCACTCACCCACGCTCGCTCAGAGCTTTCAAACTGGCGGCGATTACAACGATCACCGACCGCACTCCGGCCTCGGCTGCTGACGCCTGCCGAGTTCGCTCAGATCATCAATCCGTGACGATGCGGTGCTGCGCAGCCGGAACGGCTCCGCACCGCAACCCGCCGCTACCGCCCCGAATACAGCAACTCAAAACCGCTGGAGTGAACTCAAGGTCAGGCCCCACCAACGTGGTGGGATTTTCTACCAAAAGCGCCACCAGGCCCGCTTTGAAGGTGTCGACGTTGATATCGTTTCCGAAATGGTGCTGCCATCCCGGCCGTACAAGTCACGTCGATTATTAACCAGAATTGACTAACGGAATCCCCTAATACAGTAATTGATTGGATATAGCGCTTACTATATTGTGCCCCATCTTGTCGAAAACCAAGCGTTCTAACCGACTGTGCACTGCAGTCGGAATGGCTGATCTTTACCATTGGAGGAAATTCTCCAACGGGAGATAGCTGACAATATCGGGTGTTGAGGCCGATAGCCGACCTCCGTGAGAGAGATTCCAAACACCGGTTTAGCCTCCCCCCGCGAGGCGGGGCCGAGGATTGTCGTCCGCTTGGCGACCAACGCCAGAGGGAAGCCAGCATATCGTCCAAAAGTGCACTCTGGCGCATCCTGAAGTGAGTGAAACACCAATCAAGGAGCATGTACCATGTCGAAACTTGCACTTCCGGTTCTTGCCGCCCTGGCACTCTTACTCAACGGGCTTCAGCCGACGTTTGCTGCCAGCAGCAATTCACGAGACGAAACCACAACGATGGGTGAAAGCGGTAAGACGCCCCCCAACGACAACGCGGGAACCAGCAACGGCACCAAGGAGACTTCAACAAACAAGGGTAATCCGGACAATACCAACTGCAACGACTGCGGTTCGAGTGGGCCGGGCAACAATTGAGGGAAATCTGGAACAGGCGTGCGGCTCGCGCTTGCAATAGCATTGTCTGATTGACGAGCCGCCGCCACTCGCAACGGTCGCTCCTGTTCCGCCAAGATGGCGTTCTTCCGTCAAGCTATGCTTCTGCGAATCCAGCCGGAGTCGATTTTCGCTGTCGATCCTTCGCCATTATCCCAACTCATGAGAAAGCCCACTCCATAAAGGCATTCTGAGCGTGCAGACGAGGTGCAGGGAGAAGTATTTTTGCGTTTGGGGGCTTGAGCATGGTAATTCATCGCCAAATGCTTGATGGAATACCAACGGCATGCGGCAGGCGCGTTGCATTTTGTTTATTATTGGCCGTTGTAAATATTATTCTGCCTCTCACTACGGAGTCGCGAGCTGGTCCTTCTGTCCTAACCGCTAGGTTGCAGATGGTGTGTGGTCGGTCCGATGTGGTCTGGGGCTATATCGTGAGGGTAATGGGTGAAAAGAACGCAATAGTGAACGTTGGCAGCCCAGGCAAGCAGGGGGAAACGATTCGCCACTTTTTGCTATATGGCGACAAAAGCTGGGTCCTGATTTACGACTTTTTTCATCGGGGGCGTCCCCGTGAGGAAGATCAAGCCTGTATCGTCGCCAGTGGCACCGAAAAAACCGCCTACGAAGCGACCGACCTCTTGATCGACAACCTTCCTCAAGGCTGGATCGGAGACAGGCTAAACGACGTACCTCAGCTTGAGCGAATACCGCGCTAGGAAATCATATAGGCCGTGTTTCATTGCAAGTTTGCTCATACACGGAAAGGCGATCACAGATTGGCGCGGCGCGGCCAACGTGGGAGCGGAACACCGGTTACGACTCTACGCTATCCCCTGCCTTGACCGGGATCGAACCTGAGGCCCATTCGTCGCCGTTGAATTTCCAAGAATGCTCGGCTCTGGGGCCTGCAGCGAATTCCCAGGCGCTAACGCCACAACGCCGAGATTGGCACGGCGGATAGGCGTTCTCCGAACGGGATCACCTTGTCATGGTCGTACAAGACCATGCCCGAAACAAACCGTTCTTTGGATGCTTCGGCCAAGATTCGCAATCCAGAAAAATCGGAATTCGTGACGGATGCTGCCGCTTTGATCTCGATACCGACAATCCGCCCTCGCCTGTCTTCAATGACGATATCGACTTCATTCTGCTGCTTGTCACGAAAATGCGAAAACTCAAATCTGGTATGTGCGGCGCTGGCGAGTTTAAGGATTTCCCCAAAAACAAAAGTCTCCAGCAACGCCCCAAACTGCCCCCTATCATCCCGGAGTCGGTCGAGAGAAAGGTCACGAAGAGATGCGAGAAGACCAGAATCGAGAAAGTGTATTTTCGGGGTCTTGGTCAGGCGTTTCAGTTTGTTGGAAAACCAGGGTTGAACGGTTCGGGCGAGGAACAGGCTCTCGAAAATGCCAACGTATTTCTGCGTTGTGATGTGGTTCATCCCGATGGCGGCGCCAATTCCGGAGTAGTTCACGAGTTGTCCCGAATGCTCCGCCAGGATGCGCAGCAAGCGCGGCATTTGCGCAATCTGCTCGATTTGCGCGACATCGCGAACGTCGCGTTGAACGATCGCCTGGATATAATCCGCATACCAGTCCTGTCTGCGGCTCAAGGTTTTGCGGCTCAATGCTTCGGGATATCCACCGGCCAGGACCGCAGCCATCAGGTCGTCGCCGACGATGGGTTCGCCGCCCTTAGCTTCATTTTGAAAGGCGTCGCGCAGGAAGCTGCTGCTGCCGGCGGTTCTGATCTCGCTTTGCGCAAGCGGCAGCAATCGAACGACCTCCATGCGCCCTGCGAGCGAGTCCGCCACGCGTGGCAGGGTCATGAGATTGGCTGAACCGGTCAGGAGGAAACGTCCTGGACGTTGGTCGGTATCCACGCTTTCCTTGATGGCCAGCAACAGCTCGGGCGCGCGCTGAATTTCATCGATAATGGCGCGATCCATACGTCTTACAAAGCCAACCGGATCCTGTCGCGCTGCGCCCAAGGTGGTAGCATTGTCCAGTGTGTAATACTCCATCTCCTCGTTGGCCATCTTCTTCGCCAGCGTCGTTTTTCCTGATTGTCGGGGGCCCGCGACCAGCACAACTCGCGTGTCTGACATTGCGTCGGCCACGCGTTGCTCGACGAGCCTTGGATAAAGCGCCACAGTCACATCCTTTGATGACCATTTGAAATTACGGCAATGACTAATTGAAAGTCAAGATGTGACCATTTGAAATCTAAATGGCGGCTGATTGAAATGAGAGACCAGAAGTAGGTGGCATGCAAGCTGGGCTGGAGGGAACTTGACATCGAACTCTGCTATTGGGATGACTCGTTTTCATGGACGCATCGTACCGGAGTTTTCAATACTGGTCGCATTCCAACTGCTGCCCGATCTACGACGGCGGACGTATTGGAGTGGAGATCAGGCTTAGATTTCATCACCAAATGGTGCTATCCATAACGCCATAAATCAGGAAACCAACGATGCGATCGACTATCAATCTCGACGACACCCTCATGGAAAGGGCTAGGTCCCTAACCGGCACGAAAGAAACCGCCACCCTGGTCCGCCAAGCGTTGGAGACGCTTGTCCGTGTGGAGTCGGGAAAACGCCTCATCGCGCTCGGCGGAACTATGCCGGATGCGGAGGCAGCCCCACGCCGCCGGAGCCCAGCTGCCAAGTGATACTTGCCGACACTTCCATCTGGATCGATCATTTCCGGCATGCCGATTCAGAGCTGCGTAGGATTATCGAGGACGATCGTCTCTTATGCCATCCAGTTGTAATCGGAGAGCTCGCACTTGGCAGTCTTCGGGATCGCAGTAGCGTGATAGCTTTCCTGGCGGCCCAGCGCCAAGCGTTCGTCGCGACGCACGACGAAGTCATGATGATGATCGATCGCCACGCTATTTTCAGTATGGGCATTGGCTACACAGATGCCCATTTGATGGCCTCAGTTCTCCTCGATCAGCGAGCGGCCTTATGGACCAGAGACAAGCGTCTGCGGGCAGCGGCCGAAAAGGCGGGGGCTTCGCTGCACACCCCTGCCAAAGCGCGAAACTAAAGCGCGTGCGCTCGGCGCAGACGAGACGATCAACTACAGCATTCCGGATTGGGAGAAGGCTGTTCTCGATCTGACTGACGGCGTTGGGGCCGACGTCGTGCTCGACATGGTCGGCGCCTCGAGCTTTGCTCGATCTCTCGCCGCGGCGCGCCAGGGCGGAGTGGTCTAGCCGTAGATAGTCTTGGCCGACGACCTCCGCCTGCGCGAGACGGAGGCGGCTTCCGAACTGCGAGCGTAGGAGTTACGGAAGTAACGGATTGCGACGTCGTTCCAAGACATTTACTCCCTGCCAAACAGCGCCATAACCGGCGCCTTCCAGCGCCTGATTGGGAAGTTCTCTTTGCTATGCATTCAACTCCTGAAGGCAGACAACATCCGGCGCAGCCCTTCAGGCGCCACCAGAGCTCAACAGACTCGGAAAAGGCGGTCACTTTGCCGCCTGGGAGCAGTCAGACGTCTTCCCGCAGGAACTCAGAGCCGCATTCAAGTCGCTGCGTTAGTCAGTTCGAGAGTTCGAGAGAAGCAAGCCGCGGGCTCAGCGCGCGCCGCCCTTTCCCAACCCAAGGGGGAAAACATGGCAACTGAAACCAGCATCGAGAGAGCGCCAACGGCGTCGAGGAAGAGCCACGCTCCGTTGAGCGCCGCCCCGCGTGGTCTTGGCCAGATCCGCTCAGATATGCAAAGCGCTCCCCAAAGCCCTCAGTGCCGCCTCCATCACCGCTTCGCTGCGGGTCGGATGGGCGTGGATGGTCCCGGCGACATCTTCCAGGCGCGCGCCCATCTCGATCGCCAGGGCAAACGACGCCGACAGTTCGGAAACGCCTGCTCCGACCGCCTGCAAGCCGAGAACGAGGTTGGTGTCGGCACGGGCGACGACGCGCACGAAACCCTCCTCCGAGACCATCGTCATCGCCCGCCCATTGGCGCTGAATGGAAACTGCCCAGTGCGGATTTTGTAGCCTTGCGCCTGCGCCTCCGCCGGCGAGAGGCCGGCGCTGACGATCTCGGGATCGGTGAAGCAGATGGCGGGAATACAGCGCTTGTCCCAGGCGCGCTTCTTGCCGGCGATGATCTCAGCCACCATCTCGCCTTGGGCCATGGCCCGATGCGCCAGCATCGGCTCGCCGGTGACATCACCGATGGCATAGATGCCGCGCATTGAGGTGCGGCAGCGATCATCGATCCTGAGATAGGGACCGGCGCGATCGAGATCGAGCTCCTCGAGACCGGAGCCCGCCGTTCGCGGCCGGCGGCCGACGGTGACGAGGATGCGGTCGGCCGGCAGGCTCTCTCGCCGGCCATCAGAGGTTTCGACCATCAATGCCTCACCATTGTCGGCAAGACCCGTCGCCTTCGCGCCTGTGAGCACACGGATGCCGCTTTCGGTGAGCTTGCGCATGACGGGACGCACGAGTTCGGCATCGTAGAGCGGCAGCACCTGCGGCGTCGCCTCGACCACCGTCACATCAGATCCCATCTTGGAGAAAGCCATTCCGAGCTCCAGCCCAATATAACCGCCGCCGACCACGACCAGCTTTTTGGGCAGCTCGGTCAGCGACAGCGCCTCGGTCGACGAAATGACGTGGCCGCCGAATGGCAGGTTGGAAAGCTCAACCGGATCGGAGCCGGTGGCAATCACCACGGTTTCGGCGCGGATGATCTGCTGGCCGGTTTCGGTCTCCACCTCCACCGTCTTGCCGTCACGGAAGTGAGCCCGGCCGTGGACGATCTTCACCCGCGCCTTCTGCAACAGCCCCGAGACGCCACCTGTCAGCCGGCCGACGATGCCGTCCTTCCAGGCGATCGTCCTGCCAAGATCGATCGAGGCGCCTTCGACACGAATGCCCATCGAATTTTTGCCGGCGAGCATCTTCTGCGTGGCGTCGAACTCCTCGGCCGCATGGATCAAAGCCTTGGAAGGAATGCAGCCGACCGTCAGGCAGGTGCCGCCCGGCTTGCCGGCTTCGACGATGACCGTATCGACACCGAGCTGTCCGGCGCGGATGGCGCAGACATAACCGCCCGGACCGGCGCCGATGACGAGGAGCTTGCAGACAATCTCTTTCATGGATCAACCTTCGATGAAAATGAGCGCCGGCGTTTCGAGGAGCGTACGGACGCGCTGCACGAAGATCGCCGCATCCCAGCCGTCGATAATGCGATGATCGAAGCTGGAGGAGAGGTTCATCATCTTGCGCGGCACGAACTGGGTGCCATCCCAGACTGGCCGTGTGGCGATCTTGTTGACGCCGATGATCGCCACTTCGGGATGGTTGATAACGGGCGTCGAGACGATGCCGCCGAGAGCGCCCAGCGAGCTGATGGTGATGGTGGAGCCGGAAAGTTCGTCGCGCGTCGCGGTCCCCGACCGCGCAGCCTCTGCCAGGCGGTTCATTTCGGCGGCGCAATCCCAGATGCCGCGCGCTTCCGCATGCCGCACCACCGGCACGGTCAGCCCGGCCGGTGTCTGCGTGGCAATGCCGATATGCACGGCGCCATGGCGGGTGATGATGCCGGTATCGTCGTCAAAGGTGGCGTTGACCTCGGGCTGCTCGGAAATCGCCTTGACCAGCGCCCGCATCAGGAAGGGCAGCACCGTCAGCTTCGGATGATCCGGCCTGCGGTCGCCATTCATCGTGGCGCGCAGTTCCTCTAGCGCCGTCATATCGACTTCCTCCACATAGGTGATGTGGGGAATGCGCGAGGTGGAGAGCACCATCTTCTCGGCGATACGGCGGCGCAGGCCCGTCAGCTTGATTTCTTCGGTCGCCGTCTTCCTGACATGACCGCCCTTCATGGGCGCGGGCGTCGTTCCCTGCGACAGGAACTGCTCGACATCTTCACGCAGGATGCGACCGGCCGGTCCGCTTCCCTGTACCTGCCTGAGATCGACGCCGCTTTCCCTGGCGAACAGCCGAACGGAGGGCGCAGCAAGCGGCTTTTCCGCCGGCGCCGCCGCCGGCACTGGCACTGGAGCAGGAGCAGGAGCAGGAGCAGGAGCAGGAGCAGGCGCTGCCGGGACGGGCTTGGCAATCTCGGCCTTGGGCGTTTCGGCGACCGGCGCCTGCGAGATCCGTATGGGCTGAGCCTCGTCAGATTCGCCGACATCTCCGGCCGTCTCGATCCGCACCAGCGGCGCCTTGACGGCGATACGGTCTCCAATCTCGCCGGCGAGCCAGATGACGGTGCCGTTGACGGGAGAGGGAATTTCGACTGTTGCCTTGTCGGTCATGACGGCGGCGATCACCATGTCCTCGCGAACCGGATCTCCTGCCTTCACGTGCCATTCCACGAGCTCGGCCTCGGCGACCCCTTCCCCGACATCCGGCATCTTGATGATGAATTCGCCCATGGCTCAGGCCTCCATGACTTCGGCAAGCGCCCGCCCGACACGGCCGGGACCGGGAAAATAATCCCACTCCTGCGCGTGCGGATAGGGCGTGTCCCAACCGGCGACGCGCACCACCGGCGCTTCGAGATGATAGAAGCAATGTTCCTGCACCAGCGACACGACCTCGGCGCCGAAGCCCGAGGTCAGGGTCGCCTCATGCACGACGACGCAGCGCCCTGTTTTGGCGACCGATTTGACGATCGTATCAAGATCGAGCGGCAACAGGCTTCTCAGGTCGATCACTTCGGCGTCGATGCCGGCATCTTCGGCCGCGGCAAGCGCCACATGCACCATTGTGCCATAGGCAATCACAGTTACCGCCGACCCGGCGCGCCGCACTTCGGCCTTGCCGATCGGGATGGTGTAATGGCCGTCGGGAACCTCGCCGAGGTCGTGTTTCGACCAGGGTGTGACCGGCCGCTCGTGATGACCATCAAAGGGGCCGTTGTAGAGCCGCTTCGGCTCCAGGAACATGACCGGATCAGGATCCTCGATCGCCGCGATCAGCAGGCCCTTGGCGTCGTAGGGATTGGAGGGAACGATCACCTTCAGCCCACAGACGTGGGTGAAGAGAGCTTCCGGGCTCTGGCTGTGCGTCTGGCCGCCGAAGATGCCGCCGCCGGTCGGCATGCGCACGACGATCGGGCAGGTGAAATCGCCGTTGGAACGGTAGCGGATACGCGCCGCCTCCTGCGTCAGCTGGTCATAGGCGGGATACATATAGTCGGCGAACTGGATCTCGACGCAGGGCTTCAGCCCGTAGGCGGCCATGCCGATCGCCGTGCCGACAATGCCGGATTCGCTGATCGGCGTATCGAAGCAGCGCGTCCTGCCATATTTTGCCTGCAGACCCTGCGTGCAGCGGAAGACGCCGCCGAAATATCCGACGTCCTCGCCGAAGACCACGACATTGTCGTCCTTGGCCATCGACACGTCCATGGCGCTGCGCACCGCCTCGATCATCGTCATCCGGGCCATGTCAGTATCCTGCCTTCTGCCGCTGGCGGCGGATATGCGCCGGCATCTCGGCATAGACACCCTCGAAAATGTCGCGCACCGAAGGTCTGCCGCCGGCATGCAGCGTGCCATGTGCCTCGGCTTGACGCTGCGCCTCGATCACCTCGTCCATGATTTCGGCTTCCGCCTGCACGTGGCGCTCCTCCGACCATGCGCCCTTGACGATCAGGTGCTTCTTCAGCCGCAGCACGGGATCGCCGAGCGGCCAGGCCTCCGATTCCGTCTTCGGCCGATAGGCGCTCGGATCGTCGGAGGTCGAATGCGCGCCGACGCGATAGGTCACATATTCGATCAGCGTCGGGCCGAGATTGCGCCGCGCCCGCTCGGCCGCCCAGCGGGCGACGGCGTGGACGGCGAGATAGTCGTTTCCGTCGACCCGCAGCGCCGGAATGCCGAAGCCGAGGCCACGGGCGGCGAAGGTGCCGGAGCCGCCGCGGGCAATGCCCTGGAAGGTCGAAATCGCCCACTGATTGTTGACGATGTTGAGGATCACGGGCGCCTTGTAGGTCGAGGCGAAAACGAGCGCCGAGTGGAAATCCGATTCCGCCGTCGATCCGTCGCCGATCCAGGCCGCGGCAATCCGGCTGTCGTTCTTGATTGCCGAGGCCATCGCCCACCCGACGGCCTGTACATATTGGGTCGCGAGATTGCCGGAGATGGTGAAGAAACCGTGCTCTTTGGAAGAATACATGATCGGCAGCTGCCGGCCGCGCAGCGGATCGCTCTCGTTCGAGTAGATCTGGTTCATCATCTCGACCATCGGATAGTCGTCGGCAATCAATAGGCCGGCCTGGCGATAGGTCGGGAAATTCATGTCGCCCTTCGCAAGCGCCTTGCGGAAGGCGCAACTGACGGCTTCCTCGCCGAGATGCTGCATGTAGAAGGAAGTCTTGCCCTGGCGCTGCGCCATCAGCATGCGGGCGTCGAAGGCGCGCAGCTTCATCATATTGCGCAGCCCGGTCAGCAGTTCCTCATCGGAAAGCGACCCGGCCCAAGGGCCGACCGCCTCGCCGTCGCGGTTCAGCACGCGGATGATCGAATAGGCAAGCTCGCGAATTTCTTCCGAGGCGACATCCACCTCCGGCCGCGGCACCGAACCGGCCTTGGCGATCTTGACGTTGGAAAAGTCGGGCTGGCCGCCGGGGCGGACGGCGGGTTCGGGGACGTGCAGGCTCAAACGAGCGGAATCCACCATGTCTTTTCCTCCCTTTGCCGGCCAAGCTCCCCTCGCCGGGAGCGGGCCGGATATGGTTCTTATAGATTGCGGGCGATCACCATGCGCTGCACGTCACTCGTTCCCTCATAGATCTGGCAGATGCGCACATCGCGATAGATGCGCTCGACCGGATAATCGGCCATATAGCCGTAGCCGCCATGAATCTGGATTGCGTCGGAGCAGACGCGCTCGGCCATCTCCGAGGCAAAGAGCTTCGCCATCGAGGCTTCAGAAAGGCAGGGCAGCTCCGCCTCCCTCAAAGCGGCGGCATGGAAGACGAGCTGGCGCGCCGCTTCGATCCGCACCGCCATATCTGCCAGGCGGAAGGCGACGGCCTGATGCTCGAAAATCGGCTTGCCGAAGGCCGTGCGCTCCTTGGCGTAATCGCGCGCCGCTTCGAAAGCCGCCCGCGCCATGCCGACCGCCTGCGCGGCAATACCGATCCGCCCGCCCTCGAGATTGGCAAGCGCGATGCGATAGCCTTCGCCTTCTGCACCGAGCCTCAAATCGACAGGAATGCGCATGGCGTTGAAGGCGATCTGACAGGTATCGGTGGAATGCAATCCGAGCTTTTCCTCGACGCGGATCACCTCGTAGCCCGGCGTCTCCGTCGGCACGATAAAGGCGGTGATGCCCTTCTTGCCGGCGTCCGGATCGGTGACGGCAAAGACGATGATGACATTGCCGTTCTTTCCCGACGTGATGAACTGCTTGGCGCCATCGATCACGTAGTGGTCGCCGTCACGCCGCGCCCGGGTCTTCAGATTCGAGGCGTCGGAACCTGCCTGCGGCTCGGTCAGCGCAAAACCGCCGATCCATTCGCCGCTTGCCAGTTTCGGCAGGAAGCGCTGGCGCTGCTCCTCGGTGCCGAATTTCAGGATGGGCACGCAGCCGACGGAGGAGTGCACGCTCATGATCGTCGAGCAAGGTCCGTCGCCTGCGGCGATCTCCTCGAGTGCCGCGGCATAGGCGACCACGCCGGTATCCGAGCCGCCATAGGCCTCCGGCACCAGCATGCCGAGCAGTCCGAGTTCGCCCATCTCCTTCAATTCGTCGCGCGGGAAAAGATGCTCCTGGTCACGCTTGGCCGCTCCCGGCGCCAGCCGGTCGCGGGCAAAGTCGCGGGCGAGATCTGATATCTGCTGCTGAAGGTCAGAAAGGATCATGTGACTGCCCTTCCCGCTAGTGCCGCTCGATGGCGACGGCGGTCGCCTCTCCGCCGCCGATGCAGAGCGCGGCCATGCCACGCTTCAGATCGTAGCGCTCCAGCGCCGAAAGCAGAGTCACCAGAATCCGGGCACCTGACGCGCCGATCGGATGGCCGAGCGCACAGGCGCCGCCATGCACGTTCACCCTCTCATGCGGCAGATCGAGATCGCGCATCGCCGCCATCGCGACGACGGCGAAAGCCTCGTTGATCTCGAAGAGATCGACGTCGGAAAGCGCCAGGCCGGTCCGGTCGGAAAGTTTATGCAACGCGCCGATCGGGGCGGTGGCGAAAAGATTGGGCGCTTGTGAATGCGTGGCGTGGCCGAGGATTGTGGCGAGCGGCGTCAGGCCGCGCCGCTCGGCCTCGGAGCGGCGCATCAGCACCAGGGCTGCCGCGCCGTCGGAGATCGAGCTGGAATTGGCGGCCGTCACCGTGCCGCCCTCGCGGAAGGCGGGCTTCAGCGTCGGGATCTTGTCCAGCTTGGCCTTGCCCGGCTGTTCGTCGCGGCTCGCCACCTGCTCGGCTTTGCCCGATTTCACCGTGACCGGCACGATCTCGCTTTCGAAACAACCTTCGGCAATCGCCTTCTGTGCCCGCGCCAGGGAGGCGATGGCGTAGTTATCCTGCGCCTCACGCGTGAACTGATAGGCCTCGGCGCAATCCTCCGCGAAGCTGCCCATCAAGCGCCCCTTGTCATAAGCATCCTCCAGCCCGTCGAGGAACATATGATCCACGACACGCCCATGGCCGAGTCTGTAGCCGCCACGGGCCCTGTCAAGGAGATAGGGCGCGTTGGTCATGCTTTCCATGCCGCCGGCGACGGCCACCGAGGCACTGCCGGCGGCGATCAGGTCATGCGCCATCATCACCGCCTTCATGCCGGAGCCGCACATCTTGTTGACGGTGCTGGCGCCGGTCGAATAGGGCAGGCCGGCATGGATGGCCGCCTGACGCGCCGGCGCCTGCCCCTGCCCCGCCGGCAGCACGCAGCCGAAGACGACCTCCTCGATCGCCTCGGCCTCGACGCCGCTGCGCTCAAGTGCCGCGCGGATCGCCGTTGCGCCAAGCTCGGGCGCTGCCGCCTCCTTCAGCTCTCCCTGAAAGCTGCCGATCGGGGTGCGTGCCGCACCAACGATGACGATAGGGTCTTGCGATGTCATCTTTCCTCCTCGGGCGACGCTCAACGCGCGCCCATCCGCAATGCGCCGTCGAGGCGGATCACCTCGCCGTTCAGCATGCTGTTTTCAAAGATATGGCGCACCAGCCCGGCAAATTCCGCCGGCCGGCCGAGCCGCGGCGGAAAGGGCACGCTTTTGCCGAGCGCTTCCTGCACCTCCGCCGGCATATCAGCCATCATCGGCGTCTCGAAAATGCCGGGCGCAATCGACACGACCCGAATGCCATGCCGGGCGAGTTCACGGGCGATCGGCAAGGTCATCGCCGCCACCCCGCCCTTGGAGGCGGCATAGGCTGCCTGACCGATCTGGCCGTCAAAGGCTGCGACCGAGGCCGTGTTGATGATGACGCCGCGTTCGCCTTCCACATCCGGCTCCATGTTCCGGATTGCGGCTGCGGCAAGCCGGATCATGTTGAAGGTGCCGACGAGATTGATGCCGAGCGTGCGCGCAAAACTCTCCAGCCGGTGCGGCCCGTCGCGGCCGATCACCTTTTCGGCCGGTGCGACGCCGGCGCAATTCACCAAGCCGCGCAAGCCCCCGAAGGCTTCCACCGCAGCGGCGACTACCGCCGCTCCTTCCTCGCCATCGCTGACATCGGCCTTGACGAAGCGAACCTCGCTGCCGAATTCCCGGGCAATCGCTTCACCCGCTCCCCCATTCAGATCAGCGATCGTCACCCGCCCGCCGGCATTGACGATCGCGCGCACCGTGGCCGCGCCCAGGCCGGAGCCGCCGCCGGTGACGATGAAACTTGCTCCTGGGATCAGCATGAATCCGGTCCTCCCTGCCGGCACGCGCCCTCCTCCAGGCGCAACCGGCAGCCGCGATTCTATTCGCTCCACCTATTGCAAGCGATGACAGAACTGCTCCATAATTTCAGCCAGTTTTGCCATAGCGGGGATTGGATGGCCGAGATCGAGCGACGCATGATCGCGCCGGGTTTCGTGGAGGAGGCGCTCGACAGCCTGCGGCGGCTTGGCAAGCCGACGGCACCGATCCTGGCGCGCGTCGGCATAACATCGGCCGTCGACCAGCCGGTTTCGGCGGAGACTTACGGCGCGCTGTGGCTGGCAATCGCTGCCGAACTCGACGACGAATTCTTCGGCATGGGCGCACGCCCGATGCGCAGCGGCAGCTTCACGCTGCTTTGCCATTGCGTGCTGCATGCGCCGACGCTCGGTCACGCGCTGCGCCGGGCGCTGCGCTTCCTCGATGTCGTTCTCGACGATCCCCGAGGGCGGCTCGTCATCCGCGATGGTCTCGCCGAAGTCGAACTCCGGGATGCCGGCGGCCCGCGTTCGGCCTTCGCCTATCGAACCTACTGGATCATCCTGCACGGCATCATCTGCTGGCTGGTCGGACGGCGCATTCCGATTCGCCTCGTCGATTTCCGCTGCGCCGAACCCAAGCAAGGAGCCGACTATCGGCTGTTCTTCGGCGCGCCGGTGCGTTTCTCCCAGGCCATCAGCCGCCTCGGCTTCGACAGCGCCATGCTCGACCTGCCGATCTCTCGCAGCGAGCAGGCGCTGAAACAGTTCCTGCGCGGCGCACCCGCCAATATTCTGGTGCGCTATCGTTACGACGCCGGCATCGCCGCCGCCGTCCGCCGGCGCTTGAACCAGGCCACACCCAATGCCTGGACGAGTTTTGCAGCACTTGCCGCCGACATGCGCATGCCCTCCTCTACACTCCGCCACCGCCTGCACGACGAGGGACAAAGCTATGCCGCCATCAAGGACGATATCCGCCGTGACCTTGCCGTCGAACTGCTGCTGAACACCTCGAAGACCATCGGCGAGATCGCTGTACAAATCGGCTATTCCGAACCCAGCGCCTTCTTCCGCGCCTTCCGTAAATGGATGGGCAAGAGCCCAGAGGCTTTCCGGCGGGAGGAAGCCGGGGAACGAGGCCCGGAGCAAGGGGACAGACCCGCAGATAGAACTCACGCGGCTATTTGACACTGTCGTCCCATATATTCCCTCATGCCTGTGTGACAGCACAGGCATGAGGGAGGCGTAGTAAGTGCAGGCCTCACCGGCGGGGAGTTTGGCAAGCACGCCAACCACACTCTCCGTCATCCCAGGCTTGAGCCTGGGATCCATGCCACAGCTGCTGATGGATGCGGTGGATGCTCGGCTCAAGGCCGAGCATGACGGAGGGTGGGGTGGGCGGGAGACACATTCACTGCGTAGACGCGCGTGTCAGCGACGCCGGCTGCATAGCTTCGATCGGGAAAGGCTTCGCATCAAAATCAAGGGCACTTTGAACCTTTCGCAACCCGCGCTACATATTTTAGCGGGAGGAGTGCCATGTTTGATTTTTCGCTCGGCGAAACCGCGGATGCGATCCGCGACACGACGGCGCGGTTTGCCGCCGATCATATTGCTCCGCTGGCAGCGGAAATCGACGAAAGCAACACGTTTCCACGCCAGCTCTGGCCGCAGATGGGCGCGCTCGGCCTACATGGGATCACCGTCGAGGAGGAATTCGGCGGCGCCGGTCTAGGCTATCTCGAGCATGTCGTCGCGATGGAGGAGGTGTCGCGCGCCTCGGCCTCCGTCGGCCTGAGCTATGGCGCCCATTCCAATCTTTGCGTCAACCAGATCCGCCGCTGGGCCTCACCGGAACAGAAGCGTCGCCATCTGCCGAAGCTGATCTCCGGCGAGCATGTCGGCTCACTTGCGATGTCCGAAGCCGGCGCCGGTTCCGACGTCGTGTCCATGCGGTTGCGGGCCGAGAAAAAGGGCGACCGCTACATCCTGAACGGCACGAAATTCTGGATCACCAATGCGCCGCATGCCGAGGTGCTGGTCGTCTATGCCAAGACCGATCCCGCCGCCGGCCCGAAAGGCATTTCCGCCCTCATCATCGAGAAGGACATGCCCGGCTTCAGCGTCTCCAAGAAGCTCTCCAAGCTCGGCATGCGCGGCAGCGATACGGCCGAGCTGGTCTTTGAGGATTGCGAGGTACCGGCCGAGGCGCTGATGGGCCGGGAAGGTGAAGGTGTGAAGATCCTAATGTCCGGCCTCGACTATGAGCGCGCCGTGCTTGCCGGCGGCCCGCTCGGCATCATGCAGGCCTGCCTTGATGTCGTGCTGCCCTATGTGCGCGATCGCAAGCAGTTCGGCAAACCGATCGGCGATTTCCAGCTGATACAGGCCAAGATTGCCGACATGTATGTCGCGCTGAATTCGGCGCGCGCCTATGTCTATTCCGTCGCCCGCGCCTGCGACGCCGGCCGCACGACCCGCACCGACGCGGCCGCCGCGATCCTCTTTGCCAGCGAGAACGCCGTGAAGGTGTCGCTGGAGGCGATCCAGGCGCTCGGCGGCGCCGGTTATACCAAGGAATGGCCGGTCGAGCGCTTCCTGCGCGACGCCAAGCTCTACGATATCGGCGCCGGCACCAACGAGATCCGCCGCTACCTGATCGGCCGGGAGCTCATCGCATCATGACGGTGATTTCGACCGCGATCGATCGCGACAGCGAGAACTTCAAAGCCAATGCCATCAAGAACAAGGCGCTGATCGACGAGCTCAGCGAGCGTTCGGCGAAGGCGCGCGAGGGCGGGTCGCAATCGGCCCGTGAACGTCACACGAGCAAGGGCAAGCTCCTGCCCCGCGACCGTATCCAGCTGCTCATCGATGCCGGCAGTCCCTTCCTGGAGATCGGCACGCTGGCGGCCAACGGCATGTATGGCGGCGAGGCGCCGGGTGCCGGCATCATCGCGGGCATCGGCCGCGTTTGCGGCCGCGAGGTGATGATCGTTGCCAATGACGCGACGGTAAAGGGCGGCGCCTACTTCCCGATGACCGTGAAGAAACATCTGCGGGCGCAGGAAATCGCCCTGCAGAACCGGCTGCCTTGCCTCTATCTGGTCGACAGCGGCGGCGCCAATCTGCCGCATCAGGCCGAGGTCTTTCCCGACCGCGATCATTTCGGCGCGATCTTCTATAACCAGGCGCAGATGTCGGCCGAAGGCATTGCCCAGATCGCCTGCGTCATGGGAAGCTGCACCGCCGGCGGCGCCTATGTTCCCGCCATGTCCGACGAAACGGTGATCGTGCGCAATCAGGGCACGATCTTCCTCGCCGGGCCGCCGCTGGTCAAAGCCGCGACCGGCGAAATCATCTCGGCCGAAGAGCTCGGCGGCGCCGAGACCCATGGCCGCCGCTCCGGCGTCGTCGACCATGTCGCCGAGAATGACGAGCATGCGCTGCTTCTGGTGCGCGATGTCGTCGCCAGCCTCAACAGCGTCAAAACGGTCGATATAGACATTCAATCCCCCCGGCCGCCGAAGCTCGACGTCGAGGACCTTCACGGCATCATTCCCGAGGATGTGCGCTCGCCCTATGACGTACGCGAGGTGATCGGCCGAATAGTCGACGGCTCGCAACTGCATGAGTTCAAGCCGCTCTACGGCACCACGCTCGTCTGCGGCTTCGCCCGCATCTGGGGCATGCCTGTCGCCGTCATCGCCAATAACGGCGTGCTCTTTTCCGAAAGTGCGCTGAAGGGCGCGCATTTCATCGAACTCGCCTGCCAGCGCCGCGTGCCGCTGCTCTTCCTGCAGAACATTTCCGGCTTCATGGTCGGCGGCCGTTATGAAGCAGGCGGCATCGCCAAGGATGGGGCGAAGCTGGTGACGGCGGTGGCGACCGCCACCGTGCCGAAGGTCACCGTCATCATCGGCGGCAGCTTCGGGGCCGGCAATTACGGCATGTGCGGCCGCGCCTATCGCCCGCGTTTCCTCTTCACCTGGCCGAACAGCCGCATCAGCGTCATGGGCGGCGAACAGGCCGCCTCGGTGCTCGCCACCATCCGCCGCGACGCGATGGAGGCGCGCGGAGAGGCGTGGCCGGCCGATGAGGAAGAGGCCTTCAAGGCGCCGATCCGCGCCGGCTACGAGGCCGAAGGCAATCCCTATTATGCCACTGCCCGGCTGTGGGACGACGGTATCATCGATCCGCGCCAGACACGCGATGTGCTGGGTCTCGCCTTTTCCGCCTGCCTGAATGCGCCGATCCCGAAGGGGCCGCGCTTCGGCCTGTTTAGGATGTGAGGCGCGGGATGATGGAAAGCCTTCTCATAGCCAACAGAGGCGAGATCGCCCGCCGTATCATTCGCACGGCGAAGATACTCGGCATCCGCACGATCGCCATCTATTCAGAGGCCGATGCCAGCCTGCCCTTCGTGCGGGAAGCCGACGAGGCGATCGCCATCGGCCAGCCGCCCGCCCGAGAAAGTTATCTCTCTCAAGAGCGCATTTTGGAGGCCGCCCGAAAGTCAGGCGCTGCCGCCATCCATCCCGGTTACGGGTTCCTGTCGGAAAACGCTGATTTTGCCGAAGCGGTTGAAAAGGCTGGCATGATCTGGGTCGGCGCGCCGCCGGCCGCCATCCGCGCCATGGGGCTGAAGGACGCCGCCAAACAATTGATGCACGCGGCAGGCGTCCCGGTGACGCCCGGCTATCTCGGACCGGACCAGAGCGAAAAGCGGCTTGCCGCCGAGGCCGATGCCATCGGTTATCCCGTGCTCATCAAGGCCGTTGCCGGCGGCGGCGGCAAGGGCATGCGCCGTGTCGACCGGCCTGAGGATTTCGCCGAAGGTCTCGCCTCCTGCCGGCGCGAAGCGGCTGCCGCCTTCGGCGACGACCGTGTTCTGATCGAGCGCTATATCGCCAATCCGCGCCATATCGAAGTTCAGGTCTTCGCCGATAAGCTCGGAAATTGCGTCCATCTCTTCGAACGCGATTGCTCGCTGCAGCGCCGGCACCAGAAGGTCATCGAGGAGGCGCCGGCCCCCGGCCTTGATGCCTCCACCCGCGCGGCGATCTGCGATGCGGCGGTCAAGGCTGCAAAAGCGGTAAACTATATCGGCGCCGGTACGATCGAATTCATCGCCGACGCCTCCTCGGGCCTCGATCCCGACCGCATCTGGTTCATGGAGATGAACACGCGCCTGCAGGTGGAGCATCCCGTCACCGAGGCCATATCAGGCGAGGATCTGGTGCTTTGGCAGCTGAAGGTCGCCAGTGGCGAGCCGCTGCCGAAAAGCCAGGACGAAATTGGCATGAACGGCTGGGCCTTCGAAGCCCGGCTCTATGCGGAAAATCCCGCCGCCGGCTACCTGCCCTCGACCGGCCGACTCGACCATCTCAAACTGCCGCAGGCGGTTCGTGTCGACAGCGGGGTCGAACAAGGTGACGAGATCACCGCCTTCTACGATCCGATGATCGCCAAAATCATCGCGCATGGGCCGAACCGCGAGGCTGCACTTTCGAAGCTCGCCGCCGCCTGCGCCGGCATCGAGGTCTGGCCGGTCAAATCCAATGCCGGCCTTCTCGCCCGCATCGCCAATGATCCGGATTTTCGCGCCGCAAGGATAGATACCGGCTTTCTCGACCGCCACGGGCAAAGCCTCGTGACCAGCGAGCCTGATGAAACCGTCGTTGACAGGGCGGCTACGGCACTTTCGAAGGACATGGATGGCGGTCCCTGGTCTGCGCTGACCGGCTTCCGCATCGCTGGGCCAAGCGACAGCCGCGTCCGGGTGCGCATCGACGGTCATCTCCATTGGGGACGCGCACGCACCGGCCTCGAAGCGAAGACGATCGAGATGGACGAGACGACGGTGCTTTTCGATGCGGGCAATGCCTGGTCGATCGGCCTGCCTCACGCAGGCGAGGTCGAGGCGAATCACGGTGTGGGCGATGGCGCCATCCTGTCGCCCATGCCGGGGCTCGTCATTTCGGTGGAGGTCACTGAGGGCGATCGTGTCGCCAAGGGAGACCGCCTGCTGACGGTCGAAGCCATGAAGATGGAACATTCGCTGCGGGCGCCCTTCGACGGCATCGTCGGCAAACTGCAGGTTTCCCCCGGCGTCCGTGTTTCGGAAAACCAGCTGGTCGTCACCGTCATGAAGGGAGAGGACTGATGGCCGGCCGCTATTTCGACGAATGGGCGGTCGGGGACCAGATCGCCCATGACATCCGCCGCACCGTCACCGAGACTGACAACCTGCTTTTTACGACGCTTTCCCACAATCCGCAGCCGCTACATCTCGATGCCGAATATGCGGCCGGCACCGAGTTTGGCCGGATCGTCGTCAACGGCACCTTCACCTTTGCGCTCACCATCGGCCTCTCGGTCGGCGACACCACGCTCGGCACGCTCGTCGCCAATCTCGGTTATGACAAGGTGACGATGCCGAAACCGGTCTTCATCGGCGATACGCTTCGGGTGGAAACGGAGGTGACGGAGCTGCGCCGGTCGAACTCCCGCCCCGATGCCGGCATCGTCACTTTCCGTCATATAACGCTGAACCAGCGCGACGAGATCGTCTGCCAGTGCCTGCGTACCGCCATGCTGAAGGGGAAGCCATCATGAAGCTGCGCTCGCTGCTCTTCGTGCCCGGCGACCGGCCGGAACGTTTCGAAAAAGCCCTCGCATCGGGCGCCGATGCCGTCATTCTCGATCTGGAAGATTCCGTCGCTCCGGCCAGCAAGCCAAAGGCCCGCGACAGCGTGCACGAATTCGTGCAGCGCTATGCCGGCGAGGCCAAGCTCCTCATCCGCATCAATCCCCTCGCCTCGCCGGAATGCGAGGTCGACCTCGCCGCCCTGAGCGATCTTCAGCCTTTCGCGCTCATGCTGCCGAAGGCCGAAGGCGCCGCTTCGGTGCGCAAGCTTGCAAGCTCGCTCGCGGCGGCTCCTCCCATCCTGCCGATCGCGACCGAAACGCCGGCGGCGATCTTCGAGATCGGCAGCTATCGCGAGGTCTCGGACAAGCTCTGCGGCCTGACCTGGGGTGCCGAGGATCTGCCGGCTGCGATCGGGGCTGCGACCGCGCGCAGAACGGACGGCCGCTATACGCCGCCTTACGAGCTTGCCCGCTCGCTCACGCTCTTTGCAGCCCATGCCGCAGCCATTCCGGCAATCGATACTGTCTATCCCGATTTCCGCGATCTCAACGGTCTGCGGGCCTATGTCGGCCGCGCCCGACGCGACGGTTTCTCCGGCATGATGGCCATCCATCCGAGCCAGGTCGAAACGATCAACCACGCCTTCACGCCGGATGCCTCCGAGATCGCCTGGGCGGAAAAGGTCGCGGCCGCCTTTGCCGCCCAGCCCGATGCGGGTGTCATCCAGGTGGACGGGCGCATGCTTGATATGCCGCATCTGAAGCTCGCGATCCGCATTCTGGAGAGTGCCAGACGATAAAGTGCAGATCAGCCCGACTTCGCGGTTGGCTTGGCGGCGACATGCTCCGGCTCGAGGTAGCCGGCACCGATAGCGACGTAGAGATCCACATAGTCCTTGGCTACCTGCTGGACGGTGGCGGCAAGGCTTGCCTCAGCGTCGGAGACCGAACGCTGCGCGTCGAGGACATCGAGAAGCGAGGAGGCGCCATCCTTATAGCTCGTGGTCGAAAGCGCGAGCGATTCCTGCGCCGTCTGCACCTGCCGGCGCAGCGGCTCCAGCGTCTGCGTGTCGCGACGAACGGCCGTCAGTGCATTTTCGACTTCTTCGACGCCGTTCAGCACCGCCGCTTTCCAGGCGAGATACTGGGTCCTGGCGTCGGATTTTTCGATCTCGACATTCGCCCGCAACGTGCCGCCGTCGAAGATCGGCAGGTTGAGCGATGGCCCGAACGACCAGCTGGTCAGACTTCCGCCGCGGGCGCCCGACGATTTGACCCAGCTCGGCGAAATCGAACCGGAGAGCGAGATCGACGGATAGAGCTGGGCTTCGGCCGCGCCGATATCGGCAACAGCCGCCGCCAGCTCGCGTTCGGCCTTGCGAATATCGGGACGGTTGCGAATGAGGTCGGCCGGAATACCGGCGCGGATGTCGCCGCGGAAGACCGGCTGGCCCGCACTCTTCTGCAGCTCCCCCATCAACGAAGACGCCGGCATCCCGATGAGCGTGGCGATATGATGGGCCGATTCCGTAAAGCTCTGCTGGAGGCCGGGAATTTCCGACTTCGTCGACTGTACCAGGCCCTCGGCCTGAACGACATCGAGGCGGGAGGCCGCACCAGCTTTCAACTGCAGCTGCGTGAGCTCGTAAGTCTGCTGACGGGATTTCAAACTCGCCTGTGAAAGCGCGATGCGCTCCTGGTAGTAGCGGGCGTCGATATAGCTCTCGACAAGGTCCTTCAGGAAGGTGAGCTTCGCATTGTCGGCCATCGCATAGGCTGCGCCGAGCGAAGCGATGGCGCTCTCTTTGGAACGCCGGTACTGGCCGAAGATGTCGAACAGCCACGACAGGCTGGCATCGCCGCCGGTCGTGTTGGTCGTGCCGACACTCGTGCGCAGCCGCCCCTTCTCGCCGGACACCGTATGCGATGCGCCGACAGTTAGGCTCGCCAGACCGCCGGCGCCGGCGACGGTGACATTGGCCGAAGCCGAATTGATGCTTTCGAGCGCCTGCAGCACATCGAGGTTCTCGCTGAGGCCATGGGCCACCAGACCGTCGAGCCGCTTGTCGCGATAGGCCGTCCACCACTCGGCCGTCACGACATCGCCGTTGCTTTTGCTGCCCCCCTCTTCGAATTTGGCGGGCAGCGGCATTTGCGGGGAACCGTGATCCGGGCCGCTGACGCAGCCTGCCAGCAGAAGTGTCAGTGCGGATGCGGCATAGCGGAGGGATGATAGTCTTGTGCGAAGCGACGTACTCACGGGCGAGGCTCTTGAACCGGGATCGTGGGTTCAGGCTTAGCGGCGCCAGCGTTAATGGCGGTTAAGAAACTGTAAAGTTAGGTAAAATCCGGCACCGCACCTGTCGAGGGATGCTGATCAGCTTTCACCCCAGGCCGCACCATAAGGCATCGGCCGCCTCGGAAGCTCGAGCGTGATCGCCAGGCCGCCGGCTTCCGGCAGCGAGGCATGCACGCGCCCGCCGTGACGCTCGATCGCCTGCCTGGCGATAGCAAGGCCGAGACCATATCCGCCGCGCGGCATGGCATCCTTGCCGCGGGAAAACGGCTGAAAGATCCGTTCGAGCTCATCCCGCCCGACGCCTGGCCCCTGATCGGTGACGCAGATCCTGAGGCGGTCGGCCATCGTTTCGCAGGATACGGCCACACGCGAATGCTCGGCGGTATATTTGACGGCGTTGCGGACGACATTTTCGAGCGCCCTGTAGATCAGTTCGCCTTCCACCTCGGCACGGAAGATGCCGTCGACGCTCGCCGTAATCGCGACCTCGCGCGCCTGGGCTTCGAATGCCGCGTCGCCCAAGATTTCGTTGAGGAGCTCGATGATATCGAGGGTCTGCGTCCTCAGCGGCCGGCCGGATCCCGCTGTGAGCCTCGCAAGGGTCAGAACCTCGCCCACCAGCGTATCGAGCCGTTCGACCTCCCGGTCCATACGGTCCAGCATGGCGCCGAGTTTGGCCGGGCTCTGCCGGAGCACGCCCACGGCTGCCTGCAGGCGGGACAAAGGCGAACGCAGCTCATGGGAGACGTCATGGAACAGCCTCTGCTGCGCATCCTGAAGCTCCTGAAGCCGGGCGGCGCTCGCATCGAAATCATAGGCAAGGGCGGTCACTTCATCCTTTCGCCCGGCCATCTTGTCGCCGATGCGAAAGTCGAAACGGCCATGGGCGAGCGCGCTCAGACCGTCGCGCAGATGCACGACAGGACGAATGAGATATCGCGCCAGCGCGCCGGCCGCGATCGTGCTGGCGACCAGGATGGTGAGCCACGGTAGGAATGGGCCAAGGCTGTCGAAGGTGGAACCGGCCGGAGCCGACACGGAAAGCCGATAGCAGACTCCATTCTTCAGCACGGATCGGGTGGTCTCCGTGTTCTTCTCGGCGCAGGCATCGACCTCGGCAGGCTTCGACAGGGTCAGGCCGAGCGGTTGGGTCTTTTCGCTTGTGGTCACGAAACGCGCAGCGGCCGCTTCGCCGTACTCGACCAGAATGTTTGCGGTCAGGTTCAACACGAGCGTCCGCCGCTCATGTTCCAGTTCGCTTGCGAAGGGAACCGCCTGAAGGAGTTTGACGATAAGGATAATGGCAGCAAGGCTTGCCGCCAGAGTCAGCCAGATAATCCTGAAGAATTTCCAGAAAAGCCGGGGCATGGTCAGTCCACGAGAAGTTGATAGCCCTGGCCGCGGACGGACTGGATCCAGGATTGCCCGTCCTCCCGCAGCCCGAGCTTCTGGCGAACGCTGCTGATATGGACGTCGATACGGCGGTCAAACGGCGTGAGCGGCTTGCCGAAGGCCCGCTTCGAAATATCCTGCTTCGACACCAGCTGGCCGGCGCTACGGGCGAGAACCTCGAGCAGGCTGAACTCGGTGCCGGTCAGCTCCAAGGTCTCGCCGCGCCATTCGGCGCTTCTATTACCGGAATGGATCACGAGCTGCCCTGCCCTGATCGTGTCGGTCGACACGCCCGCCGCCGGCTGACCCGCGCGGCGCAGGATGGCGCGCAGTCTTGCCGCCAGTTCGCCCGGAGAGCAGGGTTTCGGCACATAGTCGTCGGCGCCAAGATTGAGGCCCGATATCCTGTCGACGTCATCGCCTCTTGCCGTCAGCATCAGGACGGGAACCTGGCTCAGCTTCCTGATCCGCTGCAGCACCTCGATCCCGTTCATCCGCGGCATCATGATGTCGAGCACGATGATATCGACCGTATTGCCGGCAGCCGCGGCAATGGCGGCGCGGCCATCCGTATCCGTTGCGACATCATACCCTTCTTCGACCAGATATTCCTGCAGAAGCGTCGTCAG
Source organism: Rhizobium bangladeshense (assembly GCF_001662075.1). Taxonomy (GTDB): domain Bacteria; phylum Pseudomonadota; class Alphaproteobacteria; order Rhizobiales; family Rhizobiaceae; genus Rhizobium; species Rhizobium bangladeshense_B. The sequence goes on from NZ_LYPL01000012.1 coordinate 69,865, forward strand.
CTCGGCATCGTCGTCAATGAGGAGAACCTTGTTCATTCGCGTTATCCGTCTTTAGTCACGGCGAGCCATACAGCACAAACACACTCGCCCGGCCAAGTTTTACCTAACTTAACACTAACTTGACCGCGCTTAACGTTCGCCCCGTTACTTATCCTGCCATGACATGGATGCGCACCAGGACGGGTCGCCTCGACATCAGCGGCAGTCTTTCGGCGCGTTCGCGCGGAACGCAAAGGCCACCCATGCCTTTGATCACGAGGAATGCTTTGTTGAGAAACCCATCCAGAATACTAGCCGCTGCGCTTGTCGCGGCAGCTCTTGTCTCCCCCGTGCGTTCTGCCATGGCAGAACAGGCCGCTGCAACGGCTCTCACCGTCTCTCTGACGGCGCCGATGCAACGGGACTGGCCGGAGACCGTTCCCGCGAGCGGATGGCTGAAGCCGTGGCAGGAAGCGGTCATCGCCTCCGAAACCAGCGGCCTACGGATAACCGATGTCCTGGTCGACGTCGGGTCCGTGGTCACGAAGGGACAGACGCTCGTCCGGCTTTCCCAGGAGAGCGTGCTCGCCGATCTTCGCAAGCAGGAGGCGGCCGTCGAGAACGCTAGGGCAAGTCTTTCGAAGGCCAAGGCCAATGCCGATCGGGCGCGGCAGTTGCGTCCTTCCGGCGCGCTTTCCGACGAGAAGATCGTCGAATACCTGGCCGGCGAGCGGACGGCGACGGCAAGCCTTGCATCCGAAGAGGCCGCACTCGACAGCGAAAGGATCAAGCTTGCGCAAACCACGATCACGGCCGTCGACGACGGTCTCATAACCTCCCGTTCCGCCGATCTCGGCGCCGTCGTCTCAGCCGGCACGGAGCTGTTCCGCATGGTCCGCCAGCAGCGTATCGAATGGCAGGCCGAGATTTCCGCGCGCTATCTCCCGCGCATTTCCGAAGGCTTGAGCGTCAAGATCAACGGGCCGGACGGCCAGGTCATCGACGGCAAGGTAAGGCTTGTCGGGCCTTCGGTCAGCACCGACACCAGCCGGGCGATCGTCTATGTCGCACTTCCCAGGGACGTCAGTCCGCGTACCGGCCTCTATGTCACCGGCAACATCGAATTGCAGACCTCTCCGGCGCTGACCGTACCCGAGACGGCGATCGTGTTCCGGGACGGGATCAGCTACCTCTTCACTTCAGGCGAGGATCAGCGGGTGCAAAGGGTCAGGGTGGAAACGGGCCGCCGCAACAATGGCGAGGTGGAAATCGTCTCCGGCATCGACCGCTCGTCGAAAGTGGTGACCTCGGGCGGCGCCTTCCTGTCGGACAATGACCTCGTGAAGATTGCGGAGAAAAACTGATGAACTTCTCATCCTGGTCGATCCGCAATCCCGTACCGTCGATATTGCTGTTTGTGATGCTGACCGTCGGCGGACTGTTGGCCTTCAAGCAGCTGCCGATCCAGAACTTCCCCGATATGGACCTTCCCACGATCAACGTCACCGCCACGCTCGAAGGCGCCGCACCGACGCAGCTCGAAACCGAGGTCGCCCGCAAGATCGAGGATGGCCTTGCCGCCCTCAGCTATCTCGACCATATCACCACGACGATCACGGACGGCACCGTCTCGATCAAGGTGTCCTTCAAGCTGGAAAAAGACAGCGAAACGGCCCTGAATGAAGTCCGCAATGCCGTCGACAGCGTCAAGGGCGATCTTCCGGCGCAGATGGAAACACCCAGCGTCAGCAAGGTCACGGTGCAGAGCTCCCCTTTGGTCACCTATGCCGTCCGCTCGACCGCTCTCAACGAGACCGAACTTTCCTGGTTCGTCGACAATGATCTGACCAAGGCGCTGCTGTCGGTATCCGGCGTCGGGCAAGTCAACCGAATCGGCGGCATCGATCGCGAGGTTCATGTGGATCTCGATCCCGCGACGATGGCGTCGCTGGGCGTCACCGCGGCCACCGTATCGTCGCAGCTGAAGGCGGTGCAGACGGATACGTCGGGCGGCCTCGGCGAAATCGGTGGCACCCGCCAGACCTTGCGCACGCTCGGCGCCCTGCCGTCGGTCGAGGCACTGAAAGGGCTGAAAATCCCGCTGGCGAACGGCCAGCAGATTCGCCTCGATGACGTGGCATCCGTCACCGACAGCTTCGCCGAGCGCTCCTCGATGGCCTATCTCGACGGCAAGCCGGTGATCGCGGTCGAGATCAAGCGCTCGAACGGATTTTCCGACAGCGGTGTTGCCGCCGACGTCGACAAGGCGATCAAACAGTTCGCCGCCAAGCATTCCAACGTTGAGATCGACGAGGCTTACAGCACGATCGGCCCAATCATCGGCAATTACGACGGTTCGATGCACATGCTCTACGAAGGCGCGATCCTGGCGATCATCGTCGTCTGGCTTTTCCTGCGGGACTGGCGGGCGACGATCCTGTCGGCCGTGGCGCTGCCCTTGTCTGTCATACCGACCTTCCTTGTCATGTATTTCGCCGGCTTCAGCCTGAATATCGTCACGCTGCTTGCCCTGTCGCTGGTGGTCGGCATCCTTGTCGACGATGCAATCGTCGAGATCGAGAATATTGCCCGCCACCTGCAGATGGGCAAACGGCCGATCGATGCCGCCCTGGAAGCGGCCAACGAGATCGGGCTTGCCGTTATCGCAACCACCTTTACGCTGGTCTCGGTCTTTCTGCCGACGGCCTTCATGAGCGGCATACCGGGCCTTATATTCCGCCAGTTCGGCATCACCGCCGCCGTTGCGGTGCTCGCCTCGCTCGTCGTCGCGCGCCTGCTGACGCCGTTGATGGCCGCCTATTTCATGAAGGCCCATCCGACCGAGGAGAAGGATGGCCGGATCATGCGTGCTTATATATCAATCGTGAAGGCCGCCATGAACCGCCGGAAGACGACCGTTGCCGTCACCGCCGTCGTCGTGGCGCTCTCGCTTGCGACCATCCCCTTGCTGAAATCGGGCTTCCTGCCCGCGTCCGACGACGCGCGAACCCAGATCACACTGACCATGCAGCCGGGCGCCACCATCGAGCAGACGGATGCAACGGCAAGGCGGGCCGCGGATATTGTCGGCAAGCTTCCTGACGTCACGCATGTCTTTTCCGCCGTCGGTTCAACCTCCTCGGGCGGCGGCGCCGATGCCAGCACCACGAGCGATGTCGGATCGGCGACGCTCGTTGCCGTGCTGCCGCCCATCGACGAGCGCGACCGCAAGCAATCGGAAATCGAAAACGACATCCGACAGGCACTTTCCGTCCTCCCCGGCGTGCGTGTGGAGGTCGGCGGCGGCGGCAATGGCACGAAGCTCGAGATCACGCTCGCAAGCGACGATGCGAACGTCCTCGACAGCGCCAGCACGGCACTCGAGGAACAGCTCCGCTCGCTGCAGGGCATCGGCGCCGTGACGTCGACCGCGGCCCGGCAGGCGCCCGAGATCCAGATCACACCCGACTTTGCGCGCAGCGCCGCACTCGGGGTCACGTCGAGCGCTATCGCCGAGGCTGCGCGCGTGGCGACGAACGGGGAATATTCCTCCGATCTGCCGAAGCTCAACCTGTCTCAGCGGCAAATCCCCATCGTCGTCCGCTTCTCGCCCGAGACGCGCACCAATCTGGATGACATCAAGAACATGCGGGTGGTGGGGACGAACGGCAACGTCGATCTCGGATCGATTGCCGATGTGAAGATCGGCGGCAGTCCCTCTGAGATCGACCGCATCGATCGGATGCGCAATGTCACCCTTTCCGTCGAACTCAACGGCCGCATTCTCGGCGACGTCAACCGTGAGGCGCAGGCGCTGCCTGCCCTCCAGCATTTGCCGTCGGGCGTCACCCTGGTCGAACAGGGCGAACTTCAGCGCAGTTCGGAATTGTTCCAGAGCTTTGCGCTGGCAATGGCAATCGGCGTGTTCTGCATCTATGCGGTCCTCGTCCTGCTCTTCCACGATTTCCTGCAGCCCGTCACCCTGCTGATGGCTCTGCCGCTCTCGCTCGGCGGCGCGCTGCTGCCGCTGGTGCTGACCGGAACGAGCTTCTCCATGCCTGCGGTCATCGGCCTGCTCATGCTGATGGGCGTGGTGACGAAGAACTCCATCCTGCTCATCGAATATGCGATCATGTCGCGCCAACGGGGCATGACCAGATTCGACGCCTTGGTGGATGCCTGCCACAAGCGCGCACGGCCGATCGTCATGACCACCATCGCCATGGCCTCGGGCATGCTGCCGGCCGCACTCAGCCTGATGGGCGGTGATTCCAGCTTCCGCCAGCCGATGGCGATCGTCGTGATCGGCGGTGTGGTGATGTCGACGCTGCTCAGCCTGATCGTCATCCCCGTCATCTTCACCTTCGTCGACGACTTCGAACAGATCCTCAAACGGGTCTTGCGCCGGCTCGGACTGGCCCAGGATATCGCCGGGGATAGGCCGCAGGCGTCCAACGATCACGCAGCGATCGCCTTCCAGCCCGAGCAGGCAAGAAGAGGGCAAGGTCAGAGATGATGTCCGCTGCCCGACAAGGCAACAGCCAGTGACGGCAACCTCTTCGGTCGCGTTCTCTCCCCCACGGGAACAAGACCGCGGGACGTACTCCCCCGCAGGCGGCCTCAAGCCGCCTGCGCGTCCTGCATCCCAATCAGGAGGTACAGAAATGGTTCGGAAAGAGCGTGATGCCCTGTCGGGAGACATATCAATTGGTGGAACGGGGTGATCCGATCTCCCAGTTCAACAGAGCAGCGCTGCTGCCTATGCTGAATGTTGCCAAGTCTCACGACAATGGCCTCATCGACCCGAAATCTGGTAAAGCGCCGCTCGCGTAGCCGACGGCCCCGAGCGAAGCGATGGCGATCCGGCCGTCGCGGATCGACAGCAGCGGCCCGTCCCGCCCCTGCTCGTAGAGATCGGAATGGGCAGCGGCAAAACGCACCTTCTCCGCCTGCGGCGCGCCCCGCATGCCGGCCACATAATGATGGCCATTGCGCTCGACATGGGAGAGGCCGAGCAGCGAAACCAGCGCCAGATCCTGCTGCACGGCAAGCCCGGCCTGGCAGGTCAGATCCTCGCCGGAGAGAAACAGCCCCGGCACCCCTCCGGTTCTGATGCGGATCGCTTTCAGCAGCGAGCGGTAAATGCCCTTGCAGGTCTTCGAGGAGACGCCGGTATAACCAAGTGTCCGGGCACGCGCGAAGGCGCCGTCGCCATCGTCGCTCTCATCGATCAGGAAGGGCAATCGCGCCGCCAGATCCCCGAGCGGCGTTTCCATGGTGATCTCGCGCGAGAACGGCTGCTCGACGAAGGCAATGGCCGCGCGCAACCTGGCCAGCCGGGGCACGGTCTCGATCCGCGCCAGCAATGCGAGTAGCTGTTCGGCGGCGCCGAATTGTTCGTTGCCGTCGACCGTCACGCGGTAATCGGGCAAGCGGTCCAAGACGGCGGCGATGCGCGCCAGCCGGTCGATATCGGCATCGACCGCGCCCGAAAGCTTGATCTTGAACCAGCGATTGCCATAACGGGCAATCACTGCCTGGAGACTCTCCGGCAGGCCATCGCCGACAGGATCGACGATCTCGTCTTCGGTAATGGGGTCGAGCAGTCCGATCGTATGCCGGGCCGAGATCGAGCTGGCAGGGCGAAGGCCGGCGAGCATCGTCGAGGCGGCATCCGCGTCGATATCGCCGGGCAGCATCGGGCCGCCGATGCCGACGAGATTGCGACGCACTGCATCGAAGAAGGAAATGCCGGCGAGGCGGCAATAGGCGTCGAGCGCCGCGCGGGCGATCAGCGAAGGACCGAAACCGTTGGCCAGTGGATTTCCAGGCAGGCGGCGGTCGGTTTCCATCTCGTTCAGGCGGGCAGCGGCAAACAATGTCGCCGGTGTGGACGGTTCGAGCGATGCGGCAGCAGCGGTACGGATCGAGCCGCGCAACTGATCGACATTCTGCGCCGGCGTCAGCGCCGGGTTTTTGTCGAACCATTTCGGCACCATCATTTCGGCGGCGGCGCCGACGGCGGTTTTCCCTTCCTCATCCTCGACACGCACCCTGAGAAAGGCCTGCGGCGCCTTTTCCAGGGTTGCCGCGCCGAAGCGGAACGGCAGGCGCAGCCTGATATCGCGCTCGAAGGCATCGATCTCGACAATTCTGATGCGCGGCGCCGTCACGGAACCTCCGATGCTTCGGTCCACGGTCATGCCATCCGGTCCAGCATGGCGCGCGACACTTCGTGATGGAGCGGTTCTCCGCGCAGAAACCGGCCGATCTCGTCGACCATGGCCTGCCCTTGGGCGAAATGTGCCTCTTCGGTGTGGCCGGCGGCATGCGGCGAAATAGTAACATTGGCGAGCGCAGGGTCGCGGAACGGACTGTCCTGAGGCAACGGCTCTTGATCGAAGACATCGAGAGCCGCCTCAATGCGGCCGGACCTGATCTCGGCGAGCAATGCCGCTTCGTCGACCAACTCGGCCCGCGCCGTGTTGATGAACAGCGCGCCGGGGCGCAGCAGCGCCAGCTCGCGGGCGCCGATCATTCCACGTGTTTCGGGCAGGACGGGCGCATGCAGGGAAATCACATCGCTCTCGGCAAGCGCCTCGTCGGGGCCGGCTTTGGCGACGCCGAGTGCGGCGGCCTCGCCGTCGTCGAGATAGGGATCGACGACCAGCACGCGGCAGCCGAAGGGAACGAGCAGACGCATGACCGCCCGGCCGACATATCCGGCCCCGACGATGCCGACCGTTCTGGCGCCGAGCAATTTTTGCGGCACGGCGGCCCGGACGTCGAGCCATTCGCCGCCTCTGCGCAATCGATGATGCAGCCGGTGGATGCCGCGCATGGCGAGAAGCGCTTCGGCGACGACGAATTCGGCAACCGAGGCGGCAATTTTCGAGGCGGCATGGCTGACGCGCAGGCCGTCGTCGAACAGACGGGCGGGAACGAGCGTACGGATGCTGCCTGCGGAATGGGCGACGAGTGCAAGTTGCGGATGGCGCTGGCGCGCGGCCGGATCGAAGGGTGGCGTGCCCCATCCGGTGAGGCAAGCCGTTGCGCCCTGCAGCAGCCGGCCGACATCGCCAGCATCGATCGCAGCGCCGGTCGGCCAGCGCACCTCGCCGAGGCCGTTCAGCTGGGCGGTCGCCGCATCGTCCAGCATCATGCGGCGGGTCTTTTCGGTCAGCAGGACGGCGATGATGGGAGCCTGTTTGCTCATGGTTTACTCTTTCGCTGCGGCGACGAGGCGCCTGAGATGGGCAAGATCGGCGCGGGCCTTATCGAGCGCCTGGTCCCGAGGGAGCCGATATTGCGAATGCATCGAGAGCAGGCCGGCAAATCCGGTGGCAATGAGATGCGGGACGATGTGGTTCCACGGCACCATGCCTTCGTCGAGCCCATACCAGTCCGAATGCCATGTGCGCTGGCCCTGCGCCCCATAGACGCCGGGAAACCAGCCGCAATTCTTGACACCCATGCAGCAGAACCAGGGATCGAGAAGGTCCAGCGTCAGACGCCAGTCCTCGCTGCCCTCGCGAATAAGCTGATTGCCCGGGTCGGGATAGGCGCCGATCCGGATCGGATCGCGCCCGGCCAGCAGTTGCGCCGCCAGCGCGCCGGAGGCGTGCAGGGTCCCGCCGTGAAGCTGGATGGTAAGCTTGATGCCGAATTTTGCAGCCAGGCGTTCGAAGCCATCGAGGTCGCGTCTCGCTTCGTCGAGCTGCGCCTGCCAGCGCCGCAACGGATCATACCGCCAGAAGCCGAGCCGAACCTGCCCGATGCCGGCCTCGCCGCAATGATGGAGCAGCCGGGACGCGGCATCGTCCGGCTGCGTCGCGTCGATGGTCGCCATCGGGATGCGCAGGCCGGCCGCAGCAAAAAGCTTGACCGCCTTGGCGATTTCCTCCGGCCGGTCAGGCGAGGCGGCGTGACCATCACGGATGAGAAGATCGGCACAGTCAAAGCCCAGCCCCGCCGTGATCTCCGCCGCCGTCTCCAGCGGCAGGCCTTGCAGGGTCTTGGTGAAATAGGCGATATCCATGATTTCCTTGCTCACCGACGGGAAATGCAGAGCTCGCTGTGGCGGCCGAATGCATCCCGGGCGCGCACCGCGTATTGCGCACCCGCCAGCGAGGACATGTGCAGGAATGCCGTCGAGATCAGCGGCGCGGGGCTGACCTTTTCAAAGGTCTCGCCATCCTTGCTGACGAGGACATCGTAGAAGATGGCGGGGCTGCTATCGCCGGCCGCCCAGAACAGCATGCGCTCCTCCCGGCCGCCAAGACCACGGTAGCGTTCGACGGTAAGGCCGGTGGGTGCGGCCGGCCGCGCGCCGGTGTCGGGGACGACGAGCACCTGCGTCAGCGACGGCAAGGGTACATCAAGATCGACGCTGATCCGCCCCTCGTCGCATTCGACGACACTGATCGGGTGCAGCAAAGCCGGTTCCTGGGCGCGGCGCAGTGCGGCAAACTGCGCTCCATCAGGTTCGGGCGGCGCGCCGACCGGCTCGAAGGGTCCGCGCGGATTGCTTTCGTCCCGTTGGGCCTCCCAGACTTCCATCGGATTGGTGAATTCCTCGTCGATGCGCAGCAGGCACAGCGCGTGTCGGCCTAGAGCAAGCCCGCCGACCTCCAGGCGCACGGCAGTCCGGCCCGAACGGTTGATGGCATCGACGCTATGAATAAGGCTGATCGAGACGCCGCCGCCCGGCAGCTGCGTCGGCAGGATCGCCAATCCATCCTGGTCGGGGGTCAGCGGCGGCTCGGCCGTCACCTTGCAGACGGTGTCGCCGAGCGTCGCCAGCAACTCCATCGACGTGAGACCGGGCTTTTTGATGATGTCGAAGGGTGGCGCCGTGTCGATGTCGGTCACCAGCCGATCCAGATCGGTCTTATGCTCCCATTGCGCCTTGGTGAAATTGCGCGAACCGAAATAGGCAAAGATCGTGCGCTGGCTCCAGCCGCCGATAAAAGCGTGGTCATTGCTGAGGAAGGTGAAATTCGCCGCTTTCGGGGCGATGATGCGCCGGTCATGCTGTTCGATGATGCGGGCAATGATGCCGGCATAATAGGCCTTGCCGTGCCAGCTGTGATGATCGCTCCAGCCGAGCTGCGGGTCGCATTCGTCATTGACGATCGGCAGGCCGGCAAGGCGCGGATGGTGCTCCTTGAGATAATCGACGACGAGCAGCGTGCGGTCGACAATGGCATGGGTTTTCGGGGTCAGGTCGTCCTTGCTGCCGTTGACGCCCTTCTCGTGGATCGAGATGTAATCGAGGCGCGGCGGGCCGCCGCCGGTCAGGCAGCTCGTGCCGCTGTCGCAATGGGCCATCAGGGCGCGAAAGATCGGCGAGAGCGTGCGGGCGGTGCCGGGGCCACCCATCGGCAGGCTGGGATCGACCGCATCGAGCCCAGCGACGCAGGCGTCGTAATAGTTGGTGTAGCCATTGATGCCATAGGTCCACCAGCCGGAATCGGCCTCGTTCGTTGTTTCGAAGTACCATGTGCGCAATTCGTCCATGCCGTAGCGTGCGCCGTAGCGATCCACCGTCGCCGTCACCAGATCTCGCCAGCGCCTGACCTGATCCATGTCCTCATAGTCGGTGAAGAGGCCCGAGGGATTGCCCATCAGCTCGAAGAACGGCTTCAGGCGGTGTTCGATCATCACGTCGAGCGCCCGGTCGAGCAGCGACCATTCATAAGCCGCGCCGCCAGTCGAGCGCAGCAGATTGTAGAGATAATGGACGCGCAGATATCGGATGCCTTCGTTCGGCAGGCCGCCGATATAGGCGAGCATCTGGCGCATCTCGGGTTCGAGCAGCAGCTCTGCAGGTGAAAAACCGGTGCCGCGCCAGAACCGGTTGAACGGGCGAACGGCCTGGCCGGCATCAACGTTTATTCGCGTACGTTCACGCATGGATCGTCTCTCCTTGGCGGAAATCTGGCAGTGCCGACTGAGCCGGCACAGGCGGCCAATGGCCTGATTATTTGAACTTTTCGCGCATCGCATCGATGCCGGGGATGGTTTTGGTCAGATGCTGATGGGCGGGATCGAAGCGCTGGATCAGCCCGCGGCGATGTTTGCCGACCAGGATGGTGAAGATGTAGCCCCGGTGGCCGGGCGAGGTGACGGTCGGGTGATAACCGCGATCGACGAGGACAGTGTCACCATTGCGGGTCATCAGGATCTTAACCGGACCGTCGTCGTCATAGGTGATCTGGCTGCCGAAGCCGGTCTCCGGCTGGAAACGGTAGTGATAAAGTTCCTCGTGCAAGGTCTCGGCGTCGCCATCTTCCGTATCGTGCTTGTGGGGAGGATAGCCCGACCAGCAGCCCTCGCCGGCATAGAGCTCACTCACCAGCAGATTGCCGCAGCGCCCGTTCTGCCGCTGGCCGAGCAGGTGGACGATCCGCCGCTGGCTGTGGGTATCGGGCGAGCCGACATTGACCGCATCGACCTCCTCGGGCGTGACGCGGAACGGGGTGTAGCGCCTGTCGCAGATGCCGCCGGCAATCGCGACTTCGGCTGGGCCGCCACGAGCCGATACCCGGACGTTGGCGTTGACGGGCGCGTAAACCGAGTCCGCATCGCCTTCCCAGATATCGGCTCGCCGGCCCACCGCCCCGAAGCTGACGTCATCCACCTCGATATCCACCTGCCCCGACAGCACGACGTAGAGGCTTTCGTGCAAGGGCAGCCGCCGCGTCTCCCGGCCATCCAACGGAAGCGCGAGGAGATCGAAGTAGATGAGATCGAGCGTCCTGGAGGAGGTATCCACAATGGGACGCTGTTCGGAGCGTGGAATGAATTCGGGCATCAATTGAACTCCGGAACGATACGGTCGGCAAAGGGATTGAGCGACAGGGATTCGGCGTAGTGACAGGCGGCCGCGTGCCCATCGGCCGTCACGGCGCGCAGGGCCGGCACCTCCTGCCTGCAAAGCTCGGTTGCGTAGCGGCAGCGCGGATGAAATGCGCAGCCGGGAGGCGGATGAGCGGGGTCGGCGACCTCGCCCGCCAGCCGGATGCGCTTGCCGTGGCGGCGCAGTCTAGGATCGGCGATCGGCACGGCCGAAAGCAGCGCTTCGGTATAGGGATGGCGCGGGCGCGAAAAGATCTGCTCCGTCGGCGCCTTTTCGACGACGCGGCCGACATACATGACGGCGATATGGTCCGAGATGTGCCGAACGACCGAGAGGTCGTGGGCGACGAAGAGATAGGTCAAGCCGAACTGTTCCTGCAGATCCTGCAACAGGTTAATGGTCTGGGCCTGCACGCTGACATCGAGCGCCGAGACCGCCTCATCGGCGATGACAAGGCGCGGGTTGGACGCCAGCGCCCGGGCGATCCCGATGCGCTGGCGTTCGCCGCCCGAAAAGGCATGCGGGTAGCGGCGCATATATTCGGGCCGCAGACCGACACTCTGCATCAGCTCGGCGACCCGGTGCTCGAGTTCCCGGCCCTCGGCGATGCCGTTGACGCTCAATACCTCGCCGATAATGTCGATGACGGGAAGACGCGGATTGAGCGAGGATTGCGGATCCTGGAACACGATACGCAGGTCACGGTGGATTTCATCGAGGGCAGGTCCGGAGAGGGCCGCGAGATCGACCGTGCCGCCGCTGCGATTGCGATAGCGGATCTCGCCGCTGGTCGGCTGGTAGATGCGCAGCACGGTGCGGGCGAGCGTCGACTTGCCACAGCCGGATTCGCCGACAATGCCGAGCGTCTCGCCGTCATCGACGCGAAGCGAGACGCCATCGACCGCCTTGACGTGGCCGACGACCCGTCGGAACGCGCCCTTGCGGATGGGGAAATGCATCCTGAGCTCGTTCAGTTCGAGCAGCGGGCTTGGCTGCGTCATGGGATCGGCCATCATTGTCTTCCCTCGTAAAGCAGGCAGCTGGCGACGTGCCCGTCACCGATGACGACGGACTCGGGGTCTTTCTGATCGCACAGCCCCGTCCTCGCCTGCCTGCATCGGGGATGAAAGCTGCAGCCTTCGGGCCGGTCGAAACGCGAGGGCACCATGCCCTCTATGGTCGCGAGCCGTTCGGTCGGCTGCCCGTGCATGCGCGGCACCGAGTGCAGCAGGGCCTTGGTGTAGGGATGAACGGGCGCATGGAAGATCGTGTCGACGTCACCCGCTTCCACCACTCGGCCGACATACATGACAACGACCTCGTCGGCGATTTCGGCCACCACGCCGAGATCATGAGTGACGAACAGTACCGAGAGCCCGAATTCGGCCTGCAGCGAGGCGAGGAGATCAAGGATATTGGCCTGGGTGGTCACATCGAGCGCCGTGGTCGGCTCGTCGGCGATCAGCAGTTTCGGACGGCAGGCGAGCGCCAGCGCTATGCAGACGCGCTGGCGCATGCCGCCGGAAAACTGGAACGCATAGCTTTCCATCCGTTCGGCCGGCCGGGGAATGCCGACCAGAGCCAGCGTCTCGATCGCATGCTCGCGCGCTTCTTTCTTTCCCATTTTCAGATGCAGGCGGATCACCTCCATCATCTGGTTGCCGATCGTATGGACGGGTGAAAGAGCGGCCATCGGCTCCTGGCTGATCAGCCCGATCTGGGCACCGCGGATCGCCCGCATATCGCGGCCGCGCGGGTCGAGCGCCGCGAGATCGATCGCGGGGGCTGCCGGATCGGGTCGGTAGCGGATCGCGCCCGAGATGATCCGCCCGCCGCGCGGAACCTGGTTGAGGATCGAGCGGCCGGTGATACTCTTGCCCGACCCGGATTCGCCGACGACGCAGACCGTCCTGCCGCGCGGGATCGAAAAGGAGACGCCGTCGACCGCCCGCACCGTGCCAGCGCCTCCGAAGAAGTGGGTCCTGAGCTCGTCGACCTCGATCAGCGGGTCGCGATCCCCCTGCCGGCTGCCGGCCGTGGCGAAATTGGCGTCAGTATTCATAGGGATCTGCAGCATCGCGTAATCCATCACCAAGGAAATTGAGGGCGAGCACGGTGACGATCACCGCCAGGCCCGGAAGAAACAGCCAGGGTGCGCTCGTGACCGCGAGAATGTTCTGCGCCTCCTGCAGCAGCACGCCCCAGCTGACCACCGGCGGCCGCAGGCCGATGCCGAGGAAGGAAAGTGCGGTTTCGGCAAGGATCATCGTCGGGATGGCGAGTGTGACCGAGGCGATGATGTGGCTCATGAAGGACGGGACCATGTGCCGCCAGATGATGCGCATCCTGGAGCAGCCATCGAGATGGGCGGCGATGACGAAATCCTCCGTTTTGAGCGACAGGAAACGGCCGCGCACCACACGTGCCAGGTCGGTCCAGCCGATCAGCGACAGGATGATCGTGATCCAGAGATAGACCAGGATCGGATCGGCGCTGATGGGAACGGCAGCCGCAAGGCCCATCCACAGCGGGATGGTCGGGATCGAGTTGATGAGTTCGATCGAGCGCTGGATGACATCGTCGACCCAGCTGCCGTAAAGACCGGAAATGCCCCCGAGGATGATGCCGAGGACAAGGCTGATCGCCACGCCGATCAGTCCGACGGACATTGAAACGCGCGTGCCATGCACCGTTCGGCTGAAGACGTCGCGCCCCAACCGGTCGGCGCCGAACAGGTAGAAGGGTTTGCCCGCCTCGATCGGGCCGATCAGGTGACGATCGAAATCGAACAGTCCCCAGAACCGATAGGGCTCGCCTTTGACGAAGAAGCCGATGGGAATGAGGACGGCCGGATCGGGCACATAATTGCGGCTGAGCGCGATCGGATCGACCTTCATCGAATAGCCGTTGACATAGAGCGGATGAAACTGGCCCGCCGCGTCGTAGCCGGCGACTTTGAGCCGCTGGGGCGGCGCATAAGTGTAGCGGGAATCGTAGGTCTGCGATGAAACCGGAGCGATAACCTCGGCAAAGAGGGCGACCAGGTAAATCAGCAGGATGACGACGCCGGCCCCAAGCGCCAGCCGGTGGCGGCGGAAGCGGCGCCAGATGAGTTTCCACTGGCCTGCGACCGCATCCGAATTGCGAACACGTTCAGGTATCAGTGCGATGGCTTGATCGGTCATTGGTATCGCTCCTCAGCCATTGCGAATGCGTGGATCGAGCCAGGCGAGCAGCAGGTCTGAGATCAGCGTACCGATCAGCGTCAGCATGCTCATCAGCAGGATGAAGGTGCCGGCCAGATACATGTCCTGGGCAAACAGGGCGTTGAGAAGTAGCGGTCCGGTGATCGGCAGGCTGAGGACGATGGAGACCACCACCGAACCCGAGACGAGGTGCGGCAGCACCCAGCCGACTGTGGAGACGAAGGGGTTGAGCGCCACCCGCACCGGATATTTCAGCAGCAGCCGGATTTCGCTCAGGCCCCGGGCACGCGCCATGTCGACATAGGGCTTGTTGAGCTCGTCGAGCAGGTTGGCGCGCATGATGCGGATCAGCGCCGCCGTCGCACCGGTGCCGAGCACGACGACCGGGATCCACATATGCGAAATGAGATCGCCGAGCTTGGCCCAGCTCCAGGCAGCATTGATATAGAGGGGCGAAAACAGCCCGCCGACGCTTTGGCCGAAATACTGCGCCGAGACGAACATCAACACCAGCGCCAGCAGGAAATTCGGGATGGCAAGGCCGAGAAAGCCGAAGAAGGTGGCGAAGTAATCGCCGACCGAATATTGCCGCACGGCCGAATAGATGCCGATCGGAAAGGCCACCGCCCAGACGAAGAGCAGCGTGGTGACCGAGACCACCATGGTCAGACCCATGCGTGCCCAGATCAATTCGCTGACCGGCTTGTTCCAATCGAGGGACTGGCCGAAATCGCCATGCAGGAGGATACCGCTGATCCATTTCCAATATTGGACCGTCCAGGGCTGATCGAGGCCATAGCGCTCGCGCAGGCCGGCGATGACGCCGGGATCGACGGTCTCGTTCTGCGAGGCAAGACGCGCGGTCATCGCGGTCAGGAAATCGCCCGGCGGCAGCTGGATGATGATGAAGGTCACGACGGAGATCGCGAACATCATCGGGATCATGTAAAGCAGACGTCTGATGATGAAGCCGGCCATATTCAAGCTCCTTCAACCGGCGATCGCCGCTCGGTCTGGGTGATGGGGCGGGGCTGCTGCCGGAATGGCGCCACGGACGCCATTCCGCCGATCGGATGTCTTTTTTATTGCTGGTAGTAGAAGGTCTCAGGCTTTGCCGGTCCCGGCGTCATGTAGAAGGACGTGCTGGGAATGACCTCCGGAACGTTATGCATATTGGTCTTGACGATGCCGACGCGATCCGGCTCGAGATTGGTGCCGATGACGTAGAACTCGTCCCGGGTGATCACCAGCAGCTCTTTCATCGCTTCAAGCTGCTTTTCGAGCGTCGGCGCTTCTTGCACCTGCCGGTAGAAATCCATCTGTTTCTTGGCGGCTGGGCTCGGTTCCTCAGCGTTCGGATCCTTGGGATTCTGGTAGTAGAGGCCCCAAGCGGTGGCGAAGCTCGATTCATATTCGTGCGGGAAATACCATTTGGGATCGAGCAGGCCGAGGAAGTCATAACCCCCGCCGCCGACCCATCCCAGGCCGTCATTGTCGTTGTTCTGCAGGCGGGAGAAGATCAGCGAGCGTTCTGCCGGGCGCGGTTGCATGTCGATGCCGACAGCCCGCCAGTAGCGCTGGATCAGTTCGAGGGCGTCGACCTGGATCGGGCTTCCGGTCAGCGCATCGATCGCGAAGGTGATGCGCTTGCCGTCCTGACCGAGGCGATAGCCTTCGCCATCTTTCTTGGTCAGGCCGGCCTTGTCGAGATATTGATTGGCGAGGTCGACGTTATATTCCAGATATTGCGTCGCCATCTTCTCGTCGTAGAGCGCCGTGCCTTCGCGGGGTGCTGCCTGATAAGGCTTGGCCTGCCCGGCATAGATGAGCTGATTGAGCTCCTCGCGATTGATGGCGTAGCTGAGGCCGATGCGGAAATCCTTGTTGGAGAAGACAGCGCGCAAGGCCGGGTTCTTATGGGTTTGGTTGAGCGTAATCAGCAGGGCGTTCGACCATGCCGGCCGGGCGATGAATAGGCCGTAGCCGCCCTTCTGCTGGTTCTGCACAATCACCGTGCGGGCGTCCGTCGTCTCGATGAAGCGGTTCTGCATATCGATTTCGCCGCTGATCGCCTTCAGGATGATCGCCTGCGTATCCTGCATCACGTCGATGGTGATGCGGTCGAAGTAGGGCAGCTGGTTTCCTGATGTATCCACCTTGGCATAATAAGGGTTGCGCTCGGCGACGACCTGGGTCGTGCCATTATAGGGCGCAGTCAGCACCCAGGCATCGAGGGTCGGACGGCCGAGATCGCGCCAGCGGCCGGGGAATCCGATCTTGTTGTTGAAGAGCTGGACCCAGTCGGTCGCGCCGGCCGCCTTCACCAGGGCGTCGATGCCATCGGGATTGAAATCCTTGTGGAACTGTTTGAGGTAATGCGCCGGTGCCGCCGCCAGGATATCGGAGCCGCGCACTGTCGCCATATTCATCAGGAACAGGCCGTTCGGTGCTGTAAATTTGAAGACGATCTTGTCGTCGGCGAGCTTTTCGACCTTGACCGGCTCTCCGCCGGCCGTCAGCCAGTCCGGTGCTGCCGGCGTGATCTTGGTGTTGCGCAGCACGTTCTCGTTCCACCAGACCAGATCGTCGGCCGTGAAGGGCTCGCCATCGGACCAGCGTGTTCCTTCGCGCAGGGTGAAGGTATATTCGGTGGCGTTCGCATTGACCTCGACGCTCTTGGCGATGTCGGGGATCACCTCGGTCCATTCCGGATTCCAGCGGACCAGCCTAGTATAGCCGATCGAACGCTCGATCTCGCTGTCGCCGCCGCCGAAGGTGGCCGTGCGCCAGGTGCCGCCATAGGTGCCGACCGATTCAAGCGGCGTCAGCACCAGCGGCTCCTTGGGCAGCCGTTTTTCCACCGGCGGCAGCTTGCCGGCATCGACGAGCGCCTTGAGTTCCGGCGCCTCCTGAAAGCCGAGCGCGGTGCCGGCCCAGCCGGCACCGATGAGGATGGCCGCGGCAACGGTCGAAACGACCTGCCGTCGTAGAATTCTGGCGTGCTGCATTCTCTCCTCCCGATAATGTCGTCCTAGGTTATCGTTAACGTATTCTCCCCATTTCCCAACGTTATCGTTACCGTAATTCTTTGTCAAAGAGATTCTCGGTGACACATGACAGGTCGAGGCAGCCTTGGCTTTTCAGGAAATTATGTTAGTTATCGTTATCGTAAATTTCCCGCCCTTCTCAGAGACAACCCATTGAGCCGTCCCAAAGACCTGGAATCCAAGATAACCATCGCTGATGTTGCCCGTGCCGCCGGCGTGTCGCCGATGACGGTGTCGCGCGTGCTGAACGACCAGGGCGGAGCGAGTGCCGAGACCACGCAGCGCATTCTTTCGGCCGCGAACGAACTCAATTACCGCCCCAATCCTTTTGCGCGCGGATTGCGGTCCGACCGGTCGAAGACCATCGGCCTTCTCGTTCCCGACATCACCAATCCGTTTTTTCCCGAGGTCATCCGGGGCGCCGAGGATGCGGCGAGTGCGGCCGGCTACAATCTGCTTTTGTCCAATGTCGTCGAAAACAGCAAACGGGAAGAGGAACTCATCGAGGCGCTCCTCAGGCATCGGGTCGACGGGATCATCGTCTGCAGCGCGCGTCTTCCCGACGCTGCCCTGCACAAGGCGCTCGCCCACCACCGCGCCGTTGTGCTCATCAACCGCGAGGCTCCCCCCGAAGTCGCCGGAACGATCGTCACGGACTACGAGACTGGAGCCTCGCGGGCCATCGACCACCTGGTCGAACGCGGCCGCCACAAAATCGCGATCATTGCCGGGCCGCGCAGCTCCTTCGGCGGCAAGAGCCGTCTCGTTGGCTTCCGCAAGACGCTGGCAGCCCATGGGCTGAAGGCGCACGGCATCGTCTACTGTGATCCCACGGCTGCCGGCGGGCAGACGGCGGCGGCGCAATTACTAGCGGAGGCACCCGGGATCGATGCCCTCATCTGCTACAACGATCTCAATGCGATCGGCGCCATGAAGGCCTGCCGGGCGGCCGGCATTTCGATCCCCGAGCAGATCGCCCTGGTCGGTTTCGACGACATTCCGGCAGCCGAGCTGTTGTCTCCGGCGCTCACGACGCTGCGCGTGCAGAAGCGGGAAATGGGCGAGGAAGCCGTGCGCCTGCTTCTCAGCCGCATCGCCACCAAAAATCGTCAGCACGGCATCGTCATCGTGCCCGAACTCATCGTCCGCGAAACGACATGATCCGACGATCAACAGGAGGAATATCCCATGGATGCCGGCAATCTGCAGTCACTGGCCTTGGCCGAGGAAAAGAAGGCCTGGTTCGTTCACGACCGGTTCGGCATGTTCGTGCATTGGGGTCTCTATGCCCTGCCGGCGCGCCATGAATGGGTCAAAAGCCGCGAAGAGCTGAACGACGCCGATTATCAGAAATATTTCGATCATTTCGACCCCGATCTCTACGACCCCCGCGAATGGGCCAGACGCGCCAAGGCCGCGGGCATGAAATATGTGGTGCTGACGACCAAGCACCATGAAGGTTTTTGCCTCTGGGATACCAAGGCCACCGACTTCAAGGTGACGAACACGCCATATGGCAAGGATCTGCTGCGCCCCTTCGTCGACGCCTTCCGCGCCGAGGGTCTGAGGATCGGCTTCTACTATTCTCTGATCGACTGGCATCATCCCGATTTCACCGTCGATCCGCGCCACCCGCAGCGCAATCATCCCGATGCGCTTGATATGAACGAAGGCCGGGACATGCAGCGTTATGCCGCCTTCATGCGCGAGCAGGTACGCGAGTTGCTGACCGAGTTCGGCCGGATCGACATCCTATGGTTCGACTTCAGCTACCCGCAGTGGAAGCTCGGAGACTTGGTTGGCAAGGGTCATCGGGATTGGGAAAGCGAGAAACTCGTGCGCCTGGTGCGCGAGCTTGCCCCCGACATCATCATCAACAACCGCCTCGATCTCGCCGGCCTGCAGCCCGACATCGTGACGCCGGAGCAATATATGCCGCGCGCCTGGCCGAAACGCGACGGCAGGCGCGTCGTCTGGGAAGCCTGCCAGACGCTCAGCGGCTCCTGGGGCTATCATCGCGACGAGGACACCTGGAAAAGCACGGAGCAGCTGGTGCAGATGCTGATCGGCACTGTTGCGATCGGCGGCAACCTGCTGATGAATGTCGGCCCGACGGCGCGCGGCACACTCGATCACCGCGCACTATCAGCCCTTGCCGCCTATGAGGAATGGATGGCGCTGCACGAGCGCAGCGTCGTCGGCTGCACCCAGTCCGACTTCACCGCTCCCCCCGACTGCCGCCTCACCCAGAATGGCGACCGCCTCTACATCCACCTGTTCAACTGGCCCTATAAGCACCTGCATTTCGATGCGCTGGCGGGCAAGATCGAATATGCGCAATTCCTGCATGACGCCAGCGAGGTGACCTGGCTGCGCCCGTCGGCCAATACGCTGTGGACGAACACCCAGTTCCCCGTGGGCGAAGACGAACTGACATTCGTGTTGCCAGTGCGCCGCCCCAAGGTCGTCGTGCCCGTCATCGAGGTCAAGCTCAAGGCAGGGGGTGCGGCTGTCTTTCAAGATCAGCCGCTGTTGACAAAATAGGGGCAGCCAAATTTCTGCTGCTACCAACGAGAGAGATGCTTTGAAGAATTCGGGGGTTATCTTGCGGGTAGCAATACGTCGGAACTGTCTGCGCCTGTTAAAAAGCGGCGCGCGAGTGCAGCCCTTACAATACCAGGCCGGATGTCGGTTCATTCGGGGCGGCATGACCCCGTCTGGTTCCGTGCTCGAACACTCTTCACGGAAGACGTCGCCATCTTAGGCTTTAGTCCGATTCCAATTGAAATGGAGCCTCCGTTTATAGGCTCAGGGGCCTTCGTAGAGTCTTCCGTAAATTTCTTCGCCGTAATGAGGACCTGTTTCGCTGGGACTGCGCGTGCGCAAATAGATGGCGCGGTATTCCTTGTCCCAGTCGGTCCGCGATATCATCGCATCTCCAATGCCGCGCGCCACCATCGACGGCACTGCACCTTGCAGAACAAAAGATAAATAATAATTCAAATACTTTTTCCTGCACACGTAGGCTTTAATATCCGTCACCATAAATACAGCCAAATCTGGATTTGCTGTGTAAATATATTTATATATTGCCGGGAGAACCTGAGAGTAATTCAGATTTGTGTAATCATCAAAAACAGCAATGCCACCTGGCGACAATAGTTCATTGCACATTTTGATTTCTTCAAATGTGGTTCTATATGCATGGCTAGAATCGACATGAATAAGCCGGCAATTCTTCCGGAGCTTCTTATAGTCCGGGTAGCGCGAGCGAAACTCCTCCGACCTGCACAGAACAAATTCCATGCCGGGATTTATCGCCCGTATTTTTTCCACTTCCAGGTAATTGGCCACATCAACCAGAACAAACTTTTCTGATGGCCTGACCCGCGGCGCTAAGATCGCAGCGGAGCGCCCCTTATAGGTCCCAAATTCAACAATGTCCCCTGAGATTTCGGGATTTGATGCTTGAAGTGATAGCAAACTATCCATTGCGGCCATCGAAAATGGGGAGAGCATTCCCTCAATCTGATCCGCAACCATCCGCGAGGATAGGAACCGCTCCGCATCGGACTGAACTTTCGTTCCATCCCATGCAACCAGGTTCTTACGGCTAGGTCCTCTACGGCTTTTGATCCCCTCAACCACGGGCTTTGGCAGGACCGCTTTGGCCGCTGATATGATGCGCTGCTTCGTAGACACCCGCATGCTCCAAATCTTCAATAGTACGTGAACGAAAATTCGACTTAACTCAGTTTACCGAGAGAGGCAAAAGGCTTTGCAAACGAGCGACGCTTTTCGCTGTGAGCTCTTCAAAAGTACGCCGCTGGCCGCTTGCGCCATTCCTATGCTGCGCCTCGCATTCGATCCACCAGGTGTTCAAACGGATTGTCGCCGCCCGCCAGCCGCTTCAGGACAAGCCGATCGCCATCGGCCGGTCGAGGTTGCGGGCGAGATAGTCCTGGATCTGGCGGACGATCTGGCCGGCGTGGGCGATGGCCAACTGGTCGGCCCGCTCGGCATCGCCAGCCTCGATCGCGGCGATGATTTCCTCGTGTTCATCGACATATTGGCGCGGCAGGCGGTCGTCGAAGGTCGAATAATAGAGACGAAGGATGCGCCGGCCTTCGTCGAGCAGCTTGGAAAAGAAGGCCGTGTAATAGGCATTGCCGGCAAGCTCGGCGATCGCCACGTGAAATTCGCGATTCGCCTCGATCATCGCATAGGCATCGCGCGCGGCGACGGCATCGGCAAAATCCTTCTGATGCCGGCGGATGCTCTTCATGACCTCGCCGTTCCGCCTCTCGGCCGCCCCGCGCGTCGTGACGCGGTACATCAGCGTCAGCGCTTCGAAATAGGTGGGCAGGCTTGCAAAATCGATCGGCGCGACGATCGTGTTCCTGTTCGGCAAGGTCGTGACGAGGCCGTCGGCGGCAAGCCGCAGCAGCGCCTCGCGAATGGGCGTCCGGGACATCCCGAAACGCTCCGACAGTCGGACCTCATCGAGCGGGCTGCCGGGCTCCAGCGCCATGGAGAGGATTTCCCGGCGCAACGTCACATAGACGCTTTGCGTGCCGGAGCCGCGCACCCGCACATTTTCCGTGTCACTCTGCATATGTCCCGCCTCTGTCCTAAAGCCTTGTATTGCGTTTCGGCCGGTTTCTGCAACGGTCCTGATAAATCCGGTTGAGTCCTGTCGACAGTTTGTATATAAAGCTCCTGACTTCAACGGGGTTCAAGCGATGACGACAGGATGGAAGGGCGTATTTCCCGCCGTAACGACACAGTTCAACGAAGATCTTTCCGTGGATCTGCCGGCGACCCAGCGCGTCCAGGACGCACTCGTCAATGACGGCGTCAACGGACTGATCGTCATGGGCACATGCGGCGAGAACAATTCGCTCGATCCCGATGAAAAGCGCACGATCTTGAAAGCCGCCGTCGAGGTGGTCAATGGTCGTGTTCCGGTCGTGACAGGCGTCTCCGAATTCGACACGCGCCGCGCCGTCGCCTATGCCCGCGACGCCGAAAAGCTCGGCGCCGATGGGCTGATGCTGCTGCCGGCCATGGTCTATGTGCCGAAGCCGGAGGAGCTGATCGCGCATTTCCGCACCGTCGCCGAAGCCACCTCGCTGCCGATCATGCTCTACAACAACCCGCCGGCCTATCGCGTCAATATCGGCGTCGATGTGCTGCAGGTGCTGGCTGACGTGCCGAATATCAAGGCCGTCAAGGAAAGTGCGCCGGATCCGCGCCGCTTCACCGACCTCATCAATGCCTTCGGCGATCGTTTCGATATCTTCGCCGGCCTCGACGACGTCGCCCTCGAGGGTCTGATGCTCGGCGCCAAGGGCTGGGTCTCGGGCCTCACCAGCGCCTTCCCGGAGGAATCCGTGCAGCTCGTTGCCGCCGCCGAACGCGGCGATTGGGAGAAGGCCCGCGAGATCTATCGCTGGTTCATGCCGCTTCTGCATCTCGATGCCGAGCACGACCTCGTGCAGTCGATCAAGCTTGCCGAGCAGATCATGGGCCGCGGCTCTGAACGCGTCCGCATGCCGCGCCTGCCGCTGTCGGGTGCGCGGCGGGCCGAGGTCACCGCCATGGTCGAGAAGGCCGCGGCTACACGTCCCTCGAGGATTTCTCAGGCTGCCTGAACCGATGGGCCGGCAAGCTCGATAGCTGCTGCCGGCCTATTCATCCGTCGTGCTTCGTATCCTTGAACCGGGTCAGGCTGTTGCGGCTGACCAGCGACGGCACTTGGAGAATATGCTCTGAAGCGGTGCGGCCCTCGATCCGGGAGATGAGGGCCCGGGTTGCGATCTGGCCGAGTTCCCTGCCCGATTGGTCGATGCTAGCAAGATTGACGAGGCCGAGCGCTGCGGTCGAGGAGTTGTCATATCCGACGACGGCGAGGTCCTCGGGCACGCGCACGCCCATCTCCATCGCCAGACTCAGAAGCG
This sequence comes from Rhizobium bangladeshense, assembly GCF_001662075.1. Lineage (GTDB taxonomy): Bacteria > Pseudomonadota > Alphaproteobacteria > Rhizobiales > Rhizobiaceae > Rhizobium > Rhizobium bangladeshense_B. The sequence goes on from NZ_LYPL01000012.1 coordinate 92,918, forward strand.
TGATCGCATCGAGATCGCTCCAGCAGAACACGGCGCGCGGCCTGTCCTTCCTCGCCAGGAATTTTCGCATCGCGTCTTCCCGCCTCGGTGAAGCGATAGGAATCTTTCCGATCGGCGCGGCGCCAAGCCCGCCCCGCTGCATCGCCCGGCGAAAGCCGATCTCTCGCTGGCGGACGACGGAGACCGCGTGCCCTTCGCGCTCGCCGAGACTGAGCATTTCGATGTCGCGATAACCGCAGGCCAGCAGCGCCTCCACCGCAATCTCCGCGCCGCGCTGATCGTCGGCATTGACGGTGTCGAAGGCCGTGGCGCCGGCATCGTGATAACCCACAGTGACGATCGGGATCTGGACGGCGAATTTTGCGATAATGTCGGACGGCAAGCGTGGCGCAACGAGGATGAGCCCGTCCATCTTGTAGTCGATCATCGACTCGATCAACGACGTCTCCAGCTGCACGCGCGCATCGCTGACGCCGATCATTGCCTGATAATGCGAAGGCGCCAGCACGCCGTTTACACCAGCAATCACCTCCGGCAGAAAGGGATTGCGGATGTCGATCAGCAGCACACCGATGGTGAAGCTGCGCCCGCGCAATCCGCGCGCTGCCCGCGAGGGGCGATAGCCGAGCGTCTCGATAGCGTCGGTCACTTTGGCCCGCAACGCTTCGCTGACGCCGTAAGCGTTGCGCATCACCTTGGATACTGCTGCAACCGATACGCCTGCATGGCTTGCCACTGTGCGTATCGTCACGCGATCGTTTCGTTGCGGCTTTTGTTTGTCTTCAACTGACATGAAATCTCTGAGCTGCGGCTGCGGGCCGTCACCAATCACCCGCAAAACCACCATGGCAGACTGGCGATCAAATTTCTATTGCGCTTCCGAAGAAAATGTAGAACGTTATATGGAGAACGTTCTACATTTCATCGGGAGGATTTGATGAACTTTCAACCGCCAGCCATCAGCGGCAATCTCGTTTCGCGCACGTGGTCGGGTGAGATGATCGCGCCGCGGTCGGACGGCGGCCAGGGAGCGGCTGCGAGCTTCGTCTCCAGGACCTTCGAACATGATGGCGCCGGCCTTCCGATCGAACTCTTCATCTCGGCGCTTGGGCTTTATCGCTGCTTCATCAATGGCACCCGCGTCGGCAACGATCTGCTGACGCCCGGCTGGACGAATTACGACGACCGCATTGCCTATCAGCAATACGACATCTCGAAATTGCTGAGACCCGGCCTCAACCGGATCGAAATCTGGCTCGCCGACGGATGGTACCGCTCGCCCATCATGTGGGGCGCCAAGGCTATTCCCAACTGCTGGGGCGACAGGATTGGGGCCATTGCGGATTTGATCGGCCCCAGCGGCACCATTCTTTCCACCGACACGACCTGGCAGAGCGGTCCTCTGCCGATCCTGAAGTCGGGAATCTACTTCGGCGAGATTTATGACGCACGCCTGGAAAAGCTCGCGGAAACGCATGGTACCGAGCGCTTGCCATTCGACAAAGGGCTGCTCGTCGCGCATGAGACGGCAGCGGTGCGGGAACTGCAGCCGATCGCCCCGGCCGAAAGCTGGATCGATGATGAAGGCAGGACGATCTACGATTTCGGCCAGAATGTCGGGGGCTACGTCAGATACACGGTCCGTGGTGTTAGCGGCGCCGAAGTGCGGGTCGAGCATTCGGAAGTCCTTGGACCGGGACGTCACTTCGACAATCGCAATTACCGCACGGCTGCCGCCCACACCCTCTATACGCTGCATGGAGACGGCGATGAGACCTATGCGCCGCATTTCACCTTCCACGGCTTCCGTTATGCCAGGGTCACGATCAAAGGCAGTGCGAAGATCCTTGAAATCGCGTCGATCCCGATCTCGTCCGTCCCGGAACCCGCCGGCGGTTTCACCTCGGGCAACCCTCTGGTCAATCGTCTGGTGCAGAACACCATCTGGTCGCAGCGTGCCAATTTCATCGAAGTGCCCACGGATTGCCCGCAACGTGACGAACGGCTTGGCTGGACGGGGGATGCCCAAGTGTTTGCGGCGACGGCCTGCTGGCTGAGCGACAGCCAGTCCTTCCTCCGGAAATATCTGCGGGACGTGATGGCCGACCAGCGCGAGGACGGCGCCGTCTCGCATTTCTCGCCCGACCCGACGCGTCTGCACCCCGGCAATTTCCCGGGCTACGCCGGCTCGACCGGCTGGGGTGATGCGATTGTCGTGATCCCATGGGTCCTCTACACCCATTATGGCGATCGGACCGTTCTTTCGGAGTGCCTGGACTCCATGGTGCGCTGGGTCGATTTCGTCTGGTCCATCTCGGACGGCCCAATCGTCCGTCCACCATCGCACTGGGGCGTCCGCGGCTTCACCTTCGGCGACTGGCTGCAGCCGGTCGGCGATAACAGAAAGCCTCGCCCGACAATTGCCGACGACTGCGCGGCGACCCTCTATCATTTCATTTCGACGGATCTTCTGGCAAAGATCGCAGGCATTCTCGGCGAGCCTGCGCTTGAAGAGCGGATGAAAGGCCGCGCGGATGAGATCCGGCTGGCCTTTGTCAATGAGTTCATCACGCCGGCAGGGCGGCTCGCCCATAATGACCAGACATCTTATGCACTCGCTTTCCTCTACGATCTGATACCGGCGGGGCATCAGGAAGCCGCCCGGCAGCATTTCCGGAAGGTGATCATCGACGCCGACTACAAGATCGGCACCGGTTTCATCGGCACGCCTGCCCTTTTGCCGGCCCTGACGAAGCTCGGAATGGACGACCTCGCCGAAAAGGTCTTCCTGCAGCAGGACGTCCCGGGCTGGCTCTATCAGGTGTCCAAGGGAGCGACGACGATCTGGGAGCGCTGGGATTCCATGGCGCCCGACGGCAGCATCTACGAACCCGATATGAACAGCTACAATCATTACGCCTATGGCGCCGTCTGCCAGTGGCTGTTCGAATGTGTCGCCGGCATTTCGCCAAGCCCCGACGCGCCCGGATTTGCAGAAGTGATCGTCGATCCCGCGCCGATCCCGTCGCTTTCCCCGGTATCAGCCCATCACGACATCAGCCAGGGGCGCATAGAGGCCGGCTGGCGGTGCACCGGCAGCGAGGTCACCTATGTGCTGACGCTGCCGCAGGGCTGCGTCGGCCGCTTCCGGCCTGGCCGGCGGCACCAGAACCCGAGGCTCAATGGGGGGGCCGTCATCGAGGAGACGGTTCTTCTCCCGGGCACGCACCGGCTGGTCTTTTCCCTACCCGATTCCTGAGGAGCATACAGGTCACACCGTTCAGAGGAGGAACGTCATGACACATCGGATAAGGCTCATTCTCGCGGGCGCATCCACGCTTCTGGCGCTGGCTGCGGCCAACCCGTCGCATGCGGAAGTCACCCTGTCATTCCTGATCGACAACAGTCCCGATACGGTGGCGGCCGCCGAAGCGCTGGTTGCCGCCTATCAGGCCAAGGCGCCTGATGTAACGATCGAAATCGAACAGCGGCCGGGCGGCGGCGAAGGTGACAACATCGTCAAGACGCGTCTGGCGACGGGGGAGATGCCAGACGTGTTCCTCTATAATTCCGGCTCGCTGCTGCAGGCGCTGAAGCCTGCTCAGACGCTTGTCGACCTCAGTGGCCTTCCCTCGCAGGCAAAGGTCGATGACGGTTTCAAATCCGTCGTCCGCGCCGGCGACAAGCTTTACGGCGTTCCCTTCGGCACAGCGATGGCGGGCGGGATTCTCTATAACAGAAAGATCTATCAGGATCTCGGCCTCTCCGTTCCGAAAACATGGGCGGAGTTCATGGCGAACAATGAAAAGATCAAAGCTGCGGGCAAAGTCGCCGTCGCACAGACCTATCGCGATACCTGGACCTCGCAGCTCTTCGTTCTGGCCGATTATTACAATCTGCATGCCGCCGCGCCGAACTTTGCCGCCGACTATACCGCCAACAAGGCGAAATATGCCGAGACGCCGGCGGCCATGAAAGGTTTCGAGCGGTTGAAGGATGTTCACGACGTCGGCCTGATGAACGAGGACTTCGGCGCGGCAAGCTATGACGATGGCCTGAGAATGGTGGCGACCGGCGAGGCGGCGCATTACCCGATGCTGACCTTCGCAGTCGGCGTGCTCAAACAGAACTATCCGGAAAACCTCGGCGATGTCGGTTTCTTTGCGCAGCCAAGCGACGAGGCTTCTGTCAATGGCCTGACAGTGTGGATGCCGCCCGCCCTCTACATTCCGGCCGCGAGCCAGCACATCGAGGAAGCGAAGAAGTTCGTGGATTTCGCCGGAGGCGTCGAGGGCTGCAAGATCATGATCGACACCAACACGGTTCAGGGTCCCTCTCTGGTCGACGGTTGCGGTTTGCCTGCCGATGTGCCCCCTGTCGTCAAGGACATGCTCCCTTACTTCGAGACCGAGGGCAAAACGACGCCGGCGCTGGAATTCGTTTCGCCGGTCAAAGGGCCGTCACTCGAGCAGATCACCGTCGAAGTCGGTTCCGGCATCCGCCAGCCCGCCGACGCGGCGAAGCTTTATGACGACGATGTGCGCAAACAAGCCAAGCAGCTCGGTCTGCCCAACTGGTAGCGGTCTTTCGGGCCATTCGGCCTCGCTCCCGATGGAGCGAGGTTCCACCCGATCGAAGAGGTAGTCATGACCGAGACACGCCCCCGCTCGCGCAAATCGCCCTACCCGCTGTGGTTTTTCATACCGGCTGCCGTCATATACGGCGTGCTGTTTCTGGTGCCCACAGTCTCGTCTCTCTGGTTCAGCCTGACGCGCTGGGATCTTTCGACGGCCGAATTCATCGGGCTCGAAAATTTTCGGCAGTTCTTCTCCGAGCCGTTCCTGATCAAGGGACTGATCAACACGTTGATCTATGCCGTGACGACATCCGGGCTGAAGACGGTCTGCGGGCTGCTGCTGGCCGTGCTCCTGACCGGCAATATCTTCGCCCGCGGCTTCCTAAGAACGCTGGTCTTCTTTCCTGTCCTGGTCTCCACGATCGGTATCGGCATTACCTTCGCAGTGATGATGCATCCGACGAAGGGCATCATCAACGTCACGCTCGAGACGCTCGGCATTCCTGGACCGGGATGGCTGACCAATCCGGCGCTCGCCCTGTTTTCGGTAGCCCTGGTCGACCTGTGGAAGGGTGTCGGCCTTGCTACCCTGATCTTCATCGCCGGTCTAGCCGCAATCAGCCCCGATTACTATGAGGCGGCAAGGATCGATGGAGCGACGCGCCGGCAGCAATTTTTCCGGGTCACCTTGCCGCTTGTACGCCCAGCCACTATCACGGTGGTGACATTGTCGCTGATCGGCGGCCTTCGCTCCTTCGACCTGATTTGGGCGATGACCCGCGGCGGGCCTGGTTTCTCCTCCGACGTGATCGCCTCGGTCATCTACAAGCAATATCAGGCAGGCTTCTACGGCCTGTCGACGGCCGGCAACGTCATCCTGTTCGCGCTGATTGCCGCAATCATCCTGCCGCTCACTTTATGGTTCAACCGGCGCGGGGTCTAAGAATGAGAAGCATCCGTCCCTATATGACCGGCGCGATATCGCTGGCCGTTGCCGCGGTCATCTTCGTCATGCCTTTCGTCTTCGTCGCCCTGCAGGCAGTGAAATCGAAATCCGAAGCCTCCCGTCTCGATTTCGAGTTGCCGGAGCGATGGCTCTTCTGGGACAATCTCGTGGCCGTCTTCAAGGCGCGCGATTATCAGCTCGTGCTCGCCTATTTCAATTCGACGCTGATCACCGTCGCTTCCGTCACGATCCTCATCCTACTGTCGGCGATGGTGGGCTATGTGATGCAGCGCCGCAGGACTACCTGGAACAAGGTCGCATCGGTTGCCCTCTTCATGGGCCTGATGATGCCGCCCGCCGTGGTTCCGACGATCGGCCTGCTGCAGGAGATCGGCCTCTTCAAGACGATGACAGGGATGATCCTGATCCAGGTCGCCTATAACCTCTCCTTTTCGATATTGCTCTACCGCTCGTTCATCTCGACCATCCCGCGCGATCTCGATGAGGCGGCGCTGATCGACGGCGCCAAACCCCGGCAGATCTTCTTCCGGGTGGTCTTGCCGCTTCTGAAGCCGGTGACCGTGACCAATATCGTCGTGCAATCGATCGCGATCTTCAATGATTTCACCAACCCGCTCTACTACTTGCCGGGCAAGGAGAACGTGACGGTGCAGCTGACGCTCTATAATTTCCAGAGCATGTATTCGAGCCAGTACAATCTCCTCTTCATGAACATCCTCCTCGTGACCATCCCGCCGCTGATCGTCTTCATCTTCTTCAACCGGCAGATCGTCGCAGGCATGACATCAGGCGCAGTCAAAGGATAGCAGAATGGCTGAACTCACACTCAAACAGGTTCGCAAGAGCTTCGGCGCCCTTGAAGTCATCAAAGGTATCGATCTGGAGGTGGCCTCCGGCGAATTCGTCGTATTCGTCGGCCCGTCGGGATGCGGAAAATCGACGCTGCTGCGCATCATCGCCGGCCTGGAGGAGACGACCTCCGGGACGCTGACCATCGGCGGCAAGGACGTGACCTATGCCGAACCCTCCGAGCGAGGCATCGCCATGGTGTTCCAGAGTTATGCGCTCTACCCGCATATGACAGTTGCCGAGAATATCGGCTTCGGCCTTTCACTCGCCCGCCGTCCAAAGGCGGAAATTGCCGCCAAGGTCGCGGCGACTGCGGAAACGCTGCAGCTCACCCAGTTGCTGGAGCGAAAGCCGAAAGCGCTCTCCGGCGGCCAGAGGCAGCGCGTCGCCATCGGCCGGGCGATCGTCCGCGATCCCAAGGTCTTCCTGTTCGACGAGCCGCTTTCCAATCTCGACGCGTCGCTCAGAGCCCAGATGCGTCTTGAGATCGCCGATCTCCACGCCAGGCTGAAATCGACGATGATCTATGTCACCCACGACCAGGTCGAGGCCATGACGATGGCCGACAAGATCGTCGTGCTGAACGGCGGTTCGGTCGAGCAGGTCGGCAGTCCGATGGAGCTCTATCGCAATCCGGCGACCCCCTTCGTCGCCGGCTTCATCGGCAGCCCGAAGATGAACCTCTATGGCGGCGAGACGGCGCGGCGATCGAATTGCACCACCTACGGCATAAGGCCGGAACATATCCGGCTTTCGGAAAATGCCGGGCGATGGCAGGGCAGAGTCCGCCACATCGAAAGGCTCGGCGCCGATGCCATCCTCTACCTCGACGTTCCCGACCTCGGCGAGATGGTCGTGCGCGCCGAAGGCGAGACGCCGTTTGCGCCTGGTATGATGGCCTGGGCAAATCCGGTCGAGGGAGCGGAGCATCGGTTTTGAAGGTGGGCCGAAGATAGTCCGCGTCACCGCTGCTTGCGTGAGAGAGAGCCGCCAAGTCTTCTTTCAGCCGGACGGGCAGATTCATCCCTTCGTGAAGAATGCTCATGACACCGGATCACCATTGTCGAGCTCTCGAAAGAACACATAGTGATGCTGGTAGCGACCGAAATAGGCCGAACGTTTGATGTCTGCCGGAACCGCCAGACGTTATGGAAGTTGTGGCCAGATCGGTCGATCCCCGCATAGGCGCTGCAAATAAGCATGCAGCCCGAGAATGTAAGCGTCCGCCGGCTTTTCTCCCCATGCTTCGAAGGTATCGCTCTAAATCTTGTCCTGCGCGGCGTCGGCGCGCCGATAAAAGCGATAAGCCGGTATGGTTATCGGCGCTTGTTGCGGCGTATGACGTCTTTAGCCGAAACGGCGACAAACTCGCTGTCGTCGGCCCGCATCGCGGGCGTAAGCTCGTTCTGCAGCATACACCACGCCTCATCACGCGTCTGCAAATCTCGCCGGATCAGAGCACGGATAGATTCGCTGGCATTTTCATAGAGACCATCGTCGCCGATCTGCTGCTGGATATGATCCTGCAACTGCCCACTGACTTCACCTGAATGCTACCCGACGCCATCGGCACGCCCTTTCGCTCTCTCTTATCATGGGTGGCGTAGCTTATATTATCAATATTCATCACACCCAGTCCTTGGACAACGGGAGCCATCAGAGGCTCAAAACCGATCGGGACGCAGCGGCGTCAGATCGATGACCGGGCGTTGTCCGGCGACAAGTTGGGAAACCAGATAGCCGGTCAATGCGGCCAGCGTCAGGCCGAGATGGCCGTGACCGAAAGCATAGGTGACGCGGGGCGAGCAACGGGAGCTGCCGACGACGGGAAGCGAATCCGGCATGGATGGACGAAAGCCCAGCCATTCGTCGCTGCCTTCGCCGGCCGACGGCAGGAGCTTTCTCACGCCTTCGCGGATCATCGCGGTTCGCTTCGGGTTCAAAGGAGCGGCAAGCCCGCCGAGTTCGACGGTTCCAGCGGCGCGCAATCCATCCGCCATCGGCACCATATAGAAACCGTGCTCGGGATAGCAGACCGGGCGCGACAGAAGATTACCTGCCTGCGGGAACAGGACGTGATAGCCGCGCTCGGTATCGAGCAGCACGCGATCGCCGGTCGCTGCCGCAAGCTTGCGGGAATGGGCGCCGGCGGCCACCACGGCGTGGTCGGCAAGGATCGCCTTATCCGCGATCCTGAGGCCGACGCCGTCGTCGTCGCGCGGCTCGATTGCCGAGACTTCCCCGCTGACGACCTCTCCTCCGCCGCTGACGAGCGCTTGCGCCAGCCCGAAGGCGAGCTGCCTGGGGCTCGAAAACACATAGGCGTCACCGAACAGCACGCCCTTGTGGTAGAGCGGCGCAAGATTGGGCTCCATGCTCTGGATATCGGCGCGGCTGAGGCGATCCATGGCAACGCCATGGCGTTCACGCAGCGCGTTCTCGGCATCGGCTGCCTGGAATTGCGCTTCCGTCTTGTAGAGATAGAGGCAGCCCCCATGCCGCTTCAGCCGTTCGGCGCCGGCCTGCGTCACCAGTGGTTGCCAGGCGGCATCGGCGTGAGAGAGCAGCGTTGCCAATGTTGTGGCGATCCGCTCGACCTCGGCTTTCGTGCTCGATGCCAGGAAGGCGCTGAGCCACGGCGCCAGATGCGGCAGGTACCTCCAGACGATCGCCAGCGGACCGAGCGGGTTGAGCAGCATCCCCGGCACGCGCCAGATGACACCCGGCATGGCCACGGGAACGACGCCGTGCGGCGCGAAGGTGCAGGCATTCCCATAAGAACAGGCCTGCCGGTAGGATGCATCGCCCAATGGCGGTGCCGGATCGATGACCGTGACCCGATGCCCCATTCTCTGCAGCCAGAGGGCCGAGCAGAGGCCGACCAGTCCCGCGCCGACAACCGCCACATGCCGGCGCTCGGCGTCGGGCAAGGGTTGAAGCGCGGGGAGCGGCCTATTCATCCTAGACCAGGCCGGCGAGAGCGCGGGGACGATCGTTCAGCGTGGCGACAATGATGCGCAGCGCCGTTGCCAGTTCGTCTCGCGACGACGCGCAGCCGACATTGACGCGAACGGCATGTTCGACGGGCTGGCGGTCGCAGGCAAACGCGGTGGCCGGCATGACGGCAACGCCGTGAGCACGCAGATTGGCGGCAAAATCCTCGCACCGCCATGGCGCCGGCAGTCTGAGCCAGAGAAACATGCAGCGCGGATCGGCGGAGAAGGAATGGCCGGCAAGCATCGTCGCAACGATCGCATGGCGGGCGCGCAGCTCCGCAAGCTGGGCCCTCAAGATCGCCTCTGCCGTGCCCTCCTCCAGCCAGCGGGTCGCCAGCAGCAGCGGCAGCGGAGAGGGCATCCAGGCGGTCGTGCGGACTGCCTCCGCCGACAGCAGCGCTCGCCCGGGCGGGCAGGTCAGATAGCCGACGCGCAGCCCCGGCGCCAAGGCCTTGGACAATGCGGAAATATGGTAGGTCCTGGCCGGAGCCAGCGTGATCAGGGCGCTTGCACGGGTCCCGAGCATCGGTCCGTAGACATCGTCCTCGATAATGACGAGATCGTGTTTTTCCGCGACCTCGACCAGTTCCCGCCGGCGGGCCTCGCTCATGGTGACGACGGTCGGATTGTGCATGGAGGGGACTGTGAAAACGGCGCGCACCCGCTCTCGGCTGCAGATACCGTCAAGCTCCGCCGCCGACATGCCGTGTTCGTCACTACCGATGCCGATAATGCGAAAGCGGAACATCTGGGCAAGCGCGATCAGGCCGTAATAGGTCAGCCGATCGCAGACGATGGTGTCGCCAGGCTCGATCAAGCTGCTGATGACAGCCAGAAGAGCGTGCTGGGCACCGCTGGTGACGACGATATCGTCTTCGGATGGGTCGAAGCCGTTGAGCGATATCCATTTTCTCGCCGCCAGGCGCGCCCAGGCTGGCCCCTCCGGCGGCTGGTATTCCTGCATCTGACGGAAGCGCGGGTCGGACGAAAGAGCCGGCAGGGATTGGGCGAGGCGCTGCTGAAAATCATCGACGGCCGGCCGGTTGACCGTCAGGTCGATGATGCCGGCCGGGCTCGCCGCCCGGTCGACCCGCGGCATCGCGCCGTCGCCGGTGACGATTGTACCGCGCCGGGTGCTGCCCATCACAAGATTGAGGTTCTGCAATTCACGATAGGCGCGCGTGACGGTCGAGACGTTGAGCGACCGCTCCCGGGCGAGGTCGCGCTGCGGCGGCAGCTGGCTGCCGGGCGGCAGGGCGCCCGAACGGATCCTTGCCTCGAGCTCGTTGGCGAGTTCGAGATAGGCCGGCATGCGCGTTTCACGCTCCTGGTTTGTCTGGTTCATTTCCGATCGTTCAGACATACAATTCCTGAAATACGTGTACAATTCCACGACTGAACACAAGGCCGCCGCCGCGATTCAGTTTGATTTCCTGCGACATAACACGCTTTCCCAACATTTTCGAGGTCCGCAGTCGTTGCCATACAAAATTATTTGTGTGGCTTGACAAACAGAAACAGACCGAGACAATATGACCCGGCATCGAGACAATGAGGCAGGGATCCCGGCCGGTGCCAACTGGAGGAATTCATGACCGAACGCTTCATCGCTTTCGAAGGCGTGCGTAAATCCTATGACGGCGTCAGCTATGTCGTGCGCGGCCTGGATCTCGACGTCGCCAAGGGCGAATTTCTGACCCTGCTGGGCCCTTCCGGATCCGGCAAGACGACAACGCTGATGATGCTGGCCGGCTTCGAGGCTCCGAGCAGCGGGACCATCACCCTTGCCGACAACAGGATCGACAGCGTTCCGCCGCATCGGCGCAATATCGGCGTGGTCTTCCAGAATTACGCCCTCTTCCCGCATATGACGGTCGGAGAGAACATCGCCTTTCCACTGAAGATGCGCCGACTCGGCAAAGCGGAGATTACCGAGCGGGTTCGCCGCGCACTTGACATGGTGCGCATGGCGAGTTTCGAAACGCGACGGCCCAACCAGCTTTCAGGCGGACAGCAGCAGCGCATTGCGCTCGCCCGCGCGCTGGTCTTCGAGCCGCAGCTGGTTCTGATGGACGAGCCGCTGGGCGCGCTTGACAAACAGTTGCGCGAACATATGCAGCTGGAGATCAAGCATCTGCACGCCCGCCTCGGCATCAATGTCGTCTACGTCACCCACGATCAGGGCGAGGCGCTAACCATGTCGGATCGGGTCGGCGTGTTCAATGATGGCATTCTGCAGCAGATCGCGGCCCCGCATGCGCTCTACGAAACGCCGGCCAATCCCTTCGTCGCAACCTTTATCGGTGAGAACAATGCCATATCGGGCGAAGTCGTCGCGATCGACAATAGCCTCTGCCGGATCCGCGCACCTGACGGCTCCATCATCATCGGCCAGGCCGGAGAAGGCTTGAAGGAAGGCACGCGGGCAACCCTCGTCCTGCGGCCGGAGCGGATCCAGCTGGCGCCGGCGGCAGACCTTGCGAACCGTTTCACCGCCATGCTCAAGGAAATCATCTATCACGGCGACCATGTGCGCTTACGTGTCGCCGCCTGCGGCTGCGACGACGTCTTCATCAAGGTCGCCGCCGCGCAGGATATTCCGGTTCGCTCGCTCGGTTCGACCGCCATCATCGGTTGGGCGTCGGAGGACTGCCGGGCACTCGCGCTCTCCTGAACAGGTGCTCATTCTTTCGTAAACGCAGCAACAAAAAGGGGAACCACCATGATGCGTTTAAACTGCATGCTTCTCAGTTCCGTCATCGCTCTTGCGACCGCCGGAGCCGCATTTGCCGAGGACAGGCTGACCGTCACATCCTGGGGCGGCGCCTATACGAAGAGCCAGGAAGAGGCCTTCTTCAAGCCTTTCGCCAAGGAGACCGGCACCAAGATCCTCCAGGATGAATGGGACGGCTCGACCGCCAAACTCAAAGGCATGGTCGAAACCGGCCAGGTCACCTGGGATGTCGTCGACGTCGAACCCAGCCATGCGCTGCAAGGTTGCGACGAAGGCTGGCTTGAGACGATCGACTATTCGAAGCTCGGCGGCAAGGACGCCTTCATCGACGGCGCGGCGATGGATTGTGCGGTCGCGACCATCGTTTTCGGCACCATCTATGCCTATGACGCCGGCAAATTCCCGAACGGTGGGCCGACGACGATGGCCGATCTCTTCGACACAGCCAAATTTCCGGGGCCGCGCGCCTTGCGCAAATCGCCGAAGACCACGCTGGAATTCGCTTTGATCGCCGACGGGGTCAAACCTTCGGAGGTCTACGACGTACTCGCAACGCCGGAAGGTGTCGACCGCGCCTTCAAGAAGCTCGACACGATCAAGAAGGATGTGAAGGTCTGGTGGACCGCCGGCGCACAGCCGCCGCAGCTTCTTGCCGATGGCGAAGTGGTGATGACGACGGCCTGGAACGGCCGCATCTATGACGCCGTCAAGAACAGCGGCAAGAACTTCAAGATCGTCTGGGATGGCCAGGGCATGGACTTCAATCTCTGGGCCGAGCCGAAAGGCTCGAAGAACAAGGAGCTGGCGGACAAGTTCGTCGCCTTCACCGTCAATCCCGACGTGATGGCGCAGCAGTCGAAATACATCTCCTATGGCCCGACCCTGAAGGCGGCCATCGCCAAGGTTCCGCCGGACATTCTCGCCGATCTGCCGACAGCACCGGAGAATACGAAGAACGCGTTCGTCGTCTCCTCCGAGTTCTGGGCCGACCATGACGAGGAGTTGACCGAACGCTTCAACAAGTGGCTCGCACAGTAACCTCGTCGGGCGGGCGAGTGTCCCCCGGCTTCGTCCGCCCCTTTCTCTACCGCAAAAAGGCATGAGCGATGGTGACCGCGACAATGAATGAAGGCGACGAGGCTACGGTTGCCGCCCGCATGCGGGTGAAGAGCCTTGGCAGTGCGAAAAGCAAGGCGCAATTGAAAGCGCTGTTGCTGATCGCTCCCCTGTTGATCTTCCTACTGCTCGTCTTCGTCCTCCCAATCGCCCTGTTGTTGACGCGCGCCGTCGACAACAGGGCGGCCTCCGCCGCCCTGCCCTACACGATGTCGGCTCTGTCAGCCTGGGACGAGCAGTTGCCGCCCGACGAGGCGCTATTTGCCGCCTTTGCCGCCGATCTCAAACAATCGCCCCGCGATCGGATCGCCGAGGTTGCCAAGCGTCTCAATTATTACGAGACGGGCATGCGCTCGATGCTGTTGAAAACCGCCCGCACCATCCGCGACGCACAGCCGCCCTACAAGCCCGCTTTCGTCGCCATCGATCCGAAGTGGGAGACCCCGCATTACTGGACGATCATCAAGAACGCCTCGCCGCCCTTCACCGATTATTACCTGCTCGCCTCGCTTGATCTCGAGCGCGACGCCTCAGGCGCCATCGGCAGGGTCTCTGCGGAGAATGCTGTACATGTCGATGTCCTGATCCGCACCTTCGTCGTCAGCGCGTCGGTGACCGTGATTTGTCTATTTCTCGGTTATCCCCTCGCCGCACTGATCGCCCGGTCGAAAGGGGCGGTTGCCAATACGCTGCTGATCCTGGTGCTTCTGCCGTTCTGGACTTCGCTGCTGGTCCGCACCAGCGCCTGGGTGGTGCTGCTGCAGGGGCGTGGCGTCATCAATTCGGCGCTGATCTGGCTGGGTCTGGTCGACCCGTCGCGGCCTCTCGACCTGATCTACAATCGCATCGGCGTGCTGATCGCCATGACCCATATTCTGCTGCCCTTCATGGTGCTGCCGATCTACAGCGTCATGAAGAGCATACCGACGGTCTATCTCCGAGCCGCCTCGTCGCTCGGCGCGCCGCCGGTCTCAGCCTTCTTCCGCGTCTACCTGCCGATGAGCATGCCCGGCGTCAGCGCCGGCGGCTTGCTCGTCTTCATCCTGGCGCTCGGCTACTACATCACGCCGGCGCTGGTCGGCGGGCCGGGAGACCAAATGGTCAGCTATTTCATCGCCTATTATTCCAACCAGGTCACCAATTGGGGCATGGCGGCGGCCTTGAGCACGATCCTTCTGGTGGCGGTGCTCATCCTCTACGCCGTCTACAATCGCATCGTCGGCATCGACAGGCTGAGGATCGGCTGATGACGAATTTCCTGTCTTTCCCGCGGTTGTTTTCGATCCTCCTGTGGCTGGCGGGCGGCCTGGTGATCCTGTTCCTGATCGCGCCGATCGTGGCGATCGTGCCACTCTCCTTCAACGCCGAGCCGTTCTTCACCTACCCGATGCCCGGCCTGTCGCTCAGGTGGTATCGCGAATTCTTCGATTCCAACGTCTGGCAGCTGGCGCTGAAGAACAGCATCATCGTCGCCGTCTTCGCCACTGTCCTTTCGACCTTTCTCGGCACGCTTGCCGCGATCGGCCTCAGCCGGCCCTCCTGCCCGGCGCGGGCAACGTTAACCGCCATTCTGATTTCCCCAATGATCGTGCCAGTCATCGTGTCGGCGGTCGGCATCTATTATGCCTTCGCCGCCGTCGGACTGCTCAACAGCCTGACTGGGCTGGTGCTGGCGCATACGGCGATCGGAGCGCCCTTCGTGGTGATCACCGTGACGGCGACACTCGCAAGCTTCGATCACAATCTGATGCGGGCGGCATCCAGTCTCGGCGCAACCCCTGTCGAGGCGACCTTGCGCATCATGCTGCCGGTCATTGCCCCGGGAGTGGCCTCCGGCGCCCTCTTCGCCTTCGTGACGTCGTTCGACGAAGTGGTGATTGCGCTCTTCATCGCCGGTTCCGAGGAACGCACGCTGCCGCGGCAGATGTGGAGCGGCGTGCGGGAAACGCTGAGCCCGACGATCGCCGCCGTCGCCTCTCTCCTCATCCTGTTTTCGACGCTGTTCCTCGCCACCATCCAATGGCTGCAGCGACGCGCCGAACGCCAGAAGATTGCGCACAGGGATTGATGAAGGAGGCGAGCATGCAGATCGAACGTTACGAGACCGGAAAACGGATGAGCCAGGCCGTGACCTATGGCAGCTTCGTCTTCCTCGCAGGCCAGGTCGCAGTCGACGCGCCCGGCGCGTCCATCCGCGAGCAGACGACCAATATCCTGACACGGATCACTCGACTCCTGGACGGCGTGGGCAGCAATCCGAAACGAATCCTCAGCGCGACGATCTGGCTTGCGGACATGTCGACGTTCGAAGACATGAATGCCGTCTGGGACGACTGGGTGCCATCCGGCCATGCGCCGGCGCGCGCCACCGTCGAGGCAAGACTTGCCGCGCCGCAATATTCCGTGGAAATCGGCATTATCGCAGCAGTCGGCAATTGAGCGCGGGACCCTGCCGGAAGCGCCTGCCTCGCAGTTCATATCGAATGTCCCGAGGGACGAGCGCGAAAGGCAAGCCGCAACGGCCAACCGTCTTCGGATAATTTCGTCCGCATGCTGACGAAAGACCATGAGTTGCAAAGCCGTGACACTCGTTAACAACCTTCGAAAGGGGCTGCGGGCAACTTGCCTTTGTATGATTTAGTCTTTAATGACGCCCCAATTTCCAAGGCGTAGGGACTGAACCGGCATGTCGCATCACCAGAGCAAAACATCCGAGCTTGGCGTCACGGCCGGCGATCTCGATCGCTATTTCACATTTCTCCGCCATGTTCTCGTGAATGCAGCCGCCTCGCGACCGGCTGACGAAAGCCTGGATTATGCAACTGCGGTGAGCGAGGCCATGCAACTCGCCCGTGCCACCCATGACGCCGGCCGGAAGATCATCTTCATCGGCAACGGCGGCAGTGCGGCCATTGCCAGCCATATGGCGACCGACTACTCCAAAAATGGTGGACTCCGCGCCATGGCGATGAACGACGGCGCAACGCTGACCTGCCTCTCGAACGACCTCGGCTATGAGAACGTCTTCGCAAAGCAGATCGAAATGCATGCGAATGAAGGAGATCTGCTGATTGCGATCAGCAGTTCAGGCCGATCGGAAAGCATTACCAAGGCCGTCCGCACCGCCCGCGAAAAAGGCGGCGCCGTCATCACCTTGAGCGGCTTCGCGCCGGGCAACCCGTTGCGCGCGCTCGGTGATCTGAATTTCTATGTTGCTTCCGATCAATATGGCTATGTGGAGATTGCCCATCTCGCGATCTGCCACGCCATATTGGATTTTTCCTGCGGCCTCGTCCCGCCCAGCCTCTCCTAAGAGCCGTATCACGCGCATGAATTTCTCCCACACCCACGATCCGGAATTGACGCTTCTGACGCCAGACGACGACGTCGCCGACCCGGAAGTAACCATCCTCGTTCCCTCGCTCAACGAGGAATTGACGATCGGAACCTTCGTCGATTGGTGCCGTCAGGGCATTGCGGCAAGCGGTGCGGCGGTGGAAATCCTCATCGTCGACAGTTCGACTGATCGCACGCCGGAAATCGCCCGTGAGAGGGGTGCGCGCGTGTTGCGGACGCCGAAGCGCGGCCTGGGCCGGGCCTACATCGATGCCATTCCCTTCGTCCGCGGCAAGTTCATCATCATGGGCGATGCGGACTGCACCTATGATTTTCGCCAGATCGCGCCGTTTATCGAAGCCTTCCGGAAAGGCTATGACTTCGTAATGGGCTCGCGGTTCAAGGGCTCGATCGAAGCCAATGCAATGCCGCCGCTGCACCGCTATTTCGGAACGCCCCTGACGACATGGATTCTCAATCGCATGTTCGCCAGCCGCTTTTCCGACATCCATTGCGGCATGCGGGGCATCAGCGTCGATGCCTTGCTCCGCATGGATCTTCGTTCGCAGGGTTGGGAATATGCCTCGGAAATGGTGCTGAAGTCCGTGCATATGGAGCTTGCCACCACCGAAGTGCCGATTCATTTCCTCAAGGATCCGGAAGGACGCCTCAGCCACATGAAGCGGCGGGGCTGGATGGAGCCATGGCGGGCAGGCTGGCGCAATCTGCAGGCCATGTTCGTCTATGGGTTCGATTTCTTTCTCGTCTGGCCAGGTCTCCTGCTTCTCGCCCTCGGCCTGATCATGATGCTGCCGTTGCTTGCCGGCCCCATGTCCATCGGCGGTGTGCGGTTCTCGTCCAACGCTATGCTGTTTGCCATGGCTATGGCCGTCCTTGGTCAATCAATGCTGGTTTCGGCGGCGATCGGTCGAGTGATTTTCGACTATTCGGGACATGTGCAGCCCCGTTTCGAGCGGCTTCTGCCTTACAATGCAACGATCTGGGGATCGGTTATCGCCGTTCTGGCAGGCGCATTGTTGGCGGTTCCGCTGTTCGATTCCTATGTCGACAACGGATACGTGCTGCCTGAGATCGGCATCGAGACAAACTGGGCCGTCTTCGGGGTTTGGCTTATCATCACGGCGTTCCAGATCTTTATATCAGGCCTCATGGTACGAGCCCTCGGCGTTATGTTGCCGATCAAGAAAGCT
This sequence comes from Rhizobium bangladeshense, assembly GCF_001662075.1. Taxonomy (GTDB): domain Bacteria; phylum Pseudomonadota; class Alphaproteobacteria; order Rhizobiales; family Rhizobiaceae; genus Rhizobium; species Rhizobium bangladeshense_B. The sequence goes on from NZ_LYPL01000012.1 coordinate 110,703, forward strand.
GCGCCGCCTCTCGCGGGATAGGAGCCACGAAAGGGGCGATCATGATCCTAGGCTGGTGCACGGTTCTTTCCATAATCTTATGGGGCCTCGTGATCGACCGAGGCATCGTTACCCGGCTCAACCGACATTGCGATCAACCCCTTCGAGATGGCGCCGACTTCCTATTCAGCGGTATTCTGCCGGCTCTGGCGATATCAGGCGGCGCGGCTACCGTCCTTGGCGCATTTCATGGGCTGCGATGGGAAATCGTTTTTCCTGTCGTGGTGGTCTCGATGATCTGGCGGCGGCGCGATCTCGTCGCCGTTCTCCGCGACCTGGGTTCGCTGCTTCGTAAAATTGCCGCTGAAACGAAAACCGGAAATCCGTTGCCGGCGCTTGCGGCCTTCACATGCATCATACTTTGCTATGTCTCGAGCGTTCTGGCCCTGTTTCCGTCTGGTATCGCCGATGTATGGGTTTTCCACGTTCCGCTGGCGAACAGCATCATCGATCACGCCGGCTTTGTGTCGCCGCAGATCGACCATCCGTTCTACGGCAATATTCCGCTCTTCTTCAATCTGTTGTTTGCGCTCGTCATGATGGTCAGCGGTCACTGGACCGGCGCCTCCGTCATGAATATCGCGATTTTCTTCGCGTTTCTGTTTCTTCTTTCAAGTTGCGCCAGCCGTTGGCGGGCATGCGGTTTTTTCCTGGTGGCCGCTCTGATCCTCAGCATCCCTTTCTTCAGGGGGAGCGTCGGCGAACCGATGACGGATCTGGCCCGGTCGTGTTTCTCGGTCGCAGCCGTGCTTTTCCTGTGGCGTTATCTGGAAACCCGGCGCCCGGCGGAGCTTTTCCATTGTGCGCTCGTGTTGGGGGGAGCGGTCGGCGGAAAATATACCGAACTGCAAATGGTGGGCCTCATAGGGCTGGCATTGCTGCCGACGCTTCTCAAGGGACGGGTATCGCTGCCGCTCTTTCTGTCATGCCTCTGCGCATTCCTCGCAGTGGCGGGCTACTGGTATGCGAGAAACCTGATCGTCCTCGGCAATCCGATCTATCCTTTCATGTTCGGTCATCCGGGCCTCACCGACGCTTGGATGGCAGATTACATGCTCGAATTGGGCCGGGCTTTCGATCCCGCCAACCGGCATTTCGTGACGAACCTCGCAACGCTGCAAGGCTGGCGCGATTTCCTCCATATTCTTTACCAGTGGTTTCTCGCGAGCAAGCCGAATGCTTTCGTCGCTCTCGCTTTGATACTGGCCGGCCTGGCAGTGGCTTTCCGGCGCATCGCATTCCTCGCAGCGATTACCGCTGCCATGTTTGTGATATGGTACACCGTTATGTTCAATCACATCAGGTGGGCGACGCCAGCCTATCTGCTCTTCTTTTCGACCGGGTTTATCGGCGCCTCGTTGGTTCGCGAACGGCTGGATGAATGGCTCGACCGACGGGTGCTGCCGCAGATCGCTCCCCTTGCGAAAATTGCCTCTTCGCCGGCATCTATGGTCGCCAGCCCGGTGGTCATCGGCTTGCTGGCCGGGGGACTCTGGATTTCCCACTGGCATCAGATGGGCGGCAGCGACATCGATCCCGTCAAGGCGAAAGAACTCGACGTCGTGCTTGGGATGATCAGCGTCGACACCTACATGGAGAGCCATCGCGAAGCCTATTTCATGTACCGCTATATCGCTGATCATGACCTCAGAACCGTTTTTCAACCTTTTGATACGGCCAATACATTATTGTCGACGGCTTATAACGACGGCCGCGATGGCGGCTGGCAATTGCCGCGCTACATGCTGCCTGCACCGGGTTCGGATATCGATGCTTTCATCAGGGACAATCATATAGGCTACTTCATCGTTCCGCCCGATGCCGGCAGCGCCTTCCTCGCCGAACGCATCGGAGAAGATAAAATAGCGGTGGCCAATAGCGTCATAGCCCGCATGATGCCCCGGGCCTCGCTGATATTGACGGATCGGTTCGGCTGGAAGCTCTACCGTTTCGACGCGGATCGGGCATCGTGACCACGCCGTCCTCCCGCGCATTGCTTCGCATCGGCATCCCGGTTCTGAAAGTGGCCGTCGCGCTTGGCCTCGTCATATGGATCGCGCTTAAGGTCGATTTCACAGAAGGCTGGGCGGGGGTCCGGACTCTGTCAGCGACGACCATCTGCGTCAGTGTCTTCCTTCTTCTCTTGCAGGCCCTGCTTTCGGCGTGGCGGTGGTGCCTTCTGTCGGAAATGATCGGACAGAGGCTGAAAATATCAGGCGCCATGAAACTCTTCATGCAAAGCCTCTTTTACAATCAGGCTCTTCCCAGCCCCATTCCAGGCGATGCCGCACGCATATTCGGCGCCCTCAAATACGGCCTGACGATCAAGGAAGCCACGCTTGGCGTCGTCATGGACCGTATCCTCACGCTGTTCGGGCTGGCGGTCGTTGCGCTGATCGGACTGATCATCATGCGCGCCTTTTACGGGCACGACTTCCCAATCCCCTATCTCACTGAACTGACGGCACTCGGCGTCGCGGGAACTATCGCATCGGCTCTGGTGTTCAGCTGGCGTCGCCATCTTTTCGTTCGGCTTCTTCCGGAAAAGCTGCACGCGCTGAACGAGGCGCTGGGGGCTTTTCTCGTCCACCGCAGAATGCTCGGAATATTTCTATTGACCCTCGTCATCCACGGCTTGGGTGTCGTCTCGCTTGAGATTCTCGTTCTTGGTCTTGGTCTCCCGCTCGATTGGGGTCAGGCCGCAGCCGCTTTCCCGCCAGTGCTGTTGATCGCCATGGTTCCCATTTCCGTTGGAGGATGGGGCCTGCGCGAAGGCGGCATGATCATTTCACTTGCCGTGTTCGGTATCGGCACGACGGACGCCGCGACGCTGTCGGTGGTTTTCGGCCTGTTGCAGCTTGTGGTCGGCTTGGCCGGTGGTGTATTCGTCCTTTCGCGTCCTCATTCGGGAAAGATCAAAGCGCTCTGACGAGCCTTAACAGATCATATATGGAGCTGCCGACATGCATGCCTTGGTAACAGGAGGGGCCGGATTTATCGGCAGCCATCTCTGCGATCGTCTCTTGGACTCGGGTTATCGGGTAACGGCAATCGACAATCTTCATCTTGGCCGGATGCGCAACATAGATCATCTCCAGGGCCGGGCGGATTTTCGCTTCCAGGAGCTTGATATGCTCGATCGGGAGGGCATGGATCAACTCTTTGCGGCGGATCGTCCTGATGCTGTTTTCCATCTCGCCGCCAATTCCGATATTGCCGCGGGCAATACCAATACGGAACTGGATCTACAGCTGAACCAACTGACGACGACGACGCTGCTTGCCATCATGCGCAAGCATGGTGTCGGCAGGCTTTTCTTTGCCAGCACCTCCGCGGTTTTCGGCGAAGCCGAAGGCAATATTCACGAGAACCACGGCCCCTTGCAGCCGATCTCGTTCTATGGCGCCAGCAAGCTTGCTGCGGAGGCCTATCTGTCCGTCTATGCTCTGTCATTCGGCATCAAGACGCTCGTGCTGCGCTTTCCCAATGTAGTTGGGGAGCGCTCAACGCACGGGGCAATCTACGACTTCATCAACAGGTTGAAGGCTGATCCAACGAGACTTCAGGTGCTCGGTAACGGAAGGCAGACGAAGCCCTATCTCTATGTCGGCGATCTGGTGGATGCGATTCTCCTCGCATGGGACAAGGCGCCAGGCGCCTATGAAGTATTTCATGCCAGCGGCATCGGCGAAACCTCCGTCCGGGATATTGCCGAGATCGTGGTCTCGAAGGTCGCGGCCGGAGCCGCTATCGAATATGGAAGCGAGGACCGCGGCTGGCTGGGCGACGTTCCGCGCTTCAGCTACGACATCAGCAAACTTATAGCGCTGGGTTGGTCGCCGAAGCGAAAGTCGACGGAAGCGGTTGGACTCGCCGTGGAGCGGATTCTGGCGAATGGGTTCTGACACCGCTATCCGCGAGGCAATCATTATTGCCGGAGGCCTTGGAACGCGCGCGCGCAGCATGACGGGCGATGCCATTCCGAAAGCCCTCCTGCCTATTGACGGCGTGCCGATCATTCTGAGGCAGATCCGCGTCCTCGCCCGCGAAGGCGTTCGGCATGTGCGCGTGCTCGGCGGCCACCTCGGCAGCCAGCTCGAGCCTGCTCTCGGCCCGGAAGCGGAAAGACTCGGCATTACAATCGAGGTCTTCGTGGAGACGTCACCGCTCGGCACGGCCGGCTGCCTGACGACTTTGGACACGATCGCCGACGATGTTCTGATCGTCTATGGCGACATGCTTTTCGATCTCGATCTGTCGGCGCTGGCGCGGCATCGTCAGCAATTTCCCGCCGCCCTGACGATCATCGCCCATCCCAACGATCATCCGCGCACATCCGACATCGTCGTTCAGAAGAACGGCTATCTCACGCGCCTCTTGGCTCGCAAGGCGCCACGCGATGCAGATTGGCGCAATCTGGTGCCGGCCGGCTTGTACGTGGCTTCCGGTCCGTTTTTCGACACGCTCCTGCCGGGCCAGCAGGCCGACATGATCCACGATGTCATTCCCGATCTTCTCGAGCGTTCCATTCCGGTCGCGATCTACGACACGCCCGAATATATGAAGGATACCGGATCTCCGAGCCGACATGCCGCCGCGGCCGAGGATCTTCGCCGGGACCGTGTCCATGCAATCCACTTGTCGGTCCGAAGACCCGCGGTGTTCTTCGATTGCGACGGCGTGCTCAACGAAGACGTCGGCGGCCATGGCGTCATTCATCCCGATCAGGTGACGTTGGTCGGCCGCGCCGGCCAAGCGGTACGGCTCGCCCGCGAGGCAGGCTTCCTCGCGGTCGCCGTAACGAACAGGCCGCAGGTTGCCAAAGGCCTGCTTGACGAGGCCGGCCTGGATCATGTTCTCGGTCGTCTGGAGGCCGAGCTGGCCGAAGACGGCGGCGTGCTGGATCGCATCTACTTTTGTCCGCATCATCCGGACAAAGGGTTCCCCAACGAGGTGCCCGAACTCAAGATCGATTGCGCTTGCCGCAAGCCCGGAGATCTGATGATCCGCCAAGCCATGGCGGGATTGCCGATCGAAAAAACGAGATCCGCCATCATTGGGGATAGCCTGCGCGATATCGGTGCGGGCCGCAAAGCCGGAATCTGGGCCTATGGCGTCCGGACCGGTTACGGCCTGCGGGACGATAGGAGCTATCCTGCCGCAGAAACAGGAATCCCCCGCGCCGACCTGGTCTTCGACACGGTCTATGATGCTGTACGCTTTCAATGCAGCTACCACGACATTGGGCAAGCTCTCTTCAACGCGATTGATGAGCGGCTTTCCAATGCGGCAGGCCCGCTGCTCGTAGGCATATGCGGTCGTTCACGCTCGGGGAAAAGCACGTCCGCGCATGCCGCACAACGTCTTCTCTCGGAAGCCGGGCGCAGCGTGCTGCGGGTGGAGCTCGACCGCTGGATACTGCCGCTCGAGCAACGCCGACCCGATATGAATGCGGAAGAACGCAACAGGGTGGAGCATTATCCCGAGATCGTCAGAATGTTGCGTCAATCCGGACGGGTCGAGGCACCGGGTTACGACGCGGCAAGCCGTGGCCAGTATGCATCTCCGATCCTCTACGATGCGCGTGATGCCGACGTGATCCTTCTGGACGGCATCTTTGCCGGACATGCGTCGATCCGCGAGGACGTCGATATGACTGTCCTCGTCGAAGCCTCACAGCAGGCGCTGCTGGAGCGCTTTCATAAGTTTTACGCCTGGAAGGGCCTAACGCCAGCGGCGGCCGAAGAGCTCTGGCAGTCGCGAATTCAGGAAGAGTGGCCGAGGATCGATCTGCAGCGCACGTCGGCCGATATCATCATCAATCTCGAGGAGGCACTCCTTTGATCGTTTCATCCGCACCTTTTCGGGTCAGTTTTGCCGGCGGCGGCTCGGATATAGCGTCCTATTACCGTCGTCAGGCGGGCGCGGTATTGTCCTGCGCGATCGCCAAGTACAGCTTCGTGATCGTGCACAACTATTTCAACGAAAACAAATATCACCTCAAATACACTCGCACCGAACTGGCCGACACGCTGGAGGACATTGCGCATCCGCTGCTGCGCGAGGCCTTGCGCATGCATCGGGTCGAGCCTGGCATCGAAGTCGCCTCCGTCGCCGACATTCCCTCCGGCACCGGTCTCGGCTCTTCCAGCTCCTTTTCCGTGGCGCTGATCAATGCGCTTTATGCCCACAGGTCGCGCTTCGCCTCCAAGGATCAGTTGGCGGAAGAAGCCTGCAAACTCGAAATCGACATCCTGAAGGAGCCGATCGGCAAACAGGACCAGTACGCAGCAGCGCATGGCGGCCTGAACTTTATCGAGTTCAATTCCAATGGCGGCGTGAATGTTCAGCCCGTTGTCCTCAGCTCCGAGAAGATGGCTGAGCTCGAGAGCAATATCCTCTTGTTTTTTACCGGAAGCCAGCGCGATACGCGTTCTGTGCTGTCGACGCAGGTGCAGGCGATGGAGACGAACGAGGACAAGTTCCGAACCGTCGAGCGCATGGTGCAACTGGCTTACGAAATGCGCGACATCCTGATGAGCGGCGATCTCGGCGCCTTCGGCGAAGCGCTTCACCGTGGATGGATGATGAAGCGATCGCTGACATCGCAGATCACCAACAGCACGATCGACGAGTTTTACGATGCCGCGCGTGCTGCCGGCGCGATTGGCGGCAAGCTGGCGGGTGCCGGCGGTGGGGGCTTCCTCGTCCTCTATTGCCCGAAAGATCGCCAGGCAAAGGTCCGGCAAGCGCTGTCGCAACTCAAGGAGATCGAGTTTCGTTTCGACTGGAGCGGCGCGCGCATCGCCTTTGCACAGTAGAGGGTGTGATGGCATCGCGTCTCATCATCACGGGTTCGACAGGCTATATCGGCGCAAGACTTGCGGCGACAGCGCGTGAGCGCGGCTTCGAGGTGATTGAATTCGGCCGGCGCTCCGGAGCGAAATGGCGCATCGGCGATGAGCCCGTCGCATCCGATCTGGAGGGGGCGGCCGCAGTCATCCATCTCGCGCATTCCTGGGCGACCGAGCCGGAGGCGGCTGAAGAAAACAACATCAATATATCAGGAACCGTTAAACTGGCCGAAGCGGCAAAAGCGGCCGGCGTGCAGCACTTCGTCTTTTCCTCCTCCACCTCGTCCCGGCGGGAAGCGCTCAACGTTTACGGACGCACCAAGTTCAGGATCGAACAGCACCTGGCCGCCAGCTCTGCAGCACCCATCGTTCGCATCGCGCGGATCGGGCTTGTCTACGGCGGCCCACGGGTTGCGATGTACGGCTTGATGGCGAAGTTGGCAGCCTTGAGTCCGCTGCTGCCGATGATAGGGCTCAGCCGAAAGGTCCAGCCGATTCATCTCGATGAGGTTGCTGCAGGCCTTTTGGCGCTGGCGACCCGGGAAGACTTGCAGCCGCAAACATTCGTGCTCGCGCAGGAAAAACCGGTCAGCTTCGCCGCCTGGCTCAGCATTCTTCGCCGCAGCCAGGGCAAGGGCAAGCTTCATTTCATACCGATCCCGCTGGGCTTCGCTCTCTTTGCCTGCCGGATGACCAAGCTTGTGCCGTTGATCCCGACCGTCGACCCGGAGCGCGTCCTGGGGCTCGCGGGCGCAGCACCGATGGAGAGCGCGGAAAGCCTTAGGCTGCTGAGCTTGAACCCGGCCGATCCGATGACGGTGTTGACGCGGGAGTTTGCCGAAACAGACCAGGAAGAATTGCACTGTGAGGCGAAGGCTCTGTTGCAATATCTCGGCATCACGCCGACGGAGGCGCAATTACAGCGGCTCGGCGAAGGGCTTCGGCGCGAAGGGCTGTCGCCGCTCGGCCTCTCCCCAATGCTGATCCGGCGTCCGTGCCTGCTCGCCCTCTTCGAGCCACCGGCCAATCGCACGCAGCATCGCTTGGCGCGCGCCCTCTATCTCGCAGATCTCGCGAGCGAGCCGGAAAGATATTCGGCCAAAAAGACCGGACTTTTCGGCGCCATGTTGGCCATCACCAGCGATCTCCTGCTGTTCCCGCTCCGCGCGCTTTTGGCGGGACGATACCGATGAAGACGCCCGATGCCGACTTCATCATCGTCGGCAGCGGCCCGGCAGGCGTCTCCGCTGCGTTTCCACTGATAGCGGCCGGGCGCCGCGTGCTGATGCTGGATGCCGGCACTGATGCCGGATCGGAGGATGAGAGCCGCAGCGCCCGTGTCTTGGGACGCAATCTGGAATCGCTGCGCGCCGACGATGGCAGTTCACCGAAACTGCAGACCCCGGTGGCCCGCGGAATCCTTGAACGGTTCCGGCGCGAGTCAGAGATCACAGGCGATCGTTTCACGCCGGTCGCCAGCCTCGCCCGCGGCGGTCTCTCCAATATATGGGGAGCGCAAATCAGCTATCTCGATGCAGCGGACATCTTGGGTTGGCCGATCGATATCGACCCGCTGCAGAGATCCTACGAACGTATATCGCAACGCATCGGGATCAGCACGAATGCCGATTTGACCTCAGAGGCCGACAGCGGATCCGTCCTGCCGCTTGGCGCTGCAGCCGCCCATGTCCTTCATCGGCACAAGGCCGCAAAGCCGGCGGATGGCTCGTTTCGGCTTTTTCCCGCCGTCAACGCCATCCTTTCGGAGGCGAGGCCCGGGCGGGCGGCCTGCGACTTGCGCGGCGACTGTCTCTACGGCTGCCCGAGCGGCGCGATCTATAACAGCAGGCAGGATCTGCTTGCATTGCAAAAGTCGCCGCATTTTCGGTTGCTCGACAACGTGCGGGCCATATCTCTGGCATCCAACGCGGGCTGGACGATCGGCACGGCCGACGGATCGTCATTCTCTGCGCCGAGGATCATTCTTGCCGCAGGCGTGCTTGGAACCGCCGCCCTGCTGGCGGACCTCCTGCCGATCGGCGAGCGAGGACTTCGCCTTTTGAACAGTCCGACACTCGCCATTCCTCTGCTCTCTCCGGCAAGATTGCTGCGCTCGGCGACGGCGACCCACAGCCTGGCGCAACTTGGATTGTCGCTGCGTTACGGCGAGCGCGCATCCGATTATGTGACGGGAGCGATCTACGAAGTCAGCTCGCTGCCGACGCAGAGCTTCGTCAACAGGATGCCGCTCGGCAGAAAGGCCGGGCGCGCTGCGTTCGAAACGATCGCCGGCAGCCTGCTGGTTGCGACGATCTATTATCCTGGCGACCAAAGCCGGAGCTACATCCATCGCGAAGTTACAGGAAAGGACATGACCGTCCGCGGCGGTTTTGCCGACGGTTTCGATATCCGCGCGAAGGATCTGAAAAGAAGGCTTCGCCGCGAGTGGAAACGATTGGGGCTCGTTCCGCTTCCGGGCGCATCGCTGGCGGAACCGGGGGTCGATGCGCATTTTGCCGGCACCCTGCCTATGGGCGCAGCGGGGCCGTTCGGTACCTCTGTAGACGGCGAATTGAACCTCCATCCGGGTCTTCACGTCGTCGACGGCTCGATTCTTCCCGAACTCTCCTCGAAATACATCACAATGACAATTATGGCGAATGCCGATCGTATTGCCCACCGCCTCGCCGAGATGGAAGCAAACCCGGCGCTCTGACGCCCATCTGCCTCTTTCAGGGTCCGCAATTGCGGCAAGGCATCGCCGGCCAAGATAGCAGCTGCTCGGGGAAGCACCGTCGCCGACGAAATCAGGCAATGCCGCCGAGGCACACATATTTGAGCTCGGTATATTCGTCCAACCCATGCTTGGAGCCTTCGCGGCCGAGGCCGGACATCTTGACGCCGCCAAACGGCGCCTCGGCGGTGGAGACGAGACCAGTATTGACGCCGACCATCCCGTATTCGAGCGCTTCGGCCACGCGGAAGACCCGCGACAGATCGCGCGCATAAAAATAGGAGGCAAGTCCGAACTCGGTGTCATTTGCCTGCTCGATGACGTCCTGCTCGTCGCGGAACCGGAAAAGCGGTGCAAGCGGGCCAAAGGTTTCCTCACGCGCCACCTGCATGCCCGCAGCAACGTCACGCAGAATGGTCGGCTCGAAGAAATGGCCGCCAAGCGCGTGGCGCTTGCCTCCCGTTACGATCCCGGCACCCTTTGCCACGGCGTCCTGAATATGGCTTTCGACCTTGGCAACGGCATTGTCGTCGATGAGCGGGCCAAGCACGACGTCACGCTCCAGACCGTTGCCGACCTTCAACTGCGAAACAGCCTCGGCGAGCTTGGCTGCAAATGCCTCGTAGACACCGTCCTGGACATAAAGCCGGTTGGCGCAGACACAAGTCTGGCCGTTGTTGCGGAATTTGGCGATGATGGCGCCTTCGACAGCCGCGTCGAGATCGGCGTCATCGAATACGATGAAGGGTGCATTGCCGCCGAGCTCGAGACCGAGCTTCTTGATCGTCGGCGCACATTGCCGGTAAAGCAGCTCGCCCGTCCGGGTGGAGCCCGTGAATGTCAGGACCCGGACGTCGCGGCTGGCGGTCAGCGCCCCGCCGATTGCGGCTGCGTCACCCGTGACAACGTTGAGAAGCCCCGCCGGCAGGCCGGCGCGCTCTGCGAGGACGGCGATCGCGATCGCGGAGAACGGCGTCTGCAGCGCCGGCTTGAGAACGACGGCGCAGCCGGCGGCAAGCGCGGGGCCGATCTTGCGCGTGATCATCGCGTTCGGAAAGTTCCAGGGCGTGATCGCCGCCACGACGCCGGCCGGCTGGCGCAGCACAAGGATGCGCTTGTCCGGCTGATGCCCCGGCACAATCTCGCCGTTGATGCGTCGTGCCTCCTCGGCGAACCATTCGATGAAACTCGCACCATAGGTGATTTCCCCCTTGGCTTCGGCCAAGGGCTTTCCCTGCTCCAGTGTCAGGATCATCGCCAGATCGTCACGGTTCTCGATCATCAGGCGATGCCACGTCTTGAGCACGGTTGCGCGCTCGCCGGCGGTCTTCTTCGCCCAAAGCTTCTGGGCGACGACGGCGGCCCGGATGGCATCTTCCGTCTCCGCCGCACTGAGGTCAGGGACCGCACCCAGCACTTCACCTGTCGCCGGATTGCGGACCATGGCCGACGCACGACCTTCCGCTTCGATCCAGCGATCGGCGATGGGGCATGCCTGGCGGAACAGGGAGGGATCATTGAGTTTCATGGGACAACTTTCAACAGAATACGTGAGCAGCGCCGGGATCGAAATCGAGATGGACTATATCTCCACGATTGAGCCCGGCAATAGCCTCATGGCCGAACGGCAAGCGAACCGAAAGCGCCTCGCCTGTCGCCGTCTCCGTGGAGACGTGGATGTTGTTGCCGAGAAAGGTAATGTCGCTGACCGTCGCGGCAAGACCTGCGCCAGCGGCTCTCGTGCGCGACAGCCGAATGCGCTCCGGCCTCAGCATCAGCGCCGCCCTTGCGCCGGAGGTCCCCTTTCCATGCACCGGAATCTGGTTGAAGATGGTTCCGCCTCCGAGCGCTATGGTGGCTTGTCCATCGGAGGACGACACGAGGTCGCATGAAATGAAGTCACTATCGCCGATGAATTCGGCAACGAAGCGCGTCTTGGGATTGGCGTAGAGCTCCGGGCCTGTACCGATCTGATCGATGACGCCCTTGGAAAAGACGGCAATGCGGTCGGAGAGCCGCAGCGCCTCTTCCTGATCATGCGTGACATAAAGGATTGTCACTTCCGTGTGTTGGTGGATGCGGCGGATCTCGTGCTGGATTTCCTCGCGCAGCTTCTTGTCGAGCGCCGACAGCGGCTCGTCCATCAAAAGCACCGGCGGATCATAGGCAAGGGCTCTGGCAAGGGCGACACGCTGCTGCTGGCCGCCGGACATCTGCGCCGGCCTGCGATCCTCGAAGCCTTCGAGCCGGACGAGGCGCAGCATCTCCTTCACCTTGCTGTCGATCTCGGCCTTGGGCTTGCGCCGGACCTTCAGCGGAAAAGCAATGTTTTCGCCGACCGTCAGATGCGGAAACAGGGTGTAGCGTTGGAACACCATGCCGATATTGCGCTTGTGCGACGGCGTGGCGAGCAGCGTCTTGCCCTCGAGCGTAATGTCGCCTTTGGTCGGGTTTTCAAAGCCGGCCAGGATGTAGAGCGTCGTGCTCTTGCCGGATCCGGACGGACCGAGGAAGGTCAGGAATTCACCGCGCCGGACATCGAGATTGACGTCGTGGACGGCGACGACTGGGCCGTATTCCTTGCGTATTCCGCGGATCTGAAGGAATGGTTCGTTCATTGTTTCAGTACCTTACGCACGACGGCAACCAGCGCCATCAAGATGATCGTCAAAAGGATGAGAAGGGTCGAGGCCGCGGCGACAACAGGCGTCAGGTCTTGCCGCAGCGTCGCCCATACCTTCACCGGCAGCGTCTGCAGGGTCGGGCTGGACATGAAGATCGCCACCACCACCTCATCCCAGGAGGTCAGGAACGAAAAGACAGCGGCCGAAAACAGCCCATGGCTGATTGCGGGAAGAGTGACCCTGATCTTCGCTTCCAAAGGCGAGGCGCCGCAGAGCACGGCCGCGTCCTCGATCGACTTGTCGAAGCCTTCCAGCGCGCTCGATATGGATAGGATCGAGAACGGGAGCGCCAGCACGAGGTGCGAAATGACGAAGCCCGTCAGGGTGCCGCCAAGGCCGATCCTGAGAAAGAAGGCGTAGAGGGCAACCGCGAGAACCACGACCGGCAGGATCATCGGCGTCAAGAACAGCGCTTTCAGCGCATCGCCGAACATGAAGGAACCGCGCACCAGCCCGAAGGATGTCACCAGCCCGAGCAACACCGATAGGACCGTGACGATGACGGCGATCTTCAAGCTCGTCAAAGCCGATTCCAGCCAGCGCGGGTCGGCGAAGAGTTCATTGTACCACTGGAAGGTCCAGCCCGGCGGCGGAAAGATCAGCCATTGCGATGAGCCGAAGGACAGGGCCGCGATGAAGGCGATCGGCAGCAGCAGGAAGGCTGCCGTCAGAAGCGTTATGCCGAGAAGGATGTATTTCCACCAGCCGAGACGATCGAAATCGAGCAACATATCAACGTCCTCCCGGGTTCTGGTTGCCGAAGAAGCGCAGTTGCACGGCATAAAGCGAGAGCGTCACGACCAGGAGAACCAGCGCCGCAGCGCCCCCCATTCCCCAATTGACCAGCGACTGCACGAATTGCGCGATCAGCTCGGCGAGCATCATGTTGGCGGTACCGCCGAGAAGCGACGGCGTGACGAAATAGCCGAGCGACATGACGAAGACCATGAGTGCGCCGGCCGCCATGCCGGGCATGGCGAGCGGCAGGAGAACCCGCGTCAGGCACTGCCAGCGGTTGGCGCCGCAAAGGGCTGCCGCCTGCAGGGTCGACGGATCGATCTTCTTGACCACGCCGTAGAGCGGCAGGATGATGAAGGGCAGCATGATATAGGTCATGCCGATCGTCACACCGGTCAGATTGTTGACGAGCGCCAGCGGCTGGTCGATCAGGCCCATACCCATCAGCATCTTGTTGATCAGCCCGGTCCGCTGCAGCAGCACCATCCAGGCATAGGTGCGGGCGAGCAGGTTGGTCCACATCGACAGGAGCAGGATCGCAAAGATCACTGTGCTCAGCCGACCCGGCATGATCGCCAGCGCCCAGGCGACGGGAAATCCGATCGCAAGAGAAATCACGGTGACGAGGCCTGAGACGATGAAGGTATTGGCGAAAATCTTGAGATAGGTGGCAGAGCCGATCAGCTGGGCATAGTTTCCAAGGCCGGGAACAGGTTCCAGTACACTGCGCAGCAGCAGGATCGCCACCGGCGCGACGAAAAAGATGCCGACGAAGGCAAGCGCCGGAATGACCTCGCCAAAACCTGTTGCTCTGCGCGCCTTTGGCAAAGGCATGATTGCGCTGGAGGCATCGCTATACGTCGACATGACAGTCCTTCCCACCCGTCAATTCTGACAGCGCCGAGGTCCGATGGACGGTACCGCCGCTGCATGAGGCACGGCGAACGTTTCGCCGTGCCCGTTCATCTCAAGCTTCAGACTATTTCGCCTGCCAGGCGTACCACTTTTCGCCGATGGCATCGCGGTTATCAGCCCAGTAGTTCATATCGGCATTCACCTGGCTCGCGGTCTGCTGATCCGGCAGGGTCTTGGCCGTTTCCGGATCCATCAGCTTGGCCGAGTCAAGGTTGATCGGCGCATAGCCGGTGGCTTTTGCCAGGGCGGCCTGCGGTTCTGCCGAGGTCGCCAGCGCAATGAACTTCATCGCAGCCTCGGCATTCGGCGCGCCCTTCGGCACGACGAGCGCATCGGCGGCGGTGATATTCTGTTCCCAGGAGGTTTCAACCTTGATGCCGGTCGCCGCAAGCGCCGTCATGCGGCCGTTCCAGACGCTGCCGAAGGGCGCCTCGGCGGAGGCCAGCAGCTGCTGCGACTGGGCGCCGCCCGACCACCAGATGATATCCGACTTGATCGTATCGAGCTTCTTGAAGGCGCGGTCGAGATCGAGCGGATAAAGCTTGTCGGCCGGCACGCCGTCAGCAAGCAGCGCCGCTTCGATCACGCCGGGAGCCGACCACTTGTAGAAGGTGCGCTTGCCAGGAAATTTCGTCGTGTCGAACAGGTCGGCCCATGTCTTCGGGCAGGCTTTGACGGCATCGGCATTGCAGCCGATGACGAAGGAATAATAGAAGCTGCCGACCGAATAGTCGGTGACGAAGCGTGGATCGAGCTTCGACTTGTCGATGACCGAAAAGTCGAGCTTCTCGAGCTGGCCGTTCTTGCCGGCCTGGGCGGCATAGTCGCCTTCGACATCGACGACATCCCAATTGACTTCGCCGGCCTCGACCATGGCCTTGAGCTTGCCGTAGTCGGTCGGGCCGTCCTGCACGACGGTGATGCCGGTTTTCTCGGTGAACGGGCTTGCCCATGCTGCCTTCTGCGCATCCTGGGTCGTTCCGCCCCAGCTCGAGAAGACCATGCTGTCAGCGTGCGCCGGCGCGGAGACCGCCACGAATGCGGCAACCGCCGCGAAAGCAAATTTCGTTTTCATGTTCCCTTATCCTGTTCTGGTTTGTCCTGCGGGTATGCCTTATGCCGTCAGCGCGCCTCGCTCCCGGGGAGAAAAGCTTGCCGGCTTCATAATCTTGTTTTCCGCCACCTCGATGAGGTCGCGGATCTTGGGAAGGAAGGCCTGCCATTGCGGATCGGCCATGAGCCGCTGGCGTCTCGCCTCGCGGTCGTCCAGGCTCGTAAAGGCCCAGATGTGGACGATCTCGTTGATCGTGCCGATCTCCGAGAAGAAGTAGCCGACCAGCGTGCCGAGATGGCTCTTCTGGATTTCGATCCCTTCTTCCTCGACGACCTTGAGGTACTGGGGGACCGTTCCGTTCTTCAGCCGATAGGTGCGGATTTCGTAAAACATCGCGTCATCTCATCACGAAGGGATCGGGAATCGGATCGTCAGAGGTTCGGAGCCAGATCGTCTTGGTGCGGGTATAATCGAGCGCCGCGGCCATGCCGCCTTCCCTGCCGTGGCCTGACAGGCCAAAGCCTCCGAAAGGTGCGATGGGCGATACGGCACGGTAGGTGTTGACCCAGACGATCCCGGCGCGGATGCCCTTCATCAGCCGGTGCGCGCGGGTGAGATTCTGGGTGAAGATGCCGGAGGCCAGACCGTAGCGAGTGTCGTTGGCAAGCCGCAGCGCCTCGGCCTCGGTCTCGAAGGAGACGACGGAGAGGACCGGCCCGAAGAACTCCTCGATCAGCGACGGCGAAGCGACATCGTCGCAATCGAGGATCGTCGGCGGGAAATAATAGCCTTCGCCATCGATCTTGCGGCCGCCGGTGACCAGCCGCGCGCCGCTTGCGATCGATCTCTCGACGAGAGTGCCGATATTCTCCTGCTGGCGCTTGGTGGCAAGCGGACCGACTTCGGTTGCCATATCGAGCGGTGCGCCGATCCGGATCGCCTCCGCCTTCTCACGCAGCAGCGCGACGAACCTGTCCTTGACGCTGCGTTCGACGATCAGGCGCGAGCCGGCAACGCAGCTCTGCCCTGTCGCGGCGAAGATGCCCGCGACCTGAGCGTTGGCGGCACTTTCGAGGTCGGCATCGGCAAAGACGATGAAGGGCGATTTGCCTCCAAGTTCAAGCGAGGTGGAAGCGAGGTTTTCGGCCGAATTGCGAACGACATGGCGGGCGGTTTCCGGGCCGCCGGTGAAGGCGACGTGCGCAACTTTCGGGTGACGGCCAAGGGCCGCGCCGCAGGAGGCGCCAAAGCCGGTAATGATGTTAATGACGCCAGCGGGAAAGCCTGCCTCGTGCACCAGGCGGGCGAATTCGAGAAGCGGCGCCGGTCCGTCTTCCGAGGCCTTGACCACCATCGTGCAGCCAGCGGCGAGCGCCGGGCCGATCTTGACCGCAGACAGGAAAAGTTGGCTGTTCCACGGCACGACCATGGCGACGACGCCGATCGGCTCGCGGCAAAGCCAGACATCCATGTCAGGCTTGTCGATCGGCAGGTAGGAGCCTTCGATCTTGTCTGATATGCCGGCATAATAACGATAATATTCGGCGACATAGGCGATCTGCGCTGACGTTTCGCGGATGATCTTGCCGGTGTCGCGCGTCTCCAGTTCTGCAAGGATCTGGGCGTTTGCGGCAACCAGGTCGGCCAGCTTGTAAAGCAGCTTGCCGCGCTGCGTGGCCGTCATCTTCGGCCAGGGGCTTTGGTAAAGCGCCTTTTCGGCAGCGTTGACGGCCCGATCGACATCGGCTTCGCGGGCTTCGGGCATTTCAGCCCAGACCGCACCGGTCGCCGGATCGATGCTCGGATAGAAAGCCTCGCCATCCGAGAATTCGCCGTCGATAAAATGCTGGAAACGCCGCATGGTCCTACTCCTGAAATGCCGGCATGACTTCGGCGATGAAGCGCTCGAGCGACGCCTTCTTGCGCTCGAAACTCATGCCGGTGTCGATCCAGAAGGAATATTCGTCGTAGCCGAGGGCCTCATAGGCCTTGAGCCGGTCGATGACGGTCTGCACGTTACCAACGACGTTGTTGGTGCGCATGACCTCGTCCGACAGCATCGCGTTTGCGCGAATCTGCTCGTCCGGGATCCGCTCGATCAGGCCTTGCCTGATCGGCTTCTCATTCTTGAACCAGGCGAAGAAGTAGTTGTAGTAGACGCTGAGTTCATGGGCGGCCTGGGCGACGTCTTCTTCCGACGAACCGACATAGGTGTGGCGCAGCAGCATGATTTTCGGCCGCTCGACATCGGGATTCTTGGCGCAGGCAGCATTGAAGCGGTCCATCAGCGACTGGACCTCGTCATCACCCTGCCAGAGCGGCGTCACCTGAACGTTGCAGCCGTTGGCGACGGCAAATTCGTGCGAATTCGGATCGCGCGCGGCAACCCAGATCGGCGGTCTCGGCTGCTGCAGCGGCTTCGGCGCCGAGGTGGTCGCGGGGAATTTGAAGAACTCGCCATCATGGGCGTAGTCGCCCTTCCATATGCCCTTGACCGCCGGAATGAGCTCGCGCATACGCTGGCCGGCGCCCCAGGCGTCGAGGCCGGGCAGCAGACGCTCATACTCGAAGGAATAGGCGCCGCGGGCAATGCCGATATCGAGCCTGCCATCGCAGATGATGTCGGTCATCGCCGCTTCACCGGCGAGCTTGATCGGATGCCAGAAGGGAGCGATCACCGTCCCCGTCCCAAGCCTTGCCCGCGATGTGCGGCGCGCGAGATCGGCAATGGTCACGAACGGGTTGGGCGCAATGGTGAAATCCATGCCATGGTGCTCGCCCGTCCAGATCGCATGCATGCCGCCCTTGTCGGCGATCTCGCAGAGCGCGACGAATTCCTCATAGAGGCTCTTGTGGCTCTGGTTGGCATCGAGCCGTTCCATGTGGACGAAGAGAGAGAACTTCATGCTTTTGCGCCCTTGGCTGGAATGGGATGAATGGTGCCGCCGGTCTCATCGCCGAAATAGACGCCGAAATTGCCGATCGAGCTTTCCATCGCGAAGCGGTTGACGATATCGGCGGTCGAACTGGTCTTGAATTTTGCCGCAGTCAGGGCGTCGGGCTTTACGAACCTGCCGCCGGCGGGCTCACCGTCTCCGGCAACGGCGTGATAGACGATGTGCTGCTTGCCATCGCTCTTGCCCTCATAGACCGAATAGAGAAAGCCGATGCTGACCGTCAGCCCGGTGAGCGTCTCCAGATATTTTTGCAAAGCATCGGTCGGGTTGCCGTCATGGGCGTCGACGCTTGGCAGAGAGAGTACATCGTCGCCCAGCAGCAGAACTTCTCCGCGGCGCTCGACGACGGCCGCAAGTTCGATATTGCCCTCGCTTGCCGCGGAAACCGCCTTGCTTGCGAGCGTCGGCGTGAAATAACCGCCGCGAGCATAGCCGAGACCGTTGCGGCCGCTATTGTCGAAAGCCTCGATGCGACCCATCAGGATGACGTGGTCGCCGGCCTCGATGACCTCTTCCATGGCGCATTCGAACCAGGCGGCCACGTTCGAGAAGATCGGGCAGCCGGCCGATCCCTTGGCCCATTCGACCGCCGCGAACCTGTCTTCGACCGGCCGCGCAAAGGTGTTCGACACGTCCTTCTGCGTTTCCGAGAGCACATTGATCGCAAAATGCGACGCTCCGGTCATGATGGCGAAATTGCGCGAGGTCTTGGCAAGGCAGACGAGCAGCAACGGCGGATTGAGCGAGACCGAGGTGAAGGAGTTCGCGGTGAAACCGATCGGATTCTCCTCCCCGTCGCAGGCGGTGACGACGGTCACGCCGGTCGGAAAGGCTCCGAACGCATCTCGCAATGCTCTTGGATCGACAGTCTGGATTGTCATCGTTCATCCTCCCCGAACGACAGCCACTCGGCGAGCAGCGAATTGACGATATCAGGCGCGGTCAGGTTCACCATGTGGCGGTGGCCTTCGATGATGCGGACCCGGCCCTTGGGCGCCAGCGCCGCCATCTGCTCCGCCATCAGAGGCGTCGAATTCGGATCGTCGGAGCCTGTCAGGAACAAGGCCGGACCAGTCACGTCTTTCCAGCGATCGGCATAGGTCTCGTCTCCGCCGGCAAAAGCGGCGTAAGCGACCGCGTAGCCCTGGGGATCGACGAGGCTCAGCCATTTCCGCGTCATTTCGCGCGCAATGAGGCTGTCCGGATCGTCGCCGAACCAGCGAGCGAGGGGGCCTTCCTTGTCCACCCCCGTTACCGGAATGGCGGCAGCCCGCGCAAGGACGGCAGCCTTTGCTTCAGGGTCACGCCTGTACACACCGTTGAGGTAGGCGACGCGGCTGATCCGGTCGCCGAAGGTCGCCGCCGCCCCGCCGGAGACCAACGCTCCCATGGAATGTCCGGCGACACTCGCCGTTTTGATCGCCATCTCGTCGAGAAACTGCCCGAACCAGGCGACAAACTCCTCGAGGCGGCTGCCCGCCGGCAGCTTTACGCTCTCACCATGTCCCGGCATGTCGACGGCGATGACGCGATGACCGGCCGACAGAAACGCGATCTGCGGCGTCCAGGCCTCGAGCCGCATGCCGACGCCATGAATGAGAACCAGCGGTTCGCCGCTGCCGGCCTCGTGATAGGCCGTTCCGCTTGCCGTCTTCTTTCGGGGCAAGTCATTGGCGGCGCTTTTTGCTGCAGCGGCGCCCGAGATCGATCCGGCTGTCAGCATCTAAGCGCCCATCCTCTCAAACACCTGCAGGATTTGCGACGTCCTGCCCGAGATCTTTGAGATCCTGGTAGCGGTCGCCGATGCGGTGATGAGGACGTCCGCCCACCGAAGCGCCAAGAGCCACGACAATCTCGTCGGCGGCCGGCGCATCGGGTATCGAGGTCTGGATGGTGAGATAGTGCGAGCGGCGGCCTTCATCGTTCTTGTCCATCAAAGGGATCATGATTGGCGCATTGGCGGGACCGCGGGTGTTGCAGAAGGCGAGATAGGACTTGGCGCCGACAGCCTGACGATAAAAATTGCCGAAGCGCAGCGTGTGGATGAGCGCGGAGGCATGTTCGATCTCACCATCCAAACCGACGACGGCGGCCTTGCCATAGGCTTCGACAGCATCGCCGGAACCGACCGCATCGATGATCATCTTGGTCAGCAACTCACCGAGAACCGGTGCGCCGGCGTGGATTTCCGGCTTGAGGTCTTCGACAAAGCCGCGGCCCGCCCAAGGGTTCTTCACGACCGCGAAGGCGGTAAACAGCTTCAGCGGTATCGCCGCAGCCTTGCCGCCTTCGATCAGTGTCATTTCGATCTGCAGTCCCGTCTTGCGAATTTGAATGGCCATGGAACACCCTCGTATCTCAATTCTGATATTATGGTATACCATCATACTGGAGTGTCAAGTTGGTTTCCGCGAAGACGCAGATCGGGCTCGAGCATCTCCGAATCCGGCGCGTACGCTCGCGAACGCCCGGAACGTTTCTTCGTTCAGCCTGTTGTCAGGAGCTGGACGATGTGACGCCCGCCGTCGGCGACGCGATTTATCGGGAGGTCAAACTTTTCCCAGTCCATATGATGCCGCCATATATATTATTGATTATGGCATACCATCACATCGAGCAAAGTTGAGTGTCAAGCTTGGAGTTTGGATTCGTCTCGTGGCCCTGAACATTGAAGGGCACAGAAATACCGCAACTGACAGGTGCTCCTGTTCCGGAGAGGGAGCCGTTGTCAGGTTTGGATATGCAGCAACGGGTTCGGTTGCCGGTCAACAAACTCTTTCTTGATATGCTCAAGTGTGGCCCGCTGTCCGGCAAACGTCAGCAAGGCGACCGCCTCATCTAAAGGTAGCCAGCGGAAATCATCGTGTTCGTCGTTGAGCCGTACTGAGCAATCCGTCGGTGCAAAGGCGACAAACACCGGCGTCAGCGTGATTGCATCCCGATCGCCTCATAAAACTGCTCGCAAATGTCCGCGGAATAGAGTGCTTTCAGGGCGAGACCTGTCTCCTCCCTTGCTTCCCGAAGTGCCGTCTGCCAAGCCCTTTCTCCGTGCTGGATGCCACCAGCGATCTGACACCATTCGCCACTAAGGGTGCTACCGGTCCGGCGCAAAAGTAGGAGCTCGAAACTATCGTCTCGGGGCCTCAAAATGAACAGAGAAATGGAAAAGGATCTGATGGGATTTCGCGTTTCAACTTTATGCTCCCGACCGATATGGATCCGGCCTCATCCGCGGGACGTGATCGCGAATACCGGACAGGCATCGACAAATGTCGATGCGGAAGATGGCCTTGCGACCGTCTCCTGCGAAGACCGCAGCGGTCGACGCCCTGACCTATTCGGCGGGCTTCTGAGCGGACAGCACCGCTTCGGCAATGGCACTCGCCGCTGCGACATGATCCATCGCCGCCTGCTGGGCCCCCTCGCCGTCGCCGCGGCGGATGGCATCGACGATCTTCGACATCTGCAGCGGCCCTTCGATACCGCGCCGTTCCGTCTTGATCGTCATCGAGCGAAGATGGTTGATGCGCACAGTGAGCAGATTGACGACGCCCCAGGCGACATGCCGGTCGACCATGGTGAACAGTGTTTGATAGAAAGAAGAAGTATTGGCCAGCACGCCGGCCATATCGTTGTCGCGATAGCTGCCGCGGATTGCGCTTAGGGATTCCTCGAGCGCGGCGACGATCTCGGGGCTGCCGCGCTCAGCGCACAGCCGCGCCGCCATGCCTTCGAGCGCACCGCGGATTTCATAGATCTGTTTGGCTTCCTCGATATCCAGCTGGGCGACGATCGGTCCCTTATTCGGCAGATTGGCGACCAACCCTTCCGACTCCAGGTGTCTCAGAACCTCGCGTACAACCGTCCGGCTGACGCCGAGCTGGGCGCAGAGGTCGCGCTCGACAAGACGGTCTCCCGGACGGAAGTAGCCGTTGACGATGGCCTCGCGGACCTTGTCGAGCGCCAATTCCCGCAATGTCTTCGCAGGACGCTCGACCCTGATTGCTGCGTCCTTCAGAGCACCGCTCATGCTGTACCTCAGTGTTGGATTGACTTCGCCGGCTCAAGCTTTGCTGCGGCAGCCGAATTCAGGAATCGTATTATGGCCTACCAAACACTGTAGCTGTCGGCGGCCAGCAATTCAACAGCACCGTGCTGATCCCATGTTTGTCAGCCTACGCGTCGGAGTCGGGCCTCGCTTTGACGATCTCTTCGGCCACGGCCTTCGCCTGCACCCGGATGTCGGGGACGGCGGTGATCTCCCAGAATTGTCCCGCCGTCAAGGCGCCGACGGCAAACAGCCGCGCGGGCGAGATCCGGGACGGAGCCGTCACTTCTGAAGCCGCATTGACCTGGATGCCGAGGCCGAGAGGATCGGGGACGATCAGCTGAAACCGGCTCATTTCCTTCAGAAGCGGCGAATGGCTGATCCCGGCGCGCTCCATACCCGTGCAGTTGACCAGCCAGTCCGCCCTGATGTCGGCGATCTCGCGCTTGGCTCTGACCCTGTATCCGGCGACCAGCCTGTCATCTTCGGCCTCGAGCGATTTCAGGAAGCCCGCATGGAAGCGAACGGTTCCGTCTAAGACCAGTTTCTCGAACCCTGTGAACACGTCGGGCGCGACCCGGTGACGGTGGATATTCCACCAAGGAAGCGCATGCCGCGAACCGTGCTCGCTCCTCCTGCGAAAGCCGTTGCCAGAGAGCCTGCGTGGCCGGCCTCAGGCCGTCCATGATGCTCCGCCAGTCGGCGACCGACCTGCTCTTTACCCGCAAGATCTTCAACAGCCCGCTGATCGTAGCCGGAAGCGTGTGAACGTCGATCGGCAGCGGCGCGGGCGGCGTCCTCGCATGGCCGAGTGGCGCCAGGCCGCGTCGCGAAAGCAAGTCGATCCTGCCTCTGTGGCCATGGGCGCGAAGTGCCAGAACTTGATCGATCATCGTCAGGCCGGAGCCGAGAATACAGACCGCATCGGAGGGCGCGACGCGCCTCAGCCAGGAGAGCCGCCACGGGTTCTCGACGATCCGCGATCGCAGCGAAGACGGAACGCCAGTCGGTTCGACCGGAAGGTCGGCGTTTCCGACGCCGAGGCAAAGCACCACATTCTTCCCGGCGACCTCGTCGCCATTGCCGAGGTGAAAGGCAAGCGAGTTGGTGTAACGCTCCACGCACCCGGCTGCTTTGGCCTTGATGAAATCGACCCGGCAACGGCCATCCCGCTTTCGAAGCAGCCGCGCGAGCGTATCCCTGACATAAAGGCCGTAATCGCTGCGCGAGGCGAAATCGCCAGCCTGCATAGGGCGTCCATGGGCCTTCAGCCAATCGACGAAGTCGTCGGGATGATGGGGCAGCAGGCTCATGCGACCGGCGGGAACGTTGAGGCGATGGAGGTAGAGTTCCGTCCTATATGCCGTCCCGCGTCCGAAACCGGCATCGTCGCCGACGACCGCAATCTTCGCCGAAGCGGGAAGCAGCTCGACGAGATTGCAGGTCACAGCGATCGCTGAAAAACCGGAACCGACGACGATCACATCATATGTCAAGGCATTCTCCCTGAAGCTCGAACGCCGCTTCTTGTCACTCACCGCCACGCGGATGGCTCAAGCGGCAGCATCGCGGAAACAATTATCCCCGTAGTCTATAAATATAGTTTGTTATTCCTCCCGCCAGCCCCTTATCAACCTTTACCCTTTGGCAAGTGAGATCAAAGGGCCCGGAGGGCTCTCGAACAAAGGGGCTCAAGATGAATTTCAGAAATTTCCTTGCCGCAATCGCCGTCGGCGTCGGCACTCTCGCAGCGGTGATCGCGGCTGAGGCGGCGGACAAGAAGGTCGTCGTCGGCTATCAAACCGACGCCTTGCCGTCTTCGGTGGCAATCGCCAACGGCGAATTCGCCAAGGAAACGGGATACGATATCGACTTCCGCCGGTTAAATTCCGGCGCCGAGATTTTCGCAGCCATTGCGTCGGGCGACGTTCAAGTCGGCTATGTCGGCTCCAGCCCGTTTGCGGCTGCGGTGTCGCGCGGGCTGGAGGTCAAGGCCTTCTACCTCGCCTCCACCTCCGGCATCGACGAGGCTCTCGTCGTCCGCAACGGCTCGGGTATCGAAAGCCTGAACGATCTGAAGGGCAAGAAGCTTGCCGCCGCGCCTGTCTCCACGGACCACTATCAGCTTCTGGCGCTGATCAAGTCGCTTGGTCTAACCGAGAAGGACGTCCAGGTCTTCGCAATCCCCCAGCCTGAGATCGTTGCGAGCTATAACCGCGGCGATATTGACGGCGGTTTCGTCTGGGATCCGGCGCTCAGCGAACTCAAGAAGAACGGCAAGGTCCTGGTGACCTCCAAGGAGGTGGCGGACAAGGGAGCGCCGACATTCTCAGCCTGGGTCGCCACCTCGAAGTTCGCGACCGATAACCCGGAATTCCTGAAGGGCTTCGCCTCTGTCATCAACAAATACTACGCCTCCTTCGCATCGGATAAGGCCGCCTGGGGGCCTGACAGCGACAACGCCAAGGCGCTCGCCAAGCTTCTCGGCGGAACGGCCGAGCAGCAGGCCTCGGCGCTTAAGAACCTGACGCTGCTCACCCCCAAGGTGCAGGCATCGGACGCCTGGCTCGGTGGCGGCGAAAAGGCCGGCGCCGGCAAGATCCTCAAGGACACGGCATCGTTCCTGAAAGACCAGGGCAAGGTCTCCGACGTGCTGGCGAATTATGGCGCCTTCGTCACCGCCGACGCGCTTACCAGCGTCAGCAACTGATCCTCCCGATGCCAGCGCGACCATCATTGCGCCGGCATCGAACTTGCGAGTGGCACCATGCTCAAAGTCGATCACGCCAGCGTTTTCTATGCAGCCCGGGACGGGCGGACCGTCCATGCGCTCGATCGCGTTTCCTTCGATATCCCCGAACGGGGTTTCGTCGTCGCGCTCGGCGCCTCGGGATGCGGCAAATCCACGCTTCTCAACGCGATCGCCGGTTTCCTTCCGTTGTCCGATGGGCGGATCACGCTCGATGGCCGCGCGGTCGAACGGCCGGGCGCCGATCGCGGCGTCGTCTTTCAGAAAGATGCGCTGCTGCCCTGGAAAATCGGTGGCCGACAATGTTGCACTCGGCCTGAAATTTGCCGGCGTCAACCGCAAGGAGCGGCAAGTGCACGCGCTCGAACTGCTCCGGCTCGTCGGCCTCGACGAATTCGCCAATGCCTTTCCTTACGAGCTATCGGGCGGCATGCGCCAGCGGGTCGGCATCGGCCGGGCGCTTGCGACCAATCCGGATATTCTGCTCATGGACGAGCCGTTCGGCGCGCTCGACAGCCTGACACGCGAACAGATGCAGGAACTGCTGGTTTCCGTCTGGAACAAGACGGCGAAGAAGGTTTTCTTCATCACCCATTCGATCGAAGAGGCGCTATTTCTCGGCACGCAGGTGCTCGTCATGTCGCCTCGGCCGGGGCGCGTCGTCGCCCGCTTCGATCTCGATTTCATCAGCCGCTTCGCCGAAACCGGCGACGCACGATCGATCAAGGCGTCGCCGCAATTTGCCGAGCTGCGCGAAGAGATCCGCGCCATTGTCCACAGCAGCGAAGATTTGAGGAGCGCCGCATGAGCGATGTAATACAGGCCTCGCCGGCTGCGGCCCATGTCCAGGATCGTCAGGTCAAGCTGGTGAAAATGGCCGGCTTCGGCGCCGGCGAGAGATCAACGGTGGCCATCAGTGTTGCCACCGCCCTGGCAATCCTGCTGCTGTGGTGGCTCGTCGCGGCCCTTGGCATCGTCCCGCACCTTTTCCTGCCGCGTCCCGACGAGGTGCTGACGCAGATCGGCGTCATCTATCGCGATGGTTACGCCGGTGCATCGCTTTCTGAACACGTCGCTGCAAGTCTGTTCCGTATCGTTGTCGCGGCTCTCATCGCCATCTCCGCCGGCATTCCGCTCGGACTGCTGATGGGCCTGAACCGCTGGGCTAAAGGTGTGCTCGATGCGCCGATCGAGTTCTACTGGCCGCTTCCGCCGCTCTCTTACCTGCCGCTGATGATCATTTGGCTCGGCATTGGGGAGACGTCGAAGATCACGCTGCTGGTGCTGGCGATGTTCGCACCGATCTGCCTTTCGGCGCAGGCGGGCGTTCGCTCGTTGCCGATCGAGCGCGTCAATGCCGCCCGTTCGCTGGGTGCCAGCCGGCTGCAGCTCTTCATCGACATCGTTCTGCCGTCGGCCCTGCCCGAGATCCTCACCGGCATCCGCATTGCGCTCGGCGTCGGCTGGAGTACGCTGGTCGCCGCCGAATTGATCGCCTCGACGCGCGGGATCGGCTTCATGATCATGTCGGCATCGCAGTTCCTGGCAACCGATGTGGTCTTCGTCGGCATCGCCATCATCGCGGTCTGCGCCTTCACCTTCTCGGCCGCCATCCGCTTCCTGGAGACCTACCTTGTGCCGTGGAAGGGCAAGCTCTGACGGGGGTTAATGCCGTAAAACTGGCAGCGTCTGCCCGGCGCCGCTGCAGGCTGCGGATCAGCATCGCGGCCTGCCGGACGATCGCCGCAAATGTCGTATCGTCGGCCTCGGCGATCCTGTCCGTCATGTCGCGGATGATCGTCGTCTGATGGATGATCGACTGGCGATGTCGCGCCTCTTCCGGCCCGATTTCGGCATCGGCCATGGCAGGCAGCGTCTGCACTAACCGCTCCCATGATTTGCCGGCGCCGGGTTCTCGGGTAGGCATTCAGATATTCACTGAGGCGCAGGAGATCCTCGACAATGTCGGACATTCCGCTTCCGTTCACATCGCAAAAGCCGGCCGCGGAGAAACATTGCGCCTTCGATCGCCGGCACGCGCCTTCAAGGCATCCAGCAGCCGGTAGCCGGTTCGCCAACGACCAAAACCACTTGCGATATTGATGTGGCCGGCAAGGCCGATATTCCTGGTCTCGGCCTTCCACAGGCGGCCAAACAGGGCCAGCCGATCGATCGTCATGTAAGCGTCGTTCATGCTGCCGACGACGATGCTCGGAAATGGCAGAGGCGCCGTCGGCATGCTGCCGAACGAGATATGTCCGGGATGCAGAATTTCCGTGGCCGGCAGATCGCAGGGAGCAACGAGCAAGGCCCCTTTCACGCAACGGGCAGCGCTTCGACCGGCCAACCGGGCGGCGAGCAGGCATCCGAGACTATGGGCGACCAGATAGGCCTCACCGGCCTCTTCAAGCGCGCCTTCCAATCGCGGTAGCCAGCTGTCGAGGTCCGGATGATCCCAGTCGTCCTGGGCGACGCGACGGCTACCCGGCTGATCCTGCAGCCAGTGCTGTTGCCAATGCCCCTCTCCCGAGCCGAACAATCCGGGAAGAACAAGGACTTCGCTCATCGGATCAATCCGATCACCAAGGCGAACAGGAAGGTGAAGGACCCGGCGATCGTGCAGATCCCCGCCGCATGCCTGACCTGCGACATGAGGCTTCCCGTTGCTCTTCTCGCAGCCTGCCGACGGAGGCTGGTCTCAACGACAATCGCCACCCGCCACCCTCCTCAATACCAAAGTCCGGGCATTGCGCCCCAATAATGGAGCTCGTATTCGCGCGCCGACCGATCCTGCTCCTCGACGCTGTTGACCGGTGCGTTTGCAGGCTTCCGCGCGTTGCGCCGGAAGCGGGCGATCGCAAACGTCAGCCAGAAATGGAAATCGAGCTTCATGCGAACCTCCTGTCAGGAATCGGCAGACTGGGGAATGAACGAATGACGTTGCGCATTGGCGAGAAGATCGCGTAGCGATGCAGTCGGCCCGTAGAGCATGAACAGGCGGTTCTCCTCGCGCTCGGCCAACCGATATCGGCGAGCAAATTCAAAGACGCTCCAGATTTGCTCGCTTGATCCCTGCGGGCCTGCATCATCCATCGCTGCCTCCTGAGAACGAAGTGCGTGGCGCGCCTTATTCGGCTGCCGCTACTGCCGGTCTTGCCTCTGGAAAGAAGGCCGACAATTCGCCAACCACTTCGCCGATGCGGTTCGAAAGCGCATCGGATGAGACCGCGTAATCCGCAAAATCACGGTCGGACGCATAGACGGCCGTCGGCAGCGTATGGGCCATGAAGAAACCGAACAGCGGCCGAAGCTGATGCTCGACCATCAAGGCATGCCGGTCGCCGCCGCCGGTCGCCGTAATGATGATCGGCTTCGCGCGGAGCTCCTGCGGATCGATCAGATCGATGAGGTGCTTGAAAAGGCCGGGATAGGAGCCCTTGTAAGTCGGCGAACCTATAATCAGCACATCGGCCCTTACGATCTCGTCGACGACGCGCCTGGCCTGATCGTCAAGGTCCTTACGCCACAAGGCGTGACCCAGCGACGGACCGAGATCGTGCAGATCATAGGTCTTGCTCGAAAAGCGGTATCTGAAGCTCGCCCTTTCTGCCACATGCCTGACAAGGGCCAGTGTCTTCGATGGGCGGCTGAAGCTGCCGGCAATGCCGACGAGTTTGAAACCGGACATGGTTCTTCCTCTCTGTGGTTGCCTCAAATATTGTCTATAAAATTACTGGATTAAAGGAATGTGCGTCTCTCCTTCGCCGCTCCATTGAAAAAACATTCGTCTAAATGGTCGACCGCCATCACTTCAAAAGGCTTCTTTCAATCGACCATTCAACGATCTATATTGTGGTCAAAATGGAGCAACCGCATGAAGCTGTCAGAACAGGTCAAGCCGATCTGTATCTCAAGGCGCATGCGCCCGAGATCATCCGAACGCTGAAGGACAATCCGCAGCCAGTCGTCATTACCCTTCACGGCGAGGCGAAGGCCATTCTGCAGGACGTCCGCCAATACGAGGAAACGCAAGAGACCCTGGCGCTCCTGAAGGTGCTGGCGCTCACCAACCGGCAAGTCGAGGAAGGTAAGCTGCGCCCTGCTGCCGACACCTTCGCGCGCATCCGCAAGCGTCTGCCAGACAACCAGTCCTGATGCCCTATAGTGTACTTTTCGCCGAGGAAGCGGAACGCGACATCGAGGATCTCTGTCGTTTCATCGCGGGCCGCGACGGCACCGAGACCGCTGAGCCCATCCTGAGCGAAATCGAGAGTGCCTGCGCCGATCTCGAAGAATTTCCTGCGCGAGGAAATATTCCGAAAGAGCTCGCCGCTATCGGCTTCACCGAATATCGGGAACGGCACCATAAGCCCTGGCGACTGATCTATCGCATCATCGGCACCGACGTCATTGTCTACTGTGTGGTATTCGGGCGCCGCGACATGCAGGCTTTCCTGGAGCGAAGACTGATCCGCTGGCTCGGCAATCAAGCTGCTGCGGTCTCCAACCCTCGCACCTTATCCAGTTTTTCGGCCGGCCGGCGCATTTGCCCGCAACAGCGCCATCAGCATCGGGCCGATCGCGAATTCCCCCTTTTCGCTCCGCCGCGTCAGGTCCCGGAGGTAACCACCGGCCGAATTGATATGGCCGCCGCGCTCCAGGATGCATGCCATCACCGTCGCGGCATTTTCCGGACCCATTGCGTTTGCGGCCTCCTCGTAGGCTGACGGACTGACGCCGAGCATCGATCGAACGGTCACGGCGGCGGCCATCAAGTCGCGCCAGTTGCGGATTTCGCCATTCGCCCCGTAGGCAAGGATTTCCGGGCAGGCCTGCAGAACCAGGCCGAGGGGGAAGGATTTCAGCCCGCCGGCATCATCGCGCGACCCCGGTCGACGACCTTGCCTCTCCTCCTGCCTGCCCGGATGGGCAATCTCAGCCCTCCCCTCTTCCAGCGTCACGGCCCCTCGCCCATTGTCTTGCTCCGGCATCGCGCCCTGCTTCGTTTCGAAGCTTGGTTCAAATTCAGAGGTGGGTTCGGGGTTTGAATTCTGTATGTGACGCTCGATATAATCGGCATTGCCGCGCTGTTTTGTGGATTTAACTCGAATTTCCAGCCGGTTAAGGATATCCACCCTGAGCGCCGTCAATGCCTCTAGCAATTGTTCGAGCTGTGCCGTCGTCGGCGACCGGGGCAACCCCTCGACCAGATCCCGAAACTCCCGGTACAGGCCCTGCCAATCCCCCTGAACGTCTTCCTCGACAGCCGCTTCGATCAGCTTGGTGATATCGCGGCGGCAAAGCGTGATGCGTTCGCGCAGACGCTGAACATGCAGCCGCTCGGCCATCACCTCGGCGGCCAACTGTTCGATCTCCTCGGCGCGGGCAAGCAGCGGCGCCAGCGAGAAGCCGAAAGCGTCGTTGACCTCCCCTGCCCTGTCCCTGCGGACATAACGCTTGCCGTTAGGGCTGTCCTTACGCAGCAGAAGCCCCGCCTCGACGAGTGCTGCAAGATGCCGCCGCACGGTCTGCTCGGCCATGCCGTGCGTTCTGAGCGACAGCTGGATATTCGACGGGAATACGATCAGGCCGTTTTCCTGAGCCAGCTCGTTCTTCGGATAAAAGCTCAGGAGCGCATTGAGCACGGCAAGCGCCCGATCGCTGATGCCGAGCAATGGCTTTGCTTCGCACAGCGTACGAAATAGCTTCCATTTGTCCACCGACTGATCAGGCTTGATTTCACCCGCCATCACCTGGCTTGCGAGCATGCCAAACGTCATCGACCGCCGCCCGAACGGCGTCGTTATACTTCCGGTTTCCATCTCTTCCACCTCGACGAGGCAAAAGAAATCCGCTCACCAAAACGGCGCCAAAAACTCTTGACAGCGATTCTCGGAAGTGCGATTCTCGGAGGTGTTCAAGACTACGAGGAAAGCTTCCGTGACGGTGACGTTCGGGGGCTTTTTTCTTTTGCGCGTTATCTCCTATCCGAATTGTCAGCTGACAATCGGTCTAACTGCCTCATTTTCCCTCATTTTCCTCTTCGAACTCGGCGGCGAGGCCAACCAACCGCTGAGCCAGGAATTCTGAAAACGCCGCCGATTTGACGGTAATGCGAAAGGTTTTCCCGGACCGGGTCACCGAAGCAAGTTGCCTGCCGCCTTGGGTGCGAAGCGTTTGCTCGGCCCGCTGCGGTGCGCTCTTTTCCTCAAGCGCCTTCCAGATGGCGTCGAAGCGGCTATTGCTCTCCAGCGTTTGGAAAGCGGCGGCACCAATTGCGGCGCGCGCCTTCTTCTGACCGCCTGCCTCCCTGAATTTCTCGGCAAAGGCCAACCAGCGCGGACGCCCCACTTTGGGTGCCGGCCCGATGGCAAGAATGATCTCGGGGTCGATTGTCTGCGCCACCTGCAGCAGCCTCGACGTTTCCGGCTTGTCCGTCGCCAGCGCCTGGGCAATCATGTCGCGGCTGAAGCCGTGTTCATCCATGCGCCGCGCAAACAGCGCCCGTTCGATGAAGCTTAAGTCGACGCGCGGGCCGTTTTCCTGACCCTGTGCCAGGATTAGTTCTTCATCCGTCAACTTGCGCACCACGGCCTTGACGGGAACCCCGATCTCCGCCGCTGCGCGCAGCCGCCTATGGCCGTAGGCGGCCTGGTAATGCCCGGCCTTGACCGGATCCGGCCGCACCAGGATCGGAACCTGCTGTCCGCTTTCCTGGATCGATTGCTTCAGCCGCTCGAACTCCGGGTCCTTGTCGACCGGGATGCGGTCGCGGATAAAGGACATCTCGACGGCAGCCGGATCGATCTCCAGCACCTTGTCGCCGGAGGCCAGCGATTCCCGCAGCGCCTTGGCGGCTGCCGCTTCCTCACCCAACCGTCCGAGCGACAGGTTCATCGCCTTGACCGCTCCCGATGGGCGATGCGGCGGCGGCGCTCCCGGCGCCTCCGGCCGTGCCGGCTCAACAGCGCCGACCATGCTCTTCAGGATATCGCGACCTTTTGGGCTCATGTCCTGCTCCATGCACTGCGAATGAGTTGCTCGACCTCGGCATTGACATTGTCGACGGATTCGACGCCGCGGTCATAGGTCTGGCGATGCATCGTCTCGCGTCCGGCCTCGTAGATCGTCTGCTTGGACAGGCCTGCATCCGAAACCGCCGTTGACTTGACCATCATCGAGGTAAGTACACGTTCGCCGAACAGGCTGCGCAGGAAGGCGACGATCTGCGCCTGCGGTCCGTCATTGGCCTCATAACGAGTGATCAAATAGCGCATCCAGTCATAATCGAGATTGCCGCCAGCCTGCTTGACCACGGACAGAAGGTCGGAGGTCATCGTCAGGAACTGGTTCATCGAGGCTACGTCGAGCATCTGCGGATGGACGGTGATGAGCACGGAGGTGGCGGCGCAGAGAGCCGACAGCGTCAGGAAGCCGAGGGTAGGGGGGCAATCGATGATGACGACATCGTAGCTCTGCTCCAATGAATGCAGCGCATTGCCGACCCGCATGAAGAACATGTCCTTGTCGTCGCGGTTGGTATCGGCCAGCGCCTTGGGAGTATCGTGTTCGAACTCGTGCAGTTCGAGATTGCCGGGGATGAGATCGAGACCGGGGAAATAGGTCTGGCGGACGATGTCGGCGACGTCGCGTCGTGTCTCGTCATACTTGATGGCGCCGTAGAGCGTCTCGTTTTCGCCGACATCGAATTCCGGCTGATATCCGAGCATCGCCGACATCGATGCCTGCGGATCGAGGTCGACGGCAAGGACGCGGTAGCCGCGAAGCGCCAGGAACTGCGCCAGATGGATGGATGTCGTCGTCTTGCCGGAGCCCCCCTTGAAATTCGTGACGGCGATCACCTGCAGATGGTCGCCCGGCCGGCGCATCGGCAGATAGGATGGTTTGGTGCGCCCGAGATGCTGGCGCATCGCGTGAATTTCTTCGAGCGAGAACACCCGGCGGCCGGCGGCCGTCTTTTCGGGATTGATGCTTTCCACCTGGGCGGCGAGGTGGCGAACATAGCTGTCGGTGACCCCCAGCAGTTTGGCCGTCTCGGTGCTGCTGAACCGCCGCAGCGATTTACGGGCATCGGGGGAAAACAACCGCTCGAACAGCACCTGCAACTGGCTGCTGAGCATCGTCGAGTCCTGCGCAATCGTCTCGTCGATCGAGACCTGACTCGCTCTTTTGGCTTTCTCAACAATCGCGGCCTTGGTCGGCATTCACGCAAATCCTGATAAATCGGGTAATTTTGCGCAAATGATCGTGAGTCTGGTGATTCCGTCAAGCGATTTCTTGGTTAGCCAATCAATAACAAACCGGATTCGACGAAAAAATCACGTGGAATTCCGGAATCTTAGCGAAATTGTCAGCTGACAATGACGCCGGGACCGCATCTGCCGAAGCCGGCCGAACCGCCAAACCTCATTGCCGGCTCATCGCGGACTGGTTCCCTCGCTCGGCAACGGCACGACCGCCCGACTGAGGATGCCGTTTCTCACTTACAAACAGACGAACGGTACAGGCTTTCGGCCTCCAGCCCGCGGACGGGTTCATTGCCGGAGGACTTGTCATTTGCGTCTTGGGCTTCGGGATTGCGGCGTGACGGGGCAAGGCCGAGCATTTGTTCGAGACGACCGGCATTGAGCGGTGCGCTTATTCCCTTGAAGTTCATCTTCCATCTTTCGTCTGCGTATGGGCTTGCGAGGAGCCACAGAGATAAGCGCATTTCGAACCTGTGGAGAACTGCCCGCCGGCGTTATCACCATCTTTTCGATTCAAAGTCGGAAAAGGGAGGGGAGGGGGAGCGCGCCTGCAATATGGGGGGCAGGATTGCCCGGACAAAGATGATAAAAGCTCCTGCTAGGCGAATCAGGTGCCGCTGGATATGCTCGCCGGTAATAGACCAGATGAATGATTGCCGCTCTCCCAGCCCAGCCGATCTGCATATTTTGCTACAAACGAAAACGTCTCTAGCGGAACTTATGAGCGGCTTCACTTCCGTCTGCTAAATTCCTCCTTATTTACCGACTATTTACCATAAGCCTGCTGCCATGTCTGCGCCAGCCTTGGAGCTCGGAGACATGGCCAGCCGCTATCGCGCCTTCATCCCTCGCGATTGGTAAAATGAGCATTGCCCAGGCCCGTGCCGATTGTCAGCACCGCCCATCTCGACACGTCGTGCATGAAGGAGATTTGCGACAATCCCTGCACGACGGCGTCATTGTGCATCATCACGAATGTGCTGTGGTCACCGATCTCGGGAATGGCCTTTATGAGCGCGGCGGGGAGATTGAAGCTGTCGCTTTCCCAATTCCCGCCCGGCAGGTTCTGCCCACCGCGTTCGATCGAGCCGTCGGCCTTGATGATGCCGGGACAGCCGATCCCGATAATCGGCGCCGGTTTCAGATTGGCTTTTTCTGCCTTGTCGATCAGACCCTGCAACATCGCCGCCAGCTTCTCTATCGTCGCACTGCGGCTCGGCTCATCGTTGGCATGTCGCCAGATGACCGATTCCCAGACGCGCGCATCGGCAAAATCCGGCCCTTTTTCCTTTCCGAATTCGACGACGCCGGCGCGGACGTTGGTGCCGCCGATATCGACGGCCAGCATCGCCTCGTAGCCTTTGAACATCCAGGGCGGCATGAGATGCACGGAGCCGATCAGTCCCGCCTCGTCCGGATGGTGGACGATCGGCACGACCTCGATATTGATGCCCGCCGCCTTGAGAAGAACCATGGTCCTGGCGATCGTCAGCTCCCCGAAGCGGCTTTGCCTGAAGCCGCCGCCGACCACAATGCGCTCGGTCTTGCCCCAACGCTTGTCCTTCAGAAATTTTCCGATCACATCGGCAAAGGCCTGCGCGAAATCCTCCACCGCACCCATGACCAGTGCGGCGGCCTCCATATCGTCTCCCTTCAGCAGAGCCTCGATCTTTTTCTTGGAAAGCTTTGCTGTTGCAACCTTGCCGATCGGATCGTCTCCGAACTTGCGGACATGTTTTCTCCAATCCTCGAGCTTCTGCTGAAAGGTTTCCTTGTTGGCGTTGTCGCCGACGAAACCGTTCTTGTCGCGCAGTTCGTTGTTGTAGTCGTCGATGGTCACCAGCGGCAGAATAGTCGCACCATGCGCCAATGGCGCATTGACCTCCTCGCTATGCTTGGACCTGCTTTTGGCCATCAATGTACCTTTTACGGTGGGAGTGCTTGGACGGGCGGCCAGATAAAACGCCGACTTGCCTCTGGATGTTCCCGACTGCCGAGTCATCTTGTCGTTGCCGGCCCGCGACCTAGCTTCAATGATTGCAGGATTGGAGAATGCCGTGCAGGACGACACCGCCACACAGGAAATGCTTTCATTGGTTTTGGACGAGCCGGAGCGCTGGGCAATGTTTCTCGACATCGACGGAACGCTGCTCAATCTCGCGCCCACGCCGGATGCGATCGAAGTCCCGGAGGCTCTTCCCGGACAGCTTCACCGCCTGTCGAACAAGCTTGGCGGCGCCCTGGCGCTGGTGACCGGACGATCGCTTGCCTATGCGGACGCACTGTTTAAACCCTTTGCATTTCCGACAGCGGGCCTGCATGGCGCCGAGATCAGAAGTGCCGCTGGAATGCACACGCTTGAGGCGACACCCGAGTTTCAGGCTCTGAAACATGCCCTGACCGCCGAAGCTGAGCACTATCCAGGAGTGCTGATCGAGGACAAGGGTGCCGCCGTTGCCGCCCATTACCGGCTCGCGCCCGAATATGAAAAAGTGCTCGAAGAGCGCATGCATCACTATGCCAAGCTCGCCGGGCCGAACTGGGCGCTGCAGCTCGGCAAGATGGTCTTCGAGCTGCGGCCGGCACGCTCAAGCAAGGGTGATGCCCTGGAGCGGTTTTTTCAGTCCGACCCGTTCAAGGACCGCTGCCCGATCACCATCGGCGATGATCTGACCGACGAGTCGATGTTTGCGATCGCCAATGCCCGCGGCGGCGTTTCCGTACGCGTCGGGGCGATCGGCGCTCCGAGCTGCGCCACGAGCCGGCTGTCTTCGGCTGCGCTGGTCAGGAACGTCATCGCTGCCCTGGCGGCCTGACATAGGTCTTTGGGCGATCTCCGATCCGGATTGCCGTCGTCTTTTGCACCGCCTGCGCGGGGTCAACCATCAAAAAAGTATCGGATTTGACCGTGAATCGTGGTGGCAGGCGCGAAACGAGATCACTACACTCCGCTCAACAATAAAGCCAAAAAGGGAACTTGGCGGGTGGGCTTGGAACCCGTCCTCGGAGGAGGAAACGATGGAACCTGACTTGGAAGTCGTTCAGATCCGGCCGGGCGAATCTTTCGCAACGAAGGCCCACGGTTATCCTTATCATACGGTTCGCTGGCATTTTCATCCGGAATACGAGTTGCATCTCGTCGTGGCGACGACCGGTCGATATTTCGTCGGTGATTTCATCGGGGAGTTCGAACCGGGCAATCTCGTGCTTGCCGGCCCCAATCTTCCCCACAACTGGATCAGCGACGTCCCCAAGGGATCGAGCATTCCGCTTCGATGCCAGCTTATTCAGTTCAGCGAAAATTTCATCAGCGATACGATGAAGGTGCTGGCCGAACTCGGCCCCTTCGAGCCGGTCCTCGAAGCGTCCCGCCGCGGCGTGCTCTTCGGCGCCGAGACCAGCCGGCAGGTCGCGCCGCTGATGAACGAGGTGCAGCAGGCGCAAGGCGTGCGTCGCATCGAGCTCTTCATGATGATCGTCGGCCTGCTCAGCCGGGCGCAGGATGCCCAGATTCTCGCCAGCCCAAGCTATCTACCCGATCCATCCGGCTACATGTCGGCCGGCATCAACAAGGCACTCGCCTATATCAGGGAGAACCTGACCAAATCCTTCGACGAAGCCGATCTTGCCGGGATTGCCGGACAGTCCACCGGCGCCTTTTCGCGCGCCTTTCGCCGCCACACCGGCATGTCGCTCGTGCAATATGTGAAACGCCTGCGCATCAACCTCGCCTGTCAGATCCTGATGAGCGACGATCACGCATCGATCACCGATATCTGCTTCGAGGTCGGTTTCAACAATCTATCCAATTTCAACCGCCAGTTCCTCGCGGAAAAGGGCATGACGCCCTCCCGCTTCCGACGATTGCTGGGCGACAATATCAACGTGGTCAAGGCGGCGTAAGGGCGCCGGACGAGCACGGTTCCGGGTAAGGAAGCAACCATCCGCCGAAGAAGGCGATAGGGAGGACGGGAGGAGGGACAAAACTGACACTGGTTTGAGCGCGAACACGCAATGAGCGGTTCGCGAGAGTAGACGCTTGTCCTCAGAAAACTAAACCGCCGGGACAGGCGAGGCGGCTCGTTCAGAGAACACCGCAACGACGAAACTACACAAGTTTTCCAATGGGAGGATATGGAAATGATGAAGTTCTCGACAAAAGCGGCAGGCGCGGCAACACTTGTCCTGTCATTGCTCGGCAGTGCTTCCGCCTTCGCGCAAAGCGCCGTTGCGGATGCGACGGTCGCATTCCTTATGCCTGACCAGGGCTCGACCCGTTACGAAGAGCATGACCATCCGGGCTTCGTCGCGGAGATGAAAAAGCTCTGCGCCTCATGCAAGGTCATCTATCAGAATGCCGATGCCGATATCGCCAAACAGCAGCAGCAATTCAATTCGGCCATCACCCAGGGCGCCAAGGTCATCGTGCTCGATCCGGTGGATTCGGCAGCCGCCGCATCTCTGGTCCAGCTCGCCCAGAGCCAGGGCGTCAAGGTCATCGCCTATGACCGTCCGATCCCGAAGGGCAAGGCCGATTTCTACGTCTCCTTTGACAACAAGGCGATCGGCAAGGCGATCGCGGAATCGCTCGTCCGGCATCTGAAGGCGAAGAACGTGCCGACCGACGGCGGCGGCATTCTGCAGATCAATGGTTCACCGACCGATGCGGCCGCCGGGCTGATCAAGGACGGCATTCACGAGGGTCTCGCCAGCGGCGGCTACAAGACGCTAGCCGAATTCGACACGCCGAACTGGCAGCCGGCGAATGCGCAGCAATGGGCGGCCGGCCAGATCACCCGCTTCGGCAAACAGATCGTCGGCGTCGTCGCCGCCAATGACGGTACCGGCGGTGGCGCCATCGCCGCCTTCAAGGCCGCCGGTGTCGATCCCGTGCCGCCGGTGACCGGCAATGACGCGACGATCGCCGCGTTGCAGCTGATCATATCGGGGGATCAGTACAACACGATCTCCAAGCCGAGCGAAATCGTCGCAGCGGCCGCGGCCAACGTCGCCGTCAAGCTCCTGGCAGGAGAGACGATCAAGGCGGAGATGACGCTTTACGACACGCCGGCACAGCTCTTCGTGCCAGCTGTCGTCACCGCCGAAAACCTCAAGGCCGAGATCATCGACAAGAAGATCAACACGGCCGAGGAGCTGTGCACCGGCCGTTATGCCGACGGCTGCAAGAAGCTCGGCATCACCAAGTAATCGAGCCAAGGGAAAGCGCGGCCGGATCGCCGGCCGCGCTTCCGGTTTTCGCTTCTTCTGAAAGGCCAGGCGATGTCCGACACCTCTCATATTCTTGGCGGCTCCCGCCAGCCCGTTCTCAGCCTGCGCGGAATCTCGAAGAACTTCGGGGCGGTGTCGGCGCTCACCGATATCGAACTCGACGTGCATGCCGGCGAGGTCGTGGCGCTCGTCGGCGACAACGGCGCCGGCAAATCGACGCTGGTGAAGATCCTGGCCGGCGTGCACCAGCCGAGCTCGGGCACGATCCTGTTCGAGGGCAAACAGGCAGACCTGTCGAGCCCGAGTGCTGCCCTCGACCTTGGCATCGCAACCGTGTTTCAGGATCTGGCGCTTTGCGAAAATCTCGACGTCGTCGCCAATATTTTCCTCGGCAAGGAGCTCAACCCCTTCCAGCTCGACGAGGTCGCTATGGAGATCCGCGCCTGGAAGCTCTTAAACGAGCTTTCGGCCCGAATCCCCAGCGTGCGCGAGCCTGTCGCCTCGCTTTCCGGTGGTCAGCGCCAGACCGTGGCGATTGCCCGGTCGCTGCTGCTCGAGCCGAAACTGATCATGCTCGACGAACCGACGGCGGCGCTCGGTGTTGCCCAAACCGCCGAAGTGCTGGACCTGATCGAGCGCGTGCGTGAACGCGGCCTCGCCGTCATCATGATCAGCCACAATATGGAGGATGTGCGTGCCGTCGCCGACCGCATCGTCGTCCTTCGGCTCGGGCGCAACAACGGCACCTTCATGCCCGATGCTTCCAACGAGGCGCTCGTCAGCGCGATTACCGGCGCATCTAACAATTCCGTCTCGCGCCGCGCCATGCGCCGCCGGGCGCAAGGCCAGCAAAACGAGGAGGGCAGGCCATGATGAAGACGATTCCGAACGAACCGACAGCACCTCAGCTCCTCGACCGACGTGACGAAAGGGTGCTCCATGACGACAGCCTCGCCGGCTCGATCCGCGCCTTTGGGGATCGCATCCGCTCCGGCGACCTCGGCTCGCTGCCTGTCATTGTCGGCCTGGCGATCATCTGGACGGTGTTCCAGGCGCTCAATCCGGTGTTTCTCTCCAGCGCCAATCTCGTCAACATGCTGTTTGACTGCTCGACGGTCGGCGTCATCTCGCTCGGTATCGTCTGCATCCTGATGGTGGGTGAGATCGATCTTTCCG
The DNA here is from genome assembly GCF_001662075.1 of Rhizobium bangladeshense. Classification (GTDB taxonomy): domain Bacteria; phylum Pseudomonadota; class Alphaproteobacteria; order Rhizobiales; family Rhizobiaceae; genus Rhizobium; species Rhizobium bangladeshense_B. The sequence continues at coordinate 150,147 of NZ_LYPL01000012.1, forward strand.
TCGGCTCGGTCAGCGGCTTCGCCTCGGCACTGGTCGGCGTTTTCTGGGTCAATCAGGGCTGGCCGGTGGTGCTCGCAGTCCTCGCCGCCATGGTGATCGGCGCCCTGATCGGCTCGCTCTACGCCTTCCTGTTCAACCGGTTCGGCATGCCGAGCTTCGTCTCCACCCTGTCGGGCCTGCTCGCGGTTCTCGGCCTGCAGCTTTATATCCTCGGAGCGACCGGCTCGATCAATCTCCCCTACGGTTCCTGGCTCGTCAATTTCGGGCAGATCATGGTCATGCCGGACCCGGTCGCCTATCTGCTGGTGGCGCTTGCCGGCATTACCTTCTTCCTTGCGAGCTACCGCACATCGGCGCGCCGCCGGACAGCAGGCTTGTCATCGAAATCGACCGGCGGACTGTTTCTGCGCGCCGTCGTCATCACGATCGCCCTGGAAGCAGTCGCATTCTATCTCAACCAATCGCGCGGCATTCCGTGGATGTTCGGCCTCTTCGTCGGCCTTGTCGCAGCCATGAACTATGCGTTGACGCGCACCAAATGGGGCCGCTCCATGCATGCCGTCGGCGGCAACAGGGAGGCCGCCCGCCGCTCCGGCATTAACGTATCACGTATCTATGCGAGCGCCTTCGTCGCCTGCGCGCTGCTTGCCGCGACTGGCGGTGTGCTCTCCGCAGCACGGCTGGCGACCGCGAGCCAGCAGGCCGGCACCGGCGATGTCAATCTCAACGCCATCGCCGCGGCGGTGATCGGCGGCACGAGCCTGTTCGGCGGGCGCGGCAGCGCTTATTCGGCCCTTCTCGGTATAATCGTCATCCAGTCGATCGCCAGCGGGCTGACGCTTCTCGATCTGTCGTCGTCGCTTCGGTACATGATCACCGGCGCCGTCCTTGCCGTCGCCGTCATCGTCGACTCGCTGGCACGCCGATCCCGCATCTCGCACGGCCGGGCCTAAAACACTCAAGAAACAGAGGAAGAAAATGGGACAGGATCTGTCTGGAAAGGTCGCGGCCGTCACCGGAGCCGCATCGGGTATCGGCTTGGAATGCGCCAAGACCTTGCTTGCCGCCGGCGCCCGAGTCGTGCTCGTCGACCGAAACGAAGAAGCATTGAAGAAAATCTGCTCGGCGCTCGGTGCCGATGCCATTCCCCAGATCATCGATCTCACGGACCCGAAAAGCGTGGCGCGGATGATGCCTGAGATTCTGGCGAAGGCAGGCCAGCTGGATATTTTTCACGCCAATGCCGGCTCCTATATCGGCGGCGAAGTGCTGACCGGCGACCCCGACGCCTGGGACCGCATGCTCAATCTGAACGTCAATGCTGCCTTCCGATCGGTGCACGCCGTGCTGCCGCATATGGTCGAGCGCAAGACCGGGGATATCATACTGACGAGTTCCGTCGCCGGCATGGTCCCCGTCGTCTGGGAGCCGATCTATACGGCCTCGAAACATGCAGTCCAGGCCTTCGTCCATACGCTGAGGCGGCAGGTGGCCAAACACGGCCTGCGTGTCGGCGCCATCGCCCCGGGCCCCGTCGTCACCGCGCTTCTCAGCGACTGGCCGCAGGAGAAGCTCGATGAGGCGCTCGCCGCCGGCGGCCTGATGGAGGCGAAAGAAGTGGCCGAAGCGGTGCTTTTCATGCTGACGCGGCCACGCAACATCACGATCCGCGATCTCGTCATTCTGCCGCAGAGCACGGATATCTGACGAGGGTGTGCCGGCCTCTCGCAATCATAGAAGGAAACGGACATGATCTTCGATAGGTTTCGACTGGATGGACAGGTGGCGCTTGTGACCGGCGGCACGCGCGGCATCGGGCTTGCAATCGCCGAAGCGCTCGGCGAGGCGGGCGCCAAGGTCCTCATTGCGGGAAGGGCCTGCAATGAGGCGGCGGAAGACCGGCTCGCCAAGGCCGGCGTCGATTGCGATTTCATCGCCGCCGACCTGATGAAAGCCGATGCCGCCGACGCGCTCGTCACCGAGACGCTCTCACGGACCGGCCGGCTCGACATCCTCGTCAACAATGCCGGCATTGCCATTCATGGCGACAGCGGTGAATTCCCCGATGCCATCTGGCGCGAGATCATGACCGTCAATGTCGACTCCGTCTTCCGCGCCTGCCGCGCCGCACTCGCTCCCATGCGGCGCCAGGGCCGCGGCGCCATCCTCAATATCGGCTCGATCTCGGGCATCGTTTCCAACATTCCGCAGAACCAGGTCGCCTACAACAGCTCGAAGGCGGCGGTCCATATGATGACCAAGAGCCTAGCGAGCGAAGTCGCCGCCGAGAACATCCGCGTCAACGCCATCGCCCCCGGCTACATCGAGACCGATCTGTCACGCGGCGGCATAGACAATCCCGACTGGTTCCCGACCTGGCGCAGCATGACCCCGATGGGACGCGTCGGGCAGCCGGAAGAGGTGGCCGGCGCCGCCCTGTTTCTCTGCTCGGCGGCGGCAAGCTATGTCACCGGCGAAGTGCTGGTGATCGATGGCGGTTACACCACGCGATAAACGTCGACGATGGTCTCGGGGAGGGGTCCCTCTGCGTCAATGCTGAGTCGCCTTGCTCTATCAGTCTTTCCGGCGGCGCTCTTATGCTGAGAACCTCGGCCTGACGGCGCGTTTCAGGCGCGGGGCAGTCCCGGCGGCCGCAAATGTTTCCTCAGTGCGGCAATCCTGAAGATGGCGTTGGCGGCGCCATAGCCGCGGTAACCGCGCCGTTCGACGAGCTCGAAGAACAGACCCTCGCCATAGGTCGGGCTGTAGAGCTGGAAATACTCGCCGGCCTCGTCGCGATCATAGAGGATGTTGTTGGCCTTGAGGCGATCGGCGAATTCGGCCTCGAGGCCGAAGCGGGCTTCGAGGTCGTCATAATAGTTCGGCGAGATCGCAAGCGGCACGAAGCCGTTGGCGGCAAGGGCGGCGGCGGTCGCGAAGATGTCGTCAGTCCTGAAGGCGAGATGCTGGATGCCGGAGCCGAAGGTTTCAGCAATGAAGCGGCCGGCCAGCGTGTTGCGGTTTTCCGCCCCGTTCATGGTGATGCGCAAGGATCCTTCCGCATTCTCCACCACCTGGCTGCGGACGATGCCGGAGGGATCGACGATATCGACCATTGGCGTCTTCTCGGCCTCGACGAGTGAGGTATAGAACAGCAGCCAGGTCAAAAGCTCCTCGTATTTCATGGTCTGCGCCATATGGTCGATCGATTGCAACCCGGCCGGCTGCGGAGCGGCTTGGTCTTCGATCGCATCGAATTCGATCTCCCAGATGCGGGAAAGCTCGGTCTTGCGATCGAGGAAATAGAGGACGCCGCCGCCGACGCCGCGCACGGCCGGCATCTCGATCTCGCCGGCATCGAGCGACTGCTCGAAGCGTTCTGCGCCAAGTGCGACGGCGCGCTGCAACGCCGCCTTGGCATCATCAACCATCAGGCCTGCAGCATAGGCCGAGGTGCCGTGCACGGCATAAGAGGCGCTGGCAAAGCCTTTCTGCTCGGTGTTGATGACGAGATTGATCGCGCCCTGTCGGAAGACCGTCACGCGCTTGCTCTTGTGTCTGGCTGCCTTGCGGAAGCCGAGGCTTGCAAACAGCGCCTCGAGCGCCGCCGCCTCGTCCACGTCGGCGGTGAACTCGATGAAGGCGATGCCTTCGACCTTGGCGCGCGGCGGCATGGCCGGCACCGGCAGGGCGCTCTCCGGCTGCTGGCGCTTGACCTGATCGCCGAGATAGATCAGCGAGCGGCGGCCGTCGACGGCAATGGCACTGGCAGATCCGCCGCGGAACTGGTCATTGAAGATCTCCAGCGACAGATAGCCGTCATAACCTGTGGCGGCGACGGCCTTCATGAAGTCGAGCACCGGCAGGTCGCCTTCGCCGGGCATGTTGCGGAAGTGCCGGCTCCAGTAGAGCAGATCCATGTCGATCAGCGGCGCATCGGCGAGCTGGATGATGAAGATCTTCTCCTTCGGGATCGAGCGGATCGAGTTGACGTCGATCTTGCGCGACAGCGTATGAAAACTGTCGAGGATCAGGCCGATATTCGGATGATCGGCCCGCCGGACGATCTCCCAGGCATCGCGGTGATCGTGGATGTGACGGCCCCAGGCAAGCGCCTCGTAGCCGACGCGCAGGCCGCGCCTGGCGGCGCGCTCGCCGAGTTCATGAAAATCCGCCGCCGCCCGGTCGTGACCGCCGAGTGCGGCCGGCGAGACGTTCGAACAGACCAGTACCAGATCGGTGCCCATCTCCTGCATGAGGTCGAATTTGCGTTCGGCCCGGTCGAAGGTGCGGCTGCGCAGCGGCTCCGGCATGCCTTCGAAATCGCGGAACGGCTGGAACAGCGTGATCTCCATGCCGAGATCGCGCACCATGCGGCCGACCTCCTTCGGGCTCTCGTCGAAGATCAGGAAATCATTCTCGAAGATTTCCACCCCGTCGAAGCCGGCTTTGGCGATTGCCTCCAGCTTGTCGAGGAGGTCGCCGCTCAGCGAGACGGTCGCTATCGATGTCTTCATCGCAGAGTCCTTCCGATACGCGTTAAGTCGTCATCGTCTTGAAATGCGCGAGCATACGGCCGGCATCGGGTTCCCTGCCGGTGATCAGTCGAAAGGCGCCGACGGCCTGGAAGACCGCCATGCCGCCGCCGTCGAGCGTCCTGCAGCCCCGCTGCCTCGCCTGCCGCAGAAGCTCGGTTTCCAAGGGAAAATAGACGATCTCAGCGACCCAATGCCCTGGTTCGAGGAGTTCGGGCGGAAGCGGCACGCCGGGATACTTGGCCATGCCCGTCGGCGTCGCATGGATTAGTCCGGATGCACCCTTCATCGCGGCGGCAAGGTCCTTTCCGGCGGTGACCGATGCACCGGGAAAGAGGGCCGACATCGTTTCGGCTAGGTCGAGGGCGCGCTCGTGTTCACGATCGAAGACGGTCAGCCGCTTAAGGCCGAGCATCAGGATCGCATAGGCGGTCGCCACACCCGCCCCGCCGGCGCCAAGCTGCACGGCGGCGGAAAGGTCTGCCTGCGGCAGCCCTTTCCGAAAACTCTCGGCAAAGCCCCACCAATCGGTGTTGTGGCCAAAGCGCCGGCCGTCCTTCAGGACGACGGTGTTGACGGCGCCGAGCGCCCGGGCCTCGGGCGACAACTCCTCGAGCAGGGGAATGACGAGCTGCTTACAGGGATGAGTGATATTGAGACCGGCCAGTCCGCGCGCTTCGGCATCGCCGATCAAACGCGGAAGATCGGCCGGCGAGGCATTCAGCTTGGCGAGATCGATCAGCTCATAATCGTAGTCCAGCCCCTGCGCCGCACCTTCCTTCATATGCATGGCAGGCGTCAGCGAGGCCTGGATGCCGGAGCCGATCAGCCCGGCCTTCAACGGGTTCAGGAGTGTCTCGGCCATGCGCCAGTTCCTGTCTTGCTCGTGATGGGAAAGGCCCGCGGGGTCGCCCGCGGGCCTGATCTGCTTACTTGCCACGAACCGTCTCGAGCTCCTTGAAGAGCTGCGTGACGGTATCGGCGCCGATCTGAGCCGCGAACTTGTCGACCAATGGCTTGACCGCATCGCGCAGCTTCTGCGTCTCTTCGGGGCTGAGTTCGGCGACTTCCATGCCGGTCTTCTTGATTTCCTCGATAGCCTTGGCATCCAGCTCCCTGGAAACCTTGCGCTGATAGTCGCGGGCTTCCGTCGCGGCCGACTGGAAGACTGCCCTTTCCTCATCATTCAAACCGTCCCAGAACTTCTTGCTGATGAGCACGATCTGCGGATTGTACTGGTGACGGGTCACCGTCATGTACTTCTGCACCTCGAAGAACTTGGCGTTGATGATGTTGGCGGCCGGGTTTTCCTGGCCGTCGACGGTGCCGGTTTCGAGCGCGGTATAAAGCTCGGTATAGGGCAGCGGGACTGCATTGGCGCCAAGGCTATTGAAGAGTTCGATCGGGATCGGCGACTGTATGGTGCGGATCTTCAGGCCCTTGATGTCTTCGAGCTTGCTGACCGCATGACGGTTGTTGGTGAGGTTGCGGAAGCCGAGCTCCCAATAGGCGAGACCGACGAGGCCTGTATCGGGCAGAAGCTTCATCAGGCTGGTGCCGAACGCGCCGTCCATCACCTTGTCCGCCTCTTCGCCGCTGTTGAAGAGGAATGGCAGGTCGACGGCGCCGAACTGCTTGACGTTGCTTGCGAGAATGCCGGCGTTGAGCACGGTCATCTCGATGACGCCGCCCTGCAGCGCCGACACCGTCTGGACGTCGCCGCCGAGCACGCCGCCCGGAAACAGCTTGACCTCGATCTTGCCGCCGCTCTTTTCCTTCACCAGCTCGGCGAACTTCTCCATGCCCATGACCTGGGGATGGCCCTTATTGTTGGCGGCAGCGAATTTGAGGCTGTGTTCGCGGATTTCGGCCATTGCTGGGCCGCTTGCCAAGAGGGCAATGGGCAGAGCCAGTCCCAGCGCCAGTTTCGTCAATCTATTCAGCATGTTTTCCTCCCAGGATAGAGCCGGCATCTCCCTCCGGCTGCGTTGAAATTCTATCGCCGTCATCAGCGACATCAGTGTCCGAACCAGGCGACCGGAGCGGTCACCAGCTGCGGGAAAAGGACGAGCAGAAGCAGAACGATCAGTTCGGCGATCATGAAGGGAATGACGCCCTTCATCAGATCCTCCATCGACAGCTTCGAAACGCCGCAAATGACGTTGAGCACCGTGCCGACCGGCGGCGTGATCAGCCCGATCGAATTGTTGATGATGAACAGAACGCCGAAATAGACTGGATCGATGCCCGCCTGCTTGATGATCGGCATCAGCACCGGCGTCATCACCAGGATCGTCGGCGTCATGTCCATGGCGGTGCCGACGACGACGATCAGCACCATGATGGCAAGCAGCAGCAGCGTCTGATTGTCCATCAGCGGTTCGACGAGGGCAGCAAGTTCGCCGGGTACGTCGGCAACCGTGATCAACCAGGCGGAAACGGCGGCGCAGGCCACCAGGAACATCACCACCGAGGTAATTTTCGCGGCCGCGACAAAGACCTCGAACAGCCGCGACGGCGGCAGCTCGCGATAGACGACCATCGAAACGAACAGCGAATAGACCGCCGCGACGACGCCGGCTTCGGTCGGCGTGAACACGCCGAATTTCAGGCCGACGATGATGATGACGGGAAGCATCAGCGCCCAGATGCTTTCGACGAAGGCCTTGATCCGCGCGGCGCCGCTCTGTTTCGGCGGCAGGGCGAATTGTTCCTTGCGGGCGACGATCAGCCAGGTGATGCAAAGAGCCGCCGCGATCAACAGGCCGGGGACAATGCCGGCCAGGAACAGCTTGGTGATCGAAACTCCGCCTATGACGCCATAGAGGATGAAGCCGATCGAGGGCGGGATGATCGGGCCGATGATCGAGGCCGAGGCGAGAAGGCCGCCGGCACGGGCCGGATCATGGCCCGATTTCAACATCATCGGGAAGAGCAGGGCGCCAAGGGCGGCGGCATCGGCGACGGCAGATCCCGAAAGGCTGGATAATACGCAGGCCGCAAAGATCGCGACGAAGCCGAGGCCGCCCCTAATATGGCCGACCATGGCCATGGCGAGATTGACGATACGGCGCGAAAGGCCGCCGGTATTCATGACCTCGCCGGCGAGAAGGAAGAAGGGCACGGCCATCAGCGGGAAGCTGTCCGCGCCGTTCAGCACATTCTGCGCGACGATCTGCGCATCGAACATGCCCAGATACATCATCAGCGCCACGCCTGTTATGATGAGGGCAAAGGCAATCGGCACGCCGAGCGCCATCGGGCCGAGAAGTGCGCCGAGGAAAATGGTGACGGTCATGACGGCCTCCTCAGTGCTTCGGCTTCAGCACGGGAAAAGCCGTGTCGGCGGGATCTTCGAGCGCAGCCTCTTCCTCGCTGTCACGCACGAGCGCCGCCGTCGTCACATCGATGCGGTCGGTGACGATCGCGAAGGCGTCCCACAGAAGGATGAAAAAGGCCGGCACACCGAAGGCAAGTCCGGCGCCGTAGAAGACACCCATCGAAATACCGGTTGCCGGCGCCGACACATGAAGATTGATCAGCGTCTGGGTCCAGCTGCCGCTGATCATCAGCCATGTGGCAGCGAGCATCATGCCATAACCGAGAAGCACGGCGAGTTTGGCGACAGGCTTCGGTAGGCGCGTGATCAGGGAGTCGACGCCGAGATGGGCGTGCTCGCGCATTGCGACCACGGCGCCGAGGAAGGTCAGCCACACGAAAAAAATGCGCGAGAGTTCCTCCGAAGAGGTGATGCCCTGGTTGAAGGCATAACGGAGGACGACATTGCCGAAAACCAGCAGGACCATAGCTGCCAGCAGGAGCGCAATCGCCACCTTCAGCGCGAAGAAATAGAAATCGATGATACGAATCATTCGCTCCTCCAAGCGTGGCCTTGCCCTATCGGCCGACCGTCGTCAGACCCGCCAGGGCGCGTCTTGACCGAAATATTGTCGTCGCGATCAAATCCTCCACTGGTCGCCTCTTCAAAATGTACTAACTAGTTCGTATGTCAAGCGGCATCTATTGAAACATGTCGACAACGTGAATAAGACTGACAGCAATCGGAAACAGAAAAGGCATGCTTAACCGAAGCCGACGACCGAGATTCGATTGACAAAACAATAGATTAGAAAGTGCGGTAGCGAGGTCCATGGCGGAACGGGGCGAAAACGGCCGGAAGAACGATCCACAGCAGACGAAGGAGGACATCCTCCTCGTCGCAACCGAAGAATTCTCGACCCATGGCCTCGCCGGCGCCCGCGTCGACTCGATCGCCGAGAAGACCCGCACCTCGAAACGTATGATTTATTATTATTTCGGCAGCAAGGAGGGGCTCTACCTCGCCGTCTTGGAGCAGTCTTATCGCAAGATCCGCTCGCTGGAATCCGATCTGCATCTCTCCGACCTCGAGCCGGAAGAGGCGTTGCGGACGCTGATCTCGACGACCTTCGATCATGATGAGGCCAATCCGGATTTCGTTCGCCTGGTCAGCATCGAGAACATCCATCACGCCGCCCATATGCTTCGCTCGGAGGCGATCCGCGATCTCAACGTTTCGGTTATCGAAACCATCGCCGGCATATTGGAGCGCGGCTTCGACCAGGGTATCTTCCGGCGCAAGGCCGACCCGATCGACATCCATATGATGATCAGCGCCTTCTGCTTCTTCCGCGTTTCCAATCGTTATACGTTCGGCACGATCTTCAGGCGCAATCTCTCGGACGGCGACACCATCGAACGCCATCGCGGCATGATTGCCGACGCCGTCGTCAGCTATCTGAAAAGCTGAGGGCAGAAGCTCCACCTCAACGCGCGGCGATGGCGCGGGCGGGCAGTCGCCCGCGAACGCGTGTCAGCGCCTAACCTCGAGCGTGTCGACGCCGTTCGTCGTCCGCAAGCAAGGGGCTAAGGAATTAAGAAGGACACTATCGGAATCGCTGTGCACGTCTGGCATTGTGCAGCAGCTCGCAGGCTGTCGCGAAGGGCCCGAAAAGTTTGAGCAGCATCGCTTGTTCCTCGGCATCTATATAGTGACGAGCGCAGAATTCCGTGACGGACCAAACTTTCGTCAGATCGTCCGTTTCGATTTGCCTGGGTTCGATGTGTTCGGTCAACGGCGTGTCCTCCGAACAACAAGACTACGCCCCTGAGGATTTTATAAGAACTAGCTAAAAAGGATTACGAGCAACTATATCCAGGAAGCAAGTATCAGCAACCCGGATGCGAAAACGCCCGCCGATTTTGCGGCGGGCGTCTTGTCTTGCTGATCTATTGCTGCGGATCAAACACCGACGCCGTCGGGATGAGCGTCCGTGCCGATGATGTTGAGCGTAACCTTGGCCGTGTCCGTATTGCCTTCCCCGTCGGAGATCTTGTAGTAGCGGAGAACTTCCGTGTAGGTCACGCCTGCATCCAGATCGGCCGTCAGGTCGTAGGTGAACGTGCCATCCGACTTGACATGGAACGTGCCATAGGTGCCGGCAACGTCGGTTACGGCGTCGGCAGCAGCGTCTACCTTGGTGCTCAGGAACTGGCGCAGGAACATCTTCCCGTTGTCACCGGCAATGTCATTGTCCAGAACGTTGCCGCCGATGGGCTGGCCTTCGGTGAAGTCGTAGGTGTCATCGACCGCAATCGGCTTGACCTGGGTCACGCCCTGGATATTCAGGGTGAACAGGCCCACATCCGTGTGACCGCTGCCGTCAGAAATTTTGTACGATACCTTCTCCTGGAGCAGTTCGCCGTTGGAAAAGCCGATCTTGGCAGCATCGCTCAGAACATAGGTATAGCTGCCGTCCGGCTTTACGAAGAAGGTGCCATACTCACCCTGGATTTCGGTGATCTGGCTCATTCCGCTCTTGGCACCAACACTTGCACCGTCGAAAGCGCGGAGGAACAGGTGACCGTTGTCGGAGGAATCGTTGGACAGAAGATTTCCAGAAATTACGTCGGTTTCTTGAAAAGTTGCACTATCGTCAGTTGCGTGAATCAGGGAAGCCATTAGTTTCTCCTAAAATTGTTTTATCAGTGGGCCATTTTGACCTCAGCGAGCGGCTTCTTTAACAACTTATTAATACTGCAAGTCAATGGGGTATTTAATGCAAGGTTAACATTCATCCATAACGTGCATCAACGTTTCATGAAGCGACCATTACGTTATCTACTTCAGTCAAATTTGAAGCAAATTCGACCGATTTACACCCGGTAAACTTGAAGGAACCTGCCCGGTGACTATACTGCGGCCGCACTCTTCTGACGCTGCTTCTATCCCGGCTGCACACGGTTGCAATCCTGGACACCGGCACCTACCTTAGAGCCGCAGCCGATCTCACCGGACACTCAAGCCGTGCCGACACGGGAATGAACGCAGATGGATCGGCGGCATGCGCCATCCGGGCGCCCCACGGGCAATCCAGCAGCAAGATGATTCTGGCTAGGCCGTCACAGGATTTCTTTTTGAACCTACGAAATATGGCGACTACGGCTGCGGTCGTTGATCGGCCGGCGCAAGGGTCGCGGTGCTGTCCCAAACTGCTGGAGCGTGAAGGGCATTTGCCTCTTTAGCCGCCGTGAATGCAGGCCTGATTGCTTGATAACGCGGCTGACGGAGATCGGCCCACCATCCAAACAAGGAGAATGCGAATGCAGGTACTCGTCAGAGACAACAACGTCGATCAAGCCCTGAGGGCGTTGAAAAAGAAAATGCAGCGCGAAGGACTGTTCCGCGAAATGAAAGAGCGGCGCGCCTATGAAAAGCCGTCCGAGCGCCGCGTCAGAGAAAAAGCCCAGGCGATCAGCCGACAGCGCAAGGCCGCACGCAAGAAGATGCAGCGCGAAGGACTGCTGGCCGGGCGGAAGCAGGCGGCAGCGCGTTGATAGCTTTCCCGAAAGGATAGAAAATGGACGAATTGAATAGCCTTGCCATTTCAGAAGAACGCCTCGAGGATTGCCGTGATGTGGTCGAGCCGGATCTGCAGGATCTGATCCAGCGTGCGCTGACATCGGGCTTTTCACGGGAAGAAATCCTCATAGCCGTTAGCGAACTGGTCGCAGAAGACTTCGCAATGGTCATGGAAACCCCAAGCGTCCATTGAGGAATGAATGGTGACGGGGCAGGAGGATCTCTTTGGTCAGGCCGGCGACCGCTTTCCGGAGGGATTCCGATATTCGCAGGATGTCGTTCCCCCGGATCTGCAGCGCTCCGTTCTCGAAGCGATACCCGCCCTGCCGTTCAAAGCCTTCGACTTCCATGGGTTCGAAGGCAAGCGCAGGACGGTTTCCTTCGGCTGGAAATATGACTTCGACAGTCAGAGCATCAGGAAAGCAGAGCCGATACCGTCATTGCTGCTACCCATTCGTGAGGTCGCGGCAGGTTTCGCGGGAATAGAGGCGGAGGCGCTCGAGCATGCACTCGTGACCGAATACGCACCCAGGGCTCCAATCGGCTGGCACAGGGACAAATTGGTATTCGGCCGTGTCGTTGGCATTTCCCTGCTTTCGTCCTGCACCTTCAGGCTGAGACGTCGGAATGGCGACAAATGGCAAAGGCAATCGCTCGTGCTAGATCCCGGCTCAGCCTATCTTCTGGCCGGCGCGTCAAGAAAGCTCTGGGAACATTCGATCCCGCCCGTCGACGCTCTGCGTTATTCGGTCACCTTCCGGGAGTTGGCGCGGTAAGGCCGGGCACTTCGTTCAGGTTGGGTAGCTGACACCTTGACGAAATCGATGAAGGCGCGGAGCGGTGCGGGCACCAGACGCCGTCCGGGATAATAGAGAAACGGCCCGGAAAAGCGCTGCCACCAGGGTTCGAGAATGGGCTCGAGAACGCCACTGTCAAAATACGGGCGCAGCCAATCTTCGAAAATGGTGATCACGCCCGTGCCCGCTATGGCGGCGTCGACAGACAGATCGGTTGCTCCGCCGACTTTGACAATCAGTGGTCCTGATGGTTCGACCCGCACCACTTCGCCGTCCCGCTCATATTCCCAAGGCGTCGTCAGCGCGCCGCTGTCAAAACGGCCCAGCAGGCAGGCATGGTCGAGGAGTTCGCTCGGATGTTGCGGCCGGCCATGGCGGTCGAGATAGTCGGGGGACGCGGCAGTGGCAAAGCGCTGCTGGCGCGGCCCGATCGCTATTGCGATCATATCCTGCTCCAGCCGCTCGTCGTAACGGATGCCGGCATCGCATCCGGCAGCAAGCACGTCGACGAAGCTCTCCTCGGCGACGATCTCGAGGCGAATATCGGGATAGGCGGCGAGGAATGGGGGAACGATGGCTGGCAGCACCAGGCGCGCCGCGCTGACCGGCACATTAAGCCGCAGCGAACCGGCCGGCCTGTCGCGAAATCGGTTGACCACGTCGAGCGCGGCCTCCACCTCCGTCAAGGCAGGGCCAAGCCGTTCCAGCAAGCCTTTGCCTGCGTCGGTTGGAACGACGCTACGCGTCGTGCGGTTGAGCAGCCTAACGCCGAGCTCAGCCTCCAGGCGACGCACCGCCTCGCTCAAGAAGGAGGCGCTGCTGCCGCCGGCACGCGCCGCCTCGCGAAAACCACGGGCCCGGGCCACCGAGACAAAGGCGTTGAGATCACTTAGATCTGCTTTCACTGTTCGCCACTCCGCACGGCCTGTACAGATTATACCCAATTTTCACACGCGCTGCCAAGGCTTAATCTTGACCTCATTCTCTTGAAAGGAGTGAGATCATGTCCATTATCGATCAGTCCGGCACCTTCGATCTCGGTGACCGCAGCGTGAAACGGCTTGGCTACGGCGCCATGCAACTCGCTGGGCCTGGCGTGTTCGGCCCGCCCAGAGATCGTGGTGCTGCCCTGGCGGTGCTGCGCGAGGCGGTCGCGAGCGGTGTAAACCACATCGACACCAGCGACTTCTACGGCCCGCACGTGACCAACCAGATCATCCGCGAAGCGCTTCATCCCTATCGCGACGATCTCGTCATCGTCACCAAGGTCGGCGCACGGCGCGGCGCGGACGGGTCGTGGAATTCAGCCTTCTCGCGCGAGGATCTGACTCAGGCCGTGCATGACAACCTCCGCAATCTGCGCCTTGACGTGCTTGACCTCGTCAACCTCAGGATCATGTTCGACGCGCATGGCCCTGCCGAAGGGTCGATAGAAGCGCCCCTGACGGTGCTTGCCGATCTTCAGCGGCAAGGCCTTGTCCGCCACGTGGGCTTAAGCAACGCCACACCGAGACAGATCGCCGAAGGCCGCGGAATCACCAAGATCGTCTGCGTGCAGAACCACTACAATTTGGCGCATCGGGCCGACGATCGGCTCATCGACGACCTCACCCGCGAGGGCGCCGCCTACGTGCCGTTCTTCCCGCTCGGCGGATTCACACCGCTGCAGTCGTCCACGCTCTCCGATGTCGCCGCACGCCTCGACGCCACGCCGATACAGGTGGCTCTCGCCTGGCTGCTGCGTCGGGCACCAAACATCCTGCTGATTCCCGGCACCTCATCCGTCGGCCATCTCAGGGAAAACCTCGCCGCCGCCCGCCTCGTGCTGCCCGATGAGGCCATTGAGGAATTGAACCGGATGGCCGATATCGCCGCCTGACGACATGTGATGGCCGCAGACGGTCTACGGCTACGCCACGCCTCGCGCGGCGTAGCCGGCGGACTGCGGATTATCGATGTTTCGGCAAGCCGCCTGCATGTGGCTCGGTGTGAGGCCAGATCAAAAATCCGAGGCGATTAAAAGAGCCTTGCGTGGCAAGCGGCATGGCCGCATCAGGACGACTTCCCGATGATAAGTTCATAGGCCACGAACGCCGCCGACATCATCAGAAAAACCCCGATTGCCAGGGGATAATTGGCCGCCGTGTTCGGATCGATCAACTTGGGGATGCCGATCACGCTGCCGGCCGCCAAGACTGCCGACAGCGCGACCTCCTGGACAATCAATCTCGAACGGCGTGTCATGATCGACCTCCCGTCGCTCGGCCTTCTCCGCCAACCGGAGCGGAGCCTGGTCCTTTGCCTCACCGGGGCAAGCTTAGAGCAATCAGGAGCGGTATCAAGGTCAATTCGGCAATTTATGCGAGGCAAAGCGCGTGATCCCCCCAAGGATCATCCAGTGAAACCAGGGACCATCCGGTCCCTGCTTTCGATGCTGCGGCAGCTGACCCGTCGCGCCATTGCCTTCAATAACGTTCCGGCACATACATATCCGGCGGAACGGGCGCTCTGTTGTAATCGGCGTGACGGATACGATCCGGCAGCTGAATCTCCGGCTTCGGAACATCTTCATAGGGGATCTGTTCGAGAAGGTGCGCGATGCAGTTCAGTCGCGCCCGTTTCTTGTCGACGGCCTGCACCACCCACCAGGGCGCTTCCTTTGTGTGTGTGCGCGCCAGCATGTCTTCCTTGGCTTTGGTATATTCCTCCCAATGGACACGGCTTTCCATATCCATTGGCGAAAGCTTCCACTGCTTCAGCGGATCGTGGATGCGCATCTTGAAGCGGAATTCCTGTTCCTCGTCGGTGATCGAGAACCAGTATTTGATCAGCACGATGCCGGAACGGACGAGCATGCGTTCGAACTCCGGCACCGAGCGGAAGAATTCCTCGAGTTCATCGGGGGTGCAGAACCCCATCACCCGCTCGACGCCGGCACGGTTGTACCAGCTGCGGTCGAAGAGCACGATCTCGCCGGCGGTGGGAAGGTGCGGGACGTAACGCTGGAAATACCATTGATAGCGCTCGCGCTCGGTCGGGGCGGGCAAGGCGACGGTTCGGCAGACGCGCGGGTTGAGCCTTTGGGTCACGCGTTTGATCGCGCCCCCCTTGCCGGCTGAATCGCGGCCTTCGAAAAGCACGACCACCTTCAGCTTCTTGTGCTGAACCCAGTCCTGCAGCCGCACAAGCTCGTGCTGCAGCCGGAAAAGTTCCCGGAAATAGATCCTTCGATCGAGCGTCTGCTCCGCCGGTTGGGTCATTCCTTCGACGACTAGATCGTCCAGCCGGTCCTCCTCCATCTGCATTTCCAGCTCCTCATCGAAGCTGTCGGCGATTTCGGCCTTTATCCGGTTGAGTTGGTCCTGCTGTGATTGAGACATGGGTTTTCCTTCCTGCTTTGTTGACAGGAGCATGTCAGTGCGAAGCATATATGACGACCACTGATCGAATTGAAACGGTTACCCGCGTCTGTCGTTCCAAGCGCCCCTTACAACAGCCCCGCCCGATACTGGTCGACAAGGTTGCGGCAGGCGCGGACAGTCAGCGCCATGACGGTGAGCGTCGTGCCGGCGATGCCGCTGCCGGGGAAGGCGCTGGCGTCGGTAACAATGAGGTTCGGGGTATCCCAGACCTGGTTGAAGGGATTGAGTACCGACGCCTCCGGGCTTTCGCCCATGCGGGCACCGCCGGTTTCATGGATGGCCGCGCCCATGCACATGGTCTTGCGGAACCATGTGCGGAACATGAAGCGGCTAAAGGCGTCGGCATCGGGAAAGGCGCCCTTGCCCATCTCCTTGAGGCCGGTGGGCGAGCCGATGAATTCGAGCTCGCCGCCGATCTTGCTCACCATGGCGATCAGCGTCTCCTCCTGCCGGCGGAGCAGCGCCTGCTCCTCCGCCTGCATGACGCAGCGGATATGCGGCACGGGAATGTTCCAGGCGTCCTTGCGCCTGATATCGAGGGTAATGCGGTTGTCGTCATAGGGCAGCATGCGGCCGAAACCGAAGAAAGCGAGACGCGCATCGGTGTCCCCGGAAACAGGTGCCCGGCCGACGCTGCCCTGGAAGTCGAAATCGCCGCGGGCGGCGTCACCCTCGCCGAAGCGGGGGATGAAGATTCCGCCCGACGGGTTGTAAAACGGGTCGGCCGGAGCGGATTCGTCGGGCGCCCAGCCCTTCGCCTTCGAAAAGGATCCGAAGGCGAGGCAGGGAAGCTGATCCATGAAATAGCGGCCGAGCGCGCCAGAGCTGTTGCCGAGCCCGTCAGGATGGCGTGCCGACGCCGAATTCAACAGCAGCCGCACGCTCTCGATCGGCGAGGCCGACAGCACCACGGTCGCGGCGCGGGCGGTCGATATCTCCCCCGTATTGCGATCGATGAATTCCGCACCGGTGGCGCGGCCGGTTTTCTCGTCGGTGGTGATCCGGCGAACGACGGCGTCGTGGCGGACCGTCAGCCGGCCGGTGGCCTCGGCGTCCCTGAGCGGCCGCGGCATGCGTTCGGCGTCCGGCGCGATGTAGCGCCAGGAAACGACGCGCCTCTCCGGCCAGCGGCTTTCAACCGCTTGCTTGAATATCTGTTCGGCGGGCGTCAGGCTTGCCGGTTTGGCATAGATGCCGTCCGGCAGGGTCGGCGCATCGTCCTTATTCCCGTAGAGCCCGAGATAGGTCTCCACCTCGTCGTAGAAAGGTACGAGCTCGTCATAGGAGACCGGCCAGTCCACGCCCTTTCCAGAGCGTGACCGGATCTTGAAATCATCGTCGGTCCAGCGCAACAGCACGCGGCCGAAACTGTGCAGCCGCCCGCCGCCCTGGCGGCCCCGGATCCACAGGAAAGGCTCGCCCTTCGGCGTCGTATAGGGGTTCTTGCGGTCGTTGACGAAGAAGTGGCTGAAGCGCTCGGTAAAGAAGGCTGCACGCGCCTGGATCGGCTGCCCCTTGATCGTGGCGCGGGCACGCTCCCAGATATTGATGCTGCTGGCCGGCTCTTTCTTGCGCGCCGGGTCGAAATCCCTAAGCCCGACGGCGGGACCGGCCTCCAGAAGCAGCACCGACAGTCCTTGCGCCGTCAGTTCTTTGACCGCGAAGGAACCCGCCGCGCCGGAGCCGATCACCAGCGCATCATGGACGATCTCAGACATGTCTTTTCAATTCCTGTCCTGAAGCGATTGCTCAAAATGGCGCAGAGCGCTTCGGCAATTGCGAGAAAACAAAGCGACGGCCCATCAGAGCCGCGATCCGTCGGCGCCGAAGAGCGACGCCTTGGCGATATCCAGCCCAGGAGCCACGGCATCGCCCGGCTGCAGGGCCACGTCACCCATCAGCCTGAGCGAGAGGCTTTGATCGGCCCACTCGAACCAGACGACCGCGTCCGACCCCATAGGCTCGATGACGGAAACGCGGCCGGGAATGGTGGGCAGGCCGGCTGCCGGTCTGTCGAGCGCGAGATGCTCAGGGCGAAATCCAAGCGTTGCCGGTCCTTCCGCCGCAGCGGCTTGAGAGGAATAACCGGAGAGATCGACTGCGAGCCCCTTGCTCCGAAAGACCGGCGCGCTGTCGCCGCGCTCGATGCGGCCTTCGACGAAGTTCATCGCCGGCGCGCCGATAAAACCGGCGACGAAGAGGTTTGCCGGGCGGCGATAGATCTCAGCCGGCGAGGCAAGCTGCTGGATGACGCCGTCGCGCATGATGGCGATGCGATCGGCAAGGGCCTCGACCTGATCATGGGTCACATAGATCATCGTGTTGCCGAGACGCTGATGCAGCTTCTTGATCTCGACGCGCAATTCATTGCGCAGCTTGGCGTCGAGGTTCGACAACGGTTCGTCGAAGAGAAAGACATCGACTTCGCGCACCAGCGCCCTGCCAATGGCCACACGCTGACGCTGGCCGCCGGAGAGTTCGGCCGGGCGCCTATCGAGCAGCGTGTCGAGATGAAGGAGAGCGGCGGTGCGGGCGACACGGGCCTCGATCTCGGCCGTCGGCAGGCCGGCAACGCGAAGGCCGAAGGAGAGGTTTTTGCGAACCGACATGCGCGGGTAGAGCGCGTAGGACTGGAACACCATGCCGATGCCGCGGTCCTTCGGCTCCTCCCAGCTGACGTTCTTGCCCGAGATCCATATCTCGCCGGCAGCAATGTCCTGCAGCCCGGCAATGGCGTTCAGCAGCGTGGACTTGCCGCAGCCGGAAGGGCCGAGCAGCACCAGGAACTCCTGCGGGGCAATATCGATCGACATTTTTTCGATCACCGTATGGTGGCCATAGGCGATCTTCAGATCCTTGACGGAGACGGCGGATTGCATGGAAGCGTTACCCCTTGACTGCGCCGGCGGCGATGCCGCGCACGAACCAGCGACCGGACAGGAAATAGATGGCAAGCGGAACGATGGCGGTCAGGATCGTCGCCGCCATGTTCACATTGTAGGTGCGCTCGCCCATTGTCGTGTTGACAATATTGTTGAGCTGGACGGTCATCGGCAGGTTGTCGCGCCCGGCAAAGACGAGACCGAGCAGGAAATCGTTCCAGATGCCGGTGAACTGCAGCATCGAGACCACGACGATTATCGGCACTGCGATCGGCAGCATGATCTCGAAAAAAATGCGCCAGAAACCGGCGCCATCGACGCGCGCCG
The DNA here is from genome assembly GCF_001662075.1 of Rhizobium bangladeshense. Taxonomy (GTDB): domain Bacteria; phylum Pseudomonadota; class Alphaproteobacteria; order Rhizobiales; family Rhizobiaceae; genus Rhizobium; species Rhizobium bangladeshense_B. The sequence continues at coordinate 169,011 of NZ_LYPL01000012.1, forward strand.
CCTTGCAGAGCTCTTCCGGCACGCTGACGAAATAGTTGCGGAAAAGCAGCGTCACCAGCGGCAGACCGAAGATGACATGTACGAGAATGATGCCGGCAAGCGAGTTGTAGAGCTCGATATTCGCCATCGCCCGGACCATCGGATAGAGGAAGATCTGGTAGGGGATGAGGCCGCCGGCCATCAGCAGGCCGAAGAGCAGGTTTGCCCCGCGCGGCCGCCATAGCGACAGCGCATAGCCGTTGACGGCGCCGACAAAGACCGAGAGCGCGACTGCGGGAAGGGTGATTGCCACTGAATTCCAGAAGCCGCTGCGAATGCCGACGCAGACGGTTCCCATGCAGGCGCCTGACCAGGCGGTCGCCCAGGCGGAGAAATCGAGTCTAGCCGGCAGCGCGAAGATCTGCCCGAGCCGGATTTCGTCCATGGACTTCAGCGAGGTGACGACCATGGTGTAGAGCGGCAGAAGGAAGAAAAGTGCTGCGACGACCAGGAAGGCGTAGAGGCCGATGCGCCCGGAGGTGAGCCGTGCCGGCTTCGGGCCGTTCGGATGAGGACCGGCCATCAGGCGGCTCCCTTCGCTCTTGCGCGCATATGCATCGCATAGCGGAAAGGGGCGACCGCGATGATCACGCCGAGGACGAGCACCGTCGCGCCAGCTGTGGCAAGCCCGAGATTCTGGCGCCCGAACAGATTGTCCATGATGAATTTCGCGGGCACCTCAGTCGCATTGCCGGGGCCGCCATTGGTCATGGCGACGACGATGTCGTAGGTCTTGATCACGCCCATGGCGAGCAGCATGCCGGCCGCCGCCAGCGCCGGCCCGAGCTGGGGCAGGATGATCGAGACATAGATCCGCCAGACGGGAATGCCGTCGATCCGTGCCGCCTTCCATTGCTCGGTCTCGATGCCTCGCATGCCGGCAAGCGCAATGACCATGACGAGCCCCGCACCCTGCCAGACGCCGGCAAGCACCAGCGCGTAGATCGCCATGTCGCGATTGACCACCCAATCAAGGACGAAGCTTTCCCAGCCGAGCGACCGCACGCTCGCCTGGATGCCGAGCGTCGGATTGAGCATCCATTGCCAGATCAGCCCGGTCACCACGAAGGACATGGCGTAGGGATAGAGAAATATGGTCCTGAATGCGCTTTCGAAGCGGATCTTGCGGTCGAGCGCGGCGGCCAGCAGAAAGCCGAGCAGCAGACAGCCGGCGACGTAAAGCACGCCGAAGATCAGCACGTTCTGCAGCGATGCGAGCCATTTGGCGGAAGAGAACAGCTTCGAATACTGCGCAAGGCCGACATAGGTCGAGGACGGAAACAGCGTCGAATTGGTGAAGGACAGTCTGATCGACCAGGCCATGGTGCCGATGAAGACCACCACCGCGACGAACCATGTCGGCAGCAGCGCGATAGTGGCGGAAAGATTGGGCTTGCGTTTGATGGACATCGGCCAGCTCTCGACAGATGAAAGGGGCGCGCCGCCGTTGCACAATCGCGGCGGCCGGCAGCCGTGGCGTCGGCATCAGGCCGACGCCACAAAAGCTATCCTATTCGAAGATGGCGAAGAAGTTTTCGGCCGCAGCGGCTGCGTCATTCGAGCCGCCGCTCCAGAATTCGTCGACGTAGTCGTCGAGAGCGCCGACCTGCTGGGGTGTCAGCACAATCGCCTGGTCCGGCACGATCACGCCCGCAGCCATAAGCTCCGCCCCCTTCTGGGCACAGACGTCGAGCTTCGACTTGTCGACGTCGGTTCGCATCGGCACCGAGCCCTTCTTCAGCGCGAACTCGACCTGCACGGCCGGATCCATGACGACCTCGGCGAGAAGTTTCTGCGCCTTGTCCGTCGCGGCATTGTTGGTCTTCGGGAACCAGAGCGAGTCGGCGATATAGACCATGCCCTTCGATTCCGGCGCGAGCATGCAGCCATAGTCCTTGCCCGGCTCCTTGCCGGCGACAGTGAATTCGCCCTTGGCCCAATCGCCCATGAACTGCACGCCGGCCTTGGCGGTGATCAGCATTGCCGTTGCGTCGTTCCAGTTACGGCCGGCGGAACCGGCATCGACATAACCGCGCAGCTTGCCGAGGATCTCCAGGGTCTTCTTCACCCCCTCGACGGAAGCCTCGCTTTTATCCTTGTCGACATAGATCTTCAGGAAGCCGTCGATCCCGACCTGCGAGAGCAGGATCATGTTGAAGACCTTGGTCTGCTGCCAGGGCTGACCGCCCCAGGCAACCGGAACGACGCCGGCAGCCTTCAGCTTGTCAAGATCGGCGAAGAACGCGTCCCAGCTCTTGGGCTCCTCGGCGATGCCGGCCTTGTCGAAGGCTTCCTTGGAGTAAAAGACCCAGCTTTCGCCATGGGCGCCGGTCGGCGCGAGATAGACCTTGCCGTCATAGGAAATGAGATCGGTGATCGATTTCGGTAGGACGTCGGCCCATTTGCCGGCGGCCGCGACGTCATCGATCGGGCTGAAAAGACCCTGGCCGACGAAATCCGCAGCCGCAAGGCCGATGACGCCTTGTTTGGCGCCAGGCGCGTCGCCGGCGACGATCCGGTTCTGGAATGCCGCATCGGCCGCGCCGAAACCGGCGATGGACGAATCCTTCCAGACGCCGCCGCGCTTTTCGAATTCGCTTCTGATGACATTGAGGGCCGCTGCCTCGCCGCCCGACGTCCAGGACGACATGATCTCGATCGTCGGCTTGTCCTCGGCCTGTGCCGAAGCGCAGAGGCCGGCAACTGCCACGCCGGCAAGAAAAAGTTTCATCATGGTCTTCATAGTTCCACCTCTTGAAAATGCCCTCTTTGCGGGGCGTTCGTCGTCTTCGCAATGATTGTCAGCGATAGATCGGCAGGAGCGCCTGCCGGACTAGCGTAAGCCCGTTGGCGATGTCGCGGACGGGATCCGGCGCGGCATCGAGTTCGAGGATCGCCCAGCCTTCATATGCGCGGTCGCGCAACAGCCGGATCCAGGCTGGCCAGTCGACCCGTCCGAGGCCAAAACCGCAGAAATAGGGGCGGTGGCGATCGTGAATGTGCTTGTCGATCGGGGTGTCGGCGGGCATCGGGCCGATCGCGTCCTTCCAATGGGCGATGATCATCCGCTCGTGATGACGGTCGACGAGCTGGACGGGATCGGAGCCTGCAACGATGATATGGGCCGTGTCCGGGCACATATGCACATAAGCGGAATCGGTCAGAAGCATCATCAGGTCGACGTCGCGCGCGCCGGCAAAAATCGAATGCGCCTCGGTATGCAGCGCCAGCCGCACGTCCCTGGCATAGAGGGTCGCGCCGAGACGGTTCAGAAAGTCGGCAATCGCCTTGGCGCGGTCGAAATCATAAAACTGCACCGGCTGGGCGCCGAGCGTCTGGCGAAGCGGGGCACCGATCACCATGATGTCGCTGCCGCAGGCTTTCAGGAAGTCGGCATAGCGCTCCGCCTTGCCGACCAGCGCGCGCTGGGCCTCGGGGTCGGTGAAATCGCCCGCCGCCTCCAGTTCCGCGAAGAAGCCGCTGCAGAGCGTCAGGCCGCGCTTCGCCAGTTCGGCCGCGAAGGCCTCCATCGAACCATAGGTCTTGATCGCATCCTGCCAGTTGAAGGGCGAGAAGGTCAGCTCGACGCCGGTGACGCCCGAGGCCTGGACGCTGTCGAGGATCTTGTCCCAGAAGACGCGCGGTTCGGCGCGCGCATAGGCGACGATCGCATCATCGCTGTCGACACCCCAGAAGCCTGGATGAAAGAACGTCACGAGATCGACGCCGAAACGCAGCCTGTCGGCAGTAGCCATATTTATCCCATTTCTCAAGGCACGGCTTACCTGTCTGAGGAACAGTAGTTCCCCATCCAATAAGTCGTGATTTTCCAATGCATTATGGCATGGCAATCGTTTGCCATTGAGAGATGATAGCCAAGCTGGTTTTTTTGGCAAGCGATTTTTGGCAAACGTTTGCTATAAGGCGCCGCCTATCTTAGAGTTGCAGATCGAAGCATCCGATGGAAAGAAATAATCGTGAATAAAAACAAGGATGTAATGGGAGAGGAACCATCAGGGGCCTTGATGGCGGACGTCGCGCGGCTCGCTGGCGTTGCCATTTCAACGGTAAGCCGTGCGCTCGCCAACCCCGGGCGGGTCAATGAAAAGACGCGCGCTAAGATCAACGCGGCCGCCAAGCAGCTCGGCTATACGCCCAATGCAATGGCGCGGGGCCTCAGGGTCGGCAAATCCAACATCATCATGATCGTTCTGCCCGGATCGCTCTATTACGGCGTCTCGCAGATCATCCCGCAGGTCCTGCAGAGCATCAACAAATCGCTGATCCAAGGCGGCTACAATCTGATGATCGCCAACCTCGATCGCGACGAAGTTTCCGAGCGGCACATTCTCGATCTTGCCTTCGGCGGCAGCGTGCGCGGCGCGATCATCCTGTCGTCGAAGCTTCCGGAGGTCGACGGCCGCTCGCTGGCAAATTCCGGCCTGCCAATCGTTTCGATGCTGCTCGACATGAGCGATGCGGGCCTGCAGAGCGTCATCACCAACGACCGCGAGGCTGTGCGCGAGGTAACGGCCGAACTGATCCGGCTGGGCCACCGCCGGTTCTTCTATCTTGCAGGACCTGAAGGCAACTATCACGACGTCGAGCGCTATGGCGGCGTGCTCGAGGCGCTGGAGGCGGCCGGCTTACCGAAGGAGTCGGTGCATCGCTCGGGTGGTCGCCTCGATTATCAGCATGGTTTCGATATCGGCGTGCAGGCGGCTGACGATTTCGCAGAGCTGGCCCAGAAACCGACGGCGGTCATCGCCACCAGCGACGACATGGCCATTTCATTCGTCAGCCGCATCAAGCGCGCAGGCCTGAGCATTCCCGATGATCTGTCCGTCGTCTCCTTCGACGGCTCTCCGGTCTGCGAATTCTCCGCGCCGCCGCTCTCGACGATCGAGCAGCCGGTGGAAGAAATGGGGCGCACGGCGGTGGAACTCCTGCTCGACGCCATTGGCCAGAGACAAAACCCGGCTTCCGTGCGAACCGTCATCCGCAGCAAACTCATCCTGCGGGAGAGCATCGCGCCTCCGAAGAGTTGACGATAGCAGAACTGCTTCATGAATTCATTCATGGACAAACAGGGCAAGGAAGCCTAAATTAGCGTCAGGTATTACCCCTGACTAAGGAGTTGCCTCATGGCATCGCCGACCTCGCTCAAGCTCGATGATGAGCTGAAGGGCCGCGTCCAACAATTGGCCGAGGCTCGCCGCCGCTCGTCCCACTGGATCATGCGCGAAGCCATTGCGCAATATGTCGAGCGCGAGGAGAAGCGCGAGACGCTGCGGCAGGAGACGCTTGACGCCTGGAATGAATTTGAAGCGACGGGATTGCACGTCACCGGCGTCGAGGTCGAAAAGTGGCTTTCGACCTGGGGAACTGACGACGAGTTGTCCGCCCCCGAATGCCACAAGTAATCTTCTCCCCGGCCGCAATCCGCGACCTCGAGCGGCTGCGAGAGTTCTTACGCCCGAAAAATCCGTTAGTCGCCAGGCGGGCGGGCGAAACTATTCTCAAAGGCGTCAGCCTCCTCGGCGCACATCCCCATATGGGACGCCTCATCGAAGACTTGCCCGAGCAATATCGGGAATGGCTCATCGATTTCGGAGATAGCGGATACGTCGCGCGTTATCGCGTGGATGGCGACATTTTGACGATCCTCGCCGTGCGGCACCAGAGGGAAGCAGGGTTCTGATCCGGGCTCCGAGGTTCCGTCTGCCGGTCTGGAAATTTGCAAGCGTCTGGTGATATGGCCGCCCATAGGGCGCCGATTGCACTCCATCAAAACTTCGTCTGACCCCATCAGCCGGCGCATCGTGCTACGAATTCACAACACCGGGCGACATGCAGTTCAGGCTTGCGCGCGGTGGAATTTGAAATTCCGAGCACGCCCATGGACCTCTCGAAGATCAAGACGCTGATCGACTTTGTCGGACGATCGAATATTACCGAGCTGACCGTGACGGAAAAGGACGTGACGGTTCGGATTTTCCGCTCGTCGCCGGCAGAGGCAGGCGTTGCCAAGCCCCCACAGAAGCCGGAATCGACGTTTAGCCTTGTCTCTAATGCGCCTTCGAGCGCCGAGAAAACCTCCCATGCGGTTAAGGCGCCCGTCTTTGGCGTCCTGCACCGGGCGCCGGCGCCCGGCGAGCCGCCATTCGTCGCGATCGGCGACGCGGTGGAGGAAGGGCAGACCCTGTTCATCATCGAGGCGATGAAGGTCTTCAATACCATCGCCGCGCCGCGATCAGGGCGGATCACGCACCTGACTGATATCGACAATGGCGAGATCGAGACCGGCGACCTGCTGGCGGAGATCGCCTGATGCCGGAAACATCTGAACAATCCGCTGCTTCAGGGCGCCGTTTCGACACGGTCCTCATCGCCAATCGCGGCGAGATCGCCGCCCGGGTTCAGCGCGCCTGCCGCGAACTCGGCCTCAGGACAGTCGCCGTCTGCTCCGAGGCGGACAGGCAAGCGCCCTATATCAAGACCGCAGACAGTTTTCTCTGCATTGGCCCGTCGGCTGCGGGCAGGAGCTATCTCAATCAGGACGCCATTCTTCTCGCCGCACGCCTGACCGGCGCGTGCGCCATCCATCCCGGTTATGGTTTTCTGTCTGAGAACGCCGCATTCGCCGACGCCGTCGAAAAGGCCGGGCTGACCTTCATCGGGCCGACGGCATCATCGATCGCAACCATGGGCGACAAGATCGCGGCGAAGCGGGCGATGATGGCGGCCGGCGTTCCCTGCGTTCCCGGTACCGATAGCGCACTGCCCGACGACCCGGCCGCCATCGAGCGCATCGCGCTGGAGATCGGCTATCCCGTCATCGTCAAGGCGTCAGGGGGCGGCGGCGGACGCGGCATGCGCGTCGTGGCGAAGGCCGATCAGCTGCATGAAGCGATCGCGCTGACCCGGGAAGAGGCACGCAAGGCCTTTGGCTCGCCTTCGCTCTACATGGAGAAATTCCTAGAGCATCCGCGCCATATCGAGATCCAGGTCATTTGCGACGATTACGGCAATGCCGTGTGGCTGGGGCATCGCGACTGCTCGATGCAGCGCCGCCATCAGAAGGTGGTGGAGGAAGCACCGGCGCCGGGAATCGCGCCCGACATCATCCAGCCGGTCGGAATGGCCTGCGTAGAGGCTTGCCGCCAGATCGGCTATCGCGGCGTCGGCACCTTCGAATTCCTCTATGAGGGCGGCGCTTTCTATTTCATCGAAATGAACACGCGGCTTCAGGTCGAACATCCCGTCACCGAAATGACGAGCGGGGTCGATATTGTCCAGGCGCAGATGAAGGCGGCACAGGGCGAGGTTCTGGATCTCGCCCAGAGCGATGTCACCTGCGAAGGTCACTCTTTCGAATGCCGCATCAACGCCGAGGATCCCGACACTTTCCTGCCCTCGGCAGGCGTCATCACCCGTCTCGCTTTGCCGCAGGGGCCGGGCATCCGGGTCGATACGCATATTCATCCCGGCTACAGGGTCTCGCCCTATTACGACTCGCTGATCGCCAAGCTAATCGTCCATGCACCGACGCGGGCGAAAGCAATGGCCAGAATGTGCGAGGCGCTTGCCGGCACCGAGATCGAGGGCATCGCTACCAATATCCCCTTCCTGCGCGCCCTGTTCGAGGACCACGCATTCGCGCGCGGTGAGACCGATATCCACTATCTCGAGCACTGGCTGAAGCTGCGGAGGACGGCGGCATGAGCGCCATCGACTTCAGCGATCCCGCAACCACTGCATTCCTCACCGAGGCGCTGACGGCCGCCGGCGTGGGGGGCCTCGAAATCTCCCGGCCGGACGGGCAGCTTCGTATCGTCGTTTCAGGGGAGGGCGGCGCGCAAGTAGCCGCACTCCGCGCTCCGGGCTCCCCACCTGTTGACGTGAAGGCGCCGCTGGCGGGGCATTTCTGCGTCGAACATCCGGCCGCCGCCGTCACGCCGCAAACTCTGCCGCGCTCGGTATCCGACGCCGATCTCCTCGGCTTCATCAGGGTAGGGCATGTACTGCTTCCCCTTCGCGCCGGCCGTTCCGGTGTCTTGACTAGGCTGCTCGCCGAGCCCGGCGCCCTGGTCGGCTTCGGTGATCCTCTGTTCGAAATCGAGCTGCCATCATGATTGCCACGACGAACAGACATGCCTCGCAACGCGAAATCGTTCCGGCCACCCAAAGCCGGGCGAAGGTTTCCTCGATCGGCGCCAGATCCTTTCTGCTCGAGGCGCCAGGCGATTTCGATCTCATTGCACAGCGGCGAATCTGGGCCCTGTCCCAGACGGTGAGAGGCTGGGATGACCTTGCCGAAAATATTCCGGGGATGACCAACCTGCTGGTGATCTTCAAGGAGACGCCCGAGGATCCCGATGCGGCGGTCGCCCGGCTGCTGGAAGCGTGGGAGAATGCGCAGAGCATCGATCTCAACGGCAAGACCATCGAGATTCCCGTCCATTACGGCGGCGAACATGCGACCGATCTTCCGGCCCTTTGCGATCTATCAGGCTTAAGCGACCGCGAGGTCGTCCGCATCCATCATGAGGCCACCTATCGTGTCTTCGCCTTGGGCAGCGCGCCGGGTTTCGGCTATCTGCATGGCCTCGATCCACGCATCTACATGCCGCGAAAGACCGTGCCGTCGTTGAAGATGGCGAAGGGCTGCGTGACCATCGGCGGCATGCAGACCGGCGTCGCCATGCTCACGGGCCCCAACGGGTGGAATTCCATCGGCTTCGCGACGCTTGAGATGTTCGACCCGACCGCGCCGACCCCTGCCATGATGGCGCCCGGAGACACGGTGCGGTTTCTGCCGGCAAGGATCGAGCTATGATCGAGATCTTGGAAACCGGGCCCTTCAACACGGTGCAGGATCTGGGGCGCCCCGGCTATCGCGATATCGGCGTGTCAGCGAGCGGCGCGATGGATCCGCTTGCGGTCAGGATCGGTAATATTCTCGTCGGCAATGACGAGAAGGCTGCGGTGATCGAGGTGCAGACCTTCCCGTTCAGCCTGCGTTTCGAGAGCCGCACCGTCTTTGCCGTGACCGGCGCCGACGGCCATCCTCACCTCGACGGATCGGAACTCATTCCTTGGTGCGCCTATACGGCAGAGCCCCGACAGGTTCTCCTGCTGCAGCAGCCCCCGCGGCTGGCCCGCTCCTATATTGCGATTGGAGGCGGGCTGGATATACCTGTTGTCATGGGTTCGCGAAGCACGTCGCTGCGCGGCGGCTTCGGCGGCAATGGCGGCCGGCCTCTGGCGAAGGGCGATCGGATCGCGGTCGGCGAGGATTTGGAGATGGCCATGCTGCCGGCCACGGGCCTCGCCGCCGTCGAGCCGGCCGTGGCGCTGCGCGAGGTCTTTCCGGCGCCCGTCGACGGCGCCTTGCCGATCCGCGCCCTGCCTGCCGGCGAGCATGATCTTTTCGCCGGAGACGGCGAAGCCTTCTGGAGCCAGACCTGGAGGATTTCCTCCCGAAGCGACCGCACAGGCTACCGCCTGTCCGGCGAGCCGATCACGCCGACCGCATCCATCGAGATGCGCTCCCACGGCGTCGTGCCCGGCGTCATCCAGGTTCCGCCCGGCGGCGAACCGATCGTGCAGATGAGCGATGCGAATACGGCCGGCGGCTATCCGAAGATCGCCGGTGTGATCGAATGCGACCTCTGGCGGCTCGGGCAGGCCCGCATCGGCGCCCGCCTGAAATTCGTCCGGTCGACGCATGCGGAAGCGCGCGCAGTCGAGAAGGCCGTCGCCCGCTATGTCGAGGATATCAGGCTGACATCCGGGATGGTCAAGCGCGCCCTGAAGGCGATGGCCTAGGGGAGGCGAAAGGAGGAACTGATGAAGATCGATCTGAATTCCGACATGGGCGAAGGATTTGGTCCCTACCGGCTGTGCGACGACGAAGCGATGATGAAAATCGTCTCCTCGGCCAATATCGCCTGCGGTTTCCACGGTGGCGACCCGGATACGATGGGGCGGATGGTGCGGCTGGCGAAGCAGAACGGCGTCGGCATCGGCGCCCATCCCGGTCTGCCCGACCGGCTGGGCTTCGGCCGGCGCGAAATACCCTTCCAGGCGGACGAGCTTCGCCAGCAGATGCTCTACCAGCTCGGCGCGCTGATGGCGATCGCCAGAAGCGAGCGCGTCGCCGTCTCCCATATCAGCTTTCATGCGGCCATGGGCAATATGGTCAACCGCGATCCTGTCCTCGCCGACCTGATGATGGATGCGATCGCAACCGTCGACCCCAGTCTCGTCGTCTTCGTCACGTCAGGCAGTGAGATCCAGCAGGCGGCGAAACGCGCGCGCCTGAAGACACTGGCGCTTTTCCTTGCGGACCGGGCTTATGACGCCAGCGGCAGGCTTGTCACGCGCGGGCTCCCGGGCGCCGTCATCAAGGACGAAACCGCCGTACGTGCGCGCGTGCGAAAATTCCTCGTCGGCGGCAGCGTCGAGACAATCGATGGCGGCGTGATCGCCATGCCGGCGCGCTCCATCCTCGTCCACAGCGACACGCCGGGCGCCCTCGAGCTTGCCGGCATCGTACGCGGTGAAATCGAAGCCACCGGTGCCACCCTCGCACATGCCGCCGAACTCGCCGACTGACGCAATTCCGATCGCCTGCGGGCGGTCTCTCGTTTCAATCCCTCATCGAAGGATCATGTCGATGTCCGTCATCGCCGACCGTCTGAAAAACGTCTCCATATCCGCATCCGCCGCCATGACCCAGCGCGCCCGGGAATTGGCCGCCAAAGGGGTCAAGGTCGTCAGCCTCTCCTCCGGCGAGCCGGATTTCCCCACCCCGGCGCATGCGATCGAAGCGGCCCATGCGGCTGCACTTGCCGGCGATACGAAATATCCGCCGATGGATGGGACGCCGGCGCTCAAATCCGCCATCATCCGGAAATTCAAACGCGACAACAATCTCGACTACGATGCCAGCCAGATCGTCGTCTCGGGCGGCGGCAAGCAGGTGATCTTCAACGCCATGCTGGCGACCTGCAATCCGGGCGACGAGGTCGTCATTCCAACACCCTCCTGGGTGAGCTATGCCGACATCGTCAAATTCGCCGGCGGCGTGCCGGTCGCCGTCCCGTGCCACGAGCAGACCGGTTTCAAGCTGCGCCCGGAGGATCTGGAGGCGGCGATCACGCCGCGCACGAAATGGCTCTTCCTGAATTTCCCGAACAATCCGACGGGAGCCGCCTGCTCCCGGGCGGAAATGGCCGCCATCGCCGAGGTCATGCTGCGCCATCCCGATGTCTGGATCATGACCGACGATATTTATGAACACCTGGTCTATGACGACTTTCAGTTCTGCACGATCGCGGAGGTCGAGCCGAGACTGTATGACCGCGTCCTGACGATGAACGGCGTCTCCAAGGCTTACGCAATGACCGGCTGGCGCCTCGGTTTTTGCGCCGGCCCGAAAGAGCTGATCTCGGCCGTCAGCAACGTCAACGGCCAGAACGGCGGCGGCATCGCGACGCTGACCCAGGCGGCAGCGACCGCGGCGCTGGACGGGCCCCAGGACCTGCTGAAGGAGCGGGCGGCGATCTACAAGCAAAGACGCGACTTCGTCCTCGACAAATTGTCGGAGGTGGAAGGGCTGCGCTGCCATCGGCCCGAGGGCGCCTTCTATATCTATCCCAACATATCGGGGCTGATCGGCAGGACCAGCAAGGGCGGGCGCAAGATCGAGAGCGACGTCGATTTTGTCATGGCGCTGGTGGAGGAGCATCATGTCGCGACTGTGCAAGGTGCGGCTTACGGAATGAGTCCCTTCTTTCGCATTTCCTACGCAACAAGCATGGAAAAACTCGGCGAGGGCTGCGCGCGGATCGCCCAGTTCTGCAAGGACATGCGCTGACCGCTGTTAACCCTTCAGCCGCGCCGTCAACTCGAGAAGGATATCTCGGACGGCAATGGCCGGTTCCGACAGGGGATTCTGATCGGAAACGCAAAGCGACAGAGTTTCTTCGATCCGCGGCGAGACGAGCCGGCAGATCAGCGGCTCGCTCGATTCCGAGACAATGCGATCGGCAATCGCCTTCGGCATGATCGTCGCGCCGAGGCCGCTGCCGACCGCGCGGGCGAGGGTGCGCACGATCTCGACTTCCGCCACGACCTTCAAATTGGTGCGGGTGCGGGTGAAGGCGGTATCGACCGCGCGGCGGACGAAATTATAGGACGGCGGCAGGAGCAGCGGTATGCCGTCGAGAGCGTTGACCGCAACAGGTTTCGTATCCGCTTCGATGGCAAAATCGCGATGGGCGACCAGGAAAAACTCTTCGCTGAGGATCGGTTCGAAGCGCACGCCCTTGATCGGCCCGGTTCCATGCAGAAGCGCCATCTCCAGCCGGCCGTTCATGATCATCTGGCTATAGGTTTGGCCGACGCTTTCGGTCAGATGCAGCAGGATGCCGGGATGCCGTTTGCGGGTCTCCGCCAAAAGGTCAACCGAGAGCGTCGCCGCGCTGCTGAACGGCACGAGGCCGACGGAGACGCGCCCGGCAAGCGAATTTCCGGCGGCGGAAGCATCGGCCTGCGCCTGCTCCATCTGCCGAAGGATGATCTGCGCATGGCGATATACCGCATGGCCGGCATCCGTCATGCTGACGCCCTGCTGGCTGCGGATCAGTAGCTTGTGGCCGAAATGCTCCTCAAGTGCTGCGAGCTGCTGGCTGAGCGCCGGCTGGGCGATGTGCAAAAGATCCGCCGCTCGTGTGATGCTGCCGCTGTCGACGATCACGATGAAGGATTTGAGGCGTCTGATGTCCATGGGGATCGGGGTACCATTCTGATCTGCGGATCATGTTTGCAGAGGCGCATTGCTTTTGCAACGCGACGGGATCCGAGGCAAGGCCGAGAGAGAGTATCGGCATCGCCGCATTCTCTTCTTCGGCAGACCGCACGTGCTCCATAACCGTTGCTTATTGCTCCAGAGATAATCGGTCTTAGGCAAGGGGTTAAAGCTTCGCTACTGTCTTAATCAACCACAAGGGAACGACAATGCCATTCTCCGATTACAAGACCGCACTGGTGACCGGCGCATCCTCCGGGATCGGCGCAGCCGTGGTTGAGCGGCTTCGCCGGGAGAACATCGAGGTCCATGCCGTTGCCCGCAGTGCCCAGACGCTGCAGCAGCTGGCCGAGCGCACGGGCTGTATCGCCCATGCCATCGATGTGACCGACCGCCAGGCAATGGCCGAGCTCGCCGGTCGAGTGGAGTTTGACATTCTCGTCAACAATGCCGGCGTCGACCGGCCGAAGAAGTTCCTTGAAGCCGAAGAGGGCGATATCGACCTCATCGTCGACGTCAATCTCAGGGCGGTTCTGCACCTCTGCCGCCTCCTCGTGCCGGGCATGGTGGCGCGGGACCGCGGCCACATCATCAACATCTCGTCGATCGCCGGCGCCTATAATTTCGGCGGCAACTCCTCCTATCACGCCACCAAGGCCGGCGTGAGCATGCTGTCCAACCAGCTGCGCATCGATGCTTTCGGCAAGCGGGTGCGGGTAACCGAAATCTGCCCCGGCCGGGTCGCCACCGACATTTTCAATCACGTCCACGGCAACGATCCGAGCATTCGGGAACGGTTTATCGACGGTTTCGAACTGCCGCAGGCCACCGATATCGCCGATGCGATCGCCTTCGCCATAGCAGCTCCGGTCGCCGTCAACATCGGACATATGGAGATCACGCCGACGCTGCAGGTCATGGGCGGCCTGCAGACCGCAAAACCGCAGTCGAAGCCGGATCCATCCACGGAGCCAAAACCGTGAGCGGTTTCGACCTTTCGGCAATCCTCGGAAATCCGGACTATGCCGCCATGCTGCTGCATGGCATCGAGATGACCTTCATCATCTATGCCGGGTCCTGGTCGCTGGCGATGGCGCTCGCCCTGCTGCTGCTCGGCGTACGCCTTTCGCCCTTTCGCTTCGGCGATCCGTTGGTCGCCGCTTACGTATCCTACCACCGCAACGTCCCCACCCTGGTGCAGCTGATGCTGTGGTATTTCGGGATCTTCACCCTGATGCCGAACGGGGTGGCGACTTGGCTAGCAAGCCATAATGCGGAAGCGATTTTCGCGGTGATCGGGCTCGGGCTCTGCCAGGCAGCCTATTTCAGCGAGGATCTTCGTTCGGGCGTACGCTCGGTCAGTGACGGCCAGATGCAGGCGGCGCGTGCGCTCGGCCATGGCTACGTCTCGGCGATGCGTTTCGTCATTATGCCGCAGGGCGTACGCAACGCGCTGCCGCCGCTCATCAATCACAGCGTTTCCCTGTTCAAAAACAGCAGTCTTGCCGTCGTCATCGGCGCGTCGGAACTGACGCATGCCGTCAAGGAAATTGAAAATCTCAGCTTCCGGACCTTCGAGATCTACCTGGTCGGCACGGTTCTCTATCTCTTCTTCTCGCTCGTGATCATGAGCATCGGCGCCTATCTGTCGATGCGCGCCGATCCTGCCCGGAGTGCGCGCGGATGATCCAGGACATGATCGCCATCGTCCGCGACTACTGGCTGCTGCTCCTGATCGGCCAATATCCGAACGGACCGCTCGGCGGGCTCGCCAATACGCTGATCCTTTCGGCGCTCAGCATCGCCCTCGCTTTTCCGGTGAGCATCCTGTTCGCAATGGCGCGGCTCTCCAAATCGCCGCTGCTGCGCTGGCCGGTCACCGCACTTGTCTATTTCACCCGCGGCGTGCCGCTCCTGATGCTCATCCTGTGGAGCTATTTCCTGGTTCCGCTCCTGACAGGCGCCGACGTGCCGAGCTTCGTCACCATGCTGACGACGCTCGTCGTCTATCAGAGCGCGTTCCTCAGCGAAGTCGTCCGCGCCGGCATCGTCGCGCTCGGGCCGGGCCAGATGGATGCCGCGCGTGCGCTTGGCCACGGCCATATCGGCGCGATGCGTTACATCATCCTGCCGCAGGCGCTCTACAATATGATCCCGAGCATCATTTCCACCTTCGTCTCGACGATCAAGGATACGACGCTCGGCTACGTGATCAACGTGCCGGACCTGACCTTCGCGGCAAGCCAGGTCAACAACCAGCTTCTGACGCAGCCCTTCCAGGTCTTCCTCATCCTGGCGATCGTCTACTTCATCATCTGCTGGACGCTCACCTACTTCGCAAATCGCCTCGAGCGGCGCATCACGTGGCGGCGTGCGGGACTTCTCAACGTTCCGACTGCGTCCCTGGTCACGCCGGCGAAAATCGTATCGGAGCAGCTATGATCATGTCAGTTTCCGCGCCGGAATCGCAGACGATCCGGCTTTCGCAGGTCTGCAAGAGCTATGGCGATTATCCGGTTCTAAAGAACATCGATGCGCAGGTGGCGCGCGGCGAGGTTGTGGTCATCTGCGGACCTTCCGGCTCCGGAAAATCGACGCTGATCCGGACGATCAATCGCCTGGAAGAGATCAACAGCGGATCGATCACGCTCGACGGACAAAATATCCACGCATCGATGCGGGCGAAGGAGCTCAACTCAATGCGCAGCCGGATCGGCTTCGTATTCCAGAACTTCAACCTCTTTCCGCATCTTTCGGTGGCTGAAAACGTGTCGATGTCGCCGATCCGGGTGAAAGGCGTGGCACCCGATGTCGCGCATGAAAAGGCGCTCAAGCTCCTTGATCGGGTCGGCCTCGCCGACAAAGCGCGGGCCTATCCCGGCCAGCTCTCGGGCGGCCAGCAGCAGCGGGTGGCGATCGCCCGCGCTCTTGCGATGGAACCGCCAGTGATGCTGTTCGACGAACCGACGAGCGCGCTCGATCCAGAAATGGTGGGCGAGGTGCTCGCCGTCATGAAGAGCCTGGCGTCCGAAGGCATGACCATGCTCTGCGTCACCCACGAAATGGGTTTCGCGCGCGACGTCGCGGATCGGATCTGGTTCATCGATGCCGGCCAGATCATCGAAAAGGCGACCCCCGAAGAATTCTTCAGCAATCCACGCCATCCCCGGGCTCAGCGTTTCCTCGCCGATCTCAGGCATTGAAAACCAAGCACCAAAAACAATGGAGAACAGCAATGAACTGGAAATACCTGACCCTCACCGCCGCATTTGCCGGCCTGGCAGCTGCCGCACCGGCGAAAGCCGATCAGCTCGACACCATCATGTCGGCCAAAACCCTGCGCTGCGCGACTTTCGCCGACGTTCCTCCCTTCGCTTCGCCCGATCCGAAGACCCGCGAAATGGCCGGTTTCGACGTCGATCTCTGCGGCGCCATCGCCAAGGAATTGGGCGTCAAGGCTGAAATCAAGCCGGTTTCGGTCGAGGCGCGCGTGCCCGAGGTCAAGCTCGGCCGCGTCGACATCACCGTTGCCAACCTTGCCTATACACTAAGCCGCGCCGAGCAGATCCAGTTCAGCGATCCCTATTATCTCGCCAAGGAAATGCTGATCGTGCCGGCCGATGATGCCGGCAAGACGAAGGCCGATTACGCCGGCCAGCGCATCGCTTCGACCAAGGGTTCGACCTCGGAAATGTCGATCAAGCTCAACAAATCCGACCCGCTGACGTTCCAGGACACCGCTTCTGCCTATCTCGCCGTCCAGCAGGGCAAGGCCCGCGGCATGGTCGCCAACACCATGACGACGACCAAGTTCGTCAATGAATCGAAGAGCAAGGGCAAGGAAATGCGGATGATCGAAGAGCCGATGCTCTACCAGCCGATCGGCATCGGCATGGCCAAGGATCAGCCGGCGCTGACAGCGAAGATCAACGAGATCCTGCACAAGCTCGACGCATCAGGCGAGATCAACAAGATCTGGGATAAGTGGCTCGGCCCGAACACCGAATACAAAATGACCCGCACAGACAAAGTCGTGCCGCTCACCGAGCTGAAGTTCGACCCGATCCCGTAGACCGAGCGGTCTCGGAACCTCCTGAGGAC
This sequence comes from Rhizobium bangladeshense, assembly GCF_001662075.1. Classification (GTDB taxonomy): domain Bacteria; phylum Pseudomonadota; class Alphaproteobacteria; order Rhizobiales; family Rhizobiaceae; genus Rhizobium; species Rhizobium bangladeshense_B. The sequence goes on from NZ_LYPL01000012.1 coordinate 185,968, forward strand.
AATGCAACCGAGATAAGACGGCGGGACTTGCCGCCGTCTGCCAACGATGTGAGGCATCCATGATCCATATAAAAGATATCCCCGAACGGCCCGGCAAAGCTGACATCGAGGCCGTTTCCAAATTTTCGCCGGCGACCATCCACGAAGCGCAAGGCCGCCGCGGCGCGCTTTCCTCCCGCCTCAAGCCCGTCGACTACCGAATGAAACTCTGCGGTCCGGCCTTTACGGTCAAATGCGCGCCGCGCGACAACATCATGCTGCAACTCGCCATCAACTATGCAAAGCCGGGCGACATCATCGTCGTATCGGCGGGCGAATACGAAGAGGCCGGCTCCTTCGGCGACGTGCTTGCCAATGCCTGCCTTGCCAAGGGCATCGGTGGTCTGGTGACCGACACCGGCGTGCGCGACACGCTGCAGCTGCGGGAACTCGATTTCCCGGTCTTCTCGCTCAGCGTCTGCATCAAGGGCACGGTGAAGGAAACCATCGCCGCGGTAAACGACCCGATCATCGTCGGCGGCGAAACCATCAATCCCGGCGACATCATCGTCGGAGATGCCGACGGTCTGGTGGTCGTGCGCAGGCAGGAAGCCCAGGAAGCCGCCCGACTGTCGCAGGCGCGCGAAGATGCCGAAGCCGGCTATATCGCCGCCTACAAGCAGGGCAAGTCGGTCATCGAGGTCAGCAATCTAGCGCCGGTGCTGAAAGCCAAGGGCCTTGTCGTCGACATTTGAGTTACTCCCCGATGCCTGGGCGCGCAGCAACGCCACCTTGGTGTCGACTGACGGATCGTTCTTGCCAATCTCCCTGTGAAGGCTTTTCCGCGAAGCCGGATCGATGAACGCGCAACCTTGGCGGAACGCTGGGACAGACGGCGGCGATACCGGCCTGCCATGGCCGGCGCTGACAGATCAGCCTGGACACTATTATGGACAGATGTTCTATAAGCTGGACAGATTTGACCGGAGCGGGCCATGCATCTTTCCATGTGGACTTACCCCTGGGATATCCAGGACCAGGGGCTCGATGCGATTGCCGCCGAGTTTCGCAACCGCGCCGGCCTCAACACGATCAGCATGGCGACCTCCTATCATGCAGGCCGCTTCCTCCAGCCGCGCAGCCCGCGGCAGAAGGCCTATTTTCCCGAGGACGGCACGGTCTACTTCCGGCCGGACGAAAGCCTGTGGCAGGACAAGCTGATCCGGCCGCTGATGGCGGGGAATGTCACCGAGCGCGGCGACATGCTGGAGGCGCTGACCAGGGGACGCGACGTGACGGGTCTCAAGGCCTCCTGCTGGACGGTCTGCCTCCACAATAGCCGTCTCGGCATGCTGCATCCCGACCACGTGACGCGCAACGCCTTCGGCAATCCCAACTATTACAATCTCTGCCCCTCCAGCCCGGCGGCGCGCGCCTATGCTGTCACCCTTGTGCGCGACATCACCGTGAATTACCGGCCGGATATGGTCGAACTCGAAAGCCCGAACTTCATGGGCTTCGCGCATGAATACCATCATGAGAAGGACGGCGTCGGCCTGAATGCCGAAGACGATTTCCTGCTGTCGCTCTGCTTCTGCGACCATTGCACGGCGCGCGCGGCAAGGGCCGGTGTACCGGCCGAAGGCGCGCGCCGAACGGTTGTGCGTTTCATCGCCGAACTCTGCGAGCGCGACGTCCCGGAACGGCAGTTCCCGGATTTTCCGGCAGCCGGCATCGATGCCTTCCGCGACCACCTCGATCTGCATGCCTATCTCTCATGGCGCAGCGAACCGGTGACCAGCCTGATCGGCGAGATCAAGGCGGCGGCCGATCCGGCGAGCCGGATCGTGCTGATCGACCTGAAGGACGGCTGGCTCGGCGGCGTCGATCTCTCAGCTGTCGGCGAGCTCTGCGACGGGGCGATCCTCTGCTGCTACGACATGGAACCGAATGCGATCGGCGATGTCATCCGCGCCGGCAGGGCGACGATCGGGCCGGAGAAATTCCTCGGCGTCGGCCTGCGCGTCTTCTATCCAGAGGTCGGTGAAGCTGCGGTCCTGGCGGCACGCGCCAAGGCGGCCGTCGATGCCGGCGCCGACGGCGTGAACTTCTACAATTACGGCCTCATCCCGGCAAAGCGCCTCGACTGGGTCAGGGCGGCGGTCGACGGGCTTCTCTAAGCGGCAATCGGTTCGGCGACCTGAATCAGGCAGTCACCGGCCTGGCTGTCGCAATGCAGCCGGTGGGAAATGACGATGCCGCCCTCGGCAAAACGCAGCTCCTCCTCTGGTTGCTCCAGACGTTCCAGATCGTGATACCATCCGGCGAGGTCGCCGGCCGAAACGGTGGCGCCAAGGGCTGCAGCCGGCTCGAACCAGCCGCTGCGATCGGCATAGATACCCTGGCTGTGCCGGGAGAGCGACAGGAGCTGCAGCGGCCCAGGCTCAGCAAGCGGTGCGCGGGAGAGGACAGGACGCCCGATAATACCGAGCGTTACGAGCAGTCGGTCGATCGCTGCCGCCGTGAAAGCCATCGTCGCGGGCGTCACGGTTCCGCCGCCGCCGAACTCGCCGGAAAGACCGATGATGCCGGTCCTTGCCGCAGCCCCCATCGATGTCGGCGCCGCCGGCCCGTTGTCGGCGATGAAGGCATGCGATGCACCGATCGCCCGCATCAGCGAGACCGACCGCTCGAAGCGGGTGGCGTCGGCCTGCCGCTCGACCAGCGTGCAAGGCAGGTGCGCCATCGACGTGCCGCCCGAATGCAGGTCGAAGACGACGTGGTGGCGCGGGAAGAGTTCGTGTTCAAGGAAATGCGCCAGGCGCACCGTCGGCGGTCCCATGGGATCGCCGGGAAAGGCCCGATTGAGGTTGCCGCCATCGAAGGGCGAGCAGCGTTTGGCCGCCATCACCGCCGGCAGGTTCGCAATCGGCAAAATGGTGACGGCGCCACTTATGTCAGCAACGTCAAGCAGGCGCATCAGCCGGCCGAGCTGCAGTTCGCCCTCATATTCGTCGCCGTGGTTGCCGGCCATCAGCAGCAAAGACGGCCCCTCGCCATTTTTGAGGCGAAGGATCGGAATGCGGATTTGATAGTAGGGCGAACGGTCGATCGAATAGGGAATGGCGAGATGACCGGCCTGGCTACCCTCGCGCGAAAAGTCGATCGGATTGACGAGACCGCTGTGCATGATGTCTCCAGTTCGGGCGCTTGCCTTCGATCAGAGGGCGGCGACCGCGGTCATTTCGACGCGCAGGTCCGGGTCGGCAAGGCGGGCTTCGGTGCAGGCGCGGGCCGGTGGGTTTTCGATGTCGATCCAGCTGTCATAAACGCCGTTCATCGCCTCGAAATCGGTAATCGCCGGCAGGAAGACGTTGACAGCGAGGAGACGCGAGCGATCGGTGCCGGCTTCCTGCAAAAGGGCGTCGATCTTGCCGAGCACGTCGCGGGTCTGCTCCTCGATATCAGCCTTGCGATTGTCCGCGACCTGGCCGGCAATATAGACGAGACCGCCATAGCTGACGGCCTGGCTCATACGCGAGCCCTTCTGATAACGCTGGATCATGCAGGTTTTCCTTTTCTTGGTTTTACAGGGAGAATTCAGCCGAAGCTGGTCAGATAGGCCGCCGTCACCGAATGATCCGGGTCGAGGCCATAAAGGATCGCATGCCGGTCAAGGCAGGTGCAGGGATGCGAGATGCCGAACTCGATCACATCACCCACGGCGACGTCGCTGTCATCGGCAAGTGTCAGGAAGGCGTGCTGATCGTTGAGGCGGAAAACTCTCGCGCCTTCGAGATCGGCAAGGCGCACGCCATTGCGATAGAGCGCCAGCGGCCGCGGCAGGTCCTGGTCCATTGCTACGTCGCGCATGCCCATGCCAGCGATAGCAAGCTTTGGTTCCGGCCGCGACAGGATCTCGGCCCAGACCCTGAGCGCCGGACGGAAACCCGCCGCCGCGGAAACGATCTCGCCGCCGATGCGAAGGCCGCCGCGTGCATCGAGGGCAGCAAGGCCGCGCTCATAGATGCCGTGGTCGTGGAAGAAGATCGCGCCGCTGCGCAGCACGAGCCGGCAGGCTGGATCGGCGGCGACGGCGGCTGCAAGCCGCGCCACCACGATGTCGAAAAACACTGAACCGCCTGATGTGACGAGGAGCGGCCGTTCGCTGCCGATGCGGGCGCGGATCTTCGGCAGGAAATCGGCCGTCATCGCCATCAGCGCGTCGATCCGATGCATCGTTTCTTCCGGATCGGCGGTCGCGGCCGCACCCTCATAGGCGGCGATGCCGCTCAGCCGGAAAGCCGGCGTCTCCGCGGCCAGGATCGTGTCGAGGATCGCGGCGGCGGCATCGGCGCTGCGGAGACCGGCGCGGCCGGCGCCGAATTCCACCATCAGGCCGAGAGGCGGCAGATCCGTGCGTTCCAGCCAGGCAGATGCAAGCGCCTCGACCAGCCTCGTCGAATCCACGAAGGCATGGAGCTCCGCATCGGGATAATGGCCGAGCAGCGCCGCCAGCCGGCGGGCTGCGGCGGCCCCGCCGATCTCATTGGCGAGGATCAGCCGGCGCTGTCCCGCCCTGAGCAGCACGGCGGCCTGGCGGATGTCGGCGACAGTCGTGCCCCAGGCGCCGGCTGAAAGAAGCATGTCCGCCAGCGCCGTCGACATCGGCGTTTTGGCGTGCGGTGCAATCTCGGCACCATTGCTCTTCAAATAGGCCATCATCAGTTCGACATTCCCGGCGAAGGCCTGCCGGTCGAGCGAGAGCAGTGGAAGCGCCATCCTGCCGTCATATGGTTTCCACCCCTGCTGTCCGATGGCAGCAGGCGAAAGCGGCGAATGGCCTGGCGGGAAGCCGCGCACCCGCTCGTCGATCAGTATGTTTTCGTTCACGGCATGAAGATCAGACATGGGAGCCTCTCCCGATCTCGGCCGGACCAGCGATGCCGAGGCGATAGGTGTCGTTGGCGGTGGCAAAGAACAAGGCGCGCTGGTCGTTGAGGGAGAGCTCGGCGGCGACGGTGCGGAACACCTGATAGACCTCATCGAACGAAGCATGCAGCCCTGCGACGGGAAAATCGCTCGCAAACATCGAACGTTCAGGGCCGAAACAATCGAGGCAATGTTCAATCACCGGCCGCAGGCTTTCAACCGTCCACGCATGGTCATAGGCGACGAGGTCGGAGATCTTCAGGCGAATGTTCGGCTCTTTGCCCAGAGCCCGCAGGCCGCTGCGCCAGAGCGCCATGCCGTCCTTCGTCCGGTCAATAGGGCTGCCGCCGTGGTTGAGGACGAAATGCGTTTGCGGAAAGGCCCGCACCAGGTCGAGCGCCTCATCCATCTGCCAGGGATAAAGCATCAGGTCGAAGACCAGCCCGAGCCGGGTGACCGCGGCCAGTCCCGCGCGCCACGCGGGATCGCTCATGCGATCCGGACGCGGCGCAAAACGCTTCGCCGCATCGGGATGCCAGCTCAGAATATCGCGAATACCGACGACGTTTGGGTTTGCCGCTTCCGCCTCGAGCAGGCGCGGGGCATCCGGGCCGTCGAGGGGAACGCGGGCGATATAACGGTGCGCCACGCCGGAGCTGCGGTCGAGACCATCCAGCCAGCGGCTCTCCTCCAGCGGGTAGGCAACCGACCAACCGGCCTCCACGTGCACCGTCGCAACGACGTTCTGTTGCGCGGCATCGGCGCGATAATCGTCGATGCCGTAATCGCGCAGGATCGGCCCGAGGTTTCCGACTGCCATCTCCTCGGCGGAAGCCCGCGCCTTTTGAAGCCAGGGATAGCGCTGCAGGCTGAGGTCCCAGAGATGGTGGTGCGGGTCGATCACCGGCCCGCCATAGCGCTTCGTCATCGACGCGCCTCGCGGCCGGAAACGAGCAACAGGGCGAGGATCAGCGTGCCGAACATGATCGAGCGCCAGCCGGGCGAGGCGTTGACGACGGTGATCAGCGCCGTCGTGGTGACGAGCAGGATCGCCCCCGGGATGGTGCCGGCATAGGTGCCGCGGCCGCCGAGGATGGATGTTCCGCCGAGCACCACGGCGGCGATCGAGGTCAGCAGATAGGGATCGCCAATGCCGACATAGCCTTGCCGGTTCATGCCCAGCACGAGAATGCCTGCAAGTCCCGCAAAGAAGCCGGACAAGGTATGGACGATCAGCGTATTGCGGGTGACGCTGACGCCGGAAAGCCGGGCGGCGAGCGGGTTTGCCCCAAGTGCGAGGAAACGCGCGCCGATCGGCATGCGATGGACGAGCAGCAGGACGACGATCGAGACGGCGAGCCAAAGAATGATGCCCGAGGGAATGCCGAGCGGCCGCGCCTGGCCGAGCAGGATGACGGCCGGATTGCTGACGGTGACGGCGCTGCCGCCGGCGACGATGACGAGCAGGCCCTGCAGGAAGGTCGCCATCGCAAGCGTCATGATGATCGGCGGCACGCGAAGATAGGCGGCACCCGCGCCGTTCATCAGGCCGATGCCGGTGGCAATGGCAAGCGCCGCCGCGATGCCGGCAAGGCCGGTCGGGTCCCAGGCGGGCGAGATCAGCGGCAGCAGGATCGCCGTAACCGTGATAACCGCGCCGACCGAAAGATCGATGCCGCCCATCAGGATGACGAGCGTCTGCCCGGCCGCGACGATGCCGATCACCGCGGCGAGTTCAAGGAGGTAGCGCAGATGGCCATAGGCGCCGAAACCGCGCAAAGTGAAGCTGGCGACGACCCAGACGAGCGCGACCAGAAGGAAGGTCAGCAGCGGCGGATTGCGAAACGCGGATCGGACGATGTTCATCGCCTTGCCCTCCATACGCCGAGAAGTTCCGGAACGGCGACCGCCCCGACGATAATCAACCCCTGAGCGACATATTGCGCCACCGGCGGGAAGCCCAGGAAGAACATCACGTTGATCATGACAGAGAGCAGCAGGCTGCCGCAGATCGCGCCGCGCATCGTGCCTTTGCCGCCGAGGAAACCGACACCGCCGAGCACAGCCGCGGCGATCGAGTTAAGTGTGAAGGGCGTGCCGATCACCGGATCGCCCGAGCCTGTCTGCGCCGCGACGAAGAGGCCGGCCAGTGCCGCAAGCAGACCGGAGAGCGCGAAGGCAGCAACCTTCACCCTTTCGACCGGGACGCCGGAGCGGAATGCGCCGACCGGGTTGTCACCGGCCGCATAGATACCAAGGCCGAGCGGCGTTGCGAGAAAGACCTTCCAGAGCATGAGGATCGCGACCAGCAGCAGGAAGGCGACGGGCGTGTGGCCGGCAAGCATCGTCGACAGCCAATCGGGAATGGCCCCGCCCGGCCGCGGCAGCAGGATCAGCGCGACGCCGCTGATGATGAAGGAGCCGGCCAGCGTAACGATAATCGCCGGCAGCCTCAGATGGGTCACGATCGCGCCGATGACGGCGCCGATCGAAAGACCAGCAAGCGCGACAGCCAGAATGCCGCCAGGCACGCCGAGCACCCCTTGCATCGTCGTCGCCGCGATCACCGCGCCGAGGCTGACGAGCGGGCCGATCGCCAGCGTGATGCCGCCGTTCAGCATCAGCAACGCCTGCGCCATGGTGACGAGCGCGAGCGGGAACCAGTTCTGCGTGAACTTGGAAAAGCCGCCGATGGTCAGGATGCCGGGAAAGAGCAGCGCATAGAGGATGAGAAAACCAGCGACGACGAGATAGAGGCCGGCGAGGCCCCGGTTGCGGCGCAGTTGGATCGACCTGTAGAGCCGGGATGATGAAATCGTGCTCATGCAGCCTCTCCCTGCGTCGTGGCCGCAATACCCATGGCCGCGCCGACGATCGCTCCTTCGCTGATCGCATCCTGCGACAGCGTTGCCGCGACGCGGCCCTCGCGCAGAACCACGACGCGGTCGCAGAGATGCACGAGCTCCGGCGTATCGGAACTGACGAGAATGACGAGCCGCCCCTCGGCGGCGAAGGCGCGCAGCATCAGGTAGATTTCCCGCTTGGTTTCGATGTCGACGCCGCGGGTCGGATCGTTGAGCAGCAGAACGGAGGGATCGAGCGGCAGCCATTTGGCAAGCGCCACCTTCTGCTGGTTGCCACCGGAAAGCGCCTGCACCGGACGGGCCGTATCGCCCTTGATCGTCAGCCGGCGCGCGAGCTCGGCGACCAGGCCGCTTTCCGCCGGCCGGTCGCGCAGCCCCTTGCGGGCAAGCCGGCCGAGCGAGGGCAGGATGAGATTGGCGGCGATGGAATGCGGCAGCACCAGCCCCTCGTGTTTGCGGTCGGCGGGCACATAGACGAGGCCGGCTGCATTCGCCGCACCAACATCGGCGGGGAGGCCAGGTTTGCCTGAGACCTCCGCCCGGGCGGCGGACGCGGGAATTGCGCCGTAGAGGCCGAGCAGCAGGTCTTCCTGCCCTTGTCCCACCAGCCCGCCGATGCCGATGATCTCGCCGGTGCGGGCAGAGAAAGCGACATCACGCACCATGCCGGCCGAAAAACCTTCGACGCTGATGCGCATCGCACCGGGTGCCGCGGCCGGGCGCGGCGGGAACAGATCGCCGGTCTCGCGGCCGACCATCAGGCGCACCAGACCCTCGCCGTCGATGCCGGACAGCGACTGATCCGCCGTGACGACGCCATCCTTCAGCACGGTAACATGCGAGCAGAGCGCCTGCACCTCGTTGAGGCGGTGGGAAATGTAAAGAATGGCGGTGCCGCAGTCCTTCAGCGTCTCGATGAGCCTGGCCAGGATGCCGGCTTCGTGCGCCGAGAGCGACGAGGTCGGCTCGTCCAGGATCAGCACGCGCGGCTTGCGGAACAGCGTCTTGGCGATTTCCACCATCTGGCGGCGGCCGAGCGCGAGATCGGCGACCGGCATGTCGAGCGGCTCGGTCAGTCCGACCATGTCGCAGACCTCTCGTACGCCGCGATGCAGCGCTCGATAGTCGATGAGACCGAACCGGCGCGGAAAGGCGCCGGTCCCGATGTTTTCGGCAATCGACAGGCTGGCCGTCAGACTCAGCTCCTGCTGGACCACGGCGATGCCGGCCGCGCGCGCCGCCGCCGGGCTGATACGGCCGACAGGCCTGCCGTCGACGAGGATGGAGCCGCTGTCCGGTTGGAGGGCGCCGGACAGCAGATTGATCAACGTCGACTTGCCGGCGCCGTTTTCGCCGAGCAGGGCGTGAACCCTGCCCGGCAGAAGGGCGATGTCGACGCCCTTCAGAACGGGATTGCCGAAAAATCCCTTGAACACCTGCCGGGCTTCCAGCAGGGGTCGTTCTTCCGTCATGGCGGCGTCCCTCAATCCGGGTTATTTGGTGGCAAGCAGCTTGTCGAAGAGCGCCTTGTCGTAATCCGAGTAGATATAACCGTCAGCCGGGAACTTGTCGGCTCGGGCGAGGTAGCTGCCGATCGTGCTGTCGTCGATGACGGGCAGCGGCACCTTGACGAAGGAGGGCACGTCCTTGCCTTGCAGCGCCTGCACGGCGGTATAGACGGAAAGCGCACCGAGCCAGTTCGGCTGCATCGTCGCCCAGCCCTTCAAGCCCTTCTCCTTCCAGAGTTCCAGGAACTGCCGGGCATTTTCGCCTGTCGTCGGTACCTGGTCGCGGCCCTGGCGCTCGAAGGCGAGGACGGAGCCGGCCGAGAGCGCGCCGCCGAGCGACAGCACACCGTCGATTTCGGGATTGGCGAACAGCAGGCTGGTCATCGCTTCCTGTGCCGGCGCGACGTTATATTCCGTGTTGGTCTCAGTGATTACCTGCAGACCCGGATTGGCATCGAGGACCGGCTGGGCGCCCTTGCGACGGTCGTCGCTGACCGAAATGCCGGCCGGGCCGTTCATGATGATGATCTTGCCTTTGCCGCCGAGCTGGCTGACCATCCATTTGGCCGCTGTCGCGCCCCATTCGTTGGAATCGGTGTTGATCTTCGCCGTCACCTTGTCGGTATTAACAAGGCTGTCGAAGTTGACGACCGCAATGCCCTTGTCGCAGGCATCCGAAATGACGCGGTCGAGTGCGTTGGATGAGCCGGCGATGACGACGATCGCGTCGATATTGGCGTCGATCATCGACTGGATATGCTGGATCTGCGTCTGGGCATTGCCCTGCGCGTCGGTGATCATCAGGTCCTTGACGAGGCCCGCCTTCTTCAGCTCCTCCACCTCGGCGGTGATGGTGCCTTCGGTCTGCTTCATCCAGGTCGGCACCGAATAGATGTTCGCCCAGCCGATCGTATAGGGCGCCTTCCTGTCTCCCTTGATGCAATTCGCGGCGGCCGATGCCGTGCCGGCCGAAAAGGCAAGCAAGGTGGCTGCGGCGGCAGCGCCGGCGAGAAGGCGGCGGCGCAGTGAAACGGAAATGCTTTCTTCAAAATTCTTCATGTCGATCCCCTTTTTGCGGCAGCGCTGGCGGCTTGCCATTTGTTTTTGTCCGCTATATTGTACATATGATCTTTATACCGGACGAGCCGATCTTATGCCGATTTTTTTACCCCGCAAGAGGGGGTGGGAAGATTTCATTCGCGAAGCATGACTGCATCGATTGACAGATGCGGCCGACGGCTTGAAAAGCTTCGCCGGACAAGAACAGAGCCCGACAACAACAGGGCCCAAGAAGAACGGGATTGACAGCGATGGATGCAGTTCAGGACGAAGCAGCCGGCAAGCGCGCCCGAGGGCTCGACCGCGCCTTCGAGATCCTCGACTTCCTGCGCCAGAAACGGCAGGCCTTGAAGCCGAATGAAATCGCCGCGCAGATCGGCGCGCCGCGCTCATCGGTCTACGAACTCGTCAACCTGCTGCTGAGCAATGGCATCCTCGAATTCACCGGCGGGGAGGGCCGCGTCTATCTCGGCCGCAAGCTTTATTTCCTCGGCGCCGCCTATGAGAACCATTTCGATTTTACCCGCGAATGCGAGGCGGCGCTGGAACAACTTGCCGACGAGACGCGGGAGACGGCGCAGTTCTGCATGCTTGACGGGAACAAATATACGGTCGTGCGCATGCGCGAGGGCGCGCGGCCCTTCCGCATCTCGACCGATATTGGTCAATCGGTGCCGATCCCGTGGACTGCGTCGGGCCGCCTGCTGGTCGCGCATCTTTCGGATCAGGACATCCTCAACTTCATTCCGCCGCAGGATTTCCGCCTGCCGGGCGGCGAATGGCTCGAGCCGCAGACCTTCATCGCCGAGGTGCGCCAGGCCGAGCGTGAAGGTCTCTTCACCTTCAACAGCATCGTCGACAGTTTCACCCATTGTTTTGCCGTGCCGGTGCGCGGCGAGGAAGGCCATGCCGCCGCAACGCTCTGCCTCGTCACGCCTCGCGACGACGGCATCGCCAACCGGGACCGCTATCTTGACTGCCTGAAGAAGGCCGCCGCCGGCCTGGAGCATGCCCCGGCGCGGCCACGACGGAACTGACGCCTTATTATATCAAGGTATCTCTGCCAGCACGGACATCCGTCGACAAGCCGGTGCGTCCGCAGCGTTCAGCGGCAGCCGCTAGAGCGCCGCTGCACCCGCCTGACGCAGCCCGCAGCGACCGGGCGCAAGACGCCATCTTGCGGACGGCGCCGATCTCCGATTTCCAGATTCAGACCGATCCCGCAAAACTATTCACTCTTCTCCCGCAATTTGGAAATGAAGTTTCTCTATAAAATCTATGGAGAACGTACTCTAAGGTCCTGACAGCCAAACTGACCTCGGCCCCGAAACGACGGAGCCGTTGGCGGCAAACGGAGAGGGCGCGAAATGACACGGAAAATCAGGCTTGGGGCATTTCTTCCTGGTGGCGGACAGCATGTTGCATCCTGGCGCCACCCCGACCAGCCGGCCGATGGCGCCACTAGTTTCGAATTTCACAAAAAACTCGCTCTGACAGCCGAACGCGGCCTCTTCGACGCCTATTTCCTGGCCGACAACCTGGCTGTCGGTTTCGGCGGCGCGCGTGAAGGCGGCAACGCCCGCGTGGCGGGCTTTGAACCCGTCACATTATTCTCCGCGCTCGCGCCTCTGACCACCCATCTCGGCTTTATCGCGACGTCCTCAACCACCTACGAGGAGCCTTATACCACCGCCCGCAAATTCGCTTCGCTCGACCTGATTTCGGACGGCCGCGCCGGCTGGAACGTCGTCACCACGACAGGCGATCCGACGGCGCAGAATTTCAACCGCGATACCCAGCTTCCGCATGCCGAGCGCTATCGCCGCGCCGCCGAGCACGTCGACGTCGTCCGCAAACTCTGGGAAAGCTTCGAGGACGACGCCTTCATCCGCGACAAAGAGACCGGCGTGTTCTTCGACCCGGCGAAGCTGCACGACACCGACCATCGCGGCGAACATTTCAGCGTGCGCGGCCCGCTCAATGTGTCGCGCTCACCGCAGGGCCATCCCGTCATCGTGCAGGCCGGGCAGTCCGAAGACGGGCGCGGGCTCGCCGCAGCAACGGCCGAGGTGATCTTCACCGCCCATCAGCACATCGAAACCGCCCAGGAATTCTACCGCGATATCAAGGCACGTGCCCGCGGCCTCGGCCGCAACCCCGATCACATCCTGGTCATGCCCGGCGTTTCCGCCTTCGTCGGGAAAACCGAAGCGGAGGCTCGGGAGAAATACGACCGTCTGACGTCGCTCATCGTCGAAGAGGACGGGATCGGCCTCCTCAACGGCCTGACCGGCGGCACGCTGGACCTGCACGGCTACGACCTCGATGGACCGCTGCCGCCGGCGCCGCCGACCGAGGGCATGAAGAGCCGTCAGGCCCTGATCCGCCAGATCGCCGACGAAAACAACTTCACCATCCGCCAGCTCTATCAGTGGATTGCATCGGCCCGCGGTCACTACACCATCGTCGGCACGGCCGAACAGATCGCCAACACACTGCAGCAATGGTTCGAGAACGAAGCCGCCGACGGCTTCAACATTCTGCCGCCCTGGCTGCCGACCGCCCTCGATGACTTCGTCGATCTCGTCATCCCGGAATTGCAGCGCCGCGGCCTGTTCCGCACCGCCTATGAGGGCAAGACGCTCCGGGAAAATCTCGGCCTGCCTTTCCCCGTCACTCGATGGGCTGCCGGACGTGCAGCTCTCCAGGCAGCAGAGTGAGGAGCGATCCATGGCCTATGAAATCAATCAGGTTCTCCCCAGAAGTTTCAGCCGCCTGAAGAGCGGCGAAAGCAATATGCCCACTTTCGCGTCGCATGTGCGCGGTGTGCTCGCATCGCTTTTGCCGCGCTACGGCCTGCTCATCGCTTTTCTGGTGCTCTGGCAGGTGTCGAGCACCAGGGGCTGGGTCAATCCCGCCGTCTTCCCGCCCCTGAACGTGATCCTGTCGGCTCTTTGGACCAACCTTGCCAGCGGCGCGCTGCTCGATGACATCGCCATCAGCCTGCAGCGATCCGGCACCGCCTTCGCCTTCGCCGTCGCGATCGGCATTCCGCTCGGTCTGTTCATGGGGCAGTTCCGCGCAATCGAACAGGCACTCGATCCGATCCTGCAGCTCTTCCGCCAGACCTCGGCGCTGGCGCTCTACCCGGTGTTCATCCTGCTGCTCGGCCTCGGCGAAACGTCGAAGATCTTCGTGATCTTCTGGGCGACGTTGTTTCCGGTGCTGCTATCCACGATCGGCGGCGTCAAGGAAGTGGACCAAAAGCTCATCGAGATGGCGCGAACCTACGGCGCCGGATCGGCAACTGTCTTCCGTCGCGTCATCCTGCCGGCCTCCATTCCAGCGATCTTCGTCGGTCTGCGCCTCTCGGCGACCACGGCGCTGCTGTTGCTGATCGCCGCCGAGATGATCGGCGCCAACAAGGGCATCGGCTTCCAGGTGATGAACGCCCAGTATAATTTCCAGATCCCGCTGATGTTTGCGGCGATCCTGCTGCTTGCCTTCCTCGGGCTAGTCGCCAATGCCTTGCTCGTTCTCCTGCAGCGCCGCCTCTGCCGCTGGTCTCAGCCGCGCGCCTGACCGCTTCAACCGACTTTTCTCTTCCGAAAGGACACGTCATGACTTTCCATCCCCGCAACCTGCTGCTGCCGGCCGTGATCGCTCTCGGACTTGCCACGCCAGCCGCCGCCACCGATACCGTGAAGCTGCGCTATCTCGCGAGCCAGGGCGGCCTTGCCGCCCATGAACTCGCCGACGCGCTCGGCTATTTCAAAGACACGGGCATTACGTTTCAGAACGTCGGCTATGCCCATGGCGGCCCGGCCTCTCTCATCGCTCTTGCATCCGGTGACGTCGAGATCGGCAGCGCCGCCACCTCCGCCGTCCTGAATTCGATCATCGGCGGCAATGATTTCGTCGCCGCCTATCCATCGAACGGCATCAATGACGAAGTGCAATCCACCTTCTACGTGCTGGAAGACAGCCCGATCAAAAGCATCAAGGACATTGTGGGCAAGAGCATCGCCGTCAACACGCTCGGCGCCCATCTCGATTACACCATCCGTGAAGCCCTGCATTCCGTCGGCCTGCCGAGCGACTCCGCCAATCAGGTCGTCGTTCCCGGGCCGCAGCTCGAGCAAGTGCTGCGCTCCAAGCAGATCGATATCACCGCCTTCGGCTATTGGCAGACGACCTTCGAGGGTGCGGCGCTGAAGAATGGTGGCCTGCGTGCGGTCTTCGACGATACCGACGTGCTCGGCGACATCGCCGGTGGCTTCGTAGTCCTGCGCCGCGATTTCATTCAGCAGCATCCCGAGGCGGCGAAGATCTTCGTCGAGCAATCGGCTCGTGCCCTCGATTATGCCCGCGAACATCCCGAGGAAACCAAGAAGATCCTGGCAAAGGCGCTCAGCGAGCGTGGCGAGAACCCTGACATCGCGCAGTATTTCCGCGGCTACGGCGTGCGCGCCGGCGGCCTGCCTGTCGAGCGCGACATCCAGTTCTGGATCGACGTCCTGGTTCGTGAAGGCAAGCTGAAGCAAGGTCAGCTGGTTGCCAAGAACATCATCTATACGGCCGATACGAAGCCGGCAAGCAACTGAGGAACTGCAATGAGCCTCGCCCAGGACATTCGCCGCGGAGAGGTGACGATCCGTCACCTCTCCAAATCCTACAAGCTGAACGGCAGCCATCTGCAGGTTCTGAAAGATATCAACCTCCACATCCGCTCCGGCGAAAGCCTCGCCATCGTCGGTGCCAGCGGCTCGGGCAAGACGACGCTGCTCAGGGTGCTAGCCGGTCTCGAAGAGTCCGATACCGGGGAGGTGCTCGTCGACGGCAAGGCAATCCGCGGCGTCGGCGCGGAACGCGCCGTCATCTTCCAGGAGCCGCGCCTTCTTCCCTGGCTTGACGTCCTCGGCAACGTCGCCTTCGGGCTGGAAACGAGAGGGCTCACCCGCGAGCAGGCGAGGGCGCGTGCGCGTCACTACGTCAAGCTCGTCGGCCTGCAGCAATTCGAGGCGGCCTATCCAAGGCAACTGTCTGGCGGCATGGCGCAGCGCGTCGGCATCGCCCGGGCGCTTGCCGTCCAGCCTGAGATTTTGCTGCTCGACGAACCTCTCGGCGCGCTCGACGCGATGACCAAGATCGGTATGCAGCAGGAGCTCGCCCGGATCTGGCGTGATGAGGATGTGACGACCATTCTCGTCACGCACGATCTCGAGGAGGCGATCTATCTCGCCGACCGGATCCTGATCCTGCCGCGGGAGAAAGGAGGCGAGCCGCGCCTGATCGACATCGATCTGCCGCGTCCGCGCGACCGCAGCGCGCCGGAATTCGTCCGCCACCGCGAGGAGCTACTGAACTTGTTCGGGCTGCATTGAAAGCTGTCGGCAGCTTCCAGGACTACACGGTCCAGGGGTCGACGAGATCGATCCCAAAGCCTTCGAAATCTCTGGTGTTGCGCGTCGCAAGGCTGAGATCGTGAGCAATTGCGGTTGCAGCAATCAGGCTGCCCATCGCCTGCTCGATGCCGGATCGACGATCGGGATACGGCTATTTGTCCGTCGACAGCATCAGGTCGGCGATGAAGGCGACTCGTCATGACTGAGAAGGCGGATGAGCTTCTGATGAGGCTTGCGCCGTCCATCTTTCAGAAATCAGGGTAATCACGCCGAAGCTTATCGAACTTCTGCTCGAACTTCAGAAAACGGCAAAATGAACTGCCGCGTTGGTCGTCAGCATCACCCTCAGGCGTTTTCGGCGATCAGCGGCTGAATGACGGGCTGGCCGCGCCGATCGCGCAATATCTCGACCTCTACGCCATAGGTCTGCGCGATGAGCGACGGCGTGACGATCGATTGCGGATGGCCACTCGCTTTCATCGTGCCGTTCGCGATCACCAGCAAATTGTCGGCATATTGGCAGGCCAGATTGAGATCGTGCAGCACCACCATCGTAACCCAGCCATTGGCGCGCGTTTCGCGGCGCACCAGATCGAGCAGGGCAAGCTGATGCTTCAGATCAAGCGCGCTGACCGGCTCGTCCAGCAGCATGACTTTCGGCTCGCGCATCAGCACCTGGGCAAACAGCGCCATCTGCCTTTGTCCGCCGCTCAGCGACGCGATGTCGCGGCCGGCGAGATGGTCGATGCCGGTCTGTGAAAGCCGCGTCATCGCCATGTCGAGCGTCTCGTCATCGATGTGCAGCGAGAGCCGGCCCAGCCGGCCGAGAACCACGACTTCGAGAACGGTGAGCGCGATGTCCGTGGCGGTGTCCTGCGGCATATAGGCGAAGCTCTCACGCCACGTTTTCATCGCCCGTGCGCTCGTCCGCCCGGCGGAAAGGCTTTCGCGGCCGAGCGTGAATCTGCCATCGGCAAGCGGCAGGTCGCCGAAGAGGGCGCGCAGAAGCGTGGTCTTGCCGGTGCCGTTCGGACCGATGACAGCATGGATCTTTCCAGCTTCCAGACAGGTGTCGATACCGGAAACGATCCTCTGCCCGCCGCGCTCGATGGCGATGTTTTCGAGGCGGATCATGCGCCTGCTTTCCTCGGCGAAAAGATCAGCCACAGCAGGAACGGTACGCCGACGATTGCGGTGACGATGCCGACGGGAAAGAGCGCGCCCGGAATGATCGACTTCGAGACGACCGAGGCCGCCGACAGCATCAGCGCGCCGCTGACGACAGACATCGGCAAGAAGAAGCGCTGATCCTCGCCGACCGTCATGCGGGCGATGTGCGGTGCGACGAGGCCGATGAAGCCGATCACGCCGACGAAGCTGGTCGCGGTCGCGGTCATGACCGCAACGATGACGAGGACCTTCATACGAAGCAGCCGGACGTTGACGCCGAGACTCGCGGCCCGCATCTCGCCCATGCGCAAGGCCGCCAGCTTCCAGGAATCCGCCATCAGCATGGTGCAACAGATGAACGTCACCGCCGCGGTCAGGCCAAGCGTCGGCCAGGTCGCTTTCGTCAGGCTGCCGAACAGCCAGAACAATATCTGCTGCGACAGCTCCGGCGAGGAGAGGAACTGGATGAGCGATAGAAGCGACTGGAACAGAAACAGAAGGGCGATGCCGCCGAGAATGATGGTTTCGGCCGTCATGCGGCGCATCGAAGCGAGCGTGAAGAGAAAGAGCGCCGCCAGCATGGAGAAGACGAAAGCGCCGAGCGGCACGGCGATCATCGCCTCGAGGCCGAAGCCGCCGAGCGCCAGGACGAGTGCTGCGCCGAACCCTGCAGCCGCCGCCATGCCGAGCGTGTAAGGGCTCGCCATCGGGTTGTTCAGAAGCGTCTGCATCTGCGCGCCTCCGGCCCCCAGCGCCGCACCGACGGCCAGCGCCATCAGCGCCATCGGCAGGCGCAAGCCGCGAACGATGGCGTCCGTCATGGCCGCCCGCTCACCGAGCCCTGTCAGCGAGCGCACCACTTCGGCCGGCGACAGCAGCGACGGACCCGTCGCAATATCCAGAACGAGGCATACCGCCATCAGGAGCACGAAAATCAGAAGGTTGCGCCAGCGCCTGCGCTCACGCAGCCTGTGCGCGCCGATCGCTTCGGCATTGCTGCCGGTTACAGTCATGGGAAACCCTGTCTCGACGGGAAACGAGCGCCATGGCTATGGCGCCCGCAGAAGGTAGACGGATCGGGATCAACCTTTGACGGCGATGGCGAAGGTGCCTTCCGGAACCACCGGCAGGTACTTCTTGTAGTAGCCGAGGTAGTCGGCGACGGGATCGACGTCCTTGAACTGCTCGGGATAGAGCTGCTTGGCGATGTACTGCACCATGGCGAAATCCGAGAGCGTGCGGGACGCGCCCTGATAGACGCCGAAGAGATGGCCGTCCTTGACGGCCGGCAATTCGCTCCAGCCCTGGCGGGTTTCGAACGCCTTGAGCTTTTCGCGGGCCTCGTCGGCCTTCACGCCCTGGCCCATCGGCAGGGCTGTCTCGCTCTTGTTGTTCTCACGGCCGGAGATGAAGATGGCATCGGGCTTGGACGCCAGGACCTGCTCCGGATTGATCGGACCCCACCACTCCACGAAGGGCGCAGCGATATTGTCACCGCCGGCCGCGGTGGACATGGCGCCCCACATGTTCTTGCCGTAGGTGAAGGAATATTCCGCCGGTCCCTTGTTGCCGAATTCGACATAGACCTTCGGCTTCGGCTTGCCCGATGCGGCGATGCGGTCGGCGACGTCCTTCAGGGCGCCGGCGTAGAAATCGGCGATCTCCTTGCCGCGCGCATCCTGGCCGGTCAGTTGCCCGAAAAGCAGCGTCGAAGCGACATGGCGCTCGACCGTCTGGGCGTTGTAATCGACGACGACAACCGGAATCCCGTGCTCTTCCAAGCGATGGGCGTCCTGGCCGAGCGCCTGGTACTGCCAGTCCGCGAG
Organism: Rhizobium bangladeshense; assembly: GCF_001662075.1. Taxonomy (GTDB): domain Bacteria; phylum Pseudomonadota; class Alphaproteobacteria; order Rhizobiales; family Rhizobiaceae; genus Rhizobium; species Rhizobium bangladeshense_B. The sequence continues at coordinate 204,711 of NZ_LYPL01000012.1, forward strand.
GATGACGAGGTCGGGATTGAGGCTCAACACCTTCTCGATGGAAAAGGTCTGCGCTTCTACTTCGCCGACATCGGCGATGTCACCGATCGAAGCGCGGTGGGCAAGATGCATCTTCCAGTTCGCCGGAACCCAACCCTCCCAGGCTTCGCGGGAAATCCCGACGACCGAGTCGTAAGCCTTCTCGCCGCCGACGGCCATGTAATCCTCGAAATAGAAACCGAGGACCACGCGCTTGGCCGGAAGATCGACCTTCACCTCGCGGCCGATCACATCGGTGATCGTCTTCTGTTCCGCCATGGCGGACGGTGCGAAGAAAACAGCGGAAACAGAAACAAGCGAGGCAGCCAGCCAGCCGGCCACGGATCTAGAATTCATAACGACCTTCCATCAGTTAAAATAGGAGATCGAGTTATTAAAGTTGATCAACTAAATCAAGTTATTTATCGATGGGCTCTTCATCAGAGGAAACAGAAGCTTACGTGCTGGAAATAGAGGCCGGCGTAGAGTGATCGGCACATGGTGAAGCCGGCCCGTTGCCGGCCTGCCGCGTCAGCCTGAGAGCGTCTTCCTCAGGCGATGGATATGGGCCGTGCCGATGCCGCAGCAGCCGCCGATGATCGTGGCACCCGCTTCGGCCCAGGAGCAGGCAAAGCGCGAATAGGCGTCACCGTTCAGGTCGTCGCGGGTATCGTGCAGGCCTTCATTGGCGGCTGCCTCGCCGGTTTCGCCTTCGAAGGCATTGGCATAGACGCCGATTTCGATGCGAGCATTCCTCTCCCGGAACAGGCGTGCCGCCGTCTCGACCGCGCCCTGCATGACCTCCGGTTTGCTGCAATTGAACAGGAAAGCCGCCGCACCCGAGGAAACCGTCCAGGACGCCGCGTCCTCGACGCTTTCGCCGGAGCGAAGTTTCGCTTCGCCGCTCGCGATATCTGCCTCGTCATCCGCCAATGTGAAGGAAATCCAGAACGGCTTGCCCGATGCCGCCACCGCCTCGCGGACAGCCTCACCCTCGGCAATCAGGCTCAATGTCTCGCCGAGCCATAGGTCGACGAAGGGAGCGAGGTTTTCGACCAGCACCTTGAGATAGTCCTGCACCCGGGAAGGCTGGAAATTCTGCGGCTCGTAGGAGCCGAAGATCGGCGGCAGCGAGCCGGCAACCAGCACCTTCTTGTCGGTCACGGCATCGGCAGCCTCACGCGCAAGGCGACCTGCGAGGCGGATCAGCGCCGGCCCCTCCTGTTGAAAGCGGTCTTCGCCGATATGAAAGGGCACGAGCGCATAGCTGTTCGTCGTGATGATCTCAGAGCCGGCGGCGATGAATTCCTGGTGCACCTCTCGCACGATCTCAGGCGAATTCATCAGCGCCAGCGCCGACCATTCCGGCTGCTTCAGTTCGGCGCCCAGCCGCAGAAGCTCGCGGCTCATGCCGCCATCGAGAATGCGCGTTGTGCTCATGAGGTAGTCTCCATTCAGGCTGTCGCGCCGTCACCGGCGCGGGCTTTTCAAAACAATGCGGCGAGCTTCCGCCGGCCTAACGGCGAACCGGCACCTGCGCTTCGAGACCTCGAAAGACGCGGGCGATCACGGCGGTCAGGGCGAGATAGAAGAGGGTGACGACGATCAGCGGTTCGTAGACGAGCAGCGTGTCCTGGCGAACCTTGTTGGCGACGGCATAGAGATCCATCACCGTTACCGTGAAGGCGAGCGGCGTCGCCTTCAGCTGCATGACGATCTCGCCGGCAATGGTCGGCAGGGCGATGCGAATAGCGCGCGGCAGCCAGATGCGGCGGGTCAGCTTCCACGGCGAGAGGCCAAAAGCCCGGCCGGCTTCGAGCTCGCCCTTGGGAACCGCAAGCAGCGCACCGCGCAGCACCTCGGCCTCATAGGCCGCGTAGTTCAGCGTGAAACTGACGGAGGCGAAGAAAAAGCCCTCGCGCAGGATCGGCCAGAACAGGCTCTGGCGGATGCCGGGGATCATGGGCAGCAGCGAGCCGACGCCGTAATAGAGGAGCCAAAGCTGGATCAGCAGCGGTGTGCCGCGGAAGAAAGTGCAGTAGCCGCGAGCGAGAAGCCGCGTCAGCCTGCCGCCGCTGACCTGCGCGAAGGCAAGGCCAATGGCGAGGACGAAACCGAACACCACCGATATGACAAGCAGCGCCACGGTCTGCCAGGCGCCGGTCAGAAGAAGCGGCCAATAGGAAAAGATCCAGGCGAAACTCATGAGGCGCTTTCTTCAGGCAAGACGCGGCTGTCCCCGCCGCACCCGCCCTTCGATCAGTTTGAAGACGACGTTGGAAGCGAGCGTGATGGCGAGATAGAGAAGGGCGGAAGCCAGGAAAAAGACGAAATAATGTTTGGTGCTCGCCCCGGCGAGGCGGGTGGCGAGCGCCAGTTCCTGGTAGCCGACGACCGCCACCAGCGCGCTGTCCTTGGTAACCGACATCCACAGATTGGCAAGGCCCGGCAGCGCGTTCGGCAAAAGCGCCGGCAGCAGGACACGGCGGAAACGCAGCATCGGTCCCATGCCGAAGGCCTTGGCCGCTTCGATCTGGCCGGCGGGAATGGCAAGGATCGCGCCGCGCAGCACCTCGGTCATATAGGCGCCTTGCACGAAGCCGAGCACGGCGACAGCGGCGACGAAGCCGTTGACATTGACCGGCGGCAGCTGCAATGCCGCCAGCAGCCGGTTGAGGCCGTCGGTGCCGGCATAATAGAGGCCGACGATCAGGATCAGCTCGGGAACGGCACGGATGACAGTGGTGTAGAGATCGAGCAACAGGCGGAGCGCGCGATTGCCAGAGAGCTTTCCAAGCGCGCCGCCCGTGCCGAGCAACAGGCCGACCGCAAAGGCGCAGGCCGAGATGGCGACCGTGGAGACTGCACCTGTCAAGAGAACGCCGCCCCATCCCGGAGGATAGGGAGACAGCAGGTCCAGAATGCCTTGTTGCGCGGTCGCCATCGTCGGGATTGCTTACTTCGCGCCGTAGATGTCGAAGTCGAAATATTTCTTGGTGATCGCGTCATACTGGCCGTTGGCGCGAACCGCAGCGATCGCCGCATTCAGCTTGGCTTTCAGCTCCGTATCTTCCTTGCGCAGACCGCCCGAAACGCCGGCTCCGAGAATTTCCTTGTCGTCGGCGACATCGCCCATCTTGGCGCAGCAATCCTTGCCGCCGTCGCTTTTCAGGAAAGCGTCGAGCGCCAGGGAATCGCCGAAGACGTAGTCGATACGGCCGGAGGCCAGATCCTGGAAGGCCTCGTCGAGCGTCTGGTAGGTCTTTTCGTCGGCAGCGCCGGCAAAATACTTCTTGTAATATTCAGACTGGATCGTCGACACCTGAATGCCGATGGTCTTGCCCTTCACATCTTCAGCGGTGGCGCCCGGCTTCTGGTCCTTGGGACCGATCAGGGTGCTCGGCGTGTTATAATATTTGTCGGTGAAGTCGATCACCTTCGAGCGTTCCGCCGTGTTCGACATCGACGACCAGATCACGTCGAATTTCTTGCTCTCAAGAGCCGGAATGAGACCATCCCAGGAAATGTCGACGATCGAGCATTTCTCCTTCATCTCTGCGCAGACGGCGTTCATCAGGTCGATTTCCCATCCGTGCCATTCGCCCGAGGCGTCCTTGGCGAAGAAGGGCGGATAGGATTCGTTCATGACGCCGAAGCGGACTTCGGCCTGGGCGGCGACGGCGGAAAGGGCAAGTGCCGCGCCGGCAAAAAGCGTGGGGAGCAGTTTCATTCGCAGGATTCTCCTGGTTCGTGTGTTGTCGATGATGGCTGGTGTGGATCAATGGGCGCTGAGACGGGTGAACTCCCGGCAGCGGGCGCTGACCGGCGTCCCGAAAACCTGTTCCGGCGGCCCTTCCTCCTCGATCCGCCCCTGATGCAGGAAGAGAACGCGGCTCGAGACATCGCGGGCGAAGCGCATTTCATGCGTGACGATCAGCATGGTCCGGCCTTCCTCGGCGAGATCGCGAATGACCTTGAGGACCTCGCCGACCAGCTCCGGATCGAGCGCCGATGTCGGCTCGTCGAACAGCATGACGGCGGGGTCGATGCAGAGTGCCCGCGCAATCGCCGCGCGCTGCTGCTGGCCGCCGGAGAGAAAAGCGGGATAGGCGTCGCGCTTGTCGAACAGCCCGACCTTGTGGAGCAGGGCTTCCGCCTTTTCGATCGCCTCGCGCTTGGAAATGCCCATGACATGCACCGGCGCCTCGATGACATTTTCCAGCACGGTGCGATGAGCCCAGAGATTGAAGCTCTGAAAGACCATGCCGAGCCCGGTCCGCAGCCGCTCGATCTGCCGCCAGCTGTGCGGCTGCAACCGCCCGCCGCGACCGGCTTTCAGCGCGACGTCCTCGCCGTTGACGGCAATGCGGCCGCGATCCGGCGTTTCCAGGAAATTGATGCATCGAAGGAAGGTGCTCTTGCCGGAGCCCGACGAGCCGATGATCGAAATCACGTCGGACTTGTGGGCCTCCATCGAGATACCCTTGAGAACCTGTTGCGAGCCGAAGCTTTTATGGAGATCTTCGACGCGAAGAGCAGGAAAGGGCTGATCCGACATACATAGGTCCGGCTGAACTGAGTTTGCAAAGGATAATGATAAAGGAACGCGGTTTTTTCGCGCAATTATCACCTATTTTGCATATTTTGTGCAAAATAACCTTCCTCACGCATCGAATGCGGCAGAAACTATGAAATGCCATAACTGGAATTGGACTGGACAATGGAACAGCTGGATCGTTTTGACCGTGACATTCTCGATATCATTCAGCGCGACTGCCAGCTGAAAGCCGAAACGATCGCCGAACGGATCGGACTGTCGGTCTCGGCAGTGCAACGGCGATTGAAACGGCTGCGCGAAGAGGGGATCATCAAGGCCGAGGTCGCGGTCGTCGATCGGAAGGCGACAGGAACAGCGATGGTGTTCATCGTCGGCATGGAGATCGAGCGGGACAATTACGACGCGTTGGCGAAGTTCCGCGTCTGGGCGGAGAAGCAGGATCATATCCAGCAGGTCTATTACGTTACCGGCGCAGTCGACCTGATCGCGATCGTTACCGCCCGAGACGTCGAGCATTATGACGACATCGCCGCCCTGATCATGGCTGACAATCCGCAGATCCGCCGCATGCACACCAATGTCGTGCTGCGCGACGTCAAGCTCGGCCTGTTCGTGCCGCTCGAATAGCTCCGGAAGCCGCTGGACTCGCCTTCGGCAAAGGGCATAATTCCGGGCGCAAATTTCGGGAGGGACGATCCTTGACGTTACGACACCAGATCATCGCATTGGCGATCGTCCCGCTCGTCATCTCGATCCTTGCGATCACGGCCTTCATCACCTGGCAATCGGCAAACCTCGCCAAGAACAGCATCGATACGTTCGAGCAGAACATGCTGAAGACCAAGGAAGCCGAGATCCTCAATCTGACCAATCTTGCCCTCTCCGCCATCCAGACGATCTACGACAAGGCCGGGGCCGACGACGAAGCCGCCAAGCGGCAGGTCGCGGCAATCCTGACTTCGCTCGACTACGGCAAGGACGGGTATTTCTTCGTCTATGACTATGACGGCAACAATATCGTCCATCCGCGCCAGAGCTTCCGGCATGGGCAAAACTGGCTCGACCTTACCGACCCCGATGGCGACAAGGTAATTGCCGAGCTGATCGCCACGGCAAAGGCGGGCGGCGGCCTGCACCAATACAAATGGCAGAAACCTTCGACCGGACAGATCGCCGACAAGCTCTCCTTTGTCGTCAGTCTCGACAAATGGCACTGGGTGGTGGGAACCGGCGTTTATCTGGACGACGTCTTCGCCCAGAGTGCGGCCGCCAACAAGGTGATGCGCGCCAATATTAGACGGACTTTCGTCATCGTGGCGCTGATCGCCGTGCCCGCGGTGCTGGTCGTGTTCACCACCTGCATGCTGCTGACCTTTCATGAGCGCCGCATGGCCGACAGCCGGCTTAAGGAGTTGACGCAGCGGGTCATCGACACCCAGGAAGAGGAGCGCACCCGGCTGGCGCGCGAGCTGCATGACGGCATCTCCCAGACCCTTCTCGGTGTGCGTTACGCGATGGATCTCGCCGGCCGCAAGGTCAGGACCAATGTCGACGAGGCGGCGCTGACTATCGAGCGCGGCGTCGAGGCGCTGAACGGCGCCATTAAGGAAATCCGGCTGCTCTCGCATGATCTGCGCCCGCGCGTGCTCGACGATCTCGGCCTGACGGCGGCGCTGGAGGCACTGTGTCATCACTTTGCCGAACGGACGGGGATCGAGACGACGATCGACGCCTCAGGCTTTGCCGGCATGCTGAAGGCGGAAGCCAGCACCGCCCTTTATCGCGTCGCCCAGGAAGCCTTCAACAATGCCGAACGGCATTCGGGCGCCTCGAAGCTTTCGGTCAAGCTCTGGAATGACGGCGGCCGCGCCCGCATGACCATCTCCGACAACGGCACCGGCTTCGATGGCGCTAAGGATGGCGCATCCGGCGGCTCGGGCCTCGGCCTGCGCAACATGCAGGAGCGGATGGCGCACTTCCGGGGCCTACTGCTCATCAACAGCAGCGAGGCCGGCACGACGCTGACGGCGATGATGCCGAGATCGGCCAATCTTGCCGCCGGCAAGCAGGCGGAAGCCGCATGACGGGACGCCCGAAAATCAGGGTGCTGCTGATCGACAACCATCCGCTGGTGCTGGACGGGCTGAAAGCCGTGCTCGAAACATTCGACCATATCGAGGTCGCCGGCACCGCCGGGCTCGCACAGACCGGGCTCGATATCGCCCGGCAGATCCAGCCGCAGGTGGTGCTGATGGACATCAACATGCCGAAGCTCAGCGGCATCGATGCGATCGAACTGTTCAGGATCGAACTTCCTGAGACCCGCGTCGTGATGCTCTCCATGCATGACAGCCGCGAGTATATCTCCTCTTCGGTCATGCGCGGCGCCGCCGGTTATGTTCTGAAGGACGTCTCCACGGAGGAGATCGTCGCGGCGATCGAAACCGTCGCGGATGGCGGCACCTATTTCTCCTCCGGCGTCTTCGACGTGCTGATGGGCGAACGGGCGGAGGAGGGCAGCGATCCCTTGACGCCGCGCGAACGCGATATCCTCGGGCTGATCGTTGCCGGCCGGAGCAACCGCGAGATCGCCGACGTGCTCGGGATTAGCTCTGCCACGGCGGAAACCCATCGCAAGAACCTCAAGAAGAAACTTGGCATCGCCACCACCGCAGGCCTCATCCGCTACGCGCTCGATCATGGCATAGCCTCGAAAATCGACGCGAATTCGCGCCTACCCACTTCTGGGTAGAGCCCGGTATTTCGGCTCTGCGCCCATCTTGTGAGGATAAAACCGACGCCCTAGGACTCCATTCGCGGCTGGCCAAACGCCAAGCCGTTGGGAGGAATTCACATGCGTTACATCTGCTTCCGATCCGCCGGAAAAGCTCGAGCGACCCGAACCGGGCCTGCCGCCGCCGCCGGCTGACAAACCTGCCTTCCACGCCGACAACTGGAACATGGCGACCGCCGACCGCGGCGCCTGAAAGGTACTCCGACATGGAAAAACCACGTAGCAAGGCAGCGCTATGGCTGCTGATCATTCCGTACATAGGTCTGCTCTGGCCGCCGTTCTACAATTTTCGCGAGCCGTCGCTTTTCGGCTTCCCCTTCTTCTACTGGTATCAGCTTCTCTGGGTGCCGATCACCGCGACGCTGACCTGGATCGCCTATCGGAGCGTTCGCCATGACGACTGACATCAACGGCACGGCGCTCGCCGTCTTCATCTTCTTCTTCGCCCTTGTCACCGTCATGGGCTTCGTCGCCAGCCGCTGGCGTAAGCCCGCGACGCTCGCCCATATCGATGAATGGGGTCTCGGCGGCCGCAACTTCGGCACCTGGATCACCTGGTTCCTCGTCGGCGGCGACTTCTATACCGCCTATACGGTCATCGCCGTCCCGGCGCTTGTCTATACCGTCGGCGCCTACGGTTTCTTCGCGCTGCCCTATACGATCGTCGTCTATCCCTTCGTCTTCATGGTCATGCCGATCCTGTGGAAACGCGCCAAGGATTTCGGCTATGTGACGGCGGCCGACGTCGTTCACGGCCAGTATGGATCGCGCGGTCTCGAGCTCGCCGTCGCCGCAACGGGCGTCATCGCCACCATGCCTTACATCGCCCTCCAGCTCGTCGGCATGACCGCGGTCTTGAAGGCGCTCGGACTGCACGGCGAGCTGCCGCTGGCGATCGCCTTCATCGTGCTGGCGCTCTACACCTATTCGGCGGGCCTGCGCGCCCCGGCTCTGATCGCCTTCGTCAAGGACATCATGATTTATATAGTGGTGATCGCAGCCGTGGCGCTCATCCCGTCGAAGCTCGGCGGCTACGCCAATGTCTTCGCATCGGCTGACGCGGCCTTCCAGGCCAAGGGTTCCGGCAACCTGCTGCTCGGCAGCAATCAATATGTCGCCTATGCCACGCTCGCTTTCGGTTCGGCACTCGCGGCCTTCATGTATCCGCATACGCTGACCGGCATCTTTGCCTCCAACAGCGGCAAGACGATTCGCAAGAATGCGATCATGCTGCCCGCCTATACGCTGCTGCTCGGGCTTCTGGCGCTGCTCGGCTATATGGGCCATGCCGCAAACCTGAAGCTCGACAGTGCCAATGATGTCGTTCCGACCCTGTTCAAGACGCTGTTTTCGGGCTGGTTCTCCGGCTTCGCCTTTGCGGCGATCGCGATCGGCGCCCTGGTGCCAGCGGCGGTGATGAGCATCGGCGCGGCCAATCTCTTCACCCGCAATTTCTGGAAAGCTTATGTCGACCCCAAGGTCAGCGATGCGGGCGAAGCCAAGGTCGCGAAGGTGACGTCGCTTGTGGTGAAGGTCGGGGCACTTCTCGTCATTATTTTCCTGCCGACGCAGTTTGCCCTCGACCTGCAGCTGCTCGGCGGTATCTGGATCCTGCAGACGCTTCCGGCCCTGGTCTTCGGCCTCTACACCAACTGGTTCCGTGCGCCCGGGCTGCTTGCCGGCTGGTTCGTCGGCTTCTGCGGCGGCACCTACCTCGTCTGGGATGCCGGCTGGAAGCCGCTGCATATGATCAGCCTCGGCGGTGAACCCTTTACCGTCTATACCGGACTGCTGGCGCTAGCGGCAAACATCGCCGTTGCGGTCGTGGTCAACGCCCTGCTTCCGGCCAAGGTCCCGGCCCGGGCGTAAGATAAAAACACGAAGGGCAGCAAACGCTGCCCTTCGTCGCTTATCTTTTCAGCGGAGGCTGAAGAGAGATTTGTGATTAAAACTCTTCCCAATCGCCGGCCAATGCTGCGTTCCCCTGGGTCGCATTCCCCTGGAACGACTTGCTCACTCTGGCAACCATCTGGCGGGCCGGCGAAGCCACGGGCTGAGCATGCTGCGCCGCGGGAGCCGGCTGCGATATGCGCCTCGATGCCACCGCTCCGCCAATGTTGAACTGGCCCAGAAGCTGAAACAATGCGTCGGCTTCCTTGGCGAGTTTGTGAGCGGCGGCTGTGGCTTCCTCCACCATGGCGGCGTTCTGTTGCGTGCCTTGGTCCATCCTGTTGACGGCGGTATTGATTTCCTTCAGCCCGGTCGCCTGCTCCTGCGAGGCGCCGACAATGGCGCCGACATTGCCATCGACCTGCTGCACCTGTACCGCAATCTCCTGCAGGGCCCTTCCGGTTTCGCCAACCAGGGCGACTCCGTTTTTGACATGGCCGTTCGAAGCGTTGATCAGCTCCTTGATTTCCTTTGCCGCCTTGGCGGAGCGCTGCGCCAGTTCGCGGACTTCCTGGGCGACGACGGCAAAGCCCTTGCCGGCTTCACCGGCGCGGGCGGCTTCAACGCCGGCATTAAGCGCCAGCAGGTTGGTCTGGAAGGCGATCTCGTCGATGACGCCGATGATGCTGCCGATCTCGGTGGCCGACGATTCGATCTTGCCCATGGCGTCGACCGCGTCGCGCACGACGCTGCCCGAGCGTTCCGCATTGTCCTTCGTCTTGCGGACGAGCTGGCCTGCTTCCTGAGCCCTGTTGCTAGAGTCGGCAACCGTGGTCGTGATTTCCTCCAGGGCAGCGGCTGTTTCCTCGACCGAGGCTGCCTGCTGTTCGGTCCGCTTGGCAAGATCGTCTGAAGCGGAGCGGATTTCCTGGGCACCGGCCGCGATGGCGCTGGCGTTGTGGGAAACCTCCTGCATGGCAGCACGCAGCTTTTCGATCGCGGAATTGAAATCGGTCCTGAGCTTTTCCAGGGACGGAATGAACGGCATGCCGATCTGCTGCGTGAGGTCGCCAGCAGCCAGCGCCTGCAACGCGGTGCCGAGCTGGCTGACAGCCTGGTCTGTCTGCTCGGCAAGGGTGCGGCGTTCATCGGCATCCTGTTCCAGCCGATGCCGTTCCGCGACCGCTCGCTTGCTTTCCGCATCGGCTTCCCGTTCGGCCTTCGCCGAAATAGCGTCACGCAAGCCGGCCACGGCGCGCGCAAGCTTGCCGATCTCATCACCCCGCGCCTCGAGACGACGATCGCCGTCGAGATTGCCTTCCGCCATCGCCTTCAGCGAAAGCTGGAGTTTTGCCAGCGGGCCGACGATCGTGCGAGATGTGATGGCGGCAGCGACGACGGAAAGAAGAGCCGCGATGCCTAGCGCTGTCAGCGCTATCGGCTTGAAGCCGCTTGCCGAACTGCGAACCTCGCCGCCGATCGATTTGTTCAGCGCTTCCTGGTAGTCGATGAATTTATTGATGGCGCCGAGCCACTCCACGAAGGCAGGCCGGGCCTGTTCGAGCAGGATCTTGCGGGCCGCGTCGCCATCGCCCTTCTCCTGCAGCGCGATGATTTCCGCGACCAGTGGATTGGTCTTCGCCTGGATGCCGGCAATCTGGTTCAGAATGGCTTTTTCCTGGTCCGTCGCACCGGCCGGCGATGCAACCATGTCGGCCATGCGCTTTTCATTCTCGGCATAGGTGGCCGCCAGCTTTTCGATCAGTGCCTCGGCCGCCTTGCGTTCGTCCGCCGAGGTCACCAGGGTCACGTCGCGAATGGCGATCGCCCGATCGTGCACGCTGCCGCGATAATTGATGGCAAACCGCTGCTTGACGCTGTTAACGTCGTTGATTGTTTCAAGATTGCTGTTGATCAACGCAACCTCTAGGACCGAATAGATGGTCAGGCCGGCCATCAGCAGCACCAGGAAGCTAAAGCCGAGGGTGAGACGCACCGCGATCCCGAAACTCTTAATGCTGTTCATTGGCACTCTCCATCGTTGGCGAGGTTTGTCAAAAGTGGCTGGGGCGCCAGGATCGCTCGACACATGTCATTCAAGTGCGCGGCCTCGGTCCGTACCCCCGAATGCGCCCGGCCGCGGCTCGTCGCGCCGGACATGCCCCTTCGCATGCGCGCTGCCTACCCGGAACGGCCGAAGCCCGTGCTCCGAGACGCGAAAGCGCACGTGAAGGAACAACCTCGATTTCATGCAAAATTTTCGGATGCCTGGACCGCCGTCATGGCGTAGCTGACGATCCTGAGAACGTCGTTCCGATATCCTAAAAATTTAGGGGAATATATTTTAGAGAGTGTAAACGGAGCCGGCGGAGAGCCAGTATGTTGCTATTTTCGTATACTTTATGGGCATTTTGCACACGGACGCCATGCGGGAAGTGTATGCCAAGTTGTTTTGCAGAAACCTACGACATCTGCTGTTGTAAATCCGGCGCTCAACCCTCTCGGCGCCTTGCACTCGGACAATGATCCGAGGAACGACGAACGGAAACTGCGAATCATTTGGATGCACTGCAGGCGCGCGGACGATGCTTGGCGCCGACGCTACGTCAGCAACAATTCCGGCCGCAGCCAATGCGCCGCAGCGACCTGGCATCCATGCTCATGGCATTGCCCCCTGCGGCGTCAGCCACGCAGCAGCGGCAGAAGCCGATCGCCCTGGCGCTTGATCTCGGAGAGGTAAGGCGTATCCGAAAGCACGTAATGCGTGATGCCGAGATCCTGGTATTTGCGCAGCGAGCGGGCGACGTCTTCCGCTGAACCGACCAGCCAGGTCGTGCCGGCTCCGCCGCCGCCGAATTTGCCCGGCGCGGTATAGAGATTATCGTCAAGTACATCGCCGCGCTCGTAAAGGGAGAGCAGCCGCTGCTGGCCGACGGCGAGCCCACGCTCGTGATCGTGCCAGCCGGCGCCTTTGTTCTTCGCCATCTCGGCGACTTTCGCCTCGGCGTCGGCCCAGGCCTCGTCCGTCGTGTCCCGGACCAGCGTCGTTATCCGCAGCCCGAATTCCAGCGGCGGAAGGTCGCGGTCGAGTTCCCGGCTCAGTTGCTTGAGCCGCCCGATCCGCTCCCGGACGCCGTCGAGCGGTTCGCCCCAGAAAAGCTGAACATCGGCCTCGGTCGCCGCCACCCGCTCGGCCGCTTCAGAGGCGCCGCCGAAATAGAACTTAGGGTGCCGGCGATCGCCGCGGACCTCGATCCGCGGTACCACGGTGGCTTCGGCGACACGGAAATGATCCCCCGCCGAAGTGACATTTTCCTCTGTCCACAATCGGCGGACCAGCCGCATGAATTCCTTGGTTCTGGCATAGCGATGCGCCTGGTCGCCTTCGCTGTCGCCATAGGCGGCCAGATTGTCCTTGCCCGAGACGATGTTGATCCGCACCCGGCCGCCCGTCAGGTGGTCGAGCGTCGCCGCGGCGGAAGCGAAGTTCGCCGGCCGCCAGTAACCCGGCCGGATCGCAATCAGCGGCTCGAAGGTGGTGGTGCGCGCAGCAAGCGAGGCTGCGACGGTGAATGTGTCGGGCCGGCCCCAGCCGGTGCCGATGAGCGCGCCCTTCCAGCCATGCTCTTCCAGCGCTTTCGCGTGGCTGGTCAGCGTTTCGAGGCTGTTGTGGTTGTCGACGGCGGAATCACCGCGGTGCCCGGGTCTGACGTCGTTCGGAATATACCAGAGAAATTCGGAATGATTGCTCATGCGATGCTGCGGTTCCGTGTGGCTGCAAAGAATGGCTGCAGGAACGATGCACGGCAGGATGGATATTATCTACAAAATAAATAGAGTATTTAGTTTAAGAATGACGCCGCTGATAGAAAATTGTCCCAAAGCGCAGGAAGCCCGAATTGGGCATCCGTCGGATTGCCGAAGCCAAACACGAAAAAGCGCCTGGGACGCTTGTCCGCAGGCGCTTTTCCGGCCGCTTGATCACCAGTATTCCTTGATGTCAGGCAGCGGTCGGCGGGTATTCGTTGGCCTGAAATACGTGGTGATGCACCTTGCCGGTGAAGAGCTTCAGGAGCTCGCCGGTGACCTCACGGCTTTCAAAGCGCACATCGGAGCGTAGCGCTGCGCTCACCGCATCCATATCGGGATAACGGATCGCCAGGGCCATTGCATAGACCGGGGCGCCTTCGTCGCGCTCCATCCCGTCCAGGATACGTATTTCCTCGGCGCCCGGAAATTTCGTCCAGAGCGGGACGAGCCGCTCTCTGACAAAGGCGCGGAATTCCTCTTCTCTGCCGGGATGGATTTCGCCTTCAAACAAAGCATAACGAATGATCATAGGTTCTCTTTTCCAAAACTCGCCGGAGCTGGATCGATGGTGATGCGGGAAGGGGAGGGCGAATCGGTCGATACGCCCTCGTTAAGGTTTATTTGCCCCAGATCTTCTTGTATTGATCGCGATAGCCATTATCGGGATCGAAGCTGTTCTTCGGTCCGCCGTCGAATTCGACATTTTCACTGGTCACCACGTGCAGCGGCGACACATAGCCCGACCACGGAGCACCGGCAAAGGCGCGGTTCAATTCATCGACGAGCTGCCAACCCTGCAGGTTGAGCGGCTCGGCCACCGTGACGGCCTGGAACTGCTTGGCGCGGATGCGCTGATAGGCGCTTTCCGAACCATCACCGGCCGCGACGTTCACCGGTTTTCCGTCACCGGCAATGCCGGCCGAGGCAAGCGACGGTCCCATGAAGTCATAGTAAAGGTCGTTGATCGCGAGAGAATGCGTCCACTTGGCGCCATACTTCTGCAGCAGCGACGTGGTGAGCTGCGGCATGCGCTGAGAGGTTTCGGCGATCGGCGTATCGACATATTCCAGCACCGTGCCGCCGAGATCCTCGATCTCCTTTTTCATCCGGTCTGCCTTGGCAATGGCGATTGCATAGGTGGAGTCGGTGAAGATGATGACGCCAGGCTTGCCGCCGGCATCGGCGAAGGCCCAATCGGCCGCGGACTTCGATACTTCCATCGCATCGGTGGTGACGTTGGCGAACACGCCGACGTCGGCAACCGGGCCGACGGCCGAGGCGGCGTGCCAGGAAACCATCGGAATGCCCGCAGCCTTGGCCGCTTCCATCGCCGGCTTCTGCTCGACGGCGTCAAAGCCGTTAATGATAATGCCATCCGGCTTCAGCGCCATGGCCTGGCCGAAAGCCGCGGTGCGCCCACCGATCGAGCCGGCGCCGTCGAGCACCTTGACCGTCCAGCCGAGCGCGCCGGCCGCTTCCTCAACGCCATTGGCCACGCCGAGGATGCCGCCGTTCTTCATGTCGCCGGCAAGAATGACGATGTTCTTGGCGGCGGCGCCCTTGGGGCCGCTCGTCGGGCCATCCCAGGCGCTCACCTTGGACGCATATTTCTCGACCACAGCCTTGGCGTCAGCCATGGAATCGGCCATTGCCGGCCCACTGAGCATAACGGCGGCGGTTGCGACCGTTGCCTGCAATAAAGTCCTGCGCTTCATGTTCACTCCTCCTTTTTTGTTTGTTCTGGAATGCCGGATGAGCCGGCATCCTCATTTGGATGCGGGTGTGATCCTCCTCACAGCTCCGCGCTTGCGCTGGGCATAACCTGCTATGCCGATGGCAATCAGCAGGGTCACGCCGTTGAACAGCGGTTCGACGAAGAACGACCCGCCGAATTGCTGAATTCCCGAAATGCCGACCGCCAGGATGATGACGCCGATCAGGGTGCCCCAGACGTTCACCCGCCCCGGTTTGATCGTCGTCGATCCCAGGAATGCGCCGACAAGCGCCGGCAGCAGATATTCGAGCCCAACGCTTGCCTGGCCGATGCGCAGCTTCGAAGCGAGAAGAACGCCGGTCAGAGCCGCCAGCAGGCCCGATGTAACGAAGGCGCCGATCACGAATTTGCGGACCGGAATGCCATTGAGGGCCGCAGCCTTGGGATTGGCGCCGATGGCATAAAGATAACGGCCGATCGGCAGGTATTCGAGCACGATCCACATGCAGATGGCGATCAGGAGCACATAGAAGCCGGTGATCGGCAGGCCGAACAGCATGGTGCCGTTCAGCGCGTAGAAACCTTCCGGCAGGACGCCGACCACCTGCCGCCCGCCGGTGTGCCAAAGGGCAAGCGCGTAAAGAACCGTGCCGGTGCCGAGCGTGGCGATGAAACTGTCGATCTTGGCGACTTCGACCAGCAGGCCGTTGATGAAGCCTGTGAGGACGCCGAGCGCGAGAACGATGACGACCGCGACCGGCCAGGGCAGGCCGTAGGCCGTCTGCAGGCTGATGGCAAGGATGTGCCAGAGCACGATGCCGTAGCCGACGGTCAAGTCGATGCGGCCCGATGCCATCGGGATCATTGCGGCGAGCGACAGCAGCGCGATGATCGCCTTGTCGGAGACGATCGAGCGGACGTTCAGCACGGTCGGGAAGGTATCCGGCAGGAGTATCGAGAAGATCACGATCAGGCCGGCGGTCAAGATGACCAGGCCGTAAACCGGGATCAGGCGTCCGATCTTCTGGCCGGTGGACAGGCCGGCCATTTCGCTCTTGGTCGGCTCCAGCGCGGTGGATTCAATGGATTGCATGGCTGTTCTCCCGATGGCTCAAGCCGCTTCCGATGCGGAGGCGGCGGTGATGACCGCCTCCGTCGTCAGAGCGCTTCCACTCAGTTCGCTGACGATTTTGCCGCGCGAGAAAACCAGCGCGCGGTGACAGATATGGGCGATTTCCTCGAAATCCGTCGAGACCACGACGACCGCGAGCCCGGCTTCCAGCGCCTGGGTGATCAGGCGGTAGATTTCCGCACGCGCGCCGATATCGACGCCGGCGGTCGGGTCTTCGGCAACCAGCAGCTTGCGGCCGGTCGCCAGCCAGCGGCCGACGACCACTTTCTGCTGGTTGCCGCCCGACAGCGCTTCCGCCGGCAGATCCGGATCGTTCGGCCTGAGGCCGACCGAATGGCCGATCGCATGGGCAAGATCGGCTTCGCCGCGCGGCGACAGGAAGGAAAAAAGCCCGCGGCCGACGGCGCCTGGATTGAGATAGGTGTTTTCCCGAATGGAAAGCGAGAGCGCGACCGATTCCTCGGTCCGGTCACGGGCGATCAAACCGATGCCCGACGCCATGGCCTGTCGCGGGCTGGAAAGATCCGGAGCCTGGTCATGCAGCAGAACCGAACCGCTGAAGGGTTCGCAGCCGAACAGCGCCCGGCCGATCCGTTCCTGGCCGGCGCCGCGCAGCCCGGCCAGGCCCAGCAGCTCGCCCTCGCGAATATCGAAGGAGATCGGACTGGTGCCGGCGCAGACGAGGTCGCGGACCTTGACGATCGCCTTGCCGGGCTTGATCTCACTCTTCGAAAAGAGACTGTCGCCGCTGCGACCGATGATCATCGTCACCAGTTCGTCGGGAGTGGTCTGGCTGACCGGCTTCTGCCCGACCATGCATCCGTCGCGCAGCACGGCGACGCGATCGGCGACGCGGAAAATCTCGTCCAGCCTGTGGGAGACGTAGATCATGCCGACGCCGCGCTCCTTCAGCGGGCGGATGGCATTGAACAGCCGATCGACTTCGTCGGCGGGAAGGCTCGCCGTCGGCTCGTCGAGCACCAGAACATCGGCTTCGACGGCAAGCGCGCGGGCGATGGCGACGAGCGATTTTTCGGTGCGCGACAGGGCCGAGACCCGCGTCGTCGGATCGAAGTCACAACCGACCAGTTTCAGCGCTTCCCTGGCGCGCGCCTGCGTCCTTCCCCAATCGATCAGGCCGCCGCGCAGCGAAAAGCCCTGCGACAGGCCCATATTCTCGCCCACCGTCATCCACTCAATTAGACCGAGATCCTGATGGATGAAGGCGACCGGCTGCCGCTCGTTCGGTTTCGGCGGGCGATGATGGTAGCTCTGGCCGCGAAAGAGGATGTCGCCGCTATCCGGCTTGTAGATGCCGGCAAGCGTCTTGATCAGCGTCGATTTGCCGGCGCCGTTTTCGCCGAGCAGCGCAAGGATCTCGCCCTCGCGCAGATCGATCGATACGTCACGCAGCGCCTGCGTGCCGCCGAAGCTCTTGGTGATCGATTGGAACTCCAGGAGTCTCTTGGCTTCCACTGTTTGCTCCTCCCAAAGCTGCAGCTCTTACAAAAATATGTTATCGATAACATCGATCGGTAGTCAAGCGGAAAGTGACCATCCGCCACACCGCGAGATGAGGTCAGCCGGGCCGAAATCCATCGAGAAGATGCATCATCTCGGCGGAGTCCTTCGGCCCAAGGCCGGCGGCGCACAGCAGGCGATGAATCTCCACCACCGCGCCCGTCATCGGCAGCGGCGTCTTGGTCTTCAGCGCAAAGGCCTGAAGCGAGTCCAGATCCTTCAGCATATTGTCGATCCTGCCGGTCGGCGAGAAATCCCGCGCGGCGAATTTTGCCATGAATTCCTGCAATATCCGGCTGTCTGCCCGCCCACCGGCAAGCGCTGCCGGAATTGCGGCGGGATCGACGCCGCCGGCTTCCGCGAGCTTGACGGCTTCCGCGACCGCCTGAAACAGCACGGCGCAGAATAGCTGATTGATCAGCTTGGTGGTCTGCCCGGCGCCAGAGGCGCCCATCAGCGTATAATTGGCGGCAAGATGCCGCATCACCACGCGCGCCCGCTCGAAATCCTCAGGACTGCCGCCGGCCATGATCGTCAATTTGCCGCCGAGCGCGCCGGGCACGCCGCCCGAAAGCGGGCAATCGACCCATGCCATGCCCGTTTCCGCATGCAGCCGCTTCGCCATGTCGGCGGTTTCGGCGGGGTCGATGGAAGACATGTCGATCAACAGCTTGTCGGCGCTTGCCGCCGCAGCAACACCCCTCTCGCCGAAAACGACGGCGCGGACGATGCTGGCGTGATTGAGACTGAGCACGCAGAATTGCGAGGCGGAGACCGCCGCCTCCACGGAAGCAGCTGCGCGAGCCCCCTTGGCTTCCAGCGCCGCAAGCTTTTCGGCATCGAGATCGAAGACCGTTACTTTGTGGCCGGTCTCGATCAGGCGGGTGATAATCGCCGTGCCCATGATGCCCGCACCGATGACGGCGACATCTGCTCTGTAATCATCCTGCATGAAATCCTCCCTTGTCGGCCACGCCTCTCAGCCCCTCACAAGCCAGCGCCACCATATCATCCAAAGCCATATCGATCGCCACCGTCACGACACCGGCTTCACCGGTCGGCGGCTCCAGCGTCTGCAGCTGGCTATCAAGCAGCGACGCCGGCATGAAGTGGCCCTGACGGGCCTGCATCCGCGACAGCAACAGATCGAGCGATCCTTCCAGGAATACGAAGGCCAGGTACCCGCCTGCCGCTTGCCTCAGCCTGTCCCGATAGCTTCTCTTCAGCGCCGAACACGAAATCACCAATCCCTGCGACGCCTTTTGCGCGGTCTTTATCTCCGCGCCGATCCGGTCGAGCCAGGGCAGGCGGTCGGCGTCGGTAAGCGGTATGCCCTCAGCCATCTTCGCGACATTGCGAGCCGGGTGAAGCTGATCGCCCTCCACAAACCGCATGCCGTTTCGAGCGGCGATGCCCGCCCCAACAGAAGATTTGCCGCAACCGCTCACGCCCATGACCACGACAGCCGGAGGCGGTGCTTCCTTCTCGAGCTCCATCATCGCGTCTCTGTCAAAGGCAGGTCGTGATGCCGCCATCGACATAAAGCGTGTGGCCGTTGATGAAAGACGAGCCGCGGCCCGAGAGGAAAACGGCGGCACCGACCAGTTCCTCGACATTGCCCCAGCGACCGGCCGGCGTCCGCATCTCGAGCCAGGACGAGAATTCGGGATTGTCGACGAGCGCCTGGTTGAGCGGCGTCTTGAAGTATCCGGGCGCGATCGCATTGATCTGCAGGCCGTGCTTGGCCCAGTCGGCGCACATGCCGCGCGTCAGGTTGCGCACCGCGCCCTTGGTCGCCGTATAGGGGGCGATGCCCGGGCGGGCCAGTTCGCTCTGTACGGAGGCGATGTTGATAATCTTGCCCTGACCGCGGGCGATCATGGCTTTGGCAGCCGCCTGGCTGACGTAAAACACGCTCGAAATATTGGTGGTCAGCAGCAGTTCCCATTTGTCCGCCGGGAAATCCTCCAGAGGCGTGCGAAACTGCATGCCGGCATTGTTGATCAGGATGTCGAGCGGCCCGATATCGGCCTCGATCGCATCGATGCCCTGTTTGGCGGCGTCCTTGCTGGTTACATCGAAGATGGCTGCATGGGCAGACAGTCCTTGAGCCTTGAGGCTCTCGACGGCGCGTTTGACGCTTTCGGGCGTGCGGCCGTTGATGACGACCTCCGCGCCATGCTGCGCCAGGCCCTCGGCCAGCGCATAGCCAATCCCCTGGCTGGAGCCGGTGATCAGGGCAAGTCGTCCGGTCAGATCAAACAGGTTCTTCATGCAAATAACTCCTCCGGTGTCGCTGTCGGCTTATACCGCCACTTCAGGTGAAACTCACTTGACATCGCTTGTCCGGATTATATGTTATCGATAACATAATCAACTGTCAAAATGTGGCGGAGACGGAATGCCTGAGGTAGCGATCTTGATGACCGGAGCCTATCCGGAATGGGATATGGTCGATCTGGAGGCGAAGTATCGCGTTCACCGCCTGTGGGAAGCGACAGACCGGCAGGAGCTGATCACAAGGGTCGGCAAGGATATTCGAGCCATCGCGACGCGCGGTGAACTTGGCGCCTCCGCCGAGCTGATGAAGCAATTGCCGAAGCTGGAGATCGTCTCCTGTTACGGCGTCGGCACCGATGCCATCGACCTCTCCCATGCCCGCGCCAACGGCATTCGCGTCACCAATACCCCCGACGTGCTGACCGAGGATGTCGCCGATATCGCCATCGGACTGCTGCTTGCCACGGCGCGACAGATTCCGCAGGCCGATGTTTTCGTCCGCGCCGGCCAGTGGGGCAATGTCGCCATGCCGCTGGTGACCCGGGTAGCCGGCAAGAAGGTGGGGCTCGCCGGCATGGGGCGGATCGGCAAGGCGATCGCCAGGAGGGCTGCCGCTTTCGGCTGCGACATCGCCTATTTCGCCCGCAATGAACACGCAGATGTCGCCTATGCCTACCAGGCGGAACTGGTCGCACTTGCCGATTGGGCCGATTTCCTGATCGTCATCGTCCCCGGCGGGCAGGCGACGATGAAGATCATCAATGCCGAGGTGCTGGAAGCGCTCGGACCCAACGGCATGTTGATCAATGTTTCGCGCGGAACGACGGTCGACGAAGAGGCGCTGATCACGGCCCTGCAGAACGGCACCATTAAGGCTGCCGGCCTCGACGTCTTCCTCAACGAACCGAAGATCGATGCGCGTTTCCTGACGCTTCAAAACGTGGTGTTGCAGCCCCATCACGGCTCCGGTACCGTCGAAACCCGTAAGGCCATGGGCCAGTTGGTCAGAGACAATCTCGCCGCGCACTTTGCCGGCAACCCGCTTCCAACTCCCGTCGTGTGAGGGTTTCGCTATGAAAGCCATCGTCATTCATGCCGCCAAGGATCTCAGGATCGAGGAGCGCGAGCCGGAAGTTGCGGGAGAGGGGCAGGTGGAAATCGCCATCGAAGCCGGCGGCATTTGCGGCTCCGACCTGCATTATTACAATCATGGCGGCTTCGGCACCGTGCGCCTGCGCGAGCCGATGATCCTCGGCCATGAGATCGCCGGCACGGTCAAGGCACTGGGTGCCGGTGTGAGCGATCTTGCCGTCGGAGACCGTGTTGCCGTGTCTCCGAGCCGGCCGTGCAATCATTGCCAATGTTGCCTGAAGGGACAGCAGAACCACTGCCTCAACATGCGGTTTTATGGCAGCGCCATGCCGATGCCGCATATTCAGGGCGGCTTTCGCCAGAGGCTGGTGGCGGAGCGCTGGCAATGCCACAAGGTCACTGAGGGCATTTCCATTCACGAGGCCGCCTTCGCCGAACCCTTTGCCGTGACGCTGCATGCGGCCAGCCGCGCCGGATCGCTGCTGGGCAAACGTGTGCTCGTCACCGGTTGCGGCCCGATCGGGATGCTGGCGATTGTTGCCGCGCGCGTTCTCGGCGCCCGCGAAATCGTCGCGACCGATGTGACCGACAGCGTGCTGGCGATCGCCCGCACCAGCGGCGCGGATCGAACGATCAATGTTGCCACGAATGCCGCCGACCTGGCCGCCTACGGCGCCGACAAGGGATATTTCGACGTCATGTTCGAAGCATCAGGCAATGAGCGGGCGGTGCGCGCCGGCCTGGAGGCGTTGAAGCCCCGCGCCGTTCTCGTGCAGCTCGGCCTTGGCGGCGATGTCTCCATCCCGCAGAACACGATCGTCGCCAAGGAAATCGAGATGCGCGGAACATTCCGCTTTCACGAGGAGTTTGCGCTTGCCGTCGAACTGATCAACGCGCGCCGCGTCGACCTGAAGCCACTGCTGACAGAGGTTTTTGCCATCGACGACGCCGTCGCCGCCTTTGAATTGGCCAGCGACCGCAGCAAATCGATGAAAGTCCAGATAGCCTTCTGACAAGGGCCGATTATCGGGCGCCGCGCTCCGTGCTTTCGCGCAGCACAACCCTGTAGCCGGTCAATGTGATCTCGTCGGCGCTCGCCTCGCCGCCATCCTGCAGGGCATCCAGCAGGCGGGCGGCGGCCTGGCGGCCGATGCCGTAACAGTCGACATTGATCGTGGTGATGCTGGGATAACAGATCGACGAGATCTCGTAGTCGCCGAAGCCGGCAATGGCGATATCCTCCGGCACGCGCATTCCCCTGCGCTTGCATTCCATGATTGCGCCGAAGGCGGACAAGTCGGAGACGCAGAGAACCACTTCCGTGTCCGGCCAGCGTTCCAGGAGGCTCACCACCGCCTGGCCGCCCTGTTCCATCGTGATCGGCGGTACGCCGAAGGAAATCGCCCGTCCCGGTCCCAAGCCCAATTCTTCGACAGTCTTCAGGAAACCGCTTCGCCGCTGGCTGCCGCGCGTATCGCGCGCCGTTGTACCGCCGATATAGCCGAACCGCCGGTAGCCCTGGCTTGCAAGCGCGCGCACCAGCAGAGACATCGCCTCGCTGTTGGAAAAGCCGACGACATGATTGATCGGTTCTTCCGGAATTTCCCAGGTTTCGACCACCGGAATGCCGGCCTTATCAAGCATGCGCCGCGCCCGGTCGGTATGCGAACCACCTGTCAGGATGATGCCTTCGGGGCGCCGCCGCAGCATCGCTTCGATCAGCTTTTCCTCCTTTTCGGCGGAATAATCGGTATAGCCGAGAAGGAGCTGAAGGCCGGTATTTTCCAAGGCATCGGTGATGCCGCGTGCGGTGTCGGAAAAATTCGAATTGTTGATGGAGGGCACCAGCGCCGCGATGAAGCCGCTGCGCCGAGAGGAAAGGCTGCCGGCGGAGAGATCGAGCACATAACCGAGCGCATCGACCGCTTCCATGATGCGCTTCCGGGTCTCTTCGGAAACGCTCGCATCCTGGCGAAAGGCGCGCGAAACGGTCATGGCCGACACGCCGACATATTTGGCGACTTCGGCCATCGTCAGCTTTTGGGCGTCTCCTCCCTTGAGACGTCTGCCTTTTGACTCATCCTCGTCTTTCACCGGCTCCGCTTTCAAACAGCTTCCGAGTTGGGGCAACTCAGGACACGATAAAGTTATCGCTATCATCGCACAATCGATATTATTGCAGGGCTGCTGCGTTCCACAGTTCGTCGATCTCTGTACGAAGGGCGAAAAACAGGGCAAGATGATATCGATAACAATCTGAAGTGAGGGACAACATGTTCGGAGAAATCGAGGGTACAGGGTTCGAAGTGCTTGACCCACGCTTTGAAAGCTGTTTCGTCGGCCATGCACGCGTCGAGCGGCTTTGGACGGGCGGCCGCTGGCTGGAAGGGCCGGCGTGGTTTGCCGCCGGGCGTTATCTGGTCTTCTCGGATATTCCCAACAATCGCATGATGCGCTACGACGATACCAGCGGGCAGACGTCGGTCTTCCGCTCGCCCAGCAACAATTCCAACGGCAACACGGTCGACAATCAGGGCCGGCTGATCACCTGCGAGCATTTGACGCGCCGTGTCACGCGAACGGATTTCGACGGCGGGATTACCGTGTTGGCCGATCGCATTGCCGGCAAACGGCTCAACTCGCCCAACGACGTCACCGTGAAATCCGATGGCACCGTCTGGTTCACCGACCCGAGCTACGGCATCCTGCACGACTATGAGGGCGACTACGGCGAAGAGGAAATCGGCGGATGCCATGTCTACCGGCATGATCCGGCAACAGGTACGACCGATCGCATGACCTCGGATTTCGCCAAGCCGAACGGGCTGGCCTTTTCTCCCGACGAAACAGTGCTTTATGTCGCCGACACCGGCGGGACCCATCTGCGTGGCGGCCCGCGTCATATAAGAAAACTTGCCGTGTCCGATGATGGAGAGCTGACCGATCGCGGCATTTTCGCCGAATGCACCGCAGGCTTTTTCGACGGCTTTCGCGTCGACCGGAAAGGAAGGATCTGGACCAGCGTCGGCGACGGTGTGCACGCTTACGACCCGGACGGCACGCTGATCGGCAAGATCCATATTCCCGAGATCGTCTCCAATGTCGCTTTCGGTGGCGAGAAACGAAACCGCCTCTTCATCACCGCAACCACGTCGCTCTACGCCGTGTATCTCACGGCCAACGGCTCAAGACTGGGATAATCGCCGAGCCGCCTCTCAGGCGGCCCCGGTTTGTTGACAAACTCACCTCCGTCATGCGCAGCCTTGTGCCGAGCATCTGACCACAATAATTGCTTGACGGGAAAACGATTATTTTCAGCGACTTAATTGGGCCGGCATAGATCCTCGACACAAGGCCGAGGATGACGTCGCGGGTTTTGCAGTGGTTTGCCGGTAAGCCTGAGGCCACCTTTTCAGGCGGCCTGCCTTTTATCAGCGCACGGGCGCTTCTTCCCTATTGCTGGCTGAGGCCGTCAGCCAACCGGATGAGCCCGAGAAAATCCGATCTGTAGCCGAAGGGGTCTGCGCCCCGCGATGCCGCAGCGAGATCGCCGATCGCCTGATAGGAATAGGCATGGAGGGCACTGGTGCGGCTCAGTTTCTGGCCGAAGGCGGCGACGGCCACCGAGAAGCGGACATCCTGCGGAGCGGCGTCGACGGTGGCAACCGTATTGCGGTCGTCGACCGGCGTGGTGATGAGGGCGCTCTTGTCCTCGCCCGGCCGCTTGTAGCGCATCTTGACGAAGGCAAGCTCGCCCTGATGCGCGCTGCCCGATGTCTCGGCCGATGCCTTGCTGGGCACGCCGTAACGCAGGTCGTCATTCATGACCGCGGGACTTCCCTTGGGCGTGATCTCGTAGATCGCGGTGACGCTGTGGCCGGAGCCGATATCGCCGGCATCGACGCGGTCATTGTTGAAATCCTCGCGTTTGAGGGCGCGGGTCTCGTAGCCGATCAGCCGGTATTCGGCGATGCGTTCCGGGTTGAATTCAACCTGGAATTTGACGTCCTTGGCGATCGGAAACAGCATCGATCCCGCTTCTTCGACCAGCGTTTTCTGCGCCTCCGCCAGCGTGTCGATATAGGCGGCGCTGCCATTGCCGTTCTGCGCCAGCGTCTGCATCAGGGAATCGTTGAGATTGCCGCGGCCGAAGCCGAGAACGGTGAGGAAGATGCCGTCCTTGCGCTTCTCCTCGATGATCCGTTTCAGATCCTCGTCGCTCGATGGGCCGACATTAAAGTCGCCGTCCGTCGCCAGTATCACCCGGTTGACGCCGTCCTTGACGAAAGCCTTTTGGGCCAGGTCGTAGGCCGCCTCGATGCCCTCGGCACCGCCGGTCGAGCCTCCCGCCTCCAGCCTGTCGATCGCAGAGAGGATCTTCGACTTCTCCGACACTCGCGTCGGCTCGAGCACCGTGCCGGCATTGCCGGCATAGGTGACGATTGAGACGGTATCGTCTGGCTTCAGCCGGTTGACCAATAGACGGAAGGCGCTCTTCAGCAGCGGCAGCTTGTCCGGCTCGTCCATCGAGCCCGATACGTCGATCAGGAAGACGAGATTGGCGTGCGGCGCGGTCGCCGGCGCGATGTCATAACCCTTGATCGCCACATGCATCAGTTCCGTGTCGTGGTTCCACGGCGTCGGCATCACGGTCACTGTCGCCTTGAAGGGCTGGTCGGCATTATCGGGACGCGGCCAGTCATAGGGGAAATAATTGATCATCTCCTCGACGCGCACCGATTGCGGATCGGGCATCGCCCCGCCCGTCAGTGACCTGCGGACGAAGGAATAGGAGGCTGTGTCGACATCGGCAGAGAAGGTCGAGACCGGATCGGCCGCGACACTCTTGATCGGATTTGCCGTCGCATTGGCAAAGCGCTCGCGGCTGGGATCGAGCTGGACCTGGGCACGTCCATCCGCCGGCGGCACAGGCGAGGGGGCGACGGCCATCGGCTCGGCCAACTGCTGCTGGGGGGCGGCGGCACCTGACGCAACGGAGCTGTTGGCCTCTCTACGCCTCGGCAGGAGGCCAGCAATCTCGTCAGGGCTGAAATCAGATATCCGTGTCCCGTGGGGTTTCGCCGCGGACTGCTGCTCCTGATCCTGAGCGATTCGAGCGCTGTCGGCCGCCGCGGATTGAGGCAGCCGGCTCTCTTCGGTCACCGCTTCGGAAAGCGCGGGCGAGACCGGCCGGCCAGTCGGTATCGGCGTTTCCTTTTTCGAAACGGTGCCGGCGATCCTTTCCTTCTCGACGATCGGTTGGTTGCGCGTCAGCTCGAGGGTGAGATAGCCGGCGGCGGGAACGACGAGCAGCGTCGCAAGGGCTGAACCGGCGAGGAATTTCTTATTCACGGCAGGGCTCCATATCCAGTTGATGATGGAGCTTGGACGCCGGCCTTTCGCATTTCCTTGGGCTGCCGCTGCATTATTTTCTGCGCCGTCGAAGGCCTGCATCGCCGCGGCAAGGGCGCGTGCACGCGCCTGCGGATCGGCTGCCGGCGGTGCGAGGTGGGAGAGCTTTTCGAGTTCCTTGTCCATCATACCTCTTCCTTGCCGAGCATGGCCTTCAGCCTCTTGCGCGCCTCGTGGACCTGCCAGGACACGGTCGCCTCCGAGCAGCCCATGACATCGGCGGCCGCCGAATGGCTGAGGCCTTCGCCATAGACGAGCAGCACTGCGTCGCATTGCCGTTCCGGCAAAGCGCGCACGGCCGCCCATAATTCGCTTGATAGCTCGTCGTCGTTTCCGCCCGGCGCACCCTGCTGCGGTTCGGCCGCGTAAGCGCGGAATGTCTGCTCTTCCCGCGCAAGCTTGCGTTTATGGTCGCGGGCGGCGTTAAGCGTCAGCGTGTAGAGCCAGGTCCTGAAGCGGCTGGCGCCGCGAAAGCCGCGGATGGCCGCACCGAGCTTAACGCAAACCTCCTGGGCGATATCGTCGGCGTCGGTGGAACTGCCTGACCATCGCCATGCCGTCGCGTGGACGAAATCATAATGTCGCGAGACCAGTTGCCCGAAGGCCTCTCGGTCACCCCCCTGCGCTCGTTCTATGAGCTCCGCATCCAATGCGCACCTACCCCCAAACTATCAAGCAAGATGCTATTTCGGGATTGAGACGTTTCTCCGATGACTTTCCTTGGGTCGACGCCAAAAAAATTTTTGCGAATTTTGAATTGGACTCAAAATAATCGAGCGCCGCGACATAAACGGGTCGCTGCCGGACAGATCGGCTCCATCGCAAAGGCGCAAGATGACGGCAAAGTCGGCCAGGGACATGGATCTGCATGTTCCAAATCGAAAGGACCCTCAATGTCCGCTCCAACGCCTGTCCCCACCGAAAAGGGCATCCTGCAATTTCTCGCAATTTGCGATGCTTTTTATCCGCCGGATGCGATTGAGGCATCGGTCGAACAGCAGCGGCATTGGTACGATGCCCTTTGCGCGCGCTTCGACCGCCCGCTGCCCCCGGATATGATCTTTGCGGACGGCATGGTCCAGCGTATCCCGATCCGACGCTACCGTCCTCGCAAGATCACCACGCGGACTGTTCTGCTCTACCTCCACGGCGGCGGTTTCGTCGTCGGTTCGCTCGAGAGCCATCATGCCATCTGCGCCGAGATCGCCGATTTCGCCGGCGCGGAACTGGTTTCCGTCGATTACCGGCTGGCCCCCGAATATCGCTGGCCAGCCCAGACGGATGACGGCTTCGCGGTGCTCAAACATCTGCTTGCCGCCGGCAGTAAGGTCGTCCTGATCGGCGACAGCGCCGGCGGCAATCTCGCGGCGGGCCTTGCATTGCGGGCGCGCGACGAAGAGCTATCCGGTGTCGTCGGCCAGGTGCTGATCTACCCCGCGCTCGGCGGTGACCTGATGGCCGGCTCCTATGTCGACATGGCCGCGGCACCCGGCCTGACGACGGCTGACGTCGCCTATTATCGCGAGGTCCTGCAGGCGCCTGATGGAAATGCAATCGCCGAGCCGCTGCGGGCATCGTCCGTTGCCGGGCTGCCGCCGGCCTTCATCACCGTCGCGCATTTCGATCCGCTGCGCGATGACGGCCGGCAATATGCCGCCCGGCTGGCTGCGGAGGGCATCGAGGTCTGGTTCCGGGAGGAGCCGCAGATGGTGCATGCCTGGCTGCGCGCCCGCCACATGAGCGATGGCGCCAAGGACGGCTTTCGCGCGACCTGCGAGGCCGTCCGGCATTTTGCGACCGCCTGACGATCACATCAGGTCGCGGGCGATCTTCTTTTCGGCGAAGACTTTTTCGAAGATCTGCACGTCATCCTCGAAAGCCGTGACGATGGCGCTGATGATCCAATCGGTCGCGGTGCAGGCAATCCGTGCAGTCGCGACGGTGCGGACGAACCAGCCGGGACGGCGCATGTCGCAGGTCCAGGTCGAAATCCCCGTCATCGACAGCGGATCATCGGGCGAGATCGACCAGACTTCCTCCCGCAACTGCCGGGTCGACAGGCCGGTCTCACGATGTTCGTAGAGCCCCGTATCCTCATGAATGCGGTATTTCGTGCGGTTCGACGAAAGGTCACGAACGACCTGTCGTTTGGTCGCGGCGGCGGCATGCTCGATATATTTCGGCAAAGGATCGGGATTGGCCGGCTCGTCGATTTCGATGCTCCTGTGTTCGCCAAGCATCGGCAGCCCAAGACCAAGAGAGGCGATATCGATATCGATCCCTCCGTCTTCCGGCGGCGGCAGGATCATCGGCCAATAGGCGGTGGAAAGCGAAAGTCGGATGCGGTGGCCCTTGCGGAAGCGATAACCGCAGGCATCGAGCACAAGCCGGAGCGACACCGTCTCGCCCGCGGTCAGTGGTTCCGGATCAGCGTTGCCCTCGCGGTGGGTCAGGTTAACGACGCCGAAGGCGACCCGCGTCGCCGTGCCGTCGGGATGAACATCAACGAGCCGGGCGCAGAGATTGCCGCTCGTCGCCCTGGAGCGCAGCGCAAGCGTCAGCACCGGCCGGCCGAGATAGTCGTGGTCCCGCGCCAGCGGCATCGTATCGAAGACCAGCGCGCCGGCATCGTCGAGGCGCTGATCGATCGCCAGCTCCGCATCCGGCTTCAGCGTGAACCATTCGCCCGAGGCGGTGCCCGTGTCGAGCGGCGAGCGCAGATAGACGGGATGCTCCGGCGCATGCGGG
>NZ_LYPL01000132.1 GCF_001662075.1 Rhizobium bangladeshense
AGGGCGTTTTCGACACTGACACCCCACGCTGCGAATGGCCGCGCCCGTCTCTCCACTCGCCGTCATGCTCGGCCTTGAGCCGAGCATCCACCACGCACCCACCAACAGCCGCGGCATGGATCCTCGGCTGGGGTTTGGCTTTTCGCCAAGCTCGCCCGCCGCATGGCGCCCATCCAACAGTACATACTCCTATTGATAAAACTGACGGGTTGATCCGGTTAAGTAAAATGATATTTTC
>NZ_LYPL01000013.1 GCF_001662075.1 Rhizobium bangladeshense
CTCGACACCGCGGAAATGCTTGGGCTACCGAACCCCGGCGGAGGTCTTTCG
This sequence comes from Rhizobium bangladeshense, assembly GCF_001662075.1. Classification (GTDB taxonomy): domain Bacteria; phylum Pseudomonadota; class Alphaproteobacteria; order Rhizobiales; family Rhizobiaceae; genus Rhizobium; species Rhizobium bangladeshense_B. The sequence continues at coordinate 52 of NZ_LYPL01000013.1, forward strand.
CAAGAAACTACTCGCGCAAATCCGACGTGTCGGCTAGCGTCCAACGCGCAAGTCGCAGTTCGGCGTGAACCTACACGGGGGTACATTCAATTTCCAAATGCGAAAGCCTCAACTACCAGCGCCGGCCGTTGCCGTGGCCGTCAGCGGAACCGGCTGACTTCCGTGGCCGACTTGCGGCGTCTGATGAATTCGCGCAGCAACGGCAGGAAGAAGGCTTTGCTGAAGCGGCCTGTCGGCGGTTCGGGCTCGAGATAGAATGAATTGCCGACGCTGTCGGTGTTGAACTCATCGAAGATGATCCAAAGCCTGCGATCGGCATCAAGGCCGGCGCGGCGCTTTTCGATCGCAGGCACCTCTACGGCAAAGCGCGATGCCTCCGGCTGTTTGGTGGTGATGGGAAAGAACAGGACCAGATCACTGTCCGGCCGCGGCATTCTCACGCCCACGGTGACCGGTCGCTCCTTGCGTCCTTCCGTCTCTCCACGCTCAGCCTCGCGCGCCCACAGGTAGGGATAGCGTATGACGCTTGCGGTCTGGATCAGGTCGTAGCTCACTACCGACCTGCCTCATCCTCGCCGGCATAGGTCTCGACGGCGTTCTCGAATTCAGCGAAGAGTTCATCCGACATGGTCCCGATGGTGCCGGCGGATCGGCGGTCGGATTGCTTCATCAGCCGCTCGTAGTCTTCGATGTTGAGGAGGACGAGGCGCGGCTTGTTGCGCTGGGTGATGGTGACCGGATGACGAAGCGCCTCGGCGATGATGTCGCCGGATTTCCGGGAGAGATCACTGGTAGAATAGGAACCGCTTGACCTGGGCATAGGCGTCCTTCTTTGCTGTATTTGCTGTTATATACAGCATATACAATAATGTTGTATATATGTGAGGCTGCCCTTATTTCGACGATTGAACGGCGGGCTTCTCTTTGGGCCAATATGGTCGGAAACGAAGCTTGCCCGGTCTGCGGTGGTTACGACCTCAGGATCGACTAGGTTTTTAGCCCGACGCGCCATCATTACCGGACGAGATCGAAGGTTTTTCGAATAAATCTCCGTTCCGACCCGGCGCCTGGATAGCTATCAGTTCGACGCTGTCGGCTTCATCAAGATCGACGTTGAAGGCCACGAGCTAAAAGTACTCAAAGGTGCGGAGGCGATATTGCGCCGGGACCGTCCCAACCTGCTCATCGAGACGGAAGACCGACATCGACCCAATGCTGTCGCGAGTGTGATCGACTATCTCACACCGTTTGGTTATTCGGTATACTGCCTGAAAGATCGAAAATTGCGTTCCCTCTCGTCCGAGGAGGTTCGGAAGAGCTCTTCCGGCAGGCCTTATAATTACGTTTTTTCTATCCGTAAGGACCTGTAAAGCGTCGTTCGTGGCGCCCTCCTCTGCAAGGTCGTGGCAACTCCCGCAGGTCACCCCTCCGGCTACGCAGTCAATTTGCACAATTGGCTGACATGGACGTACTCGAGCGGTCCGTGAGCCCCGAAACGTTGCGGCGATCGGTTCCGGTTAGCCAGCGCTCCGGCGAAAAATACGTCTTGGTCCTCACCTGCGAAGCTGAAGTCGCCTTAAGACCAAGAACAAAATCAAAATTGTTTCCACCGTCGGCTTCACGCATGAAACTGAGATAGGCGCCGAATCGTTCTTCTTCGACATTTCGAAGGTTTTGGATCGGCGTAAGACTATCCTCGAAATCGCGCCAGCACGCCTGCTTCACAATGATCTCGAACATGCGCAGAATAGCCGGGGCGAGACGCCCCTCATCGTCTGTCGTCGGCCCAATGATCCTGGCGCGGATCTCAACAATATCGCCCATTTCATTTCCACGAACCTTGAGAAAGGTGGAACTGAGGGGACGCGCCTCGTCGCGTTCATAGATGCGCTGAAAATAACATTCATAATTGCGATTGCGCATCGATGCCGCTTTCCATTCGCTCATCTCGATGCCGGCCTCTCGAAGAGCCGCGCAAATGTTCGACCCCGAGACGCGCCATATTCGTAGAAACTGACCTGCCAGCTCCGGCTTCGGGACCTCGATCAGCTGCGGCGATATCGACATCGGCCGGAGAGAAGACGCAACCTCATCATCACGGCGGGCGGCGACTTCCGATGATGGGGCAGCCCTGTTGAGAGCTCGATCTTCAATGGGCCCAGCCGGACCTTCGAGGCGGTCGCTTCCACCGAAAAAAATGACGACCCCGGCTACAAGCAACATGCAGATCAAAAGCACTGGCCACAGCAGCCAGCGGGGGACGTTCCGCAATGGGAAACTCCAGTGTGAACGTGGGCCGCCGCCAGGAGGATCGACGTCTGATAACACCTTGTCCACGGCGCGGCCTCACAAACAAAATAGGAGCGGGTGCGAGTTCGAAGTCGAGTGACCTCGATTCTCTTTGCGACCAACCGGGCTTGGTGATCAGCCCCGGCTCGCGGCTCCTGAGGTGAGCAACGCATCTGAAAAACCGTACTGTTCGACTCACCTACACAGCGAGTGTGAGGTTAGGCGCGTATAGCGTCAAGCGGCGACCGATTTCACGAACATGCAGGCGGCCAAACCGCAGACGATGAGACGCGATATCTGGCCTCAAAGCTCACTCGGAACTGTGTTTTCAGCCACCAATCCGTCAGCCTATGGTTCACGTATTGCGTTATCGAGTCCGCGCAGCAACGGATACAGGAAGTAGGAAATCACCGTGCGGTTGCCGACCTTGATTTCCGTCGACACGGTCATGCCGGGAAGCAGCCGCACCGGCACATCTGCGGCATTCAGCCGGGTATCGGCAAGCAGGATCCGCGCCTTGAAGAAGGGGGCGGCCGGCTGGCCGGGGGTGGCTGTTTGCTCTTGCTGGCCGGTTAGAAAAGTGTCCTGGCTGATGGTTCTCACTTCGCCGGAGGCGGTGCCATACTTCTGGAAGGGATAGGCGTCGAGTTTGATGCGTGCCTCCTTGCCGACGGCCACGCGGCCGATGTCGCGCGTGTTGATCGACACTTCGGCTTCGAGCGGTACGTTGATCGGCACCAGCGTGACGACCGGTTCGGCCTCCCGCACCACCGAACCGACCGAACGTTGCGCCAGATCGAGCACGACGGCATCGGCCGGTGCCGTCAGCGCCACCATGTTGCGGCGCAACTCCAGTTTCTTCAGCTCTTCGCCCGCCATGTCGCGCTGGCTGCGCAGCTCCACCAGCTGCTCCATCGCAGCGCGGCGGAAATCCTCGATGAAAGCCTGGCGGTCGGCGAGCAGCTTGGCATAGGTGTGAGCCGCCTCGTCGGCCTTGCCGCGCACGGCGGTGATATCAGCCTCGACATCGAGACGCGCGTCGCGCGAGCCGAGCATGGTAAGCAGCGAGCCGCTTTCAGTGTCATAAAGCTTCTTTCGCGTCGCCTCGATCTGCGAAAGGTTGTCGCGCCGGTCGTTCAGCACGGCCTCCTGATTGCGGTTTGCCTTTAGAACGGAAGACTGGCCGGCGATCTGCTGCTCGAAATTCTGCAGCTGGGCCATGTAGAAGGCGCGCCGCTGGCCGAACAGCTGCAGCTGCAACTGCTCGTCCGGCGTGTTGCCGGCGATCTCCGAATAGTCCTTGCCGGTAAGCTCGGCCTCGAGCCGCTTCACCTGGGCGTCAAGAGCGGCAAGCTTCGCCCTGAGCTGCCCGACATCGGCCTGGCTGAAGGTGGCGTCGAGCGTCGCCAGCGTCTGGCCGGCATGCACCACCTCCCCGGCCTTGACCTCGATCGTGCGGATGATCGAGGTTTCAAGCGGCTGAACGACGATGGTCGGCTGGGTGGTGACGAGCTTGCCGGGGGCGATCACCACCTCGTCGACCGACGAGACCGAAGCCCAGATGATCGCCGAAGCAATCAACGCCGTCACGCAGTAGAGCGTCATACGGGCGACCCGCGGCGGCGCCCTTTCCTCGAGCTCGACGGCATCGGACTGGAATTCTGCAATTGCGGGCGGCAGCGGCGGGCGAGCGATGAGCTCCCTCCCCTTGCCTGAGGGTTTCTCGTCCGAGCGGCCTTGGTCCAGTGGGGCGGGCAGATTCTCGTTGGGTTTTCTCGCGTGCGCGCTCATGCGACCTGCCTCATCTGCTGGGACCAAAGGTGGCGATAGGTCATGCAGCGCGACACAAGCTGATCGTGCCGGCCGATATCGGCGACCTTGCCACGCTCGACGACGAGAATGGCATCGGCATTGACGAGCGTCGAAAGCCGGTGCGAGACGATGATGACGGTGCGGCCGGCGGCGATGCGGCTGAGATTGTCGCGGATGATCGCCTCGCTGTCAGGGTCGAGCGCGCTCGTCGCCTCATCGAAAATCAACAGCTTCGGATCGGTGATCAGCGCACGGGCAATCGCCAGCCGCTGTTTCTGGCCGCCCGACAGGTTGGCGGCGTTTTCCTCCAGCAGCGTGTCGAAGCCGCGCGGCAGGCGCTCGATGAACTCCTCGGCGCCGGCGATGCGGGCGACTTCCATGATCTCCTCGATGCTGGCATCGGGCTTGGCGGCGGCGATATTATCGCGGACCGAGCCGCGGAACAGGAAATTGTCCTGCAGCACGACGCCGATGCTGGTTCGAAGGTGCACCAGGTCGATCTCGCGGCTGTCATAACCATCCATGCGCACCAGCCCTTCTTGGCTCTGATAGAGCCCCTGGATGAGCCGGGTGATTGTTGTCTTGCCCGAGCCGCTCTTGCCGACCACGCCGAAGACCGAGCCCGCCGGAATGGCGAAGGAGACATTATCGAGCGCCGGCGCGCTGTCGGCAGCGTAGCGGAAGGTGACCCGGTCGAACTCGATGCGGCCCTGCAAGCGCGGGCGAACACCCCGCCCCCGGCCCGCCTGCTCCGGCCGCTGGTTCATGATCTCGCCGAGCATGCGCACGGAAAGCGCTACTTCCTGATATTCATGCACCATGGTGACGATCTGCACCAGCGGGCCGGAGACGCGGCCGGCGAGCATGTTGAAGGCGACAAGCGCGCCGATGGTCATCGCGCCGTTGAAGACATCGAGCGCGCCGAGGCCGATGATCGCCACGCTCATCAGCTTTTCCAAAAGGCCGGTCATCGATTGGGCGATGGTCGAAATCTTCTCGACCCGGAAGCGCACCGATATCGACTGGGCCGAATAATCGTCCCACACCTTGCGCTGGCGCGGTTCCAGCGCCAGCGATTTGACGGTGCGCATGCCGTGCACGGTTTCCACCAACAGGGCCTGACGGTCGCCTTCCGCCTGATAGAGCGCCTGCAGGCGGCGCTGGAACGGCCCGACCAACAGCATCACCACCAGGCCGACCAGCGCTGCGAAGCCGAGGACCACGAGCGTCAGCTTGACGCTGTAGAGAAGCAGGATCGGCACAAAGACGAAGAGGGACACGCCGTCGAGAAGCGTCAGAAACAGCCGGCCCGTCAGGAATTCGCGGATACGCCCCGTCTGCTGCATATGCTTGACGAGAACGCCGGCCGAAGCCTGTTCGAAGAGCGCGATCGGCAGATTGAGCAGATGGCCGAAGGTGCGGGTCGCCACCCGGATGTCGATCCTGTTGGTGGCGTAGAGCAGCAGATAGCGGCGCAGGAAGCTGAAGGTCGCATCGAAGATGAGCGCCACGCCGATACCGACCGTCAGAACCGTCAGTGTTGCATAGCTCTGATGGACGAGCACTTTGTCGATGACGAGCTGAAAGAACATCGGAGTCGTCAATCCGAGGCCGTAAAGGACGAAGGCTGCCAGCGCGACATCACGGAAGAAGCTGCGCTGCCTGATGATCTCGGGCACGAACCAGCGGAAGCCGAAAGGCCGGTCCTCATCGGACATACGATAATTGCGTTTCAGCAGAACCACCGATCCGAGCCAGGCCTTGGCGAATTGCTCTTCACTCAGCATCATCGCTTCGGCGCGTGAGGCGAGCGGATCGAGAACGCGAATTCTCTCCTCCTCACCGCTCCCGACAGCGTCGGCGATCACTACCCAATTGCCGTTCGTCAGCTCCGCGAGCACTGGAAAGGCCTCGCCGAGCTGAAACAGCGATCGCCAGTCGAGTGTCAGATGCCGGGCCCTGAGGCCGGCATCCTTGGCCATGCGCAGCAACTGCCGCACGGCAACGGGATCGTTGCCGACGGCATAATCGTGCTGCAGGCGCTCAGGAGCAAGATCGACGCCGTGATGACGCGCGACGAGCGCCAGACAATGCAGGTTGGTATGCAGAAAACCACTCATGGCCCACCCGAAACCCAATACGAAACCGAGGCGATATCTGTTTTGTCAGTTGAAGTTCGGCGAAGCGTTCGAAGCGCCGGCCGGCCCCGATTGAATATCGGCAGCCGCCGCAGCTGACATATCGCCAACGCGACGCACCGCACCCGCTTCGACCAACCCACCGAGCGCCTTCTGCATTAGATCGACCGCATTGGCGAAGGCATCGACAGGCATGATGATGCGCTGGCGGAAGACCGGTTTCGGATTGTTGTTGGCATCACGATCGGTAGCCGAAAGCGACATCAGATCGATGCGCACGATCGTTCCGGTAATGGTGATTTCGCCGATGCCGTCCGCGTAGAGTTCGTTGCTCATTGTTCTCTCCTCTGGTTGATAATCAAAACGTCTTCACCTTAGGGCGCCCATGGGGACGCTCTAACCGTTTGAATGTGCATGTACATGCCCGTGCGGCCAGGCCGGAAACGGGTCCCGGAGCCCGATAGCAGTCTGCGGGTCGAAGCCCGTCTCCTCACCGGTCAGGCAGTCGTCGAGCGCCGCCCTGATTGCTCCTTCGTCGAAGCCGGCGCCGATGAAGACGAGTTCCTGGCGGCGGTCGCCCCAGACCTCGTCCCAATGCCGGTCGATGAGCTGGCGGAACTGCGGAAAGCGTGGCCACTGCACCCTCGGCACCGAGGCCCACCAGAAACCCCTGGTGTCGATGCGGCACTGGGTGCCGGCTATCGACAGCAGACCGATCTCGTCCGGCCTTGTCGCGAGCCAGAAATGCCCCTTCGCACGGATGAGGCCCGACCATTTCCTGCCGAGGAAACCCTGCAGCTTTGAGGGATCAAACGGCCGGCGGCTGCGATAGACGAAGCTTCTGATGCCGTATTCCTCGGTCTCCGGCACATGGTCGCCCCAACCGAAGAGTTCCTTGTGCCAGAGCGGATGGCGGGCGGCCTTCGCCTCGCTGAAGAGACCGGTATTCAGGATCGTGCCGAGCGGCACCTGGCCGAAGACTGCTTCGATCACCTCTGCGTCCGGATTAAGGGCCGCGACGACCCGGCGCACCTCGGCAAGGTCGGCGCATGGTACGTCGCCTGCCTTGTTGATGATGACGACGTCGGAAAATTCGATCTGCTCGACGAGCAGTTCCACGAGCTTGCGCTCATCGTCCCCGTCACGCCGTTCGCCGCGATCGGCAAGGAACTCGGCACTCTGGTAATCGGCAAGCAGATTGATCGCATCGACAACGCAGACCATCGTGTCAAGGCGGGCGACGTCGCAAAGGGCTGACCCGCTTTCGTCGCGGAAGGAGAACGTGGCGGCGACCGGCAACGGCTCGGCAATGCCGGTGCCTTCGATCAGCAGATAGTCGAAACGGCCGGCGGCTGCCAATCGCCGCACCTCGCTCAGGAGATCGTCGCGCAGGGTGCAGCAGATGCATCCGTTGGTAAGCTCTACCAGCGTCTCGTCCGTGCGCGACAGATCCGCGCCGCCTTCGCGCACGAGATCCGCATCGATGTTGACCTCGCTCATATCGTTGACGATGACAGCAACCCGACGACCCTCCCGATTGCTCAGGACATGATTGAGGACAGTCGTCTTTCCGGCGCCGAGAAACCCGGCGAGAACCGTAACCGGCAATCTGATATCTGTACGCATCATCGATACTCTCACTCTTTACGGCATGCTTGGTCTTGCTCCCGCGTGGGCGTTACGCCGCGAGCTGCGGTTTGAATGCCACGTCCACGTAGTAGTTGGTGCTGTTGTAGCTGGCGGTCGGGAACAGCCCGCCTGATCCATAGGCATAGACGCCGTTATTGCCGCCGGGCGCCTTCAGGTCCCCATTCGTCACATCGCTGGCAAAATAATTGCCGGTCGCCGAGTAATTGCCGTTGCTCGAGTAGGAAACGACGTAGGTCGTATCCGCCTGGATCGCGATCTGCTGGCTCAGTTGCGCGGTCTGCCAGCCGCTTGCCGTCTCGTTGCTGAAGGTGACGCTGCCGAGCAGCGTGCCGGAGGCCGTCCACAGATAGCCGTTATGCGGGCCGGTATTATCGGCCCCCTTGTAGAAGCGGATGCCGGTGATCCAGCCCGCGGTATCGGCCTGGAATTTCATACCGAGATTGATCTGCTGGTTGTCGTTGGCGTTGACGATCGCAGGCGTTGCATCGGCGGCAAAGAGGTTCTGCTCCGGACCGGCGGCCCCGTTGCTGATGGTGAGCGCAACCTGCGCCGAGGCCGTGCCGCCATTGCCGTCCGAAATCGCATAGCTGAAGCTTGCCGGCCCTGAGTAGCCTGCCGTCGGCGTAAATGTCACCGTCTGGGCCTGGGCATCGTAGGAAACAGTGCCGTTGACCGCGCCGCTGACACCGGTAACGACAAGCGGATCGCCATTGCCGTCGCTATCGTTTGCCAGGAGTACCGAGGCCTGAATGGTGATCGGCGTGCCGGTAGTGGTTGAGAAGCCGCTGTCATTGGCAGCGACCGGAACCGTATTCTGCCCGCTGCCCTGCCGATAGAGCACGTCGATCCAGTAATTGCTCGCATTGTAGGAAGCGGTGGGAAACAGACTGCCCGTGCCATAGGCATAAAGCCCGTTGCCGCCACTCGTCGCACTCGACGGCGCCGTCAGCGCACCGTTCGAATAATCCGTCGTGAAGTAATTCGCTGTTGCCGAATAGAAGCCGTTCGAATGGTAGCTCGCCACATAGGTGGTGCCGGCCGAAACATTGATCGGCTGGGTGAAGGAAACCGTCTGCCAGCCGCTCGCCGTCTCGTTGATGAAGGTCGCCTGGGCCAGAAGCTGGCCGTTCGCCGTCCACAGCGAGCCGACATGCGTGCCGGCATCCTGGGCGCTTCTGTAATAGGTCAGCCCGGTGATCTGGCCGTTGGCAGAAGCAATGAACTTGACCCCGAGTTCGACCGAGTTGGCGTCATTGGCGGCGGTAATCCCCGACGTGTCGGCGCCGGTGAACAGGCTCGACGTCGCGCCCCCCGCCGGCGGCGTGTCGACGGTGAGGCTGACCGTGGCCGACGCCGTGCCGCCAAACCCGTCCGAAACCGTATAGGAGAAGCTTGCCGCACCGGTATAACCCGCCGTCGGCGTGAAAATGACGGTTTTCGTCTGGCTGTTGAAGCTCACCGTTCCGTGGACCGCACCATTGACACCGGTGATGCTGAGCGCGTCGCCATCGCCATCGGTGTCGTTTGCAAGCAGGCTGGCGGCAGCAATCGACAACGCCGTGCTGGAATAGGTCGTGTAGCCATTGTCATTGGCGGCGGTCGGCAGCACGTTGCTCGTCTGGTTATAGACGACATCCACCCAGTAGTTCGACGACTGGTAGCTGGAGGTCGGGAAACCGGAGCCGTCGGCAAAGACGCCGTTACTGCCGGCAAGCGCCGTCAGCGAGCCGTTGCTATGGGTGGTCGTGAAATAATTTGCCGTCGCCACATAAGAGCCGGTCGTGTGGTAGGAGGCGACATAGGTCGTGCCGGCCAGGATATGCACCGGGTTCGAGAACGTCGCGGTCTGCCAGCCGCTCACCGCTCCGCTGTCGGCGAAGGTGACGGTCGCCACCAGCGTGCCGTCGGCCGTCCACAGCGAGCCGGTATGCGGGCCGGTATCGCCGGACGCCTTGTAGAAGCGGATGCCGGTTACCATGCCGCTGGACGAAGCGACGAATCGCATGCCGAGCTCCAGCGACTGGCCCTCGTTGAAGCTTGCGCCCGTCGGTCCTTCGCTCGACTTGAACAGCGTCTCCCCGGCGGGGCCCGGATCAACGGTCAGGCTGACATTGCCCTGATCCGTGCCGCCGCGCCCGTCCGATAGCGTATAGGTAAAGCTTGCCGGGCCTGTATAATTGCTGGTCGGCGTGAAGGTGATGGTGCCGTTCTGCTTGTTGAGCGTGACGGTCCCGTTGACGCCATTGCCGACGGCCGAAATCGTCATCGCATCGCCGTTGGGATCCGTATCGTTTCCGAGGAGCGAGGCGATCGAGATGACCACGCTGTCGTTACGGGTCAGCGTCAGCCCTGTATCGTCGGTGGCGACCGGAGCACTGTTGGGGCCGGCATCGAAGACCACATCGACCCAGTAGTTGGTGCCGGTGCCGGGATTCTGGCCGGGGAATATGCCGGCGTTGTCGCCATAGGTGTAGACGCCGCCGCCATCGACGACCTTCAGCGCGCCGCTGGCATAGGTGCTGCCGAAATAATTCTCGGTGGCGGAATAGAAGCCGTTGGTGTGATAGGAGGCCACATAGGTCGTGCCGGCCGCAATCAGGATCGGACTGGAGAACATCACCGTTTGCCAGCCCGAGAGCGACTCGCCGACCGAGACACCTGTTGCCAGCAGCGTTCCGTCGGCTCTCCAGAGGCTGACGGCATGGTCGCCGATATTGTAGAAGCCTTTGTAGAAGCGGATGCCTTCCACATAGCCTGCCGCCGTCGCCTGGAAGCGCAGTCCGAGCTCGACCGATTCGCGATCGATCGCCATTTCGACAGCGGGCTTGTCCGCCAGCGTCCAAAGGCCCTGGGTGTCCGGCAGGGTGACGGTGACCTGCTTGCCGGCCGAGGGCGCCTCCATGTTGACGCTGTCGTCGACGGCGCGCGACATGATCGTATAGGTGCCGCTCGCCTGCACGACCCAGTTATAACTCCAGGTCTCGCGGCCTGTGGCCTTGAACCAGTGCTGGCCGCCATCGGTGGAGACCTCGACGCCGGCAATGATGCCGCCGCCGAAATCTTGCGCCGTGCCGGTGATCGTTACATACTGCCCTTCGAGGAAGCTTGCGCCGACGATCGGCGACGTGACCGACGATGTCGGCTTCAGCGTGTCGATCGATTGGGTCGCCAGGATCAGGCTCGCATCCAGCGTCGTCGGCTGAATGCCCATGTCCGCGAACATGTTGACCATCGCCTGCTGCACGTTGCGATCGGTTGACGTGGCCGGGCCCTGGTGGTTATCACTCAGCCCCCAGGACCAGAAAACGGTGCCGGCGCCGAAGACCAGCGCGCCGCTTGCGGCCCGGTACATGGTCAGGCTGTGGGTCGCCACCGCATCACCGACCGTCGTGCCGTAATCGCGCAGATAGGTGCTCACCGAGACCGAGGAGAGCGACAGGTTGATCAGTCCAGCCGGACGGAAGCCGTTCTCGACATCCGAATCCCATTCATAGCCGAGCAGGTTCTGCACGAGATTATAGGTCTCACCTTCCTGCAACTCGGAAACGTCGGTGTTGCGCCAGAAGCGCAGGTTGGAATAGTCGTAGGGGATGGAGATCGTGTCCTGGCGGTAGCTGTCCACCTGGAACATCGTGCCGGTCAGCGAATTTTCCGGCTCCTGACCCGGATCGGCATAGCGCGGATCGCGCCAGGTGCCGGTGCCGACATTGCTCGGATCGGTGCTCGTGCCCCAGGTCTCCTTGTAGCAGACCATGGTGCGATAGGCCTGGCCGCTGCCGTCGATGCTGCTTTCCCAGCGGATTTTCCAATAGCACTCGTTGCCGCTCCAGAAGGCGAGGTTGACGCCGGCATCGCGCGCCGCCTCGACATTGACGCGCTGTTCAGCCGACCAGTATTCATCGTGCCCGACGGAGAGGTAGGCATCGTGGTTGAGCAGCAGCGCGCCGCTGCGCGTCGCATCGACGCCGGATATATAAGAAACATCATAGCCGTTCTGCTCCAGCCATGAGATGGCGGAGGATTCGACGCCGAAGATGTAATCGTGCGAGCCGCCGATCGGGCTCGTATTGGTGATGATCGGCCGGTTATAGCTGACGGCCGATGCGCGGCCGATGGCGGTCACGCCGCAGCTGCAGTTCGGCGGCAGGTAGCCGATCATATCGGCCGGATCGACAGGCACTTCGCCATAATAGAGGCTGGCCCCGCCCCAGGCATTATAGGCCTGCCATGTCGTATCGGACGTCTGGAAGACGATGTCGCTGGTGGAGGCGTCGTCGCGCACGACGAAAGGAATGATACTGGCGTCTTCGACGCCGTCCTCGCGCACTAGTTTGGCGAAATAAACGCCGGAGACCGCGTCGGTCGGAATCTGCCAGCTGGCGGAAACCGACCAGTTGCCGCAGTCGATGAGGCCGAGCGACATGTCGACGATCGGATGCGGCTGGATCTGCGCCGTGGTCAGCGATTTCTCGATCGAGTCGACCTTTCGCGCGCCCGCCCCGCCGTAATAGCCCATGCGATAGATATCGATGCGATAATGGGTGGAATCGGTGGCGATCTTGAAATCGACCGTCTGACCGATATTGGAGCTGATTTCGGTGGCAAAGCCCTGGATGGTGCCGTTGCCGTCGCCCTCCAGACCCCATTCGCTGATGGGGTTGCCCTGCTTCAGGTTTTCGAGCGCGATCTTGTTGGGCGTCGCCGCGGCCGCAGCGACAGCCGCCGGTGCCGCCAGTGCTGCAGGAGCCGCGGTCTCGGCAGAAGCATCCTGGCTCGGCTCGACCGAGATGGATGCAATCGAGGCCTGAAGGCGCAGCGAAGCCGTGCCGACAGTGCTGGAAGAATTGACCGGCGCCGCCGTCTCGACGCTGCCGGTATCGGGATCGTCGGTAACACCCGTCAGTGCGGGAGCGGCGGGCAGTGTCGCGGCCTCCTCGAACGGATCCGGGCCAAGCACGGTTCGCTCAGACGTCGAGGAAGGTGTCTCGAAGACGGTCGCAGCCGACGCCGTCTTGGTGAACGTATCCTGCGCGCCGCCATCGGCCGCAGACGCCGGCGTCAACGATGCAGGGGACGATTGCATGGTGCCTGACGGTATCAGGGAAGATGTGACCGTGCCGGTGAAGGAGGATTGGACGGTTGCGCTGCCCTGATTGGCAAAGTTCGGGGAACCATCAGTACTTGTCGAAGACACGACTGTCGCGGATCCAAGGGTTGCGCCCCAGGCAGAGGGCGCACGACAGATACTCAACGCTCCACCAAATGTACTCAGGTACTCACGATTACTGACATGAATTCTCCGCATCAGCGGCGTCCCCATTCCGTCGACCGACATTGGAAGACTTCATCCTGACAGCTTTCGCGAGAGAACGTACGACAGCAATCTGGGGTATGCGGGTGGTACCCCCCATACGCCGATATGATGACCCTCACCGCATACCGGCCGACAGGACCTCGAAGCCAGTGCCTGGCACTGGTTGAAAAGGCATTCCGAGTCCGTATTGTCTCGCCCACGCGGCTGGTCGAGCCGGTCAACTCGAGAGTTGTCCTGCCCAGCCCCGTGCTACCAGGCCGGAAACGGATCTTCGAGGACGGCCCAGTCCCGCGGATCGGCGCTGGCGAGGCATCCGTCCAGCGCGGTCCGCACACCTGCCTCGTCCATGCCCACGCCGATAAAAACCAATTCCTGCCGACGGTCGCCCCAAGCACTGTCCCACCGGCTCTCAAGATGCTGACGAAACTGCTGATGGCTCGGCCAGTCCTGCCGGGGTACGGCTGCCCACCAGAGCCCCATGGGTTCGCAGCGCCGTTGGATCCCGGCAGCCGACATCAGGCCCACATGCCGCGGGCGCGTGGCAAGCCAGAAATGGCCCTTGGCGCGCAGCACCCCCGGCCAGGGCTCGTCCAGAAATGCCCGAAACCGCATGGGATCGAAGGGACGCCTGGTGCGATAGACAAAGCTGGAGACCCCGTATTCCTCCGTTTCCGGAACATGCTCATTCGGGGTGTACAATTCCTTGTGCCACAGGGGATGCGCAGCCGCCTTCGCTTCATCGAAGAGGCCCGTATTGAGGACGGTCGAAAGAGAAATTCTGCCGAAATCCGTCTCTACCTGGAGGGCATCCGGGTTGAGAGATGTAATGATCTTGCTGACTTCGGCGCGGACTTCTTCATTTGCGTCCGAGATCTTGTTGATCACGACGACATCGGCAAACTCGATCTGATCCACCAGCAGGTCGATGAGTGTGCGTCGATCCTCACCGTCGCGCTGCAGGCCGCGGTCGGCAAGCAGATCGGCACTGCTGTAGTCGGCTGTCAAGTTTGCAGCATCGACCACAGTGACCATTGTATCGAGCCTGGCAAAATCGGCGAGCGAGACGCCGTTCTCGTCACGGAACGAAAAGGTTGCCGCAATGGGGCGTGGCTCGGCAATGCCGGTGCCTTCGATCAATAGATAGTCGTATCGCCGCTCTTCGGCCAGTCGCCGTACTTCCGTCAGGAGGTCATTGCGCAGGGTACAGCATATGCAGCCGTTGCTGAGCTCGATCAATGTCTCCGTCGTATGCGACAGGTTGCAGCCGCCGTCTCGAATGAGACTGGCGTCTATGTTCACTTCGCTCATATCGTTGACGATGACGGCGACCCGCAGGCCCTGACGGTTATTCAGGACGTGGCTGAGGAGCGTCGTCTTACCGGCCCCGAGGAAGCCAGCCAGCACGGTCACAGGCAGCCGCTCGAACCTGCTCATCGGCATCCCTTGAATGTGGGCGTTCCGGGGGACCGTTGCCGCGGCCAGTATTTGCGTTGTGTCAGCCTCATTCGAAACCCGTTGGTAACCTCCTCAGATGCTTCACGCGGCGAGCTGCGGCCGGAACACCACGTCGGCATAGTAATTCGCTGAATTGAAGGTGTTGGTCGGGAAGAGACCGGTGGTGGCGGATCCGCCATATGCATAGACACCGTTGCCGCCGGCGACGGCGCTTGACGGCGCCGTCAACGGACCATTGGTGACGGCGCTCGTAAAGAAATTGTTGGTCGCCACATAGGCGCCGGTGGTGTGATAGGAGGCAACGTAGGTCGTATTGGCGGCGATGGTGACCGGGGTTGCGAAGTTCACCGTCTGCCAGCCGCTCGCCGTGGTGTTGGTGAAGGTAGCGGTGGCAAGCCTGGTGCCCGTCGTGGTCCACAGGTCGACGACGTTCTGGCCGTTGTCGTTGGCGCTGCGATAGAACTTGATGCCGGTAACGTCGCCGGCAACGTTCGACGTGAATTTGACGCCGAGTTCGAGCTGCTGACCATCATTGAGATTGGTCTGGGCTGGGGTGCTGGAGGCAGAGAACAGGCTGTAGGTCGTCGGCGTCGTGGACACGGCGATGTTGAAGGTCTCGTTGGCGGCAAGGCCGCCAAGGTCGGTCGCCGTGACCCTGACGCCGTAGGTGCCGGTCGCCGTCGGCGTGCCGGAGAAGGTCCGCGTCGAGGCGTTGAAGCTCAGCCACGAAGGCAGCGCCGTGCCATCGGCGGCGGTCGCCGCATAGGCCAGCGTGTCGCCGCTGTCGACATCGGTGAAGGTCGCTGTCGGCAGCGTGAAGGAGAAGGCCGAGCCGACGGTGGCATTCTGGGTCGTCGTCTGGACCGCCAGCACCGGCGCATCGTTGGCGCCGTGAATGGTGATTGTCAGGTTCGCCGTGGCCGTGGCGCCGCCGCTGTCGCGCATCGTGTAGCTGAAGACATCGCTTAGCGTATTGGTCGACTGGCGCAGCGCCTGGACGGCGGTATTGCTCTCGTTGATCGTATAGCTGTAAGCGCCCGATGCATTGAGCACGAGACTGCCATAAGTGCCGTTCAGCGCCGAGCCGAGCGTGCCCGACGTCGTGCCGAAGCGGATTGCCGTTACCGTCTTGGTGTCGCCGGCATCCGGATCGGTGTCGTTGGTCAATACATTGCCGCTCGCAACCACGCCGCCCGAGCCGTTGGTCACACCGCCCTTCTCGGTCGCATCCCCCGCATCGGCAACCGCCGTCGGCGTCGTATTGCCGGGCGTCGTCGATCCCGGACGGAAGACCACATCCGCCCAATAATTGGCGGCGTTGTAAGTAGCATTCGGGAAAATGCCGGTGGTGGCGGAGCCGCCATAAGCATAGACGCCATTGCCGCTGGCTGTCGCCGTCAGCGGGCCGCTGGTGACGGCGGTCGTAAAGAAATTATTGGTCGCCACATAGGCGCCTGTGGTGTGGTAAGACGCGACATAGGTCGTGTTGGCGGCGATGGTGACCGGGGTTGCGAAGTTCACCGTCTGCCAGCCGCTCGCCGTGGTGTTGGTGAATGTGGCGGTGGCGAGCTTGGTGCCCGTCGAGGTCCACAGGTCAACGACGTTCTGGCCGTTGTCGTTGGCGCTGCGATAGAACTTGATGCCGGTAACGTCGCCGGCAACGTTCGACGTGAATTTGACGCCGAGTTCGAGCTGCTGACCATCATTGAGGTTGGTCTGGGCCGGCGTGCTGGAGGCAGAGAACAGGCTGTAGGTCGTCGGCGTCGTGGACACGGCGATGTTGAAGGTCTCGTTGGCGGCAAGGCCGCCAAGGTCGGTCGCCGTGACCCTGACGCCGTAGGTGCCGGTCGCCGTCGGCGTGCCGGAGAAGGTCCGCGTCGAGGCGTTGAAGCTCAGCCACGAAGGCAGCGCCGTGCCATCGGCGGCGGTCGCCGCATAGGCCAGCGTGTCGCCGCTGTCGACATCGGTGAAGGTCGCTGTCGGCAGCGTGAAGGAGAAGGCCGAGCCGACGGTGGCATTCTGGGTCGTCGTCTGGACCGCCAGCACCGGCGCATCGTTGGCGCCGTGAATGGTGATTGTCAGGTTCGCCGTGGCCGTGGCGCCGCCGCTGTCGCGCATCGTGTAGCTGAAGACATCGCTTAGCGTATTGGTCGACTGGCGCAGCGCCTGGACGGCGGTATTGCTCTCGTTGATCGTATAGCTGTAAGCGCCCGATGCATTGAGCACGAGACTGCCATAAGTGCCGTTCAGCGCCGAGCCGAGCGTGCCCGACGTCGTGCCGAAGCGGATTGCCGTTACCGTCTTGGTGTCGCCGGCATCCGGATCGGTGTCGTTGGTCAATACATTGCCGCTCGCAACCACGCCGCCCGAGCCGTTGGTCACACCGCCCTTCTCTGTCGCATCCCCCGCATCGGCAACCGCCGTCGGCGGCGTGTTGCCCGATGTCGACACGGCGATGTTGAAGGTCTCGTTGGCGGCAAGGCCACCGAGGTCGGTCGCCGTGACCCTGACGCCATAGGTGCCGGTTGCCGTGGGCGTGCCGCTGAAGGTGCGTGTCGAAGCGTTGAAGCTCAGCCACGAAGGCAGCGCCGTGCCGTCGGCGGCCGTTGCCGCATAGGCCAGCGTGTCGCCGCTGTCGACATCGCTGAAGGTCGTCGTTGGCAGGGTGAAGGAGAAGGCCGAGCCGACGGTGGCATTCTGGGTCGTCGTCTGGACCGCCAGCACCGGCGCATCGTTGGCGCCGTGAATGGTGATTGTCAGGTTCGCCGTGGCCGTGGCGCCGCCGCTGTCGCGCATCGTGTAGCTGAAGACATCGCTTAGCGTATTGGTCGACTGGCGCAGCGCCTGGACGGCGGTATTGCTCTCGTTGATCGTATAGCTGTAAGCGCCCGATGCATTGAGCACGAGACTGCCATAAGTGCCGTTCAGCGCCGAGCCGAGCGTGCCCGACGTCGTGCCGAACCTGACGGCGCTCACCGTCTTGGTGTCGCCGGCATCCGGATCGGTGTCGTTGGTCAGCACGTTGCCGCTCGCAACCACGCCGCCCGAACCATTGGCCACCCCGCCCTTCTCGGTCGCATCCCCCGCATCGGCAACCGCCGTCGGCGTCGTGTTCGAGCTCGACGTCGTAAACATTACATCGACCCAATAATTCGTCGACTGGAAGGTGCTTGTGGGGAACTGGCTGTTGTTGCCATAGCGGTAGACGCCGTTGCCGCTGGCCGGCGCCGTCAGGGGACCGCTGGTCACATTTGAAGTGAAGTAGTTGGTGGTCGTCGAATAACGGCCGCTATTCGTGTGGTAAGACGCCGTGTAGGTTTGTCCCGCCGTCAATGCCACCGGACTGGTGAAATAGGCAGTCTGCCAGCCGCTGGTCGTCTCGTTCGTGAAGGTGAGGGTCGCAAGCCGCGTACCGGTGCTCGACCATAGTGAACCGGTATGCGTGCCGGTATCTTGGTCGCCCTTGTAGAACCGAATGCCGGTGACGGTGCCTGCCACAGATGTCTGGAATTTGACGCCGAGTTCAACGGCTGAGCTATCGTTGGTGTTGACGACCGCTGGCGTCGCCGAACCGAAGAGCGAGGTGTAATTCGGCCCGCTGACGGTGACCGTGCGTCCGGCCGAGGGTGTCTCCAGGTTGACATTATCGTCAACTGCGCGAGACCGGATTGTGTAGGTGCCCGCGGTCTGAGGCGACCAGGTATACGTCCAGTTCTCATCGCCCGTGGCCGGATGCCAGCTCGCCCCATTGTCGGTCGAAACCTCGACGCCGGCGATGACGCCGCCTCCCGTATCGGTAGCGGTGCCGGTTATCGTCACGGTAGATCCGACGGTCGCCGTGGCGGGCACCGTGATGACCGAAGTCGGTGCAGTATGATCCGAGGAAGCGGTTGCCGCGACGAGCCCGGATTGCAGTGTTCCCGGCTGAATGCCCATATCGGCGAGCAGATTGACCATGGCCTGCTGCACGCGCGGGTCCGTCGGCGTCGCCTGGAGGTCGTGATTGTCGCTCAGGCCCCATGTCCAGTAGACGGTGCCGGCGCCGAACACCAGCGCGCCGCTCGGAGCGCGATAGAGCGTCAGATTATGGGTCGAGACGCCATTGCCGGTCGTGTTTCCGTAATCGAGCAAATAGGTGCTGACCGGAACCGTCGTCGATGACAGCTTTACGAGACCGGCTGGATCGAAGCCGTTATCGACCGCTTCGTCCCACTCGTAACCAAGATAGTTCTTGGTGAGCGTCGCCGTCTGGCCGGGCTGAAGGTTGGCGACGCTCGTATTGCGCCAGAAACGCAGATTGGCGTCGTCATAGGGAATTTTGATCGCCTGAAGATTGTTGCCGACATCGTCGACCTTGAACAACTGTCCGGTCAGTGAGTTTTCCGGGTTTCCGCCGCCAATCGCGGGTGGACTGAGACGCGGATCGCGGAAGGTGCCTGTCCATTCGTTGGAAGGGTCGATGCTGGCGCTGGGCGACCATGTCTCCTTGTAGGAGATCAGGGTGCGATAGGGCGTGCCGTCGGCGCTATAGGCATTGCCCCAGCGGGTGCGCCAGTAGACCTCGTTGCCGCTCCAGAACTGCAGGTTGACGCCCGCGTCGCGGGCGGCCTCGACATTGGTTCGCTGCTGTCCGGACCAATATTCGTCGTGACCGGCATCGATATAGGTCTTGTGATTGAGCAAGAGGCTGCCGTAGCGGTCGACGTCGACCCCCGCCATGTAGGAAACGTCATAACCGTTCTGCTCCAGCCAGTAGATGCCCGCATATTCGGCGCCGAACAGATAGTCCTGCGGGCCGGCAAAGGTGCCGACCCCGCCCCGGGTCGCAATCGGTCTGTTGTAGCTGACCGCATAGGCGCGACCAGCACCCTGCCCGGTCGCCGGACCGTTGCCGCCATAGAAGTTTGCGCCGCCCCAACCGTTGTAGGCCTGCCAGGTTTGGTCGGCGGTCTGGAAGACGATGTCGCTTTGGCTGCTGTCATCACGCACGATGAACGGGATATGATTTGAGCCGGACGTGCCATCCTGACGCACGAGCTTGGCGATATAGACGCCTGAGACGGCATCCTCAGGTACGGTCCACGAAGCCGAGACAGCCCAGTTTCCCGCGTCCACCGTGCCTGTCGTGGCATTGCGCAGCGGATTGGGCTGGGTCTGCAAACCGGTGCGCTGCATGGTCGCGACCTTGCGGGCGCCCATGCCGCCATAATAGCCAAGGCGATAAATATCGATCCGGTAGTTGGTGGAATTCGTATTGATCTTGAAGCTGATCGTCTTGCCGTTGTCGACGCTGATATCGGTCGCAAACCCTTCGATGTTGGAGCTGCCGGCACCGACAATGCCCCACTCGCTTTCCGGATTACCCTGCTTCTGATTTTCCAGGACGATCGCGTTGCTGGCCGCAGCGGCCGCGGCTGCCTGATTTTGTGTCGTCAGCGACCGCTGCGTCGTCGGTGACATTGTCACCGAGCCGGAGAGGACGCCGACACCCTTGGTGTTGGTGCCCTTTCCGGTCTCACCGCCGCCCGGCAAGGACCCGTTAAAGGCGGCCGTTGTTTCCGTCCAACTTGCCGTTCCGCGCCAGCCCGAGAGGGGCGACAGGTTTCGATCGAGAAGCGGGTCGCTGATCGAGGCGGCAATGGCCTGCTTGGCCGTCGACACAAAGTCCGGCCCTGCGGTCAGCTTGGTCCCTGGCAGTTGCCCGTCCTGTTGGAGCATGGCGCCGCCATGCGCCCAATCGAGAATTCGCGTGGGGGACGTAAAGTAGCCGCACCCGCAGACGCCAAAGGGCATGCCGAACGCCAGTGAATTCGCTCCAGCATGCTGGGCGCTCGCCTGCGCTGACGGGCTCGATTCGAGAATGACGACGTTGCCCGAGGGCGCACGCTCGCTCGCCACCGCAGAATCCAGCCCCGAGCCTGTCGGTGCGGAGCTCTGCGGCAGATAAGGAGCCAGAGGATCGTCGCCGATGAGGTTCATTCCAGCGTAGGCGCGATAAGGCGGCGATTGATATCCGAATGCGACCCCGTTCGCGTTCACGTTGAAGCCTGCAAAACCCGGCGCATGGGCGAACAACCGCGACGCAACCGTAGCGCCTTCCCGGTCCCCCGTCTCGCCATTTGCTGCGAAAGCGTTGAACAAGGCCGGCAGTGGGTGAGCGATACTGTCCTGACCGTCCGGATCGGCGATCACGCCCGTCCGATGTTCAGCGTCGTGTTCGTTGAGCGCCGGCTTATTGTTGGGATCGTCGACGAGCGCGCCATCATACTTGTTTCCATCCGCTGTTTGCGAGGATGCCGCAAGTTGCGCACTATCCGCGCGCCTTTCGGCAGGCTTGCGCGGCTTTCCCTTTTCGCCGGCTGCCAACCACCGAGGAATCAACGAATCCACCAGGAGTGAGCGCGACGTCCACCGACGAGCGTTGCGATACATGGCCGGCACCTCTTGCGTGATTAACGGGACCGAATCTCTAACAATCGTTCGGCATGCGGCCCTGAATTGTAGTCGAAAAACACCAGGGTATGTCCTACGCCTTTCGCTCTACCGGCGGCATCCTTTGGGCAAACGGGCTCGCTGCCCGCTGAGGCGCTGGATCAGAGGCACCAGGGCGAAGTTCAGCGCGCCCTGTGCAGGCTCGAAGCCGCGGCAGTGCCGACGCCGCCGGTCATCATCCGGCAAAAACGACGATCCGAGCAGAAAGGCACTGCCGGCAAGGTTGCGGCCCCTCAAAGCGAGCGCGCCTATTCCTGCGTGCAGAACCCGTTGATTTTCCCCGGTCTATAGCTTCGCGTCGCGCCGAGGATATATGTTTCTACCCAATTTAGCCTGAAGGACCTCCCCACCTCATCAATATTGATGTGGCAAAGCAAACGACCTCCACCTTCCTCAAGGCTTCGCCAGACTGCACACTGGCGATGCAGCGTCGGACTGGCGTCCGGCGTGTGAACAGCGTTCAGGCATCGTATCAGCGTCCGTGTAAGAATGTTTTGCAGGCGAGCCATGTATATCAATCTATCGCACCGTACCCCGCGCGTGTTCTTTCGCGCGACGTTCGTCATCAGTGCACTCGTCTTTCTTGCCGGAGCTGTACCGCCAGCTCTCGCCGACAGCTCCCCCTTGACTCCACAAACGAAGATCCGCCTGACGGTCGTGCAATGGATACCGTCCAAGGGCCAGTTTGAACGGTGGGATGGGATTGGCGGCGAATATACGGTTTCGGATGCAGGCATAGTCTCCCTGCCCTTTCTAGGGTCGCTGGCGGTTGGAAATCTGGACAATGAGGGCCTCACCAACGAGATCGGCAAGCGTCTTCAAGCGAAGATGGGTCTAGCCCAGGCACCTGCCGTAACCATCGATATCCTCAACTATCCCTCCATTTACGTCGTCGGAGACGTGATGGCGCCGGGAGAATACAAGTTTCATTCGGGCTTGAGCGTCCTGCAATCGCTCGCAATGAGCGGCGGTCCGTTGCGGGCTGCGGCGCAGCAGCAATCGGAGACGATCAAGCTTGCCGGCGATCTGCGGGAAATCGACCACGCGCTGCTGCGCAGCGCGGCAAAGCTCGCGCGGCTGCAAGCGGAGATGACCGGCGCGAAGGAGATCGTCTTCGATCAACCGCCCGCTGCCGACCGGCAATATGCCGAGAGCATCTACCAGGAGGAGCGAGTCATTTTTCAGGCCCGTGCAAGCGCGCTAGACAAACAGTCGGTGGCCCTCGTCGAATTGCGCAATCTCTTGAGCGCGGAAATCGAGACGCTGGAAGAAAAGCTGAAAGGCTCGGACGACAATATCCAGTCGGTCGAGGACCAGCTTACGAGTGTGAGAACGCTGGTCCAGAAGGGTCTGACGATCACCTCACGCCAGATGGATCTGGAACGATTGCTGACCACCTATCGCTCCGACCGGCTCGACCTCGTCACCGCCATCATGCGGGGTCGCCAGGCGATCAATGAGACGACGCGCAATCTCGAGGGACTTTCCGACAATCGCCGCAGCGACAACGCTTCCGAAGTGCAGGCGGAGAGGGCGAATCTCGATCAGCTCAAACTGAAGCGTGACACCACGCAACAACTGCTTCTCGAAGAAGTGTCGAACGGCGCGCGCGCGATGACCCGCAGCGATGAACTGCCGCTGACGTTCAGCGTCAGCCGGCGGCACAAGGGTGGGGTCAATCAGTTCCCGGCCTCCGAAACGACGGAACTGGCGCCGGGCGACGTGGTCAGGGTCACCCGGGCCCGCTTCGCCGATGCACCATCCAAAGACGACGCTGCGCTGCCTGTTCAGACAGAGGCGCATGTCAGTCAGGCAAGCCGGTGAACAGCGGAACGCATGTGCTGCAATCGAGCCCGCGGCAGGCGATTGAACGCAAACCCAGGGTGAACGGCTGGGGCTTTCGATGACGTTGAGGATGATCCCGCCCAGCAGCCCGACCTACACCCAGATCCTCAAATCGACGATGCTGATGGGTGGCTCTTCCCTCGTCAACGTTGCCCTCGGCATTATCAGAAACAAAGCCATGGCTGTCCTGCTTGGGCCGGAAGGCGTGGGACTGATGGGCCTTTACGGGTCGATCCTCGATATCGCCCAGGCGATTGCCGGGCTCGGCGTGGGCAGCAGCGGCGTGCGCCAGATTGCCGAAGCTGCAGGCACCGATGACGCGGAGAGGATCGCACGATCAGCAACGGCGCTGAGACGCATATCGATGGTGCTCGGACTGCTCGGTGCGCTCCTCCTCGCCGCCCTGGCATTTCCCGTCTCGAATTTCACTTTCGGCGACTACCAGCATGCCGGCGGCATTGCATTGCTGTCACTGGCAATCTTCTTTCGGCTGGTCTCTGCCGGGCAGACAGCACTGATCCAGGGCCTGCGGGGCATTGCCGATCTTGCCCGCATCAACGTGCTCGCCGGGTTTTTCGGCACGGCCGTCAGCATCCCGCTGATCTATCTGTTCGGCCTGCAGGCGATCGCCCCGTCCCTGGTGGTGATTGCGGCGGCTTCAATCCTTCCGACCTGGTGGTACAGCCGGCGGATCTCGCCGCATCCCTCGCCAATGCCCACGCGCCAGTTCGGCCGGGAAGTGTCTGCACTGCTCAGGCTCGGATTCGTCTTCATGGCGAGCGGGCTCCTGACCTTCGGTGCGGCTTATGCCGTCCGCCTCATCGTGCTGAAGGAGGGCGGCGTCATGGCGGCTGGATTGTACCAGGCGGCGTGGGGCCTCGGCGGTCTCTATGCCGGCTTCATCCTGCAGGCGATGGGAACGGATTTTTATCCCCGCCTGACCGCGGCAGCCGACAACAATGCCGAATGCAATCGGCTGGTCAATGAACAGGCGGAAATCAGCATGCTGCTCGCTGGCCCCGGCCTGCTCGGAACGCTGACGCTCGCGCCGCTCATGATGAACCTGTTCTATTCGGCGGATTTTCATGGCGCAGTCGATCTTCTGCGCTGGATCTGCCTTGGCATGATGCTGCGGATTATTTCCTGGCCGATGGGTTTCATCGTCGTTGCCAAGCGTACCCAGGCGATTTTCTTCTGGACGGAAGTTGCAGCGGCGGTCGTGCATGTCGGGCTTGCCTGGCTCTTGGTATTGCTGCTCGGCACCCAAGGCGCCGGCATGGCGTTTTTCGGCCTTTATGTCTGGCACAGCATCCTGATCTACGTGATCGTGCGGACGCTGACCGGTTTTCGCTGGTCCGCCGCCAATCGCAGACACGCGCTGCTTTTCCTGCCCGCATCGGGACTGGTGTTCCTGATGTTCTCGATCGTGCCGCTCTGGCCGGCGACGATGATCGGCTTCGTCGCCGTCATTATCTGCGGGCTCTATTCGCTGCGTATGCTGATCGACCTGCTCCCGCCGGAGTCCGTGCCAGCAATCATCCGCGGCTGGATCACGAAATCTGCATAACCAACAATGCGCGCATCCGCAGATACGCGCATTGTTGGTTATGCAGATTTGTCGTGTCGGGCAAATGCCGGTTCAGGCGACCGCGACATCCATGGCACGTTGATCGCCGGCGGCTCCGACGGTCACTTCCGCAAGGGCTGCGCGAAGTGCCTCAACAACCCGGTCCATGTCAGACGCCGTCATCTGGGCGTAGAGCGGCAGGATAATCGTTTGCTGCTGCGCAGATGTGCTTCGCGTCAGGCTCGTGGCAGCGCGGTGGGTACGCTCACCGGAATAGGCTCCCTCCAGGTGAATGTTCATCACACCACGCCGGGTCGAGATGCCCTGGTCGAGCAGGCTCTGCATGACGGCCCGCTGGTCGACCGTGTCGGACAACCTCACGCAGAAACTCTGCCAGTTGCTTCGAGCCCAGCCCGGCTCGACCGGCAGAGAAAGCCCTGAAATCGTCGACAGGCGTTCGCAATATTGCTCAGCAAGCAGCCGGCGCTGGGCAACCAACTCCGGCAGCCGCCGCAGCTGCTCGCGTCCGACGGCGGCCTGAAGGTCGGTCATCCGGTAATTGTAGCCCAGCTCGTCATAATCCTCGAAAATCACCTGCTTCGAGCCGTGGCGGACGGCATCCGTGACGCTCATGCCATGCTGGCGCCACAGCCGGAATTTCCGGTCATATTCGGCATTGGCCGTGGTCAACATGCCGCCATCGCCCGTGGTGACGACCTTTCTCGGGTGGAAGGAGAAGCAGGCAATGTCGCCATGCGGCTTGCCGATCTTTTCCCAGCGGCCGTCCCACAGGATTTCGCTTCCCGTCGCGCAGGCCGCATCTTCGATGACCGGGACCCCGTGGCGCTTGCCGAGCTCGACGACAGGCCGCAGATCACAAGGCATCCCAAGCTGATGCACACACAGGATTGCCTTGGTGCGGGGCGTGATGGCCGTTTCGATCAGGCTGGGATCGATGTTGTAGCCATCGGCCTCGATGTCGACAAATACGGGCACCGCATTGCAATATCGAATGGCGTTCGCGGTTGCGATAAACGAATGGCTGACCGTGATGACCTCGTCGCCGGCGCTTACGCCGACCGCCATCAGGGCCAAATGCAGCGCAGTCGTGCAGTTGGATACGGCACAGGCGTGTGCCGCGCCGACATAGGCCGCGAATTCACGCTCGAAAGCGGCGACTTCGGGCCCCTGGGTCACCCATCCCGATAGAATAACGCGGCGCGCGGCCTCAGCCTCTTCCTCTCCGAGGACGGGTTTGGCGACAGGGATCGTGGATAATAACGGGCTCATGCAGCTTGACCTCCGGCCGCAGCAGTCTTCGACTGCCACCACGCGACAAGGTCACGGAGCCCCTGCTCCATCGAGATTTCCGCCTTGAAACCCAGAAGCCTTTCGGCCTTGCTGATATCAGCAAGACGGCGGGTTACGCCATTGACCGCGCGCGCCTCTTTGTGCTGCGGCTCGAGCGAGGATCCCATGATGTCGCTCAGCATCTGCGCGAGTTGCAGCAGGCTTATTTCCCGACCGCTCGCAACGTTGAACACCTCGTCGGTAACGTCACTTTTTGCCGCCAGCAGGTTTGCCCGGGCGATGTCGCGTGCGTCGACGAAGTCCATCGTTTGGCTGCCGTCGCCATAGACAAGCGGCGGCATTCCGGCTGCAAGGCGTTCCATCCAGCGGATCAGCACTTCGGTGTACGCGCCGTAAACGTCCATTCGTGGCCCGTAGACGTTGAAATAGCGCAGCGCGACATAGCGTAGGCCATACATGTCCGCGAAGCTGCGCAGCAATCCCTCGTTGAAGGTCTTTGCCGCGCCGTAGATCGTCCGGTTATTGTAGGGATGATGCTCTTCGGTCGTCGGAAAGCTTTCGGCAAGCCCCAGCACGGAGGCGGAAGAGGCCGCGACGACCTTCGAAACACCCGCCTTGACTGCAGCTTCGAGAACATTGAACGTTCCTTCGGCCAAGACTTCGAAAGCCAGTCGTGGCTCTTCGGCGCATTGGGTTATGCGGATGGCCGCCTGATGAAAGACGATATCGACGCCGTCGAAGGCTTTCGCCAGCAGTGCCCTGTCGCGGATATCTCCGTCGATGATGTTAAGGGGCGCGCTGCCTATTGCCGAACTGAGATTGTCCCGGCGCCCGCGCACGAAATTATCGAGGATGATGATCTCGCGAGGTTTTTCCAATGCGACAAGATCGGCAATATGTGAACCGATCAGACCGGCACCGCCGGTAATGAGCACCCGTTTATTTCTCATGATCTTTCCTCACGCGACATGTTCGTCATCGGATCATTCTCCGAACGCCAACGAATAAATTTTGCAGGCACTCCTGCGACAACCGAGAAGGGCTCGACGTCCGAGACGACGACTGCTCCCGCTCCAACGATCGCCCCCTTCCCGATCGTCACACCTGGAAGGATGGTCGCATTCGTTCCGATATCGGCTTCTGCGCCGATGCGGACCGGCCTGATTTCAAGATCCGTGCGAATGATCGGCACATCCACCGGCAGTGCCGTGTGGGTCGAGCCAAGCACCTTGGCGCCAGGTCCCCATCCGACGTAATCCTCGATCACCAGATCGCGCGCGTCGAAATAGGCCATCGGCCCGATCCAGACATTGTCGCCGATCACGCACCGGCCGTCGAAGCGTCCCTGGATATAGGCCTGAGCGCCGATGAACACCCCGTTGCCGATCTCGAACGTCTCCGGGTGTTTGAAGCCGGCGCCGCCCGCAACCTGCAATCCCGTGCCGCAGCTGCGCGTGATCGCCTGCCAGATGGCTTTGCGCATCATGGTGTCGACGACACCATCGCCGGTCGCGAAGCGACCGTAGAGTTCGATCAGACCGGCGCGGCCATAGGCTTGCCTGAGTTCTGCGACCAGCCCGGCTTGGTAGGCCGGATCTGCCGGTCTTTCCTGACGGCCATGGACCGCATGCACGATCCGGGCCTCGCCCGCACGATTAACTGACATAGGCGTCTTCCAACGCAGCTGCCACCTGATCGACATGCCGCGCGGGCATCTCAGGATAGATCGGCAGCGAGAGAACTTCTTTTGCGGCGGCCTCCGAGACGGGGAAATCTCCGACCCGGTAACCGAGGTCGGCATGGGCTTGCTGCAGATGTACGGGGATCGGATAGTGCAGCCCGGACTGAATGCCCTCCGCACTCAGCACGCGCTGAAGCTCGTCGCGATCGCGGCTTCTGATGGCATAGACGTGGTAGACGTGGCGCCGGCCGGCTTTCTCGACCGGCGTCGTCAAATGCCCCGATCGCCCAAGCAGCGACGAGTAGCGGCCCGCATGAGCGCGGCGCGCCTCGGTCCAGGCCTCAAGATGCCGGAGCTTGATGCGCAGGATCGCGCCCTGAATGGCGTCCATGCGGTAGTTGAAGCCCTTCAGCAGATGGTGATAGCGCTGCTCCTGGCCCCAGTCGCGCAGCATGCGCATTGTTTTGGCCTGGTCGTCGCGGTTGGTCACGACGATACCCCCCTCGCCGCAGGCGCCGAGGTTTTTACCCGGGTAGAAGCTGAAGCAGCCGGACGTGCCGAGGCTGCCGGCGCGCGCACCTTTGTATTGCGCTCCATGCGCCTGGCAGGCGTCCTCGATAACCGGTATCCGGTAGTGGTCGGCAATCGCCTGGATAGCATCCATATCGGCCATCTGCCCGTAGAGATGGACGGGAATGATGGCCTTGGTGCGGGGTGTGATCTTTGCCTCGAGCTGCGCCGGATCCATCGTCAGCGTCACCGGCTCGACATCGACGAATACCGGCCGTGCGCCTGTGTAGCAGATCGCCGATACGGTCGCGACGAAGGTAAATGGCACGGTGATGACTTCGTCGCCGGGGCCGACGCCAGCCGCCAGAAGCGACAGATGCAGGGCGCTGGTCCCGGTGTTGACCGCTATCGCATGTTTGACGTTGCAATAGTCAGCGAATTCCTGCTCGAGGCGGGCGACCTCCTCGCCCAGTATGTATTGCCCCGACGCCAGGACGCCGAGCACGGCGGCGTCGATTTCGCTCTTGATGGAGTTATACTGTGCCTTGAGGTCCAGGAACGGGATCATGCAATAAGCCTCGCCTCTTCGAGCTCGATGATACGACCGCGCTGAGCGAGCGACCGGCTTGCGGCTTCCAGGATGCGGACCACACGCAGGCCTGCCTGGCCATCCGTGATCGGCCGCGAATTCTGCTCGATGCAATCGACGAACTGATCCAGTTCGCGTTTCAACGCCTCTGTCATATCGAGCTTCGGCGCCCACATGTCGCCGCTTCGGTATCCCACCAGCATCTGATGCACCTTCTCGCCATATGCATCAGAGTTGGGGCACATGGTGATGCCTTTGTCGTAGACCTTGATCTTTTCGCTGGGCTCCAGATCGTCATAGACGATCATCTTGTTGCTGCCGCCGATCAGCGTGCGGCGCACCTTGACCGGCGCCAGCCAATTGACGTGGATGTGGGCAATGAGCTTGCTTTCGAAGAAGAGCGTCAGATAGGCGATGTTCTCCGGTTCGCCGAGGACATGGCTCATTCCCGTCGCGGAAACCGCGACCGGCCTTTCCTGCAGGACATGGTCCAGGATGGACAGGTCGTGCACGGCGAGATCCCAGATGACGCTCACATCATGCTGGAACAGCCCCAGATTAACGCGAACCGAGTCATAGTAATACATGTCGCCCAAGCCGCTTTCGACCAGTTCGCGCATTTTGCGGACGGCGCCGGTGTGGACGAAGGTATGATCGACGGCGAGCACGAGGCGTCGCCGCGCTGCTTCTTCGACCATTCGCGAGGCTTCCTCCGTCGTCGATGCCATCGGCTTTTCGACGAAGACATGCTTTCCAGCCATCATTGCCTGCATTGCCAGCTTGAAATGGGTGGAGACCGGCGTCGCGATGGCGATCGCATCCACTCGCGGGTCGCGCAGGACTTCTTCGAATTTGTCGGTGATCGTCACTGCTGGATAGCGGCTCTTCACCGCCGCCAGCCGTTCGACATTGAGATCGCAGACTGAAATGAGCTGTGCGCCGCCCGCCTCCGAAATATTGCGAACCAGGTTCGGGCCCCAATACCCATATCCAACAACAGCAATGCCGATCATCGCATTCCTCCCAACGCTTGCATGTTTACTGACCGGTCATGCACGTGACCGGTGATCCTGGCCGGAACGCCGGCAACTATTGCGCCGTCAGGCACGTCCTTCGTTACAACAGCGCCGGCGCCGACCTGGGCGGCCTCTCCGATGGTCACGCCAGGCAGAATGGTGGCGTTGCTACCGATCGACGCGTGGCGCTTGACCAGCGTGGGAATGACGACCCAGTCGGCTTCGGTCTGCAGGCTGCCGTCCGCATTGACGGCACGCGGGTAGGTGTCATTGGTGAACATCACGCCGTGGCCGATAAAAACGCCGTCCTCCAGCGTCACGCCTTCGCAGAGGAAGGAATGGCTGGAGATCTTGCAGTCTTTTCCGACGGTGACGTTCTTCTGGATTTCAACGAAGGTGCCGATGCGCGTTCCCGCGCCAATCGTGCAGCCGTAGAGATTCACAAGATCTCGATGGTGAATAACGCAGCTGTCATCCAGCTTGACGTTCGATGCAATCATCCCGGCTCGTCCCCTACTCAAACAGGCCCTGATCTGGAAACCGGTCACAATCGTATGAATGCGCAAGTTTTCATTTCAACAGAGCAAATATTTCTCTGCCTCCAAAGAGAATTGTTTTCGCCCTCTGAGTAAAGAAACAATACGTCGAAGCTTATTCACCAAAAGGCGTATATGCTTACGAAAATCGGATGACGAGGATCGCGAACGTCTATGGCCATCGCTCGACAGCAGCGGCCGTCCGCCAGTGGCCGATCCTGCCCCTACATCAAACACGGGGCATTGATTGGCTATGTTTGGCGAGCTTCATTGAATATATATAGTAATGTCACAAACCGACATGCAAATTGCTTAGAAATATATTGATCAGTTTCAAAAGTTGATCTATTGATAGCCAATCATGGAACAAAGGTGCAGGCGTAACCACTATTAATTAGTGTGACAACCCCAGAACTGTGGTAATAAATTAGCACTTTTGTTAACCAAACTCTCCTTTCTGCGAGGGGAGTTAAATGTTCGACTTTGTGTACGCGTGGAAAAAGACTAGGAGGATAAGGCGTTGGATTCAATAAACATAAACCACAGGCAGGAAAATATAACACTTCCCCTAGAAATGGAAAATGGTTCGACGGCACTTGTCCGACCGGGAAGCCCGAAGCATTCCCTTGTCATTCTCGACAAGAGGGAACTTGATCGGCATTGCCTTGCGCAATGCATGGCCGCCCACACGGAAGACTTCCAGATTCTGGCGTTCGGATCGATTGAGGAGTGGAAGCAGAAGCGCGAAGAATATCCTCCGCTTTCGGCAATCCTCTTGAATGTCGGCGGCAAGATGGTCGACGAGCCTGCCGTTTCGGAGCAGATCAGGAGCCTTTCCTCCGAATTTGTCTCGACGCCGGTCATCATACTGTCTGATAGTGACGATTTCGCCCAGATCGTCAGGGCGATCGACTGCGGAGCCAAAGGCTACATACCGGCCTCCGTCAGCATTAGCGTTTGCATGGAACTGATCGCGCTATCGGTAGCAGGCGGACTTTTTGTGCCCGCAAGCGCGCTGTTCGCCATGCGTCACCTGCTGCAGTCGAGCAGCTCGACAGCCCAGCCGCTGGCTGGGATCTTCACAGATCGTCAGGCCGAAGTCGTCGCAGCCTTGCGGCGCGGCAAGGCAAACAAGATCATTGCCTATGAGCTCAATCTGCGAGAAAGCACCGTCAAGGTGCATGTCCGCAACATCATGAAAAAGGTCAAGGCAACCAACAGGACGGAAGTTGTGTTCAAGCTCAACGACTTGTTCCAGGATGGTATGTCTGGCATGAGCGCAAAGACGTTATGCTGATCCCAGCAGCCGGGAATATCTTCGTAACTTGCAAGCTGTTCCTGCCCGACTCACCCGGTGACGCTTATGCGTCACCGGGTTTTGTGTTCCAGGGACCCGTTGATCTCTGCTCATTCTGCGACTCGTCGCCCGATAGAATTCAAGACGCACCAGTACTTCGGCCCGATGGCCCGTTTGCAGACCAACTTGACCCAGGGCAATGAATTTCTGACTTCGGGGCAAACCTCGAGAGCAAAGCGTTGAATAGCCACGGCTGTGGCAACATCGAAATTGTTGAATGCCAGGCCGGCCTGCCGAAGCGCCTGTTTTCCGAGATCTCTGGCAAGAAAACGTCTTAATTTCTCATCTTGCCTGAGGCTATCGGCGCCTTGGCGAAACAGAATATCAAAAGCCTGTTGTCTTTGCCGGAGATCGGGAAGGATAGTTTGTCCGTAGTATTGTAGCGACATGTTTGAAGCATGTCTGCGGTACACTGCTTGATCTTTGTTGATGAAACCCACCCCGGCATGTGATGCGAGCCGCAGCCACATCTCCATGTCACCGGCATGCGGCAGTTCCTTATTGTAGCCGCCGACCTGTTTTTGCAGCGTCGTTCTTACGACGGCGGTCGGTGTCGGCACCAGGTTGTTCGCTCCGCTCAACCGCATGAATTGCGGACCGGAAAGGACTTGCGTCGCGGGCACGCCGTGGGAGCCGAGGGGATCGACACGCTTGGTTATGGCGCCACTCGGCTCGGCAATGAGGGCGTTGCCGAACGTAAACCCGACATCCGGATGATTGCGCATCAGTTCCGAGGCGCGGCCGAGCGCACCCGGCAAGAGATAGTCGTCCGCGGAGAGAAGCAGGAATAAATCGCCGCCTGCCCACTCGATTCCCTCGTTGTAGGTGGCGATGTGGCCCTTGTTTGCCGTGTGCCGCCGATAGGTGACCCGGTTGTCCCGGGATGCCAGAGCCATCCCGACTTCCGGCGTATTGTCTGGCGAGCAGTCATCCAGAATAAGTACACGCACATCGACGCCCGCTTGCGTCAGAACACTTTCAACACATTCCTCTAGGAAATGAGCGTAGTTGTAGCAGGGAATGACGACATCAACGCGTTGCACGCTTGTTCCTCCGCAGCCTGTCTTTCGGCTTCACTTTGCTTTCTGCACGGACGTTGAGGCGTGCGCCCGCACAGCCGCTTTCGTGTAGGACCATGCAGTTCTCAACAAGACAGATCGGGCAAGCAGCCGGGAACCTGCACGCTTCACACCGCTCTGAACGCGCCCCCAACGTGTAAGGGCAAAACGGGTCCGGGACCGAAACGTGTCGTAGAAGGCGACGTTCGGACTCAAGCTTCCTGTTTTCCAAGGCTTCACATTGGTCACGAAATGAACGATGGCGGGCTGTTGCTCGAGCGCGATGCCGGCGATTGCCTGCATTGGCTCGAACTGAAAATTCCACGCCCGGTCCAGGATCTTCCACTTTCCGTCGCAGACAACGTTGAGAGCGTCTTGGTCGGAATATTCCGTCGTCGGAAAGCGCTCAAGATAATCCAGCGATCGTTCCGATATTCGCTCGTTTCGCCATCTTGCAAGGTCGATAAGGAGAATGCCAGCGTTGAAATACCGTTTGACCCGAGCGCCCCCTGTTGCATCTGGTCCGTTGCGCGCGGCACTGTCCAGCCAGTAATCGGGTACCGCGCCGATCACCGCGTCGCCGAGGTCGGTATTCCATAACTGCTCCAGCGAAGTCAGCACCAGGATGTCGCCATCCAGATACAAAGCCCGGTCGCAGGTCGGCGGAAGGAACTGCGGCAGAAGGATCCTTGCAAAAGTCATCCTGGAAACGCCGGGGCGCGTGGAAAATCCGCTGGCGAAGGACAATGTGGCGATGGGATGCCACTGAATGACGGCAGAACTTGCCGGTAGAGATTCAAAGATCAGTCGCTTTGTTTCTTCGCCTATGCCCTCATGAATGACGTGGATGTCCAGGGGCCATGCGCTCTGGTTATTCTCGGCGACCGATCTAAGAGCGGTCGCCAAGGGGACGGCATAGGCCGCATCGACCGCAAAGACGATGGGGCCCAACCGCTGTTTTGTGCCCGCAGGGGCAACGCCTGTTGGTACGCTACGCACATTCATGTTTCCGGCACATCCCATCGAAAGAGCTTCGCCTTGTAATGATCGACGTTGCCGTTCATGGCCGGATTGCTGCGGCTTCCTGAACAGGAAGGCCGACGGCTGGGGTAGTCAAATGGGCGTAACCCGGTCGCTGGGCCCGGGCGCCGGCCATGCTCTTGCCTCCGCCTGAAAGCTTCCACTCGAAATATGCAATCGTTTTCTCAAGACCTTCACGCAGGTTCACCGTCGGCTGCCAGCCGAGGTCCTGCGTTGCGCGGGAAATGTCGGGCTTGCGCTGCGTCGGATCGTCGATCGGCAACGGATTGTAAACGATGCTCGATTTCGATCCCGTCATCTCGATGACCATTTCGGCCAGTTCCCGGACCTGGAATTCTCCTGGATTACCGAGATTGATCGGGCCGGTAACACCGGCCGGCGCCCCCATCAGGCGGATGAAGCCCTCGATCAGATCGTCTACATAGCAGAATGAGCGCGTCTGCGTGCCGCTGCCGAAGATGGTGATCGGCTCGTTTTGAAGTGCCTGAACGATGAAATTGGAGACGACGCGGCCGTCATTGGTCTGCATGCGCGGCCCGTACGTGTTGAAGATCCGCGCCACTCTGATTTCGACGCCATATTGACGATGATAGTCGAAAAACAGCGTCTCGGCGCACCGCTTGCCTTCGTCAT
Source organism: Rhizobium bangladeshense (assembly GCF_001662075.1). Taxonomy (GTDB): domain Bacteria; phylum Pseudomonadota; class Alphaproteobacteria; order Rhizobiales; family Rhizobiaceae; genus Rhizobium; species Rhizobium bangladeshense_B. The sequence continues at coordinate 34,346 of NZ_LYPL01000013.1, forward strand.
AACATGCCCGCGGGCCGATGGGATTGACGCTGCCTCGATACTCCTCGGGCTGCGGGTGGACGGCCGGATCGCCATAAACTTCGCTCGTCGATGCCTGGAAGATCTTCGCCTTGGTGCGTTTGGCCAGGCCGAGCATATTGATGGCCCCGTGCACATTGGTCTTCACCGTCTGCACGGGATCGTGCTGATAGTGGACCGGAGATGCCGGACAAGCGAGGTTGTAGATCTCGTCGACCTCCACATAAAGCGGGAAGGTAATGTCGTGGCGGAGCACCTCAAAGCGAGGATCGTCAAGAAGATGCAGCACATTGTCGCGCGAACCGGTGTAGTAATTGTCCACGCAGAGGACGTCGTTGCCTTCTCGCAAAAGCCTTTCGCAAAGGAATGATCCCAGAAATCCGGTGCCGCCGGTAACCAAAACTCGCTTATGTCCGTGCATTGATGTGCTCCATTGTTGTGATGATTGCGCGCAGGACGAGAAACAGGTCAGCAAGCTCCCTTGCCCTTCAAGACCGCAGGAATTGTGCTGAGAAGAATGTGCCAGTCGAACCACAAGGATCGGTTGTCGATGTAGAAGCCGTCGAGTTGCTGCTGCAGCTCGATATCCGCATCGCTTCGTTCGGATATCTGCCAGAGGCCTGTCAGCCCCGGTACCACCGAACGCCGCTTGTCACGAAATTCGCTATCCATAGCCGAGAGGTGGTACTCCGGAAACGGACGGGGTCCTACCAAGGCCATTTCACCTGCAATGATATTCACCAGTTGCGGGAGTTCATCGATGCTCGATGCGCGAAGGAGATGTCCGATCACCGGCAAAACGCGGGGGTCGTCACGAAGCTTGAAGTGAGTGGACCATTCGGCTTGTGCAGTTGGATTGTCTCGGAACAACGCTTCGAGGCGTTGTTCCGCATCTCTGTACATCGTCCTGAGCTTCAGGACGTGAACCGGCTTGCCAAACAAACCTTCCCTGGCGTGCCTGAAGAAAACCGGCCCTGGATCGATGGCATAGATCGCCGCAGCAGCAATGAGAATGACGGGCATAAGCACCAGCACTGCGGGGATGGCGATCGCCAGATCGACGGCGCGACGCACCAGGTTCGAGTTTGCGGCCCCCCCGCTGCTCGCCAGGCGAACACCGATCTCTCCGCCGATGTCAGCCGGCCGCAATCCGGTTACCTTGAGGTTCGGCGTATCTGAGAGGAGGATGACCTCGGCGAAGGTTTTCCGCAACGTCGCCAACTCGGCGATGTGTGAGCCCGTATCATCGGCGATCAGGGCAATCGATGGGCGCTGATCAGGTGACAGTTCCGAAATGTCGGTGGCGCAGGACTCCGGCCGAATGCCATACTGCCAATGGTCTGTGAAATGCGCCATGAGCGCGGGAATACGGTTGCTACCACCTATGATAACCGCCCGCTCTCCCCAGACACCAAGTCTGCGCGACAGACCACGGGCAACCCCATGCATGGCAGGCTGAAAAATCAACCCGAGGCCAAGAAGCCCAAAGATGGGAAGCAGCAGTCGCGTCCCTTCCGGTAGAAGGATCGCTCCAAGCGCTGCGACGACAGCGACCTTGCCGGACGCCGTCGTGCGGCGGCGCAGATGCTCGTGGTCATGAAGCCGATAGCCGGGATAGAGCGCGCTCGACGCATAAAGAATGATCGTTGCCAGGGCAGCGAGGGCGAAAGCACGCTCCAGCACCATGTCCGACCCGTCGGGAAGGAACGGCAGAAGAAGAAGATAGGCTATCAGATAACCGGCTATGTCGCCGGCAACCAACAATGACGACGTAGCGAGCCGAGGTATCCTGCGCCTGAGTGGAGCTGGCATATACAGCCTTAGCCCCCCGCTGAACGTAGCGCCCGGCGTCGCATTTGCCACCGGCGGGACAGCACTTGCCGGACCCGTTCGCGTGGCGGTCACATCATTTGAGGTGATTGCCTTCGGCAGGTCGGATATCGACGCTAGTAAGGACATGATGCTTTACACCTTTACGGCTACGGCTTTAGGCGCGCTCGATCCAAAAACCTCGTCTTCGATCGGAAATTTTCGAAGTCCCAGCCTCTGGAAAGCTGTCAGCGAGATGAAGGTCGGAACGACCAGCGCATAGCGCCGCCACAGCCGCCGCGGCTCGCAGAGGAGACGAAACACCCATTCGAAGCCACTTCGTTGAATGATCCTGGGAGCCTGCCGCTTCAATCCAGCGTGAAAGTCGAAAGCCGCTCCGACACCGATGAGGATCGATGCGTCAAGACGATCGCGCATGCGAGCCATCCAGAACTCCTGCTTGGGGCTGCTGAGACCAACCCAGATAATATCCGCGCCTGACCGATTGACCCGGTCTGCAATATCCGTCTCTTCTTGCAGCGACAATTGATGAAAAGGTGGTGCGTAGGAGCCGACGATCTGCGCTTCCGGGAATTTTGCGAGAAGGCGTGCCTGCAACCGATCCAGCGTCTCGGTTGTCGCGCCATAGAGGAAGTGGCGCACGCCTTTGGATCTGCCTGTGTCGAAAACAGACAGCATCAGGTCGGGTCCGTAGACCCGGTCGCTCTCCGAATGGCCGGCACGTTTCAGTGCCCACACCAGCGGCATGCCATCAGGGGTGACGAGGAATGCCCGGTTATGTATCGACCGAAGTTCAGGATCGTCCTGGCATCGGACGATGCCGTGCGCGTCGCGAACGCACACATATCCCTTCCTGCCATCTTCGATCGCGTTTTGAATAAGTCCGGTCGCGCTTTCGAGGTTGACTGCCGAAACGCGAACACCAAGGACATTCGTCCATTCTAGCTCGCCCCTTGGATGAAGAACTGAAGTTTGGCTGCCTGCTGGTTGTTTTCTCATGACCCACGCTTTCGCGACCGAAACCGTCATCAGAATATCCTGCCAGACCGATTGCCTCCATACTTGCTGCTCCAGCTATTGGACGTAGAATAGACTTCGCGTTTACGTCTTACGCCGAGATGACGTACAATATTCGAAGTAAGTCTGCGTACCCCATGGCTTAGCACGTCGCTCCTTATGTGATGACCGCGGCCCCGAAATAGCGGATTGATCGTGGCAGGAGCTGCAAGAAGATATCGTTTCGGCCGAACAAAGATGGTTGGGCTTGAGCACTGAAGCGCGTCGCATCAAATTAGATTGATGCGACGCGCATTAGCCCTTTGTTTTTACGCATGTCGTTGTCCCCGGAACCACTGCACAGTTGCGGGGGACATGCATCAACGGGAAGCGAGATATGGTGAACCGATAGGGGAGATGACAGCTCCCCGCTGGCGAACCCTTGGATTCGATCGCCACGCTGAACTCGTCGATGCTCTTGCCTGCGGCAGTTGCCGGCAAGACGAAGCTAAACTTGATCGGCAGTACAAATTGCCGCGGCGCCTGATTTAATCGCCTGAGAACACCCCCGCTGGTGGCGTCCTTGTTACTGGGGTACGGCTACGCTTCCCGTGTCCGCACCGGCCTTCTGAAGATCGCTGAGACTGCCAAATTCTCCGGACCGCATGATCCTCGGATCTACTCGAAAGCTCTGGCTATTCAAATTGCCGATGTAGCGGTTACGTGCGAATTGCACATATTCAGGCCCGTGGTCGGGAGCATAGACGTAGGCTGCAAGCCCGTTGCTATTGTTGATTGTCACGAGATTGCTCTCGATACGATTTGGGCCTGCCCATGGCGGGTGCCAGCCTCTGCCCGTACCGTCATCCACGCGAAAAGCCGCGCCCGATCCCCCGGTAATGACGTTTCCGGTCACCAAATTGCTCCAGCCGCCGTTGATGCCGATCGCAGACACGTTGCCCGAGAGCGAATTTCCTTCGATGCGCAGCCCGCTCGCCTTTCCATCCGTGTAGATCGCCCAGCTGATGGGAGTCGGCCATTCGCTAATGTTTTCATATCCGGGAGGCCAGAACGTCCCGTCGGCCCTGTTCATGAGGTGGCCGGTGCCAGTCACGACATTGTAGCGAATGGTGCTGTTCAAGGAATCGGCCTGCTCACCCATCATCTTGATGGCGCCGCCGTCGGCGGTCTGCTGGTTGGCGTTACGGACCACGTTGTGCTCGATGGCAGCGTTATAGACCGCGTCATTAACACCCCACAGCGAACCGCCGGCGATCCCGAACTGCGCCGTGTTTTCAATCAGGTTGTTGGCGATCCTGACATTATTGGCCGCCTGGAACCAGATTCCGGCGGTCTCAATATAAATCTTTCCAATGTCATGGATGTGGTTTGAAAGGATTCTGGACCCATCCGACCTGCCGAAGGTGCCATAATTCGTGCCGACGTAGATCCCGTTGCCGGCCACATCTGCAATCACGTTGGCGGCGATCAACGCGTCCTTGCTTTCCGTCACATGGACGCCGACGCCGACATTCTCGATATTGTTGCCAAGGATTTTAACACCATCGGCGTGTTCGATCCGGATGGCGCCAAATCCTCTCGTATCCGTATAAAATTTGCCGCTACCTTCGGGCGCTCCATCTCTGAACTCGAGCCCCGATACGACCACCCCATTGGCCCCCTCCAACTTCAAAAATGTCGGCAATACGCCAGCAACGACGACGGAATCGGGGAACGACTGATCGATCGGGATATAATGAAGCTGGCCCGCGGCAAGGTCGTGCCACCACTCTCCAGGCGCGTCGAGCAAGCTTTTGGCGCCGGTGAGGAAGTAGCGGCTGCCTTCTGCGGTAAAGAAGTAACTTGTGCCTTTGGTATGGACGGTCCGGCCGGCGCCATCAATGGATACGACCGGAAGCGTATCATTGCCCCACTGGCTTCCGGGTTGATAGCCTCCAACGATGTTAATGACCAGCCCGCTCGCATCCCCCACGTCCGGAAGATCACCGGCATGGAAGCAAAAGCGCGTGTTTCCTTCCCACATGTCGATTGCAGGTTCGCACTTTGCGGCGAATAACCACCCCTTGCGGGGGTTGCCATCAGCCGGAGCATTGGGAAATCGAGCCCGATTTTGCCGTATCCGATTGACGAAAAGGTCACCGACGCCTTGCTCCGGCGGCAATGTCAGCCGCGCTGTCCAGCGGCCATCGGACTGCCGCGCCCAGTTGCCCAGGCGTGGCCCTCCATGCAGAATCGGCGCTTCATTGCATCTTGCCGTAAGGATCAAACCCGTATCGCGGGCGTCAAAGACGATCGGCTGAGTAAGGTAGTAATCGCCTTTACCCAGCGCAATCATATTGGAACCGCCTTTCTCGCGGGCAGCATCACGAGCTCTTTCGATGCTGGCGAAAGGCCCATCGTCCCCCTGCTGATTTGCGGTAGGAAGCAGGCCGCCCCAACTGTCTTTTCCGTCGGGAGAAACGTAGAATATCGTCCGCGCCGCAGTGCTGCTGCTCGATGCGTCGCGTAAAGAAGTCCCATTCAATTTGGCTGCCGAAGTCGTGGAAGCTTCCGCGCAGGTCGCTTCCCGGATGAGCATTTGCAGGCGCTCGGGCGCATCCCCTTCTGTCCCGGCTGGAGCCGGATTGCCGGACTTCGGAAAGAGCATGACAGGCAAGATGCTCAGGATAAGTCCAACACGCCACCTCATGATGTCTGCGACCCGCTCATAAGGCCACTCGAGACGCTTGCCACGATGGCGCATGACTCACCGAAACGACCGGCGCGTACAGCGAAAACATGATGATCGCTGTGGTGAACAGGATGAAGATGGCGTCATTCTGCACGAAAAAAATACTCTCGGTCAGATTCATCACTAGGATCATGATCGTCAGGACGTTGAGCCAGAGCCACCCGTACTGCGCGTCATGACAATGAAGCATTGCGCCCTGGCGAATTGCATGGGGAAGCATCACAGCAAACGGGATCATTCCCACTATTCCGAAGCTCAACAAGATATCACGGAATCCATTATGCGCGTGGGGCGCGGCCCATCCGATCTTCAACCACATGTGTAACGCTTCGGGGTTCGCGGTTGTCCAGAAAGCCTGGTAACCGTACCCAAGCATCCAACGATCGGCTATTTCGCGATCGACCAGCTCCCACAATGGCACCCGGCCCGTCAAAGTCGCGTCCTTGCCGAGCGCTTCAAGGGCCGGAACCAGGAATTCGTGAAGCGAAATCAGAATGCCGACAGACAGCTGAATAAAAAACAGGACGATGACGACGCGGCCAATGCTGCTGCTTCTTTGCAGGAGGGTATAAAAGCCGATCAGGCAAAACGCGACTGACGTTGCAATGATTGCCGTCATCGATCCGGAGCTCGCGAGGCAGATGATACCCGCAGCCAACAGGATGAACGCGGTTCGCCGCAGGCCGAACGTCCCGTCGATCAGCACCGCCGTCGCCACCAAGATCATCAGCGCCGCGTACCAGCCCAGCACGTTTTTATGAATGAAGACGCCCCGCATAGCACCATCACCATCCGGCATGGTGGCGAGGGCCGGTGACACCATAGAAAGAACCACACTGAGGACGATACAGGTTCCTAGGGTTACAAATACGAGGAACAGCAGCTGCCTCGGCGTGAAACGTATCGCCAGGACGTAGGAAAGAAGCACGCAAAACAAAAGGCCGATTGCGCGCCTCAAGGTCGTCGAAGGACCGATCGACCACAGGGTAGACAAAAAAGGCAAGGCAAGGATCAGGGGAACTAGCAGATTTCTCCTGAGCGCCGTTAGAAACTGCGGAAAATTGCGTATCAGGATCACGGCTGTAAATACATATATAGGAAGGCAAGGCAGACGCAGTATAGATCTGGCAGATTCGCTGAGCGCTCCGTCGGCATCTGCCAGGATCAGCGGCAGAAGGGCGCCTGCCTGAAATAAAAGGGATATGCCGGCGCCCCAGCATTCTATGACCCGCCAACTGATGGTTGGCCCGCTGGCAGTTCTAAGGCTATCTACTCTCATTATCCGTCCCGACTGATTGAACAGACAAGCGGCTGTTGATTCGCGACAGATCAAAAACAGGTGTCGCCTTCGTGGCGCGCGCTGCTCTCAAGCAATCATCCAGCCCCATCCGCGGTCAACCTGTCCTAGTGAAGGGTGGGCTACGCCTAATGCAGCGTCGCTCCACCAAAAGACGGTGTTGGGCTTAATCTTCCAGCCGGTATTTACCCAAAGGGCGGGCCTTCATGTCCGCCGATTGCCCTTAAGAGCAGGTGTTGCGCTTGTCCGTTCATCGGTACCGTGGCGATGAATGTCTTATGAAGCGTGGTGGGGTAAGCCGCAGTTCCGCTGCAATGAGGCAACAAATCTGACAGAGACTTTCTCTGCAGTCGAAGCCTGGAAGGTTAGGATTGCTATGTTCCTGCGTCATGATCCTAGTTCTCTATGCAACACGACGGGCGCTCTACTCGTCGTGGCGCTGTCAGCGGCCATCTCATCGGCTCTGCGCGAGATGCGGTTCAGCCGATACCCTATTTTGATCACCATTACCGATGCTCCAAACCGCAATGGCTGCGGAAAGGTCGGCCTCTTAAGCAACTTTGCGCTGCACAGCGGTGCATTGTGGCCACCCGCCTGAGAGCGCGTCATGGAGCGGCCGGCCGTCAGTGTCCTCATCAATAATTACAACTACGCTCGCTTTGTCGGGCGGGCGATAGACAGCGTGTTGAGCCAAGACGCACGCAACGTCGAGATAATCGTCGTCGATGACGGCTCGACCGACCAGTCGCGGTCTGTCCTGCAAGCATATGACAGCCGCGTAAAGGTGATCTTTCAGGAGAACGCAGGACAGGCGGCTGCGATAAATACCGCTGTCGGATCAAGCATGGGCGAGATCTTGTGCTTTCTGGATGCCGACGACTGGTGGGGGCCGGGCAAGCTGTCGGCGACGGCTGCAGCGTTCCGTGCCAATCCTAAAGCATCACTCGTCTATCATCGACTGCAGCCAACGCTTGTCGATGGCACGCCGACGTCCAAGCCGATCCCTCGAACCTTGTGTTCGGGCGCTTTGTCGTCGCTACTCGCCAGATCGGCTGGTTGGTGGCCTTTTCCGATGACGTCAGCCGTCGCGGTACGGCGGAGCGCATGGGATGCTGCGGGCAACATTCCGCACGAGTTCCGGATATCGGCCGATGCCTGGCTCGTGGGGATCTATCCGTTTCTGGGGGACGTGATTGCCATTCCGGATCCCCTTGGATTCTACCGCATCCACAATAACAACTGGTATCGCTCGACCGAGGATGCCTCTACGCTAAGGAGGCGGATGACGCACTGGCGGCATACCGTTGAGGCAACGAACCTGTTTCTTTCAGCCCATGAACTGCCAGCAAGGCTGCATCTGGCGGATCACTATCCCTATCGTATCGCGTCGGCCAAGCTGCAGGGAGCCGATGCTCTCAGCCGGCTCAAGCTTGCCGTCGAAGGCCTCTTCTTTGCCGGCGAACCGAACCTGCTCAGGCGGACTCGCGACAGCTTGCGCTCGGCACTCGGCCTGTCTCGGCTCGGTCTGGACGTCGGCCTGCCGGAGGTAGCGAAATGAAGGCGCTGCTGTTGGTTTCCGAACTGGAAGACTATACCATCTCCTTTGCCAGCGGCGTTGCCCAGCACCTCGATGTCGTGCTTGCCGTGCCGCGCCGGCGCTATGCACATCTGGCCTCTTCCTTCGACCCAGCTGTCGATCTGCACCTTCTGGACTGGCCAAGACACCGATCTCTCTCCAATCCGTGGTTCCTCTACCAGCTCACGCGCCTGATCCGGCGCGAACAGCCGAACCTTATTCATCTCCTCAGCAATTCTACGCTTTGGCTGAACCTCGCCGTGCCGTTCTGGCGCCCGATCCCGCTTGTGACCACGATCCATGACGTCGAAATCCACCCGGGCGACTCCGATACGCGTACATTGCCCGGCTGGGCCCCTGAACTGATGGTGAAGCAATCGGAACATCTTGTCGTGCATGGCGAGGGACTGAAGCGGATGGTCCTCGACCGATATGCAAAATCGCCGGAATGCGTCCATGTTTTGTCGCATCCTTCGATCCTTCGCTATGCGGAGATCGCCCGGCGACAGCAGATGGCACCGCGCGACGCGGATGGAACGATACGCGTCCTGCTTTTTGGACGGATCTTTGCCTATAAGGGCCTGGAGCATCTGATCCGGGCCGAAGCGTTGCTCAAGGACGTGCTTCCCAACCTGCGCGTCACGGTCGCGGGCCGTGGCGACAATCCGGCGATATTCCTGCCGCTCATGGGGGATGCCGACCGGTATGACATTCGCAATCGTTTTATCGAAGATACCGAGGTCGCGCAGCTTTTCCTGGACACCGACATCGTCGTGCTTCCCTATACGGAAGCATCCCAAAGCGGCGTGCTCAACCTTGCCGCCGCATTCGGCAAACCGGTGATCGTTACTGACGTCGGCGAGTTGCGTGACACCGTTGAGCCCAACGGGCTGGGGATGGTGGTCCCTCCAGGGGATGCCAAAGAGCTCGCGGCAGCGATCAGGACATTGGCGGACAACGGCGAGCTCAGAAACAGGTTCGGTGCCAACGCGCTCGACTGGGCCAAGGGACCAAATTCGCCTGAACGGATAGGCGGCCAGGCCGCGGCAGTTTATCGGGAGGTGGTCGGGTCATGCTGATGGAAGCCCTCACAGACAGAAGCCGGCCGGCGGCATGGAGCGTTGCGAGCGTCCGCCACTATCTTCCGGGCGGCTGCGAGAATGGCGGGGGCATCGGCAGGCTCGTCGGCTATATAACAGAAACGGCGAAAGGGACCGGCACGGAGCATTTCGTCACCGATACCAGAGGGGCTCGATGGTCTAAATTGACGTCACCGGCGCGACTGGTCGGTGCCATCCTGACCATGGCAAAGGATCGGATCGTTGCGCCTGACCGCATTCACCATATCCATATCGCCGGCCGCGGCAGCACGTCACGCAAACTGATCCTGACCACGGCTGCCCGTTTGCTGGGGTGCTGCCATATTCTGCACCTTCACGACTACGATTACGCCGTCGATTTCGCGCAACGCTCGCCGGCTCAACAACGGCTCATACGTCGGATGTTTCAGAATGCCGACCGTGTCGTGGCGCTGGGCCAGCGCGATCGCGCGACACTGACGACCCTTCTGGGTGTTGACGAGCGCCGCGCAGTGGTCGCCCATAATTGCGTCCCCGATCCCGGGACGCACAAAATTCGTGACGGCGAGATACCGTTGATCGTATTCCTCGGCCGGTTGAGCGAACGCAAGGGTGTCACGGAGCTTCTATCGGCCCTGAGCCACCCGCTTATGAAAGAACTCCGGTGGCGAGCCGTGCTGGCCGGCGATGGTCCTGTCGAGCACTATCGCCGTCTGGCTGACGCCATGGCGCTTTCCGATCGGGTCGAGATGCCTGGCTGGCTTGACGCCGGTGAGGCGCGGGCCTTGTGCGCGCGTGCAGATATTCTGGTTTTACCGTCACACGCCGAAGGGCTGGCCATGGCCGTGCTCGAAGGACTGTCCCATGGGCTCGCCGTCGTCACCACGCGTGTTGGGGCGCATGACGAAGTCATTACCGATGGCGAGACCGGGATCTTCGTGCCGGTGGGAGACCAGAATGCCCTGGCCGCAGCTTTGGCAAAACTGGTGTCCGACCGAGAATTTTGCGTCCGCCTCGCCGTCCAGGGGCGCGCGCATTATCTCAACCATTTCAGCATGATGGCTTATATGCAGTCGCTCCAAAAACTATATCTGACCGTGTCCTCCAAACCTCAGGCATGGGTTGACGCACGATGACGATTTCCACTGTACCACCGGACCGCAACCTTCCGATCTCGTCGATGCGATATGACCCTCGCGCTCAAGTAGAAACCAAAGCCGACAACCTGGACCTCGCATCCGCCTTTCGCATGCTGCGACGAAGAATGGTCATGATCATTGTGATAACCGTGCTGCTGGTGGCGCCCGCGGCGATCATGATCTCTGGGATGAAGCCGGTCTATCAGGCCTGGGCCCGGTTGATCATCCACCAGCCTCTCGCAAAATCGCTTGGTGTAGAGGACAGCAGCAGCAGTGATCTGCTTGACGCGAAATCGGAGACGGAGCGGCTTCTGTCCAGAAGTATTGCAGAGCGGGTCGTACGCGAACTGCGGCTTAACCTTCGGCCGGAATTCAATCCAGCGCTGCGGGAGGTCTCATTGTTTGAGAGCATCCGGGTAAAGTTGCGCGGCCTGTTCGATCCGCGAAAACCCGCCGAGCCGGTACGCGACGGCATCGACGCCGTCATCCCGGAATTTTACAAGGCGCTCGGCGTCTGGCACGAAGACAAGAGCGACGTTGTCCAGGTCAGCTTCACGACGAATGACCCTCAACTCGCCGCCGCGGTTCCGAATCGTGTTATCAGCATCTACCTCGATGAGCGGAAGGGCAGTGTCCGCAGCCGTCTCGATTCAGCGGAAAAATGGATCGTGCAGCGCATCTCCGAACAGAAGACTCGGGCGGATATTGCTCGCGAGGCTGCCCGAAACTATCAAGAATCGATGGACGTTGTCTCGAAAGAGGACGCTCAGGATGAGCGTCTCAAATCACTTATCGAACTCACCGGCCGCGAAGGGAAAATCGAGGAAACCCGGGTTGAGGTGAAGGCGGTGATATCGACGCTTGAGGCAGCGGATAACGCTTCGGTCGCTGTGCAGAACATCGCCCTCCCGGACGATATCACCACAAAGCAACGTGATCTTCGCGCGCAGGAGGGAGATCTTGCTCGCTTGCTTGAACTATACGACGGCAATGCCGAGGCTGTCGTGGATTTGCGCGGGAAGATCGAAAAATCCCGCGCCGCCCTCAGCTTTGCGACCAAGCAATATCTCCAGACAATGCGCGCCAAGCTCGCCGCGCTCGATCATGAGGCTGCCGCAGTTCAAACCATCCTGGATGTCGCTCATGAAAAACGCACACGTGACGCCCTGGTGCAGACGGAACTGACGCGACTGCAGCGGATTGCCGATAAGGAACAGCTGGCACTCGACAAGCTTGAGGACCAGCGCCGTGACCTCGCCGACAAGGCTAAGCTTCCCGGCGCGGAATTGGAGGTCTTATCGCCGGCTTCAGTGCCCCTCGGATCGCAGGGACGTGGGCGGCTTTTCTATCTGGTGAGCGCCCTTCTGGCTGCGATCTCGGCAGCCGTAACGGCTGCTTTCGCCGTGGAAATGTGGGACCGGTCCATCCGGAGTTTCGACCAAATAGCAGGAATGGCCCGCACGATACCGGCGGGACTTATCCCACGGCTGGCGCGGAAGGAAAATCCGAAGACGATTTTCAGACTTGTGCAGGTCCCGATGTTTGACGAGGCAATTCGCACCGTGATCCTGACGCTCAAACAATCCAACGGGGGCAAGTTGCCGAACAGTATCGTCGTTACGTCGGCGCACAGCGGAGAAGGCAAGTCGCTTGTCGCAAGATCGCTGGCTATCGAGCTCGCCGCCGCGGCAATTCCGGTGCTGCTGGTCGACGGCGACCTTCGACGGGGAGAACTCGATTCGTTCTTCAGGTCGGGGCTGCAGCACGGATTGAACGAATACCTGAACGGCCAGGCAGATATACGCGACATCGTTTACCACCATCCAAGCGGTATCGACTTCATTCCATCTGGCAAGTTCAGTCTTCAGCGACGCGTTCGTCCGAACGGCCTGGCAGATATCATCGAGGTGGCGGGCGCGGCCGGCCGGATTGTCATCTTCGATAGCGCGCCTGTGCTCGCCTCGACAGACACCGTGCTTCTGACTGCGCTCGCGGAAAAAACACTGGCAGTTGTCAGATGGGGAAAGACGAGCCGTCGCGCGGTCGAGTTCAGCCTGCAGCAAATGAAAAGCCAGCGAAATTCGGAAATCCTTGTCGCGATTAACAATGTAAGCCCCGACAAACACGCGCTTTATAATTTCAGTGATTCAGAACTTTTTTCCAAATCCCTCATGAAATATTACCAGCTTCACACCACGGATACTCCAAAAACGATAATTGGAAATATCTACTCTTTGAAATCGAAAATAATACATAAATGAACTGCCGCACTATTGTTCGAGTTGGAGGGCAATCATGGATATGGGTATGAAAAAGAACCAAAAAGTTGCACTGATTACGGGCATAACAGGTCAGGACGGTGCGTATTTGGCTGAAATGCTCCTGGACAAGGGCTATATCGTTCACGGCCTCAAACGACGCTCGTCGTCCTTCAACACCAGTCGCATCGAGCATCTGTACGAGGATCCCCATGTCGACAATCCTCGCTTCATTTTGCATTTCGGGGACATGACCGATTCAACCAATCTGATCCGCGTCATACAGGAAACGCAGCCGGACGAGATCTATAATCTCGCCGCACAGAGCCACGTCCAAGTTTCGTTCGAGACACCGGAATATACTGCGAACGCGGATGGAACCGGCACCCTGCGGCTGCTGGAAGCAATTCGCCTGCTGGGGCTGACCAAGAAGACCCGCTTCTATCAAGCCTCCACCTCGGAGCTCTACGGCAAAGTCCAGGAAGTTCCGCAGAGCGAAACGACACCTTTCTACCCTCGATCACCCTACGCGGCGGCTAAGCTCTATGCCTATTGGATTGTCGTCAATTATCGCGAGGCATATGGCATGCATGCCTCGAACGGGATTTTGTTCAATCATGAAAGCCCGATCCGCGGCGAAACATTCGTGACGCGTAAAATCACCCGAGCGGCGGCTGCGATCCATCTTGGATTGCAGGACAGGCTCTATCTCGGCAATCTGGATGCGAAACGCGACTGGGGACATGCGCGAGAATATGTCCGCGGCATGTGGCTGATGCTGCAACAGGACGAACCGGGGGACTATGTCCTTGCGACCGGCGAAACGCACTCGGTTCGTTCCTTTGTGGACAAGGCCTTTGCCAAGGTGGGCATGCCAATTGATTGGCGCGGGAGCGGGGTCGAGGAAAAAGGATACGATAAGACATCCGGTCAGTGTGTCGTGGAGATCGATCCCGCCTACTTCCGCCCGACTGAAGTTGATCTTCTGATTGGCGATCCGACGAAGGCGCACACGCAGCTTGGCTGGAAACATGAGACCAGTCTTGATCAGCTGGTCGCGGAGATGGTTCGCGAAGATCTGAAAGTCATGGCACGAAATGTTCCGTCCGTCGGTGCGACTAAAGGTTTTGCCTATGCCTGAGTGATCTACAGGCTTGCCGGAAAACGATTGACGTCGCGGGCCGCCGCGGATGGCGGAGATGATTTGCCGGCAGATGACGATAGCGCCGCTGAACAGGAACTTATCCCTCGCTCATCGCGCCTGCTCCGTCATCGGCCCGGGCGAAGTCTCATCCGGTTCGCCGGAGTGCGTCGCCAGCATGAAGGCCAGGCCCGCCAGACAGGCGACGAGGAAAATCGTGGCGACGAATATCATCATCCGCCACGGCGGCTTTTCATTCTCGTAGCCCGCTCCCGAGGCGAAAGGCCCGCCTTTCCTCACCTCGCTCACGGCGCACCCCTTTGCGGCAGATCGACCTGCTCATCAAGCTTGTCCTTGAGATCGTCCAGCCGATCGCGCAGAAGCGAGGCTTTCGTGCGTCTGATTTCCTCATTGGTCAGATCGACCATCTGGCTGCTGTCGTAGGGGATGCCGGGGCTGCATCCGGTAACAGTTTCATTTCTCGGCCTGTCGTTTATGCCGGTCGATATTTTTGCTCGTTTATCCATGACATTCTCCAATACGGTTCGCGAAGCTTTCCTCGAAAGCGGACGCGCGTCTCATGGCCCAAACGACACGGAGGTAGCGAAGTTCCGGATTGATCGGACAGGTTTTGCCTCGGGAACATTGAACGACTCCATGTGTTGCTTTGCTTAGCAACGCAGGAATCGACGATGACCGCACGAACAGCCGGACACGGCAGAGACAATGATGTGCTGATCAAAGCGAAGGCGGTTCCGCAACTCATCGATCCGGCCGCCGAGCCGTTCGTTACCGAAGTCGTTCAGGAGCTCGTCAAATCCCGCATCCCTTTCCTAGTCGCCGGCACCTACGCCGTCTGCGCCTATACCGGCATCTCGCGCCAGACGAAGGATTTCGACATATTCTGCAAGGCCGGCGACTATGCTCGCATCCTGGGTCACTTCAAATCGAAGGGTTACACGGTCGAAGTCGAGGACGAGCGCTGGCTTGGAAAAGTGCTGAAGGGCAATCACTTCTTTGATGTGATCTTCGCTTCCTCGAACGGAACCATGCCGGTCGGCGACGACTGGTTCGACGATGCACGCAGGGTCGAAATGTGCGGTCACACGGTCAGAATCGTCAGCCCCACCGAACTCGTCTGGTCGAAATGTTTCGTCCAGCTGAGACACCGCTATGATGGTGCCGATGTCGCGCATGTCATCTTGAAGGCCCATGATGCCATCGATTGGCGCAAACTGCTCGCTTATCTCGAAGTGCATTGGGAGGTGCTTCTCATCCATGTCCTCAACTTCAGGTGGATATACCCGACCGAGCGGGACAAGATTCCCCGGTGGCTGCTGGAGGAGCTTTTGGACCGCCTCAAGGCGCAGCAGGAATTGCCCCTGCCGCAAATGAAAATATGCCGAGGCCGGATGTATTCCCGCATCGATTTCGAGATCGACGTCAAGGAATGGGGCTTTGCCGATGTCGGCGGCGAAGGTGAACTGCGAGGTGATTAGGAGAAACGCGATGGATGATCAGCGAAAGAGCGTGACGGTTGCGGCGGTGGCCGACCTCCATATGACGGAGGATGGGGCAAAATCTTACAAGGATCTGTTTGCCGAAATTTCCTCGGTCGCCGATGTCCTGGTCATTGCCGGTGATCTGACCGATCTCGGCAGGCCCAAGGAGGCCGAATTGCTTGCCAGCGATCTGCGCCATTGCACCGTGCCAACCGTCGCCGTCCTCGGCAATCACGATCATGAAAGCGGTCAGGTTGATGACGTCTGCAAAATTCTGACTGACGCCGGCGTCAAATTGCTGAACGGCCATGCAGCCGAGATCTCCGGTGTCGGTTTCGTTGGCGTCAAGGGATTTGCCGGCGGCTTCGGGCGCCATATGCTGGGTTCATTCGGCGAAGCCGCCATTAAGGCGATGGTCGCCGAAAGCGTCGAGGAATCGATGCGCCTGGAAAACGCCATGCGGCAGGTGCGTTCCGATCGCTCCCTGGTCGTGCTGCACTACGCCCCCATCGCAGAAACCGTGGCAGGCGAACCGTTGGAGATCTATCCCTTCCTCGGTTCTTCACGTCTTGCGGAAACCATCGACCGGTTTCGGGTCAATGCGGTCGTTCACGGCCATGCCCATCGCGGATCCTATGAGGGCCGCACACCGGGCGGCGCACCGGTCTACAATGTCGCCGCCCATGTCGAGAAGCCGACCGGGAGGCCGTACGCTCTGCTCGAGCTTTGACCGCTTTCAAGCGAGGGCAGCGGCCAAACGTTCTGGCCCGCCCGCATTCGAAGATGGCGGATCCAGGCGCTTGGCCGCAAATGACAACGTTCCTTAGCAGGAACGCAGCGATCAGATCGCCGCGTCAAGGCGCTCAGTCACGCTCGACGAATTTGTTGAAGCGGCTTGTCTTTCCATCCTTGGTCTCATCCTGGTAGAGAAAGGCAAGCTTGTTTTTGTCGAAGATTCTGAAGAACTCGTCCCAGTCGATCTCGTCGAATTCCTCTTCCTTTTCTCCGAAATCGATGCGCAGGACGCCGCCTTTGCCGCCGGTCCTGATGGCCGCCGGCCTGCCATTCCTGTCCTCCGCCCATTTGCGAATTTTTCTGTGGTCCGTCGTTGTCTCGGAACTGCTCATCGAAATCTCCATCGGTTGTCTTTTGTGCCGCAAACCGGCCCGCAACCGTCACAGCAGCGGTTGCCTTTGCTTCCATTCGCGATACGGTGCGAGCAGTCGACCGGGATAGCGCCGCTCGATCTCGCTTTCGGCCAAAGCAATGCGGGATATAATCTCTTCTACCGCGTCGCCTTCCTCGGCAGCGTTGCTCGCTTTTTCCAGATCGTTCATGGTCCCAAACAGCTCGTCGTCCGTCATTGTCTCCAGGCGGGAGGCGAGATCTTCGACCGGTTCGTTGACAAGCGAGTTGCTGGACATGGGCGCGCCTCTTGCTGATGCCTGTCCAACTTCGCTCTTCACACTAAGTTCCGCTGCTGCACCGCGCAAATTGATCGCAGGATCCCCTTTCACCGGCGCTCCACTCGGATCATCAAATGGTCCGAGATCCACCGGACAGCGCGGAGACGTTCGATACCGCCTCCGGCGCGTGTCGGAAATCGATGCCGTGCTGACGGGCGCAGCGATGCGGTGCGCAGGAAAACCGTGGCGACAAACGAACCGAGGCCATCGGTGCCGCTGCTTCGGAACAACCACCTGCTTTCGGCTGTTTTCTCCTGGAGCGGAGGTGATCCCATGGATATGAACCGCATGCGAGACCACATGGTGGACTACCATGTCGTGCGTCGCGGCATTCGCGATGAAAGCGTCACCAGGGCGATGCGCATAGTGCCGCGCGAGAAATTCGTCGATCCGGGCTTCGAGGAATTCGCCTATGAGGATGCGCCGTTGTCGATCGGCGAGGGTCAGACGATCTCGCAGCCTTTCATCGTCGCTCTGATGATCGAGAAGGCCCATCTGGGTGCGGGCGACAAGGTGCTCGAGGTCGGAACCGGTTCCGGCTACGCCTCGGCCCTCATCAGCCGGATCGTCAGGCACGCCTATACCATCGAACGCCATGAACGGCTGGCGCTTCAAGCCAGAGAACGGTTTGAAAAGCTGGGATATGGCAATATCGACGTCCGGGTGGGCGACGGCAGCAAGGGCTGGGCGAACGCCGCTCCTTTCGACGCGATTATCGTTTCCGCTGGCGCACCCGAGGTACCGGCCGCCCTGAAGGAGCAGCTGGATCTCGGTGGGCGGCTCATCATCCCGGTCGGCCGCAGCGACGAACAGCGCCTGAAACGCATCACGCGCACGGGGGCATCCACCTTCGAGGAGGAAGATCTGGGCGGCGTCCTTTTCGTCCCGCTGATCGGCGAGGATGCCTGGACCACCACCCATCCGATGTATACGGCAACAGCCCCGTCATCGCGCACAGAGGAAACATACAGCAAACTCATCTCGGCCGCGGCTGAAGAGTTTTCCTCGATCGACGACAAGGGCTTTGCCGCCCTTTTTGATCGTTTTGCCAACAGCCGCATCGTTTTGCTTGGCGAATCCACCCATGGCACCGCCGAATTTTATGAGACGCGGGCGGCCATCAGCCGGCATCTTATCGATCATCACGGATTCAATCTCATTGCAGTCGAAGCGGATTGGCCGGATGCGGCCGCCATTGACCATTGGATAAATGGTCGGGCACCGGGAGACAGACAGCCATTCGGCCGCTTTCCCAAGTGGATGTGGCGGAACCGGGAGTTTTCGCGGTTCGTCGGCTGGATGAAGGAGGAAAACGAACGGCGCAAAGCGTCGCACAAGGCTCCGGTGCGGTTTTACGGTCTGGATCTCTATAATATGTCCGGGTCGATCCGCTCCGTCCTCGACTATCTCGAAAATGTCAGCCCGGAAACCGCCAAGATTGCCAAGGAGCGCTATGGCTGCCTCAGTCCCTGGCAGAGCAATCCCGCGACCTATGGTCGGGCCGTGCTGACCGAAGCCTATCGATCATGCGAGGATGCAGTGCTCAAGCAATGCACGGAGCTTTTGACGCGATCGCTGGACGATGCGGCCTCAGATGACGATGATTTTCTAAACGCCGTCCAGTCCGCAAGACTGCTCGCCGCCGCCGAACGATATTATCGCATTATGTATTACGGCGGTGCGCAGGCCTGTAACCTGCGCGACACCTATATGGCCGACACCGTCGAGCATCTTCTCGACTTTCACGGACCGGCGGCAAAGATCATCATATGGGCTCACAACTCCCACATCGGCGACGCCCGCTACACGGATATGGCAACCGCCCGCGACGAACTGAGCCTCGGTCAGCTATGCCGGCAGCGCTTCAACGAGATGACAAGCCTCGTAGGGCTGGGAACACATTGCGGCGAGGTAATCGCCGCTGACGATTGGGACGGGCAGGCGGAGGCGAAACAGATGAACCCGTCGCTCCCGCAGAGCTGCGAGCGTTTATGTCACGACACGGCAAAGCCGCGATTTCTCCTCGACCTCAGGGCCGATGAGGAATTGCATGCAAGCCTTGTCGAACAGCGGCTCCAGCGCTTCATAGGGGTGATCTACAGGCCGGAAACCGAACGGCTGAGCCACTACATGTCGGCATCGCTGTCGCGGCAGTACGACGCCTTCCTCTGGTTCGATGAAACGCGCGCGCTTTCGCCACTCATCGCTCGGCAGTCCGGTACGGGCGATCAGGAGACCTTCCCCTTCGGTTTCTAGAGCGAGGGGGAATCGATCGACGCGATAGAGCGGGAACTCTCTGCGCATCCGCAAGTTTCGTGGTTGATCACCCCAGAAGATCCATGTGAAGCATTTTGTTATCGCCTCACGCGGAGGCGCCGCGAAATCAGGACCCGGCGCACTGGTACGAAGCCGAATGAGGAGGCGGCAGATATGCCTGAATATGTCAGCTATTCCGCAGGCCCCGTCCCGGCCGGGTCGCTGATCGTCAAGCTCTATCGATCGGGAAACCAGATCAGGGGATATGTCAGCAAGGTCGCAGACACGGACCACGACGATACGATCTTTCCCGGCGAGGAAATGGAACCTGAAGCAGCCTTCAGGCTGGCTGAAACCCATCGCGACACCAACGGTGCCCCGATCTTCGTCGATCTTGTCGAAGACGTTGTGTGGGATCCGTCCTGGGGTCACCTCAGACCATAGCGTACCGAGCGATCATCAGCCCGTCGGCCTACCAAAGCTCTCTGCCGGACCAGCTACGAAGACCCCGCGTTGCGGCGGCAAGCCACCATCTGCGCCATGCATCGTTCGGGGCAAACCCGCTCCCCATGCCCTTCAGAAGGACAAGTCGAGCACCCTGCCCTCAAACAGACGGTCCCGGGAGCCTTCGAGATGTGCCTTCATCAGCCTTTGCGCATCGTCGGCCCGGCCATCGGCGATGGCCTTGTAGATGGCGTTATGTTCTTGGTAGACCTGTTCCAGCCCCTGGCGGGGCCCGAGCAAGGAAAGGCCGTGGAGATGCATGCCGACGGCGATATGGGCTTTCAGTGCATCGATCGAGGCAGTGTAATAATGGTTGTTGGCAGCCTCGGTCACGGCGCGATGGAAGATGAAATCGGCATCGGTGCGGTGAAGCTGATGGCTGGTCGCCTCGCGCAGATCCGCAAGGGCGCTGGCGATCTTCTGGATCGCCTGCTCATTGCGGCGCTTAGCGGCGAAATAGGCGGCGGCCGGCTCAATGGTCAGGCGGAATTCGTAGCAGCGCTGAATATCGGCAATGGTCTTAACAGGCGAATAGGCAAGCTGGGCCGTCGGCGATCCATGGGCACTGACGAAGGTACCGGCCCCCTGGCGGGCATACACCATGCCCTGATCGCGCAGGCGCGCCAGCGCATCGCGGACGATTGGCCGGGAAACACCGAGCATCGAGGCAAGTTCGTGTTCGCCGGGAAGGCGTGAATCCGGCGGATAGTTTCCGCCGCGGATACGCTCGAGCAGCTGGTCGAAGACGCGATCGACCAGCTTGACGGCCTTGCCACGTTCGGGCTTGCCCGGCGGGCCGGCTTCCGCGTTCAAAGATTCGCCATTCGCTTCAGTCACGTCATTCTCCCGGACGGTATCTTACCATGCCGCCTGATTCCGAAGAACCAGTCTTAGCAAACTATCAGGCTTGCCGAAGCCCCCCGACTTGACGGCGCACCGAAAAGGCCGCCCGTCGGCGGCCGCGACATCGAACCAGGGAATGCCAGCCTCGATTTCGCCCTTCGGCGTGAGCACCTTCACGTCAAGCGCATGGAGGATTGCCAGCGCCGTATCGCCACCGCCGACCATCAGCATATCGGGCCTCGTATCGTCGATCACCTTTTTGACACCTGCCGCAAAGTCACCGGCGACGAGCGCCGCATCGGCCGTCATGTCACCGGTACAACGCAGCAGCACCGGCAGCGCCAGCCCCTCCCCGCATTCAATCTGCCCCATCGGCGCCTCCACCACCATACGCAAGGCGCCGGAGGCTTCGAGCCGGTTCATCTGGGCGGCGGTGATCGGATCGCGCGAACCAAAGGCAAACAGCGTGCGCAGGGTCGGCGTAAATTCCGTCACCGGCCACCGACCGGTTTCGCCGAGCCGGCGGGCGAATGCCGCACCGAGGCCGCGCGCACCGACGCCGAGCGTCGTCAGCCAGACATGTCCCGCGACGATCTGATCGAGATCGGCATCGTCGGCGGCATCGGCTACGACAACAGTGTCCGCGCGGCTCTCGAACAGATCGGCGATCGGCAACGGCTTGTTGACGCCGCGGCCGACGACACAGCCCCGGTAGGTCAGGCGCTCCTGATCGGGAATGGCAGGCGCCACGAGGATATTCTTCAGGCCGAGCGCGTCCGCAAGCGCCAGGCTTTCGGCCGCGACACTGCCCTTCAGCCGGGAGTCGATCTTCTTCATGACGACGTCAGGCTTCACGCCCTGAAACACCTTCGCGGCCGATCGGACCTTTTCGGCGGCATCGCGCTCGCCAAGGGCGCGCGAGGCGGTATTGACGACGACGACATCACAGCCGGTGGCGATCGCATCCAGCGCCGCTGCGACATCGACGGCGATCGCGACCGAGAGGCCGGCCGCAACGAAGGGGGTGCCGGTATCGAGCGCCCCCGTCAGATCATCGGCGATGATCGCGGCCTTCAGCGTCATGCGATCTCACCCGTGTTGACGGCGTGGCAGGCGACGAGGTGGCCGGGCTTGGCTTCCTTCCAGACAGGAATGACCTTGCTGCAAACATCCATGGCGATCGGGCAGCGCGTGTGGAAACGGCAGCCGGAAGGCGGGTTCAGCGGGCTCGGCACGTCGCCCTGCAGGATCTGGCGCTGACGGGTGCGCTCATGCTCCGGATCGGTCTCCGGAACGGCCGACAACAGCGCCTTCGTATAGGGATGCAGCGGGTTGTCGAAGAGTTCCTCGCGGGTCGCGAGTTCGGCGAGCCGCCCGAGATACATGACTCCGACGCGGGTGCTGATATGGCGCACCACCGCGAGATCATGGGCGATGAAGAGATAGGTCAGGCCGTATTTCTCCTGCAGATCGAGCAGCAGGTTGATGATCTGCGCCTGGATCGACACGTCGAGCGCCGAGATCGCCTCGTCGCAGACGATGAATTTGGGCTGGCAGGCGAGCGCCCGGGCGATGACGACGCGCTGGCGCTGGCCGCCGGAAAGCTCATGCGGGTAACGCTGGGCAAAACGTGTCGGCAGGCCGACATCGGTGAGCAGCGTCGCCACCCTCTCCTTGAGCTCGGCCTTGGTGCTCAGCTTGTGAAAGAGGATCGGCTCGCCGATTGCCTCCCCCACCGTCATGCGCGGATTGAGCGTCGAATAGGGGTCCTGGAAGACGATCTGCAGGTCGCGGCGGAACGGCCGCATCTGCTTTTCATCAAGCTTGGCGAGATCCTGGCCTTTGTAGACCACCCTGCCGCTGGTCGCCTTGTAAAGGTTGAGGATGGTGAAGCCAGTCGTCGATTTGCCGCAGCCGGATTCGCCGACAAGGCTCAGCGTTTCGCCTTCCATGATGTCGAGATCGACATTGTCGAGCGCATAGACGGTTGCCGAACGTTCGCCGAAGGCGCCGAGCTTGACGTGGAAATGCTTGACCAGATTTTCGATCTTGAGCAGCGGTTGCGCACTCATCACGCGGCCTCCTGTATTCTCTGGACGACGAAACAGGCGGCGCGGTGATTGCTGCTGCCGCTCAAGGGTTCGAGCCGCGGCACCTTCTCGTGGCAGATCGCCTCGACGAGCGGGCAGCGCGGCGCAAAGGGGCATCCCTTCGGCCGGCGGCCGGGTTCCGGCGGCGTGCCGCCGATCGAGCTCAGCCGGCTTGCCGGCGGATCTGACAGTTTCGGGATCGAGGAGAGCAGGCCGCGCGTATAAGGATGGCTCGGCCGGGCATAGAGCTCGTCGACGGGGGCGTCCTCGACGACCGTGCCGGCGTAAAGCACGGCGACGCGATCGACAAGGCCGGCGATCAATGCCAGGTCGTGGGTGATCCAGACGACGGACATGCCGAGCTTGGCGCGCAGATCCTTCACCAGATCGACGATCTGGGCCTGGATGGTGACGTCGAGCGCCGTCGTCGGCTCATCGGCGATCAGAAGCTTGGGATTGCAGGCAAGGCCAATCGCGATCATCACGCGCTGACGCATGCCGCCGGAAAGCTCGTGCGGAAAAGCCTGCAGCCGCTCTTCCGGGCCAGGAATGCCGACGAGGCGCAGGAGTTCGACAGCGCGGGCGCGAGCCTCGGCCTTCTTCATTTTGCGGTGATAGATCAGCGGCTCGCAGATCTGGTCGCCGACGCGCATGACGGGATTGAGCGAGGTCATCGGATCCTGGAAGACGAAGCCGATATCGCCGCCGCGCACCTTGCGCAGCTCGGCATTCGACATCGTCTGCAGATCGCGGCCGGCGAAGGCGGCCGTTCCCTTGGCGACCTTGATCTTGTTCGGCAGAAGCCGCATCAGGCTCAGCATGGTGAGGCTTTTGCCGCAACCGGATTCGCCGACGACGCCCAAGGTTTCGCCTTTGTCGACATGGAGATCGATGCCGTCGACGACGACGGCCGGGCCGTTGCGGCCGTCGATCTCGACGGTAAGTCCCCTGACATCGAGCAGGCGATCGCTGTTTTGCGTGTCCATCATTTGCTGCCCCGCGGATTGAGCGCGTCGTTGAGACCGTCTCCAAGGAAGCTGAAGGCAACCGAGGCAAGGCCGAGCACGGCCGCCGGGGCGGCGAGAAGATGCGGATAATGCTGCCAGACGCGCAGGCCGTCCGAGATCATATTGCCCCAGCTCGGCGTCGGCGGGTTGACCCCGACCCCGAGGAAGCTGAAGGCGCTTTCCAGCACCATCGCCGTGCCGAGACCGGCGCTGACCGAGACGATCAGCGGCCCGAGCGCATTCGGCACGACATAACGCTTGATGATGACCCAGTTCGACAGGCCGAGCGCCTGGGCGGCGGTGATATAAGGCCGGCTGCGGATCGACAGCACCTGGGCGCGCACCAGGCGCGCATAGGGCGGCCAGGAGATCAGCGCCATCGACCCGAAGACGAGGATGAAATCCACCCAGATCGTCTGGCGGTAGAAGGGATTGAGGGTCTCCAGGTAGCGCGCCTCCATCCAGCGGGTGATCGGCGCTTTCAGCGAGGCGTTGATGACGACGACGAGCAGCAGGTTAGGAACCGACATCGTCACGTCGGTCAGCCACATGATGGCCCGGTCGAAGGGATTGCCGAAGAAACCGGCCACGGCACCGAGCGTCAGGCCGATCAGCACAGCGAAGAAGGTGACGATGACGGCGACGAGGAAAGCGGTCCGCGTGCCGAACACGACGCGGCTGAAGACGTCGCGGCCGAGGTCGTCGGTGCCGAAGAGATGGCTCATCGACGGCAGCGCGTTGCGGGCATTGAGATCCTGGCTGAGATAATCATAAGGCGTGAGGTAGGGACCGAAGATCGCCGTGAAGGCGAGGATCAGCACGATGACGAGGCCGAAGACGGCGAGCTTGTTGCGCCGCAGCCTATGCCAGGCGTCGCGCCACAGGCTAACCGGCGGTTCCTCGACGGTTTCGGTGGTGGAAAGAGGGATGGCGGACATGGTCAGCGGCTCCTTCTTGAATCATTGGCGCGGGGATCGAGCAGCGGATAGAGCACATCCACCAGCAGGTTCGACACCATCACCAGGAACGAGCCGATCAGCGTGATCGCCAGGATGACCGGA
The DNA here is from genome assembly GCF_001662075.1 of Rhizobium bangladeshense. Classification (GTDB taxonomy): domain Bacteria; phylum Pseudomonadota; class Alphaproteobacteria; order Rhizobiales; family Rhizobiaceae; genus Rhizobium; species Rhizobium bangladeshense_B. The sequence goes on from NZ_LYPL01000013.1 coordinate 59,161, forward strand.
TAATCCGAATTGATCAGCGCCTGCACTGTCAGCCGTCCGAGACCCGGCAGGCCGAAGACGAGTTCGACGAAGATCGCGCCGTTGACGATGGTGATCATGATCAGGCCGAGCTGCGTCACGACAGGGGTCAGTACCGGCCGCAGGATATGGCGCAGCGCCACGATGATCTCGGGCACGCCCTTGGCGCGGGCGGTGCGGACGAAATCCTCCGACAGCACTTCGATGACGGCGGCACGGGTCTGGCGCACGATCAAAGCGATCGGCTGGAACGACAGCACGAGCAGCGGCAGCAGGATGCGGATATCGAAGATGCCGCCCCAGCCATAGGGCACGCTGGCGCCCGGCAGCAGCACGATGAGGCCGACCATCAGCAGTGGACCTGCGACATAGGCGGGGATGGCCCAGAGGAAGAGCGCCGAACCCAGAATGGCATAATCGAGGCGCGAATTCTGGTTCAGCGCGGCGACCATGCCGAGCGGGATTGCGACGAGGGCCGTCAGAATGATGGAACAGAGGGCGAGCTGGAAGGAGACGGGTGCTGCGGCCGAGACCATCGCCCAGACGGCGCGGCCCGAGGTCAGAGAATTGCCGAACCGGCCGTGCAGCAGGTTCCAAATATAAAGGCCGAACTGCTCGATGAAAGGCCTGTTGAGGCCGGCACTTTCACGGATGGCTTCGATGCGCTGCGGATTATAGGCGACGTCACCAGGCGCGCGCAGGAAGATCAGCTTGATCGGATCGCCGGCGCCGTAGAAGGCCAGCGCGTAAACGGCCAACATCACCACCAGAACGGACGGAATCCAGATGGCAAACCGGGTTAGCACGTAGCGCAGCAAGGCCACCTCCCACCTGTTGTCGATGCGGTCCGTCCTAAAGCCAGGCAGATCGCATATCTTCTTCTTGAAACTTGCGCGAAGGCCTTGCAGCCTTCGCGCGCTTATTGCCAGGGACGATAATTCCCAATCAGCCGATGGAGATGTTCCAAGGCTCGGCGATCTGCCAGTCGAGGTTCTTCTCGAGTCCCTTGATCTCCTTGGTGGCCCAGCGCGACATCGCCTGAGAATACCATGGAATGAAGGCCCAATCCTCGCGGAATGCCTTCTGGGCTTCCTGGGCGAGAGCAACGCGCTGCGGATCATCCGCAGCTTTGGTTGCCGCTTCGGCAAGGGCGCTGTCGACCTTGTCGTTCTTGTATCCGCCGAGCTTGTTCTGCGCGTTCGACGAAGTCGAGGCGATGCTGCCCGTCAGATAGGAAACGGCGTCGGGAACACGGGTGCCGACGTCGTCGCGGAAGATCTGAACCGAGTTCTGATCCGGACCGGCATAGGAGTCCTGCTGCGGCTTCATATCGACGGCCGTGATGCCGAGGTTCTGACGCCACTGCTCGGCGATGAACTGAGCGGCGGCCTGAATGGCCGGCGCCGAAATGCCGACGAACAGGATCTTCGGCAGGCGCTCGGGCCCGCCATAGCTCGATTCGGCAAGCAGCTTCTTGGCGGCCGCCGGATCATAGGGAAAGGGCTCGAAGCCGGAATTGTCGGCGCCGGGGACCGAATTGAGGATCTGATCGGCCTTCTTGTGCGGCCCATCCGGATAGGACGCCTTGAACAGGCCGTCGCGATCGACCGCCATGATCAGCGCCTGTCGCACCTTCGGATCGTCCATCGGTGCGCGGGAAATGTTGAACCAGAAGTGCTGGCTGGTCGGAATCAGCGGGCCTGCCGAGAATTCCGCGCCGAGATCCTGAATGATCGTTGAGGTGACGAGCTCGGTATGAGCATTGAACTCGCCCGACTTGATCAGCGAAGTCGCCGTCACATTGTCCTCGACCGAGGTGATGTCGATGCGGGCAAGCTTCGGCTTCTGCCCAAAGAAGTTCTCATTCGGCTCGAAGCTGATCTTGCCGGCATCGATATCGATGCTCGTCAGCTTGAACGGGCCGGAGAAGACCGGCTTGTTCTCCGGCTTGTACCAATCGATGATTTCCTCGCCGTCGCTGCCGCGCGACTGCGACGCCTTGGTGATCGGGGCGATGTGGTTGGCGAGTCGCATGAAGAAGATCGGATCGGCAGCAGCCAGCGTCACCACGACCGTGCCCTCGTCGGGCGTCGCGACGCCGGTCAGCTCGTTGCCGGAGCCGGCGGCGATTTCCGCATAACCCTTGACCTTACTCAGCACCTGGTCGGCGCGCTGGCTCTTGGTGTTCGGCATCGAGGCGACTTCCCACGATCCCTTGACGTCGGCCGAGGTAATCTTGCTGCCGTCGGAGAAGACGGCCTTGGGGTCGAGCTTGAAGGTCCAGACCGTGTTGTCGGCCGATTCCCAGCTGGTGAAGACGTAAGGCTTGATATTGCCCTGACTGTCGAAATACATCGGCGAAGCCCACCAGATCGAGTTCCAGCGGAACGTTCTGCCGCCGCCGCGCAGCGGCGACCAATCCTGGTCGAAGGCCGGATGGGCGACTTTCAGGACCTGGCCTTCTTCGGCCAGCACGATGCGGGCATTCATCCCGAATACGGTCAGCCCGACGCCGGCGGCAAGGCCGAGCTTCAGCGCGTTTCGGCGCGATAGATTGGTTTCATCCGACTGATCAAAAGACATGGCATTCCTCCCAGGTGAAATCGGCAGCGCTCTCCCCGCGCTGCCAGGCACAGCACAATCCGCCGCCTATCGTTCTATCGTTATTGTAAATATGTCAACAAAAAACCGCGTTTTTCATTCGAACAAAAATTTATCTCTAAAAAGCAACAACAATTACAATTAGATGAATTTTCGCTTTCAGATTAAGCCTCTTTGTCTTCTTGACAAAAGCGCCACAATGGAAAAGTTCTTATCACTCCATTGCGGGCGGATGCATGACCATCGGGCGCGGTCGCGCGGTCCGGACACGGATCACCAGCGCGCCGAAGGAGGGGGAAATGAGCCACCACAGGATCACCGGCGTCTTCAGCGCGGCCGCAACACCGCTGACCGCTGACAACACGCCGGATTTCGCGCTTTTCACCGACCACTGCCGGCAACTGCTGGCCGAGGGATGCCATGGTGTGGCCCTGCTCGGCACGACCGGTGAGGCCAATTCCTTTTCCTGTAGCGAGCGACGCGCCATTCTCGAGGCTGCTGTGAAGGCCGGCATTCCGGCCGAGAGGCTTTTACCCGGTACCGGCGTCGTCGCCATTCCGGAGACCGTGGAACTGACACGGCACGCGCTGTCGCTCGGCGTCACCAAAGTGGTGATGCTGCCGCCCTTCTATTATAAGGGCGTGTCCGACGACGGCCTCTTCGCTGCCTATTCGCAAGTGCTGGAAAAGGTCGCCGATACGCGTCTGCGGGTCATTCTCTATCATATCCCGCAGGTTTCGGGCATTGCGCTGTCCGTTCCACTGATCGGCCGGCTGATTGCGGCCTTTCCGGAAACCGTCGTCGGCATCAAGGAATCGGCGGGCGATTTCAACAACATGCAGGCAATTATCGCCGCTCATCCCGGATTTTCTGTCCTGGCCGGCGCCGATCCGCTGCTGCTGCCGCTGATGAAGGCTGGCGGTGCCGGCTGCATCACGGCCACTTCCAATCTGGTGGCGGATTCACTCCGCACCGTTTACGACCACGTTCATGACGAGGCGCGCAGCGCCGATGTCGAGGCGGCGCAGGCGCGCATCAACGCCTATCGCACGCTGTCCAACTCCTACGTCCAGATCCCGACGATCAAGGCAATGATCGGGCTGAAGACCGGCAATCCCGCCTGGAAGCGCACGCGCGCACCGCTGATGCCGCTCGCCGAGGCGGATTATGCCGCACTCGCCGACAGCTACGCCAAACTGCCCTGAGGAGATACGCCATTGACATTTACCGGTCTGCCTCCGGAAGCCGTGCCCGCTCTGATGACCGGGACCGTCACCCCTCACCCCTCTGTCGCAGGCCGCGCCGACGCCTACCTGCCCTCCCCCTGCATCCAGAACCATGCGGCCAATCTTGCCTTTCTCCCCGACGGCACGCTGACCTGCGTCTGGTTCGGCGGCACGATGGAGGGCATGGGAGACATTTCGATTTACATGTCGCGGCTGGCGCCGGGCTCCGAGCGCTGGTCAGAACCGGAAAAGATGAGCGACGATCCGGAGAAATCCGAGCAGAACCCCTTAATATTCAACGCCCCGGACGGAAAGATTTGGCTGCTTTACACGTCGCAGACGTCAGGCAACCAGGATGGCTCGGTTGTCAAATTCCGGACATCGGATGATGGCGGCAAGACATTCGGCCCGGTCCAGATCCTCTGCGACAGCCCCGGTACCTTCGTCCGCCAACCGATTGTCGTCACCGACCGCGGCGACTGGCTGCTACCGATCTTCCGCTGCGTCGGCCGTGAACGCCAACGCTGGAGCGGCGATGCCGATACTGCAGCGGTGCTGATCTCGCGTAACGGCGGCGCCAACTGGCAAATGGTCGATATTTCGGACAGTCTCGGCGCCGTGCACATGAACATCCTGCCGCTTGGCGGCAGCGAGATGGTCGCCTTCTACCGCAATCGCTTCGCCGAAACGATACTTTCCAGCCGATCGGCGGACGGCGGCGAAAGCTGGAGCCCGCCCGAGCCGACCGACCTGCCGAACAACAACTCCTCAATCCAGGCCACCGTTCTCGATAATGGAAGGATTGCAATGGTTTACAACCATTCGAATGCGACGATGTCGGATGCGCGGCGTCAGTCTCTCTACGACGAGATCGAGGGTGACGGGGTTGGAGAGAGCGCTGCGATCGTTGCCGAGACGGGCCGCAAGGCGGTCTGGGGGGTTCCCCGCGCGCCCCTTAGCCTGGCGATATCGAGGGATGGCGGCAGGACCTTTCCGCAGCGCATGGATCTCGATACCGGCGACGGCTTCTGCCTCAGCAACAATTCGAAGGATTCGCTGAACCGCGAATTCTCCTACCCCTCCGTCATCCAGGGAAGCGATGGCGCGCTCCATGTCGCCTACACCTATTACCGGCGCGCCATCAAATATGTGCGGCTCGCCCCGCAAGCGCTGCCGTAAGCAAGTTGCCGGCCTTAATTGTAAAATCTGCTCTTTCGATCCTGCGTGAGAGTATGCGGGACATCAGAAAATTGGCCGGCTCGCGCCGGGATTTGACAACAACACTGGCTCTCCGCCACCGGCGCGATCGCGGCTAACCTTTCAACTGCCGCTTCATTTATACATCTAATAAGTATTTGTTTTCAAACTAGATATTCACACGACCCGGCCGGTTGGACGGGCATGTCCCGCGATAAAATTTCCCCGAGCCAGGAATGCCTGCTTGACATTGATCTTACAACTTTACAATAAATGGAATGACATTATCGCCGCAAGATCCTGCAGGAGGACTGGTTCATGGCCAGCTTGGATTCGCCAATCACCATCGTTCGGCCGCATCTGATCGAATTCGGCATCGGCACGGCGGCAAAGCTCGGCAAATGGGCTGCCGAAAAGGGTTTCAGGCGCACGCTCGTCATCTCCGACGCTTTTAACGCGACGCGCCTCGACCTGCTGGAATTAAAGGGCGAGGCGACGGTCTTTGCCGAAGTGACGCCCGAGCCGGATACGGCCAACCTCGAAAAGGTGCTGGAGGCGGCCAACGGCGCCGACGCCGAGCTGATCGTCGGCTTCGGCGGCGGCAGCGCCATGGATCTGGCAAAACTCGCCGCCGTGCTTGCCGGCTCCGCGCAGACGCTGCACGACGTCGTCGGCCCGAACAAGGTGCATGGGCCGCGCAAGGCAGCGCTCGCCCAGGTGCCGACGACATCGGGCACCGGCAGCGAGGCAGGCATCCGCGCACTCGTCACCGATCCAAGGACGATGGCCAAGCTCGCGGTCGAAAGCCTGCATATGCTGGCCGACATCGCCGTCATCGATCCGGCGCTCACCTTCACCGTGCCGGCCCGAACCACGGCCGCCACCGGCGTCGACGCGATGGCCCACTGCGTCGAGGCCTTCACCAACCGCAAGGCTCATCCGATGGTCGATATCTATGCGATCGAGGGAACTCGGCTGGTCGGCAAATATCTCGCCCGCGCCGTCAGAGACGGCAACGACGCCGAAGCGCGCGCCGGTCTGTCGCTCGCCTCGCTCTATGGCGGCTTCTGCCTCGGCCCGGTCAACACCGCCGGCGGCCATGCGCTCGCCTATCCGCTAGGCACGCGCTGGCATATAGCGCATGGCGCTGCCAATGCGCTGATCTTCCCGCATGTTCTGGCCTTCAACACGCCGTCTGCGCCTGAGAAGACGAAAGCGGTGATGGAAGCGCTGGGGCGTCAAACCTCGGACAACACGACATCCGTCTTCGATGCTGCCTATGCTTTTTGCGCGGAACTCGGCATCGAGATGAAACTGTCAGGCCTCGGCGTGCCGGAAAGCGATCTCGACGCCATGGCCGACGACGCCTTTGCCATCCGCCGTCTGCTCGATAACAATCCGCGCGATCTCACCCGCGCCGACATTCGCTCGATTTATGCGGCCGCTTTCTAGGCGACACGGTTTTCAGAAGGGACTTTGATGATGGACAGGAATGCAAAAGTCGCCGTGACGCTCGGTGATCCCGCCGGCGTCGGCCCAGAGGTGATCGTCAAGGCCCTGGCGGCTCTTCCGAGCGACGAGCGCCGCGATTTCGTCATCGTCGGCAATGTCGAAGCGCTGGAACGCGCCGACCGCGTCAGCGGCACCGGGCTGAAATTCGGGCCGGCCGATGCCCCCGGCGATGACAGGATCGCTGTCGATGAAGTTCCGCTCGGCGCGGCCCTGCCCGAGATCGGCAAGGTCAGCCCGATCGCCGGCGATGCCTCGGTGCGTTATATCACCCGTGCCGTCGATCTCGCCATGTCAGGTCAAGCCGATGTTATCGTCACCGCGCCGATCAACAAGGAGGCGATGAACCTTGCCGGCCACCACCATGATGGCCATACCGGGCTGCTCGCCCATGTCACCGGTTCGAAAAGCTCCTTCATGCTGCTTGCCTCCGAGCGACTGAACACCATCCACGTCTCAACCCATATCTCGCTGAAGGGCGCGATCGAACGGGCCAAGACCGAGCGGGTGTTGGCAACCATCGAGGCCGGCCACAATCATTTCCTGCGTCTCGGCAAAAAGGCGCGCATCGCGGTAGCCGGCCTCAATCCGCATTGCGGCGAAAATGGCCTGTTCGGCACCGAGGACATGGAATTCCTGGCGCCCGCCGTCGAACAGGCGCAGGCCAAAGGCATCGACGTCGTCGGGCCGATCTCCGCCGATACGGTCTTCGCCCGCGCCTATAACGGCGCTTTCGATCTCGTCATCGCCCAGTATCACGATCAGGGCCACATCCCGATCAAGCTCGTCGCCTTCGAAACGGCGGTCAACGTCTCGCTTGGCCTGCCGATCGACCGCGTCTCGGTGGATCACGGCACCGCCTTCGATATTGCCGGCACCGGCACGGCCAATCACGTCAACATGCTCTCGGCCATCGCCTATGCCCGGCTGATGGCGCGCTCACCGCGGCGGCAGATGTGATCGGAGCGTCCGAGGAAACAAGAAGGGCGCCAGATACGATCGACGAATAGCGTGAACAGGCCTCCCGACATAACCGGGAGGCATTGTAGCCACTCCGTCCGTCGTTACCCCGCAGCGGTATCCGATATCATCCGCGATACGGCATTCTTCCAGCCGATGATCTTGGCCTGACGCTCGCCCTCCTCCATCGACGGGCTGAAGCGGCGGTCGCAGGCCCAGGCTTGCGCAAACTCCCGCCGGCCGGGCCAGATGCCGGCCTTCGAGCCGGCAAGCCAGGCCGCACCAAGCGCCGTCGTCTCGCGGATCGCCGACCGGTCGACCGGATTTCCGGTCATGTCGGCCAGGCATTGCATCGTCCAATCCGAAGCCGCCATGCCGCCATCGACGCGCAACACCGTCTCCAACTGGTTGGCGCCCCAATCCCGCTTCATCGCCACCAGCAGGTCGAGCGTCTGATAGGCCACGGATTCGAGCACGGCGCGAGCAAATTCCGCCGGTCCGCTGTTGCGCGTCAGGCCGAAGATCGCACCACGCGCAGCCGGATCCCAATAAGGCGCGCCGAGCCCGGTGAAGGCGGGGACGATATAGACCTGCTGCCCGGGATCAGCCTTGGCCGCAAGCACGCCTGCCTCCGACGCCTGGCCGATAATGCCGAGGCCGTCGCGCAGCCATTGCACGGCGGCACCGGCGATGAAGATCGAGCCTTCGAGCGCATAGGTCGTCTTGCCGTCGAGGCGGCAGGCAATGGTCGTCAGCATCCGGTTGGCGGAGGAGACTCGGTCCCGTCCGGTGTTGAGCAGGGCGAAGCAGCCGGTGCCATAAGTCGATTTCATCATACCGGGCTCGAAGCAGGCATTGCCCATCGCCGCCGCCTGCTGGTCGCCGGCGACGCCGAAGATCGGAAGCTCGGCGCCGAGCAAGGCTTTGTCGAGGCGGCCGAAATCGTCGGCGCATTCCCTGACCTCGGGAAGCATGGCGGCCGGGACGCCGAGAATGCCGAGAAGCTCCTCGTCCCAGGCGCCGTCATCGATATTGTAGAGCAGCGTTCGCGATGCATTGGTTGCATCGGTCGCATGCACGCGGCCGCCGGTCAGCTTATAGATCAACCAGCTGTCGATCGTGCCGAAGCAGACCTCGCCCGCCTCGGCCTTCTCACACAGCCCATCGACATTGTCGAGCAGCCAGCGCAGCTTGGTTCCCGAAAAGTATGGGTCGAGCAGCAGGCCGGTTTTGGCGCTGAACAGTTTCTCATACCCATCGGCTTTCAGGCTCTCGCACATTTCGGCGGTGCGCCGGTCCTGCCAGACGATCGCGCGGTGAAGCGGAGCGCCCGACCGTCGATCCCAGACGACTGCCGTCTCGCGCTGATTGGTGATGCCGATCGCGGCTATGTCGACAGCCTTGAGACCGGCATCGGCGATCGCCATGCGTGCTGTGTCGACGACGGAGCGCCAGATTTCCGCGGCATCGTGCTCCACCCAACCGGGCTGCGGATAATATTGCGTGATCTCCGCCTGAGCGGAGCCTGCCATTTTCATGTCGCCGTCGAAGATGATCGCACGCGAAGACGTCGTGCCCTGGTCGATTGCAAGAATATAGCCGCTCATATCCGTCTCCGGCTCACACGAGATCGTTCCGCCTGCCGGCGATCGGCAGGACGCGGATGTTTCATGAGAGATAGATTGTGGGTGCCACCGGCTTGTCGCCGGTGGCAGGAGGGATGGCCGGAGGCCTCGTTGCCTCCGGCCGGGGTCCGCTTACTTCTTCTGCCAGCTCTTGACGAGTTCGTCGTAGTTGACGGTGAGCGGCTTGTCCTTCTCGTTCTCGATCTTCAGCTGCGGAGCGAGGTTACCCTTCTTCACCGCGTCAGCGTTCCAATAAGCGAGATCATGCTCTTCGGCGAGCTTCGGGCCGATGTCGCCCTGGACCTTGGCGCGTTCCAAGCGCTGCAGCACCTTTTCCTGCTCCGAGCACAACGAGTCCATTGCTTCCTGCGGCGTCTTGGCGCCGGAGGATGCGTCACCGATCGCCTGCCACCAGAGCTGTGCGAGCTTCGGATAGTCAGGAACGTTCGTACCGGTCGGCGACCACTGCAGGCGGGCCGGCGAACGATAGAACTCGATCAGGCCGCCGAGCTTCGGGGCGCGGTCGGTGAAGGACTTGTGGTCGAGCGTCGACTGGCGGATGAAGGTCAGACCCATATGGCTCTTCTTCACGTCGACAGTCTTCGAGGTGACGAACTGGGCATAAAGCCAGGCCGCCTTGGCGCGGTCGACGGGCGTCGACTTCATCAGCGTCCAGGAACCTGCATCCTGGTAGCCGAGCTTCATGCCGTCCTTCCAGTAGACACCATGCGGGCTCGGCGCGAAACGCCATTTCGGCGTGCCGTCGGCATTGACGACCGGCAGGCCTTCCTTGACGAAATTGGCGGTGAAGGCCGTGTAGGTGAACATCTGCTGGGCAACTTCACCCTGCGAAGGCACCGGACCGGATTCGGAGAAGGTCATGCCCTGAGCGGCAGCCGGTGCGTATGCCTTCATCCAGTCCAGATATTTCTGGATGGAATAGACAGCGGCCGGTCCGTTGGTATCGCCGCCGCGCGCGACGCACGAACCGACAGGACGGGAGTTCTCATCGACCTTGATGCCCCATTCGTCGACCGGCTTGCCGTTCGGAATACCCTTGTCGCCGTTGCCGGCCATCGACAGCCAGGCATCGGTGAAGCGCCAGCCGAGCGACGGGTCCTTCTTGCCGTAGTCCATGTGGCCGTAGACCTTCTTGCCGTCGATCTCGCGGCCGGTGAAGAACTCGGCAATATCCTCATAGGCCGACCAGTTGACCGGCACGCCGAGATCGTAGCCGTACTTCGCCTTGAAGTCCGCCTTGTTCTTCTCGTCGTTGAACCAGTCGTAGCGGAACCAGTAGAGGTTGGCGAACTGCTGGTCCGGCAGCTGATAGAGCTTGCCGTCAGGCGCTGTCGTGAAGGACTTGCCGATGAAGTCGTCGACATCGAGGCCTGGATTGGTGACATCCTTGCCTTCATTGGCCATCCAGTCGGTCAGCGAACGGGCCTGCTGGTAGCGCCAATGGGTGCCGATCAGGTCGCTATCGTTGATATAGGCGTCATAGATGTTTTCGCCGGACTGCATCTGCGTCTGCAGCTTCTCAACCACGTCGCCTTCGCCGATCAGGTCGTGGGTGATCTTGATGCCGGTTATCGCCGTGAAGGCGGGCGCCAGCACCTTCGATTCATAATCATGTGTGGTGATCGTTTCGGAAACCACCTTGATGTCCATGCCGGCGAAGGGCTTCGCGGCATCGACGAACCATTGCATTTCCTTTTCCTGATCGGCGCGGGAAAGCGTCGAGAGATCGCCGACTTCCTTGTCGAGGAAGGTCTTGGCCTCGTCCATCCCGGCATAGGCCGATGCCGTCATCGCCAGCAGCAGGCCTGCTGTCGTCGTCAATAAGTGCCGTCGCATAATATCCTCCCAGGGTTTGCGATTGCAGTCACATAGTCAGGCGGCCAAGCACCCCCGGCCATCTGTTTTCTCCTTGCCGTCACACGTAGCGGAAGACGCCGATGGCGTAGACCACGGAGATGGCAAGAGCCCACCACAGGTTGGGCCCAGCGAGCCCAAGCCATGCAAGATGAATGAAAGCGCTGCCCAGCAGCGAAATGAAAAGCCGGTCGCCGCGCGTCGTTTCGAAACGCAGCACGCCCGTGCGCGGCGAGCCACCCGGAGAAAAATACTCCCCGACGCTCATGGCGATCAGAAGCGCCAGGATCGTCAGGAAGAACAGCGCCGTCGGCAGCGTCCAGGCCATCCAGGAAAAGGTCATGTCCGGTCCTCCTCAGACGCGGCCCAGGGCAAAGCCCTTGGCGATGTAGTTGCGGACGAAATAGATGACGAGTGCGCCCGGAATAATGGTGAGCACGCCGGCAGCTGCGAGCACGCCCCAATCCAAGCCGGCCGCCGAAACCGTTCGCGTCATGATCGCCGAGATCGGCTTTGCCGCCGTCGTCGTCAGCGTGCGGGCCAGCAGCAGCTCGACCCAGGAAAACATGAAGCAGAAGAAGGCCGCCACGCCGACGCCGCTCGCGATCAATGGAATGAAGATCTTGATGAAGAAGCGCGGGAAGGAATAACCGTCAATATAGGCCGTCTCGTCGATTTCCTTCGGCACGCCGGACATGAAACCTTCAAGGATCCAGACGGCGAGCGGCACGTTGAACAGGCAGTGGGCCAGCGCCACGGCAATATGCGTATCGATCAGGCCGAAGGCCGAATAGAGCTGGAAGAAGGGCAGTGCGAAGACCGCCGGCGGCGCCATTCGGTTGGTCAGCAACCAGAAGAACAGGTGCTTGTCGCCGAGGAAGCGGTAGCGCGAGAAGGCATAGGCCGCCGGCAGCGCCACGGCAACTGAGATCACCGTGTTCATCACTACATAAATGATCGAGTTGATATAGCCGTTATACCAGGACGGGTCGGTGAAGATCACCCTATAATTGTGCAGAGTCGGGGCCGCCGGCCAGAGCGTGAAGGCGCCCGTGATTTCGGCATTTTCCTTGAAGCTCATGTTGATCAGCCAGTAGATCGGCAGGAGCAGGAAGAGGATATAGAGCGTCGTGACCACCCAGGAGAGGTTCCCGGCGGGTTTGAATTTCATCGTCGAAGCCATGGTTCTCTCCTTTCTCAAGCGTTGGCGTCGCTACTGGTCATGACCGTGTAGAAGATCCATGACAGCAGCAGAATGATGAGGAAATAGATGATCGACATTGCCGCCGCCGGGCCGAGGTCGAACTGGCCAACCGCCATCTTCACAAGGTCGATGGAGAGGAAGGTCGTCGAGTTGCCGGGGCCGCCGCCGGTGACGACGAAGGGCTCGGTATAGATCATGAAACTGTCCATGAAACGCAGGAGCACGGCGATCAGCAGCACCCGCTTCATCTTCGGCAGCTGGATGTAGCGGAAGACTGACCAGCGCGAGGCGCCGTCGATCTTGGCGGCCTGATAATAGGCATCGGGGATCGAAACCAGGCCGGCATAGCAGAGCAGCACGACGAGGCTCGTCCAGTGCCAGACGTCCATGACGATGACGGTGACCCAGGCGTCGATCGGATCGCGGACATAGTTATAGTCGAGGCCGATCGCGGCGAGCGTATGACCGAGCAGACCGATATCGACGCGTCCGAAAACCTGCCAGATGGTGCCGACGACATTCCATGGAATGAGCAGCGGCAGCGCCATCAGCACCAAGCAGACCGGGACGCCGGGACCCGACTTCGGCATGTTGAGGGCAATGAAGATGCCGAGCGGAATCTCCAGCGCCAGGATGATGAAGGAGAATAGCAGATTGCGCTGGAGCGCTTCCCAGAAGCGGTCGGAATGCAGCGTCTGGACGAACCAGTCGGTGCCGGCCCAGAAGAACTCGTTATTGCCGAACGTATCCTGCACCGAGTAGTTGACGACGGTCATCAGCGGAATGACCGCCGAAAACGCCACGAGCAGCAGCACCGGCAGCACCAGAAACCAGGCTTTGTTGTTCCACGTCTTCTGCATGGCTCAGGCCTCCCTGCCGACACGCCAGCTGTCGGCGTAGATGCTGATGGCGGACGGATCGAAGGTGACGCGGGCATCCGCGGGAATGGTGTCGTCTTCGGAGACGACGATCGCGATCGGCTGGCCGGCGAAACGGGCGCGCACGATCTTCTGCCGGCCGATATCCTCGATCTTGTTGATTGTAACCGGCATGCCCTCCCGCCCGAGTCGGATGAATTCGGGGCGAATGCCAAGTTCGGTCTTCACCGCGCCGTTGGTATTCGGCGCATAATCCAGCGTCAGCACCTCGTCTCCGACCTTGACGGCGCTGCCGTTGATCTTTGCCGGCATGACGTTCATGCCCGGCGAACCTATGAAATAACCGACGAAGGTGTGGCTCGGCCGCTCGAAGAGCTCGGCCGGCGTGCCGATCTGAACGATCTGGCCGTCATACATAACGACGACCTTCTCGGCGAAAGTCAGTGCCTCGGTCTGGTCGTGGGTGACATAGACCATGGTGAAGCCGAACTGCTTGTGCAGCCGTTTCAGCTGTGAGCGCAGCACCCATTTCATATGCGGATCGATGACGGTCAGCGGCTCGTCGAACAGGATGGCGTTGACGTCGTTGCGCACCAGCCCGCGGCCGAGCGAGATCTTCTGCTTCTGGTCGGCGGTCAGCCCCTGCGCCTTGCGCTTGGCCCAGCCCGCAAGGTCGATCATTTCGAGAATGTCGCGCACGCGCCGGTCGACATCGGCCTCGGCTACGCCGCGGTTGCGCAACGGGAAGGCGAGATTGTCGTAGACCGTCATCGTGTCGTAGATGACAGGAAACTGGAAGACCTGCGCGATGTTGCGACTCTGCGTCGAGAGGTTCGTCACATCCTTGCCGTCGAACAGAATGCGGCCATGCGAAGGCTGCAGCAGGCCGGAGATGATGTTGAGCAGCGTGGTCTTGCCGCAGCCGGAGGGGCCGAGCAGCGCATAGGCGCCGCCGTCGTTCCACTCGTGATCGACTTCCTTGAGCGAATAATCCTTTTCCGTCTTCGGATTAGCGCCGTAGGCGTGGCGGATATGGTCGAGCGTGATGCGTGCCATGGTGCTCTCCTATGCCTTTCCGGCTGCAGCGACAGCGCCGACCGCAGCAATGGCGCGGCCGTCGGCGCCAAAGGCCATCAGGTGACGGGTGTCGAGAAAGGCCTCGATCTCGATGTCCGGGTCGATGTCGTGAATGCCATGCGCCAGCATCACCCAACGCACGCCGTCATATTCCAGATGCACGAAGCTCTCCGAGCCGGTGATCTCAGAGACCAGCGTGCGCGCCTGCAGGCGGGCCGAATCGCCGGTCTGGCCGCGGAGGCCGAGATGATGCGGATGAAAGGCTATCGTCACGGGCCCGTTCGGCACCTCGGCCAGATGCGAGGGGACGGGAAGCGTGGCCCCGCTCGGGCGCGTGAAGATATCGCCCGATTTCGTCACGTCCAGCGTGTTCAACGGCGGATCGGCGAAGATGCCGGCGCTGTCGAGATCGACAGGGCGGCGATAGACGTCGATGGTCGGCCCGAACTGGGTGACCCGACCTTGGTTCAAAGTTGCCGTATTGCCGCCGAGCAGCAACGCCTCGGACGGTTCGGTGGTGGCGTAAACGAAGATCGCACCCGACTGGGCGAAGATCTTCGGCAGCTCCTCACGCAGTTCTTCGCGCAGTTTGTAATCGAGATTGGCAAGCGGCTCGTCCATCAACACCAGGCTCGCATTCTTGACGAGCGCGCGGGCAAGCGCGGTGCGCTGCTGCTGCCCGCCGGAGAGGTTCAGCGGCGTGCGGTCGAGATAGGGCGTGAGCTTCAGAAGCTCGGCGGCCTTGCGCACGTCGCGGTCGATCGTGGCGGCGTCCTTGCCCGAGATGCGCATCGGCGAGGCGATGTTTTCATAAACTGTCAATGCCGGATAATTGATGAATTGCTGGTAGACCATGGCGACATTGCGCTTCTGCACCGGCATGCCGGTGACGTCGGCGCCGTCGAAATGTACGGAGCCGGCGGTCGGACGGTCGAGCCCGGCCATCAGCCGCATCAGCGACGTCTTGCCCGACAGCGTCGGCCCGAGCAGGACGTTCAGCGTGCCGCGCTCGAGGACCAGATCGGTCGGATAGATGTGATAGTCCGCGCCCACCATCTTGGCCGCGTTTCGCAGTTCCAGCATTCCCGTTCCCGTGCCTCCACGCAGCGGGGATCACACGCCGCCTATCCGGCCATCGCCGGCATGGCAGCCATGTACTCCTCCAGTGACTGAGCCTGCTCCTTCGAAAGGCGCAGACCATCCTTTGTTCTCCTCCACAGCACGTCTTCGGCGTGCCGGGCCCATTCATATTCGACGAGATAGGCGACCTCTGCCTCGTAGAGATCGCCACCGAACAACCGTCCAAGATCATCGATGCCACGGGCATTGCCAAGCAGCGTCTCGGCCCTGGTTCCGTAGCGACGCACCAGCCGGCGCGCGTGCCGATCGGCGAGGAACGGATAGCGCCGCTTCAGCGCGGCGACCTGCCCCTCATAGCCCCGGACCGCGAAGTCGCCGCCAGGCAGATGGCTCTTGGCCGTCCACGGAGCACCCTTGACGCCGATCGCAGCACCGATCTTCTCCAACGCATGCTCGGACAGCCGGCGATAGGTGGTGAGCTTGCCGCCGAAAACATTGAGCAGTGGCGCCGCCCCCTCCTCGCCGTCCAGCTTCAGCACATAGTCGCGCGTCGCCTCCTGCGCCTTCGAGGCGCCGTCGTCGTAAAGCGGGCGGACCGCCGAATAGGTCCAGACGATATCCTCCGGCCGCACCGGCTCCTTGAAATATTCCGACGCCGCATTGCAGAGATAGACCGTCTCCTCCTCGGAGATCCTAATATCCTTGGGATCGGCGGTATAGTCGCGGTCGGTCGTCCCGATCAGGGTGAAATCGCCCTCGTAGGGAATGGCGAAGATGATGCGATTGTCCGGATTCTGAAAGAAATAGGCGCGCGGATCGTCGAACTTCTTCTTCACGACGATATGGCTGCCCTGGACGAGGCGGACATTGTGGGCTTCGTTCTGGCCGAAGGCGGAACGGATGACGTGATCGACCCAGGGGCCGGCGGCATTGACGAGCATGCGGGCCTGGTGGCTGTCATTGTGGCCGGTGACGGTATCGACAGTTTCGATATGCCACAGGCCGTTCTCGCGCCTTGCCGACACCACTTTGGTACGCGGCAGGATCGTCGCGCCCTTGTCGGCGGCGTCGCGGGCATTCAGCACCACCATTCGGGCATCGTCGACCCAGCCGTCGGAATATTCGAAAGCCCTCGTAAACAGCGCCTTCAGCGGCTTGCCGGCCGGATCCTTGCGCATGTCGAGCACCGACGTGGCCGGCAGCAGCTTGCGGCCACCGAGATGGTCGTAGAGGAAGAGCCCGAGCCGGATCAGCCAGGCGGGACGGATACCGCCCTTATGATAAGGCAATACGAATCGCAGCGGCCAGATGATGTGCGGCGCCATCGCCCAGAGGATCTCGCGCTCCATCAGCGATTCACGCACCAGGCGGAATTCGTAATGCTCGAGATAGCGCAAACCGCCATGGATCAGCTTGGTGGCGCCCGATGAGGTGCCGGAGGCGAAATCGTTCATCTCCGCCAGCGCCACGGAATAGCCGCGCCCGACGGCATCGCGCGCGATGCCGCAGCCGTTGATGCCGCCGCCAATGACGAAAATGTCGTATATCTCCCGGCCCAATTGCCCCTCCGAGCCTGCTACTGATTTCGCATCGCACAAAACTTGCGCGATTGCGAAAGTGACATCAGTTAAAACGAAAGAAATACGAATGTCAAACGAATGTTTGCGTGGGCCGGTCGGCCTAACGTGATCTGCTGTTCGTTTCGATCAGCTTCACATTATTTTCTAGGCAGAGATTTCGGATCGATGGCACGGGACAGTGGTCGGTGATGAAGGTATGAACCTGGGTCAACTGGCCGATTCGAACCGGCGCAGTGCGTTCGAACTTTGTAGAATCGGCAACAAGAATGACGTGGCGGGCATTGGCGATAATCGCCTGGGCGACCTTCACCTCGCGAAAGTCATAGTCGAGGAGCGCGCCGTCGGCATCGATCGCCGAAGCGCCGATAACGGCATAATCGACCTTAAACTGACGGATGAAATCGACCGCCGCTTCGCCGACGATGCCGCCGTCCGAACCGCGCACGACCCCGCCGGCGATCACCACCTCGATTGCCGGGAAGAGGCGCAACCGGTTGGCAACGTTGATATTATTGGTGATCACCATTAGTTCGTGATGATTGGCGAGCGCCTCGCCCACCGCCTCGGTCGTCGTGCCGATATTGATGAAGAGCGAGGCTCCACTCGGGATCAGTTCGACGGCCGCCATGCCGATCGCCTGTTTCTCCGAAGCGGCGATCTGGCGGCGCGCCTCGTATTTGACGTTTTCCGTGCCGCTCGGAAATGTCGCACCGCCATGAATGCGAGTCAGCACCTGCGCGTCGCAGAGATCGTTCAGGTCCTTGCGGATGGTTTGCGGCGTCACCGAAAAGCGGGAGGCGAGCTCTTCGACCAGAACCCTGCCGCTCGATTTCGCGATCGCCACGATTTCAGTCTGTCGGTCGGTCAAGAACATCGGCGCCCCCTTTCGATCTGCTTTCGTTTTTAAAGAAAGCGAACGGCAGCGCAATGCCTATTTCTCGGCGGCCGAGTCTCGCTCCGAATATAATCGCCGTCGCGCCATGCAATTAGCGTTTCCGCATGAGGTTGACCACGAGAACGCCGAGGATTGCCATGGCGCCGCCGATTGCGCCGATTGCCGTCGGCGTCTCCCCGAGCCAGACGAAACCGATCAGCGTCGCGACTGGCGGCACGCCATAGAGGAAATTCGAGGCGCGACCCGCCGTCAGCCGCTTCAATGCGATTGCCCAGGTGAGATAGCCGATCGCGGTCGGGAAGATGACCAGATAGGCGACGCCCCAGTTGACCTCCGCGGGAGCTTCCGCCAGCGCACGGATCGTCGCCGGAACGGCTGGAAACAGCGGCACCGAACCGATGAGCAGGATCCAGGCGGTGACGGCAAGCGCCGGCAGCCTGCCGAGCAGCGGCTTCTGCAGCACGCTGGCGACCGCCGAGCAGAGCGCTGCGCCGAGGATGAGGACTGCATTCGGATCGAGCTTGAAGCCGTCGTCGGAGGCGACCGCGATCAGCGCTACGCCGCCGAAGGAAACCGCGGTGCCCGCCCAGCCCCAGCGGCCGAAGCGCTCGCCGAGCGCGAAGGTGGCAATGAGGGCGGTGAAGACGGGCATGGTATTGATGATGAAGCTGGCCGGTCCCGCCGCAACCGTCTGCTCGCCGGTGTTCAGCAGAACCGCATAGGCGGCGATGAAGAGCACGGCGGCAACGGAGAGACGCACGACATCGCGTTTTTCGGGCATCGGCCGATAGATGGCGAGATAGATTAGGGCGAGGACGCCGGCTGCCACGTAACGCGCCGTCGCCAGTTCGATCGGCGTCAGCGGTCCGAGGCAGATGCGGATCACCACGAAGGAGGAGGCCCAGAAAAGAATAGTGACGACGATCGCCGCGAAGGCCACTAGATCAAACCTGCCCTGCTCCTTCGCCGAAACCGGTACGCTTGCCGCCATACTCATTGTCGCCTCCATTGGTGCTTTGACCCAAGGATTAAGCCGCTAACGCGTGCTTGAAAAGCATCGCAATCGATGATCAAATGTGCTCATGGTTCACAGCTCGCCCGTACTTCCGCCACTTGATACGCTCGAAACCTTTGCCCGTGCCGCCCGGCTCGGATCGTTCTCCGCTGCGGCCGAGGAAAGCGGCATCACCCATGGCGCCGTGTCGCGCCAGGTCTCGCGGCTCGAACGCTGGATGGGCGTGCGCCTGTTTGCGCGCGAGGCCCGCGGTGTGCGCCTGACGCCGGAGGGCATGCGGTTTTTCGCGCGCGCGGAGGAAGCGCTTTCCTTGCTCGGCAATAGCGGCGAGCGCTGGCTGCCTCGGCCGAACAAGGCGGTGGTGCGCCTTTCGGTGACGCCGTCGGTGGCATCATTGTGGCTGTTCCAGCGCCTGGCGAAGCTCGAAGGAAACGAGCTGCATGTCGAGCTGACGCTCGAGCACCGGTTGGCAGATTTCGGCGAAGGCACGGATCTTGCCATCCGCTGCGGCAAGGGACCATGGGCCGGCGTGCGCGCCCTGCCGCTCTGGCAGGAGAAATCCTTTCCGATCGCCGCCCCGGCGCTGGCAAACCGGCTTGAGCGCCGCTCCGATGCGCCTTCCCTGCTCGAGCTGCCGATCCTGCACGACTCCAATATCGAAGGCTGGCGCCGCTGGCTCTCCCGCGAAGGTATCGATTATACGCCGCGCGGTCAGGATCGGCGCTTCGAGGATTACAATCTGGTGATCGATGCCTGTGCGCAAGGACTCGGTATCGCGCTCGCCCGCCCTCCCCTATCGGATGCGGCAGTCGCCGCCGGGCGGGTCGTGGCGGTGTCGGACCGGACGCTCGACTATCACGTCGCCTTTCACCTGATCCGGCCGGACGATGCACTGCGAAGCCCCGCCATCGAATTTGCCAGCCGCTTCCTCCGCGAAGCCGGTCATGACGAGGCGACGATCAGCGCCTTTATCGCACCCGGCAGGGCGAAGATTTAAGACTCGCCGCCGCATCCTTTACGTTTCGGCGGCATGTCACGGCCGTCCTAGATTTCGGATAATCGTCCATTACAGCGCCCGCAAACAGGCGCAAGTGGCTTGACGCCCCGGCCGCGTCGCGGCAGGGGCGCGTCAACAACCGGTCAGTCCGCCGGAGTGAGTGTCATCGATGCGCTGCCGGCCGCAACGTTCAGGCCGAGCTGGCCGGTCAGGCTTACCGTCTGCAGATGGATTGAACCGGAGGTGCCGCCGACCAGGAGGTTGGCGCCGACACCGGCACCAACCGTGGCCTCCGCGCTCGCGCCGACATAAAGGCCGGCGAGCGACCCGCGGTGATAACCGGCTGTCGGCGCAAACACCGCCCAGATCAGCCGGCTGCGCGTGGTGAAGCCGAGGTCGATGCCAAGCTTTCGCATTTCGCCGGTATAGTGATCCAGAAGTTCATTACCGACGATCGACTGGAAGACACAGTCTGCTTCCTTGGAGGAGCCGAGCACATAACCCGTGCCGCCGCCGATATCGCAAGTGAGATAACCGACCTTCACGCCATTGCGCAGATCCGGCTCTTCATATGTTCTGGTGACGGGGTCGGCGGCATTGACCGCCCCCGCGCCGACAAACGTCAACGATACCGCGGCAAATGCCGTCGCAAGAGTTTTATTCATAAGTCTCTCCTTCTCAAATCGTGACGGGAACACCCGGCTGGCCGGCACCGGATAATCGGAGGGATCACAAAAGCAATCCCGAACGGTGCCGTTTTCGCGTCGCAGGCAAAGCGCGTGGGAGGCGCAAGCGACACGCTTACGGTTTAGCCCCATTGGGACATTTCGAAGGCACCATGCGGGCCGGATGCGCCATTTCACGATCTTGTCAGGAATGGTTGCACGAAAAACACATTCGCCCAAAGCGGGTTCTCGCCGCGCGGGGCGACCGCCAAGAAAAGGAAAACCCGGAGATGGTTATCACCGGGTTTTATACTTCATTTCTCGTCGCTATACTCTGCGCATGAAGCGCATGACGAGCGAGACGACGAACAACACCAGGAAAATGAAGAACAGAACCTGGGCAATGGAAGCAGAAGCTCCTGCGATGCCGCCAAATCCGAGGACGCCGGCAATCAGGGCCACAACGAGAAATACCAGAGCGTAGTAAAGCATCGCAATCTCCTTTTACGTTGCTGCTGAACATAACGGAGACCGCCCGGTTTAGTTCCCTGCCGATCATGGCCGGCAGGGGAGCATCGCATCGGCTTTCGTTCAGCCGAAATGAAAGACGCCGCTGTACGTCCGGTCGCCTTCGGTCGGCTCGGGAGGTTCGGCCGCGTCCAGATAGGTCTTGAGCGGCCCGGTCAGCACGAACCAGACGCTTGCCCCCAGCATGAAACAGGCGCCTACCGGATCGTCGATGCGAACGATGAACGGAAGGCAGGCCGACGAGAACAGAACAATGATCCGCACCGACCACTCCGCCTCACGTTTGGCCACGGCGCGCGCCCTCAGCGACTTGTACTCCCGGGCGCCATAGGCGCTTCCTCCCGCCTTTACCGCCGAAAACAGCTTTCTGGCCGAAGGCAGGGCCAGCATGACCAGCGCGGCGACGCTGAGCGCGAAAGGCCGGCCGGCCATCACCTGCCCGCTCGCGACAAGGAGAAAAGAGAGCACGACGAGATTCCACGTCGGCTCCAACAGTTCCGGCGGCTGCCGCGTGCGGATGTGCCAACTCCGCAGCAAGCCCGCCGCACCGTGCAGTAGCGGCTGATCGATATAGCGATTGATCCAGTCCATGCAGACCCGCCCGTCCCCGATTGAATGAAGAGGGCTCGAACACCACGGAAATAGGTCATCATCGTGGCAGAGCGCCGACAATATCAGCCGAAGCTATGCTTCGTCACAGGAAACCACCTATTGCAGCGCAACTCCCCAGACCTGGCCCGACGGATCGGTGAAGGCACCGTGCGGGCGCACACCGAAAAATTGCGTCAGCTCCGCAGGCCAGGCGCCTCGTGACCGGTGCGCGCCACATATTCCGTATAACCGCCGCCATACTGGTGGACACCCTCCGGCGTCAGTTCCAGCACGCGGTTGGAGAGCGCAGCCAAGAAGTGTCGGTCATGCGAGACGAACAGCATGGTGCCCTCATATTGCGAGAGCGCCTTGATCAGCATCTCCTTGGTGTCGAGGTCGAGATGGTTGGTCGGCTCGTCCAGCACGAGCAGGTTCGGCGGATCGAACAGCATCATCGCCATGACCAGCCGGGCCTTCTCGCCGCCGGAGAGCACCCGGCACCGTTTCTCGACATCGTCGCCGGAAAAACCGAAACATCCGGCAAGCGCCCGCAATGGCCCCTGCCCTGCCTGAGGAAACCGATCTTCCAGCGATTGGAACACCGTCGGCTCGCCGTCGAGAATATCCATCGCGTGCTGGGCGAAGTAACCCATCTTGACGCTGGCGCCGAGCGCAACACTGCCCTGGTCAGGGGTGGTAGTGCCCGTCACCAGCTTCAACAACGTCGATTTACCGGCGCCGTTGATGCCCATGATGCACCAGCGCTCCCGCCGCCGCACCATGAAGTCGAGACCCTCATAGATGCTTCGGCTGCCGTACTTCTTATGGACATTCTTCAGGCTGACCACGTCCTCGCCGGAGCGCGGCGCGGCCTGGAACTCGAAGGCCACCGACTGGCGGCGCTTGGGTGGCTCCACCCGGTCGATCTTCTCCAGCTTCTTCACCCGGCTCTGCACCTGCGAGGCATGCGAGGCACGCGCCTTGAAGCGCTCGATGAATTTGATCTCCTTGGCGAGCATCGCCTGCTGACGCTCGAACTGGGCCTGCTGCTGCTTCTCGTTCTGCGCCCGCTGCTGTTCGTAGAATTCATAGTCGCCGGAATAGGCAGTCAGGCCGCCGCCGTCGATCTCGATGATCTTGTTGACGATGCGATTCATGAACTCGCGGTCGTGCGAGGTCATCAGGAGAGCCCCTTCATAGCCCTTCAGGAACTCTTCTAGCCAGATCAGGCTTTCGAGATCGAGATGGTTGCTCGGTTCGTCGAGCAGCATGACGTCGGGGCGCATGAGCAGGATGCGGGCAAGCGCCACGCGCATCTTCCAGCCGCCCGACAGCGCGCCGACATCGCCGTCCGCCATCTCCTGGCTGAAGCTCAAACCAGCAAGCACCTCGCGGGCCCGGCCCTCGAGCGCATAGCCGTCCAATTCCTCGTAACGCGCCTGCACCTCGCCGTAACGCTCGATGATCTCTTCCATGTCGCTGGCCCTGTCCGGGTCGGCCATGGCGGCCTCGAGCTCGCGCAATTCGGCGGCAACGATGCTGACCGGGCCGGCTCCGTTCATCACCTCGGCGACGGCGCTGTGGCCCGCCATCTCGCCGACATCCTGGTTGAAGTAGCCGATCGTCACGCCCTTCTCGCAGGAGACCTGCCCCTCATCGGGCTGCTCTTCGCCATTGATCATTCGGAAGATCGTCGTCTTGCCGGCGCCGTTCGGGCCGACCAGACCGATCTTCTCGCCTCTGTTGAGGGCGGCCGAGGCCTCGATGAAAAGGATCCGGTGGCTGAGCTGTTTGCTGATATTCTCAATACGAATCATGGTGTGCGCGGGTGTCCGGGAAAGTTTCGGCGCCCTTATGCCACGCATGGAAACGACAGGATAGGCCCGTATCCACCCTCGATCTCCGGCTTCCGATTGGATAATATTGCCGCCTACGCTGATTTAAGGATTTCCAGCCAATGAGCGTTCGCCTACCACAGTCTTTCAGGCAGTCACAGCAGGACGGCAATGGCATCAACGTGCTCGAATATGGGCTGATGTCGGAACGCGCCAATTCGCTCGGGCGTCATGGGCTGAAGGTGGAGGCGGCGCTCGCCGCGTTAAAAGCCTGGACCGTCGAGCGCCAGAGCGCAGAGGAACGCGAGAGGCTGCTCAACGAAGCCTCCGATGCCGTCTGGGCATTTTTCGTCCAACGCGAGAGCTGCGGGTTGCGAAACAATCGCGACGCCATCCAGCGTTACGACATCCCGAACGAGGTGCTCGCCCGACTGGGCGCCATACGAACATGACGTGAAGCTTGTGCCCATCCCGGGCGAAAGGAAATTGCGATGCCAAGCTCAATACGGATCGGCAATCAGCATCTTGCCGTCGAGGTCTCCTCCCTCGGCGCCGAGATGCAGGCGCTCACGAGCAGCGATGGGCGCTCCTGGCTATGGACGGGGGACGCGACCTACTGGGCGGGACGGTCACCGATCCTGTTTCCGATCGTCGGCAAGGCGCCTGATGACAAGCTGGCGATCGGCGACACGGTCTACCCGATGGCCCAGCATGGCTTTGCCCGGCGGAGCGAGTTTAGCCTCGCCGCGTCGACGCCGACCATGTGCCGGCACGAACTGCCAGCCTCGGCAGCCACGCAGGCGGTCTATCCGTTCGATTTCCTGCTGGCCGTGGAACATGCGGTGGAGGGACGCGCGTTGACGGTAACGGCAGAAGTAAACAATCGCGACGCAAGAGCGCTGCCCTTCGGTTTCGGCTTCCATCCGGCCTTCGTCTGGCCGTTTCCCGGTGCTGCCGGGCGCCCGCACACCATCACGCTCGACAATGAAGGCGAGCCGGCGCTCGTGCGGCTGGAGGGCGGCCTTATCAATCCCGCCCCATTTCCCTCGCCTTTCGATAAAGGCCGGCTGGTGCTGGATCACGCCATGTTCGAGAAGGACGCGATGATTTTCCCGAAGGGTGCGGGCGATGGGCTGCGTTACGGCGCCGAAGGCGGGCCGAGCCTGCGGTTCCAATTCGAAAACCTGCCCAACCTTGCCCTGTGGACCAAACCAGGCGCGCCCTTCCTCTGCGTCGAACCGTGGCATGGAACCGCGGCGGAAGCCGGAGGTTCGTCCGAGCTGTCGCAACGACCCTCCACCACCATCCTGTCGCCGGGGGCGACGGCGCGTTTCGCCTTTACCGTCGAGATCCTGCAGGAATAAGCCGCCGCCCGAGAGACGCGCGAAGAAGATTTTTTCCGGCCACGTCGTCTCCAATCAGTCGCGGGTCGATCGTCAATGGGCGCCAGCGCCGCCGGCAGCCCTGGCTTCCGGGTGAGCAGCAGCGCGACGATTCGACTGCGGGCAGTTCCGGATGCCCTCAGGTCGGCGGAGCGCCCAGCGCATGCAGGATACCGCGGAGTTCGGCAAGGCCGCGCATGCGGCCGATGGCGGGATAACCGGGGGTGACGACCTTGTGGAGATCGTCGAGCATCCGGTGGCCATGGTCCGAGCGGAAGACGATTGCATCTTCAGCGCTGCGGCGGCGGTCTTCCGCCACCAGTTCCCGGAGAACCGCGACCATGTCGACGTCGCCCTCGAGATGCGCGCTTTCATGGAAGGTCCGACCGTCGCCTTCGCGGGTCGTGGCGCGCAGATGGGCGAAGTGGATGCGCGAGGCAAAGCGCCGGGCGATCGCCGGCAGGTCGTTGTCGGCGCGCACGCCGAGACTACCGGTGCAGTAACACATGCCGTTCGCCGCCGACGGCACCGCATCGAAGAGCGCAGCATAATCGTCGGCCGTCGAGGCGATGCGGGGAAGACCGAACAGCGAACGCGGCGGATCATCAGGATGCAGCGTCAGCTTGACGCCGCGGGCTTCGGCAGCCGGCGTCACCGCCTCCAGGAATTCGATCAGATGCCGGCGCAGCCGTGCGGCGTCGATACCGCTATAGGCGACCAGTTTTTCCCGGAAGGCAGGAATGGTCAGGGGTTCGGTGGTCGAGCCGGGCAGAGCCGAGGTGATGATACGGGTGATCTCGGCAATCTCCTCCTCCGACATCGCCTCGAAGACGACACGCGCCCGTTCGCGGTCTTCCGCCGAATATTGCCGGCCCGCATCCGGCCGTTCCAGAACGAAGAGGTCGAAGGCTGCAAAGCGCTCGTGATCGAAGCGCATGGCTGTGGCGCCTGTCGGCGTCACGAAATCGAGTTCGGTGCGGGTCCAGTCGACGACCGGCATGAAATTATAGCAGACGATCGGGATGCCACAGGCGGCGACCGCTTCGAGGCTGGCAATCCAGGCTTCGATTTCGGCTTTCGCCTCCCCGCCCTTGCGCTTGACGGCGTCGGGAATCGGGATGCTTTCGACGACCGACCAGACGAGCGGCGACCGGTCGGCAGGCGTGGTCTCGATCAGCGATTGGCGTTCGCGCACTTCCTTTTCCGTCCAGGCCCTACCGATCGGCACCTGATGCAGCGACGAGACGATATTGGTCGCGCCCGTCTGACGGACCTCATCCAGCGTCACCGGCGCCTCCGGCCCGAACCATCTCCAACCCTGCCGCATCTTTCTTCCTTCCCTTGCTTTTCGTTTCGTGGTGGTCCTGCCGTCAGCAGAAATAATCGGGGTAACGCGAGCGCAACTCGTCGACGTCTGGAATAACGGCGCTTAAATGATGGATCATGGCGCTACGCGCGGCCGCTGCATCATGGGCGGCGAGGGCGTCGCGGATGATCACATGTTCGGACACCACGCTGCTCATACGGCCAAGCGCCGGCAGCGTCAGCCGCCGCGCCCGGTCGATCTGCACCTTGACCGTCTTCAGGAGCCCCCAGATGCCGGGATAGCCTGATATCTGCGCGATCGCCTCATGAAAGGCCTCGTCCTCCTCGTGGAAGCTTGAGGCATTGCCGACGGCGGCATGCGCGCGCTGTCGGGCGATAATGGCATCGAGGCAGGCGACATCGGCAGCGGTGGCGGTCTGAGCCGCCATCTCGGTGGTCGTGCCTTCGAGCGCTTTGCGCACGATGACCGCCTCGGGAATCGCCGAAACCGGCACCCGCGATACGACGGTGCCCGACTGCGGAAAGATATCGACCAGTCCGCCTTCGGAGAGCCTCAGCAACGCCTCACGCACCGGTGTCCGGCTGACCCCGAATTCGTCCGCGATCCGCTTTTCCTGCAGAAACAGGCCGGGCGGCATCCGGAGCGAGATAATATCGGCATAGAGACGCTCATAGATGGCGCTGGCCGTGGTGACGCGGCGCGACCTCCGGCCGGCTTCCTGCGAGGTCGAGCCGACAAGCGCGGCGATTTCTGAAGCTTGCCTCATAAACGGTACCGGCCATTGGTTTTGGCATACTAGTATATTAGCCGCGATGCCTTGCCAAGGCACTGGACGGATCGGTTGAATTTTGAACAGCAGGGCTCTCAAGCAGCCTTCCAGTGCTGATCGAGGCTCAATGTGGGAACTTAGATCAGCGGAATTGGTTGAGATCCGATCAAGGAGACGCCGATGAAAAATCCGTTACGACGCAAAAGAAACGAAATCGCCACCGACGATATGCGGCTGAAGGATGCACCCCCAGCCGGCGCTGGCAAAGGGAAAACGCCGCGGCAAGCCATGCAGAAACCAGCAGATCAGAGCATCGGTTCTCAGGCAGCCGCCCGTGAGGACAGTATCCGGAAAAGGGCCTACTCGCTGTGGGAGAAGGAAGGAAGGCCGGAAGGCAAGCATCAGGATCACTGGACCCGCGCCGAGCACGAGCTCGATGCACGTGGTGAGACGGACAATCTTCCTCGGCTCGAGGCGCTGCGCGAGGCTTCGCGCGAGCATCGCGACACCTTCCTCGTCAAAACGGATCTCGAAGACGCGGATCAACGCGAAGCCTCACCCGGCACACGCGAGCAGGATTGAATTGCAGCCTCGAGCAAATTCAGGATGAGCAAATTCAGGAAAGGGTCCCGACATGGCTGACAAACAGGATTTGAACGCTGGCTTCACCGGCACACCCGTAGAACAGCCGGAAGGATTGGCCAAAGCTGCGCAATCGGCGGCGGGAGGAGTGAAACGCGAGGTCTATGCAGTCACCGCCGGCGCCAGAGACCACCCGCACACTGCAAGCGCATTGTTGCTTGGCATTGGTATTGTGGCGTTCGGGTTCGGTTATCTCCTTGGTCGATCATCCGAAAGCTCGGCCTCATATTGGCGTTAGCTGTCGACCTCAACGAATGGGCCGCATGGGAAGAATGATGGAGCCGGATCGTGTGTTCGACCGCCGTCCTATGCGCGGCGCAATGACAACCCCCACGGCAAGATCGCACTCCAAGCGTGTTTCGTCATCACATCAGCTTT
The DNA here is from genome assembly GCF_001662075.1 of Rhizobium bangladeshense. Lineage (GTDB taxonomy): Bacteria > Pseudomonadota > Alphaproteobacteria > Rhizobiales > Rhizobiaceae > Rhizobium > Rhizobium bangladeshense_B. Next base: position 87,015 of record NZ_LYPL01000013.1, read on the forward strand.
GCTGCTGCAGGGCGTCGCGGCGCATCGACGGCAGAGGAAGAAGCATTCGGTTTGCTGTTGCCGGAATACAATAGTGAGAAAGGCGCGGGTTGGGGCCTGCTTCCACAACTTGACAGCGGTGACGTCGGTCCTTAGCGAGGCTGGATCAACGACACCTCAGGATCAGCAAAGTGAATTATTTCAGGCAACTCGTGATTGCGGTACTTCATCCCGGGGGCGGGTCTGGAAGCACGCTTGATCGAACCAACGGCATTGCGGTTTTTCTCTTTGCAATCCTGCCCGGACTTTCACCTAATTTCAACGGCTTCATCCTCCTCGGGTCGATGCTATCGGGCATCTACTTACTGGCGACAGCCCGCTTTCCTCTGAACCTGTCGAAATCGGACCGGGCAGTTGCCATCTGCATGACGATCTACCCGCTGGTGATGATCGCCAGCATCTTCATCAACCCGCCCTATTCCGAAGTGGCGGACTGGATATTCCGGCTCCTGCCCTTCTTTTCGATCTGGCTGATATTGCCGCGAATGCGCCAATCTCCCGATGGCCGCCTCTTGCCGCTGTTTATCCTCGGTGCCGGGATCGGCATGATCGTTACCTTTCTCATCAGCCTGGTGCAGATCATGTTTCTGATGGAGAGAGCAGAGGCTGGGACGTCGAATGCCGCACTCCTCGGAATCATAGGCCTTCTTTTCGGCGGCGTTGCGCTTCTTAACGTTCAATCTCCGAAAAGCGTCGAGCAAAGAATTGCGATCTTGGGATATGCCGCTGGCCTCGGCTGCGTGCTGCTTTCGGGAACGCGTTCGGCGTGGCTGGCCATTCCCGTCCATCTTGTCATCCTTCTCTGGTATTTTCGCAAACATAGCTTCCATTTGAGTTTGCGCAGTCTCGCCATCACCGGCTCTTTGCTGTTTGCTGGACTTATCGCGCTGGGCAGCGGCCAGATCATCCACCGCATCCACGCGCTGCAGGAAAATATGGCAGCGCTTGAACGCAGTGAAGGTGAGATTACCTCACTCAGCGCACGGGTCGCATTGTACAAAGGCGCACTGTCGGCAATCAGCAAGGACCCGTTGACCGGTTATGGCCCGCAAAACAGGATGGCCTCGGTCTTGGCGGAACTGCCAGACAGCATGCGGCCATACTTGACCTTCTCGCATGTCCATAACGGCTTTCTGACAGCGGGAATTGACGCCGGCGTTGTCGGCATCGCGGCGCTTTCGCTGCTGCTCCTGGCGCCCTTGATAGCCGCGTGGAAAAAGGAACCCGGTCCTGGCAGGGACCTGTCCATAACGCTCGCTCTTCTGCTCACCAGCAGCTACATTGTTACCGGCAGCGTCGGCATTATGTTCAACCAAAAGGCACTGGATCCGATCTTCGCCTATATGGTCGCACTGATTTGCCTGGATCGGGGCAGCACAGTCTTCGCGCCCGTGGTGCGAAGCTGAATTCCCACGCTCAACGCTTGCGCGTTGTCGTCTTCAGGCCGCCGGAACGGTTTCGGCGCCGGTGAAGGCAAGATCCGAAACCTCACCGGTTGAGGAATAGCCGGAGACGAGTTCTGCCAAGGTCGCGCGTGCCGCGACCATATCGTTTCGATCCAATGCCGCATTGAGCAAGCTGAGCTTCTTGGAAAGCTCCGGCCAGAACAGGAAATCCTCGCGCGCCTTCATAATCCGGGGATGTTCAGTTGTCTCAGGGTTATCGCCGATCAACAGTTCTTCATAAAGCTTCTCGCCGGGCCTCAGGCCGGTAACGGAAAGCTCGATGTCCCCTTCGGGATTATCCTCGTCGCGGACGGTCAATCCCGAAAGCTCGACCATCTTGCGGGCGAGGTCTGCGATGCGGACGGGCTCGCCCATGTCGAGCAGGAAAACATCCCCGCCCTCGGCCATCGCGCCCGCCTGAATGACCAGTTGCGAGGCCTCCGAAATGGTCATGAAGTAGCGGGTTATTTTCGGGTGGGTCAGGGTAACCGGCCCGCCTTCCTTGATCTGCTGCCGGAACAGCGGCACGACGGATCCGGAGGAACCGAGCACGTTTCCGAACCGGACCATGGAGAAATTCGTGCGCACTCTGTCAACGGCCGATTCTGCGGCAAGCGCCTGCAGAACCATCTCCGCCAGCCTCTTGCTGGCGCCCATCACATTCGTCGGACGCACGGCTTTGTCCGTGCTGATCAGCACAAAATTCAAGACGCCGCATTTGTTCGCCGCGCGTGCAGTGATCAGCGTCCCCATGACGTTGTTCTTGATGCCCTCCACGGCATTGTGTTCGACAAGAGGCACATGCTTGTAAGCGGCGGCATGATAGAGCGTCTGAGGCCGCCAGCTCTGCATGATATGTTCCATGCGGTCATGGTCGCGGACGGAACAAAGGATCGGAACGATCTGCAGGCTTTCCTGCTGGTAAAGTTCGGCCAGCTTTAGCAATTCGGCGTGAATATTATAAAGCGAAAACTCGTTCTGATCGATGAGGATGAGGGTCGAAGGCGCATTGCGCAGAATCTGGCGACAAAGTTCACCGCCGATGGAACCGCCGGCGCCGGTGACCATAACCACCTTTTTGCGCATCGCCTTGTCGAGCAATTCCTGCCGCGGCGCCACCGCTTCCCTTCCCAGCAGGTCTTCGATCTCCAGCTCACGAATGTCGGAGACCGCGACACGGCCCTGAGCAAGCGCCGTGAGATCCGGCAATGTCCGAACATTCACCCTGGCTTTGCGGATGCGCTCGAGGATCTCGTTGCGCCGCTGCCGCGATGCGGATGGCAGAGCAAGAAGCACGTTGTGCACGCCAAGAGCTTCGGCGAGCACCGGAAGGTCCGACGGGTCGTAGATCGGCAAGCCGCCCATGATGCCGCCCTTAAGACGCGGATCATCATCCAGGTAGCCGACGACATTGAGTTCGGCGCTGTTCGTCAGAGCGCCGGCGAGTTGTCGGCCGGAATTCCCTGCTCCGTAGATCAGCACCTTGGCGAGCGTATTCTGGTGCAGGATCCGCTGATAGGTATCGCCGAGCCAATAGCGGATACCCAACCGAGACAGACCGATCGCGATCAGCAGCAGGAAGGGCTGGAGAATACCGACGGTTCTCGGAACGCCGGGGACGCTGAGCGCCGTAAATATCGTCATGAAGGCGACGCCGTAGATCGCAATCGCCTTTAGAACCGCGATGAAAGCGGCCATATTGGCATAACGAAAGATCGCCCGATACATGCCCATGACGATGAAGATGGGAAGGGCCATGCACAAGGAAACGAAGACCGGCAGCCACTGCACGCCGGTCAGGACCGTCCATTCGTTCAAGCGGAAGCAATAGGCCAGCCAGATCGTCAGGACACAAAGACTGGAATCCACGAGCAAGGCAAGCGCGCGTTTGGCAGCACGCGGCATCGCCAGCAGAGGCGCGACAAGCGCCTGCATCGGCACTAAGAACCATGCTGAGCGTGGCGTCTCAGTGGGGGTATTTTCAGGCATTGCTTCCCAGCGTCTCGCAGATCAATCAGACAATCACCTTCTTGTCATTTTCTACAACGAGCGCAACTGAAATAATCGGAAATCAAGGTCTTCCGCACCGCTTATCTATCGGAAGTTGGTAACTTAATGCCTTATTCCCTTGCGGCCGATCACCTTGCCGGCCGTCAGAAACAGAATGCGCATGTCGAAAGCGAACGAGCGCCGCTGAAGATATTCGACATCGAATTTCACCTTCTCCGGAATCGGCAACTCGTCGCGGCCGTTGATCTGCGCCCAACCGGTCAATCCGGGCAGGAGTTTATCGACGCCGTGGGCTGTCCGCAATTCAATCAGATCATGCTGATTGTAGAGCGCCGGCCGAGGCCCGACAAAACTCATATTGCCCTGCAGAATGCACCAGAGCTGCGGCAATTCGTCGAGGCTCGATTTGCGCAAAAACGAACCGATGGGTGTCAGAAACCGATCGGGATTCTCGAGCAGATGTGTGGCAACCGTCGGCGTGTCGACGCGCATGCTGCGAAATTTCGGCATCAGAAAGATCTGATTGAAGCGGCCGACACGTTTTGACCAGTAGAGGATTGGCCCGGTCGAGGTCAGCCGGACACAGAGAGCGACGACAAGGATCGGAACCAGCAGGATGACTGACGCGACCACAGCCAGAAGGAAATCGACCGCCCGTTTCAAACCCATGCTCCCCAATTGTTTCATCACCTCATGGGGATTTCGCCAACGCCCCAACGCGCCGTATCGTCAAAAAGGCGTTTCGCGTCAACTCCAGTAGCTGCCGTTCCTCAATGGAACGCCCGGCCGCTCATCGGCCAGTTCCGCTCCCCCGCCCCGCCAACCAGAAATATGTAACCTAATGATCGCAAAGGGAGAAGGCGCCAATGAGAAGCTATTTCCCTCTTTAGTTCCGTCACACTTCGTTAACCATAAATTCTCGCAGCAAAGGCCACCAGGAATCTCATCCCGTTTTGCCTCTCACCGGCACATTGGTGCGGGCAAGGGCCATCAACATCGGGCCGATGGCAAACTCTCCTCTTTCGGCACGGCGCGTCAAGTCGCGGAGATAGCCGCCGGCGGAGTTGATGTGCCCTGCCCTTTCGAGAACGCAAGCCACGACAGTGGCCGCGTTTTCCGGCCCCATGATCTCACAGGCCTGTTCGTAGGCCGACGGACTGACACCGAGCATCGAACGAACGACCACCGCCGCGGCCATCAGATCGCGCCAGGAGCCGATCGCGCCCTGCGGTCCGTAGGCCGCGATCTCGGGGCAGGCCTGCAGCACCAGGCCCAGGGGGAAGGATTTGAGCGCGCTGCTGCCAATGGAGGCAGATCTGGCGGCCTGGACATGGCCGTTCGTCCCTTCCCCTTTCTGCATTCGGGCTGCCGGTTCGGCCCGACCTGCCGATCGATCATCCGCCGTTGCGCCCTGCTTCGTTTCGAAGCCTGGTTCAAGTTCAGTAATGGAATGTGGGTTTGAATTCTGTATGTGCCGCTCATAATGTGGGGCATTGCCGCTTTGATTTTGTGTTTCTTCCTGCATTTCCAACTGATTGGTGATTTCCTCGCGCAGCAGCTCCAGTTCGTCGAGTGCTGCAGTGATCTGTGCGGCGGATGGCGAGCGTGGCAGTCGCTCGACGACATCACGGAAATGCAGATGGATCCGGCCCCAGTCGCCGGCGATCCCCTCTTCCAGCGCCATCTCGATGAGCTTAGCGACGTCGCGACGGCATAGCGTCAGACGCTCTCTGAGCCGCTGTAGATGCAACCGTTCGGCCGTCACCTCCGCCGCCAGCCGCTCGATCTCGTCGGCGCGCGCGAGCAGCGGCGCCAATGAGAAACCGAATGCCTCGCGGATGTCCCCGCCGTGCTCCTTGCGGGCATAACGCTTGCCGTTCGGGCTGTCCTTGCGGATCAGCAGTCCGGCCTCGATCAGGCTCGCCAGGTGGCGGCGGATCGTCTGCTCCGCCATCCCATGTGCGCGTAGGGAAAGCTGGGCGTTAGACGGGAATACGACAAGCCCATTTTCCTCGGAGAGCTCTCCCTTGGGATAGAAGCTCAACAGCGCGTTGAGGATGGCGAGCGCCCGGTCGGTGATGCCGAGCAGCGGCTTGGCCTCACACAGGGCGCGGTAGAGTTTCCACTTGTCGATCGATTGACCGGGCTCGATTTTTCGAGCCGCCGTCTGGCTTGCCAACATGCCAAACGTCATCGGCCGCCGCCCGAAGGGCGTCGTCACATTTCCGCTTTCCATTTTCTTCGCCTTCTTCAAGGCAAAAGATCACGGCTCACCAAATTCGGTGCCAAAGACTCTTGACTATGATTCGCGGAAATGTGATTCTCTGGGTGTCTAGATCAGAGAGGGCTTCCGCGACGGCAACGTTCGGGGGCCTTTTCTTTTGCTTAATGATCTCCGTTCTTCGTCGAATCCTGCGTCTTCTCGAACGCCTCGTACAGGCGATCCAGATTGCTGGCGATGTAGGCTCCAAAGGCAGATGCCTTTTCCGCCTTTAGCGCGATGGTGAACTGTCTTCCATCATCCTTGATCTTCGCCTTGACGGCTCCATCCTTGTGCTGCCAGGCGTGGGCCACGGGCTGAAGCGCGGCGGTGGACGAGGCTTGATGTTTCCTGGTGATGAAGGCCACGAGCATGTCGAAGCGAGCGTCCGGCTCCGCCGTCTCGAACTCCACCGACCCGGTAAACTCGATCGCCCGGGCGGCGATGTTTCCAGTCTCGAACTTCACCGACAGATCGTGCCAGCGATCGCGGCCGATGGTCTTGGCCGCGCCGATCGCAACCAGGACTTCGGCTGGAATCCGTTTGGTGACGGACAGCATCTTGGAAACCGTGGTCTTGTCGGCACTGAGGGCCGACATGATCGTTTCCCGGTCGAAGCCCAGCGTATCGAGCCTGTCGGCAAACATCGTCCTCTCGATGAAGGACAAATCGGCGCGCGCCGAATTCTCCTGTCCCTGAGCAATGACGTGGTCGCGATCGTCGAGCTTCTTGACCACCGCGCGGACGGGACGGCCAAGCTCTTTTGCAGCGCGTGCGCGGCGATGCCCGAAGGCAATCTGATATCGGCCGTCTTTCTCGGGGTGCGGACGCACGAGGATCGGCGAATCCTGGCCGCGCAGGCGAATCGCCTCGACCAGTTCGCGGAACTGCTCGTCGGTATGGACCAACCGATCCGTCACGAAGGAATCTTCGATCAGCGCGGGATCGAGATCGACCACCGTCTCGCCGCTCGCCAATTGCTCCTCGATCGCCCTGGCTGCATCAGCCTTCGCAGCCAGCGCATCAATGCTGCGCGTGACGGCCCCGAGAGCGCCGATCCCTTTATAGGTGATGTGCTGTCTCTCATCGCGATGGGTCGGCTCATCCTCATTGTTTACCGCAGTAAACTTCTTGGAGTCGTCCATCAGGCCGGAGAGGAGATTTTTACGTGCCATCAGCCATCTCCCCGCCCCGGTTTACCGCAGTAAACTTCCTGGTCATTTCCGCCCCCACGCCTTGTGGATCAGATCGACAATTTCGGTGTTGACCGCATCCATTGCCTCCATGGCGCGGTCATAGGTCGCCCGGGTAAACTGACTTCGCTCGACCTCGTAAAGTGTCTGGTTGGTCATCGCCGCATCTGAAATCGCCACGCTGCGCAACATCGGATTGGTGAGCACGTGGTTTTTGAACATCGACCGCATGAACGCGACCATCTGTGTCTGCGGCCCATCCTGCGGATCGTAGCGGGTCACGAGATAACGCAGCCAGTCGAGATTCATGTTGCCGCCGGCGCCCTTCAGCGTGTTTAACACTTCACCGAGCATCTGCAGGAACTGGCACATCGACATGACATCGAGCATCTGCGGATGAACGGTGATCAGGACCGCCGTCGCGCCGCAAATGGCGCTCATGGTCAAAAAGCCGAGCTGGGGAGGGCAGTCGATGATGACGACGTCGTAGTCGTCGGCGACCGAAGAAAGCGCCTCATCCAGCCGGGCGAAGAAGACGCGTCCATAGTCGCCTGCCTTGCCCTGAGCGAGGACCCGCGGCGTGTCATGCTCGAATTCCATCAGCTCGAGGTTGCCCGGCACCAAATGAAGGTTCGGGAAATTGGTCGGGCGGATCACGTCCCGCAGCGGCCTCCGCCGATCGTCGTAGCGAATGGCAGCGTAGAGCGTCTCGTTCTCGTTGACGTCGAACTCCGGCTGAAAGCCGTGGATGGCCGAGAGGGACGCCTGCGGGTCGAGATCGACGGCAAGGACGCGGTGACCCGTCAGGGCAAGGTGCTGGGCAAGATGCGCCGCACTTGTCGTCTTGCCGCTGCCGCCCTTGAAGTTGACGACGGCGACGACCTGCAGATGTTCGTGGCCGCGGCGATGGCGCACATAATGTGTTCCGGCGCGTGCATTGTGCTCGAGAAAGGCGCGCATCTCTTCCATCTGCTCCGCCGTATAGGACCGACGGCCCGACGGGGTAACCTGGGGGAGGGCACCCTTGCCCTCCAACGACAGATTGCGAAGATAGCCGCTGGTCACGCCGAGAAACCGCGCCACTTCGGCAAGCTGAAATTCCCTGAGCCCTTTCAGCGCCCGCGGCGGAAACATTTCGAGCCGATGCTGCTTCAGCTTGTCGGATAGTTCCTGCGCCTGACCGATGATCAACTGGTCGACATCGGAAATTGCTTTCTCTATTTGCGGTGCCATATTCATGGAAATCTCGAAAATGCGATTTAAAAGCTCTACGTGCTTTGAAACCGCATTTAGCGCCGATTCTGGAGCAGTGGCAAGGCAAATAGGGTTAACAAGACCCTATCAAGAAGTTGTCCAATCTTTTTCAAGCACTTGCCCAAGCGGACGCGCCCTTGGCCGGTGCCGCAATCGCGCATTCACAGGCCGAATCGGACGAGACCAGGCTGCAACAACGGCATTGTACCGAGATCGCAACGTCGAGACTGCAAACCCCCGACACAAATGACTGAACTCACACGCGATTGCCGTTCTGTCCGGTCACTCTCCGAGCGGGTGGGTGATATCCCCGATGGAGGCAGCCAGTGTCGGACCGCGGCCTTCCGCCTGCCCCATCGCCGTCACCAGTGCGATGATCGTTGAACGGATCTGGGGATCGGCGATCTTCAGAAAGGCACGATTGAGCACCAGCCCCTCTTTGGTTCGCAGGAATTCGGCCACCGGATCGGCATGGTCCGGTGCATCCAGCCCTCGCACCGCCAACGCCTCGGAGTCGCCCTGCTCGAAAAAGAAGCTGGGCGAGGTGTGAAGCACTTCGGCGATCCGCTGCAAACGACTCGCGCCGATGCGATTGATGCCCTTTTCGTATTTCTGAACCTGCTGAAAGGTCACGCCGATCTGCTCGGCAAGCCGCTCCTGGCTCATTCCGAGCAGCTGTCGGCGCGTTCGGATGCGCGCTCCCACATAGCTGTCTATGGCATTCGGTGTCTTGACATTCATCGCGTATTGTCAGCCTCGATCGCATTTCAATCGCCGCAGCTGTAGTGCCGCTCTGAGCGGTTTTCCACGCTTGTTTCCATATAGCATACCACATATGCGATGATCCCGGCTGACTGTGATATGAAAACCTCCATCGGAAGGGGAGACAGCGCAAGAACCGGCTCGACGGAAGAAAAATCGAACAAAAGCCGTACCGATCCCGGAGAAACCGGGCTGGCGATTGCTGCCAGGCGTGGGTTAAATGCTTCTCAGCGACCGTCGCGCGACAGTCTGGCCAGCCCCCGATCGCCACAAATCTATCGAACACGACGCAGCACCGCACCGATCGTGCCCGTTCAGGAGTGATATTGATGGCAACCGTTGCCGAAGGCGCGCCCCGTTTCGAAAAAACGACGATGTCTATTCTGATGGCGGTCAGCTTCTGCCATATGCTGAACGACATCATGCAGTCGCTGCTCGCCTCGCTTTATCCGCTGTTCAAGGCGAATTACGATCTGGACTTCGTGCAGATCGGCCTTCTTACCATGACGTTTCAGGTCACCGCTTCTTTGCTGCAGCCCCTGGTCGGAATCGTCACCGATCGCTGGCCGATGCCCTATTCTCTGCCGGTCGGCATGGCGAGCACCTTTTGCGGCCTCATTCTGCTCGGCAACGCCGGCAGTTTCGCACTGCTGCTGGTGGCAGCAAGCCTGATCGGCTTCGGTTCGGCGGTCTTTCATCCGGAATCCTCGCGTGTTGCCCGTCTTGCCTCCGGCGGTCGCCACGGTTTTGCCCAGTCCTTTTTCCAAGTCGGTGGCAATGCCGGCCAAGCGATCGGTCCGCTGCTCGCCGCATTCATCGTGCTGCCCCTCGGCCAGCACAGCGTGTCCTGGTTTGCCGCCATCGCCATGGTCGGCATGATCGTGCTGAGCTGGGTGGGCAACTGGTACATGAGCCATAGGCGCCAGAACGCCAGCAGACCTGCCGTCAGTCGAACCCTGCCGCTGCCGCAGAACAGGGTCGTCTGGGCACTGCTGATCCTGGTGCTGCTGACGGCAACGAAGAACGTCTACATGGCGAGCGTCTCCAGCTACTTCACCTTCTATGTCATCGACAGATTCGAACTCAGCGTGCAGCAGGCGCAGCTGATGCTCTTCCTGTTCCTCGGCTCGGTTGCCGTCGGCACTTTCCTCGGCGGACCGATCGGCGATCGCTTCGGTGCCCGTTTCGTCATCTGGTTTTCCATCCTCGGCGTCATCCCCTTCGCATTGCTGCTGCCCTATGCGAATCTTCTCTGGACGGGGGTGCTCAGCGTCGTCATCGGCCTGATCTTCGCTTCGGCGTTTTCGGCGATCGTGGTTTTTGCTCAAGAGCTGGTGCCCGGCCGCGTCGGCCTGATCGCCGGCGTCTTCTTCGGCTTCGCGTTCGGGGCAGGGGGGCTTGGTGCGGCGCTGCTCGGTGATTTTGCCGATACGCACGGCATCGACTTCGTCTACCGCATCTGCTCCTACCTGCCGTTGCTCGGCCTGCTCACGATCTTCCTGCCGCGCATCCCGAAGCAGAAACCGGCCTGAGGCTATATAGTCCGCAACCAATGCGAAGATTTCCTCCGAATCTGGATGGGGGATTGCATGGCTTTTCCCTGATGTCGCCCCACGCTTGGACAGGCGCTGCGCCATCACGATCTCGGCGAGCGCGCCCCTCAAGCGCAGCCTTCATTCTTTAGGACATGCTTAAATGGCCGCAATTAATCCATAAATTTAATGGAAATTAATCCTGCCGATATTGGAGGCAGGGCAAGAGTTTTTCAGGCTCTTCCTTCACATCAGACTTTCGTGCTTCGCCCCTGATCCGCGCATTTGCGATGCTCAGCGCGCTCGGGGCGTTCTGCCTCATTCAGTCAGACGGGATGTAATAATGACCAACAACAAAAAACTTCACGGACTACAGCTTTCGCGCCGGGCGGTTCTTGCCGCCGCCGCCGTTTCAGCAGCCGCACTTTTTACCTTTGCAGCACCCGCTCCCTCCTTCGCCGAGGACAAGTCGATCAAGGTCGGAATCATGGCCGGCGAAGAGGAGGACATCTGGCGTGTCGTCACGAGCGAGGCGGCCAAGAAAGGCCTCAAGATCGAGACCGTCGTCTTCAACGACTACACACAGCCGAACGAAGCGCTGGAGCAGGGCGAGATCGATGCCAACGCCTTCCAGCATCAGCCCTATCTCGATAACCAGATCCAGCAGCACGGCTATCATATCGTCCGCGCCGGCTTTACCGGGGTCTGGCCGATCGGCCTCTACAGCAAGAAATACAAATCCGTCGCCGAAATCCCGGAAGGTGCGGTCATCGGCGTCCCGAACGATCCCTCGAATGAAGGCCGGGCGCTGCGCGTTCTTCAGAACGAAGGCCTGATCAAGCTGAAGGACGGCACGGGCATTCTCGCGACCGTCGCCGACGTCAGCGACAATCCGAAGAAGATCGAGATCAAGGAGCTCGATGCCGGCATCGTCGGCCGTTCGATCGATGATCTCGATGCCGGCGTCGTCAATACCGATTGGGCTTTGAAGAGCGGCCTTTCTCCGGCCGAACGCATCGCGCAGGAGCCGGTCGCCGATAATCCATACCGCAATTTCATCGCCGTCAAGGACGAGAACAAGGATGCGGACTGGGTCAAGACGCTTGTGTCGTCTTATCAGAACGACACCGTCAAGGCCGAATTCGACAAAGTCTATAAGGGGACGGGCCTCAGCGCCTATTGATCCGAAACTCGGCTGGGGTTAAGGCCTGCCGAAAGGCGGTCCGGGCGTTTCTTGCCGGGACCGCCTTTGGCGTTTTTAAGGAAAAAGCAGATGAATTCCTTTGTTTCCGCCACGACAATCGAGCCGCAGCCGCAAGCAGCAACGGCCGAAGAAGTGGTGAGGCTCGTCGATGTGAAGCGGCGGTTCGGAACCACGGCGGCGCTCGACGGTATTTCGCTGAGCGTGAAGAAGGGCGAGATTGTCGGCATCATCGGCCGCAGCGGCGCCGGCAAGTCGACGCTGATCCGCTGCCTGAACGGCCTAGAGCGCGCCGACAGCGGCGAAATCCGTATTGAAGGCCGCGATATCACCGGGCTTCAAGAACAGGAACTGCAGCCGCTGCGCCGCCGCATCGGCATGATCTTCCAGCACTTCAACCTGCTTTCCGCCAAGACGGTGGAGGAAAACGTCGCACTGCCGCTGAAGATCGAGGGCGTTGCCAAGGCCGAGCGCCTGAAGCGGGCGCATGAACTGCTCGATCTCGTCGGCCTCGCCGATAAGGCGAAGGCCTATCCCGCATCGCTCTCCGGCGGCCAGAAGCAACGCGTCGGCATCGCCCGCGCGCTCGCGGCACGCCCGGCGCTGCTGCTGTCCGACGAGGCGACGTCGGCGCTCGATCCCGAGACGACCCGGTCGATCCTGTCCTTGCTCAAAGACATCAACCGCAAACTCGGCCTGACCATTCTGCTGATCACGCATGAGATGGAAGTGGTGCGCGGCATTGCCGATCGTGTCGCCGTCATCGATGCCGGGCGGATCGTCGAGCAGGGCCAAGTCTGGTCGGTCTTTGCCAATCCGCAGCAAGCGATCACGCAGAGCTTGCTCGGCGGCATCCGCCCGCAGCTTCCCGATCATATTGCCGGCCGGCTGTCTGGGACATCTGGCAGCGAGGCGATCCTCAGTGTCGATCTGGCCGGACCTGAAGCGCAAGGCGCGCTGTTTGCCGAGCTGTCGGCGGTGCTGCCGCATTCCTTCCGCCTCGTCCATGGCGGCATCGACCATATCCAGAACCAGCCGGTGGCACGGTTCTTCATCGCCGTTCCCATGCGCGACCCCGCGCTTGCCGGCAAGGTCGAACAATTTCTGACGGCCCGGTCCGCCCGGGTGGAGGTGCTTGGTTATGACGCCGATCATGTTTGAACTGCTGATCCGCTCGCTTTGGGAGACGGTCCTGATGACCGTCGCCTCCGGCCTGATTTCGCTCGTCGCCGGTCTGCCGCTCGGCCTTGCCCTCGTCGTCACGGCACGCGGCGGCATTGCTGAAAATCTCTGGATCAACCGTGTGCTCGGCGCTGTGATCAACGGCTTCCGCTCGGTGCCCTTCATCATCCTGCTGGTGGCGCTGATCCCGCTGACGCGGCTGATCGTCGGCACGGCGCTCGGCACATGGGCGGCCGTCGTGCCGCTCGCCATCGCAGCGACGCCCTATTACGCCCGCATCGCCGAAGTGTCGCTGCGCGAGGTCGACCGCGGGCTGATCGATGCGGTGCGCGCCATGGGCGGCAACCGCTGGACGATCGTGCGCGAAGTGCTGGTGCCCGAAGCGCTGCCCGGCATCGTCGCCGGCTTCACGGTCACGCTGGTGACGCTGATCGGCGCTTCGGCCATGGCGGGCGCGATCGGCGCCGGCGGCCTCGGCGATCTTGCCATCCGCTATGGTTATCAGCGCTTCGACACCAACGTGATGATCGCGGTCGTAGCCGTCCTCATCGTCCTCGTCTGCGGCATGCAATGGCTTGGCGACCGGCTGGTCGCCAAGCTCGACCGCAAATAGACCAGCGCCGGAGCGGTGGGTGAATGACAGCGGCGAATGCTTTCCCGCGTGAAAAGTCCTAAGGCTGTATCGCATCAGTCACCTGTGAAATGATAAGGTGGCGATGAAGCAGCCGGAGGAACGCATGACGAAGAAGACGCTGTCGGATTGGGCGGAGCTTGCGCAGAAGGAGCTGCGTGCCTCGCCCGAAACGCTGACCTGGCAGACGCCGGAAGGCATTGCCGTCAAGCCGCTCTATACGGCCGAGGATCTCGACGGCGCCGCGCATCTCGGCTCGCTGCCCGGCTTTGCGCCGTTTACCCGCGGTCCGCGCGCCACGATGTATGCCGGCCGGCCGTGGACAATCCGTCAATATGCCGGCTTCTCGACGGCAGAAGAATCGAACGCCTTCTACCGCCGCAATCTGGCCGCCGGCCAGAAGGGCCTGTCGGTCGCCTTCGATCTCGCCACCCATCGCGGTTATGACAGCGATCATCCGCGCGTCGAAGGCGATGTCGGCAAGGCAGGCGTGGCGATCGACAGCGTCGAGGACATGAAGATCCTATTCGACGGCATTCCGCTCGGAGAAATGTCGGTGTCGATGACGATGAACGGCGCCGTCATCCCGATCCTCGCCTCCTTTATCGTCGCCGGCGAGGAGCAGGGGGTGCCGAGGGCCGAGCTGTCGGGAACCATCCAGAACGACATCCTCAAGGAGTTCATGGTCCGCAACACCTATATTTATCCGCCAGAACCCTCGATGCGGATCGTTGCCGACATCATCGAATATACGGCAAGGGAGATGCCGAAATTCAACTCGATCTCGATCTCCGGCTATCACATGCAGGAGGCCGGTGCGACGCTGGTGCAGGAGCTCGCCTTCACGCTGGCCGATGGCCGCGAATATGTCAGGGCGGCGATCGCCAAGGGCCTCAACGTCGATGATTTTGCCGGACGGCTCTCCTTTTTCTTCGCGATCGGCATGAACTTCTTCATGGAGGCGGCGAAGCTGCGCGCCGCCCGGCTGCTCTGGAGCCGGATCATGGAGGAGTTCCAGCCGAAGAAGGCGTCCTCGCTGATGCTGCGCACCCATTGCCAGACCTCCGGCGTGTCACTGCAGGAGCAGGATCCATATAACAACATCATCCGCACCGCCTTCGAGGCGATGTCGGCCGTGCTCGGCGGCACGCAATCGCTGCACACCAATTCCTTCGACGAGGCGATCGCACTGCCGACGGAATTTTCCGCCCGCATCGCCCGCAACACCCAGCTCATCCTGAGCCACGAAACCGGCGTCACCAAGGTGGTCGACCCGCTGGCAGGCTCCTATTACGTCGAGAGCCTGACGAAGGAGCTTGCCGATAAGGCCTGGGCACTGATCGAGGAGGTGGAAGCTCTCGGCGGCATGACGAAAGCCGTCAATGACGGCCTGCCGAAGCGGCTGATCGAGGAAGCGGCGGCGCGCCGCCAGGCTGCCGTCGACAAGGGCGAGGAGGTCATCGTCGGCGTCAACCGCTACAGGCTCGACAACGAGCAGCAGATCGACATTCTGAAGATCGACAACAGCGCGGTGCGCAACGCCCAGATCAAACGGATCGAGGAGACCAGGCGGCGGCGCGACGGCAATGCCGTGCGCGAGACATTGGCCACTCTTTCGGAAGTGGCGCGCAGCGGCGGGGGCAACCTGCTCGAAGCCGCGATCGAGGCGGCGCGAGCCCGTGCCACCGTCGGCGAAATCTCCGATGCCATGCGCGATGCCTTCGGCGACCATGCCGCCACGCCTGCCGTCATCAAGGGCGTCTATGGCGAGGCCTATGACAACGAGCCGGAACTCGCGGTGCTGAAGACCCGGATGGCGGAGGTCACTGAAGCGATCGGTCAGCGGCCGAAGATCATGGTCGCCAAGCTCGGCCAGGACGGGCATGACCGTGGCGCCAAGGTGATCGCTTCGGCGTTCGGCGATATCGGCTTCGATGTGCTTGCCGGACCGCTTTTCCAGACGCCGGACGAGGCAGTCGACATGGCGCTTGACGAAAAGGTCAATGTCGTCGGCGTGTCGTCGCTGGCAGCGGGCCACAGGACGCTGCTGCCGCAATTGATCGACAGGTTGAAGGAGAAGGGCGGCGGCGACATCATCGTCGTCTGCGGCGGCGTCATTCCGCGGCAGGACTATGAATTCCTGCACGAACACGGCGTTGCGGCCGTGTTCGGTCCAGGCACCAACGTCCTCGAGGCGGCAAACTCCGTCCTCGACCTGCTGCAGGGCAGGCGGCGGAACCAGTAGTTACAGCAATCCACGCTTCGCCAGGTTGCTCATCAACGCCGAAATGCCGAAGGTCCAGGGCGGGCATTCGGTGGAGAGGCGCACGGTGTTGACGAGCGTGCCGAGCCCGGCCGAGGAGATCTCGACGACATCGCCGATCTTGTGCGTGAAACCCTGTTTCGGTGCGTCGCGATCCTGTGTCGGCGCAAACAGCGTGCCGAGAAAGAGCATGAAACCGTCGGGATACTGATGATGAGGCCCGAGCGTCTGTTTGACGAGATCGGTCGGATCGCGGCTGATCTGCGACATCGAACTTTTGCCGTTGAGCACGAAGCCATCGCGGCCCGTGACCTTGAGGTCGAGTTCCGCCCTGCGCACATCATCCAGCCCGTAACCGGCATCGAACAGGCGGATGAAGGGACCGATCGCGCAGGAGGCGTTATTGTCCTTGGCCTTGCCGAGCAAGAGCGCCGAACGGCCTTCGACGTCACGCAGATTGACGTCATTGCCGAGTGCGGCCCCCTTGATCTCGCCGCGGCTGTTAGCCGCCAGCACGATTTCCGGCTCGGGATTGTTCCAGGTCGAGATCGGATGCAGGCCGACATCCGCACCCCAGCCGACCGAGGACAGCACCGGCGCCTTGGTGAAGACCTCGGCGTCGGGACCGATGCCGACCTCGAGGTATTGCGACCACATGCCTTCGTCGATCAGGGCCTGCTTGACCTTGGCGGCCTCCGGCGAACCGGCCTTGAGATTGGTGAGACTGCCGCCGATCAGCGTGCTGACGCGCTCGCGGATCGAGGCGGCGCGCTCCGGATTACCGGCCGCCTTCTCCTCGATGACGCGCTCGATCATCGAC
This sequence comes from Rhizobium bangladeshense, assembly GCF_001662075.1. Classification (GTDB taxonomy): domain Bacteria; phylum Pseudomonadota; class Alphaproteobacteria; order Rhizobiales; family Rhizobiaceae; genus Rhizobium; species Rhizobium bangladeshense_B. The sequence goes on from NZ_LYPL01000013.1 coordinate 103,607, forward strand.
TGGGCGAAGGTGACGCCGCAGGCCTTGACCGCCTGCAGGTCGGCCGGCGCCAGCAGATAGGGACGCGCCGTATCCGGCGCCCCGGTACTGTTGCCAGCGACTTCCTCCAAGGAACCGACCGCCTTGCCCTTTGCCGCGCGGACGAAGCCGGCGGCATCCTGTTTTTCAAGCAGGGCGCTCAGCGTCGGCGCGTCGCGCGAGGTAATGTCGACCAGCATCCCCTCGCGAAGCGTTACGATGCTCGGGCCGGCAGCCTCGGGGCTCCAGACGCGGCCGAGATAAAGACCAGCCGAAGCAGCGGCATCGAGAAGGGGATGAGACATGGTGATCCTCCGTCACAGGCAAGCGGGGAGCGCTCTTTGAATATCTTCGAGGTCGTTGCCGCCTCCAACCCGGCGGCGGCGGAAATCGATCACATTCACGCAGACAGGGCAAGACATGCTGGAGAAAAAGACTTTCGTCCAATCGGATCGAATGAGCGACTTGTCGGCAAAACGGCGCCGGAAGTTGCTAAATAACTATTTAGATACAAAATATCTATTTAATTTCAGTCACTTACATATATCGATACACACTTTCAGCCTCGATCTCGCCTTGACAGGAGGCAAGTTTCGTTATCTGTTTTGCCCGACATGGAGGATGCCGGCGCCAGCCGGCGCTCAGAAAATCCCGGGAGGATATTGCAGTGATGTTGAGATTTGCCGTCGTCGGAATCGACCATGGGCATACATTCGATCATGTGAAGGGATTGCTGGCCGCAGGCGGCGAGTTCGTCGGCTACTGCCCTCGGACCTCGGTGCCGGCATTGCGTGAGACGTTCGAGAAGATCTATCCGGATGCGCCGCAGATCGATCGCGAAAAGCTGTTCGACGATCCGTCGATCGGTGTCATCTGCATCGCCGCGATCCCACGCGACCGCGCCGGGATTGCCATCCGCGCAATGAAAGCGGGCAAGGACGTGATGACCGATAAGCCTGGTGTCACGACCTTCGCGCAGCTCGAGGAGGTCCGGAAGACCGTCGCCGAAACCGGCAAGATCTTCTCGATCTGCTTTTCCGAGCGCCACTGCGTGCGCTCCGCCGTCAAGGCCGGCAAGCTCGTCGCCGACGGCGCAATCGGCAAGGTAATCCAGACGCTCGGCGTGGGCCCGCATCGACTGCAGCTGCCGACCCGGCCGGACTGGTTCTTCGATCCGGAAGCTTTCGGCGGTATCATCGTCGACATCGCCTCGCATCAGGTCGACCAGTTCCTGTTCTATACCGGCTCGACGTCGGGGGAGGTCATCGCCAGCTCGATCGGCAATTTCGGCATGCCCGACAAGCCGGCCTTCCAGGATTTCGGCGAAGTGCTGCTGCGCTCCGACAGGGCGGCAGGTTATGTCCGCGTCGACTGGTTCACCCCGGAGGCGCTGCCGACCTGGGGCGACGGACGGCTCACCATCCTCGGCACCGAGGGTTATATCGAACTGCGCAAATATATCGATATTGCCGGCCGGCCGGGCAAGGATCATCTCTTCCTCGTCAACGGCAAGGAGATGACCCATATCGATTGCAGCGGCGAGAAACTCGATTATTTCGATGCTTTCACCGCCGATGTCGCCAACCGCACGCAGACGGCGATGACACAGGACCATGTTTTCGAAGTCTGCCGCCTTTCGCTCGAAGCCCAGACGAAAGCCGCGCGCATCGGCGCTCGCTGAGGAGGATATCATGACCAGGAAATTGCGCGTCGGCGTCATCGGCGCAGGCATTGCCGCGCGGCATCTGACCGGCTTCGGCTGGAACAAAGATCTTTTCGACGTTGCAGTGCTCTGCTCGCTCGATGAGGACCGCGGCAAAGCGCTGTGCGAAGAGTTCGCCATCAACGAATATACGCAGGACGCAGACTCGCTGTTTGCCCGCGACGATCTCGACATCATCGATATTTCGACGCCGCCGAGCTCGCATTTCGAGCTTTGCCGCAAGGGCATCGAATCCGGCAAGCACGTGATCTGCGAGAAGCCGCTCTTCGGCTCGATCGCCGAGGTCGACGAGATGGAGCGCATCCTTGCCCGTTTCCCCGGCAGGAAGCTGATGCCGATCTTCCAGTATCGCTACGGTTCCGGCCTGCAGAAGCTGAAGCTGCTGATCGAAAGCGGTCTGGCCGGCAAGCCGTTCCTGACGACGATCGAGACCCATTGGTGGCGCGGCCCGGATTATTACGCCGTGCCGTGGCGCGGCAAATGGGCGAGCGAGCTCGGCGGCGGCCTTCTCGGCCATGCGATCCACGCTCATGACATGCTGAATTACGTGCATGGCCCCTGTGCCGAGGTGTTTTCCTATGGGGCGACGCTGGTCAACCCGATCGAGGTCGAGGATACGGCCGCGCTTTCAGTGAAGATGCAGAACGGTTCTCTGGCGACGCTGTCGATGACGCTCGGCTCGCGCAAGGAGATCTCGCGGCTGCGTTTTTGCTTCAGCGATCTTGTCGCCGAAAGCATTCTCGAACCCTATACGATGGGCCGCGATCCCTGGGTGTTCACGGCAGGAAACGAGGAGCATCAGGCGAAGATCGACGCGGCGCTTTCCGCCTATGTACCGGGCGAAGACGGCTATACCCGCCAATTCGAGCTCTTCCACCAGGCGATCATCGAGGACAAGGACCCGCCCGTGACGCTGGAGGATGCCCGCAATTCGCTGGAGTTGGTGACAGCCGCTTATTTCTCGCAGCGCACCGGCAAGCCGACACCGATGCCGATCGCCGCCGATCACCCGCTCTACCGCTCCTGGCTTCCGCAGGAATAACAGGCGGCTCCCGGGCTGTGAGCGAAAGGGAAGGGCGATGCTTTGGCCTCGGATCATTCCGAGGCCGGCTTCGGCACAGTCAAACGGAGGATGTTGGACGGCGTTCGACACCCACTCTGAAACGCTTCTTGATCCGGTCGACCGGTGTTCCATCCAGAAGCGGAACCTGGACGAGCCTGTCATAGGGCTCGAAGCCCATCTTGGCGTAATAGGCAAGTCCGCCGATATTGTCGGCGCGAATGGTCGCATTGATGAATTTAAGCCCGAGCGCTTCGGCGGCTGCCCGCGTCGCCGGAAAAAGGGCGCTCCCGGCGCCGGAAATCCTCGGGCTCATGCGGGCAAATGTTGCGATATCGGCATAACCCTTCGGCGGATCGCCGTGCACGCTCAACGACTGAAAGCCGACAAGCGACCGATCATGCTCGGCGACATGGCAGACAAGGGGAAACTCACCGTCGATGAACCAGTCTGCGAATTCCGCGGCCGTAAGCGGCGTCTCGAGCGCGGTTGTTCCACCGGCCAGGATGATCTCGTTCAGGAGACCGCACAGTTCCTCCGCGTCGGCGGCTACCGCTCTTCGAACATGCATTGCTTTGGGTCGCTCCATCTCTCAATCGGCAGCCTAGCCGATGGCCGCGATGGAGCACAAGCCACCCGTCTGCCGCCCCCAGCAATCTTCGCTCACCCTTGAAATTCCAGGGCCGTCGATGAAATTTCTCGCAAACGGAACAGAAAGAAGCACCCATGCTAAAATCCTTCGAGCATGTCGGCATGACGGTCAGCGATATGGACCGCGCGGTCGACTTCTATTGCGGCCTGCTCGGCCTGCGCCTGCATCTGCGCAAGATGATGGCCGACGGCTCTCAGGTCGCCTTTCTCGACGCCGGCGGCAGCATGCTTGAAATTTTTGCGCCGGCGGGTGGTGCGGGGAGGGCGGTAGATGTGCCGGACGATACCGCCGGCCTGCGCCACCTGACCTTCCTGTTCGAAAATGTCGCGGAGACCTTCGCTCGTCTCGAAAGAGCCGGCGTCGAGATCAAAGAACGGCCGCGTCTGGCTGTTAACGCCGAAGTGCTGCACAAGGTCGCTTTCCTGCGCGATCCCGATGGAATTCAGATAGAACTCGCTGAAAAAAGATAACGCGGCGCTTGCAGGACAGCCGAGGCGGACATGATTCAATTGCGGAAGGCGCCGGCGGGCATCGTCGTCACCAGCCTGATATCGCGCCGGAAATCCGACGGCGACATGCCGGCGATGTGGCGGAAGGATTTGTTGAAGGCGCTGATCGAGCCGAAACCGCTGTCCATCGCCACCTGCAGCACGTTGGCGCCCTCGCTCATCAGCATCGCCTGAGCGCGCGACAGCCTGAGCAGCGTCACATATTTGCTGAGCGTCATGCCGGTCGATCGCTTGAACAGGTTCATCGCATATTTCGGATGCAGGTCGGCGGCGCGAGCGATGTCGACCGAATCGATGTCCTGCAGGAAATTGGCAGCGATGAAATCGCACATGCGCGCGACGCTGCGCGAGGAATGCGGATGCGGCTGGTCGCCTTCAAGACTGGTGGTCGTCTTCGACGTCGCCATCGAGTAGGGTTCGAGCGCAATGCGCTCGATGCGCAGCAGCAGTTCGTCGACGGCGTGCTGGGCCTTGGCGGAATCGCCTGAATTGGAGTAGCGGACCCAGCGGGCGAAGTTTTCTCTGTCGGCGGCATCGGTCGCCGACGTCAGCAGCGTCTCGCCCTTCATCAGCCGGCTGGAAATGCTGATCGGCAGACGCAGCCGGAAGAAATAGACCAGCGGCAGATGGGCCCCTGCATAGAGCGAATCATCCGAGGATTCGTCCATCTGATGCGGCTGGCCACCCCAGAAAAGGCACATCTGGCCGGCGTTCAGCCGAAATTCGTGATCGTTCATGCGGTAGTGCACGGTGCCGCGAATCACATAATTGACCTCGACCTGCGCGTGCCAGTGCGGCATGGCCATGATGGGCGGGTGGGCATGAAACATCTGCAGCGCCGTCGGCGAACCCTCGATGCTGCTTGCGCCGGGCTGATAGATTGCACGCGTACCGACCTTACTTTCCGCCAAATCCATATTCCCTTTTTAGGAGACAGCCGCTCCCTTGCGGATAGTCTAACCGCGTTCGTGAAAGATCGGCAATTGAAAAGGGAGGATTTTCAATGCGCTTCAAACTTCTCGCTGCGACCGCAGCTGTTGCACTGCTTGCTTCCGGCTCCGCCTTCGCGCAGTCGGCCAATCTGACCATCTGGAGCTGGAACGTCGCCGCGTCGGCATTGAAATCCACGCTGCCGGGCTTCAACAAACAATATCCCGACATCAAGATCACCGTCGAGGACCTCGGAAACAGCCAGGTCTTCGACAAGACGCTTGCAGCCTGCGCTGCCGGCGGCGACGGCCTGCCCGACATTGTCAGCATCGAGAATTTCGAAGCTGAAATCTTCTGGAGCCGTTTCCCGGATTGCTTCGCCAATCTGAAAGAGCTCGGCTACACCGCCGATATTCAGGCGAAATTCCCTGACTTCAAGCGCACCGAACTCGAGGTCGGCGATGTTGCTTATGCCATGCCGTGGGATTCCGGCCCCGTCGCCGTTTTCTATCGCCGTGATTTCTACGAGAAGGCCGGCGTCGATCCGAGCACGATCAGCACCTGGGACGATTTCATCGCCGCCGGCAAGAAGATCTCGGCCGCCAATCCCGGTGTCGTGATGGCGCAGGCCGATTTTAACGGCGACAGCGAATGGTTCCGCATGATCGCCAACGAGCAGGGCTGCGGCTATTTCTCGACCGACGGCCAGAACATCACCATCAACCAGCCGGCCTGCGTCGCTGCGCTGCAGAAGGTGAAGGAGATGAAGGATGCCGGCACGCTGACGTCCGCCAACTGGGACGAGAAGATCCAGGCCAACACGGCCGGCAAAGCGGCAAGCCAGCTCTATGGCGGCTGGTATGAAGGCACCGTGCGCTCGACCTCTCCCGATCTCAAGGGAAAATGGGGCGTTTACAGAATGCCGAGCCTGACGGCCGACGGTCCCCATGCCGCCAATCTCGGCGGTTCGTCGCTCGCCATCTCGGCGGCCTCGGCAAACAAGGAGGCGGCCTGGAAATTCGTCAACTACGCCCTTGGTACGACCGAGGGTCAGGTCACCATGCTGAAGGAATTCGGCCTGGTTCCGTCGCTGCTTTCTGCTGAAAAGGATCCCTTCGTCAACGAGCCGCAGCCCTATTGGGGCGGTCAGAAAGTCTGGGCCGATATCCTCGCGACACTGCCGAAGATCGTGCCGAGCCGCGGCACCGCCTTCCAGAGTGATGCCGAGGGCATCTTCAGGGCAACGCAGGCAAAATTCTTCGCCGGCGGCTATCCCGATGCGAAGGCGGCTCTCGACGACGCCGCCAACCAGATCGCTTCGGCAACCGGACTTCCTATCGCGCAATGAATGACGATGCCGGGCGCCCGAAGCGCCCGGCTTTCCCCGGTTTGCAACGCGGCTGGTCATTCGTTCGTAAGGAGGAGGCTCGATGCCGTTCAGAACCCGGAGCGCCTATGCGTTCCTCGCCCCCTATCTGCTGATCTTTGCCACCTTCTGGGTCTGGCCGATCATCAATTCGTTCTTGATTTCCTTTCAGAACACGCGCATCAACCCGTGGAAATACAGCTTCCAGGCCAATTGGGGCCGGCTCTTTTACGATCCGGCCTTCTATAATGCTCTTTACAACACGCTGATCATCCTGGTGATCCAGGTGCCCGTGATGATCGCGCTGGCGACGGTCATGGCCGTCATGCTCAATTCGCCGCTGTTGAAAGCGCGCCCGCTTTTCCGTTTCGCCTTCTTCGCACCTGTCGTCGTCGGCGAGGTCGCTTATGCGGCCGTCTTTCGGCTGATGTTCAGCCTCGATTTCGGCATCATCAACAAGATGATTTCAGCGGTTGGCTTCAGCCCGATCTCCTGGTTCGACAACGCCAATGCTGCGATGGCAGTGATCATCCTCGCCGTCACATGGCGCTGGGCGGGCTATAACGCCATCATCATCCTTGCCGGCCTGCAGGCCATTCCCGACGATGTCTACGAGGCGGCGACGCTCGACCGGGTGAGCAAGGTGCAGCAATTCTTCCACATCACCCTGCCGCTCCTGAAACCGATCATCCTCTTCTGTGTGGTGCTCTCGGTGATCGGCACCATGCAGCTCTTCACCGAACCCTTCCTCATCACCAATCGCGGCGGTCCGGGCGGCGGCACGGAAACACTCGGCCTCTTCCTCTATCGCCAGGGTTTCACGGCGCTGAACTTCGGTTATGCCTCGGCAATCGCCTATACGATGGCTGCTCTCGCCGTGGTGATTTCTCTTCTCAATCTCTGGATCGGGAGGGATCCGAAATGAAATCCAAATCGCAATCCCTTCTCGCCCGTCAGATCGCGCTGCACGCCGTGCTGGCGCCGCTGGCGCTGATCTGGCTGTTTCCGCTCTGGATGATGTTCGTCTTCTCGACAATGCCGGACAACGGCATTTTCAGCCCAGACATCGTGCTGTGGCCGTCGACCAACTTCGTCGAGAATTTTAAGAATCTGCAGGCCGATACCGATTTCATCGGGGCAATGGTGATCTCCATCGGCGTGGCGCTCATCTATACCGTGCTCTCGGTGATGCTGACTTCGATGGCCGGCTGGGCGCTGGCGCGTTACCGTTTCGTCGGCCGCGCCGTCGTCATCGCCATCATCCTCGGCACGATCACGCTTCCCTTCTCCGTGGTCGTCATCCCGCAATTCATCATGGTGGCGCGCGAGTTCAAGCTGGCAAACACCTGGGTGGCTCTGATCGTGCCGCCGCTCTTCAATTCGCTCGGCGTCCTATTCATGCGGCAGTCCTTCTCGATGATGCCGGGCGAACTCTTCGACGCGGCCCGCGTCGAGGGCGTCAAGGAATGGCAGATCTTCCTGCGCATCGCCCTGCCGCTGGCGCGCCCGACGATGGCAGCTTTGGCGATCATTCTCTTCCTGCATTCGTGGAACAATTACCTCTGGCCGCTGCTCATCAATTCCAGACCGGGGATGATGACGGCGCCGGTGGCATTGGGAACGCTGATCGGCCTCACCAAGGTTTCCTGGGGTGGCATCATGGCCGGCGCGGTGCTGCTGACGGCGCCGATCCTCGTCGTATTCGTGGCTCTCCAGCGCCATTTCATCGCCGGCATCGCGGCCGGCGCAATCAAGTAATCGGGGGGCCGCATGGCAGAGCTTTCACTTAGCAACATCGTCAAGCGCTTCGGCGGCTTTGAGATCATCCATGGCGCCAATCTGGAGGTCAAGGACGGCGAATTCGTCGTCTTCGTCGGCCCCTCCGGCTGCGGCAAGTCCACGCTGCTCAGGATGATCGCCGGATTGGAGGATATTACATCGGGCGAGCTTCGGATCGCCGGCAAGATCGTCAACGACGTCGAGCCGGCCGACCGCGGCATCGCCATGGTCTTCCAGTCCTATGCGCTCTATCCGCACCTGACCGTTGAGGAGAATTTGAGCTTCGGCCTGCGCATGAACGGCAATCCGAAAGCCGACACCGAGCGTCGCGTGGGCCGTGTTGCGGAAATCCTGCAGATCACCGAGCTGATGAAGCGCCGTCCGAAGCAGCTTTCCGGCGGCCAGCGTCAGCGTGTCGCGATCGGCCGCGCCATCGTCCGCGAACCCGAGGTTTTCCTGTTCGACGAGCCTTTGTCGAACCTCGACGCGGAACTGCGCGTGCAGATGCGCGTCGAGATCTCAAGGCTGCACAAGCAGCTCGGCACGACGATGATCTATGTCACCCACGACCAGACGGAGGCGATGACGCTTGCCGACCGGATCGTCGTGCTCCGCGCCGGCAATATCGAACAGATCGGCGCGCCGCTTGACCTCTACGACGATCCCGCCAACCAGTTCGTCGCCGGCTTCGTCGGCTCGCCGAAGATGAATTTTCTCAAGGCCGTGGTGGTCGAGACGCAGCCGGGCAGGGCGGTGATCGCACTGGAAAGCGACGGCAATATGCGCCTGCCGCTGGCCATTGCCGATCCTGTCGAAGCCGGTGCGAAAGTGACGCTCGGCATCCGTCCCGAACATTTCGTCGATGCCGGCGCGGGTGACGCCGATCTTACCGTCGCTGTCGACGTTGCCGAACATCTCGGCAACACAAGCTACATCTACGCCGCCATCGGCAGCGAGCAGCTGATCATCGAGCGGCCGGAATCGCGTGTCGCCGGCAATCGCGAAACGCTGACGGTAGGCTTTCCCGCAAGCCGCACATTCCTTTTCGACGGCGCCGGCAACCGGCTTCGTTAAACCCCTCCCAAGGCAGAAAGACGAAAGAGGTTTTCATGACTTCCGATCAACCGATCCGCTGGGGCATCATCGGCCCCGGCACCATCGCTCGCACCTTTGCAGACGGCGTCGCCCATTCGCGCACCGGCAAGCTGGTGGCAATCGCCACCCGCAATCCTTCCAAGCCGGGACTTGCCGAAGCTTTCCCCGGCGCCCGCATCGTAAACGGCTATGAGGCGCTGCTTTCCGACCCCGAGGTTGATGCGGTCTATATTTCCGTGCCTCATACCGGCCATGCCGAATGGGCGATCAAGGCTGCGCGCGCCGGCAAACACATCCTGGTGGAAAAGCCGATCGCGCTGTCGGCCTATGATGCCGAGGCTGTCTACTATGAAGCCAAGAAGGCCGGCGTCTTTGCCGGCGAGGCCTTCATGTACCGCGTGCATCCGCAGACGGCGAAGCTGGTCGAACTCGTCAAGAGCGGCGTCATCGGCACCCTGCGCATCATCCGCTCGAGCTTCGGCTTCAACATGGGCAGCTATAAGCCGGAACACCGGCTATTCGCCAATGATACCGCCGGCGGTGGCATTCTCGATGTCGGCGGCTATCCGGTCTCGATGGCCAGGCTGATCGCCGGCGCCGCCGAGGGCAAGGCCTTCCTCGAACCAGAAAAGGTTTCGGGCGTCGCCCATCTCGGAGAGAGCGGCGTCGATGAATGGGCGTCGGCCGTGCTGAAATTCCCGAACGAGATCATCGCCGAAGTCTCCTGCTCGATCATGGCGCAGCAGGACAACGTCCTGCGTATCATCGGCTCCGAGGGCCGGATCGAGGTCGCCGACTTCTGGTTCGCCTCCGGCCACAAGGGCGGCGTCGGCAAGATCGAAATCTTCAAGGGCGGCAAACAGGAGACGATCGAGGTCAAGGAAGATCGCTGGCTCTATTCCTTTGAGGCCGATGCGGCGGGCGACGCCATCCGCGCCGGCAAAACCGAGTTCAGCACTCCCGGTATGAGCTGGGCGGATTCGATCGGAAACCTGCGCGTGCTCGACCAATGGCGCGCCTCGGTCGGTCTCGAATATGGTGTCGAGAAGGCGGTGAAGCGCACGAACAATATTGCCGGCGGCGCGGTCACGCGCGGCAATAGCATTCCGCAGCGCCAGATTCCCGGCATTTCCAAGCCGGCTTCGGTCGTGACACTCGGCTTCGAGTTCTTCCCGAATTTCGCTGCCGCCTCGCTGACGCTTGACGCCTTTTACGAGGCGGGGGGCAATGCCTTCGATACGGCCTTTGTCTATGGCGCAGGCAAGACGGAGGCGATCTTCGGTGACTGGCACACCAGCCGCAAAGTGCCGCGCGAGGAGATCGTGCTGATCGGCAAGGGCGCCCATTCGCCGCTCTGCTACCCCGATATGATTGCAAAACAGCTCGATCAATCGCTCGCCCGGCTGAAGACCGACTATGTCGACGTCTATTTCATGCATCGCGACAATACCGACGTGCCGGTCGGCGAGTTCGTCGATGCCATGGATGCCGAGGTCAAGCGCGGCCGCATCCGCGGCATCTGCGGCGGCTCGAACTGGACGCGAGCGCGTTTCGACGAAGCGATCGCCTATGCCGAAAGGACCGGCAAGGCGGCGCCGGCCGCACTCTCCAACAACTTCTCGCTTGCGGAAATGCTCGATCCGATCTGGGCCGGCTGCGTTGCCGCTTCCGACGACGACTGGAAAAAGTGGCTGAACGAGAAGCAGATCCCGAACTTTGCCTGGTCGAGCCAGGGCCGCGGCTTCTTTACCGACCGCGCCGGCCGCGACAAGCGAGACGATGAGGAGATCGTCCGCGTCTGGTATTCTGAGCGCAATTTCGGACGCCGCGACCGCGCCATCGAGCTTGCCGACAAGCTCGGCCGCAACCCAATCCACATCGCGCTCGCCTATGTCATCGCCCAGCCCTTCCCGGTCATCCCGCTGATCGGGCCGCGCACCGTCGCGGAGCTGGAGGATAGCCTCTCGGCGCTCGACATCCGGCTGACAGCTGATCAGGTGAAGTGGCTGGAAGGCTGAGAAAAGAAGAAAGGGCGCGGTTGGAAGCCGCGCCCTTTCCATCACTATTTCAACGTTTCGGACGCCTTCTTCTTGGCGGCGTCGTCCATCAGTTCATACCACATGGCGTTGAGGACGGCGAAGGCGGCGGCCAGCGGCAGGCCGAGGATCCACGCGAAATACCACATCGTTTCGTCTCCCTCAGTAGGCGTGACTGTTCTTGTCGGTGACGGATTTCTCGTCGACCTTGCCCCACAAAACCTTGTAGACCCAGGCGGTGTAGGCGACGATGATCGGCAGGAAGATCACAGTCACGACAAGCATGATGAACAGCGTCATATGGCTGGAGGATGCATCCCAGACCGTCAGGCTCGATCGCGGATCGAGCGAGGAGGGCAGGATGAACGGGAACATCGCCAGACCGACCGTGGAGATGATGCCCAGTATCGCCACCTTGCTGAAGATGAGCGTCGTCACCTCGCGTCCTGCCCGCATTGCGAGGAAGGCCAGTGCCGCACCTGCAAAGCCTAGGACGGGCGCCAGGATCGTCCACGGATGGGCGTTGTAATTGGCAAGCCATGCACCATTCTCGATCACCACGCTCTTCAGCAGCGGGTTTGACGGTCCGATTGGGCTGATATCGCTGGTGATGCGATAGCCGCCAACGCCGGTCCATAGGAAGAGGCCGCCGAGGGCAAAGAGCACGATGGCGGCAAGGGCGGCGATGCTGCCATAGCTTCTCGCCCGCTCCGCCACCGGCCCGCTCGCCTTCAAGACCAGCCAAGCGGCGCCGTGCATCGTCAACATGGCGACGGACAAGAGCCCGCAAAGCAGCGCATAGGGGTTGAGCAGGGCGAAGAACGAGCCTTCGTAAAAAATCCGCATGTCGTCGGCAAAGCGGAAGGGCACGCCCTGCAGCACATTACCGACGGCAACGCCGAAGATCAGTGCCGGCACGAAACCGCCGACGAAGAGCGCCCAGTCCCAGCCGTTGCGCCAGCGGGCGCTTTCCCGTTTCGACCGGTATTTGAAGCCGACCGGGCGCAGGATGAGCGCGAGGAGGACCGCGAACATTGCCAGATAGAAGCCCGAGAAAGAGACCGCATAAAGCGGCGGCCAAGCGGCGAAGATGGCACCGCCGCCGAGGATCAGCCAGACCTGATTGCCTTCCCAGGTGGCCCCGATCGTGTTGATCGCCACGCGCCGCTCCGCGTCGGTCCTGGCGACGAAGGGCAGAAGCGTGCCGACGCCGAGATCGAAGCCGTCTGTCGTTGCAAAAGCGATCAATATCACGCCGAGCAGCAGCCACCAGATGAGGCGCAGGGTTTCGTAATCGATGAGTTCGTGAAGGATCATGGCAGGTCACTCCGCGGCCGGGACGAGGGTTTCGGAAATCAGCACCGCTTCCGGCTCGTCGTCCGGTTCCGGCCCCTGGCGGATCGCCTTGATCATCAGGCTCATCTCGATGACGATCAGCACGGTGTAAAGCGCAGCAAAACCGATGATCGTCAAAAGCACGGTGCCGGCGCCGAGGCTGGAGACGGCGGCAGCCGTCGGCAGCACGCCTTCGATCACCCAGGGCTGGCGGCCGAATTCGGCGACGACCCAGCCGAGCTCGATGGCGACCCAGGGTAGGGGGATTGCCAGCACGGCAACCTTCAGCAGCAGCGGATATTTATCGAGATGGCGCCGGGCCGACAGCCAGAAGAAAGTGGCGGTCAAGAGGATGAAGAAAATGCCGAGGCCGACCATGATGCGGAAGGACCAGAAGAGCGTCGGTACATGCGGGATCGTGTCACGCGCCGCCTGGGCGATCTGCGCGTCGGTCGCCTGGCGCGGATCGTCGACATAGCGCTTCAGGAGAAGCGCGTAGCCGAGATCATGGCCGAGATCCTCGAAGGAGCTGCGCACCTCCTGCGCGACCTGGTCCTGCTCCGGCGCCCCACGGATCTGCATCAGCGCCTCGTAAGCCTTGATGCCGTCGCGGATTCGCACCTCGGCCTGCTGTTCGAGCTTGTCGATGCCGGGGATTTCGGTCGTCAGCGACCGTGTGCCGATCAGGCCCATCACCCAGGGAATATGCACGGCGAAATGCGTCTCGCGCGCCTCCTGATCGGGGAAGCCGAAGGCGGTGAAAGCGGCCGGAGCCGCCTCCGTCTTCCACATGCCTTCGATAGCGGCGAGCTTCATCTTCTGGTTTTCGGTCGCGAGATAACCGCTCTCGTCGCCGAGCACGACGACTGAAAGGGCCGAGGCGAGGCCGAAGGCGGCGGCGACCGTCATCGAGCGCTTGGCAAGCTCGATATGGCGGCCCTTCAGCACATACCAGGCCGAGACGCCGAGCACGAAGATCGAGGCGCAGACATAACCCGCCGAGACCGTATGAACGAATTTCGCCTGGGCCACCGGATTGAAGACAACGTCGAAGAAGCTGGTGATCTCCATGCGCATCGTCTGCGGATTGAGCGCCGATCCCACCGGATTCTGCATCCAGCCGTTGGCAATGAGGATCCAAAGTGCGGAGAAGTTCGAACCGAGCGCCACCGCCCAGGTGGCAAGGAGATGGCCGACCTTCGACAGCTTGTCCCAGCCGAAGAAGAACAGGCCGACGAAGGTCGCCTCGAGGAAGAAGGCCATCAGGCCTTCGATCGCCAGCGGCGCGCCGAAGATGTCGCCGACATAATAGCTGTAATAGCTCCAGTTCATGCCGAACTGGAATTCCATGACGATGCCGGTGGCGACGCCGAGCACGAAATTAATGCCGAACAGCGTGCCCCAGAATTTCGTCATCTGCCGCCAGATCTGGCGGCCGGTCATGACATAGACGGTTTCCATGATCGCCAAGAGCACGGACAGGCCGAGCGTCAGCGGCACGAACAGGAAGTGGTAAAGCGCCGTCAGCGCGAATTGGAAGCGCGATAGCGCGACGATGTCTAGTTCCATTGTCTTCTCCCACGGTCCCACGGGGTACGGAGCGTTCCCAAGCGCCGGCCGGCGCTTGAGGGCATGCGATCTCACTCAATCCGGCCGAAGCCGGTCGAGCGCCTTTTCGAACGCCGCTTCTCCACGGCGCGAAATTTCTAAGATGCGGCCACCTTCGATGACGGCGATGCGGTCGGCGATCGCAGCCTCGCGGCGGATGTGAGTCGCGATCACCAGCGAGCGGCCTGCCGCCATCGCCGACAGACGACCGAGCACGTCGCGGGCGGTGGCACCGTCGAGGCCCTCGGTCGGTTCGTCGAGCAGCCAGAGCGGCGTGTCGCGCAGGAAGAGCCGGGCAAGCGCCAGCCGGCGCGACTGGCCGCCGGAAAGGCCAAGCCCGCCTTCGCCGAGCCGTGTATCGATCCCCCGCGGCATGGCCTCGACATCGGCAAGCAGACCGGCGGCAGCAAGCACCTCCCGAAGACGCGCCTCGCTTGCGTTCGGGTCGGCAAGGGTAAGGTTACCCCGCAGGCTATCCTCAAAGAGTTCCGTCCGTTGTGTCAGCAGCGTCGCCGGCGTCGCTGCAATGCTTCCCGTCCTGGCCGGCAACTCCCCGGAAAGCAAAGCAAGCAGGCTCGACTTGCCGGCGCCGCTGCTGCCGATGACGGCGAGGCGTTCGCCCTGGCGGAGCGCAAGATCAATATCCTTGAGCACCACCGCGTTGGAGCCTTCATGGAAGGCGGACACGTCAGCCAGCGAGACGGCGTATCCCGGGAGGGGAGGGGCCACTGGTTCGTATGCGACGGCGACGGCAAGCCGCGGCGCGAGGCGCCTTGCCGCAAGCAGCGTCCTGCCGAGGTCAAGGGCGCCGCGACGCAGCGCCGCAAAGGGTTCGACGGCCGCAAAGGCGACGAGCAGGCCGAGGGCTGCAACCGGCGTGGTAATCGCCTTGGTGTCCGCAAGGGCGGCGACGGCCAGCAGCGACGCCGTCAATAGCAGGGTGGAGACGAGGCCGAAGCCGAATGTCAGGCCGGTTTCGACGCGGTTCAGCTGGTCGTCGGCGCGGCCGGCATAGCGGTCGGCCGCAGCGATCGCGCTCCTCTGTGCGGCAAGCCGGCCGGCCATCAACAGGTCGGTCTGACCGGCGACGAGATCGATCGTCCGCGACCGCAGTGTCTCGATGCCATGGGCGCGCCTGTGGGCATGTTGGCGCGCCGCCCGAGCAGCAATCAAGGGCAGGCCGAGGCCGGCGCCGGCGAGAAAGACGCCGAAGAACAGGCCGAACAGCGGATGCATGAGGCCCAGCACGAGGCTTGCCGCAAGGGCAGCAGCGATCGCCACCGCGGCCGGCACAAGGATTCTGAGATAAAGAGAGTCGAGCGCATCGATATCGGCCGTCAGCCGGAAGAGCAGCCTTGCCGGACGATGCAGGAGCGTGCGTGCGGCACCCGGTTCGGCGAAGCCGCGAAACAATCTTTCGCGAAGAGCGGCCAGCACGCCGAGCGTCGCGTCATGGGTCGCCAGCCTTTCACCATACCGTGCCGCCGTCCTGATGATGGCGAGCAGGCGGATCCCGGCTGACGGTGCGAAGACGTCGAAGGTGACGGCGGCAGCGGTCGAAAGGCCGGCAAGCGACGTGGCGGTGATGAACCAGCCGGACAGGCCGAGCAGAGCAATGCCCGCCGTAACCGTCGCTGCCGAAAGTGCAGCGCCGAGCAGCAGCGCACGCCGGCGCTCGGCAAAGAACAGGCGCAGGATCGGCTTGAGGTCTGCAGTGAATGTGGTCACTCCGCGGCCTCCCTCACAATAAAGTCGGCGTCGATGCGCATGGTACGGTGCATGCGCGCGGCCAACAGCGGATCATGGGTGGCAACGATCAAGGTGCGCCCCTTGGAAAGCGAAAGCAGACTTTCCGTCACTTCGGCGGCGGTGGCGACATCGAGATGCGCGGTCGGCTCGTCAGCCAGGATGATCCTCAGATGCGGATTGCAGGCGGCGCGGGCGATCGCAAGCCGCAGTGCCTCGCCGCCGGAAATGCCGGTGCCGCCTTCGCCGAGCGGTCGGCCGCCATAGGCGGCGGCTACCTTTTCCAGTCTCGCCGCATCAACTGCACCCGTCACATCGCCGCGTGGGATGCCGGGCCTGCCGAGCGTGATGTTGCCTGTAATGGTGCCGGCAAAAATATGCGGCTTCTGGCCGATCCACGCCATGGCGCCGCGCAAGAGCGCGGCGGTGTCATCCGCAAGTTCAACGCCGCCGATGACGATGCGGCCGCCAGTGCAGGGCGCCAGCCCCGCCATCAGTGAAAGAAGCGTCGATTTACCGGAACCGCTGGCGCCGAGAAGCGCCAGATGTTCACCGGCGGCAATATCGAGATCGAAGCCGCAGAGGACCAGCGGCTCATCGGCGGCGTAGCGGAAATCGACATTCTCAAGACGGATGTCCGGCGCTGCGAGAGAAGGCGCTGTCGCGGCTTCGGCCGATCCTCGAATGGACAGACCACCGGCAGCCAAGGCGTCCATGGCTTTCAGCGCCGCTTCGCCGGCGGCCCGATCGTGCCAGACCGCCGAAAGCTCGCGCAGCGGCTCGAAGAAGGCCGGCGCCAGCAGCAGTATGAACAATCCCTCGGTCAGGTCGAGCCGGCCTGCCCAGGTGCCGAAGCGGATCTCGCCAAGCAGGCTGAAACCGACATAGACGGCGATCATCGCCACACCTAACGCGGCGAAAAGTTCGAGCACGGCCGAGGAAAGAAAGGCAATCTTCAGCACCGCCATGGTGCGCGCACGCAGCGACTCCGCCTCGCGGCGCAGCCTGAGCGCGGTCGCATCCACCGCCTCGAGCGCACGGATCGTCGCCAGTCCGCGCAGCCGATCGAGCAGGAAGCCGTTGAGGCCGCCAGTGGCAATAAGCTGTCTTTCGCCGGCCGCCTGAGCACGCCAGCCGATCAGCGCCATGAACATCGGGATCAGCGGCGCGGCGAACAACAGCACCAGCGCGGCAATCCAGGAGACCGGAAGGACAACGGCAAGGATGATGAGCGGCACGAGGCTCGCCTTCACCCGCGCCGGCTGGAAACGGGCGAGATAGGGCACGATGAGTTCAGCCTGCTCGCCCAGCACGCTGGCGGCTTTGCCGGAGGCCGGCCGGCCCCGATCGATCGGCGACGACGTGGAGAGCGCCGCAGCGGCGCTCCGCCGCCTGCGGCTAAGCTCGGCGCGCGCGACATGAAAGGCCAGGCGGCCGCCGGTCGCGTCGAGACAGCTTCTTGCCAGTCCGAGAAGAAGAATGCCGATGGCCGGCGAGACAACGCCTTGCAATCCGCCGCCATCGGCGATGCGGCCGACCGAGACGGCCAGTAACCCGGCCTGCGGAATCCAGATCGCGGCGGCGAGTGCCTGCAGCATCGCCGCTCGGCGCATCCCTCTTTTCGCATCATCCGGACCGGTGATGGGCGAGACATCGCCGTTCAGTGCCGGCTTGGTCTCCCCCCTGTCCTTCACGTCGAAGAAAGCAGTGCCCATGGCGCTAACTTTTGTTCGCAGGATTCGGCCGGCGGCTGCGGCCGAGCGAAACCACCCGGTCCTTGGCCTCCAGAAGCTTCGTCACTTTCGCGCCCAGCGAAAGGAGCGTCGCGAGCCTTTCGGTTTCCAGCTGTTTAACGTCCTCGTACCAATGGGTCAGCTGCTCGATCAGCGTGTGCATTTCGCTCATGCGCTGCTGCGCGTGCCGTTCGGCCTCGCTGGCGGGGCGCTGCATGAGGATCTCGCGCAGAACCGACAGTGTCGGATCCACTTCACGCTTCTTTCGTTCCTCGGCAAGCGTCTGCAAGATCAGCCAGACATCATCGGGCGTCGTGAAGAAATCGCGGCGGTCGTCCGGCTTGTGTTTGAGAAGGACGAGGTTCCATGCCTGAAGTTCGCGCAGGCTCATCGAAACATTGGAGCGCGAGATGCCGAGCGAGTCGGCAATCTCCTCCGCACAGAGCGGCGCCGGCGAGACGAAAAGCAGCGCATAGATCTGGCCGACCGTGCGGTTGATTCCCCAGCGAGATCCCATTTCGCCGAAGTGGAGAACGAAGGACTGGACGAGAGGCGGAAGGTTCATAGTGGTTTCCGTTGCATCTGTGATTTCAGAAATTTCTGAAATCACTATACTGACTCTCGCACCCCACCGACAACCGGCAAGGCGGCCCTGCGTCAATTTGGAAGTCCGTTCGTTGATCGTGCGTCAGCTATAGCCCGACGCGACAGGAGGGGATTTGATTTAGGTCAAGTCCGCCGCACTTTGCCGCGATGACGCAGGAACGCCCGGTTATGCCGCGCAAACCGGGCGTTCTCGTTGGACCATGATGTTTTGGACGCGTTTGCCGCCGGGGCGGCTGCAATGCCGTCAGGCTCAGATCAAGCCGGATAGGATGCCGACGCCCGCGATGGTGGCAATACCGCCGGCCGCGCGAGTTACGAAGACGCCCTGCCGCTCGCCGGCCCGGCCGATGACGTAACCAAGGGAGAGGCCGGCGACGTGAAGCAGTCCCGTGGCAATCATGAACCCAGCGGCATAGGCAGCGCCGGCCGCATCTTCCGGCATTTCGGCGCCATGCGCATGGCCATGAAAGATGGCGAAGAATCCGACCATGCCGAGCGCTGCGGCGAGCGGCGCCCTGACATTGAGGGCAACGACGGCCCCGAGAACGATGACGGAAAGCGCGATGCCGGCTTCAACAAAGGGAACATTGACGCCGGTAACGCCGAGAGCGCCGCCAATCGCCATCACCATGACGAAGGCTGCCGGCAGGAGCCAGAGAGCACGGCCGCCAAGCTGGAAAGCCAAAACGCCGACCATCACCATGGCGAGGACATGATCGAGTCCGGAAAGCGGATGAGCAAAGCCATGGCTGAAGCCGGCGGCTTCGCCAACGGCAGGATGGGCGGAAGCGACTGCCGGGAGCGCTACAGCAGCCAAGGCAAGCAGGCCGCTCTTCAGTGCTGGTTTCATTGTCGATTCCCTCGCGTTCTGGAAAATCCTGTGGCTGCCCAAGACCAGGGCTGGCTCGCGCTCCTCAAGCTAATTCAAGGGATTCGCAGCGTCAACGGAAAAATCATTAAATAACAAGTCAATTCAACTGCTTATCTGATAGGCAAATGCCGCTTTCCATTGCTTCTCGCCCCGCCGGCCGCTCAGGAGCGACGCCATTATACGGATCGCCGCTCTGTATTGCTCTTTGGCGAACTGGAAACAGCCGCAGGCAGGGGCTATTAACCCTTCAGCGAGAAGATGCAAGCCGCCCGCGATGGAGGACACACCCATGACGAATGTCGAACGGCCGCTGGCGATCAGTGCGCCCGAACCGCGCACGCTCGATCTGATCTTCAGCGATCAGGCGCGCGCCGAATTGCATGCGAAATACGACGTGGTCGAAGCCGATCCGGAGAATATCGTCGGGCTTGGCGACGAGATCCTCGGCAGGGCGCGCTATATCATCGGCCAGCCGCCGCTTTCGGCCGAAACGCTCGCCAGAATGCCGGTCCTGCGCTCTATCCTCAATGTCGAAAGCAATCTCCTGAACAACATGCCCTATGACGTGCTCTTCCAGCGCGGCATCCATGTCGTGACAACGGGCCAGGTCTTCGCCGAACCGGTCGCCGAAATCGGTCTCGGTTTCGCGCTGGCCTTGGCGCGCGGCATCGTCGATGCCGATATCGACTTTCGCCACGGCAGCGAACTCTGGGGCGGGGAGGGCAATGCGAGTGCGCGGCTGATCGCCGGTTCCGAGATCGGCATTATCGGCTTCGGCGATCTCGGCAAGGCGCTGCGCCGCGTGCTGTCCGGCTTCAGGGCGCGCATCAGGGTCTTCGATCCCTGGCTGCCCCGCTCGATCCTCGAGGAAAACGGCGTAGAGCCGGCAAGCCTAGAGGATGTTCTGACGAAGAGCGATTTCGTCTTCGTCGTTGCCGCCGTCACCAGTGAAAACAAGGGATTTCTCGGCGCCGAGGCCTTCGCCGGCATGCGCAGGGGTGCAGCCTTCATCCTGCTCAGCCGCGCCGATGTCGTCGATTTCGATGCGCTGATGGCGGCCGTCTCGTCAGGCCATATCGTCGCGGCCAGCGATGTCTACCCCGAGGAGCCGCTGCCGCCAGATCATCCAGTGCGCAGCCTGAAAGGCTTCATCCGCTCGGCGCATCGGGCCGGCGCCCTCGACAGCGCCTTCAAGAAGATGGGCGATATGGTGCTGGAAGATATGGACCTGATGGACCGTGGCTTGCCGCCGATGCGCTGCAAGCGGGCGGAACGCGAGACGGTCTCCCGCATGCGCTCCAAACCGGTCGCGGTGAATTAAGCCAGGGTAAGCGCGCCACCTCAGGCGGCGCGCTGCTCGGTGCCCTGGATCGCGGCGAGCTTCCAGTCAGCGCCCGATTTGCGCACGAAGGTCCATACCTCCGTGCTCTCGCTCGGGTGACGGTCGTCACCGGAAACGACACGGCCGCTTTCGCGTTCGACCATGGCGTCAATCGACGAGTAACGCATGGCGAGCGTCGCATATTCCTGGCCGTCTTCGCGCCAGGCCTCGGCAATATCGCCCTGCAGCAGCTTGACGTCGGAGACGCGGTTGCGCACGCCGTTGGTGGCGTTTTCGCCGAGTTCCTCGGCAAGATAGGACATGGCCTCGGGCGTCGTCAGCCGGCGCAGCGTGCCATAATCCTCAGCGCCGTAAGCGGTCTGAATGCTGGTCAGCAATTCCTCGAACTGGTCGAGATCGGCCTGTGCCAGCCCGATCTCGTCGCTCGGGCGGTTGCCGCGCGACGATTGGCCGAAAGAAGCACCCGAACCGATCGCCGGGATCTGGAAGGACGAATTCTTGGCAGGGGACATATCATAGGAGCGGCTCTGGCCGCTCACCCCGTAGGAGGGCTGGCGGCGATTGGCGAAATAACGCATCGCCAGCATGACGGCGCCGCCGATCAACGCGATCTGCAACAGCATGCCGAGGAAGCCGAAGGCGCCGCCGAAACCGTGGCCGAGCAGCATGCCGAGAAGGCCGCCGGCGATCAGGCCGCCGATCATCGACCGGCCGAAACCGCCGAAGAGGCCCGGGCGCTGGGCGCCGAAGGACTGTTGCGCGGCAGCGGGCGCCGTCGTCTGCGGGCGCGGCGTCATCGACCGTTCGATCGGCGCGGCCGGAGCAGGCGCAGTTTGAGTGACAGGCGGAGCCTGGAAAGTGCGCGTGCCGCGGCTTCCGAAACCGCCGCCGGCACGGCGCGCCTCGGCATCCCCGAGCGAAGCAAAAACAGTAGCGCTCGTCAGTACGGCAATCGCCGCGACCTTGGCAAAACGCGAAACGGCACTCATTCCTGATCTCCTGTCATGCACATCACGGCATGTCGAGATGTCATATAGGTATTCTTTCCCGCGTGTGAAGTTCTTCGGCGCCATTACTGGCAGACATCGACCCAGCTGGCGCCGGTCAACTCCGCCAGCCGTCCTGTGGCGATGCGCACCGCCGAATTGGTCGAGCCGGCCGCCGGGACGACTTCGTCGAAGCGTTTCAGCGAAATATCGCAATAGATCGGCAGCGGCGAGGGCAGGCCGAAGGGGCAGACACCGCCAACCGGATGGCTGGTGACCGCCACGACTTCTTCGGCATCGAGCATGCGCCCCTTGGCCCCGAACGTGTCCTTGAACTTGCGATTGTCGAGGCGGGCCAACCCGCCGGCGACAACCAACATCATCTGCTCGCCGACGCGCAGGCAGATCGTCTTGGCGATCTGGGCGGGCTCGACACCATGGGCCTCGGCGGCAAGGGCAACCGTCGAGGAACTCTCGGCGGTTTCGATGATGTCGATATCAGGGGCATGCGCACGGAGGAAGGCGCGGACGGATTCAAGGCTCATGACGTGATGCTAGCCCAGCATAAGCGCAATTTGAAGCACAAAACATGCCCGCTGAAAACCGTCGCTTGCAAGTCTTTCGGACATCGTCATAATAATTTTGCACACGTGCTCAATTTTGTCATTCGGCCGTTACGTTGAGCCCATAGAGCGGGACATGTCACGTTTTCGTGGGGTTTCGGAACGGCCGTCAAGCGACAGTGCTGACCCGTCAAGAGGCTTCACACTGCTCTTCCAGGGAGACGAAGAAAATGACCATTTTGCCGACGTTGAAATCCCTTACGATCGCGGCCGCCATCCTGGCCTCGACCTCCGCCTTTGCGCTTGCCAAGGACGTTACGATCAGCGTCTGGGCCGGCGGCACCGGCCCGAACGACACCTATCGCCTCGACGCTATCGAGATCGCAGCCCAGCAGTTGCAGCGCGAAGCCGCGCTCAAGGGTGAAGACCTGAAGATCACCATCGAGAAGAAGGCCTATTCCGGCTGGGACGATTTCAAGCAGGCGCTGACGCTTGCCGCGGAAGCCAAGACCGCACCGAACATCGTCGCCAGCGGTCATGAAGATATCGCTCCCTGGTCGCAGGCCGGCCTTATCGTTCCGATCGAGGATCACGTTGATCTCGACGCCTGGCCGCTCAACGGCATCTACGAAAACCTGATGCAGATCGCCTCGTACAACGGCACCGTCTACGGTATTCCGCAGGATGCCGAATCCCGCCCGATGTTCTTCTGGAAGCCTTACATGAAGGCGATCGGCTATAGCGACGCCGATCTCGATGCATTGCCGCAGAACGTTCAGGACGGCAAGTACACCATGAAGAACCTGCTCGAAGACGCCAAGAAGATGCAGGACAAGGGTCTCGTCCAGCCAGGCTACGGCTTCTACCCGCGCCCCAGCAACGGCCCTGACTACTGGCAGTTCTACACGAGCTTCGGCGGCACGATGGAAGAAAACGGCAAGCTCGTCTTCGACAAGGCGGCCATGACCCGCACCTATCAGTTCATCTCCGATGCCGTGAAAACGGGCGTCACCAAGAAGAACCATATCGGCATGCCGGGTGATCAGTGGTGGAAGGAAGTCGCCACCGGCAAGGCCGGTATCTGGGACGCCGGCACCTGGCATTATGCCCGCCTCGTCAACCAGGAGGGCCTGAAGGATTTCTTCGACAACATCGTCTTCACGCTGATCCCGGCCGGCGAGGGCGGCAAGGCCAACACGCTGACGCATCCGCTCGTCTACATGCTGACCGCAGGACATAGCGATGAAGATACGCAGATCGCCGCTCAGCTGATCACGATCGCCTCCGAACCGCGCATCAACGCGCTGCATGCGATCAAATCCGCCCATCTCGGCATCTCCAAAGCTGAAGCCGAAGTGGACTTCTATGCGGACGACCGCTGGGCTCGCGAAGCCACCGAGCGCCTGCTGCCGCATGCCAATGCGATGCCGAACAATTCCGATTTCGGCAAATATTGGAACATCATGTGGAAGAACCTCGAGGCATCCTGGACCGGCGCCAAGACCGTCGACGGCGCCATCGGCGATGCCGAGAGCGAGCTGAAGAACACGCTCGGCGACAAGATCGTCATCCGCTAAAACAGAAGCACTCTTCCGGGCGGCGGAGACCCCGCTGCCCGGTCCGTCCCGCGAGGAAGCTTCCATGAAATCGTCCAGAACGCTCGGACTGGTGATGATCGCGCCTGCGGCGATCATGATCGTCCTGTTCTTCCTGATGCCGGTGGTTCTGACGGCGGTCTTCTCGATGACAAATATGACGACCGCCACCGGCATTTCCGGCGGCGTCTATCAGATCGCACCCAATTCCCTGATCGCACTGAAGTCGGCCATGCCGGACATTGCCGCCGATATGGCCGAACCACGCTACGCGATCGACGAGGCGGGCCTCAAGGCCGTCGAGGACCTCGGCCTTGAGCCTGGTATCGCCGCGGAGCTGCGCGCCAGACATGCCGGCGAGGTCTTCCCGACGCGCCGCGAAGCCGAGCGTATGATCAAGGATCTCGCCGACCGGCCTTCGACGCGCGAGGTCAAACAGATCTCCGAACAGTTCAACCGCTCCGTCGTCAACACCCGCTTCGACAGCAAGGAACAGCTGTTTTCGGCGTTGGACACCCTCGGTCTCAAGCTGACGCAGGAACAGAAGGAAACGGTGGCCGAGGCCACCTATACCGGTTGGACCTGGACATCAGACAATTTCTCCCGCATCGCCACCTCGCCGGATATGGCGCGGGTGCTCTTCAACACTGCGCTCTACGTCGCGCTGGTGCTGACGCTCTTCAATGTCGGCTATGCGCTGCTGCTCGCCATCTGGACGCATTATATGCCGCCGACGCCAGCCTCGATCTTTCGTGGCATCTGGCTTCTGCCGCGCATCACCCCCGTCGTCATCTACGTCATGCTGTGGAAATGGCTCGCCTGGGATACCGGTTTCATTTCGATCCTGATGGGCAAGTTCGGCTATCCCCCGAAGAACTACCTGCTCGACAACGCTTATAATGCCTGGTTCTTTGTCGTGCTGATCAACGGCTTCATCGGCGCCTCGATGGGAATGCTGGTGTTCGCCTCGGCAATGAGGGCCATTCCGAAGAGCCAGTTCTATGCGAGCGAGGTCGATGGCGCCTCGCGCTGGCAGCAGATCCGCTACATCATCCTGCCGCAGATGCGCTGGCCGATCCTCTTCGTCACCTGCTACCAGACGCTGTCGCTGCTCGCCTCCTTCAATGAAATCCTCCTCGCCACCAACGGCGGACCGGGCAATACGACCGAGGTCTGGGCGCTCTCCGCCTATCACACCGCGCTCAGGAATTATGCCGGCAATCTCGAATACGGGCTGGGCGCGGCCATGGCGCTGGTGCTCGTCGTCATCGGCGTGATGCTGTCGCTCCTTTATCTGCGCGTCTTCAACTACGGCACGCTTGTCGCCAAGCCCCTGATCGAGGACTGACCATGGCCGAACAATCGCAGCCCTCGGCAAATTATCGCAGCTGGCCCGTCATAACGGCGCTCACCGTCGTCAGCCTGCCGCTGCTCCTGATGTATGTCTATCTCTTCCTCGACACCGTGACGGTGAAGCCGCCGGATGCGCTGCTGCCCTCCGGCCTGACGTTCAATCACTGGCGTTTTCTGTGGCAGACGACGGCGGGCAAGGCGAATATCTGGCAGGTGACGGTGAATACGCTGCTGTTTTCGGCCTGCACCACCAGCCTCGTGCTCATCGTCTCGTCGATGGCCGGTTATGTGCTGTCGCGGCTGAACGTGCCGGCACGCGGCTTCTTCCTTGCCGGCGTCATGGTGCTGCATGCCTTCCCGTCGGTCACGCTGATCATCGCTATCTTCATCGTGCTGCAGATGATCGGTCTCTACAATTCGCTGATCGGCGTCATCCTGGTGAAGGCGGCGATCGACCTGCCGCTCGGCATCTGGCTGATGAAGGGCTTCTACGACACCGTGCCCTGGGAAATCGAAATGGCCGGCGTCGTCGACGGCGCCTCACGCTTCCGGGTCTGGCGCAGCCTCGTGCTGCCGCAGGTCAAGCCCGGCATCATGGCGCTCGGCCTGTTCTCCTTCCTCTCCGGCTGGGGCGAATTCATCCTGCCGCAGGTCCTGGCGCCGGGCAATGACGTCCAGGTGCTGTCGGTCTATCTCGCCGGCTTCCTCGCCGACGACAACAATTACGATTTCAATATGTTCAAGGCCGTCGGGCTCTTCTACCTCATTCCGGTGCTGATCGCTTACGCGCTCTTCAACAAATATCTGATGAACATCTACGGCGGCGGGAGCAAAGGCTGATGCGCATCCTCCTCGACAATTTTTCGAAGAGCTTCGGCTCCACCAAGGTCATCGAGAACATGCAGCTCGAAGTCCGCGACGGCGAGATGCTGGCGCTGCTCGGGCCTTCCGGCTGCGGCAAATCGACGACGCTTTTCGCGGTCTGCGGCATCCACCGGCCCTCCAGCGGGCGCATCCTCTTCGGCGACCGCGACGTCACCGACCTGCCGAGCCAAGCCCGCAATGTCGGCGTCGTCTTCCAGTCCTATGCGCTTTATCCGCACATGACGGTTGCCGAAAACATCGCTTTTCCCCTCAAGGTGAAGGGCGTCAACGCCGCCGACATCCGCAAGGAGGTCGATCGCATTTCCGGGCTTGTCCATATCGACAATCTCATGGAACGCCGACCGGCGCAGCTTTCCGGCGGCCAGCAGCAGCGCGTGGCGCTGGCCCGCGCCCTGATCCGCAAGCCCGACGTGCTGCTGCTCGACGAACCGCTCGCCAATCTCGACGCCAAGCTGCGCCTCGAAATGCGCTCGGAAATCCGCCGCCTGCAGCGCGAGACCGGCATCACGGCCATTCTCGTCACCCATGACCAGGTGGAGGCGATGAGCATGTGCGACCGCATCGCCATCATGAAGGAAGGCGAGATCGTCCAGATCGCCACCCCGGCCGAAATGTACAATGACCCGAAAACCGCCTTCGTCGCCGGCTTCCTCGGCAATCCGCCGATCACCTTCCTGCGCGGCGTCATGGACAAAGGCGCCTTCATCATCCCCGAGAGCGAGATCCGCGTGCCGCTGCCGGGCACCGTCGGCGCCGCCGAAGGCAGCAAGCTGATGCTTGGCGTCAGACCCGAGCATTTTACACCGGCGGGTGATACCCCCGTCACGGGCAAGATCACCTTCGCCGAGACACAGGGCCGCGAAAACCTCTACGACGTGGCTCTTGCAGGTGGCCCGCTGCTGCGTTCGATTCAGCCGGTGCGCAACGATATCCATGTCGGCGACCATGTCACCTGGGCGATCGACAGCCGTGGCGTGTTCGTCTTCGACGAAAATGGCAGGAGGATTTGATGACCCGCGATTTTTCGGCTTTTTTCGAGCGCTATGGCTGGCCGGCGGCCAAGGGTCAGATCCCCTTCTGCATCGGCCATCGCGGTGCCAGCGGCCATGAACGCGAGAACACGCTCGCCGCCTTCCGCCGCGCTACCGAACTCGGCGCCGAGATGTGGGAGCTCGACACGCAGTTGACCGGCGACGGCGTGGTCGTCGTCTCGCATGACGACCATCTCGAACGCGTCTTCGGCATCGACCGACGCATTTCCGACATGACGGCCGCCGAGCTCGCCGCCCTCGACGGCGTCGACGTGCCGCGTTTTTCGGAGGTCGCCGCTCTCGCCCGGGAGACCGGAACCGGTCTCTATGTCGAGCTGAAGGCGTCCGGGACCGGCCTGCGCTGCTGGCGCCATCTAGCCGAGATGAACCAGCGTTTTGCCTGCCTCGGCTCCTTCGATACGGAGCAGGTGCGCGAACTCAGGGACGCGGGTTGCGACTTCCCGCTTTCGGTGCTGATCCGCGTCGGCCACGACCCGCATGCGCTGGGCGACGAGGCCGGCGCCGATATTCTGCACCTCTGCTGGGAGAGGGCAGTCGAGCGGCCGCAGGACCTGATAAACGACGCGCTGATGCAGCGCGCCTTCGAGGCGGGCCGCGAAATCGTGCTCTGGCACGAGGAGCGGCCGGCCATTCTCGACGACATCATCAAACTTCCGGTTCTCGGCATCTGCACGGATCTGCCCGATCTGATGCGGCCGTCGGCAGAGAGGGAAAACGCAGTTGCCAGACAGGGATAAGGGACCGCGCAAGGTAACCTCCTTCGACGTGGCGCGGGTGGCCGGCGTCTCGCGCGCGGCCGTCTCACGTGCCTTCACGCCGGATGCCAGCGTCTCGCCGAAGACCCGGGAAAAGGTCTATCAGGCCGCCAAGGAGCTCGGCTACCGGGTGAACTACCTTGCCCGAAGCCTCACCAACAAACGTTCCGATCTCGTCGGCGTCGTCGCCGCCGGCCTCGACAATCCGTTCCGCACATTGCAGATCGAGCATCTGGCGAGAGTGCTGCTTGCCCGCAATTTCCGCCCCATCCTGCTGCCGACCTCGCAGGAGGCGGATACCTCGACAGTCATCGGTCAGCTGCTGCACTACGCCGTCTCCGGCGTCATCGTTACCTCGGACGCACCGCCGACCACGATCTGCGAGCAATGTGCGGCCGAAGGCGTGCCGATCGTCTTGATCAACAAGGGCAATGACATTCCCTTTGTCGATCGCATCATCTCGGACGACCGCATGGCCGGCCATCTCGCCGCCACCCACTTGATCGAAAGCGGCGTGCGAAAGCCCGCCGTGATGGCCGCACCCGCCATATCCTATACGGCCCGGCGGCGCAGCGAGGCCTTCATTGCTCGCTGCAAGCAGCTCGGCGCCGAGCCGCAGTTTCTCCAGATCAGGATCAACGATTACCGCAGCGGCTATGATGCGGCCGGCGAACTTGCCGCATCCGGCATTGATGGCTTGTTCTGCGCCAATGACTACATGGCCTGCGGCGTCCTCGACCGCATCACGCAGGGCCGCGGCCGCGACGACGCGCCGCCGCTCTCCATCATCGGCCATGACGATATTCCGCAGGCGAGTTGGACCGCCTATGAGCTAACGACGATCCGCCAGCCTTGCGATATCCAGGCCGAACAGACCGTCGATCTGCTGATGAGCCGGATAGCCGAGCCGGACCTGACGGCGCGCGTCGAATTTACGCCGGTGACACTGATAAGAAGAAGGACTGCCTGATGAATTCCGCATTCGATGCCGCTGCCATCCGGGCCCGGGCGGAAGTCGCGATCGCCGTTGCCCTCGAGACCGGACGGGAAGCGGCCCGGTTTCGGCGCGACTCTGACCCCGGCATCCTCGCCGTCGAAAACAAGGGATTGCAGGACTTCGTCACTGTCGCCGACAAGAGGGCCGAACAGGCGATCCGCGACGGGCTCCTCTCGCGCTTTCCAGACGATACGTTCATGGGGGAGGAAAGCGGCGGACTGTCGGATGGGGTCGGCGTCTGGGTCGTCGATCCGATCGACGGCACGACCAATTACATCAGGGGCTTCCGGCATTGGGGCGTCTCGATCGCCTTCGTCGCCGGCGGCAGGATCGAGATCGGCGTGGTTTACGACGCTGCCGAGGACAAGGTCTTCCATGCCGTGCGCGGCGATGGCGCCTTCAAGGACGGGCTTGCCATTCATGCCGCCGCAACCGACGATCCAGCCAATGCGCTAGTCATCCTCGGGCATTCCCGCAAAACGAGTTTCGACGACTATCTCGCACTCTCCAGACGGCTGCACGAGAGCGGCATCGACTATCGCCGCATGGGCGCGGCTGCCATCGACCTGGTTCGCGTCGCCGAGGGTGCCGCCGACCTCTATTACGAACGCCATCTCAATGCCTGGGACATGCTTGCCGGCGCGCTGATCGCCGAAGAGGCCGGCGCTGTGGTGGCGATGCCGCCGATCGGCAAGCTGCTTGAGTATGGAGGGCCGGTCATCGCCCACGCGCCGGGGCTTGCCGGCGAATTCGCCTTCCTCCTCGAGAGCGAGGGGCTGTCAGTCGGCGGCTAAAAGCCCGTTGCTCAAGGCATGCCATCGTCCGGAACGGCTGCACATTTCCGGGCGGGTCAACCCGCCATGCGGCGGCTCCAGGCGCGTTCGGTCGCCGGCGCCTCGTCGGTGGTGATCTGATCCGGCTTCAGGGCCATCAGCGCCTGGAAGTTCCGCCATTCCGCTTCGCTAAAACCGACCTCGGGATGCTTCAGGGTAAAGGTCCAGGCATCGACGCGTTTGCCTTCGTCCTGGCAGAGCGCGATCATGTCGAAACCCTCATTGGCGGCATCAAGGATCAGCGGCCAGTGGAGATAGACCGTGTCCGGTTCAGTCGGACCGCGCAAATCGGCGCGCAATTCGATCTCGACAGCCTTCCAGCCGCCGGCCTTCCTGATCCCGTAGAGTTTGTCCGTGGGATCGATGCCGCGCAAGAGATGCGGAAGCTTCTCCTTGACCGCGACGATGAGGTCGAGACTGCCGGCGCTGACGATCACCGAGGCGGCGATCTCCTGGAAATGCACGGCAAGATGCGCGATGCCCTGCGCGCCGATCGCCTCGTAGTCGTCCTTCATGTCGAATTGCAGCAGTGCGGCCGGGTGGGCCGCTTGCAGCATGGCGGCGAGGTCTTCACTGAGGATCAGCGGCCGGTCGCCCCCCTGCATCCTGATATCGCGGAGGTCGCCGAGGCGCTTTTCGGCGATCGGTCCATGACCGGTCGTTTCCCCTTCGAGGTCCTCGTCGTGCAGAACGACGAAACCGCCGTCGGCGCGCACGCGCAGATCGAGTTCCATCGAGGCGCCTGCGGCAAATCCCTCCGCCATCACTTCGGCGGAGAACAGCGGATCGGCAAAACGTTTGCGCAGCCGGTGCCATTTCAGGCGGGTGCAATGCCCCTCGTGCAAAATCTCCAGGCCCTGCGCATCCAGCAATTTCGTCATCTGCACCAAATCTCCGCGACGCCACTCTCCTGCCTTGGACAGCCGCGATTTTCAAGGGTCAGATACGTCTCAGCGGCTGTAGGCCGCAGATATCGCCTCTGCAGCGGCGGCGATATCTACGGGACGGCCGGTCTGCCTGAGGGCTGCGCCGTAGCCCACGACATTCGATAGTACTGTCTGGAATGCGGCGCGCGGGCCCGTGTGGTTCAGCCGCACGAGGCGGGCGGGCGCGGTTCCCACGGCCTCCGTCAGCTCGACCCCCAGCCGCCCCGCGGCCGCGATCACCGAAGCAGGTTCCAGTGCCTCCGGCAACGGCACCGCCGTCACCAGGTTCGACGCTTTTGCCGCCGTCACCCAAGCGGGGGCGCCGAGTGCGGCGAGCCCGACCGACGTCGCCGATGCCGCCAGTGCATGGCGGGCAATAACATTCTCCAGGCCCTCGGCCTCGATGCGGTCGAGAGCCGCCTCCAGCGCAAAGAATTCCAGCGGCGCCGGGGTTCCGGGCAGGATGCGCCGACCGTCGTCGATCCAGAGCTTCAGATCGGCCAGGGACAGGATCGAGTCGCGCGGCGCGCCGGCCTTGAGAACGAGATCCCAGGCACGCTGACTGACGGAGAGCGCAGAGACACCCGCCGGACCGCCGATCGCCTTCTGCGGGCCGATCACCGCGATGTCGATGCCGAGATCGTCGACCTCGAGCCGATGCCCGCCGACCGAGGCGACCGCATCGACGACGGTGACGATGCCGCGGGTGCGCGCAAGCGCGAGTATCTCCGGCAGCGGGTTGAGAATGCCGCTCGCAGATTCCGCGTGAACCACGGCGAGTACATCGATATGAGGGCCTGCATCGAGCGCTTTGGCGACAGCGTCGATCTCGATCGGCAGGCCCGGCTCGGCGACGAGATTCCGAACGGTTGCGCTGCCTCGCCGCAGCCATTGCCCGAACCAGCCGCCATAGGAACTGGTGACGAGGTTGAGGGCAGAAAGGCCGGGACGCGCGAGACTGACCGCCACCGCTTCCAGCGCCACCACCGCCTCTGCCTGCACCAGCACGACGTCACCCCGGCATCGCAGAATGCGGCCGATTCTGTCAGCGAGCATGGCGTAGCGCTCCGCGGGGTACAAAGGCGCGCCGAGCAGGGGATTCCAACCGAGATCGAACATGGACGCCTCCTTCACAACGGTTCGGTCACAAGACGAGGAACGGCTGCCACGAGCGCGCGCCCGGCAGCCGATTGCGGGGCGGCAACAACCGCCGCGGCCGGACCGGTCTCGACGATCCGGCCGCCGTCCATGACGGCGATGCGGTGGGAAACCGCGCGCACCACGGCAAGATCGTGCGAAATGAACAGGCAGGCAATGCCGTGCTCCTTCTGCAGCTCGACTAAAAGTTCGAGGATCCTTCCGCGCACGGTGACGTCAAGCGCCGAGACCGCCTCGTCGAGCACCAGCAGCGACGGCCGTGTGGCGATCGCCCGGGCAATCGCCACACGCTGGCGCTGGCCGCCGGAGAGCGCGCGGACCGGCCGGCTGGCATAATCGGCAGGCAGGCCGACACGTTCGAGGAGCATGGCGATCTCGCCGGCACGCCGGTCTTTCGACATGACGCCGTGGATGCGCAAGGGGTCGTCAAGCACCGAGCCGACCGTCGCCAGCGGGTTGAAGGCGGCCAGCGGATCCTGGAACACCATCTGCATGCGCGCCCGCCTGCGGCGCAAGGCAGCACCTCTCAGCGTCAGCCAATCCTCTCCCTCAAAACGGATCGCACCGGCATCACAGGAGAGAAGCCGCAGCAGGATACGCGACAGCGTCGATTTTCCGCTGCCGGAGGCGCCGACCAGACCGAGCGTTTCCCCGGCTGCGATCGTCAGCGAAACATTGTCGAGCGCGGCGACCCGACGGCCCGCGGAGGAAAAGCCCTTCGAGATGTTTTCTATGGACAGCAGAGGATTCATGGCGCCAGCTCTTCGATCAGGGGTGGCGTCGCGAGATCGCGATGGCTGGCGATGAGAGCGGCGGTATAGTTGCTCGCGGGCGCCGAAAGCACCGAACGGACGGGACCTGCCTCGACGAGGCGCGCGTCGCGGAAGACGGCGATCCGGTCGACGAAGCCGGAGGCGAGCGCGATGTCGTGGGTGATGAAAAGCAGCGTCATGCCGTCCTCGCGCACCAGCCCGTCGAGCAGGCGGACGATCTCGGCCTGAACCACGACGTCGAGGGCGCTCGTCGCCTCGTCGGCAATCAGCAGAGCGGGCTTGGCAGCGATCGCTGCCGCGATCGCCACGCGCTGGCGCTGGCCGCCGGAAAGCTGATGCGGAAAGGCCCGCAGCGCCTTGTCGGGCCGCGGTATTCGCACTCGTCCAAGCAGTTCCTCGGCTCGGATAGAAGCCTGTTCCCAGCTGAGGCCGAGATGGCGCCTGGCGCCCTCGGCAATCTGTTCGCCGACCGTCAGGACGGGATTGAGGCTGGTGCCGGGATCCTGCAAGACGAAGCCGAAATCGCGGCCCGGGCGGGGCGGGTGACCCAG
Organism: Rhizobium bangladeshense; assembly: GCF_001662075.1. Lineage (GTDB taxonomy): Bacteria > Pseudomonadota > Alphaproteobacteria > Rhizobiales > Rhizobiaceae > Rhizobium > Rhizobium bangladeshense_B. The sequence continues at coordinate 136,443 of NZ_LYPL01000013.1, forward strand.
GGCGGGCCAGAGCATTTCCCCGGTGACTTTCGCTTCGTCGGGCAGCAGACCGGCGAGCGCCCGGGCGAGCGTGCTCTTGCCGGAGCCGCTTTCGCCGATGATCGCCAGCCTCTCGCCGGTGGCAATATCGAGATCGACACGATCGAGCGCCGCAGCATTGTTCCTGCCGCGCCGATAGGTGACCGAAAGCTGCCGGAGGCTGCAGAAGATGTCGCTCATGCCGCCCTCCCGCCAAGCGCCTTGCCGAGACCTTCGCTGAAGAGATGAACGCCGAGCACGGTGACGGCAAGTGCGGCGCCCGGCAGGACGGAGAGATAGGCGGCCGAGCGCAGCACGCTGCGGCCCTCGGCGATCATCGAACCCCAGGTGGCGATATTCGGATTGCCGAGGCCAAGAAAGGAAAGCGCTGCCTCGGTCAGGATCGCGCCGGCGACGATGGTCGCGGAAAGCGCCAGCACCGGCAGCAGGGCGTTCGGCAGGATCTCGCGAAAGGCGATCTCCGCGGGATGCATGCCGATCACCCTTGCCGAGGCGACGTAATCCTGCTCGCGGATCGCCAGCACCTGGGCGCGCGTCAGCCGCGCCGGATCGGCCCAGGCGCCAAGCGCGATGGCAAGCACGATGATCGGGGTCGACACCCCGATGGTGCTGACAAAGGCGAGGGCAAGCAGGAAGCCCGGCACGATCTGGAAGGCGTCGACCACGCGCATCAACGCCTCGTCGACGAACCCGCCGGAAAATCCGGCCGCCATGCCGACGCACACGCCGAGGACCATGGCCGAAAAGGCTGCCGCGAGGCCAACGGCAAGCGAGGTTCGCGCGCCATAGAGCAAGCCGGCGAGCACATCACGTCCGAGGCGATCCGTGCCAAGTGGAAAGGCCGGGTCGGTGAAGGGCGCAAGCAGCGCCCGCCCGGCGATCCTCAGCGGATCGCCGGGCGAAATGATGGGGGCAAGCAGCCCAGTCGACAGCAGGATGACCAGGATCGCAAATCCGGCCATGCCCTCCCACGTGCCGAGCAGACGCTGGAGACGGCTCATGCGCCACCCTCCGAAGCGCCGATGCGCGGGTCAAGCGCGGCATAGATAAGATCGACGAAGAAATTGACCGAAATGACAAGAACGGCGCTGGTGACGACGATGCCCATCAACAGCGGCGCGTCGCGGCCGTTGACCGCCTCCTGTGCCAAACGCCCGAAACCTGGGACCGCAAAGACGCTCTCGATGACCACGCTGCCGCCGAGCATGGCCGCCGATTGCAGCCCAAGCATGGTGACAAGCGGCAGCAGCGCATTGCGCGCCACATGGCGCAGCACGATGCGGCTGCGCGACAGGCCCTTGGCGCGGGCGAAAAGGACGAAATCCAATTTCCAGGCCTCGGCCATGCCGGCCCGCATCACCCGCAGGAACAAGGCTAGATAGATCAGGGCAAGGGCGCCGACCGGCAGGACCAGATGCTCTGATATGTCGAGGGCACGGGAAAACCCGGTCTTGCCCGAAGCAATCGTCTCGATGCCGGCGATGGGAAACAAGCGCAGCTTCACCGAAAAGGCAATGCTCAGGACCAGGCCGAGCCAGAAGCTCGGAATGGCATAGACGATCAGCGAGCCGATCGACAGCAGCCGGTCGCGCAAGCTTCCCGGCCGCGCCCCGGCGAGGATGCCGAGCGCGGAACCAAGGCCGAAAGAAAGCGCCGTCGCGCTGCCCATCAACAGCAGCGTATTGGGCAGGCGTTCGGCGATGAGCGCGCCGACCGGCCGGTCGAAGGCGACCGACCAGCCGAGATCAAGCTGCGCCAGCGAGGAAAGATAGAGCCAGAGCCGTGCCAGCACGGACCGGTCTAGGCCGTAGCTCTCGCGCAGCACCTGCCTGAGTGCCGCATCGCCGCCGCCGATCGCGCCCAGATAGGCATCGACCGCATCGCCTGAGGCGGATTCGAGCAGGAAAAAGGTGAAGATCACCACGATCAGCAGCACTGGAAGGCTGCTGATCGCCCTACGCCGCAGGAGGAGGATTGCGCGTTTCACGCCGGCTAAGGCCTCCGGAAGAGAATTGCCGCCGATCCTATCACGATTGTAGCGCGGTATCGCCCCAGTTCGAGACGGCCCAGCGCGGATTGTCCGCGACGTTGAGGACGGTGTCACGGGCGACGGTGATGAAGCCCCATTCCGCAACGTTGATCAGCGGCAGATCGGCGACGACGAGCTGCTGGAACTTGCGGTAGAGATCGGTGCGCGCCGCTGTGTCGACGGTTTCGGAGGCCTGCTTGATGATCTTGTCGAGCTCGGGATTGGCATAGCCGCCCTGGTTGGAGAAGGGAACGCCATCAGGCGTACCGGACTGAACGAGAATCGTGGTGGAGATCGCCGGATCGCCGCGGAACACCGGCGGGGCGACGGCGAGGTCGAAATCGTGGTCGGTGTAAACAGCCTTCTGGTGCGCGGCCGCATCGGCATTGACGATCTCGGCATCGATGCCGATCGCGGCAAGCGCCTGGCGAAGGTAATCGCCGAACTGGCGGGTCTCGTTGAAATAGGGCGCGGGGCGGAGCTTCAGTTTGAACCGGTTGCCGTCCGCCCCCTGGGCATAACCCGCCTTGTCGAGAATATCGTTGGCGGCCGCCGGATTGAAATCATAGGTCGCGACATCGGAGGTATAGAATTCCGGCGCATTCTTCGGCACCGGGCCTGTGGCGGCGGCGGCATAACCGAGGAAGATCGTGTCGACCACGAATTTCTTGTCGATGGCGTGCGCGATCGCCTGGCGGACCCTGAGGTCGGCGAGCTCCTTGCGGCGGTGATTGATCTCGACGACGAGCTGGTAGGTCAAGGCCTCGTAGCCTTTCGAAATCACCTTGATGCCGTCGACCTTGGAGATGCGATCGAGATCGGCCAGCGGCACGGCCGAGAAGGCGGCCAGCTGGATTTCGCCGGCTTCGAGCGCCGCACCCGCCGACGCCCGGTCGGGCAGCACGCGGAAGACGATCTCATCGAGTTTCGGCTGGTCCTTATCCCAATAAGTCTCATTGCGCGTCAGCCGGTAGTATTCGCCGGGTTTGTGTTCGGCGAACTTGAACGGCCCGGTGCCGACAAGCTTGTTATTACCAGGATTGGCGGCGATATCGCTGCCGTCGAAGATATGTTTGGCGACGACGCTGGTGACGACGGGGAGGGCATTGCGGATGAGCTGGAACGGCGTCGGCTTGGAGAAGCGGAAGATGGCGGTGTAGTCATCGGGCGTATCGACGGCTTCGAGATTGGCGAAGACCAGGCGGCCGAGATTCTGCAGCGGCTTCCAGATGTTTAGGGCGGAGAAGGCAACATCGACCGAAGTGAACGGCTTGCCGTCATGCCAGGTGACGCCGTCGCGCAGCTTGAAGGTGACGGAAAGGCCGTCGGCCGAGCCTTCCCAGGAGGTGGCAAGCCGCGGCGCAAGCCCGTCCTTGCCGTCGAACGAGGCTTCGGCCAGCGGTTCAATCACTTTGCTGGCGATGAAAAAGACGCCGTTCGAAGCGACGATGGCAGGGTTGAGGTTCTTGGGTTCGGAATCGGCTGCGACGACCAGTCTCCCGCCGCTCGGCGCGGTCTGCGCCAGCGCCTGGCGGGCGAGCGCCGTCGAGGCAAGCAGCAGAGCAGCGCCCTTCATCAGCGTGCGCCGCGAGATAGATGACACCGTCATGACCCCTCCTGATCGATCGAAACCGGCAACCATATTCGGCCCGAAATACCGCTTGGCATAGAGATTAAATTCGAATGATCGGGCTCCGCGAGACATTTTTTGTCACCCAGCCATTATATCCTCTGCCGCGCTCGCGCGGGAAGCCGAAGCCGGCACCCTTCAGGCCTCCGTCAGCTGAAACGCGTCGCTTTCCCCTGCCACCAGTTCGAGTGGCCAGATCATGTTGCTACCGGCATCGGAATAGAAGTCTCGATAGGCCGGCATGTGGGCGAGCAGCATTTGTCCGAGCGCAACGCCGAGATCGTAGAGCGACATGCGGAAGCAGCTGAGCGAGGGCTGCAGAAATCGTGCGCGCGGGGCATCGCGGAAGCCGATCACCGCAAGATCGCGGCCGGGCTGGACGCCCGATTCCATCAAACGGCGGTAGAGGCCGATCGCCATCAGCTCGTAGATCAGGATCACCGCCGTCGGCCGGTCTTCGAGCTGCAGCAGTTCATGGGCCGCCCGGTAGCCGCCTTGTTCACTCGATTTGACGCGGATGACGAGCGACGGGTCGAAGGGAAGACCGTGCTGCTCGAGCGCACGGCGATAGCTCTCGACAAAGACGTAGCCGAGGTTGACCTCACTCGACGGCGCCGTGATCGCGATCCGTCGGTGGCCGCGCGCGACCAGCCGCTCGACGGCACGCTCGGCGACGCCTTCGAAGTCGAGGTCGATCCAGGGGAAGTTGCCGGCGGAAAGGCTGCGCCCGACGGCGATGAACGGGATCCTTGCTCGCGAGAGCAAATCGACACGGCGATCGACGCGCTGCATATTGGAGATGATCATCGCATCGACGACACGCCGCGCTACCATGCGCTTCAGATATTCGCTCGGGTCTTCATCGCTCGGGCAGGGCAGCATAAGAAGGTCAAGCTTGTGGCGGGTAAAGACATGCTGCAGTCCGCTGGTGACGCCGAGGAAGAAGTTGTCAGCATTTTCGACCGCCTCCGCGCTCGATTCGATCATCAGGCCTATAACCTTCGTCTCTCCTTGTCTTAGGCTGCGCCCCGACTGATTGGCGACATAGCCGAGCGCCTCGGCCGCCGCCAGCACACGACGGCGCGTTTCCTCGTTGACGTCCGGCCTGCCGTTCAGGGCGCGGGACACCGTGCCGATCGAAATAGCCAGGTGTTCGGCAAGCTGGCGGATTCCCTTCATCGGCTGCGATTCCCTCCTGGGCCGTAATTTCGCAGTTGGCCTCTATTGACACCGCAAAATGTTTTCGCCTACAGTCGTAAACGTTTACGGAGTGCGTGTCACGAGGAGAGTTGGCGCCATTCCTTGGAGGAAATCGTGAAATTCAGTGCCATTCTGTGCGGGTGCGGAGCTATGTCCAAAGGTTGGTTGCGCGCCATCGCGTCCAACCCAGATCTCGCCGATTCCATCACCATCGTCGGCCTCGTCGACCTCAACCGCGAGACGGCGCAAAATCTCGCCGCCGAGTTCGGCCTCGACAGCGCCGTCATCGGTTCGGATCTCTCCGAGGTCATCGCGGCGACGAATGCCGATCTGGTCTTCGACATCGTCATTCCGTCCGCCCGTTACGATGTCGTGTCGACCGCACTCAAGGCCGGCTGCCATGTGCTCAGCGAAAAGCCGATGGCCGCCTCGCTTGCCGAGGGGGCCGCGCTGATCGATCTCGCCGCCGAGACCGGCCGAATCCACGCCGTCATCCAGAACCGCCGCTTCATCTCCGGCATCCGGCGCCTGCGCCGTTTCGTCGACAGCGGCGCCATCGGCGATCTCACCGCCATTCATTGCGACTTCTTCCTCGCGCCGCATTTCGGCGGTTTCCGCGAGGAGATGGACAATGTGCTGCTTCTCGACATGGCGATCCACACCTTCGATGCCGCGCGTTACGTCACCGACAGGAAGCCGCTGGCCGTCTATTGCGTCGAGCGTAATCCTGCGGGCTCGTGGTACCGGCACGGCGCCTCTGCCAATGCCATCTTCGAATTCTCCGACGACATGGTCTTCACCTATCGCGGCTCCTGGTGCGCCGAGGGCGAACGTACCAGCTGGGAAAGCCAGTGGCGTCTCGTCGGCTCGAAGGGGATGCTGACCTGGGATGGCGAGGAGAGTTTCAAGGCGACCGTGGCCGGCGAGGAGCCCGGCCTTCTGCGGGGCTCTGCTGCCGTAAACGTTCCCGGACCTGAGCACGATGCCGAAACCCACGGCCACGCCAGCGTCATCGCCGATTTCATTGCAGCGATCCGAACCGGCAAGCAGCCCGAAACGGTCAATTCCGACAATATCAGAAGCCTCGCCATGGTCTTCGGCGCGATCGAAAGCGCCAAGACCGGCCGGCGCATCGAAATTTCAGCATAGGATAAAGTGACGTGAGCAACCCTGCAAAATCCATTCGCATCGGCACCATGGTCAGCGGCAACAAGGGCGATGCCGCCGAGCGCATCGGCCAGATTGCCGACCTCGGCTTCGAGAGCTTCGAGCCCTTCTTCTGGCAGACGACCAAGGGCCAGGATCTCGCCGAGCTCGGCAAACGCTGCCTCGACGCGATCGGTGATCGCGACATCACCATCTCGACGCTCGGCATGTTCGGTAATCCGCTGGAAGAGAGCGCAATCGACCTCGAGACCCTGCAGGGCTGGAAAGACTGCATCGACAACGCCCATCATTTCGGTGCGACCTGCGTTGCCGGCTTCACCGGCCGCATCCGCGGCAAGCCGCTGACCGACAGCTTGCCGCGCTACAAGCAGATCTGGAGCGAGCTTGCCAAGCGTGCCGCCGACAAGGGCATCAAGATCGCCTTCGAGAATTGCGCCATGGACGGCAACTGGGAAAGCGGCGACTGGAATATCGCCCATAATCCGGATTCCTGGGAGCTGATCTTCAACGAGACGCCGGATGATCATATCGGGCTGGAATGGGAACCATGCCATCAGATGGTCTATCTGATCGACCCCATGCCGCAGATCCGCAAGTGGGCGCATAAAATCTTCCACGTCCACGGCAAGGACGCTACCATCCGCTGGGAGGTCATCAAGGAACACGGCATTTTCGGCAAGGAGAAATTCGTCTTCATGCGCACGCCGGGCTTCGGCGACAGCAACTGGATCGACATCATTTCCGAGCTGCGGCTTGCCGGCTGGTCGGGCTCGATCGACATCGAAGGCTGGCATGACCCGGTCTATCGCGACGAACTGGAAATGACCGGCCAGGTCTATGCGCTCAACCACCTCAAGCATGCCCGGGGCGGCGAATTCGTCGTCGATCCGGCCTGATGACATCGTTGCCGGCAAGGAGGAATTGCCGGCAACGGGGATAACCCAAAAGGAGGAGAACCATGGCTATCCGCAAATATGCAATTCTCGGCGCTCTGGCGCTAGCAGGCGTTTCGTTGTTCGGCCTTTCGGCCAAGGCGGAGGACGTCACCTTGACACTCTGGTCGCTCGATAAGGACACCCAGCCGGCGCCCAACCTCGTCAAGGAATTCAACGCCCAAAACAACGGCATCAAGATCGAATACCGGCTGATCCAGTTCGACGACGTCGTCACCGAGGCTATGCGCGCCTATGCCACCGGCCAGGCGCCCGACATCATCGCCGTCGACAATCCGGAGCATGCGATGTTCTCGTCGCGCGGCGCCTTCCTCGATCTCACCGACATGATCGCCAAGTCGACCGTCATCAAGCCGGATAATTATTTCCCCGGCCCGTTGAAATCGGTCGAATGGGACGGCAAATATTACGGCGTGCCGAAAGCGACGAACACGATCGCGCTCTACTACAACAAGGACATGTTCAAGGCGAAGGGCCTCGATCCGGCGAAGCCGCCGCAGACCTGGGACGAGCTGGTCGAAGATGCGCGCAAGCTGACCGACCCCGCCAAGAACATCTACGGTCTCGCATTCTCGGCCAAGGCCAATGAGGAGGGCACCTTCCAATTCCTCCCCTGGGCTCAGATGGGTGGCGGCAGCTATGAGCATATCAATGCCGACGGCGCGGTGAAGGCGCTCGGGATCTGGAAGACGATCATGGACGAGAAGCTCGCCTCTCCCGATAGCCTTACGCGCGGCCAGTGGGATTCGACCGGCACGTTCAACTCCGGCAACGCGGCCATGGCGATCTCCGGCCCCTGGGAACTCGACCGCATGATGCAGGAAGCGAAATTCGACTGGGGCGTCACCCTGCTTCCGGTTCCCAAGGAAGGAACAGAACGGTCCTCGGCCATGGGCGACTTCAACTGGGCGATCTTCGCCAGCAGCAAACATCCGGCCGAAGCCTTCAAGGCGCTCGAATATTTCGCCTCGCAGGACGACAAGATGTTCAAGAATTTCGGCCAGCTTCCGGCCCGCTCCGACATCTCGATCCCCGAAACCGGCCAGCCGCTGAAGGACGCCGCCCTCAAGGTCTTCCTCGAACAGCTGAAATACGCCAAGCCGCGCGGCCCCCATCCGCAGTGGCCGAAGATCTCCAAGGCGATCCAGGACGCCATCCAGGCGGCGCTGACCGGCCAGATGAGCCCGAAGGATGCGCTCGACCAGGCCGCGGATAAGATCAAGGCTGTCTTAGGCTGAGGCTTGCTCCCCCTTCTCCCGCCGGGAGAAGATGCCCGAGGGGCAGATGAGGGGGTGAGGAGCAAAACGGCGAACATCCTGAGCGTAAACGCGAAGGACAACCGCCGCCGAAACTCGGCGCCCCTCATTCGGCTGCCGCCACCTTCTCCCCGCTGGGGAGAAGGGACTACCCACCGATGGCGCAACGACCATCAACCATTTCCTCCCGGCAGGGGCCGCCTCCCGCATTATGCCAGGCGGCCCCGATCGGAGCATCGGAGGACGCATGAAAAGGATCCTGATGAGCGTCAGGGACGGCCGCGGTTTCGACATCGTGCTCGTCGCTTTTCCGCTCGGCTTTCTGTTCCTGATGGCAGGGCTGCCGCTTATCTACAATGTGGTGATGAGTTTCCAGGAGGTCGACATGTTCAGCCTCGGGACCTTCTCGCGTCCTTTCGTCGGCTTCAAAAATTACACCGACCTCTTCGCGCAGCCGGAAACCCTGCCGATCCTCTATAACACCCTCATCTTCGTCACCGGCTCCATCGCCGGCCAGTTCCTGATCGGCTTCGGCCTGGCGCTGTTTTTCTGGGTCAATTTTCCCGGCGCCTCTTGGATGCGCGGCCTGTTCCTCGTCTCCTGGGTCATGCCCGGCCTCGTCGTCGGCGCCATCTGGAACTGGATTCTTTCCGGCGATTTCGGCGTATTGAATTTCATCCTCAGGGAAAGCGGTATCATCTCCGGCAATATCTTCTGGCGCTCGGACCCGCATTATTCACTTTATGCCGTCATCATCGCCAATATTTGGCTCGGCACCTCGTTTAACATGATCCTGCTGTCCGTCGGGCTCGCCGGCATTCCGGCCGATCTCTACGAAGCGGCCGAACTCGACGGCGCCAATATCTGGCAGCGCTTCTGGACGATCACGCTGCCGATGATGCGCTCGACGATCGGCGCGATCATCGCGCTCGGCCTGATCTTCACCTTGCAGCAGTTCGATCTCTTTGCCGCGATCACCTCAGGCGGGCCGAACAATTCGTCGAACGTCACGCAATATTGGGCCTGGGATCTTTCCTTCCGGCAATACGACTTCGCCAAGGGCGCGACGATCTCCGTGATCATGATCGTCTTCGTCATGTTCGCCTCCGTCGTCTATGTCCGCTCCACACGTCATGAGGTGCGCGGATGAGCACGACCACGAACCGCGACCGGCTGATGCTGGTAATATCGATCGTCATGGCGGCGATCTATCTCTTCCCGCTCTACTGGATGTACATCACGGCGTTGAAAGGCGGCTCGGAGATGTTCGCCACGCCGCCGAGTTTCTGGCCGGCAGCACCCCAATGGAGCACCTACACCTATGTGTGGGAAAGCCGCGGCATGGGTCGCTATCTCTGGAATTCGCTGGTCATCGCGCTGGGCTCGGTAGCGCTGATCACGCTGCTCGGCGTGGGCTGCGCCTATGTGCTCGCCAGATACCGTAACGTCTGGGTGGACATCGGTCTGTTCCTGATCCTGATGCTGCAGGTCCTGCCGGCCTCGCTGATGATCACGCCGATCTTCGTCGGATTCTCGCAGATCGGCATGCTCTCGTATCCGCGGCTTGCCGTCATCATCGCGGTGGCGGCCAAGAGCATGCCTTTCTTCGTCATTCTGGTGCGCGCCACCTTCATGAGCGTTCCCCAGGAGTTGGAAGAGGCGGCCCTCGTCGACGGCAATTCGCGCGTCGGCGCCTTCTTCAACATCGTGCTGCCGCTCGCCCGCAACGGCATCCTCGTCAGCGCCATCCTGATCTTCATGCAGGCCTTCGGCGAATTCGTCTATTCGAAGTCGATGATCCAGGCAGTCGATCTTCAGCCGGCAAGCGTCGGTCTCAACTCCTTCATGGGGCCGAACACCAACGAGTGGAACAACATCATGGCCTACGCGACGATGTATGTGACGCCCATCCTCGCCATCTTCGTTCTCTTGCAGCGCCGCATCGTATCCGGCCTCACCTCTGGAGCCCTCAAATGACCACGCAGATCGAGCTCAGAGGCGTCAACAAATATTACGGCGCCTTCCACGCCCTGAAGAATATCGACCTGTCGATCGCCAAGGGTACTTTCGTCGCGCTTGTCGGCCCTTCGGGCTGCGGCAAGTCCACATTGCTGCGCTCGCTTGCCGGTCTTGAAAGCATTTCGACCGGCGACCTCCGGATCGCCGGCGAGCTGATGAACGGCGTGCCGCCGCGCAAGCGCGACGTCGCCATGGTCTTCCAGTCTTATGCGCTCTATCCGCACATGACCGTCGAGGATAACCTGACCTACAGCCTGCGCATTCGCGGCATCGCCAAGGCGGAAGCCAAGAAGGCGGCAGAGGAGGTGGCGGCGACAACCGGTCTTTCGCATCTCCTCAAGCGTTATCCGCGCGAACTGTCCGGCGGCCAGCGCCAGCGCGTCGCCATGAGCCGCGCCATAATCCGCCATCCCAAAGCCTTCCTGTTCGACGAGCCGTTGTCCAACCTCGATGCGGCGCTGCGTGTCCATATGCGCAAGGAAATTCGGTCGCTGCACGACCGGCTGAACGCAACCTTCGTCTATGTCACGCATGATCAGGTCGAAGCGATGACCATGGCCGATCATGTGGTGGTGATGCGCGACGGCATCATCGAGCAGCAGGGCGCGCCGCTCGATCTCTATGACCGGCCGGCAAACCGCTTCGTCGCCGGCTTCATCGGTTCGCCGGCGATGAATTTCGTTCCGGCGATCGTCGCGGAAGGCGGCAGGAGCCTGATCCTGGATTTCGGCGCCGTGAAGCAGAGGCTTGCCATCAACCGCGCCATCGAGCCCGGACGCAAGCTCATCGCGGGTGTCCGGCCTGAACATATCGAGGTTGTCGCTCCCGGGCAGGGCAGTTTCGACGTGCCGATTGCCTTCGTCGAATCGACCGGCTCCTCGACCTTCATCGTCGCGGCGACGGAGCCGGAGCTGACGATCGTCGAGACACGCCGAGACAGGGTCAAAACGGGAGACATGATCGGCCTTTCGGTCGATCCGGCTCAGATCCATCTTTTCGATGCGTCGACGGACCGGTTGATATAACAACCGGTGGACAGGGCCGGCGGTCGGCTTCATAAAACCATCATCGGCCTCTGCGAAGGGATTGCTTCCGCACGAGTCCCTTACGTAACATCTGCAGCATCCGGATCTTCACATGGCATCCTCCCCGGTATCCGCGCGTCTTTCGCCGACCGCGTCGCCCCGCCTCGTCGTTCTCGCCGAAGCCGTCTTGAAAGCGGGCGAAACCGCCCGCGCCTCGCTTCGGCGGCGGACATCGGCGGAAATGCTGGCCAAGGCGCCGCGCGACTATCAGACCGAGATCGATGTCGCCGTCGAGCGGATCATCGTCGACGAAATGACCAGGGCCTTTCCTGATTACGCGATCCAGGGCGAGGAAGCCGTCGGCAACCGCACGGCCGGGCCGGACATGCCGACCATCTACATCGACCCGATCGACGGCACCACCAATTACGCCTGGGGCGTCCCGCATTTCGGCATGACGATCGCGATCGCCGAAGGCGGCAGGCTGGTGGCCGGCGTCGTCTATGACGCCATGCAGGACGAGCTGTTCAGCGCCGAGCACGGCTGCGGCGCCTATCTTGATGGCGAGCGCATCCGCTGCGCCGCTGTCGGCGATATCGAAAACGTGCTCATCGGTGCCGGGCTGCCGATCCCTGGCCAGGTCAAGGCGGTGGCGGAAGAAACCTATTTCAACGCGATCAAGCGTCTGATGGCCAACACGGCCGGTGTGCGCCGTCTCGGCTCGGCGGCTTTGTCGATCGCCTATGTCGCCTGCGGCCGGCTGGACGGCTTCTTCGAGGATGGGCTTTCGATCCATGATTTCGGCGCCTCGGCGCTGATGGTCGAGGAGGCGGGCGGCATCGTCACGCGTTTTTCCGGCGCCGAGGTCGACGGCAAGGGCGATATACTCGCCGCCAGCAAGGCATTGCATCCCTGGCTCAAGCAAGGCTTTCTGACGACGGCGTGATTGTCTTAAACCGGCAAGAGACGCCCAGCCTCCGCAGCGTCTTTAACCGGTGTCGACTGATGAACGAGCGCATTGTCGCGGAAGACGAAAAAGCTCCCGAAGCCCGGCTCAACCCTCATCCCGGTCCGGACGCGGTCGTCCGGCGCCACCATGGCTTTCAGGCGGCTGCCATCGGCAAGATCGACATCGACCATCTTGTGGGTGCCGAAATCGACGATACGATGGACGGTCCCGGCATCCGGCCGGTCCGAGAGTTGAATCGTCAGCGCTTCCGGACGGGCGGCCAGCGTCACCGGCCCGTCTTCGACCGGAACAGCAAGTGGAAAGAGCGGATGTTCGCAGACGCCGTTCCTGGCGCGGCTCTGGACGAAATTCATCGAGCCGATGAACCCGGCGACGAAGGCCGTCTGTGGCTGCCGATATATGATGCTCGGCGGCGCGATCTGCTCGGTGCGTCCGTCGCGCATGACAACAATGCGGTCGGCAAGCGCCAAGGCCTCGTCCTGGCCGTGGGTGACGAAGAGCGTGGTGATGCCGAGGCGCTGCTGGATATCGCGCACTTCCTCCCTGAGCCTTTCGCGCAGGTGCTGATCGAGGCTGGCGAAGGGCTCGTCGAGCAGAAGGACCTTGGGCTCGAGCACCAGCGAGCGGGCAAGCGCCACGCGCTGCTGCTGCCCACCCGACAATTGCGTCGTCATCCGGCGCCCGTAATCGCCAAGGCCGACCAGCGTCAAAGCGTTCTCGACGCGCTCACGGATTTCGGATTTCGGCAGCCGGGGGAGCTTCAAGCCGAAGGCGATGTTGTTGAAGACATCCATATGTGTCCAGAGGGCATGGCTCTGGAACACCATTCCCGTCGGGCGTCGCTCGGGCGGCAGGCTCGTTACGTCACTGGCATCGATGCGGATCGTTCCGCCGCTCGGCCGCTCGAAGCCGCCGATCATCCTCAGAAGCGTCGACTTGCCGGAGCCGGATGGGCCGAGCAGGCAGACGAGTTCGCCGTCGCCGACTTCCAGGGAGAAGTCGCGAACGGCAAATGTGGTCCCGAACAGCTTCGAAACGCCTTCGATCGCCAGATGTGCCATGCTCAAATCCTTCCCTGTTTTGACGCGCGGCGCCTCACGCGCCAAAACCTCTCGCAAAGGCGCCGGTGCCGACCACGCGGCGCGCAAACATCAGCGCGATGAAGGACGGCACCCACAGCATGACCGAGAGCACCGCGCCGTATTGCACGACGATCTGATTGTTGATGAAGCTGATCATCAGCACCGGCATCGTGCGGACCTGAGGCGCGCCGATCAACCAGGCGCCTTCGGTCTCGTAGAAGGTGCCGACGAAGGTCAGGAGCAGTGCGGCTGATATCGTCGGTGCGGCCTGCGGCAGCGTGATCGACCAGAAGACGCGCAGCGGCGTGGCGCCCGCGTCGCGCGCCGCCTCCTCCATGCGCCGGTCGACATTTTGAAAGGCCGCCACCGGAATCCAGATCATCAGCATCAGCGTGCCGACGAGCTGGATCAGCACGACGCCCCAGAAGGTGCTGATCAGGCCGAGCTGCAGGAAAATGCCGGCAATGGCGACGAGCAAGCCAAATTTCGGAAAGGCATGCGATGCGAGGAACGAGAGGAACAGAATGTCCCTGCCGGGAAAGCGCATGCGCGCGAAGGCGTAAGCCGCAGGAAGGCAGATGATGGCGGAAAGAATGGTCACCGTGGTCGTCAGGCGCAGGCTGAGGAGCAGCGCGTCCCAGACATCCGGACGCGCCAGCGTCTGACCCCAGAAGCGCAGGCCGAACTGCTGCGGGATGACCGAAGGATAACGCCAGACCTCCGTAAAGGCCCATGTGCCGACGACGATGAGCGGCAGCGCGATGAACAGGGTCAGCAGGCATGCAAAGACGAGGCCGACCCAATCGAAGCGGAGCGCGATGCCCGGTTTGGCCGTTCTCATGCGCGTGCCTCGCGGTTCTTTGCGATCGACCGGACATAGAAGATACCGAAGAGCAGGCAGAAGCCGAACGTGATGACGGCTTGGGTCATCGCGTTCAACGGGTCGTTCATGTCGGCGAAAGTGCGCTGCATGAACGGCCCCATCATCTCAGGTGATGCGGGGCCGAGCACATAGGGAAGGGTGAAAGCGGAGAAGATGCCGAGCACGGCGAAGGAGGCAGTAACCAGCAGGGAATTGCCCATGCGCGGCAGGATGATCGAGACGAAGACCCGAAGCGGCCTTGCGCCGACGTCGCGCGCGGCCTCGATGGCGCTGTTCGAGACGGAGGAAAGCCCGGCCGTCAGCATCAGCACAGTGAGCGGAAGATTGTCCCAGACGAGGCCGATGACTGGGCCCCAGGGCGTCAGATAGGGCGTGCGCAGCTTGGGCAGGCCGACGGCGTTCAGCAGCAGGTCGACCGTGCCGTTCGGCCCGATCGTTCTGATCAGCGCATAGGCGAGGATGATCGACGGCACGAACATCGGAAAGATCGCCAGAGCCTGCACATAGGCGGCGAGCTGCCCTTGTGAAAACCTGAGGTAAAGCGCGATCGGAAGGCCGATCGCCAGCAGCAGACCACCGCAGACGGCGGTGGTCCAGAGCGTCAGCCATAGATTGCCGAGGCTATAGCGATCGGTGAAGAAAAAACGACAGGAGGCGAGCGAGACCTCGGTCGCGCCGTCAGGACCCAGAACGAGGATCGTGTCGACAACCGCCGAGAAGATCGGGAAGATGATCAGCCATGCGAGCAGGAACACCGGCATGGCAACCAGGAGGAGCCCGATCGAGCTCCCCCTGTTGATGGACCGGTGACGGCTAAGGGCCGCCGGCGCAGCATCGGCGGCGGACATCAGGTGCGGCTGATGCTCGGCGCGACGTTGCGATACCAGCCGTCATTGATCGCCTTTTCCCAATCGCCGCTCGGGAAGGTCGGGATGGTCGACGGAATGACGTCGGCATATTTCTTGCGCAGATCGTCGGAGATGTGGTCCCAGGAGACGGCGGGGAAGCCGCCGATCTGAGTGATGATCGCTTCCTGCACTTCCTTCGTCAGCATGAATGCGGCAAGTTTCAGGGCCGCGTCCTTGTTGGCGCCGTTCGAGAAGACCGTGATGCTGGAGAAACCGCCGCAAAGGGCGAGATCGCCGAGCTGCACCAGGCCGGTCGTGTCCGGCAGCACGCCCTGCGCAATCGCCTGCAGCACCTGGTCCGACCAGACCGGCACCATGGTGACGACGCCCTGGGCGAGCAGCTGGATCGATTGGGTATTGCCGGCGGTATAAGCACCCTTGTCGTAGAGCGAGGGGGCGAGATCGCTGAGGATCTTCCAGGCCGGCGTCAGCGCCTCGGTGGCGAGGTCTGCGGTGAAATTGTCGACTTTGAACTTCTTCGGATCACGGCCGTTCACTTCGTGGATCGCGCGGCGGACGAAGTTGCCGCCCGAGCCGCCCTTGTCGGGCCTGTTGTAGATGAACTGGCCCGGGTTCGCCTTGATCCACGCGGTCAGCTGCTCCCAGCTCTTCGGCGCATTCTTCGGGTCGAGTCTGGCCGTGTCGTAGGCGAGAAGCACCTGCGAACCGCGATAGGGAAGCGAATAAGGAGTGTCGAGGGCGAGCGGGTTGATGCGATCGTAGCCTTCGATATTCTCGGCGGAGAATTTGACCCAGAGGCCGGCATCGATGCCGCCGGACGGCAGACGCGGATCGAATTGCTCGAAGAGGTCGGCCTGCGGATCGGTCTTCGTCTTCAGCGCCGCGAGCGCGCGGTCGGCGATGGCGCGCAGGCCGTTATTGTCGCCGGCGTCAGTCACTTTCAGGGCGACGTCAGGGTACGCCTTTTGAAAGGCGGGGCGGATGATGTTGTTCCAGAGGTCGACGATATTGGCATCCGAGCCGCTGTAGAGGTCGATCGTGCCGGCCGCGGCCGATGCGAAACGCGGAAGAGCCAGAAGACCGGCCGCGGCCGAGGATGTGATCAGAAATTCACGTCTATTCATAACCCATCTCCATCAGGTGTCGAGGCTTTGCCTCCGCGGGATTGTCCAAGGCTTTGCTAACGCCGGCAGGTAACATCGACATGACAGGAGCGGGCATGTTTGTAGAGAAATTGCACAGCTGTGCTTGTTTCTGTCTTATGGAAATCGGCGGCGCGAGACACTATCTCTGGGCAAACAAGGAGACACCCAATGACCGAAGAACGTGCAGTGCTCGCCGGCGGCTGCTTCTGGGGCATGCAGGACCTCATCCGCCGCTATAAGGGCGTGATTTCGACCCGTGTCGGCTATACCGGCGGCGACGTGCCGAATGCCACCTACCGCAACCACGGAACCCATGCCGAGGCCATCGAAATCATCTTCGACCCCGCCAAGATCAGCTATCGGGACATTCTCGAATTCTTCTTCCAGATCCATGACCCCAGCACGCGCAACCGGCAGGGCAACGACGTCGGCACGAGCTATCGTTCGGCGATCTTCTATACCAGCCCCGAGCAGGAGCAGGTCGCCAGGGATACGATCGCCGATGTCGACGCATCCGGGCTGTGGCCCGGCAAGGTCGTCACCGAAGTCGTGCCGGCCAGCGATTTCTGGGAGGCCGAGCCCGAGCATCAGGACTATCTGGAGCGCATCCCGAACGGCTATACCTGCCATTTCGTCCGACCCGGCTGGAAGCTGCCGGCCCGCCAGAAGATCGCCTGAAGCCACGCGTGCCGGCGCCACAGCCGGCATGTGATGCAGGCAATCAGGGTCCCATCGCCGCACGGCTGGTTTCCAGAAGTGCGGCGACAAGATTAGCGCGCGGCGAAGCGCATGCCGCGACGATGCCGACTGTCCGTACGGCAGAGGCACGGGGAAGGGGCAGCTTGACGATATCGAGCCCGGCCGGCCACGGCGGCGCCCAATCCGGCACGATCGAGATCCCAAGACCGCGATTGACCATCACCGCGATCGCCTCCAGTGCGTCGAGCTCATAACGCTCGACCGGACGGATGCCGATCTCGCGCAGATATTCGTCGGCGATGTGGCCGCCCCACTGGTTGCGGTCGTAGCGGATGAACGGCATCGTCTTTAGGAGCTCGAGCGGATCCGCGCCCGCGCAGTCTCGCGGCGCGATCAGCACCAAAGGTTCCCGGCGTAGCGTGTTGAAGGTCAGCGTCTTCTGCATTGGAAATCGCGGTTCGATGATGAGGGCTGCATCGAGCATGCCGTTCAGAACCTCGGTATAGAGATCCATCGAAGCGCCCGGTTTGATGAAGATCTCGATCAGCGGATACTCCTCGGCGAGGCGGTGGAGAATGTCGGGAACAATGCCCGTCAGCGCCGTGTTGATCGCGCCGATCCGCATCTCGCCCGAAATTGTCACGGTGCCGGCCATCGCCTTCAGGTCGCGTGTATCGCGCACCAGATCCCTGCAGCGTTCGAGAATGGCAAAACCCGCCTCCGTCGGTCGCATGACGCGGCCGGAGCGCACCAGCAGCCGCACCCCAAGCTCGGCCTCCAGGGCGCGGATGCGCTGGGCAACTGCGGCCGGCGTGAGGTTCAGCCGCTGGGCCGCCTCCGCCAGCGAGTGCCGCTCGGCGACCACGATGAAGGTTTCGAGAAAACGTGTGTCCATCGATAGTTTTTCTATCTCTTGAACCAAGCAAAAGCGATATTTTATTTACAGTCCGATGCTCCGAAAGATGGCACGACCATGTGAGGACACGAGCGGAATGGATTTCGGCCTGAAGGACAAAACGGCCCTGGTGCTCGGCGCCGGCGGCGGACTGGGCAGCGCAATTGCCGCCGAGCTTGCGCGCGAAGGCGCCAGAATTGCCGCGGCGGATATCGACCTCTCCGCTGCCGAAAAGACCGTGGCCGCGATCACATCGGAAGGCGGCAGGGCTCTGGCGCTACAGTGGGATCTTTCCGACCTCGGCTCGATCGAGGCGCATGTCGCTGCGATCGAGCGCCAGTTCGGACCGGTCGACATCCTCGTCAACAATACAGGCGGCCCGCCGCCGACCACCGTCTCCGGCCAGGCCCCCGCGGTCTGGAGCCAGCATTTCCAGAGCATGGTGCTCTCGGTCATATCAATCACCGATCGCGTGCTGCCTGAGATGCGGGCGCGCAAATGGGGCCGCATCGTCACCTCGACCTCATCGGGCGTGGTCGCGCCGATCCCCAATCTCGGCATTTCGAACGCGTTGCGCCTGTCGCTGGTGGGCTGGTCGAAAACGCTGGCGCGCGAGGTCGGGCGCGACGGGATCACCGTCAACATCGTCCTGCCGGGCCGCATTGCCACCGGCCGCATCACCTTCCTCGACGAACAGAAGGCCAAGCGTGAAAACCGCCCCATCGATGACGTCGTCGCCGAAAGCACCGGCAGCATCCCGCTCGGCCGTTATGGCCGGCCGGAGGAATATGGCAATGTCGTCACCTTCCTGGCGAGCGAAGCTGCCTCCTATCTCACCGGCTCGGTGATCCGCGTCGATGGCGGCATGATCCAGAGCATCTGACAGAAACAACCGGATTGGACCGAAGAACCGATGGCCCTTACTTCTGAAGCGATAGCAACCCTCAAGACCGTCTCGACGGCGACACTGACGACCGTTCTCCTGAAGAAGGGGCTGCGGAATGTCTGGATCCGCGGCGCCGTTCCCTTAAAGCCCGGCCAGCCGCGCATCGTCGGCCCCGCCTTCACGCTGCGCTTCGTGCCTGCCCGCGAAGATCTGGCGACGCCGGCATCCTGGGCTTCGCCGATCTCGACGCGCGCCGCGATCGAGGCGATGCCGGAAGGCTGCGTTGCCGTCGTCGATGCGATGGGCGTGACCGATGCCGGCATATTCGGCGATATCCTCTGCGCCCGCATGCAGAAGCGGGGCGTCGCCGCCCTCGTCACCGACGGCGTCGTGCGCGACCTTCCCGGCGTGCTCGACACCAATCTTCCGGTCTGGTGCCGCGGCGTTTCCGCGCCGCCCTCGGTGGCCGGCCTCACCTTCGTCGCCTGGCAGCAGCCGATCGGCTGCGGCGGCGTGGCGGTCTTTCCTGACGACATCATCGTCGTCGACCAGGACGGCGCCGTGCTGATCCCGGCCGATCTGCTCGACGCGGTGCTTGCCGAAGCGCCGGAACAGGAGCGCATGGAGGCCTGGATCATGACCAGGATCGAGGACGGCGTGCCGCTGCCCGGCCTCTACCCGATGAACGCCGAAACCAAGGCGCTCTACGAGGCCTCGAAGGAATAAGCTCCAGGCCAAGGCGGATTGAAGAGGGTCGCGGCTTGCGGCCCTTTTGTTTTAATAGTGAGGTGCGTAATCCAGGCCGCCGTCGATCCGTGCCGGGCGCCCGTCCAGGAAAAGCTCGCCGATGCGCGGCGCCGAGCGGGCGATGACCCTGCCGCGGCGGATGACCGCCAGCCGGTTCGGCTTCAGCCGCAGCGCTTCCAGCGTGTCGCGCGCCTGGAGAATGATGAGGTCGGCGTTGCATCCCTTTTCCAGGCCGTAACCTGAAACCCCCATCGTCTTCGCCGAATTGACGGTCAGGGCGTCGAAGGTCCTCTTCTTGTCGTCAATGCCGGCCATTTGGGCGACATGGATTGCCATGTGGCCGACCTCCAGCATGTCGCCGGACCCCATCGAATACCACGGATCCATGACGCAATCGTGCCCGAAGGAGACATTCAGTCCGGCATCCATCAGCTCGCGGACGCGGGTCATGCCGCGGCGTTTCGGATAGGTGTCGTGCCGGGCCTGCAGCATGATGTTGATCAGCGGATTGGGGATCACGTTGATCTCCGCCTCCGCCATCAGCGGGATGAGCTTGGAAACATAATAATTGTCCATCGAATGCATCGAGGTCAGATGCGAGCCGGCGACACGCCCCTGCAGGCCGAAGCGGATGGTTTGCGCGGCCAGCGTCTCGATATGGCGCGAGAGCGGATCATCGGTTTCATCGCAATGCATGTCGACTGGCAGGCCGCGCTCGGCGGCGATGCGGCAGAGCGCCTCCACCGACTCCGTGCCGTCGCCCATCGTCCGTTCGAAGTGAGGAATGCCGCCGACGATATCGACGCCCATGTCGAGCGCGCGGTTGAGCGCGTCGATCGCCCCCGGCGAGCGGTAATAGCCGTCCTGGGGAAAGGCGACCAATTGCAGATCGATATAGGGCGCGACCCTTTCGCGCACCTCTATCATCGCCTCGACGGTCACCAGTCTGGGATCACTGGTATCGACATGGCTGCGGATGAAGAGCAGGCCCTGCGTCACCGCCAGATCGCAATAGCGCAGCGCGCGGTCGACCAATTCCTCCTTCGTCACGATCGGGCGTAGTTCCCCCCAGAGCGCGATGCCCTCCAGCAGCGTACCTGACACGTTCATCCGCGGCAGCCCGAGCGATAGCGTGGCGTCCATATGAAAGTGCGGATCGACGAAAGGCGGGCTGACCAGCCTGCCGGTTGCGTCGATTTCCTCTGGCGCCTGCGCCTGCAGATTGCGCTCGACGGCAATGATCCTGTCGCCCTCAATGCCGATGTCGATGCCGGTTCGGCCATCAGGGAGATTTGCGTTTCTGACGATCAGATCAAACATCGGAACCTCGTTTGGAAAAGGCGGCTTCACCGCTCACCGCGACGATAGGGCTGCATCAGCGCCTGCGGGACGCGGGCGCGGCGGGCCATGATGGCGAGAGCCGCAATGGAAAGGATATAGGGCGTCATCAGGAAGAGCTGATAGGGTACAAGTCCGCTTAACGCAGTTTGCAGCCGAAGCTGAAAGGCATCGAAGAAGGCGAAGAGCAGGGCCCCGAACAGCGCGCGGCCCGGCCGCCAGGAGGCGAACACGACAAGCGCAATGCAGATCCAGCCGCGCCCCTGCACCATGGTCGGGAAGAAGCTATTGAACGCCGACAATGTCAGGAAGGCGCCGCCCATTCCCATCAGCGCGCTGCCGATGATGACTGCACCATATCGCACCTTCATCGGATTGACGCCCTGGGCTTCCGCCGCATGCGGATTTTCACCGGTCATGCGGATCGCGAGCCCTACAGGAGTTCGGAAGATGATGTAGGCCATCAGTAGAGCAATCACGATCGCAAGATAGGTCGGCGCCGTCTGCGTAAAGAAGGCCGGACCGATGAAAGGCAGCGTCGAGAGATCGGGGATGGCGATCGGCTGGAACGGCACAATGGTGGGGGGCGTATTGGCAAGCGGCACGATCAGCCGGAAGACATAATAGCTGAAGCTGGAGGCAAAGAGCGTGACGCCGAGACCGGAGACATGCTGGGAGAGCCCGAGCGTCACCGTCAGCGACGCGTGCAGCAGGCCGAAGAAGCCGCCGGCAACCGCGGCAATCAGCAGGCCGGTCCAGAGATCGGCACCATGGTAGACGGAAAGCCAGCCGATCATCGCGCCAAAGGTCATGATGCCTTCGATGCCGAGGTTGAGCACGCCGGCTCGTTCGCAGAGCAGGGCTCCGAGCGTGCCGAAAATCAGCGGCGTGGCGATGCGCAGGATTGCCGCCCAGAGCCCGGCGGAGGCGATGATATCGAACAACTGCGTCATCGCCTTATCCTGTATTGGGTGAAGAACAATGCGATCAGCATCGTCAGGAGCGACAGCGCCACCGTGACGTCGGCAATATAGGTCGGGATGCCGAGACCCCGGCTCATGCCGTCGGCGCCGACGAACATCGTGGCCGTGAAAATGGCGGCGAAGACGACGCCGAGCGGATTGAGGTTGGCAAGCATCGCCACCACGATGCCGGCGTAGCCGAAGCCGGGCGACAGGTCGGTCGTCACGTAACCCTTGACGCCCATCACTTCGATTGCTCCCGCAAGCCCTGCAAGCCCACCGGAGAGACAGGCAACCTTCACCAGTGTTCTTCCGAGCGGCACACCAGCAAAAACGGCACCGGCGGGATTGAGGCCCGCGGCGCGCGACTGCATGCCGAACACCGTGCGGGACTGGACGAAGTGGACGAGGACCGCCAGGGCGATCGCGATCGCCAAACCGATATGCAGGCGCGAACGGGCGATCAGCTTCGGCAGCATGGCATGATCGCTGACGGATTGCGACTGCGGCCAGCCGAAGGCGAGCGGATCCTTGAGGACGCCATCGATCAGCATCGAGACGAAAAGCACGGCGATGAAATTCATAAGCAGGCTGGTGACGACCTCATCGACGGAAAAGCGCAGTCTCAGCCACAGCGGGAGCAAAATCAGCACCATGCCGGCGATCGCACCAATCAGCAGCAGGAGTGGAATCAGAATGGGTGCCGGAAGAGCGCCGAGCAGTTTCGAGCTTGCCGCCGCAACGGCGATGGCGCCGAGATAGAACTGGCCCTCGGCGCCAATATTCCACAGCCGCGCGCGGAAGGCGACGGCAGCGGCAAGTCCGGTCAGCATCAGCGGCGTTGCCCGTGTCAGCGTTTCGGTCGCCGAAAGCCGCGAGCCGAAGGCGCCGGTGAGGATGCGCCAATAGGCATCGAGAACAGGCGCGCCGGCGATCGAGATCAGGATGCCCGCCAGCGCAAGCGCCGCGATGACGGCGATAACGGGCGTGACGATCAGCAGGTAAAGCGGGCGGTGTTCGCGGCGCTCAAATCGCATGGCCGGCCTCGCGGGTCTCTTGCCATTCCCCGGCCATCATCAGCCCCAGCCTGCGGGCGTCGGCGCCATTGGCGTCGACGGGCGGCGACAGCCGGCCGCCGACGATCGCCTGTATGCGGTCTGCGAGCGCGATCACCTCGTCAAGATCCTCCGAGATCAGCAGCACCGCAGTCCCCTGCCGGCGGGCTTCGAGCAGGCGCGCATGTACGGCGGCCACGGCCCCTTCATCGAGGCCGCGGGCAGGCTGGGCGGCAATCAGAATGCGCGGCCGCCGATAGAGACTGCGCCCGAGTATGAGCTTTTGCATATTGCCGCCGGAGAGCAGCCGCGTGCGGATCCCCGGGCCGCCGCCGCGAACGTCGAAGCCATCAATGATCTCGCGCGCGAAGGCCATGCCGGCCTTCCGGTTGACGAGTCCGTGGCGCGAGAAGGCCGGCGAGGCAATCCGCTCCAGCACGGCGTTTTCCCAGATCGCCATTTCCCCGATCACGCCCTCATGGCTGCGGTCCTCGGGAATGCGGCCGATGCCGGCTTCGACGACATCGGCGACGCCAAGATCGCCGATCACTTCGCCGAACAGTCTGAGGTCGCCGCCGCCGCGCGCCAGCGTGCCGGAAAGAAGATGCGCCAATGCCGCCTGGCCGTTGCCGGAAACGCCGATAATGCCGAGGATCTCGCCCTGATGCAGCCGGAAGCTGATCGATTTGAGGCGATCGATGCCGCCGACTCGTACGGTCACGCCTGAAGCCTCGAGTGCAACGGCGCCGGGTGTCGATGGTTCGCGCACGGGCCGCATCACACGGTGCCCGACCATCAACTCGGCGAGTTCCGCCTTGCTGGTTTCCGACGCCCGGCGCTCGGCGACCATCTTGCCTGCGCGCAGCACGACGATGCGGTCAGCCGCCGCCATCACCTCGTCGAGCTTATGCGAGATGAAGATCAGCGACAGGCCTTGGCGGGCCATTTCCTTCAGCGTCGTGAACAGCCGCTCGGCTTCGATGTTGGTCAGTACCGCCGTCGGCTCGTCGAGGATCAGGATGCGGGCATCATTGTAGAGCGCCTTGAGGATTTCCACTCTTTGCTGCTCGCCGACCGAAAGGTCGCCGAGACGGGCATCCGGATCGACTTGCAGGCCGAAGCGCTCCGAAATCGCCATGAGTTTCTTGCGCGCCGCCGATGTTGCCGATCGCCAGGACCAAAGTCCTTCCGTGCCGGTCATGACGTTTTCGAGAACGGTCAGATTGGGCGCGAGCGAGAAATGCTGATGCACCATGCCGACTCCGGCGCGGATCGCCGCGCGCGGCTTGCCCTGCGGCAACTCGGCGCCGTCGATCAGAATTCGGCCGGCATCAGGCACGTAGTGGCCGAAAAGGATGCTCATCAGCGTGGTCTTGCCCGCGCCGTTCTCGCCGAGCAGAGCGACGACCTCGCCTTTGGCCAGCGTCATGGAAATATCGTCATTGGCAAGATTGGCGCCGAAACGTTTGCTGACACCGACAATTTCGAGAACAGGCTCGGTCATGACGGCAACCCCGCCACCGGAAAACGGTGCTGCCACCGCCCCTCCGCCTCCAGGCGGGCCGCCAGCGACAGAAGCCGCGGCTCGTGACCCATCGGCATCATGAGTTGCACCGGCAGCGGCATGGCGTGCTCATCCTGTCCGAAAGGCAGCGTCAAAGCAGGAAAACCCGAAACATTGGCAAGGCAGGCAAGCGGCGCAAACGCAGTCATTCGCTCCAGATGCAGACCGGTGTCGGCATGATCGGACGGAAAGGAGCCGATCGCAAGAGGCGCGGAGGCGAGCATCGGCATGAGAATGCAATCGACCTTGTCGAACAGCGCCCAGACAGCGTGGCTCACCAGCACCGCATCGTTCAGCGTTTTCCAGAGTTCGGTGGCCGTGAGCGCTCGCCCGCGTATCGCGAAAGCCTGCGTAAGGGGCTCGGCCCTGCTTTCCTCAAGGGCTGCCGCCTCGATGAGCGCGGCGAGGTTGACGGAAACGATATCGGCAAAGGCACGGCTGCTGGCAGCGACGCTCCATTCCAAATCGGCCCAGGCCAAGGGAAAGATGATGTGCCCGTCCTTTTGGAGCACACGTGCGGCGTCCGCGACGGCTGCAAGGCGGCGATCCTCGGTCGGATAGGCCTGTCCGGTGTCGGTCAACAGGCCGATCCGCAAACGGCCGGTGTCGACATCGGCGGGAGAGGGATCCGGAACGGGTCCGCGTGCATTGCCGCTCAGCCGATCAAAAATCAGCGCCGTATCCCGCACCGAGCGGCAGACCGCCAGTTCGCTCGCGATTCCAGCAAGGTGATTGCCGAAAGAAGGTCCGCCGGGGATGGCGCCACGGGTCGGCTTCATTCCGACGAGACCGCAACAGGCGGCAGGCACGCGGATCGAGCCGCCGGCGTCAGTGGCATGGGCAATCGCCACGATCCCGGCGGCAACGGCTGCCGCCGCACCGCCCGACGAGCCGCCGGCGGTGCGGGCCGGATCGAGCGGGTTGCGACAGACAGGTCCGATCGCCGGTTCGCTGGCAAGCGAAAGGCCGAATTCCGGGCTCGTCGTCAGGCCGAACAGACAGAAGCCGGCCTCGCGGAACCGCGAAGCGAGATCGGAATCGGCGTCGCCGCCCTTTCTCTCGAAGAGGCGGGAACCGGCGATTGCCGGCAGTCCGCGGAAGGGACCGCCAAGATCCTTCGCCAAGGCCGGCACGCCGGCAAAGGGCCGCGCCGAAAAATGCTCGGGCGCGCGCTGCCGCTCCCGGTCGCAGGCCTGCGCTGCGGCGACACCCATAGCGGCGTCGAGATAGGCGATCGCGCCGAGCGGCGCATGCCGCGCGGCGGCGTCGAGGGAAATCTGCATCGCTTCTGCAGCGCTCAAGCTGCCGTGCCTGATCGCTGCCGCCAGTTCCGTCGCGTCGCCCTGCATCAGCCGAACTACTTCGGCTCTTCCATCATCTTCGGAACTTCGAAGGTGCCTGCCTTGATCTCCGCCCGCTTGGCCTCCATAGCGGCCTCAGCCTCGGCAGGCGCCACACCCTTCACGAAGACGATATCGCTGCCGCCTTCCTTCATCAGGCCGTAAGACGTGTAGTTGCGGCCGACCGGTTTACCCGCGGCGACATCGGCGATTGCAGCATTGAGGATCGGGCGGAAATACCACATGGCATTGGCAAACACAGTATCGGGATAACGCGGCGTGTAATCGACCAGCGAACCGACCGACTTGATGCCGCGTTCCTTGGCGGCATCGGCGGTGCCGATGCGCTCGCCGAACAGAATATCGGCGCCGGCGTCGATCTGGGCGAGGCCGGCCTCGCGGGCCTTCGGCGGATCGAAGAAGGTGCCGATGAACGAGACCAAGTGCTTGGCGTCGGGATTGACAGCCTTGACGCCCGCGGCAAAGGCGTTGATCAGCATGTTGACTTCGGGAATCGGGATGGCGCCGACCGAACCGACGACGTTCGACTTGGTCATCTTGCCCGCCAGCATGCCGGCCAGATAGGCGCCGTCATGATTCCATGTGCCGAAGACGCCGAAATTGTCGCCGGCCTGGTCGCCGCTGGAGCCCAGCACGAAGGCGGTCTCGGGATAGTCGGCCGCGACCTGCCGGGCCTCCTTCTCCACCGCATAGGCTTCGCCGATGATCAGCTTGTTGCCCTGTTCGGCATATTCGCGCATGGCGCGCGGATAATCGGTGCCGGAGACACCTTCGGAAAAGACATATTCGATGACGCCTTCCTTGGCAGCATCCTGAAGGGCCTTGTGAAGACAGGAATTCCAGGCGTTTTCGACCGGCGACGCATGAATGCCGGCAACTTTCAGCGGGGCGGCAGCCCTTGCGAGCGGGGCCAGGCTGCTCACTCCGAGCGCAATGCCCGATGCGATCACTGCCCGGCGCGAAATCAGCATGTCTTTGGTCATCGATTGCTCCCCTTTTTTTACCATCTGGTTCAAAAATCATAGTAGCGCCTAAAAATGTGTCAAGGAGAGAGCGGGCTTAAAAATCAGGCTGATCAACCCCTTTTGGCTCTTTCCTCGCCCGCCGAATTTTTACGTGCTGCAGGGCGTCGCGACATGGCGGAAAGAAACGCGGCGCGGCAGCCTGCACCTCGATCCCGCCGCTCCTCCTGGTTGAGAATTTCCATTCCAACAAACGCCTTCTTCGCTTCGGCGCAAGGGGCGCTCGGACCGGACCTGCATGGGCTTGGCGCGACGATATTTGCAGGATATGCAGAGAACTGTCGGGTTGGGGAAACAAGAAAATGGGTGAAGAACAGGACGTCTCGCGGCGGCCGATCGCGAGCCGGCCGCCGTCCTGGGCGATCGGCTTAAGTGCGTGGCTAGCGCGCACCGGCGTCACGCTGAACAGCATTTCGCTTCTCTCGATCCTGCTTGCCGGCATCGGCGCGGCGCCCATCCTGTTCATCTCACATCCGATCGCCCCCTCCATCATCGCGGTCGGCAGCCTCGTCACCTGCATCACCCGTACGATAACGCTTTCCCATTCGCTGGAGAGACTATGACCGCGCTTGTCCGTCGCCTCCTTGTGTTGTTCGTCCGTATCTTGGTCGGCGCCCGAAGCGAATGGCGGGGCTGCACGCCCGACACGCGCCGCCGCATCTATTTCGCCAATCACAACAGCCATGTCGATACGGTCGCCGTCATGGCCGCCCTGCCGTATCAGGTGCGACGGCTGACCCATCCGGTTGCGGCGCGCGACTATTGGGGAACCAGCGCTCTCCGCCGTTTCATCGCGGAGAAAGGCCTGCGCGCCGTCCTGATAGACCGCAAGCCTCTGCCGGACAGCAACCCGCTGGAGCCGCTCGAGCGCCTGCTCGAGGAAGGGCGTTCGATCCTGATATTTCCCGAGGGGACGAGAAGCGCCACCGAGGAGATCGCTCCGTTCCGCAGCGGCATCTATCGCCTTGCCTGCCGCTTCCCCGATGTCGATCTCGTACCGATCCATCTCGACAATCTGCAGCGCATCCTGCCGAAGGGAAGCATATTGATCGTGCCGATCACCTGCACGGCGCGCTTCGGCAAGCCGCTGCGTGTCGAACCCGGCGAAGGCAAGGACGCATTCCTGGCGCGGGCCCGCGCCGCGATCATCGAGCTGGCAGATGGAGGGCGCACCGCATGACCAGCCTTTTCTCCATCGTCCTTGCCGCGATCCTCGGCCTGCTCGCCGTCGCATCCGCCATCGGCTTCATCTTGCAGCGGCGCGCGACCGAGCCCGGCTCCGTCGCCACCGTCCAGAACCTCAACGCCCGCATCCGTTCCTGGTGGATCATGGTCGCGGTGTTCGGCGGCGCGATCCTGCTCGGCGATACGGCGGTGGTCATCCTGTTCGCGTTCCTGTCCTTCATGGCGCTACGCGAATTCTGGACGCTGACGCCGTCACGGCGCGGCGATCACCTGGCGCTGTTCCTGTCCTTCTTCGTCGTCCTGCCGCTGCACTATGTGCTGCTCGGAACGTTATGGTACGGCCTCTTTGCGATCTTCATTCCCGTCTATGCCTTCCTGATCCTGCCGGCGGTGGCGACGCTCACCGGCGACGTCAAGGAATTCCTGGCGCGGACCGCCAGGGTGCAATGGGGCTTGATGCTGACGGTCTATTCGATCAGCCATGCGCCCGCGCTCCTAATGCTTGAGACCGGCACGCCGCCGGCGCTTCTTCTCGTCTATCTCGTTATCGTCGTGCAGCTCAGCGACGTCTTCCAGTATGTCTGGGGCAAGCTTCTGGGAAAACATCGTTTCTCCCCGAACATCAGCCCGTCGAAGACGCTCGAGGGCCTGATCGGCGGCGGCGCCTCGGCGATCCTGGTGGGAACGCTGCTCTACCGGCTGACGCCTTTCTCACCCCTTCAGGCGGCAGCCGTCAGCACTGTTATCGTCGTCGCCGGCTTCTTCGGTGGCTTCGTGCTCTCGGCGATCAAGCGCGATCTCAACGCCAAGGACTGGGGCTATGTGATCGAAGGCCATGGCGGCGTGCTCGACCGGCTGGATTCCATCACTTTCGCCGCACCGCTGTTCTTCCACATCGTCCGCTACTGGTTCGCAATGTGAGGATATCCGCCGCATTCGGCCGGTTCCTCAAAAGCGGTCGATATCCTCGAGGCTCTCGATGAGCCGCTGCTGAACCTGCCGGTCCTGCCGGCCGATGGCCGTCACCAGCTTGCCCATCGTTCCCCTGATTCCGTGAAGCTGGTCGATCAGATTCATGACGACATCGACGCCGGCTTCGTTGACGCCCATATTGCCCATGAGATCGAGGATGAGCCGGCCGCGGGCGACATCGGCCTCGCGAAACTGCCGCCCTTCGCCTGACATCTCCGGGATCAGCCAGCCCCGTTCGACCCAGAAGTCGAGCTGGACGACATCGATTTTCAGGCAAAGACGGAACTCATGATCATCCATGATCAGGCCTCCATATTCTTCCTCGGATCGTATGGATTTGCCGCCGCCCATTCCTTCACCAGGGAGGTCAGCCGTTCGTCTGATTTATCGGGCAGCACGATCTTCAGGGAGACATAGACGTCGCCGTGTCCGCCGCCGCGTTTTGGAACGCCCTTGCCCCTGAGCCGCAGGACCTTGCCCGTATTCGAGTGCGGAGGCAGCGTCACGTTGACAGGTCCCGACGGTGTCGGCACGCGGACCTTGCCGCCGAGCACCGCCTCGCCAAGCGAGATCGGCAGTTCCAGGCGGATGTCGTCGCCCTCGCGCGTGAAGAAGCGGTGAGGCCTCACCCGGATTTCGATAAGGGCATCGCCCGGCGGCCCGCCTCCAAGGCCCGGCTCACCCTTGCCACGCAGCCGCAAGGTCTGGCCGTCGCGGGTTCCAGGCGGGATCTGCACATCGAGCTGCGGCCCATCCGGCAGCTTGATCTCGGTCCTGGTGCCGTTGACGGCCTCGAGAAAATCGACCTCCATGGAAAAACGCCGATCCTGGCCTTGGCTGCGCGTCCTGCCGCCGCCTGCGCGACGCGAAAAGAAATCGGCAAAGGTATTGTCGATGTCGGCGAAGTCGGCAAAGCCGGAATTGTTGCGGTAGGGATCGTTGGCACCGCTCGCCGAGGCATAGTCGCGGTAATAGCTGCGCTGCGCCCGCTCGGCGCCCGTCATATCGATCTCGCCGCGGTCAAAACGTCGCCGCTTCTGTTCGTCGCTCAAAATCTCGTAAGCGGTCGAAATATCTTTGAATCGATCCTCCGCCTTTTTATCGCCGGGGTTAAGGTCGGGGTGAAGCTTCTTGGCGAGCTTGCGGAACGCGCTCTGAATATCCTTCTGCGTCGCATCCCGCTTCACGCCCAGAAGCTCATAGGGATCCTGGCTCATGCATATCTCCGGTCGGGCAGTCCATGCTGCTGGTTGGCTTGGCACTGATATAGGTTGCCGGGCCGCCGCCGGGGAGAGGCAACCCACGGGGCACTTCAAGCCGGCGGTCGTATGATCGGCGGGAAGTTGCCAGAGCTCAGAGCAGAGCGGCGTCTTCGGTTTGGGATGCGGAGCCCTCATGCGCGTCGTCTGAACGCCCATCGACCAGAACCGAGCATCCCGCATGACGCACGACCTTCTCGACGATCGAGGAGAAGACGTAGTCGGTGATATCGGGCACGTGGGATGACAACAGAATGAGATCGGCCGCTCTCTCCCTTGCGACCGACACCAGCAGGGAGGCGGCAACGCCGATGCGAACCTCGATCATCACAGGGATTCCCAACTCCTTGCAGAGCGACACAAGCTTCCTTTCGGCATCGACGATGGCGGCCGTTTCAGTTTCCTCGGGAATACCGGTCAGACGACGCTGCGGGACATTCTCGATGACATGCATCACGAGGATGGTTCCGCCTTCGTCCACAAGTGCCGCAGCCCGGCGCAGCAGACGGTTTGCCGTCCGCCTCGAACCCATGCCGATGCCGCAGATGATCGTGCGATACATTGAATCAATATCCTCGAATGCCAGCCATTGCTGTGATCTTACCTTGATCGACGACGCCTGCTTTGACCAAAATCAAGTCGGAATGCCGCCCGTCAGTGAAACGGCGGCGTGCGCGGAAAACCGTCGCCCCGCTTCAACACGAGCATCCTGCCGCCTTGTCGCAGTTGACGGCGGTCCGATCGGCCATAGCTCTGATGCAATTTCGTCGTCACACCAAAGAGGTTTCACATGCCGAATTTCGCAATCATCGGAGCGGGCGCAATGGGAAGTGCTGTCGCCAGACGGCTGATCGACCATGGCGCCACGGTGCTGACCCATCTCGACGGTAGAAGCGATCAGACGATTGCGCGCGCCAAGTCAGCCGGCATGGTGCCTGTCGAACACTGGGCGCTGGGGCAGGCCGAGCTGATCCTGTCGATCGTTCCGCCGGCCGAAGCGATCGGTGTCGCCGAATTGGTCGCGGAGATATCGTCGGGGATGCCGGCGCCGCCGCCCTTTATCGACCTCAATGCGATCGCGCCGAAAACCATGCAGGCGCTGGCGGCGCGGTTCGATGGCAGCCGGGTTGACGTTCTCGACGGCGCCATCATCGGCGGGCCGCCGGTTCCCGGCAAATCGGGGCCGGCCATCTATATCAGCGGCGATAGCGCGGAGCGAAGCAGGCCGCTTGAGAATTACGGCTTGAATATCCGCAGGCTCGACGGCCCGCTCGGCGCGGCTTCGGCGCTGAAGATGTGTTATGCCGGCATCAACAAGGGCTTTATTGGCCTCGGCGCCGCAATGCTGCTGGCCGCATCCCGCTCTGGCGCTGCCGAAAGCCTGAAGGCCGAACTCGCCGAAAGCCTTCCCGACGTCGACCGCAAACTGTCGAAATCCATTCCCGACATGTATCTGAAAGCCTATCGTTGGGTCGCCGAAATGCAGGAGATCGCCGACTTCCTGGGAAAGGACGATCCGGCAGCGGAGATTTTTCGCGGCATGGCTGATGTTTTCTCCAGGCTGGCCGACGACGTCAAGGGCAGCCGCGTGCTGGTCAGGCAGTTGGACGAGATCCTTGGCTCCCCGGAAACCGCCGGTGCGATGGTCATGCCATAGCTTTTCGTCGCGGCCGGCGCCCCACATCGGGGGACGCCGGCAGCTGGCGTACGGCCGGTCCAAGTCGCGCCTAAATCCTTGCGAAATCCTCGACCTGTGCCCGGATCGCAACTTCGGTCGGCAACCGCTCCATCGAACTTGCGCCGTAGAAGCCGTTGCATCCCTTGCAGCGGGCGAGCACGTATGCGGCATCCGCCGGCATGGCGATCGGACCGCCGTGGCAGAGCACGATGACGTCGTCGCGCACGGATTTGGCGGCATCCGTCCAGGCGTTGATCTTCTCCACGCATCCGTCGAGCGTCAGCGCCGTTTCGGCGCCGATCGCGCCGCCGGTGGTCAGGCCGAGATGGCAGACGACGATATCGGCGCCGGCCCTGGTCATGGCCATGGCGTCCTCGGCACTGAAGACATAGGGCGTCGTCAGCATGTCCTTGGCGTGTGCGCGGGCGATGATATCGATCTCGAGATCGAAGCCCATGCCGGTTTCTTCGAGATTGGCGCGGAAGGTGCCGTCGATCAGCCCTACGGTGGGAAAGTTCTGGATGCCGGCAAAGCCCATTGCCTTCAGTTCGTCGAGGAAGTGATCAGGCAGCATGAAGGGATCGGTGCCGTTGACTCCGGCAAGCACCGGTGTGTGGCGCACGACCGGCAGGACCTCGCGGCCCATCTCCTTGACGATCTCATTGGCATTGCCATAGGCGAGCAGGCCGGCCAGCGAGCCGCGCCCGGCCATGCGGTAACGCCCGGAATTATAGATCACGATCAGGTCGATGCCGCCGGCTTCCTCGCTCTTGGCGGAGAGGCCGGTGCCGGCGCCGCCGCCGACGATCGGCCGGCCCTCGGCGATCTTGCGGCGAAGCCTGTTCAGAATGTCGTTTCTGTCGATACGGGTCAAAATTCCCTCCTTGAGGCATGGATGTCATGGAAGTTGGCAACGAGTGCCGCGGCGAATTCCGGGCTGTTGATATGGGCGTCTATCTCGACAAGGCGCCTGTTTTCCGCATCGCGCCAGCCGTCGCGGATGGCGGCAAACAGCGCCGCGTCTGCTTGGGCGTCGTGGAACGGCTGACCGGCGGCGTCGATGGCCGAAACGCCCTGGAGCGGCAGCAGGAAACGGACCGGACCCTGCATCCGGTTCAGCCGCTCGACGATGAAGGCGCCGATCCTGCCGTTTTCCTCCGGCGTGGTGCGCATCAGCGTCACCTGGGCATTGTGGACATGTAGCCTGCGGTCGCGGAAAGGCGCCGGCACGGTTTCCCGCGCGCCGAAATTCACCATATCGACGGCGCCGACCGAGCCGACATAGGGCAGGCCGGTGCGGATGATCGCGCCGAAGCGATCCATGGTCGCCGGAAAGACGCCGCCGACGAGGAGATCGGGAACCTCGGTCGTCGTCACGTCGATCACGCCCTGCAGCAGGCCGGAATCGGCAAGTTTCTCCATCGACTGGCCGCCGACGCCGGTCGCATGGAAGACGTAGATTTCATGCGTCTTGCCGAGCATCTCACGGATCTGCGTGACGCAAGGCGTGGTGACGCCGAACATGGTCATGCCGATACCCGGCCGATCATCGCTCGAGGTGGGAATGGCGTTGCCGGCCATGCCGGCCGCCGCGTTCGCCGCATTGCCGATCACCTTGCGCGAGATCGCATTGAGGCCCGCGACGTCGACGACCGAATACATCATGGTCAGATCGTTCGGCCCGACATAGGGCGCGACGTTGCCCGAGGCGACCGTCGAGACCATCAGTTTCGGCAGGCCGATGGGAAGTGCGCGCATCGCTTCCGTGACGAGCGCGGTATTGCCGGTACCGCCGAGACCGAGAACGGCACCGATGTCGCTGCGTGATGTCAGGAATGCCGTCAGCGCCCTGGCCATGGCCGAAACCGCCGTTCCCCGATCGGCCTGCCCCAGCACGGCCGCCGCGCCCTCGGGATGAAATTCGGCCACTTCCCGCGCCCGGATATCGGCGCCGGCGCTATCCCCGAGCGTTCCGACATCGACCAGGATGGCATCGGCGCCGGCCAACAGAACCACCTCCCTGGCGTAATTCAGTTCCGCGCTCTTGGTGTCACAGGTGCCGACGATATAGACCGTTCCCATTGTTTTTCCTCCTCTTTTCAAACTTCTCTGTGAGCTTTCGATAAAATTCCTGTTTTTGTATTTTTCATATTGTATATTATTTCGCATATTGCATACTTAAATTATCAACGCCAGACGGAAATGGAAACCATGAACGCACCGCGCCACCTCACCCTTCGCGAGCGGATCTACGAGGAAATCGTTCGCCTGATCGTCTCGGGCGAGCTGCCGAGCGGCGTCTCAATCGACGAAAAAGAACTGACGGAACGGCTGCAGGTCAGTCGCACGCCATTCCGGGAGGCGATCGGCACGCTCGCCAAGGAAGGGCTGATCGAGATCAAGCCCTATCGCGGTTTTTTCGTGCGCAGCTTCACGCCGAAAGAGATCGACGACCTCTATAATTTGCGCAAGACGCTCGAATGCTTTGCCGTCGAGCTCGCCGTTCCGGAGATGAGCGACCGGCATATCGCAAACTTCGAGCGTATCCTGGATGAAGCAGTGGCCGCATTGCGCCGCGGCGACATGGAAACCTACGGCATTCGCGACAAGGAATTCCACGAGACCATTGCCGAGCTTTCGGGGAGCGCGCCGCTGATCGAAACGCTGGCGCGGCTCGCACTGCAGATTCAGATCTGCCGCTCGATCGCCAATGAGAGCCGCGATCTGGCCGAAAGGGCGGCCGAGGAGCGCGATCAGATCCTGCAGGCTTTCAGGGCGCGCGACATTGCCCGCGCCAAAGCGCTGATGCACGCGCATATCAGCGATGTCCAGCAGGCCGTCATGGCGCGCTTTCAGAAGGGTTAGCCGAAGGACATGAAGGAGAGGGAGGTCTCCTTCAGCAACCGAAAAACATGGGCCGAGGAGCGGTCCGGAGGAGGGAACAATGCTGAAATTTCTTGCCCGCAGCACCGCACTTGCGGCGATGATCGCCGCAAGCTCGCTGGCGGCACATGCCGAAGCCCTGAAGATGTGGGGGCCCGAGCAGATCACCGAGCCGCTGGTCGCGCAGCTCTGGAACGGCATCAAGGCCGATTTCGAAAAAGCCAATCCCGGTGTGACCGTCGAATTCATGCCGCCGACCGGCACGATCAGCAACGGCGCGGTGCAGGCGGCGATCCAGTCGGATGCCGGACCGGACGTGATCCTCACCAACTCCGGCATCGGCCGCATCAGCGTCGTCAAGAACGCCAAGCAGGTGATGCCGCTCACCGAGCAATATGAAAAGCGCGGCTGGAAAGACAAGATCTATCCCTGGCTCTACACCGAGCTGAAGGGCCAGTTCGCCGGCGAGATCTATGAGGTTCCCGATGGGCTCGATGCGCTGGGCATCTGGTACCACAAGGACATTTTCGCGCAGGCCGGCTGGAAGATCCCAGCCACCTGGAGCGAATTCGAAGCGCTGATGAAATCGATCGAGGAGACCGGCTTGCAGCCGATCGCCATCGGCCCGCGCACGACGGGCAGCGCCGGTCATCTCTTCGGCAGCCTGCTGCAGTCGGCGAGCGGTAAGGAGGTGATCGGCAAGGCGCTGCGTCGCGAAATTGCCTGGGACGATCCCTCGGTCGCCGCCGGCGCCATCCGGCTGCAGAAGCTGGTCGAGGCAGGCGACATCAAGAAGGAAATGGCCGGCCTCGATCTCGACGGCGCCTCGCGGCTCTGGTTCAACAAGCGCGCCGCCATGTTCGTTGCCGGCCCCTGGTTCACCGCCAATGCCCGCAAGGCCGGTTATGACCTCAAGAATGCCGGTTATGCGCCGATGCCCTCCGACATCAAGGGCGCGGCCATGCCGACCGGCGGCGTCGGCTGGAGCTGGCTGGTGCCTGTCAACTCCAAGCAACCGGAACTCGCGATGAAATGGATCGACTTCATGCTGTCGGATGCCGTGATGAAGAAGCGTGCGCAGGATCCGGCAAGCACGATGATTTATCCGCGCGAAATCCCGGGCCTCGAACCGCCGACCCCTGTCCTGAAGGAGATCTTCGCGGCCGCGGCCGGAGGCGTCGGCTATAATCCGAGCGTCTATCTGCCCGGGCCGGTGCTCGACACCTATTTCCAGGTCATCCAGGGCCTGATCTCCGGCCAGATCGGCGGTGAAGACGGCATGAAGCAGATCCAGGCGAAGATGGCAGAGGCGAAATAGTGGCCATCCCCGAAACATCAGGCAGCAAGGTCGTGGCTTCTCTCAGCACTACCCCTGCCGCGGCAGGACATACGGGCGGAACATTCGCCCATATGTCCAAACCCCGGGCGGCCGGGTCCGGCTCAGCCGATCGGGATGCCGGCACCGCATTCTGGCTGATGGCGCCGGCGCTCGCGCTTTACGCCGTCTTCACCCTGCTGCCGATCGCCGCGACTTTCTGGCTGAGTTTCAACAGCTCGGCCGGTTTCAACACCTCCGCGAGCTTCGTCGGCTTCGGCAATTATGCGAAGGCGGCGCATGATCCGATCGTCTGGAAGAGCCTCGTCCATACCTTCGTCTGGCTCGCCTACCATGTGGTGATGGCAGGCGGGCTCGGCCTTCTGCTGGCCCTCGCCGTCAGCAGGCTGCGTTTCACCCAGGTCTTCTTCCGCACCGCCTTCTTCCTGCCGCATCTGGTGTCGCTGGCCGTCGTCGGCGTCATCTGGGCCAATATCTACGATCCCTTTTTCGGCCTCCTGAACACGGCCCTGACGCGGATCGGGCTTGGTGCCTTCACGCAAGGCTGGCTTTCCGATCCGGCCCTGGTGCTGTTTTCCGTCAATGTCGCGAGCTCGTGGCAGGGCTTCGGCCTCTACATGCTGCTCTTCATCGCCGGCCTGCAGAATATCGACCGCTCGCTCTACGACGCGGCTGAGGTGGACGGCGCCAACGCCTTCCAGCAGTTGATCCATGTGACGCTGCCGGGGCTTCGCGAGGTGATGACCTTCGTCGTCTCTCTGGCGATGATCAACGGCCTGAAGGGCTTCGCCACGGTCTTCGTCATGACCAATGGCGGCCCCTTCTACCAGAGCGAACTGATCACCACCTATATTTACCGGCTCGCCTTCCAATCCCAGGATCACGGACTGGCAGCGGTCCTCTGCATCCTGCTCAGCCTCCTGGCCATTGCCATCACCATCGTCTTCAACCGCTGGCGCGCGAGGCAGTCCCAATGAGTGTGCGCAATCGCGAATGGCCGGTGGCGCTGGCGCTGACCCCAGTTCTAATCCTGATCCTCGCCCCCTTCATCTGGCTGCTGGTCTCGAGTTTCAAGACCGAGGCCGAAATCGGCCGGGCCGATCCCTTCACCTGGCCCGCCGACCTGATGTGGCGGAATTATCTGGATGCCTGGCAGATCGGCGGATTCGGCGATCTCGTCGGCAACAGCCTCATCAATCTCGTCGGCGTCGTCATCCTGTCGCTGCTGACATGCGCGCCTGCCGGCTACGCACTCGCCAAGATCCGCTTTCCCGGCCGGGAATGGCTGTTCTACGCCTTCATCCTCGGCCTCACCGTGCCGGTCCAGGCGATCGTCATTCCGCTCTATCAGGTGCTCTTCGGGCTCAACCTTGTCAACACACTTGCTGGAATCGTGCTGGTGCAGGTGAGCAACGGCATTCCCTTCGGCCTATTCCTGATGCGGAGTTTCTTCATCGGCGTGCCGGATGACCTGATCGAGGCCGCCAAGATCGACGGCGCCTCGCATCTCCAGATCCTCACCAAGGTTTTCCTGCCGATCTCGACGCCGGCGGTGCAGGCGCTCGTCATCATCAGCGCGCTCTCCACCTGGAACGACTTCTTCCTGCCGCTGATCGTGCTGATCAGCCCCGAGGTCCAGACACTGCCGCTCGGGCTGGTCCGTTTCGCCAGCACCTACGCCTCCGACTACCGCCTGGTCTTTTCGGGCACCGTCATTTCGTTCCTGCCGATCATTCTTCTCTACATCCTGATGCAGCGCCGCTTCACCGAA
This sequence comes from Rhizobium bangladeshense, assembly GCF_001662075.1. GTDB lineage: Bacteria > Pseudomonadota > Alphaproteobacteria > Rhizobiales > Rhizobiaceae > Rhizobium > Rhizobium bangladeshense_B. Next base: position 174,323 of record NZ_LYPL01000013.1, read on the forward strand.
GGGCTGACGCAGGGAGCAATCAAGGGCTGACCATGTCGCATCATGTCCAGCGGGAAATCCGCTACAATTTCGAATTCGATCACCGCATCAAGGCCTGCTTCATCGGCGCCGGCGGCCATGCCTATCGCAACGTCTATCCGGCGCTGCGTTATGCGCCGGTCGAACTCGCCGGTATCTGCGATCTCGATCTCGGCCGCGCCGAGATATTCGCCAAGCTCTTCGGCGCCGGCAAAGCCTATACCGATCACCGCGAGATGCTGGAACTGGAAAAGCCGGAACTGGTCTTTCTCGTCACCGCCTATCATCCCGATGGCCGGGTGCAGGCGACCGATCTGGCGCTCGACGCGCTTGCAGCAGGCGCCCATGTCTGGATGGAGAAACCGACGGCAGCAAGCATCGAGGACATCGAACGGCTGCACGCGGCAAGTGCGGCGGCCGGCCGTATGGTGATGACCGGACTCAAGAAGACCTTTTTCCCCACGATCGAGAAACTTAGGGATTTGATCGGTTCCCCCGGTTTCGGCAGGCTGACCTCGATCAACGTCCGTTATCCCCAGAGCCTGCCGAAGCCGGAAGAGCGCGCCGATCTCGTCAAGATGCAGAGCTTCCTCGACCACATCTATCATCCGGGGGCGATCCTCAATTTCCTCGGCGGGGAGATCGAGCGCGCGGGCTATGAATGGGAGCCGCTGACGGGCGCGAGCGTCACCAGCCTGCGCTTCCGCTCCGGCGCGATCGGCACGCTGCATCTTACCGCCGGCCAATCCGGCGGCAGCATCTTCGAGCGGGTCGAGATCATCGGCGAGGGCGCCAACGCCATCGTCGAAAACGGCAGCCGGCTGACCTATTTCCGCAAGGCGGAGCTGCCGTCCTACGGCCGCGCCGCAAGCTTCATCCAGCCGGACGAGAATGCCGCGCTCCTCTACGAGCCCGAACATTCGCTCGGCCAGCTCTACAACAACAACCTCTTCTATCTCGGATATGTGCCCGAAATCCTGCACCTGACCGACGCGATCCTTGCGGGTACGCCGATCACGAGGGGCACGCTCGAAATCGCCCGCGAGATCATGAAGCTCTTCGAATTCTACAGACGCACGGATGCCGGCGTCACCACCAATCTCTGATAGGGGAGGGACAGCCTTGACCGACAGCGAAGTCATTTTCCGGAAAGCCGGCGGCGAATTCATGCCGACCTCCTGGGGCGAGCTCAACTGGAAAATCACTGGCGACAGTACGCCCGGCGCCGAGATGACCTTCGGCACCTGCCGCATCAATCCCGGCGAGCGCAACCAGCTGCACTCACATCCCGACTGTGAGGAGATCCTCTATGTCGTTTCCGGCAGTTGCGAACATAAGCTCGGCGATGTCCTTTATCGGCTGAAAGCTGGCGACGCCATCCGCATCCCCCGCAATGTCCGTCATTGGGCGCGCGCCCTCGGAACCGAACCGCTCTTTGCCCTGATCATCTTCTCCTCCGGCACCAGGACGGCAGTCAATCATGAAGGCGAAGGCGCAGCCTGAACGCTGCGTCCGAGAGGGGTATCATGAACTTTGCCAAGGCGCTGACGATTGCGTGAAACCGCGCCAACACCTGTGACAAGAGCTCTTCGCCTCTGCTATGTCAGGAAAAATGCGGCAACCCAACCTGCGCCGCACTCCGTCCGACCAATCCCAGGAGTTTTGAAAGATGAGCGGTTCTCCCGACTATACCCCCCCGAAAGTCTGGACCTGGAACAAGGCGAATGGCGGCCAGTTCGCCAACATCAATCGCCCGATAGCAGGACCGACACATGAGAAGGAGCTTCCGATCGGCCGTCATCCGCTGCAGCTCTATTCGCTCGGAACGCCGAACGGACAGAAGGTCACGATCATGCTCGAGGAGCTGCTGGCCCTTGGCCATAGCGGTGCGGAATACGACGCCTGGCTGATCCGGATCGGCGATGGCGACCAGTTCGGAAGCGATTTCGTCAAGATCAATCCCAACTCGAAAATCCCGGCGCTGATGGACCGCAGCGGCGAAAAGCCGATCCGCGTCTTCGAATCCGGCGCCATCCTCACCTATCTCGCCGAAAAGTTCGGCGCCTTCCTGCCGACCGAGCCGGCCGCCCGCGCCGAATGCCTGTCGTGGCTGTTCTGGCAGATGGGAAGCGCGCCCTATCTCGGCGGCGGCTTCGGCCACTTCTACGCCTATGCGCCGATGAAGATCGAATATGCGATCGACCGCTTCGCCATGGAGGTGAAGCGTCAGCTCGACGTGCTCGATCGCCGTCTCGCCGAAAGCGAGTATCTGGCCGGCAGCGAATATACGATCGCCGATATTGCCGTCTGGCCGTGGTATGGCGGGCTGGTGAAGGGCTGGACCTACGGCGCGGCCGAATTCCTGCAGGTCGAGGATTATAAGAACGTCCAGCGCTGGGCCGATGCGATCTTCAGTCGCCCGGCCGTGCAGCGCGGACGCATGGTCAACCGGACTTCCGGCGAACCGTCGGGCCAGTTGCATGAACGCCACGACGCCAGCGACTTCGACACCAGGACGCAGGACAAGCTCGCGGCGGCCGCCGAGTAAGCTCGCCCCGGCCAGGTGTCGCAGCAAAGATGAAGCTCCGCCGCCTTACGGCGACGGAGCATTTGCATGCTGCCCGAACTCAGTTCTTGACCGTATCCTCCAGGAAGAAGCGGCCGAGCGGGTTCTGGTAGAAATTCTCGATATTCTTGCGCGAGACGTTGATGTAGGGGCTGTAATAGAGGTCGATCCAGTTGACGTCGTCCTTGGCCATCTTCTGCAGATCGACATACATGCCTTCACGCTTCTTGGGCTCGAGCTCGAGACGGGCTTTCGCGACCAGCTCCTTCACCGCCTCGTTCTTGTAGTTGGTCAAATAGTTGTTGTTGGAATCGTGGCCGAGGACGAAGGTGGTCTTCTGGTCCGGATCGAGGATGTCGTTCGTCCAGTAGTTGACCGAGATGTCATAGTCGCCGGCAACCAGCATATCCCATTCCTGGCTCGGATCAACCTTCTGCAGATTGGCGGTGATGCCGGCCTTCTGCAGCTGCTGCTGGACCAAGACGGCCGTCTGCTCGTCCACCTCGTCGCCGGCGCGAACCACGTAATTCAGCGTCAGGTCGGATGCGCCGGCAGCCGCCAGCATTTCCTTGGCCTTCGCGGGATCATAGGGCCGCTGCAGATTGTCGGCGTAATAATAGAGTGCGCCCTTTGGAATGTAGGAATTGGCCACAGTGCCCTGGCCGAAGGTGACGGTATCGACGATTGCCTTCCTGTCGATGGCAAGATCCAGCGCCTGGCGGACCTCCTTCTTGCCGAGCGCGCCATGCGCGTGATTGATCAGCAGATGGTCCTCGCGGGTCGAAGCGTCGATGCCGACATTGAGATTTGGGTCCTTCTTCAGTTCCTCGACGCGGGAGAAGGGAACGAAAATCGCCGCATCCAGTTCGCCGGCCTGAACGTTCAGCATTCGCGTATTGTCGTCGGGCACCGAGATCCATTCGACGCCGTCGAGTTTGACGCGGTCGGCTTCCCAGAAATTCGGGTTCTTTTTGAGGATGACGCGGTCACCGCGCCGCCATTCGTCGATCACGAAGGCACCGGATGCGATCGGCTTTTCCGCATAGGCATCTGCGCCCAGAGATTCCATGCCTCTCTTCGAGATGACCGACGCGTTCGGCAGCGCCAGCGTCGACAGGAACGGCGCGGACGGGTTCTTGAGCTTGATCGTCAGCGTGTGCGGATCGGTCGCCACTGCCGTGTCGATCACCTTGTAGGAATCGCTCCAGAGGGAGGCGGCATCGTCGCGGATGCGCAACAGACTGAAGGCCGAATCCTCCGCCGTCAGCGGCGAACCGTCGGAGAATTTCGCTTCACGGATCTTGAGGGTGTAGGTCAGTCCGTCATCCGAGATCGTCCAGCTTTCGGCAAGCCCCGGTTCCAGCTTGGTGCCCGTCTTGTCGACGCGGATCAGCACGTCGTAGACGTTGGAAAACACCCAGTTGTCGATGTTCTGTGCGGTCTTGATCGGATCGAATGTCGTCGAATCTTCGCGGCGGCCGATAGTGAGCACGCCGGCGGCCTCGGCATAACTTGCGCCGAGCGTCAGCCCGGCGAGCAGGGCGGCAAGCCCGATCGATTTCCAGTTATTCGTCATGAGTTCGTTCCCTTCGTTGTTATGGCATGCGCTTGCTTGATGTGGTTTGCGGATCGTGGCTGCGGCCGGCGCCCTGCAGCAGCGGCTTGTCGGGATCGATATCGGGGATCGCTGCGATCAGCGCCGCGGTATAGGCGTGCTTCGGCCGGGCGAAGACCTCTTCCGAGCCGCCTTCCTCTATGATCTCGCCGCGATACATGACGACCACGCGTTCGCAGAGATTGCGAACGATCGCGAGATCATGGGCGATGAACATCAGCGTCAGGTTCATCTTCGCGGTGAGCTGCCGGAAAAGCTCGATGATCTGCGCCTGGATGGTGACATCGAGTGCCGCCACGCATTCGTCGGCGATGATCAACTTCGGATCGACGGCGAGCGCGCGAGCAATGCCTGCACGCTGGCACTGGCCGCCGCTCATGCTGCGCGGCTTGCGGTCGGCGAATTCGCGCTCGAGGCCGACGAGATCGAGCAGTTCGCCGATGCGCGCCGGGATCTCGGCCCTAGCGACCTTGCCCTGGACCTTCAACACCTCCGCCAGCATCTGCCCGATCGTCAGCCGCGGGTTGAGCGCATTGTAGGGATCCTGGAACACCATCGCCGTTTCGCGCCTGAGCTTTGCCAGGCCCGCCTTCCTCTGCTGCGCCAGGTCGACACCGTCGAAGGTAACGTGGCCGGCGGAGAGCGGCGTCAGCCCGAGCACGGCGCGGGCAAGCGTACTCTTGCCGCTGCCGGATTCGCCGACGATGCCGACGGTTTCGCCCGGCATGATCCTCAGGCTGACGCCGGAGACGGCACTGATCGTCTTGGCACCGCCCTTGAACAGGCCGCCGCCCCTGAAGCGCACATGCAGATCGTCGACCTCCAGTAGCGGCCTGGCCGATCTGCCTGCGTCCCCATGAACGGATGGCGGCGCGGGCTGCTCGCCTGAAATTGAAGGGTGGCTGTCGATCAGGCTGACCGTATAGGGATGCTGCGGCCGCGCCAAGATCGCACGCTTCGGCCCCGCTTCAATAAGCTTGCCTCCGCGCATCACGGCAATGCGGTCGCAGGTCTGGGCGACGATGCCGAGGTCATGGGTAATGAGAATGATCGACAGGCCGCGCCGGTCGCGAATGTCGATCAACAGCCGCAGGATCTGCGCCTGGATGGTCACGTCGAGCGCCGTCGTCGGCTCGTCGGCGATCAGGATCTTCGGATTGCAGGACAGCGCAACGCCGATCATCGCCCGCTGGCGCATGCCGCCGGAAAATTCATACGGATAGCTGTCGTACTGGCGGGCGGGATCGGGAAAACCGACCTGCGACAGAATTTCCACCGCCGCGGCGCGGGCCTCGCGGGCGCTGAGGCCCTGGTGGTAGCGAATGCCCTCGGCGACCTGGTCGCCGATCCGCATGACCGGATCGAGGTGGCTCGTCGGGTTCTGGAAGATCATGCCGATCTCGCCGCCGCGCACTTGCAGCATTTCCCTGTCGTCGATCCGCGTCAGATCCCTCCCTTCGAGCAGCACGGAACCGCTCTCGATCTTCAGCAGTGAGGAGGGCAGCAGCCGCACCAGCGAGCGGCAGAACAGGCTCTTTCCCGAACCGCTCTCACCGACGAGACCGAGAATTTCTCCGCTGCCGAGATCGAGGGAGACCGCGTCGAGCAGCGTGCGCGTGCCGGAATCGAGATGCGCCCTCACGGTCAGATCGCGGACGGAGAGCACGGAGCCGCTCATTCATGCACCCCCAGCAACTCGCCGAGAGCATCGCCCAGCATGCTGAAGCCAAAGGCGAGGCAGACGATGGAAAGGCCGGGAAACAGCGTGATCCACCATGCCGTGGTGATGAAGCTCTGCCCCTCCGCGACCATGACGCCCCATTCGGCGATCGGCGGCTGGACGCCGAGACCGAGATAGCTGACGGCGGCGCCGCTCAGCAGCACCAGCGTCGCATCCGACATCGAAAAGACGATCGAGCCAGCGATCGCGTTCGGCAACAGGTGCCGGAACATGATGCGCGGACGGCTGAAGCCGAGGCTGACGGCGGCGACCGCGTAATCGCTGCTTTTTAGCACCAGCATCTGCGCCCGGATCAGCCGCGCATAGGAGACCCAGCCGACCAGCGACATGGCGATATAGAAGCTGCCGAGGCCGGGACCGAGGATCGCGATGATCGACAGCATCAGCACCAGGAAGGGGAAGGCGAGGATGATATCGACGAGGCGCATGAACAGCGCATCGACGATACCGCCGTAAAAGCCTGCGATCGAACCCACCGTCGTACCGATCAGGAAGGGGAAGGCGACGCCGATGAGAGCCATCTGCAGATCAAGGCGCGCGCCCCAGATGACGCGGGAAAGGATATCACGGCCGAAATTGTCGGTGCCGAAGGGGTGCAGCAGCGACGGCGCCTGCAGGCGCACCTCGGCATTCTGAGTGATCGGATCGTAGGGCGCGATGATGGGCGCGCCGATCGCCAGCAGGAGGAAAAACAGCAGCATGCCGGCGCCGACGGCAAACATTAACCGCCGGCCGACGAACCGGCGCCAGCCGTGGGATGCGGGGGCGGTCGCCTGGATGCTCATAGCTTCACCCTCGGATCGACGGCGACCGTGACGATGTCGGCGATGAAGTTTATGAGCACGGTGGCGCAGGCAAAGACCATGGCGACGCCCTGAACCACCATGTAGTCGCGCGAAAAGATCGCCCTGACAAGCAGTTGCCCCATGCCGGGCAGCGCAAAGACGCTCTCGACCACCACCGTGCCGCCGATCAGCCAGCCGATGTTGACGGCAAGCAGATTGATCGTCGGCACCAGTGAATTCGGCAGCACATGCCGCCAGAAGACGATGCCTTCCGGCATGCCGCGAGCGTGCGCCGCCGTCGCGACGTCCGACTTCAGCGCTTCGATCATTGCCGCACGCAGGCTTCGCGTCAGAACGGTCGAGAGCGACAGCGCCACCGTCAGGCTCGGCAGCACGAGATGCGCAAGCTTGTCGCCGAGCGTGGCGCCATAGCCGGAAACCGGCAGTACACCGAGTTCGACGCTGAAGAGGATGATCAGCATCAGCCCCAGCCAGAAGGGCGGAAAACCGATGCCGAAGGTCGAGACGATGCGCACCGCATGGTCGGGCGCACGGCCGGCGTTGCGCGCGGCGATCGCCGCCATCGGCACCGCAATCAGAACAGACAGCACAACGCTCGCGGCAACGAGCGCGAGCGTCGGTTCGATGCGGGTCGCAATCAACTTCAGCACGTCGATCTTGTAGAGGATCGACTTGCCCATCTCGCCATTGGCGAGGTTCTTGAGAAAATAGACATATTGCAGCCACATCGGCTGATCGAGACCGTATTGGGCGCGGATGCTGGCAAGTGCCTCCGGCGTCGCGCGCGTGCCGAGGATATTGCGTGCGGGATCGCCGGGGATCAGCCGAACCAGAATGAAGGTGATGACACTGATGCCGAAAATGACGGGCAGGAACTGCAGCGGTCGCGTCAGAACGAATTTATAGCGATGCATGGCGGCGATCGCCCCTCTGTCTTCGTCGGGTTGGAGCCGCTTTCATTTGCATCAAGCTGCCTTGTGCCGGGATAGAAAATCGAGAAGCGCCGGATAATAGTCCTGCGGGTTTTCATAAAACGGCATGTGGCTGGCATTGGCAAATACCTTGAGTTCGGCATTCGGCAGTGCGAGCTTCATTCTCAGCGCGCAGGCCGGCGTCAGCTCGTCATGCTCGCCTGCGGTGATCAGCACCGGCAGCGTCAGCCGCGGCAGATCGGGGATGCGGTTCCAGTCCTTGAGGTTGCCGATGTAGAGAAACTCGTTCGGGCCCTGCATGGTCGCGTAGGGCGCCATGTTCCAGTCGTCGAGCGAGCGGCGAACCGGCGCCGGCCATTCGGCCAGGCGGCAGACGTGGCGGTAGTTGAGGATGGTGACGGCGGCGAGATATTCAGGATGATCGTAGGTGCCCTCAGCCTCATGCTTCTGCATCATCGACACAGTCTCGGGACCGAGTGCCGCCCGCAGCCGTTCCAGTTCCGAGATCAGATGCGGCATGTCGGCGACGGTATCTTCGAGGATCAGTGTCTTGAGGTTCTCGGGATAGGTCAGCGCATAATCGATCGCCAGCCACCCGCCCCAGGAATGGCCGAGCAGGTGAACCTCGCCGAGCCCAAGTGCCTTGCGCACCGTCTCGGCCTCCTCGACATAACGGCCGATCGTCCAGAGCGAGAGATCGTCCGGCCGATCGGAGGCGCCCGTGCCGAGCTGGTCGAAGGCGACCACACGGTAGCCCTTGTCGATCAGGCAGGAATGCGCCTCGCGCAGGTAATCGCAGGGCAGGCCGGGACCGCCGTTCAAGCAGAAAACCGTCTCGGCGCCGGTCCCGAAGCTATAGGCGACGACGCGGTAGCCATCGACATCGATTTCGAAACGGGCGTCCGGCTGGATTTCACGCCACATTGATTGCTCCGGCAGAAGAATTCGCTTGCTCAATATTTGGGCATGGTTAAATTTTTACCGGAAAACGCGTCCCGTGCCAGCTATAAGAAGTGATAGGGTAGGGCGCATGCGAACCGGGGAACTGCCCATGCTTGATGATATCGGGACGATCAGACGGCAGTTTACAGCGCATGAAACGCTGGACGGCCGGATCGACCAGGCCTTCGAGGCGATGAAGCGGTTGGGCTTCGAGGCCCTGATCTATGACTATACGCCCGTGCCCTACGATCTCGACGGCGCGATCATGATACCCTCGCTGCTGAAACTCCGGAACATCGCCGAGGACATGCACGATTATTGGTTCGGCCGCGGTTATTTCCGCATCGACCCGGTCCAGCAGGTGGCGCTGCGCAGCAGCGCGCCCTTCTTCTGGAACTACGATACGAATGCCGACACGCTGATCAACCGCTTCATGAGCGATGACACCGCGCCGGTGACGCGCTATCTTCGCGAACGCGACATGTCGACGGGCGTCACCGTGCCGGTCCATATGCCGGGCGGCGACTATGCGACCGTCACCGGCATCCGCTTCGGCGAAGACAGCGACTTCGAACGGCATGCGCTGCGTTATATCGCCGACTTCAACCTGCTCGCCCATGTCTTCCACGAGACGGCCTATTCGCTTTTCGACAGGAAGGCGCGCAGCGTCGGTACCATCCATCTGACCGAGCGGGAACGCGAATGCCTGCGCCATTCGGCGGAGGGCTATTCTGCCAAGGAAATCTCGCGCATCATCGGCCGCTCGGTGCCGACCGTGGTGATGCATCTCAATGCCGCGGCCAAGAAACTCGGCGCCCGCAACCGCACCCAGGCCGTCGTGCGCGCCACCCACTACCGCCTACTCGAAGGGCGCGACCGAAACTAGAGCGTGTCGCGCAAAAGTGTGCGCGGCTTTGCGATAACGACACGCGTAAAAACACAGACCTAAAGCACGACGAGCGAATCTGAAAGATCGCGACGTGCTTTAGAGCGGCTCCTGGCCACCCTATAAGTTGTGATAGCTGCCTTCGTCGCTGCCGCCGCTTTATGGTCTCCAAACGCCCAAGAGATGGAGACGCCGGTGGCCGAAATCGCAACGAGTGAAGCCTATCTGCCCTTTCGCGAATATCGCACCTGGTATCGCGTGACCGGTTCGGTGGAAAGCGGCAAACTGCCGCTCGTCGTCGCCCATGGAGGGCCCGGCTGCACACATGATTACGTCGATTCCTTCAAGGGCATTACTGAGCTCGATGGCCGTCCTGTCATTCATTACGACCAACTCGGCAACGGCAATTCCACGCGTCTACCCGAGAAAGGCCCGGATTTCTGGACGGTCGGCCTCTTCCTTGAGGAGCTGGATGCGCTGCTTGCCCATCTCGGCATACAGGATCGTTATGCCCTTCTCGGCCAGTCCTGGGGCGGCATGCTCGGCGCCGAACATGCGGTGCGTCGGCCACCAGGCCTGAAAGCGCTTATCATCGCCAACTCGCCGGCCAACATGCATACCTGGGTTTCGGAAGCGAACCGGCTGAGGCAGGAACTGCCGAAAGAGGTACAGGACACGCTGCTGAAACATGAGAAGGCGGGAAGCCTCACCGATACGGACTACATCGCCGCCTCCCGCGTCTTCTATGATCGCCATGTCTGTCGCGTGGTGCCGTGGCCGCCGGAAGTGGCGCGGACCTTTGCGATCATGGACGATGACAACACCGTCTACCGCAACATGAATGGCCCAACCGAGTTTCACGTCATCGGCACGATGAAGGACTGGACGATCGAAGACCGACTCGACCGCATCGAGGCGCCGACGCTGTTGATTTCGGGGAAATATGACGAGGCGACGCCCTTGGTTGTAAAGCCCTACCTCGAACGCGTTCCCGGCTGCGAATGGGTGCTCTTCGAAAATTCCAGCCACATGCCGCATGTCGAGGAAAAGCAGCTTTGCCTGGCGACCGTTTCCGGCTTTCTGTCGCGCTACGACTGAAGCAGATGCCGGCTCGTCACGATCGGCGGACCAGCCATTTCTTCGCGACACGGCAGGCCATTGTATAGGCCGGATCGAAGACATTGCCGACATCATAACGCACCACCTGTCCCAGCAGATGGCTTGCCGCCGTTCTGTCGAGGCCGTAATCCGAGGCCAGCCAATTCAGCATTTCGCTGGTGGCATGCTGAAGCGCCTGATCGAGGGGCCTGGCATTGCCGATGGTGAAGATGTCTTCGGCGGTTTCTCCGCGTGGCCAGACCAGTCCGGCCTTCTTTTCCACCGTCAGCCGAACCGTGACTTCGAAAGTGGTTTCGACGCCGGTGCCAACGATCTCACCATCGCCCTGCACGGCATGGCAATCGCCGAGAAAGAACAGCGCGCCGGGAGCCGATACCGGAAAACGAACGGTCGTGCCGGGGCCGAACAGGCGATAATCCATGTTGCCGCCATATTCGCCGCTGGTCGCCGTCGAGATCGCCTGACCGAGGCTGGGCGCCACCCCGAAACAGCCGATCATCGGGGCGAGCGGCAGAACGAATTTTTCGAGGCCGGCGACCGGCTCGGACAGCCGGACGGTCAGCGCTTCGCGGTCAATGGCCCAGATCGCCATGCTACGCGGCGGCAGGTCGCGAACCGTTTCGGGATCGATGACATTGGCCGCGACGATGCTCCGGGTAAAGCCGGTGCCCCTGGTCGGAACCATGCTGATGATCTCGACCTTCAACGCATCTCCGGGCTCGGCGCCCTCCACGAAGATCGGGCCGTTCATCGGGTTCGGACCGGATGTCCGTCGGATGCCGTCCTTGTCATAGCCGATGGCATCGATCGTCTCGGTGACGACGGTATCGCCGTCGGCGATATGCAGGGCAGGCGGAAGCGAGCCGATGACATTGTGAAAGCGCGTCGGAATGAAGCGGTGAGTGGTCATGAGTATACGGCTCTCGCTCGTTTCGAATATCATAGTCCGCGCTGGCCTGCCCGGCGGAGTGTCCAGACTAGATCAGAGATTACCTGGGAAGCCAACACGCCCAAGCGCAGGCTGTCTGATCTTGCCTTGCATCCTTCGAATACTATATGTAGGTAAGTACCTACATGGAGATGCGTTATGAATGTGACAAGCCTTTCCAGCCGCGAACTCAATCACGACGTGAGCAGGGCAAAGAAGGCGGCGCAAAATGGTCCTGTCATCATTACGGATCGAGGCAAACCATCCCACGTGTTGATGACTTATGACGAATTCGAGCGTCTCACCGGCAAGCGCCGCAGCCTGGTCGATGCTCTCTTCATGCCGGGTTTGTCAGATATCGACTTCGACCCGCCTCGTGTTGAGATCGCACCACGCGGGGTCGATCTGTCTTGAAATATTTGCTGGATACCAATGTTGTTTCCGAACTGCGAAAGGTCGGAGACGGCAAGGCAGATGCCAATGTGGTCGCATGGGCCGGGGCGCAAGATACCGCGAGCTTATGCATCTCCGCCATCACGATCCTGGAGCTGGAACGGGGAATACTCGGCGTGCAGCGCCGAGATGCGGCGCAGGGGGCTCGCCTGCGTGCATGGCTGGAAAATCAGGTGCGGCCCGCATTCGCCGGCCGTATCCTGCCGGTCGATGACGCGATCGCCACACGCTGCGCGCATCTGCATATTCCGGATCGGCGCAATGAAGTGGATGCTCTGATTGCCGCAACCGCCCTGGTTCTCGGCCTGACCGTGGTTACGCGTAATATCAGGGATTTCGAAGGCGCGGGCGTTGTCGTATTGGATCCGTGGCAGGGTTGATGTCTTTGCGTCCGGTCATGGCAGCTGGTGTATGGCCACATCAGGAACAACATGCCGCGCGATCTCGCAGAGATGCCAGTGATGGGTGAGGTAGATGACCTGCCCGACCTTTGCCATTGCGCCGAGCAGGCGGAAAACCTCTTCGGAGCGGGGATTGTCGAAGCTCTCCATAATGTCGTCGGCGATGAAGGGCACGGGCGGGCGAAGCGCTGCGAATTCCTCGTAACCCGCCAGCCGAAGCGCGAGATAGAGCTGGAACTGCGTGCCGGTCGACATCGCGTCCGCAAGCTTCGAGCCGCCGTCGCGCGACACGCCGATCAGTATTTCCTTGTCCCGGTCGGGCTGGGTCGTCAGGCCGGAATAGTTGCCGCCGGTGATCAGGTGAAAAGCTTCCGATGCGCGGTTCATCATCGAGCTGCGGTGTTTTTCGCGATAGATGCGCAGCGCCTGTTCGGCTGCGAGCGTGCCGGCGCGCAGCGTCAGATGCCGCACGGCCAGTTCCTCGATCTCGAGGAAGATGGTTCGGCGCTTGGCCTCGATCCGGGCTACCGCGTCGTCTCCGCCGACGGCCTCGAGCTTCTGCCGCGCCAGCGACACGTCGGAATAGAGAAGTTTCGCCCGCTCGGTGAGATCCTCGATCCGGGCGCCGAGCTCCATCGCGTCGCGTTCGACGGCATCGGCATCGATATCGGCAAGGCGGCGTTCGGCTTCGGAAAAACTTGCCGCGCGCAATGCCTCGGTGATCTGGCCGCGCAAGGTGGCGGCGCGCGCCTCCAGCCGGTCCCGCTCCCGCGCCTGGTTGAGGAATGCTTCGACTGAGGCAAGCGAGTCCGTGCCGAAATAGCCGGTCAGTTCATTCTTGCGGGCATTGTGAACGGCCAGTTCCTCCTCCAGCGCCCGGCGTTTCTCCAACTGTTTTTCGAGATCCGCCTGCCGATCTGCCCGAAGTTGCGCCGCATGTCGCGCTGCCTCATGGCGTTCCACCAGCGCATTGGCGGAGGCGAGCGTATCGGATGCCAACCGGCTGAGGCCGCAGTCCGCGAGAAGCCCGGCAATATCCCCACGGAATTGCTCCTGATCGCGCTCCATCGCGGCAACGCGGCTTGCGAGGTCATCCCGCTCCTTCAGGATGGCGGGCAGTGTGGCGAGCGCATCCAGCACGGCGCGGACGGCGGCCATCGAGCCGGCCTTGTCGGCAAACCAGGTTCGCGACAGAGCCTCCGCCCATTCCCGGTTCCAGGCCGCGACCGCGGCTTCCGCCTCCTGCTGGTCGCGCTCACGTTCCCTGACATCGCGGTCGAGATCGCCGATTGCCTTCTCGTGCGCCTGCCGCGCCGCCTGTTCGGCTTTGCCGGCGGCAAGCATATCGCTCGCCGCCTGCATCAGCGCAGCGACCGGCAGATCGTCGGCGCCGCCACGGCCGGCATCCGCAAGGCTCGCCGCAAGCGTCGCGGCATGGCTGTCCAGTTCGCCGCGAAGCGCGTCCACCGCCTCTTCGGCCCGCTGCAGTTCGTCCCAGACGGCCAGCGCCACGGCTCGCTTGGTGCTCCATGCCTCGAGCGTTGCAATGCGCGCCGCAGCTTCGGCGTCATACTCGATTGCCTCGGGCAGCAGATCACGGATGCGGTCGGCAAGCCCATCATGTTCGGCGCGCGCCTCGGCAAGCAATTCCCTTTGCCGTTCGATCGCTGCCGCCGCCGCCGCTTCGGTCAGGCGGAGCTGGCGGAGCTCAGCCAGTTCCTGCGCGCGTGACAGCCGGCCGGCGGACATCACATCGTCCTGGCGCATCCGCTCCTCGAATGTCCGGGCGGTGGCGGCGTTCAAGCTGGCAAGATGCGCCTGCCATGCGGCATCGCGTTCATCGCGCAGCCTCGCGGCCTCGGCATCGTCGATCGAACCGCCGGCGACGAAAGCGGCAATCCGGGCTTTGGTCAGCGCCTGTTCGGTGCCGAGATCGCGCAGCCGTGCCTTGTGATCCGCGATCCGCTTCTCGATGGAAATTGCCTGGCCACGCCAGGCCTCGGTCTGCCGAGGCTCGGCCGCGCTCGTCCGCTGCAGGGCGACGGCATCACCTGTCCAGGGCGCAAGCTGTGCGAACTGCTTCTCCTGTATTCGCTTCGCCTGCACGAGGGTGCGTTCTTCCAGGGTGAGCCGCGTTGCGAGATCGGACCCGGCCAGCCGGCTCAGGGCGACTTCGATGCGGCCGAGACGCGCGGGATCAACGACCGCGGCTCCGTTTTGCGAGTCGCCTTCCTTGTTCAGCCTTTCGAGATTCTCGCGCGCTCGCACCAGTTCGCGGCCTGCGGCAGCCAGGTTGGCCTCGACGCCGGAACGTCGCTCGATGAGATCGCGGATGATGCCGATCAGCGAGGCGGGCAGCAGCAGCGCCTCGGGCATCGCATGGCCAGCCTGTTCGAGATCGGCCAGCAGCCGCACCAGCTCGCCTTCCTGTTCGGCCAGAGCCAGCCGGCGCTTCGGCAGGTCGCTCTCTGCCGCGAGATAGCGCGCCCGCCCCTGATCCAGCATGTCCATATGCGCGGCGATCGCCAGCGCCTTGTCGTCGATCGTGATCGCCTCGATCTCGTCGGCAAGCTGGCGCAGCGTGCGGTCGGCGGTTTCGACAAGCGCCTGCAGCCGCGTCTCGTCGCGGAAAAGCTGCGGCAGCAGTGTGAACCACTCGGCCGGCGGCCGCGGCAGGTCGCCCATGCCGGCTGCATCGCCATCCAGCCGCCGGAGTTCCAGCGCCGCCGGCAGGGCGCCGAGAAGACGCGTCAGCTCCTGATGCCGGGCCTTGGCCTCGGCCAGTTCCCGCGTCGTCGCGGCATAGGCGGCGTCGGCCTGCTCGTGGGTCGATTTCAGGCCCGAATAGGTGGAGGCAAGCGTGTCGATGGCATTGCGCTCGGCCTTCAGCGCATCGAGCGAGCGTTTGAGTTCCGCAAGCTTCGTGCTCGACGACCGCTTCCGGTAAATCCCATTGGCTTCGTCGACGGCCGTCACCAACGACCGGCTCAGGCCCGCAAGACCCGAGCTTGCCGAGAACAGCAACTCGCCGAGCTCACCCTTGCTTTGGATGATGGCGTTGCCGCCTTCCTTGAGCGACTGGTCGTCGAGCGAGAACATGGTGCGATAGGCCTCGCGGCCGACGCCGCCGAGCGCGCCGGCGAGCAGCGCCTCGTTCACAGCCTGTCCCCGATCATCGACGAGGCTGCCGGTCCGCAATTTGAGCCGCGCCAGCTCGTGGTCCGCGCCACCGAATTCCAGCCGCGCACCGACCTTCATCGTATTGTAAGGATGCAGGAAATTGTAGGTGCTGCGCTCGCCTATGCCGTAGAGCAGATCGAGATAGGCCGCGAAGGTGGTCGACTTGCCCGCTTCGTTGAGGCCATAGACGATGTGCAGATCGGGCGAACCCGGTCGGACCGGGCCGAAGTCGATCGAGTGGTCGGTGAACTTGCCATAACGGATGAGGTCGAGACGCCGCAGGCGCATCAGCTGTCTCCCCGCTCCGCGGCCTTCATCCGGGCGGCGATGTCCTCGGCGCCGTCGGCGAGAAGGCTGTCGATGAAGCGTTCGAAACCCGCCTCGTCATACCCGGCAAAGGCCCGGCTCTCGGGCGGCAAGTCGGCAAGCAGGTCCCTGACCACCTCTCTGACATCGTCGCGAAAGCCGCTGCGGGCGATGACCTCGTCCCGCATCAGCGCGCCGAGTTCGATGACGGGATCGGCAGCGGACTCCGCTGCGAGGATCGCGGGAGCTTCGAAGGCGAGTTCGAGCTTCTCGATCCAGGTTCGGCCGATCCGCTCACCGCGCTGCTCGGCTTCCGCCTGCATGAGGTCAACATCGCGGCGAAGCTGCCAGGAGAGCGGCGTTCGGCCGGAAAGCCTCAGGCGCGCGACGAGATGTGGCGAGGCCGTATGGTCGCGCTGCACCGTCAGTGCCGCTTCGATCGCCATGGCCGCATCACGCCAATCATCGACACCCGTCAGGTCGATATCGACGCGCTCGAACTGCGCGATGCTGGTGCGCCGCTCCTCGACTGTCACCGTTCGGTCATCCGCCACCGTTACCAGCGACACGGTCTTGACGCCCGACTCGTTGATGTCGCGGCCTTGCGGCATGCCGGGCATGATGATCGTCGCCGTGCCGGGATAGTGGCTGCGCTGATGAAGATGCCCGAGCGCCCAGTAGTCGAATCCCGAGGCGTGAAGGTCGAGCACGTTGGAGGGCGCATAGAGGTCGTGGCCGGCGGATCCGGCAAGGCTCGTATGCATGATGCCGATATTGACCGCTCCCGCCACCGGCGGCTTGTACTTCGGCAGAAGCGGGTCCGGCGCTTGCGGCTTGGCGAAGCTCAAACCGTGGATCGCGATCGACAGGCTGCCTTTCGTCGCCTCCACGGTCTCGGCGTGGCCGCCGAAGATCTTCACCGTATCGGGCATCACCAGCTCCCTGGCGATCTTCGACATCGCATCGTGATTGCCGCGGATCTTGAAGACGACAATGCCCGCCCGGTGCAGCCGCTCCAGCTGACCCGCCAGGAAGCGCGCCGTCTTCATCGACGTCTGCTCCCCGTCATAAAGATCGCCGGCGATGATGAGCGCATCGACCTGTTCCTCAAGACACAGATCGACGACCGCGATCAGCGCCTGTCGGCTGGCGTCGCTGACGAGATCGGCCAGCTCGGCGTTGCGAAGCGCGAGTGACCGCAGGGGAGAGTCGAGATGGAGATCAGCGGTGTGTACGAAACGATAAGCCATGAATGCAAGAATGGTGTTGCGATAGGGTGATCCAGCAGGTGCCGTCTGACAAATAAACGGACGCTTGTTATCGCCCGGCAGCAAAACATCAGATCATGCCACGAATATTCAGAGCATGACGGCAGCGTCCTGGCGAGTAAAATGGGCCGGCGGAACCGGCCATCCACAATCAATGCTGCTCGATCGTCGCCGACGCTGCCGCCTGCGCCCGCTGCTGGCCGAGCCGATCGGCGACCAGCATCGACAGCATCATTTCCACCAGACCGTGGATCTGGATCTGCGGCACGAGCGGCAGCCGGCCGTTTTCGATCGCTTCGGCAAAGCGCATGAGGACCTGCGAATTGAGCTGATAGTCCGGCCCGCCAAAGACCGCGACCTACTTCTTGGTGGCCTTGAGCCGCGCCGCACGCATGCGTGAAGCGCACGGCAGCCATGCGTTGCTTCTGAAGACATGCATCTCCATCTGACAGTCACAGCCAATCTGACTCACATCGAGAAAATCGGTGCTGCGGCCCGCCTCGGGCTCGCGCGAGGAGACAATCATGAACGGCATTTCGAAGACTCTGAACGACATGACGCTTGTTGAACGGTCGAGTCTGCTCGACACCGTCGCCGACGCCTTGGAGGCGACCGCCGAGGAGGCCGAAGGGGAGGGCGACGCCCGTTTCGTCGCCAACTCCGTCTGCATCGCCAATACGATCCGCGGACTTTCGGGGGAGCTTGCGCCACACAATCTGCGGGCGGCCGAACTGCTGCTTGAGCAGGGCATCATGCTTGTCCACCAGTTCGCCAACAGGGCGAAACCTGGAATGGTTCATTAGTAGTTGTCGGCAGGTTCCGGATGGCACCCGCCGACAATCCGGCCATCAATCAGCCATTTTACGGTACAGCAACGTCATGAGTGCGAGGATGCATCCCATGGCTCCGACCGAAGCGAAAATGTAGAAGTTCCACTGCGGAGCGAGGCCCGCACCCAGCACCGCACCGCCGATGGCCGGTCCTATCATGCCTCCGATACGGCCGATGCCGAGCGAGAAGCCAAGGCCGGTTCCGCGGATCTCGACCGGATAGAGGTTTCCAACGAGAATATTGGCGAGGATCTGCGTGCCGATCGTTCCCGTCCCGGCAAGTGCGACGAGAGCGTAAACCCGGAGGCCCTGATCCACCTGCGTCAGCAACCAGATCGAGCAGGCTCCGAGAAGAAACAGACCTGCCACGACGATTTTGACATTTCCACGGTCGGCAATCCTTGCGCCAATCAGCAGGCCGACTGCGGCTCCGAGATTGAGCGTCACGGAGAACAGCAGGGCAGAACCGAGGTCGTAGCCCATCTTGTTCATAATGGTCGGGAGCCAGTTGACCATGCCGAATGTCAGCAGAAGCGAACAGAAGTGGATGCCCCATGCGTTCAAGGTCGGCAGCAGGCGACCTTCGGAAAACAGCGACCGGATGCCGACCTGGCGTTGTCCAACGGGCGTGGCTATGGGATTGGGCAGTCCGTACTGGTTTGCAATCTGGTTGGCTTCGGCCTGGCGGTTTTTCGTTGCCAGCCATTCGGGGGACTCGGGGATGAGGCGGATGAAGAAAGGCAGAAGTAGGATCGGTGCGCCGCCGATGATCATCAATGGACGCCATCCGTATTTCTGTATCAGCAACATTCCGAGCATACCCGAGATGATGCCGCCGGCGAGATAACCGAGAAGAGCAATCGAATAGGCGATCGCCTTCCGTTTCGGCGGGGAAAACTCGATGATCAACGCGGTTACTGTCGGAAAAAGAGCGCCAAGGCCCAGACCGGCGAGAAAGCGGGTTGCCTCGAAAACGAGAAAGTTGGGCGCCAGACCGCTGCCGATCATCATAACGGAGAAGCTCAGCAGGCTGCCGATGATGACCTTGCGACGGCCTATCCTGTCGGCGAGTGTTCCCGCAACAAGCGCGCCGAGCAGCATGCCGAACAGGGTGATGGAAGCAGCTCGTCCGACCATGCCGGGCGTCAGGCCCCAGCTTGCTTCCCCGAGCAGCGCCGGCGCGACTGCGCCGTAAACGATCAGATCATAACCGTCGAACAGGATCAGCAGACCGCAAAGGGCGATGATGATATTCGGGCTGCGAACCCGTTCGTTGAAAATAGCGAGATCTTGTATGGCCAATTTTCCCTCCCCATACATTGCGTACAGGAAGTACGCTCCTGCCAGCGGCAGGTCCGCACCGATCCATGTACAAATCCTCCTGGATCATTGCCGGCGTGGTTCCTCCCAGCGCCAGACTCACCCGCGAGCGGTCGATGTCAAGACAACGATAACACGCTATTAAATACTTGCGAATAAAATATTTGCAACTGCAAACTTTTCAGCCCGCAACTTTTCCCTTTGCGGATATTGCCGGCAGGTTGCTGTGCATGCGGCGCAGCGCATTCTTCAGGGCTGCGACCTCCTCGGCCGACATGCCCTGAACCGCGGTGCGTTCAAGCTCCACGGCAAGCGGCATGAGCCTTTCCGTCAGCTGCTCGCCCTGCGGGGTCAGCCTGACGATGACGATCCGGCCATTGTCTTCCGGGCGTGTCCTCGACACCAGCTTGCGCTTGGCGAGTGTGCCGACGAGGCGCGAAAGCGTCGAAATCTCGACAGAGACGACGTCGGCGAGATCCCCCAGGGTGCTTTCCCGGCGCTCCTTGAGCATCGCCAGAACCCGGTACATCGCCACGCTGAGATCGTCTTCGGCAATTCTCTGCGCGAATACCTCGGCTATCCGCACGCCGGCGCGATTGAGAAGATACGGAACGGAATCGGTAAGTTTGTACATAACTCTGTCTGCTGGCGGGATTCGGGGCGCTTGGCTGGTCGTTCTCTCCGACATGCACCTAAATGACCGGGATGACAACATGATTGGCTTTCAGCCGCCGACAATGGCGGGGTAGATCAGACTTTTTCCCGCCTGACTTCCAGATTTGCGTTGACAACAGTTGCAAATGCAATAATTTGACGACAAGGAAACTGGGAGGAAATCATGTCTGCAACTGCTGCTCTCGGCATAGTGCCGCCCCCCGCACCGATCAGCGATGCGTTTCGATCGACCATGCGCCGTTTCCCGGCGACGGTGACGATCATTTCTGCCTGCCGCAACGGTACGGACCATGGAATGACGGCAACCGCCGTCACCTCACTTTCGATGGATCCGCCATCTCTCCTCATCTGCCTGAACAATCGCACCTACCTGCATGACATGCTGCTTGAGGTGCCGGAATTTGCAGTCAGCATTCTGACCGACAGACAGGTCGCCCTGTCGGAAGGTTTCAGCGGCAAGATTGCGCCTGAGCGGCGGTTCGAAGCTGCCGATTGGGTTCGCCATGCGCGCGGCATGATGGTGCTGGATTCCGCTCATGCCTCGGTCGTCTGCCGCCGCATGGGCGCGGTTCCCTACGGGACGCACACGATCTTCATCGGGCAGGTGGTGGATACACGCTTTTCCCAAGACACGATCCCGCTAATGTACGAAAACTCGAAATATTGCGCGCCACAGCACGCGCTTCCCACATCCCAGAACTGAGGTCGTTCCATGAACAATACAGCTGCCCTGTTTCCCGCCGCAGCGCGGGTCGAGAACGCATGTCTTGCAGATCGCATCGCCCCGGTGCTGGACGAAATCCGTGCCGGCGCACGCGATACCGAAAAATCCGGCCGTGTGCCGGCGCGCAATATCGATCTACTGCGCTCCGCCGGCTACTTCGATATCGTCAAGCCTGCCCGTTTCGGCGGCGCCGAAGGATCGTTTGCCGAGCTTGTCGATGCAAATATCGAACTGTCGGCGGCCTGTGCCTCGACCGGCTGGGTTGCCGGCCTCCTTTCCGCACATCAATGGCTCCTCGCCATGTTCGAGGAAAGGGTCCAGCAGGACGTGTGGGGCAACAATCCGGATGCACTGCTCTGCGGTTCCTATGCGCCGGTCCGCATGGCTGAACGCGTAGAGGGCGGTTTCCGTCTATCCGGCGATTGGGCCTTTGCGAGCGGCTGCGAAAATGCGCAGTGGGCCCTCTGCGCGGCCATCATTCCGCCAAACAGCGAGGGCGAGCGTCCTATCCCGGCGTTCCTTCTGGTTCCCGCCAGCGATTATACTATTGCCGAGACCTGGGATGTGGTCGGCCTTGCGGGTACCGGCTCGAAAAGCCTGATCCTCAAGGATGTCTTCGTTCCGCAATATCGCATACTGAGCTTTCCGGACGCGACCTCCGGCAGAACGCCGGGCGGGCGCTTCTATGAGGGTATCGGCCTTTTCAACATGCCGCTCCTCATGGGAATTCCGTTCTGCCTCGGCAGCGCGGCCGTCGGTGCGGCGAAGGGCGCATTGGATAGCTATATCGACCACATCGGCACCAGGGTGACACGGGGTGCGGTTGCCGGCGGCAACAACAAGATCGCCGAATTTCCGACGATCCAGCTCCGCGTGGCGGAAGCCTCCGCATCCGTGGATGCTGCCCGCGAAATCATCCTGCGCGATATTGCCAGGGCGCAGCAATTGGCCCAGGCCCGCGCGGATGGCACCGGCGAGATCACCGAGGAAGATCGGATTCTTGCCCGCCGCAGCCAGTCTTTTGCGGTCAGCCTGGCGCTTCGGGCCGTCGAAGCACTCAATGCATCGACGGGCGGCCTCGGCCTCCAGATGTCCAATCCCGTGCAGCGGGCATGGCGCGATGCAAATGCCGTCGGGCGCCACATTTCCATGAACTGGGATGCCGTCGGAACCATGGTCGGCCAGCAACTGCTCGGTCTTCCGCCCAAGGGACAATTCTGATCCGCCATCCTCATTATTTCGATTGAAGACAGGAAAGAGAGCATATCGTGCAAGGCAAGATCGCGCTTGAAGAACATTTCGCCATTCCCGAGACGCTGCAGGATTCGGCCGGATTCGTGCCGGGCGACTACTGGACGGAACTGTCCGCCCGTCTTCTGGATATCCAGGACAAGCGTTTGCGGCTGATGGATGCTCACGGCATCGAGAAAATGATCCTGTCGCTGAACGCACCAGCCGTGCAAGCGATCCCGGATAGGGCTAAGGCCTTGGAGATTTCCCGACGCGCCAACGACTTTCTGGCCGAGCAATGCGCTAAAAACCCGAACCGTTTCCTCGGATTTGCAGCTTTGCCGCTGCAGGATCCGGATGCCGCTGCACAAGAATTGCAGCGCTGCGTGACAACTATGGGTTTCGTCGGCGCATTGGTCAACGGCTTCTCGCAGGAAGGCGACGGAACAACGCCGCTCTACTACGACCTGCCGCAATACCGTCCGTTCTGGGCCGAAGTCGAAAAACTCAATGTTCCTTTCTATCTGCACCCGCGCAACCCGCTGCCGCAGGATAGCCGGATCTATGCCGGCCATTCCTGGCTGATGGGTCCGACATGGGCGTTCGCGCAGGAGACCGCTGTTCATGCGTTGCGCCTGATGGGATCCGGCCTGTTTGACGAGCACCCGGCTTTGCGGATCATCGTCGGTCACATGGGCGAGGGACTGCCGTACATGATGTGGCGCATCGACAACCGGAATGCGTGGGTCAAGGTAGAAAAGAACTATCCGGCCAAACGCCCGATTGCCGATTATTTCAACGAGAATTTCTACATTACCACGTCGGGGAATTTCCGCACGCAATCGCTGATCGATGCTATGCTGGAAATCGGCGCGGATAGAATTCTGTTTTCGACAGACTGGCCATTCGAGAACGTCGACCATGCTGCAAACTGGTTCGACAGCACCACCATCTCCGAAGCCGACCGTCTGAAGATCGGTCGCACCAATGCAGTTTCACTATTCAAACTCGATCGATAATATGGTCGCACCTTTCAGATACACGGTCAGTGCAGCCCAGGTCATCTTCGGGAGCGGTTCGGTCAGTCGCCTCGCCGAGGCGATTGCCGGGCAGGGCGGTAAGCGCGCCCTGATCCTTTCGACCCCGCACCAGAAAGCCGATGCTCAACGCATCGCCGCGTCCCTCGGCCCGCTTGCGGCGGGACTATTCGACGGTGCTGTCATGCACACGCCGGTCGATGTGACCGAGCGCGCGCTGGCGGCATACGAGAAGGCCGGTGCCGATTGCGTGGTCGCGATCGGCGGCGGGTCGACGATCGGTCTCGGCAAGGCAATCGCCTATCGCAACGACGCACCACAGATCGTGGTGGCGACGACCTATGCGGGGTCGGAGGTTACTCCGATCCTCGGCCAGACGGAGAACGGACAGAAGACCACGGTCCGCGGCCCCGCCATCCTGCCTGAGGTGGTGATCTACGACCCCGAATTGACTTTGGGATTGCCGGTCAACATCAGCGTCAGCAGCGGGCTCAATGCCATGGCGCACGCAGTCGAAGGGCTCTATGCGCGGGATCGCAATCCCATTTCGTCGATGATGGCGCTCGAGGGCTTGCGCGCGCTGAAGCAGGCGTTGCCGCAAATTGTCAATGCCCCGAGGGACATCGAATCCAGAAGCGAAGCGCTTTACGGCTCCTGGCTGTGCGGCACGGTGCTCGGAGCCGTTGGAATGGCCCTGCATCACAAGCTTTGCCATACGCTGGGCGGCAGCTTCGATCTGCCGCATGCAGAAACCCATGCGGTCATTCTGCCCCATTCCGCTGCCTACAACGCCGCAGCCGCAACGGATGCGCTCAAGCCCGCTGCCGATCTTTTCGGCGGCTCGCTGGGCAGCGGTCTTTATGATTTTGCCGCTTCGATCGGTGCCCCGATGGCGCTGCGGGATCTGGGTATGAAGGAAGCTGATCTGGACCATGCGGCAGAACTTGCCGCTGGGAACCCCTACTGGAATCCGCGCCCGATCGAAGGAAAAGCGATCCGGGCTTTGCTGCAGAGCGCCTGGGAGGGCGCACGGCCGCATTAACGCGTTAGGAGGAGGGCCACGTGCCTGAATATTTCAGCGAAGAGAGATCGGCGGAAGCCGTCAACACGCGGATGGGGCCGGACATCAATCCACGTCTGGCCGCAGTCATGGCGTCGCTTGTCAAGCATCTGCATGCCTTTGCCAAGGATATCAGCCTCACCCAGGAGGAATGGGAGCTGGCCATAGGCTTCCTGACCCGCACCGGCCATCTCTGTCACGACCAGCGACAGGAATTCATTCTGCTCAGCGATACGCTGGGGTTCTCGATGCTGGTGGATGCGATCAACAACCGGCGTCCGCCGGGCGCCACGGAAAATACCGTGTTTGGACCATTCCATATCGAAGGGGCGCCCGTCCGGCAGATGGGCGAAGCCATCTCACTCGACGGCAAGGGCGAGACTTGTCTCTTCATCGGACGAGTGCTGGATCTCGACGGCAAGCCGATCGAGGGAGCCCGGATCGACGTATGGTCGGATAATGCCGATGGCTTCTACGACGTCCAGCAGCCGGATATCCAGCCGAAATGGAACAACCGGGGCATTTTCATCACCGGCGCAGATGGCGCCTATAGCTTCGTCGGCATCAAGCCGGTCTCCTATCCGATTCCGAATGACGGTCCGGTCGGCCAGATGCTGACCTCACTCGGCCGCCATCCCTACCGTCCCGCCCATACCCATTACCTGATCACGGCTCCAGGTTACCAGAAGCTCGTCACCCACACTTTTGTCGGCGACGATCCCTATCTGGAATCCGATACGGTGTTTGGTGTGAAAAACAGCCTGGTCGCGCCTTTCAAGCGTGTCGATCGTCCGACGGTCTGGCGCTCCGATTTCGATTTCGTGCTGACGCCGGTTGAGGACAGATAATGATCGTTGTCCGCTATGCGGTATCCGACCCCGGCAAGGCTGCCGAGCGTTCCCGGTTGCTCGAGGAACACAAGGCCTATCTGCGCGGCGCGGCGATCCGCATCCTGCTTTCAGGCCCGTCTGCACCGCCAGCGGAGGGTAGGGCTTCTACCGCCGTCGTCATCGCGGAAGTCGAAACGCTGGCCGAGTTCGAGGCGTTCAGCGCGGGAGATCCCTTCGTCGGCTCCGGCGTGTACACCAGCGTCGATCTATTCGAATGGCGGCCCAGTACTGGGCTTCTTCTCGAGAGTTTCCGACCAGCGTTTCAGGCAGGATGAAAAATGGGCCGGCATGACCGGCCCATCCACAATCCATGTTATTCAGCCGGCGCCGGCGCCACAGCCGGGGCGCCCTGTCGTCCAAGCCGGTCAGCGACCAACATCGACAGCATCATTTCCACCAGGCCGTTGGCGCCGCCATGTCTCGCCGCCGACTCGAAAGGTCCCGATGAGAGCCCGTGAGCGTTGGCTTGACATCAGGGCCACTCCGGTCTTTGATGCCGAGCATTCACCAGGGGTGTCCCGGCAAGGGGCTGAGATTCTGCTAGACGATACGGCTTTGCCGATTGTGGCGCAGTGACCCGTTGAACCTGATCCAGTTCATACTGGCGTAGGGACGGTGCGGACGCTGCGGCAGTTGGGCGGATTTTCGCTTTGTCGCGCAAGGCGTCTTTCCATCATTCCAACACTGGAACTGGGTCTCCAAACGTCAAACCTTGGAGCCTCATCCATGAATATTGTTGCACCCCAGCTTACTCCCGTCGTCACCACCGGCTCGCTTCCGGCCTCGACCAAGATCGTCAAGCCCGGAACGCTCTATCCGGATCTGCGCGTGCCGATGCGCGAAATCAGCCTTCACCCGACCTCCGGCGAGCCGCCGGTTACGGTCTATGATTCCTCCGGCCCCTATACCGATCCGGCCCATGTGGTCTCAATCGACGCCGGGCTGCCGCGTTTGCGCGAAGGCTGGATCACGGCGCGTGGCGACGTCGAAGCCTATGAAGGCCGGGTGGTGAAGCCTGAAGACAATGGTTTTGTCACCGGCGAGCGGCTGACGCCGGAATTTCCCATTCGCAACACGCCGCTAAAGGCAAAGGCCGAACGCGCCGTCACCCAGCTCGCCTATGCGCGTGCCGGCATTATCACCCCGGAAATGGAGTTTATCGCGATCCGCGAAAACCTCGGCCGGCAGGCCGCCAAGGAGGCGCTCGCGCGCGACGGCGAGAGCTTCGGCGCGCATGTTCCGGATTTCGTGACGCCCGAATTCGTGCGGCGGGAAGTCGCCGAGGGCAGGGCGATCATCCCCGCCAATATCAACCACCCCGAATCCGAACCGATGATCATCGGCCGCAATTTCCTGGTGAAGATCAACGCCAATATCGGCAATTCGGCAGTCACCTCGTCGATGGCGGAAGAGGTGGAGAAGATGGTCTGGGCGATCCGCTGGGGCGCCGACACAGTCATGGACCTTTCCACCGGCCGCAATATTCACAACATCCGCGAATGGATCATTCGCAATTCACCGGTTCCGATCGGCACGGTGCCGCTTTACCAGGCGCTCGAAAAGGTCAACGGCATTGCCGAAGATCTGACCTGGGAAGTCTATCGGGACACGCTGATCGAACAGGCCGAGCAGGGCGTCGATTACTTCACCATCCATGCGGGCGTGCGACTGGCCTATATCCCGCTCACCGTCAATCGCGTCACCGGCATCGTCTCACGCGGCGGCTCGATCATGGCCAAGTGGTGTCTGCATCACCACAAGGAGAGTTTCCTCTACGAGCATTTCGAGGAAATCTGCGACATCTGCCGTGCCTATGACGTCTCCTTCTCGCTCGGCGACGGTTTGCGTCCGGGGTCGATCGCGGACGCCAATGACGCAGCGCAATTTGCCGAACTCGAAACCCTCGGCGAACTGACCAAGATTGCCTGGGCGAAGGACTGCCAGGTGATGATCGAGGGTCCCGGCCATGTGCCGATGCACAAGATCAAAGAGAATATGGACAAGCAGCTCAAGGTCTGCGGCGAAGCGCCCTTCTATACGCTCGGACCGCTGACGACCGATATCGCACCGGGCTATGATCACATCACCTCCGGCATCGGCGCCGCCATGATCGGCTGGTTCGGCACGGCCATGCTCTGCTACGTCACGCCGAAGGAGCATCTGGGACTGCCCGACCGCAACGACGTCAAGACCGGCGTCATCACCTACAAGATCGCCGCCCATGCCGCCGATCTTGCCAAGGGACATCCTGCCGCCCGCATCCGCGACGACGCGCTGTCGCGCGCGCGGTTCGAATTCCGCTGGGAGGATCAGTTCAACCTCTCCCTCGACCCGGATACGGCCCGTTCTTTCCACGACGAGACCCTGCCGAAGGAGGCACACAAGGTGGCGCACTTCTGTTCGATGTGCGGCCCGAAATTCTGCTCCATGCGAATTTCCCACGACATTCGCGCCGAAGCTCAGAAAGAGGGATTGGAAGCCATGGCGGCCAAGTACCGCGATGGCGGCGATCTCTACATGCCGGTCGCAGAGGTCGCGAAAACTCCCGCCGGAGAATGACCATGCGCGTTCTTGTCAAAGGGGCCGGCGTTGCCGGCCTCACCGTGGCCTGGCAGCTCTATCGCCACGGCTTCCGCGTCACCCTTGCGGAGCAGGCCGACAAGGCCGGCGCCGGCGCATCCGGCTTTGCCGGCGGCATGCTGGCGCCGTGGTGCGAACGGGAAAGTGCGGAGGAGCCGGTGCTGACGCTCGGTCGCCTTGCCGCCGATTGGTGGGAGGCAGCATTGCCCGGCCATGTCAATCGCCGGGGAACGCTTGTCGTGGCGGGCGGGCGCGATGCCGGCGAGCTCGACCGCTTTTCCCGTCGGACAAGCGGATGGGAATGGCTGGACGAGGCGGAAGTCGCAGCGCTGGAGCCTGACCTCGCCGGCCGCTTCCGCAGGGCGCTGTTCTTCCGGCAGGAAGCGCATCTCGATCCGCGACTGGCGCTCTCGGCCTTGGCAGCAGGACTTGAGGATGCCCGTATGCGTCTGACGTTCGGCGAGCCCGGCGAAGCGGATGTTGATCATAACAGGGTGATCGACTGCACCGGTGCCGCCCAGATCGGCCGGCTGCCCGGATTGCGCGGTGTTCGAGGTGAGATGCTCTGCCTCGAAACAAGCGAGCTCAGTCTCTCCCGCCCCGTTCGCCTGCTGCATCCGCGCCACCCGATCTATATCGTGCCGCGCGCAAAAAGCCGCTTCATGGTCGGAGCGACGATGATCGAAAGCGACGATGCCGGCCCGATTACCGCGCGTTCGCTGATGGAATTGCTGAACGCCGCCTACGCCCTGCATCCTGCCTTCGGCGAGGCACGGGTTACGGAAACCGGCGCAGGCGTGCGGCCCGCTTATCCCGACAATCTGCCGCGTGTGACACAGGAGGGACGCACCCTCCATGTCAACGGCCTCTACCGCCACGGCTTTCTGCTAGCGCCGGCCATGGCCGCAGAGGTCGCGCGGCGTCTTCTCACAGAACAAGGACAACCGGAAAGGAGGGCGTCATGACCTTCATCATCAATGGCGAGGAACAGGAGGTCGCAGCCGCGACGCTCGCAGATCTGCTTCTCGCTCTGGACTACGAAGGCGGGTGGCTCGCAACCGCGGTCAACGGCGAACTCGTGCACCGCGAGGATCGCGCCGATTTCGTGCTCAGCGAGCACGACCGCATTGAAATTCTCTCACCGATGCAGGGAGGCTGACATGCTGAAACTCTACGACGTCGAGGTCCATTCCCGGCTGCTGCTCGGCACCGCCCGCTACCCGTCGCCAGCCATCCTGGCGGAAGCCGTGAGACGCTCGAAGGCGGAAATTGTCACCGTCTCGCTGCGGCGCGAGGCCGCCGGCGGCAAAGCGGGCGGCGCCTTCTTCGAGCTGATCCGCGAGCTCGGCGTGCGGGTGCTGCCGAATACGGCCGGGTGCCACAGCGTGCAGGAGGCTGTGCTGACGGCGAAGATGGCGCGCGATGTTTTCCGCACCGACTGGATCAAGCTCGAAGTGATCGGCCATCACGATACGCTGCAGCCCGATGTCTTCGGCCTTGTCGAAGCGGCACGCATCCTGACCGGCGAAGGCTTCCAGGTCTTCCCCTATACGACCGACGACCTTGTCGTCGCCGAAAAGCTGCTGGAGGCCGGCTGCCGCATCCTGATGCCCTGGTGCGCGCCGATCGGCTCCGCCATGGGACCGGTGAACCCGATGGCACTGCGGTCATTCCGAGCGCATTTTCCTGAAGTGCCGCTCATCGTCGATGCCGGCATCGGCCGCCCGTCTCATGCCGCCGCCGTCATGGAATACGGTTACGACGCCGTTCTTCTCAACACTGCCGTTGCCGGCGCAAGTGACCCTGCCGCGATGGCCGAGGCCTTCGCACTTGCCATCGATGCCGGCCACCTCGCGCATGGCGCAGTGCCGCTGGAGCCGCGTGACATGGCCGTTCCCTCCACTCCCGTCATCGGAAAGGCCGTCTTCTCATGAAGCTCGACCCCTTCTATCTCATCGTTGACAGTGCCGAATGGATCGAGCGTCTCGTGCCGCTCGGCGTCAGACTCGTCCAGCTGCGCATCAAGGACCGGCCGGAGCCGGTGCTTCGCGAGGAGATCCGGCGTGCGAAAGCCGCCTGCGCAGCAGCGGACTGCCAATTGATCATCAACGACTACTGGAGGCTGGCGATCGACGAGGGATGCGATTTCATTCATCTCGGGCAGGAAGACCTGATGGCTGCCGATCTGGCTGCCATTCGCCGCGCCGGCCTAAAGCTCGGCCTTTCGACACATGACCCTGCGGAACTGGAAACGGCGCTGGCCGCCGCGCCGGATTATGTTGCGCTTGGCCCGGTCTGGCCCACGATCCTCAAGGAGATGAAATGGGCGCCGCAAGGCGTCGAACGCCTCGCGGACTGGCGGCGGCGCGTAGGCCCGATGCCGCTCGTTGCCATCGGCGGGATTACCGCCGAACGCGCGCCTGTGGTGCTGGAAAATGGCGCCGATAGCGCTGCCGTGGTCACCGACATCACTCGCAACCTCGACCCCGAGGCCCGCACGCGACAGTGGCTGGCCGTGACGGCGCCTTGGCGCTCTGGCGAATGAGTCATATACAGTTGATTGAAATATATTTCATCGCATGAATTTTATTGACAGGCGGGGAGCTTTGGGCTTACCTGCCCATACCGGATTTCGAGGAGGAAATCCGGGCTTCAACGCGATCAGCGGCGTCGTTTCGGCGCCCTCGGGCTTTTGGGAGGGGCTTCGGCCTCGAGGAGGACTTTTGCGCACTTTTCTCACGACGACCGCAATGGCGGTTATAGCAACAACCCTTTTTGCCGGCTCCGCGGCCGCCGCGACGGAGAATCCGTTCCGTTGCAAGCCCGGCGAAAAATACGTCATGAACGTCATGGTCTCGGGCGTCGAATACTGGTTCCCGGTTTACGAGATGTTCAAGCAGGCGGGGCAGCAGCTCGGCTGCGAGACGGAATATACCGGCACGCCGGAATATGACGTCAACAAGCAGATCGCCACCTTCGACCAGGCGCTGGCGCAAAATCCGGCCGGCATTCTCGTTCATCCGATGAACTCCGATCCGTTCATCGAGCCGATCAATCGCGCCATCGGCCAAGGCACCGCGGTCGTCACCTTTGCCGCCGACTCGCCGCTGTCCAAGCGTGTCTCGTTCATCACCTCGGACAATACCCGCGAAGGCACCTATGCTGCCGACGCGATCGCCGAGAAGATGGGCGGCAAGGGCGAATACGCGGTTCTGGAAAATCCCGGCCAGGACAACCACGACAAGCGCATCGCCGCCTTCATCGCCCGTATGGAAGAGAAGTGGCCTGATATGAAGCTCGTCGGCCGCGCCGCATCCAACCAGGACCCAACCAAGGCCTATCAGGGGCTTTCGAGCCTCATCCAGGCCAACCCGAACCTTGGGGCGGTCTTCATGCCGGAAGCGAACTCCGCGATCGGCGCCGCGCAGGCCAACAAGGAGACCGGCGGCAAGGTTCTCGTCATGTGCGCCGACGTCAATGCCAACATTCTCGACATGATCAAGGCCGGCGAAGTCTTCGGCTCGATCAACCCGAACCAGGGCATGCAGGGTTACATGGGCTTCATGCTGCTATGGCTCGCCAAGCACCCGGAACTGATCGACCCGATGAACGACGCCAAGCGCTCGGGCTTCAACCCGATGAGCATTCCGGTCGTCGACAACGGCCTCTCGATCGTGACCGCGGCAAATGCCGACGACTTTTACTGGGACAAGTACCTGAAGCATCGCGGCACGAAAGGCATCGAGGAATAAGGCCCCGACAGGCCATCCGCACTTTCGGTGCGGATGGCCGAGATGGAGAGGGAGGAAGATGATGGCGGAGCCCGTGCTCACCATTCATGGCATAACCAAGCATTTCGGGGCGGTGAAGGCGTTGACGGATGTCGACTTCACGCTCGAGCGCGGTGAAGTCCACGCGCTTTGCGGCGAGAACGGCGCCGGCAAGTCGACGCTGATGAACATCATCGCCGGCGTGCTGCAGCCGACCGAAGGCGAGATCCGCGTCGACGGCAAGGCAGTGCGCATTTCCTCTCCCGCCGCCGCCCAGCCTCTCGGCATCGGCCTGGTTCACCAGGAAATCGCGCTCTGCCCGGACGCGACGGTTGCCGAAAACATGTTCATGGCGGCAACCAACCGCCGCCGGGCGCCCTTCATGAATTACCGCGCGCTGGAGCGCGATGCGCAGGCGGTGATGAACCGGCTTGCCGCGATCGATGTCCGCCGCAAGGTCGCCGACCTGCCGATATCAAGCCAGCAGCTGGTCGAGATCGCCAAGGCGTTGACGCTCGACTGTCGCGTGCTGATCCTCGACGAACCGACCGCGGCCCTGACCGAGACCGAGGCGCAACAGCTCTTCTCGATCATCCGCGACCTCAAGGCGAACGGCATGTCGATCATCTATATCAGTCACCGCATGGCTGAAATCTTCAGCCTCTGCGATCGGGTCACCGTGTTCCGTGACGGCCGCTATGTCTGCACCGACCGCATTGCCGACGTGACGCCTGACGACGTGGTGCGCCGCATGGTCGGCCGCGAGATCACGCAGCTCTATCCCGACAAGCTCGATGCCGGCGAAACGTCAGGCGAGATCATTCTCGAGGTCGACGGCATTAGTGACGGGATGCGTTTTCACGACGTCAGCTTCGGCCTGCGCAAGGGCGAGATCCTCGGCATCGGCGGCCTTATCGGCTCCGGCCGCACGGAAATCGCCGAGGGCATCTGCGGATTGCGGCCGCGCACGGCAGGCACCGTCCGCCTGCACGGCGACGTGAGGCCGATCCGCGCCTATTCCGATGCAGTGAAAGCGGGCATCGTCTACCTGTCCGAGGATCGCAAGGGGTCGGGCGTCTTTCTCGAAATGTCCATCGCCCAGAACATATCGGTGCTGGATCTGAAGGCGCTTACCAATTCGGTCGGCCTGCTGAACGGCCGCGCGGAGGCCGCGCTTGCCGACGATTCCGCCCGGCGGTTAGCCGTGCGCATGAGCGGCATCGAGGCGCCGGTGAAATCGCT
The DNA here is from genome assembly GCF_001662075.1 of Rhizobium bangladeshense. Taxonomy (GTDB): domain Bacteria; phylum Pseudomonadota; class Alphaproteobacteria; order Rhizobiales; family Rhizobiaceae; genus Rhizobium; species Rhizobium bangladeshense_B. The sequence goes on from NZ_LYPL01000013.1 coordinate 206,842, forward strand.
TTCCGGCGGCAATCAGCAGAAAGTGGCGATCGCCAAGCAGCTTGCGGTAAAGCCGAAAGTCATCCTGATGGATGAACCCACGCGCGGCATCGATGTCGGCGCGAAGGCGGAGATCCACCGTCTGCTGCGCGAGCTCGCAAGCGCGGGCATCGGCATCATCGTCATCTCCTCGGAAATGCCGGAGCTGCTCGGCCTTTCCGACCGTCTGCTGGTCGTCCGCGAGGGAGGCATCGCCGGCGAACTCGGTGCCGACGAGATGTCGGAAGAGGCCGTGATCCGCCTTGCTTCCGGCATGGGCAGCGCAAGGGCGGCAGACCATGCCGCGTGAAGAGAAAATGGGAGAGAGGGAAATGGCAATCGACACGATGGCAGGCATGCCCAGGACGTCGTCCTTCAAACGCATCGGCACGATGCGCGAGGCAGGGCTGATCGCGATCATCCTGGCGCTCGGCATCATCATGAGTTTCGCCTCGCCGCACTTCCTGACGCTCGGCAATTTCCGCGCGATGCTGATGAGCTTTTCCGTGGAAGGCATCGTCGTCGTCGGCATGACGATCCTGCTCATTGTCGGCGGCATCGATCTTGCGGTCGGCTCCGTCGTCTGCTTCGCGATGGTGCTCTCAGGCTCGCTCTTTCTCGCCGGGCTCGATCCGTGGACGGCCTCGCTTGCCGGCATTCTTGCCAGCGGCGCCATCGGCGCCATCATGGGCTTCTTCGTGACGGTCGTCGGCCTCAACCACTTCATCACGTCGCTGGCGGGCATGGTGATCGTGCGCGGCCTTTGCCTCATCATCACCAAGGGCACGCCGCTCTCGCTCTTCACGCTGCCGACCGGCTTCAAGGCGGTGGGGCAGGGCACGTTCTACGGCATTCCCTATGTCATCCTGATCTTCGTCGCCGTCGTCATGCTGTTTGATTTCCTGCTGCGCCGGGCGACCGCCTTCCGCAAGGTGTTCTACACGGGCAGCAATGAAAAGGCGGCGCTTTATTCCGGCATCAAGACGAATCAGGTGAAGTTCTGGGTGACGGTGCTGTGCTCGACGCTCGCCGGCGTCGCCGGTGTCATCTACATGTCCCGCTTCGGCGCTGCGACACCGACGTTCGGCGTCGGCATGGAGCTGAACATCATCGCAGCCGCGGTGATCGGCGGAGCCTCGCTCAACGGCGGCTCGGGAACCATCCTCGGCGCCATTCTCGGCATCGCGCTTCTTTCCCTCGTCACCTCGTCGCTGATCCTGCTAAATGTTTCCGTCTATTGGCAGGACATGATCAAAGGATGCATCCTGCTTGCCGCCGTATCCATCGACCATTTCCTGCACAAGCGGAAGGCCGCCTGACATGCCGATCGCCAAACTGAAACCCAGGACGACAGCCCCGCGCGAAGAAATCGTCATCGCCCGCCAGATGCACCAGGCGCTCGTCCTGCATTTTCTGGAAGGTCTGACGCAGGCGCAGATCGCCGATCAGCTCGGCATCTCGCACGCCACCGTCAACCGCCTCATCAAGCGGGGCCGTCAGCTCGGCCTGGTCGAGATCAAGATCAAATCGCCGATCGAACCGCTTGTCGATATGGAGGAGCGGCTTCTGGCGCTCGGCGGCATCAGCCGCGCGGTCGTGGTCCCGACGGTCTCCGACAATCCGCAGACCGCGCTGCAGGCGGTCGGCGAGGCGGCGGCCCGCCTGCTGCTCGAAGAAATCGCCGATGGCGACACGATCTGCATCACCGGCGGCAAGGGCGTCAGCGCCGTCGTCGCCGGCCTCCAGGCGCCGCGCCGCTTCGATGTCGAGGTCATCCCGGCAACCGGATGCGTGCAGGGCAAGCACTATACCGACGTCAACCACGTCTCGACCCTGATGGCCGACCGGCTCGGCGGGCGCTCCTACCAGATCCACGCGCCGCTTTTTGCCGATGACGCCGAGCAGCGGTCGATGCTGATCAATATGCGCTCCGTCGCCGACGTCTTCCGGCGGGCGCGGGAAGCGAAGGTCGCGGTGGTCGGCATCGGCTCGATCCTGACCGACGATTCGAGCTATTACGACTTGCACCCCTCCTCCAGCACCGATCGCGCGGCGATCGAGCGTTCGGGCGCCAGCTGCGAACTGCTCGCCCATTTGCTCGACGATCACGGCCGCGTCTGCGACTACAGCCTGAACCGGTCGCTGGTTTCGCTGACGCTGCCGGAATTCGCCTCGATCCCGACGAAGATCGGCGTCGCGAGCGGCCCGAACAAGGCCGGGCCGATCCTCAGCATCCTGCGCGGCAATCACCTCGATACGCTCGTCACCGACGAGGCGACCGGCGCGCGCATTCTTGAACTCGCATCCGAGGAAGGATTTTCCGCATGAGCGGCGAACAATTGACCCGTGAAATCGGCCGCTCCGGCGTCAAGGCCTCGGCCGTCGGCCTCGGTACCTGGGCAATCGGCGGCTGGATGTGGGGCGGCACGGATGAGGCGGAATCCATCGCCGCCATCCAGTCCTCGCTCGATGCCGGCGTAACCCTCATCGACACTGCGCCGGCCTATGGCCTGGGCCGATCCGAAGAAATCGTCGGCAAGGCGCTTGCCGGACGCCGCGACAAGGCGGTAATCGCCACCAAATGCGGACTGGTCTGGCATACGCAGAAGGGCAATCACTTCTTCGATCAAGACGGCAAGCCGGTGCACCGCCATCTCGGGCGGGACTCGATCGTTCACGAGGTAGAGGAAAGCCTGCGTCGCCTCGGCACCGACCATATCGACCTCTACATAACCCACTGGCAGGATCCGACGACGCCGATCGAGGAGACCGTCGCGGCGCTGGAAGAGTTGAAGCAGGCCGGAAAGATCCGTGCGATCGGTGCCAGCAACGTCAACCGGCTGGAACTCGAGCAGTATATCGCGACCGGCTCGCTCGATGCGATCCAGGAGCGGTTCAGCATGATCGATCGGCGGATCGAGGCGGACCTGCTGCCGCTCACGATCGCCAACGGCGTATCGACGCTCAGCTATTCCTCACTGGCGCTCGGCCTGCTTTCCGGCGCCATCGGGCCCGAGCGCGTGTTTTCCGGCGACGACCAGCGCAAGGACAATCCGCGCTTTTCCGTCGCCAACCGCCGCAAGGCCAAGAATTTTGCCGAGGCGATCCGCCCTGTTGCAGAGCACCACGGCGCCAGCATCGCGCAGACGGTGATCGCCTGGACACTGGCCCAGCCGGGCGTAACCTTCGCGCTTTGCGGCGCAAGAAACCCGGCGCAGGCGCTCGACAATGCGCGGGCCGGAACGCTTCGCCTTTCAACCGCCGATCTCGCGACCATCGAAACCGCCATATCGGCGCAGTTCGCCACCATGGACGCATAACGGACGCCATCATGAACCGACTGGAAACAATGAACGGGCTTCGCCAAAGCCTGAAGGTGGACGTTTGCGTCCTCGGCGGCGGCATCAACGGGCTCAGCGTCTTCCGCGAGCTGGCGCTGCAAGGCGTGGACGTGCTGCTCGTCGAGCAAGGTGACTATTGCTCCGGTGCGAGTGCCGCCCCCTCGCGCATGGTCCATGGCGGGCTGCGCTATCTGGAGAATGGCGAATTCAACCTCGTGCAGGAGTCTCTCGTCGAGCGAGACCGGCTGCTGCGCAACGCCCCCCATTATGTGGCGCCCTTGCCGACGACGGTTCCGGTTTTCGACGTCTTCTCCGGCCTCGCCAACGGCATCGTGCGCTTCCTCGGTCTCACCCGTCGTCCGAGCCGCCGCGGCGCCGTGGCCATCAAGACGGGCCTCGCCATCTACGATTTCCTGACGCGCAAGCGGGCGCTGATGCCCCGCCACCAGTTCCGTGGTCGCCGGGCGACGCTCTCAAAATGGCCGGCGCTCAATCCTGGCATTCGCAGCTCCGCTACCTATTACGATGCCTGGGTGAGCCATCCGGAGCGGATCGGCATCGAGTTGCTGCGCGACGGCCTGTCTGCCGGCCCGAATGCCCGAGCCTTGAACTATGCGACGATCGAGCAGGCCGGGGCGGGGGACTTCCTGCTGCGCGACGGCATTGCCGGGGGGACGTTTCGCATTCAGCCGACGCTGATCGTCAACGCGACCGGCGGCTGGATCGACATCGCGAATGGATCGCTCTTTCCCGAAGGCGCACGGCCTGCCCCGCTGATGGGCGGCACCAAGGGGTCGCACCTCATCATCGACAATCCCGCGCTCCGCGACATGCTCGACGGACACATGATCTATTACGAGAACGAGGACGGGCGCATCTGCATCCTCTTTCCCTATCTCGGCAAGGTGCTGGTCGGCTCGACGGACATTCGCGTCGATGACCCCGGCACTGTGCGCTGCGAGACCGACGAGCGCGACTATATCCTGCAGTCGCTTGCCTTCGTGCTGCCCGGCATTCGCATCCGGCCGGACGAGATCGTTTTCCAGTTCGCCGGGGTGCGCCCGCTGCCGGCCAGCAAGGACAGTTTTACCGGACGGATCCCGCGGGATCATTTCTGCACCGTGATCGCAAGCCATGATGGCGGCCCGCAGGTGCTCTGCATGATCGGCGGCAAGTGGACGACGTTCCGCTCCTTCGGTGAGCTGGCGGCCGACATCGCGCTGGAACGGCTCGGCCGGCACCGGCGCATCGATACGGCGGAGAGGGCATTTGGCGGCGGACGTGCCTTTCCCAAAGATGGCGGCGGCTGGGTGCGTGATCTTGCGGCCTCGACGGACATCCCCATCGATCGCGCCGCAATCCTCTTCGAGCGCTACGGCACCGATGCAGAGCATGTCGCCCGCTTCATCGCGGCCGGGCCCGACCATTCTCTGCCACATGCCGGCTATAGCCTCCGCGAAGTCCAATATCTGATCGGCGCCGAAGCCGTCGAGCATCTCGACGATCTGTTGTTGCGCCGCACGACACTGGCCATTTCCGGCGAGCTCTCGCTCGACATGGCTGACGCCGTGCTCGGCCTGCTGGCCGCCGAAAGAGGCTGGTCGGCCGAGCGCGCCGCCGAAGAGCGCGTCCGTTTTCTCACCATCATGCGCGAGCGCCACGGCGTCGCCGAAGCAACCCTTTCCGCAAGGAACGAACGAAGGAGTGAATTATGCGAGACAACCGCAAGGTCCGGATGAACCGGCTGTTCGGCAACGGCCGTTGCCTTGATGTGGCGATCGATCACGGAGTCTGCAACGAACCGTCTTTTCTCGACGGGCTGGAGAACATGCCGGCCGTCGTCAAGGCGCTGGTCGATGCGAAGCCGGATGCGATCCAGATGAATTACGGCCAGGCCGATCTGCTGCAGGATCTGCCCGGCAAGGACAAGCCGGCGCTCGTCATGCGCATCGATATGGGCAACCCTTATAACCGCATCCGTCACCGCGACATGTGGGCGGTGCTGCAGAATGAAGCAGAGCCGCTGGTCGGCGCCTTGCAGATGGATGCCGCCTGCGTGGTGGTCAACCTGTTCATGCTGCCGGATGAGCCCGATCTGTTTCGCCAGTGCGTGCAGAATATTTCGCGCGTCCGGGCGAACTGCGAGAAATACGGCATGCCGCTGATGATCGAACCGCTCGTCATGCAGCCGGTCACCGAACGCGGCGGCTACATGGTCGACGGTGATGCCGACAAGATCGTCACCTTGACGCGGCTTGCGCGCGAAATGGGCGCCGATATCGTCAAGGCCGATCCGACGACGAATGCGGAGGATTTCCACCGCGTGGTCGAGGCGGCACGATGCCCGGTGCTGGTGCGCGGCGGCGGCAAGGAGGATCTCGCCGCCGTCTTTGCTAAATCCGCTGCCTTGATGCGGCAGGGCGCGATGGGCATGGTCTATGGCCGCAACATCTACCAGCATGCCAATCCGAGCGCTGTCGTGCGCGGGCTGATGGCGATCATCCATCAGGATGCGAGCGGCGAAGAAGCCGTTGCGATCTATCGGCAAGGCTGAGACGCCGGAGCAATTCCCGGAAAGGCGTGAAGCGGTTTATCTTTGGAATTGCGTAAGCAATGACAGACCCTTGGGAGGGGTTCGCAATGGGAGACTATCTGTTGGGGCTCGACGCCGGCAACACCGTCATCAAGGCGGTGATCTTCGATCGCGCCGGCCGGGAAGTGGCCTATGCTGGGGAAGAGGGACATAGCCGGATGCCATGTCCCGGCCATGTCGAGCGGGATCTCGGCGAGCTTTGGGCCAACGCCAAACGCGTCATCCGCACCTGCCTCGACCGAGCAGGCATCGCTGCGGCTGATATCGCCGCTATCGGCTGCGCCGGTCACGGCAACGGGCTGTATGCGCTGGATCGAAATGGCCAACCCTTCCTCGGCATCCAGTCGCTCGATACGCGGGCGACCGGGCTCGTCGAGGAATGGGCGGCCGAGGCTGTCGGCGATCGCACCTATCCGATCGCCCGCCAACGGCCCTGGCCCTCGCAGACACCGACACTGCTCGGCTGGCTGAAACGTCATCGACCGGAGATTTTCCAGCGCATCGGCACGGTGTTCTGCTCCAAGGATTTCGTCGTCAACCGGCTGACCGGCGAGCGGGTCAGCGAGATGTCGGATATGTCGGGGGCAGGGCTGCTGGATCTCGCCGCCCGCCGTTATGACCGCACGTTGATGGAAGCTTACGGCCTTGGCGACTGCATGGACCTGCTGCCGCGGCTGATCGAAAGCGCGGACATCGCCGGCAGGGTGACGGAAGAGGTTGCCGTGGAGACCGGTCTTGCCGCCGGCACGCCGGTTGTCGGCGGGCTCTTCGACGTCGTCGCCTCGGCCCTCGGCTCGGGCGTCTCGCGCACCGGCAGCGCCTCGATTATCGCCGGCACCTGGAGCATCAACCAGGTCATCATCGAAGGGCCTGATCTCGGCGGACCCGTCTTCATGTCCTCAACCTTCGATCGCACGCGCTACATGGCGATGGAAAACAGTGCCACGTCGGCCGCCAATCTCGAATGGCTGGTGCGGGAATTTTTCGATGGTGAGCATGCGGAGGGCGTCTCGCCCTTCGACGCCTGCTGCGCACTGGCGGCGGAAATTCAGCCGACTGCCGACGATCCGCTTTATCATCCCTATCTCTACGGCGCCCAGCAGGACGGCCATGCGCGGGCCGGCTTCTACGGCATTGCCGGCTGGCACACCAAGGGACACCTGATCCGCGCCCTCCTCGAAGGTGTTGCCTTCGGCCACCGCCAACACGTCGAGACGCTCCGCGGAGCAGGGGCGACCTTCGACCAGGCGGTGCTGTCGGGCGGCGGATCGCGCAGTCGCCTCTGGCCGCAGATCTTTGCCGATGTGCTCGGCGTGCCGGTTTCGGTCGCCATCTCCAGGGAAACCGGGGCTCTCGGTGCGGCGATTGCGGCGGGAACCGGAGTCGGCTTGTTTGCCGACTTTACGGAAGGTGCGGATGCCATGGTGCGTATCGACCGGCACTATCGGCCGAATATCGCGCTCGCTGCGCATTACGACCGGCGCTACGCGCTCTACAATGACATAGCGGAAGCCATGGCGCCGCTCTGGCGGCGGCTTTCGGCAGCCGAACCTACGGCGACGGGAGCTGCAGCGTGACGATGCAAGGCAATGAAACGCCGATAGACGAGGGAAGCTACGACTACATCATCGTCGGCGCCGGCTCCGCCGGCTGTGTTCTGGCAAACAGGCTGTCGGCCGATCCGAAAACCCGGGTGCTGCTGCTCGAGGCCGGAGGCACGGACCGCTATCATTGGGTCCATGTGCCGATCGGCTATCTTTACTGCATGGGCAATCCGCGCACCGACTGGATGATGAAGACGGCCGCCGAGGCCGGCCTCAATGGCCGCGCACTGAACTATCCGCGCGGAAAACTTCTCGGCGGCTGTTCGTCAATCAACGGCATGATCTACATGCGCGGCCAGGCGGCCGATTATGACGGATGGCGGCAGGCCGGAAACGCCGGCTGGGGCTGGGACGATGTGCTGCCCTATTTCCTGAAATCGGAAGACAATTACCGCGGCACATCCGCCATGCATGGCGCCGGCGGCGAATGGCGCGTCGAGCGCCAGCGCCTTTCCTGGCCGATCCTCGACGCCTTCCGCGATGCGGCGGAAGAACTCGGCATTCCGAAGACTGATGATTTCAACGATGGCGACAATGAAGGCTCGGGCTATTTCGAAGTCAATCAGAAGGGCGGCCTGCGCTGGAACACGACGAAAGCCTTCCTGCGGCCGGCGATGAAGCGCGGGAATCTTCGCGTCCTGACGGGTGCTGAGACCGAGCGGTTGGAGTTCGACGGCAAGGCCCTTGACGGCGTGTGCTTCCGCCTCCGCGGCCGGCTCTGTATCGCCCGCGCGGCCCACGAGATCGTGCTGTCGGCAGGCGCCATCAACTCGCCGAAAATCCTGGAACTCTCCGGCATCGGCCGGCCGGAGGTTCTTTCGGCGCTTGATATTCCGGTTCGTCACCCCCTGAAGGGCGTTGGCGAAAATCTCCAGGATCACCTGCAGATCCGCACGGTCTTCAAGATCGAAGGCGCGCGAACGCTCAATCAGCTTTACCACAACCTCTTCAGCCGCGCCGGAATGGGCCTTCAATATGCCATCAACCGGTCCGGCCCTCTTTCCATGGCGCCGAGCCAGCTCGGCATCTTCGCCAAAAGCGATCCCGCCGTCGCCACGGCGGACCTCGAATATCATGTCCAGCCGCTCAGCACAGACCGGCTCGGCGAACCGTTGCACCGCTATCCCGCGGTAACGGTATCCGTCTGCAGCCTCCGGCCGGAAAGCCGCGGCACTGTACATGTCACGACACGCGACGCCAGCCAGCCGCCGGAAATCCATCCAAACTATCTTTCGACGGCCGGCGACCGGCTGCTTGCGGCAAAGTCCATCCGCCACGCTCGGAGACTGATGCAGACGAGGGCCATCTCCCGTTTCAACCCGCAGGAAATGCTGCCGGGCCGGGAATATGAGAGCGACGACGATCTGATCCGCCGCGCCGGCGACATCGCCACGACGATCTTCCATCCCGTCGGCACCTGTAAGATGGGCAGCGATCCGATGGCGGTGGTGGATGCGCAGCTGCGCGTGCGCGGCATGTCGAAGCTTCGGGTCGTCGACGCTTCCATCATGCCTGCGATCGTCTCAGGCAACACGAACTCGCCGGTGATCATGATTGCTGAGAAGGCGGCAGAAGCCATCATCAAAGGCGATTAGAGAGGACCATGCCCGCGCAACCAATCGGCCGTCGCGTCGCTCGATGCCCGCCGGAGCGTCTCTGCGTTGATATCTCGGTGGCGTTGGTTTTGGCGCAACGAGCACAGCACTGTTCGCCCCCATAATCGAGTTCCATAATAGAACTTACGCCAGATTCGCATGTAGCGGGGTGGGTTCAAGGATGAAGTGCGACTTGCGATAGATGCCAATGGGTTATCACTCGCAAGGAATGGCTGATGAGACGCACCTACTCCCAGATCGACATGGATGAACGTCGCAGGATCGCTCGCTGGC
>NZ_LYPL01000014.1 GCF_001662075.1 Rhizobium bangladeshense
AGACGCTATTCTCATGGCGCACGGTGTTGCTCCTCTTTCGTGTCCGGGATTGTCGCCAAACATCCGAATACGAGTAGAATCAACACCGTGCGCCATGTCCACCAAATTTAAACCGGACAGCAGTGGCCTTGTGCCGGGGACATGCTGCCCCGAGCATGACGAAAGGTGTTCTCAGCGATTGACCCTTGCCTGCAGGTGCGGAGGGTAACGATCGCCTTCCACCTTGATGGTGGCCAGCGCGCTTTCGAGCTGGAAAGGTCATCGGCGGCGTGTGGCTGGGAGCCGGTGACGAAAGACATGATCGTGGTGGGCATCGGTCCCGACATGCGCATGGCCGTGGTCGGTGCGCCCGCCTATTTCGAAAGGCGGCCGAAGCCATTCGCGCCGCAGGATCTTACCGATCACAACTGCATCAACCTGCGCCTGCTAACCTATGACAATGTCTTGTCCGCCGTTCCCGGCTACCACCTCTAATATCCGAGCCGCCGGCACGCCTCGGCAGCCTTCGCCCCCGTCGTCGATACGCTTCGTTATCGAGGGTAGATCCCACTCGCTCTCGGCACCCGATCCGGGACTTACGATCGGACCTCTTCGAGCCCGACGATGCCGGCGATGAAATCGGCAATGGCGCCTGTGTCGTCCAGATCGAAGACGGGCAGGGACGTATCGGTGACAGCATGATCTGCGGCGATGGCGCAGATATGGGGATCGCTCGGCGCCAGCGGTTGGCGGTTGGCAGCCTCCCGGCGGCGGGCCTCGATTTTCGGGATGGGCTCGCGCTTGTAGCCTTCGATCAGAACGAGATCGCAGGGGGCGAGACGGGCGAGGATTTCCTCGAACTCGGGTTCCGGCGCGCCGCGCAGCTCGTGCATGATGGCGTAGCGGGTGCCGGAGACGATGGTGACCTCGTGGGCGCCAGCCTCGCGGTGGCGGTAGCTGTCGGCGCCGACCTTGTCGATGTCGAAATCATGATGGGCATGCTTGATCGTCGAGATCCTGTAGCCGCGGCGCGTAAACTCCGTCACCAGCCGGACGGCGAGCCCCGTCTTGCCCGAGTTCTTCCAGCCGGCGATGCCAAAGATTTTGGGTGCGGTCATGCGCGAAGGGCCTCCAGCCAGCGCTGCGCCTCGACAAGATCGTCCGGCGTATTGATGTTGAAGAAGGGATCGAGCAGGCTGGCGCGGGTCGGATGCAGCGGAAACGCTACTTCCGTAACGTCATGCCGTAACAGAAAGTCGCGCACGCGGCGCTTTTCGTCGGTGGCGATCCAGGCTTCGAGATCGGCGGCGAGCGTCACCGGCCAGAGCCCGAAGACGGGATGGCTGCGGCCTTCGGAAGCAGCGATGGCGATCTGCGACGGGCGTTCGAGGGCTGCCGCCAGCCGGGCGACGAGATCGGCCGGGAAGAACGGGCAATCCACCGAGACGGTGACGACATGGGTGATCCCGGGAAGGCCGGCGGCATAGAGCATGGCCGCATGGATGCCGGCCAATGGTCCGGCCTTGCCGGGAAAATGGTCGGGGACGACAGGCACATCTTCTGCGGCAACATCGGCGTTGACGGCGACGGCGGCGACCTGCTGTGCGAGGCGGCTCAGGACATGGTGCAACAGGCTTTCGGTTCCGAGCATCACGCTCGCCTTGTCGCGGCCCATGCGCTGTGAGCGGCCGCCGGCCAGCACGATGCCTGCTATATCGGATCTGTCGAGCGAGAACTCCGTCATCATCCTGCCTCAAACCGGTGAGCGCGGCGCGGATTCCTGCGCGATCGGCGGCACCCGGCGCTTGGCTTCACGATAGAACGTATAGAGGCCGGAAGCGATGACGATCGCAGCGCCGAGCAGCGTCCAGCCGTCGGGCACTTCGGCGAAGAAGAAAAAGCCGAGCAGCGAGGAAAAGATCAGGCTGGTATAGCGGAACGGCGCGACGAAGGAGATTTCGCCGGTGCGCATGGCGAGGATGACCGACTGGTAGCCGACGAGCACCAGCACCGAGGCGAGCAGCAGATGCCCAAGCGAAGTGGCGCTGACCGGCTGCCAGCCGCCGAGCACCGGGATGAGCAAAGCGCCGAAGAAAGAGATCGAGATGGCGGTGATGACGGTGATCATCAGCGAGGGAATTTCAGGGTCGATCGAGCGGGTGGCGAGATCGCGGCCGGCCGTCGTCAGCACCGCTGCGACGCAGAGGAGGGCGGCGGCGGTGAAGCCTTCGGGCCCGGGGCGAATGATGATCATCACGCCGATGAGGCCGACGAGGATCGCCGACCAGCGCCGCCAACCGACCGGTTCGTTGAAAAACAGCGCAGCGCCAAAGGTGACGACCAGCGGCAGCGATTGCAGGATTGCCGAGGCATTGGCGATCGGCATCATGCCGAGGGCGGTGATATAGGTGACGGCGGAAAACATTTCGCAGATGATGCGGAGGATGATGACCGGCCGCAGCACGATGCGCCAGGAGCGCAGAGCGCCCATCTTCCTGGCGATCAGATAGACGAGCAGACTGGTGAAGAGGCCGCGCAGGAACATGATCTCGCCGGCGTTCATGTAGGCGACCACCGATTTGGAGAGAGCATCGCTCGCGGAAAAGCCGGCCATCGCCAAGCTCATATAGATGGCGCCCTCAGTGTTGCGTGACCGCGGCATGAAGAGATTCCCTTTACCTGTGCGCCTCTTCTTAGTCGGGAAGAACCATGAAGGGAATCGGATGAATGTCACACCCGGGATAAATCGATGATGCGGCGCACAATGGTGCTGACGTCGCGGCAATTGCATGTTTGGAAACTGCGGCAAGTGAAAGTTTTACATTGCGAATTCCGATATTTCCAATGCGTCGATCGAAGCTCCCGTCCTGCTCGGCAATTCAGTGATCGCCGGCCGATAACATCGATTGCCGGCGGGTTTTCGTTTACCCGCGCGGGAAACGGGTGGCTGCGTCGCCTGATGTTTGAGATTTGGGATGCCTCGACAACTGAGGAGAAAACGGACATGACACTTCTGAACGACAAGGTCGCGATCATCACCGGCGCAAGCTCCGGCATCGGCCGGGCGGCGGCGAAGCTCTTTGCACGGGAGGGCGCGAAGCTCGTGGTCACCGGAAGGCGACAGGCGGCGCTCGATGCCGTCGTCGGCGAAATCGAGGCGGAGGGTGGGCAGGCCGTCGCGATATCGGGCGACGTCAGGGACGAGGCGCTGCAGGCACGGGTTGCCGATACGGCAGTCTCGCGCTTCGGCCGGCTCGATATCGGCTTCAACAATGCCGGCATCCTCGGTGAGATGAGGCCGGTCGCCGGGCTGTCGCTGGACGGCTGGCGCGAGACGCTCGAGACCAATCTCACCGCCGCCTTTCTCGGCGCCAAACATCAATCGGCAGCGATGGGACAAGACGGCGGATCGATGATCTTCACCTCGACCTTTGTCGGCCACACGGCCGGCATGCCCGGGATGGCTGCCTATGCGGCAAGCAAGGCAGGGCTGATCGGCTTCGTCCAGGTGCTCGCCGCCGAACTCGGGCGGCAGAACATCCGCGTCAACGCCCTGCTTCCCGGCGGCACCGACACGCCGGCCAGCATCACCAATGCGCCGGATGATGCTACGCCGGAAGTCTTGGCTTTTGTGGAGGGGTTGCATGCGCTGAAGCGCATGGCGCAGCCGGAAGAGATCGCCAATGCGGCGCTCTTCCTTGCGTCTGATCTGTCGAGCTTCGTGACGGGGACGGCGATGCTCGCCGATGGTGGGGTTTCGATCAGCCGGACGTAGGATGGGCGAGGGCAGGATCGGCACCCGATGGCCGCGGACCTGTTGAAATCCATCCGCCACCGATGGCCATGCGACGCGGGGCTATTTTCACGACCAGAGACGAATCGTCCTCTAAGCGGCATCGAAAGGCGCGGCCGAGCGTGCAATTCATTTGGCGCCACCAATTCGCGAGAAAGCGGCCAGAACAGTGCGCTCGGACTGCATCAGATACGCCTCAAGTGCCGCTGAGGCTTCGGCCGTCCTCCCTGCCTCAAGCTTTTCAAGGATTGCCGCGTTGAGGTCGACGTAAGGAGCGTGCAACAGCTCGGGATCGGAGAGCAGGCCGAAGCTGAGACGCAGCTCTGCGGCGATCTGCGCATAGAAGGTGTTCAGACGGTGACTGTCGGCGAGATCTACGATCGCCGCGTGAAAGACCATGTTCTCACTGCCGACCATACCCCAATCCTTGGCCTCGCGCGCGAGCTTGGCACGCGTGACTGCCGCGCGCATTCGTGCCACCGCCGGATGGTTGGGATAGGCCTTGGCGAGCGCCTGGCATTCGATCACACGGCGCACGCGATAGATGTCGATGATCGAGGCCATACTGGGTGTGGCGACAAAAACGCCGCGATTGGGCTCGTGTCGCAAGAGCCCTTCTTTTGTCAGGAGCCGGAATGCCTCACGCAAAGAGTTGCGCGACACATCCAGACCGGCACTTAGCGCTGCCTCGGAAAGGCGCTGGCCCGGCTTCAATTCGCCAGCAATCAGTTTGTCGCGGATTTCCTCCGCCAGGCGCGACGCAAGCGCCGATGTGATATTTTGTTCGACCATCAAATCCCCTAATACGCAGACGCGAATGAAACCTCCGCGCCCTTGCGCACCGGTATAGCGGTTTGCATCTCCGGGAGCCATAAGAGGAGTGGCTTGACCACGCGAACCGGGGCAACGCCAGACGCCGTACATGGCCCATCGGGCAGACAGAAAATGAAAGGCCCCGCAACCGCTTACTTATCGTTGATGCAAGGAAGGAGGCAAGATCCACGTCGGATGTGGCCGGAACTTGCAACAATCAATGACATCTCGCCCCAGTGAGTTTGTTGCGGTTGAAGTGGGGTTGTTTGGTAGAACGATACAGCAGAATCGTTGAACAATCTTGACAGAATTGTAAAACGTGTCACCGTGATGCCTGTCAACAAACCTAGGCAGCCCGCCGAGATCTCGGCGTCGGTCTGCACATAAGGAGGGGTTCATGGAACAGTCAGCAATTTCGATGACAACCGTTGCGCCGGCGCGGATGTCGGCCAAGTCGCGCCGCGCTGCGCTAATGGCGGCCATCTTCCTGATGGCCACGTCTGCCATCGGTCCGGGCTTCATCACCCAGACGGCGACGTTCACAACAAAACTCGGTGCGGCCTTCGCCTTCGCGATCCTTGCCTCTATCCTGATCGATTTCGTCGTTCAGCTGAACATCTGGCGGATCGTGACGCTGACGAAGATGCGGGCTTCCGATCTCGCCAACGCGGCCCTCCCGGGCTCCGGCTATCTGCTCGCAATTCTCGTCATCGTCGGCGGATTATTCTTCAACATCGGCAACATCGGCGGCACAGGCCTCGGCATCAATGCGATGATCGGCCTTGATCCGAAGCTTGGCGGGGCGATCAGCGCGCTGCTTTCGATCGGCATCTTCCTGTCGAAGCGTGCCGGCATGGCGGTCGATCGCTTCATTGTCCTGGCCGGTATCCTGATGATCGCCTTGACGGTCTATGTTGCCTTCGCATCGGCTCCGCCAGTTGGCGACGCGCTGTTCCAGACCTTTCTGCCGTCCACCATCGATTTCGCCACCATCACCACCATCGTCGGCGGCACGGTCGGGGGCTATATCACCTATTCGGGCGCCCACCGACTGCTCGACAAGGGCACGGTCGGCATCGAGAATCTCGGTGCGGTCAACCGTGCAGCACTGACGGGCATCGCTGTCACCGGCCTCATGCGCTACGTGCTTTTCCTGGCCGTCCTCGGCGTGGTTGCGGGCGGAGCCGTCATCGATGTTTCCGGCGCAGGTGCCAATCCGGCTGCCCAGGCTTTCCAGGCGGCCGCTGGCAACATTGGCCTGCGCATCTTCGGCGTCATCCTCTGGGCTGCTGCGATCACCTCGGTCATCGGCGCCGCTTACACCTCGGTCTCGTTCGTCACGATTTTCAAGAAAGACATCACCGAACGGGCCCGCAGCATCGCGACTGTCATCTTCATTGCCGTGTCGCTGTTCTTCTACGTGATCATCACCACGCCGCCGGCACAGATGCTGATCTTCGTCGGGGGGCTGAACGGATTGATTCTGCCGATCGGCCTGTCGATCTTCATCTATGCGGCCTGGGCCCGGTCCGACCTGATGGGAGGCTATCGCTATCCGCGTTGGCTGCTGGTGCTCGGCGTACTGGTCGGCGCACTGACCTGGTACATGGGCTACAAGTCGATCGGCCCGATCTTCGCGCTGCTTGCCGCGTAACGCGGGACGAGGAGGGCGCGGGCGCCTTTACGCCCGGGCCCCGCTCTGACGTTTGGAATTAATCACGCTTTCGGTTCGGGACAGCCCGGCCTACATCGTGATTCACAGGGAGATCTGACATGACTGCCATCGATCTGAACAGCGATCTCGGCGAAAGCTACGGCGCCTGGGGCATGGGCGACGACGCGGCTATGCTGGCCATCGTCTCCAGCGCCAATATCGCCTGCGGCTTCCATGCCGGCGATCCGCTCGGCATTCTGAAGACTGTCAAAGCCGCCGCTGAAAGGGGCGTTTCGGTCGGAGCCCATGTTTCCTATCCCGACCGCGTTGGTTTCGGACGGCGCGACATGGGCGTCACCAGCGCGGAACTGACCGCCGACGTCATTTATCAGATCGGCGCGCTGAAAGGCGTCGCCACTGCTGCCGGCGTCGTAGTCGGCTACGTTAAGCCGCACGGCGCGCTCTACAACCGCATTGCCCACGACCCAATACAGGGCCAGGCGGTGATCGACGGCATCAAGGCGATCGATCCGGACCTGGTTCTAATGGGCCTGGCCGGAGCACCCATCCTCAAACTCGCGCACAAATCCGGCCTCAAGACCGTGGCCGAGGCCTTCGCCGACCGCGCCTACACGCCCGGCGGGAAACTCGTTTCGCGTCGTGAACCGGGCGCAGTTGTGCACGACACAGCCGTGATCGCCCGTCGCATGCTGCAACTTGCTCACGAGGGTACGATCGAAGCGATAGACGGCTCGACCATCAAGGTCGATGCTCAGTCGATCTGCGTCCATGGCGACAGCCCCGGTGCCGTGGCGATCGCCCAGGCAATTCGTCAGGCCTTTGAGACCGACGGGATCACCGTTCGCTCGTTTCTGGCGGCGTGAGCAAATATTTGGAGGAAACCATGATTGCGATTGAGAACCTTGGCCACATCGATGCCGAAGCGGCGCGCCTCGCGCGCAGGCGCTATCGGGCCGGCAGTGCCGAGCCGACGTCGGGTGTGGCGCCGGGATTTACCCAGGCAAACATGATCGTCCTGCCGCGCGACTGGGCCTTCGATTTCCTGCTCTTTGCGCAGCGCAATCCGAAGGCCTGCCCATTGCTCGACGTTTCCGATCCTGGCTCGCACATGACGCTTCTGGCTCCGGGGGCCGACCTTCGCACGGATCTGCCGCTCTATCGCATCTGGCGCGACGGCAAGCTCGCCGAGGAAATCGCGGATGCGACAACGGCCTGGGCGGAACGCGCCGACCTCGTCAGCTTCCTCATCGGTTGCAGCTTCACCTTCGAAACGTCGATGGCCGAGGCGGGCATCGAGATCCGGCATATCACCGACAAGTCGAACGTTCCGATGTATCTGACCAACCGCGCCTGCCGCCCGGCAGGCCGGCTGCGCGGCAACCTGGTCGTGTCGATGCGGCCGATCAAGGCGAGCCGCGTTGCCGATGCCGCGACAATCTCCGGCCGCTTCCCGGCGGTGCATGGCGCGCCTATCCATATCGGCGCGCCGGAAGAAATCGGCATCCGAGAGCTGTCGAAGCCGGAATTCGGCGATCCGGTGCGTATCGAGCCGGGTGAAATCCCGGTGTTCTGGGCCTGCGGTGTGACTCCGCAGGCCGCCGTGATGGCATCCGGCGTGCCCTTTGCCATCACCCACGCGCCAGGGCATATGTTCATCACCGACATTCCCGACACCGCCTATCACGCCTGAGGATCCGATGCGCTTCCTGCCCGTCAACCTGACGACCATTTTGGTCGAACTCGACGATCTCGACCAGACGCTGGCGCTGTTTGCTTCGCTCGAAACCGATCCGGTGGAGGGCATCGAAGACATAGTGCCGGCCGCACGCACGCTGATGATCGGCTTTCGCGCAGAAAGGCTCACCGCGGAACGGCTTGCCGGCGAGATCGCCACCCGCGACCTTTCGGCCCGCATCGCGCCGTCCGACCAGCTCGTCGAAATCCCGGTTCACTATGACGGCGAAGACCTTGCCGATGTGGCGCAACTGACCGGTCTGTCAGTCGAAGAGGTCATCCGTCGTCACACCGAGAGCACCTTCACCGTCGCCTTCTGCGGCTTTGCCCCCGGTTTCGGTTATCTTGTCGGTGGTGATCCCGCGCTGCAGGTGCCGCGGCGCAAAAGCCCGCGAACTCGGATTCCGGCGGGTTCGGTTGCACTTGCTGGCGCCTTTTCCGGCGTCTATCCGCAGGCCAGTCCCGGCGGCTGGCAGATCATCGGCACGACGCTGGAAAAAATGTGGGACCTGTCGCGCGATCCGCCGGCCTTGTTCCAACCCGGCTACCGCGTGCGCTTCTTCGATCTCGAAAAGCGGGCGGTTGCGATTTCCACTCCGGCGACGAAGGTCGTAGATCCAGGCCCGGCCGAGTTCACCAGCGAGGCTGTGACACTAAAGGTCCTGGCTGCACCCATGCCGGCACTGTTTCAGGACCTCGGTCGCTTCGGCAAGACCGGCCAGGGCGTGTCCTCCTCAGGCGCGCTCGATCGAGGGGCACTCAAGGCTGCCAACCGCGTCGTCGGTAATGCTGCCGGCACCCCGTGCCTCGAAATCATCCTCGGCGGATTTTCTTTCGAGGCGTCGGGCCGGACGGTGATGGCACTGACCGGCGCGCCCTGTCCAATATCGATCCGCGATGCCTCAGGGCGCACCATTGCAGCCGAAACCTATCAGCCCATCTCGCTGGAGCCCGGCGATGTGGTGACGCTCGGCCATGCGCCGCGCGGCATGCGAAGCTATCTTTCGATCCGCGGCGGTCTCACTGTGGAGCCGGTGCTCGGCAGCGCCTCGACCGATACGCTTGCCTTCATCGGCCCGGACCCGGTCACGGCAGGGACGATCTTGACACTGCAAACGGCGACGCAGTTTCTCGGCAGCGTATCGCTTTCCGAAGCGCCGGCCTTCGCGTTTCCGGCTTCCGGCGAGATCGTGACGCTCGACGTGATCATGGGACCACGCAGCGACTGGTTCACCGAGGCCGGCATCACCAGTTTCTCGGGTCAACTCTGGCAGGTGACCCCGCAGTCCAATCGTGTCGGTATCCGTCTTTCCGGTGACATCGCCCTCGAGCGTAAGGATAAGACGGAACTGCCGAGCGAGGGAACCGCGACCGGCGCAATCCAGGTGCCGCATAGCGGCCAGCCGGTGCTTTTCCTTGCAGACCATCCGTTGACCGGCGGTTACCCAGTCATCGGCACGGTCGCCGAATATCATCTCGATCTCGCCGGGCAGATCCCGGTCAATGCCCAGATACGCTTCCGGCCCGTGACGAGGTTTGCCGATGTTCGGCCGCACGCGCCCGACACCAAAGCCCGGCCGCCGAGAATTAAATGAGGAGACATCCATGCAGAAAGTCCTGATCGCCAACCGAGGCGAGATTGCGGTGCGCATCATCCGGGCTTGTCGCGACCACGGCCTGCAATCGGTCGCCGTCTATGCCGATCCGGACATGGATGCGCTCTTCGTCAAGCTGGCCGACGAAGCCTACGGGCTCTCCGGAAGCCGTCCGGCGGAAACCTATCTCGATATCGACAAGCTGATCGACATTGCCAAACGTTCGGGCGCCGACGCCGTTCATCCCGGCTACGGGTTCCTGTCCGAGCGTGCGGAGTTCGCCCGAGCCGTCATCGATGCAGGCTTCATCTGGATCGGACCGGATCCGCATGTCATCGAAGCGCTCGGCGACAAGGTCGAGGCCCGGCGCATTGCGCTGAGTGTCGGTGCGCCCCTCGTCGCTGGCAGTGACGGTCCGGTCGAGACCGCTGCGGAAGTCACCGCCTTTGCTGAGAAACACGGTCTGCCCGTTGCCATCAAGGCGGCGCACGGGGGCGGCGGACGCGGCCTGAAGGTCGCCTGGAACATGGAGGAGGTGGCGGAACTCTACGAATCCGCCGTGCGTGAGGCCAAGGCCGCCTTCGGCCGTGGCGAGTGTTTCCTCGAACGCTTCCTCGATCGTCCGCGCCACATCGAGGCGCAGGTGCTGGCTGACAAACATGGCAATGTGCTGGTTCTCGGCACCCGTGACTGCTCGCTACAGCGGCGCAACCAGAAGCTCGTCGAGGAGGCGCCGGCACCGTTTGTTTCTGACGCTCAGCGCCAGTCGATCCACGACGCTGCGAAGAAGATCTGTGCGGCGGCCGGCTACTCGGGGGCGGGAACGGTCGAGTTCCTGCTCGGTGTCGACGGTACGATCTCCTTCCTCGAAGTGAACACGCGCCTTCAAGTCGAGCATCCGGTAACCGAAGAGACGACCGGCATAGATCTCGTGATCGAGCAGTTCCGCATCGCCGATGGCCTGCCGCTGCGCGTCACCGAAACGCCTGCCCCGCGTGGCCACTCGATCGAGTTCCGTATCAACGCCGAAGATCCCGGCCGTGGCTTCTTGCCGACACCCGGTGCGATCACGGCTTTCGACGCGCCCTCCGGTCCCGGCATTCGTCTCGACACCGGCGTCGGCGTGGGCTCGACCGTTCCCGGCACCTTCGATTCGCTGATGGCGAAGCTGATCGTCACGGGCAGTACCCGTGAGGAGGCGTTGAGCCGCGCCCGCCGTGCTCTGAAGGAGTTCAGGATCGAGGGCGTCGCAACGGTCCTTCCCTTCCACCGCGCCGCGATCGAGACCGAAGAATTTATCGGCGAGACAGGATTCAAGGTGCACACGCGCTGGATCGAGACCGGCTTCGCCGATCGGCTTTCGGCCGTCGCCCGACCCGAGCCGGTTGCCGATGGCCACCTGATCCGCACCCACGTCGAGATCGATGGCAAGCGACATGAACTCGGCATTCCCGCGGCGCTCCTTGCCGGTCTCGGTGGACTTGAAGGCGCGAGTAGCCGAGGTGCGACAGGGGCAAAGACCGACGACGCAGCGACCATAACCGCACCGATTTCCGGCACGTTGCAGGCGTTCAAGGTCGAAGATGGCGCGGAGGTTGCTGCCGGTGATCTCATCGCCGTCATGGAGGCGATGAAGATGGAAACCCAGGTCACGGCATCGCGGGCAGGGAAGATTCGGATCAAGGCAGAAGTTGGCGGATATCTTCAGGCGGGAGCGGAAATCGCCCGCTTCGAGGAGCCGGTGTCCTCTGCTCCACCTACGACATGATCAACCCGCCGTCGACATTGATGGTCTGGCCGGTGATATAAGCCGCGTCGTCGCTGGCCAGGAAGGTGACCAGGCCAGCGACGTCTTCGCCGGAGCCGGCGCGTTTCATCGGGATGCCTTCGACCCATTCCTTCATCAGTTCGCCTGGGGCGTAGTTGCCCAGCAGTTTGCCCCAGGCCTGGTCGTTATAGGCCCACATGTCTGTTTCAATGATGCCGGGGCAGAAGGCGTTGACGGTGATGTTTTCGGTCGCGACTTCCTTGGCCAGGCTCTGGGTGATGCCGACGACGCCCATTTTCGAGGCGGCATAGTGCGGCGTGTAGATAAAGCCGTCGCGGGCCTGGCCGGAGGCGGTGTTGATGATGCGGCCGCCGCGCTTGTGCTTGCGCATGCGCGATATGGCCTCCTGAGCGCAGAGGAAGACTCCCTTGGTGTTGACGGCCATGATCTTGTCCCACTCGTTTTCGGTCAGGTCCTCGATGCGGGCGATGGTGATGACGCCGGCATTCTGGATCGAGACGTCGACAGAACCGAACTCCTTCTCAGCCGCATCGTAGAGGGCGACGACGCTTGCCTTGTCGGTGACGTCGCCGATAAAGGAGATCGCCTTGCCGCCTTCGGCCCGGATGCCCTCGGCGACGCCGTGGACGAGATCCTCGTTGGCCGAGACGACGAGATTGGCGCCTTCGCGCGCAAAGCGCCTGGCGATGGCGGCGCCGATGCCGCGGCTGGCCCCGGTGATGACGACAGTCTTGTTTTCGAAGCGTTTCATGCTCTTTCCTTTCAGATATCCCGTCGGAGACGGAAATTCGCTGAACGAGTTCGCGCAGTCTCGAGCGCCAATGACGGCGCCGTGGCCTCAGCTTGTTCCATCGGCGGGAAGGGCGGGTGGACGACGATATCGTGCCGTCTTGCCCGTTGGTCCCTTCAGCGCCTCGATCTCAGCCAGGGAGGAAGCGAGATCGGTTCATGTTCCAGTTGCCGGCAACGAGCTTTATTGTTCGCATCACCAGCAGCAGAAACCGCCGTCGACGAGAAGATCGACGCCGGTCACGAAACTTGCTGCGTTCGACAGCAGGAACACCGCCGGAC
The DNA here is from genome assembly GCF_001662075.1 of Rhizobium bangladeshense. Taxonomy (GTDB): domain Bacteria; phylum Pseudomonadota; class Alphaproteobacteria; order Rhizobiales; family Rhizobiaceae; genus Rhizobium; species Rhizobium bangladeshense_B. The sequence continues at coordinate 12,450 of NZ_LYPL01000014.1, forward strand.
CGACCATCTCGTCGACCGTTGCCATGCGTTGCATCGGTGTCTGCTCTTCGAAAAGCTTGGTCTGATGAATCATCTCCGGACGGGTGTTCATGGGAGTTGCCGTATAGCCGGGGGAGATGGTGTTGACGCGAATGCCGCGGCCGACCCATTCCATCGCCATCGACTTCGACATATGGATGACGCCCGCCTTAGAGGCGTTGTAATGCGCTTGGCTGAGGCCACGGTTGACGATGACGCCCGACATGGAGGCGATGTTGACGATGGAGCCGCGTCCATTCTTCAGCATGGCGCGGGCCTCGGCCTGGCAGGACAGGAATATGCCTTTCAGGTTGATATCCATCAACGTCTGGTACTGATCCTCCTCCATATCCTCCGCCGGGTTCGCGTTGGCGATGCCTGCAGCGTTGACGGCAAGCGTCAAGGGCCCGAGGTCGGCTTCGGTTCGTGCGACTGCCTCTGCAAGCGAAGATTTGCTCGTAACGTCAGCCGCGATCTCGATCGAGCGGCGGCCGGCGGCACGAATAAGTTCAGCAGTCTTGGCCAGTCCGTCGTCGGTTCGACGGTCGAGCAGGGCCACGTCGGCGCCGCATTGCGCAAGGCCGATGGCAATGCGCTGCCCGATGCCGCTGCCGGCGCCGGTGACGATGGCAACCTGGCCGCTGAGATCGAAAAGCTTCGGGGCGTTCAGAGTGATGTCGGACACCGCTCTTCCTTTCTCTGTCTGTTTTGTTTTCACGCAATTCCCGGCAAAAGTGCTTCGCGCTTTGCCTGGCAAAACCGCTGCACACTTTTGCTGAAATTGCTTTAGGTGGTAGCTAGCTCCATGACCGAGACGTCATTTGCCTGGTCACGATTGAGAATCCCCGCCTGCTTGCCTTGGGCAAGCACGAGAATGCGATTGGAGACTCCGAGAACTTCCTCGAGGTCCGAGCTTACGACGATGACCGCGACACCCTGTTTGGCAAGATTGACGATGATGTCGTAGATGCCTGCGCGGGCGCCGACGTCGATGCCTCGCGTCGGTTCGTCGAGCACCACGACCTTGGGATCGCGCAAGAGCCACTTCGCGATCACGACCTTCTGCTGGTTGCCGCCGGAAAGGTCGGATGCGTATTGCTCAGCACGTCCCTTGACGCCGAACTTGGCAACCGCCTTTTCCGCGAAGGAGCGCTTGATGCGCGGCGTAATCCAGCCACCGCCCAATTTGTCCAGATTGGCATAAATAATGTTTTCGCTGATCCGGTGCCCGACGATCAGGCCCTGCGCCTTGCGGTCTTCCGGAACCATCACGATGCCTTTGGCGATAGCGTCGGCCGGGTCGCGCAACCTGAGTTCCTCGCCCTCCAGCTTGATCGAGCCTGCACTGATCGGGTCTGCTCCCGAAATCGCCCGCACCAGTTCGGTGCGGCCGGCGCCGACCAGTCCGGCGATGCCGAGAATTTCTCCGGCCCGCACCTCGAAGGTAACGTCACGGAAAGAGTCATCAGGCGAGCTCAGCCCTGATACCTCAAGGACCGGGCGGTCCGTCGGAATGGGCAGGGTAGGGAACAGGCGATCAAGCGGGCGTCCGACCATGCTCTCGACAATCGTTCGCACCGGGGTAGCGCTGTCTGAGAATTCCTGCACCCGCTCCCCGTCGCGAAGAACGACGATCCGGTCGGTGATCTGCTTGATCTCTTCCATGCGGTGGGAAATGTAGACGATGCCCACACCTTCCGAGCGAAGCTTGCGAACCTGTTCGAACAGAGCTTCCGTCTCCGCGCCGCCGAGGGCGGCTGTCGGTTCATCGAGGATCAGGAGCTTGGCGTTGAGGGCCAGCGCCTTGGCGATTTCGATGAGTTGTTGATTTGCGGTTGAAAGGCCGGCGACCATCCGTGTTGCCGATATATGGAGGTTCAAACGCGCGAGCTGGTCCTGGGCCCGGCGAACCATCTGAGCCCGGTTGACGACGCCGTTCTTCATCGGCCAGCGCCCGATGAAGACATTTTCGGCGATCGACAGTTGCGGCAGAAGCTGCAGTTCCTGATGGATCAGGACAACGCCCTTGTCGATCGCTTCGCGTGGGGTGGCCGGGGCATAAGGCTGCCCCAGCCATGTCATCGATCCCTCGGAGGGTGTGCGTGAGCCGGCGATGATGCCTGACAGCGTCGACTTGCCTGCTCCGTTTTCACCGAGAAGTGCCACCACTTCACCGGGGTAGACGTCCAGGCTGACATTCTTCAGCACCTGGAGCGGCCCATACCACTTGGATATGCCCCTCAGGGAAAGAACTGGATCAGTCACGGCACACCTCCTCAAGACCTCGACTTCATCATTAGAGCGCCGTGCGTCCTTTCGGACGTACAAAGGACGCTCTAACACTTTGAATCTGCACATCGTGCTTTCCGAAAATCGTTCCCGATTTTCGGGCCGATGCGCTAGGGATGGTTGGCGATGAAGCCTGCGACGTTTTCCTTGGTTGTCAGCGTGGCATCCAAGAGCTGTACCGGCGGCACTTTTTCACCGGCGACAAGCTTGGCGGCGTTTTCAACCGCGTCGCGGCCCATCTTCTGGGTCTGCTGCGTCGCCGTCACGTTGAAGACGCCCTTGCTGAGGGCTTCGAGAGCCGCGGTGTCGCCATCGAAGCCCCCGACCACGATTTTCTGCGAGGGATTTGCGACCTTGATCGCCTGAGCGGCGCCAAGCGCGAGGCCATCGGCCTGTGCGAAGACGATCGAGACGTCGGGGTTTGCCTGCAGCATATTCTGCATGATCTGGAAGCCTTCGTCCTGGCTCCAGATGTTCGAATATTGCTCGGCCACAACCTTCACATCCGGATAGGCCTTGAGCGATTCACCGCAGCCCTTGGAGCGATCGACTTCCGGGGTGGTGCCCTTCTGGCCATGGATGATGACCATCTTCCCCTTGCCGCCGGCTTCCTTCAGAATGTGGTCGCACACTGCCTTGGCCGATGCGACGGAATCCGTTGCGAGGAAAGTATCGCCCGGCGCGCCCTCGGCGTTGCGGTCGACGTTGACGACCGGAATGCCGGCGTTCTTCGCCAGCTTGACCGGAACGGTCGCCGCTGCCGCACCTGCCGGAATGTAAATCAGCGCGTCGATTTTCTGGGTCAGAAGATCCTGGATCTGGTTGACCTGCGTCGGTCCGTCGCCCTTGGCGTCGACCGTGATGACTTCGATGCCGCGCTTCTTGGCTTCGGCCTCGACCGATTGCTTGATCTGGTTGAAGAAGTTTGCCTGAAGGTTGGCAACGGCCAGGCCGAGCTTCTTCAGTTCCGCCGCGTGTACGGGACCGAGCATGAGACCGAGCAGTGCAGCGGACGCGAACATGGTGCGCGCTATTTTCATTGTATTTCCTCCGTTGTTTGATGGAACCCTCGGGTATGTCCTCCCCCTGGGGTTATTGATCCGCCCCGAATTTCCGGGACGGAATTCCGTGTCCGCCAACGCGGCGGAGCATGCGGGTCAGGCGCGACGCCGACGAATGGTCTCTGCGCCGACCGCGAGCACGATGACGATCCCGATGATCACCTGCTGCAGGAAGGGCGAGACGTTGAGAAGGTTGAGGCCATTGCGAAGCACACCGATGATCAGCACACCGATCAGCGTTCCCCCGATGCCGCCCGCGCCGCCGGAGAGCGAAGTCCCGCCGATGACGACCGCGGCGATGGTGTCTAACTCATAACCCAGGCCGCTGGAGGGCTGGACGGAATCCAGGCGGGCGGCGAGCACGATGCCTGCAAGTCCCGCCAAGACTGCGCTCACGACATAGACGGCTATGGTCACCAGCGGAACGTTGATGCCGGCAAGCCGTGCGACTTCGGGGTTGCCGCCCACCGCATAGAGCATGCGGCCTTCGGAGCGGAAGTGCAGGAAGAGCCAGGCCGCAAGAACGACCGCGAGCATGAGGAAGACCGTAGCAGTCATGACGCCGAAATGACGATCGATCGCCAGCATCATGAACCAGTCAGGAAAGCCGACGATCTGCTGGCCGTCAGTGATCATGTTCGCAACGCCGCGCGCCGCCGACATCATCGCAAGCGTGGCGATGAAGGCTGGAACCCTGAACTGCGTCACCAGAAGCCCGACGATAAGGCCTGAAATAGCCGAAGCGATCAGGGCAAAGGCGATCCCGACCGGCAGCGGCAGACCGGCGACGTTGGCCGTCCAGCCCATGACCATCATCGCCAGGGCGAGTGCGGAGCCAACGGAGAGATCGATGCCGCCGATCAGGATGACGAACGTCATTCCGACCGCCATGATGCCGAGTACGGTGATCTGGTCGAGGATGTTGAGGCCGTTTCGAACCGAAAGAAACGTGTCTGTGCTGAAGCTCAGAAAGATGCACAGGGCGAGCAATCCCACGAGCGGTCCAGTGGCTCCCTTGAGCTTACCGAGCCAAGCGCCGGACGAAAGCCTTTGTTCATTGATATCGAGCGCCACCATTGCTCCTCCCTATGCCTAGGCTTGTATCCGATATTCGTGCAAGCGAGAATATTTATTCACTCATGCTGGAAAATTCATTAACAACTTGCTTTTCCCCTGTCAACAGGATTTGTTCTGACATGTCGCCGCCGGCTTCCCGTTTAGAGGCTTGACTAATCGGCTTGTTGTGCAAAAATATTGAATACTGAATATTTATGCATAAAGAGGAACCCATGGATACGACAAAACTTGAGCGCATCGCCCGCGAGATCCGATTGCGCGATCTCCAGGCGGTCTTTGAAGCGGGCGCCGGCCATATTGGCGGGGAGATGTCAGTCATCGACATTTTGACGGCGCTCTATTTTCGTGTGCTGAATGTCTGGCCGGACCAGCCGAAGCATTCCGGCCGCGACAGGTTCGTTCTTTCAAAGGGACATACGGCTTGCGCTCTCTATGTGACGCTTGCAAAACGCGGCTTCATTCCGGAGGAGGAGATTTCCACCTTCCTGCAGCCGCATTCGAGGCTGAACGGGCATCCAAACTGCAACAAGGTTCCGGGCGTCGAAACGAATACCGGTCCGCTCGGCCACGGCCTTCCTGTTGCGGTCGGAATGGCAAAAGCCGCGAAGCTCTCAGGCGCTGGATATCGCACCTATGTCGTCACTGGCGACGGCGAGATGCAGGAGGGCTCCAACTGGGAAGCGATCATGGCGGCGGCCCAGTTCAAGCTCGATAACTTGACCCTGATCATCGATCACAACAGGTTCCAGCAGGGTGCTGCGCTGGCTGAAACCAACGATCTCGCGCCCCTTCGTCCGAAGCTCGAAGCCTTCGGCTGGGAAGTCACCGAAATCGACGGCAACAGTATGGGCGAGATCGTTCCGGCTCTCGAACACCGGGGGTTGGGACCGCATTGCATCGTCGCCCATACCAACAAGGGCCACGGAATCTCCTTCATGCAGGACCGGGTCGAATGGCACCATAAGGTGCCGAATAGGGAACAATACGAAATCGCATTGGCAGAATTGTCGGAGGCACTGTAATGAACGCGCCAGTAAACCCACCCAAGCTCCACGATTGCCGCGACGCATTCGCCTCTACGCTCGAGCGGCTGGCAGCTGAAAACGAAACGATCGTTGCCGTCTGCAACGACTCCGTCGGTTCCTCCAAGCTCGGCGGCTTCAAGTCGAGGTTTCCGGAACGCCTCGTCAATGTCGGCATCGCGGAGCAGAACATGGTCGGCGTCGGAGCAGGGCTTGCCAATGGCGGACGGCTGCCCTTCGTGTGCGGCGCTGCTCCGTTTCTCACGGGGAGGTCGCTGGAGCAGATCAAGGCCGACATTTCCTACTCGAACGCCAACGTCAAGCTGGTGGGCATTTCGTCCGGAATGGCATATGGCGAACTCGGTCCGACTCATCATTCGATCGAAGACTTCGCCTGGACGCGCGTCCTGCCCAATCTTCCCGTCATCGCGCCCTGCGACCGGATCGAAACCGCTGCTGCCGTTGCCTGGGCAGCGACCTACAGCGGTCCCTGCTTCCTGCGCCTGTCACGGGTCGGTGTGCCCGACCTTCTTCCGGAGGGGCATAGGTTCGAACTCGGCAAGGCGAATCTCCTTCGCCAGGGTTCCGACGTCACCCTGATCGCCAACGGCACCTTGACCCATCGCATCGTGAAGGCTGCCGAGATTCTCGCAGAACGCGGCGTCGATGCCAGGGTGCTCAATCTCGCAACGGTTCGTCCGATCGACGAGGAGGCGATCATCGCCGCGGCGAGGGAAACCGGCGCGATCGTTACGGCCGAAGAGCATTCGATCTTTGGCGGGCTCGGCTCCGCGGTGGCCGAAGTGGTGGTCGATTATGCTCCAGTTCCGATGAAGCGTCTCGGCGTTCCCGGCGTCTATGCCCCGACCGGTTCGGCAGAGTTCTTGCTCGACGAATACGGAATGTCGCCGCCCGCAATCGCCGACGCTGCACAGGCGCTGATCAAGCGCAAGTAACTGGGGATCGCGTGAAGCGCCGGGGCGCGTATTTTGGCGCCGCGGCGGCCGCCTGATCTGTGGAGGATGGAATGCTGGCAATTCTGGCAATCGACCAGGGCACGACCAATTCAAAGGCAGTACTCGTTTCCGAGACGGGAGAAATCATCGGCAGAGGCTCGTCTCCTGTCGGCATCTCCTATCCGAGGGAGGGCTGGGTCGAACAAGATCCACGCCGGCTCTACGCTTCGGTCTGCGAAGCGATCGGTGCCTGCCTGAAGGCCGGTCCCGATGTGACGATCGAGGCCATTGCCATTTCCAATCAGCGCGAGTCCGTCACCGCCTGGGATGCCGAAACGGGAGACGCCCTCGGACCGGTGGTCAGCTGGCAGTGCCGCCGGACGGCACGGGATTGCGAACGTCTCATTGCCGAAGGCCGCCTCGACCGTGTGCAGGCGCTGACCGGCCTGCCGCTGGATCCGATGTTTCCGGGGCCGAAATTCCGATGGCTGCTCGACCGGATTCCGGCCGGACGATCGGTGCGGCTGGGAACGGTCGACAGTTGGCTCGTCCACTGCCTGACGGGCGGGCGCCGGCATGTCTGCGACGCTTCGAACGCCGCAAGGAGCCAGTTGTTCGATCTCAGCGAACAGAGATGGAGCGAGGAACTTGGCGAGATCTTCGGCGTCGATATCGCGCTCCTGCCCGAGGTGCTCGACAGCTCTGCTGATTTCGGCAGGACGCAAGGATTGCCAGGGGTGCCGGACGGCACGCCGGTGATGGCCGCGATCGGAGACAGCCACGCAGCCCTGTTCGGCCATGGAGCATTCAAGCCGGGCGACGGCAAGGTAACCTTCGGAACCGGCTCTTCTGTCATGACGACGCTGCCGCAGTTCATCGCCCCGCGCAACGGCATCACAACCACCGTCGCATGGCGTATCGGTGGAAAACCGACTTTTGCTTTCGAGGGCAATATCCTCGTTTGCGCCGCCAGTCTTCCCTGGATGGCGGATATTCTCGGCCTGGCTGACGTCGCTGCCCTTGTCGAACTTGCGGCGAGCGCCGAGCCGGGCGCGCCCGGCTTCGTGCCGGCGTTCGTCGGACTGGGTGCGCCTTACTGGAATTCCGACGCTCGTGCTTTGTTCTCCCAGATCAACTTCAATACAACCCGCGCGCAGATGGCGCGGTCGGTTACCGATTCCATCGCCTTCCAGGTGCATGATGTGATTGCGGCCATGCGGGCACAGAGCGGCGGCGAGCTCGGGGCGCTCTATGTGGATGGTGGACCGAGCCAGAACCGCTTCCTGATGCAGTGCGTCTCCAACCTCATCGAGCATCCGGTGATCCAGTGCCAAGCACCCGAGGCGTCAGCCCTGGGCGCTGCTTATCTGGCGGGGCTCTCCCTCGGCTTGTGGAGCGACCTCCATGCCGTCTCGGCGCTGCCACGAAACACCCAGATCATTGAGCCGCAGGCCGTGGACCGGGAGGCCCTTCTGGCGACTTGGAATGATGCGCTTGCCCGCTCGACGTCCCGCGAAACACAGGCTAAAGGTGAATAAAAATTCACTCCGGGATCAGCGATGACTCGCCTCAACGAACTCCGCCTCATTTCAAGGGTCGCCCAGATGTACCACATCGAGGGGCGGCGGCAGGCGGAGATCGCACAACACCTCCGCCTGTCGCAGGCGACGGTGTCGCGCATGCTCAAGCGCGCCGAGGCGGAAGATATCGTGCGAACGAGCGTGATCCCGCCCGTCGGCACCTATAGCGAGCTCGAGGGCGCGCTTCGCGAGAAATACGATCTGCCGGAAGCGATCGTCGTCGAATGCACCGAAGACCGGGACGGCGCCATCATGGCCCGCATCGGCGAGGCGGCGGCGCATCTCCTGGAGGTGACGCTGGCACCGGGGGAGATCATCGGCGTTTCGAGCTGGAGCCAGACCATTTTCAAGATGGTCGAGAACATTCATCCGCAGAAGAGCGCTCAGGCGAAATACGTCGTCCAGACCCTAGGCGGCATGGGCGATCCTTCCGTGCAGACGCACGCGACGCAGCTGACCACGCGGCTTGCACGGCTGACCGGCGCTGAGCCGAAACTGCTCCCCGTGCAGGGTGTTACGACGTCAAGAGAGGCAAAGCTTCTGATGCAGGCCGACCCGTTCGTTCGCGAGACGATGGACCTGTTCGGCAGCATAACGCTCGCGATTGTCGGAATCGGGGCAGTCGAACCCTCCGAACTTCTCGCACGGTCCGGCAACATCTTTTCGTCTCGCGAATTGTCCGATCTCGCTGAAGCGGGTGCCGTCGGCGACATCTCGCTTCGCTTCTTCGATAAGAACGGTAAGCCGGTCAAAACACCGCTGGACGATCGGGTCATAGGGTTGCCGCTTGAGGATCTCGAGCGGGTGGACCGGGTCATTGCTCTGGCCGGCGGAGCCAAAAAGACTGAGGCTATTGCAGGTGCACTCCGCGTTGGGGTCATCGGCATGCTCGTGACGGACAAGTATACCGCGCAGCGACTGATCGACTGAAGAGGCGCGCTGGTGGGACGCCGCAGGCGCGCATGCGGCCGTTGCCGATGAAGAGACCTTGTCGGCGAAGCGGAGCGCTCGGTCGAGGTCTTGGATGGCGATCAGGACGATCGTGCCTTTGGCGCGCGCCGGCGCGGACCGGCCTCACCCACCAGTGACACTCATATGCCTGGCCACCGCAGGGCGGTTATGCGTGCGATCGATGATGAAGTCGTGGCCCTTAGGTTTACGAGTGATGGCTTCGTCGATGGCGGCATGGAGGAGGGCGTTGTCTTCGGTGGCGCGAAGTGCTGCGCGCAAATCGGCGGCGTCGTTCTGGCCGAGGCACATATAGAGCGTGCCGGTGCAGGTCAGCCGCACGCGGTTGCAGCTCTCGCAGAAATTATGGGTCATCGGCGTGATAAAGCCGAGGCGGCCGCCTGTTTCAGCGACCCTGACATAGCGTGCCGGACCGCCGGTCTGGTAGTCGATATCGACAAGCGTGAATCGGCGTTCGAGATCGGCGCGCAGCTCGGAGAGCGGCAGGTATTGGTCGGTGCGATCCTCCTCGATCTCGCCCATCGGCATGGTTTCGATGACGGTCAGGTCCATGCCGCGGCCATGGGCGAAACGCAGGAGATCGGGCATTTCGGCGTCGTTGAAACCTTTGAGCGCCACAGCATTGAGCTTGATCCTGATGCCGGCCTTCTGGGCTGCATCGATGCCTTCCATGACCTTGGCAAAATCGCCCCAGCGGGTGATCTTGCGGAACTTGTCGGGATCGAGCGTATCGAGCGAGATGTTGATGCGGCGAACGCCGCAGTCATAAAGCTCCTCCGCGTGGCGGGAGAGCTGCGAGCCGTTGGTGGTCAGCGTCAGTTCATCGAGGCCGGAGCCGACCTTTTCGCCCAGCCGGCGCACCAGATACATGATGTTCTTGCGCACCAGCGGCTCGCCGCCGGTCAGCCTGATCTTCTTTACGCCCTTGGCGATGAAGGCGGAACAGAGACGGTCGAGTTCTTCGAGCGTCAGCAGATCCTTCTTCGGCAGGAAGGTCATATTTTCCGCCATGCAATAGGTGCAACGGAAATCGCAGCGGTCGGTGACGGAGACGCGGAGATAGGTGACTGCCCGGCCGAAAGGGTCGATCATCGGATGTGCATTCGCCGTGAGCGGCGCTGCATTGCCTATCGTTCCGACTCTCGTATTCACCAATTCCTCCGCGGCCGGAATGAAGCGCCAGACCGGGTGCCTGCCTGCTTTCAAGCTATATCTTTCTATTTGTGCATATGTGATTGCGCCGTCAAGGGAAATGGATCCGTACACGCTAAATTGCGCTTGCCTCGAAATAGCCGAACGCCTACTTCTCCAAGGGAAAGAGGGTGATAGAGATGAGCGACATCTGGCCGAGCGAACTTCGCGTTTCGAAAGACCGGCAGCGGCTGGTGGTGACCTTCAATGACGGCCAGAGCTTTGATCTGTCGGCCGAGCTTCTGCGGGTGCTGTCGCCCTCGGCTGAGGTGCAGGGTCATGGGCCTGGGCAGAAGGTGACGGTGCCGGGCAAGCGCAACGTTGCGATCATCTCGATAACGCCGACCGGCAATTACGCCGTCAGGATCGGCTTCGACGACATGCACGATACCGGCATCTACACCTGGACCTATCTGCGCGAGCTCGGCGAACGGGGGGCCGAACTGTTTTCGGCCTATGAGGACGAGCTGAGCGAAAAGGGCATGAACCGCGACACGGCGGAAAGACCGCGCTGATTTTTAATTGAACAGCCACCGGGGGGCATATGGCGAGAGCGAATAGAAAGAACTGGCTGCGCGCCAAGGGCAGCGCGAGCGGCAGCAAGGTAACCTTCCTCGAACTGTTCTTCGATCTGGTCTTCGTCTTTTCGATCTCGCAGCTTTCGCATGCGCTTGCCGCCCATTATACGCCGTTCGGAGCCGCCGAGGCGGCGCTGATGACCTTCGCAGTCTGGTGGGTGTGGATCTTCACGACCTGGGTGACGAACTGGCTCGACCCGGACAAGATGCCGGTGCGCGGCATGCTGGTGGCGCTGATGATGCTCGGGCTGGTGCTGTCAGCCTCCATCCCTGAGGCATTCGGCGACAAGGGGCTGCTATTTGCCGGCGCTTATGTGGCGATGCAGGTCGGGCGCTCGCTGTTTACGACCTATGCAATGACGCGCGTCGACCGTGCCAACACGCTGAATTTCGTGCGCATCACAATCTGGCTCGCGGTGGCCGGCATTTTCTGGATCGCCGGCGGGCTGCTCGAACATGAAGCGCGGCTGATTGCTTGGGTGATCGCGCTCACCATCGAATATGCCGGGCCTGCCGCGGGCTTTGCCGTTCCGGGGCTCGGCCGCTCCGCCCCGAGCGACTGGGATGTCTCCGGCGCGCATATGGCGGAGCGTTGCGCGCTCTTCGTCATCATCTGCCTCGGCGAAGCGATCCTCGTTTCCGGCCGTACCTTCTCCGAGCTGCCGATCTCAGGTTTGACCGGCATCGTCTTCGCCACCGGCTTCGTCGGCACGGTCGCCATGTGGTGGCTCTATTTCCGCTTCGGCCATGAGCGGGCCGCTCATCGCATCGAGCACGAGGAAACGCCCGGGAGGCTGGCGCGGCTCGCCTTCACCTATGGGCACATTCCGATTCTCGCCGGCATCATCGTACATGCGGTGGCCGTGGAGTTCATGTTCTCGCACCCGCACGAGACGGGCGATCTGGGCATTGCTGCGGCGGTGCTCGGCGGTTCAGGCCTGTTCCTGATCGGCAATCTCTGGTTCAAGGGCGCGACCAGCGGGCGGATGCCGCTGTCGCATCTTGCCGGCCTCGTGGTCGTGATCCTGCTTGCCTTCATTGCGCCCTTCATCGAGATCTATCTGCTGGGCATTCTCGCGACGCTGGTGCTGATTGTGGTCGCCGCCTGGGAATATCGCTCGCTGAGCGGCACATCGCCAGCGCCGACGCTGCATTGAAGCTCGCCTGGTGGCCGGGTGTCAGGCAGGCGACAGAAATTCCTGCGGTGTGACGACGCGGCCTTCCAGCCAGCGACTGCCGCGCTCGTAGAGCGCCTCCACTTCGCGGCCTTTCAGGCAAGGCATGTCTCGCTTTACACGATAACCGATCTGCTCTTGGATATAAGCGAGGTGTCGATATCCTTCCGGAAATTCCCGGAGCAACTGCTGGTCGATTTCCGGTGCCTCAGTGGGCGAAACGGGATCGATCCCATCTTTCTCGTAGATCGGCTGCCGGATCACAATCGCCCAGCGGCCGTCTCTCATTTCGAGAAAATCATAGAACCGGCCGGTGCAAACTACGTCACACAGGCAACCGTGAACTGACGCCCTCTGGGAAATGGTCATCTTCGTCTGGGCAATTGCACGGTGCGCTCTGATGTCGATCGAGCTGCCTCCAAGAAAATGAAGGATGCTCCTCCTTTGTCCCAGCCTTGCTTGCTGACGCGGATAAACTCCGTCGCCGGCCCTTGGAACCACGTTGCCATCATCCAGGCGTCGTCGTGCCATACGGTCTGGAACCGCTCCCAATGGCCGGCATCCCGCCAGATAGCCCAATTCTGAAGAAGCTCGCCGATCGCGAGCTTGTCATCCCACGCCGCCATCGCCTTTTACCCCTGTTGCGCCGCAAGACGCGAAGATAGCATCACAGCGTCGGCGAGCAATGCAAAAGCCGGACCCGCAGCTACGTCTCAATCCTCGTCACGCAGATCCTTGAGCAGCGTGGTGATGATGCGCTCCATTGAATCGGCGGTCGCCATGCATTGCTCGATCGGCTCGTCGGAGAGCGTGCGTTCGATGAGGTCGGTCTGAATCGCCATCGCCGCCTCGGTCAGCCGGCGGCCTTCCGTGGTGAGATAAAGGCGCAGCACGCGCTTGTCGCGCGCATCGCCGCGGCGCTCGATCAGCCCACGCTTTTCCATCTGCGGCAGAAGCATGCTCATATTGGAGCGGCCGACCAAGAGCTTGCGCGCCAGCTCCTGCTGCGAGATGCCTTCGAAACGGTAGAGATTGACCAGAATGTCGAGGTGCGGCGGCTTGATATCGAGATCGGCCAGCGAGCGGGTCAGCGACTGCTGCATCAGCTGGCAGGCGCGCGCCACCGCGATCCAGCTGCGAAAACGCGGATGATCCCAGGGGAGGGATTGATTTTTGTTCATCGTTGTACTTTATTGTTCAGTGTTGAACGTATTTGGATTCCCAATATGGCAAATTTCGCGCTCAAGGTCATCCGCCTGGGATTTTCGGTTCTGCAAGCGGTTTCTCCCCAGCTTGCGGGCAGAGTGGCGTTTCTGCTGTTCTGCCGCACGCCATCGCAGCGTCCGAAGGGCGGCAAGGCGAAGGCGGCGCATGCGGCCGGTGCGGCACGGCTTGCAGGCGCCGAGCGTTTCGTCCTCAAGCTTTCCAGCGGCGCCAAAGCCCATGCCTACCGGCTGAACGGCGGGGCGCTGGGGAAGCGCAAGCGCTATCTCGTCACGCATGGCTGGGGTTCCAGTGCGGTCTATATGGCCGATCTCGTTTCGACGTTGGCGGCAACGGGTGCCGAGGTCGTGGCGCTCGACTTTCCCGGTCACGGTCGTGCGCGCGGTCGCTTCCTGCATATGGGGCTTGCTGTCGAGGCGATCGCGGCGGCAGGGGAGCGGTTCGGCGCATTCGACGCCGCGATCGGCCATTCCTTCGGCGGTGCAGCGCTGATGGTCTCGGCCGCCGCCCTCCTGCCAGATGCGGCACCGGTCACTGGCGAGCGACTGGTGCTGATCGGCGCGCCCAGCGAGATGGCCTGGCTCTTCACCGACTTCGGCCGGCTGATCGGCCTTGGCGCCGCTGCGCAGGCGGCGCTGGAGAATGAGGTTCATCGTGTCACCGGACGGCGACTCGAGGATTTCGACGCCGGCAATACGGCAGGTACGACATCGAGTTCGGTGCTCGTGATCCACGCGGAGGACGACAAGGAAGTGTCGTCGGCGCATGCCAGGCGTTATGGTACGGCGGGCAAGCGTGTACGGCTGTTCTGGGCGAACGGCTTTGGGCATCGGCGCATCGTCGGCGCGGCTCCAGTGCTTGGAGCAATCGCTGCCTTCCTGGAAGAGGAGGCGCACAAGGAGCTCGAATGCATCAAAAAAGATGCGGAAATCATTCCGATTTTTGAGCTTCCGGCGCGGCGCGCGGCATTGTAGCGTTCGGCGCGAAGATCAAGCCGCGGCGGACGCCCCATGAAAATAATCAGCAGCATCGAAGACCTCAATACGATCTATGGCGCAGGTCTGTCGCAGGCCTCGGTCGACAAGGTGACCAAGCGGTTGACGCCGCTTTACCGCCAGATGATCGCGATCTCGCCTTTTGCCGCGCTTGCCACGGTCGGGCCGGAAGGGCTCGATTGCTCGCCGCGCGGCGATCTCGGCGGCGTGGTGCGCGTCATCGACGACGAGACGCTGCATCTGCCGGACTGGCGCGGCAACAACCGAGTCGATTCGCTCTCGAATATTGTGCGTGACCCGCGACTTGCGCTGATGTTCCTGATTCCCGGCTCGAACACGACGATGCGCATCAACGGCCGCGGTGTCGTTTCCAATGACGAGGCGCTGCTTTCAAGTTTCGAGATGGACGGCAAACATCCGCGCACCGTCGTCGTCATCTCGATCGACGAAGTCTATTTCCAATGCGCGCGGGCCGTGATGCGGGCCGAACTCTGGAGCGCGGAACATTTCGCCGATCCCGCAGGCCTGCCGACGCCGGGGCAGATGCTGAAGGCTGCCGTCAGCGATTTCGACCAGGAAACCTACGACCGGGAATGGCCCGGGCGCGCGGCAAAGACGATGTGGTAAGACCGTTCACGGGCGATAACGTCCGTCAGGCCTTGTAGATCAACCAGCTCTTGCTGAAGTCCTTCTGCATCCCATCCTCGTAGACGACGATGCAGTTGCGCCCGGCATTCTTGGCACCGTAAAGGGCGATGTCGGTCTTGCTGTAAAGCTCGCCGGCATCCTCGGCATTCGAGGCCATGCAGATGCCGATCGAGACGGTGATCGGGCCGTAGTTCACGCGTGTGCGGGAGTTTTTGAACGGGGTGGTCTCCAGCGTGCGGCGGATGCGTTCGGCGATCGCCGTCACTTCCTCGGCTGTGTTGCCCTCGATGATGAGCGCGAATTCCTCGCCGCCCGCGCGGGCGACGAAAACGTCGCGCCGGACATTGCTGCGGATGACGGAGGCGACGGTGGCGAGGATCTTGTCGCCGACGGGATGGCCGTAGGTGTCGTTGATTTTCTTGAAATTGTCGATGTCGGCGAGCAGCAGGGCGGTCACCGGCCGCATGCCTGGACTGTTGAAAACGGCAGCAAGGCGGTCGTCGAAGGCGCGGCGGTTGGAAAGGCGCGTCAGCGAGTCGGTGTTGGCGATGCGCTTATATTCGTCGAGTTCCTTGCGGACCTGATCCATCTCCTGAGAGCGCTGGACGACATCCTCGACGGTGCGTTCGCCATGCGCCATGGTATCGCCAGTCGCCTGGCTTAAAAGCTCAATCGCGTTTTCGATCAGTTCGACGCTGGCATTGCTCTTGGAGGTGATGCGCTTGTGGGTCTCGCCGAGCAGTCTGGTATAGCTTTCGAGCGAGCTCTGCTCCTGCCTCAGGACTCGCAGCAAGCCGTCGAGTTCGCCTGATATGCGGGTATGGGCGTCGTCGAAGACCCGGGCCGGGCTCGTGTTGAAATATTGCGCGCCGAGCGCGTCGAGTTCGGCCTGTGTCGCATGGGCGCCGAGGGCCGCAAGTTCTCGGGTAAGGGCAGGATTGGAGCCGATATAGGCCTCGTAGAAGAGTTCGTAGTTACGGGGTATCGGGGCAACGCCCATCGAGCGCATGGCATAGGTGATCTGACCCGCGACATCGGGAACCTGCACCTTGGGCGCGACAGCCGTATTCATCCGGCGATACTCCTCATATATTCATAGGCAATATTTTAGTTGTTAGCTTAAATTTCTTGGGAAAAGATTAAAGCGACATATACCAAAGATTACATATGACAAGTTGCCGGTGGAGCAATACTTGGGGCAGGCCTATGATTTTTCATCAAAAAATGTATTTTTAGCGAGGCAATGCATACCCGTTGTGCGGGAATGGTGTCTGAAAAACTTACAGTTCTTCTTGTGCTGGGGATCGTATTCATCTTGTCGACAGTTGGTTTTGGGCGCCGGCTATTTCAGAACGAGTATTTAGCAACGATACTTCCTGACGGCCGACCCGGTCGCAGTCTGCAAATCCAGGCGTAAGATCATGCGAAGGTCTCGTCACACTTCCTTCGCCATCGTGACCGTCGCCGCCATCGCCGCCGGCGCCTTACTGCTGGAGCATACCGGCTTCCTTGCCGGAGCTTTCCGTACGGAAATCCTGGCGAGGGTGGATGACGGCGATGTGGTGAATGCTGCGGATATTGCGGGCGGAACAATGCGGTAGAAAGTCCGCCCGCGGCCATCGAGCCTGCCGCAATCACCCCAGGTTCAATTCCTGGAAGAAATCATTGCCCTTGTCGTCGATGACGATGAAGGCGGGGAAGTCTTCGACCTCGATCTTCCAGACCGCTTCCATGCCGAGTTCGGGATATTCGAACACTTCGACCTTGCGGATACAGTCCTGTGCGAGGCGGGCGGCGGGGCCGCCGATCGAGCCGAGATAGAAGCCGCCGTGTTTCTTGCAAGCCTCGCGCACGGCGCGCGAGCGATTGCCCTTGGCGAGCATCACCATCGAGCCGCCAAAGGACTGGAACTGATCGACGTAACTGTCCATGCGGCCGGCCGTCGTCGGGCCGAAGGAGCCGGAGGCGTAGCCGGCCGGCGTCTTGGCCGGGCCGGCGTAGTAGACCGGGTGGTTTTTCAGGTAATCAGGCATGCCTTCGCCCTTTTCCAGCCGTTCGCGGATTTTGGCGTGGGCGAGGTCGCGGGCGACGATGATCGTCCCGGTCAAGGACAGACGCGTCTTGACCGGATGCCGCGACAGTTCGGCAAGCACCTCGGCCATCGGCCGGTTGAGGTCGACGCGGACGGTCGATTCCGACAGTTTCGCCTCGTCGATCTCGGGCATGTATTTCGACGGATCGGTTTCCAGCTGTTCGATGAAGATGCCGTCGCGGGTGATCTTGCCCTTGGCCTGGCGGTCGGCGGAACAGGAGACGCCGAGGCCGATCGGCAGCGAGGCGCCGTGGCGGGGCAGGCGGATGACACGCACGTCATGACAGAAATACTTGCCGCCGAACTGGGCGCCGACGCCCATCTGCTGCGTCAGCTTGTGGATTTCCTTTTCCATCTCGAGGTCGCGGAAGGCGTGGCCGCTTTCGGAACCTTCAGTCGGCAGCTCGTCGAGATAGCGGGTCGAGGCGAGCTTGACCGTTTTCAGGTTCATCTCGGCCGAAGTGCCGCCGATGACGATCGCCAGATGATAGGGTGGACAGGCCGCCGTACCCAACGTCAGGATCTTCTCCTTGAGGAAGTCGATCATCCTATCATGCGTCAGGAGCGAGGGCGTGCCTTGATAGAGGAAGGTCTTGTTGGCCGAGCCGCCGCCCTTGGCGACGAAGAGGAATTCATAAGCGTCGGTGCCTTCCTCATAAATGTCGATCTGGGCCGGCAGGTTGTTCCTGGTGTTCTTCTCCTCGAACATCTTCACCGGCGCGAGCTGCGAATAACGCAGGTTCTTCTTCTCATAGGCATCCATGACGCCACGGGCGAGTGCGGCGGAATCCCCGCCCTCGGTCCAAACCCTGCGGCCCTTTTTGCCCATGATGATCGCCGTGCCGGTATCCTGGCACATCGGCAACACGCCGCCGGCGGCGATATTGGCATTCTTCAAGAGGTCGTAGGCGACGAAGCGGTCATTGTCGGTCGCTTCGGGGTCGTCGAGAATCGAGGCGAGCTGCTTTAGATGGCCGGGGCGCAGCAGGTGGTTGATGTCGGCAAAGGCGGTTTCGGCGAGTAGGCGGATGCCTTCCGGCTCGACGGTCAGGATCTCCTGACCCTTGAAGCTATCGACCGACACATGATCGCTGCTGATCTTGCGATAGGGGGTGGCATCCTTGCCGAGGGGAAAGAGATCGTCAGCCATCGAAGTGACCTTTCTGGTGGGCGCGTCGCTAAATTGGAACCGGTCTAAATCTCCTGTCGGGCAAAAGCAATTAGGATGCGGCGAGAGTTCGGCGGGTGCGCCATGCGCAGTGGACGGGGGCGAGGCGGCGACCGCCGCGACACAACACGACTTCAGTTGCCTTCGGTTCGGAGCCAGTCCATATTCCCGGTCGCGTTAACTTGCAGGAGCTTCCGATGACGAACGCAAAGCCAACTGCTAACGACGACCTCTTCATTTCTTTCGAACATGATCCGATCAGAGGGAACCTGCTCGATAACGACAGCGATCCTGAGGGCGCGCCTCTCTATCTTCGCTTTTTCGACGGTGTCCGCGTCGATGCGAAACAGGGACCGACGCAGGAGACGATCATACAGGGGAAGTACGGGACTTTCACCGTGCGACCCGATGGTCATTTTACCTACGAGCTGGATTACACGCTCGACGTGGTGAAGAACCTGCGGGCGCACGAACAACTGATTGAAGAGATCCGCTACAAGATCTCGGATGGCGCGGGGGGGACGGATGTCGGCATTTTGACCCAGGCGATCGACGGCGTCAACGAGGAGGACAAGTACCATGAGGTCCTGGATTTCGACGATATGGGCGTCTTATCGAGGGCAGATAATTTCTCCCTTCCCAATTACCGGGGCTTTGCGCTCTCCGTGAATGGCAGCCAAGACGTGACGCTTCTGAACGGCATCGTCTATGATACCATTCCTGGTGTCGACGCCATTACCGAGGACGGTTTCAGCGATACCGTACTATCCCCGGGTTCTGCGCCCGTAACCCTGAAAATGGTCGATGGCGCGGAGTTCACCTTTCAGAGCGTCTCGATCGCTGAGGTGTCCGCATCGCCCTTTCACCTGACGCTCACTGCCCTGAACAACGGCCAGATTGTCTATCAGCAGGAGCTTGAGGTCACCGGTCCCAGTCTCGAGGTCAATATCGAAGACATCGAAGAAATCCGTTTCGATTTCATGGGCAATTCGGTCGTAATGGACAATATTTCGCTGCTGGTATGAGGGCTGGTCAGTTGCTCTTACCGCGTCGCGCTTTGGCCCGTTCTGTCTCATTTATTGCATTGACGAGGCCGAAGTCTCGGCATCGCGGCGGCGGTGCTCTCGCAGCGCCGGCGGCGTGCACGGCCATCCATGGGCGACAAAGCGTATCCGGTTGATAGCGCGCTATTTAAGTTTTCGAAACTTTGATTGAATGTACAACTCTCTCGTGTCATGTTGCGACGCACAAAGCGAGGAGCTCATGGTTTATTCTATACAATACCTCCGTGCTGTTGCGGCGATCGCGGTCACGATCTTTCATGTTGCGTTCATTTTTGGTTGGAATTTTGTTCCGCTGGCAGCTGGCGTAGACCTGTTTTTCATAATCAGCGGCTTCATCATGTGGACTATTTCGGCCGCGAGACCGACCGCGCCGTTGCAGTTCATCCGAAACCGCGTTCAGCGGGTTTTGCCCATCTATTGGATCTGCACTCTGCTATTTGTGGTTGCAGCTACCGTCTCACCCAAGAATTACGACAATGCCGCCTTTAACGCGGCTGATATCATCCGGTCACTGCTGTTTGTCCCCTATGCAGACGGCACCGGTGTCGTTCAGCCGGTTCTCGTTCCAGGTTGGACGCTGAATTATGAGATGTTCTTTTATACCGCATTTTGCCTTGTCCTGTTCTTGAAAGGAAGAACGCAGCGTCTTCTGGCGATAACGGGTTTTCTTATGCTGTGCGTGGCAATCGGCCTGTTTGCGCCAGTGACCCCATATTCTATCGTTTACGCATCGCCGCTGTTGCTGGAGTTTCTGGCCGGCGTTGTCATCGCATTCGTTATGTCGAGAGCCGACGTCGCGTCACCCAGACTGTCGGTGGCATTGATGGTACTGGGACTCGTGTCCATCGTCGCTTCCTCCTTCCTTGACAAGCCACACGGTTTCGTTCGGGTTCTCGTATGGGGCGTTCCGTCGGTCCTTATCGTCCTGGGTGCCCTGGTCGCCGAACGTGCAAGCCTTTTTCCGAAATTGACATGGTTGAAGATATTGGGGGATTCGTCCTACTCGCTCTACCTGACTCATATGATTGCGATTGGTGTGGCAAAGCTCGCCATCTATATTGCCGGGGTGGAACGCTGGACGGCGCCGCTTGCCCTTCGAATTCCATTGCTCGTGGTCACGACGATATTCTGCGTTTCTGTTGGACTCGCCTTTTACTTCTGCGTCGAAAAGAAGATTGCGCAGTTTCTCAAACGGTTGGAGAGGGGCAGAAGGGCGGCTTCATACATGCCTGCTGAATAAGTCGGGGCTGCGTCGGAGCTTATTTCAGCATTCAGACATCAAGGCCGGGCGTTCTCTGCGCGCCATGCGTAGAGTGTCCGGGGAATTCACGCGGGTTCCCGCCAAAGCAGGATGGAAGAGCGGGTCGAACCTGTGGCTCAACCCGACACTGTTCGCGGGCGGGATAGGAAACGCCGGCTTATTTCGGGCCGATCATCGTTTCCGGGCGGACGATGGCGTCGTAGTCCTCGGCGGAGACGAGGCCGCTGGCGAGCGCTTCCTCCTTCAGCGTCGTGCCGTTCTTGTGGGCAGTCTTGGCGATCTTGGCGGCCGCGTCGTAGCCGATCTTCGGGGCAAGTGCCGTCACCAGCATCAGCGAGCGCTCGAGGCCGGCCTTGATGTTGTCCTCGCGCGCCTCGATGCCGACGACGCAATTGTCGGTGAAGGAGACGGCGGCGTCGGCAAGCAGCTGTACCGACTGCAGGAAATTATAGGCCATCATCGGATTGTAGACGTTGAGCTCGAAATGGCCTTGGCTATCGGCAAACGTCAGGGCGGCGTGATTGCCGAAGATGTGGATGCAGACCTGTGTCAGCGCCTCGCATTGGGTCGGGTTGACCTTGCCGGGCATGATCGAGGAGCCGGGCTCGTTTTCCGGCAGCGCCAGTTCGCCGAGACCGGCGCGCGGGCCGGAGCCAAGGAGGCGAATGTCGTTGGCGATCTTGAAGAGGGCGGCTGCTGCGGCATTGATGGCGCCATGGGAAAAGACCATGCTGTCATGCGAGGCAAGCGCCTCGAACTTGTTCGGCGCGGTGACGAAGGGCATGTCGGTGATTGCGGCAATCTCTTCGGCCACCTTCTCGGCAAAGCCCACCGGCGCGTTGAGGCCGGTGCCGACGGCGGTGCCGCCCTGAGCGAGTTCGCAGAGGCCGGGCAGGGTCATTTCGATGCGCTTGATGGCGGAGCCGACCTGGGCGGCATAACCTGAAAACTCCTGGCCGAGCGTCAGCGGCGTTGCATCCTGGGTATGGGTCCGGCCGATCTTGATGATGTGGCTGAACTCGGTGACCTTCATATCGAGGGCCGCATGCAGATGCTTGAGGGCCGGCAGCAGGTGATGGGCGATCCGTTCGGCGCAGGCGATGTGCATGGCCGTCGGATAGGTGTCGTTGGACGACTGGCTCATATTGACGTGATCGTTCGGGTGCACCGGCTTCTTGGAACCCATGACGCCGCCGAGCATTTCTATGGCACGATTGGCGATGACTTCGTTGGCATTCATGTTCGACTGCGTGCCGGAGCCGGTCTGCCAGACGACCAGCGGAAAATGGTCGTCGAGCTTGCCGTCGATCACTTCCTGGGCCGCATCAACGATGGCTTTGCCGAGGCCAGGATCGAGCTGGCCAAGCGCCATGTTGGCGCGTGCCGCGGCCTGCTTGACGATGCCGAGTGCGCGCACGATCGAGAGCGGCTGCTTTTCCCAGCCGATCTTGAAATTGCCGAGCGAACGCTCGGCCTGGGCGCCCCAATATCGGTCGGCGGCGACGTCGATGGGGCCAAAAGTATCGGTTTCGGTGCGGGTTGCGGTCATTGGGGTTCGCCTTCCTGTCACATGCTGTTTCGGGCAGCTTCGAAAGATGAGGTCTTATAGGTTGGAAACCAGATCAAGAAAACCGGATGCCGTGCGAAATATTGAAAATGCCAGTCAGGTTTGCGCTGGCTGGTGGCCGTGCCTTTTCGGCCACTTTGAAAATATTATGCATCGGCGGGTTTTTGCCGCACTGGTCTGGCGGCAGAAATTCGGTAAAAAATTAACTAATAATTTCATAATTTTGTGTGAACTGCTGCGCGGCGCCGTGCAGAATTTCCGTCACAGAGAATTCAGTCCGCCGGCGCTGGCGGCTAAGGCCGGTTTCTGATCAATGAGGCCCTACGCTGCGTGGAGTTTAGCGGGATTTGAGCTGAGAACAGCATGACATCGGGACTGGAATATATATGACGTTCGTTTTGAAAAGCGCGGTATCCGCATTGGCAGTTTCCTGCGGCCTGGCAGTGATGGCCGCTCCCGCACATGCCTACACGCTGATGGATATGCTGCGGGGCGACAGGCAGCGGAGCCAGAGCACCATCTTCATGGATCAGGCGCCGGGCCGACCGGTGCCGCGTGGTGCCGTCGGCGGCTCGCTGGGCGGGCTTGATCCGGAGGCGCCGCTGCCGAAGGTCAGCGGTCCGCGTTATTACACCTATAAAGCCGAAACGCTGCAGTTCGTCGACACCGGCAAGTTTGCTGATCCCGTCGTCACCGGAGCGGTCGCCGAGGTTTCGCCGAGCGGTGAGGCTGGCGCCGAACCGGTCGTGCAGCGCCGCCTGCTGGCGCAGGCCAAGGTACGCGCCAATGCCGACGTCGCCAAGGCGCTCGAGGCCTATTACGGTGATAGCCGCAATCCGCTCGTCTGGGTCGAAGGCAATGGGATCAACGAGCGCGCCAAAGCGGTGATGGCGGCACTTGCCGATGCGGCCTCCGTCGGCCTCGATCCCGCCGATTACGCCATCCAAACACCGGCGATCGATCCGGCCAATCCCGATCCGGTCGTCCGTGACCGGGCGCTGACCCAGTTCGAACTCGAGCTCTCGGCCAAGGTGCTTGCCTTCGTGCAGGACACGGTGCGCGGCCGCATCGATCCGAACAAGATTTCCGGCTATCACGATTTCCAGCGCAAGGTGGTCAATCTGGCGCCGGTCCTGAAACTTGCCCGCATGAGCCCCGATGCCGGCGCCTATATCGCCAGCCGCTCGCCCGATAGTCCGCAATTCGAGGCGCTGAAGGCGGAGCTTGCCAAGCTTCACGCCGCCGATGGCGGCAACGAGGAGCAGATCGTCGTTTCGCTCAGCGGCCTGCTGAGGCCCGGCGACAGCTCGCCCGAGATCGCCAATATCGTCAAGGCTGTCCAGAAGCACGGTTCCGAGACGCTGAGGACCGATCACGCCGCGACCTTTGCAGCCTACGCCGGCGGCAGCGACTATTCGCCGGAAATCGTCGCTCTGGTGGAGGATTTCCAGAAGGAGCGCGGGTTGAAGGCCGACGGCGTCATCGGTCAGGCGACGGTGCGCGCCATGACCGGCGGTGACACCAATGCCTCTAAAATCGACAAGCTCGTCGTCGCCATGGAACAGGCGCGCTGGCTGCCGGAAGATCTCGGTTCGCGCTATGTCATGATCAACCAGCCGGCCTACATGGCCTACTACCACAATGACGGCAAGGAACAGCTGTCAATGCGTGTCGTCGTCGGCGGCAAGAACAATCAGACCTATTTCTTCAACGACGAGATCGAGACGGTGGAGTTCAACCCGTTCTGGGGCGTGCCGCAGTCGATCATTATCAATGAAATGCTGCCGAAGCTGCGATCGGATCCGAACTATCTCGATCAGCTCGGCTATGAGGTCGAGGTGAACGGCCATGCCGTCGCCTCGTCCAGCGTCGATTGGTACGGCTCGACCGGCAATGTTTCGGTCCGCCAGCCCCCAAGCAGCGACAATGCCCTCGGCGAACTCAAGATCCTGTTCCCGAACAGCCATGCGATCTACATGCACGACACGCCGTCGAAGAGCTTCTTCAAGCGTGACATGCGGGCTCTCAGCCACGGCTGCGTGCGTCTTTCCAATCCGCGCGCGATGGCCGCGGCGGTGCTTGGCACGACCGTCGACGATGTCGCCAAGCAGATCGCCAACGGGCAGAACCATGCGGTGAAGGTGCCGCAGAAGGTCCCGGTTTACGTGTCCTACTTCACCGCCTGGCCGAATAAGGACGGCGTCGTGGAATATTTTGACGACGTCTACGGCCGCGACGCCTATGTCAAAAAGGCCTTCGACGCGACGACAAAGGCGCGCGGCGCGCAGATCTGACGCAGGTTTTATTGGTTATTGAATGGGCGGTCTTCGGGCCGCCCGCTTCGTTTTGGAGCGGGAGATCAACGTCGTCGTCTCGTGGGTTTGAGCTCGAGGAAGGAAGACGGAGGGGAGGCGAGTGACAGCCTCAGACCGCGACTTTCTCCGGATACTCCCGCAACAACCGCTCCACCAGCTCCGGCATCAACTCATCGTAATGCATGATGATCACATCCGGATCGAGGCTTGAAACCGGCACATCCGAATAACCGAAGGGAACGGCGATCGACGGCACGGCGGCATTCTTCGCCACCGCGATGTCGTTGATGCTGTCGCCGATCATCACGGTGCGGGTGAGGTCGCCGCCGGCACGGTCGATGGTGCCGGTGAGATGGCGGGCGTCGGGTTTGCGGTATTCGAAAGTATCGCCGCCGGTGATGGCATCGAAATAGCCGGTGAGGTCGAGCTTGTCGAGCAATCCGAACGCCAGGCTTTCCATCTTGTTGGTGCAGACGGCGAGGCGGTAGCCGGCTGATTTCAGCCGGTCCATTGCGGCGACCAGGCCGGGATAGGGTTCGGTGTGGCCTGGCATATTGCCGGCATAATGGGCGACGAAACGTTCGACCAGCGGCGGGAGGGCGTCGCTTTCGAGCGGATGGCCGCGCAGCCGGCAGGCGCGCTCGATCATCACCCGCGCGCCCTGGCCGACGAGATGGGTGAGGTCGTCATAGCTGACCGGCTCGAGGCCGAGGGCTGCGATCGTATGGTTGAGGCTTTCGACCAGGTCCGCATGGGTATCGAGAAGGGTGCCATCGAGATCGAAGACGATGAGCGCCGGGCGAACGGGGGCAGGGGTCAAGGGCTTGCCTCTTTGAGCGATGGATCTCCGGGAAACGACGGTCGCGCCCGGGAACGAGGGATCGTGCCTGAGGTAGGCGATCACGCGGCGGAAAGCAACGTCCTGTGATGGCCGGGGCGGTCGCAGGCATTTGTTTCGGCTTTTCATTTTCCGTGATGATTTTGACTTTCGTTTGCCAGGCGAGCCGTGTAAACAGCACATCCAACGCAATAAATCGGAGCTGGCGGCGCATGGATGCCCGCGAAATGAAGATCAAGGCCGCCGAGGCCGCACTCGCCCATGTCGAAGACGGGATGCGCCTCGGGATCGGGACGGGCAGCACGGCGGAGGAATTTGTCCGGCTGCTGGCGGAAAAGGTTGCGGGCGGCTTCAGGGTCGAAGGTGTTCCGACCTCCGAACGGACCGCGCGGCTCTGCGTCGAGCTCGGCGTGCCGCTGAAATCGCTGGACGAACTGCCGGCGCTCGATCTGACGGTCGACGGCGCCGATGAGGTCGATCCGGCGCTCAGATTGATCAAGGGTGGCGGCGGCGCGCTGCTGCGCGAAAAGATCGTCGCCGCCGCTTCTGAGCGGATGATCGTCATCGCCGACGAAAGCAAGCTGGTCGATACGCTCGGCGCCTACGCGCTGCCGATCGAGGTCAACCCGTTCGGTCTCGTCTCGACGCGGATGGCGATCGAGAAAGTCGCGGCCCGGCTCGGCCTTTCCGGCGAACTCAGCCTGCGTCAGTCGGGTGACGGAGAGTTTACCACGGATGGCGGCCACTACATCATCGATGCATCTTTTGGCCGCATTCCTGATGCAGAGGCGCTTTCGAGCGAGCTGAATTCCATACCCGGCGTCGTCGAACACGGGCTCTTTATCAATATGGCGGCACTTGCGATCATTGCCGGTCCTGCGGGTGCGCGCACGCTGCAGGCAAACAGATAACAGGAGCATACACTCATGATGAACATTGCAGGTCTTGGCCGTTTTGCCGCTGCGACCATCGTTCTTTCCGGGCTTGCCTTCGGCTCCGCCGTCAACGCGCAGGAGGTTTCCGATGAGCAGCTGAAGGCCGCGCGCGCTGCTGTCACTTCGATCGGCGCCACAGCCGCCTTCGACAACATCCTGCCGGGTCTGGCCGAGCGCCTGAAGGCCGGCCTGATTCAGGATTCGCCGAACTATCAGGACATCATCTCGTCGACGGTCGATGCGCAGGCGCTGGCACTGGCGCCGCGCCGCGGCGATCTCGAGAAGGAAGCGGCACTTATCTATGCCAAGACCTTCACCCTCGAGGAGCTGAAGACGATCGCCGATTTCTACAATTCCGACGTCGGCAAGAAGCTGCTGCGTGACGGCCCTGTCGCCTTGCGCGAGATGGGGAAGGCCGCCGATATCTGGGGTCAGGGCATTTCCCGCGATCTGGAAAAGCAGAGCAACGCCGAGCTTTCCAAGGTTATCAAGGCACCGCCGCCGGCAACCGACAGCCCGGTTGCCCCGGCACCGGCGGCCCAGCAGTAACGACCGCCCACCAGAATTCGCGAAAGCCCGGCATCGTCCGGGCTTTTTTGTTATGATGCACCAGAGCATGATGCCGAAAAGTGTGAGCGGTTTTCGGACGACATCATGCCGTAACTCTTTAATTTAGAACAGGATCACCTGTTCTAGAGCCCGGCGGCGAGGGTTCGTGAGGCAGATATGTCCGATCGTGACGAGGCTGTGCGAGTACGAATATCAGGCAAGGTCCAAGGTGTGGGTTTTCGAATGTGGACGCGCGATGAGGCGCTGCGGCTCGGGCTGACCGGCTGGGTGCGCAACGAGGCGGACGGATCCGTCGCCGCCTTGGTTGCCGGGCCGTACAACGCGATCTCGACGATGATCGAGCGTTTGAGGCGCGGGCCTGCAGGGGCGTCTGTTTCTGGCGTGGAGACGGAAGTGACCCGGCTTGAGAAGATGCCGACGGATTTCCGCATCACCTGACGACAGCAGCAATCCGGCAAGGGACGGGGTCGCGGATGCGCCTGACGCTCAGCCCCAATCTTTCGAGCTCTTGGCCAATTGCCATGCGCCTGTCTCGTCCGGCTCTACGCGCTTGTTGCCGCGGTAGAAAATCGGCAGTCCGGTTTTCTTGTCCATCGCGAAGCGGCTCGGCGTGAATTTCTCGTCTTCGTGGCCCTCGATGGCGAGATTGAGCGCCTCCTTGAATTTGCCGGCCTTGCACAGCTTGGCGAACAGAGTTTGATCCATCTTTTGCTCCGGCATCCTTTTCCGTCTCAACCATTGCCCTGCCAGCCTCCGCCGGCCGGGTCAACCGTAAACGGTGACCGGGTCAACCGTAAACGGTGACCGGGTCAACCGTAAACGGGACCGGTTCAGATCAAGATTCGGCAATGGAGAGTGGGAAGAGGCAGGGGCGGGGGCTTTTGTTTTCATGGGGATCGCCCCTATATCAGGAACGTCCTTTCCTGCGATTCCCTTCCGGAGTTCCTCATGTCTTCCTACGACTACGACCTCTTCGTCATCGGCGGCGGTTCCGGGGGCGTGCGCGCCGCCCGCGTTGCCGCCTCGCTCGGCAAGAGGGTGGCGATCGCCGAGGAATATCGCTATGGCGGCACATGCGTCATCCGCGGCTGCGTGCCGAAGAAGCTCTTCGTCTATGCCTCGCAGTTTCATGAGCATTTCGAGGATGCGGAGGGCTTTGGCTGGACCGTGGGCGAGAGCCGTTTCGACTGGATGAAGCTGGTGGCGGCCAAGGATGCCGAGATTGCGCGGCTGGAAGGCCTCTACAAGAAGGGGCTCGCCGGCGCCAATGCCGAGATCCTGGAAACGCGCGCCGAACTGGTCGACGCTCATACGGTCCGGCTTGCGAAAACAGGGCAGACGGTGACCGCAAAAACGATCGTCATCGCCACCGGCGGAAGGCCGAACCCGCATGCGGCCCTTCCCGGCCACGAGTTCTGCATTTCCTCCAACGAGGCCTTTCATCTTGAGGAATTGCCGAAATCAATCGTGATCGCTGGCGGCGGCTATATCGCCGTCGAATTCGCCAATATTTTCCATGGTCTCGGCGTCGAAACGACGCTGATCTATCGCGGCGCCGAAATCCTGTCGCGCTTCGACGAGGATCTGAGGCGCGGGCTGCACGAGGCGATGGTCGCCAAGGGCATATGCATTCTCTGCCACGACACGCTGCAGAAGGTGTCCAAAGGCGAGGACGGGCTCATTCTGGAGACGATGAATAATGGCCCGCTGCAGGCAGGAGTCGTCCTGCTGGCGCTCGGGCGCGATCCCAACACCGAAGGCCTCGGTCTTGAGGAGGCTGGGGTCGCTGTCGACGAGCGCGGCGCCATCATCGTCGACGAGTATTCCCGCACCAACATCGAAAACATCTATGCCCTCGGCGATGTCACCAACCGGGTACAGCTGACGCCGGTGGCGATCCACGAGGCAATGTGCTTCATCGAAACCGAGTACAAGAACAATCCGACGAGGCCGGACTACGAGCTGATCCCGACCGCCGTCTTCTCGCAGCCGGAAATCGGCACGGTCGGCCTCTCCGAAGAGGAGGCGGGCAAGCGTTACGGCGAACTCGAGGTTTATCGTGCCCAGTTCCGGCCGCTGAAGGCCACGCTTTCGGGCCGGGCCGAACGCATGATCATGAAGCTGATCGTAGATGCGGCGAGCCGGAAGGTGGTCGGCGCCCACATCCTCGGCCACGACGCCGGGGAAATGGCGCAGCTGCTCGGCGTCACGCTGAAGGCCGGCTGCACCAAGGATGATTTCGACCAGACGATGGCGCTGCATCCGACCGCGGCCGAAGAACTCGTCACCATGTATGCGCCGAGCTACCGTATCCGCGACGGGAATCGCGTCTAAGCAAAATTCTCAACTGGTGATGCGCGGCGCGCGGATGACCTTCAGGAACAGCGCCTTCATGGCATCGGCGATACCTTCGGTCGGGGTCACCTCGAAATAAAGGCCCGGCGAGGCGCATTCCTGCATCTTTGTCGGGATCTGGCTCTGGAAGGGGCTGATCCAGGTATTGTACCAGCTGTTTTTCGGCAGAGGCAGGTAGGTCGTGTAGAGTACTGCGATCCTGATGCCCTTGTCCTTCAGCGGCTTGCAAAAGGAGGTGTCGATCGGCTCCTGGCAGCGCTTCCCGGTGAGTTTCTTGGTGCAGCCCTTCGGTTTCTCGCTGTCGCCGACGCCGTCCGAGACGAAGAACAGGATCTTCTGCGGTGTCGTGGAGGTGCTGCCGTCGCCGGGGGTGGTGATTATGTCTTTCATCTGCGTCAGCGCGTTGTCAAAGCTCGTCTGCTGGTCGTTGTTGTAGCCCTGATACGGA
Organism: Rhizobium bangladeshense; assembly: GCF_001662075.1. Classification (GTDB taxonomy): domain Bacteria; phylum Pseudomonadota; class Alphaproteobacteria; order Rhizobiales; family Rhizobiaceae; genus Rhizobium; species Rhizobium bangladeshense_B. The sequence continues at coordinate 41,846 of NZ_LYPL01000014.1, forward strand.
ATGGTCATCAGATCGACGGCGTCGGTATAGGTTCGGACCTGGTCGAGATTGTCGGTCGGCGTGGATATGGTTGTGAGCTTGGCGTCTTCGGCCTTGGTGCCGAAGGTGTACACGCCCATGCGGAATTGATTGGTGGAAACGCGCGTAGCCTTCGCGGTCAACGTCAGTTCCTTGGTCGCCTGGCGCACGACGTCGATGCGCATGCTGACGCCGAGCTTCTTGGCGAGATTGTAGTAGTTGTTGCTGTTCTGCGTTTCGTGACAGGCGAAGGCGCAGCTATCGCTGGTGTTCTTTTCCATCGTCGAAACGTCTTTCGCGGTGGCGCCGACGCCCATCGACGGGGTGTTGTCGAGCAGTATGTAGAAATCCATGAAGGAGGCGGTCTGATATTCGGCCGTCGCCGTGCCAGAGATAGTGATCGAGTCTCGGCCGAGAACGCGCATGAAGGTGGTCGGCACGGTCGCCGCAAAGGAAACCTGAGAGTTCAGCTTGTTGGCAGCCTTGGTAACGTCGATGCTGAGATCGACTTGAACCCCGGTCAGCTCGCCCGACATCTGGGACATAAAGATGTTGCGGGCGTCGGTTTTGCCAAGCGATATCGTGCCGTTGCCGCTCATCGTCATCGCGGCGGCGACAGCTCCGGATTTTTCGGCGATTGAACCGACGGCGGCAGCATCGGCGGCGGCAAAGAGCTGGGTACGCAGGCTCATGGCGTGAGCGAAATCCACCGCAATGCCCGCCGTGCCAAGGAGCGGCACCATCAGCAATGCCGTCATGATGCCGAAATTGCCCGAACGATCCGATATGAAGCCGGACGGAAGGATCGCCATGCCATGTCCTCGATGTTGAAACTCTTCCGGTTCTACATTCAAAGTCTAAAATATGGGGAAATCGACATGGTATATGCCGGTTTAACCGGGCAATGGTCGACTGCGGCGGCCAGACGAGACGCTTTGGGCGATTGATCTTTGCAAGCCGGATCTAAAGGGCTATAAGCCGCCGGATTATCAAGGGTAGGCCGCATTCCAGGAACTGGGGCGAGAACAGGTGAGTGACATGGCAGACAATTGGACCCCGAGCAGCTGGCGGCACAAACCGATCCTGCAGGTTCCCGAATATCCGGATGCAGCCGCTTTGGCGGCAACGGAAGCAACGCTCGCCAGTTATCCGCCGCTCGTCTTCGCCGGCGAGGCGCGCCGGCTGAAGAAGCATCTCGCCAATGTTGCAGAAGGCAACGGTTTCCTGCTGCAGGGCGGCGACTGCGCCGAGAGCTTCGCCGAACACGGCGCCGACAATATCCGCGACTTCTTCCGCGCTTTCCTGCAGATGGCTGTCGTGCTGACCTTCGGCGCGCAGCTGCCGGTGGTCAAGGTCGGCCGCATTGCTGGCCAGTTCGCCAAACCGCGTTCGTCGAATGTCGAGAAGCAGGGCGAGGTGACGCTGCCGGCCTATCGCGGCGACATCATCAACGGCATCGAATTCACCGAGGAGTCGCGCATTCCGAACCCGGAACGCCAGGCCATGGCCTATCGCCAGTCGGCCGCGACGCTCAACCTTCTGCGCGCTTTCGCGATGGGCGGTTATGCCAACCTCGAAAACGTGCATCAGTGGATGCTCGGTTTCGTCAAGGACAGCCCGCAGGGTGAGCGGTACCGCAAGCTTGCCGACCGCATCAGCGAAACCATGGATTTCATGAAGGCGATCGGCATCACCTCGGAAAACCACCCGAGCCTGCGCGAGACCGATTTCTTCACCAGCCATGAGGCGCTGCTGCTCGGTTACGAGGAGGCGCTGACTCGCGTCGATTCCACCTCGGGCGACTGGTACGCCACATCAGGCCACATGATCTGGATCGGCGACCGCACGCGCCAGGCCGACCATGCGCATATCGAATACTGCCGCGGCATCAAGAACCCGATCGGGCTTAAATGCGGCCCATCGCTGCAGGCCGACGATCTGCTGCAGCTGATCGATATCCTGAATCCGGCTAACGAAGCCGGGCGGCTGACGCTGATCTGCCGTTTCGGCCATGAAAAGGTCGCCGAAAACCTGCCGCGCCTCATCCGCGCCGTCGAGCGCGAGGGGCGCAAGGTCGTCTGGTCCTGCGACCCGATGCACGGCAACACGATCACGCTCAACAACTACAAGACCCGTCCCTTCGAGCGGATCCTGTCGGAAGTCGAAAGCTTCTTCCAGATCCACCGCGCTGAAGGCACGCATCCCGGCGGCATCCATGTCGAAATGACCGGCAAGGACGTGACGGAATGCACCGGCGGTGCCCGCGCCGTCACCGCCGACGATCTGCAGGACCGCTACCACACCCATTGCGATCCGCGCCTTAACTCCGACCAGGCGCTCGAACTCGCCTTCCTGCTTGCCGAGCGCATGAAGGGCGGCCGCGACGAGAAGCGCATGGTCGCCAACGGCTGAGACAGCCGAAATAGAGTGACGAACAACCCGGCGTGATGCCGGGTTTTTTGTTGTCTTCAGATGCTGGCCTGAACGCTGTGCAGGTTGGCGTAAACGCCGCCTTGCGCCATCAGATCGTCATGCGTGCCCTGTTCGACGATGCCGTCGCCCGTCAGCACCAGGATGCGGTCGGCATGGCGGACGGTCGACAGGCGATGGGCGATGACCAGGGTGGTTCGGCCGTTCGCCAGGCTCAGCAGCGCCTGCTGCACCGCCCGTTCGCTCTCATTGTCGAGCGCGCTGGTCGCCTCGTCGAAGATCAGAATCTCAGGATTCTTGAGGAAGGCGCGGGCGATGGTGATGCGCTGGCGCTGGCCGCCCGATAGTTTGACGCCGCGCTGGCCGATATCGGTGTCATAGCCATAGGGCAAGGCCGTGATGAAATCGTGCGCGTTGGCGGCACGGGCAGCCGCTTCGAGCTCGGCATCAGTCGCGTCCGGCCGGCCGTAGCGCAGGTTCTCCGCAATTGTGCCGGCGAACAGATAGACGTCCTGCTGAACCACGCCGACATGGCGCCGGAGCGAAGCTAGTGTCACGTCGCGAATATCGGTGCCGTCGATCCGGATCGCCCCGGCCGCGACATCGTAGAAGCGCGGGATGAGGGCGCAGAGCGTGCTCTTGCCGACGCCGGATGGGCCGACCAGAGCGACGAACTCTCCGGGGGCGATGGTCAGCGACAGCCGCTCCAGAACGCGGGGGCCATCGGCCTCATAGCCGAAAGCGACGTCGCAAAAGCTGATCTCGCCCTTAGGCGCCGGCATCGGACGGGCTTTCGGTCGATCGGTGATATCAGGGGCGATCTCCAGGATTTCCATAGCCCTGATGAAGCCCGTATAGCCCTCCTGCCAGAGCCGCACGAAATTGGCGAGCCGCTGCACTGGATCGACCAGCACCGCGACGCAGAGCAGGAAGGTCAGCATATCGGGGACGGTGAGATCCGCTGACAGGATGCGCAGGCCGCCGACGATGATCACCAATATCGTCACGAGCTGGGCGAAGGTTTCGGTGCCGACCGAAAACCAGGCTTCGCTGCGATAGCCCTCGGCGCGGCTTTGCAGGAAGCGCTGGTTCTGTGCGTCGAAGCGCTGCCTTTCCAGTGCTTCGTTGGCGAAGGACTGGACGACACGGATACCTGCCAGCGCGTCCTCGACGCGCTCGTTGACGGCGGCGATCTGCTGCTTGCTGGCTTCGAGCGCGCGGTTCATGCGCCGGTTGAAATAAAGCGCATAGGCGACCGCGGCCGGCGTGAGCAGCAGGATGAGGGTCGCCAAGGGTGGGTCGATGAAGAACAGCACCAGCATGGCGCCGGCATATTTCAGCACGGCGATAGCAAGATCCTCGGGGCCGTGGTGGAAGAGTTCGCCGAGCCAGAGGGAGTCGTTGGTGATGCGGCTCATCAGCTGGCCGGTGCGCTGGCGGTCGTAGAAGCTGAAGGAAAGTTTCTGGCAATGCTCGAAGAGTTCTTGCCGCACCGTCGCTTCGATACGGGCGCCCATGACGTGGCCGCGATAATCGACGAAGAAGATCGCGGCGATCTGGATTGCCAGAACGGCCAGCATGAGGCCGCCCATCATCAGGATCTGGGTGAAAGCCTGCGGCGCATCGGGCAGGGCCAGAAGCCGGCTGGTGACGATATTGGCGCAGAGCGGCAGGGCGACCGCCGTGCCGGCAACGAGGATAGCGCAAAGCAGATCCGCCAGCAGGAGAGGTAGATGCGGGCGGTAGTAGGAGAGAAATTTTCGCATACGCGACCAGCGTCGGCCGCGGTCGGCGGCGGGGTCGTCCCGGAAGAATTTCAGGAAGGTGTTATGGCGTCGCGCGTTTTTCCTCGCGCGGGAGAAGCGAATATTCATGAGGCAGAATGTCCTTGTGGGCGATGTTTCCTTTCTGTTTGGACAGGATCGCTCTCATGACAGTCTCCCAAAGGTTGAAAGAATTGAACCATTAGTATCGCCGAGAAACCGGATCAATTCAACTTGGTGACAGGAGGAGATCGGTCGGTGTTGTCGACAAGCAACAGCGGGAGGTCGTGCCGGCCATGCTCATGCGAAGCGAGCGTGCTTCAAGTTTTCTGATCTCTCGTTGAACGGAATGGATTTGACGCCCGCGGCGATCGGCGGCAACCTCCTGCAAAATGGAGGGGTGGTCATGACCGAACGGCATACAGGCGGCTGTCTTTGCGGCGCCGTGCGATATTCGATTGCGGGCAAGCCCGGACCCGTCGTCGGCTGCCATTGCTCGCAGTGCCGCCGGCAGACGGGGTTCTATTATGCCGCGGTCAACGTGCCGCGTGCGGCTCTTTCGGTGGAAGGCACCGAGGCGGTCCGCTGGTATCGGTCGAGCGGCGAGGCGCAGCGCGGCTTCTGCGGGAATTGCGGCTCGGCGCTGTTCTGGCAGGGCGATGAATCGCCTGAGGTTTCGGTCCTGGCCGGAAGCTTCGACGAGCCGACCGGCCTTTCCTTCAGTCACCACATTTACTGCACTGACAAGGGCGATTTCTACGAGATATCGGATGGCCTGCCGCAATATGACAGATATCCCGTCTAGCTTTTGGCAGAAAGAGCGGCGGTCAGGCGGGCTACATCCTCGCGCAGTGCCGTCAGTTCGGTCAGCACGCTCATGTCGATCTTCTGGTGCAGCGAGAGCACTTCGAGTTCGGCCTTGAGATTGACTTCGTAATCCTTGGCGGCCTCGAAGCGATCGCGTTCGGCCTGGCGGTTCTGCGACATCATAATGATCGGCGCCTGGATGGCGGCAAGCATCGACAGGATCAGGTTCAGGAAGACGAAGGGGTAGGGGTCGAAGGCGCCGGTCGCCAGGATGATGGTATTGATCACCGTCCAGACGACGAGGAAAGCCAGGAAGGCGATGATGAACGACCAGGAGCCGCCGACGCGGGCGATGCCATCGGCGACACGCTCGCCGAAGGAAGCTTCGGCAGAGAAGGCGGCATTGACGTCGGTCGAGATGATCTTGCGTTCGTGTGCTTTCTTTAGCACGCGTTTTTCGATGATGCCGAGCTCATCGGCCGGCTTGTCGAAGTGATGATGGAGGATATTCGAAAGAGTATTCATGGCCGTGTTTCCGATGCTGTCGGTTTCGGCGCAGTATTCCGCTCCTCCGGGAAATTGCAATGTGTATCGAGCGGCGAGGCGCTCTGGCGCACCCTTCATAAAAATTTCGTCACTGCAAGGCGGACCTTTCGGAGCGAACATGTTGCCGTCGCGGAAGCTGCAAGCTAAATAAATGACATGACACAGGAAAACGCTCTCTCCGATATCTTCCGCATTGCCGTCGGTCAGCTCAACCCCACGGTTGGCGATGTTGCCGGCAATCTCGTCAAAGCCCGTGAGGCGCGCGCCGATGCGGCTCGGGAAGGCGCCCATCTGCTTATCCTGACCGAACTCTTCATCTCCGGCTATCCGCCGGAGGACCTGGTGCTGAAGCCGGCCTTCATCCGCGCCTGCTGGAAGGCGGTCGAAAGCCTTGCGACCGATACCGCCGACGGCGGTCCGGGCGTCATTATCGGCTTTCCCCGGCAGGACGAGAACCGGCGTTATAATTCCGTCGCCGTGCTCGACGGCGGCAAAGTCATCGCGGTGCGCGACAAGGTCGATCTGCCGAATTATGGTGAGTTCGATGAAAAGCGGGTCTTCCATCAGGGCGCCATGCCCGGGCCGGTCAATTTCCGCGGAGTGAGGCTCGGTATTCCGATCTGCGAGGATATCTGGGGCGACCTCGGCGTCTGCGAGACGTTGGCCGAAAGCGGCGCCGAAATCCTGCTGTCGCCGAATGGGTCTCCCTACTACCGCGGCAAGGTCGATATCCGTCATCAGGTGGTGCTGAAGCAGGTGATCGAGACCGGTCTGCCGCTGATCTACGCCGCCCAGCTCGGCGGCCAGGACGAGCTCGTCTTCGACGGCGCGAGTTTCGCATTCAATGCCGACAGGTCGCTTGCCTTCCAGATGAGCGAGTTCGAGACGGCGCTTGCGGTGACGACGTGGAAGCGCGGCGAAAGCGGCTGGCACTGCGCCGAAGGGCCGATGGCGCGGATTCCCGAGGGCGAGGAGGCTGATTACCGCGCCTGCCTGCTCGGCTTTCGCGATTACGTCAACAAGAACGGCTTCAAGACGGTCGTGCTCGGCCTTTCCGGCGGCATCGACTCGGCGATCTGCGCGGCCATTGCCGTCGATGCGCTCGGCGAGGAGCGGGTGCGCACCGTCATGCTGCCCTACCGCTATACTTCGGAGGATTCGCTGAAGGACGCGGCCGATTGCGCCAAGGCGCTCGGTTGCCGCTACGACATCGTGCCGATCGAGCAGCCGGTGACGGGCTTCAGCAGTGCGCTTTCGGATCTCTTCGAGGGTACGGAGAGCGGCATCACCGAGGAGAACCTGCAGAGCCGCGCGCGGGGCGTCATCCTGATGGCGATCTCCAACAAGTTCGGCGCGATGGTGGTGACGACGGGCAACAAGTCGGAAATGTCGGTCGGCTACGCCACGCTCTATGGCGACATGAACGGCGGCTTCAATCCGATCAAGGACCTTTACAAGATGCAGGTCTATGCACTGGCCCGCTGGCGCAACGACAATGTGCCGCCGAGTGCGCTGGGGCCGTCGGGCGAGGTGATCCCGCAGAATATCATCGACAAGGCGCCCTCCGCAGAACTGCGTCCCGACCAGAAAGACCAGGATTCGCTGCCGCCTTATCCGGTTCTCGACGATATTCTCGAATGCCTGGTGGAGAAGGAGATGGCGGTCGAGGAGATTGTCGCGCGCGGCCATGACGTTGCGACCGTTCACCGGGTCGAACACCTGCTTTATCTCGCCGAATACAAGCGCCGGCAGTCGGCGCCCGGCGTGAAGATCACCAAGAAGAATTTCGGTCGTGACCGGCGTTATCCCATCACCAACCGGTTCCGGGATCGTTGAAGCGATCGAGATGTCAGGAGAGCATCGATGCGCAGCTCGGTCGAGATCTACAATGTCAGGACGGGCAGGGCACGTGAGGTGTGGCAGACGGATCGGCTGGTGGAAGCGCCGAATTTTGCTACTGACGGCTCCTATCTCCTGCTGAATGGCGACGGGCTGCTCTTCCGGCTGCCGCTCGATGGCGGCGAGGTTGTTCAGGTCGATACCGGCTTTGCCGTCAACTGCAACAACGACCATGGCATTTCGCCCGACGGGACCGAGATCGTCATTTCCGACAAGAGCGAGTTCGGCAAGTCGGCGATCTATATCCTGCCGATCGAAGGCGGCACGCCGCGGCTTGTTACCGAAAACCAGCCCTCCTATTGGCACGGCTGGTCGCCGGATGGGCGTCAGCTCGCCTATTGCGGCATTCGTGAAGACCTCTTCGACATCTATACGATTAGTGTCGATGGCGGCACCGAGACGCGGCTGACGCATGGCGAGGGACGCAACGACGGACCGGATTATTCCGCCGAGGGGCAATGGATCTATTTCAATTCCAGCCGCACCGGGCTGATGCAGATCTGGCGTATCCATCCCGATGGCAGCGGGCTGGAGCAAGTGACGTCGGACAATCAGGGAAACTGGTTCGCCCATCCGTCGCCGACGAACGACAAAGTGCTGATCCTGTCCTACGACCCCAGCGTTTTCGACCATCCGCGCGATCTGGACGTGCGGCTGCGGCTGATGGACATGGACGGCGGCAATCTGAAGACATTGTTCGAGCTTTTCGGCGGGCAGGGCACGATCAACGTGCCCTGCTGGTCACCAGACGGCGACGAATTTGCCTATGTCAGGTATTTCCCGGCCGGTTAAGCTGCGACGGCTGCCTTGCGCCGCTCGCGGGCGGATTTCGCCAAGTCTTCAAGTACGGCGACCGACGTATCCCAGTCGATGCAGCCATCGGTGATGGACTGGCCGTAGACAAGCGGTTTGCCGGGAATGAGATCCTGGCGGCCGGCCACGAGGTTGCTTTCGACCATCATGCCCTTGATGTGGCTGTTGCCGGCCGCGATCTGTCCGGCGACGTCCCTGACCACCCGCGGCTGGTTCATCGGGTCCTTGTTGCTGTTGGCATGGCTGGCGTCGACGAGGATGCGCGGGATCACGCCGAGCTTGACGGCCTCGTTGACCACAGCTTGGACGTCAGCCGCTTCATAGTTCGGCTGTTTGCCGCCGCGCAGAATGATGTGGCAGTCGTCATTGCCCTTGGTCGAGGCGATTGCCGCCTGTCCGTCCTTGGTGACGGCCGGGAAATGATGCGGCTGTGAAGCGGCGAGGATCGCGTCGAGCGCCACACGAGCGCCGCCGTCGGTGCCGTTCTTGAAGCCGATCGGGCAGGAAAGGCCGGAGGCGAGCTGGCGATGGATTTGGCTTTCGGTCGTGCGCGCGCCGATCGCGCCCCAGCTGACGAGGTCTGCAATGTATTGCGGCGTGATCGTCTCGAGGAATTCGACGCCGGCGGGCAGGCCCATCGCATTGACGTCGAGCAGCAGGCGCCGGGCGATCCGCAGCCCTTCCTCGATGCAGTAGCTGCCGTCGAGATGCGGGTCGTTCATCAGACCCTTCCAGCCGACCGTGGTGCGGGGCTTTTCGAAATAGACGCGCATGACGATTTCGAGATCACCGGAGAAGCGCTGCCGCTGTTGCACCAACCGCTCGGCATATTCTCGCGCCGCAGCAGGATCGTGGATGGAGCAGGGACCGATGACGACGATCAGGCGGTCGTCGTCTCCCTCAAGAATCTTATGGATCGCATGACGGTTGCTGGTCACCGTCTCGCTAACGGCAGCGGTTCGGGGGATTTCCGCGATGATATCTGCGGGTTTGGTCAGCGGGGTGATCTCGAGGATACGCAGATCGTCAATGGTATCGGACACGGTGTGGCTCCTGTTTGGTCATACCGTGCGGAAACAAAAAAGCCGCCAGGTAGACTAGCGGCTGTTCGGGTTGTCGTCGCGTCGAATTCAGTTACGCATGGACCCGCATCCGCTGGGAGCAGCGGTACGAATAAAATCGCGAGGCGTAGACAGAAGTGATCGACATGGGGCGTGTTTAGCGTGGCGGCCTCCTGTTGTCACGCAGAATCTGCAGCCTGAAAGAGGGCTCGGGCGTGCGCCGCCTGTGCACCGGCACGTCAGCCAGCCAAATTGCCTCACGGCCGGCTGCCGCCGCTTGCCCGCGAAGCCGTTTCCTGAAATAGATGCTTCGTCAGGTGCCCGCTTTCACGCGGGAGAATCGGGAATCCGGTGCAAGACCGGAACGTGCCCAACGCTGTAAGGCCGACGCCTGCCGCTTCATCATGCCACTGGCTTTTGCCGGGAAGGCTGCGGCAGCTGAATGACGCCAAGTCAGAAGACCGGCCTGGCAAGATAGACCCAACCCGCGCGGACGGCGGGCGGTTGCGTTGTTGGGGATTTGACGATGCGACCCTTTGAGGATGCCATCTCGGCGGCATCCGGTTTTTCTCTCGCCGAACGCGAGGCCGTATATCACGCGATCATGACGCGACGCGATGTTCGCAGCCAGTTCCTGCCAGATCCTGTACCGGACGATATCGTGGCGCGGCTCTTGACGGCCGCCCATCACGCTCCCTCCGTCGGCTTCATGCAGCCGTGGAACTTCATCCTGGTGAAAAGCGAGGCCGTGCGGGGGCGGGTGAGGGATGCCTTCGCCAAGGCCAACGAGGAGGCGGCATTGATGTTTGAGGGCGAGCGGCGGCAGGCATACCGCTCGCTCAAGCTCGAAGGCATCGTCGAGGCGCCGCTCGGCATATGCGTGACCTGCGATCCCACGCGCAGCGGCGGCGTCGTTCTGGGCCGCACGCACAATCCGCGGATGGATAGCTATTCCACCGTCTGTGCCATCCAAAATCTCTGGCTCGCGGCGCGCGCCGAAGGAATCGGCATTGGCTGGGTCAGCATCTTTCGCGAAGGCGAGCTGAAAACCATTCTCGGCATACCCGATCATATCGAGGTGGTCGCCTGGCTCTGCGCCGGTTTCGTCGATCGGCTTTACGACGAGCCGGAACTCTCCGTGAAAGGTTGGCGGCAGCGGTTGCCGCTCGAGGAACTCGTCTTCCACGATGGCTGGGGACGGCGCGAGCCGTAGTGGTCACTGCTGTTGCGGTTGCGGGCCGGGTGTTGCCGGGTTGGCAAGATCGATCGAACCCTGGTCCCCGGCCAGAAACTGCGGTCCGACCTGCCGGACCTTGTTTTGCGCAGGGTCATAGGGACGCTCCGGGACTGACGGCTGGGGTGCCGTTGGCGCAGCCGCGGTATCTTTCGCCGGCGGATTGGTGCGGATCGTGGTTATCGATCCCTGCTGCGGCGGTTCGCTCAGAGCCTGCTTGCCGCGCATCTCTTCGTAATAGGCCGCGAGATTGCAGGCGCAGGCATTTTTCTCGCCGGGCGCGCGGTTTTTGTAGGCGAAGGCGTTCTGCATGTCGCTGTAGGGCGTGCCGGTTGCCACCGAAATCATGTTCGAGGCTTCGGTGCTCCTCACGTCTTGATAGAAAAGCTCGGTCTCGATGCCGGGACACATCTTGGCGCAGGTCTCAGCATCGCGGCCGAAATCGACCGAGGTGGTGTTCGAACTGATCGGGAAGAAGCCGCCGTCGCAGCTGCGCACGCAGATGGTGCTGACCGGCGAAAGCATCTCGGTCCTCGGCGGGCCGTAACGCGGGTCGACCTCTTCACCGCCACCGAGCGGAATGAAGGTGTCGGCGCGCATCGCCTGTTCCTCGATGCTCGGGGCAGGGTCGTTGGCGCTGCGCTCGGACGGGGCGTAAAAATTCTCGCTGTTGCAGCCATTGCGCTCAAGAGCAGCCATCAGTTCGCGGCGCCTGCCGTCATCACCGCCGCCCTGACCGCGCAATTCGGCGCGGCGATCCTGGAGATACCGGATATTGTCGATCATCCGGGCTTCAGCCTGCGAGAGCTCATCACAATAATCGGCATTCTCGCCGCCGATCACTACCATGCTGCCCGAGGTGCAGCCGTAGCTGCGCAGGTCGTTGCGGACCTTGCGCAATTCGAGGTTCTGCTCGGCTATAGCACCGGCAAACTGGCGCGCTTCCGGACCATTGCCGTTGCCGATCGATCGCGGCAGGTCGGCGAGGCGGCCGCGCAGGTCGTCGCAGATGGCGCTCGTCTGCGCGGCGACGGGCGTCGCGAAGGCAAGGAGAAGCGCAAGAGACAGGTTTCGGCGTTTCACGGCGTCGTCCCGGAATGAGCACACGGTCGATGGGTCGAATGCGACGTCACTTCGCCGCCCGTTTCCTCTTAGCGTGTTTCTCTTAATAAGCTCAGAGAAATTCTTAGCGTATTTTCGCGATCTTATCCAGCAGAGGCCGGCGATTCGCTGGATGGACCGCGTCGCGCTAGAAGTCGCTCGCGGACAGATTCGGTCGCGTAGTGTCAGCTCTGCTTCGAGCGGGCCATTTCGGCACGCATCCAGCTTGAGTCTCCCCAAGTCGAGAGCCAGATCATCAGATCGGTGAGTGCGGCGACGACGGGCAGAAGCAGTGTGTGACTCACTCCGCGTGCTGTCTGGTTTTTCTCGGCCTCCCTGAGATGTGCCAATTCTTCCTCTTGAATGGAGGCGATAAGGCCATGAAGCTCGGGGTCACCGGCCTCCAGAAAAGCCAATTGATCCTCAAGGTGACGGTGAACGGTGCTTTCAACCGCTTCGGTACAGATCCAGACCATGTTACGACCGCCGAGGGCTGTCAGGAAACCGAGCAGGTAGCCGCCGAGGCTCCAGAATGCCATGACGCGGCATGGCCTGGCCTTCCTGGACGGCATTGCGTCGCGAAACAGGCGGCAATGCTTGATCTCGTCGTCTCGCATTTCGCGGAGTGCGGGAACGATGTCGGGAAACAGCCTACGGGCCATCCAGATCTGTGCGCCATAGATGCGAATTGCGCCGAATTCGCCAGCATGATTGACCTTGAGAATACGACGAACGGTTACGCTTCGATCGCGTTGACCGGCATTGCTCAACGGATTGTCCATGATCGACGCTGCCCCATAGTTCCCCCTCGGCAATAGGCACCACCGCCGCTACTATCGTCAATGGTCGACACAATCGACGGGGTGCATTCCGCATCAGGCGGCGCGCAGACCGTCGCAATTCGCGCTGGTCTGGGCGGCGGGCGCAGCAAAGGCGAGGGCGGGGCGAGAATGATAGGCATCTTCAGCGAACTCCACTCGCCTGCAACAATAGCCGGCGGGATGCGTGAAGCTCAACACGGCCTGCACATCTTCGTGGACGGTTGTTACGAACCCGGTTCCCAGCGCGGCGGCTGGGCATTTGTGGCCTATCGCGATGCGGTGGAAATCGCCTCCGGATTCGGTGGCGTCCAGCAGTCGGCCAATAATTCGATGGAATTGACCGCCGTCCTGAAGGCTGCAATTTGGATCAATAGCGCAGCAGCCGGCGAAGCTGCGACCATCTGGTCCGATTCCGTCTATGCCGTCAAAGGCTGCAACAGCCGGCGACATATCTGGAAGAACAATGGCTGGAAGAAGAGCAGCCCGAATGGAAATGCTCGAAAGCGAACGATCGACAATGCGGACCTGTGGAAGGCAGTCGATCTTCAACTATCGCAGAACGCCCTGGTGACCGTTACCTGGTGCAAAGGCCATTCTGGCATTGCCGGCAACGAACGTGCCGATGCGCTCGCGGATCAAGGGCGCCTGTCGATCCGGGCTGTCTGATATTGCTCGCCGGCTCACGAGCAGCCGGCTTATGCCGGCTGCGATGCCTCGACGACGGCCAATGCCGCCATGTTGACGACGCCACGCGAGGTGACCGAGGGCGCGAGGATATGGGCGGGCATGGCGGCGCCGAGCAGGATCGGGCCGACATGCAGTCCATCCGTCATCGATTTGACCACGCCGAGGGTGATGTTGGCGGCATCGAGGTTAGGGAAGACCAGCAGGTTCGCTTCGTCGTGCAGCGTCGTGTGCGGCATGACGCGCTTGCGCAGGGCTTCGGTGATGGCGCTTTCACCGTGCATTTCGCCGTCGACCTCGAGATCGGGGGCGGCGTCGCGGACGAGCTGCAGGGCGTTGCGCATCTTGGTGGCGCTTTCGGATTCGCGCGAGCCGAAGTTGGAATGCGAGACGAGGGCAGCGCGCGGCGTGATGCCGAAACGGCGAATTTCCTCGGCCGCCAGCACCGTCGCCTCGGCGATCTCTTCGGCGCTCGGATTGAAGGTGACGTAGGTGTCGGTGAAGAAGGTGGCGCCGCGCTGCGAGATCATCAGGCTGAGCGCGGAGAAATCACGCACGTCCTTGCGCTTGCCGATGATCTGGCGCACATCGCGCAGATGCTTTTCATAGCGGCCCTCGAGGCCGCAGATCAGCGCATCGGCTTCGCCGCGCCTCAGCGCCAGCGCGCCGATGACTGTCGTGTTCGTGCGCACGATGGTGCGGGCGGCTTCCGGAATGACGCCGCGGCGGCCGACGAGCGAGAAGTAGAGATCGACATATTCGCGGAAGCGCGGGTCGTCTTCCGGATTGATGACCTCGAAATCCTGCAGCGGCCGGATGCGTAGGCCGTAGCGCTTGAGCCGCGTTTCGATGACCTGCGGACGGCCGATCAGGATGGGTTTGGCAAGGCCTTCCTCGAGCAGCACCTGGGCGGCGCGCAGCACACGCTCGTCTTCACCTTCGGAGAAGATGACGCGCTTGCGTTCGGCAGCCTTGGCCGCGGTGAAGATCGGCTTCATGACGAAGCCGGAGCGGAAGACGAAGCGGTTCAGCTGATCGAAATAGGCGTCGAAATCCTGGATCGGGCGGCGTGCCACGCCGCTCTGTTCGGCGGCTTTGGCGACGGCCGGCGCGATGCGCAGGATGAGGCGCGGATCGAAGGGCGAGGGGATGAGGTAATCAGGGCCGAAGACCGGGGTTTCGCCGGAATAGGCGCGGGCGGCGACGTCGGACGGCTCTTCGCGGGCGAGTGCTGCGATGGCGCGCACGGCCGCCATCTTCATTTCCTCGTTGATCGTCTCGGCGCCGCAATCGAGCGCGCCGCGGAAGATATAGGGGAAGCAGAGGACGTTGTTGACCTGATTGGCGAAATCCGAGCGGCCGGTGCAGATCATTGCATCCGGACGGGCGGCACGGGCGAGGTCCGGCATGATCTCCGGCGTCGGATTGGCGAGCGCCATGATCAGCGGCTTGTCGGCCATCTGTGCCAGCAGTTCCGGCTTCAGCACGCCGGCGGCCGACAGCCCGAGAAACACATCGGCGCCGCCGATGTTTTCAGCCAGTGTACGCGTGTCGCTCTTCTGGGCGTAGACGGCCTTCCACTCATCCATCAACTCGGTGCGGCCCTCATAGACGAGGCCTTCGAGGTCATGGACCCAGATGTTTTCGCGCTTGGCGCCGAGGGTCACCAGCAGGTTCAAGCAGGCAAGAGCGGCGGCACCCGCGCCGGATGCGACGATCTTGACGTTCTCGATTGCCTTGCCGGCCAGTTCGAGCCCGTTCAGGATCGCGGCCGCGACGATGATTGCCGTGCCGTGCTGGTCGTCGTGAAAGACCGGGATCTTCATCTTCTCGCGCAGGCGCCGCTCGACCTCGAAGCATTCAGGCGCCTTGATGTCTTCGAGATTGATGCCGCCGAAGGTCGGCTCCAGCGAGCTGACGGTCGAGACCATCTGCTCGACGCTTGCCGCGTCGATCTCGATGTCGAAGACGTCGATGCCAGCGAATTTCTTGAAGAGCACGGCCTTGCCCTCCATGACCGGCTTCGAAGCGAGCGGGCCGATATTACCGAGGCCAAGCACGGCGGTGCCGTTGGAGATGACGGCGACGAGATTGGCGCGCGACGTATATTCGGCCGCCATCTCAGGATTGTCGCGGATGGCAAGGCAAGGGGCGGCAACGCCCGGCGAATAGGCGAGCGCCAGATCGCGCTGGTTGCCGAGCGGCTTGGTCGCCTGGATCTCCAGCTTGCCGGGGCGGGGGTAGCGGTGGAAGAAGAGCGCCTGCTCGTCGAGATCGCCACTCGTCAGGTTCTTGTCCGTCTTGGATTTATCCGGGTGATCCATTGCCGCCTCCGTGCACGTCTTTTTCTGGAGTTCCCTCCATACATCAATCGGATACGGGCGACAGTATGGAAATGGGGGATGGGAGAAGTTTTCGTCGACCGAGCGAGGGGCGGCATGGGCTCGCTTGCAGGCTAGACACTGCACAGCCCTTGCCTCATCCTGCAGAGATGCTGCCCGTTTTCGAAATTCTCGCCACCGAGCCTACTTACGAAGAGCAAAACAAGGTCCTCGCATTGCTGTTGGCCTTTAATGCTCGTCATACCGCGCAGGTGATCGACCGGCCCCACCTCGGCATCGTCCTCAAAGATCCAAACACGTCGGAAATCATCGGGGGTCTCTATGCGGTGGATGAATACAATTGGCTTTTCATCAAATATTTAATTGTTCCCTCGGCGCTCAGAGGCAAAGGTTTCGGCACGAAACTGATGAATGTGGCGGAGCGCATAGCGCGTGAGCGTTCTTATGTCGGCATCTTTCTCGATACGTTCGATTTTCAGGCCAAACTCTTTTATCTGAAACTTGGTTTCGAGCAGTTTGGTGAACTTGAAGGTGACGAGCAAACGCCTCGCAGGTTTTTCTTGAAGAAAGTGTTTTCCAGCGAGTGAGGACACGCGAACCCCACATGGGCGAACGGTGAGTGGCCGCCACACAAAGATTGACCCTTCGTTAGCGCTTGGATCTATTCGATTGTAAACTCAATGAGAGTCGTTTCTTTCTTCTTGTGCCAGTCTAGAGCTAATCCTTTTGGAAAACTTGTTTGACGGCTGCAGCAAGCGCAAAATGCCGGCCGCGACGGTGCGGGGCGCCGGTCGCAGGGAGGAAATCATGGACAATTTGAACCTCACGACCCTGCAAAAGGGGCAGACGATGATCAATGACGTGGCCATGGATGCTTTTGCCGCTGGATTTCGCGGCAATCTTCTGACCAGCAAGGATACGGATTACAACGAGGCTCGGGCGATCTGGAATGCGATGATTGACCGCCGGCCAGGCCTCATCGTGCGTTGCGCCGGTGCCGCCGATGTCGTGCGTGCGGTGCGGTTTGCCCGCGACAACAGTCTGCTCCTGTCGGTGCGCGGCGGCGGGCACGGCATAGCCGGCAACGCCATGTGCGAAGGAGGTATCGTCATCGATCTGTCGCCGATGAAGTCGGTGCGGGTCGATCCCGAGACGCGCCGCGCCAGGATTGAGCCGGGAGCAACGCTTGGCGACATCGATAAGGAAACGCTGGCCTTCGGCCTGGTGCTGCCGACCGGCATCAATTCGACGACCGGCATCGCCGGCCTGACGCTCGGCGGCGGTTTCGGCTGGCTCACGCGTAAATTCGGACTGACGACCGACAATCTGGTTTCGGTCGACGTGGTGACCGCCGATGGTGAGCTGGTGAGGGCGAGCGAGACGGAAAGACCGGATCTGTTCTGGGCGCTGCGTGGCGGCGGCGGCAATTTCGGCGTCGTCACCTCATTCGAGTTCCAGCTCAACCCGCTTCATTCCGAAGTACTCGCCGGACTGGTCGTGCATCCTTTCGCCGATGCGGAGAAGGTGCTGCAGGAATATCGGCAGGCGCTGGACGAGGCACCTGATGAACTGACCTGCTGGGTGGTGATGCGCCAGGCGCCGCCGCTGCCGTTCCTTCCGGCCGAATGGCACGGCAAGGAGATCGTGGTGCTCGCCATGTGCTATTGCGGAGATATTGCGGCGGGGGAAAAGGCGACGGCCAGATTGCGGGCGATCGGAAAACCGATTGTCGATGTCGTCGGTCCGGTGCCGTTCACCGGCTGGCAGCAGGCATTCGATCCGCTTCTGACACCTGGCGCGCGTAATTACTGGAAGACCCAGGATTTCGCCTCCCTCTCGGATGCGGCGATCGACGTGCTGCTTAACGCTGTGCGCAAGCTGCCGGGGCCGGAATGCGAAATATTCATCGGCCATGTCGGCGGTGCCGCCGGGCGTATTCCCACCGAAGCCACCGCCTTTCCGCAGCGCAGCTCTCATTTTGTCATGAACGTGCATGCGCGCTGGCGGGAAGCGGGGATGGATGCAAGCTGCATCGGCTGGGCGCGCGAACTCTTCGAGGCAACCAAGCCGCATGCGGTCGGCACCGCCTATATCAACTTCATGCCGGAGGATGAGACGGATCGGGTTGAGATGGCTTATGGCGCCAATTATGGGCGCCTGGCTGAGATCAAGCTGCGCTATGATCCGAACAATCTGTTCCGCATGAACCAGAACGTGAAGCCGGTGGCGGCTGTCCGGGCTGCCTGATCGATACAGAGTCGGCGCCTGTCACAACTGAGCAGATCTACTCGCCGGGCTTCGGCGTGATCGTCACGTCGGCGCCATAGGCATCGCGCAACTGGCCCTCTTGGCACGCTTCTCGGTCGGCGGCTTGGTGCAGTAAAATGGACTCGTAGCCTTGGGCGCGCGTGCCCTCGATCAGGGTGATATCGGCATTCCCGGGATTGTCGGAGCGCTCGAACCACTCGACGGGGCGGTGCAGGAAGTTCATTTCCACCGCCCGGTTGGTGACACCGTGGCTGACGATGACTACGTTATGATCGTCATTTTCGGCGTCTCGCATGACCGTCTGGAGAAACAGCCGCACCCGCTGGGCTACATCCGCACGGCTCTCGCCATCCGGCGGCCGTGCGTAGAATTTGCCGCTATTGCTGCGCAACCTCGCCCATTTTTCGAATTCCTCGGGAAACTTCTGTTTCCGTTCGGAGTGGTCGTAGATTTCGATGAAGAGACCGAAATCCTGCTCGCGCAGCAGATAATCCTCCCTGACATCGCCGACGACGCTTGCCGGCAGGGCTTCGAGCACGGCGTCCTTGCTCTGCCGCGTCCTCAGAAAGGGCGAGTACCAGATGTGCAGCTTGCCAAGACCGGGACTCGGCGCCGCCTGCAGATAGGCGGCGATCACACCACCGGCCTCCAGCGCCTGCCGGTAGCCCCATTGCGTCAGCGGCACGTTGTGATCGCCGAATTGGCGGTAGGCCCGTTCGTCGATGTTGCCGAGGGATTCGCCGTGGCGAACGAGAAAGAGACGCATCAGCCATCCCGCAGTGTCGGATTTTGAATCGCAGTCATCATGGACGCGCACAACAGGCAGGGCAAGATTGTCGCTGCGACGTCCCGCCAGAACGGCTTTGCGGGGCTTTTCCCCAGTCTGTCATCTTCCTGAAACACGAGTCTGGTTTTGGAAAGGTTATATGAAAGATGGGGCATGAGCCGTAGCTCGTGATAGACATGATGGAACCCAGACATTTCCGCACGCTCTTCATTTCCGATGTCCATCTCGGCTCAAAGGCCGCGAAGGCCGACTTCCTGCTGGATTTCCTGCGCTACCACGAGGCGGATACGATCGTTCTTGTCGGCGACATCGTCGACGGCTGGCGGCTGAAGCGCAGCTGGTATTGGCCGCAGGTCTGCAACGACGTCGTCCAGAAGCTCCTGCGCAAGGCGCGCAAAGGTACGCGCGTCGTCTATATCCCCGGCAATCACGACGAGTTCCTGCGCGATTTTCCGGGCATGCATTTCGGCGGCATCGAGGTCGTCGAGCGGATGATGCATGACGGCGCCGACGGCAAGAAATACTTGATCCTGCATGGCGACGAATTCGATGTCGTCGTTCGCAATGCCCGCCTGCTCGCCTATCTCGGCGACTGGGCCTACGATACGGCGATCCGCATCAACATCCTGTTGGCGGCCGTGCGCCGCCGCCTCGGCATGCCCTATTGGTCTTTCTCGGCCTGGGCCAAGCTGCAGGTCAAGCATGCGGTTAATTTCATCGGCGAATTTGAGCGCGTCGTCGCCGAAGAGGCACGCAAGAGCGGTGCCGACGGGGTGATCTGCGGTCATATCCACCACGCGGTCATCCAGGACATGGACGGCATTCGCTACATTAATACCGGCGACTGGGTGGAAAGCTGCACGGCGGTCGCCGAGCACGAGGACGGCACCTTCGAAATGATCACCTGGCGGACGCTCGCCAGCACCGTGCCGGCGCTGACAGCGGTCGAGCGCGAAGGCGCGGAACTGGCGCCTCAGGCCGCCTGATTTTGCCTGTTAGATCCAGCGTTGGCGCGTCTGCGTCCGCGCGACAGAAATTTAGCCGTTTCCGTCAGGCGACAGGCCCAATTTATTTTTTAAAACGTTTCAGGAGGCTATTTCTCGCAATAGTCGCCTTCCGGGTGGCGTGTTAGGACAACGTCCAGTTTCCTTCAGGTCCACCCATGATTCCCGCTCAACATTCCCCGACGGGTGAGGGAGCGCCGCCGCGCTTCCGACTGCTCAGCGCGCTTTCCTATTGTGCGCCGTTGCTGGTCAACGGCATCGTTCTGCCGTTCTTCCCCGTCTGGCTCGCGACCCACAGCTTCAGCGACCATGAGATCGGCATCATCCTTGCCATACCGATGGTGGTCCGCGTGCTGGTGGCGCCCATCGTTGCCATGATCGCCGACCGCTTGAAGGAACGCGCCGACGTTCTGCTCTGGTCGGGCGGCCTGTCACTGCTGACAGCGATCGCGCTCTACTGGACGACAAGTTTCTGGCCGGTGACGATCGTCTATACGCTGCAGGGTGCCACCTTCGCGCCCTATCTGCCGGTCGTCGAATCGATCGTCATCTCCGGGGTGCGCCGCTGGGGGCTCGACTACGGGTCGATGCGGGTCTGGGGGTCGATCGCCTTCATCGTGTCGACGCTCGTCGGCGGTCAGTTAATCAGCCGGTCGGGCGGTGAGATGGTGCTGCCGGTGATGGTGTTCGGCTTTGCCATGACCGTCGTCATGGCGATCTTCTGTCCGCGCATCGGGCCGACGCGGCGGCGCGGCCAGCCGATCAACATACCCGCCGCCACTGGCAGCGGCCTGCGCGAGCCGCATCTGCTGCTGCTTCTGATCGGCGTCGCCATCCAGCAGTCAAGCCATGCCGTGCTCAACGCTTTCTCGTCGATCTACTGGCATCAGCTGGGCTTCTCCGGCGCTGAAGTCGGCCTGCTCTGGAGCGCCGGTGTCGCTTCGGAGGTGACGGTATTCTTCCTGTCGAAGCGTCTCAACCGTCGTTTCAATGCCTGGACGCTGATCCGATTCGGCTGCGCCGTCAGCGTCTGCCGCTGGATCCTGTTTCCCATGAGCACGGGCCTTGCCGGTTTTTTCCTGTTGCAATGCTTCCACGGCTTTACCTACGCCTTCGTGCATACCGGCGTGCAGCGGCGGATCGTGGCGACGGTGCAGGAGACGCAGGAATCCTCGGCTCAAGGCGCCTATTTCTTCTATGTCGGCATGGCGATGGCGCTGATGACCATCGCAGCAGGTTATCTCTTCGCCTTACTCGGCGTCGTCAGCTTTTACGTCATGGCGCTGGTCGCGCTCTGTGGCCTCGGCCTCGTTATCTCGGCCTATTACCTTCAGCCCCAGAGGCTGCTTTCGGGCGGAAAAACCAGGGAAGCGGCGTAACGCAGGCCGGGCTCGCGGTCGTGGGCGAGCAGCAACGGGCCGTCGAGATCGACGAACTCGGCATTCTGGGCGAGCAGCACCGCCGGCGCCATGGCAAGCGAGGTGCCGACCATGCAGCCGATCATGATGGCGAAGCCGATCCGCTCGGCCTCCGTCTTCATCGCCAGGGCTTCGGTGAGGCCGCCTGACTTGTCGAGCTTGATGTTGATCGCGTCATAGCGGTCGGCAAGGCTTGCGAGGTCGCCGGTATGGTGGACGCTCTCGTCGGCGCAGACGAGGAGTGGGCGGCGGATCTCGGCAAGCAAGGCGTCGCGGCCGGCCGGCAGCGGCTGCTCGACGAGCGCCACACCCGCCTCCGCGGCGATGTTGAGGTGACGCTCCAGCGCCGCTTCCGGCCAGCCTTCATTGGCATCGAGGATGATTGCTGCCTTCGGCGCGGCCGCGCGGACGGCGCGGATGCGGCTTTCATCGTCGCCGGTGCCGACCTTGACCTTCAGCA
This sequence comes from Rhizobium bangladeshense, assembly GCF_001662075.1. GTDB lineage: Bacteria > Pseudomonadota > Alphaproteobacteria > Rhizobiales > Rhizobiaceae > Rhizobium > Rhizobium bangladeshense_B. The sequence goes on from NZ_LYPL01000014.1 coordinate 63,302, forward strand.
GGGCGCGGCCGGCATGTTCGCGCGCCTGGGCCGCCATCACCTCCGGTTCGCCGAGCGAAATGGTATAGGCTGTCGTCAGCGGTTTCGGATCGGCAATGCCCAGTCGACACGCGACGCTTTGGCCCGTCTGTTTCGCTTCCAGATCCCAGAGGGCGCAATCGACGGCGTTGCGGGCAGCGCCGGGCGGCATCGCTGACAACAGGTCGCGCCGCGAGATGCCTGCCTCGATAAGCGGACGCGCGGCTTCGATCTGCGCAAGAACGCTCTGCATCGTCTCGCCGTAGCGGCGATAGGGCACGCATTCGCCATGCCCCTCAGCCCCTTCGTCCGTCAACGTGCAGGTGATGACCTCGGCCTGCGTCTTTGCGCCGCGCGCGATTGTGAAGGTTCCTGCAATCGGAAAGGAATTCATCTGGATATCAAGGATGCGCGGCATTATTGCTGTCCTGCGAGCATGGAAATTGCACGTCGCTTCTGTATATTGACGCGCCGGGCGACGAACCGCTTCGCGAGTCGGCACTGTGGCTGTAAGCATTGAAAGACACAAGTATCTTGAACGCCGAGAATCGCAACGCTGCCTCGCTTGCCGTGGACGACCAGTCCGATGGTTCGGGACAGCATGTGCGTCTTAGCGGCAACTGGCGCAGTGCCTATGTGCATCTTGTGCTGCGCGATTTCGAAAAGCTCCTGCTCCAGAAGTCCGGCAACCTGACGGTCGATCTGTCTGAGATCACCGATATCGATACGGCGGGCATCTGGCTGCTGTGCCGGCTGAAAAAGGAAGCGGAGGCGGCCGGGCGGACGGTCCGCTTCGAAGGCACCAATCCGCATATCGACGAAATGCTGGCGATGTTCTCCGAGGAGCCGGCCAAACCGGAGCCGGAGCCGAAGGAGAAGGTTTCCATCGCCGCGCGCATCCTCGCGCCGATCGGCAAAATGACCTATGACGTCTGGGACAATCTCGCCGCCGCCATGTACATCCTCGGCTCGGCGGTGCGCGGCGCGCAAATGAAGTTCGGCCGCGGCAGCGGTGTTTCGCCGGCTTCGATCGTCAATCAGATCGACCATATGGGCGTTCGCGCCGTTCCGATCATCCTGCTGATGTCATTCCTGATTGGGGCGATCATCGCCCAGCAGGGCGCCTTCCAGCTGCGCTACTTCGGCGCGGAAGTCTTCGTCGTCGATCTCGTCGGCATCCTGCAATTGCGCGAAATCGGCGTGCTGCTGACCTCGATCATGATCGCCGGCCGTTCCGGCAGCGCGATCACTGCCGAAATCGGCTCGATGAAGATGCGCGAGGAGATCGACGCACTGAAGGTGATGGGCCTGAACCCGATCGGCGTATTGATCTTCCCGCGGCTGGTGGCTCTGACCATCGCGCTGCCGCTGCTGACGGTCTTGGCGAACTTCGCCTCGCTTGCTGGCGCGGCGGCCGTCGCCTGGGGCTATTCCGGCATCACCTTCGCCAACTTCCTGGCGCGCCTGCACGAGGCGGTGACGCTTTCGACCGTGCTGTCGGGCATGATCAAGGCGCCGTTCATGGCGCTCGTCATCGGTATCGTCGCCGCCGTCGAAGGATTAAAAGTCGGCGGGAGCGCCGAATCGCTCGGCCAGCATGTGACGGCCTCGGTGGTGAAGGCGATTTTCGTCGTCATCCTGATGGACGGGCTTTTTGCGATGTTCTATGCAGCGATCAACTTCTAGCATGGCGGACCGCGTGAACGAGCAAGCGATCGAAAGCGAACGACAGGGCAGGGATGTCGTGCTCTCGGCGCGCAACGTCACCGTCGGGTTTGGCTCGAAGGTGGTGCTCGACAATCTGAACCTCGATATCTATCGCGGCGAAATCCTTGGCTTCGTCGGCGCGTCGGGCACCGGCAAATCGGTGCTGATGCGGACGGTGCTGAGGCTACTGCCGCGCCGCTCGGGCACGATCAAGATCCTCGGTCAGGACTTCGACGAACTCGACGAGCCGCAGCGCAACGCGCTCGACATGCGGCTCGGCGTGCTGTTCCAGCAAGGCGCATTGTTCTCGTCGCTGACGGTCAAGGAAAACATTCAGGTGCCGATGCGCGAATATCTCGATCTGCCGCGCTCACTGATGGACGAACTGGCGCATCTGAAGATCCGCATGGTGGGACTGGCGGCCGATGCCGCCGACAAATATCCGTCCGAGCTTTCAGGCGGCATGATCAAGCGCGCCGCCCTCGCCCGCGCCCTGGCGCTCGATCCGGATCTCGTCTTCCTGGACGAACCGACCTCAGGGCTCGATCCGATCGGGGCGGCCGAGTTCGACGAACTGATCGCCAATTTGCGGGATAGCCTGGGACTGACCGTGTATATGGTAACACATGATCTCGACAGCCTGTTTTCCGTCTGTGACCGTATTGCCGTGCTCGGAAAGAAGCGGGTAATGGTGGAAGGTACGATCGACGACATGCTGGCCTATGACGATCCGTGGGTACAGGCCTATTTTAGAGGTAAGCGGGCGCGGTCGATCGTGCCGCAGGACGAAGGCGCAGGCCACGGCGGCAGCGGGAAGTGACCGGATAAGATGGAAACCAAAGCCAATTATACAATTGTCGGTTTTTTCACGGTGCTGGTGATCGCGGCGGCCTTCGGCTTCGTCTACTGGATGGCCGAATATGGCCGCGGCGGCCCGATGACCGAACTGATCGTGCGAATTCCCGGTTCGGCGAACGGCCTCAGCGTCGGCTCGCCGGTGCGCTTCAACGGCATCCAGATTGGCTCGGTGCAGACATTGTCGATCGATGCCGACGATCCGCAATATTCGCTGGCTTTCACCCAGGTGCGCACCGATGCGCCGATCTATCCTTCGACCAAGGCCGCCCTCGAAATCCAGGGCCTCACCGGGGCCGCCTATATCGAACTGTCGGGCGGCCGCAAGGGTGAGGAGAGCATCCTCAAACATGCGATCGAGAATAACAAACGCGCCGTCATCGTCGCCGATCAGTCGAGCGTCACCAATCTTCTTGCCACTGCCGACAAGATCCTCGACCGTGCCAACAACGCCGTCGGCGAACTTCAGGGTTTCATCGAGGATTCGCGCGCGCCGCTGACCGAGACCTTCAAGAATGCCGAGACCTTTTCGGATGCGCTTGCCAAGAATTCCGACAATATCGACGCCTTCCTGCAAAGCGTCGGCGAACTCTCCGATACGGTGAAGGCGGTTTCGGGCCGGGTGGATTCGACTCTTCAAGCTGTGGAATCGCTGGTCAAGGCGGTGGACGCCCAGAAGATCGACCGTATCGTCTCGAATGCCGAAAGGATCACCGCCAACGTCGCCGATGCCTCGGGCGATCTCAGGGGCGCGATCCAGAAGTTCGATGAGACGGCCACCACGTTCAACGATTTCGGCAAGCAGGCGCAGGACACACTCGACCGCGTCGATATACTCGTCGCCCAGATCGATCCGGCCAAGCTCAAAGGGTCGGTCGACGATATCTCGCAGGCGACCAAGGATGCCCGCGCTGCCGTCGCCTCGATCCGCGATGTCGCCAACACGGTTTCGGGACGCCAGAAGGATATCGACCAGACGATCCAGGACGTATCGCAGCTGGCCAACAAGCTGAACTCAGCCTCCACCCGCATCGACGGCATTCTCATCAAGGTCGATGCGCTGCTCGGTACCGACAATACGCAATCGATGTTCGCACAAGCGCGCGAAACACTGGAATCCTTCAAGAAGGTCGCCGACAATCTGAATTCGCGAATCGGGCCGATCGCCGACAATTTGCAGAAATTCTCGAGCGGCGGCTTGCGCGACGTGCAGACTCTCGTCAACGACATGCGCGGGACAGTGAACAATCTGAACGAGACGATCACCAACTTCGACCGCAACCCACAACGCCTGATCTTCGGTGGGGACACGGTCAAGCAGTATGACGGCCGGACGCGGCGCTAACAGGGGAAGTCAGGGGTAGCCTAATATGGTCGCATCGCATCTGTTGTCGCGCCGTTCATGGATCAGGGGAACGGTGATCGCGCTGCCGCTGACGGCACTGATTCTTTCCGGGTGCGGCACCGCGGCCAAGAACGATACCTATGACCTATCGGCTGCCGTCGACGGCGACGGACCTGCGGCCAAATCCCGCCAGATCCTGATTGCCAGCCCAACGGCGCTGAGGTCGCTCGACAGCGAGCAGATCGTCATCCGCGTCTCGCCTTCGGAGATCCAATATCTTTCGCGGGCGCAGTGGGGCGACAAGCTGCCGCGCATCGTGCAGTCGAAACTGGTCGAGGCCTTCGAAAATTCGGGCAAGCTCGGCGGCGTCGGCTTGCCGGGGCAGGGGCTGGCGATCGACTACCAGGTCGTCACCGACATCCGCTCCTTCGAGATCGATGCGTCGAGCGGCAACCAGGCGGTGGTCGAAATCTCCGTCAAGCTCCTCAACGACCGCAACGGTTCGGTGCGCGCCCAAAAGGTGTTCCGCGCCACAGCGCCGGCCGGGGGGGACAATGTTGGCTTCGTTAAGGCTCTCGACCGCGCTTTTTCCACGGCCGCTTCCGAAATTGTCAGCTGGACGCTGCGCTTAGTCTGAGATGGCGTTTGGCGGCCGCTGCTTCGACATCAATGGCGATGGACCGCATTGATCTCATGCAGTCGGCAGCAACCGATAGCCTTACCGAGGCGATGACCCGCCGCGCCTTCGAGCAGGAGGCCGATCAGCTTATCTCGCTCGCCCTACGGCACCAGCATGACCTGTCGTGCATCGTCTTCGATATCGACCATTTCAAGCAGGTGAACGACAGGCATGGACATGCCGCGGGAGACGCTGTCCTCAAGGGGGTCGCGTCCGTCTGCAAGGCGACCATTCGCGCCGGTGATTTGTTCGGACGGATCGGCGGGGAGGAATTCGCCGTTGTCCTGCCGCATGCCGACCGGGAGGGTGCAGTCGCCGTCGCCGAAAAGATCAGAGCCGCCATCGCCTCGCAGCCAGTTCGCAGCGATCATGGTGTCCTGCACGTCACGGCGAGTCTGGGCAGCTCGGCGCGCTCTATCATCAGCAAGGACATCGAGACCTTGCTGGCGCAGGCGGATGCCGCCATGTATCAGGCTAAACACGACGGCCGGAATCGCTGCGTATCTTGGAGTTCCATTCATGGCGATCACGCGATCGGTGCTCGGCGGCGGGTGCTGAAGGCCGGCTCCATCCTCTTCAATGATCGGCGTTCGACCATCGACTGCACAGTCAATTCCATCGGCGGCATTTCGGTCTCCAATACGACAGGCATTCCTTCGGAATTCGTCCTTGCCATCAAAGGAGAAGGCTTCGAAACGAATTGCAGGGTGATTGCGCAAGACCGGCAACACCTCGAAGTGGCGTTCAAATAGATTACGGCCTATTTCGTTGGCTGCGTATCCGTCATTGTCGCTCCGGGCTGGGTGCCCGGTGTGGTGTACGCCGTGGCGGTTGACGGCGATAGGGTGCTGTCCAGCAGGCCGGCCATCTTGTCGTCACGCAGGCTCGCGGTTTTTTCGCCCATGACGACGCCAACCACGCGGCGGCCACCCTTCAGCGCCGACGTCACGACATTATAGCCGGATGCGTCGGTGTAGCCGGTCTTGATACCGTCGACCCCGTCATAGCGATACATCAAGTTATTGTGGCCGCGAAACTTCATGCCGCGGAACTTGAAGCCGCGCATCGAGAAGAGCTTGAACTCCTCGGGGAAGTCCCGCATCAGCGAGACGCCGAGGGTTGCCATATCACGTGCGGTTGTGACCTGCTCCGGATCGGGTAGGCCGGAAGAATTCTTGAAGACCGTATCCCTCATGCCAAGTTGACGCGCCTTGTCGGTCATCGTCTTGGCGAAGGCCTGCTCGGAGCCGCCGAGCTGTTCGGCGATCGCCACGGCAGAATCGTTGGCAGACAAGACGACGATGCTTTCGACCGCTTCACGCAGGGTCACCTTGCGGCCGGCGCCGACGGCAAGCTTGAAGGGCTCCTTGCTCTCGGCATTTTCCGACATGGTGAGCTTCTGATCCCAGGTGAGGCGTCCGTCGTGCAATGCCTCGAAAGCGAGATAGAGCGTCATCATCTTGGTCAGCGACGCCGGATAGTTGAGATCGTCCTGATTGGAAGCTTCGAGCACCTGACCGGACTGTACATCGAGGACGAAGCTTGCCTGGCCGGCCTCGGCAGGAATGAAAGCTCCCATCAGTAAAACGGATGAGAGCGCGGTGGCAAGAAGCCGGGATGTCGTCTTGGTCATCGATGTTACTGGTCTCTGTCGTTGGGCGTCGGTGGGCCGTTGGCTAAACGCAAGCGGATCGAGAAAGTTTGTGACAAAATGAAGGACAGCGGCAATTAAAAGGCCCTATCCACAGCTGATTCCTTTTGTCCTCGTGCTGGAAATGGCCATCGGTCTCGATCGGTGCGTTTATAATTGGGGCATGGCAGCCGGTCGATAGGACAGGGCGGGGCTGCAATGGCGCCAGTTCGCGGTGAAATACTACTTCCGCTTGCCTTGCGAAGCATCTCATCTACAAAGAAGTGATGGAGGAGGCCGGACTAGTCAGTCCGGCTTCGCTGGCGCATATTGGCAAACGGGTGAGAGACCATGCTGGTGATCATCGGCGGCTTGCCGGGTAGTGGAAAGACGACTATTTCGCGCGCCCTCGCGAGACGGCTCGGAGCCGTATATGTGAGGGTCGATACGATCGAGCAGGCGATCAGAACGTCGGTTGACCCTTCCAATGACATCGGCCCGGCAGGTTATGTCGTGGCCTACGGCATTGCAGAGGATAATCTGGCGCTCGGCAGGGTCGTGATCGCAGATTCGGTCAATCCGTTGCGCGTAACCCGCGAGGCATGGCTGGCGGTTGCTGCGCGCTCCGGCGTGATCGCGGCCGAGGTCGAGGTGATCTGCTCCGACAAGACGGAACATCGCCGCCGAGTCGAGACGCGGAAGACGGATGTGGAAGGTCTGGCCAAACCGACCTGGCAAAAAGTCGTCGAGCGAATTTATGATGACTGGGGGCAGAGGCCGATCATTGTCGATACGGCGGCGAGGGATTTGCCTGAGATCGTCGAGTCGTTGATCGTCAGACTTAGAGCCTTTCCTGGTTAGATTGAATCATTCTGTTGGCTCAAACGGAGTCGGATGGTCGACCGGCCGGCCTGTTTCAGCCAACCCTCCCGCAGATTTGCCTGGCAAATCTGCAAGACTGGAAAGCGCCGGTCGCACTGATCGCTTCGCCATGGCGAAGCGGTGCGGCCGGTGGGCCGGGCATCTCTAGCCAGGATCAGAGGCGATCGGCTCGGACGTACCAAGGGCTATGCCCATCGCCATCGCCACTGCCCTAGGACCGAGTGCCTGCTTCCGATTTGATATCGTCGGTTGCTGCCGGTGCTTTATTAAAAGGCGATATCGGCCGCGGGGCGGATTTCCACCGCCGCATTACCCGCGTCGAACCCGTCGAGCGTTTCGTTGTGGTGGGCGACAATCTCGGAGAAGGTGAGGGTCGCAGTATCGCCTGTGGTATGGCCGTCCGCCACCAGCGTCACATTATAGCCGAGCGAAACGGCGCGCCTGACGGTCGTGTCGACGCAGAATTGCGACATGCAGCCGCCGATGACGAGGTGGGTGATCGCCCGTTCGTTCAGGCGCTCGGCGAGATCGGTCTCGAAGAAGGAGTCGGCGCTTTGCTTGCGGACGACGACCTCGCCTTCCTGCGGCGCAATCTCCCGGCGCAGCGCCCATCCCACCGTGCCGACCGCCAACCGATGACTGCTGTCGCCGTCATGTTGGACCAGCACGACCGGCGCGCCTGCCTGTCTCGCCTGCGCCTGGAGCGATGCGAGGCGAGCGACGGTTTGATCCAGCGCGGAATCGACGAGAGACTGCCGCTCCGGCTTGGCCTTGCCGGAGAGAATTGCATTCTGGACATCAATGATCAGCAGGGCCTTGGTCATTTCGTTCGCGGTTCCATGGCTGAGAAGCAGATAATATCGGCCTCATAAGTGAAGCCGCCTGAGACGTTCAGGCGGCTTTTGATCACTGCTATCGGACAGGCTTAGCGGAGCCTGCCCGCTGCATGGGCGAGCATGGTGTAGACCTTGCCCGTATCGGAGGTGAGGTAGGACTGGGTGACGGTCTGGTTCGGGTCGGTGCGGGCGACGTCGGCAAGCAGTTTTTCGAAATCGCCGATATAGCGGTCGACGGCGGTGCGGAATTCCGGCTCGCGGTCGTATTTGCGCTTGATCTCGTCGAAGGTCTGCTGGCCCTTCAGCGTGTAGAGGCGGCGGGTGAAAACGTCGCGCTCCCCGCGCTGGTAACGGCGCCAGAGATCGACCGAGGCATCGTGGTCGATGGCGCGGGCGATATCGACGGAGAGCGAATTCAGCGATTCCACGACATGGCGCGGATTGCGGCTGTCGTTGCTGCGCGTGGCCGGTGCGGCGGCTTCCGCCGGGCGGGCCGGGGCCCGGGCGGGCGCCTCGTCGGCGGCTTCGTCACGGGATGCGCCGCGCAGGAGATCGCTGATCCAGCCGCCGCTTTCCCGCGCCGGTTCCTGGTGCCCTGAATCCTGGCGAGCGGGAGCCGGCTGCGGGGCGGCGCGCTGAGCGGCGACGGCCGGAGCAGACGGCGCGATCGTTCCACGCAGACCCGTCGCTTCGATCGGCGGCGGTGCCGCCGGCTGCGGTGGCTGAGATGCGACCGGCTGAGCGGGGCGCGCCGCCGGCTGCACCTTGGCGAGCGAGCGGGCGACGGGCTCGGAGATTTCAAGTTGCTGGCTGGAGCGGCCGACGAGCTGGGAGATATCCTGAAGCGCCTTGATCTGCTCGGCGACGGCGCGGCGCATGGCCGAGGCGCTTTCCTTAGCTTCCTCGGGCAAGTCGAAGGCGCCGCGCTTCAGTTCGGCGCGGGTGGCGTCGAGCTCGCTGCGGATGTCGGCGGCGGAGCGGCGGATATCCTCGGTGGCGCCGGAGAAGCGTCCGACGGCATCCTCGATCGCCTCACGCAGCGATTCCCGCATATGCTGAGCCGCACCGTCGGAGGCACGGCCGGCCTCGCCGAGCATGCGCTCGACTTCCGACAACGAGGCGGTTAGGCCGCCGCGAATGCGGTTGGAGAGGTCGCCGGAACGGCGCTCGACATTAGCGAAGGTGCCGTCGATCGTCGTGTTGGCTTCCTCGCCGGCGCGGGTGATCGCCTCGCGCATCGTCTCAGCCGCTTCCTGGGCGCGCTTCTCGGTTTCGGTGAGAATGCGGCCGATATCGGCGAAGGAGGACTGTACGCCCTGGCGCAGATTGCCGGTAACCTGGTTGGAGCGCTGCTCGGCCCGCTCGAACACGGTCTCGATCATGCCGCCGAGGCCGCGCATGGTCTTTTCGATCTCGTCGGAGCGTTGCACCAGGCTGACGGAGAGCGCCTGCAGCGCGCCTTCACGCTCCTCGAGCGTGGAGGCAAGGTTGGACTGGGCGGCACCCAGAAGCTGCGAGGCCTGAGTGAGAACCTTGGAATGTTCGTCGAAGCGGCCGATGATGCCGCCGACCTGCGCCAGTGTCTGGCCCGATATGTCGGAGAGACGGTCGACCTTGCCTTCAAGAAGCCGGGTCGAGGCATTGACCATTTCGGCGGCCTTGGTGGCGGAGTCGGCAAAGCGCGTCGTGGTTTCGCCGAGACGTCCATCGACGCTCGTCAGCTGCTCGGCGGCGCGGTTCATCATCATGGCCATCGCCGCGCTGCTTTCCGACATGCGCTGGACCAGACCGTTGACATTGCCGACCAGGCTATCCTCGATGGCGCTGACCGCATTGGCAACATTCTCGGTGCGGGCGGCAACCGCGCTGGCGAGCGCTTCGTTTTCGGCGCGCAGACGGTCGGCGCTGAGGTTGGCGGCGGCGGTGATGCGGGCGGCGGCCTGCTCGCCGGCATTGGTGTAGCGATCGATGATCGGGCGGGCCGTTTCGTCGAGAATGCGGGTCAATTCAACCGAGCGGCCTGCAAGCATCGAGTTGAGGTCGCGGGTGCGTTCCTCGAGCGTCGCGCGGATCGAGTTGCCGCGCGCCTCGAGCGCCCGGTCGATGTCGGAGAGGGTGGTATCGATCTCGCGGGCACGCTCCTCGAGATTGGAGCGGATGGCGCTGCTGCGAACTTCGAGCGCCCGATCGACATCCGCCATGGTGGCGGAAATCTCGCTGCCGGCCCCCGACAGCGTCGAGCGGATGGCGTCGCCGCGGGCTTCGAGAGACTGGCCGGCATCCGACAGCGCCTTGGAGATGGCATTGACCTGCGTGCCGACGATCGTCTCGGCCTCGGCGACCTTGTTGACGATGGCATTGCCGGCTTCCGAGAAAGTCTGGGCGACGGCGGCGGCCTGGGTTGCCAGACGGTTCTGGGCTTCGGCGACGCGGGTGACGATCTGCGACGAACGCTCATCCATGGTGCGGGTGAATTCATCGCTCTTTGCATTGAGATCCTCGGCGAATTGCTGGCCGGTCTTGCCGAGCAGTTCGGTGGTTCTCGTCGCTTCGCCCTCCATTCCCTGGGCTGCTTCGGCCACGGCGCTGCGCAGCGTCGAAGCGAGGCCGGCGGCCTTGCCTTCGATGGTGCGGTTGACGGCCTCGAGGCCGACGGTCAAAGCGCGATCCATGGTCGAGAGCCGTTCCTCAATGCGCTCGTTGCCGCGGTCGAGGGTTTCGCCGAGGCTTGCCGTGCGGCCCTCGATGGCGTCGGTCAGCGTGGTCGTGCTGCGGTCCAGGGTTTCGGCCAGATTGGCGGTCCGGCTGTCGATCGCCTGGGTGAGATTTGCGGCGCTCCCTTCGAGCGTCGCCGAGATGCGTTGGGTTGTGTCGTCACCAAGCGCGCCGAGACGGGAAATGCCGTCGGCGAGCACGCCGGACAGCTGGCTGCTGGCCGCTTCGACCTTGTCGGCAACGCCGCCGACGCCGTCACGAATGCGGCTCTCGATGGCAGTCAGGCCCGCTTCCATACGGGAACCGGTCTCTTCAAGGCGTCCCGCAAGGCTTGCGACGGACTGGTCGAGATGGGCGGAAAGGCCCTGGGCGGAGCTCGAAATCGTGTTGGCCGCCTCCTGGAAGCGGCCGGCGATCTGACCGGCGCTTGCATGCATGCGTTCTTCCAGTGTCTGAGCGCCGGAATCGATCGCCTGACGGATCGAAGCCTCGCGGTCTTCCAGCGACATCTCGAGCATGCTGACGCTCGTCGCCACCGATGTGCCGATGCTGGTCGCCTGTTCGGTCAGCGTATCGCTGATCAGCCTATGGGCCTGGTTCAGCGACAGGTCGATGGCGTTGGCGCGATCCTCAAGCGTCGTGCGGATGCGCTCATGGGCAGAATCCAGTCCGCTCTCGATGCGCGCCGCGGCCTCCTCGGCAAGGCCTCCGAGCCGCGCATGGGCATCGCTCAGGCGGCCTTCGATGCGGCCGGTCAAGCCACCGACGAGATCCTCGAAGCGGGCGCCGCCGGCATCGAGAACGCCCGAGAGGGCTGCACTGTGCTGGGAAAGCGCATTTTCGAGTCTCTGCTGATTGTCGGCATAGGCGTTATGGATGGCATCGGTCTTGTCGGCAAAGGCGCCGGCGACGCGCGCCTCGGCACTTGCGACGGCTTCCATGATGGAATTGCTGCGGGCTTCGAGCGCGCTGTCGAAGCGGCTCTGATTGTCGTCGAGCGAAATGGCGAGCGCCATGGTCTTTTCGTCGAGCGTATCGGTGAGCCGGTCGTGGCTTGCCGTCACAGCGCCGATGATCGCGGCGGTACGGTGCCCCAAGGCTTCCTCGATGCGAACCTGGCCCTCGTTCAACGAAGCGGCCAGCGCGCGGGCCTTTTGGTCGAGCACGCCGTTCAGGCGTTCATGCGTGCCGGAGACCGCATTGGTGATCGCATCGGCACCGGATGTCAGCGTCTCCTCGAGGCGGCTCTGGCTCTCGTTCAACGAGATGGCCAGCGCCATCGCCCGATCGTCGAGTGTCTCGGACAGCCGATCATGGGTGGCGGAAACCGCGTTGAGGAAGGAATCCGAGCGCGTCTCCAGCGTATCCTGCAGTCGCCGCTGGCCTTCGTTCAAGGTGGCAGCGAGCGCCGATGTATTCTGGTCGAGCGTTTCGGAGATGCGCTCGTGCGTGCCCGACACGGCCTTGAGGAAGGCCTCGGAGCGAGTCCCTAGCGTGTCTTCGATCCGTGCCTGGCTCTCGTTGATCGCGATGGCAAGCGTCATCGCCTTCTCGTCGAGCGTTTCGGAGAAGCGGTCGTAGGTGCCGGAAACGGAATTCAGCAAGGCCGCGGAGCGGGTTTCCAGCGTATCCTCGATGCGTGCCTGGCTCTCGTTGAGCGAAATGGCAAGTGCCATCGCTTTTTCGTCCAGGGTTTCGGAGAGGCGGTCATGGGTGCCGGAAACGGCATCCATCAGGGCGGCGGAGCGGGTTTCGAGCGTATTCTCGATACGGGCCTGGGTCTCGCTCAGCGAGGCGGCGATGGCAGACGCCTTACCGTCCAGCGCCTCGGTGAAGCGGTCGTGGGTGCCGGAGACAGCATTCAGCAGGGCAGCGGAACGGGTTTCCAGCGTGTCCTCGATGCGAGCCTGGCCTTCGTTCAAGGAAACGGCAAGCGCCATCGCCTTTTCATCGAGGGTTTCGGCAAGGCGGTCACGCGTGCCGGCGATCGTGCTGAGCAGCGCTTCGGCGCGTGTGCCGAGCGCATCCTCGATGCGGGCGTGCCTCTCGTCGAGGGACGTCGTGAGCGCCGCTGCCTTCGTATCGAGTGTTTCCGACAGCCGCTCATGCGTGCCCGACACGGCATTCAGGAAGGCTGCGGAGCGGGTTTCGAGTGTGTCCTCGATGCGGCTCTGGCTTTCGTTCAAGGAGATGGCGAGCGCCATTGCCTTCTCGTCGAGCGTCTCGGACAGTCGGTCATGCGTGCCGGAAACGGCGTTCAGCAGGGTGGCGGAGCGCGTTTCGAGCGTATCTTCGATCCGGGCCTGGCTCTCGTTCAGGGAGATGGCAAGCGCCATGGCCTTCTCGTCGAGCGTTTCGGCGAGACGGTCGTGGGTGCCCGTCACAGCGTTGATGATCGCGTCGGAGCGAGTAGTCAGCGCTTCCTCGAAGCGGCCGTGATGGCTGGTCAGCGCCTCGACGAGCGCGCCGCCGCGCTCTGCCATGACGCTGTCGATGCGTCCATGCGCGGCGCCGAGCGCCTCGCTGATTTCGGCTGTGCGCGCCGTAAGCACGCCGCTCAACGCCTCGGCGCGGCCGCCGAAGGCGGTGGTCACCTCTTGCGTGCCGGCGGCAACGGCGGCGCTCAGTTCGGTGGTGGTGGTGCGCAGCGTGTCGCGGAACTCGGCTGAGCGAGCCTGGAGATTGTTCTGCAGGTCGGAAGTGCCCGATGCAAGCGCCAGCGCGATGTCCGACGTCGCATTCTGCAGTGCCGAGGTCAGCTCGCCGGTGCGGCTGGTCAGCGCGGCGGTGATTTCTTCGCTGCGGGTGCCGAGCGTGTTTTCCAGCACTTCGTGGCTGGTGGCGAGCGCGGTGGCGAGCGCCAGCGAGTGATCCGTCATCGAGGAGCCGATGCGGTCGATGCCGGAATTAAGGATGCCGTCGATCGAATCCGAGCCGCCGGTCAGCGTCTCGTTGATGCGGGCAAGGCTTTCCATCAGCTTCGTGTCGAGCGAGCCGGTGCGCTTGTCGAAGGCGCTGGTGAATTCGGCGACGCGCTCATCGAAGGCGGTCGAAAGTTGGGCGACGGTCGTCTGCAGCCGCTCTTCGAAGAAGCCGGAGCGAAGGTCGAGATCCATGACAGCGTCGTCGGCGGTGCTCTGCAGGCTCTGGCGGAAGCTTGCGCCCTTTTCGTCAAGCGCGCTGTTCAGCTTCGACAGCACGTCGTCGAGCGTGCCGCCGATGGTGCGTTCGCCTGATGTCAGGCTTTCGTTGATCTCGCGGGTGCGGGCAATCAGGATTTCGTTGAGCTGATGCGTGCGCTCGTTCAGTGCTGCGTTCAGCTTCTCGGTGCTGCTGTCCATGGTCGAGGCGCGCGTCTCGAACTGGCTGAGAAGCTTTTCGCCGTGTTCGTTGAGGTTGACGGAGAGCGCTTCGAGGCGGTTGTCGAATTCGGTGGCCAGCGCAAAGCCGGACGCGTTGAGCGTCTGGAGCAGGCTATCGGTCTTGGCGGCGAGCAGGCTGCCCATCGACTGCAGGGCACTGTCCGATTTTTCCAGGATCGTCGCTGCGCGCGTGTCGATCAGCGAGGCGAAGGCTTCGCCCGATGTGGCGAGACGCACAGCGATCTCTTCGGTCGCAAGCGACAGTTCTTCCTTCAATTGGTCGTGGACGCTGCCGATCGACGTGCGGATGCGGTCGGCATGATTGACGATCGCCTCCCGTTCGGAGCCGAGTTCGTGGACAAGGCCGCGCACGCGCAGTTCGTTGTCCGCATAGGAACGCTCCAGCGCGTTGACTTCGGAATGAACCAGCGTTTCCAACTCGGAAGCGCGCGCGATGGTGCGCTCGATGCCTTCGTTCATGGCCGAGACTTCGCGGCGCACCGCCTGGCCTACGGTCATGATGCGTTCGGAGGCGATGGTTTCCGGCTCTGCCAGGCGCAATGCCACCTCTGCCATGGAACGGGCGGCGTTGCGCATGTCCTGGGCGCGGGAGATCATGATGGCGAAAGCGTAGAACATCATCACCGGAATGATGATGCCGACCAGGCCGGCAATGACACCAGGTAGGGCGACGAGGTCGGCCAGCGACCGGATCTGCCAGATCTGCGGCGCATAAAGCAGCGACATCAGGCCGAGGCCCGCCATCACCCAGAGCACGGAAAACAGGGTGGCGGTGCGCATCGCCGAGCGGTTGGAGGCGCCGTCGAAAGATTTCAGGATCGAGGCGGGCGTATTGCGGCTGGCATCATTGGCGGGTGCGAAGGCCGGAGCCCTGGAAGCCTGCTCGCCGTTGGCGCCGCGGCGGTTGCGGCGCTGCGCTTCTTCCTGAGCTTGCTGATTACGCACATTCGATGGATCAGACACATTCCCCTCCGGCGCCTCGGGCGCGTCGCCGCGGCGAGACGGCACATTATCCTTGCCGAAATCGATCTGGAGCGCCTCGTCCAATGCCTTGAACGCCTTGTCCTCTATCGACTCATTGTATTTGTTATTCGCCATTCGGATACGCCTCGTTACTGTCGGCCGGTCCGCCAGCGCTGCCCAGGCTTCCGCCTCACCCCGGAACAACTTTGCCGTTACGGCCCTCCATCCCAACCGCGGACGGATAAGCATGTCATTTCAGAGTAGATAGCCGCTTTTTCAAACGGAAGGTATCAAAACACTACCATTATCCACTCACTCGGCAAAGGCGCGTACCATAAACCCGCTCCACCAGTATCGTAGTGACACATCTGGGCTCTTCACACAATTAATGAAGGCTTGAGATTTGCGGCTCGTTAACCTGTTGTTAACAATTTTGAATCCTCGACCCCGCTTAAAAACCAATAATTTAGGGATATTTAACGGACATTAACCATACGCCGAGATTTCCGCGCCCGCTGTGCCGGAATTTAACGTGATGGCCACCCTCCTGGCGCAGAACTGTTGCAAGTGCGGACGACGTGAGACGGGAGAATTGGCAAATGGCGGCCCAGATGGCAGCATTGAATATCGTATTCGAGGCGCCGGACAATGCAAAGGGACCGTGTCCCTCGAAAGTCCGGCCGATCGACCTGGTTCATCTCGCAAAGCAAACGATGGGCGACAAGACGCTGGAAATCGAAGTCCTTCAGATGTTTGCCCGTCAAGCCCGAGCGTGCCTTCAGGATATTGCGAGCGGCGAGGCCGTGCGTGTCGGGGCCGCCGCGCACAGGCTGAAAGGCGCAGCAAGCTCGGTGGGCGCATTCCGCGTGTCGCAGACCGCGGAAGTCATCGAGGCGACCGGCGGCGATGCCGGCACGATGGCGGCGCTGGGCGCCGCCGTTCTCGACGCGGAGAATTTCATCCTGAAGCTCTGCCGCGGCTGATCTTTCTGCCGCTCGTTCGAGCCGCGGCGCGCGCGTATTCAGGCGCGCAAGCGAGGCTGTGGCAGTTTGAATGGCGGTATGATCCTATCCTTAAGCAATCATGCGGCAGGCCCGTTGTTCCATTGCGGAACCACGGGTCTTTTTGCGACGTCCGATATGACGCATTGAAGACGGCGGGCGACGGCCTGATCTGCGAGGTTATGGCGAATTTCCGAATGTTGACTGACGCGTCGAATTGTCGGAAGTAAAGCCGCCCACCCATTTCAAGACCGGAAATAGTGCTGATGCCCAAACTTACCATCGTCGCCTTCGACGGCACGCGCTTCGACCTCGACGTCGATCAAGGCTCCACCGTGATGGAAAATGCCGTGCGCAATGCGGTGCCCGGCATTGAGGCCGAATGCGGCGGCGCCTGTGCCTGCGCGACCTGCCACGTCTACGTCGACGAAGAATGGACGGAGAAGGTGGGCCAGCCGGAAGCGATGGAAGAGGACATGCTCGACTTCGCTTTCGATGTGCGCCCCACCTCGCGGCTCTCCTGTCAGATCCGGA
The DNA here is from genome assembly GCF_001662075.1 of Rhizobium bangladeshense. Taxonomy (GTDB): domain Bacteria; phylum Pseudomonadota; class Alphaproteobacteria; order Rhizobiales; family Rhizobiaceae; genus Rhizobium; species Rhizobium bangladeshense_B. The sequence continues at coordinate 79,850 of NZ_LYPL01000014.1, forward strand.
TGAAGGCCGCCTATGACGGGCTCGTCGTGCACGTGCCGGAACGCCAGGCCTGAGGCCGGCGCCCAAAGCGCCTCGCATCAAATTTGATTCATGCGACGCGCTTTAGCTCTTTGTTTTTATGCATGTCGTTGTCCCGGAATCGCTGCACACTTCCGGGCGACATGCATTCGCCGCGTTCGCTGCCATAGCCACAAAAAAGACGCCTCGCGCGCTGGTGCGAGCGAGGCGAGGCGGGCGCATCACCTACGGATGAGGGAGGAACATCCGCGGCTTCGGAACGCGCCAGGAGAACCCAACGATGAAAGTCCAGATGCCGTAGCTGAACTTTCGAATGTGTTCATATTAACGCGTTCCGGTTGAGTCGGCTAGGATGAAAAATGACCATTGAAACGCTGGGGAGGGGGTAAGTTTCGCACAAGTTTCGTTGCGCAGCTAAGTTTTTCTGCTCGTAACCAGCTTGAAAAAGCCTTATTTTCCGCCGGCTCGGCCGTTGATTCGATTATTCAGCAATCTCAACATGCGCTTCTGAAAATTGACCGCTTCAACTCTGTCAAATCGCGCCTGCAGCCGATCGTGCTCTTCTATACCGCGAGCTGATTCGTTGGAGACGAGCTCCTGCATGGCCTCGCAGCTGCGCTGCTGCGGCAAAGCGCGGATAGCGCGCTCCATGGCGCGGGCCTGATCTCTGGCGATCTCGGCATGACGCTCCTCGTGGCGCTTGATGTCGCTCGACAGCGCGTCCCAGATCATCGACAGCTCCTTGCTGGCACCACGGCGGCTGTTCCAGCGCGGCAGGATGATCTGGGTGTGGACCGTGACCTTGACGTTGCCGACGCGGCAGCGGCCGTCATCCTGAATATAGGTGGCCTCGCCGCCGAAGCGGATTTTGGTGGCGCCGGGATGGCGCGCCGAGGAGCCGCTTGCCGTCGGGCCGCGCCGGCTGAGTTCCTGATCGAGCTCCTCGGCGGTTTTGCCACGGATGTCGAAATAGGAATAGCTTTTCGTTGCGATTACTTCGGCTGCCGCTGGGCCGCTGACAGAAAGGGCAATGGAAAAGGCGACAGGAAGGACCATATAACGCACTGCAAGCGGCATTCTGAACGCAATCCATGTTGAAATCGACAGGAGCTTGGGGCATAGCCACCGCAAGCGCAATATCGGATGGCGGCTTTTTTCGTCATCAATAGGATAAGTCTGGTGACAGGGCTCGAAGGCAGTTTATGGCGTGTGGGCCATGGCCGGGAGATCGAACTCGGCCGTCGTTCTCTCATCATGGCGATCATCAATGTGACGCCGGACTCCTTTTCCGACGGCGGCCGCTTCAAAACCGTCGATGCCGCCGTCGATCACGCGCTGCAGGCGGTGAGCGATGGTGCCGCGATTGTCGACATCGGCGGCGAATCGACCCGGCCGGGCGCAGCATCGGTCAGCCCTTCGGAGGAGCAGGCGCGGGTGCTGCCCGTCATCGAGGCGCTGCGCGGCCGCACCCAGGCGCTGATATCCATCGACACCTATCGCGCCGACACGGCGCGGCTTGCGGTCAGCGCGGGCGCCCATATCATCAACGACGTCTCCGGACTGCAGAAGGAGAGCGGTATCGCGGACCTGGCCGCGGCGACAGGGGCGGGACTCTGCATCATGCATACCGGCCGCGACAGGGTCAAACTTGCCGATGTGATCGCCGACCAGGTGCATTTCCTCGAACGGTCGCTTGTTATCGCCGCTGCAGCAGGCGTCAACAGAGATCGCATCGTGCTCGATCCGGGCTTCGGTTTCGCCAAAGAAACGGTGGAAGTGAATCTGGAACTGATGGCGCGGTTTTCCGAACTTTCGCGCTTCGGCCTGCCGCTGCTTGCCGGCACCTCACGCAAGCGTTTCCTCGGCACCGTGACCGGGCGGGATGCGTCGGACCGGGACGTGGCGACGGCTGCGACGAGCGTGTTGCTGCGCCTCCAAGGAGCTGCGGTTTTCCGGGTGCACAATGTCGCAATCAACAGGGATGCGCTTGATGTCGCCGATGCTATGCTCAATGCGCGCCAGGAATTCGAGAGGAAGCGGCCGACATGACCACCTACACGATCACGCTGCAGAACTGCGCCTTCTTCGCGCGCCACGGCGTGCATGACGAGGAGGAATTCCTCGGTCAGCGCTTCTTCGTCGATGCCGAGCTCGATGTCGTCGCCGGCGAGGCGCTGAAAAGCGACTCGATCGACGATACCGTCAATTACGGCATCGCTTTCACCGTGATCGAGCAGATCGTTACCGGCAAGCGGCGCTACCTGATCGAAGCCCTGGCGCTCGATATCGCCAAGGGGCTCTGCGAGACATTTCCGCAGGTCCGGCGGGCGAAGATCACCGTGCGCAAGCCGAACGCGCCGGTGCCTGGCGTGCTCGATTTCGTGCAGGTGAGTGTTGAGCACTTTGCCTGAGGCCGCATCGCGATCCGCCACCCTCGGCCTCGGCGGCAATATCGGCGAGCCGGTGAAGGCGATGGCGGCGGCGCTGCAAAGGCTGGACGGGCATGACGATTGTCGAGTTACCGCCGTGTCGCGGCTCTATCGCACGCCGCCCTGGGGCAAGACGGACCAATCGTTCTTCTTCAACGCCTGCGCCGCCGTCGAAACCCTGCTGCCTCCGGAAGCTTTGCTCGATGTCTGCCTGTCGATCGAACGCGCGATGAAGCGCGAGCGTATCGAACGCTGGGGGCCGCGCACGCTCGATATCGACGTGCTGACCTATGACGACGTCATCCAGGACGCGCCGCGGCTGGAACTGCCGCATCCGCGGATGACCGAGCGCGGTTTCGTGCTGATGCCTCTTGCCGATATCGCCCCGGGCCTTGTCGTCAGGGGGCGGCCGGTCAGCGACTGGTTGCTCGACGCCGACGTGACCGGCATCGAAGTCGCCGATGAGAGCGGCGACTGGTGGCGAAGCACCTAGAGCCCTTTCCTGGTTAGATTGAAGCATTCTGCCGGAGCAGGTTTTCGTCAGGGCAGAGACGAGTGGCGATGGGCATACCCCCAGGTACGTCCAAGCCGATCGCCTCTGATCCTGGCGGAAAGATGCCCGGCCCTTCGGGTTGGCTGAAACGGGCCGCCTGCTCGACCGGCCGGCTTGGCCGTAGAGCTGGGCTACGACGCGCGCCGGCCGGTCGACCACCCGACTCCGTTTGAGCCAACAGAATGCCTCAATCTAACCAGGAAAAGGCTCTAAGCATGGATCTGAAACGCGAAACGGCGGGAAACCCGCCGCTTCAGGAAAACCCGTCTTGCGATCTGTCTACTGGATGGAGCCGACGGCCATCTCGTCGACCTGACGAGTCAATGTCAGGCCGATGACAGGGATCATCTGGCTTTCGACCTTGACCGAAACGGTGACGTTCATCGTCTTGTCGTCGCGTATGCGGGCGATCATCGCTCCGTTCAGTTTGGAGCGGTTGATGCCGACCACGACGGTATCCTCGGTGACGGCGCCGGAGACGACGTCAAGACCTTTGCCGGCGGCGCCGTCGAGAAACTTGCCTTTATAGCTTGAGCCCGACTGCGAGATGACAGCGGTCATCGGCTGCTTGAAGACGCCGACGCGGCAGGTGCCATCGAGTTTGATGCCAGCGGTGCTGTCGCCGGTCGGTTCACCGGTCAGGTTGCAGGTGAATTTCGTGCCCTTGTACTTGCCGGCGACGATCTCGCCGGGGCCTTTCCAGGAGCCGGCGACGGATTCGAAAAAGGCCTTGTCACGGGTTGCGGCGGTAGCTGCCGGAGCGACATCTGCGACCGGAGACAATGCCGCGGCGGCGAGGCCGCATACGAAGAGAAACTTGCGCGAATACATGGATTTTCCTTGGCAAACACCACTCACGAACTGGTGCCAAGTTTTGCCGAAAAATGGTTAATCCTTCCTTTCGACTGTGCCGAAATGCGAGGGATTACAGGCGTGCCATGCTGTACGGATTTCAACATCCTGCCGCTAATCTGTTGAATCGGATACTATTATTGCAACCTCACGCTGGGGAAGGCGAAAGCTGCGGAATTGCTTCGTCGGTTAAGGATTGTTGCTGCGCGGTGACATGGAAGGCGCGAGATCGCCGATGAAATCACCGATTCCCGGCCGTTTCAGCGCGCGGAAAGCCAGCGGGCGACAGAGATCCATCGCCGCGATTCCGATGCGGGCGGTCATCAGGCCGTTGATGACGCCCTCGCCGAGTCGGGCCGAGAGCTTCGAGGCCAACCCATGTCCAAGCACCTGCTGGACGAGGCTGTCACCGACGGCGATCGAGCCGGTCACGGCAAGATGCGCCAGCACGTCGCGCAGCAGACGGAACATGCCGAGCGTGCCGGGGCGGCCGCCGTAGAGTTCCGCCATGGCGCGGATGAGGCGGACGGCCTCGTATAGCACATACAGCAAGTCGACCACAGCGCGCGGGCTGACGGCTGTGACGATCGAGACACGCTTGGAGGCATTGACGATGAGGGCTCGGGCCTTGCGATCGAGCGGGGCGAGCAGCTCTCGTTCGGCCAAGGCGACCAGATGGGGGGGGTCGATGACTTCGCCCTCGGTCGCCTTCAGCGTCGCGCGTCCCTTCGATGTCTCGGGGTTGGCGGCAAGCAGCGTGGTGAGGCGCGCAACGACGGCGCGCGCCTTCGCCGGCCGGGTTTCCAGGATCGCGGCTTCCGCTTCGGCCTTGATCGTCTGGACGGCGGCAAGACGCATCATGCCTGCGGTCTCGCGAATGACGAGGGCAAGTACGGCGAGGATGCCGATCGCCAGCGCGCCAAGGGCTGCGTAACCCAACCAGTCGGCGCGGCTGAAGAGATCCCGGATCAGGCGGTCGGTCCAGAGGCCGAGGCCGAGCGACAGCAGGATGCCGAAGGCGCCGGCGGCGATCTTGCCGAAGGAGGTTCGCCGCCTGCGCGGCGTGGCCACCGGCGCTGCGCCGAGATCCCTGTCGGGATTGATGAAGGGATCGTCCTCATCGGGCGTCAAGACGATCTCTTCCGAGAAGCTTTCCGGTTTGCGCCGGCCGTGCTGCTGCCGGCCGTTGTCGCGCGGCGCGGATGCCTCATCGTCGTAGGCGAAGGCGGCGGGTGTACGACGCGGCACATCGGACGGGGGCTTGCTCATGCGAGACGGTCTCCGAATAGGAACTGCATGGCGCGGTCGAGGCGGATATGCGGCACCGACAGCTTGATGCCGCTGCCGGTTTCCTCGAGATGCGGCGGGCGGAACCTGATGACATTGATTTCGGGCAAGGTCCCGCTGGCCTCGCTCGAGAGTATACGGTCAAACAGGCCTTCCGGATCCTCCGGCAGGTCGCCGGGGAAGATCGCGGTCTTTTTCTGGCCGTCGAAGCGCTCGCCGGCAATGGTTTCACCCGCCATCGGCGTGCCGACAATGACGGGCAGGTCATGGCCGTCACGCTTGACCGATGCCTCCCTGGTAGCGCGCACGGAGGCGAGCGCCATGACATCGATGCCGGCGCCGGCCATGCCGATTCGGGCGATGGCGCGATCGACAAGGCGGCGGGTCAATGCGTCGAGCCGGTCGTGGCTCTCGTGATGGAGATGGTCAGCCTTGGTGGCGGCGACCAGCACGCGGTCGATACGGCGGCCGAGCAGCGAGGAGAGCAGCGAATTAGTGCCCGGGCGGAAACAGGCGAGCACATCGGTCAGGGCGCGTTCCAGATCCTGGACGGCTTCGGGGCCGCGGTTCATCGCCTGTAGCGCGTCGACCAGCACGATCTGGCGGTCGAGCCGGGCGAAATGCTCGCGGAAGAAGGGTTTGACCACCACCGACTTATAGGCTTCGTACCGTCGCTCCATCATCGCCCAGAGCGAGCCGCGATCGGGACGGCCGTCGGGCGGCAAGGCGAGCGGGGCGAAGGTCAGCGCCGGCGAGCCGTCGAGATCGCCGGGCAGAAGCAGGCGCCCGGGCGGCAAGGTGGAGAGCGAGCGTTCGTCGGTCTTGCAGGCCTTGAGATAATCTGCAAAGGCGGTGGCAAGCTCGCGAGCGATCATCTCGTCGGCGCCGGTATTGATATCGGCGGCACGTGTCAGCGCCAGCCATCCCCGCGACAGTGCGGAGCGGACGCCGGTTTGCGCAAGCGCCATCGTCTCCTCGCTGAACGTGCGATAATCCTTGCCGAGCAGCGGCAGGTCGAGCAGCCATTCACCGGGATAATCGACGATATCGATCGACAGCCGGCCGGGCGAGAACAGCCGGTTCCAGCCGCTGGCGCTCTGATAGTCGAGCGTGATGCGCAACTCGGAAATGGCGCGGGTCGAGTCCGGCCAGATGCGGTCCTTCACCAGCGCCCGGATATGATCTTCGTACTGGAAGCGGGGCACGGCATCATCCGGCTGCGGCTCGAGCCGCACGGCGGAAACGCGGCCGGATTGCACGGGCTCGAACAGCGGCAGTCGGCCGCCATGCAGGAGATTGTGGACAAGCGAGGAGATAAAAACCGTCTTGCCGGATCGCGAGAGGCCGGTGACGCCGAGCCGCACGGTCGGATTGACGAGGCCGTTCGCCCGGTCGGCGAGATTGTCGAAGGCGATGCGGGCGTCATCGGCAAAGGATGTCAGGCGTGGCGGCAAGGCGCGATTCCGATTCATGACTGGCGGCAATATAGGAAGGCGGCGTTGTGCGAAAAAGAAGTGGCGCGACCGCATTTCCGTTTTCCGCGGATACTGAAAATTTCTGCCGCTCTTCGAGTTGCCCGGACGATGTCAGACGACAACGAAATCAGTCAGGCGCCAGGCGGTGACGGAAGCATCGAAATCGATGACGGCAAGGCCCGCCGTCGGAAAGCCGCGGGGAAGGGCGTCGACCATCGCCTTGTGGCCGATCAGTGTCTCCAGCACCTGCTCCATGGTCGGATTGTGACCGACCAGCATCACGGCGGCAGCCTCCTGCGCATCGACGATTTCGAGATAGGTGCCGACGGTGGCGTCGTAGAGCGCATCGACATAGCGCACGTCGAGTCCGACGCCGACCGCCCGGTGGACGGCGTCGGCGGTGTCGCGGCAGCGAAGCGCCGTCGAACTGATCAGAAGATCCGGACGGTAGCCCTTGTCGGCTGCCTTGTCGGCGATGATCTCGGCATCGCCATAACCCTTTTCGCTGAGCGGCCGGTCGAAATCGCGCTGTCCGGGGTCGGCCGCAGCGGCCTGGGCATGACGCAGGAGATAGATGCGGTTGGGCGGAGGCAGCGGTACGGTCATGGGCAAATCCAGGATCGGCGGGTCTTTTTCAGTAGCGGCTGCGGTCGGCCGCCGTCAATCGCCAGCCATGCCGCAACTGCCTAAAACGTGGCTGACAACACGGCGTTTTGAAGGCGGAGCCAGAAACGGCAGCCGGAATAACCATGACAAAATAGACCGTTAGCTTAAAATTGTAACAGATTTAAAAATCTGTTTACCTGTCGTATTTGGCTTGAATCGCGGCTAGCGCTTGGGATATACACCCGCCCAGATGAGATGTTCTTCAGGAGAATCGCGTTGAGTGAGAAGATCGATCTTAGCAATTACGTTCCCTCGGAAGAGGAAGAGTTCATGAACGTAAACCAGCGTGCCTACTTCAGGGCGAAGCTGGTCGCCTGGAAAAATGATATCCTTAGAGAAGCGCGCGAAACGCTCGACCATTTGGCCGAGGAAAGCGCAAACCACCCCGATCTCGCAGACAGGGCGTCGTCGGAAACCGACAGGGCGATCGAACTTCGCGCCCGCGACCGGCAGAGAAAGCTGATCTCCAAGATCGACGCGGCCCTGCAGCGCATCGAAGACGGCACCTATGGCTATTGCGAGGAAACCGGCGAACCGATCGGTCTCAAGCGCCTCGACGCCCGCCCGATCGCGACGTTGTCGATCGAGGCGCAGGAGCGCCACGAACGCCGTGAAAAGGTCTACCGCGACGAATGATATTTTCGATATAGCAGAGACACATTGGGCGCCGCGATCTGATCGCGGCGCCTTTTTGTCGGGCCTACTCGCGGCTAGTCGATCGGTCTTCGTGCGCCGCCCATCAACGCGTCGCATCAACTTGATTCGAGCGACGCGCATCGGCCTTTGTTTTATGCATTTCGTCGTCCTGGAATCGCTGCACACTTCCGGACGAGATGCATTTACAGCGGGCCACCTGCCGCCAGAGGTTTCCACAGTCGCTCCCGCTCTGCCTCCATGGCAAGATCGATCGTGACGAGCGTGCCACTCCTGATCCGCCGCCGCATGATGTCAACCCCGCCGGGGTCCGTTCGACATAGGCCCTGATCGTGGAGAGCCTGCAGGCGCGAGCGCGACATCTTCAACTCCCCTGCCAGCAAACGATCCAGGCGTATGTTTGTCGGGAACTGGGCTGTCACTTCGATTTCCAGGCTTGTCCAGCCTGCGCTCTCGCGCCGTACCTCCTTGGCAATGTTGAATTCGGCGAACTCGTCAACGCGCTGTGCTTTGCGCCGCAGCCCATCGAGATTGAAGGTTTCCGCGCGAATCCAGTCCGGGTCGTTGGAGTGCAACGCGTCGAGCGTCAACGGATCGATGTCGCGGATAGTCCGGCGCTCGAAGATCGGCCGGTTCCATGTCCTTTCGCAGATCAGGCATTTGTAGATCAGCCAGGCGTCGAGCTTGCGACCGTTGGCATTCAACCGGATCTTGCCGCTGGATCGGAAAGCTCTGAGGCCTCCGCATCCACCACATGCAATCCATGGCTGGGGCGCTGTCTTGGGGGTGATGGTCCATCGGACCCGAAGCGTCTTGCACATATCGTCTTGGTCTTCCGTTCGGAAGTCCACCAAGATGGTGCAGGAGAAACCCTTGCGGGCGCGGTATGGCGATGTTGTGGGCGGCTGAAGAGCTGAGCAGCGGAGCTGCACATGGCACAGTGTAACAATGCCAAACCGGTCTCTCGCCACCACCCGATGAACATGGTCGCATGCCGCCAGCGTCTCGCGTTGCGGCAGTACGGGTGAAACTGGGGTGAGACCGGTATTTACTTAGGCAAAGTGTGACCTCGATGCGCCAAAGCTCTTCGCGTCCATTGATAACAAATGATCGACGCGGTGGGGAGGCCCGAAGAGTTCGAGGACCGAGAAGCCGCGGCACTGCGGCATTTTTGCAACTTCATGATGAGATCGCGAATGCGTGCAACCGTGCCTCCGCCCGTGCGGCTCAATCACTTGTCGCGGTTGACGCTCATCTCGCCAAAAATGCGGGCAACTTCCTTCTGCAGCTCCGTATCGGTGCCGGTGATCGGGGCAAGCTCGGGATCGCGGCGCGGCAGGTTGGCGGGCTGCGGCGCTGCCTGGCGCGAGGTCTGGTTTGCCGGGGTCGGCACAATGCGCTCGGCCGTTAGATTGTTCGCCATTTCCTGTTCCAGCACTCGCTGGAAATCACGGCGAATCGCCGCTGCCGATTGCGCAGCCGCTTCATCCACGGGCGTCGCGGGTGCGGTGCGCGGCGCCGGCATGTCGGGGGCGGAGACATCGGGATCGATGCGCTGCTGCGGCAGCACACGCTGGCGGGCGGCGTCAAGGATTTCGGCGGCGCTCGCCGTATCGTGATAGGGTGCGGGCTGCGCGACCGGCGGGGCAACCGGTTGTTCCGGCGGACGCGGCTGGGGCGGAGCCGGGCGCGGAGAATGGTCGCGTTCGGCCGACAGCGGAGCCGTCGCCGGCTCCGCCGGAAGCGGGCTGGTGGCCACCGGCGGCGGCACTGCCGGCTGCGCCGGCGGTTCGGGGCGCGGGCGCGGCTCCGGCGGGGCTGCGGCCGCGAAGGCGGGCTCGACGGGCGGCTCGGTACGGGCGGCAAGTGGCGGACGGCTTACGGAAACGGGCGGTGTTTCGGGGCGCGGGACGGTTGCCGGCCGCTCCGCCGCCGGCTCTGGCCGTTTGACGCTTTCGGGCTGTTCGGCCGCCTCGGCCAGGATGCGGCTTTCGATGACGATGTCGGTCGGACCGCCGATCATAATCAGATGTTCGACGTCGTCACGGCGCACCAGCACCAGCCGGCGGCGGGTATCGACGGCTGCCGCATCCAGCACCTGCAGGCGGGGCTGACGGTTGCGGCCGCCGCGCACGAAGGGCGAGGGGGCGCGGCTTCGAATCAGCCAGAGCGCCAGAATGAGCAGGAGAAGCGCCAGGCCGACGCCACCGGCCGCAAGCAGGAAACGGCTGCCGTAAGCTCCGACAAGATCATCGAACATAGTCACTCACTCCATTTCGCATTCGGCACATATTGACGACTTTTCCGTTCCTTAAACAAGGGCCGAAGGTCCTGTCCAGTGACGCACGAAGGCGATTTCCTACTGTGCCGGATGACGGCTGCCGTCTTGCGCAGGGGCAGCCGCGGCGGCTCGACAGGCAGATGGCGCTCTAGCCTGTGAATTCAAGCAGTCTTGCCGGTGACCGGTGTTTTTGCCGGCGTGGCAAATTGCTAAGAAGGAAAGAGTGCCTGATTCCTGCTTCGTGTTCGTGCTATGAAATGGGAAGGGCGTATGCGAGGAATACATGACGAAACCGCGTCAGGCCGACGACTATAACGCACCGCTTGTGGATCGTGGGGGGCGTTCTGGCACGGTTTTGCGCATCCTTCTGTTGGCGCTCGTGCTGATCGCGGCAGCCGGCGCCTTCGTCGTCTTCAAAAGATCACTCGACAACGAGATGGTGCTCGGTGGCCTCGGCGTACTCGCCATGGTCGGCATCTTCTTCCTGGTCTCCTCGGTCATCGGCTTCATCGAGGTGATGCCGCAGCACCAGTCCGACAGCCTGGCGCGCGCCTTTCTCAACAGCCATCCGGACGGCACGCTGATCACCGACGACAAGGGACGGATCATTTATGCCAACGCTGCCTACGGCGCGCTGACCGGCGCGCGCAAGGCGACCGAGGTGCAGACGCTTGAAACGCTGCTGTCGCGCCATCGCGAGTCGAACGAGGCGCTCTACCGGCTGGTCAACGGTCTGCGGGAGGGCAAGGAGGGCCGTGAGGAATTCCGTCTGCTGCGCGCCGTCGGCCCCGGCTCCAACAGCTCGGGCGCGCATTGGTACCGGCTGAAGGCGCGGCTGCTGCATCAGGAGGATAATGGCGGCAAGCCGCTGCAGATCTGGCAGATCACCGACATCACCGCCGAACGCGACGATCAGGAGCGATTCTTCAAGGAGCTGCAGAACGCGATCGACTATCTCGATCACGCACCCGCCGGCTTCTTCTCCGCCGGCCGCAAGGGCGAAATCTTCTACCTGAATGCGACGCTCGCCGAGTGGCTGGGCCTCGACCTGACCAAGTTCCTGCCGGGTTCGATGTCTATCGGCGACCTGGTGGCGGGCGAGGGGCTGGCACTGATCCAGTCGGTGCAGGCCGAACCCGGCCTGAAGAAGACCGTGACGCTCGATCTCGATTTGCGCAAGACCAACGGCCAGAGCCTGCCGGTGCAGATCATCCACAGCGTCACCTCGATGCGCGACGGCGCGCCCGGCGAAAGCCGGACGATCGTGCTGGCGCGCGAAAAGAGCAGCGAGAGCGGCCAGTCCGCTTCGGCCGCTGCCATGCGCTTTACGCGCTTCTTCAACAACACGCCGATGGCGATCGCCTCGGTTGATGGCGAAGGCCGCATTCTGCGCACCAATGCGCCGTTCCTGAAGCTGTTTTCCGGCGTCGTGTCGCGCGACGATCTCGAGAAATCACCCTCTCTCGAAACCATCGTGCAGGAGAGCGACCGGCCGCAGCTGGCCGCGGCGCTGGCGGCGGCCAAGGACCGCCAGGGCGACATCGCGCCGCTCGACACCCGCACGCCGACCGACGAGGCGCGCTATTTCCGCTTCTATGTCAATGCCGTCATCGATCAGAGCGACGAGGCGCCGGAAGAGGCGGCAATCGTCTATGCTGTCGAGGTGACCGAGCAGAAGGCACTGGAAGCGCAGATGGCGCAGACGCAGAAAATGAACGCAGTCGGAACGCTCGCCGGCGGCATCGCGCACGATTTCAACAATGTGCTAACAGCGATCCTGCTGTCGTCCGACCATCTGCTGCTGCAGGCACGTCCTTCCGATGCGAGCTTCGCCGACCTGATGGAGATCAAGCGCAACGCCAATCGCGCCGCCGTGCTAGTGCGCCAGCTGCTTGCCTTCTCGCGCAAGCAAACGATGCGGCCCTCGGTGCTGAACCTGACGGATGTGGTCGGCGACCTGCGCATGCTGGTCGACCGGCTGCTCTCCGGCACCAACGTCAAGCTCGACGTGCAATATGGCCGGGATCTGTGGCCTGTCAAAACCGACCTGTCGCAGTTCGAGCAGGTGCTGATCAATCTCTGTGTCAATGCGCGCGATGCCATGCCTGATGGCGGCACGCTGACGCTGCGCACCCGCAATCTGACGGCAGCCGAGGTCTCCGCCTTCAACTATTCCTACATGCCCGCCGAGGACATGGTGCTGGTCGAGGTCACCGATACCGGCACCGGCATCGCGCCTGAGATCATGGACAAGATCTTCGAACCCTTTTTCACCACCAAGGATGTCGGCAAAGGCACCGGGCTTGGGCTTGCCATGGTCTATGGCATCGTCAAGCAATCGGGCGGCTACATCCAACCGGAATCCGAAGTCGGCAAAGGCACGACCTTCCGCGTTTTCCTGCCGCGCCATATCCCAGAGCCGGCGGTTGCCGCCGAAGCCGGCGCGATCGACAGCGCCATTGCCGCAGTCGGCACGCCCCCTGAGGCGCCTGCCGCGCAGCAGCCCGAGGACCTGACAGGCTCGGCCGTCGTTCTTCTCGTCGAGGACGAGGAGGCAGTGCGCCGGGGCGGTAAGCGGATGCTGGAAACGCGCGGCTACACCGTGCATGAGGCGGGCTCGGGCGTCGAGGCGCTGAGCATCATGGAAGAGCTCGAGGGCAAGGTCGACATCGTCGTTTCCGACGTCGTGATGCCCGAAATGGACGGCCCGACGCTGCTGCGTGAGCTGCGCAAGTACTATCCCGACCTGAAATTCATATTCGTCTCCGGCTATGCCGAGGATGCTTTTGCCCGCAACCTGCCGCCGGATGCGAAATTCGGCTTCCTGCCGAAGCCGTTTTCGCTGAAGCAGCTGGCTGTGGTGGTCAAGGAGACGCTGGATAGTTAGCAGCTGGGCCGTGAATATCAACTGAGTGGCTGAGAGGGGGTAAGCGGGCTAGACGATGTCGTTGAGCCCATCAATGCGCTCCATCTTGATCCCTGAGCGGAGCGGTCCTATAAGACAGACCATGGCAACACACCTCTGATTGGCCGCGCCTTGCGGCATTGAGCGACGCGCAGTCCTGCACGACACCGCGGGGCCACTGCCACTTGCCAACCAAGATCAGAGATTTTCCAATGCCCACACTTTACCTCACTTGCGGTCTTCCCGGTTCAGGGAAGACGTCGCTCGCCAGCATTATCGAACATGAAGCATCTGCCCTTCGTCTGACCGGAGACGACTGGATGCACAAGCTTTACCCCGGCATCTCTACTCCAGAAGCAGAAACCGGTCCGTGCCGAGGTAGAGTCGAGAGCTTACAATGGCAGATCGCTCTGCGTGCCATCAGGCTTCAGTGTAACGTTGTGGTGGATTGGGGCGTATGGTCACGGGCAGAACGCGACGCCTGCCGGAACGAAGCTCGCGCGGCTGGTGCCCTGGTCGTTCTCTGCTTCCTCGACGTTCCCTTTGATGAGCTTTGGGACCGGGTCTCGCGACGAAACGCCGAGCTTCCAGTCGGCGCGTTCGAGATCTCGCGGCCGGACCTGCTTAGGTGGTCGAAGCTGTTCGAGCCGCCAACTGCCGAGGAGTTGGCGCTTTACGATCGGCAAAGCTATCCAGCCGTCACCGCCCTTACCTGATACGCCACACCCCCTGGCCCGCCACCCATCTCCCCACGGGCTGCGGCGCGGGAGGAGCAAGCTCGATCTCCCGGTTTAGGAAGATGGCCGGCGGGCCATGGGTGCATCACGGCAGAACAATTGTTGCGGGATGGGCCGGCGAAGCCGATAATCCCTTATTCCCCGAGCGCCACGGCAATCTCCGCCGCCAGCCGCGCATTGTTCTCGACAAGCGCAATATTCGTCTTCAGACTCTGGCCGTCCGTCAGATCGAAGATCGTCGAGAGCAGATAGGGGGTCACCGCCTTGCCGGTCACTTCGTCGCGCTCGGCGCTGTCGAGTGCGCGCTCGATATAGATCTCCATCTCTTCGCGCGGGATCTCGTCGGCCTCGGGCACCGGATTGGCGATCAGCATGCCGCCATTGATGCCGAGCTGCTCGCGCACCGTCTGGAAGTTGGCGATGGCCGCCGGGCTGTTCAGCGACAGCGGGCTGCGAAGCCCCGAGGAGCGCGACCAGAAGGCGGGGAATTCTTCGCTCTCATAGGTGACGACGGGCACGCCGCGGGTTTCCAGCACTTCCAGCGTCTTCGGAATGTCGAGAATTGCCTTGGCGCCGGCGCAGACGACGATGACGCCGGTGCGGGCCAGTTCCTCGAGATCGGCCGAGATATCGAAGCTTTCCTCGGCGCCGCGGTGCACGCCGCCAATGCCGCCTGTGGCAAAGACGCGGATGCCGGCGCGCGCCGCCGCGATCATCGTCGCTGCGACCGTGGTGGCGCCGGTGCGGCGCTCGGCGATCGCAAAGGCGAGATCGGCGCGCGACACCTTCATCACGTCGGTCGCCTTGGCGAGCTGCTCCAGTTCGCCGGCTTCAAGGCCGATATGCAGCGTGCCGTGAATGACGGCGATCGTTGCCGGTACGGCACCCTGTTCGCGAATGATCGCCTCGACGCTGCGGGCCATCTCGATATTGCCGGGATAGGGCATGCCGTGGGTGATGATGGTCGATTCCAACGCCACCAACGGCGCGCCGCGCTGCTTGGCGCTGGCGACCTCCTTCGAATAGGCGATCGGCAGAAGAGGGGAGATGGGCTGGGTCATAATCTTGTCCTGTCGTCGATAGAGCATGATGCCAAATGTGTCGGCGGTTTTTCCGACGACATAATGCTCGACAATTTCATTTGGCCGCTTCAATGCAGAATTCTGATCTGGGGAACAAGGGCAAGCGCCTCATTCAGCAGATCCGGCGTCAGATTTTCGTTGACGGCATGCGGCGACTGCACAGTCAGCGCTGCGGCCGCGGTGCCGTGGCGGATAGCTTCCTCAAGCGGCAGGCCGCGCATCAAGGCGGCGAGCGTGCCGGCGGCAAGGGAATCGCCGGCGCCGGTCACATCGGCGAGGGTCTCGGCGATCGGCGGCTGCAACGTCACGGCGCGGCCGTCGTAAAACGCCACCAACTCGCGCTGGCCGCGGGTGACGACGGCGCTTCGGATGCCGATCTCGTTCAGAAGCGGCGGCCAGCCGCCGGCGTCTTCCGGCCGCTCACCGATAAGGGCTGCCGCTTCGGCCTCGTTCAGGAACAGGTAGTCGATATCCGCGATGCAGGATTTCAGCCTGACGACCTTGGCCGGCGAAATGGCGATCGCCGCGACGGGCTTGGCCAGCGACCGTGCCTTGGCGACGATTGCAGCGATCGTCTCTTCCGGCAGATTGGCATCGAAAAGAATGAGATCATGCGCGGCGAAGGCTTCGCGCACCCAGCGGATGGAAAGACGCCGCGGCACGAAGAAGCGGTAGAGATCCATGTCGGCAAGGGCAATCACCAGGTTGCCGTCCCTCTCGATAATCGCGGTATAGCTCGGTGTCTTGCGGTCGAGAAAGACGAAGGGCCGGTCGTCGATGCCGGCAAAATCGGCGGCTTCGCCGACCATCTCGCCGATGGGATCGCCGCCGCGCGGCGAAATCATCGTCACTTGAAACCCGAGCCTCGCAAGGTTGCGCGCCGCATTGAAGCCGCCGCCGCCCGGCTCCTCGAACCAGGTGCCCGGATTGCTGGCGCCCGGTGCCGTTTCCCCGGAAATGCGGCCGCGCCGGTCGATATGGGCACCGCCGAGAACAAGAATCTTTTTCTTCATTTCAACCGCCTTCCGATGCCCCAAGCGCGAATCGAGACAAAGCCTCCCTGGCGTGGTAACGCCGGCGCATCCGGCCTAAGCCGTTGCTTTGCATCGATAAAACAAATATAGAACACAGGCTGTTTTACCTTTTTCTTTCAATCGTTTGATCGCCTATTGCGAGAGTGGAACAAATGGGGTACAAACTCGACATTGCTTGGGCGGCTTCAATAACCTAAAGGTGGATCAGATGTCTCAGAATTCATTGCGGCTGGTAGAGGACAAATCGGTGGACAAAAGCAAGGCGCTTGAAGCGGCACTCTCACAGATAGAGCGGTCGTTCGGCAAGGGCTCGATCATGAAACTCGGTTCCAACGAGAACGTCATCGAAATCGAGACGATTTCGACGGGTTCGCTTGGGCTCGATATCGCGCTTGGCGTCGGCGGCCTGCCGAAGGGCCGCATCATCGAAATCTACGGGCCGGAAAGCTCGGGCAAGACGACGCTTGCGCTGCAGACCATTGCGGAATCGCAGAAGAAGGGCGGCATCTGCGCCTTTGTCGACGCCGAACATGCGCTCGATCCCGTTTATGCCCGCAAGCTGGGCGTCGATCTCCAAAACCTTCTGATCTCGCAGCCCGATACCGGCGAGCAGGCGCTTGAGATCACCGATACGCTGGTGCGTTCCGGGGCCGTCGACGTTCTGGTCGTCGACTCGGTCGCCGCACTGACGCCGCGCGCCGAAATCGAAGGCGAAATGGGCGACAGCCTTCCCGGCCTGCAGGCACGCCTGATGAGCCAGGCGCTGCGAAAGCTTACCGCCTCGATCTCCAAGTCGAATACCATGGTGATCTTCATCAATCAGATTCGCATGAAGATCGGCGTCATGTTCGGTTCGCCGGAAACGACGACGGGCGGCAATGCGCTGAAATTCTATGCCTCCGTGCGCCTTGACATCCGCCGCATCGGCTCGGTCAAGGAGCGCGAAGAGGTGGTCGGCAACCAGACCCGCGTCAAGGTCGTCAAGAACAAGATGGCGCCTCCCTTCAAGCAGGTCGAATTCGACATCATGTATGGAGAAGGCGTATCGAAGACCGGCGAACTCGTCGATCTCGGCGTCAAAGCCGGAATCGTGGAAAAGTCGGGCGCCTGGTTCTCCTATAACAGCCAGCGTCTCGGCCAGGGCCGCGAAAACGCCAAGACTTTTCTGCGCGACAATCCGGATCTCGCCCGCGAGATCGAACTGGCGCTGCGCCAGAATGCCGGTCTCATCGCCGACCGCTTCCTGCAGAACGGCGGACCGGATGCGGATGACGGCGATGCCGCCGCGGACATGTAAGTCTCGCGCCTGACTCTTATCGGATATCTCCGCCGGCCGCATTCCTGATGAGAATGCGGCCGGTTTTGTTTGTCGGCTGGACAGTGGCGGAGGCGAACGTTAAAAGCCGATGGATTTGTATTTATCTGCCTCCGGCAGCATTGAAGGGCATAAAATGAGCGGCGTGAACGATATCCGGTCGACCTTCCTCGACTATTTCAAGAAGAACGGCCACGAGATCGTTCCGTCGAGCCCGCTCGTGCCGCGCAACGACCCGACGCTGATGTTCACCAATGCCGGCATGGTGCAGTTCAAGAACGTTTTCACCGGCCTGGAAAAGCGTCCTTATACGACGGCGACGACCTCGCAGAAATGCGTGCGCGCCGGCGGCAAGCATAACGACCTCGACAATGTCGGCTATACCGCGCGCCACCTGACCTTCTTCGAAATGCTCGGCAACTTCTCCTTTGGCGACTATTTCAAGGAGAATGCGATCGAGCTTGCCTGGAAGCTCGTGACCGAAGGCTTCGGCCTGCCGAAGCATCGCCTGCTGGTGACCGTCTATTCCGAAGACGAGGAGGCCGCGGAGTTGTGGAAGAAGATCGCCGGTTTTTCCGACGACAAGATCATCCGCATCCCGACCTCCGACAATTTCTGGCAGATGGGCGATACCGGCCCCTGCGGCCCATGCTCTGAAATCTTCATCGACCAGGGTGAGAACGTCTGGGGTGGCCCTCCAGGCTCCCCGGAGGAAGATGGCGACCGGTTCCTGGAGTTCTGGAACCTCGTCTTCATGCAGTTCGAGCAGACCGAGCCCGGCGTTCGCAACCCGCTGCCGCGTCCGTCGATCGATACCGGCATGGGCCTGGAGCGCATGGCCTGTATTCTCCAGGGCGTTCAGAGCGTGTTCGACACCGATCTCTTCCGGACACTGATCGGCGCCATCGAAGATACGATGGGCGTCAAGGCGGAAGGTAGCGCCAGCCATCGGGTCATCGCCGACCACCTGCGCTCCTCGGCCTTCCTGATTGCCGACGGCGTGCTGCCGTCGAATGAGGGCCGCGGTTATGTGCTGCGCCGCATCATGCGCCGCGCCATGCGCCATGCGCAGCTGCTCGGCGCCAAGGAACCGCTGATGTACAAGCTGCTGCCGACGCTGGTGCAGGAGATGGGCCGGGCCTATCCGGAACTGGTACGCGCCGAGGCGCTGATCTCGGAGACGCTGAAGCTCGAGGAAAACCGTTTCCGCAAGACGCTGGAACGCGGCCTGTCGCTGCTGTCGGACGCGACAACGGATCTTTCCAAGGGCGATATGCTGGATGGCGAGACCGCCTTCAAGCTCTACGACACCTATGGTTTCCCGCTCGATCTGACGCAGGATGCACTGCGTGCCCGTGAGATCGGCGTCGACATCTCCGGCTTCACCGATGCCATGCAGCGCCAGAAGGCCGAAGCACGCTCGCACTGGGCGGGTTCCGGCGAAAAGGCGACCGAAACTGTGTGGTTCGAGCTTAGGGAAAAGCATGGCGCGACCGAATTCCTGGGCTACGATACCGAAACGGCTGAGGGTGTGGTGCAGGCGATCGTCAAGGACGGCACGGTTTCGACCGAGGCCAAGGCCGGCGACAAGGTGCAGATCGTCGTCAGCCAGACGCCGTTCTATGGCGAATCCGGCGGCCAGATGGGCGATACCGGTGTGATCTCGTCCGATCACGGCAAGATCGAGATATCGGACACGCAGAAGAGGGGCGAAGGCCTGTTCGTGCATCTGGGTACGGTCATCGAAGGGGTGGTCAAGGATGGCGATGCTGTCGCGTTGACGGTCGATCACGCCCGCCGCTCGCGCCTGCGCGCCAATCATTCGGCGACGCACCTGCTGCATGAGGCGCTGCGCGAAGTGCTGGGTACCCATGTCGCTCAGAAGGGTTCGCTGGTTGCGCCCGAGCGTCTGCGCTTCGACGTTTCGCATCCGAAGCCGATGACGGCTGAAGAGTTGAAGATCGTCGAGGATATGGCAAACGAAATCGTGCTGCAGAATTCGCCGGTCACAACGCGGTTGATGAGCGTCGACGATGCGATCGCCGAAGGCGCGATGGCGCTGTTCGGCGAGAAATACGGCGATGAGGTGCGGGTCGTCTCGATGGGCACAGGCCTTCATGGTGCAAAGAGCAACAAGCCTTACTCGGTCGAGCTTTGCGGCGGCACGCACGTGTCGGCGACTGGCCAGATCGGCCTCGTTCGCATCCTCGGCGAAAGCGCCGTCGGCGCTGGCGTTCGCCGCCTCGAAGCGGTGACCGGCGAATCGGCGCGCGAGTATCTCGCCGAACAGGACGACCGCGTGAAGACGCTTGCCGCCTCGCTGAAGGTGCAGCCGTCAGAAGTTCTCTCGCGAGTCGAAGCGCTAATTGACGAGCGCCGCAAGCTCGAAAAGGAACTGGCCGACGCCAAGCGCAAGCTCGCCATGAGCGGCGGCCAGGGCGGCTCGGGCGATGCCGTGCGCGAAGTCGCCGGCGTCAAGTTCCTCGGCAAATCGATATCGGGCGTCGATCCCAAGGATCTGAAGGGCCTTGCCGATGACGGCAAGACCAGCATCGGCTCCGGCGTGGTCACCCTTATCGGCGTGTCCGATGACGGCAAGGCGAGCGCGGTCGTGGCGGTGACGCCGGATCTCGTCGAGCGTTACAGCGCCGTCGATCTCGTCCGCATCGCCTCGGCAGCCCTCGGCGGCAAGGGCGGCGGCGGCCGTCCCGACATGGCGCAGGCTGGCGGTCCTGATGGATCGAAGGCCGACGAGGCGATCGAGGCCGTGGCTCTGGCGCTCGCCGGCTGAGATGACGGTTGATTCTAAGGCGGAAGCTCGGCTCCCGCCTTAGCTTAGATGTGAACGTTCTTTACTCGGCGTTCTCCCAGACCTCCCTCATTCCTTTCCTCGGTGTTAACCCGAGGGATGTCACAGGAATCCAGTGCGCCAGAGTCCTTGAGCGCGCGAAGGAGTCTTTCTCTTTGGATACTGATTCATTCACCGCGCGGACGCGCCGTGGCTGGATTCCTGTAACGAGCACAGGAATGAGGAAGGAGAGGCGGCCTAGTCGGCAATAGCGACGCTTCTTCTGCCGCGTAGCGTCGGCGCCGGCAAGTCCGCAGGATTTGTCAAATCGGGATATGGTTCTCTGCAGCCGATCGATTTGCACGAGGTTTGACATGAATGGCGAAACGGCATGGGCACTTTATGAAAGCCGTCTGAGACGGGTTTCAGCCTATATTCACGACCACCTCGACGAGGAGCTGAATATGGAGCGCCTGGCTGAGATTGCCTGCCTGTCGAGCTATCACTGGCACAGGATCTACCGGGCGATCTATGGCGAGACGCTGGCGGCCACCGTCAAGCAGCTCAGGCTGCATCGCGCGGCGAGCGAGATCGTCGGCACGGAGCTTGCCGTCAGCGAGATTGCGAAACGATCAGGCTATCCCAATCTCCAATCGTTCAATCGCATTTTCAAGTCGGTCTACGGCATGCCGCCGGCCCGCTATCGGAAAGAGGGAAGCCACACAGCCTTTGAACCCTCACCTGACGGAAAGACCCAAACCATGTTCGACGTTACCATACGTGAGATCGCGCCGACCGAGCTGATCGGCGTCGCCCATACCGGCTCTTATATGCAGATCGGCAAAGCCTTCGAGACATTGTTCGGCACGCTTTACGCCCGCGGCCTCGGCAGGCCCGACATGCGGATGATCGGTGTCTATCTCGACGATCCCGATATCGTGCCGGCCGAACAGCTGCGCTCGATCGCCTGTGTGACCGGCTCCGCCGACGTTCCGGCCGAAGCGCCGTTCGAGCGGCGCAGGGTTGACGGCGGCGACTATGCGGTGCTGCGTCACAAGGGTCCCTATACCGACATGCACAAGGCCTATCAGTGGCTTTATGCGGAATGGCTGCCCAAATCAGGACGGCAGTTGAAGGACAACGTCATGTTCGAGGAATATCCCAACAACCCACGCGACGTGCCGCCAACCGAGCTTCTGACAGAAATCCACATGCCGCTTGCCTGACTTCATGCGAGGACGCGGCCGAGTTGCCGCGTCCTCGATCGTGCCTGAACGCTCAGGCCGCCTGCATCGTCTTGCCGGCCTCGTCATCCAGTGCATTGGCGCGCTTATAGGCTTCCCGCTCGCTGATGCGGCCGAAATAGTCGACGAAGGCCTGGCGTTTCTCGATGGAGCCGAAGCCGAGGCCCCAGCCGATATGCGCGCCGACATAGACGTCGGCGGCAGTGAAGCGCTCGCCGGTGACGTAAGTCGAGCCGGAAACGGCCATTTCGAGCGTGTTCATGACGTCGCCGAAACCGCCGCAGCCGGCCATGCGCAGGCGCTCCGTCGGAATTTCGAAACCGAGCGCCTTCATCGTCACCGCCGATTCCAGCGGACCGGCGGCAAAGAACATCCAGCGGTAATAGGCGGCGCGCTCTTCCGGCTTGGGGCCCAGCCCCTTTTCCGGGAAGGTCTCGGCGAGGTAGGCGCAGATTGCCGCGCATTCGGTGACCACGGTGTTGCCGTGGCGGATCGCCGGCACCTTACCCATCGGGTTGACTGAAAGATATTCCGGCGCCTTCATGGTTTCGCCGAAGGTCAGGAGTTCGGTGCGATAGGGCTGACCGATCTCCTCCAGCATCCAGCGCGCAATGCGCCCGCGTGACATTGGGTTCGTATAGAATACCAATTCTTCGGTCATGACATCCTCCTCCTGTTGCCGTCCTGGCAGGTATTGCCGTCGCCCGGAATCAATAGCGCGGCGAGGTCTTTGTGCAAGTCCGATCGTCAGAGAGCTTTGCGATACTGGATGAAGCCTGAGCGTTCGGCGATCCGGTCGTACAGCCGCCGCGCCGTGGCATTGGTTTCGTGCGTCATCCAGTAGAGCCTGCCGGCGTCGTTTGCGCGCGCGAGATCGGCGACCGCATCGATCAGTGCGGCACCGGTGCCGAGGCCGCGCTGGCTGGTTTCGACGTAGAGATCCTGCAGATAGCAGGTCCATTGCGGCAGCCAGCAGGAACGGTGAAAGATCACATGCACGATGCCGACGAGGCGGCCGTCTTCATCAAAGGCGCCGAGCGCGTGCATCGGTTCGTCAGGATCGTGGAAGCGGTTCCAGGTGAGATCCGTGGTTTCGGCAGGGATGCCCACCTCGTAGAAGCGCTGATACGCCTCCCATAGGGGCTGCCAAGCGGTGCGGTCAGAAGGTTCGAGCGGGCGCACGGTCGCCGTCATCTGCGGTTCTCCAAAATGAAAACGGCGGGGAAATCCCCGCCGTTTCAATGCTATCCCGAAAGGGCTGGCTTACGCCATCGCCTTCTGCAGGTTCTGGTCGATCTTGTCGAGGAAGGCGGTGGTCGAGAGCCACGGCTGGTCGGGGCCGATCAGCAGCGCCAGATCCTTGGTCATGAAGCCGGATTCGACGGTGTCGACGCAGACCTTTTCCAGCGTCGAGGCGAACTTTGCGAGTTCGGCATTGTCGTCGAGCTTGGCGCGGTGCGCGAGGCCGCGGGTCCAGGCGAAGATCGAGGCGATCGAGTTCGTCGAGGTTTCCTGACCCTTCTGGTGCTGGCGGTAGTGGCGGGTGACGGTGCCGTGGGCGGCTTCGGCTTCGACCGTCTTACCATCAGGCGTCAGCAGAACCGAGGTCATCAGGCCGAGCGAGCCGAAGCCCTGGGCGACGGTGTCGGACTGGACGTCGCCGTCATAGTTCTTGCAGGCCCAGACGTAGCCGCCCGACCACTTGAGCGCCGAGGCGACCATGTCGTCGATCAGACGGTGTTCATAGGTGATGCCGGCTTCCTTGAACTGATCCTTGAATTCGGTCTCGTAGACTTCTTCGAAGATGTCTTTGAAGCGGCCGTCATAGGCCTTGAGAATGGTATTCTTGGTCGACAGGTAAACCGGCCACTTGCGCATCAGGCCGTACATCATCGAGGCGCGGGCGAATTCGCGGATCGATTCGTCGAGGTTGTACATGGCCATGGCAACGCCGGCGCCCGGCGCGTTGAAGACCTCCTTCTCGATCACGGTGCCGTCTTCGCCGACGAACTTGATGGTCAGCTTGCCCTTGCCGGGGAATTTGAAATCGGTGGCGCGGTACTGGTCGCCGAAGGCATGGCGGCCGACGACGATCGGCTGCGTCCAGCCGGGAACCAGGCGCGGCACGTTGCGGCAAATGATCGGCTCGCGGAAGATGACGCCGCCGAGGATGTTGCGGATCGTGCCGTTCGGGCTCTTCCACATTTCCTTGAGGTTGAATTCCTTCACGCGGGCTTCATCCGGCGTGATCGTCGCGCACTTGATGCCGACGCCGTACTTCTTGATGGCATTGGCGGCGTCGACGGTGACCTGGTCGTTGGTGGCGTCGCGGTTTTCGACCGAAAGGTCGTAATAGTCGATGTCGAGGTCGAGATACGGATGGATCAGCTTATCCTTGATGAGCTGCCAGATGATGCGCGTCATTTCATCGCCGTCGAGATCGGCGACGGGATTGGCGACCTTGATCTTGTTCATGTATCTGCCTCGTTCGAGCTTGAAGGGGACAAGCGTCCCGGGTGGGTGACGTGATGAGGAGCGCTATAGCATTGTGAACCGGGAACGCAAAGCTGCATCGGCTTTCGCAATGCGTTTTTGCCGCCATTGCCAAACGCTGAAATCTGGCTAGTGTCCGCCTTGATTTGGCCGCCCCGGAACATTCGACCATGAAGACGATCGCCGTTGTTATCGCAGGCCTTATCGCCTTTTCGGGCGCTGCCCATGCGACCGATGCCACCGCTCCCGTGCAGGAGATCATGGACGCGACCAAGAGAAACTGGGCCGACAACAACAGCGACTGGACCGACATTTTCGATGCGAGCCGGCTCGATCGTCTCTACAGCAAGGACTTCGTCACAAGATACCAGGCGGCTGCGCAATTTCCCGCCGTCGACGACGACGGCATATCGCCCTTCGACTACGACGTCATCGTCAACGGCCAGGATGCATGCCCGCTGGAGGATCTGACGATGGCGGCGGCGGCACCGGTCAATGGGACGACCGAGGTAACGGTGCGCTTCAGGAAATCCGCCTGTTCGGACGCGCCCGATACCAAGGACTATACGACCGGTCGCTTCGAGGTGGTCGAGGAGGCCGGCCAGCCGGTGATCGACGATATCGTCACCGAGAATATCGAAACGCAGGGCCACAATTCCCTGAAGGCGACGATGGCGCTGATTGCCAAGGACCAATAGGCGCGCGACATTCGAGAGCGTCGAGACTCGATCTCGGGCGGTTTGCTTTCGCCAGGCATGGCATTATCTGTCGATCCTTCCGCGGCACGAGGGGTTCCTGCATTTGTTTTCCAGCTTTCAGGCTCGCGACTGGCTGCTTGCCAATGATCCGGCGCTTTCGCGCCTGCGCATGGCGCTGCGGGTGACGCTGACGATCGTTGTCTCCTTTTTGGTCCTTCTTGCCGTCCACATGGCAATCCTGCCACTGCCGACCGCGGCCTTCGGCCTCGGCATCGTGCTGTCGATCGAAGGCGGCGTGGCGGTACGCGACAAGGGCAGTTCCCGCCAACTGGTGACGCGGCTTTTCGGTTGTGCCGCCAGCCTTGCTGTCGTCGGCATTGCCATGGGGCTCGAAGATCACCGCTTGCTCTCCGATCTCGTCTTCCTGGTGGTGATCGCGCTTGCATCGGCCGGACGGGTGTTCGGGCCGCGCGGTTTTGCCATCGGCATGTTCGCCTTCACCTCTTATTTCATGGGCGCCTATTTCCGGCCGCAACTCGCCGAACTGCCGGCGGTGGCGATCGGCCCCGTCGTCGCGGTGCTTGTCGGCCATCTGGTGAGGGCGGTGCTGCTGCCCGACGATTGGCGGCGCGACCTGCTGCGCTCGCTCGAAAGCGTCAGTGGCCGGATCAACCAGATCCTCTTCAAGCTCGCCGCCATCGCCGGCGGCGCCGAGATCGGCGAAACCGACCGGCAGGAGCTGCGCCAGCTGGAAGACCGGCTGAAGGAAGTGGTACTGATGGCGGAGACCTTCATCCCGCGCCCGTCGGCCGGCGTTTTTGACGCCGCCGCCGACCCCGCCGCCGAACTGGCGATCCGGCTCTTCGACGCCCATCTCGCGGCCGAAAGTGCGATCGTGCTGAGCTTCCAGAGCCCGCCGCCTTTCGCGCTCGTCCACGCGGTGATCGCAGCCGACAAGGCCGCGCTCGCCACCTATGAAGGGATGGCGGAAGCCGCCAAGGACGCGCCGCAAGGCGAGACGGTGCGGGTGCTGCTCTGGCTCGGCGAGGCGCGGCAGCAACTTACGCAGGCGATCGACACGGGGCGGGCCTCTGGTTTTTCCGGCATCGATACGGACAAGGACACGGCGCAATCCCAGCCGATCGACTTTTCATTCGCCAATCCGCTGCTGCGGTCGGCGCTGCAGATCACGATCGCGTCGGCGATCGCCATGAGCTTCGGGCTGCTCTTATCGCGCGAACGCTGGTTCTGGGCGGTGCTCGCTTCCTTCCTCGTCTTCACCAACACCAATTCGCGCGGCGACACCGCGATGAGGGCGCTGTCGCGCTCGCTCGGGACCGTGTTCGGGATCGCTATCGGCCTTGTGCTGGCAACGCTGATTTCAGGCGAGCCTGAACTCGCCATTCCGGTTGCCGCCGTCTGTACCTTCCTCGCTTTCTATTTTCTGCAGGTTTCCTATGCGACAATGACCTTCTTCATCTCGATCGTGCTCTGCCTGGTTTACGGCATGACGGGCGTGCTGACGCTCGACCTGCTGAAGCTGCGCATCGGCGAGACGATGATCGGGGCGGTGGCCGGAACGGTGGTCGCTTTTATAGTCTTTCCCACGCGCACGCGCGGCGCGCTCGATTCCGCGCTTGCCAGTTGGTTCCAGGCGCTGCGCGATTTGCTTGGCGCCCTCGGCGAGGACAAAAGCGGTTTCGAGCTGATGGCGCAGTCGCAGAAGATCGATGCCTGCTACCGTGACGTAACGGTGGCGGCGCGGCCGCTCGGCTCTTCCTGGTCGGTGGTGACGCGGCCCGGCCAAATCCGGCAGACGTTGGCGATCTTCCTGTCCTGCACCTACTGGGCGCGTATCCTGGCGAAAAATTATGAAGCGCCGGCCGTCGACGACAATCTGAACAGGCTGATCGCGGCGGACCTGGCGCTGATCGACAATGCCGCCCCGCGCGGCTCGAGCTGTTTCCTGATCAAGCGCCAGGCATCGCGGACGACAGGACGACACCTCCCGGTGTCGCGCGAGGGCGCCAGGCTGGGGCTCGAAATGATCGGTTCGGCGCTGGAAAGGCTCTATCCGCAGGCCGACATCTTGCCGTTTGCGGCGGGCGAGGCTATTGCGCGCTCGAAACAAGGATAAGACCATGGCAGGCACGAACAGCGAGCGTCCACTTCTGGCCGAAGGGCCGGCCATCATTCTGGTCGAGCCGCAGATGGGCGAGAATATCGGCATGGTGGCGCGCGCAATGGCGAATTTCGGGCTTGCCGAACTGCGCCTCGTCAATCCGCGCGACGGCTGGCCGAACGAGAAGGCGCAGGCGACGGCCTCCAAGGCCGATCATGTGATCGCGGCGACGAAGGTGTACGACACCCTGGAGGAGGCGATTGCCGATCTCAATTTCGTCTATGCGACGACGGCGCGCAGCCGTGACAATTACAAGCCGGTACGCTCGCCGGTCTTTGCCGCCGACACGCTGCGTACGAAATTCCGAGCAGGTGAGGCGACCGGTATCCTCTTCGGTCGCGAGCGCTGGGGCCTGACCAACGAGGAAGTGGCGCTAGCCGACGAGATCGTCACCTTTCCGGTCAATCCGGCTTTTGCCTCGCTCAACATCGCCCAGGCCGTGCTGCTCATGTCCTATGAGTGGATGAAATCGGGCATGGAGGATCTGGAAGCCGTGCCTTTCCAGGCACTCGAGCAGCGCCCGTCCACCAAGGAGCAGCTCTTCGGCCTGTTCGAGCAGTTGGAAGAGGCGCTCGATTCGCGCAACTATTTTCATCCGCCCTCGAAAAAGCCGAAAATGGTCGACAACCTGCGCGCAGTCCTCTCCCGCCGGGCATTCACGGAACAAGAAATCAGCGTGCTGCGCGGCGTCATTTCCTCTCTCGACCGCTTTACGCGCAACAGTCCGCGCAAAGGCGGTTCCACCAGATCCGGCAAGAAAGCGCCCTCCGATGACAGCGCCGACGAATGAGCTGAAACCCGTCCTCGTCTTCGATTCAGGCATCGGCGGACTGACCGTGTTGCGCGAGGCGCGCGTGCTGATGCCGGAGCGCGGCTTCATATACGTCGCTGACGATGCCGGCTTTCCCTATGGCGGCTGGGAGGAACAGGCGCTGAAAGAGCGGATCATCGGGCTCTTCGGCAAGCTGCTGAATGATTATGATCCCGAAGTCTGCATCATTGCCTGCAACACCGCTTTCACCCTTGTCGGCGCCGATCTGCGCGCCGCCTTTCCCCAGATGACCTTCGTGGGCACAGTGCCGGCGATCAAGCCGGCGGCTGAGCGCACGCGCTCCGGCCTCGTCTCGGTGCTCGCAACGCCGGGAACGGTGAAGCGGGCCTATACGCGCGATCTCATCCAGTCGTTCGCGCAGCAATGCCATGTCCGTCTCGTCGGTTCGGAGAATCTGGCGCGCATGGCGGAAGCCTATATTCGCGGCGACGCCGTCTCCGATGACGCGGTGCTTTCCGAGATTGACCAGTGTTTCGTCGAGAAGAACGGTCAGAAGACCGATATCGTCGTGCTCGCCTGCACCCACTATCCTTTCATGGCCAATCTTTTCCGGCGGATTGCCCCTTGGCCGGTCGACTGGCTTGATCCAGCCGAAGCGATCGCGCGGCGCGCCCGCACGTTGGTTCCGCTGGTTGCCGATGCCGTGCACCCCGATAATTTCGACTTTGCCGTGTTTACGTCAGGCCGGCAGGATTTCGCGACGCGGCGGCTGATGCAGGGTTTCGGCCTGAAAGCGTGAGGGAATTGTCCTGTGGGTTGGTGAAATCCGGCCCTGAAAATCAGCAGATTCTTTGATAGACGGGGCGTTGCCGTTTCGGAAGAATGGCGCTTCGTTCATGTGAGTCTTTTCGTCGCGAGGATCGGCATTGCAGGTTGGTATCGATATGGGATTGGCGTCCGGCAGCCCGGCGACGCTCGATATCGAGGAACTGCTGGCGACGCGTCTGCTCGTGCAGGGCAATTCCGGATCGGGAAAGTCGCATCTGTTGCGCCGACTGCTCGAGCAATCCGCGCAATGGGTGCAGCAGGTCATCATCGATCCCGAGGGTGATTTCGTCACCCTCAGCGACAGATTCGGCCATATCGTCGTCGATGGCGAGCGCACCGAGGCGGAGCTGGCGGGTATTGCCAACCGTATCCGCCAGCATCGGGTGTCCTGTGTGTTGACGTTGGAAGGCCTCGATATCGAGCAGCAGATGCGTGCTGCGGCCGCCTTCCTCAACGGCATGTTCGATGCCGATCGTGAATACTGGTATCCCGTTCTTGTCGTCGTCGATGAAGCGCAGATGTTTGCTCCGTCCGTCGGCGGCGATGTTTCGGAAGATGCGCGCAAGATGTCGCTTGGGGCAATGACCAACCTGATGTGCCGCGGCCGCAAGCGCGGGCTTGCCGGCGTGATCGCGACGCAACGGCTTGCCAAGCTCGCCAAGAACGTTGCGGCCGAAGCCTCGAACTTCCTGATGGGCCGCACCTTCCTCGATATCGACATGGCGCGCGCAGCCGACTTGCTCGGCATGGACCGGCGCCAGGCGGAAATGTTCCGTGACCTGAAGCGCGGAAATTTCGTTGCCCTCGGACCGGCATTGTCGCGCCGGCCGCTGCCGATCCAGATCGGTGCGGTGGAGACCTCGGCGCGCTCATCGAGCCCGAAGCTGATGCCATTGCCGGATGCGCCGCAAGATGTCGAGGATCTGATCTTCACACCGGATCCGGAGGAATTCCAGCGCCCGCTCGTGCGCCGCGCGCCGCCGGCGCCGCGGCCGACGACGGATATCCTGGCCGAACTCTCACGCTCGACGCCGGCGGCATCGGCAGCGCCCGTCGAGGCGAGGGCGAGCCAGGCGGAGATATCGCCAGAGGAGCGGGAGGAGCGCCTTGCCGGCGTGCTTGCCGAAATACTCGACGATCCTGCGTCCGCCTTCCGCACGGATTCAGTGCTTTACCAGGATTTTCTCGTGCGGCTGCGCATGCGCCGCGTGCCGGGGCCGCCGATAGCGCTGCCGGATTTCCGCCGGCGCGTCGCGATCTCGCGCTCCGGCGTCGATGCCGAAACCGCCGGAACGGAAGCCTGGGCGACGGCGCTGTCGCTCTCGGCAGGCGTCACCGACGACCTGCAGGGCGTCTTCCTGATGCTCGCCAAGGCCGCCGTCTGCGGTGAGGCGTGCCCGTCGGATGCGCGCATCGCCCGCGCTTACGGTACGCATTCCGCCCGTCGCGCTCGCCGTCTGCTCGGCTATTTCGAGGAACAGGGGATCGTCGTCGTGCACACGGATTTCTCCGGCAAGCGGATCGTGGCTTTCCCTGACATGAACTGCCAGACGGCGCCCGGCGACGCGAACGCGCCGGATACGGGCGATCAGCCGCTGGCTGCGGAATAGCGGCGATTTCGTTCTTTGCCGCTGTTGACATTTTCATGACGGGCCTCTAAAGACCGCGCCAAGCACCGGGCAGCAATGTCCGGTGTTTCATTTGACATGTCCCGTGGATCGTTCCTGTTCGCTAACCGGAGCATCCTGTCAGGTCTCGAAAGAAACCAGAGGAGGGCGTGTTTCCTTCGCGCGATTTGGCAACAAACCGCTATAAACCTTTGAAAGGAAATACGATGAGCAAGCGCGAATCGTCCAAGTACAAAATTGACCGCCGTATGGGCGAAAACATCTGGGGCCGGCCGAAGTCCCCGGTGAACCGCCGCGAATACGGCCCGGGCCAGCACGGCCAGCGCCGCAAGGGCAAGCTGTCGGACTTCGGTGTGCAGCTGCGCGCCAAGCAGAAGCTTAAGGGTTACTACGGTGACCTGCGCGAGAAGCAGTTCCGCGCAATCTTCGCAGAAGCAGCCCGCCGCAAGGGCGACACCTCGGAAAACCTGATCGGCCTGCTGGAATCGCGCCTCGACGCGATCGTCTATCGCGCCAAGTTCGTTCCGACGGTCTTTGCTGCCCGTCAGTTCGTCAACCATGGCCACGTGACCGTCAACGGCGTCCGCGTCAACATCGGTTCCTACCGTTGCAAGGCCGGCGACGTCATCGAGGTTCGCGAAAAGTCGAAGCAGCTGGTGACCGTTCTGGAAGCCGTCAGCCTCGCCGAGCGTGACGTTCCCGACTATATCGAAGTCGATCACAACAAGATGGTCGCCACCTACGGCCGCGTTCCGACCCTCAGCGACGTTCCGTTCCCGGTCGTCATGGAACCACACCTGGTCGTCGAATTCTATTCGCGTTAAGAAACACCAGGCGTTTTCGCTTATGGAAAAGCCGCTCTTTCGGGCGGCTTTTTTGTTCCGGAGAGAAGCGATGGCGGATTTGCAGGCGACCCTCGATAGCATCTACACCGATATCCTGCCACGGGTCGGCGAGGGTAAGGTCGCTGACTATATTCCTGAGCTTGCCAAGGTCGATCCACGGCAGTTCGGCATGGCGATCGTTACCGTCGACGGCAAGGTCTACCGTGTCGGCGATGCAGACATCTCCTTCTCGATCCAGAGCATATCGAAGGTCTTCATGCTGACCTTGGCGCTCGGCAAGGTCGGCGAAAGCTTATGGAAGCGCGTCGGGCGTGAACCGTCCGGATCGGCCTTCAACTCGATCGTCCAGCTCGAACACGAGAGCGGCATTCCCCGCAATCCCTTCATCAATGCCGGCGCGATCGCCGTCACCGACGTCGTCATGGCCGGCCATGCACCGCGGGAGGCGATCGGCCAATTGCTGCGCTTCGTGCGTTATCTCGCCGACGACGAGTCGATCACCATCGACGACAAGGTGGCGCGCTCGGAAACGCAGACGGGGTATCGCAATGTCGCGCTCGCGAACTTCATGCGCGCCTACCGCAATCTCGATCACCCCGTCGACCACGTGCTCGGCGTCTATTTTCATCAATGCGCCCTGTCGATGAGCTGCGAGCAGCTCGCCCGCGCCGGGCTGTTCCTGGCGGCGCGCGGCAGCAATCCGATGACCGGTCATTCGGTGGTCTCACCGAAGCGGGCGCGGCGCATCAATGCGCTGATGCTGACCTGCGGCCATTACGATGGCTCGGGCGACTTCGCCTATCATGTTGGCCTGCCCGGCAAGAGCGGCGTCGGCGGCGGCATCTTCGCGGTTGCGCCGGGCGTTGCCTCGATCGCCGTCTGGTCGCCTGGGCTGAACAAGGTCGGCAACTCGCAACTCGGCGCCGTGGCGCTGGAGATGCTGGCGGCGCGCACCGGCTGGTCGGTGTTCGGTGATTGATGCTGTGTTGCCGCGCGACTTTCTGCTAAAGGCAGCGTGATAAGGCAGGCTCGAAGTTTCAAGCCTGCAATCTTCGATTGGACGAGGTCATGAATATCGCAGCCAACATCGCGGACGATCTGGAGTCTGTTGTATCAGTGGATGACATTGGCCATGCGCTGTTTGCCGACGCGCCGCCCTCGGTCTCCTTCAACAAGCTGCGCAAGCGGCTGCTGCGGCAGGTGCGCCAGGCCTTCGACGACTTCGATATGCTGAAGGGGCAGAAGCGCTGGCTGGTCGGCCTTTCCGGCGGCAAAGATTCCTATGGGCTGCTGGCGCTGCTGCTTGATCTCAAATGGCGCGGGCTGCTGCCGGTCGAGCTCATCGCCTGCAATCTCGACCAAGGGCAACCGAACTTTCCCAAGCATGTACTGCCGGATTATCTGACGAGGATCGGTGTCCGGCACCGGATCGAGTATCGGGACACGTATTCGATCGTTAAGGAGAAGGTGCCGGAAGGGGCGACCTACTGCTCGCTCTGTTCGCGGCTGCGGCGCGGCAATCTCTACCGTATCGCCCGGGAAGAAGGCTGCGATGCGCTGGTGCTCGGCCACCACCGTGAGGATATTCTCGAAACCTTTTTCATGAATTTCTTCCACGGCGGGCGCCTCGCCTCGATGCCGGCAAAGCTTCTGAACGACGAGGGCGACCTGATGCTGCTGCGGCCGCTTGCCTATGCGGCCGAAGACGACCTCGCCAAGTTCGCTGCCGCCATGCAGTTTCCGATCATCCCCTGCGATCTCTGCGGCTCCCAGGACGGGCTGCAGCGCAATGCGATGAAGGACATGCTCGCCGATATCGAACGACGGATGCCGGGGCGCAAGGACACGATGCTGCGGGCGCTTGCGCATGTGAATCCGTCGCATCTGCTCGATCCGAAGCTCTTCGACTTTTCCGGCTTGACAGTCAGCGACCCTTCGTGAAAGGCCGGCTGCGGGAGGCTGGTCGCTGCATGAAGGACATGATTTCGCATGAGCATTTCAGATAAGGATATTCTCTTTCTTGGCGATAGCGTCAGGGAGGCGGCACGCGCCGAAATCATGCCGCGTTTTCGCAATCTAGGCAGTGCCGACGTTTCGGAAAAGACCTCGGCAATCGACCTAGTGACGCAGGCGGACGTGCTCGCCGAACACAGGATCACCGCGGCGCTGAAAGAGCGTTTTCCCGCAGCACTCGTTGTCGGCGAGGAAGCCTATGACGCCGATCGGTCCGTCGTTCCGGCCCTGGCCGACGCCGAGCTCGCCTTCGTCATCGATCCTGTCGATGGCACCTTCAATTTCGCCGCCGGGCTTCCCGTCTTCGGGACGATGTTGGCGGTCACTGTCAGGGGCGAGACGGTCGCCGGCATCATTCATGATCCTGTCCTCGGCGACACGGTGACGGCGATCAAGGGAGCGGGCGCCTTCCAGACGCGACAGGACGGCCAATCGAGCAGGCTCAAGGTGGCGGAGCCCGCCGCCCTGAACCAGATGGTCGGCGGCATCTCATGGGGTCATATGGACGACCCGGATCGCTCGCGCATCTGCTCCAACCTCTCGAAGATCAGGATGACCTTCGCTTTCAACTGCTCGGCCCACGAATATTGGATGGTCGCCTCCGGCAAGCTGCATTTCATCGGCCATGCGAAGCTGATGCCCTGGGATCACCTGGCCGGCGTGCTTGCGCATCAGGAGGCCGGCGGCCATACGGCGAAATTCGACGGCACCCCCTATCGCCCCGGCGAGACAACCGGCGGCATTATCTCAGCACCCGACAGGGACAGCTGGCAGCTAATCCGCCGCGAGATCATCGGCATCTGATTTGATACGTTTCCCGAAAGGATTTGACATGACTGCGACTGTCGACGTGACCGTTCTTGCCGATCTCTTGCGGCGGGCGGCGAAGGCGGAGATTCTGCCGCGCTTCCGCCGGCTTGGCCGGGATGATGTGCGCGCCAAGAGTGAGGCGACCGATCTCGTTACCGAGGCCGACGAGCAGGCCGAGCGGATGATCAAGGCGGAAGCCGAACGGCTCTGGCCGGGCGCCCTGTTCGTCGGCGAAGAATCGGTCGCGGCCGAGCCGGCACTGCTCGGCAGGCTCGCCGATGCCGATCTCGCAATCGTCGTCGATCCGGTCGACGGCACGTTCAATTTCGCCGCCGGCATCCCAGCCTTCGGCGTCATGGCGTCGGTCGTTTCCGGCGGCGAGACGATTGCCGGCATCATCTACGATCCGATGGGCGACGATTGGGTGATGGCGGAAAAGGGAAGCGGCGCCTGGCTGCGGCGGCCGGATGGCGAAGCGCGGCGGCTGCGCGCGGCCGAGCCTGTCGCGCTCGACCAGATGGTCGGCATGGCCTCCACCGGCTACCTGCCGCAGGAGAAGCGGGCCGAGATCCTCGGCAATCTCGCCAAGGTGCGCTTCCTCACCAACTATCGCTGTGCGGCCCATGAATATCGCACCCTTGCGGGCGGCCATGTGCATTACCTCATGTACAACAAGCTGATGCCCTGGGACCATCTCGCCGGCACGCTCATTTCCCAGGAGGCCGGCGCCCATGCTGCCCGGTTCGACGGCTCTTCCTACCTGCCACACCATCTCGCCGGCGGGCTGCTGATTGCCCCCGACAAGGCCTCGTGGAAGGTGCTGCGCCGTGAGGTGGTTACTGTTTGAACGCATGAAAACCGGCCGCAGAGCGTATCCTGCGACGGGAGTTCATTCGGATAAGGTGCATCGGCGGCTCGCGCCCTATTCCGTGTAGAGCTTTTCCATGCGGAAATTTTCCAGGCTTTGCCCGCGTTTCTCCACGGTTTGCCTCGTTATCACGCGGAAACCCCTGCGCTCGAAAAATGGTCGGGCGGTTCGGCTCGCTTCCGTATAAATTCGCGTGAATCCGAGGTTCAAAGCTTCCTTCTCGACCCTGCTCAACAGGCGGCTTGCGATACCGAGGCCCTGAAAATCAGGGTGTACGAAGATCATGTCCAGGCATCCGTCTCCGGTCAGGTCGGAAAACCCCACCGGCACTCCATCGATATCCGCGATCCAGCCAGGCCTGCTTATTCGGCGCTGCGCCCACAGGCTGCGATCTTCCACCTTTGCCCAAGCCTCGATCTGAGCGGGCAAATAGTCTTTCGATGAAACCTCCCGAATGGCGCGCAGAAAAATCTCGATCGTCGCGTCCGAATCGCTTTGGCGCGTAAGGCCTGATCAGAATTCGGTCGTCCATCGGAAATGCCTTTCGCGCTGACGCCAATGATTTCGATGTCAGAAGTGCGCCGCACCCGGATCGAGCTGCGGGCTGTCTCCGGGATGAGTGAAGAGCTTGCCGTTCTCGGCCCAGAGGGTGGCTGCGATTGTCACCAGGCCGAAGAGCGCGAAGCCGCCGAAAAGAGGCTGCACCGTGCCGTTGAACATCTGGCCGACCAAGCCGCCGAGGATGGCGCCTGCCGTCGTCGAGACGAAACCGGTGATGGCGGTCGCCGTCCCGGCGAGATTGCCCATCGGCTCAAGGCTGATGGCGGTGAAATTGGTGGCGATCACGGCAAACATCATCAGCACGATGGTGAAGATGCTGTAGGCGGTGGCGAAATCCGCCTTGCCGGCCAGTGCAATGAGAAAGCCTGCTGCCGACAGTGCCGTGAAGATCAGCAGCGCTGCATGCGAAATGCGGCGCATGCCGAATTTGCGGACGAAGAAGCCATTGGCGAAATTGGCCACTGCAATGCCGCCGGCGGTCGCCGCAAAGGCGATCGGCAGCCAATCGCCGAGGCCGTAGACCTCGCCGAAGACCTGCTGCACTGAGATCACGTAGGCGCTGATGACGCCGGTGAACATGGTGAGACCGATCATGTAGCCTGAGGTAATGCGGTTCGTGAGCACGGTCTTGAAGCCGTCGGTGACTGAGTTGACCGACAGCGGCAGGCGTTCTTCCGGCGGCAGCGATTCCTTCAGCCGCAGAAGTGCCCAGACGAAGAGGATGGTGGCGACGGCGCCGAGCAGAATGAAGATCCAATGCCAGTTGGCATAAAGGATGACGAGCTGGCCCACCGAGGGTGCGACGATCGGCACGATCATGAAGACGATCATGACATAGGACATGACGCGGGCCATTTCGCGGCCGCCGAAGCAGTCGCGGACGATGGCCATGGTGGTGATGCGCACCGCCGCGCCGCCGACGCCCTGAACGAAGCGCATGAGGAGCAGCATTTCGAAGCTGCCGGTGGCGGCAGCGGCAAACATTGCGACCACATAACAGGCGAGACCGCCGAGCAGGATGTTGCGGCGGCCGAACGTATCGGAAAGGCTGCCGAAGAATATCTGCGAAACGCCGAAGCCGAGAAAGAAGACGCCGATGATGAGCTGGGCGTCGTTGGTGCTGGTGACGCCGAGGGAGCGGCCGATATTGGGCAATGCCGGCAGCATGCTGTCGATCGCCATGGCAATGCTGGCCGTCATGATCGCAATGGTAACGACGAATTCAGCGAAGCCCATGCCGATACGACGGGAGCCTTGGTTTTCCTGGTGCGGTTTATGCAGCGATGTCATGTGGTGAAATCCTGGATGCGGACGAGGTCGGCCTTTCAAACGGACGGATTGTGCTGCTGGAAGAGGCGGCCCTTCTCGGCAATCAGCACGAAGACCAACCCGGCGATCGAGACAGCGAAATAACCGGCGACCATCGGCAGCGCAGTGCCATCGAAGGCCTGGCCGATGCCGGCGCCGATGATGGCGCCGCCGACGGTGCTCATGAAGCCGAGCACGGAGGAGGCGGTGCCGGCGACATGGCCGAGCGGCTCCATGGCAAGCGAGTTGAAGTTCGAGCCGATCCAGCCGAACTGGAACATGGCCAGACCGAAGAAGGTGATGAACAAGGCGAAGGGCATCGGCTCGGAACTCGCCATCTGGACGATCAGCCAGATGGTGTTGATGGCGATGAAGCCGATCAGCGAGCCGTGCGACAGGCGACGCATGCCGAGCTTGCCGACGAAGCGCGAGTTGAAGAAGGATGACAGTGACATGAAGATCGCCACGCCGGCGAAGGCGACGGGGAAATAGACGCCGAGACCGTAAATGCCGACATAGACCTGCTGAGCGGAATTGATGAAGCCGAACAGCGCGCCGAAGATGAAGGTGCTGGCGATCGTATAGCAGAGCGCCACGCGATTGGTCAGCACGAGCTTGAAGGCACCGAAGATCGAGCGGGCGGTGAAGGGGCGGACATTCCGCGGATGCAGGGTTTCCGGCAGGCGAACGTAAGCCCAGACGGCGATACCGGTCGCCATGGCGGCAATGAAGAGGAAGATCAGGTGCCAATTGCCGAAGAACATGACGACCTGGCCGGCGCCGGGCGCGATCACCGGCACGATCATGAAGACCATCATGATCAGCGACATGACCTCGGCCATCTGCCGGCCGCCATAGATATCGCGGACAATGGAGACGGTGATGACGCGGGTTGCGGCCGAACCAACGCCCTGCAGGAAGCGCAGGGCGAGCAACCCGGCAAAAGAGGGGACGAAGACGATACAGATGGCGGACAGGATGTAGATGACGAGACCGATCAACAGCGGCGTGCGGCGGCCGAAGCGGTCGGAGAGCGGCCCGTAGAACAGCTGAGCGCAGCCGAAACCGAGCAGATAGGTGGAGACGACGAATTGTCGATGATTTTCGCTCTCGACGCCGAGGCTCGCCCCGATCTGCTGCAGCGCCGGCAGCATGATGTCGATCGCCAGAGAATTTACGGCCATCAGGAAAGCGGCGAGCGCGATGAATTCACGCTTGCCCATGGGCAGGCGGCCCGCGGACACGGCTTGTGATGAATCTGTCACAATGAAATTCCCATAAACAGGTCAAGGCGCTGCTGGCTGCAGCGCCTCGAACTCGAGAAACAGATTTGGAAACCGGGCGGACGTCCGGTGACCGGTCAGGCGGCGCCGCGAACGGTGACGCCGTTTTCCTGGAGATGCTGTTGCAGCTCACCGGCCTGGAACATTTCCCGGACGATGTCGCAGCCGCCGATGAACTGGCCCTTTACGTAAAGCTGCGGGATCGTCGGCCAGTTGGAATAATCCTTGATGCCCTGGCGGATCTCCGAATCGGCGAGCACGTTGATGCCCTTGTAGTCGACGCCGATGTAATCGAGAATCTGCACGACCTGGCCGGAGAAACCGCACTGCGGAAACTGCGGCGTGCCCTTCATAAAGAGGACGACGTCGTTGCTCTTGATTTCGTTGTCGATGAATTCGTGAATGCCGCTCATGGGACCTGATCCTTTCAACGGGCGGGTTAAAGGCCCACCGTTTCAATCGTTGTCCTTAGATAGCATGTGACAGCAGGAATTCCAGACGCCCAAACCAAAAAAAGACCGATCTGGTCAGGCCACTCGGCGATGTTGCTATCACGTTACGGTTGTCGGGCTGAATGGGCCTGCATCCGGTCAATTTCGACGTCGCCGCGGGGCCGGGTTCAGCGGTCGGATAATTGCGCCATGCCTCAGCTGCGGCGCTGGCGGCTGCGACCGGCGGCTGTGCGTCGCTTGCTGACCTGTTTGCGGGCAGGTTTGCGCTTGGCGGAAGTCGTCTTTCGGGCGGCAGCCGTTGTCGCAGCGGGGCGCGCCTTGCGCCTTCTGCGCTTCGTCGCGATGCGGCCGGTGGTTTTCTTCAGGATTTCCTTCAGCACGCTATCGACGACGCCTGATATCAATTCTTTGACAAGATCGGCCACAAAACCCCTCCGTTCACGGTGGAAACGACATGGCTGCTATTGAATTCCTGATGACTTCGGTTAGCAAGACGCCTTCGAGACCATACCTGCTTTTTCGCCGAGATCGGCGCCACAGCAGCCGGATCGCACAAACATGCCGGCCATTCGCCCGGCCGAAAGAACGGAATGAGATTGATAAAAAAGCGGGTCGTCCTGCATTTTCCGGGCTTCGAGCCGCTTGACGGCGTTGCCCACCGGGCGCGCTACGAGCGCTCAGCCAGACAGAGTTCCGCCGTTTGGGGCTATTCGCTCGAGATCGGAACGTCGGACGGCAGCGACCCACTCAGTTTCGAGGTTTCGGCCAGCGGCGCGGCGCCTGGGGCACCCGAGATGGCGCCCGGGGAAGAGCCTACTCCTGCCACTTGGCGGACGAAGAGCCGGATACACATGATCGATCACGACACGTTCGTGCGCAGGCTGCGTAGCGGCAATACGCTGAGCCAGATTGTTGCGGGTTTTCGCAGCTGCGCCCAGATCATGGTCGAAGGCGGCATGCGGGGCTATTTCCGTCGTGCCTGGCGCTTCGGCCTGTTCTTCCTCTTTCCGTTCCTGCTGACGGCGCTGGCGATCGCGCTGACGGCGCAGATCGCCGTCGCGCCCTATAGTCTCGGCCTTTCGCCCTGGCACATGCTGTGGAGCGGGCCGCTGGCGCTCTGCTTCTTCATCTTCGCCTTCCTGCCGTTTTCCGAACGCTTCCACACGCTGCATCTCTTTGCCGATTGGCAAATGGCTGTGGCGCTCGGCCGCATGCACCGGGCGGATTTCAACGATTGGCTGGAGGACCGGGCCACCGCCGTACGCAAGGCGCTTGATGAGGAGGCAGATGAATATGTGATCTCCTCGCACAGTATGGGATCGAACGTGGCCGCCCATGTCATCGGCATGTTGCTGGAAAGGGAGCCGGAGATCTTCAAGGGCAAACGTGTAGTGTTTGCAACGCTCGGCAGCGCCATTCTGCAATGCGCGCTGCTGTCATCGGCAAGCCTCCTGCGCGCCCGCGTCGGCTTGATTGCCCGCTGCCCGGAGATTTCGTGGCTTGATGTGCAGTGCCTTACTGACTCGATCAATTTCTATAAAGTGCCGGTTGTCGCCGTCTGCGGCCACCCGGACGCGCCCCCGGCGAAGATGCTCCTGATCCGCGTCAAGCAGATGCTGACGCGCGAACATTACCGCAAGATCCGCAAGGATCAGCTGCGCGTCCATCGGCAATATGTGCTGGGGCCGGATTTGAAGGCGTCCTTCGACTTCACGCTGCTGACATCGGGGCCGGTGCCGGCTTCGGTGTTTGCTTATCCGGAGCAGGACAGGTTGCCGGCACCGAGTTCGTTGGTGGGTTCTTTTGGGGGACTCGATTTAATTCGAGCCCGCCAGAGCGTCGAGATCAATGACCCCTCCGTCATGCTCGGCCTGAGCCGAGTATCCCCGCCGCATCGATCAGCAGCAGTCGCATGGATCCCAGGCTGCAGGCCTGGGATGACGGAGAGTGTGGTTGGCGTTCTCGCCAAGCTCGCTGCCAGCGTACAAAGAGACATCGCAGCAGGTGCTTCATAGCCCGACACTTACTACGCCCTCCCTTACCGCCGTACTTGAAATAGGAATGAGAAGCGGAGAGGGTGGCGGGCTACCTCAATTGTCAATCCGGCGCCGAGGTCTGCAGTGCGAGCGCGTGCAACACGCCGCCCATATTGCCCTTTAGCGCCTCGTAGACCATCTGGTGCTGCTGTACGCGGCTCTTGCCGCGGAAGGCTTCGGCGACGACTTCGGCGGCGTAGTGATCGCCGTCGCCCGCCAGATCGCGGATCGTCACCTTGGCACCGGGAATCCCAGCCTTGATCATGTCTTCGATATCGCCGGGTTTCATGGCCATGATCGTTACTCCTTGCGCATCATTCCGCGGCGAGTTCGCCGCGGCCTTCCATGAAATCAGGGAACCACGATTCATGGGTATCGCGCAATTGCTGAATCGGCAGCGCAATGAGATCGCCGACGACGAGCGCATCGCCACCGACCGTGCCGAGGCGGCGGAAGGGAACGCCGGCGGCTTCCGCATTGACGCAGACGAAATCCGCCACATCGGCCGGCACCGTCAGCACATAGCGCGCCTGATCTTCGCCAAAGAGCAGCGCATGCGGTGTACCCTTGCATTCGCCGAGATCGATCGTCAGGCCCTTGCCGGATGCCATGGCCATTTCAGCCAGTGCGACGGCTAGGCCGCCCGAGGAAATGTCGTGGCAGGCGGTTGCCTGGTCGTTGCGGATGACGGAGCGGACAAAATCACCGTTGCGGCGTTCGGCGAAGAGATCCACTTCGGGGGCGGGACCTTCGCGGCTGTCGAGCACATCCCTGAGATAGACGGACTGGCCGAGATGGCTGCCGTCGAGGCCGATCATGATCACCTTGTCGCCAGTGTTGGCGCTGCCGATGCGAACCATCTTGCGCCAGTCCGGCAGCAGGCCGACGCCTGCAATCGTCGGGGTCGGCAGGATGGCGACGCCGTTGGTCTCATTGTAAAGCGAGACGTTGCCCGACACGATCGGGAAGTCGAGCGCGCGGCAGGCCTCGCCGATGCCCTTCACCGCCTGAACGAACTGGCCCATGATCTCCGGCTTTTCGGGATTGCCGAAGTTGAGATTGTCGGTGGCGGCGAGCGGTTCGGCGCCCGTCGCGGTGATGTTGCGCCAGCATTCGGCGACCGCCTGCTTCCCGCCTTCGAAGGGATCGGCCTCGACATAACGCGGCGTCACGTCGGAGGAGAAGGCAAGCGCCTTGCTCTTATGGCCTTCGACGCGCACGACGCCGGCATCACCGCCCGGAAGCTGCAGCGAATTGCCCTGGATCAGCGTGTCATACTGCTCATAGACCCAGCGTCGGCTCGATTGGTTGGGCGAGCCGACGAGCTGCAGCAGCGCCTGACCGTAATTCTTGGGTGCGGCGACGAGATTGGCGGGCAGGGGGGCAGGCTTGCCGGATTCGCGCCATGGGCGATCATATTCGGGCGCCTGGTCGCCGAGATCCTTGATCGGCAGATTGGCGACTTCTTCGCCCTGGTGCACGACGCGGAATCGCAGGTCGTCGGTCGTCTTGCCAACGATGGCGAAATCGAGGCCCCATTTGACGAAGATCGCCTTGGCCTGCTCTTCCTTTTCCGGCTGCAGCACCATGAGCATGCGCTCCTGGCTTTCCGACAGCATCATCTCGTAGGCGGTCATCCGCTCTTCACGGACCGGCACCTTGTCGAGCTCGAGCAGGATGCCGAGATCGCCCTTGGCGCCCATTTCGACGGCCGAGCAGGTGAGGCCGGCCGCACCCATGTCCTGGATGGCGATGACGGCGCCGGTCTGCATCAGTTCGAGGCAGGCTTCGAGCAGGCACTTTTCGGTGAAGGGATCGCCGACCTGAACGGTCGGGCGCTTTTCCTCGATCGATTCGTCGAATTCGGCCGATGCCATGGTCGCGCCGCCGACGCCGTCGCGGCCGGTCTTGGCGCCGAGATAGACGACCGGAAGGCCGACGCCCTTGGCTTCCGACAGGAAGATGGCATTGGATTTGGCGATACCGGCGGCAAAGGCGTTGACGAGGATATTGCCGTTATAGCGGGCGTCGAACTCGACTTCACCGCCGACCGTCGGCACGCCGAAGGAATTGCCGTAACCGCCAACACCCGAGACAACGCCGGAGACGAGGTGGCGGGTCTTCGGATGATCCGGCTCGCCGAAGCGTAGCGCGTTCATCGCGGCGATCGGGCGCGCACCCATGGTGAAGACGTCGCGCAGGATGCCGCCGACACCGGTCGCGGCACCCTGATAGGGTTCGATGTAGGAGGGGTGGTTGTGGCTCTCCATCTTGAAGACGACACAGTCGCCGTCATCGATATCGACCACGCCGGCATTCTCACCCGGGCCTTGAATGACGCGCGGCCCTTTGGTTGGCAGCGTGCGCAGCCATTTTTTCGAGGACTTGTAGGAGCAGTGCTCGTTCCACATGGCCGAAAAGATGCCGAGCTCGGTGAAGGTTGGCTCGCGGCCGATCAAATCCAAAATGCGCTGATACTCGTCCGGCTTCAGGCCATGGCCCGCGATGAGTTCCGGCGTGATCGGGATGGTGTTTGGAATGGTCATGAGCGGAAAGTCCCTGGCGCGTTTTGCGCTGTCTTTAGCTTAAGTAGCGGCGGCGCGCGACAGAAAAAAGCCTGCCGTCAACAGAGTGAACTGACTCCCGAAAGTTGGACACCCAACTTCGGGGGCAGTTCACAGGGGCGGGCAGGCTTTTTTCGTAAAGGCGGCAATTGCTCAGAACTTGTAGCCGATCTGGATACCGGCGCGCGTCATGCCGTCATTCGGGCCGTCGCAGAGATTGGCATGCGAGGAGTGGGCAATCTGGGCCATTACGTTCCAATGCGGGGTGAAACGGTAGCCGGCGCCGGCATATTCGTGGAAGAGGACGCGGCAGCCAAATTCCGGGCCGTCATCATTGTTGTCCAGGTCGCCGGTGTGGATGACGCCGCCGAAGCCGGCTTCGGCAAAGAACTTCTCGTTGAGATCGACAGTCCAGGTGAAGCCGGTGAAGAATTGGGTGGCTTCACCCGCGGTGCCGATCGAGGTGCCGAGATGGACACGGGGACGCAGCAACTGTTGCTGCCAGCCGACGGCCTGCTCGTATCCGAAAGGATCGAAGAGGGCAGTGATTTCGGGAAAGACGCCGTCTTCCCGGGAATGTCCCGATTGCAGTGAGGTCGAGACCCCGAAACGCAGTTCATCAAATATCTGCTCGCCGGCGGACGCCGAGCCTGCGACGATGCCGGCTGCCGCTGCCAATAACGCCGTAGTCAAAAAACGCAACACGAAGCTTCCGAAGTCCGCACTCATTTGCTGCCCCTTGATTCGCGTCAGGCGAGAATATCGAAGAGGTAGCATGCAGATTGAGTC
Source organism: Rhizobium bangladeshense (assembly GCF_001662075.1). GTDB lineage: Bacteria > Pseudomonadota > Alphaproteobacteria > Rhizobiales > Rhizobiaceae > Rhizobium > Rhizobium bangladeshense_B. The sequence goes on from NZ_LYPL01000014.1 coordinate 123,300, forward strand.
GGTAAACCGCTGCGAATAGCCCCAGGCATTTTTTGTAGATTATGACGTGTATTTGCAACAGGTCAGATTTCACCATCATAGGCGGATCCGCCATTTTCCAGCAGCCGGCGCAAGATCATCAGGCCGGAGGTCAGTTCCTGCCCTGTCTTCGGCGAGGAAAAACCGATGCGAACGCGATGATAGGACTTCTCGCCGCGGGCTGCCTTGAACTCGTCCTCGTCGTCGACGAGCACACCATCCCGGAAAGCCGCATTCTTGAAGGTGCCCGACATCCAGGGCTCCGGCAATTTCAGCCAGAGGAAGGGCGCATGCGGGTGTGACGCAAAATCGAAGCCCTGCAGTTGCTCGCGAACGAGCCGGAAACGCCGGGAGAGTTCCTCGACGCTCTGCTTGCGGATCTCGTGGGCCGTGCCGCTTTCGACAAGGCGTGCGCAGGTCTCGGCCAGAATGAAGGGTAGGCCGCCGGTGATCATCTTATGCGTCACCCGGATGCGCTGGGCAAAATGCGGCGGGCAGGCGACCCAGCCGCCGCGTACGCCGGCGGCGACCGATTTCGACAGCCCGTTGACCAGGAAGGTGCGATCGGGGGCTAGTGAGGCGAGCAGTGGCGTATCATCGTCAGACATGCCGCCGTAGAGATCATCTTCGATTAGCCAGACGTTGTGTTTCCTGGCGATCGCGGCGATTGCCGCGCGCCGCTCGTGCGGCATGATCGTCACCGTCGGATTGTGAACGGTCGGCATCAGGAAGGCGATCTTTGGATGTTGTTGCTGGCAGAGCCGCTCGAAGTCGTCCGGGATCACCCCATGTTCGTCGGAATCGACCGTCAGCGTGCGGCGTCCGAGAAGGCGGGCGCTGCGGCTGACCTGCGTATAGGTGAGATCCTCAAAGACGATCTTGTCGCCCGGCGCCGAGACGGCGGCGATGGCGGCAACCGCCGCCGCATGAGCGCCGAGTGTCGGCACTATGTTTTCGACATCCGGCGTCCAGCCGCTGCGGGCAAGCCAGAGACGGCCGGCTTCGAACCAGTTGCGCGGAAACGTGCGGGAATAGGATGAAATCTCGGCGAGATGCTGTTGGCCGATCTCGGCGAGGATGCCCGATATGATCTTGCCTTGGCCGAGGTCTGGTGCGGCCGTGGTATCGAAGCGGATTTTGTCGGCAGGCGCGTCCTGGACGCGGGTGCCACTGAGCGAGACAGTCAGCGGGTCGGTCTGTTCGCCGGGCTGCGTCTCGGAGCGGTTCAGCACATAGGTGCCGCGCCCGACCTCGCCGGCGACCAGGCCGCGCTCATGCACCAGCGCATAGGCGCGGCCGATCGTGCCGATGGTCACGCCGATATCATAGGCGAGGTTGCGTTGCGGCGGCAATTTGCTGCCGGCGGGCAGGGCGCCGCTCGCGATGGCGGATTCAATGCTGTCGGCAAGCCGGAGATAGACCGGCCCGGAACCGCGGGAAAGATCAGGAAGCCAATTTGTCATGGTGACAATTGTATATATTGGCACATTGTATCGGTCAAGCGTATGAATCAATTCCAGTGGCAAACCGAGAGGATTCCTGGAATGTCTGCCTTGCCTGAGGTCAAAATGCCGATTGTACCGATTGTCTCTTATGCAGATAGGAGGCGGATCGTCCTTCCCGCAGCACCTTCTGAGGTGACGACGCGTTTGGGGCGGATTTGGGCCGCCATTCTTCTCTGGCATCAGAAGCGAGAAGGCCGGCGGGCGCTGAGAGGCCTGACGGCGAGCGAGCTCAAGGATATCGGCGTGTCGCAGTCCGAAGCCGCACGCGAAGTCGGCAAGTCGTTCTTCTGGGACTGAAGCGTTATCGGGATCGGCGGCTGCGATCAGCTGCAGGCTTTATTGCCGCCCGACCAGCGATTGACGTCGGCGACGATGCGGCCGGCGACCGGTTCCGACATCATCGGACCGAAGGCCTGGAGACGCGACGGGCTTCCCTCGGCCTGAACGACAAGCAGCGGCCGGCTTTCCGGGCTGCCCTTGTGGACGAGCAGGATGCGAGGCCGGCCGGTGAAGGAATTCAGCTCCGGCGCGAGTTTATAGGCTGCAAAAGCCGGGTCACCCGATTTGAACCAGCATGCACTGGCGCCGAGCGCCACGCGTTCCATCGTCGGCAGCGCGGCGCGGTTCGGGCCTGTCGTCGGCGCCGGCGTCTGGCAGGCTGCGAGCATGGCTGCGAGAGCGGTCAACAGGGCGGGGTTTGCGAGGCGATGGCGCATCAATATTGCTCCGATCCGGACGGAAATTTTCGTGTGCATGCCGTTGCCAAGACCGCGCGCTTTTAGGCAGCGAGCAGGGCTCAGGCGGCGATGACGTCGAGCGCCGAGGCGAAAAGGCCGCGGCCGTCCGAACCGCCATGGGCGGCTTCGATCAGGTTTTCCGGATGCGGCATCATCCCGAGTACGTTGCCCTTCTCGTTCATGACCGCGGCGATATCGTTGAGCGAGCCGTTGGGGTTGGTGCCCTCGGCATAACGGAAGACAACCTGGCCATTGCCTTCGATCTTCGCCAGCGTGGCTTCGTCGGCGAAATAATTGCCGTCATGATGGGCAACGGGGCAGCGGATGACCTGACCTTGCGCGTAGGCGCGGGTGAAATCCGTCTCGGCATTGACCACTTCGAGCTTGATCTCGCGGCAGACGAATTTCAGCGAGGCATTGCGCATCAGCGCACCGGGCAGCAGGCCGGCTTCGACGAGGATCTGGAAGCCGTTGCAGACGCCGAGCACTTTCACGCCCTTTGCAGCCTTGTCGATGATCGCCTGCATGACCGGCATGCGCGCGGCGATCGCGCCGCAACGCAAGTAGTCGCCATAGGAGAAGCCGCCGGGGATGACGATCAAGTCCACATCCGGGATTTCGGCTTCCGTCTGCCAGATCGTCACCGGCTCGCGGCCGGAGATATTGGTCAGGGCTGCGATCATGTCGCGGTCGCGGTTGAGGCCCGGAAGTTGAACGACAGCTGATTTCATGGGGTCCCTGCGTCTGGCGAAAGATATTGAACTGGAACACTTTCGGTGAGCCATACTCCATTGTCGGAGACAAAGAAAGAATGACCCTCTGAAAACATGCGGGCAGCGTCCACGCGAAGGATGACATGCTCGCCCTTGCGGCGTAGCGCGACGATTTTCGCCGTCTCGACATCGGCCGAGAGATGCACGTGGTGGCGCTGCATCTTCTTCAAGCCCTCGCGTTCGATCGAGTGCCAGGCAATCGCGGAGGTGCCGTGGAAAAGATCTGCCGGCGGCTCGACCGCAGTCAGCGCGAGATCGACCTCGACGCTATGACCCTGGTTCGCGCGAATTCTGTTGTCGGCGAGCGTGAAGCGCTTCTTTGGATTGTATTCGATGATCGCGATAATCTCGGCACGGGAGACATCGTATTTCGACGTCAAAGCCTTTTCGAGCTCCTCGAACGACACCCAGCCCTCGCCATCAAGCGTCAAGCCGGCGGCATCGGGCGCATGGCGCAGGACATAGCTCATATATTTCGAGACTTCCGTCTCCAGCTGTGCCTTCGTCATGACGCCAAACCCTCAATATCTGCCGGCCGGCAGGTCTGTGATCATCCGTCGATCGCGATCGCGTAGTTCTCGATCACCGTATTGGCGAGGAGTTTTTCGCACATCGCCTTGAGGTCGGCCTCGGCCTTCGCCTTGTCGGCGCCCTCGAGCTCCAGGTCGAAGACCTTGCCCTGCCTGACATGGCCGACGCCCGAGAAGCCGAGGGCGCCGAGCGCGCCTTCGATGGCCTTGCCCTGCGGATCGAGAACGCCGTTTTTCAGCGTGACGGTGACACGAGCCTTGATCACTTTGTCTATCCTGCCTTACTTGACGAGACGATTGTTACTTAACCAAAACGGGGCCGGTGCCGCGCACAGGCTCGTTTTCATTGATGATGCCGAGACGGCGTGCGACTTCGGAATAGGCTTCGAGCAACCCGCCGAGATCGCGGCGGAAGCGGTCCTTGTCCATCTTCTCGCGGGTTTCGATATCCCAGAGCCGGCAGCTGTCCGGCGAGATTTCGTCGGCGAGGATGATGCGCATCATATCGCCTTCGAAGAGGCGGCCGCATTCGATCTTGAAATCGACGAGCTGGATGCCGACGCCGAGGAACAGACCGGTCATGAAATCGTTGACGCGGATGGCAAGCGCCATGATGTCGTCGAGTTCGGCCGGATTGGCCCAGCCGAAAGCGGTGATGTGCTCTTCTGAGACCATCGGATCGTCAAGCGCATCCGACTTGTAATAGAACTCGATGATCGAGCGCGGCAGAACGACGCCTTCCTCGATGCCGAGGCGCTTGGCGAGCGAACCAGCGGCGACATTGCGCACGACGATCTCCAGCGGGATCATTTCCACTTCCTTGATCAACTGCTCGCGCATGTTGAGCCGGCGGATGAAATGGGTGGGGATGCCGATCTTGTTCAGATGGCTGAAGATATATTCGGAAATCCGGTTGTTGAGGACGCCCTTGCCGTCGATGACTTCATGTTTTTTCTTGTTGAAGGCGGTGGCATCGTCCTTGAAAAACTGAATCAAGGTGCCCGGTTCCGGACCCTCATACAGAATCTTTGCCTTGCCCTCGTAGATACGGCGGCGACGGTTCATCGTGGTCATTCTCTGTTGTTGGCGCTCTTGGGATAGCGCGAGTGGATCGATCTCGTGGCGTCCCCTTAAAGGAAAAGAGTTGGTTTCACAATCCGCCTGTCGCTCCTTCCCTCTTTTCGGGATTTCTGGACCCGTTTCCGGATTTTACGGAATACCGCCAGGGGAATCGAATGGATTCCCAAGACGAGTTTAGCGCCTTTTCCTGTAGCGTGGAATGAAGGCGAAATGGCGGGCCGCTTATCCAGGTGTTATTTGGCAGCTCTGCTTGGCAGCGCGCGGCCAAGCTGCGCCTGCAGGGCGCGAGCGGCAGTTTGCCCGTGACGCCAGCTGCCGGCGCGGACGAAGGAAGGGATCTGCATGGCCGGCATCGGCCGGGCGAGCGCATAGCCCTGCAGCATATCGCAATCGAGTCCTTCGAGGATGCGGATGTGATCCGCCGTCTCGACGCCCTCGGCAATGACGCGGATGTTGAGCGAGCGGCCGATGTCGATGATCGAGCCGACCAGTTTGCGCTGCTCGGCCGATTGCGGCAGCAGGCGGATCAGCTCGCGGTCGATCTTCAGCGTCGTTGGGCTCAAGCGCAGAAGGCTGACGATCGAGGCATGGCCGGTGCCGAAATCGTCGATCTGGATGTCGATGCCGAGCTTGCGCAGCTTTTTGAGGTTGGCCGACACCAGCGCGTCGCAATCGTCAAGCGAGATCGATTCCAGCAGTTCGAAGGCGATGGCGCCGGGTTCGATCTTCAGGGCGCGGAGCTTCTTGCCGAGATCGGGATCGGCAAGCCGGCGGGCGGAAACGTTGACCGATACTTTTGGAATCGACAACCCGTCCTTGATCCAGGCGCGGCGGTCGGCCAAGGCGCGCTCCAGAATCAGCGCATCGATCGTCGAGACGACGTCGAGATCCTCGGCGATATCGAGAAAGCGGTCGGGCGTCAAAAGCCCGTGCCGGGGATGCTGCCAGCGGGCGAGCGTCTCGACGCCGGTGACATCAAGGGTGCGGGCATCGAACTGCAATTGATAGAAGGGCACGAATTCGTTGCGCTCGAGGCCGATCAGAATCTCGTCGGCGAGCTGCTTGGCCGTGACGATATCGCTGCGGGCCGATGCCGAGAAGAATTCGAAACGGTTGCGGCCCAGCCCCTTGGCGCGATAGAGCGCGATGTCGGCGTCGAGCAGGATTTGCTTGGCGTCGAGCCTGGCGCCGTTGTCGACGGCGATGCCGATGCTGGCGCCGAAACGGCAGTCGTGCCCCTCGTATCTGACGGGCTTGCGCAATTCGCGGATCACGCGTTCGGCAAGGCCGGCGATCTTTTTCGAGGCGGGATTGACGGCACAGAGGATGACGAATTCATCGCCGCCGATGCGCGCGACGAAATCGGCGGCACGGACGGAGTTGCTCAGCACATTCGCCGCGTGCTGCAGCATGGCGTCGCCGGCCCGGTGGCCAAGCGTGTCGTTGATCTGCTTGAAGCGGTCGAGATCGATGTGGAGGATCGCCAGGGCAAGGCCCTTGGCGCGGCATTCCGCCGAACGCTCGTCGAGCATCTTGTCGAGATAGCGGCGATTCGGCAGGCCGGTGAGATAATCATGCAGCGCCAGATGCTCGATACTCTCCTTGGCGGCTTCGAGCTCGCGGTTGCGCGCCTCGGCCAGATCCTTGGCGCGCTGCAATTCGTTGCGCAGCGCGACGTCCTCGGTGACGTCCCAGTTGGCCCCGATCAGCTTGCGGTGCCCGTTGCCGTCGACGAAAAAAGCGGAGCGGGCACGGATGATGCGCTCGGCGCCGTCACCGCGGATAATGCGGTATTCCTGCTGGAAATCGCTGCCGCTTTCGACGCTGCGGCCGGCGAGGCCCAGCACACGCTCGCGGTCGTCTGGATGCAGGCTTTTCGCCCACGCATCGGCCGCGATCTGATGTGCCGCGCCTTTCAGCCCGTAAATGGCAATGAGGCGATCGTCCCATTCCACCGTATCATTTTCGATATCGGCCTCGAAGACGCCGATATGGGAGATTTCCAGCGCCAGATCCAGACGGCGCGACAGGCGCGACAAGGTCTCCTCGGCTTCCTTGCGGGCGGTGATATCGATATCGGTGCCGACGATGCGGGTCGGCACACCATTCTCGTCCCATTCTACGCAAGCGCCGCGGCAGTCGATCCAGACCCAGTGGCCGTCCCTGTGGCGCTCGCGATATTGGAAGATCTGATAATCGGGGTCGCCGGCGTTCTGGCGCTCGATGGCATGGGCGACGAATTCGCGGTCGTCGGGATGGACGAGCTGCAGCCAGGCATTGTAATCGCCCGCGACCTCCTCGTCGGGCGCCATCCCGCGAATGGTTTTCCACGTGGGCGAGTAATATTTCCGGTCGAGGCGGTAGTTGTGATCCCATACGCCGAGACTCGAGCTGACCAGCGCATGGTTCCATCGGCTCTCCCGCTCCGCCAGTTCGGAACCGCCGGCTGCCCCGCCGACGCCTGCCTCGGCCGCTGTGGCATCGCCGTGCGGGTTCTCGGCCTTTGGATTGGCTTTCTTCACGGGCATTCTCGCTTAATCATCTCGGGCGCAGTCTGCTGTCTTTCCATTAAGAAAGACTTAGAAAGCAACTGCTGAATTAACGAGAAAGCGGTTTTCCTCAATCAGCGGAGAGACGGCTGAGGAACTGGGCAAAGACCATCGTGCCCTCTGGCCAGGGGCCGTGACCGGAATCGGCATTGATATGCCCGGCCTCGCCGGCATCGACGAGAAAGGAGCCCCAACTGCTGGCGATATCGTCGGCATGCTCGTAGCTGCCGAACGGATCGTTGCGGCTCGCCACGGTGATCGACGGGAATGGCAGCGGTTCGCGCGGGTAGGGGCCGAAGGTCATCAGGTGCTTCGGGCGGATGTCGGGATTGGTGACATCGGGTGGGGCGACGAAGAAGGCGCCGGCCACCCGGTTGCGGAAAAGCGGGATGGCGTGGATCGCCGAGGGCACGCCCAGCGAATGGGCGACGAGCACGACGGGCCGGGTCGAGGCGTTCACCTCCTCGGCGATGCGGGCGATCCAATCCTCGCGGACCGGCTTCGTCCATTCGGCCTGTTCGACGCGCCGCGCCGTGCTGAGCTTCGCTTCCCAGCGGCTTTGCCAATGGCCGGGGCCGGAATTGGTATAGCCGGGGATGATGAGGATATCTGCGTCTGAGGCTTTCATAGTGCCGCCGATGTGAGAAAGCCTGTCGAAGATGTCAAGAGGGGCATCAAGGGAGAGAGCGACACGCGCCTTGATATTTGTTATATTGCTCCAGTGCCGGTTGCGGATTTCGTATCGGCTTGCCCGCCGATGTGTGCCGCCGCCGACCAATCTCGGCTGAGGAGGAGAAAGCCATGGCGGCATTTCATGTCATGACGGGTGCCAGCGAAAGCTTAGCGCGGCCCGTCGTCAATCGCATTGGCATTGCTGACGTCTTCGACGCGCTGAAGCGCGGGCTCGACGATTTTAAGGAAAAACCTTCGCATTATGTGTTCCTGTGCCTGATGTATCCGATCGCCGGCATCTTCCTGACGCTATGGACCTCCGGCGCCAATCTTCTGCCGATGGTCTTCCCGCTGATGTCCGGTTTCGTGCTGATCGGCCCGATCGCGGCGATCGGCCTTTATGAGATCAGCCGCCGGCGCGAGGAAGGCCTCGATACATCATGGACGCATGCACTCGAAGTGCGCCACTCGCCTGCACTGCCGTCGATTGTCGCGGTCGGGCTGATGCTTTTTGCCCTTTTCGTCGTCTGGCTGGTAACGGCACAGACGCTTTACACCAATCTTCTCGGAGAAGTGTTTCCGCGCTCCATGACAGATTTCACCCGCCAGGTTTTCGGAACGGCTCAAGGCCTGCAGCTGATCATCTGGGGCAATCTCATCGGCTTCGTCTTCGCGCTGGTGGTGCTGGCTATCTCCGTCATCACCTTTCCGCTGCTGCTCGACCGCGATGTCGGGGCCGTCGCCGCCGTTGTGACCTCGATTCGGGCCACGGTCGCCAATCCGGTGCCGGTGCTGCTTTGGGGGCTGATCGTCGCGGCACTGCTTGTTATCGGCACGATCCCGGTCTTTGCCGGGCTTGCGCTCGTCATCCCGATCCTCGGCCATGCGACCTGGCATCTCTATCGCAAGCTGGTTGCTCGGGAAGTCGCCTAAACAGAGCCTCACTCCCGGGGTTCGGATTCCGATTTCCCCGGGAACCTCAAACCTGCCTCGGAGTTCTTAGCATAGGCTTCGAGGGAGGATTTCAGAGGTGACGATGAAACATCTGTTCACCCGCTTCGCAACCAAGACATCGGAATGGGCGGGCAAGCCCGTCATCTTCATCCTGGCGCTGAGCGTCGTCATCATCTGGGCCTTCCTCGGCCCCGTCTTCGACTACTCGGAAACCTGGCAGCTACTCATCAATACCGGCACAACGATTGTGACCTTCCTGATGGTCTTCGTGCTGCAGAACGCCCAAACGCGCGACACGCGAGCGATCCAGGCCAAGCTCAACGAAATCATCCTGACGAGCCACGCCGAAAACCGCTTCATCGGCATCGAAAATCTTGACGAGGATGAGTTGAAGCATCTCGACCGACTAGTCGCCAAGGCCGCGAAGGGCAGGGGCGAGACGGAGGCTTGCAGGACATCGGAGGTCGGGGAAGTCGCTACCCCGAAAAAGATCGAAGCGCGCAAACGATCGGTGAGCGCCAAGGGCTCGAAGACGAAACGGCCGCTTGAGAAGAGCTGAATTCCAAATAGCTTTTATATCTCGTGGGTCATTTGAAAGGGTTGCTGAGTCCTCGGCGTTTTCTGAAAGAGGAGTTTGCCACCGTCGGATCCTAACCTGACGGAACGCTTCCTTCTGGCGGCTCGGTGCGATCCTATCCGCCGTTACTTCGCGTGCGGCGGACCTCGCAGCCGGTGAGTCGGTCATAGAACATCTGGCCTCGCCAGCTGATGAGCGGCAGGAACCACCAAAGCAGCAGCGCGAGTGTGGCAAAGAACCCGCCTGCCAAGGCGTAAATAGAGGTCGCCACGGTGCCGTCGCGCGCTATCTGGATCATTGAATCGAGGTTTTGCCAGGATGCTGTCACTGCAACGACGGAGTCGATTCCCACAAGGGCGATGAATGGCAAAAACTTCAGTAGTTCCCTTTTGAACGCCTTGCCGAAATGCGGCGACGCGCCATCGACGGTGACCACCCGAATTGACAGGATTTTTTTGCCGAGCGTTCTTCGACCGTTCGCACTGAAGTATGCGAAAGCCAGCGAAACAAGGACTACGCCCACCAACGGGCCGATAGGGTCGGCGATCCCATCGACCGGAGCACCGTTCTGGTCCAGCGGCACCGACACCGAGCGCCATGAAACCGGTCCGCCGTTGGAATTGCCGGTGAGAACCGTCGATCGAAAAAGCGAGCTCGAGGTGCCCAAAAATTCAGTGATTTGGCAGATTTCATTGGCTCTCGTCTCTCCAGGTTTCAGCGGCCATTGGCGCTCGACTTTCTCCACCAGTGGACCAGACGTTAATTCTTCGCACTGCGTGCTCTGAAAGAGGGGCATCGCGAAATTCAATGGAATGATGAGCGCGAGCACAGCGAGCGAAATCTCAAAAATCGTCATGTCGATGAGATATGCAAATGCCCGCCTCCAAAAGAGCCGAGGCTGCAAAACTCTCTGAGAAGTCTGGGTGACGTTGGTGTCCATGTTACCTTGCGCCAAGGAACGCGATATGAGATGCCGGGCTCTATGGGTAAGTGAAACCCATTTATTAATAATTACTAGTATGAGCGGTCAGGAATAAAATGGGGTGAGCATAGAGAACTCCAGACCTGTTCGAAACGATATCTTTAGGACTTGGTCGAGTCACCCTTATAAAACTTTGATCCGATGTTGATGTCGACGTCGAATCCAAATTTTTCTTCCCGATCGCCAGAATAAAAAGGAAAGACACCAAATTGTAGTATTAGCGAATGGCCGGTTTGGGTAATAGTTTGTTGAATGCATACCTTTGTTTTAGGTGCTCCCCTGTCTGCAGATGACGCCAATCGGCAATTCGTCTGTATTTTTGGAAATGGTTCCTGTCGCTATTGATCCGACATCTAGATTGGCTTGCCGATACGCCTTTACCTGGGGAGCCGGCTAGCAAAGTCAGATGGCGTCTGGTGCGACCTTGTCAGGACGTCTGGCGAGCACGTGCTCACCAATGACATCATTCTGCAACAAGGCAGTAAACCGTCATTCCATCGCGCCGTCGCCGAAGTTATCGGCTTCGCTCGGTCGCATCGCCTATCAGGCGCGCTGGACTCGGAGAGCTTTTTTCCGAAACTCAAGGCGGCGAATTCAACCCACTATGCTAAAATCGCCGCCAACTTGATGGGGCTCTTGTTCTCCCCACCTCACGCCGTGCCGAACACCCGCCGGAAGATCGTATCTACGTGCTTGGTGTGGTACCCGAGGTCGAACTTCTCGCGAATATCCTCCTCGGACAACGCAGCGCGGACCTCTGCATCCGCCAGCAGCTCTTCCAGGAAATCCTTGCCCTGTTCCCAGACCTTCATGGCGTTGCGCTGGACCAGGCGGTAGGCGTCTTCGCGGGAAGTGCCGGCCTGTGTCAGCGCCAGGAGGACACGCTGGGAGTGGACGAGGCCGCGGAATTTGTTGAGGTTCTTCTCCATATTCTCCGGGTAGACCAGCAGCTTTTCGATGACGCCGGCCAGACGCGAGAGGGCGAAATCGAGGGTGACGGTGGCGTCGGGGCCGATTATGCGTTCGACCGAGGAGTGGGAGATATCGCGCTCGTGCCAGAGCGCGACGTTTTCCATCGCCGGCAGGGCGTAGGAGCGGACCATGCGGGCGAGGCCGGTCAGGTTTTCGGTGAGAACCGGGTTGCGCTTGTGCGGCATGGCCGAGGAACCCTTCTGGCCGGGCGAGAAATATTCCTCGGCTTCCAGAACCTCGGTGCGCTGCAGATGACGGATCTCGGTCGCTAAGCGCTCGATCGAGGAGGCGACGACGCCGAGGGTGGCGAAATACATGGCGTGGCGGTCGCGCGGGATGACCTGGGTCGAGACCGGCTCGGCCTTCAGGCCAAGCGCCTCGGCGACATGTTCCTCGACACGCGGATCGATATTGGCGAAGGTGCCGACGGCGCCCGAGATGGCGCAGGTCGCGACTTCTTCGCGGGCGGCGACGAGGCGCTGGCGGCAGCGCCCGAATTCGGCATAGGCGAGCGCCAGCTTGACGCCGAAGGTTGTCGGCTCGGCGTGGATGCCGTGCGAGCGGCCGATGGTGACGGTGTCCTTGTGTTCGAAGGCGCGGGTCTTCAGCGCCGCCAGCAGCCGGTCGAGATCGGCAATCAGGATATCGGTGGCGCGCACCAGTTGGACGTTGAAGCAGGTGTCGAGCACGTCGGAGGAGGTCATGCCCTGGTGGACGAAACGTGCATCCGGGCCGACGATCTCGGCGAGGTGGGTCAGGAAGGCGATGACGTCATGCTTGGTGACAGCCTCGATCTCGTCGATGCGCGCGACATCGAAGGTGGCGGCTCCGCCCTTCTCCCAGATGGTCTTCGCCGCCGATTTCGGGATGACGCCGAGTTCGGCCAGCGCGTCGCAGGCATGCGCCTCGATCTCGAACCAGATGCGGAACTTGGTTTCGGGAGACCAGATGGCGACCATTTCGGGCCGGGAGTAACGCGGGATCATGGGCGGCTGCCTTCACTTCAAGGGGTTTGAGCGTCTAGGACGCAATTTCGGACGCAAAACCACTGGGCTTCTGCTGAAACTGCTTCAGCGCCCCTGTAGCAAAGACGGGCGGCAATCTCAACGCATGCGTTTGCCAAGATAATAGCTGCTGACGACAAGGCAGACGAGACCGAGCGGCAGGAAAAGGCGCAGGCCGATCACCAGGAACTGATAGACGGCGCTGATGCTGGTGAAGATGAACTGGAAGACCCAGATGCCGCTTCCGAAGGGTGCGTGCCAGCGCGAATAGAAGATCCGATATTCCATCGCGAAGAGGAAGGCCGTCATGGCGATCGTGGCCACGATCAGCGTCACGAAAAAGGCGGCGAAACGCGCCTCCGGCGGCTTGCCATAGGCGAGGAAGCGGGCAACCGGCAAAGCCGCGGGCCAGGCGAGCAGACCGCCGAGGAAATAGAGCCCGGCGACTTCGGCAAGCCGGCTCGTCTCCAGGCCGTTGCGGAGATAAAGACCGAGCATGGCCGAGGCGAGCATCTGCACGGCCCAAAGCAAGGCGCCGAGGATCAGATGGGAGTAGGGCGGCCATGCCGCCCTCAGGCGCTCCATGTCGGGCAACCAGTTCAGGGATGAACCGGAACGGCGATCCAGCGCCCGTTCCGTTGCGCATCGAAGGCTAGGACGAGGGCGATATGAACCTGGTTTGCGGCTTCCGGCTGATAGACGACTGCGCCGCCGATCCTGTATTCGACCGAACATGCGCGCTCGGCCGGAACCATTTGCACCTGGCGCGCTGCCTGCCGGTTCGGTGCGCCTTCCTTCTCGATCATCTGCAGGCTGAAGCCGAGGACCCGCTTGGCGATCGCCGCGCAGTCCTTCGGCACCGCGATCGGCAACTCGCCGAGCGAAAGCGTATAGGGTGATTTCGGCGGGCCGTCGGTCGCAAGCGTGGTGTAGCGCAGCGTCTTTGCGGGTGAGCCGAGTTCGGTCGGCGGATTGAAGGCGGCGATCAGGCCGGGGTTGGTCAGGAGATCGTATTTGTCCATCTGGCCGCGCGCCGCCGTCAGATTCTGCCGCCGCGCCTTGGAAAGATTGGCGTCTTTGTCGGTGAGTTCGGTGCGGAAGGGCGTGCCCTCGAGATATTGGCCCTTATCGGTATCGATGAAATAGGTGTTGGAATAGGGGACATTGCTGCCCTCCTTGAGGCCGAACTCCTGGAAGGCGAAGACCTTGCCGTCAGCGGAAAAGCCGATCGGCTGGATGCTGGCAATGTCGCCGGCAAGTGACACGCCGGGCAGGCCTGCGAGTGCGGCGGCGAGCAGACCGCCTAAGAAAAGCTGCTTCTTCATGCGCGTGCCCCTTCGGCTGCCTGTCGCAGCTCGGCGACGGTCCGGCGATAATCTTCGACCGTATCACCCTTGAAAATCGCCGAGCCGGCGACGAGGACGTTGCCGCCGGCGCGGGCGATTGCCGGCGCCGTTTCCACCGTGACGCCACCGTCGACCTCAAGCTCGATCGGCCTGTCACCGATCAGCGACTTTGCCGCCGCGATCTTGGCTGCCATCGCCGGAATGAACTTCTGTCCGCCGAAGCCGGGATTGACCGACATGATGAGGATGAGGTCGACATCGTCGAGCACGTTCTCGATGGCGCTGAGCGGGGTTGCCGGATTGAGCGTCACCCCCACCTTCTTGCCGAGATTGCGGACGGTCTGCAGCGACCGATGCAGATGCGGCCCGGATTCGGCATGGACGGTGATGCGGTCGCAGCCGGCCTTGGCGAAAGCTTCGAGATAGTCATCGACCGGCGAGATCATCAAGTGGCAGTCGAAGGTGGCGTCCGTATAGGCGCGCAGCGACTTGATGACATCGGGGCCGAAGGAGAGGTTCGGCACGAAATGCCCGTCCATCACGTCGAGGTGGATCCAGTCGGCCCCGGCCGCGGTGACATTACGCACCTCCTCGCCGAGCCTGGCGAAATCCGCCGCGAGGATCGAGGGGGCAATGCGAATGGGCAGCGTCATCAGTCTTACTCCGTATGGGCGCCAGCCGAGCACGGCGCCGGAATTCGAGGCTGGCCGCCGCTCATTGCGTCGGCGCAGCCGGTGGAAAAAAGCCGTTGCCGCGCCATTCGAGCAGGCGGTACGGGTTTTGCGAAAGTTCATGCGTGCCGGTGAAGGCGACGGCACCGACCGGGGTCTGGAATGTCGTGCCGAGCAGCGTCTCCTGGAGGGGCTTGCCGGCCGCAGCGGCGGCTTCGGCCGCCTGGCCGGCAATGAATGCCGCCGCCAGCGACGGCAGGACATAACCTTCCGGCTCGATCCCTTTGGCGCGCAACGTTTCGGCCGCCGCCGCCGCTTCCGGCAGAACGGCATATTCGGGCAGGGCGACGGCGCGAACGCCAGACCCGAGTGGCAGCGGCTGATCGGCGGCGCGCATGGCGTCGCCGCCGAGGATGGAGAGCGGGATGTTCTCGGCTTCCGCGTCGCGGGCGATGACGGCGATGTCGTTGCGGTCGCCGCCGACGAAGACCTTGGTGGCGCCGGCCCGTTTCAGGCGGCGGACAAGAGCGATCTGTTGCTCCTGCCCCGGGCGATAGGTATCGGTAAAGACCGGTTTCAGGCCGTTCTGTTCCAGCGCGTTGCGCACCGCTTCCGTCAGTTCGCGGCCGTGAATGGTGCCGTCCTCGATCAGGGCGATCGGATCGGCAGCCCAGTTCTTCAGGATCACTTCGTTGATCTTTGCCGCCTCGGCGCCATCGGCGGGCGCCATGCGGAAGAGCGGCCAGGCATTTTTCAGCGCGTCCTCCATCAGGATGCGCGAGCGCACGGAGACGGTGATCGCCGGAATGCCGGCATCCTTCAGCTTCGGCAGGGCGCCTTCCAGCGTCTCGCTGCAGAGAAAGCCGACGGCGATCTGCACCTTGGCCGCGACAAGCGCATCGCCGACTGCCGCGCCGCCATTGTCCTCGCAGGTCTCGTTGACGGCGACGAGCGTATTGCCCGACTGCTGGATCTCGAAACCGGCGCCGGCGGCAATCTGTGCGCCGAGCAGGGCGAGCGGGCCATTCTCAGGGGCGACGACGCCGATCGTCACGCCGGCCGCGTGGCCTTGCGCCGCCGCTCCCAGCAGCATCAGAACGGCTGCTATGCCACGCAGGTTGATCATGAAAGGCGGAGATCCCTAGCCATCGTCCATGCCCTTTTATCCGCAAGGCCGCGATCGTCAAAGAAAAACAAGCGTAACCCAATGCTTTTCACCGGTCCTATTGTAGAAAAGGTAACCCATGCTCGCCATATTGGCGCGATGGAAAGTCGAACTGCAGCGCAGGACGTCCTTTCGGTGACGCAAAGGACGCTGCAGCACATTGATTGCCGCGTAATTTCGTCCTCAATCGATTCCGATTTATGGATGTGTGCAGTCGGCAGAAGAGCGTACGGAGAAGCAGTTGTTGAACAGGCAGCATATCGACCCCGGCCTTTATCGCGATGCCATGAGCCGTTATGCCGGCCATGTGCAACTCGTGACGACGGTGATGGAAGGCATGCGCCGGGGCGTCACCATCACAGCCGCCTGCTCGGTCTCGGATAATCCGGCCTCGGTGCTGATCTGCCTCAACAACACCAATCCGAAGAACGAGATTTTTTTCCGCAGCGGCATCTTCGTGCTGAATACGCTCGGCGCTCACCACCAGGGCGTTGCCGACGCTTTCTCCGGACGCACGGCGCTTGCCGATGACGAACGCTTCGCCAGCGCCCGTTTCGACACACTTGTCACCGGCGCGCCGGTTCTTGCCGATGCGCTTGCCGCCTTCGATTGCCGGGTGACCGACATCAAGGAAATGCCGACCCATAACGTCATCTTCGGCGAAGTCGCCGCCATCCGCTTCAGTGAGAAGCATCCGGCGCTCGTCTATATGAACCGGGATTATCACACGCTGTGATCGGAGCAGCGGAGATTTTGAGGGAATAGAGAATGGACAATGCCGGGATCGAGGAAATGTTTCAGGGGCTCGGCCCAGTCACGATCAAGCGCATGTTCGGCGGCAAAGGCATTTATCACCTCGGGCGCATCGTTGCAGTCGAAGTGCGCGACGAGATGCTGTTGAAGGCCGACGAGACAAGCGCCCCGGAATTTGCCGCCGCCGGCGCCACACAATGGGCCTATGAGGGCAAGAAGGGCAAGCCGGTCAAGATGCCCTACTGGTCGATCCCCGAAGAGGCCTACGACGATCCCGATCTGATGGCGAAATGGGTAAGGCTTGCCTATGAGGCGGCGCTACGCACTGAAAGTTAGCGCTCGGCAGCCGGCAAAGCTGCTATCGCCGCCCTGGTAAAGGCCGACAGCGGCATGGGCAAATCCGTCAGGGCAAACCAGCCGAAATCCGAAAGCTTGTCCGGTTCGGTCAATTGCGGCTCGCCTTCGACATCGCGGGCGAGATAAAGGATAGACATCCAGTGCTGGCGGTCGGCGTCGATGACCTGTTCGGTTACGCCGATCCGTTCGATCCGTCCGATCTTGAGGCCGGTTTCTTCCTCGGCCTCGCGACGCGCGGCTTCTTCGGCCGGCTCCATGTGATCGACCTTGCCGCCGACAATGTTCCAGTAACCGGCTTCAGGCGGATTCACGCGTTTATAGAGGAGGATCTTGTCGTCTCGCAGGATCACCAGACCAACGCCGAGGCCCGGGAAATCATGGCCGGGCCTGCCCATGGGATGGTCAGACCTTTGCGCTGCCGGCGATCAGCATGAAGGCGGGGATGTCGTCGCCGAAGCCGACCGGGGTCGGACCGTCGTCGTGATCGCGATGACGGCGGCGGTCGCGGCTGTCGTCGTTTGCCGGATAGGGCCGATTGTTGCGCGCATTGTTTTGCGGCTTCTGCTCTGCTTTGCGCTCGTTCTTCAAGACTTCGGCCCTTGCTGGTGCTGCTTCGATCACTTGGACGTCATTATCCTGTATGTCATTATCAGATTTATGACTCGCGGCACCGCGATTGCCGCGTCCGCGCCCACGATCCCTCTCGCCCCGCTCACCCTTTGCGCCGCGGTCGCGGCTGCTGCGCCTCGGGCGCTCGTTGTCGGCGCTTTCTTCGGCCGGCGGCAGCGAATTCACATCGCCGCTCAGCCATTCGACCTTTTCGCCGATCAGCTTCTCGATCGCATCGACGAATTTGGTGTCACGCTTGGTCACGAGCGTAAAGGCAGCGCCCGAGCGGCCGGCACGGCCTGTGCGGCCGATGCGGTGGACATAGTCCTCGGAGTGGATCGGCACGTCAAAATTGAAGACGTGGCTGACATCGGGAATGTCGAGGCCGCGGGCGGCGACGTCAGAGGCGACCAGCAGCTGGAGATTGCCGTCACGGAAGCTCTGCAGCATCATCGTGCGGGAGCGCTGATCCATGTCGCCATGCAGCGCGCCAACGGAGAAACCGTGGCGCTCCAGCGAACGAAAGAGATCGGCGACGTCCTTCTTGCGGTTGCAGAAGATGATGGCGTTCTTCAGGTCGGTCTGCGCCCGGACGAGCTCGCGTAGAACCGCGCGCTTCTCGTAGTCCTTGCTGTGCGAGGCGACGAAGCGCTGCGTCACGGTCTTGGCGGCCGATGCCGGCTTTGCCACCTCGATGCGCTCGGGATTTTGCAGGAAGCGGTCGGCGAGCTTCTGGATCTCCGGTGGCATCGTCGCCGAGAAGAACAGCGTCTGACGGGTGAAGGGGATGAGCTTGGCGATGCGTTCGATATCGGGGATGAAACCCATGTCGAGCATGCGGTCGGCTTCGTCGATGACGAGGATTTCGACGCCGCTCATGAGCAGCTTGCCGCGCTCGAAATGGTCGAGCAGGCGGCCGGGCGTGCAAATCAGCACATCGGCGCCGCGCTCAAGCTTGCGGTCCTGGTCTTCGAAGGACACGCCGCCGATCAGCAGGGCGACGTTCAGACGGTGGTTCTTGCCGTACTTCTCGAAATTCTCGGCGACCTGGGCAGCGAGTTCGCGGGTCGGCTCGAGGATCAGCGTGCGGGGCATGCGCGCGCGGGCGCGGCCCTTTTCCAATAGCGACAACATCGGCAGAACGAAGGATGCCGTCTTGCCGGTTCCGGTCTGCGCGATGCCGCAAATATCGCGGCGTTCGAGCGCAAAGGGTATGGCCCCCGCCTGAATAGGTGTGGGGATCGTATAGCCCGCATCGGTAACAGCGGATAACACTTTTTGGCTCAAGCCAAGGTCAGCAAATGTCGTCAAAGGGAAAACTGTTTCCGTTCCGGTTCGGCCGAGCTCTGAACGAGTCGGCGGGATTGCATGCCGCAATGCAGCGCGACATAGCCCCGAATGGCCGGCAAGTCAAGAAATAGAGAGGCCGCACTCCGTGCAGAGTGGAGCGATGGTTACCTGATGGCTATTACTTGATGTAGGTGGCGAGTTTAAGTCCGGCATTCATGAAATATACTGGATCGACCGCCTGGCCGTTCTGGCGCACTTCATAGTGCAGATGGGTGCCGGTCGAGCGGCCGGTACTGCCGGCAAGACCGATGACATCGTTGCGGCCGACCGTGTCGCCGACCCTGACGAGAACCTGAGACATGTGGCCGTAGCGCGTCGAGATGCCGTTGCCGTGGTCGATCTCGACCATATTGCCGTAGCCGCCGGTCCAGCCGGCGGCGATGACCTTGCCGGGCGCCGTCGGGCGGATCCTCTCGCCCGGCGAAAAGCGGAAGTCGATGCCGGAATGCAGCGCGAGGCGGCCGAGGAACGGGTCGCGGCGGTTGCCGAAGGGGCTGGTGACGTCCTTGCCGATGGCGGGATTGCGGAAGGGCAGGGATTCAGCGGTGCTGCGCACGGCCTCCAGCCGGGTCAGCGCGCCGTCGAGGGCGGCCAGCGAATTGTTGAAGTCGTCGTTGCTCTCTGGTTCAAGATAGGGGCCGCCGACGGCGCTCTCCTTCTCCTGCCTGGCGCCGGCCGTCTCCTCAGGCACAGGAATCTTGAAGCGGGTCAGCACAGTCTCGATGGCGCTGGCGGCGTGGCCGGCGTCACTCGTCAGCTGTTCGACGCGGTTGCGCTGGTCCTGCTCGACATCCTTCAGCGACAGCGTCACCTTGGAGAAGATCCGGTCGGCGCGGTCGCCGACTGTCTCGGCGGACGGCACATAGGCAAGTGTCGAATTGTCGGGCGTCGCGTCGGCGGGCGCGCCGCTCGCCAGCTGTCTCTCGATCGCCTCAATGCCGCCGGTGAGCGAAGCGCGCTTGTCCTTGATATCGGGAGCAAAGGACTGGACGGGCAATGACGGCGCGGGCTGGGTGCTGTCCTTGTCCGTCAGGCCGGAACTTTCGGCGCGGTCGAGCAGATTGTCGAGTTTGCCGTGGCGCGAGGTGAGCGCCAGCTGCTGCTCCATCAGCTTGTCGACCTTGTCCTCGACCACCTGCTGGTCAAGAAGCTGGCGGGAAGTGATGCGGTCGACCTGGGCGCGAAGGGCGGCGATGCGGTCCTCGTAATCATGCTGCATGCGCGCCTGGCGCGCCATGGTGGCGCCGATCAGGTCGTCGCGCAGCACGAGATAGGAGGTCGCCAGGAGATAGCCGATCGAGAAGACGCCGACGAAGCAGAAGGCAAGTGCCGCCATCCATGGCCGGACCGTCATGTGGCGCACCTTGTCGCCGCTTGCCAGGATGAGGATGTGTTCCGGCGCCCGCCTGCCGAATACCCGGTGCTGATGTCCGCTGTTCACGCAGGCTCTCCCGATTGATGCTCTACGCCTCTTTCGGAAATTAGACACCGTTATGGTTAACGAATGCTTTCGCAGCCATCATTTGCGTCAGGAAATCAATCAGCTCAGGCGTGGCTGATCGATGCCAGCGAGCGGTAGAAAGACGGCGTCAGCCCGGCTTCGGCACGAGCGAGATCGTTGAAGGGCGGCTTCAGCGGCCCGCGGAAATTGGCGCGCACCAGCTCCTGGAAGGCCTTTGCCGGATCGCGCTTTTCGCGAGCGCAGAGGAAACGGAACCATTTGGCGCCGACGGCGACGTGGCCTTTTTCGTCGTTATAAATGACGTCGAGGACGGCAGCGCTCTCGAGATCGCCGGTCTCACGCATCTTGGCCTGCAGCGACGGTGTAACGTCGAGGCCGCGGGCTTCGAGAATCAGCGGCACGACGGCGAGCCTTGCCGTCAGGTCGTTGCGCGTCGAATGGGCCGCCTGCCACAACCCGTCATGGGCGGGAAGATCGCCGTAATCGGCGCCGAGATCGTTGAGGCGGGCGCGCACCATGCAGAAATGTTTCGCCTCCTCGAACGCGACCTGCATCCAGCCGTCGAAGAAGGAGTTCGGCACCTGTTCGGTCGCGAATCGCGCGACGATATCGAGCGCCAGATCGACGGCGTTGAGCTCGATATGGGCGATGGCATGCAGCAGGGCGATCCGGCCTTTCAGCGTGTGCAGCGAGCGTTTCTCCACCTGCGTCGGCGGCGTCAGCACCGGTTTGTCGGGGCGGCCGGGCCTTTCCGGCAGGGCAGAGTCGAGCGGCGAGCGCAGCGACACTCGGCGGGCGAACCAGCGGGTGGCGCTTTCCTGCGCAAGGGCCGTCTTGCGGTCGAGATCGGCCGAGCGGATGGCGTCGACGGCGCCGCCGCGCAACGAGGTTATCGCGAGATCAACGGTCACGCGGCCAAATTCCTAACGGCCTCGAGCACGGTTTCGGCATGGCCCTGCACTTTCACCTTCTGCCAGATTGTCGCGATCGTGCCGTCCTGACGGATGAGGAAAGTGGTGCGCTCGACGCCCATGAAGTTGCGGCCGTACATGCTCTTTTCCTTCCAGACGCCATAGGCCTGCAACGTCGTCTTCTCTTCGTCCGAGGCGAGCGCCACCGAAAGACGGTGTTTCCTGATGAACTTGTCATGGCAGGCGGCCGAATCGGGCGACATGCCGATCACGGCGGCACCGGCTGCTTGGAACTCCGGCGCCAGCGCCGTGAAAGCCAGCGATTCGGCAGTGCAGCCCGTGGTGTCATCCTTGGGATAGAAGAACAGCACCAGCGGCTTGCCGTGAAAATCGGACAGCGAGACACGGCCGCCGCCGTCGCGGGGGAGATTGAAATCGGGGGCCAGGGCACCGATGCCGGGAACCGCCATTGGGAAAACCTTTCTTTTGCCGGGTTTGTGGATGACACTCTCTCTCCCCGAATTATATAGTGGACGGAAACCCGTCCAGCATGTCCGGGTTCAATTCTTCGATTTAAGGGAGAGCCCGAGGGCGCATGTCAGCCATCCGCGGCGAAAAGGTCACGTTTCGCAAGAAGGATATCGTTGCGCTGGACCGCTTGCCGTCCGCCCAGGCCGAGGATCCGATCATCGTTCATTGCCCGCCGCCGCGTTCGCCGATGCGGCGCACGGCGAAGCTGACCTTGGGATTTCTGGGACTGATTCTCCTGATCCTCGGCGCCATCGTCTTCACCGTCGAGAGCGGCATGTTCGACAAGCCGCTGTCGCAACAGGCGCAGGCGGCGCTGAACGGTGTGGCCGGACCGCGCTACCGCGCCGAAGTCGGCTCCGCCGTTATCCGCTTCACCTCTGACTTCCGGCTGGCGCTCGAAGCGCGCAACGTCAATATGATCGACCAGCAGAGCGGCCAACACCTGTCGACGACGGGTTCGGTGCGGCTCGGGCTCGATCCGCTGCAGCTTTTCCGCGGCCGTATCGCCGTCGCCGATATCGAAGCGGAGGATATCGCGCTCGACACAGCGCTTCTGCCCTCCGGCAACCCCGTCAAGCTCGATGATCTGCGCATCGACGCCATGCCGGCGGCGATGGAGAGGATCTTCTCGCAGCTCGACATGTTCGACAGCATCGTGACACGCGGCTCGACCAATTCCGTGCGCATCTCCGGCATCGACGTCAAATTGGCCGATACCGCAAACGGCCCGTTGTCGCTCGTCGTCGACAACCTTGTCTTTGCGCATGCCGGGCCATCCTCGCTGCAATTGAGAGGTGAGGTTGCGCTCAACGGCGAGGTGGCGGAGCTCGACGTGCTGGCCGAGAAGGACGGCGGCCAGGTGTCGAAGCTGGTGGCGACGCTCAGGCACGCCGACCTCACGCCCTTTGCGTTGAAACGCAACGATCAGGGGGCGATCCGGCAGGGGCTCAGTGCCTTCGTCGACCTGACGGTGTCGGCGACCAGGGAACGCGACGGCGTGCAGCCGGCGCTTGCCGCAACGGTCGATATCGATCCCGGCCTGATTTATGCGGACGGCGATCCGCAGGAGCTGTCGGGCGGGCAGATTAACCTCGCCTATGATTTCGCCAAGCAGACGCTCGAGATCGCCAAGTCGAACGCCCGGTTCGGCGCGACCACGGTTCCCATCAACGGCGCGCTGATCGATCTCGACAAGCTCGACCCGCAGGCCGGCAAGGGTTTCGGCATCGACCTGCTTGTCAGCGGCGGCACCGCCGCGCCTGGCGCTTCCGGCGAACAGCCTCTGTCCTTCGATATCCAGGCGACCGGGCGTTATCTGGTCGCCGGCCGGGAATTTCTGTTTCCTAACATGACCGTTTCCAGCCCGCTCGGCGCGCTTTACGGGGCGTTGCACGTCAGGCTCGGCGATAAGTCGCCGGAAATCAGCTTTGCCGGGCAATCCAGAGAGTTGCAGACGACGGCGATCAAGCAGCTCTGGCCGTTCTGGATGGCGCCCAAGGTGCGCACATGGGTGCACGGCAACCTCTTCGGCGGCACCGTCACAGACGCTGCCATATCCGTCTTCATTCCGTTCGGACGGCTTGACGAGGCAGCCGGCGGCAAGGGATTGAAGCTCGACGCCAATCAGATCCGCATCGGCTTCGACATTGCCGGCGCGCGGATGAACGTGGCCGGCGACATTCCGCCGGTGCGCGATACGGCGGCGCATTTCGATCTGACCGGCCCGGTTGCGACGATTTCGATCAAGAGCGGCACCTCCTATTTCCCCTCCGGCCGGTCCGTCGGTCTCGGGGAGGGAACGTTCGTCATACCTTCCGCCTACGACAAACCCCTGATGGCCGATATCGATCTGGCGGTTTCCGGCGCGGCGGACGCCATCGGCGAACTCCTGACCTACAAACCGATCCGGGTGCTGCAGCGCGCCGGCTTTACGCCCGAGGATTTCAAGGGCCACATCGACGCGAATGTGAAGGCGCATTTCGGACTGCTGTCGTCGCAAAACCCGCCACCGGCAGAGTGGAAGGCCGCCATGAAGCTTGCCGACGTCGATCTGGCCAAGCCGTTTTCCGGCCGCACGATCAGCAATGTCAGCGGCATGCTGAATGGCGATCCGAAGCAAATCACGCTCGACGCCAAGGGCGAGATCGACGGCATTCCCGCCGATATCGATCTGACCGAGCCGGTCGAAGCATCGTCCGGCGTGGAGCGGCAGCGCGTGATCACGGCGACGCTCTCGGATGATCAGCGCAGCAAGGTGATGCCCGGGCTTTCCGATATCGTCAAGGGTAACCTGAAGATGGTGCTGACGCGGATAGACGACGACCGGCAAGACGTTCAGCTCGACCTCACCAAATCGATGCTCGACCTGCCTTGGATCGGCTGGTCGAAAGGCAGCGGCATTGCCGCATCCGCGGAATTCGAGATGTCCGGTCCGCCCGAAAATACTGAGATCAAGAATTTTCGGCTGAAGGGTGACGGCTTCGGCGCCACTGGATCGCTGAACGTCGGCAAGACGGGCCTGATCTCTGCGGATTTCGACAGCGTCAGGCTCTCCTCGCTCGACGATTTCGCCTTGTCGGTGAAGCGCAGCAAGGGCAATTTCGACGTCTCCGTTTCAGGAAGCAGCGCCGATGCGCGCCCGGTCATCGCGCGATTGAAATCGGGCTCGGACGGCGACGAGGGCGGCGATAGCGACAATATCGGCGTGTCGGTGCGGGCCAGGCTGAAAAACGTCGTCGGCTTCAACGACGAAAAGGTCGGCAATTTCCAGGCACAGGTGTCACTGCGCGGCGACAAGTTGCAGGCTCTGAATTTTTCCGGGGTCACCGACAGCGGCGAGGCCGTCGTCAGCCAGATGAAGGATGGCGGCGTCATCAACATCACCAGCGGCGATGCCGGCGCGGTTTCGCGTTTCGCCGATCTCTACCAGCACATCCAGGGCGGGCTGCTCAATCTGGCGATCCGGTTGGGTGCTGAGGGCGGCTGGGACGGCTCGCTCGATGTGCGGCGTTTCTCGATCGTCAACGAACAGCGCCTGCGTTCGATCGTCTCGACACCCGTCGGAAACGAGCAGCGCAGCCTCAACGAAGCCGTCAAACGCGACATCGACACTTCATCGCAACGCTTCCAGCGCGGCTTTGCCCGCATCGTTTCGCGGGGTGGCATGATCGGCATCGAGAACGGGGTTCTGCGCGGCGACCAGATCGGCGCGACCTTCCAGGGCGTGGTGCGCGACCGTAAGGGCAATATGGACATGACCGGCACCTTCATGCCGGCCTACGGCCTCAACCGCCTGTTCGCCGAACTGCCGCTGATCGGCGTCATTCTCGGCAACGGCAGCGACCGCGGCCTGATCGGCATCACCTTCAAGCTGACCGGCAAGTTCGACCAGCCGAACCTGCAGATCAACCCGCTGTCGATCATCGCGCCTGGTGTTTTCCGGCAAATCTTCGAGTTTCAGTGAGACGGGCAGGCAGTAGCCTAAATCTCCTTGCGCTTGAGGAGATCGTCGAGGCCGCCGGGCGGCACCAGCGATAGCCGTAGGCCTCGAGCCTAATGGTGTGACGGCCTTTCTCGTCCGCTGCTCGCTTGAAAATCACCGACTCCGTCACGGTTCGCATTCATGAAGGTCTCGACCGCGAGGCGGTAGATGACCGTGTTCTTATACCAGAGATCGTTGATCGTTCCGGCGCTCTCAATGGGTCTGGTCGCAAATCCCGGCAGCGGAAAAGGTTCGATCAGGTAAGTCGAATAGTGACGCTTTGTTTATTTTAGTTAACTCTGATGTAATGTGGGTCCGGCAAACAACAGTCGGCGCAATGTCGGAGGATGCCATGCAGTGCGCTAGGACAGTCTCTTTCATATCGGTCGCGGTGATCGCCGCTGCAGTAGGCGAGGCTTCGCAGTCTGCGGATAAGGCCGCGCGACTGAGGCCGCCAGAGCTCATCCGTTCCGCCCATGTGCTGACGGTTCCCCTCGATGCGACCGTGACGCCGCCGACGTTCTCGATCAGCTGGTGGTCACGCGTGACGCGGCACCAGACCTCGACCCGCCACCTTATGTCTTCCGGGAGGCTGAACGAACGGACGCGACGTCTCGGCCTGGCGGCGAGTGAGAGGAGCGCGCCAACTGCAAAATTGGGCAAAGAAAGAGCCGGCGCGGGCGCCGGCTTTGATATCGGTTCGGAATTGAAGCCGCTTACGCCGCGCGGCGGATCAGGATGTGCTTCTTCTTGCCGAGCGAGAGCTTGATGACGCCGTCGGCGGTGATCTCCTCGCTGCCGATCAGGCGGCGTTCGTCGCTGACCGCCTCGTCGTTGATGCGCACTGCGCCGCCCTGGACGTGGCGGCGGGCTTCGCCGTTGGAGCCGGCAAGGCCGGCGCGGACCATCAGCGAGAGCAGGCCGATGCCGCCGTCGAGTTCGGTGGCTGGGATCTCGACGGAAGGCAGGTTTTCGGCGACCCGGCCTTCCTCGAAGGTAGTGCGGGCCGTTTCTGCGGACGCTGCGGCGGCCTCACGGCCGTGGACGATGGCGGTCGCTTCCGTGGCGAGGATCTTCTTCGCCTCATTGATCTCGGCACCGCCGAGCGCTTCTAGTCTGGCGATCTCGGAAAGCGGCAGGCGGGTGAAGATCTTCAGGAAGCGGCCGACATCGGCATCCTCGGTATTGCGCCAATACTGCCAGAAATCATAGGGGCTGAAGACGTCCTCGTTCAGCCAGACGGCGCCGGAGGCGCTCTTGCCCATCTTGGCGCCCGAGCTCGTGGTCAGGAGCGGCGTTGTGAGCGCATAAAGCTGCGGCGTTCCCATGCGGTGGCCGAGATCGACACCGTTGATAATGTTGCCCCACTGGTCCGAGCCTCCCATCTGCAGGCGGCAGCCGTAGCGGCGGCTGAGTTCGACGAAGTCGTAGCCCTGCATGATCATGTAGTTGAATTCGAGGAAGGAGAGCGACTGCTCGCGATCGAGGCGCAGCTTGACGCTGTCGAAGGAAAGCATGCGGTTGACCGAGAAGTGCCGGCCGACGTCGCGGAGGAATTCGACATAGTTGAGCTTCATCAGCCAATCGGCATTGTTGACCATGAAGGCATCGGTCGGACCATCGCCGAAGCGTAGGATGCGCGAGAATATTTTCTTGATGCCCTCGATGTTGGTATTGATCGCCTCGGGCGTCAGAAGCTTGCGCTGCTCGTCGCGGAAGGAGGGGTCGCCGACCATCGACGTGCCACCGCCCATCAGCGCGATCGGCCGGTGGCCGGTCTCCTGCAGCCAGTAGAGCATAGTGGCCGAGATCAAATTGCCGATATGCAGGCTGGTCGCGGTTGCGTCGTAACCGACATAGGCCGTCACGACCTCCCTCGCGAACAGATCGTCGAGGCCGCTTTCATCGGAAACCTGATGAATGAAGCCGCGCTCTTTCAGCGTGCGGAGGAAATCGGACTTGAACTCGGACATGGCTTTCGTCTCTTGGTGTCTGCGCTCGGTCCCGTGTGGCCTTACGCAACTTCGTTGTTGTTGATCTGTCGCGGCGCGTTTAGCACTGTTTTTACAAAAGTGCATCCGGGAATCGCATGGGAGGCAAGCCTCATGGACGTGATCAGAACCGCGATCGGGCTGATGAGCGGCACGTCGATGGATGGAATTGATGTCGCACTGATCAGGACAGACGGCCGCGGTTTCATCGAGCGCGGGCCATTCCTGGGTGTGCCCTATGAGGCCGAATTTCG
This sequence comes from Rhizobium bangladeshense, assembly GCF_001662075.1. Lineage (GTDB taxonomy): Bacteria > Pseudomonadota > Alphaproteobacteria > Rhizobiales > Rhizobiaceae > Rhizobium > Rhizobium bangladeshense_B. Next base: position 150,534 of record NZ_LYPL01000014.1, read on the forward strand.
CGAGCGGCTCAAGCGGGCGCTGGACTTGGCGCGTCCGCTAACCGATAGGTGCGAGCGACCCGAGGAACTTCGTGACATCGAGCTTGAGCTGACCGAACGGCACGCAATTGCCGTTACGGCATTCCTTGAGCGTTTCGGGCTGTCTGCCGATGCCATCGATGTTCTCGGCTTTCATGGTCAGACCGTGCTTCACCGGCCCGATGAAGGACTGACGATTCAGATCGGCGACGGTGGCGACCTCGCACGGCGAACCGGCATATCGGTGGTCTACGACATGCGCGCCAATGACATGCTCCATGGCGGGCAGGGCGCGCCGCTGGTGCCGGCATATCACGCCGCGCTCGCCGGAAAATTCCAGCAGGCAGGACAGGCGGTCTGCTTCGTCAATATCGGCGGCATCTCCAATCTGACCTTCATCGGTACGGACGGCCGAATCGTCGCCTTCGACAGCGGGCCGGGCAATACGCTGATTGACCAATGGGTGGAGATGCAGACCGGCAAAACCTATGATCCCGGCGGCGAAATCGGCGGACGCGGCAAGGTCGTGACCGCTCTCGCGGAGCGATATCTGCAAAGCCCGTTCTTCCGCGGCAATGTCCGCCGTTCGCTCGACCGCGGCGATTTCGCGCCGCTTCATCAGGGCGAGGCGAGCCTCGAAGACGGCGCCCGGACGCTCGCCCATGTCGCTGCCGCCTCGATCGTCAAATCCGCCGGCTTCCTGCCCGAGATTCCGTCGATCTACATCGTCTGCGGCGGCGGTCGGCTGAACGCCACGCTGATGGCGGAGTTTTCAATCATGGCCGAAGGGCAGGGATCGCGCGTATTGGCCGCCGAGGAGGCCGGATTCGACGGCGATGCGATGGAGGCCGAAGCCTGGGCTTATCTCGCCGTGCGCTCGCTGGACGGGCTGCCGCTGACATTTCCGGGCACGACCGGCGTTGAAGCTCCCGTCAGCGGTGGGGTGTTGGCAACGCCATGAGTGACGAGCGTCTGATCCTTCGGACGTCGCGGCTGCGTTTCGTCATGTGGAACGAAGGCGATGCGCCGCTGGTACAGTGGCTGCATTCGACGACGGCGACGACACAATATCTTCCCGGTAACGCGCCGTGGAGCCTCGAGAAGGCGGAACAACGGCTGCGGGGCTGGTTCGAGGAGCAGGTGCGCGACGGCACGACCAAATACAAGCTTCTCGGGGTGGATGGCCGTTTCATTGGCCGCGCCGGCATTTCGCGGTTCAGGGGCGAGCAGTTCGAGCTCGGTTATTCTCTGATCGAGGAGGCGTGGGGCAAGGGCCTGGCAACGGAAGCGGCGAGCGCCCTGGCCGACTGGTTCTTCGAAAGCAGACTTGCGTCCGCTTTCATTGCCTTCACGCATCCCGAAAACGTCGCCTCGCAGCGCGTACTCAGGAGGATCGGCATGCACGAACGCGCGCCGATCCTGATCGATGGAGTGTCTGGCACCGCTTTTGAGCTGACCGCTGCCATGCGGTCAAAGCTCTAACTCTTTACGGCAACCGGCCGGACATTGGATCCGCGCCCGGCCTGATTGCCATCCTCGACGCCCCTGACCTGGGCGATAAAGGAGAACTTCTTGCGAAGGCCGAGGATCGGCTTCTCGATGAAATGCCAGGACAGCACCGCGACGGCGAGGGCCGATGGCAGGCCGACGGCATAGAGCGCCAGCGCCCCATATTTCGGATAGAGAAAGACCGACGGAAACGCGCTTATCCAGATCTGCAGGAACGGGTCGTGATAGAGATAGACGCCGTAGGAATAGTCGCCTTTCCGGAAGAAGGCGGGGATCGGGACTTCCGACAGACCGATGAAGACGGTCATGTAAACAAGCGAGGTGATGACGATGGGCCGGTTGATCACCGATTCAATCGCCCGGCTGTCGAGAGTGAGAATGGCGGCGACGCAGACGAGGCAGGAGGCGGCGAAGATCCAGCGCGAATGCGGAATGACCGCCCTGAACTGGAAGGCGACAATGCCCATCAGGAAAGCGGTTATCAGCTGCGAGCCGCGGCTCATGAACAGGAAGCGGGCGACGGGCTTGATCGTGCCCGGCAGCAGATAGGGCATCTTCTGAACGATGAGACCGATGACGATATAGGCGGCCGTCACCGCGAGCAGCTTGTAGCGCGTCTTGACGATAGCGCTGATCATCAGGAACGACATGACGATGTAGCAGAAGATCTCCCAGGGAACCGTCCAGAGAGCGCCATTGACCTTCTGGCTCGGATTATCCTGGAACACGCCCGGCAGCTCATAATGGATCCAGCCGACGATGTTCAGGAAGTATTTGAAGAAACGCGGATCGGTGAAATAGTCGGCATGGTAGACGATCGTGACGATCGGCCCGATGATCAGCGAACAGACGACGATGTCGACGGCAAGAGCCGGGACGATGCGCAATCCGCGATTAATCAGGAAGTTCCGCAGGCTCAGCCGCTGGGCACTGCCGGCGATCAGGAATCCGCTCAAGGCGAAGAACATCGGAACAAGAGCGTATTCAGTAAACCAGAATATCGAGCCCTTAATGAAAGCATCATTTCCGGTCAGTAAAAACGAATGGGTCAGGACAATAGAAAAGGCGAGCCCAATTCGAAGAAAATCAAATCCCGGACCGATTCCCTTATACTTATCCAGGACTTCCCCGAACGAATTGGTCATTTGCGGACCTCGCTTCTGTTTGGATCGCGAGGAACCTACCGCACTGCAATATATATTGCAACACGGTAAGTGATCTGTTTCGACACAAGAGATCCGACGGGTCTCGAGCCCTCCGCAAGACGCGGCGCGTTCGCCTTGTGGTTTAGCGGATCCGCTTTGCCGCCGGCTCCGGCACCAGTTCGCCGTTGAGACGGCGGTCGAGATAGTCCTCGCATTCGCTCATCAGCGTCTCCACCTGACCGTTGAAGAAGTGGTTGGCGTTGGCAACGGTACGATGGGTGATGAGAATGCCCTTCTGGGTTTTCAGCTTCTCTACAAGGCCGTTGACGTCCTTTTCCGGCGCCACCTTGTCGGCCTCGCCGTTGATGATCAGGCCGGAGGAGGGGCAGGGCGCCAGGAAGGAGAAGTCGTAGGTATTGGGTTGCGGGGCGATCGACATGAAGCCCTCGATCTCCGGCCGGCGCATCAGGAGCTGCATGCCGATCCAGGAACCGAAGGAATAACCGGCGACCCAACAGGTCTTCGAATCGGGATGCAGGCTCTGCACCCAGTCGAGCGCCGAGGCGGCATCCGAAAGTTCGCCGGCGCCATGGTCGAATTCGCCCTGGCTGCGGCCAATTCCGCGGAAATTGAAGCGCAACGTCGTGAACCCGCGCTTCTGGAACATGTAGAAGAGCTGGTAGACGATCTGATTGTTCATCGTGCCGCCGAACTGCGGATGCGGATGCAGGATCAGGGCGATGGGCGCGCTTTTTTCCTTGGAGGGCTGGTAGCGGCCTTCAAGACGGCCGGCTGGGCCGTTGAAAATTACTTCGGGCATTGGTACTCCGGGTTTTTATTTCGCGTTCGCGCTGCGTTGGACGACAACATGACTTGACTAACGTTGTCAGCTTTCCTAAAACGCAGTTTAGAACAATTCGAAACTTGCATGGCGATCCACGCTTCGTGGAACGTGTCATAAGGCAAGCCCGGCGGAAATTTCAAGAAAAATGAACCGCGGGTGCTGAAGCAAGCTCGTCAAGCGCAGGACTGAAGATCATGGCGCCGCCACGCCTTTATCTCGACTGGAATGCCACAGCGCCGCTGCACCCAGCAGCGCGCGAGGCGATCATGCGCGCCATCGACGTGTTTGGCAATCCGAACAGCGTGCATGGAGAGGGGCGCGCCGCGCGCGCCGCCATAGAAGGTGCGCGCCGCAAGGTAGCGGCACTGGCCGGCACCGATGCCAGCAATGTGGTCTTCACCAGCGGCGCGACGGAAGCCGCCAATCTGGTGCTGACGCCGGATTTCCGCATGGGCCGTACGCCGCTTCAGCTTGGCCGTCTCTATTTTTCGGCGATCGAACACCCGGCCGTGCGTGAGGGCGGGCGCTTTCCCAAGGAGAAGATGACCGAGATTCCGGTGACGGAAGCCGGCATCGTCGATCTCGACGCGCTTGACCGCCTGCTTGCGGCCCATGACAAGGCCGCCGGCCTGCCGATGGTCGCCGTCATGCTTGTTAACAACGAGACGGGCATCGTCCAGCCGGTCGAGGCGGCGGCAAAATTCGTGCATGCCCATGGCGGGCTTTTCGTGGTCGACGCCGTGCAGGCGGCCGGCCGTATTCCGCTCGATATCAACAGGATCGGCGCCGATTTCATGATCGTCTCCTCGCACAAGATCGGCGGGCCGAAGGGCGCCGGCGCGCTGATTGCGCGCGGCGAGGCGCTGATGCCGCGGCCGCTGATCCAGGGTGGCGGGCAGGAGCGTGGTCACCGTTCGGGGACACAGAATTCGCTGGCGCTGATCGGTTTTGGCGCGGCGGCGGAGACGGCCGCGGGCGAGCTGGAGACGCGCAATGCAGCAATCGGCGCGTTGCGCGCGCGGCTGGAGGAAGGCATGCGGGGGCATGCCGCCGACGTGATCATCCATGGCGAGGGCGGCGAGCGCGTCGCCAATACGATCTTCTTCACCCTGCCGGGGTTGAAGGCCGAGACCGGACAGATCGCGTTCGATCTCGAAGGTGTCGCGCTTTCGGCGGGTTCGGCCTGCTCGTCGGGACGGCTTGGTGAAAGCCATGTGCTGACGGCGATGGGCCGCGACGCCAAGCTCGGCGCACTGCGTATCTCGCTCGGCTTCTCGACCACGGAAGAAGACATAGACAGGGCGGTTGCCGCCTTTGCGAAGATCGCTTGCCGGCGCAGGTCGGCGGGCGAGGCGGCATGACCGCATCATAAACTTGCAGAAACGCAATTTTCTGCTTGCCAATCGGGCTGAAAAGTCCCTTTTGGCCTCTTACATCAGGGCAAGATAATTGCCGACATGAGGGGCAAGTCAATTGCCCCGTGCGCTACAAGCTGCCGGACCTTGTATCCGGCGAGATTGGAGAATGAAATGGCTGCCGTGCAGGAAACGATCGACCAGGTCCGCCTGATCGATGTGGACCAGTACAAATACGGTTTTGAGACCGTCATCGAGATGGACAAGGCGCCGAAGGGCCTGTCCGAGGATATCATCCGTTTCATTTCGGCCAAGAAGCAGGAACCGGAATGGATGCTGGAATGGCGCTTGGAAGCCTATCGGCGCTGGCTGACGCTGGAAGAGCCGACCTGGGCGCGCGTCAATTATCCGAAGATCGATTTCAACGACATCCATTACTACGCCGCGCCGAAGAGCGCGCCGGGTCCGAAGTCGCTCGACGAGGTCGATCCGGAGCTGTTGAAGGTCTATGAGAAGCTCGGCATCCCGCTGCGTGAGCAGGAGATCCTGGCCGGCGTCGAGAAGCCGAAGATCGCTGTCGACGCAGTCTTCGACAGCGTCTCGGTGGTCACCACCTTCAAGGCGGAGCTGAAAAAGGCCGGCGTGATCTTCATGTCGATCTCGGAAGCCATCCGCGAACATCCCGATCTCGTCCGGAAATATCTCGGTTCGGTCGTGCCGACCTCAGACAATTATTACGCGACGTTGAATTCGGCTGTCTTTACCGACGGCTCCTTCGTCTTCGTGCCGAAGGGCGTTCGCTGCCCGATGGAACTGTCGACCTATTTCCGCATCAACGAGAAGGGCACCGGCCAGTTCGAGCGTACGCTGATCATCGCGGAAGAGGGCGCCTACGTCTCCTACCTCGAAGGCTGCACGGCGCCGCAGCGCGATGAAAACCAGCTGCATGCCGCCGTGGTCGAGCTCGTGGCGCTCGACGATGCCGAGATCAAATATTCCACCGTCCAGAACTGGTATCCGGGTGACAAGGAAGGCAAGGGCGGCATCTACAACTTCGTCACCAAGCGCGGCGATTGCCGTGGCGACCGCTCGAAAATTTCCTGGACGCAGGTCGAAACCGGCTCGGCGATCACCTGGAAATATCCGTCCTGCATCTTGCGCGGCGACGACTCCAGAGGCGAATTCTACTCGATCGCCGTGTCGAACGGCCATCAGCAGATCGATAGCGGCACCAAGATGATCCATCTCGGCAAGAACACGTCGAGCCGCATCGTCTCCAAGGGCATCGCCGCCGGCGTCTCCAACAACACCTATCGCGGCCAGGTCTCGGCACACCGCAAGGCGTCGAACGCCCGCAACTTCACCCAATGCGATTCGCTCCTGATCGGTGACAAGTGCGGCGCTCATACCGTGCCCTATATCGAGGCGAAAAACTCGACGGCGCAGTTCGAGCACGAAGCGACGACCTCGAAGATCTCCGAGGATCAGCTGTTCTACTGCCTGCAGCGCGGGATCCCGACCGAAGCGGCGATCGCGCTGATCGTCAACGGCTTCGTCAAGGAAGTCCTGCAGGAACTGCCGATGGAGTTTGCCGTCGAGGCGCAGAAGCTGATCAGCATTTCGCTTGAGGGGAGTGTCGGCTAAAACACAGCCTCCGTCATCCTCGGGCTTGTCCCGAGGATCTGCTGCGGTCAGGGACAGGGATGACTGGTTTTGTCTATATGATGTCCGACAAACCGCGGGGCGTGATCTACACCGGCGTTACGAGTGATTTGCACGGTCGCATATGGGAACACCGCAACGAAATCCATAAGGGTTTCACGCAGAAATACAGAGCAAAAAATCTCGTTTGGTTCGAGAACCATCCGAACATCGTGTTGGCGATCCAGCGGGAGAAATCCCTGAAGCGCTATATGCGCGAGTGGAAAATCAAGCTCATAGAGGAGCTCAATCCGACCTGGATGGACCTTTATGAGCGGATTGATGAAATTGAGAATGTCTATCGACCGCATCCGAATACGCGGGAGTGGAGCGATTACAATTGAGGGCTTAGATCCTCGGGACAAGCCCGAGGATGACGGATCGAGACCAGCGCGAGCGGTCAATTGGGCGGATCCTTGAAATTCGCCGGATAACAGGAAAGACAAAGATGCTTGAAATCAGAAACCTTCATGCCCGCATCGCCGAAGACGGCACCGAGATCATCCGTGGTCTGAACCTGACGGTGAAGGCCGGCGAAGTCGCCGCCATCATGGGGCCGAACGGCTCCGGCAAGTCGACGCTCTCCTATGTGCTGTCCGGCCGCAGCGACTACGAAGTCACCGAAGGCGACATTCTCTATGATGGCGAGAGCATTCTGGAGCTCGATCCGTCCGAGCGCGCCGCCAAGGGTGTCTTCCTTGCGTTCCAGTATCCGGTCGAAATCCCGGGTGTCGCCACCATGCAGTTCCTCAAGGTGGCGATGAACGAGCAGCGCAAGGCGCGTGGCGAGGACGAACTGACGACGCCGGATTTCATGCGTCGCGTCAAGGATGCTGCGGCCAAGCTGCAGATCAACACCGAGATGCTGAAGCGGCCGCTCAATGTCGGCTTCTCCGGCGGTGAGAAGAAGCGCGCCGAGATCCTGCAGATGGCGCTGCTGGAGCCGAAGCTGTGCGTGCTCGACGAAACCGACTCGGGCCTTGACATCGACGCGCTGAAGATCGTCGCCGACGGCGTCAATGCGTTGCGTTCGCCCGATCGCGCTGTCGTCGTCATCACCCACTATCAGCGCCTGCTCGACTATATCGTGCCTGATACGGTTCACGTGCTCTACAAGGGCCAGGTGATCAAGTCGGGCGACAAGACGCTGGCGCATGAGCTCGAAGCCAACGGCTATGCCGATATCATCGGCGCGGCGGCCTGAGTTCGGGTGGAAAGGACGACCTCCATGAACATGCAGACGACGAGTCGCCTGACCGCGGCCGAAACGGCGCTGATCGACGCCTTCAACCAGCAGATCGGCGAGTTGCCGGGCAACGGCATGGTGACGGCGCTGCGCGACCGGCTTCTCGATGACCTGAAGAAGGCCGGCCTGCCGACGCGCCGCATCGAAGCCTGGCATTACACCGACTTCAAAAACTTGCTGCGCGGCTTGCCGCCGCAGGCAGGCGACGCCGGCTCCGACCCGCTTGAGCCGCTCGTCGCGGGTTCCAGGGTGCTGGCGGTGATCCAGGGCCATGCCAATCAGAAGGCGGTCGCAGAGGGCCTTGGTGTGTCAGCCTACAGCGAACGTCTGCGTGACGGCTCGGCTGCAGGCGGGCTTGATGCGATCGGCAGCGACGATGCGGTCGGCCGCATCAATGGCAGCTTCGTGCGCGACGGCTATGTGGTTGACGTGCCCGATGATACCGAGCTTGAAAATCCGCTCGAGATCCAGTTCATCCATGCTGGCGGGCAGACCCATACGCGCCTTCCCGTTACCTTCGGCGCCGGCGTCAAGGCAACTGTTATCGAGCGTCACCGTGCGGTGACGGGCGATGCTGCCTTCGTGTCCCATGTCAGTGACATCACCGTCGGCAAAGGCACGGAGCTAACATGGATCATCCTGCAGCAGCAGGGTGCCGACGATACGCATCTGGGACAGATCCGCGTCGATCTCGGCGCCGATGCCAAGCTTCGCCTGTTCGTCATCAATGCCGGCGGCAAGCTGGTGCGCCAGGAGCTGCATATCAAGGTAACGGGCGAGGGCGCCGATCTGACGCTGCGCGGCATCAATCTGCTCGGAGCCGAAAGCCATACCGACGTGACGATGGTGCTCGGCCACGACGTGCCGCATACCGGCTCGACCGAGGTGATCCGCAATGTCGTCTTCGACCGCGCCAAGGGTGTCTTCCAGGGCATGATTCGGGTGGCGCCCGATGCGCAGAAGACCGACGCCAAAATGGCGTGCAACACGCTCTTGATGTCCGACGACGCCGAATTCTCGGTCAAGCCGGAGCTCGAGATCTTCGCCGACGACGTCCAGTGCGGCCATGGCGCGACGGTGACCGATATCGACGCCAATCATCTCTATTACATGATGGCGCGCGGCATTCCGGAGAACAAGGCGCGGGCAATGCTCGTCAACGCCTTCGTCGCCGAGATCGTCGAGGAACTGGAAGACGAGGCCCTGGTCGAGGCGCTGGAAGGCGTGATTTCGGCCTGGCTCGAAAAGCACGCCTGATCGGATATAGCCATGGACAAGATCGTGCCGGCCACGCAATACGACGTCGAAGCCATCCGCCGGGATTTTCCGATCCTGGCGGAGAAGGTGCACGGCAAGCCGCTGGTCTATCTCGACAACGGCGCCTCGGCCCAGAAGCCGCAGTCGGTGATCGACGCGATCTCGCATGCGTACAGCCACGAATATGCCAATGTGCATCGGGGTCTGCATTATCTCTCCAATGCCGCGACCGATGCCTATGAGGGGGCGCGCGAAAAGGTCCGCCGTTTCCTCAACGCCCCTTCGGTCAACGACATCGTCTTCACCAAGAATTCGACCGAAGCGATCAACACCGTCGCCTATGGCTGGGGCATGCCCAAGCTCGGCGAAGATGACGAGATCGTTCTGACGATCATGGAGCATCACTCCAACATCGTGCCCTGGCATTTCATTCGCGAGCGGCAGGGCGCCAAACTGGTCTGGGTGCCGGTCGACGACGAAGGCGCCTTCCATATCGAGGATTTCGAAAAGAGCCTGACGGAGCGCACCAAGCTCGTCGCCATCACCCATATGTCGAATGCGCTCGGCACGATCGTTCCGGTCAAGGAGGTCTGCCGCATCGCGCATGAACGCGGCATTCCGGTCCTGATCGACGGCAGCCAGGGGGCCGTGCATCTCCCGGTCGACGTTCAGGATATCGATTGCGACTGGTACGTCATGACTGGCCACAAGCTCTACGGACCGTCGGGCATCGGCGTGCTCTACGGCAAGAAGGAGCGGCTTTTCGAGATGCGCCCCTTCCAGGGCGGCGGCGAGATGATCTTCGAGGTTGCCGAGGATGCGGTCACCTACAACGATCCGCCGCATCGCTTCGAAGCCGGTACGCCGCCGATCGTCCAGGCGATCGGTCTCGGTTATGCTCTCGACTATATGGAGAAGGTCGGCCGCGAGGCGATCGCCCGCCATGAGGCCGATCTTGCCGCTTACGCGGTCCAGCGGCTGAAATCGATCAATTCGCTGCGTGTGTTCGGCACGGCGCCCGATAAGGGCAGTATCTTTTCCTTCGAGCTTGCCGGCATCCACGCCCACGACGTCTCGATGGTGATCGACCGGCAGGGCATTGCGGTGCGGGCCGGCACGCATTGCGCCATGCCGCTCTTGAAACGCTTCGGCGTCACCGCCACATGCCGTGCATCCTTCGGCATGTACAATACCCGCGCCGAGGTCGATGCCCTGGCCGATGCGCTGGAATATGCGCGCAAGTTCTTTGCTTGAGGAGTGTCCGTGATGAGCCTGGACGAAAGCGAACAGAAGATCGACGTGCGCGAAGGCATCGTGCATTCCAGCATCCCGGCCGATGAACTGGCCCGGCTGAGCGACGACGTCATCAGCGCGCTGAAAACCGTCTACGACCCGGAAATTCCCGCCGACATCTTCGAACTCGGTCTGATCTACAAGATCGACATCGAGGACGACCGGATGGTGAAGATCATGATGACCCTGACCGCGCCCGGCTGCCCGGTCGCCGGTGAGATGCCGGGCTGGGTGGAAAACGCCGTCGGCGCCGTCGAAGGCGTGTCCGGCGTCGAGGTCGAAATGACTTTCGATCCGCCGTGGACGCCGGACCGCATGTCGGAAGAGGCGCAGGTCGCGGTCGGCTGGTACTGAGCTGCGCTAGTACCCAGTACCGCGCGCGGTATTGATCCGTTTACCTCGGGCGACTACATTTGATTCACGAAGCACCGGATCTTGACCCCGGTTGTGGAAGGAGATGAAGCCGATGGGCTTTGCAGTGATGAGCATGACGGACGGGGCTGCGGCCCGCGTCAAGGCGATCGTCGAGAATTCCGGGCCGGAGGCCAAAGGTGTCCGCGTCGGAATCAAGAAGGGCGGCTGCGCAGGCATGGAATATACCATCGACCTGGTGACCGAGCCGAATGCCAAGGACGATCTGATCGAGCGCGACGGCGCCAAGGTCTGGGTCGAACCGTCAGCCGTGCTCTATCTTCTCGGCACCGAAATGGGTTTCGAGCAGACGACGCTGCGCTCAGGCTTCACCTTCACCAACCCGAACCAGACGTCCGCCTGCGGCTGCGGCGAATCCGTCGAATTGAAGCCCGCCGATCTCGCGGCGCTTGCCGCACAGCGGCAGAGTGAACCGGCGCATTCCTGATACCGCCCACACACGCCGAAATTAGCCGCTAACCGTTCCTGATGAAGCCGGTTTGGCTCCGTTGAGATCGCGGTTTTCTGTTTTATGGATGAGCAAAACGAGGCGCTGCACCACAGGCTGCGTCTTGTTCGGCGGTGCCTGTCGCGAAAAATGATGGTGATTGGGATCGTGTCTCGATTTGCATGATAGAGACGACGCGGCAGCCGGAAGGATTTTTCTCGGCTAACCGAATGCCCAGGTTGGTGGAAAATATCGGGTCGGGATTCCACCGCTCATAGCGCCTAGCGTCGAGGAGTTCTTCTCGCTCGGCGAGAAATGCCGTCCTCAGGTGGATTTCCTCGTCCGCCGAGATCGGCTTTGCTCCCTGAGCGAGTTTGAGCTCGCACGAACGTCTTGATTTGCCATGATCGGGTGGATACTCGGTTTCCACGATGACGAAACGAGCTCCGGGAACGCTGTTCAGCCATTTTGTACCCATACAGAAGTGGAAAGGGGACCCCAGGAGCGGTCACCGGGGCCACCGTCCTGATGTCACGTCCAAGGTCGCGTAATCCTGTTGCATCAAAGTCTTTGCCTGTCACCACGGCAATTCGACAGGTGTGAACAGGTCACGCCAAACACCGGAAAGGTCTTCGCTAGCGTCAGCACTGGTTATCAGGGCGAAATTCAGAAGAATTGATAAGGTAATGCGGCGCAAGCGGAATGCTTTCCTGAGATGATGTATGAGCGCCTGCAGGGCAATTCTGCCAGCAGAGCGGCTGATTTCGCGACGGCCGAGGCAGTTGGCAGATCGACGTAGGTCCGATCCAAGTAGAATTATAACAGCGCGACTAATTGAGAATCGCGCTCAGTCGCGCTTAATGCTCATCAGCATTTCCCACATATCCGCGCCGGTCTCGAAGACCACGGCGTTTGCCTTATAGGCCTGTTCGGCTTCGATGAGATCGGTCAGTTCGGTGGCCGGATCGGCATCCGACGCGGTCGGGTTGACGGTTGCCTGAACGCCGCCTGATGCGACAGTGGTGAGGCTGGTGATTAGCATGGCGTAACCTGATGTGCTGCTGTTGGCGACATTGTTGGCGATCGCGCCGATCCGCGTTGTCTGTGCCCGCATGCCCGAAAGAGCAGTGCTCGTGATGCCCGAAATGCTCATCAGTTGTTCCCCGGAACTGGATGATCCCTTTTACCCGCCAGCATTTAGGGAATGCTGAAGGCATTAAGTTAGCAAAGACCTATGGGGGGGCGTTCCGCGTACCGCTTGTTCCGGATTGGCACGGGATCATCGCTACCGCGATGCCACCCAGTCGTGCCAATCGCTTTCGTTGCCGTTGAAGACGTTGAGGTCGATCTTGCCATCGACGCCGTCGGAAAGACCCGAACCGGAATATTGCCAGAAGACCCATTTGCGGCCCGGATAGACCTTGGAGGGGTGGGCCGCCACCGAGCGCAGCCAGAAGGGATAGTCGAGCATCTGGCCCTTCAAATTGTCGCGGTAGAAATCCGGCGCCGTGTAAATGATCGGGCGTTGGCCGTAATGACGCTCCAGCTTGTCCATGAACACCTGCATCTTTTCCCGGACGCGGGCAGGCGAAATGCGCCGCTTGCAGCTCGATTCGCCGTTCCATTCGACGTCGATGACGGGCGGAAGCGCATTTGCTTCTCTCGGTACGTTGCGGATGAACCAGTCGGCCTGTTCGCCGGCTGTGCGGCACCAGTAGAAGAAGTGATAGGCGCCGTGTTTCAGGCCGGCTTCCCTGGCGCGGCGCCAGTTCTTCCTGAACATCGGGTCGAGGTGATCGCCGCCGTCCGTCGCCTTTATATATACGAAGTTCGCGCCTTGCTTTCGCAGTGTCTCCCAGTCGATCTCGCCCTGCCAGCGCGATACGTCGACGCCGTGCACGGCCAGATTTCTCGGTGAGGTTCTGCCGAAGTTGATCGGCTTGGCGTCGCGGAAACGGTGGCTGTAAATTCGCCCGCGCGACGGTGATTTCGTGCCGATGCCGGGATCGATTGCCGGGTTGTCGGGCATGAGCATCGCAACAGGTCTTTCCGTCGGCATCGGCATGCCAACCGGCCTTTCCGCGGGCACCAACGCTTGCGGCTGCGGAACCGGCCCTGTCCAGCTCAGCGCCTGCTGCTGCGGGCTTGCCTGCGGGGCAGCATCACCCACAGCAGCAGCCGGGATCGGGCCGCTCGTCTTCGTGATCGCATTGGTGGTTTCCGTCGAAGCCACAGGGGTGAGCACATCTTCGGCGCCGGAACTGGCGGCGCATCCCGAGAGGATCAGGGTGGCGAGGAGAATTGCTGGCACAGCCGATGGACGCATAAGAACCCGCACGCAAAACAGAGATCAGCGGCAACATCCATGATGACTGGAAACCGCCTATTTCGAATTGCTAACAGAGACTTGCTAAGAAAGGTTAAATTTGAACCCTATGCCTAGAAACGGCCGTTGTTGGGGTTCGTACCGTGCATGAAAGGCGCGACGCGCAGGCGGCCCCTCTCAACGGTGAGAGGGGCTTGCCGCGTTTACGTTATTCCGCCGCCTCGGCGTAGCTTTCGACCGGCGGGCAGGTGCAGATTAGGTTGCGGTCGCCGTAGACGTTGTCCACCCGGTTGACCGGGGACCAGTATTTGTCGACGCGGAAGGCGCCGGGCGGGAAGCAGGCCTGTTCGCGGCTATAGGGCCGGTCCCATTCGCCGACGAGGTCTTCCACCGTGTGCGGGGCGTTCTTCAGCGGGTTGTTGGCCTTGTCCATGCGGCCTTCTTCGATGGCGCGGGCTTCCTCACGGATCGCCAGCATTGCTTCGCAGAAACGGTCGAGCTCGGCCTTGGTCTCGCTTTCCGTCGGTTCGATCATCAGCGTACCCGCGACCGGCCAGCTCATGGTCGGCGCATGGAAGCCGCAGTCGATCAGCCGCTTGGCGACATCGTCGACTGTCACGCCGGCGCTATCGACCAGCGGCCGCGTGTCGATGATGCATTCATGCGCCACACGGCCGGTCTTCGACTTGTAAAGCACGTCATAGGCGCCCTTCAGCCGGGCGGCGATGTAGTTGGCGTTGAGGATCGCCACCTTGGTCGCCTGCGTCAGGCCTTCGCCGCCCATCATCAGGCAATAGCTCCAGGAGATCGGCAGGATCGAAGCCGAGCCGAAGGCGGCGGCCGAAACCGCGCCCGGACGGCCGTCGGTCTCGGGATGGCCGGGCAGGTGGGGCGCCAGATGCGCCTTGACGCCGATCGGGCCCATGCCGGGGCCGCCGCCGCCATGCGGGATACAGAAGGTCTTGTGCAGGTTGAGATGGGACACGTCGGAGCCGATGTCGCCGGGGCGGGACAAGCCAACCATGGCGTTCATGTTGGCGCCGTCGAGATAGACCTGGCCGCCGTGCTGATGCACGAGATCGCAGATTTCCCTCACCGTCTCCTCGAAGACGCCGTGCGTCGAGGGATATGTGATCATGCAGCAGGAAAGGTTTGCCGCATGCTCCTCAGCCTTGGCGCGGAAATCCTCCATGTCGATGTCGCCATTCTCACGAACCTTGACGACGACCACCTTCATGCCGACCATCTGGGCCGAGGCCGGGTTGGTGCCGTGCGCCGAGGTCGGGATCAGGCAGACGTCGCGATGAGCCTCGCCATTGACGATGTGGTAGTTGCGGATCGTCAGCAGGCCGGCATATTCGCCTTGAGCGCCAGAATTCGGCTGCATCGAGAAGGCGTCGTAGCCGGTGACGGCGCAGAGCTTTTCCGTCAGGTCGTCGAGCATCTCGCGATAGCCGAGCGCCTGGTCGGCCGGCACGAAGGGATGGATATCGGAAAATTCCGGCCAGGTGATTGGCAGCATTTCCGCCGTCGCATTGAGCTTCATCGTGCAGGAGCCGAGCGGGATCATGGCGCGGTCGAGAGCGAGATCCCGGTCGGAGAGCCGGCGGATATAGCGCGTCATCTCGCTCTCGGCCCGGTTCATGTGGAAGATCGGGTGGGTGAGATAATCGCTGGTCCGGAGCAGGCCCTTCGGCAGGCGGTAGGACGGCTCGAAATCGGCAATGGTGAAATTGCCGCCGAAGGCGCGCCAGACGGCTTCGAGGGTCGCAGGCCGGGTGCGCTCGTCGAGGCTCATGCCGATCTTCGTCTCGCCGACCTTGCGCAAATTGACGCCTTCGGCGACGGCGGCGCGCAGGATGAGGCCCTGCATGTGGCCGACATCGACGGTGATCGTGTCGAAGAAGCTTTCCGGTTCAACCTTATAGCCGAGCTTTTCCAGGCCCTTTGCCATCAGCACGGCCTTCTGGTGCACCTGCTGGGCGATCGCCTTGATGCCATCGGGTCCGTGAAAGACCGTATACATCGAGGCCATGACGGCAAGCAGCACCTGGGCGGTGCAGATGTTCGACGTCGCCTTCTCACGGCGGATATGCTGTTCGCGGGTCTGCAGCGATAGGCGGTAGGCGCGGTTGCCGCGGGCGTCGACGGACACGCCGACGAGACGACCCGGCATGGAGCGCTTGATGGCATCCTTGACCGCCATATAGGCCGCATGCGGACCGCCGTAGCCGACGGGAACGCCGAAGCGCTGCGAGGAGCCGACGGCAATGTCGGCGCCCATTTCGCCGGGCGACTTCAAAAGCGTCAGCGCCAGGATATCGGCGGCGACGACGGCGATGGCGCCGGTCTGATGCAAGCGTGCGATGAGGCCGGTGAAATCATGCACGTGGCCGAGTGTGCCCGGATATTGGAAGATCGCGCCGAAGACGTCGACGGGATCGAGATCGGTGAAGGGATTGCCGACGATGACCTGCCAGCCAAGCGGCTCCGCACGGGTGCGGATGAGGGCGATGGTCTGCGGGTGGCAGTCGGCATCGACGAAGAAGGCTTTCGCCTTGGATTTCGACACGCGCTCGGCCATCGCCATGCCTTCGGCGGCGGCGGTCGCCTCGTCGAGCAGCGAAGCGTTGGCGACATCGAGGCCGGTTAGATCACAGACCATCGTCTGGTAGTTCAGGAGCGCTTCGAGGCGGCCCTGGCTGATCTCGGGCTGGTAAGGAGTATAGGCCGTATACCAGGCGGGATTTTCCAGGATATTGCGCTGGATCACCGGCGGCGTGATCGTGCCGTAATAGCCCTGGCCGATCAGCGACACGAGCACCTTGTTCTTGTTGGCGGTCTCGCGCAGCTTGTCGAGCGCCTCGCGCTCGGTCATCGGCGCGCCCCAGACGAGCGGCGCCTTCTGACGGATCGAGGGCGGTAGTGTCGCGTCGATCAGCCCATCTAGGCTGTTATAGCCGATCACCTTCAGCATCTCCGCCATTTCAGTCGGCGACGGGCCGATGTGACGGCGATTTGCGAAATCGTAGGGCTGATAGTCGGTGAACTGGAATTCGGTCGGCGTCGTCATTACGCGGTGAGCTCCTTGTAGGCGGCCTCGTCGAGCAGGCCGTCGGCATCGGAGGGGTTTTTGAGCTTCAGCTTGAAGAACCAGCCGGCGCCTTGAGGATCGGAGTTGATGAGCGAGGGATCGGCAACGATTGCGTCGTTGACAGCGGTGATCTCACCGTCGAGCGGACAATAGACCTCCGAGGCTGCCTTAACGGATTCGACCGTTGCGGCATCGTCGTTCTTCGCAAAGCTCTTGCCGACTTCGGGCAGTTCGACGAAGACGAGATCGCCCAGCTGTTCGACGGCATAGGTGGTGATGCCAACGGTTGCGACATCGCCGTCGAACTCGAGCCATTCATGTTCAGCGGTGAATTTCAGCATGGAAAAATCCTTTCGGAAACGGGGTTTCAGCGTTTGTAGGTCGGCGTAACGAAGGGCAAGGCGGCGACTGTGACGGGCAGGAACTTGCCGCGCAGTTCGGCATAGACCTGGGTGCCTACCACCGCATGGGAGACCGGCAGATAGCCCATCGCGACGGGACCTTCGACGCTGGGGCCGAAGCCGCCTGATGTGACTTCGCCGATTTCGGTCTTGCCCTCGGCATCGGCGTAAAGCTTGGCATGACCGCGCACCGGCGCCTTGCCTTCCGGCTTCAGGCCGACGCGGCGGCGGGCGGCGCCGTTTTCGAGTTCGGAGAGGATGCGGCCGGAGCCGGGGAAGCCGCCGGCGCGCGCACCATTGCCGCGCCGCGCCTTCTGTATGGCCCATTCCAGGGCTGCCTCGACCGGCGAGGTGCTGGTGTCGATATCGTTGCCATAGAGGCAGAGCCCCGCTTCGAGGCGCAGGGAGTCACGGGCGCCGAGGCCGATCGCCTGGACGTCGGGATGTTCGAGCAAGCGCATGGTGACATCCACGGCCTTGTCCGATGGAATCGAGATTTCGAAGCCGTCCTCGCCGCTATAGCCGGAGCGCGAGACCAGACAGGAAACGTCGTGCAGGCGGCAGTGGCGCACGTCCATGAATTTCATCGCCGCGACGTCGGCCCAGAGTTCGGCGAGAACCTCGACCGCGCGTGGTCCCTGCAGCGCAATCAGCGCGCGATTCAAAAGGGTGATATCGCACTGGTCGCCGATATGGGCCTGCAGATGGGCGAGATCGGCCTCCTTGCAGGACGCGTTGACGACGACGAAAAGGTGGTCGTCAAGATGAGTGATCATCAAATCGTCGAGAATGCCGCCGGTATCGTCGGTGAAGAAGCCGTAGCGCTGGCGGCCCTCGGCGAGACCGAGGATATCCACGGGCACCAGGCTTTCGAGCGCCAGCGCCGCATCCTCATAACTTCCCGATTTCGCCTTCACGATGACCTGGCCCATATGGGAGACGTCGAACAGGCCGGCCTCGGTGCGGGTATGAAGATGTTCCTTCATGACGCCCGCGGGATATTGCACCGGCATGTCGTAACCCGCAAACGGCACCATGCGGGCGCCGAGCGAAAGATGCAGGGCATGCAGCGGGGTTTTCTTCAGGGCAGCAGTATCGTCCAAACGACGCCTCCGGGGTTTGCGCCTTGTTGCCAAGGCGCGGGCTCAAATCTGAAGGCGCGACTGCGCCTCTCTCCTGAGCCCCCTCTGTCCCTTTGCCTGAGATTGTTATCCCTTCGGCGAGCGTTTCGCGAACGCTTCTCTCCAGAGTTCCGTCTGCCCCCTTGCTGGTCCTTTGGCCTGAGAGTTTCCGGGGCGGTTGCTCCTTCGGCACCGGTGGTAGAAGCACCGGATTCTCCCAACAGGGTTGGCCGCAATTATCCGGCGGGCGCAGCGCTTGGCAAGGCCAAATGTCGTGACCTGACAAATTTTTGTCGCCATATTCACGGCAGGCCGCTATCTGCGGCAAATCTGCTTTTGCATTCGACAGGGAAAACGGCTATCGCGACATGCTGTTGAAGGGGATCTCATGCGGCGGACTGGACTGAAAGCGACGCTCTTCCTGCGCATGCTTTGCGCCTTCAGTCTGCTTTTGCTCGGATTTGCCCATCAAGCGCCGCAGGCTGTCGCTTCCGATGGTTATGATGCCGCGGCCTATATGCTGCCAGATGGCACCTTTGCCTCGCTCTGCGTCACCGTGAAGGAGGCCGACGGCAAGACCGTCGCCTTCAAGCCGAATTGCGAAGCCTGCCGGCTGTCGGCCTCGGTGATCCTGCCGACGCCGGATGCGGGTTCCTGGCTCGAGCACAAGCTCGTCTCGCTGACCAATTCACCGATCGAAACCGCGGCGATCGCCGGGGTGGGCGCCGTCAGCCGGCCGAATTCCCGCGCGCCTCCGATCTCCGTCTGATCTTCCTCCGCAATCCTAATGCAACATGCCGGTCCGCCTGCGAGACGTGCCGCGGCCGGCGAGGAGATATTTCGATGAAACCGATCAACACGCAAACTATCAAGACTTTGGCACTCGCCGCGCTTCTTTCGGCCACCGCCGTGGCCGGCGCCGAGGCGCATGTGAGCTTCCTCGACAAGCAGGCAGCACAGGAAAGCACCATTCTCGCGACGCTGCAGGTGCCGCATGGCTGCGACGGCAAGGCGACAACGGAAGTGCGGGTCAAGCTGCCGGAAGGCTTCGTCTTCGCCAAGCCGCAGCCGAAAGCGGGCTGGGAGCTCGATGTGGTCAAAGGCGATTACCAGAAGACCTACGACAACCACGGCGACAAGGTGAAGGCGGGCGCGATCGAGATACGCTGGAAGAACGGCAATCTCTCAGACGATTTCTACGATACCTTCGTCATCCAGGGTAAGGTTTCCGGCGTCGAGGCCGGCATCTTGCTCGCCTTTCCGGTGACGCAGATGTGCGGCGACGCGGTCCAGGCTTGGGATCAGGTGGCTGGGGGAGGCGGAGACGCGCATGACCTCAAAAGCCCCGCGCCGCTCCTGAAGATCGTTGCGGGCGACGGCCACGAGCATGACCACGACGACATGGCCGGCATGGATATGACCGGTATGACGGCTGCCGCGCCGGCGGGCGAACCAGTCAAGGCCGGCGATCTCGAAATCTCGGGCGCCTTCGCCAAGGCAATGCTGCCCGGCCAACCGGTCGGCGGTGGTTTTTTCACAGTGAAGAACGACGGCAGGATGGATGATCGCCTGGTATCGGTGTCGTCGCCTGCATCAGGCGAGGTTCAGATCCATGAGATGGTGACCAAGGACAATGTCATGCGGATGCGCCAGCTGAAGGACGGCATCGTCATTGCCGCGGGCGAAACGATCAAGCTCGAGCCCGGCAACCTGCATTTGATGTTCCAGAAGGTAAAGACGCCATTCCGGCAGGGCGAGACGGTGCCGGTGACGCTGACCTTCGAAAAGGCCGGGAAGGTTGACCTGGTGCTGCAAGTACTTTCGGCACAAGGCAAGTGAGTAAGGGTTGACGCAGAAAAGCCCGCGAGGCGGGCTTTTCGCTGGAAAGGGGATTGCCTCAGACGTCCTCGTAGGATTGCAGTGCCTGCTTGAGGCCTGCCTGGGGCTGGCGATTACCCCTCTCCATCAGGTCGAGCGCCACTTCGGTCGATTGGATGATGCTGGCGGGATCGTCGAGACCCTCAGTGCCTTCGGCCTTCAATTGCCGGTCGGCGAGACGGCGCGAGTCGCGCGCGGCGGTGCTCGTGGCAACACGCTGCGGTATTCTCAGCGTTTCTAAGGCAATGGCGGCTGTGCTTGCCGAAATGGACAGGAGCTGGGTCATGCCGGCACAGTATCGACAGGTTCTTGGCGCCGGCATAAGAAAACCGGCGGCATTTTACTGAATTAAAGAATTTATTCCGTCACGATCAGTTGCGCTCTCAAACTCGGATATCCGCCCATGATCCAGGCTCTCCTCGTCGCCGTCGGCGGCGCCATTGGTTCCGTTCTCAGATATTACGTCGGCAAATGGGCGCTGAGGCTCATGGGCCCGGCCTTTCCCTGGGGGACTCTCGCTGTCAATGTCGTCGGCTGCTTTGTCATCGGTGTCTTCGCCGAATTGCTCGCGCGAAGGTTCAACGCCTCGATGGAATTGCGGCTGCTGCTCATCACCGGCTTCCTCGGCGGCTTCACCACGTTCTCGGCCTTTTCGCTCGACGCCATCTCTCTGTTTGAGGGCGGCAATACCGTCGCCGGCGGCGTCTACATAGCAGCCAGCGTCGGTCTTTCTATGGCGGCGGTGTTCGCCGGCCTCGCCATCATGCGTGCTTTGGTTTGATTCCGGTTTCCGTTTTCGATGAAAATGCTCTAAAGGCTGCGGCAAGAACGCCGGCTCGGCCCGTGCGGCAATTTCCGAAAGATCGACTATGGCTGGCATAGAACATATCAAGGTTGAACCCGACGAAGCCGGCATGCGGCTCGATCGCTGGTTCAAGGTGCATTTTCCCGGGCTCGGCTTCGGTCCGCTGCAGAAGCTGCTGCGCTCCGGCCAGGTGCGCGTCGACGGCGGACGCGTCAAGTCCGATGCGCGCGTGCAGCCCGGTCAGACGGTGCGCGTGCCGCCGCTCGATGTCGATGCGAAGCTGAAGTCCGGACCGATTGCCGGCAAGGATCTGAAACATTCCAGCGATTTCGAACTCCTGTCGCGCATGGTGCTGCATGAGGACGAAAAGGTCATCGTCCTCAACAAGCCGCCCGGTTTGGCGGTGCAGGGCGGCTCCGGCGTCGCGCGGCATATCGATCAGATGCTCGAAGCCTGGATCAGCCCCAAAGGTGAGAAGCCGCGGCTCGTCCACCGCCTCGATCGGGACACGTCAGGTGTTCTCGTCATCGCCCGCACCCGCGGCGCCGCCCAGAAGCTTACGGCGGCCTTCCGCGAGCGCGACACGAAGAAGACCTACTGGTCACTGGTCAAGGGCGTGCCGCGCAAGCACGAGGACAAGATTTCGACCTGGCTCGTCAAGGAGCCGACCGCCGACGGCGACCGGATGCGAATCGCCAAACACGGCGAGGACGGGGCCGACCATGCCGTCTCCTACTACCGCGTCGTCGAGACGGCAGCCCAGCGTCTCGCATGGCTGGAGATGGAGCCCTATACGGGGCGCACGCACCAGCTCCGTGTTCATGCTCTCCATATCGGCCATCCGATCATCGGCGATCCCAAATATTTCGACGATGATCCGAACTGGGATTTTCCAGGCGGCGTTCAGAAACGTCTGCATCTGCACGCCCGCCATATCGATATCCCGCATCCCTCGGGCGGACGGCTGCGCGTGACCGCGCCTTTGCCGCCGCATATGGTGCAGAGCTGGAACCTGCTCGGCTTTGATGAAAACTCGGCTCCTATCCTGGATGATGATGCATGAAACTTGCGCTTTTCGATTGCGACGGCACCCTGGTCGACAGTGCCGGGCTGATCCACGAAACCATGCGCCGGACTTTCGATAAATTTGGCAAGCCGGAACCGCGGTTTGAGGACACCAAGGCCATAATCGGCCTGTCGCTCGATATCGCGATTGCTCGCATGCAGGGTAGGCCGCATGTCGAACAGCAAGATATCGACATGACGGCGCATTATAAATCGCTGTTTACCGTCGTGCGCCAGGATCTCGATTACAGGGAGCCGCTGTTTCCCGGCATTCGCGAGATGATCGACGCGATCAGCGGCCGCGAGAACCTGCTGATCGGGGCGGTGACCGGCAAATCCCGGCGTGGGCTCAACCTCGTGATGGAGACGCATGGTTTCGACCGGCATTTTGTCGTTGCCCGCACCGCCGACGATTGCCCGTCAAAGCCGCATCCGGCCATGGTGACGGAATGCTGTGACGAAACCGGCATGAATGCGCGTGATGCCATTGTCATTGGCGATGCGGTTTACGATATGCAGATGGCAAAGGCCGCCGGCGCCAAGGCGATCGGCGTTGCCTGGGGCTATGCCAGCGTGGATGAGCTGATCGCCAATGGCGCCGATGCGATCGCCTATCATCCCAACGAGATATTGCGCCATTTTTCCTGAGGTGAGCCCATGCGCGATCTGCTGAACGATCTTTCCGAAGGCCTGAGCCATCCCGATCCCATCCGCCGGGCCCAGATCCAGATGAAGAAGCCGCTGCCGAAGCGCTTCTATGCCGAGGTCGCCGTTGCCGAACACGAGGGCGGTTTTGCGATCACGCTCGACGGCAAGATGGTCCGCACGCCGGCGCGGCAGGTTCTCGCCGTGCCGACCGAAGCGCTCGCGCAGCTTGTCACCGCCGAATGGCAGGCCCAAGGCCAGGAGATCGATCCCGTGACCATGCCGGTGACGCGGCTCGTCAACACAGCGCTCGACGGCGTGGCCACCAATGCGCAGGCGATCTTCGAAGACATCCTGCGCTTTTCCTCGAGCGACCTCCTCTGCTACCGCGCCGACGGACCCGAACTGCTGGTCGAGCGTCAGAGGGAGCGCTGGGATCCGGTAATCGATTGGGCGGCCAATGATCTAGGCGCCCGCTTCATCCTCATTGAGGGGGTGATGCACCACGAGCAGCCGCGCGAGGCGACCGCAGCCTTTGCCGTCACGCTGGCGCGGCATCAGAGCCCGATGGCGCTCGCCGCTCTCCATACAATCACGACGCTGACCGGTTCGGCGATCCTGGCACTCGCCTTTGCCGAGGGGCGAGTGACGGTGGAAGAGGTGTGGTCGCTTGCCCATCTCGACGAGGACTGGACAATCGAGCATTGGGGGCGCGACGAGGAAGCCGAGGAGCGCCGCGCCAAGCGCTTTGTCGAGTTCAAAGCGGCGGCGGATGTTTTTTTCGCCCTAAGCGCCTGAAACATATTGCCTTCCCGGGCATTATGACGAAACTGCGACTCCAACGGGGTGGGTGCGGGATTTTGTCATGAATTGGCTGAGGTCGAGTTTTTGCCGGGCCGTACTCGTCTGTATTGCGCTAACGGACTGCGCCAGCCTTTTAGGTCCGAAGCCTGCGCCGCAGCTCTACGATGTGCGCAGCGCCGTCGTTCTCTCCGGACCGAACATGCCGGCCCAACTACTCTCCGGCATCAACGACCGCGTCAATGCCGCGATCAAGGCCACCGTGCGTGATACCGCGCTGCCGCGGGTTGTGCTGACGATCCGCGTGATATCCATCCAGAAAGGCCTCGGCTTCCAGAAGGACCGCAACGTCGCCAAGATCAGCGTCGACGCGGCTTCGGTGGAGGATGGGTCGGTGATCGCCGTCAGCGCCTTCGACGTAACCAGCATGGCCGCCGACCCGAAGCTTGCCGACGAAATCATCGCCGAGGATGTGGCAGCCAGGATACGCTCGGTCTTCTCGCTCAGCGGACGCAGCCGCTAGAACAGGATGATTTTAGGCTTGGCCGGTCTAAAATCTGAATCCTGCTTTAAATTAAAAAGTTAGAGCATGATGTCGTTCGAAAACCGCTCACACTTTTCGGCATCATGCTCTAGCGCATATCTAACACGCAGGCGTTGAGGGAAATCGCATGAAGGAAATTCTCGAAGAACTGGAACGCCGCCGCGGTATCGCCCGCCTTGGCGGCGGCAAGGCGCGTATCGAGGCTCAGCATAAGCGTGGCAAGCTGACGGCGCGTGAGCGCATCGACCTCTTTCTCGACGAAGGCTCCTTCGAGGAGTTCGACATGTTCGTCGAACATCGCTCGACCGATTTCGGCATGGACAAAAGCCGTATTGCCGGCGACGGCGTCGTCACCGGCTGGGGCACGGTCAATGGCCGCACGGTCTTCGTCTTCGCCAAGGACTTCACCGTCTTCGGCGGCTCGCTTTCGGAAGCGCATGCCGAGAAGATCATGAAGGTGCAGGACATGGCGCTGAAGAACCGGGCGCCGATCATTGGCATCTATGACGCGGGCGGCGCCCGCATTCAGGAAGGTGTCGCCGCCCTCGGCGGTTATGCCGAAGTCTTCCAGCGCAATGTGCTCGCCTCGGGCGTCATTCCGCAGATCTCGGTGATCATGGGCCCCTGTGCCGGCGGCGACGTCTATTCGCCTGCCATGACCGATTTCATCTTCATGGTGCGCGACACCTCCTACATGTTCGTCACCGGGCCCGATGTGGTGAAAACCGTCACCAACGAGACGGTAACCGCTGAGGAGCTTGGCGGCGCGCAGGTGCATACGACGCGCTCGTCCATTGCCGACGGCGCCTATGACAATGATGTCGAAACGCTCTTACAGGTGCGCAGGCTGATCGATTTCCTGCCGCTTTCGAACACGGCGCCGCTACCCGAGATCGAATGTTACCAGTCGGTGACGGAGACCGACGCCTCGCTCGACACGCTGGTGCCGGCGAGCGCCAACAAGCCTTATGACATCAAGGAACTGATCCGAAAGGTGGCGGACGAGGGGGATTTCTTCGAGATCCAGGCGAGCTTTGCCGGAAACATCGTCTGCGGCTTCGGCCGTGTCGAAGGTTCCACCGTCGGCTTCGTCGCCAACCAGCCGATGGTGCTGGCCGGCGTGTTAGACAGCGACGCCTCGCGCAAGGCCGCCCGCTTCGTGCGCTTCTGTGACTGCTTCAACATCCCGATCGTCACCTTCGTCGACGTGCCGGGCTTCCTGCCGGGCACTGCACAGGAATATGGCGGGCTCATCAAGCATGGCGCCAAGCTGCTCTTTGCCTATGCGGAGGCGACGGTGCCAAAACTCACTGTCATAACCCGCAAGGCTTTCGGCGGCGCTTATGATGTGATGGCGTCGAAACATCTGCGCGGCGACTTGAACTATGCCTGGCCAACGGCGCAGATCGCCGTGATGGGCGCCAAGGGCGCGGTTGAGATCATTTTCCGCAAGGATATTACCGATCCGGGAAAGATCGCCGCCCATACAAAAATGTACGAGGACCGGTTCCTGTCCCCCTTCGTTGCCGCCGAGCGCGGTTATGTCGACGAGGTGATTATGCCGCATTCGACCCGAAGGCGGCTGGCACGCGGCCTGAAGATGCTGCGCAACAAGGATCTCGCCAATCCCTGGAAGAAACACGACAACATCCCGCTCTGAGATTTTTCACCGAATAAAGGCGCACGGCCGGGTGTTTTACCCGCTGTCGAAAAAGTGAATGGCCGTCAGCGATCCGTGTGTTCAATCCTTGCGAGGGACAAGCTAACGCTCGGCTGCATTGTTTTAAATGGAGAGGTTTTATGTCAACTTTCGAGCGTCTTTCCGCCTATCGCCCCTATGGGCTGGCCGCTCTCAGAATCATCACCGCGCTGCTGTTCATCGAACACGGCACGATGAAGCTTTTCGGCTTTCCAGCTTCGCAGATGTCTGGCCCGCTTCCGCCGCTGATGCTCTTTGCGGCTCTTCTCGAGCTCGTCGGTGGCATCCTCATTCTCGTCGGCCTGCTGACCCGTCCCGTCGCCTTCCTGCTGGCCGGCCAAATGGCCGTCGCCTATTTCATGGCGCATGCCCCGAACAGCTTCTTCCCGGCCGTCAACCAGGGCGACGCTGCGATTCTGTTCTGCTTCGTCTTCCTCTACCTGTTCTTCTCCGGTCCCGGCGCTTTTGCTGTCGATAACCGCAAGCTAGCCTGATGATAGGCTGCGGGGCATTGCGGTGCCCCGCAGCGTTTTGTTTATTTTAGGCAGTGAGCTTGAGACCGGCAATGCCGCCGACGATCAGCGTGATACAGGCAAGACGGGAGACACTTGCCTCATCGCCAAGCAGCCAGATGCCGAGAAGCACGGTGCCGACCGTGCCAATGCCGGTCCAGACCGCATAGGCGGTGCCGATCGGCAGGTGCTTCACCGCCAAGCCGAGCAGCACAATGCTGACCACCATCGATATGAGAGTTAATGTGGTCGGCATCGTCCGCGTGAAACCATCGGTGTATTTAAGCCCGATCGCCCAACCACATTCGAAAAGACCGGCGAGAAAAAGCAGAAACCAGGCCATGCGACTCTCCTTGTTCAAGAGCGAGGCCGTCCCCGCGACGGTTGCATCCTGGAGGATGCCGCAGTCGTCTGCGATAGCGTCCATATGCGCAAGGGGACGGCCGTGTTCAAGGTAGAAATCCGCATGGCAGCCATGCCACCCGTTTCATGCGGGTGTGATCAGGGCTTCCTGCGAGCCTCGGCGGAAAGGCTCTTGGCGCGGCGGCAGAGGCGGTCGAAGGTTTCGAGGAAGCGTGAGCGATCTTTCGGGCTGAAGGCGGCGTTATAGCCCTTGCTTTCGCCGGTTTCGCGCAAATGCGCGCCGAGATCGCGCATGGCACTTGCCATGCCGATATTGGTCTCGTCGAAGACACGGCCCGTCGGGCCGCTGACGAAAGCGCCGGTGGCGACACAGCGCACGGCAAGCGGCACGTCGGCGGTGACGACGACGTCGCCCGGACCGGCGTGCTCGGCGATCCAGTTGTCGGCGGCATCGAAGGCGTTGGAGACGATGACGTTGTGAACCATCGGATCGCGCGATGGGCGCAGGCCGGAATTGGCGACGAAGGTGACTTCGAGGCCGAGACGTTCGGCGACCTTCAGGATCTCTGGCTTCACAGGGCAGGCATCGGCGTCGACATAGATCATGACAATAACCTTGCCGGCTGGAAGGCTGGCTGGCGAACCATATCAATATGGGGAATGCCGTCTTCCAGATATTCCTCCGATGCCACGACGAAACCGCAGGCTTCGTAGAATCGGCGCAGGTGCGCCTGCGCCGACAAGGCGATGGGGTTTGCCGGATAAAGTCGTTCGCAAGCAGAGATCGCTTCGCTCATCAATGCATCGCCCAGCCGCTTGCCGCGATGGGCCGGCGAGACGACGACGCGACCGATCTTTGACGGATCATGCGGCGCGTGCGGTTTCAGGATCCGCGCCGAAGCCAGGAGTTCGCCGCTCTCCATCAGCCTTAGATGCAGGGCATCGATATCCTTGCCGTCGAGTTCCGAATAGGCACAGTTCTGTTCAACGACGAAGACATCGACACGCATTTTCAAGAGGTCGTAGAGCTCCCGCGCGAGGAGCTCATCGACGCTCTTGAGGTCGGCCGTGTAGGTCGTCGAAGCCATCAGTAGACCACCACGCCGCGGATGCTTTCACCCTTGTGCATCATCTCGAAGCCCTTGTTGATGTCTTCGAGCGGCATCGTGTGGGTGATCATCGGGTCGATCTGGATCTTGCCCTGCATGTACCAGTC
>NZ_LYPL01000015.1 GCF_001662075.1 Rhizobium bangladeshense
CTGGTGCGCGCCAATCTCATGCACCGCCGCAGGATCGACCGCCTGCTGCAACCCACCGCCACTCCGCCACACCATCTCCACCAGATGAGCCTCCAATGGTGACGAATTTAAACCGGACAGCAGTG
Source organism: Rhizobium bangladeshense (assembly GCF_001662075.1). Taxonomy (GTDB): domain Bacteria; phylum Pseudomonadota; class Alphaproteobacteria; order Rhizobiales; family Rhizobiaceae; genus Rhizobium; species Rhizobium bangladeshense_B. The sequence goes on from NZ_LYPL01000015.1 coordinate 126, forward strand.
GCCTTGTGCCGAGGATCTGCTGCCCTATCGAACGGAGGCAGATGCTCGGCACAAGGCCGAGCATGACGAAACGGGGTGGGCTGGCCTTGCCATCAAACGCAGGAAGGCCGGGCTTTCACGCCCGGCCTTCCCTTGATCTGCCTTGGGAGGAAGCAGATCCGATTATTGTGTATCGAGCTGCTGCTGCGGCCGCCATTTCGCCAGGCGGTTCTCGATCAGCGTCATGATGTATTCGGCAACGAGTGTGACGACCATGACCAGCAGGATCGCCGCGAACATGCCGGCCGCGTCGAAGGTGCCCTTGGCGATCGAGATCAACTGGCCGATGCCGAAGCGGGCGCCGACGAATTCGCCGACGATCGCGCCGATGATTGCAAAGCCGAAGGAGACGTGCAGGCTGGCGAAGATCCAGCTCATCGCCGAGGGAATGACCACCGTGCGGGTCACCTGCCAGTCAGAGGCGCCGAGGATGCGGGCATTGGCGATCATGTTGCGGTCGGCCTCACGCACGCCCTGGAAGGCGTTGGCGAAGACGACGAAGAACACCATGATGAAGGCGAGCGCGACCTTGGACGGCAGGCCGAGGCCCATGATCATGATGAAGATCGGCGCAAGCACCACGCGGGGGATCGAATTGATCGCCTTGATGTAGACGGAGAAGATATCCGACAGAAAGCGGTTGCGGCCGAGGCCGATGCCGACGAAGACGCCGGTGATCGAACCGGCGAAGAAGCCGATCAGCGCCTCTTCCATCGTGACCCACAGATTGTACCAGAGCGACCCTTCGGTCGTGCCCTCGGTTGCCCATTCATAGAGACGCTGCAGAACGCCGCTCGGGCTCGAATAGAAGAACGGGTCGATCCACTGCATGCGCGAGGAGAGCTCCCACATGCCGATCACGAAGACCAGGATGGCGATCTGCCAGAAGCGCACCAGCGTGTTGCGCCGGCGCATCGCCTTCAATGCGGTGGCTTCGATCTCGGCATCGGATGTGCCCGGACGAAAGAGAGCGGCCGACCCGGCCTCGAGCGTGATGTGTGCCATGATATCCTCCCTCAGGCCGCTTCGCTTGCGCGGCGGTAGCTGGTTTCGACCTCTTCGCGCAGGTCTTCCCAGATCGTCTTGCAGTAATCGATGAAGCTTTGTTCGTAGCGGATCTCCGACACGATGCGCGGCCGGGGAAGATCGATCGTATAGACCGATTTGACGGTGGCCGGGCCGGCGGTCAGCACATAGATCTTGTCCGCAAGGGCTACTGCCTCTTCGAGGTCGTGAGTGACGAATACCACCGAGGCTTTGCGCTCCGCCCAGAGCTTCAGGAGTTCTTCATGCATGACTGTGCGGGTCTGCACGTCGAGCGCCGAGAAGGGTTCATCCATCAGCAGGATTTCAGGTTCGTTGATGAAGGTCTGTGCCAGCGAGACGCGCTTGCGCATGCCGCCGGAGAGCTGATGGGGATAGTGGTGCAGGAATTTCGACAGGCCGACGCGCGCCAGCCAGTCGCGGGCGCTCTTTTCCGCCTCTGTGTGTGACTTGCCGCGAAACAGCGGCCCGGCCATGACATTGTCGATGACGTTCTTCCAGGGGAAGAGTGCGTCGGTCTGGAACGCGAAGCCGACGCGCGGATCGATGCCGGTGATCGGTCCGCCCATCAGCCGGACTTCGCCGGCGGAGGGGCGTGCGAGGCCCGTCACGAGGTTGAGCGTCGTCGATTTGCCGCATCCGGTGGGGCCGACAACGGCGACGAACTCGCCGCGGGCAACCGTCATGTTGAAATCGCGCAGTGCCGTGAGCGACTTGCCGGTCGGCGAGACGAAGCGGCGGCTGACATTGATCAGCTCGATCGCCGGGACCTGTTTGTTGTCCTGTTGCATGGTGATACCTGAGGCGTGCTTGAGGGCGCGCACGCAATGCCCGTGAGCGAAGAGAGCCGCTCCCGCTTGGGAGCCGGGAGCGGCGCGACTGACTTACTTGACGTTCTTGGCGAATTCCGTCGTGTAGGTCTTGGAAAGGTCGATCTGCTTACCCTTGACGTTCTTGGAGAACTCCGAGAGCACGGCAAGCACGGTCTTCGGGCCGTCTTCCGGCATGACGCCATCCGGCGTGAACATGCCCTTGCTCTCTTCGAGAGCCTTGATGTAGCCATCCTTGTCGCCGACGTAGAAATCCTTCGGCATCTTGTCGGCGATTTCGGCGGCCGAATGCGTGTTGACGTATTTCAGCGTCTTAACGAAGGCGTTGGCGAGCTTCTGCGCCTCTTCCTTGTGTTCGTCGACCCAGGACGTTTCCATGTAGAGCGAGGCGGCCGGATAGGTGCCGCCGAGCGCCTGACGGGTCGCTTCGACCGTGCGCATATCGACGAGAACGCTCGCTTCTCCTGTCTTGATCATGCGCGAGATCGTCGGCTCCGTCGTCATGCCGGCCTGGATCTGATCCTGCTGCATGGCGGCGATGAAGGTGCTGCCAGCGCCGACGGGAATGGTGACGACATCGCCGGGCTTCAGGCCGGCCTTGGAGGCCATGTAAAGGGTCAGGAAATTGGTCGAGGAGCCGAGACCGGTGACGCCGAGGCTCTTGCCCTTGAAGTCGGCCGGCGACTTGATCTCCGGATGCTTGCTCGACACCATCTCGACCTCGCCAGGCGCCTGGCTGAACTGGACGATGGATTCGACGAACTTGCCCTTGGCCTGGAGGTCCACACAGTGATCGTAGAAACCAACGACGCCCTGGACGGCACCTGCCAGCAGCTGGTTCTCGGCATCGACGCCGGCCGCTTCGTTCAGAAGCTCGACGTCGAGACCCTCGTCCTTGAAGTAACCGAGGGATTCGGCGAGCTTGGCGGGCAGGTAGATCTGCTTTTCATAACCGCCGACCATGATGGTGATCTTGTCGGCCGCGTGGGCGGCGCTGGTGGTCAGCGATGCCGCAGCTATGAGGGCGGAAATAGCGACGGTGTGAAAAAGGCTGCGTGAAGAACGCATGGAAAACTCCTCCTAGTGGTTTACCCGCATCGTCGTCTCGCCACCTTTGACCCGTGTCTCCTCCACGATGCTGCCCTTTCCTATGACGCCGAAGCTTTCAACTGGCTTTCAGCCGCAGATGAGGGGACAGCCGGTCCATGCCGCATGCCGATTGCGGCCGCGCGGTATCCGCTACAATAGACGCAGCGACGCAATCGGCCAGCAGATTCGCTTGCTGCGGCCGGATGGAGGATTGGCCTTGTGATGCCTGAAGAGCAGCGGGGCTTCCCGCCGGCCTCAGCTTGTAAAGCTGCGCAGATCCTTCAGCAGGTTGCGATATCGCGCCTGGCTGCCGACCAGATGCTCGCGCATGGCGTTGCGCGCCGCCTGATCGTCCCTGTCGGAGATCGCGACGATGATCGCTTCATGTTCGCGGTGGATGAGCTTGCGATAGGCGGTCTGCTCGGCGGTTCTGGTTTCCGGGACAAGCCTCGACTGCGGGATGATCGCCGAGCCCTGGGATTCCAGGAAGTGCTTGAACAGCGGATTGTTCGTCGCCTCGGCGATGGCGACGTGGAGTTCCAGGTCCGCCTCTCGGATGGATTGGTCGGCCTCGATGCAATGGAGGATTTTCCGGTGGCATTCAAAGATCGCCTCCTCCTGCGCCGGTGAACGGCGGAGCGCGGCAAGCCCAGCCGCCTCGATTTCGACGGGCGTGCGGATTTCGAGCACTTCGAGATCGGAAGCGACGCGGGCCTTGTCGACCTTCCGGCCCGACATTGCCAGGTCGGGGCTGATCACGAAAATCCCGGCACCCTGTCGCACCTCCACCAGTCCATCGGAACGCAGCGCGGCGACGGCCTCGCGCACCACGGTTCGGCTGACGCTGTGCGTTTCGGTGAGTTCATGCTCGCTCGGAAGCTTGTCGCCGGCGGCATACTGGCCGCTCAAAATGGCTTGCCGAAGGCTTTCGCCGACCCGTGAGACCAGCGACCCCGAGCCCCTGCCGCGATCCTTCTCCTGCATAGCCACGCCTTCACCCCGCATCGGCCTTGATCCGGATGCCGGCGGCACTCCGAAATTTACGATTCATCACACATGTATGACAAATTCTCGGATCTTTCAATGGCAAGCGGGAAGTCCTCACAGCCGCCTGGTCGATTCCCCCCGCACGAATCTCGGCGTCAGGATGAAATCCTGCGGCGGCTCAGCGGCCGCCTCGGAGCTTGATATTCTTGCCAGCAGCCGCTGCGCCGCCAGTTCGCCGAGCTTCTGCGCATCCTGTACGACCATGGTGATGCGCGGCGTGATCACATTGCTCCAGGGCACGTCATCGACCATCGCCAGCGATACGTCCTCAGGGCAGCGAAAACCCATTTCCTGCATCACCTGCAGCGTTGCGAGCCCCATCATGTTGTTGGCGCCGATGATGGCGGTCGGCCGGTCGCGACGGGTGAGCAGCCGCATCGCCTGGGTATGGCCGCCGGACCTGGTGTAGCCGCCTTCGGTGACCAGTGACGGATCGACATCGACGCCGGCGGCCGCCATCGTGTCCATGAAGCCCTTCAGGCGTTGGTCGGCGGTGTGCAGGCCGCGCGGGCCGGAGATGAAGGCGATGCGCCGGTGGCCGAGCTGCAGCAGGTGCTCGGTCAGGATGGTCGTCGTCAGCGGATTGTCGGAACCGACGAAATCGCGCTCTGCACCTTCTACCTTCTGGTCGAACATGACGATCGGGGTTTTGAAGTCGCGCAGGAAAGCGGCGTATTCCTCGCCGTGGCCGTTTGTTGCCAGCGCAATGCCGGCGATCTTCTGGGCTTCCATCCGCTCCAGGAGCGCCCGTTCGAGATCAGCCCTGCCGGAGGAGTCGGCGATCAGCACGAAATAGCCGTGGTCGAGCGCCTGGTGCTCGATCTCGCGGCGGATATCGCCGAAGAACATGTTGCCGAGATTGGCGGACACGAAACCGATGAGCGAGCTGCGCCCGCGCGCCAGCGTCTGGGCCACCGGATCGATACGGTAGCCGGTCGCTTTGATCGCCTGCTGGATGCGGTCGAGCGTCTCGGCGCCGACCCGTTTCGGGCTGTTGAGCGCGAGCGAGACGGTCGAGATCGAAACCCCTGCCAGGCGCGCGACATCTCGTATGGTCGTCATATTTATCGAACCGGTTCTAAAGCCCTTTTTCTGTCAGATTTTCATGTCCTGCGCAACTTATCCCGGTCTGTAGGCTAAAATCGAAGCGCTCGGCTGCTTCCAGGCAATTTCCGAATTTCAGCTTGACAGACACGGGATCAAGCAAGATGATCAGTTACCGAACCGGTTCGATATGATGTCGAGCCGGAAAACAGGGAGGAGAAACCTGTGACGAGTTCGGAACGCCAGCAGGAAAATCCTGAAACGTTGGGTGCGGGCAAGCACGCCTGGTTCAGCCATGATCGCCTTGGCATGTTCATCCATTGGGGCCTTTACGCTCTGGGGGCGCGGCATGAGTGGTTGAAGAACCGCGAAGAACTGAGCGACGACCATTACCAGCGTTATTTCGAGAATTTCGATCCCGATCTCTACGATCCCAAGACCTGGGCGCGCCGCGCCCGGCTTGCCGGCATGAAATATGTCGTGGTGACGACCAAGCATCATGAAGGCTTTTGCCTCTGGGACAGCAAGGTGACCGACTACAAGGCGCCGAACACGCCCTGCGGCAAGGATTTGCTGACGCCGCTGGTCGAAGCGTTTCGCGCCGAAGGGCTGAAGATCGGTTTTTACTATTCGCTGCTCGACTGGCACCATCCTGACTTTCCGATCGATGTCCACCATCCCTTGCGCAACCATCCCGATGCCGAGGCGCTGAATTCAGGGCGAAACATCGCCAATTACGCCGCCTATATGCGCGAACAGGTGCGCGAGCTTCTGACAGGCTTCGGCCGTATCGACATCATCTGGTTCGATTTCAGCTATCCCGGCCGCGAATATCGCGGTCTGCCCGGTAAGGGGCGCGCGGACTGGGAGAGCGAGCGGCTGCTGGATCTGGTGCGTGAGTTGCAGCCCGAAATCATCGTCAACAACCGACTCGACCTGCCGCCGGGCAAGCTGCCCGATGTGACGACGCCGGAGCAGTATACGCCGCGCGTGGCGCCTGCGATTGCCAGCCAGGGAGTGCTCTGGGAGGCCTGCCATACCTTTAGCGGCTCCTGGGGCTATCACCGCGACGAGGACAGCTGGAAGAGCCCTGAGCAGATCATTCAGCTGCTCATCGATTCCGTCGCGCTCGGCGGCAACCTCTTGATGAATGTCGGCCCGACCGGCCGCGGCACCTTCGATGCGCGCGCCATCGCCGCCCTGGAAGTCTACCAGGACTGGATGGCCGTCAACGCACGCTCGATCTACGGAGCCGGTCCGTCCAGCTTCCCGGCGCCGGCCGGCTGCCGATACACCCAGCGCGGCAACCGCATCTATCTGCATGTCTACAACTGGCCCTACCGCCACATTCATATCGAAGGTATCGCCGACAGGATCGCCTATGCGCAGTTCCTGCACGACGCCAGCGAAGTGCGCTGGCTCACCCCGACGAAGGACGTGGACTCCAATATCGGCGTGATGGTGCCGGAGGGCATGATCACGTTCGAACTGCCGGTCAGGCGACCTGACGTTACCGTCCCGGTGATCGAGATCGTCCTCAAGGCGTGAACTCGGTCGCATTCGCATGCTCTTTGCGTCATGGAGGGAGGAGAAACCCATGAAGGTTCTGAAGAAAACGCTTTTGCTTGCCGCAGTCGGCGGCAGCCTCTTTGCTACAACAGCATCGGCCGAACAGATCAACCTGACTTGGCAGATGTGGACCGGTTCCGAGGCCGATACCAAGGGCTGGCAGCACCTGGCCGACATGGTGACCGCCAAATACCCCGATATCAAAGTGACGCTGACGACGACGGGCTGGGTCGATTACTGGACGCGGCTGCCGGTGCTGGCGGCGTCGGGCCAGCTCGCCGACATCGTTTCGATGCAGTCGCTGCGGATGCCGAATTTCTATTCCTTGCTCGAACCTCTGAACGAACGGATCGAGGCGGACAAATTCGACATCGGCGCCTTTACGCCATCGATCATCGGCGGCATGTCGGTTGATAAGCAGCTTTATGGTCTACCCTATGACGTTGGTCCCTGGGTCGTCTATTATAACCAGGATGCGCTTGAAGCTGCAGGTATCCCGCTGCCGAAGCCGGGCTGGACGCTCGCCGAATTTACCGATGCCGCCAAGAAGCTGACAAAAGACGGCAAGTACGGCTTCGGGATCACTCCGCAAAACTATTCCGTCCTGGCGGCGGCTTGGGGTGACAAATATGTCAACGATGCCGGAGAGCTCGATCTTACCAATCCAAGCGCCATTGCCGCCGCCGAAAAAGTGATCGGTTTTCCCGCCAAGGACAAGATCGCGCCGCTGGTGCCGTCGAGCGCCGATGTCGGCACATTCATCCAGGGCCGGTTCAATTCGGGTAACGTCGCCATGTATGTCGACGGACCTTGGTCGATCATCGGCATGAAGGACAAGGCGAAATTCAAGATCGGCCTCACCACCCTGCCGCGCGAAGACGACAAGGACCTTGCCGCTGTCACGGCGGGCTCCGGCTTCGGCATCGCCACGACGAGCAAGAACAAGGATGCGGCCTGGAAGGCGATCCAGGTGCTGACCAGTCCGGAGGCATTGCAATATCTCGCCGAACAGGGCCGCGCGCTGCCGGCACGAACGGCCTCGCAATCCTCCTGGTACAAGGTGGCGGCCAAGGACATCACCAATGGCGGCGAGGCGCTCGATTATTCGCTGGCGCATTCGGTACCCTATGTGATCACCAACAACTGGGCGGCGGTGGAAAACCTGTTCAACCAGTATTTCCCGCCCGCCTTCGGCGGCAGCGCCGACGCCAAGCAGACGATGGAGTCCATCCAGAGCCTCGCGCAGTAATAGAGCGCGGCGGCGGGATTTGCCGCCCACGGAGGAAGAGATGTCGGAAAGCGCCGTCGCCGAAATCAGCCTGCAGCCCGGTCAGCCTCGGCGCCTTCTGAAGCCGGAGACGCAGACAGCCATGCTGTTCCTGCTGCCGAGTTTCCTCGGCTTCATGATCTTCATGGCGCTGCCGATCCTGGCGTCGCTGGCACTGTCGTTCACCAACTGGCAGTTGCTGACGACGCCGTCCTTCGTCGGCTTCCAAAATTATATCAAGCTCTTTACCGTCGATCCCGCTTTCTACACCATCCTCGGCAATACGCTGTTTTTCGCGGTGGAATATCTGGCGCTGAATATCATCATTTCGCTGACGCTCGCGGTCTGGATATCGAGCCTCAAGCGCGGCAAGGCGATCTTCCGGGTGATCTTCTTCCTGCCGACCTTCACCCCGACGATCGCAGCCTCTGTGGTGTGGCTGCTGATCTTCACGCCGGACGGCCTCGCCGACAACGTCATCCGCTGGCTCGGCCTCGGCCTGCCGAATTTCCTGCTGAGTTCGAGCTGGGCCATGCAAGCGGTCGTGCTCGTCACGCTCTGGGCCAATGTCGGCTACAATGTCGTGATGTTCAACGCCGCGCTCGACCTGGTGCCGAAACACTATCTCGAAGCGGCGATGATCGACGGGGCGGGGCCCTGGCGGCGCTTCTGGCGCATCCGCCTGCCGCTCATCTCGCCGACGGTCTTCTTCGCCACCGTCATGACGGCCATCACCTCGCTGCAGGTTTTCGACGAAATCTTCGCCATGACGCGCGGCGGCCCGGGCTCGGCGACGGCGACACTCGGCTTCGCCATCTACCAGAAGGGCTTCACCAATTTCCAGATGGGTTATGCCTCGGCGCTGGCCTGGGTAATGTTCGTCATGATCATGGGCCTCACCATCCTGCAGTTCCACATGCAGCGCAAATGGGTGCATTATGACGACTGACGCGAGCTCACGGCACCCGCACTCCCAGTCTCGGAACCGGCACCGCATCCTGCGGCGGATCGGCACCTTCATCAGCTATGCCGGACTTTCGCTGATCGCGCTGCTCTTTCTCTTTCCGTTCTTCTGGATGGTGTCGAACGCAGTGCGCTCGAATAACGAAGTGCTGGCCGTGCCGGTGCGCATCCTGCCTGAGGAATATCAGTGGGGCAATTTCGTCGAGGCGCTGGTTTCGCTGCCCTTCGGCACGTTCCTGATGAATTCCTTCATCGTCGCCTGCGGTGTGACCGCGATCGTACTCGTGGTCTCCTGCCTCTCGGCCTATGCTTTTGCCCGCCTACGGTTTCCCGGACGGGAAGGGTTGCTGCTCACCTATCTCAGCACGCTGATGATCCCGCAGGTGATGCTGGTCATCCCGCTCTTCCTCGTCGTCAGCAAGCTCGGCTGGATCAACACCTATCATGGTATGATCCTGCCGGTCGCCTTCTCTTCTTTCGGCACCTTCCTGCTGCGGCAGTTCATCCTCGGCATTCCTAAGGATCTCGACGAGGCGGCGATGATGGACGGGGCGTCTCGCCTGCGCATCCTGGTCACCGTCATTGTGCCGCTCGCCATGCCGGCGATCGGGCTCCTGTCGCTGTTCACCTTCATCGCGCAGTGGAAGAGCTTCCTCTGGCCGCTGATCGCCACCAGCGGCCTCGACAAAGCCACGCTGCCGCTCGGGCTCACCTTGTTCCAGACGCAGCAGGGCACCTCGTGGAACTACATCATGGCCGGCGCGACAATATCCATGGTGCCGGGCGTCATTCTCGCGATCGTGCTGCAGCGGGTGATCTACAAGGGCATCACCGTCGGCTCCGGCTTCGGCGGGCGGTAATATCTCGAAAACAAAGACGTGATGCCGTCGCAAGAATGCTTCCATCTAACCGGGTAGGGCTCTAACGCAGCGAAGAGAACGCCGCCGCCTCGAAAGGGCGGCGGTCGCGTCAGTGGCTTCCGGCTGCCGGAGCGTGCGGCGTGCCCGTGATGCTTTTGCGGACATGGCGAACCGCGGTCCAGACGGCGAAGAGCACGAGCGGGATGGCGCCAAGAACGGCGAGTTTCGTCACATGTGGATCGACACCCAAGGCGGAGATGCTCTCGAGGCAGATCTTCGCGAGCCCGATGGTGTAGTAGGTGATGGCGATGACGGAGAAGCCTTCGACCGCCTGCTGAATATGCACCTGGATGCGCGCCCGCTCTTCCATCGAGGTCAGCAGCGAGGCATTTTGATCTTCGAGCTGAACCTGCACGGTGGTTCTGAGCAGGTCTCCGGCCAGGCTGACGCGTTCGGCCAGTTCGTCGAGGCGCCGCTCTGCCGCATAGACCGAGCGGACAGCCGGTTGGAAGCGGCGGTCGATGAACGTGCCCAGCCTTTGTCTTTGCTCGACGCGTTCCTCGCGAAGCTCCGACAGCCTGCTCGCCACGATCTCGGCATAGGCTTTCGTCGCGCCGAAGCGGTGGCGGGCGAGTGCCGAGAAGTTCAGCACATCCGAGGAGAGTCTCGTCACTTCGGATAACAACGCTTTGTCGACTTTGACGGCACTCTGCATATGGCTGATCAGGAGGTCGAGGCGTTGGTCGAAGGTGGAAAGCTTCGAGACGGTCTCGCGCGCCATCGGCAACGCCAGTAGCGCCATCATCCGATACGTCTCGATCTCCAGGAACCGCCGAACCATGCGGCCGGTACGATAGGCATTGAGGTTGCGGTTGAAGAACAGAAACTCGACGAAGCCGCTGTCGGTCAGTCGAAAGTTCGAATGCACCTCGGCGTCGCCGCCGCCGACCCGCGAAGCGACATAGTCGAGCTTGGGTTTCTCTAGGGTGCGCTCGTCCTTTTCGTCACGCACCAGCACGCGAACGGCCGCTATCACCTTTCCGCCAATCTGGCTGCAGCAGGCTCGAAAGGCTTCCGGCGGGTTGCTGCCGGGTTCGGCCGACGCCGGCACGACGAAGGTGAGGGTCAAAAACTCGGTATGGGCTTCCCATTTCAGCCGGCCGTCGCCGACGCGGCCGATGCCGTGGTTGCCCTCGCCGGTCGTGGTGACATCTTCCAATCCCGGCAGGGAGCCGGGCAGCGAAGGAGGGCCGTTCTCGCCGACGATGGCGACGTGCCAGACATCGGTATCGCCATCGAAGTAGAGCGAGGGGCGCGCATGGAGCTCGTTGTGAAGTTCCCTTCGCAGCGGATGCTCGGAGCCGAGTGGCATGGAGATGCACCTCAATGGGCTGGACTGCCGCCGGTTTTCGCCGGCTTCAGTAAGTTGAGCCTGACGCCGGCGCGCCGCGCAGGCCGACAACGCCTATAGCCGCTCGTGAAGCGCGTGTCACGATGCCAAAGACCCGTCCTTTCCACCCGCGCGCATCTGCCGCGGCGCTTCGCCCGATTGGCAGAGCGAGGCGGGGCGCATCAGAAAAACGATCAGCCACGGCCTGTTGCGAGGCCGTGGCTGATGCAGCGCGCAATCTATGGGAGACAGGCGCGGCCGTTACTTGTTGGCGGCGAGTGCCACGTTGACCTTGTCAACGTCAGCGCTCATCGCCTTGAAGGTGTCTTCGAGGGAAAGCTCTCCGACGATCAACTGGCTCATCCGCTGGACGATCAATTGGTAGATGGCCCCAGATCCCTTGAGCCGTTCCAGGTCGCGGGCGGCCTGCGGCGCGCTGTTGCGGGCGGCGAGGAAGACGGCCATGGCGTCCTTGGCATTCTGGCTGTCGAGCTTGTACTGCGGATCCTTGATGTCGGCGCCGGTCAGGATGACGTAGTTTTCGGCGATTTCACGCTGGATCTTTTCGGAACCGAGGAACTCGATGAAGGCGGCCACGGCCTCAGGATGCTTGGTGCGCTTGAAGCCGACGATCGCGGTACCGCCAGGCATCGCATAGCAGCCGGCATCGCCGCAGGGTGCGCTGATCGCCGTCCAGTCGAAGGCGTCGCCGATCTTCTTCTGGAACGGATTGACCATCCAGTTGCCGGCAAGATAGGTCACGACATTGCCATTGACGAACTCGTCACCCATGTTCTTGTACTGGGTTCCGCCGGCCGCCCCCCACATTTCCTTCGGGAAAGAGCCGTCCTTCGTCCAGTTGTAGAGATCGGTGATGTAGCGCTTGGCGGCATCGTCGGGGAAGGAGAACTTGCCGTCCTTGACGTAGTTCGAGCCGTAGGAGAAGGCAGCACCCGAGAAGCGATGGCCCGAGCGGTCCATCGTGAAGGGGATCTGGGCACCGGTCGCCTTGGCGACGCGCGCCGAGGCTTCGACGATGTCCTTCAGCGTGGCGGTCGGCTTCGGAAGCGGTTCTTTCGCCTGCTCGAACAGCGTCTTGTTGACGAAGGGCAGGTTGAAGGTCTGCGAGGCGACGTAGCCGTTGATCGAACTCGGATCGTTGACGCCGGGGAAACGAAGCGTGTTGAGGCTGTCGCCGTGCAGCTTGGCGAAACCGTCGGGATCCTTCATCAGCGGCCGCATGTCGAGGTAATAGGGGGCCAGCTGCCAGTCGGTGATCTTGGCGATGTCGGGACCTTCGCCGATGGCAAGCTGCACCGGCAGCTGCTTGGCAACGGCATCATAGCCCGACGAGACGAAATTCACCTTGATGTCGGGATGCGCCGTCTCGAATTCCTTGCTCAGCGCTTCCATCCGCTCGACATAGGCCTGGTCGTCGTCGGTGAAGAGAAAGGTGATCGTCTGGGTTTCCGCCATGGCCGCGCTTGCGAAAGACACGGTGGCCAGCGCCAGTGCAAAAGCCCCTGAAAGATACGTTTTCATTTTCATCCTCCCATGAAAACATTTTCATCAATCGCGGCATCGGCCATCGATTAAGTGAATTTCATATACTTGACATTCGTTCCGTCAAGCTATTTTCTACGCGACTGGCGATGTTTTTGAGAAATTTTCGAAAATACGCACTCAAATTACCTAATGAAAATATTTTCATATGATTGCGGAGGAGGCGATCTGTGAAAGCGGAAAGCATCAAGCAGCCGGACGACATGGCGCCAGCCTATAGCGTGGCCGAGGGGCAGACGATCACGGCATGGGCCGTTTCCACCCTCGTCGAAAACTATTTTCCCGGCGAGCCGGCCCCTGCCGAAGATCGCGTGAACTACCGCTTCATCAACGGTTTCGTCGATGTCGGCGACCTGCCTTGCCGCAAGGCTTTCTGGTCCACCATGGTCGGCCGCGATCTCGCCCCCGACACCTCCTGGCCGGCCGAAAGCCTCTATCTTCCCGGCTCGAACCGCCGCGTCGAATTCACCAGCTTCTGGCATGTGCCGACACATGTCAGGCGCTGGCTGAAGGGCACGTTCAGGACAGATGCCCCACGCATGCTTAATCTCGCGCTCAAGACCTGCGGCGGCGTTCGCATATGGGTCAACGGGCAGGAGGCAGTGCGTTTCGAGCCGTTCAAGCGCAACACCGAGAGCGCAACCGAGATTGTGCTGCCGCTCGACGCCGGCGACAACGAGATTCTCGTCCACACCGAAGATCTCGCGGAACGCGATACGACCTGGTTCTTCGAGCTCGAAATGCTGGGCAAGGAGCCGCTCTCGGTTCTGCTGCCGGTCGCGCTCGATCAGGACGAGGTGCGTGAGCTGGAAGCCCTTGTGCGAGGCGTGCGCCCGGCGCGCGACGTCTTTGTCAACCAGCCGCTGGAAATCGTCTTCGATGCCGCGCCCGAGCGCGACCTGCCGGTGGAGATCAAGGTCGTCGGCCACGGCCATGAGCGGCCGGTTCTCGCCCATGCGAAACTGACCCTTCACGCCCATCAGGGCCGTCTGGTCGCCGAGGATGTCTGCGGCATTGCGGACGGTTATCATGGCATCCACATGACGATCGGCTCCGGTCCTGGCTCCGTCACTCGCGTCATCGATGCCGCCTTCATGAGCAGCATCTCGCCATTGCCGGTAGAGGCGTCGCTTTCCGCGCGCAAGCGCCAGGCGCTGGAATACAGCGCCCGCTTCGGCGCCAGTCGCGCCGGGCGCCTCATCGCGATGATGGAAACCGGCCTCATCGACCAGGAAAGCTTCGATGGCATCATCGACGCGACCCTCGCCTCCATCGATGCGCGCGAGGATTGCTCCGATTTCATCATGGTGCCGCTGCTCTGGCTGCTCGGCGCCTATGGCGACCGGATGCCGGACGCGACGGTCGAACGCATCCGCCGTTCCGTCCTTTCCTACCGCTACTGGGTCGACGAGCCGGGCAATGACGCCATGTGGTTCTGGAGCGAGAACCATGTGCTCTGCTTCCATACCAGCCAGCTGTTGGCCGGGCTTCTCTTGCCCGACGAGGTCTTCTCGGCCTCGGGCCGCACCGGACGGCAGCAGGCGGAACTCGCCGTCGAACGTCTTGGGCGTTGGTTCGACAGCGTCGAGGCCCATGGTCTCGCGGAATGGAACTCAGCCGCCTATTATCCGATCGATTTCATCGGTCTGCTGGCGCTGGAGCGCTGGGCCGAGAGCGCGATCGCCGATCGCGCCCGCGGTCAGATCGACCTCATCTTCCGCATGATCGCGCTTCATACGCTCGCAGGCGTTCCCGCGGGCTCCCAGGGCCGCGCTTACGACAAGGAGCTGCGCGCCGGCCCGCTGACCGAGCTTGCGCCCTTCGCCCAGGTCGCCTTCGGCACCGGCTGGCTCAACAACGGTGTCGCGGCACTCACGATGTTCTGCGCCGGCAATTATGAGCCGCCGGCCGATCTGGCCGAGCTTGCTTCGCTGGCGCGGGGAAGAAACGTCGAGGCGCGTTACAGCCAGGGGCTGGAGAGCGGAAAGCTCGTGCTGTTCAAGAACGAGGCGGCGCAGCTTTCGACGGTCGTCGATCACAAGACCGGCCGGAAGGGACACCAGCAGCATGTTCTGGATATCAGGCTCGCCGGCCATCCGATGGCAAGGCTCTGGGTCAACCATCCGGGCGAAGACGATCCCTGGGGCAATCAAAGACCGTCCTATTGGGCCGGCAACGGCATCCTGCCGCGTGTCGCCCAGCATCGCGATGTCGCCCTGCTGGTCCAGGACACGGGTGACGCACGCCACGCCTGGACGCATGCCTATATCGGCCGCGACGGCCTCGACGATCTGATCGTCGAAGACAAGTGGTTGATCGCCCGGTCGGGCGGGGGATTTGCCGCCCTCTGGGCGTCGAACGGCCTGGAGCGGGTTACCGACGGCCCGACGGCTGGCCGCGAGGCGCGCTCCTACGGACCGCTCTGCGGTTGGGCGGCCATCGTGGCATGCGGCAATGGCGACGCCTTCAAAGCCTTCCTCGAGCGGCTTTGCCAGACAAAGGTTTCCTTCGATCCCGCGCTTCGGCATCTCTCCCTGACACCGCCGGGCGGCCCGGCGCTCTCCCTCTCTTATGCGGACGGTCTTTCGATAGCCGGCAAGCCCCGGCCGTTCACGCATGATCAGCCGCACCCGATCCTCACCCACGACAGCGCAACCTTCGACGCCGCCGCCGACGGGCCGTTTTACTCCTAGAAAACATAGGACTTCAGCATGAACATAGCATCTGTCGACAACGCCGCTCTCCTGACGACGATCGATCGTGTGGCGACGGCTTTCAGCCGGCTCAGGGGCATCAAGGAAGGTCTCGTGACTGACAGCGCCGCTTCGGGCATCCAGTTCGACGAATGGGACTGGGAAGTCGGCGTCGGCCTTTACGGTTTCCTCCGTCGCGCGATTTCCGCCAACGACCAGAAGGCGTTGCAGGAGCTCGTCGCCTGGTACAGCGCCCAGATCGAACGCGGCCTGCCGCCGCGCCAGATCAACAGCACGGCGCCGATGCTGCCGCTCGCCATCCTTGTCGAGCATGTCGACCGCCCGGATTTCCGCGCCCTCGTCGAGGATTGGGCCGAATGGCTGGTCAAAGAGCTGCCAAAGACGGAGGAAGGTGGCTTCCAGCACGTCGTCAAGGAACGACTCAACGACGGCGAATTGTGGGACGACACGCTGTTCATGGCCTGCCTGTTCCTTGCCCGGGCCGGCGTGCTCTGCCAGCGCAACGACTGGATCGACGAGGCCGTCTATCAGTTCGTGATCCACACACGCTATCTCTCCGATCCGGTGAGCGGGCTTTGGTATCACGGCTGGACCTTCAACGGCCGGCACAATTTCGCCAATGCCTTCTGGGCCCGCGGCAATGCCTGGATCACCGTCGCAATTCCCGAGCTCTTCGATCTCGTGCCGACGCTCGGCGAGAAGGACCGGCGGTTCCTATCGAACGTCCTCGTCAGCCAGGTGCGTTCCCTGAAAGCATATCAGCGGCCGGACGGCATGTTCACGACGCTGCTCGACGATCCTTCTTCGCCGCTGGAAACCTCGGCCACGGCCGGCATCGCCTATGGCATTCTGCGCGCCATCGACGCCGGCATTCTCGACGAGAGCGACCGGGTTCATGCGGAGCGCGGGCTGAAAGCCGTGCTGGCGCAGATCGACGAGGAAGGCGTCGTCCACGGCGTTTCGGACGGCACGCCGATGGGCCATGACCTCGATTTCTACCGTCGCATCCCGAACCTGCCGACGCCCTACGGCCAGGCGCTGACCATGCTGCTGCTGACCGAAGTTCTTATCGAAAGCGGCCGACGCCAATGAGTGCCACCTCCCGCGTCTCGATCAAGGCGTTCGACGGCGACAACACCGATGGCCTGCAGGCGGCGATCGACGATCTTTCGGCTTCCGGCGGCGGACGCCTGGAGCTCCTGGCGGGCATCCACCTCTGCCGGGGGCTTCGGCTGCGCTCCGGCGTCGATCTGCACCTTGCCGCCGGGGCCATCCTGCGGCCGCTTCCCGATTATGCGGCTTACGCCCATACGACGGTCTCTGTGATCGCCGAAAAATCCGATCGCGGCATGATCGTGGCGAGGGATGCGCGGCGGATCGCCCTGACGGGGGAAGGGCGCATCGAAGCTGGCTGCGAGAGCTTCATCATCGGGGACGACGAGAGCGTCGGCACCTTCATCCCGGCCGAATTCCGTCCGCGTGTCGTCGTCTTCGAAGGCTGCGACGAGGTCGAGATCAGTGCCATCACGATCAGCCGCTCGCCAATGTGGACGCTGCATTTCGTCGACTGCACCGATCTTTCGGTCCGCAACGTCACGATCGAAAACGACCGCCGCCTGCCCAATACCGATGGCATCGTGCTCGACGCCTGCCGCGGCGCCATCATCGAGGATTGCACGATATCGACGGCCGACGACGGCATATGCCTGAAGACGAGCATAGGGCCCGACGGTGTGGCCATCGGGCGATGCGAGAACATTCTCGTGCGCCGCTGCGCTGTTCAGAGCCTTAGCTGCGCGCTGAAGATCGGTACGGAAACGCATGGAGATGTCAGCAACGTCGTGTTCGAAGATTGCAGCGTTTCGTCTTCCAACAGGGCACTCGGCATCTTCTCCCGCGACGGCGGCCGGATATCGAATGTGAGGTTTTCGCGTATCGCGGTAGAGTGCGTGGAAACACCGGATGGTTTCTGGGGTTCGGGCGAGGCGCTGACCGTCAACGTCGTCGATCGTATTGCCGAACGGCCTGCCGGCGCCGTCGAAAATCTTATCGTCGAAGACATGACCGGCCACATGGAAGGGGCGATCACCATCATCGCGGCCGCGCCGGCGGGCATCCGCAACGTGTCGCTCGCCCGGATCTCCATCGATCAACAGCCCGGTCAGCTCGGCACCGGCCGGACTTACGACCTGCGTCCGACCAATGCCGATCTCGCGCCGAAGACCGATGGCGGCGGACGCGCCAATGCCTGGACCCGGGGCGCGGATGGCCGGGTGATCGGCCTGCGGGACTATCCCGGCGGTATGCCGGCCGCCTACGTGGCCGGCGTTGCCGGGACATTGATGAACGAGGTGCGGATCAATAGGCCGACACCGCTGCCGCAAGGCTGGAACGCAATCGACGTCGTCTTCGAAACGGCGGCACCTGATGGGAGTGGGGCATGGCAGAACTGAAACTTTCCACCGTCAACAAGTCGTATGGCTCCGTCAAAGTGCTGCATGACGTCGAACTCGATATCAAGGACGGCGAGTTCGTCGTCTTCGTCGGCCCGTCGGGCTGCGGCAAGTCGACCCTGCTACGCGTCATTGCCGGCCTCGAAGAGGTCACGTCGGGCGCAATTGCGATCGGCCGCCGCGATGTCAGCGCCCTTTCGCCGGCCGAGCGCAAGATCGCCATGGTCTTCCAGTCCTATGCGCTTTATCCGCATATGAGCGTGCGCAAGAATCTCGCTTTCGGCCTGGAGAATCTGAAGTTCAAGCGCGCTGAGATCGACGCTCGCATTGCCGAAGCCGCCAGGATGCTGGCGATTGAACCCTATCTCGACCGGCGCCCGAAGCAGCTTTCGGGAGGTCAGCGCCAGCGCGTGGCGATCGGCCGGGCGATCGTGCGCGAGCCCGACATTTTCCTCTTCGACGAGCCGCTGTCCAATCTCGATGCGGCGCTGCGCGTCCAGACCCGGGCGGAGATCACCAAGCTCCACCGCGAGATCAAGACGACGATGATCTATGTGACGCACGACCAGGTCGAGGCGATGACGATGGCCGACAAGATCGTCGTGCTGCGCGCCGGCCGCGTCGAGCAAGTCGGGGCGCCGCTCGAACTCTTCGACCATCCGCGCAATCTCTTCGTCGCAGGCTTCCTCGGCTCGCCGCGCATGAACATCGTCAAGGGCAAGGTCGCAGCTATCGACGAGAGCGGCGTGGTCATCGATGTCGCCGGCGGCGGCAGGATCGTCAGCGATGTCGATCCCACGGGCATCACGGTCGGGCAGGACGTGCTTGCCGGCATAAGGCCCGCGCATTTTTCCCGTTCCGGCGAAAAGGGCCTGCCGTTCATCGTCCAGTATCACGAGGGACTCGGCACCGAGACCTATGTCTATGGCAATCTTGCCGGGCAGGAGGAGCAGATCATCATTCATGAAGCCGGCCATTTCGCGCCCGCTCAGGGTGACCGGATCATGATCGATGCTGATCCGGCCCGCGTTCATCTGTTCGATCCCGAAAGCGGCCTGGCTTTTGCCCGCCGATCGGGGCAGGGGAGGCGCTGACCATGGCTGCTGCTGCATTGCTCTCCCAGGCGGGCGACACGGCGATGAAGGCGGTCGAGGCTCCGATGAATGCGTTCGAGCGCCTCGTCGGCCGCAAGCGCATGCCTTGGCTGTTTCTGGCGCCGAACCTCGTTCTCTTCGCCATCTTCACATTCCTTCCGATCGCTATCGCGGTCGGTTACGCCTTCACCGGCGGCACCAATCTTTTCGTCTCGGAGCGACCCTTCGTCGGCTTCGACAATTTCCGCGCCCTGCTTTCCTGCGGCAACTACCTGCAGCCGGGAACCTGCCAGGAATCGTTGTTCTGGACCGCGGTGTGGAACACGCTCTGGTTCGTCGCATTGAACGTCACCGCCACTTTGCTGGTGGCGCTGATCACGGCGCTGATCCTCAACCGTGCGATCTTCGCGCGCGGCTTCTTCCGGGCGATGTTCTTCTACCCCGTTCTGCTGTCGCCCGTCGTCATCGGCCTGATCTGGAAATGGTTCCTCGATCGCAACGGACTGCTGAACGCCTTCTTCCAGATGCTCGGCGTTCCCCCCGAAATTTTCCTGCTCGATGTCGGCTGGTCGCGCTTCTTCGTCGTGGTCGTCTCCGTCTGGTTTCACATGGGTTTCTACACCCTCATCCTGCTTGCCGGTCTCCAGGCGATCCCGAAGGAACTCTATGAGGCTGCCTCCATCGACGCCGCTTCGCCCCGCCGCACGCTGTTCAGGATCACGCTGCCGCTGCTGGCGCCGAACCTGCTGGTTGTCTTCATCCTGCTGATGATCAAGTCCGTGCAGATCTTTGACGAGGCGTGGGTTCTGACGAATGGCGGCGGGCCGGGCACGGCCAACAGCTTCATCGTCCAATATATCTACCAGATGGCCTTCAGCAGCGATCTTCGCCTTTTCGGCCTTGCTTCGGCCGCCTCGGTTTTGATGGGGCTGGTGCTTCTGGTTCTCACCCTCATCCAGCTGCGTCTTGGCAAGCGAATGGAGTCCTGAGATGAACAGCTCTATGAACCCGATCCGCTTCATGACGCGTACGCGCCGGGCCGGACGCATCGACATCACCGATATTCTGTCGTGGGCCTGGCTGATCGGCGGCACGCTGGCGGTGCTCGTTCCCGTCCTCTGGGCCGGTCTCTCCTCGCTGAAGCCGGCGGCCGAAATCACCCGCTTTCCGCCGACGCTGCTGCCGCGCGCCGCGGTCGAGCAGACCGTGCCCGGCTTCGACAAGCCGCTCAGCCTCTGGCAGGTCACGATCGACGGCCAGGCACGCGAGATGGCGATGATCCGGCGCATCGGCCTCAAGGCCCAGATGGTCGATCCGGCAAATCCGGGGCAGCCGGTCAGCGTCGACGTAAAGGGGATCACGCCGGTGCAGCATATGACCGTCGCCACCAAGAACTACACGGATCCGCTGACGCGCTTCAGCTTCCTGACCTTCCTCAAGAACTCCGTATTCGTCACCGTCGTTGCGACGCTTTTGACCCTGATCGTCAACGCCATGGCGGCCTTTGCCCTGTCGAAATACAAGTTCCGCGGCGACACGACGGTTTTCGTCATCATCATCTCGACGCTGATGATCCCGCTCGCCGTGGTCATGGTGCCCGCCTATCTCGTCATCGTCGGGGTGGGGCTCGCTGACAATCTCTGGGGCGTCATCCTGCCGACCATCGCTTCGCCCACCGCCGTCTTCCTGCTGCGGCAATATATGCTGACCATACCGGACGAGCTGATCGAGGCGGCACGCGTCGATGCGGCGAGCGAATTCTGCATCTTCTGGCGGATCATCCTGCCGTTGACGGCGCCGGCTCTCGCGGTTCTGGCAATCTTTTCGGTGCTCTGGCGCTGGAACGACTTCCTCTGGCCGCTCATCGTCCTCAACAGCCGCGAGAATTTCACCCTGCAGGTGGGCCTCAACGCCTTCCAGGGCGAGTTCTCGGTGCAGTGGCACTATATCCTGGCGATGACCTTCCTCAGCCTGCTGCCTGTCACCGTCGTGTTCCTGTTCCTGCAGAAATACATCACGACGGGCATTGCCGGCACGGGAATGAAGTGAATGAATCCTGGCGCAGCCCCTATCGGGGTTGAGATGAGGAAACCTCCCAAGCATTGAAGACTGCATTCCCATCTCATCGCGCCTGCTGAAGCGCACCGCACCTGGTCCTGCGGTGCGCTTCAGTCCGATTTAAAAGGAAACCGCGGCCTGGGCTGCCTGAATCGCCGTCACAAAACGGTTTCGAACAGCGGGATCAAGGCCGCGCCGATCGCGCCGGGGGCATCGATGATCTGGGCCACTGACAGCTCCGGAACGTCTCGCAATGCGCCATGCCGAGGCAGATTGTTGAATTCGGTGCGTTCGATCAACATTCTCGCAAGCGAATGTGGAAGCTCGCCGCCAAGCACGATCAATGCCGGGTCGAAGATCGCGCAGATCGCGTTGATGGCTCGATTGTGGGCCGGAGTGACGCGGTCGATCCATTCCTCGACACCATCCCACTCCACCATATTTTCGTTCTTCAGATCCCTCAGGGTCAGGCCGCTGCGCCCCTTGGCGCGAAGATGCTCGAGCAGCTGGTTGAGAGCGGGGCGATCATCGTAGTCGTGACGCCCGAAAAGAACGGAGATTTCGCCGGCATTTCCGAAACTGCCGCGAAACGGCATGCCGCCGGAGACAAGGCCGCCGCCATAGCCATGAAGATGGGCGACATAGGCAAAATCGGCAACGTCACGCCCGACGCCGAAAATTGCTTCCGCCAAGGCCGCAGTCCTGGCGACATTGTCCGCCCAGACCGGCAGGCCAAGCCGCTCCCCAAGCAATGGCGCCAGGTCGATCAGCGACCAATGGGCCAGCGGCAGGGGACAATTGAAAGCCGTATCCAGCATGCGATGGCCGGAAACTGCGAGGCCGACGCCGAGGATGTCGCGCCGCTTGGCGCCGCGCCGGGCGAGGATCTGTTCGACGGCTGCTTCGATCCGCTCCATTTCCATGGATAGCGACGAGCCGGCCTGGGGAATTTCCATATTGTCCAACGGTTCGCCGAAACCCATGAGGCAAAGGCCAATCGTTCCGACGTTGATGGAAATGCCGAGCGTCAGACACCACTCCCTTCGCAGTGTCAGCTCCGGACTTGGTGGACCGGCGCGCCGGTTTTCCGACTGGGAAAAGACGACCATTCCCCGGTCATGAAGCCGGCCGACGATTCTGTGCAGCGATTGCTGGGTGAGATCGAGTGGATCGGTCAGGCTGGAGCGCTCGATGCCGGGCGACTTCCAGATCAACCGCAAAAGGTCCCGTTCGTTACGGGAGGCTACTCTCGCGGGCTCAGTCTCTCGCAGGAAATGTGGGGCAACGTGGTCCAGCGGAGCGTACTTCATTTTCCAAACATATTGATTTACACTGTAAGTGTGAAGCAGGTGGAGGGGACGCTTTGCTTCTGCGGGGCAACGAAATCATCCGTGGTTTTGCCGGTCCTGCTTAACCCATCAAGATTGGCCAGGCCAGTCGCGATGATGTCAGGCGGCAGAAGAAAAGAACCGAGCGGCATGGATGCGTTAAGACGGGAGAAAATGGCAATTGCCGAATATCGGGGTTACGGATTCGAGCCCACGCATGGAGGCACCAGCTTCGAATCAATGGTTCAGGCCTTTACGGCTGGTTACGGGGTTTTCGGCGCGCAGCCCTTGAAGAATGACCGGACATTTGCATGGGCCGCGGACTTGCGAAGGACCGAGGCGCTCACGGTGCTGCATTCGGTGTATCAGAGTTCCTGGACAATTCGAACGCTTGACGAGTCTCCGCAGCATCTCGCGTTTTTCATGCCGCATACCGGATCCTTTCGTCTGTCGATAGGGAGGAAAACGGTCGAAAGCGGCACCGGTCATCTTCTTATGGCCAACAATCATGAAGCCGGCGATCGTGTGGTCCAGGGTGGACCTCACCGCTCGGACGCCCTCTTCCTGGACTGGAACGTGGTGAAGAGGGTGCTCGCCTCACTGGTGGAAAAGCCACTCTCCGAGTCACTCGACCTCGACCCTATGATAGATCTGGCAACGCAGCCGGGACAGCTCATCGGCAATCTGCTCCAGACGATCGTTCAGGGCATGCGCGACGGAGGCCCACTCCTATCTTCGCCCCTTGCCGCAGCGGCAATGAGCGAAACTCTCGCTCACCTTGTGATCCGATTTGGCCGGCATCGTTTTTCCGACCATCTGGAAAAAAAAAATGTGTCGTTGATTGCGCCTTGGCATGTCCGGCGGGCCATCGACTACATGCATGCCAATATCGCGGAACCCCTCACCATGACGATGGTTGCCGATGGTGTCGGCGTTTCCCTTCGTGCGCTGCAAACGGGCTTTAAGGCCTTCAGGGGAACGTCGCCGGCCGGTTACCTCCGCACGATCCGGCTGCAGGCAGCCCGCGAGCAGCTGCGGGATCCGACCAATCAGCAATCCGTCCGCGAAATTTGCGCGATATGGGGTTTTGCGCACGCCGGCAGGTTCTCCATTATCTACCGCAGCACCTTTGGAGAAAGCCCGCGGGATACGCGGCTACGGGCCGAGCGCTTGCGCTGAGGCGAGCTTGGAAGCTGCGAGCCCTTCTTCCGGCGGTTCAGCGCGGCGGTGCGATGCTGCCGCGCAGAACGAGATGACAGCCGAGCTCCAGGCGATGAGCCGGCCGCTGCGGATCGTTGGCGATCAGCCGCTGTTCGATGAGCGCGAGAGCAGCCGCGCCGAGACGGTCGGTAGGCACGCTCACGGTGGACAGCGGCGGGCGGCTGAACTCGCCGGGAACGATGTCGTCGAAGCCGAGCACGGATATCGCGTCGGGCACGCGTATGTTGCGATCGGCCAATGCTTTCAGGCAGCCGAGCGCCAGATTGTCGGCCGCGCAGAAGACGGCGGTGGCGCCTTTCAGCGTGGGGTCGCGATCGAACAGCGCGTTGATGGCCGCTTCGCCATGCCGGGGCTCATATCCCTCGGCCTCGATGATCATGTCTTTCGGCACCGGAAGCTGCGCGGCGAAATAGGCATCGGAAAAACCGTCATACCGGCGCTGGATGGTCGTGCGGCCCTTCCAGGTCAGATGCAGGATCCGGCGGTGGCCGAGCGCCAGGAGGTGCTCGATGCCGAGCCGCGCGCCGAAGCGGTTTTCAGGCGTCACCGTATCGACCAGCATGGCGGGATCTTCGCCGTTGACGATGACGACGGGCATATGGGCCGAGGCAAGGCTGCGGATGAGTTCGGGCTGATCATCGTTCAGCACCACGATGCCGTCGGCGCGCTCTGATATCGCGATCTGCCTGACTTCGGCGCCGTCGATGCGCCGGCCGCTGCTGACGTAAGGCACGATGCGGATGCCGCGACGCTCGCATTCCCTGCGCAGACCGTTGAGGATCGTCCAGCTCACCAGGTTGAGATCGCTCTCCGGCGCGGCATCGTCGGGAATGGCGAGAAGCAGAACGTGCAAAGCGGCGATCGTCGCCCTCTTTCGCCGGCGGTCGAGATAACCCAGGCGTTTTGCCGAATTCAGAACTCGTTCCCGCACCTCGATCGTCAGCGGCGCCGTTCCGTTCAGGGCGTGCGAGGCCGTGCTCAGCGACACGTCGGCATCGCGTGCGACATCCTTGAGATTGACTTTACGTTCCACTTTTTCCGCCAGGAATTCAGATCGTACCTTCGAAGCATAAGCTAACTCGATGTTTTCACATAAAGACTCTAGAAAAGCTATGTGCTTGCGCCGATATTTTCGTCATTCGCAATCAGCGACGTTCGGCAAGCAGCCCGTTGAACAGCAGGTCGAAATAGGCCCGCATGAAGGCCTTCTTGTCGGGCGTCGGCACGCGGCGATCGTCGAATATCAGCCGCAGAACCGTTGTCGTCAGAATTGGCGCGACCACGAGGTCGGAGAATTCGACAGGAATTTCGCGAAATTCCCCTGACGCAACGCCTTCCAGGATGAGAGCGTCGATCCTGGCGATGATCGGCGCTATGAATTCATCGTGATGGCGATCGATCAGGTCGGGGAATCGCTGTCCTTCCGAAATGACCAGCCGCGTCAATTCGCGGGTTGTACGATCCTCCGCGATCTGGTCGTAAAGCAGGCCGAGAATGGACATCAGCCTGTCGGTGGTGCTGCCGCTGAGGCCAGCGGTGATTTCGAGCAGTTCCTGAAAGGGGACGGAGAAGTGACTGATCATGGCTTCGAAGAGCTTTTCCTTCGTCTCGAAGTAGACATAGACCGTGCCCTTGGTGACGCCGACCCTGTCTGCGATGTCATCGACGCGGGCGCCGGCGAACCCGTTTCTGACGAATTCCTCGAAAGCGGCATCCAGGATCTGGATGGGCCGCAGGGCCTTCTGTTGCGCGCGTGTGAGTTTCTTCTGAGTTGCCATTCGTGCGTCGCCTCCCTTGTTTTGTACTGCCCGTCCCTGTGGCAAAAGTTTCATTGACTAATACGTCAGTCAATTATATAGCAGCTGCCGTTGAGAGCAAGAGGTCAACTATGAGAACCATTCTGGTCGCCACAACGATCGTATGCACGATCGGTCTCGTCTCCTGCAGCGAGCAGGGCGGGCCGAGCGAACCTGCCGCTCGGCAGGTCGGCGTCGTCGTCGCCAGGTCTGAGCCGCTGAGTGATGGTGGTGCGCTGACGGGAGAGGTCCGCGCCCGTGTGCAGACCGATCTGTCCTTCCGCGTCAGTGGCAAGATCGTCGAGCGGCTGGTCGAGGTCGGGCAGTCCGTCAAGGCGGGGCAACTGCTGGCTCGCATCGATCCGGAAGAGCAGAAGGCCGACCTGGATGTGGCCGCCGCCAATCTTCAGTCCGCCGAGGCGCAGCAGACGCAGGCGCAGCTTGCCTTCGACCGCCAGCAGAGCCTGTTTCGAACACAAGTGACGACACGCGCTGCGCTCGACCAGGCGCAGGAGGCGCTTCTGACGGCACAGGCATCGACGAAGTCGGCGCAGGCGCTGCTGGAAACCGCCCAGGACACCCTGTCCTACACGGAGCTGAAGGCGGACGCCGACGGGGTGATCACCGCCCGCAATGCCGAGGTCGGGCAGGTGGCGCAGGCCGCGCAGGTCGTCTTCACCCTTGCCCATGACGGCGCCCGGGACGCCGTCTTCGAGGTGGTCGAAAGCGCGTTCCTGCGTCCGATCGACGGCGACGGCACCGTGAGCCTGCTGTCGGACCCTTCGCAGAAGATCACGGCGAAGGTTCGCGAGATTTCGCCGACGATCGATTCTTCCACCGGCACCGTCAGGGTTAAAGTCGCGGTATCAAGCGATGCTCCCATTCCGCTCGGTGCCCCCGTCGTCGGAAAATTCAGTTACGTCCCGCAGGACGTCATCCAGCTGCCCTGGTCGGCGATGAGCTCAAAAGGCGGCAAGCCGGCCGTCTGGATCGTCGATCCCGCATCCTCTGCGGTTTCGGTGAGGGCAATCGACGTCGCCGGATACGAGACCGGCAGCTTCGTCGTCAAGTCGGGCGTGTCGGCGGGGGACGTCGTGGTGACCGACGGCACCAAATTCCTCAGGCCCGGTGAAATCGTGTCTTATGTCAAGGAAACTTCCAAGTGAGTATTCGTCCGAAGATAATCGCACTGATGATGGGTGCGGCCATGATCTCCTCCTGCACCAAGCAGGAGGAAAGCACGGCGGAAGCCCCCCGTCCGGTACTGTCAATGACAGTGAGGCAGACGCCGGCGACGAGCCTCGGCCTGACCGGCACGATCCAGCCGACGATCGAGACTGAACTCGGCTTCCGGATTCTCGGGCGGATGATCGCCCGCAACGTCAATGTCGGTGATGTCGTCAAGAAGGGTGACGTCGTCGCCGCTATCGATCCGCTGGCGCTGGAGCTTGCCGTGCGCAGCGCCCAGTCCGACGTGGAAAACAGCGACGCCCAGCTGAGAAACGCGGTGACGACGGAGCAGCGCCAGCGCGCGCTGGTGGAATCGCGCTCGGGTACCGAGGCCTCGCTCGAAGAGGCCGAGCAGGCGAGACGCACCGCCGTGGCCGCTGTCGCCAAGGCACAAGCCAATCTCGACAAGGCCAAGGAGCAATTGGGCTACGCGCAGCTGCGGGCGGAATTCGATGGCGTCGTGACGGCGACCTCGGCCGAAGTGGGCCAGGTCGTCTCGGCTGGGCAGACGGTCGTCACCATCGCCCGGCCGGACAAGCGCGACGCCGTGGTCGACGTGCCGCAGGCGGCCGCCCAGAAACTGAAGATCGGCGCGCCCTTCGAAGTGACGCTGCAGCTCGATCCGACCATTCGCACGTCAGGCGTCGTGCGTGAGATCGCCCCCGAGGCGGAGACGGCCACCCGCACGAGCCGGACCAAGATCGCGCTGACCGATCCGCCTGCACCCTTCCGGCTCGGCTCCGTCATCACAGCCTCCGCAACCATCGCCGCTGATCCCGAGATCATGCTGCCTTCCTCGGCCATCCTTGCCGGCACCGACGGCGCCAGCGTCTGGATCGTCAACGTAGCAGCCAAGAAGGTGGCGCTCCGCCGCGTGAAGATCGACGGCGACGTCGTCGACGGCGGAAGCGTCCGCGTCACCGAAGGGCTTGTTCCCGGAGAACGAGTGGTCGTGGCCGGCGTGCACAAACTTGAGGATGGCCAGGCCATCAGGATCGACCAGGAGATCAGCCAGTGAAGTCCTTCAATCTTTCCGACTGGGCGCTCGAGCACCGTTCGCTCGTCTGGTACTTCATGATCGTCTTCATTCTCGCCGGCGCCTTGTCCTACCTGAACCTCGGCCGCGAGGAAGACCCGAACTTCACCATCAAGACGATGGTGATCACCGCCCAGTGGCCCGGCGCTTCCGCCGAGGAAGTCACAAGGCAGGTGACCGATAGGATCGAGAAAAAACTCCAGGAATTGGAATCGCTCGACTACACCAAGAGCCAGACCGTTGCCGGCCAGACGACCGTGTTCGTCGAACTGCTGCCGACGACCAAGGCCAGGGATGTCGCACCGACCTGGCTGCGCATCCGCAACATGATCGCCGATATCAAGGGCGATTTCCCGAGCGGCGTCGTCGGTCCCTTCTTCAATGACCGCTTCGGCGATGTGTTCGGCAACATCTACGCCTTCACCAGCGACGGCCTGACCCAGCGCCAGCTTCGCGATCTGGTGGAAGACGCCCGCTCCGAGGTTCTGACCGTGCCCAATGTCGGCAAGGTCGACGTGATCGGCGCCCAGGACGAGGCGATCTATCTCGAATTCTCCACCCGCCAGATCGCAGCCCTTGGCATCGACCAGCAGTCGGTCATCCAGACCCTGCAGGCCCAGAATGCCGTGACGCAATCCGGCTTCGTCGATGCGGGGCCGGAGCGCATCGCCTTGCGCGTGAGCGGGCAATTCACCTCCGAGGAAAGCCTGAGGTCGATCAATCTCCGCATCAACGACCGCTTCTTCCCGCTGACCGATGTCGCGACTATCAAGCGCGGCTACGTCGACCCGCCCTCGGCTCTGTTCCGCTTCAACGGCCAGCCGGCGATCGGGCTTGCCATCGGCATGAAGCAGGGCGCCAACCTGCTGCAGTTCGGCGAAGCGCTCGATGCGCAGATGAAGCGCGTCGTCGCCGATCTTCCCATTGGTGTGGATGTCCACCGCGTATCCGACCAGCCGCATGTCGTCGACGAGGCCGTCTCGGGTTTCACCCGTGCACTCTTCGAAGCGATTGTCATCGTGCTCGTCATCAGCTTCATCAGCCTGGGCCTGCGTGCCGGCATGGTGGTGGCGATTTCCATCCCCCTCGTGCTCGCCATCACCTTCGTGGTGATGGAATATTCCGGCATCTCGCTGCAGCGCATCTCGCTCGGCGCGCTGATCATCGCGCTCGGGCTGCTCGTCGATGACGCCATGATCGCCGTGGAAATGATGGTCGCTCGTCTGGAGGCGGGCGACGATCTGAAGAAGGCCGCCACCTACGTCTATACATCGACGGCCTTCCCGATGCTGACGGGAACGCTCGTCACCGTCGCGGGCTTTATCCCGGTCGGTCTCAACAATAGTGCCGCCGGCGAATTCACCTTCACACTGTTCGTCGTCATCGCGGTGTCGTTGCTCGTTTCCTGGATCGTGGCGGTGCTGTTCACACCGCTTCTCGGCGTCACCATCCTGCCGAAGACCATGAAATCGGATCACGACAAGAAGGGGCGCTTTGCCTCTGTCTTCTCCTGGCTCCTGAGGCTCTCGATGCGCTGGCGCTGGATCACCATCGTGCTGACCGTCGGCGTCTTCGGCCTTTCGGTTGGCGGCATGGGGCTGGTGCAACAGCAGTTCTTCCCGAACTCGGACAGAACCGAGCTCGTGATCGACTGGAACCTGCCGCATAACAGCTCGATTGCCGAGACCAACAGACAGATGGCCAAGTTCGAAAAGGAGATGCTGGCCGGCAACAAGGACATCGACCATTGGACGACCTATGTCGGCCAAGGCGCGCCGCGCTTCATCCTCTCGTTCGACGTGCAGACGCCTGATGTTTCTTTCGGGCAGACTGTGATCGTCACCAAGGGGCTCGAGGTGCGCGACAAGGTGCGGGCGGATCTGCAGAACTATCTGACGAAGACCTTCCCCGGCACCGACGCCTTCGTAAAGCTTCTCGACATAGGTCCGCCGGTCGGCAAGCCGGTCCAGTACCGGATCAGCGGTCCCGACATCCAGAAGGTCCGCGACGTCTCGCAGCAGTTTGCCGGCATCGTCGGCGCGCATCCGCTCCTGTCGAACATGGTGTTGGACTGGAACGAGCCCTCGCGCGTGGTCAAGGTCGATGTGCTGCAGGACAAGGCACGCCAGCTCGGCGTCTCCTCGGAGGACATCGCCACCGCCCTCAACGGCATCGTCGAAGGCTCGACGGCGACGCAGATCCGTGACGACATCTACCTGGTCAACGTCATCGGGCGGGCGAGAGCATCGGAGCGCGACTCCATCCAGACGCTTGAGAACCTGCAGCTCTCGACTTCCAACGGCAAGGTCGTGCCGCTCTCGGCGGTGGCGAACTTCCGCTACGAGCTCGAGCAGCCGACGATCTGGCGGCGCGACCGGCAGCCCACTATCACGCTCAAGGCGGCCGTCATCGGCTCGACGCAGCCGGCGACGATCGTCGAGCAGCTGAAGCCCAAGGTCGAAGAGTTCCAGAAGAACCTTCCCGTCGGATACAAGGTGGAAGTCGGCGGCGCGGTCGAATCCAGCGCCGAGGCGCAGGGGCCGATCGCGGCCGTGGCGCCGCTGATGCTGTTTACGATGGCGACGATCCTGATGATCCAGCTGCAGAGCTTCAGCCGCCTCTTCCTGGTCTTCGCGGTGGCGCCGACGGCGCTGATCGGCGTCGTCGCGGCGCTCCTGCTGAGCAATGCCCCCATGGGCTTCGTCGCGATCCTCGGCATTTTGGCGCTGATCGGCATCCTGATCCGCAACTCCGTCATCCTGGTGGTGCAGATCGAGCATCTGCGCGCCGAAGGGGTCGCAGCCTGGCAGGCGGTCATCGAGGCGACAGAACACCGGATGCGGCCGATCATGCTGACGGCAGCGGCGGCAACCCTCGCGCTGATCCCGATCTCGCGCGAGATCTTTTGGGGGCCGATGGCCTACGCGATGATGGGCGGCATCGTCATCGGAACCGCGCTGACCCTGCTGTTCCTGCCGGCGCTCTACGTCGCCTGGTTCAGGATCCCGAGGGACGAGGGCGTCCGGGCCGAAACCGCTGCAGAGGCATGAGGACATTCTTCCGCGGCTCGCCTACGGCCGCCGCGGCGGCCGCTGCAACGCGGGCCGCACCGAAAAGGTGGGATGGTGCAAGTGATGCCATCCCACAGCGCGTAATGTGCTGACGGACAAGGCCGATGGTTGAAGGATATTCCAAGGGGCTGCTAGAGGCAGGTCCCCAAGCCTTGCCAGAGGCAGCTCCACTGCGCCTGCCACAGGCGACTCCGGTGATCATCGTCGCGATCGGCCTGGCGATGCTTACCGGCTGCGCTACGAGACCGTCGCCTGAGGTCTTGACGCCCGTCCTTCTGACCGCGGCGGCTCATTCCGAAACGAGGCCTGACAGGGTGAGCGTGCTCGTCGCGACCAACAGGACACCCGATGGCGTGCACGGCGGGTTCGGCAGCACATGGGCCGAGAAGCTTACTTACGAGCGATACGCGTTTTCGGTCCCTCCTGGGAGAAAGGATACCACTATCGCATATCCAACTGCTAAGCCGGATCCGGAACGACAATTTGCCGTCGTCGAGCGCAAGCAGCTGCCAAAGGATGCTTTCGTGCAGCAGGCGCTCGCCTCCGTGCAGCCCGACGGCACGGTCGGCATCTTCGTCCACGGTTACAATTACAGCTATCAGGAAGCGCTTTATCGCGCCGCGCAGATCGCCGCGGACGCAAAAATCCGGGGCGCTCCGATCCTGTTTTCCTGGCCTTCGGCCGCGTCGGTCGCGGGTTATGTCGCCGACCGCGATGCAGCGCTCTCTTCGCGCAGCGAACTCGATTCCCTCGTCACGTCGCTCTCGTCTTCGGGCAGGGTGAAGCGCATTATCCTTTTCGGGCACAGCATGGGCGGGTTCCTGGTGATGGAAACGGTGCGGGACCTCAAGCTGCAACATCGCGACGCCGTAATCGGCAAGCTGGCGGTGGTGCTTGCCGCTCCCGATATCGACGTCGATGTGTTCCGCTCTCAGCTGAAGGACATCGGCACGATGCCGATCCCCATCTCCCTTCTGGTGTCCAAGGACGACCGGGCGCTCGTGGCCTCGAGTTTCATCGCCAGGGAGCGGCCGCGCGTCGGGCGGCTCGATATCGACAATCCCGTCATCGAGGAGGCCGCACTGAAGGCGCGGATCCGGGTCATCGACATCACGTCGATCAAGACCTCCGACGGGCTGGGTCACGACCGCTACGCATCGCTCGCCAAGTTCGGCGCCCAGCTTGCCTCGTTCGAGAGCGGCAAGCGCTCGAGCGCCGGCGATGTCGGCGCTTTCGTCTTCGATGCCGCTGGCGCTGCGGTCGCAAGCCCGTTTCGTTTGGCCGGGCGCGTCGTTCGCTCGCAATAGGACGGACTCTGTGCATCCGTCATTCAAGAGTGTGTACAATATGGCTATTAAATTGTCAGATGCCTAAATGAAGCGCAGACTTCCTCCCGTGGCCGAGTCGCCACAGGGGATATGGGAGGGCATTCATGAGCATTCGAGATCCGTCTCCCTCGTTGTATAACGAGGACCTTGCACCCGCCGCAGAGCGTAAATGGGGTGCATTCAGCATCTTCAACGTCTGGACGTCTGATGTCCACAGCCTGTGGGGCTATTATCTGGCGGCGAGCCTGTTCCTGCTGTGCGGCAGCTTCGTCAATTTCGTCATCGCCATCGGCATCGGCTCCCTGGTGATCTTCTTTCTGATGAGCCTGGTCGGCAATGCCGGCGTGCGCACCGGCGTGCCCTTTCCGGTTCTGGCGCGGGCCTCCTTCGGTACCTTCGGCGCCAATGTTCCGGCACTGGTCCGGGCGGTGGTCGCCTGCTTCTGGTACGGCGCGCAGACCGCCGCCGCATCCGGCGCCATCGTCGCCTTGCTGATCCGCAACGAGAGCCTGCTCGCCTTCCACCAGAATAGCCAGATGCTCGGCCACTCGACCCTCGAGCTCATCTGCTACGTCATCGTCTGGGCGCTGCAGCTGCTGATCATTCAGCGGGGGATGGAAACGGTCCGCAAGTTCCAGGATTGGGCCGGCCCCGCCGTCTGGATCATGATGCTGATCCTGGCCGTCTATCTGGTCGTCAAGTCGGGCACCTTCTCGTTCGGTTCGGAAATTCCGCGCGATGTGCTGATCGAAAAGACCAAAGATGCCGGCGTGCCGGGGGAGCCCGGATCGTTTGCGGCGCTTGCCGCGGTGGCCGCCACCTGGATCACCTATTTCGCAGCGCTCTACCTGAACTTCTGCGATTTCTCGCGTTATGCGACGAGCGAAAAGGCGCTCAGGAAAGGCAATCTCTGGGGGCTGCCGATCAACCTGCTGGCCTTCTGCCTTGTTGCGGGTGTCACGACCACGGCGGCCTTCACCGTCTATGGTGAGGTGCTGCTGCATCCTGAAATGATATCGGCGAAATTTGATAGCTGGTTCCTGGCACTGCTCGCCGC
Source organism: Rhizobium bangladeshense (assembly GCF_001662075.1). Taxonomy (GTDB): domain Bacteria; phylum Pseudomonadota; class Alphaproteobacteria; order Rhizobiales; family Rhizobiaceae; genus Rhizobium; species Rhizobium bangladeshense_B. The sequence continues at coordinate 33,217 of NZ_LYPL01000015.1, forward strand.
GTTGACATTCGCAGTCGCTACGCTCGGCATCAACGTCGTGGCGAACTTCGTGTCGCCTGCGTTCGATTTCGCCAATGTCTTCCCGCGCCAGATCAACTTCAAGCGCGGCGGCTACATCGCCGCATTGATCGCCCTCGTGCTTTACCCGTTTGCTCCCTGGGAAACCGGTGCGGCGCATTTCGTCAACTTCATCGGATCGACGATGGGGCCGATCTTCGGCATCATGATGGTGGACTATTACCTCATCCGGAGGAGCCAGCTGAACGTCGAGGCGCTCTACCAGGAGAATGGCGAGTTTCGTTTCCAGAACGGATGGCACGGCAATGCTTTCATTGCATTTGCGGCCGGCGCTCTGTTCTCCTCGATCCTGCCGACCTTCACCTCGATTCTGCCGGACTGGTGGGGCACCTATGGCTGGTTCTTCGGCGTCGCCATCGGCGGGGCGATCTATTTCGTCTTGAGAATGGGCTCCCGGCGCAATCCGGCCTTTGCATCGTGATGCATGAAGGCGCCCCGCATCGCCGGGCGCCTTCTTCCTTCGAGGAGTTCTGGACAAAGCCCTTGATTTCCTTGGCAGCTCTCGGCCCGGTGTCATGCCGGTTCGACCAAGGACTTTTATAACGAAATAAATTTAACGGTATGTTCCGGCATGTAAAACGCCGTTTACCAGTTTACACGAAACTCGCCGATCTCCCTGACGTTCAGCTTCGCGCGCACCCTTAAAAATGCCTACCACTGCCAGGGATGACAGGAGTCAAAAAGATGATGAAGCGTATATTTTCTGCCTTTCTTGCGTTGATCCTCCCGATGCAGGCAGCCGTTTCTCAACCCAATGACGAGGCGCAAGCAGGCAAGGCGCGGTCTGTCGCTCAGCTTCAATCGGAAGGCGTGCCGACGATCGATCATCTGCCGATAATCGATACCGAGAGCAGCAGCACCCGTCGCGATAACAAAGCTGTCGTTCAGCGCGCCATCGCGCTTGCCATCGTTGCCGTGAAGGGCGAGACCGGCGATCATGCGATGGGCCAGATTCTCATTCGGCAGTTCGATGCGGCAGGGTTCTTGACCCCCAAGGAGCGGGCGTTCATGGACGATCCCAATCCATCGGAGCAGGATCGAGTGAACTTTACCTGGCGTTACGAAGGCGCGCACGTCATGTTGTGGGCGCTCGGCATAACCCCTGAACTCGAACGTCCGGACCATATTTGCGATGTTCCGTTCATCGCGGATACACTGCGCGAACTGGGAACGGACGGGCTCATGCGCCGCGCGAAGCTGCGCCCGCAGAAGGAGCTGCTCGATGCCGCCGACCTGATCTACCGCTACGATTGGGCTGTGGTGAATGCGCGGCTGAAGGGCGAGGATCCGCCCGCCGGATTGGACAAGGGCGTCGTCTACGAACGCCACTACGCCCTCAACTGGCTGATCGGTTACTTGGATCAGGACTGGGACGATATTTCCACGGACACGTGATGTCGGCGGCCGTGAGGGCAGGAGGCCGGTCAGCCACCCCACGCCAAGGCAGATGAATGTTTTACGAAATAGCATTATGATCGGCGCGGCGCCTGATGGGCGTTTCCTGCGGATGTATGATCTGCGCGGGAGTGGAAGGAGGGCAGGATTTGGAGCGGCTGATGGATCCGGACAGTGTTTCTCCGCATGCCGGCAGCGGCTCTGCATCGCCGCCGCATGAGCGGCGGGGCGTGGTGGCTGCCGCCGTATATCAGCACGGGCAGCGCATTCGCGACATCAGGATAGAAGAAGCCGGCGAATGGCGCAGCCGCGAGAATGCCATCGTCTGGATCGGCCTGCATGAGCCGGATGAAGTGCTGCTGCACCAGGTGCAGGCCGAGTTCAATCTCCATCCGCTGGCGATCGAGGATGCGGCGCAGCCCCATCAGCGCCCGAAGCTGGAGATTTACGGGGATGCGATGTTCATCGTCGCCCGCACCGCCCATATGAAGGATGGCGAGATCATCTTCGGCGAAACGCATCTGTTCGTCGGCCGCGGCTATGTCGTCTCCGTTCGCCATGGAGAGTCCTCTTCCTACCTGGCAGTCAGGCAGCGATGCGAGGCGACGCCTGCCGCGCTTGCTCATGGCGAGAACTACATCCTTTATTCCATCCTCGATTTCATCGTCGACAACTACATGCCCGTCATCGAGGTCGTGCAGGAGGAGGTCGAGAAGCTCGAGGATCTGGTGCTGCGCGAACAGTTGGAAAAATCCGACATCGAACGGCTTTACCTGTTGCGGCGCAAGCTCTTGCGGCTGCGCAACGCCGTGGTGCCGCTGGTGGATGTCTGCCGGCGGTACGAGCACATCGACCTGCCCGGCATGGATCCGACGCTGCAGTCGCTGTTTCGCGATGTGACCGATCACGTGCGCCGGGTTCAGGAAGATATCGACGCGCTGCGCGAGGTGCTGGCCTTCGCCTTCGAGGCGAGCGTCATGATCGGCCAGACGGAACAGACCGCGATCGCCCGCAAGCTCGCCGCCTGGGCGGCGATCCTCGCCGTCCCGACCGCCATCGCCGGCATCTACGGCATGAATTTTGACGACATGCCGGAACTGAAATTCCAGTACGGCTATTTTGCAGTGCTCGGCGTGATCGGCGGCCTTTGCCTCAGCCTGTTCACCTTCTTCCGTCGGAAGAAGTGGCTTTAAAGCATGTCGCGCAAAAGTGTGCAGCGGGTTTGCGGCAACGACATGCGCGAAAATAAAGAGCTAAAGCGCAGGGAGCGAAAGATCGCGACGCGCTTTAGTCAGGACAGCCCATTCAAAAGCCGATCCCGGTGCATGCCGACATAGCCGATGTCTTTCAGATAGAGGCGTGCGTCTCCCGCCGAGACATCCTCGGCAAAGGTCTCGTCTCCGGCTGCGGCACTTGCCAGCATGAAATCGACAAGGGCTTGAAGCCGCCTGCAGATCATCTCCGGAAGCCGGCGGCGTTCTTCGACCGTCGCTCCATAGGCGGTGCAGAAGATTTCCGTCCGCCGCAGCTGCTCGTCGAGACCAAATACGACAGCCGGGTTGGCGGGATCGGAGAGGGGCGCCCAGCGATAGACCGCATAGGCGAGATCCCACAGGCGTGGCGCGGGATGGGCGGTGTCGAAGTCGATGATTCCGACAGCCTCGTGATCTACGGTGGCGACGTTATAGGGCGCAAAGTCCGCGTGACAGACGATCTCCCGCGGCTCCTGCGGCGGCAGCATCCATGCCTTGATCTCGCCATCCGCTTCCAGAAAACCTTCAGAGGCCGAATGAAACTCGCTCAAAAGCCTCGCTGCCGATATCAGCATGCGCTCCGATCCGACAAAGGGATCGCGGAGGTCTTCGCAGACGCGCCCGGTGACGTAGCTGACGACTTCCTCGCCTTCGGCTGATATCGCGATGGGCTCCGGTGCCGCGCGGAAGCCTCTATTCCTGAGATGGCGCAAGAACCGATGCACCGTCGGCGTCCATGCGCCTGATGGTCTGATCACGCTATCGCCGTCGCGCCAGATCTGCCCGGTCCGTCCGCCCTCCAACAATTTCACGTCCTGGCCTCCCCTTTGCGACAGCTATGCGGATTTCCGTTTTTCGATATGAGCCTGAACCGTGGCGGCGAGATTTGTCTCATGGCAGTTCCGATAAAACGCGAAACTGTCCGAAGACATGTCCTCCGGAATGGCGACGAGGTCTTCGAGCCTGAACCCACTGGTACTGCCGAGTTGAGCGTCCGCGAGCCGGCTCTCGCTCAGGGATCCGACACGATCGGCCAGGGTCTCGAAATAGGCGAGGTTCTTATCAACCGTCGATGGAGAGGACGTCCTGCCATGCGCAGGGATAACCAGCCTCGCATCAAGGTCACGGATACGCTCGAGCGAGGAGCGGATCAGGCGAAGATCATCTGCACTTCTGCTCCAGACCTCGGGAATGGGATATTCAACCGCGTCGACGGCGAGGCAGATGCACAACTCGGGAATCCAGACGGCGAGATGGTCGGGCGTGTGTCCCGGCGTGTGAATGAGTTCGAGCGTCAGATCGCCACCGTTCAGAGCCATCGAGCCGGAGAAAGTGATGTCGGGGCCGATGAGCTGCACAGCGCTAAACCGCGATTCCTCGCCGGCCTTGTCCGTCAGGACCTGCTGTGTCGCGGGATCGCGCAGACGGTCGAGTGCTGCGGCATGCGCGATGATGGGAGCACGCCCTGCAATGGCGGCGTTTCCCCAGAAGTGATCCCAATCCATATGCGAATTGACGACGATCAGCCCACGGGCCTCGGCCTTTTCCTCCAACAGATCCAGTGCCGCCCGGCAAAGCTCAGGGGTGCCGAGCGTATCGATCAGGACGTTGAACCTGTCGGTTCTGACAAACACGGCATCCACCTCGTCTCCTGCCCTGACGATCACGATCCGCTCGTCGAGTCCGGGATAGGAGCACAATTCTATCGATGGGTTCACGTCCGGTGGCCTTTGTATAATCGCGAGAATTTCATCAATATCTCAAATGTTAGCCTGCTTCCTCTACGGACGGGGCAGGTTTCCGCTCCACCGGTACATGCACATCCCACCGCTTCATCACGCCGTTCGGCACGGCGGCTGAGCATATCACCGTCACACTGGCTTTCGAGCGGCCGAGGCTTTTCGGCATCCATTGAGCCAGAAGCGGCACAGCGCAACGAGGAACCAGCACCTTCGCATTGGGTTCCAGCACGTCCCACTGCTCAAGTCTTTTGGCGTTCTCCTGCGCGATAAAGCGTCTGGCCTCCTCACGGATTTCGAACAGGCCGTGCTTGTCTGGTGTCGAGCGATCGGTCTCGATGCTCCAGGAGGCGACGCATGCAGCGCAAGCCGACAGTGCGATCGTGAGGAGTATGGATCGAAGCATTGATGCGCTCTCAACCGCCCGATAGGTTCCGGATTTGAACAGTCAGGGAATCTTTTAGCGCATGGCGGCAATATCTCTACCCGCAAATCGTGAGGCCCTTTTTCTCTCCTTGTACGAAACCGATCTGCCTGATGGCGTCATTTTCCGTCTCGTCGCGCAGGCGCGACCCGCCATTCTCCTGGCCACGGCTGAGAGCGACGAGGATGCGATTTCGCTCGGAGCATCCAAGATCGGCGGCCGGCCCGATCTGCCGCGCGGGAGCGCGTGGCCGACAAGACCGCCTTATCCGGATGCAGGTCAGAGAGCCGAGGGACATCGCAAGGAAGCCGACCGTCTTCTCGCGGATTCCAGAAAGCCGCGCTCCTGGATGACGCCGGAACAGGGCGAACGCTTCAGCCGCGAATATAGGGCGAAGGCCGATGCCATCGAAGCGGAATTCCCGCTGGCCTTCTTTGCTCAGGTCGATCTTTTCGAACTCAGCAAGGAAGAAGGGTTCGACCCGGCCTTTCCCAGCGAAGGCCGCCTGCTGGTATTTTATGATTTCTGGGAGCAGCCGGAAGATTTTACCCCCGAGGCTTCGGTGGGGTGGCAGGTAATATGGGACAAGACGCCTCGTGCCGAACTCGTCCGAGTGCCATTCCCCGCAGCGCTGTCTTCGATTTCTTCAGATGAATGGACATGCATTTTTCGAGCCGCGCGCATATCGGCGCGAACCGTTCTGACGCCGATCCCGCCCAACGAAAAATCGTGGGATGCCTTTCCGCTCGATGACGACGAGGCGCTCGAAGCCTATCAGGAATGGCTGGAGCAGTTCGGCACGCCCGATGCGATCGATCGCGACAATCATCAATTCGGCGGCTTCCCGCAAACGCTGCAGAACGGCCTCCAGGCCTGCAGTCAGCTGGCCGCCAATGGTGTGAACTGTGGCAGGGGGGAGGCCTGGGAAACGGATGCCGCAAAGGAGCTGCTGAAATCCGCCGGCGATTGGCAGCTCGTCCTCCAGATCGGTGTCGACCGCCATGCGGGCATCCCGCAACCGGGCGCCTATTACGTGATCATGCGCAAGGAAGATATCGCCGCGCGCCGGTTCGATAGGGCGCGCGTAACCTACCAATGTGATTGAGCGGAACCTGGCATCCGATGCCGGCAGCGACGCCCATACAGCCGTGAATTGACGGGTTGAGTGGAACAACCTCCGCCAAAGGAAGTTTGCCTCAAAAGCAAACGCGAGGCGGCGGCCGATGTTACTCTCTGTGAAACAGGGTGCACTCAGCACCCCACCCCGGATTTATTATGTCAATCCGCTGCTCCTCCAAGGGGCCGATGCATGGCGAGAGGTTTTCGACCATGCGGCGGATATCGGTTTCGACCATGTGCTGACGGCGCCCCTTTTTAACAGGGGCGGGGAATGCAGCGTCTTTTCCTCTCAAGACTTTGATCGCCTCGATCCTGAACTGCAGCTCGAAAGCGCGGTTGCGGATGGAGTGTCGCGGCTGGCGGAGGTCGCCGGCAAGAGTGGCGTCGGCTTGATGATGGACCTGATGCTCGACGGGAAAGCGCGGGACCCACAAGCGAGCTATCACCCCCTCGACCCCCGGCGCTCGCCGTTCGACCCGCCGGAGCCGATGACCACGGTGGGGGCGGAGCAGCAGTCGCATTTGCTGGTGGAATGGACCGAGCGGCTGCAGCGCCTGTCCGACGCCGGCCTCTCCGGGTATAGGGTGCTCGGCATCGATCGGGCGGCACCGGCCTTTTTCAAATCGCTGATTGCGGGCGTGCGAGAGAAGGCCGAGGTGCAATTCTTCGCCTGGACGCCCGGCACTGATTTTGCGGTGAGAAGCGCCATCGCCGATGCGGGTTTCGCGGGATGTTTTTCATCGATGGCCTGGTGGGATCTCGACGAGAGATGGTTCATCGAGGAGCATCGTACCCAGGAGCCGCTCGGCTGGCAGATCGCCTTTCCCGAGCCGCCTTTCGCCAAGCGTATCGCGCATGGGACCGAGAGCCGCGAAATCCTCGAGCGGCGCGCCATCAGAGCGCTGCGGCTTGCCGCTTCGCTCGGCGGCGGCCTCATGGTTCCCATGGGTTTCGAATATGGTGCGGCGACGCCGCTTGATCCCACGCACGGCGATGGCTCGGGCTTGCGCAAGCTCCGTCATGATCTCGCCTTCGACATCTCATCCGAGATCCGTCTTGCTAACAGCGAGATCGGCAAGGCCGGCAAGGCGCGGGCTCCGTCGCTTCGCCTGATCCGCAATGCCAGCGGGCCGGTTTCGGTGCTTGTCCAATCCGAGGCGCAGGATCTTCGCAGCGCGTCCGATGTGCGCTTCATCCTGCTCAACCGGGACCTCAGGCGAAGCGCGCCTGCGCCGGTGACGGCGCTTCGCGAGGCCGCCTCCGGTTTTCTACCCGTCGCCGCCGATGGCGCGGCCCTGCGTCTGCGGGCAGGCGAGACCCGGGTGATTGAAGGCAAGGCGCCGGAGCCGATCATATCCAGGCCCGCCCTCGAGGTCGAGCAGGCGACGGCGTCGGCGCGGCTTGCCATCGAAAACATCATGCCGCGGGTTGATGACGGACGCTTTCCTGTCAAACGCGTGGTCGGCGAGACCGTCACCGTCGAGGCGGATATATTCGCCGATGGCCACGACCCGCTCGCAGCCGTCCTGCTCTGGCGGCCGCATGACGCCATGGCGGATTGGAACGAGACGCCGATGCAACTGGTCGAGAACGACCGCTGGCGGGCCGAATTCCTGCTGGAGCGCATGGGGCGCTACGAATTCGCCGTCGAGGCGTGGAAGAACCCGTTCGCGATCTTCCGTTACGAGCTGACCAAGAAGAACGATGCGAGACTGGACCTGAAGCTGGAGCTCCAGGAGGGATTAAACCTCGTTCGTGCAGCGAAGGCGCAAGCGCCGGCAGCGCTCGGCGCCCATTTGCAGGCTCTGATCGACAATCTCGAAAAGGCTTCCGATCCCGAGCGCACGGCGATCCTGCTCGATCCAGAGACATCCGAGCTGATGAACAAGGCTGACAGGCGGCCATTCCGGCTGCGCTCGACGGCAAGCGCCGTCGATGCGGAACGCAAGGAGGCGGCCTTCGCCAGCTGGTACCAGATCTTCCCGCGTTCGCAGAGCGGCGATCCGAACCGGCATGGCACCTTCGACGACGTCATTCCGAGGCTGGCCGATATTCGCGGCATGGGCTTCGACGTGCTCTACTTCCCGCCCATTCACCCGATCGGCTCGACCAACCGCAAGGGGCGCAACAACAGCCTGAAGGCCGCACCCGGCGATCCCGGAAGCCCCTATGCTATCGGCTCGGAAGATGGCGGCCATGACGCCATCCATCCCGAGCTCGGCGATTTCGAGGATTTCGGCCGGCTGGTCGAGGAGGCGGGCCGGCATGGGTTGGAGATTGCACTCGACCTCGCCATCCAGGCCTCGCCGGATCACCCCTGGCTGACGGAGCATCCCGGCTGGTTCGACTGGCGCCCCGACGGCACAATCAAATATGCCGAGAACCCGCCGAAGAAATACGAAGATATCGTTAATGTCGATTTCTACACGAAGGACGCCTTGCCTTCCCTATGGGTGGAGCTGAGGGATATCGTCCAGCTCTGGGTCGACCAAGGCGTCAAGCTGTTTCGCGTCGACAATCCGCATACCAAGCCTTTTCCGTTCTGGGAATGGCTGATCGGCGATATCAGGGCGCGCCATCCCGATGTCGTCTTCCTTTCGGAAGCCTTCACCAAGCCGAAGGTGATGTACCGGCTGGCGAAGATCGGCTTCTCCCAGTCCTACACCTACTTCACCTGGCGCAACGCCAAATGGGAGCTCGAGCAATATATGCGCGAGCTGACCGAGACGGCGCCGAAGGAATTCTTCCGCCCGCACTTCTTCGTCAACACCCATGACATCAACCCGGATTTTCTGCAGAACGCGCCACGCCCGGCCTTCCTGATCCGCGCCGCACTCGCCGCCACCCTGTCGGGATTGTGGGGTGTCTATAATGGTTTCGAACTGTGCGAAGGGCGCCCCGATGCCAAGCGCAAGGAATATGCCGACAGCGAGAAATACGAAATCCGCGCCTGGGACTACGACCGGCCGGGCAACATCATTGCCGAAATCAGGATGCTCAACCGCATCCGGAACGAAAACATTGCGCTGCATTCGCATCTCGGGCTGACGCTGCTCCCCGCCTGGAATGACAACATCCTGTTCTTCGAGAAGGCGAGCCGTGCGCGCGACAATGTTTTGCTGATCGCGATCAACCTCGATCCCCATAATTTTCAGCAGAGCGACGTCGAGCTGCCGCTCTGGAAGTGGTCGCTCGGGGACGGCGGCGCGCTCGACGCCGAGGATCTGGTCGGCGGGCATCGTTTCAGGTGGAACGGCAAACGGCAGACTATCAGTCTCAATCCTCACATTCTGCCCTTTGCGATCTGGCGCGTTCGCGCAGCGGAGGCATGAATGGACACGATGAACACCGGTAACACCGAGCCGCTGCTCTGGTACAAGGATGCGATCATCTACCAGCTGCACATCAAGTCGTTCTACGACGCCAATGGCGATGGCGTCGGCGATTTTGCCGGTCTGCACGCCAAGCTCGATCATATCGCGGCGCTCGGCGTCAACGCCATCTGGCTTCTGCCTTTCTTTCCCTCGCCGCGACGCGACGACGGCTATGACATCGCCGACTACGGCAATGTCAGCTCCGACTATGGGACGCTGGAGGATTTCAGGGCCTTCGTCGACGCCGCCCACCAGCGCAATATCCGCGTCATCATCGAACTCGTCATCAACCACACCTCCGACCAGCATCCCTGGTTCCAGCGCGCCCGCCAGGCGCCGGCAGGTTCACCCGAGCGCGATTTCTATGTCTGGTCGGATAGCGATCAGAAATTCCCGGAAACGCGCATCATCTTCCTCGACACGGAAAAATCCAACTGGACATGGGATGCGGTGGCCGGCGCCTATTACTGGCACCGCTTCTATTCCCACCAGCCGGACCTCAACTTCGACAGCCCGCTTGTCATGGAGGAACTGCTGAAGGTGATGCGCTTCTGGCTGGAGACCGGCATTGACGGCTTTCGTCTTGACGCGATCCCCTATCTCGTCGAGCGCGAGGCGACGATCAACGAAAACCTGCCGGAAACCCACGGGATCCTCAAGCGCATCCGCGCCGCCCTCGATGCCACTCATCCCGGCGTGATGCTGCTGGCCGAAGCCAACCAGTGGCCGGAGGATACGCGCGAATATTTCGGCGACGGCGACGAATGCCATATGGCCTTCCACTTCCCGCTAATGCCGCGCATGTACATGGCGATCGCCAAGGAGGATCGGTTCCCGATCACCGATATCCTGCGCCAGACGCCGGAAATTCCCGAGAATTGCCAGTGGGCGATCTTCCTGCGCAACCACGACGAGCTGACGCTCGAAATGGTGACCGATGCCGAGCGCGATTATCTCTGGGAGACCTATGCCTCCGACAAGCGCGCCCGCATCAACCTCGGCATCAGACGCCGCCTGGCGCCGCTGATGGAGCGCGACCGCCGCCGCATCGAGCTGATGAACGCGCTTCTTCTCTCGATGCCGGGAACGCCCGTCATCTATTACGGCGACGAGATCGGCATGGGCGACAATATCTATCTCGGCGACCGGGATGGGGTGCGGACGCCGATGCAATGGTCGCCGGACCGCAATGGCGGTTTTTCTCGGACGGACCCGGCGCGCCTTGTGCTGCCGTTGATCGCCGATCCGCTCTATGGCTTCGAGGCCGTCAACGTCGAGGCGCAGAGCACCGACGCGCATTCGCTGCTCAACTGGACGCGCAAGATGCTGGCATTGCGCGGCCGCCATCCGGCCTTCGGGCGCGGCTCGCTGCGCTTCCTCTCGCCGGAGAACCGCAAGATCCTCGCCTATCTGAGGGAATATCAAGGCGAGACGCTGATGTGCGTCGCAAACCTCTCGCGACTGCCTCAGGCGGTGGAGCTCGACCTGTCGAGCTTTGAAGGCCGCGTGCCGATCGAACTGACCGGTATGTCGCCCTTTCCGCCGATCGGCCAATTGACCTATCTCCTGACGCTGCCGCCCTATGGCTTCTTCTGGTTCCAGCTGGAGGCCGATGCCGATCCGCCGGCCTGGCGCACGGCGCCACCCGAACAGCTTCCCGATTTCGTGACGATGGTCATTCGCCGCGGGTTGCTCGATCTCGTCGACGAGCCCGGGCATGCGCGCGTCCTCAGCAATGAAATCCTCCCCGCCTATCTTACCAGGCGGCGCTGGTTTGGGGCGAAGGACCAGCCGCTGCAGACGGCGAGGCTGATCTCCGCGACGCCGATCCCCTTTGCCGACGGCGTCGTGCTCGGCGAGCTGGAGGTCGTGCTGCCGAACCACAGCGAATCCTATCAGCTGCCGCTGACGGTCGCCTGGGACGATGCGCAGCCGTCAGCGTTGACCCAGCAGCTGGCGCTTGCGCGCGTGCGCCAGGGCAGGCGCGTCGGCTTCCTGACAGATGGATTTGCCGTCGAGCCGATGGCGCGCGGCATCCTTCGCGGGCTCGCCGACCGCTCGCGCATCACCGGCCGCACCGGCACGCTGGAATTTTTCGGCACGGAACGGCTCGACCGTCTCGCCATCACCGACGATCTGCCGGTCCATTGGCTCTCGGCCGAACAATCGAACAGCTCGCTGATCGTCGGCGACGTCGCGATGATCAAGCTGATCAGACACATCTTTCCCGGCATCCATCCGGAAGTCGAGATGACCCGCTTTCTCACCCGTGTCGGCTACGACCACACGGCGCCGCTGCTTGGCGAGGTCGCGCATACCGATTCCGGCGGGCGCCGCTCGACATTGATCATCGTCCAGGGTGCGGTCCGCAACCAGGGCGACGCCTGGAATTGGATGCTGAACAATCTGCGCCGTGCCGCCGACGAGCTCGTACTGAACGACCCGGCCGTCCAACCGGGCGACGACGTCTTCCGTTCGTTGATCAGCTTCGTTGCGATGGTGGGCCTGAGACTGGGCGAGTTGCATGTCGTGCTTGCCGGAGAAAATACGGATGAGGCCTTTAGCCCGGTCGTCGCCGGCGATGGTGAAGTCGAGGCGATCAAAAAGGCAGTTGCCGGCGAGGTCGCCTATGCGCTGTCGAAGCTCGCCGAACGCGCGGTGGGCGCGGATCCGGCGATCGACCTGCTCGCGGCCCCGCTTCTCGAGCGCCGCTCCGAACTGGTCGAACTCGCCGCGACGCTGGCGGAGAATGCTCGCCATGCGCTGATGACGCGCACCCATGGCGACTTCCATCTGGGCCAGATCCTGGTCAGCGAGGGCGATGCCGTCATCATCGACTTCGAGGGCGAGCCGACGAAAAATCTGGCCGAGCGCCGCGCCAAGACGGTTCCCTTGCGCGACGTCGCCGGCCTGCTCAGGTCGCTGAGCTATCTCGTCGCCACCGCCCAGCTCGATAATGACGCTGTCACCCAACACGAAAACGAGGTCCGCCGCGACGCCATCGCCCGTTTCGGACGCAATGCCGAGGCGGTCTTTATCGATGCCTATTGGCGGGCGGTGTCGGCGTCGAATGCGCTTGCCATGCCGCCCGATCAACGTCGGAGGCTTCTTGATGCCTTTCTTCTCGAAAAGGCCGCCTACGAGATTGCCTATGAGGCCCGCAACAGGCCGAAATGGCTGCCGATCCCGCTCGCCGGCCTTACCGACATCGTATCGCGCTTAGCGGGGGTTCATGCATGAATATCGAACGTTCGGAACTTCTCTCAGGCATCGGACACGATGCGCTCTGGGCCTTGATCGAGGGGCGCCATGGCGATCCATTCTCGATCCTCGGACCGCACGAGAGTGGCGGGATGACGATCGTGCGCGTCTATCTGCCAGGCGCCGAAGCGATCGATCTCATCGAGGCGGCGAGCGGCAGGGTGGTAACGCCTTTCAGCATCGCTCACCCCTCCGGCCTGTTCGCCGCGACGACGGGTTCGAGAATGGGATACCGGTTGCGGATCCAATGGCCGGATGGGGAACAGGTCACGGAGGACCCCTACAGCTTCGGTCTTCTGCTCGGGGAGCTCGACCTTCACCTGATATCCGAGGGGACCCATTACAGCCTGAGCCGGACGCTCGGCGCCGTGGCGATGTCGGTTGATGACATACCGGGCGTTCGTTTCGCCGTCTGGGCGCCGAATGCGCGACGTGTCTCGGTCGTCGGCGACTTCAACGCTTGGGACGGACGCCGCAATCCGATGCGACTGAGGCAATCGGCGGGCGTATGGGAGCTGTTCGTCCCACGTCTCGCCCCCGGTGAAAGATACAAGTTCGAGATCATCGACGCGCAGGGAACCTGCCTGCCGCAAAAGGCCGATCCCGTCGCGCGGGCAAGCGAGGCTGCCCCGGCCACCGCCTCCATCGTTGCATCGTCGACGCCGTTTCGATGGACCGATGACGGTTGGATGAAAGGCCGCGACCGGCAGGCCAGACTCGAAGACGCGATCTCCGTATACGAAGTGCACGCCGGCTCCTGGCTTCGCGACCGGCAGGACAGCAACAGCTATCTCGATTGGGCCGAGCTCAGCCAGCGGCTTGTTCCCTATGTCCGCGACATGGGATTTACCCATATCGAATTACTGCCGATCATGGAGCATCCCTTCGGCGGCTCCTGGGGATACCAGCCGCTCGGGCTGTTTGCCCCGACCGGTCGATACGGAACTCCGGAAGATTTCGCCTATTTCGTCGACCGATGTCATGGCGCCGGTATCGGTGTCATCCTCGATTGGGTCCCGGCTCACTTTCCCACCGACGTCTGGGGCCTTGCCCGCTTCGATGGCAGTGCGCTCTACGAGCACGAGGACCCGCGCGAAGGTTTTCATCGAGACTGGAATACGATGATCTACAATCTCGGCCGGAACGAAGTGAAAGGCTTTCTGATCGCCAGCGCGCTCGAATGGCTCGAGCGCTACCATGTCGACGGGTTGCGCGTCGACGCGGTCGCCTCGATGCTCTATCGCGACTATAGCCGCAACGAGGGTGAATGGATCCCCAACCGGTATGGCGGTCGTGAAAACCTGGAGGCGGTGGAGTTCTTCAAGCACCTGAACAGCATTGTTCACGAACGTTGCCCGCACGCCATGACCATCGCGGAGGAATCGACGGCCTGGCCGGGTGTGACCAAGCCGCCGGAAGAGGGCGGGTTGGGCTTCGATATCAAATGGAACATGGGCTGGATGCACGACAGCCTGAGTTATATCGAGAAGGATCCCGTCTACCGGAGCTATCACCACGGCACGATGACCTTCGGCATGATCTATGCCTATTCCGAGCGCTTCATGCTGCCGATTTCCCATGACGAGGTGGTCTACGGGAAGGGCGCTCTGCTGGCGAAGATGCCGGGCGACGACTGGCAGAAATTCGCCAATCTGCGTAGTTATCTCGCCTTCATGTGGGGCCATCCCGGCAAGAAGCTGCTGTTCATGGGAAGCGAAGTCGCCCAGCCGAGCGAATGGAACCATGATGCTTCGGTCAGCTGGGACGTGCTCGACCGGCCGGCGCATATCGGCATCCAGCGCCTGGTGAAGGATCTGAACACGTTTTACCGCGACAAGCCGGCATTGCAGTTCGGCGATTTTCATCCCGAGGGCTTCGAATGGGCGGCTGCCGATGACGCTGTCAATTCCGTTCTCGGCATGCTCCGTTATGGCAAGGACCGCTCTTCATCGGTGCTCGTCCTATCGAATTTCACGCCGGTGCCGCGTTACGGCTATAGGATCGGCGTGCCTGACGATGGCGTGTGGATCGAGCGGATCACGACGGATGCGCAGGAATATGGCGGCTCCGGCCTCGTCAATGGCGCGCTGTCGAGTGAATCCGTGCCGGCCCACGGCAGGTCTTTCTCCTTGTCGTTGACGCTGCCGCCGCTGGCGACGGTTTTTTTCGAGGGGCCGTCCCCGTGACAGGGATTTATTCGGCGTGCGGCGCCGGATGAATGAAAGGCCAAGGGCTCGCCTCGGATCCTTTTTCAATCGGAACCTCGATGAGAACAGGTTGCTCGAGAGAAAGGGCTTCCTCGATCCTGTTTTTCAATTCTCCGGGGCTCGTCACCTTGAATGACCGGATGCCGAAGCTTTCGCCGAGGGCGACAAAATCAGGATTGGTGAGGTCCGAACCGAGATAGCGACCTTCGTACGCCTGCTTCTGGTCGCGCAGGACATTGCCATAGGCCGAATTGTTGAAAACGACGGCGACGACGGCGATCTTGTGCTGGACGGCGGTGGCAAGCTCCTGAACGCCGAACATGAAGCCGCCATCGCCGGAAACGGAAACAACCGATTTGTCGGGATTGGCGACCTTCACGCCCAAGGCCGTGTTGAAGCCAAAACCCAGATTGTCCTGATAGCCGCATGTCACGTACTGACGTGGGCCATAGACCGGGAAGGCAAAGCGGGCGGCAAAGCCCATCTGGCTGACTTCCTCGACGAAGAAACCGTCTCTTGGAAGAGCCTCGCGAATGGCGTCGAGATAGGCAAGCTGCGGCTGCACGTGTGAGAAACGGGATCTGGCCTCGTTGTTGAGTTCGGCGAACTCGCTGGTGCGATCCTCGCGACGGGAACCTGCGAGCGCATTGACCAGCGCCTGCGTTCCGGCCGCGGCATCGGCGACGATGCCGACATCGGGCTTGAGACGAACCATTTCGGTCGGATCGTTATCGATGCGGATGATCTTGAGACCCTTGGGAAGCCACTTCCATCGCATGAACTGCAATTCGAGCCGGCTGCCGATCCCGATCAGAACATCGACCTTCTTCCAATATTCGTAGGCGGCGACGAAGTTCAGATAATTCGGATGGTCGTCGGCGACGATGCCCTTGCCGGAGCGATGCGAGGTGACGGGCGACTGCAGCAGTTCCGCAAGGACGGCAATCTCGGCCCCGGCATCTGCCGCACCGCCGCCGACCATGATCATCGGATTCCTGGCGCCTGATAACAGTGCCGCTGCGGCAGCGATCCGGTCGGGGTTGACGGCCGGATGAGGCGCGCTCGCGCCGATGGGAAGATCGAGATCGGGGCCGGATTGGCCAAACACGTCCCATGGCGCTTCGATCGCGCCCGGGCCCTTGCGGCCGGAAAGCATCTTGCCGATGACCTCGGCCATTACAGAGCCGGTCTCGGACTGGTGATTGATACGCTCCGCCGTCTTGGTAATTCCGCGCATCGTCGCGAGCTGGTCGGGCAATTCGTGCAACTGTCCTCTGCCTTGGCCGATCAGGTGGGACATGATGTTGCCGGTGATGCAGAGCACCGGGGCGTGGGCGCCGTAAGCGGTGCAGAGGGCAGCGCCGGAATTGAGAAGGCCGGGGCCGGGGACAACGGTATAGGCGCCGATCCGGCCGGTGGATTTGGCATAGCCGTAGGCCATGTATCCGGCGCCCTGTTCGTGCCTTGTGTGAATGAACCGAATCTTGTCACTGGCGCCGTAGAGGGCATCGTTGAAATCATACATGTGGGCGCCCGGGATGCCGAACACCGTGTCGATCCCATGGGCGACGAGCGAACGGGCGATCGCCTGGCCGGTCGTTTCTTTCCCGCTCATTTCAGGCAGCCTTCGGCGCGAAGTGCGGTGACGATGGCGCCGGCATCGGTTGGCTGCATGCCTGCAAGGTTCATACGGCCGGAAGCGGCCATATAGATGCCGTGTCTGGCACGGAGGGCTGCGGCCGTTTCCCTGGACATGGAAAGATTGGAGAACAGGCCGCGCTGCCGGCTGATGAAGGCAAGATCGGGAGCGGCGGCGGCAAGTGCTGCGCGGTTGCCGTTGACGCGTTCGCACATCTCGTCGAGTTCGGCACGCCACATCGCCGACATTTCGGGACTTTCGAGAATGGTCCTGACGACGGCCGCCCCATGATCGGGCGGCATCGACCAGTTCACGCGGGCAAGTGCGGCCATGTTGCTCTCGGCCTTGCCGATGTCATCGTTGTTGCGGGTCATGACATAGAGCGCGCCGACACGCTCGCGGTAGAGGCCGAAATTCTTGTCGCAGGAATAGGCGATCAGCGCCTCGTCGACCGCGTCGAGGATCATGCGTGTCGGTGCGGCGTCCTGTTCGAGACCGTCGCCAAGCCCCTGATAGGCAAGATCGATAAAGGGCACCAGCCTGCGCGCAACCAGAAGCTCGGCAATCTGCCGCCACTGCTCGATGGTGAAATCGATCCCGGTCGGATTATGGCAGCACCCGTGGAAGAGGACGACATCGCCTTCCGCAGCGGAAGACAGGGCATCGACGACGCTGTCGAATTTGACTTGCTGTAACGTCAGGTCGACGAAGGCGTAGTCCTTTACGGCCAAACGCGCCGAGCTGAAGATCGGCGCATGATTTGGCCAGCTCGGCGTCCCGAGCAGAACCTTTGCCGATGGATTTGCCGTCTGGATGAGTTCCGCGCCGAGACGCAGCGCGCCGCTTCCGCCCGGCGTCTGAATGCCGACCAGGCGGCGATCGAATTTCGGCGATTTTCCGAAGACAATCGGCTGCAGCAGGTGCACGAACTGCAGATCGCCTTCCGGGCCGAGATATTTCTTGCTGTCCTGCGTTTCGAGAAGGAACTGCTCCGCCGCCTTCACGGCGCGCATCACCGGCGTACGCCCCATGGTGTCGCGATAGACGCCGACGCCGAGGTCAATCTTTCCGGTGCGATCGTCGGCCTGAAAGGCCTTGATAAGTGCAAGCAGGCTGTCGGCTGGCCGGTTATTCAATTGGTCAAACACAAGTCCACCTCGTTTCCGTAACGCTGGGTCGGAGATTAACTGAACTTCTCCGGCGAATTTCTGCGATTATCTTCCCATTTCAGCACTTTTACGCAGACAATCGGCGCCTTTCGGCTACAATGCGCAGAAATTCACCGCATTTCGGATCTGTGGCCATGCTTGACCAATTCGATATCAAATTGCTCGCCGCCCTCCAACAAGACAGCGAAGTGACGCAGAGCGAGTTGTCTCAGAAGGTCAATCTCTCCGCCACCCAATGTGCACGCCGTTTGGAAAGGCTGCGCAACGAGCAGTACATTCAGAATGTCGTGGCCATACTCAATCCTGCAAAGTTGGGCTTCAGCGTTGTCGCTCATACGCTTGTCAGCCTCAGAGCCCATACGGAGGGGGGAAACGAGCGGCTCCATCGTTTCATTGAAACCGCGCCGGAGATCCTGGAATGCTATTCGCAGACGGGTGACGCCGATTTTCTGATGAAGGTCATGACGCGTGACCTCGATCACCTCAGCCAGTTTCTCGAAAGAATGATCCGGGTCACCGACAATCTGGCCTCGGTCAAGTCGAGCATCGTCCTGAAAACTATCAAGAAGACCACTGCTTTGCCGCTGCAGATCGTGACGTAAGAGCGTTACGCGGCTTCTCTCACTTGAGATAGTGGATGTGCGGGCGCGAATGATAGGGCGAGGCTTCGACGCGCGCCTCGATCGAGAAGACCTCGCGCAGGAGCTTCTCGCTCAGCACGTCCTCAGGCGCGCCGGAGGCGACGATCCTGCCCTGCTGCATGATAACAAGCTCATCGCAGAACATGGCAGCATGGTTGAGATCGTGCAGCGCGACGATGCTGGTGATCGGAAGGCCGGAGACGAGCCGCATCAGGCCGATCTGGTGCTGGATATCGAGATGGTTGGTGGGTTCGTCGAGGATCAGCTCCAGCGGCGACTGGGCGAGCGCCCTGGCGATATGGGCGCGCTGCTTTTCGCCGCCCGACAGGCTCTGCCAGCGGTCGTCGTGCTTCTCCGCCATGCCGGCGCGCGCGAGCGCCGCTTCGACCGCCTCTTCGTCGGTCTTGGTCCAGCCGGAAAACATGGAGCGGTGCGGGAAGCGGCCGAGCTTGACGACATCGACGACCTTCAGATTGGCGTTGGTCGTGGCATGCTGCTCGACGAAGGCAATGCGCCGGGCGATCGAGCGGCGGCTGATCTTGCCGATATCTTTGCGGTCGAGCGTGACACGGCCGGAATGCGGCCGCTTCAGGCCGGCGAGAAGCCGCAGCAGCGAGGTCTTGCCGGAGCCGTTCGGCCCGAGCAGTCCGAGCATCCGGCCAGGCTGAGCCTCCATGGAAACGCCGTCCAGAATGGTCTTCCTGCCAATTTTCCAGGTGAGGTTGTCGGCCTTGATGCTCATGACGCGCGCTGAAACCGATAGAGGATGATCGAGAAGAAGGGAACACCTACCAAGGCGGTGACGACGCCGATCGGGAGGATCTGGCCGGGGATGAGGGCGCGCGCGGCGATATCGGCGAACACCATGAAAATCGCCCCCCCGATGGCGCAGGCCGGCAGGAGGCGGATATGAAGCGGCCCGACGACGAAGCGGGCGACATGCGGCACGACAAGCCCGACGAAGCCGATCGAGCCGACCATGCTGACGATCGTCGCCGTCATCATCGCGGTCAGCGCAAAGAGCGCCATGCGCGCGCGGCCGACATTGACGCCGAGCGAGGAGGCGGCTTCGTCGCCGAAAGCGAAGGCGTCGAGCACGCGGGCATAGACCAGACAGGCGGCGAGACCGATGCCGACGACGATCGAGACCAGCGCGAATTCCGGCCAGCGCACGCCGCCGAAACTGCCGAGCAGCCAGAACATGACGTCGCGGGCCTGCTGCGCATTGGCCGAAGTGGTCACGATATAGGAGGTCGATGCGTTGAAGAGCTGCGATGCGGCGACACCGGCAAGGATGGTGCGGTCCGCGCCGCCGCGTGTGCCGTTCGAAAGCAGCGCCACGAAGAAGAAGGCTGCAAAGGCGCCGGCAAAGGCGCCTGCCGACAGCGACACCGCACCCGCGCCGAGCCCCAGGATGACGATCGCGACGGCGCCGGTGGAAGCCCCGGCGGAGATGCCGAGCACGTAGGGTTCGGCAAGCGGGTTGCGCAGCAGCGACTGCATGATGGCGCCCGACAGTGCCAGCCCCGCGCCGCAGAAGGCGGCGACAAGCGCCCGGCTCAGCCGATAATCCCAGATGACCGTCTCGTGGATGCGGTTCAACTCGACCACAGTCCAGCCGAGCCGGTTGGTGACGGCGGAGAATGTGGTCGCAAGCGGAATCGGCAGATCGCCGATTCCGACGCTGACGCCGATGGCGACAGCGATGAGGCAAAGGGAGGCCAGAAGCAGTGCGGTGACCGCTCCCAGCTGCCGGAAGAGACGGCCTGCCTCGGTCACTTCAGCAGACCGAGGGCCTTCATCTGCTCGGCCACCTGTTCGGCGCCGTAAATCGTGCGGATGGTCGGGTTCATGGCCTGGCCGTCCATGACGACCAGCGCCTTGTTCTTGACCGCAGGGATCTGGCTGACGGCAGGATCGGTGTTCAGGAACTTGATCTTGGCCTCAGGCTTGTCGAGCTCCCAGCGGTTGCGATCGAGGCTGGCGACGACGATGACATCGGGATTGGAGGCGATGATGCCTTCCCAGCCGATGGTCGGCCATTCCGCATCCGCGGTGATTGCATTGCGTCCACCGAGAAGGTCGGCGATGAAGCCGGAGGCGCCGTTCTTGCCGCCGACATAGGCATCGGCCGACGGGCTGGGGCTGGAGAACCAGAAGACGTAGGAGAGTTTCTGGCTGTCCTTGGCAACGCTTCCGCGCAGCTTGGCTTCACGGGCCTTGAAATCGGCGATCAGCGCCTGGCCGCGATCGGCGACATCGAAGATCTGCGAGAGTTCGTCAATCTCCCTGTAGAGAAGATCCATGTTCCAGAGCTCGGCGCGGCTGCCGTACTGGTCCTTGACATCCTTGGTGCTGAGGCAGGTGCTGGGCGAGAGATAGGTGGTGACGCCGACCTTGTCAAAATCCTCGCGCTTGGCGACCTTGCTGTTCGGCCCGACCAGGCTCGGCAGCGCCGCCGCGACGAAATCGGGATTCTCGGCAAGCATCGATTCAAAGGTCGGCATCTCGACGGTGAGAAGCTTGACCTTGGCATTGGCCTCGGCGAGCTGCGGCAGCACCTTGCTCGGCCAGAAGGCAGTGCCGACCATCTTGTCCTGAAGGCCGAGCAGCAGCAGGATTTCCGCGCTGTTCTGGCCGAGGCCGATCGCCCGCTCGGGTGCCTTCTTGAACGTCACCTCTGCGCCGCAGTTTTCCAGCGTCAGCGGATAGGTGGTCGAACCCGCCAGAGACGGCGTTGCGGCAAGGCCGATCAGGGCGGAGAGGCCGCAGGCGGCCAGGAGCGATTTGAGGTTGGTCACAAAGAAATCCCCGGTGCTTGAGTATATGCGGCCGGGGTATAGCCACAGGAGCAGCCGGAAAACAAGACCGATTGAATCAACTTATCGCAAAAATCGACAGCACCGGACATGCGGCGGGCGCAGGCTCCGTTCCGGAGGCAGGCGGTCGTTCATCTTCAGCTTGCCTCTTGGGTTTCGATCCGTGCGGCCTTGCGCGTGGCATGGAGGAAGGCTCCAATAAAGGCGATCCCGAACAGAAGTACGATCGTCGGGGCCGGCGCGCTATCGATAAAGAAGGAGAGATAGACGCCTGCAAAAGCCGTGATCACCGCGATTGCGACCGAAAAAGCGAGCATCGTACTGAAGCGGCGCGTCAGCAGATAGGCGATGGAGCCTGGTGCAATCAGCAGCGAGATGGCGAGAATGATGCCGACCGAGCGAAGCGCTGCCACGATCGTCAATGAAATCAGGCAGAGCAGGCCGTAGTGAAGCAGGTTCACCTTCAGCCCGACCGCTCTCGCCTGCGCCGGGTCGAACGCGTGCAGCAGCAGGTCACGCCATTTGACGGCGATGATGATGGCCGTCAGCGCCGCAATGGCTCCGGTCTCGACGATGTCGCGAAAGCCGATGCCGAGCATATCGCCGAAGAGGATGTGATCGAGATGTACCTCGGACTGGATCTTCACATACAGGACCAGGCCGAACCCGAACATGCCCGAAAATACGATGCCCATCACCGTGTCCTGCTTGATGCGGCTGTTATCTTTCAGAAAACCGGTGGCAAGCGCGCAGACCATCCCGGCCGCAAAAGCGCCGACCGCTAAGGGAAAGCCGAGGATATAGGCGATGACCACGCCTGGGAATACGGCATGGCTCATGGCGTCCCCCATGAGCGCCCAGCCCTTGAGCACAAGGAAGCAGGACAGCAACGCAGTCGGGATAGCGATCAGCACCGAGATGATCAGGGCATTGATCATGAAATCGAACTGGAACGGCGCCAGGAGGACGGTGAGACCGTTCATGGGGATGCCTCCAGAGCTTGCGCGGCTCTGCGCCGGCTTGCCAGCATGCCGTGTTTGGGCGCCAGGAAGAAGGCGGCAAGGAAGATCAGCGTCTGGAGAACAACGATGATGCCGCCGGTCGCGCCGTCGAGGAAATAGCTTACATAGGCGCCGACGAAGCTGGTCGCCGCTCCGATCGCGACAGCGATGACAAGCAGCCGCGGGAAACGATCGGTCAGCAGGTAGGCCGTCGCGCCCGGCGTCACCACCATACAGATGACCAGAAAGGCGCCGACGGTCTGGAGTGCGGCGACCGTCGAGGCCGACAGCAGCGTGAAAAACATGATTTTCAGCCGAGTCGGATTGATCCCGATCGAACGGGCGTGGGTCTCGTCGAAAAAGACGACCATCAGGTCCTTCCACTTCACCAGCAGGATGGCGAGCGAAACGAAGCCGATAATGGCAAGCTGGAGCGTGTCCTCGGGCGTGATTGCAAGGATGTTGCCGAGCACGATCGTTTGGATGTTCACCGCAGTCGGTTTCAGCGACACCATGAACAGGCCAAGCCCGAAAAAGGAGGAGAAGATCAGGCCGATGATGGCGTCCTCCTTCAGCTTGGTGCGCTGGTTGAGGAACAGCATCGCTGCGGCGGCGAGGCCGCCGGAGAAGAAGGCGCCGATCGAGAAGGGAAGTCCGATCATATAGGCGGCGGCGACCCCCGGCACGATGGAATGCGAAAGTGCGTCGCCGATCAGCGACCAGCCCTTAAGCATCAGGTAACAGGAGAGGAAGGCGCAGACACCACCGACAAGAGCCGAGACCCACATGGCGTTCAGCATGTAGTCATAGGTGAAAGGCTCGAGAATGGCGGCCATTAGCCCTGCTCTCCGGTTTCGTCCGCCGGGACAGGCGTAGGCAGCTTGCCCTCCCGCAGAACCAGCGGCCGCTCGTCGTCGGTGAGGATGCCGACGGGATATGACTTGCCGCCGGAGCCATTCAAGACGAGATGGCGAAGCACGCCGCCGAAGGTTTTCTCGAGGTTTTCCTGCGTAAAGGTCTCGTCCGTCGGTCCGTAGGACAGTACCGTGCCCTTGATCAGCACCGTGCGATCGCAGAATTCCGGCACGCTGCCGAGATTGTGCGTAGAGACCAGCATCACCCGGCCTTCGTCACGCAGTGAGCGGAGCAATTTGACGATGGCCTCTTCGGTCTTGACATCGACGCCGGTGAAGGGTTCGTCGAGGAGGATGACGCGACCGTCTTGCGCCAACGCGCGAGCGAGGAAAACGCGTTTCTTCTGGCCGCCGGAAAGCTCACCGATCTGGCGCTTGCGGAATTCGCTCATGTTGACGCGGCCAAGTGCCTTGGACACCGCGTCATGGTCGGCCGCTTTCGGTATTCGCATCATCCCCATATGGCCGTAGCGCCCCATCATGACGACGTCTTCGACCAGCACCGGAAAATTCCAGTCGACCTCTTCCGATTGCGGCACGTAGGCGACTAGATTTTTCCGCAGCGCTTGTGCGACCGGCATGCCGAGCACCGAAATCTCGCCCCTGGCGAGGCGCACGAAGCCCATGATTGCCTTGAACAGCGTCGACTTGCCGGAACCATTGACGCCGACGAGTGCTGTGATCGTGCCGGTGGGTGTCTGGAAGCTGGCGTCGCGCAACGCCGTGTGGCCGTTGCGATACGTGACCGTGGCATCCCTTACGGAAATGCCAGCCCCCGCATTCAAAGACGCGGGTGAAACGGGGGAAGCAATCGCGTTCATTGCGACAGGCCTTCGGCAAGACCCTTGACGATGGTGTCGGAGGTGACCCGCAGCAGGTCGATATAGGTCGGCGTGGGGCCGTCGGCTTCGCTCAAGGAGTCCACATAGAGCACGCCACCATAATGGGCGCCGGTTTCACGGGCGACCTGCCGGGCCGGCTTGTCCGACACCGTGCTCTCGCTGAACACGGCAGGGATATTATTGGCCCTGACGGCATCGACGACCTTGCGGACCTGTTGCGGCGTGCCCTGCTGATCGGCATTGATCGGCCACAGATAGAGCTCCTTCAAGCCGACGTCGCGAGCGAGATAAGAGAAGGCCCCTTCGCTCGATACAAGCCAGCGCTTATCCTCGGGGATGGTACCCAGCTTCTCGCGGATCGGCGCAATGGTCGCCTCGATCTCCTTCTTGTAGGCATCGGCGTTGGCCTTGTAGACCTCGGCATTCTCAGGATCGTATTTGACGAAGGCGTCGCGGATGTTGTCGACATAAATGATCGCGTTCTTCGGCGACATCCAGGCATGCGGATTGGGTTTGCCGCTATAGGGGCCTTCGCTGATGCCCATCGGCTGGACGCCGGTGGAGACCACGACGTCGGGAACATCTTTCAGGTTCCGGTAAAATTTCTGAAACCACAGCTCGAGATTGAGGCCGTTCGACAAGAGGATCTGGGCGCCCTGAGCCCGCTGAATATCACCCGGCGTCGGCTGATAGCCGTGGATCTCGGCCCCGGGCTTGGTGATCGATTCCACGATCGCGGCATCGCCGGCAACGTTCTTTGCCATGTCGGCAATGACGGTGAAGGTGGTCACCGCTTTGAATTTCTCCTGCGCGGCGGCACCGCCGGCCATCAGGCCGAGTGCGGCAACGGCCACCATGCCGGTTAGGACTCTGCGTCTTAGGCCACTAAGCATGAATATTCCCTTCTTTTGCCCCATCAACCGTTCGGCACACGCAGCGACGGCCGATAACAAGTTCACCGATATAAATGCGACGCATTTGCAATTACTGCTGATGAGCCTTGTATCTATCTATTCTGCAATTGCGACTGAATTGCAACAAGGATTTTCGAAGAGGTGCGGCGCTGAACATCTCAACATTTCAAGAAACGCCTGGATCGCGTGGGGGGTTCCTCGGAACGCCGCCAAGCTGCGACGTGCGTGCTCGGCCCGCGGTGGATCCGCAGCCGGCCCGGCCTCCCTCGAACATGCTCAGCTCAGCTTTCCCACGAGCTTGGCATAGTCCGAAAAAGTTCGCTGCTCGCCTTTCCCGGCGGCCTGCTCGGCAAGCTGCAAGACACGGATAGGAAACAGGATCGCAGCGCGGTTGGCGTCCGAAAGCTCGTGATCGTCGTCTTCCTCAATGGCCTTCATGGCTTTCGACAGCGCGGCATTGAGTTCCTGGCGGGTGAGCAGTTCTTTCTCGACGATCGCGTCGCATATGGACGCCATCGCCATGATCAGGCCCTTAAGCTGCAGATTGGCGGTATTCATGAGAACTCCAATGAAAGAGGCGGGCTCTAATCCGGTTCAACCGACCGGATCGTGTCGACCGAGACCGTACCCTCGACGATACCGCGTTTGATATCGCGCCTGTTCCGGTCGATCTCGATGACAGTATAGAGCTTGTCATCGCGGAAGGCACTGGCATTGGCCGTCGTCACATCCTCGGCGGGCGCCGCATCCACTTCCATGAAATCGAGCTCGCGCGCCGCGGCGACGATCCTGGCATCGCCAGGCGTTCTGGCGGCGACGACAACGATGCCATGGCCGGGGGCATTGTCCCATCTCGGATCGTCGGGGGCGGCGATCGGTTCCAGCCGGTAGATGTTGAGCATTTCATCGCCGGCATCGGGCGAGGCTTCCGCCGCCGCATCCTGGATCTGCGCGTGGCTTTCGACCGATTGTCCAAAGGTAGTCGGGCTGGTCGCGTTGTTGATCTCTTCCTTGCCGGTCTTCGAGACGTTCGACATGTCGCTCTCCATTGTCAGGACGGAAACGACAGCCGGCGGAGAACGGTTCCAGCCTGCGCGAAAAACGGCAAAGTCGGCTTCGTACAGGGCTTTGGGTTTATGCAGCTATTAAGTTCATTTTGAATACTAAATCATGATAAGCTCTACCGGGGATGGCCCATACCATTTTCTAAGTTGAGCACTAAATTACCAGTCGTCGAAGAGGGGGATTTTCGTGAGCAACCAAACCAGCGAATTCGCGCGTGACAACGCCGCGGTAGAGAGCCTCAATGGGCACGATCACAAAACCATGGCGTTCGATGACGCCAGCGCGCTTCTCGAGGTTCTGGTCGCGGTCAGGCGCGGTGATTTCTCCGTGCGAATGCGCTCTGATCTCACCGGCATCACCGGCAAGATCGCCGACGCCCTCAACGACATTATTGCCGCCAATCAGCGCATGGCCCAGCAGCTCGAACATGTCGGCCAGGTCGTCGGCCGCGACGGGCGAACGAGCACACGGGTTCGCTTCGGCCTTTCCGACGGGTCCTGGTCCGAGATGGAAGGATCGATCAACGGCCTGATCGACGATCTCCTGTGGCCGACGACGGCGGTGACGCGCACGATCACCGCGGTCGCCAAGGGTGACCTGTTGCAGACCGTCCCGCTCGATGTCGACGGTCGGCCGCTCAAGGGCGAATTCCTGCGCTCGGCCGATATCGTCAACACAATGATCAAGCAGCTGAGCGTCTTCACCTCGGAAGTGACGCGTGTCGCCCGCGAGGTCGGCACCGACGGAAAGCTCGGCGGCCAGGCGCAGGTGTCCGAGGTGACCGGCGTCTGGAAGGACTTGACCGAAAGCGTGAACTCGATGGCGTCGAACCTGACGGCACAGGTACGCAACATCGCCGAAGTGACGATCGCCGTTGCCAACGGCGACCTTTCCAAGAAGATCACCGTCGACGTGCGCGGCGAAATCCTGCAGCTGAAGGAAGCGATCAACACCATGGTCGACCAGCTGCGCTCCTTCGCTTCGGAAGTGACGCGCGTGGCCCGCGAGGTCGGCACCGAAGGCAAGCTCGGCGGCCAGGCGCTGGTGCCGGGTGTCGCCGGCACCTGGAAGGACCTGACCGACAGCGTCAATGCCATGTGCGGCAATCTGACGGCCCAGGTGCGCAACATCGCACAGGTGACGACCGCGGTCGCGCGCGGCGACCTGTCGCGCAAGATCACCGTCGACGTTTCGGGCGAAATCCTGGAGCTCAAGGAAACCATCAACACCATGGTCGATCAGCTCAACGGCTTCGCCGGTGAGGTGACGCGCGTGGCCCGCGAGGT
The DNA here is from genome assembly GCF_001662075.1 of Rhizobium bangladeshense. GTDB lineage: Bacteria > Pseudomonadota > Alphaproteobacteria > Rhizobiales > Rhizobiaceae > Rhizobium > Rhizobium bangladeshense_B. Next base: position 60,357 of record NZ_LYPL01000015.1, read on the forward strand.
CGGTACCGAGGGGCGGCTCGGCGGTCAGGCGCAGGTGCCGGGCGTCGCCGGCACCTGGAAGGATCTGACCGACAACGTCAATTCCATGGCCTCCAACCTGACGGCGCAGGTGCGCAACATCGCGGAAGTCTCGACCGCCATCGCCAATGGCGACCTGTCGAAGAAGATCACCGTTTCGGTCTCGGGCGAAATCCTCGAGCTGAAGGAAACCATCAATACGATGGTCGATCAGTTGAACGCCTTTGCCTCGGAAGTGACGCGCGTCGCCCGCGAGGTCGGCACGGAAGGCCGGCTCGGCGGCCAGGCTAATGTGCGCGGCGTCGCCGGCACCTGGAAGGACCTGACCGAAAACGTCAACTCGATGGCCGGCAACCTGACGGCGCAGGTGCGCAACATCGCCGAGGTTTCGACCGCGATCGCCAATGGCGACCTGTCGAAGAAGATTACCGTCCCGGTTTCGGGCGAAATCCTGGAGCTGAAGGAAACCATCAACACGATGGTCGACCAGCTGAACGGTTTTGCCGGTGAGGTGACACGCGTCGCCCGTGAAGTCGGCACCGAAGGCCGGCTCGGCGGCCAGGCCAATGTGCGCGGCGTCGCCGGCACCTGGAAGGACCTGACCGACAGCGTCAATTCCATGGCCTCCAACCTCACCGGCCAGGTGCGCAACATTGCCGAAGTCGCGACCGCGGTCGCCCAGGGCGACCTGTCGAAGAAGATCACAGTCCCGGTTTCGGGCGAAATTCTGGAGCTGAAGGAGACCATCAACACGATGGTCGACCAGCTGAACGGCTTTGCCGGCGAGGTGACGCGCGTCGCCCGCGAGGTCGGTACCGAGGGGCGGCTCGGCGGCCAGGCGAATGTGCTCGGCGTCGCCGGCACCTGGAAGGACCTGACCGACAGCGTCAACTCGATGGCCGGCAATCTGACGGCGCAGGTGCGCAACATCGCCGAAGTCTCGACCGCCATCGCCAATGGCGACCTGTCGAAGAAGATCACAGTGTCGGTCTCGGGCGAAATCCTCGAACTCAAGGAAACGCTGAACACCATGGTGGATCAGCTCAACCGCTTCGCCTCGGAGGTGACGCGCGTCGCCCGCGAAGTCGGTACCGAAGGCAAGCTCGGCGGCCAGGCGCAGGTGCCGGGTGTCGCCGGCACCTGGAAGGATCTGACTGAAAACGTCAACTCCATGGCCTCAAACTTGACCGGCCAGGTTCGCAACATTGCCGAAGTGACGACCGCCGTGGCGCGCGGCGACCTGTCGCGCAAGATCACCGTCGACGTGAAGGGGGAAATCCTGGAGCTGAAAAACACCATCAATACCATGGTCGATCAGCTCAACGCCTTCGCCGGTGAAGTCACCCGTGTGGCCCGCGAAGTCGGCACCGAGGGCAAGCTTGGCGGTCAGGCGCAGGTCTCGGGTGTGGCCGGCACCTGGAAGGATCTGACCGACAGCGTCAACTCGATGGCCGGCAACCTGACGGCACAGGTGCGCAACATCGCCGAGGTGGCGACCGCGATTGCCAATGGCGACTTGTCGCGCAAGATCACCGTCGACGTGCGCGGCGAAATCCTGCTGCTGAAGGACACGCTGAATACCATGGTCGACCAGCTTCGTTCCTTCGCCGGCGAAGTGACGCGTGTGGCCCGCGAAGTCGGCACAGACGGGCGGCTCGGCGGCCAGGCCGTCGTTCCCGGCGTCGCCGGCACCTGGAAGGACCTAACCGACAACGTCAACCTGCTCGCCGCCAATCTGACGACCCAGGTTCGAAACATCGCCGAGGTGACGACGGCCGTGGCGCGCGGCGACCTGTCGCGCAAGATCACAGTCGACGTGAAGGGGGAAATTCTCGAGCTGAAGAACACCATCAACACGATGGTGGATCAGCTCAACGCCTTCGCCGGCGAAGTGACGCGCGTCGCCCGCGAAGTCGGCACGGAAGGCAAACTCGGCGGCCAGGCGCAGGTGCCGGGCGTTGCCGGAACCTGGAAGGACCTGACTGATACCGTCAACGTCATGGCCGCCAACCTGACCGAGCAGGTGCGCGGCATTGTCAAGGTGGTGACGGCGGTGGCGAACGGCGACTTGAAGCAGAACCTCACCGTCGCCTCCAAGGGCGAAGTCGCGGCCCTTGCCGAAACCATCAACAACATGACCAACACGCTTGCCACCTTCGCCGACCAGGTGACCACGGTGGCGCGCGAGGTGGGCGTCGAGGGCCGCCTCGGTGGCCAGGCGAACGTGCCGGGCACGGCCGGCACCTGGAAGGATCTGACGGGCAACGTCAATTTGCTCGCCGCCAACCTGACGACGCAGGTGCGCGCCATCGCCGAAGTGGCGACCGCCGTCACCAAGGGCGATCTGACTCGCTCGATCAAGGTCGATGCGCGCGGCGAAGTGGCCGAGCTCAAGGACAACATCAACACGATGATCGACAATTTGCGGCTCACAACCGAGCGCAACACCGAGCAGGACTGGCTGAAGACCAACCTGGCGCGCTTCACCAACATGCTGCAGGGGCAGCGTGACCTGACGCTGGTCGGCAAGATGCTGCTGTCGGAGCTGGCGCCGCTGGTCGGCGCCCATCAGGGCGTCATCTACCAGGTGGATGCCGACGAGAGCCAACCGTTCCTGTCGCTGCTTTCGGTCTATGCGCAAGGGGGCGAGGCGGCGCATCCGCCGCGGCTCGACTTCGGCCAGGGCCTCGTCGGCCAATGCGCAAGCGATGCCCGCCGCATCCTCATCACCAATCTGCCCGATAATGTCGTACCGATCAGTTCCGGCGTGTTCACCACACTGCCGAGAAGCGCGATCGTGCTGCCGGTCCATTTCGAGGGGCAGGTGAAGGCGGTTATCGAACTCGCCTCCGCCGGCGAATTCACCGAGCTGCAGCTCTCTTTCCTCGACCAGCTGACGACATCGATCGGCATTGTTCTCAACTCGATCGAAGCGACCATGCAGACCGAAGGCCTGCTGAAGCAATCCCAGCAGCTCGCCGCCGAACTGCAGACGCAGCAGCGCGAACTGCAGCAGACCAACGAACAGCTCGGGCAGAAGGCGCAGCAGCTCGAGGAACGCAACGTCGAAGTCGAGGCGAAGAACCAGGAGATCGAGCAGGCGCGGCGGGCGCTGGAAGAAAAGGCGACCGAACTGGCGCTGACCTCGAAATACAAATCCGAATTCCTCGCCAACATGTCGCATGAGCTGCGCACGCCGCTGAACTCCATCCTCATCCTCGGCCAGCAGCTCGGAGAAAACCCCGACGGCAACCTGTCGGGCAAGCAGGTCGAGTTCGCAAAAACGATCCACGGCGCCGGCACTGATCTGCTCAACCTCATCAGCGATATCCTCGATCTCTCCAAGATCGAGTCCGGAACGGTCTCGGTCGATGCCGAGGAGATCTTCGTCAACAATCTGCTCGAAGTGATGGCGCGACCGTTCCGGCACGAGGCGGAGACGCGGAACCTGACCTTCGCGGTCGAGGTCGGCGCCGATGTCACAAAGAGCCTTATCACCGACTCGAAGCGGCTCCAGCAGATCCTCAAGAACCTGCTGTCGAACGCCTTCAAGTTTACCGCGCAGGGCGGCGTGACACTTCGCGTCGCATCGGCGACGAGCGGCTGGTCGTCGGATCACCCCTCGCTCCGGCATGCGCCGTCGGTGATCGCCTTTGAAGTCGTCGATACCGGCATCGGTATCCCGCCGGAAAAACAGCGTATCATCTTCGAGGCATTCCAGCAGGCGGACGCCTCGACGAGCCGCAAATATGGCGGCACCGGCCTCGGGTTGGCGATCAGCCGCGAACTGGCAAACCTGCTCGGCGGCGAGATCCAGCTGCGCAGCACGCCCGGCGTCGGCAGCACCTTCGTTCTCTACCTGCCACTGACCTATGTCGGTGCCGGTGCGGTTGCACCCAAGCCCGTCCCGCCGGCGAATGTCGTAGAATTCGCCGAGGCGGCGGCAAGCCGCCGCGCCGAAAAGCCCGCCGAGCACGTTGCAGATGACCGTCACCGGATTGAGGCCGGCGACTCGGTGCTGCTCGTCGTCGAGGACGATGCGCATTATGCCCGCGTCCTGGTCGATCTCGCCCGCGACAACGGGTTCAAGGTGCTGGTGGCGATGCGCGGCAGCGATGCGTTGACGCTCGCGCAGGATTACAAGCCGTCGGCGATCTCGCTCGATATCTTCCTGCCCGATATGCTCGGCTGGACGGTTCTGAGCCAGCTCAAGCAGAACCCGCAGACGCGGCATATTCCGGTGCAGATCATCAGTCTGGACGAGGATCGGCAGCATGGACTTACGCGCGGCGCCTTCGCCTTCATGAGCAAGCCGACGACGCCCGAAGGCCTCGGCAAGGCGCTGTCGCGCCTGAAAGCCTATGCCGAACCGCGCCGCAAGCAGTTGCTACTCGTGGAAGACGACGAGGCGGAGCGCTTGAGCGTCACTGCGCTTCTCGGACATGACGACATCGACATCACCAGCGTCGGCTCGGGATCCGAGGCGCTTGCCGCTTTGCGGCGCAATTCCGCCGACTGCGTGGTGCTCGATCTTTCCCTTCCCGACATGTCGGGCTTCGAAGTGCTGGAGCAGATACGCGACGACGTCGAGATCGGCGAGGTGCCGGTGGTCGTCTTCACCGGCAGGGAGCTCTCTGCGGAGGAGGATGCGACGCTCCACAGCATGGCTCGCAGCGTCGTGGTCAAGGGTGTCGAGTCCCCCGAGCGGCTTCTCGACGAGACGGCGTTGTTCCTGCACCGGGTGGTCGCCGATCTTCCGGCGGCAAAACAGGCGACATTGCAGGAACTGCACAGCTCGGACGAGGATCTTGTCGGCGAGACCGTGCTGCTCGTCGACGACGACGCCCGCAACATCTTCGCCCTCAGTAGCGTGCTCGAGCGCCGTGGCATGCGGGTGCTGACGGCTACGACCGGCAGTGAAGCCATTGACGTCATCAACAACGAGCCCTCCGTTGCGATCGTGCTGATGGACATCATGATGCCCGGGATGGACGGCTATGAGACGATGCAGGTCATCCGCTCGGAGCCTCGCTTCCGGCGGTTGCCGATCCTGGCGCTGACGGCCAAGGCGATGAAGGGTGACAGGGAGAAATGCCTGGAGGCGGGTGCGTCGGATTACCTGGCGAAGCCGGTCAACACCGAGCAGCTCCTGTCGGCACTGCGCATGTGGCTGCACCGCTGAGGATCCGGCCATGAACCCCGTCAACATCCTCCTCGTCGACGACCAGCCCGCGAAGCTCCTGAGCTATGAAGTCATTCTCGAAGAGCTCGAGGAAAACCTCATCAAGGCGCAATCGGCCCGCGAAGCCTTCGAGCACCTGCTGCGCACTGAAATCGCCGTGATCCTCGTGGACGTCTGCATGCCTGAACAGGACGGATTCGAGCTCGTCAGCATGATCCGGCAGCACCCGCGCTATCAGAATACGCCGATCATCTTCGTCTCCGCCGTCATGCTGGCCGAACCTGACCGGCTGCGCGGCTATGCGGTCGGCGCCGTCGACTACGTCTCCGTGCCGATCGTGCCCGAGGTGCTGAGGGCCAAGGTCAGGGTCTTTGCCGATCTCTACAGGAAGACGCGGGAACTCGAACGCCTGAATGCCGAGCTGGAGGCGAGGGTGCACCAGCGCACCGCCGAGCTCGAAACATCGGCGGCGCAGTTGCGTCAGCTGAATGAAGAACTCGAGCACCGGATCGACCAGCGGACGCGCGAGCGCGAGGAGGCGCTGGCACAGCTCTTCGAAGCGCAGAAGCTCGACACGATCGGCCATTTGACCGGCGGCGTGGCGCACGACTTCAACAATCTTCTCATGGCGGTGCTCGGCAGCCTCAACCTGCTGAAGAAGCGGCTGCCGGCGGATGAGCGCAGCGAACGCCTGGTGACGAACGCGATCCAGGCGGCCGAGCGCGGCACGGCGCTCACCCAGCGCCTGCTCGCCTTCGCCCGCCGACAAGAGCTGAAGCCGCAGGCGGTCGACTTCCTCAGGCTGTTTGAAAACGTCGAGGATCTGCTCGCCAAGGCGGTCGGTCCGCGCGTCGAGATCCGAAAGCGCATCCCGGCGGATCTGGAGCCGCTGCTGGTGGATAGCAATCAGTTGGAGCTGGCGCTCCTCAACCTCTTCGTCAATGCGCGCGATGCGCTTGAAAGCGGCGGTGCGGTGACGGTCGCTGCGGCGGCGGAAGAGGCACGGCCGACCGGCCTTGCGGGAGGGAATTACATCAAGATATCGGTCTCGGACGATGGCGAGGGGATGGACGAGGCGACGGTCCTGCGTGCCGCCGAGCCATTTTTCACCACCAAGGGGATCGGCAAGGGCACCGGGCTCGGCCTGTCGATGGTGCATGGCCTGGCAGCGCAATCGGGCGGCTCGATCCAGATTTCGAGCGCGAGAGGCAAGGGCACCACCGTCTCCCTCTGGCTGCCCGTCGCCGAGAGCTTCACCAAGGCGCAGCCGGCGGTCGTGCCGGCGGCCGCGGAACCCGTGAAGCCGGTGTCGCGGTCGCTTGCCATTCTCGTCGTCGACGACGATGCGCTCGTCAGGACCGGAACCGTGGCGATGCTGGAGGACCTTGGACACCTGCCGCGGGAAGCGGCATCGGCTTCCCAGGCTCTGGAATTCTTCGCCGGAGGACAGGAGTGCGATCTTGTTATCACCGATCACGCCATGCCGGGCATGACCGGCGCCGAGCTCGCGCGCCACCTTCGTGCAGCTTTCCCCAACCTGCCAGTAATCCTCGCGTCCGGCTATGTCGAGCTTACCGAGGACCAGGGGCTCGGCCGGATGCTCAGGATGACGAAGCCGTTCACCCAGGAGCAGCTTCAGGCGGCCATGGACGAAGCGCTCCGGGACAAGGTCGCTGCGGCGTGACGAACGAAGCCAGCGGCAGGCGCGGCCGAACCTTGGGCTAAGGCTTAGGCGGCGGTGGGGCAATCCGCCTCTTATTTGCCTCGCTCCCAAGCGATGATCAGAAAGTACGAGAAGCTATCAATCTTATTGTCTTTGGGGTTTATCGCCAAAGCCGCCTCATCAAAATCCCTGGAGCCGCTGAGGATATAAACGGCCTTGCATCTGCCGAGAGCATCTACCGTCGGATCGCAAAACATTAGATGTCGATTTTTTATACTCAGATCTTCGTTGATGATTTTGCCGACATCTCGCAGGATCTCCTTTGCATGGGGATCTGGATCTTTCATGTACGAAGAGCCATCAAGTCTAAGTATCTTTGCGATCCTTAAGGTTCGCCTGTTTCCATCGCATTTAAATACAAGTGCGGCATCCGGCGAACTTTTGCCGAAGGCTGGGCACTTGTTTTCGATGGATTGGAGCGATGTTATCTGAAAACTCTTGGGTAAATTCTGCGTATGTACTCCAGTAAAAAGTAAAATTGAAGCGAAGCCAAAAATATATTTCACAGTATTGCCTTTGCTCCTGATCGGTTTCGTCCATGCGCGCTTCTAGACGCTTCCAGACTTCGGTGACGGGCTTGGCTTTGGAGGGGGCTGCCTTATGAGCATCGTAGGTAGCCGCAACTTGCGTTCGCAGCCAATGCTCGACGTGCTTCGCCGGTTCCACGGGCAAAGCAATATTCATCCGCCGGGTTGAATTCATCTTTGCGTCCCGTTTCTTGCCTCCTTGTTCATGCGCTGCTAGAGAGAATCCTACTATTCTTGAGCATCGACTGTCACGCTTGCCGTCGGTTTCATTTGTCACGCTATCAAAACCGATAGCATCTATGCCCTCCAGCGCCCGATGCGATCTGATGCGTGCGCCATGTGGCCTGTGGCGACCGACGTGGCCGATATGCTGGCGGGTGACGGCGGCCGCTTTCCCACGTCCGCTTGCGGACGAAACTTTTTGCTCCCGCGACAGTTACCCAGATCCGTCCATTCATCAAAGGCTCTCCCTTGACCAAAATGACGTTCGGGCCCGCACTCAGCGAAGACGGCGTTCTGTTCCGCCTCTGGGCTCCTCTGCATGAAAGCGTATCGTTGAGGATCGAAGGCGCGGATTCCCGTCCGATGCAGGCGGACGACGATGGCTGGCATCGCTGCGTGGTCGCGGAAGCCGGCGCCGGCACGCGCTACCGTTTCGTGCTGCCGGATGGTCGCGAGGTTCCCGATCCCGCCTCGCGGTTCCAGCCTGAGGATGTGCATGGCCCGAGCGAAGTGGTCGATCTTTCTGCCTACCGCTGGAAGTCCACTGCCTGGAGAGCCCAGCCCTGGGAGGAGATGATCATTTACGAAATGCATATCGGCTGCTTCACGCCGCAGGGTACTTTCAAGGCCGCGATCGAGCGTCTCGACCATCTGCGGGAGCTGGGCGTGACGGCGCTGCAGATCATGCCGCTGAGTGAATTCCCGGGCCGCTATAGCTGGGGCTATGACGGCGTGCTTCCCTATGCGCCAGACAGCAGCTACGGCCGGCCCGAAGATTTGATGGAGCTGGTGGATGCGGCGCATGAGCGCGGCATCTCGGTCTTCCTCGACGCGGTCTACAATCACTTCGGACCGGACGGGAACTATATCCCGTCCTACGCGCCGCTCTTTACCGATCATCACAAGACGCCCTGGGGCAACGGCGTCAATTATGACGGCGACGGCTCCGAGATGATCCGCGAATTCATCATCGAGAACGCCGTCTATTGGATCACCGAGTTCCGGCTCGATGGTTTTCGCTTCGATGCCGTCCACGCGATCAAGGACGACAGCAGGGAACATCTTCTGCATGCGCTCGCGCGTCGTGTCAGGGCAGCGGCCGGCGACCGGCAGGTTCACCTGATCGTTGAGAACGAGGAGAACGACAGCGACCTGCTGCAACGCGATGAGAACGGCGCGGCGCGGCTGTTCACCGCCCAGTGGAACGACGACCTGCACCATGTGCTGCATATCGCTGCGACCGGCGAGACCTTCGGCTATTATGCCGACTACGCCGGCGATGCCGATAAACTCGGCCGCGCGCTGGCGGAAGGTTTCGTGTTCCAGGGTGAGCATATGCCCTACCGCGGCGGCAGCCGGGGTAGGCCAAGCGGCCACCTGCCGCCGACCGCCTTCGTGTCCTTCATCCAGAACCATGACCAGATCGGCAACCGGGCGCTCGGCGACCGCATCATGGCAGCGAGCCCGGCCAATGCCATCAAGGCCGTCACATCAATCTACCTGCTGGCGCCCGAGATCCCGATGCTGTTCATGGGCGAGGAATGGGGTGCCAAAGAGCCCTTTCCGTTTTTCTGCGATTTCGACGAGGATCTGAACGACAAAGTCCGCAAAGGCCGGCGCGAGGAACTGTCGCGCCTGCCGGGCTTCGATGCCGACGAGCTTCTCGACCCGACGGCGCCGTCGACCTTCGCTGCCGCCAAGCTCGACTGGTCGAAACGCGCCTCCTCGGAGACCCTCGATTTCTACAGGACGCTTCTCGATCTGCGACGTCAAAGAATCATTCCCTTGCTGAAAGGCGGCGCCGGACATGCGGCTTACCGATCGGCCGGCACTGCGGTGGCGGTGGATTGGACGTTTGCCGGCAACCGGCGCCTTCACCTCAGGGCTAATCTCAGTGACGAGGCCGCGACGCTCGGCGCTCAGCATGAGGACGGCGAGACGATCTTCCGTCTCGGCCGAAATGACGATGGCGATCTTGCACCTTGGACGGTGATTTGGAGCATCAGTGAAGCGTAAGAGGCTGAGATGAAGGCGATCGAACCATGAGGCCCGCGGAGATCGAAAGGCTCGCCCGTCGGCACGGCATCAGCCCGACAAGGCCCAGTCCCGACAATCGGGAAGTGGCGATCTCCAGCGAGACCAAGCGCAAGCTGCTTTCGGCACTGAAGGTCGACCTCTCGGGAGCGGCTGATCGCGAGACGGCCGGGACGCGGCAGGAGCCGAAGCCGACGCGCAAGGAGATCCCAAAGTCATACCTCCCGGATTTTCTTTCCGGCACGCGCGTCTGGGGCATCAGCCTGCAGCTTTACGAGCTTCGCTCGGCGCGCAACTGGGGCATCGGGGACTTCGAGGATCTGTCCACTATGACAGATCTGGCGGGATCGCTTGGCGCCGATTTCATCGGTCTCAATCCGCTTCACGCGCCCTTTCTCGCCGATCCCGAGCGCTGCAGCCCCTATGAACCCTCGAGCCGCCAGCATCTCAACCCGCTCCAGATCGCCGTCGACCGCGTGCCGGGCTTTGCCGGCAGTGCCGACCTCGAGCGGCAACTGCAACGCCTTCGGCGAACCGAGCTCGTGGATTACGCCGGCGTCGCACGAACCAAGCTTCAAGCGCTGCGGGATCTCTGGCCGGAGTGGCGGGCGCGAGCCGCGACCGACAAGGCCTTTGATCCCCGGGATTTCGACGCCTTCGTCGAGCAAGGCGGCGACAGCCTGCGGCGGCACGCTCTTTTCGAATGCCTGTCGCTTTCCATGGCGACTCGTGGCGCAGGCGCCGGCTGGCACAAATGGCCGCCCGATTTCCAGCGCCGCGACAGCGCTGCCGTCGCCGAGTTCGAACATGAACATGAAGACGATGTGTGCTTCCATATGTGGCTGCAATGGCTCGCCCACCGGCAGCTGATGCAGGCGGCCGAGCGGGCGCGGAAGGCCGGCATGCGGATCGGGCTCTATCTCGATCTTGCCGTCGGCGAAGCAGTTGACGGCTCAGCGACATGGAGCGAGCCGGATGTCTATATTTCTGAGGCCACCGTCGGCAGTCCTCCCGATCCCTTCGCCGTCGACGGGCAGGACTGGCATCTTGCCGGCTATCTGCCTTCCATGATCGCATCGGGGAAGACGTCTCCCTTCCGTCGTATGGTGAGCGCTGCCATGCGCTATGCGGGTGCGATCCGCATCGACCATGTCCCGGCGCTTCGCCGCCTCTTTCTGGTGCCGCTCGGCGCCAGCCCGGAGGGCGGCGGCTATGTCGGCTATCCCCAGGATCGGCTCCTGCAGATCCTTGCCGAGACGTCCGCCGAGCATCGATGCCTCGTCATCGGCGAAGCCTTGGGGATGATCCCTGAAGACCTGCCCGATGATTTGGCGGCGGCCCGAATTCTCTCTTATCGGATCCTTTCCTATGAACAGGACGACGACGGCTTCAAGCCGGCGGCTGCCTATCCCGTTCTTGCCTTGGCGTGCATTTCGACGCACGATCATCAGACCCTGGCCGGCTGGTGGCGCGGCGCCGACATTCAGGACCGGCGCGAGCACGGCATCGTGCCGCCGGATCTCACTGAAAAGCATCTCGAACACCGCAGGCGCGAGCGGCGACGCCTGAAGGCGGCGCTCGGGGCCGCCGGTTTCGGCCTGCCGCAGCGTCTTGACGCAAGGGCAAGTCTGGAGGCGCTGAGGCAACTGACTGTCAGCGCCTATCGCTTCATCGCCAGAACCCCATCCCTTCTCGTCGCGGTTCGCCTTGCCGATCTCACAGATGAGAAAAACCCGACCAATATTCCCGGCACCAGCGACTGCTATCCGAATTGGAAGCCGAAGCTATCGGTTTCGCTCGAGGACATGATGTCGAGCCCACTCGTCCAGCGCGTAACGGAGGCGATGCGCAAGGAAAGGCCGCAAAATCGAATGGCAAGGGAACGAATAGGAAGCCGGCGGATTCTGAATAGATAGGAAAGGATCGCCGAGATGATTTCCAAGAAACAGTTGGTCGAAGTCGCGGTGGATACCGAAGAAGGGCGTGTCCCTCTCGGCATCATGAACGCCAGGCAGGCGCTCGCGCTTCCCGATGATCTCGATGTCGAAATATCGCATCCCGATCACGAGCCGGGCAACACCGACCGCTTCATCCAGAAGGACGAGTTGCGACGGCATCTCGACGAGCGGTAGGGCCATCCTGGCGGTCCCTCCGGCTGACCTGCCTTCGATCCCGGAACCTCGGTGGATCTGGATTGTTTGATAACCAAGGAGAAAACCATGGCACATGCCGACCGGAAACATATCGGCGCTGGCGCGAAGGGAAAAGGCGATGGCAGCGGCGCCATGACCGATCTCAAAGAACAGCAGCTTCCCGGAAATATGGTCCTGTCGAACCGCGACAAGACACAACATTCCAAAGAGCGCGGCCTGGACGGCAAGACGGTTCAGACCGAGCAGTATTCTGATCACAGCTCCAATCGAGACCCCGACTGAGGAGAGGCGTGATGAGCAGCAGGCTACCTCCGATTCCAGCCGGCAACGTCAGCAGCAAGGGCGCAGGCAAGCCGACGAAGACCAAAGCAGAAGACGCCGCAATGGCAAGCGGCGGCGAAGACCCGGATAAGAAGGGTCAGCAAGGCAACAGTAAGATCAATACCAGCCATCAGGGCTATCAGCAGGACCGCTAGGAGGCATCGATGTCCACGTCCAAGAAGAGCGCCGCGACCATCCGCCAGGGCGGTCCGGGCGCTTCGCATGAAAATGCCAAGGCGCCGCTCGACATTAAGAAGCCGGCAGCAGAGCCGGACAAACGCACGCGAAGCAAGGTCTCCGGCGGTGGCGGCGAGCATGATCGCCACCACGGCCATGACCCGCGGCGGAAGTGAGGGGCAGACTGGCGGCGGACTAACCAGCCGAAGGGATGAGGTCCGTCGCTTCATAGGATCAACATGATGGAAGACAGACCATGACGACCGCATTCATCCTTGTTGCATTGGCTCTCATCGTCATCTACGCCGGCCCGACACTGCTGTTTATCTGCGTCGGTTATGCCGACTACATGCTGGAGCGGCGCAGACACTTGTTGGCTTTGAAACACGCAGTAAGACGTCGCAGCGACGAGCTTTAGGCGTCCGACAATATCATTGAGGCGCGAGCGCGAGGCAGGTTGCGCGTTGTCGCGACATGCGCTGTCAATTGATTATCAAAACAGTTCCATGGAGGGACCGCGAGGCCGGAACGCTGATTTTGGGAGATGTGAAAATGCCGCGGCGCAAGAACAGTGAGACGACCCTCGACACCAGGCGAGCCAAGCTGGGCGAACCAGTGCCGAAAGCCATTATCGATACCAACACCGCATCCGTCGGCGTCCCCCGGCAGCCCGAAGAGGACCTGCGTGTAGAATTGAGCACATTGCGCAAACAGATCGACATGCTCCAGCAACAGGTGCTGGAGGCCGGGCGATCCGCGAAGGACAGTGCTGGAAAAGCGATCCATCAGACCGAGGCCGTGGTCAAACATTACCCGCTTGCAATGGTTATGCTCGTGGCCGCTGTCGCGGGTGTGTTCGCCTTTGCTTCACATCACGTTGCCTCGCCGCGTCGCGAGCCATCCGCTTTGCGAGACGTCAGGGACTTCTACGACAGGATGCGCCAGCGGATCTGACAAGATTTCAGGATTGTCAGCACACCGATTTTGCCCGAGGCTCTGTGGCGCAATAAGGGAAAACCGGATGCTCGACATTATTATACGCAGCGCTCTTGCTATCGTCGCGCGGACGGAACGCTTGATCGAAACTGCGAGGCGGCTGCTTGACAGAGATGGCCTCGACTTGGCGGAGGGGTATGAACTCGATCGTGAGATCGAACGGTTGAGGGACGTGGTTTTTGAGGCGGACGAGGCAGTCCGGTCGCTCGCACTCACCGTCGAATGCTGGCCGCAGGCCGCCCACGCCCACTCGTTAGAGAAAACGTTGCACTGACTGCGTGACTTTAACAGTGCCGCGATTTCCTAAGTTGCTGTTATAAAACAGGTTTTTCAACACGGATCGGCATGTCACGCCGATGTCACGCGACCGTGGAGGCAATATGTGCTTGATTGGGACGTTCGGCGCTTCCGATTTCCTAGCCGGCTGCGCCTGAAACACGGAAAATGAGGGCAGGGGCGCTATTATCGTTGGGGCATGGGCGATGACTTTGGAGACCTCCGGGCAGATATCCGAGCCCGACGAATTTGTTTTTCCGGTTCACACCCGGACGATCGCACAGATACGCTATGATATTCGTGGCCAGGTGATGACGGTCGTCTATCATGATGGCCGCTCGCGCACCACGACCGGCATACAGGGTTCGGCGATGCTGAGAATCCTCGCCCAGCGTCCGCTGGAGCGTTCCCCGTTTCTGTTGCGAACGGTCATCTGATAGAGGAAATCGGCGCATCCGCAGCTAAATCGTCTTCATGGTGCATCCATTTCCCGGGAACTGCGTTCATCCTCGATAGCCAGTCTATGGAGGGAAGACGATGACCTTTCCACGGCCGAAAACCGAAGCTCCCGCTCAGCGCTTCCAAGAAGCGAGCGCTGCTGCACGCGACGCTTTGGAAAAGCTGATTGCTGCCGCCAATGAAGCCGGATGGGGGACCGAGGAAATATCGGTCGCATTCCTCGAGGCCGCGCGGTTTTTGAACGAGGCCAACAAAAAAGATCCCGATCCTGCCGACGATCCGATCATCAGCGAGGTGCCAGGCAAGCGAGAGCAGATTGGACACGGCGAGCTTTTTGATTGAAGCATGTCGCGCAAAAGTGTGCAGCGGTATGCGGCAGCGACATGCGTGGGCCCGCAGGCGCCAAGTCGGCGAGTGGGATCAATTTGAGCCATCGGGCGTTCTGCGGTGAGGAAACACGGGAGACGCATCATGTTCAAGAACGAATCCGGCACTGGCGCCGCCAACAGGCTCGACGACGCAGGCATCCCGCTCGCAAATAAAGAGGAGGCGGAAATCAATCCTGACCTCGTCAGGCGCGAGGGTTTCGCGAGCGAGGCCGAATACCGCGCCTATCTCGCCACGCTTGGGGGGGAGATTCCGTTCGATGCCTATGTGGCGGGAACTGTCGAGACCTGCGAAGAACATGCTCTGGAAGGCCATCTGCGGGAGTTGCGGGAGGAGCTCGAAAACCTCCAGGCCCGTCTGCAGGTGATCCGGCGGCAGGCCGCGACCGTCTTGACCGAAAATGCCCGCTGGGCCGATGCCAGCGCCCATGCCCAACTCGGTGACCGGCCATGGCTCAAGCTGGCGGGTGCGACGGCGGCAGCCTTCGTCGTCACCAGGGGGCTCCGGCGTTTGCCTCTCGGGACTGTGGCGACCGCGGCGCTGCCCCTGGCCGCCGCCGCGATCAACCGGAAGTTTGCCAGAGGTTGATGTCCGACGGATGGCTGAAAGGAGCGCCATCTTCTCGCCGAAGTGTTCGCGCCATCTTACGGTCTGGAAGGGAGATGAATATGGCTGGACATGACGACCGCTATATCGAGATCACGACGCGTCTTCGCTCGATGCGGTCTTTCTGCGACTTCCTCTCGCAGGGCGGTACCGTCCGCGTCGCCTTGTCGGACGGCGAGCCCTTTGAGGACGTCACCGCCGTTCTGCTGGAACGGAATCGCCGGGAGGCGGAAGCTCTCGCCCGCACCCGCAGGCAGCTTTATCCCGACCTCGCAGACGAGGATGTGACGCCGCCGCTCTACAGCCGTCATTGAGACTCCCCCTCAGGCAGCGGCCGCGCCACGCCTGTCCGTTCCTGAGCAGGTTCGTTTGAAAGGCGATGTCGTCGATGAGGCCGATGATTTGCACGATCTTGATCGGCAAGCCTGGCCGTGACGGCGTCGCGGTTTTGCTGCGTTGCATTGGCAAGGAACTGGCCATTGCCGCCGACAGATTGCGAAAGCCGCTTAAGGGTTGCGGGACGGAGTTTTGGAATATCCATCCGCCCCTGAAGCAGGCTCGATGCATAAAAGCCCACGGCGCCCACGGCATGATGTCCGGATGGGCTACGCCGACGATTAGGCGAAACCGATTTCCGCAAACAGAGGCAGATGGTCCGAGGCGATCCGCGTCAGCCGATTTTGCAGGACAGTGGCCTTTTTGACGACGAGATCCTCGGTGACGAAGATATGGTCGAGACGCATCAGCGGGTAGCGGGAGGGAAAGGTCGCTTTGGCGGGGGCCTTGCCCGCGAGCAGGGCGTCCTTCAACGACCGCGCGGCAAGTCGGTACGTCGCCGATGATGGAATGGCATTGAAATCGCCGCAGAGAATGCAGGGAAGAGGTTCGTTCGCCGTGCCGCGCAGCCAGCCCGCGTTGAGCAGCGTCGTCATTTGCCGGATGCGCTCGCGCCCGCGAAGGCCGAGATGGGTGTTGATCACCAGGAGCTTCCTGTCGCCGACCAGTATTTCGACGGAAAGCGCGCCGCGCTGTTCGCCGATGGAGGGCAGAGGGCCGGCCTTGACCGCGCTTGTCGGCAGCGCGGTGATGATCGCATCGCCATACTGCTCCTCGGCAACCGACAGCGCCGGATGGAAATGCGCCTGCATCTTCAGCAGCGAGGCGATCGCATGGGCCTGATCGACGCCGCCGGTCCGATGTCTCAGGACATCGACTTCCTGCAGGGCGACGATATCGGCTCCAGCCTCGGCAATGACCGACGCGATGCGGCCGGGGTCGAGCTTCCGGTCGTTGCCGATGCAGCTGTGCACGTTATAGGTCAGGAGTTTGATCGATCTATCCGGCATCGGCCCGCTAAAGCTGGTCTCCCCTCGAGAGACAGGGTTCGTTCTCCCCGAGGGGAACACAAAACTCTTTTGATCGTTCCAGATGATCGAGCCGTGGCGCTCGCACCTCGAAACGGACAATCGATGAGCCTGAAAACCGCAATCTGGAATGGACTGCTCGTTGCCGCCCTTTGTATCGCGGGCTTTCTTCTCTATCGGATCTTCCGCCAGTACAGCCTGGAGCAGATCGTTCAATCGGTCCGCAGCATACCTTTTCCTAGCTTCGGCACAGCACTCCTGTTTGCGGCGGCATCCTATCTGTGCCTGAGCTGTTTCGACTTGCTGGCGATCCGCTCGCTCGGCAAATCCCTGCCCTACCGGAAGATCGTGCTCGCCTCCTTCATCAGCCTTTCGCTCGGCCACAATATCGGATTTGCGGGTCTGAGCAGCGGCGCCTTCCGCTATCGCTACTATTCCCGTTGGGGCCTGACGGCCGTGGACGTGGCGAAGATCATCCTGTTCTGCGGCGTCACCGTCGGCCTCGGCTTGATCACGCTCGGCGGCCTTGCCCTGATCGTCAATCCCGGCGATGCCGGGGGTCTGCTGCGCATCGACCCGGCGAGCACCCGCCTTTTCGGCCTCTTGGCGCTCGTCGTGCCGGTCGTCTATGCGGGGCTGGCGTTTTTCATCCGCGGCAGGCTGCGGCTCTGGCACTGGTCGTTTCAGCTGCCGCGAATTTCGATCGCGCTCGCCCAGATCGGGGTCGGGACGATCAATTTCATGATGGTGTCCGCCTGCCTGCACCAGATGCTATCGGTCTTCGGCGACGTTGCCTTCTTCAAATCGGTGACGGCTTACGTGCTCGCCAATTCCGCGATCCTCGCGACGCATGTCCCCGGCGGTCTCGGCGTACTCGAGGCGACGGTCTCCTATGCCGTGCCGCAGGAGGCCTCGATCGGCGCGCTGATTGCATTCCGCTGCGCCTATTTCTTTATTCCGCTGGCGCTTGGCACCACGCTTCTTGTCGTCAGCGAACTGATCTTCCGGCGCCGGTCACGCGGGGCGGACGAAGAGACGGAAGAGCGCGCCGAGGCCCAGTCGGTCTAGGAGCCTGAAGGGCCGGGCCGGGTCGAAGAGCGAGGTGCCTCTTATGGGCGAAATACTGCCCGATAGATCGACGGCAAATTCCCGTAAGCCTCGAGGCCCATCATTGAGCGTATCGATTGCTCGGATGATCGAGCCGCTGCGTGCAAAGGCCGCGGCAAAGGTCTCCGGGGTCGTTCCGAGATATTCGGCCAGCAGGCGATCGCGCAAGTCCGCGATTCGCCGGCGATGTTCGTCATTGCCGGCCTCTAGCAGCATGTCGCATTCCGAATCCAATCCCTCCGAGCGGTTGTTGAGATTGGAGGAGCCGATGCGGATCAGTTCGTCGTCGGCAATGATCAGCTTGGAATGGATGAGCACGTCCACCCCGTCGTCCTTTGGCGACCCGGGCACTGGCGACCCGGGCACGACGGGATAATAGACCCTGAACCGATTGGCGCGATCGGCGCGCTTGATGCGACGAATGACGCGGTCGCGATTGCCGCCCATGAAGAGTTTTTCGATCAGGCCGTGCGAACGGCGCGTGCAGATGACCACAATCTCGGGGCAATCTTCCTCCTGTAGCCGCGCGGCGAGGGCGTCGGCGATGCGGAAGGAGGCGAGATATTGCGCTTCGATGTAAAGCTGCCGCCGCGCCCGGGCGATGATATCGAGTGTCGAGGCGATTCCGTCGCTGACCCCGGCGCAGAAAGTCGTCGCCGGCTCCGTCAGCACGAGGCTGACGGGGATTTGCTTCAGCGAAACGGCAAGATCGTCCGGCCATGTGAAAGGGTAGCTCTCGGTAAGCGGTCCATGGTTTTCGCCGGTGGCGTTTTCCCAGCGCCGCCGCGCGATATCGCCGATCAGCCTGGCGGCGTCGCCGGTGACCATCGCCTGAACGTCATGCAGCGGATCGTAGGACACGCCTTCGGGGTCGCGTCGCAGCGCCTCCTTGGCGCGATGGCGTCTCGTATCCCATCGCCGCGACGTCAGGTCCATGCCGCCGATGAAGGCGACGGCATCGTCGATGCAGACGAGTTTCTCATGATGGCAGCCGCGCACGGTGTTTTGAAGATCGAAGCGCAGATCGATCCTGGCATTCCTCGGGAAGTTTTTCTTCCGAAGCACCTGCAGGGACTTACCCGAATAGATCGGTCCGAGCGTCCAGATGAGGATGCGTATCTCGATCGCCGGATTTGCCTCTGCCACGGCATGCAGCAGCTCGGCCAAGGTTTCGCCGGATTTTTCCGGCTCCATCGGAATATCAGGATTGAAATCCCATCCGACGATCCAGATCCTGCGCCGCGCCTGCCGCAGCGCCCGCGCCAGCTCGGCGAAATACCGGTTGCCATTGATCAGGAAGGCGGCTTTTTCGGCGTAGCCTTC
Source organism: Rhizobium bangladeshense (assembly GCF_001662075.1). GTDB lineage: Bacteria > Pseudomonadota > Alphaproteobacteria > Rhizobiales > Rhizobiaceae > Rhizobium > Rhizobium bangladeshense_B. The sequence goes on from NZ_LYPL01000015.1 coordinate 79,232, forward strand.
CAGTTCCTGTTTTTCACCGCCGCCTGGCTGTTGCGCTTTTGTTCTAAGCAGGTAGGGTTGATTGAGCATGGTTTCTAACGCGGTCATGGTTGCCTCGGCCTTTCGACTGAAAGCAAACGCCCGGAACTTTCCCGAGTTCCCGATCGCCGCCGGCGATGGAAAATGTAAGGAAAAGAAATGTCACAGCGAGCAGGCAGCGCCGATCTACCCCTTCATGGGGGACGTGTGCCGCATTGGCTCGGCGACCGGATGACGCGGCTCGGCACGCTGATCACCGAGGCGATCGTTCATCATTACGGTCGCGATGAGTTTCTGCGCCGGCTCGCTCACCCTTTCTGGTTTCAGTCCTTCGGAGCCGTCATGGGCATGGACTGGCATTCCTCCGGCATCACCACAAGCGTTCTCGGCGCCTTGAAGCGCGGGCTGAAGCCGTGCGCCGGCGAACTCGGCCTGCATGTCTGCGGCGGACGCGGCCAGCACTCGCGCAAGACGCCGCAGGAGCTCGTTTCGATCGGCGAGCGCGTCGGCCTCGACGGGGAGGGGCTGGCGACGACCAGCCGCCTGATCGCCAAGGTCGACAGTGCCGCCCTCCAGGACGGGTTCGATCTCTACCTCCACGGCTTCATCGTCGCCGACGACGGCCATTGGGTGGTCGTGCAGCAGGGCATGAACGGCGACCGGCGGCAGGCGCGGCGCTATCATTGGCTGTCGGAGGGGTTGGAGAGCTTCGTCGACTCGCCGCATGCGGCGATCGAGGGACGGAGCCAGGGCGAGATCGTCAATCTTGCCGACAAGCGCGCCGAGCGCTCGCGGCGAGGCCAGCTCGATCTGCTGGCGACCCTCGGTCCTGACAGGATCGTCCGCGAGGCGGCGGCGCTGCAACGCGCCGACGAGCCGGCGCCCGAGCCCGCCGAGCAGCCAATGCTGCCGCACCTGATCATGCCCGCCCATCACGATGTCCGCGAGAGTGATGTCAATATGCGCCGCCTGCATGGAAATCTCGCCGCGGCGGCCGATCGCGGGCCAGCTGATTTTCAGGAACTGCTGCTCGTTCCTGGTGTCGGCGCCCGCACGGTGAAGGCGCTGGCGATGGTGGCGGAGGTCGTGCACGGCGCACCCTGCCGGTTCTCCGACCCGGCCCGCTTCTCGATCGCCCATGGCGGCAAGGACCGTCACCCGTTCCCTGTCCCGCTCAAAGTCTATGACGAGACGATCGGCGTGATGAAATCGGCAGTGCTGAAGGGCAAGCTCGGACGGGAGGAGGAGTTGCAGGCGCTGAAGCGCCTCGACGAGCAGTCCCGCCGGATGGAACGCTACGTGACCGGCCCCGACCTCAAGGAAATCATCGCCGGCGAATTCCGCCAATCCGCCGGTTTCGGCGGCCGCAGTGTCTTCGGCTGGGAGCCGCCGCCGGTCGCTGACGATTGATCTCAGTGGCCGTCGGGCGGGACGGATTCGGCCGGCACCGTCTCCTTCAGGTTCTTCCGATGGAAGATGAAGAGACCGGCAAAGACGATGATGGCGGCGCCGATGACGATCTGCATGTCGGGAATATCGTTGAAGAAGATGTAGCCAAGCACGATCGCCCAGAGCAGCAGCGTGTATTGCAGCGGCGCCAGCAGCGATGCCGGTGCGAGCTTCAGCGAGCGCGTGATGAGCAGATGCGCGCAGGTCGCGACAACGCCGAGCAGCAGCATGCCCGACCAGTCGACGAGTGTGGCCGGCTGCCAGTTGCCGATGCTCAAGCCGATGCCGGTGACGAGGGCGGCGACCGTCTGCCACGTCACGAGCGTCGTGTCGCTCGTCGAGCGCAGATATCGGCTCATGACAAGCGAGAGCGCAAAGGCGAAGCTGCCGGCAAGGCCGAAGAAGGATGGAAGCGACAGCATCGCCGTGGAGGGCCGAAGCGCGATGACGACGCCGGCGAAGCCGACCAGCACGGCAAGCCAGCGCCGCCAGCCGATTTTTTCTCCGAGAAAGAAATGCGAAAGCGCGGCGATATAGATCGGCCCGGCCATATAGAAGGTCATCACGTCGGCGAGCGGCAGATAGGCGACGGCGGCATAGAACAGGGCGACATCGCCGGTCGCCATGGCTACCCGCATGAACTGGAGGCCTTTTTGCTCGACGCGGAACAAGGCCATCGGCCCTTGCCGTGCGATCATCGGTCCGAGCACGATGAAAGCGCCGAGCGAGCGGATCACCAGCACCTGACCGACGGCAAAGCTGGTCATCAACCACTTGCCCATTGCATCGTTCAGCGCAAACAGCAAATCGCCGAGCAGCATCAGGAGGACGCCCGTCATGATCAGGTTACCCGTATTGGCGACGGCCGTCTTGGTCTTCATTCCCCGAATCCTCGCAAAAACGGCCGCGCATGCGCGGCCGAATGCGGCTTCGGCCTTAACAAGGCCGATGTCAAGTGTTCACTGGTGTACAGACAGCGGGCGGCCGGCGTGGAAAGAGCGTGCCGAGGCTGAACCGCTGGCGGTCAACGTCGAGCGAGGCGGTCGCTATTGGGACTGCAAGCCGTCTCTTGGCTGGAGGGGGAGCTATCCCCTGCCATACATCCGGCTCGCCCGCAGCAGGCGCTGCGAATAGGGATGTTCGACTGCGCCTCTTCTCAGCGACTCGATATCGACCTGTTCGACGATCTCGCCCGCCTCCATGATGGCGACGCGGCTGCACATGTGGGAGACGACGGCGAGATCGTGGCTGACGAGGAGATAGGTGAGGCCACGCTCTTTGCGCAGGTCCTGAAGCAGATTGAGGATCTCGGCCTGGACCGACACATCGAGCGCCGATGTCGGCTCGTCGAGGAGCAGGACATCGGGATTGAGCATCAGGGCGCGGGCGATCGCCACGCGCTGCCGCTGTCCGCCGGAGAGCTGGTGCGGAAAGCGGTAGCTGAGCGCCGGGTCGAGGCCAACCGAGCGCAGCACCGCGTTCACGTCGCCGGAATTTCGGTCCAAGCCCTGGTTGCGCAGCGGCTCTTGCAGCTGCGAGCGGATGGTCTTGCGCGGATGGAGCGACCCGTAGGGGTCCTGGAACACCATCTGCACCCGCCGATAGAACGGCCGGCTGCGCTGGCGCTCCAGCGCCTCGCCGTTGAGGGCGATGCGACCGTCATAGTTGGCGTTGAGGCCGGAAAGCGCCCGGAGAACCGTGGACTTGCCGCAGCCGGATTCGCCGACCAAGCCGAACGCCGTGCCGCTCTCGATGGCAAGGTTGACGTTTTTGACGACAGGCCGCTCGCCGTGCCCGAAACGAATGGTGAGATTGTCGATCCGGATCATCTCGGTGCCTCCGCGAGGTCATTCAGCCAGGCGGGATCGCGCTTCAGGATCGGCAGCCGGGCGGGCGGATCCTCGATCGTCGGCAGCGATGCCAGCAGCCCTTGGGTATAGGGATGTTTGGCCTTGTCGAGATCGCGCGCCTCCAGCACTTCCACGACTCGGCCGGCATACATGATGAGGACGCGGTCGCAGAAATTGCGGATCAGGTTGAGGTCGTGGCTGATGAAGATCAGGCCGAGATTGCGGCGGGAGACCAGTTCGTCGAGCAGCGCCAGGATTTCGAGCCTGACCGTAACGTCGAGCGCCGACGTCGGCTCGTCGGCGATCAGCACCTCCGGTTCGGCGATCAGCATCATGGCGATCATCACGCGCTGGCCCATCCCGCCGGATATTTCATGCGGATAGAGGCGGGCGACGCGTTCGGGATCGCGGATCTGGACGGCTTCGAGCATGTCGAGCGCTTGGGCGTAGGTTTTTTTCGCGCTCACCTTGGGATGATGGAAGCGGTAGGTCTCGGCGATCTGCTCACCGATCCGCATAACGGGATTGAGCGAATATTTCGGGTCCTGCAGGATGAGGCCGATCCGCCGCCCGCGGATTGTCATCATCGTCCGCTCATTCGCCTTGAGGAGATCCAGGTCGTGAAAGCGCATCCGCTCGGCGCTGACCTGTGCTGTCGGCGGCAGCAGTTTCATGATCGCCCGGCCGACGGTGGATTTGCCCGATCCGGATTCGCCGACGATGCCGAGTTTTTCCTGGCCGAGCGTAAAACTGACGCCGCGCACCGCGCGCATGTGGCCGCCGCCATAGGCGATTTCGAGGTCGCGAATATCGATCAGGGGCTGCGTCATTCCGAACCTCTCGGGTCGAGCACGTCGCGCAGCGCATCGCCGACGAGGTTGAAGGCGAGGCTGACGAGCGCGATGGCGATGCCGGGTGCGGCGATCACCCAGGGGCTGTCGAGCATGAATTCGCGGCCGCTGGCGGCCATCGAACCCCATTCCGGCCATGGCGGCTGTGCGCCGAGGCCAAGGAAGCCTAGGCCGGCGGCGGTGATGATGATGCCGGCCATATTGAGCGTGACGCGGACAATCACCGAGGGAATGCACATGGGCAGGATGTGGCGGGTGATGATGGCGATCGACGTCGCGCCCTGCAAGCGCACAGCGGCGATATAATCCGCCTTTCGCAGGCTGAGTGTTTCCGCCCGCGCCAGCCGCGCGATCGGCGGCCAGGCCGTCAGTGAAATGGCGATGATCGCATTGGTGATGCCGGGGCCGAGAGCGGCGGCAAAGCCGAGCGCCAGCACCAGCCCCGGGAAGGAGAGGAAGATATCGGTGATGCGCATCAGGATCTCGTCGACGATGCCGCCGAAATAGCCGGAGAACGTGCCGATCAGCAGGCCGAGCGGCGCGACGATGATCGTCACCAGCATGATAATGTAGAGCGTCGTGCGGGCGCCGTAGATCACGCGCGCAAAGACGTCGCGGCCGAAATTGTCGGTGCCGAGCCAATGTTCAGCGGAGGGTGGCGCAAGCCGCCCTGCCATATCCTGAACGATCGGATCGTAGCTCGTCAGCAAGGGAGCGGCCGTCGCCACGACGATCAGCAGCATGATGATGACGAGGCCGGCGAGGCCGAGCGGGTGAAGGCTGAATTTCTGCCAGCCCTGATGGATCTGCTGCGCCGACGACTGGAACCAGCCCTGAGGCTCGGGCGCGTGCAGCCAGTTGCGAAAGCCGCCGGCATGGGTGGTGTCTGCGTCTTCGGTGGAGATCGTCATGGCGTCACCGTGTTCTCGGATCGAGGATGCGATAGAGGACGTCGGACAGGATATTGATCGTCAGGAAGACGGCGCCGATCGTCAGCACCGAGCCCATCACGACATTCATGTCATTCATCTGCAGCCCGCGCGTGAGGTATTGGCCAAGCCCCGGCCAGCCGAAAACGGTCTCGATCAGCACCGCGCCTTCAAGCAGGCCTCCGAAGGTCAGCGCCAGGATCGTCAGGAGCTGCACGCGGATATTGCGGAAGGCATGGCGCCAGACGACCTTGCGGGTGCCAAGCCCCTTTGCCCGGGCGGTAATGATATATTCCTGGCTCAGCTGCTCCAGCATGAAGCTTCGCGACATGCGGCTGATATAGGCGACGGAGTAATAGCCGAGGGTTGCGGCCGGCAGGATGATGTGGCCGAGCGCATTGTGGAACACGTCCCATTGGCCCTCGATCGCCGCATCGATCAACAGAAAACCGGTCGTGGGCGTGACGAGGCCTTCGTAGAAGACGTCGACCCGGCCCGACGCGCCGACGAGCTTCAGCTTGGCGTAGAAGATGAACAGCGCCATCAGCCCGGTCCAGAAGATCGGAATGGAATGGCCGGCAAGGGCGACGATCCGGGCGATGTGGTCGATGACCGTCCCGCGCCGGACCGCAGCGGTGATGCCCAGGGGAATGCCGACGATCGCTCCGATGATCATCGCGATGATGGCAAGCTCGATGGTGGCAGGAAAGATCGTCATCAGATCGGTCAGGATCAGCTGACCTGTCGTCGCCGACATGCCGAGATCGCCGGTGGCAATCTTGGCGACATAGGAGAGGAACTGCATCCAGATCGGCTGCCCGAGGCCGAGCTCATTGTAGACGCGGTCGTAAACCTCCTTGCTGACTTCCGCCCCGGTGATAGCTAGCACCGGGTCGGCAGGCAGCAGGCGACCCATCGAGAAGGTCAGGAAGAGGAGGCCGAGCAGCGTCGTCACGACGGCCACCACGCGCCCCGCCAGCCGCCGCAGCAGGCTCAGCATAGGGTGCGGGGCTGACTCGGCGAACCCGCTCCCTCCCGGCTGGCGGCCCTCCCGCTTCGATGTCAGATCGGCGCTCGCCACGCGCTCTACTCCTTGGTCACATCATGCCAGCGCGTCGACCATGTCGTGTGCCCGTGATAACCTTTCACGTTGGCGCGCATGACATAGGGGTCGGTTCGCTGGAAGAAGATGACGAGCGGCGAAGCCATGCCGGCATAGATGCCGTCCATCTTCTTGAAGATGTCGGTGCGCTTTTCCGTGTCGCGTTCCCGCATCGATTGGTCGATGAGTGTGTTGAGCTCGTCCACCTTCATGCCCGTGCGCCAGAGATAATAGCTGCCGAGGCGCGCCTCGTCGCTATTGTCGGGGTTGAAGGCATATTGCGTGGCGACAGCGAAGGGATCGGGCAGGCGGGCGCCGGAATTGCCGAGCAGCACCTCGAATTTGCGCTCGCGGAAGGCGGGCGTGAACTCGCCGGGCACGAGATCGAGATCGAAACCGGCGGCGCGCGCACTTGCCTGCAGCGCCTCCGCGAAAGGCAGGGTTGGAGCTCCCGAGGGATTGAGCACCTTCTTCAGGCCGTTGGGATATCCGGCCTCCGCCAGCAGCTGTTTGGCCTTGGCGGGGTCGTAATCATAGCGCACGGCCGCTTCCTCGGGCGCGCCGATCATCCCGCGCGGGATCATCGACTGCCAGGGAAAGCCGGTATAACGCATGATGTTGCCGGAGATCGCCTTCCAGTCGAAAGCATGCTGGAAGGCCTCGCGAACCTTCGGCTTCTGCAGATCGGGGTCCTTCTGGTTGAGGGCGATATAGTAGAAGCCGAGGCCCGGGACGTTCTCGATCACCACGTCCTTGTTGGTGGCGAGCGCATCGAGATCGCCGCTCGCCACATACTGGCCGACATCGACGTCGCCGGCTTCGAGCTGGAGCCGGAGGTTGCCGGACTCCGGGATGTGGCGGGCGACGACACGGGCCATGGCCGGCTTGCCGCCCCAGTATTTCGGCTGCGCATTGAAGATTGCCACATCGTTCGGACGCCATTGCGCCAGGCTGAACGGACCGCTGCCGGCGGAATTGGCCGAAAGCCAGGCGCCGCCGAAATCGCCGTTCGCCTCATGCGCCAGGACCGTCTTCTTGTCGACGATGCCGATCGACGAGCCGGCCAGGGAATAGAGAACGAGATCCGTATTCACCGCCTGCGGCAATTCGATCTCCAGAGTACGCTCGTCCTTCGCCCGAACGAGTTTTTCGACGTTATCGGCCGTGAAGCCCCAGAGGGCGACGTCGGTGGAGCCGACCTGGCCCATCTTGATGACGCGCTGGATCGACCAGGCCGCATCCTCCGCAGTCACCTTGTTGCCGCCCTGGAAGACCGCGTCGTCGCGCAAGGTCAGCGTGATGAGCTTGCCGTCGGCCGAGACCTCCCATTTCGTCGCAAGCATCGGCTTTAGCGTCTTGAGGTCGTCGGGCGAGAGCTGCACGAGGTTGTCGTAAAGATTCGAGATCAACTCGGACACCGTGCGGGCGTTGTTCTGAGCCGGATCGAGTGTGCGGATGCCGGTGAGGTTGGTGCCGATGACCAGCATGTTGGGCGGCGACGCCGCCGAAGCGGGTTGCGCGGCCATCAGGGCACCGGTGATTGCGATCGTCGTCAGTACTTGTCTCAGCATTTCAAGACCTCCCAATCCTGTCGCTTGTCAAAATCGTGTCGAACTCAAAGCATGGTGCCGAAAGCGTGAGCGCGTCCGGCGCCATGCCTAACTCTTTAATCTGGAACGGCATTCAGACCGATCGGCCTAAATCGTCCTGTTCTAGCCGGCCGCCTTTGCGTCCTGCCGGCCCGGGTCGGATCGAATGTCGCCGTCGGCCTCCCAGCCTTCCAGCAATCGATGAAGCTGCTCGCGGTCATGTTGGTCGAGCCGCGGCAGCCCCGGCACGCGCACCGGCCCGACGTCGAGGCCGGCATAGGTGACGGCCTCCTTCACAACGGTGACATTCGCGCCGTTGCGGAATTTGGTCCGCATCCGCTCGAAGGGTTCGAGCTTGTTGACGATCGCTCTTGCACGGCCGAAATCGCCATTTTCAAGCGCATCGTGGACCGCGAGCGAGAGCTTCGGTGCGATGTTGACGAGGCCGGAAGTGAAGCCGCGCGCGCCAGCGGCCGTGAAGGTCGGCGCCCAGCTCTCCGCCAGCCCGCATACGAAGAGCGCACCGTTCGGATCGGCCGCCGGGATCGCGCGCGACAGCAGCATCAGGTCGGTTGTGGCAAATTTGATGCCGGCAATGTTGCCGTGGTTTGCGAGGCGGACGATATCGGCGACCGCAAAGCCGTCGGCCCTGACATAGGCGATGAGCGGCAGGGCGCAGGCATCGGCGAGATTGCAGAAATAATCGATCTGAGCCGAAGGTGCGGCGAAGGGATCGACGGGCTGGTGCGACATGACTGCGGAGGCCCCAATCGCCGCCGCATCCCTCGCCATGCCGATCGCCTCGCGTAGCGACCGGCCGATCGCCGCCGTCACCGGCGCCCTGCCGTCGACCCCCGATACCGCCGCCTCGTGGACGATCCGGATTTCCTGCGGCGTCAGCGCATAGAATTCCCCGGTATTGCCGGCGGCGACGATGTTGTGAATGCCGGCCGCCGCCACCCGCCCATAGACCTGCGCGGTGATACGCGGTTCGACTTCGCCTTTTCCGTCATAGGCCGTGACGGGAACGCCCGACACGCCTGTCAGCGCCTTGCGCATGATTGCGATGCTCATTCTTCTCCCCGTTCGCTTTCCATCAAAATGAGTGATTGCCGAAGCGGAACGGCGCCAAGCCCTCCGCATCCACGTCGAAGGCGATGACCGTGCCGGCCTCGAAACGTCCGGTCCGGTCCGTCGACAGGCTGGTGACGAAGAGCGTCCTGAAATCGGGCCCTCCGAAACATGGCATGGTAGGCGCCGCCGCCGGCAGATGATAGATTTCGACGATCTCACCTTCGTTCGATATCCGGTTGAGACGGCCGGCAGAGACGCCGGCGCTCCAGTAAAACCCGTCGCGATCTATGGCCGCGCCGTCGGGCCGCCCCTCTTCCTCGGTGAAGCTGCGAAGCCGGCGGGCTTCGCCGAGCTCGCCCGTCGCCGGATTGAAGTCGAAGGACTGCAGGAAGCATTGCCGGCTGTCGGAGTGGTACATCCGCCGGCCGTCCGGCGACCAGGCGAGGCCGTTGGAACTCGTTAGACCTGTTGCGACAGCGCGCGCGCTGCCGTCGGCTCCGACGCGAAAAAGTGCGGCGTCATTCACCTGCGGCTTGGCTTCGCTAATCGAGCCGACCCAGAAGTGTCCATCCGGGCCGACCTTGCCGTCGTTGAGGCGGCCGTTGACGTGGCGCCCGGTCGGATCGCAAAGAAACTCGATATCGCCGGAGACGGGATCGAAAATATGGACGCCAGTCTGAAGACCGACGACGATCCTGTTGTCACGGCAAAGCCCGAGGCAGCCGACCGCGGCCGGCATTGCGAAGCGGTCGACCGTGCCTTCGGGGGAAAGCCGAAGCACTGCCGGCGCCAGGATGTCGACAAGCCAGAGAGCACCGGTCTCTTCGTCCCATACGGGCGATTCGCCGACCGTCAGCGGCTGCTGCAGCACTGAACGGATCTTCGGTTCAATGATGCGCGGCGTCGTCACGAGACCGTCTCCGGGTTTTTGGCGAGACCCTCGCCATCGCGCATGCGAATGGTGCCGTCGTGATTGAATTCGCAGAAACCGCCGCCCTGGAATGCGCGGGCGACCGCGCCCTCCGCGCCATCCTCGATGTGGGCGTGATCGCGCGGCCGGTCCTGCGGCTGGTAGCCGAGTCTCGCCGCCAGACCGTTCTCCCACCATTTCTCCTCCGTATCGGAAACCCCGTAGACGACCGTTGCGGCAATCGAAGGATGGCTGAACCCGATCCGCACGAGTTGCGCCAGATCCCGGGCGCTGATCCAGATCGCAATCGATCGCTCGCTGTTCGGATAGGTGCCGGCATTGCCGATGCGGATGGATAGAGAACGGATGCCCGAAGTGTCGTAGTAGAGCCCCGCCACCAGCTCGCCCCAGCATTTGGAAAGCCCGTAGGGGCTGTCCGGCCGCATGGGATCGAGCGGCGAGATGATCTGGCCGCGCGGATAAAAACCGGTCGCATGGTTGCTGGAGGCGTAGACCACCCGCTCGACCTTATTGATCCGGGCGGCCTCGTAAAGATTGTAGGTGCCGAGGACATTCGCCTGCAAGATCGCGTTCATGTCGACGCCGCCTGCAAGGCCGGCGAGATGAACGACGCCGTCGATGCCAGCCAGAGCCGCCGTCGCCTCTTCGAGCTTTGACAGATCGGCGCCGACAAAGCTTTCGTTCTCAGCCAGATCCGCAGGTTCATGAACGTCGATCAAGCGAAGATGCTCGACATGCTGCCGAAGGAGCGGGCGCAGCAGCGTCCCGACGCGTCCGGCAGCACCCGTCACAGCAACCCGTCTCATAGTTCCTCCTCCCATCATCGCTCAAACCCCCTGGAACATGCGGGCGCGCGCATTCAATATGTGTCGCTTCATCGCATCATGCGCCTCGGTTTCCCGCCGCGCGAAGATCGCCTCCACGATCACCGCATGCTCATCCTGGACGCTGCGGATCTGCGCCGGCGTCCTTTTCAGGCTCAGGCTTCGTGTCACCGAATGGCCGATGGCGAAATGCGGCTTGAACCATTCGCGCACGGTGATGTGAAACTGATTGCCCGTCGCCATCGCAATCGCATCGTGCAAGGCCTGGTCTTCGTCGGCGCCCAGTTCGCCGTTCCTCAGACATTGTTCGATTGCAAGAAGCGCCTCCGTAATTCGCTCCTTGTCGGCGGGCTGCCAGTTTCGCGCCGCAAGCTCCGCAGCTTCGGCCTCAAGACCGGCGCGGAATTCGAAGAACCGCTGGACATCGGCAAGCGAGCCGACCGGGACCATTTTCAGCACCGACGAATCCGGCCGCTGCCGGACATAGGAGCCTGAACCTTTGCGCGAGACGACGAGGCCATCGGCCCTCAGGCGTTCGAGCGCTTCGCGCACGACGGGTCTCGACGCGCCGAAATCGGCGGCAAGCTTGGTCTCCGACGGCAGCCGTTCGTTGACGGGAAAGTTGCCGTCCGCGATCATCCCTACGATCTTCTCGTAGATAATGTCGCTGAAGCGCGTTGCGCCCCTGTTCGAAACGGCATCGATTGCAAACGTCATTATCGCTCTTTTCTCCCCCGCCATGTGGCAGATTCGCCCCATCGGCTCTTCTCCCGGCGAGCAGAAGCCGGATATGCCTTCTAGACCATGCGCCGGGATGGCGCCGTGCTGTCACTGGCCGCGACGCGGGTATACAGCTTGTGACAGGTTTCTCTTCTTTCCCTATCCATGACAGCGACGCCAAGGGTTTGGTGTCCCCGTTTAATACTGCATCGCTATCGAATCTGTAATTATCTGTCAACACTTGTAATCATTTGAGAACGTGTCTATGGTTTGCTTCCAGCGCCGAGGAGGGCGCAAAACGGCAGGCCAGGAAGCCCGCCGCACCAGCCGGGACAAGCTTGTTTCGGCATAAAAGGGGAGGAAACGATGCCCAGTGAAATTCTGTCTCGCGGTGTCACCCGCCGCGCCGTTCTCGGCGGCATGGCTGGTGCCGCGGCACTATCCATCGCCGGTCGCGCCTTCGCCGCCGGCGGCGAAGCGCCTGCGCTGGCGCAGCTCGTCAAGGACGGCAAACTGCCGCCGCTTGCCGAGCGTCTGCCGAAGAAGCCGATGGTCGTGACGCCGTTCGAGAAGGTCGGCACCTATGGCGGCACGTTGCGCCGCGGCTTGCGCGGTTCATCCGACCATAACGGCATTCTGCGCATGGTCGGCAACCAGAGCCTCGTGCGCTGGAACCTGGAATTCACCGCCGTGGAGCCGAACCTCGCCGAGCGCTGGGAGGTCAGCGATGACGCTACCCAATTCACCTTCCACCTGATCGAAGGCGTGCGCTGGTCGGACGGCCACCCCTTCACGGCGGACGACATCGTTTTCGCGATCGAGGACTGCGTCAAGAATACCGAGCTTTACAGCGCCACGCCGGCGCAGCTTGCCGTTGCCGGCAAGCCGGTCACCGTCGAAAAGATCGACGATTATACAGTGAAGTTCACCTTCGCGGCGGCAAACGCGCTTTATCTCGAAAATCTCGCCACGCCGCTCGGCCAGCATCCGACGCTCTTCCCCAAGCATTACTGCAGCCAATTCCTGCCGAAATACAATCCCAGCATCGAGGCCGATGCCAAGAAGGCGGGCGTCACCAGCTGGACGGAGCTCTTCCGCAGCCGCTGCGGCGACATCGAAATCCCGACGCGCTGGGGCAATGTCGACAAGCCGACGCTCGATCCCTGGGTCGTCAGGGAGCCCTATGTCGGCGGCGCAACGCGGGTCGTCATGAGCCGTAATCCCTATTTCTGGCAGGTCGATACATCGGGCAATCAGCTTCCCTACATTGATGAAGTCAACTTCGGCATTTCACAGGACGTCGAGTCGCTGATGCTGAACGTGATCTCCGGAAAAATCGACATTCAGGAGCGTCACATCAGCGTGCTCGCCAACAAACCGACGCTGTCCCAGAACATGCAGAAGGGTGACTATCGTCTGCTGACGCTCGTGCCTTCCGCCTCGCAACAGTGCCAGATCTATTTCAACATCACTCACAAAGATCCTGCCATGCGCAAGATGTTTGCCGACAAGTCGTTCCGGCAGGCGCTCTCGATCGGCATCAATCGTCAGGAACTGATCGACATCGTCTATTTCGGCCAGAGCGAGCCCTACCAGGCCGGCCCGCGTCCGACCCATCCCTGGTATCACGAGAAATATGCACGTCAGTTCACCGAATATGACGCTGACAAGGCGGGCGCGATGCTCGACCAGGCCGGTTACAAGAAGGGGCCCGACGGCTTTCGCGTTCGGCCCGACGGCCAGAAAGTCTTCTTCTCGATCGACGTTATTCCGACGCTCTATCCCGACTTGGTCGACGCGCTCGAACTGGTCAAAACACATTGGTCGCAGATCGGTATCGACATGAAGGTCAACACGATCGAGCGGGCGCTCTATTATACCCGCGGCGACGACAATGCGCATGATGCGGCGGTGTGGCCGGGTCCTGGCGGTCTCGATCCGATGCTCGATCCGCGCGATTTCTTCGCCTTCCATCCGCAAGGGTCGCGTTACGCCATTCCGTGGACGCTCTGGTACACCTCGAACGGCGCCCGCGGCGAAGAGCCGCCGGAAAGCCAGAAGAAGCGCATGAAGCTGTTCGACGAAGCGCGTTCGACGGCCGATCTCGACAAGCGCGGCGCGATCATGAAGCAGATCTTCGACATTGCCGCGGAGGAATTTGAGACCGTTGGACTTTGTCTCGCCGTCGGCGGATTCGGCATCATCCGCAATAATCTGCGCAATGTGCCCGAGAAGGAGCCGGATAGCTGGTCCTGGCCCAATCCGGGACCTGCGATGCCGCAGCAGTTCACCTTCACGAGCTGATCTCGATCGAGCGCCGTACTGACGGTACGGCGCTTTCTTCGGTTCGCCTTCCGAGATGCCTTGCCGGCGATGAGAGCCGGCAAGGTCCGGAGGGCGGTGTTCAATGCAAGAGGCGCCCATGCTGGTCTTTATCGCCAAACGCTTGCTGTGGATGATTCCATCGCTCTTTGCCGTCAGCTTCCTCGCTTTCGTGCTGATCCAGCTGCCGCCGGGCGACTATGTCACCACCTATATTGCCACACTGGCGGCCTCCAATGAAATCGTCGATCAGAACACTGCGGCCCAGTTGCGCGAGCGCTTCGGACTCGATGACCCGATGCTCATCCAATATTTCAAGTGGATGTGGGGCATCCTCTCGCGCGGCGACTTCGGCATTTCCTTCGAGTGGCAGCAGCCGGTCTCCGACCTGATCTGGGAGCGCATGGCGCTGACCCTGGTTCTCGCGCTTTCGACTTTGATTGCCACGTGGGCGATCGCCCTGCCTATCGGCGTCTTTTCCGCCGTGCGCAAATATTCGATCGGCGACTATTTCTTCACCGCCTTCACGTTTTTCGGCCTAGCCATCCCCTCCTTCCTGCTGGCGCTGGTGCTGATGTATGTCGCGGCGGTCGAATTCGGCCAGGATGTCGGCGGGCTGTTCTCGCCGCAATACGAGAATGCGCCCTGGAGCTTCGCCAAGATGGTCGATCTCTTCTCGCATCTCTGGCTTCCTGTCATCATTCTGGCCGTCTCTTCGACGGCAAGCCTCATCCGCGTGATGCGCGCCAACATGCTCGACGAACTGCCGAAGCCCTACGTGACGACGGCACGGGCAAAGGGGCTCTCGGAATTCCGGCTGCTGATGAAATATCCGTTGATGATCGCGCTCAACCCGTTCATCTCGACGATTGCCTGGCTGCTGCCCAATCTCATCTCTGGCTCGGTCGTCGTCGCCATCGTCCTCAATCTGCCGACGGCAGCCCCCTTGTTGCTGCAGGCGCTGATGGCGCAGGACATGTATCTCGCCGGCGCCTTCGTTCTGCTGATCTGCGCGCTGACGCTCATAGGCTCTCTGATCAGCGACATCCTGCTGGCGCTGGTCGATCCTCGCATCCGGTTGGAATAGGAGCCTGACATGGCCGACATCGCCGTTACAAACATTCAGCCGGATCGCGCCGCGGTCGCATCACAGTGGCAGCTGATCTGGTGGGCCTTTCGCCGCCACAAGCTGGCCATGGTGGCGCTCGTCGTCACCGTACTGATGTATATCGTCGCCCTCGTTCCCGGCTTCTTCGCCATCAACGATCCGAACCTGCAAAACGCGCGGGCGACCTTTCATCCGCCGCAGAAATTGCATCTGATCGATACTGAGAACGGGTTCTCGTTCGGTCCGCATTATTATCCGATGAAGCTGACCCGCGATCCGGAAACACTCGCCGCCATCTACAAGGAAGATTCGTCGAAGCGTGTCGATGTTCAGTTCTTCGGGCGCGGCTACGAGTATTCCGTGTTTGGCCTGTTCAACACCAACATTCATCTGATCGCGTCGCCCGACAAGACGACGCCGCTGCTGCTCTTCGGCGCCGACCGGCTTGGGCGTGATGTCTTCAGCCGAACGGTACAGGGTTCGCAGGTTTCGCTGTCGATCGGCCTCGTCGGCGTCTTCCTGTCGTTGATGCTCGGCATCGTGATTGGCGGCATCTCCGGATATTATGGTGGTCGCATCGACTTCTTCATGCAGCGCGTGATCGATTTCGTGCTGTCGCTGCCGACGATCCCGATCTGGCTTGCCATGGCTGCGGCGCTGCCGCAGGATTGGCCCGCGACGCTGCAATACATGATGATCACGATCATCCTGTCGCTGACCGGCTGGGCCCAGCTTGCTCGCGTCGTTCGCGGCCGCTTTCTGTCCTTGCGCACCGAGGAATTCGTCGCCGCCGCCAGACTGGATGGCGTTCGCGAAAGTCGCATCATCTTTCGCCATATGCTGCCGAGCTTTGCCAGCCACATCATCGCGTCGATCACGCTCGCAGTGCCGGCGATGATCCTGGCCGAAACCTCTCTCTCCTTCCTGGGGCTAGGGCTGCAGCCGCCGACCATCTCCTGGGGCGTGCTGCTGCGAGAGGCCCAGAACATCCGCTCGATCGCCACGGCGCCCTGGCTCTTCCTGCCGGGCTGTGCCGTCGTGGTTGCCGTCATGGCGCTCAATCTCCTCGGCGACGGCCTGCGCGATGCGGCTGACCCCTATAACAAATGAGGCCGGCATGACCGAAATCGTTTCCATTGCCGGCAGGCCGCTGCTTGAGGTGAAGAACCTGACCGTTGAATTCCCGCTGCGCACCGGCGTCTTTCGCGCCGTCAGCGACCTGTCCTTTGCAATCGAACCGGGCAAGACGCTCTGCGTGGTCGGCGAAAGCGGATCCGGCAAGTCGGTGACGGCGCGCTCGATCCTGCAGATCGTCGATGCGCCCGGCCGCATTGCCGGCGGTTCGATCACATTGAGCCACCCGAAGGGCGGCTCGATCGATCTGACCAGCCTCAATCCGCGCGGTCGCCAGATCCGGGCGATCCGCGGCCGCGATATCGCGATGATCTTCCAGGAGCCGATGTCGTCGCTGTCGCCCATCCATACCGTCGGCAACCAGATTATCGAGGCGCTTCGCCTTCACACCAGGATGAGCAAGGCGGAGGCGCGCGCCGAGGCCATATCGCTGCTCAAACAGGTCGAGATTCCCTCGCCTGAGAAAGCGTTGGATCGATACGCCTTCCAATATTCCGGCGGTATGCGCCAGCGCGCGATGATCGCCATGGCGCTCGCATGCAAGCCGCAGCTGCTGATCGCCGACGAGCCGACCACGGCGCTCGACGTGACGACGCAGGCCGAGATCCTCGACCTGATCGCCCGCCTGCAGAAGGCCAACGGCATGGCCGTTCTCTTCATCACCCATGACATGGGAGTGGTGGCGCAGATCGCCGACAACGTGCTCGTCATGCACAACGGCGTGGCGAAGGAATACGGGCCGGTCGAGCAGATCTTTCATGCGCCGCAGGACGATTATACCCGTATGCTGATCGGCTCGGTGCTGAAGCTGGAGCAGAAGGCCGAGATCCGCCTGGCGCGCCCGCCGCTCGACAGGACGAAAGCGCCGATCCTCGAACTGCGCAACGTGTCGATGGATTTCGGCGAGGTGAAAGCGCTGAATGATGTCTCGATTTCGCTTCTGCCGGGCGAAACGCTTGGCATCGTCGGCGAGAGCGGCTCGGGCAAGACGACCATGGGCCGCTCGATCATGCGGCTGATCGATCCCTCCGCCGGCGAAATCCTCTATCGCAACGCTAGCGGCGACATCATCGATCTGGCGACAGCAAAAGGCCAGACGCTTGCCGCGGCGCGCCGCGAATTGCGCATGGTGTTCCAGGATCCCTTCGGTTCCCTTAATCCGCGCATGACCGTCTCGCAGATCATCGGCGAGCCCTTGCTCGTCAACGGCATCGCCAAGGGACGGGCGCTGGATGAGCGTGTTTGCCACCTGATGGAGCAGGTCGGCCTCGATCCCAGGGCGCGCGAACGCTATCCGCACGCCTTCTCCGGCGGCCAGCGCCAGCGCATCGGCATTGCCCGCGCGATTACGCTCAATCCGCGCGTCATCGTCGCCGATGAGGCGACCTCGGCGCTCGACGTCTCGGTGCGCTCGCAGGTGCTCGATCTCCTGATGCGCCTGCAAGACGAACTCGGGCTCGCCTATATCTTCATCAGCCATGACATCGGCGTCATCCGCTACATGTGCGACCGCGTCGGTGTCATGTACAAGGGCCAGCTCGTCGAAATCGGCGAAGCGGAGAAAGTCTGCCGCACGCCCGAGCACGCCTACACGCAAGCGCTGATATCGGCCATTCCGCGGCCCGATCCCCGCGACCGCGATCATTCGCGGCGCTTTCGCTATGTCGCTCCCGACAATCTGAAGAACGGGAGTTCCCAGCGATGAAGATCATCGGCATCAAAACGTTTCTCATGCATGCCGGTCAGCCCGACCCGTCCAAATGGGCCTCGGATGAGCGCTCGGGAGACGGTGCATCCGCGCAGCTGCGAGGCACGAGGAACTGGCTGTTTTTGAAGATCGAAACCGATGAGGGTATCACCGGCATCGGTGAATGCTCCGGCTGGCCGCGCGTGATCGAGACCGCGGTCCATGATCTGGCGCCGCTGCTCATCGGCGAAGATCCGGCCCATATCGAACGCCTGTGGCAGAAGTTGCATATTGCAATGATGGGGCACGGCATGCTCGGCACGGTCGGAGGCGGCGCGATGACCGGCATTGACATGGCGCTCTGGGACATCAAGGGCAAGGCCCTCGGCGTGCCGGTCTGGATGCTGCTCGGCGGCAAGGTGCGCGACAAGATCCCGATCTATTCACATGCCAATACGCCCGAACGTGCGCTTGCGGTCAAACAGCGTGGTATAAAGGCGGTCAAGTGCGGCGGCGTGGCCGATCCCGTACGCAAGGTCGCAGCGCTGCGCGAGGCGGTCGGCGACGACATGGACATCGCCATCGACCTGCATGGGCCGCCATGGCTGACCCCTGCGGATGCGTGCCGGCTGGTGCGGGCGCTCGAACCCTATGAACTGATGTGGGTGGAAGATCCGATCGCGCCCGACAATCTCGACGGCTACCGGCGCATTCGCGATGCTGCACATGTGCCGCTTGCCGCCGGCGAACGCTCGGCGACGATCTTTGGCGAGCGCGAACTCATCGAAAGAGAGCTGGTCGACGTGATTCAGCCTGATACCGGCCGGGCCGGCGGGATCACGCAGATGAAGAAGATCGCGGCCATGGCCGAGGCCCATCACATCCAGATGGCACCGCATTCGGGCTCGCTCGGGCCGGTGGCGGAATATGCGGCGCTGCATCTGCTCGCCGCCATTCCGAACGCGCTCATCCTCGAGCGGCTCGACGACGACTGGGACGGCCGTCGCCAGACGATCGTGCCGCATCCCGAGCAGGTGGACGGGCTGATCGCCGTTCCCGACGCCCCGGGGCTCGGCTGCGATATCGACGAGGAATTCGTCGCCCGCTTTCCGAGCGGCGGCAATGTCTCGGTTCCCGTGCCGGAGGCCGCAGGCTCCTACAATCCAGGAACCTACAACGAGCACCTCTACGTGCAGACGCGCGTGGCGCGCCGCAGTTATTTCAAACACTAGAAGGACAGAATGATGAAGATCGACCGCATGCGAGTGTTCATGACCCGCGACAAGGACCGCCCCCGCGTGATCGTCGCACTCGACACCGATGATGGGCTGACGGGCTGGGGCGAATGCTACAATCACGGCCCCGACAAGGCGCTGCCGCCGCTGCTCGATTATCTCTACGGCTTTCTCTCCGGCCAGGATCCGACACGCGTCGATTATCTCGTCAACCTGCTGATCCAGCAAAGCCGCTTCCCGCCGGGCGCACTCGGCCTTGCTGCGATTTCCGCGCTCGACCACTGCCTGTGGGATCTGGCGGCCAAGGCCGCGAATGTCCCCGTCTACAAGCTGCTGGGTGGCGAGGTGCGCGATCGCATCAAGGTCTATGCGGGAGTCTACACCGCGCCGGACGCACCTGCCGCCCGCGACGAGTTCGACCGACTGAAGGAGGAATGGGGTTTCACCGCCTTCAAGCTCAGCCCTTGGCGCATCGATATGCACTCCCATCGCTGGGGCAATGTCGTGAAGGCCTCGGCCGATTATTTCCGCTCGCTTCGCGAGACGGTCAGCGATGAATACGAGATCGCCTTCGACGCGCATGCCAAAATCTTCGAGCCGATCGCGGCAAGACAGCTCGGCAATGCGCTGGCGCCCTATGATCCGTTGTTCTACGAAGAGCCGCTGCGTCCTGAGAATATCGAGGCCTGGGGCGATCTGAAGCAGGGGCTCAACTGCGTGCTCGCGACCGGCGAGTCGCTCTATAACAGGAACGAATTCCTGCGGCTGCTGCAGGTCAAGGGCGCCGACCTGATCCAGCCGGATATCTGCGTCGTCGGCGGCATCAGCGAAATGCGTCGCATCGCTACGCTCGCCGAAGCCTATTTCGTCGGCGTCGCGCCGCACAATCCGATGGGGCCGCTGGCGACGGCAGTCAATGTGCATTTTTCGGCCGCCGCCCAGAATTTCCGCATCCTCGAATACCGGTTGCCAAAGGGCCAGGCCTATGTTTATGGCGGCCTCGATATCGAGAAGCGGCAGGGGGAAACGCGCTACGTCGTCGATCCCTATCTGCCGAAGAACGGCTATCTCGAGCTGCGCCCAGACCGGCCCGGCTGGGGCGTCGAGATGGACGAGAAGGCAATGGAGGAGGAAGGGTATATCCACTGGCAGCGGCGGGTGCCGAAGCGGCCGGATGGGTCTTACGCCTTCGCTTAGAGACGCCGCTCAAAAAAATCGGGACTGGCCGCTGCCGCATGGCGGTAGCCATTTCCTGGTTGTCAGGCGACACCGACGTTATGCGTTGTTGTGGCATTCTCCAACATCTCGCATGTTCGAAGGGCCTGTCAGCTGAGTGCAGGCGACTGATCGCCGACGAAAGCGTTGGCGGGCCCGAGCCTTTCCCTGGCACCGATAATCCGCCCGAATTATCTTTTGACCGTCGGCGATCGGATGGTCGCGGCGAAATCGGTCAGGCATGGCCGCTGGCTGATGGAAGCCGCCGCCATTCGCAAATTCCGGCCGCAGGAGATGCAAAAACAAAGGGATGGTGCAGTTCTGCGCTTCCGCTGAAATCTGAACTGCGCTCGATCTAGTCTAAAGCGTCCAGTCATCCCGATTTTGGACTTCGGCAGTTTTGTCCTCGCGGCAAATCGTTTCCAGCGCCAACGAGGCCCGGCTGGAGTGTCTTTGTTTGTGCCGCAGGATTGCGAACTGGCGGGACGGCAAAGGAAAGCGCGCCTTTACCAACAGCCCCTGCATCAAGAGCGGCGCGGCCACGGCGCCGGAAACGACCGTTGCGCAAAGGCCTTCTCTTGCTGCCGATATGACGGCTTCGTTCGATGGCAGCTCAAGTGCGACAGTCAGATCTGCGGGGCCGATGCCGAGATTTGAAATCGCCGCCTCGAAAGCCGACCGGGTTCCGGACCCTCTTTCCCGCATTACCCATTTCGTGCCCGAAACCAGCTCCGCCGCAGCGATCGGTTTGCCACGCGCCCAGGGGTGGCGCGGACCGACGACGACAAGGAGTTCGTCCTCGGCAAGCGGCTGAACATTCAGCGCCGGCTCATCAACGCTGCCTTCGACGAAACCGACTTCCGCCAATCCATCGAGAACCGCTTTTGCCGCCGTGGCGGTATTGCCGATCATCAGCTTCAACTCGATGCCCGGATAGCGGTTCTTGAAACGCATCAGCATCGCTGGCAGCCAATAGCTTGCGATCGTCTGACTGGCAAAAACAACGAGCTCACCCTTTTGCAGGCCGCCGAGATCGGACAGGACGAGCGCTGCGGCTTTTGCGCGCGAGAGTGTGGCTCTTGCCTCCCCCAGAAACACCCGCCCTTCATATGTCAGTTCTATGCGGCGTCCGACACGGTGAAAAAGCTCGACGCCATAGGAGGCCTCGAGATTGCGGATGGCGGAACTGACGGCTGATGGCGTGAGGCCTATCGCCGAGGCGGCGTTGGTCAGGTGCTCGCGTTCAGCAACCGCGACGAAAATGGAGAGCTGTTCGAAGGTCATAAGAAAATCGTTCGATTTTGTCGAATGAATCATATTAATCTATTCAATAGAAGTCGACAATTGGGTGTGGGACAGTGGAGCATTCCACAAGGTCTTGCCTATGTTCGTTTCCGTCTCACGTTCCGCGTGGCTTCCTGCTGTCCTGCCGGGACTTTTCCTTTGCGCGGCAGTCACGCTCATTGCGCAGTTGGTCGGGCAGTTGCAGCTGATGATTTTCGGCGCGCACTGGATCGAGAGCCTCGTGCTGGCCATTCTGATCGGCACTGCCGTGCGCTCCTCGGTCCGTCTTCCGGAGACTTTCACTCCAGGCATACACTTCGCCGCCAAGACGCTTCTCGAGATTGCCGTCGTTTTGCTGGGCGCCTCGCTCAGCGCGGCTGCCATCCGGCAGGCCGGATTGCCGCTTGTCGGCGGAATTGCCCCCCTGGTTGCTCTGTCCCTGGCCGGCAGCTTTCTGATCGGGCGGCTATTGGGGCTGTCGACCGACCTAGCGACCTTGGTTGCGTGCGGCAACTCGATCTGCGGAAATTCTGCGATTGCCGCTGCAGCCCCTGTCATCGGCGCCAAACCCGACGATATCGCTGCCTCGATAGCCTTTACCGCGTTGCTCGGCGTTGGTGCGGTGCTGGCGCTGCCGCTTCTGCACCTGCTCCTGGGCCTCAGCACCGTACAATATGGCGTCTTCGCAGGACTGACAGCCTATGCCGTGCCGCAGGTATTGGCAGCCACGGCCTCTGCCGGAGCCGTCAGCACCCAGGTAGGCACGCTCGTCAAGCTGATCCGCGTGATGATGCTCGGACCCGTCATTTTTGTGCTCGGCGCAGTTCATGGCCGGCGTCCCGGTGGCTCCGCATTCAATCTCCGCCATGTTCTGCCATGGTTCATCCTCGGTTTTGCAGCCATGGCGACGCTTCGCTCCTTTGACGCGATTCCGGCACCGCTGCTGACCGGGATGTCGGCTGTCTCCGCCGCTTTTACCGTCACCGCCATGGCCGCGTTAGGCCTCTCCGTCGATGTGAGATCCGTCGCCCATACCGGCGGCCGGGTCCTTGCAGCGGCGGCACTGTCGCTGCTGGCTCTGGCGGCTCTTGGGCTTTGCTTGATGGCACTGCTTGACATCGGCTGATCGAGGCGATTTGCCCAAAATACCGGCAAAGATTCCGGTTGCCTTCGAAACGATCAGCGGGTAGCCTGTATATACAGGTCGGTCGCAAACAAGGTCGTCATGCGGGTCATCTCTTCACAGCAAGCTGCGGATCTCCTCGAGGACGGGATGACTGTCGCTGCTTCGGGTTTTGGAGGATGCTGCCATCCCGAGGCCATCACAGCTGCTGTCGAGGACCGTTTCATCGCCTCTGGAAAACCCCGCAATCTAACGCTCTTGTTTGCTGCCAGTACAGGCGATCGTCATACGCGCGGCATGGGGCACTTCGGCTATGAAGGCCTCGTCGCCTGCGTGATTGCCGGGGGATGGCGGGGAACGCCGCGCCTTGGCAGGCTGGCGATCGAGGAGAAAATCGAGGCGCATTGCTGGCCGCAAGGCGTCATCGCGCAGCTCTATCGCGCGATTGCCGCCGGTCAGCCTGGGGTGATCACCCATATCGGGCTCGGCTCTTTCATGGACCCGCTGCATGGCGGCGGCCGCATGAATGCGACGACGCCGCGCGCGCTTGTCGAGCGTGTGTCGCTGCGCGGCAAAGAATGGCTGCTTTATCCTTCGATGCCGCTCGACTGCGTGCTTTTGCGCGGAACGACGGCCGACGAAGACGGCAACATCACCCTCGAGGACGAAGCCTTTCCGCTCGACGTGCTCGCCATGGCCCAAGCAGGCCGAAACTCCGGCGGTATCGTCATCGTGCAGGTCAAGCGGATTGCCGAACGCGGCTCGCTGCCGCCGGGCGATGTTCGCATCCCGGCGGCGCTAGTCGATTATGTCGTCGTCTGCGAAAATCCGGCCCAGCACGGCGTCAGCTTCGCCGAAACGGACAATATCGCCTATACCGGGCGCGTCCGGATGGCGGTGAGCCGTTTGCAGCCGGCGCCGCTGTCGGCCGATAAGATTATTCAGCGCCGTGCTTTCCTGGAACTGGCGACGCTCCATCGCCCGACGATCAACCTCGGCATCGGCATTGCGGCCGGGATCGGCCGCATCGCCAGCGAAGAGGGATTCGATGATAATACGGTGACGATCGAATCCGGCGTCATCGGCGGCGTACCGGCCGAGGAGCTGTCCTTCGGCGCCGCCGTTAATCCGACCGCTATCATCCCACAGGCATCGCAGTTCGATTTTTACGACGGCGGCGGCCTCGATATCGCCTTTCTCGGCATGGCCGAGGTGGATAGGTGTGGTGCGGTCAATGTCAGCCGCTTCAACAATTCCATCGTTGGCGTCGGTGGCTTCACCAATATCTCGCAGACGGCGGGGCGTGTTGTCTATCTCGGCGCATTTTCGGCCGGCGGCGCGGAAATTGCGGTTGCCGACGGCAGGCTCGACATCATCCGGGACGGCAGAGTTTGCAAGATCGTCGACCATGTCGACCAGATCAGTTCGAGCCCGGCCTTTGCGCCGGAAGGGCAGACACAGCTCGTCGTCACCGAGCGGGCGGTCTTTCAAGTGATCGACGGATGCCTGACGCTGACGGAGTTTGCCCCCGGCATCGATCTCGCCGCCCATGTTCTCGACCGCCTGCCGAAGGGCGTCGCTGTGTCGGACCAACTGAAACAGATGGACGCGCGCCTGTTTTCCACCCGCGCCATGAAGGACTTTGCCCCATGAAAATCAATGGAGCCGTCATCATCGTCACGGGCTCCGCAACAGGCGTCGGGGCTGCATGCGTGAAGCAGTTCGCCGAGGGCGGTGCGCGGGTGGTGGTCAATTACAGTCGCAGCAAGAAAGAGGCCGATGAAACGGCCGATATCTGCCGCAGCCTGGGCGCGCAGGTCGAGATCGTCCAGGCCGACGTTGCCGACGATGCGGCCTGCCGCCGGATGGTCGCGACGGCCGTCAACCGGTGGGGTCGGCTCGACGCCCTGGTGAACAATGCCGCAACTACGGTCAAATCGGATCCTTTCGATCTCGAGACATTGTCGGCCGCAGATTTTCAGAGCGTTTTCGGCGTCAATGTCATCGGTGCCTATCAGATGTGCCGGGCGGCGGTGCCTGCCATGCGTGACAGCGGCGGCGGTGCGATCGTCAATGTCTCATCCAACGTTGCCTTTACGGGCGGCGGCAGTTCGCTTGCCTATACGGCCTCCAAGGGCGCGCTCAATGCGCTGACAATGGCGCTAGCGCGCACCTGCGGTCCCGATATCCGGGTGAACGCGGTTTGCCCCGGCATCATCGATACGCGCTGGATGCGCGACACGCTCGGGCCGGATGCCTATGGAGCCATTGCCAAGCGATTTTCGGAAACCGCGCCGCTCGGCCGGGTCGCGACACCGGACGACGTTGCCGGCGCTATTGTCTGGCTTGTTCAGGGTGCAGACTTCGTTACCGGCGAATTGCTGTCCGTTGACGGCGGCGTCCGCCTGTCCGGTGGCGTTCGCAAATCCGCGACATCCGGGGGCGCCGCATCGTGACGCTGTCGGCCCAATCCATCCTCGACTTCCCGGTGCCGCAAGCAACACATGTGGTCACCGCAAGAGATGCCATCCTTTACGCGCTTTCGGTTGGCTACGGCTCCAACGCGCTCGACGAAAAGGCGCTGAGCTATGTCTATGAGCGCGATCTCGTGACTGCGCCGACCCTTGCCAATATCATAGCGCATCCAGGACCATGGATGCAGCAGACGGGCGTCGACTGGGCGCGTCTCGTGCACTCCGAACATCGCCTGACGATCCACCGCCCGGTCCCACTCGATGTGCGACTGATCTCTCGCTCACGCGTCCTCTCGGTAGTCGATCGCGGCGTTGAAAAGGGAATGTTCGTCAGCTTCGAGCGCCTGATCACAACCGCGGACGGGGGTGAGCCGATCGCGACGATCGTCCAGACGAATGCGTGCCGCGGCGACGGTGGATGCGGTTCGGCGGGATCTGCGCCTGAACCTTTGCCCAAGGTCCCGGACGGAGAGCCGGACATCGAATTCAATGTCGACATACCGGCAAACGCCGCTCTCATCTACCGCCTGAACGGTGATCTCAATCCGCTGCATGTCGACCCGCAGGCAGCGAGCAGAAGCGGCTTTGACCGGCCGATCCTGCATGGGCTGTGCAGCTTCGGCCACGCGGGCTACGCCATTGTCGCTGCCATCGATCCAGGCATGGCTACTAACTTGAGCGCGATCGCGGCGCGTTTCAGCGCGCCGATCTTTCCCGGGGAAAGGATCACCCTGCAGATATGGCACAACGGCGCCGAGATTCGCTTCAGGGGGCTCGTTGCTTCGCGGGGCGCTATCATCCTCGACAACGGCTTGGCGAGGTTGTCATGACGAAAGCGGTCAAACCGGTCTCCGGCGAGGCACGCCATTATATCAGGATCAAGGAGCAGATCCTGGCCGACATCGCCGAGGGCAAGCTGCAGCCGGGAGACCGGGTATCTTCCGAAAGCGAACTGGTGGCGGCATTCGGCGTCAGCCGAATGACGGCGAACCGGGCGCTGCGGGAATTGATGTTCGAGGGCGTTCTCAAACGATCCGCCGGGATCGGAACATTCGTGTCGCCAAAGCACCTCGATGTCGATCTGCTTCAAATTCGCAACATAGCCGACGAAATATTGGAGCGGGGGCACACGCACAAGGCGGTGGTGGTCAAGGCCGGCTTGATGAAGGCGGATGCCAATGTCGCCGACGCGCTCGAACTGACCCTCGGCGCAGAAGTGATGCATTCGCTGATCGTGCACGTGGAAAACGGCCAGCCCATTCAGGTCGAGGAGCGCTACGTCAATCCGCTGGTCGCGCCGAACTATCTGTCGGCCGACTTCGGCAGAATGACACCGCACGAATATCTGACGAAGGTCGCACCGATAACGGCGTTCGAACATATCGTCCAGGCCGTCAAACCGGATAGGGCCATCCGCAAATATCTCGGCCTGAAGAATGATCACCCTTGCCTGCGCGTCTTTCGAAGAACCTGGTCGGGCGAGGCCGTCGTCACCTGCGCGCTGTTATACTATCCCGGCGCTCAATATCGGCTGGAAGCACGGTCCAGCAAGGGTCCCTCTAAGCCCGTCGCCATTCTCGGAGAGAAACAGTGAGCGCCACCCATTCTCCATCAGTCATCTTCAGCGCGGCGCCGCCGACTATCGAGAACATCGCAGCAATTGCCCGTCGTCACGCAATTATCGAAGTATCCGCCGAGGTCGAGGTCCGGATTGCGGCCGCGCGCGCCGTCGTCGATCGCTATACGGAAAAGGATCTGCCGGTCTATGGCCTAACGACGGGACTGGGAGCAGGGGTCGATACACGACTTGCGGCGGAAGATCTGGTGGCGTTCCAGATGCGTGTGCCGCAAGCCCGCGCGGTCGGCGTCGGACAACCGCTAGCGCAGGAGACCGTGCGGGCGATGATGGCCGTCAGGGCCGCCGGCATGGCGGCGGGCGGGTCCGGCGTTTCTCCTAAAGTCTTCCACGGTCTGATTGCCGCCATCAATGCAGGTGTCCATCCTGTCGTCCCGTCACTGGGCTCGATCGGCGCGGCGGATTTGGCTCCGCTTGCCCATATGAGCCGGGGGCTTCTGGGCTTCGGCGAGATCGAGCTTGGCGGCGACGTACTGCCGGCCGCCATCGCCCTTGAAAGGGCCGGTCTGAAGCCTCTCGAATTGGCGCCGAAGGACGGGCATGCGCTTGTCGTGGCCAACAGTCTCTCCATCGGCCTCGCCTGTCTGGCGCTTGAGGATATCGAGCAGCTCTTCGACTGGTCTCTGAAGGCGATTGCCGTCAATTTCGAAGCGTTCCGGGCCAATGTCAGCGTCTTCGACGACCGCGCTCTGGCCGCGAGACCGGCCTTTGGACAGCGCCGTGTCGCCGCTCGGTTAATGGATTTGCTTTCGGGAAGCTCCTTGCTCGCCGCCGATGCAGCAAGACGTCTCCAGGATCCTTTGAGCTACCGCTGCACGCCGCAGGTCTGGGGTGCGCTGAGGCATGCGATCGACGAGGCAAGGCAGGCGACCGAGATTGAGCTCGTCAGTTCCAGCGACAATCCTGTCGTGATCGCATCCGAGGGCGTTATTCTTTCACACGGCAATTTTGATATGACCGCCTTTGTGCTCGCCTGGGAAAGGCTGGGGCAGGCGATGGCGCATTGCGCGGCGGGCACCGCCTATCGGATCATGAAAATCATGTCGCCCGGCATGTCCGACCTCCCACGCTTCCTGACCCCAATGGGCCAGAGCCGTACCGGTTTTGCGACCGTGCAAAAGACCGTCTCGGCCATGGAAGCTGAAATCCGTCATCTGGCCATGCCGGTTTCGCTTTCGCCCTTTCCCGTCGCCGATGGCATCGAAGACCAGGCGTCGATGGCCCCGAGCGTTTTGGCAAAGACGCAGGCGATCATCGAGCGCCTGCGCTATCTGATCGCTATCGAACTGATCGCCTCGGTACAGGCCGTCGAGCTTAGAGGCGTCTCAGGCGAATTGGGCAAGGGATCGGCGCAAGCCTATGCTTTCGTACGCAACCACGTCCCGCCGCTTGAAGAGGATCGCGCGCAAGGGCCGGATTTTGCGACAATTGCCGCATTGATCGGGCCTGGCCCCCAATAAGCCCGGTTCGCCACTGCCCCGGAAAGAAGGGCAGGGCGCCGACCGGTCATGCTGACGGTTATTCTGGGGAATGCTGTCGGTTCGTTCAGTGAAAAGTCAACAAGAGGGAATGACTATGAAAAATTGGACAAAGTGCATCCTTGCAGCCGGCATCATGGCAGCCACCATGTTCCAGCCTGCAGCCGCAGAGACCATCAAGGTCGGCAGCAAGAATTTCACCGAGCAGTTTATCCTTGCCGAAATGTATGCCGCCGTTTTGGAAAATGCCGGCATCACCATCGAGCGCAAGATCAATCTCGGCGGCACGCTGATTGCTCACCAGGCATTGGTGGCCGGCGAGATCGATCTCTATCCGGAATATACCGGCACGGCGCTCGCTTCCGTCGTCAAGGGTGAGATGTCGACCGATGCCGACAAGGTCTACACGCAGGTCAAGGATTTCTACGCCAAGCAGTTCAACCTCACCTGGCTGAAGCCGAGCGGCATCAACAACGGCTACGTCATCGTTGTCCGGCAGGAAACGGCGCAAGCCAACAATCTGAAGAGCCTGTCGGATCTCGCCAAGGTTTCCAAGACCCTGGTTTTCGGTGGCGGCGCTGAATTTCCCGACCGCGCCGATGGCCTGCCCGGCCTGAAGCGTGTCTACGACGCCGAATTCAAGGAGTTCAAGCAGTTTGCCAAGCTTGGTCTTCGTTATGATGCGCTGGAACAAAAGGATATTGACGTCGCCAATGGTGCGGCGACTGACTGGCAGATCGGCTCGAAGAACCTGGTGCCGCTGGCAGACGACAAGGGTCTGTTTCCGCCCTACTACGTGGCCCCCGTTGTCCGCCAGGACGTGCTGAAGGCCAATCCGAAAGTTGCCGAACTGCTGGAAGCGGTCGGCACCCATCTCGACAATGAGAAGATGCGGGTCCTCAATGCCAAGGTCGAGACCGATCACGAGGAAGCCAAGGACGTGGCGGTCGAATTCCTCAAGGAAAACGGTCTGCTGCCGAAATGATTGTCACGCCCGCGGCCGGATATCAATCCGGCCGCGGTCTGGCGCGGTCATCCTTCATAGGGTTTTGTTCGAAATCCTTCCGTTCATCAGCCGGGCAGGATTGTGGAGAAGCAGGAAATGCAAGAAATCTGGATCGATTATCTCAACGCCCTCGATGCCAAGGCGCTGGCGCTGACGAATGATGAGATTCTCGATGCGGTGGCGAAGGCGCTGGATGCGCAGGGCAGGGGCGAAACCGTCATCGAGCCGCGTGTCCATCTTGTGCCGGAAAGCTCCGACAAAGGCCATTTCAACGTGCTTCGCGGCTATGTCAAAGCGCTGAATTATGCCGGCGTCAAAGTCGTCGGTGACTTCGTCGACAATTACAAAGTCGACCTGCCTTCGGAGCTTGCTGTCCTCAACCTCTTCGACCCGAACACGGGCGTGCCGAAGGCCATCATCGACGCAACTGATATCACCGACATGCGCACGGGTGCCGTGACCGCCCTCGGCGCAAAATATCTCGCCCGCAAGGACAGCAAGATTCTCGGCCATATCGGTGCCCGCGGAACCTCTTACTGGAATGTCCGCCTTCTCGATCATCTTTTCGACTTCGATGAAATCCGCGTGCATTCGCGCCGTCCGGAAAGTCGCGATGCCTTCGCAAAGCGTCTTGAGAAGGATCTCGGCAAGAGGATCATCGTCACCAACAATTGGGAAGATTGCCTCAAGTGTGCCGATATCATGGTCGAGGCCAGCCGCCTGCCGGAACCGGCGCCCCTGTTCAAGACCGAATGGGTGAAGAAGGGAGCCTTCGTCGTGCCCTATGGCACGATGAGCGCGCTTGAATTCGATCTCACCGATATCATGGACAAGGTCGTCGTCGACGATTGGGGACAATGCGGCCCCGGCAAACCGTTCGGAGCGCTTCGCCGTCACGTCGATGAGGGCAAGGTGACGGCCGAGAACTTACATGCCGAAATCGGCCAGATCGTCTGCGGCATGAAACCCGGCCGCGAGAGCGACGAGGAGACGATCCTGTTCTGGCACCGCGGCCTCAGCACGACCGACGTGGCGCTCGGTGCTGCCATGGTGGAGAAGGCCAGAGAGATGAATATCGGCCAGCGCCTGCGGTTCGCATAATTGCCATGGTGATGTCCAAGCCGATCGCCTGTTCGAGAATGTATAATCTCAGTCCGCGCATTCGCGGCCTGTGGGACACGCTGTTTGCGCTGGTCAGCGTGCATTCTGGCATCGAACTCGATATCATCGCTTATGCAGCGCCAGCCCCCCTGTCGGAATTGTGGGCGAGGCCGGACATGGGCGCGGTCTTCATGTGCGGCTATCCGTTTTCACGCATGCCTGAACGAGCAAGGCCGACTGTGCTTGCCGCACCCGTCTCGAGCGAGGCATGGTCTTGGGATCAGCCGCTCTATGCCAGCCACATACTCGTCGCCTCCACCGGTCCGGTGAACGCGGTGGCGGATCTCGCTGCGGCACGCTGGGGCTGGACCGTGCGTGATTCCCAATCGGGTTACCACGCGGTGCGCTCCTACCTCGCCGGCCGGTTTCCCGGCAAGATGAAGCAGAGCGCGACGGTTGGACCGCTGCTCAATCCTTCAGGCATCGTCGCAGCCCTCAAGGATGGCAGGATCGATGCGGGCGCGATCGACGCTTATGCCTTTCAATTGTTGTGGATGCACGAACGCGACGAGATCGACGGTCTTCGTATTCTTGCGACGACCGATCCGCTTCCCGCGCCGCTATTGGTTGCCGCGCAGATATTGCCTGTCGACATCACCACAGCATTACAGCAAAGCCTCGTGACATTGCATGAAACGCCTGAGGGAACGGCGGTTTTGGAACGGCTCGGCCTCAGACGATTTTCGGCGGTCGCTCCGTCCGCTTACGATGTCCTGCCGCAGAGAGCCGACGACGCCGATCGCAGATTGGGGATCGCATGGTAGACAGGCGAACGAGCGCTCGGACGCGGAGGTCTCGACAATGAAATGGGTCCCTAAACATCTCGACCGGCTACTCGAAGCGCTGTTGGAGCATCTCTATCTCGTTTTTTCCTCGGTCGGCATTGCGCTGGTGATCTCGCTGATCGTCGGGATATGGGCGGCAAGGCGGCCGCGGAGTTTTGCGGCCATCGTCATCTTCACCGGTATCCTGTTTGCGGTGCCAAGCCTGGCGCTGTTTGCGCTCCTTATTCCCATCATGGGTATCGGGGCGGCGCCCGCCATTACCGGTCTTGCCGCCTACTCGCTAATGATCCTGATCCGCAATATCGGCATGGGCTTCCAGGCAATTCCGCGTGACATACTCGAAGCTGCCAATGGCATGGGCTACGGCACGGCACGGCGGATCTGGGAAGTCGAGCTGCCGCTGGCGATGCCTTATATCGTCGGCGGTATCCGCATCGCCATGGTGACGGTCATCGGCATCGCGACCGTTGCCGCCTATATCAATGCCGGAGGGCTCGGCGTCATCATTTTCGAAGGTATCGACCAGCGGTTTCCTGAAAAGATCATAGCAGGCGGGCTGCTGACGTCATTTCTGGCGCTCTTTGCCGACTACTGTTTTGCATCGTTCGAAAAGCTGCTGCGTCGGCGCAGTGGAGGTAAAGCGGCATGATCGTGATCGATGCATTCAGCTGGATCTTCAACAACTCCGGCACTTTCTTCAACGCTTTCAATCGCCATCTTCTGATGTGCGTCCTATCGCTCGGCATCGCCTTCGTCATTGCCGTGCCACTCGGATTTGTCGTCGCACGGGCACCTCGCGCTGCCTTTGCCGTGGTCAATATCGCCGGCGCCCTGCGCTCCATACCGAGCCTTGCGATCCTGTCGGCGACGATGCCCTTCCTCGGCATCGGATTGTTGCCGTCGGTGATCGCCCTGATCGTCCTTGCCGTGCCGCCATTGTTGTTGAACACGATCATCGGCATCCGCGAGATCGACTCCTCGGTAATCGATGCGGCCGACGGAATGGGCATGGGCGCCAGGCAGATGCTATGGGAGATCGAACTTCCTCTGGCCGTTCCCGCGATCCTGTCAGGCGTCAGGACGAGTGCCATCCAGGTCATCGGCGGGGCGGCACTCGCCTCCTTCATTGGCGGTGGCGGGCTTGGCGATTTCATCAATGCCGGCATTGCCATCATGAACATGCCGCGCCTTCTCGTCGGAGCGGTCCCGATAGCCCTGCTGGCGATCTTTGCGGAATTGGCGTTCGGCGCCCTGGAGCGCGTCTTCACTCAACGGCGCTAAGCGGCCGAAAGCGGATATCAGGATGATTCATCTCGACCATGTTACGAAGAATTACGACGGAAGCGGCCAGCATGCGGTCGACAATCTCGATCTCCTGATCGAAGCCGGCACGACGGTTGCCCTGATCGGTCCTTCGGGCTGCGGCAAGACCACGACCATGCGCATGATCAATCAATTGGAGACACCCACGGCGGGACGGGTGCTGGTCGATGGCAGAGATATCGCCCGGGTCGATCAGAGAGAGCTGCGCCGCAGCATCGGTTATGTCATCCAGCAGGTCGGTCTGTTTCCGCATATGTCGATCGCACGCAATATCGCGACCGTGCCGCGGCTTCTCGGCTGGGAGAAGGCGCGCAGCGATCGCCGGGTCGACGAGCTCCTGGATCTGGTGGGACTTGATCCGGCCATCATGCGGCAGCGCCTGCCACACGAATTGTCGGGTGGGCAACGTCAGCGCGTCGGTTTCGCGCGCGCTCTCGCCGCCGACCCTGCAATCATGCTGATGGACGAACCGTTCGGCGCGATCGATCCGATTACGCGCGTTCGGCTTCAGGACGAATTCCGGGATATTCTGAGGAAGGTGAAGAAGACTGTCGTCATCGTCACGCACGACCTCGACGAGGCCATCAAGATGGGCGATCGCATCGCGATCATGCGGGATGGCCGCCTTCTTCAATATGATAGCCCACAGGAAATTCTTGCGCGTCCCGTCAACGAATTCGTCGAGAACTTCCTCGGCCCCGACCGAGCCATAAAGAGGCTGAGCTTGATTGCCGTATCGACGATCATGACCGCGCCGGAACCGTCCAACGGCGATGCCGAGATCGCCGCTGACGCTACGGTTCACGAAGCGTTGGCGCTCATCCTCTCCGGCGAGATGCCGGGCCTCCATGTCAGGTCAGCCGATGGGACGCTTGCGGGATATCTGTCGCGAGCCACCTTGTTGCGGGCCAATCGGCTATAGAACAATTCCGACAAAAGTTCGCAGCGGTTTTGCTCGACGTGAACAAGACCCACTGGGGACCTGCGCCATTGTCTTTTCTAGGCATCTTTCGGCAGCACCGAGCGAACCCTTGCGACGAAGGCGTGGAAGTCCCGCATGAACGTGCGCAGGAAATCGGCAGTGCTGTCGTTCGTGACCTCGCCGTCATCGGTGATCAGCCCCGGAGTGAATTGGATGTAGGCCTCTGGAGCATTCATCTGGGGAGAGTTGCAGAAACTAAGGACGCTGCGCAAATTCTGCTGGGCGACGGCTGTGCCTATCGCGCCCGGCGACGTGCCGATGACCGCCGACGGCTTGCGTGTAAACGAGTTGGTGCCGTAGGGGCGGCTCGCCCAGTCGATCGCGTTTTTCAGCCCGCCGGGTATGGACCGATTGTATTCGGGAGTGACGAACAGCACAGCGTCGACAGCCGCGATTGCGGCCTTGAATGCCTTGCCGGCCGGAGGGTAGTCGGCGTCATAGTCGTAGCTGTAGAGCGGCAGGTCCTTGAAGGATATCTCGGACATTTCAAGTTCCGGTGGGGCGAGCCGCACCAATGCCTTGGCGAGCTTGCGATTGATCGAGTCCCTGGCGAGGCTGCCGATAAGATAGCCTACTTTATGCGTGGTCATGGCGTTCTCCAGTATCCCGCATGATAAAGGACGTATCATACGCAGAATTATCGAAAGGGTCTCGCGTCCTTTGAGCGCAAACAGCTATTCGCCGACGAACGTGACCGTCTCGGCGAGCGGGGCACGGCCCGTACGGGCGTAACTTACCGCAGGGTCCTCGTAGCCGATCGACATGCCGCAGAAGAGGATCAGACCGTCCGGGGGGGACAGGGCCTCCGCGACCGTCTCGCGAACCTGCGACCACGCCATTTGCGGGCAACTGTGCAGACCTTCGGCGCGAAGCAGCAGCATGACGGTCTGCAGATACATGCCTACGTCGGCCCATTGGGGCAGGCCCAACTCACTGTCGATGTAGCAGAACAGGGCGGCGGGCGCGCCGAAACAGTTCCAGTTGGCGATCGCCGCCCGCTGGCGGGCCTCCCAGTCCTCGCGCGCAATGCCGAGCGCGCTGTAGCGCTCCTTGCCGAAGGCGGACCGGCGCTCCCCGTAAGGGGATTTCAGCGCCGTTGGGTACATCTCATACTGCCGCTTGTCCCAGTGGTCGCCATGGGCCACGCGCTCGACGGCTGTTGTCTTGAGCTCTGCCAACGGTGCGCCGGTCATCACGTAGGTGTTCCACGGCTGGATGTTCGATCCTGACGGCGACCAGGCTGCCGCGGACAGCACACGCTCGAGCACTTCCCTCGCGACAGGCTTGTCTTTGAATCCGCGCACCGACCGCCGGCTTGTGACTGCCTCATAGACGTCCATGATCGCCTTCTCCTGACCCTTCCCTTGCTGATGTGGTCCATTATCTCCAATCGCAATGGAGGCGTAACCACACCCTGGTCTAGGAGGCGTACATCAAACGTTCATCAGCGACTGAGCGGCAAGAGCAACATGGTCATTTCGTCAGGTGCCCGGATCGGACGCGTTCTCCGGCGGAGTGTCCGTGCGATCCGAAGATATCGGCGAGCGTATCGAGCATCGTCCTCGCCGCGGCGGACTGAAGGGAATAATAGATCGTCTGAGCAACTCTTCGCGTCTGCACGAGTCCGTGTTCTCGAAGAATTGCCAGATGCTGCGAAGTCGACGATTGGCTCAATCCCACTTCATCGGCCAGGTCGGTCACCGACACTTCTCCCTCGGTCAACAGATGCAGAATGTGCAGTCGTTTGGCGTTCCCCATGGCCGACAAGAAGGCTGCTTCGCTGTCGAAGGCGTTGGTTTCAGGGGAAGGCGTGGCTGACGATCGATTGTTCAGGCGTGATCTCCTCGCAAAATTCAAAGCTGGGCATGAGGTCATATCCCTGAGCTTTAATTTAGAGATAACGCATGGGTGCGAAGCCGAAACCCACTGTCGGCGCCGCGTCGTCTTTTTTAACGCGAATCGGATACGGGGCGCATTAAATGGACAGGCGGATCGTGTGGTAGGCCGGTATTCGTCGTCATTGGAAAGCATCAGGTAAAAGAGGCTAACGCGCGCCCGCCTGACGCATTTGTGCCGGCAACGTTTCCCAGGCCCGGATCAGTTCGCCGATCGAGGCGGCCTCCATCTTGTGCATGACGTTGCTGCGATGCAGCTTCACCGTCACTTCGCTGATGCCAAGGTCGAAAGCGATCTGCTTGTTGAGACGTCCGCGCGCCACTTCGTGCAGAACTTCGCGCTCGCGCTGCGTCAGCGTCTCCAAACGCTTGATATTGCGCTTGGCGATCGCCGCTTCCGCCCGTCGTTCGCCGTCCATTGAAATGGCGGCGGTCACGGCATCAAGCAGCGTTTGATCCCGCGCCGGCTTCGTGAGGAAATCCACGGCGCCAGCTTTCATCGCCTGGACGGTCATTGGGATATCGCCATGACCGGTCAGGAAGATGATCGGCTTGGCAATGCCGTTCTCGGCCAGGTGGCTCTGAAGGTGGAGACCGCTTGCTCCCGGCATGCGCACATCGAGGATCAGGCAGCCGGGTCTGTCCAATATATCCGCGTCGAGCAGTTCGCGGGTCGAAGCAAAGCTGACCGGCTGAAAACCGGCCGACAGGATCAGCTCCGACAGCGCCTCGCGAATGGAGGCGTCGTCGTCCACGATCATGACGAGCGGCTGATCCTCTTCACATCCGCGCTGCGCTGATAAAGATGCCGATCTACGAACGAACGGCTGGTCAACTCTCATGTCACCCTCCATCTCTCGATGTGTGCAAGGCATTGGCGATGGCCGCGATCAGGGCCTGGGCATCGAATGGCTTGCGGAAGAAGCCGCTGGCGCCTTGAGCGCGGCCCTGATCCGCGATCTCGTGGCGGCC
Source organism: Rhizobium bangladeshense (assembly GCF_001662075.1). Taxonomy (GTDB): domain Bacteria; phylum Pseudomonadota; class Alphaproteobacteria; order Rhizobiales; family Rhizobiaceae; genus Rhizobium; species Rhizobium bangladeshense_B. The sequence continues at coordinate 115,389 of NZ_LYPL01000015.1, forward strand.
CGTGATCAGGAACACCGGCAACTCGGGACGCGATTTTTTCACCAGGTCACGAAGCTCGAAGCCGTCGATGCCAGGCATTCCAATATCTGTGATGAGCAGATCCAGGTCCGACAGCCCGTTGACGAGCAGCGAGCCCGCCGACGAGAAGCCGCGGGCGACATACCCCGCCGATTCCAGAAGGTCGCTCATCGATTCCAGCAGTCTTGGATCGTCATCGACAATTGCCACGACATGTCTTGTCTTGTTCATGTTCAATTCCCTCCCACCCGGCGCGAGTGGGTTATCGGTATTTCCAGTTTCTCGGCGATGCGCACGAGGTCGGCGAGCGATGCCGCCGCCATCTTCTGCATCACGTTTCTTCTGTGGATCTGCAGCGTGACTTCGCTGATCCCCAGTTCTGCCGCCGCCTGCTTGTTGAGAAGGCCGCTGACGACGAGCGGCAGCACCTCGCGTTCGCGCGGCGTCAGGTCGAGATAGTGTCGTTTCAGCATGTCGAGCTCGGCGCGTCCCGATCGCTTTTCCCGATCCTCGGCGAGTGCCGCATGAATTGCCTTCAAGAGGTCAGCGTCACTGAAAGGTTTGGTCAGAAAATCCACTGCGCCATGCTTGATCGCGCGCACGGAGGAGGGAATGTCGCCATGGCCGGTGATGAAGACGATCGGCGGATGGTCCCTGTCGGCGATCTGCCTCTGCAGATCGAGGCCGTTGATGTCGGGCAGCTCGATATCGAGGATGAGGCAGGCGGGCACATCGGGTTTGTCCGCTCTCACATAGTCGCCGGCCGATTCAAAGGCAACGGCGCGCATGCCGTGCGAGTCCAGCAGCTCGCCGAGCGCTTCGCGGATGCGTTCATCGTCATCGACGATAAAGACGATATGGTCATCGGCCGTCATGGCGCCGCCTTCGTTTCTATCGGCAAGGTGAAGATCAACGTTGCTCCGTGCGGATTGTTCTTCTCTGCCCACAATTGTCCGCCATGCAGCTCGACGATTGAGCGGCAGATCGCCAGACCCATGCCCATGCCGTGTTCCTTAGTCGTGAAGAAGGGGTCGAATATCTTCTCGGGAAACTCTATGCCCTGGCCGCGATCGCTGATCTCGGTCTGCAGCAGGTTGCCGACCTGATGGGCGCGGATTCCGACAATCCTGTCGTCTGCCGTGGCATCCATTGCCTCGATGCCGTTGCGGATAAGATTGATGAGAACCTGCTGGATCTGGATACGGTCGATCGCAATGAATGGTAGGTTGGGATCGACCGCGAGGTCGATACGGGCGCGGCGACGCCACGCCTCGTCGGCCATGAGGTTGCGTGCTTCTTCGATGACGCCGGAGAGCGTCGTCTGGATCTTCCTGTCTGCGGATTGTTTGAACAGGGCGCGGATGCGGCTGACGACATCGGCGGCCGAATTGGCGTCGCGGATGATGCGCTCGACCGTCCGCTGCGCCCGCTCCATATTCGGGGGGTCGGCCATCAGCCAGCGCTGGCAGGCGTGCGAGTTCGCGACGACGGCTGCCAGCGGCTGGTTCACCTCGTGGGCGATCGAGGCCGAAAGCTCAGCAAGGCTCGCCACCTGGCTCGCCCGCGCAAGGCCCTCTCGAGCCTGACGCAGATCTTCCTCCGCCCGAACTTCAGCGTCGATATCGAGGCAGATGACATTCCATTGGACGATCACGCCTTCGGCATTGCGCATCGGCGCAGCGCGTGTCTCGACCCAGCGATATTCGCCATCGAACCGCCGCAAACGATGCCTGCGCGCATAGGGCTCGCCGGTGCGCAATGAACGGGCATAGTCCAATTTGACGCTCGCCACGTCGTCGGGATGAACGCCGGCGTCGAGCGTGCCGTCCAACCGGGTCTTTCCCTTGCCGTCCAGTTCTTCCAGCTTATAACCGAGGAAGTCGCGCAGCTGGGGGTTGCGGTATACCGGTTCTCCGTCGGGAGCCGCGCAATCGATCATTGCCGGCAGGGTTTCGACGATCTGCCAGAGCGAACGCTCCCTCTCGCGCAACTCCTCTTCGATGCGCAATTGATCGTCGATGTCATGCGTCAGGCCATACCACTGAATGATCCGCCCGCTCTCGTCCCTGAGCGGCTCGGCGCTGCCTTTGACCCAGCGATAGACGCCATCGGCGCGCCGCAGGCGATACTGCTTCGAGAAACGCTCGCCGGTGGCGAAGGAATGCTTCAGCGCCTCGGAAAGGCTCTCCGCGTCTTCGGGATGGATGGCGGCTTCTATTATGGCGGACAGCCGGTTCATGCCGGGCTTTTCTGTGTCTGCAATGTCCGGGCCGAGAAAATTGATCAGCCGCTTGTTGAAGAAAGTCGGCTCGCCATCCGCATTCAAGCGCCAGAGAAGGCTGGGGACGATGTCGACGAGCTGCGACAACTCCCGTTCCCGCTCGCGTAGGGCCTGTTGCGCACGTACTTCGTCATCAATATCGATCGCAGCGGCATACCACTGCACGATCGTTCCATTTTGATCCCGCAAGGGCTCTGCGCGCCCCTCCATCCACCGATACGCGCCGTCTGCGTGGCGCCGGCGATACTTTATCGTATAGGGCTCGCCGGTCGCGAGCGCACGAGCGAGCACCTCGCGCATGCGAGGTCCATCATCGGGATGCACGGTTGCTCCGATGATCACCGCCAAACGGCTGAGATCGCGTTTATCCCAGGCTGCGACATCATTCATCCCGATGGATTGCAGGGTGCGCCTGCTGAAGAAGGTTGGCTCGCCATTGGGCGCCATGCGGGCAATGTGAACCGGAACCATGTCGACGAGCTGTAAGAGTTCGCGCTCGCTGTCACGCAATGCCTCCAGCGCACGCACCTCTTCGTCGACATCGAGGGAAACGCCGTACCACTGCACGACCGTTCCGTCATCGTCGCGTCGCGGCTCCACTCTGCATTCGGCCCAGCGGTAGACGCCATCCTTCTCGCGCCAGCGGAACCGCATCGCAGTGCCGCTGCCGCTTTCAAAACAATTTTGCAGCGTGCGTGCGACGTCGGACGCATCCTCGGGGTGGATCAGCTGCTGCAGCAGCTCTTCGATGCGTGGCTCGCTGAGAGCGTCGAAATCGGCGATGACGGCCCGGAAATGGTCCTGGTACCGCTTGTTGAAATAGGTCGCTCCGCCCGTAGGCTCCACGCTCCACACGCGGACCGGAACGGCATCGATCATCTGCTGCAGCTGCCGCTCGCTTTGTCTGAGTGCCTCTTCGGCGCGGACCTGATCGTCGATGTCGTGGCAAAGCCCATACCACTGGAGGATATTGCCCGCCTGATCCCGCAGCGGCTCGGCGCGGCTCGACATCCATCGATAAGCGCCGTCGGCGCGGCGCAGCCGATAGCGCATGGCGAAGACCTCGCCGGTGACGAGGCAATGGTCGAGCGCTGTCTTGAATTCGCCTGCATCATCGGGATGAACGATGGCTCGAAGGACCGCTTCCAGCCGGCTCATATCCGGCTTGTCAGAATCCGCCACGTCGAGGCCGAGGAAATCGACCATGCGCTTGTTGAAGAAGGTCGGCTCGCCCTCGGGCGTCAGTCGCCAGACGTGGCTCGGCACCATGTCCACGAGTTGCGAGAGCTCCCGTTCCCGTTCGCGCAAGGCGTCCACACTTTGTCGCAACGAAATCCCTGCCAGTTGATGCTGGCGGGATATGGCGGCGACGATGAGGGCCGAAAACGCCGAGATGGCCAGAAAAAGCTGCAGCATGACCTGCTTGTGTTTCTGGGATTCCGGACCGCCCGCGAATTGACCGGCGCCCGCTATCGTGAAGATCGCCGTAATCAGTGCCAGCAGCACGAGCGATACCGCCGCTCCCTTGAATTCGAAGCGGACCGCGGCCCAGAGAAGAGGCGGCATGATGATATAGGCGAAGGGAAGGTAGCCGCTCAGCGAAAGCGCGGCGACGCCGAGAAAGATCAGCGCCAGGACGGCTGCTTCCACCCATTGCCCGGTCGATAGCTGGGTCTTACCGCGCCAGCTGTGGAAGAGAACCAGCGCCAGCGGCGCCACGATCAGGACACCGGTGGCGTCTCCAATCCACCATAAAGGCCAGGCCGTCAGGAAGGATTGCGACTGGATGCTGAACCAGGCAAGTGTGGCGCTTCCGATGGTCGCGCTGACGGCCGGCGCAATTCCGGCGCTGATGACGACGAATGCAACAACTTCCTGCAGGGTTTCGAGCCGGATCGGGGGCTTTAAAGTCCGGTTGACGAGCCATGCCGCGACGACCGCTTCGAGAGCGTTGCCGACATAGATCAGGAAGGCCGCAGCTTGCGGACTATGGAACCACAGGACATTGCTGAACATCTCGCCCAGACAGCCTGCCAGTATCCACCACGGCCAGCTGGGCCGGGAGGCGAGGATGAGGGTGGCGATGAAAAGCCCGCCCGGAGGCCAGATGGAAATGCCGGTTCCCGGCACGATCGCGAGCGACTGGGCGAAGCCGCAGGCGAGCACATAGGTGAGGAAGAAAAGCGTCAGACGCAGGAATGGCGGGCGGTGCGACCAGACCCTCTCCATCAACCGCTCCGGCCGGACAGGCAAAGCCGGCGGGGCGTCAGTGTTTCCTACAGTAGTTGTTTTCCATTTCGGGGCCGGCGCGCTCATAGTGGAACCGTAGTCCTGGTGCATCACAACCGCAACTCATGGAAACCCATACATTGCGCGGGTATGTAGCTGGATTTCGCGGCCGCTGGCGGGCTTCTCAATCTTTCCGATCAGACATCCTAGACCTTGGGTTGGCTGCGCTATGCCCTGCGTCTCGGATGTCCGACCTCGAGTATGATGGAAGGCGTCCGGCGTTCCGGTCATTCTCCGTCCGCGCGAGCATACAGGCGATGCAGCAGAGGAGGCTGAGATGAAAATCATGGTAGCGGGAGCAAGCGGCCTCATCGGAACGCAACTGACGGCGGATCTACGGCGCTCGGGCCACGACGTCACGGCCGCATCTCTGTCGCTCGGCATCGATACGGTGACCGGCAAGGGCCTCGAAGCGGCAATGACAGGCGCTGAGGTCGTCGTCGACGTGACCAATGCTGCCTCCTTCGGCGACAATTCGGCGCTCGATTTCTTCAAGGCTTCGACGAAGAACCTGCTCGCGGCCGCGACGAAAACCGGCGTCCGGCACTATCTCGCGCTCTCCGTCGTGGGCACGCCGCGCCTTGTGGAAAGCGATTATTTCCGCGCCAAAGCGGTGCAGGAAAATCTCATCCGGGCTTCAACCCGGCTCTACACGATCCTCCGCTCGACGCAGTTCTACGAATTCATCAACGGCGTGATCGACACCGGCGCCGAAGGCAGCGTCTTCCGCTTGCCACCGGCCCCGATGAGGCCGGTCGCGGCTCGGGAAGTCGCGGCATTCCTGGCGGAACTGGCAACCGGAGATCCCTTGGGGCATATCATCGAGATCGGCGGCCCCGAACAGTTCGGCATCGACGAAATCGCCCGGATCTATCTCGCCGCGAACGAAGACCAGCGGCAGGTGATAAGCGATCCTTCCACCCCGTATTTCGGGGTCGAACTGATGGGTGATGTGTTGCTGCCGCATGTCGGCGCGCGCGTGGCGACCCAAAAGCTCTCCGACTGGCTCTATCGATCGATGGCGGCTTAGCGGCGAGCATGAGGCTCGAAATTCCGCTGCTGAGGTGAGTACTTTCCAAGAGAAAGTATGACAAAGGCGCTTGAATATGGCCATGATCGTTAGCGCGAAAGGGCAGGTGACTATCCCCCAAATCGGTGCGGGATATGCTCCGTATCGTCCCTGGCAGCAGGGTCGATTTTCACCGTGATACCGACGGCCGCGTCGTTCTCGTGCGCGCCGACGAGAAACGGCCGTCGAGCCGTTTGGAAGAGTTGCGCGGTCACGCTGGCAAAGGCCTTGATACCGATGCGATCATGGCTTTGATGCGCGGCGAAACATGACGTTCATCGATACGATTGCGCATCCTTGGAACCCGTCGGGTCGATCGAGATGCGCAGCGTCACTTCGCCTTACGGTACGATCGAGGTCGAGACGAAGACATTCTCGAAGAAGGGCGACGACCTTGTCATCGATGACGAGGATTACCGTGCGGTACCGCCGTTCGAGGACGGCGCCACGCTCGACGGCGAATGGGTCTATACCTTCGCCTTGAGCGGCATGACCGCCACCTCCTCCGGCTCGGTCGCCACAAGCCGTACCCTGGCGCTGCACAGCAACGGCACTTTCGAACGCACCGGCTGGTCCGCCGCCTCGATGACCAATGAAATCGGCGGATCGCAAACCGGTGTCAGCACATCAGGCAATCGGCCCGGCGCCAGCGGACGCTACAGGCTTTCCGGCTATCGCCTCGACCTGACCGATACGAGCGGCAAGACGGAAAGCTTGAGCGTTTTCGAACCGGACAAGGGTTCCGATGGGCTTCTGGTGATCAACGGTCAGAACTACCTGAAAGATGACGGGCAATAGTCGGCCGGGGGCCTTTCAGTCCTGGCGGCGGGCCTCGCGAAAATCGATGAATTTCATGTGCATAACGCGGGACGTCGGCCTTGCCTTCCAGCGCCTCGGCTTCTGCGAATCACCCGCCGATTTGTCCGCGCAACCATTGGATTTCCGGCCCGGTTTCGCGCGCCTCAACGCGCGTTTTGGTTAAGCATTTGTAATTCGGTCACGAATCGCGGCATATAGTAACTGCGCAACTGAAGCGCTTTCGTTCAAAATTGCGCAGTTGCCTGGGAAAACGATCATGCAGCCGAGTCTTGCTCTTCAAGACGATCAAGAGCATCTCCCGTCGCTTCTGGCAACAGACGCGAAGGAGTTGTCCTATCAACTTCAGCAGCATCAGGCAAAAATCTTTCCGCCGCTTTCCCAGAAGACGATCAGGACCTTCTCGCCGGCGGAAGCCGCCGCCTTCATCGGCATTGGCGAAGGTTACCTCAGGCAGGTGGCGGCCGATGGCCACGGACCGGATCCGCTGGCAAACGGACGCAGGCTTTATAGCGCAACCGACATGGACCGGATCCGCCGCGTTCTCGACGAGCGAAACGGAACGCCGAAATATGTGCCCGCCCGTAGGCCAGGCGAAAAGCTCCAGATCGTCTCCGTGATGAATTTCAAGGGCGGCTCGGGCAAGACCACCACTGCTGCGCATTTGGCGCAATTCATGGCGCTGCGGGGCTACCGCGTACTCGCCGTCGACCTCGATCCGCAGGCTTCCCTATCAGCCTTGTTCGGTCATCAGCCGGAATTCGACGTCGGAGAAGGCGAGACGATCTATGGCGCGATCCGCTATGACGATCCGCGGCCGATCGCCGATATCGTGCGCGCCACTTATACGCCCAATTTGCATCTCATCCCGGGCAATCTCGAGCTGATGGAATTCGAGCACGAGACGCCGAAGGCGATGGCGTCCGGCACGGCGGAGACGATGTTCTTCGCCCGCATCGGCGAGGTGCTGACCGACATCGAAAGCCTCTACGACATCGTGGTCATCGACTGCCCGCCGCAGCTCGGTTTCTTGACTATGTCGGCGCTCTGTGCGGCGACTTCGGTCTTGATAACCGTTCACCCGCAGATGCTCGACGTCATGTCGATGTCGCAGTTCCTGACAATGACGAGCGAGCTCATGTCGGTCGTCGAGAGGGCCGGCGGGCGCACCAGCTATGATTGGATGCGCTATCTCGTGACGCGGTTCGAGCCTAATGACGGACCGCAGAGCCAGATGACCGGCTTCATGCGGGCGATCTTCGGCAATCGCATGCTCCATAACGCCATGGTGAAATCGACGGCCGTCGCCGACGCCGGCGTCACCAAGCAAACCCTTTATGAGGTCGAGCGGTCGCAGTTCACGCGCGGAACCTATGACCGGGCGCTGGAGTCGCTGAACCTCGTGAATGGCGAGATCGAAGCGCACATTCGCTCCACCTGGGGAAGGAGATAGAAATGGCGCGCAAGAATCTCATCGAAATCTCCGCTCCGAACCCGGCAAGGGTGGAATCGATCGCGCCCCGCGACAATCGCCCGATCGCTGGCTTCGTGCCGCAGGAACGGGTCGGCGTGCCGGTCGGCGGCATTACGAAGACGCTCGGCAACATCACTGAGAAGATGGAGCGGGCAAGCGAGCTGGAACGGCAGCTTGCGGCGGGCCAGATGATCATCGAACTCGACCCGGGCCTGATCGACGCCTCCTTCGTCAGCGACCGCCTTGCGATCGACGCGGCCGAACTGGCCGATCTCGTCGAGCAGATCCGCGAACACGGGCAGCAGGTTCCGATCCTCGTGCGTCCGCATCCCGAAGCCAAGGGACGTTATCAGGTCGCCTACGGCCATCGACGGCTGGCGGCCATCAGGGACCTCGGCATCAAGGTTCGTGCGGTCGTGCGCGATCTCACGGATGACCAGCTGGTCGTCAGCCAGGGGCAGGAAAACAGCGCCCGGACCAATCTCTCCTATATCGAGCGCGCGCTCTTTGCATCGCGGCTCGAGGAACGCGGCTTCGGCCGGGATGTCATCATGGCAGCGCTCAGTGTCGACAAGGCGGCGCTGTCGAGAATGCTGATCGTCATGCGGCAGGTGCCTCTCGACCTCATCAACGCCATCGGTGCTGCGCCCGAGATCGGCCGCCGCCGCTGGCTGGAGCTGGGCGAGCGGCTGGAGAAAGCCCACGTCGGGGCGATCATCGCGGAGTTGTCCGCGGACGACGCGCGCAAGATTTCGAGCGACGAACGCTTTCACCGGGCATTGGTTCTGGCGACGAAGAAGACTGCCACGCCGAAGCCGGCGGTGGCCAAAACCGAAATCAGCGGCGTTCCCGTGATGATCAAGAAGACTGCAGCCGGCGCTACTTTCGTCTTCGACGGCAAGACGGCGCCGGGTTTCGATCAATTCGTCCAGGAACGGCTGCAAGGCCTGTTCCAGGAATTCAAGAAGCACAGAGGAGCGTAGCGCGCAAAAGAAAAAGGCCCCCAACGACGCCGTCGTGGAAGCCCTTCTCAGATCTTAAGCACATCGAGAATCGCATTTCCACGAATCACAGTCAAGAGTCTTAGGCACCAAATTGGTGGATGGTTTTCTTTTGCCTGAACGAAGGTGAAGGCAATGGAGAGTGGATATGTGACGACGCCCTTTGGGCGGCGGCCGATGTCGCTCGGCATGCTGGCAAGCCAGCAATTGGCCGAGGCGATCGAGCCGGGGATGAAACGCAGCAAATGGAAACTGTTTCGCGCAATCTGCGAGGCACGGCCGGCACTCGGTGTGACCGACCGGGCGCTGACCGTGCTCGATGCGCTTCTGAGCTTTTATCCAGATGACGAGGTTTCCGAGGAGAAAGGTCTGATCGTCTTTCCTTCGAACGCGCAACTGTCGCTTCGCGCTCGCGGAATGACCCCGGCGACGCTGCGTCGGCATCTCGCCGTGCTGGTGGAGGCCGGCCTGATCCTGCGCAAGGACAGCCCGAATGGAAAGCGCTATGTCCGCCGCGACAGGGAAGGGGTGATTGGTGAGGCCTTCGGCTTCAGCGTCGCGCCGCTTCTCGCTCGCGCAGTCGAAATCGAAGGTCTGGCAGCCCAAGCGGCCGCCGATCGGGAGCTGCTGAGGGTGACCAGGGAGCGCCTGACGATTTGCCGCCGGGATATCTCCAAGCTGATTTCGGCAGCTATCGAGGAAGCGATTCCCGGAGACTGGGAGCAGATGACGACGATGTTTCGGGCGCTTGTCGCCAGGATTCCGCGGGTGGCAGGCGTTGAGGAGCTGACAGCATTGCTCGACGAGATGGGGCTGCTGCGCGACGAAGTCGTCAACCTGCTGGAAAGACGTGTTAAAACGGAAAAAATAGACTCCAATGAGTCTCAAATTGAGCGTCACAAACAGAATTCAAACCCCGACTCCATATCTGAACTTGAACCAAGCTTCGAGACGAAGCAGGGCGAAAAGGCAGTGGCCGGCAAGGACCCGAAGGCCGAGCCGCTCGGTGAGGCAAGGCGGGAGCCGCCGAGGACGTCCATAGGAACGGACAGCAAGGCTCCGGGCACGACCGCTTCGCTGGCCGGCAATAGCCTGAAATCCTTCCCGCTCGGTCTCGTTCTCCAGGCTTGCCCTGCGATTGTCGACTATGGGCCGGGCGGAACGATCGACAGCTGGCGAGATCTGATGTCGGCCGCCGTCATTGTGCGCTCGATGCTCGGCGTCAGTCCCTCGGCCTATGAGGAAGCTTGTGTGGGCATGGGACCGGAGAACGCTGCGACAGTGATCGCCTGCATTCTGGAAAGGGGAGGACATATCAATTCGCCTGGTGGCTATCTCCGCGATTTGACCCGCAGGACCGAGAGGGGCGAGTTTGCGATCGGCCCGATGCTGATGGCGCTTGTGCGTGCCAATGGTGGAGCGAGACGCCATGCCGGTTGAGCTGCACTGCAGTAGTGCCCTGGTGTTTGGCGATAGCACCGATGTTGTCAGTGGGAAGCTCGGAGCCGCGCCGTTTCGTCGAGAAAGAAGCGCGACACTGCCCGAATTTTCGGCAGAGCGATTTGTGTCCTCCTATGCGATCGGCAACCTGAATGGTACGAGTGGTAGGAAGTATGCGTCACTTCGCACTCGGCCGGTACACCGGCCCTAATCGGCTGCTGGCGAGCGGTTTGGTGAGGGGGTGCTCAACGCCAGCGCGGCGGCGCGGTGCTTTCCCGCAGGATCAGCTCAACCGGCCACAATTCGTGGATCTCGTCTACGGCCCGCCCAGCGATAAGCTGGAGCGTTAGCTCGGCGCAACGCGTTCCCGCCGCACGCATTGAGGATCGCGTGGTCGAGAGCGAAGGCACCATGTTTTCGGCCGTCAGATAAGGGAAGACGTCGTCATGGGCGATAACGGAAACGTCCTGTCCCACTGTCATCCCTAGCGAACGGACGGCGCGATAAACGCCAAGCGCTGTCATGGTGGAACCGGCAACGATGGCGGTTGGTGCATTCGCACTCTCGAGAAAAGAGCGGGCATGGCGGAAGCCGCTCTCGTCGGAGAATTTATCGCAGACCATCAGATTGGGATCTGCGGTGAGCCCGCGCTCCTGATGGGCTATGCGAAATCCCTGCTCGCGATGGATCGCATAAGTCTTGCCCCGCAGACCATTGATCATGGCGATGCGCCGGTGTCCGAGATCGAGCAGGTGTTCGGTGGCTCGGCGCACGGCACCTTCATTATCGATATCGAGCCAAGCATGAACGTGCTCCGTCTCCGAGCGGCCGTGAACCAGGAAAGGCACGCCGAGGCTGTTCAGCATCTCGATCCGTGGGTCGTTGGGACGTGGCGAATGAATGATTACTGCATCCACCCGGCGGCTCTCGACCAGTCGTCGATAGGCCTGGATCTCGTCCTCATCATTGTGCGCGGTGATAGGTGTGATGAGAATATCCGTGTCGGCGGTTTCCAGGCGTTGCGCCATCCCAGACACGAATTCAGCGAAATGAATTTCTCCCGAACGTCCCATCATAACGCCTATCGCTCCGGCTCGTCCGGTCTTTAGGCGCACGGCATTGATATCAGGGCGATAGCCGAGCCGCATTGCTTCGCTGGCAACCCTTGCGCGCGTGGCTTCGCTCACCTCCGGATAGCCGCTGAGTGCGCGGCTGACCGTCGTCGGAGAAAGCCCTAGCTGCTTTGCAAATTCACGAAGTTTCATCGGTGTCTTCTTTGTCCGCGCAATCAATGGACGATGCGTTGACGATGCGCAACGGGCAAGTGCCAACTGGCGGAACAATTGAAAACGTTTTCAATTGTTCCGCTTCAAAATGTCCGCTACAAGACCGAAACTACGCGTTTTGCTTGGTGCGGTAATCGTTTTGTTCGCTAAAATGCAACTGCCAGAAGCTGTTTCGGTGTCTTGACGCCGTTCCGAGCTTCTGCAATGTTCTCTTTGCCAAATCGATTTCAATTTCTGGGAGGAAATTATGAAAAAGCTTGCTCTGGCTTTATTCGCGCTCGGCGTCGCGATCGCTGCCGGTCCGATCCATGCCGCTGAAATTTCATTTGCCGCCAACACCACAGGAAAAAACGTCGAATTCCTCAACAAGCAGCTGGCGATTTTCGAGAAGGAGACCGGTAACCAGGTCAAGCTGGTGACCATGCCCTCATCGAGCAGCGAGCAGTTTTCCCAATATCGCCTGTGGCTTGCCGCCGGAAACAAGGACATAGACGTCTACCAGACCGACGTCATCTGGGCGCCGCAGCTCGCCGACCAGTTTATCGATCTGAAGGAGGCCACCAATGACGTGGCCGGCAAGTTCTTCCCGTCGATCATCGCCTCGCAGACTGTCAACGGCCGGCTCGTGGCGCTGCCGCTATTTACCGATGCTCCGGCGCTGTTTTACCGGAAGGACCTGCTCGACAAATATGGCAAGCAGCCGCCGAAGACCTGGGACGAGATGGCCGCAACCGCCAAGGAGATTGAGGAAAAGGAGCGTCAGGCCGGACAGAAGGATCTCTGGGGCTACGTCTTCCAGGGCAATTCCTATGAAGGGCTGACCTGCAACGCGCTGGAATGGGTGAAGTCGTCGGGTGGCGGCCAGATCGTCGAGCCGGACGGGACGATCTCGATCAACAACGAGAAGGCGGCAGCAGCGCTTGAACGCGCCAAGGGCTGGATCGGAACGATCTCGCCGCCGGGCGTGCTCGCATATCAGGAAGAAGAGTCGCGTGGCGTCTGGCAGACCGGCAATGCCGTCTTCATGCGCAACTGGCCCTATGCCTATTCCCTCGGCAACGGCGCCGACAGCGCCGTCAAGGGCAAGTTCGACGTGACGACGCTGCCGGTTGCAGCCGCCGGCGACAAGCCATCCTCGACACTCGGCGGCTGGAACCTGGCGGTGTCGAAATATTCCGAAAAACAGGAAGCAGCCATCGCGCTCGTAAAATTCCTGGCGTCGAAGGATGTTCAAAAGGCCCGTGCTATCGAGCTGTCCAATTTGCCGACGCTGACCGACCTTTATGACGACAAGGATGTGGCCGCCGCGCAGCCCTTCATGCCGAACTGGAAACCGATTTTCCAGGATGCGGTGCCGCGTCCTTCGGCGACCGCCAAGGTAAAGTACAACGAAGTCTCTTCGAAGTTTTGGACGGCAGTGCACAACACCCTGTCCGGCAGCGGCTCAGCTGCCGAGAACCTCGAGCTTCTCGAAGCCGACCTGACGACCCTCAAGGGCGATGCCTGGTAAGTTCCGGGATCGGCGGCCGTCAGGTCGTCGGTCCAGTCTCCGAGTGGCTGAACAGGGGATAGGCGTTTCATGACTGAAATCGTAGTTCCGCAAGCAGTTGAACCAAGGATTTCCACTCTCAGAGCCGCGACTGAGCTGCGATCCGAGCGTGTTCGATCCGCCTGGATGTTTCTGGCACCGACGCTGCTGATCCTGGCAATCGTCGCCGGATGGCCGCTGTTCAGAACGATCTATTTCAGCTTCACGAATGCCTCGCTCAACGAGCTTGGCAATGCTCGCTTCGTCGGCTTTGACAATTATCTGTCGTGGGTGACGCTGAAGAGCGGAAAGACCGTCTATCGGGGGCTGCTTGCCGATCCGGTCTGGTGGAAAGCCGTCTGGAACACTGCCAAGTTCACCATCCTTTCGGTGGTGCTCGAGACCATGCTCGGGCTGATCGTCGCGCTCGTGCTCAATGCACGATTCGTCGGGCGCGGGATCGTACGGGCCGCAATCCTCATTCCCTGGGCGATCCCGACCATCGTCTCGGCCAAGATGTGGGCCTGGATGCTCAACGACCAGTTCGGCATCCTGAACGATGTCCTGCTCGGCTTCGGCCTGATCAGCGAGAAGATTGCCTGGACCGCCAATCCTGAGACAGCGATGGTCGCGGTGCTGATCGTCGACGTCTGGAAGACGACGCCCTTCATGGCGCTTCTGATCCTTGCTGGACTGCAGATGGTTCCGGGCGATATCTATGAGGCCGCCAAGATCGACGGCGTCAATCCGATCAAGGTTTTCTGGCGCCTGACGCTGCCGCTGATCCGCCCTGCCATCATGGTTGCCGTGATCTTCCGGATGCTGGACGCGATGCGCATCTTCGATCTCATCTATGTATTGACGCCCAACAATGCGCAGACGAAGACCATGTCGGTCATGGCGCGCGAGAACCTGTTCGACTTCGACAAGTTCGCCTATGGCGCCACGGCATCGACGGTGCTCTTCCTGATCATTGCCTCCGTCACCGTCTTCTATATCTGGCTCGGCCGCGTCAGGCTCGGCGGGGAGGAACGCTGATGCTGCCGTCGATCGCCAAGAATACGCTCTTCTATCTGCTCGTCACGGTCATCGTCATCATCGCGGTCTTTCCGTTCTACTATGCCATCCTCACGAGCCTGAAGACCGGCACGGCCCTTTTCAAAGTCGATTATTGGCCGACTTCGATCTCGTTCAGCAACTATACGTCCGTGATGGGCCAGGGCGGGTTCGTCCGCAGTCTTGCAAATTCCGCGATGATCGCCTGCGTCGTGGTTTCAGCGTCGCTGTTGCTTTCGGTCACCGCCTCGTTCGCCTTGGCACGGGTGCACTTCCGCGGACGGGCGCTGTTGATGCTGACCATCCTCTCGGTGTCGATGTTTCCGCAGATTGCCGTCCTTGCGGGCCTCTTCGAGCTCATTCGCTGGATCGGCATCTTCAACACGCCCTTTGCGCTGATTTTTTCCTACATGATCTTCACGCTGCCCTTCACCGTCTGGGTACTGACGACCTTCATGCGTGAATTGCCGATAGAGATCGAGGAAGCGGCGATCGTCGATGGCGCCTCGCCATGGGTCATCGTCACCCAGGTGTTCATGCCGCTGATGTGGCCGGCGCTGGTGACAACAGGGCTGCTCGCCTTCATTACCGCGTGGAACGAGTTCCTATTTGCGCTGACATTCACATCGTCGGATACGCAGCGAACTGTCCCGGTTGCCATCGCCCTGCTTTCGGGAAACAGCGAATTCGAGATCCCCTGGGGCAATATCATGGCGGCTTCGGTGATCGTTACCGTGCCGGTTGTGGTGCTCGTTTTGATATTCCAGCGCCGGATTATTTCGGGGCTGACCGCCGGCGGCGTCAAAGGTTGAGGGAGTGGGACATGGCAGAAATCCGACTGGAGAACATCCGGAAGAGCTTCGGCGCTTTCGAGGTGATCAAGGGCGTGACGATGGACATCCGCCGCGGCGAGTTCATGGTCTTCGTGGGACCGTCGGGATGCGGCAAGTCCACCTTGCTCAGGCTTATCTCCGGCCTTGAGGACATTACGTCGGGGACGCTGGCCTTCGACAACGTGATGGTGAACCAGCACGCGCCCTCGAAGAGAGGGATCGCCATGGTATTCCAGTCCTACGCGCTTTATCCGCATATGACTGTTTTCGACAACATGGCGTTCGGCATGAAACTGTCAGGACGCACCAAGGACGAGTGCCGCCAGCGCGTCGAACAGGCGGCCGGCATGCTGCAGCTCTCATCGTACCTCGAGCGCCTGCCGCGGCAGCTTTCCGGCGGACAGCGTCAGCGCGTTGCAATCGGCCGGGCGATCGTCCGCGACCCCAAGGTCTTTCTCTTCGATGAGCCGTTGTCCAATCTCGATGCGGCGCTTCGCGTCGCGACGAGGCTCGAAATCGCCAAGCTTCATCGCAGCATGCACAACACGACGATGATCTATGTGACGCATGATCAGGTCGAGGCCATGACTCTGGCCGACCGGATCTGCGTGCTGCGGGACGGTGTCGTGGAGCAGATCGGCACGCCGCTGGAGCTTTATGAAAGCCCCAATTCGCTTTTCGTGGCTGGCTTCATCGGCTCGCCGAAAATGAATTTCCTGTCGGCCGGACTGGCAGAGCCCTATGGCAGCCATACGATCGGCGTGCGCGCGGAGCATGTTCGCATCGCGCCCGAGTCACCGGTTTGGAGCGGCACGGTTATCCATTCGGAAATCCTCGGCTCCGATAGCTTCGTCTATGTGGATATCGGGGCAGACGAGCCGCTCATCGTGCGCGAGGCCGGTGTCTCCCGTCACGAGCCGGGCCAGTTGCTTGGCCTTGCCCCGCTTGCCGGCCACGTCCACCGTTTCGATCGTTCGGGCCGCGCGCTCGAGCGTCAATCCATGCAGGCTGCCTGACCTTCCCAGGATCGATGTTCCTCCCAAGACTCGATCCGTTTTAAACGACAAGGAGAAAACGACGTGACCATACGCACCGTTGTGTGGGGTGAAAACATCCACGAGAATACCAATGAGATCGTCCGCGGCATCTATCCCGAGGGCATGCACACGGCGATTGCCAATGCGCTGAATGCCGATCCCGCCATCTCGGCGACGACGGCGACGCTGCAGGAGCCGGAGCATGGGCTGAGCGAAGCCCGGCTTGCCGAAACCGACGTGCTGACCTGGTGGGGCCACAAGGATCACGGCGCCGTCTCCGACGTCGTCGTCGAACGCGTCGCCAAGCGCGTCTGGGAGGGCATGGGCCTGCTGGTGCTGCATTCCGGTCATTTCTCCAAGATCTTCAAGCGGCTGATGGGCACGCCCTGCGCGCTGAAGTGGCGCGAGGCGGGCGAGCGCGAGCGGCTGTGGACGATCAATCCGCGCCATCCGATCGCCGCCGGCATCGGCGAGCATTTCGAGCTCGAGAACGAGGAAATGTACGGCGAGCAGTTCTCGGTGCCGGAGCCGCTGGAAACGGTGTTCATCTCCTGGTTCCAGGGCGGCGAAGTGTTCCGCTCGGGCCTGACCTGGCGGCGCGGCGCCGGCAACATCTTCTACTTCCGCCCCGGCCACGAGACCTATCCGACCTATCATGACGCCACCATCCAGAAGGTGCTGATCAACGGCGTCAAGTGGGCCTATAACCCTGAAGCGGCGTTGACTGCCATTACCGACGCTCCAAATGTGCCGGTAGAAAAGGCGCTGGAGCCGATCGTCGAACGCGGCCCGAAACTGCACCTGGCCGGCGAAGCCGGTTACCGATAAGAGATGAGACGCCGTGGGCGCGGGCGCCGCGTTCGGCGCCGCAGACGCCGCGATGATCTCGCTGCCGCTCACGCAATCGATGAACAACCATGAGGACATAAGAATGCGCTTGATCATTCTCGGAACCGGAGGATGGGCAAATACCCATGCCATGCATTTTTCCGAAATCGCCGGCGTCAAAATTGTCGCTGCCGTCGATACGGACGAGGTCCGGCTGCGGGCTTTCGCGCTCAGGCACGACATCCCGCTGACTTTCACGTCGCTTGATGACGCCCTTGCCTGGGGCGAGTTTGACGCCGTCACCAATGTGACGCCGGATCGCGCCCACTATTCCACGACAATGAAGTTACTCGGCGCCGGCAAGCATGTGCTCTGCGAGAAGCCGCTGGCGGTCAACTACCGCGAGGCCAAGGAGATGGCCGACGCCGCGGCGGCATCCGGCAAGGTTACGATGGTAAACCTCACCTATCGCAACGTGGCGCCGTTGCAGGCAGCCCGCAAGATGGTGCTGGACGGGCGCCTCGGCGCGATCCGCCACTTCGAAGCGTCCTATCTCCAGAGCTGGCTCGTCTCGAAGGCTTGGGGCGACTGGACCAAGGAATCGCAATGGCTTTGGCGGCTGTCGACGAAGCATGGCTCCAACGGTGTGCTCGGCGATGTCGGTATCCATATTCTCGACTTCGCGGTTTTTGCCGCCGGAAGCGACGTCAAGGCGGCGGCATCGCACCTCAAAGTGTTCGACAAGAGCCCCGGAAACCGGATCGGCGAGTACGACCTCGACGCAAATGACAGTTTCCTGATGATGGCCGAACTCGAAAGCGGTGCGGCAGGGGTCATCCACGCGACGCGCTGGGCAACCGGCCATCTGAACGAGCTGCGGCTGCGCCTGCATGGGGACAGGGGCGCCCTTGAGGTGGTGCATACGCCTGAGGGTTCGACTCTCAGGGTCTGCGAAGGCGCCGATGCCGACAAGGCGATCTGGCGCACGATCGAGGTCGAACCGGTCATCACCAACTTCCAGCGTTTTGCAAAGGCCGTGCGAAACGGGCAGCCGGATGAGCCGGGTTTTGGCCACGCTGCCAAGCTGCAATTTGTTCTCGACCACGCCGTGAAGACGGCTGGCGCTCTGACTGAGCTTTAGCGCATGTCGCCCGGAAGTGTGCAGCGATTCCGGGACAACGACATGCACAAAGACAGAGGGCTAAAGCGCGTCGCATGAATCTAATTTGATCCGACGCGCATTTAGAGGAATGCAGTCCACTATTGCGGGCGCCGGCTGCGTCACATGCGGCGGTTCAGTTCCTCCTCGCTCACACCGAAGTGGTCGAGGATGATGCCGACGTTCCGGCGGTGAGACTTGAAATAGACGTCGAAGAGATCGCCGATCAGGGGAACCGTGCCGCAGGCAGCGTCGACGCCGAGATTGACCGCCATGCGGGCGAGCTTGTGGGCAGGAAGGCCAAGGCGCCGTGCCTCGTCGATGATGAAAAGGCCGATGAGAGAGCCGGCAACGTCGCCGACCGCCGGGATCAGGCCGAGGACCGAGTCCGCGCCGATCCGTACACCGATAAAAGGCAGTCGGACCGCCGTATCCATCAGCCGTGCTATGCCCACAGCACGGCGAATCTTTTCGAGTTCGGCAGGGGTGAGATATGTCGTCTTGGCGGTCGGCATCAGAGACCTTCTGGCGCGACTGCGGGTTTCGCCTCCCTCAAGGCCGCAGAGACGCCCCAGATTCCCTGGCGCAACGAATGGCGGATGTGATCGCAACGATTGTCCATGGCCGTGAAACGCCGATACGCCGATAAGGTTCGCCAGTGGCGCGATCGGAATGTCGCCTTATCCTCGGTCGGGCACCACGACCAATTTGCCCACGAAATTCTTCGCCATGAACTCGGTCTGGGCGCGATGGAATTCAGACAGCGGATAGACACCGCCGACGAGAGGCCGGATCTTCCGGCTTTCGATATAGCCGACGAGGCGGCGGAAGTCGGCGCGGCTTCCCTGGCTCGATCCGTGCAGCTCCAATTGCTTCAGATACATGGTCCTGAGATCGAGCTGGACGACCGGGCCGGCAATGGCGCCGGCCGTCGTGTAACGGCCTTCGGGTCGCAAGATCTTCAGGAGATCGTTGAACAGTGGCCCGCCGACGAGGTCGGCAACGACGTCGATCGGTTGTCCGCAGCTGGCGAAATGAACGGCTTCGACCAGATCGCCCTTGCCGCGGGTCACGACCGCTTCGGCGCCGATATCGAGCATCGCCGCCTCCTTGCCCGGTCCGGCGATGGCGATCGGGATGGCGCCGCGGGCGCGCGCGAGCTGAATGATTGCTGAGCCGACACCGCCCGAGGCGCCGGTGACGAGGACGCGTTCGCCGGCGGCAAGCCGCGCCCGTTCCGGCATGCGCTCGCCGGTCAGATAGGCGCAGCAGAAGGTGGCGAGCTCGATATCGGTCAGATCGGTTGCAACGACATGGGCGTTTTCGGCCGGTAGCGCCATATATTCGGCGTAGCCGCCGTCGCGGCCATGACCCATGTAGTCGATGTCGGCGAGACTGTCGTCATCGCGATTGTAGATCGAAAAGTCCACCATGACGCGTTCGCCCATGCGCGCGGGGTCGATACTGCGGCCAACGCCGACAATGTGGCCAACCGTATCGGTGCCCTGAATGCGCGGGAATGTCAGCGTATTGCCCTGCCTGCGCCAAGTCGAGATTGCGGAGGGGTCGTCTTCGGTGCCATAGGCGCCTTGGCGTACCCAGATGTCGGTATTGTTCATGCCGCAGGCGGTGACGCGGATCAGCACCTCGCCCTCCGCCGGCGCCGGAACGGGGACGTCTGTGCGGTAGACGAGCTTCTCCAATCCGCCGTGGCCGGTGAGCAAAACGGCTGCCATCTTTTCAGGGATCGTCATGCGGCTTCTCCTCAGATGTTCTTGAAGACGCTGTCGATCGCGTCCGCTGTCGCCTTGACGATAATGTCCGCCTCCTCACGCGTCAGGCAGAGCGGCGGCGCAAAGCCGAGGATGTCGCCCTGTGGCATGGCGCGGCCGATGACGCCGCGTTCGAGAAGGGCGGAAGCGACCTGCGGACCGATTTTGCGGCCGGGATCGAAAAATTTCCGATCATCCCTGTCCTCGACGAATTCGACGGCTGCCATCAGGCCGTCGCCGCGGACGTCACCGACGTTGCGATGGCTGCCCACTGCCTTCTCCAGTTCCGAGCGGAAATAGGCGCCGGTCTTGCCGGCATTTTCCACGATCTCCATTTCGTCGATCAGTTCAAGGTTGGCGATGCCGGCGGCGGCGCAGATCGGATGGGCGGAATAGGTCCAGCCATGGCCGATCGCTCCCAATTCATCGGAACCCTGCACCAGGACCTGCCACATCTTGCTCGAAACGATGCTGCCGGAAAGCGGGGCATAGGCGGAGGTCAGGCCCTTGGCGATGGTGATCAGATCCGGCTTCATCCCATAGTGATCCGAGCCGAACATCGTGCCGAGACGGCCGAAGCCGGTGACGACTTCGTCGGCAACAAGCAGGATGTCGTATTTGTCGAGCACCGCCTGGATCTTCTGCCAGTAACGTTGCGGCGGCGGCACGATGCCGCCGGTGCCGAGGATCGGTTCGCCGATGAAGGCGGCGATGGTATCGGGGCCTTCGGCGAGGATCATCTCCTCCAGTCTGTCGGCGCAATATTGCGAGAACTGATCCTCGCTCATCGAACGGTCGGGGCGGCGGAAATAATAGGACGCCTCGGTGTGAAGGATCGGCGCGCGCGGCAGGTCGAAGGCATTGTGGAAGAGAGCAAGACCGGTGAGGCTGCCGGTCATGACGCCGGAACCGTGATAACCGCGCCAGCGCGAAATGATCTTCTTTTTCTCCGGGCGGCCGAGGATGTTGTTGTAATACCAGATAAGCTTGATGTTGGTCTCGTTGGCATCCGAACCGGAGAGGCCGAAATAGACGCGGCTCATGCCATCGGGCGCGCGGTCGATGATCATCTTCGACAGCGTGATCGAGGCTTCCGTGCCGTGGCCGACATAGGCGTGGTAATAGGCGAGGTTCTTCGCCTGCTCGGCGATTGCATCGGTGATCTTCTGGCGGCCGTAGCCGACATTGACGCAATAGAGCCCGGCAAAGGCATCGAGGCTTTTGCGGCCGCTCGTATCGGTGATGTAGACGCCTTCGCCGCCGGCGACGACGCGCGTCGGCGTCTCGCCGCGCGCATGCATGCCCATATGGGTCGAGGGGTGGAAGAAGTGATCGCGGTCCCAGGCGGTGAGTTCGTTGCTTTTGTCGAGCATGTCCTGTCCTCTTCTTGAAATTGGGTGCTCAGGCGGCGGTGTCGATGCAGAGATATTTGAGCTCGGTGAAGGCCTCGAGCCCGTGGCGCGAGCCCTCGCGGCCGATGCCGGACTGCTTCCAGCCGCCGAAGGGAATGGGGCCGCCGGTGATTTTTACGCGGTTGACCGCCACCATGCCGTATTCCAGCGCGCGCCCGAGACGCATCTGCCGGGCGCCGTTCTCGGTGATGACATAGGCGACGAGGCCGTATTCGGTATCGTTGGCGCGGGCGACAACCTCGTCTTCGGTGTCGAAGGTGGTCAACGCCGCTACAGGCCCAAAAGTCTCCTCACGCATGATCAACGCATTCGCCGGCACATCCGTCAAAAGCGTCGGCTGATAGAAGAGCCGGCCGGCCTTGTGGCGGCTGCCGCCGATGACGAGCCGGGCGCCCTGCGCCAGCGCCTCGGCCACCTGCTCCTCAACCTTGACGACGGCGCGTTCATGCATCAGCGGCCCGATCTCGCTTCCATCCTCAAGCCCTGCGCCGACCCTCAGCGCGCCGATGCGGGCGGCAAAAGCCTTGGCGAAGGCATCGGCGATGCGTTGCTGGACGAAGATGCGGTTGGCGGCAAGGCAATCCTGGCCGGATGTGGCGAACTTGGCGTCGACGGCGATCTCGACCGCTTTTGCGACATCGGCATCCTCGAAGACGATCAGCGGCGCGTGGCCGCCGAGCTCCATCACCATCCGCTTCATCGTTGGCGCGCATTGCGCGGCGATGAGGCGGCCGACCTCGGTGGAGCCGGTGAAGCTCATCGCGCGCAGGCGGATATCGGCGCACATGCGTCCGACGATCGTTGCGGCATGGCCGGTGACCACATTGAAGACACCGGCCGGAATGCCAGCGCGTTCACCGAGTTCGGCAAGCGCGAGGGCAGAAAGCGGCGTTTCCGAGGAGGGGTGGGCCACGACCGTGCAGCCGGCAGCGAGTGCCGCGGCCGCCTTTCGGGTGAGCATGGCGGAAGGAAAGTTCCACGGAGTGACGACGCCGACGACGCCGATCGCCTCGCGCCGGACGATCATTTCCGCCCCAGCCAGATGGCTGGTGACGCTTTCGGCGTTCAGCCGCTTGGCTTCCTCGGCATACCACTCGATGAACGAGGCGGCGTAATCGATCTCGCCGCGGGCTTCGGCAAGCGGCTTGCCCTGTTCCAGCGTCATGATCAGCGCCAGATCTTCTTTCGCCGCAAGCATCAGCGCGTGCCATCTGCGCAGGATCGCCGCACGGTTCTGCGGCAGGATCGCGCGCCACGCGCTAAGGGCCTCCGACGCCGCATCGATCGCCATTGCCGTCTCTTCGGCACCGAGGCTCGCAACCCAGGCGAGTGTCGCCGAAGAAGCCGGATCGGTGACGGCGAAGCTCTTTCCCGTGGTCCCGGCGATCCACCGGCCGCCGACATAGGCGAGATCGCGCAGGAGATGACGATCGGCGAGCCGCGACAGCGCGTCGTGATAGGCGGGGCGGGCAAAAACGGCAGTCATGTCCAATCTCCTAGTTGCGGTGACGTGAAGTCTTCCACAGGAGCGGACGAGAGATTGTCCTTGGGCGATGGCGAAAAGAGAGAAACGGGCTAAAGCACAGCCGCCGGATAGAGAGATTGTCTAGGAAGCGCTTTCGCCACCGCCGGACGCGGCGAAGGAGGAGACCGGAACGACTGTTTCCTCCTTCACCGTCTTGGTGACGATATAGGTGAAATAGCGGTCGATGCCGAGTTCACGGTCGAGAAGCCCATCGACCAGTCGCTGGTAGGAGTCAATATCGGCCGTCACGATCTTCAGAATGTAATCGACGCCGCCACCCACCGACCAGCAGGCGACAATCTCGGGGATTGCGGCAATGGTACGTTCGAAGCGTTCAAAATCGGCCTGGCGATGATTGGCGAGCGTCACTTCCATCATCACGCTGGCGACCGGCGCGATGCGCCGCGGGGCGATGCGGGCGTGGTAGCCAGTGATAATACCGGCCTTTTCAAGCTTGCGCAGCCGCATCCAGCACGGCGTCGGCGACAGTCCGGCCCTTTCGGCCAGCGCCAGCTTGGTGATGCGGCCGTCGCGCTGGACGGCGTCGAGAATGCGCAGGTCGATGGCGTCGAGCTTCATGGTGGTTTCTTCTATAAAGAAATCATTTCAAACGCAGCGAAAAGACAATGGGAGCGCATTTTGGCATTGTCAATTGGACTGATTTTCAGCACTGTTGAAATCATGACAAATTGGCGCCCCGATCCCTCGCAACTCCGCCGGCCGGCCTATCTCTCCCTCGCCGAGCAGATCGCCAACGCGATCACCGACGGAAAGCTCTCCGACGGGGCGCAATTGCCGCCGCATCGCAAGCTGGCGGATGATCTGCATCTTTCCGTGCAGACGGTCAGCCGCGCCTATGACGAGCTCAGCCGCCGGGGGCTGATCTCAGGCGAGATCGGCCGCGGCAGTTTCGTGCAGACGCGGCCGCCTGAGCCGGAGCCGCCCTATCTGCCGGAACGGCTGGGCGAGGTGATCGATCTGTCGATCCTGAAGCCGGTCTGCGAGCAGATCCATCTGGAAAAAATGCGCCAGGCCTTCGGCTGGCTTTCCGAAAACCTGCCTTCCAGCTCGGCCCTGTCGTTCCGACCGAATATGGTGTTTCCGCGGCACCGCGTCGTCGCCACCGAATGGCTGGCGCGCTGCGGGCTCGACGTGTCGCCGCTGAACATCAGCCTGACGAATGGCGCGACTTCCGGCATGACGGTGGCGCTGATGAGCGTCACGCCGCCCGGCTCGACGATTGCGACCGAAGCGGTCAGCCACCATACGCTGGTGCCGCTCTGCGGCTATCTCGGCCTGCACCTCGAAGGGTTGGCGATCGACGAGCAAGGCATGATCCCCGAAGCGCTGGACGAGGCCTGCCGGATCGGGCCGATCCGGGCGATTTTCCTGCAGCCCTCGGTGATCAATCCGATGGCCGCGCTGATGAGTGCCGAGCGCCGGCAGGCGCTTGCCGCCGTCGCCGCCAAGCATGACATAGCGATCATCGAAAACGATATTCTCGGTCCGATGGTCGAGAACCGGGCGCCGCCGATGGCGGCCTTTGCGCCGGAGCGCACGCTCTACGTCACGAGCTTTACGAAGATCACCGTTCCAGGCCTCAGGATCGGCTACCTCGTCGCGCCCGACCGCTATGTCGCTGCCGTCGCCAACCGGCATCTCGTCTCCAGCTGGATGGCGACGCCTGCCATGGCCGAGATCGCCAGCCGCTGGGTCAGCGACGGCACGGCGATGGAACTCGTCAACTGGCAGCGCCGCGCTCTTGTCGGACGCCACGCGATCGCGGCGGAGATGCTGGCCGGCCTGTCCTATCGAACGCACCCGCAAAGCCTGCATGTATGGCTGCCGCTGTCCGGCAGCCATACGGAGGATGGTTTCGTGTCGCAGGCAAGGTTGCGCGGCGTGGCGATCGCGCCGGGCAAATCCTTTCACACCACCGATCACGGCTGGACGCCGGCGGTGCGCATCTCGCTCGGCTCGACGACGGAAGGCGAGCTGCGGACAGGACTCGGGATCGTTGCCTCGCTGGCGCAGGGAAATCCGGAGGAACTGCTGCTTGCGATTTGACGCTGCCGCATTTCCCGGCAGGTGCAGAATAATTGTCATGATATTATTTTGCGAATTGACATGATTTTCGTAGGCCGTCATCGTTAGGTCATTGCTTGTCTCAACAAGGAGAGACATGAATGCCTGCGCCCATCATCCGCATCGACAACATCGTCAAGAGATACGGTCCGCTGACCGTGCTCGACGGCCTGTCGATGAATGTCATGCCGGGCGAGAAACTGGCGCTGATCGGGCCGTCGGGCTCCGGCAAGACGACGATCCTGCGCATCCTGATGACGCTGGAGACGATCAGCGGCGGCCACATCGAGGTCGACGGCGAGCAGCTCTACCACATGCCTGGTGGCAGCGGGCTGGTGGCGGCCGATGAGCGGCACCTGCATCGCATGCGGGAAAAGATCGGCATGGTCTTCCAGCACTTCAACCTGTTCCCGCATAAATGCGTCCTCGACAACGTCACGCTGGCGCCGATGCTGACCAAGGGCATCAAGCGGCCGCAGGCCGAGAAGCGGGCGATGGAGCTTCTGGATATGGTCGGCCTTGCCGACAAGGCGAAAAGCGTGCCGGCGCAGCTTTCCGGCGGGCAGAAGCAGCGCGTCGCCATTGCCCGGGCGCTGGCGCTGTCGCCGAAGATCATGCTGTTCGACGAGGTGACCTCGGCACTCGACCCGGAGCTGGTCGAGGAGGTGCTGAACGTCATGCGGAAGCTTGCCTCCGAGACCGATATGACGATGCTTCTCGTCACCCATGAGATGGGTTTTGCCCATGATTTTGCCGACCGCGTGCTGTTCTTCGATCGCGGCAAGATCGTCGAGGAAGGCAAGCCGGGCGATATCTTTCGCAATCCGACGCAGGAGAGGACGCAGACCTTCCTGCGCAAGATCATTGCGGCGGGGCACCGCGTCTGACCTCAGACATTGCCCGCAAGAACAAAACTCAAAGAGAAAGCCAGAGGAGTTGGGAACGATGAAAGCAGGATATTTTTTGAGCGCCGCCAGCCTGTCGGCGCTTCTGATCACGGCGGCCGCTCCGGCATCCGCTGCCGATGACAAGCTCGAACAGCTGAAGGAACAGGGTTTTGCCCGCATCGCCATCGCCAACGAGCCGCCGTTCACCGCCGTCGGCGCAGACGGCAAGGTATCGGGCGCCGCGCCCGACGTGGCACGTGCCATCTTCGAAAAGCTTGGCGTCAAGGAAGTCGTCGCCTCGATCTCGGAATATGGCGCGATGATCCCCGGCCTGCAGGCCGGCCGTCACGACGCGATCACCGCCGGCCTCTTCATGAAGCCCGAGCGTTGCAACGCCGTTGCCTATTCCGAACCGATCCTTTGCGATGCCGAGGCCTTCGCCCTCAAGAAGGGCAACCCGCTGAAGCTGACGAGCTACAAGGATATTGCCGACAATCCGGATGCCAAGATCGGCGCGCCGGGCGGCGGCACGGAAGAGAAGCTGGCGCTGGAAGCCGGCGTGCCGCGTGACCGCGTTATCGTCGTTCCGGATGGGCAGAGCGGCATCAAGATGCTGCAGGACGGCCGCATCGACGTCTATTCGCTGCCGGTCCTGTCGATCCACGATCTGATGGCGAAGGCGAAGGATCCGAATCTCGAAACCGTCGCCCCCGTCGTCAATGCGCCGGTCTATTGCGACGGCGCCGCTTTCCGCAAGCAGGATGTCGCGCTGCGTGACGCCTTCGACGTCGAGCTGAAGAAGCTGAAGGAATCCGGCGAATTCGCCAAGATCATCGAACCCTACGGCTTCTCGGCCAAGGCGGCGATGTCAACGAGCCGCGAAAAGCTCTGCGCCCCGGCCAAGTAACCTGATGTGAGCACGCCGGCCATGCCACGGCCGGCGTGCTCCTCAAATGATCTCCAGAGAAGCGAGTTGCCGATGTCGGTATGGTCCGGCTATCTGACACTGATCCTTCAGGGCGCCTTGGTGACGCTCCAGCTGACGGTCATGGGCTCGGCGCTGGCGCTTGTCATGGCTTTCCTGGCCGGCCTCGGCCGCTTGTCGCCCTTCTTTGCCGTCCGGGCTCTGGCGACAACCTATATCGAATTCTTTCGCGGCACCTCGATCTTCGTCCAGCTCTTCTGGGTCTATTTCGTACTGCCCTTCGCAGGCGTGACACTGACGCCGCTGCAGGCCGGCGTGCTGGCGCTCGGCCTAAATGTCGGCGCCTATGGCGCGGAAGTGGTGCGCGGCGCCGTCAAGGCCGTCGGGCGCGAACAGTCGGAAGCCTGTGTCGCGCTCAACCTGTCGCGCTATCAGCGCATGCGCCACGTCATCCTGCCGCAGGCGCTGCCGCTGATGCTGCCGACCTTCTGCAACAATGCGATCGAGCTATTGAAGGGCACGGCCGTGGTGTCGCTGATCTCACTGACGGACATGACCTTCCAAGCGCAGGTGGTGCGGGCGCAGACCGGCAATACGCTGGTGCCCTTCGCAACGATCCTCATCCTCTATTTTCTCATGGCCCTGGCGATTTCGGCGGCAATGCGCTGGCTGGAGCGGCGGATGGCGCGTGGCGTCGACGGCATAAGGACCTGACCAGATGGAATGGGATTGGGACTTCGTCTGGCAGATCATGCCGACCCTTCTCGAAGGGTTCAAGATCACCATTCTTGCCACCGTCCTCGGCGCTGCGGTCGCCATGGTCATCGGGCTGGCGCTTGCCATTGTGCGGCGATCCCCGGTCGCCGCAGTCTCACGCACGGTCGGTTTGGTCTCGGAATTCATCCGCGGCACGCCGCTGCTGGTGCAGCTCTATTTCATCTTCTACGTGCTGCCGGATATCGGCATCCGGCTGTCGCCGCTCACCGCCGGCGTCATCGGCATGGGCATTCACTATGCGACCTATACCGCCGAAGTCTATCGCGCCGGCATCGAGAATGTGCCGCGCGGACAATGGGAGGCGGCCAAGGCCACCAATCTGACGACGCGCCAGGCCTGGATCCACGTGGTCCTGCCGCAGGCGATCCCGCCGATGATCCCGGCGCTCGCCAATTATTTCATCGCCATGTTCAAGGAAACGCCGCTGCTTTCGGCAATCACCGTGCTCGAATTGATGAACCAGGCAAAGAGCATCGCCAACAGCAATTATCGCTATATCGAGCCGATGACGTTGGTCGGCGTCTTTTTCCTCGTCATCAGCCTGATCTCGGTCCTCGGATTGCGTTGGCTCGAGGAGCGCTACGCCAGGATGGATGACTGACATGACAAGGATCGAAATCATCTCCGCCAGCCGGCGGCCGCGACTGGACAACCGGCCACTCGAAAAGCGCATCGGCCTCGTCATCCTGGCGACCGACCACACGACCGAAGTCGACTTCCAGCGCATGGTCGCCAGCGACCGCATCGGCGTCTATGTCAGCCGCATCCACTACACCAATCCGGTGACGCCTGAAAACCTTTTGAAGATGCAGCCGTCGCTGACGGAAGGCGCCGGGCTGATCCTGCCGGATGAGTCGCTGAACGCGATCATGTATTCCTGCACCTCCGCCTCGGTCGTCATCGGCGACCGCAATATCGAGGCGGCGATCCACGCGTCGAAACCGGGTGCTTCAGTCGTGACGCCCACGGCGGCGGCGGTGAAGGGCCTGAAGGCGCTCGGCGCCCGCCGGATTTCGGTGCTGACGCCCTATACGATCGAGACCAGCCGGCCGATGGCGGATTATTTCGCGGATCTCGGCTTTGCGATCGACCGCTTCACCTGCCTCGGCCTTAGCGACGACCGCGAGATGGCGCGGATTGCGCCGGATGATATCGCCGCCTTCGCGCGTGAAGCGCTGGCGCCGCAATCCGACGCGCTGTTCATCTCCTGCACTGCTCTCCGCGCCGCACAGGTCGCCGCCCGCATCGAAGGCGAGACCGGCAAGCCGGTGGTGACCAGCAATCTCGCAACCGCCTGGGCCTGCCTGAAGCTTTGCGGCGATGAACGGGCGCTGCCCGAGCTCGGTCAGCTGATGACCAGGTCCTATGGGGAAGGCTGAGATCATGGCGAGCGCCCTGCCGGTTTCGTTGGAGGACATTCGTGCGGCGGCGCGGCGGATCGAAGGCCGGGTCGTCGAAACACCGATGGTGCAGTCGGCGTCGCTTGCCGAGATTGCCGGCGTTCCGGTCTGGCTGAAGCTTGAACATCACCAGACGACGGGCAGCTTCAAGCTGCGCGGGGCGACCAATGCGGTGCTGTCACTGTCACCGGCTGAACGGGCGCGCGGCGTCGTCGCCGCCTCGACCGGAAATCACGGCCGGGCGCTTGCCCATGCCGCGAAGGCGCAAGGCGCGGTCGCGACGATCTGCATGTCGCGGCTGGTGCCGGAGAACAAGGTTGCGGAAATCCGCCGTCTCGGCGCCGATGTGCGCATCGTCGGCCGATCGCAGGACGAGGCGCAGCAGGAAGTGGACCGGCTGGTGCGAGAGGAGGGTCTGGTGATGATCCCGCCTTTCGACCATCCTGACGTCGTCGCCGGGCAGGGGACGCTCGGGCTCGAAATCGTCGACGCCTTGCCTGAGGTGGCCACGGTGCTGGTGCCGCTTTCCGGCGGCGGCCTTGCGGCGGGCGTCGCCGCCGCGGTCAAGGGCGTCAATCCCAAGACGAAGGTGATCGGCCTGACGATGGAACAGGGCGCGGCGATGAAGGCGAGCCTCGATGCCGGACGGCCGGTGCAGGTCGAGGAGGTGAGGAGCCTTGCCGACTCGCTCGGCGGCGGCATTGGCCTCGACAACCGCGTGACCTTCGCCATGTGCCGCGCACTTCTCGACGACGTCGTCCTGCTGACGGAGACGGAGATCGCAGCCGGCATGCGCCATGCCTATGCCCGCGAGGGCGAGGTTGTCGAGGGGGCGGGCGCAGTCGGCATCGCAGCACTGCTGGCCGGAAAGACCCGCTCCGGCGGCCCGGTCGTTGCGATCCTTTCGGGACGGAATGTCGACATGGAACAGCACCGTGGGGTGATCAACGGCGAGGGTGCGGCGTTCGCGGAGGATAACCCATGAGCCGAATGATTATTCTGACGGAAGCGGAATTGCGCAAGGTTGTGGGGCTCGATTCCGACGTGGTCGCTTGCGTCGAGCAGGCCTTCGCCGCGCTTGCGACGAAAGCGGTCGCCATGCCGCCGATCCTGCGGCTCGACATTCCCGAGTATCGGGGTGAGGTCGATGTGAAGACCGCCTACGTGCCCGGCATCGAGGGTTTTGCGATCAAGATCAGCCCCGGCTTCTTCGACAATCCAAAAATCGGTCTGCCGAGCACCAATGGCATGATGGTGCTGCTGTCGAGCCGAACCGGCCTGGTGCAGGCGCTGCTCCTCGACAACGGCTATCTCACCGACGTGCGCACGGCCGCGGCCGGCGCCGTCGCGGCGAAGCATCTGTCGCGGCAGAATTCCAGCGTGGCGGCGATCTTCGGCGCCGGCATGCAGGCGCGGCTGCAGCTGGAAGCGCTGACGCTGGTGCGGCCGATCCGTGACGCCAGGATTTGGGCGCGGGATGCGGCGAGGGCCGAGGGCGTGGCTGCGGAGCTGGCGGCCAGGCTCGGCTTTCCCGTCAACGCGATATCCGACCCGCGGCAAGCAATGTCCGGCGCAGACATCATCGTGACCACCACGCCGGCAGAAAAACCGATCATCGACGCCGGCTGGCTCGAAGCCGGGCAGCATCTGACGGCCATGGGATCGGATGCCGAGCACAAGAACGAGATCGATCCCGCGGCCATAGCCGGCGCCGGTCTCTATGTCGCCGACAGCCTGAAGCAGACCCGCCGGCTGGGCGAGTTGCACCATGCGATCGAAGCAGGCCTCGTCAATAGGGATGCCGATTTCGCCGAACTCGGCCGGATCGTCGCCGGGCGGATGTCGGGCAGGACGAGTAGCGACCAGATCACCATCGCCGACCTCACGGGAACTGGCATTCAGGACACCGCCATCGCCACGCTCGCCTTTGCCCGCGCCGGCGCGACGAATACCGGCACCACATTCGAAAGCTGACCGGCGCGGCGCCGGACAAGAAGGGAAGAGATATGACCCAGCCCCATCTGAAGTTCTCGCTCGGAGAATATGCCGAGCGCCTGGAAAAGACACGGCGTGCCATGGAGGCGAGAGGCGTCGATCTGCTTATTGTCAGCGACCCCTCGAATATGGCCTGGCTTACTGGCTATGACGGCTGGTCCTTCTACGTTCATCAGGCGGTGATCGTGCCACCGCAGGGCGAGCCGATCTGGTTCGGCCGCGGTCAGGACGCCAACGGCGCCAAGCTCACCGCCTATCTCAGCCACGACAATATCGTCGGTTATCCCGATCATTACGTGCAGTCGACCGAGCGCCATCCGATGGACTATCTCTCCGGCATCCTGACGGAGCGCGGCTTCGGCAAGCTGACGATCGGCGTCGAGATGGACAATTACTGGTTCTCCGCCGCAGCCTTCGCCGCGCTGCAGAAGCACCTACCGAACGCGCGTTTCGTCGATGCGACCGCGCTGGTCAACTGGCAGCGCGCGGTCAAGAGTGACACCGAAATCCAGTACATGCGCAATGCGGCCCGCATCGTCGAAGCGATGCATGCCCGCATCTTCGACAAGATCGAGGTCGGCATGCGCAAGTGCGACCTGGTGGCGGAAATTTATGACGCCGGCACTCGCGGCGTCGACGGCATCGGCGGCGACTATCCGGCGATCGTGCCGCTGCTGCCGTCCGGCGTCGAAGCATCGGCACCGCATCTGACCTGGGACGACCGGCCGTTGAAGAAGGGCGAGGGTACGTTTTTCGAAATCGCCGGCTGCTACAATCGTTATCACCTGCCGCTGTCGCGCACGGTTTTCCTCGGCAAGCCGACGCAGGCGTTTCTCGATGCCGAAAAAGCGACGCTGGAAGGCATGGCAGCCGGTCTTGCGGTCGCCAAGCCCGGCAACACCTGCGAGGATATCGCCAACGCCTTCTTCGCGGTCTTGAAGAAATACGGCATCGTCAAGGACAACCGCACGGGTTACCCGATCGGCCTTTCCTATCCGCCGGACTGGGGCGAGCGCACCATGAGCCTGCGCCCCGGCGACCGGACGGAATTGAAGCCCGGCATGACCTTCCATTTCATGACAGGCCTCTGGCTCGACGATATGGGGTTTGAGACGACGGAGAGCATTCTCATCACCGAAAGCGGTGTCGAGTGCCTCGCCAACGTGCCGCGCAAGCTGATGGTCAAGGATTGAGGCTGTCATGACAGAGACCCGCTTGCGGCCGTCGCCGATCAGCGCGACGGTGGATTTCGCCGCCGAGGGCGTCCAGCACGGTTTCCTCAGGCTGCCCTACAGCCGCGACGATTCCGCCTGGGGATCGGTGATGATCCCGATAACGGTCGTCAGGAACGGCAAGGGGCCGACGGCGCTTCTGACCGGCGGCAACCACGGCGACGAGTATGAGGGACCGATCGCGCTCTTCGATCTCGCCCGCTCGCTGAAGCCTGACGAGGTAAGCGGCGCCGTCATCGTCGTGCCGGCGATGAATTATCCGGCGTTCCTGGCGGGCACCAGGACGTCGCCGATCGACAGGGGCAATATGAACCGAAGTTTCCCCGGCCGGCCGGACGGCACGGTGACCGAGAAGATCGCCGACTATTTCAGCCGTGTGCTTCTGCCGCTGGCGGATATCGTCCTCGACTTCCATTCCGGCGGCAAGACGCTCGATTTTTTGCCCTTCTGTGCCGCGCACATTCTGCCCAACAAGCAGCAGGAGCAAAAAGCCTTCGACTTCGTCACGGCGTTTGCCGCACCCTATTCGATGAAGATGCTGGAGATCGATGCGGTCGGCATGTACGACACGGCGGCCGAGGAAATGGGCAAGATCTTCATCACCACCGAACTCGGCGGCGGCGGCACCGCGACCGCCAAAAGTGCGGCGATCGCCAAACGCGGCGTGATAAACGTGCTGCGACATGCGGGGATCGTCGCCGGCGCCGTCGATACCGGTGCGACGACCTGGCTGGACATGCCGGATGGCCGTTGTTTCTCCTTCGCGGAGGAGGGTGGATTGATCGAAGCCGTCATCGACCTCGGTGACGTCGTCACTGAGGGTGCGGTCATCGCTCGCATCTATCCGACGGGGCGGACGGGTGAGGCGCCGCGCGAGATCCACGCCGCCATGGACGGTATTCTCTGCGCCCGGCATTTTCCGGGGCTCGTCAAACCAGGCGACTGCGTTGCGGTGATGGCGACCGTGACGAGCTGAGATGACGGGCAGGCGCGGCGAGATGCGTTTCGCCGGTCGGCCATCTCAAGCCGCTTTCGGCGATCTCGACCCGGCAGCTGCCGCATCGATCTGGAAGCGGCTGACAACCCCTTCGAGCGTCTGTGTCTGGCCGCCGAGCGCGCGGCAGGCCGAGACGGTTTCCGCAGCCATGGCAGCGTTGCGCTGCGTGACCTCATCGAGCGCATTGACGGAGGCGTTGATTTCCCCGATCGCCACGGCTTGCTCTGAAGATACCGAAACGATGCGGGCGATCAGGCCGGCGACCTGCTCGACCTGGCCTTCGATTTCCATAAGCGCCTTGCCGGTGCGGTTGACGAGCTCCACGCCGGTGGAAACCTCAGACGATGAACTGGAAATCAGAGATCTGATCTCCTTGGCGGCGTTGGCCGAACGGAGGGCGAGCTCACGCACTTCCTGGGCCACGACGGCGAAACCCTTGCCGGCTTCGCCGGCGCGGGCGGCCTCGACGCCGGCATTGAGCGCCAAAAGGTTGGTCTGGAAGGCAATCTCGTCGATGACGTTGACGATCGCGCCGATCTGGGCGGAGGAGCCTTCGATTTTCTGCATGGCGGCGATCGCATCGCGAACGACGGCGGCCGAATGTTCGGCGCTGCTGCGGGTCTCAGCCATCATGCCGGTCGCCTTGCCGGCATGATTGGAAGCGTCCTTGGCCTTGGCGTTCATTTCGACGAGCGCGGCGGTCGCCTCTTCGAGCATCGTGGCTTGCTGTTCGGTGCGTAATGCAAGGCTGTCGGCGGCATTCGTGATACCGGCGGAAGAACTGCCCACCTGTCTGGAAGTGTGGGCGATTTGCGCCATCGAGGCGCCAAGCGCATTCATGCTGTCGTTGAATTTGGCCCGCAACATTTCGTAGGCGGGGGCGAAGGCTGTGGTGATCCGGCAATCGAGATTGCCGAGCGAGAGCTGGTCCAGGCCGTAAGTCAGCTGATCGATCACCCTTTCTCGGCTTTGCTCCTCGGCAGCCTTTTCGGCCATCTGGCTGCGCTCGCGCTGGAATTCCTGATCGCGAAGCGCCGTTTCGCGCTTCTGTGCGTCCTGCCGCTCCAGCGCGTTGCGGCGGAAAACCGCCACAGCCTTGGACATGGCGCCGATTTCGTCGGAGCGGTTGGCGTAGGGGACCTCGGTCGAAAAATCGCCTTCGGCGAGGTTGCCCATATAGGCCTTCATGCCATCCAGCGGCACGATGGCCCGGCGGCGCAGAAGATAGAGGCCGACCAGCAGCAGGGCGAAGGAGCCGAAGCCCGCGGCGCCCGCGTAGATCGTCCAGGTGACAATCTCCGAGGCGGCATTTCTCTCTTCGCCCTTCAGGAAAGCGTCGGAATTTGCAACGAGCTTCTCGACCGCGTCCTGATGTGCGTGGAAGGCGACGCGCAGTTGCTCGATCGCACCGTGCGCCTTGTTATCGTCCCTGGCGTTCAGGGCCGGGATGACCGCGCGGTTCATCACCTCCCAGAATGCCTCGCCCTTGGCGAGCACATCGTTCTCGAGCTCGTCTTTCAAAGCCTGCGGCAGCCGCGTTGATTTCCAATAGGCGCGTCGGTCGTCGTAAGCGGCCTTGAGATTTGCGATTTTGGCGAGATTGGTCTCGCTCAGTTCGGGAAATTTACTCGCCTCGAAAGACAGCATGTAGGATTCGACCACGAACAGCGGCGGCGGCAGAATATCGGCGATCAGATCCTTGCCGTAAACCACCTGCTCATAAACCGGGCCGTTGACCTTCAGCCGTTCGAGCGCCGATTGCTGCAACCCGATCGACATGAAAATGCCGGTTGAAACAGCGACGCCGAAGGCCACCAAACTGCGGGCAATAGTAAATGCCAAGACCGTCTCCAAATAACTTGAGGCGTCTCTTCTTCGAGGCGCCTGATTTACGTAGATCATTATTCCGCAAGAACGCTGCAATATAGTTAATACTTCTGGATCTCAGGGGCCTCGGCGAGCTATTTGCGGGCCTGTCAAGTGACCAAAATTGGGTCGATCTTCCTATATTGGGTATCGAGCCGTCTCCCGCCACTCTGATGGCGGAGGGGGCGGATTTATACTCAGGGTTGATCCGAGAATCGGTTCGTCGACAATTCCATCACCTGCGACATAAGTTGACGGCGCTGCTGGAGGCGTGTTCGGCGAACTGCTGGGTTGTGGTTGATTTATTTTCTGAAACCGTATTACACGAAAGATGTCCTCGGGTGCGGACGTCTAGCTCCTACTATAAGAATAGGGAGAGATTGATGTTGCAGCAAAAATGGTCGTCATAAGCGCTCCATCGCTAACGGGTAGGAGCAACGCATTACAGAACTGATGAGTTCTATAAACCGAAATTGCTGATGCTACAACCTCACACATTAGTCTTCAGAAATCGTACTGGCTTGTCTCAGGTCTTCGGCATGCACTTCGGCGGGGCGGCTTAGACAATCATGAAAGCTATGGATGAGCCCGCAGGCGAGCCGCGCAGACGAGGCCGGCCGAAAGTCTCCACCGACGAAGACAAGCGGCTGCAGATCGTCGAAGTCGCCCGCCGGGCTTTTGTGAAATATGGATATGCCGGGAGCACGACCTCGGTCGTCGCCTCCGATGCGGGCGTTTCCAAACAGACGCTCTACCGTCTGTTTGAGAGCAAGGAAGAGTTGTTCGCCGCCGTCGTCGCTGCACATCGGCGATTGATGCTTGATCTGCCGCGGCCTGCCGAAGATTGTTCGATCGCGGAGAGCCTTGAACGGATCTTCATGCTCGACATGGGCGAGGACAGAGATGCGGACCGCGCCGGTTTCCTGCAACTCGTCTTCCGTGAAGCAGCGCAATTCCCTGAGCTTGTCGATATCCTGCAACGGGAAGGCATGCTTGCCAGCCGACAGGAACTGGCTGACTGGCTGAGCGATCGCCGGGCCGAGGGCCGGCTCACCCTGGATGACCCGGTGAGCGGCGCCCGCATGCTGATGGACATGATCTTCGGGGGCATGGGACCGCCGGAGGGCCGTGCGCAGGCCTGGCCCGATCGGGCGGCGCTGCTTGCCCATCTTCGCCGCTCAATTGCGATTTTTGCCGCCGGTATCGGCGCCGCCTGAGCGAACCAGAGACATTTCTGACTCCTGGCTTCCCGGCGACGATATTCCCGTACAACTCAGTCAACGGGAGCCGCGCCCCAGGACTGATCGGAAACACTTCTTATAGGAGAGTTCTTCCGAAGGCGCTTCGGCGACCTCGTTGCATTCCGCCTCCGCGCCAAGAACGCCGCGCATTTTGCTTCGATTAACTTTGGCAAACCGAAACGGTAGAACGGAGCCAGCGGTCCGCCCCGCAAGCGGTGCAATGCTGCACTGCCAAAAAAATCACCACGCGCACTGCTGCGCGTTTTTTCGGCATGACCCATTGACAATTCAGCCCTGATGGCACTTGATACATTATTCCAGTAAAACAGACATGCGTCCATTATATTGGAATAATGGGAACCATCATAAGGGGAACGCCATGACCATTTTCTTTCGCACCGGCGTGATATCGCTCGTCGCCGCCGCTTTGTTGTCCACGCCTGTGCTGGCCGAGGGCAGCAAACTTGATGAAGTGCTGGCCCGCGGCCACCTCGTCCTCGGCACGGGCAGCACCAACGCGCCCTGGCACTTCAAGAGCGCGGACGACAAACTTCAGGGCTTTGATGTCGACATGGGCCGTATCATCGCCAAGGCCCTGTTCGGCGATCCTGAGAAAATCGAATATGTCAACCAGTCCTCGGACGCCCGCATCCCGAACATCACCACCGACAAGGTCGATATTACCTGCCAGTTCATGACCGTGACCGGCGAACGCGCCCAGCAGGTGGCCTTTACCATTCCCTATTACCGCGAGGGTGTCGGCCTGATGCTCAAGGCAGACGGAAAATATGCCGACTATGCCGCGCTGAAGACGGCAGGTTCCTCGGTCACCATCTCGGTTCTGCAGAATGTTTATGCCGAGTCTATGGTGCATGCCGCATTGCCCGAAGCAACCGTCGACCAGTACGAATCCGTCGACCTGATCTATCAGGCGCTGGAGTCCGGTCGGGCCGACGCCGCCGCCACTGACCAGTCTTCGCTCGCCTGGTACATGACGCAGAACCCCGGCCGCTACAAGGACGCCGGCTACGGCTGGAATCCCCAGACCTATGCCTGCGCCGTCAAACGCGGCGATCAGGACTGGCTGAACTTCGTCAACACCGCTCTCCACGAAGCGATGACCGGGGTCGAATTCGATTTTTACGCCAAGTCGTTCAAGACCTGGTTCGGCAAGGATCTGACGCCACCGCAGATCGGGTTTCCGGTCGAATTCAAGTAACCCCGGATGCGGGAGCGGGAGCGCAATCCCGCTCCGCTGGAACAGAATGATATTGGTTCAGGTCGGGCAAAGATCTGAATCCTGTTTTCGAATCGAATGGTTGGAGCATGACGTCGTCCGGCCCGCTCGTACGTTCTACGGCATGCTCTGATCTGAAAGGGCCGCATGGGTTACACGCTGAATTTCGCTGCCGTCTGGCGCAATTTCGACTTTCTTCTAAGCGGACTTGCCCTCAGCCTTGGCCTTGCAGTGATCTCGATCCTGATCGGCGCGGCCATCGGTCTCTTCGTGGCTTTCGCGCTGACGTCGAGGAACCGCTTTGCGCTCGTGCCGGCGCGCGTCTATGTCACCGTCATTCGCAACCTGCCCATTCTCGTCCTGGTGCTTTTTGCCTTTTTCGCGCTGCCGCAGATGGGTTTGCGCTTAGACAAGTACAAAAGCTTTGTGCTGGTTCTCTCCCTCTATTCCGGCGCCTATCTGGCCGAGGTGTTCCGCGCCGGACTGCTGTCGATACCGAAAGGATTGACGGAAGCCGGCCTTGCGATAGGCCTGACGGGAATGCAAATCCGCAGTTCGATTATCGCTCCGCTGATGCTGCGCAACGTGTTGCCGTCGCTCTCCTCGACAATCATCTCGCTCTTCAAGGACACTTCGCTCGCCGCCGCAATAGCCGTGCCCGAACTGACCTTTGCCGCCCGCAAGATCAATGTCGAGAGCTTCCGCGTCATAGAAACCTGGATGGTCACATCAGCCCTCTATGTCGCGACTTGTTTCCTCATCGCCGCCTTGATGCGCTTCGTCGAGCGCCGTCTGGCCCTGCCGAGATAATCCCGATGTCTCACACATTTCTCGAACAACTCTGGATCGCCCGCTACGTCATCATGAACGGCGTGGCCATGACGGTGTCGATTTCTTTGCTGGCCATTCTCGCGGGCTCCGTCCTCGGCGTTTTCGTCGGCCTGGCGCTCGTCTATGGCGGCGTGATTTTACGCCTTATCGTGCGCGCTTATACGGATATCATCCGCGGCACGCCGGTGCTCGTGCTCGTCCTGGCAAGCTATTACGTCTCCGCCGCCGTTGGTCTCGATCTCGGGCCGTTCTCCGCCGGGGTGCTCGCCCTTGCCATCTTCTGCTCTTCCCATGTCGGCGAGATCGTGCGTGGAGCGCTTCAGGCGATCCCGAAGGGGCAAACCGAAGCCGCCAAGGCGATCGGCCTGACCTTTACCCAGACCTTTACCTCGGTGCTGTGGCCGCAGGCCGTGCGCCAGTGCCTGCCGGCCTGGGTGAATACGGCTGCCGAAATGGTGAAGGCTTCGACGCTGCTCTCGGTTATCGGCGTCGCCGAGCTTCTGCTGCGCACGCAAGAGATCATTTCGCGCAATTTCATGAGCCTCCAGTTCTATTTTCTGGCTGGTGGTCTCTATTTCATCGTAAATTACGGCATTGAGCACTTCGGCAAATATGTCGAGCGCAAGACCGCCCTGCCGTCCTGAGGAGACTTTCCGATGGCCAAGACCATTCTCGACATCAAGGGTCTGCGCAAGACTTACGGCATCCACGAAGTCCTCAAAGGCGTCGATTGCGCCGTCCGGGAAGGCGAGGTCATCTCCATCATCGGTTCGTCCGGTTCCGGCAAGACCACCTTGCTGCGCTGCGTCAACATGCTCGAGGAATTTCAGGGAGGCACGATCAGCCTCGATGGCGAAGAGATCGGCTATCGCGTTGACGGCGCGACACGGCGGCGCAAGAGCGAGAAGGAGATTGCCCGCCAGCGCGCGCTGACCGGCATGGGCTTCCAGCAATTCAATCTGTTTCCGCATATGAGTGCCGCTGAAAACGTTATGCTCGGCCTCGTCAAGGTGAAGAAGATGACGAAGCCGGAGGCCCGCGCTATTGCGGAAAAATGGCTCGACCGTGTCGGCCTCTCCGCCCGCGCCAACCATTATCCAGGTCAGCTCTCCGGCGGCCAACAGCAGCGCGTCGCGATCGCCCGTGCCATCGCCATGTCGCCGCGGCTGATGCTGTTCGACGAGGTGACTTCGGCGCTCGACCCGGAACTGGTGGGCGAGGTGCTGCAGGTGATCAAGGGGCTTGCCTCCGACGGCATGACGATGCTGCTCGTCACCCATGAGATGCGCTTTGCCTACGAAGTTTCATCGCGTGTCATCTTCATGAACCAGGGCGTCATCTGCGAGGAGGGCGATCCCAAGGAAATGTTCGTCCGCCCGAAGACCGAACGGCTGGCTGAATTCCTCAAGACCTCGAGCTTCAGCTAAGAAGGAGCGAAAGACTGCGGCAGTTCGGCGACTTCGGGCGCCGGCGCCGCGCTCGGCCGGAGATCGAGAGGTCGCTGTCGGGGAGGGGCTGCTCGCCTAAATTACGTTCAGTCTGCATTCCCGGCAGGCAAATTCTCCGCAAAGCATCCGAGCCATACTGAAATCCTGAGCGCAGGATTTTGGCATGCGCTTTGCTTTCTGTCTTGTATGCAAGATAGTCACACATCCGAGAGCACGCAGAAGTCGATCGAGGAGACGATCGTCTCCGGCATCCTCTCTGCCAAGATCAGGCCTGGTACGCGCCTTGGCGAAAATCAGCTGGCGGCACTCTTCGGCGTGTCCCGCACCCGCGTCCGTGAAGCGATGATGCGCCTGGAGACACGCGGTATCGTGCATGTCAGCCCCAGGCGGGGCTGGTTTGTCGTCGAGCCGTCTGCTGAAGATGCGATCGCGGTTTATGAGGCACGGCGTGTCGTCGAGGCCGGCTTGCTGCGCAGCATGCGCGCGCTGACGGACGAGGGCAGCAAGGCCCTCGAAGCGCATCTCACCGATGAACGAAATGCGATGGCAGCGGGCGACCGCCAGCGCCTGACCTATTTGATGGGCGATTTCCATATCCGCATCGCAGAATTGAGCGGCAATGCCATCATCGTCGATATCCTGCGTGATCTGACCGCCCGAACAATCCTCATTTCGATGCTCTATCAATCGGAATTTCATGCAGCGCAGTCCCACGAGGGGCACTGCCGCATTTTCGAGGCCATGCGGGCGGGCGATTTCGTCAGAGCTGCGGCGCTCTCCGTCGAACATCTTGACGAAGTTGAAATGGGCCTCGACCTCACGGCGCGGCCGGATCCGCTTTCGGATCTGCGCAATTCCCTGTCGCTTCCGCCCAAGACGGCTTTAGCCGTCCTCCAACAATCGGACCTAAAAACCACAACCTCAAAGGAGCAATGAACACATGCTGACAAGACGAGTCCTCTTCGCAATCGCGACCCTGGCCGCGACCTTCAGCTTCAACTCGCCGTCCCACGCCGATGCTCTCGCCGACATTTCGGCGCGCGGTACGCTGCGTGTCGCTGTCCCCCAGGATTTCCCGCCCTTCGGCAGCGTCGGCACCGATATGGCGCCGATGGGCTACGATATCGACGTCGCCAATCTCATTGCCGGAAAGCTGGGCGTCAAGACCGAGCTCGTGCCGGTCACGAGTGCCAACCGGGTGCCGTATCTGCAGACGAACAAGGTCGATCTGGTCATATCGAGCCTTGGCAAGAATGCAGAGCGCGAAAAGGTGATCGATTTCTCTGTTGCCTACGCTCCGTTCTTTAACGGCGTGTTCGGACCCGCCGATCTTGCGGTCGCCAAGACGGAAGATCTCGCAGGCAAGAGCATCGGCGTTACGCGCGGCGCCGTTGAGGATCTCGAACTGACGAAGATCGCGCCGGCCGATGCGACGATCAAGCGTTACGAGGACAATAACGGCACGATTTCGGCCTTCCTGTCTGGCCAGGTCGAGATCATTGCCACCGGCAATGTCGTGGCGGCTGCGATCCTCGCCAAGAATCCTCCCAAGCGTCCTGAGCTGAAATTCCTGATCAAGAACTCACCCTGCTACATCGGCCTCAACAAGGAACAGTCCGCCCTCCTGGAGAAGGTGAACGGCATTATCGCTGCTGCCAAGTCCGACGGCACGCTGAACGCCATATCGCAGAAGTGGCTCGGCGCCGATCTGCCGGCCGATCTGTAACGAACCAGGATCTTGCGCATGTCTCCCGCTAGGCTGGATGACATGCGCTCCGTCACCGCAAGAGGGGACATTCCTTGAGCTACCATTTCGAATTCAGCTGGTTGCTTCAATATTACCCTGAGATCATCAAGGGCATACTGATCACCCTGGAGCTTATCGCGGTCGGCGGAGTGCTCGGCATTTCTCTCGGCATCATCTGCGCCTGGGTGCGGGCGCTCGGCCCGGCCTGGCTGAAGCCGGTCGTCGCGGCCTATGTCGAACTGATCCGCAACACCCCGTTCCTGATCCAGCTTTTCTTCATCTTTTTCGGTCTGCCGTCGCTTGGCCTCCAGCTCTCCGAATTGACGGCCGCCAACCTCGCGATGATCGTCAATCTCGGCGCCTATAGCTGCGAGATTATCCGTGCCGGCATCCAGGCCACGCCGAAAGGCCAGTTCGAGGCGGGCGAGAGCCTTGCCATGACACGTTTCGAGACCTTCCGGCATGTCGTTCTCGTGCCCTCGCTGCAGCGCATCTGGCCGGCGCTGTCGTCGCAGGTGGTCATCGTCATGCTCGGCTCAGCGGTCGTGTCGCAGATCGCCGCCGAGGATCTGACGTTCGCGGCGAATTTCATACAATCGCGAACCTTCCGGGCCTTCGAGGCCTATATCGTCTCGACCGCCATCTATCTCGTGCTGGCGATCCTGCTCCGGCAGGTGCTGGGTCTGATCGGCGGGTTCATTTTCCCGAGGAGAACAGCACGATGATCACGTTCACACTGTGGGATATCCTGCGCAACCTGCTGCTTGCCACCCGCTGGACGATCCTTCTTTCGCTGGTCTCGTTCGTTGGCGGGGGTCTTGTTGGCCTGTGTCTGCTATTCCTCCGCATCAGCAGGCGCAAGGCCGCCAGGGCTTTTGCGAAATACTACATAGAGCTCTTCCAGGGTACGCCGCTGCTGATGCAGCTGTTCATCGCCTTTTTCGGTCTCGGTCTCTTCGGGATAGACGTGCCGGCCTGGCTTGCGGCGGGATTGGCGCTGATCTTATGGAGTGCCGCCTTCCTCACCGAAATCTGGCGAGGCTGCGTCGAAGCGGTTGCGAGGGGGCAATGGGAAG
The DNA here is from genome assembly GCF_001662075.1 of Rhizobium bangladeshense. Classification (GTDB taxonomy): domain Bacteria; phylum Pseudomonadota; class Alphaproteobacteria; order Rhizobiales; family Rhizobiaceae; genus Rhizobium; species Rhizobium bangladeshense_B. The sequence goes on from NZ_LYPL01000015.1 coordinate 157,957, forward strand.
CCTCGGCCAGCCTTGGCATGGGCCGTCTGCAGCAGATGCGCTACGTCATCCTTCCGCAGGCGCTGAGGATCGCCATACCGCCGACCGTCGGTTTCTCCGTTCAGATCGTCAAGGGGACGGCGCTGACCTCGATCATCGGCTTCGTCGAATTGTCGAAAGCCGGCACCGTGGTCACCAACGCCACCTTCCAGCCCTTCACCGTCTATGGGCTCGTCGCGCTCATCTATTTTGCCCTTTGCTGGCCCTTGTCAAAAAGCAGCCAGATCCTGGAGAGAAAACTCAATGTCGCTCATCGAAATCACTGACGTCCGCAAAAACTACGGGACCAACGAGGTGCTGAAGGGCATCAACCTCAATGTGGAGCCTGGTGAGGTCATTGCCATCATCGGCAAGAGCGGCTCGGGCAAATCGACGCTGCTTCGCTGCATCAATGGTCTGGAGACCATTACCGACGGCTCCATCTCCGTGGCCGGCGCGCAGCTTCTCGACGACGAAGTCCATCTGAAGGCGTTGCGCCTCAAGGTCGGCATGATCTTTCAGCAGTTCAACCTTTTCCCGCATCTGACCGCCGGCGGCAATGTCATGCTGTCGCAGACCGTGGTCAAGAAGACCCCGAAGGCCGAGGCAGAAGCGACCGCCCGCAAGATGCTGGAGCGGGTGGGGCTGGGTCAGAAGTTCGATGCCTATCCGGATGAGCTCTCGGGCGGCCAGCAGCAGCGTGTTGCCATCGCCCGCGCGCTCGCCATGCAGCCGACCGCGCTTCTCTGCGACGAGGTTACCTCGGCGCTCGACCCGGAACTGGTCGCCGAAGTTCTGGCCGTCGTGCGCGAGCTTGCCGCCGAGGGAATGACGCTCCTGATGGTCACGCATGAGATGAAGTTCGCTCGCGACGTCTGCAGCCGCGTCGTCTTCATGCATCAGGGCAGGATCCACGAAGCAGGCCGCCCGGAGGATGTCTTCGCCAATCCTCACACTGCCGAGCTCAGGCAGTTTCTCGGTGTCAGCTAAAGCGCGTCGCATCAAATTTGATTCATGCGACGCGCTTTAGCTCTTTGTTTTTATGCATGTCGTTGTCCCTAACCGCTGCACACTTCCGGGCGACCTGCATGAGAGTCGTCATGGTGGCCGCGTGATTGGGCGGCGAACAGCTAGTGCCATCTTTTGGTGAGAAATCCCGACGGACCTTGAACGGGATCGCTGTGGGGGAGGGGTACGGACGCGATTTTTGCCAGCATGTCGCTCGATGCAGCCGAAGTCTGAATGTCGGCATGCTGTCCCTTGGGATAAGCGCCGACGACCTGGAAGTCCGACGTGCAGCCGAGATTTTGGTGCCCTGTCCCGGCCGGAAGCACCAAACAGTCGCCCGCCATGACCTTCATTGCTTGACCGCTGGGACCGCCGATCAAGAGGGTGGCACTACCCCGTGACACTCCGAGCGCCTCGTGTGCGCCGGCATGGTAGTGCTGATAATCGAAGACACCGTTTGTCCAGATGCCTGTCCAACCGCTTGCCGCGAAGCGCTCTTCGAAATCACAAGGTCCGTCGTCGTCAACAAGCCCCTTGTAAAGCAATACAGGAAGGCGCTGGTTGTTCGGGACCCAGTCGCTCGGCTCGAACATTGTCGTTTCGACGTGCATGTTGAATGCCCGGGTTGTCGTCGATTGCGGTGGCGCGAAGCGGCTCAAGCTGTTCACACAGGTGGAGGCTCTCTTCGCCGAAGTCGCTAGTGCTGGAGACTTCGAAACCTCAACTTTGGTGATTGCCAAAGGTTCCTCGACGCGCCGCAGCTTCGGGGAGGAGACCCGGCGGGAAACCGCCGGATGCTGCGTGCTTGAGAGGGCGCTCGGCGCCCGATTTGGCCGCGTGCGGTTGCCCCGGCTGGTCAGTGGGCCAGCATCTCTTCGACAATCTGCTTGCCGTTCAGGTTCGCGGGGTAGTAGGTCGGCCAGTTGGTGACCTCATTCAGCAGCGCGGTGCGGTCATTACCCCAGTAAAGATGGTAGTGGTCGGCCTTCTCGGGGGCGACGATGTGGTCGCTGAACTGGATGAACTGAGGTGCGGCGTCATCACCGGCGCTTTTGCTGAAGACGAAACGAACCCCTCGATTACCCTTCTTGTAGGTGAGGATTTCGTGCCCATCCGCCTCATAGTCTCCGGTGACGGAGTCCTTGCCGCGGAAAAACGTAACCTTCGTTCCGTTGATGACGATCCGGTCGACGTCGGTCTTGTATCCCGTGTCATAGTAGGCGCGATATTCCCCGGCGCTCTTGTCGCCATGTTTCGCCTTGTCGGCCATCACCGGATCCAAGGTTCCGTCGACAAGATAGGGGTAGACCGACTGCCAGTCGCCTTCCCAGTCCGACAGCTGACGCGCCTTTACCTGATCGTCATCGAAATACCCATCATGCACCGACCCCTTCTTATCGTGGGAATGGCTGTGGCTGTGATTGTTTCCTGAAGATGTCTGGGCGCCTGCCGTTCCTGCAAATGTCAATGTTGCGGATACAGCCAGTGCGTAGCCGATAGTCGTGATCGCCTGTTTCATTCGCTAAACCTTTCGATTGGCCCGCACAACTCGTGCACGGTTTGTCATGTAATAACATTACAGGCGCCAATTAGCGTGCTTTGACTGCAAGCGCAAGGCGGGAAGCGCTGATGCGCGTCCCGTGGCGATCGCCATTCAAACGTGTTTCATCCAGAACTGTTCAGGAGGCGCCTATCTCTGCGAGAGCTTCGGTTCAAAGCCGCATTCGATGCCGCAAATTCATGATCGCGATTGCGTCATAGGCGAGCACGGCTTCGCTGGTCTCACGAGATCAAAGGCAGGAGCCGCATCATTCTTCGATTTGCTCGCTGCAATTCCGGAAGTTTCGCGGCCGCTTCTGTCTTCAAAAATCAATCTGCTGACAGGGCGGCCGCTTCGGAAATTATCACTTCTTGTTGTCTGCGGGGGCGGGCAGCAGGACCGGCTCGGCGGAATGCTTCGGTATCATCAGCTGTGCAAGGATGTCGTCGGCAGATTCACTCGAACTGCCGATGCCGGCCTCGCGCAGTTGACGGTCGAGATCGCTGCCATTTTCCAATGCGGCCAGTTCCGCACCGGCTTCGATGCGTCCGGCGGTGACTTCCTGGCGCTTCTTGATGCGTTCGAGACTTTGGACGGCGCTGCCGAGACGGGTGTTGATGCCCGACTGGCTATGGGCGATCGCCGACTGAGCGCGCAGCAGCGACTCGTTGGCCTTGACGTTCTCCACCTCGCGCTTCATCTGAGCAATGCGCGACTCGGTTTCCTGGATAGTGCGCAGCATCTGCTGTTGGCGGGGCAGCAGCCGGTCGAGCTCTTCCTGGTCTCGCTGCATTTCGGCGCGGCTGTTGGCAATGCGCTGAGCGAGACCCTGTGCGAGATCGGTGCGGCCCGCGGAGATCGCAGCGCGGGCGCTGTCGGTATCCTTGGTTTCCTTTGCGCGGTTTTCTTCAAGCCGGCGCATGACGCTCTTGTTCGATGCCATGATGCCGGCCAGATCGGATCGCGCCCGGCGCAGCGACTGTTCGGCGTCGCGGATTTCCTGGTCAAGAATGCGCATCGACTGGCTGTCGGCGGCGGCTTCCGCTGCCTCGTTGATGCCGCCTCGAATGGCGGTAAAAATCTTTCCCCAGGTGCTCACGCTGCAATCTCCCCGCTTTTCCATTCTTCAATCATATGCGCCGCATCGACCGCATTGGCAGCTAGAATTGCGACTTCCTCGACGACGGTCTCGGCCGGCGACCGTGCTGAAAGCGAGCCAAACAATTCGTACCATTCCTCACCGTCGATCGTGGTGATGCCGAAACTGGAAAGTGGCACGAACTTATGCGTCTTCAGAACCATGCGTTCGAAGGCCTCTCTTTTGGGCACCTCCTTGCACGGCACCAGAACAACGCTGACGAGGATGTCGCGCTCGCCGCTCACCGTGACGAAAACGTCAAGATCGCCTTTTTCCTTCAGCGTTACGCACAAGACGTCCCCGTGTTCGGGTACGGCGACATCAACATCGCCGAGCGCCTCCGGATCGGCGGCGAACAGGCGCGTTAAAGTGGTGAGGTTCCAGGTCTCCAAAAAGTCCTCCATCGGTTAGAGCGTCAAAAATATCTGGGTAGTCGGTTTACAACTTAAAGGTCTGGCGCGCGAAATAAATTTCGGTAGGGTGCACGTTAGCAACGGGGTGAATCGCTTGCCATTTATCGCTTCATTTCTGCGGCGTATATATCTTTCGCTCGGCGAATTGGCATGGTCAGCCGTTTTTCTTATCCTCGTTCTCCATCTAATCGTATCTTACCTGCTCTTTATGCTGGCAGGCGAGGGCGATCTCGTCGGCAACCCGGTCGACTTCCTTTATTACTATATGGTCACTGCAACGACTGTCGGCTATGGCGATCTTTCTCCAAAGTCAGCACCCGGCCGGATCATCGCCGTCCTGGTCGTTCTTCCTGGTGGGATTGCCATCTTTACTGCAGTTCTTGGCAAGTTGTTGACAGCTATTGGTACGATCTGGAGGAATCGCATGCGCGGATTGGGTGATTACAGCGAACGCGCCGGCCATATCATCGTTCTGGGCTGGCAAGAGGGGCAGACATACCAGACGCTGCGACTCCTGCATTCCGAACGCCATGCTAACGAACCGATGAGCGTTCTGGTTGCCAAGGATCTGCCGGAAAATCCCGCCGCCGACTACGCTGACTATATCAGAAGCGATCGGCTTGCCGATGCCGACGCTCTGATGCGGGCCGGTGTGGCCCAGGCGCGTGCGATCATCGCGCGCGGCGCCAATGACGATGAAACGCTGGCCGCAGTCCTGATTGCCGAGGATCACGCGCCCAATGCCCATATCGTGGCCTATTTCGCCGATGACCGCACGGCACAGATGGTCAAACAGCTGCGGCCGCGCGTCGAAGCGGTGGGCTCGCTCGCCGAGGAACTTCTGTCGCGTTCGGCGCGTGACCCGGGCTCCTCGGAAATCGCTGCACGGCTGTTGTCGGCTGCCTCCACCGACACCGCCTTTTCCCTGGCGGTGCCGCCCTTGCAAACGCCGCTGTCCTATGGCGAGGTGTTTTTGAGCCTCAAGCGTCGGCATAATGTGACGCTCGTAGGCATGCTGAGCCACGGCGTAACCGACCTGAATTGCCGGGACGAGACGCTGATGCATGGCGGGGAGACCCTTTACTACATCAGCGGGATACGGCTAGATCCCGCTGCCATCGCCTGGGCTCGAATGGGAGACGTGACATGATCGGCTGGTTCGGCGGAAACAACAATGAGAAGCCCTTACCCGAAGAGCTTGGCCCGTTGAGCGCGGCCATCGGCGGGGCGCTTGAAATCGATTTCCTCTCCCTTGAAGCCGATGCGCTGGGCGGCGAACTGGCTATGCCGTTGCCCCGAAGCGGGCCGTTCATCATTGCCGGCTATGGTGAGGTTTCGCTCGACGCAGCGACTGTTCTGTCGCGCTACTACGATGAAGAGAACCGGATGATTCAGGTAATGTCAGCGTCGGGCAAGCCGGGTGAAGCGATCGACGACATCAGCTTTTATCAGCCTTGGGACAGCGTGGTGCCCGCCGGCCCGAGCGAATGGAACCGCTGGACCGGACCGAGCGGCCTGATCGGCCAACCATCCTATGACGCCGATGGCATCCTCTATAATCGATTCTGGGGCGACGGCCCGGAGCGGGCGCAGTTGGTGGAATTTGTCGAAAAGGTCAATGATGGTGAAGCGCAGCGCTCAATCCACCAAACCTGTATGCTGTATTACCGCCCGCTGGGCTCGACCCGCGAAATGCTTCTGATCAATGTCGAACGCGACCTGGATCTCGGGCAGACCCAGGCGGGCAGCTCGGTGGAATTTCTGATCGGTTACGGACTGGCTCCGGCCGACGTTCGCCGCGTCTGATGGCCTAGAAATTTTAACGGAGGATTTTTTCGATGCTCGACTACGTGGCGGGCCTGCCTGCATTCCTTGGTTATTTCGCCGTCGGTCTTGCCGCATACGGGGTTTTCACTGTGATCTACACCTGGCTAACGCCGCAAAAAGAGGTTCAGCTCATTCGCGCCGGCAATCTTGCGGCAGTCACAGCATTCTTAGGCGCCCTTGTCGGTTTCAGCCTGCCTCTGGCTTCGGCCGCAGCCAATTCGGTCAGCATCGTCGACTATATCATTTGGGCGGTAATAGGAATTTTGGCGCAGATCCTTGCTTTCTATATTGCCAATTTCACCATGAAGGACCTCCATGAAAAGATCACTGCCGACGATATCGCCGCCGGCATATGGGGCGGCGGCATCGCGCTCGTCGTCGGTATCCTCAACGCCGCCTGCATGACCTATTGAGGGAGGGAAAGATGCGCAGACGCATGAGCGGGCACAGGCGACCTTTCCTGGCCCTTGGCACCATCGCTGCCTCGACCCTGGCCTTGTCCAGCTGCGGCGATCAGACTCCTTCGGAGGTCATGTTCACCTCCGTCGACCAATGCGTGGCTGCAGGGATGGATCGGCAGGTTTGCCAGGCCGGCTATCAGGATGCCATGCGCGCCCATCTCGCCGTCGCGCCACGGTTCAACGGGATGGCCGCCTGCGAGGCCGAATACGGTACCGGCCAGTGCACCGAACAGCCGGCCGGCACTGCCCCGAACAATAGCGGCGGAGGCGGCAGCTTCTTCGTGCCGTTCCTGGCAGGCTACATGATGTCTTCGGCGCTAAACAACATCGGCGATTATTACGATTATCGCCGGCGCCAGGAGCAGAGCGGTTCCTATTACGGTTCGACGCCGATTTATCGCAACCGCTCGGGACAGACGGTCACAACCACCGTTCGCTCAGGCGGCGACAGCGTGACTGCGCCCTCGCGCCAGAGCGTCAAGCCGGTCAACGTCAATACCCGCACCGTTGCCCGACAAGGCTTCGGGGGCCGTTCGTCCTTCAGTTTCGGCGGTTGACATGAAGCGCATCACTCTCCCGGCGCGTCCTGACTGGCGTGACAAGGCGCGCGCCGTCGGCTTCGGATTTCATGTCATGTATGGCGAGCCTTACTGGCTCGATGATGCCGCCTATACGTTCACCCTCGATGAGATCGAGATGCAGATCGAGGAGCCCAGCCAGGAACTGCATGATATGTGCATGGATCTGGTCGGCGAGATCGTCAGCAGCGAAGAGTCGCTCGATAGGCTGGCCATTCCGCAAGACCTGCGCGATGTGGTGCAGCGGTCGTGGCAGCGCCGCGACCGGCACCTCTACGGCCGTTTCGATCTTGCCTATGATGGCAATGGCCCGGTCAAGTTACTCGAATACAACGCCGATACCCCCACCTCGGTGTTCGAGACCGCCTATTTCCAGTTCAACTGGCTGACCGATCAGATCGCTTTGGGTGTTTTACCCAAGGATGCGGACCAGTATAATTTCCTGCAGGAAAGCCTCGTCGAGGCATTCGACCAATTTCCCAAGGAGTCGATCTTCCACTTCGCAGCGATAACCGACAATGAGGAGGATCGTGGCACGACGGTCTATCTCATGGATTGTGCGGTCCAGGCGGGCCATCGCGTCGAGCTTTTGGATATTCGGGAGATCGGCATCGATGCGCAGGGCCGCTACACCGACCTCAAGGATCGGGTGATCGACCGCTGCTTCAAGCTGTATCCGTGGGAATTCATGCTGCGCGAGCCCTTCGCTCGCGAATTGGCGCGCTCTGGCGATGTTTTCGTCGAGCCCGCCTGGAAGGCCGTGCTTTCCAACAAAGGGCTTCTGCCGCTGCTCTGGAAGCGCTACCCCAATCACCCCAACCTGCTGCCCAGCTATTTTACCGATGACCCGGCGGCCTCGACCCTGACCGACTACGTTCGCAAACCACTGTTGTCGCGAGAAGGCGAGAACGTCACGATATTTCGAGAGGGGCGGGAATTGGTTTCCGCGCCCGGCGACTATGGCGAGGAAGGCTTCATCGTTCAGGCCTATGCACCGCTTTTCGAAACCGATAACGGCTTTGCCGTGCTCGGCAGCTGGATCGTCGGTGACCGCGCCTGCGGCCTTGCCGTCCGCGAGGACCGCTCTCGAATAACCGCAAATCTGTCCCGTTTTGTGCCGCACGTCATAGTCGGGTAAGTCGATCGGCTGAGGCCGCAGTTCCCTCCCACAAGTCCGGAGCGAGGATGTCGTATATGCGCTCGGTCACAAGGCAGGTTTGTGCTCTGTCTGAGTTCGCGTGGCCGGGGCATGTCACAAGTCACTTCCTTTCATAAAACTGTCACCCAACCTTGGCATAGCTCGATTGATTTCCGATAACTCGATCCGAGGGGGGATTGATGCACGACGGAATCTATCGCGTGCTCTTTCTATCGCGCCGCAATTCCGCACGTAGCGTGATGGCTGAAGCAATCTTGAACAAGATTGGCAAAGGACGGTTCAGAGCAGTCAGCGCTGCTGTCGATCCGGCGCCGGTGATAGAGCCTACCGTTCTGCAGCTGCTTCGAAACGCAGACTACCCAATCGAAGATATAAAGCCGCGGCATTTCGGCGCCTTTGCGGATGCTGGCGCCGCCGACCTGGATTTTGTCTTCACTCTCAGCGATACCGCCGCCGGCGAACCGCTTCCGGAATGGCCGGGCCTGCCGATCACCTCGCATTGGCGCTGTCCGGACCCGATCCTCGTCGAAGACGAGGGTTGGCAACGCAAGCAGGCCTTTATCCAGGTGCTGGCTGGGCTGGAGCGCCGCCTGAACATCTTTATCAACCTGCCGTTTGCGTCGCTGGATCGCATGAGCCTGCAGCACCAGATCAAAGGCATTGGTGACGCAGAGAGCACTTAGTCACCACCGCAGTCATGCTCCCGCTTGCGCGTCGCTGGCGGAAAGATGGTTGGAGTTGGCCAATTACCATGAATGGCCTCTCGGAAACGGTTTCATCCCTCATGCCAACAGCTATTCGCACATCATCCGGATGTGATCTTACGGAGATAAAGCCGCTGTTGGAATTGTTCCAAAAAGCAACAAAGGAGAAGCGCCATGGCTAATATAGACACCAGCAAACTGTCCTGGGACGAATGGGATGAACTGCAAAATCCACCGCCGGCCGAAACCGATTTCGATCGTGTCGTCGAATCGGCTGTCTCGCGCCGCGGCTTCCTCGGCGGTATCCTGGCCGTCGGTTCGGCTGCCGCCGCCATGGGGACGCTCGGAAATCTGATGTCCTCCACCTCGGCCCAGGCGCAGGACGCTGCCTCGCGCTTCGCGTTCAAGCCGATTCCCATCTTCACCGACAACACCGTGCATGTCCCGGAAGGCTATGCTTGGAAGCCGCTCGCAAAGTGGGGCCAGCCGCTGTTTTCCAACGTTCCGGATGTCGATCCTGCCAACGGCGTCAGCGTCGAAAATTCGGATAAGGTCTTTGGCGAAAACACCGACGGCATGGAACTGTTCGTGATCGGCGGCCGTCAGGTCATCGCCGTCAACCATGAATATGTGAACAACGAAATCAATCTTCCGCACAATGAAAAGGGCATGCCGAAGAGCGCGGACGACGTGAAGATCCTGCAGAACCTTCAGGGCGTCACCGTCATGGAAGTCGCCGAAGGCGAAAACGGTTGGGAAATCGTGCTCGACAGCCCGTTCAACCGCCGTATTACGCATCTGACGCCGATGAAGATTTCCGGTCCGGCCGCTGGTTCCGATCTTGTCAAGACCGCCGCCGATCCGAACGGCACCGACTGTCTTGGGACCTTCAACAACTGCGGCGCCGGCAAGACGCCTTGGGGCACCTATCTCACCTGCGAGGAAAACTTCAACGGATATTTCGGCTCGTCCGATCCGAACTTTGCCATGCCCGACGACTTCAAGCGCTACGGCATCGCCGCCGAAACCCGGTATGGCTACGAGGTTTTCGATCCCCGTTTCGACGTGTCGAAAAACCCGAACGAGCCGCGCCGCGCCGGCTATGTCGTGGAAATAGACCCGTCCGATGCTAAGTCCACCCCGATCAAGCGTACTGCGCTCGGCCGCATCAAGCATGAGAACGCCGCCGTCGTGATTGCCCGCAATGGTCGGGTGGTCGTCTACATGGGAGACGACGAACGTGGCGAATTCCTTTACAAATTCGTCTCCAACGGCATCTACGTGCCAGGCGGCGACACCTCCAAACTGCTTGACGATGGCACGCTCTACGTCGCCAAGTTCGTCGATGACGGCAATGGCGAGTGGTTGGCGCTGACGCCGGAAACGACCGGCATGAAGATGGACGAGATCTGCGTCTTTACCCGGCAGGCCGCCTCCAAGGTCGGAGCCACGACCATGGACCGGCCGGAGTGGGTCGCCGTCAACCCCGTCGCCATCGAGGCCTATTGTGCGCTCACCAACAACACCAATCGTGGCGTGAAGAAGAATGCCGGCGGCGACGAAATGCCAGTCGGCGGTGTCAACCCGCGCGAGAAAAACGCCTACGGCCAGATCGTGCGCTGGTATCCGGAAAATGAGGACCATGCCGGCGGCAAGTTCAAATGGGACCTGTTCGTCATGGCCGGCAATCCCGACATTCACAAGGATGCCTATGCCGGCTCGTCCAACATCAACTCCGGCAATATGTTCAACTCGCCTGATGGCATGATGTTCGACTCGACCGGCCTCTTGTGGATCCAGACGGACGGCGAAGACACCAACGAAGGCGACTTCCTCGGCCAGGGTAACAACCAGATGCTCGCCGGCGACCCGGCGACCGGCCGCATCGAACGTTTCCTCACAGGCCCGAAGGGGTCCGAAGTCACCGGCACGACCTGGTCGGCGGACAAGCGGACGATGTTCGTCGGCATTCAGCACCCCGATGCGCCCTTTCCGGATGGCGAAGGCAAATTGCCACGCTCGACCATCCTCGCGATCAAGCGTGCCGACAACGCGCTTGTCGGGTAGCCGCGACCTCGACAACAGCTTGGGGCGCTGATTTCAGCGCCCCATTCCAAGTCTCGTGCATCGCTCGCGGATCGTCTGGAGGACTTCGCGCTAAAGGTCCGTCATGCTTGCAAAAGCGAGCACGGATCACCACGGTCATCGAACCAGCGATGCTCGGACCCGTCGATCTGCACCAGCTCGCCACAGGCCTCACGCCGTGACCCGGCTCCGTCATCCCGCGACGCAGCGTCTCGCGCGACACTCGCAATCCATCGCGCTCGGCAAGCTTCTCGGCCGCCAGTGTCGGACCGAAATCCGCATAACGTTCACGAACCAGCGTCACCGCATAATCCCGAACGCCGTCACCGATCCGGTGGTTCGACGGCCGGCCGATCGCCTTATGGCGGATCGACGCCGCGCCGTCAGTCCGTATTCGATCCAGCAGCCGACGCACCTGGCGCGTACTCAGGTCAAGCACATGCGCCGCCGACGCCAACGTCATCCGGCCGGCGATTACCTTCGACAAAATCTCGATCCGCTGCAGATCACGCTCGCTCATCGCAATCAGTCCCATCCGCAAACTCCCAAACGCCGTTCAGACGCGGGGAGAATGACATTCCAACTTTGCAGAAACAGGACACTTTAACTTTGCGGTGTAGGTTCACGCCGAACTGCGACTTGCGCGTTGGACGCTAGCCGACACGTCGGATTTGCGCGAGTAGTTTCTTGCGAAAGACCTCCGCCGGGGTTCGGTAGCCCAAGCATTTCCGCGGTGTCGAG
>NZ_LYPL01000016.1 GCF_001662075.1 Rhizobium bangladeshense
CTTCAACAGATCCCACTGATCGTCCCGGAGAACTTCACCTTCCATCGCTGACCTCCAAAAGTCAGCGTTGAATCTGATTTGCTCCTCAAACGGAATCCCAATTCGTTAATTTGTCACCACAGCCTAGAGCGTGCCCATCCACGCGGGCCTGCCGCCGGTTTGTCGCTCGAAGTGATGGGATGGTAGATTCCCGCCTATTGGTCGAATTCTGAAGAGTTGTGGTTTTGAGGGCAGCCAAAACTGACTTCAGAACTCGCAGGTTTGTATTGCACCGCAGATTCCAAATTAGGGATATTGCAATGAAATTACGGATTTTAGGCGCATTTGCGCTTATTCTTTCTGCTACAGGTCATGCTCAGGCCGGAGATCGCATGGCCGCAGCCATGTTCTTTCGTGAGGTGTCGAAATCTTCATGCGGTTTCAAGATGACGCCAGAATCGGCAATCAAAGCTGCAACCATCCTTGGAATGTCGGATCCTATCCACGAGCCAGTGCTTTCGGCGGTGTTTGCAGTTTGTGAAGCGGTAAAAAAGGGCAAGAAAGGCAAAACTATTGAGATCCGGGCTCCCGACAAACACAAAGTGATGCGGAAGGTCATTTTGGAAAAAGCCGAGTGGTGGCAAGCATGATGCGGAATTCACATCCGGATCGAAGCCGGCGGAGAAGAAGGTGGCCGGCGCCTCATTCTTGCAGCTGGCATCAGGTTGAGAACGCCGGCTGACGCCAGACTCCGCTCTCGTGCAATGGAAGGCGTGCCCGCACAAGGCTGCCTTTACGGCAAAAACAGCACGTTATACTGATCGAATTCCCCCGGCAGATCCCGCACTTTCATTTCCTCCTCGCGGTCCTCGAACAGGACGAGGCAATCCTCATAATAGCCTGACAGCGTGGAGATGAAGGCTCTCGTGCCCTCGCGCCCGTAGAAGAGCGGCGTGAACTCCATGTGGAGCGGCACGCGGCGGGCAAGCAGCGGCTGCATCGAGCGGCAGGCGACCGGCTCGTAACCCTCGATATCCATCCAGACGAGGCCGATGGCGGCCGGGTCGATCGCCAGGTCGGCAAGGATTTCGGATACCGGTTTCACCGGCACGCTGATCTTCGTGTCGGTCGCACCTTGGCGGATGGCGCTGCTCTTGCCGTGATTGTTGAGGTTCAGGAAAAAGTCGATTTCGCCTTCGCTCTCGCCGGCGGCGCAATTGACGAGGCGGACCTTTTCTCCCAGCCGGTTCTGGCGGATGTTGAGTTCAAGCAGCGGGAAATTGCGCGGGTCGGGCTCGACGCTGACGATCTGGGCGTAAGTGTCGCTCAGGGCGAAATAGACGGTCTGGGTGCCGATATTGCCGCCGATCTCGAGCAGTGTCGCATCCTTCCTGAGCAGGCCGCGCTCGCGCAGGATGACAATCAGCCGGTCGACCGCGTCGCGCTCGAAATGGCCCTTCCGGAAGACCTTGCGGCCGATGTAGTCGGCGGGCGAGAAGGTCATCATATGGTCGCCGGCATCGACGGTCATCGAGACGACGCGCGGGCCGATATTTTCGACCAGCAGGCGGCGGCCGAAGCGGGTGTCGAAAAAGCGCGAGGCGGCGGCATTGCGCGCCTTCCGCAGGCGGCGGCTCCAATATTTGGCGGTGAGCCAAGGCTTGCCGGGCATCAGTCTTTTCCTTCGAGCGGTTCTGCGGCTTTCTCTCTCGGAATGACATAGACTTTCAAGGGTAGCGCCCGGCCGCGCACGCTGATTTCACGGCTTTCGATGCCGGAAAGGTCGGCGCCGGCGAGCTTCGCCACCGGCTCGGAGATGACGATTGCCGCTTCGAACTCCTTGGCGGCGCTCTCCAGCCGGCTTGCGACGTTCACGGTATCGCCGATCGCCGTCATGCTGCGCACTCGGCCGTAGCCCATCGTGCCGACGACGGCCGGGCCGGTGTGGATGCCGATCGCGATGCGCAGCGGCAGCGCCAGCTCCTCGGCCAGTTCGGCGGCGAGTTTCTCGATCTCGCCGACGATCGTCGCTGCCGCCTTGAGCGCCTGACGGCAGGCTTCCTCCGGCGCGGTGCCGAGGCCGAAGAGCGCCATGGCGCCGTCGCCGATGAACTTGTCGAGCCGCCCGCCCGCCTGCTCCACCGCCTTGCCGATGATGGCGAAATAGCGGTTCAGCAGGAAGACGACGTCGAAGGGTAGGCGCGTTTCCGTCAGCGTGGTGAAATGGCGGATATCGACGAAGAGCACGGCGATCTCGCGTTCGCGCCCGGGGCTGGTCTCCTGGCTGTTGGCGGGAAGGGTGGTTTCGATCGCCGGCACCAGCAGCGGCGCGACCGCCACGTCGCGGTCAGGGCGCAACTGGCAGGCGAGCCGAACGTCAGGGCCGGCATTGATGCGCCTCAGCGTCGTCTGTTCCATCTTGTCGGGTGCGGGCAGGCCTTCATAGTCGCCGAGGATCTGCACGCGGCAGGTGGAGCATTGGCCCTTGCCGCCGCAGACGGAGTAATGCGGCAGGCCGCCGAGTCGGCTTGCTTCCAGCACCGTGAAGCCGCGCGGCACGCGGATCACCTCGCCGCCCGGATAATGCACCGCCACCTGGTCGAGGCGCTCCTTCAGCCGGCGCCGGGCGCGGGCGACGACAACGATGAGCAGCGAGGCCGAGAAAGCGCCGTAGAGCCCGGCGCGGACCGTGGCGATCCGGGCGCGAATCTCAGGGTCGTGGAGAAAGTGGGCGTTGAGGTTGACCTCGTAGGGATTGGTCGTCAGCTGATAGGAGGGATCGGCAAGGGTGCGGCCCATCTCAACGAAACCGAGGATCGAGAGCACCGGCACGAGGATCGCCAGCGCCAGCAGCAGCGGCGCGGCGCCCGCATACCACGGTCGGTAGCGCAGCCAGAAATGGAGGCCGATGCAGCCATGGAACCAGACGGCGATGACGCCCAGCACCTGGCGGGCGCCATTCGCCGGGTTCTTGATCCAGAGCTGCTCGACGACCGTCTGGTAATCGTCGATATAGCCATAGAGTTCATGGGCGATGCGCGTGCCGATGACATGATCGATCAGAAGCAGCGGGATCAGCAGGCCGAGCACGATCTGCGCCGTTTCCCCCTTCGGCATGACTAGGCTGCGGCGCATGTAGATGGCGCGCAGCACCAGCCCCATATGGATCAGCACCGAGGCGTAAAACACTGCGGTGCCAGCGGGATTGCGCCAGATGGTGAGGAAAAGGTGGCGAGCCTTGTCGGCGGCGGCGAGCGAAATCAGCCCGAGCGCATGGTTCGACAAATGCAGCAGGACGAAAACGAAAATGACGAGGCCCGACCCAAGCCTCGCCCGTCTGATCGCGCGCTCCGAAAAAATCCCTGTGGCTGAGGCCGTCGTCATTCATTCCCGTTCTTGTCGATGGAACCGCAGGCCCATAGAGATTGCGAAAAAGGCGGAATTGCTTCGAGCGCGATCACATTCCATATGCTTATGCGCAAGTTTTAGGGAAAGGGACAATAGCGGAATATTTCGCCCGGCCGCGAGCGCCGATTTGGAAACAGTCTGTCTTATGAGGGATGCCGCATGCGGGTGGCTTTCTACGCGCCGATGAAATCGCCGAACCATCCGGTGCCGTCGGGCGATCGGCTGATGGCGCGGCTGCTGATCCGGGCGCTGGAGCTTGCCGGGCACGCGGTTGAGGTCGTCTCCGAATTCCGCAGCTATGCCGCAGCGCCGGAGGCGGCAGCCGCGCTCGAGCCCGCCATCCGCGCCGAAGATGAGCGGCTCAGGCTGAAATGGCAATCGGCGCCGCGCCCCGAGCTCTGGTTCTGCTACCACCCCTATTACAAGTCGCCCGACCCCTTCGGGCCTGCGATATCGGCCGAATTCGCCATTCCCTATGTCACTGCCGAGGCCTCCTATGCAGCAAAGCGCGACGGGACCGGGTGGGCGGCACAGCAGAAGCGTGTGGGCGAGGCGGTCCTGCAGGCGGCGGTCAATATTTGCTTCACCGAGCGCGACCGGGTCGGGCTTTCGGCCGCCTTTCCGACGGCGCGGCTTGCCAGCCTGAAACCCTTCATCGATCCGGCGCTCTTCGAAGTGCTGCCACCCAGGCCGGATCCGCGCCGGCTGGTGACGGTGGCGATGATGCGGGCAGGGGACAAGATGGAGAGTTACGCGATGCTTGCAAAAGCATTGCGGCTGATCGAAGACAGGCCGTGGAGCCTTTCCATCATCGGCGACGGGCCGATGCGGCATGAAGTGCAGGCGCTGTTTGCCGACTTTTCCCTTCGCGTCGAATGGTTGGGCGCCTTGGGCGCCGCCGAGATTGCCGGATTGCTGGGGCGCGGCGGCCTCTATGTCTGGCCGGGTTGCGGCGAGGCTTACGGGCTTGCCTATCTGGAGGCGCAGGCGGCCGGCCTGCCTGTGGTCGCGCAGGCAACGGCGGGCGTGCCGGCCGTCGTCGAGGCTGGCGTCACGGGTCTTTTGACGCCGGATGGAGAGGTTGCCGCTTATGCCGCGGCGGTGGCCGCCCTGCTCGACGACGGAAAGAAGCGTGAGGTGATGGGGCAGGCGGCACGACGCTTCGTGCTCGAGCAGCGTTCGCTTGAGACGGCTACGCGCGCCTTGGACGGGATTTTGCGCGAAAGCGTCGGAACAGGAGCCGGAGAATGAGCGAAGGCAAGAGCTGGGAGCCGCTGCGCCGCGAGCTTGACCGCTGGCAGGCCGCCGGCCGCGTGGCGCGGTTCTGGCTGCGCGATGACGATGCCGTCGAGCCGACGCCTGATCTGGAGACCTTGCTGGCGCTGACCGGTCGGCACGACATTCCGTTGACGCTCGCCGTCATTCCCGGTCTGACCGGCGAAGCATTGGCCGCGCGGCTGGCGGAGGAAGCGTCCGTCGCCGTCGCGGTGCATGGCTGGTCTCACACCAATCATGCCGGGCGTGAGCGCAAGAAGCAGGAACTCGGCAGCGAGCGGCCGGCGGACATCGTTCTCGCTGAATTGCGCGACGGGTTTCGGCTGCTGCAGCGGCTGCATCCCGCCCGCTTTGTGCCGATCCTGGTGCCGCCGTGGAACCGGATCCACGCCGCCCTCATCCCTGCTCTGCCTGATGTCGGCTTTGTAGCGCTTTCGGTCTACGGGCGGGCAAAGCGGGACGGGCCGATGCCGCTTCTCAACACCCATGTCGACATTATCGACTGGCATGGCACACGCGGTGGCCGCAGCGAAGAGGAACTGGTTGCCGAACTGGTGGCCGAGCTTGGCGACCGGTTTGCCGGCAGCGACGAGCCTATCGGTATTCTCACCCATCATCTCGTGCATGACGCCGCCGCCTGGGATTTCCTGTCGGCGCTATTCGAGCAGACAGGCCGACACCCCGCCGTCCGCTGGTCGCCGGCGCATGCACTTCTAGAAGTGTAATCAGGCGGCGTGAACCCGTCCGAGAAAGTCCCGCATGAGGGCGGCGACCTCGTCGAGGTGGGTCTCGAGCAGCCAGTGGCCGCCGCCGAGCAGATGCAGTTCGGCGTCCGGCAGATCGCGGAGATAGGCGCGTGCCGACTTTTCCGGCATGTAATGGTCGTTCGGCCCCCAGACGATCAGGGTCGGCGGCTGGAAGTCCCTGAGATATTTGCGGTGCTCGGGAAACCAGGCGCGGTTTTCCCTGAGGCCGGCGATCAGATCGATGGCGATTTGCTTGCGCTGCGGCGTCATCAATGACCAGTGCAGCGTCCAGAGGTCCGGCGGGATGGCATCGGCAAGAGGCGGTGGCAGGTCGTTGAGGAATTCCTCCTTGAATGTCTTCTCGCTGATCGCTTCCGCCAGCACCTTCCTCATCTCTGCGGGCGGTAGGCTCCACGTCGCCTCGATATCGGCATATTTCGGCCCGAGCGCATCCTCGTAGGGAATGTCGCCGTTCTGAATGATGAGCGCTACGACGCGCCGCGGCGCTCTGATCGCCAGCCGCGCACCGATCGGCGAGCCGAAATCATGGACGTAGAGGGCGAAGCGGCCGACATCGACCGCACCGACGAAGGACTCCAGCCAAGCGGCGTAACCATCGAAACTGTAGTCGAAATCATCAGGGGTGCCGCTGTAGCCTGCGCCCGGGAAATCCGGAGCGATCAGACGCCAGCGATCGGCAAGGCGCGGCATCAGATTGCGAAATTCATAGGACGAGCAGGGATAGCCGTGCGGCAGCAGCAGGACAGGCGCGTCCGGCGGACCGGCCTCGCGATAGAAAGTCTCGATGCCGGCAACGGTGATGCGGCGATGCCGGACGAGCGCGGCGACGGGAGGGTTTTCGATGGGGCCGTTCACCAGCGATCTTCCTCGTGCTGCTCTGCGCCCTCGACCGGCCGCAGCCATGGTTCGCGGCGCTTGATCCAGAGTTCATAACGCGGCACAAGCGGTGTCGGGGCTTCGGACAGGATGCCGAGTTTGATTTCCGCCTCTTCCACATCGGCGGAAAACAGCCGCGAGCCGCAGCCGGTGCAAAAACGCCGGCCGTGGAACTCGCCGGTTTCTCCGGAATATTCGAACTGGCCGGCCGGCCAGATTCCATAGAAGGTGAAGGCCGAGCCGCTCTCCTTCCTGCAATCGGTGCAATGGCAAATGCCGACGCGCAAGGGTTCGCCGCGAACAGAAAGCTGCACCTGCCCGCAAAGGCATTGTCCTGACAACACAGTCATGGCTGATCCCCGCTTCATCGATCTTGCGCTGCCGGGGAAACGGTCGGGCCCGGCTACTGTTCCGTCGGGAAAGCGCAGACGTACGGGCTGCGACAGGCCGAGGTGGCGCCGAGAACGGAGCGGGTCAGATCACCACGGTCTGATTGTCGCGCGCGGCAAAGGCACCGGGGAAGGCGGCCTCGGCCTGCGCTTCCATCTGCGCCAGCTGCTCGTCCGTGCGGGAGGGGGCGTGATGAAACAGCGCGAAGCGCTTGGCGCCGGCCATTTTCGCAAGCTCGGTGCCGTGTTGCCAGGTCGAATGACCGAAGCCCTTGAAACGCTGCATCTCGTCTTCATTGTAGGTGCAGTCGTAGACGACCAGATCGGCGCCCTGCATCATTTCCAGCGAGACGGGATCATAGCTGCCGGGATTGTGCTCGATGTCGTAGATCAGAGCGATCGAACGGCCCTGCCATTCGATGCGGTAACCGATGGCGCCGCCCGGATGGTTCAGCGTGAAGGTCCTGATTTCGATGCCCTCACGCGGGGTCAGAACCTGACCGGCATGGAAATCGCGGAAATTCATCGTCGCCTGGCAGATGTCGGTCTTGACGGGGAACCAAGGCGGGCTGATGAACTGCTCGACCATTTCCCGAGTGCTCATCTTGCCGTCGAGATGGCCCGACCAGATGTTGACGTTGATCGAGGGATAGTAGATCGCCTTGAAGAAGGGCAGGCCGATGATGTGGTCGTAATGGCAGTGGCTGAAGAAGAGATCGACGTCGCTGACGCCGTCGGCGAGCAACGACAGCCCGGCCTCGCGTAGGCCGGAGCCTGCGTCAAAAAGCATCCGATGGTTTCCGCAGCGAATTTCGATGCAGGATGTGTTGCCGCCGTAGCGGTCGAATTCGGGGCCCGATACGGGAATGCTGCCGCGGACGCCCCAAAATTTTATCTGAAACTGTTCTGTCGTCATCGTTTTTCAAACCGGCCTTCC
The DNA here is from genome assembly GCF_001662075.1 of Rhizobium bangladeshense. Classification (GTDB taxonomy): domain Bacteria; phylum Pseudomonadota; class Alphaproteobacteria; order Rhizobiales; family Rhizobiaceae; genus Rhizobium; species Rhizobium bangladeshense_B. Next base: position 7,632 of record NZ_LYPL01000016.1, read on the forward strand.
CGCTTCGCCATCGTACTCATAGTTTATCCCGATGCGAAGCAGCAGAATTCCACGGGTTGCCTGCGCCCCCTTTCATTCTCCTAACCGCTAGCGGAAGAAGGAGTAGATTTTCCTAAGCAATCGGCTTTCGCGTCGGAAAGCAACCCAGTATGGTTGGTTTTCGGTAAATGGGCTGCTCGAGGCGGGCGTTTTCCGCAAGTCATGCCTATTAGATGGTTGCGCGCGATCGAAAAAACAATTGCCGCGCTCCCGCGCCGTTGTCTCTGACGTTGCAACAGGCTCAGGCGCTTCCCAGACGCTTGATATTGCCGGCCAATTCTCCTGCCAGCCTCAGGCTGGCAGCCGTTGCCATGGCCATTTGCGGCAGCAGCAGCCATTCAAGCGTCCAGGCCGCACCAGAGCGGTCCTGTTCGTGGACAAGGGACTGGTGGATGCCGGACAGCGCTGTGGCGTTGAAGCGGGCAAGTGAGACCAGGACTTCGGCGGCGACTGGGTTCTGTTTGTGCGCCATGGCCGAGGAGGTGCCGCCGCTTGCCATTTCGATCTCATCACCTGCTTGGGCGAGCAGGGCGATATCCTGGCCGATCTTGCCGAGGCTGCCCGAGATCGAGGCAAACAGGCCGGATATATCGGCGATCACAAGGCGGGCACTCTGCCATTGCGCGACGTCGGTGAGGCCGAGCTCCTGGGCGAGCGAGGCGCGCACGGCTGCGGCCTGCGGTCCGAGCTTGTCGAGTGTGCCGGCCGCGCCGCCGAACTGAATGGGAAAACCGTGCTCGGTCAGGCGGTCGCGATAGGTCGTCAGCGGCGCGCGCCAGGCAGCAAGACGGTCGGCGACGGTGATCGGGATCGCCGCCTGCATGCGGGTGTGCCCCATCAGCCTATTGCCGCCGAACCGGTGCTCCAGTGCATCGAGGCCGGAGACGATAGCGGAAAGCCGGCCGGCAAACAGGAAAACCACCGCCTTTAGCCGGATCATCAGACTAGTGTCGATCACATCCTGGCTGGTGGCGCCGAGATGCAGGCTCTTGCCCGCTTCCTCGCCGACAGCGGCGCGCAGTTGCTTGACGAGGTCGGGGACGACGACGCCATCGCGCGCCGTTGCCGCGCGAAGACTGGCGAGATCAGGAGAAAAGCCGGCGCAGGCTTCGGCGATCCTTCTTGCCGCTTCGCCGGGCAGGACGCCGTGTGCGGCTTCGGCTTTGGCGAGCGCGGCCTCGAAGGAAAGCATGGCGCGAATATCGGCCTCGGCGGAGAAGTAAGGCGCGATTTCATCGTCGCCGACGAGGCCGGAGAGGAAGGGATGGTCGAAGGGCGATGCGGTCATGGTCTGCTCTTTGTGGCTGTGGCCCCCTCATCCGGCTGCCGTCCTTCGGACCCCCGAGGGGAGAAGGGATTTGGGGCACTGTTCCCCTCTCCCACGAGGAGAGGATAGGATGCGGGGGCTACCTGCACTGAACCTCATGGATAAGCAATTCGCGAGCCTTTCAAATATCCAAAAACACCGTTTCATCAGGACCCTGCAAACGGATGTCAAAATGACACGTCGCTCCGTCGCGGGTGGCGATCATGGTTGCGACGCGTTCGCGATGTTCGATGCGCGACAGCAGCGGATCGGCGGCATTGGCCTCTGTCTCCTCCGGGAAATACATGCGCGTCTGCAGGCCGATATTGATGCCGCGGGCGACGATCCAGACGGTGATGTGCGGGGCTTGTCTGCGGCCGTCCTTGAAGGGGACGCGGCCGGGCTTGATGGTCTCGAAGCTGTAGACGCCGTCCTCGGCGCGGGTCGGGCAGCGGCCCCAGCCAGTGAAATTCGGATCGGCGGCGCCGCGCATTTCCGAGGGGCTGTTGTAGAGGCCGGCGCTGTCGGCCTGCCAGATCTCGACGACGGCGTCGCGCACCAGAGCGCCGGCGCCGTCGAAGATGCGGCCGGTGACGGTGATGCGTTCGCCGAGCGTCTCCTCGTTGACCATCGCCACGCCGAGATCGCTGTCGTAAACGCCCGTTATGTCGCAGAAATTCGGCGTCAGGCCGATATGGACGTAGGGACCCGCCGTTTGCGACGGGGTTTCCTTGAGATAGCCGAGCTGCTGCATCAATTGCCCTCCAGCCTGTTTTCGAACATCGTCGAGCGGCGGCCGCGCAGCACGATATCGAATTTATAGGCGCGTGAATCCATTGGAATGGTATTGCCCCAGTCGAGCGGTGCGATCAGCTGCTCGATCGCCGCCTTGTCCGGGATGGTGCCGACGATCGGACATTTCCAGATCATCGGATCACCCTCGAAATACATCTGGGTGATCAGCCGCTGGGCAAAGCCGTGGCCGAAGATCGAGAAATGGATATGGGCGGGGCGCCAGTCGTTGACGCCGTTCGGCCAGGGATAGGCGCCGGGCCGCACTGTGCGGAAGTGGTAGCGGCCTTCCTCATCGGTGATGGCGCGGCCGCAGCCGCCGAAATTTGGGTCGATCGCCGCCAGATAGCTTTCCTTCTTGTGGCGATAGCGCCCGCCGGCATTGGCCTGCCAAAACTCGACCAGGGCGCCGGCAACCGGCTTTGCCCGCTCGTCGAGCACGCGGCCGTGGACGATGATGCGTTCGCCGATGGCGCTTTCGCCGGGCCGCGCATAATTCAGGATCAGGTCGTTGTCGAGCTCGCCGATCATCGAATGGCCGAAGACCGGACCGGTGGTTTCGGAGATCGTGCCGTCGAGCGACAGCAGGGCGCGCTGCGGCGCGCGCAGCACCGACGTCTTGTAGCCGGGCGTCAGCGCCGGCGCATGCCAGGCGCGGTCGCGGGCGAAGAAGGCGCCGGTCTCCGGCTTGCGATTGACCAATTCGGACATGGTTCCCCCTCAGGCCGCCTTTTCGGCGTCCATGTGTGCAAAGGTCTGCTTGGCGATCTTGATCGCATGGTTGGCGGCGGGAACGCCGGCATAGATCGCCACATGCAGGAGCGCCTCGCAGATATCCTCGCGGGTCGCCCCGGTATTGGCGGTGGCGCGCACATGCATGGCGACCTCGTCATCCTGGCCGAGCGCCGCCAGCAGCGCGATGGTGACGATCGAGCGCTCGCGCTTGCTCAGGACAGGCCGTGACCAGACATGACCCCAGGCCGCTTCGGTGATCAGCTCCTGAAAGGGGCGGTCGAACTCCGTGGCGGTCGCGGCGGCACGGTCGACATGGGCATCGCCGAGCACGGCACGGCGGGTCGCCATGCCCTGCCGGTAGCGATCGGAGGGGGTCTCGTTCATGGGCTGCTTTCTCCAGGCGAAATCGATGTGAGGAAGGCGCGGATGATCGCCGTCAGCGCTTCCGGCTGCTCGACGCAGGGGATATGGGCGCAGTCCGGGATGACCTCGTAACGGGCGCCCGGGATCAGCTTGGCGGTCGCAAACACGAGATCGGGCGGCGTCGAGCCGTCCTGGTCGCCGACGACGCAGATGGTCGGGACCGCGATCCTCTTGGCCGCCTCGGTGAAATCGGCATCGCGGATCGCTTCGCAGGCGGCGATATAACCTTCGACCGGCTGGCGCGTCAGCATGTTGCAATAGCCTGCATAAGCGGTGTTTTCCGGCCGGCGGAAGGCGGGCGTGAACCAGCGCTCCATGATGGTGTCGACGATGCTGCCGATGCCGTCTTTCTCAACCGCGGCGATGCGGGCATTCCAGCTTTCCGCTGTACCGATCTTAGGGGCGGTGTCGCTGAGGATGAGGGCGCGCACGAGATCCGGCCGGCGCTGATAGAGCGACTGGGCAATGAGGCCGCCGACGGAGAGGCCGCAAATGACGGCGTCCTTCACCGAGAGCAGATCGAGCAGGCCGGCGAGATCGGTCGCATGGTCCTCGATCGACGCGGGGAGCTGGCCAACATCGGACAGGCCGTGGCCGCGCTTGTCGTAAAGAATGATGGCGAAGTCCCCGGCAAGCCGCACCACGACGTCGCGCCAGATGCGGAAATCAGTTCCGAGCGAATTGATGAAGACGATCACCGGCCGGTCGGCAGGCGCGCCGATGACCTGATAATGCATCGTCACGTCGTTTATGCGGGCGAATTGCACGTCACTCTCCTCAAATCAGCCGGGGCGGCATTGTTTGGTTTCGCCGGCGAAGGGCGTTTTCGACACTGACACCCCACGCTGCGAATGGCCGCGCCCGTCTCTCCACTCGCCGTCATGCTCGGCCTTGAGCCGAGCATCCACCACGCACCCACCAACAGCCGCGGCATGGATCCTCGGGTCAAGCCCGAGGATGACGGAGAGTGGGATTGGCCGCCCCTAATCCTAGCTTGCCGGATCGAGCCACGCGTCTCGACCCGTCCCTCCGCCCCCGCAGTCGGGGCGCGAGGGCATATGCCGCACTGTCTCCCTCAATCTCGGCGCCGCGAATGGCTCCGTGCGCCTACCCATCCTCCGTCATGCTCGGGCTTGACCCGAGCATCCACGCGGCAGCAGCCACGGCATGGATCCTCGGCTGGGGTTTGGCTTTTCGCCAAGCTCGCCCGCCGCATGGCGCCCATCCAACAGTACATACTCCTATTGATAAAACTGACGGGTTGATCCGGTTAAGTAAAATGATATTTTCTGGCTTTTCGATAACCATGGAGTTATGCGAGCAATGATCGACAGCCGCATCAAGTTTCGCCATTTGCAGACTTTTGTCGAGGTGGCGCGGCAGAAGAGCGTGATGAAGGCGGCCGAATTACTGCATGTGAGCCAGCCGGCGGTGACGAAGACGATCCGTGAACTGGAGCAGGTGCTGGGTGTCGATGTCTTCGAGCGCGACGGCCGCGGCATCAAGATCACCCGCTACGGCGAGGTTTTCCTGCGCCATGCCGGGGCGGCGCTGACAGCGCTGCGCCAGGGTCTCGATTCGGTCTCGCAGGAACAGTTCGCCGACGCGCCGCCGATCCGCATCGGCGCCCTACCGACGGTCTCGTCGCGCATCATGCCGCGGGCGATGGAGCTCTTTCTTCAGGAGAAGACGTGGAGCCGGGTGAAGATCGTCACCGGGGAGAACGCGGTGCTGTTGGAAGAGCTTCGCGTCGGTGACCTCGATCTGGTCGTCGGGCGCCTGGCCGGCGCCGAAAAGATGGCCGGCTTTTCCTTCGAGCATCTTTATTCAGAACAGGTGGTGTTTGCCGTGCGCGCCGGCCATCCGCTGCTTGACGGCCGGCAGTCGCTGTTCTCAGCCTTCGCGGATTATACGGTGCTGATGCCGACGCGCGGTTCGATCATCCGGCCAGTTGTCGAAAATTTCCTCATCGCCAACGGCGTTTCCAGCCTGCCGAACCAGATCGAGACGGTGTCGGATGCCTTCGGTCGCGCTTTCCTCAGGTCAAGCGACGCGATCTGGATCATTTCCAACGGCGTGGTGGCCGGCGATGTCGCCGACGGGCGGCTGGCGCTTCTGCCGGTCGATACCGGCGAGACCAAGGGACCGGTCGGGCTGACGATGCGCGCCGATGCCGTGCCGTCGGCACTGCAATCGATCCTGATGCAGACGATCCGCGAGGCGGCGCGGGAGCTTTCCTGAACTTTCCCTCTTCAAATTTGCTTGCCGGACGCCCAGATTTGGACTAAATCTAGTTCAGGACAGGAGAGCATGATGCAGCAGGCACGACGCAGGGAGCAGGAGGCGGAACGGCTGGAAACGGAGCGGTTTGCGCCGGCAAACCGACGGCGGCTGAGCCCGCCGGCTTTGCGGACCTTTCTGGCGATCGCCGATCTCTGGGGCTTGAACGAAGAACAGCGGCTGCTCGTGCTCGGCTACCCCTCCCGCTCGACCTATCACAGCTGGGCCAAGCAGGCGCGCGAGCACGGGGCCTTCACGCTCGATGTCGATACGCTGACCCGGATCTCCGCCGTGTTCGGCATCCATCAGGCGCTCGGCGTGCTGTTTTCCGATGAGCGCGCCGGCGTCGCCTGGCTGCGCATGCCACATCACGCCCCGGTTTTCGGCGGCCATCCGCCGCTCGACATCGTCACCAACGGAACCCAGGACGGGTTGATGACCGTGCGCCGGTTCCTCGATGGCGCCCGCGGCGGCCTCTACATGCCGCCGAACAGGCTCGACGAGGCCTTCACGCCTTACGAAGACACGGACATCGTCTTCCGGTGAGCGACCGTTTTGCCGAGGCGCCGCATCCGTCCTACCGGCTGATCCCGTCGCAATTTCCACCGATCGGTCTCTTCGACACGGTGGCGAGGGCGGCCGATCTCGAAGCCGTGATGGACCTCGTCGGCTGGACCAATGACCGGCTGGTCGCCGACCGCATCCGGCGGCTTCCCGAAAGCGAGTGGGTCTACGGCACACCCAATGCCAGCATCGTGATGGCGGCATTCCTGCATGTCGCACCCGGCGGAATGCGTTTCAACGGCCCCGATCTCGGCGCCTGGTATGCCGCCGACAACTTGAAGACAGCCGCCGCCGAGGTCGGCCATCATCTCCGGCGCGAGGCCGTGGCGCGTGGGGTGGCGACGATGGCGCGCACTTACCGATGCTATGCCGCCAACCTGATCGGCGACTATCTCGACATTCGCGGCGAACAGGCGCGGCGGCCGGATGTCTATGATGGTGCCAGCTATTCAGCGTCGCAGATCCTGGGCGAACAGGTGCGCGCGAGCGGCGGCGCCGGCATAGTTTATGACAGCGTGCGGCTGAGGGGCGGGGTGAACGTCGCGGCGCATCGGCCGAAGAACATCCGCGAGGTGGTGCAGGCCGATCATTTCGAAATCACCGTTTTCGCCGCCGACCGGCGCATCGATGTCCGGAAGCTTTCAACGCGACGGCGACGGCCGAAAACCGGAGTCTAGAGCATTTCCGTTTTTCTCCGAATCACGAAAATGCTCTATTTCTTTGTTTCCACGCAATTCCGGACGCAAAACCGCGACGCACTTTTGCTGGATTGCTCTAAACCGGCAGCCGTTCGGCCCATGCCTTCGCCGCCTTGGCCATCGTGGCAAGGTGATCGGCGGCGGAGAAGCCGGAGATCTTCTTGCGCGGCTTGAGATCGTGATCGCCGTCCTCGAGCCAGAGGATCTCGATCCGGTTGGAGAGATCGTATCCCGGCACTTCGTCGCGCGTGCCGAATTCGTCGCGCGTTCCCTGGCAGATCAGCGTCGGTGTCGCTAGCCTTTTGAGGTGGCTGGTGCGCAACTTCTCCGGCTGCCCGGGCGGATGGAAGGGATAGCCGAGGCAGATGAGGCCGACGATCTTTCCCCTGTCATGGAGATCGTCGGCGACCATGCTGGCAACTCGACCGCCCATCGATTTTCCGCCGATGATCAGAGGCCCCTCGGCATTAAGCGCGGCAATCGCCGCCTCATATTCGGGATTGAGCGTTTCGGCGCGTGGCGGCTTGCGAATTCCCGTACGGCGGGCGGCCATATAGGCGAATTCGAAGCGGGCAACGCGGAAGCCGACGCCGGCAAGCGCCGCCGCTGCTGCTGTCATCGACGTCGAATCCATCGGCGCGCCGGCGCCATGGGCAAGCAGAATCGTATAGTGCGCATCCTGCGGCCCCTGCAGCAGAAACCCGTCGGCCATCGGCAATCCTCCATCCCCCGCCGGAACCATGTCGACGGCCCTGACTTCTTCCCTGGAAAGGAGAAGACAATGTCGACGAATGATGAAAACGTAAAGCCCGAGCAGCGCCGTCCCAAGGATGTCAAGGTCGTTCCTGAGAAGCCGGAACCCGCTGACGCTGAATCGATGGCGCCGCCTGCCGTGCAGCCGCCTGGGGAAGGGGATAAAAGCCAACGACCGGTGGTCAATCCCGTGACCGGCGTCGCCCTTTAAAATGCAAAACAGCCCTTGAAACGGCGAAAGAGTGGGTCCATATAGCGGCTCTGCCTGAAAAACGGATGCGTGCGGTATCGACGTCGTCGAGCCGTTCGCCGTCCGACAGGATAAGGGCGCTCCCCGCAAGGGTCGAGCGCCCTTTTTGCTTTCTGATGAGGCTATCTCGAGGCCCCGGTATCGGCGGCGACGAGCTTGAGGATCTCCCACCAAAATCTATATAGCACTTCGGAATCCCGAAATTGGTTGTGGCGTTGAGATCGTTGGACTTTTCTGAGCGACGACACCGAGCAAACGCGCTCGAATTTCGGAATCCCGAAGCGGCGGAATTTCGGGATTCCGAAGTGGGATATTTTTTGCCGCGCTGTCGATTTTCGCGTCAGTCGATCGTCATTCTAACGATGTGCTGCAATTCCCCTGCGGTCGGCACATCATCAGGCAACGACAGGAGGATTGTCATGGATAGCAGTCAGCTGGTACCCGCCGCCGTACTCGCGGCCAAGAATGGCGTTCGTTTCCCGAACGAGAGCGAGGAATATCGTATCGCCCGCGACGCGCTGCTGGCCGAAGAGATCGAATTGCGCCGGCATATCGAGCGCGTGGCGAGACAGCGCCGGGCACTGCCGCCGGGCGGTGAGATAAAGAGGAACTACGGCTTCGAAGGCCCAGACGGGCCGATCTCCTTCGCCGAGCTCTTCGCCGACAAGGACACGCTGATCATCTACAGCTACATGTTCGGGCCGGAGCGCGAGCGTCCATGCCCGATGTGCACCTCGCTGCTGTCGGCCTGGGACGGCGAGGTCCCCGACATTCAGCAGCGCGCCGCCCTTGCAATCGTCGCGCTTTCGCCGATCGGCAGGCTGCTTGCCTTCAAGAGGGAGCGCGGCTGGCACCACCTGCCGCTCTATTCCGATCCGTCGGGCGATTACAGCCGCGATTATCACGCTATCGGCAGAGGCGGCGGCGATGATGCTGCCTTCAACGTGTTCACGCGACGCGATGGGACCATACGTCACTTCTGGAGCCAGGAAATGGGCGGCGTGACGGCCGATCCCGGCGAGGATCCGCGTGGCGCGCCCGATCTGATGCCACTCTGGACCGTGCTCGATTGTACGCCCGAAGGCCGGGCACCCGACTGGTATCCGAAGCTGTCCTATTGAGGTCAGGCACGTCCTGCCTCAGCCGGTGGAGCGGTTTCTGGAGGTTTCGATCCATTCGAGATTGGTGACCGAAGCCTCCGGCAGCAGCGATGGATCGAGATCGTAGACATAGCCGCTCAGCATGTCGGCGGCGCGTTCGGCCGCCTTGATCTTCGCCTCGGTTTCGGCGACCGCCTTCGAAATCGCTTCTATGCGGGCGCGGAACATATGGGCGAGCACATCGCGGCCGGACTGCTTTTCGAGCCGCTCCAGGTGCAGGCCGACGCGCGCCGCGTGGCGCTCAAGCTCGCTCTTGCTGAAGCGCGCCTTGCGCAGTTCCTCGGAGATGCTTTCCTGCATGACCGCCACCGGATCGAAACTCCCCGGTGCCCGCTCGTCGAGTACGGCGTCGGTCACCAGCTTCTCGATCATCACAAGCGCCTGCAGCTCGGCCGCATCGGCGAACTCGACGTCATAGCCGGTATCGTCATAGACCTTGCGCCGGACCGGATCGAGAAGCAGCGCATAGGCCTTCTGCAGAATGTCGAAAGCATCGGTATCGCCGCCCGAATCGGGATGGGCGACTTTGGCAAGACGCCGATAGGCAGTCTTCAGCTGCGCCTCGTCCGCATCGCGTTCAACGCCGAGAATATCGTATGGATCCGTCACACCTGCTCCCTTGCCGCCCTCGATCTCACGGGCAGTCTAGGTCTTCTTCTGCATCAGAAGGGCAAAGTTTAGACCGAAAGCAGGAATGACGTCTACGGCCCGAAATTGCATTGCTCGGTGCCGAGGCCGGCATGCTTGCGCGATTGGCACGCATTTTCAATTATTTGCGCTAGTCTAGAGCATGATGCCGAAAAGTGTGAGCGGTTTTCGGACGACATCATGCTCTAACTCTTTAATGTAGAACAGGATTCAGATTTTAGGCCGACCGGGCCTAAAATCATCCTGTTCTAGCTCGGCTCGCGGTAATCTCGACGAGATAACATCTCGCTTCGCCGTCGGTTTCCAGCGTGGCTGCGGCCGCGTCGTCGATCAGCAGCGCATCACCGGGCGCAAGCGCGCCGGCCTCTCCATCGCGCCGGAATGACAGCCGGCCGCGATGGCAGAGCAATAGGCACGTCGGCGACGGCAGCGGCACGCGCTTGGCGCCGTCGATGTCGATTCGGCTCAGCCTGTGCGTGAGCCCGTCGCGGCGGGTCATGACGTTGAGATCGGTGATCGCGCCATCCTGGAGTTTGGCGGTGACCGGGATATCGGCCGGGAAGGCCAGCGGTTCGCTCGCCACCGTCAGCAGCACCGGCGCGCCGCCTTCGATGTCGAGCTCCATGCCGTTGCCGGCGAGGATCGCCAGTGTGCGGTCGATGCCGGGAAAGATCGAGAACGGCCCGTCGGCTGCAACAGTCGCCATGCTGACGCGCCAGTCGAAGCCGGCAAGGCCGGCATCTTCCGGCGAAACGGCAATCTCCACCGTTTCGCCGCCGCCGTTTTTCCACGGCATGCGCTTGTGATCGGCAGCGAGCAGGATCCTCACGAGGCTCAGTTCCCGAGAATGCCGGGCAGGCGCAGGCCCTTGTCCCTCGCGCAGTCGAGCGCGATGTCGTAGCCGGCATCGGCGTGGCGCATGACGCCGGTCGCCGGGTCGTTCCAGAGCACCCGCTCGAGGCGCTTGGCCGCATCATCCGTGCCATCGGCGCAGATGACGACGCCCGAATGCTGGGAGAAGCCCATGCCGACGCCGCCGCCATGATGCAGCGACACCCAGGTTGCGCCCGAGGCGGTGTTGAGCAAAGCGTTCAACAGCGGCCAGTCGGAGACGGCGTCGGAGCCGTCCTTCATCGCTTCGGTCTCGCGGTTCGGCGAAGCGACGGAGCCGGAGTCGAGGTGATCGCGGCCGATGACGATCGGGGCGGAAAGCTCGCCGTTTTTGACCATTTCATTGAAGGCCAGAGCCAGGCGGTGGCGGTCGCCGAGGCCAACCCAGCAGATGCGCGCCGGCAGGCCCTGGAAGGCGATGCGTTCCCTGGCCATATCGAGCCAGTTGTGCAGATGCTTGTTGTCGGGCAGCAGCTCCTTCACCTTGGCGTCGGTCTTGTAGATATCCTCCGGGTTGCCCGATAGGGCCGCCCAGCGGAACGGGCCAATGCCGCGGCAGAACAGCGGGCGGATATAGGCCGGAACAAAGCCCGGGAAGGCGAAGGCGTTTTCAAGGCCTTCGTCCTTGGCGACCTGACGGATGTTGTTGCCGTAGTCGAGGGTCGGAATGCCGGCATTCCAGAAGGCGATCATCGCTTCGACATGTTCGCGCATCGAGGCGCGCGCCGCCTTTTCCACCGCCTTCGGATCGCTCTCGCGCTTGGCCTTCCACTCGGCCATCGTCCAGCCATTCGGCAGGTAGCCGTTGATCGGGTCGTGCGCCGAGGTCTGGTCGGTGACGATATCGGGGCGGATGCCGCGGCGGACCATTTCCGGCAGGATTTCGGCGGCATTGCCGAGCAGGCCGACGGATTTGGCTTCACCTGATTTGGTCCAGCGGTCGATCATCTCGAGCGCTTCGTCGAGCGTCTCGGCCCTGGCGTCGAGATAGCGGGTGCGCAGGCGGAAATCGATCGAATCGGGATTGCACTCGACGGCGAGGCAGCAGGCGCCGGCCATGACGGCGGCGAGCGGCTGGGCGCCGCCCATGCCGCCGAGGCCGCCGGTCAGGATCCATTTGCCCTTGAGATTGCCGCCGTAGTGCTGGCGGCCGGCCTCGACGAAGGTCTCGTAAGTACCCTGGACGATGCCCTGCGTGCCGATATAGATCCACGAGCCGGCCGTCATCTGGCCGTACATGGCAAGGCCCTTCTTGTCGAGCTCGTTGAAATGATCCCAGGTCGCCCAATGCGGCACGAGATTTGAATTGGCGATCAGCACCCGCGGCGCATCCTTGTGGGTGCGGAAGACGCCGACCGGCTTGCCGGATTGCACCAGCAGCGTTTCCTCTTCCGTCAGCGTCTTCAGCGTCGCGACGATCCGGTCGAAATCATCCCAGGTGCGGGCGGCGCGGCCGATGCCGCCATAGACGACGAGCTCGTTCGGATTTTCCGCGACATCGGGATCGAGATTGTTCATCAGCATGCGCAGCGGCGCTTCGGTCATCCAGCTCTTGGCATTGAGATCGTTGCCGCGCGGCGCGCGGATTTCGCGGATGTTGTGGCGTGGATTGTTCATGACGGTTCCTCTGTCGAGTGAGCTTATCGTTTCAGGCCGGGTGCGATCTGCTCGATGCGCACCAGAATGTCTTTGAGATGGACGCGAAGCCTGTCCGCCTTGGCGGCGTCATAGGCAAAGGGTGGTGTTTCGGTCTGGAGATGGGTCGATTGCGCGAGCTCCATCTGGATCGCGTGCACGCCGGTCTCCGGCTTGCCGTAGTGGCGGGTCGTCCAGCCGCCCTTGAAGCGACCGTTGAGCACGCTGTCATAACCTTCCGCGGCTTGCGTGACGGTCAGCGTCGCCTGCTCGATGGCGCCGTCGCAGGTCTTGCCCATATCCGTGCCGATGTTGAAATCCGGCAGCTTGCCGTCGAAGAGAAAGGGAATGTGAGAGCGGATCGAGTGGCAGTCGTAGAGGATGGCAACGCCGTGAACTGCTCTGACGCGCTCGATCTCGGCGGCAAGGGCCGCATGATAGGGCGCGTGAAAGTCCCGCAGCCGCGCGGCGATATCGGCAGCATCGGGCGCCTGCCCATCCTTCCAGATCGCCTGGCCGTCGAAGTCCGTTTGGGGGACGAGGCCGGTGGTGTTCTGGCCGGGATAGAGGCTGACGCCGGCCGGATCGCGGTTGGCGTCGATCACGTAGCGGTGGAAGGTGGCGCGCACGGTCGTGGCGTCATCGAGCAGCCCGTCATAGAGCCGGTGGATGTGCCAGTCGGTATCGGCGAGGATCCGGCCGTTATCGTTGAGGCGGGCATAGATCTCGGGCGGGACGTCAGTGCCGGTATGGGGGAAAGCGAGGATGACGGGCGAGGTGCCCTGGTGGATTTCGAAGACAGGGGTGCTCATGGCAATAACCCCTCCCCAACCCCTCCCCGCAAGGGGGAGGGGCTAAGGCCAGCCTTACGCTCCGTGTTCAAGAACGACCGCTGCGAGGGCCGCAGGTTAAGCCCCTCCCCCTTGTGGGGAGGGGTTGGGGAGGGGTTTTTTTCGTTCACTATCATCTCAGCCCTCCAAAACCGGCAGAACGCCACTCGAAACCGAGGCATTCAGCGCCCCCGTCGCCACCAGTTCGGTGGCGGCGGCGAGGTCGTTTGCCATGTAACGATCGACGTCGAGGCTCGGCACCTTGGCGCGGATCGCGGCGATTGCCTTCAAAAGTTCAGGGCTGGTCGACAGCGGCGCGCGCAGTTCGACACCTTGGGCGGCAGTCAGCGCCTCGATGCCAATGATGGAAAACAGGTTTTCCGTCATCTGCAGAAGGCGGCGGGCGCCGTGGCAGGCCATCGAGACATGGTCTTCCTGGTTGGCCGAGGTCGGCGTCGAATCGACCGAGGCCGGGTGCGACATCTGCTTGTTTTCCGACATAAGTGCCGCCGAAGTCACCTCCGCGATCATCAGGCCGGAATTCAGGCCCGGCTTCTTGGCGAGGAAGGCGGGAAGGCCGTAAGAAAGCGTGGGATCGACCAGCAGCGCGATGCGGCGCTGCGAAATCGCGCCGATCTCGCAGACGGCAAGCGCGATCTGGTCGGCGGCGAATGCGACGGGTTCGGCGTGGAAATTGCCGCCTGACACAACGGAATTGTCCGATAGCACCAGCGGATTGTCGGTGACGGCATTGGCCTCGATTTCGAGGGTGCGGGCGACGGAACGCAGGAGGTCGAGGCAGGCGCCGTCGACTTGCGGCTGGCAGCGGATGCAATAGGGATCCTGGACGCGCTCGTCGCCCTCGATATGGCTCTGGCGAATGACGGAGTTTTCGAGCAAGGCGCGCAGGGCTGATGCCGTGTCGATCTGGCCCTTATGGCCGCGCAAGCTGTGAATGTCGGCATGGAACGGCGCGGAGGACCCCATGGCCGCGTCGGTCGACATGGCGCCGGTAATCAAAGCGGATTGCGCAGCACGGTGGGCCCGGAAGAGGCCGGCGAGCGCCAGCGCCGTCGAGGCCTGCGTGCCGTTGATCAGCGCCAGGCCCTCCTTGGCGGCGAGCACGACCGGTTTGAGCCCGGCCTTTTCCAAGGCCCGCGCACCCGGGAGGCGTTCCCCGGCGAAGAAGGCTTCCGCCTCGCCCATCATCACCGCCGCCAGATGGGCGAGCGGCGCGAGATCGCCGGAGGCACCGACCGAGCCCTTTTCCGGGATCAGCGGGATGACGCCCTTATCCAGCATGGCTTCGATCAGCCGCACCAGTTCCAGCCGCACGCCGGAGGCGCCGCGCCCGAGCGAAACCAGCTTCAGCGCCATGATCAGCCGGACGATATTTTCAGGCAGCGGCGTACCGACGCCGCAGCAATGCGACAGGATGAGATTGCGCTGTAGCGTAGCGACATCGGCGCTGTCGATCTTGATCGATGCGAGTTTGCCGAAGCCGGTATTGATGCCGTAAACCGGCGCATTGCCGGCGGCGATCTCGGCGATGCGGCCGGCGGCCTTGGCGATGCCGGCATCGAAGGCGGGATCGAGCCTTGCCGGCTCGCCGGTCCAATAGATGGTCTCTAGATCGCTGAGCGAGACGGAGCCCGGGTGGAGCGTGATGGTCATCGACCGTTCCTTTCGCCCTTGAAGACACGTGTATGAAGCGGGTTGAAGCCGATGCGGTAGACGAGCTCGGCAAGGCTCTCGATATTCCAGACGGCGAAATCGGCGGATTTGCCGGCTTCGAGCGTTCCGGTCTCCCTGAGCAGCCCAAGCGCGCGGGCGCCTTCGCGGGTGGCGCCGGCGATGCATTCCTCGACGGTGAGGCCGAACAGCGTCGCCGACATGTTCATCGTCAGCAGCATCGAGGTGAGCGGCGAAGTGCCGGGATTGCAATCGGTGGCGATCGCGATCGGCACGCCCGCCCGGCGCAGCGCCTCCACCGGCGGCTTCTGCTTTTCGTGAATGGCGTAGAAGGCACCGGGCAGCAGCACGGCGACGGTGCCGGCAGCGGCCATCGCGGCAACGCCGTCATCGTCGAGATATTCCAGATGATCGCAGGAAAGCGCGCCATAGCTGGTCGCCAGTTTGGCGCCGCCGAGATTGGAGAGCTGTTCGGCATGCAGCTTGACGGGCAGGCCGAGCGCTTTCGCCTTGTCGAAGACGCGGGCGATCTCGGCTGTCGAAAAGGCGATGCCTTCGCAGAAGCCGTCGACGGCATCGGCAAGGCCGAGATTGTACATGTCGTCGAGACCGGGCAGCACGACATCGTCGAGATAGTCGCCGTTGCGGCCCTTATATTCCACTGGCGTCGCATGGGCGCCGAGATAGCTGGTGGCGACACGAGCCGGCCTGATATGGCCGAGCAGGCGGGCGCTCTGCAGCATCTTCACTTCGCCGCTCCGGTTGAGGCCATAGCCGGATTTGATCTCGACCGTGGTCACGCCTTCGGCAAGCAGCGTATCGAGCCGCGGCAGTGCTTCGGCGACAAGTTCTTCGATCGACAGCGCGTTGGTCGCCTGAACGGAGGAGACGATGCCGCCGCCGGCCCGCGCAATCTCCTCGTAGGTCGCGCCTTCAAGGCGCATCTCGAACTCGCGGGCGCGATTGCCGCCGTGGACGATATGGGTGTGGCAGTCGACGAGGCCGGGTGTCATCCAGCGGCCTTCGAGATCGACGATTTCGGAGCGTTCGATGGCTGATGCCGGCAGTTCACTTTCGGCGCCGGCAAAGGCGATGCGGCCATTTTCGGTGAGCACGGCACCCTTTTCGACGATGCCAAGCCCCGGACTCTCAGGCGCGAGCGTCGCCAGCCGCGCGTTGCGCCAAAGCACCGGCCTGACGTCGGCGGATGGGGTTCCTTCAGAAAAATTGTTCCCGGTCATCAGCTTTGCGCCTTTCCTTATGCCGAAACATGTATATACATAATAGGCAGGTGACAAGAGAAATTTTGCGCGCTTTTCTGGAAAAGAAAGATCGGCGGCGCGGCAGAAGGGGAGAAAAGGCCATGACCATACTTCACGCAGGCACGGCGCTGACGCCGCAAGGCTGGCGGAAGGACGTGCGGCTGACGCTCGAAGCCGGGCGCCTCGCGCGGGTCGAGCACGGCGTTGCCGCCGCACCCGGCGATGAGCGCCATGCCATGATCGTCCCGGCCATGGGCAATCTGCACAGCCATGCCTTCCAAAGGGCGATGGCCGGGCTTGCCGAAGTGCGCGGTCCGGCCAACGACAGCTTCTGGAGTTGGCGCACCGTCATGTACAAATTCGCTTTGGCGATGACGCCGGAGCATGTCGAGGCGGTTGCGGCCAAGCTTTATGCGGAGATGCTGGAGGCAGGCTTTTCCCGCGTCGGCGAATTCCACTATCTCCATCACGACAGAGATGGCGCGGCCTATGCCAATATCGCCGAGCTTGCCGAACGTGTCGGTGCGGCGAGCCAGGAGACCGGCATCGGCCTGACCTTGCTGCCGGTCTTCTATGCCCATTCCGGTTTCGGCGGCGCTCAGCCGCTCGACGGCCAGCGGCGCTTCATCAATTCGCTCGAGAGCTTCGAAAGGCTGATGGAGGGGTGCCGTGGCGTGACCGGCCGGCTCGACGGCGCCGAGCTCGGCCTTGCGCCGCACAGCCTGCGCGCCGCAACGCCCGAGGAATTGGCGACACTCGTGCCGATGGCGGGCGATGGTCCGATCCATATCCATGTCGCCGAGCAGGTGAAGGAGGTCGAGGACTGCATCGCCTGGTCGGGAGCGCGGCCCGTGCAATGGCTGCTGGATCATATGCCTGTGGACGAGCGCTGGTGCCTGATCCATGCGACGCATATGACCGAGGACGAGACGCGGCGGATGGCGAAAAGCGGCGCGATCGCCGGCCTCTGCCCGATCACCGAAGCCAATCTCGGCGATGGGGCTTTTGCCGCGCCGCTTTTCCTCGAAGAAGGCGGGCGGTACGGCATCGGTTCGGATTCCAACGTGCGGATCTCCCTGCCGGAGGAGCTACGCCAGCTCGAATATTCGCAGCGTCTGGCGCTGCGCGCCCGCAACGTCATTGCCGCACCCGGCGGTTCGACGGCGCTTTGCCTGTTCAACCAGGCGCTTGCCGGCGGCGGCGCGGCACTGAAGGCGCCGGCCGGTCTCGCCGACGGCCATCACGCCGATCTCGTTTCGCTTGATACGTCGGCCGTTCCTTATCTCTCCGCCGACCAGGTTCTCGATCACTGGCTGTTTGCCGGCGGGGTTTCCGTCGATTGCGTCTGGGCGCGTGGCCGCAAGCAGGTGGAAGGCGGCCGTCATCTCAAGCGCGAGGCCATCGACCGGCGGTTCCTCGCGGCAATGGGCGAATTGCTGGCCGGCTGAAAAAGCGCTTTTCACGACGGAGCATTCGATCTAGATCGGGAGACCAATCGGAACGTGGCGATGAACCAAGGCAGGGATCCCACCTTGCACCAACGCATCCTGGGCGAGATCGAGGGCCGTATCGTCTCGGGCGAATGGCCGCCGGGCCACCGCATTCCCTTCGAGGTCGATCTCGCCACCCAGTATGACGTCTCGCGGATGACGGTGAACAAGGTGCTGACCCAGCTCGCCAAGGCCGGCCTGATCGAGCGCCGCAAGAAATCCGGCAGCTTCGTCACCCAGCCGCAGGCGCAATCGGCGGTTCTCGAAATCCACGACATCAAGGCCGAGGTGCAGTCGCTGAACCTGCCCTATTCCTATGCGGTTGCGAAGAAGGCGAGCCGCAAGGCCAAGGCGGAAGATAGCCGCCGGCTGGAACTGCCGGTCGCTTCCTCGGTCGTCGAGATCGTCTGCATCCACAATGCCGGCGCACGGCCCTTCTGCCTGGAGGAGCGGCTGATCAGTCTTGCGACCGTGCCGGAGGCCGCCGACGCCGATTTCCTGACGGTGGCGCCGGGGCCGTGGCTGCTCAATCAAGTGCCGTGGACCGCCGCCGAACACAGGATCCACGCCGTCTCCGCCAATGCCGAGGTGGCCGCCGCCCTCGACATCGCCCGCAACGCCGCCTGCCTGGTGGTGGAGCGCCGCACGTGGAGCGGCGCCGGCCCGGTGACCCATGTGCGCTTCACCTATCCCGGCGATCGTCATGCGCTGGTGGCGCGGTTCACGCCGGCGTCACAATAGGCGAGGTTCCATATACAAGATATCGGGTGTTTTAGTCTTCGAACATCTTGCCGCTGCGCGCTTCGAGCCGGTAGCGATAGCCGGGATAGACGAGGCGAGCGGTCGAAACCACCTGTTTTGCCGACCATGTGCGCCGGCGGATCGTCAGGCAGGGTTCGCTCTTCAGAATGGTCAGGAGCTTGCATTCCCAGGCCTGCGGCATCGCCGCCTCGACGACGTGCTCGGAGCCGCTCAGCGGGGCGGCGGCCGTCAGATAGGCGTTCGGCGTCAGCGTCGTGAAATCCTGCTCGAGATATTCGGGCGCGGCTTCCGGATGGACGAACCGGTCCTCGATCTGCACCGGAACGCCGTTTTCGCTGTGCACGATCAGCGAGTGGAAAACGGCGGCGCCGATTGCCAGCTCCAAGGCGTCTGCAATCTCGGGAGAGGCGGGTTCCCGGGCGAGAATGACGACGGCAGCCTCGTGGATATGGCCGCGTTCGGCGATTTCCTCGGCGATGTTGCGCACCTCGAACAGCGCCGAATAGCCCTTGCGCTCGGCGACGAAGGAGCCGACGCCCTGGATGCGCACGAGCTCGCCCTCATTGGCGAGTTCGCGCAGCGCCCGGTTGGCGGTCATCTTGCTGACGCCGAGCTCGACGACGAGCTCGTTTTCCGACGGCACGCGGTATTTCGGCGGCCATTCGCCGCTGTGGATGCGATCGAGGATCACCTGCTTGACGCCGGCATAGAGCGGCGTGCTGTCATTTCCCGCCAGGTCGCGCTTCATCTCGCCGGACCGCTTCATTGCCTATTCCTTATGCACGGATTCAATTTGCCACATAATCGACTTTCCTCTTGCATATCACAAATTTTCTCATATGGTACCATATACAACCTCCCAATCGGTCCTTGAAACGAAAATAGGACGGAAAGGGCAAGCCGGCGGAGATCGGCGGTGCGCAAGGTCTGTTTCAACTCCAGAGGAGAATTCATCAATGAAATTTAGCGCCATCCTGTTTTGCGGCGTTGCCGCTCTTTCCGCCGTTGCCGCCCCCGCCTTTGCCAAGGACTGGACGAAGGCAACCATCACGCTCGAAGGCGCTTATGCGCCGTGGAATCTCACCAATGCCGACGGCACGCTCGGCGGCTTCGAGCCGGAGCTTGCCAAGGTGCTGTGCGAGCGCGCCAAGATCGAATGCACGCTGGTCGCCTCCGACTGGGACGGCATGATCCCGGCGCTCAATGCCGGCAAGTTCGACGTCATCATGGATGCGCTGTCGATCACTGAAGAGCGCAAGCAGATCATCGACTTCACCATCCCCTATGCCGCCACGCCCGCTGCCTTCGCCGCGGCCAAGGACAGCCCGCTGGCCAATGCCGCCGGCACCGGCGCCACGATCAAGATGACGCCCGGCCAGACCGGCGTGAAGGAGATCGACGCGCTGAAGGAACTCTTCAAGGGCAAGTCGATCGGCATCCAGGCGGCGACCGTCTATGCCAAGTTCGTCTATGACAACTTCGGCGATATTGCCGAGATCCGCGAATACAAGACCGGCGCCGACCGTGACCTCGACCTGCAGAACGGCCGCATCGACCTCGGCTTCGATGACGCCGTCTATTTCGCCAATGCCTTCAAGGCCGCCAACGGCGCGCTTGCCTTCACCGGTCCGGAGATCGCCGGTCCGATCTGGGGCGAGGGTGAAGGTCTCGGACTGCGCAAGGCCGATACGGAGCTGCGTGACAAGTTCAACGTGGCGATCAAGTCGGCGCTTGCCGACGGCACGGTCAAGAACCTCTCGATGAAGTGGTTCAAGATGGACGTCAGCCCCCAGCAGTAAGCGTTTCGGCCCTTCGGCCGCAGACACCGGTCTCCGGCTTTATCGCCGGGGACTGCGTGTTATTGTCAATCCACAAAACACTGCCGCGGACGGGGAACGGACGATATGGCGAGTTTGGAACTGCTTGGCTTCGGCTCGACGGGATGGGGCGCGTTGCTTATTTTCGCCGCCTTGATGACGCTCGCCGTTACCGCGACGGCGCTGGCGATCGGCGCGGTGCTGGGCGCGATCGTCGCGGGTGCGAAGCTCTCCGGCAATCCCCTCTTCGTTGCGCTCGGCAATGTCTATACGACCGTGTTTCGCGGCGTGCCGGAACTGCTGATCATCTATCTCATCTATTTCGGCGGCTCCTCGGCCGTCACCTCGATCGGCAAGGCGATGGGTTACGAAGGTTTTCTCGGCCTGCCTTCCTTTGCCGCCGGCGCGCTTGCCGTCGGCATCATCTCCGGCGCCTATCAGGCGGAGGTGTTCCGCGGCGCTTTCCTCGCCATTTCCAAGGGTGAGCTCGAAGCCGCTTCGGCGATCGGCATGCATCGCGGCATGCGCTTCCGTCGCATCATCATCCCGCAGGTGCTTCGCTTCGCCATTCCCGGCCTCGGCAATGTCTGGCAGCTCAGCCTCAAGGATTCCGCGCTGATCTCGGTCACCGGTCTTGCCGAGCTGATGCGCACCAGCCAGGTGGCGGCGGGTTCGACCCGGCAATATTTCCTGTTCTTCATCGCCGGTGGCTGCCTCTACCTGATCCTGACCAGCCTTTCCGACCGCATCTTCAACGGCGCGGAGCGCCGCGCCAATCGCAGCATGCCGGCCTCCGCCATGGGCCAGGCATAGGAGGCGATGATGGATTTCACCTTTCTCGCCTCGACCATGGTCACGCTGCTGAAAGCCGTGCCGACGACGCTGATCCTGTTTTCGCTGTCGATCTTCTTCGGCGGCCTGCTGGCGCTCGTCATCGTCACGATGCGGGTCAGCGGCAACCGCTATCTGTCGGGTTTCGCCAAGGGCTATATCTTCGTCTTTCGCGGCTCGCCGCTCTTGATCCAGATGTTCCTGGTGTTCTACGGCCTCGGCCAGTTCGGCGTTATTCGCTATTCCTTCCTCTGGCCGTTCCTGCGCGAGCCGATGGTCTGCGCCGTGCTGTCGCTGGCGCTCTGCACCGCCGGCTACACGGCGGAGATCTTCCGCGGCGGCATTCGCGCCGTTTCGCCGAAGGAGATCGAGGCGGCGCGCTCGATCGGCATGTCCGGCTTCCTGATGGTGCGGCGCATCCTGGCGCCGATCGCCTTTCGCCACGCACTGCCGGCCTATTCCACCGAGATCGTGCTGATGATGAAGTCGACGGCGCTCGCCAGCCTCGTCACCGTCTGGGAGGTCACCGGCGTCGCCCAGCGGCTGATCTCGCAGACCTACCGCACGATGGAAGTCTTCCTCTGCGCCGCGATCATCTATCTCGTTTTGAACTTCATCATTCTGCAGGGCATGGCCCTGCTGGAATATTCGCTGTCCCGACACCGCCGCGCGGCCCCGCAGCCGTTGAAGGCGTAGGTGATTTGACCTGATTGGAGCTACCATGCCAGGCGTAACCCGACTTTCAGTCCGCAATATCCGCAAGAGCTTCGGCACGCACGAAGTGCTGCGCGGTATTTCCCTTGATGCTGAGGATGGCGACGTGATTTCGCTGCTCGGCGCCTCCGGCTCCGGCAAATCGACCTTTCTGCGCTGCATCAACCTGCTCGAAACCGCGAGCGACGGCGAGATCTGGGTCGATGGCGAGCACATCGAGATGGTTCACAAGAACGGCAAGACAAGGCCGGCGAGCCAGAAGCAGGTCGATCATATCCGCTCCGAACTCGGCATGGTGTTCCAGTCCTTCAATCTCTGGTCCCACATGACCATCCTGCAGAACGTCATCGAAGGGCCGATCCATGTGTTGAAGCGGCCGCGCGCAGACTGCATCGCCGAGGCCGAAGCACTGCTCGAAAAGGTCGGCATCGCTGACAAACGTCACGCCTATCCCGCCCATCTCTCCGGCGGCCAGCAGCAGCGCGCCGCGATCGCCCGCGCTTTGGCGATGAGACCGAAGGTGATGCTTTTCGACGAGCCGACCTCGGCGCTCGATCCGGAGCTTGTCGGCGAGGTGCTGCGCGTCATGCGGGCGCTTGCCGAGGAGGGCATGACCATGCTCGTCGTCACCCATGAGATGAGCTTTGCCCGCAACGTCTCGAACCGCGTCGTCTTCATGCGCGAGGGGCTGATCGAAAGCAGCGGCAAGCCGGACGAGATGTTCACAACAGGCGCCACACCCGCCTTCCGCCAATTCATCGGCCATTTCGGAACAGGCCAATGACGATCACCATCGATCAAGTGCTGACCTGGCGCGACGTCGCGCGCGTCGGGGCAGGGGAGGCGCTCGCGCTGTCGCCGGCCGCGTGGGCGCGAGTCGAGCAGGCAAGCCGCATTGTCGAGCGTATCGTCGAGACCGGCGTGCGCGCCTATGGCGTCAACACTGGCGTCGGGGCGCTCGCCGATACCGTCGTCGACCGCGCCTCGCAGAGTCAGTTGTCGCGCAGCATCGTGCTCAGCCACGCCTGCGGCGTCGGGCCGCTGCTGGCCGCTCGCGAAGTCCGCGCCATCATCGCCGCCCAGATCGTCAATTTCGCCCATGGCCATTCCGGCGTGCGGCGCGAGATCGTCGAGCATCTCACAGCTTTGCTGGAGCAAGATTGCATTCCCGATGTGCCGTCGAAAGGCTCGGCCGGTTATCTCACCCACAATGCCCATACGGCCCTGGTGCTGATCGGCGAAGGCAGCGCCACGCTCACCGGTCGGCGCGTGAACGGCCGTGAGGCGCTGGCGGCGATCGGCCTGCAGCCGCTGGTGCTCGGCGCCAAGGAGGGCTTGAGCCTCGTCAACGGCACGGCCTGTGCAACGGGGCTTACCGCCACGGCGCTTTTGCGCTCCGAACGGCTGCTCGACTGGGCCGATGCCATCGCGGCGCTGACGCTTGAGGCGGCAGGCTGCCAGATCGCCGCCTTCGACGCGGCGGTGCTGGCACTGCGCCCGTCTGCCGGCATCGAGAAAGTCGGCGCCACACTGCGCGCCCGCCTCCAGGGCAGCGGCCTTGTCGCTGCCGCCTTCGGCCGGCGCACGCAGGATGCGCTGAGCCTGCGCTCGGTGCCGCATGCTCATGGCGCCGCCCGCGATGTCTTCGATAATTCCGCCCGCATCGCCGATCAGGAACTTGCCTCGGTGACGGACAATCCCGCCGTCACGGGTACGCCCGAAAATCCGATCGTCTCCTCAGAGGCGCATGCCGTGGCGCCGGCGCTCGGCCAGGCGGGCGACAGCCTCGCCATCGCGCTGGCGCAGATCGGCGCGATCAGCGAAAGGCGCATGGACCGGCTGGTCAATCCGCTGGTCAGCGGCCTGCCGCCGTTTCTGGCGAGCGATGCAGGCAGCCATTCCGGCTTCATGATCGCTCAATATACCGCCGCTGCGCTCAGCAATGACAACCGCCGGCTTGCCGCGCCCGCGGCCCTGGACGGCGGCCTGACCTCCGGCCTGCAGGAGGATTTCCTCGCCCATCCGACAGCCGCCGCCGGCAAGCTGCACGCCGTCATCGACAATGCCGAGTATATCCTGGCGATCGAGCTGATGGCGGCTGCCCAGGCGCATGATTTCCTGGCGGCGACCGCCCCGCGGGCGGCAGGCACGGATCTCGTCTATCAGATCGTGCGGCAGCGTATCTCGCATTATGGCGACGAGCGGCCGCTGAACGGCGATATCGAGGCGGTGCGCAGCCTGATCCGCGAGACAGCGCCGCCGGCTGTCTAGGCGAGCCGTCAGAAAGGTTTACTCGTTGCCGAATCCTGCTTGGCCGGCTCGCCGGCCTCGAGGCGCTTGAGGCATTGAGCGAAGTTGGGATAGAGCTGATCCACCCGCGAGAGCGGCAGCGTCCAGTCGCCTTCGTCGCCGGCAAAGGTCAGCTGTACGTCAGGCGTTCCGGCAAAGGAATTCTTGATGATCTTTTTCAGGCCGGCGCTTCCCTTGCTGCCCATCGGCCAGAGGCGAAGCGTGGTCTTGTCGAAGAATTCGGCGGCGACCACTTTCGTCACGTCGCGATCGGTCAGCGTCACCTCGGTCTTGGTGCCGGCCGGAATGTCCCAAGTGTTTTTCGTCACCAGCCAGAAGGTTTCGGTGGCGCTCTGGCGGAATTCCATGGTTTTGCCGATCTCGCTGTTCCACAGCAGCCGGCAATAAGGATGCGGGCTTTCATTGGCAAAGCCGACCGACCATTGTCTCGCGCCGCCCATCCATTCGGTCTCTGCGAAGGCGGCGACCGGCGGCAGGACGGCTGCCATCAGAACCATCGCGGTCAGAATTTTCATCGCCGAAACCTCTCCAGGACAACCGGCTCCAGCCATAGCAAAAGAAGGTTGAGCTTTTGCTACCGGGATGCCTGCAAATGCTGCAAGGTCTTGAATTTGCGGCTCGCCTTGCCGATCTGGCGGGTATCGGCGTATCAGAAGGGAGTTCGACGGCAGGTATGAGTGAGGTTCAACGACGCGGATTTTTGGCGAGACTCAGCGCATATGAGCCGCTGACCTTGATCACCATGGCATCCATCGCCGGCGGGCTGTTCCTGCTGCAGCGGCTGACGAGCGAGGTTCTCGACGGCGAGACATTCCGCTTCGATGAGGCCATCCTGCTGGCGCTGCGCCGGGCGGACGATCTTGCCGTGCCGGTCGGCCCTGGCTGGCTGACGCATGCCTTCGACGATATCACCAGTCTCGGCGGTGTCACCGTTCTCTCGCTGCTGACGGTTCTCATCACCGTCTATCTCCTGCTCGATCGGCGCTGGCCGATCGCGCTCTTCATCTTTTCCTCGGTGCTGACAGGATGGCTGGCGAGCACGACGCTGAAGTTCCTCATTGCGCGGCCGCGGCCCGATATCGTGCCGCATCTCGTCGAAGTCAGCGACCTCAGCTTTCCCTCCGGCCACGCGATGGTCTCGGCGGTGACCTATCTGACGCTCGGCGCGCTGGTCGCACGCACGCAACGTTACCGCTCGACGCGGATTTTCGTGATGGCGGCAGGCGTTTTCCTCGCCGTCACCATCGGTCTGAGCCGGATCTATCTCGGCGTCCACTATCCCACCGACGTCTTCGCCGGATGGTGTGCGGGCGCGCTCTGGGCGCTCGGCTGCTGGCTGATCTCGAAACGCTTCGTTCCAAGCAGAGCATCTGACGATGGCGTCGAAAACGACAATGGCGATGGTGACTAATGCATGTCGCCCGGTTCCGGGACAACGACATGCATAACAACAAAAGGCTGAAAGCACGTCGCATGTATCAGATTGGAAGCGACGCGCTTTAGAGCATAGGCGTAGAACGACTGTGGCGCCCGCATGGGGCGCCACAAGGATTTCAGCGCTTAGGTGCGCGGCTTCAGGTTTTCCGGGTCGTAGATCGGCTTGTAGCCGACGCCGACGACTTCCACCGGATAGGTCTCGGCAAAGTATTCGACATTTAGCTTGCGTCCGACCTGGCAATAGGACCAGGGCAGGTAGGCGAGCGCAATGTTCTTGCCGACCGTCGGGCCGTAGGCGATCGAGGTGGTGTAGGAGCGGCGGCCGAGCTCGTCGACCAGGACCTCGCCGGTGGCCGGATCGACGACCGGCAGGTTGCCGACGGGATAACGCTTGACGCCCGATTTGTCGGTATTCTCGGTCATCACAAGCGTGCAGAGCATGGCCGGCTGGTGTTCGCGCGCCTTGTATTCCAGATGTTTTGCCTTGCCGCGGAAATCGGCTTCCTTGACCTTCGGGCGGGCGAGATCGGCTTCGATCAGGTTGTACTGGGTCAGCAGGTCGGCGTTCTGCAGGCGCAGGCTCTTTTCCATGCGGCGTGAGTTTGCATAAGTCTCGACGCCGAAGGCCATCACGCCGGTCGAGCGCAGCGCATCCCAGACGGCGAGGCCGTCTTCGTACTTCATGTGCAGTTCCCAGCCCTGCTCGCCGACATAGGAGATGCGGAAGGCGGTGACTGTCTTGCCGGCGATTTCGATCGGCTTGATCGCCGCGAAGGCGAAGTTTTCCTGATCGAGCCCGGCCGGATCGGCCACGACCTTCTTCAGCGTCTCGCGGGCATTCGGTCCCCAGATGCCGATGGTGATGTATTTCTCCGAGACGTCGGTGATCGTCACATCAAGGCCGCGATCCTGGGCGACGCGCCTCATATAGTGCAGGTCGCGCGGGCCGGCATCGGCGCCGTTGACGAGACGGCAGCGGTCGGCCATGCGGAAGACGGTGAAGTCGGCGCGCACCATGCCTTCGTCGTCGAGGAAGTGGGTGTAAACGCCCTTGCCGATATTGGCATCGCCGCCGATCTTGGCGGCGCACAGCCATTCCATCAGCTCGACATGGTCAGGTCCCTCGATATCGACCATGTGGAAGTGGCTGAGATTGACGATGCCGCAATCCTCGCTCATCGCCAGATGCTCGGCATTCGAGACGCGCCAGAAATGCCGGCTGTCCCATTCGTTCTCGCGAAGGGGAACGCGGTCGCCGTATTTCTCCAGCAGGTGCTCGTTGGCGGCGTAGCCGTGTGCACGCTCCCAGCCGCCGAGTTCCATGAAGTAGCCGCCCAGCTCCTTTTCGCGCTCGTAGAAGGGCGAGCGCTTGGCGTTGCGGCCGGATAGATAGGGTTCGCGGGTGTGGACGGCCGGGAAATAGATCTTCTGGGCGGCTTCGTAGCAGCGGCCCTCGATGAACTCTTCGGTCAGCTGATGCGGATAGAAGCGGGCGTAGTCGATGCTGTTGTGATCGATTTCCGTGCGGCCATCGGTCATCCAGTCGGCGATCAGCTTGCCGTAGCCCGGGCCGTCCTTGACCCAGATGGCAACGCAGTACCAGAGACCGCGCACCTTCTGGCTCTCACCGCAGGATGGACCGCCGGCGGCCGAAACCTGCAGCAGGCCGTTGAAGGAGTGACCTTCGTTATAACCGAGTTCGCCGAGGATCGGCGTCAGTTCCATGGCGCGCTCGAGCGGCTCGATGATCTGCTCCATCTCGAGGTCGCGCTGCGAGGGCGAAAGCCGCGCTTCGTGTTTTTCGAGAAGCTCGCGCGGATGGCACATGCGCGGATTGGTGGCTTCGTAATAGCCCCACTCGATCTGACCGCCTTCGGTCGTCGCCGGGTCGCCGGTATCGCGCATATAGGCGGAGTTGCCCTGGTCGCGCAGCAGCGGGAAGCCGATTTCCTTGCCGGTGCCTTCAAACTCGTTATAGGGGCCGAAGAAGGTGAGCGGGTGATCGACCGGCATGACCGGCAGGTCTTCGCCGACCATTTCCGCGATCAGGCGCCCCCAGAGGCCGGCGCAGACGATGACGTGGTCGGCCATGATCGTGCCGCGATGGGTGACGACACCCTTGATGCGGCCGCCTTCGACGATCAGCGATTTCGCCGGCGTGTTGCCGAACACCTTGAGCTTGCCGGCCTTTTCGGCGGCATCGACCAGCTTGCCGGCGACGGTCTGCGAGCGCGGGATGACGAGGCCGGCGTCCGGATCGAACAGGCCGCCCATTACCTGATCTTCCTCGATCAGCGGGAACTTCTCCTTGATCTCGGAAGGGCTGACATAATGGGCGCGCGTGCCGAAAGCGCGGGCCGAGGACAGCTTGCGCTTGATTTCCTCCATCCAGGCATCGTCGCCGGTGCGGGCCACTTCGAGGCCGCCGATGCGGGCGTAGTGGCCCATCTTCTCGTAGAAATCGATCGAATACTGCGTGGTCCAGACCGAGAGATAGTCGTGGCTGGTGGTGTAACAGAAGTCCGAGGCATGGGCCGTCGAGCCGATATCGGTCGGTATGCCCGACTTGTCGATGCCGACGATATCGTCCCATCCGCGCTCGACGAGATGATGCGCGATGGAGGCGCCGACGATGCCGCCGAGCCCGATGATGACGACCTTTGCCTTTTCCGGAAATGCTGCCACGTGCTGTTCCTTCTACTTATGGCACGAATCAAAAATAACCTAGCCGCGCTTGGTTGCGCTTCACGCATGAGATCCGGGAGCCATCTCAGCCTGGTAAGCGTGTCACGTTTACCGAAGCTGCAAAACCCCCAAGCCTCTTCGCATGGAAGCTGAGATAAGGGCATTATGCCTAAGGCTCATGATCGTCATTGGTCCTACGCCGCCGAGTAACGGCGCAATTGCGCTAGTCCGGATCGCAAAACGCTTCCTCGTCACGGCGCTGAAATCGCCTTGAGCCGGTCGATATCCGCGAGCACGATGTCTTCCGACACAGGCTCGCGGTTATGCAGGCGGAACCATTCGACCGCTTCGCGCACCCGGTCGCCATGCGGCGATGGATAGGCGCCCAGTCCGAGCACCCATTCGCGCACGGTTTCGCGCTCCATCCGCCCGGCGCGGTATCGGTCGCAGACGGTTTTCGCTGAGGCGACGAGATCATTGATGCTTTTCACGGGGCTATCCCTCAATGCACGGAAGGCTCTTCGTCTTCGAGCAGGGACCGGATGCCGTCGCGCGCCACCACCGCCAGGAATTCGTCGAAAGCCTCCCGGTCGGTCGCAAAGGGCTCGTCCCAGCGGATCAGGTCCTCCGACTGGGTGACGACTTCCATCGTCCAGTCCTCGTTGCTGCCGGCGGTTCGAAAGATATCGACGAGCACGGTGATGCCGTCGTCGGTGAATTCTCCGGCCAGTTCGGAGTGCTCAAACTTCTGCTTCTTCGTCATTCAGCCGCCAGCGCCGGGAGGGGCGTCGTTTTTGAGATATTCTTCATATTGAACCGTCTCGGTCTCGTTCGTGTCTATAGAAGCCGATGCCGGTTTTGCCAAGCGAACGCCGGCGCCGCCGCCATTCTCCGGGATGAAAAGTACGCCGGCGTCTTCCAGGACGCGCTTGATATGCCGCAGGGTTCGCACGTCGGGGGAAAGCGTTCCGGCCTCGAAACCGGCTATCGTCGCCTTGGCTACCTCAGAGGCTGCGGACAGATCCTGCTTGGACCAGGCGATAAGAGCACGCGCGGCACGGCACTGGGCTGGAGACAGCATGAATATCCACCTGGCATTGAGAACTCTGATCTGGCCCTGGGACAGCACAATGAAGATGTGAGCGCGCCCGAAGAAAGCAAGCCGATAAAATTGCTGCGGCCGTTGATATCTAGCCTCATTGGGCGATAGCGAGGGTCGATTGACCGCATATCATTAAAGTCTAATTTAGGGCTACCTTATCGCGCCCGGGAGGTAACGATGCGTGAGCCAGATATGCAGAAACTCGATGCGCTTGTCGCTCGCCTCGTCGGTGATGTCGGCGCTGCCATGTCAGGGGCCTTGGTCGTGCTTGGCGACAAGGTGGGGCTGTTCAAGGCGATGGCGGATGGGAAGCCGGTGAGCGTTGAGCAGCTTGCCGCCAAGATCGGGATCAAGGAGCGCTATGTCAGGGAATGGCTGAGCGCCCAGGCGGCTGCGGATTATATCGTTTACGATGAAAAGACCGATCGTTTCAGCCTAACGGCGGAGCAGGCGATGGTCTTTGCCGAGGAAAACAGCCCGGCCTTCTTCGTCGGCGCCTTCGAGGTGGTGCAATCCATGTGGATGGACGAGCCGAAGGTCACCGAAGCCTTCCGCACCGGAAAGGGTCTCGGCTGGCATGAACACAGCACCTGCCTGTTCCGTGGCACCGAGCGGTTTTTCCGGCCGGGCTACAACAGCCATCTCGTCAACGAATGGATTCCTGCTCTCGCCGGCATGGAGGAGAAACTGAAGGCAGGCGCCAATGTCGCCGATGTCGGCTGTGGTCACGGCGCCTCGACCATTCTGATGGCGCAGGCCTATCCCGCCTCGCATTTTACCGGCTTCGACTATCACGGCCCGTCGATCGAAAGAGCCAGGGCCGCCGCCAAAGAGGCTGGCGTCGCCGACCGCGTCACCTTCGAGCAGGGCAAGGCGGCCGAATTTCCGGGGCGCGACTATGATATGGTCGCCATGTTCGATTGCCTGCACGACATGGGCGATCCGGTCGGCGCCGGCCGGCACGTCAAGGAGACGCTGGCGCCGAACGGCACCTGGCTCATCGTCGAGCCCTTTGCCCATGATCATCTCAAGGACAATCTCAATCCGGTCGGGCGCGTCTATTACGGCGCCTCGACGATGATCTGCACGCCGGCATCGCTCTCCCAGGAGGTGGGGTTGGGGCTTGGCGCCCAGGCGGGGGAAATGAGGTTGCGGAAGGTCGCGCTCGACGCCGGCTTCAAGCATTTCCGCCGGGCGACCGAAACACCGTTCAACATGGTGTTCGAAGTCCGCGCCTGAGGGCCGGCTGCGCGGCGGCCGGCGCTATTTCGGCCGGCCGATGCTGGCATACATGCCGGTCGTGCGGAATTCGGTGGGATTGGTGCCGTAGACGCGGCGGAAGACCTTCGAGAAATAATTGGCGTCCTCAAAGCCGCACATGATGGCGACTTCCTTGACCGGCAGGAAGTCCGCCTTGGTCAGCAGCTTGACGGCGCGCTGCAGCCGCTGCTGCAGCACGAATTCGGCCGGCGGCACGCCTTCGCTTTCGGCGAAGCTGCGCGAGAAATGGGCGCGGCTGAGGCCGACGATGGCGGCGAGTTCATTGACCGGCAGCGGCTTGTCGAGATTGGCGTTGATATGGTCGATCACCGGCTGCATCAGGCTGAGTTCGGCGGCAAAGGCCGATGAGCCGAAGACGTCGTCATAAAGCGCCATCGCCGCTTCATAGGCGACAGCCGAGGCCGCCCCCGGCGAGGTCGCGCCCTTGACCAGACGCAGGCTGCAATCGGCGAGATGATCGATGGTGGCCGGCTGCAGCTTCAGCACCGGGCCGGCGGTGGAGAGCACCAGCTGATGGATGCGCAGCGTCTCCTCGCCATTCATCGAGATCCAGAAATATTCCCAGCGCTCGCCCTTCTCCAGCCAGTAGCGGTGATTGTGCGGCACGAGAACCAAGAGAGTATCGCCGCCGTGGAGGCGATAGTTGCGGTTCTGGTAGCGCAGCCGGCCGGTGCCGCTGATCGTGTGCTGCAGCACGGTGAACGGCGTTTGCCCGCGTTTTCGGCCGTCCCAATCATAGGTCTCGTTCTCCCGCACTTCATAGCCGGCGCTGGTCGGCATGGCGTGCAGACGCTGGCGGCCGCGGGGCAGCGAAACCGTCCTCATCGACTGTCCGTTGGCGATCAAATCCTGCAGCACAAAATTACCCCTGAAAGCATAATCCTTCTCTGGTCGGCCTGCCGGATTCGGGCATAATCCCGCTCAACGAAAAGAGGAGACGACGGCCGATAAAAGCGGCCGGGAGGAAAACAGGCAGGTTTTACGGCTTTTTCAACCGCTTGCGCCGCATGCGGCCTGATCCTCCATAACCGGTCTTTTCTCTAGCATTCCATTGGGTCGAGGTGAAGATCATGAGTTTCAAAATCGCTATCATCGGTGCAGGCAGCGTCGGTTTCACCAAGAAGCTGTTCACCGACATATTGTGCGTGCCGGAGTTCCGCGACGTCGAATTCGCGCTGACCGATCTCAGCGAACACAATCTCCAAATGATCAAGGCGATCCTCGACCGCATCGTCGAGTCGAACGGGCTGCCGACCAAGGTGACGGCGACGACCGACCGGCGCCAGGCGCTGGAAGGCGCCCGCTACATCATCAGCTGCGTGCGTGTCGGCGGGCTCGAGGCCTATGCCGACGACATCCGAATTCCGCTGAAATACGGCATCGACCAGTGCGTCGGCGATACGATCTGCGCCGGCGGCATTCTCTACGGCCAGCGCAACATCCCTGTCATTCTCGATTTCTGCAAGGATATAAGAGAGGTTGCCGAGCCGGGCGCGAAATTCCTGAACTATGCCAATCCGATGGCGATGAATACCTGGGCGGCGATCGAATATGGCAAGGTCGATACGGTCGGCCTCTGCCACGGCGTCCAGCACGGCGCCGAACAGATCGCCGAGGTGCTCGGCGCGAAATCGCTCAGCGAACTCGATTATGTCTGCTCCGGCATCAACCACCAGACCTGGTTCATCGACCTGCGCCTCAACGGCCGCAAGATCGGCAAGGACGAGCTCATCGCCGCTTTCGAGGCGCATCCCGTTTATTCGCAGCAGGAGAAGCTGCGCATCGACGTGCTGAAGCGCTTCGGCGTCTATTCCACCGAGAGCAACGGCCACCTCTCGGAATACCTGCCCTGGTACCGCAAGCGGCCGGAAGAGATCACCCGCTGGATCGACATGTCCGACTGGATCCACGGCGAGACCGGCGGTTATCTCCGCCACTCGACCGAGACGCGCAACTGGTTTGAGACCGAATTCCCGCAATTCCTGGAATCCGCCTCCAAGCCGATCGATCCGGCCAAGCGCTCGAACGAACATGCGAGCCATATCCTGGAAGGGCTGGAGACGAACCGGGTCTATCGCGGCCATTTCAACGTCAAGAACAACGGCGTCATCACCAACCTGCCGGCCGATGCGATCATCGAATCGCCCGGCTTCGTCGACCGCTTCGGTATCAATATGGTCTCCGGCGTCACCCTGCCGGAAGCCTGCGCGGCGACCTGCATCGCCTCGATCAACGTCCAGCGCATGTCGGTGCATGCGGCCATCTCCGGCGACATCGATCTGTTGAAGCTTGCCGTGCTGCACGATCCGCTGGTCGGCGCCGTCTCGACGCCCGAGGAGGTCTGGCAGATGGTCGACGAGATGGTCGTTGCCCAGGCGCGCTGGCTGCCGCAATATGCCGATGCCGTGCCGGCCGCCAAGGAGCGGCTGTCGAAATCGAAGGTGCAGACCCGCGACTGGGCGGGGGCCGCACGCCGCAACGTCCGCTCGATCGAAGAGCTGCGCGCGGAAAAGGCGGCGCTGAAACACGCCGTCTGATTTTCGTGAAGGATGGGTCGTCATGGGTTTCCGGGAGGGAAATCCATGACATCAACCCGCTTTCACGCCGTTCGAGGAGAAAGGAGCCCGGTGACGCCCGCGCTCCGGAACAAGAGGGAGAAACGATGATGAATTTCCGCAAAGCAGGCATTCTGGCCGGACTGGCGCTCGGCGTTTCGGTCTTGGCGCTGCATGCCCATGCTTCCGAACCGACCGTGCCGCCAGTGCCGCCGGAATTTCCGGCCGAAGGCAAGATCAACTATGTCGCGCGCGACTCCATTCTGGAGTTCAAGGCGCTGCCCGATTATCACGAGCCCGACTGGGTCACGAAGAATTTCGTTTCCGCCGGCAAGCTGCCGCCGGTCAAGGACCGGCTGCCGAAGGAGCCGCTGGTCTTCAAGACGGGCAACATGCCCGACGGCACCGGCGTCTACGGCGATACGATGCGCCATGTCATCGGTGGTCGGCCGGAAGGCTGGAACTACGGCGCCGGCCAGACGCAGGGCTGGGGCGGCATCGATATCGGCCTGTCCGAATGCCTGACGCGCACTGCGCCGCTGTTCCAGGTGAAGGCCCAGGACACCGAGCCGCTGCCGAACCTGGCCAAGAGCTGGGACTGGTCCGAAGACGGCCATAAGCTGACCATGCACCTGGTCGAAGGCGCCAAGTGGTCGGACGGCGCGCCGTTCACCGCCGATGACATCATGTTCTACTGGGAGGACGAGGTCATCGACCCGAACGTCTCGCCGCTCGGCGGCGGCGCTTCGCCGGAGGCCTTCGGTGTCGGCACGACGCTGAAGAAGATCGACGACCACACCGTCGAATGGACCTTCAAGGAGGCCTTCCCGAAACAATATCTCTATACGATGGCCTACCCGAACTTCTGCCCGGGTCCGTCGCATATCCTGAAGCCGCAGCATCCGAAATACTCGAAGAACACCTACGACCAGTTCAAGAACGCCTTCCCGCCGGAATATATGAACATGCCTGTGATGGGCGGCTGGGTGCCGGTGGAATATCGCTCCGACGATATCATCGTGCTCCGCCGCAACCCCTATTACTGGAAGGTCGACGAGAAGGGCAACCAGCTGCCTTATCTCAACGAGCTGCACTACAAGCTCTCGACCTGGGCCGACCGCGACGTGCAGGCGGTGGCGGGCTCCGCCGACTTCTCGAACCTGGAGCAGCCGGAAAACTTCGTCGCCTCGCTGAAGCGGGCCGCCGAAAAGA
This sequence comes from Rhizobium bangladeshense, assembly GCF_001662075.1. Taxonomy (GTDB): domain Bacteria; phylum Pseudomonadota; class Alphaproteobacteria; order Rhizobiales; family Rhizobiaceae; genus Rhizobium; species Rhizobium bangladeshense_B. The sequence continues at coordinate 41,786 of NZ_LYPL01000016.1, forward strand.
CCGCGCCGGCCCGCCTGGCCTTCGGGCCGCGCCTGATCGGCTATAACCTGCGCATGAACTTCTCCGCCAATGGCTGGGGCAACCCGGATGAGCGCGGCCAGGCGATCCGCGAGCTGAACCGCAACGAGGACTTCCGCAAGGCCGTCACCATGGCGCTCGACCGCAAGGCGATCGGCGATTCGCTGGTCAAGGGGCCGTTCACGGCGATCTATCCGGGCGGGCTTTCCTCCGGCACCAGCTTCTACGACCGCAACTCCACCGTCTACTATCCCTTCGATCTCAACGGCGCCAAGGCCGAACTCGCCAAGGCTGGCCTCAAGGATACGGACGGCAACGGCATCGTCAACTTCCCGGTCGGCACGGCCGGCGGCAAGGATGTCGAAATCGTCATGCTGATCAACAATCAGTACACGACCGATAAGAGCCTCGCCGAAGGTGTCGTCGGCCAGATGGAAAAGCTCGGGCTGAAGATCGTCATCAATGCGCTCGACGGCGCCAAGCGTGACGATGCGCATTATGCCGGCCGCTTCGACTGGCTGATCCAGCGCAACACCACGGAACTGTCTTCGGTGGTGCAGAATACCGAGCAGCTTGCCCCGGTCGGCCCGCGCACCAGCTGGCATCACCGCGCCGGCAAGGATGACCAGCTCGATCTGATGCCGTTCGAGAAGGAGCTCATTGACGTCGTCAACAAGTTCAGGACGAGCCAGAACAATGACGAGCGTGTCGATCTGATGAAGCAGTATCAGAAGATCTCGACCGAGCACGTCAACACGGTCGGTCTGACGGAATACCCGGGCGCGCTGATCGTCAACAAGCGCTTCTCGAATGTGCCGCAGGGAACGCCGATCATGATGTTCAACTGGGCCGAAGACTCGGTCATCCGCGAACGCCTGTGGGTCGCCGCCGACAAGCAGGGCAAATACGAGCTGTTCCCCGAGCAGCTGCCCGGCAAGCCCGGCGACAAGGGCCCGATCAATTGATTGAGGTCGCCTGGTAACGAAGCTAAAGCGCGTCGCCGAGTGGGCGACGCGCGGGAAAAGCTCCCTCCCAGCTGAAGTGAAATTCGGGCCGCGCGTGCCGCGCGCGGCCTGATATGACCAACAAGCCGGCCGCGCTGACGAGGAGCGACTGGCGGCAAGGAGAAGCGAACCGTCTGATGTTACGATTCCTGCTCGTGCGCATAGCCTCCGCGATCCCCGTTCTCTTCATCCTGAGCGTGGTGACTTTCGCGATCATCCAGGCTCCGCCCGGCGATTACGCCGATTACATCCGCTCCCAGCTGATCAACCAGGGCGGCGCCTCCTATGCCCAGGCCGAGGCGCAGGCGCAGGCCTACCGGGTCGAGCACGGCCTCGACAAGCCGATGGTCGTGCAATACGTCAACTGGATCGGCGGCATCGTCACCCGCGGCGATTTCGGCTACAGCATGTTCTACAACAAGCCGGTCGCAGACGTCGTCGGCGAACGCCTGCCGCGGACCCTGCTTCTGGCGCTCGTCTGCCACATCTTCGCCTCGGTGCTCGGCATCGGTTTCGGCATCTGGGCGGCGACGCGCCAGTACAGCTGGATCGACAGCCTGCTTTCGGGAATTTCCTTCCTCGGCATGACGGTGCCGCGCTTCCTGATGGCGCTGATCATCGTCTATCTCCTGGTCTTCCAGTTCGACGTGACGGAGATCGGCAGCTTCTTCTCACCGCAATATGGCGGGGCGCCCTGGTCCTGGGCGAAATTCGTCGATCTCCTCAGCCATGTCTGGCCGGTCGTGGCGATCGCCACCTTCGGCGGGCTCGCCTACAATATGCGCGTCATGCGCGGCAACCTGCTCGACACGCTGAACGCCCAATATGTCGAGACGGCCAAGGCCAAGGGGCTTTCCGGCGGCGCCGTGGTGATGCGACATGCGGTGCCGAACGCGCTGCATCCGCTCGTCATGTATCAGGGCGTCGTGCTGCCCTACATGCTGACCGGCGAGATCGAAACGGCGATCATCTTCGCGCTGCCGACCGTCGGCCCGGCGATCGTCGGCTCGATGGCGATCGGCGACGTCTATGTCACCGCCACCTTCATGATGGTGCTGTCGGCAACGCTGATCGTCGGCAATATCATCGCCGACATGCTGCTCGCTCTGCTCGATCCGCGCGTCCGTCAATACGGAGGAGCCTGAGATGCTTGCTTTCGACTCGTCCGCAACGCCGCCTACCACCGAACTTGCGGTGAAGAAGCCGTCACATGGCAGCGAGAGCTATCTGGCGCTTGTCTGGCGCCGGCTCAGGCGCTCCTGGACCGGCATGGCCGGGCTCATCCTGGTCGGGCTGCTGCTCCTCATGGCGGTCTTTGCCGATTTCTTCGCGCCGATGGATCCGAAGGCGACCCATGTCGGCTTCGCGCCGCCGCAGGTGATGAGCTTCCACGACAAGGACGGCAATTTCGTCTTCCAGCCGCGCGTCTATGCGCTGTCGGATAGCGAGGAGCTCGACCCGGTCACCTTCCAGCCGATCGTCGGCATGGATTACGACAATCCCAGGCTGCTCGGCTTCTTCGTCAAGGGCGCCGAATACAAGCTGTTCGGCCTGATCCCGGCCGACCGCCACTTCTTCGGCTCGACCGACGGCCAGCCGGTGCACTTCCTCGGCACCGACAAGTTCGGCCGCGACGTGCTGTCGCGCGCCATCATCGGCTCGCGCATCTCGCTGATGATCGCGCTGACCGTCGTCTTCATCGTCACCCTGATCGGCACGACGGTCGGCATGGTCTCCGGCTATTTCGGCGGCACCTTCGATGTCTGGCTGCAGCGCTTCGTCGAGCTGGTGCTCGCCTTCCCGCAATTGCCGCTCTATCTCGCCTTGACCTCGCTGATTCCGGTGACGGCGCCGACCAACGTCTTCCTCGCCTTCGTCATCTTCGTCATGTCGGCGCTCGGCTGGGCGCAGATGTCACGCGAGGTGCGCGGCAAGACCCTGGCGCTCGCCCGCATCGACTATGTCAGGGCGGCGATGGCCGTCGGCGCCACCGACCGGCGCATCATCATCCAGCATATCTTCCCCAACGTGATGAGCCACGTCATCGTTGCGGTGACGCTGCACATACCGAGCGTCGTGCTCTTGGAATCCTTCCTCGGTTTCCTCGGTTTTGCCGTCAAGCCGCCGCTGATCTCCTGGGGGCTGATGCTGCAGGATACGGCGACCTATTCGGTCATCGGCTCCTATCCCTGGATTCTCGCTCCCGTCGGCTTCGTGCTCGTCACCGTCTTCGCCTTCAATGCGCTCGGCGATGGACTGCGCGACGCAGTCGACCCCTACTGAGGAGATTGATATGGCTCTTTCCCTGATCAATTCCTTCGCCCCGCCCGTCCGCCACGATCATGACGGCCGCTCGGAGACGCCGATCATCGACGCCCGCAACGTCGCGGTGAATTTCAAGGTCGAGGACGGCATGGTCGAAGCCGTCAAGGACGTCTCCTTCCAGCTCTATCGCGGCGAGACGATCGCCATCGTCGGCGAATCCGGCTCCGGCAAATCGGTGACCGCAAGAACGGTGATGGGGCTGCTGTCGAAGCGCGCCGTCGTTTCAGACAAATCGACGGTCTCCTATGACGGCAGCAATATCCTGAAATTCTCCGAGCGGGCGCGGCGCAAACTGCGCGGCGACCGCATCTCGATGATCTTCCAGGAGCCGATGAGCTCGCTGAACCCGATCTATACGATCGGCAGCCAGATCGTCGAGGCGATCCGCGTGCATCGGCGCATGAGCCGCGGGCAAGCGGAAAAGCGGGCGCTGGAACTGCTCGAACATGTGCAGATCCCCGATCCGGCCGCGCGGCTGAAGCAATATCCGCATCAGCTTTCCGGCGGCCAGCGCCAGCGCGTGATGATCGCCATGGCGCTCGCCAACGATCCCGACGTGCTGATCGCTGACGAGCCGACGACGGCGCTCGACGTCACCGTGCAGGCGCAGATCCTCAATCTGATCCGCAACCTGCAGAAGGAACTGGGAATGGCGGTCATCCTCATCACCCACGACCTGACGGTCGTGCGCCAGTTTTCCGACTACGTCTATGTGATGCAGCATGGCGAAGTGCGCGAGCACAATGTCACCGAAGCGCTGTTTTCCAATCCGCAGCACGCCTATACCAAACACCTGCTCGCCTCCGAGCCGCGCGGCCAGGCCAATCCGCTGCCCGAGGGTTCGGATATCATCCTCGACGCCAAGGGTGTCCGCGTCGGCTTCATGATGCGCCACGGCACTTTCCTGAAACCGGAGATGCGTGAGCTCGTCGCCGTCGACAGCCTGAGCCTCACGTTGCGCCGTCACGAGACGCTCGGCCTCGTCGGCGAATCCGGCTCCGGCAAGACCACCTTCGGCCAGGCGATCCTGCGGCTGAACACGCCGCAGGCCGGCGAGATCCATTTCGACCGCCAGCCGATCCACGGGCTGTCGCGCGCCGAGATGCGGCCGCTGCGCGCCCGCATGCAGGTGGTGTTCCAGGATCCGTTCTCATCGCTCAACCCGCGCATGACGATCGGCCAGATCATCGAGGAAGGCCTCGTCGTCAACCGGCTGGGCGCCACCAAGGCCGAGCGGCAGGACCGCGTGCGCGAGGCGCTGATATCAGCCGGCATGCCCGGCAATATCCTCTCGCGTTTCCCGCATGAATTTTCCGGCGGCCAGCGCCAGCGCATCGCCATTGCCCGCGCCATCGCGCTGGAGCCGGAATTCATCCTGCTCGACGAGCCGACATCCGCCCTCGACCTCTCGGTCCAGGCCCAGATCATCGAACTCCTGCGCAAGCTGCAGGATGAGCGGGGCTTGAGCTACCTCTTCATCTCCCACGACCTCAAGGTCGTCAGGGCGCTCTGCCACCGCGTCATCGTCATGCAGCATGGCAAGATTGTCGAGGAAGGTCCCGTCAACGAAGTTTTATCCCATCCCAAGACCGCCTACACCGAACGGCTCGTCAAGGCCGCTTTCGAGGTAGCATGATTGACCCGCATGCCGGAGGTTATAATGGCTGCAAATCCCAAAATCACGTTCATCGGAGCAGGCTCCACCGTCTTCATGAAGAACATCATCGGCGACGTTCTGCAGCGTCCGGCGCTTTCCGGCGCCACGATCGCCCTGATGGACCTCAACCCGCAGCGGCTGGAAGAAAGCGCCATCGTCGTCAACAAGCTGATCTCGACGCTCGGCGTCAAGGCCAGGGCCGAGACCTATTCCGACCAGCGCAAGGCGCTCGCCGGCGCCGATTTCGTCGTCGTCGCCTTCCAGATCGGCGGCTATGAGCCCTGCACCGTCACCGATTTCGAAGTGCCGAAGAAATACGGCCTGCGCCAGACGATCGCCGACACACTCGGCGTCGGCGGCATCATGCGCGGCTTGCGCACCGTGCCGCATCTCTGGAAGGTCTGCGAGGACATGCTCGCCGTCTGCCCGCAAGCGATCATGCTGCAATACGTCAATCCGATGGCGATCAACACCTGGGCGATCGCCGAGAAATATCCGAGCATTCGCCAGGTCGGCCTCTGCCATTCGGTGCAGGGCACGGCGATGGAGCTCGCCCACGATCTCGACATTCCCTATGAGGAAATCCGCTACCGCGCCGCCGGCATCAACCACATGGCCTTCTATCTCAAATTCGAGCATCGCCAGGCCGACGGCTCCTACCGCAACCTCTATCCCGATCTCTTGCGCGCCTATCGCGAGGGCAGGGCGCCGAAACCCGGCTGGAACCCTCGCTGCCCCAACAAGGTCCGCTACGAGATGCTGACGCGGCTCGGCTATTTCGTCACCGAAAGCTCGGAGCATTTCGCCGAATACACGCCTTATTTCATCAAGGAGGGCCGCGACGACCTGATCGAGAAATTCGGCATTCCGCTCGATGAATATCCGAAGCGCTGCATCGAGCAGATTGAGCGCTGGAAGGGCCAGGCGGAGGCCTACCGTAGCGCCGACAAGATCGAGGTGACGCCGTCGAAGGAATATGCCTCCTCGATCATCAACTCGGTCTGGACCGGCGAACCCTCCGTCATCTACGGCAATGTCCGCAACAATGGCTGCATCACCTCGCTGCCGGAAAATTGCGCCGCCGAAGTGCCCTGCCTGGTCGACGCCTCAGGCATCCAGCCGACCTTCATCGGCGACCTGCCGCCGCAGCTGACCGCGCTGATCCGCACCAATATCAACGTGCAGGAGCTGACGGTGCAGGCGCTGATGACGGAAAATCGCGAGCACATCTACCACGCCGCGATGATGGACCCGCACACGGCCGCCGAACTCGACCTCGACCAGATCTGGTCGCTGGTCGACGACCTGCTCGCCACCCACGGCGCCTGGCTGCCGGAATGGGCCCGCACAACGAAAAAAGTCCAGGCCGCCTGACCGCCTCTCCCTGGTCGGGCATCAAGGAGCCCCGCGGTGGCAACAACCGCGGGGCTTTTGTTTGGGGATTCCTGTCGGCATGCATTTGCCGAAAACTCTAAATCCCCGACCCATCGAGCTGCTCGTCGTCATCGCCCTCCCAGGGCGAAGGCATCGAGGTGCGATTGGCGGACGGCATCGGCATCCAACACTTCAACTCCGGCTCGGCATATTCGATGATATGCCCCGGCGAGGAATCCGACGCGCGCCAGCCTTCCCCAGCGAATTGATCGCCATGCGACCAATAGGCGAGATCAACCTCCGCCGGCCCCTGCTCGGACGCCCGGATCGTTACCAGGATCCGGCTGCCGTCCTTGGGTGCGCTTGCCATCTGGCGCCAGCGATCTAGGTCATCCATCGATTTTCCTCCCTGCTTGCTGCTGGTGCGAGTGTTGCCTTGTCGTCGGAAGTGGTCAACCCAAACTTTATGGGAGCCAAAGTCTCGCGGAACTAAGGCTTATCGGCCAGTATGTGCCCGCTCACGACGTATGGGGGCGCCGAATGGCTATAGCAAAAACAAACCGTCTATCGTCGTGCCGGCCTGCATATTGAGCAAATCCTATCCTTTGTGCTGGTTACGACGATGCGGGGTAATCCAAATCAAGTATCATTGAGTTTCGATGAGCATTACTTATCGGAAGGTGTTGCCCGCCAATCAGGTCAAAGCGTGAAAAACTGAACACCTCTGGCGCCTTGCGGCGGTTCAGGGCATCCTATGACGGTTGAAGATTGTGTTTGGCAGTTGGAGGAATGCCGATGCGCTGCTTTACCGTGCTTGGACCTTCGCAGACCGGAAAATCGACAGTCGTGGAAAAGCTCGGCTCGCTGGAGGGGACGCCGAGAAAATCCAGCTCCCCTTATGGATTGAACCTCACAGAGTTCACCTTCGGAAACGAGGCGTGGTGTGCCCTGGATGCGCCAGGACCCAACGAAGCGTTGGCGCATGCGCAGCACGCGCTTCTTGCCAGCGACGCCTGCATATTGTGCGTTTCATCGGCACCCGAGGAGGCTGTGCTCGCCGCGCCCTATCTCAGGATCATCGAAGCCTCGGGGACGCCTTGCATTCTCTTCGTCAACCGGATGGACGAACCGAGAGGGCGGTTGAGGGACGTCATCGCCGCGCTTCAAGACTACGCCAGCCACACCCTGTTGCTTCGCCAGATCCCGATCCGCGAGGGCGACAGGATCATTGGCAGTTGCGATCTGATTTCGGAACGGGCGTGGCGCTACCGGGAGGGCCAGCCTTCGGCGCTGATCGCGATCCCCGAAAGCACCGCCGAACGCGAGCACGAAGCGCGCACCGAGCTCCTCGAACACCTGTCCGAATTTGACGACTGGCTTCTTGAGGAACTGATCGAGGATCGCGAGCCATCCAGCGACGCGCTCTATGCCATTTCATCACGGGTTCTCAGGGAAAACAGGATTATCCCGGTGCTGATCGGTGCTGCAAGTCACGGCAACGGCATGATGAGGCTGATGAAGGCGCTGCGCCACGAGGCGCCGCCGCTAGGGGTTCTTCGGCAGCGTCTCGCGCATACGGCAACTGTCGATGAAGGCAAGCTGGCGGCCGTGAGCTTCCATGCCTATCATCGCCAGAATGTCGGCAAGACGGTGCTCGTGCGCGCCCTTGGCGAGGGACTGCGGCAAGGCGCGTCACTGGGCGGCTCCGGCCTCGGCGCCGTCCAAAGTCTCGCAAACGGGCGGTCCAATTCGGCCGTTCTGCCGGCACCCGGGGATGTCTTCGCGACCGTCAAGTCCGACCACCTGCCTGTCCCTTCGCTGTTGACCGCCGGCGCGGTGGTCGCCTCGCCCGAGTGGACGGAACCACCGACGCCGATGCTGGAAAGGATCCTGGTACCGGGCAGCGAGCGCGATGAAAACAAACTTTCCGAAACGCTGGCGAAGCTTTCCGAGACGGATCGCGGCCTGAAAGTCTTGCAGGAGGAAGGCACGGGCGCTCAACTCGTCCGCGCTCAAGGGCCGGTGCATCTGCGTGATCTCTGCCGAACGCTGGCGGAAGTCTTTCACATCTCCGTGACCGACCGAACGCCCAGCCCAACCTACCGCGAAACGATCGCCAAGCCGTCGGAGGTTCATTATCGCCATCGCAAACAGACCGGCGGTGCCGGGCAATTCGCGGATGTGAAGTTGAGCATTCACCCCAACGCGCGCGGCCAGGGCTTCACCTTTGGCGAAACCGTCAAGGGCGGCGCCGTTCCGCGCAATTACTTCCCCGCCGTCGAAGCGGGGGCGCGCGAAGCGATGGAGAAAGGACCGCTCGGCTTCGAAGTCATCGATGTTGGCGTGACGCTGTTGGATGGTCAGCACCATACCGTCGACAGTTCGGAACACGCCTTCCGGACCGCGTCGAAAATGGGGGTGAGACAGGCGCTTACCGAAGGATCGACCGTCTTGATGCAGCCGATATTCCGCACCGAGTTCCACATCCCGTCGGTCTATTCAGGCAGCCTTGTCCAGATCGTCGCCGCTCTCAACGGTCAGGTTCTCGGCTTCGACCGTGATGAAGCCGCCAAGGGATGGGACATCTTCCGGGCGCTCGTGCCGGGCGGCGCACTTGAAGATCTGGCGCGGTCGCTGCGCTCGGCGACGCAGGGCATCGGTTATTTTTCCAAGACCTTCGATCACTTCGAGGAACTCTACGGCAAGGAGGCGGACGCCATTGTGAGGGCAAAGGAGAAATCAGGCACCGCACACTGAAACGTTCGCGCCACTTCATGCTCGGGACTCATGCCCGCCCTTACGTGCCTGAAATGGTTGCAGTTGTAGTAGCACGGGCCCGCGGTTGCGGGCTTGCTTGCCGGGATGGCGTACTGGGCCGCCTCAATACGCTTCGTTGCCTCCCGGCCATCATTCCGAACGGTTATCGCGGCTCCTCAAACCATTCCGTTTGCCACCCGCTTGCCAAAAAACCACAATTGCCTCACTTAAATCACACATCCACCCTCGGCCTAAGAATTGGATCCACGCTGAATGCGCATCGCCTACGTTTTTCTTGGTGCATTTCTTGCAATTGCGCCGTCCGCATATGCTGAAGTTGCACCGCCGCCTGTTCTGAAGCCGCTGGAGCGGCAGGCGGATGCGGCTTTGTTGAGCGCGCAGTTTCTGTCGCGCTACAGCTACAAGCCGGTGGCGCTCGATGACGCCTTGTCGGCGCGGGTAATGGATGGGTTCATCAAGTCGCTGGATCCCGACCGCATGCTTTTCCTGCAGGCCGATATCGACAAGTTCATGGCGGACCGCAGCAAGATCGACGATGCGATCGAGCGGAAGGATCTGAAGATCCCGTTTGCGATCTTCAATGCCTATGAGCAGCGCGTTGCCGATCGCATGACTTATGCGCGCAGCCTGCTGAAGCAGGGGTTCGATTTCAGCGTGAAAGAGGATTATGCGGTGCTGCGCGAGAAGGCGCCCTGGCCGCAGTCGGAAGCCGAGAGCAACGAGCTTTGGCGCAAGCGCGTCAAGAGCGACTGGCTGCGGCTGAAGCTCGGCGGCAAGGCGGATGCCGCCATTCGCGAAACGCTCGACAAGCGCTATGAAAACACGCTCGAGCGCGTCTACAAGTTCAAGAGCGACGATGTTTTCCAGTCGTTCATGGATGCCTATTCCAACGCGATCGATCCGCATACGGATTATTTCGGCGCGGCTGCCTCGGCCGATTTCAATGTCTCGATGAAGCTGTCGCTGTTCGGCATCGGCGCGGTGCTGCAGGAACGTGACGACTATACGACGATCCGTGAGCTCGTGCCCGGCGGGCCGGCGCAGCTCTCCGGCAAGCTCGCCGTCGGCGACCGCATCACCGGCGTCGGGCAGGGCAAGGACGGGCCGATCAAGGAAGTGGTGGGCACGCGCCTGGACGAGGTCGTGCAGATGATCCGCGGCAAGAAGGGCACCGTCGTGCGCCTTGACATTCTGCCGGCCGATGCCGGCGCCGATGCCACGCATCGCGTCGTCAGCCTGGTGCGCGACAAGATCAGCCTCGACAAGCAGGCCGCCAAGAAGACGGTGCTGTCGGTCAAGGCGGGCGATGCCACGCGCAAGATCGGCATCATCACCCTGCCGGTCTTCTATGAGGATTTCGATGCCAAGAACAAAGGCGACAAGGATTATAAGAGCGCCAGCCGCGACGTCGCCAAGCTGCTCGAGGAACTGAGCCAGGAGAATGTCGACGGCGTTCTCATCGATCTGCGCAACAATGGCGGCGGTTCGCTGGACGAGGCGATCGATCTCACCGGCCTCTTCATCGGCAAGGGCCCGGTTGTTCAGCAGCGTGCCGGCAACGGCAAGATCGTGGTGAAAAGCGCGGATTTTTCAGCCCCCGCCTGGACAGGCCCGATGGGCGTGCTGATCAATCGCGGTTCGGCCTCGGCGTCGGAAATCTTTGCCGCGGCCATCCAGGATTACGGGCGCGGCGTCATCATCGGCGAACCGAGCTTCGGCAAGGGCACGGTGCAGACGGTCGTCGATCTCGATGAGGTGGTTCACAACAGCAAGCCGGAGCTCGGCGAGCTGAAGGTGACGATTTCGCAGTTCTTCCGGGTCAATGGCGGCACGACGCAGCTGCGCGGCGTCACCCCCGATATCAGCCTGCCCGGCCTCTCCGATCCGGCGAGCTTCGGCGAGACGAGTTATGACAATGCGCTGCCTTGGGCAGAGATCAAGCCGGCAAAATATACGCCGGAAGGCGATGTCGCGGCGTTGGTGCCGGCCCTGCAAAGCCGCCATGATGCGCGGGTCAAGAGCGATCCGGGTTTCCAGCGGCTGATCGAGGACATTGCCGAGCTGAAGGCGCAGCGCGAAAAAGGCGTCGTGTCGCTGAACGAAGCCGAACGCCGCAAGGAGGCGGCCGCCCGCGAGAAGCGGTTCAAGGACCGGGCCGAGGCGAGCGACGGCGAGGATCCGACCGGCGATGACGGCCTGCAGTCGGATGAGCGCAGCCTGAGCGCCGATATCGCCATGGAAAATGCCCGCAAGAAGGCCAAGGACGTCCTGCTCGACGAGGCAGCCGCCATTGTTGGCGACGAGGCGGATTTGCAGCAGGGCGGCGTCAAGGCCGCGACGACACAAACGGGAAAGACCAAGGGAAATTAGGGGGCTGCTCCCGCTACCCCTGCGGTTCAGGGCGCCGCCGATGCCCGAGCACGATCGGGCGCGGCGGCCGTATTGACGTTTCCGTAATCACCGGTGGCGCCTTTGCTTGCCGCAACCGGCCCTTTCCTCGTAAGATTTCTGCGCCATGTCATGCCAGGACAACCAGACAGGGTAGGGTATGGACGCGCGCGTCGAACAGCTTCTCAACCTTTCCGCACAGACCGAAACGCTGATTGCGGTCTATGACGGGGATGACCGGCTGCAATATGCCAACAGCGCCTTCCGTTCGGCCTATTTCATCGAGCCGGATGAGACGCCGCTCTGGCCGGATCTCATGCGGCGCAATTTCGAGCTGAACCGGGGCACGGTCCTGCGGACCGATGATTTCGAGGCGTGGCTGCGCTCGACCCAGTCGCGCCGCGGCAAGATCGGCTATCGCGCCTTCGAGACGGATCTCACCGACGGCCGCTGGCTGTGGATGACGGAGACGGTGCAGCAGGATGGTTGGATGCTGTGCATCGCCAGCGACATCACCCGGTTGAGAGCGCAGGGCCGGACGGTCCGGCAGGATCGCGATCAGGCAATCAAGGCGTCCTACACCGATGAACTCACCGGCGTCGCCAACCGCCGCTTCGTCATGGCCCGCGTCGACGACATGCTGGCCGCTGCCCGCAATGGCGGCAGCGGCTGCCTCGCGGTCTTCGATATCGACAATTTCAAGCGCATCAACGATCGGCTCGGCCACCACGCCGGCGATCTCGTGCTGCGCGATTTCGCCCATCGCATTCATCAGAATGTCCGCCGCAACGATTGTTTCGGCCGGGTCGGCGGCGAAGAATTCCTGCTTGTCATGCCGTCGACGAGCCCGGAAGACGCCTTGGCCATGGTCGAGCGCATGCTGACGGTGATCCGCTTTTCCCGGCCGCTCGCTGATTCGCCCGACTTCAGCTACACCTGCTCCGCCGGCATCGCCGCCAGTCTGCCGACCGACAGCGTCTCGGAGCTTTACCGGCGCGCCGACCAGGCGCTCTATGACGCCAAGATGAGCGGTCGCGACAGGGTGCGTGCGGCGTAGGGTCTCAGCGTGTTGGGACTCGCTACTTCCCGCGTTTATTGCCCGCGATTTGCTGCGTTAAAGCCGTCACCGTGGCGTCAAGGTTGTCGAGATCGCTTTGCAACGCGCGCATTGGTTTGGGGAACGTGATTTTTCCAGCCTCATCGAGTTCAAGCGGAATTTGGTAATCGGAGGGCACCGGATCGACATTTGGTACCGTCTCGTAAACGGTGACACCGCCCACGCCATTACTATGCCCGATCAGTACATAGAAGGTAGTCGGGTGATTTACGGCAATGTTCTCGAGTTTCGTACCCGTCTTAGTGTCTACGCAGGGACTATCGCTAACCCAGTCCTTCACTGTGAGCGATGCGTAGGCTTTCGAAATGTAAACATCAACTTTATATGGCATAATTGCCCTCCCGTTGCTGTAGACTCGACCTACTCGTTATTGAGGCGACCATTGCGATGCGCCATTCTAAGGGTGATGGCGTAGGAACTAGGCGACCTCTTGCCTGGTAACTGCGAATCCAGAATGAGGCTCCTTGCGTCACCAAAGGCCGTCGCGATTTCGAGGATTTGTTCAGATGCGGTGATCCGCCACATTTTGTAACCCAGATCTTTGTCAAAGCCGCAGCCCTTGGCCTCCTCGGCTTCTGGGCCGGTGATAATAAAGATGCGGGTTGAATCCAGCCTGTAGCAATGGCCCTCGAAAGCGTAGCCATAAGCAAGCACTGTGTAGCCGGTTACTCTTCCGGCATGCAGCTTTATTTGCAGCTCTGCTTTACTCACAAGCCCGACATCCAGATGGGCGATGCCGTTGGCGTCATTCAAATCTATGCCGTAAAGTATAACCTCATCCGCTTTATAGCGGCGCCCAGAAAGTGAGGGTGCTGGAACGCTGTCGTCTGTCATCGATGCCTCCCGTCGTTGGTTAGAGAATGCCGCGCCACCTCATGCAATCGTCAAGCTGGTCGAGATAGGAGACCCCGCGCCCGCGGCTGGCCGCCTCGAGGAAGGCCAGGGCCGCCGTTTCGAAGGTCAGGCTGTCCGGGTCGAGGTATTTCCAGGAGCGAATGAGCGCTTCGCCGATGATGTCGCGCGCCTCCTGCAGGGCGGCTTTCGCGGCGAAATGCATGAGCTCATAGGATGCTGGCGATCCGTGCAATGCTTCTTCGATCAGCGCCGGCGCCATCTGCTGGCGCAGGTCGCTGAAGCGCCTCGGATCGATGTCCGACAGTCCACGCTCGTAAAGCAGCGACTGGTAGACCTCGATAAGGCAGTCGAAGAGGCCGGCTGCAAAGGGTTTCGACCGGTCGTGGACTTCGCGGCTGACATCGCCGATGCGAAGCGAGTTGTTGAGCGATCTGACCTGCTTCTCGTCGCTGAGCTCGGCGAATTTATCGAGTTCGTTGTGCAGCAGCAGATTGCCGCCGGTGCGGCGCAGCAGCCGGTCGAGCGCCGTGTCGAAGTGCAGCAGTCCGAGCAGCGAGATGAAATCGGCGATCGCTTCATGATAGGCAAAGAAATCGCAGCCCGATCCGTCGCTTTCAAGGATGCCGAGTTCGCTGAGCAGAATGAGGTGGCCCATTTCATGGGCGACCGCATCGAAATTCAGCGCGAAACAGGATGCCCGGCCGTGCTCCTCGCTTTCGCCGAGCTCGAGAAAGCCGAAGCCGGATTGGGCGTTTTGCCAATGCGGGATGCGGGGAACGATTTCCAGCCGTTCCAGCGTCGGCTGGAAAAACCAGACGATCGAGCGGCCGAGATAGCTTTCGCAGATGTCGAGAACGCGGCGGGTGCAGGCATAGCTGTGGGTCGCAAGGAAGGCCGGTGAGCCCGGCCCGATGTGATCGAAATGGCCGTCGGGGCCGGGTTCGGCCGGCGGCTGCAGCAGGCCGGGATAGGGCGGAATATAAGGCGCGGCATAGGGCGATTTCGCCTCGAGCGGATTTGCCACATAGATGCGGGCGTCGGACGGCCCGGCCAGGATCGGTCCTGCCGAAGGCCCGATCCACACCACTTCGGGCTTTTCGTAGCCGGGAATGAAGGATGGCTGGGGAAAGACGAGGAAACGTGTCCCGAGCGGCCGCTCCGGAGCTGCCCCTTGTCCTGCGCCCTCGTTATGCGTGATGGCATCCAATGCTGCCCCCACCGCTCGTTGCCCAACGTCAAGCGATCGTCGACTATACCAGTACTACGTGCCTTTCGACAAGACAGTACCGAGCATGTTGTAGTATTCCACGTCGTTGGCGAATGATTCCGTAAGTTCAAACTCGAGCTGAATGGGTTTATGCGGACTGCTGATATTTTGCCTGGCCAGATATGTGAGCAGATTTACCGCATCGGTCCTTTTCTGGTTTGCGGCCCCAATTTTCAGCCAGGCCTTTAGTGCTTGAAGCTCGCCGGCCGGGCGATGGTTGTTTTCGGCCGCCGCCAAAAGCTTCGGGAAGGATCGTTCGCTGAAGTGAAGCGCGCGCGCCAAGGATTCGAGCTCGCATCGCAGCCGTCTTTGAATGATGCCGATGCGTTCGGCTTTCCTGAGCATCAGCCTGATGTCGATGAGGGCGTCGCCGAGGGCGCGTGATCCGAGTGCTGCGGGCGCCATCGGCACTGTGACGTCGGCATCGTCGGCGAGCGGGTGCCTTCGGTACCATCGATAGATCAGCCCGTGGCCGATCATGCCCTGCGGCGCGAGTTCGGCGGCCCTGAGCGCGCCGATGCTGGCGGCGCCATAGACGCGCACGCCGCGGGCCATCGCCCACAGGATTTCCTGGTGGCGAACCGCCGGCAGCTCTCCGAAGACGCCGTCGATCAGCACGATCGCCGCCGGCGCATGTTTGGCCACGGCCCGCACGACGTCCGCGCAGCCGACGGGCGGAAAGTAGATCGCATCCAGATAGGTCCGGGCTTGCGGCTCAGAGAGGGTGGGGCCGAGAAAAACCACGATATCATCGCGCAAGATCGGCCTCCGGATTGGTTTCCAGCGGCGGCGCAACGACGCGGACGACGTGCAGCGGGATGCGGTCATCCGAATGGAGAACCACAAGCACGGCCGCATGCGCGCCGGCGAACCTCAATGCCTCGATGACCGGCGCAAGGGATCGCTCTTCCGCTGCAGAACAGTCTCTGGGGAAGGAGCGGCCCGCTTTTGCGAGCTGCAGGCGCCAGGCGGCCAGTTCCCGGGCGTCGGCATAATTATAAAGCTCCGTCCTGATATCGTCGCGCGCCGCCGAAATGACGCCAAGGCGGGACTGGCAGGCTTCCAGCAAGGCGCTGGTCAGCGCGCGATCATGGCTGATATCGCAGCCGAAACCTTCGGCCGGCAGCGGCGCAAAGGGGGCTCTGCCGGCATCTTCCATGACGTGGCACCAGTAGATCGGCAGGGCGTGCGGCGCCGGGATCTGCCAGATGCCGACGACAAAACCGGCCTTGGAGAGCTGCCGCATGATGTCGCCGGCGTTTCCCGATTGCACCGACCGGGCGTCGATCTGGAAGCGGTCGAAGAAATGCGGGGTCTTCATCGCCGTGCAGCGGGCCTGCCGCTCGAGGATCTCCAAGCAGGCATGCAGGACAGCGCCTTGCAGGCTCGTGCCTGCGGCGAGGCCCGTGGTGTCGCGGGCGATCCAATGGGGATGCGGCGACGGGACGATATAGGCCGTATCGACGAGGGCAAGCGGAACGGCCATTTGCCGCCCCGAAAGCAGATCGAGCCCTTCAATCCAGGCGAGCATCTCCTCGTCCCGGCCGATGCCGAGATGCGACCAGTCTCCCCGGGCGTTCATGTCGCGCAGGCTTGCCGTGAAGATACGCTCCTGATCAATCCGCTCCGAGGCCCAGCCTTCCAGCGATTCCATCAGGCCCGATATCGCCGCCAGCGGCAGGGTCAGTCCCTTGCCCTGGCTGACGGCGACGGAGCGTGAGCGCGGCCGAACGACCTGGACGACCGGGACGCCGATCCAGTCGAGCCCGGTGATCGAACCGAGCCTGGTGATGCCATAATCCTGCCTGCGCGCAAGGATGCGCTGCACCGTCTGCCGGGGATCGGGAGGCGAGGGGAGCTCGGTCTTCAAGATGATATCAAGGACGTTATCGAGCGCCGCTTCGTCCATCCCATCCTTCCATCTCTGCTAGAGCATGATGCCGAAAAGTGTGAGCGGTTTTCGGACGACATCATGCTCTAACTCTTTAATTTCGAACAGGATTCAGATTTTAGGCCGACCGGGCCTAAAATCATCCTGTTCTAGGGCCGCGGCAGTCCGTCCAGGCTTTGCTTTGCTCTTTCCGCCAACCAGGCGGCCTTTTGTCCTTCGGCAATCTGGATGGCGCGTGTCAGGTCTCGTCTGATCGATGAAAGCGGCTCGTTCAGATCGCCCCTCAGTTGGGCGCTGAGGCGGTAGAGTTCGGCAAGCCAGAACGATTGGCCGCTGCTGCGCCCGACATTGATCGCATTCTGGACGGTCGCCAGGGCTTCGGCGGACCGGCCGCGCTGCCGCAGCACCTGCGCATGCATGTCGCTGTGCATGGAAAAATTGTCGTCGGTCCCCAATTGCTGCTGGAGAGCCAGGCCGCCGGCAAAACGCTCTTCGCCGCCGGCTGCGGACGAGGTCATCAGCTCCGCCCAGCCGCAATACATGTTGGCCCGCGCCTGGCTTGCCGCCAGCCCGTGCCGCTCGGCGAGCGAGAGCATCCGTTCGCCGAGCGCATGGACGTCGTCATAGCGGCCCTGGCAGCGGGCAAGCACCATGGCGTAATAGAGCGCATGCACCATGCTGCCGGCGTGATCGGTGGCGCTTGCCCATTCCAGGCATTGTCCGATCGCATGTTCGCTCGCCTCGGCTTCGTCGAGCAACAGGTAGGAAAGGGCGCTCTCGCCGAGGCCGCAGACCTTGGCGTCATGGCCGCCGAAGAAGGCCCGATTGCGCACCGCGCTTTCCGGATCGTAGAGCGCGAGGCCCTTGGCGACACAGTCGAGACAAAAGCCGTGCTCGCCGGCATGGAAGCTCGTCGCCCAGCCGCAGTGATAGGATTGAAGCCGCGTCTCCCGATCCTCGACGGCTTGCATGTCGCTGATGAGAATGCGCGCGCGTGACTGCTGGGTCAGAATGTTGGGGGCGGTGAACCACCATCCCCAATAGATCGGGAAATGTTTGACGCGCATGGCCGAGGGCTGTTTGCGCAGAAGCTGCATGGCGCGGGCATAGACCCGCCGCGCGCTCTCCGATCCCTCGCCTTCGAGCGCGCTTGCGACGACGCCTTGAAGTTCGAACAGGCTGAGCGCGAGTTCGGGGCGGTCGGGGTGGCGCCGGGAAAGGCTGGCGACCGCCTCGGCACAGAGTTCGAGCGAGACGTTTGCCTCCTGCATTGCCGAGCGAAGCACGCTTGCTTCGGCCGCCGCCAGGGCAAATCGGGCGGCCGCGTCATGCAGGCCTGCCTCGGCACATTGCCAGGCTGCGATTGCCGCCGGCAGGCTGGGCTTTCCTTCGCCGATCAGGAGATCGGCGATCCGCCGGTGGATGCGACGCCGGTCGCTCTTGAGAAGGCTGCTATAGGCCGCTTCCTGCGCCAGCACGTGCCGGAACTGATAGGAGCCGTGCGAGGTGGTCGAACGCTCGATGATGCCTTGCGACAGAAGCTGCTCGATATCGACGTCGACGCTGCGGCGGCTGACCCCTTCGAGGAGATAGGTGAGCAGCGAGATGCTGAATTCGCGGCCGATGACGCTGGCAAATTGCGCCGCCCGGCGTGCCGAACCGGTCGCAGCGAGCCTGGCCGACAGCAGATCGTTGAGCGAGGTGACGCCGCCTTCCCTGAGCAGTCCTTTCCATTCCGCGAGTGACTTGCCCAAGGGCTGCCTGCGGAAGAAGCTGGCCAGTTCTTCCGCATAGAGCGGCATGCCGTCGCATTGGTCGAGAATGAAGTCCGACAGGCCGGGCGGGGGATGCTCCCGCCAGATCGAGGCGACGAGATCGCGAACCGCCGCCGCGGTCAGCCCCGGCAATTCGATCTCGCTGGCAACCGCGAGAGATCGTCGGATTCTCGATGTCTGAATGACCAGGATCGGAAGCCCGGCCGCAAGCGATCCCAGCCTGTCGATCAACTCCAGCGTCATGTCGTCGGCCCAGTGCACGTCCTCGAAGATGAGGAGCGTCGGCAGACCGGCGGCCTTGCAGGTCAGAATGTCGGCGGCGGCCTCGATGACCTTCCGTCGGAAGGCGCGGCCGGAGAGATCGGAGACGCGGATATTGCGCGACGTCGCCGGAGAACGCTCGGCGGTGAATGCGAGGATGGTGTCGGCGACGGATGCATCGAGCTCTCGGCCGGAGGCTTGAAGAGCCCGCATGAAGGCGTCGTTGTCGCCATCCTTCAGGACCGAGGATTCGGCGACCAGCCTCTCGAGAAACGAAACGAATGGATGCAGCGGCTGGCTCTCCAGGCGCCTGCCGCATTGGAAGACCACGGTCTCATGCGCGCTCTGCCGCAGGCTTTCGGCGAATTCGCCGACCAGCCTGGATTTGCCGATGCCGGCCTCGCCGACGACGGCGATCAGACTTCCCTTGCCGCCGAGGGCCGAATTCCAGGCGCTGGACAGGGCGGCAAGCTCCTTTTCCCGGCCGCGGATCGGCCTGTCCGCGCCCTGGGACGGCGATGGCTCGGCGGTCGATTGATCGCGCTCCTGCGGGCGCCAGAGCGCAACCGGATGTTCGAAGCCTTTGAGCCTTGCCTCCCGCACCAGGCTGTAATCGAATTTCTGCCGGGTGAGCTGGACGGTCGAATCGGCGACAAGGACGGAATTGGGGTCGGCCTCGGCTTGCAGCCGGGCCGCCAGAACCGGCGCCGTGCCGACGATCTCATCGCCTTGCGTGGAGAAGACGACGAGCCCGGTGGCAACCCCGATCCGCAGCCGGAACGGCCGGCGCGCCTTGGCCTTGGCCTGGGTCTTGGTCTCGGCGCCGGCCGCGACGCGCAGCAGTTCCAGAGAAGCGCGCACCGCGCTTTCAGCGGCATCCTCGGACTGTTCGGGATAGCCGAAGAAGCAGCAACCGCCATCGCCGAGCCGCTGATGAAGAAATCCCCCGTGTTTCCTGATGATCGCTTCGGCGCTCTGATGTAACGCCGAGACCGACCGGAAGAATTTCTCCGGCTCGCTGCGCAACAAGAGCTCGGTGGAGCCGACAATGTCATAGAAAAGGGCAGTGACTTGTCGCCGCTCACCTGTAAACCGAATTCGTGCGTCGAGGGTTTTCATAGCGGGCGCCCAACACCACTGAAGCCATGCTCAGGACATCCGATTTAATGCCTGCGTGCAAGCTTTTCGTGCGGTGCTGCTAATATATTCTACTGTTCGCTTGCGGTTCAGACAGTTTCAGCCATCACCGTACGTTCGCCGGTGCCGCGGGCGATTGTTATGCCACCAAGCAGGTTGCGCAGATCCGCCGCGATCCTGTTGGCGATGATGCCGAGCGTCAGGCCGCCCGATATCGCCAGCAGATGAAAGAGCGGAGCCGGCAGCAGGCCGGCTGCCTCGGGCATCAGCAGTTCCGGCACGAAACGGTGCAGCAGGTAGGTGGGAAAGGCCGAGACGGCGATCAGCGTCACCAGACGCCCCAGCCGCACCGGCAGGTGAATGCGCGGCAGATAGAGCAGGGCAAGAAGTGCGGCGTAGATCGTCAGATATTTGACCGTCGTTCCGATCCAGAGCGTTTCCCAGAAGGCGAGATAACCGAGCACGGCGGCGGCAATCGCCGTCAGGATGATCCGCTGCGCCTTGTTGCCGGCGAGGCCCGCGCACCAGCCGAACAGGCCGAGATGCAGGCCCCAGTAGAGGGTGAAAATCTGCCGCCCCCCGATATCGAAGACGAAGGGCAGGGAAAACCGCGCCGTCACCGCCAGCCCCAGCAGCGCCAGCGAGAAGGCAAAGGGCCGCGCCCGCGCCAATCGGCGCACATCAGGCACGGCAAACACCAGCGAGAAGACGAGAAGCGTCTGCGCATAGGTTTCGATGAACCAGTAGAGATAGGGAAGCATCTCGTGGCGCTCCGGCTCGGCATAGCCGAAATTGCCGGTCAGCGTCACCGAGGCCCAGGGAATGGTGCGCCAGGCGAGCCCATAGGCGGCGACGATGAGAAAATAGGGAATGAGGACATTGATCGCCGGCCGCAGCGCATGGCGGAAATTGCCGGCGAGGAAATGGCCGGACTGGAAGCGCGCCAGGCTGAAGCCGACGAGGAGAAGCATCACGCCCGATCCGCCGGGAATGGGCCACAGCATCTCGTGATGGGTGACGACGAGCAGGATGGCGATCGCCCTCAGGACCAGGTCGGTCGGCAGCGCCCTTACATGGGGGATATCGGTTCGTGCTACCTGCCGGCCGATATCGAGCTCGGCGATCGCCGTCCGTTCCCAGCCTTCCGGCAGCTCGATGCCAAGCCTGTCGAGCTCCATCGTCAATTGCAGGAAACGCAGCGAATCGCCGCCGAGCGACACGAAGCTGTCGTTGCGGCTGACGCTATGGGGGTAGAAGACGCGCGCATAGGCATCGAGCACGCTGACCGCCGCCGCGCGGCTCGTCTGGCGCGCCGCCAGCATTTCCTCGCTGAGGCCGGCATAATCGATCTTGCCGGAAGCAAACCTCGGAAGCTCGCTCCGCGCCCGGACGCAAACCAGGTTCGCCGGAAGATGGCTCGCCTCGACGAGTATATCAAGCGCCCGGTCGGCCTCGGGCGCTTGGGTGACATAGGCCTGCAGACCGTAATCGTCACCGACGACGGCAGCCGCGATCCCCCTTTCGGCGAGAACCTGTTCCATGATGTCGAAGCCGATCCGGAGCCCCGCAACCTTGGCGAAGCGGCTCTTGCGGCCGACGATCCGGAAGTAACCGTCCGCGTCGCGCATGGCGATGTCGCCTGTGTGCAAAGCTTCGACCTCGGCCCCCCGCTGCAGGTCGGCGCGATCGGCGCCATAACCCATCATCACGTTCGGACCGGCATAGATGAGCTCGCCGGCAATGTCAGGCCGGTCGAGCGGATGCCCGTCATCGTCGACGAGGCTGAGGCTGCCGCCGGGAATGGCAATGCCGATCCGCTCCTCATTGTCGCCCACGCTTTCCGGCGGCACGAAGGCCATGCGGGCGGCTGCCTCGGTCTGGCCGTACATGACGAAGAAGCGGCCGCCCCTGGCGCGCATATGGTCGCGGTAGAGGCGGATGAGCTCGGGCGCCAGGCGCCCGCCGGCCACCGTCATGAAGCGCAGCGCCTTGAACTCGTGGTCTCGGAAGCGCGTCCTTTCCATCAGCTCGTAGGAATAGGGCACGCCGGAAAGATTGGTGCAGCCGCTTTCGCCGAGCAGCCGTGCAAACTCCTCGCTCACCACGGAAACGCCGGGAATGAAGATGCTGCCGCCGGCAACGAGATGCGAATGGAGGACGGAGAGGCCGTAGGAATAGTGAAGCGGCAGGACGAGGGCCGTTCTGTCGGCAGGGGAGAGCTCGAGATAGTCAGCAATCGAGCGCGCATTGGCATCAAGATTGGCGTGGGAAAGGCGCACGGCCTTCGCGCGCCCGGAACTGCCTGATGTCATCAGCAGCAGGGCGAGATCCGGGTGCAGCGGCGCGCCGCCTTGCCCAGGCCTTGTTTCCTCGACAAGCCGCCAGCGGTCGCCGGCCGGGCGGTAGGTGAAATCAGGCTGAAAGGTTGACAGAAACTCTTGCCACAGCCTGTCGTCGCAGGGCGGCAGCATGGCCACGGCATGGCCGGCACGCAGCGCGCCGAGATATGCGACGATCACATGTTCCGAAATATCGGCCGAGATCGCGACGAGCCGCTTTTGCCCCCGTCCCAGCTGCGCGGCAAAGCGCAGCGTCCGGGCGTCGAGCTCGGCATAGGAGAGCGTCCGACCGTCGGCGAAGATAAGGGCTGGGCGCTGATCGGCGCGAGCGATTTCAGAAAACAGGCCGGCGGGGATCATGCTGACGCTTCGAATGGCAGAAAACTGGCCGAAGCGCGTATAATCCTTGATAATCACAGTCAACTAATTTTCGGCTGCATACCCGATGCGGCGAACAATTTTGAGCGCGGCCGCGGGAAAGCGGCCTCGCGCTCTCAAGACGGCCGTTAGGCCGGTTTGCCATTGTTGGAACAACCGTCCGCGATGAAATCGACAATGCCGCCAGTGAGCGGTATTGCAGCTCGTCTTTCACCCAATGACAGTTGTTTCCCTCCGATCACAAACCTGCCGGGCGTCAGGTGAGTTTAGCAAGGATATCGTCGACGACATTTGGAACGCTATTCGCCGTGTCGATATGAATGCCGGCGGGAAGATATTCCCGGCTACGATGGTGGCGGAGGACCAGGGCCCGCTCGGCCGGCTCGAAGCCCGGCTCGTTCGGCCGCCCATCCAGTCGTCGGTTCAACGTCTCGACGTCGATGTCGAGCACGAAGACCTGATCGAACAGCTCGAGGAATTTGTGGAAATTGCGCGAACCGCCACAAAAGAACGTGGCAGGATGGGTGGTGTCGGCAGCGATCGCTCGGACCTTGTCGACAGGCCAGATCCAGTGGGCGTAGCCCCAGGCAATGCGGTCTGCGCCCTCGGGCGGTCCTGCGAGCGCCTGGCCCGTCTCGGGGTCGCCGACATAGGCCAGAACGCGGTCACCATGGACGACATGGTAGCCCCGCCGCTCCAGTTCGGTCGCGACTGACGTCTTTCCCGTGCCCGAGCCGCCTTCGATCAGATAGTTCTTGATGCCCATGGGCCGGTCTTATCACGGCCTCCAATCCTGTGAGAAGGCATGTGGCCGCTTCCTGATCGGGCATTCATCACCCGTCATTCTGCGATGCCGGCCTTGCGTAACCCCTCGATGGCGAGCTCGAAATCGGCGGGGTTCTTGAAGGGCAGGACTTTGCGGCGGTATTCCAGGGAGAAGTCGGGATTGACGCGCAGCACCTCCTGCCACGTCGCCCGAGCCTCTTCGAAACGGCCGAGCTGTCCGTAACAGGCGGCCAGAAGCGCGCGCGAGACATCGGTGCCGGGATTGCGGCTCACGCGCTGCAGCAACAGGTCGACGGCCTCTTCGTATCGTCGCAGCTGGAACCAGGCCCAGGCCTGGAAGTGGAGAACGACAGCCGGAAAATACGGGTTCAGGACCCTTGCCCGGTCGAAGCAGGCGAGTGCCTCCTCGGACCGGCCCGAATAGAGCAGTGCCTCGCCGAGGCTGACCTGCCCTTCGGCGAAGTTCGGGTTGAGGAGGATCGCACGCTCGGCCTCGCCGATCGCTTTATCGTGCTGTCGTGAGTAGAGCCTGACCACGCTCAGGGCCCAGTGCGCCACGGGATCGCTGTCATCGCGCGCGACCGCCAGCATTGCGGTCTCTTCGGCCTGCTCGATCGAGCGCTGCGGCGAGGCGCTCCACCGGTTCAGGTAGTCGAGCCCGTGGGTCAGGGCGAGGTAAGCGTGTGCCGAGGCGAAGTTCGGGTCCAGTTCGATGGCCCGTTGCAGGAGCTCGCGGGCGTCGCTGTTCGTCTGCTTCGTCAGCCGGTGCCACAGATCCCGGGCGCGCAGGAAGCAGTCATAGGCCTCGGGATGCCCGGTCTGCCCCGGCGCCAGCCTTTTGCGATCGCCCTCCGTCAGGTTGACCGCCAGTGCCTCGACGATCTGCTGGGTGACATCGTCCTGGACCGCGAATATGTCTGTCAGGTCGCGATCGAACCGCTCCGCCCATAGATGACCGCCGGTGGTCGCGTCGATGAGCTGCGCGGTGATGCGGACCCTGTTCCCCGATTTGCGCACGCTGCCCTCAAGGACATGCCGCACGCCGAGCTTGGTGCCCACCTCCTGCACATGGACGTTCTTGCCTTTGAACGTGAACGACGAATTGCGTGCGATGACGAAGAGCTGCGACAGCTTCGATAGCGCCGTGATGATGTCTTCCGAGATGCCGTCGGCGAAATAGTCCTGTTCGGCGTCCCCGCTCATGTTGACGAAGGGCAGGACGGCGATCGACAGCTTCGGCGGCGCCGCCGCCGGTTGGCCCGTCGCGGTGTCCGGGGGCGCGGCTGCCTTGGTGCGGGCGCTGCCGACCTGCAGCGAATAGACCCGGATCGGCTCGGCGATGTTCTTGAGTTGGGTGTCGCCGAGATCGCTGACCGAGAGGTCGAGCCTCGCCTTGACCTGGCGATAGGCATCCTCGGACAGGCAGATCGCGCCCGCCGCCGCGACTCCTTCCAGGCGGGAGGCGATGTTGACACCGTCGCCCATCAGATCGCCGTCGCTTTCCTCGACGACGTCGCCCAGATGGATGCCGATCCGAAACTCGATGCGACGGTCCTGCGGCACGCCGTCATTGCGCTCCACCATGCCGTTTTGCACCTCGATGGCGCAGCGCACGGCGTCGACCACGCTGCGGAACTCGACCAGCGCCCCATCGCCGGTTCGCTTCACCACCCGGCCATGATGCACGGCGATCGTCGGATCGATGAGATCACTGCGCAGTGCCCGCAACCGCGCCAGGATGCGCTCCTCATCGGCACCGGCAAGCCTGCTGTACCCGACCACATCGGCGGCCAGGATCGCAGCCAGCTTTCGGATCTCGCTCATGGCGCCGTCTCCTCGCTTTCAAGATAGCAGGGAGGCAGGGGGCGAGAAAGAAGTTTTAGCCGCTGCTCAGGGCGATATCGGTTGCGGTCGAGGTGGATGCAGCGACGTTGGAGCCCGACGCTGACTATGTGCAACTTTAACGGGCGCACAGGCGAATTGTTAATGCCCGGCTGTTAACACCGTCATCATTATCAATGACGGATTGAGACATGCCGCTAAAAACCGATTTTAAATCTCCGGGCTCAAAGCTTGATCGTATGACCCTTGGCGTGTTGGCGGGACTCGTTATCTTCGCGGTCGGACCATCGGCGCCTCTGGCGCAGGATGCAGCCATTGCGCCGATCAAGACAAGTGCCGGAACCGTCGGCGAACGCGTGCAAGCCGTCGCCGAGACGCTGGTGCAGACGTTCGATTTCGGCGCGGATCTAAGCCCAAAAACTCTGATCAAGACGTTGCCGGGTGACTGGGTGACGTTGTCTCCGGAGTCTTCTCAAGCTATGTCTGCAAGCGGCCTAAAGAAGTGGTGCGCGTTCAACGGCATCAATCTCAAGCAGCCCGATTCACGCTATCCGATCTTTGACGGTCGGATGGGCCGGGAGGGCAGCTCCAGGCGATTTGAATTGCGTTTGTCCGTTGGGGCAGCCATGTATTGGATCTCCAATGTTCAGGACGAGATGCATGTTCTCGGCTATGACAACTCCGAAGCCACAGATGTAGTCAAGACTCGGCGCGGTCTGGTCATCCGAAACAGCGTTCAGCGGGGCGAGGCCGTTCCGATAAATGATGATGTGGTCGCCTTCATCAATCCAGCCAGCCCCGCCAAGCCGACTTTTCTTGTGCGATGCCCGGGTGAGCCTGAAGACACGGCCAGGAGCGAGCGAAATATCCGAACTGTAAACACGATTGCAAAGACGATGGCGCAAAAGGCCGCATTTTTGTCATATGGCGCGGATGGATCTGTTCCCTTTGTTAGCAAGATGCAGGGCAGTTGGACATTGGTCGACGAACTCGCACGATCCGGCGTGCAAAACAAAACGGTTGCCGACCTATGCCATATCCGCCGCGTCGAAATGCGGGCAGACCATGAGCCGCTGCCGATCCTCACCGCGCATGTCGCTGACACCTCTTCTGAGGGGGATCGGCAAGCGCCGGCATCTCACGATGAATTCGAGTTGCGGCTCGCCGGTGACGGTGAGCTGTTGCGGGTGGCCCTGCATGATCCGGTGGCCGACGTGAAACAAGATCCCGAACGCTTCCGCGTTCCAGCCGCCGAGAATGATGGCGTGGGGGCCAAACGCCGCCAGCAGTCAGCCATCGCGTGGTATCGCCAAGCGACATTATCCCTAGCATTGCCGGTCACGCTTGTTCCGATCGACGATGACACGCTTATCGAAACTCCGAAGTACCCGTGGAGCCAGACTCCCTCCTACGACAGCGGGCCTGCGGACTTCAAACGTTATTGGCTGCGATGCCCTAAAAGCTGACCTACTACAATATGCCAGCTTCGCCCCATTTCACTCGTTAAGTCGCTTCGGCAATTTATGCCGTCGTCACCACGTAGGCCCTCGCCTCGAGATTTGGGAATTCCTCGAAGTGAGGGGCACCTCCAATGGTATGTTATAACGCTGACGAACAATCGACCTTGTCCAACGCCGATCCGAATTCACACAAGGGATAAATATGGTAAACAGTCATTCGATCTTAACTTCGGCGAAGGTTGCTCTTGATGAGTTGAGCGTGGCCGATCTACAGGTCGACGCAGTATATGTAGGAACACGCACAGATGGTGCTCCTGCCGATCCACTCAATGCGCTATTGAAGGTCGCCAATCAAGGCGGTTTTCGCTATCGCGGTGAGGCTCGGAAGAAGTTGGAGTTGCTTGTTCTCAAGACAAGCATGGACGATTCGGACTGGCCGGATGAACTTGATCCGGAAACGGGCATATTCACGTATTACGGGGACAACAAGGACCCTGGGGTTGACCTTCATGACACTAAAAAGTTCGGCAACCTTATTCTTCGCACCATCTTCGAGGACTCTCGCGCTGGAGAGGGCGGCCGTCAGCTTGTGC
Source organism: Rhizobium bangladeshense (assembly GCF_001662075.1). Classification (GTDB taxonomy): domain Bacteria; phylum Pseudomonadota; class Alphaproteobacteria; order Rhizobiales; family Rhizobiaceae; genus Rhizobium; species Rhizobium bangladeshense_B. The sequence goes on from NZ_LYPL01000016.1 coordinate 69,031, forward strand.
CCCCGATCTTCCTGTTTGCCAGAGCGGGAACTTCGCGCGCACTGAGATTTTTGGGTTTGGCAGTGCCCGGCGCCAGTGATCTCGACGCTTCCGAGGAGCTCGTCGCAATCTGGCGCAGTACCAAAGGTCAGCGCTTTCAGAACTACAGAGCACGCTTTACCGTCCTGGATGCTGCCCGAATGTCGCGAGCATGGATCGACAGCATCATCGCTGGGAAGCCGGACCATTCTCTCGCGCCAGAGGCATGGCAACTCTGGAGGAAGACCGGGAAACGCAAGGCGCTGGTAGCACCGAGAACGCTGGAGTATCGAAGCCCGGCCGAACAACTTCCGGCTGATAGTCCGAGCTCGGCGATCGTCGAAGCAATTCGTCACCACTTCATCGGTCGCGAGCATGCGTTCGAGCGTTGTGCCGCTGCACTGGCGCAAATGATGATCCCTCAGATTGCCGCGCTGGATCTGACGCGTCCCACGCGGGACGGAGGGCGCGATGGTATCGGGCAGTTGCGCGTAGGGTCGGGGCCAAGCGGGATTCTGGTCGACTTTGCTCTGGAGGCGAAGTGCTATTCCATCACGACGGGTGTCGGGGCCAAGGACATGTCGCGCCTGATTTCGCGGCTGAGGCACCGGCAGTTCGGCGTCATTGTCACAACGTCATACGTCACGCCGCAGATCTATGAAGAGATCAAGGAAGATCAACATCCCATCGTGGTGATTGCTGCGCGCGATATAGTCGAGCTGCTCAGGCGCAACGGACGCGGCAGCATGGAAGCCGTTCGGACATGGCTGAATGAGGAGTTCCCTGCCGACGAGGAGGCTCAGGCCTGATCGGCCTCAGCCTCCACTGCCACCAGACCGGCTTTGACGAGTCCGGATCTTTCAACAGCAATGACTGCTTCCAATGCAGGCTTTGCCTGCTTTGCAGTCGGCTTGCGCTGCCAGCCGCCTGCAGCATAGCCTGCGATCGTGCGACAGATGCCAGCGACAGTCCAGTGGATGGTGTTGGTCTGCTGTCCGCGCTCCGCGACTTCCAGCCAGATCGCTGCAGGGATTTTCATGCAGCGGGCGATACGATCGTAGTCTGCGACTGTGTGAGTGCCGTTCGGGATCATCGGTCCGCTGGTGCCGGCCGAGCCGCCTGCGGTCGAATACGACAGTTCGGGAGGGAGCGGATCAGACAGCTCGGGGAGTTTTTCCTGAATGTCCTTCCAACAATCTGCCTTCTTGTACCATTCGCTGGGGTTTTTCTGACCGGCAGACTCGCGCAGGAGGGCATCTAGTTTCGGTGCCCAGTCAGCGATGAGTTGCTCGAGTTCGGGGCTGATCGCCTGCTTTGACCACAGGCGGTCGAAGTCGACGCGTCCGCCGCTGCTATGTGAGATGCCCGCCATGACATAGGCGGTGATCTGAGAACCGTACGCGGGGAACTTCATGCTTTTGATCTTCTTCTCGGCGGCGCGATAGAGGACCGCAATCGCGATCAGGCGCTTGAACCAGTTCTGGTCCGGCGGGGGGATCGGCGCATCCTTGAGCCGCTGCATGAATATCTGAAAGTTCTTCTGTCCACCGAGGCAGACTTTGTCAGGCAGGCTCTCCCAGGCGCTGATATAGCGCGCGACATCGAGCTTGCTGAGGCGGCGCTGTTTCGGAGTCTGCTGACGGAAGACTTTGGTATCCGAGACCTTGTAGGCGGCCTTCTGTTCGGCTGCGAGGTAGGAGCCGCGAGCACGTTCGTAGAACCAGCGGCCTTTGCCGTCATCGAGCCAAGTCGTGTTGGCGAGGGTTTCGATTTGCTGATGGAAAGGATCATTAGCGGAGAAGTCCGCAAGCTGGACGGTGTTCTGACGGTTGGCAGCGCGAGAGATGGAGGACACCATTTCGCTCAGGTCAGCGCCACCAACCTTGATGATCTTCACGGGCACGGCCACATGTTCGAGGCTGAGCGAATCCTTGCGACGGGCGCGATGCAGCGAGGCAGTGGTCTGACCGCCATTGACGATCTGAAGGCCCTTTAAGGAGCGCATTTCAATGCCGCCTGCGGGGTTGTGTACGACATCAAGATCATCGACCGTAGCGACGATGCCGTTGTTGAATGCCAGGAACATTGATGGCTTATCCGCGATCGTCCGGCGAAGCTCGGCATTGACGCTCTTACGGCCCTGCAGGCCGAGGAATGCGCGGACATTCAGCTCAAGGAGCCGGACGCCGTAGCGTTCATAGACCTGCGAGAGGACTTCTCCGGGCAGGACGGCCAAGTAAGCGTCGTATTCGTCATTCTGCGCGGGTACATGCAGGCACGGCAGAGCCTTGCCGGCAAGAGCCACGAGGTCGACGGAGATATCGGCGCGGGTTTCGCCTTCGCCGAGGACGCGGAAGAGGCGGACGACATCGTAGGCCTCGAACTCGACCGGCTTTTTCCGCCATTCGGCCGGCGGCGTGATGTTGCCGACGATACCGTCGGTGAGCAGGACGATGCGGATGGCCGAAAGGCTCTTTGCCTCGTCCTCGATGAGACGGGCAAGGTCGCTCGCGTCGGTGTTTGATGGTTCCAGGAGCGACGCCAGGCCGTCGACGCAGGCGCTGGCAAAGCGAAGGGCTCGTTCGAGTGCACGAGTGACATCAGCGGCGGGCAGTTTGCCGGCAGGAAGGTCGCCGGAATAGATGGTGGTGAAGAGGTCCAGGCGGGCGCGCGCTTCGTCGTAGGTAAATCCGTCGATACGGTAGCTCGTATTGCGGATAGGGCCTTCCTGATACACTGGGAAGGTGCCGTCGAACTGGCCTGCCTCTTCAAGGCGTTCTAGCATCAGGCGGGTGAAGACATTGGCCGAAAACGGTTCCTCGGTCGAAAGCCCTTCTTCCACTTCAGCGACAAGGTCCTGATGAAACTCTGTAAGTGCGTCGTCGCTCATGAACGATCTCCTCGAATGAACGCTTCAAGAGCAGTCGCCGTGTCTGTCGAGAAGGCGGACAGGGCGCGGACATCGAGCGTATAGGTGGCGTCAGTAATTGCTACGGGAAGGGCGGCGCGGAGCAGGCGCGGGAAACCGTCTGCGACGGAGTAACAGTCCATGCTGCGCATCTGGACGCGAGGCGCGTTTCTAGCCGCGTCATCGTCGGGTAGAAGGCCTCGGCGGAGAACTGCATTGTCGAACTGAGGAACGCCGCCCGGAATCATGCCCCGGATTGAGGTAAGAATGTCGCCAAGTGTTCGGCCATCTGGTGCTTCGATGAGCTTGACGTGGATGAGGTCAAGTCGGCGCAGGCCGGTGGTGTCGAGCTGATCCAGGCGCGAGATGGTGATTGAGGGTGAGGGCCCGAGGCCGGTCTTTATTTCAAAGGCATGACCTCGCGAATGGAAGTCATGGAGGCCGTCTTCAGGGGCTTCCCAGCTGGGCACCAGATTGGGATCCGCACCGAGGGTCCTTTCGAGGACCAGGAGTTCTCCGATGAGGCCGATGATGTCAGATCGGGAAAGTCCGTCCTGCCGGTCGCGGAGAAACCGTCTCCAGGCACCCAGGCGATCCAGGAAACGGTCGAGTGCTCTGGCTCGATCTGATGCGGCGGCCTCGACGAGATCGGCACACAACTTGACGAAGAGGTCGCGGCGCTTGGTATCTTCCAGGGAGAGGACGAGGAGGGGGCCCAGGCCGTCCGGAACTGTTACGAGGCGCACGCCCCCTAGTTCGAAGAGAGCGTCTGCAGCGAGGGGCGTGGACAGGAGGAGGCATGGCGCATTGTCGGCAGCCCTCATGCCGGCAGAGATTTCAAGCGGCAGGTTGCCGGCGAGAACCTTGCTCCGATACTCGCGCGAAATCGGGGCTGTTTGCGTTAGCTCGTCCCATGCTTCGGTGAGGAGAGTGACCCAACTGGTCATTGCTCCTCCTTCTGCGCGACGCTATTGATGCGGTAGATGCGATCATCAGCGAGATCGCTGTTCGGGAAGCTGACGACGACACCGATTACAGGCCTGTCGGTCTTCTCGACCAGCGCCTTGTCCGGGTCTATCGGGTAGATGATCAGGAGCCCGTTCTGAGGTCGGGCGCCACGTGCCTTGCGGATAAACTCGCCTGAGGGGACGTCAGTGGCCGGTTTTTTGCGACTTGCACGCTCGGCATTTGTGAGAGCCAACGCCTCGGCGAATTCTGCATCTGTGAGGTCGATTGCCTGATCAAGAGGGCTTAGAGCGGTGCCGATGATGAAGCGTTCCGTGGACGCCAGGACACCATTCTCATCGGTTCTTGGCGTACGGAGAACGCAGTTTCGCTTGACGTCACCGATGGTCACAGGCTTTTCACGGCCGGTTGCGAGGAAGACGCCCCAGTCGGTGAGTTCGTTCAGTTCGAGCTGGTCAGTAATGTAGGTCGCGAGCTTTCCGCCATTCACCTGGATGCTTTCAGGAGGGAACGTCAGGTTGCGCAGGTACTCCGCGACCTGGCGGCCAGGAACGCCGCTCCAGAGAGTGCCCATGGCCTTGGTTCTGTCCGGGCCGGGTCGTGTCGGGTTGTCGGTTCCCTGACCGAGGCTGCAGATGAAGTCGTCCGTGACGTTGGCGTTCTGATCGATTGTCGTCTTGTCGCGGAACATGACGGTCTGGACCTTGCCTTCACCGGCGTAGCTGCTGCGGCGGAGGGCAGTGTGACGTTGCTTATCTCTGGACGTAATTTCGAGGACGTCGTGAACCTGGACTTTCAGGCCGAACTGCTTGGGCGTGGCCTTAGTGACAAACATCTCATAGAACTGAGCACGCAGTTCATTCTGCACCGTCGCCATGTAACGGAACCAGTCCTCCATGTCATCAGTCGTGTGAAGGCGGCAGAGATCGGCAAAACCGCGGCGATAGCCGAACCAGCGTCCCATCTGCAGAAGGCTGTCATACTGACGGGAAATACGCAGGAAGTAGCTCACTGAGAGGCCTTCGAGCGTGAGGCCTCGGGAGAGTTTGTCGCCACCGATAGCGATGAGCGAGCGGCCTGTCTCCTTGAAGGAGTCGTAGTCGATGTCGCTCTTGACCTTTCCGTTGGCGGTCATCACTTCGATCTTGTCGGAGGAGTCAGCCAGTTTTTCCAGGACCTGCTGCCAAGTCACCGGGGTGATGTTCCGGCCGAAGACTGTGGGGAGAACTGCTTCGGTTGTGGGCAGGAAGTCGCTCTCCCACATGCTCTGGAGGCGTTCCAGGGTTTCACGGTCTCCATTGGAGATCATGGAGCGGGTTTCCCGGAGATGCTTCTCTACCTGCCGGTGAACCTCATTGTGGACGTCTACAAAGCGTGAGACGTGGACCAGCATGGATTTGTGTTCGCGCTCCTGACCTCGCGCGGCGCGCGCGGCGCAGCTGATGAGGAAGGAGTCTATTGCCTCTTCAAGGCTGGGCGGGATGATGTCCCGCCCGTTGAAACGCGGCTGGTACGTCTTGTCGTGCTTTTCCGAGATCCAGTTTTCCTTAGTCTGTTCGAGCGGGCGAACCAGGGGAATGCCGGGGTTATCTGCTTCGTCGTTTGTGCCAAAGACACCGGCTGGACCGAAGTAGTCATCGGGAGGAGTGAGCTGTACGATAAACGCGGCCGGGAACAGATCGTCACCGAAGCCTTCTGCACGGCGATCATCGTGGATGAAGATGTTGGCAAACGGTGTTGCGGTGTAGCCCACATAGACGCGACGGTCGAACTTCATCAGCAGCTTGCGGATTTCTCCGTTGACACGCTTGGGCTCGTAGTCCTCGTCAAAAGTGCCGTCTTCGAGCAGCGGCTGATCCTTGGTATCGACCGAGGCCTGATCAGCTTCGTCATCAATGATGAGGGCGGGAGCTGCACGGGACGCGGCTGACCTGCGCGCGATCCAGTTGTTCAGATTTTCGAGGACCTTGGCGTTCTTCTTGACGACGAGGACGCAAGGCTGACTCACGGGCGAGAAATTGGCCTTTTCGGCGATCACTTGGCTGAAGTCTCCCTTCAGCGAAGCATTGGTGACACTGTCGACGCTAAGCATGGTATTGAATTCGCCGACACCGATCACGGGCATGGGCTGGCCGGGCACGATGTTCTTAGGATTTGTATCGTAGCCCAGGAAGTCGCTGTCGAAGCGCTTCTGCGTCTGCAGACGCAGGATATTATGCATGCCGGCGAGGATGATGATGATGCGATATCCAGCGTCAGCCGCGCGGTTGACGACGCCGGCATAGCTGGCCGTCTTGCCTGACTGAACATCACCAACAACAAGGCCGCGCCAGTCCCAGCTGCCTGGTCGTTCCGGGTTCTCCATCGATTCCAGGATTTTGGCCGTGGTTTCCTCAAGCTCCTCGATGGATTCCTGGGGCCAGCTAGCTTCCTGCAGCTTCTCCAGATAGCGCTGCATGAAGGGGCCAGGCTTACGGCGGTCGCCGACGTACCATTGTGCGGGACGGGCACCTTCGGTGTTGCGCAGAACAAGGGCAGGCCCCTGTTCGGTGACAAAGATGGTCAGCAGCAGGCGTGTCGCTGCTTCAATCTGCTCTGGCGTGATTGTCTGGCCTGTGGTGAGGCTGAAGATGGGCGCATCGAGCTCTATGATCTTGGCGATCGCTTCGCGGTCAATGACGGCGCCAGCTTCTTTCTGCCGTTTCAGAATCTTGCGCGCTCTGAAAGCGAGGTCTTCCATTATTTCAGCCATCATTTCCCCACAAGTCGTCGTGTCAGTTCAGTTTTGAGATTCGCCAGGTCTCCTGGAAGGTTGACGAGAAGCAGGTCGATGCGCTCCTGAAGGGGGAGCGATGCGGGCAGTGTGCGGCTCAGTTCTTCGAGCTGATCTGCGAGTTTCGCGGTTTCATCGTCATCCAGAACGGGGACTTCGGCGCCTTCGGATTCTGAAACATCTAGCCAGATGCGCTCGACAGGAACGCTGCGCTCGATGATCGAGAGAACTGCGTTGAGCGGACGAAGTCCGCCGGCTGCCTCACGACAGGCGACGATGACCGGATGATCACGGTTGATGCGGTACTGCGTGCCGTTGGGGCCGGGGCTTGCCAGCCAGACCGAAAGGGCTTCGCGTGACGCCCCGCGGATGCGAGGGCCTTGTCCCCGAAACGCGAAGACCTCGCGGGCTTCCTGTCTACAGTGTCCGGCGATGGCAGTAAGGCGTGTCCGGAGCGTACCAGGCGGGCGGGCCTGTGATTTGCGCACATCGATGCGCCAGTCGCGGTCCATGCCGGTCGGCAGGTCCACCTGTATACGTGCCAGCCGGCTGGCCTCGTCGCGCGTCCACGTTCGAGCGCCACCTAATCCGAGCCAGCTCCCTGCAACGAGCAGCCGCTTGCCGCGGTAGACGTAGAAGCCTTGGCGCGCGCCCCAGCCACCTGGGCCGCCTGCGGCCTCGTGCTCCGTATCGTTGGCGAAACGATCCCGGTGCGGAAGGACATAGGATTTCACATTGAAAGAGGAGCCGGCATGCCGGATTCTCTCGACCGGCATGGCAATGGTCGCGGGATGCTGTGACTGGAACGGGTCCCAGGCTTTAACAGCGCGACCGTTGAGAGCGATAGCTAGGCGATCGGCGTCACCGCTGATGAAGCGGTGAAAAACCATGCCGAGATGGGCGCGGATTTCTTCCAGGCGAAGATAGAAGGCTTCCTTTGCGAGGCCTGAAAGCCCGCTCAGCTCGTCGATGTTTTCCCAGAGGACCACGGTCCCGGCGGAAAGGGTGAGGAGTTTCGCGACGAAGGGATGGTCGGGTAACGGATCGGGCACAGTGGCAATCCAGCCACGAGCGGCGATGACCGCGGCATCCATCATTATGGAGGTAGTCGTATCTTCCATTCGGGAGACGACGGTCAGGCGGCTGCTTTGGGAAAGGGAGGCCGTCTTGAGACCTAGGCCGAAGCGGCCTAGGTCGTTCTCGCTGCGATCGGCATCGGGGCCGTCGCCGCCGAGCTGCATGGCTTCTGCGAGGCGCTTTTCACCCAAACCGCGGCCATTGTCGAAGATGGCTGCGAATGGATCACCGTCATTCCACTGGAGATCGATTTCGACGGTGGTGGCACCGGCGGTAATGCTGTTGTCGATGAGATCGGCAATCGCGGTTTCAGGGGAATAGCCCAGTCCCCTGAGTGAATTGATCAGTGCGGATGCCTTCGGCGGGATGTCGATAGTGCGTTCCGGGGCCATGTCAGGCGACCTGCCGATCAGCTGCCTCTTTTTCGCGGGACGTTCCGGCGAGCTGGCCCTTCAGCACCTTGGCGACTGCGAGGCCCAGGAGTGGCGGGACAGCATTCCCGATCTGGCGGAAGGCGGCGTTCATCGCGCCGGCAAAGGTGAAGCCATCCGGAAATGACTGCAAGCGCGCGGCCTCACGTACGGAGACGGTCCGCTTCTGTGCGCTGTCGTAATGGATGTGCGAATACGTATCCTTGCCCATGTGAGCAGTCAGTGTCCGCGACGGCTTGGACGGATCGAGCTTCCACCACTTGTTCGGGAACTTGTCCGGATCGTAGGGCGGCACCATGCTGGCGCGGAGCTCCTGATATGCATTCGAGTTCTTGTGCATCTTCGTCATGCGCCGCGTTATCAGCTCCTCCTCGAAGAGCTTTTCGGCAAGTGCGCGGGCCTGCGGATAGTCGGCACCGTGCTTCAGCTCCGCGAAAATCGGGAAGTCTCTGGGCGTGAGGCGGACAAGGTGACCGTCTGTGCCGTCCTCGGTCTCGAAGCCGGGCCAAGTGCGCATGGTAGTGGCATAGGCCGAAAGGCTGCCTTCGAGCTTGCGATAGGGAAGCATGTCGCGAAGCTTGCGTTTGCGGATGACAGACGGGTCGGTTGTGTGCTCCTTGATCAGTGGGAGGTCCTCCAGAGCGTCTTTGACGCCGACAGCACCCTCGAGCTTTTTGTGAGGCACCGGGATCGGGTGGAAGTGAAGGCTGTCTTCCTTCACGTGCTTTAGCGCCACGCGACGCGATCCCTCGTAGCCCTTTGGGAGATCAAGGAAGTGAATTGGCGCAGGGAAGGCGGGCTCTTCGTCGAGTTCATTGGCGATCGCCACGATGAACAGCCGCTCGCGTATCTGCGGCACACCAAAGTAGGCAGCATTAAGAATAGTGTATCCTGTGCGGTACCCGGCAAGACCGAGTGTTTCACAGATTTCTTCAGGAACGTTGTGACCGCCGTAATTCAGAATGTCCGGGACGTTTTCGATGAGGATGACGAGTGGCTGCGTGTCTTCCACGTACTGGATAAAGCGACGATAGAGGGCAGCGCGAGGGTCCTTCTGGAATGCGTCTTCTTTACCTGCAACGGAACGCAGCTTGGAGCGGCCGATGCGTGCGAAGGCTTGGCATGGGAGTCCTGCTGCCAGCAGATCGAAAGAGTCTGAAGCAGCGGTACCGAGTTCAAGGTCTGCGACAAGCTGAGAGGCGGAGCAGCTTTCCATGTCGCGTGGGCGCGCCCATTCACTGTCAGGTCCGTGATCGCCACCGAAATTGAGGGCGTAGCTTGCGGCAGCTTCGGGATCGATTTCGATGTGGGCGGTAAGTTCGAAGCCGGCAGCCTTCAAGCCGAGGGACAGACCGCCGCAACCTGAGCAGATTTCAAGCGCGCGCGGTGTGGCACCGGAGTGCAGCCTCGCTACCTTATTTCGGCGTGTGAGCTGCCGTTCTTTGGACGTCATGGCCTGAGTACTTCCTTGAGCCTTATGCGCAGATCGTCTTCGTCGGCGGTCTCGCACTCCCAAAGGGTCACGACGCGCCAACCACGATGCTCAAGTTCCTCCCGCACGCGTTCATCACGTGCGATATTGTTCCTGAACTTTGTGGCCCAAAATTCAATGTTTGATTTAGGGGTATAGCAATATCGGCAGCCTTCGTGGCGGTGCCAGTAGCAACCGTGGACGAAAACCACAGTATTTTTCCTTGGGAACACCAGATCGGGAGAGCCTGGAAGGTCCTTACGGTGCAGACGGAAGCGGTACCCAAGGGCGTGGGCGGCCTTACGCACGGCCAGTTCAGGGCCCGTGTTTTTCCCCCGAATTCCGCTCATCATCCGCGAGCGTTGTTCGCGTGTAACTATATCCATGGGTGCCCCACTGGCGTTCAGGTGCCGATTCACTCTATATTACATTGTAATTTGCCAAGCACGAACGCATTTGTCGTGTGTCAGTTGAAGTGCGGGCACTGGTCCCGCTCTTATCCAGCGGTGAACGCTGGTCTATAGTCAGCAAGGAACGCCAAATACTCCTTTGCGCGGGGTCCATCTGCCTCAAATTAGACATTGCATCCGAGCCGGCAGCGACAGGCGAACTACCCCACCGCCCCAAAATCCGCCGCCAGCACCGCATCCTTCAGTGCCCTTGAATACTCATGCTGCGGATCATCCAACACCGCCCGCGCACGCCCCCGCTCGACGATCTCACCCTTGCGCATGATGATGATATTGTCGCTGACATAATAAGCCGTCGCCAGATCATGGGTGATGTAGATGATCGAGAGACCCAGCTCGTTTTTCAGCCGGCCGAAGAGGTTGACGATTGCCATGCGCAGCGAGGCGTCGACCATCGAGACCGGTTCGTCGGCCACCAGCAGGCGGGGCTCAGGGATCAGCGCGCGGGCGATGGCGACGCGCTGCAGCTGGCCGCCGGAGAGTTCGTGGGGAAAGCGGCCCTTCACCTCTTCCAGCGTCAGGCCGACGTGGTGGAGGGCGGTATCGGCCATCTTCTCCACCTCCCGTCGGTCCGGCCGCCTGCCGGAGGCGGAGAAGTTGCGGGCGGTCTCGAAGAGGTAGCGGTCCACCCGCTTCAGCGGGTTGAAGGCTTCGAAGGGGTTCTGCAGCACCGGCTGCACCTCCTTCATGAAGGCCTTGCGTTCGGCCCGGCTGTGGATCGCGACGGTTTTGCCGGCAAATTGCAGCTCGCCTTCGGTAGGCTCGGCCTGGCCGAGGATCATCGCCGCCACCGTCGATTTGCCCGAGCCGGATTCGCCGACGATCGAGAGGATCTCCGGCTCGTCGCCGATTTCGAAGCTGACATCCTTGACGGCGGTGATCAGCCGCCGGCCGAGCATGCCGCCCTGGCGGTAGATTTTCGTCACATGCGAGAGGCTAAGCAGAGTCAAACCTGATCCCCCGTAACCGCAAAACACGCCACCCGCCGCTCCGGCGCGACGGTGACCATGGGCGGAACCTTCTGTGAGCAGATCTCCATGCGCTTCGGGCAGCGCGGGTGAAAGCGGCAGCCCTCCGGCGGCATGGCAAGGTTCGGCGGCCGCCCCTCCAGCGAGGGCCGGGTGGTGGGGTCGCCGATCTTCGGCAGGCTGCCGACGAGGTGCTGGGTATAGGGATGGAGCGGCGCGCTGAAGAGCTTGGCGGTCGGCGCCTCCTCGACCAGCCGGCCGGCATAGACGATGCCGATGCGGTCGGAGACCGTCGCATGCACGCCCATGTCGTGGGTGACGAACAGGAAGGACGAGCCCATCTCGCGCTGGATGTCGCGGATCATCGACAGCACGTCGCGCTGCACGATGACGTCGAGCGCCGTCGTCGGCTCGTCGGCGATGATGAATTCCGGCGTCAGGATGGTGGCGAGCGCAATGGTCATGCGCTGGCGCATGCCGCCGGAGAGTTCGTGCGGATAGGCGTCGAGCAGCTGCGGATCGAGCTTCAGCCTCTGCAGGTGGGCGGCGACCTTTTCGAAAAAGATGCTCTTGCTCACCGTCATGTGGCGGAAGGCGAAATCGGTGAAGGAGTGGCGGATCCGGCGCACCGGATTGAGCACATTCATCGAGCCCTGCATGATGTAGGAGAGATGCTTCCAGCGCAGCGCCACGCGCTCCTCCGGCGTCATCGCATAGAGATCCTGCGTGCCGCCGCCGAAATGGAATTTGACGCTGCCGGAAACGACCCGGAGCGGCGGCCGGATGGCGCCGGCAATAGTCTTGATCAGCGTCGTCTTGCCGCTGCTCGATTCACCGGCGACGCCATAGACCTCGCCGCGGCGGATCGTCAGGCTGATGTCGTCGACGGCGCGCACCTCGCGATCGACGCCATAGAGGAAGGCGCGGTAATAGGCTTTCAAGTTGTCGATTTCGACCAGATTCTCCATGCTAACTTCCCATCCGGTTGAGCCGGCTGCGCGGATCATTGTATTCGTTCATCGACATGGAGAGCAGGAACAGCGCCAGGAAGAGAATGACGATGACGGCGACGGGGGCGGCCACCCACCACCATATGCCCGAGATCAGCGCCGAATGCGCATTGGCCCAGTAGATCATCATGCCCATGGTCGGCGTCTCGATATCGGTGAAGCCGAGCACCGAAAGCGTGATCTCCATGCCGATCGACCAGATCATGTTGTTCATCGTCGTGGCAAAGACGATCGGCAGCACATAGGGCAGGTGCTCCTCGACGAGGATCTTGCGCATCGTCATGCCGGAATAAACGCTCTGGGTGGTGAAGGGCCTGGTCTTCAGGCCGAGCGCCACCGAGCGGATGAGGCGCGCGTCATAAGACCAGCCGAGCGAGGCCATGATGACGATCAGCACGACCCAGGTCATGTTGTCCTTCAGCACGAAATAGAAAAGGATCAGCAGCGGAAATTGCGGGATCACCATGACGCTGTCGTTGATTGCCATCAGCACCCGGTCGACCGCGCCGCCGGCATAACCGGCGACCAGCCCGACCACCAGCGAGATGATGCGCGAGAGAAAGGCGACGCCGATGCCGAAGAACAGCGTGTTGCGCAGCGCCGTCGTCAGCTGCCAGAACACATCCTGGCCGCGTGAGGTCGTGCCCAGCCAATATTCGCCGTCGGGCGGCATATCGGGCGGCAGCAGATAGATGTCGGTCGCGCCATAGGGCGAGAAATACGACAGGATGACGAAGCCGACGATGACGGCAAAGAGCAGCAGGCCGCAGAGAAATTCCATATTCTGGCGGGCAAGGTCGCGGATGATGGTAAACATGGCCTATTCCACCTTGATGCGCGGATCGATCAGCGGGCTCAGCACGTCGATGATGAAGACGGCGGCGGCAACGCCGACGATCGAGAGCGCGCTGAGGCCGAGCACCAGGCTGTAGTCGCCGGCATGCACCGCTTCGATGAGCAGATTGCCGATGCCGGGATAGCCGAAGACGATTTCGGTGATGACGGTGCCGTTGAAGATCGCGCCGAGCGACATGGCAAGCCCGGTGAATTGCGGCACCATGGCGTTGCGGGCGATGTAGGAGCGCAGGATCTTTCCCTTCGGCACGCCGCCGAGCTCGGCGAAGACGACATAGTCGTCGGTGATGATGTTGGAAACCAGCGCCCGCATGCCGATCAGCCAGCTGCCGGCGCCGACCAGGATCAGCGACAGGGCGGGCAGGATCGAGTGTTTGAGGATATCGAGGACGAGCGCAAAGGAGAGGTCCAGATTGGCGTTCATCTCATAGCCGCCGTTGATCGGCAGCACCGGCCAGAGATAGCCGAACACGATGAGCAGCACGAAGGCGAGGATATAATAGGGAATGGGCAGCAGCGCGATGAAGACGAGGCTGACGGCCTTCAGCAGCATGTCCTTGCGGTAATAGCCGGCCAGCGCGCCGAGCGCATTGCCGAGCACGAAGGTGATCAGCGTCGAGACCGTCATCAGCCCGATCGTCCAGGGCAGCGACCGCAGGATGATTGTCGAAACGGGGGTCGGAAAGGCCGAGAGCGAGGGGCCGAGATCGCCGGTCGCCAGCCGCAGCCAGAAGTTCAGATATTGCTGCCAGATCGAGCCCTGCATGCCGTAGAGCTCGCGCAGCGACTGTCGCATCAGTTCGATCGCATTGGGATCGGACTGACCCATCTGGGTGATTGCGCCTATGCTTTCTTCGACCGGATCGATCGGGGTCAGGTGGGTGACGAAGAAGGTGATCGTCACGCCGAGGAAGACGACGAGCAGAAACTGACCGAACCGCTTCAGTACAAAGAGCAGATAGGGCGTCATAAGGCGAAAGTTCCTCTCTGGTTCCTTTCTGGAAAGGATCGACGAGCATGGGGCACATGCCCGTCGATGAGGGGGCCGGCGCGGTGGCTCGCGCGCCGGCGTTGGGAGGGTTATTGCGATTGAGCCGGCTTCAGCTTGACCATCATCAGCCTCGAGTTCGCCCAGTTCGGCACCGGATCCGTATAGGGGTCCTTGATGGTGGGATAACCGGTCCAATAGGTCGTATCCATCGAGGTGAAGACGTTATAGGACATCAGCGGGATCGTCGGCATTTCGCGGGCGACGAGCTTCAGATAATCCTTGCCGAGCTCGACACCCTTCGGATCGTCGGCACTGATGCCGCGGATGCTCTCGATGATCTTGTCGAGCTCCGGATTGGACCAGCGCTGCCAGTTGCGCGGCGGCTGGTTTTCACCCTTCTTCGCCACGAACTGCGAGTGCCAGCTTTCGAGGAAGAAGGAGAGGTCGGGATCGCCGCCCCAGGTTTCGACGCTCCAGGCGATCGCCACCTGGAAATCGCCGGGCTGCAGCGCCACCTGCCACAACTTCTCGGTGGGCACGGCCTTGGCGTCGATGCCGAAGGCGGCCCATTGCTGCGCGATCAGCGTGCCGGCGCGGGTGAAGACCGAGCGCGTGTCGCCCTCCACCGTTATCCGGATCTTGAAGGGCTGACCATCAGGGGTCATCCATTTGCCGCCGGATTTCTTGAAGCCGGCCTTCTCAAGCAGTTCGCCGGCGGCTTTCGGGTCCGGTTTCCACCAGCCATAACCGAAGGCACCGCTGATCGCTTCCGGATCGGTCGGGATCTGGTCCTTGAACTTCGGCTGCTTGCGCAGGATATCGGCGATCTGTTGCCCGATTGTCGGGTCGTAGGGCTTGATCTTGCTCTTGCCGGTATCGATCTCGAAATTCTTCAGCCAGTCCTGCATCGGCGCCTGATAGTCCTTCATCGTCGCCGCCGTCGGCGGCACGCCGAGTGCCGAAAGCGTCGCCGCACCGCGGTAGCTCGCCATGTCGACCGCCTTGATGTCGATCAGGAGGGCCAGCGCCCAGCGCACATCGGCCTTGTCGAAGGGGGGCTCCTGGGTGTTGAAGATGAGAGCCGGCAGTGTTGGGTCCGGGTGGGCGAAGGGGAAGCCCGGGAACCAGGTCTCGATCGTCTTCGACTTCTCCTTGAGGGTGAACATGCCCTCCGGCGTATTGTCGTGGATGATATCGAGATTGTGCTCGAGCTGGGCGATCGTCCGCTTATCCGGCGGGCCGGGATCGGTATAGGTCACATATTTCGGGGCAGGCTCGCCGAAGCGGGCAAGCGAGGTGCGCTGCCAGTCGTCGCGCTTCTCCCAGGTATACCATTTGCCCTGCGGGTCGTAGGCCTTCAGCTTGTAGGCGCCGAGCGAGACGGGATTGGCGAAATCATAACGCAGCGGATCCTCCACCTTCTCGAACACATGCTTCGGCATGATCCAGGCGCCGTTCCAGCGCACGGTGAAGATCGCGTGGAAACGCGAATTCGGCTTCTTCAGCTTGAAGACGACAGTCTGCGGATCGGTCGCCTCGACGCTTGCCACCTGTACGGTGAAGGCCGCACTCCAGACCATGCCGGGGTGGTCCATCTGCGTCTTGACGGTATAGACGACGTCGTCGGCGGTGAATTCCACGCCGTCGCTCCAGTAGAGCCCCTTGCGCAGTTTCACGGTCATTTCGGTGAAGTCGGCATTATATTGCGGCTTGTCGGCGGCGAGCGAATTGTCCCAGGCCGCGCCGCCAAGCCCCTGTTCGGGGTCGATATACCAGAGCGTATCCATGGTCAGCTGCTGCAGGCCGGTCGAGACCCCGCCGCCGCCATTGACCCAGATGTTGAACCAGCCGGGATTCTTGATCGTCCCTTCCGGATTTTCAACGATGAGCGTCTCCTTGCGCGGCAAGGAGGTGTAGTCTTGGGCTCCGGCCACCGCGGTCAGGCCGATTGTGGCCAGCACGAAGCCGAATGCAAACCTCTTCCACTTTTGCATGAACTCCTCCCTTGTAAGCGACAATGCGGCGGCCGCTGAGGCACGCATGGGCATGTCGCGGTTGTCGGTTCGCAGAAGCGGGCTTGTGATCCCTCAAGCTTCGGCGAACCATCCTCCGGCTGCCTGCCTCCTCGCAGGCGACCGATTTCTTAGCCGGGGCCGATCAGCGCCCGGCGGCGGCTGTCACACCGACAGCCGGATGACGTTGTAGGAGAGCGGCTTCAGCGCCGCCCGCAGCCGTCCGTCCTCGATCTTGGCGCTCTCGACCTGCACGGGCACCACCGTCTCCGGCCGCCGCGCCGTGTTGACGGCTTCGAGATCGCCATGGGTCATCTCCACCTGTTCGATCAGCCGGGTGCCGCCGAAACCTTCCAGCCGCACATCGAGATCGAGCGCCGTGTCCGGATGGCGGTTGACGGCAAAGAAGGTCAGCGTCCTGCCATCCTCGGAATGCACGGCCGAGACGTCGAGATAGGGAACCTCGTTTTCCTCGTCGCTGTCATAGCTCGGGCCGTCGACGACGAGCTGCAGTGCCGCGCCGCGGCCATAGCGCGAGGCGTAATAGAAGGGATAATAGATCGTCTGGCGCCAGGCCGCCCCGCCGTCCTCAGTCATGATCGGGGCAATGACGTTGACGAGCTGGGCGATGCAGGCGATGCGCACCCGGTCGGAGCGGCGGATGAAGGTGTTGAGGATGCCGCCGACCTGCAGCACGTCCTCGAAATTATAGACGTCCTCGAGTAGATGCGGCGCATCCGGCCACTCGTCGCGCGCCAGGATCTCCTTGTCCTGCTGGTTGGAATGATACCAGACGTTCCATTCGTCGAAGGAAATGCCGATCGTCTTCTTCGAGCGCTTCTTCGCCTTGATGTAGTCGATCACGCCGCCGATCGTGGTGATGTAACGGTCGAGCTTCGTCGCCCGGGCGAGATAATTCAGCGTGTTCTTCTCGCGATTGGCGAAATACATATGCAGCGAGATGTAGTCGGCGCTGTCATAGCATTGCTCGAGCACTTGGGCTTCCCAATCGGGATAGGTCTTCATGTCGGAATTGGAGGAGCCGCAGACGACCAGTTCGAGCGACTTGTCGAAGCCGCGCATCGCTTTCGCCGTCTCGTCCGCCAGCCGGCCATATTCATAGGCCGATTTGTGTCCGACCTGCCAGGGGCCGTCCATCTCGTTGCCGAGGCACCAGAGTTTGACGTCATGCGGATTGGACCAGCCGTGCTTGCGGCGCAGGTCCGACCAGTAGGTGCCGCCGGGGTGATTGCAATATTCGAGGAAATTGCGGGCGGCGTCGAGGCCGCGCGAGCCGAGATTGACCGCGAGCATCGGCTTGGTATTGGCCTTCTTGCACCAGTCGACGAATTCGTTGACGCCGACCTGGTTGGCCTCGCGGGTGCGCCAGGCAAGGTCGAGGCGCACCGGGCGCTCTGAGCGCGGGCCGACGCCGTCTTCCCAATTATAGGCCGAGACGAAATTGCCGCCGGGATAACGGCAGTAGGGCGTGTCGAGCTCGCGCACTAGATCGAGTACGTCGCGGCGGAAGCCGTCTTCATCGGCTGTCGGATGTCCGGGCTCGTAGATGCCGCCGTAGATCGCTCTGCCGAGATGCTCGAGAAACGAGCTGTAGAGCCTGGCGTCAATGGTCGCGATGCGGAAATCGCGGTGGGCAACGACATTCGTCTTCAACGGATCCTCCCCGTTTATGTATCAGGAATTTTGTTTTCGTGCCCCTAACTTGATATCAGGATTGTTGGGATGTCAATCGAAAGAGAGATTTAATCATACTTATACAGGATCGCAAAAAATATATTGAAATTCATTGTGTTAACTAAGTTTAGCAGCTTCTGAAATTGGAAATAAATGCGATTTTTAAATCAGGATATCCGATACAATAAATTCACACATGCAGCCGCATGATGATGTCGCGGCCGTGATTTCCGAAGCCGCGGCCGAAAATATTGACGCCGCCGGTATGGCCGGCGTTCTCGGCGATGCCGACGCGCAGTCGGATTGACGAATGCTGGCCAAGTGCCAGATCGCTGAGCGTCACGTTCGATGCCGCCACACCATCGATGAAGGTGCCGCGCGTCGAGATCCGCCAGGTCTTCATCATCCCGTATTGTGACCCCTCGAGCTTCCACCAGGCCGGCGTGAAGGCGCCGCGTTTGTCGCCGTAATCACCGGGCGACGTCCAGGTACCGATCGCCATGCCATTGACCCAGAGCGTGATGTCGGAAGGCCAGTCGGGATTGGTGCCGGGCACCTCCGACGACAGCTCCAGCGAAAATTCGATGGCCCGGATATCCTTGTTCAACACCTTGGCATTGTTGGGAAATTTATATTCGACATAACCCCGCCCGAACCAGACGAGCCCCGCCTGCATGCGCTGCGGATCGAGGAAATAATCCGGCACATCAAGCGGCCCGATGACGCTCTCGCTCGAGCAGAGGCCGCAGGGCGCATGCACGTCGCAGCTCGTATAGAGCCCCACCGGCATCTCGACCTCGATGATATTGTTCGCCCGCTGCGCCGCACTTTCCTCGAAGCTGATCAGGATCTCGCTATAGACGGCCGAGCAGATCTTCTGGTTGCCCTTGCGCGCCTTCGCCAGCCGGGAATCGACCAGCCCGGCATCCTCGAGGATCTGGATTCCGGTCGCGACGGTGGACTGGGGGAGGGACAGCGCCTGCGCAATATCGTTGATGTTGAGCGGTCCCTTGGCGCAGAGGAGCTTCAGAATCTCGATCCGCGCCGGCGCCGAAAGCGCCCGTATCGCCTCGCTATTTTCGCCGGCGGCGATCGTTAAAAACGAACGTTCCATCAATCCCCCAAGAACTCTTGGAGGAATGATGTATATCATAAATCATGATACAACAAGTGGGAACGGCGGCGCCGATCGTGATAACCCGTGTAGGTCTGGAATTCTACGCACGGAGGTTAGCGGTTTTCCCATGGATTGATGATTTGCAAGCCAATTCCCTCGAAATCGGACACGTTGCGCGTTGCGAGCGAAGCGCCGCGCGAGATGGTGATGGCTGCGATCTGTGCATCGAACTGGCTGATCGGCCTGCCAGCCTTGCGGCAGTCGGTGGCAATGATGGCGTAGACGTCTGCCGCGTCACGATCGAATGGCAGGACGCGGCCGCTCATATCCTCGTTGAATATTGGCAAGGATTGCCGTTTCGAGATCACTCCGGCGCCGACCGTGAGGAAGGAGGCGCAAGCCATATAGAATTTCCGCTTCGGTAATCGCGGTCGTGAATACCGATGATGCATGTTGTACGCCCAGCCATTTGCTCACAGCCGCATTCGGCGCGGGTGTGAGCAGTTCCGAAATGACGTTGGTATCGAGAATGATCACGCGTCAAAGTCCGGTGCGTCCCGGATCGGCTGCCGGGGCGGAATTTCCAGCTCAATTCCGCCGACCGATTGCAGGCGGGCGCGGATAGTATCGGCGAGATTGCGCGCCAGCGGCTCGGTGGTCGCAAGTGCCGTACGCAGAATATCGCGTGCTTCGTCTTCCACTGAACGGCCATGCGTCGCGGCGCGGAGGCGCAGCCGTTGCTTCAATCCCTCATCGAGATTGCGGATCGTCATGCTGGCCATCATTGCCTCCATTCATCAATGACAGCATATAAATCATTGATTGCATGTTCTCAAGCAACGGTCACCAGATGCGTTTCCGTGCTCAGCCTATCAGGCCCACAGAGAGGGCAGTCGCCGGCCGGGCCAATGTCCACTCGCCTCTGTCAGCGCTCCGGAAAACGGGGCCGCTCGCTTTAAGCCTGCCGTCAACGGTGCAGGAGCGGCCGCAATGCGGCCTGCGTTTCCTTCAGCAACGGCAGATAGCGCGCCTTCATCTCGGCGGCCGGGACGAGGGCGGCCGGCGCGCCGATATTGATCGCCGCGACCGTTACGCCGCGGTCGTTTTCAACAGGCACGGCGATCGAGCAGAGGCCGATCTCCAGCTCCTGGTCGATGACGGCGTAACCGTCGGCGCGCACGCGCCGGAATTCGGCAATGAGTTCCTCGGGATCGGTCTTGGTATTCGCAGTGTTTTGCCTCAGCTCGCTGCGGGCAAGGATGGCGCGGGCCTCGCTTTCGGGAAGGGCTGCGAGCAGCACGCGGCCCATCGAGGCGCAGTAGGCCGGCAGGCGGCTGCCCGGGGTGAGATTGATCGACATGACCCGTCGCTGCGAGGCCCGGGCGACGTAGACGATGTCGGTGCCGTCGAGCACCGAGGCCGAGGCGCTCTGGCCGGCTCTTTCCGAGAGGTGGTCGAGATGCGGCTGCAAGAGCGCCGGCAGCGGGGTGGCGGCGAGATAGGCATGGCCGAGCCTGAGGATCTTCGGGGTCAGCGTGAAGAACTTGCCGTCATAATCGGCATAACCGAGCTCGGCGAGCGTCAGCAGCGAACGGCGAACCGTGGCGCGGTCGAGCTCGGTCAGCTTCGAGGCCTCGGCGATCGACAGCCGCTGCCGCGTCTCGCCGAAGGCCTCGATGACTTTCAGGCCGCGGGCAAAGCCGCTGACGAAATCGGTTTCGCGCATGTTGAGTCTCCACTCGGTCTGCTTCATTGTGTGCGATATACGAACAAATGTCAAATATCGCACAAAATCCTTGCCCCGGCGGCGGCCACGTTTTATCCCTGATAGCCAGAACGGGCTGAGGAGATCCCAATGGACAAGACAGTCGCGAGCACGGCAGAGGCCGTCTCCGAGATCGGCGACGGTGCGACCGTCATGATCGGTGGTTTCGGCGGCTCCGGCGCGCCGATCGAACTCATCCATGCCTTGATCGACAAGGCTCCCAAAAACTTGACTGTCATCAACAACAATGCCGGCAACGGCCGGATCGGCATCGCTGCAATGATTGACGCCGGCCTGGTCCGGAAAATGATCTGCTCGTTCCCGCGCTCGTCGGATCCGCGCGCCTTCACCGAAAAATATCTGGCCGGCGAGATCGAGCTGGAACTGGTGCCGCAGGGAACGCTTGCCGAACGCATCCGCGCCGGCGGCGCCGGCATCCCGGCCTTCTACACGCCGACGTCCTACGGCACCGAGCTCGCCGAGGGCAAGGCCATCGCCGAATTCGACGGCCGCCATTATGTGCAGGAGCGCTGGCTGAAGGCCGATTTCGCCATCGTCAAGGCGGCCGTCGGCGACACGCATGGCAACCTCACCTACAACAAGGCCGGCCGCAACTTCAATCCGCTGATGTGCATGGCGGCGGCAAAGACCATCGTCCAGGTCTCATCGATCGTGCCGGCCGGCGGCATCGATCCCGAACATGTGGTGACCCCCGGCATCTTCGTCGACCGTGTCGTCGCCGTTCCCCATCCGCAGCAGGAAGAAGAGCTCATCCGAGCCGGAGTGGCCTACGTATGACCGTCGATACCCGTCCCATCAATACCCGGGAAGACATCAAGCTCTCCAATGCGCAGATCGCCTGGCGCGCCGCCCAGGATATCGCCGACGGCGCCTATGTGAATCTCGGCATCGGCTTTCCCGAGATGGTCGCCCGTTATCAGCCGCCCGGCCGCGAGGCGATCTTCCACACGGAAAACGGCATCCTGAATTTCGGCGAGCCGCCGCCTGAGGGCGAGGAGGACTGGGACCTGATCAATGCCGGCAAGAAGGCGGTGACGCTGAAGCCGGGCGCGGCCTTCTTCCACCATGCCGACAGCTTCGCCATGGTGCGCGGCGGCCATCTCGATGTCGCGATCCTCGGCGCCTATCAAGTTGCGCAGAATGGGGATCTCGCCAATTGGCGGGTCGGCAGCAAGGGCGTGCCGGCCGTCGGCGGCGCCATGGATCTCGTGCACGGCGCCAAGCAGGTCTGCGTCATCACCGAGCACGTCACCAAGACGGGCGAGCCGAAGCTGGTGGAAAAATGCACCTTCCCGCTGACCGGCGTCGCCTGCATCACCCGCGTCTATACCAGCCACGCCGTCATCGACATCGTCGACGGGCGCTTCGTCCTGCGCGAAAAGCTGGCTGCGATGTCTGAGGAGGAATTGCAGGCGATAACAGGCGCGCGGCTGCATGTCGACGGGCCGGTTGCCGACCTCGTCGTTCCGGAACTCTGAGGAAAGACCATGACCGAAGCCTTTATCTGCGACTATATCAGGACGCCGATCGGCCGCTTCGCCGGCTCGCTCTCAGGGGTGCGCGCCGACGATCTCGGCGCCGTCCCGCTGAAGGCGCTGATGGACCGCAACGGCGGCGTCGATTGGGAGGCCGTCGACGACGTGATCTTCGGCTGCGCCAACCAGGCGGGCGAGGACAACCGCAACGTCGCGCGCATGTCGGCGCTGCTCGCCGGCCTGCCGATTGCTGTCCCCGGCACGACCATCAACCGGCTGTGCGGTTCCGGCATGGATGCGGTGATCACGGCCGCACGCGCCATCCGCGCCGGCGAGGCCGAGCTGATGATCGCAGGCGGCGTCGAGAGCATGTCACGCGCGCCCTTCGTCATGCCGAAGGTCGAGGCGGCCTTTTCGCGGGCGGCCGAGATCCACGACACGACGATCGGCTGGCGCTTCGTCAACCCGGTGATGAAGAAACAATATGGCGTCGATTCCATGCCGGAGACCGGCGAGAATGTCGCCGAGGATTATCATGTCAGCCGCGAGGACCAGGATGCCTTTGCGGTGCGCAGCCAGGCAAAGGCCGCTGCCGCCCAGGCGAGCGGACGACTGGCGAAGGAGATTACGCCAGTGACCATCCCGCAGCGCAAGGGCGATCCCGTCATCGTCGACAGAGACGAACATCCGCGTGCGACGACGATCGAGGCCTTGGCGAAACTGGCGACCCCTTTCAAGAAGGAGGGCGGCACGGTGACGGCGGGCAATGCCTCCGGCGTCAATGACGGCGCGGCGGCGCTGATCGTCGCTTCGGAAGCGGCGGCGCGGAAATACGGCCTGAGGCCGATCGCCCGCATCCTCGGCGGCGCCTCCGCCGCCGTCCCGCCGCGGGTGATGGGCGTCGGACCGATCCCCGCCTCGCGCAAACTGATGGCCCGGCTCGGCATGACCCAGGAACAGTTCGACGTGATCGAACTCAACGAAGCCTTTGCCAGCCAGGGGCTGGCCGTGCTGCGCGCGCTCGGCATTGCCGATGACGATCCGCGGGTGAACCGCAATGGCGGCGCGATCGCGCTCGGTCATCCGCTTGGCATGTCAGGCGCCCGGATCACCGGCACGGCGGCGTTGGAGCTTCTGGAAACCGGCGGAAAATATTCGCTGTCGACAATGTGCATCGGCGTCGGGCAGGGGATCGCCGTAGCTTTGCAGAGGGTTTGATGGAAGCAAAACCAAATGTTGGTCCCGGAGGGCGCCAAATTTCCAAAGGTGCTAGGACGAAAGAGGCAGCGATAAAGATAGCCTCTTAGGAACAGGGACGCATCGCAGCGCCTCAGCCCTCGAACATTTTTTCTTGACGCTGGCGTAATGCGTTGAACACACTTTTGGGCAGGCGCAATTTCGCATCCTCAGCAAAACGACGGTTTATCGCATCGAAATTTGCATCCGGATCGGCCGTGAGCAATGCGATCTCGTCAAACAGATCGAGTTCCTCCTCTGAAAGCATTGCATTCGGCGCGGGTTGTGCTCCCCATGTGTCCCATGGCAGGACTTCGCGGCTGTTGAGGGTGGCGAGGTCGCGGATCAAGTTGCCGGCTATGAACCAGAGACCACGAAGCTGCGCGAACTCGATGCCGAACAGGTTCGGATCGAGTTCTCCGCTGCGGCATCTGCGCCAGGCGTCGGAGGCGGTCAAGAACTGGTAGTGCGGAACGTCATGGATGTCGAAGCCGATTCCGAGATTGCGGATGAAGACTTCGTCCAACTGACTGTCCAGCAGCGCCCAGCGCCCATCATCCGCTTTCCAGTACTCGCAGACCCAATGATCTTCGAATTTACCTGGATTGAAGTAGCCGCCGAAGCCACCTCGGCCTCGGGCGGGAACGCCGTGATGGCGAAGGATTGCGATGGAAAGCAACATGAAGTGGCGGCAGATGCCGACCAGACGTTTCTCGGGCGAACGGGCGATAGAGAGCGGACGATCGTCGAGCGCCAGCATCGCATCAAGGATATTCTCCATCGGTCGGATATGGCTCTCGGCGCGGCGCGCCTCGGGAATCTTGTAGCCGTAGAATGGCTTTGCCGCGTGCTCGTAGATCAGCAAAGTCTGCACCGTGCGGGCGACCCCCGCCGGATCGGACGGCAATACATCGAAGCGCGCGGAATGGCGGCCGGGAGCGCTAAAGGGAGATTGCTTCGCATAATGTTCGAGCCTGTATCGTTGAGCGGCCTGTGCCCGCAAAATGGCGGAAGGGATCGTGGCGTTCATGACAATCTCCTGCGGTTCATTGACTGTTCTCCTGCGTTTGCCATCGAATTCGATATGTCGCTTGATCCTAGTTGCGGAGTTGCTTTCTCAGCCTGCCGCTCGGCATATCCGCCCGCGCCGCTGGCCACCGGCGCTGTAGCTAGTGAGACTGGCGGCGATATTCGCTGTCGATCTATGTATTGTCGCCACGCAGAGGGTCGCGATCGCGTTCGAAAAGGTTTGAGAGCGCTCGAGCCGTTGCGCGTCATGTCAGGTTTCGGTAGAAACCGGGCATGCTGATCCGACCCGCAGAAAACGACGACCGAAGCGCCATCTGGCGGATCATCGGCCCGACCATCCGCGCCGGCGAGACCTATGCGCTCGACCGCGATCTCTCGGAAGCCGATGCGCTCGCTTACTGGATGGGTCCGGACCGGGAGACCTTCGTCGCCGAAGAGGGCGGCGCCATCCTCGGCACCTATTATATCAAGGCCAATCAGGCGGGCGGCGGTCGCCATGTCTGCAATTGCGGCTATATGACCGACGCTGCGGCGGCCGGCCGTGGCGTCGCCCGCCGCATGCATGAGCATTCGCTGGAGCATGCCCGCGAAAGGGGCTTCCGGGCCATGCAGTTCAATTTCGTCGTCAGCAGCAATCGCCGCGCCGTCGAGCTGTGGCAATCTCTCGGTTTCGAGATCGTCGGCCGGCTTCCCGGCGTCTTCCTCCATCCCACCGACGGTTATGTCGACGCCTTGGTGATGTTCCGCACCCTGTAGGATTGTACGGAAAAAAGATGTGAGGGCGGTGTCGAATTCGCAGCGCTCCAAACGTCATTGATCGTAGGCGAGATGCGGCAAGCCGGCCGCATCGTCGCGATCACTGTCGGCATGGAGGTTGGAAGCATGAGCGTTCCCTATCGTTGGGTCATCGTCGCCGTCGGCGCTTTGATGTCTTGCGTGGCAATCGGCGCGATGTTCTCGCTGGCGATTTTCCAGGAGCCTATCGCGAGCGCGACCGGCTGGTCGCATGTCGGCATTGCCAGCGCGATGACGCTGAATTTCATCGTCATGGGCTTCGGCGGTTTCCTCTGGGGCGCGGCCAGCGACCGCTTCGGGCCGCGCATCGTGGTGATGATCGGATCCGCGCTGTTCGGCCTGGCGCTGGTGCTCGCGAGCCGCGCCGAGACGCTCATAGAATTCCAGCTGACCTACGGACTCCTGGTCGGATTGGCCGCCAGTGCCTTCTTCGCGCCTATGATCGCGGCGACGACCGCCTGGTTCGACGTCAATCGCGGGCTGGCCGTGTCGCTCGTCTCCGCCGGCATGGGCGTGGCGCCGATGACGATCTCGCCTTTCGCGCGCTGGCTGATTTCGGCCTATGAATGGCGGCCCGCGATGCTGATCATCGGCATTGCAACCTGGGTGCTGCTGGTGCCGGCCGCCCTGCTGGTCAGGCAGCGCCCGCCTGCTGAAACCGCCGATGCCGGCACCGAGTTCGCCACGGAGAGTGCCCGGCCTCAGCTGTCGAAGGTCTTCCGCTCGCCGCAATTCATCGTGCTCGGCCTGACCTTCTTTGCCTGTTGTGCGGCCCATTCCGGGCCGATCTTCCACATGGTGAATTATGCGACGATCTGCGGCGTCGCCCCGATGGCTGCCGTCAGCATCTACAGCGTCGAGGGCCTGGCCGGTCTCGGCGGCCGGCTGCTCTATGGCAGCCTTGCCGACCGGATCGGCGTTAAGCCGGTGCTGATCGCCGGCCTCGCGGTACAGGCCGCGGCGCTGGCGACCTACCTCTTGGTCAGCGAGTTGACCCAGTTCTATGCGCTCGCCATTGTCTTCGGCAGCGCCTATGGCGGCGTGATGCCGCTCTATGCGGTGCTGGCGCGGGAATATTTCGGCCAGCGCATCATCGGCACCGTTTTGGGCGCGGCGACGATGCTCTCCAGCCTCGGCATGGCCTTCGGTCCCCTGATCGGCGGCTGGATCTTCGATACCTTCGCCAATTATTCCTGGCTGTTCATCGGCTCGGCGATGGTGGGTCTCGGGGCGGCGGCAATCGCGCTGGCATTTCCGCCGCTTGTCCGCCGGGAGCAGGAGGCGATCTTGGGCGTGTCTTCGTGACAAAGAAAGACCCCTCCCCACAAGGGGGAGGGGCTACCGTGCCGCGCCAACGTCTTCCCTTTCACCGTTTCATCTGCAGAAAGGTGCTGCTCGGCACCATGCAGTGCGCCAAGTTAGCCCCTCCCCCTTGTTGGGGAGGGGTCTTGAATGGCGGGACGGCAAGCCGTGACACCCCCACTCATGCAGTTCTCGCCTTTGTGCATTGCTCTTTTGAGACTTCGCCTGATAGACTCCCCCCATCTGTTTCATCACCTATGTCCTTGGTTTTTCGGGAGGCTTCTTGGCCATGGCAGAACTTGCTCAATTGCTCGCATCCATCAGACTGCCGGATCTCGCCGGCAAGGCGGTTTTGATCACCGGGGCCTCGACCGGGATCGGCGCCGCAGTCGCCCGCGCCTTTGCGGCGCAAAGCGCCAAGGTCGGCGTGCATTACAATGCCAGCCGCGAGCCGGCGGAGAAGCTTGGGGAAGAGATCCGGGCGGCCGGCGGCACCGTGCATCTGATCCAGGGCGACGTGTCGCGGGAAGGCGAGACGGAGCGGGTCGTCGAAGAGACGGCGAAGACCTTCGGTCATCTCGACGGCCTGATCAACAATGCCGGCGGCATGCTGGGGCGCAAACCGACTTCGGAATATACCGACGCGCATTATGCCGCGGTGATGGATCTCAATGCCCGCTCGGTGCTGGCGGCGACGCGGGCGGCCCATCCCTGGCTGAAAAAGCAGGGCGGCTTCATCATCAACACCACCTCGATCGCCGCCCGCAACGGCGGCGGCAATGGCGCGATCCTCTATGCGGCGTCCAAGGGCTTCGTCTCGACGATCACGCGTGGCCATGCCAAGGAATTCGTCGCCGACAGGATTCGCGTCAACGCCGTGGCGCCGGGCGTCATCGCCACTCCTTTCCACGAGCGTTACACCGATGACGAGCAGATGGAGCTGCAGCGCAAGTCGATCCCGATGGGTTTCGTCGGCACCTCGGAGGACTGCGTCGGCGCCTATCTGTTTCTCGCCTCGCCGACGCTTTCAGGCTATATCACCGGGCAGATCATCGAGGTCAATGGCGGTCAGCTGATGCCATAAGTCATTCTCCCCGGAGGTTGTCTCTTCCTTTTCCCTCGCAAGGGAACTTTCGAACCGCCGTCACGTTTCCCGCTTGGCCATATTTTCAAGCGGGGCACCATGAGCTTTTCATTTTCGGAACTCGACTTCCTCAAACCGGAACTCGGGGCGGAATATATTGGTTCTGGCACCCACTTCGCTGTCTTCTCGGCCCATGCGGAACAGATCGAACTTTGTCTCTTCTCCCCCGACGGAAAGCAAGAGATCGCGCGGCTGCCGCTGCCGAAACGCGAGGGCGACATCTGGTCGGGCTATATCGCCGGCGTCGGCCCCGGCACGGTCTACGGCTATCGCGCCCATGGGCCCTATGACCCGCAGGCCGGTCATCGCTTCAATCCGAACAAGCTGCTGCTCGATCCCTACGCCAAGCAGGTAACGGGCGACCTCAAATGGGACGACGCGCTGTTCGGCTACCGGATCGGCGAGGACGATCTTTCCTTCGATGACCGCGACAGTGCGCCCTTCACGGTCAAGAGCGTGGTGCAGGATCCGGATTTCGACTGGGCCGGTGAAGAGGCGATCCGCCGCCCCTGGCCCGACACCATCATCTACGAGGCGCATGTGCGCGGCCTGACGATGACGCATCCGAAGGTGCCGGAGCGGCTGCGCGGCACCTTTCTCGGCATGTGCAGCGATCCGATCATCGACCATCTCGTCAAGCTCGGCATCTCGGCGATCGAGCTGCTGCCGATCCAGTATTTCCTCGACGATCGTTATCTCCTTGAGAAGAACCTTCGCAACTACTGGGGCTACCAGACGCTCGGCTTCTTCGCGCCGCAATCGCGCTACATGTCCGGCGACAAGATCACCGAAATCAAGACCATGGTGAAGAAGTTCCATGCCGCCGGCATCGAGGTGATCATGGACGTGGTCTACAACCACACCGCCGAAGGCAGCGAGAAGGGGCCGACCTTGTCCTTCCGCGGCCTCGACAATGCGAGCTATTATATCCTTTCCCCCGATGATCCCCGCCACACCTTCGACACCACTGGCACCGGCAATACGTTGAACGTCGCCAATCCGATGGTGATGCGCATGGTGCTCGACAGCCTGCGCTATTGGGTCGGGGTCATGCATATCGACGGTTTCCGCTTCGATCTCGCCAGCACGCTCGGCCGGCAGGATCTGGAGTTCGACCGTCAGGGCCTGTTTTTCGGCGCCATAAGACAGGATCCGATCCTGGCAGGGGTGAAGCTGATCGCCGAACCCTGGGATATCGGCGAAGGCGGATATCAGGTCGGCGGTTTCCCGCACCCTTTCCGCGAGTGGAACGACAAGTTCCGCGACGACGTGCGTCGTTTCTGGAAGGGCGATGGCGGCATGGTGTCGGAACTGGCGGCGCGGATCACCGGCTCGGCGCTGCAGTTCAACCATTCGGACCGGGGGGCGACCTCCTCGATCAATCTCCTGTCGGCCCATGACGGCTTCACCCTGATGGACACCGTCTCCTTCGACGGCAAGCACAACGAGGCGAACGGCGAGGACAACCGGGACGGCCATTCGGACAATCATTCCGACAATATGGGCGCTGAGGGCGCCACCGATAATGCCGATATTAACGCCGCGCGGGCGCGGCGGAGGCGCAATATGATGGCGACGCTGATGCTTTCCCAGGGCGTGCCGATGATCTTGGCCGGCGACGAACTCGGCAACAGCCAGGGCGGCAACAACAACGCCTATTGCCAGGACAACGAGATCGGCTGGACCGGTTGGGATGGCCTCGATGATCCCTTCCTCGATTTCTGCCGGCAGGCCGTCGCCTTCCGCAGGGCCCATCCGGTCCTCAGGCAGGAGCGGTTCCTGACCGGCGAGACCAGCGAGGACGGGCGCATCGAGATCGCCTGGTACAAGCCGGACGGCAGTTTCATGGATGACGGGGCCTGGAACGACGACGGACTGCAAGTGCTCGGCGTCTACCTCTCGAAAAGCGCGCATGCGCCGGATACCGAGGCAATGGACGACCTCTTCCTGGTCTTCAACGCCGGCGGTGACTGCGAAGTTCATCTGCCTGTCGTCAACGGCCTGAAAAAGTGGTCCCGGGTTCTCGATACCGGGGCGGAGACCGGTGCCTTCGATGTGCACGATCAGAACAATCCCTTCATGGTCTACACCCAGAGCCTGGCCGTGTTTGCGCCGAAAGGACAGACCCAGCCGCCGGAGGGGGCAACCAAGGCCCAGCGCCGCCGGTGGTTCCAGTTTGGCCGTCGTGGCAAATAGCAGGTCGTCAACAGCATGAATGCCGAAGCCATCACCGATCTTGGCCTCATCTATGTCAGCGATACCGAACCGGGCATCCGCAGACGAAGGAAAGGCAAAGGCTTCAGCTATGTGATGCCTGATGGCACGACGCTTTCCGATGAGTTGCAGCGGGCGCGCATCGGCGCGCTCGGCCTGCCGCCGGCCTATGAGAATGTCTGGATTTGTCTCTATGAGAACGGTCATCTCCAGGCGACCGGCATCGATGCGCGCGGGCGCAAGCAATACCGTTATCACAAGGACTGGCAATCCTTCCGCAGCGCCGGAAAATTCCATCAGCTGATCGAATTCGGCCGGGTGTTGCCGAAGATCCGCCGCACCGTGCTGCGCCATCTCGACACCGGTGCGGAGGATGTGAAGGGCGTGCTTGCGGCTTTGACGACGCTGCTCGACGAGGCGCATCTGCGGGTCGGCAACCAGGCCTATGTCAGGGAGAACGGCACCTATGGCGCAACGACGCTGTTGAAGCGGCACCTGAAGATCGTTGACGGGCGGATCGAGCTGAAGTTCCGCGCCAAGGGCGGCAAGCGTGTCCAGCGCAGCCTCAAGCATCCCAGGCTGCAGAAGATCCTGGAAGAGATTGCCGATCTGCCCGGCCGCCAGCTGTTCGTCTGGAAGGATGAAGGCGGGGCGCTGAAGCCGGTCGATTCCGGCCGGCTGAATGCCTATCTGGCCGAGATATCGGGCATTCCGATCTCCGCCAAGACGTTTCGCACCTGGGCCGGATCGCTGGCGGCCTTCGGCATGGCGCGCGAAAGAATTGCCGCCGGCCGCCGGCCGACGGTCAAGGAAATGTCGGAGGCGGCGGCTGAGGCGCTGCACAATACACCGGCAATTTCACGCTCGAGCTACATCCATCCGGCGATCATCGCGCTCGCCGGCAATGACCATCCTGTGATCGAGGGTCGCAACGAGCCGCTGCGGGGCTTGCGGGCGGAGGAAAACAGGCTACTTGATTTCCTGACACGCGAGATCGAGGAATGAGCCCTGCAAACCCGCCGACATCGGACGTATCCCTGACCCATCCCGACCGGCTTTACTGGCCGGACGAGGGTGTGACCAAGCAGAAGCTGGCGGATTATTACGCCGCTGTCTGGCGTTTCATGGCGCCTTATCTCGTCAACCGGCCGTTGGCGCTGTTGCGCCTGCCGGACGGCATTAAAAGCCACCAGCGGTTTTTCCAGAAACACGGCTGGAAAGGCATGAATTCCCATATCGAGGAGATCGCCGACCCTGAGGACGCGGACGGCGAGAGACTGCTGCGCATTTCCAATTTCGACGGGCTTGTCGCGCTGGTGCAATCGGCGGCGCTTGAAATTCACCCCTGGGGTACGACGACCGATCATTGGGAAAGACCCGATATGATCATCATGGATCTCGATCCCGGCGAGGACGTGGCTTGGAGCGCGGTGACATTGGCCGCGCTTGACGTAAAGTCGCGGCTGGAAGCCCGCGGGCTTGCCGCCTTCGTCAAGACCTCAGGCGGCAAGGGGCTGCATGTGGTGACGCCGCTTGCGCCGAAGGCCGGCTGGGCCGAGGTGAAGGATTTCGCCCATACGCTCGCCGAAAGCATGTCGGCCGATGCGCCGGAGAAATATCTGGCAACCGCGACGAGGGCAAAACGCGGTGGGCATATCTATATCGATTATCTCCGCAACGGCCGCGGCAGCACGGCGGTCGCGCCCTATTCGACGCGGGCCCGACCGGGCGCGCCGGTGTCGATGCCGCTCGATTGGTCCGACCTGAAGGAACTCAGCGGTCCGGTCGCCTTCACTCTCGCCAATGTGCCGCAACGGCTTGAGACCAGGCCGCGCGATCCCTGGGGTGATTTCTTCGAGGCAGCCGTGCCGCTGCCATGAATGGCCCGCTCATTCCGTGCTGTCGAGCTCGGGATAATGTCTGAAAATCCCTTCCTCGTTGAAGGTGAGGCGGCGAGGGGAGGCCAGATAGCGAGCGATGTTCGGCCGTTTTGCCACTGCAGCATGCAGGGTCAGCAGAGCAGGATAATCGGCCTTGCTTTTGGCCATGGCTTTCGGAAAGGCATAGGTCAGGCCTTCGATCACCTGGAAGAGCGAAAGGTCGATATAGGTCAGCGCGTCGCCGACCATGTGGCCGGGACCATGAGGGTTCTGCCGCAGCACACGCTCGAAATAACCAAGGTATTTCGGAATGCGCTGGCTGATAAAGGCCGCCGAGCGGGCCTTCGCCTCCTGCTTCTGCTCTTCGTAATATCGCCCCATGTCGATCGGGTGATGCGTGTCGTGCACTTCGGCGACGAAATCGGTGACGGTAAGCTGCAGGCCGTTGGCGACATGACGAAGGCCCTCATCCCCAGGCGCAAGCCCCAGCCTCGGACCGAGATAAAACAGGATGTTGGCGACATGCGGGATAATGAGATCGCCTTCCTTCAGGAAGGGTGGCGCGAAGGGAATATGCGGTTCGCTTTCGCTTTCCAGGATCTCGAACATGGCGCCGGTGCCGCGGCCGGGGTCACGGGTAATGTCGACATAATCGGCGCCAGCCTCTTCCAGTGCCAGCCGGACGAACTCGCCGCGCCCCTGGATGCCGTCCCAATAATAAAGCTCATAGGCCATCTCAGCTCAATCCTTCGGTTTACGACCGAAGTCTTTTCGCAGTTCGTCCTTGGCTTCTTCAAGGGTGGCCCGCCGCTTTTTCGTCAATTGGTCGCCGGCGCGGTTGATGTAAAAGGTCAGCATCGACATGGCCGCGCGAAACGGACTCGACTTGCGGCGATGGCTCTCCTCGGCCGAATGCTTGACCGAGCGGGCAATCTTCTTAGGGTCGTCGGATTTGAACACGCCTTCCTTCAGGTCCATTGCGTCGCTGTGTTCGGTGACATCCTGCGACCATTTCTTCTTCGATTTGGCCATGTTGAAATCCTCTGGCGGATACGGGCGGGCAGGCCGCCGCCGTTTCCGCCATCGTTAGTGGTGGCTGTGGTGCTCGTTGCGTTTGCGCGTTGCTGCCGCCTTCTTGGCCGAGGCGGACCGCTCCTCTTTCGATCGCGCCGCCGATGCAGCGCCGCCGGCGCGGCCGCCCTTTTCTGAGGATTCATGCGTATCCTTCTTGCCGCGGCCGGACCCGGATTTGTTGCCGCCGCCGCTTTCCTTGTTGACCGTCGCCCAGGCACGCCGTTCAGCTTCCTTCTCGGAAACGCCGCGATCCTCGTAGCTTTCCTCGATATGCTCGGCCTTGCGCTTCTGCTTGTCGGTATAGTCGGATTTGTCTCCTCGCGGCATCTTTGCCTCCTGTTGTTTGCAAAGCGATGGAATGCGTTTTTAGGAGAATCCAACCGGTGCGGAGCGCAAAAGTTCCCTCGAAGGCCATTGCCCCGGATTTCGGAACAAAAGTTGATTTTGTCAGGTTTTCGAGGGGAAAACCTGCATAATCCGCCTACAGCAAGGAGCCGAGAAACATGGAAAAACACCTCGTCAAAGCCGATCAAACCGGCATGATCGACGTGAACGGCCAGGTATCGCCGGTCACCTACACCGTCAGCTTCAAGGAGGGAATGGGCCATTCCTTTGAGGTCGATATCCGTCTGATGGCGCCGCGCGACTGGCTGCTGCAGAGGGATTTCAACCGTGATGCCGTGCTGGTCAGCCAGAGCGGCGCGCATATTCCTGTCTATCACGATGGTGCCAATCATCACGATGGTGCCGACCATCACGGTGACGGTCATCGCGACGGTGGCCGCCTGGATCCCGCCGAAGCGATTTCGATCGAACTGACGGCGCGCGATGACAGCTGCACCAGCGAGGCTGATCTGATGGGCAAATATCCGGAGTTCGACGGTTTTAGAGCCTTTCCTGGTTAGATTGGAACATTCTGCCGGAGCAGGTTTTCGTCAGGGCAGAGGCGATTGGCGACGGGCATACCCCAAGGTATGTCCGAGCCGATCGCCTCTGATCCTGGCGCAAACATGCCCGGCCCTTCGGGTTGGCTGAAACGGGCCGGCTGATCGACCGGCCGGCTTGGCCGTAGAGTTTGGCTACGACGCGCGCCGGCCGGTCGACCATCCGACTCCGTTTGAGCCAACAGAATGCTTCAATCTAACCAGGAAAGGCTCTAAAGCCGCTGCTGCAGGGCGGTCTTGACGGCCCGGTCGAGCGCGGCGCTGTCGAAAGGTTTCGTAAGCAGCACCGAGCCGGAGAAACGATTTGCGTCGGGCAGATCGTTGTCGCCCGTGGCAAAGACCAGACCGACCGAGGGAAAGCACTTCCCGCGCTCTGGCGGCAAAGGCCGAACCCATGCCGGGCAGGCCGACATCGACGACGACGATGTCGACGACGGTCTCGACTTCGATCTCCTCCCCGAGCGCGCGGCGAAGCGGTCGAACGGAGACCGACCGTCGTCCGCGAGGGCGCCGCCGAGAGGCACGAACACGATCGCCGAGAAGCCAAGCAAAATGGGAAATCCTCGCATCCCTCTTATCCTCATTACACTGCCACCCAGTTCGCTATCTCGACCACCGCGATGGCGACAAGCACAAGGCCAGCCAGACCGCCCGTCGCCTGCGAGACGAAGGCCAGCAATTGCGGATGCCTTCTCATCAGATAGGAGATGCAATCGCGGAAGACCACGGCGAGAAGAGCGACCGCGGACAAGGTCAGAGCGACGCCCATCATCATGGTGGCGGCAAACAGCAGGCCCGTGACGACGACCTGGTGGATCATCGCGAACGTCATCACGAACAGGGTGAGCGGGCACGGTACCAGGCCGGCGGCAAATCCCAACAGCAGGCCTTCGCCCTCAGCATGCGTGTGGCCGTGCCTGAGGACGGCGGTCAGCACCATCCAGACGCCAATGACGCCGAGCAGTCCGCGGCTGACGACCTCGAGCGTCGGAGACGATCCAGCTTCGACGAAGGAATGCGACACCAAGGGAAGGGCAAACAGGGCGATCACGACCGCCATCGTGACATGGGTGAAGGAAAGCGCGAGCGACACGAGAAGAGCCTTATGCGCCTGCGTCGACGATCCAGCGAGATAGGTGGCAAGCACCGACTTGCTGTGGCCGGGCGTCATCGCATGAACGGCTCCGAAGACGATTCCCATCGGCAGGAATGCCAGGAACGACGCCCAGCCGCCGCCAGCGGCGTGGTCCTTTATATGACCTGCAAAGGTCAGATAGATTTCCCGCTGGATGTCGACGATCTGCTGGAGCATCAGGCTAGTCCGGTGCCTCCGAGGGGAAGACGGCGGACTCTACGCCGACGACCACCTCTGGGACAAGTCAGTGACGGCGGCCTTTCGGCTCCTCCATCCGGAAAAGAAGGCCGTCAGTCTCGACGCCCGCCATCAGCTTCTTCCGCGGCAGCTTGGACGGCTAACCTTCCTCAGGCGGTTTGAGGTGCCGGAACTGCCATAGCAGCAGCAGGTCATAGGTGATTTTCATTGAGGCGCAGATGAGGAGCGGCCAAGCCCGATAGGATGCAGCAAAGAGAGCGCCCGCGAGTGCAGGGCTGGCCGCCGCTGCCAAACTTCGGGGCACCGACGTGAAGCTTGCGGCCGCGGCCCTCTCCGCCTCGGTGACAACAGCCATCACGTAGGAAGAGCGGGTCGGCACATCCATCTGCGAGAGCGCCGCTCGAATGAGCAGCAATGTGATGGTGAGGGGCAAGGTGGGTGCGAATGCGGCGAGGCCAAGGGCAATGCTGGACGGAATGTGGGTGAACACCATGGTATTGACCAGTCCAACCCGCTTCGACAGCCAGGCGGCGACAGGAAACGAGAACGCCGACAGCACTCCGGTCCAAAAGAAAAACAGTCCGGCCTGGGAGAGCGAAAGATCGAATCGTTCGAACAGCCACAGGGCGAGCAGGGACTGCACCACGAAACCTCCCGCGAAAGCATCAAGACTGAAGAGGGTTGCAAGCTTCAGGACGATGGCGCGTGAAGGTCCGAGTGACGCCGGATTGCCGGCGTCGTGTTTCACCGGGCGAGGCGGTATGCGAGCATAAAAAACGCCACCGAGAATGCCGACGAGCGCATAGGCAATGAACATAAGCTTGATCGAAGTCAGTTGCGCTATCCCCAGCCGAGTCATCACGTCGGGCAGCGCCGCGGCGAGCGCGCCGCCGGCGCTTGCGAGCGCCCCGACGAGGCTGTAACGGGCGAACATCCTCGTCCGATCCGCGCTGGCCGCCTCGCGGGCGAGCACCGCATGCTCAAGGGGCACGAAGATGCTCACGCTGCCGGCCGAAGGATTGATGGTGCCGGCAAACGCGACCACCAGCAGCAACCAATAATCGTTGGTCATGGGCACGGCGATACCGGTTGCGACCATCAGGGCAGCGGCCGCCAGAAGCAAGCGGCGGAGATCATGACGCGCACCAAGAAATCCGATGACGATGGTCAGGAGCGCAGAGCCAAAGAGCGACACCGTGGCGATTACACCAACCTGCAGGGGCGACAGGCCGAGAGCCAGCAAATAGACCGGCAACAGGATGGCGACGAACCCGTCGCCGAAGTCGCGCAAAGAGCGGGCTGCGAAGAGCCATGTGATCGGCTGAATGCTGCGCATTCCTTACCTGCTTCAATTATAGTTCGCGCTCTACACCCAGCCGACGAGCAGACCGTAGAGAAGCCCGAGGATAGCGCAGGCGGCGAGCACCGTCAGCATGCCGACCTTGAAGCGGAACACGGCAATGACGGCCGCCAAGGTCAGGATCAGCGACGGGAGGTTGACGGAACTCAGCATCGGCAGGTCAACGGTCATCCCGAAGCCGCGCGCTTCCTGGAGTTCGCCGAACAGCACATGCAGCGCGAACCACACCGCAAGGTTCAAAATGACCCCGACGACGGCCGCGGTAATTGCCGCCAGCGCTGCGGAGAGCGCCTTGTTGTTGCGCATCGTCTCCATGAACGGCGCGCCCAGGAAAATCCAGAGAAAGCAGGGGACGAAGGTCACCCAGGTGGTCAACAGGCCGCCGAGCGTGCCCGCCAGCAACGGATTGAGGAAACCCGGCGCGCGATAGGCGCCCATGAAACCGACAAACTGCGTCACCATGATCAGCGGGCCGGGCGTGGTCTCTGCCATGCCGAGGCCGTCGAGCATCTCGCCGGGCTTCAGCCAGTGGTATTGTTCCACCGCCTGTTGGGCGACGTAGGACAGGACGGCATAGGCGCCGCCGAACGTGACCATCGCCATTTTCGAGAAGAAGATCGAGATATCGGTGAAGATGTTGCCCTGGCCGAGTAAAAGCAGCAGGGCGAAAACCGGTCCTCCCCAGAGCAGCAAGCCGACCGCAGCCACCTTGAGGGACCAACTGGCCGGCGGGCGGGCGTGGGCGGGGACGTCTTCGCCGAGAAGACTATCGGCGTCGGCGACCTGTTTGCTTCCGACCTTGCCGTGGCCATTGCCCGCCCGGAACGCTGCCCAGCCGGCCCGGCCACCGACATAGCCCACGACGCCGGCAACCAGGACGACGAGCGGGAAGGGGGCGTGAAACAGGAAGAGAGCAAGGAACGCTGCGACGGCAAGACCAATCATCACATTGTTCCTGAGGGCCCGCCTGCCGATACGCAGGACGGCGTCGAGCACGATCGCCAGCACCGCAGCCTTCAATCCGAAGAACAGCGCCTGGACGGCTCCGACATTGCCCAAAATCGCGTAGATCCAGCTCAGCGCCATAATGGCAACGGCGCCTGGCAGCACGAACAAGGTCCCCGCCACCAGTCCGCCTTTGGTCTTGTGCAGCAGCCAGCCGATATAGATCGCAAGCTGTTGCGCCTCCGGGCCTGGCAAAAGCGTGCAATAGTTCAGCGCATGCAGGAACCGCGTCTCGCCGATCCAGCGCTTCTCCTCGACGATAATGCGATGCATCATCGCAATCTGTCCGGCGGGACCGCCGAAGCTTAGGGCGGCCACCCGTGCCCACACGCGCAACGCTTCGGCGAAGGAAATGCCGTGGGAGGGCGCGTCGGGGCTCTGGATCGGGGTGGAGTCGAGATCGATTTTGTTCATGGTGAGTGTCCGTACGTCATCAACGCTTTGCGCGGAAATATTGGTAGAGGTTGTCGAAGACCGGCCCGCCCTGGACGATCCGTTGCTCGTCCTGCGGCTGGGCTGCGCAGATCCCGGCAATCAGGCTGGCAATGCCGCTCGTCTCCTCGCGTCCGAACTTCGCGTCCTTCAGATCGATGTCATGAATGATCTCTGCGATGGCCTGGAGTGCCGGATCCGTGATGCCAGCCTTGGCGAGCAGGACCTCGAAGCTGCAGCGATCACCTTCATGGGTGATCTCGCCCTCGAACATGTCGAAGCGAATTTCTCCTTCATTTGGGATGTATCCCTTGCCCTGCACGAAGCGAATGACCGCATCTGGGTCGATGAAACGGCGGATCAGCCAGCTGCAGGCAATTCGATCGACATGCACGCCCTTGCGAGTAATCCATACGTGTCCCTTCAGATCGGCCGCGGTCAGCCGTGTCGTTTTCGGAACCTCGTTGACCATCTCCATATCCTCTGCAAATCCGCTCTCAAGTTCTGCGATCAAGCTTTCCGCCGAGAGACGGCCGGTCGCCCCGAAGAAATCGATCGCCGCGACATCGGTGAGCCGCTTGCGCAAGCGGCCGAGGTGCGAGCGTAGCTCGGCCTTTTCCTCTGCCGTTCCAGTCGCCTCCAACCGCGCTGACAGCGTCCTTGCCTCCTTGGCGATCGCCTCGTAGGCCTCGTCGCGGGCAGCATCGAATAGTGCGCGCGCCTGAGCGTCCGAGAGGCCATCGATCAGGCGCGCCTCGCACACCATCGCTTCGCCACCGCCTTCGAGGATTTCCTTCAAAAGCCATTCGAAATCCTCTTGCGTCTCGGCATTTGCCGGCAGCGCATAGACCGTGCTTTTGACGGCGACCGCCCCTATGCGCTGCAGACGGCGCCAGATCTTCACCCGGAAGTAGGCTGGCTTGCTCGGCAGTTGGTGAATCAGAAGCAGCCAGCGTTGCTCAGCCGGTGAGGTGCGGTCGATCATGTTCATACCGTATCATCAAAAATCGAAAAAGCAACACTTGTATCATTCGAGGTTCGGGCGTAGCGTTGTGGCGTTTCCCCGAGCGAGGACGCGTCATGCACCGGATCATGCCACTACCTTTCAAGCCGCCACGTCTCGACGGGCTCTCCGAGCGGCTGCTGGCCAGCCACTACGAGAACAACTACGGCGGCGCGGTACGACGCCTGAATGCCATCGAGCGCCGGCTCGATGAGCTCGACTGGAGTGCGGCGCCAGTCTTCGACATCAATGGGTTGAAGCGGGAGGAGCTGATTGCGGCAAACTCCGCCATCCTTCACGAGATCTATTTCGACGGGCTCGGTGGATCGGGGGATGCGGCGGGTGATCTCGCCGAAGCGCTGGAACGCGACTTTGGCAGTGTTGCCAATTGGCGCGCCCGCTTCACCGCCTGTGCCAAAGCGCAGGCGGGCGGTTCGGGCTGGACGCTTCTTGCGTGGTCGGAGCGTCATCAGCGCCTCATGATCCATTGGGGAGCTGACCACACCAACTGTCTTGCCGGCAGTGTACCGATCCTGGCGCTCGACATGTATGAGCATGCTTATCATATCGATTTCGGCGCCAAGGCAGGCGCCTATGTCGATGCCTTCATGAAGAACATCCATTGGGAGCGGGTCGGCGGTCGCTTCCGAAGGCTGACCGAGCGGCTATCCGACATTCCTGCGGTTGAAACCGAGGGACGGGACGACGTCGCGCCGGAGGATCTTCTCGTTCGCCTTCAACGGCAGGAGGATCTCGTCGTACTCGACGTCTGCCTCGCCGAGGATCTGCCGAAGCGAAGCGACATGCTGCCGGGCGCGATTGCAAGGCTTTCCGAGACGATCGGCGGCTGGGCCGACCAACTGCCGCGGGACAAGCCGATCGTCGTCTATTGCATCTACGGCTTTCAGGTCAGCGGCGATGCCGTCGCCGAACTCCGCGGCCGCGGCCTGGATGCACGGGCGCTCGCCGGCGGAATTGCAGCCTGGCATGCGATCGGCGGCCCGACCGTCCCGTTTGCAAACGTTGAAAACCGTTGAAGGAGGTCAATGCGATGAAATGGGTTACCCGCGAACGTCCGGTCATCGACCGTATCGCCTGCCCCTGGCTGATCGCGCGGTTTATCGACAAGGAACCGGAATTCCTGTTCGTGCCGCCGGACCAGGTGCTCAAGGTGGCAGAGGAGACCGGAGCCACGCCTTACGATGTGCCCGGCGTCGAATATACGCATGTGGGCGAGGGTTGCAGTTTTGATACCTTCGTCGACAAGCACGGATTGGACAGCGATCCGGCAATCGTCACCATCGCTGCCATCGTCCGCGGCGCCGACACCGACCGGCATGACCTGACGCCGCAATCGGCAGGGCTGCTGGCAATCTCGATGGGGCTTCGGGACGTTACGCCTGACGATCATGAAGTGCTGAAGCACGGCTTCGTCATCTATGACGCGCTCTATGCCTGGGCCTCGCGGCGCAAAACCGAGACGCACAGCTGGCCGCCTGCGACGAAGCCTACCGCAGCCTGAACTCGGGCCACGCCCCTCCAAAAGGAGCAAGACGGTGCGATCGAGACTAGCGATCGGTGTAACCTGCGATCTTCTGCCAAACGGAGACATGTCGATCGCTGACCTTTGTGAACGGCTCCTTTTTCCACCCGCCCCATCGGTCTTTGAGTTTTAAGCCGGCCAGCCGCGCCATAAGGTCGAATTCCGCTGGCCATGCATAACGAAACGGGGCCGAGAAATGCCTATAGCTTCCGTCCCGGAACCAGATGTGATGGGACGAGAAGTTCTGGTTGACCACGTCGTACTCGTCGACGCCCCAATGCGTCTCGGTGCGGTCGAACGCCAGGATCGTCTCGCCGAACGGAAGCCGCTGAAGCGGCGGCACGCCAACCTCGATAAGGAAGTGCCCACCAGGTTCCAGATGCTCGGCCGCGTTTAAGAAACAAGCGACCTGGGCTTCCTGCGACGTCAGGTTGTTGATCGTGTTGAAAGCCAGATAGACGAGGGAAAATCGCCTCTCGACACGGGTTGTCGCCATGTCGCCGATCACCACCGGAATTTCCGCGCCGCCCTCTTTGGCGCGAAGGCGAGACACCATCGCTCGCGAAAGCTCGATGCCTTCCACCTGTACCCCTTTCCGCGCGAGAGGGAGCGCCAGGCGGCCGGTACCGATCGCGAACTCCAGGACGCGCCCGCCTCCTGCGACCTCGGCCAGCAGATTGACAGCCGGATCAACTACCTCCGGGGCCGAGATCCCATCATCGTCATCGTAGGTTGCCGCGACCATCTCGTCAAAAAGCCCGTCGTCATGCATCTTGCTTACCTCTCTGATAATGGCGGTTGCTTGAGGACCGGTAGTGCCATCACGTTGCCCGCCGCTTCGCAGACATCGCATCAATTGGCGCTTGCGATCGCGCCAGCTCGCGAATCTCATGGCGCGCGACGCCAATGTCCATCAGTTCGCGGTCCGATAGCCACTGTAGTGCATGTTCCGTTTCGCGCCGTTGCCACCAGTGGACGACGGGCGCTCCAAACCGCAAAACTGCCAGCTTCGTCAGAAAACTGGGAGTAAAGCGATCCGAAATTGCAGTTTGTCGGAGTTCGAATGTCATAGCTTACATCCAAGTTGTGCTGCGGTGATATCAATCTAGTGAAATACCATCCGACGTGTTATCGTCAGTCTGACAAATTATGTCTGTGAGACGCCATGATTGCCCGCGACAACCTGACCAACGTTCATCTGCCGGAAGACGGATTTGGAGATTACCCGCACACCGCTGTCGCTCAGGGTGGAGCAGAGCCCGCCGGGCGAACCTATTGTTTCCACACGCACCACCGCGCTCAGCTTTTCCAGATCGTGCGGGGTTCGCTAAGGCTGGAGACCGAGCGGGGCTACTTCATCGTTCCGCCTGAACGTGCCGTATTCGTGCCGTCCGGCGTCCTCCACGAAGTGAC
Source organism: Rhizobium bangladeshense (assembly GCF_001662075.1). GTDB lineage: Bacteria > Pseudomonadota > Alphaproteobacteria > Rhizobiales > Rhizobiaceae > Rhizobium > Rhizobium bangladeshense_B. The sequence goes on from NZ_LYPL01000016.1 coordinate 110,761, forward strand.
ATACCTGCAGGAGACGGAGCGCAGCTACCTCTTCTTCCGGCCCGACGCGGTCGTGAACCTGCCCTCCCAAGTCTGCGTGATCGGTACGACGCCGCTCCTGCGCGAACTTATCCTGGCGTTCCTGGAGATACCTCGTGCGGACGCCGGCAGTGCCCGTGCCGAGCGGCTTGTAGCGGTCATTCTCGACCAGCTTGAGGCGAGTCCGGTCGCGCCGCTGTCCCTTCCGTCGCCGGCATCCGAACGCCTCCGGAGCATCGCTTCGGACATACGGAACGAACCCGGTGCCGATTGGCCACTCGATGAACTTGCGTCACATGCGGCCATGTCCCCCCGCAGCTTTCAGCGCCATTTCCAATCTGAGACAGGCATGAGTTTCCGCGCCTGGCGTCAGCAGGCGAAACTCCTCAAAGCAGTGGAGTGGCTCGCCGCCGGCCGAAGCGTCGGCGATATCGCCTTTTCGCTCGGCTACTCAGGCCCCAGCGCCTTCATTGCGGTGTTCAGGACGGCCTTCGGTGTCTCTCCCGGACAATATTTCCATGGAACCTTTCCGGGCTATGGTGCCGGATCCTCCGCGCGGCTGGCGCAATGAGGCGTCCTTTGGCGCAAAACGGCAAAGCAGAATCCGCCGGGCGGCCAATCGGACACTGTCTGCTGTCCGCACGCCAAACTCGACAGTAGTTGGCGGCGCGCTGTCCCATTGAACCCTCGTGGAGTTGGCTGACGACGACCTTGAGCATATCCGGGAACGTGCTCTCTTATCATGAGTGATCCTCGACACCGATATGCAGCGCCACGCCCAGATCGGCCTCAACAAGGCCGAGGCTCATCAGGCACTCAAGAATGCCTTGCGCATTGGGAGGCAGGGTGAAATCCGGGATCGAGGGTCTGGATGCACCGGCCGAACTTCTAGCCGATATCTCGCCTCTAGGCTGGGCGGGCGATATCTCTGGCCCTCCGAGGCAATGCTTGGGGTGTCATTCCGTCCCCAGCCGGAAACGACCATGGAAAGGTTCTGTCCAAATATCGTCAACCGCTCGGTCTCCCACGCTCTGGCCGTGGGCCGGACTGAGAACCGTTATTTTCGGCGGAATTTTTGCGACGCTGGGAAGGCGCGGCCGAAGTCGAAGGAGGGCAGTTGCAGCGGCGTGCGGGAGCCGCGGAAGACCAGTCCGACGAGATTGTCGACGAGGAGGATGAACCCCAGCGCCAGACCGAGATAAAGCAGAGCGGCAATGAGCAGGAGCGGTATTTCCATGCTTCACACGATCACGTTGGAAGCGCGGCTGCAGGTTGCGACAGACGTGACGAAGAGCATGTCGATACGGTGGTTCATGGCTGCTTCCCTCGTTTCGCCACAAATCCCGGCTTGCGGGCGCAGGTTCAATTTTTTGGGAAGCCCCAAAGTTTGCAGCGTCATCCTGGCCTTCGTCACCCCCGCTCGGAAAACCCGCCTGCAGGTTTCAATAAAACACAACTAATTCAGACATATGACAAAGAACGGATGAAGGGCGTCGCTACGACGCCCTTCTCATCCATGCGATCGGAATTCCAATATTCAGGACGCAGTCTTGCGGGTCGCAGTCCGCTTGGGGGCCGGTGTGACGACGCCGTTCGTCTTGGCGGCGGCTGCCGCACGCTTCGGGGCCGTTACGGCGCTCTTGGGTTTGGGTTTGGCTTGTTTGCCGTTGGAAGCAGAGCCCTCGAGCGCTTCGCGCTCGTGTCGTGCCTGTTCCCAATGGATGGATTCTCGCCCTGTCGGATAGCCCTCTTCTTCCCAAAGGGCGTATGCACGTTTCTTTATCCACTCTTCCCGAGTTTCTGCCATCGCTGATCTCCAGTCACATTATGCCGTCGTTCGAACGCGATACTGCTTGGATGGTTCCAGAGGAGGGGCGCGGTTTCAAGTGAAATCGAGCTGCAACCGCAAATATTTCGCATCGCAGCATATCAAGGTTGAGAATCGACACTCACCGAGGCTGAAATTCCGCCGCCCTGTGCAGATCTGACACGAACGCGCGGCGCTGCCGGTCCTGTTCGGCCTCATCGCGGATTCGCAGGAGATAGGAGGGGTGGATGGTCACCAGAACCGGCGGATGGTTTGCCGGTTGCAGGATATGACCGCGCTCGGGCGTCAATTTCACCTTCGGCCCGAGCAGCGCATAAAGAGCGGTTGCGCCAAGCGCTACGACGAGTTTCGGCTGCAGGATGTTGAGCTCCGCCCCGAGCCACCAGGCGCAACGTCGGATCTCGCCGGCATTGGGTTTGGCATGCAGGCGCCGTTTGCCGCGCGGTGTGAACTTGAAGTGCTTGACCGCGTTGGTGACGTAGCAGCGCTGACGGTCGAGACCGGCTTCTTCGAGACAGTGGTCGAGCAGACGGCCGGCCGGGCCGACAAAGGGCCTGCCTGTGATATCTTCCCGGTCACCCGGCTGCTCACCGACAAGAACGATCTCGGCTGTCCCCGGCCCTTCGCCGAAGACGATCTGCGTCGCATTCCGATAGAGGTCACAGCGGGTGCAACCTTCGGCCTGATGCCGGAGTTCGGCAATGCTTTCCGCATCCGCGACTTCGAGCGCCAAGGCGGGACCGACGTTTGCGGCGATGTTCATCATCGCGATCCTCATCTCCTGTTGAGGAATCGATCTCAACCGGGATTGTTCCCCCGACCGAACCGGCGATGGGAGCCGGGCCGCGGCGAAAATTTCGCGCCTTGGGGGAGGGGCGGTACAATTGAACGCCGGCGTTTCGCGGCTATATTGGCCACCGATGTTCTATCTCCTGTCGACCTACTGGCCGCATATCCTCTTTGTCGTTTCGATCGCCATGGGGGCCGCGGCGGCGATACATGCCGCCATGACCAAGGAGGAGGTGCGCGCCGCGATCGGCTGGGTCGGCGTCATCATCCTGTCTCCTGTTGTCGGCGCGCTGCTGTATGCGATTGCCGGCATCAACCGCATCCGCCGCAAATCGCTGAGCATTCGCCGCGACGCGCTGCTGCTTGCGCCCGGCATGAACGAACTGGAGACGTTCGACGCCGAGGCCGAGACGGTGATCAGCCAGTTCGGCCGCCGCTTTGCGGCGCTGCAGACGCTGGGCGACCGGGTGACCCGCAACCCGCTGACCTCGGGCAATGCGATCGACATGCTGGAGACCGGCGACGAGGCCTATGCGGCGATGAAATCAGCCATCGACGAGGCGAGCCGCAGCATCCTGCTCGAAACCTACATTTTCGACCGCGACGCGATCGGGCTGCGCATCGCCGACGCGCTGATTGCGGCGGTGAAGCGCGGCGTGACAGTCCGGGTGCTGATCGATGCGGTCGGCGCCCGTTATTCGGTGCCGAGCATTCTCGGCTACCTCAAGGAGGGAGGCGTCACCGTCGCCGTCTTCAACGGCAATGTCATCATGGGCCTGCGGCTGCCCTATGCCAATCTGCGCACCCACCGCAAGATCCTGATCGTCGACGGCCGTATTGCGCTGACCGGCGGGATGAATATCAGGGCGGGCTTCAGCGAGCAGGAAATGGGCGAAAGCTTCGCCCATGATACGCATTTCAGCGTCACCGGCCCTGTCGTTGCCGACCTCTTCGACCTTGCCGCCGAAGACTGGCGCTTCACTACCGAGGAGCTGTTGAACGGCGAAGCCTGGCGCATCGAGCCGCCGCAGCGCAACCCCGGCGATCCCATCCTGATGCGCGTCGTCGCTTCCGGGCCGGATCGCAGCGTCGAAACCAACCACAAGATGCTGATGGGCGCTTTTTCCGTGGCGCGGCAATCGATCCGCATCATGTCACCCTATTTCCTGCCGGATCGCGAACTGATCAGCGCCCTGGTGACGGCGGCGCGCCGGGGCGTTGAAGTCGATATCATCGTGCCTGACGTCAACAACCTCATGCTGGTCGACCGGGCGATGACGGCGCAATTCGATCAGATCCTCAAGAACTACTGCCGAATCTGGCGCTCGACCGGCAGCTTCAGCCACTCGAAGTTGCTGACGGTCGACGGCACCTGGGCCTATGTCGGCTCTTCCAATCTCGATCCGCGCTCGCTCAGGCTGAATTTCGAAGTTGATCTCGAAGTGCTGAACGAGGGCTTTGCCGCCGAGATCGACGAGCATATCGACGAAACCCTGAAATCGGCGACGCTGGTGACGCTGGAGGGCTTGCGCGCGCGGCCCTTTCCGGTGCGGCTGCTCGAGAAGGTGCTGTGGCTCGGTTCGCCCTATCTTTGACGGATTTTTTCCGTTCTGACGTGGCAAGTTCGGCTCGGCCGACTATACTGCGGAATGAGTAGCCCTTTGATCAACGGAACAAGTGCGCCGCCCGATGCACGCCAGGAAAGACAGTCTTCCCGCCAGTATCCTCGCCTCGATCCGAAGCAGGAAAAAGCGGCTCGACGCGGCGCATATGGAGGCAAGACCGCGCACTGCCGGAACGCTGATCGCGTCCTACAATGTGCACAAATGCGTCGGCACCGACCGCCGCTTCGACCCGGAGCGCACCAGCCGGGTGATTCATGAAATCGGCGCCGACGTGATCGCGCTGCAGGAGGCCGATACGCGATTTGGCGAGCGCACCGGCATTCTCGACCTCGGCCGGTTGGAACGGGAGACGGGACTGATCCCGGTGCCGGTCGCCGGCATGGCCAAGGCGCATGGCTGGCACGGCAATGTCGTGCTCTTCAAAAGAGGGCTGGTGCATGACGTGCACCAGGTGAAGTTGCCGGGGCTGGAACCGCGCGGCGCCCTCGTTGCCGAAATCGAGCTCGAACAGGGCGGGGTGCTGCGCATCATCGCCGCGCATTTCGGCCTGCTGCGCCACAACAGAGCCCAGCAGGCCCACACATTGGTCGAGCTGATCAAGAACAGGCACGAAATGCCGACCATCCTGCTCGGCGACCTCAACGAATGGCGGCTCGGCGATCGCTCCTCGCTCAACACCTTCCAATCCGCCTTCGGCGAGCTGCCCCCGGCCGTCCCGAGCTTTCCCGCCGGCCTGCCGCTCTTGGCGCTCGACCGCATCATCGCCAACCGCAAGGGGATCATTTCGGAGGTGGAGGCGCATGATACGCCACTCGCCCGCATCGCCTCGGATCATCTGCCGATCAAGGCGCTTGTCCACTTGAAGGCCGTTGGCGGCTAGGACATTTCAATGCCGCGAACCTTGTGCGCTTGTGAAGTGAACCAACGCAAGGCCAAAGCTGCAGGCGCTCTCGGCCAACGGCCAAAGCTGTCTGGCCGCAACCCGGCGACCTGTCGGCGCGGCCGAGGGCCGACTGGAAGCACGATCTCTGGGCAGCGCTCTGCCACGCTCCGGTTTCCTGAGCGGCAGTACGACCTGGTTCGACCTAGACCTCAGCCCTTCGCAGGGCGGACCTCCATGAACACGTAGGGCGCTCCCGTGCTCGAGGGGATCGCATAAACGTCGTAGGATGCAGTCGGATCCTCGCCCATTCCCAACGAGCCGGGCGGCATGCCAGGCACGGCCAGGCCCCGAAAGGGTGGCCGCTCCCGCAGCAATCGCTGGACGGCCTCGAGCGGAACGTGTCCCTCGAGGTAGTATTCCTCGACGACAGCGGTATGGCATCCTTCCATTTCGGCAGGCACGCCCAGCCGTGCTTTGACCGCCGGAAGGTCGTCGGTGTCGCGAGCGTCGACGGAAAATCCTGCCGCGGCCATCGCCTTCGACCATTCATGACAGCAGCCGCAGTTCGGATCCTTGTAGACGGTCATCTTCGCCGGGGCGGCGCGGGCTCCTGCGCCAAGGAAGGCCAGGCCTGATGCCGCCAACGCGATGAAGCTTCTCCTGTGCATCGTCCCCACTCCTCGATGTCCTGCCGCCCGGATAGACCCGGGCGGCAGGAGGTGGCTATTTTACATTGGTGACGGTCAGCTTGCCATTCACACGCTCGGCAACGAACTCGACATTCGCGCCTTCTTTCAGTTTCTCGATCAGAGCCGGGTCGTCGACACGGAAGACCATCGTCATCGCGGGCATGTCGAGGTTCTTCAGGTCCTCATGCTTGATGGTGACCTTCTTTGCCTTTGCGTCGACCTTGTTGATGACACCTTTGGTGAATTCCTCGGCGAATGCGCCGAAGGCTGCGCTGGTGCAGAGCAGGGCGGCGAGGCCGATTTTGATCATTGCGGTTTTCATGCGTGTAGCTCCTTTGTTGCAGATTACTTGCCGGCGACGGTGACGTCGCCATGCATGCCGGCTTCGTAGTGGCCGGGGATCAGGCAGGCGAACTTGAACTCGCCGTCCGTGGTGAACTTCCAGACGATCTCGCCGGATTGGCCAGCCGGAAGACGAATGGAATTGGCGTCGGCATGTTCCATTTCCGGGAACTTCTCCATGACCTTCTTGTGCTCCAGGATCTTGTCTTCCTGATCCAGCACGAATTCGTGGTCGAGGGTTCCGGCATTCTTGATCGCGATCTTGACCGTCTGCCCTTTGCGGACGTTGAAGACGGCAGGGATGAATATCATCTTCCCGTCGTCGGTTTCCTTCATCGTGACGCGGATGGTCTGTGTCGCCTTGGCCTTGTCGCCGGGTTCTCCGACAGCCATCTTTTCTTCATGGCCGCCGGCGTGATTGCCGGAGGCAAGGGCCGGGGTTGCGAGGGCGACCAGCGCCAGTGCCAGTACATAGTTCTTCATTCGTAAATCCTTTTTTGATGTGGAGGATTGAGCCTCAGCCTTTTGTCGGCTTCGGTGTGATTTGCGTTTTCGCGTCCTTGGCCTTGGTCGCGTCCGGCAGTTCGCCGGTCCACTCCCAGGCCTGCGTTCCGGGCGGGTTTTCGTACCAGCCCGGATCGGAGTAGTCGTCCGCCGAGATACCCTCGCGGACCTTCACGACCGAGAACATGCCACCCATTTCGATCGGGCCGTGCGGCCCCCAGCCGGTCATCATCGGAACGGTGTTCTCGGGGATGGGCATTTCCATTTCGCCCATGTCGGCCATGCCCTTGGTTCCCATGGGCATGTATTCCGGCTGCAGCTTCCTGATCTTCTCGGCGACCTTCGACTTGTCCGCGCCGATGAAGGTCGGTATGTCGTGACCCATCGCGTTCATCGTGTGGTGCGACTTGTGGCAGTGGATCGCCCAGTCGCCGAGGTACTTGGCGTCGAACTCGTAGGCACGCATCGCGCCGACCGGGATATCGATGCTGACCTCCGGCCAGCGTGCTTCCGGTCGCACCCAGCCGCCGTCCGTGCATGTCACCTCGAAGTCGTAGCCATGCATGTGGACGGGGTGGTTGGTCATCGTCAGATTGCCGACGCGCACGCGCACCCTGTCATTCTTCGAGACGACCAGCGGAGTGATGCCCGGAAACACACGGCTGTTCCAGCACCACATGTTGAAATCGGTCATCTCCATGACGCGCGGCACGTAGGAGCCGGGGTCAATGTCGTAGGCATTGAGCAGGAAGACGAAGTCGCGGTCGACGGGCATGAACGTCGGGTCCTTCGGATGGACGACGAAGAAGCCCATCATGCCCATCGCCATCTGTACCATCTCGTCGGAATGCGGGTGGTACATGAACGTGCCTGATTTCACGAGGTCGAACTCGTAGACGTAGGTCTTGCCAACGGGGATGTGCGGTTGCGTCAGGCCGCCGACACCGTCCATGCCGGATGGCAATATCATGCCGTGCCAGTGGATCGTCGTGTGCTCCGGCAGCTTGTTCGTCACGAATATGCGGACGCGGTCGCCTTCGACGGCCTCGATCGTCGGTCCAGGCGATTGGCCATTGTAGCCCCAGAGATAGGCCGTCATGCCCTCAGCCATCTCGCGTTCGACCGGCTCGGCGACGAGATGGAACTCCTTAACGCCGTTGTTCATCCGGTGGGGCAGGGTCCAGCCGTTGAGGGTGACCACCGGCTGATAGTCCGGTCCCGAGGCCGGATGGAGCGGCGGCTGCATGTCTGCCGAGTCCATTGTCGGCGCGTCGGGCAGGCCCATGGCCGAGGTCTTGGTCCAGGCGCCTGCCGCCAGCAGGGCAGCGCTGGCACCGAACAGTTGTCGTCTGTTGAACATGGCGAGTTCCTTTCTCAATGGCCGCCGCCACCGCCGCCTTCGGAGGCAGCGGCGACTTCGGTCTCTGCCGATGCGGTCGTCGCGCCGCCGCCATAGATCGCTGGGGCGAGATTGGCTTCGGCGAGCCAGAAGTCGCGCTTTGCGTTGACGGAGAGCAGGATGGAGTTGATCTTGTCGCGCGTGTCGGTCAGCAGCTCGAACGTGTTCGAGATCATGCCGTTGTAGGTCAGCAGGGATTCCTCCTCGACCTTCGTGCGCAGCGGCACGACGCTGTTGCGGTAGTGCCGGGCGATGTCGTAGTTCGAGCGATAGGCCTCGTAGGCGGACCTCGCCTCTGAGCGGACGTTGACGGCCTTCTCCGCAAGCAGGTTCGCAGCCCGCATGTAGGCCAGCTCGGCCTTGCGCATCCGGGCCTTGCCGGTGTCGAAGATCGGAATGGCGAATTCCAGTTCGACCTGGGCTGTCGTTTCCGTCTTCTTCTCGTCGTCCTCAATTTCCCGTTCCGCTTCAAAGCCGGTCAGGATTTCGAGGTCGGTGACATAGCGTGTCGCCTCGGTGAGGCCGTACGATCTGGCGGTGGCCTCGAGTTCGAGCTTCGCGACCTGAAGGTCGATACGGTTCTTAAGAGCCTCGGCCTCGATAGTGTCCCGTTTGACAACGGATTTCGGTAGTGGCGGCAGCCCGTTCGGAACCTGGTAATCAAGGTCCGAGCCCCACAGCCCCATGAGCCGGGTCAGCTCCTCCTTGGCAAGCCGTGCCGCCAGTCGGGCCTTCGCCGTCTCTCCGGCGAGTTCGGCGACGAACACGTGCTCGCGGGTCTGGGCGCCCTTGGCCATCGCACCTGTCTCGCCCAGCTTCTCCGCGAGCTCTGAAGCGGCGTCCGCCGCAGCCTGGGCTCGCTGGAGCTGGCCGACGTTCTCCCAGGCCGCCACCGCACCGATCCAGGCACGCCGCGTGTCGGCGGCGACCTGGAGCGTTCTCACGGCCGCGGTCAACTGCGCCTGGCGGAAGCGGGTGTCGGCGATCGCGATGTCCCGGTTCCTGGTCGCGAGCGCCAGGATGTTCGTCGTGATCATCCCCTCGATGGTCTTGAAGGCCTCAAGTTCCGGGGTGCCTATTCCCGTCATGCCGATGGAAACGGTCGGGTTGATGAACATTGTCGACTGCCAGGCGTCGGCGGCGCTGTCGCCGAGATCGGCGTAGGCGGCCTGCAGGCCCTTGTTGTTCAAGAGGGCGATCTGGACCGCCGTCTCGACGCCGAGCGGCTTCTTTTGCGCGAGCAGGCTTTTGACCTGCGCAGCCGCCGAGCGGGCCTGGCTCTGGTTCTGTATCCAGACTGTCTGCTTCGTGGTCACAATCGCCGTCTTGTCGGCAACGGAAGCAAAACCAGCTTGCTTGCTTGAATATTCGGCGCCCGTGACGCAGCCGCTCAGGATCAGCGGGAACGTCAGCACCGTGACGAATTTTCCGAGGCCGATCATGGGGCGTCTCCCTTTTCACGAGATTGCAGATCGTTCTGTCTGCGCCATGGCTTTGGATCGACCGGCTGCCTGACGACGTAGCCGGAGATCGGTGACCGGTAGGAGACCGGGCGGGGAGACGGCTCTTCGATCGCGGCGGGAAAAGCCACCACGTCGGGAGGAAGCGTGGATGCGCAGCCGCCGACAACAAGCGGCAGCCCCACCACAAAAAGCGAGGGTTTCATTATGAATTTTCCGAATAAGAGATGGCCTACGGCACCCGCCCAGATGCAGGCAGGCGACCGACATCGACCCGATCACGCGGGTGCGTCTCTAATCAGATATTCGGGGGACGATGGAGAGCCGGCAGCTCGCCGAGAGTCGTACGATCGTCGGCGAACTGCCGGATCGAGGTCACGACGGGTCCGCCGACGTCGGGGCTTTCGCAGATGATGCCAAAGCCGCCGCAGAAGTCCTTGCAGCATTCCTGCTTGACGAGCTTCGACGCGCCATCGCCATCATGAGACATGTCGCCATGCGAATGATCATGATCGGCCACCGCCGCCATGTCGTGACCTTCATGGGAAGGCATCACGTCCGTGGACACGACTTTGATCTCGGGAAACGAGGAGCCATGCATCGCCGCGTTGGCGTTCGACAGCGAGTACCCCGCCAGTGATACGATGATCACCAGCCGCATTATCACGAGCAATCTGCTCAACGTGATCCGGTACATCTTGCCCATGCTCCTCGGACTACATGCAAAGCTGTCCGATTTCAACTGCGACTCTTGTGTCATTGATGTTCGAGGCCTTTATGTGGCGATCATCAGGTCGTGCACAAGCTAGGGCTTCCAACGGTGGCAAGGTCAACAGGAGCTGTTCTTTTTTGATGATGATCGACCTTGCATCCTACGCGGGCCTTTTCACTGCCGCCTTCGGTGCGGCGACGATACTGCCGATGCAGTCCGAGCCCGTGCTGGTCGGCCTTCTTCTCACGGGCAAGTTCCCAGTCCTGGTTCTGCTCGCCGTCGCCAGCGTCGGAAACACTCTTGGAAGCATCGTCAACTGGTTTCTCGGGCGCGGCATCGAACGGTTCCGGGATCGGCGCTGGTTTCCAGTGGGCGAGGAAGCGCTCGAACGTTCGTCCCGCTGGTACAGGAAATACGGGAAGTGGACGCTGCTACTTTCCTGGATGCCGGTGTTTGGAGACGCTCTCACGGTTGTCGCCGGCGTGCTCAAGGAGCCGCTGCTAGCCTTTACGATCCTGGTATTCGTCGCGAAAACGGGGCGTTACGTCGTGCTGACACTAGCGACTCTACAGATTGCCAGCTGACTTCCGGCGCGGCAGCAGCATCCGGTCCAAGGTATCGTTTCGGGCAACCAGCGCGTGCCAGGCCGCCGCAGCGAAATGCAGCGCCACCATTGCCAGGATGATCCTGGAGCCGATGACGTGGTATGGCGCGATCCCGAACCAGACGTAGCTTGCAACGAATCCCATGCAGGCCTGCCCGATGATTGCTGCGTAGAATGCATGGTGAAGCATCGTTGCGGCCCGCGCGGCCCACGTGTTGGGTGGGCTTATCCGGGGTGGCTGCATGATACGAAGAACCAGCCGCACGCCCATCAGCAGGCCGATCGCAATTCCTGCGAAGTTGTGGAAGAGGTGCTGGACGACGTCCCAGTACGATGGCGTGACGCCCATATGGACGGCGTGGTGGGTCCTCTCGATGCTGCCGCCCGTCAGGTACTGGACCGGGATCATCAGGGCGATCAGCCAGTGCAGTCCTATCTGGGCCGGTGTATAGCCACGTTTCATCGATCCCCTCCGAGCGACAGGGGCAGACTAGCCGGCGCCGGTTAATGCTTCCTCATCCGCCATCCCAAAACGCGCCGCCGCCAAGATCATCGATTGCCTGGAACATTTCTCCTGCCCTGCGGTTCTACCGCAGAAGGGAAACCCGGCCGGATGAGACTTAGGAACAGAATCCGCTACGCGCAGGCCGTAGTCTTCACCTTGTTGGTGGCGACAAGTCTCTTCGGCATGGCCGCGGGGTCGGCCGTTGTCGAAGTCCAGCATTGCTCGGCGGCGACGGAGCATCATTCCCAATGCGGACATGCGTCCGGGCAGCAGAACGCGTGCTGTTCGATGACGCACTGCTGTCCGATCCTCCCGGAACTCGGGGAGATCGCCGAGCCGCGGTTCGAGCCCAAGCGACATGATCGGAGGACGGCCGACTATCGGCCGCTGCTGCTGATCCGCGCGATCGATCCACCGCCCCGAAGCTCCGCTGCTTGAGACCTACCATCCTCAATCAGTTATCGGAGCACAATCATGAAGAAGCTCACTTTCCTTGCCGTTTCCGCGGCTGCCGCGGCTGCGTCCTTTGCGATCCTTCCCGCGAGCGCTTCCGCCCAATCGACAATGGCCTATCCCGAGAAGTGCAAGTCTCAAGGCATGGACCTGTCAAAGATGGACATGCCCTCGGGCGGCATGCCGATGGGCGAGATGACCGACTACCAGGGGGCCTCGATGGAAGGCATGAAGGACATGCACATGAACATGATGCAGGGAATGATGAAGAAGGACGCCGACGTCTCTTTCGTCTGCGGGATGATCGCCCACCACATGGGCGCAATCAGCATGTCGGAGGTTGAACTCAAGTACGGCGACAACGACTGGGCCAAGCATATGGCCCAAAAGGTCATCGAAGCCCAGAAAAGGGAGATCGACGAGATGTCCAAGTGGGTCGACAAGGAAGCTAAATAGGAGATTGCGCCATGCATCACATGCCGACTGAGATGAAGGCCTGCATCGACAACTGCCTGGCCTGCTACAGCGAATGCCTGTCGATGGCGATGGGCCATTGCCTGGAATTTGGCGGGGAGCACACGAAGCCCCCACATTTCAAGCTGATGATGGCCTGTGCGGAGATCTGCCGGACCTCGGCGCATTTCATGCTGATCGGCTCGGAACATCACAAGCATGTCTGCCGGGAATGCGCTGAAATATGCGCGCAGTGCGCCGAGGACTGTGAACGCATAGGCGAGATGCGGAGCTGCGTCGAGGCTTGCCGTCGCTGTGCCGAGAGCTGCCGCAAGATGGCGGCGTAACCGGGCAGCGCGTTCGCCCTCTTCCTGCCCAGATGACAACCGATACCCGTCGCACGCATCATGGCATTGGATACTGACGGCGGATCGATGAGGCAGGCTAATCACTGGAAAGGGCTCGGACTGCTCTCCTTCGCGGGAGCAGTCCTGATGACTGCCACCTCGTCGAAGGCTGCGGAGGACGTCGTCGCCGTTCGGCAGGCGGACATGAAGGCCATGGCGGCGGCAGCAAAGACGATCTCGGGCATGTTCAAAGATCCGACGAGCTACAAGTCCGCCGAGTTCAGACTGGCAGCCGATACCATCCGCGACAAGTCCGGCGTCGTTCTCTCCGGACATTTCGCTTCCGAGGCCGCCAGCGCGCAGTCAAAGGCCAGGCCGAACATCCTCGAGGAACGAGAGCGGTTCGACCGCATCGCGAACGATCTGCGCGATTACGCCGTCGCGCTCGACGTCGCCGCGGAAAAAAATCCCGGACCGATGACGGCCGACATGCGGATGAAGCCGGGCGAGGCGATGGGCGGCGGGCCGCTCGGCACCCACGTCCCAAACGAGCAGTTACTCTCGGCGATGCCGGCGGAGCATGCCTTCCACCTCATGCTCCAGACCTGCACGACCTGCCACGCCAGATTCAGGATGGAATGAGCGGCGAACGCTCGGAACCGGGTATTTGCGCGCCTTCCTTAAGCTTCCGCCCGTGGCGGCTTGACGTTAGATCCATGAGGCAAGCGCCCGCTCTGCTACGCCTTCGATCGGTTTAGTCCGAAGCGGGCGTGGGGCTGCGCTTCGTCGTCGGAATTGGCAAACTCCCCGATGATCGCGGATTCGGACCGATCGCCCCCCTGGCAATGCATGACCAAGTGCTTGAGGGTGGCGGTCAAGGCGTGGATCGCCGCCGCCTTGCGCTTGAGTTCCTCGATGTGATGGGAAGGTCAAGAGCCTTCTGCTTTCCGGATTGCCGCTCTCATGTTGAGTTCGATCCCGATATCTTCGATAATCGGTGGGACGATTTTCGTAGCTTTCCAGGGTGCCTTGTTTCGAGTTCTTTGATGGGGCCGACAGGCGTCAATAGGAGCGGTGATGCAGAGCCATGCGAGGCAGCGAGAGGATGCGGCGAAAACGCCGGCCACCGTTGCGTTCATAGATATCGCCGGATTCAGCGCAATTGCGGATGTTTATGGTGACGCGGCGGCGCTCGATGTGCTCGAGGTGTTCGAGAGCATGGTGCGCGACGCCCTGAGTGGCTATGCGCCTCCGATCAAATGGATCGGCGACGAGGCGATGCTGTCGTTTCCTGAGCCCGAAACAGCGATCCAGGTGCTCGGAACGCTGTTGCAGGCATGCCGCAAGGAACCGCGTCTCCCGCTCACTCGGGCAGGGCTGAACCATGGGCCTGTGATTTGCAGAGCAGGCGATCTCTTTGGATCGACGGTCAATATCGCCGCGCGAATCACTGCGCTCGCGTCGCCGGGGCAGTTGCTTGCCACCCAACCCATTGCTGAGGCGGCCGCCGCCCGAGGCATCCTGGTGCGCGATCTCGGAATGGTGGCGCTTAGATCGGTAGCCGATGAACTCCCTCTCTTCGAGATCGATCTCGCTCCGTCGGCCGACCCGGCCTGGATAGATCCGGTGTGCAAGATGCACGCACCCTATTCATCCTACAGGCGCGCCGCCCCCGATGGGCCGTGGTTTTGTTCACCGCAGTGTGAAGAAGCGTATCGACGTTCACCGCAGACCTATGAGCTGCCGCGGTGACGCCTAGACCTTCGGCGAAGGACCTGTTTTGCCTGGTGCTCCGCGCTGGAAATCGCAGTCGTCTAAAACTAGAGGGGTAACCGGCTTTTTTGAATGGCAGAATTGATCGTGACTGGATCGTTCTTCGTTTGAACCTGGCCGCAAGTTCGATGCAGTCGAAAGCCTCAGGATCGGCCGTCTTGATCGCCTGCGCCACCGTGCTTGCGCAGTGACCGCAGGTCATGTTCCGAATCGTACAAAGGAACGGCGCCGTTTCGACAGTTCCCGATAAAGGGCTTCCGGCGATACGCCGATATCCTCCGCCAGCGCCCTCCATTCGCCCTTCGACGGCAGCACGCCGTCGTTCCATGCAAGCCAGGACTCGAGACGAGCGGCAACGGTCTTCAGATTGGCGATTTCCGCGCGCTTGCGTGTTTGCTGGAGTTGGTGGGAAAGATAGGAAGCCCAGCCCTCGGCGAAGTCCGGGTTGCTGCGAAGTGCACGTCTGATCAAGGGAATTGGAACCGAGGTCGCCTCAAGTTCGGTCACGGCGACGGCGTCACAATGATAGACGCTGGAGAAGACCGAGGCTTCCGCGAGGACCAGTCCTGAAGAAGCACGCTGCAGCACCGCGACGTCGCCGCCGGGCTGATGCCGTACAAGATGGACGATGCCGGACTCCACGAGATAGAGGCTTCCGACCTCGTCGCCCTGGTTGAAGACATGTTGGCTGGCTCCGAATGTTCTTCTTCCGGTCGAGAGGCTGCGAATGTGATCCATGAGGGTGGCAGACATGATTTGGATCATGTTCTACGGTGCGACGGCAAGCAATAGTGACGGTATATCGGCAACCGGAACACTCTCGATGAAGTCCCTGCTTCTCAGCTTTATATTCGGCATTCTCTCGACTCAGGTGCTGGCCGAGGGGCAGCATCACGCCACTTCCCGATACGTTGAGGAGGCGGGAAGGGAGGTCAAATCGTTATCGGAGGCGGATGTCGACGAACTGACCAGAGGTGACGGCTGGGGTTTGGCGAAGCCCGCCGAACTCAACGGCTATCCGGGTCCTTCACACGTGCTGGCAATGAAAAATCAAATCGGCCTCACGGACGACCAGCTCCAGAAGGTGCAGCAGGTTTTCGACCTGATGCAGGCCCGAGCATCTGCGGAGGGCAGGATCTTCGTCGACGCCGAGCGGAAACTCGATGCCGCGTTCAGGAGCAGGACCATTACGGAAACGGCACTTGGAGACCTTGTCGCCAAGGCGGAAGCGAGCCGGTCGCGGCTGAGGTTCATCCACCTCGCGGCGCATCTGGAGGTGACACAGGTTCTCGACCCCGGCCAAATCGCGATCTATGAAGAGCACCGCGGATATTCGAAATGACAGCGAGATCAAGTTGAGTTGACTGCGCGCATGACGGCTGCGTCGTTCCGGCAGAGCGGTGGGGTCTCCACCGCCTTTCGGCCGCGATGCCGGCCGTCGTCACTTCTAACCATCTAGAAGCGTGTGAAGCACGATAGCTGCGATTTCGAGATAGCGAATATCTCGCCGCACTTGAGGGACAGATCGCGCTTGTCCCAATTCGCGTCTCTATGATCTATGGGTGCCTCAGGACTTATACTGGAGCGCACCGGCGAGCATGAAAGCTGAAATGAGCGAAATCGCAGTACGACTGGAAAATGTTACCCGCCGCTTCGGCATCACTCCAGCCGTGCGCGATCTTTCTCTTCATATTCGGCGCGGAGACGCGGTTTCGCTCGTGGGCCATTCCGGTTGCGGCAAGTCTACGCTCCTGCGCATGATTGCCGGTGTCGAGATACCGGAATCCGGCCGCATCTTCCTCGACGGCCGCGAGGTCGCAAGTTCGGCCACTTTCGTCGAGCCCGAGGCGCGTGGCGTCGGCTTCGTCTTCCAGGATTATGCTCTCTTTCCGCATCTGACTGTACGGGACAATGTCCTATTCGGTCTCAAGCGACTTCCGAAGGGTGAAGCAGCCGCGCGGGCAGAGGAGATGATCAGCAAGGTCGGAATCGAACATCTGGCGCATCGCTATCCGCACACCCTCTCCGGCGGTGAGCAGCAGCGTGTCGCGCTCGCCCGTGCCTTGGCGCCCCGGCCGAGTATCGTGCTGATGGACGAGCCCTTTTCCAATCTGGATCAGGGTCTGCGGGGGAAGGTACGCAGCGACACCTTGAGCCTGTTGAGGGCACTTGGCACGACCGTGATCATCGTGACGCATGATCCCCAGGAGGCACTTTCCGTCGGCGACCAGGTGGTCCTGATGCGGGCAGGTGAAATCGTCCAGTCCGGCTCCGCCTATGATCTGCACGACCGTCCGACGAATGACTATGCGGCAGAGTTTTTTTGCGCGTCCAGCAAAGTTCCCGGCGTTTACCGTGGCGGATGGATCGAGACCGCGATCGGTAACTTTGCCTATACGCTCGATCGTCCGCCGGCAAGCTCCGTGACCGTTCATATCAGGCCGCATGCTGTCGCGCTGTCTCCCGGCTCAGGAATCCCCGCTCGTATCGAAAATCGTGTTCTGCATGGTGAATTCGAGCAGATCACCTTGAAGGTCGATCGCCTCGAGGTGCCGCTTAAAGCGAGAGCCTTGGAGCGGTTGCCCGTTGATGCGGAGAATATCGAGATCTCAATCCTGCCCGAGCGGCTGCTGGCTTTTTGAAAGCTCACTGTGAGCGCATTCTGCTGACCTCCTCATCAAGTTTCCGTGATATTTGGATTCAATTTCCAGGGAAAACTTGACTTTCAGGGTCATGAACTGCTGCAAGCAATGCGCATTCATTCGCGGAGGGACATAATGAATTCGCGCTCTATCCTCACATCCATGCTGCTTGCTGCTTCGGCGCTGATGTCGCCCGGCATCGCCGCCGCCGCAGAAATCAACCTTTACACGACCAGAGAACCGGCTCTGATCGCACCTCTTCTGGAGGCGTTCACCAAATCGACCGGTACGAAGGTCAATACCATTTTCCTGAAGGACGGCCTCGCGGAGCGTGTGGCCTCCGAGGGCGCCAGCTCGCCGGCTGACATCCTGATGGCCGTCGATGCCGGCAACCTTGTCGATCTGGTCGATAAAGGCGTAACGCAGCCGGTGGAATCATCTGTGCTGAGCTCGGCTATCCCGGAACAACTGCGTGATGCCAAGGGCAACTGGTTTGCGCTTTCGATGCGCGCCCGCGTGCTCTACGCGGCCAAGGATCTTGACATCAGCACATTCAATTACGAGGAGCTTGCCGATCCCAAATGGAAGGGCAAGATCTGCATACGCTCGGGTCAACACCCCTATAATACGGCACTGTTTGCTGACTACATCGCCCATTACGGCGCGGCAGAAGCCGAGAAATGGCTGATGGGTGTCAAGGACAACCTCGCCCGTAAGGCAGCCGGCGGCGATCGCGATGCGGCCAAGGATATTCTCGGCGGCATTTGCGATATCGGTATCGCCAACTCCTATTATGTTGGCCTGATGCGATCCGGCAAGGGTGGTGAAGAGCAGGTCAAATGGGGCGACGCCATCAAGGTCGTCCTGCCAACCTTCAAGAACGGCGGGACGCAAGTGAATATCAGTGGCGCGGCAATCGCCAAGCATTCACCGAACAAGGCTGAAGCCGTCAAACTTCTCGAATATCTCGTCTCTGACGAAGCGCAGAAGATCTATGCCGAGGCTAATTACGAATATCCTGTGAAGGCGGGCGTCGCGGCCGATCCGATCATCGCATCTTTTGGCGAACTGAAGATCGACAGCAAGCCCTTGTCCGAGATCGTCAGCCATCGCAAGCAGGCGAGTGAACTCGTAGACAAGGTCGGCTTCGACAACTAAAGAACAAGGAAGGCGCCTCTGAGAGGCGCCTTCCTTCCCGAGAATGGATCGAGTGATGTTTCCCAGCCAGGCGCCCGCCCGCTCTGCAAAGCGCACTGGCAGCGCATGGCTGGCAATTGCCGCTGCTATCGCCCTCATTGCCATTCTGCCGATCGGGGGATTGCTTCTCGAGGCCTCGAAGGGCTCGGCCGGTCTTTGGGGACATCTTTTCTCGACCGTCCTTCCGGTCGCGCTTCTCGACACCGTCATCCTTCTTGCGGGCGTCGGGATCATCACTGCCGTGGTCGGCACGACGACGGCATGGCTGGTGACGGCTTATGATTTTCCCGGCAGGCGTGCTCTGGAATGGATGTTGCTTCTGCCGCTTGCGGTTCCGACCTACATCGTCGCCTATGCCTATCTGGATATACTGCATCCGATCGGTCCGGTGCAGGATGCCGTGCGCTGGCTGCTCGGCTACGAGAGCCCGCGCCAGTTTCGCCTTCCGGACGTCCGTTCCATGGCAGGCTGCATCCTGCTTCTCGGAATCGTGCTCTACCCCTATGTCTATATTCCGACCCGCGCGATGTTCCTGACCCAATCCGGTAATCTCGTCGACGCGGCACGCACGCTCGGCACATCTCGCCGCGCGGTCTTCTGGCGGGTCGCCCTGCCGCTCGCGCGCCCGGCTGTTGCCGTGGGTATCAGCCTTGCTCTGATGGAAACGTTGAACGATATCGGCGCCGCCGAATTCCTTGGTGTCCGCACGATCACCGTTTCCATCTACACGACCTGGATCACCCGCTCGGATTTATCGGGAGCGTCGCAGATCGCGCTTGCCCTTCTTCTCATCGTCGTCGCGATTGTAGCGGTCGAGCGATGGGCGCGACGCAAGCAGCGCTACTCGATCGATGTACGCCGGATGCGGCGTTTCCAACCGCGGCGGGTATCCTTGGGAAAGGGCATGCTGCTGTTTCTCGGCGGCCTTCTGCCGGTCATCCTCGGCTTTGCCGCGCCCGCGCTCTATCTCTTGATCGAAGCGGCAAAACGCTATCGGTTCGCCGGCATATCCCCTCGCATCATCAACGAGGCCGTGAATACGCTTGTTATCGCCACTCTGGCGACAACCGCGATCGTCATCCTTGGCCTTTTCGCTGCCTACGCAACCCGTCTGCGCCCGGGCCAGCCGTCCTCCTGGCTCCTTCGCTGTTCCACGATGGGCTATGCTGCTCCCGGTACCGTGGTCGCCATCGGGGTGCTAACCGTCCTTGCCGGACTCGATCAGTTTATCGATCGCGCCGCGCTTTACTTGTATGGTGTGTCGACTGGCCTGCTCCTTATGGGATCGGGCGCTGCCGTCATATATGCGCTGATCGTGCGGTTTCTGGCCATCTCCGCCGGCGGAATAGAAGCCGGTCTCTCACGCATTTCCCTGTCGCTTGATCATGCTTCGCGTTCGCTGGGCCAATCGACCGCAGGCACGCTACGATACGTGCACTTGCCGCTCTCGAAGGCGGCAATCTCGGCTGCCGCCCTGCTGGTCTTCGTCGATTGTGTGAAGGAGCTGCCCGCGACGCTCCTCCTGCGGCCACTGAATGTCGAGACGTTCGCAACGCATCTTTATGGGGAGGCTGCGAGAGGCACTTACGAGGAAGCCTCGATTGCCGCGCTCGCCATCGTGCTGATCGGCATTCTGCCTGCCATTCTGCTGTCGCGGATCGGACGTATCCGCTAGACGGCCGACCACCGCTGACGATTCGGAGCCTGGGAGCAACTCCATCGCTTCAGTGAGAGATACCTGAACTCATACGGCCTTTTTGGCCTGCGCCGCCTTTTGGCGGCTGCCGGTTCGCCATTTCTGGATCGGCCGTTCGATCATTTCCCAGCTCAAAGCGGAAAAAGCGATCGTGGGGATCGCGACCACGACCAGTTCGATGAATCCCCGCTCCAGCGGATAATCGAACACCCACCACAGAATCTGCATCATTAGCCAGAGCATCGGGAAGTGGTAGAGATAACACCCGTAGCTGATGCGGCCGAGATAGGCCAAGGGCCGGAAGCCAAGAATACGATCGAGAACCGGGCTGGTACCTGATGCCGTTACGGCAATCAGGATTGCCATCGGCAGAAGCGGAAGAGCTTGCAGGAGGAACTTGACGACGACGAGCAGCCTAGGGTCGCTTGTCTCACCGAGTTGCAGTGCACCCCACAGCGCTGTTGGCAGGATTACTGCAATCAGGCGCATTCGAGACGGCCGTGCCAGCACGCCCGAAAAGAAGAACGCCAAGGCTCCGACGCCGAGCGCATCAAACGAGAAGGGCGGCCACAAGACCACTTGCTCGGCGTAATAACCGGTCACAAAGCAGGCGAGCCAGAATGCCACCGCGATGGCGATGGCGCCTCCGGCGGCCAGGGCTACCGATCTATTTGCACAGCTCAGGACGATGAGCGGCCAGATGAGGTAGAACTGCCATTCGACGGACAAGGTCCAGGTGTGGGCAAGCACCCATGGGTTCCAATTCATGCCCATTGCGAACCAGATATTCGATAGAAATGCGAGGTGATAAAAAAGCCCGTCATGGATCGTGACTAGGTGGAGCGCGGCAAGCCCCAGGAGCAGGGCGTAATAGGTCGGCAGAAGCCTTCCCGCCCTTCGCGCGTAGAAATTTTGCAGCGCCCCAAGGTAGGTGAACCCCTTGGCATCACGCAACTCGATCAGGTTGCCGGTGATCAGAAAAGCGCTCAGAACGAAGAACGTTCGCACCGCCAGATCACCGAGCAAGGAATTATCGTCGACGAAATGCGTGTAGAACACTCCAAAGATGGCGATTGCCCTGATGCCATCAAGGGCCCTGATCCGATCCGCCGCCATTTCCCACCCGTTCCGTCGATCGAATGATCATCTTCCGGCAGAGCCCGGCCGGGCGCAAGAGGAACAAGCCGCGCGTAACGGTGTCGGGTCTTTGCCCCGATGAGGTCGCGGCGAAACAACCCTTGACGCCTTCCCAACTTTGCGAAATGCTAAGATGTCAGACCAATTTTAGATCTGACTGCCTGATAAGAAAATGGGGAACCATGAAGGCAAATCGTAGCGACAGGCCGGTGATCCGGCCGCTTCCTGTTATCGACCGCGCACGTCAGGTAACCGATGCGCTGGCCGATTATGTCGAGGACGCGCGCTTGCAGGCGGGTGACCGGCTGCCGGCCGAGCGTGAGCTGATGGCCGCACTTGCCGTCGGCCGTTCGACCATTCGCGAGGCGATCCGGCATTTCCAAGCGCTTGGCGTCATCGAGACGCGCAAGGGCAGCGGCACCTATCTGCTGAAGCCGGTGTCCCGGGCAACGATCCATATGCCGCTGTCTTTCGATGCGGTGCATCTGCGCGACGCGCTGCTGCAGACGCTGGAGGTCCGCCGCGGCATCGAGTGCGAAGCGGGCATGGTCGCGGCCCGGCGGCGCACCGAGAAGGATCTTACAGTCATCGAGGAGAAGCTCAACGAGATGGAGAGGGTGCATCTGGAGAAGGGCACCTCCGGGCCGGAGGATCTGGCTTTCCACCTCGCCGTCTACGACGCCACCCACAATCCGCTGTTTCGCCAGCTTCTTGAGCAGATGCGCGAGACCTTCGAGCGTTTTTGGGAGCATCCCTTCGACCGGCAGGACTTCGCCCGCCGGTCCTTTCCTTTTCACCGCACCCTTTTCAATGCGATTGCCGCCGGGGATCCGGAGGCGGCACGCGCGGAAACATTGAAAATCCTCGACATCGTCGAGGAAGACATCAAGGAAATGTCCAAATGAGCAACGGCGCAGATCCGTTCGATCTTGCATCCCTCATCACCGCCCACGACGACGGCAACTTCGCCGACGCTGTCGTGCCGCCGATCTTCCAGACCTCGCTTTTCACCTTTTCCGATTATGACGAAATGATCACCGTCTATCGCGGCGAGAAGGTGCGGCCGACCTATACCCGCGGGCTCAATCCGACGGTGCGCGCCTTTGAGGAAATGCTGGCCAAGCTCGAAGGCGCGGAGGATGCGCTGGGTTTTGCAAGCGGCATGGCGGCGATTTCCTCGGCCATCTTAAGCTTTGTCGAACCGGGCGACCGCATCGTCGCGGTCAAACATGTCTATCCCGATGCCTTCCGCCTGTTCGGCACCATCCTGAAGCGGATGAAGGTCGAGGTGACCTATGTCGACGGGCGCGACGAGGAGGCGGTCGCCAGGGCGCTGCCCGGCGCCAAGCTGTTGTACCTGGAAAGCCCGACGAGCTGGGTGATGGAGGCGCATGATGTCGGCGCGCTCGCAGCGCTGGCCAAACGCCACGGCATCGTCTCGATGATCGACAACAGCTGGGCGAGCCCGGTCTTTCAGCGGCCGCTGACGCTCGGCGTCGATCTCGTCATCCATTCGGCTTCGAAATATCTCGGCGGCCACAGCGATGTGGTGGCGGGCATCGTCGCCGGCTCGAAGGAGATGATCGCCCGCATCAAGGCCGAGGCCTATCCCTATCTCGGCGGCAAGCTTTCGCCCTTCGACGCCTGGCTGCTGATCCGCGGCCTGCGCACGCTGCCGCTGCGCATGAAGGCGCATGAGGCGTCGGCGCTGGAAATCGCCCGGCGCCTGCAGCGGCTTGAGGTGGTGGAGACGGTCTGCCACCCGGGTCTCGCCAACCGGCTGCCTGCCGGGCTCAACGGCACCTCGGGCCTGTTTTCCTTCATCTTCCGCGAAGGCGTCGATATTCGCGCCTTCGCCGACCATCTCAAGCTCTTCAAGTTGGGAGTAAGCTGGGGTGGGCATGAAAGCCTGATCGTACCGGGCGAGGTGGTGCTGCAGCAGAAGGCACAACCGAATTCCGCGCAGACCTTCGGCATCCATGCGCGATCCGTACGCCTCCATGTCGGCCTCGAAGGAACCGAGGCGCTGTGGAGGGACATCGAGGAGGCGCTTGCCGCCTCGCAATCCTGAAACCCGAGAGAAACCGAAAAGGGGGAACTGAGCATGAAAAAACTAATAATCTCGACGCTCTTTGCTTCGATGATGGCGGGTACGGCGCTTGCCGATACGACGCTGAAGCTCGTCGAAGTCATCACCAGCCCGGAACGCACCGAAACGCTGAAATCGATCGTCGGCAAGTTCGAGGCCGCCAATCCCGGCACCAAGGTCGACATCATCTCGCTGCCGTGGAACGAAGCCTTCCAGAAGTTCGCCACCATGGTGTCGGCCGGCGACGTGCCCGATGTGATGGAGATGCCCGATACCTGGCTGTCGCTCTATGCCAATAACGGCATGCTCGAAAGCCTCGAGCCCTACCTCGAAAAGTGGGAACACACCAAGGAACTGACGCCGCGCGCCCTCGAACTCGGCCGCGACGTCAAGAACACCGCCTACATGCTGCCCTACGGCTTCTATTTGAGGGCGATGTTCTACAACAAGAAGCTGCTCTCGGAAGCTGGCGTCGCCGGGCCGCCGAAGACGCTGGACGAATTCACTGCCGCGTCCGAAAAAGTCTCGAAGCTGCCGGGCAAATACGGCTACTGCATGCGCGGCGGGCCGGGCGGCCTCAACGGCTGGATGATCTTCGCCGCCTCGATGGCCGGCTCGAACAAATACTTCAACGAAGACGGCACCTCGACGATGAACAGCCCCGGCTGGGCCAAGGGCATCGAATGGATGGTCGATCTCTACAAGAAGGGCTATGCGCCGAAGGACAGCGTCAACTGGGGCTTCAACGAAGTCGTCGCCGGCTTCTATTCCGGCACCTGCGCCTTCCTCGACCAGGATCCGGATGCGCTGATCGCCATCGCCGAGCGCATGAAGAAGGAAGACTTCGGCGTCGCCCCGCTGCCGAAAGGTCCTGACGGCAAGTCCTTCCCGACCATCGGCTACGGCGGCTGGTCGATGTTTTCCACAAGCGCCAACAAGGACTTGTCCTGGAAGCTGATCGCAACACTCGAAGGGCCGGAAGGCAATCTTGAGTGGAACAAGCGCATCGGCGCCCTGCCGGCCTATACGTCGGCGGAGAAGGATCCCTTCTATGCCGGTGACCAGTTCAAGGGTTGGTTCGAAGAGCTGGCGGACCCGAACACGGTGCCGACTGTCATGCCCACCTACCTCGAGGAGTTCGCCTTCTTCAAGGATTCGCTGGCGATCAAGACCTCGCAACAGGCCCTGCTCGGCGACATCTCGGCCAAGGATCTGGCCGACCAGTGGGCGGACTATCTGACCAAGGCGCAGCAGAAGTTTTTGAGCAAGAAGTAGCGGGAAAGGGGGCGGCTGCAGCCCCCTCATCCACCTGCCGGCACCTTTTACCTGGGTCGAGGCCAGCGGCTCGACCCAGGTAAAGGTGGCCCGAAGGGTCGGATGAGGGGCCGCAGTCGCCCAGTTTTCAGAAGCATCAGCCGCGCGAGAATTCTCAACCGGGTAGACAATGGAAAATACGCACTGATGACCATTTCCGCCGATATGCTCGACATGCGTCGCGACCGCAGGCCGTGGCTGCGTCGTCTTGCCGATGCTTCGGAGCCTTATCTTTACAGCGCCCCGTCACTGATCCTGATCATCGCGGTGATGCTGGTGCCGCTGACATTGGGTGTCTCCTACGCCTTCCGCGATATCCAGCTGCTCAATCCCTTTTCCGGCGGCTTCGTCGGGCTCGATCATTTCCGTGAGCTTTCTACGGATGCCGCCTTCTACGGCGCGCTCAGGAACACGCTCTGGTGGACCGGCGCCTCCGTCGTCCTGCAGTTCGTCTTCGGGCTCATCCTGGCGCTGCTGCTCGACAAGCCGTTCAAGGGCAGGGCGATCGCCCAGGCGCTGGTCTTCCTGCCCTGGGCCGTGCCGTCCTTTCTCGCCGGCCTCAACTGGGCCTGGCTGTTCAATCCTGTTATCGGACCGATCCCGCACTGGCTTTTCGCCCTCGGGCTGATGGATGAGCCGGGCAATATCCTGTCCGATCCCAATTATGCGATGTGGGGGCCGATTATCGCCAATGTCTGGTGGGGCATTCCCTTCTTCGCCATCACGCTGCTGGCGGCCCTGCAGGCGATCCCGCGCGATCTCTATGAGGCGGCGTCGATCGACGGCGCCGGCTGGTTCCAGCGTTTCCGCTCGATCACCCTGCCGTTTCTCGCGCCGACCATCGCCATCACCGTGCTTCTGCGCACCGTCTGGATCTCCAATTTCGCCGATCTCATCGTCGTCATGACCAATGGCGGGCCGGCCGACCGCACGCAGATCGTCGCGAGCTACATCTTCACGACCGCGTTCAAGCGGCTCGATTTCGGTTATGCCTCGGCGATCGCGCTGGTGCTGCTGGCGCTGCTGCTCGCCTATTCGATGCTGATCATCCTGCTCAGGCAGACGCTGCTGAACAAGGATTGAGACTATGAGACGATCCGTCATCCCCACCATCGCGCACCGCCTGGCGATCCTCTGCTACATCGCCTTCGCGCTCTTCCCGCTGTTCTGGCTGCTCAAGGTTTCGGTGACGCCGAACGACCTGCTCTATAGCGAGGGCGTGCGCATGTGGCCGTCGCGCACGAGCTGGGATCATTATGCCTTCGTGCTGCAGCACAGCGCCTTTCCGACCTTCTTCAAGAACAGCTTGATCGTCTCGGCCTCGACGGCGGTGACCGTAACGGTCTGCGCCTCGCTCTCCGGCTATGCGCTGTCGCGGTTCAATTTCCGGGCGAAATACTGGATCGTCGCCCTGATGTTGCTGACCCAGATGTTCCCGCTCGTCATGCTGGTTGCGCCGATCTTCAAGATCCTGTCGCCGCTGCACCTGACCAACAGCCTGACCGGGCTGGTCATTGTCTACACCGCCTTCAACGTGCCTTTCGCCACCTTCCTGATGCAATCCTTCTTCGACGGCATCCCCAGGGATTTGGAAGAGGCAGCGATGATCGACGGCGCCACGCAATTTACGGCCTTCCGCCAGATCATTCTGCCGCTGACGCTGCCCGGCATCGCTGCCACCCTCGGCTTCGTCTTCACGGCGGCCTGGAGCGAGCTGCTCTTCGCGCTGATGCTGATCAACGGCAATGATGCGGCGACCTTCCCGGTCGGGCTTCTCACTTTCGTTTCGAAATTCTCGGTCGATTTCGGGCAGATGATGGCGGCGGGCGTCATGGCGCTCATTCCGGCCGGCCTCTTCTTCCTGCTCATCCAGCGTTATCTCGTTCAGGGCCTGACGGCCGGCGCGGTCAAGGGTTAAACAAATGGCATCGATCGACATCCAGAATATCCGCAAAGCCTATGGCCATGTGCAGGTGCTGCACGGCGTCGATCTCGAAATCCGGGACGGCGAATTCGTCGTGCTGGTCGGCCCCTCCGGCTGCGGCAAGTCCACGCTGCTGCGCATGATCGCCGGGCTCGAAAATGTCACATCGGGCGAGATCCGCATCGCAGGCGTCCGAGTGAACGAACGGCATCCGAAAGACCGCGACATCGCGATGGTATTTCAGTCCTATGCGCTCTATCCGCATATGAACGTCGCCGGCAATATGAGCTACAGCCTGAGGCTCCGGAAAACGACGAAGGAGAAGATCGCCAGCGCCGTCTCCGCCGCTGCCGCCAAGCTCGGCCTCGATCCGTTGCTCGAACGCCGGCCGAAGGCGCTGTCCGGCGGCCAGCGCCAGCGCGTCGCCATGGGCCGTGCCATCGTGCGCCAGCCGAAGGCCTTCCTGTTCGACGAGCCGCTGTCCAACCTCGATGCGCGCCTGCGCGAACAGATGCGCGCCGAGATCAAGAAGCTGCATGGCGAACTGAAGGCGACCTCGATCTATGTCACCCATGACCAGATCGAGGCGATGACCCTGGCCGACCGGATCGTCGCCATGCATGGCGGCGTGGTGCAGCAGGTCGGCAGCCCCCTGGAACTCTACGACCGCCCCGCCAACCTTTTCGTCGCCGGCTTTATCGGCTCGCCGGGGATGAACTTCCTCGACGCGACCTATGAAACAGGTGGCGTGAGACTGAAGGACGGTACGATCGTGCCGCTTGCAAAGCCGCTGCCGCTGGCGGATGGAACCAAGGTGACGCTCGGCATCCGGCCGGAGCATGTACTGATGACGAATGACGGGGCGGGGCTTGCCACCGATGTCGAGCTCATCGAGCCCACCGGCTTCGGCATTATCCTGCACCTGGCCCTGCACGGCCTGCCCTTCAAGATCTTCACATTGGATCGCGAAGCGCTGAAGGCCGGGCCAAAGGTCAACGTCGCCTTCCCGCCACAATATCTGCATGTGTTCGATGGCGAAGGACGACGCGTCGATTGAGCAGTCGAGCATCAAAACCACTCCGCAGGCTGCCCTATCTCATGGTTGTTCCCGTCGTAGAAAGCACCCGGCGTCAAAAAGATCGATCAGATTCAAGGGGATGGCCGAGACTCGGAAAACGCGTGAATCATTTTGGCTAAGCTATTGAAATTTGATTCGTTTTGATTCGGAACCAATCGTAAAGTGATTCGGTTGACTCGCACTGGTTGCGGCAGGGAGCGCGTGCGAAATGGTTGCCCCGAGAGCGAATTGGAAAGGCTTCATCAAGTTCGGGGAGGTCGCTTTCCCCGTGGCGCTCTACACGGCCGCCTCCACATCCGAGCGGATCGCGTTTCACACGCTGAACAGGAAAACCGGCAATCGGGTGCGCCGAGAATTCGTGGACGGTGAGACCGGCGATCCGGTCGAACGCGAGGACCAGGTCAAGGGTTTCGAGGTCGAAGATGGTCGCTACGTTGTCCTCGAGCCCGAGGAGGTCGCCGCCGCCGTTCCCGAAAGCGACAAGACACTGAAGGTGGAGGCGTTTATTCCTTGTGACGAAGTCGACGACGTCTATTTCGACAAGCCTTATTATCTAGCCCCCGACACTATGGGCAGCGACGCTTTCAAGCTTCTGAGGGATGGCATGAAGAAGGCCAAGGTCGCGGCCATCGCCCGGACGGTGCTGTTTCGGCGTTTGCGGACGCTTCTCATCCGCCCCCTTGGCAAAGGGCTGGTCGGCTCCACTTTGAACTTCGACTATGAAGTCCGCTCCTCCGAGAAGGCTTTCGAGGAGATGCCGGATCTCAAGATCGAAGGCGAGATGCTGGAGCTTGCCAAGCACATCATTAACACCAAGAAGGGCGAGTTCGATCCGAAGGAATTCGACGACCGTTACGAAGCGGCCGTCGCCGAACTGGTGAAGGCCAAAATCGAAGGCCGCACTCTTCCGAAGAAAAAGGCCGCGCCGGCTGCAAAACCGAGCGATCTGTTACAGGCACTGCGCGAAAGCGCCGGCATGACGACCCCAGCAAAGACGAAGCGCACCGCCGCAAATGCCAATGCCGGCAAGAGCAGGCAGAAGGCCGCAAGCGCATCGGCGCCGAAATCTCGCAGCCCCGGCGGCGCTCACCAGCGCCGGGCCGGGTGATCGGAGGTTGCCATGGCGATCCGGCCATATTGGAAAGGGTATCTGAAGCTATCGCTTGTCACCTGCCCGGTGCAGATGATGCCGGCCACCTCCGAAAACGAGAAGGTACGCTTTCACACGCTCAATCGCGCAACTCAAAACCGCGTCGTCAGCCATTATGTCGATGCCGTCACCGGCAAGGACGTGAAAGATGAAGATGAAGTGAAAGCCTATCAGCGCGGTGAGAACGAATACGTCTTACTCGAAGACGAGGAGCTGGAGAACGTTGCACTTGAAAGCACCAAGACGATCGATATCGGAGTGTTTACGCCCCGCAACAGCGTCGAATGGATCTGGCTCGACACGCCCTACTATCTTTCACCCGATGATCCGGTCGGCCTGGAGGCATTCTCAGTGATCCGCGATGCGATGGCGGCTGAGGACATGGTCGGCATCTCCCGGCTGGTGATTGCACGCCGCGAGCGCGCCGTCATGCTGGAGCCACGCGGCAAGGGGATCGTCCTTTGGACCCTGCGATACGGTGACGAAGTGCGCGACGCGGAGAGCTACTTCGAGCGGGTGGATGATCAACCGGCAGACAGCCAAATGATGCCGCTGGTTCAGCAGCTGATCAAGAAGCAGACGCAGCACTGGAATCCGAAAATGGCCTCCGACCCCGTGCAGGATAGGCTTCTCGACATCATCGAAGCCAAGAAGAAACTGATGAAGAAGCCTGCCAGGGTAAAATCGAAGGGCAGGGAAAAGGCAGAACCGGCTCCCAGCAACGTCATCAACATCATGGAAGCCCTGCGCAAATCCGTCGATGCCGAGAACCGATCCGGCAGGCATTGAGCAATGACCAGACCACGGCAACGCTCCGTCCCCCTCCTTCGCGAGTCCAGTTCGTCGATACAATCTCGACCTGTCCGCCGGCGTGATCCCGACCAGCCAAGCCTGCCGTTCGATGCAATGCCGTCCAGAGTGGAGCCCTGCCTGGCGTTGCTGAAGCAAACGGTGCCGCAAGGCCCGGATTGGCTCTATGAGGTGAAGTGGGACGGCTACCGATTGGCGATCCACATCGAGCCAAGGAGCATTCGCATCCTCACCCGCGGCGGCCATGACTGGACCCACCGATTCCCAACTGTCGCTGCGGGGGCAAGAGAGCTCGGTGTAACGAGCTGCATTCTCGACGGAGAAGCCGTTGTTCTCGATGAAGAGGGGCGGTCCGACTTTGGAGCGTTGCAGCGGTCGCTCGGCGGCAGAGGCGGCAAGCGAATCTCAACCGAATCCGTCTTCTGCGCCTTCGATCTGTTATATCTCGATGGTCACGACCTGACGCGCACCGAGCTCTCGGTCCGCCGTCATCTTCTGCAGGATCTGATTCCCGAGACCGAAAATGGGGCCATTCGGTTCTCGCAAGACCTGGATTTGGCTGGCGAGGAACTGCTTGAGCATGCATGCGATCTGGGGCTGGAAGGCATCATTGCCAAGCGCAGGGACAGCCCTTACCGAAGTGGTCGTCTGGGGGACTGGCAGAAGATCAAGTGCGTTCAGAGCGACAGTTTCATGATCGTCGGGTACGAGGAATCCGCCAGCACCCGCGGCGGGCTCGGCAGTCTTTTGCTTGCGGGTCGCAATGGTCAAGGCTGGATCTATGTCGGATCGGTCGGCACGGGGTTCAATCGAACGGAGGCGGAGGATTTGCGCAAGACGTTGAACCGTCTCCAAACGAAAAAACCTGTTGTGCCGCTGAAAGGAAAGCGCCTTGTCTTTTCCCAGCCGACCCTCATCGCCGAAATCGAGTTTCGCGGCTGGACGCGCGAGGGCAGTCTCCGCCACCCCTCATATAAAGGCCTTCGCGAAGTCCAGGATAATGCTGCCGTCTTTGATATGACTGATGCCACTGCGACAGGACATTCCGCGGGCGATTAAGATCTCGCCAGCACCAACTGCAGCCTGCCGTCTGGCAGTGTCACGCGGCATGTTTGCCGGTGCGGGCCAGCCTCTTGATGGCCTGTTCGAGGGGACGCTGCCCTTCACAATAGTCCTTCCAGGCCGACGACTTCGATAGCAAACCAGGCACGGTTCGGACCGTGAACCTTTTGGGGTCAAGGTCTGACTTCATCTGCGTCCACGTCAGAGGCATTGACACCGTCGCCCCCGGGCGGGCTCGGGGAGAAAGTGGCGCCACGGCCGTCGCCATGCGATCGTTGCGCAGGTAATCGAGGAAAATGCGGCCCCCCCGCAGGCTCTTCGTCATTTTGATAAGGTAGAGATCGGGGTTGTTGCGGGCCATCTGCTGGCAGAGGTCATGCGCGAAAGCCTTTGCCGCGGGCCAAGACAATGGCTTTCGCTTATTGACGGCAAGTGGGGTCACGACGTGCAAGCCCTTGCCGCCGGTCGTCTTGCAGAAGCTGACCAATCCGAGCTCTTCCAGCCGCTCGCGCATTTCGCGGGCAGCAGAAACAACCGTGGAAAAGGGAACATCAGGCCCAGGATCCAGATCGAATACCAGGCGACCAGGCACTTCCGGTTGCCCAGGTTCACAGTTCCACGGATGGAGCTCGACCGCCGCGATCTGGGCGACTGCAGCAAGCCCTTCGATGCGGTCAATCTGCAGGTATGGCTTCTTGTCGCCGAATACCTTGACCAATTCCAGCAGGCTGGATTGTCCGGGCATCGCATGACGCTGGAAGAACTGCTCACCACCAATTCCATCCGGGGCACGGATGATCGAGCAGGGCCTGCCCTTGATGTGGTCGATCATCCAGTCGCCGACCGCCTCGTAAAAGCGGGCCAGTTCTTCCTTTGTTACCGGCTCACCGTCGTTTTCATCCGGCCACAACGGTTTGTCCGGGTTTGAAATGAGGACGCCCATGACATCGGCCTTCTGAGCCCTACGGCGCGTTGATCTCTGATCGGCTCTCGGAGCCGGCTCCGCAACCTTGGCTTTAGAGGATCTTAGCGGTCGTTCTGCCTCGACTTCCTTGGCCGGCTTATCTTCGCGCAATCCTTTGAAAGCTCCTTGCCGGACAAGACCGTCGGCGGTCCAGCCCTCGAATTCGATCTCGGCGACAAGCTCGGGCTTCACCCAGACGACTTCAGCCTGCTTCTTCGGAGCGCCGGCTCCGGTGAACGGCGACTGCGCAGTCTCCAGGGCCTTCAGTTTCGGAAGCAGCGTTTCGACCTTCTTGGCGCCGTAGCCGGTCCCGACACGGCCGACATAAACAAAGTTATCGTCGCTGAAAACGCCGACGAGGAGGGAACGAAACTTGCCGTTGGTTTTGGCATAGGCACCGATGACCACCTCGTGCCCGGCACGGCATTTGGACTTCGCCCAGCTTTCCGTTCGACCGGACTGATAGGCGGCATCTGCCTGTTTTGACACGATGCCTTCCAGCGAGAGCTTGCAAGCCGACCTGAGGACGGCGTCGCCGCGGCCGGTGAAATGTTCGACGAAGCGGATGCGAGGATCGCTGCCGGCGTCCGCGAGGAGCTCCTGCAACCGCGTCTTTCGCTCGATGAGGGGCTTGAGGCGGAAATCCTCGCCGCCGTCATAGAGCAGGTCGAAGGCGAAGTAGACGAGATCACCGGTCTTGCCCTCCGACAGCGCGGCCTGCAGCGCGGCGAAGTCCGGCGCGCCGTGCTCGTCGAGAGCGCAGATTTCGCCATCGACGATACAATCTGGAAGGGCTGACGCCGCCCGGGCGATTTCGGGGTACTTGGCCGTCCAGTCGAGACCTTTCCTGGTTTTCAACGTTGCTTCGCCGCCGAGCACCCGCATCTGGATGCGATATCCATCGAATTTGATCTCGTGGATCCAGTCGTCCCCGCCGGGCGGCCGCTCCCGCTTCTCGCAAAGCTGCGGCGCGATGAAATCGGGAAGATCAACCGCCGTAGCAGTGGCGGGCTTTCCGCCTCTCGCCTCCTGCCGCTCCTCGGCAGCCAGTCCGTGATTGCTGTCCCAAACGGCGTCGGCCTGGACCTCGCCGCCTTCCACCATGAAGGGTTTTGGCTTTCGCCCCTTGCCGGCTGCGATCATTTCCATGCTGCGGCCAGACGCTACAGAGGTGATGCTTTCTTCCAGGATAGCAGCACCGTTCTCCTCGACGGAGAACTCGTCATGATGCTTGATCAACAGCCAGTTGGTACGCTTGCTGCGCTCGCGATCGTTGCGCATGCGCACCAGCACGAAGCTCCCGTGCAAACGTTCGCCCTCGAGGGTGAACTTGAAATCGCCCTTACGAAGCGCCTCTTCAGGGCTCTTCCTCCCCTCCGGCTCCCAATAGCCGCGATCCCACAGCATGACCGTGCCGCCGCCATACTGGCCTTTCGGAATAGTGCCTTCGAAGTCGCCATAATCGAGGGGATGATCTTCGACCTCAACCGCAAGGCGCTTGTCCTGTGGATCGAGCGATGGCCCTTTGGTGACAGCCCAGCTCTTGAACACGCCGTCGAGCTCGAGCCGCAGGTCGTAGTGCAGACGCGTCGCATCGTGTTTCTGAATGACAAAGCGGCGGCGGTTGCTCTTTTTGACGCGCCGCTCACCGCTGGGCTCAGCGGTCTTCTCAAAATCGCGTTTTGATCGGTAGCTCGTTAGCTTGTCGCTGGCCATGGCTGTTCCCGGACCGTTCGGTCGTCAAACGAAATAGCGGTTATCGTTGTTCCAGCCGCGGGCAGCGTTCCCGTTTGAGTTGGCACGACAGCAACTGTCCCCGCACCAATTGTATGATCGCGTACCTGATGAGCGCGAAGCTACATTCTGTAACAGAACAGGCATTGGCCGGAAACAGATGTGATACATCGACCGCCTAGCACTCCAATCGCGAGAAAGTCGCAGAACGCCAAGCGAAGGAGGCTATCCCATGACCGCTAGTGCCAATTTTTCCAAATCCCGCCCGCTGCTCGGGCGTGCGATCGCCATCGCGGTCGGATCGCTGATAACGGTGTCTTACGTGCAGTCCGCACGCGCAGAAGAAGCCGGCGTTACGACTGCCCAGACAAGACCAGCGTCGGATGAGAGTATCCGCCCATTCCGCATCCACGTCGACCAGAGCCAGCTTAATGATCTCAAGCGACGGATTGCAGAGACACGTTGGCCGGATAAGGAGACGGTCGAAGATATCTCGCAGGGCATCCAGCTGGCGCGCGTCCAGGACCTTGTGCGCTATTGGGGGACCGATTACGACTGGCGCAAAGCCGAAGAACAGCTGAACTCTCTGCCGCAGTTCGTCACGACGATCGACGGCGTCGACATTCAGTTCATTCACGTCCGCTCTCGCCATCCGAATGCTCTCCCGGTCATCCTGACGCATGGGTGGCCGGGCTCGATCTTCGAGTTCATCAAGACGATCGGACCTCTCACCGATCCCACGGCCTATGGTGGCAAGCCGGAAGATGCCTTCGACGTGATTATTCCTTCGATTCCGGGTTACGGCTTTTCCGGCCGGCCGACAGATCAGGGGTGGGGACCCGACCGTGTTGCCCGCGCCTGGGATGTGCTGGTGAAGCGCCTGGGTTACACACGCTATGTTTCGCAGGGTGGCGACCACGGCTCGGTGATCTCAGATGCCTTGGCACGGCAAGCCCCGCAAGGCTTGCTGGCCATCCATTTGAATATGCCGGCGACTGTCCCGGGCGATCTGATGCGGGGGATCAGCAGTGGCGACGCGGCCCCTGCCGGACTGTCCCCGGCGGAAAAAGGCGCTTACGACTCTCTCAGCGCCTTTTTCGGCCGGAATGCCGCCTACGGCGCCATGATGGTAACTCGGCCGCAGACGATCGGTTACTCGCTCTCGGATTCGCCGTCGGGTTTGGCGTCGTGGATCTATGAAAAATTTGTCCAATGGAGTGACAGTGACGGTGTTCCCGAACGCGTTCTGACCAGAGACGAAATGCTGAACGACATCACGCTCTACTGGTTGACCAATACCGGCGCGTCGTCTTCGCGCTTCTACTGGGAAAACAACAACAACAACTTCAGCTCGGAGACGCAGAAGACGAAGGACATCAAGATCCCTGTCGGCATCACCGTTTTTCCAAAGGAAATCTACCAGGCGCCGGAGAGCTGGAGCCGACAGGCTTATCCTTCCCTCGTTTACTATCATCAGGTGGAGCGCGGTGGACATTTTGCTGCGTGGGAGCAGCCTCAACTCTTTGCGGAAGAATTGCGGGCTGCGTTCAAATCCGTTCGTTAACTCGGCCTTTTGTGCCGGCGCGGCTCCTCACGGGGCCGCGCGACAGGTATCTCGACGTTCGATAGACATCGGGGCTCCGCCTTTAGCGAAGCGCAGCGACACGCGTGGGTCGCTGCGGGCGGCTGGTGGCCTGCACCTGCCAGGGAGCCACGACTGCCGGCATCCCGGCTTCGACGCACGCGGCCATGAAAGCCTCCCGTGCAATCAACGGCGCAATCACCCGGTTGAGGGCGCCGCGACAGGTCTTGACGGCGCGCTTGTGCCGCTCCCCATGGCCCAACGGCCATTCATTCTCAAGGAAATCCAAGGCCTCATAGACGCCCGTAAAAGTTCGCACCAAGCCGCATTGCAGCCTGACCGTCACTGGACGAGTCCAGAGCACATCGTTCAGCGGCATTTTCTTCCTCCTTTCGATGCCAGCTTTGATCCGGCGAAAAATATTGGGAATGGCTGCCGGATGTTCAAGACCGCAGCGATATTCCGTAAATGGCGTACGCTGCCTACAGGAGCAATTCTGCCTGCCGCTGTTGGATGCGTGAAAGGAGCGCAACAGCTCCTCGGCTGGACTCGCCGGGCGAGCCCGACCAACCCGGCCCGCCGAATAAGACGGCTGTCATAATGGAATCATTCGCCGAGCCGAAAAATCTTTTGCCGCTTCGCCCAGGGGGGCTATATCACTCGGGTGACTCACTGGACTGGATTGACATGACCGACACCGTTCTCGACCGCTTTCTCCGTTATGTCGTGATCGACACCCAATCCGACCCCGCCTCATCGACCCAGCCGACGACCGAAAAGCAGAAGGATCTCGGCCGGGTTCTGGTCGACGACCTGCTGAAGATCGGGCTTTCCGACGCACATCTCGATGAACACGGTTATGTCTATGCGACCATTCCTGGAAATAGCGACAAGCCGGTACCGGTCATCTGTTTCTGCTCGCACATGGATACGGCGCCCGATTTTACCGGCACGGGCGTCAAGCCGCAGATCGTGCGAAATTATGCCGGCGGCGATATCGAGCTTGTCGGCGATCCGAGCCGGGTGATCCGTGTCTCCGAGCATCCCGAGCTCAACAACCAGATCGGCAACGACATCGTCACGACTGACGGAACGACATTGCTCGGCGCCGACGACAAGGCCGGGCTGGCGGAAATCATGACCGCGGCCCAGATTCTCGTCGACAATCCCGATATCCGCCACGGGACGATCAAGATCCTGTTCACGCCCGACGAGGAAGTCGGCCGCGGCGTCAACAGGGTCGACTTGAAGAAACTCGGCGCCGACTTCGCCTATACCATGGACGGCGAGACCGCCGGCCATATCGAGGACGAAACCTTTTCGGCCGATGGCGTCGAGATCAGCATATCAGGCGTGGCGATCCATCCCGGTTTTGCCAAGGACCGCATGGAGAACGCCATCAAGATCGCCGGCGCCATCATCGACCGGCTGCCGAAGGACCTGGCGCCGGAGACGACGGAGGGCAAGCAGGGCTTCATCCATCCCGTCGGCGTGACCGGCTCGATGGAAAAGGCGTCGCTGAGCTTCATCATTCGCGATTTCACCGAGGAGGGGCTCGTAGAAAAGGAGGCGATGCTTGAATCCATCGTCAAGCAGGTGATCTCAGCCTATCCGGGCTCGACCTACAATTTCCAGGTGACCGAGCAATATCGCAACATGAAAGCGGTGCTCGACCGTCACCCCGAGATTGTCGAGAACGCGCTGGAAGCCGTACGCCGGGCCGGCATGACGCCGATGCGTGGTAGTATCCGCGGCGGCACGGACGGCTCGCGCCTCTCTTTCATGGGGCTGCCATGCCCGAACATCTTCGCCGGCGGCCATGCGTTCCATTCGCCGCTCGAATGGGTCAGCCGTCAGGACATGGAAAAGGCGGTCAAAACCATCGTTGAGCTTGCAAGGGTCTGGGAAGAGCGCGCTTAATGAGCTCTTCCTCGCCGGGACGGCGGAACTGGGTCAGCCGCCGTTCGTCGGGACAGCCCCGCGCAGCATTACGCTGTCATAGGCGGGACGGGGCGTGGGGATGGCGACCGGCATTCCTGGTTCGGGCGCGATCGAGGGTTCCGGCTGGGTCACCGGTGCCGTTATCTGCATCGGCGCCGTGCTTGCCGTGGCCATGGGATCAGGCGCCGGCAGAGGAACGGGAACGGCCGAGGGGATCAGGGCCTCGAATTGCGGCGGCAGCATGCTCTCGCCGGGCACATAATTCATCGCCACCTCATAGGAAGGCAGCGGCGCCGGCGTTTCGAGCATGCCATTGGAGTCGCGCTTCTCATAGAAGGCGTTACCGCCGGCAACCGTCACATAATGCATGTTGTCGTAGGGGAATTTCAGTCCGTCGGTGTGGAAGAACATCGCCTCCTTGACCGCGGGATGGCGCGCTCCCTTCAGCAGGATCGCATCGGCCGCGGTGGCAAGCTCCGGTTCGGCCTGCGGCTTGACTTCGCGCGTCATCACGCCGGGGGCAAACTGCTTCTTCTGGGCGACGACACCGCAGATCGATGGCGGATAGGCGCCAGACGTCAGCCTGTTCATGACGACGGTGCCGACGGCGAGATAGCCGTCTTCATCGGAATGCCGCGATTCGAAATACATCGCACGCTTCAGGCAATCGCGATCTTTTGCCGTATAATTGAAAGCGACTTTCGTCGGTTGAACCTTGGTCTTGGCCGCCGTCGTCGCCGGCTTCGGTGTTGTGGTGCAGCCCGTGGCCGCCAGTCCTACGAATAAAATCCCGATCAGGGATTTTCCAAAGGAAATCTCCGCCCTCAACGCCAAGTGCCTCCTATGGGATTAGTCCAGCCCTTTATGATTAATGCGAAAAAACTTTTACTCGTCATATGACTGAAATACAAACAACCGGAGATCACAAAAGCTAAAATCGACTCCCGCCATAGGCGACCTCGGCGGCGAGTGTCAGACTGCCTGCTGCATAATTCCGAAAATTTAACGAGTTATGCAGCGGCCCAAACTACGGCAGCCGACTTTTGCGCCTTGATCCGTCAGCTGCGAAACAGCTTCCAGCGGGTCGGCTTGAATGCCACCCGGTAGCGGTCGAGTCGGTCAGCCTCGCTCGGCGGCAGCTCGACTTCGATATGCGGGCGGTCATTGCCGATGTCGAGTTCGATATGACGGGTGCCGGCGACGCGGCGGCTGGAGACCCGCTGGCCAGCAATGCAGTTTTCCGCCGATTCGCAGAGCCTGACGTCGTGCGGGCGGAAGTAGAGCTGCGCGGGTCCATCGGGCTCACCCTCGGCATTGAGGCCGAGCGAGCGGCCTTCGAAGCGGATGTCGCCGTCCGAGATTTCGACCTGGAGGCAATTCGACTGGCCGATGAAGCCGAAGACGAAGGGTGAGTTGGGGTTGTCGTAGACCTCGTCCGGCGTGCCGACTTGTTCGATCGCGCCCTGGCTCATGACGACGACGCGGTCGGCAAGCTCCAGCGCCTCGTCCTGGTCGTGCGTAACGAAGACGGTGGTGTGGCCGGTGCGGTCGTGGATCTCGCGCAGCCATTTGCGCAGGTCCTTGCGCACCTGAGCGTCGAGCGCGCCGAAGGGTTCGTCAAGGAGCAGCACGTTCGGTTCGACGGCCATGGCGCGGGCGAGCGCCACCCGTTGGCGTTGGCCGCCGGAAAGCTGCGCCGGATACCGTGTTTCAAGGCCGGATAGCTGCACGAGTTCGAGCAGCTCCAGCGCCCGCCGGCGGATATCGGCCCTGGGCGGCCGCCGCGCGCCGCTTCTGACCTTCAGACCGAAGGAGACGTTGTCGAGCACGGTCATGTAGCGGAAGAGGGCATAATGCTGGAAAACAAAGCCGATATTGCGCTGCTGCACTGATTTCTTCGAGGCATCCTCCTCGCCGAAGAAGATCTGCCCTTCGGTCGGGCTTTCCAGCCCGGCGATCAGGCGCAGCAATGTCGTCTTTCCCGAGCCCGAGGGACCGAGCAGCGCGATCAGCTCGCCGGAGCGGATGCCGAGCGAGACATCGTGCAGTGCTGGAAAACGCTCGAATTCCTTGCGGATGTTTTGAACACGTACTTCCATTCCAAATCCTTCAATGCCGCCGGCTGGCGGATATTTCGGCGCTGTAGCGCATTTCCAGCAGCGTCTTCAAAACAAGAGTCACGAGCGCAAGCAAGGCCAAAAGCGTGGCCACGGCGAAAGCGCCGGTGAAATTATATTCGTTGTAGAGAATTTCCACCTGTAGCGGCATCGTATTCGTCTGACCGCGAATATGGCCGGAGACCACCGACACGGCGCCGAATTCGCCCATGGCGCGGGCGTTGCAGAGCAGCACCCCATAGAGCAGGCCCCATTTGATGTTCGGCAGCGTCACATACCAGAAGGTTTGCCAGCCGCTGGCGCCGAGCGAAAGCGCCGCCTCTTCGTCCGCCGTTCCCTGTTCCTGCATCAGCGGAATCAGTTCGCGGGCGACGAAGGGAAAGGTGACGAACATGGTCGCCAGAACCAGTCCCGGCACGGCGAACAGGATCTTGATCTCATAGGCGCTGAGCCATTGGCCGAGCCAGGTATTGGCGCCGAACAAGAGCACGAAGACCAGGCCGGAGATGACTGGCGACACCGAAAAAGGCAGGTCGATCAGCGTCGTCAGGAAGGCCTTGCCCTTGAATTCGAACTTGGCGATCGCCCATGCGGCGGCGACCCCGAAGGCGAGGTTGAGCGGCACGCTGATCCCGGCAACGATCAGTGTCAGGCGGATCGCCGAGAAAGTCTCTGCATCGCCGAGCGCCTCGAGGAAGGGCCCGGCGCCCTTGCGGAAAGCCTCGACGAAGACGGCCGCGAGCGGCAGCAGCAGGATCAGCAGCAGGAAGACGAGCGAAACGGCGATCAGGCTATAGCGCGCGATCCTGTGTTCGGTGGTCACCGAACGCAGCTTCACGGGTTGAACGGTCGTATCAAGCGCCATAGCCGTACCTCCGCCTGCTCCAGCTCTGGATGAGGTTGATGACCAGCAGCATGGCGAAGGAAATAATCAGCATGATTGCCGCAATGCCAGTCGCCGCCGCATAATTATACTCTTCGAGTTTGATGACGATCAGCAGCGGCGCGATCTCCGATTTGAATGGCAGGTTGCCGGCGATGAAGATGACCGAGCCATATTCACCGACGCCGCGGGCAAAGGCGAGCGCGAAGCCGGTCAGCACGGCCGGCGCCAGCCCTGGCAGCAGCACGCGGAAAATCGTCTGCAAGCGGTTGGCGCCGAGCGTTGCCGCGGCTTCTTCCACCTCCTTGTCGATTTCCTCCATGACCGGCTGCACGGTGCGAACCACGAAGGGCAGACCGACGAAGATCAGCGCCACGACGATGCCGGCCGGGGTGAAGGCGATCTTGATGCCGAGCGGCGTCAGAAACTGGCCGATCCAGCCGTTCGGCGCATAAAGCGTGGTCAGCGCGATACCGGCAACGGCGGTCGGCAGCGCGAAGGGCAGGTCGACCATGGCATCGATAACGCGCTTGCCGGGGAAGCGGTAGCGCACCAGCACCCAGGCGAGGATGATGCCGAACACGGCATTGACAACAGCGGCGAGGAAGGCGCTGCCGAAGCTGATGCGCAGCGCATTCAGCGTGCGCGGATCGAGCGCGATCGACCAGAATTTCTCCCAGCCGAGCGCGCTCGACCGGATGGCAAGGCCGGAGAGCGGAATGAGGATCAGAAGGGTGAGCCAGGTCAAGGTAAGGCCGAGCGCCATTCCGAAACCCGGAATGACGCTCGGCCGCCTGAACCGCCACCGCGTGGGGCTATGTGCTTTCATGAAGTCTATTATTGGGCCGGCTTGTAGATTTGGTCAAATACGCCGCCATCGCCGAAGAACTTCGGCTGCGCTTCCTTCCAGCCGCCGAAATCGTCGATGGTGGCGAGCGTCAGCTTCGGGAACCGGGCGATGTCGGCCGGATCGGCGGCTTCGGGCTTGGTCGGCCGATAATAATGCTTGGCGGCGATCTTCTGGCCTTCGTCGGAATAGAGGTAGTTGAGATAGGCTTCGGCGACCTTTCGGGTGCCTTTCTTGTCGACATTGCCGTCGACGACGGCGACCGGCGGGTCGGCCCGGATGGAGAAGCTCGGTGTGACGATCTCGAACTGGTCGGGCCCGAGCTCTTCAAGCGAGAGATAGGCTTCGTTTTCCCAGGCGAGCAGCACGTCGCCGAGGCCGCGCTGGACGAAAGTGGTCGTGGCGCCGCGCGCGCCGGTATCGAGGACCGGAACATGCTGCAGCAGCTTGCCGACGTAATCCTGCGCCTTGGCGTCGTCGCCGCCATTCGCCTGCTTGGCCCATGCCCAGGCGGCGAGGAAGTTCCAGCGGGCGCCGCCCGATGTCTTCGGGTTCGGCGTGATCACCTGCACGTCGTCCTTGATCAGGTCGCCCCAATCCTTGATGCCCTTCGGGTTGCCCTTGCGGACCAGGAAGACGATCGTCGAGGTGTAGGGCGTCGAATTGTTCGGGAGCTTGGCTTTCCAGTCGACCGGGATCTTGCCGGTCGCCTTGGCGATGGCGTCGATATCGCCTTCGAGGGCAAGCGTCACGACGTCGGCGTCGAGGCCGTCGATGACAGAGCGCGCCTGGGCACCGGAGCCGCCATGCGAGGCCTTGATCGCCACGTCCTCACCATTGTCCTTCTGCCACTTCGCGGCGAAAGCAGCATTAAAATCCTTATATAATTCGCGTGTCGGATCATAGGACACGTTAAGCAGCGTCTGATCCGCGAATGCCGGAGCAACGCTGCCGATCGCGAAGCTGCCTGCCATGACCGCAGCCGCGAGGAGCCGGGTGAGCCGTTGTGTCTGCATGAGAACCCTCCTGTTTCTGTCTTACCTCTATCAAGTCAGTCGTATAATGAAACGAAACGTCTTCCTGTTCTGGCGGGTCTGATAGAATGTCATTCCATTTGAAGGGCGAATTTGAAATGGCCGTGCCGGAGTTGGCCGCGGCCAATCCCGCTGCCGCTCTCTGGCTGCCGCAAAACCGTGTTTTTTTGGCCACAGTTCCTCCACATCAGGCACGGGCGAGGCAGATTTTCGCCCGGATTTTGCCGCGGTGACACTTGTGGATTCCTATATGGCGGCGGTGCGGTCGTATTCGCCGACCGTTACGTGGGGGCATCCCTTGAAATGCGCCTCGCATTCCAACCTGTTAGGGCCATTCAAAATGAATATCAGAACTATCCTTTTTGCCTCCGTTGCCGCCCTTGCCGCGGCCTCCGGAGCACGCGCAGCCGACGCCATCGTGGCGGCGGAACCCGAGCCCGTGGAATATGTTCGCGTTTGCGATGCCTACGGCACCGGCTATTTTTATATTCCGGGAACGGAAACATGCCTTTCGATCGGCGGTTACATCCGTACCGAAGTTCGCTTCGGTGACAACATCGCCGGCGATTCCGACGTAAACTTCTGGACTCGCGGTCAGGTCACCTTCCAGGCGAAGAACGACACCGAATACGGCACGCTCACCGGCGTCATGACGCTGCGTTACAACGTCGACAACGCCTCCGATCAGGAAGCGCTGCTGGACGAAGGCTATCTCGACATTGCCGGTTTCCGCGTCGGTAAGCTCTATAGCTGGTGGGACGACGACATGAGCGGCGAGACCGACACGCTCGCCAGCAACGAGACCACCCACAACTCGATCCGTTATCAGTACGAGAGCGGCGCTTTCGCCGCCGGCCTCTCGGTCGACGAGCTGGAAGAAGACTATGCCACCAAGCCGGGCGA
Source organism: Rhizobium bangladeshense (assembly GCF_001662075.1). Taxonomy (GTDB): domain Bacteria; phylum Pseudomonadota; class Alphaproteobacteria; order Rhizobiales; family Rhizobiaceae; genus Rhizobium; species Rhizobium bangladeshense_B. The sequence goes on from NZ_LYPL01000016.1 coordinate 153,249, forward strand.
AGGCCCGAACAACTTCGGTGTTGCAGGCCAGGTCTCCTACAAGGCCGGCGCCATCAGCGCATACCTGCTTGCCGGTTATGACACGGATACCAGCGAAGTCGCTGTCCGTGGTATCGTCTATGCCGACATCGGCCCCGGCACGCTCGGCATCGCCGGCATCTGGGCAAGCGGCGCCAACTACTACTACGAAGAGTCCGAGTGGACGATCGCAGCAGAATACGCCTTGAAGATCAACGACAAGTGGAAGATCACTCCCGGCTTCCAGTACTTCGAAAACATCGCTCTCGAGGCTGACGGCAATGGCTTCACCGGCGGTAGCGCCTACACCACAGGTGTCACGATCGACTACCAGATCGTCGAAGACCTGCGTTCGAAGCTCAGCGTGCAGTATCACGATGAAGACGAAGGCGACGACGAAGTGTTCGGCTTCCTGCGCTTCCAGCGCGATTTCTAAGATCGCCTGATTGCAGACGAGCGGCGCGGCCTTCGGGCCGCGCCTTTTTCATGCCCGCGAACTGGAGATGAAATCGGAATAGAATTCGTCGGCCGTCCTTGCCTTGCGCATGGCGGCGAGCACGCCGTCCGATTGCAGCCGCCGGGCGATGGCGGATAGCACGTTCAGATATTCGCCGCGGTTGTTCTCCCCGAAAAGCAGCACGACGGCGATGTCGGCCGGGATATCGTCGATCGCCTCGAAATCCAGCGGCCGGGAAAAGCGGAAGAGCAGACCGCGCGGGCTGCTCATGGTCTCGATCGCCGCGTGCGGAATGGCGATGCCGTTCCCGATCCCGGTGGAGCCAAGCTTTTCGCGGGTTTCGAGCGCCTTCAGGATGATCTGCGCATCGATCGAAAAGGCCATGGCCGCCTTGTCGGCGATGGTCTGCAGCGCCCGCCATTTCGTCGGAGCCGACACGCCGATGAAAGTGTGTTCCGGCCGGATGATGCTGGGAAGGTTCATGTCATTCTCAATATAGACGGCTCGAAGATCGGCAAGGGGGAAGGGGAGGGATGTCAGTCCGGTTCTCTGAGCCGGTAGCCGACGCCGGTCTCGGTGGTAATATAGTGTGGTTGATCGGGAATTTTCTCGACCTTTTGCCTGATCTGTCTGATGTAGACGCGCAGATATTGCACGTCAGCCGCCGGCCCCCATACCTGCTTCAAAAGAAACTGGTGTGTCAGCACCTTGCCAGCATACTGGGCCAGCACGCGCAGAATGTCGTACTCCTTCGGCGACAGTTTTAGTTCCTCGCCGTCGACCTTGACGATGCGCTTGACGAGGTCGATCGACAGCCCGCCGGTCTGGAAAATCGCTCTTTCCCCCTGCTGCTGCAGCCGGTGGCGCAGCGCCACGCGGATACGGGCGCCGAGTTCGTTGATGCCGAAGGGCTTGGTGACATAATCGTCGGCGCCGCTTTCCAGCGCCTTGACGATGCCGGCCTCGTCGGTGCGGCTGGACAGGATGACAACAGGCATGGAAAGCCCTCCGTCGCGCCACTCCTGCAAGAGGTCATGGCCCGGCATGTCGGGCAGGCCAAGGTCGAGCACGACGAGGTCGGGCATGTCGTCGGCGACTGACTGGCGGGCGCTTTCGGCATTCGGCGCTTCCTGCACGTCATAGCCCTGCGCGGTCAGGCCGACGCGGAGCAGCTTGCGGATCGGAGGCTCGTCGTCGACGACGAGGATTTTGACGGCTGAACCGGTCATTTGAGTTCATCCAGTTTCGGAATGTCGTTGGGTTTCGGCAGGCGGATGGTAAAGACGGCGCCTGGGCGGCCACGCCGGTTTCCGGCCGTGATCGTGCCGCCCATCGCCTCGATGAAGCCGCGGCAGATGGACAGGCCAAGCCCGGTGCCGGCGCGCACCTGGTCGCCCTTGCGCACCCGGTAGAAAGTGTCGAAGACGCGGGCAAGGTCGGCCGGCGGAATGCCCGGGCCTTCGTCCGAAACCTGCACGACGACATTGTCGGCATCGGCCCAGCCTTCGATTTGGATCACCGATCCCGCAGGCGCGTATTTGGCGGCATTGTCGAGAAGGTTGAAGATCACCTGCTCGAACAGGACAGGATCGACCCGCACCATCGGCAGCTCGGCGGGCATGCTCATCTCGGTCTTGTGATGCTCGAGGATCTTTGCGGCGCGGGCGAGCGCCGTGCCGACGATATCGCCGGCATAGTGCAGCGCAGAGTTCGGCTCCATTGCGCCGGACTCGATCTTGGTCATGTCGAGCAGATTGGCGATGAAGCGGTTGAGGCGCTCCGATTCGTCGACGACGGTGGAAAGCAGGTCGGCGCGATCCTCCTCCGGCATCGAGGCGAAGTAATCGCGCAGGGTGCCGGCGGCGCCGAGGATGGCGGCAAGCGGCGTCTTCAGATCATGCGAGATCGAGGTGAGCAAAGCCGAGCGCAGCCGGTCGGCTTCAGCCGCAAGTCTTGCCCGGTCGACGTCGGCGACGAGCTGGACGCGTTCGATGGCAAGGGCCGCCTGGTCGGCCAGCGCATCGAGCAGCCGCTGCTGCTCGGGCGTCAGCAGGGGCCCTTCGCGGCGGTCGCTGTCGAGACCGATGACGCCGACGGCAGTGCGCCCGGTTCGGAGCGGCACATAGAGGCGCTTGGCGCCGGGCAGGGTGTCGGCGCCGCGGCCGGCGGCGTGATTGTGCTCCCAGGCCCAGCGGGCGGCGGCGATATCGGCATCGTCGAGCGTATCGTCGGGCGGATAACCTGCCTTGACGGCGATGGTGCCCTCCTCGGGCAGCAGCAGCACGACGCGAACCTTCAGCATCGAGGCGAGCTGGAAGGCGGTAGCCCAGAGCACGTCGTCGAGCGTGCCGGTGCCGGCGAGTTTTTTCGAGAAGAGATAGAGATCTTCCGTCGTGCGCGCCCGCTGCCGGGCGGCGGCGGCCTGGCGCTGCACGGTCGCGGTCACGTTGCTGGCGATGACGGCGACGCCGAGGAAGAAGAAGAAGGCGAGCACGCTTTCCGGATCGCTGATCGTCAGCGTGTAGCGCGGCGGCAGGAAGAAGAAGTTGAAGGACAGCGCGCCGAGAATGCAGCTGTAGAGCGCCGGCCGCAGGCCGTGGAGGACGGCGGAGGTCAGCACCGCCATCAGGAAGACCAGGGCGAGGTTGCGCACATCGAGCACCTGGTCGAGCACGATGCTGACGCCGAGCGCGATGGCGACATAGACGGTCGCCAGCAGATAGGCTCTGAAATCCAGTTGCGGCGCAGCGGCGGCGGCCTTGATGCCGCGCGCGGTGGTGCCGTCCTTCTCGGTGCCCGAGATGACATGGACGCTGATCTCGCCGGTCTTGCGGATCAGCTCGTCGGTGATCGAGCGGCCCCACCAGTCGCGCCATGTCGGCTTCTTCGGCGCGCCAATGACGATATGGGTGACGTTGTTGGCGGTGGCGTGGCGGACGAGTTCTTCGGCCACCTCCCGGCCGGGAATGGTGATCGCCTCGCCGCCGAGCTGTTCGGCAAGCCGCAGTGTGGAGGCGATCGTATCGCGCTCGGCTTCGCTCAGGTTGATCGAGCGGTGGGTCTCGATATAGACGGCCGCCCAAGGCGCCCGCAGCCGCGAGGCCATGCGCGAGGCGTAGCGCACCAGAGAGGCCGAGCGCGGGTGATGATCGACGGAGACGAGGACCCGTTCGCCCGCCGCCCAGGGGCCCGATATAGCGTGGGCCTGCATGTGGGTCAGCAACTGGTCGTCGACGCGCTGGGCGGTCTTGCGCAGCGCCAGCTCGCGGAGCGCCGTCAGGTTGCCCGGCGTGAAATAATTGGTCAGAGCCCGCTCGGCGGTGCGCGGTATGTAGACCTTGCCGTCATGCAGGCGCTTGATCAGATCATCCGGCGTCAGATCGATGATCTCGACATCGTCGGCCAGGTCGATGATCGAATCCGGCACGGTCTCGCGCACCCGGATGCGGGTGATCTGCGAGACGACGTCGTTCAGGCTCTCGACATGCTGGATGTTGAGCGTCGTATAGACGTCGATGCCGCGATCGAGCAGCTCCTTGACGTCGAGGTAACGTTTCGGATGGCGGCTGCCCTCGGCATTGGTGTGGGCGAGTTCGTCGACGAGCACGAGATCCGGCCGGCGGGTGAGGATGCCGTCGAGGTCCATTTCCTCGAGCAGCCGTCCCTTATAGTCGATTTCGACGCGGGGGATGATCTCGAAGCCCACGACGAGCGCCTGGGTCTCCTTGCGGCCATGGGTTTCGACGACGCCGATGACGACGTCGAGACCATCGGCGATCTTGGCGCGGCCGGAGATCAGCATCTCGTAGGTCTTGCCGACGCCGGGAGCGGCGCCGAGGAAAATCTTCAGGCGGCCGCGCATCTCCGCCCGGGCTTTTTCGAGAAGCGCATCGGGCGATGGCCTGCCGGCCTGGTCGCGATTGTCGTCTGGCATGCGTGTGGTCTTTCTGCAGATGCCTGTGCTTGAGGATGGGTTCTCCTCGCGACCCCCCGTTAAATCACTTCAGTCGACGGGCCGACGTCGCTTGGCTCAGTTGGCGGAAGGCATTCCGGGGCCTCTAGCCGCGAATAGCTCTTTATGCTCGCCCCGCCCTCCGTCATGCTCGCCTTGAGCCGAGCATCCATAGGGCATCCACCAGGAGCCCGCGGCATGGATCCTCGGGTCACGCCCGAGGATGACGGAGAGTGAGGTTGGCCTTCTCGCCAAAGCCGCCCCGACCAGCAAGCGCACCGCGTCTCGGATGCTCATCAGGCCGACTGCTTACTCTCGACCCAGCCAACCAAACTCACTCAGTCATAGAAGCATCAAGGCTCTGGTTCAACGCCAGAACATTGACCCTGGGTTCGCCGAGAATGCCGAGTTCGCGGTGGTTAACGGCGCCGTCGACCAGCGCCTTCACTTTGGCCTCGTCAAGGCTGCGCGCCTTGGCGACACGGGCCACCTGCAAATAGGCGGCCTCCGGCGAAATATCGGGATCGAGGCCGCTGCCCGAGGCGGTGACGAGGTCAGTCGGCACCTCGGCAGTCGGGTTTTCGGCCTTGGCCGCCTCATAGTCGCCCTTGACCCGGTCGATCAGCTTCCGGCTGGTCGGGCCGAGGTTGGAGCCGCTGGAGGCGGCGGCATTGTAGCCGTCGCCGGCGGCCGAGGGACGGCCGTGGAAATATCTGTCGCTGGTGAATGCCTGGCCGATCAGCGTCGAGCCGATCACCTGGCCGTTCTTCTCGACGAGGCTGCCGTTCGCCTGGGTGGGGAACAGTGCCTGGGCCGCACCGGTCATGGCAAGGGGATAGAGAAGGCCGGTGATCACGGTGGTGGCAAGGATCATGACGACGGCCGGGCGGAATTCTTTCAACATTATTCTGCTCCTTGGTGAGTTCACGCGGAGACCGGTTCCGGTGAGGAACCAGATCTTCCGCTAGGCAAGGCCGAGAGCGGCGACGGCCATGTCGATCGCCTTGATTCCGATGAAGGGGACGATGATGCCGCCGAGGCCGTAAATCAGCAGGTTGCGCGACAGCAGCGCGCCGGCGCCGATCGGGCGGTAGCGCACGCCCTTCAGCGACAGCGGGATCAGCGCAATGATGATCAATGCGTTGAAGATGATCGCCGAGAGGATGGCGCTTTGCGGCGTCGACAGTCCCATGACGTTGAGCACGCCGAGCTGCGGGTAGAAGGTCAGGAACATCGCCGGGATGATGGCGAAGTATTTGGCGATGTCGTTGGCGATCGAGAAGGTCGTCAGCGCGCCGCGCGTCATCAAAAGCTGCTTGCCGATCTCGACGATCTCGATGAGCTTGGTCGGGTCGCTGGCGAGATCGACCATGTTGCCGGCCTCGCGGGCGGCGACCGTGCCGGTGTTCATGGCGACGCCGACATCGGCCTGGGCAAGCGCAGGGGCATCGTTGGTGCCGTCGCCGCACATGGCGACCAGCTTGCCCTTGGCCTGTTCCTCGCGCATCAGCGCCAGTTTCATCTCCGGCGTTGCCTGGGCGAGGAAATCGTCGACGCCGGCTTCGGCGGCGATGGCCGCTGCCGTCAGCGGGTTGTCGCCTGTTATCATCACCGTGCGGATGCCCATGCGGCGCAGCTCCGTGAAGCGTTCGCGGATGCCGCCTTTGACGATGTCCTTCAACTGGATGATGCCGAGCAGGCGGCCATCGCGGGCAACGGCGAGCGGCGTGCCGCCCGATTTGGCGACCTCGTCGGCGATCGACTGCAGCTCGCGCACGACCTCGCTGCCGTTTTTCGAGGGGGCGTCGCTATTGACGTAGGTCAGCACCGTATCGACCGCCCCCTTGCGGATCGAGGCGCCTTCGAGATCGACGCCGCTCATGCGGGTCTGGGCGGTGAAGGGGACGAAGGTCGCCTTGAGGCTCGCCATGTCGCGGCCGCGGATCGCATATTTCTCCTTGGCGAGCACGACGATGGAGCGGCCTTCCGGCGTTTCGTCGGCAAGCGAGGCGAGCTGGGCGGCGTCGGCGAGGTCCTGTTCGGAGACGCCGCGCACCGGCCGGAAGTTCGTCGCCTGGCGGTTGCCGAGGGTGATCGTCCCCGTCTTGTCGAGCAGCAGCGTATCGACGTCGCCGGCGGCTTCAACCGCGCGGCCGGACATGGCGAGCACGTTGAAGCGCACGAGGCGGTCCATGCCGGCAATGCCGATCGCCGACAAAAGCGCGCCGATCGTCGTCGGGATCAGGGTGACGAAGAGGGCGACGAGCACGATGATCGGGATCGAGCCGCCGGCATAGATGGCAAAACTCGGGATCGTCGCGGTGGCGAGCACGAAGATCAGCGTCATGCCGGCAAGCAGGATGTTGAGCGCGATCTCGTTCGGCGTCTTCCGGCGCTCAGCGCCTTCGACCAGCGAAATCATCCGATCAAGGAAGGTCGCGCCGGCCGCCGCGGTGATGCGCACGCGGATCCAGTCGGACAGCACCTGGGTGCCGCCGGTGACGGCCGAGCGGTCGCCGCCGGATTCGCGGATGACCGGGGCGGATTCGCCCGTGATCGCCGCTTCGTTGACAGAGGCGACACCTTCGATCACCTCGCCGTCCGACGGGATGATGTCGCCGGCCTCGACAAGCACGATATCGCCGACCTTGAGGCTGGTGCCCGGCACCATGCGATAGTCGTTGCCATTATTGCCGGTCAGCAGTTTCGCCTGGGTTTCGGTACGCGCCTTGCGCAGCGAATCCGCCTGCGCCTTGCCGCGGCCTTCGGCGACGGCTTCGGCGAAATTGGCAAAGAGCACGGTGAACCAGAGCCAGAGATTGATCTGGAAGGAGAAGCCGAGATTGCCGTTGCCGGTGACGAGGTCGCGCAAGAAAAGCATGGTGGTGAGCACCGAGACCGTGGCCACCACGAACATGACAGGATTTCTGGCCAGCGCGCGCGGGTCGAGCTTTTTCAAGGCGGCGCCGACGGCCGGAACGAGAATGCGAGAATCGATGATGCTCGCGGTTTTTGCCTGGCTCATAAGAGGCTCCAGCTTTGAAACGAGGATGGTGAACGAAACCTGCATCGTCTCAGTAAGTCTGTCCGGCGAGGCCGACGAGGTGCTCGACGACGGGCCCGAGCGCCAGCGCCGGGAAGAACGTCAGGCCGCCGACGATCAGGATCGTGCCGACGAGCAGGCCGACGAAGAGCGGGCCGTCCGTCGGGAAGGTGCCTGCAGAAGCCGGAACCCTCTTCTTGGTGATCAACGAACCGGCAATGGCGAGAGCCGGGATGATGACCAGGAAGCGGCCGGCGAGCATGCCGATGCCGAGCGTCACGTTGTACCAGGGCGTGTTGCCGGTCAGGCCGCCGAAGGCCGAGCCATTATTGGCCGCAGCCGAGGTATAGGCATAGAGGATTTCGGAGAAGCCGTGCGGACCGGCGGTGCCGACCGAGGCGACGGCGGAGGGCAGCACCGTGGCGATCGCGGTGAAGACAAGCATGGCGAGCGGCAGGCAGAGGATGGCGAGGACGGCCATCTTCATTTCCTTCGCCTCGATCTTCTTGCCGAGATATTCCGGTGTGCGGCCGACCATCAGGCCGGCGACGAAGACGGCGACGATGATGAACAGCAGGATGCCGTAGAAGCCGGCGCCGACACCGCCGACGATGATCTCGCCGAGCTGCATGTTGATCAGCGGAATGAGGCCGCCGAGCGCGGTGAAGCTGCCATGCATGGCGTTGATCGCTCCGCAGGAGGCGGCGGTGGTGATGACGGCAAAGAGCGACGAAAGCGCCAAGCCGAAGCGGACCTCCTTGCCTTCCATGTTGCCACCGTGGAGGCCGAAGGCATGCATCAGCGGATTGCCGGCGGCTTCCGCCCAATAGGTGACGACAACGCCGGCAAGGAACAGCACGCCCATCGTGGCAAGGATCGCCCAGCCCTGGCGCTGGTTGCCGACCATGCGGCCGAAGACATTGGTCAGCGCTACGCCGATGGCGAAGATCGAGACCATCTGGATGAGGTTGGAGATCGCGTCCGGGTTTTCGAACGGATGGGCGGAATTGACGTTGAAGAAGCCGCCGCCATTGGTGCCGAGCATCTTGATCGCAAGCTGCGAGGCGACGGGGCCGAGGGCGATCGACTGCTTGGCGCCTTCGAGCGTCGTCGCATTGACATAGGGTCCGAGCGTCTGCGGCACGCCGAGATAGACATAGGCGAGCGTCAGCACGATCGAGATCGGCAGTAGCACATAGAGGGTTGCCCTGGTCATATCGACCCAGAAATTGCCGATGGCCTTGCCGGAAGCGCGCGAGAAGGCGCGGATGAATGCGATCGCGATGGCAATCCCCGTCGCTGCGGAGACGAAGTTCTGGACGGTGAAGCCGGCCATCTGGGTGAAATAGGACATGGTGCTTTCGCCGCCGTAGTTCTGCCAATTCGTATTGGTGACGAAGCTGACGGCGGTGTTGAAGGAAAGCTCCGGCGGGACGGCCGCCATGCCGGCCGGGTTATAGGGTAGGCCGGCCTGCAGCCGCTGCAGCGCATAAAGCACGATGACGCCGAGAAGATTGAACGTCAGCATGGCGAAGGCGTAGGAGGTCCAATGCTGCTCCTCGCTCTCGCTGGTGCCGGCGACGCGGTAAAGCCCGCGTTCGATGGGAACGAGGACCGGGGAGAGGAAAGTGCGTTCGCCGCTGAAGACACGCGTCATATAGCCGCCGAGCGGTTTGACGAGCGCAAGAACGATCCCGCAATAAAGCAGGATCTGAAGCCATCCGTTGAGGGTCATGGAGGTAGACTTTCTGTAACCGGACGCCTCGCAACTGGAAGCGCCGGCTTTCTTCAAAAGCGCTCAGGGCGAAGCAGAGCGTAGGTGAGGTAAAGGGTGAGAAACACGGTCACCGCGCCGCTCAAGAGATAATCGAGGGTCATGGCGTTCTCCCGCTAAAGCCTGTCGCAGGCTCTGGTGTAGGCAAAGCACAGCGCGAAGAAGATGATCGCAGTGCCGAGTAGAATGATATCCATCATGATCGTGACTCCTGTCGTTCGTCCTGGAGTCAGACAAGACAAAGGGCGCCATCCCCCGGGGCGGGCCGCCTTTCATGCTATCTGGCGTGGAGATGATCGTTCGATCTCTCGGCCATGAATATGGAGCGGAAGGGCATAAAGGTTCGAGACGGGCCGGCGGCCGTCTATATAAAAATGTTATAAAGTCTTTTCAGTAAGCGAGCTAGGCTGTGGTGACAAATTAACGAATTGGGATTCCGTTTGAGGAGCAAATCAGATTCAACGCTGACTTTTGGAGGTCAGCGATGGAAGGTGAAGTTCTCCGGGACGATCAGTGGGATCTGTTGAAG
>NZ_LYPL01000017.1 GCF_001662075.1 Rhizobium bangladeshense
CCGGTCGCCTTGACCTCGACCAGCACTTCGCCGGCCTTCGGGCCGTCGAGCTGCACGGTCATCACTTCGAGCGGTTTTCCGGCCTGAACGGCTACGGCGGCGCGAACGTCCATTTGATATCTCCCTGACAATATTATTGGGGCTGAGCTTGGCATGGTCGGCGCGCCGCGCTCAAGCGAAAACGGCCGGCCGCGCGGCCTTCTCTCAGGCGAATTCCATGATCACGGCATCGACGGCCAGGCTTTCGCCGGCCGCGGCATTGATCTTCGAAACAACGAGATCGCGTTCGGCGCGCAGCACGTTTTCCATTTTCATCGCTTCGACGATCGCAAGCGTCTCGCCGGCCTTGACCTCCTGTCCCTCGGCAACCGCGATGGCAACGACGAGGCCGGGCATCGGGCAGAGCAGGAGCTTGGAGGTATCAGGCGGCAGCTTCATCGGCATCAGCCTGTCGAGTTCGGCATGGCGCGGCGAAAAGACCTTGGCGGTGACGGACAATCCCTGCCAGTCGATGCGCAGGCCGTTGAGAACGGGACGGATCTGGGCCGTGATATCCCGGCCGCCGACCTTGCCGCTCCAGACCGGATCACCAGGCCTCCAATTGGTGACAACGCTCCGGTTCTCGCCCTCTACCGCCATGTCCATATCGAAGGGGATAGTGACGAGGCCGTCGAGCAATCTGACATCGACGTAGTTTTCGCCTGTCTTGACCACCCAATGCTCACGCAGCGGGCCGGATGCGGCGCGCAGGCGATCGGCGAAACCTTCGCGGCGGTTCGTTTCGATCAGCGAGGCCGACAGCGCGATGGCAGCCAGCGTGGCCTCTTCCTGCCGGTCCGGTTTCATCGGCGCGAAGCCGTCAGGATATTCCTCGGCGATGAAACCGGTGGAAAGCCGGCCTTCGCGCCAGCGCGGATGTTTCATCAGCGCCGACAGGAAGGGGACATTGTGTTCGATGCCATCGACGACGAAGCCGTCGAGAGCCCGGCCCATGGCGTCGATCGCCTCGCCGCGCGTCGGCGCCCAGGTGCAGAGCTTGGCAATCATCGGGTCGTAATACATCGAGATCTCAGCACCCTCGAAGACGCCGGTATCGTTGCGGACGACGACATTGCCGGTCCAGCCTTCCGCCGGCGGGCGGTAGCGCGTCAGCCGGCCGATCGAAGGCAGGAAATTGCGGTAGGGATCTTCGGCATAGAGCCGGCTTTCGATCGCCCAGCCATCGAGGCTGACATCCTCCTGGCCGAAGCTGAGCGGCTCTCCGGCCGCGACGCGGATCATTTGTTCGACGAGATCGATGCCGGTGACGAGCTCGGTGACGGGATGCTCGACCTGAAGGCGGGTGTTCATTTCGAGGAAATAGAAGTTGCGGTCGCGGTCGACGATGAATTCGACGGTGCCGGCGCTCTGGTATTCGACGGCTTTGGCCAGCGCCACCGATTGTTCGCCCATGGCCTTGCGGGTCTTTTCGTCGAGGAAAGGCGAGGGGGCCTCTTCGACCACCTTCTGGTTGCGCCGCTGGATCGAGCATTCGCGCTCGCCGAGATAGACGACGTTGCCGTGGGCATCGGCCAGCACCTGGATTTCGATGTGGCGCGGCTCGACGACGAACTTCTCGATGAAGACGCGGTCGTCGCCGAAGGAGCTTTTCGCCTCCGAGCGAGCGCGCTCGAAGCCGTCGCGCACCTCCGCCTTGTTCCAGGCGATCCGCATGCCCTTGCCCCCGCCGCCGGCCGACGCCTTGATCATGACGGGATAGCCGATGGCGCCGGCGATCGTTTCCGCATGGGCGGCATCCTCAATGACGCCGAGATGGCCGGGCACTGTCGAAACGCCGGCGGTATTGGCGAATTTTTTCGATTCGATCTTGTCACCCATCGCCATGATCGCCTTCGGCTTCGGGCCGATGAAGACGATTCCCTGCTTTTCCAGGTCGGCGCAGAAGGCGGCGCGCTCGGAAAGAAAGCCGTAGCCGGGATGCACCGCCTCCGCGCCGGTCGCCTTGCAGGCGGCGAAGATATTCTCGGCGACCAGATAACTTTCGGAGGCTGCAGCAGGGCCGATATGGACGGCCTCGTCGGCCATTTCGACATGCAGCGCATCCCGATCCGCATCCGAATAGACCGCAACGGTCGAAATGCCCATACGGCGCGCGGTCTTGATCACGCGGCAGGCAATCTCGCCGCGATTCGCGATCAGGATTTTCTTGAACATCGAGACTCCACCCAGAAATGCGTTCCGGAGTTTTACGCATAAAACACCGGAACGCACAATCGGGCTTGAGAAAGCTCAGGCGACCGCGGCTTTGGCAACCGGTTCTTCGTCGACGATGCGAAGCCAGCGGCTGCGGCGCGGCTCGGGACGATCGCGCAGTTCGACGGCAGCCATGATGCCGGCCCAGTGCGGATGGTTGGCAGCCGGCAGGGTTGCCTGCTCGATCTGCTGGAAGACGCCGTATTCGGCCGGAGACACGGCGATGACGCCGCCTGCGGCGATGCTTCTGAAGATGCGCATCGTAAAGTCGACGTCCTGGCGGGTGATGCTCCTGCGGTCGACGGCGCGCGACAGCTTGTAGCCGCCGATGCCGTCGGTGATCGCCAGACGAAGCTGGTCGAGGGCAAGCGCTCTCAATTCACCCGGGACATCGGCCGAAATCTCCATGATGTGGAGAATGAGCTCGAGCTCCAGCGCCGAGTTGACGACGCCATCGGTCGTGAACATGCGCATGATCCAGGCAACGTTGATGTCATCCAACGAGCCCTGCGGATAGGTGTGGTTGACGATGAACCCGGCGAGCTGCTCCACGAATAAAGCGTTCCACTCGGCACATTTTTCAGGACAGGAATTGTTAAGCGCCAACATCGCCGCGACATCCTGGGATGTCCGGATTCCCTCGGGAAAGGCGTGTTTGCGCAATAGCACGATATCTTCGGCCGCCAGCCGATGCTTGCCGGCCACGACGCAGGCCGGAAAAGCGAGACGAAATACGCTCATGTTTTAACTCCAGTCTTCATCATGAAGCCACAGACGGTTTTATCGCCCGCGAATTGACGATCCCTCAAGAAGAGGCGTTAACCCGATATTGCCGAAATCCAAAGAATTTTAGCGATTGTGCTGCTGGCGCTCGCGCCAGATGATGAAAAGCCCCGATGCAACGATGATAAAGATGCCGATCCACTTGGAAAAACTCGGGAAATCGTTGAACAGCGCATAGCCGAGCACCGTGGCCGAGATGATCTCGAAATATTGGAAAGGCGCAAGCAGCGACAGCGGCGCAAGCCGGAAAGCCCGGACCACCAGCAGATGCGCATAGCCGGAGATCGAGCCGAGAGCGAGAAGCAGCACGAGACCGAGACCGGAGGCGGGCAGGGAGGTGGCGAAATCCGCATTGCCGGCGCCGCTGCCGACGAGAAGGGCGGCGGCCATGAAGACCGTTCCGCCGATGCCGGCTATCGTCTGCATGGTAAGCGGCGAATCGGCCTCGCCGATCGCGCGGTTGAGGAAAAGATAGAGCGAGAACAGAAAGGCGCAGGCGACCGGCAGCAGCGCCTTGAGGCCGAAAATCTCGTAACTGGGCTGAATGACGATCATCGCGCCGCCGAAACCGACCGCAATCGCCATCCAGCGGCGCCAGCCGACCTTCTCTCCCAGGAATACCGCCGACATGACGGTCAGCATGAAGGGCTCGACGAAATAGATGGCGAAGACGTCGGCAAGCGGCATGTATTTGACGGCGACGAAGAACAGCAGGCTTGCAGCCCCGTGCAGCACGCCACGCAGAATATTCATCCATGGTCGCCTAGCCGAAAACGCCTTGAGCCCGAAAAGTGCGACGAGGATCGGCAGGGTGCAGGCGATCTGGAAAAAGAATCGGTAGAACGTCACCTGGCCCGGCGACATCGCCTCGAAGGTCGCCATGTATTTGGCGATGGCGTCCATGGTCGGCAGGATGAACATGGCGCCTGACATGATGGCCATGCCCTGCAGGGAGTTTTGATGGGGCTCTGACATGGCGGCCGATTCTTGCGGGAACGGCGCCCATCAATCACGGGAAAGTCGGGCAAATCAAGCCGTCAACCTCGCAAGCGGTCAGGTCTCGTTCACCGTCTCGCCGAAAACCGTCTCGAAAGCGGAGCGCAGCCTGATATCGACATCCGCCATCATCACAGGCAGGCCGAGGTCGACGAGGCTGGTCACGCCATAAGCCGATATCCCGCAGGGCACGATGCCGCTGAAGTGATCGAGGTCCGGATCGACGTTCAGCGACAGGCCGTGGAAGGTCACCCATTTGCGCAGGCGGATGCCGAGGGCGGCGATCTTGTCTTCAGCCATCGTTCCGTCGGCCAGCAGCGGTTTTTCCGGCCGGCGCACCCAGACGCCGACGCGATCCTCGCGCCGCTCGCCGCGCACGTTCATCATGTCGAGCGTGCGGATGACGACCTCCTCAAGGGCGGCGACGAAGGCGCGCACGTCCTGGCGGCGGCGCTTCAGGTCCAGCATGACGTAGGCGACGCGCTGACCGGGTCCATGATAGGTATATTCGCCACCCCGTCCCGTCGCAAAGACCGGGAAGCGATCCGGTTGGACGAGGTCACCTGCATTGGCGCTGGTGCCGGCGGTGTAGAGCGGCGGATGCTCGACGAGCCAGACAAGCTCGTCGCCGCCGTCTGCGATCGCCGCGACCTCGCGCTCCATCATTTCCACCGCTTCCTCATAGGCGACGAGCCCATCGGCGATGCGCCAGCGCACCGGGCGGCTATCGAGTTTGGGCAGCATGGAGAATTCGAGATCGGTGCGAAGCATGGCCATTCCTTGCCGCTTGCCCCGATATGCCTGAGAAATAGGGGCGGCAGGGAACCTATATGGACCCGTTTTCCAGCCAATTCAAATGCTGTGAAAGGTTTTCAAAAAAACTGTCATATCGCCCTTGTGCACCCCAAATGCTTTTGCTACATGCTGCCCCGCCGACGCAAATCGGCACCTACCACGATGCGGTCGTGGCGGAATTGGTAGACGCGCAGCGTTGAGGTCGCTGTGGGGCAACCCGTGGAAGTTCGAGTCTTCTCGACCGCACCATCCCCTTTAGGGTATTGATTTCGCTTGTTTTCTTCCTGCCGGTGCGAATCTTCTGTGGCGCAGTTTGCGCCCATTTTGTGTCCCGTTTTTCGGTCCGTTTTTCAGGTAGGCGGATCAAAAAATGTTGATGCGTTTTCGGTCTGATCAATGAACGGCGCTGTTCCAGCGGTTGCGTTCGTTTCCATCGAGAACACACATGATCGTTTCTGGGAAAAGTGCTCCCACATCCTCAGCGTTCGTCGGGGAATCTCCGACCAATCTAGCTTATCACAGCTCGCCGCTGAGCATCATGATCACCGGGTGAATGAACCGCACCGGGTTTGCCGGAGGCTGCAACTTCTGAGAAAGTGGAGCAGACATGAGCAGACAACGAACAAATTTTCACCGGACGTCCGCGCCCGAGCCGTGCGGATAGTTTTGGATCACGAAGGCGAGCATTCCCCACGATGGGCGGCGGTGTCCTCAACGCGGCCAAGATCGGCTGCACGGCGCAGACGCTCAATGAGTGGGTGAAGAAGGCCCAGTAGACAATGGTTCCCGGTATGGGCTTCCAAGCGATGTCGCCTCACGCCAATCTGATCGCGACTGGATTCGAACAGATTTACACGTGGATGTACTACCGTTTCGGATGCTTCATAAGGAACGTCAGACACCATAGGTCTGCGCCTCGAGTTGTCGCTTTCTTTCCAGTTGCCGCGCTTGCCGGATGAGTGCTTCGAACTCGGAGAGGAGTCCTTTTCTTTGCGGGGACCACAGGTCGAGCGCAAACTTCAACGCCTGAACTTGAAGAAACATCAATATGTAATGAGCTATTCATGCCCGTTACCTCAATATCCGAGAAACTGTCGGTCTCGCCGCAGCCAAGTATCGAGGACATCCAGTCGCTACGCGACCAGGGATTCAAGACACTCATCAACAACCGACCGGATAACGAGGATACTTCCCAGCCGAACACGCGAGCCGAAGGCCAGGAAGCCAAGCACTGCGACCTGTCCTATATGTTCATTCCTGTCATGGCCGACACGATCACCGAAGCAGATGTCCGTGCCTTCCAGAGGGCCGTCGATGAATCGGACGGACCCGTTGTTGCGCATTGCCAGACCGGCAAGCGCTCGCTTAACCTTTATCTGATTGGAGAGGTTCTGAACGGCAGCATGTCTGCCGACGAGGTCGTCGAATTCGGACGCAGCCGCGGTTTCGACACCAGCGCCGCTGCAGCCTGGCTCAAACAACATGCTGCTCGCAGGCCGCAGGTGAAGGGCTTCTTCGACAGGCGCACCTTGAGCGTCCAGTACGTGGTTTCCGATCCGGTGACCCGCAAGTGCGCTATCGTCGATCCGGTACTCGACTTCGATGAGAAGTCCGGAGCTACGGCGACCATCAACGCGGACGCGATCCTCGACTACATCCGCGACAACGCGCTGACAATCGAGTGGATTCTCGACACCCACCCCCATGCCGACCATTTCTCCGCCGCCCATTATCTGCAAGAGAAGACCGGCGCACAAACGGCGATCGGCGAGCGCGTCGTGGACGTCCAGAAACTGTGGAAGGGCGTCTACAACGGGCCTGAGCTTGCCACCGACGGCTCCCAATGGGACCGCCTGTTTGCCCACGGCGAGACCTTCGAGGTCGGCTCGATCAAAGCCAAAGTGCTTTTCTCTCCGGGACATACGCTCGCCTCCATCACCTATGTGATCGGCGACGCGGCCTTCGTGCACGACACGCTGTTCATGCCCGACAGCGGTACGGCACGCGCCGATTTCCCCGGCGGTGACGCCCGCATCCTGTGGAAGTCGATACAGAAGATCCTTTCGCTCCCGGATGAGTCGCGGATCTTTGCCGGCCACGACTACCAGCCGGACGGTCGGGAACCTCGCTGGGAAAGCACGGTAGCCGATCAGAAGAGGCTCAGCACGCATCTTGCGGGCGTGACGGAAGAAGAATTCGTGGCGCTCAGGACGAAGCGCGACAAGACGCTGCCGATGCCGAAGTTCATCCTCCATGCCCTCCAGGTAAACATCCGCGGCGGGCGCCTGCCGGAGCCGGAAGCCAACGGCCAGCGCTACCTCAGGTTTCCGCTCGATGCATTACAGGTAGCAGCATGGAAATGACCGCCGATCTGAAGGCAATGATGAAGGCAGGGCTGTCTCCTGCGGAGCTTTCTCTCCGGGCGGGCGAGGTGGCGAACCTCCTGAAGACGCTGTCCCATCCGGCGCGCCTGATGATCGTCTGTATCCTGGTGGAAGGCGAGTATTCGGTCGGCGAGCTTGAAGAGACGCTCGACCTCCATCAGCCGCATCTGTCGCAGCACCTGACGGTACTGCGTGGCTCCGGAATCGTCGAAACCAGGCGGGAGGGGAAACAGATTTTCTACCGCCTGACCGAAGAGAAGGCTGCGCAACTGGTCGCCGCCCTCTATGACATCTTCTGCGTAAAGGATGACAAGTGAACGCTTATCTCCCCTCATTGGTCGGCGGCATGCTGATCGGCGTGTCGGCCGTCATGCTGCTGCTCCTCAACGGCCGGATTGCCGGGATCAGCGGGATCGTCGGGCGTCTCGCGCGAGGGATCGGCTTAACGACCAATCTTGCCTTTGCGCTCGGGCTGCTGCTCGGGCCGCTCGCCTATCTGCTCATGTTCGGCGGCTGGCCGGCCGTGCAGATCACCACCGGCTGGCCGCTGCTCATCGTGGCCGGACTGCTTGTCGGCTTCGGCTCGCGGATGGGATCGGGCTGCACCAGCGGACACGGCGTCCTTGGGCTTGCCCGGCTGTCTACGCGATCGATGGTCGCGGTCGCCACCTTCCTGACCGCCGGCGCGGTCGCCGTCGCATTTCTGCGAGGTGTGGGGTTATGAACCGGAACATCTACCAATTCGTGGCGGCGCTCGCTTCGGGCGTTGTCTTCGGCTTAGGACTGTCCTTGTCGGGCATGCTGAACCCTGTTCGCGTCCAGGGCTTCCTCGACGTCTTCGGGGACTGGGATCCGAGCCTTGCCGTCGTTCTCGGCGGCGCCGTCGTCGTCGCCTTTACCGGCGTGCAGGTGATGAAGCGGATGCGGCATCCAGCCTTTGACGACAGCTTCCACGTGCCGACGAGCCGCCGGATCGACGTGGCTCTCGTTGTCGGCTCTGTCTTGTTCGGCCTTGGCTGGGGGATCGGCGGCTTCTGTCCAGGCCCGGCGGTTGCATCCCTATCGGTCGGCCTTCCCCAGACATTCCTGTTCGTGATCGCCATGCTGGTCGGGATGACCTTGTATGACAGAATATGGAGCAGACGGACGCGAACACTTCCATTTTGACGGCAGGACGCCGACGACGAGCATGAGGAGGCCGAACAGGAAAATCAGGCGATTTCCGTCCATCGCGACCCTTGCAACGCCAAACATTGACCATCTCGTAGGGCCTAGCGGCGTTGTCGCCGGTGAGAACCACATGGTCAGTACAGATCCGTGTCTGAAGACGACATGCTACCGCTCCGGCGTGGCCGCGTACGGAGCGCGGCCGTGTTCTTCCCGCCGTCAATGAGCCATGAATATTGGCATGCTGCTTTGCTCGATCATGTTGCGCGTCACGCCTCCGAAGAGCGTCTGCTGCCAGCGAGGGTGATTGTATGCGCCCATGACGATCAAATCGGCATTCACATCCGTCGCATGCTGCCTCAGGATCTCGTCAGCCCTGTTTCCGCCGCTGGCCACACGATCCACCTGTACCTTGACCCCGTGACGGGAGAGGAAGCTTGCAATGTCGGCGCCTGGCTCCTCTCCATTCACCCGCTCTCGCGAAACTGGATCGATCATCGTCACGTAGACGCAGTCGGCCGTCTTCAACAGGTCAAGGGCCTGCCTTGCGGCACGCGACGCCTCGTCGCTCGAATCCCACGCCAGCACGATCGACTTGGAAGTGGAAGAGAGCGGCCGCCGCCCACGGTTGATGATGACCGGCGTCGGAGTGCGGAACAGAGCGCCATCCATGACCCGTTTCTGGAGTTCCTCGTCCTTGCAGGCTTGGCGACCGACGAGTACGACGTCGGCATATAGCGCTCTTTCCGCTATGTCCTCTTGGGCAAAAGCGAATTCCGTATAGACGTCCTGCACGTCGTAGGACAGACCGGTGCGCGACAGGTCTGCCTTGATCTCTTCGGCTTTCTTGACGAGTTCTTCGATTTCGCGCTGGCGTTCGTCCAGCCAGACGGTGGACAGGGAGTTGTATTCTCCAATCATCGGCGACGCTCCCATGCAGATCACGACTGCGCTGAGATGGGCTCCGGAGGCGCCGCAAAACTCCACGGCGGCCTTCAGGTCCTCATCGAAGTTTCTCGAACTCAGGATGCTCATTACCGTGCGAATGGACATTTCGATCACCTCTCTTGTTGAATACTGAGAGGATAGCGGCACTTGCGGCGACGTCTTTGATCTTCATCAAGCAACGCGGGATGAGCGATCGTGGCACCCCCGGGAGACGAACTTGTCGATCTCGGTCACGAGGACGAGTGAGCTCGCCACCAGCATGCTGAGACCCCATTCAAGAGGCGTGATAGGCGAAAGATCAAGAGTTCTGCTGAGCCACGGTATGTACATCGAGGAGATGTGGATCGTCTGTGCCGCGAGCACGCTGAGAAGCAGGAAACGGTTTCGAAGGATATCGACGGAGAATATCGATCGTCGTTCGGAGGAACTTGCCAGAGTCTGGACGTTCTCGAACATCACGAAGATGAGAAGTGTCATGTTGCGGGCTTCGGGAACGCCATATCCATGCTCAATCATCCACTGGAAGGCCAGGAACGCTACCCCGCCGATCACGACCGTCGATTGGACGACGCGCCGGATCATCAGCCGGTCGAGGACAGGCTCGAGCGGAGAACGTGGCGGCCCGGCCAGCTCGTCTCCTTCCGGTCTTCCGCCGGCAAGGGCGACGTCCTGTATGCCGTTTGTCACGAGATTGAGCCATAGAAGCTGAACAGGGAGGAGTGGCATGGGCAGGCCGAATGGCAGCGCGAGCATGAAGAGCAGGACCTCGGCGGCGCCTGTTGCGACCGACATCAGCACCACCTTGCGGATGTTGCGATAGGCTGCCCGGCCTTCGGCGATCCCCGTGACGATGGATGCAAAATTGTCGTCCGTGACGACGAGATCGGCGCTCTCCTTTGCCACCTCGGTTCCCCTGAGCCCCATTGCGACGCCGACATGCGCCTTCTTCAACGCCGGACCGTCGTTCACACCGTCTCCGGTCACGGCGACGATGTGGCCATTGCGGATCAGGGATCCGACGATCGCTGATTTCTGCGCCGGCTGCACGCGGGCGTAGATGCGGGCCTCTTTCGTAATTTCGTCCAGCCGTTGGTCGCCCGCTCGTGCGGCTTCATCGATGTCCTGGCCCAAAACAACTTGGCTGGCGTGAAAGCTCAAGCCGGCATCTCTGGCAATCGCGGCAGCGGTCCTCGGGTCGTCCCCGGTCACCATCACGACCTCCACACCTGCCGAACGGCAGTCTTTCATAGCGTTCGGCACTTCAGGCCGGACCGGGTCCTGTAGTCCAGCCAGGCCTAAGAACACGAGATCGATAAGGTGACCGTGTCCGAGGCTTCCGGCGAGGGGCGCGCCGACTTCTCCTTCGGCGAACGCCAGCACCCTAAGGCCTCGAGCGGCCATTTCTTCCTTCTGCGCCAAAAGCGACGCACGGTCGATTTCCACCACGTTTCCTGTGGAGTCCATGCGATCAGACATTTCTATGAGCACCTCCGACGCCCCCTTGACGAAGACATGGATCCGATCGCTGCCGTGGTGGAAGGATGCAGCGTATTTGTGCTCGGGCTCGTAGGCGATCCTTGCCGCCAGCGGGAATCGATCGTTCAGCTCTTCCTGCCTCAGCCCCGCCTTTCGCCCTGCTGCAAGAAGCGCCACGTCGACAGTGTCTCCGACGGCGACCCAGAGATCGTCACGGCGAACGAGGCTTCCTTCGTTTGCAAGCAGTGCGGCGCGTAGCAGCCTGCGCACCCTCTCGCGGACAAGGTCGCTGTCCAGGCCGCTCGCCCTGATCTCGCACCTGTCGAGGGCGGCATGAGCGTCCAGGGCGATGTCCGTTCCGTCCGGGAGGCGAATTTCGGTCACTGTCTGCACGTTACTGGTCAAGGTCCCCGTCTTGTCGGTGGCGATCATCGTGGTCGAACCCAGGGCCTCAACGGCTGGCATGCTTCGGACGATGACGTTGCGGGCGGCCATCCGCCGCATGCTGACAGCAAGCGCTACGGAGATCGCGATCGGAAGTCCTTCCGGAACAGCGCTCACCGCCAGACCTACGGACATCATGACCAGATCGTGCAGAGGGAGGCCGCGCATGAAGCCCGCAACGACCAGCACCAATGCTGCCAATCCTACGAAAACCGCGAGCGCGTTCGTAAACTTCGCCAGGCGGGCGACAAGCGGGGGCTGCGACGAACTGGCTCTTCCCAACTCGGCGGCGATGCCGCCAAGCATCGTTGCGGTACCCGTAGCGGTCACAACGCCGTTGGCTCGCCCGCGCGTCACCAGGGAACCGGCGAGCAGCAGCAAGGGACTGCGGGTTTCATCCGACGAGCCTTCGGCTGTCCGCCCTTTGGAGACCGGCATCGACTCGCCGGTCAGAAGCGACTCGTCGCACCGGAGATCGCTCGCATCGACAAGCGTCAGATCGGCAGGGATTCTGTCACCGGATTCCAGAAGGACGAGATCGCCGACGACCAGCCGCTTGGCCTCGATCCGGCAAACCACCCCGTCCCGGATGACCCTGGCCAACGGCTGCTCAAGCTTTCGAAGGGCGGCCGCCGCTCGATCCGCCGAATACTCCTGGTAGGTGCCTATGGAGGCATTGATCAGAAGTACGACGAGAATGAACAGGCCATCTTCGATCCTGGCGGTCGCAAACGAGAGCGCCGATGCCAGCAAAAGGATGTAGATGATCGGGTTGCGAAATTGGCTGAGGAAGACCTTCAGCGGCGATGGCGGCTCAGGCTCGGGCAGCGTGTTGGGTCCAAATTCGGCGAGCCGTTCCTCGGCCTCGGCGCTTGTCAGTCCGATTACCGCAGGCGTCGTGGGGGCGGGTGTCTGCGCCGTCAGATTCATCATGGGCTCCGGGCTTGTCGCGAAGATTTCATTGATAGCTCCCGCGACAGCCTATGTGCTTCCGCGCAGGTGACATTGACCGGGATCAAGGAGCTTCGACCGGACTGAGATATGATGCAGACGATTTGTGCACCGCGACTTTTGCGGCCACTGCGTTTCGAAAGCCCGGCGCTTGGATCGGTTCCCGACGGCCCACATTGATCAGGCAAGATTGGAAGGCCCTAAAATGAATAAGCGCTCAGTACAGACCGTGTTGCAGACGATGAAGGATGACCTTGTTCGTCGTCTCGGAGCGATCGATGCAGATCTCTGCGTCGCGCTCGAGAAGGACAGCGAGGAACGCGCGACCCAGGTTGAGAACGATGAGGTTCTTCGCGAGATGCAAGCCGAGGGGCGCGACCAGATCGCGGCTATTAACGCGGCGATCGACAGGCTGAACGACGGCACATATGGGAAATGCGTCAAAAGCCACCATCTGATCGGTAAGGAGCGGCTGACTGCCGTTCCCTATACGCCGTTCTGCATCGATTGCGCAAAGTCGTTCCGCGACTTCTGATTGATCGTGGGGTGAGAGGTTGCTACAGCGGCGACTTGGAGGGCTGGCAGGTGGACGTGGTGCAGGGCGGGATGTCGCGACTGAGGGCGGTGGCCTCCCGGTCGCGCCTTCTGTTGATTTCCTCGCTACTTGCGCTTTCGGCCGCGCTCACTTTTTATCTCGCGGATCACGGCCTAGGATACCGGATAATCCTGGTAGGCTGCACCAGCCTGATTTTGCTGTCTCTTTGCATCGAGATCGCCAAGAAGCTGCGAAAAGGGGAATACGGTCTGGACCTGATCGCGGCCTTGGCCATGGGGTCCTCCTTATGGTTCGGCGAATATCTTGCCGGAGCGATCGTCGGCCTCATGTATTCCGGCGGTCAGTTTCTGGAGGCATACGCACATCGTCGCGCCGACGAGGGCATGTCGGCTTTGCTGGCGCAAGTTCCGCGGACGGCCCTGCGGCTTGACGGAACCGGTTTCCAAGAAATTCCGATCGAGAAGATCGCGGTCGGGGACGTGCTCCTGATACGCAAGGGCGACGTCGTACCGGCCGACGGGGCGCTCGTCGGCGAAGTCGCGACGATCGACCAGGCGGTGCTGACCGGCGAGCCCTTCCCGGTGCGCATCGTCAGGGGTGGCAACATTTCGAGCGGCGCTACGAACGAGGGCGATGCGATTGAAATCCGCGTTCTAAGCCGCGCCGAGGACAGCACCTATGCAGGAATAGTCAGGCTCGTGGAAGCATCGAGACGTTCCAAGGCGAAGCTGATGCGCCTGGCCGACCGGTTCTCGGTGTGGTTCCTGGTCGCGACGATCGCTGTCGCAGGAGTCTCGGCATTCATGTCCGGAGACATGTCGCGGATCGTGGCCGTCCTGGTAGTCGCCACGCCCTGTCCCTTGATCCTGGCCGTACCCATCGCACTTGCTGCCGGCACTTCAAAGGCCGCCAAGGAAGGCGTCCTGGTGAAGGGCGCAGGACCCCTCGAGGCACTCGCCCAGGCCGCCGTGGCGGTGTTCGACAAGACAGGGACGCTCACCGCGGGACAGCCGGAAGTCGGCAAAATCGAGGGTCCGGAGCATCCTGACAGAATCCTGCGGCTCGCCGCCTCGCTGGACCTGGCTTCGGGCCATGTGGTCGGACGCGCGCTGGTGGATGAGGCGCATAGACGTGGTTTGTTACTGAGCCGCCCATCGGAGGTGATCGAGACCGCGGGATCCGGAATCTCCGGGATCGTCGATGGGGTGCGTGTCGGCGTCGGAGGAGACAGCTATTTCGGAGAAGCGCCGCCGTCCGGACCGAACGGGTCAAGCAACGCAATGCGTGTAATGGTGCTGTTCGACGGCACGCCGGCTGGCACGATCACGCTCGAAGACCGGCTTCGCGAAGACGCTGTCCAACTCGTCACCCAGCTCAGGGCGTCGGGAATCTCGCGAGTGGTCCTGGCTTCTGGTGACGAGTTGGCTATTGTCACAGCCATAGCTCGCTCGCTGGGCTTGGACGACGTCGCGGCGAGGCTCGCTCCCGCAGACAAAGTAGCAGTCATCGAGAAGGAGCGCGTCCACGGGAAAGTCCTGATGGTTGGCGACGGAGTGAACGACGCGCCAGCACTGGCGGCAGCCGACGTCGGGATCGCCGTGGGCGTCGAGAACCTTGCGGCGGCCGCGGAGGCTGCGGATATCGTGCTTGTCCGGGACGACCTCACGCAGATAGCGAAGGCCATCGGCATCGCTCGTCGTTCACGCAGGATCGCGCTTCAAAGCATCTATACGGGCATCGGTCTTTCGCTCATCGCGATGGGGTTTGCGGGAGCGGGATACCTTCCGCCGGTCGGCGGCGCGTTGCTTCAGGAGGCCATCGACGTGGCGGTCATCCTCAACGCCCTTCGCGCCCTCTAATGGGCGAGAAGCACCGGTAGCTCGGCCTTGACGAGCAGTTCCCGAGTGACGCCGCCGATGGCCAAATCCGCCCGCGACCAGGAGGTCCGCTTTTCGTTCCAGCGCGGCCGATTGGATGGCGGCGGCCGCGGTCTCTCCACCTGCCTGAATCGATACGTCTTCCACTTCGAATCCCGAGTGCTTCAACGAGGAGATCAGGAGCGCGCGGTTCCCCTCGTTGATCTCCTTGTCGTCAGTGATCGAGATGACCTGCACCTTGGTCGCGCGCTCGATGACGATGCGTGCGCAGGAAAGGGCACGTGCTGCGGTGGCGCTGCCGTCCCAGGCAATGGCGATCGTGTCCACACGAGAGCCGATGCTGGTGGCAGGAAACAGCACGAGTGGACGGCCGCTTCCGAACAGCAACGTCCCGGAAAGCTGGCGGGAGAGCTCCGAGGCCTCGACGATGGAAAGGTCGTGGCACCTGGCAATTTCGGAAAAGCGTTCATACACAAACGGCTCAGTCGCCTCGAATCCATGGATTCTAACTGGACGCCAGTCTTCGAAACAGCGTCGGCGAGGTGTTCCCGCAGCGAAATCCCGCTGTCCTGGCTATACCCCTCTGCTTGTTCCCGCCATGTGTCGACATCGATAAAAGTGGGAAAGGGCTGATGAACCGGGGGAACGCGGACTTGGGGGATGCTGGCGACGAGATCGGCGTCGTTCTGCCGAGCGAGGTCGATCGCGTTGTCGACTATAGTGAAAGAACTCGGGTCGGGATAGGTCGATACCGGGAGATGGAACTGCGGCTTCATGCTGGCCTCCTGAGGTTAATCTGCCGTCATGATGCATGCCGCAGGGAGAGTTCGCATTGCGCTTTGTCAAGGCCGCGGCGCAAAGAAGCTCCTAAGATCGTGCCTTTCAAGCTGACGGAGATCAACCCCGGTGAGTGCTACCTTGAGAACGAGCGCTTCGGTCATCTCGCCTGCTGCAAGGATGGGCAGCCTGACGTGGCGGCGATCTATTTCGCCTTTTCCAGCGGCGTCGCCTAAAGCTTCACCATGGCTGGCAAGAAACTCGACTAAATGCGAGGGAGTGACAAGGTCTGCCTTCACATCGAGCAGCGTGCCGCCGCCGGCGGTTGGAAATGCGTCGTTGTCGACGGTCAGTTCAAGGAGTTTCCGGACAGCGACGCGCGCGACGAAGCGAAAAGGCTCCGACCTGGTCGCTTCTCCAAAAGTATTCGGACTGGTGGTAGATCGGCTCCATGAAGCCCCACAAGCTCCCCGTGCTCGAAGGCTGACCGCATGTCTTCTACGGCATTGTCGTCACGGCCGTGTTTGGACGGAGCGCGCAATCAGAACGGAATGACCGTCGATGCCCGAGCCACCCTACATCTCACAAACGGAGCACCTCATGCTATATCTCCCTAGCCTCCATCCAAGCGCCAGATTCAACTTCAACCTCGCACCCATCTTTCGCGCGGGGGCTCTGATTCAAGACGAGTCCTTCGCCGCGTCGGCCAAGGTCACCACGCATTTGACGGCGTCCGCTGCCCGGCGAGGGCTTCGATGCTTTGAATTTCTGACTCGACTTGGCTGCAGTATCGACCACGGCGATGCGGTCGAAGTCCTTTCGGACTTCGTCGAAACCGAGCTGGAGGAATATCCCAGGGAAGTGGCGCGGCTGTACGAGGTCGGGTCACGAACGTTGTCGCACGCCGCCGAACTGTGTCGTGATGTCGCGGCCGGTCAGGCTCGCGAGGCTGAAGCAAAGACGGTTGTGTGAAGCAAGCGGCGTCACCGGGTCGTTTGCAAGACGAGCTCGGAGCATGGTGCGCGCTGCACGACATAGTCCACGACCGAGCCGAAGAACCGGTCGAGCACATTGTCCCGGTGAGAGGCGATCACGACGAGATTGGCAGCGATCTCCTTTGCAATG
Source organism: Rhizobium bangladeshense (assembly GCF_001662075.1). Lineage (GTDB taxonomy): Bacteria > Pseudomonadota > Alphaproteobacteria > Rhizobiales > Rhizobiaceae > Rhizobium > Rhizobium bangladeshense_B. Next base: position 16,533 of record NZ_LYPL01000017.1, read on the forward strand.
GCGACGATGACCCGCGAGGGTTTGCCCGCGCGGAGGTGTATCGAAGCAGGAGTGTCGGTCGACCGCGGAGCTTCCGAAAGTCTGGTCTCGACGGCCATCACCTCGAGCGCCCAATCGTCGGGTGAGGCCAATCCCGGTCAAACATCCGGATTGACGCTTGTCAAAGACGGATTGCCTTGCGGGAGATAGGCTTGTGGACACAGCGCCACGACCTCATCCAAAGGAGACGGACATGCGCGAACAACAAGAGGCATGCAAAACAGCAACCGACGTAGCCACAACTAATCCTCCCGTCGAGCGAACGTTCGCAGACCTTGTTCTCGGACGTCGGGACGAGGACCGCTGGGAGGTGAGGGCAGCGACGCCGCGAGGCGTGGCGTGGGCGAGAGACCATTTCTGCTGCGCGCTCCGGCAATCCTTCACTGGCACCATGTGTCTCGATATCATGAGCGCCGATCGGCTGCTCAAGGAAGCGCATGGCGATGGACTGACCACCGAGTTCGTCAGCCTGTCTGGCAAGGACATATACTGACATGTTCGCCACAGTCGTCTGCGCCATCGGCCGAGGATCGCGGCAACGCATGATTCAGCTTATCGAAAGGAAGCCTCCCCCCGTTCACGCGGTGGAAGGCCGTCCAAGCCAAGGTCCGGCGGTGCGAGGCGGCGAAGCCGGAGACGGCAACGAAGGGCTGTGAAGCCTGTTGGAACTGCGCGCTCCAGGACTCCGAGCCATGGATAAGGTTGCCGTCTCCTTCAACGCCGGATCCTCCAGTCTCAAGATCGGCGTCTCAGGCTGGGCGACGGCCGGTCGCTCCGTCTGGGAGGTGGTATTGCCGGTGACCAGCCAAGATTCAGCTTTCGATCCTCTGGCCGAGACGAGGCCATTGATCTTCCGGCAGGACAGAGATCGACGCGGAACTGGTTTCGCAAGTCGTCGTCTGCATCGTCCGTAGATGCATCTTTGGTGCGTCTCGACCGCACCATCCCTTTTCAGGGAACGCTCGCCGGGCGATGATGTCGGTATAAGCTGATCACCTTGTATATGTGTAACACGGCCGGGTAGGCCGTGATTGCCGCCGCTGCTGACATAAGAATCGACGACGGTGAAACACGTCGCGCTGATCTCAAGCGCCAATCACGCGTCAATTGATTCTCGAAGATCGCGATGTAATTTTGAGACGCACCGCGAGATTTCCTCATAAACGGCTTAACCCATCCTTAGTTGCGGCCAAGATATATGTCGGCCCGGTGTGTATCTCCGGAAGCTTGGGAATAATGAAGACAAAAGACGCGGCAAGCGGGTCGTTCCTCGACATCTATTTCGTCCTCGACATCATCGAGAAGGTTCTGGTCGTCTATCTCTTTGTCGCGATAGTGCTGCGCATCCTGCCGCAGGCGCACGGTGACAGAGCGATTATCGATTGCCTGCTGCTAGTCTCTGAAGGCGCTGCCGCCTTTCTGATCCTGACCCGCCGACCGACGAAGAATGCGTCGCTTCGGGTCTATGACTGGACTGTCACCGCCATAGGAACGCTGTTCCCGCTGCTCGTCTCGCCAACGACGACGGAGCCGCTTGCGCCGCTCTGGTTCTGTGGAACGGTGATGTGCCTCGGCTTTATCCTGCAAATATCGGCGAAGCTGGTTTTGCGGCGAAGCTTCGGTCTGGTGCCGGCAAATCGGGGCGTCAAGGTCGGCGGCCCGTACAGGTTTGTCCGCCACCCGATGTATGCGGGCTATTTGATGACGCATGTCAGTTTCTTGCTGGCCAATCCGTCGATCTTGAATTTCGCCATTTATGCGACGGCTCTTGGCGCGCAATGTCTGCGGCTTCTGGCAGAGGAACGCCTGCTCAAGGAGGATCCCGCCTATACGGCCTTCATGGCCACGACCCGTTACCGACTCGTTCCATTCGTATTCTGAGGCGCTAAAGCGCGTCGCATCAACTTTGATTCATGCGACGCGCTTTAGCCCTTTGTTTTTATGCATGTCGCCCGGAACCGCTGCACACTTCCGGGCGACATGCATTAGAAGCGGATTGAAAGGAAGGGGCTGAATTTGCGGCCCCTTCCTATTAATCAATGCGTTGCGCGGCAAGCTTCGGTGCGCGAGGCGCCGCTGTCGGCACCCTTGGTATGGGAGCCGCTCGGACCGACCATGCTGTGGCACGGGGGCAGGGGCTTGATGCTCGCGGTCGCCGTCTTGTCGACAACTGGGGTGGCCATGGCGGACGGGGCAAAACCGTCGCTGTCATTGGTGTAATCGCTGGAATAGGCCGGGGCCTTGCGGTTGCTGTAGTGAACCGGAGCGGGCTTGGCCATCGGGCTCGGCGCAAAGCCGTCACTGTCATTGGTATAGTCGTCAGAATATGTCGGCTGAGCGAAGGCAGCGCCTGCGAGGCTGACGGCGAACAGAGATGCGGCGAGGGCAATTTTGATGCGCATGGTTTCTTCTCCTCAATCTGTTGTTGAAATCAACAACATAAACCATCCCCGGCGGATAAGAGTTCGCGCTCCAATTCAGGCGAAATTGTGAACGGATTTCGACTGGACAGAAACCTTTTGTTCAAATGAAATCACGGACTTGTCAATGAACCTGACGTTTTCGTCACGGCAGCCGCGTAAACAAACATAGCCAACTGATCGCCCGCGATCGCTACAAGCTAAGATTGTTAACTTTTGGTAATGTTGAACAGAGCCAAAGGGAGGCGGCAGCAGCCTCCCTCGTGATCGCCAAGTTACCCGTGAGGTTCAGTCTTCGTTGGGGATGTGGGCGTCGACGCCGGTCAGCTGCAGCCTGTTGCGGACATGATGGACGCCGTCGACAGAAAGCGCGCCGAGCTCGACCTTGCGGGCAATGCCGATCGTCTCCACCGAGCCTTCCAGGGTGATGACGTGGCCGTCGGCGTGGACCTCGATGCTGTTGATATCCACTTCGGGAATGTTTTCGAGAACGTCGTTTACCCGCGCTTCGAGCTCGTCGCTGTCGTCACGATCGATCGTGCCGGCGCGCAGCGAATCCTTCAGGCGGTTCTCGTTGCCGTCCTTATCCGTGCCGTCGATGCGAAAGCCTTGGTTGGGATCGCGGTCGAAATTTGCTTTTGTATCACCATAGGGGCGGTTGGCCGGGTCGCTGCCAGCGGTGCCGTCGGCATAGGGCCAGCCGTCGTCGAGATTGCGTTCTTCGAGGTCGCGATAATCTTCTTCGCGGGAAAGCTCTGGGGCCTCGCGTGAAATCGGGGTCTTGTCACCGATCCTTGCCATTAGGTTCGCTCCTTGTTTCTCTGCGGGAGAACGCCGACAGGGGCGAATGGTTCGGTGTGCCGGGTGATTTGTCAGCCTTGCGTCTTCTCCCATTTTTTGACGAGGCGGTCGCGCTTCAGCCGCGAAAGCCGCTGCAGCCAGAAGATGCCGTCGAGCTGGTCGACCTCGTGCTGGATGCAGATGGCGAGGAAATCTTCGGCGGCCTCGTCGTGCATCTTGCCGTCGGCATCCTGATAGCGGAAGCGGATTGCCCGCGGGCGCGTGACTTCGTCGGTCGCGCCGGGCATGGAGACGCTGCCCTCGGTATGGATCATCGTCTCCTGCGACCGCCAGGTGATCTCAGGATTGACATAGAGGCGCACTCCGTCGGCCCTGTCCAGCTCAAGCACTGTCAGACGAAGGAAGACGCCGATATGGGCGGCGGTGATGCCGACACCGGGGGCCGCGCGCATCGTCGCCAGCAGGTCGTCGGCCAGCGCGGCGAGCGAGGCGTCGAAGGCCGTCACCGGCGCGCAAACGGTCTTCAGGCCCTGATGCGGATAACGCAGGATCGGACGGACGGGCATGGAGCGGGCTTCCTCTGTTTGAACGACGGGAAAACTATCGTTGGCCGCAGGCATTGTCATCAAGAAGCGCGGTTTGGCGCTTTACGGCAGGGATGCTTTGAGCTAGCAGGAGCAGGAATTCCGACTGCGGGAAGCCTTGCGCGGGATTTACTATCCGCTTGTTGACAATGTGTTTTCGGCCGACATTTGCGAATGCGGCGCGGCAGTCGTTGAAATTCGAACCAGGTGCGAGGGCGGCAGATGACGACGACCGATACGGAAGACCGCATTCGCCGGCGCGATGACGAGGAAGCGGATATTTACGACGAGGACGGCAATGTCCGCGGCGATTTCCTGGCGCTCGTCGGCGCCGCAATCGCCGATCGCGATACGCTGTTCCTGCGCCAGAATGTCGCCCGCCTGCATGAATCCGAAATAGGCGACCTGCTGGAATCGATCCAGCCGGATCAGCGGCTGGCGCTGGTGCGCCTGCTCGGCGAAGATTTTGACATGACGGCGCTGACCGAGGTCGACGAGGCGATCCGCCGCGAGATCGTCGACCAGATGCCGAACGAGCAGATCGCCGCGGCGATCGGCGAACTCGATTCGGATGATGCCGTCTACATTCTCGAAGATCTCGACAAGGAAGACCGAGAAGAGATCCTTGCGCAGCTGCCGTTTACCGAACGGGTGCGGCTGCGTCGGGCGCTGGACTATCCAGAAAGCTCGGCCGGACGCCGCATGCAGACGGAATTCGTCGCCGTGCCGCCATTCTGGACGGTCGGCCAGACGATCGATTACATGCGTGACGAGGAGAATCTGCCCTATTCCTTCGCGCAGATCTTCGTCATCGATCCGACCTTCAAGCTGCTCGGCGCCGTCGATCTCGATAAAATCCTGCGCACCAAGCGGCAGACGAAGATCGAGCAGATCATGCGCGAAACCAACCATCCGGTTCCGGCCGAGATGGACCAGGAAGAGGCCGCCCAGCTCTTCGAACAGTACGACCTTCTCTCTGCGGCCGTCGTCGACGAAAACGACCGACTGGTCGGCGTGCTGACAATCGACGACGTCGTCGACGTCATCCACGAAGAGGCGGATGAGGATATCAAGCGCCTCGGCGGCGTCGGCGACGAAGAACTGTCGGACAATGTGCTGTCGACGGCGCGCTCGCGTTTCCTCTGGCTACTCATCAATCTCGGCACTGCGATGCTGTCGGCAAGCGTCATCGGCCTGTTCGACGCCTCGATCGAGAAGATGATCGCGCTTGCGGTGCTGATGCCGATCGTCGCCTCGATGGGCGGCAATGCCGGCACGCAGACGATGACGGTGACGGTGCGCGCGCTCGCCACCCGCGATCTCGACATCTATAATGCCGGCCGCATCATCCGCAGAGAGGCGGGCGTCGGCATTCTCAACGGCGCCGTCTTCGCGACGATCATGGGCGCGATCGCAGCAGTCTGGTTTAACGACTATCAGCTCGGCGGGGTGATCGCGGCGGCGATGATCATCAATCTGATGGCGGCAGCGCTTGCCGGCATCCTGTTGCCACTGCTGCTCGACAAGATGGGGGCTGATCCGGCCATCGCCTCCTCGGTCTTCGTTACGACGGTGACGGACTGTACCGGCTTTTTCGCCTTTCTCGGTATCGCGACCTGGTGGTTCGGCATCTGAATGGCGGCCGAAATTGACTATTACGTAAAAGTCAATATTATTGCCGGTTCGACGACGGGGAACACATGCCGGTGAACAAATATTATAGCATAACGGAGCTCACGCGCGAATTCGGTGTCTCGACGCGCACGCTCCGATTCTACGAGGACGAGGGACTGATCCATCCGGAGCGGCGAGGGCGCACCCGCCTGTTCCGGCCGGCGGACCGACGGCTGATTGGCGAAATCCTGCGCGGGCGGCGGATCGGTTTCACCATCGCGGAAATTCGCGAGATCATCCAGGTCTATAAGGAGCCGCCGGGCGAACTAGGCCAGCTGAAGCTTCTGATGAAGCGCGTCGACGAGAAGCGCGAGGACCTGCGCCAGAAGCGCAAGGATATAGACGACACGCTGACGGAACTCGACAATATCGAGGAGGCCTGCCTCGGCCGCCTCGCCGAAATCGGCGTCACCACCTGACAACGGGGGCCGTGCCCTCGTCCGTCCCTATTCCGCCTCGGCGCTGCATTCGGTGACGAGCGTCTGCACCCGTTCATCCTTCTGGACGTCGACCTCGTTTGCCTGCAGTGGGATCAACAGGTTTTGGGCCTGCAATTTTCCGAGCGTACACTGGCAGAAACCGCGGCAGAGCGCTTCACCTTGCTGCATCACGCAAGTGGAGTTGCATTGCCTTAGGTAAGTTTCTGTCGGATCCGGCTTTGCCGGCGGGACGAGAAGGGAAAGCCCGTAGGCGACGGCGATCAGCACAGGCTGGTGGATGAGATAGAAGGCAAGGCTGTGGCGGCCGAGCCGCGCCGGCCACCAGGAGCCGGTGCCAAGGGCGGCAAGCCGGTGCGGCAGCCTGGTTCTGATGGCGATCGAGGCGAAGCTCAATCCGGCAAAGAAGGGCGTTGCCCAGGGAAACAGCGGCACGTAGTCGTTCGATCGTTGCGGCATTTCGGCAAGGCCGATCCAGGCGAGATATCGCGGATCGAAAAAGGACGAGCGCAGCAGGCCCGGCGTGCCGAAATTATCGGTGATCCAGGCGGCCAGGAGTGCCAATGTGACGACGAGCGTGACGGCGAGCGGCAGCCGGATGAAAATGATGCCGATGAGCGTGAGCACCGCGATGCAATGCAGAATGCCGAAATAGATCCACCCGTCCGGCATCGCGATGCGGGTGACGATCGAAATGGCGGCGGCTGCCGCGGCAATCATGCCGAAACGCTTCCAGAAGGACGGCCAGCGAATCGTCGGCGTGCTGGAAAGCACCAGACTGACGCCGACGATGAAGAGGAAGGTGGTGGCGATCGCCCGGGCATAGAACTTCAGCCAGCCGGTCTCGGCCGTGCCCGGCGCGAGATATCCCATGAACTCCATGTCCCAGGAGAAATGGTAGCTCGCCATGGCGATCAGCGCGATGCCGCGCGCCGTATCCAGTAGACCGATGCGTGGCGGCCTTGCCGCCGCATCGGCCTGAGCTGCCGGCATGGTCATCAAAGTCTCCCGGTCAGATCATTTCCGTCGTTCGACGGCATGTCGCGGCGAAGAGCGGAAAGGTGAAGATTGGATGGCGGGCCAGCATCCATGATCGCCAGCCGCGCCTCCGAGAAGAACTGCCGTCGTGTCAGCACGAAGATGACGATCGCTGTCGTCAGCATGAAGACATAAGGATTGATGAACCAGCCGAGATAGCCGATCGACAGGAAGATCGCCCTGAGGCCTTCGTTGAAATGGCTGCCCGCGATGACATTCATGCGGATCACCCGTTCGGCGGCGCGCTCGGCCGCGATGACGTCGCTCTCCGTGTCGCGCATCATCGGGATGGCACCGAAAAGGATGGTGCAATAGTTGAACAGCCGATAGGACCAGCCGAACTTGAAGAAGGCATAGCCGAATAGCGCTGCAAGCCCACCGACCTTCATCTCGAAGGCGGCATGGCCGCTGTGGAAGACGAAGGGCAGGTCGGCAAAGACGGCGTCGACCTTCTCCGTCGCGCCGAGCAGGGCGAAGCAGCTGCCGATCGCGAAAATCGAGGTGGAGGCGAAAAAAGCCGTGCCGTTCTGCAGGCCGGCCATGATCTGCGTGTCGATCATCTTAAGGTCGCGGCGCAGCGAATTGTAGATCCAATCTCGCCGCCGTTCGGTCATCGCATGGGTAAGGCTGGTACGGCCGAAGAAGGTGCGGCCCTTCAACAGCCAGGAATAACCCGCCCAGACACAGGCAAAGAAGGCCAGAGCGATATAGTCCGCCGTCGTCATCAACGATTCAGTCTCCGCATGAACGCGGCCACCTTACATATGCGCTGCAATGCTGCAATGACCGGTGAACGAGGCCCGCGCGCTTTATGCGCGTAACTCTGACAATCGAGTTCGATTTTCCGAGCGGAAAATGGCCAAGGCAACAGGAGGGAACAGGGCGCGTTGACGAGGTCAATTAGTTGCGCTAACGTTAGCAAAAAGGGAGATCAGCATGAAGGTTGTGCGTTACCGGTCCGTCGACGGAATTTATTATGGGGTCGAAAGTGAGGGCAGGATCGATCGCTTAGCCGGCGAACCGTTCGAACGTATCGAGCGGACGGGGAAGGAGGATCACCTTTCCGACGTCCGTCTGCTGTGCCCAGTGGAACGGCCCCGGATATTTGGGGTCGCTTACAATTACCGACAGCACACCGACGAGTCCGGAAAGGAGCAGCCGACGCTTCCGGTGTTGTTCATGAAACCCAGCACCGCGGCGAGCGGCAACGGAGATGCCATTGAATATCCGAGTGATGGCGAAATCGTCCACTACGAAGCTGAGCTGGTGGCCATCATAGGCAAAGGCGGACGCCACATCAGTAGGGAAGATGCGTTGCGGCATGTCCTTGGCTACACATGCGGAAACGATATCAGCGACCGCATCATACAGCGGCAGGAAAGCAAGTTTGGCTGCCTGCTGGCAGGCAAGGGTTACGACTCCTTTGCACCGTTGGGGCCGGCCATCGTTACCGATCTCGATCCGACGAATCTTGACGTCATCCTTCGTCAGAACGGCACCGTCAAACAGGCGGGAAATACGCGAGACCTGGTCTATTCCGTTGCTGACATCGTTGCTTATTTGAGCCGCTTCATGACGCTGTTGCCCGGTGATGTAATCATGACCGGTACGCCTGCGGGCGTTGGGCCGATCGTTCCCGGCGACGAACTCGAGGTGGAAATTCCCGGTATCGGTGTTCTGAAAAATCCGGTGGTTGCGGCACCGCACTAGCCGAATCTCTTGCAGGGGTTCCGCTGCGGCGCGAAAATTCTGATTGACCTCAGAATCACTAATGCTATTAATGCTAACGTTAGCACCTGCAGAGACTGGTTCCGCATCGGACCACGTTGAACAGGTAGATTTGTCAAGGCAAAGTTGAGGGTGGAGAAATGGCACGAGTAAAATATGTCTCGAATACCGAGTTGGCCGAGACGCAACCTGCGCTCAATGAGCGCCTGCTGAAGGAGAGGAAGGTTCCGACCGGAAACATCTTTCTGGCGCTCGCCAACGCTCCCGCGATCCTCGGCGATTTCCTCACTTATGCCAATGCGGTGCGGGCTGCTGACCTCAGCCCGAAGCTGCGGGAGATGGCCATCCTAACGGTCGGGTACTGCACAAACTCCGAGTACGAGGTGAAGCATCATCATTCTCATGGGCTCAAGGCCGGCCTGACGGAGGAGCAATTCCATGCAATTGCGCATTTCGAGACCTCGGATCTCTTTGACGAGCACGAAAAGGCAGTGATGGCCTTTGCCAAGGAGTCCACGCTGAACGTCGATGTTTCCGATGAAGTGTGGAACGGCGTCGCAAAGTTCCTGTCGGAAAAGCAGCTTGTCGAGCTCTCGATCAATGTCGCTTGGTACAATTCCGGTGTTCGCCTCATGGGCGCGCTGAAGATCGATCTTGAAGAGGGATATCGCTGAGCAGGCCGGCGGCGCCCAACCTGCGCCGCCTCGGCTTGCCGTATGGTCTTGGCGGCGCTCATCAAGATAATTCCAGAGCTTTCAGCGTCCGGCCCTGGATGCGGATGAATCGCAGCCGATCGAAGAGAGGTGCGTGTCACGGGACGGGCGCCTCTCTCTGATTCCGCTTGCTGCGAGAGATCGACCGCCACCGGCTTTTCACGGAGTGCCTGTGCTGCCGCGGATGACCAGGTGGGGCGGAGAGATGAAGCTGTAGGGCCTACTGAGATCACCCTTGTTCTGAAGGTGGTGCAGGAACCAAAGCCCGCAGGCGGTTGCCAGCTCCGAAACGGGCAATTGGACCGTCGTCAGTCCCGGACCCCACCATCGGTACCCAAGCTCATCACCAAATCCGACGACCGAAATATCTCGGGGAACGCTCAGGGCCTGGTCCTGGATTTCGTCAATGACTCCGGAGGTATTTTGCACCGCGCCGATCACAAGCGCCGTCGGTCGATCCTTTTGGGAAAGAAGGCGACGCACGGCCTCCCGTCCGAATTCCGGCGAGGAGGGCGCGCCAAGCTCCTCATGCACGGTGATCGCTTGACTGGAGCTTTTCACCGCGTCCCGGAAACCCTGCACGCGAGCTGCGCCGGTGGGCAGTTCTTCCGTGCCGCCGATGTAAGCAATCCGTTTGTGACCTGCGTTGATGATGTGTTCCGTGCTCTCGTAAAGCGCCCGTCTGTCATCAATCCCAAACCATTGGTCGCCGAGCAGCGGTGCTCTTCGCAGCAATTGGATGTGAGGTGTCATCTTCAGGATTCGCGCGGAATCGGGATGGGGTTTTGCGCTAGGGACCAGAATGATCCCGGCGACGTTGACGCTCGTTAGTTCCTTGATGTGGCGAAGCTCGTGCATTCTGTCGTCATCGGTTTCGCACAAGGTCAGCTGATAGTTCGCCGAAAGAAGGCACTGCGAGAGGGCGTGGGCAATCGTCGAATAAAAGCTGTTCCGGATATCTGGAACGATCAGCCCGACGAGATTACTCTGCACCCCGCGCATCATGCGAGCAGCACGATTGGCAACGTACCCCGCTTGCGCTGCGGCTTCATTCACCTTTCGCTTCATCTCAGCGCTGATGCGGCGATCGTCGGCAAGAGCGCGGCCCACGGTCGAGGGGGAAACTTGAAGTATCGCCGCTATGTCTTTAATCGTTACCATTGTGCTTGGCTCGGAATGATTATTTTGGCCAACGATAGCACTGACATCGCAGTTGTCAAACCTCTCATACCGTTTAAGTAGCAATCATTTAATTTCGTCCCTGACGCCCGGGCGCGGCGGCCAATCGCCATGTAAAATAAAAAGCTTTCAGATGCTTAATCTTCTCGAACGGGCTTAACGCACCGGTGGTTCTGCGCTCGCAGAGGCGCTTGACGATCAATTAACTTCTTTAAAGCCGTTGACATGAAGGTCATACTGTGGGACGAATGTTTGTGCAAACGTTAGCGCAAACGGGAGGAGGCATAACGTGGATATTCTGGTGTTCCCGGCGTTGATCATCATGTCCGCAGAGGGACGTAGATCCTCATGACCGTCGCTCTTTTCCTGCAATCCGCTGTTGGCGGCGTCTTGTTGGGTGGAATCTATGGCCTGCTGGCGATGGGTCTCAGCCTGAGCTGGGGCCTGTTGAAGCTTGTGAATCTCAGCCACTTCGCGCTCGCATTCCTCGGTGCCTACTTGACCTACCAGCTCGGCACGGTCCATGGCGTTCCGGCATATTTGAGCGCTCTTCTGATCGCTCCGTTGTTCTTCGCGCTCGGCATTGCGCTGCACAGCGTGTTCGTGCGCTTCAAGGTGAAGGAATTCGCCTCTCTGCTGGTGACCTTCGGCGTCACAATCCTGATCGAGTCGTTGATCCAATGGATCTGGTCGGCCGATTTCCTTCGCTACGAAACGCCCTATGCGCAGACCACCGTACGGCTCGGCCCGATCTTCGTGCCCGTATTGGAGCTTTCTGCGTTTGCCTGCGCCGGGGTGCTTGCCGGAGCGGCCTGGTACGCGTTGAACAAGACAATGCTCGGCAAGGCATTGCGCGCCGCCGCCCATGACGCTCCCGTCGCGTCGGCTTTCGGAATCAATTCCACGCGCGTGTCATACATTCTGGCTGGCCTCTGCTCGGCGACGGCGGGGATCGCCGGGGTCTTTATCGCCCTGATCGGAACTCTGGCTCCATCTCAAATCGAGGCTTGGATCGGGGTGGTATTTGCTGTCGCCATCATTGGAGGATTGGGCAGCCCTATTGGCGCGCTGGGCGCCGGAATGCTGATCGGTGTGGCCGAGAGCCTTACCATGTCCGTCGTGAACCCCGCTTGGGCGCCGCTCGTGGCATTCAGCGTGCTCATCGTCATCCTCCTGCGCAAACCGGTGATTTGACCATGAAAAAGCTCCTAATTACAGCACCCGTCGTGGCGGTCCTGGCCTCGCTGCCTTACCTGGGAATGGCGGATTACTACCTTTCCTACCTGTACATCATCTTCTTTTGGGTCGTCCTGGCTACGAGCTGGGGCATCCTCAGCGGTTACACCGGCTACTGGAGTTTTGGTCACGCCGCATTTTTCGGCATTGGGGTCTACACAACGGCCACGCTGACGACGCAGTTGTCATGGCCCTTCGTGGCAACGATACCTGCTGCGGCACTGCTTGCGGCCGCGATCGCCGTCCTGATTGGCTTGGTGGTCTTTCGCTCCGGAGCTCTGCGCGGCGAGTTCTTCGCGCTGCTGACGCTGTCGGTAACCTTCGTCATTGCGGCCATTGTGTCGAACACCGCGCTGGATTCGGGCACGGGCGTATTCCTCTCGGGAATCGAAATCCCAATGATCGGCGCGACGGCGTCTGGCTCCCTCTATATGTTCGGGCTTATCGCGGCTCTTGCTGCGCTGGCGTCCTCCTATTTCGTCTTTCACAGCAAGTTCGGCCAGGGCCTGCTTGCAATCCACGACGATGAAGATGTCGCAGAGGTGAAAGGCGTTCCGACGTTCCGCTACAAGCTGATGTCGTTTGCGATCTCGTCGGCGCTTGCAGGCGCAATGGGTGCAATCCACGCCGTCTATGTGGGCTACGTAACGGTTGGCGAGACGTTCGCGGTGACCGTTCCTCTCTATGTCGTGCTCATGAGCATTCTCGGCGGAGCGCGCCATTGGGCTGGACCTGCAATCGGCGCGGTCATCATCACCGTGCTGCAAAGCGCCATCGTCAGCGGCGCTCATGCGGAATTCGGCCGTGCGGGTGTGGCTCTCGCGCTGATCATTGTCATACTGGTGCTGCCGTCCGGCATTGTTCCCAGCCTTATCCGTCGGTTTGCCGACAAGCGCAGCGGAGCTGGCGCACAGGAGGCGAGTGATCAGGCCGCTGCGCGGTTCACGCCTTCAGCCCCGGCAGGTTCCGGTCCGGTGCTTCTCAAATGCGAGGATGTCACTAAGTCCTTTGGCGGCATCCGTGCCTTGACCGGCGTGACCCTGGACGTCTGGCGGGGTGAAATTCTCGCCCTGGTCGGGCCAAATGGCTCCGGCAAGTCCACACTGATCAACATGATCAGCGGCCATTACGCGATGACCTCCGGCAAGATCACGCTGGAAGGCGAGGAGATCTCCGGTCGATCACCGCATCTGATCGCGCAGCAGGGCGTGGCGCGTACCTACCAGATCCCGCGCCTGTTCGATAATTTGACCGTCCTCGAAAATGTTCGGCTCTGCGCGAAATTTGGCAGCGCAGACGGCATGGGCGTGGATGCGGTCGACGCTGTCACCAGGGAGGCGCTCGCCTTCACCGGCCTGGCTGATAAGGCCGACGTGCTTCCGGAAGCCTTGAACCTGCATGACCGAAAATTTGTCGAATTCGCCAGAGCGTTGGCCGCAAAACCACGTCTGCTCCTGCTCGATGAGGTGCTTTGCGGCTTGAATCCGGCCGAGGTTGACCATGCGGTCGAAATGATCAAGCGGATCAAATCCGGCGGCACGACGATCATCTTCGTCGAACACCTCATGCGTGCGGTTGTCGCACTGGCGGACCGTGTCGCAGTGCTGGATCAAGGCAAGGTACTGGCGCTTGGGCATCCAGGCGAAACGATGCGAGATCCGGCAGTGGTCAGCGTATATCTGGGAGGCACTCATGCTGCTTGAGGTCGATAAGATCGAGGTCGGCTACGGAGACGCGATCGCTCTGTGGGACCTGTCTATCAGCGTAGGGCCGGGCGAGATCGTTTCGGTCGTCGGCCCGAACGGAGCGGGAAAGACGACGCTGGTAAATGCCATCGCCGGCATTCTTCGGCCGCACAAGGGAACGATCGTCATCGAGGGCAACGACGTTTCCAAAGTGCCCAGCCACCGGGTCTGCGATTACGGCATAGCCGTGGTCCCGGAAGGGCGGCGCCTCTTCACAGCGATGACGGTCCTGGACAACCTGTTGCTTGGTGCCTACCGCTCGCAGGCTCGTGCGGAGCGCGATGCCACGCTCGCAGAGGTGTTTCAGCTTTTCCCTGTTTTGAAAGAGCGCCAGGATTCGCTGGCCGGCTCCTTATCGGGTGGGCAGCAGCAAATGGTTGCGATCGGCCGCGGGCTGATGGCCAAGCCGCGCGTGCTTCTTATGGATGAACCGTCGCTCGGGCTGTCGCCTTTGATCGTCGGAGAAATGTTCAAAATCGTCCAGATGATCAACGAGCGGGGCGTAGCCGTGCTGCTCGTCGAGCAGAATGTGAACAAGGCGCTTGAAATTGCCCATCAGGCCTACGTGATCGAGCAAGGCCGCGTGACGGCCTCCGGAGCGCCCGAAGTTCTCATCAATGATCCAAGCATCAGGGAGGCCTATCTTGGTATCTGAAAAATCGAGCGGGAGTGTTCCCGTGCATATAAGGCGCGTCGTGACGGAGCACGGCAGTCAGGGTGTTGCCAGGTTCGCCGAGGACGGCGCTGTTCCGCGCACCGACATATTCAGGACGGTTCCCGGACTGGTGTCGCGGATGGTCTGGTCGACCTCGGCTTCAACGGCAGTTCCATTCAACGGAACCGATCCAACTCCGCTGGTGACGAGCTTCGTTCCTGAGCCGGGCGAAACGCGCTTTTTAGTGCTAACGTTCCCACCAGACTCCGTTTTTATGTCTCCGGATTTCGATGGTCCGGCGGCTATGGCGGAGAACCTTGCGGTCAGCCCCGGCTTGGCCGAACGTTTCGAGCCGGATGGCAAACATCAAACGCCTACCGTCGACTATGGCATCGTTCTCGACGGCGAGATCTGGATGGAGCTCGACAATGGTAATGAGACCCGCTTGGTCCAGTTCGACGCCTTCGTGCAGAACGGCACACGCCACGCCTGGCGAAACAAAAGCGACAGGCCGGCAACCATCGCCGTGGTGCTGGTTGGCGCACGGACCCCCGATACGACGGATTAACGATGACGGCCTATGAGCCTCGATGATCCAATATTTCAACCTGACTTTGTGGACCAGCTGAACATGATGAACACCGAAATTCGAAAAGTGCAGGGCCGTCGCGTCTGGGATTCCCGTGGCAGGCCCACCGTTGAGGTAGAAATCGAGCTCGCCTCCGGTGCCACGGGCAGGGCTATTGCCCCGGCTGGCGCATCGACCGGCACCGGCGAAGCTCTCGATCTACGCGATGGCGGCAGCGCCCTTGCCGGCTTGGGCATCAACAAGGCCCTCTCCGCCGTCAACGGGGAAATTGCCAAACTGCTGGTTGGCCGCGATGCCAAGGATCAAGCCGAGCTAGACCGCGCGATTATTGAGCTCGATGGCACACCGAACCGGAGCAGACTGGGTGGAAATGCATCGGTCGCAACGTCGATGGCGCTGCTTCACGCCGCAGCGGCTGCGGCCGATCAACCGATCTGGCGGTATCTCGCAGGCTCCGGCAACGCCATAACCATGCCACTGCCGGAAATCCAGATTTTCGGTGGCGGAGCGCACGCGGCGCGCCGGGTAGACGTCCAGGATTTCATGATCATGTGCCCCGCCGCCTCGACTTTCTCGGAAGCCTTGGAATGGACTGCCGAGGTCTATCGCGCTGCGGGCGACCTCATGAAACGCGCCGGCAAACTTCAGGGCGTGGCGGACGAGGGAGGTTACTGGCCAGCCTTCACCAGCAATGAAGAGGCTCTCGATGCCCTTGTGCGTTCTATTGAGGCTGCCGGTCTGAGGCCCGGCGGTGAGGTCGCGATATCGCTTGATATCGCGGCTTCCGAATTCGGCCGAGAGGGCAAGTATTCGCTAGCACTGGAGGATCGGCAGCTCGATACGGCCAAGATGATCGACATGCTCGGCGGCTGGTTGAAGGCCTACCCGATCGTCTCCATCGAGGACCCGCTCGCCGAGGACGATGCGGACGGTTTCAAGGAATTCACCGCCCGCTACGGCTCCAGATGCCAGATCATCGGCGACGACTTCTTCGTGACGAACGCGGCGCGGGTAAGCGAAGCGATCAAGGATAAAAGCGCCAACGCTGTTCTGATCAAGCCGAACCAGGCCGGTACCATCACCGAGACCTTCGAGGCGCTCTCCGTTGCCAAGAAGGCGGGCTTTCGGACGATCGTTTCGGCGCGATCCGGGGAGACGGAAGATGTGACGATCGCCCATCTGTCGGTCGGCTGGGATGCCAAGCAGCTCAAGGTCGGATCGTTCTCCCGCTCCGAGCGAATGGCCAAGTGGAACGAGGTTCTTCGGATTGAGGAGGCGCTTGGAAAAGAAGCTTCGTTCGCTGGCTGGTCGGCGCTAGACTTGGCTGAAAGGCCGGCCGCCGTTGCCGCCGTAGGCTAGGATTTTTGATGGGCCGTATGCGCGTCTTGGCAAAACAGGCATTGACAAAATACCCGGCCCTTTTATGCTAACGTTAGCAAAACCAAACGAGGATAACATGCTTCCGGCTGTTAATTTGAAGCCTCCCTTCAACATCACGCGCTTCAGTCACGTCGTGCTTGAAGTCAATGATGTGGGATGCAGCCGAGATTTCTATGTCAATATCGGCGGCCTCGTCGAAACAGAATTCGCGGACGGTGTTTCCTACCTCCGCGGACTGTCCGAGGCCTGCCATCACAGCCTCGTGCTCACACCCACTGGCGGCAAGCCGACATGCAGGCGGATCGGGTACCGGGTGTTCCTGGAGGAGGATCTCGACAAGGCCAAGGTCTTCTTCGAGGAGAGGGACCTTCCGGCGGAGTGGGTCGAGGTTCGAAATCAGGGCCGCACGCTGCTTGTCAGTGATCCCTCGGGCGCTCGCATCGAGCTTTGCTCCAGCATGAGCGTCCATCCGCGGAAATTTCTCGCCGTGCACGAACATCGTGGGGCTCGAGCCCAGGGCCTCGACCATTGCCAGATCATGGTTGCCGATCCGCTGGCTCTGAGCGCGTTCTACGGCGAACTCGGCTTTCGGACTTCGGAATATATAGCAGCGGGCGACACTCTTATTGCGAACTTCATGTATCGCAAAGGTGTCTGCCTCGACCTGGCCTTGGTGCCTGGCATCGGCCCGCAGTTGCACCATTTTGCCTATACAGTTCCCGAAAGCAGCGACATCTTCGCCGTGTGCGACTTTGCCAGCCGTTACGGATATGGAGACAGCGTTGAGCGCGGGCCCGGGCGTCATGGCCCATCGGGAGTCCTGTTCGTCTATCTGCGCGATCCCGATGGACACCGGGTGGAGTTCTTCAACAATCACTACACCACGATAGATGCGGAATTGGAGCCTATTCGCTGGGACGCGGCATCCCTAAGCACCAACGTGCATTGGGGGATGCCAGCCGTCTCGAAGTGGTTCTTCGAGGCCAGCGAATTTACGGGAGTGCCACTGGAGCATCCCGAGAAAATGCCGAACCCGATGACGCTGGAACGCTACGCAGAAGGGCTCGTAAAGAGCTGAGACCTGCCGCCGGGCAAGAGACTGACGCGCTACGAGACTCGTAAGCGCGATGACATGCCGGAAGCACTTGGGAGGATGAGATGAGTGCAAATTCCATCAAACTGAATAGACGTGCATTTCTCGGCTCTGCAGCCGCTGTGGCAGCTTTCAGCTCGATGCCTAGAGTTTTCGCCCAGGAGGGTCCGATCCGCGTCGGCGGAACGCTGCCGTTGACCGGTCCGCTTGCGGGCGTCGGCGCAATCCATAAGCTTGCGGCCGAGGTGTTCGTCGAACAGATCAACGCCAAAGGCGGTATTCTCGGACGGAAGGTTGAGTTCGTCCTTCTCGACGATCAATCGCTTCCCGCCAATGCGCGCACGCTTTATGAGCGCCTGGTGACGGCCGATAAGGTCGATCTCCTGATGGGGCCTTACGGCACCTCCTCGATTATCGCAGCCATGGGTGTTGCCGCTCGTTTCAAGAAGGTGCTCGTGCAGAGCAGCCTTGGCGACCCAAGCCTGGCACCCTATCCGCTGCAGTTCCCCTCTCTTCCGATCGGGGCCGAGCCGCAATTGACCGACACCGAGGTCGTTCTCGATGCCTATGCCAGCCTGCCGACCCCTCCCAAGACGATCGCCTTCGTCACCAGCAAATTCCCGTCCGCGCTGACGATCGCCAAGGGCGGTCAGCAGGTCGCGGAGCAACGGGGCATCAAAAGCGTGCTGGACCTCGAATATGAATTCGGCACGAAGGACTTCGGCGCAATCGCGAACCGCATCAAAGCGGCTGATCCGGATCTGCTGTGGTCCGGTGCGATCGGTATGGAGGCAGTGCAGCTTCTCGATGCCATGAGCCGGATCGATTACCAACCAAGGAACCAGTTCTACCTGTTCCCGGCACCCGGCCCGACCGCAGCCCACCCCAAAGCGAATGGCTTGACCTCGCTGACCTGGTTCGAAGAGCACGAACCATTCCTCAAGTATCACGGCGCCCAGGAGTTCGTAAGCGCTTATGGCAGTAAGGCGAAGGCGGCAGGCTTCCCCTATCCGCGCACCGAATATCAGGCCGCCGTCGAATATGCTGCGTGGCAAATCCTTGCGGCAGCAGCCGAAGGGGCAGGGAAGCTGGACGACGCCGCGATGGCTGCATGGTTGCGCTCGAATGCGGTCGAGACGGTCGTCGGGCCAAGGACTTTCGACGGCAAGTTCAATGCTGGGAAGCCATCGACAAAGCTCAAGCAGGTTCAGGGGAAGGACTGGGTGACTGTCTGGCCGGCGGACTTCCGACCGGCTGGAAAGGAGTTCCTGGTCCCCTGACGAATGCCGCTCGGCACCGCAGCGCACCTGTCTGAAACTAAAAAAATGCATTCGGTCGGGCACGGTCCGACCGATGTCCCATGGAGGAGTTAATGGTTAAAACTATGATCGCTGCTCGGCTGCATGCTCTGCATCAGCCGATGTCGCTGGATGAGATTCCGGTTCCCGCACCCCGGCCCAACGACGTCCTGGTGCAGGTCAGGGCTTGCGGTATCGTGCCCAACATGGCCAACGTCATCAATAATTGGCCAACCTGGTTTCCCCACCAGCCGCTGCCGAAGTTTCCGGCAGTGTTCGGCCTGGATCCGGCCGGGGTCGTCGCCGAAGTCGGCGAGGCGGTCACCAATGTCAAGATTGGCGATCGTGTCTATGTCAGCCCTCTGCGGTCCTGTGGTTCCTGCAAGGCGTGCCGGTCAGGCAACCGCAGCCAATGCCGCTACTACACCTTGAATGGGTACTTCAGCACCAGCCGTGATGGTCAAAGGATCTTCGATCTTTATCCCTATGGCGGCTTCAGCCAGTACATGACTGCCCCGGAATATTCTCTCGTATGCCTGCCGGACAATCTCAGCTTCGAACAGGCCGGCCGTTTCGGCTACCTCGGCACATCCTACGGCGCCCTGAAGAATGCACAGGCCGGGCCCGGCCAGGTCTGCCTCATCGACGGGATTACCGGCACGCTCGGCGTCGCGGCCACCAAGCTCGCTCTTGCAATGGGCCTCTCCAAAATTCTCGGCACCGGCAGAAACAAGGAACTGATGGACCGCATAAAGGCCATCGCTCCCGACCGCATCGATACGATTATGCTCGGTGAAGGCTCGACCGGAGAATGGGCGAAGGCTCAGACCGGCGGCGAGGGAGTGGATTTCGTCATCAGTGCGCTGGGGGCGAGAGCTCCCGCTACGACTGTGGTGGACTCCATGCGCGGCGTTCGTCGAGGCGGCCGTGTGGTTGTCGTTGGTGGTGTCGCGGAAGATGTTCCGGTCGACGTGAAGTGGCTGATGGACGAGCAGGTTCAGCTCATCGGCTCCAACTGGTTCAGCGCTGCCCAGGGGCAGGAGATGGCAGACATGGTCCGCACCGGCGCGCTCGATCTCTCCTATCTCGAGCACAAGATCTATCCGCTCGAGCGGGTGAATGAAGCCATCTCCGGCATCGGCGAACGCGATGGCGGCTTCAGCAACTATGTGGTCATTCCTCCGGTTCCTGCCGCTTACCAATAACAATCACCGGCGCCGGTTGCGACCGGCGCCGCCCTCACGCGGAAAGAGAGAACATGTCCAAGAAAGATATCGCGGTCCTGGTTGGAAGCCTTCGTCAGGCTTCGGTCAACCTGAAGTTTGCCCGTGCAATGCAGAAAGTAGCGCCCGATGGGCTGAACCTGGAAATCGTACCGATCGGCGACCTTCCGCTCTATAACCAGGACCTCGAGACCGAAACGCCGCCGGTGGAATGGACGACCTTCCGCGAGCGCATCAAGGTTTGCGACGGAGCAATCTTCGTGACGCCGGAATACAATAGATCCGTACCCGCGGCATTGAAGAATGCGATCGAAGTCGGCTCTCGACCGTTCGGGAAAAGCGTATGGGATCATAAGCCCGGTGCGGTGACCGGGGCTTCTCCCGGTCTCATTGGCGGCGCTGCCGCAGCCCTCCAGCTCCGGGTTATCCTGACCAACATCAACGTGCCGACCATGCCCCAGCCTGAAGTTTACCTCAGCACGGCCGACAAATTGGTGGGCGACCATGGGGTATTCCTCAATGAAGGAACCCAGAAGTTCATCGAGAGCTTCCTGATTGCGTTCGAAGGCTGGGTCGCCCGGTTCTGAGCCGCAGCAGAGCAAGACTTCATCGGCCATCGCGAACACAGCGCGGTGGCTTTTTCATTTTCATTTGAAGTGGAAAGGGTGCCGCTCCCGAAACGCCTGGCTTACTTACGAAAACCAGGCCTGCGCCAGGTCAGCGAGCTTTTGCGGAGGCGAGGCGATCAACGGGATGGCGGCTTTGCGGATAGCTTCGCGCTGGCATTCCTCGGTTATGTATTCGACGGGCGATTTGCCGTCGACCCGGGCGAGGAAGAGTGCGGGCAGCAGGCTTGCGGCCCGAGCCTCGAGAGCGTCCCGATCCTCCCAATCGACCTGATCCATGTAGGCTGCGGTCAAATCCGAAAATGACGATGCGAGCTCAGATGCCGCCTTTTCCGCTACGATCTTCTTCAACAACAGATGGTTCAGGCAGAAGGCCAGGTCGAAAGCCGGATCACCGAACCAGGCGCATTCGGCATCCAGGAACACAGGTCCGTTCTTGCCCAGCAGGATGTTCTTCGGGCTGACGTCGCCGTGGACAAGCGCCAGCTTTGTTTCGGCCGTGCGCTGAACTAGCTCGGCAAGGCGATCGCTGACGAAGGGATGTTTGGCGGCAGTCGCCACCAGGTAGGGCTCAAGCCGGAGCGCATAGAAATTCGGTCCAGAGTCAAATTTGTCCGATAAGCCCGATGTGCGGGCGCTGACGGAATGGATCTGTCCGATCCGCCGGCCCGTGACCTCTGCTGCCATTCGGTCGACGCTTCCTTGAAGCAGGCTGGTCTTCCACAGCGGATACTCGTCGCTGGGCAGAAACTCCATTGCGAAAATACCACACGACTCGTCGTGCGCGAGAGGCTTCGGAACGGCAGAAGGGAAATGCTCCGCCACGAAGGAAATCCAGTTCCATTCGTATACATTTCTCGACACCGGCGCTTGCCAATCGGCAGATACTTTAAGCTTGGCCAGTGCGCGTTTCACGCAGATGAGCCGGCCAGGGAGCTCCACGCGGTAGATATCTGAGGAAACACCACCCGTCAGGGGCTTGTAGATCGCCTCCTCGGAAGTGCTCTTCAGGCCGCTCTTCAGTAAGAAATCGTCGAAAATCGTCGTCTCGGCTACAGACATAAAACCATTGTCCTTGCTGCGTTAGCGGCCGGGGTTGTTGCGGGCTTGTTCGGGCATCTCTCCGCAGAGAACCCTGACGACCTCCTCCGCGGCCCGGCGACGCAGTTCGATCAGCGAAGCATCCGAGGAGAAGGCGACATGCGGCGTGATCATCGCGCCGGGGTGAGCGATCAGCTCCGCCGGCACGTGTGGTTCATCCTCGAGCACATCAAGGCCGACACCGCTCAGAATGCCGGACGCCAGGCCCTCGATTACAGCGGCAGTATCCACGACGCCGCCTCGGCTGACGTTGATAAGCAGACTTCCGCGACGCATCTTCGAGATGGCGTCTTTGTTGATCAGATGACGCGTCGCCGGCGAAAGCGGCGCATGGACAATGACGATATCGCTCTTGGCCAGAAGCGTATCGAAGTCGGCAAGCTCCACATCGGCGGGGACATTGGAGGCATGGGGATCATGCGCCACTACGCGGCATCCCAGCGCCTGCATCTTTGCTGCCGTCGCGCGGCCGATGCGACCGAAGCCAATGATGCCGCAACTCAGCTCCGAAAGCCTGCGGAGATTTGCCGAAGCGGGATCCCAGCGGCCTTCGCGAACTTCGCGATCAAAGTGGAGCAGTCCGCGGGCCCAGGCAATTGCAAAACCGATTGCGTGGTCGGACACTTCTGCGACGCAATAGTCGGGAACGTTGGTGACCCAAATTCCTCGCTCGGTCGCCGCATCGACTGCAATATTGTCCAGGCCTACACCGAGGCGAGCGACGATCTTGAGATTGGGAGATGCAGCGATGGCCCTCTCGCTGACCCGGGCCCAACAAGTCAGGATCGCTTGCGGCCGATGCTCTGCAGCCAAAGCGTCGATCTCGGCAGAGGGCAATGGCTCGGCAGGGCCGCTGATGAGGACAAATCCAGCCCTCTCGATCACCTCCCGCTCCACCTTGTCATCCGGCCAGGCGTAGTCCGTCAACAGCACGGTCCGTGTCATGATTTCCTCCCATTTTGTGCGAACGTTAGCGCAATAGTTTCACCGAGGTCAAGAAAAAAGGTGTATGCGATCCGCATTGGCGGTTGGCTACCCGCTGTTTCGTAGGCCGGCGGCAATTCCGTTGATTGTCAGGTGCAGGGCTTCTTCGGTGTCCTGATCTCGTTCTCCGGCACGGTGGCGGCGAAGAAGGTCGATCTGCATGTGATTAAGCGGATCGAGGCATGGAAAGCGATGATGGATCGACTGTTTCAGCGCCGGATTGTTCTCCAGGAGCGAGGCCTGATCGGTTATGCCGAGCAGGGCAGCCGTTGTCGCCTCCCATTCGTCTTTTATGCGTGCGAAGATCTTCTCATGCGCGGATGCGTCAGGAGCGAGGTCCACGTGCCGCGCCGCGATCGCCATGTTGGTTTTGGCCAGCACCATCTCCATGTTCGCGATCAGCGTCTGGAAGAAGGACCAGTCCCGATGCATCCTTTGAAGGGTCCGCAACCCGTCCGGTTGTCCGGACAGCCATTGTCTGACGGCCGAGCCAAATCCAAACCAGCCCGGCAGCATGATACGGCTCTGCGACCAGCCGAACACCCAGGGTATCGCGCGGAGATCTTCGATGCGTCGAGACGAGCTGCGTGAGGCCGGGCGGCTGCCAATATTCAGTTTTGCGATTTCGCCGATGATCGTGGTTTCCCAGAAGAACTCTTCAAATCCCTCGGTTTCGTAGACCAACGAGCGATAGATACCAAAAGCCAGGTTGGACAGCTCCTCCATGGCGCCGATATAGTCGGGATCCGGTTCTTGTGCGTCGGAAGGCAGCAAAGACGCTTCCAGCGTCGCGGCGATAAGCAGTTCGAGATTTCGGCGACCGAGTGTTGGATTGGAATATTTCGCTGCAATCACTTCGCCTTGCTCGGTCAGCCGGATCGAGCCGGCAACGGCGCCGGGGGGCAGGGCGGTGATGGCCTCATAGCTTGGGCCGCCGCCGCGGCCGACGGAACCGCCGCGGCCGTGAAACAGGCTGAGGCGGATCCCTTCACGTTCAAAGAGCTGAATGAAGGCCATCTCTGCCTTATAGAGTTCCCATCCCGAAGTCAGATAACCGCCATCCTTGTTGCTGTCGGAATAGCCGAGCATGATCTCCTGTTTGCGGCCAAGTGCGCCCAGATACGCCCGATAGGCTTCGATGGCCAAAACTGTCCGCATCACCTCATGCGACCTTCGAAGGTCCGAGATCGTCTCGAACAGCGGTATGATGTTGACGGAAGCTGCTTCTGGTTCATCGGGCCGGAACAGCCCCACCTCCCGGAACAGAACCATGACCTCCAGAAGGTCGGAAGGGCTTCCGGCCTTCGAGATAATGTAATTCGGGACGCTGGCGCGGCCGTAGCGCTTATGGGCTTCGGCGGCTTCACGCAGAACGGAAAGCTCCGACATGGTCTCGGCCGAATAGGTCTTAAGCGGTGTAACCAGCAGCTGGGAGGACCGTAGTTCCTCGGTGAGCAAGCGGATCTTGTCGTTCTCGGCGAGCGCCTCGTAGCCTGTTCCGGGGCGCACCTTCTCGAAAAGCTCATGAACTACACGCTCGTGAACCTCTGAATTCTGTCTCAAATCGAGGCTGACAAGGTGAAAGCCGAAGACTTCTATGGCGCGTTGGAGGCTGCGCAGTTTTCCAGCGGCGATCTTTTCTGCGCCATTGGTTATCAGGGATTTGCTGATCGTCGCCAGGTCTTCGGAGAATTCGGCGGGGCTCCTGTAGGAAGAGGCGGCGGCTACAGGCTCGCGAACCAATTCCGTGCTGCCGAATTTGCGGGCCGTAGCCGCCAGGCGAGCGTAGATGCCTGAGATCGCCAGGCGATATGGCTCGTGCCGGCGCTGCTCCGATCTATCGGGAGAGTCAGTGGCGAGGCGCTGAAGGTCCGGCGAGACCTTTACATACCGATCATCCAAGGAAAGTTCGGCGCCAAGGCTGTGCAGCTCGCCGAGATAGAAGGAAAAAACCCTCTCGCTATGCAGCCGGAGCGCCTCCCGCAGGGTCTCGCCATTGACATAAGGGTTGCCATCCCGGTCGCCGCCGATCCAGGAACCCATGCGCAGGAATGGCGGCAGCGCGTCCTGGCCAAACCTCCAGGGTGAGCCTCGAAGTTGATTTTCGAGATCCTCATAAACTTCCGGGATAACGTGGAAAATCGTGCTGTCATAATAGGACAGGCCGTTGAGGATTTCATCCACGACCTGCAGTTTCCGTCCTCGCAAGCTGTTCGTTTGCCAAAGGGTCGTCGTCGCTCTTTCCAAATCCTGCTGATATCGATCCACCTCCTGCGCAGTCAGGCCGGCCTGGTCGAACCGGCTCAAGCATCGTGCAAGCTCCTGCTCGATGTCGATAACGCTTTTGCGCCGAACCTCGGTGGGGTGTGCTGTAAATACAGGCGAGACCACAGCTTCAAAAAGCAGGTTGCGGACTGCTTCCGCCTCTATCCCGGCGGCAGCCAGAACGGAAAGCGATCTGGCAACCGTCCCCGGCATGGCGGGTTCGCCATCGACGATGCTGAGGCGCTGCACTCGGGCGTGATGAGCGTCTTCTGCGATGTTCACGAGCTGAGAGAACTGGCTGAACGCGCGGACCACGCGCTTCAGAGTGCGCGGAGGCATGTCAGCGCAGAAGGGAGCAAGATTGTCGTTCAAACCCGCGCTGGTCTTTCTGCGGCCTGTCAACGAAAGACTGCGGACCTGTTCCACAATCTCGCGGACCTCTTTCCCGTCGCTGGCTTCAATAGCCTCACACAACAGTCGGCCGAGAAGCTGAACGTCTTTGACCAAGGTTCTGGCCGTCAGGCGTCTTCCCTGCATGCCTGCTGTCCTCGATTGAAGATGCAAATGCCTATTCCTTGTGCTAACGTTAGCATAGACTGACAGGATTTGGCTGAAGTGTCAAGAACGCGTGCAATCGGGCATGCGTGAACGGTCGAATGGGTGCGTTACAGGCTGCTATTGCAACCGCATTGGCATCAATCGGCAATGCCTTTCTGGTAACGCGCGACTTCTTCCAGAAGCCATGCGCGAAACGCCGCGACAGGACGGAAATCCTTCCTGCCGAGTGGGGCGACCGCATAATAGGCGCTGGGGCTTTTGACCTGATGCGGAAAGGCTTGAACAAGCTGGCCATTCGCAAGTTCGGTCTCGATGAGGAAAAGCGGCATCAGGGCGAGCCCCAGGCCGGCAATGCAGGCTTGGGCCACGTTGCTGAACTGTTCGAACCGCATGGCCTGCGATGGGGTGCCGTTGACCTCGAGGCTCTCGAAAAAATGGCTCCACGCACCCGGACGGGACGCCATCTGCAACAACGGAAGGCGAAGCAGATCTTCAGGCGTCGATATGGAATGCGAACTCAGAAAAGACGGTGACGCGACCGGTGCCACCATCTCCTCCATGAGAAAGGTGCTTTCCGCACCCGGCCAATCAGGCTGGCCGATATGGATCGCCATATCGATGTCGTCGCGGTCGAAATCGAACATTCCTATGCGCGTTGCGAAGTTCAACGTGATCTCCGGATGTCTGGCGACAAACTGCGGAATGCGTGGCATCAGCCAGCGTGTGCCGAATGTTGGCAGGATGGCGAGATTGAGTTGGTCATTATGCTGTTTGGTCATGGCGTGCAGCGAAGCGGAGCGGATTTCCGCCAGAGCGTTGGCGATAGCCCGCGCATAATCAGCGCCGGCCTCTGTGAGAATGACGCCGCGGCTGGTGCGCTCGAATAGTAAAACGCCCAGTTGTTCTTCCAATCCGGCAATCTGCCGACTGATGGCTCCCTGAGTCAGGGAAAGTTCCTCAGCCGCCGCAGAGAAGGTGTTCAGCCGCGCGACGGAATCGAAAGCTGCGAGAGCGGAGGTCGAGGGAAGGAGTTTTCGAGAGAGGTTTGCCATTGGCTATTACTAGAGCTCATAGGGCGATGAGTAAAGCTCGCTTTGTCAATCGCGAAAAAGCGGCTTTAATCCCATCAAATTCGAATTGCCAAAAACCTCAACGGGAGGATGACGAACTTGGCCTTTTCTTGGAATGACCCCTTTCTGCTCGACGACCAGCTGACCGAAGATGAACGGATGATCCGCGAGTCCGCGGCGGCTTTCGCAGAATCCGAACTCCTGCCGCGTGTCCAGGAGGCCTATCTCGAAGAAGCGACCGACCCCGAATTGTTCAGGTTGATGGGGCAGACCGGCCTTCTCGGTGTTACGCTGCCGGAAGAGTACGGGGCCGCGAACGCATCCTACGTCGCTTATGGCCTGGTCGCTCGCGAGGTCGAGCGCATCGACTCCGGATATCGCTCGATGATGAGCGTGCAGTCCTCGTTGGTCATTTACCCGATCTTCGCCTACGGCTCCGACGAGCAGAAGAAGAAGTACCTGCCGCGCCTCGTTTCGGGTGAGCTGATCGGCTGTTTCGGCCTGACCGAGCCTGACGCCGGCTCCGACCCCGGCGGCATGAAAACCCGCGCCGAGAAAATTGCGGGCGGCTACCGATTGCGCGGCTCGAAGATGTGGATCTCGAACTCGCCGATTGCCGATGTCTTCGTCGTCTGGGCAAAGTCTGAGGCTCACAACAACGAAATTCGCGGTTTTGTTCTCGAGAAGGGCATGAAGGGCCTTTCGGCTCCGAAGATCGGCGGCAAGCTTTCGCTGCGTGCCTCGATCACGGGCGAAATCGTGATGGATGGTGTCGAAGTCACCGAGGATGCGCTTCTGCCCGGTGTTTCGGGTCTCAAGGGACCGTTCGGCTGCCTCAACCGCGCCCGTTACGGTATCTCCTGGGGCGTCATGGGAGCTGCCGAGGACTGCTGGTTCCGCGCTCGCCAATACGGTCTGGACCGCAAGCAGTTCGGCAAACCGCTTGCAGGTATGCAGCTTTATCAAAAGAAGCTCGCCGATATGATGACCGAGATTACCCTCGGACTGCAGGGCTCGCTTCGGGTCGGACGCCTGATGGATGAGCACAAGATGGCCCCGGAAATGGTCTCGATCGTCAAGCGCAACAATTGCGGAAAGGCGCTTGAAATAGCGCGGCACGCTCGGGATATGCACGGCGGCAACGGCATTCAGATCGAATACCATGTCATGCGCCACGCGCAGAACCTGGAGACGGTCAATACCTATGAGGGCACCCACGACGTCCATGCGCTGATCCTTGGCCGCGCCCAGACGGGCCTCCAGGCTTTCTTCTGATTGCCGCAATCCGTTCGGCGCAGATCGACCTTCCATCTCTGGATCAACGAGAGGCAGCATGCCTATAGCGAATAAGATTGCGACCGTCGCCGTCATTGGCGCCGGCCAGATGGGAACCGGGATCGCGGAAGTCGTGGCGAAACATGGGTATGAGGCCCTGGTTTACGATCTCGACAAAGATCGGATCCGCGCGAGCCTCGAAGCGAGTACCGGATATTTCGGACGTCAGGTCGAAACCGGTAAAATGCCGGGCGAGGCGGCTGAGCAGGCGACCTCCCGGATCAAGGGCGCGTTCTCCCTCCCGGAGCTGGCGAAGGCCGATTTGGTCGTCGAAGCGGTCAGCGAGAATGAAGACATCAAGAGGAAGGTTTTTGCGGATGTGTGCCCCGTCCTCAAGCCCGACGCGATCCTGGCGACGAACACGTCGTCGCTCTCCATAACGCGGCTCGCCGCGTCAACCGACAGACCCAATCGTTTTATAGGGATACACTTCATGAATCCCGTACCGGTTATGAAGCTGGTCGAGCTGGTCCGCGGCATCGGAACCGATCAAGAAACTTTCGCCACAGCCAAGGCTTTCGCCGAATCCATCGGCAAGACCGTCACTGTCTCCGAGGATTTTCCGGCTTTCATCGTCAACCGCGTTCTCATCCCGATGATCAACGAAGCGATCTACACCCTGTATGAGGGTGTCGGAAACGTGGAGGCCATAGACACCGGCATGAAGCTTGGCGCCAATCATCCGATGGGGCCGCTCGAATTGGCCGACTTCATCGGTTTGGACACATGCCTTTCCATCATGCAGGTCCTTCATGAGGGGCTGGCTGACAGCAAGTACCGCCCGTGCCCGCTGCTGGTCAAATATGTCGAAGCCGGCTGGCTCGGCCGTAAGGCGCAACGCGGGTTCTACGACTACAGGTACGTTCCGGCTCGGCCAACTCGCTGATCCCATCCTTTCCAATATCGAGATTTATCAGGCATTCATCATGACCGAAGAACACGTAGACGATAGTCGGGAGAGCATGGAATTCGACGTGGTGATCGTCGGCGCCGGTCCTGCCGGTCTTTCCGCGGCGATCCGGCTGAAGCAGGTCAATCCGGAACTATCGGTCGTCGTGCTGGAGAAGGGCTCGGAAGTCGGCGCTCATATTCTCTCCGGCGCCGTCGTCGATCCTGTCGGTATCGACCGGCTGCTGCCCGGCTGGCGCGATGAGGCCGATCATCCCTTCAAAACTGAGGTGACAGACGACCATTTCCTGCTGCTCGGCCCGGCCGGCTCGATCCGCCTGCCGAATGTCATGATGCCGCCGCTGATGAACAATCACGGCAACTACATCGTGTCGCTTGGGCTTGTCTGTCGCTGGCTGGCGGGCAAGGCGGAAGAACTCGGCGTCGAGATCTATCCGGGCTTTGCCGCCGCCGAAGTGCTCTACGACGACAAGGGTGCGGTGATCGGCGTTGCCACCGGCGATATGGGCATCGAGAAGAACGGCGAGCCGGGGCCGAACTACACCCGCGGCATGGAGCTGCGCGGCAAGTACACGCTGATCGGCGAGGGTGTGCGCGGCTCGCTCGCCAAGCAGCTGATCGCTAAGTTCGACCTGCAGAAGGACCGCGAGCCGCAGAAATTCGGCATTGGCATCAAGGAGCTCTGGCAGGTCAAGCCCGAGCACCACAAACAGGGTCTGGTGCAGCACTCGTTCGGCTGGCCGCTCGGCATGAAGACCGGCGGCGGCTCCTTCCTCTATCACCTCGAGGACAATCTGGTGGCGGTCGGCTTCGTCGTCCACCTGAACTACAAGAACCCCTATCTCTACCCCTTCGAGGAGTTCCAGCGCTTCAAGACCCATCCGGCGATCCGCGGCACTTTCGAAGGCGGCAAGCGGCTCTCTTATGGGGCGCGCGCCATCACCGAGGGCGGTTATCAGTCGGTGCCGAAGCTGTCCTTCCCCGGCGGGGCGCTGATCGGCTGTTCGGCCGGTCTCGTCAACGTGCCGCGCATCAAGGGCAGCCACAATGCGGTGCTGTCGGGCATGCTGGCGGCCGAGAAGCTGGCCGCTGCCATCACAGCCGGCCGCAGCCATGACGAAGTCGTCGAGATCGAAAACGACTGGCGCCAGGGCGACATCGGCCGCGATCTCAAGCGGGTCCGCAACGTCAAGCCGCTGTGGTCGAAGTTCGGCACCGCCCTCGGCGTGGCGCTCGGCGGTCTCGACATGTGGACCAATACGCTGTTCGGCTTTTCCTTCTTCGGCACGCTTGGTCACGGCAAGACCGATGCGGCCTCGCTGGAGCCGGCCTCGCAGCACAAGCCGATCGCCTATCCGAAGCCGGATGGGGTGCTGACCTTCGACCGCCTGTCCTCGGTGTTCCTGTCGAACACCAATCACGAGGAAGACCAGCCGGTGCATCTGCAGGTCAAGGACATGGGCCTGCAGAAGAGCTCCGAGCTCGGCATCTATGCCGGCCCGTCGACGCGTTACTGTCCGGCCGGCGTCTATGAATGGGTGGAGAAGGATGGCGACAAGAGCTTCGTCATCAACGCCCAGAACTGCGTGCACTGCAAGACCTGCGACATCAAGGATCCCAACCAGAACATCAACTGGGTGCCGCCGCAGGGCGGCGAGGGACCGGTCTATCCGAATATGTAGCCAAACGACGATCAGCGAACTTGGGAATAGATCAGGGAGTTATCGATGCAGTCTCCGCTTGAAGGCGTTCGGGTCTTGGAATTGGCGCGAATCCTGGCTGGTCCGTGGGCCGGACAAACGCTCGCCGACCTGGGTGCGACCGTCATCAAGGTGGAAAGCCCGGAGGGCGACGATACGCGTCGCTGGGGGCCTCCCTTCATCAGGGATGGCGATGATGTCGCTGCAGCCTACTTCCACAGCTGCAATCGCGGAAAACTGAGCATCACGGCGGATTTCAACTCTGTGGAGGACGTCGACAAGCTTCGCGCACTGGTGGCGAACGCGGACGTCGTCATCGAGAATTTCAAGGTAGGCGGGTTGAAGAAGTTCGGTCTTGATTACGAGAGCCTCAAGGCGATCAACCCAAGACTGATCTATTGCTCGATTACCGGCTTTGGCCAAACCGGTCCCTATGCGGGGCGTGCAGGATACGATTTTATCGTCCAGGGCATGGCGGGCATCATGGATCTGACCGGTGAACCTGAAAGGGAGCCGCAGAAAATCGGCGTCGCGTTCGCCGATATCTTCACGGGTCTCTATTCAGTCATCGCTATCCAAGCCGCTCTGATCCTCAGAAATACGACAGGTGAGGGACAGTTCATAGATATGGCACTTTTGGACAGTGCGGTGGGTGTGCTGGCCAACCAGGCAATGAATTTCCTGGCCTCGGGAAAGGCGCCGACGAGACTTGGCAATGCGCATCCCAACATCGCGCCATACCAAGTATTCCCGGTGTCTGACGGCAATATCATTATCGCCTGCGGGAACGACGCTCAGTTTGCACGGCTATGCGATATCCTCCGGCTATCTGCTGTGGCAGACGACATCCGTTTCAAGTCTAATGCGGAAAGAGTTCGCCATCGAGAGGAGCTGACATCGACCATGGAAGCACAGACGAAGCTTTTCAAGCGGACGGATCTGCTAGCCGACTTGGCGCGCGTGGGCATTCCCGCCGGCCCCATCAATACCGTCGAAGACGTATTTGCCGACCCGCAAGTCGCGCATCGAAAGATGGCCGTGGAAAATGAAGGAATAGCGGGCATCCGTACACCAATCATTTTCTCAGGGCACGCGCTCTCCTCGCACCGCAAGTCGCCCAGGCTTGGTGAGCACAATGGCAAGGTACAAGCAGACTGGACCCTATTGGACTGACGTTTTAACCTGGCTTTTTCGACATCGACGGCAATGAGAGGCCGCGCCGAAACTGCGCGTTTTGAAAAGCGGTCGCAGAAGGCTCTCCGATCCGGGCTGGCCGAAAACCGCGCCGCTTCTGCCGAGCTTTCCTCTGCGCCTTTGCTCAAGCGACATCTTCGTGCCACGATGGCCGTCTCTTGCGGTGAGGCGACGATGTTCGTAACAATCGGTTGCCGCATCGCTGCGTTGCGCGGGTTTTGTCTGTGTCAGCCAGTGTGCAGTCGGAATGTCGCACCGACTCTAGGCGATGTCGGTTTGCCGCTTGGATCAGAAACCGGTGGCGTCTAAATTTGCATTCCAGTGATCAGAAGGCGCATCCATGTTTCTCTCGGTATTCGACGTGTTCAAGATCGGTGTCGGGCCGTCGAGTTCGCACACGATGGGTCCGATGTCGGCAGCCAACCGGTTTCTCGATCTGATCCTGTCGAATGAATGGCCACGCCCGTCATCGGGCGCGCAGGTCGCCGCGATCAAGGTCAGCCTGCATGGTTCGCTCGCCCATACCGGCATCGGCCATGGAACGGGCAGGGCCGTCATCCTCGGTTTGATGGGCGAAGCGCCCGACAGCGTCGATCCCGACAAGATGGACGGCATCATCGATACGGTCGAGCGCACCGGCCGCATCGCGCCGACGGGCCATCCGGCCTACCAATTCCAGCCGAAGACCGACCTGGTTTTCGACAAGAAGCAGCCGCTGCCCGGCCATGCCAACGGCATGATCTTCTCCGCTTATGACCGTGACGGACGGCTGCTCTTGAAACGCATCTATTATTCGGTCGGCGGCGGCTTCGTTGTCACCGACACCGAACTGGAGCAGATGCGGGCGAAGAAGAACGCCGTGGGCGGCGCGCGCGTGCCCTATCCTTTCGCGACCGCCAGGCAGATGCTCGACATGGCTGAGCGCTCGGGGCTTTCGATTGCGCAGATGAAGCGGGCGAACGAGGAGAGCCAGCGTAGCCGAGAGGAGCTCGATCAGGGGCTCGACCGAATTTGGGAGGCAATGCGCTCCTGCATCGAGCGCGGTCTCAAGGTCGAAGGCGTCATGCCGGGCGGCCTCAACGTCAAGCGCCGCGCCCGCAGGATTCACGACAAGCTGCAGGAGGAGTGGCGCAGCAATCGCGTCAATCCGCTGCTCGCCAACGATTGGCTCAGCGTCTATGCGATGGCCGTCAACGAGGAAAATGCGGCCGGCGGCCGTGTCGTCACCGCGCCGACCAACGGGGCGGCCGGTGTCATTCCGGCGACGATCCGCTATTACGAGCATTTTCACGAGGACTGGGACCAGAACGGTATTCGCGATTATTTGCTGACGGCGGCCGCCATCGGCGGCATCATCAAGCATAACGCCTCGATCTCGGGCGCCGAGGTCGGCTGTCAGGGCGAGGTCGGCTCGGCCGCGGCGATGGCGGCCGCCGGCCTTGCGGCCGTGATGGGCGGCACGCCCGAGCAGATCGAAAACGCCGCCGAAATTGCGCTCGAACATCATCTCGGCATGACCTGCGATCCGGTTGCGGGCCTCGTCCAGGTTCCCTGCATCGAGCGCAATGCGCTCGGGGCGGTCAAGGCCGTCACGGCGGCATCGCTCGCCGTCAAGGGCGACGGCCAGCACTTCGTGCCGCTGGACGCCTGCATCGAGACCATGCGCCAGACCGGCCACGACATGAGCGAGAAATACAAGGAAACCTCGACCGGCGGCCTCGCCGTCAATGTCGTCGAATGCTGAGTTTGCCACCGCGTTAGAACGGTTCAACTTTTCAGCAAGTGCAAAACCGCTGCACAGTTTCGCCCGGCATGCCGTAGGCGCTTGACGCTCGCCGCCAAAAGGATTTCAACGGCGGTATGGCATTGCATCTCATCAAACTCTGCGTCGGCGCCGACTCGATCGACGATCTGCGCGAATGGGTGGCGGAGCGCTCGCTGCGCGCCATTGCCGCCGGGCTCGAGCCGCATTCCGTGCATACGACCCGCATGGTGCCCAAACGCATGGAGGAGTTGCTCGACGGCGGCTCGCTCTACTGGGTGATCAAGGGGCAGGTGCAGGCGAGACAGCGGCTGCTCGGCATCGAGACCTTCACCGACGCAGAAGGGATTTCACGCTGCCGCCTGATGCTCGGTCCCGAAGTCATCGAAACTGCGGTAC
The DNA here is from genome assembly GCF_001662075.1 of Rhizobium bangladeshense. Lineage (GTDB taxonomy): Bacteria > Pseudomonadota > Alphaproteobacteria > Rhizobiales > Rhizobiaceae > Rhizobium > Rhizobium bangladeshense_B. Next base: position 50,268 of record NZ_LYPL01000017.1, read on the forward strand.
AGCCGAAGCGGCCGTTCCAGGGCTGGCGCTACTATGCGCAGGATGACGTGCCGCCCGATCTGACGAGCCTGGGTGCCGGCATCGCCGAAATGCCGGCCGACCTGCGACGCGAGCTTACCGAGCTCGGCCTGCTCTAGGCGCGTCGCATCAAATATGATCCGCGCAACGCGCCTTAGCTCTTTGTTTTTATGCATGTTGTTGTCCCGGAATCGCTGCACACTTCCGGGCGAGATGCATTAACCTCTGCCGCCGAACACAACGGTTCCCGACAGCACAGGCGGCTCAGCGCAGGCGCAATTGCACCGGGGCGCTGCCGTCGGGCGAAGTCACATGCAGATGGATTCGGGCTTCCGGCTGGGAATAGCGCCAGGCGCGAGCGCCGTGGCAAAGCAGCAGGTTGATGAGATCGCGGGTCTTGGCAGATTTCGCTCTCGGCCGCTGCAGGCCCATCTCGGCGAGCCGCAGCGCCGCTTCGTGCAGCGGATGCAGGGCTGAGCGCCCCTTGGCCCCGATGCGGCGGTCGCCTGGCATTCCCGGAACATTTTCATTTATCGCCATTGTTTTCCCCGTACGCACTACTGATCGAGTTCAAGAATGGTGGCCGGAAACGCAAACACCGATTCCGGCCGTTACCAATGCCGCCGGCCATGTTGCAGGCAGCATCGAATAGCTCATTGTGCAGCCGCCCAGCACTTGATGCCGGCCTTCTTCAAGGCCTTGCAGGCGTTCACCGCATCGCGCTGATCGTCGAAGCCGCCGAAGCGGGCGCGGTAGACCTGGTCGTTGCCCGTACCGTAGGCGACGGCGAAGGGCTTTGCCGAGGCCAGCGCCTTGCCGCCCTTGCTCTTGGCGCCCTCCAGAAGGCCCATGGCCATCTGCCGGCTCGGCGAGACGCCGACCTGTACGACCCAGCCCGCCGGCGCGGCGCTTTCCGGGGCGGCGCTGGTCGAAGCAGTCGTGACGTGATCGACGGCGGCGCTGTCCGGTTCGGCAGGTGCTGCGGCCGGAGCCTGCGGCTTGAAGCTCGTGGTCTTGACCTTGGTCGGTGCCGGCATGGCCTGGGCGACCAGCGGGTTGTCGGACTTCGTCGCGGATGTTTCGGTATAGGCGACTTCGGTTGCGGCCACCTGATAGCGAGCGTCCGGCAGCGGTCCCTTGTGCGGCAGGCTGAGATCGGCGGCAGCGGCGGAAATCGGCGGCTGCGCTGCGGTGATCGTCTTTGCGACCTGCTGCTGGGCGACCGGCTGCGGGGCGAGCTGCTGCCGGGCCTTCTGCGGCTGAACCGGAGCGGGCGTTTCGATAATCGCCGGGGCAGGGGCTGCTTGAGCCACCAACGCCGAGTTTCCGCCGCGGCTCGACGCCTTGGGCAGGTAAGTGGCGATCAGATTGCGCATCTGGGCGTCGCGAGCCGCTCCGGAAGTACCGCCAAGCACCACGCTGACGATCGACTTGCCGTCAACTTGGACAGAACTCACAAGATTGAAGCCGGCGGCCCGCGTGTAACCGGTTTTGATTCCGTCGACACCGCGCACTGAGCCGACCAGCCGGTTATGACTGCGGATCGTGCGGCTGCCGAACTTGAAAGCGCGGGTGGAAAAATAGCCGTAATATTGCGGAAAATGCTGACGGAGAGCGATGCCGAGGCGGGCCTGGTCGCGCGCCGTCGTCATCTGCGCCGTATTCGGCAGGCCGTTGGCGTTGCGATAGGTGGTGCGCGTCATGCCGAGAGCATGCGCCTTGGCTGTCATCAACTGAGCAAAGCGATCCTCGCTGCCTGCCAGCAGTTCGCCGAGGGCGGTTGAGGCATCATTCGCAGACAGAGTGACGAGACCGAGGATGCCCTGTTCCACGGTAATCGTGCCGCCGGCGCGCACGCCAAGTTTCGTGGGTGCCTGGGCAGCGGCATGAGCGGAGAAGGGAACCGGCGTGTCGAGACGGATGCGCCCTTGCTCCAGCGCTTCGAAGACCATGTAGAGTGTCATCATCTTGGTTAGCGAGGCCGGGTATTGCAGCCGATCGGCATTCTCGCTGTAGAGAACGTTGCCGGTCTTGGCGTCGACGACGATGCCTGCATATTTCGGATTGGCCGTCTTCGCTTCCGCATTGACTGAATCAACCAGGACGACCGTGAGAGCCACCGAAAGGATCGCCAGGAGCTTTGCGAAAAAGCTGCCGGACCGGAATGATGATACGGAGGAGACTGACCTTGACACTATTCCACTCTTCGCTTGCATTTCAGATATCGGGCAGGAACCGCACACCCCCCGCCGCACAGCTCGTCTTTTGAAATTACCGATTCAGCGTTACCAATCCGTTTATGATGAATCGTTTCACTCGCCTTCCGGAAGCATTTTAAGGACCTGTCGCAGAACGGTTCATAAGACGCGCCTCTACAAAGGTGCGGATCGCGGCATCAATATGTTCCCAATCGTCGAGATGGCTGCTGGAGAAGCGGTAGAGGACGCTGAGATCCTTGCCGACCTTGATATCTCGCTGGCAATCACCGCTTGCCGCCTTGTCTGGGGTTGACGGCAATATGCAGCGCACGACGTAGTCCGGTCCGCCCTTGACAGGTGCCGTCAGCAGCACTTCGTCGCCATAACCGGCGTCGGCGCGAAGACGGTGCAGCGTCAATCCGTCGCGAAAAGCCTGGGACGGCCCTTCGATCAGATGCGAATAGATCGGCTCCAGCCGGCCGGACATGTCGCGCGACATGGTGCTCTGGGCGATCTGCAGGAAGATCAGGCCGGAGGATTGGGCGACATCGTCGAATCGAAGATGGTTGTCCTTGCCGTAACCCCGCATATCAGGCCAGGCGAGGTAGAGATCGACGCGCTCGGCCGCACCTTCATGCCGCTGGCTCGGGAAGCGGATGGCATTCTCGGGCAGTTTCACGGTGTCGCGGCCGATGGTCAGCGTGATTTCGGTTGTGTTGTCGGTATTGCCGGCAAGGGAGATGTGCCGGCCGAACCAACGACCTGCAATGCAGATGGCGACAGTGAGGACCGCAAGGACGGCGATCACCGCCATCGTGCGCAGGAGGAACCCCATGGAAAAAAGCGGCTGCTCGTCCGGTGTGCTTTGCGCTGCTTGGCTCATGGCGGTTCTTCGTGTTTCGGCCCGCCGCAGGAAGAACATGAGCCGCCGGTGCCGATGATGAGTCTCACCAACATGATCAGACCGGCAGGGTTAATAATTCGCTAAGTTTTCGGGGTGCCGCTGTACCGGAATGGCCCTTGTTCCAAAAAGGAGAGAGCCGTTCCCGGGACAGCGGGAACGGCTCTTGGGCACCGGTCGGGACGGGATGCGGGGACTGACCGGGCCGAAACCAGCGCCGGCTTGGCCGGCGGGTTATGCTGCTACTTGACGCTACCGACCGCGATGGCGCGGCCGTCCTGAAGCTTGGACCAGCGGCCCGGATCATTGGCGGACTGGCGCTTGAGATAGGTGTATTCAGTGTCCGACCACAGCAGCACCTTGTTGCGCATGTTGTCGAGAATGAAGTCGCCGTGGTCGGTGCGGACCGTCAGCACGGCATGGCCTTCGCCGTTCGGCTGCAACACGACCGTAATCAGCGTGTCGGATGGCGAAAAGCCGTCCTCGATCAGCATCTTGCGCTTCAGCAGGACATAGTCTTCGCAGTCACCGACGCTGGTCGGATAGGCCCAGCGCTCTTCAACGCCGTAGATCTGTTCATCCGTTTCCGGCTGGACCGAAGAATTGACAGTGTAATTGACCTTGAGAATTTCCTTCCAGCGCTCCTCGGTGAGAATGGCCGGTCCGGCGTCGCCGCCGGCATAGGCGCATTCCGTTGGATTGGCCTTGCAGAACTCATAGTGTCCGATCGGCGGGCTGGCATTACCTGCCAGTGCCATGCTTGCTGGGGTCGCCTGTCCCGAACCCGCCATGGTCATCGCGATGACACCGGCCAGAAGGCCGCCTTTCAGGATATTCGCAGTCGTCATTGCCGTCCCCCCTAAGTTGAGGCGACAATGACACAGACGTTTTTATCTCGCGCAAAATTGCGTAATAGAATTAAAGGCTTAGTTGAATCAAATGCCGATAAAACTTGGCTAAAAACAAACTCGAATGCGCATAAAATTCGAGGCGCATTTGTCTCGAAGTCGATTAAAATTGTAATTAGCGCAGCAAGGCTTTCGCGCTCGAAAAGGCTGCGCTGCCGTCCGGCCATTAAGGTTTGCCCTGAGTCGGTAAACTCCTGCGGGGAAGCCGTCCTTGCCGGCGGCATGCGGTCGTCGGACGGAACGGCCCGGATTGACGGGAATTGTCCGGCCGATGACCGGAAAACTGCCGCCCTCGGCGACTCAAAAGGAAAAATTATTTTTGAGGGAAATTGCGAAACCGGTCGGTGGCGGCGACGATTGCTGCGCTCATACCAGGATTTGCGGTGGAATGGGCAGCGTACGGGAGAATCCTGAGTTCACTTTCGGGCCAAGCGCGCGCCAGTTCCCAGGCGGTGACAAGTGGTGCCTCGATGTCGAACCGTCCCTGCAACAGGATGCCTGGAATGCCGGCAAGCTGCGCGGCGTTCCTCAAGAGCACGCCGTCCTCCAGCCAGGCACCGTTGAGGAAATAATGGGTGATGATGCGGGCGCGCGTCAGAACGTAGACCGGGTCGGCCCAGCGGCGCGGCAGTCCGTCCGGATCGGCGAGCAGGATCGAGGCTGCCTCCCAGTCATGCCAGTCGCGCGCCGCCTTCAGACGCGTCTGCGGGTCCGGATCGTTGAGGAGACGGTGATAGGCTCCAGCCATATCCTCATCCAGCCCCTGCATGCTGGAAGGAATCCCCTGACGGAAACGATGCCATTCTTCCGGAAAGAGCGGCGCCATGCCGCGACAGAGCCAGTCGATTTCCGAGCGCCGCGTGGTGGTGACGCCCGACAGGACGATCGCGGCGACTCGCTGCGGATGCGTTTCGGCATAGGCGAGCGCCAGCGTCGAGCCCCAGGAGTTGCCGAAAAGCAGCCAGCTGTCGATGTCGAGGACGAGCCGCAGCTTCTCGATATCAGCCACGAGATGCCAGGTCGTATTCAGGGAGAGGTCGGTCGTGGGATCGGCCGCACTCGGCAGGCTTCGGCCGCAATTGCGCTGGTCGAAAAGGACGATCCGATAGGCCTCCGGATCGAACTGGCGTCGGGCGTCAGTCGAACAGCCGGAGCCCGGCCCGCCATGCAGCACCAGTGCCGGCCACCCGTTCGGATTGCCGCAGGTCTCCCAATAGATCAGGTTGCCGTCGCCCGTGTCGAGCAGACCATGATCATAGGGTTCGATTTTCGGATAGAGAGCTGACATCGGTGCCTCTGCGGTCGGGGAGGACCTTATCCTTTATCTCGATAGCGAAGGAAAGTGGCCGCGATGCCGCGCGCAAAATCGTTGCTGAATTATGCGCGACCTGCTCCCGGCTGGTCGGTGTCGCAGGTTGTTCCACTCATAAGCTTAGGCATCTACTGGTGGGAACAACTTGCGACAGGGCGCTTGCTTTCCCAAGCCGGATTTGTTGCCGCTTGCAGATTTGTTGCGGTCAGATCCAGGTGTTCTCGACGCGACCTGACCGGGTGAGCGCCGGGCGCTGGCAACAGCCTCGGCGGATGTCTGGCGAAAATGCAGCCGCCGCGGAAATCACCGGCGGGGCAGCGCGCTTCGCAGCAGCTGTTAGAGGAATTCCCGCAGCGTCTCGCGGGACTGGATCGACAGGAATTCGATCGCCACGCCTTCGACGAAATGGCGCACGACGCGGCCGCGCATATTGCCGAGACGCACCGCCGTTCCGATGGAAGGACGCATCTCGACGTCGACGGCCGCTCCGGAGAGCGAAAGATCCATGATGCGGCAGGCATATCGCGTGCCGTCATCGAGTGTCAGTTCGGTCTTGACGTCGCGCGGCGTCAGACGGTCGTGGCGGCGATCTTCCGGCAGGCCGAGCTCGTGCTTGTTGGCAAGCCAGGTGAGCTGGGCGGCGAGCTTCTCGCGCTTGCGCTCGGTGGCATTGATCGACATGGTGAAGCCGCGGCCGTCGAGCGTCTGGACATAACCTTCGACGCGCCCGAGATGGTCGATATAGGCGACGACGCGTTCGTTGGCGCGCGGCCGGCCGGAGCAGGTGACGTACATATCGCCGGGCGACATGTCGATCACCATGCATTCAAACTCCTCGTAGTTTGCAAGCATCAGCCGGCCCTGCATATTGATCGGCACGCGCTGGAAAACGCCTTGTTCAGGGCGCGGCGCAGGTCGTTGCGTCTGTGCTGGCTGGAACGAGTGCATCAAAAGGCTTCTTCATGAAAATCTCAGAGGCCAATCTTTACCCCCAATCCATTAACAGAAGGTTGTCTCGGCGCCTGCCGACATAACCAAAAACGAGTATGGCCGCTGTCCCGAAACGAGACGCTCAGCGCGCCTCACCAGTCAGCAGCTGCGACACCACGCGGCGCATGGCCTGGCCGAAGCCGATGCTCTTTCCGGCGACGCTTTCGTTGATCGGGCGCAGTTCGGCCGGCGCGACCTTGCTGAACTTTTCGGGCAGCAGACGGCTGCGGTCGAGCGCCAGCAATTCCAGCGGCACGATCTCCAGCCAGCTTGCAGCCGCCACCGGCGCGATCGCGCCGAGCACCCGGTCGCAAGCGCCGTGCGACGAGCGCAGCGGCATCATGATGATCTCGAAGGAGGCCTGGTGCCCGACGGTGCTGTAGCCGGTGGCATTGAACAGGGCCGGCATGGCGTGATCCATGACACCTATCGCGGTGCGTTCGATATCCGCGTGCTGGCCATGCGCCCAGAGCGATGAGAAACGTTCGCCGCGCAGATCCCGCCCAAAGAGATCGCAGATGCGGGTGCCGGCGAGCCGGAAAACGATGTCTCCGTCCTCGCGCGCCTCGAGGATGAAGAGACTTTGCAGTAGATGGGGTACGGCAGACGGTTCGACCTGGGACTTCAGCGGCGCACCGGCTGCGCCGCGGATACGGTTCCAATAGTCAAAAATTTCGATGGTCGTTTGCACACGCATTTCACACCAACCTGTCCCATTCCGGATCATTTTCGGGCACTCATTGCCCGGACAACTTCTACCTTGCGGATTTCATGCCAAATCCCGGCCGTTAAGGTTAAGAAAGGGTTTCGGTTGAGGTGTGGCGCCTGCCATGACACTGTCGCGTCTTCGCTTCGACTTTCGAAGTTCTGCACAACCTGCCCGGGCCGAGATCTTTCCTCAGGGTTCCCGGTACGCCGCCCGACATTCCGGGCGGCTTTTTTTTTGGCCATCGCTCCTGTATGGCTGGGGCCACAACGAGGCGAACACAGATGAATGAGCAAACGGGCGAGCCGCAGAAGGCGCCCGAATCTTCCGAGGTCGAACCGCCGGCGCGGCCCCCGCGCGTACCGGTCTTCAACCTTCCGCCGGCGCTGTTCTTCAGCCTTTGCCTGCTGATCGTCATCTATGCGGCGCAGGCGCTCGTCCTGTCCGACGATGCTGTCAGCTGGCTGCTCTTCACCTTTGGCTTCGTTCCCGCACGCTACGTGATTCCGCTGTCGCATCAGGGTTTCGAGCTGTTCTGGACGCCGGTCACCTATTCGCTGCTGCACGGCAGCGTCCAGCACATCGTCTTCAACGCCTTCTGGCTGATGGCCTTCGGCGCGCCGGTCGTGCGTCGCATCGGGACGCTGCGATTCGTGTTCTTCTGGCTGTTTTCCGCAGCCGCCTCCGCCGCTCTCCACGCGGTTCTCAACTGGGGAGACGTGTCGCTGCTGATCGGCGCCTCCGGCGTCATTTCCGGGCTGATGGGAGCCGCCTGCCGGTTCGCCTTTCCGGCTGAGCGACGTCCGATGCTGGCGGCGCATCTCAATGCGCGGCTTTCCATCACCGGGGCGCTGAAGAGCCGGACCGTCGTCTTTTTCATGCTGCTCTGGCTCGTCGGCAACGCCCTGATCGCCGTCGGCATCCCGCTCGTCGGCGACAGCGATCAGGAGATTGCCTGGGACGCGCATATCGGCGGCTTCGTCTTCGGCTTCTTTTTATTTTCGCTGTTCGACCGAGCGGCGCCGCAGGCGCCGATCGAACCAGCCGAAGCGGAGAAGGATGTGTTGCAATCCTGAGCGGGGCAGTGCACCATCCAACCATCCGCGTTTGGGGGGAGAAACCGCCACGGATACTGTGACAAGCGTTACAGTTTCGACATAGGAGGTTCGAATGACCAGTTCAGTCAAAGCAATCCTCGACCTGAAGGGCAGGGACGTCGTTACCGCCGGGCCGAACACCACCGTCGCCGAGGCTGCGGTCATCCTCAGCAAGAAGAAGATCGGCGCCATCGTCGTCGTCGGCATGGAGAATCGGATTTCTGGCATGTTCACCGAGCGCGATCTCGTGCATGCGATCGCCAAGCACGGCAAGGAGGGTCTCGACCAGCCGCTTGCCAAGGTCATGACAGCAAAGGTCTATCGCTGCCATGAGGAGACGACGGTCAACGAACTGATGGAACTGATGACCAGCCGCCGTTTCCGCCACGTCCCGGTGGAAAGCAACGGCAAGCTTGCCGGCATCATCTCGATCGGCGACGTGGTGAAATCGCGGATCGCCGAAGTCGAACGCGAGGCCGAGGACATCAAGGCCTATATTGCCGGCTGAGCTTCGCTTTGTGGTTCAGATCCCGTCGACCGCAGCGCCTGTCGCAGGGGCGACGCCTTATGGCGGGCTGGCGTAGATTTCCTGCATGCGCTTGATCTCGGGGAGCCGGGCTCTGGCTTCCTCGTAACCGCGCTCGATCGCCTCGCCGGCCCGGTGGAATTCGGAAAGGCCGATATAGCTGAGGCGCGGCTGCAGCGAAATGTCGGGGGGGTCGCCGGCAAGGCGGGCGCGGGCAATCCTGTCCTGGATGATGTTGAAGGCCTGCACCATGACGCCGGTCATGCCGAGGCGGGCATAGGGCGCCTCTTCCTGTTTCTGCACCTCCTGCGGAGAAAGGCTGGCATTGTGCCGGACGACGGCCGAGCGGCCGTAGAGATCGTAATTGAGATTGACCGCGACGACCAGCGGCTGCTCATAGGCGCGGCAGACGGAGACGGGAACCGGGTTGACCAGCGCGCCGTCGACGAGCGTGCGCTGATTGCTGCGCACCGGTTCGAAGATGCCGGGCAGGGCATAGGAAGCGCGCAGCGCCGTGATCAGCGAACCGTTGGCGATCCAGACCTCATGGCCGGTATTGACCTCGGCTGCGACCGCGACGAAAGGCCGGTCCAGATCCTCGACATTTAGGCCTTCGAGATGCTCCTGCATGCGCTTGGTCAGCCGCATACCGCCGAACAGGCCGCTGCCGCCGATGGTCAGATCGAGCAGGCTTGCGATCCGGCGCATGGTCAGCGAGCGTGCGAAGGTTTCGAGTTCATCGAGTTTGCCGGCAAGATAGCAGCCGCCGACCAGGGCGCCGATCGACGTGCCGGCAATCATGCCGATTTCGACCGCGGCTTCGTCAAGGGCGCGCAATACGCCGATATGGGCCCAGCCGCGGGCCGCGCCGCCGCCAAGCGCGAGCGCGATCTTGATTTTCTTGGCAGGCGCAGGGGCAGGGATTGTCTCGAGGATCGTCGACATGCCGGAACCGGAACCTTCGCCTTCAGCGCTTTGACGATGCAGACTCCAGTTCAGCATTGCGCTCTCCCCTCCCAGCAGAACACGTGTGGTGCGATAGTGTGCCCGATCAATTGCCAAATGGTATATAGAAGCGGTTTCTGGCACAATAAGGGGCAAATGCCGGGAAGTTCGACCTATTTTCCGTAGATGTCCTGCGGATCGAAATGACGCTCGTCGTCGACGATGTCGAGCATCGGCTTTCCTTCGCGCAGTGTCACCGTCCGATAGAAGCAGGAGCGGCGGCCGGTGTGGCAGGTGGCGTCATGACCGGCGACCTCGACCTTCAGCCAGATGGCGTCCTGATCGCAATCGGTGCGAATTTCCTTCACCGTCTGAAGGTTGCCGGAGGTCTCGCCCTTCTTCCAGATCTTGCCGCGCGAGCGGCTGAAATAATGGGCCGTGCCTGTTTGGATGGTCAAGGCCAGCGCCTGCGCATTCATATGCGCCACCATCAGCAGTTCGCCATCGCCGACGTCGGTTACGATCGCGGTGATCAGGCCGCGGTCGTCGAAACGCGGCGTGAAATCGCCGGCGTCTTCCAAGGCCGACTTGTCCTCGGATGGTTGATTGAAGATCAGGTGACTCATCGCGGCCCTCCTGCGGGAGCCGGTATCAGCGGCTCCGCACCATGCTCATGAAACGGGCCTGATCGGCCGGTTCCGTCTTGAAGGTTCCCGTAAACGTGGTCGTCAACGTGGTCGAACCCTGCTTCTGAACGCCGCGCATCGCCATGCACATATGTTCGGCCTCGATCATCACGGCAACGCCGCGCGGCTGCAGCGTATCGTCGATGGCGCGGGCGATCTGGGCGGTCATCGTTTCCTGCGTCTGCAGGCGGCGGCCATAAATCTCGACGACACGGGCAATCTTCGACAGGCCGAGCACGCGTCCATCCGGCATATAGGCGACATGGGCCTTGCCGATGATCGGGACCATGTGATGTTCGCAATGCGAGTAGAAGGGAATGTCCTTGACCAGGACCATGTCGTCGTAGCCTGCGACCTCTTCGAAGGTCCGGCCGAGCACGTCCTCCGGCGCCATGTCGTAACCGGCGAAAAGCTCGCGATAGGCCTTGGCGACACGGGCGGGCGTCTCGATGAGGCCTTCGCGCGTCGGATCGTCACCGGCCCAGCGCAGCAAAACGCGCACGGCTTCCTCCGCCTCCTGCTGAGACGGGCGGTCCGAGTCGCGGTTCGGCTGCGGAAAGTTCTTTACGATGGCGTCCATGATCAATGGTCTCCTGGTCCGCAGTGCGAACCCATCTTTCGGAATTGCCACTGGTCAGTCCCATGCGGGAATTCATGCACCTTTGGCAGGCTCCGGGGCTTTCAGGGCAATTCAAGCCCATCCGGCACGGTTTCCCAATCAAACTTACACAAGGCCATTGCATTTTGATGGCCTTCGAACGACATACATATAGGAAGACGGCCATGGTATGTAAGTATGCTCAGGCGACACGGTGTGTTTTTTGTTTCAATAACAATAACAGCGCCATTAAGGCCGATCCGCAGTGATTTTGGAGCGGAAACCCAGCATGGATGACATCTACAACAGCAAAATCCTCGAATTCGCCGGCAATATTCCGTTGACCGGCACGCTGGTGGACGCTGATGCGACCGCCCAGGCGCACTCCAAGCTATGCGGTTCCAAGGTCCGGATCTGGCTGAAGATGGACGGCGAAGTCGTAACCGCTTTTTCGCATGACGTGAAGGCCTGCGCACTCGGCCAGGCATCGTCCTCAATCATGGCCCGTCATGTCGTCGGCGCCACATCGGGCGAATTGCGGCAGGCGCGTCTCGACATGCTGGCCATGTTGAAGGCGGATGGGGCTGGGCCCACCGGACGGTTCGAAGACATGCGCTACCTGTTGCCCGTGCGGGACTACAAAGCACGACATGCTTCGACAATGCTGACCTTCGATGCGGTCGTCGATGCGATCGGGCAGATCGAGGCGAAACGGGCGGAAGTGATCGAGGCGTAAGCGCGATGTGCGAGTTCTGCGTTCGGCAGGCTGACGATGAGGACGATGGCGGCGCGGCCGGATCGAGCCAGCCGCGCGAAAGACCTGCGCGCTATTCCCGCAATTATACCGGCCCGTTCCGCAACACCCCCGACCGCCTGCTCGGCATGGGGCTGATCCGCCTCTATCAGTTGACGCTTTCCGGCTTTATCGGCAGTTCCTGCCGCCATATCCCGACCTGCTCCGAATACGGCTATGAGTCGATCGCCCGGCACGGATTATGGGCCGGCGGCTGGATGACGCTGTTTCGCGTCAGCCGCTGCGGCCCGGGCGGCACCAGCGGCCTCGACCCGGTGCCCGAGGCGCTCGGCGACGGCTTCCGCTGGTGGACCCCCTGGCGGTATCTCTCCCTCGGACGGAAAAGAGGGTGAACGCCATGGCGATACCAGGCGAAAATGCGAGCGTGGCGGAGAGCCGGCAGCGACGACGGGCGAGGTGCGGTCACCATTCGGTGACTGTGGTTTCTCACCTGGGATAACGGAGGATTCCTGGCGGCCATGAGCACCTTCATTGCCCTCCTGCACAGCATCGTCCTGACGCCGGACCGCCGAGTGATCATGGAAGACCTGCGCGCGCTTGCCAAAGAGCTTGGCTATCGCGAGCCGCGCACGCTGGTTTCGACCGGCAATCTCGTTTTCGAGGCCGACGACATGCGCCCGCATGAGCTCGAGGCCGCGCTGGAGGAGGGCTTCGAAGAGAAGTTCGGCAAACATGTCGATATCATCGTGCGGAGCGACTGCACCTGGATGGCGCTCTGCAGCACCAATCCGTTCAGGGACGGCAGCGGCGATCAAGTGATCGTCCGGGTGATGCGCCTGCCGGTCGACCCTGAGAAGGTCGAGGCTTTGAAGCCGCTGATGACGGAAGGCCAGCGCATCGCCATCGTCGGCGGCGACCTCTGGATCGATTTCGCAGGCAAGCCGAGCCAATCCAAGCTGCTTTCGGCACTGACGACCAAGCGGATAGGCATCGGCACGATGCGCAACTGGAACACGGTCTGCGGTCTCGCGCAAATGATCATGTAGGCCGCTCCTTCTTTACTCCCGAGGGAAATCTGAGTATCAGGCGGCAGCGCATCCAAGGACGGAGGCGCTGTCGTTGCAACCACCCGCATTCGTTGGCGGGACTGGACAAGGAGAATTTCAATGTCCCAATCCGTTTCCCTGACATTTCCCGATGGTTCCGTGCGCAGCTTCCCGGCTGGCGCAACCGGCAAGGATGTCGCCGAATCCATTTCCAAGTCGCTTGCCAAGAGCGCCGTCGCCATTGCGATCGACGGCGCCGTGCGTGACCTTTCCGATGCCGTCACGGACGGCAAGATCGAAATCATCACCCGCAAAGATCAGCGCGCGCTGGAACTCATCCGTCATGACGCCGCGCACGTGATGGCCGAGGCCGTGCAGGAACTCTGGCCCGGCACCCAGGTGACGATCGGCCCGGTCATCGAGAACGGCTTCTATTACGACTTCGCCAAGAACGAACCGTTTACGCCCGACGATCTGCCGAAGATCGAAAAGAAGATGAAGGAGATCATCGCCCGCAACGCGCCCTTCACCAAGCAGATCTGGTCGCGCGACAAGGCGAAGGAAGTTTTTGCCGCCAAGGGCGAACAGTACAAGGTCGAGCTCGTCGATGCGATTCCGGAAGGGCAGGATCTGAAGATTTATCATCAGGGCGACTGGTTCGACCTTTGCCGCGGCCCGCACATGGCCTCCACCGGCCAGGTCGGCACCGCCTTCAAGCTGATGAAGGTTGCCGGCGCCTATTGGCGCGGCGACAGCAACAACGCCATGCTGTCGCGCATCTACGGCACGGCATGGGCTGACCAGGCCGATCTCGACAATTACCTGCATATGCTGGCCGAAGCCGAGAAGCGCGATCATCGCAAGCTCGGCCGCGAGATGGATCTGTTCCATTTCCAGGAGGAAGGTCCGGGCGTCGTCTTCTGGCACGGCAAGGGCTGGCGCATCTTCCAGACGCTCGTCGCCTATATGCGCCGTCGCCTGGCGGCTGACTACCAGGAAGTCAACGCGCCGCAGGTGCTCGACACGTCGCTCTGGGAAACCTCGGGTCACTGGGGCTGGTATCAGGAAAACATGTTCGCCGTGAAATCGGCGCATGCGATGACGCATCCCGAAGACAAGGAAGCCGACAACCGCGTCTTCGCGCTGAAGCCGATGAACTGCCCGGGGCACGTGCAGATCTTCAAGCATGGCCTGAAATCCTATCGTGAACTGCCGATCCGGCTTGCGGAATTCGGCCTGGTGCATCGCTACGAGCCGTCGGGCGCGCTGCATGGGCTGATGCGCGTGCGCGGCTTTACGCAGGACGACGCGCATATCTTCTGCACCGACGAGCAGATGGCCGCCGAATGCCTGAAGATCAACGATCTTATCCTGTCGGTCTACGAGGACTTCGGCTTCAAGGAAATCGTCGTCAAGCTTTCGACCCGGCCGGAAAAACGCGTCGGTTCCGACGCACTCTGGGATCGTGCCGAAGCCGTGATGACCGACGTGCTGAAGACAATCGAGGCGCAGTCAGAGGGCCGCATCAAAACCGGCATCCTGCCGGGCGAGGGCGCCTTCTACGGTCCGAAGTTCGAATATACGCTGAAGGATGCGATCGGCCGCGAATGGCAGTGCGGTACGACGCAGGTCGACTTCAACCTGCCGGAACGCTTCGGCGCCTTCTACATCGACAGCAATTCCGAAAAGACGCAGCCGGTGATGATCCACCGCGCCATCTGCGGCTCGATGGAACGCTTCCTCGGCATCCTGATAGAGAACTTCGCCGGCCATATGCCGCTCTGGGTATCACCGCTGCAGGTGGTGGTTGCGACGATCACCTCGGAGGCCGATGCCTACGGCCTCGAAGTGGCCGAGGCGCTGCGCGATGCCGGTCTCAACGTAGAGACTGATTTCCGCAACGAGAAGATCAACTACAAGATCCGTGAGCACTCGGTCACCAAGGTTCCTGTCATCATCGTCTGCGGCAGAAAGGAAGCCGAGGAGCGCACGGTCAACATCCGCCGCCTCGGCAGCCAGGACCAGGTTTCTATGGGGCTCGACGCTGCGGTCGAGAGCCTGACGCTCGAGGCGACACCGCCTGATATCCGCCGTAAGGCCGAAGCAAAAAAAGCCAAGGCGGCCTGAAACGCCCTTATCCGGCAGCGCCATCCGGCGCTGTCGGAAATCTGATATGAAACCGCAATATTGTCGTCGCGAACGGGGAGCGGATCATCCCGGGGCCGGCGTGCGCTTCAAAGAACTATCCTATGCCAATGACGCAGACCCGCGGCTGAAGCGGTGGCTGATCCGCTCGATCGACGGGCTTTCGGGCCGCGATCACTATGTCGGCCCTCTACCAGATCTGGCGCCGCGATATCATCGGCAAGAGCGATCGCGTCTTCGCCAGGACGCTCGATCTCGTCGACGTCGCCATCGACGTCAAGGGCCACTGGCCGCTCGAACCCGTTCCCACTGAACCGATCGTCATCGTCGCCAACCACCCTTTCGGCATCGGCGACGGCATCGCTGTCCTGGCGCTTGCCGAACAGCTCGGTCGTCCCTTCAAGATACTCATTCATAACGACCTGCTGAAGGTGCCGGAGATGGCATCCTATTCGTTGCCGATCTCCTTTGAAGAGACCCGGGAGGCCCTGGCGATGAATATGAAGAGCCGGAACGAGGCGGTGCGGCTGCTCAAGGAAGGCACGACCATCATCGTCTTTCCGGCCGGCGGCGTTGCCACCGCGAGAAGGGGTTTCGGCCGCGTCGAGGACCTGCCGTGGAAGCCGTTTCCGGCAAAACTCGTCCAGGCGGCGCGGCAAGCGTACGGCCGGTCTATTTCGAGGGCCAGAACGGCCGGCTGTTCCACCTGGTGAGCCTGACATCGATGACGCTGCGTCTGTCGCTGCTGATCCACGAGTTCCGCCGGCTGTCCGGCCGCACGATCACGGCCCATGTCGGCGAAATGCTGAGCTGGGAGTCGTTGAGCAAGGGTAGCGACCGCAAAGATCTGCTCGCCCGCCTCCATAAGGCCGTCTTTTCGATGGCGCCGCCCTCGAAGCGGCCGAGACGGCACCGCTTGCGGTAAGTTCAATCGAGGCTGGCGCCGTCGCCGCCCTGCGGCACGAGCTGTTCATAGGAGGGCAGAGGCGTTTCGGGGGCCGGCTGGACACCCGGCGGCGGCGGCGTGCCGGCCGGCACCTGCTGCACCGTGCGGGCCGCACTTTCCGGCTGCTGCGGCTGCTGGTCCTTCATCAGAACTTCGACATCGGTGTTTCTGCCGGCGACCACTTTAAAATCCCGCTGGTAAATCTTGTCCTTGTTGCGGGCGACGGCGGAATATTCGCCTTCGGCAAGCACCATGGTTGGAAAGGCGCTGACGCTTTCGCCGACGCTGTCGCCGGCTGCCGTCAGGATCGACCAGGCCGTGTCGGCGATCGCTTCGCCCCCGGCTTCCGAGACCAGCTTGAAAGTGATCTGGGCGGCGCGGTGCTGGATCGTCGCTTCGGTCAGTTTCCCGGCCTCGACCTGGATGTCGGCGCGGATGACGGCATTGACGCTGCCATATTCGGAAACGATGTGATAGGTGCCGGCATTGAGGCGCACCACCGTGTTCGGAGAGACGTCGGCCACCACGAGACCGCGCTCGCCGTCGTCACGCACTTCCGAAGAATAAATCGAGAAACTCAACTGATCCGGGCGGATGCGAGAATCGGTGCCGGAGACGGCATTGAGCAGCAGGCCGCCGGCATCAAGCACCATCACCTGCTTGTCGACCTGGCCGTCGGCCGGCACCGTCAGCTTCTTGGTGACGCCGGCCCGGCCGAAGGAGACATTGACGAAATAATCGCCCGGCGCGAGCTGGAAGGCGGCGGGTCCGCCCTTCGCGCTGGCGATCAGCGGCAGCTTGCCGTCGGTTCCGGCGATCGGGCTGAAGACGTACCAGGACAGACCATCCTCGACAGGCGTGCCGTCGACCGTCAGCTTGGCTTCCATCGCGACGTCGCGCAGCTTGGCGGCTTCGGGGGCGGTGCCGGGCGCGATGAAAGCGTTGAGCTTCGGCATCTTCGGCGTCGATTCAATCTGCTTGAAGTCCTTGAAAGCGTCCTGCGCGCCGGCGCCGAAGGGCGTCACTACCATCAGGGCAATGGCGAGGCCGAGGCGTGCAAAAGGCGAAATGCCAAACATCTGTTTCGTGAACCGATTGACTTCTGAAATCGCAAAGGCCACTTCAAGACCAACGCGATGGCAAATTCAAGACCCACGCTTTGCAGCAGCATAAAAATGAAAGTTTCTCCCGCATGAAATCCGATATCAAGCTGATTGACTACCTCGCCGTGCGCCGCTCCATCCCAGCTTTTCAGATGTGCGAACCAGGCCCCGAGAAGGCCGAGATCGAGGAAATCCTGCGTCTTGCCTCGCGCGTTCCCGATCACGGCAAGATCGCGCCCTGGCGCTTCATCGTCTATCGCGGACAGGAGCGCGTCCGCCTCGGCGAGGCGCTGCTGACGCTGGCGCTCAAGACGAAACCCGACCTTTCCGAAGAGATGATCCAGGTCGAACGCACCCGCTTCACCCGTGCGCCTGTGGTCGTCGCCGTCGTCAGCAGGGCGGGGCCGCACATCAAGATCCCGGAATGGGAGCAGCTGATGTCGGCCGGCGCACTCTGCCTCAACGTCATCCTGTCAGCCAATGCCCATGGCTACGTGGCCAACTGGCTGACGGAGTGGTTCGCCTATGACGAGCGCGCCTATCCGCTGCTTGGCGTCGGATCCGATGAAAAGGTGGCGGGCTTCATCCATATCGGTTCGACGACATTTCCGGCAATCGAGCGGCCGCGGCCGGAGCTTGCCGACACCGTCACCTGGATCGGTGGAGAGGATTGATGTTCTACACGACCGACAGCAACCGTCATGGGCTGGCGCATGATCCCTTCAAGGCGATCGTCTCGCCGCGGCCGATCGGCTGGATCGGCAGCAAGGGCAGGGATGGCTCGATCAATCTCGCGCCCTATTCCTTCTTCAACGCCGTCGCCGACCGGCCGAAGCTGGTGATGTTTTCTTCGGCTGGTCGCAAACACAGCCAGCGCAACGCCGCCGAGACCGGCGTCTTCACCTGCAATTTCGTCAGCCGCGAGCTTGCCGAAAAGATGAACCTTTCCTCGGCCGCACTGCCCTATGGCGCGAGCGAATTCGGCTTCGCCGGACTGACGCCGAAACAGGCCGAACTTATCGACGCCCCCTATGTCGGCGAGGCTTTCGCGGTGCTCGAATGCAGGGTTACCGAGATCATCGAGCCGAAGGCGCTGTCGGGTGCGCCGTCCGAAAACGTCATCGTCTTCGGCGAGGTCATCGGCATCCGCATCGACGAGGCGATTGTCAGGGACGGCCGCCTCGACATGTCGATTGCCCGGCCTGTGGCCCGCATGGGCTACATGGATTACAGCGAGGGCAGCGATGTCTTCGAGATGCTCCGGCCGCGGGTCGAGGGCTGACGCGAAGGCATACAAGGGCTTAAGAAACATGGTGAACGAATCTTAAACCTTTTACCGCTACGGTCGCAGCAATGAAAGGAACGCGAGGGAATCGCGTTCAAGTGCTGGGGCGTCGCGTGATCGTAGAAGCTTTCCTTCGTTGGATCGAAACGGCCAAGACCGGCGATCGGGCCCGGGCCGCGAACGCACTCGGTCGAGCCTATCTGCAATCTCAGATGAACGCGGAAGAGCGGACGGCGGCCGAGATGGCAATGACCTTTCTGCTCGACGATCCGTCGCCGCGCGTGCGGCTTGCGCTTGCCGAGGCGGTCGCCTGGTCGCCCGACGCGCCGCGCAGCCTGGTCCTTTCGCTTGCCGCCGATCAGCCTGAGATTGCCTGCCATGCCGTCACCTGTTCACCGCTTCTGAGCGACGCCGACCTCGTCGATCTCGCCGCACGCGGCAATGGCGCAACCCGGATGCTGATCGCGGCGAGGGCGCGTGTGACGCGGCCGGTTTCAGCCGCCCTTGCGGAAGTCGGCGATGAAGAGGAGCTGCTCTGCCTGCTCGAGAACGAGGGCGCTGTCATTTCGAGTCTTTCGTTGAAGCGCATCGCCGAACGGCTCGGCGACTGCTGCGATATCCGCAATCTGCTTCTCGAACGCAGCGATCTTCCGGCCGATGCCCGCCAACTGCTAACCCAGCACGTCAGCAATGCCCTGGTCGGTCTGCCGCTTGTTCAGGCGGCGGTCGGGCTGCAGCGGCTGCAGCGGATCAGCCGCGAGGCGACGGAAGCGGCGATCGTATCGATTGCCGGCGATATCGCGCCCCGGGAGATACCCGACCTCGTCGTACATTTGCGAATCAATGGCCGTCTGACGCCGTCCTTCCTGATGCACGCGCTCTGCTGCGGCAAGGTGGACTTCTTCGCCGGAGCGATCGTCGATCTGACAGGCTGCGGCGAGCGCCGCGTGCGCTCGATCTTGGCCACGGGACGCATGCATGCAGTGCGCGCGCTCTATGAATCCGCCGGCCTGCCGAGGGATATCAGCGTGATCTTCGTGGAGGCGACGCTTCTGTGGCGCGAGGCGGCGCGGAAGGCGCCGGGCAGCGTGCTCGGCACCGTCTGCGGTCGTCTTCTCGAAAAATTCCGCCATCACGACGGCGCCCACGGTGCGGTCGGCGAACTGCTCGATATGGTGGAGAAGCTGCATGTCGCCGAACAGCGGCAATCAGCCCGCGTCTATGCGGCGCTTGCAGCGGCCTAAAGCGCATGGCGATCTTTCAGATTCGCTCCTTGCGCTTTAGCTCTCGGTTTTCACGCATGTCGTTGCCGCAAAACCGCGCACACTTTTGCGCGACATGCTTTAATCGGCGATCCGTGTCACCACCCAGGAATAGCTGGAGGATACGAAATGCACCGGCTTGGAGAGCGTCTCCTTGACGTCACGGCCCGATGGAAGATGCGCGCGGACCTGGCCGGCGATATTTTCAGCGAAACTGGCGAGCTTTCCCACGGGTTCTTCGACAGGCTCGGACGCAGGAATGGGCGCCGGCAAGGGCGCCGGCTTCGGCGGTTCGGCGGCGGCGAGCGCTTTCGGCGGTTCGCAGACGGCGATCACCGAGGGATAGCTGACATTGGCATAGGCCTTCAGCCGGCGCTCGGCCTCGCCATCGCAGGCGGCAATGGTTTCCCAACGCTTGTCGACTGTCGCGACATAGCTGCACTGGGTGACGGAATCGTCGCAACCGAGAATTGTCATCGCGATGAGCACCGCTTGCATATTCTGCTTCCTTGGCTATTGAACCTCACATCGCCTTAGACGGCGCAATTCCATCCGAATGAAGGCAAGAGCATTAACTCTTCGTCATCTCATGGAAAAATTGCGCCTCGCAAGCATCGGGAGCCAGCATGTCCGTCACCATTGCCCAAGAGCCGCCGCGGCAGGAGGGCGTCATCCGCCTTCTCGATCTTTCCGATGCCTATGCGCAATCGCTCTATCCGGCCGAGAGCAACCATCTGGTGGACCTTTCTCTCCTGGAAAAACCGTCAGTGAGTTTCTTCGTCGCGCGCAGCCATGGCGCAATCGTCGGATGCTGCGCATTGGTGGAGGCCGGCGACGCTACGGCAGAGATCAAGCGCATGTTCGTCGACCCGCAGGCGAGGGGACTGAGAATCGCCAGCGGACTGATGAACGCTCTGGAGGTGGTCGCAAGGGAAAAGCGGCTGATGGCGATCCGGCTCGAAACCGGGATCTATCAGCCCGAGGCGATCGCTCTTTATCGCAAATACGGATATCGGGAAATTGAGGCCTTCGGCGCCTATCTGCCGGACCCGCTCAGCCTGTTCATGGAAAAGCGGCTAAGATAGCACCGAGAGACCCGGTTCAGCCTTCGGCGACGCGGGGAACCGGCTTGGACGGCGGGGCCTGTTCGTCGATCACGATCTGCGGCCCGCTCTCGCTGGTCTCGGCGTTGCGGGCCTCGTGGATCCATTCGCGCCAGATGGCGACGATCAGCGCCATCAGCACCGGGCCGATGAAGAGGCCGAGGAAACCCATCGTCTTGACGCCGCCGACGAGGCCGAAGAAGGTCGGCAGGAAGGGTAGCTTGATCGGGCCGCCGACGAGCTTCGGCCGCAATGTCTTGTCGACGATGAAGAGCTCGACTGTGCCCCAGACGAAGAGGCCTACGCCGGCGACATGCGAGCCGCTCGCCAGGAGATAGATCGAGACCAGCGTGAACGAGAGCGGCGCACCGCCCGGTATCAGCGCCATCACGCCCGTCAGCACGCCGAGCGTCACCGGCGACGGCACGCCGGCGATCCAATAGGCAAGGCCGAGCACGATGCCTTCGCCGATCGCAATCAGCGTCATGCCCATGACGGTGGAGCTGATTGTCGCCGGAACGACGCGGGAAATGCGTTCCCAACGGTTCGGCAGGATGCGCTCGCCCAGCATGTCGATCTGCTTGGAGAAGGAGAAGCCGTCGCGATAGACGAAGAACAACGCGATCAGCATGAAGAGCAGCGTCAGCAGAAGATGGAAGGCGCCGCCGCCGGCCGCAAGAACGGCACGGTAGATATTGCCGATATGGGCACCGCTGACCGCCTGAATGAGCTCACCAAGGGCGCCCGGGCTGCCGATATATTTTGTCCAAAGCTCGTCGAGATAGGGGCCGGCAAACGGCAACGCGGCGATCCAGCCAGGTGTCGAGGCCCCCGAACGGTTGGCGTGGATTGCCCAGGCGAGCCAGGTGCGCACTTCGCCCGTCGTATAGGTGGCCGCAAATCCGATCGGGATGACCAGAAAGGTGACGATCATGATGATGGCGATGGTCGCGGCGATCGTCGTATTGCCGCCGACACGGGCAAGAAGCTTGCGGTAGAGCGGCCAGCTGGCGAAGCCGATGACGAGGGCGGCCAGCACCGGCACAAGGAAACCGTAGAAGAAATAGACGCCGGCGGCGACGATCAGCACCAGCAGCCAGCGCGCCGCGGAGATGGAGGGTATCAGCGGCGTGCGTGTCGGCGCCGACGAGCCCAGCCATCGCGGTTCATGATTGCTTCTCTGACGGTCAAACACACCCACGCGCGCCTCTTCTTATTCTTGTCTTCTGGTTATGGGCTATGAACCCGGCGGTTTCAAGGTCCGCGCCGTGAAAGCGTTTACAAAGCGTCGCTATTCAGCCATCACAGCTGGTGTCTTACTGTTGCGGACGACGCAAAATCTTGAAGGCGTAGAACTGCGTCTTCTGCGCGGCGGAGAAATTATTGTCCGATCCGAGAATGAGGACGTCGGTTCCATCCTTGGCCTTGCCGAGCGACATGGCCTCGATATTGTCGGGGACAAGGCCGATTGCTCTGAGATCAAGGATCTGGCTCCTGCGAACCGGGACGACGCGCTGGTCGTTCTTGGCGAGCGAGGCGATGGCGGATATGTCGGTCGCGTCGGTGAGATCCATCATCATGATCTTGATGTTGTTGCCGACGCCTTCGGCATAGCTTCGCTCGACGGCGAGCAGGCGGTGATCGTCGAGAGCGAGCATTTCCGACATGCCGTTGTCGTTGCCGCCGTCGGGCTTGGCGGCGGCCTGCGGAATCGGCGAGACCGGGTAGACATATTGCGCCTTCGGCTCGCCGGTCGCGCCGTCATAGCGGATGATGCGCGACAGGCTGCCCGTGATCAGCGACGGCTTGGGACCGTCCTGGTAGAGGGCGGCTTCGGCGCCGACGAAAACGTCGCCCGAGGGCGCGACGGCGAGATCCTCAAAGGCGAGATTGTCACGGATGCCAGTCGACTTGTCGATGGTCGGTGCAAAGCCTTCCGGCAGCTTGAATTCGCGCAGGAAAGTACCGTCCGGCGCAGCGACGCGGATGAAGGGCGGCAGCAGCACCTTGGCGTCGCCTTCGCTGCCCCAATAGATGCCGTCCTTGCCGAAGCGGATCGATTCCGGATCGACGGTCTTTGCCGCGAAAGGCTCGCCGTTCTTGTCCTTCAGCGTCACGTGCTTGACGACGGAAACACCCTTGAGGCCCGACGCATCGACATCGATGTCGAGTTCATAGAAGCGGGCCGGGGCCTTGTCCGAGCGATCGTCGCTTATGGCGAGATAGTGGCCGGTGGCGGCATCGAAATCGAGACCGGAAATGCCGCCGAATTCGACGCCGTTTTCCATCTGGCCCGTCGGAATGACGAATTCACCGAGATAGGAGAGCGAAATGCCGGCGGCGCAATCGCCGAAGGGGCAGGCGGTCTCGAAGGTGGCGCCGATATCGCTGGCCCTGACAGTCACGGTGCTGGACAGGAGAACGAAAGCGGCAGTCGCGAGAAAACGCTTGGTCATGGCAAATATCCGGCAAGGGTTGAAAAGGTTCGAACGGACGCCGGCATTCCTCCCCGGGGAGGGCGCGCGCCGACCGCTTCATGCGCCGGTTGTTTGACGGAGTTGTTACGGTTCTTCGTCAGTTCCGTGAAATCGCAAATGCTAAAACGCAGCGCGCCGATGGCCTGTCGAACTGTTCGGCGCGCCTGAGTCCTGTCTAGATGTCCAGGTTTTCGGCGAAGGCGGCGCGTTCCTGAATGAAGCGGAAGCGGGCTTCGGGCTTGGTGCCCATCAGATCGTCGACGGCGCTGCGTGTGCCTTCGAAATCCACCTCGTCGATCAGCACCCGGAGCAGGGTGCGCTTGGACGGGTCCATGGTGGTTTCCTTGAGCTGGGCGGGCATCATCTCGCCGAGACCTTTGAAGCGGCTGATCTCGACCTTGGCCTTGCCCTTGAATTCCGTCTGCATCAGTTCGGCGCGATGATTGTCATCGCGGGCATAGGCGGATTTCGCCCCTTGCGTGATCTTGTAGAGTGGCGGAACGGCAAGGAAAAGGTGACCGCCGCGCACCAGCTCCGGCATCTCCTGATAGAAGAAGGTGATGAGCAGCGAAGCGATGTGGGCGCCGTCGACGTCGGCATCGGTCATGACGATGATGCGCTCGTAGCGCAGGTCTTCCTGACGGTATTTCGAGCGCGTGCCGCAGCCGAGCGCCTGGATGAGATCGGCGAGCTGCTGGTTGGCGCCCAACTTCTCGCGGCCGGCGCTGGCGACGTTGAGGATCTTGCCGCGCAGTGGCAGGATCGCCTGATTGGCGCGGTTGCGCGCCTGCTTGGCTGAGCCACCTGCCGAATCGCCCTCGACGATGAAGAGCTCGGCGCCTTCGGCGGTATTCTGCGAGCAGTCGGCGAGCTTACCGGGCAGGCGCAGCTTGCGCACCGCCGTCTTGCGGTTGACTTCCTTTTCCTTGCGGCGGCGCAGGCGCTCCTCGGCGCGCTCGATCACCCAGTCGAGCAGCTTGGCCGCTTCGTTCGGATTGTCGGCGAGATAGTGGTCGAAGGGGTCGCGCAGCGCATTCTCGACGATGCGCTGGGCCTCGACGGTGGCCAGCTTGTCCTTGGTCTGGCCGACGAATTCCGGCTCGCGGATGAAGACCGACAGCATGCCAACGGCCGAGATCATCACGTCGTCGGTGGTGATCTGCGCGGCACGCTTGTTCTGCGTCAGTTCGGCATAGGCCTTCAGCCCCTTGGTCAGCGCGATGCGCAAGCCTGCCTCGTGCGTGCCGCCTTCCGGGGTCGGAATGGTGTTGCAATAGGAATGCACCTGCGGATCGCCACCATACCAGGTGATCGCCCATTCCATCGAGCCGTGACCGCTGGCCTTCTCGGTCTTGCCGGCGAAGATCTCGCGGGTGACGGTGAACTCCTTGCCCATCGTCGCCTGGAGATAGTCCTTGAGGCCGCCGGGGAAATGGAAGGTGGCCTTATCAGGCACCTCGGACCCTTCCGGCAGAACGCCGGGCTCGCAGCTCCAGCGGATCTCGACGCCACCGAAGAGGTAAGCCTTGGAGCGCGCCATGCGAAAGACGCGGGCGGCGTCGAACTTCATATGCTCGCCGAAGATCTGGACGTCGGGATGGAAGCGCACGCGGGTGCCGCGGCGATTGTGGACGTCGCCCAATTCCTCGAGCCCGCCCTGCGGCAGGCCGCGGGAGAAGCGCTGGCGGTAGAGCTTGCGGTTGCGCGCCACCTCGACCTCGAGGAAGTCGGACAGCGCGTTGACGACCGAGACGCCGACGCCGTGCAGACCGCCCGATGTCTCATAGGCCTTGCCGTCGAACTTGCCGCCGGCATGCAGCTTGGTCATGATGACTTCGAGCGTCGATTTGCCCGGAACCTGCGGATGGTTCTCGACGGGAATGCCGCGGCCGTTATCGGTGACGGTGAGATATCCCTGCAGATCGAGATGCACTTCGATGAAATTGGCGTGTCCGGCGACCGCCTCGTCCATCGCATTGTCGATGACTTCGGCAAAGAGATGATGCAGCGCCTTTTCGTCGGTGCCGCCGATATACATGCCCGGGCGCATGCGCACCGGCTCGAGGCCCTCGAGGACGCGGATCGACGAGGCGCCGTATTCGTCCGAATTCGATCCGGCGGGCGCCGGGCGTGCAGAGGCGGAGGGCGGCGTCGCGGCGATGGCCGCTGCGGCCGCTGGCCGCTCGGCCGGCGCTACGGGCTTCTGTGCCTCCTCGCGTTTTTCAGAAAGGGGCAGTCCGGAAAAAAGGTCGTTGCTGTCGTCCATGGAGCCGTTCAGATCTTCATCCTGTCTTGGGCTTGCATCCGCCGCCGACCCAAAATCACCGCATTTCATGTCACGTTTGCGAATCGGGCAGATTCTGCCAGAAAGCACCTCTATACGCGACACCGCCAATTCTGGCGGAGTTTGACACATGATTTGCGTTGCCGGGCGCGGAATGGCAAGCGGCGGCAGGCTTCAGGAAACCATCCGCATGCGAATGTCCACAAGTGATTGCACCGTTATATCAGCAATTGCGGCGTTTTTCCTGTCCGGGGTGGTGCTGTTATCAGGCGGGCCGGCGCAGGCGGCCGGCCCGCTGGGGCCTTTCAAGGACGATCTGTTCTCGAAGCAGACCGTCCTGCAGACTGGCGACGATGGTGCCTTCGAGGTCATCGACTACGATGAGATGCGCGATATCAACGGCCGCGACCAGATCCCGCAGAAGCGGGTGCAGCAGAAATATGTGGCGCTCGGCATCCGCAAGGCCCAGGCGGACGAAACGCTCTCCCTTGACGGCATCAGCCTCGATGTCACCAGGGTGGGACCGGCGAAAAATGCCGCTTTCACGGTGATTTTCATCCACGGCCGCGACGGCGACCGCCGGCTCGGGGCCAACGACTACAGCTTCGGCGGCAATTTCAACCGGCTGAAGAACCTCGCCGCCGGCAATGGCGGCGTTTACTATTCGCCGACGGTGAAGAGCTTCGACAGCAACGGCGTTGCCGCCATCGCCGGCCTCATCCGCTATGCCAGCGCCCAATCGCCCGGCCGGCCGGTCATCCTGTCCTGCGCCTCGATGGGCAGCCAGGTCTGCTGGGGCATTGCCCGCGACGAGGGCAGCGTCAAGCGGCTGAAGGGCATGCTTGTCATGAGCGGGGTTACCGATCCCGATTTCACCAGAAGCGCCTTCTACCGGGCGAAACTGCCGCTATGGTTCGCGCATGGCAGCCGCGATCCGGTCTATGCCGCCAACGACCAGCAGGCGCTGTTCGAAAGACTGCACAAGGCAAAATATCCGACGCACTTCACGCTGTTTCAGACCGGCAATCACGGAACGCCGATCCGGATGATCGACTGGCGCAGGGTGTTGAACTGGATTCTTGCGGCTTAGCGGCGGATTTTCGGCAAAATTTGCCTGGGATCGCCGAGATTCCCCTTACGTCAAGGGCATGATGCTTTTCTTTGCCGCAAGCTTTTGATATGGCCGCAGGCATAAGCAGATTTAGGGAAGGCCGGCATGACACCTGACGTGCGCCCGCTCGTGGCGGGAAATTGGAAAATGAACGGCACCCGTGCCTCTCTGGATCAGATCAAGGCGATCGCCGAGGGTGTTCGCCCGCCGCTCGCCGATAAGGTCGAGGCACTGATCTGCCCACCTGCGACGCTGCTCTATGTGGCGACCGCGCTTTGCACCGACAGCCCGCTTTCAATCGGCGCGCAGGACTGCCATCAGAAGGCGTCCGGGGCACATACCGGCGACATCTCGGCCGAAATGATCGCCGACAGTTTCGGCACCTATGTGATCGTCGGCCATTCCGAGCGCCGCACCGACCACGCCGAAACAGACCATCTGGTGCGCGCCAAGGCGGAGGCCGCCTTTGCCGCCGGGCTGACCGCGATCATCTGCATCGGCGAGACGGCGGACGAACGCCGCGCGGGTCAGGCGCTCGACATCATCAAGCGCCAGCTTTCGGCCTCCGTTCCGGATGGCGCAACCGCCGAAAATACGGTTATCGCCTATGAGCCGATCTGGGCGATCGGTACCGGTGTGACGCCGACATCGGGCGACGTGGAAAAGGCGCATGCCTTCATGCGCGCCGAAATGGCGGCGCGCTTCGGCGACCAGGGCCGCAAGATGCGCCTTCTCTATGGCGGCTCGGTCAAGCCGGCCAATGCCGGCGAACTGATGGGCATTGCCAATGTCGACGGCGCGCTAATCGGCGGGGCGAGCTTGAAAGCCGCCGACTTCCTCGCCATCTACCGGGCCTACGAGGCGCTGCTCGCCTGAGGCGTTGTTTATTCCCGGGTTATTCGTTCAATCCGGGTCGTATTCTCGGCCGAAGGGCTTGGAATAGATGAACGCCTCATGTAAAGAGCCGCCAGAATTTTTAATTATGTCCGTCTTCCGGCGGGCAGGACTGGACCCATGCAGACAGTATTGATTGTCATCCATCTCATGATCGTGCTCGCCCTTGTCGGCGTCGTGCTCATCCAGCGCTCGGAAGGCGGCGGCCTCGGCATCGGCGGCGGTTCGGGCTTCATGTCGGCCCGCGGCACGGCCAATGCGCTGACGCGCACGACCGCGATCCTTGCCACGCTGTTCTTCCTGACGTCGCTCGGCCTCGGCATACTGACGCGTTACGAGGGCCGTCCGGGCGATATTCTCGACCGCATCCCGGCCACGAGCGGCCAGGGCAACGGCATTCTCGATTCGCTCGGCGGCGCACAGGCTCCGGCCAACCAGCCGACCGGCAACGGCGTTCCGAGCAGCGGCGCCGCCGCGCCCGCTCCGCAGGCTCCGGCCGCGCAAGCTCCGGCAGCCCAGGCCCCTGCGGCCAGCGCGCCTTCAACGGATGCGCCGGCAGCAACCGCTCCGGCAACGACTGCCCCGGCAACGCCCGCAGCTCCGGCCGCGCCGGCGCCGGCTCAGCCCTCCGGCGTCCCGACGGGACAGTAAACCGGTCTTCGACATAAACCGCCGGCAGGCCCTCGGGTCTGCCGGTTTTCTTTTGTTCAGATTCCCGCCTCAGGCTTCGAAAGTTCTGGAAAAGAATTTTTGGGCTGGTGGAATCGTTTTTGAAAAGGTATCCGGTGAATCCCATGGCGCGATACGTATTCATCACTGGCGGCGTGGTTTCCTCTCTCGGAAAAGGAATCGCGGCCGCGGCTCTCGGAGCCTTGCTGCAGGCTCGTGGTTATCGGGTTCGGCTTCGCAAGCTCGACCCCTATCTGAATGTGGATCCGGGCACGATGAGCCCGACCCAGCATGGCGAAGTCTTCGTCACCGACGACGGCGCGGAAACCGATCTCGACCTCGGCCACTACGAGCGCTTCACCGGGCGTTCGGCAACCAAGACCGACAACATCACCACCGGCCGCATCTACAAGAACATCATCGACAAGGAACGGCGCGGCGACTATCTCGGCGCGACGGTGCAGGTCATCCCGCACGTCACCAACGAGATCAAGGATTTCGTCACCGAGGGGAACAAGGACTACGATTTCGTCATCTGCGAGATCGGCGGCACGGTCGGCGACATCGAGGCGATGCCCTTCATGGAGGCGATCCGCCAGCTTGGCAACGACCTGCCGCGCGGCACCGCGGTCTATGTGCATCTGACGCTGATGCCCTATATTCCGGCGGCCGGCGAACTGAAGACCAAGCCGACCCAGCACTCGGTGAAGGAACTCCAGGCGCTCGGCATTCATCCCGATATCCTGCTGGTGCGCGCCGATCGCGAAATCCCGGAGGCCGAACGCCGCAAGCTCTCGCTGTTCTGCAATGTGCGCCCGTCCGCCGTCATCCAGGCGCTCGACGTCGCCAATATCTATGACGTGCCGATGGCCTACCACAAGGAAGGCCTCGACGACGAAGTGCTTGCCGCCTTCGGCATCGAGCCGGCGCCGAAGCCGCGCCTCGACCAGTGGGAAGAGGTCTGCAATCGCATCCGGACGCCGGAAGGCGAGGTGACGATCGCAATCGTCGGCAAATATACCGGCCTCAAAGATGCCTATAAATCGCTGATCGAGGCGCTGCACCACGGCGGCATCGCCAATCGCGTCAAGGTCAAGCTCGAATGGATCGAGTCCGAGGTCTTCGAGAAGGAAGATCCGGCCCCCTATCTGGAAAAGGTGCATGGCATCCTCGTGCCCGGCGGCTTCGGCGAGCGCGGCTCCGAAGGCAAGATCCATGCGGCCCGCTTTGCCCGTGAGCGCAAGGTGCCGTATTTCGGCATCTGTTTCGGCATGCAGATGGCCGTCATCGAGGCGGCCCGCAATCTCGCCGATGTGCCGGCGGCTTCGTCGACCGAATTCGGCCCGACAAAGGAACCGGTGGTCGGCCTGATGACCGAATGGGTCAAGGGCAACGAGCTGCAGAAGCGCACCGCGGCCGGCGATCTCGGCGGCACGATGCGCCTCGGGGCTTACAAGGCGGCCCTGAAGAAGGGCACGAAGATCTCGGAAATCTACGGTTCGACCGATATTTCCGAACGTCACCGTCACCGCTATGAGGTCAATGTCGACTATAAGGACCGTCTCGAGAGCTGCGGCCTCGTCTTCTCTGGCATGTCGCCGGACGGTGTCTTGCCGGAGACGATCGAATATCCCGATCATCCCTGGTTCATCGGCGTGCAGTATCACCCCGAACTGAAGAGCCGACCGCTCGACCCGCATCCGCTGTTTGCGAGCTTCATCGAAGCTGCGACGGAACAGAGCCGTCTCGTCTGACGAATGCTCCTACCAGATCGCGCCGCCGTCGCGCGATCTGGATAATGGCCATGTTTGCGCTATGTTGGCGGCATGGCAGCCCGCAGCACAACAGTCTCACGCTTCATCGCCGCGCCGCGCGAGCGCATCTACAGTGCCTTTCTCGATGCGGAAGCCGTCGCTACATGGCTTCCCCCCGGTTCGATGACCGGCATTGTCCACGCCTTCGAAGGCCGGGAAGGCGGTGCCTTTAGCATGTCGCTCGTCTACCCCGACGACGAGGCATCACAGCCGGGAAAAACCTCCGACAAGACCGACAGATTCGAGGGCCGTTTTGCCAGACTCGTGCCTGACGAACGGATCGTGTGGGCGACCGTATTCGATTCCGAGGACGAGGGATTTTCAGGCGAGATGACCGTCAGCACGATCTTGTCGCCTGCTGACGGCGGCACCGACGTAACGATCGTCTGCGAGAACATTCCCGCCGGCATTCGGCTTGAAGACAATGAAGAAGGTTGCCGCTTGACGCTCGGCAAACTTGCCACTTTCGTCGGTGGTTGAGATCGGCGGCCAATACAGGACATGCCCCGCCGCCGAATCCAAGCGTCAGGCTGCGGCCGGAAGCGGTCCGACATAGACCGAACGGGGGCGGATCAGCCGACCGTCGAGCGCTTGTTCGCGGGCATGCGCCAGCCATCCGACCGTTCGACCGATCGCAAAGACGCCGGTAAAGGCTTCCCGCGGGAAGCCGAGGGCTTCGAGCAGCAAGGCGGTGTAGAATTCGACGTTGACGTCGAGCGGCCGGTCCGGCTTGCGCGCCTTCAGGATCGCCAATGCGGCGGCCTCGACGGCTTGGGCGAGCGCACTGCGGGCGCTGTCCACCTGTCCTGACGTGATCAGCGGCTTCAGCGCACCTTTCAGCGCATCGGCGCGCGGATCGCGGACGCGGTAGATGCGGTGGCCGAAGCCCATCAGCCTTTCGCCGCGATCGAGCGCCCCGCCGAGCCAACGGCCGGCATTCTCTGCCGTTCCCACGGCATCCAGCATGTCGAGGACGGGCCCGGGCGCGCCGCCATGCAGCGGTCCCTTCAGCGCGCTCAGCGCCGCCAGCACGGAAGAGGTGAGGCCGGCCTGGGTCGAGGCGATCACCCGCGATGCGAAGGTCGAGGCGTTGAGGCCGTGGTCCGAGATCGTGACGAGATAGGTATCGAGCGCGGCCACCTGCTCCTTGCTCGGCAATTTTCCAGTCAGCATGCGCAGGATATCGGCCGCCTGCGACAGTGCGGCGTCGGGCGCGATCGGCTTTTGGTCGCACTGCAGCCTGAGAACCGCGGGCAGGAGGACCGCGGGCGCTGCCAGAAGGGCGAGCGCGGTGTCGAAATCGTCGCCATCGGGCAGCCGGGCGATCAGCGCCCGCATCGCATCGACCGGCGGCAGTGCGAGCAGGGCGGCGTCGGCGGCCTCGATATGGACGAAGGCTTTCGTTCGCGCTTTCGCCAGCCAGCCGCGCAATTCCGCTTCATTGAAGCTCCGCTCCATCAGGCCATCCAGCAACAGGGCGGCACCGCCCTCATAGGTTCCGCCCGCGACGAGATGATCCAGCGATACGCCGCGGATGATCAGCCGCCCCGCTTCGCCATCGACATCCGAGAGCTGCGTTTCGGCGGCGATGACGTCTTCCAAGCCGTTTTTCATATTGTTTCTCCTTTACGACAAGGATGATCCGACCTAGTCTCATTGACGTCAATCTTGATGCAATTGATCAATATGAGGCTCCGATGCCGTGGCTGACTGCCGAAGAGGCGCTGCAGGCGCTGAAGACCAAGCCGCAGACGCTTTACGCCAATGTCAGCCGCGGGCGCATCCGCGCCAAACCCGATCCCGCCGACCCGCGCCGCAGCCTCTACCAGGCCGCCGACGTGCGACGACTGGCCGAACGCCATGCCGGCCGCCGCAAGGCCGAAACGGTTGCTGCCGAGACGATCCGATGGGGTGACCCGGTTCTCGCCTCGGCGATCTCCACCATCATCGCAGGACGGCTTTTCTATCGCGGACGGGATGCCGCCGATTTCGCCGAGGCGGCGACGCTGGAGGAGACGGCGGCGCTGCTCTGGAACGGTGCGGAAACATTCTTCTCGGGCACGGTAGCCGGAAATGGCCCGCCGTCGCTTCAGGCTGCGTTCCTGGCGCTGGCCGGACGGGTGACGGCGGATCTGCCATCGCTCGGCCGATCGCAGGCCGCCCTGCGGCGCGAGGCGCACGGCGTTCTCTCCACCATCGCCGATGCGCTGGCGCCGGGGCCTGCGGCCCAGCCGCTGCATCTGCGGCTGGCGTCAAGCTGGGAACGGCCGGATGCCGCCGATTGTCTGCGCCGGGCGCTGGTACTGCTTGCCGATCACGAACTCAACGCCTCGGCCTTTGCGGCGCGGGTCGCCGCCTCGGCGGGTGCGGCACTTTCGGCCGCCGTGCTCTCCGGTCTGGCAACGCTGACGGGGCCACTGCACGGCGCCGCCTGGCAAGGCGTCGACGCCCTGATCGAGGCATCTTCAGCGCTTGGGCCGGAACTGGCGATCCGCCGCTCGCTTGTCCAGGGCAATCACCTCTCGGCCTTCGGCCATCCGCTCTATCCCGATGGCGACATCAGGGCTTTGGCACTGCTTTCGCATTTTTCCCTGCCGCCGCAATTCGCCGCGCTTCGGGAAACCGGCGAGGAGATGGTCGGTGAGAAGGTCAATGTCGATTTCGCGCTTGCCGCCATGGCCGCCGCCTGCGGGCTGCCTCGAGAGGCGCCGATCATCATTTTTTCGCTTGCCCGATCCACCGGCTGGCTGGCGCATGCGATGGAGCAGATCGAGAGCGGAGAATTGATCCGGCCGCGCGCGCGTTATGCCGGGCCGGCGCCGGAGATGCGAAGCGGTCCCTGAGAATTCGCCGGTGGTCTCACCGGTCCGCTTTTTCGCCTAGGGAAATATCGGAATTCGGCTATCATGGCCGATATGGAAGAAGACGGTTGGCGGGCGCTTTCGCAGAAGCTGCTCCGCGCGGTCACGGGGGCTTTCCATGCATACGACGCTTCGCAACCTGTTTGTCGCCGCGCTGGCTGCCGGCCTCATTCCGCATGAGGCGGCCTTCGCGCAGTCTGCGGGCTGCGCGATATCGCGTGACGCCGACGCCCGTCAGGTGCTGAGCTGCCCCGGCGGCGTCAAGGTGACGGCAGAAGCCGGCGCGTCTTTCCGCCTGACCGACCGCAACCGTGACGGCAGTCCCGATTCGGCATCGCTACGGCGCAAGGCCATTCTCGTTGATGTCGACAGCAGTCAGCACACAGGTGGCTTCCAGGTGGTAACGCCGCAGGCGATTGCTGCCGTGCGCGGCACGCGGTGGGCTGTCGACGTCGTAGGCGGCAAGACCTCGGTGCTGGTGGTCGGAGGCAGCGTTGCCGTCCGTCGGCCGGCTGGTGAGCCGGTGGTGCTGTCGCCAGGCGAGGGCGTCGATGTGACCAGCTCAACCGAACCCCTGGTCGTGCGCCGCTGGCCGGCGCCACGCGTCGCTGCCCTTCTTGCCCGCCTCGGCCAATAAATATCATGAGCCATCGCCTGCTGACCCTGATCGCGCTGCTGTTCGCCGGTCTTTGGGGGGCGGCGCTCGGTTATCACAATCTCAACGGCGAGGTCGGCCTTCTCGACCGGATGGAGGCCACGCTTGCGGATATCCGCAGCCTGGTCGTCGGGGCAAGAGAGCCGCCGCCTATCGTGTCGATCGTCGCGATCGATGACCGCACCGCCGCCGCCCATGGCTATCCGCTCGACCGGGCCACGCTTGCCCGCCTTGTCGGCGCGATCAATGCGGGCAATCCGAAAGCCCTGGCGCTCGACATTCTGCTCGTCGATCCGGGGCTGGAGGAAGGTGATGCGGCGCTGACCGCCGCCTTGCGCCAGGGGCCAACCGTCATCGCGGGCGCGGCCACCTTTGCGCAAAGCAGGCAGCGGGTCACCGATGCCGCCGAGGATCCATTTGCTGGCATCCCCGAGGCAAACCAGCTTCTGTTGCCGCTGCCGCGCTTTGCCGAGGCGGCCGCGGTCGGCATCGTCAATGTCGCGACCGATCAGACCGGCACGCCGCGTTTCATTCCGCTGATTTCGCGCAGCGCCGACCGGCTGGACCCGGCTTTTCCGTTGCGTGCCGCCTCGGTGGCGCTCGGCGTCGATCCCAGTATCGAACGCGGTGCCGTCATGCTCGGAGCGCTGCGTATTCCCACGGATATCGGTCAACGCCTGCCGGTGACCTTCTATGGCGGACGCGGCAGCATCACCACCTTCAGCGCCGCCGATGCGCTTGACGGCAAGCTGCCGGCGGCGGCTGTGGCAGGCCGCATCGTCGTCATCGGTTCGACGGTCACCGGCGGCGGCGATGTCTTCCCGACGCCGTTCGATCCCGTCATGCCCGGTGTCGAGGTGATGTCGACGGCAATCACCCATCTTGTCACCGGCGACGGCATGGTGCGCGACCACCGGATGAGGCTGATCGATGCTGGCACTGCCATCGGCCTGGCGCTCCTGCTCGTTTCGCTGGTGGCTTGGCGGCGCAGTGCTGCGGGCTATCTCATCATGGTGCTGGTGCTGGTGGTCTGGGCCATGCTCAATCTGTCGGCCTTTGCTCATGGCTATTGGCTGAGTGCGGCGCTGCCGATCGCCGCGGCGCTGCCGCCGGCGTTAATGCTCGGTGCGGTCGAACTCTGGCACGACCGCGGCCGCGCCCGCCATTTCGCCGAGCAGAGCGCGCTCCTGCAGCGCATCGAGGCTCCCGGCCTTGGCGAATGGCTGGCGCGCCATCCCAATTTCCTTGCCACGCCGGTGCGTCAGAACGCCGCCGTCATCTTCATCGATCTCTCAGGCTTCACGGGTCTCAGCGAAACGCTCGGACCGGTCAAGGTCAGCGAAGTGCTCAGCGGCTTCTTCGAAATCATCGACGACGAGGCCCGCTCTCACGGCGGCGCCATCACCAGCTTCATGGGCGACGGGGCAATGATCCTGTTCGGCCTGCCGCAGCCGGCCGATGACGATGCCGCCCGCGCCGTCGCCTGCGCGGTCGGCCTCTGCGAGCGTACGCGGGCCTGGCTTGGCGCGCATGCGGGCTTTGCCGAGAAGAAGATCGGCTTCAAGGTCGGCGCCCATTGCGGCCCGATCGTCGCCTCACGGCTCGGCACCGGCGACCGGCAGCAGATCACGGCGGCGGGCGACACGGTGAATGTCGGCGCCCGGCTGATGGAGGTCGCCGCCCGCAACGGCGTCGAGCTGGCGCTGAGCGCCGAAATCGTCCGTGCTGCAGGTCCCGACAGCGCGCTGCTGCAGGCCGGCCGGATGGAGGGGCCGTTGGAAACGGAGCTGCGCGGCCGGGCAAGCCATATAGACGCTTGGCTGTGGCGCAGCCACACGCTTTGACAATCGCTGCGGGAGCGGCTAGGAACGGCGCAAATATCCCGCCGGCTGGCTCCGGCCATGGCGCATTTCGCGCCTGACAGCTCCGAAAGATCGAACTCATGACAGAATTCAACGGCGTCGTTCCGGCGATCGCCAAGGCGTTGCAGAAGCGCGGTTACGCCGAACTCACCCCGGTGCAGAAGTCGATGCTCGATCCTGATCTTGCCGCATCCGACGCTCTGGTTTCCGCCCAGACCGGTTCCGGCAAGACCGTCGCCTTCGGGCTGGCGCTGGCGCCGACGCTGCTCGAGGGCAGGGAACGCTTCGGCAATGCCGGCGCCCCGCTCGCCCTCGTCATCGCCCCGACGCGTGAACTTGCCCTGCAGGTGAAACGCGAACTCGAGTGGCTGTATGAGATGACCGGCGCGGTGATCGCCAGCTGCGTCGGCGGCATGGACATCCGCAGTGAGCGCCATTCGCTCGAACGCGGCGCCCATATCGTCGTCGGCACGCCGGGACGGCTCTGCGATCATATCCGCCGCAACGCGCTCGACATGTCGGAGCTGAAGGCCGCCGTGCTCGACGAGGCCGACGAAATGCTCGATCTCGGATTCCGCGAGGATCTGGAATTCATTCTCGACTCGGCGCCGGACGAGCGCCGGACGCTGATGTTTTCGGCAACAGTGCCGGCGGCGATTGCCAAGCTTGCCAAGAGCTATCAGCGCGACGCGGTTCGCATCAGCACCGCCGCTGAGGAAAAGCAGCACGTCGATATCGAATATCGGGCGCTGATGGTGGCTCCGAGTGACCGCGAGAACGCCATCATCAACGTGCTGCGTTATTACGAGGCGACCAACGCCATCGTCTTCTGTTCGACGCGCGCCGCTGTCAATCACCTGACAGCGCGCTTCAACAATCGCAATTTTTCGGTCGTGGCGCTTTCCGGTGAGCTGACGCAGAACGAACGCAGCCATGCGCTGCAGGCGATGCGCGACGGGCGCGCCCGCGTCTGCATCGCGACCGACGTCGCCGCCCGCGGCATCGATCTGCCGGGCCTCGATCTCGTCATCCATGCCGACCTGCCGACCAATCCGGAAACGCTGCTGCACCGCAGCGGCCGCACCGGCCGGGCCGGGCGCAAAGGCATCAGCGCCATGATCGTGCCGCTGAATGCACGGCGCAAGGCCGAGCGCCTGCTCGAGAATGCTGGTATTTCGGCCGCCTGGGCGCGGCCGCCCTCGGCCGAGGAGGTGAGCGAGCGCGACGACGAGCGGCTGCTCGCCGATCCGATTTTTCACGACGCTCCGCAGGAAGAAGAGCGGGGGCTGGTGCAGCAGCTTCTTGCCAACCACGGCGCTGAAAAGCTCGCCGCCGCATTCCTGCGCCTCTACCGCACCAATCATTCGGCGCCGGAGGACCTGATCGAGGTTAGCGTGCAGGATGAGCGCAGCCGCAAACGCCGCGACAATGCAGAGCCATACGCGCCGGCGCAAAAGGGACCGCGGGAGGATTTCGGCCCCAGCGTGTGGTTCTCCGTTTCGGTCGGGCGCAAGCAGAATGCCGAGCCGCGCTGGTTGATCCCGATGCTTTGCCGCAACGGCAACGTGACGAAACGGGAGATCGGCGCGATCAAGATGCAGCCCGAGGAAACCTATGTGGAGATCGCCGCAGCGAATGCCGATAGTTTCCAAGAGGCGCTCGGGCCGAACAAGACGCTCGAACGCGGCATCCGCGTCACCAGGCTTTCCGGTACACCGGATTTCAGCCGTGCGCCGGCACAGAAGCCCTACGCCGGCAAGTCTTCGCGTGACGAACGGCCGGGCGATAACTTCCGCGACGAGCGGCCGAAGAAGAAATTCGGCAAGGGTTCGGGCGGCGGATATGCTGCGGCCGAGAATGTCAGCGGGGAGAAGAGGGATAGTAAGCCCTGGAGCAAGAAACCCGGCAAGCCTGGCTTCGATGGCCCGAAATCCGACAAGCCCAGATACGACAAGCCGAAATTCGAAGGCGGGAAATCCGAAGGCGCCAAATCCGAACGCCCGAAATACGAAGGCAAGGGCGGCGCCGGGCCGAAGAACAAGTTTTCGAAGAAGAAGCCCGGCTGATTTCGCCGGCAGCCCTTCGCTCGTACCGGCGGAGGGCTTTGTCTGACGGCCGATAAGCTACGTCGCATCTCGCCCGGTAGAATTTCTGAAGCTTTGGATTTAGAGCGGGGCAGGGAGCACAACGACGATGAAACGCTCCGGCATGCCGCATCCCGATCCGACCGCCTTCATCCAGGCCAATCTGCCGATCTCACCCGTTCTGGCCATTCCTGAAATCCTGCTGCATACAGCAGGGCCTGCGAGCGGGCTCTGGCGACTTGCCGGCCGCGAAGAAGCCGATCCGGCGCCTTATTGGGCCTATCCCTGGGCCGGCGGCGCCGTGCTTGCCCGCCATCTGCTCGATCGGCCGGAAGCAGTTATCGGCCGCCGCGTCCTCGATCTCGGCGCCGGCTCGGGGCTCGTCGCCATCGCGGCGGCCAAGGCCGGCGCTGCCGCCGTGACGGCGATTGATGTCGATGCCAATGCCATCGCCGCAATCGGCCTTAACGCGACGGTGAACGGGGTGAGCATCGTTGCGGTCGCCGCCAATATCATCGACGAGCCGCCGCCGGAGGAGACTGATCTCCTCGTTGTCGGCGACCTGTTCTACGATCCCGAACTTGCCGTGCGGGTGATGGCTTTCCTGCGGCGTTGCCAGACCGCCGGCATCGAGGTGCTGATCGGCGATCCCCATCGCGCCTACCTGCCGCAGGGCGCACTTCAGCGAATTGCGACGCATGCGGTTTCGGATTTTGGCGCTGGGTCCAGCGGCGAGGCGGTGCAGGCGGGCGTTTTTTTCCTTTCCTGAAGCAGCTGAAGCCTGAACTATACTAGGAGATCCGGCCGCAACAGCATAACCGGGCAAGGCGCTCCGGCGGGCAGTTCCGGCGCGTGCGGCGGACGGATGATGAGGCAATCGGCTTGCGCAAACACTTTCATCATCGAGGAATCCTGCTTGCCGAAAGGTTCGGCCAGCCAGTTTCCGGCGGTGGATTTCGAAAGTTCCGCCCTGATATAGTCCTGGCGGTGGTCATTGGCGCGCAGGGAGACGGCCGCTTCCACTGTTGCCTCGCGGCGCACCGGCGGCAGGGAAGCGAGCTTGCGGATCAGCGGTTCCAGGAAGAGCAGCGAACAGACGAGGCTCGAGACCGGATTGCCGGGCAGACCGAGCACATGCGTCTCGCCCAAGCTGCCGACCATCAGCGGCTTGCCCGGACGCATGGCAATGCGCCAGAAATCGAGCTGCATGCCGGCCTCGATCAGCGTCGCCTGCACCAGATCATGATCGCCGACGGAAGCGCCGCCGAGCGTGACGATGACATCGGCATTGGCTCCCCGCGCCATATCGATCGCCGCGGTGATCCTGGCCTTGTCATCCGGGACGATGCCGAGGTCGAGCACTTCGGCACCGGCCTTGCGGGCGAGGGCTGCGATACCGAACGTATTGGATGCGATGATCTGTGAAGGGCCGGGCGTGCTTCCGGGCGGCAGCAATTCGTCGCCCGTTGCAAGGATTGCGATCAGCGGGCGCCGGAGAATCTCGACATCGGGCCGGTTCATGCCGGCTGCGACGGTCAGCCGCGAGAAATCGAGCACGGTGCCGGCCGAAAGCACGGCTTCGCCTTCGACGAAATCCTGGCCGCGGGGACGGATATGCTGCCCCTGCTGGACGGGAAAATTGGTTCGAAT
This sequence comes from Rhizobium bangladeshense, assembly GCF_001662075.1. Classification (GTDB taxonomy): domain Bacteria; phylum Pseudomonadota; class Alphaproteobacteria; order Rhizobiales; family Rhizobiaceae; genus Rhizobium; species Rhizobium bangladeshense_B. The sequence goes on from NZ_LYPL01000017.1 coordinate 89,158, forward strand.
GCCGCCTTCGATCTTCTCCACATCCTCCTGCAGCAGGACGCTGTCGGCCCCCGGCGGCACGGGCGCGCCGGTGAAGATGCGGACGGCTTCTCCGCGACCGACGCTTCCCTCGAAGCCGTGGCCCGCAGCCGAGGTGCCGATGACCTTCAGCACAGCACCCGGCTCCGGCGCGTCGTCGCGGCGCAGCGCATAGCCATCCATCGCCGATGCATTGAAGGGCGGCTGTGTCAGGCCTGCCGTGAGATCGACGGCAAGGACGCGGCCCTCTGCTTCGGCGAGCGGCAGCGTCTCGGATGCTGTGACCGGCTTTGCCCGAGAGAGCAGCCGGTTCTGTGCCTCGGTGACCGGGAGAAGATTCATCTCGCCTCCGGATGACGGAAATCGCCGGATTTGCCACCGGATTTTTCGAGCAGCCTAATACCGCCGATTTCCATCGCCTTGTCGGCGGCCTTGGCCATGTCGTAGATTGTCAGACACGCGACGGAGACGGCTGTCAGCGCCTCCATCTCAACACCGGTCTTGCCGGTCAGCTTGGCGGTTGCCGTGACGCGCAGGCCGGGCAGGGCCGCGTCTTCCGCGATCTCGACCGTCACCTTCGTCAGCATCAGCGGGTGGCAGAGCGGGATCAGATTGGCGGTCTGTTTGGCGGCCATGATGCCGGCAAGGCGGGCCGTGCCGATGACATCGCCCTTCTTGGCATTGCCCTGGCGAATGAGAAGGAGCGTTTCCGACGCCATTCTCACATGGCCTTCGGCGGTGGCGACGCGCACCGTCTCGGCCTTGTCGGAAACATCGACCATATGCGCCTCGCCTGACGCGTCGATATGGGTGAGGCCGGGCTTACCGCCGCTCATCTCATTCGGCCGCGATTGCCGCTTCGCCGATGAGCAGCGCGCGGGTGGCGGCCGTCACGTCGTCCTTGCGCATCAGGCTTTCGCCGACCAGGAAGGTATTGATGTCGGCGGCCTGCAGGCGCTTGCAATCGGCGTGGGTGAAGATGCCGCTTTCGCCGACGAGGAGCCGGTCATCAGGAACCATGGAGGCAAGCGTCTCGCTGACGGTCAGGCTGACTTCGAAAGTGCGCAGATTGCGGTTGTTGATGCCGATAAGCGGCGAGGAGAGCTTCAGCGCGCGTTCCATTTCCGGCGCGTCGTGAACCTCGACCAGCACATCCATGCCAAGCGAAAAAGCTTCGTCCTGCAGACGCTCCGCCTCGTCGTCGGTCAGCGACGCCATGATCAGCAAAATGCAATCGGCGCCCCAGGCGCGGGCCTCATGGACCTGGTAGGTCTCGAACATGAAGTCCTTGCGCAAAGCGGGCAAGGCGCAGGCGGCACGCGCCGCGGTCAGGAATTCCGGCGCCCCCTGAAAGCTTGGCGTATCGGTGAGCACGGAAAGGCAGGCTGCACCGCCGGCTTCGTAGGCCTTTGCCAGCGCCGGCGGATCGAAATCCGGACGAATGAGGCCCTTGGACGGGCTGGCCTTCTTGATCTCGGCGATCAGGCCGAAACGGCCAGCCTCACGCTTGGCCGTAAGCGCTTGGTAAAAACCGCGCGGCGCGGACTGCCCGGCCTGCATTGCCTTCAGGTCGGCCAGCGACACCGTTGCCTTGGCGGCAGCGATTTCCTCACGCTTGTAGAGTTCGATCTTCTTCAGGATATCGCTCATACGGCAATCCTAATCGATATCGTTGGAAACGGCGATGAGTTTGTCGAGAGCGAGCGCCGTGGCGCCGCTGTCGAGCGAATGCGCGGCAAGCGTCATGCCGTCGCGGATCGTTTCGACCTTGCCCGAGATGACGAGCGAGGCGGCAGCATTGGCCAGCGAGACATCGCGGTAGGCGTTTTTCGCGCCGCTAAGAACCTCGCGAAGCGCTGCAGCATTGGCGACACCATCGCCACCCTTGATATCGGCGAGCACGCAGGGGCTGACGCCGAAGTCGGCGGGTGACAGCTCGAAGGCGCGGATCTTGCCGTCTTCGAGGGCAGCAACCTTGGTGATGCCTGTTGTCGTGATCTCGTCGAGACCGTCGCCATGGACCACCCAGACGCATTCGGAACCGAGATCGCGCATGACTTCGGCCAGCGGCACCAACCATTGCGGCGAAAAGACGCCCAGCAGCTGGCGGCGGACACCGGCCGGATTGGAGAGCGGCCCCAGAAGATTGAAGATGGTGCGGGTGCCGAGTTCGACGCGGGACGGGCCGACATGGCGCATGGCGGAATGATGAAGCTGCGCGAACATGAAGCCGACGCTGGCCTCCGCAATGCAGCGGGAAATGATCTCGGGACCGACGTCGATATTGACGCCGAGTGCAGCCAGATTGTCGGCCGCGCCGGATTTCGAGCTCAGCGCCCGGTTGCCGTGCTTTGCCACCGGCACACCGGCGCCGGCGACGATCAGTGCCGCCAGCGTCGAAATATTGTAGGTGCCGCTGGCATCGCCGCCGGTGCCAACAATGTCGATGGCATCGGCCGGCGCCTCGACGGTCAGCATTTTCGACCGCATGGTGGTGACGGCGCCGACGATCTCGTCGACAGTTTCACCGCGCACGCGCAGCGCCATCAGGAAGCCGCCGATCTGCGAAGGCGTCGCCTGGCCCGACATCAGGATGTCGAAGGCAGCACGCGCCTCGTCACGCGTCAGCGGCTCGCGGCTTGCGGCCTTGGCCAGGAACGGCTTCAGATCGGTCATAAAACCTCCCAAAGCATGACACCGGAGCGGCGATCGGGCACGTCATGCTCTAACTGTTGAACTCGACAGGATTCAGATTAGGCCACCGCGCCTAAAATCATCCTGTTCTAGAGCATGGTGCCGAAAAGTGTGAGCGGTTTTTCGGGCGGCATCATGCTCTAACTCTTTAATTTGGAACAGGATTCAGATTTTGGGCCGACCGAGCCTGAAATCATCCTGTTCTACCGGGCCGCCGTCTGTTCGGCGAGCGTCTGGTTGACCTCAGCGCCGTACTGCGTCTGCAGCAGGTTGACCATCTGATCGAGAATATCATCGCCGGCGGCGTTGGCCATGGCGGTGAGCTGGGCATCGCGGTTGTTCAGCACGTCGCCGGTCGGCTGGCTGTTGACCTCGGTGACCTTCATCAGGATCTGCGTCGAGGGATCGGCGCCGACAGCGCTCGCCACCGTGTCGAGAGGGCCGGAGAAGGCGGCCTTGACTCCGGCGCGGCCGAGAACCGGATCGTCGGTGGAGCGGGTGATGCCGCTCTTGCTTTCGACAGCGATGCCGAGTGGCGTCGCAATGTCGGCAAGGGCGGTGCCCTTTTGCGCCTGGGCCTTCAATTCGTCGGCCTTTTTGGCGAGTTCGGCCTTCTGCTGCTCCGCCGTCCAGTCCTCAACGGCTTTCTCGCGCACTTCGGCGATCGGGCGGTCACGGTCCGGCGTGATTTCGCGGACGTTGAACCAGACATAGCCGTCATTGTCGACCGGAAGCGGCGGCGCATCGACGCCGACCTCGGTCTTGAAAGCTTCGCCGAGCAGCTGCTGCTTGACGGGGATATCCTTGACCTCCTTGCCGTCCTTGTCGGCACCGGTCGCGTCGACGGCATCGATGGTGACGGCTTTGAGCTTCAGCTGGCCGGCAATATCTTCAAGCGTGGCGCCGCCGGCGCGCAAATCCTCGATCTGGTCGTGAACGTTGATGACTTCCTGAGAGGCGTTGGAAAGCGCCAGCTGGTTGCGGATCTCCTCCTTCACCTCGTCGAAATTCTTCACCGTTTCCGCCTTGATGTTGGTGATGCGCAGGATCACCGGACCGAAGGAGCCGTCGACAACCGGCGTCGTGCCGCCATCCTTCGAAACCGCGAAGGCGGCATCGGCGACGGCCTGATCGGGAACCTTGTCCTTAGTGAATTCGCCGAGCAGCACGTCGCTTGCCGTCTTGCCCTGGTCGGAGACCAGCTGATCGAAGCTGGTGCCACTCTTCAGCGCGGTTTCGGCGGCGGCGGCAAGATCCTTGCTGGTGAAGGTGAGCTGCTCGATGGTGCGGCTTTCCGGCGTACGGTAGCTATCCTTGCCCTTGTCGAAAGCCTCGCGGACCTGCTCGTCGGTGACGGTCGCGGCATCGGCGATATCGGCCGGCTGCAGCTTGAGATAGGCGATCTTGCGATATTCCGGCGCGCGGTAACGCTGCTTGACGCCCTCGAACCAGGAGGCCAGCACGTCGTCGGCCGGCGCCTTGATCGGTTCGATATTGGCATTGGTCAGCAAGAGGTAATCGACACTGCGACTTTCATCGCCATAAAGCTTCAAGGCGTCGAACAGCGTCTTCGGCGCGGTGAAACCGTTGGAGACCGCATCGACGATCTGGCTGCGGACGGCGACCTTGCTGCGCTCCTGGATGTAATCGTCCTGGCGGATGTTGGCATTGCGCAGGCGCGAGACGAACAGGTCGCGGTCGAACTGGCCGTTGACGCCCTTGAAAGCCGGATCATCGCCGATCAGCTGGGCGAGGCGATCCTCGGACAGGCCGAGATTCATGTCTGCGGCGAGCTGGTCGAGCGAAGCACCCGCGATGAGCTGAGAGAGGACCTGCTGTTCGACGCCGAAGGCACGGGCCTGTTCCGGGGTGAGGCGCATGCCGAATTGCTGGCTGAGGCTTGCCACCTGACGCTGATAGGCGAGGTGGAATTCGTTGACGCCCACACGCTGATCGCCGACGGTCACGACCGTGGTGCTGTTGCCGCCTGATATCAGCTCACGCGATACGCCCCAGACGCCGAAGGAGGCGACCAAGAGAAGCAGAAGCAGCTTGGCAACCCAGGTCTGAGCAGCTCTTCTCAGAAAATGGAACATGGAAACGCAAACCTCGCAGTATTCATTGACCCGCGCGCGGGCAGACATTCGACGTTCCTTAGACCAAACCCGACAGGAAATGAAGGGTTGTCACGCGAAAAGCTGCGCAGAGCGGCGGCGGCGGCGCAAGGCGTTGACAGCAAACAAAACATCGGCTTCGGCGGAACCTTTCGGGCCGCCATTTCGTTGAAGCGGCATCCCATGAAACAGGAGCAGACCATGGCAGATTTGAAAACCGCTTCCGCCGAGTCCACCGCTGCGCGCGTCAAGGCGGATATCGCAGCAGACGATCTGTCGGCGCAGGTCACGGCACTCCGTGAAGATCTGTCCAGACTGACGGACAGCGTGCGGGCGCTGGGGCAGGGGGCGAAGTCGGTGGTTACGGACGAAGCTTCGCTGATGACGGAACGGCTGCGCGACAAGGTTCGCGAAGAACCGATCATGGCGCTCGCGGTGACGGCGGGCATCGCCTATGTTTTCGGCCTGCTGAGCCGCCGCTGATACGGAATTCCGGACAGAAAAAAGCCGGACGCACGGCGCGCCCGGCTTTGAGTGATGTCTGACAGTTATGTCTGGGGCATCAGCGGCGAATGGCGCGGCCAATGAAAATCAGAAGGCAGGCACCGATGAAGCCGGTGATCAGATAACCCAGCCAGCCGGCCAGCGGCTGAATGTGCAAGAGACCGAGAATCCAGTTGGCGACGATCGCGCCGACAATGCCAAGCAATATGTTCATGAGCACGCCCATGCTGCTGCTCATGACTTTTTCCGCCAGCCAGCCGGCGATACCGCCGATGATGATGGCTGCAATCCAACCCACGCCTGCGCCTTCCATGGTAATCCCTCCTGGTAAACCGACTCGCAGGAGAGCACGAAACCGCAGAAAGTTCCACTCATGGAGGAACTTAGGCGATTATGGCTGCAAGAGGGTGACCGGCGTCTCCAAAAGGTAGGCAATCAGCTGGAACAGCAGGCCAGCTACAGCAAGCATCGCGAAGCCGAAAGGCATGATCAGGCTTTTGCTAAACATTCTTTCCTCTCCCCCTTTGAGTAAAGAATAAGCCTATGTGCGGTCGACTCAAGATTATTATTAACTGATAGTTAAGAGTGATATTTAAGTAAAATTGGAAATACCACCAATGTATTAGTATGACCCACTGCGACAGGCGATGAAATACACCGTTTACAGGCAATATCACCGTGAATTTGCAAACAATTCAACGTTTCATGGAGTTTTTACCTGATGTAACCTGGACCGTTAGGGGAATAGGGAGTCGGAACACTGCCCCGATTTGGTGCACGGATTGATTTTGGCGCGGACTGCATCATTTTTCCTGGAGTTCGGCTCCATCAGGGAAAAACTCGATGTCGAAAGCTGCTATCGCCTTTGCCTGCCTCTGCCTGCTGACGCTTTCCGCTTGCGGCAACACGGCCCACGGGCTGAAGAAGGATGGACAGCAGGCCAGCCACGCAATGGACAACGCGACGCATCGGGTGCTCTCGGCCGGCGCCAAGAAGTAACGGCACCAGCGAAACTGAAGCCGTCACCGAGCGGCAAGCTTACATGAAAAAAAAGCCCGCCTGGGGTGAGGCGGGCTTGGCATAACAGAGAGAATGGACGGATGGAAACCGTCTCGACTAATACAGCATTTCTTTAAGCGTATGGCTTTGCGTCATTCGACGTAACGCGGCCGACAGATTCCGGCCGCGACCGCCAGGATCGGGTTTAGAAGTTGCCCCAATTCTGGGCGCGGGCACGGGCGCGAATAATCCGATATTCGCGACCGCCATAGAGCGAACCGATGGTCAGCAGCAGCGTCAGAACGTCCCAGATGATATACATTACATGTTATCCTCTCAGGTTGGACGGCTCTGCCGTCGATCGGTGAACGTACAATAGCAATCTTTCAAACCTGCTTATATGACAAGAAATCGGGATAGGCGGGGAAGCGGGAAGGGCGCTTCATGAGGAGACGGAGTCGCCATCTTGGGAGGAGTAAGGGTGAATAGATCAGCCGGTGGCGGGCCATGACAATTTTCTCCGTCCGCCATATCACGGCCTATCGTTACCGCAGAGAGGTTGATTTCGGCGAGCATCGCCTGATGTTCCGGCCGCGCGACAGTTTCGACCAGCGGCTGATCGAGGCGTCGTTGACCACCTATCCGGAGCAAAGCCATGTACGCTGGATCCACGATGTTTTCGGCAATTGCGTGGCGCTCGTCGATTTTTCGCGGCCGTCGTCCGAGCTTCGTTTCGAAACCTGGATCACGCTCGACCACACACCCCAGCTCGCCCCGGATATTCGAATCGACGAAGCGGCGCTCACCTATCCATTCTCCTACGACAAGGACGAAATCGCCGATCTCGCGCCGGCGATGCAGCGCCACTATCCCGATCCGGGCGATGAGATCGGCCGCTGGTCGCGCCGGTTTGTGCGCCTGGGGCACCCGACTGAGACGGGGCACCTGCTGATGACGCTCTGCTATGCCATTCGGGAAAGCTTCGTTTATGCGCGGCGCCATGAACATGGGACGCAGGCACCGCTTGAGACCTTGCATCTTCGCTCCGGCACGTGCCGGGATTTCGCGCTTCTGATGATGGAGGCAGCACGCACGCTCGGCCTGGCAGCGCGATTCGTCAGCGGCTATGTTTACGTACCCGATCGGGACGGCTCCACCGTGCTCGGTGGCGGCTCCACACATGCATGGTGCCAGATCTACCTTCCCGGAGCCGGGTGGGCGGAGTTCGATCCGACCAACGGCATCGTCGGCAACCGCGATCTCATTCGCGTGGCCGTTGCCCGTGATCCTCGCCAGGCTGTTCCTTTGAGCGGCAGCTATGACGGCGACGGGTCGGATTTCGACAGCATGACGGTGCAGGTCAACGTGACCACGCAGCAGGCGGGGATAAAAGAGGGTTGATGGTGGATCGCCGCGGCTGGATGACAGTTGCGCGGCCGCTGGAACCGGGCAGCGCAATCGGCGTTCAATACTCACCTCCGCCCATGCGGGGAGAGGACGAGGAAGCCGCAATGAAGATACGCGCCGGGTTTCATCTGGGCTATGAATGCATTCAGCCGACGCCAATGCTGCTGGTGCTCAACATTCACCCCTCCCGTCGCGCCGATCTTCTGAGCGAGCAGGTCCTGACATTCGATCGGCCAATCGAAGTCTGGGAATATACCGACAGTTTCGGCAACGCCTGCAACCGGATCATCGCTCCGCCCGGGCTGACGACGATTTCGACCAGATTCGAGATTTACGATACGGGGCAACCCGACGTCGTGCCGACCGAGGCCGTACAACACGCGATCAAGGACCTGCCCGACGAGGTGCTCGTCTTTCTGCTTGGCAGCCGTTACTGCGACACCGACAGGCTTTCGGATTTTGCCTGGAAAACCTTCTCGTCGACGCCGCTCGGCTGGGCGCGTGTGCAGGCGATCTGCGACTTTGTGCATAACCACATCACTTTCGACTATCAGAAGGCCGACGTTCTCCGGACCGCGCATGGCGGCTTTACCGACAAGAGCGGCGTCTGCCGCGATTTCGCCCATCTCGCCATGGCGCTTTGCCGATGCATGAATATTCCCGCCAGATATTGCACGGGCTATCTCGGCGATATCGGCGTTCCAGCCGATCCCAATCCAATGGATTTCAGCGCCTGGTTCGAAGTCTTTCTCGGAGGTCATTGGCACACGGTCGACGCCCGCCACAACACACCCCGTATCGGCAGAATATTGATGGCGACCGGCCGCGACGCCACCGACGTCGCCATGTCGACGGCGTTCGGCCCGGCCACACTCTCCCGCTTCGAGGTGATCACCGAGGAAATGCCGTGAAGGCACACAAAGATTGCCGCGGGTAAGCGGTTCCCTACGCTTTCTTGAGGAATTCCGTTTTCAGCACCAGGCCCTTGACCTGCTTGGTGTTGCACTCGATCTCGCCGGGATTGTCGGTCAGTCGAATTCCCTTGACCAGGGTTCCGCGCTTCAGCGTCTCCGAGGTGCCCTTGACCTTCAGGTCTTTGACGAGAGTCACGGAATCGCCGTCGTGAAGCTGGCTTCCGTTGCTGTCCTTTACGATAATATCCTCGGCCATGATGTCCTCGCTTGATGATGCGGTAGGGGAAATCACGGCGACAAGGGATAGTCAACCGCCGCCCTGCCGCGCCCCGAGGCCGTTCACCTGGGCATGCAGATCATTTTTCCGTCGCGGCCACATTGATCGCCGCGGCACTCGCCATCTCGGTTGGGACTTACCGTCGTGGCCGAGCGCCCGCGGGGCATTGAGACCGGCCGGGGAGGCGACGCAGATCACTTCCCCCGGCCGTGGCCCCTCGCGCAAAACCGACCAAGGTCCGATCCGACCCGGACTTCGTGCCGATACCAAACGCTCGGTTGCTGCAATAGGTTTTCGCGGCGGGGCGGAATTGCGGAGTTTTATAGCCGTGACGAAAATTGTCGTTGTAGGAATGGTACTGACGCCGGTGATCTTCTGGGGTTCTATCGGCGTCTGGGTCTACTCGCTATTATCGTGAGGCCCCTCACACCTTCAGTCCTCGATCATTTCATCGGGTAATCGGCGAAGCGAAGTCATGGCCGGCGACGGTCCTGGACAATCTCAATTAAACCAGGATCATTGTCAAAGCTCCTGACCAGGAGTGCAGATCAACGGAAAGGCTGAGCCCGGTTCATTGTCTTGGCACGAGCCCGTCAAGCAGGAAATCCAGACCTTTCCTGAAAGCGCCGTCCCAATCATTATCCAGCAGCAGACGCGCACGCTCGATCGTCGGATATTTTTCGCTGAGGTGAGCAAGGCGCTGCTGCGCCGCGGCCATGTCGTCGTCGGAAAGGTCGAAATTCGCCCGGGTGATGGTCGCGCCGATCACATAGTTCCAGAGCGACCATATCGCGCCGTTCAAATCTGCGTCGGCGACGCCGGCATCGGATAAGATCCTGCCCAACAGTTCCAGGCGGTTGAGGATGTTCGGGCCGAGCGCCCGCCGCGGCAGCAGCGATGCCGACCAGGGATGGCGCAGCATGCTGGCGCGCCAGTCCTCGAGCATATGAAAGATTGCGCCGCGCCATTCCGCAGCCTCGATCCCTCGCGGCGGCGGCCCGCGATATTCGAGAACCGAGTCGAGCGCCAGATCAAAGACTTCCTCTTTGTTGTCGACGTGCCAATAGAGGCTCATCGCGCCCGCGCCGAGGCTTTCGGCCAGGCGGCGCATCTTCAATCCGTCGACACCATCGGCATCCAGCAGTTCGACCGCGGTCGCCACGATCCGTTCGATCGAAAGCGCCGGTTCACTGCCCCCCTGCTGCACGGACGGGACCGACTCAACTCTCCGTTGAGGCCGTTTACCCTGAGCGCCGCCGCCTTTGGCTGCCATGCGTCCTTCCTAAATGATCTGAAGGCCGTTTTAAGCCGACAAAGCCATGAATGTCGACTCCTGCCGATTGACTCGTACAACGTACGATGCGATTTGATCGTACGTTGTACGAGTCAAGTATCCAACGATCGAACGAGGATTCAACCGGAGACCGCGGGCGATGCTCGCAGTCCGCATGGCCAAGAGAAAATCATGTCACACACCATCAAACATCTGCTTTTCGGAGGGCTGATCATCATGACCACGGGAATTTCCACTGCGACGGCGGCGAATGCGGGCGACCTCAAGCCGACCATCGTAAATCCGAAAAACCTCTACGACCCGACGCCGAACGGCTACAGCACGGCGGTGATCGCACCGCGCGGCGCCCGGTTGGCCTATATCTCCGGGCAGGGTGGCCAGGACGGCACCGGCGCCTTTTCGCCGGACTTCGCCGTCCAGGTTAAGCAGGCCTACGCAAATCTGCGCGCCGCTCTCGATGGGCTCGGCGCAAGGCCGGATCAGGTCGTCAAGCTTACGATCTTCGTGGTCAATCATGACATGTCCAAGCTCGAAGTGCTGACCAGGAACGTCAAAGAAACCTTCGGCGCGGCGCTGCCGGCGCAGACGCTTGTCCCGGTTCCCAAACTTGCAATAGACCCGATGCTCTTCGAGGTCGAAGCCGTCGTCGTTCTGGAATGACGGCCGCGCGCGATCCGGCTGAGGCAAGGCCTCCGGTCTTCTCTTCGACCTGAGCTTATCGCTGCAGAAAACGGCGGGGCCGCCGTTTTCACCCACCGCCTGCACCGATCTCAAGGGCACGCCCCAAGACTGCAGAATGGGGCGGCAGAACGCTGGCACATGAAAATGGAAATGGCGGAAGAGGTGGGATTCGAACCCACGGTACGGTTTCCCGCACGCCGGTTTTCAAGACCGGTTCCTTAAACCACTCGGACACTCTTCCAAGTAATTGAGAAGCTGTAAGAAATTCCGTCTCGGGATTTCTGGTGCATCGGTGGTTTCTGCCGATTTGCTGCCCATTCACTCACAGGGCGGCTTTTTAGCAGCTTTGACCGCAGCGTCAACTTGTTCTGCAGAGAAGCGGCTTCAACAGCCGCTTCTCTCTGCCGTCGTCAGACCAGGACGGTGAAGTTGTCAAATGCGAGCTGCGGAAAGCCCGTCGGCTCTACCTCGGGCTGAATATCGAAGCGGATGAAATCGACTGCTCCCAAGGCTTCCAGCGAAATGTGCTGGCCATCGGCAATGGTGTCGCCATAAACCGTCAGCGACATCTCGCTCACCTTGTTGCCGCCGATATAGCCTTCGAACGTCACAAGGGCATCGACACCGTGATAGGCCGGGTCGAAAACAGTCGCGACGTCGACACCCTCCACGGTGAAGAGTTTGCCGTCAACGCGATCGAAGAATGGATTGTAGGGGTTGGTGACGACGTATTCGTTGCCGCCGGATTCGGCGACCGTCCACAGATTGCCGTCCAGCTTATCGCCGAACTTGAAACCGGCATAGCCCGAGGCGATATCCGGCTGCCCGGGATATTCCGTCGGAGCTTCCTCGAAATCGATGGAATACAGCCCTTGCGGAGGCGTATGCACGCCGATGTTGAGATTGGCGACATCCGTACCGCCTTTTCCATCGGAGATCTTGAAGGAGAATTTCTCGGCGAAGACCTCACCGGACTCAAGGCTTGCGGGATCGCTGACCGTGTAACTATAGCTGCCGTTGCTCCAGACCGTCAGCGTTCCGTGCTCACCCTCGATGGTCAGATATCCTGCTTCACCCGCCTTATTGGGAATTCTTATTCCGTTGACGAACTGAACCTGAAGCAGGTCGCCATCGGAATCTGAGGCACTTTCGAGAAGGTTTCCTTCAATGGCTTCCGCTGGTGCGTAGTCGTGGACCAACACGTCAGGCACTGTTGGTTTGTGATTTGCCATAGCTCGTCTCCCTAAAGATGAGCGTGGAAAGGACGCCGGGCTACGACCCGAACGCCGCAAATAAACTTTCTACTCCACTTTGTGTCAAGCAACAAACTACACGTCCCAAGAGAGTGACCGCCGCGGTTACCCCTGCAGGGCACGCCCAACAACGTGAAGAGCAAGCCGCACCACTACCCTGAGCTGAAAGCTCCAACTCCAGCGGAGATTGGCGGCCTCTTGCGCTCGGTGGACGTTAACCTTCATTTCGCAGCTGTGTCGCTCCGGGGCATCTGACGCTCCGAAAACTGGCTTTGCAGATGCCAAATGATCCGCATCGGCACGCCAATTGCGGCTCTGACTGCAGCCTCAGAAGGGTAGGGCGGCAGCTTCGCGTTAGCGATCTGTAAACCATAATCATCGGAATTGTCGCTATCGCTTCGAAAACGTTCGTAAATTCGCCACGAACCCAGCAAATTTAAAGTCTCGTTAGGCGGGTGGGCATAAGGCGTTATTGGCCCGAGATGGGGCAAAGTTCCTTAACCATAACGATGTTTGAGCGGCGTGGGACATATGACATTGGGATACGGGGCGACGTCTTTCGCAACGACTGCGCGATGGCTGGCGATATCGGCGATGTGTGCGACGGTTGCGGCATGCGGCACAACACAGGCCGTGCCGAATAAAAAAGCCCATGGCAAAGAGTATTTCTCGGAATCCGAATATGGCGTGAAGGCCAGCCCCCGCGTCGCCACCGGCAACAACATCCCGAAGGGTGGCGGCCGCTACATCGTCGGCAATCCTTATGTGGTGAAGGGTAAATGGTATTATCCGAAGGAAGACTTCTCTTATAGCAAGGTCGGCATCGCGTCCTGGTATGGTTCCGCCTTTCATGGACGCCTGACGGCGAACGGCGAAGTCTACGACCAGATGCATCTTTCCGCCGCGCATCCGACTTTCCCACTGCCGAGCTATGCTCGCGTCACCAATGTCGAGAACGGCTCATCGATCATCGTGCGCGTCAACGATCGTGGTCCCTATCACGAAGGACGCATCATCGACCTTTCCAACAAGACTGCCAACATGTTGGATCTGCAGCACAGCGGCACCGGCAAGGTGCGCGTTCAATATGTCGGCCGCGCTCGTATGGATGGCCACGACATGCCCTACCTGATGGCCTCCTACGTACCGAAGGGCAGCCGCATTCCCGGCGTCAATCCGGAAGGGCAGATTGCAAGCGGCGTAATGGTTGCCTCCAACAGCCGCAAGATCACCCGCGATCAACTGCAGAGCGCCGAAGATTACGAGGTGCAGCCGGCCAAGGTGCCGGTGCCGATGTCGGCGACCTCCTATGCCGGCTCAACGCCGAGCGCGCGCTACAATTCGGCGCCCGCGCTTGCCCCGGGCGCCCATGTTCTGGTGGCTCCAACGGCACCCGCCGCAGACGCCGCGCCGGCTTTCGATCAGATGGTCGTGCTGCCGGAGATCGGTCCCATGCCCTATGAACGGCCCTATGGCGGCTCGCAGCCTTCCCTCGCGCTCGGCTATCAGAACGAGGGCGTGAAGACGGTGACGGTCGATCTCGCCTTCGACGCGGTGATGGTGCGCAATGACGGGCTGACGCAGGCCTCGATCCTTGCCTCGGCCAAGCGCCAACAGGCAAAATCCGCGGCGCGCTGAGCATGGCGATTGCATCGGATTTCGCCGCGCTCTAACCTTCTCAAAACTGCCGTTCACCGATGGGACTTGCGATGCTGAGGCCTGTGCTTCGCCTTCTAGAGCGGTTGCGCTTTTCACCGAAGCGCAGACCCGCTCTAACCTTTTGTTTTTCCGCAATTTCGGAGGCAAACCCGCTCGGCACTTTTTCCGCATTTGCTCTTGCATGCCTGATGCCGCTCGCCGCAGGCGCGCAGGCAACCGATGGGGGCGCCGCCGGTTTCGCCACCAAGGCGGCGCAGGCCTATATGATCGAGGCATCGACCGGCACGGTGCTTCTCGCCAAGAACGAGGATCAGGCCTTTTCGCCGGCTTCGCTTGCCAAGCTGATGACAATGGATCTCGTCTTCGAGGCGGTGGCGAAGGGCCAGATCACCCTCGATACCGAATATCCGGTTTCCGAATATGCCTGGCGCACCGGCGGCGCGCCGTCGAGGACGGCGACGATGTTTGCCGCCCTGAAATCGCGGGTGCGCGTCGAGGACCTGATCAAGGGCATCGCCATCCAGGGGGCCAATGACAGCTGTATCATCCTCGCCGAGGGCATGGCCGGAAGCGAGCAGCAATTCGCCGAATCGATGACGCGCCGCGCCCGTGAGATCGGAATGGAGAAGGCGGTGTTCGGCAATTCCACCGGCCTTCCTGATGGTAAGAGCAAGGTGACGGCGCGCGAGATGGTGACTCTTGCCGTCGCCCTCCAGCAATCCTATCCCAATCTTTATCCCTATTTTGCCCAGCCCGATTTCGAGTGGAACAAGATCTTTCAGCGCAACCGCAATCCGCTACTCGGGCTCGATCTCGGTGCTGACGGACTTGCCACGGGCTTTACCGAAGGTGAGGGTTATTCGATCGTCGCCTCGGTCCAGCGCGACGGCCGGCGGCTGTTTCTGGCGCTCGCCGGAATCGCCTCAGACAAGGAGCGGACGGAAGAGGCCAAGCGTGTGCTCGAATGGGGCCTGACGGCCTTCGAGAACCGGCAGATTTTCGCCGAGCATGAAGTGATCGGCGCAGCCAGCGTCTATGGCGGCACGGCGCGCACCGTCGATCTGATCGCCAAAGCGCCGGTCAGCGTCTACATTCCGGTCAGCAATCCCGACCGGTTGTCGGCGCGCATCGTCTATCGCTGGCCGCTGACAGCGCCCGTGCAGCCGGATTATCAGGCCGGCACGCTCAGGATTTTCGCCGGCAGCCGGCTTCTCAGGGAAGTCCCGCTCTATACCGCGCAGGCGGTTGGCGAAGGCTCGCTCAGCAGCCGCGCCGTCGATGCCATGCTGGAACTCGGCGAATCGCTGTTTTTCTCCTGGCTCTGGGACAAGTCCGCGCCCGGCTGAAGCCGTTATCGCCAAGCGGCTGCACTGTCGCGCACCACACGTTCAAGACTTGAGCGCCGGGCCTTCTGATATAATTTGCCGGGGAAGGTGATTATGTCGCCGTGGCGAAAGGTTTTCCTTCCCGATGTCTTCGGATAGATAGAAGAGGCGGGGCGCGCGCGCGCGTGCGGCGCCCGGAATGCGGGAAGCTGTCATTGTCATCCGGTACGGGATTGTTCGTTACGTTTGAAGGCGGGGAAGGCGCGGGGAAATCCACGCAGATCCGCCGCCTCGCGGAGGCGCTGAAGGGCGAAGGCCACGAGGTGCTGGTGACGCGCGAACCGGGCGGATCGCCCGGCGCCGAGGCCGTGCGCCACGTCCTCTTGTCCGGGGCTGCCGAGGCCTTCGGCACACGGATGGAGGCGATCCTTTTCGCCGCTGCGCGCAACGACCATGTCGAAGAGGTGATCCGGCCGGCCCTTGCCGCGGACAAGATCGTGCTCTGTGACCGCTTCATGGATTCCTCCCGTGTCTACCAGGGTATCACCGGCAACCTCGAACCCGATTTCATCGAGACGCTGCAGCGCATCGCCATCAATGGCGTCGTACCCGATTGCACCTTGATACTCGACCTTCCCGCAAAGGTTGGCCTGGAGCGGGCGCAGAAGCGCAGCGCGGCCGAAGCGCCCGACCGCTTCGAGAAGGAGCGGCTCGAAACGCATGAAAAACGGCGCGAAGCCTTTCTCGATATCGCCGCGCGCGAGCCGGAGCGCTGCCGCGTTGTCAACGCTATGCAGACGGAGGAGGCGATCGCGGCCGAGATCTTGGCGATCGTCAGGCAGCTCAAGTCGCCCGCAGACCGCGCCCGATTGCCGGAAGCGGCCCATCATGAGTGAAGCCCATCATGAGTGAGGAGAGGCCGGGACTGCTCGACGGCGCCATCTGGCCGGCCGAGAACACCAGATTATTTGGTCATGAGGAGGCGGAGGCCTTCCTCGCGCAATCCTACCGATCCGGCAAGGGGCATCACGCCATCCTGATCGAGGGGCCGGAGGGCATCGGCAAGGCGACGCTCGCCTTCCGCTTCGCCAACCACGTGCTTTCGCATCCCGATCCAGAGACGGCGCCGGAGACGATCGGCGATCCGGACCCCGCCTCGGCGGTCAGCCGCCAGATCGTCTCCGGCGCCTCGCACAATCTCTTGCATCTTGCCCGGCCGGTGGACGAAAAGACCGGCAAGGTGAAATCGGCGATAACAGTCGACGAGGTGCGCCGCGCCGGCAAGTTCTTCTCGCAGACGTCAGGCACCGGCAACTGGCGGATCGTCATCATCGATCCGGCCGACGACATGAACCGCAATGCGGCCAACGCCATCCTGAAGATCCTCGAGGAGCCGCCGAAGCGAGCGCTGTTTCTGGTGCTGTCGCATGCGCCGGGTCGGCTGCTGCCGACGATCCGTTCGCGCTGCCTACCGCTGAAACTGTCGCCGCTTTCAGACGATGCGCTGGTGGCAGCCCTTGACCATCTCGGCATATCCGGCGAGGGCGGGGCGCTACTTGCAGCGGCTAAGGGCAGCGTGGGCGAAGCGCTGAAGCTCTTGAACTATGGCGGCGGAGAGATCATCGCGGCCTATGACGAGGTGCTTTCCGCCGAAGGGCCGGCGGCCCGCAAGGCGATGCACCGGCTGGCCGATGCGCTTTCGGGCAAGGAAAGCGACACGATCTTCGATTTCTTCGTCAGCCATGTCGGCGACGACATCATGAACCGTGCGCGTGTGGCAGCGGGCGAGGGGCAGATCGCTGCTGCCGAACGCCTGGCGCGGCTCTATTCCGAGATCACTGAGCGGCTCACCATTTCGGATGCCTATAATCTCGACCGCAAGCAGACGATCATCAGCATTCTCGCCGATATCAAGCAGCCGGGCCTCTAAAGCGCGTCGCATCAAATTTGATTCATGCGACGCGCTTTAGCTCCTTGTCTTTATGCATGTCGTTGTCCCGAACTGCTGCACAATTCCGGGCGACATGCATTAGAATCCTCAACCTGGTTAGCCGGTCAGGAGCTTGCCTGCGACGACGGCGAGCGTGGCGGCCAAGACGATGCGGATGGTGCGTTCGTGCAGCTTCGGCGCCAGAAGGCTGCCCATGATGATGCCGGGAATCGACCCGACGAGCAGGGCAAACAGCATCGCCCAGTCGATCTCGCCGATCACCCAATAGCCCGTGCCGCCAATCAGGGTCAGCGGGACCGCATGGACGATATCGGAACCGACGATCTCGCGCACGTTAAGCCTGGGATAGAGGACCAGCAGGATCGTCACACCGAGTGCACCGGCGCCGACCGAGGTCAGGGTGACGAGGACGCCAAGACAGAACCCAAGAATGACGGTGAGGACGAGAATGGTTGCCGGTTGCGGCGGCGTGCGATCGCCGATGGCGCGCCGCGCCAATTCGAGGATCGAGCCTCGGAAGACCAGCATGATCGCGGTCATGACAAGAAGCCAGCCGAGCGCAACCGTAATGGTGTTGGTCACGCCGATGCTTTTACGATCGACGCCTGCCAACAGCCAGAGCATCAGCACGGCCGCCGGTACACTGCCGGCGGCGAGGCTGCCGACGATCTTCCAGTTGATCCGTCCATGCATGCCGTGAACGGCAGTGCCCGCCGTCTTGGTGATCGCCGCATAGAGGAGATCGGTGCCGACAGCGGTTGCGGGATGGACGCCGAACAGCAGCACCAGCAGCGGCGTCATCAGCGACCCGCCACCAACGCCGGTGATGCCGACAAGCGCGCCGACAAACAGGCCCGAGATCGAATAGAGCGGCTCAAATGTCAAACAAGCGTCCCCAACGGCGCGCGGCCACAACAAACCGGATCGATGAAAACTGACACTTCGTTCTGTCCCGCCCTCTTTCTGACGACCGGTAGTTTGGGTGCGAAGCGGAGTCAAGTTCGTGACCCCGCGTCCCGGAAATCATAACGGCGCCAAAACTTGATGTTTCGCTTGGCGGAGACATGCGCTAAGAGCGGCTGACCATTTTTATAGAGTAAGCCGGACATTGGCCGCCATGACAGACAAGACACCCTTCTACATCACCACCGCGATTTCCTATCCCAACGGCAAGCCGCATATCGGCCATGCCTATGAGCTGATCGCGACGGATGCGATGGCGCGCTACCAGCGCCTGGACGGCAGGGATGTCTTCTTCCTGACGGGCACCGACGAACACGGCCAGAAGATGCAGCAGACGGCGCGTGCCGAGGGGATTACCGCCCAGGACCTCGCTGACCGCAACTCCGGCGAATTCCAAGCGATGGCGAAGCTGCTCAACGCCTCGAACGATGATTTCATCCGCACCACGCAGGAGCGCCATCACGAGACGTCGCGCAACATCTGGAGACTGATGGCCGACAATGGTGACATCTACAAGGACAGCTATGCCGGCTGGTATTCGGTGCGCGACGAGGCCTATTACCAGGAAAACGAGACGGAGCTGCGCGCCGACGACGTGCGCTACGGGCCGCAGGGCACGCCCGTCGAATGGGTGGAAGAGGCAAGCTATTTCTTCAAGCTCTCCGAATACCAGGAGAAGCTGCTGGCGCATTACGAGGCCAATCCCGATTTCATCGGTCCGGCCGAGCGCCGCAACGAGGTGATCTCCTTCGTCAAGTCGGGTCTCAAGGACCTCTCGGTCTCGCGCACGACCTTCGACTGGGGCATCAAGGTTCCCAACGATCCAGCCCATGTCATGTATGTCTGGGTCGACGCGCTGACCAACTACATTACCGCGACCGGCTATATCGAAGACAGGAACGGTCCCAGGGCGAAATACTGGCCGGCTGATGTTCACATCATCGGCAAGGACATCATCCGCTTCCATGCGGTCTATTGGCCGGCCTTCCTGATGTCGGCGAAGCTGCCGCTGCCGAAGCGCGTCTTTGCCCATGGCTTCCTGCTCAACAAGGGCGAGAAGATGTCGAAGTCGCTCGGCAATGTCGTCGATCCCGTCAACCTCGTGAACCACTTCGGCCTCGATCAGGTGCGCTATTTCTTCCTGCGCGAAGTGTCATTCGGCCAGGACGGCAGCTACAGCGAAGAGGCGATCGGCACGCGCATCAATTCCGATCTCGCCAACGGCATCGGCAATCTCGCCAGCCGCTCGCTGTCGATGATCGTCAAGAATTGTGACGGCAAAATCCCGGAATGCGGACCGCTGAGCGAAGAGGACAAGGCGATGCTGGCGCAGGCCGACGCACTGCTTGCCTCGACGCGCGAAGACATGGGCAAGCAGCTCATCCACCGGGCGCTCGCCTCGATCATCGCTGTCGTTTCGGAGGCCGACCGCTATTTCGCCGGCCAGGCGCCCTGGGCGCTGAAGAAGACCGATCCGGCGCGCATGGGAACGGTGCTTTACGTCACGGCCGAGGTGGTGCGCCAGATCGCCATCCTGCTGCAGCCCTTCATGCCGGACTCATCGGGCAAACTGCTCGATCTCGTGGCCGCACCTGCCGACAAGCGCGATTTTGCCGCCCTCGGCGAGGCCGGCCGCCTGATCGCCGGTACGGCGCTCGAGGCGCCGACGCCGGTCTTCCCGCGTTACGTGGCTCCGGAGGCTTGAGGCCGTGCTGATCGATACGCATTGCCATCTGGATTTCGCCGACTTCGAGGCCGAGCGCGACGAGATTGTCGCGCGCGCACATCGGGCTGGTGTCAAACAGATGGTGACGATCTCGACGCGTGTGCGCAAGCTCGACGGGCTGCTCGCGATCACCGAGAAATATCCCTCGGTGTTCTGCTCCGTCGGTACGCATCCGAACAATGCCGACGAAGAGCTAGATATCCAGACGGAAGAGTTGGTGCGCCTTGCCTACGCCCATGAGAAGGTGGTGGCGATCGGCGAGGCGGGGCTCGATTATTTCTACGATACGCAAAAGCCCGAAGACCAGCAGACCGGCTTCCGCCGCCATATCGCGGCGGCGCGCGAGACGCAACTGCCGCTCGTCATCCATAGCCGCAGCGCCGACGAGGACATGGCAGCGATCCTGACCGAGGAAACGGGGAAGGGGGCTTTCCCCTTTATCCTGCACTGCTTCTCGGCTGGTCCGGAACTTGCGCGAACCGGCGTCGAGCTCGGCGGCTATGTCTCCTTTTCCGGCATCCTGACCTTCCCGAAGTCGGAAGAGCTGCGCGAGATTGCCAAGACGGTCCCGCATGAGCGGCTGCTGGTGGAAACGGACGCACCGTATCTGGCGCCGAAGCGCTGGCGCGGCAAGCGCAACGAGCCGTCCTATGTCGTCAACACGGCCGAAGTGCTCGCCGAGACGATCGGCCTTTCCTACGCGGAGATCGCACGGATCACGACGGAGAACGCTTTCCGCCTGTTCTCGAAAATGCCGAGGATCTAGCAGCGTGCTCTACCGGCGGCGTTTCACCATTCTTGGCTGTTCGTCGTCACCGGGCGTGCCGCGCATTTCTGGCGACTGGGGTGCCTGCAATCCCGACAATCCGAAAAACCGGCGCACGCGCGCCTCGTTCATGGTGCAGCAATTCGGCCCTGAGGGCGTCACGACGGTTGTCGTCGACACCGGGCCGGATTTTCGCGAGCAGATGATCAGGTCAGGGGCCGACCATGTCGATGCCGTGCTCTACAGCCATCCGCATGCCGACCACATTCACGGTATCGACGATCTGCGCGGCTATTTCCACAATACGCGCCGCCGGGTGCCGATCTTTGCCGACCAATATACGATGGACAGGCTGCGTGAAGCCTTCCGCTATTGCCTGGAAACGCCGCCCGGCAGCAATTATCCGCCGGTCGTGCTGCCTGTTGTCATCGAAAATTTCGACGAACCTGTCGAAATCCGCGGTCCCGGCGGCAAGATCGACTTTTACCCGCATATCCAGCAGCATGGCGATATCCATTCGCTCGGCTTCCGCATCGGCGATGTGGCTTATTGCAGCGATATCAGCGATTTCCCGCCGCAGACCGTCGAGAAACTGCAAAATCTCGAAGTTCTGATCATTGACGCCCTGCAATATACCTATCATCCGAGCCATCTGTCGCTGGAACAGTCGCTCGACTGGATCAGCCGGCTCAAGCCGAAACGGGCGATTCTAACCCATATGCATACGCCGCTGGATTACGATGCGGTGATGGCTGAGACGCCCGAGCATGTGGTTCCGGCGTTTGACCAGATGAGCTTCGAGATTGAGGTCAGCGCATAATTCTGGGCGCCGCAACCTCCTGCTCTGTGTCTGAAAAGACGCTGCGGGTCGAGGCGAAAACCTCGACCCTGATGCAGGATCACGGCATATAGGGCAGAACCTCGACGGCGCCGCGATAGATCATATCGAGCGAGACGTAGAGGATGATCACCAGACCGACATAGGCGATCCAGCGATGGCGGCTGAGCAGCCGGGCGATCACATGGGCGGCGATGCCCATCAACGCGATCGACAGACCGAGGCCGATGACCAGCACGCTCGGATGTTCGCGCGCAGCTCCGGCAACGGCGAGCACGTTATCGAGCGACATCGAGACGTCGGCGATGACGATCTGGGTCGCCGCCTGGAAGAAGGTCTTTTTCGGCGCGCCTTCGCCGGTCTCCGCCAGGTGTTCCTCGCTATGGCCATTGCGAAGCTCGCGCCACATCTTCCAGCAGACCCAGAGCAACAGCAGGCCGCCGGCCAGGAGCAGGCCGACAATCGCCAGCAGATAGACCGCAACGCTGGCAAAGAGAATACGCAGAATGGTTGCGGCCAGAATGCCGACGATGATCGCCTTGCGCCGTTGCGTGGCCTCAAGGCCGGCCGCGGCAAGACCGATAACCACGGCGTTGTCGCCAGCGAGAACAAGGTCGATAGCAATGACCTGCAGCAAAGCCGTCAGACCGGCTGCCGTGAAGATGTCCATATGAAATGTCCCCAATGCGTCAAAGCCGTGCTAGCGTCTCCACGGTTTGACGTCAACCGCTGAGGGATGCAACAGCCGGTGCAATTCACCGCGCGGTGCACCGAAACGACAAGCGGCAGCGTTATGGAACTGACGGTCAAGCCCCGCCGAGCCGTCGCCCTTACGGTGGAACATTCGTCTCGGCTGCCGGTTCTCCGAGTCAGGAAACCAGGCGTCGGGTCGGCGGCTGGAACGCGACATCGAGAGGAGAGTTCCGTGAGCAACATTCACAACGATACCAACCCCGGTTTTTCCGGCCCCGTGGGCGGCGGCAGCCTTACCGCCTTTTTCGACAGCCGGTCGGAGGCCGAATCCGCGGTTTCCCGTCTCGAGGACGCCGGCGTCCCTGTGGCGAGAATAAGATTGTTGCCGGGATATGAGGCGGATGAGAAAAATGCCGGCGTCATGGGCGACGACCGCAGCGGCTTTTTCGACGCGCTGGCAGACTTCTTCTTCCCGGACGAGGACCGCGCGATGTACGCAGAAGGGCTGCGGCGAGGCGGCTTCCTCGTTCAGGTCAACGATATCGATGACGCGCTCTACGAAACCGTTCATGATATCCTGGACGACGAGGGCAGCATCGACATCGACGAACGGGCGGATCTCTGGTTATCGGAAAGCGGGCGCCAAGGCGGGTCGAATACCGGTTTTGCGGGCTCGGCCCATGGCGGCAAGGCCGCGGACGACCTGGCAGTATCCGAAAGCGCATTCGAAGGGCCGGCTTCCGACGAGGCGCCGGTCGCAGTGCGCGACACCGCGCATGGAAGCGCCAAGGTTCGTGCTTATAAATTCACCGGCGCTTCCACATCATCGAACGATTCGCAACAGCAGTCGCAGACGCAAGGCGGGTCGCAGCAAAGCCAGAGTTTCCGGCGCGATCATTGATGTGCAGCGAGGCCGGCGGCAATGCCGAGCCTCGCTGCGCTCACTTATTCGAGGACAAGTCGATGCAATCATCCATCAACCGCGACGGCTTTCTTCCGCCCGATCCCGATGAACTGGTCGCGGAAGGTGAACCGCCTTTTGCCGATGCCGCCCCCGAGTCCGCGCGTGAAAAGGCCGACCAAAGTCTGCACCACCTGCAGCGAGAATTGCGGCTGCTTCAGGCGCGCATCGGCCTGTTACGTGACGATGCGGAAGCAGCGCTGAAAGCCAAGGCAACATCCGTCGATGCGAATGCCCATCTGCAGCTGGGCGACTATCCGTGGCTGAAACTCGCCATCGCCACCGGCGCAGCCTTCGTCGCGGCAAGGGCAATCAGAAGCTTGCCGTTCGGCGTATTGCTGGCCGGATTTGCCGGTCATGTCTCGCAGACCAGACGGTGGTGAACGATCCGGCACGTAACCGGCAAAGTGGATTCCATTCTGATCGTCGTTGTCCGAACCGTGGAGACTACGAAGCAGTGACCGGGCGCCTGTTCTTCGCCAACCAGCGTCAAGAAGTTCCGCGTTTTGTAGCGATGGACAGAGTGAAGGTGAGCCCGAATATCGCCTTGGACCCGCAACGCGATCGGAGCTGAGCCGGACTGGGGCAGCGCAAAGGCGGAGCGGCGTAAGCCTTTGGCCTCGTTGACAAAGGCCTATGTTCCATAATCTATCTTATGTGATCTTTGTGTGTAGCCGGGTGGGTTCAAGGATGAAGTGCGACTTGCGAATGATACCAATGGGTTGTCACTCGCAAGGAAGCTTCAATGAAACGCACCTACTCGCACATCGACATGGATGAACGGCGCAAGATCGCCCGCTGGCGCATGGCGGGCCTCACTGTTGGCATCATCGCCGAGAAGCTTGGGCGTCATCGCTCGACGATTTTCCGAGAGATTCGACGTAACATGTTCATCGATGAAGTCGTCCCGGATCTGAACGGCTATTAGCGCTAAATTGCGGAAGCTATCGCGCTTTTCTAATGTCAGGCAGTCCGTCATAGACCGGATCATGCATGGCTGGTCGCCGCAGCAGATCGCCGGCCGAATGCGGCTAGAGCGACATCCTGTCTCGGT
>NZ_LYPL01000018.1 GCF_001662075.1 Rhizobium bangladeshense
GACTGGTACATGCAGGGCAAGATCCAGATCGACCCGATGATCACCCACACGATGCCGCTCGAAGACATCAACAAGGGCTTCGAGATGATGCACAAGGGTGAAAGCATCCGCGGCGTGGTGGTCTACTAAGCCATGAAAACCATCTCGATCGACAAGTCTTACGGCGGCACTCAGGGCGTCTATTTCAATCGCTCCGAGGCCTGTGACTGCGACATGACCTTTGCGGTGTTCGTGCCGCCGCAGGCGGCCGAGGGCAAACGCCCGGTTCTGTGGTATCTGTCCGGCCTGACCTGCACGCATGCCAATGTCATGGACAAGGGCGAGTATCGGCGGCTTGCCGCCGAACTCGGGCTGATCGTCGTCTGCCCGGATACCAGCCCCCGCGGCGATCACGTTCCTGACGAGCCCGACAATTGGCAGTTCGGCAAGGGCGCCGGATTTTATGTCGATGCCACCGAGCCGCCGTTTTCGGCGAATTATCGCATGTACAGCTACATCACCGACGAGCTGCCGCGCCTGCTTGCCGCGGAATTTCCCGCCGACATGGACCGCCAGGGGATCTTCGGTCATTCCATGGGCGGACATGGCGCCATCACCATTGCGCTCAAGAATCCGGGCCGGTTCCGGAGCTGCTCGGCTTTCGCCCCGATCAGTCATCCCTCGGTTTCCGGCTGGTCGAAACCGGCATTCCGAAAATATCTGGGGCCGGATGAGAAGACTTGGCGGGCCCATGACGCCTGCTCGCTGATCGAGGACGGGCACCGGTTCTCAGAATTCTTGGTCGATCAGGGGACGGCGGATTCATTCCTGGAGGATGGGCTGCGTCCCAACGAACTCCGGCAAGCCTGCGAGGCGGCGGGTATTCCCCTCAAGCTTCGCATGCAGGAAGGCTACGGCCATTCCTACTTTTTCATTTCGACATTCATGGAAGACCATCTGCGATGGCACGCGCAGAAGCTCGAAAAATGATTGCAGGGCTTGGCTGGGCATAACGCAAACGGCCAGGGAGGGAAGGAGAGAAGCAATGAGCAGCATAGCCATACATCCGGCAGTGGATTCAGGCTTTCGAGCGACTGACGCTGCTTTCACAGGCGGGACGCTGGTGTGCAAGTGCGCGAGCAATCCCGTGAAGGTCAGGATCAAGGGCGATATCGCCCACAATCACGCCTGCGGCTGCACAAAGTGCTGGAAGCCGAAAGGTGCCGTCTTTTCGGTCGTGGCTGTAGCGCCGACCGAAAACGTCGAGGTGCTGGAAAACGGCGACAAGCTCGCCGTCGTCGATTCCGCCGCCCTGATCCAGCGGCATGCGTGCAAGCAATGCGGCGTGCATATGTACGGGCCGGTCGAGCGCGAACACCCATTCCAGGGATTGTCCTTCGTCCATCCGGAGCGCTTCCAGGAGGGCGGCTGGGCAAAGCCGACTTTTGCGGCCTTCGTGTCGTCGATCATCGAAAGCGGCTTCGATCCTTCGAAGATGGACGCCGTCCGGTCCCAGCTGAAAGCGTCGGGCCTCGAGCCCTATGATTGCCTCTCGCCCGGCCTGATGGACTATATCGCGACCTGGACCGCCAAGAAGAGCGGCGTCCTGGCCGCGTAATTCTTCGGGGGGCGCCCAACAGGTGCTCCCCGAATGCCGCCGCCATCCGCATGTCGGAACCTCCAGCGATGGCCGGCGCTCGCGGCTCTTGAGGTCCGGTGATCGATCTCGGCCGGAACCAAGCCCACCGACCTGCCACGACAACGCATGAGACGAACTCCGCGGAGGCTGCCTCCGGCGGAGCTTTTGTCGTGTCCGTCACTTCCGCAGCGGCATCAAGCGTCCATCGGGGAAAAGGTCTTCGTCCCTGGGGACACCGGTCATCGTTGGCGCTCAAGCCCATACATCGCCGATTGTGTAATCATCGAATTATTAATGTGTACATAGAGTACACAATTATTGACTCCTCCTGAAGGGCGTGTCATTTTCCCCGGCGTAGAGCAACAAGCGGCCGGAGATCGACGATGGCGAAGACACCCAAGAGCAATCTCTACGAAGACCTGAAACGCCAGATTCTGACGATGGAGCTGGATCCGGACGCTGATCTGGACGAGGTCAGTCTGAGCGAGAAGTACGGGCTGTCGCGCACGCCGGTGCGAGACATATTCCGTCGCCTTGCCGGCGAGGGCTATATCGATATTCGCGAAAACAGGGGTGCGCGGGTCATTCCGATGAACCACTCCACGCTGCGGAATTTCTTTCTCGTTGCGCCGATGATCTATGCGGCGATCGGCCGTCTCGCGGTGCAGAACTTCAAGCCCGCCCAGCTTTCCGACCTGAAGCAGACGCAGGAACGATTTCGCGCCGCCAGCGAGACGATGGACCCGCTGGCAATGGTGCTGGAGAACAATCGATTTCACGAAATCTTCGGCGAGATGTCGGGCAACGTCTACATGCAGCCGAGCCTCGGCCGGCTGCTCATCGACCACGCGCGCATCGGCCACACGTTTTTCCGGCCGAGAAACGAGGACATGCGGCGGCGGCTTCGGCTGGCCGTCGAGCATCACGACAGCTTCATCGCAGCGCTCGGCGCTCACGATGAGGATGCCGTCGTCGATCTCGTTTTCGAACACTGGGAATTGTCCCGCGAGAACATGGAGATGTTCATCGCTCCGCAAGGCCTCAAGGCGGACGCCTTCGTCGGCGGTCCGGCCACGCAATTATTGGAGAAGTCATCGTGAAATTTGAGGGGATTTATACACCGGCGGTGACGCCGCTCGACAAGAATGGACAGATTGACCGGGCCGGGTTTTCCGCCGTGCTCGAGTCGCTGATCGAAGCGGGCGTCCACGGCATCATCGTCGGCGGCTCGACGGGCGAATACTACGCCCAGAGCAGCCAGGAACGGTACGAACTCGCAGCCTACGCCAAGGAAGTCATCGGGACGCGGCTGCCGCTCATTATCGGCACCGGCGCCACGCGTACCGAAGATTCGGTCGAATACGCAAAATCGGCAAAGGAAATCGGCGCGGACGCGATCCTGGTGTCGTCGCCGCCCTATGCGCTGCCGACCGAACGCGAAAACGCCGTTCATGCCCTGACCGTCGACCGCGCCGCGAACCTGCCGATCATGCTCTATAACTACCCCGCCCGCATGGGCGTGGTGATGGGCGAGGAATATTTCTCCCGTGTCGGCAAGTCGAAGAACGTCGTCGCCATCAAGGAAAGCTCGGGCGACATGGGCAACCTTCACCGGCTCGCCCGGAAGTTTCCGCATATTTCGCTGTCCTGCGGCTGGGACGACCAGGCGCTCGAATTCTTCGCCTGGGGTGCGAAGAGCTGGGTCTGCGCCGGCTCCAACTTCCTGCCGCGCGAGCATGTCGCCCTTTACGAAGCCTGCGTCATCGAAAAGAATTTCGACAAGGGCCGGGCGATCATGAGCGCGATGCTGCCGCTGATGGATTTCCTCGAATGCGGTAAGTTCGTCCAGTCGATCAAGCACGGCTGCGAGATCATTGGCCTGAGGGCCGGCCCGGTCCGCGCGCCGCTGCGCGGTATGACCTCCGAAGAGAAAAGAACCCTTGAGACTGTCGTCGCCACTTTGAAGCGCACGGTCGCCCAGATCACGTCGGGAGCCAACCATGCATGAACCTTTGACCGCCGCCGAATACAAGGCACTCGCCCAAGAACTCCATGTGCCCACCAATGCCTTCATCGACGGCGCGTACCGTCCGGCGAAGTCGGGCAAGACCTTCAAGTCCACCAATCCCGCGACCGGCGAACTCCTCGCCGAAATCGCCGCCTGTGATACAAGCGACGTCGACTATGCCGTCGCCAAGGCCCGCGAAGCCTTCGACGATGGCCGCTGGCGTCAGCTGACGCCTGGCGCGCGCAAGGAAACGCTGCTCAAGTTCGCAAAGCTGCTGGAGCGCAACCGCCACGAGCTTGCCGTCATGGAAAGCCTCGACAGCGGCAAGCCGGTCCGCGAGTGCCAGACCGTGGATGTCCCCGACACGATCCACACGATCCGCTGGCATGCCGAGCTGATCGACAAGCTGTACGACAACACCAATTCCGTCGGCCCCAATGCGCTGGCGATGGTCGTTCGTGAGCCTATCGGCGTGGTCGCCTGCGTCCTGCCATGGAACTTCCCGCTGCTGATGCTTGCCTGGAAAATCGCACCGGCACTCGCCGCTGGCTGCTCGGTGATCGTCAAGCCCGCTCAGGAAACCACGCTGACGACGCTGCGTGTCGCTGAACTGGCGCTCGAGGCCGGTATCCCGGCGGGCGTTTTCAACGTCGTCACCGGCAGCGGCAAGGATGTCGGCGAACCGCTCGGCTTGCATATGGACGTCGACATGGTCGCCTTTACCGGATCGACCCCCACCGGCCGTCGCTTCCTCCACTACTCTGCCGATTCCAACCTCAAGAAGGTGGTGCTCGAATGCGGCGGCAAGAACCCGGCCGTCGTGCTTGACGACGCCGAAGACCTCGATCTCGTCGCCGAGCAGGTGGTCAACGGCGCCTTCTGGAATATGGGCGAAAACTGCAGCGCATCCTCGCGCCTCATCGTTCACGCCAGCATCAAGGACGAACTCCTCAAGCGGATCGGCGCCTATATGCGCGAGTGGAAGACCGGCGATCCGCTCGATCCGGAAAACCGCATCGGCGCGCTCGTCAGCAAGAGCCATTTCGAAAAGGTGAGGTCGTTCCTCGACGACGTGAAGAGCGAGAAGCTTTCGCTGGCCTTCGGCGGGCAAACCCAGGACGGCGTCTTCATCGAACCCACGGTCGTTGACGGCGTGACACCTGCCAGCCGCCTGTTCAAGGAAGAGATTTTCGGGCCGATCCTGTCGGTAACGACATTCGAGACCCTCTCCGAAGCCGTGGCTCTCGCCAACGACACCAATTACGGCCTGACCGCGTCGGTCTACACGGGCAGCCTGCGCAATGCGATCCGGGTGTCGCGGGATATCCGTGCGGGTCTGGTCACCGTCAACTGCTTCGGCGAGGGCGATGCGAGCACGCCGTTCGGCGGCTACAAGGAGTCCGGCTTCGGCGGCCGCGACAAGTCGATCTTCGCCCACGACAATTATTGTGAACTGAAGACCATCTGGATCGACGTATCCGAACGCTCGGTCGACGAGACGATCCGATGAGCCGTCATGTGATCAAGCACCTGCCGACGGATACCGGTGTCTCGGGGTGGGAGGCGACCAGCGAGCGCGCCTTTCCCGTGACGGCGCTTGAACACGACATCACCGCCGACTGGCTGATCATCGGCGGCGGATTTGCCGGCCTGTCGGCGGCCCGCCGTCTCTCGCAGTCGCGCCCTCAGGACAAGATCGTCATCCTGGAGGCGCGCGAACTCGCCAAGGGCCCGGCCGGCAGGAATTCCGGCTTCATGATCGACGTGCCGCACAACCTGTCCTCGGGCGAGTATTCGGTGTCCGATGAAGAGGCGACCAAGGATGAGATCCGGCAGAACCGTCTGGCGATCTCCTTCGCATCGGATGTCGCGGCCGAATACGGCCTCTCGAGGGAAACCTTCGATCCCTCGGGCAAGGTGAATGCGGCCGCATCCGAGCGCGGGCTCGGGCTCAACGACAACTACAGGAAGTCGCTGGAGAAGATCGGCGAGGAACATCGCGTTCTCGACGCCGACCAGATGCGGGAGATGACGGGCTCGCGCTATTATCGCGGCGGGCTCTATACGCCGGGCGCGGTGATGATCCAGCCCGCCGACTATATTCGCGGCCTGGCGCGCGGCCTTTCCTCGAAGGTCGCCATCCACGAGCACTCGCCGGTGCTGGAGCTTTCGTGCGAAGGCCGGACCTGGAAGGCGAAGACCGCACGCGGCTCCGTTTCCGCGCCGAAGGTCATTCTGGGCGTGAACGGCCATATTCAAAGCTTCGGCCATTTCCGCGGCCGGCTGATGCATATCTTCACCTACGCCTCGATGACGGCGGCCTTTTCCCAGAACGAATTCGGCGGCGATGTCACCGGCGTCGATCGCTGGGCCTTGCTGCCGGCCGATCCGATGGGCGCGACGGTGCGCAAGATCACCACCGACGGTCGTTCTAGGATCGTCGTCAGGACGCGGTTCACCTATG
Organism: Rhizobium bangladeshense; assembly: GCF_001662075.1. Lineage (GTDB taxonomy): Bacteria > Pseudomonadota > Alphaproteobacteria > Rhizobiales > Rhizobiaceae > Rhizobium > Rhizobium bangladeshense_B. Next base: position 6,091 of record NZ_LYPL01000018.1, read on the forward strand.
ACCCGGGCCTCAAAGTGTCGGAAAAGCGCGTCGCCGGTATCGCCGCCGAACAGCGCCGATCGTTCGACGCCCGGTTCCCCGGAATGGAGCGCCTGCCGATGGAATATAGCTGGGCGGGCGCGCTCTGCCTCAGCCGCAACCATGTGCCGGCCTTTGGTGAGGTCGAAGAAGGGCTGTTTTCCGCCTGCTGTGAAAACGGTCTCGGCACCGTCAAGAGCACGCTTGCGGGAATGATGGCGGCCGACCTGGCATCGGGCGCCGGCAGCCCCGAGCTCAACAAATTCAAGAACCAGCCGGAACCGACCAGACTGCCGCCAGAGCCCATCGCATGGCTCGGCGTCAACTCGGTCATCCGCTTTCAGGAATTGCGTGCAGGCCGCGAGGGATGATCCCTCGGGTCACGCAATATGAAGCTGCCCGTTCGCAGACTTCAAAGGGAACGCAAAACAGGAGTAACAACAATGAAAAATTTGTGGAAGGCGCTTTGCGCTGCCGCGCTGATCGGGATCAGCGTCCTGCCGGCCCGCGCGGAAGAAAAGACGATCAATCTGGGCACGATGGCGTGGGAAGACCTGACGCCCATCACCGGCATCACCAAGAAGGTTCTCGAAGATGCCGGCTACACGGTGAAGGTGACCGAGTTCTCCGAATGGGGCATCGCCTATGCCGCTCTCGCCAAGGGTGACATCCAGGCTCTCACCTCGCAGACGGATTATGTCGCGCAGGATTACTGGGACAAGAACAAGAACCGTCTCGAAAAGATTTCGCCGGTTTCGCACGGCCTCTACCAGGGCGTCGCCGTTCCCAAATATGTCCCGATCGACTCGCTGGAACAGCTCAATGAAAACGCCGACAAGTTCGGCGGCAAGATCATCGGCATCGAGCCGGGCGCCGGCCTGATGCGCGATACGGCGAATGCCGTCAAGGACTACGGTTTGAAGCTCCAGCTCGTCGAGGGCAGCACGGCCGCAATGACGGCGGCGCTGAAATCCGCCTACGATCGCCAGGAATGGATCGCCGTGACGATCTGGGAGCCGTCGTGGATGGTCCAGAAGTACGAGGTCAAGTACCTCAAGGATCCGAAGGGCGTATTCCCGCCGCCGCAGACCTATTACTGGATCGGCCATAAGGGCTTCTCCGAAGAATACCCGCATGCCCGCGAAGTCATGGCCAGCGTCTACGTGCCGATCGCCGACATCACCACCATCAACGGTGCAGTCAAGGACGGCAAGACCATGGACCAGGCTGTGCAGGATTGGATCGGCGCCCATGCCGACCTGATCAAGCGCTGGGAGAACATCAAGAAGAACTAAGACGTGTCGTGGCCGTCCGCTCCATCGGGCGGCCACCCTGAAGCTCAGCGAAAAAAAGCCAGCGCCATTGGCTCAAAGGGGATCGCTATGAAAGCCGCCAATATCGATGCCAAGGATGTCCTGATCGACTGTCAGTCCCTCTGGAAAGTTTTCGGGGGCAAGTCCGCTGCGGCGATGAAGTCGATCAAGGAGCGCGGCCTCGGCAAGAAAGAGGTTTTGCAGGAATTCAACTGCGTCGTCGGCGTCTCCGATGCGAGCATCGAGGTCCGGCGCGGCGAAATCTTCTGCATCATGGGACTTTCGGGAAGCGGAAAATCGACGCTCATCCGCCTCCTCAACAAGCTAATCACGCCGAGCTCCGGCAAGGTTCTCGTCAAGGGGCGCGACCTTGCCAGCCTGTCGCCCGTCGATCTCCGGCAGATGCGCGCCAAGAACATCGGCATGGTGTTTCAGAGCGTCGCTCTCCTGCCGCATCGCACCGTCCTGGAAAATGCGGCCTTCGGCCTCGAGGTCCAGGGAATTGCAAAGGGGGAGCGAAACAAGACCGCCGCCGCCGCCCTCGAAAAAGTCGGCCTCGCCGACTGGGTGAGCCGCTATCCCAATGAGCTTTCCGGCGGCATGCAGCAACGCGTCGGGCTTGCCCGCGCGCTCGCCTCCGACCCCGAGATCATCCTGATGGACGAGCCGTTCAGCGCGCTCGATCCGCTGATCCGGCGTCAGCTTCAGGATGAATTCCGCCAGCTGACGAAAGCGCTCGGCAAATCCGCCGTGTTCATCACCCATGATCTCGACGAGGCGATCCGCATAGGCGACCGCATCGCCATCATGAAGGACGGCGTCATCATCCAGACCGGCACGGCTGAAGAAATCATCCTCAACCCGGCCGACGCCTATGTGGCCGAGTTCGTCGCCGGCATATCCCGCCTGCATCTGATCAAGGCGCATTCCGTCATGCGCAGCGTTGCCGAATTCCAGCAGAGTGTGCCGAACTCGGATATCGCGTCGCTGGCTCGCACGACGCCGGACGCCGACATCGACGAGCTCATCTCTTTGACGATGCAGTCGGACCGCGACGCCATAGCCGTTGTGGATAATGATCAGGTGGTCGGCGTGGTTACACCGCGCAGCCTGCTGATGGGCGTCAAGGGAACCTCCGCCCACGATCTCACGGTGGCGTGAGTCCAACTGGAGCTGATTGACATGGATACTTCAGCCTTCACTGACGTTTTCGACGAATGGACGGACTCCGCGCTCGAATGGGTGAGCGACAATGGAGAGTTTCTCTTCGAGTATATCAGACAGGTTCTGGAAGGTCTCTATGATGGGATCCTCTGGCTCCTGGAGCTTCCGCCCTTCTACGTCGTCGCTCTGGTCGTGGCGCTGATCGGCTGGCGGCTGGTCAATGTCTGGTTTGCGCTGCTCAGCGGCATCGCCCTGGCGCTTTGTTTTTCGATGGGGCTCTGGCCGGAGACGATGAGCACTCTGGCCCTGGTGCTGACCGCGACTGCGATCGCCCTGGCGATCGGTATTCCGATCGGTATCGCCGCCGGCTTCTTCACCGCGCTCGATCGCTTCATGGAGCCGGGCCTCGATCTGATCCAGACGCTTCCGCCCTACATCTACCTGCTGCCGGCGATTGCCCTGCTCGGCTACGGGCCGGCGACGGCGCTGATCGCGACCGTGATCGTCGCGGTGCCGCCGGCAATCCGGCTGACCTCGCTTGGTATCCGCATGACGCCCAAGGAATTCATCGAACTTGGAGAGGCGCTCGGGATGACGCCGGCAAAGATGTTCTTCAAGATCCGTCTTCCCTTTGCGCTGCCGAGCATTATGGCAGGCATCAACCAGAGCCTGATGATGGCCTTCGGCATGGTGGTCATCGCCGGCATCGTCGGCTCCGGCGGGCTCGGAGAGACGATCTATGGCGCGATCAGGACGCTCGATATCGCGACCTCGATCAATGCAGCAATTGCAATCGTGGTACTGACCATGGTGATTGACCGGATAACCCAGAGTGCTGCCCGCCTGGGAACAGGGAGGAAGTCATGAATCCTGCGGACCTGCAATTTTCGCCGGGCGCTTTCCTGGCTCCGGCCGTCGATTGGCTCAACACCAACCTTCATCCGCTGTTTGCGGCGATCAGTACTGTCGTCGAAGCAGTCCTTTCGGCAATCGAGGCGGCGCTTCTCTTCGTGCCTCCCTTTGCGCTGATCGCGATCGTCGTCGTCCTGGCGTTCTTCGCCGTCAGCCTGCGCGCCGCCATCCTTGCCGGCCTTTGCCTCGGTTTCTGCCTTCTTGTCGGGCTGTGGACGGCATCGATGCAGACGCTCGCGCTGGTCACCGTCGCCGTCATGATTTCCGTGCTGATCGCCTTCCCGATCGGCGTGCTCTGCTCGCGCTATAAGACGCTGGAGGCCGTGGTTCGCCCGATCCTCGACGTGATGCAGACCGTGCCGCCATGGGTCTATCTCATTCCGGCGGTGATGATCTTCAGCCTCGGACGGGTGCCGGCCATCATCGCCACCATCGTCTATGGCATTCCACCGATGCTGCGCCTGACGACGCTCGCCTTCAACCAGGTGCCGAAGGTGTTCATCGAGCTCGGCAGCGCCATCGGCGCACCGCCTCGCTCGATCCTCTGGAAGATCGAGATCCCGCTCGCCAAGCAGACGCTGCTCGTCGGGCTCAACCAGTGCATCCTTCTGTCGCTCGCGATGGTGGTGCTCGCCGGACTCGTCGGCGCAGGCGGTCTCGGCGCGGAAGTGACGCGCGGCCTGACGCGCATGGAGATGGGGCTTGGCCTCCGGGCCGGCCTTGCGATCGTCGCGGTCGCTCTTCTGCTCGACCGGCTGTCGCGCGGCCTGCTCGATCGCGGCGGGATGCCCAAGGCGAGGTGAGCAAGGATATCATTGGATGAAAAACAGCTTCTTCTGCATCGATGCGCATACCTGCGGTAACCCTGTTCGTCTCGTCGCCGGCGGCGGGCCGTTGCTTCCGCACGCGCCGATCAGCGAGCGCCGGGAGATATTCCTCCGTGACCATGACTGGGTTCGCAAGGCACTGATGTTCGAGCCGAGGGGCCATGACATCATGTCGGGCTCGATCATCTATCCGGCCTATCGGGACGATTGCGATTTCGCCGTGCTGTTCATCGAGGTGAGCGGCTGTCTGCCGATGTGCGGCGCCGGCACAATCGGCACCGTGACCGCCGCCATAGAGGAAGGGCTGGTCAAGCCGCGTGAGCCCGGAAGAGTCGCCATCGAAACGCCGGCGGGCAGGGTCGACGTCACTTACGAGGAGAAGGACGGCTACGTCGATTCCGTTCGTCTCCACAATGTCGCGAGTTACCTTCATGAGAGTGATGTCGAGGTGGATGTGCCCGGAATTGGCCGTCTGCGCGTCGATATTTCCTATGGCGGCAACTATTATGCGGTCGTCGAGCCGCAGGAGAACTGGAGCGGGCTCGAGGACATGAGCGCCTCCGACATCGTCGCCTGCAGCCAGAGGCTCAGGGCGGCACTTGCCGGCATCTGCAATCCCGTTCACCCCGACGATGCCAGGATCTCGGGCGTGCATCACGCGATCTGGTGCGATCGTCCCATCAACGACGTGTCGGACGGACGCTGCGCGGTCTTCTACGGCGAGAAGGCGATAGATCGCTCGCCGGGCGGAACCGGCACATCCGCGCGCATGGCGCAGCTGCATGGCAAGGGACGGCTTACCGTCGGATCGAGCTATCGTCATGAAAGCCTGATCGGAACCATCTTCGAGGGCCGGGTGGAAGCCGAGGCAAACATCGGACCTTATCGCGGGATTCTGCCGAGTATCGGCGGCTGGGCGAGGGTCATCGGCCACAACACCATTTTTGTTGACCATCGCGACCCTCTAGCGCACGGTTTTCAGATCAGATGAGCGCATTCAGGAACGGTGATGAGATGACAATGCGACCTGGGCAGCATCGGCAGGCAGACGGCGCCGCGAAACCCGCTGCCCGGCTCAAGGTCGGGTTTGTTCTGTCGCGATCGTTCACGCTGTCGGCCTTCGCGCTGTTCGTGGACACGCTGCGGCTTGCCAGCGACGAGCAGGATCGTTCCGGACGAGTGCTTGCCGATTGGCAGGTGATCGGCAGCACGCGGCATCTGATCACCTCGAGCTGCGGCGTCCAGGTCGCTCCGACGTCGGATTTCGTCGACCCCACCCGGTTCGACTACATCGCCGTCGTCGGCGGCCTTCTGAGCGTGGAAAACCCCGTCGATCAGCAGACCATCACCTTCCTCAAGCAGGCGGATGCCAAGAAGGTGCCGCTGATCGGCGTCTGCACCGGTACGTTCATTCTTGCCGCCGCGGGCCTGATGAAGCGGCATGAATCCTGCGTCAGCTGGCTGCATTACAAGGAGTATCGCGAGCGCTTCCCCGACCTCAGCGTTCGCTCGGACCGGCTTTTCAATCTCGATCGCCAGCGCGGATCCTGCGCCGGCGGCAGCAGCAGCGCCGATATGGCGGCCCTGCTGGTCAGGAAATACATCAGCCGCGATGCGGAACGAAACGCGCTTGAAGTGCTGCAGATCGAGAAGGCTCGCGCTCCGGCGGACATTCAGCCCCGGCGTCCGCTCTACGACGATTACGACGATGCGCGCGTCAAGGCGGCGATGATCACCATGGAGCAGTTCGTCGACGGCAGCATGCCGATCGAGAAACTCGCCGCCATGGTCGGGCTCTCCAGGCGGCAGCTGGAGAGGATCTTCATCGAGAAGACGGGAATGTCGCCCGCCAAGGCCTATAATCGTGTCCGCATGGAGCGGGCAAAATCGATCCTCGCCCAGTCGAAGGCGCCGCTGATCGAGATCGCGCTGGATGTCGGCTTCGAAAACGCCTCGCAATTCACGAGGACGTTCAAGCGTACATTCGGGCAGACGCCCTCGCAGCATCGCGCGGCCGCTGCGAGAGCGCACTGAGTTTCAGATTTCTTCCCAGGGAAAGCTGTCCAGCCGCTCGGCGCCCTTTGCCGTGATCAGCGCCTGGGTCTCCAGTTTGATGCTTTCGGAGCCGGCCTCGGCGATCAGGCTTTCGACATTGAGCACCATACCTTCCTCGATGATGCCGCTGAAATCGGGATCGAAATCCGGATGCAGCAGGACACCGGGCCACTCATCCGCCATGCCGGTTCCGTGCAGGGCGAGCGTATAGCGATAAGGCTGGTATTTCTCCGGAATCCGCCACGACAACTCGTTGAACTCGCCGAAGGTCATTCCCGGCTTGATGACCGAAAGATTGTGCTCGATCTGATCCCTGGCCGCCGCGTAAAGCTCCTTCTGGTTGGCGTTCATGGCGACGCGGCCCGCCGTCCATGAGCGCGAGAGATCCGCGCAATAGCCGTAGGGGCCGATCATGTCGGTATCGAAGGAAATCATCTCGCCGCGCCTGATGACGTAATCCGAACATTCCTGATACCAGGGATTGGTTCTCGGACCCGCGGTCAAGAGCTTGGTTTCGAGCCATTCGCCGCCGCTGCGCGCATTTTCGAAGTGAAGCTCGGCCCAGATCTCGCGCTCGGTGCGGCCGGGCTCGGAAATCTCGTACATCCGCGCCATGCCTGCTTCGCAGACGCGGATCGTCCACCGCATCAGCTCGATTTCCGCGGCGCTCTTGATCGACCGAGCCCGCTCGGCCAGTTCCTGGCCGTCGAGCAGCGTCAATCCGCGTTCCCTGAGTTCGAAAGCGCCTGACGGTTCGAGCCTGTCCACCGCCAAGCGCCTGTTGCCGCCATTGCCGGTGACGAGGGCCGCGATCTCGTCGGCCCAGGCTTTCATGCGCGGCTCCATGAGGTTTCCCGCCGTGAAGAATATCCACGACTTCGCTGGCCGGACCTCGTCGATGCCGGACAGTCCCTCATTGACGTGTTCGGCGCCTTCGAATTCGAAGAGGATCGCCGGACCGTCGGCGAGGATCAGGGCGTAGCGCGACGGATTGTGCATCGTCCAGATGCTCATATTCGAGGAATCGAAAGCATAGCGGATGTTGACGGGATCGTAGAGCAGCAGGGCACCGCAATCCCATTCACGCATCTTTAGGCGCAGCCGCTCCAGCCGGTAGCGGCGCGCCCGGTCGAGCGTTGCGGCCGGCACGGGGCTGATGAGCGGCCGGTCGGCTCCCTCGGGGTTGAGATAGGCCTGCTTTCTCTCGTCCTTGAAGACGGTCGAGCCGGACGGCTCGGTGGAACAGCTTTCGTCTCGCAGCATTCGAGACAATCCTTCCTGTTCGTGAGGTGGGTGGGCGGCGCTTAGCGCTCGATGACGAGATCGCTGAGCGGCTTGGAGCAGCATGGCAGGAAGAAACCGGCGTCGATTTCCCGCTGGCGGATCCCGCCATTATGGTCCATCTCCACCGAGCCGGAGACAAGCTTCGACTTGCAGGTCCCGCAGACGCCGTTCGAGCAGGAGGAGGGCAGGCGGACGCTGCCTTTCTTTGCCGCTGAAAGCACGGTCTGGTCTGCGGGGACTTCCAACGTCTTGTTCTGTTTCGAAAATTCGACCTGGAAAGTCCTCGTCGCCGGCTGTGCTTCGACGTCGAGGCCTGGTTCGTCAATGACCGCGGCGTCGAAGCTCTCTTCGATATAGTTTTCTGCCGGGAGGCCGAGAGCAGCCGTGATCGAACGAGCGGCTGCCATGAACGGCGCGGGACCGCAGCACATGACGACACGTTCGGCGATGTCGGGAACGGCAAGCTTGAGGAATTCCGGCGAGATCCGGCCGGTCAGCCCTGGCCATGATAATTCGCCGGCGACCGTCTCGGGAAGAAACTGGAGACGCAGTCCCTTCATCCTCATTGCGAGCCCCGAAAGGTCATGGCGAAAGATCAGATCGGCAGGCGTTCTCGCTGCGTGCAGGAAGACGATGTCCGACGCTTCGTAGCGGTCCGCCAGGTCACGTGTGATCGACATGACAGGCGTGATGCCCGAGCCTCCGGAGAGCAGCAGAAGCTTGATCTTCTCGCCCTTGGGCCGGATGAAATGACCAAGCGGTCCCTGACCCTTGACGGTCATGCCTGGTGCCATATGGTCGTGGAGCCAGTTCGATATTCTGCCGCCGGGCACGCGCTTGACCGTCACCGTAAAGGTGTTGCTTCGATGGGGCGACGACGAGATGCTGTAGCACCGCGCCTCGCCATCCGAACCCATCGGGAAGTCGAACAGAAAGTACTGGCCGGCATCGAAGTGGAAATGCTTGCCTTCGGGCGACGCGAACGTGAAGCTTTTGACGTCATGCGTCTCCTGATGGACGTCGAGACAGACGAGGGTCTCGTCAGTCTCCGGATCCCAGACCTGCTGCGCGCTCTGACCTAGGCGCATGGATGTCAGATCAATACCCATGAGCGCGCATCCGGTCGATGTACCAGGTGGCGAACTTGTCGAGGTTCGTCTCGGAGAAGCGGGAATAGGGCCCCGGCTGATAGGCGGGATCGAGAGCGCCGGCATGGGAGCGGGCGACGAGGTCGGCGTCCTGATCCGTCGTTGCGACCCAGACATCCGTCAGCTTGTCGAGGTCGTAATCGACCCCTTCGACGGCGTCCTTGTGGACCAGCCACTTGGTCCTGACCAGCGTCTTGCCGGCCGAAAGCGGGATGACGGTCGCCACGACAGCATGGTCGCCCATGAAATGGTTCCAGCTGTTATGGCCCCAGAGATGCGTGTCGCCGAGATCCTTGCGGGTCATCTGCCCGAGGAGCTTGGAAGAGGCGGCGGTGGCGTCATGGGTCTGAGATTCGCCGGCGCCGGCGATGATCAGCCGCTGCGTGCGGAAGTTCGTGGCGCAGTCGGCGAGCTGCTCGATGGCGGCGGATGGGAAGCCATCGGCTTCCCATGCCTGAGTGCGTTCCTCGTAGAGCCGGAAATGCTCCTCGGCTTGTTCGCAGTCTTCGGGGCTCAGCGTTTCGGGATCGAAGCCGAAGTCGAGATCGACGAAGGAGACGCAGAGCTCTGGATGGTTCGCGGAGCAATGATAGCACTCGCGATTGTTCTCCATCGTCAGCTTCCAGTTGCCGTCCTCGATGACGTCGGTCTGGTGGGCGATCTTGGCATTGCGGATGTCGTAGGGTGCGAGGCGCTCGACCATCGCCTGCTCGAGAGCGGAAATGTCCTCGGGCGGATTGTCGGACAGGCAGACGTAAATCAAGCCGCCGATTGATTTGAAGGTAACCGGCTTCAGACCGTGACAGTCCTTGTCGAAATCCTTGCCCATATGGGGGGCATAGCTAAGCTCGCCCGTCAGCTCATAGGTCCAGGTGTGATAGGGACAGACGAGCTTCGAAACGATCGTCTTGCCCGGGTTGAGAAGACGGGAGCCGCGATGGCGGCAGACATTGTGCAGCACGCGGATTTCGCCGTCGTCGTCGCGCAGGAGGATCAGGCTTGTCTTGCCGATGTCGACGACGGTGGCGTCGCCGGGCTCCGGAACATCGCAGTCGAGGCCGACGCAGATCCAGTGCTTGTGGAAGAAGACATCGATGTCCGCTTCGAACACGTCTTCGCGGATGTAGAGCCCGGCCGGCAGCGAATGGCCGTCCGGGCGGGAGTCGAGAAGCGCCGAAATGGAAGAAGGAAGCCTGTTTAGCATGAGAACTCCTTATGTGATAGTTTCCCCAGATTGCTCTCGCAGCGCAGGGCTTTCAACGGCATAAAAAATCAGCTTCGCATAAGTTTTTGTCATGCGAATAGGAGTCTCGTGATGCAATTTCGAAGACGGCTGCCGTCACTGACGGCGCTGGTGACGCTGGAAGCGGTGTTGCGCAGGAAGAGTTTCACCCTGGCGGCGACAGAGCTCGGCGTCACTCAGGCGGCCGTCAGCCGGCAGATTGCATCGCTGGAGGAGGAGCTCGACCAGCCGCTGTTCCTGCGCAAGCACCGGGCGATCGAGCCGACGCCGGCCTGCGTCAGCCTCGGCGCGACACTGGCGAAGAGTTTCGCCGATATCGCCGAGAGCGTGGAAGCAATCCAGTCGCGCAGCCAGGACGTGGTGACGATCGGCGCGACCGTCGCGTTCTCTTCTTTCTGGCTGCTGCCGCGGCTGGCCGAATTCCGCCGGGCCAATCCCGGCATTCTGGTGCGGGTGATATCCCAGGATAACCCGATCACTCTGGACGACGGGGAGATCGACGTGGCGATCCGATACGGCGTGCCGCCCTTCAGCGATGGAACCGTCATCGCCTCGCGCGGCGACGTCGTCTGCCCCGTCTGCTCTCCCGACCACCTCCGACGCCGGGGAAGTGGCCCGCTCGGCCCCGCCGACGAATTCATCGAAACGGATGTTCTCGATCGCTCCTGGTATGGCTGGGCGCAATGGGTGTCGCTGACCGGCGGCGATGTCGAGATCAAGCCGTCGCTTCGCTTCAACCATTACACCGAAAGCATCGGGGCTGCGCGCGCGGGGCAGGGGATCGCTCTTGGTTGGCGCATGCTGATCGGCACCTTCCTGGAGGACGGAACCCTGGTGCCCGTCTCGGAAACCGAACTTGCCGCCGAAGGCCGCTACAACGTGATCGTGCCGATCAAAGCCAAGCGCAGCAATGCGCGCGATCTCGCCGCCGCCTGGCTGACGGCATCGTTGCACGGTTGATCAGAGGCCGAGGCCTGGGATCGCCGTTCGATGTACGCCCTTCGGGACGAAGGCGAACTGATCCGCCAGGCCGAGGAAGTCGGCCGCCAGGTGAATGACCGAAAGCCACATTTCCGTTCCCTGCAGGCTCGGCTCGCCGCCGTCGGCGAATGGGAAACCTTCGCCATCCCGCCATCTGTTGAGCGCTCGCGAGATGAGCCTGCGGGCGATCGCCTCGCCATCGGTGCGCCGGTAATCGGTCTGTCGGGCGATCAGCGTGAGCGGATGGATCGTATCGAGCAGGTTGCAGGCATTGTATTTCTCGGCAACGAAGCCCTTGTGGTTGTGGTAATTGAGATGAACCGTTTCGAGCGAGGCGTGCGAGTGCGGAAGCGGCATGCCGAACTGCGCGTAGGTGCCGCGCGTCAGGCGATAAAATCCGTTCACCGGCTGGAGCCATCCCTCCAGTGCCGTCGGCTCGCCCCAGAGGCCGGAGACGCTGTTGGCATTGCGGCTCAGCCACTCGAAGAGCGCCTGCCGCGGTCCTTTGATACCGAAATACCTTGCGTTGAAATACATCGCGGTTCCGATGGCATCGACGACGCTGCCGGAGTACCATGCCCGGCTCGACCAGGGCAGGGCGCTCAGCCATTGCTCCAGCTCCTGTGCATTGATCTGAACCGCCTGGATCGGGTGCCGTGGCCCGGAGCCGAGCAGCTCGAGCACATAGCCGACCGAAAGCACATTGTAGAGCGCCTTCGGATCTTCTCTTAACGCCCGGTCCTGCAAACGTGAATGCGCTTCCGGGAAAAGGCCGGTCTCCCGATCTTGAAGACCCTGAAGACGCTCGACGGTCTGCGACGGATCGAGCCCGGGCGGCAGATGCCCGAAGCCGGCAGCGATCTCGATGGCATCGCAGAGATGCCGGATCGCCGGCCGCCTGATCCCGTCGGCTTCCAGCGATTCATAGCCGTCAGGTGCTTTCCAGCGCGCAAGGATATCAGGCCATTGCTCTCTCGCCTTCTGCCCAAGCCTGACCAGCCGATCCTCGATCTCTCCTATCCCGGATTTCCTCGCCGGTGCGCCCCGGCTCCGCAGCACCTTTGCCGGTACGCCGCCGGCAATCGCAAGCGCAGGAATATCTTGCGTGACGACCGCCCCGGCCGCAATGACGGCGCCGTTGCCGATCGTGACGCCATCGAGGATCACGCAATTGGCGCCGATCCAGACATCGTCGCCGATCACAATGCCAATGCTGACGACGCCCTGGCGATGGATGGGCCGATCGGGATCGTCGAATCCGTGATTGAAGCCGACGATCGAGGCATGCGAGGCAATCCTGACCCCATTGCCGCACGTCACCTTGCCGGAAACGCAGGCATAGGGATTGATCGAGCAATCCTCACCGAGGATCACATCGCCCCGCACCAGCGCATGCCCCGCAATCCAGGATCGTTCGCCCACCGCCAGGCTCTCGGTGAAGATCGCAGCATCTTCGGCGATGTAGGAAGTCTCGGCCAATTCGGCACCACATGCTCGGCGGAGTTCTGCCTTGCGGGCGAGATGAGCGGGATGATCGAGATCCACTGCTGCGCGCTCCCAGGGAAGAAATCTAAGCCGGCGTGCTTCCCTTTGTTCGGTTGCCGATAACGGAGCGCTGTTGGCTTGGTCCATCTTGATCCTCGTTCTCAGATTCAGCCGCCGAATATCGGTTTAGCAGGACTGTCGGCAGCCGTCTTCCTTCACGAAAGACTCGAGTCGAACTTGTCCCAGCCTTCCTTGATCGTCTCCATCGCGACGTTGGTCGAGGTGTTGGCAACATGGGGCAGCGTCGAGATGCGTTCGCCGAGGACGCGGCGGTAGCGGCCGATGTCGCGGGTGCGGATCTTCAGGAGATAGTCGAACCGGCCGGCGATCATGTGGCACTCTTCGACTTCCCGGATTTTCTTGATGGCCTCGTTGAAGCTTTTCAGCGCATCCTCGCGCGTGTCGGAAAGCTTCACCTCGACAAAGGCGATGTGGTCGAGCTGCATTTTCGATGGATTGAGGACGGCCTTGAAGCCTTCGATATAACCGTCGCTGATCAGCCGCTTGAAGCGAATCTGGCACGGCGTCTTCGACAATCCGACCCGCGCGGCGAGATCGGTGATCGATAGCCTGCCGTCCTCGGCGAGCGCGGCGAGGATCTTTCTGTCGAATTGGTCTAATTCACTAAAGAAATCGGTTTCTGCAGCCATCTGAACTCTCGTGAACGAATTAATAAGTTCATACAGCCTGAGAATGGCCAAAATCAAGTAAGATCGCGATTTGTGCCTGTGATAGGTTATGTGCCGGCAATGGAGGAACGCGTCCAACCGGCCGGCAGCTTGCCGGGACCGCTATCGGCGCCGAACGCAAAATGGGGAGTGACATGCACAAGAAAGAGACGGGTGAGGATCAAAAGCCGGATCTGCTCGTTCACTATCGACCACTGGCGATAAAAGCCGTGGCGGCGGCATTCACCCTTAAGCGCGACAAGCCGGATGCGCGCCCGCTCCGCGAGACGGAATATTCCGGCCCGATTTTCACGGACGATGCCACCTGTGATGATGAGCCCGGTGTTCCATTTATCCGTTAGACGAAACTTTCACTGATCAGGGATTTCCCATGTTGAACGCAGCGATCGACCCCGCATCCTCCAAAGAACCTGCCGGCGGCGTGCCGTTCGCCGCTTTTGCGCCGCCGATCCGGCCGCAATCGGAACTTCGCCAGGCGATCACTGCGGCCTATCGCCGTCCGGAAACCGAATGCCTGCCGCCCCTCGTTGCGGCCGCGCGCGTTTCCGAGGCCAAACGCTATGACATCCGCAGTACCGCTCGCACGCTGATCGAAGCTTTGCGCGCCAAGCACAAGGGCACCGGCGTCGAAGGGCTGGTGCAGGAATATTCGCTTTCCAGCCAGGAAGGCGTGGCGCTCATGTGCCTTGCCGAAGCGCTGTTGCGCATTCCCGATACCGACACCCGCGACGCGCTGATCCGCGACAAGATCGCTGAGGGCAACTGGACGTCCCATATCGGCGGCGGGAAATCCATGTTCGTCAACGCCGCCACCTGGGGCCTCGTCGTCACCGGCAAGCTGACGTCGACGGTCAACGCCCGCAGCCTGTCGGCAGCGCTGACGCGGCTGATCGCGCGGGCCGGCGAACCGGTGATCCGCCGCGGCGTCGACATGGCGATGCGCATGATGGGCGAGCAGTTCGTCACCGGTGAGACGATCGAGGAGGCGCTGAAGCGCGCCCGGCCGCTCGAAGCGCGCGGCTTCCGCTATTCCTACGACATGCTGGGCGAGGCCGCGACGACGGCCGCCGACGCCGAGCGTTATTTCAAGGACTATGAAAAGGCGATCCACGCCATCGGCAAGGCCTCGAACGGGCGCGGCATCTATGACGGCCCTGGCATTTCAATCAAGCTTTCGGCGCTGCACCCCCGCTATGTCAGGGCGCAGGCAGGTCGTGTGATGGGAGAATTGCTGCCCAAGGTCAAGGCGCTCGCCGTGCTCGCCAAGACCTATGATATCGGCCTCAACATCGATGCCGAGGAGGCCGACCGGCTGGAGCTTTCGCTCGATCTGCTCGAGGAGCTCTGCTTCGCGCCGGAGCTTGCCGGATGGAGCGGGCTTGGCTTCGTCGTGCAGGCCTATGGCAAACGCTGCCCCTTCGTGCTCGATTACATTATCGATCTCGCCCGCCGCTCCGGGCGCCGGATGATGGTCCGTCTGGTCAAGGGGGCCTATTGGGACGCAGAGATCAAGCGTGCCCAGCTGGATGGCCTCAACGACTATCCGGTCTATACCCGCAAGATCTACACCGACGTCGCCTATATCGCTTGCGCGCGCAAGCTGCTCGGTGCGCCGGATGCGGTTTTCCCGCAGTTCGCGACCCACAATGCGCAGACGCTGGCGACGATCTATCATCTCGCCGGTCCCGATTTCGCTGTCGGCAAATACGAGTTCCAGTGCCTGCACGGCATGGGCGAACCGCTCTATGACGAGGTCGTCGGCAAGGAAAAGCTCGACCGGCCCTGCCGCATCTATGCGCCAGTCGGAACCCATGAGACGTTGCTCGCCTATCTGGTGCGCCGCCTCCTCGAGAACGGCGCCAACTCCTCCTTCGTGCACCGCATCTCCGATCCGAACGTTTCGGTCGAGGCGCTGATCGCCGATCCCGCCGAGACCGTTGCGGCCATGCCTGTCGTCGGTGCTCCTCATGTACAGATCGCTGCGCCGAAGGCGCTCTACGGCCATGCCCGCGCCAATTCGGACGGGCTCGATCTCTCGAACGAGGCGACGCTGACGGATCTGGCGCAGGCGCTCGCCTCCACGGCCGCGAGCCCGTGGCATACGCTTCCGATCCTCGCCGACGGTTCCACGGATGGGGTGACGCGCGATGTTCTCAATCCTGCCGATCACCGCGACGTCGTCGGCACGGTCACCGAAGTGAAGGTCGAAGACGCGGCCCGTATCGTTGCGATGGCGGCCGACTATGCACCGCAATGGGCGGCCGTGCCGCCGGCCGAACGGGCGGCCTGCCTGGAGCGGGCGGCCGATATCATGCAGGCCCGCATCAAGACCCTGATGGGCATCGTCATGCGCGAGGCCGGCAAATCGGCGGCAAACGCCGTCGGCGAAGTGCGTGAGGCGATCGACTTCCTACGCTATTACGCCGAACAGGCGCGAAAGACCCTCGGGCCGTCCCACGCGCCGCTTGGGCCGATCGTCTGCATCAGCCCGTGGAATTTCCCGCTGGCGATCTTCACCGGACAGGTGGCCGCCGCGCTGGTGGCCGGCAATCCCGTGCTGGCCAAGCCCGCCGGCGTGACGCCGATCATCGCCTCGGAGAGTGTCAAGATTCTCCACGAGGCGGGCGTGCCGGTCGGCGCTCTGCAATTCGTGCCCGGCAGCGGCCGGCTCGGCGCCGGCATGGTCGGGGCTCCTGAGACCGCCGGCGTCATGTTTACCGGCTCGACCGAGGTCGCCCGCATGATCCAGGCGCAGTTGGCCGAACGGCTGTCGTCGACCGGCAAACCGATCCCGCTGATCGCCGAAACCGGTGGTCAGAACGGCATGATCGTCGACTCCTCGGCATTGGCCGAACAGGTCGTGGCCGACGTTATTGCGTCTGCTTTCGACAGCGCCGGCCAGCGGTGCTCGGCTCTTCGGGTTCTGTGCCTTCAGGACGATATCGCCGACAGGACGCTTGCCATGTTGAAGGGCGCCTTCCGCGAACTAACGGTCGGACGTACCGATCGCCTGAGCGTCGATGTCGGGCCCGTCATCAATGACGGCGCGAAGTCGGAGATCGATCAGCATATCGAGCAGATGCGCGGCGCAGGCTGCAAAGTGGAGCAGTTGAAGCTGCCCGCAAGTGCTGCGGCGGGCACCTTCGTTCCGCCGACGATCATCGAGATCAAGTCGCTGTCGGATCTGACCAAGGAGGTCTTCGGACCGGTCCTGCATGTCTACCGCTTCAAGAGAAACGGGCTCGACCGCCTGATCGACGACATCAATGCCTCGGGTTACGGCCTCACATTCGGACTTCACACGCGGCTTGACGAAACCATCGCGCATGTGACGAGCCGCATCAAGGCCGGCAACCTCTACGTCAACCGCAACATTATCGGCGCCGTCGTCGGTGTCCAGCCGTTCGGCGGCCGCGGCCTGTCGGGAACGGGTCCGAAGGCAGGCGGCCCGCTCTATATCGGCCGCCTGGTGCAGCGCGCCCCGGTGCCGCCGCAGCAGGATTCGGTTCATACGGACCTTGCCCTGCGCGACTACATCGTCTGGCTCGACAAGAAGGGCTTGTCGGGCGAAGGGGAGGCGGCGCGTGGTTATGCCGGCCGCTCGGCGCTTGGGCTCGAACGCGAACTCACCGGCCCGGTCGGCGAGCGCAATCTTTACGCGCTGCATCCGCGCGGCCGCATTCTGCTAGTGCCGCAGACGCAGAGTGGACTCTACCGCCAGATCGCCGCAGCGCTTGCAACGGGCAATCATGTCGCGGTGGATGCCGGTTCCCTCTCGAAATCGCTGCTCGCTGATTTGCCGGCTGCAGTCGGGAGCCGGCTTTCCTGGACCTCGGATTGGGAGAAGGACGGGCCATTCTCCGGCGCGCTGGTGGAAGGCGATCGCGACAGGGTTCTTGCCGTCAATAAGAAAATCGCCTCGCTACCCGGTCCGCTGCTGCTGGTCCAGGCTGCGACAACCGACGAGCTTGCGAGCGATCCCGAGGCCTATTGCCTCAACTGGCTGCTGGAGGAGGTGTCGACCTCGATCAACACTGCGGCTGCGGGCGGCAATGCAAGCCTCATGGCCATCGGCTAAGCAACGCGTCTTCCTCGAGCCGGAGAAAACGGCGGTCCTGCATGAGCTGCATGACCGTCGGCATTCCTTTGGCCGTTTTGGCCGCGTCCGCAGCTGTCCGGATAGAAGTCAGGCAGCCCGGTTGATAGTCATGCCGCCGCGCGCCATCCGTCGCGGATATGGCGGTAGCCTTCACGATAGACCGACTCCGGTGTCTCGGAGAAGTCGCGCCAGACCTTTGTCGCTGCGGCAAGCTCCTTGAGCGCCCGACCGAAGGCCTCGATTGTCAGCCATCCGTCGTAGCCGCTCGCGCGCAGGGCCCTGAAGGTTTCGGCCCAGGGAATGTTGCCACGGCCTGGTACGCCGCGGTCGTTCTCCGAAATGTGGACATGCACGATGCGGTCACTGTTTCGCGTGAAGGCGCCGATGGGATCGGCTTCTTCGATATTGCTGTGGAATGTATCGTACATGGCGCGGATATTCGGATGTCCGATTGCGTCGATATGTGCCGCAAGGTCATCCATCGTGTTGAACAGGTAACATTCGAAGCGGTTGAGCGCCTCAAGTCCGATGGTGACGCCGTGCTTTGCTGCATGATCGCCGATCGCCAGTTGTGAGGAAACTGAGCGCTTGAGTTCCGCCGCGCTCGGCCCGCTCCCCGAAAATTTTCCCAGCGTCGAGTGTAGCGGCCCGCTCAGCATTGTTGCGCCGAGCGCATCGCTGCAGTCGATTGCCCATTTCACGTAGTCGATGCCGCGCTTGCGGGTTGCGGCGTCGGGGGCGATCAGATTCATCGCGGGGTCGCCAATGGCGGAAACGGCGGTCCGTTCCAGGCCGATCCGGTCGAGCAAGGACCCGAGCCGCCGGTAGTTGTCGGGTGTGCCCGAAAAGACCGGAATTTCGACGCCATCAAACCCCGTCTCCTTGATGTCGCGTAACAGTGCCTCGTGTTTTCGGCCGACACTTGTCGTCCAGAGGAACATGCACATGCCGATCTTCATTTTTCCTCCCCTCGGCCTCGCGGCCAATACCCGTCAGCGGCTTTACTTAATCTGGTCATACCAAATGCACAATCGTGGTCAAGCCAGTTGATCCGCCGTGCTGAACGTCGAATTCGCACGTATCCGTGAAAATGAAGCGAAAACATCCGCGCCGCTTGGAAATCTAAGCAATTCAGGCTCGTCTTGCAGAGGCTCTGGAATTAGGTTAGATCTTTCAGACAACAAAAATTGGCCAAACCAGATTGCCAGGTAAACAAGCTGGTCAGGACAAGGGGATGTTTCGACGCCAAGTGGCTGTCGAGCGTGGCCGCAACAGTCTAGGAGGACCCCATGCATCTTTCGACACACAACTGGATGCGGGCCGAACCGCTCGCCGTCACGCTGAAGCGCATCAAGAAATACGGCTACGAGAGCATCGAGATTTCCGGCGAGCCGGCTCAGTACGACGTCAAGGAGACGCGTGCGCTGCTGAAGGAGCACGGCATCCGCTGCTGGGGCGCCGTTACGCTGACCCTCGGCGAGCGAAATCTTGCTGCCAGGGATGAAGGCCAGCGCGCCAGGTCAGTGGACTATGTCAAGAGCGTCATCACCATGGTCAGCGAACTCGAGGGCGAGATCCTCACGCTCGTGCCGGCGACGGTCGGCAAGGTCGTGCCGGATGGGACCGAGGAGGAAGAGTGGAGATGGGTGGTTGACGCCACCAGGGAGTGTTTTGCCCATGCTCAGAAGAGGGGCGTGCGCATTGCCGTTGAGCCGCTCAACCGTTTCGAGACCTATTTCTTCAACCGTGCCGCCCAGGCGCTGGCGCTCGCCGATGCCGTTAACCCCGAATGCGGGGTCTGCCTGGATGCCTTCCACCTGAACATCGAGGAGGAAGACGTGTATGAGGCGATCCGGCTTGCCGGTAAGCGCCTGTTCGATTTTCACATCGCCGATAACAATCGTTTCGCCGCCGGCCTCGGCCACCTCGACTGGCCGAAGATCATCGGCACGCTGAAGGAGATCGGTTACGACGGTGCCGTCACCAACGAATTCGTCGCTCCGGTTGACCGGACGCCGGCCACCAAATATCCGGACATGGTCGAGCGCAACCCCGTCGACATCCCCCCGGAGCAGCTGAAATTTATCCAGGACCACGGCTCGAGCCTCCTCACTGAGAAATTCTACGACGATCAGATGCGGATTACCGCCGAGACGATCCTGCCGCTGATCAAGTAACGAACGGAAGACATATGCCCGCGGCCAGCGGCCCGCGGGCCGTGAGGAGCGGGGATCCGGGACATGCGTATCAAAACCGTCGAGGCCTGGTGGGTCAAGATTCCCATCGAGGCGAGCCGTCAGCACCGCAGCGACTTCGGCCGGCTGACGACTTTCGATGCTGCGATCCTGCGTATCGAAACGAACGACGGCATCGTGGGTTGGGGAGAGGGTAAGAATGCCGCAGGCAGTGCGGGCACCTACGGCACGCTGGTACACATGATCAATCAAGAGGTAGGGCCAAAGCTCATCGGCCGCGATCCTGGCGACATCTCCACCATATGGGAGATGCTCTATAACGGCGTACGCCACGAGACGGCGGCGAGTTCGGGCCACGCCATGCCCGAGATCGCTCGGCGCGGCCTTTCCGTCGCGGCGATCAGCGCGGTCGACATCGCACTCTGGGACATTCTCGGCAAATCGCTCGGCGTCCCAGTCTGGAAGCTGCTGGGTGGCCGCAAGGCAGATAGGTTGCCAGCCTATGCCTCCGGCGGTTGGGAGAGCGCGGAGAAGATCGGCGAGCAACTCCGGTCCTATATCGCGGCCGGCGGTTTCAAGTCAGTCAAGATGCGGGTCGGCGCGATGGATCGTGCGCCGCATGTCTCGGCAGCGCGCGTGCGGGCGGCTCGCAAAGCGGTCGGCCCCGACGTCGACTTGATGGTCGACGCGCACGGCACCTATACTGTTGCCGAAGCGAAGCGGTTCATCCAGATGGTTGCCGATTGCGACCTCGCCTGGTTCGAGGAGCCGGTGATAGCCGATGACAAGCCTGGCCTGGCGGAGGTGCGCGCGGCCGGGAATGTGCCGATCGCTGCCGGCGAGAGCGAGGCGACGCGTTTTGCCTTCCGAGATCTTGCCATGCTTCGGGCCGCCGACATATTTCAGCCCGATCCGGCCTTCTGTGGCGGCATTACGGAGGCGATGCGCATCAGTTCGCTCGCCAGCGCATTCAACCTCCGTTTCGCCCCGCATCTTTGGGCCGGTGCGCCGTGCTTCTTCTCCGGCCTGCACTTGTGCGCGGCCTCCCCGGCAAGCTTCGTCATCGAATACTCGCTCGGCGCAAATCCGATGATCCATGACCTTGTCGAGGATTCTGTGTCTGTAAAGGACGGTATGATAGAGATCCCGGACAGACCTGGTCTGGGTTTCACAATCAATCAGCGGGTCCTGGAGACTCATGCGCAAAGACACTGACGATGAAAGAAAACTCCCTCCTCTCCGATCTCGCGGCACATCTTTTCTCAAACTCGAGCGACAACGGCCGCACGCCATCGGAGCGCGAGCTTGCGGAGCACTTCAGCGTCAGCCGCGGCCAGATTCGTGAGGCGCTGGCCATTCTGGAGGCTATGCGCATCGTCGAGCGCCGAGCCAAGTCGGGCATCTACCTGACGACGACGGAGGCGAGCGTGGAGGCAATGGCACTTTTTGCCCGCGCCGGTGTTCCGCTTGATCCCATCCTGATCTACGAGACCGTGGAGCTTCGCAAGATCCATGAGATCAAGGCCGCCGAACTCGCCTGTAATCGGGCGACGGAGGAAAATTACCAGCGCTTGCGCGATATCCTGGCCGCGTCCGAGGAGAAGCTTGCCGCGGGCGAGGGGCTGGCACGCGAGGACCGGGATTTCCATCTGGAGATCGTGCGAGCCACCAAGAATAGCGTCTTTTATCGGGTGTGCAGCGTCTATTACGTCATGGGCGAGCACCGGCTGCCGATCTATTTTGCCGATGCCGCCCGCAGCCGGCGCTCGCATGAGGAGCATATCCGCATCTACGAGGCGCTGCTTGCCCGAGACGGCAACCTCGCCCAGGCGCTGATGAGCGCGCATCTTCAAGGTGCCGAAAGCTATTGGAAGGGTCTCATCGGCGGTCCAGGCGGCAGCCGGATAGGCGTAACCGGCGGGAAGGGCCGATGAGCTTCATCTTTTCCACACATCCCCTGCATCCCGCGGCCGAGGCCATGCTTCAGGCTGCAGGTGATCTGCGCGTGGCTTCCGCGCCGGATCCAGAAACCCTGCTGCGAGAAGGCCGCGGCGCGGGCATTATTGTCGTGCGCGCGCCGATCCCGCCGGCCTTCTTCGAGGATGCGCCGGCGCTTCGGGCGGCGATCCGCCATGGCGCCGGCCTCGACATGGTGCCGATGGAGGCGGCGACCCGTGCCGGCGTGCTGGTCGCCAACGTGCCTGCTGTCAACGCGTCGACCGTCGCCGAGCACGTCATCCTGGTGACACTGGCCCTGCTGCGTCGCTTTCGCCAGATGGACCGGGAACTGCGCCAGGACGGCTGGGCGGCGGGCCGCGTCCAGTCGGATGCGGCCGTCGATCTCGGCGGCCGCACCATGGGTATCGTCGGTATGGGCAATGTTGGCAAGGCGATCTTCAAGATCGCGAAGTTCGGCTTTGGCCTGCAGGTGGTCGCGACGAGCCGGTCGCCCGAAAGCGTGCCGGAGGGCGCGCGCTTTCTGTCGATCGATGAGCTTGTCGCGCTGGCCGACATCGTCGTGCTCTGCTGCCCGCTGACGCCGGAGACGACTGGCTTGCTCAATGCCGGGCGCATTGGTCGCATGAAGCCCGCGGCCATCCTGGTCAACGTCTCACGCGGTCTCGTCGTCGATGACGCGGCGCTGATCCAGGCGCTGCGCGATGGCCGCATCGGCGGAGCCGCGCTCGACGTCTTCGCAACGCAGCCGCTGCCACTCGACCACCCCTATTTCGGCTTTGCCAACGTTATTGTCACTCCGCACCTGGCTGGTCTGACGGAAGAGAGCATGATGCGCATGGGAACAGGCGCGGCGAGCGAAGCGCTGCGCGTCATCAAAGGCGACTTGCCCGTCAATTTGCGTAATCCCGAAGTGGTAGAGCACTACCGCCGGCGCTTTCCGGCATAGCGGGCCATCCGATGGAAGCTTGGCTGTTTGCTGTGCCGCCGAGAGCATCGGCATTTTTCTGGCGGATCAGCTTAGCCGGCGTGCCGCAGGCTTACCCCGCTTCCGGCGTCAAACAGCACGACCTTTTCCGGATTCCACGAAAAGCGAACCGTGTCCTCGATACGAAGTACCGTTTGCGTCGGCACGGTCGCGTGGATGAACTTCTCGCCGGTGCGTAGCGTCACAATCTTTTCGACGCCATGGTTCTCCACGTCGTGTACCCGCGCTTCCCCTGGCGCGCCGCTGTCGAGGAAGATGTCCTCCGGACGGATGCCGAAGGTGAGCGGGCGACCGTCCGCCGCGATCGCGTGGCGGTTGCCCAACGGCAGCCGGTAGCCCTCGCTGGCCACTGCCTCGCCGCCGGCAAGCGTACCGGTGATCAGGTTCATCGGCGGTGAACCGACGGCGCGCGCGACGAAGGTGTTGACCGGGTTCCGGTAGATCTCCTGCGGTGTGCCTGTCTGCACCAATTGGCCGTTGTTCAGGACGCCGATCTTGTCGCCCATCGACATGGCCTCTATCTGGTCATGGGTGACGAAGAGGAAGGTCGCGCCGAGGTTCATCTGCAGGTTCTTCAACTCCGTGCGGAGTGCTTCGCGAAGCTTCGCGTCCAGCGCCGAAAGCGGTTCGTCCATCAGGAACACCCGCGGCTTGCGCACGATCGCCCGGCCGATCGATACGCGCTGCATCTCGCCTCCCGACAGCCGATCCGTCTTGCGGTCGAGGAGATGCTCGATACGCAGGGTCTTCGCCACTCGTGCGACTCGCTCCTGGATTTCCTGGGGCTCAATGCGGCGGATACGGGATTTCAATGGAAATTCCAGGTTCTCCCGAACCGTATAACGCGGGTAAAGCGAGTATTGCTGCAGCACCAGCGCTACGTCCCGCTCGGCGGCGCCCCAGTCGGCGACGTCGTGCCCGTCGATGAAGATCTGGCCTGCCGTCGGCTTCTCAAGACCGGCAATCAGGCGCAGCGTCGTCGTCTTGCCGGCGCCGGTCTGCCCGAGCAGCACGAAGAACTCGCCGTCGGCGATGTCGATGTTCAGGTTTTTAAGTGCTGTGTGGGTGCCGAAAGTCTTGGTGATGCCCTTGAGTTCGATATGCGCCATCAGAGTCTGATCCCAAGCGATGAACCGGTTGTCGTGTTGAAGAAATGCGCCTGGGCGGGGTCGATGCGGGCCCAGACGGCTTCGCCAGGACCGGGCACGAAACCGCTCTTGGTGCGTGCCCTGATCATTTGCTGGCCGACCTTCAGGTCCACGATATCGTGCGAACCGAGCGGCTCGATAATATGCGCCTCGACCGGAACGAAGCCCTCACGCGCCTCCCGCGAAACGACCACGCCCTCCGGCCGAACGCCGAGTGTCAGCTGCCCGTTCGCGGCCCTCGCCTCAGAGAGACGGTTGGCGAGAACCGCGGGGAACTCGAAGCCCGTTGGCCCATCGCCGACCTGGACGCTCGTGTGGCCGCCCGTTTCACTGACGGTTGCCGGCGCCATGTTCATGACGGGGCTTCCGACAAACTGCGCCACGAACATGTTGGCGGGTTGCCCGTAAACCTCTTCCGGCGTGCCGACCTGCTGAAGGATGCCCTCGTGCATGATGACGATGCGGTCGGCGAGCGACATGGCCTCCACCTGGTCATGCGTCACGTAGATGGTGGTGGAACCCTGCTTGATATGCAGACGCTTGATTTCCGCCCTCATCTCCTCTCGCAGTTTCGCGTCCAGCGCACCGATCGGCTCATCCATCAGCATGGCCTTTGGGCGTCGCACCAGCGCGCGGCCGATTGCGACACGTTGCATGTCCCCACCTGACAGCGCCGATGGCTTGCGGGCCAGCAAATCGGTAATGCGCAGCACGGCGGCGATCTCCCGGACCGCCCTATCGACATCGGCGCGGCTCATCCGGGTGGCGCGGAGCGGGAAGGCGATGTTTTCGTAGACCGTCATGTGCGGATAGAGCGAGAAGGACTGGAACACCATGGCGATGTCCCGCCCGGATGCCTTGATATGCTGCACCGGCCGGCCATCGATCAGGATGTCGCCGTCGTCGATCGTCTCCAGACCCGCGATGGCCCGCAACGTCGTCGTCTTGCCGCAGCCCGATTGTCCGAGCAGCACGATGAACTCGTTGTCGGCGATGGCGAGATTGAGGTCTTTGATGACCTGGACCGCCCCGAAATACTTCTGGATGGCGCGTAGTTCGATCTGCGTCATGTATCGCTGCCTTCGTCTCGTTGCGCATCCTGGGGGATTTTGCTCGTCACCATGAAGGCGATCAGTCCGACAAGCGTCATCGTCATGCCGTAGCGGTGCAGAAACAGGTTCCAGGGCTGGCAGAGCGCGATGATGCCCAAGATCATCAGATACTGCGAACCGGGTTCGAGATATTTCTGGTTGAAGGCGCGAAAGGTCATTTGCGGATCGCTCCGAAGCTCATGCCGCGCAGGAGATGGTTCCTGAGCAGGAAGGTAAAGATGGCGACCGGTAGCAGGAACAGGAAGGTACCTGCCGCGATGACCGTCCAATCCGGCAGTCCGGAGCCGACCTGGCTCGGGATGAAGGGTGGAGCGGTTTGCGCCCGCCGGTTCGTCATGATCAGTGCAAATGCATATTCGTTCCAGGCCGTGATGAAGCAGAAGACGGCTGTCGCGGCTATGCCGGTCGCCGCTTCCGGAATGACGATCTTGAAGAAGGCCTCCATCCGCGTGTAGCCGTCGACGAGGGCGGCCTCCTCGTATTCCTTCGGGATCTCGTCGATGAAACCCTTCATCAGCCAAACGGAGAAGGAAAGGTTGAAGGCCGTGTAGAGTATGATCAGGCCCCAGTGCGTGTCGTTGAGGCCTACGACGCGGTACATGAGGAACATCGGGATCGCCACGACAACGGGCGGAAGCATGCGCGTCGACAGGATGAAGAAGAGAAGGTCTGCCTCCCCCTTCACTCTGAAGCGCGAGAAGCCGTAGGCGGTGAAGGTACCCATGCCGACTGCCAGCACGGTGGAGGTAATGGCGACGATCAGCGAGTTCATGAAGCGGTTCGGATAGCCGGATGGCTGCACCTCGCCGCGGCCGGAGCGGACGATCTTCTCACCGCCGTCGAACACCATCCGCTCCCACCAGGGGGCGGCGGCATATTCTTCGGGCGTCGGCACTCCGCGCAGCTGCGAGCGCTTGGTGAAGAGCTTCACCAAGGGTGAGAGTTCCGGCTCAAAGAGCACTGTCGGCGGTATGGTTGTGGCGAGGTTGCGCGGCTTGAAGGCCGTGGAGGTGATCCAGTAGATCGGCGCCAGGAAGATCAGCGTAATGACGAGTACGGCGGCGATTGCGACCCGGTTCAGCGCGCGTTCGGAGCGGGTTTGGACGGCCGCCATCTCAGCGCTCCTTCACTTTGTTAAGGTACTTGACGTAAATGTTGGTGATGGCGAGGATCATGATGAGCACGATGTAGGCGAGTGCGCAGGAGCGCCCCGTCTGCCATTCCTGGAAGGCCATCTTATAGAGCCGAATGGAGATTACTTCCGTCGTCGGCTGGCTGGTCAGGATGTAGGCGAGGTCGAAGGTTTTGAAGGCTTCCATTGTACGGAAAATGATTGCGATCATCAGGATCGGCGCCACCAGCGGCAGCGTGATGCGGAAGAAAGTATAGAACGGTCCTGCCCGGTCGATCGCCGCTGCCTCGTAAAGGTGCTTTGGCACGGCCGAAAGGCCGGCGAGCGACAGCAGCATCACGAAGGGCGACCACATCCAGATGTCCGTGATGGCGACCGCATAGAGCGCCACATCCGGATTCGACAGCCACTCGAAGGAGCCGAGGCCGAGCGTGTAGTTGATGATGCCAAAGGAGGGATCGTAGAGCAGCTTCCAGAAGAGGCCGACCACTGCCATCGACAGCATCATCGGCAGCAGCAGCAGTGTCGTCAGAAGACCCTTCAGCGGAATATCGCGGTTGAGCAGCATCGCCGTGCCGAAGCCGACGATCACCTGCCCCGTCACCGAGACGATCACATATTTCGCGGTGATGGCAAAATTCGACCATATGAACGGATCATTGAGCAGCTCGCGATAGTTCTGCAGGCCGACGAAATTGGCCGGCGCGTTCGATGAGGCGCGAAAGTCGGTGAAGGAATAGCCGAGCGAATAGATCAGCGGAAAGATGTTGAAGACGATCAGGAACAGGATCGTCGGGATGATGAACAGGTTGCGAATGCGGATGTCGCTCATGCCGCGCGACGCGGCACGCGAGTTCGTGTCCAGCGATGTCATGACTGCGGTGGCCAATCCTCTCCTCCTCCGAGAGTTCGGCGCCGGATGCCGGAAGGCATCACGATGCGCGAAGTGAATGCCGGGCGCCGCGCCCTCTCGAACCGCGCCCTTCGGCGCGAGATGCAGAATGAAATGGGAGGGGCGGCGGAGCCCCTCCGCTGATCGCGTTTTGCTACTTGTTACGTCCGTATTTCTTGAACGTCGCGTTCCAGTCAGCCGCCAGAGCGTCGAGCGCTTCCTTCGCCGAGCCTTGGCCGGCGGTGACGAAGGGATAAATGCGCTGGTTCATCTGGATCAGCAGTTCGGCATATTCAGGCGTTGCCCAGAAGTCCTTCACCTTGAACATGGTCTCGTAGAAGGCCTTGTTATACGGTGTCGCGTTCTGAAATTCCGGGGATTCAAGCACCTTGGCGCTTGCCGTGTAGCCACCGAGTTCGGCCCAGCGCTTCTGGGTCTCGTCCTTGATGAACCATTCGAGGAATTTCATCGCCTCTTCCTGGTTGTTTGAATAGGAGATGACCGATATGCCCTGGCCACCGAGCGCTGCGAACTGCTCGCCATTCGGGCCTGCCGGGTTGGCAAAGAAGCCGGTAACCTTGGCGTTCGGGTTCGACGCCTCGTTCACCAGAGCAGGGAAGAAGGCGAAATAGTTCATGCTCATCGCCGCCAGGTTCTCGGTAATCGCCTGGTTGTTCTCGACGAAGAAGGACTTGGCCCAGCCCGGAGGCGTAAAGCCGTAAAGCTCGCGATACAATTCGAGCGCTTTGACGTTCTTCTCAGAGTTGATGATGCCGTCAACCTTGTAGGTCTGGTAGTCGCCGAGTTCTCCTCCGAACGAGAAGATTGCGTTCTCGACACCCATGACGAGACCGTCATAAGAATTGTCGGTGTAGATAGCTATTCCGTAGCGCTTCTGATCTGGGCGATGGAAGAACTCGGCGATGTCGCGCATCTGGGCCCATGTCTTCGGCGGGGCGAGGTCGTAACCGTATTTCGCCTTGAACGCCTCCATCTCCTTGGGATCTTCGAACCAGTCCTTGCGGTAGGACCAGCCGACGGCGTCACCTTCTGCAGGAACTGACCAGTACTTCTTCGAGTTCGCCGGATACTCGGAGTAGTATTTCACCGTCGCCGGAGCCATCACCTGGGTCAGATTGTGCTTGGTGAAAAATTCCGTGAGATCGACGTAGTGTCCAGCTTCTGACGCAGCCCCGATCCACTGGCTGTCGCCGACGACCATGTCATAGGCTGAGCCCTTTGCGTTGAATTCGGTGAAGGCCTTGGTCTGAAAGTCGGACCATGGTGTCGTCTCGACAGTGACCTTGACGCCGGTTTCAGCCTCGTATTCGTTGGCAAGTTCCTGAAGGTAATTTGCCGGGTCCCACTCGGCCCAGAAAATCGTCAGTTCCTGGGCCTGTGCGGACGTTCCGCAGGCCCACATCAATCCGACACCGGCGACGAGACCGGTCATTGTTTTGCGCATAACGTTTCCTCCCATTTATGCACGCTTCCCGCGTCGTCGCGGGCCTCCCGATCTGGCTTCTTGATCCTCCTGGGTGGTTTTCGTGCCGGGGTCCTCCCCGACCCCTAGCGCGTTTCAGATCTCAAGCCTGAATATTATATCCCTGATCTGGTAGTACCAAACGCCATTATCGTCAAGGGCGGCCCTTGGAGAGCTTCATCAACGGCATGTCTTCCAGAATTCTGGACATTTTCCCGCGATTTGCGGCTCCATTGATGCAGCCCTGTCGGGCGTCTCACTTTTCGCATCGCCAATGACGACCACGAACATGTCTTCATCTGGTCGAACCAGTTGACGGGCTTCCATATCATCCTTTGCTCTCAGCCTGACGTAACGCGCTGTCAACGAGCGCCTTGGCAGCCCACTCGGCAACAGACTGGGCGCTTTCAGAGGTCAGGCCCCAGATATCCTTCAGAACGATCAGCACCTCGACGCCGAAAACAAGCGAAAGCGCCTGCGCAAGGCGTTCCCGGGACTCCGGCGGCACGGCGCCCTGCAGGGGGGCCGTCACGGACTTCAGCAGGTCGACCCGGTGGCCGCGCGTGAACAGCGGCTCGTTGCCGAGCGTTCCCGCCTGGCGCTGCGCCCACTGGTCCAGCGAAAGTTTCAGCGCGGCCTTGAAAGTGGCCTCGAACTCGTCGATGCGCGGCATCGCGGTCGCCAAAAGGTCGGCGACGCGGGTGCGTGCATCCGGACTGTCGGACGACCAGCCGAGTATCGGTCCCAGAGCTTCATCGACCACGGCATGCACGAGCGCGGCCTGACTCGGAAAGTAGCGGTAGGCCGTCGCGCGCGACACTTCGGCGGCCTCGGCCACTTCGCTTACCGACGGAGTAATGCCCGACTGCATGAGTCGCGTTGCTGTTTCGAGCATCAGTTTTCGCGTGCGGGCACGTGGGCCTCGCTCGGTCCTCGCTGTTTCGCTCTGTTGACGTGAGACATCCATATCTTTATGATACGCGCGTCTCACAAATTTGCAAGGGCCCACCGCTTGCCCCGAGGTGGGATATGCTGGGAGGAACCCAACCGATCTCGGAGGGGAAATGAAGCAGATCTACGTGGTCGGGACGGCCGACACGAAGGGCGAGGAGCTTGCCTACCTCGCCGCTTGCATCGAAGCGGCGGGCGGGGCTGTAGTACGCGTCGATGTCGGCAGCCGTGCGCCCCGGACCGCTGTCGATGTGAAGGCCGATACGGTTGCGGCATGCCACCCCGACGGTGCTGTAGCCGTCCTTGCCTGTGAGGACCGCGGAAGGGCGGTCGAAGCGATGGGCATTGCCTTCGCGCGCTTCCTCGTGGGGCGCCAGGACATCGCCGGCATCATCGGTATCGGTGGCGGCGGGGGCACCTCGATCATAACTGCGGGCATGCGCCAATTGCGGCTCGGCCTGCCAAAGATCATGGTCTCGACACTCGCCTCCGGCGATGTTGCTCCCTATGTCGATGTTTCCGACATCGTGATGATGCCTTCGGTCACGGACATGGCGGGCCTGAACCGGCTTAGCCGCGTCATCCTCCACAACGCCGCCCAGGCGATCACCGCCATGTCCCACCGGCCGGCTGAGGTGACTGCATCGAAACCGGCGCTCGGGCTTACTATGTTCGGCGTGACTACACCTGCCGTATCCGCCATGGTCGAGCGCCTGCGGACGGATTATGACTGCCTGGTCTTCCACGCTACCGGCACGGGCGGGCGGGCAATGGAGAAGCTGGCCGACAGCGGTCTGATTTCAGGCGTGCTCGATATCACGACGACCGAGGTCTGCGACCTGCTTTTCGGAGGCGTCCTGCCTGCCACCACGGACCGTTTCGACGCGATCGCCCGCACCGGCCTGCCCTATGTCGGCTCGGCCGGCGCGCTCGACATGGTGAACTTCTGGGCTCCGGAGACTGTCCCGCAGCGTTATGCTGGCCGGCTGTTTTACCGCCACAACCCGAATGTCACCTTGATGCGCACGACCTCGGCCGAATGCGCTGAGATCGGCCGTTGGATCGGCGAAAAGCTCAATCTCTGCCACGGCCCCGTACGCTTCCTCATTCCCGAAAAGGGCGTCTCGGCCCTCGATGTCGAAGGCGGTGCGTTCTTCGATCCGCAAGCCGACGCCGCGCTCTTTGCCGCGCTTGAGGCGACGGTGAAGCCAACGGTGTCGCGACATATTGTTCGCCTGCCGCTCCATATCAACGACCCGCACTTCGCAGAAGCCGCCGTCGCGGCCTATCGTGACATCGCCAACCCCTGAGAGACAAAATCGATGCCAGCCATACCGCGCAAGACCATCCTCGAAAAATTCCACGGCATGATCGCAGCCGGTGTGCCGATCGTCGGCGGCGGCGCCGGCACCGGCATCTCTGCCAAGGCTGAGGAGGCAGGCGGCATCGATCTCATCATTATCTACAATTCTGGGCGCTACCGCATGGCGGGGCGCGGGTCTGCGGCCGGACTGCTGGCCTACGGCAATGCCAACGAAATTGTGAAGGACATGGCGCTCGAAGTGTTGCCGGTCGTGAAAAAGACGCCGGTGCTCGCCGGCGTCAATGGCACGGACCCCTTTGTGCTGATGCCGCGCTTCCTCGCCGACCTGAAGGCTATGGGCTTTTCAGGTGTACAGAACTTCCCCACGATCGGCCTCTTCGACGGCCGGATGCGGCAGAGTTTCGAGGAGACAGGCATGAGCTACAATCTGGAGGTCGAAATGATCGCCACCGCCCACGGGCTCGACCTGCTGACGACGCCCTATGTCTTTAACGAGAGCGAGGCTATCGCCATGACAGTCGCCGGCGCCGACATCGTCGTGGCGCATATGGGGGTAACGACCGGCGGCACGATAGGCGCCACATCCGGCAGGTCGCTCGATGACTGCGTCGACGAGATCGCCGCGATCGCCAAGGCGGCGCGGTCCGTGCGCGACGACGTCATCGTCCTCTGCCACGGCGGCCCTATCTCCATGCCGGAGGATGCGCGCTACGTCCTCGAGCGTTGTGCTGGTTGCCACGGCTTTTATGGTGCAAGCTCGATGGAGCGCCTGCCGGCGGAGGCTGCAATCCGCAAGCAGACGGAAGACTTCAAGGCGCTCGCCCTTAGCGCGGTCGTCTGATGGAAGGGCATGGAGGAGGCCGTTTCATGGAAAAGGACAAGTACTTCATCTATCCCGAGGATGTGAGCGCCTTCGGTTTCGACTGGGGCAAGCTGTCGCTGACCGTGGCGCCCGAGGTCAACGGCGCCAGCCGCTTTTCCGGAGGCGTCGTCGAACTGCCAAGTGGCGAGGGCCATTCCCGCCACAATCACCCGGGCGCAGAGGAAATCATCTTCGTGATTTCCGGCGAGGGCGAGCAGATGGTCGAGGACGAGAACGGTAATCCGATGACGCGGCAGGTCGCCAGCGGCTGCACGATCTATATTCCCGAAAGTCGCTTTCATTCGACCAAGAACACTGGCGGCGGGCCTATGCTCCTCTTCGTGGTCTATTCACCGGCGGGACCGGAGCTTGCGCTTCGCGATTTGCCAGACTTCCGCCTGCTGCCGCAGGGCCTCTGAGGCGATATTCTGGGAGAAAAGACAATGAACGACAATGCCGGGCAAACAAGGCAGCCCACCGTGGCGCCCTTCGATACGGCCAAGCTCGACCGCCTCATGGAGGAAGCCGGTATCGACGTCATCGTCGCCACCTCCAAACACAACACGCAATATCTCATGGGCGGCTACAAGTTCATCTTCTTCGCCGCCATGGATGCGATTGGTCATAGCCGGTACCTGCCGATCTTGATTTACGAGAAGGGCACGCCTGATCACTCCGCCTATGTGGGGAACCGCATGGAAGGCGCAGAGCACCAGAATAATCCATTCTGGACGCCCGCCGTGCATACGGCGACCTGGGGCACGCAGGATGCAGCGGGGCTCGCCGTCGAGCACCTGAAGAAAATCGGCAAGACCGGTGGGCGCATCGGCATCGAGCCAGCCTTCCTGCCGTCCGACGCCCGCGATCTTCTTGCCTCTCGGCTGGATGGCGCTCGATTTGTCGATGCCACGCATGTTTTGGAGCGGCTGAGGGCCGTCAAGACACCGGACGAACTGGCAAAGCTTAGACGCGCCTCCGAACTGATCACCGACTCGATGCTGGCGACGATCGCGGCGGCACGCGCCGGTTCGACGAAACTGGAGATCATCGAGCAACTGCGCCGGGAGGAGACGAACCGCGGGCTGCACTTCGAATATTGTCTGCTGACGCTCGGCGCCAGTCACAACCGCGCGGGCTCGCCGCAGGCCTGGGCCGAGGGTGAGATCCTGTCGATCGATTCAGGCGGCAACTATCACGGATATATCGGTGACCTATGCCGCATGGGCGTGCTCGGCGAGCCGGATGCGGAGCTGGAGGACCTTCTGGCCGAGGTCGAATGCATTCAGCAAGCGGCCTTCGCCAAGGTCAGAGCAGGGGCGCCAGGCAGTGAAATGATCGTGGCGGCGGAAGCCGAGCTCAAAGCCTCGCCATCAGCGGCCTATACCGACTTCTTCTGCCATGGCATGGGCCTCATCAGCCACGAAGCACCATTCCTCATGACGAACCACCCCGTCGCCTATGAGGGTGTCGATGCCGACAAGCCACTGGAGGCCGGCAGTGTGATCTCGGTCGAGACGACGATGCTGCACCCGAAACGCGGATTCATCAAGCTGGAGGATACGCTCGCCATCACCGATGGCGGCTATGAAATGTTCGGCGACCGTGGACGAGGCTGGAACCGCGGCGGAGTGTGATTGCGCTCCGTGAGCCCTCAATGGAAGGCCCGGCAGATGTCACTGCCGGGCCTTTCCGTTTCTTGGTGCGGTGGTCTCAGTTGTGGCGGATCTCCGTTCCCAGCACCTTCAGGCATTCGCGCATAAAGGCGGCGAGCGCGGTCCAACCCTTGGCCGAGACCATTGAACCATCGACATGGGCCTCGGTTGGCGACAGGTCGATATAGGTTCCGCCCGCCAGGGTGACCTCGGGCTCGCAGGCAGCAAGCGCACCCACCGTCTTGCCGCTAACGACACCGTCGACCGCGATCAGGATCTGGACTCCGTGGCAGATAGTGAATATCGGCTTCCTCTGCTCATGGAAGTGGCGCACCATCGCCTGCACGCGTTTGTCGGTGCGGATATATTCCGGTCCGCGCCCGCCGGCACAGTAGACAGCATGATACTGGTCGAGTTGTTCCGCGGCTTCGGAAAACGTCTTGTTGATCGTGACATTGTGCCCGAGTTTCTCCGTATAGGTCTGATCCCCCTCGAAATCGTGCAGCGACGTCCTGAGGATGTCGCCGGCCCTCTTGTCCGGGCACACGACGTGCACCGTATGACCGACCGCCTCCATCGCCTGCTGGAAGACGAAGATTTCATACTCCTCGGTGAAATCGCCGGTGAGCATCAGGATTTTCTTGCCTGGCATGGGTTCTCCTCCTCGTTGTCAGATGGGCAGGCGGGTCTTGCTTTCCGATTCCTCAGATCTCGTCGAACGCCGGCAACAGCCGGTCGCGCGAATGTTCGATGTGGATGCGCATTGCGCTCGCAGCCGCAGCGGGGTCGCGCGTCGCAAAGGCATCGAGCAGCATCTGGTGCTCGCCGAGTGCCTCCTCGGTGACACGGCGATGGAACATCAGGCGAAAGATGTGGAAATGCGTGTGTTGGAACGCCAGCGTCTCGCGGATCAACTCGTTCCCGGCAAATTCCATGATGCGGTCGTGGAAAATAGCGTCCTTGCGGGCGAAGGCCGAATAGTTCGCTCGTTCGTCCCTGTTGTCGCTATGGGTCATCACGCCCGCGGCCTCCGTCAGGATGGCCAGCTTTTCATTGTCCATCGACTCGGCCGCCTTCGCAGCGCCGGCAGGTTCCAGCAGCAGACGGAGTTCGTAGAGTTCGTCGAAGCGGCGGCGCGTGATCTGGGGCGCGGCGCGATAGCCGATGAGATGCTGCTTTACGACGAGACCCTCGCCTTCGAGCCTTCCGAGGGCTTCGCGGATCGGCGTGTGGGAGACGTTGAACTCCCTTACCAGGTTGTCGACCGTGATGCGCGCGCCCGGCGCGATCTTCAACGACATGAGCTGGTTGAAGATTGCTTCATAGACATCGCCGGCCAAACTGTTGGCGCGTGGTATCTGGGTCGTCGCCGTCGAAGGTTCTTTGCGTCTTGCCGAAATCATCTGCTGCCTTGCCTCTTGACAGGTTCAATCGCTAGCACGATGCTGCCCCCAAGGCAATCCTATATCCTATACGATTTAATATAGGGAAGAAAATCATGCGAGTATCCGAAGCCGCAGCCCTCGCGCTTGCCACCCGTCTGCTGGAAGAGCATGGCGCGCCGCGCGACCATGCAGCCCTGCAGGCACGCGTCCTGGTAACGGCCGAGATGAAGGGGCATCCCTCGCATGGCCTCTACCGGCTTCCGCGCCTCGTCGAACGGATCAAGCGAGGTGTTGTTGACCCGCAGACGAGGGGAACGCAGCGCTGGCGCGCGGATGCTGTTCTGGAGGTGGAGGGTTCTTCGGGATTTGGTCCCGTCGTCGCCATGGCCGCGATCGAGCGGCTGGCGCCTCACATTCCTGATCTAGGAATCGGCCTCGCCGCCGTGCGCAATGCGAACCACCTCGGCATGCTCGCGTATTATGTGGAGGCCATCGCTGCGATGGGTTTCGTCGGCATCGCGCTTTCGTCGAGCGAAGCCCTCGTCCATCCATTCGGCGGTACACGCGCTATGCTCGGCACCAACCCCGTCGCTATCGCCGTGCCGACCGCCGGGGATCCCCTCGTGCTGGACCTTGCCACCAGTCTCGTGCCGATGGGCCGGATCCATCACCATGCTGCGACCGGCAGGCCCATTCCCG
Organism: Rhizobium bangladeshense; assembly: GCF_001662075.1. Classification (GTDB taxonomy): domain Bacteria; phylum Pseudomonadota; class Alphaproteobacteria; order Rhizobiales; family Rhizobiaceae; genus Rhizobium; species Rhizobium bangladeshense_B. Next base: position 41,148 of record NZ_LYPL01000018.1, read on the forward strand.
AGGGCTGGGCGCGTGATGCGGCTGGTAAGCCGACGACCGATCCGCAACGCGCCAAGGACGGCGCGATTGCACCCTTCGGCGATGCGAAGGGCTATGGCCTCGGCATTGCGATCGAGCTGCTGGTGGCGGCTCTTGCGGGTTCGGCGGTCGCACCGGATGTGCGCGGCACGCTCGACAACCGGTCGCCGTGCAACAAGGGCGACATCTTCATCTTGATCGAGCCCAGTCTGGCGCCGGGACTTCCGGCGCGGCTGTCGGCCTATCTCGCTGCGGTGCGTGCTTCACCATCCGAAGTGGCCGGCGAAGCGGTTCGCGTCCCAGGCGATCGTGCCCGCCGCCGGCGCTCGGTTGCAAGCCGGAACGGTTTTGAGGTCGACCAGCGCCTCTGGGAAGACCTCAACGCGCTTTCCCCCTCCCGCATACTGGCCTTCGAGGGGCAAAGATCATGAGCCTGTTTGCCGCCTTGAGGCTGCCGCGGGAAATCCTGTTTGGCATCGGTCAGCGCCATGCGCTCGCGCGCGTCGCCAGCAGGACCGGGCGGCGCGCACTCGTCTGCACGGACGCGCGTTTTGCCGCAACGCCGGTCTTCGCGGAAATGATCGCCGCGGTCGAAACCGCCGGCATTGCCGTACTCGTGCATGACCAGACGCTGCCGGACGTGCCGCGCGATACGGTCGCGGTCTGCGTCGAGGCCGCCCGCGGCTTTGAGCCCGATATGGTGATCGGCATCGGCGGTGGCAGCTGCCTCGACCTGGCGAAATGCGCCTCGCTGCTGCTCACTCATGGCGGCGCACTTGTAGATTACTACGGTGAGTTCAAGGTGCCGGCACCGGTCCTGCCGGTCATCGCGGTGCCGACGACGGCAGGCACAGGCTCCGAGGTGACGCCAGTTGCGGTTGTCTCGGATCCCGACCGCACCCTGAAGGTAGGCATTTCCAGCCCATATCTCATCGCTGCAGCGGCGATCTGTGATCCGGAACTCACCTTATCCTGCCCGCCAGAGCTCACCGCGATCGCCGGGGCGGACGCGCTGACGCATGCGATCGAAGCCTTCACGGCCATGCGCCGCCCCGGCGACCCGGATCTCGCGCAGCAGCACGTCTTCATCGGCAAGAGCGATCTCTCCGACCAGTTCGCCCTGCATGCCATCCGGCTCCTTGGCCGGAGCTTGGAAAAGGCCTTCGCCGACGGCTCGGACATCGATGCACGCGCCGATGTGATGATGGGCGCGCTCGCTGCGGGCTGCGCCTTCGGAACCGCGGGTACCGCTGCGGCTCATGCGGTGCAATATCCCGTCGGCGCCGTCACTCATACGCCGCACGGGCTCGGCGTGGCGACAATGCTTCCCTATGTCATGACATATAATCGCCGTGTCGCTGCCCCGGAGATCGCCACTGTCGGCAGGGCGCTCGGCCTCGGCCCCATCGGGGTGGAGGACGACGAGACGCTTGCCGATGCCGCCATCGGCGAGGTCAGTCGCCTGTTCGCCGCAATCGGCATTGCGCCGACGCTCGCCGGGCTCGGCCTGCCGGAAGACCGGATCGACTGGGCGGCCGAACAGGCGCTCGGCATCGGCCGGCTGATCAAGAATAACCCACGCTCCCTGGATTCGGCCGGCATGCGCGCTCTCGTGCGTGCCGCCTATAACGGCGACTTCGCCGCTTCCGCCCTCTGATTAGGAAACAATCATGAACGTCAACCAGAATCCTCCACATCCAGACCACGATTCCTTCGGCCTCGGCTCGTTTTCCCGCGGCCTCCATATCGGTGGCGCCTGGCGGCCCGCAGCGGGCGAGGGCCGCATCGAGGTGGTCGATCCCTCGACCGAGGCGATTATTGCCGCAGTGCCCGATGCAACGGCCGCGGATGCTGCGGCGGCCGTTGAGGCTGCCGCAAGCGCAGCGGAAGGCTGGCGCGAGACGCCCCCGAGAAAGCGTTCCGAGATTCTGCGCCGCTGCTTCGAACTTATGGTGGAGCGTTGCGAAATGCTTGCCAGGCTCATTTCGCTCGAGAATGGCAAGGCGTTGCGCGACGCGCGCGGCGAGGTGGCCTATGCGGCGGAGTTCTTCCGGTGGAACGCCGAGGAGGCGGTGCGCATCTCGGGTGAGTTCGGCATTGCCCCGGCCGGTGCGAACCGGATCGTCGTCGATTACCAGCCTATCGGGGTCTGCGTTCTCGTCACGCCGTGGAATTTCCCGGCCGCGATGGCGACCCGCAAGATCGCTCCCGCCCTTGCCGCAGGCTGCACCGTTGTCCTGAAGCCAGCAAGCGAGACGCCGCTGACAGCCTATGCGCTTGCGGCTCTCTACGAGGAGGCTGGTGTGCCACCCGGTGTCGTGAACGTGATGACAACATCGACGCCTGGCCCCGTCATCGCCGCCATGCTGGCCGACCCGCGCGTGCGAAAACTCTCCTTCACAGGCTCGACGGGCGTTGGCCGCACGCTTCTGGCGGAAGCGGCCAATAATGTCATCTCCTGCTCCATGGAACTCGGCGGCAACGCGCCATTCATCGTTTTCGACGACGCGGACATTGACGCGGCGATCGAGGGGCTGATGATTGCGAAAATGCGCAATGCCGGTGAGGCCTGCACGGCTGCGAACCGCATTTATGTCCAGTCCGGTATTCACGATGCCTTCGCGGAGAAATTTAGCCGACGCATGGCAGCGCTCAGGGTCGGCTCGGGTGTGGATGTTGCTACCGAGTGCGGTCCGATGATCACACGCAAGGCAGTGGAGAAAATCGAACGCCTGGTTACCGACGCCATTTCGCGCGGCGCACGCGTTCTCTGCGGCGGACAAAAATCAGTAGGACGGGGCTTCTTCTATCCGCCGACGGTGCTTGTCGATGTTTCCCCAACCTCGGACATGGGCTGTGAGGAGATTTTCGGTCCCGTTGCGCCGCTCTACCGTTTCGAGAGCGAGGCCGAGGTCATCGCTGCCGCCAACGATACCGAGTATGGCCTCGCCGCCTATATCTATACCCGCGACATTGGCCGCGGCATGCGGGTCGCCTCCAAGGTCGAAGCTGGCATGATCGCCCTCAATCGTGGACTGGTCTCCGATCCCGCTGCCCCCTTTGGCGGTGTGAAGCAGAGCGGCCTCGGACGCGAAGGAGGGCAGCATCACGGCATCGCGGAATTCATGGAAGCCAAGTACATTGCCACAAGCTTCTGAGGAGGAGCCTTTGGCCGCCGATCCGTTCCGAATTCGCGATCATGTTTCAGATTTCGACGAGATCGTCGGCGATATCCGTGCCCGCAGTCTTGCGACCCGGCGCACTGTCACAATGGAAGCCAGCATCGCCTACGGGACAGGGCCGGGCGAGACCCTCGATATCTTCCTGCCGGATAATCCCAGCTTGGACATGCCGATCCACATGTTCATTCATGGGGGCTATTGGCGGATGTTTTCCAAGGAGGACTATTCCTGCGTCGCGGAGACCATCACCGGCGCCGGCGCGGTCGCAGCGATCGTCGACTATTCGTTGATGCCCGGCGCGAGAATGGACGTCCTGATTGGTCAGGTCGTGAAAGCCAAGGCTTTCCTGCTGGCGCACGCCGATCGTTTCGGCGCCACACCGAAGCGGTTCTCCGTCAGCGGTCACTCCGCCGGTGCACATCTCGCAACCTTTCTCTTCCATCGCGCGCCAGCGCCTTCAAGCGTCGTGGCTGCTTTCCTGCTCGGCGGGCTATACGATCTCGAACCCCTGCAAACCTCCTTCCTCAGTAACGAGATCGCCTTGAGCGACGAGGAGGTGCGACGGTTTACGCCCATGCGTCACGAGCACGATCCTGCGACGCGTGTCGCTCTGATGACCGGCGAACTGGAAACTGCTCCGTTCAAAAGCCAGGCAAATGCGTTCAGAGACGTTCTTGCTGCCCAAGGGCTCGAAGTGCTGGCAACGTACGCTGCAGACGGGAATCACATGAGCACGGTACGCGATCTCGCCGTTGCTGGAACACCTGTGGCGGCAGCATTGCGCGCCCTAATTGCCAATGATGCCGACGAGGAACCGAAGCAATCAACCTCCCCAGACCGCCGTTTTTCGTGATGTGGCAGTCGAAGATCGATGCATCGTCATAACCGGGTATCGATTTGTACCGGCGTCATCGACGCCAAACACGGGGCTTGTCGGGACCGGATGAGGGTAGGCCGCGCTCTTCCGCCATTTTACCTTTGCCGAACAACTCGACACCATTGACCATTTTTTTAGGACTTATCCCTATCGTCATCGCCTCAGGCGCTGCCACCGCCAATTGAGGACGTTAGTCGATTTGCACGGAGTCGTGCTGTTGCGTGGTGGTGTGCCGGATTGAGAGCCGAATTGCTGGGCGGGGGCCACACATTTCATGTCGTTAATTGATCGACTGTTACAGCGTATGCGGATCGTGACGAAGGTCCTTTTCTTTGTGGTGCCTCTCGTCGTCCTCATCGCCGGCATCGGCCTATTCGGCTATTTCACGGCTGGTACCCTGAATGGCCAGATGACGCTGACGCGGCAGACGATCGATACGCTTTCCAGTTTTCAGCAGCTGCGATCCTCGCTGACCGCCTTTGCCGACCTCCCGACACCGGCGACGCGCGATCGGCTGGTCGCCAGCATCGCCGATCAACAGAAGGGTGCGGCGACGCTCGATGCCATGTTGATCAATCCCGCCCAGAAACAGCAGATCTCCGCCGTGCGCGAACTCGGGGCTAAGATGCAGGGCGGCGCCGACGCGCTTTGGGCCGTCTCGCAGGAGCGCAGCAATACCGAACAGGCAATCGACAACGCCGTCGCCCAACTGTTCAAGGAAAGCCAGACCGCCCGCAAGCAGCTCGACGTTCTTCAAGACCAGGCCAACGGCAAGGAGGCCTTCGTCCGGGCGCTTCTTCTCGACGCCTCGGCCTACAAAAATCTCGCGGGACGCATTGCGAAATTGCGCAAGGCGACCGCAGGCGCAGCCGACCCTCAGAAACTTGCTCAAGCCATCGGCAGCCTTCTGCCGCCGCTGGTCAAGGAAGTCGGCGCGAGCGAGGCGCTTGGCTCCGATAAGGCGAAAGGTCAGATCGCCCCGCTGAAACCGGTTCTGGACAGGCTTGCCGCGATGGCGAAGGACAGCGCCAATTTGTCGCTCGACGTCCATGCTCCCGTCGACCAAGATCTGCAGCGGTTCGAGGAGCAGTTTGCAAAACTTGCTTCCGGCAATGCGGATACGGCTATCGAGCGCTTTGCCGGCATGGATGCGAGCATAGCAACTCTTCGCACCATGGTGGCGATCGTCAATGCCGCTTTCAAATCGATCGACGATCTGCGACTGCATCTCAGCGAGATGAACAGGCGGGTCGATGCCGAGTCGCGGGATGCGGTTCTGGTGGATCTGAATGCTCTACGCGAAAGCGCTGCAAAGCTTGAGCCCTTGAGCGGCAAGAACGCCGCTTTGAAGGATCTTGCCAATAAGATCGAGCCTTCCCTTGCCTTGATTGAAAAGGGCACCTCGGCACTGATATCGATTGCCGATCGATGGCAGGGCGACAAGCAGGCCGCGACCGAGCTGGTGGCGGCCGCAAGTCACACGCTCGAACAGTTCGTCAGCACGGCGCAGGAGAGCGGCAAGGAAATCAGCCAGCGCTCGGCCACCATGTCCCTTTCGGCCATGATTGCGGGCACGGTGCTCGCCATCATCGGCGGCCTGATGCTGATCGAAACGCTGCGCGGACCGCTGAAGCGGATTACCCAGACGATGACGAGACTTGCCGCCGGGGATCTCAATGTTCCGATCGGCGACGGCAAGCGTGGCGACGAAATCGGCGATATGATCCGGTCCGTGACCGTCTTCCGCGATCAGGCGCTCGAAAAGACAAGGCTTGAAGAAGTCGCTGAAACGAACAGGGCGCGGGACGAGCAGGAACAGGCTCGCCGCGCAGCCGAACAGGCACGCATCGAAGCTGAGCAGAGCGAGGCGTTGGACGTCCTGTCCGACATGCTCGGCAAACTCGCCGACGGCAATCTTGCTGCGGTGATGAGCGAGGAACTGGCCGCCGATTATGTCGCGATGGCCAGGACCTACAACCAGGCGATCGATGCGCTGCGCCGGACGCTCGCCGAGGTCCGCAATACCACCTATGAAATCGCCGAGGGCAGCACCAACCTTTCGGGTGCGGCCGACGATCTGGCGCGGCGCACGGAACAGCAGGCCGCCGCGCTCGAAGACAGTTCACGCGTTCTTGGCGAGCTGACCGCCAGCGTCCGCACGACGGCGGAAAACGCGCGCCAGACATCGGTTTCCGTCGCCGAGGCGCACCGGCAGGCGGAGCATTCGGCGGCCGTCGTCGCCAAGGCCGTCGAGGCGATGGACGCCATCAACCGGTCGTCGGACAAGGTATCGAGCATCATCGGCGTGATCGACGAGATCGCCTTCCAGACCAACCTTCTCGCACTCAATGCCGGCGTGGAGGCGGCGCGCGCGGGAGAGGCAGGCAGGGGTTTTGCCGTTGTCGCGCAGGAAGTGCGCGAGCTTGCGCAGCGCTGCGCCAAGGCCGCCCGCGAGATCAAGGATCTCATCTCCAACAGCGCATCGCAGGTCGGCACTGGCGTTCGGCTCGTCGAAGAGACCGGCGAGGCGCTTTCGGCGATCATGGAGCACTTCACCTCGATCAACGGGCTGGTGCAGGTCATCTCGACGGCGACGAGCACCCAGTACAAGGGGATCGACGAAGTCAATAACGCCGTTCGCGACATCGAGCATATTACCCAGCATAACGCCGCCATGGTCGAGGAGAATACCGCGGAAATTCACAGGCTCCGGCAGCAGGTGGAACTGCTGAACGAACGCATCTCCCGCTTCCAGACCGCAGACGGCCGCAGGGCGTCACAGGCCGCCGGCCAGCGGATCGCCCTGGCCTCCTGAGCGGCGCGTCATGTCTTCCTCTGGGACGCGCCTCTTTAGAAATCGGCGACTTTGCCCCAGGCGGCCGCCGCGAAGCGGCTGGGATGGTAGGGCCGCGGATCGACGATCGGCTCATCGCCGGTGACGATATCGGCAATCAGATGACCGGCGCCGGGTCCGATGCCGAAGCCATGACCGCTGAAGCCAGCAGCGAGGATCAAGCCGGGGAGGGTGGCGAGCTCACCGATCCCAGGCACGCCGTCCGGCGTGCTGTCGATATAGCCCGCCCAAGCTGCACTGATGCCGGTGTCCTTCAAGACAGGCAGAAGCTCGAGCGCCCGTGCAAGCGTCACGGCAATGGTGGCCGCGTCGACCGCCGGGTCGAGGATGCGCATGCGCTCCATCGGCGTCGGGCTGTCGAGCCGCCAGCGCGCCAGGGATTCATGGCCGGAACGAATTCCCTCCAATCCGCCGGGTGCGAGGCTCCGCCAGCGCCGGGCGAACATCGGCAGGAACTGCGGCGCGAAACGGAGCTGCTGTGCGGTGGGATCGACCCGGCCGCGGCCGCTGATCGCCAGCGTGTAACCGCCATCGCCGCGACGCGTCACCGAAACTGCCGATGTATGCAGCGCATCCGGCAGGCCGCTCGCGCCTGGTGACACCGACAGGATCGACGAGCGGATCGAGGCTTGTGGAAATCGGATGCCAAGCTGCCGGCAGAAGGAGGAGGCCCACGCCCCGCCAGCCAGTATTGCGACTTTTGTCCGGATCGGGCCGTGCTCGGTAACGACACCCGCAAGCCTGCCGCCTTCAATGTCGATGCCACGCGCTGCGCAGGATTGATGCACTGTGCCGCCGAGCTTCAGGATCGCACGCGCCACGGCCGGCGCGGCATTGGCCGGATCGGCGATCCCGTCCGTTGGTGAAAACACCCCGCCCTTCCAAGCGGCGCCGGTGGCACGCCCCCGTTCGGTTGCTTCCGCGCCGTTCAGCATATGAGTCGTGACGCCGACCGACCGGGCAAAATCGCGCCAGCGAGCCCAGCCGGAAAGTTCGTCCTCACTGTTGCTGAGATAGAAAAGACCACAGCGCCGGAAGCCGGTGTCCTCGCCGGTCTCGGTCGCGAATTGCTCCCACAGATCGAGGCTCTTCGTCGACATCGGCAATTCCCGGGCGTCGCGGTTCTGCTGCCGGCACCAGCCCCAATTGCGGCTCGACTGTTCCGCCCCGATCAGGCCTTTCTCGACCAGGGCGACCTTCAATCCGCGCCGGGCGAGATAATAGGCAGCGAAAACCCCGACGATGCCGCCTCCGATCACCACCGCATCGGCGGCAGCGGGCGGCTGTGGTGCGGTGTCGACGCGCGTGAGCGGTGCGGGCATGGTAGGGTCTCCGGTTCAGGACTAGTTTAACGGATCCGCAGCCACGCCTTTGCCGGAGATCGACCGGCGGCAGCAGAAGATTCTGTCTTGTGAGGAGCCCGGCAGCCGTTTGTGCTTCGCCCTGTCCCGCAATCTGATCGACACCGCCCCGGTATGTGTTAAGGTCGGTGTTGGGAAGCCGCAGCATAATCTGCTGTGTCGCTGGCGGTCTCAAGCACACGAAGGCGCGTGATGAAACTCGATCGGATCGACATAAAAATCCTCTACGAACTGCAGAAGAATGGCCGCGTCACCAATGTAGAACTCGCCGAGCTGGTCAACCTGTCGCCGAGCCCGTGCCTGATGCGGGTGAAGAAGCTGCAATCCGAAGGTTACATCGAAGGCTATTCGGCTCAGATCAATGTCAGCAAGCTCGGCCAGACGCTCACCGTGTTCACCGAGATTACGCTGAAGAACCATCGCCAGATCGACTTCGCCCGTTTCCTGGCGGTAATCGAGAAGGTCGATCAGGTGATCGAATGTCATCTGGTTTCCGGAGGCTATGATTATCTCTTGAAATTCGTCACCGCCGGCATCGACGAATATCAGACGATCATGGAACGGCTCACCGACATGGACGTCGGCATCGACAAATATTTCAGCTTCGTCGTCCTGAAGTCGCCGATCATCAAGGCACATATGCCGCTGACAACCTTATTCCCGCATTAGAGAGCGCGCATCGCTCTTAGTGGCCCGCACGTGGCCTCCTCGGTGACAGCTGTCGCAGCAGTCGGCAGGTTTGGCTGGATCGTGGAGAGATTTCGAAATTATCGGCTAAAACAACGCTTTGTTCGGCAACGCCAACTTCCGCATTGCCTTAATCTCGGGTGCCACCACGATCCACCCCAGGGGCAATAGGGGTCCGCACTGCTCAACCTGGCCACTGCCCTATCGCGCTCGGAAGCAGTCTACCCCCCCCCCCGCCTCGTAGATTCAGAACTGCCTCCCAAAGAAGGAAGATGACATGTCACTGCTGGTCACCATCGACACCGATCCGGATTTCACTCCAAAGGATGCGATCCCCGGACCGGAGCGGCTCATTTCGGGCAATCCCTTTTTCAAGACTTGGGCCCAGGATGCGTCCAAGGGAGAGAAGGTGTTAACCGGCGTCTGGGAAGCGACGCCCGGCGAGCATCATTCGATCAAGGGAACGACCTACGAATTCTGCCACATCATTTCGGGTCTCGTAGAAATCGAGGAGAAGGGCGGGGAGACGAAAACCTACCGTGCTGGTGACAGCTTCGTCATGAAGCCGGGTTTCGTCGGTGTTTGGCGGACGATCGAGACTGTCCGCAAAATCTATCTTTGTGTTTACGAGTGACCGCACAAAACTCAGGTGCGCCCGACGATTGGCGCACCTGTGAATTCAGCAATGGGCGATTTCGGGAATTTGAACCGCCGCGATAGTGCGCCTCCTCAAAAGCCCACGGCGATGGTCTGCCCGCTCTTGTGATGCTACGGGGCTCGTGAGCAGCTCCTTCGGTGCCCGCCTCACAATCGCTCCACTGCGATCTGCGAACGCTCCATCAGTTCTTGCCGACGCCGCGAAGATGAGCGCGACGACAATGCCCGACGACAGCGGCAGGGGAGATCAGTGGTCCTGCGCACCATCGGCGGCCCTTTCGACGAATCCGGCGACGGCGATGATGGCTGTCTCCGTGTGCGGCAAAGCGGCCAGCTCGCCAAGTGTCACAGGTTTGACGGGAGGGCGCAGTCGATAGTAACCGACCTCGCCGGCCGCAACGCCACGGCATTGTGCCAGGAGTTCAACCGCGGTCAGACCGCATAGCCGGCCTTGACACGGTCCCATTCCACATCGTGTGAACGCCTTCATTTGGTTGGGGCCCGGCACGCCGAGTGCCGCAACTTCACGCAACTTACCGGCTGTGATTTCCTCGCAGCGGCAGACGATGGTGCCGTCGTCTGCCGGCACACGAAACGTTTTGGCGGGTCGGAACCGATGCTCGATGAAAGTCCTGCCTCTGAGGGCGCGAGCGAGCTTTCGTGCGAGTCGGCTCCGACGCTGTTCGTAGGCGCCCTGCTCAATGCGTTTTAGATCGAGCGCCGCACTCAGGCCAGCGAGCTCTCCCTGTAGGGCTGAGGCAATCGCCCCGACGATTCCCGCCGCATCCCCGGCGATCGAAACCCCCGGAACCGAGCTTGCGCCGCAAACGTCGACAGTCGGGCGGGCGGCGGCCGAGCGCTCGTCCCAGACATAATCGCAGCCGGCGGCCAGCGCGAGATTGAGGTTTGGTGCGATCCCTTGGTGCAGAAGGAGCAGGTCGCCCGGAATGTCCCAGGATCTGTTGCCGCGACGAACCCTTAAAGCGCTGAATTGTCCGGAACCGACTGCCTCGATCGCAGTCACGCCGCGGATGACACGGGTTCGACGGCGAACGTCGAAGAGGAGGTTCAGGCCCTTGAGTGCATAGGGTGACGTGGCAAAGGTAAACATGTGCGGCAGGGCTAAGCGCCAGTTCTCGACCGGCGTGGTATCGACGACTGCCACCACGGACACGCCTGCCCGGAGAAGTTGGCTTGCCAGCAAGTACAGCAGCGGCCCGGTCCCGGCGAGAATGGTTCGCCCGGTCGGCACGAGACCCGACGATTTCATCAGGATCTGCGCCGCCCCCGCCGTCATGACCCCGGGCATGGTCCACCCCGCGAACGGGAACGGACGCTCGAGCGCGCCGGTCGCGAGGATCACGCGATGGGCTGCGATCGGTCGAGCGATGCCACCGAGCGAGATCCCGACCTCGAGCGGATGCGCGCCGTCGCCAGTTTCCTCGTCGGCAGGCCCGACGCTCCAGACCGTCGCCCGACGGGCATAGCTCAAGTCTGCCGCCAGAAACCGCTCTATGAGCATCCGACCGGCAGCGTAGTCCGGCCCCATGCGCGCGAGATCGGCGTTCGAAGCCCGGTCCACCGACCGATAGATCTGGCCGCCGGGGGATTCGTTTTCGTCGGCCAGCAATACGGTGATGCCCTGGGCCGAGGCTTCAACGGCTGCCGCGAGGCCGGCAGGCCCCGCGCCAACAACGATCAAGTCGTAGGCAGGCGCGAGATCAGCGGCAGAGTGAATGTTCCGGATCATGCTTCCTGTCCCACCACGCCCGCGCCATCCTGCGTTTCGACCCGCATGCCCTCTGCCACGGTGATCAGGCAAGCCTGTCGGTTCGCCCGGCCGTCGATCTTGACGAGGCACTCGAAGCACACGCCCATCATGCAATAGGGACCGCGGGCAGCGCCGGAAACCGGAGAGCGGCGGGTGGTGCAATGTCCGGCAGCCAGTAGCGCAGCGGCGACGCTGTCGCCGCTGCGGGCGGTGGTCGGCGCGCCGTTGAATGTGAAGGAGACCGAACTCTCGGTATTGTTAGGCAGTCGTCGGAACACGGAACCTCCGGGAATGAAATGCGGAGAGATCTGCGCAGAGACCGCCGGCCGAAATTTGCCTCGGCAGTACCAGCGCATGGTTCGCAGCCAGGGTTACGCCGGAATGACAGGCGAATGCAAACGCACCTGGAAACCTCTCAGATTGCTCGTAAATGGGGTAGCCGTCCGGCGTCACGACGCGGAACGCCGCCCAGGTCCGCACCGCCTTGACATCCCTGAGAAGTGGGAATGTGCGCACAGCGCGCTCGGCCAGGACCGCCGTAATCGGCCCTCGCGGCCGCTGGTGATCGATCGTCGCTTCCTTGCTCTCGCCGATCAGCACGGAGCCCTCATCTGTCTGTCGCAGGTAGCCGGTGGCATGGCTGAGGAAGGGCTTCAGCCGCTCGGTGACGATAATTTGGCCGCGGCTGGGCGAGAGGGGAACGTTCAGCCCAACCATCGGCGCGAGGGGGGTGTTGCCGATTCCGGCAGCAATCACAATCTTGCCGGAAGTCAGCGTCCACCCGTCCCCAGTCAATTCGAACGCGCCGGCCCGATGGTGGATCCCAGTCGTCTTCCGATGCGGCAGATAATGAACGCCACGCTGCTGCAGCGCCTTGTGAAAGGCGGCGAACAGCCGCAGCGGGTTTGCGTGTCCATCCAGAGGACTGAAAATCGCGCCTGCCACGGTCTCCCCGACCAAGGGTAAGCGGCGGCGTGTCTCCGCCTGATCGAGTATCTCATATTCGAGCGGCGGAGTACCGTCCGCATCCATTCCCCGCTGGCTGGCGAGCTTCGTCATGGATGCGACGCCGCGCTCCAACTCCGTTGGCGTGAGCCGAATTGAGAAACCGCCCGATTGGACAAAACCGGTGTCGATGCCGGTTTCAGCCTTGAGTTCGGCTGCCAGCCGATGCCAGTTCGCCGTCGAGGTTCGCGACCAACGGGAGTAGGCCGCGTTGCCGAGGCCCTTGCTTGAGCTCCAGACGAGACCGAAATTTGCCCGGGCGGCCCTGTTTGCCAAGTCGCCTTCATCGACGATTGCGACCCTTTGTCCGCATCTCGACAGGCCCCAGGCTATCGATACGCCTACCAGCCCGCCGCCGATGACGATGACGTCGTAATCCATTCCGCTAGCTTTCCCTAGGCACCCCACGGGCCTTCTCCGGATTTGGCCTCACGATTAGATTGCGCCGACTTTGACCTTCGAACCGTCAAGGAGACGCGACAGGCGGAAGGGGGTGGGGTCGACACAGGGTGTATCATTGGCAACCAGGTCGGCCGCCAGGCGGCCGATGCCCGGGCCAAGACCGAAGCCATGGCCGGAGCAGCCCGCGGCCAAATAGAGCCCTCTCACACCGTCGGCCGGCGAGATGACCGGCACCGCGTCCGGCGTGAAATCCACGTAGGCTCCCCAGCTGTCGGCGAGTTCGACACCCGCCAATGCAGGAAACTGCTCGGTGACCCGTTTCAAAATAGCCGCAATCGTGCGGCGGCTCGGCGGCGGGTCAAGAACGCGCATCCGCTCGAAGGCCGATGGTTTACTCTTGTTCAAGCTTCCGAATGCTTCCGGACCCTGGAGGAAGGATTTGCCGATGCCGAACTGCACCGCTTTCAGACGCTTCATGAACATCGGCATGAACCAGCGGGCGTAGCGTATGCCTTGTGGGGTGATGTCGAGCATCGCCCTGCCGCTGATCGCAAGCGTGTAGCTGCCATCCAACCGGCGGGTCAGCGCGCAGTCCGGTGTATAAATCGCCTCGCCCACATTCGCTGTGGGCCGCGTACGAAGCGCTGTCTGGCGCACGCTGGCTTGCGGAAACAGGACTCCGTGCTGGCGACAGAACATGGACGTCCAGGCACCGCCGGCGCAAAGAACGGCTTGGGTCCGGATCAGCCCCTTTTCTGTGATCACCCCGGCTACTGCTCCATTCGCCAGATCAAGACCTCGCGCAGCGCATTCTTGATGGACCGTTGCTCCGAGTTTGCGAGCGCCCTCAGCGATCGTCGGCGCGGCGATGGCAGGCTCGCCCTTGCCATCGTCAATTGAATGGACTCCGCCGAGCCATCGGCGGCCATTTGCCGGGATTGCGGCAGCCGCTTCTGCGGCACCAAGCATCTTCGTATTGACTTGGAACTGACGGGCCGTATCACGCCATGCTTCCCATTCCGCCAGTTGCTGCGGATTGTCGGTAGCGTAGAGCAAACCGCATCGACGAAAACCGACGTCCGCGCCAATTTTGGATTCAAACTCACTCCAGAGCCGCAGCGCGACGCCCGAGAGCGGCAACTCCCGCTCATCCCGGTTCTGCTGGCGGCACCAACCCCAGTTGCGACTCGACTGCTCGCAGCCGACTTGGCCTTTTTCGACCAGGGCGACCGAGAGTCCCCGCTCCGCTAGAAAGAAGGCCGCCGTTGCGCCAATGATGCCGCCGCCGATGACGACGACATCCGCCTTGGCGGGGAGTTCTGCATCGCTGTGTATTCGTTTGAGGAGTGGAGACATGGAGACTGACCTGAATTGATTGGAGCCGATCTATACGGCTCTGTTTGCTGCCCCTGCGGCAGAAGCATCCGAGGCAATGACGACTATCGCGGTAGGCTGCCTGGATCAAAGATTGGTGTCACGGCGCGTCCTCGAAGTGAACTCAGGTGAAGCTACCGGAGGAAGGCGAGCAGGATGCATCGAATGAAAACGCAGGGACGGCGGAAAGTTCCGTGTTCGGCGACATGACAGTCAAAACTTCGGCCGTCGAGCAGGTAAGTTGTCAAGCATCCTCTGACGACAGTGGTTTCGGATCGACTTCCGGTCGGAACACGACAGATGCCGGTTTCAGGGCCACACCAACCCGACTGCTGCCGCTCCAATTGATGAGCGCGCTCAACCAAAATAGAGATCTAAGCCATGCCTACGGAATTTCATGACTCCCCTGCGCTTGCCATGATCCATACGGTTCCCGGGATCATCCCCGCATTTAACGAACTCGTCGGTCTCCACCTGCCCGGTTGGCGCTCGTTCAACATGTTAGACGAGAGCCTGTTGGGAAACACCATTCGCGAAGGCGCGCTGTCACCTCAGACCATGCGGCGGCTTGCGGGTCACATTTGGTCGGCGATGGATGCAGGGGCCTCGGCGGTCCTCGTCACCTGTTCCTCGCTCGGTCCTGCGGTGGATGCGGGAACGCCGCTCTGCCCCGTACCGCTCTTTCGGATAGATGATGGCATGGCGATTGAGGCGATCCGACGCGGGAACCGAATTGGCGTCCTTGCAACCCTGGCTACGACAATGAATCCTACAACCCAGCTAATTGAACGCCATGCTCAAAGAATAGGGCATAGGGTTTCCGTGACCGGTCGTCTTTGCGATGGCGCCTTTGATAAATTGCGGAGCGGGGACAGGGCGGCGCATGATGCGATGGTACGTGAAGGCCTCGCTTCGCTTGTGGGAAGCGTCGACGTGGTCGTACTTGCTCAAGCGTCAATGGCGAATGCTCTCAATAAAATGAGCGAGGCATCGGTACCGGTCCTTACTAGCCCTGAGCTTGGTGTCCTGCACATGTCCTCCGCACTGAACGCGCTCCCACGTTGAAGCAAGTGCGCACAGTTGGGCCAGCGGTTCACCGGTTTATCGCAAAGCAGTGACCAAAGAAGGCCCCGCGCAGGCTGCGCGGCATCGTCTAGACAAACCAGTCTACCGCGAGCCGCACCATCGGACCTGACCTCAGTGCCGGCAATAGGCCCGCACGAGTTCTGGATCCTGCCTGAGCCCATCGAGCCACGCCGGATCGAGCGTCGGTACGGACGAGAACAGCAGTTGCGAATAGGGATGTTGCGGCGCTTTCACTTTCGAGGGGGTGATTTCCTCGACTTTCCGGCCGCCGTACATCACGACGATCTCGTCGCAGATCGCCTCCACCACCGAGAGGTCGTGGCTAATGAAGATGTAGGAGAGGCCGAGTTCGCGCTGCAATTCCTTGAGCAGGTCAATGACGGCGGCAGCGACAACGGTGTCGAGGGCCGAGGTGATCTCGTCGCAAAGGATCAGCTTCGGATCGGCGGCGAGCGCCCGGGCGAAGTTGACGCGCTGCTTCTGTCCACCCGAGAGTTCTCCCGGCCTGCGGTGGCGCAGGTTGCGGGGCAGGCGCACCATGTCGAGCAGTTGATCGATCCTGATGTTTTGCGCCTGTCGACCCATGCCGTGGTAGAACACCAGCGGCCTGGCGAGGATATCCTCGACGGATTTCGCCGGATTGAGGGCGGTATCGGCATATTGGAAGACGATCTGCATCTCGCGCAGCTGATCGCGTGAACGCTCGCGCGCATTGCGGCGCAGCTCCGTGCCGTCGAAGACGATCTTGCCGGTTGCGGCCGGCAGGATGCCGGCGATTGTGCGCGCGAGAGTCGACTTGCCACAACCGGATTCGCCGATGATGCCGAGGTTGCGTCCTCTTTCGACCGTCAGGCTCACATGCTCGACCGCGCGAACGAGAGGCAGGCCGTCAGCTTGGCGCTGCCCGTAACCGGCAACGACGTCTTCGATCTTCAAGAGCGGCGCCGTCGCGTTCTCGGCAAGGCTTGTTGGGCCGCGCGGTTTCGGTTCGAAGGCTGCAAGCAGTTGCCGGGTATAGGGATGCTTCGCATCGTTGAGGATTTCTTCGGTGGTGCCGATTTCCTGGGCCTGCCCCCCTTTCAATACCACGATGCGGTCGGCGATCTGTGCGACGACAGCAAGGTCGTGCGAGACATAGACGCCTGATATGCCGCCCTTCTTCATGACCGATTTGAAGGCGCGCAGCACTTCGATCTGGGTCGTCACGTCGAGCGCAGTCGTCGGCTCGTCGAAGATGACAAGGGTCGGGTTGCCGATCAGCGCCATGGCGGCAGCCAGACGCTGCAGCTGACCGCCGGAAACCTGGTGCGGATAACGGCTGCCGATCGTTTCCGGTTCGGGCAGGGACAGCGCCCGGAAGAGTTCGACCGCCTTGGCACGCGCATCTTCCGGCGACATCAGCTGATGTATACGCGTGACCTCGATCACCTGATCCATGATCGATGTGGCCGGATTGAAGGCGGCGGCGGCCGATTGCGGCACGTAAGCGACCTCCGTGCCACGTAGTTCGGCGCGCTGTTTTTCGCTTAGCCTAACCACGTCCTTGCCGCCGACCAAAACACTGCCGCCGGAGATGCGACAGCCCGGGCGGGTATGGCCCATAAGGGTCAGGGCGATCGTGGTCTTGCCGGAGCCGCTCTCGCCGATCAGCGCGACGATTTCGCCCTCGGCAATGTCGAGGCTGACGCCTTTGATGATCTCGACGCGCCGGCCGGAATCGGTGGTTGCTTCGACCCGGAGGTCACGAATGTCGACGAGATTGGCCATTACTCACTCCGATCGCGGATTTTCTGCGGCAGGTTGTCGATCAGCAAATTGACACTGATTGTCAGGCTGGCAATGGCGAGCGACGGAAACATGACCGCCGGCGCACCAAACGGAAGACCGCCGATATTCTCACGCACGAGTGCCCCCCAATCGGCATAGGGTGGCTGGACGCCGAGGCCGAGGAAGGAAAGGCCGGAGAGCAGGAGAACGATGAAGACGAAGCGGAGCCCAAAATCGGCAAGTACGGGACCCACGATATTGGGCAGGATTTCGGATCTGATCAGGTAAAGGGTGCTTTCACCGCGTGTGCGGGCGACGGTGATGAAGTCCATGGAATTGACGTTGACGGCGAGCGCCCGAGCGAAACGATAGGAGCCCGGGATATAAATCACCGAAAGGGTCAGGATCAGAACCGGGATCGACGATCCGACGGCTGCAACCACGACCAGGCCAAAGAGCTTGGACGGAATGGAATTCATGGCATCGAGGAATCGGGACAGCAGCGTATCGAGCCAGCCACCGGCGACGGCCGCGATCATGCCGAGCACGACGCCGCTGAAGCAGGCGATCGTCACTGCTGCGAGCGAGATGCCGACCGTGTAGCGCGCGCCCATCAGGATGCGCGAGAAGACATCGCGGCCGAGATAATCCGATCCCATCCAGAACTGCTGGGATATCGGCCCGAAATAGTCGTAATCGACGATTTCGCCCACCGGGTAGGGGATGAGCAAGTGCGCGAAGATCGCGATAAAAGCCCAGAAGAGGATGGCGGCGAGCCCCACGAGCCCGACGAGGTTGAAGCGGTAGCCGAGCCGGCGCGTCATGGCGGGCTGTTGTTCGATATGGGATGTCATCGCAACCTCGGATTTGAAAGAATGGCAATGATATCGGCAAGCGTGATGAGGATGAGGTAGCCGACACAGAAGATCATAGCGCAGGTCTGAATGAGCGGCAGGTCGCGCGTGGCCACCGCATCCACCATCAGTTTGGCAATGCCCGGATAGTTGAAGATGGTCTCGACGATGATGACCCCGCCCAGCAGATAGGATAGCGAAAGCGCGATCGCGTTGACG
Source organism: Rhizobium bangladeshense (assembly GCF_001662075.1). GTDB lineage: Bacteria > Pseudomonadota > Alphaproteobacteria > Rhizobiales > Rhizobiaceae > Rhizobium > Rhizobium bangladeshense_B. The sequence goes on from NZ_LYPL01000018.1 coordinate 59,262, forward strand.
ATCGGACCAAGGGCGTTCGGCAATGCATGCTTCAGAACAATGCGACTGCGGGAGGCGCCTTTCAGCAACGCCATTTCGGCATAGGGCGTGTTCAGAGTTTCAACCACGGCAGCCCGCGTCATCCGGATCATCTGCGCCGATACGCCGAAGGTCAGTGTGATCACCGGCATCGCATAGACCCGCAGTAGATCGGTGAAGGATTTCGCTTCATTCGTAAAGGAAATTGCCGGGAGCCACTGCAGATAGACCGCAAAGAACAGGACGGCCGATGTTGCGATCATGAATTCGGGCACGGAGATCACGCCAATCGTAAGCACCGTGACCGCCCGGTCATAGAGCGAGCCCCGCATCATGGCGGCCGTGATGCCGAGCGTCAGCGCGATCGGAACCGCGAACATGGCGGTTATGCCGGCGAGTTTCATAGAGTTTACGAAACGCCCTCCGATCAAGTCGGCGATCGGCATGTCGTTGGCGTAAGACGTGCCGAGGTCGCCGGACAGCAGCCCTGTCATCCAGTAGACGAAACGCAGGAATGCCGGCTCGTCGAGATGCATGGCCTTGCGTAGCCCCTCAACCGCCTCCGGGGTCGCGGCCTGCCCGAGCAGGATCGACGCCGTGTCACCGGGAAGCATCGTCGTTGCGAAGAACACCGCGAAGGAGACGATCAGCAGCGTGACAGCGGAGATGAACAGTCGACTGGCAATAAGAGACAGGACCGGATTCTTCATATGCAGGCCTCCCGTCGGCCGTTGGCTGACAGTATATTACGAAACAGGGGGACGAGCGGGGGCTTATCGCCCCCGGCATATGCCGATCAGCCTTCCAGCCAGATATATTCCGGGAAGGAGTAGCCCATCATGCCGCCGAGCGGGTTGGTCTCAAGTCCCTTGACCTTGGAGGACACCGCATCGACGTTAGAGAGGTAAGCCGGAATGATGGTGCCGGCTTCTTCCGACACCATGACCTGCATCTCGTTGTAGATCTCGCGGCGCTTGGCCTGGTCGAGCGAGCCGCGCGCTTCGAGCAGCATCCGGTCGAATTTTTCCGACTTGTATTGGCTCTCGTTCCATGGCGCATCGGATGCATAGAGGAGCGAGAACAGGATGTCAGGTGTCGGCCGCGGATTGATATTGCCAAAATGGATCGGCGCCTTGAGCCAGTAGTTGTCCCAGTATCCGTCGGACGGTACGCGCTGCACGTCGAACTTCATGCCGATTTCTGCGCCGGCGGCCTGGACGATCATGGCCATGTCGATTGCCGAATTCGCTGCATCGGACGCGATCACCGGGATCGACTGACCGAGAAGGCCGGCTTTCTCGAAGAGGAACTTTGCTTTTTCGGGATCGAACGCTTTCGGTTTCAGGTCCCCATTGTAATAGAAGTTCGACGGGGAGATCGGCTGATCGTTTCCGATCTCGGCGAGCCCGCGCAAGGCCGATTTTTGAATCTGCTCGCGATTGATCAGATATTTCATGCCCTCTACGAAGCCCTTTTTGTCGCCGGGCGCTGTGTCCAGGCGGATATTCAGGTTCGTGTAATTGCCGGCGGTCGTCTTATTGAGGAAGAATCCTTCCTTGCCGTCCACGAGGCGCACAGAGCGCGGATTGATGGCGGCAGCGAGGTGGATGTCGCCCGAGAGCAATGCATTGACGCGGGCGTTGTCCTCAGCGATCGCGAAGAATTCGAACGAGTCAACGTTCGGATGGTCGGGCTTCCAATAATTCTTGTTCTTCAGGCCGACCGAGCGAACGCCGGGCTCGAAGACCTCGCGGACGAAAGCGCCGGTACCGTTGCCCTTGGAGAAGTCGGTCGTGCCGTCGGCGACGATCATGAAATGGTGCATGCCGAGGATCATCGGCAGGTCGGCATTCGCGGTTTCCAGCGTGATCTCAACCGTCAATTTGTCGACCGCCTTGAACCCGGTCATCTGCTTGGCGATCTTGGCGACCTTCGAGCCGACCGCCGGGTCGAGATGACGCTTCATCGAGAAGACGACGTCGTCGGCCGTAAGCGGCTTGCCGTCGTGGAAGGTAACGCCGCTGCGCAGCTTGATCGTCCAGACCTTTGCGTCCTTGGTTTCGACCGACTCGGCGAGCTCCATTCGCGGCGTGCCATCGGACTGGATATAGGTCAGGCGATTGTAGAAGGCGCAGCAGCGCACATAGTCGGTCGAAAGCGAAGCCTTCGCCGGATCGAGCGTGTCGGCCGTCGAGGACGACCAGCCGGCCGCCTTGAGGGCGCCGCCGGCAACGGGCGTGGCCGCGACCGCCTGCGAGGCGCGGCCGAGGATGAGGCCGCCCGCAGACATCGCGACGCCGCCCGCCAGCATCAGTTGCAGAAGTTCGCGCCGAGTCGCGCCGCGGCGGATGGCGGTTTCGATCATGGCGTCGTCGGCTCTGGTCCAATTGGTGATCTTGTCGTTCATCTCATTCCCCTTTTCTTTTGCGGCGGCTGCCTTGCGAGGCGAGTCCGCACCGGTTCATAGTCAGGCACGCGCGGCGGCCACGGCAGCGGAAAGGCCTGCCATGGACGTGAAATGATAGTCTGGGGTCGTGAATTCGGCCGGTTCGATCGTGCCGCCGTAACCCTTCTGGTCATGGCGCCGCTCGATCCAGCAATTGGTCAGCCCCAGCTTCCTGGAAATCCCGATATCGTGATACTGGCTCTGGGCGACGTGCAGGATGTCGTCCTTCGAATGGCCTTCCGAGGCGATGTAGCCGAAGACCTTCTCGAAGAATGCAGGATCGGGTTTTTCGGTCCCGGTATCGTCGGCGGTGAAGGCGGCATGGAAGGGATTGCCGAGCTCCTTCTCGAAGAAAGCAAAGGCCCAGCGGCGGGCATTGGTCATTGCAACGAGGCGGTAATTTTTCGCCAGGCTTGCCAGTGCTGCGGCGCTGTCTGCGAAACCCTTCCAGCTCTTCGCCGAGTCCCGCAGCCGCTCGCCATATTTGCGATCGACGGGCAGGCCGAGCTTCGGTGCGATCGCCAGATAGACACGCACGAGGTCGTCGGGAAAGAGGTCGGCGTCGTCGGAGTAGCGGGCCTCACGATAGAGGCTGAGCGCCCGCTCGCCATCGACTTCATGCCCCGTTTCGGCAGCGATCTCGGCGAGACAGGTCTTGATGCCGCCCTCGAAGTCGATGAGCGTACCGACGACGTCGAAGGTCATGTACTTGAATTCCGGAAGGCTCTTGCTCACGCGAATTCCCCAGTGTTCGGCTCCGATGGGAGCACGGCTTCTGAAAGAAGAATTTTCTGTTCCCGGCGGGATCTCTGTCCCGCTCTTTATGAAGGCCCGCATTTGTCGGGATCCGGGCCTTTCGTCTGTTTCAGTTTGTCACCTGCCCTGCGCCGGATTCTCCGAAAAGGCGCTGTGGGGCGGCACAAACTACCGAATCTGACCGTTTCGCGGTATTTTCAGGCCTGCAGCGCCCGGCGCACATCCGGGTCCTCAAGCGTCTCGTCCAGCGTGATGCGCGTGCGCTCGACGATCGCATCGATTTCCGCTTCGGTGCAGCATAGCGGCGGCGCATGACCGAGGACGCCGTTGCCGAAGGCGCGGATGACGAGGCCGTTCTCCCAAGCGCGATCGAAGATCCGGCGGGCGGGTTCGGCGGATGCCGGCAGCGGCGTCTTGTTGCTTTTGTCGACCACCAGCTCGACGGCCGCGAGCATGCCGCGGCCACGGACATCGCCGACGAGTGGGTGATCTCTCAGCGATTGGAGACCCCGCATCAGCCGCGCGCCAGCCTTGACGCCATTCTCGAGAAGGCCGTTTTCGTAAAGCTTCAGGACTTCCAGGCCGACGGCGGCGCTGACGGGATGAGCCGAATAGGTGTAGCCGTGACCGATAGCGGTGGCGCCGGCCCCCTCGGCAATCGTTTCATAGACGTGGTCGGACATGAAGACGGCGCCCATCGGGACATAGCCGGAGGTGAGGCCCTTGGCGGTCGTCATGAAATCCGGCACGACCCCTTCCTCGCTGCAGGCAAAGAGCGGCCCGGTGCGGCCAAAGCCGGTGATCACCTCATCCACCACGAAAAGGATGTCATGCTCGCGGCAGAATTGGCGCATTGCCTTCACCCAGCCTTTCGGCGGTACGAGGACGCCTCCCGAACCCTGGATCGGTTCGACGTAGAAGGCGGCGACTCGCTCCGGCCCGATCGCCTCGACCTTGCTTTTCAATGCCGCGAGCGAGGCTTCGATGATCGCCTGCGGATCATCGCCGACAGGGTTGCGGTAGGCGTAATGAGACGGAATCTTATGCTGCCAGTCGAAGGGAATGCCAAAACCGGCATGGAAGGCAGGCAAGGCAGTCAGGCCCGCACCGACTGTCGAGGAGCCGTGATAACCCTGCTCGACCGAGATGAACTGATCGCGTTCGGGCCGTCCACGGGCGTTCCAGTAATAGCGGATGAACCGGATCGTGCTGTCCACCGCGTCGGAGCCGCCGAGCGTGAAGTAGACATGGTTGAGATCGCCCGGCGCCCGATCGGCGAGTTCTGCGGCAAGCCGGATCGCCGGCTCGGAGCCGAGGCCGAAATAGGCCGTTGCGTAGGGAAGCTCCCGCATCTGCCGGGCCGCTGCCTCGACGATGCTCTCGTGACCGTAACCGGCATTGACGCACCAGAGGCCGGCGAAGCCATCGATCAGCTGTTTGCCGGAGGCGTCGGTGACCGTTGCGCCCTTGGCCGAGGCCAGCACGCGCACGCCATGCTTTTCATGACTGCGGTAGGAGGCTACCGGATGGATGAGATGGGCGCGGTCGAGTTCGATGAGCGAGTTGGGGTACATGGGATCTCCAATCAGCCGAGCGCCTGGCTGGCAAGGGCGAAGGTGGTGGCAGCAGGGGCGGCGGCGTGGCCGACCGATGGGTTCTTCATTGCGATGGCGCCGTCGACTTCAGCGAAGCCGTGTTCGGCGAGCCATGGGGAAAGTCCGGCCGCGGCCGTCGTATCCACCCTGAGGAAGCGTCCTGGCCGCCTGGCGACGTGATGTTCGATGAGTTTCCTGGCGTCGTCGATGTTTGTGGCAACCACGGGTCCGATCACCTCGCCGCGGCCGAAAGCGCGCAGGCAGGCGAAGCCCGACACGCCGGCGTCGCGACGAATGACCGCGAACTCGCCGACCTTGGCGAGATAGGAGAGTAGGTCTTCGCGATCGGCGCCGAAGGCAAGGCGATCGAGTGCCATGATGGCAGGGAGATCGTCGGCGGTGGCGGTCTCCGTGCCGGCCGGCGCAGGGATTTCTCTGGCTAGGCCTTGGTGCTGCAGCACGGTTCCGGTTTCATGAAAACCAAGCTTTTGGTAGAGCGGCAGGCCCGCCCTTGTCGCGACCAGCCGGAGCGGGCGGTTTCCTGCGATCTGCAGCGCGGCCTCCATCAGCCTGCGGCCGAGGCCGCGCCCACGCGTCGTCTCGTCGACGATGACCATGTTGATGGTGGCGCAATCTTCCTTGTACCTCGTGACGACAACGGTGCCGACGACCCTGTCGTCTTCAGTTGCGACCATTCCCTCGCTCAGGGCGAGCGCCATCTGCCAGTCTTCCGTCCTATGCGGCCAGCCCGCCTGTCGGGAAAGCGCAAGGGCGGCGTCCAGATGGTCGGGCCTGAACGCGGCGATCTCGATCTGACGTGTTTGCATGGGGCGATCCTTGATGTTCTGCCCGCAAGTCTGCCGGAGTGCCGGCGGGCAGATCATCTGAAGGCCGTGGTTCAGGCAGTATCTTATGGCTTTGCGATCAAGGGTCGCCGAATCTTATGCTGGCGGACCGGCCCTCTCGTAAACCGCTTGCTGCGAGTGTGTTGCAGGCCTGAGTCTGGTTACTGCATCATCGCCAGCGCGGCAGTGAAGAAATCTTCGTCTCCGAAATTGCCTGATTTCAACGCCAGAAGCATGTCGCCTTGCGCATTGCCAACCGTGCGCAGCACCGGCACGCCGGGAGCGATTTCGGGGCCGATCAGAAATGCCGGGATGGCGAGCTTGTCGACTGCGGCCCCCGATGTCTCGCCGCCCGCGACCACGAGGCGCCGCACGCCTCTTTCCACCAGTTCGGCGGAGATGATCGATGTGGCGGTCTCGATCGCGTGGCCCGAGGCCTCCCGCCCATAGTGCGATTGCAGCCGGGAGACGGTTTCGGGGGCCGCGCTCGCGGCGACCACAACGGGGCCGGCAGAAATGCGGTCTCCGGCCCAGGAAATCGCCGCGGCGATCTCATCCGGGCCGGCGGCCAGCAGCCGCTCGGGATCAAGCCGCAGCACGGGCATCGCTCGTTCGGCGGCGTCGATCTGGCGCAGTGTCGCCTTCGAACAGCTGCCGGCAATGATCGCCGAAAGCCCGCCGACGGGGCGAGTGACATCTTCGCCCGTCGCGCGGCCGGATATCCGGCCGGAGCGGACGAGCGCGCGGGCAAGGCCGAGGCCGAGGCCGGACGCGCCGGTGGATACCGGTGTTTCCACCGCGATCTCGCCCAGCGTTTCCAGATCCGTTTCGAAAATCGCGTCGGCGATAGCCATGGTCGCGCCCGTCCTTCCCAGGGCATCGAGCTTCGCCTTGGCGGCGGCCGGTCCGGCTGCGATTGCTGGGAGATCGATCAGTCCGACGGTGCCGCGCGATTGCCGGGCGAGAACCCGCACGAGATTGGCGTCGTGCATTGGGTTCAGTGGGTGGTCCTTGAGCGGGCTTTCGTTCAATGGCTGGCCGCCGACGAAGAGGTGGCCGAGATAGACGGTGCGTCCTGTCTCCGGAAAGGCCGGTGTAACCAGTACGCCGCCACCGCCCGCAGCCTCGCTCAAAGCCTCGGTGACGGGACCGATATTGCCGGCATCGGTAGAGTCGAAGGTCGAGCAGATCTTGTAGAGCACATGGCCCGCGCCCTGCTGGCGCAACCAGCGCTCAGCCTTGGTCGCAGCGGCCACCGCCTCCGAAGCTGGAACGGAGCGGATTTTCAGCGAAACGACCACAGCATCGACATCCGGCAGCGCCAGTGACGGATCGGGAATGCCGACTGTCTGCACCGTGCGCAGGCCGTTCTTCGTCAGCGTATTGGCGAGATCGGACGCGCCAGTATAGTCATCCGCGATCGATCCGAGCGAAATAGCCATTGTTAGAGCCTTTCCTGGTTAGATGAAGCATTCTGCCGGAGCAGGTTTTCGTTAGGGCAGAGGCGATTAGCGACGGGCATGCCCCTTGATATGTTCGAGCCGATCGCCTCTGATCCTGGCAGAAAGATGCCCGGCCTTTCTGATTGGCTGAAACGGGCCGGCTGATACCGGCCGGCGTGGCCGTAGAGTTTGGCTACGACGTGCGCCGGCCGGTCGGCCATCCGACTTCGCTTGAGCCACCAGAATGTTTCAATCTGACCACGAAAGGCTCTAGCTCCGTGCAAAAGGGGCAAACCAGCCCAGACCGTCCAGCGTCCGGCCGCGCGGAATATATTCGCAGCCGATGAAGCCGTTGTAACCCAGCCGGTCGATTTCGCTGAACAGGTATGGATAGTTCAGCTCTTCCCCGTCTGGCTCGTTGCGTGACGGTACGCTGGCGATCTGAATATGGCCGGTGATCGGCAGCAGGCGCCGCAAAGCCATGGCGACGTCACCATGGAGAATCTGGCGGTGATAGATGTCGAATTGCAGCTTCAGGTTCGGCAGACCGCATTCGGCGATCAGCTGCTCGGCCATGGCGAAGTCGTTGAGGAAATAACCTGGCATGTTGCGCCCGTTGATCGGCTCAAGCAGAAGGTCAAGGCCCTTTTCAGCAAGTCGGCCGGCAGTGTAGGCGACGGAGCGCCGGTAGGCGGCGCCGGCGTCTTGATCATAGGGATCGGCGATACCCGCCATCAGGTGCAATCGTCTGACGCCGGTCGCCGCCGCATAATCCAGTGCCCGCCCGACATTCGCCTTGAGGTCATCGAACCGACCGGGAAGGGCCGCGACGCCGCGCTCGCCCGCAGCCCAGTCGCCCGGCGGCAGGTTGAACAGGGCCTGCTGCAGACTGTTGCGGGCGAGCCGTTCGGCGATGGCCTCCGGCGGAGCCTCGTAGGGAAAAAGGTATTCGACGGCGGAAAAGCCCGCATCGGCTGCGGCGTCGAAGCGGTCGAGGAAGGCCCATTCGTTGAACATCATCGTCAGGTTGGCGGCGAAAACGGGCATGTCGACGCTCCTTACCGGCTTTGCGGCTCTTTAGCGGAGCCGGGCAATTCCGCGCCGGAAAGCTGCGCGTAGAGCCGTGCGAGCGAGGCATCGTCGTCGCGGCCCATGCCGGCTCCGGCCGCGGCCAGGTACATCTGCAGGGCGGCTGACGCCAGCGGCGCCGGATATCGTTCGGAGCGGGCCATATCCTGGACGATACCGAGATCCTTGACGAAGATCTCGATGCTGCTGAGCGGAGTGTAGTCGCCGGCCAGCACATGCGGCACGCGGTTTTCAAACATCCAGGAATTGCCGGCCGAGGCGGTGATGACTTCATAGACCTTGACGAGGTCGAGGCCCTGCTTGGCCGCAAAGCTTATGGCCTCGCAAGCGGCCGCGATGTGCACGCCGGCGAGAAGCTGGTTGATCATCTTGAAGGCGGCGCCGGTTCCGGGGGCGTCGCCGAGCTGGTAGACCTTGCCGGCCATCGCGTCGAGGGCGGGACGCGCCCTATCGAAAGCCTGTCTGGAGCCCGAGGCCATGATCGTCAGCTCGCCTTGCGCCGCCTTGGCAGCGCCGCCTGATATGGGCGCGTCGAGATAGTGCAGGCCGAGAGCCTCGGACCTCGCCGCCAGATCGCGCGCGACGGCGGGGTCCATCGTCGCCGACGAGATGAAAACTGCGCCGGGTTTCATCGTAGCCGCAATGCCCTGCGGCCCAAACAGCACTGCGTCCGTCTGTGCACCGTTGACCACCACGGAGACCACGATGTCGGCGTCCTTGGCAGCGTCGGCAGGGTAAGCAGCGCCACGTCCGCCCTCGGCCACGAAGCGATCGACCGCCGTCGGCGTTATGTCGCATCCAACCACGTCGAGACCGGCGCGCTTCATCGACCGCGCCATTCCCATTCCCATGGAGCCGAGGCCGATGACGGCTGCGACGATGGCGGCGCCAGGGTTTTCAGCACGTCTTGTCATGGCACATCCTCCGGTCGCCAGCCGATTTTGGCAGCGCTGCCAATCTTTCTAAACCATTCCCGCAGCGCTGCCAACGGGAAATTGGCAGCGCTGCCAAATATATCTTGCTTCTTGCCCGAAGTGGTGAAAAATGAAGCCCGCTGCGACCGCCCACGAAGCGACTGCTTCGCGCCGGGCGCTTCCCAAAGCCGGATCCGAAATTGACGATGGAATTCAAACATCAGCCGACGGTCACCCTCGCAGAGGTCGCAGAAGCGGCCGGCGTCGGCGAGAGCACGGTGTCGCGCGTTCTGCGCAACCACGGTTCTTTTTCGGGCAAGACGCGCGAGCGGGTAATGGCCGCCGTGGAACGGCTGGGCTATGTGCCGAACCGGATCGCCGGAACGCTGGCTTCCACCACTTCGCGTCTTGTCGCCTTTGTTATTCCCTCATTGTCTAACATCGTCTTTGCCGACGTCCTGGGCGGTGCCGGCGCCGTCCTGGAGGAAAACCGATATCAGGCGGTCTTCTCGGTGACCGACTATGATCCGGCTAAGGAGGAGGCGCTCGCCGCCGCGATGCTTGCCTGGCGGCCGGCGGCGGTGATGCTGGCAGGATACGAACATACCGAAGGCACGGCGAAGATGCTGCGCGCCAGCGGCTGCCGGGTTGTGGAACTGCTCGATCTGGACGGCGATGCGCTGGATATCGCAGTTGGCTTCTCGAACCGCGCGGCCGGGCGGGAGAGCGCTGCCTTCCTGCTCGGGCGCGGCTACAGACGGATCGGCTATGTCGGTCACGACCTGAACCGTGATACCCGCGCCGGCAAGCGCTTTTCCAGCTTTTGCGAAACGCTCGACGCCAACGGCACGCCCCTGGTCGCCCACGAAATTCTTGCCGGCCCTTCCTCGGTCGAGAACGGCAGGTTGGGCCTGGAGCGACTGCTTGCATGGGCGACCGATCTCGATGCCGTCTATTTTTCCAATGACGACATGGCGTTGGGCGGTTATTTTCATTGTCTGGCGCAGGGGATTTCGATCCCGTCGCAGCTCGCCATTTTCGGCTATAACGGCCTCGATATCGGCCGGGCGATACCGCAGCCGCTGTCGACCATCCGGACGCCGCGCGTGGCGACTGGTGAGATAGCCGCGCAGCTGATCGTCTCCAAGGCGCCGCCCCAGGCCGTCGATCTCGGCTTTGAACTGATCGAGGGGGCAACTGCCTGATATTGGAGGAAGTGTCATGTCCGACGCGCGTCAGCGTGAAGAAATCTGCCGATACGGGCGCTCGCTATTCGAGCGCGGGCTGACGCCCGGCTCGTCGGGCAACATATCGTTGCGACTGGAGGACGGAGGCTGGCTGGTCACGCCGACCAACGCCTCGCTCGGCTTTCTCGACCCGGCTCGGATATCGCGGCTCGACGCCGGAGGCCGGCTCCTATCCGGCGACAAGCCGACCAAGGAAATCCCGCTGCACACAGCCCTCTACGATACGCGCGGCAGCGCCCGCGCCATCGTCCATCTTCATTCCACTCATGCGGTGGCGCTGACCATGCTGCCGGAGATCGATCCGCGTGCCGCCTTGCCGCCGATGACACCATATTATCTGATGCGCGCCGGCGAAACGGCGCTGGTTCCGTATTACCGTCCCGGCGATCCGGCGGTGGCCGACGCGATCCGCGGGCTGGCCGGCAAATATTCGTCGGTGCTTCTGGCCAATCATGGGCCCGTCGTCGCCGGTGACAGTCTGGAGGCGGCGGTCTTCGCAACCGAGGAACTGGAGGAAACGGCGAAGCTCTATCTGCTGCTGCGCAACCTCAATCCCCGCTTCCTCAGCCCGGAGCAAGTGGCCGATCTCGTCAAGACCTTCGGCCTCGATCTTCCCTCGCACCACGATCACGATCACGATTGAACCCGTCGTCGCTTCGAGGATCATCGAGCTCGACGGCATGATCGCCTGCGGGAGCGCGCAACCTTCTGCCAAACCCCGCTTTCGATACGATAGATTCTGCTTCCGATGCCGCCGATTCAGGCAAGAGATGGGCAAAGCGGTGCCTATGATTGTGAACACGTTCCCCAGTTCCGATCGTTCGAGGATATGCAGATGACTACGTTCCGTCCGAAATACATCACTTTCGATTGCTACGGCACGCTGACCAACTTCCAGATGGCGGAAGCAGCGCGCGACCTTTACGGCGTCCAACTCGACGAGCCGCGTATGGCGGAGTTCATCAAGAATTTCGCCGCCTATCGACTTGATGAGATCATGGGCGCCTGGAAACCCTATGCCGAGGTGGTTCACAATTCGCTCGAGCGGACATGCAAGCGCAACGGCGTGACCTTTCGTGACGAAGCCGCGCAAATGGTTTACGAACGTGTTCCGACCTGGGGGCCGCATCGCGACGTACCTGAGGGTCTTGCCAGGGTTGCCAAGGAAATTCCCTTGGTCATCCTGTCCAACGCCATGAACGCCCAGATCATGTCGAATGTCGAAAAGCTCGGGGCGCCCTTCCACGCAGTCTATACCGCTGAGCAGGCCAATGCTTACAAGCCTCGTTTCCAGGCTTTCGAATACATGTTCGACATGCTGGGCTGCGGGCCGGAGGACGTGCTGCATTGCTCGTCTTCCTTCCGCTACGATCTGATGTCGGCGCATGATCTCGGCATCAAGAACAAGGTCTGGGTCAATCGCGGCCACGAGCCGGCCAACCCCTATTACGGTTATGTCGAAATCCCGCATATTTCAGGCCTACCGGGCGTCGTCGGGCTCTGATGGAGACAATCGGATGCAGTTCCAATCCTACTGGCACGCCACGGCCCCCCCTTTTGCGGAGGCGGCCAAAGGTCCTGTCGAAGGACATTATGACGTGGCCGTCATCGGCGCCGGTTTCACCGGGCTTGCAGCCGCGCGCCAGCTCGCAAAGGCCGGCGTCAAGGTCGTCGTGCTCGAGGCCGAGCGGGTCGGCTGGGGAGCATCGGGACGCAATGGCGGCCACCTCAACAACGGGCTCGCCCACAGTTTCCTGTCCGCCAAATCCGCACTCGGCGTTGAGCGGGCCGTTGCACTCTATCGGGCGTTCGATGCTTCCATCGATACGATCGAGGCAATCATAGCGGAGGAGGGGATCGACTGCAGTTTCCGTCGTGCCGGGAAGCTGAAGCTTGCCTCCAAGCCACAGCACTTCGATGCCATTGCCCGGAATTTCGAGGCCGTGCACAGGGAAGTCGATCCGGACACGGCGCTTCTGACGGCAAATGAGCTGAAGAGCGAGGTGGGATCGCCCTTCCATGGCGCGATGCTCTCGAAGAAGAGCGCGATGATGCATATGGGCCGCTATGTCGTCGGACTTGCCGCCGCAGCGGTCCGCCACGGCGCGACCGTCTTCGAACAGGCGGCGGTGGTAGCTCACAGGCAGGGTAACGGCCGCCACCGCCTTGAGACCGCGCGGGGCACCGTCACGGCCGACCACGTGCTGGTTGCGACCGGCGCCTACACGCCGTCGCTCTTCGGCTATTTCCGCCGCCGGATCATTTCCGTCGGCAGCTTCCTGATCGCCACCCGTCCGCTGAGCGATGCCGAAATCGCCGCGACGATGCCGGGAAACCGGACCTGCGTCACGTCGATGAACATCGGCAATTATTTTCGGCTGTCGCCGGACAAGCGGCTGATCTTCGGCGGTCGCGCCCGCTTTTCCGCCACGTCGGATCAACAATCGGACGCAAAGAGCGGCGATATTCTGCGCGCCAGCCTGGCGGAAATCTTCCCGCAGCTTGCCGGCGTCGAGGTCGACTATTGCTGGGGCGGCCTCGTCGATATGACGAAGGACCGGTACCCCCGCGCGGGCTATGTCGACGGCGTGTGGTACGCCATGGGCTATTCCGGCCACGGCGCCCAGCTTTCCACCCACCTCGGCATGATCATGGCTGACGCCATCATGGGCAAGGCGGACCGTAATCCGGTGAAGGGGCTTGAATGGCCCGCAGTTCCCGGCCATTTCGGCAAACCGTGGTTCCTCCCGGTTGTCGGGCTTTATTACAAGACGCTTGATCGCTTCAAGTAAGCGAGAAACAACAGCAGTTCGCATTCTAATCGCGAAAGCGGCGCCGGAATGATTTTCCGGCGCCTTTTGTTCTTCCGGTGGCTCAAGCGAGCCCGCCGATGTGGAAGCTCTTCATTTCCAGATATTCCTCGATGCCGCATTGCGCGCCCTCGCGACCGAGGCCGGATTGCTTGACGCCACCGAACGGGGCGACCTCGGTGGAAATGGCGCCGGTGTTGAGGCCGATCATGCCGAATTCGAGCGCTTCGCCGACACGCCAGGAGCGTTTCAGGCTCTCAGTGTAGAAATAAGCGGCAAGGCCGAAGGGGGTGGCATTGGCGATGCGGATCGCCTCTTCCTCTGTGTCGAAGCGGAAGAGCGGCGCAACCGGTCCGAATGTCTCTTCACTGGCAAGCTGCATCTCGGTCGTCGCGCCGCCAAGCACCATCGGCGCCACATATTGATCGCCGGCCGGTATCGAACCCGCCGTGGCGAGGATCTTAGCGCCCTTTTCCACAGCATCGTCCACATGGCGCTTGATTTTCTCGATCGCCGCCTTGTTGATCATCGGCCCGATATCCGTGCCGGCATCGGTACCAGCCCCGACCTTCATGGCCGCGACCCGCGCGCCAAGCTTGGCGGCAAAGGCCTCGTAGACGCCGGACTGGACGAGAAGGCGGTTGGCGCAAACGCAGGTCTGGCCGCCATTGCGGAATTTCGAGGCGATCGCGCCTTCCACGGCAAGATCGAGATCGGCATCGTCGAAAACGATGAGGGGCGCGTTGCCGCCGAGTTCAAGGCTGAGCCGCTTGACGCTGTCGGCCGCGCCGCGCATCAACAGCGAGCCAACGCGGGTCGAGCCGGTGAAAGAAATTTTGCGGACGGTCTGGTTGCCCATCAACTCGTCGCCGATTCCGGCCGGCATGCCGGTGACCATGTTGATCACGCCCTTGGGTATGCCGGCCCGCTCCGCAAGGACGCCAAGCGCCAGCGCCGAAAACGGCGTCAAGTCGGATGGCTTGATGACGACCGTGCAGCCGGCCGCGAGCGCCGGCCCCACCTTGCGGGTGATCATCGCATTAGGAAAATTCCACGGCGTGATGATCGCCGATACGCCGACGGGTTCCTTCAGGACGACGATGCGCCGATCTGCTGTCGGTGAGGGAATGGTCGTTCCGGCGATACGGCGGGCTTCCTCGGAGAACCATTTGATGAACGAAGCGCCGTAACGGATTTCGCTGCGTGCTTCCGCCAGTGGCTTGCCCTGTTCCCTGGTGAGGATCAGCGCCAGATCCTCGATATTGTCGAGCATCAGATCGTGCCAGGCTTCCAGCAAGGCGGCGCGCTCGGCATGGGTCTTTTTCCGCCACGAGCCAAAGGCTCTTTCCGCCGCCGCGATTGCGGCCCGCGTATCGGCTCCGTCCATATCCGGCACCGTGCCCAGCACGTGCTGTGTCGCCGGGTCGGTCACCTCGATCGTACGCCCCGCTGCGGCCCCGCACCATTCGCCGTCGATGAGACCTTGCTGGCGAAGCAGGCTGCCGTCTCTCAATCCGTTCATTTTATGCCCTTTCATCAGAACAACATTTCATTTCCACAAGTTCGGGCGCGCAGTTTGGCGCGGCATCCGCTAGTCGAGTGCTGAAAGCACCGACGCCGTGATCGCGTCGGTTTTGTCCTTGCCGGGAATTACGCCGATGCCGCGCGCCGTCGTCGCTTCGATTGCGGCCATCACCTTTCCGGCGGCAGCCGTTTCTCCGAGATGCCCCAGCATCATTGCGCCCGACCAGATGGCAGCGATCGGATTGGCGATCCCGAGATGAGCGATATCGGGCGCGGACCCATGAACGGGTTCGAACATGGACGGAGCCGAGCGATCAGGATTGATGTTGGCGGATGCCGCAAAGCCGAGCCCGCCTTGGATGGCGGCGCCGAGATCGGTCAGAATGTCGCCGAACAGGTTGGAGGCGACCACGACATCGAGGCTTTCAGGCGCCATGACCATACGGGCGGCCATGGCGTCGATATGGTAGCTCGTTACCTCGATATCGGGATATTCCGCAGAAAGCCTCTGGGTGATCTCGTCCCAGAAGACCATCGAATATTTCTGCGCGTTGGACTTGGTCACCGAGGCAAGCTTGCCGCGCCGGGCACGCGCTTGCTCGAAGCCGAAACGCAGGATGCGTTCGACGCCCTTGCGGGTGAAGATCGCGGTTTCGATCGCCACCTCGTTGTCAGTGCCCTGATGGACGCGGCCGCCGGCGCCGGAATATTCGCCCTCGGTGTTTTCACGAATGCAGAGAATGTCGAAGCGATCAGACCGCAGCGGACCCTGCACGCCCGGCAGCAGCCGGTGCGGGCGGATATTGGCATATTGCACGAAGGCCTTGCGGATGGGCAGGAGCAGCCCATGCAGCGAGACGGAGTCAGGCACTTTGCGCGGCCACCCAACGGCGCCGAGCAGAATGGCATCGAAAGACCGCAGCGTCTCGATGCCTTCGGCGGGCATCATGCTGCCATATTCGAGATAGTAGTCGCAGGACCAGGGGAAACGAATTGCCTCAAGAGAAAATCCGCTTGATCCGGCTGTCTTTTCGAGCACGGCCCAGGCTGCTTCGGTCACATCCCGGCCGATGCCGTCTCCGGGCAGAAGGGCGATCTTGTAGGTTTTCATCGCAGTTCCTTAAAGGCTGATGAGCACGCTCTTGCTCTTGCGGTTGGCGTGATAGGCTTCGCGGCCGAGATCCTTGCCGATGCCGGACTGCTTGTAGCCGCCGGTCGGCAGGATATGGTCGCGCGAGCGGCCGTAGCGGTTGACCCAGACGGTGCCGGCCTGCAGGCGGCGGGTGAGGCGGATCGCGCGCGAGAGATCGCGGGTGAAGAGGCCGGCGGCCAGCCCATAGGCGGGATGGTCGGCCAGCGTCAGTGCCTCCTCCTCATCCTCGAATGTCTGGATGGTCAGCACCGGTCCAAAGATTTCTTCCAGAACCGCGGGCGATGTTGCCGTTACGCCCGCTATCAGCGTCGGGGCGTAAAAATAACCTTCGCGGTCGAGCCGGTGGCCGCCCGTGAGGCATTCGGCGCCGCCCTCGATCGCGGCCCGGATGATGCCATCCATGCGGCCGATCTGGCGTTCGGAAATAACGGGCGAATAATCAGTCGTTTCCTCCCAGGTGGGTCCGGGGCGGATTGCCGCCAACCTCGCGAGAAGTGCGGCTGCGAGCGCTTCCGCCACCTTCGCCTCGACGATGAGGCGGGATCCGCAGACGCAGGCTTGGCCGGCATTGGACAGAATGCTGCCGGCGATGGCGCCTGCCGCGAGTTCGAGATCGGCATCGGCGAAGACCAGCTGAGGGCTCTTGCCGCCGAGTTCCAGTGTCATCGGCTTCACGCCGGTCCGGGCGATATTGGCCATGATCGCCGCGCCGGCTGCGGTCGAGCCGGTGAAGCTGACCTTGGAAATCCCCGGATGTCCGGTGATGGCGGTTCCTGTGGTCGGACCGTCGCCGAGAACGACGTTGACGAGGCCGGCGGGCAGGCCGGCCCGCACCGAAAGCTCGGCAAGGTAGAGTGTCGAAAACGGCGTCATTTCCGAAGGTTTCAGCACCACTGCATTGCCAGCTGCCAGAGCTGGAGCAAGCTTCCACCCTGCCATCGACAGAGGAAAATTCCACGGAGTGATGGCGCCGACGACGCCATAGGGTTCCGTTACGATCATGCCGAAATTCGCGTCGTCGGTCGGGACGAGATCGCCGCCTTCCTTGTCGGCGAATTCGGCAAAGAAGCGGATCTGCTCGGCGGTGACGGCGATATCGCCGGCAACGAGCTGGCCGACCGGGCGGGTCGAGGAGAGCGCTTCGAGCTTGGCGAGGGTCTCCGCCTCGGCTTCGATCAGGTCCGCCCAGCGCTGCAGCGCCTTGGTGCGCTCGCGCGGCCGCACGCCACCCCAGTTGCTGCCCTTCAATGCTTTTCCCGCCGTCTCGACGGCGTGGTCGACAAGGGCTTCGTCGGCAAGCGGACAGCCTGCATAGGCCTTGCCGTCGGACGGCCGAGACATGTCGATGACAGCTTCGGCCGGAACCAGCCGGCCGCCGATGAAATGTCCTACGGGCAAGGAAATCGTGTTTGGGTCGAAGCTGAGTGTCATCGCATGTCCTCGGGATGGGCTAACACAAGCCTAACCGGGGAAAGCGAGCAGCATGCATCGACCGGAGGTGCCGAGGCGGCGAAAAATTGCGTTTTCGCCGCCGCCACCAGTCAATTCTACGGCGTCACGTGACGGTCACGTAAATCTTGCGCACCGTCTCGATCGTCTTCCAGACGCCGACGAAGCCAGGTTTCATCACAAAACTGTCGCCGGCCTTGTAGACCACCGGATCGCCGCCTTCGGGTGTGAGTTCGACCAGGCCGGAAAGGATATGGCAGAACTCGAACGTCTCGCCTTTGATCGAACGCGTCTCGCCGGGCGTTGCCTCCCATACGCCGGTATGAACCGTCTCTGCGCGGGCAACATCCTGCGCCCAGGTCTTGAAGGTGGGACTGCCCGAGATCAGGCGCTCGGGAAGGGGAGCGGAGTCGCGCGGCGCTTGAAGTGGGTTGGTGTCGATCGTCTTGAGCAGGGACATGGCTTTTCTTTCCGGGGTTTACGTTTGAACGGGATAAATCAGTAGCCGCGGCTGCGGTTGATGAGCCCGATCGGATCGAGGCCCGCCCGGTGCCGCTTGATATTGTCGATCACCGCTGCCGCTGCCGTTTCGGCTTGGGTGACACTGGCAATGTGCGGCGTCAGCAGGATTTGCGGATGGATCCAGAAAGCGTGATCCACAGGCAGGGGCTCCGGATCGGTGACATCGACGACGGCGCCGGAGAGATGCCCGGTATCGAGGGCATCGACGAGCGCCTGATGATCGAGCTGCGCGCCGCGGCCGACATGGACGAGCGCAGCGCCGGCCGGCAGCCTTGCGAAGAGCTCGGCATTCAGAAAGCCGCGCGTTTCCTCTGTCAGCGGAAGCAGGCAGACGAGAATGTCGGTGGTTGCAAGCAGGGTGTCGAGACCCTCGCTGCCGCTAAGGCAGCGCACGCCGCTGATCGCGCGTGGACTGCGGCTCCAGCCGGAAAGTGGGAAGCCGAAGGGTTGGAGACGTTCGAGCACTGCGCTTCCAAGCATGCCGAGCCCAAGCACGCCAATGCGGCGTTGTGCGGCCTGTACCGGTTTGATCGGCTGCCAAATCCCGCGCCGCTGCTGGTCGAGATAGGCCGGCAGGTCGCGATGGAGCGCGAGGACGGCGAGTGTCGAATATTCCTGCATCATCCTGACGATTCCTTCCTCGACCATGCGCACCACCTTGACCCGCGCAGGCACGGTATCGATGCGGAACTGGTCGATGCCGGCGCCGATCGAGAACAGGATTTCGAGATTGCGATAGCGCGCGAGATCGTCGGGTACGGTCCAGGTGATCAGGTAGCGCACAGCCTCCGGTTCGACGGATGCCGGGTCCATGGAAAAGGCGATGTCGGGCAGTTCGCGCGCGAAGGCTTCTGCGAATATGGTCCCGCGCTTCGCGTCGGAATTGAAGAGAAAGGTCATTGCATCGGCTCCTTGATCTCAAGTCAGGCGGTGCAGCGGCGGGCGAGCGCTTCGACCATTGCCTGGCAGGCCAGGAGTTCGCTACGGTGAATGAATTCGTCCGGCTTGTGGGCCCGGCCGATATCGCCCGGCCCGCAGATGATCGCATCGATGCCGGCGCGCTGGAAAAGGCCGGCCTCGGTGCCGTAGCTGACGGCGGAGAGCGGTTCGATGCCGGTCAGTTCGCCAAGCAGGCGTGCAAGCGGCGCATCGGCGGCAAGCGATAGTGCCGGATAGGCGCTGAGTTCCCGCCATTCGACCTCGAAGCCGCGATGCGGCAGCGCCTCGGCCGCCGCGCGCAGCGGCGCCAGCAGCATGGCGGGATCGACGCCGGAAATGGCTCTCGCTTCGAACTCGGCCTCGCAGGTATCGGGGATGATGTTGACCGCCTGGCCGCCCTTCAACGTGCCGACCTGGAGAGATGAGTAGGGCGGCTCGAACACATCCGCGAATGGGCCGTCTGTCAGCCGCACTGCTTCGGCATTGGCGCAAGCCAGGACGCTGCTCATTGCGTGGATCGCGTTCAGTCCCTGGTCCGGGCGGGAGGAATGGCCGGACCGGCCCCTGACCGTCAGCCGGGCGGCGGCCTTGCCCTTGTGGGCGCGGATTGCCCGCATATTGCTCGGCTCGCCGATGATCGCGCCGAGAGGGGGGCTACAGAGTTCCGGCAGCCGGGCGATCATGTGCGGGACGCCGCGGCAGCCGGCCTCCTCATCGTAGGAAAAGGCGAAGTGGATGGGCCGGCAGAGCCGCATTGATGCGAGCGTCGGAACGGCAGCAAGAACGGCGGCCAGGAAGCCTTTCATATCGGTAGTGCCGCGGCCGTAGTAGCGACCCGCTTCGGAGCGCAGGCGGAAGGGGTCGCTGCTCCAGCCGGCCTCGGCGGCGGGGACCACGTCCATATGGCCGGAGAGAATATAACCCGGCACTTCGTTCGGACCGATCGTTGCAAACAGGTTCGAACGGTCACCCTCGGGGCCTGGAAGCTCTGCGGCGGCGATGCCGTGACTTTGCAGATAGTGCCGGATCCAGGCGACGATCTCGCCGTTCGGTGTTCCAACGACGGAGGCGAAACCAACGAGCCTTTCCAGAATATCAGTTGCCTGCATGGGCGTCCTCACGGCGGGGGATATCGAGGCGATCGGGCTTTGCGGTCAATGGTGCCGTTGGGCCTATCGCGTCTGGTCAACGACTGTAGAGACCTGCCCTGGCTTTATTTGCCGAAAGTGCGCCGGATTTGGTCGATTGTTGTGTTTGCACGGGCCTCGTCAGTGAATTGTATCGCGCAATCCGTCCTAATCTCGACGAGGAGTTTCCATGGGTAGCTTTCCCTGGGGGCTTGCCCGGGTTGCTGCCGGATGTGGAACTGTCGCCAGGCGCCGCGTTAACGTGGCCTTCTCGCTTCACGAGTCGAAAACCTATGCGCTCGTCAGCCAGGCGCTCGGGTGAATTAAGCGCCGGGACAGAGGGGCAGCGATGCCAGATCCTGAATGCGTTCGCACTCGGGTCTGAACGAGCGATATTGCCAGGAACCCTCAGCAGTTTCTCGCCGATATACGGTCTCGAGCCAGAACACCGTGTCGTCGATCGGCAGTACGGGATGCCACGCATACCACTGCGACCAGATCTTTCCATTGTCGTTGCCTATCATCGCCCTCTCTCCTGAGCGGTCTGCTCCGGCAAATATTCAGAGGAGGAGAATGGTATTACAGAATTATTCTTCTACGAAGATCCTTTTAGGATTAGTCAAAATTGTCCTTCACCCAAGGCGCGATTGCGCACGACATGAATGAGCACGATCTGTTTGCGGGGGCTCTGCGAGCCGCATGATGGAACGAGAACGGCTTTCCCAAAGGCGTCATCCCCGTCCGCCTGCTCGTCCGAGGCCGAGCGGATGCTCAGCTGATCGTGCGCAGCCCGAGATAAGCGGCCAGGCAGACCGCGGAAAAGCTGATGGTGAGCCTGGGTCTGGCGTCGTCGAACATTGCCGCCAGCGAAAGGCAAAGGATCAGGATGACCGTTTTCGCCCAAAGATCCTGATCGGAGAGGGTGAAGGCGACTGCCGCCAGAAAGACCGCACTAGCGACGATCGTGACGGGTGCGGATTTCTCGGCGAGATCGCCGCCAGAAAAATACGGCAGGAGAAAGCGCCGCATGCTCAGGCCTGAAGCGACGCTTAGAAGAAGACAGGTCAAGACAAGGTGCAACATGGGTCGTCGACGATCGCTCTGCAGATAGCGTGTAGATGCAAACGCCATGCCAGCTGCAATTGCCCCGCCAGAGAGGCGAGGCCGCGGCGTCTTTGGCTATTTCGGTGGCGGCGCGATCCTTTTTTCGGCAGTGCCGGCTTGTCAAAACGTTGATTGGGGCGGACGCAGTCACGGCAAACCGGGGAATGGAGAGACGGATCGTGCGGCGCGGAAACCCGCTTGAGCGGAGGCAATGATTTTTATATAGAGAATGATAAATCACCTAAATTCTGAAAAAGAGATTTTCTTTGGACCTTTCCTCGATCGAGATATTTCTCGCCGTCGCCAACGACCGCAGCGTTACAAAGGCTGCCAAAGCCGTCGGGCGGGTGCCGTCGAACGTGACGACACGTATCCAGCAACTGGAGGAAGATCTCGGCGCTTCCCTCTTCAGCCGAGACGGCAAGAAGATGACGTTGACGCGGGAGGGCGAAACGTTTCTCACCTATGCCAACAGGCTCATGGCGCTTGCGCTCGAAGCGCGCCAAGCCGTTCGGCCACTCGCCCCATCGGGAACTTTGCGGGTCGGAACAATGGAGAGCACGGCGGCAAGCAGGCTGCCGGCGGCGCTGACGCAATTCAACCAGATGTGGCCTGACGTATCGCTGCATCTGACGATGGGCGCGTCCCGCGATCTCGCCCGCGATGTTCTGGCCGACGCACTGGACTGCGCCTTGATTGCCCGGCCACCGAAATCGATGCGCGAAGATGACAGCGATTTCGATGCCGAGCTCGAGGCGCTGGCGGTGGAGACGGTCTTCGTTGAGAATCTGTTGATCGTGCTGCCGTCCGGGCATCCCGCCATCAAATCCGCCGCCGACCTGCGTGTCGGGGCGCTCGCCGCTTTGGAGCCCGGCTGCACCTATCGCAGGATCGCCGAAAACTGGGTGCGTCAATCGAGCGCCCTGCCGACGAGCGAGCTCGGCTCCTACCACGCGATCCTGGCGAGCGTTGCGACAGGCAATACCGCAGGTGTCATGCCGAAATCCGTGCTCGACCTCATGCACTGGCCGGCGGTTCTCCCAACCCATCAGCTTGGCCCCGTCGAGACGCTGTTGGTGTCGCGCAGGGATAACCGCCCCAGCGCCTTTAGCGCCTTCCACGAAATCCTCAGCGCGACCAAAGGCAGAGACATGAGGCTGGCGACAAACTAGTTTCTCCGTCTTCCTCCTTCGCCAGACAATCCTCGCTTACAATTGGTCTTTGCATGCAATATCCCGTTTCCCCAAAGATGGGGCAGAGCCGTTTTCGCCGCTTTCGCCTGTTTTCGCCCATCCTGGCCGGTGCGACTTTACGAGAGCGATTGATCGCCTGTTTCGGCGCGTTGCTGGGCATCGGTCTCACCGGCGTCATCAGCGGCTATCTGTTCGGGCAAGGGCCACACCTACCCTTGATCGTCGCGCCGATGGGAGCCTCGGCGGTGCTGCTTTTTGCGGTGCCGGCAAGCCCGCTGGCGCAGCCATGGTCGATTATCGGCGGCAACACCATCTCCGCGATGATGGGCATCATTGCCGCTTACTTCATTCGTGATCCTATCATCGCAACCGGCGTCGGAGTTTCATTGGCAATCGGGGCGATGTCGTTCACGCGATCGCTCCATCCTCCGGGAGGGGCTGCGGCGCTGACCGCGGTGCTCGGCGGTCCCGTCGTTGCCGGCTGGGGCTTCCTCTTTCCCTTCGTGCCCGTCGCCTTGAACTCCTGCATTCTCGTTGCACTTGGCCTGCTGTTCCACAAGCTTTCCAAGCGGAATTATCCGCATGTCGTGCCGAAGCCGGCGGAGAATCCCCATCAGACGATCGACCTGCCATCTGCCGTGCGGGTGGGCTTTCGCGAGGAGGATGTCGATTCCGCCCTGGAAGCGCTCGATGAAACCTTCGATATCGATCGGGCCGATCTCAGCCGGGTGCTGCGGCAGGTCGAGTTGCAAGCCGCCATCCGCTCCAACGGCAAAATCAGCTGTGCCGATATCATGTCGCGCGATTTGATCGCTATCGGCAAGGCTTCGGAACCGGATGCCGCACGGCATCTTCTCCTGAAGCATAATATCCGGACGTTGCCGGTGAAGGATCCGGAGGGCCGTCTCGTCGGCACCGTCGGCCTGCGGGAGTTGTTCGCGTGCGGCGATACGATTGCCCATGCGATCTCCAAGCCGGCGGTGGCGAAGGCTTCGGACGCCGCTCTGTCGCTGCTGCCCGTTCTGACCGACGGGCGCACGCATGCCGTCATCATTGTCGATGACGATCATCGGATCCTCGGACTGATATCGCAAACGGATCTCCTGAGCGCCGTGGCGCGGCTGCTGCCGAGTGACGGCGAGGCGATCGCGGCCGTGGCATGACCTCGCGGAGCGGCTCGGCTGCCACAGGCCGGTTTAGGCATCACGGCCACATGCTTTCGTCGTCAGTTGAGTGGGGACGCCGTGTGTGACCGTGGGATTGCGGGATTTTCCGACACTATCCGGGCAATGACCTGGAGCGGATGCGGGATGCGCCTGCCGTCGATTTCCTTCACCTGGGAGCGGCAGGAATATCCGGTCGCCATGAGGATATCGGCATCGCCAGCTGCATCGAGCTCCGGTTTCCAGCTCATCGCATAAAGGCTCTCGGAGATCGGCCGGTTGCGGGCCTCGTGTCCGAAGGTGCCGGCCATGCCGCAACAACCGGTTTGCGCCGCCTGAAGATCGACGCCGAGGCTGTCGAACACCTTTTGCCATTGTGCGACGGAGGCCGGCGCATTGGTGCGTTCTGTGCAGTGAGCCATCAATCGGAAGTTGCCGCCTTTAATGGCAGAAGGCGAAGCAGTCAGCCGGTCGAGGTTGGCGGCGAGCCATTCCTGTGGAAGCAGGACCGTTGCCTTGAGCAACCCCTTATATTCGCTGCGGAAGGCGAGCGTCATGGACGGATCGAGGCCGACGAGCGCGACGCCCGCTTCATCCAGTCGCTCCAGATAACGCGCGGTCCGCTTGGCCGCAGCCTCGAAGCGTCCGAGATAACCGTGAACATGCAGGGCCTTGCCGTTGATGTGGGACGCCGCAAGAAGGGGCGCCAGTCCCATTTTCCGGGCGATCCCGATGGCTGCCAGCGCAACATCGGGATCGAAATAGGTGGTAAAAGCGTCGGCGACGAAAACCACGCTCCGCTGCCTTTCCTGCGGCGACAGGGCGTCGATCGATTGTGGCGTCGCAAGCGGCACGTCGAGGTGGGCGGCTTCCTTTGCGAGCGAGATATGCGGTAGACGCGGCAGGGAGGTCAGCCCGGCGACACGCATCATGGTTCTGCCGGCGCGCGTGCCCACGACCAAATTATAGGCGGGCCGGATGCGCCGGACGAGCGGCAGGGTGGTTTCGATTGCCGCGACCAGCGGATCCTTCAGCGGGCGGAGGTAGCGTCCGTAATAGAGTTCCAGGAATTTCGAGCGGAAGGCCGGCACACTGACCTTCACCGGGCACTGCCCCGCGCAGGCCTTGCAGGCCAGGCACGTGTCCATCGCCGCGCGCACCTCATGGGAAAAGTCATCCCGGTTTGCCGGGTTCAGCGAATTGAACGCCCGCCGCGCCAGGCCGGCGAACGGAATGCTCCGCCGCATGCGCATCGCCTCCTGTCGGGGATCGATGTCCTTCTCGGCAAGCAGCCTCAGCCATTCCCGCATCAGGGCGGCGCGCCCCTTGGGCGAAAATCGCCGGTCGCGCGTCGCCTTATAGGAGGGGCACATCGGGCTCGTCTCGTCGAAATCGAAACAGGCGCCGTTGCCGTTGCAATAGGCGGCGTTGTCGAAGGCGGACCGGATTTCGTTGCCGATGATGCGGTCCGTATCTCCGCGCAACGGGACGTCGTCGATCTTCGTCAGCACTTCCGCGGAAGGGGTTGCGATCTTGCCCGGATTGAGCCGATTCTCAGGATCGAAAGCCCGCTTGATCTCCTGCAGGCTGGGATAGAGATCGCCGAAAAACTCCGGCACATATTCCGAACGCACGCCCTTGCCATGCTCTCCCCAGAGCACCCCGCCGTATTTGCGGGTAAGCGCCACGACGGCGTCGCTGACCTCCCGAACCAGCCGGACGTGATCGTCGCGGGTCAGATCGAGTGCCGGCCGCACGTGCAGGACGCCGGCATCGACATGGCCGAACATGCCGTAGGAGAGGCCGGCGCCATCGAGAAGCGC
Organism: Rhizobium bangladeshense; assembly: GCF_001662075.1. Classification (GTDB taxonomy): domain Bacteria; phylum Pseudomonadota; class Alphaproteobacteria; order Rhizobiales; family Rhizobiaceae; genus Rhizobium; species Rhizobium bangladeshense_B. The sequence goes on from NZ_LYPL01000018.1 coordinate 84,421, forward strand.
GCGGAACTCGCGAATATAGGCCGCCAAATTCTCCGGCGGCACGGCCGTATCCTCGACGAAAGCGACGGGCCTGACCGGCCCTTCCACATTGCCGAGCAGGCCGACCGCTCGCTTGCGCATCGACCAGATCGCCTCGACATCGGCATGGCTCCGGGCGATCGTATAGCCGGCATGGCGCGCATTCGTACCGGTGTCGAGCGCGGCGGTCACCTGCGCAAGCTTGCGCTCGAGTTCGTCTTCATTATCGGCAAGCACTTCGGCGATGTTGATGCCGTTCGTGGCGCTGCCCGGATCGTCGGGAAAGAAGCGGGCGATGCCGGTCCAGACGATATCGCCTTTCGCGAGGCCAAGCACTTTCTCGTCGACCGTTTCGACCGAGGCGACCTTCAGCGCCACGAGGTCGAGCGCGTCCTCCAGGGCGGCGTTGAAATCGCAGTAGCGGATGTTGATCAGCGCTGCATGGGCCGGGATCGGCAGAAGGTTGAGTTCGGCTTCGGCGATCATCGCCAGCGTTCCCTCCGAGCCGCAAAGAACGGCATTGAGGTCGAAGCGTCCGTCGTCACGCCTGATATGGGCGAGGTCGTAGCCGGTCATGTAGCGGTTGAGCTTCGGAAAGATCTCGGCGATCTGCTCGCGCTTCTCCAGCGCGATCCGATCGACCCTGCTGTGGATCTCACCAACGCGATCTTTTCGAGCGGTGATCTCCGCGAGCGCCCCCGCTTCGAGCGGCCGCGACCAGAAATCGGAGCCGTCCATCAGGACGATACGCAATCCGAGAACGTGGTTGCTGGTCTTGCCGTAGAGGCATGAACCCTGGCCGCAGGCATCGGTGGAGATCATGCCGCCGATTGTGGCGCGGTTGGAGGTGGAAAGTTCGGGCGCGAAGAACAGGCCGTAGGGCTTCAGAGCCCGGTTCAGCTCATCCTTGACAACGCCCGCCTGGACACGCGCAATTCTGCGGACAGGGTCGATGTCGAGAATCGATTTCATATGCCGCGAACAATCCACCACGACGCCCGATGTCAGGGATTGACCGTTGGTGCCGGTGCCGCCGCCGCGCGGCGCGATGCTTATCTCCCGGAAGGCCGATTCCGACAGCACGGCCGCCACGACCTGCAGGTCTTCGACGCTCATTGGAAAGAGGACGCCGGTCGGCTCGACCTGGTAGATGGAATTGTCGGTTGAGAATACGGTCCGGCTCGCCGCACCGGTCTCGATATCGCCGTCAAATCCCGCCTCGACGAGCCGCTGGAAAAAACCCGCGGCGGGAAGCGGGATGGGAGCCTTCGGCTGGAGGCGTGGGATCATTTCGAAACCTTCAGAATGCACTCGAGCCTGTCACTAGCGCATTGGTTCGAAAATCGGAAGGCGTCGTCAGCGGCCTGTCAACCGGTCGGCGTGGCCGCCGATCGGTTGACAGCGCCGTCCGCTTCGAAGAGGCCGCGGGCCGCCCCGACCATCGACTGCAGGTGGTTAGGGTCGCGCACGCCCTGTCGGTAGAGCTCGATGATGATGCTCGCCATTCGTTCGGCTTCGTCGCTGTCCCTTGCTATCGCATAATCGGTGCTGAGCTTGTCGAAGACGCGCTGGCAGGTTGCAAGATCGCGGGAGTCCAGCGGCACCTGCGATCGGTTTGTGATCGTTTGAACCATCTTATTCCCTCAGAAAACAGCCCGCCCGGACATCATCCTGTCGGGGCGGGCCGGCGATCTTTCGTCTCAGAAGTCCATGCCGGGGCCGCCCGGCATTGCCGGAGGGGCATCCTTCTTCGGCTTCTCGGCGACCATGGCTTCCGTCGTCACGAGAAGACCGGCGATGGATGCCGCGTCCTGAAGCGCGGTGCGAACGACCTTCGCCGGATCGATGACGCCCTGCGCGTAGAGGTCGCCATATTCACCGGTCTGGGCGTTCCAGCCATAGGAGAACTCGCTCTTCTCGCGCAACTTGCCGACGATGATGGAGCCTTCCGCTCCGGCGTTTTCGGCGATCTGACGAGCCGGCGCCTCAAGTGCGCGGCGAACGATGTCGACGCCGACGCGCTGATCGTCATTGGCGGTCTGGACTTTTCCAAGCGCCTTGACGCTACGCAGCAGCGCCACGCCGCCGCCGGGCAGAATGCCTTCTTCGACCGCTGCTCGGGTTGCATGCAGCGCATCGTCGACGCGGTCCTTCTTTTCCTTCACTTCGACCTCCGTCGAGCCGCCGACGCGGATGACGGCAACGCCGCCTGCGAGCTTGGCAAGACGTTCCTGCAGCTTCTCGCGGTCGTAGTCGGAGGTGGTGTCTTCGATCTGCGCCTTGATCTGGGCAATACGGCCTTCGATGTCGGACTTGGCGCCCGAACCGTCGACGATCGTGGTGTTCTCCTTCTCGACCGACACCTTCTTGGCGCGACCGAGCATGTCGAGTGTCACGGATTCGAGCTTGATGCCGAGGTCTTCGGAGATGACGGTGCCGGCCGTGAGCACGGCGATGTCTTCGAGCATGGCCTTGCGGCGGTCGCCGAAGCCAGGGGCCTTGACGGCAGCGATCTTCAGGCCGCCGCGCAGCTTGTTGACGACGAGCGTTGCAAGGGCTTCGCCTTCGACGTCTTCGGCGATGATGAGGAGCGGCTTGCCGGACTGGACGACGGCTTCGAGGATCGGCAGCATCGATTGCAGGTTCGAGAGCTTCTTCTCGTGGATCAGGATATAGGGATCCTCGAACTCGACCCGCATCTTGTCGGCATTGGTGACGAAGTAGGGGCTGAGATAGCCGCGGTCGAACTGCATGCCTTCGACGACTTCGAGTTCAGTTTCAGCGGTCTTGGCTTCTTCAACCGTGATGACGCCTTCATTGCCGACCTTTTCCATCGCCTCCGCCAGGAAGCGGCCGATTTCAGCATCGCCATTGGCGGAGATCGTGCCGACCTGGGCGATCTCGGAATTGTTGGAGATATTACGGGCGTTGGCCTTCAGTTCCGCGACGATGGCGGCGACGGCAAGATCGATGCCGCGCTTCAGGTCCATCGGGTTCATGCCTGAAGTAACGGCCTTGGCGCCCTCCTTGACGATGGCCTGGGCGAGAACCGTCGCCGTCGTGGTGCCGTCGCCGGCGATGTCGCTGGTCTTCGAAGCGACCTCGCGGACCATCTGGGCGCCCATGTTCTCGAACTTGTCTTCGAGTTCGATTTCCTTGGCGACCGAAACGCCGTCCTTGGTGATGCGCGGCGCGCCGAAGGACTTGTCGATCACGACGTTGCGGCCCTTCGGGCCAAGGGTCACTTTCACGGCGTTGGCCAGGATGTCGACGCCGCGCAAGAGCTTCTCGCGGGCTTCGACGTTGAATTTGACTTCTTTAGCAGCCATGTCCTCACTCCTTCATAGGCAGCTAGCATTGACCACGTCCTGAGGGTTCAGGCGGCCTGCTTTCCTTCGCTCTGGGCCTCGATGATGCCCATCACGTCGCTTTCCTTCATGATCAGCAGGTCTTCGCCGTTGATCTTGATCTCCGTTCCGGACCACTTGCCGAACAGGATGCGGTCGCCGACCTTGACGTCGAGCGCCTGAATCTGGCCTGCATCATTGCGCGCGCCGGGGCCGACGGCGATGACCTCGCCTTCCTGCGGCTTTTCCTTGGCGGTGTCGGGGATGATGATGCCGCCCTTGGTCTTTTCCTCGGAATCGACGCGGCGGACGAGAATGCGATCATGAAGCGGTCGGAACGACATGTTTTCCTCCAATGGACAAACAATAATGATGTTGTTCCCCTGGCCGGACCGGATGACGAGGTCCGGGCGGGTGCAAAGTCGCGCGCCTTGCGGGATTGATCTGGTTCGACGGTTTTTCGATTTCAAGGGGCGGCGCAGAAAAATTAGCACTCGCTGCCGGCGACTGCTAATGGCCCGCGGGGAACAGAAGACCGGCTCCTGCGTTCGAACTAATGACGATGGTCGTCCCCTCGTCTCGAAGACGAATTCAAAACTGTATTCCGGCTTGAATCCGGATTTCGGCGTTCCTAGCTCTCAGGCGATCGAGGCTCGATGAGCTCGATCACCGTCCCACGTCTTTTAGGAGTGAGTGACATGGAAGAGAAGACCAATATAATCAAAGACCTCACTATCGAGGAACGCGAGGAAATCTTCGTCGACATTGCTCGAACGCTGGAGGATACGGCGCGCGAGGCTCTCGTCGAGGGCAATATGCACTTTGCTGTACTGTCGAACAACATGGCCGAAGCGATCCGCATCAACGCCGACGAACTCGCCCGGGACGATCCTGAGAATGCCGAGCGCGTATTGCTCCAGGCGACAGCAATGATCTCGCAATTCGAGGCCGTGCACCCCTATCGCATGGTAAGCATGGCCGTTCACTGATTGCCGCGCTCAAATCAATCGCCAGCGTGCGGAACTCTCACAGCTGGAGAAGGTTAATGGATCACAGCATCGAAAGGTGATCCATGACGACTTCGAAAACCAACACACCACCCGAAAGCGGAACAGACGACGCGCGTTCCTTCGACACGCAACGGGCCGAGGTCGATCGCCAGAGAGCATCGGACGCAGCCCGGCGCAACGCGAGTTCAACATCGGATCGCGACAGCGGCACCGAAACGCCAAGCCTGAAACTCGCGAAAGAGTATCTGAGCCTCGGTGGGCGCCGCCGGTCCAAGATCGACGACAATATCACCACTGTCCGCCAATGGGAGGAGGATCCGCCGGCGGCCGAACGCTTCTGGCAGGAGCGGGTGGAGACGCTTTCGAAGGCTGAGCGCAAGCAGGTGGAGGATTTTCTCCCCACCATCAACACGCCTTGAAACACGGCCGCTCGAGGCGAAACCAAACTGCGAGGTCTGGTCGAACTGGAGAAGATCATGGCCACAGACAAACACGAACAGATACGCCGGCGGGCCTACGAAATCTGGGAGGCCGAAGGCCGCCCTGAAGGGGCGGATCTGCGTCACTGGATGCAAGCCTGCGACGAGCTGGCTGGTGAGGACGAGGATGAGACGCTGCAGGACCTGCTCGATCAAGACGACAGGGACGACGCGGCGCTGCTTCAAGGCGCCGGGGAAAGCGGCGATCTCGATCGGCCACGCCCCGGATTTGGTCAAAGTGCCGGGGCGACACCGCCCGATATCGAGATAACCACGGGGGAGAAGCCTTCCCGGCAAAAGATCAGAGAGACCGAAGGACCGTAATCGTCATGCAGCATCTCGACCACGCCATGCAGATCGCTATGGAGGCACATGACGGCCAGACGGACAAAACCGGCCGGCCTTTCTTCGAGCACTGTCAGCGGGTCGCGCTTCTCGTGCCCGGCGACGAGGCTCGAACCGTCGCCTACCTTCACGACGTCGCCGAAAAAGGCAATGGCTGGACGCTCGACAGGTTGAAAGAGGAAGGCTTCCCGTCGGCGATCATCTCTGCGGTGGATGCATTGACCCGGCGGCCTGACGAGCCGGACGAGGAGTTCGTCAGACGTGCGGCAGCAAACCCGCTCGCTTTGCCTGTCAAGCGGGCCGACCTCGAAGACAATCTGCGCCAAGCCGAACAGGCCGGCAAAGACAAGCAAAAATATCAAAGCGGTCTGGATCTGCTACGCGATATTGAGAACGGACAATAATGTTCTCCTCCGGTAGCCCAGCGAAGGTCTGGCCGGCAAGAGGCGTTCGTGTCGCTATTTCTGACGCGGCTGCCGCAAGCCGGCGCCGGCAGCGATCTGGCGGCCTTGGCGCCTGGCGGCAGCGGCTTCGTATAACGTTCGAGCCGCATTGCGGATTTCCTCCTGCATCGCCTGGTCTTTCTCGTATGCCGCATGGTTTGTCGCGTAGGGTTCCCAGTAACCAATATAGCGGTCGATTTCCGCAAGCGGGCCGGCTGGTATAAGATCCATCGATCTCAGCCAGTCCGAGAGGTTCCTCCGGACACTCTCCGAACCTTCCGTATCACCGTGAACGATGACGGAAAACAGACGGCCTTCCAGATGCCGCGGATAGGGCCATCCGTTCATCTCCAGCTGTTTTGCCTGGTCGGCATGTTTTCCGTGCGTGCTTGTCGGATCCGGGTTGCCGCCGTCGGCACAGACAAGCCGGTCGATCATCAGCTTCAGCGATGACGGCGCCTGATACCAGTGCACCGGCGTGACGATCATGATGCCGTGCGCCTCGACCCACATCGGGTAGATCTCGTTCATCCAGTCATGGATCTGTCCGAGCGAATAGTTGGGATAACAGGAACAGGGCCAATGACAGAGAGCCGCCGCAGTGGAGAAGCAGGCTTTGCACGGATGGATCTGCCGGCCGTATTCCGAGGCGAGCCGGCTCAAGTCGAGGATCTCGATCTTCACATGGGGCTGCTGCTCCAGCACCTCCCTGGCGATATCGACCATGCGGTAGCTCTTCGAAATCTCCCCCGGGCAGGTGTGTTCGCTGCGCGTCGAGCCGTTGACGAGAAGGAGACGGGTAGGGCCGTTCGGATCGTCATGCCGCTTTTCCGCGTCACGGATGGCGTCGCGGGCCGCCAGCCACTCTTCAGCCAGATCATAATCGGGATCAGCAAAGCCGGGTCCGGCCTTGCGGGTCTTCGGGCTTTTTCGCGAATTTGCGTAGGCTTCCCAGGCTGCCGAAGCGAGTCGCGCAAGCTCGTCCTGCAATTTGCCGTAGGCCGGATCGTGAAATTGATTGAGAAAGCGCCGCTTGAATTCATGCTCGTCGAGCCGCGGGCTGGGACTGCCTTTGCGCGGTTCGAGATCAGAGGCTGAAGTGGCAACATTGGCTGGCATGGGAACTCCTGAGGCCGGTGCTTTGCTGAACGCACCGGCAGATACTGTGTTCCCCGTCATGCCATCGATGGGCCGATGCAAGCGGAGCGTCGAGCGCAATTCCTCCGGAATTTCAAGAGTAGCCGCCAGCCGCTAACCATTTCCTGACCATGAAACAGGCCGCGATGCCATGCCGACCAGCGGTAAGTCGCTTATTAACTCATACGACTTATAGTCGCGGCCACTTGGACGAACGGGGGAGTAGTCTTGTCCGACGCGCTGCACATGATCTCTGCAATGGGTGGTGCGTTGACGGGCCTGCCCGGACTTGGCGATTGCCTTGATCAACACGATATCGTGCTCAGCGTTCACCTCGATCGAGATGAATTTCACGAATGCGTCGCCAAGCGGCCGTTACCGAACCTTATCCTGCTCGACGCCCTCTCGTCGGAGGGACGCGGTCTCGAAGACTGCCGGCGTCTCAGGGAAAACGCCGCAACGCGTGATATCCCTGTGATTATCCTGGTCTCGCCGCAGGACGAGCAAAGCAAGATTGCGGGGTTTGCCGCCGGTGCGGTGGATTGTGTCTCCAACCGCGTGTCCGCCGCCGAACTCGTCGCTCGCATCAAGCGACATATCGACCTCGGCGCGGCGCAGGCGCGACTGCAGCGGCGCAACGAGCAACTCGACACCGCGCTTGCCAGCATGGGACAGGGTGTGTGCCTGTTTGACGAGGGCGGCCGGCTGCTCCTTTCAAACAATCATTATGCTGAGGTTTACGGACTCGATCCCGCCGTCATCCATCCGGGGCAGTCCCTGGAAGACATCCTGAATCTGAGACATGAGGTCGGTGCTGTTCCCGCCACTTCGACGTCGGACTATCTCGCCTGGGCCGAAGCGACCAATATGGGCGACGTGCCCCAGGATTGGATCAAGGAACTTAAATCCGGCCGGATCATCCGCGGCTATCATCAGCGGACGCCGGGGGGCGGCTGGGTATCGACCCATGAGGATATCACACAGGCCTGGTTCGCGGAAAAAGCCCTTGCAGAGGCGCACGTCCAGGCAGAACGCGCCGAGCAGGAGGCGCGGGCGGCGCATGCCCGGCTTCTGGCAGCTTTCGAAGTCGTCCCGGAAGGCCTCGTCCTGTTCGACGCAGAAGACCGCTTCGTCCTGTGGAACCGACGATACGAACAGCTTTACGCCGAAAGCGGCGATATGCTTGTCAAAGGGATGCGCTTCAAAGACCGCCTGCGTGCGGGCCTCGAACGCGGCCAGTATCCGGAGGCGGTCGGGCGCGAAGAGGAATGGCTTGAGGAGCGGCTGGCCCATCATGCCGAGCCCACCAGCAAACACGAGCAGCGTCTGCCCGGAAACCGGTGGATCCGGATCGAGGAACGCCGGATCTCCGAAGGGGGCAGCGTCGGCATCCGAGTCGACATCACCGATCTCAAGATGCAGGAGGCGTCGTTCAGGCTGCTGTTCGAAGGCAACCCGATGCCGATGTGGGTGTATGACCGCGATACCTTGAAGTTCCTCCATGTCAACCAGGCCGCCATCGATCATTATGGCTATCGTCTGGAGCAGTTCCTGACGATGACGCTGCGTGACATCCAGGCGCCGCGGGACGCCGCACGGGTCACGTCTGCCGTCTTCGACGCCGAGGATCCAGCCGCCACGACCTGCTCCTCGCGCCACCTCAGGGGAGATGGCGGCGCCATTGAAGTCACCGTCTATTCCACCTGCTTGAACTACAAGGGCAAGGCGGCATCGCTGATGGCCGTCGTCGACGTCACCGAGGCCAAGCGTGCCGAAAAGGCATTGCTGCAGCACCGCGATACGCTTGAGGAGATGGTGCGCTCCCGCACTGTCGAATTGGCGCGGCAGACGGAAGAACTCGAACGCATGCTCGAACAGGAAAAGCAGATCAACGAGTTGCAGCGCCAGTTCGTCTCGATGGCGTCGCATGAGTTCCGCACCCCGCTGGCGGTGATCGACGGCGCGGCGCAGCGGCTTATTCGCCGCAAGGAGGCGGCGACGCCGGAATTCCTGGCCGAAAAGGCCGACCAGATCCGCAGCTCGGTGTCCCGTATGCTCGAACTGATGGAAAGCATTCTTGCTGCCGGGCGGTTGGATCATGGCCGGATCACCATCGTGCCCAAGCCGTGCTCAATTGCTGAAATCATCGAAACCTGCAGCGCGCGTCAGGAAAGCATTCGGCGGTCCCATCGCTTTCTGCTCGAACTCGACCGGATTCCTCAGACCATTTATGGCGATCGCCCCGCGCTCGATCAGGTCTTCAGCAACCTGTTCTCGAATGCCGTCAAATACGCGCCGGATTCTCCAAACGTCCATGTGACGGGATGGCAGGAAGGGGAAAGTGTCTGCATCACCGTGCGCGACGAAGGCATCGGCATCGATGCCGACGACCTCCCGAAGATGTTCCAGCGTTACTTCCGCGCCAGAAGCTCCACAGGCATTGCCGGCACCGGCATCGGCCTCAATCTCGTCAAACTGATCGTCGAGCTTCATGGCGGAACGATCGAGGTGACGAGCAGCCGTGGAAGCGGCACGACCTTCACGCTGCGGCTTCCGACCGGCGCCGAGATGTCGGATGAACCGCGCGTTGCTGCTGCCCGCTAGGCGAGGGGCAACGGCTTCCTTTCACTCGCGACGTCAGAGGCTCACAATGAGCGACCGCCAGCCGTTTGATCTCAAAGCTTATGTGCAGGACATTGCAGCAAGGCCATGTTTTATCTGCGGCTTGGCCAGGAATGACCCCGCTTTCTTTCACCATCGCATTTTTGAAGACGATGAGACGATCATCTTCCTGAGTAAATATCCGACGCTACCGGGATATTGTCTTGTCTGTCCGAAGGAGCACCTTGAGGATTTGGCGCAGGATATATCGACGGATGAATATCTTCGGCTGCAGGAGAAGGTGCACCTTCTATCTCGTGCCTTGAAAAGCACCTTTGATGCCGAGCGAATTTATGTGCTTTCGCTCGGCAGCCAGCAGGCCAATAGCCACGTACATTTCCATGTCGTTCCCTTGCCTTCAGGCATGCCCCTTGAGGAACAGCAATATCACGCATTGATGGCAGAGCACGGCATTCTGCAGATACCTGACGACGAGATGGCAGAGATGGCACGGCGGGTCACTGCAGCATATCATTCGGAGATAGCGGATCGTTGTTAGACTTCACGGTGCTCAAGTGGCCCGAGGATGGTGATGCCTTCGCGGCGCGCGGCGTCCACCATCTTTCGATCAGCGGTGGCCAGAGGCAGGCTCTCGGTTTTCGCCAGGGCAACATAAGTCGCATCATATGCCGTGAGTGCATAGCGGTTCGCCAGATCGAGTATCAAGCCATCGCCGCCTGATCCGGCATCCTCCAAGGACAAGCCCCGCAATTATGTCATCAGTAGCACCGCTTCGCCGGATCGAAGCCGTCCACGTCGCTCGGCCATAAGAAACAGGTTACGGGTTTCGAACCAGAATAAGGTCGGTACTAATCCAACCCTCGTGTTGAGATCGGACATAAGCCGGTCGGCCGCATCGTGCTGCTCATCAGGGAGAAACCACGCTGCGGCGATTGAGGCGTCAAGGACAAAGGTCATCAGTAACGTCGGCCTTCGTCACGCCACTCGCGGATTTCCTCCTGCGTCGTGAATTGACGGCTGGCACGTTGAGCTTTGATCTCGGCGATCAGTGCAGTGATATCGCTTTCGCGGCGAATGCGCGAAAGCCGAGCAATCGGCTTGTTGCCGCGGGAGATGATAACCTCTTCGCCGGCCTCGACCTTGGCGAGCAGTTCTGACAGATGGGTCTTTGCTTCCGCGACTTTAACCTTGACCGCCATGACGGCTTCCCTTGCTGTTGCATCTATCATCGAGCAGGCGCCGCGCACGGCGGTCTGCCGATATCTTGAGCGATGATAGGCTCCAAATTGCAACTTGGTCAACCGCAAACCAACTTGCCGCGCGGCGGCCTCAACACCGGACTGCGGGAGGGCGGAGAAAGGCTTTGAAGCTACAGCTGCAAAGCGAATGCCGGCACCCGAACGCCCTTCTCACGAAAGTACCGCTCCAACTCATCAAGGTCCGGGCAGACCGGCGGGTTATCCAGCGCCTGCGCCCAATTCTCCTGAACAGGCAAAGCCATTGCCGCGGTCGCAAGCACGGTCGTTCCCGGGCCGATATCGCCGCGCAGCTGCGGCAGCAGGGTCTTGGCGTGGATGAGGTTGGTGTTGGGGATCGGGCTCATCGTGTGGCCGGTTCTCGGATGAGGCGAGAGGTCGACGATGGCGCTGATATCGGTCTGGCCGTACCAGACGGCACGGCCTTCCGCCTGCTCGGATCGGTCGGCGTTGAAATCGGCGCGCTCGATCGCAAAGCCGCCCTCGATGGTGCTCAGCGCACGCGGCGTCGCGATACGGTGAATGCGAATGTGCCAGGGGTTGGCGGGAAGCAGCCAGGTTTCGATGGCGACGTCGTTCCAGGGGCGCCAGCGGGAATAGAGCCGGTCGCCTGCGATCAGCGCCTCTTCCATGATTTCGCGCATGCGGAAATGAACGCCGTCGTCGGAGAGGCCGAGCATACCGTCGAAGCTTGCGGCGGCGAAATGGCGGTCATCGGCCTCGATGTTGAAGCCATAGCGGGTGGAGTAGGCGAATTTCGAATATTTCTCGTTTGCACCGCGCATTTTGTCGTGCTGCTGGCCGGAGGAGAGCACGACCACGTTTCCCGGCGTGTGCATGGCGATCATGCCGGCCTGCTCCAATGCCACCGGCGCGGGGAATTCCGGCTGCGGTGCTTCTTCGGCGGTCCAGAACGGATCATCCTGGGGAAGGGCGAGCGGCAGGAAGAATTTCAGCGCCCAATAGGGCGAGCCGGGCGAATTATAGCTCTCGCTCATCAAGAGGTTCGGATAGCCGTAGCCGACCGAGAGCACGCCGTCGCGATCGGCAATGGGCATCGCCGACCACCAGCGGATATGGCGCATGTAATAGCCCTTGATCTCAGCCCAGGGCAGCGCCTCGACGCCGGCAAAGGCGAGGGCGCCCCAGAAGCCGCCCGCCGCGAAGCGATAGGCCTGGCTGCGGCCGAAGGCGAGGGCTGCGCCATCGGGGCCGAACCAGTGGCGGATATCCCCGGCAAAGGCCCGGGCGCGATCGCGGAACCGGTCTTTTCGCGCGTCGTCGCCGCGCGCCAGCACGGTATAGATCAGGCCGTAGAAATGCATGGCGAAGGGTATGTAGTGGTCGACCCGCCGCACCGGCCCGTCACGATACCAGCCGTCGCCGAGTTCGAAGGCTTCCAGCTCGTCGAGATAGGCGACGGTTTTGCCGTGGTCGAACGCCACGCCGACGCGCTCCAGGCCGAGATCGATCAGGACGCGGAAGAATTTCCAGTTGTTGTCGATGAATACCAGTTCGCGCGCCGCAAGAAGATAGGTGGCGACCGTCTTCTTCTGACTGTCGTCGAGCGGTTCCCAGATGTGTTCGGGAACGAGCGCCAGCGCGAAGCCGACGGCTGCGAGCTCGACCAGCCGCTGGTTGCGGTCGGCGAGATCGCCCCAATATTCGGGATGAGCGGGATTGGTCCCGTTTGAGAGACCGCGCCGATAAAGATCCCAATGCGGAAAATGCCCGCCGCCGGCGGCAAGGGGGACGATCCCCCAGAGCGGCCGGGCAAACCCCTCCAGGTCCGCCGCCGCCCGATCGAAAATCGCGCCGGCTGCACCGAGACGCACGCGGGCGCCGCCTTCGGAAAAATAGGGCAGGAGCGGCGCGAAGAGATCGTTGACAGCCTTTGCGATGTCGTCGCGAGTCTTCAAAGGATTGCCGAAAAGCGGGTTGGCCCTGGCGGGATCATATATCATCGTCAGCTCGATACTTAAAAACAGGATCGGCCGCGGGCCATGCACCGGTCCGCGGCCGCTGATATTTCATAAGCCTTACTTGATGGCCTTCACGCCTTCGGTCATTTCCTTCAACCCATCGTCGACGGAAGTGTTGTCGGTCATGATCGAGTCATGCGCACGGTTGAGCACCACCTCGATCTTGGCGGCGTTCGGGTTGACCGCCATTTCCAGATAGGCCTTCGAGGGTATCAGCGCCTCCTTGCTGGCCGCATCCTCAGGGAAACCCGGTGTCGCCGCGATCTTGGCGCTGACGTCAGCGGTCTTGAGCGCGGGGAAGGTGCCAGTCGACGCGATGACGGCCGCGCCCTCGGGGCCGGTGACGAACTTGATGAAGTCGAGCGCAGCTTCCTTGTGAGTGGAATTGGCGTTGACCGCCAGGCCCGAAATCTGCGCCGCCGTCGTGCCGGCGGCAACGCCGTCCGGATGCGGGAACTTCACGATGCCCCAGTTCTTGCTCTTCGATTCACCCGATTTCACCTTGGCGATCTGGGTGCCGACGAACCAGGTTCCCATCGGCAGCATGCCGATCGTGCCGTTGAAGAAGAGCGCCGAATAATGCGTGTTCGACGTCTTCAGGAAGGCATAGGAGGGGATGGCGCCGTCTTTCTGCAGGGTCAGCGCTCTTTCGTACCAAGGCTTGAGGAAAGCGTAATCGCCATCGACCAGCGTGTGTTGTCCGTCGAGAATGCCGGGCAGCTGGACGGTGGAGCGCCAGGTATGCAGCAGCGCGCCATAGGTCTTGTTGGTGCCCATGCCGCCGGCAAGCTTTTCGGCAGTTTCGTCGAACTGTGCCCAGGTCATGTCATTCGTGGGATAGGGCACGCCGGCCTTATCGAAAATGTCCTTGTTGTAATAGACGACCCAGAAGTCGGACCGGAACGGTATCGAATAGATCTTGCCGTCGATGGTCAGTTCTTCGATCAGGCCGCCATAGGGCGCGGGATCGATCTTCTGATCTTTCACGAAGCCGCTGAGATCGGCGATGTTGCCGGCGCGGACCAGGTTGGTGTAGCCCGGCACGTCCTTGACGGTGACGATGTCGATGTCTTTCGAACCGCCGGTCAACTGCGTCGAGATCATCTGCTGATAGTCCTGCGAGCCGAGGTCCATCGGCTCGAACTTCACGTTGGGGTGTTTGGCCTGGTAGGCTTCGATCAGCGGCTTGTAATAGGCTGTCTTGTCCCAGTCCCACAACGCCCATTTGAGCGTCACCGCGTCCTCGGCAAGTGCAGCGCCTGCCGTCGTTGCGGCCAAGGTGAAACCCGCCACGGCGAGTTTCATCGTCCTCCCGAATTTATCCATATACATTCCTGTTCTCCTTCCCTGGATCGTCTCTGGATCAGTTGTTTCATGAAGCGTTTGGTGCATGCGGTTTACGGTGCGGGGGCAAGTCCAGAACCATCACCGCCGTCCGATGGACGCCGAATGCGACGGCGAACATTCCGAGTGAAAAATTGAAGGTCGCCGGCATGAAGACGGAAACCGGATAGAAGAGGATATGCGCGAGCCACAGCGCGGCGTTGAAGGCGAGTGCGGCAAGCGCCGGAAGCGGACGGACGACGGAGGCGAGCGCGGCGAGGCGCAGCAGCCGCAGAGCCGGTAGATCGCGCATCACCATCAGCGCGATGAGGTGGCAGGCGGTGACGGCGAGGAAAGCGGTCGCGACGAGGGCGATCGCGAGCGGTGCAGCCAGCATCAGATTATCACGCGCGCCGGCGGCATAGGTGACGATCGCGTGGACGCCGATTGCAAGCACGCCCGCCAAGGCGAGGCCCCAGGCGGTGGCGCGCAGGAAATATCGCCGGAATGCTTCCGTGAAGTCCCTCAGCAGATAAGTGTTGCGGTCTTCGACGAAGGCGACCGAGACGCGGGCCATGGCGACGAGCGCTGCCGGCAACGTCACCACAAGGAGCGAGGCCAGCAGGAACAGGATGTTCAGCTTGACCATCTCCCACCATTCGCGGGCGAGGATGTCGGCGAAGAGCGCAAGGCCGGTCTTTGCAGGCGCATCCTTCGGAATGCCCGGCCCCTCCTTCGTCCACATGTCCCGCAACCACTGCATGGCCGTCTCCCGCAGGCGCCTCAGTAAAGAATCGAGCGTTCCGTTTCCTTGTCGAACAGCTGCGCATTGCTCATGTCGGCGACCAGTGTCGCCTCTTCGCCGATGCCAGGCCGGAAGCGCGGCGAGACGCGGGCGATGAGATTGCGCCCGCCTGCCACCATGTTCAGGTGCACTTCCGAGCCCATGGGCTCGGCAAGCTCCACCACCGCCTTGAGGGACGCCAGATTCTCAGGCGGAATATCGGCCGGCGGCAGTTCGTGGAAATTCTCCGGGCGGATGCCGAGCACCAGTTCGCGGCCCTCATAGGGTGCGATCCTGCTCTTGTCGAAATGGGCGGGCAGCGGCAGTTCCCGGCCGTCGAAGACCGCGACGTAGCCATCGCCCCGGCGCAGGATGGTCGAGGGCAGCATGTTCATCTGCGGCGCGCCGATGAAGCCGGCGACGAACATGTTGACGGGACGGTCGTAGAGGTTCTGCGGCGTGTCGACCTGCTGGATATGGCCGTCTTTCATGACGACGATGCGATCGGCCATCGTCATGGCTTCCACCTGGTCGTGGGTGACGTAGATGAAGGTGGCGTTGAGGCGCTTGTGCAGCTTGGTGATTTCTGAGCGCATTGTGCCGCGCAGCTTGGCGTCGAGATTGGAAAGCGGCTCGTCGAGCAGGAAGACGGCCGGGTTGCGCACCATGGCGCGGCCGAGCGCGACGCGCTGGCGCTGCCCGCCCGAAAGCGCTTTCGGCTTGCGGTTCAGGAGATGGGTGATGTCGAGGATCTTGGCGGCATCCTGCACCTGCTTATCGATGAAATCGC
Organism: Rhizobium bangladeshense; assembly: GCF_001662075.1. GTDB lineage: Bacteria > Pseudomonadota > Alphaproteobacteria > Rhizobiales > Rhizobiaceae > Rhizobium > Rhizobium bangladeshense_B. Next base: position 99,957 of record NZ_LYPL01000018.1, read on the forward strand.
GCGAGACTTTGCGCAGTTGCAGGCCGAAGGCCATGTTCTTGTAGACGGTCATATGCGGGTAGAGCGCATAGTTCTGGAAGACCATGGCGATGTCGCGGTCCTTGGAGGGGACGTCGTTCATGACGTCGCCGCCGATCCGGAGTTCGCCGCCGGAAATCTCCTCAAGCCCGGCGATCATCCTGAGCGTCGTGGATTTGCCGCAGCCGGAGGGGCCGACCAGGATGATGAATTCCTTATCGGCGATCTCAAGATCGATATCGTGGACGACGGTGAGCGCGCCGTAGGATTTGTTCAGCTCTTTAAGCGAAATGCTGGCCATCGGGTTCTCCTGACCTCACCAATAGGAAGACCAGCGGCGCGAAAGGCGCGTCAAAGCTTCCATGTAATAATAATCTCCCCAGGAGACGCACTCATCGACGCCCTCGCCGCGGCAGGTGTTGAACGGCGATTTCTTCGAATAGGTGGCGTGCAGCACCAGGCCGTTGGAAACGGTGGGATCCCTGACCGCATAGTGATCGGCAAGGCTCTTCACCATTCGCCGCGCCAGCATGCGGTAGCGCTCGGCTGTATCGGCATCGACGAGATCGGCCATCTCAAGCAGGCCGCAGGCGGTGATCGAGGCGGACGAGCTGTCGCGCGGCTCGCCGTCGTCATCGGAAAAGACGAGATCCCAATAGGGCACCATGTCGGCCGGCAGCCGGTTGAGATAGAAGGCGAGCAGCCGGTCGAAGGTCTGGCGATATTCCTCGATCCGCTCATAGCGATAGGAGATCGCCATGCCCGCGATGCCCCAGGCCTGCCCGCGCGCCCAGGCGCTGTCGTCCCGGTAGCCCTGCTTGGTGGCGCCGCGCACCGGCGCGCCGGTGACCGGGTCCATGTAGAAAGTGTGATAGGTGGAATCGTCCGGACGCACCGAATGGGCCAACGTCGTGCGAGCGTGGGTGAGCGCGATCTCGCGGTATTTCGGGTCGCCTGTCTCGCTGCTTGCCCAGTAAAGGAGCGGCAGGTTCAACAGGCAGTCGATGATGTAGCGGTATTCTTCCGCCTTGCCCTTGCGACCCCAGGCCTGGATGAACTGACCGATCGGCTGGAAGCGCTCGATCAGCTGGTCGGCGGCCAGGATCGCGGCTTTGCGGCCGTCCTCGTCCCCGACGAGCTTCCAGGCGGCGATGCAGGAGGGCGAATAGAGAAAGCCCATATCATGATGATCGGTCTCGATGCGGTTGACGATCCGATGCAGGAAGGACTGGACCTGGATCTGCGCGGCATGCCGGAAAATGGGATCGCCGCTATGTTCGAAGGCGAGCCATATTTCTCCCGGCCAGAAGCCGGCCGTCCATTGGTTGTTGGCAACGGCGGGATAGAAGTTGTTGACGCTCGAATGGTTCTGCGCAGCGTAAGTAAACCGAGGAAGGTTGCGCCTGACCTGCTCGACGGCAAGATCGAGCGCGGCGTTCACTTCCTTATCGGTGATCGGCTGCGGGGCGACTGTTGAAACGGCATTCATGGCTTTAACCCTTCAGTCCCGTCGAGGCGATGCCCTCGACAAAGAAGCGCTGCAGAGCGAGGAAGACGATGAGAACGGGCACGAGGGCGACGACGGAGGCTGCCATGATCAGCCCGTATTCGGCCGAATATTGCGAGATGAACATGCGCAGGCCGATCTGGACGGTCTTCAGCTCGGTCTTGGTGAGATAGATCATCGGGCCGAGGAAATCGTTCCAGGTGCTGACGAAGGTGAAAATCGTCAGTGTCGAGAGTGCGGGTTTGGAGAGCGGCAGCATGATGCGCGCCCAGATCTGATATTCGTTCATGCCGTCGATGCGGGCAGCCTCGCAAAGCTCGGTCGGGATCGACATGTAGAACTGCCGCATCAGGAAAACGCCGAAGGCAGTGAAGGCCTGCAGGCAGATCAGTGCCAGATGCGTGTTGTTGAGGCCGAACTCGCGCATCAGCAGGAATTGCGGCACCATATAAACCTGCCAGGGCATGGCGATGGTGGCGATATAGCCGAGGAACAGCGTGTTCTTATAAGGGAAATTCAGCTTGGCGAAGGCGTAGGCGGCAAAGCTGGAGGTGAGTAGCTGCAGCAGCGTGACGATGATCGTCAGCTTCGAGGTGTTGTAGATGAAAAGGGCAAGCGGGATCTTCGTCCAGATGTCGACGTAGTTCTGCCATTGCGGCTGCGACGGTATCCATTCGATCGGGAAGGCGAAAACGTCGCGGCTGAGCTTCAGCGATGCCGAGAGCATCCAGGCAAAGGGCATTAGCATGACAACCGTCACCGTGATGACGATGACATAGAGGAGGACCGTTTTGACGGTGATCTTGCGCCCGGCGATCCTCATGCCTCGTCCTCCCTCTGGCGACGGAACTGGAAGATCGTGACCGCGAGTACGAGGAAGAACAGCACCAGCGAAATCATGCTGGAATAGCCGAGATCCCAGGAAATGAAGGCCTCGTTATAGATGTGGTAGACAAGGACGAGCGTCGAAGTGCCGGGGCCGCCCTGGGTGATCATGAAGATCTGGTCGAACACCTTGAAGGACTGGATCGTCAGCATGACGGTGACGAAGAAAGTGGTCGGCCCGAGCTGCGGCACGGTGACATGGATGAATTTCTGCCAGGAATTGGCGCCGTCGAGATCGGCGGCCTCATAGAGTTCGGAATTGATGCCCTGCAGGCCGGCCAGGTAGATGACCATGTAATAGCCCATGTTCTTCCAGATGCCGAAGAGGATCACCGTCACCATCGCCCAGTGGCGGTCGGCCGCCCATCCCGGCATATTCTTCGGGTCGAGGCCGAGCGTGTAGAGGATCATGTTCACCGGTCCCATCTCGGGATTGAAGATCATGTTCCAGACGACGGCGACCGCGACCAGCGAGGCGACATAAGGAAAGAACATCGCCGTGCGGAAGAAATTCCGTCCCGCGATCTTCTGGTTGAGGAGGACGGCGAGGCCGAGCGCACAGAGCAGCGTCGCCGGCACCGAGGCGACCGTATAGATGATCGTGTTCCAGAAGGCGGCGACGAAGGCCTTGTCGTCGAATAGCCGCCAGAAATTATCCAGCCCGGCGAATGTAATCGCATTCGAGCCGTCCCAATGCATGAAGGCGAGGGCGAAGGCGAAGAGGATCGGGCCGAGCGTGAAGACGGCAAAACCGATGAAATTCGGCGCGATGAAGGAATAGGCGACCATCGCGCTGCGGATCTTGCGCTGGCGCTTGGATAGAGCCGCAACCTTTCGGCGTGGCGTTGCCGGGGCGCCATCCGTCGCGATCACCGAATTCGATATGGACACCGATGCTTCCTCCTGGTCGGCATTCTGCAGCTGGCGGCTTCTGGGTTTCCCTAATCTAAATCCAGAGCCGTTCGGGCGGATGGGCGCCGCCTGTTCTTCCTCCTGCCAAGGACATAGCACATCTCCGGTATTGGTCAAACAAGTTCTGAATAGATCATACAAATTTTATGGCGGGCGCCAAAAACATATGATAGGTGGGACTGAAGGCCAGGGGCCCGTCGATGCTTTTCCGGTGCGGGGAGGGACATGTTCAGCGAGATTTCAGGCGCTTTGCCGGACATCCTCGGCGATTTCACGCCGGGAGCCGTCTACTCCGATCGCGAGAGTTGGAAAGCGGTGCCGCAGGCCGTGCAGGACGTGGTCGTCCGCGACGCCGAGGCCGCGCTTGCGGGCGCATGGCCTTTAATCAAGGCCTCGGATTACCGGGATTACACGGCGACCGGCAATCGCTCGCGCTTCGAGGAGCTTTATTTCACGCGGCGGCGGATGCTCAACGATCTGGTGCTGGGTGAACTCGTCGATGGGAACGGGCGATTCCTGCCCCGAATCGTCGACGGCGTTTTCCTGATCGCGGAGGAAAGCGGTTGGCAGCTTCCGGCGCATAATGCCTATGGGCGCGGCGGTCCTCGTCTGCCGCTGCCCGATACTTCGCAGCCGGTCGTCGATCTCTTCGCGGCCGAAACGGCAGCCCTTCTGGCAACGATCGTTGCATTGTTCGGCGATGCGTTAGACGGCATCAGCCCGGAGATTGCCGCGCGTGTGAAACGCGAGATCGAGGCCCGTATCCTGACGCCCTATCGCGGCCGGCATTTCTGGTGGATGGGTGACGGCGACGAGCGGATGAACAACTGGACCGCCTGGATCACCCAGAACGTCCTGCTGGCCACCTTCTCGCTGACGACCGATCAGCCGACGCGCCGCGCCGTCATCGAAAAGGCGCTCGGCAGCCTCGATGCCTTCCTGAAGGATTATGCCGAGGACGGCGCCTGCGAGGAGGGCGTAGTCTATTACCGCCATGCCGCACTTTGCCTGCATGGCGCGCTGACCGTGATCAATCGCGTTGCGCCCGGCCTGTTCGAGGGGATCTGGCGGCAGCCGAAGATCCGCAACATGGCCGACTATATCGCCCAGATGCATGTGGCCGGCCGCCATTATTTCAACTTCGCGGATTCCTCCGCCGTGGTCGAACCCTGCAGCGCGCGCGAATATCTGTTCGGCAAGGCGGTCGGCTCCGAAATGCTCGCGGCCTTCGCCGCAACCGACCGGGCGGCAGCCGAGAGCCCGCACCTGCCGGGGGAATGGAACCTCTGGTATCGCGTGCAGGAGCTGCTGACCGGGCCGGCAATTCCGAAGGTCGAGGCGAATCCTGTGTCCGCGCGGGATATCTTCTATCCCGGCATCGGCTTGTTCGTCGCCCGCGACGGGCAGTTTTCGCTTGCCGTCAAGGGCGGCAACAATGGCGAGGGCCACAATCACAACGATGTCGGCAGCATGACGCTCTACAAGAACGGACGCCCATTCCTGATCGACGTCGGCGTCGAGACCTATACCGCCAAGACCTTCTCGCAGCGGCGCTACGAGATCTGGACGATGCAGTCGGCCTATCACAACCTGCCGACTTTCTCCGGCATCATGCAGTCCGCTGGCGAAGCCTACGCTGCCAGGGATGTCGAGGTCGAATTCGGCGAGGAGTGCGCGCGCATATCCCTCGATATTGCAGGCGCCTATCCCGAGGAAGCGCAACTGCGCAGCTATCGCCGCACGGTCTCCCTGCTGCGGGGGCGCCATGTCGAGATCGTCGATACCCATGACGGCGACCGGCCGGCTGTGCTGTCGCTGATGACGTGCCTCGCGCCGACCATCATCTCCGACAGAATAGATCTCGCCGATCTCGGCAGCATTTTTGTCGAGGGCGCCGGCGAAATCGAAGTCGATGAGATCGAGGTCAATGACATCAGGCTGAGATCGGCCTGGCCCGAGAGGCTCTACCGGCTGCGTGTGCCGCTCGCCGACAAGCGCCTGATGTTGCAGATAAATTAGAGAGTTAGAGCATGATGTCCTCCGGAGGTCGAGCATGGAATTGACGCTGAAGATCGTGGATGCCGATGGGTTCGTGCGGGCAAGCACCACCGGGCGGGACGAGACCTTTCTCGTCTATCGCCAGGATTATCGCGAGGGCGACTGCGTCGTCGTCGAAGCTTCCGAACCCGGGCATCTCTTTCTCGCCTTGGACAGCGCGATCCACCCCGGTTTTGTCTACATCAAGGAAAGCGCTTACTCGCTCGCCGTGCCTTTCGGCGATAAGCGCAAGTCCTATTCGCCAAATGCCTTCAAGGGGGACATCCACCGGCTTTCGGCGAGAAAGGCGCGGCCCGACGAACTCGCCCAGCGGCGCAATCTCGCTTTGAACCCCTGGGACGACCACGCCAATCGGGCGCTCTTCCCGCATGCGCGGGCCAATGTCGAGACCCGCGGCGAAGCGGTCTTCGCCGCGCGCAACGCGATCGACGGGGAAAAGGCCAACGATAATCACGGATTCTGGCCCTATACGAGTTGGGGCATCAATCGCGACCCCGAAGCCGCGCTGACGGTGGAGTTCGGTAGGCCCGTCCGGATCGACGAGATCGTCTTCTACCTCCGTGCCGATTTTCCGCATGATTCCTGGTGGGAAGAGGCGAGCGTCACCTTCTCGAGCGGCGAAACTTTTACCTTCCCGCTGGTCAAATCGGGCGCCGCGCAGGGCTTTGCGATTGAGGCCTGCGTCGTCGAATGGATCGAGCTGCATGGCCTGATTAAGGCCGAGGATGTCTCGCCCTTTCCGGCGCTGACGCAGATCGAAATCTGGGGAACCGAGGCCCCGGGCGCCGGAGATCGCAACCTCGCCGCCATTACCGCAGCTGACAAGCACGCCTAAAACGAATCGAAATTCATCTGAGCCAGATCATCGCTGCGACTGTCTCGGGTCGGGATCAACACCCACGACAAGGCGCAAAATCCGTTATTTGACGTCGGATTTCACGAACTGCCGGAGTTCCGGCGTCTGTGGATCGCCGAAGAGCATTGCAGACGGTCCCTGTTCCCAGATTTTTCCCTTGTGCATGAAGATCGTCTGCGTAGCGACACGCCGGGCAAAAGCCATTTCATGGGTCACGAGGATCATGGTCATACCATCGCGGGCGAGCTGTTCCATCACCGTGAGCACTTCTTCGGTGAGTTCTGGATCGAGCGCTGATGTCACCTCGTCGAAGAGCATGACCTTCGGCCGCATCGCAAGCGAGCGGGCGATGGCGACGCGTTGCTGCTGGCCGCCTGAAAGCTGGTCCGGGTAGGAGTCGAACTTTTCCGACAAGCCGACGAGCTTAAGTACCTCGTAGGCAACCTCGCGGGCCTTCACCTTTGCAACGTCCTTGACGATTCTCGGCGCCAGCATGATGTTCTCGCCCACCGTCAAATGTGGAAAGAGATTGTAGCTCTGGAAGACGATGCCGACATCGGTGCGGAGCTGGCGAAGCGCCTTTGCGTCTTGTCCAAGTGTATGGCCGGCAATTTCGATGCGGCCGGAATTGATCTTTTCCAGGCCGTTCATGCAACGCAGAAGCGTGCTCTTGCCCGAGCCCGATCGACCGATCAGCGCAAAGACTTCCCCGCGGCCCACCGTCAGAGATACTCCCTTGAGGACTTCGAGAGAACCAAAGCTCTTATGGACGTTTTCAACGACTACTTCCGGCATGAAGCCTCCTTTCCAGCAAGCGCGAGAGCTGGGACAATGGGTAACAGACGACGAAATAAAGCCCGGCGACCACGAGGAAGACGCGGAATGGCTGGAACGTCGCGTTGTTGATGAGCTGCCCCGCCCGGGCAAGCTCGACGAAGCCGATGATCGAGGCGATCGAGGTGTTCTTCACCACTTGGACGGCAAAACCGACTGTCGGCGGCAAGGAGATGCGCATCGCTTGCGGCAGGACCACATAGCGGTATTGCTGCAATCTGGTCATGGCGAGGGACTCCGAAGCCTCCCATTGCTGCTTCGGAACTGCCTGGATGCAGCCTCGCCAGATTTCCGCAAGATAGCCGGAGGCGTAGATCGTCATAGACGCTCCTGCGGCGAAGAGGGGCGGCAGTTCCAAGCCGGCGAGGCTTAGACCGTAGTAAGACAGGAACAGTATCATCAGCACCGGAATGCCCTGGATGATCTGGATATAGGTGGCTGCCGCAATTCGCACGGGTTTCGGCTGTGCCGTACGGGCCAGCGCAACGGTAAAGCCCAGCAGACCGCCGCCGATCAGCGCGATAACCGTCAGCAGAAGCGTCCATTGCAGCGATAGAAGAAGAAAGCCGAACTGATCGGGACCAAAGGTGGTGAGGGTCATGCCTGCACCTCCGGGAGTGCCGTCATCGCTTGCCGGCCGACACGGCGACCGAAAAGCCGCATGCCAATCAGGGCAAGAGCGGCACGCAGTGCCAGCGCCAAGCCAAGGTAGATCAGCGTGACGGCGATATAGATTTCGAAGGACCGATAGGTCTGCGATTCGATGAAGGCAGCCGAGGCGGCGAGTTCCTGGGTCGATATGGCTGAGCAAATACTGGAGGCCAGCATCATCAGCACGAATTGGCTGCACAGCGCCGGATAGACTTTGGCGATCGCCGGCACGATGATGACATGGCGATAGATTTGGAACCGCGTGAGCCCCAAGGCCTCGCCGGCCTCGATCTGCGACCTGTGGATTGCCTCGATGCCGGCCCGAATGATCTCCGTTGAATAGGCGGCAAGGTTGATTGTCATCCCGATCAGCGCGGCCGTATCGGCGCCGACGCGCAGGCCGAGGCCCGGCAGGCCGAAATAAACGATGAACAGCTGGACCAGGAAGGGCGTATTGCGGATGATCTCGACATAGGCATCGACCAGAAGGCGGACCACACCGCCCCAGATGGAGCGTACCGAGGCAAGCGCGATGCCGGCAGCGCAGCCGAGAATGATCGACAGCACCGACAGTTTGATCGTCAGCCAGATACCGCGGAAGATCTGCTCCTGGTATTGGGCCAGCACGCCGAACTGAAATGTGTAGGACATGAAGACTCCGTGGTTATGGGAAATCCGCCGGAGAAGTGGCCGGCGGATCAGAACTGCGGTCAGAACGTCGGCAGCGTCGGCATCGGCCGACCGGTCCACTTGGTCGCAATCTTGTCGAGATCGCCTGAGATCTTCATCAGATAGATAGCGGTGTTAAGCCATTGACGCAGTTCGAAATCGTCCAGCTTGGTGGCCATCGAGTTTCCCTGCTGGAAGAAAGTGAAGCCGACTTGCAAGCCGGCATCCGGGCGCTGCTTGATTATCGCATCGCCAACCGTCGAGGGCAGCGCGACGGCATCAACCTGGCCGGCGATCAGCGCCTGCGCGCTTGTGGAATCATCTTCGTAAACGACGATTTCCAGACCTGGAATCGCAGCCTTGCGGAGCGCCGTTTCCTGCGACGAACCCCGGTTGGCTGCGACGCGCTTGCCTTCGAGATCGGCAAGCTTGGCAAATTTCTGGTCCGGACCGGAGATAATGTCCATGTTGAAGGCGCTGTAGGGCTGGGTAAACATCACCGTCTTGGCACGCTCTCCCGTCGGCGCCAGGGTGGCGACGAGGAAATCGACCTTACCGGTCTGCAAGGCAGGAATGCGGGCCGGCGGCGTTAACGGCACAAGCTCGACCGGCAGCGATAAATAGCCCCCGATCAGGTTCGCGACATCGACATCGTAGCCGGTGGGGTTACCCTTTTCATCGACCATTCCCATGGGCGGCGCGCCGGTCAGCACGCCGATACGGACGGTGCCGCGCGAGATGATATCGTTCAGCGTGACGGCATTCGCCTCGACAGCAGACGCCAAGCCGGCCGCGACGATGCTTATCGCGGCGAGTGCGGTTCGGATGCTATTTGAAAACTTCATTGATCTTCCTCCTCTGGATGATTTCAAACGGTCACGCTTTCCGCTCGCTTCTCCTTGCGAACCCCGTGTGCCGGACCTCCCAACGCCAGCATAAGAGCCTCCATCGCGCCGATCGGACGGCTTGAGATAGCGTGCTGCCAGCTTTAAGGTTATCGCTAACCTTGCGTAAAGTTATCGATAACATAATGCTGCGTCAAGCGAATTCATGAGCATCCAAGAGCGGGAGAAAATCGTGGCTTCAGAGCGCCCCAAGACCGTCACACTAGCCGAAGTGGCCGCCAAGGCGGGGGTGAGCAAAATGACTGTCTCGAAGGTGTTGCGGGAGGTAGGCAACATTTCGGAGGAAACACGGCAGAGGGTGAGGCAGGCGGCGCAAGAGCTTGGATACCTGCCCAACAGCCTCGCCGGTACATTGAGTTCCCGCAGAAGCCGGATCGTGGCGGTCATCATCCCCTCGATCAGCGACATCGTTTATGCGGAAGTCCTCAGCGGGGTCAACGCCATGCTCAGGCCAAGCGGGTTCCAGACATTCATCGGAGAGTCGCAATTTGATCCCACCGTCGAAGCGGACCTGATCCGGGCAATGCTGTCGTTCCAGCCAGCCGGGCTCTTGCTGAACGGCGGCATGGCCAGGAGTGCTGATGCGGAAGCGCTTCTGGCGCGACGGAATTGCCCGGCAATCCAGCTTTGGGATTGCGACAGGAATGCGCTGGATTTCAGTGCCGGTCCATCGCATGAGGAGGCGGGGCGCCTGGTTGCCAAACATTTCTTCGATCGCGGCCTGAGGCGCATTGCCTATGTGGGCGCCGAACTCGACAAGGACCTCAACGCCCGCCGGCGTCATATCGCGTTGAAATCATCGCTTGTCGCCGCCGACATCGACCTCGTCAGCGTGACCTGCGAGGACAAGCCGCGGCAAGCAGTTACCGGACGCTTCCTGACGGAGCAACTCATGCGGATGCATCCTGAAATCGATGGCATCCATTTCCTCAACGACGCTATGGCGCTGGGCGGGCTTTCCTATCTGCACCAAGCAGGGCTTCCGGTGCCGGAGCGGATTTCCGTGGTCGGCTTCAACGGCACTTCGCTCGCCAATGCGGTCCGAACGCGGCTCACCACAATCGATGTGCCCCGCACGGAAATCGGAGAGAAGGCCGCACAGGCGCTGTTGCGGATGACCAAGGCAGAGCCCATGCCGGATTTTTGGCAAGCCCGGCTGGAAATGGTACAGGGCAATACGACCCTCGCCATATAGGCACCCATTGCCGTTTGGCGGCTTGGATGTGAGCCTCTCCTGATCCGCTTTGAATTTGGGTGTTCGTCAGCGGTGGCAACGGGTCGCTTCCGCATTCCCATCCGCACGTGCTAAGGAGATCGCATGCGACTGCTTGTGGTGGAGGACAACAAGGATCTGGCGGCCTGGCTGGGCAAAGCCCTGCGGCAGGCGCAATATACGATCGACATTGCCTATGACGGGGAGGACGCGGAGCATCTGCTCAAGGTGGCGGAATATTCGGCGATGATCCTCGACCTTTCGCTGCCGAAGCTTGATGGATTGACGCTTTTGAAGCGGCTGAGACAATCAGGCAACAAGCTCCCGATCATCATCCTGACTGCCAATGCGAGCCTGGACGGCCGGGTGGCGGGGCTCGACAGCGGCGCCGACGATTATCTCGCCAAGCCCTTCGAAATCGCCGAACTCGAAGCCAGGATCCGCGCGGTGGTGCGCCGCGGGCAGGACCGGGCATCATCGGAGATCACGGTCGGAAACCTGCGCTTTTCCGGCGGGACAAGGCAGTTCTTCGTCGAAGGCGAGCTGCTGCAATTGACGCCGCGCGAATATGCCGTTCTCGAGCAACTGGTCATGAAGGTGGGCAATACAGTCTCGAAGGCCGCGCTTTCCGAAAGCGTCTTCGGTTTTGACGACGAAGCGGATCCGAGCGCCATCGAAATCTATGTCCACCGGCTTCGTAAGAAGCTCGAGGTCAGCTCCGTGCAGATCGCGACATTGCGCGGCCTCGGCTATCTCCTCAGACATGTTCAGTAGCGTCTTCAGCAAGGGCGGCGCCGCCCTTGGCCGGCTCAGCCAGAGCCTCAGGGTGCAATTGCTGTCCCTCGTGCTGCTGACGCTGTTCGGCGCGATCGGCTTCAACCTTTACGACAGCTTCTGGACGGCGGACGCCACGGCAAAACTGGTGACGGATCGCACGCTTCTGGCCTCTGCCCGGGTGATCGCTGAGGCGGTGCGCGTCGATGAGGGCGGCAATGTTCAGGTCGATGTGCCGCCTGCCGCACTCGAGATGTTCGATACGGGGTTCGGCGACCGCGTCTTTTACCAAGTCATCACCGTGTGGGGCAATCTGGTGAGCGGCTTTCCCGACCTGCCGCTGCCAAGAGCCCAGCGCGTCGGCGAGGATCGCGCCTTCCACGGCGCGGACGTCCGCGTCCTGATGCTCGACCATCCCGTCGTCGGGCTTCCCGAGGACGGCACGATCTCGGTGACCGTCGCGGTGACGCATAACAGCCAGTTTGCGATGCGGCGGCAGCTGTGGCTTTCGGATTTTTCCAAGCAATTCGTGCTCGTCTTCGTCGCAAGCCTTGTCACCATCCTCGGCCTTCAACGCGGCCTGGCGCCGGCCCTGAGACTGCGGGATGCAGTGCGCCAGCGCGGCCGAAATCGTCTCGATCCGCTGGCGCCCGAGATGGTGCAGAGCGAACTGCGCCCGCTCGTCGATGCGCTGAACGACCATATGGAGCGGGTGCAGAGCCAGATGGCCGCGCAGCGGCGGTTCGTATCGAATGCGGCGCATCAGCTCAGAACGCCGCTCGCGCTGATTTCGACGCAGGCCAGCGTGGCGGCCCGAGAAGACGATGCGGTTCGCCGCGACGAGGCGCTCGCCGCGCTTCGCACCAGCACCGGGCAGATTTCCCGCCTCGCCGGCCAGCTTCTCACCCTGTCGCGGGCCGAGCCTGGGAGCCGGCGCCAGCGCAACGACGTGACGGATCTCAGCAAGGCCGCCCGCGAAATATTGGAAGCGCACGCCGAAGAGGCGTTAAAGCGCAATATCGACGTCGGGCTGGAAGCGGACCGCCCCGTCATCGTCGAGGGCGACGGCACGATGCTGCGCGAAATGCTGGTCAACCTCATCGACAACGCCATCCGCTACAGCGATCGGGATGGACGGGTGACCGTCTCGGTCGGGCAGGCGGACGGAAGCGCCGTCGTGATCGTCGAGGACAGCGGGCCGGGCATTCCCCAAGGCGAGCGCGAACAGGTCTTCGAACGCTTCTACCGGATCATGGGGACTCAAAGCGAGGGGAGTGGCCTCGGGCTTGCGATTGTCCGCGAGGTCGTCGAAGGGGCCGGCGGTTCGGTGTCGCTCGGCGATGCTGAGGGCGGCGGTCTGGTGGTGACTGTGCGGCTGCCGCCTGCTTAGACGCGAAGTGCCTCCATAAAGCGCTGGATCTGGCGCCCGGAACGAGCTGATGGAGCCCCTCGCTCTCTATCCGGCGTCATCCTCGGCCTTGTGCCACTGCTGTCCGGTTTAAATTTGGTGGACATGGCGCACGGTGTTGATTCTACTCGTATTCGGATGTTTGGCGACAATCCCGGACACGAAAGAGGAGCAACACCG
>NZ_LYPL01000019.1 GCF_001662075.1 Rhizobium bangladeshense
CTTGGCTATCGAACGCCGGCAGAGGTCTTTCGAAAGAAACTGCTCGCGCAGATTCGTTATGCTGGTTAGTTTGGCCGACCCCGCAAGTCGCGCTTCAACATGAACTCACACGGCTATTTAGTAATGCTGAGCGTCGCCAGATAATTTTGGACTGTGGTCACGCATTCTTGGACTGGCACCCATAATTTTGGATCCATGCTCCCTTGTGCCCTAACCACCGTTCATTTTGAGGCTCCGGAGACGCCAATCCTGACTCGATGTCGTTGCTCCATGCTCGGCTGCGCGATTTCCGTCGATTTATTTGATCGTGTCGCTACTTTTTTCGCAAGTAATAAAGATTGCGGTGCGCTGTGCTGCGTTGAAAATTAATTCAGAATATCCCACGCTGGGCATTCCTCGACCACGGCCACTGACCATCGATCTCGGCCTCGAGCGAAAAGCTCAGGAAAGTTCGAATGAGGACGATGAGCCCGAGAAGGCCGACGCTTTCCCAAGTCAGAGGAGCAATGATAGTGGCGATGATATCCGCCCCTATCAGGATTTCGAGCCCAAGCAATATCCCCCGCCCGAGATTGGCGCGATAGCGCTCATAGGCATCGCGTTGTCCGGACGAGAGCAGATCCCGGACGTATCCAGCCGTCGCCACGGCCACGCCGATCAGGATTACGCCGACCCCGAAAAATTCGAGTCCGGTTGCAAGCGGCTTCAACACGGGAGCGATCAGGTTGGCGAGACCGCTCGCTTCACTACCAATGTCCATCTCACTATCCTCTATAATAAACTGAAAAGCCCTGTCGTCCAGATTCTGTCAATTGGGTTCGGCACCTGACGTGCTGGCGAAGAGAGCAACGCCGGCGATGATGGCTGGCAGGCTAAAGGCGGCCACAGGGATGAACACGTAGCTGGCCGCTCCGGCACCGCATCCGACGGCAAACGTCAGGACAGCGGTGGCCATCTTTTTCACCCGTGCTTTTGCGACGGTGATTTCCTGGGCTTTCGAGTTGGCAAGGATATCGGCAAGATCGAGCATGATCTGTGTCGTCGTACCCGTCATCAGGGTGGTCGGCGGCGCCTTCGACAGATGGGACCGGTGAAGACCGTTCTGTATGGCCATTGCCGACACCAGTGTCATCGCAACTGCGAACGTAACGCCATTCTCGTCGCCGTGGAATGGACCATAAACAATGGCAATGACCGCTACCGCGGCGAGCAGGATCAATTTAACGACCAGCATGGGCCGGACTGGGAAGCGATTCCGGCCTTGAAGTTTCAGGCACACCAGCCGGGACGCGAAGACGACCAGGCAGAACATCGGAAGGACCAGCACCTTCGACAAGGCCCCGCCAAGGCCATGCGCCATCGTTGCGCCCAAGGTCACGAAGTTGCCTGTAACATGTGCAGTAAAAAGCCCTGAAAGAGCCAGGAAGCCGAGCGTATCAACGTAGCCGCCATTGAAACTCAGAAGGGTAGGAAGGGAGGGAAGCTTCATTTCTTGACCTCTATTTCTGTTAGGTGCCCCGACGTGCCTCTAGTTTTGACGCCAGATGCTAGCTTCAACAATTGCATCAATTGTTTCGAGTTCATTGCGCGTGGCGGCATAATGGGCTGGGCGGCCGAAGCCGCTGCTCTGCCCAAGTCATGCAGTGGCTACGTTTGATGGAGCGATATGGCTGGTTTACCGCCTTGCCAACAATAGCAGCAATCGTTTCAATTTAATTGCGGTTTTTGAAATTATCGGACGGTCGTTCGGCGGTGGCGTGGCCACCCGAGCGCAAAGCTGAGTTTAGACCGCCCAGCAGGAGCAGCCGAGTGCGCCGAAGAATCCCTTGAGGTCGGCGATCGGAAGCTTGGAGGTCCAAGCCCCGGCATGGTCATGGCCGTGCACGCCGCAATCGCTGGCGCATCCGCATGTGGAGATCGCCGTGCGGCGCAATGAGCGAGCGCCCGCCCCTTCCGGTTCGCCCCAGGCCGCGTAACCGCCGAACTTGCGGACGGGAGACCAGTCGGGCATAGCAGGCGGGATGTCGTTCTCGTCGAGCGTCTTGAAGTCGCCCGCGCCGTAGACGATCTTGCCGCCGACTATGGTCAGTTCCGACACGAGGAACGAAATTTCGTCCTCGGCGCAGGAGAAGAAGTCCTTGTCCGGAACCACCAGGTCGGCGAACTGGCCCTTCTCGATGCGGCCCTTCTTGCCCTCTTCGTTCGAGAACCATGTGACCTTTTCGGTCCACATGCGCAGCGCCGTCTCGCGATCGAGGCAGTTGGCACGCGGGTAGAGCTGCATTCCGCCGACTGTCTTGCCGGTCACCATCCAGGAGAGCGAGACCCACGGATTGTAGGAGGCGACGCGGGTGGCATCCGTACCTGCCGAGACATTCACGCCCTTGTCGAGCATGCGCTTGATCGGCGGAGTGGCTTCCGCCACTCCGTGGCCGTAGCGCTCAACGAAATATTCGCCCTGATAGGCCATCCGGTGCTGCGTGGCGATGCCGCCACCGAGTGCGGCGATTCGGTCGATCGAGCGATCCGAGATGGTTTCGGCATGGTCGAAGAACCAGTTCAGTCCTTCGAGCGGAATGTCCTTGTCGACCTTCTCGAACACATCGAGGGCGCGGGAGATGGTCTCGTCATAGGTGGCGTGGAGACGCCAGGGCCAGCGGTTCTCGACCAGAACCCGGACGACCTCTTCCAGCTCGCCTTCCATTTCCGGAGCCATTTCCGGACGGGGCTGGCGGAAGTCCTCGAAGTCGGCAGCCGAGAAGACGAGCATCTCGCCGGCACCGTTGTGACGGAAGTAGTCGTTGCCCTGCTTGTATTTGACCGATTGCGTCCAGTTCAGGAAGTCCTGTTTCTCTTCCTTGGGCTTCTGGGTGAAGAGGTTGTAGGCCAGACGCACCGTCATCTGGTTCTCATCGGAGAGCTTCTGGATGACCTCGTAGTCGTCCGGATAGTTTTGGAAGCCCCCGCCCGCATCGATCACGCCTGTCACGCCGAGGCGGTTCAGTTCGCGCATGAAGTGACGGGTCGAGTTGACCTGGTAGTCCAGAGGAAGCTTCGGCCCCTTGGCGAGCGTCGAGTACAGAATGCCCGCATTCGGCTTCGCGAGCAGCATGCCCGTCGGGTTGCCGTTGGCATCGCGCGTGATTTCGCCGCCGGGTGGGTTCGGCGTGTCCCGGCCGTAGCCGACTGTACGGAGCGCCGCACCGTTGAGCAGCGCCCGATCATAGAGATGCAGAAGGAAGACGGGTGTGTCGGGAGCGACAGCGTTGATCTCCTCGATTGTCGGCAGGCGCTTTTCCGCGAACTGATGTTCGGTGAAGCCGCCGACGACGCGAACCCATTGCGGCGCGGGCGTGATCGCCACCTGGCGCTTCAGCATGTCCATTGCATCGGCGAGCGACCGGACGCCGTCCCAGCGCAGCTCCATGTTGTAGTTCAGGCCACCGCGAACGACGTGCGTGTGGTTGTCGATCAGACCCGGCAGGACACGCTTGCCCCTGAGGTCGACGATCTTCGTGTTGGCACCAGCCAGCGCCATAATCTCGCTGTCGGATCCGACTTCGAGAAACAGGCCATCCTTGATGGCGATCGCCGTGGCGTTCGGATTGGTTCGGTCGAGGGTCGTCACGCGGCCGTTGTGGAGGATCAGGTCGGGATGCATGGTGTCTACTCCGGTCTGGTTGGGATCGGCGGCTTTCGCCGGGGAGAAGAGGTTCGAGAAAGCCAGGCTCGACGCGCCCCCAAGAAAGGATCGACGAGTCGTCATCAGCTCCGCTCCTCCGCTGTCGCCTCCGCCTGATGGGCGAGGTCGATCCGATCGCCGCCCTTCGGCAGGTGGCCGAACATGTGCGGCTTGATCTGATGAAGCCATGAAACGGCCGCCGGCTCCCTGCTCCACAAGGTCTTTGCGAAAGGGATGATCTGTTCGCCGACGAGGATGCCGAGCAGACCGACCAAGGCGATAACAGGCGGAGCCGGCGAGCGCACGTTCAGGAGGCTGTAGACGATGCCCACAAGCAGACCTGCACCGAGAGAAAGAAGATAGATTTTCACGGGATGTCCTCCACGCTTAGAGAAGGCCGCTCCGACGGGCTTATCGGAGCGGCCTGATCAGGCCGTTACTTGGCGGGGTTCGGGCCGATGCGCTTGCCATGCTTGACACGTTCCTCTGCGCCGTGAACCATCGTATAGGCGTAGTCGACGCCCATGCCGTATGCGCCGGAATGCTCCTTCACGAGGGTGGTGACAGCATCATAGGTTTCCCTGCGGGCCCAGTCGCGCTGCCACTCGAGCAGGACCTGCTGCCAGGTGACCGGGATCACGCCTGCCTGAACCATCCGGTCCATCGCGTATTTGTGTGCGTCGGAGGACGTACCGCCGGAAGCATCCGCGACCATGTAGATCTCATAATCTGGAACATCATGCAGGGCCGAGAGTGCGAAGGTGGTGTTGCAGACCTCGGTCCAGAGACCGGAGACGACGATCTTCTTGCGGCCCTCGGCGGCGTTCTTCGCCAGCGCGTCACGGACGTTCTGGTCGTCCCAGGAGTTCATCGAGGTGCGCTCGAGAATATCGTTCTCCGGGTAGACGGCAAGCAGTTCCGGAAAGGTGTTGCCCGAGAAGGATTGCGTCTCGACCGTGGTGATCGTGGTGGGGACGTTGAAGATCTTGGCGGCCTTGGCGAGGCCGACGACATTGTTCTTCAGTACCTGGCGATCGATCGACTGGACGCCGAACGCCATCTGCGGCTGCTGGTCGATGAAGATGAGCTGGCTGTTCGCGGGGGTCAGGACTTCGAGCTTGGACATTAGATTTCCTCTTCGGTTGTTTGGACCGCGAATGCGGTGGGTTATAAACTGGGCAGGGCCTGTTGGTCGGACACCATATCCTGGAACACTGCTCGTAAGGCCCTGAGTGGGTCGAAACCAATGCTTCCATTCACTGGTTGCCTCGGCTGCTGAAAGGAACGTAGTGAGGTTTGCGCTTGTGCGAAATTGGAATATTAATTGCGAATGAATTGCCTTTATCGCAATAATTACTCTGGCGTTCGGTTGACCCGCGGACGTGGCACGAAGTTGCGCTACGCGACCATTCGGTCCAAGATTTGCTCAAGATAATTTCATTCGGACAGGCGGCCCTGAGATAGTTTGCACTGTCACTGTTCACGCTATTCGGCGTGGAGCGATTTGGCTGAATTCGCTTGGGGCGAAACAGCCGATGGACAACAGGGGAGCGGCGTGTGAGCCGTGAACTGCTTGGCAGTCTGCCATTAAGTATTGACGCGACCAGATAGTGACTACGCTGTAGGCGCAGGGGTTCCATATCGCGATTACTCTGTCTTCTGCTTACTCTCAACAGCGTTGCCCACTCTGCGCCGTCTGCCCGACGATGGATCAAATCAGCCGGGGGAGATATCTTCAAAGGAGAGATGGGAGAAGCCCGTGATCGTGGAGTAACCATCCATGAATATGGACAAAGCCACTAGGGTGTGCCGGCATCATGGTCGTAGGCAGAAAACACGCCCGCAACCCAGTCTGCAAAGACCCGATACTTAACACTCGGAAACCGGCCCGCTGGCCTTACTATGTGAACAGGATAACGTGGTGGTGCCCAATCGGCCATGATTGGGACCAGGGCGCCACGGGCGATATGGGGCCGTGCCAAGAATTCAAATGTCTGCCCGATACCCAGTCCTGCCAATATTCCATGCAAATGCGCCGTCGCGTCACTGGTGGAGAGCTTGATGGGGCTGTAAATCTCGATTTTCTCATCGCCCTTAATCAGTCGAACCGGTGCAGCTTTCAGACTACGTGCATTAAAGTACTGCACGAAAATATGATCACGCTGCAGATCCGATGGCGAAGCTGGCACGCGGTGTTTTTCGAGGTACCCCGGGGTTGCGCAGGTCACTATCTCAACGCTGCATAACTTCCTCGCAACAAGAGATGCGCTGGGCAGATCGCCGGCACGAATGACGCAGTCTATGCCCTCTTCGACGATGTCGGCCTGACGTTCTGTTACACCAAGATGCAACTCGATCGCTGGATAGAGCGCGTAAAACTCTGGCAACCGAGGGATCAGAATCGCGTTCGCGAAGGTCCCTCCTACGTCAACCCGGAGTTTTCCCCTGGTGGCTAGGCGCCCACGGGTCGCCTCATTGTTCATATCGTCGAAATCCGCGATCAGGCGAATGGCGCGCTCGTAGTAAGCAACTCCCTCAGGTGTCACGGTGACTGCACGTGTCGTACGTTCGAGCAATTTGAGGCTCAAGCTTGCCTCGAGATCCTGAACAAGCTTACTCACGGTCGACCGCGGCGCACCCATCGTGTCTGCAGCCTTTGCAAAGGATCCGGCCTCGACGACGCGAACAAAAGCTCTGATCGCTCCCAATTGATCCATTGTCATCTCTCCATCGAATGCGTGTGAATGCCTTGGGGCTCAGTTATCGATCAGTTGCAAAGGGCATCAGGCGTAGTCGAATGTTTGAAGATCTTCCCTGCAAAAAGCCAGGGCGCGGCCGGGTAGACATGCGGCGTCCAAAATTCGCAATGCCATAAGTTTGTCAGGCACCCAATGGCTCGAGATTTGCCTGGATCTGATCGCGGAAAGCTTCATATCGGCCCGGTAGCTTGAGCGCTTCCCCAAGGTGAGCCGTGTCTTCGTCGCGATTGAAGCCCGGTTCATTGGTGGCGACTTCGAACAAAATGCCGCCCGGCGTGCGGAAGTAGATCGCCCAGAAATAGTCGCGGTCGATGACGGGCGTCACCTGATACCCGGTACCCATTAGCGCTTTGCGCACCTCAAGCTGCTTCTCTCGGTTATCGACCGCAAACGCGATATGGTGAACCGATCCCGCACCCTGACGCGCAAAGGGCGTTTTCGGCAGCGATGCAAGATCGATCGTATCCGCTCCGTTGCCATTAGGGATGATGAAGCGAGTCACGTCGCCCTCCTTCTCGGCGCGCTGGTAACCCATGAAGCCGAGAAGCTCTTCCGTCGCTGCGGTGTCATGCAGGCTGAAGCGAGCGCCGGCGAAACCGCGGATGGCCGCATCGTCGGGAATTCCATCCGCCGGCCATGGCGCGCGGTTGTCGTCGGCGGACTCAATCAGCGCAAGACCGTCGCCATCCGGACCCATGAAGCGAAGACGGTTGGCACCGAAGACGGTATCCCTTTCCAGACCGTCGACACCTTGAGCCGCGAAGCGATCCTGCCAGAACTTCAGCGAGCCCTTTGGAACCGAGAACTGCGTCTCACCGACCTCGCCTACACCCGGACGCCCCAGCATCATGTTGGGGAACGGGAAGTAAGTCATGACCGTCCCGGCTGAACCGCTCTCGTCGCCGTAATACAGGTGATAGACATTCGGGTCGTCGAAGTTGACAGTCTGCTTGACTCGGCGCAGGCCCAGTGTGTCGGTGAAGAAGCGGTTGTTCTGCCGTGCATCCGATGCCATTGAGGTCACGTGATGCAGTCCCTTGATATCCTTGATCATGTCGATGCCTTTCATCGGGCGTTGGTGCTTCATGTGTTGATATGAATTTAGGCTGGTTGATCCTCATCGAGAATTGCAATATTCCTTGTGATTGAATTGCCAATTCTGAAACAATGATATGAACGACTACAAAGCCCTTCGAACGTTCCTGCTTGCCGCCGAGAAGCGGAACTTTGCCCAGGTCGCCCGCGAACTGGACATGACGCCAGCAGCCGTCACACGGGCGATCGCCGCCCTCGAGGCGGAACTTGGCGTGCAGCTCTTCGTTCGCACGACAAGACAGGTATCGCTGACAACCGACGGCGCAATCTTTGCTGCGCAGATCCAGCCAGCGGTCAAGACTCTGGAGGACGCGCGGCGCGAAGTAATGAACGCACACAAGGCGGACGAGGGTCGGCTGCGTATCAGTGCGCCGACATGGTTCGGCAAGACGGTGCTGCCGCCGATCCTGTCCGGGTTCAAGGAGCGCTATCCGAAGATGAGCTTCGAGATCTCGCTGTCCGATGGATTGGTGAACATCGTCGACGACGACTACGATCTGGCGATCCGCATCTCGTCGCAGCCTTCGGACAAGTTCACGATCTGGAGGAAGATCCGGGTGGTGCCGCGCATCCTGGTCGCCGCTCCCGGAAGCAGATTCGCCGACATGCAGCACCCGAACGAACTGAAGCCCGATGACTGCCTCGCGTACAGCGGAGAAAGCCGGCGTGAGAACTGGGTGCTGTCGGACGGTGGGTCAAGCATCACGATTTCGGCTGGACGGGCCTTCAGCGCGAACAGCGGAGAGGTTCTGGCGGACATGGCCGCCGACGGCGCGGGTGTCGCGCTGCTTCCTGGATTCAACATCGCTGATCACATCAGTAGCGGTCGCCTTGTCCACGTCTTCAAGGGATGGGCACCGCCGGACCTGTGGCTGACGCTGTTTTACCCGCCCTACCAAGCCCTCCCGCCAAGGATTGCGTCATTCTCCAAGTTCTTCGAGGAGCAGGTCGCGGCAAAGATGGTCATGTTGGACTGACGCACGCAAATGCCCGTCACCATGATCTGGCACACCCGTTTCAGATTCAATCATGCTGTTGGCGTGCTCGAAGCCTAGCTGCGACTATTTGCTGTAGCTGCCACAGGTTTCGATCATAGATTTTGCGATCCGCCAGATCGGAAACCGTCCGGTGCAGGTATTCCGCGCAAGATCCGGCAGGTCCACATGCCTGGGCGATCAACCCTGCCGCCTCTTCGAGGGGAATCTTCTCCGTGAGCGGAGATTGCCTGCCGCTCGCCCAGAACGTGAGCGCCCGCCGCACACCCTTCGGTGTCTTGACCGCAACCCAACGCACCATGTCGCACACTTCGGCATACCGAATCTCTCGGGCCAGAAGAGTACGCAGATTCTCCCTCTTGGTAGTGCACGGAAGCTTGAGGACAAGACCCGAACAGCTTCCTCCTGGCCGAAGCGCGAGCATGAGACCGGGCGCGTCGGAGGTGGCCCTGAGCCGCTCGATCCTCAACGAGAACGCACGGTGCCAGCCGTAAGCGACCGCCTCTTCGCTGGCGGCCACCTCGAAGCCCGGGTTCCACATCAAGGATCCGTACGCGAACACCCATATCTCCCCGTCACCAGCCTCTTCCTCAACCCTGCTGACGAGGTCGTCGAGCTGCTCGGGCGAGATCGGATTCCAATTGGGTTCCGGTCCCTCGTCTTCGACAATTCTGATGGTCGTGGCGACGAGGTCGGGGGTAAGTTCCATGGTGGCAGGTGCGGTCGCCTGGGCGGTCGGTGTCTTTGGCATCGTGTGAACCGGTTCAACGAGTTTGCCGCCGGAGGCCAATAGCTTCCGGCGGTTCACGGAGTAGCTGCCGCCGAATTAGACAGCGGGATGGTTGATAATTGCCCGGAAGGTGATTTCGACGAGCTGCTCGGGGAAAGCCAGCGCCGAAACGCCGATTAGGTTGCTGGCGCACTGAGGCACATCCGTGCCGTACATTACTTTGCGGACCTTGGATCCGGCCGCAAACGCGCTAGGAACATCAAGTACATACAGTGTCTCTTCAACGACATCGTCGAGGGTCGCACCATATCTGGCGAGCAGAGTCTTTGCGTTGACGTAGGTCTGGCGGATCTGGCTCTCCATCTGGGAGAAATCCGCAGGCCGCTTATCCTCATCGAGTTCCGCCGGAGCGACAAGTTTGCCGTTGTCATCGTGGCTCAACTGGCCCGCGACATAGATCGTGTCATTGACCTGCACGGCCTGAACGTATCCGAAGGCGCGCTCCCAGGCGACGCCATGGTTCTCTACTTTCTTGGATGGTTTGCTGTTCGTCATGATAGATTCCTTCATTGAATGATGGTGCGCCGAGTAGGCACTCGTGGTTCATGGAGGTGACGGATGCGTGGATGACCGCACCCGCCGCCGGACCGATCAGGCCTTCACAAAGGCCAGGAGATCGGCATTCAGGACATCGGCGTTGACGGTCAGCATGCCGTGCGAGAAGCCCGGATAGGTTTTGAGTGTGCCATTCTTCAGGAGCTTGGAAGACTTCAGTGCGGAGTCTGCGATCGGCACGATCTGGTCGTCTTCGCCGTGTAGGACCAGCGTCGGCACGGTGATGGCCTTCAGGTCTTCCGTCTGGTCGGTTTCGGAGAAGGCCTTGATGCCGTCGTAATGGGCCTTTGCGCCGCCCATCATGCCCTGTCGCCACCAATTCTGGACCACGCCTTCCTGAACCGCCGCGCCATCACGATTGAAGCCGTAGAAAGGACCGGCCGGAACGTCGCGGAAGAACTGGGCACGGTTGGCGGCAAGCGCCGAACGGAAACCATCGAAGACTTCGATCGGCAGGCCTTGCGGATTGTTGTCAGTCTTCAGCATCAGCGGCGGTATGGCGGAGACGAGAACCGCCTTGGCGACGCGGCCGGCGGGCTGGCCGTGCTTCGCCACATAGCGGGCAACCTCGCCGCCACCCGTCGAGTGGCCGATATGTACGGCATTCTTCAGGTCGAGCGCTTCTGCGACGGCAAAGGCATCGGCCGCGTAATGATCCATGTCGTGACCATCGGCCACCTGAGCAGAACGGCCGTGACCGCGGCGGTCATGAGCGACAACGCGATAGCCCTTCGAAAGGAAGAACAGCATCTGTGCGTCCCAGTCGTCCGACGACAGCGGCCAGCCATGGTGGAAGACGATCGGCTGCGCGTCCTTCGGACCCCAGTCCTTGTAGAAGATTTCAACGCCGTCCTTGGTGGTTACATATGCCATTGTCTTAATTCCTTCGATTGGGTTGGTGGCGGGAGCAGCCGTGGCTGCGAAGCTGAAAGCGGGTGAAATTGCCATGGTCGCTGCGGCGGCGCCTGCGGAGAGCAGTGCGCCCCTGCGTGTCATGGAAAAAAGGTTCTGGGTCACCTCGCGCCCTGCGATTTCGTCATTGAAAACTTCAGGCGACGCTGAGTTCGTCTGACGGATGGATAATGCGGCGGGATCCACTAACCCACAATTGTGATAATGGTTTTCACTTTATTGCCAAATATGCAATAATGGGCTCAATATCGTGAGTCCTGCTTCTGACCACCGATGTGCTGGCATTGTGCACCCGTGGCTCACGCTTCTTGCCCGGCCGCAACAATCGCAGATGACCGTGCCGCGATCGGAACGGGCCAGAATCTCAAATAACAGATTTCCAACAGCGTGCACGGCAGGTCCGGGCATCGCAACCTCCTTGAGTTCGTGATCCCAAAGGAGATGGGAGCGGCGGCGAAGGTTTCCCAGATGGCGTTGCGGCCGCGAGATCGCCCGGCGCAAGCCTGTGTCGGCGGGCTGGCGGCTACGGCTGTTCCGCCATTCGCCGATTTTGCGACCATCCCTTGTCTACTATTTTTCGATGCGCTAATTTATGCAAGAATGAGTTGCATCCGTTTGTGCGTGCTCGATAGGGACGGATGGCTGCATAGCGATACCTTTCGGATGTCAACATGATCTGGAATCATCGCATTACGCGCGTCGTTGTCGGCCTGCTGCTGCTGACACTGGTGACTGTCGTCTCATTGCCGACGATTACCGGTTTTACGAGCCTTGATGGCACGGTCAATGCACGGTTTGCTGTCGTTAATGCCCCAATCGACGGCACGATTGCGGAAGAACCCCTCAAGGTCGGCAGCCCGGTCAAAGCGGGACAATCGCTCGCAGAAATCAAAAATACGCGCGTCAATCGCGCAATTCTCGCGTCGCTCGAGGCAGATCGCAACACTGCACTCGACCGTGTCGCGGCACTGAAAAAGGAACGGGAGGAGCTCTCCGCGCTTCGCGAGGAATTGTCTGCCAGATTGGAAGTCTACAGACAGACCACCATTGCCAATCTTGAACGCGAAGTCGAAATCCTCAGGAAAAAAGTCGAGGTGTCGCAAGCCCAGGATCTGGTCGCGCAGGTCGATCTGGACCGTCGGATGGCACTCAACTCAAAAGGCATTCTGACGCAGAAGCTGGTTGAGGCCGCGCGTGCCGCCGGCGCTGCGACCGGCGGCGAAGTCGAAATCAGCAATCTGACTGTCGATCAATTGGAGCAAAGGCTCAATGCGGTCCGCCAGGGTATCTTTGTCTTCGGCGACGGACAGAATGACGTGCCTTATTCGCGACAGCGTGAAGACGAGGTTGTTGTTCGCATCAACGACTTGAACTCACGCATAGCGGAGAATGAGACACGAGCCGGCGAAGTCCAAAAGCAGTTGCTCGAAGAGAGAAACCGCGTCGGCAGCCTTGAATCCGCAACCGCAATCGCGCCGTTCGACGGCATTGTTTGGAGCAGGAGTATCGTCAACGGTTCCAACGTCGTGCTGAACAACGAACTGATGCGGCTGCTCGACTGCCGGGAGCTGTTTGTGGATATCCTTGTTCCTGAAGTCAATTACGACGAGATCTATCCGGGACTTATCGCGCAGGTGCGCTTGTTTGGCCGCAGCGATATTTTCCAAGGTACGGTCGTCTCTGTCAGAGGCAGTTCAGCTTCGGTCGAGACCGATTCCTTTGCCGCCAGTTTGCCGCCGTCGACACAGCGCAATGCCCGCATTCGGGTTCGCCTCGATCCATCCTTCATGAACGACGACTTTGCGAACTTCTGCCAGGTGGGGCGCACGGTGCAGGTACGGTTTTCCAAGCGCGGCATCAACGTATCCAACTGGGTTAAAAGCCTGTGGTTCAGTATCTTGTAGCACTGGTTCCGACCTTTGTCGTTTTGGCCTTCTTTTTCCTGGGCCCGTTCAATTGGTCGCGCCATCACACCTGGACAAGGGCGGTGACCTGCGCGTTTGTCGCAGCATTCGCATTGCGATACATGTTCTGGCGCTTGACGGAGACAGTGCTTCCCTATCCCAGCGACGGTCCAAGCTTCTACTGGGTCTGGACCCTCTTTGTCGTTGAGGTTCTCGCCTGCGTCGAAGTCATCCTTTTTCTTGTATTGATGAGCCGCCATGTCGACCGGAGCGCAGAAGCGGACAGGTTGGGTCGTGTTTTCTTCGCGCGCGACAAGCGTGAACTGCCGACTGTCGATGTATTCATTCCCACCTATAACGAGCCGCTCGACGTGCTCGAGCGAACCATCATCGGCGCCCGCGCGCTGGATTATCCTGCCGACAAACTGAATGTGTATGTGCTTGACGACCAACGCCGGGACTGGCTGAAGGCCTATTGCGAAGAAAAGAACGTCATCCACGTCACGCGCGGCGACAACAGTCATGCCAAAGCAGGCAATATGAACAATGGGCTGAAGGTCAGCTCGGGCGAGCTCATTGCGATCTTCGACGCCGATTTTGTGCCCTATCGCCATTTCCTTCGCCGGACGCTGCCTTTCTTTAGCGATGACAGCATCGGCATCGTCCAGACGCCTCAACATTTCTTCAATGTCGATCCGGTGCAATCAAACCTGGGCCTGGAGAATATCTGGCCGGACGAGCAGCGCTTGTTCTTCGACGAGATCGCCCCCAGCCGGGACGCCTGGGACGTCAGTTTCTGCTGCGGCTCATGCTCGATCGCCCGCCGCGAGGCTGTCGACGCAATAGGCGGATTTCCGACGGAATCGATCACGGAAGACCTGCTGACAACTCTTTCGATGCTGAACAAAGGCTACAAGACCCGCTACCTGAACGAGCGGCTGTCGATGGGACTGGCAGCCGAAAACCTGACCGGTTATTTTGTACAGCGCGAACGGTGGTGTCAGGGGGGTATTCAAACCCTCTACCTGTACAACGGCCCGCTGCGCGGCCCGGGATTGACGCTCTTTCAACGGATCATGTTCCTGCCGGCATCATGGCTGGTGCAGTATCTGGTCCGCTTCACGATCTTGCTCGTCCCCATCGTCTATCTCTGGTTCGGCCTGCTCCCGCTCTATTTCACCGATATAGCCGATTATGTCTCGCATCAGGTGCCGCTGCTGGCGGCGTATTTTCTGCTCATGCTGTGGATCACGCCGACGCGCTATCTGCCAGTGGTTTCCAGCGCCGTCGGGACCTTCGCGACATTCCGCATGCTGCCGACCGTGGTCTCCAGCCTGGTGAGACCATTCGGCAAGCCGTTCAGGGTGACGCCAAAGGGCAGTGGCAACGAGGCGAACCAGTTCGACCGCTACAGCTTCGCCTGGATCGCAAGCATAATGACGATCACCGTCTTCGGTCTGCTGCTCAACATCGTACCGGAAACGTCGCATGTACAAGGCCAGTTTTCGCCGGTCGCGGCCTGCTGGTCAGGGATCAATATCCTCGTCCTGCTCATCGCGTCGCTCATCTGCTTTGAGAAACCCCGGCGGCTGTTTCATGCGTTCAAGCTCGATGAACCCGCTGTCGTCGACGATGTCCCCGGCCAAATCGTCAGTCTGGCACTGGACAAGGCGGTCGTTGCAGTCCCCAGCATGGCCAGATTTCAATCCAAATCGGTGACGCTGAAATTCGCCGGCTTCGCTCCGATCAAGGCAGAGCTCCGACAGGTCACCCAACGACGAAGCAGCATCAGTCGCAGCGGCGACAAGCAAGCCTATTACCTGCACCTCTATTTCGACCTCAGCGGCGCTGCTCGCGACAGCATGATTATCAAACTCTACACCGGTCAATATTCGCGCGACATTCGCGACATCGACAAGGTTGCCGTCTCCATTAATCTGCTGTTGCGGTCATTCGGGCGAACGCGCACGTTGTAGCCCGGCGCATGACAGCGGTGTTGCTCTGGCCAACGGTCGCACGAACGCTGAGAGCCCAACGTAACTGGCCAATGGGTCGTGACGACCAGATTCGCCTGTAGCGTGGCAGATTCCAATTTCAAATGCACGCCGCCCGCAACCTGACTGGCCGGTCCTAATCTGTGGCAAAAGAGCCAAAGACCTTTCGGCTGCTCATGCCCTTTCACAAATGCACCGAACCTTTATGCTATCGTCATGAGACAGATGAGAGACGCTGCGATGACACGGTCACGACAGGGCGAACTGCGCGAAAGGATCACGATCCTCGGCGACGTCAATGCCGAGTCGTTCGTCCCCTGGATTCACCGTCATGCCGAGAAGCTCGGCCTTTCGCAGCATTTTTTTTACGCCGGCGCTGACCGCATCGAACTTGAGGTCGCAGGGCCTGTGGAGCTGATCGACATGCTGGAAATGGGATGCTCGCTCGGGCCGATCGATGTCTGGGTCGACGAGATTCAGCGCAGGATTGTAGATCCTGCCGACACACTTCAAATCCCGCGGCATTGCTCCATGCACTTTATTTAATCATTATTGCCAATGCGATTTTTTTATGCAAGCCTCTCTAGGAAGCTGAGATTGCAACCTCGGCAGCAGTTAGCCAGCGGCCCTAACGCATTGGTAAAATTGAGGAAGTAAAAGGTCATGCTCTCTGATACGACCGGCACGTGGACGCCGGTCGCCCTTTCTGCAGATCTGCCGCCGGCAACCGTCATACCGGCATGGACGCCGGCGGGACCAATCGCACTTTGGCGCAGTCAGTCCCGGCGCCTATCGGCATCGTCCGATCGCTGCCCGCATCGTGGAATGCGGTTGTCTCATGGCTTCGTACGAGGCGATGCTCTCTCGTGCATCTATCATGGCTGGAGCTATTCTCCGACGGGACGATGCATCCGTATCCCCGCTCATCCCGATCTTGTCCCGCCGGAAACCATCCGTGTGGCGGTTCAGCAGGTCGAAGAACAAGGCGGCATCATCTGGGTAGCGGTCGGAGAACCGGCTGTCGGACCGCCACCCCTCGACCATCTCGTTCCACTTCGTTCGCTGACGCTGGAGGCCGATATTGCCGCAATCGAAGCGGCGGCCGGCGGACAAGTTGGTGCGGACGGGCTAATCCGCATTGTCGATTATCCTTGGATCCGGCTGTTGCCTGCGGCGCAGACTGACCGCACGCTCGTTCACGTCCTTGTCGAGCAGGGCCGCAGTGTTGCGGATCGGCTCGTGGCGTCGCGCATCGCCGAGACAGTTCGCCGCGGGGCGGAAACAGGCCGGAAGGATGCCGCATGACAGGGGCAGGCGCGATGATCGATGAATGGTACCCGGTCGGCCTCTTCAGCCAGCTCACCAAGGCGGGAAGCAAAACCGCTTTGATGGGCGAGCCGATAGAGGTGACGCGCACGCCGGACGGCGCCGCGCGCGTTACATCGAGCGATGGACGCGCCCTGCCCGTTCGCGTTCGCTACGGCCATGTCTGGTCCTCCCTCGGTAACCCCGCCAAGGAGCTGTTTGCCATTCCCGAGGCGGATCAGCCCGGCCGCCGCTTCGTCGATGTCGGCGTCGTGCGGGTACGCTGTTCTCCTCTGAGAGCGGTCGAGAACTTCCTCGACATCGCGCATTTTCCCTTCGTCCATACGGATATACTCGGCGCCGAGCCGCACACCGAAGTCGAAAGTTACAAGGTCGAGATCCGCGAGGATGAAGTCTGGGCGACGCAGGTGAAATTCTACCAGCCGCAGGCCGCAAAATCAGCGACCGGCGGGATAACCACCGAATATATGTACCGCGTGCCGGCTCCGACCTGCTCGGTACTCTACAAGACCTGCCCTCCCCGCCCGAAGGAATGGGATGTCATTACACTGTTCGTCCAGCCGCTTGCGGAAGATCTTTGCGACGTGTGGCCGTGGATGGCCCTCTTCGACGACGTCACGCCAATGACAGACCTCATCCATTTTCAGCAGATGATTTTTCTGCAGGATCGGTCGATCCTCGAAAACCAGATCCCGGCGCTTCTGCCGCTCGATCCCGGCATGGAAATTCCGACCCGGGCCGACATGACATCGATCGCTTACCGGCGCTGGCTAAAGCGCCATAACTATCTCTATGGCGCGCAGCTGGTCGCACAATGAAGCTCTACGACTACATCCTCTCGCCGAGCTGCTACAAGATCCGCCTGATGGCTGCGATCCTCGACGTCAAGCTGGACATCCGGCCGGTCGACTTCCATCCCGGCGCCGAGCATCGCGGCCCTGAACTTCTGGCCCTCAATCCGGCAGGCTCCATCCCGATCCTTGAGGATGGCGACCTTGTCCTGACTGAATCTTCAGCCATCCTTGCCTATCTCGCCGCTCTGAGCGGGCCGGAATGGTTGGGCGCCAGCGCGCCGCAGGAGACGGCGCGTCTGCAGCAATGGCTTTCTTTTTCGCATCGGCTGACGGCCAATCTTGGCGGGGCACGGCTGCATCAGATGCTTCTGCGCCCCGGCAACATCGAAGCCCTACAGGCACAAGGGATTGCTGCGCTGCGCGAGCTGGAGGCGGGTCTTTTCGAGCAGCGGCTCCGCGGAACTCGGTTCCTGGTATCGGACCGCGCGACCATCGCCGACATCG
The DNA here is from genome assembly GCF_001662075.1 of Rhizobium bangladeshense. Lineage (GTDB taxonomy): Bacteria > Pseudomonadota > Alphaproteobacteria > Rhizobiales > Rhizobiaceae > Rhizobium > Rhizobium bangladeshense_B. The sequence goes on from NZ_LYPL01000019.1 coordinate 17,311, forward strand.
CCTGCTTCCCCTATGTGGCGCTGGCGCCAGATGGCGGCATATCGCTCGATCCCTATCCGAACATCCGGCTCTGGCTGCGGGCCATCCGCAGCCTTGAGGGTTTCATCGAAATGCCCGGCATCCACCGCCTGCACGAGTTGAAGCCCGATCCTCATCCGGCCGGTTTGGAGAAGTGAGATGGCCGGCTACCTCCTGAAAAACTGCGCAGCCATTATTGTCGACGAAGGCAATGGGCCAACCGTGCGCCGCAATGCGGATCTGCTGACCAATGGTCCGGCAATCCAGGCGATCGGCGCGAACCTGCCGCAAGAGGCGGTGCCGGCCGATACGATCATCCAGGATGCATCCGGCTGGTTTGTCTATCCGGGTCTCGTCAACACCCATCACCACTTCTTCCAATGCTTCGTGCGCAACCGGGCCGATCTAGACTGGACGAAGCTCTCCGTGATCGAATGGCTCGACCGGATTTATCCGATCTTCTCGCGGCTGAACGAGGATTGCTTCTACCATTCCTCGGTCACGGCGATGGCCGAGATGATCAAGCATGGCTGTACCACGGCCTTCGACCATCAATATTGCTTCCCCCGGCACGCCGGAAAGCGCCTGATCGATCGCCAGTTCGAGGCGGCCGAACTTCTCGGCATGCGTTTCCACGCAGGACGCGGCGGCAACACGCTGCCGAAGTCCGAGGGCTCAACGATCCCGGACACCATGCTGGAAACGACGGATGAATTCATCGCCGATTGCGCCCGGCTGATCGACAGCTATCACGATGCCGACGCCTTCAGCATGCGGCAGGTGGTCGTCGCCCCCTGCCAGCCGGTCAATTGCTATCGCGAGACCTTCGTCGAGTCGGTCGCGCTCGCTCGTGATCGCGGCGTCCAACTGCACACGCATGTCGGTGAAGGCGAAAGCCCCGTCATCGAGGCGCGGTACGGGATGCGTACGGTCGACTACTGCGCCGAAATCGGCTTTGCCGGGCCTGACACCTATTATGCTCACTGCTGGGAGCTGACACACGACGAATTGCGCAAGATGGCGGCAAGCGGCACGGGTGTCTCGCATTGCCCGGAGCCTGTCTATCTGGTCGGCGCCGAAGTGACGGACATTTCTGCGATGTCGAATTTCGGCCTGCGCATCGGGCTCGGTTGCGACGGTGCGGCTTCAAACGACAACTCCAACCTCATGCACTGCATCCACTCTGCCTATATGCTGCAATGCCTGACGGCATCGACGCGGGCCCATCCGGTTCCCGCGCCCGTGGATTTCCTGAACTATGCGACCGCGGGCGGCGCAAGTCTGCTAGGTCGCAGCGATATCGGCCGGCTTGCTCCCGGCATGGCCGCCGACCTCTTTGCGATCGATACGAGGCGGATGGATTATGTCGGCACGCGCCACGATCCGTTGAGCCTCATTGCCAAGGTCGGGATCGGCATGCCGACCGATCTGACCATGATCAACGGGCGCGTCGTCTGGCAGGCCGGCGAATTTATCGGGCTCGATGAGGCCAAGCTTTTCGCCGCCGCGGAAGCGGCGCTCGAGACAGTGAAATTCTGAAAACCAAAAGAGGGAACTGATATGTCCAACGATCTCACCCGCAGAACACTCATGAAGAGCGCGGCGGCTGCCGGTCTCGCGACGGCTTTTGCCGGCCGCTCCGTGGCTGCCGCCGACGAACCGCTCGGCATTGCCCTCGTCGTTCCCTCGCCGGTCGGCGATGTCGGCTGGGGCCATGCACTTGCCGCTGGCCTCGACCCGATCAAGGCAGCTTACGGGGACAAGGTGAAGGTCACGATTATCGAAAACATCGCCGAAGGCCCGGACGCAGACCGCATCATGAACAAGACGGTCGCCGACGGAAACCATTTCCTGATCGCCGGCTCCTTCGGTTATCAGAACGGCGCGCTACAGATTGCCCGTCGTAATCCAAAGGTGACCGTGCTGCATGCTTCAGGCTTCCAGGTCGCGCCGAATTTCTCGCCCTTCGCCGCCAAATATTTCCAGGGAACTTATCTGCTCGGCATGGCCGCGGCGGCCGTTTCCAAGACAGGCAAGCTGGGCTCCGTTTCGGCCTTCGCCATTCCCGAGCTGATCACCTCCGTCAATGCTTTCACGCTCGGCGCGCAGGCCGTCAAGCCCGATGTCGAAGTATCGGTCGTCTGGGTCAATTCCTGGTTCGATCCGGCCAAGGAGCAGGAAGCCGCCAAGGCGCTGATCTCGCAAGGCTGCGACGTGATCTTCTCGAATGCGCAGGATACGCCTTCGGTGATCTCGGCCTGCGAGGACGCCGGCATTTATGCCTTCAATCTAAATTCCTCGATGAAGAAATATGCCGAGAAGACCTATCTCGGCTGCGTCGCCACTGACTGGTCGCCGTTTTTCAAGGCTTCGGTCGACGCGCATCTTGCCGGCACCTTCAAAGGCGCCAGTACCTTCCTCGGCGTTGCCGACAAGGTGGTCGAGGTCGTCGACTGGAACCCGGCGATTCCGGCCGATACGATGACCAAGATCAAGGAAATCGAGGCCAAGATTGCCGAAGGCAGCTTCTCGCCATTCACCGGCCCGATCACCAAGGCTGACGGCAGTGAAGGCGTCGCTTCCGGTGCCACGCTGACGGACGCTGAGATCGTCGCCATGAATTGGCACGTCAAGGGCGTGACGACGCCGTTGCCGAAGTAAGCCATGGTAAACCCGCTTCTGTCGCTGCGCGGCATTTCCAAAAGCTACGGTCAGGTCCATGCCAATCGGCAGATCGACCTCGACGTCGCGGCCGGCTCGATCCATGCCATCCTCGGAGAAAACGGGGCTGGCAAATCAACTCTGATGAAGCTGATCTACGGCGTCGAGCAGCCGGACAGCGGCACGGTCGCCTGGAATGGACAGCCCCTCAGCCTTGTTTCTCCCGCAGAGGCAAGGCGCGCCGGCATTGGCATGGTCTTCCAGCATTTCTCGCTGTTCGAGAGTCTAACGGTCGTCGAGAACATCCGCTTGATCGTGTCCGGCAAGAAAAACGAGCTTGCCGAGCGCGTTCGCAAGCTCGGGCGCGAGTTCAGTCTCGAGGTCGATCCTTTCGCCCAAGTGCATGCGCTTTCCGTCGGCGAAAGGCAGCGGGTGGAAATCATTCGCTGTCTGATGACCGATCCGAAACTGCTGATCCTCGACGAGCCGACGTCGGTGCTGCCGCCGCAGGCGGTGGAAAAGCTCTTCGAAACATTGCGCCGGCTGCGCGACGGCGGCGTATCCATTCTTTTCATCTCCCACAAGCTCGAAGAGATCCAATCGCTCTGCGATCGGGCGACGATCCTGCGCGGCGGTCGCGTGACCGGTCATGTCGATCCGCGCCAGCATGACGCCCACGAGCTTGCGCGCATGATGATCGGCCGCGACATGCCCGAACCCATGCCTCCCTTGCCTTTGGCCGAGGGCGAAAAGCGCCTGGAGCTTATCGGCCTCGACTACCGGTCGGATCCTTTTGCCGTGCCGCTCTCCAACGTCAGCCTGGCGGTGCGCGCCGGCGAGATCCTCGGCATTGCCGGGATTTCGGGAAACGGCCAAAGCGAGCTCGCAGCGCTGATTTCGGGCGAGACCGTCCTGCCGCGCGATCAGCGCGATCAGATCTTCATGATGGGCCGAGATGTCGGCACGCTCGACTCCGCCTCCCGCCGGCGGCTCGGCTTCGCCTTCGTGCCGGAGGACCGGCTCGGCCGCGGCGCGGTACCCGAAATGTCGCTTGCCCTCAACAGCCTGCTGACCGCCCACCCGCTCGACCTTGTGAGGCATGGCTTGCTCGACAAAGTACGGGCGAAGAGCTTCACCAATGAATGCATCCGCGACTATGACGTGCGCACACCCGGCCCCGATGCGGAAGCCAGGTCGCTTTCCGGCGGCAACCTGCAGAAATTCATCGTCGGACGCGAAATCATGCTGGCGCCGAAGCTTCTTTTCCTGGCCCAGCCGACCTGGGGCGTCGATATCGGTGCCGCCGCGACAATCCGCAAGCGGCTCATCAGCCTTCGCAACGAAGGCATGGCGATCCTCATCATTTCCGAGGAACTCGAGGAATTGTTCGAACTCTGCGACTTCATCCAGGTCCTGCACCACGGCACACTGAGCCCGCCGCTCGTCACGCGCGACACCGAGCCCGAAGCGATCGGCCGTTATATGATCGGAGCCCAGCCGCATCGCGAGAAAGCCCCCGCATGAGCCGAACCTTCCTCTCCCTGCCCACGCTGATCCGTCGGGAGCGGGCATCGCTGGTCGCCAACCTTCTCGCACCGCCCATAGCTCTCATCGTCACCGTCATTCTCAATCTCGGACTTTACGTCGGCATGGGTCGCGATCCGGCTGCGGTCGTCTATGCGATGCTGATCGAGCCCTTCTTCTCCTGGACGTCGTTCTCCGAAGTGCTCCTGAAGACCGGGCCACTGCTCCTCATCGCGCAGGGGCTTGCGATCGGCTTTCGCGCCAAGGTGTTCAATATCGGGGCCGAAGGACAATTCGTTCTCGGTGCGATATTCGCCTCCGCCATTCCGATCTGGTGGCCCGACGCGACAGGACAATGGATCTGGCCGGCAATGCTGCTGCTCGGCACGATAGGCGGTGCATTCTGGGCGTCACTTACCGCCTTCTGGCGCGTCAGGCTCAATGCCAATGAGATTCTCGTTTCGCTGATGCTGAGCTTGGTTGCCGTGCAACTCCTCAATTATCTGCTGCTCGGCCCGTGGAAAGATCCGAACGGCTTCAATTTTCCGCAATCCGTCATGTTCCAGTATGACGCGATGGTGCCGATCCTGCTCGAGGGAACGCGCGTCAATGTCTCGCTCATTCTCGCCCTCCTCCTGTCGATTGCCGCCTGGGTCTTCATGCAGAAGAGCTTCATCGGCTACAAATTGCAGGTCGGCGGATTGGCGCCGCGGGCGGCGAGCTACGCCGGATTCAGGGAAAGCCGGGCAATCTGGCTTTCCCTGCTGATCGGCGGAGCAGCAGCCGGTCTTGCCGGTGCGGCCGAGGTCGCCGGCCCCCTCGGTCAATTGCAGCGCTCCATTTCCACCGGCTACGGCTATGCGGCAATCATCGTCGCCTATCTCGGCGGCCTTCATCCGATTGGCATCATCATCTCAGCCATCGTCATGGCGGCGCTTTACATCGGTGGTGACAACGCCATGGTCTCCGCCAATCTCCCGGTTGCCGCCGTCCGGGTTTTCCAGGGCAGCCTGCTTCTCGCCTATCTGGTCGCCATCGCCTTCACGCGCTACCGCCTTGCCTGGCGTCCAGCTGCAACAAGGAGCGCGACATGAACGCCATCGAGTTCATCCTCGCCGGAATGCTGGCGGCTGCGACGCCCTTTCTCCTTGCAGCGCTCGGGGAGCTGGTCGCCGAACGCGCCGGGGTTCTCAATCTTGGCGTCGAGGGGCTGATGGCATTCGGCGCCGTCATCGCCTTCATAATCGTCTACCACGGCGGCGGTAACTTTCTGGCTTTCCTGGCCGGCGGCTTCGGCGCCGCCCTCCTGTCGCTGATCTTTGCGGTCATCGTGCTCGGCTTCAATGCAAACCAGGTCGCGACGGGGCTTGCCATCGGGATTCTCGGACAGGGCCTGTCGGCGCTGTTCGGCAAGAGCTATGAGAGTCTGACGGTCAGGGCTCTGCCGAAGATCGCCATTCCCGGCCTTTCCGATCTTCCCGTCATCGGCGGCCTGTTTGTCCAGGATATTGTCGTCTGGCTTTCGCTGGCCGCAACCATCGCGATCTGGGCGATGTTTGCCTATAGCAAGGTCGGTCTGATCATCCGCGCAATAGGCGAAAACCCGAAAGCGGCGCATGCCATCGGCTATCCGGTCATCGCCATCCGCTTCGCCTCGGTCGCATTCGGCGGCATGATGGCAGGCTTTGCCGGTGCCTATGCAGCGACGATCTACACGCCGCTCTGGGCGGATGGGATGATTGCCGGCCGCGGCTGGATTGCGATTGCGCTCGTCGTCTTCGGAACCTGGCTGACCAGCCGCATCTTTCTCGGGGCATGCCTGTTCGGAGCCGTATCGCTGATGGGGCTCGCCGCCCAGGCGACCGGGCTCGACGTCCCCTCGCAGTTGCTCGCATGCCTGCCCTATCTGGTGACGATCATCGTGCTCGGCATCATTTCGGCGGATCGCCGCCTGCTCAAGCTCAACGGCATCGCCTCGCTCGGCGAGCCGTTCGAGCGATAGCGATGTGCTGCGGCGCGCAATGTAACAACCGGGATTCGAATCTTCGTCCGCCATTCCGATGGAGGTTCGGCTTTCGAGCATCCGAGGCGCGGCGCATGGCTTACTCAGCTTGCGCCAGCTTTGGTTGCAGGCTGTTAGCGCCTCATCGACTGGCGCCCAGGGCATCCAGGATCGTCCTCGCAATGTCGGCGAAACCAAGCCCTGCAGGCTGGGCGGAGATCCATTTCGGCACATGCTGCAGATGCGGAAGGACAGGAACGATATTGCTGACGCCGAAAGAGTTTGGAATGAAGCCAAACATCGGCGCATCGTTTCGAGAATCGCCGACGAATGCGGTGGCGGAAGGCAATTCGGCAGGATCGACCCCGAATGCGCCGGTCAGCAGGCGCTCGCTCATCGCGCGTTTGTCATAATCGCCGATCCAGGTGTTGATGTGGATGGAGCTGATGGCGACGGTCCCGCCCATTGCCCTGATATCGCAGGCCAGCTCCTCGACAGCGCGCGGATCCTGCCCCTGAATGTCGATCGCCACGTCAGCCAGACGGAACACCTGATCATGGGCAATCCTGAACGTGCCGCCTTTTTCCGAAATCAGATTTTCGATCGCCTGGAGATGCCGGCGTTGACGCTCGCCTTGCAACGCGCCGTCCTCCCAGTAATCGAAGACAACCTCGCCGCTGCGGCGCGTAACGGCATAGGCACCGCTTTCGCCGATCACCGCGGCGACAGGCCAGGCACGGACGATGTGTTCGCACCACCCCGCTGAACCGCCCGTGACCGGAACGACGGCAATGCCGGCGCGGCTGAGGTCCCAAAGGGCATGATAGGTCTGCGGCAGAAGTTTCCCTTCGGTCGTCAGCGTATCGTCGATATCGGTGAAGAGATAACGCACGTGCTGCAACTCGGCGGCGGATGGCGCCAGATTTACGAACGTCATATCGTCTCCTCGCCGCAGGTCACCACCTCCATGCTGCTCTCGGCGAGCACGCCGGCGACGGACGCATCGGCCGGTAGCCGGTCGGTGTAGAAGCGGGTAATCTTGTTGAAGGGCGCAACGCGCACGCTCGCATGGCGCGTCCACTTGCTGACATCGGCCGCCAAAAGGCGCGTCTGCGCATTCTCCAGCAGCGCATTGGTGATCTGCGCTTCGGCATAGCTGAAGTCCATCAGGCCGGTCAGCGGGTTCAGTGCGCCGGCGCCGACAACCGCATAGGTCGCATAGAATTTCTCGACGAACTTGATCACATCTGTGCCCACGACGTCACGGTCGTCGTGACGCAGCAGCCCGCCGGTGAGATGGACTTCGACACTGGGAGATTCGCAAAGCGTCAAGGCGACGTGGATATTGTTGGTGATCACCCTCAGCCCCTGATGATCGCGCAAAGCCTCTGCAACGAACTGGACCGTGCTGCCGATCCCGAGAAACACCGTCGCATCCGGGCCTATATCGGCGGCGACCCGTCTGGCGATCTGTCGCTTGGCGCGCCGGTTGAGCTGGGCGCGGGCGTTGAGCGAGATGTTGCTGCCCTCGACCGGTACATCGACGCCACCGTGAAAGCGGCGGGCATGACCGAGATCACAAAGGGCATTGATATCGCGCCGGATCGTCTGTGTCGTCAGATCGTATCGGCGCGCCAGCTCGTCGATATACTGTACGCCCTCGGTTTCGATCAGCGCCAGTATTTCGCGTTGTCGGCTCGATATGACCCGGCTCCCCATCGCTCTTCCTTACGAGAGATAAACACTCGGATCGTCTGTTATTACACCGGTCAAGCCGGCATTCCAAAATGATGCGAGTTCCCTAGGATCGTTGGAGGTCCAGGCCCGAACCTTGATGCCGTGGCGTACCGCCTCTTCGAGAAACCCGATGCTGAGGGATTTGTAACCAAGATGGACCGTCGTCGCCGGGATCGATCGGAGAACGTCTCTCCAGTCATCCGGCACTCTGCTCCACAGCATGGCGAGTTCGTAGCTTGGGTTGATTTCGTGCATGCGTTTGAGTGCTGCAGAGTCGAAGCTCGATATCATGATCTTGGTCTGCGGCGCGCGTGCCCGAAGGTGTTCATCGACCGTTTTCACCAGCTGATCGAGCGATTTGTGATGCGGGTGCTGCTTGATCTCGACATTGGCATTCAGCCGCAGTTCTCCCAACGCGGATACGACCGCGGCAAGAGTTGGCAGGGATTCGCCCTTGAAGCGGGGATCGAACCATGCGCCCGCGTCGATCTGATCGAGATCGGCCGCGCGGAGGTCGCCGAGATTGCCCGTCGACGACGAGCAACGGTCGATCGAAGCGTCGTGAATGACGATGGCCGTTCCGTCACCAAGAAGCGCGACATCCAACTCGACCCATTCAGCCCCCTGCTCGGCTGCAGCCCGAAAGGCGGCGATCGTGTTTTCGGGCGCGATTGCCGATGCGCCTCGATGCGCCTGAACCTCGCTGCGGCCAGGCCCGGATCGCTGCTCTGATCTTGTCATTGTCTCTCTCTTTCGTCGCTTCTTAAGGCTTGGGACATGTCGAGCGCGGGTGACCTCGCCTCAATCCGTGCGCCTCCCCGTCCTGCTGTTGAAGGGGTGCATCTGATCGACGCGGGCGAAGACGTCGATCTTGGCGGCCTCGGCAAAATCCGGCCGCCCCTGAACCGTCAGGACGACCGTCTGCTGGCCCTCGCCCAATCTGACATGCAGGTGGCTTTCCCCGCCGATCGGCTCGAGCAATTCGACGATCGCACTGAAGCGGATGGAGGGGTCGGCGGGCTTCTCGATGTGCAGCGCATCCGGCCGAAGCCCGACCACATCCGTCCCCGCAGGCAGGGCGAGGCTTCGCCCCGCCTCGACCGCATTGAGCACCTCGACCGGCACCAGGTTCATCGGCGGGGAGCCGATGAAGCCGGCAACGAACAAGCTGGCCGGGCGGTCGTAGACCTCCACGGGCGTTCCGACTTGTTCGACCAGCCCGCCATTCATGACGACGAGCCTGTCGGCAAGCGTCATGGCTTCGAGCTGATCATGGGTCACATAGATGCTGGTGGTCTTTAACCGGCGCTGCAGCCGGCGTATTTCGACACGCATTTGCACCCGCAGCTTGGCATCGAGATTAGACAGGGGCTCATCGAAAAGAAACGCAGCCGGCTCGCGGACGATGGCACGTCCCATCGCGACACGCTGGCGTTGCCCTCCCGACAATTCGCGTGGCTTGCGGTCGAGCAGCGGTCCGATTTCGAGGATGTCGGCCGCTTCCTTGACGCGGCGATCGATTTCCGCGCGCGCCGTGCCACGGTTCTTCAAACCGTATTCCAGGTTTCCGCGAACCGTCATGTGCGGATAAAGCGCGTAGTTCTGGAAGACCATGGCGATGTCGCGCTCTGCCGGCTCTGCCTTGTTCACGTTGCGGCCGGCAATCTCGACTTGCCCGTCGCTGATCGATTCCAATCCGGCAATCATGCGAAGCAAGGTTGATTTGCCACAGCCGGAAGGGCCGACGAGCACGATGAATTCGCCGTCTGCAACCGCCAGATTGATGCCGTTGACGGCGGGAACCGAACCATAGTTTTTCTTGACGTCGACAATATTGATCGTGGCCATTTCATTTCTCCGTTTCGACCAGGCCTTTGACGAAAAGGCGTTGCATGGCGACGATGACGAGGACGGGCGGCAAAGCGGCCAGGATGACGGCCGCCATGACGAGATTCCATCTCGGCTCGGCATCCGCGACGGCCGCCATGCGCTGGATACCCATCACGACGGTGTAGAGGCTCTGATCGGTGGTGACGATCAGCGGCCACAGATACTGGTTCCAACCGAGCACGAACAGGATGATGAACAGCGCCGCGATATTGGTCACCGACAGCGGCAGCAGGATGTCGCGGAAGAATTTCAGTGGTCCTGCGCCATCGACGCGCGCCGCCTCCATCAGTTCCTCGGGAACGGTGAGGAAAAACTGGCGGAACAGGAAGGTGGCGGTTGCCGATGCGATCAGCGGAATAATGAGCCCGCCATAATTGTTCAGCATTCCGAGGTCGGCGACCACCTTGTAGGTCGGTACGATACGGACCTCGACCGGCAACATCAGCGTGATGAAGATCATCCAGAAGGCGAGCGTGCGAAAGGGAAACCGGAAATAGACGATGGCGAAGGCGGAGAGAATGGAAATGGCAATCTTACCAACCGCGACACCGACCGCCATGATCAACGAGTTGATCATCATCGGCCCGATCGGCGGCGCACCGGAACTTGTCATTCCCGAGGACAGCATGGTCGAATAGTTTTCGATGAGGTGCGGTCCCGGCACCAGCGGTACGACGCCGGACAGAAAGTCGTTCGGACCGTGGCTCGATGCGATGAAGGCGATATAGACGGGGAAGACCACCATGGTGACGCCGACGATCAGGACGATGTGTGCCAGGACATTCAGGAAAGGACGATTTTCAACCACCTTTGACGCTCCTCAATATTGCACGCGGCGTTCGACGAAGCGGAACTGGATCGCGGTCAGAGCAATCACGATGATCATCAGTATGACCGACTGCGCCGCCGAGGAGCCCAGGTTGAGGCCGATGAAGCCGTCGAAATAGACCTTGTAGACGAGAATTTCCGTGGCGCGCGCCGGTCCGCCCTGCGTCGTCGCATGAACGATGCCGAAGGTATCGAACATCGCGTAAACGATGTTGATGACGACCAGATAGAAGGTGGTCGGGGAGATCAAAGGAAAGACGATTGTCCAGAAACGCTTCACCGGCCCGGCGCCGTCGATGGCGCCTGCTTCCTGAAGCGAGCGCGGCACGGATTGCAGCGCGGCCAGGAAGAACAGAAAGTTATAGGAAATCTGTTTCCACGTGGCGGCGATGACGATCAGGACCATCGCATCGTTCGGGTTGATCAGATGGTTCCAGCTGATTCCCATGCTGCGCAGCATATAGGCGACGATGCCGATCGAGGGGTTGAACATGAACCACCAGAGAATGCCGGCGATCGCAGGCGCGACGGCATAGGGCCAGATCAGCAAGGTCGAATAGACGCGGGATGCCCGCAGCACTCGCATGGCTGCGGCTGCCAGAATAAGGGCAATCGCCGTCGACAAGACCGTCACCAGAACGGCAAAGACCAGGGTGTGGCCAAAGGCGTCCATATAGAGCGGATCAGCAAAGAGCCGGCGATAGTTTTGGAACCAGACGAAGTTCGTTTTGAAACCGAAGGCATCCTGGCGAAGGAACGACTGCCAGAAGGCGGTTGCGGCGGGCCACAGGAAGAAGACCACCGTTATTAGAATCTGGGGAGCAATAAGCAGATAAGGCAAGATCTTATTGGGAAAGACGGTCCGTTTGGTTTGCATGGGCCCTCACTGACTGACGGAGAGGCAGGGGGCCGGCTACCGCCCCCCTGCCCGGGAGCCCTCAATTGGCGGATTGGAAATCGCGAAGCTGCTCGTTGCCGCGCGCGACAACGGAATCAAGCGCTTCCTTCGCAGTTTTCTTGCCGCCCATCAGTGCCGCGAATTCATCATCGATGATGCCGCGAACCTGCACGTAATTGCCGAAGCGGATACCCTTGGAATTTTCAGTCGGCGCGACCCGCGTCAACTGCTTGATGCCGACATCTGCGCCAGGATTCTTTTCATAAAATCCCTGCTCCTGGCTCAGCTTGTAGGCAGCCTCGGTGATCGGCAAATAGCCGGAGAACTGATGCCAGTCGGCCTGAACTTCCGGCTTCTGCAGATAGGTGTAGAACTTTGCCACACCCTTATATTCTTCCTCCGGACGACCCTTCAGCGTCCAAAGCGTGGCGCCGCCGATGATCGAATTGAGCGGCTGCGCGATGACATCGTCATAATAGGGAAGCGGTGCGAAGCCGACCTTGAAATTTTTGGCATTGTTGATGACGCCGGCACGGCCGGCCGACGAGTTCATATACATCGCGCATTCCTGCGAATAGAACATCGGAGGGGCATTATCGCCGCCCACAGGTCCGCCGAATTTGAAGAGGCCTTCATCCTGCCACTTCTTCAGGTTCCCCCAGTGGCGGATCGTCAGATCGTTGTTGAAGGTAAATTCCGCGTCCAGGCCGCCGAAGCCGTTTGCCTTGGTGGAGTAAGGCTTGTCGTGCAGGGCGTTGAGATTTTCGGTTTGCACCCACGAGATCCAGCCGCTTGTAAACCCGCATTTGGCAGCGCCGGACTTCATGATCGTGCGCGAGAAGGCTTCCACGTCGGCCCAGGTTTTCGGCGGCGTCTCCGAATCAAGCCCGGCTTTCTTGAACACGTCCTTGTTGTAATACAGGATCGGCGTGGAGGAGTTGAAAGGCAGAGACAAGACATTGCCGCTAGTGTCCGAGTAGTAGCCCACAACAGGCGCAATGAACTTGTTTTGATCCCAAGGTTCGCCTTCATCCTTCATCAACTGGTACACGGGATAAATGGCGCCCTGGGCCGCCATCATCGTGCCGGTGCCGACTTCATAAACCTGGACGATGGCGGGCTGCTGGTTGGCCCGGAAGGCAGCGATGGCGCCCGTCAGCGTCTCATCGTAATTGCCCTTGAAAACCGGAACGATTTCATAATCGGACTGGGACGCGTTGAACCCCTTGGCGATTTGCTCCAGCTTCGCGCCGTTCTCGCCGCCCATTGCATGCCACCATTGGATCTTCGTGGCGGCCATTGCTGGCGCAGACAACGACAGGCTGGTCAGTCCTGCGGTCAGGAAAAAAGCGATCTTATTCATGGTCACTCCCACTTTCTCTCGGTCCGCAGCCTCCCGCTCCAGACGCGCGGCAATGGTAGCAGCGGAGTTTCACATTGCAATAACGGAATGTTCAAATGAACATAGCGAGTACTCCGCCCACTGAGCACGGAACAGCTTCTCAGTGTGATAGCGTGATCGGCATGGCCGGGTGTTCGCCGTCAGCCGCTCAAATGCACAGATACAATGTTCAAATGAACGTCTTGTGTCAGTTGGCGGAAAAATATCTGTCGAGGAGGCAGAAATTTCCCGCAGCAACGAGCGCTGGCCCGCGTCAGGACAAGACGGCCGACGCTCTTCGTCTGTGACGAGCCGGTCTCGGCCCTCGACGTCTCGGTCCAGGCGCAGGTCGTCAATCTGCTCGACAGGCTGAGGCGCGAGCGCAATTTGGCGATGTTGTTCGTCGCCCATGATCTTGCCGTCGTGCGGCATGTCTCGGTGATGGTCATGTATCTCGGCAAAACCATTGAAACAGGACCCAAACACTCGATCTTCAGCGCGCCGGCCCATCCCTACACGCAGAACCTGATATCGGCGGTCCCGACACCGGATCTGCGGCTTCGCGGACATCGCAAGCGCATCGTGCTGAAAGGCGATCTGCCGAGCCCCGTCGATCCGCCGAGCGGATGCCGTTTTCGAACCGCTGCTGGAAGGCGATATCGATCTGCGCGGAACAGGAGCCGGCCTTGAAGAACCGGACGGCAGCGCCCGGACTGCTGACCGCCTGCCATCACGCCGGTCCGGGTTTTTTCCACGACCGCCGTCTAAACTCGCCGGAGCGGCCAGGCGTCTCCTGCGAGGAAACCATGTCCATGCCGGTCACCGTAGCTACAGAGCCAAAGTAAGAAGCGCGGCGAAAACCATGAGGACGCCGTAAGGTATCTTCCGGCTCCTCCGAATTTCCTCGATGCGCATGAAAAAGGCGAGATGTGCGACCCGCAGCGGAACCGGCAGCCGCAGGACCAGCAGCGTCACGATGCCGAGGACGAGAAGCAAGAACGAAAACGGCAGCATTCCGTGCCATCCGACAAAAAGGCCGATCGGCAGGAAAAGCTTGGCGTCTCCTGCGCCAAACAGCCGGAACGCCCACAGCACCACGCCAAGCATAAACATCAGCAGACCGGCCCCGACGTCGCCGCCAATTCCGCTTGAAGCAAACAGCGCAGCGCCGACATCCTCGGAGCCAAGCATCACGGCCACCGCGCGCAGTGCATAAAGTGTCACGAGCGCAAGCACGATTGTGTTGGGGATCTTCCAGGTGCGGAAATCGGTCCAGGCGGCATAGAGAAAAAGTAATACTGATAGTGAGTTAATAAAAACAGCCATTTGCAACATAGGAATCAACCTTTTGGGCTACGATTAGCTACCACGTAACTTCGATTTTCACTCAACTCCTCCGAAATCAGCCTGTTTTTACGACCGATCCCTGGGCTTTCGTCTTAACCATAAGTATAAATCTCAATTCGAGCGGGTATAAAACAATTGACTAAATTAGAATTAACAGATTATTAATATTCCCAGTCGAAGAGGCGGTCTCGACGACAAGGTGGCCGGGGGGATTTACGGCGCACAACTTACCTGGGAGGTAATTCTCGATGAAAGCATTTGTAAACAGCGTACGCGCTTTCGCGCGGGAAGAAGATGGGGTCGCACTCACGGAATACCTCATTCTGCTTGCCTTGCTGGTTGGCGGCGTGATCACGGCGGTGACGTTGGCCGGCACCAATCTGGCTGCCGTTTGGACGGCATGGGCAGGATGGTTCACAACCGAGCTGGCCGTCCCGGCCTGATATTGGGGCTCGAAGAAGGGAGGGGTTTTTGTTAACCCCTCTCTTCTAAATTAGCATCAATGAATGGATGTATTCCGTTCAGTGTAGTGAGTAACCGTGATGCGTTCTTCAACGATTTTAAGCCTCGTCATTGCGTTTGTGCTCGCGGCAGCAGCAGTCTTCGGTATGCGCGAGTATCTGTCCGATCAGAAGGCCCGGCTGCTGGCGATGAACGGCATGAAGGCCGAAGAACGGACCCTCGTCGTCGCCGCCAAGCCAATGCGCTTCGGCGACCGGATCCGATCCGAAAATCTCAGAGCCATTCCGTGGCCCTCCAATGAAACACCCGCAGGCTCGTTCGTCAGCATCGAGGCGGTCGTCGGCAACGATGCCCAGCCGCGTTATGCCATGGCGGCAATCGACCCTGGCGAGCCGGTGCTGTCCTCGAAAATCACCGGCACGGGCGAACGCGCCACGCTGTCAGCGGCGCTCGACCAGGGCATGAAGGCGGTCTCCATCCGCGTCAACGACGTGCTCGGCGTGGCCGGCTTTGTAAGGCCCTCCGATCGCGTCGACGTGCTTCTGACGCGAGTCGTGCGCGGACCGGCAGGCAACGATCAGACCTTCGTCGACGTTCTGCTGCAAGGGGTCAAGGTGTTGGCGGTGGACCAGACGGCAGACGAGCGCAAGGACGAGCCATCCGTCGTCAAAACCGTGACCTTCGAGGTCACGACCGATGAGGCGCAGCGCCTCACCCTCGGCTCCAGCATCGGCACGCTCTCGCTGGCGCTTCGCAATATCGCCTCCTCCTCTGTCGAGCAAACCCGGCCGATCACCGTCGCCGACCTCGGTGGCGGGGCGATGGCGACGGAATTAGGCAAGGATTTGGAAAAGAATAAGTTGCCAGAACCGGAAAAACAAGTGCAGATTGTGCAACAAAAGGTCGAGCCGGTGTTGCCGGTCGAGCCGAAGTGGGCGACAGTGGGCGTCTGGAACACGACCAAGCGCGAGGAGCACCGAGTCGGCCTGGTCCAGTGAAATTTAGGCGGCAGCCGCACGTGCGGCTAGCCGAATGAGGGGGCTAA
The DNA here is from genome assembly GCF_001662075.1 of Rhizobium bangladeshense. Lineage (GTDB taxonomy): Bacteria > Pseudomonadota > Alphaproteobacteria > Rhizobiales > Rhizobiaceae > Rhizobium > Rhizobium bangladeshense_B. The sequence continues at coordinate 33,104 of NZ_LYPL01000019.1, forward strand.
AGCAGGCATGGCGAATGGCAAGAGAAGCATCGCAAGGACGAAAAGCCTTGCGGCACTAGCGGCAGTGTTTTCGGCCTGTGTGTGTTTAGGGCCTGGATTTGCGGGCTCCGCCAGCGCACAGGAAAAGTCCGTCACGCTCGGCAAATCGGTCCAGCATGTGACGTTGCCTCCGAACGAGACGCTGACGCTCAATACCGGCCAGCCCTTCGGCGATCTCGTCATCGGCAGCGCCGACATGATCGACGTGGTGCCGCTTTCCGACCGGTCGCTGTTCATCCGCGGCAAGAAGAACGGCGCCACCAATATCTCGGTCTATGGCGACGACAAGTCGCTCCTCGGCGTCATCGACATCCGCGTCGCCAGCGATTTCAGCGAAGTCGCCTCCGCCATTCGCTCAGCAGCGCCTTCGGCCCGGGTCAGGGTGGTCAACTCCAACGATCGCATTCGCCTGGTGGGCGTGGTCCGGGACGGCATTGAATTGCAGCGGGTGCTGGAAATCGCCCAGTCCTATTCCGACCAGCCGGTGCTGAACCAGTTGCGCGTCAGTGACAGCCAGCAGGTGATGCTCGAGGTCCGGATCATCGAAGCCTCGCGCCAGACGGGTCGTGACCTCGGGATTGGGTGGTCCGGGTACGGCAACAACAATCGTATCGGCAAGGCAACGACCAGCCAGGGCATCACCGTGAACGATGACGGCAACTTGGCCCGTACCCTCCTTGATCCCAAGGGCGCGGCAACAGGTATGCTGCCCTTCGGCCAGTTGATCGCCAAGGTGCTGGAAATCTCGGGCGGCCACATCGACGTGGTCATCAACGCGCTCGAGCAGAAGGGGTTGGTGCGCCGTCTGGCTCAGCCGAACCTGATCGCCATGAGCGGCTCGACCGCCAGCTTCCATGCCGGTGGTGAAGTGCCGATCCTCAAGACGACGAATAACGGCTCGACGGTGGCCACCGAGACGGACTATCGCCCCTTCGGTGTGCGGCTGACCTTCAAGCCGGTCGTGCTCGACGACGGCGTCATCAATCTGGAGATCGAGCCTGAAGTTTCCGAGCTCGATCCGTCGATCAACGTCAACGGCAATCCGGGTTTCATCTCGCGCGCTGCCAGCACCACGGTCGCGCTTCGCGACGGCCAGAGCTTTGCCATGGCGGGCCTGCTGCAGTCGATCAATGCCAAGGACATCCAGCAAATGCCGGGCCTCGGGCAGATACCGATCCTCGGCGCACTGTTCCGTTCGACGAGTTTCCAGAAGAGGGAATCCGACCTCGTTATCGTCGTCACCCCGCACATTGTGCGACCGGCCCGCCCGGGAGAGGATCTCTACAGTCCGCTCGATCAGACGCGTTCGTCCAACGACGTCGAGCTTTTCGCGCTCGGTGTCATGGAAGTCGACAAGGACATGCTCCGACGCTTTCGCAATGGCGTAGGTGTGACTGGGCCTTACGGCCATCGTCTCGACCTGAACCAGGGAGGCAAAGTCGTTGTTACAAAACGCTAAGCGGGTCCTTCTCGTCCTTGCAGCCGCCGGCCTCGCTTCCGGCTGCGCCGACTACATGAACAATCGCGACTCGATCACCTTCGGGGTCGGCAATGCAGTGGAAGCAAACAAGGCCATCCATATCGAGGACCCGTTCCCGCCGGAAGCCCAGCGAACCCGAATCGCAAGCGACGGCAAGCTGATCCGCAGGGTGGTCACTCAGTATCAGAACGGCGGGGTTGGCGTTGTTCAGCCGTCGCCGGCCGCGGGGGCTAATGGGGCGTCCAACGGGGCGACCGTCAGCCAGTAGCTGGCGAAAGGCGTGAACGGCGGCAGCGCGCCGAAGGGGAAAATGCACGAAACGGGGGTCGTCACGGCAATAGCGCCGTGATGGGGGTATGCCAATGCTGAGCAGGATTGTCAGACGGTTCTGGAACGATCATCGTGGCTATGTCATCGCCTTGACGCTCATCGCCATGCCAATGCTCCTCGGCTTTTCGCTGCTGATCATCGACGTCGGACGCAGCAGCAACCTGCATACCGATCTTCAGAACGCGGTCGATGCGATGGCGCTGGCCGGAGCCCGTGAACTTGATGGTCGCGATGATGCGATTACCCGGGCGCAGACAGCGATCGAGAAAATCGCCAATAGCGCGGCTTTCTCCGCGGGCGGGACCGGCATGTCGCTTGGCTCGCACATATCAGTGACCTATGACGCCGGCAACGATGCCGGGAGCACGGTCAACGTGCTTTTTCTGAAGGATATCCCTGCCAACGACGATACGCCCATCCCGTCTTCGATGGAGACGACGGTGGCCAGCGAAGCCTCCTATGCCTGGGTCATCGCCAAGCCGCAGGCGATGCAGACGATCTTTCCGATCCCGGTCGGCTTCACCCGCAATACGATCAACGTCGCTGCCGACGCCGTGGCGGTCTACCACGCCAGCGCCTGCGACGTGACGCCGATCTTTATCTGCAATCCGTTCGAGCCAGCGGGGAACACGAGTGAAAGCGCCAGCGAAGATGCAGCGACGGCCTTGCACACCAATTTTGCGGCCGGCAATCTCTACGGGCGACAGATCGAGCTTCACAGCACCGCGGCGTCCAATCCCGGTCCCGGCAATTTCGGGTTCCTGCGGACCCCCTTGGGCAATGGCGCGTCCGTGCTGGCGGAGGCTCTTGCCACCGGCAATCCCGGTACCTGCTACACACAGGACAGCCTCGATACGGAAACCGGCGCAAAAGCGGGACCTGTCGAGGACGGCGTGAATACGCGCTTCGGCTTTTACTCCTCATCGTTCAACAAGGCGAACGGCGATTATCGTTACCGGCCTGCGCAAAACGTGCGCTCCGCTCAGTCGATCAGCGGCAAGGGAAAGAACAGCTGCGATGGCTATGATCCAGTCATGGTCGGAGATGTTGTCGGCGATGCGACCAAGGCTCTGCCGCTAGGCTACGGAGCGGCCATGACGTCGCTTGGTGGCGGCAAGATCAGCAGCGCCAACAATTGGCAGTACAACACCTATTGGAATGTCGCGCAGGGAACGGCTGTGCCCTCGGTGAGCACGGTTCTCAGCAACTACTCCAGTTATCCCCCGCAGGCGACCGGAACACCGAGCCAACCCTCCGCCTACGATGTTTATCGTTACGAGCTTGCAACCCCGTCCCTCATCAGCCATGCCTCGGCCAATGGTGAGATCGGAACACCGGCAACGGGCGGCCAGTGCTATAGCGGCCCGGATCTTTCGAACTATACTGCGGCCGAATTCGGTGACCGCCGCGAGATCTTCTCAGCCATTGTCAATTGCGGCTATGAAGCCTCGGTCGGCCATCTGAACGGTCACAAGGCCACGCGCGCCGTGGCCTTCGCGCGCATGTTCCTGACCAAGCCGGCGATAAAGGCTGCCAGCGAACGATACCTTTCCCTGGAGATGATCGACATTACCGGCAAGGGTGGCCGCGGTACGCTGGACGAATTCCTGCGGGAAGAAGCGGAGCTGGTCAGATGATGGCGCTTCGCAATTTTATCCGGCATCAGCTTTGCCTCGGCTTCTGGCGGCGGGAGGAAGGCGCAGTGCTTGCCGAAGCGCTGCTCGCAATCCCCTTTGTGACGCTCTTTGCGGCGGGGATACTAGAGTTTGGCAGCATCTTCTGGCAGCGCATGCAGATCGACGCGGGCTTGCGCGATGCCGGGCGTTACCTCTCGCGATGCCGACCGGTGTCGGGAACTTATGTGCCGACATGTAATCAGGCGACTGCGAAGACGATCGCCTTTTACGGAACACAAACACCCGCGGCAGACGCTAAACCCCGCGTCCCCGAGTGGAAGGATCCTGCCGACATCACCATCACTGCACCGGATGCGGACGGCAACATCACCCTTTCGACTGCTCATCTCTACCAGACATCGCCGGTGTTCGGCTTTCTGGGAATCGATGCCATCACCATTAGTTCCTTCCATGAGGAGAGATACATCGGATGGTGATCTCTAGGGCAATCAAGTCATTCTGGCAGGATAGCAGTGGCGCCAGCCTCGTCGAAGCCTTGCTGACCTTTCCGATCGTCATGCTGGTATTCGCAGCCTTCATCGAGTTCGGCTATGCCATGTCGCAGTGGAACCAGACGGTCAAGGCTCTGCAATATGGTGCCCGTTTGGCGGCTGTATCCGATCCGCTGACAACGAATTTCGATGCCGTTTTCCCGATCGAAGCTGCCGATCCACTCAACAACGGCAAAGCGGCGCCAAACGATGCAACAATATCCTCGACCTGCGGACCGGCCCTTGCGAATTGCACGGTGGCGTTGAACCGGATTGTTCGGGGAAGCGACGGCCTTTGCCAAGCAGGAACTGATCCGTACCCCGGCGTTTGCGATCTCAACTGGCGCATCCAGCCGCAGAACCTGATGGTCACCTATCAGCGATCTGGGCTCGGCTATTGGGGACGGCCGGACGGGCCTGTGCTGACGATGCGGCTGGAGGTGCGCGACATCACCTTCGATCTGCCGATCCTCGGCGGGCTGTTGGGACTGAACGACGTCACCATCCCGGCCCATCCAGTGACGATCACGACGGAAGACCTGAAGACCTGTTCAACCTGCTGACCCCTTGTTACGCGTAGGAAAGCGAAAATGACAGCTCACATGAACATTGCCGCATCCACCAAGATCCTGGTCCTCTCGGACGACGCGGCCGCAGCGAGCTTCATGCTCGATACGTTCGGGTCGCTTTCGCGTTACGATGTCCGCCATCTGGCACTAAAGGCGCTCGGAGAAAAGGGCAAGTTCGATCCGACGCAGTTCGATCTGATCGTTCTCGACGTCGACAATGGCGAATTGCTGCAGCGTCCGGAGCTCTTCGCGTTTCGCACCAGCTACCGGGATATCCCGCTCGTCGTCGTTTCCGAAGATCTGCCGGACGACATGCTGCGGCTGCTCTTCCGCCTGAACGGCAATGACTGGCTGAAGAAGCCGCTCGAGCGCCGCGCACTGATCGACATGATTTCCACCCATGCGCCAGGCACCGGGGCGAGCGACAGCCGGGTGCATGCCGTGGTCTCAGCTGTCGGTGGCGCCGGCGCCAGCATGATCGCCTCATCGCTTGCGCATGTGCTGGCCCAGCCGACCAAGAATTCCACGCCGCGGGTAGACTTGTTCGACACGGATTTTTGCGCCGGGACGCTCGGCTACTATCTCAACCTTGTCAACGACTATGACTTGAAACCGGTCATCGCCAATCCTTCCCGGGTCGATCTGGAATTCATCGATCTGGTCAGAAAGCGTCATTCCGGGGGCTTTTCACTGCTGTCCTTCAAGCAGCCATCCGTCCTTCTGGCGCCGAAGGGCGGTGAACTCGTGCTGCGTATGCTCGACGTGGCCGCCTTCGAGAGCGACCACACGATCATCGACATTCCCTATTATGATACGCCGTGGAAATACGACGTGCTCACTTCGGTCAACAGCATCTGCATCGTCACCGAGATGACGGTTCCCGCGCTCTCTCAAGCCAAGGATTTGTTTGCCAATCTGGTACGGCTGCGAGGCAGTTCGGATCAGATATTCATCGTGATCAACAAATACCGCGCCAAGCTCTTCGGCCTCGGCGTGCGCCGACAACAAACAGAAAGGATATTCAAGGATATCCCGACGCATATCATTGGGGATGACTGGGATACCTTGAGCGAGGCGGCCAACCGCGGCGTGCTGCCATTTCAAGTGAATTCCCGGGCGCGCTTCTGCACCGCGGTCGGCAAACTCGGAGCACTGGTGCGATGAAGGCGGTCGTCAGTGGGCGCATAAGGTCCCGCGCCGCCCATGTCAGCCTTGTGGTTTTGGCACTTCTGGCCGCCGCCGGGGATGCCGCAGCAACCGGGCTTGTGCCACGAAGCCTTGGGCCGGCGACAAGTGCCGTGGTGGCGATCGAAAAGAACTACGCGGCTGGGACAATCGTCATCGTCACCGCCAACCGCACGCTGGATCTCGTCATCTCCCAAGGACGCGCGATCCGCTACAAAATCGGCGTCGGACGAGACGGATTTCGCTGGAGCGGTACCGTCAAGGTTGGACGCAAGGCTGAGTGGCCTGACTGGCGCCCGCCTGCCGAGATGAAGGCCCGCTCAGCCGGACTTCCGGACCTGGTGCCCGCCGGGCCGCTTAATCCTTTGGGCGCTCGCGGGATCTACCTCTACAAGGACAGGACCGACACGCTCTACCGCATTCATGGAACGAACGAGCAGTCGACGGTCGGCGGTTTTGCGTCATCGGGCTGTTTTCGCATGAGCAATGCCGACGTCATCGATCTCTATGAGAGGGTGAAAGTCGGTTCCACGGTCATTGTAAAATAGTACAGGAGTGGGAAGCATGGCGAACGGCATCATAGGGCGTTTCTACAAGCAGCAGGAGCCTGAGAGCCCGAAACGTCAGGAGGCGGCCGAACTGGCTCTCGTCGGCGCTGTTCAGAATATGCCCGCCCAGCCGGCCCCTGACAGCCCCACGGCCACTGGTGAAGAGGCATCGCTCGGGGCCGACATGGTTTCCGAGCGGGTCAATCTGCACCGCTACCTGCTCGATCGCATCAACCTCGGGATCCTCGACACGCTCGACAACGAGGAGATCGCCACCGAAATCCGGCCATTGGTCAAGGACTATATCCGGAATAACAACTTTCCGCTGAATGCCAAGGAAATCAATGATCTGATCCGCGATATCACCGACGAGATGCTCGGGCTGGGACCGATCGAGCCGCTGCTGGCCGACGACACCATCGCAGATATTCTCATCAACGGCTACAACAGCGTTTATGTCGAGCGGAGCGGCAAGCTCGAGAGCACCGCCGTGCGGTTCAAAGACGAGGACCATCTGCTTCGGGTGATCAACAAGATCGTCTCGGCGGTCGGCCGCCGCGTCGACGAGTCAACGCCGATGGTTGACGCGCGACTGAAGGATGGCTCACGTGTCAACGTCGCCATCAGGCCGATCTCGGTCGATGGACCGCTTGTTTCCATTCGTAAATTTACCCGCAAGCCGCTGACACTGGAGCGCCTCGTGCAATATGGCGCCATGGCCGATGCGATGCGCATCCTTCTTAGCGCCGCGGTCAAGGGCAAGGTGTCCATGGTGATTTCAGGCGGCACCGGTTCTGGCAAGACCACCTTGCTCAATGCCCTTTCGTCGCAGATTTCTCCGAAGGAGCGGCTGATCACCATCGAAGATGCGGCCGAGCTTCAACTGCAGCAGCCCCATGTCGGGCGTTTGGAGACCCGCCCGCCGACGCTCGACGGACGCAACGAGATCCGGCAACGCGAACTTTTGAAAAACGCCCTGCGCATGCGGCCTGACCGCATCATCGTCGGCGAAGTCCGCGGCGACGAGGCGTTCGACATGTTGCAGGCGATGAATACCGGTCACGAGGGGTCGATGACAACGATTCACGCCAACACGCCCCGCGACGCTGTCGGTCGGCTTGAGCAGATGGTCGGCATGGCCGGGATGCCGATGTCGCAGTTGAGCATTCGCTCGCAGATCTCGTCCGCCATCACCGTTATCGTGCAGGTCCAGCGCCTGAGCGACGGCAGCCGCAAAGTTGTCTCGATTTCCGAGATCACCGGGATGGAGGGCGAAGTCGTGCAGATGCAGGAGATTATGAAATTCAAGAAAATCGGCACCGATGAAGGCGGGCGGATCCATGGAGAATTCCGCGCCACCGGCATCCGGCCGCGGTTTGTCGAGGAATTTGCCGAACTCGGGATCGAGATCCCCGTGGCGATTTTTGATCCGGGTAAACCGCTGCAAACGGGACCTGTTCAATGATCCTCACTCTCGTTTACGCCGCAATTTTCACCGCTGCCCTTGTTGCTGTCGAAGCGATCATGCGCAGCTACTTCAAGACATCCGAACGCCACCGCGCTGTGAACCATCGGCTGAGCTTGCTCGAGGTCAGCGATGATCATCGCAAGACTTATAGCGATATGCTCAAGGAGCGCGGTGTTGCCGGCAGTTGGCGGCAAATCGCAGCGATGCAGCGACTGCTGCAATTCTACGCCCAGTCGGGAATCAAATTCGATTCCAGGCGATTTGCTCTCTACACAATCGCGGGCGCACTCTTGACGTGGCTGGTCGTTCAGTTTCTCGTGCCCAGCACTCTGTTTAGAGTACCCGTCTTTCTCCTGATCTGCCTCCTCATCCCTGCACTCGTCGTCTGGCGCGCCCGGGCGCGCCGCATGAAAAAATTCGAACTGAAGCTTCCTGAAGCCCTCGATGTCGCCAACCGCAGCCTGGCCGCCGGCCACCCGCTGCCGGCGGCGATTGCTTTGGTGGGACGCGAGATGCCTGATCCGATCGGCACCGAGTTCGGCCTCCTCTCGGATGAACTCACCTACGGCGTGACGCTGGATGATGCGCTTGTCAACTTGGCGGACCGGGTCGGCGTCGAGGATCTGAACCTGCTTGCAATATCCCTGAGCGTACAGGCGGGAACCGGCGGAAATCTGGTGGAAATCTTGCAGAACCTTTCGAAGACGCTGCGGGACCGGACGATGCTCAGGGCAAAGGTTAGGGCAATTTCCTCGGAAGGACGCATCACGGCGATCTTCATGTCGGTCTATCCGTTTCTGCTCTACGCGATGATCAAGGCGTTGTCGCCGACCTACTTCGATCCTGTCTGGGATAGCGGCCACGGAGCCGCCGTGGTGTGCGTTTTGCTGGCCATCATGGCGATCGGGAATGTCATTCTCTACAAGATGGTCAACTTCGAGTACTGAGGCGGTCATGTCGATTGAGTACGGAATCTACCTCATCGTCTTCTTTGCAGTGCTGATCTTTACGGCAGCAGCCTCGGAATTGTTTTTTCGACAGCGCGAGGTCTCGGTCCGGGTATCGAAGAGCTCGGCGGCGACCGGCGAGGAATTCCACCTTGGCGATACGACGATTGCCGATCTCGGCGAGGCGGAAAACCGCCTGATCCGTCGCTATTTCGAAATTACGCGACGTGACACGAATGCGAACTCCACCCAGAACCGGCTGATTCGGGCGGGGTATTTCGCTGCCGGCGCCGTGACCACCTTCCAGGTGGTTCGCGCGGCGGTCTGTATCAGCGTGCTCGTCGCCGCGGTCTGGGCCCTGAACCGGGTCGCGCCGGATATGTCGCGGATGGCGACCCTGATCGTTGCCATGTTTGCTGCGGGCATGACCTTCATTCTGGTCAACATCTATATCGACCGGCGTGGCGCCGCCAAGGAGAGGGAATACCGGCGCCTCTTTCCCGATTTCATGGATATGCTGATCGTCTGCCTCGATGCGGGGATGAGCATCGAGGCGGCGGCGAACCGTGTTGCCCGGGAATTCGTCGACAAGCAGCAGGATTTCGGCCTGCATCTGTCGATCATGATGCTGGAAGTACGGGGCGGCCGGCGATTGCGCGAGGCGCTCGCCAACCTTGCCACCCGCCTGAGGATTGACGAGGCCCGGGCCCTTTCCGTTCTGTTCCGCCAATCGGAGGAACTCGGGACAAGCGTAACCCAGACGCTGCGGGTCTACAGCAAGGAAATGCGCGACCTGCGTATTGTTCGCGCAGAGGAAAAGGCGAACGCCCTGCCGGTCAAAATGCTGCTGCCGCTCGGCGCGTTCCTATTTCCGGTAAGCCTCATCATCGTTCTCGTTCCCATTGTTATCCGTGTCGTCAGTCTTCTCATCGGAATGAAACCCGGCGGTTGAGCCAAGCGAGGTCGTATGCAGTATTCGCTCGAACAGCATCGTAACGATGATATCATTTCCCTCGATCCGCGTATGCCGATGGCGCCGGCAAGCATCGAACAGGCGGGACTGGATCCGTCGTTCCTTCTTCGGCTGGCGTCAAAATGTGCGGCCGAGCAGGATACAACCACGGCATCTCATCTGGCTGACCGGATGAAGCTGCCGAAGGTGATCGTCAATATCCTGATCAAGGAACTCGTGAAACTCGCATACCTCGAGGCTCGCGGCTTGGCCGGTGAGGATGTGAGATCCGATGTTCGATATGCGCTGTCGATGAAGGGGTTCGAATATGCCCATGCGGCGTCGCGTCAATGCCAATATGTCGGACCGGCGCCGGTGTCGCTGGACGCCTTCTGCCGACAAATCGACTTGCAGTCCATCCATTCCGAGCGCGTGACCCCGGAGCGGCTGACCGAGAGCCTTGACGGGCTTGTACTCTCGGACGCGCTTGTCGAAAAGCTCGGCCCGGCCCTGAACTCCGGGCGCTCGATCCTGCTTTACGGGCCACCCGGCAACGGAAAGACGAGCATCGCCGAGCGGACGTCGCACCTGTTTCGCCAAACCATCTGGGTGCCCTATGCCATCGAGGTCGGCGGCCATGTCATCAGCTTCTATGATGAGGCAGTGCATCACCCCGTATCGGAGGCTGGCACAGAATCCCGTCCCAAAGGCGATCAACGATGGATCGAATGCCGCCGTCCGGTGATCAAGACCGGCGGGGAATTGACCCTCGATCAGCTCGATCTCACGTTCAACGCGGGACCGAACGTCTATGAAGCGCCGATACACCTGAAGGCGTCCGGCGGCGTTTTCATCATCGACGACTTCGGGCGCCAACAGGTGGCGCCGCAGGCGCTGATCAATCGCTGGATTGTGCCGCTCGAGCGCGGCTATGACTTCCTGACGCTGCACACCGGCAAGAAGTTCCAGGTTCCCTTTGACGAGCTGGTCGTATTTTCGACGAATATTGCACCGAAGGACCTTTCCGACGAGGCCGGCCTGCGGCGCCTCAAGTACAAGATCTTTGTGAACACTCCGTCGCGCGACGAATATATCAGAATTTTCAAATCGTACGCGAGCGGCACCGGATTGGCGGTCTGTGATCCCGACCTCTACCTGTTCTACGATCGCAAGTACAAAGACGATGTGCTAGCGTCTTGCTATCATCCGAAGTATCTTTTGGATTTCGTCGGTTCTTACTGCGAGTTCAACGGCATAGCGAGAATCGCCTCGCTCGACATGCTCGAACGGGCCTGGGAAGGTGTATTCACATCGGAATGATTGCGGGATTGGCGCACGGTGCCTGAATGGATCCAGTTAACGACTTACGGGGGAATAAACGCATGACCAGCATCCCTAGCATCGAAGGCGAAGCAGGCGACGCGAGACCGAGTAATACGCGCGCAATTGAGCCGAGAACCTCCAGAAACCCGCTGCTCGTCGGTCTGCTGCTCATGCTCTTGCCTGTGAATGCTGGCGTTCTCATCTACACGGCCAAAAACTCAGCGGATGTTCGCGAGAGCCGCGAGACCATCGCCGCCCTTAAAAGGTCCATCGATGGCCTGAGGGGACAAATGGAAAAGCAGTCGGACAAGATCGCGGGCAACGCCAAGGCCGACGAACTCGCCGCTATCCGTCAGGAAATGGAAAGCCTGCAAAAGGCGGTACTTTCAACGAATGAACGGATGCGCAACGACATAGGCGGTATGCGCATGGGGTCGGCTTTGGTCCTGAGCGCACCCGGCAAGGAACCAGCACAATTTTTCGCACCCCACGCAGTGCCAGCTGAGACTCAAAATCCAGACAGCACTCTTGCGTCCATCCAAGCCGAGGGCATTGCAGTCAATAATCTGCCGCGTTACGAACGCACACTCTCGCCGGAAGGTCAGCTCATCCTTCGGAAGGCACGGTAGACTCCGGCTTCAGTGAAATCTCCAAAGCAATCGGTGATCGCCGCCCGCCGCCGATGCTCGAAATGCGGCAACGGCGTCCTTAAAGCTCTTTGTTTTTATGCATGTCTTTGTCCCGGAACCGCTGCACACTTCCGGGCGACATGTATTGGCTTGATGCAGATTGCCAAATCGCCGAAGGCTATCCCCGCTGAGGGTGATTCACGCTGTTCTTCATCAATTCGAGATTACGGGCAGTGACTTCGTTCCCGGGATCAAGCTCGTAGGCTTTCAGGAAATACCGCCTAGCGGTGCGCAAGTCACCGCGTAAAAGGTGAGAATATCCGATATTGTTGTAGTAGACCGGGGTGTTGCCGATCATTCGCGAAAGCTGCTGGTAGGCGCGGTCGGACGTGTCGAAGCGGGCAACCATGTCGGCCGAGGCTGCCAAACCGAGCCAGGCGGCCGGATCCTCCGGAAAAACGTCAACCGCTCGCTTGTAAATGGCGTAGGATTTTCCGTAGTTCTTTTCCTGAAACTGCAGTTTCCCGTTGGTTATCAACTCGTCGTTCTTGTAGAAGGCGACGGCCGAGTCATCCTCAAGGGTCTTTGCACCATCGCCATAGGCAGCCAGACCATCAACGCCGGATGACTGGCAACCAGCCAAAATTGCTCCAGTCGCTATCAAAAACGCAATGCATTTAGTTCCAGCTCTGATCTGCAACATTCAACTTGATCCCCCATCAGACATTCTTTACCTGAGATTCGGATGCGCTCACCGAAAATCATCGTAAAAAAAAGCTAACAACTCCAGAATTTGAGCAAATAGTCGCAAAAAAACGACAGATGCGGTCTTCGCCGGAACGCGTAAAGGTGATACACGCCAACTATCCAAAGTTGGTATCACGTGCCCGGTGATTCTCAGAGTAGAAAATTAATCCACGTCGCCTACCCTTTTCGTCAGGTCAGAGGATGGTACGCCCTATGCGGATCGCTATTTTCACGATGATGCGACTTGGGCCATCCCTGGCTTACGCGACAGCATCGATCTTCGTTCTCAGCATGCTGCTCTTGGAAAGCTTCCCCTCAAGCGCCTCCGCCTGGTGGCTGCATATGACTATTCTTCCTGTCATGCGCGAGCCGATCTATCTGCTTTTGGCGGTACCGGGCATTGGAATTTGGAGCGCCATGGCCCTGCTGACACTTGCAGCGATTTTCGGGATTCGAGTGGCCTTGCAGCCGCAGCGACACCACCGGTCTGGATTCATCCATGCCCATATCGCGCTGATCGCAACCGGTCTGACCATGGGGCGGGCAGCAGTTGCGCAGGCCGGCCTTTCGGATTTTACGCTGCCTCAATTTCAGCGGGGCGACTGGTCGTTCCTGCCGCTATCCTCCTCACCGCTCGGGACCTTCCTTTTTATATCCGTGTTTTCGGCCTGCATCTGCTGCCATGTGAGAATCATCAAGCGCACAATGTCCGCCTGATAGAAAGGGGTCGAACCGACCCGGCTCGATAACAATCGGTAGAGTCTCGGCGTTCTTCTCTTATTCGTAAGCATGAGACGCCTCTTTCTTTTTCTTTGTAATTTCCGACATATATTAAATATCATGTACGTTCCGCAGATTGTCACGCGGGGATTAAGGTGTTGGCGATGGCAACCGCCAATCTTCACTTTGTTGTTTTTGCTGCTCTCAGCATGGGGCTTCGTCGCACCTTCGGCGTCTGACCGCGCGTCCGTCGTTCTCAAGGTAACCGGCGCCATTGGGCCCGCAATAGCCGACTACGTAAAACGAGGCATTCAGCGTGCTGGCGAACGTGGAGCGGTCATGGTCATTCTGCAAATGGACACACCAGGTGGCCTTGACAGCTCCATGCGTGAAATCATTCGCGCGATCCTTGCCTCGCCGGTGCCTGTCGCGAGCTTCGTCGCGCCAAGCGGGGCACGGGCTGCCAGCGCCGGCACCTATATTCTCTACGCAAGCCACATTGCGGTAATGGCACCCGGGACCAATTTAGGTGCGGCGACACCAATCGCGCTCGGCGTAAAGCCTTTTGGCGATAAGGAACCCGAAAAGAAGCCGAGCGAACCTGGTGGCAAGCAACCAGAAGCGCCCCGCAATGCCCTCGAAGCAAAAGCCGTTAACGACGCAGTCGCTTACATTCGCGGGCTGGCGGAATTGCGCAATCGCAACGCCGACTGGGCAGAGCGTGCCGTCCGCGAAGCTGCGAGCCTTTCATCCACTGCGGCAGTGCGCGAACATGCCATCGATTTCACGGCAGTTGACGTCAACGATCTCCTTGCAAAGGCACAGGGGCGCATGGTGCGGGTCGGTCAAACGGAGGTCCGGCTCGATACCGCCGGTCTGGCCGTGCAGGAATTCGAGCCCGACTGGCGCACGCGCCTGCTTTCCGTCATTACCGATCCGAACATCGCAATCATCCTGATGATGGTCGGCATCTACGGCCTGATCTTCGAATTTCTCGCACCTGGCACAATGCTTCCTGGTACGATCGGCGGCATCTGTCTCCTGCTTGGTCTCTATGCCCTGGCATTGCTGCCGGTAAGTTTTGCCGGGCTTGGGCTTGTTCTTCTCGGCGTGGGATTGACTGTGGCTGAGGCGCATTCGCCAAGCTTCGGCGCCTTCGGCATTGGCGGCGGGATGGCTGTGATCCTCGGAGCAACCATTTTGTTTGATACCGATATACCAGGTCTGGAAGTGTCACGCCCCCTGCTGGGCGCAATTGCAGTCGCGATTCTTGCCTTTAGCCTTGTCGTCGCTCGTCTGGCATTCACCTCGCGCTTGCACCGGGTTGCCACCGGTGCGGAGGGGATGATCGGCATTTCCGGTAAAGTCGAGAGTTGGACGGGGCTCACGGGGTACGTCATTGCGCATGGCGAACGCTGGAAGGCGGTTTCCGCCGAACCCCTTGTTGCTGGTGACCCTGTCAGCGTGACCGGCCGCAACGGGCTGGCGCTCGAGGTCGCCAGGCGTCCTAACGACACTTGACGGTACTCAGGCAGCAGGAGGAGAAGTCATGGATATGTTTGCAGATCTTGCCTTCTATTTGGTGGCCATAGTCATCTTGGTTGCCATCCTCGCATCCGCAGTCAAGATCCTGAGGGAATATGAACGCGGCGTCGTGTTCACACTTGGCCGCTTTACCGGAGTCAAGGGACCGGGCTTGATTCTGCTCGTCCCCTATGTCCAGCAGATGATCCGCGTCGACCTGCGCACGCGCGTATTGGATGTCCCAAGCCAGGACGTCATCTCACATGACAATGTCTCGGTTCGTGTCAGCGCGGTGATCTATTTCAGGGTCATTGACCCCGAGAAGTCGACAATACAGGTCGAGGATTTCATGATGGCAACAAGCCAGCTTGCCCAGACGACGTTGCGCTCCGTGCTCGGCAAGCACGACCTCGATGAAATGCTGGCAGAACGTGACAGGCTCAACTCGGATATTCAGGAAATCCTGGACACTCAGACGGATGCTTGGGGAATTAAAGTAGCCACTGTCGAGATCAAACATGTGGACATCAACGAGTCGATGATTCGTGCGATTGCCCGCCAAGCGGAAGCCGAACGCGAACGCCGGGCAAAGGTCATCAATGCCGAGGGTGAACAGCAAGCTGCAGCGAAGCTACTGGAAGCGGCCGAAATTCTGGCCAGGCAGCCGGAGGCGATGCAACTTCGTTACTTGAGCACTTTGAACGTCATCGCCAGCGAGAAGACCTCGACGATTTTATTTCCCTTCCCGATGGAGTTGGGCAATCTGATGGCCATTAAGCCGAAGTGATAATGCCGACACCGGGTGCAAGGGCAATGGCGAGACTGCGCAGAAATTTCATGGATTAGCCCCAAAAGGGAAGAAAATCTGACGGAGAATGAACAACGGACGACTCACGCAGCGACCTTGGTCAACCGGTTCAGTGCGAAGCCGGCGAAGTATTCACCCCACGCCGCTTGCATGAAAACGCCGCATGGCGGAACCCTGCATATGCTTGCCCCACTGCTGTTCGCTTGCCCAGCTCTCGACAAAGATGCGAACGCGTCCATCATCGAGCGACTGAGCTCGTAACGAGACAGCCGTCCTCAACCAGAGTCTCTGCGGCGAGCTTTTCCTGTGCAGCACCGAGGACCGCCTCTTAACCGGGCTTTGCAGTGGCGATGGCGATGATGGTCAAAGGTACATTCGACATGGAGAAAGCCTCGCTCAGGCGATGGTATTGACGAGACCGCCTTCGGCGCGCAGAGCCGCACCGTTCGTGGCGGATGAACGGGGGCTGGCGAGATAGGCGACGAGATTTGCCACTTCTTCCGCTGCCACCATGCGCTGCAGGATAGAAGCCGAGCGAGCCGTGGCAAAGAATTCGGCCTCGATCTGCCCTATTGGTGCGGACGGGTCGCTTGCCTGACTGCGCAGGAAGGTCTCGATGCCTTCCGACCGGGTCGGGCCCGGCAACACCGAATTGACCGTGACATTCGTGCCGCGGGTCAACTGGGCCAATCCACGCGAGATCGATAGCTGAGCTGTCTTGGTGGTCGCGTAGTGGATCATATCCTGGGGAATGGCGAGACCCGATTCACTGGAAATGAAAATAATGCGGCCCCAGTTTCGTTCCAGCATACCTGGGAGATAGGTTCGTGACAGGCGCACGCCGCTCATGACATTGACGTCGAACAGGTGGCTCCAGTCGGCGTCTGATATTTCCCCGAACGCCTTGCTCTCGTAGATGCCGAGATTATTGACGAGAATATCAACCGAAGGTTCGGCCTTGGCGATGATCGCGGCGCCCTCAGCGCTTGCAGCGTCTGCCAGAACTCCCGTGACGTCCGATCCACCCGACGCTCCGACGGCAGCGATCGCGCTGTCGAGCTTCGCGCGGTCCCGTCCTGTGACGATGACGCGCGCCCCTTCCACCGCAAGCGTGCGGGCGATTTCGAGGCCGATGCCAGCGGTGGCGCCGGTAACAAGGGCGGTCCTGCCGGTGAGTTGCAGATCCATGTTGTGTCTCCAGATTGTTGTCGGAAACAATCTATGAATTACGAGCACTAGGCACTATTGCCAATTGAAGACATGCACCTGTGAACGAGGATCATCAATGCCCCGTATTCTGATGGAGCGCTCCGGTGAGATGGAAGTGTTTGCTCGCGTTGTACAAGACGGTGGCTTCTCAGCCGCCGCCCGCAATCTCGACATCACCCCATCGGCGGTCAGCAAACTGATTGCACGCCTGGAAACGAGGCTTGGTACCCGCCTTCTGCTACGGACGACCCGCGCTCTGACACTGACGGAGGAGGGCGAGGCCTATTACCATTCGGCACTGAGGATTCTGCAGGAGTTGAATGATGCGGATCAGGAGGCGGCTGGAGGAGCGGTTCGTGGACGGCTGAGAATCAACACGACAATACCCTTCGGAACCATGTTCGTCGCACCGGCTATTCCGGATTTCATTGCGCGCAATCCCGATTTGATCGTCGATCTCAGCTTCACCGACGGCATTGTCGATCTGGTTGCGGAAAAGACCGACGTCGCCATCCGCATGGGCAACCTGCCGGACAGTGGTCTGATCGCCCGCAAGCTCGGGCAGAGCCGGCGTGTGGTCTGTGCGTCACCCGACTACCTGGCGCGCCGGGGTTCACCACAAGCACCTGCGGATCTCGAACAGCACGACTGCCTAACATTCAATTTCCGGCGTGCAAGGCCGTCCTGGCCCTTTCATGTCGGCGGCCAGGACGTCGCGCAACCTGTCAAGGGCAACATCGTCGTGAACAACGGCGAGACGATGAAACAATTGGCGCTGGCTGGTGCCGGAATTGCAAGGGTCGGTCTGTTTCATGTGGCCGATGAGATTGCGACGGGACGGCTCGTTGCACTGCTCGAAGAGCATAATCCGGGGGATCTGGAACTGATTCACGCCGTTTACGTCGGTGGCGGCCCCTTGCCACACCGTGTTCGAGCCTTCATTGAGTATATGGTCGTCACCTTGGGTGAAGCACCCCTCTTGCGAGGGAATTCCTAGCCGGAGCAACGGAAAGAAAACGGTCACAAATCTGCTGCGGAAAACAATTCGACGACCCAGTCGAGAAAGACGCGCACCCGCGGTGAAAGCTGGCGGTTCTGCGGGTAGAGCGCGGTAAGTGGCGTCGGCGGGGGAAGAAAGTCGCCAAGGACCTCGACCAGCGTCCCGTCGTCCAGATCCCGCTGCAGTCGGTAACGCGGTGCCTGAATGAGGCCGAAGCCGAGGCGGGCCAGATCAGTCATGGTGTCGGAGTTGTTGACCGTTAGCCGGCACGGCAAGGTTACGAAGCGGACAGTGCTGCCGACGGTGAACTCGAGCGGCATGATCTGCCCGGTGCGGGACGATATGAAACCAACGGCGCGATGCCCCTCCATCGCGTCTGGGGAGTGTGGCACTCCGTGCCTCGCTATATAAGCTGGGCTGGCACAAGTGATTTCAGCAATCATCCCGAGGCGACGCATGATCAGGCCGCTATCAGCAATCTCTCCGGCGCGGATGACGCAGTCGATACCCTCCCTGACCAGATCTACCAGCCGGTCGCCCTGCCCGATCTGCAGGTCGAGCAGAGGATAACGATCGAGGAATTCATTGAGCCGCGGCAACAGGAATGTGCGCGTCAGCAAGGGATGGGCGTCGACACGCAGCAGGCCGCGCGGTTGCATGTCACGGAACACGTTTTCCGCCTCGTCCACCTCCGCGAGGATCGCGACACATCGCCTGTAGAAGGCCGCGCCATCCAGTGTCGGCGCGACATGCCGGGTCGTTCGCTCGAGAAGGCGAACACCGAGATCGTCTTCCAACCGCTTGATTGCCTCGGTGGCCGTGGAACGGGCAAGCCCAAGGTCGGACGCCGCCGCGGCGAAGCTACGCCGCTCGACGATCCGGATGAAGAGCTGCATGCGGTCAAACCGGTCCATGTACGTTATTCACCACAGCCGAATTCTGTTGTCAAATATGGTAGATTGTTCTTCCGAGACATCGACAATATCTCCAGTTCCGTCAAATAGGAGAAAGGTGCCATGACCATCAAAGGACAGCGCGTCGCTATCGTCACCGGCGCATCGAAAGGCATCGGCCGGGCCATTGCGCTTCGGCTGGCGAAAGACGGCATCGCCGTCGTGGTGAATTACGCAAGCGGCCGTCAGGCGGCTGATGCTGTTGTCGCAGACATTGAATTGAGCGGCGGCAAGGCTCTCGCGGTGCAGGCTGACATAAGCGGTCCGGCCGCGGCCGCCGATCTGTTCACCGCGGCCGAAGAGCGCTTCGGCGGGGCCGACATCCTGGTCAACAATGCCGGCATCATAAAGCTGGCTCCGATTGCCGATATGGACGACGCGAGTTTCGAGCAGCAGATCGCCATCAACCTCACAGGGACATTCCGTGCCGTGCGCGAAGCAGCCCGTCGGCTCCGTGATGGTGGGCGCATCATCAATTTCTCTTCCAGCGTCGTCGGCGCATACGGGGCGACTTATGGTGTCTATGCCGCAAGCAAGGCGGCCGTCGAGGCGATCACGCACGTCGCCTCGAAGGAACTCGGCCCGCGCGGCATTACAGTCAATGCGGTGGCGCCCGGTCCCGTCGAGACCGAACTGTTCATGTCCGGCAAGCCCGACGAACTCGTGCAGAGAATCGTCGCTACCATTCCGCTGGGACGCTTGGGCCAACCGGATGACATTGCCTCGGTCGTTTCCTTCCTCGCCGGCCCGGAAGGCGGCTGGGTGAACGGTCAGGTGCTACGCGCCAATGGCGGCATGATCTGAAGCAGAACCCCAAGAAAGGAGAGTCCTATGCCATTCGTTAACATAAAGACGCCGGAGGGCGCGCTCAGCCGCTCCCAGAAGGAAGAAATCGTGCACCGCGCCACCGACATGCTGGTGGAGTATTTCTCCGAGGCGGCACGGCCACACACAATGGTATTGATCGAGGAAGTGAATGACGGCGGATACGGGCGTGCGGACGAGATTTTCATCTTTCCAGATGCCTATCGCGCGAATGAAGACAGTTGATTCCGAGAGTGGTCGGAAGCTGGTGCGGAGCTTCCGCACCAGTTCGCCCAACCAGGGCAGAGGGTGCCGGTCAGAAGATGCGAGGAGCATGACCTGCCTGCCGGACATGTTCCTGGGGGACCGGAACTCAAGGCGCCTCATCCAATCTCCGGCGAAGCAGATTCGCGGTGGGAGGCGCGTTCTGGGCAAGAGCGATCCAGCACTTGAGGACGAGACTAGGTAGCGTCCGGTCGATGAGCCGATGTCGGCGCGCCGAGGCATGCGGAATATGAGCAATGAACTCGCAGGACAGGCGGAACGCGCCGTCGGGAGGAGAACACCAGGACCGAGCTCAGCGAGCGCAGTCCTGGCTGGTGTACCTACGGGCAAACTGAACAACCGGCATCCCGTCAGGAGCGCTCCCATGCCGCCTAGTTCGAACGGCTGGAACCATAGCGGCGTCTGGGACTCGGTCAGATCCGGGCACCACCGGTCGCGTCGATCCTCTGGCCCGTCGTCCAGCGCGCATCGTTCGATGCGAGGAAAGCGATGACGTCGGCGACGTCCTCCGCCCGGCCGACACGGGAGAAGACCGAGAGTGCTTCGGCGCCAGCGCGCGCGTCCGGTGATGCCAGCCATTCGGCATTCATATCCGTCTCCGTCACACCCGGCATCACGGCATTGACCGTGATCCCGCGAGCTGCAAATTCCGGGGCGAGCGCCAGTGTCAACGTCTCCAGCGCCCCCTTGGAGGCCGCATAGGCGGGATGGGTCGGTGCAGCGATCCGCGTGAACCCGGTCGAGACATTGATGATGCGGCCGTTGTCGCGAATGTGGTCGGCCATTGCCTGGATGAGAAAGAACGGAGCCTTGTAGTTGATCGTCATCACCTCGTCGAACGCGGCCTCGCTTGTCTCTCTCAAGGGCAACGCCGGCGCGATGCCGGCGTTGTTCACCAAGATGTCCATAGCCGACGTGCCCCTCTCAGCACGCGCAGCTTCGCTGAACTGTGCCCAGAGGCTGTCGGCCGCGTCCTTGCCGTCTCTCAGATCAGCCTTCACCGCGACGGCCTTGACGCCCAGCGCCTCGATATCGCGTATTGTGGCACTGGCCGCATCCGCATTGGCGGTGTAGTGCACGCCAATCAGCGCGGCACCCTCCTTCGCAAATGCAAGGGCGGCGGCCCGGCCGATCCCGCGCGAACTTCCGGTGATGAGTGCTATTTTGCCTGCGAGTTTTTGGGACATGGATCACTCCGTTGCTAAATTTATAGTGATCACTATAATAAGGCTCGACAGACGACTGTCAATAATTTAATATGGATCACTATTTAATGGAGAAACCAGTCCGTAAACGAGGTAGACCGCGCCTGCTCGATCGCGAAGTCGGGCTTGACATCGCAGCGCGGCTGTTTTGGGAGCGCGGCTACGAAGGAACCTCGACGGCCGACCTTACGAAGGCGATGGGTATCAATCCACCGACCCTCTATTCGATGTTCGGCTCAAAGGAAGACTTGTACCGTCAGGCACTCGACTTCAGCATTGCCCGTGAAAGCACGCGCCGGTCGCAGATCCTGCAATCATCCCATCTACCGGCTTACGATGCCCTACGCCTCTACCTCTACGATATCGCCGACGGCGACACCCAGCCGGACAAGCCTCGAGGCTGCATGGTCTCGACGGCCGTCCTCCAGCATGCCGAAGAAAATGCGTCCGTCGCACGGATGACGGCGGCCTTGCGCGAAGCATCGATGCAGACCCTCAAAGCCCGCTTCGACCGTGCCGTCGAGGAAGGTGAACTGCCGACGCAAACCGACACCGATGCGCTCGCGCGGTTCTACGGTGCGATCATCCAAGGCATGTCCGCCCAAGCCTGCGATGGCGCCTGCAACACGCGGCTGAAGCGACTGATCGACATCGCACTCACGGCCTGGCCCGGGGAGCTTCGGACCTGACTGGGAGTTCGACCAAAGACACGTTGATCACTGGTGTTGGTTGCACGGGAGAATTTTATCGGTGGTTCGTCGTCCACGGGCGCCTTGAAGAAATTCGAACCCACGGATTCAAGAAGTCATTTTCGCTCATTGAAGGCCGACTTGATGACCGCTTGACGCGGATCGAACCAACGCCCCTTGGTGCTTGAGATCTGGCGGCCAGAGGAGCGCACCTCAAGGTCATGTCCAAAGGCAAGGCCGCCTGCCCGCCAGCAGTCCTGCCAAGCAAGTTCCGTCTGCACCTGTGGCTTCGGCATTCATTCCGGTGCAGCTGGCTGGCCTGCTGCGTTTCGTCACCCGCCAGGAACTGGGCGAAACCATCAATTTCACAGTTTTCGCCCACATCGCAGCCTGGCTGATCTGCTGCGATAAATGTCGGTTCTGTCTAGAAGAGGTCGGTTTTAGACAAGCTGACGGTCGCAACCGAAGCGAGTGCAAGCCGGGTGATCTGCTAGTCACATTATGAAGGCGGCCCCAGAGCCGCATAGTCACAAAGGCGCGTTCAGCGTCGTTGGCTCTACGGCATTGGCATCACGACCTGGCCTCTCGGACAGGTCCTATCGCGATATCCATTTTAAAATTCAAAGGGAACGTCAGCACATAAACCTTGGAGGGATAAAGCATGTCGACTACGAACACACTCCGCAGCATAGATCCGACGGTATTCTGGCCGGCCATAGCAATAGCGGCCGGGTTCATCTCATGGGGAGCGGTCGCTCCGGAGAGCCTTGCCTCCGTCACCCAAGCCACGCTTTCGGCGATTATCGGCGATTTCGGATGGGGCTTTGTTGTCTCGACCGCGTTCTTCCTGATCTTTGCCGGGTTCCTGGCGATCAGCCGTTTCGGCAAGATCAGGCTTGGGGCCGATGACGAGCTTCCGGAATTCCGGACGGCTTCGTGGGTCTGCATGATGTTCAGCGTCGGCATGGGCATCGGCCTGATGTTCTGGGGCGTTGCCGAGCCAGTTTTCCATTTTGGCGCACCCCCTCACGGTCTGGCGGCCGCGCAAACCCGGGAAGCTGCGCTAGTCGCAATGAAGTATTCCTACTTTCATTGGGCGCTGCACCCTTGGGCGATCTATGCCATTGTCGGGCTGGCGATCGCGTACTTCACCTACCGCAAGGGCTTGCCTATCCTGATATCGAGCGCATTCACCCCTCTGCTCGGTAGCGCCGTCAACGGACCGATCGGTAAGACGATCGATATTCTCGCCGTGATAGCCACGCTGTTCGGCACGGCGACATCGCTCGGCCTTGGGGCCCAACAGATCAACAGCGGTCTGAACTTTCTTTGGGGAATCGGTGAGGGGACGGGAATTGCCCTTACGATCATCGCGGTGTTGTCGGTGCTATTTATCGTTTCGGCAGTTTCCGGGGTGGGCAAGGGCGTTCAGTTCCTGAGTAACATGAACATGGTGATCGCGGCCGTGCTGCTACTGTTCCTAGCCATCATCGGGCCGACCATCTTCATCCTCAATACCTTCACCGAAGCACTTGGCGACTATCTATCCGATCTCGTCACCATGTCGTTCCGCACCGCCGCCTTCAGCGACGGCAAGTGGTTGGGCAGCTGGACGATCTTCTACTGGGCTTGGTGGGTTTCCTGGGCGCCTTTCGTAGGGGTCTTCATTGCACGCATTTCCAAGGGGCGCACGATCCGTGAATTCATCGTCGGCGTTCTGCTCATTCCGAGCGGCGTAACCTTCCTCTGGTTCACGATCATGGGCGGCACGGCGCTACATTCCGAACTGATGGGGGCCGGCGGCCTGGTCGAGGCTGTCAACACGAAAGGGGCCGCCATCTCGCTGTTTGCCCTGCTTGAACAATATCCTGCAACCGCGCTCACCTCATTCGTCGCGATCTTCCTTGTCGCCATCTTCTTTATCTCGGGCGCGGATGCCGCCTCGATAGTGATGGGCATGCTCTCGTCTCGCGGCACGCTTGAGCCCGCACGCGGCATCGTCGTGCTGTGGGGTGGCCTCGCCGGAGCGTCGGCCTGTGTGTTGCTGGTGATGGGAGGATTGCAGGGCTTGCAGACCGCGTCGATTATCGCGGCAGCACCCTTCCTCGTCGTCATGGTCGGACTATGCGTCTCGCTATGGACGGCGCTGTTGGACGACCTCGAAGACCGGCCTGAGCCACTCTCTCCCCTTCCCGAAGGTCCGCAATTGGCCACACCGGCTGCTGGATAGATCACCAGTCTCTCATCCAGCGCCAATGATCCGCACCTGGAGGTGAATTTCAGGTGCGGCTTTGGCGTGGACAATGCCGCTGTCTTCGACATGAACGAGATACAAACGGGCTGAACGACAGCGCAAAGACAAAAAGAGCCACGCTCTCATCAAGCCGGGCGTGTAATCATGAGCCAGATAATTCCCAGCACCGCAGCGAAAGCCGGGAAGCCGAAATAAAACCAGGTCCAAAATAGCTTGTGATATCGCGCCGGCAGCGGCTCACCCTTCACCGCTGCTTGCTTCGCGATGTTGCGCATCTCCATCTGCATCCAAACGACCGGCAACCAAAAGGCGCCCGTGACCAGATAGAGGATGATCGACCAAAATATCCACCGATCCCAAAGGGAATAACCGGCATTCCAGGCCAGCGCTATGCCGGTGATCGGCTGAACGATCACAGCCGTTGTCGTGAAGACGAAATCCGCAAGCACCACGATCCGCGCGACGGCGGCTACGGTCATCGCGTTGCCGGTGCGATGCGCCATCAGCATAAAGAAGGCGATCCCCGCGCCGGTGCCGAGAAGAACAGCGGCGCCGATAATATGCAGGAATTTCAGCACGAAATAGATCATCGCTCCTCCAGAATCGCCAGGGCGACCAAGTGTAGCACGAGGATCGGCCATATCTTGGTCAGCGGGCCGAGGGGCTCATTCCACAACTCCGGCAATATTGCCGTGCCCGCTGCTGCATAGAAGAGTGATAGCAAGACAGCCGCGTAGAGGCCCCAACGCGCAGTGCGGCGCAAAGCGATAGCGCATCCGATCACGATGTCTGCAAGAGCTCCGGCAACCACGCTTGGTGCCGCGAGCCAACCTGCGCCGCCCGCCAACATCAGTTCGACGCCCTGCTCGAAACCCGACGTCAGCGATATAATCCCGGTCGCTATCCAGAAGAGTGGCAGCAGCAGAAAAATGACCGGCTTCAGAAAGTAGAGTTTGGCAAACCAACGCTCCTGGACCGAAACAGGGCGACGCGCCAAAGCATCGTCCAACGATAACGGCCGGATTCCGGTAGCGGCGGTCCAATCCGTTGGATCGCCCACGGCGCCGCGGACGATCTCCCTTGCGGCGGTGCTTCGAACCGGCGGCCGCCATCCCAGCAATCCTGCGATATCGCCGAGCCGATAGAGAAGGCTGGCGAGCGGGCGCGGCAGCAGATAGCGCTTGGCGGGAGCCCAGCCCAGCCATCTCCGGTATCGCGCTACAATCTCGTCGAACTCAAGCGGTTGCGGGCCGACGATTTCGAGCGAGACTTTCGATGGGTCCGTTTTGTCGACAAGACGAACGACGGTCTCCGTGACGTCCTCGAGCTGCACCACCTGAAGTTTGCCGGTCGACGGCATCGCCGGCAGAACCGGCAGAGCGGCAAGTCCCCGAAACAATGCACTGGAACCGAACGCGGCGTCACCAAGGATTACGGCGGGACGCAGGATCACCCAATCGAGATCCGTCTCCATCAGAGCCATGTCGCCGGAAAGCTTCGTGCGTGAGAACGCTGACGGCTGCTGCCGATCCACCCCGATCGCCGAGAAATGAATAACTCGGCGTACACCGGATTGCTCGCATGCACTGAACAAGGCTCGCGGTCCCTGCGCGTGGACGCCCGTCATGTTATGCCTCATTCCGTCCTGCAGCGCGCCGGCGCAGTTGACGACTGCATCTATTCCTTTGAGATGAGGCACCCAGTCAGAGGGCTCATCCGCTTGTGCGACGTCGACGTCGACCCAGGTGCCGAGCCCTCCCGCGCGCTGTTTGCCAGGACGAACCGCGCGGATGACATTATGTCCGCCTTTCTCCAGCCCGGCGCAGACGGCGCTACCAACCAGCCCTGTTGCTCCGATAACCAGAATCTTCATGCTTGCGGGCCTTCTCGCTCAACAGACCCGAACTTGTGCGGCCAAATTTCGTTCCAGTGCCAGCCTAACCGCATCCCACATGGCGTCCGCCTCGACATCCGCATTCGCAATGAACCGTTGCGGCTTGTTTCGGCGTAAATCTCCAGGTGCTGATGCCATTGCGATCGCCGAAGCCGCCATGAACGAGATGAGTGCAACGCGGTGGGTTGTCAACGAAGGACGCGTTTCCCTGCGCCTCGATCTCTCGGATGGGCCTGTTGCGATCGACTGAACATTCAGACGCGATGGCCTGCCTTGTCGGGCGTCCCGGACAAATAATAGTCCCCTCGCCTTGAAGGGAGTCGGACCAATGGCTCAGGTGGTCTTGAGCGTGCCGTTCATCCCTTCTGGATAGAAGCCGCCCTTGCTCACTCCGTCCTTGTCGGTGAGGTAGACGATCCGGAGCACCTCCTGCGGCGTTCTGGTGAACGCGATCGCATCGGGCGTCGAGGGAACGATGTTGGCTTTTCCGTCCCGCTGGATCCCCTGGTCCTTAGCGTCTGATCCGTCGATTTTGTCTCGGGCATCGGAGACAGCGTTGGCGGCCTTCCAGGCTTTCTCTCCCTTGCGGTATAGCGTAGATCGCGCCATTCCCATGTGATAGGCCTCGACCGCCAGGATGCCTGCGGCTGCGGCGAGGAAGTCCTTGTTTTTCAGAACTGTCGCCGCACCGGCATAGGCGGTGACGCCGACATCCTCGAACAACATCCCGCCGAGTACGAAGTTCGTCTCGTTGCCGAAGGGGTCGAAATCCGGCCCGAGGCCTGCTGCTTGCGCGACGGCTTTGAAGCCCGCATCGAAATCGATGGCCGGCCGGTCAACCGCGTTGGTTCCAAGCGTCTTGCGGTAGAAGCGGACGTGCGCGAGTTCATTTTCCGCGACTTCCTGCATGAATGCGCCGATGGCGGGCGTCTCGAACGAGACTTGCTTTCCACCAACGACGTCGCCGGGTTTCGAACCGGCATCGGCTGCGTCGATGCCCATTCCGGTGGTGCCGCGGAGGTAGTATTCAGCCTCCATATATTCGAGGTTGAGCGCAAAGCGGAAAATGTCCTCGTCCGATATGTCCTGTGCCAATACCGGAGAAGGCTGCGCGATTCCGCTGAGTGCCGCTCCGGCGCCGAGTACGATAAGTCCCTGAAGCGACTGACGCCGGGATAGGTGAAGTGCCCCTTGCATGGCGGTCTCCTATGTTTGTTGATTCAACACCGCTGTCAGCACCGCGGCACCGAATGCATTTGCCTCATGATTAGATGGTCTGGGCCGCCAAAATATTCCCGTGTCCCGCTACAAATGCGAAAGGAGCCGGCGTGAACGGCTTATGTGCGCTCAGTCGCCGCGTTCAACAGATCCTTTTGAACCAAGGATTGCGAGCCGATCGAGGACTGATTGCGCGAGGCGGTCGCAACGAGCGCCAGCGAAGAGAAACGTATCCGTGAACACGGTGGCGAGCTTGTCCCCCAGCGCCTCGCGGAGCAGCCGGCGTGCGCGATAAAGACGGGTGCTGACTGTCTGAGGTCGCAATGCCAAAAGAAATGCGGTTTCCTCAATGCTCATTTCCTCGACGTCCCGCATGACAAAGACGATGCGAAAGGGCTCCGGCAAGTCACCGACGGCTCGCTCCAGGAGGCCGCGGATTCCAGCGAGAGCAGCCGCCTCTTCGGGATCAGGCTTGTGTGCGCTGAACGGAGCGACCATGGCTTCGATGACTTTCGCGTCCACAGTGGGTCGCCTTTTCCGGCGGCGTCCCAGCGCCTCGTTCAGCGCGATCCGGGTGAGCCAGGTCGACAGCCGCGCCTCCGCGCGGAATTCGGCCAGATGGGTGAAGGCGTGGATATAGGTCTCCTGAAGTACGTCCTCCGCCTCGGTGTCGTCATTCAGGATGGCGCGGGCGACCCGGTGAAGCCGCTGATTGTGACGCTTGATGATTAGCCAGAATGCGGAGGAGTCTCGCTGTCGCGCGTGTTCAACCAGCCCCGCATCGTCAAGGTCCTCGATTCTCACTCCCTCGGTGGATCCGCTCGGCTTCATCAAAGGCGCTCCAGATGCGTCAGCTTACTATTAGATAAGCGTTTTCGGCTTTTCGGTCTGCGGCTAGGTGGAGACTTGGGACTCTAGCGGAACAGAGGTCTGTTGACCAAGTAAATCGGACTTGTCGCGGAGCAGTTCCATCTTCTGGTTTCGGCGCAACTCAGACTCGCAGAGCGATCGCCGGCGATTTCTGCTTTCAGGAAGCCGTAAAAGGTATTTATCGAACTTCAATAAGCCGCTGTTTTCTCGTTGGTTTGTTGTTTGTTGTCATTGGAGCTTGGCGACAGTATCGCGGTACGGACTACCGTTCTCGATTTCCCTTGCCTGCCGAGACGGCGCCCACGTTCCAGTCGCGCAATGCTCCGCAGACTTCCACTCTGGTGGGTGCGCCGATGCGTCCGCCGAACTTCCGGCCTTTGAGCGCCGCCGCCATCGACGACAGGCGCATCGTCTCTTCGATCGGCAGGCCTCCAGCGATCGCAGCGCGAAAGCGCCATGGAAGATGTCGCCCGCCGCAAGCGTGTCGACCGCTCTGCAATGATGCGTTCGCCGGCGGCATCGTTGCCGACCGCCCCCTGGCAGCGCCATCCGCCGATGTTCAAAAAACAGGCATTTGCTGCACAGTGTACACAGTGTTAGTCCGACGAGAAATTGCAGCCAGCCAAATCAATGACTTATGACGTGGCACACCTCTTGCATGAAACTTCGCGAGTTGGTGGCTAGGGTTCCGGCGTTCCTCTTCGGGAGCGTGCTGGTCCGAGAGCCACCACCGGCTGGGGGAGAAATCCCACCGGATGCACGGCGGGACAAAAGCCCGGGAGACCTCGTAAGCCAAGGGATTGGCGGCGCGATGGTCTTTGCCGATCCCTTTTTGAAAAAGCAAAAGGGGAATTTCTATGCAGACTTTTTCGAAGATTCTTTCCGTAACGGCCCTTTCGGTATCGCTGGCTTTCGGGTTCGGCTCCCCCGCTGGCGCAGCACCGAAAACCAGTTTCAAGGTCGCCTGGTCCATCTATGTCGGCTGGATGCCCTGGGGCTATGCCGCCGATCACGGCATCGTCAAGAAATGGGCCGATAAATACGGCATCAATATCGAGGTCACCCAGTTCAACGACTACGTCGAGTCGATGAACCAGTACACGACGGGCGCCTTCGATGCGGTGACGCTCACCAACATGGACGGCCTGTCGATCCCGGCGGCCGGCGGGGTCGACACGACGGCGGTCATCGTCGGCGACTTTTCGAACGGCAATGACGCCGTCATCCTGAAGGACAAGGCGAGCCTCAGCGACATCAAGGCCCAAAACGTCAATCTCGTCGAGTTTTCCGTCTCGCACTATCTGCTCGCCCGTGCGCTTGAAAGCATCAAGCTCAGCGAGCGCGACGTGAAGGTGGTCAATACATCAGATGCCGACATGGTCGCCGCCTACAAGACGCCTGATGTCAGCGCCGTCGTCACCTGGAATCCGCTCGTCTCCACCATTCTGGAAGATCCCAGCGCCAAAAAGGTTTTCGACAGCTCGCAGATCCCGGGGGAGATCATCGACCTGATGGTCGCCAATACCGACGTGCTGAAGGACAATCCGAACTTCGGCAAGGCGCTGGCCGGCATCTGGTACGAGACGGCCGCGCTGCTGCGGGCCGATACCGACGAGGGCAAAGCCGCGCGCGAAGCCATGGGCGCAGCATCCGGCACCGACCGCGCTGGCTTCGAGGCGCAGCTCGCCGCGACCAAGCTCTTCGATAAGCCGGCCGACGCCGTTGCCTTCACCGCCTCACCTAGCCTGCCGAAGACCATGGATCTCGTCCGCAGTTTCCTTTTCGAAAAGGGCCTGCTCGGCAATGGCGCGCCGTCCGCTGACGTTATTGGTATCGAAATGCCTGATGGCAAGGTGCTGGGCGATACCGGCAATGTGAAGCTTCGCTTCACCGAGACCTACATGAAGGCAGCGGCCGACGCCTCGCTCTGATCACAACAGGGGCGCGGTTCGGCCGCGCCTCCTCCCCTTCCCAGTGGAGCACTTCCCATGCGTTGGATCAACACGAGGCCAAGCCGGGGCGCGCAGCTTGCCTTGACGCTGCTGCCCTTCGTGCTGGTCGCGCTTGCCTATGCCGTCGGCTCGGCTGCGCGATTGGCAGAAAACCCCAATGACAAGCTTCTACCAAGCCTCGCGGGCTTCGCCGATGCAATCAACCGCCTGGCTTTCATCGCCGACCAGCGCACGGGTGAATATCTGCTCTGGTCGGATACCGGAGCGAGCCTGATCCGGCTACTCTCCGGCCTCGGCATCTCGACGGCGATCGCGCTGCTGATCGGCATGCTGATCGGGATGCTGCCGTATCTCCGCGCGCTACTCGCCCCTTTCACCGCCGTGATCTCCATGGTGCCGCCGCTCGCGCTTTTGCCGATCCTCTTCATCGTCATGGGGCTCGGCGAAACCTCGAAGATCGCCCTCATTGTTATCGGCGTTGCACCGACGATGATCCGGGACCTGGCATTGAAGGCGCTTGAGCTGCCCCGCGAACAGATTGTCAAGGCCGAAACGCTTGGCGGCTCCTCCTGGCAAATCGGCCTGCGTATCGTGCTGCCGCAGATCCTGCCGCGCCTGATCACCTGCCTGAGATTGCAGCTTGGCCCTGCCTGGCTGTTCCTGATCGCGGCCGAAGCGATCTCGTCCGATTCCGGCCTCGGCTACCGCATCTTCCTCGTCCGCCGCTATCTCTCGATGGATATCATCTTCCCCTATGTCGTCTGGATCACGCTGCTTGCCGTGGTCATGAACGCCCTGCTCGACCGCTTGCGTATCGCCGTCTTCCCCTGGTCGGAGCTGGAGAAGCAGGCATGAGCGAACTGAAGATCGAACGGGTCTGGAAGGAATATGGCGACCAGATCGTGCTGGAAGACGTGTCGCTCACCGTCGCCTCGCGCGCCTTCGTCGCCCTGGTTGGCCCCTCCGGCTGCGGCAAGACGACGTTTCTGCGCATGCTGCTTGGCCAGGAGCAGCCGACGAAGGGCAAGATCTTGCTCGACGGCGAGCCGCTGCCGCCGGAGCCGGGGCCGGATCGCGGTGTCGTCTTCCAGCGCTACTCCGTCTTCCCGCATCTGACCGTGCTCGGCAATGTGCTGCTCGGCAGGGAATTTTCCGCCGCGCGCTACAGCGCCAAACTCTTCGGCGCGGCCCGCCGCAACGCGCTCGAGGAAGCGCGCCGTCTGATCGCCGAGGTGGGCCTTGCCGGTTCCGAAGGCAAATATCCGGCCCAGCTTTCGGGCGGCATGCAGCAGCGCCTTGCGCTGGCCCAGGCGCTGATCATGAAGCCGAAAGTGCTGCTGCTCGACGAGCCCTTCGGCGCTCTCGATCCGGGCATTCGCGCCGAGATCCACATGCTGATGAAACGGCTCTGGCATGAGACGCAGATGACCGTCGTCATGGTCACGCATGACATGCGCGAAGCCTTCACGCTTGCGAACCGCGTCGTCGCTTTCGAACGCCGCCGCAACCGGCCGGAGGAAAGGGAGCGCTACGGCGCCACCATCACCAAGGATATTTCCATCTGGCCGCCACGCCTTGCCGGCCAGCCATCGATCTTCAGCCCCGACCGGGACGGCCCGGTCGCTCCCCTGGGGCACAGCCGGGACGACCTGGCACCGTCAGGAGAGATGCAATGATGCATGTGGGACGCTCACCCGAAGAAATCGCCGCCAACCGCGCGCGATATGAGGAGCATCAGAAGAAGGGGCTGGAATTCGCCCCCAAGGCGCTGCCCGGCCCCAGCCCCCTGCCGGCGCCGGCCATCGACGCGGCCGCCGTCATCCACCAGGAAACCATCCCCGGTGGCTGGTATTGGTCGACGAAAGTCTCGCGCGGCGAGGCGATCCGCATCGATCAGGCGGAGGGCAATTCCACCGTGGCGCTCGTCGCCTGGAGCGCCGCCGATACCAGTGAACGGATCAATCTCGTCGATACCGCCAAGGTCCAGTGGACGACGGCGCTCGGCAAGGGGCGCGTGATCTTCTCCGACATGGGCCGCGTGATGTTCTCGATGATCGAGGACAGTTCCGGTGCCCATGACTGCCTGATGGGCGGCTCGACTTCTGCCTCGAACGCAGCGAAATATCCGGGCGAAAAGACGCGCAATACCCGCGACAACCTGGTCCTCGTCGCCGGCAAGCTCGGTCTTACCCGTCGCGATATTCCCGGCATCCTCAATCTCTTCGCGCCCGTGCGCCTTGCCGAGGCCGGCGGCTTCGGCTGGCAGGGCAAGCGCTCGAACAGCGGCGATTATGTCGAACTCCGTGCGGAGATGGACATGCTGGTCGGCTTTTCCAATTGCCCGCATCCGCTCGATCCGGATCCGATCTACCAGCCGAAACCTGTTGTCATCACCCGCTACAAAGCGGCAGCCTCAGCTGCGGACGATCTTTGCCGCTCGGCAACTGCCGAAGCGGTGCGCGGTTTCGAAAACAACGCCTTGATGCAGGCCTGAGGAGAAGACGATGTCCGATTTCATCCAGACCTCGCCTACCCGCACCACGGAAAATGCCGCGCAGGATCACTTCATCGCAGCCG
Organism: Rhizobium bangladeshense; assembly: GCF_001662075.1. GTDB lineage: Bacteria > Pseudomonadota > Alphaproteobacteria > Rhizobiales > Rhizobiaceae > Rhizobium > Rhizobium bangladeshense_B. The sequence goes on from NZ_LYPL01000019.1 coordinate 65,450, forward strand.
AGGCGCCGTGGTCCGGGGTCGTGCGCAAGGGCCAGATCATCCGCATCGAGGATAGCTACGGCCAACAGGCGATCGACACGCTGTTCTATCGTGCCGATGATTTCTCCGAGCGCTATTCCAACCAGGACACGATGCGCATGCAGGGTGCCGCCTATGTCGGCATCGGCACGAAGATCATGTCGAGCGAAGGCAACGTCATGCTGACCATGACGGCCGACAGCTGCGGCCGCCACGACACATCGGCCGGCGCCTGCTCCTGCGAGAGCAATACGGTGCGCTTCGGCCACGGCACGAAATACCTGCATGCCTGCCGCGACAACTTCGTCCTCGAGGTCAGCAAGCACGGCATGAGCAAGCGCGACATCGTGCCGAATATCAACTTCTTCATGAACGTACCGATCCAGCCGACCGGCGAGATGACGATCGTCGACGGCATTTCCGCACCCGGCGACTATATCGAGCTCGTCGCCGAAATGGACGTGCTCTGCGTCATCTCCAATTGCCCGCAGATCAACAACCCCTGCAACGGCTTCGATCCGACGCCGATCCGGGTGCTGATCTGGGATGGCGAGGCCTGATCATGTTCAAGAAAGTTCTGATCGCGAACCGCGGCGAAATCGCCGTGCGGGTCATCAAGACCCTGCAGCGCATGGGCATTGCCTCGGTCGCCGTCTATTCCGATGCCGACCGTTTCGCCAAAGCGGTGATGATGGCCGATGAAGCCGTCCGTCTCGGTCCGGCGCCGGCCGGCGAAAGTTACCTGAACGTGGATGCCGTCATCGCCGCGTGCAGGGCGACGGGAGCGGAAGCAGTCCATCCCGGCTATGGCTTCCTCTCCGAAAATATCGGTTTTGCCGAGCGGCTTGCCGCCGAAGGCATCGCCTTCATCGGTCCTCGGCCGGAGCATCTGTCGGCCTTCGGCTTGAAACATACGGCCCGGGAACTCGCCAAGGCGAGCGGGGTACCGCTTCTGCCCGGTACGGGCCTGTTGTCGAGCGCCGATGAAGCGCTTTCCGCAGCAGAGGCGATCGGCTACCCGGTGATGCTGAAGAGCACAGCTGGCGGCGGTGGCATCGGCATGCAGCTCTGCGCCGATCCGGAAAGCCTGCAGGCTTCGTTCGAGAGCGTGCAGCGTACGGCGCGCGCAAGCTTCGGCGACGCGCGTGTCTACATAGAGCGCTTTGTGGCGGAAGCCCGGCATGTCGAGGTGCAGATCTTCGGGGACGGCAGAGGCAAAGTCATCGCGCTCGGCGAGCGGGACTGCTCGCTGCAGCGGCGAAACCAGAAGGTCGTCGAGGAAACCCCTGCCCCCGATCTTTCGACCGCAACCCGTGGCCGCCTGCACAAGGCAGCCATCGATCTCGGCGTTTCGGTTTCCTATGAATCGGCAGGCACTGTCGAATTTATCTACGATCCCCAGCGCGAGGAATTCTATTTCCTGGAGGTCAACACCCGCCTTCAGGTGGAGCATCCCGTTACGGAAGCGGTGTTCGGCATCGACCTCGTTGAATGGATGATCCGCCAGGCCGCGGGTGAAGACGTGCTCTCCGGCGCCAAAACACTGGCGCCGAAAGGTGCGGCCATCGAAGTGCGCGTCTATGCCGAGATGCCGCATGCCGACTTCCGTCCGAGCGCCGGCTTGCTGACGGAGGTCGCCTTCTCCCAGGATGCACGCATCGACGGCTGGATCGAAACCGGCACCGAGGTGACGCCTTTCTACGACCCGATGCTCGCCAAGCTGATTGTCTCCGCCGAAAATCGCCCGGCGGCGATCGAAAAGCTGCAGAAGGCGCTTGCCGAAACATCGATATCCGGCATCGAGACCAACCTCGATTATCTCAGCGCCATTGCCGGCTCCGAACTCCTCGCCAGTGGCAAGGTGGCGACGACGGCGCTGCGCGATTTTTCCTTCGTGCCCGACGTCATCGAGGTGATCGCGCCCGGCGCCCAATCAAGCATCCAGGAACTGCCGGGCCGGCTTGGCCTCTGGCATGTGGGGGTGCCGCCAAGCGGCCCGATGGACGAGCGCTCCTTCCGCCACGCCAACCGCCTTGTCGGCAACGGCGACACGGTCGCAGCACTGGAGCTGACGGTATCCGGCCCGGTGCTGAAGTTCCATACCGATACGGTGGTCGCGCTTGCCGGCGCGAGAATGGCGATGAGCGTCGACGGCGAGACACTGCCGCATGACGTGGCCGTGATGATCCGCGCCGCTCAGATCCTCTCAATCGGCAGCATTGATGGACCGGGGCAGCGCGCATACCTCGCCGTCGCAGGCGGTTTTGCCGCTCCCGTCGTCCTCGGCTCCCGCGCCACCTTTGGCCTGGGCCAATTCGGCGGCAACGCCACCGGCACGCTGAAGACCGGCCACGTTCTGCATCTTGCCCGCAAGGTCGCGGCCGAGCCGCCGATGCCGGCGACGGAGCCGGCGGAACTGACGCGCGAATGGGATGTCGGTGTGGTCTACGGTCCGCACGGGTCGCCCGATTTCTTTCAGGACGGCGATATCGAAACGCTGTTTTCGACGAGCTACGAGGTGCATTTCAACAGCGCCCGCACCGGGGTGCGCCTGATCGGCCCCGCGCCGAATTGGGCGCGCAGCGATGGCGGCGAGGCTGGCCTTCATCCCTCAAACCTGCATGACAATGCGTACGCGATCGGCGCGATCGACTTCACGGGCGACATGCCGATCATCCTCGGGCCTGACGGGCCGAGCCTCGGCGGCTTCGTCTGCCCGGCGGTGATCGCCCGCGACGAGCAATGGAAGATGGGACAGTTCAAGCCTGGCGACCGTATCCGCTTTCATCCCGCCGCGCGGCCAGAAGATCCGATTGCCGGCCCAGTCGTGCATCGGGCAAAGGAAGAGGCGGGCTCGCCGATCATCGGCAAGCGCGACGACGGCCCCGTCTCCGTTGTCTATCGCCGCCAGGGCGACGACAATCTGCTCGTCGAATATGGACCTATGACGCTCGACATCGCCCTGCGGCTCAGGGTGCACCTGCTGATGCAAGCCGTATCGCAGGCACGACTGCCCGGGATCATCGATCTGACGCCCGGCATGCGTTCGCTGCAGATCCACTATGACGGCACGACACTGATCCGCAAGCGCCTGCTCGGCCTGCTGGCAGAGATCGAGGCGGGCCTGCCGGCCGCGCAGGATGTCAGGGTGCCGAGCCGCATCGTCCATCTGCCGCTTTCCTGGAATGATCCGGATGCCGCGCTCGCCATGCGCAAATATCAGGAACTCGTGCGGCCGAACGCGCCCTGGTGCCCTGATAACATCGAGTTCATCCGCCGCATCAACGGCCTGCCTGATGAACAGGCGGTGCGCGATATCGTCTTCGATGCCAGCTATCTCGTCCTCGGCCTCGGAGACGTCTATCTCGGCGCACCGGTCGCGACCCCGGTCGATCCGCGCCATCGGCTGGTGACGACGAAGTACAATCCGGCCCGCACCTGGACGCCCGAAAATGCCGTCGGCATCGGCGGGGCCTACATGTGCATCTACGGCATGGAAGGCCCTGGCGGTTACCAGCTTTTCGGCCGCACCATCCAGGTCTGGAACACATGGAGGCAGACGCCGGTATTTGCCAAGGACAAGCCGTGGCTGCTCGACTTCTTCGATCAGATCCGCTTCTTCCCCGTCAGCCACGAAGAGCTGACCGAAGCCCGCGCTGCCTTTCCGCATGGAGGATATCCGGTCAGGATAGAGGAAAGCGAGTTCTCCTATGGCGCCTATGAGTCCGGGCTTGCCCGCGACGCAGCCGCCATCGGCGCGTTCAAATCGAAGCAGCAGGCGGCCTTCGAAACGGAGCGGCAACACTGGAAGGAACTCGGCCTCGACAGCTTCACCGTCGATGAAAGCGCCGGCGCCAGCCTTGCCGGCGAAATACCGCAGGGTTGCTTCGGCGTCGAAAGCGCCGTGCCGGGCAACGTCTGGAAGATCCTCGTCGAAGAGGGGCAGCCGGTGGCCGCCGGCGACACATTGGCCATCATCGAATCCATGAAGATGGAAATCAACGTAACCGCCCATGCCGGCGGCCGCGTCCGTGATCTGCGCGCCGGTCCTGGTCGCAATGTCAAAGCCGGCGATGTGCTGGTCGTTCTGGAGGAAATCTGATGCTCCCCGCCATTCTTGATCTAACCTCGCTGCGGTCCGCCTATGCGGCGGGCCTGTCCCCGCTCGAGCTGGTGGAAGAGATCATCGCAAGATGCGGTGCGTCCGACGATCCGGCCATCTTCATCGCCATGACGCCCGAGGAGGAATTGCGCGCCGCCGCCCGCGAGCTGGTGGCCCGGGCGCCCGAACCGAACAGCCTGCCGCTCTGGGGCATTCCCTTCGCCGTCAAGGACAATATCGACGTGGCCGGCCTGCCAACGACCGCCGCCTGCCCGGCTTTCGCCTATCATCCGCAGGCGGATGCGACGACGGTCGCGCGTTTGCGGGCTGCCGGCGCCATCGTGATCGGCAAGACCAATCTCGACCAGTTCGCAACGGGGCTGAACGGCACGCGCTCGCCGCATGGCGCGCCGCGTTCGGTGTTTGACCGCAACCATGTCTCTGGCGGCTCCAGTTCGGGTTCAGCCGTTGCCGTGGCGGCCGGTCTGGCAAGCTTTTCGCTCGGAACCGACACGGCCGGTTCGGGCCGCGTGCCGGCCGCTTTCAACAATCTCGTCGGCATCAAGCCGACGCCGGGGCTGGTGCCCAATGTCGGCGTAGTGCCTGCCTGCCGTAGCGTCGACGTCGTCACCGTCTTCGCGGCGACGGTCGGCGACGGCATTGCCATCCGCCGGATCATGGAGGGCTACGACGCCCGCGATCCGTTTTCACGGCAAGCCGTGCCCGCAAGCCTGCCGTCGACACGCTCGCGCATCGGCGTCCTCGACGGTGCGGAACGGGAGTTCTACGGCAACAAAAACGTTGAGGCCCTCTATGACGCGGCAATCGAAAGGGCGCGGTCGCTGGGTGCGGTGATCGTGCCCTTCGACTACGCCCCTTTCCGGCAGGCGGCCGAACTGCTCTACAACGGCCCCTGGGTCGCCGAACGGCTGGCGGCGGTCAAGGAATTCCTGGCAACGAATGGCGGCGACTTCGACCCGACGGTGCGGGCCATCATCGAAGGGGCAAAGGCCTATGATGCCGTCGACGCCTTCGAGGGCCGCTACAAGCTGGAAGCATTGCGGCAGAAAACAAGAGCCGAATGGGCCAAGGTGGATTTCCTGATGCTGCCGACATCCCCCACCACCTATAGCGTCGACGAAATGCGGGCGGACCCGATTGTCAAGAACAGCCATTTCGGCCGCTATACCAATTTCGCCAATCTGCTCGATTGCGCGGCGATCGCCATTCCCGCCGGCTTTGACGCAAACGGTCATCTGCCCGCAGGCGTGATGCTGGTAGGACCCGCCTTCACCGACGACGCGCTGGCGCCCTTTGCCGACGCCCTGCATCGCGCCGCGGAGGCCGGAATGGGCAAGGACCGCAACATCGCGCTGCCGGAGGCAAGTCGCGTCTTACCCCCCGCTGACGACTTCGTCCCGATCGTCGTCGTCGGTGCCCATCTGACGGATATGCCGCTGAACCACGAACTGACGCGAACGGGCGGATACAGGTTGAGAACAGGACGAACGGACGGCAGCTACCGCCTCTTCGCCCTCAACGGCACGATCCCACCCAAGCCCGGCCTGGTACGCGATCCGGGCTTTGCCGGCGATGGCGTGGAGATCGAGGTCTGGGCGCTGCCACCGGCCGCATTCGCCCTTTTTGTCCAGAACATTCCGGCGCCGCTTGGCGTCGGCAAGATCACGCTCGATGACGCGAGTTGCATCACGGGATTCTTGTGCGAGGCACATGCGGTCACGGGTGCCCGGGAGATCACCGAATTCGGCGGCTGGCGCAACTATGTTCGCTCAACCAGTCCGGTGGCATAAAGGGAGAGAGGATGCGAAGATTTCTGTCCAAGGCAGCGCAGCTCCTTCTAAGAGGTTTCGTTGCCAGGACCTGCGCTATCTCAGCGGGTAAGTCTCAAAAAGGCATCGGTCCGGGCGCAAATTGATGCTTTTCGCGCGCAATAATTTTCCCTACTCACTGCTTGAAAGCAACGAGAGGGGCGGCGATGGCGATGCCATTCTACTGGAACGAACTCAATACCGACGATTTCGCCGGCCTTTCGCCCGACACGACCATTGCCATCCTTCCGATCGCCTCTACGGAACAGCACGGTCCGCACCTGCCGATCGCGACCGATGTTGCGATTGCCAACGGCATGCTGGCGGAGCTTCGAAAGCAGAAGCCTGCCGAGCTCGACTTCCTTGTTCTGCCGACGCAGGAGATCGGCAAGGCGAATGAGCATGTCTATGGACCGGGAACGCTGTCACTCGGTGCGGATCTGCTGATTCCGGTCTGGACGGCGATCGGCGCCAAGGTGGCCGAAGCCGGCATCCGCAAGCTAGTGATCGTCAATTCGCATGGCGGCAACGCCGATATCATGAACATCGTCGCGCGCGAACTACGCGTGCGTCACCAGATGGCCGTCGTCTCCACGCAATGGGGCCGCTTTGGACACCCGGAGGGGGTGATCAGCGAACACGAGCTGAAATACGGCATCCACGGCGGCGAGGTGGAAACGTCGCTCATGCTCCATTTCCGGCCTGACCTGGTGCGAATGGACAAGGCAGAGAACTTCACCTCGAAGGCGGAGTGGATGCGCGGGCAATCGAAATATATTCAGCCGCTGCCGCCACATTCGCTCGCCTGGATCGCCCACGATCTCAATCTCAATGGCGTTGTCGGCGACGCGTCGCTCGGCACAGCCGAAAAGGGCGAAGCAATCTGCCGCCACCAGGTCCAAGGGTTCATCGAACTGCTCCATGACCTGAAGCGCTACCCGCTTTCCAATCTCTATTCGAGATAGGGTTTCTATCGCGCGCGGCTCAGATTGCTGCGGGTTTTTCCGCCGCGATGTGGCCTTTGGCCTGCAATTCCTCCACCAGGCCGGCCAGTTCGGCCAGGAGGTATTCGACGAACAGGCTGGTCGCGGAATCGAGCGGGGCGCGGGCGCGGGCAAAAAGCTTCATCGGCTGGTGGCGGGCATGCGGCTCCGCGATCGGCCGGAAGACCAGCTCGCCCTGGCGGCATTCGGTGATGACGTCGAGCGGATTGAGAATTGTCAGCCCCGCCCCCGACTTGACCAGCTTCTTCAGCATCTCCGAGGCATTGGTTTCGAGCACCGGCTCGACATGCACGTCGAGGCGGGCGAGCGCCAGATTGATCACATCTCGCAGGCTGGTGCCTTGCTGCGCCAGCACCAGGCGCTCCTGGACGATATCCGCCAGGTTGATCGGACCTGACCCGATCAGATGATGGCCTGGCGGCAAAACCACGCCGATCGGGATGTCGAAATTGCCGAGCGTGCGGATGCCGGGCGTTGCCGGAATATTGAAGCCAAGGCCGATATCCACCTCGCCTGAGATCACCGGGTTGACCGTCATCGTTCCGGCGTCGTTGCGCAATTGCATGAAGACACGCGGATGCTCCGACTGGAACCGGGCAATGATGTCAGGCAGTGGACCGGCAGCCAGGCCAACCGTGGTTACGATGCGGACCTTGCCGGCCTGCTGCATCTTCAGGCTACGGATGCGCCCCTCCAGCCGCTCGTAATTCTTCAGCACCTCGCGAATATGTTCGATGCAGAGTTCGCCGGCGGCCGTCAGCCGCAAACCGCGCGGCAAACGCTCAAAGAGCGGCGCGCGCATCTCCTCCTCCAGCGCAAGAATTTGCCGGTTGATCGCCGACGACGCCACGTTCAGCCGCGCCGCCGCCTTGCGGATCGAGCCCGTGCGGGCGATCTCATTGATGTAGATAAGCTTTCTGGAATGCAGCATCGCAACCTCGTTGCATAAGAATAAAGCAGACGCACAAATTAGGCACAGGCTTTCCGTGAGATGCCGAAAAGGCATCATTGCGCACGAAATTTGATGCTTTTCAAAGAGCAACGCAACCGCTCCTATGAGGAAAATGGAACGTCGCGATGGGCGTTCCGCGCTCAGAAGGGGAACGCTGATCATGGCTGATGCACTGAAGAACTGGGGCCTTTCCGCACTTGCCGGTCTTGGCGGCGCGCTTGCCGCCATGGCCTCCGCCCATGCGGCCGACAAGGTGAGTTACGGCACGAACTGGCTGGCCCAGGCCGAACACGGTGGATTTTACCAGGCGGTCGCCGACGGCACCTATGCCAAACACGGCCTCGACGTCACCATCGTGCAGGGCGGCCCGAACGCGGCAAACAGCGCGCTTTTGATCTCCGGCAAGATCGACTTCTACATGGGCGGCCCGCAGGGCGAGATTTCGGCCGTCGAACAAGGCATTCCGCTCGTCGATGTCGCGGCGATCTTCCAGAAGGATCCGCAGGTGCTGATCGCGCACCCGGACGCCGGCATCGAGAAATTCGAAGACCTCGCCAAGCTGAAGACGCTGTTTCTCAGCAAGGACGGCTACCTCACCTATTTCGAATGGATGAAGGCGAATTTCAAAGGCTTCAATGACGAGCAATACAAGCCTTACAATTTCAGCCCGGCTCCGTTCCTCGCGGACAAGGACTCCGCGCAACAAGGCTACCTCACCTCGGAGCCCTATGAGATTGAGAAGCAGGCCGGCTTCGAACCGAAGGTCTTCCTGCTCGCCGACAACGGCTACTCTCCCTATTCGACGATGATCACCACGACGCAGACGATGATCGACAGCAAGCCTGATGTGGTTCAGCGCTTCGTCGATGCCTCCATCGAAGGCTGGTACAACTATCTCTACGGCGACAACAGCAAGGCGAACGAGCTGATCAAGAAGGACAATCCTGAAATGACGGATGGCCAGATCGCCTATTCGATCGCCAAGATGAAGGAATACGGCATCATCGAGTCCGGCGACAGCCTGGACAAAGGCATCGGCTGCATCACCGATGCACATTACAAGGCGTTCTTCGACGAGATGGTCGCGATCAAGGTCTTCAAGCCGGAGACGGATTACACCAAGGCGTTCACGACGAAATTCGTCTGCAAGAGCACCGGCATGGCGATGAAGAAGTAGGCTGGCCGCAACCCCCGATGATCCGCCGCGGCTGCGGCGGATTGCATCTCCCCGCATGAACGAGACAGGCAATGCCGCTAGCAGAAGCCCAGGCCGTATCCCCACAAGAGACGCGCAAGCGGCCATTGGTCGTCATGCGCTCGGTTTCAAAGGTTTTTTCCAGCGGAACCGTCGCACTTTCGGACATGTCGCTCACCGTCGAAAGCGGCGAATTCGTCAGCCTCCTCGGCCCTTCCGGCTGCGGCAAGTCGACGGCGCTGCGCATCATCGCGGGCCTTGGCGACGTGACATCGGGGGCGATCGACTGGCCGAGTTCGCGCATCAATTCGAAAGGCCTGCCGGAAGGTGATATCGGCTTCGTCTTCCAGGAACCGACGCTCATGCCCTGGAAGAACGTATTCGACAATGTCCACCTACCGCTGAGGCTGAGGGGTGTTTCGAAAGCCGCCGCCTCCGACCGAATCATGGATGTACTGACCACGGTCGGTCTGCAGGATTTCGCCAAGGCCTATCCGCGCGAACTCTCCGGCGGCATGAGGATGCGGGTTTCGATCGCCCGCGCGCTGGTGACGAAACCGAAGCTTCTGCTGATGGACGAGCCCTTCGCAGCACTCGACGAAATCACCCGCCAGAAGCTGAACGACGACGTGCTGCGGCTCTGGAAGACGACCGGCATCACCGTCATCTTCGTCACCCATTCCGTTTTCGAGTCGGCCTATCTCTCGAACCGCATCGTGGTGATGAAGGCAAGGCCCGGCCGGGTCCACGCCGACCTGCCGCTAACGACCAGCCTGGAGCGCGACGCCTATTACCGCAGCTCCGAAGAATACAGGAAGGCCTGCGAGACGGTCTCCCATTCGCTCATCGGCGCAATCAATTCGGCTGGAGATCATCGATGAGTGACGAGACCGACGCATCGCCCCATGCGGATGCCTCCAGCGCCAGGCGCCGCGATCTCGCATTGCGCATCGCCGTTCCACTGCTCGTCATCGCCCTCCTCATTCTGATCTGGTACGCCTATGTGAAGCTGTCAGGCGTGCCGCCTTATATCCTGCCGGGTCCGGCGGCTGTGGGGAACGCCTTCGTGACCGACTGGGCCACGCTTGTCCCTGCCTTCTGGGTCACCACCAAAATCACCTTCCTGTCGCTGATGCTGGCACTTGTCGGCGGCGTCGGCTTTGCGATCTTCCTCGTGCAGTCGCGTTGGATCGAACTCGCCTTCTATCCGCTCGCCGTCATCCTGCAGGTGACGCCGATCGTCGCGATCTCGCCGCTGATCCTGATCTATGCGCCCTCGACGCAGGTGGCGCTGCTGATCTGCGCCTTCCTCGTCGCCTTCTTTCCGATCCTGTCGAACATGGTCCAGGGGCTGAAAAGTGTCGACCACAATCTCATAAACCTCTTCGAACTCTACGGCGCCTCCCGCTGGCAGACACTGCTCTATCTCAAGCTGCCCGCCGCCCAGCCCTATTTCATGACAGGCCTGCGGATCGGCGGCGGCCTTGCGCTGATTGCCGCCGTCGTCGCGGAATTTGCGGCGGGATCGGCGGGTGCGGGTTCCGGGCTCGCCTTCCGGCTCCTCGAAGCCCAGTACCGGCTCAACATCCCCCGCCTCTTCGCCGCGCTGCTGATGCTTTCGCTTCTCGGCGTCGCGATCTTTGCCGTCACCTCGTTCATTTCCTGGCTTGCCCTGCATCGCTGGCACGAGAGCAGCCTGAAACGGGAAAGCTGATGACCTATCCCTTCATCTCCCCGCCCAATGCCGGCCGCTTCGCACTGTGCAATGCGACGCTTCCTGCCGCCACCACCGTAGGATTTGACGCGCCTGCCATCGAAGGTCTGGTCAAGGCCGATATCGTCATCACCAATGGTGTCATCTCCGCACTGCTGCCGGCGGGCGAAACGCAGGCGGAATTCGCGAGATCCGACCTGAAGGAGGGCATGGTCTGGCCGTGTTTCGCCGACATGCACACGCACCTCGACAAGGGGCATATCTGGCCGCGCAACGCCAATGCGGACGGCACTTTCATGGGTGCGCTGGAGGCCGTGCGCACCGACCGCGAAGCGAACTGGTCAGCGGCAGATGTCTGGAAACGCATGGAATTTTCGCTGCGCTCGGCCTATGCGCACGGCACCAGCCTGATCCGCACGCATCTCGATTCGCTGGCGCCGCAGCACCGCATTTCCTTCGAGGTTTTTGCCGAGATGCGCGAGGCATGGAAGGACCGGATCGCGCTGCAGGCGGTGGCCCTCTTCCCGATGGAAAATATGGCGGATGCGGGTTTTTTCGCCGACCTGGTTGCTGTCGTGCGCGAAAAGGGCGGACTGATCGGCGGCGTCACCCGGATGACCGCCGATCTCGACTGCCAGCTCGACATGCTTTTCAGGACTGCCGCCGACAACGGCTTCGATGTCGACCTCCACGTCGACGAGACCGACGATCCCGCTGCCGAGACCTTGAAGGCGATTGCCGAGGCCGTGCTGCGCAACCGGTTCGAAGGCCAGGTAACGGCCGGCCACTGTTGCTCTCTCGCCCGGCAAGACGAGGAGACGGCGAAGCGCACGGTCGAGATCGTCGCAAAGGCTGGCATTTCCATCGTCTCGCTGCCCATGTGCAACATGTATCTGCAGGACCGCTACCCCGGCCGCACACCGCGCTGGCGCGGCATTACCCTTTTCAAGGAACTGGCCGCGGCCGGCGTGGCAACCGCGGTCGCCTCCGACAATACCCGCGACCCCTTCTACGCCTACGGCGACCTGGATCCGGTCGAGGTGTTCCGCGAGGCCGTGCGCATCCTCCATCTCGATCATCCATTGGATACGGCCGCGCGCATCGTCACCACTTCGCCCGCCGATATTCTCGGCCGGCCGGATATGGGCCGCATCGCCGTCGGAGCCCCGGCCGATCTCGTGCTCTTCAGCGCCCGGCGCTGGAGCGAATTTCTTTCCCGTCCGCAGTCAGACCGCGTCGTGCTTCGCCGCGGCAAGGTGATCGACCGCAGCCTGCCGGACTATCGTGAACTCGACAGCGTCGTTGGAGCCTGACATGACCGATTATCAGACGATCAAAAAGGAACTCGAAGGCATCGCCGTCGAAGACAATCCGGCGCTGGTGCGCCAGAAGAGCCGGGATTTCTATTGGTATTCGCCAATCCTGAAGGCGCAGCTCGACAATGTGACGGCCGATTTGGTGGTCACGCCGAAGAATGAGGAAGAGGTCATCCGCACGCTGAAGGTTGCTTTCGCCCATGGCGTGCCGGTCACGCCCCGCGGCGGCGGCACCGGCAATTACGGCCAGGCGATGCCGCTCTCCGGCGGCATTGTGCTGAACCTTGCGGCCATGAACAGGATCAAGGAAATCCATCCCGGCCGGGTGATCTGCGAGCCGGGCATCATCATCGCTCAGCTCGACAAGCAGACCAAGACCCATTCCGGCCAGGAGCTGCGCTTCCACCCTTCGACCGCGCAGATGGCGACCGTTGGCGGCTTCATCGCCGGTGGCTCCGGCGGCGTCGGCTCGATCACCTGGGGAGGCCTGCGCGATCTCGGCAATATTCTGCGCCTGCGCGTCGTCACCATGGAAGCCGAACCGCGTGTGCTCGACCTCACCGGCTGGGACCTGCAGAAGGTCAGCCATGCCTATGGCACCAACGGCATCATCACCGAAATCGAAATGCCGCTGGCGCCTGCCTATGACTGGGTCGACGTGCTCGTCGGTTACGACGACTTCATGGCCGCCGTGCGCTTCTCGGATGCGCTCGCCAAATGCAACGGCATCCTCGTCAAGGAGATCGCGCCGATCGCCGCACCGATACCGCACGATTATTTCACGCGCCACAAACCCTATATCCGCAAGGGACAGTCGGTCGTGGTGCTGATGATCGCGCCGCATTCAATGGATGCTTTCCTGGCCTTCTCCGCCGCGCATAAGGGCGAGGTCGTCTTCCGCTCCGACACGGTCGAAAGCATGAAGGGCATTCCGCATGCCTATGAGCTTGCCTGGAACCACACGACGCTGCGCGCCCTGAAGGTCGACCCCAACTTCACCTATCTGCAGGTTCAATATCCGGGGCCGGATCACGTGGCCAAGGTCGCCAAGATGGTCGAGATCTTCGGGGACGAAGTGCCGGGCCATCTCGAATTCATCAGGTTCGACGGGCAGATCCAGTGCTCCGGCCTGCCGCTGGTGCGTTATACCTCGGAGGAACGCCTCGAGGAGATCATCAGGATCCATCAGGATCACGGCTGCCCGATCTTCAACCCGCACCGCTACACGCTCGAGGAAGGCGGCATGAAACGCACCGACAAGGTGCAACTCGCCTTCAAGCACGAGACCGACCCGAGGGGGCTCCTCAATCCCGGCAAGATGATTGCCTGGGAGAACCCCGATTTCGATTTCGATGCCGGCAAGAACTATCTCTTCCCAGGGCTTGCGAGCGTCATGGAGGCCTCATGAGAGTTCTCGTCCTTCACTCGCATCCGGTCGAGGAAAGCTACGGCAAGGCGCTTTACAAACAGACGCTGGAAAGCCTTCGCAAAGCCGGTCACGAGGTGGATGGCTGCGATCTCTATGCCGAGAAATTCGATCCCGTGCTGTCACGCAACGACCGGCTCGCCTATCACGACTATCCCGGCAATTCCGCACTGGTGAAGCCCTATGTCGATCGGCTGAAGCAGGCTGAAGGACTGGTACTGGTGACGCCTGTCTGGAACTTCGGTTTCCCGGCAATCCTCAAAGGCTATTTCGATCGCGTCTGGCTTCCGGGCGTCTCTTTCGAACTTGTCGACGGCAAGGTGGAATCGCGGTTGCGCCATATCACCAAGCTCGCCGCCGTGCTGACCTACGGAGCAACCCCATTCCGCGCCTTCGTGGCCGGCAACCCGCCGAAGAGGATCGTCAAGCGCGTGCTGAGGGCGCAGATCAATCCGCTGCGGCCGGTTACCTTCCTTGCTCATTACGACATGAACAATTGCACACCTGAAACGCGGGCGCGGTTTCTGGAAAAGGTGCAGACATCGATGGAACGGTTCTGAAACGGGTCGCCCCCAGCAGACGTCACAATACTTTGGCGGCGGTGACCTCGACTTCTACGAGGAATTCCGGCCGGGTGAACCCGCCGACGATGATCAATGTAGAGACCGGCTTCGGATCGAGCGTGTAGCGATCGCGCACCGCCATATAGGCCGGAAAATCCTCGCGTTTCGTCACGAATGCCGAAATGCGGATGACATCCGCAAAACTCATCTCCGCATCGGCAAGAATGGCCTTGATCGCCTCGAAACAGAGCTCGGCCTGCTTGCCGATATCTTCCGGCACCTTCTCGTCGAGACCGATGCCGAGCTGGCCTGAAACGACGAGAAGCGACGCGCCCGGCGGCACCAGCAGCCCGTGATTGTAATTTCCAAATGGACGGCGGACGGACGGCGGATTGAAAATCTTCTTCACCGGCATTTCCATAGCGCGATTTCCTTCAACTCCTCGGCCAAACCCTCTCCGACGTCAAGCGCCTCGCTCTTTCCGCTCGGCAGCGGCCGCAAAGACGGCGCTGGCGTCGCTGACGATCTCCACATGGGCATAGGCCGCGCGCGCGGCGGCCGCGCCGTCCGCGCGCATGATCGCCGTCACGATCACGTCGTGCTCGTCATAGGATTTCGCCAGCCGGCCAGACAGCCGGAACTGCGCGCGGCGAAAAGGCGCAAGCCGGGCCCTGCTCTGCGTTACCAGCTCATAGATGTGCTCATTGTGCGCGCCGCGATAGAGCCGGCTATGAAATTCGGTATTATAGGCAGCATACTCTTCGTCGGCGCCCTGACGCACGAGCCGGGCGGAGGCGCGGTGCTCGATTTCCAACAGGCGCCGCTCCTCGATCGTCATCCGCTCGGCAGAAAGCCGAGCGCAAATGCCCTCGAGCTCCGCCATCGCCTCGAACATCGAATGCAGATAGGTTTCCGTCACATTGGTGACGACGGCGCTGCGGTTCGGCTCGCGCTCGACAAGCCCCATCGCTCCGAGTTCCCGGAGCGCCTCGCGCACAGGGGTGCGCGACACATCGAACCGGGCTGCCAGCGAAATTTCGTCGAGCTTGTCACCCGGCAGCATCTGCCCGGTCACGATCATGTCGGCGATTGCCCGCACCATCTGCTCGACGGTCGTTCCTGCCCGGATGATCTCCCGGCGCCGGATCTGCTTCGATGGGTCACTCTGGTCGTTGGTCATGCTGCATACACATGCATTGCCCACGACACAAAGTCAAATATGGAAACAATGCACTGTTTTCATTTGCAAAATGATGTTAATCCGCAACCGAAAACAAGTTAACTTTCTATATAGTGTGGAATTTTCGCCAGCTTTATAGGCTTTGCATAAATTTTATACTGTGAGTCCGTCAAATTGCATACACTTGCGACATCCGTCAAACGGCTTCGAAATTACCATCGTAAAATCAACCCCTTAATATCTGGCACGTCCATTGCATACACTTTCCCGTATCCAATGAACCGGCAGAACGCCATAAGGGGAGCATTCCAATGACCAAACTCCTTTCCATGAACCGCCGCAATTTTCTTCAGGCCTCTGCTGCCGCTGCCCTTGCCGGCGCCGCGCCCGGCCTGCTTTCCTCGCGCGTCCTTGCCCAGAGCGCCCTTACCGTGGGCTTCATCTATGTCGGCCCGAAGGACGACTATGGCTACAACCAGGCCCATGCCGAGGGTGCGGCCGCCATCAAGGCGCTGCCCGGCGTCACCCTCGTCGAGGAAGAGAACGTGCCGGAGACGGTCGACGTCCAGAAGACGATGGAATCGATGATCAACCTCGATGGTGCGGCTCTGCTTTTCCCGACCTCCTTCGGCTATTTCGATCCGCATATGCTGGCGATGGCCGCCAAATATTCCGATACCCAGTTCCGCCATTGCGGCGGCCTCTGGCAGAAGGGCAAGCACCCGGCCAATACCGGCTCTTACTTCGGTTACATCTTCCAGGGCCAGTATCTAAACGGCATCGCGGCCGGCCATGCGACGAAAAGCAAGAAGATCGGCTTCGTCGCCGCCAAGCCGATCCCGCAGGTGCTGCAGAACATCAATGCCTTCCTGCTCGGCGCACGCACCGTCGATCCGACCATTACCTGCCAGGTGATCTTCACCGGCGAATGGTCGCTCGCCGTCAAGGAAGCCGAAGCCACCAACGCATTGGTCGACCAAGGTGCCGATGTCATCACCTGCCATGTCGACAGCCCGAAGGTCGTTGTCGAGACGGCGGCCGGCCGTGGCGCCTTCGTCTGCGGCTATCATGCCAACCAGAGCCCGCTCGCGCCCGAGAAGTACCTGACCGGCGCCGAATGGGCCTGGGGCAACGTCTACAGCGACTTCGTCAAAAAGGCGCAGGCCGGCGAAAAGCTCGGCAACTTCGTTCGCGGCGGCCTGAAGGACGGCTTCGTCAAGATGAGTGCACTCGGCCCCGGCGTTTCCGAAGCCGGGCGCAAGGCCTTCGATTCTACCCATGCCGAGATGATGAAAGGCGGCTTCTCGGTCTTCAAGGGACCGCTCAAAGACAACAAGGGCGGCACGGTCGTGACCGCCGACAAGAGCTACGCCGAAGATGCGATCGAGCTCGAAAGCATGAACTATCTGCTCGAGGGTGTCGTCGGATCCACGGCGTAAACCGCGAGGGGGAAGCGCCATGACCGTCAAGGCCAATGATCCCGCAATATCCATCGCCGAAAACCCGGCTTCGCTGCGCCCCATCCTCGAATGGATCGCGCGAAAAGCCGAACCTCTTGTCATCGGCTTTGCCGCCATCCTGATCGGTCTTGCGCTCTTCTCCCTGTTCATCCTGGCGATTGGTAAATCGCCGGCAGTGCTTTTCCAGCTCATGTATACCGGCGGCTTCGGCAGCTGGTTTTCGGTGCAGAACAGCTTAAGCCGTGCCGCACCCCTTCTCCTGACGGCACTCTGCGTCGCCCTGCCCGCCCGCCTCGGTCTCGTCATCATCGGCGGGGAAGGCGCGGTCGTGCTGGGCGGCGTTGCCGCCGCGGCCATGGCCATGCCCCTCGCGAGTTCGGCGCCGGTCTTGCTGACGCTCGTTCTCATGGGAATTGCCGCCATGGTGGTCGGCGGCATCTGGATCGGCCTTGCCGGTTTTCTGCGCCACTACCGCGGCGTCAACGAGACCATCTCGTCGTTGCTGCTCTCCTATATCGCCATCGCCTTGATGAATCAGTTCGTCGAAGGGCCGCTGCGCGATCCTGCAAGCCTCAACAAGCCGTCGACCAAACCGCTGCCGGCAGAGTACATGCTCGGCAACCTCCCCGGCATGGACGTGCATTGGGGCCTTGTCATCGGCACTGTCGCCTGCATTCTCTCCTGGATCCTGATCGAAGTGACGAGCTACGGCTTTGCCGCCCGTATTGCCGGCGGCAATGTGCGCGCGGCCCAGATTCAAGGCTTGCCCGTGGGCAGGCTGATTGCCGGCTTCACGGCGATCGCTGGCAGCTTCGCCGGACTTGCCGGCATGATCGAGGTCGCCGCCGTCCAAGGCAGCGCCAACGCCTCCCTTGCCGCCGGCTACGGCTATACCGGCATCCTCGTCGCCTTCCTGGCCAGACACAATCCGCTGGCGATCGTCCCCGTCGCCATCCTGCTCGGCGGCATCGAGGCCTCCGGCGGCCTGATCCAGCGCCGCATGGGGCTGCCTGATGCCACGGTGCTGGTGCTGCAAGGCATGCTCTTCCTCGTCATCCTGTTCTGCGAGACCTTCTACGGCCGCTTCAAGATCTTCAATCCCGACCTCTGGAAGAGGAGACCCTGATGGAAGAGACAGGCATCGGCTTCTGGGGGGTGCCCCTCGCCATTCTCGCAGGCGCCATCCGTGTGTCCACCCCCTTCATCTTCGTCAGCCTGGGCGAGACGATCACCGAGCGCTCCGGCCGTATCAATCTCGGTCTCGAAGGCACGCTCGTCTTCGGCGCAATGACGGCCTATGCCGTCGCCGTCATGAGCAATTCCCCCTGGCTCGGCGTGCTCGCGGCCATGGCGACAGGCGCGGTCTTCGGCCTCGTCCACGGCTGGATCTGCAAATGGCCGAAGGTCAACGATATCGCGATCGGCATCGCCATGATGCAGTTCGGCCTAGGGCTCGCCTTCTTCCTCGGCAAGCCCTTCATCCAGCCGGCGGCGCCGCACCTGCCGGCAATTCCGCTCGGCTTCTGGTCCAGTCTGCCGCAGATCCAGGCGGCGTTAAACATCAACGTGCTGTTCCTCCTCGGAGCCGCCCTCGCCTTCCTTCTCTGGTGGGCGTTCAAGAATACTCGCGTCGGTCTCGTCCTGCGCGTCGTCGGCGACAGCACGGACGCAGCGCGGGCCATGGGCATTAATCCGGATCGCGTGCGACTGCTCGCCACCGCCGTCGGCGGCTCGCTGGCGGCAATCGGCGGCGCCTATCTCTCGCTCTATTATCCCGGCTCCTGGAACGAGGGGATCTCCTCCGGTCAGGGTCTGATGGCCGTGGCCCTCGTCATCTTCGCCCGATGGAATCCCATCGGCTGCTTCCTTGCCGCCCTGCTCTTCGGCGGCGCCGGGGCGCTCGGACCGGCGCTGCAATCGGTTGGGGTGAGCGAAGGTTATTATCTCTTCTATGCCGCCCCTTACGTGCTGACGCTGGTCATCATGATCGCGACCTCTTCGCCGACACGTTCGCTCACCAGTGCGCCCGGAGCGCTTTCGCTGACAAAGTAGCATGAAAGGAGCCAAGCCATGAACG
This sequence comes from Rhizobium bangladeshense, assembly GCF_001662075.1. Taxonomy (GTDB): domain Bacteria; phylum Pseudomonadota; class Alphaproteobacteria; order Rhizobiales; family Rhizobiaceae; genus Rhizobium; species Rhizobium bangladeshense_B. The sequence continues at coordinate 84,286 of NZ_LYPL01000019.1, forward strand.
GTCTCGGCGGATTGAACAAATCGGAACATGGCGTCGGCATCGGCCTCGTCCAATTGCAGCTCCCCGTTACCGTCACGAGAGAAGATCTCGCCCGCCAGACACAGGTGATCGTCGACCTCGTCGGTAAAGCGCGACGCAACCAGCCCGGCATGGATCTGGTTGTTTTCCCTGAATACGCCCTTCACGGCCTGTCGATGGATATCAATCCCGCGATCATGTGCACGCTCGACGGGCCGGAGGTCGCAGCCTTCAAGAAGGCTTGCAAGGGGAACGCGATATGGGGCTGCTTCTCGATCATGGAGCTGAACCCTGAGGGCATGCCCTACAATTCCGGGATCGTCATCGACGATAAGGGCGAGCTGAAGCTTTATTATCGCAAAATGCACCCATGGGTGCCGGTCGAACCATGGGAGCCTGGCAATGTCGGTATTCCGGTCATCGACGGGCCGAAGGGCGCAAAGCTCGCGCTCATCATCTGCCATGACGGTATGTTCCCGGAGATGGCACGCGAATGCGCCTACAAAGGTGCGGAAATCATGATCCGCACGGCCGGTTACACCGCGCCGATTCGCGAAAGCTGGAAATTCACCAATCAGTCGAATGCCTTCTGCAATCTCATGGTTACGGCGAGCGTCTGCATGTGCGGCTCGGACGGCACCTTCGATTCCATGGGCGAAGGCATGGTCTGCAATTTCGACGGCACGATCATCGCTCACGGCGCCTCTGGGCGCGTCAACGAGATCATCACCGCCGAAGTCCGTCCCGATCTGGTGCGCGAAGCACGCCTCGGCTGGGGCGTCGAAAACAATATCTACCAATTCGGTCATCGCGGCTATGTCGCTGTCTCCGGCGGCGCGGGTGACGCACCCTATACCTACATGCACGACCTCGTCGCTGGCAAATACCACCTTCCCTGGGAGGATCGGGTGAAGGTCACGGACGGTACGTCCTGTGGCTTTGAGAAGCCGACGCGGCGCTACGGTGAAACATTCAAGCTCGCGGGTGAATAGGAGAAGAAGACGATGGACGCCATGGTCGAAACCAAAGGACATTATATCGACGCCGACCCCTATGCCTGGCCTTATAACGGCGATCTGAGGCCTGACAACACCGCCCTCATCATCATCGACATGCAGACGGATTTCTGCGGCAAGGGCGGCTATGTCGATCACATGGGCTATGACCTGTCGCTCGTCCAGGCGCCGATCGAGCCGATCAAACGCGTGCTGGCCGCCATGCGCGCCAAGGGCTATCACATCATCCACACCCGCGAGGGCCATCGGCCCGATCTTGCCGACCTGCCGGCCAACAAACGATGGCGCTCGCAGCGGATCGGCGCAGGGATCGGTGATCCGGGGCCTTGCGGGCGTATCCTGACCCGCGGCGAACCCGGATGGGACATCATCCCCGAACTCTATCCGATCGAAGGCGAGACAATCATCGACAAGCCGGGCAAGGGCTCCTTCTGCGCCACCGACCTTGAGCTGATCCTCAACCAGAAGCGCATTGCAAATATCATCCTGACCGGCATCACCACCGATGTCTGCGTATCCACCACGATGCGCGAGGCCAATGACCGCGGCTTCGAATGCCTGCTGCTGGAAGATTGCTGCGGCGCGACCGACTACGGCAACCATCTCGCCGCCATCAAGATGGTGAAGATGCAGGGCGGCGTCTTCGGCTCCGTCTCCAATTCGCAAACGCTTGTGAGCCAGCTGCCATGAGCACGGTCCGCGACACGCCTCTCCCACAGGCCGGCAGGGCCGTCGGCATCGATACGCTTGACATGACGATGCGCTTTGGCAGCTTCACGGCACTCGACCATGTCTCGATCAAGGTGCCCGCCGGCAGCTTCCATGCTCTGCTCGGCGAAAACGGCGCCGGCAAATCGACCCTCGTCAAATGCATCATGGGCTTCTACCACGCCACGTCGGGCGCGCTTTCCGTCGACGGCCACGAAGTGGCCATCGCCTCACCCAAGGACGCCGCCCTCTATGGCCTCGGCATGGTCTATCAGCACTTCACGCTCGTCCCGTCCCTGACTGGCGCGGAAAACCTCGTCATCAGCCGTGCAGAAGTGCCCGCCATCATCAACTGGGTCAAGGAGCGGAAGGACCTTGCCGCCTTCATGGAGCGCATGCCGTTCAGGATCCCGCTGGAACGGCCGGTGAGCGAGCTAGCCGCCGGCGAGAAGCAGAAGCTGGAGATCGTCAAGCAGCTCTATCTCGGCCGCTCCTTTCTCGTTCTCGACGAACCGACCTCGGTTCTGACGCCTGCCGAAGCCGATGAGATGCTCGGTCTCATCAGGGGAATGACCGGGCGCGCCGAACTGACCGTGCTGATGATTTCGCACAAGTTCCACGAGGTGACGAAGTTCGCCGATGCAGTCTCGGTCCTGCGGCGCGGCCGGCTGGTCGGCACCGGCAAGGTCGGCGACCTCTCGACATCGGAGATGGCCGCGATGATGATCGGCGACGTGAAGCTTGCCGCACTCGACAGCCGCGTTCCTGTCTCCAAAAACGCCAGGCCCGTCCTTGCAGTGGAGCAGGTCCAGGCGCCGGACCGCTCTGGCCTCAAGACCATTACGATCGACAATCTCATGGTCCGCTCCGGCGAGATCGTCGGCATTGCCGGCATTTCGGGCAACGGCCAGAAAGAGCTGACGGAAATTCTCGCCGGCCAGCGGCCGGCCGACAGCGGCCGCGTGAGCGTCAATGGCAAGACCTATGGCGCGACGCGCCACGAGACCCGCAGGAACAATGTCCGCTTCATCCCCGAGGAGCCGCTGCAGAACGCCTGCGCCCCGAGCATGACGGTCAGTGAAAATCTCGCCTTCCGGACCTTCGACCTGAAGGCGGACGGCAAGGATGCGATCTGGCTGAACAAGAGCAAGATGAAAAAGCGGGCGGCGGCACTGATTTCGGACTTCAAGGTGAAGGCCGCTTCCTCGTCCTCGCCGATCGCAGCCCTTTCAGGCGGCAACGTGCAGCGCGCCGTGCTTGCCCGCGAACTGACCGGCGAGGTGGACCTGCTGATCGTCTCGAATCCCTGTTTCGGCCTCGACTTCTCGGCTGTCGCCGAAATCCGGGCCCGCATCATGCAGGCCCGTAATGCCGGCACGGCCGTGCTGCTGCTGTCCGAAGACCTCGACGAACTGCTCGAGATGTCCGACCGCATCATGGTCATTTCCGACGGCAGGCTGGTTTACGAGACACCGGCGCGTGCGGCCGATATCGCCGTGATCGGCGCTCACATGGCGGGGCATCATTGATGGGCGAGATCAAGGCAGAACCCTTCGCTTTCCCGGTGAAGCACGATCAGCTCGCCCTTATCGTCATCGATATGCAGCGCGATTTCGCCGAGCCCGGCGGCTTCGGCGCAAGCCTCGGCAACGATGTCAGCCGCATCAGCAGGATCGTGCCCGATGTCAAACGCCTCATTCAGGGCTTCCGCTATGCCGGTCTGCCGGTCATCCATACGATGGAATGCCACCGGCCCGACCTTTCGGATCTGCCCCCGGCGAAACGCAACCGGGGCAATCCCGTGCTCAGGATCGGAGACGAAGGCCCCATGGGCCGCATCCTCGTAGCGGGCGAGCCGGGAACGGCGATCCTCCCGGAGCTTGCTCCGGTCGACGGCGAAGTGGTCATCGAAAAGCCCGGCAAGGGCGCCTTCTATGCCACCGGACTCGGAGAGGTGCTGCAGCATAAGGGCATCAAGCAACTGGTCTTTGCCGGCGTGACCACCGAGGTCTGCGTCCAGACGACAATGCGCGAGGCGAACGACCGGGGTTATGAGTGCCTGCTCGCCGAGGAGGCGACGGAAAGCTATTTTCCCGAGTTCAAGGCCGCTGCCATCGCCATGATCCGCGCCCAGGGCGCGATCGTCGGCTGGACCGCCCATGTCGACGATATCCTGGAGAGCATCGCCCATGCCTGAAACGACCCGCGAACTTCTGACCTCAGGCGGCTGGAAGGAACTGGAGTTCGGCCCCTTCCGCAATCAGGTGACCATCCATTGGATCCGCCCCTTCGAGGACGACCATCCGGGCGTGGCGCTCCTGAAATACGAGGCCGGCGCCAGCGTTCCGCGCCACCGGCATGAAGGACTGGAAACCATTCTCGTTCTCGACGGCGTACAATCAGACGAGGCCGGCGATTACATCAGCGGCAGCTATATCGTCAACGCGCCCGGCACCGAACATTCGGTCTGGAGCGATACCGGCTGTGTCGTGCTCATCCAATGGGATCGGCCGGTGAAAATACTGGAAGAAGAAGTAGCGTAAGATCGACGATGCCAGCCTTCGACATCGCCTCGCTGCGCCGGTCTATCGCGATGGCCGACCGCGATTGTTGGCATGGCCCTGGCCGCGAGACCGATCCCAGCACGAGGCGTACGATCAAAGGTTTCACGCAGGTTTTCAATTCGATCGCCTTGAAGGGATTGGAACCGACGACTCCCAAGCTGATCAGCTAAGTGCTTGATAAATCAAGCTTCTCGGCGTAATGCAGGACCGGGGCTGACCAGCTGATGAATCTTGGAGAGATTTGGAGCGATCGAAATCGTATGTCCCGGACGAAGCTTTTAGCACCGCGACACTCCGAGGCGGAAGGCGGTTGCGCGCAAAGCTGCGACGGCTGGTCATCACTTGGCGGCTATGTCAGCTCAACGATCCGCAGCCGGTGCGCTACCGCGGCAGCGGCGCCGCGACTCGGCACCGATAGTTTGCCTAAAATGTTGGAGACGTGCACGCTCGCCGTTTTCGAGGAAATAAACAAATTCCTGGCGATGTCGCGGTTGCTCTGTCCGTCCGCGATGAGCCGAAGTACCTCAAGTTCCCGATCAGTTAGGCCAAATGGCGCTTTTCCAACACAATCGTCCTCCCCATCCCGTAAATCAATCCGGGCCTTCGCAGCGAAGGCCCCAATCTGGTCGGACAGAAGTTGCGCGCCAATTGAATGGGCAAGATGAAATGCCTGTCGGAAATTGCGTGCCGCATGCACTCGCTTGGCGGCGTTCAATGCGGCGGCACCTGCCTGCATAAGGGCGTATGCCTGCCGGAAAGGCTGGTTCAGATCGGCCCAGCTTCGGGCAACTGCCTCCCATATATTTATGTTAGAGGCCGGAGCCCGCGACATCTCAGCCGAGATTTCCAGACTTTCGGCGTCCTCCACCTTGTTGCGTCGCGGAGCGCGGCCAGCGAGCTCTGCGAGTTCGAGAACAACGTCCTTCTGGCGCGTATCGACCGCAACACGCATGGCGGAGACCATGAGCGGCCATGACACGCCTCCTTGGGCCTTTAGAAACATCAGGGCGGATTTAGCTGAACTTGCAGACCCATCCCGATCGCCCGCGAGAGCTCGGCTTTCGATCTCATATCTACGAAGATTGGCCGCCATTCGATTGGCAACTTGGGGGCCGGGCGGAAGATCGCGCAGCGAACTCACCGCGGCCGCCAGCCGGTCCACGTCTCCTAACACGATGGCGATTTCAGCTTGGCATTCGAAGACGTGAACAAGTCCCAGTGGCAGCGGATCTAACGCCGCCATCCGTTCGCATGTTTCAGTGGCCTCGGAGACACGGCCCAAGCCTAAATAGGCGCGGCAAAGGGGCGCGCCAACCAGAGCTCCGATATACCTTGCCTGCCCGAGCTCGACCGTCCGCGCAAAGATTGCCGGTCCAATGTCAATAATCTGACTATACTCTCCTGCGTCGAGTAAGGCCTGCAGCAGCGCTGCGCCCGCAAGAACCTCGACTCGGCCGGTGGACGCCTGCTCCGCTCGCCCTACGACGATCCGATGAGCATCGATACAAGAGGCGTTCGGGGGCATGTTCAGCATCGCCCCAATGATCATGCCTTCGATGCGGTATTCCTCATCGTCGAGCCTCTCTGCCAGGTCCCTCAATTCCTCTCCCAATCGCTTGGCGCGGTCGAACTCCCCCCGCAAAATCAATGCGCGGGAAAACTGCCCCAATGCGTCAGCACGAAGCCTTGTTGGGCTGACTGCATGGTCAAGCGCACGCTCGAGATCTGCGATCTCGCCTGAGACGAGCGAATGCTGACGCATCACCGCACGCTGCAGGAGTAGTGCCGCCAACTGCTCACCATACCGATCGGCGTCAAGTTCAGCGAGTGCGCGGTCGACAAAGGCGAGCCCCTGCTCCGCCTCCGCCGCCCAACAAGCGGCGTCAGCGGCGAGTTCCAAAACCTTACAATGGTCCGCTCCGATCAATCGCCTTGCATTTTCGACCTCCGGCCACGCCGCCAGCACGAGCTTCAACATCTCCATCTGGTCCATATAGGCGAAAGCGGCAGCGGCCTCCCCCGCAGCTTGCCAAGCCCATTTGAGACAGCGTTCTGCTTGGCCGGCTCCATGCCAGTGCCGCGCAAGCGCTACAGAATGCCAAATCCGGTAGCTTGGAATCGAGCCACGTTCGAGCACGTCGGCGTAGAGGCGATGGATGGCCACCTTTTCGCCAGCGATCAGGTCGCCGCGCACAGCGTCGTGGATGAGCGCGTGGCGGAACGCATATCCATCTCGATCGGGGACCAGGACCCCAGCCGAAATCGCAGGGCGCAGCAGTTCGACCAGATCGAGGTCCGGTTTGTTCGTCACGCTGCGAAGAAGCGAATGGGTGATTTGCGGTCCTCCGAGCGCCATGACTTTCAACAATCCGCCGGTGGATGGCGGCACCTCTCTCACGGCTCTCAGCAGATAGTCATTGAGAGAGCCGGTGACATTTGCGCGCAGGCTTCCGCTCGCGTCGATGAGGGCCTCGGTGAACAGCGGAATTCCGCAACCCCGCGCATAGACACTGTTGATCACAGCAGGCTTCGGCGGCCGCCCTAGCAAGCCCTCGAGCTGAACGGCGATCTCTGCATAGGTGAGGCGACGGAGTTGAAGCACCTCGGAGCCCTCGCAAAGAGAGATATCCCCAATGGTTGTCCGCAGTGCGTTGCGGCTTGCCTCCTCGGCTCGATACGTAACGATGAGCATGAGCCGGATGTCCATCAGTCGCCGCGTCAAAAAGCGAAGCAGATCGAAGGTTCCCTGATCGGCCCAGTGAATGTCCTCGATGACCACGACGAGCGGCATCTCGCGTGCCAGTTCCTCAAACAGCTTCCGCATCGTCTCGAAAAGCCGCGACCTCGCGATGCCCGCGTCAAATCGTTCAGATAGCTCGCCGAGTTCAGGAAGGAGCCATGCCAGCTCTCGCGCGCCTTCGCAGCCGACAAGCGATTTGATCAAGGACTGGCCGCGTAGGCGAGCCAGTTCATGCAACAGACCTGTAGCGGGCGCATAAGGTAACGCCGATTCCTGTTGCTCAATGCACCCACCCTTAAGGATCAATGCGCGGCCTGAGAGCCGGTTTGTGAATTCTTCCACCAACCGGCTCTTTCCGCCACCAGCTTCGGCCGCGAGAAGAATGCAACGCTGCCGACCGCCCGAGACGTCTCGGAAAGCAGAATCCATCGAATTGAGTTCTGCGATTCGGCCCGAGAACCGCGTCCTTTTGCGGAAAGTCGACAAAAAATGCTCCGAGAGCTGGAGTTCCGAGATTAACGAGTTGGGGTTTTAACCGTGCCGGCGCGCACAATTGGGAGCTGGGTGTGGGGTCTGGCGGCTAGTTGGCAGGCTGGCACCGATATCATGCAGGGCTCCCAGATTAGATGTGCTCAATCGTCCGATGATTAATCTGCTCCTCGACGCGCATTTCGCACGGTCCTACTCAATATGCCTGATGCGGCACTCCCCACCTTAGCCACAGTATGCGGACACGAAGAAGACGTCTACCGGGCAGCCGCCCAACAACCTACGTCTTCTGAGACCATGAACCGAAGGAAGGATTGGCTGAATGAAACTCTACTCTGCACCCGGGTTCACCAGCTTGGCAGATCATATCGCGATGCTGGAGGCTGGAATTCAATTCGACTTGATCAAGGTCGATCTCGAGACGAAACTAGTCGAAGACGGGGGTCGCTACCCGGACATCAATCCCACCGGCTATGTTCCCGCTCTCATGTTCGACGACGGTGAAGTGATGACGGAAAATGTCGCGATCCTGACGTGGATCGCCGACCGCGCGGCCGAACTTGCGCCCCAGGGCCATCTTGGCCGCTACCGCCTGATCGAGATGCTGAGCTTTATCGCGACCGAGATTCACAAGCGGTTCCCCACCTATCTCGCGCTTCCGGAGAACGTCAGGGAGCCCACACGCCAGCAGCTGTTGCATTGGTTCAGCTTCCTCGCGGGCCGATTGGATCGCGGCTACCTTTTCGGAGAAACCTTTACGGTCGCGGATGCCTATCTCTTTCAATTGGCGTGGGGGGCGACTCACCTCGGCTTCCCCCTCCCCGAGCCGTTTGACGACTACCTCGCTCGGATCGAAAAGAGGCCCGCGGTACAAACAGCGTTGCGCCGCGAGGGCCTGGCATGAGCGAGCTTGCTATCCGCACCGACGGGGTCGAACTCACAACGCAGAGCTTCGGCAATCCGACCCAGCCGCCGCTGCTCCTAATCATGGGTGGCATGGCTTCAATGCTATGGTGGCCGCAGGAATTCTGCCAGCGGCTCGCCGATCGGGGCCTTTTCGTGATCCGTTATGATCAGCGCGACACAGGTCTTTCGACGAAATATCCTCCCGGTCAGCCGGGCTACACCTTCGACGACGCCGTCGATGACGTGTTCCGCGTGCTCGACGGGTACGGGATTTTGAACGCCCATGTCGTGGGCTTTTCCCTTGGCGGTATGGTCGGTCAGGGCGCTGCGCTGAAGCATCCGGAACGAGTGCTTTCGCTGACGGCGATAAGCACCTCGCCACTCGGGATGGACACGTCCGGCCTTCCGTCCAGCGACGAGGCCTGGATGGAACATATGTCTGTCGAGGCAAACTGGGCGGATCGGGCAGACGCGGTGGCCTACCTGGTCGATGACGCGCGCTTGACTGCGGGAACGGCGCATCCATTCGACGAAGCCCGAACCCGAGCTTTCCTTGAACGGGATTTCGACCGGTCCGGAGGCTATCTCAGCGCCACCAACCACAGCATCCTCTTTGAAATCGGCGAGACTTGGCAGGGCCGACTGAACGAGATGGAAGTGCCTCTACTCGTCATTCATGGCAGAGCCGATCCGGTCTTCCCGCTGGCGCACGGCGAGGCACTCGCGCGCGCTGTCAGGGATGCAAGTTTGCTGAAGATAGAAGGCGGTGGCCACGAACTTCATCACGGCGACTGGGGAGAAATCATTTCTGCCATCGACGATAATGTCGGAAGGTGGCACCTGCGGTGCAGGTAGCGTAGCATCGATTTATGGAACTTGACTCGCCGGGCAGCCTGACGGGTCAGTTTCCATCAGCCTGAAGACGTGCCAAGCGCCCGCCAATTCCGCATAACCACCGCTTTGCCGAATTGATCGCGGGTCTTAGCGCTCCTGCCTCTTGAGGTCAGACTATACGGATCGCACCGACGTTCGCTCGACCAGTTTACAGGGCATAACGCGACTGCTCGGAGCCTTGTTTCCCGCCACCACGCTATTCAACAATTCCGCTCCTTCCAGACCCAAATCGTAATAAGGCAAGGCCGCAGTGGTCAGTTCCGGCTTCAGCGCCAGGGAAACCGTCCGGAAATCGTCAAAGCCGACGATACTGACATCCTCAGGGATGCGCAGACCCAATGCCATTGCTGCTATGTAGACTTGAATCGTCATTTCGTCATTGCCGCTCATGATCGCAGTCGGCCGATCCTTTTGTTGCAGCATCTCTGTCGCAACGGCAAAAACGTAGTTCTTCTCCGCTCCGACCGGCCCTTCCATGCCCAGACGGATGCTCAGGTCGCCCTCGGCAAGGCCAAAATCTGCAGCGGTTTTACGGAAGGCATCGAGGCGTAGCTGCGCACCCAACAAGATGGGATTGAGCCGGATGTAGCCGATCTTTCGATGACCCCGGTCAAGCAGATAGCGGGTAAGATCTTGCGCGCCCTGGTAGTCATCCGGCTCGATCGACGGCAATAGTTCGTCCGTCTGGGGCCTGCAGTTGATCATCACCGTCGGAATCCGGACGTCGCCGGCCTCAGGATCCACGGTGCGACGATACATTGTCACATAAAGAACCCCGTCGATTCGATGGGACTGGAACATTTTCCAGATGTCAGCTTCTCTCTTGGACGAGCCACCAGTATTAGCCATGAGGATGGTCTTCCCGTTCGCATTGGCCCAATCCTGTATTCCTCGCACGATGTCGACCGAATAGGGCGTCGTAGACACATAATCTGTGATGATGCCGAAGGTGTTGGAGCGGCTCGACCGTATGAGGCGCGCAGCCATGTTGGGGATGTAGCCAAGATCCCGAATAGCCTTCTCCACACGCTCCCGTGTTTCCTCCGTCACGTAGGGCTCGCCGTTAATCACTCGAGAGACTGTCTTATTCGAAACCCCGGCCGCTTTCGCGACGCTGATAATGCTGACCATGTCCCGCCGATCTCCTTGTTGGGAATCGTTCTAAACCAGTTTGCTGACAACGTCGACATATTTCTATGACAACGTCGACAACGGGTATTGACAACGTCGTCATAGAGTGACTATGGTCCAGGAAAGCAAGGGTGCAAATGCGAGTGCCCCGGCGAGCAAGGGAGGAATCAATGAGGAAACTGCTTGGTGCCAGCGCGCTTGCGCTCATCTTCATGGCGGCCGCGGCGAAGGCCGAAACCATCAACATCCTTGTCGAAGGCGGCGGCGAAATGCTGCAGAAGGCGGTGGCCGAAAAGTTCACCAAGGAAACCGGCATTGAGGTCAAATTCACTGTCGTTCCCTATCAGGGCGTGTTCGACAAGTTCTCTGCCGAGATCGCCTCCGGCTCGTCGGCATTCGATGTCGTGTCGATCGACGTGGTCTGGAACGCGAAGTTCGCGAGCCACGTCGAGGACATGTCGCCCCTCTTTACCGATACAGTGCGCAAGGATCTGCCGCCGGCTTTGCTTGCCGACGCAAAGGTTGGCGACAAGATGATCGGAATGCCCGCATGGGCGAATGCCGAGATTGTCTTCTACCGTAAGGACCTCTTCGATAAGCCCGAGGAAAAGGAAGCTTTCCAGGCAAAGCATGGGTATCCCCTTGCGCCGCCCAAGACCTGGCAGCAATGGCGTGACATGGCGAAATTCTTCACGCGCGACACTGACGGCGACGGCAAGGTCGACTTCTGGGGCACCGACACCATCGGCACCTTTTCGGAAGAATGGATGGCGCATGTGCTGCAGGCGGGCTCGCCCGGTGTGATCCTTGACAAGGATGGCAATGTCATCATCGACAACGAGGCGCACAAGAAGGCCCTCGAGTTCTATATCGCGCCGCACTGCACCGATCACTCGGTTCCTGAAAACGTCAACGAAATCGGCTGGGGCGAGGCCCAAAATCTGTTCTATCAGGGCAAGACGGCGATGATGAAATTCTGGGCGCACGCCTACAAGATGACGCCTGAGGATTCCAAGGTCAGCGGCAAGGTCGGCGTCGCTCCGATGTTGGCCGATAATGCAGGCATCGCCGCTATTCCGGGTCCCTGGTACAATGTCATTCCTTCGACATCCCAACACAAGGATGCGGCGAAAAAGTTCATCGTTTTCGCAATCGCCAACAATGGATTGGGCATCGAAGCCCCGCTTGGGCTTGCCGCGACAAACTCCGCCTATAACAGCTACGCCAGCAAGTCCGGCTATGAGCATTTCAAGCCGCTGCTTGAAACGTTGGGCGCGCCGGCAACGCAAGGCCGGCCGATGAACGAAAAGTATCAGGAAATCGTCGACGAAGCTGTCCTGCCTGCTGTGCAGCAGGCGCTGACGTGCAAGGCGGACGTGGGAGAAGTGCTTACGGAAGCCAAGGAAGCGATCGAGGATATCCTCGATTAAAGCGCGTCGCGTCAAATATGATTCATGCAACGCGCTTTAGGCCTTTGTCTTATGCATGTCGTTCTCCCGGAACCGCTGCACACTTCCGCGCGACATGCATTAGTCCGACTTTTCCTCGGTCTCGCGGGAGGTTCATTGTCACTCCCGCGCCATCAGCTTTCGGAGGTGAACATGTCGGATGAAGACCGATTTGTGCTCTGCATGCTCGCGCCCGCGGTTGCGATCCTCGGCTTGTTGGTCGCCTACCCCGTGGGGCTGCTGATCTTCGATTCCTTCTTCAAGGTCGAAACGATCACGCCTCACATCCGCGAATGGGTTGGGCTGCAGAACTATGTCGATGCCTTGACGTCGAAGCGCATCGCCGAAAGTGCTCTGCGGACGCTTCAGTATTCGGTCTTCGCACTCTTCTTCGAGTTCACCTTCGGCTTCTGCGCCGCATTGCTGTTCTCGGCCATGGTGGGCCAATCGCGTTGGCACCGCACGATCTTCGCTCTGCCGCTGATGGTGCCACCGATCGTCGCCGGTCTGCTGTGGCGGTTCCTGCTGGTCGGCAATATCGGCATCTTGAACTACGGGCTGGTTCGCCTGGGGTTGATCAGCGACCCCAACGAGATTGCTTGGCTCTCCAGCGAAGATATCGTCATCTATTCCGTATCCTTCGCCGACATATGGCTGACGACCTCCTTTGTCGCACTCGTCTCCTATGCAGGGTTGACGAACATCCCCAAGGACCTTCTCGAGGCGGCCCGGATCGATGGGGCGAACGCGCTCAAGCGGTTCTGGCATGTCACCCTGCCGCTGATGCGGCCGGTCATCGCCGTCGTGGTCATCGTGCGGGGCGTGGATGCCGCCAAGACGTTCGATCTGATCTGGATCCAGACCCAGGGCGGTCCCCGCCATGCCTCGGAAGTGTTCTCGATGAACATCTATCAGCGCATGGTTCGGTTTGGCGATCTCGGCGAGGCCTCCGCATCCGGCACGCTGTTTCTCCTCGTCATGATGGTTCTGGCCGGCATTGCCTATTGGAAGATATGGAGGCCGGTCCATGCATAGAGCGCCTCGCCTAAATACCAGCGGAGTCCTGATCAACGCCGCGGCCTTAGTGATCGTGCTGTCCTACGCGCTGCCTTACATCTATTTGCTGATGACCTCGATCAAGCCGGCGGCAGACGTCCAGCAGATCCCGCCGAGCTTCTTTCCCGCCGTCATATCGTTCGAGAATTTTCGGGAAGTCTTGCAATCGTCGACGCTGCCGAAAGCTTTCGTCAACTCGCTCACTGTGGCGGTACTAACGACCGCGCTTTCGCTGCTGGTGGCGGTGCCGGCCGCCTACGTTGCCACCCAGTATCGCCGCCGGATCACGACACTTTTCCTGCTCTTTGCCCTGGTCACGCGCATGGTGCCGTCGGTGTCGCTGGGCGTGCCGCTGTTTCAGCTCTTGAAGTCCATGGGTCTGCTCGACACCATTCCAGGGCTGGTTCTCGCGCACACTTCGGCCGCTGTGCCACTGGCGCTGTTGCTGATGTCGGCATTTTTCGAAGGTGTGCCCAAGGAACTCGAAGAAGCTGCCCGCATGGATGGCTGCACACGGTTCCAAGCCTTTCGGAAAATCATTCTTCCTGTGATGACCGGCGCAATTGCCGTCACCGCGCTCTTCACCTTCATCACCAGCTGGAACGAGTTCCTCTATGCACTGCTGCTGACGTCGGAAGCGACCAAGACGGCACCGATTGTCATTGCCGAATACAATTCGGTCTACGGGCTTGCGTGGGGCGCGATGACCGCCGCCGCGGTGCTCTATTCGCTGCCCGTCATCATCGTAACGCTCGCACTTCAAAAACAGATCGTCGGCGGGCTGACGTTCGGCGCTGTGAAGGGATGAGGAGACCAGCATGGCCGGTGTAGAACTGCGCAATATCAACAAGATCTACGGAAACAGCTTTCACGCTCTGCATGACCTCAACTTCGACATCAAGGACGGCGAGTTCATGGTGTTTGTCGGTCCGTCGGGATGTGGGAAGTCGACAGCGCTCAGAATGATCGCAGGCCTGGAGAGCATTTCCGGCGGTGAACTCAAGATCGGTGGCCGGGTCGTCAACGATGTAGATCCCAAAGACCGCGACATTGCCATGGTCTTTCAATCCTACGCGCTCTATCCGCATAAGACGGTGCGCGAAAACATCGCCTTTCCGTTGCTGATGGCCGGACTGCCCAAGGCTGAGATCGACAGCCGCGTGAACGAGGCAGCGCGCATTCTCGAATTGACGACATTGCTCGACCGTAAGCCGGCGCTTCTCTCCGGCGGACAGCGCCAGCGCGTCGCCATGGGGCGGGCGATCGTCCGCAAGCCGGCAGCCTTCCTGATGGATGAGCCATTGTCGAACCTCGATGCCAAGCTGCGCGTGCAGATGCGGGCCGAGATTGCCAGCCTGCAAAGAAAACTGAATGTCACCACGATCTATGTGACCCACGACCAGGTCGAGGCGATGACGATGGGTGATCGCGTCGCTGTCATGAAAGGCGGCGTGCTGCAGCAAGTCGACACGCCGCAAAACCTGTACAATCGCCCTGACAACGTCTTTGTCGCCGCCTTTATCGGATCGCCCTCGATGAACTTGTACGAGGCCGTTCTGAATGGCAGGACGCTGACCCTGGGCAACAACAGTTTCGAAATCCCTGACCGGGTTTTCGAATATCGCCCCTCGCTCAACGGTGCGTCTAACCGTCAGGTCATTGTCGGTATCCGGCCCGAGCATATGAACGACGCCGCAATCCGACCTTCTTCGGCCGAGATCGCGGCCCCGGTCACTCTTGTTGAGGCGCTGGGTTCCGAATCCATGGTGCATCTGAATATCGACGCGCCTTGGGTCGATGCCGGCGACCCGGACGCCATCGCCGACATCGGCAACGATAAAGCTGCTGTCGCCCGTTTTTCTCCGAAGAGCACAGTCCGCGCCGGTGACGTTGCGCGCATCGCTGTCGATGCGGAAGAACTTCACTTTTTTAGGCCTGACACCCGCACCAGCATCTGGTGATCAAAAAACAGAGCGCTGCTTGAACGCATTTCCCCAGGCGCCTTGCGAGCAACCATCAGTCTACTCTCGCTGTGGAGTAAGAAATGTCCGAGGAGACATTAACAATGGCTAGCGAAAACTGCTTCGATGTCACGAAATATCCCGCAGGGAATCCCTATGAGGATATTGGAGCGGTCATCAACAGCATCATTGCGGATATCAAGAGAGGGCAACCCGTATCCGATCTGAATGACGGCGGAAAACCTGGAGCGGTTATCTATATACCGCCAGGCGATTACCGACTTGTCACTCAAGTCGTTATCGACGTCAGCTATTTGAAGATCGTGGGCTCCGGGCATGGTTTTACGTCTTCGAGCATCCGCTTCAACGTACCCGCAAACGAGCTGAGACACTGGCATGAGGTGTGGCCGGGCGGAAGTCGCGTGCTCGTCGATACATCTCCAGAGGCCGCCGACGGTGAGGCCGCAGGCGCCGCGTTTTATGTTAAGCGCACCGGAAATCCTCGCATAAGCTCCGTGGAGTTTGCCGACTTCTGCATCGACGGCCTGCACTTCATTGACGACGGTTCGGGGCAGCATGACGCAGAAAATACATATAAGAACGGCAAAACCGGAATCTATGTAGGCAGCGCCAACGACTCATTCCGAATAACCGGGATGGGTCTTATCTATCTGGAGCATGGAGTTACCGTTCATGATGCAGATGCGCTCGCGATAGATAACAATTTCATTGCCGAGTGCGGCAACTGCATCGAATTGAAAGGCATGGGGCAGGCGTCAAGAATAGCGAATAATTTCGTGGGAGCAGGCTACAGGGGCCATTCCATTTTCGCGGAAAACTATGGGGGTGTTCTGATATCCTCAAACAACGTGTTCCCTCGAGGAGCCAGCAGCATCTATTTTTCCGGCGTCGTCCGTTCCGCAGTTACAGGAAATAGATTCCACTCCTTTTATCCCGGAATGTTGGTTCTCGCCGATAACAGCTGCGAGAATTTGGTCTCCTCAAATCACCTTCTGCGAGATCGCGAACCATGGGCGCCGATGCAGAAGTACGACAACGGGCTGGATGATCTGTTCGGACTTTTGCGCATTGACGGGAGCAACAACTCGGTCATCGCAAACCACATCTCGGAAACGATCGATATTCAGTATATCAAGCCGATCGCCGCAAAGCCTGTGATTATCAACCTGGTTTCCGGTAGCGGAAATTACATCGCCAATAATCACATTGTGGCCACGACCGAAAAATCGCAAAGCAGCGATGCACCAGAAAGTGCCTGCTTTTCAACACAAGTGGGCGCATTGCTTTCAACGAGCAATTTAGAGACGCTCGAAGTCACGGCAGTGAAGGTCCAAGAGGGTTCCGTACGGAACACAGTGCTCGATTCAGGCAGTGACGAACAGGTTCAGTTGGATAGAACAATGAATGCGTTCCGGGCCACGCCAGTTATAGGATGGCCATAGCGGCTCCCGCGCGCAGATCGCCGGCCTCGTACCTTGAGCGCGACCGTTAAGCGAAAAAACTGAAATGCCACCTCTTCACTGGCCGCGGCCTCGGCCGGGATAGCGACCGTGCGCCCGGGCGGGGCCAGGCCAAGACCATTCACTTTCAGGAGGAACGGTATGCGAAGGCAGAAAATACGATTGGCGCTTGGGACGCGCATTGAATTCTGGGCGGTGTCGAAAGGACAGAGCCCGGCCGAATTCCAATTTCGCATTCTGCAGGGTGACCAGCTCTTGTGGGGGGTGAAACGCTTCTCGGAGTTTTCGGAATTTTACAGCTACCATCATCGTGAAGCGGGCGAGGTGGAGTTCGAATGGGATGAAAGCAGAACAGACTTCACCTGGGCCTATGCTTACAATCCGCGGACAGTCTCAAAGACCGGAATCACTGTTTTGGAATTCGGGGAACACTTGGTGGAGCGCACCGGACCCGAAATCGACAGCTGGTGTGCAGCCGACCTGCAACGGCCGCGCCTGCACTTCTCGCCAGTCAAAAACTGGATGAATGATCCCAACGGGTTGTGCAAGGTTGGCGATGTCTGGCATCTGTTCTACCAATTCCATCCGGGCGGCACCGATTGGGGCCCGATGCATTGGGGACATGCAACCAGCCACGATCTATGTGCTTGGCTTCATATGCCGGTCTTCTTGCGGCCGGAACAGAACCTCGCCCGCCTCGGTGCGACCGGTGGCGCGTTTTCGGGGAGCGCCTTCAAGGATCGGGAAGGAAAGATAAAGTTCTATTATACGGAGCGCTTGCCCGCCTACGATCTCTTCGCGGATTATCGCGAAGTCCAGAAGATCGCCGAACCAGGCCGCAACCTCATCAACGCCGAGCGGATCGCGACCGTGCTGGAGATCCGTCCGGAAGGCGTGAAGCATGATTTCCGAGATCCCAAAGTCTGGTGGAACGACGCAGCCAATGCCTATCGGATGATCCTTGGCGCATCAATTTATGGCGATCCGGCGGTGCTGCTTTATGGCTCCGACGATGGACTCGAATGGCAATATCTGGGGCTGCTTTACCGCGCGCCCGTCAATTTCCGGGAAGAAGGCGCCCGCGCCGTGGAATGCCCCGACTTCTTTCGGCTGGAGGACAAGTGGGTTTTGGTGATGGGCTTTGTGGGCCATATCGAACCAACGACACGGCGCCACAATCTCCTCTACGCCCTGATCGGCGAGTTTGTCGACGATCGCTTTGTGCCTGATACGCCCGAGCTGCAACTGCTGGATTTCGGGACTGACTATTACGCGATGCAGAGTTTCGAAGCCGAAGGGCGGCAAATTGCCTTTGCATGGCTTTTCAACTGGGAATACCGCAAGCCAGAGGGTTCAGCCTATTCCGGCGAAATGTCCTTGCCCCGCGTTCTAAGTCTTAGTGAAGACAAGAGGAAGATATGCATGCTGCCGGCGATCGAGGTCGACGAGCACCAAGTCGCTATCCCCCTCGCCGCGGACCAAAGCGGCGGTTACTCACTGCCCGGCGGTCCGATCGAGATTCGGCTTTCCGGATCGCTGCAGGGCAGCAAGCTTGTCGCGACCGAGGGCGGCGAACTTGCTTTCGAGGTGGGCGTCGTCGATGGCATCGTTTCGATCCGGCTCGCCCAGGACGATGGCTCGATACGATACGTGGCGGAGCTTGCGGGCGGGGAGGACCTGCGTCTGTTCCATGACTGCGGAATTATCGAGATTTTCGCCGACGGGGGAGCGGTTTGCGGAACCCGCCGCGGCTACGTGAATATAGACCCCGATCGACTGGAAATCTCATCCTCTGCGTTGGCGGAGGTGTTTGAAAGGT
Source organism: Rhizobium bangladeshense (assembly GCF_001662075.1). GTDB lineage: Bacteria > Pseudomonadota > Alphaproteobacteria > Rhizobiales > Rhizobiaceae > Rhizobium > Rhizobium bangladeshense_B. The sequence goes on from NZ_LYPL01000019.1 coordinate 102,517, forward strand.
ACTCGAAATGATTCGCTGCTGACCTGCGGGAAACCTACAGCTGGCTTGCGCGACAAGCGGCGGATAGTCGGCTTGTCATGCTCGACCCCAACATCCGCGCAGATTTCATAAGCGATGCCGCGCGTTGTCGCTCAGACGTGCGGACCAAAGCATCACGGGGATCAGGTTAATGGTAGGATCGGCACTTCTGCCATGCCAAGGCAGCTTAACCGTGCAATCAGATCCTCAATACTCTGCCGGCACCGCATATACTTCTGCAGACGGATCCGCAAGGAATGAGCGCACCGTCGGCGGCAGGTGGCGCGATGAAAGCGGCAGAGGTCCACATCGCAAGAGAAGTTCACGCAGGTCCGGCTCGGCGCCGACATGTCGCCAGATCATCCGTGAGGCATAGGGCAGGTTTTCCCTTCGCCAGGAAATCCCCATTGTCGTTCCGCGCAAATAGACACGCTGGTACTCGTCGAATGGCAGGAGGATCGTTTGTGACAACATGGAATTAGGGCCGACGACGCGCTCCGTAATGAATATGCGGTTTCGATAGAACGCCGCCAAACCCACATACTTCGAAAACTGCTGGATGCCGTTTCCCGGGTCCCGCAGACGCTCCATTGATTTGACATGCACCAGCCCGCCCTGCTCCATAAGGCGGCTGCACGAACAGACAACCATTCCAGGCCAGGACGGCGAGCGATGATAGGTTTGGAAATAGCCGATATGGCGCCGGAGCGCGGTCAGATCTCCGGGGAACGCCTTTAAGAGTTCGGAATTTTGATTAAGGCCTAGGGTTGGTTTGCGAAGGCGCTCGCGAAAGAGCCTGGGAGCGAGACTAAAGTCGGCTGCGTCGAGATCGAAATACTTGGCGATGCGCGCCAGATTATGAGCAGAGGGTCTCGTCTGGCCGTTGATGTATCGATTGAATTGTTGCCGGTTAATATCGATCGCACGGCACAGATGCGAAATAGAACGCTGCGTGGCACAGGCAGCCTTGAGGTTGTCGGCCAGGTGAGGCATCGGCAGCTCCGTCTTGATACCGGATAGCGTAAACTCGCTTAAAAATGCGTCAAGCCGCGAAATTGCGTGAGCCTGCCCGACCTCTAGGTTCCTTCTTACAAAACTGAAAAGAGGGAACTGACATGACGCATCAAAAGGATCATTCTTTGCAGCTGAAAATCGACCGCCGCCACTTCCTCGGCGGCGCAGTCGCGCTGGGCGCTTTGCCGGCCCTCACTTCCGGTCTTCTGATGCCGCGCGATGCCCGCGCGCAGGAAGCGAAGCGCGGTGGTCATCTGAAACTCGGCCTCAAGGGCGGCGCCACCAGCGATGCGCTCGACCCCGCCACATACAGCGCTTCTGTCTTGTTCGTCATTGGCCGCCTTTGGGGCGATACGCTGGTCGAATCCGACCCCAAGACGGGTGCGCCCCTGCCGTCACTGGCGACTTCCTGGACGCCATCCGCGGACGCATCCGTCTGGACTTTCAAGATCAGGAACGACGTGCAGTTTCACGACGGCAGCAAGATGACCGTCGCCGACATCGTCGCGACACTGCAGCGCCATGCGGACAAGAAGTCGCAGTCCGGTGCACTCGGCCTGATGGCCTCGATCACCGGTATCGAAGAAAGGGCGGGCGAGCTTGTCCTGACGCTTTCGGAAGGCAATGCGGATCTGCCTCTCCTTCTCACCGACTATCATCTGATCATCCAACCCAAGGGTGGCGTCGGCAAGCCTGCAGCCGCCATCGGCACCGGTCCCTACATCCTAAAGAACTTTGAACCCGGCGTTCGTGCTTCCTTTGAGAAGAACCCTGGGGATTGGCGCTCCGACCGAGGCTTTGTCGACAGCGTTGAAATCCTCGTCATCAACGACAACACCGCTCGCATTGCGGCGCTCGCCTCCGGCCAGGTCCATTTCGTCAACAATGTCGACCCCAAAACCGTCCCGATGCTGCAGCGGGCACCGACTGTCGATATCGTGCGGAACGCCGGCAAGGGTTTTTACTGCTTCCTGATGCATTGCGACGCGGCACCCTACGACAACAACGATCTTCGCCTTGCGCTGAAATATGCCATCGACCGCCAGTCGATCCTGGACAAGGTGCTGGGCGGCTACGGAACGATCGGCAACGACTATCCAGTCAATTCTAATTACGCCCTTGCCCCGACCGACATCGAGCAGCGGCCGTATGATCCGGACAAGGCCGCCTTCCACTTCAAGAAATCGGGGCTCGACCGTCCCGTTCAGTTGCTCACCTCCGATGCAGCCTTTCCAGGCGCCGTGGATGCGGCGATCCTATTCCAGCAAAGCGCGCGCAAGGCAGGCATCACGATCGACGTCAAGCGCGAGCCGGAAGACGGCTATTGGACCAACGTCTGGAACAAGCAGCCCTTCTGCGCCTCCTTCTGGGGCGGCCGCCCGACACAGGATTCGCGCTATTCCACCTCCTACCTTTCGACCGCGGAATGGAACGACACGCGTTTCAAGCGCCCTGACTTCGACAAGGTGGTGCTGCAGGCAAGGTCCGAGCTCGATGAGACCAAGCGAAGGGTACTTTATCGGCAATTGGCGCTGATGGTGCGAGACGATGGTGGTCTGATCCTGCCCGTCTTCAACGACTACATCATGGCTTCTTCGAAAACGCTGAAGGGATATGTGGACGACATCGGAAACGATATGTCGAACGGATACATCGGCAGCCGCGTATGGTTTAGTTCCTAACTCCGCGATATATGAGCATGACGTCGCGCGGCTTTACCACCATCGAGAATGAATGGATCACGCTGAAGGATGGAACGCGGCTTGCCGCGCGCATCTGGATGCCCGAGGGCGCCGATCAGGATCCCGTTCCCGCCGTCTTCGAATTCCTGCCCTATCGCAAACGCGACGGCACCAGTCCTCGCGATGAGTCGACCTACCCGG
>NZ_LYPL01000001.1 GCF_001662075.1 Rhizobium bangladeshense
AGACGCTATTCTCATGGCGCACGGTGTTGCTCCTCTTTCGTGTCCGGGATTGTCGCCAAACATCCGAATACGAGTAGAATCAACACCGTGCGCCATGTCCACCAAATTTAAACCGGACAGCAGTGGCACAAGGCCGAGGATGACGCCGAGGAGGGAGCAAGGTTTTCAAACAAACTGGTACGCTGGGGATACCCGGCGTCTGCAACAATTTTGCTCAGCCCTTCGGCTCGAAATCCGCCGGCCGGCGGCCGGCGGCCTGTCGCGACAGCATCCAGCCCGGATATTCGGGGGCAAGGGCGCTCGCCTCGTCGAGCCGCTTCATATCCTCGTCGTCGAGCTTCAGCCCGACGGCGGCGAGGTTCTGGTCGAGTTGATCGACACGCTTGGCGCCGATGATGACGGTAGTGACGAAAGGCTTGGCAAGGATATAGGCGAGCGCGACGGTCGCGACGCCGGCGCCGTGCTTTTCGGCGATCTCGCGCATGACGGCGACGCAGGCCCAGGCCCTGTCCCTGTCGACTGGCGGGAAATCGAAGCTGGCGCGGCGTCCTTCGCCGTTGCCTGGCGCGCCGGGACCATATTTGCCGGACAAGAGGCCGCCTGCGAGCGGAGACCAGACCATCAGGCCGAGCTTTTCCTCCTGCATCATCGGCACGATGTCGCGTTCGAGATCGCGGCCGGCGATGGAATAATAGGCCTGCACCGTTTCGAAGCGGGCGAAGCCGCGCCGTTCGGAGAGGCCGAGCGCCTTGGAAATACGCCAGGCCTGCCAGTTGGAGACGCCGATATAGCGGACAAGGCCACGCGAAACGAGATCGTCGAGGGCACGCAGCGTCTCCTCGATCGGCGTCACCGTATCGGTCGCATGGATCTGATAGAGGTCGATGTGGTCCGTCTGCAGGCGCTTGAGGCTCGCCTCGACGGAATCCATGATATGGCCGCGCGAGGCGCCGCGGTCGTTCGGCTTGTCGCCCATGACGCCATAGACCTTGGTGGCGATGACGACGTCCTTGCGTGGCACGTCGAGATTCTTCAGCGCCTGGCCGAGCAGCCTTTCGGATTCGCCGGATGAATAGACGTCGGCCGTGTCGATGAAATTGACCCCAGACGCCAGCGAGCGCTCGACGATCCGGTCGGCGGCATTCTGGTCGACATCGGCGATGGCGCCCCACATGCTGCCCGACTGGGCCTCGCCGAAGGTCATCGTGCCCAGGCAGATTTCCGAGACGAAAAGTCCCGTATTTCCGAGTTGATTGTAACGCATGGTCGAAAAAATCCTTTGTGTCTGCCGCAAGAGGGGCTTGCGAACTTCAGAACTTCATTTTTTGATTATTGGCCTGCGCGCGACAGGCACAGCCGTGGCTGGCTGCAGGGTGAGGCCAATTCGATGTAGTGCGACGGCGGCGCTTTTCAACGCCACAGCTTGCCGCGCCGGCAGCGAACGCCCCGACGCAGCCCTCGTCATGACACAGCCCTTGTCTCGACACAGGCGGCCGATAGATTGCCGGCAAAGGTTCAAGAGGTGCGCATGTGACGACGCGAGCACTGACGACGATAGGCTTCGATGCCGACGATACGCTTTGGCAGAACGAACAATATTACCGACTGACGGAAGCGCATTTTACCAAGCTTCTTGCCGATTTCGCCGAAGGACCGAAGATTTCCGACCGGCTGCTGGAAGCCGAGAAACGCAACCTTCGCCATTACGGCTTCGGCATCAAGGGCTTCACGCTGTCGATGATCGAGACGGCGATCGAGATTACCGAAGGCAAGGTGCCGGCCAGCGTCATCGCCAAGATCTTGGATACCGGCCGCGACCTTCTGTCCCACCCGGTCGAGACCATGCCGCATGCGCGCGACACGCTGGAGGCGCTTGCCGGCAAATATCTGCTCGTCATGATCACCAAGGGCGATCTTTTCGACCAGGAGCGCAAGCTTGCCCAATCCGGCCTCGGCGACTTCTTCGATGCGGTCGAGATCGTTTCCGACAAGACCGCCGTCACCTATCGCCGCATCTTCGCCAAGGTCGGTGACGGACCGGAGCGGGCGATGATGGTCGGCAATTCACTGAAATCGGATATCGTGCCGGCGATCGCGGCCGGCAGCTACGGCGTCTTCGTGCCGCACGAACTCACCTGGGTGCTGGAACATGTGGACGAACCGACGGAAGCGCCGCGTTTCCGCAAGATCGGCCATCTCGGCGAATTGCGCGAGCTGATCGACCGGCTGGCATAGGCGGGCGGCCGATCGATGCCGGCCGTTCTGCCCTGCCCTATTGCGGCTTGGGCGGCGCCTTCGGGAACAGCGACGGCTGCTCCGGCTCGGCCGGCGGTTTCGGCTGCGGCGGGGCGGCCGTCAGCGGTTCGATCAGGATGCTGAAGGGCGCGCCGAGGCCGCGGCGCGGCGAGACCTTGGAATAATAGGGACGCAGCAGCCAGGTGGTGTTTTCCTTCGCCGTCGTCTGAAAATTCATGCCGTCCTCGTCGGTGCCGAAGAAAGCTTCGTCATCGGGCTTCGACAGGTCAAAAATCGCCAGGAAGGCGAACTTGCTCTTGGTGGCAAAGCTGATCTTGACGTGCTGTCCGGCGCGCACCGGCAATGTGTAGACATGGCTGTTGCCGAATTTCGTCCAGCCCTTGAGCTGCATGGTGACGGCGGGGAATTGCAGCTTCTCCAGCTTCTCGCCGGGATCGAGCTGCGGCGTCTGCGCCACGGCTGAGATCGGCAGGAAGAACAGGGCAAGGGCAGCAATCGATGTTTTCACGGACAGATCTTTCATGGTCGAACCAGGACGGCGCGCATCGCTTCCACCTCGGGCCGGCAGAAGCAGCCCTCAAGATGATCGTTGACGAGGCCCATCGCCTGCATGAAAGCATAAACTGTAGTCGGGCCGACAAAGGTCCAGCCGCGCTTCTTCAGATCCTTCGAAATGACCACCGAGGTCGGCGTCGTCGGATTGGCGAGGATATGGTCGCGATCGACCACGGCCGGCCGCTCGTTGTGGCCGGGTTCGTAACCCCAGAAATAATGGGCGAGCGAGCCGAATTCGTCGCGGAGCGCCATGGCGCGCCTGGCATTGTTGATGGTCGAGACGATCTTGCCGCGATGGCGGATGATGCCGGCATCGCCAAGGCAGCGATCGACATCCGCTTCGCCGAAATGCGCCACCTTGTCGAAATCGAAGCCGGCAAAGGCGGCGCGAAAATTCTCTCGCTTGCGCAGGATGGTCAGCCAGGACAGGCCGGATTGGAATCCTTCGAGACAGATCTTTTCGAAGAGGCGGATGTCGTTGGTAACGGGGCGGCCCCATTCCTCGTCATGATATTTGAGATAATCGGGCAGATTGGCGTGCCAGTGGCAACGGCGCCTGCCGTCCTCGCCGATGATGATGCCTGTCTCGCTCATGATCCTTCATTCTGCCGGGGTCCGTTTCGTTTTCCGGTCATGATTTCGGCTTTACCATTTGCAAACCGTCTTTCCAAATCGAACGGTAACCCTGACGAAAAGTTTATCCGATCGGCCGGCTTTTCAGAAATCGATCTTTACCATTCGCTGGCGGATCAGGTGGCAGCGTCCTTGCGAGCGGGCCTGTCGCGCCCGCGCATTTCGGCCATTTGTAGAGAGTTCGTCCGATGATGAAACAGCTTGTTCTTGCCGCAGCCCTCGTCGGCGCCTTCTCCACGGCCGCCCTTGCCGACGACCGCTACGCCACCCGCCCGCCTGTCGTGCTCAGCCCCGATCTGACGGCACCATGGATCAACCAGCTCGGCGGCAAGGTTCGCCCCGTGGTCTACCAGCGGCCGGTCGTCCAGCCGCAGCAGCGCGGCCTTTTCCAGCGCCGCGTCATCCGCCAGGCGCCGCGGCCGGCACCGCAGACCGTCTCGGTGATCAATCCCGGCATCCCGGCGATCCGCCATCCGATCGAGCCGCAATTCCTGCCGCAGATGGTCGATTACGACACCCAGGAAAAGCCCGGCACAATCGTCATCGATACCAACAACCGCTTCCTCTACCTGGTGATGGACGGCGGCAAGGCGCGGCGCTACGGCGTCGGCGTCGGCAAGCCCGGCTTCGAATGGGCCGGCGCCCACAAAATCACCCGCAAGCAGGAATGGCCGGACTGGACGCCGCCTGCCCAGATGATCAGCCGCGAAGCCGCCAAGGGTCATTACCTGCCGGCGCGCATGGACGGCGGCCCGGAAAATCCGCTCGGCGCCCGCGCCATGTATCTCGGCTCGACACTTTACCGCATCCACGGCACCAACGCGCCCTGGTCGATCGGCAGCGCCGTCTCCTCCGGCTGCATCCGGTTGCGCAATGAAGACGTCGTCGACCTCTATGACCGGGTCAGTGTCGGAACCCGCGTCATCGTCATGTAACGGCACATACATTATCTTGGAAGCCGCAAGAACAGGCGGTTTCATTTGCCGAAATTGCTTTATCCGGTCGGGCCGATCTTGAATCGGGCAGAAGTTCATGTAGCTTCAGGCAAATTTGCTTGAGGGGAATCGATCATGATCAAATTGATGCCAGGTCTGGCTGCGGCCGGACTTGTTCTGTCCTTGATGTCCACGTCCGTCTTTGCAGCCCCGGCCGGCTCCGACAACACGCAGCGCCCGGCACAGATTGTGCGCGTGGCGCAGATGCCGAAATATGTGAAGCCGCAGTTCAAGCGCAAGAAAGTGCGTCTCGTGACGACGGAAGCGGCCGGCACCGTCATCATCGATACCAACAACAAATATCTCTATCTCGTCGAAGGCAACAACCGCGCCACCCGCTACGGTATCGGCGTCGGCCGTGACGGCTTCGGCTGGTCGGGCATCGTCAAGATCGGCCGCAAGGCCGAGTGGCCAAGCTGGACGCCGCCGGCCGAAATGCGCCGCCGCGAAGCCGCCAAGGGCCACATCATTCCTGCCTTCCAGGAAGGCGGCGAGGACAATCCGCTCGGCGCCCGCGCCATGTATCTCTACCAGGGCGGCCGCGATACCATCTTCCGCATCCACGGCACCAATCAGCCTTGGACGATCGGCCTCAACATGTCTTCCGGCTGCATCCGCATGATGAACCAGGACGTGATGCATCTTTACGATCGCGCCGCCGTCGGCACCAAGGTGATCGTCATCGGCCCCGGCAATAAGCAGGGCAAGGTGGCGTTCGAGGACAGGGGTATCGACGTGCTGCGCACCATGTTTGGCGGCTGAGCAACACTTGCGAATAAATCGAAAGGCGCATTTTGACGCGCCTTTTCTTTTCCTTAGACTTTACGGCGGAAAACTGGCACTGGTGCCTAAGAGTCGACATATTTGCAATATCGGGGCTATTCAATGACATATGCGCTGCGTTCCTCCGCCTCCCTGCTTGCGGGCATCGCACTTTTTACGATCTGTTCAGCAGCCTCCGCCCAGGCGGAAGACCTGGAATTTTCCATTTACGGCGGTTACCAGACGGCGCCGCACAGCGGCGTCGACGTCTCCGACGGCACGAGTTTTACTGCCGGCTGGGAGGGCAAGTCCTTCGGCGCGCCGCCCTATTACGGCGCTCGCGTCACATGGTGGCTCGAGGATTTCAACAAGCCGAACTGGGGTATCTCGCTCGACTTCACCCATGACAAGGTCTATGCCGACGACGATACGCTCGCCAAGGCCGGCTGGTCGCATTTCGAATTCACCGACGGTCTGAACCTGCTCACTGTAAACGGTCTCTATCGCTTCCAGGATCCGGCTCGCCGCTGGACGCCCTATCTCGGCGCCGGTATCGGCGTGAACATTCCGCATGTCGAAGTGATTCGCCCCGAAGGCAAGACCTGGGCTTATGAATTCGGCGGCGTGACGCTGCAGGCGCAGGCTGGCGTCGACTTCAAGGTGACCGAGCGCTGGTCGACCTTCGTCGAATACAAGGGCACCTATTCGCGCGTCGACGTTCCGATCGACAGCGGCGACCGGCTGAAGACCAACATCTTCACGAATGCCGTCAACGTCGGCGTCTCGTTCCACTGGTAATGAATTGAATTTCGGCTGCGGCGTTAGAGCGGTTCTACTTTTGATGAAAGCAGAACCGCTCTAACTTTTCGTTCGGGCGCAAATTCGGACGGAAAACCGCTCAAACTTTCCCTGAAATTGCTCTACTTCGTGCCGCAGCTGACCTTGCCCTCGGCCGCGTAAGGTTTGCTGCCACCCTCGATCGTCAGGGAATAGGTGCCGCTGAAATTCGCCGAAGGCTTGCCGCGCACGCCAGCGATCACCACCAGATCGAGCGTTGCCCTTTCGGTATCGTCACCGCCGCCATCAAAGACTTCCAGGAGCAGTTCGCCATCGCGCGCCCAGTGGTTGCTCAGATGCTGCGATTCGAACACGCGTTTTGCGAAGACCGGCGCTTGCGCGGGATCCTTGACAATGAGCGCGCCGCGGAAATGGTTGAGCCTGTGGCCGGCATCGCTTGCGAAACCGCTTTCGAGGGTAAAACGCGCCTGCGCGTCATCGGCGGAACAGAATAGGCGGCTGTCGGCATGGGCCGCTCCTGCCGTCGCGAGCAGTCCCGCAAGTATTATCATTCCCCGCCACATCGCCCGACCTCCCGAGAGCGGCCCGAATGGGCCGACTGCATTCTCTTCAGCCTAATGGCAAACCTGTTAATTTTTCCGGCATAGCGCCGCCATAGGCCCAATCGAGCAGCTCGACCGTATGCAGGATCGGAATAGCGGTGCCGGTGGCGATCTGGGTGATGCAGCCGATGTTGCCGGTGGCGATGATATCGGCCTTGGTCGCCTCGATATTCCTGACCTTGCGTGCCTTCAGCGCCGCCGAGATCTCCGGCTGCATGATGTTGTAGGTGCCGGCCGAGCCGCAGCAGAGATGAGCTTCGGCTGGATCGCGCACCGTAAAGCCGGCCGCTTTCAGCAAGGATTTCGGCGCAAGGGTGATGCGCTGGCCGTGCTGCATCGAACAGGCGGAATGATAGGCGACTGTAATGCCCCTCGGCATATGGGCCGGCAGCTCGAGGGTCGCCAGATATTCGGTGATATCCTTTGCCAGTGCCGAAACCCTGGCCGCCTTTGCCGCATAGGCGGGATCAAGGCGCAGCATGTGGCCGTAATCCTTGATCGTCGTGCCGCAGCCCGAAGCGGTGATGATGATCGCATCGAGCCCCTGCGTCTCGATTTCGCGCGTCCATATGTCGACGTTGATCCGCGCACTTTCGAGCGCCTGTTCGGCGCGGCCCATGTGGTGGACCAGCGAGCCGCAGCAGACCTCGCCTTCCGGCGCCACGACCTCGATACCGAGCCGCGTCAGGAGCCGGATCGCCGCCGCGTTGATGGCGGGATCAAGCACCGGCTGGGCGCAGCCGGTCAGGATCGCCACTCGGCCGCGCCGCTCCGCCTCGGACAGGTAGCTGCCGGGTTTTGCAAAGTCCGACGCGGCGGGCAGGCGCCGCGGCGCCAGCGCCAGCATGGCGACAAAGGGCTTGAGTGCCGCCCCGCGCATCAAGCCGGCGAAGGGCCGGCCAAGACGGGCGAGACGGAGCGCCAGGCGGAAACGGCCGGGATAGGGCAGCACGGCCGCCAGGAGGGCGCGCGTCAGCCGGTTCATCAGCGGGCGCCTGTAGGTCTTTTCGATATGGACGCGGGCGTGATCGACCAGATGCATATAGTCGACACCCGAGGGACAGGTGGTGACGCAGGCAAGGCAGGAGAGACAGCGGTCGATATGGGTGACGACCTCGGCATCGGCGGGCCGGCCGTTTTCCAGCATATCCTTGATCAGATAGATGCGGCCCCGCGGACTGTCGAGCTCGTTGCCGAGCGTCACATAGGTGGGACAGGTGGCAGTGCAGAAGCCGCAATGGACGCATTTGCGCAGGATTTTTTCCGATTCGGCGATATCGGGGTCGAGGAGCTGGGCGGGGGTGAAGTTGGTTTGCATTTACGCGGCCTCCGGTGCCCCCTTCGCCACAGCGAGGAGAAGGTGCCCGAAGAGCGGATGAGGGGGCCGCACTCGGGACAAAAGCGAGAAGACGACAGACTGCATGCCGTGTGGCCCCCTCATCCGACCCTTCGGGCCACCTTCTCCCCGCTGTGGCGAAGGGGGAGCAAGAGGCACCCTTGTGCAATCCATCGAGCGTGCACAGTCGGCAACAAGCATCTTCTCACCCCATCTTCCCCGGATTCAATATCCCCGCCGGATCGAACTTCTCCTTCACCCGCCGCGACAGCATCGCCACCGCCTCGGGCTCCGGATGAAAGGCGGCGGTCGCCGCCCTTGCCGCAAAGGAGGCGCGAATCAGCGTCGCATGACCACCGCCGAGCCCTTTGACGAAGTGGCGGATTAGTTCGGCCTCCGGCTCCGCTTCCATGCGCATCCAGATGAGGCCGCCTTGCCAATCATAAAAGGCATCGACGCCGGCCTCGAGACGGAGCGCTGCGACGAGCTGATGGCCGGTGCCGGGGGCGACCGAGACGCGCCAGACCGGCCGCGCCGTGCCGTCGGCATAAGGCAGCACATCGCGGATTTCCCGCCAAAGCCTCTGGCTTTCCCTCTCATCCAGCTGCGTGACCGTGGCGAAGGCGGACATTGCCGCCGCAAGCTTTTCGACGCGCACGTCGACAGAGCCAGCCAAGCCCTCGATGCGCAGAACTGTCGCCTCGCCCTCGGGCAATTTGCCGGCGAGGAATTTCCACGTCACCGTCAAAGGCAGATGGGCCGCACCCGAGACTTCGACCGGCAGCGCCATCGCCGTCGCCATGGCACTGGCCGCTTCGGCATCGTTGAGGCCCGAGAGAACCACCGTCCGTTCGGTCTTCGGGCGCGGCGGCACGCGGAACGTGACTTCGGTCAGAAAACCCAGCGTCCCGTGCGAACCGGCGATCAGCTTGACGAGATCGAGGCCGGTAACATTTTTCATCACCCGACCGCCGGCCTTGATGATCTCGCCGCTACCGTTGACGAAGCGCACGCCAAGCAAACTGTCGCGGGCAGCGCCCGCAATGAGGCGGCGCGGGCCAGAGACATTGGCGGCAAAGACGCCGCCGATGGTCGGCTCGCCCGACCTGGCCATAATGGGGCGATGATCCATCGGCTCGAAGGCAAGCATCTGGCTATTTTCGGACAGCGCCGCCTCGACCTCGGCAAGCGGCGTACCCGAACGGGCTGTCATGACCATCTCGCCGGGATTGTAGGCGATGATGCCGGAAAGCCTGGTCGATCGCAGCCGGTCTTCGGCTGCGACGGCATTGCCGAAACCCGAGCGCGTATCGCCGCCGCAGATCGCGAGTGGCCGGTTCATCTCCTGATGTGTGCGGACGATCGCCGCCGCCTGTTCCTCGCTCGTCGGCATCAGATCGATCATGCGGCGGGGCGTCCTTCCAGCGGAAAGACCTTCGAGGGGTTGAGCAGCCAGCCGGGATCGAAGGCGGCGCGCACCGCCATCTGTTGGGCGAGATCGGCCTGCGAATATTGATGCCGCATCAGGTCACGCTTTTCGATGCCGACACCATGCTCGCCGGTCAGGCAGCCGCCGGCATCGACACAGAGCTTGAGGATATCGTTGCCGGCGGCTTCGGCACGGGCGGCATCCTGCGGATCGTTGGCGTTGAAGAGGATCAGCGGATGCATGTTGCCATCACCGGCATGGAAGACATTTGCGACACGCAAGCCGTAATGATCGACGATCTCGGCAGTCTTCTTCAAGACGTTCGACAGCTGGCTGAGCGGTACAGTGCCGTCCATGCAGATATAATCGGCGATGCGGCCGGTGGCGCCGAAGGCGGATTTGCGGCCTTTCCAGATCAGCGCCGCTTCGGTCGCCGACTGGCATTCGCGCACGGTCTTGACGCCGTGCCTGCGGGCGATGTCGACCACATCCTTCAGCATGGCGTCCATCTCCGCCTCCGATCCCTCGACCTCGACGATCAGCAGCGCGCCGACATCGAGGGGATAGCCGGCATGGGCGAAGGCCTCGCAGATCTCGATCGCCGGCTTGTCCATGAATTCGATCGCAACGGGAATGATGCCGGCGGCAATGACATCGGCGACACAGGCGCCGGCCTCTTCTGAAGCTTCGAAGCCAAAGAGCACCGGGCGCGCGCCTTCCGGCTTGGCGATCAGCCGCACGGTCGCCTCGGTGACGATGCCGAGCTGGCCTTCGTGGCCGCAGACGAGACCGAGCAGGTCATAGCCGGGCGCATCGAGCGCCTTGCCGCCGAGCTCGATCACCGTGCCGTCGACCAGCACCATCCTAACACCGAGCAGGTTATTGGTGGTGACCCCGTATTTCAGACAGTGGGCGCCGCCGGAATTCATGCCGATATTGCCGCCGATAGTGCAGGCAAGCTGCGAACTCGGATCGGGCGCATAGAAAAACCCGTCGGCTGCGACGGCGTCGGAAATATTGAGATTGGTCACGCCCGCCTGAACCACGGCGACGCGGTTCGGCAGATCGATCTCGAGGATGCGGTTCATCTTCGACAGGCCGAGCACGACGGCATCCTCCTGCGGAATGGCGCCGCCGGAAAGCGAGGTGCCGGCGCCGCGCGGCACGACGGGAACGCCGTAGCGATGGCAATAACGCATGACGGCCGAAACCTCGGCGGTGGTGCGCGGCAGGGCGACGGCGAGCGGCAGGCGGCGATAGGAGACGAAGGCATCGGTCTCGAAGGGAACCAGTTCGCGCGCCTCATGAACCAGGCATTCCGGCGGCAGCAGATCGGTGAGATCGGCGACGATCTGAGCACGCCGGGCCAGGACATCGGCCCGGGGCGCAAGAAACGGAATGGCGTCGGACATGGCCTTCTCCCTGGCCTCCCGGAAAGATGACGACGGGAGGACGACGGCGGGAACGGGTGTCGGATCTTGCCTGCCGCCGTGCGATCGGCTTAGCACTTTCCCAATAGGGGCGCAAATGCTAAGCACTTATGCCAAAAGGGGAAAAATTCACAAAAGCTTATGACCAATCTGGGCGATCTCGAAATCTTTGCCAAGGTCGTTTCGACGGGAAGCATGTCGCTTGCCGGGCGCATGCTCGGCTTTTCCCCCGCCGTCGTCTCCAAGCGGATCAAGCGGCTGGAGGACCGGCTCGGCACCCGACTTTTGCAGCGCACGACGCGGCAGATTTCGCTGACGGAGGCCGGCCAGGGTTTCTACGACCGCGTTCTCGGCATCCTTGCCGGGCTGGAAGAGGCGGAATTTTATATTTCCGGCCGCGCGGCGCAGATGCATGGGACGCTGAAGATTTCGGCGCCGACCTCCTTCGGCCGCATGCATATCGCGCCGCACCTGAAAGCGTTCATGCAGGCGCATCCGGAACTCGCGATCAACCTGGTGCTGACCGACGAATTCAGCGACATCGTCGGCGGCGGCTTCGATCTGGCGATCCGCATCGCCGAACTCACCGATTCCAGCCTCGTCGCCCGGCGGCTGGCGCCGGTGCGCCGGCTGCTCTGCGCCTCGCCGGATTATCTCTCGGCACATGGCGAGCCGCGTGATATCGACGATTTGAAACACCATCGCTGCCTGCCGGCACACAATGGCGACACCTGGCGGCTGAACGGGCCGAATGGGGCGCTCAGCCTGCGGCCGGAAGGCATGCTGGTCACCAATTCCAGCGAAGTGATCCGCGAGGCCGTCATCGCCGGCCTCGGGATCGCACTGCGCTCCACCTGGGATATCGGCGAAGAACTCAAAGCCGGCCGTCTGGTGCAGGTGCTGCCGGCATATGAGAGCTCACAGAATGTCACGCTGTCGGTCGTCTATCCCAGCCGGCAGTTCCTGCCGGCCAAAGTGCGGCTGTTCATCGACTATCTCACCGAACTCTACGGGCCAATCCCCTATTGGGAGCGCTGACACTTCTTCACGGCATTCGCCACCATGTTCCCACGCGCGAGACCACGTTCAGCTCTTCGGCGGCTTTGCTGCCATGACGGCCTGAAAGGCACGGACGCCATTGAGAGGCATAGTTACCACATTTGCAAAAATCCTGGTGGAACAATTGATCCCGCCATTGATTAGGACTCCGGACGAAGCCATATTGTACACCTGTGCAAGGTGACGCATTCGAGACAGGGCACGACGGATTTCTGAGCCTGCCCCAGCTCGATTTCCCTTAATGAAACAGCGATCAAATCGCGTTTCGGAGCGTCTGTGGCTTTGGATTGCGTAAGCTTTTCGTGATACATGTATATGAGCGATTCCTAACAACCACTGCAAAGGTGACCCGACAATTGACTCTTCTCGCCCGATTGGCATCCGATGTGCAACTGATGTTCCGGCGGCCGCCGCGACAGCAATATGGTGCGCTCTGCTATCGGGTGAAAAAGAAGAGCGGTGAGGTCGAGGTGCTTTTGATGACGAGCCGCGACACCGGCCGCTGGGTCATCCCCAAGGGCTGGCCGATGAACGGGAAATGCGCTCATGAGGTCGCCGCGCAGGAAGCTCTCGAAGAAGCCGGCGTCCGCGGCGTTGCCGAAACGGAGACGCTCGGTGCCTACACCTATCCGAAGGTGCTGCGCGACGGGGTGCAGGTTGTCTGCAAGGTGCAGGTCTATGCGCTCGAAGTCACCGATATGGCAAAGAATTTCAAAGAAAAAGGCGAGCGCCGCATCGAATGGGTCTCGCTCGACGAAGCGGCCGGGCGCGTGCGCGAGCCGGAGCTACGCGGCCTTTTCCTCGCCTTTAAGCGCAAGATGACCGAACGGCTTTCGGCCAAAGCGGCAAAGCAAATTCCGGCGGAATGAATCCTGCCATCTTGCGCTGCTAAAAAGGCAGCGTAAAAGCAGATTCATAGTTGGAAGAAAGAATGCCGCCCCGTCCCGCCGTCCTCACCAAACGCACGCTCGACAAGGACCTCGACAAGATCACCCATGCCGAGGATGTGGCAAAGCACGTCCTGCGGCGGCTGGTAGCGCCCGGTCTCGGGCTGATCTTCGTCGGTCTGACGATGATCTTTGCCGGCGTCTATGTGCTCGACCGCCCGGGAGCGATGCTCGTCGTGGCGGCGGCGGCCCTTGCCGGCTACATGGCGATGAATATCGGCGCCAACGACGTGACCAACAATGTCGGTGCCGCCGTCGGTGCGCGCGCCATGACGATGGGCCAGGCACTCATCATCGCCGCGATTTTCGAGATCCTCGGCGCCACGATCGCCGGCGGCGACGTCGTCAAGACAATTTCCTCCAACATCGTCGACGCGGTGGAAGTGCCGCAGGCGATACTTGGCTGGATCATGATGGCGGCGCTGATGGCGGCGGCCCTCTGGATCAACCTCGCTACGTGGATGAACGCGCCGGTTTCCACCACCCATGCAATCGTCGGGGCGGTCATCGGCGCCGGCATCGCCGCCGCCGGGCCGGAACCGGTGAACTGGCGGGTGATGCTGGAGATCACCTCGAGCTGGATCACCTCGCCGCTGATCGGCGGACTGATCGCCGCCGGCCTGCTTTACCTCGTCAAGAGCCTCATCATCTATCGCGACGACAAGATCGCGGCGGCTCAGCGCTGGGTGCCGGTGCTGGTCGCGGTCATGGCCGGCGGCTTCATGGCCTATATGATGCTGCAGCTGTCGCCGCCCGGCCGGTTTCCTTCTTTCACCGTCATCCTGATCGGCATCGGCATCGGACTGGTCAGCTGGCTCGCCGCCCGGCCGCTCGTTCTCGCCCAGGCGCGCGATCTCGAAAACCGCAACAGCTCGCTGCGGGTGCTGTTCCGGCTGCCGCTAATCGGCTCGGCGGCGCTGCTTTCCTTCGCGCATGGCGCAAACGACGTTTCGAACGCCATCGGGCCGCTTTCGGCAATCGTCCATTCGGTCGGCATCGGCGGGGGCGACAGCGTTGGGCATCCGCCGCTCTGGGTGATGCTGATCGGCGCCTTCGGCATCTCCGTCGGCCTGCTGCTGTTCGGGCCGCGGCTGATCCGCCTGGTCGGCGAGGAGATCACCAAGCTCAATCCGATGCGCGCCTATTGCGTCGCATTGTCGACCGCCTTCACCGTCATCGTCGCCTCCTGGCTTGGCCTGCCGGTCAGCACCACGCATATCGCCGTCGGCGCCGTCTTCGGCGTCGGCTTCTTCCGCGAATGGTATACCCGTCATTCGAAGCGCCGCATCGCCTATATCAGGCGCCTGGCCGAGAGCTTCGATATCGACGAGCCGGAGGAGCCGAACATTTATGAGAGGCGCCGGCGCTACCTCGTACGCCGCTCGCATTTCATGACGATCGTCGCCGCCTGGATCGTTACCGTGCCGGTGTCGGCAGCGCTTGCCGCCGTGATTTATTGGGCTATGTTCGCGCTCTTCGTCTAGAACAGGATGACTTGAGGCCTGCTGGACCTCCAGTCTGAATCCTGTTCTAAAATTAAAGAGTTAGAGCATGATGTCGTCCGAAAGCCGCTCACACTTTTCGGCAACATGTTCTGAACCCCGTGAGTTTTTCAATGCGCGCCAATTTTCGCATGCAACGGCTTTTCGTCGATGCGCCGCTTTCTGCCGGCGCCGTCGTGGAGGCGAGTGCCGAGCAGTTCAACTATCTCGCCAATGTGCTGAGGATGGAGGCCGATGCCGAGATTCTGCTTTTCAACGGCCGTGACGGCGAGTGGAAGGCCAGCCTAACCTTCCCCACGCGCAAACGCATCCTGCTGACGGCAATCGAAGAGACGCGGCCGCAGCCCTCTCCCTGCGATCTGCATTATCTCTTTGCGCCGCTCAAGGTCGGCCGCATGGATTATCTCGTGCAAAAGGCGGTCGAAATGGGCGCCGGTCTGCTGCAGCCGGTTATGACCCAGCATGTTCAAGGCAAGATCACCAATCTCGACAAGCTGCGCGCCAATGTCGTCGAGGCGGCCGAGCAATGCGGCGTTCTCGGCATTCCCGAGGTGGCCGAGCCAGTGAAGCTCTCCGACCTACTCGAGCGCTGGCCGAAGGAGCGCCGCATCATCTATTGCGACGAGGGCGAGGCCGGTCAGAACCCGCTGCCGGTGCTGTCGGCGATCCGGGAAAAGCATCTCGCGCTGCTCGTCGGGCCGGAAGGCGGCTTTTCGGAAGAGGAGCGCGCACGGCTTCGCAGCCTTGATTTCGTTACCGCCATCCCGCTTGGACCGCGCATCCTGCGGGCCGACACGGCAGCGGTTGCGGCGCTCGCCGTGGTGCAGGCGGCAATCGGCGACTGGAACTAACGCTGAAAACGGGTTGACATGGAAATCGCTGCTATTTTTTTGATGCGTCGTTGAAAGAATTTCACTTGCAACATGGGTGGCTTGGGTCCTAATCAGCCTTCCAGCTGCCCGGCCCCCCGGGCGCCTTTTTGAATACAGGTACCCCGCATGGCCCGCGACACTACCGACCAGACGCCGCTCTCTTCGGTTCAGGATCTGACCGATTACATCGCCGCGGGCAACAAGCCGCTGGAGCGCTTCCGGATCGGCACCGAACACGAGAAATTCGCCTTCTTCCGCGCCGACAACAGCCCGGTTCCCTATTTCGGCGATGCCAGCATTTCGGCCCTGCTCGCTGGCCTGCAGGAAAAGAGCGGCTGGGAACCGATCATGGACGGCGGCAACATCATTGGCCTCGCCGAACAGAGCGGCATGGGCGCCATCTCGATCGAGCCTGGCGGCCAGTTCGAACTCTCCGGCGCGCCGCTGGAGACGCTCCACGAAACCTGCAGGGAATCGAACCAGCATCTGGCGACGCTGCGCGAAATCGCCGAACCGATGGGCATCCGCTTTCTCGGCATCGGCGGCAGTCCAAAATGGACCTATGCGCAAACGCCGCACATGCCGAAATCGCGCTACGAGATCATGACCCGCTATATGCCAAAGGTCGGCAGCAAGGGTCTCGACATGATGTACCGCACCTGCACGATCCAGGTGAATCTCGACTTCTCCTCGGAAGCCGACATGCGCCAGAAGATGCGCGTCTCGATGAAGCTGCAATCCTTGGCGACCGCGCTCTTTGCATCCTCGCCCTTCACCGAGGGCAAGCCGAACGGCCTGCTCTCCTGGCGCGGCGATATCTGGCGCGACGTCGACAACCGGCGCTCGGGCCTGCTCGATTTCACCTTCCGCGACGATTTCGGCTTCCGCGACTATGCCGAATGGGCGCTCGACGTGCCGATGTATTTCATCGTCCGCGACGGCCGCTATCACGATTGCACCCATGTCACCTTCCGCCAGTTCATGAACGGGTCGCTGAAGGGCGAGGTCGCCGATCCGGCGCCGACGATGGGCGACTGGACGAACCATCTTTCGACGCTCTTCCCCGACGTGCGGCTGAAGCGTTTCCTCGAAATGCGCGGCGCCGACGGCGGCCCGTGGCGGCGCATCTGTGCGTTGCCGGCCTTCTGGGTCGGCCTGCTCTACGATGATGCGGCCCTTCAGGCTGCCGACGAGTTGACCAAGAATTGGAGCTTTGCCGAGATCGCTGCCCTGCGCGACGCCGTCCCCGCCGAAGGGCTGAAGGCTCAGTTTCGCGGGCATGCACTGCTCGACGTGGCGCGCGAGGTGGTCGCCATATCGAGGACCGGCCTCAAGACGCGCGGCAAGCTCAACCGCGAAGGCCAGGACGAGAGCATCTTCCTGGCGCCGCTCGATGAGGTGCTCGCCAAGAAGGCGACGCTCGCCGAGGATCTGCTGTCGCTCTATCACGGCCGCTGGAACGGCTCTGTCGAACCGGTCTTCGAGGATTATCAGTACTGAGCCTGCCGAGGTTTTTATCGGGTTCGGAAAAACACCGCGCACGTTTGCCGGAACGGCTTTAAGTTCTTATAGCAAAAAGCCGTTTGCACATTACCTTTTCCGGATATATTGGCGTTACACGCGTCACGACTCGGGGAAAGGGACCTCCATGCTGCCACTCTTCGACATGATGATGCAGGCGCAGAACGGTGCGGCGATGGAAGCAGTCGCGCGGCAGTTCAACCTGGCGCAGGAACAGGCGACCAAGGCGATGGCGGCGCTGATGCCGGCCTTTTCCGCCGGCCTAAAGCGCAGCACCAGCAATCCTTATGATTTCGTCGGGCTGATGCAGGCCATTGCCTCCGGCAATTATGCGCGCTATTTCGAGGATATGAGCCGCGCCTTCACGCCGGAGGGCATTTCCGACGGCAACAACATCCTTGCCCAGCTCTTCGGCTCCAAAGAGGTTTCGCGGGCGGTCGCCGCCCAGGCGGCGCAGATGACCGGGATCGGCCAGGATATCTACAAGCAGATGCTACCCGTTTTGGCCGATACGCTGATGGGCGGGCTCTTCAAGCAGACGACCGGCCAGATGGCCTCGCCGGTCAACCCCTTCGTCAACACGGCGGTGGGCGAGACCATTCAGAAATGGCTCGAGAGCACCGGCTTTGCGCCGAAACCGAAGGCCCCGGAACCCAACATCTTCGACAATCCCTTCACGCAGGCGATGCAGGTGATGTTCTCGATGCCGAAACAGGAACCGGCGCCTCAGCCGAACCCCTTCCTCGACAATCCCTTCGCCAAGGCCTTTCAGGAAATGATGACCGGGCTCGGCCAGCAGCCGCCAGCCAAACAGCCGCCAGCCAAACAACCAGTGGGCAAACAACCGGCGGCCAAGACGCCGGAGGCGCCGAAGGAAGAGGCAAAAGCCAATGTCGAGAGCTATACCGACATGCTGAACGCCATGTTCGACAGCGGGCTTGAGGTGCGGAAGAGCTACCAGAGGAACCTGGAAGCGATTTTCGAAACCTACAGGCCGAAGCCCCCCGAGACCAAGGCATAAAAAACCCGGCGATGGCTTGGGAAAAGCCGATCGCCGGGTCAAGCGGCAGGGCTATTGGCTATCACCCTGCGGGGAAACTCGACACTCCTACTCCTCGTGGGCGCGGAAGAGCTGCAGGCGCCAGCGATTGCGCGCCGAGCGCGTCAGATGTTCCGACGGGTCCTCGAAAAAGGTCGAGGCCAGGAACGCAGAGGTCAGGTCGGCCCTGGTGAGGCCGATATCCCTCAGCTGACTGTCGTTCAGATCATGCAGCCCGTTGACCTCCATCCGATTGCGAAAGCCGCGAAAGAGGGAGACCAGCGGAGCGAGGCCGGCCACCAGACGCTGGGAAAGCGTCGGGGTCAGCTTGCTGCAGTCGAGTTCTAGTGTTCGGTCTGTCGTGTGCATCGAACTCTCCTTTCTCGGGCACGCAACAACCCCACCCCTCCCACGAGGTCATGCGGGAAGGGATAAGGCTGAATTCTGCTTGGACAGGCAGGGTGTCTGTCCTTCACTTTGCTTGATTTGCATCCCGAAGATGCCAAAGACCTATTGATCAGTCCAACGAATGTTTCTAATGATTATCATCAGCTATCTTTATGGGTGACACCATGTCCGCGCCTCTTGATCTCGACCAGTTGCAGACTTTCATCGCCATCGTCGATTCCGGCAGCTTCACCAAGGCGGCTGACAAGGTCTACAAGACTCAATCAGCAGTCTCCATGCAGATGCGCCGCCTCGAGGAGCGCATCGGCAAGCAGCTCTTCATCAAGGACGGCCGCGGCAACCGGCTGACGGTCGAGGGCGAGAAGCTGCTCAATTACGCCCGGCGCATCATCCGCCTCAATAATGAAGCGATCGCCGCCTTTGACGACAATAGGCTGGAGGGGACGCTGCGCATCGGCACGCCTGACGACTATGCCGACCGCTACATGCCGGAGATCATCGGTCGCTTCGCCAAGACCCATCCGAACGTCGAGCTTTACATCGTCTGCGAGCCGTCGGTGGACCTTGCCGAGCGCATGCACAAGGGCGAGCTCGATATCGCACTTGTCACCCACAATCCGCGCGAGCGCATGTCCGATGTCGTCAGAACCGAACCGCTCTGCTGGGTAGGCTCGGCCAATCACCCCATTCGCGACGACGCGCCCGTGCCGCTTGCCGTCGGCCGGCGCGATTGCCAGTGGCGTCAGCTCGCCTGCTCGGCGCTCGATGCGGTGGGACGCGAGCACCAGATCCTGTTCACCAGCTGGTCCTGCACCGTTGTCGCCGCGGCCGTGCTTGCCGGCATGGCTGTCTCGGTGATGCCGGAATCGGCGCTGCGGACCGGCATGAAAGTGTTGAGCCAGGCGGACGGCTTTCCCGCTCTGCCGCCGGTGCAGATCGGCATCATGAAGCGGCCCGGCGTCTCGGTCTCGCTGATGAATGCGATCACCGCGCATATCACCGCCTGCCTCGACAACATCACGCCGGCAGTCATCGACGACGGTCTGGATGCGGACGTCAAATCCGCGCAGGCGCGCCTTTATCCGCGGCTGAAGGCGGCCAATATGGTGCCGAGCTGGTAGAGGTTCTCAGGCGGCGCGCGGCGCGGCCTCGGTGAAAAGGGAGGCGCGGATGACGCGTTTCCACTCGCCGAGCATGCGCCGCGCTATGGTCTCTTCGCTGATGGCGGCAAGCCGGATGACGGCGCCGATCAGATGGCTGAAAAGGTAAGTGCGGGCGAACATTTCCTCGTCGCAGAGATCCGGAGCCAGCCTGCGCACGGCGTCATGAAAAATGCCGGCGACGCGGCCGCTATGCTCTATATTCAGCCGCAGCAGATCCTGATCGGTCTCCGTCCCCATCCAGACGCCGAGATAAACGGGATCGTTATGGTAGGAATCATAGTACCAATCGATGATATCGCAGACGAGATCGAGCGCCTGGTCGAGCGACTGCACGTCGGAGAACATCGCCGCCGTCTTCGTCTGGATGGCTGAAGCGTGCTGATCGAACAGGGCTTTGACGATCGCCGCTTTCTCCGGGAAATACTGGTAAACCGAGCCGATCGGCACTTTGGCGGCGATCGCGAGCTCGGTCATCCGCATGGCGCTGACGCCCTTTTCGGCGATGATCCTGGCAGCGGCGGCGAGAATAAGGTCCAGCCTCTGAATGCTACGCTCCTGCTTCGGCTTCCTTCGCAAGCCGATGCGATCCATGCTTTCCGCGCCCATGTCGTTCCCATTCTTATTGTTGCGCGCAGAGGCTTCTGCCACCAGCGCGTCGAGCGGATATGACATGCAGGTCTTCATCAGGCGTAAACGGAAAAGCTCGCATTTTAACGACCGGCAAACGCGTATGAAAATCGGGAGCTCAGCAGTTCCTACCGGTTGCGCCAGGCAAGAGAATCCTTGAAATAGTTGCGAAATTCTCTTCGACGGGAAAAGGCTGATGTCGCGACTCTTTGTTGAGAGGAATGGCCGTCCAGAAGTTTTAGAACTTCACAGAGAGCGTCGCCTTAGCCCCATGCTGCTGTCGCCGCGCGTTATCCCATCGCCATCCACCCGGCCAGCCACACCCACATGGCGGCGAGCACGAGGTAACCGGCGGCAAAGATCGGGCTGCGGTAGCGCAGATCATTGCTGGTGACGTGGATGGCGGCATGGGCGTAACGCAGGCCGACGAAGACCCAGGCGAGCGCGACGGCTACAAGATTGTCGGCCTCGGTGACATATAGAAGAATGCTGCAGGCATAGAAGAGCACAGGCAGTTCGAACTGGTTGGCGAGACAATTCTTAACGGCGAGACTTTCGGCCGGCTCGTCACGATTTTCACGATAATCCGATTTCGCGATCCTGCCGGCGCGGACCATTTTTGCGCGCCGCTGCCCAAGAAGCGCATAAAGACCATAGACCAGGGCCACATGGGCAAGCAGTGGCCAGAAGATTTGATAGCCGGTCATATGGACCCTCAACTCCTTTCCGTTTCCGCAGTCGTTGAGAGGAGTAGCCGAAAGGAGAGCAGGATGCCAGCGGCTGAGGCCGCGTCTCAGTCCTGGCGCGGCGTCAGCCAGCGGAGGCTGGCAAGCCGGGCGAGGAGGATGAAGCAGATGGCGAGGCTTGCGAATTTCAGCCGCGTCATCCACGGCAGCAGATGCGCCGCGAGACCTGCGGATCCGCCATCGGCGAAGGCGATCAGGCTTAAGATATTCTCGCCGTAGTCGGCGATGCCGTAGAGCAACGGCAGCAGATAGAGCGCGCGGCCGACGAGTGGATGCAGCGATCGTCCGAACCAGGCGCCGACAGGGCCGAGCCTGAGGAAGGAGAGAAACAAGAGCGCCGTCAGCAATGCCGGAAAGATCAGTTCCGGGCCAAAATACATGGCGCTGAGCAGCCTTGCTGCCGTCTCGTTGCCATCGAGCAGCATCTGCATGTGGAAGACGGCGGATTCGTCGTAACCGGCGAAATAGGTGTCGAGCACCGCCTGGCCGGTTTCATGCTTGAAGGGAACGACGAAGCCGAAGGTCGTCCAGGCAAGCACGGCAAGGCAGAGAGCGGCGAGCAGCGCGATGATCCAGAGCGAAATCCTGCTGCCCGCCTTCATGGTCAGAGACCGGCGCCCGGATAGTTCGGGCTTTCCCGGGTGATCGTCACGTCATGCGCATGGCTTTCGCGAAGACCGGCGCCGGAGATGCGCACGAAGGTCGCTCGCTCCTGGAAATCCTTGATATCCTTGCCGCCGACATAACCCATGGCCGCCTTGAGACCGCCGGCGAGCTGGTGGACGACGGCCGAGACGGGTCCCTTATAGGGAACCTGGCCCTCAATGCCTTCAGGCACGAGTTTCAGCGTGTCGCGAACCTCCGCCTGGAAATAGCGGTCGGCCGAGCCGCGGGCCATGGCGCCGACGGAGCCCATGCCGCGATAGGCCTTGAAGGAGCGGCCCTGGTAGAGATAGACCTCGCCCGGGCTCTCATCGGTGCCGGCAAGCAGCGAGCCGATCATGACGGCGGAAGCGCCGGCGGCGATTGCCTTGGCAAGATCGCCGGAAAATTTGATGCCGCCATCGGCGATGACGGGCACATCCTGATCCTGGGCTGCCTGCACAGCCGACATGATGGCGGCGAGCTGCGGAACGCCGACGCCGGCGACGATGCGCGTCGTGCAGATCGAGCCCGGGCCGATACCGACCTTGACGGCGTCTGCGCCCGCATCGATCAGTGCCCTGGTGCCGTCATAGGTGGCGACGTTGCCGGCCATGATCCTGACCGAGTTGGACAGCTTCTTGACACGGGTGACGGCATCCAGCACGCGTTGCGAGTGGCCGTGGGCGGTATCGACGACCAAGAGGTCGACGCCGGCCTCGATCAGCCGCTCTGCCCGCTCGAAGCCATCATCGCCGACGCTGATGGCGGCGGCGGCGCGAAGTCTGCCTTGGGCGTCTTTGGAGGCGTTCGGGTTCAGCTGCGACTTCTCGATATCCTTGACGGTGATCAGACCGACGCAGCGGCCTTCGGTGTCGACGACCAGCAGCTTCTCGATGCGATGCGAATGCAGGAGCCGCTTGGCCTCCTGCTGATCGACGTTTTCCTTGACGGTGACCAGATTGTCCTTGGTCATCAGCTCGTGGATCTTCTGCTCCGGATCGGAGGCGAAGCGAACGTCGCGATTGGTCAGGATGCCGACAAGGCGGCCGGACTTCTCGACGACCGGGATGCCGGAGATGCCGTGCGACTTCATCAGGCCGAGCGCCTCGGCAAGCTTCGCATCCGGCCCGATGGTGACCGGATTGACGACCATGCCGCTTTCGAACTTCTTCACCTGACGGACTTCTTCGGCCTGCTCGACCGGCGTCAGGTTGCGGTGGATGACGCCGAGGCCGCCGGCCTGCGCCATCGCGATCGCCAGCCGGCTTTCGGTGACGGTATCCATGGCCGACGAGAGGATCGGGATGTTAAGGTCGAAGTCGCGGGCGATGCGGGTCGCGATGTTCGTCTGGCCGGGCATGACCTCGGAATGGCCGGGCTGCAGCAGCACGTCGTCGAAGGTGAGCGCGTCCGCGCCGGTTGCCGTTTCTATGATGCGGGCCATGGCCAAATTCCTTCAGTTAAGAAAAATGCAACCCGTCCCGGAAACGAATCGTCCGCCCCGGCGGTGTGCATGAGTTGCTTGGAAGTTGGCGAGGGCTGGTAACACGTCTATGACAGGAAGGAAATAGCAAAAAGCCCGGTGTGCTCGCCGGGCTCGTCATGGGTGCCATGCACGAAGAGCAATTCCCGCAAAAAACGGAACCGATTGCGATCAGATATCGAACTGATAGGTCTTCGGCACGAAGCGGTAGCCGCCATCCTGCCGCTCGGCGAAACCGACCGCCGGGAACGGCATGTGATAGCCGAGGAAGGCGATCTTCTCGGCCGCGATCATGTCGAAAACCTTGCGGCGGGCGGCGGCCGCCTGCGCCTTGTCCATATCGAAGCGCACCTCCCAATCCGGCCGCAGCAGCGACAGGATGTAGTGGTTGGCCGTATCGCCGGTCAATACCAGGCGCTTTCCCTCCGATTCAACGTGGAACACCATGTGCCCAGGGCTGTGGCCGGCTGCCAGCATCGCGGTCATGCCCGGGGCGACGCTGGCCCCGTCCCTAATGAAGGTGGATTTTTCGGCAAGCGGCGTCACATTGGCGAGCACCGCCTTGTGGCCACCCTCGGCCGGTGTGCCCTCGCGCGCGGTGTTCGACCAGAAATCATATTCGGCCTCACCGATGACATAGCGGGCATTCTTGAAGGCGGGCGCGCCGTCTTCCATCAGCCCGCCGATGTGGTCGCCGTGCAGATGGGTCAGAGCCACCAGGGTCACGTCCTCGGGCGAATATCCCGCCACCTTCAGGCCGTCGGCGAGCTTTCCGAGCCCGCGGGCGCGACCGCCCGCGCCAAAGCCGGTGTCGACGAGAATGAGATCGGAACCGGTGTCGATAAGAACAGGCGCATAGCCGTTCAGGAGCTTGTCGGCCGGCAGGAAGTTGGCGATCAGCAACGCCTGGACGGTTTCGGGATCCTGATTGGTGCCGTAGGTCTCATAAGGTTTTTCGGAGATATTGATCCCGTCCCTGACGACGGTGAACTTATAGGAACCGAGCTTGAACTGATTGATTTCGGGTAAAGGCGCTATATCCATACGTCTGCTTGCTCCAGTGGCGGCCGCTTCGGCCTTCTCTCTCAAAATTGCCGGCGCCGCCAGCAGGCCGAGACTTGCGGCAAAAAGTGTGCGCCGTGTCATTCGCGTTGAAATTGCCATATATCCATCCCCCATGACGCGTGCTTTGTCGCTGCGCGGCCGATGCTACCCGCGGGATTTCTTGCCCCGGCCAGTAAAACATATGTCAATCTTGGTAACGGACCTTGTCGGACAAGCCGTCTCACGCAGACGTGAAGCAAACATCGCATCGAGCCTGATTTGAGCATTGGCAGCTCCCGGAACTCGGACTAAACAGCACGGGCCTTCCAGCTTCCATCCGCGCCCATCAAGGCTCCCGCCTATGAACCGCATCGTCCCACTGATCCTCGCCGTCGCTCTCTTCATGGAACAGATGGACTCCACCGTGATCTCGACGGCGCTGCCGGCGATCGCCGCAGACCTCCATGTCGGGCCGATCACGCTGAAGCTGGCGCTGACCTCCTACATGGTGGCGCTTGCGGTGTTCATTCCGGTCAGCGGCTGGATGGCCGACAGGTTCGGCGCCAAGAAAATCTTTCGCCTAGCCATCTCCGTCTTCGTCATCGGCTCGATCTTCTGCGCCATCTCCTCCAACCTCGTCGAATTCGTCTTTGCCCGCTTCCTGCAGGGCATGGGCGGCGCGATGATGACGCCGATCGGCCGTCTCGTGCTGGTGCGCACGACGCAGCGAAGCGATCTGGTCTCGGCCATGGCGTTGCTCACCATCCCGGCCCTTGTCGGCCCGCTCACCGGCCCGCCGCTCGGCGGCTTCATCACCACCTATTTCAGCTGGCACTGGATCTTCCTGATCAACGTGCCGGTCGGCATCGTCGGCATCTGGCTGGCGACGATCTTCCTGCCGGAGGTGGAGGCGACAGCGCCGCCGAAGCTCGATTTCATCGGTTTCGTGCTGACCTCGCTTTCGGCCGCGGGCGTCGTCTTCGGCCTGTCGGTGGTGAGCCTGCCGGCCCTGCCGCCGATCATCGGCGTCGCCGCCACCGGCATCGGCCTCCTGTGCGGCTTCGTCTATGTCAGACATGCGAAGCGCCACCCGGCGCCGATCCTCAACCTCGGCCTGTTCAAGAACCCGACATTCCGGGTTTCGACCACGGGGGGCAACCTCTTTCGCATCTGCGTCGGCGCCATGCCGTTCCTGACGCCGCTGATGCTGCAGCTCGGTTTCGGGCTGACGCCGTTCCAATCCGGCCTTATCACCTTTGCCGGCGCGATCGGCGCGATCACCACCAAATTCATGGCAAAGCGCGTCTTCGCAGCCATAGGTTTCCGCACGACGCTGCTCGGCGCCGCCATGGTGACGACTGTCGTCACCGTCATTACCGGCCTGTTCACACCGGCAACGCCGCATCTCGTCATCATCGGCGTGCTGCTCATCGGCGGCTTCTCCCGCTCCTTCATGTTCACCGGCGTCAATGCGCTGGCCTTTGCCGACATCGATGATGCGCAAGCCAGCCAGGCGACCTCGATGAGCTCTGTGATGCAGCAGATCAGCCTGGCGCTCGGCGTCGCGGTCGCGGCCGCGATCCTGGAAAGTTCGATCTATATCAGGGGCGAGGCGCTGCAGGTCGCCGATTTCCACCTTGCCTTCTACATCATCGCCGGACTGACGGTGATTGCGACCATTCCCTTCATCAGGATGGACCGCAACGCCGGCGCGCTCGTTTCCGGCCACCGCTCAAGGCGGGTGGCGGCATCGGCAATCGAGGCCGAACAGCAAGCGGTGAAATAAGCTTTCTATTCAGGGCTTTCGCAGACGGCAGAGAGCTTGTTGCCGTCGAGATCTCTAATATAGGCGGCATAAAAATGGGCATGGTAGGGGCGCAGACCCGGCCCGCCTTCATCGGCAGCACCTGCCGCGATCGCCGCCGCATGAAAGGCATCGACGGCCGCTCTCGTTTCGGCCGTGAACGCGACCATGGCGCCATTGCCCGCAGTCGCCCGGCGGCGATTGAAGGGCGTTACCACCCAGAAGCGGCAGCGCGTGTCGCCCACGGCGGAATAGCCGATCTCCTCCTGCGAATAATGCTGGCGGCGATAGCCGAGCACGGGCAGAACGGCATCGTAAAAATGCCCTGCGCGGTCAAGGTCGTTGGTTCCGAGCGTGACGTAAAGAAGCATGGGATCATCATCATCGGCCGGGAACGACCCGAGATCAAGCTTGCTCTGCGTCAGCTTCCGCCTTGCGGCCTTTGAAGCCCTTGGCGAGCAGGAACATCTCGACCGATTCGGCGCGCGACGAGTTGGGCTTGACGTGGACGACCTGACGGAAGTTCTGCTTCAGCATGGCGAGCAGATCACGCTCAGTGCCGCCCTGGAAGGTCTTGGTCAGGAAATGCCCGCCCTCCCCTAGGACCTCGACGGCGAAATGGGCCGCGACTTCGCACAGATGCATGGTGCGCAGGTGGTCGGTGCGGTGGTGGCCGGTGGTCGGCGCCGCCATATCGGAGATGACGAGATCGGGCGTGCCGCCGACGGCCTCCATCAGTTTTTCCGGCGCACTCGGATCAAGGAAATCGAGTTGCAGGATCTTGACGCCGGGAAGCTGGGCCATTTCCAGGAAATCAATCGCGGCCACGCGGACATCCTCATCGGTCGAGCCGGTGACCTTGGCGGCGATCTGCGACCAGCTGCCAGGTGCCGCACCCAGATCGATGATCCGCCTGGCGCCGCGCAGGATGTGGTATTTCTCGTCGATCTCCAACAGCTTGAAGGCGGCGCGGGCGCGGTAGCCCTCGAGCTGGGCGCGCTGCACATAGGGATCGTTGATGTGGCGCTGCAGCCACTGGCGGGAGGAGGCCTTCATCTTCTTGTTCTTGACGCGCTGGCCGAGCTTGCGGCCGGTGCGATTTCCCGCGATCGGTGCCTTGGTCATGCCCTTCCTCTCATTTCGCGCGCTGGCCGCGGCGATTGCGATTGCGCCGCCACACGCCGTCATCGGCCATCATGTCGGTGAGCAGGCCTTCCCTCAAGCCGCGATCGGCAACGCGCATACGCGGGCTCGGCCAGCGGCGGCGGATCGCCTCGAGGATGGCGCAGCCTGCGAGCACAAGATCGGCCCGGTCCGGTCCGATGCAGGGATTGGCCGCGCGGCTATCAAAATCCCAGGAGAGAAGTTTTGCCTGCATGGCGGAGACCTCGTCGTCCGACAGCCAGATGCCATCGACCTTGCGCCGGTCATAACGCGGCAGGTCGAGATGGACGCCGGCAAGCGTCGTCACCGTGCCCGACGTGCCGATCAGGTGGAAATCTCCGGTCTGGACAATTTCGATCTCCGGGCAATCGAAGCGCCCGAGCATGCCTTCGACCTCGCGCACCATGCCTTCGAAAAGCTCCGGCGTGACATTACGTCCGCCGTGACGCTCCGACAGCGTCACGACGCCGACCGGCAGGGACGTCCAATGGGTGATGTGATTGGCAAGCCGGCTGAAGCGATTGTCGCCGATGCGGATGACGGCGATCTCCGACGAACCGCCGCCGATATCGAAGAGCACGACGGAGCGTGTCTCGCGGCCGACGAGCGAAGAGCAGCCGGAGACGGCAAGCCGCGCCTCGGTCTCCCGATCGATGATTTCAAGCTCGAGGCCGGTTTCGGCAACGACGCGACCGAGGAATTCCTCGCCGTTGACCGCCTGGCGGCAGGCTTCGGTGGCGATCAGCCGCATGCGGCGGATCTCCCGGTTCCTCAGCTTGGAGGCGCAGATCCTCAGCGCCTCGATCGCCCTTTCCATCGCCTCATCGGACAGACGGCCGCTCGCCGCAAGGCCTTCGCCGAGGCGGACGATGCGGGAAAAGGCATCGACGACGCGGAACTGGCCCGGACGGGTCGGCTGAGCAATGAGCAGACGGCAATTGTTCGTGCCGAGATCGAGAGCGGCATAAAGCTCTTCCGGCCAGGCATGCTCGCCGGCCTGGCGATCCCCCTGGTGCGCGTGGCTCCCCGAGCGGCCCTTGCGGCCGGCGCCGTTCTGCACCTCGCGCGGCACGGCGGCACGCGCCGTCTCCTCAGCCCGGTTTTCCTGCGGCTGGATATGGGAAGGCTTTGCCGATGTCAGCGGCCGCCCCTGCAGGCCACGCTTGCCGCGATGCTTGCGGCGGTTGCGCCGGCTCGACGGCGAATCGCCACCGTCCCGGGCGGCATTGGCTGCGACGCCCGTCTGTTCCATCGGCTGGGGTTGAAGCGAGCCCTCCTGCGAAGCGCCATGGCCGCCGCGACGGCGGCGCTTTCGCTTGCGGGCCGGATGTCCGGCGGCATCTTCCATTGGGCGCGCTGGCTGCCCGGCATTGCCGGAGAGCTCATGCGAAGCGGGATGAGCGGCGCTGCGGGATTGCCCGCCGCGCTTGCCCTTGCGGCGCCTGGACTTCTTGCCGTCCTTGCGCCCTGCCGCCGACGCCCCGTCAAATTGCGGCTTCACGCCGCCTTCGGGGTCTTCCACGTTGTTTTCCACCGCGCCGCGCAACTCCCTGAGGTATGCAGCAGGCGCTCATTCGATTTTTGCGTTGCCGCAAGAATATCAGCGCCCGCCAAAATCACCAAATTCTTTTTTGGCAGAGGGATTTGCGGAATAGTTTCAGCCCTGGCTGAGACGGCCAGATTTTTTTCAAAACAGGTATTTGCAATCGGCGGGCTTTTGTTTATAAGCGCCGCACACCAGCCGAACCGCCCGCCGGTTCGCCTTTGCTGGGGAATAGTTCAATGGTAGAACAGCGGACTCTGACTCCGTCGATCTTGGTTCGAATCCAGGTTCCCCAGCCAATTCTCCCCAAATAATCCCTTCATTCCTTGATTTTCCAGTCGTGCCGGATATCGTTTCGGCATCATTGGCGACCCGATGCCCAGAACTGTTCAGCCTGTTCGATTCATCAAGCGTGTCGCCGCCGGCGTGGGCGAGGGATCAGTCGTGGTTCACTCGATCCACGGCTGGCTGGCGAGCAATCCGGTGAGCCGCAAAACCGCGGGCCAATCGGTGGCGTTTGAGGATGCGTCTGGCAACTCGCTATTGGCGTCCAAGATCCTGCAGCTCCGTCAGAAGATCGCGGGCTCTTTGCAAGTCCGGAGTACCGAACCCATCAATGAACTGGCCATACACTGGCTCGAGAACGCTCTTGGCCTCATCGATCTGCAATCGGTCTCTAAGCAGAGCAGCAAGATCAGTTGCGCAGCGAATTCGCCATGCCCATGCTCCATTTTCCTCCGCCACTATCAAAGATCCTCGCAAGGTGGAAAGCGCTTCTTCATCACGGCCGACCGATCGTTCTTTGACAGCCCTAAGACGTAGCAGCTCGGGGACCATCGAACGTTGCGGTCCCACTTCGAACAAATAGTCGAGAATCCGTACGCCTTCATCCATGTGCCCGTTCGCATAGAGGGCTCTTATCAAAAGCGCATAATAAACATGACGTCCGATCTGCTTAAGACCCGTGCGGAGCTCATCAAAAGCTGACATCAGTCCATCCGGGTCCTTTCGAACGCCTGAAAGCGCATCAAGCGCTTCAATGTAGCAGCCTGCGACCGGAATCCATGCCGGCATCCCGTGACGATAGATCGTATCCTTTAGTAGCGCGGCATATTCCCTGGCTAGAGCATGCTCTTGACATTCGCACAGAATGAAAAGCACCCCGTGAGCGTAGCAATAAAGCAGCGTCCATCCATGCCGGGCTTCCAAAGCCTCCCTCGCTGCAGCTTGGATTCTATTCAAACCAGTTCCAGGCCTGCGCGATCCGAGCCAATAGAGTGCGGCCAATATGGTATCAGTCCTGATCTTTGGATCGAGGTCGAAGCGAGAAATCGCGCCATCGGTGGTATTTTGCAACTCCTGACGCAGTTTCTCCATCCGTGCAATCGCCGGCCCGTACTCGCAACGTATGATTTCCCATTCCGTACAAAGATGCTCATGCTCCCACTGCGCCGCACGATTATTGGAGCGTATGGCGAGCCGCTTCAATTCTCTGAGAGTCTTCCCGGCCTCGTTCTGGTGGCCAGGCAGGATCCGATATCTCGCCAGGGCGCCCAAGGCTTGGCACTCGGCCTGACTATCGCCGATCTGACGTGATAGCTGAATCGCTGTTTCAAAGATCTTGATAGCCTTCTCCGCATCGGCTGATATGTAGCTGCTCACTGCGGCGAGCCCGACCACCAGCTTGAGCTTCAGGGCTGCGTCTCTGCAATCAGTCCGATCGAACTCGACGAGCGCCTGTTCGCAGTTCCTGCGGGCCTCTTCGCTCAACGACAACTCATGCCACAGTGGCAATCCCGATGCCACCAACTGCATGCCAAGCAGCGGATCGGCGCGAAGAAAGAGTGCCCAACCGATGGCCCTGCGCAAATCGTCCGCACGACTGGCGTAGGCGATATGCCACTGCCGCGTCGGAAGTCTTGCCTGGTCGGCGTTCGCACGAGCGAAGATGTCCAGCACAAGTCGGGCGTGAGCCTGAGACACGGCGGTCAGTTCCCCCGCGGCTTCCAGCAGATTGCCTGCGAATGCTCGAGTACTGTCGAGAAGCCGATATCGCATCCCACCTGACATCTGTTCGACGCTCAGCATCGACTTGGCGCGCAGGCCGGCAATGGCATCAAAGACGACCGTTGGATCCAAACCATGGTGGACAACGATGCTGACAACCTCATCCATATCGAACGTGCCCATGAAGATCGAGATGGCACGCAACACGGCTGCCTCGCTCTCCGTAAGGAGTGCGTAGCTCCACTGCATCGTCGCAAGCAGAGTCTGTTGACGAAGCGGTCCCTCCTGGTCATGTCCGACTAGTGAGGCGAAACGATCGTCAAGTTCTTTGAGGACACCAGCAGCATTTCGGCTTCCGAGCCGGGGTGAGATCAGTTCTATGGCAAGAGGCGATCCATCGAGCCGTCTGCAGATCTCGGCAACCGCAGACGCATCTCCATCCTCCATCTTGTATTCCCCTTTCTCGGACGCTCGTTCGACGAGAAGTTGTGGCGCGGAATAACGGAGGGCCTGTTCGGCCGTATAAATATGGTCCGGCGGCGGAACTTCCAGAGGAGCAAGCCAGATAACCTCTTCTCGCTTCGCGCGGAGAGCCTGGCGGCTCGTCGCCAGAATCCTAACATCACTTGTGTTTGCGACGATGACGTCGCAGAGATGGGCAACGGCATTGAGCACGTGCTCGCACGTGTCCAGCAGAAGCAAGGCCTTCCTTCGAGCGAGGATGGATGAGATCGCGTCGAGGCGATCCTGGCTACCTGAACTGATGCCGAGCGCAGCCGCAACTGACGGGATGACGAATTCCTCGCCGGCCACTCGGGAGAAATCTATGAAGGTGATGAGATCTCCCTCTTCGTCTTCGAGCAGTTGCACCGTGGCGACTGCAACCGTTGTCTTGCCGATGCCCCCGGGACCAACGATCGTCGTCAGCCGGTTGGCGGCAATCCTAGCCCGCAACTCAGCGATTTCGGCATCCCGTCCGATAACCGTGGCCAATTCGGGAAATCGGGTATTTGCCACAGCGGGCAGATCCGCAAGTTTTGGGATATCTCCGGCAGTGACCTGGTCGGTCAGCCGGTAGCCGCGACCTACGAACGTCCTGATATAGTCCTCTGTAGGAGAGTATTCTCTGAGTGCCCGCCTAAGCGAAGCGATTGTCACTTTCAGATTGGCTTCGTGGACAAAGATCCCGGGCCACGCGGCGTTGTACAACTCCTCCTTATATACCAACTCGCCCTTCTTCCGGGCCAAGGTCACGAGCATCTCCATTGCCCGACCGCCAAGCTGAACCTCTTCGGCACCGCAAAGCAAACGGCGATGCTCCCCGTGAAGGCGAAAGGGACCAAATGCCACCACATCATCCGGTTCCGTCGGTACCATGTGTTCCTCTCAGCGTGCTGATGATCGGCCCGACCCAAGAACGATATCGTTACTATCGCGCGGGTGGACGCGGCAATTTCCAGGTCACTTCAAGCGAACGCGCGCGGGAGGGCCTGCCCACGGCCGTGGCACTGTCGGACGAACTTACCCCAGTTGCCTCACAGGCTGCGCGCCCGCAGCCCACTGAACAGTTTTCCGCTATGGAACACCTGATGCTTGGATTTTCGAATCAATAAACAACCTCGCCGAAGAGGTCTGCTCGTCAGTGCCTCGGCCGCGCATTACTCATCAAGGCCTGTGTAGTCTCGGACGTCCGCACAAAGCTTCTGCCGTGGCAAACCATCCCACGCCATTATTTACCGGAATTTACCCCCATTTGGGAGAGAGCTCTTATAGTATTGAGATTGTATACATGCAGATTGCATTGCTCT
Source organism: Rhizobium bangladeshense (assembly GCF_001662075.1). Classification (GTDB taxonomy): domain Bacteria; phylum Pseudomonadota; class Alphaproteobacteria; order Rhizobiales; family Rhizobiaceae; genus Rhizobium; species Rhizobium bangladeshense_B. The sequence goes on from NZ_LYPL01000001.1 coordinate 32,179, forward strand.
CACGGGGGCAAAACCGTTAAGGGAAACCGAAATGGGATCTCGCGCCAGGAACGGTTATTTCGGATTCGGGCCATATCGCTTGAACCCGGCTGCAAGGGTTCTCCTGCGAGGCGGCAATCTGCTGGCATTGGGTAGCCGCGCCTTCGACATTCTTGTCGCTCTCGTTCAAAATCATGGACAGGTCCTTTCCCATGGGGAACTTATGGCGTTCGCATGGCCAGGTCTTACTGTCGAAGCCTCGAACATAAGAGTGCAAATGACACATCTGAGGCGCGAAATCGGCTGTGGTGAAAACGGCAATCGCTATATCGTGAGCGTCGCCGGCCGCGGCTACAGCTTCGTCGCCCCCGTCATATGGGAAGAGGCGTCAGAGCCGGAGGACAGGTATGCGCCCTTGATCTGCGATCAGGCTTGCTACAAGGGATCTGACGGTGCACCGACACCCTCTTTTCCGCCTCGTTTGAGCCATCCTATCGGCCGCGACGAGAATATTTCCAAACTTTCTCAGATGGTCGCAGAACGCCGCTTCGTGAGCATCGTGGGTGCGGGAGGGGTCGGTAAGACTACTCTAGCCATCTTGGTGGCGCACGCCCTCCCCGTGTTCGAAACCGCTTATTTTGTCGATCTTGGCACCATCGATGATGAAGCGGCGGTATTGGGAGCCGTAACCTCGGCTCTGGAGTTTCCCCTTTCGGAAAGCGAGACCATTGGTGACCTCATTGGCCGGTTGTCGCCGCGACGTATCCTCGTGATCCTTGATAATTGCGAACATGTTATTGACGCCGCGGCCGACATCGTGGGTTCGCTGCTCAGACGGACTGCGAATGCGCATGTTCTCGCTACGAGCCGAGAGGCGTTGCGCCTACCAGGCGAGGCAATATACCTTCTCCGACCGCTCGGTGTTCCTCCACACACAGAAGGTTTGACTGCCGCTCAGGCGCTACTTTGGCCTGCGATCCAGCTTTTCGTGGAATGTGCGGTCGATAGCGGCTATCTGGGGCCGGTGGGCGACGAGGAAGCAGCGACAATAGCGGCTCTCTGCAGGAGATTGGACGGCAATCCGCTGGCAATCGAACTCGTGGCGAGTCGTGTGGGGCCTTACGGCCTCGATCGGGTCGCGGAACTGTTGGATAACCAGCTCGCCTTGCGGTGGAAAGGGAGCCGATACGCCAACCCCCGCCACCAAACCGCGGAAGCGATGATGGATTGGAGTTACGCTCTTCTGTCCGACATGGATCAACGCGTATTCAGGCGACTGTCGGTATTCCCGGGCGAGTTCTCGCCTGATGCTGCCCTCACAATGATGGAAGACAACGGCTTCGAGCCGGCGGATATCATCAAATCGATCGGCAATCTTATCGACAAATCCCTCCTTTCACTTCACCCGGGAACAGGACCTGCGCACCTTGAGCTGCCGGGCATCGCTAAAGCCTATGCGGCGTTCAAGCTCCTTGCCTGCGGGGAACGCGCACCAATCGAACAACGCCAGTCTTCGTACCATGCGCAAGCGCCTCAACAGGGCCGCGCAAGCATGGCTGTCTCTTCGCATGGCGGACGAGCGATGCAGCTCCACGCGTTTTGAGCTTGCTTGCAATCGGAGATGGTGAAGCAACCAGCGTTGCCCGATCCCGCCGAAATTGATCTGCTATCGCTTGGCGAATGATCCTCGCCCGAAAACCTTCCCATGCAATGGTCTGGCCCGAGCCGCAGCGCGATGGCCTACCGCCAGTCCTGGTTTCTCATTGGCGAACCTGCCGAAGGGAATGATGCGGTTTTGCGACCGTGGCAAAATCGCAGGATTTAACCACAATTAATATGCCTCCAGGGCCGGCTTGGATGATCATTCCCAATGTCGTCATCGAGATCAATGATCGGAGAAGTCACATGTCCCGAAACCTTGGACTTATCTTCAGCGCCTTGGTTGCGTTCGCAAGCACATCTCCCGCGGCGGTCGCTGCGGATCTCAAAGCCAAGACCGTTGTCCTTGTTCACGGCGCTTTCGCCGACGGATCGTCCTGGCAGAAAGTGATCCCTCTTCTGGAAAAGGCCGGATTGAAAGTTGTCGCCGTCCAAAATCCGTTGGAGTCCCTGGAGAGCGACGTGGCCTTCACCAAGCGCGCGATCCGCGATGCCGAAGAACCCATCGTACTCGTCGGTCATTCGTGGGGCGGCGTAGTCATCACGGAAGCAGGTGATGACCAGAAGGTGAAATCCCTGGTCTACGTAGCTGCCTACGCGCCGGATGCCGGTCAATCGCTGGTCGATATCGCCTCCAAGTATCCTGACCAGGAAAGCCGAAAGACATTCGTCAAGGACGAGGATGGATATCTCAAGATAAGCGACGAGGGTATTTCCACTTACTTCGCGGCTGGCCTGTCTCCGGACGAGCAGAGGCTCGTTGCGGTCGTGCAGGGACGGTTCCATGTGCGCGCCACCACCACGCCCGTCAGCCATGCCGCCTGGCGTGATAAACCGTCTTTCATGGTCGTGGCGACTGAGGACCAGATCATCGCTCCGCAGATGCAAAGGGATCAGGTGAAATCTGCAAAAGCGGAGATGATCGAAGTACCGTCCGGCCACGTGGCGATGCTCTCCCATCCCGACGAGGTAGCCGATCTCATTGTGAAGGCGGCCCGCTAGAATACCCGCCGTAGGAGAATCAATCGGCGTGCGGGGCAAGAACACCTCTTTCGCTGAGCCACTGAACCCCACCGATTTAACAACATCAAACGAGGAGAGTTCCATGAGCAAGGGCACAGTTCTTGTCGTTGGGTCGAATGCCACCCGGATTGAAATTCAGGGCGGTGGAACTGGCCCAACCGGCCAATATCTAAACGAAACCGTGGTGCCGGCCATGGCTCTTGTTGCCGCCGGATACGAAGTCGTGTTGGCAACGCCCGACGGCACCAAGCCGCACATCGATCCCGTGTCGGACGCGGCACAGCATTTTGACGGCGACGAAGCTGCTTACAAGCGCGGGCGCGCCTTCTTCGACGACCATCAGGCGATGAACGATGTCAGGACATTGAGATCAGTCATCGAAGACGGGATCGATGGTTATGCCGGCGTCTTCGTACCCGGCGGTCAGGCACCGGTCGTCGATCTTATGCAGGATGCCGATCTCGGCGAGATCCTCCGCCACTTTCATGCTCGCCGGAAGCCCACGGCCTTTCTCTGCCACGGGCCGATCGCCTCGCTGGCCGCCCTGCCGCACGCAAAGGAATATCGTGCTGCCCTGATTGCTGGCGATGTTTCCGAAGCGTCTGAACTCGCTAGGGGCTGGCAGTACGCCGGTTATAAGATGACGGTGTTCTCCGCCAGTGAGGAGAAGCCGATCGAAGAACAGATCCTTCACGGCAAGCTTTATTTCAACATGCCAGACGCATTGCGCATGGCGGGTGGCCACGTCACGACGAACCCGGTCGACTTCTCCCCCCATGTGATAGAGGACCGCGAGTTGATCACGGGCCAAAATCCGCGATCGGATCATCCCCTTGCCGCGAAACTCGTCGAGGCCCTCAACCGGGTGGCGGTTTCGGCATGATCTGATGGCACGCGGCATAGAAGGTGTGGCGTGCCTTCTATGCCGGAATCCCGACCCCGCAACATCTCGTCCGCCCAAGCGAGTTACCTCGTGCATTCCATCAGGAGCCTTCTGTATGACACAGTCGCCGACCAAGATCACCGCCATCCTGACAGCTCATCTCGGCAAGGCCGCCGAGTTACGGGCATTGCTTGTTGGCATGGCACCGCTTTGCCGGGCCGAACCCGGCAATCTGCGCTGGGATGTCTGGTGCGACCGGGCGCATGGCGAGCGATACGTGCTCGACGAACTCTATCTGGACGCCGCCGCCGTCGAGGTGCATCGCATGACATCCCATTATCAAGCCTATCTGGCCAAGATTCCTGAACTGGCAGAGAGAACGGTCTGGGTGCTGGAGGCGGTAGAGGTCGGATAGTTCTCAGCAACATGTTCAAAGCCGGGTAATCCCGGTTCCCCAGTCAAATCTCCTGATTGATAAGACAGCAGCCGTTGATGCGGATGCCTCATCATCGGTTTGTCAAAGCAGCTGAATGATTGGCGTGAGGCAGGGCGTAACCGCGTGCTTCGATCAACAGCGCCGCTTACGGCGAGACACCAGACCAGCGCCGCGCCATGCTGACGGCACGCTGATCGCCGCGCCGACGGCTCGGGGACCTCATCATAGTCGACTAAATCTGAACGGCTCGACCGCTATTGTCGCACCGCGCCGGCGTTGCCCTCGAACTGCAGAAACCAGTCATACACGGCGCGGATGCCGTCTTCCAGCGAGATACGGGGCTTCCAGCCCATGCTCTTCAGCTTGTCTGTGCTCATCAGCTTGCGCGGCGTACCGTCCGGCTTGGAGAGGTCGTGGGCGATTGTTCCTTCATAACCGACAACGCGGCAAACCAAGCGCGCCAGTTCGACGATTTCGATATCCTCTCCCGAACCGACATTGACATGTTGCGCGTCGGAATAATTTCTCAGCAGGAAAACGAGCGCATCCGCACAATCGTCGACGTGAAGAAATTCCCGTCGCGGCGTTCCGGTTCCCCAGATGGTAATCTCGGGCGCCCCTGTCACCTTTGCGACGTGGGCTTTGCGAATGAGCGCGGGCAGGACGTGACTGGATTGCAGATCGAAATTATCGCCCGGACCATAAAGATTGGTGGGCATGGCAGAAATATAATCGCGCCCGTGCTGCTTGCGGTAGGCTTCCGCCAGCTTGATGCCGGCAATCTTGGCGACGGCATACCATTCGTTGGTCGGCTCGAGCGGGCCGGTCAGAAGCGCATCTTCCGAAATCGGCTGCGGCGCAAATTTCGGATAAATGCAGCTCGACCCCAGAAACAGAAGCCTGTCGACGCCGCTGCGGTGCGCGGCCTCGAAGATATTGGCCTCGATGATCAGATTGTCGTAGAGAAAATCGGCCGGAAAGGTGTCGTTTGCAAGAATACCGCCAACTTTCGCAGCGGCGAGGATGATCGCATCCGGTCTGTTGGTCTGGACGAATCTTTCGACTTCGTCCTGCCGCTTCAGATCAAGCTCCTGCCGTGTTGCCGTAACGACAGTGCAATTTTCTGAGTGAAGCCTGCGCACAAGGGCGCTGCCGACCATACCCCGATGACCGGCCACCCAGATTTTCTTGTTCGACAAGTCGGACACTCAGCTATCTTTCCTGCTGTTCAGGGCCTTCCAGTGCTTGATATCTTCACGCACCATTTCGGCGGCGAGTTCGCGAACCGGCGTCTTGTGGTGCCAGCCCAAATTCTGACGTGCTTTGGTCGGATCGCCAAGCAAAAGGTCGACTTCCGTCGGACGAAAATACCGAGGATCGATTTCGACGAGGCATTGGCCGGAGGCAGCATCATAGCCCTTCTCCTCAACGCCGGATCCCTTCCATTCCAAAGCAATGCCGACGTCGGCAAAGGCCCACTGGACGAACTGGCGCACGCTGGTCGTCTCGCCCGTCGCCAATACGTAGTCCTCCGGCTTGTCCTGCTGCAGCATCAGCCACATGCCTTCGACATATTCGCGCGCGTGACCCCAGTCGCGCTTGGCGTCGAGATTGCCGAGGAAGAGCTTATCCTGGAGGCCGAGATGGATGGCAGCCACCGCCATCGTGATCTTGCGGGTGACGAAGGTTTCGCCGCGAAGCGGGCTTTCGTGGTTGAATAGAATGCCATTGGACGCATGCATGCCGTAGGCCTCGCGATAATTCACGACGATCCAATAGGCATAGAGCTTGGCGGCGGCATAGGGAGAGCGCGGATAAAACGGCGTCTTCTCGTTCTGCGGCACTTGCTGCACAAGACCGTAGAGCTCCGATGTCGATGCCTGATAGAACCGGGTCCTTTTCTCAAGACCCAGGATACGGATCGCCTCAAGCAGCCTCAGCGTCCCGATGCCATCGGCATCCGCCGTATATTCAGGCGTTTCGAAACTGACGCCAACATGGCTTTGTGCGGCAAGGTTGTAAATTTCGTCAGGCTGCGTCTGCTGCACGATTCGCAGCAGATTGGTCGAGTCGATCATATCGCCATAATGGAGGATGAAGCGCGGATGGGCTTCATGCGGATCCTGATAGATGTGCTCGATACGGCCGGTGTTAAAAGATGAGGATCGCCGCTTGATGCCGTGCACCGTGTAGCCTTTGCTCAGAAGCAATTCGGCCAGATAGGCACCATCCTGACCAGTCACCCCGGTGATAAGCGCAGTTTTTGTCATTTTTCACGTCGTCTTTCGATGCAATCCTTGGGATGTGTTTATGGAAACGACCGAACGAGCGCAACCCCCATATAACCGCGCCCGCTCAAGTGAAATCAGCATTGTGGATCTCTGCGGTTGACGCAGGACCGGCGCGGTGAGACAGAGCATCACACATTGTCTGATCTCCAAGGAGGAAAAATGATCCTGGTGACAGGAGGAGCTGGTTTCATCGGCGCGAACTTCGTGCTCGATTGGCTTGCGCTTCAGGATGAACCGGTCCTCAACTTGGATGTGCTGACCTATGCCGGCAATCTGGAAAATCTCACCTCTGTCTGGAGCGATCCGCGCCATCTCTTCGTCAAAGGCAGCATCGCGGACTACGATCTCGTCGAGGAACTGCTCCGCTCCCATCGTCCGCGTGCAATCCTCAACTTCGCCGCCGAAAGTCACGTCGACCGATCGATCCACGGACCTGAAGAATTTATCCAGACGAATATCGTCGGCACGTTTCGCCTGCTGGAGGCGACCCGCGGATTTCTTGCCGCACAGGATGAAGCCTTCCGCGCCAGCTTTCGTTTTCTCCATGTATCGACGGACGAAGTCTACGGCTCGCTGGCTCCGACCGAGGCCGCTTTCAGCGAACAGCGCAAATATGAGCCCAACAGCCCCTATTCCGCCAGCAAGGCGGCCAGCGATCATCTGGTCCGCGCCTATCATCACACCTATGGCCTGCCTGTTCTGACGACGAACTGTTCGAACAACTACGGCCCCTATCACTTTCCCGAAAAGCTTATTCCCCTGGTCATTCATAATGCCCTCTCGGGCAAACAGATTCCGATCTACGGAGACGGAATGCAGGTGCGCGACTGGCTGTTCGTGAAAGATCATTGCAGCGCGATCCGACGCGTTCTGGAAAATGGAAAAGTCGGCGAAACCTACAATGTCGGCGGCAGGAACGAACTGACGAACCTCTCGGTTGTCAATACGCTCTGCGAGATCCTCGATGAATTGAGACCCCTGCCGGACGGAGCAAGCTACAAGTCCCAGATCGCCTTTGTGCGGGACCGGCCCGGTCATGATCGCCGTTACGCCATCGATGCTGATAAAATCGAGCGCGACCTGGACTGGCGCCCGAGTGAGACGTTCGAGACAGGCATTCGCAAGACTGTCGAATGGTATCTCGCCAACGAAGCCTGGGTAAAAAACGTGACAAGCGGCAGCTACCGCCAGTGGATCGACCGTCAGTACCAATAACGGGTTGGAGGAGGCGGGGCTCCCGCCGAGAGCGTGACGTCAATACCTGATGAAATGGTGCAGGAAGCGCTTGACCGGCAAGGGTACATGACGCTGCACCCATCTGCGCGCCAGCACCAGGGCTACGGGGCGAAGGCCACCGGAAAAGCCAGGGGAAATCGTCCTGATCTCGTGCAGGGCCTGCATCAGCGCACGCTCGTAAGCCACGTAGACAGCGTCCGGCTCCGCGCGAACGTTGGTGTAGAACGTCGACAGCCGGCTGAACACGCCATTGGCCAGCAACTGGAACTGGTGGAAGTGATAAAAGATCAAAGGTGAACCATCGACCTCGATCCGGCCGGATGCGTCCTGCGTAAAATGCGACTTCTCGTAATTCCAAGGAGCAACCCCAGCGCCGGGATGCTCGATGATATGGCAATTCGGATAGAGATCCGGCCATTCGTCCAAATATTTCTGGTCGCCCATTTTGCCGTCTTCGAGACGATAATAGCACCATTCGATGCACTGCTCGCGCCAGCGTGCAAGGCAGCGCATTCCCTCTTCATCGCGACGGAAACTCACCCATTCCACACAGAAACGGCCGTTCACCTCCCTGTTCTGCAGCCGCGGGGCAAAACGATGCTCGATAATCGCGATGGAATTATCGCCGATTTCGTCGAGAATTGGACGGATCGGCGAATAGAACAGCAGATCGGAATCGAGATAGGTGATGAAGTCGATTTCGGGATGGTGCTCCAGCACGAAGGTCGGCAGGCACGGCGACAAGGTCCAGCAATATTCAGCGACGCCACGCGATTTCTTGGCTTCCAGGAGTTCCGGCGTCTCCAGATCGGCAAGTGCAATGCAGGTGATGTAGGACCGCTTGGAGGCGGTCAGTATCTCCTGCGTTTCCTGGTCCATGCAAAGCACAAAAACATGCGCGTCGGGACACCACTGGACGAGACTCTCCATCATGGCCAGCCCCTTGATGAGATAGCCGCTGTCGAAAAGGGTACAGAAGTAGTTCGTCATGATCGGGATTGTTTCCTGCACAAATAGGTGCGACTTGCATTGCCCTTGCCGCTGTCACGCGGGTCCACGTTCTCACTCAGCGTGAAGGTCGCCAGGACTTCCAGGCCATGAACTCGAAACATGTCCAATAGCTGGGGCTCGGAAAAATGGATCTCTATGGTCTCGACGCCATAGGCTTGTTTGCGGAAATACTTCGTCGGCTCGCCATAAACAACAGGCGTGCGGTGAAAAATGACGTAATCCTTGGCAACGCGGGCGCTCTCGGCGATCGCCGCTTCATAATCGGGAATATGCAGCAGGCAACATCCCGAGACGACGACATCGAAGGTATCATCCGGATAGCTGAGCCGCGTTGCATCCTCCACATCGAATGACAGTCCCGGGTAGGTGCTGCGCGCCATAGCAATGAAAGCATCCGAATAATCGCAGCCGCGATACCGCAACGGCAAGCCATTCACATCAAGCACTTCAGAATAATATCCGCTGGAACAACCGATTTCGAGCAGCGAGCCATTCGCCGGGAGATTGTCGATCTTGCGCAATGCGGCGGTAAAAACATCGAATACGTCGATGGAGGCGCCGCCGCGATATTCCTTCAGCTGGCGCTCGACGAGGGCTCTCTGACGGGCGGGTAGATCGCTCGCCTTCCAGGATGCGGCAAGGCGCGAACTTTCGCTGTCTCGACGAGCCGCATCTATCTCGACATAGCGAGACGATACGGATGTCGCAGGCAACAGCCGGTCACGCAATCGCTTTAGCTGGCTCTTCACTCCCGGGAAGCGATTGACTGCCGCGCGCAGAAACGACATCAACCCTGTTCCTCCAGATGTCGCTCGAGGATCGGCATCAATTCTTCCATTCTCGACTTGTAGGTGTGGTCCTTCAACGTCCTTGCCTGACCAGCCTTTGCGATCGCGTCGGCCTCGTCGGGGTGGTTTATATAGTAGCGGACGAGCTCTGCCGCTTCCTCAGGACTGGAATAGGCAACCACCTCCGTGCCGACGTCGAAAATCTCACCGAGATTATCTTTCCTGTCGGTTATGAGCAGCGATCCGACCCCGGTCGCCTCATAGAGCCGCATATTATTGGCATTGTTTTCGGCGACATTGATATGCCGGTTGACGGTGATCCGGCTGCGGGCCAGAGCGCGGTACATATCCGGGCCCCAGACTTCGCCATTGTGGCGTTTGCGAATCGGAGAGGAGCGGGGCAGCGTCGTGGCGCCGTAGCCGAAAAACTGTATCGGCGTGGTATCGGCCAGGTGTTCGAGCAGCGGGATCGCCTTGCCGTGATGCCGGCTTATGCCGCCGACAAAGCTTACCGGCACATCGCGCGGGACATCACCGAGAATATCGAGCACCCGGGTATCGAAGCCGATTCTGAAATATTCGGATTTGATCCCCATCTCGTGAAAACGCGGCACGAAATGCGGGAAGGATGTCAGGATGAGATCATAGGGCCGCAGAAAGCCGTCCGGGGGCAGCGGACAAGCGATCTGGCCGACAATCAAAGGCACCGTCTTTTTTAACTCAATCAACGCATGCGGCGGGAAAAAGCTGAGATCCTGACAGTAGAGGACCTCCGGCTTAAATGCTCGGACCCGCGCCATTGCGACCTCGAGCAAGCCAGGCAGCGCGGCAAGGCGCGCGCCGACATAAGGCAATCTGAAAAATCGATGCGGCAACTTCATTGCCCACGGGCTGAACGGCTCGTTGTTCTCCCGCGCCCAGGCCGATTGCAGCGGAACACAATTGCCGATGATATCAATGACTTCGCAGCCGAGATCTTTCAGGTGGCGCGAATAGAAATCCGACGTGCCGAACGCAGCCTCAAGCAGGGCGTCCGTCTGCCTTTTGGAAGAGGCCGACCTCAAATCCCGGTTGCGGCGATAGTGCATCGCCAAAAATCGGGAATAATAAGTGTCGAATACGGCAATCCGCATGAGGCTGAATCCTAGTTCCTTGTCGCTGAGAGACGAAGTTCTACCAGGAGGCTATCGCCCTGTCCCATCGCATCCAGAGTCCGGTTGACAAACCCCATCATGACGCCGGCAAGCCGCGCGCTGCGCGAAGCCGCGACGTTGCGAAGCTTTCGAACAAAGCTCGGCGGCTTCTGGGAACTGCCGCTTTCCGACCAGGTATTGGAGGCCTTGCCTTCCTGTCGCTGTTCCTGAGAGGTTCTCAGCTGGAGGACTGACCACAAATTCGGCGTGATCGTTCGGATGCGCTCGACATCGTAACCGGATTTTCGCGCCAGCAACGCAAAGGACGTTCGGTTGAAGTGATTCTGATGGTAGGGAATGTGCCAGTTTATCCACCGTTGCTTCCAGACTTTACGATGAAAGGAACCGGTATTCGGGAAAGCCAAGATGACGCGTCCGTCTTTATTCAGCCGGTCCTTCAGGGCCGCCAGCATCGCAAGCGGATCGGGCACATGTTCGATGACTTGGTTGAGGACGATCAGATCGAATTTCTGATCGGCAAACGGCACGTCATAGATGTTGCCGATATGAACGCGTAAGCCATATTTTTCGGCGATCGTACGAACGTTCGGATCAGCCTCGACACCCCAGCATTCCACGCCGAGCTTGCGCATCTCCAGAAGAGAGAGACACGAGCCGCAGCCGATATCCAGTACCTTCTGCCCCGGCTTGGCAAGATAATGTCCCTGGTTGTCAGTACCGGCAACCCACCGGCGGAAGCCGGCGAGAGGTTTCTCGACGAGAGCGGCCTCTCTTTCGAGAGCATCGAAGTCGATCTCCCGGCGGGGATAGTAATTGCTGTAGAGCGCCGGCAGATCTTCTTCGGTCAGCCGTGGCGCCGTCGACATGTGACCACAGGAAACGCACCGGTCTATGGAGTAGACGCCCGGGCAACCGTATCGATCATCGCTGATGCGCTCGATAAAGGTTCGCATCGTCGATCCGCACGCGATGCACTGCTGATGCTGGCCGCCGCTCATATCGTTCCTTCCTTTCGTTTCGCCAATGACCTCCACGTTGAAAACGCGCGGCTGCAGGAGAAATAGGCCATACGGATCGGCGCAGTCATGCGTTGCACCGGAGACCCGACAAGCGAGTAAAAAATAAGACGCTGAAACACGTTGTGCGCCGAACGCCTGCCAAACAACCGCTTTCGCCAGGAAAGGCTGGACGCGTCGTTTCCATATACCGGAGGCGAATAGACGATTGCCTTGCTGCTGACAACCAAAGGAATCCCCGCACGCGCGAAGCGCATGGCGATTTCGTAGTCAGCCATGTAGTGCGGCAGAAGGCGCGGGCGCATGCCGCCATATTTCCGGAACAGGTGCGCCGGATAGAGCGTTCCTCGACCACTCAATGCATCGACACTATATTGGCTGGCGGGCGACCGCTTTTCCTTTTCGCTCAATTCCGAGAGCAGATCCCAGACGGCAAGCCGATTGATGTTGACCTTGGCCCCAATACTGACAAGAGGCGGATCCCGCCCCTCTTCATGGATGACGCTTCCAACCGCGGCTCCGCCGTTTTCTTTGGATGCCTGCACCAGGGCTTCAACAAAATTGCCGTCGAACCAGGTATCATTGTTGAGGAACAGAACATAGTCGTCCGGCTGGCAGGCAGGAAGCACATGTTTCAATCCTTCCTCGATGGCGCCGCCCCACCAGAGATTGCCGTCCCCCCGGATTTCAATCACATCGCTCTGCGATTGCAGGTACCCTGCGGTTCCATCGGTCGAGCCGTCGTTGACGATGACAATCGTCAAGGCGTCAGAGATGGTCTGCCCCCTCAGCGCTTCCAACACCTTTCGGGTATGTTCAAGGCGATTGAAAACAGGGATAATGACGTTCACGCGCATTCGCTAGATTTCCAGCTTCTCAAGAAACCAGCCAACATACGGCCATTCGTGCTGCCGAGGGGCTGGTGTAACGCCAATGCCCCAACGCTTCAATTCTTGCAAGGGCGGCGGCGTCACGAAGCCAAATGTTCCAGTTGGCTGGAAACGATCCACAACCTCATAATCATGTTTTGCAAAGCTGCTCTGCATTTCATCCGCGTTCAGGAACCATACCGGGTAGCTCGCGCTGTAGATCCACGCCGGCACATGCTGCACAAAGGGTGCGGCTGCGACGTCGGACTGCGCGGCGGTCCTGTCGATCAGTATGAACTTGACACCTCTCGACAGAATATCCTCGAGATATTCATGAGGATTTTGAAGATATTGAAGGACACCGGAGAGCAGAACGACAGTGGGCTTCACACGATCGATCGCCTCATCGAGGCTGTCGGAAAAGCTCAATTGCTGGTCTTCGAATTCCGCTCGGCCGGCGCTCACAAAATGTGGCTGCTCGACAACGCACCATTTCAGTTCCGCAAGATGCGCCAACGCCGATCGGTGTTGGAAATAGGAACTTCCCAGTGCGCCGCCAAAATCCACCACCCTCAAACGAAGATCGGACCGAGATGCGGCATAGAGAAGCCAGGCAAGCAACGGGTGCGAGTAACTTCTCTCCGTGAAGACTACGGTGTCTCGCTCGTAGGCGGCACGGCCCTGAACAACTGCGCGTGTCGCCTCAAGAACCTTGGTGAAGATCGTCGGCGCATCATATCCGTCGGAGGCAGCCACGGCCGAGCGCCAATCATTGTGAGGTCCGTCGAAATAGACGTTATGACGCCGAAATTCGCTCCAGGTGTCCTGTTCACGGGCCTGCGGCGATTCCCGCGTCATCTCAAGCAAACAATGAATGCCCGGCAGCGAAAAATTGATGCGCTTCATTTCTCGAACCAGGCTTGGAAAGGCCGCCGGTCAAATTCGTCCAGTGCTCCACCGGGTGTGGAATTGACGATGCGAATACCATTTGCTTTCGCGATATTTGCGATGGCTCGATATTGCCGCCACAGTCGCGCCAGCGCTTGAAAGTCGTCGTGACGGTTCGTATTCAAGGTGCCGTCGGCATTTGCGGTGCTATCCTTGCCCTTTTGCACCCTGAGATCGAACGCGTATTGGTAGCTCGATGACAGGAAATGATCGTGGTCGACGCCGAGCAGGACGATCTCTTTGAAACCGAGATACATGGCTATCATCAAGGCCATCACCGGCACCGACTCGACACGTGGCACCGGGCGAGAGATATCGACGATTTCCTTTGACGACCGATCGTCGAAGCTGCCGCCCAGCACGAGATATCGAACCGTTCGGCCTGCAAAAAGATCGTGTTTCCGAACGAGCTCCGCTTCGGTGGAGCTGAGGAACAGTTCCGCAGCTCCGAGGTGTGAATGCATTTCTTCAAACCAGCGGATGACGTCTTCCGGCGTCATCAATCCGTAGGTAATCTGCGGTACACAATGATAGCGAGGTTGGAACGCGTCAAAATCGGAATGCAAATAGCCGTTGGAAACGGTCACAACGTTTTCGCCCTGAAGCCGCGATAGATCCAAGCCCTTGACGCTCGGTCCATTCCCCAAAACAAAGCAGCGCTGGCCCGCATGCAGGCCGGCGAGCTGTCTATTTCCTGCCAGGGATTTCGCAACATCAGAAGAGAAGCTCTGACGATTACTCAGTCTGCGCCTCAGCTCATGCACACCATATGGAAGCAGCATGGAGCCAAAGGTCAAAACCTTTCTCAAGGCTGCAACCACTTCACCACCTCGAAGACTTCGGCGTATTTAACACCGATGCGCTGGCCGGCGTTCTCGGCTTCATTGCGGAAGAAGCTCACCCATTTCCGTCCTGTGCGCTCCATTTCGGATTCATGGGCAAGGATCGCTCTTTCCTTCTGATCCCAATGGGAGGTGATGTCGACGTAGAAATTCCCGCGGAAATCGACCGTCGAATGATACCAGTTGCTGCGATACATCAGAAGGCGCGGCACATGGCGGCAGCTGTGCAGCGACGCCCTCGACAAGGCAAGATGGTCGTGGTGAATGTCTCCGACCCAGTGGGTGTAGACCATGTCGATCTTCAGATCCTGCACGAGCTTCAGGATCTCGATATTCAGCGGATCGACGAATTCGATCTGCAGCGTCTTGAACTCGCCGCAAAACATCTTGTGGACCCCGAGAATTTCCATTGCGGCATCCGCTTCGGCTCTGGCGACCTGGCTGCTGCGCACGGACTGGTCATACTGGTTGGAAAAGCCGGATACGGTTGCGACATAGACGTAAACCGTGTCGCCGTTTGCCGCATGGCGTGCCAATGCACCGCCACAGCCGAGCTCCACGTCGTCAAAATGGGCACCGATCGCGAGAATATTCATTTGCAACTCCAGAGCAGGTCACGCGTGCCTGCAATACCACAATTCAGCAGTGTGTCGAGGATACTGAGATAGGGCATGAATTCGCCGAACGGCTGTGGATAAACCGGGTGGACGAAATGTTGCCATTCGATTTCGATCCCGGCTGCCTCGAACAGCTCCGGCTGCATATAGCCGCGCGCGCCGAGACCTGAGAGATAGCGTGTTGCTCCCACCTTGCGCAGCAGTTCGATAAGCAATTCGTTCTTCTGCCCCTCCGGGCTTAAGGTGCTCGACCGGACTGTCGGCATCGTGATTTCAAGCATATCCAGGATGCCATCGAGGAAATGCATGTTGAAATCGGCCAGCAGATCGAACCGCTTGCCGTAGAGAGCCTCGATACGCGGAAAAACCTCACTCCAACCGGCGGACTTCCGATAGTTTTCACGAAGCAGGGAAAGATTCTGGTCGATCCAACCGCTGCTCGGCGCCAATTCCACCTCGTTGATCGGCGTGCCCAAACTCGGCTTCCTGATTCCGACGGTGAGCCACCGATCGCCCTGCGCCGTCTTTATTTTGTCGCGATGCGTCCAGCTTTTGCTCGTGCCATGGACGAATTGAACGTGATCCAGAACGATGTAGAGGTCGGCGTTGAGGAACCGCTGAAAAAAGCCGAGATATGATGCGAAGTCCGGCTGATGAATAACCGCTGTAATGGTCATGCAGCCAATCTTTCCAGCAAATCGGCGACGCGACCGACCCCGCCGAGGTCGATCTTGGTCATGGCGGTCTCGCTCATGCTCCTGATGGGAATCGGCTTTTCCAGGATACCGAGATCGAATGCCGAGTGATGTCCGGCGAAGAATGCTGCCCCCAATTGTTCAAGAGCCCGGCCGACCGGGATTTCAAAAGGTTCATTGGCGATCACCACGCAGGGCAGGCCGGCCGCACAGGCTTCGAAGGGCGTAACGCCGCCGCCGGTAATGGCCAGATCGTGCCGATACATCTCTGCCGCAAGCGACGGCACCTGGCTCAGCAGTTTGAACCGGTCCGGCGCGGCTGTCGAGACGGCCTCTTCAAGCTCCGCCATGTGCTGAAAGCTCGGGCCTGTGACGATGGTGACCGGAAAAGCCTTGCTGCTCAGCCATTTGGCGACGCGGACCGTGACGCCATAGGTATCGGCGCCCCCGAGCGTGACGAGGATCGATGCAAGGCCTTGCCGAACTCTGCGATATCTCGCAATTTCAGGGTCGAGTATCATGTACTCCACCCCCAGCCTCACATCCTTGCCCCTCAGATCCTCCGTCTTTTCGAAAAGGAGAGCGCAGATGTTGACGTCGGCGAGTTCCGCGCCGTCGCCGCGATCATCAAAAGTGACGAGCTTGGCGCCCAAGCCCTTGATCGTTTCGCTGTGAGATCGCCGCGTATTCAGACGGTCATTGATCCAGATCGGTGACGGACCGGCGGGGTCTATGAGACCCTCCTCCCATCCCGTGACGGCGGCGAGATCGTAAAGCACGACGTCGAAGCCGCGCTCTCGGATGATTCTCAGTGAATTCGGATGATCGTTCGCCAGGAAACGGACCGAATGACCGCGCGAACGCAGTTCGGCGGCGAGCGTCAGCGACCGAAACAGATGCCCCATGCCGCGGGCATGCGAACTCTCTATGCAGAAAACGAACATAGCCTGATCGCTTCCTCTGTCCCAAGCCAGGTCGCACCCGCCTGCGCGGCGAGCGCACAGGCACGTCGCCAGTCTTCCTCGGTATCCACCGTCAGGCGCAGGTTCGGAGAGGCTTTGGCAGCGGGAATATCGAGCTGGCCGATCTTGAAGAGCTCGGGCCGATCGGTGAAGTATTCGTTCACATGTTCGCGATGGTGCGGCAGCTTTCCTTCGCGATGACTGCGCGACAGGGCTTCAAAGGTAAATATCTCGGCGCCGACGCCAATCGGTAACTGGCCGAATGCGTGCGTGTAGTCAAATCCCTGCTTCTGGTGCAGATCGATCAGTCTCTCCAGCTCCTCGATATCGGTGAACGGATTATCGGCGGTCAATCGCACGATATCCGACATCCCAAGCAACCTTGCACATTCGAAATAGCGATCGAGAACATCGGCTTCGTCGCCGCGAAAGCAGTTTACGCCGTGCTCGAGGCACCAAGTTTCGATAACATCGTTCTCGCCGGCCGATGATGTCGCGACGACAATTTTGGCCGGCCGCTTCAACATCTGAAGCCTGCCAAGAACATGTCCGAGAAGGGGCCTTCCAGAAATGTCGCGAAGGACTTTTCCCGGCAGCCGCGTCGATCCCATCCGCGCCTGGATGATGATTCCAAGCGTCACGCCAGATCGCCCCACTGCAGGACAGCGTCGCCGTCGAGATCCCTGATCACCCGTCGCCCGGCGAGAGTTTCGAGATGCTTTGGCTCGATCCCCGTTCCCGGCCGCTTAACCGAGATGTCGCCGGCGGAGATGACATCACCGGCTTTGAGCGGTCGATTGAGAACGACGCTCTTGCGGTTGTTCAGCCTGGTGGTCGCTTCGCTTGCAGCCGGCTCCTTGCGGCCACTGCCTTTCATGATCTCGAACGCGCGTATCGCATCCACAAGCCATTTCATCTCCGCTGGATCAGCCGAAAGCATATGATCGGGACCGTCGGCGGCCTTGTCGTAGGTGAAATGCCGCTCGATGACGCGGGCCCCCATTGCGACCGCACAAAGGCTTGCGACAGGGTTCAATGTATGGTCGGAATAGCCAACGTCGAGATCCGGGAACGCCTCCATCATCGTTTGCATTGCGCCCAGGTTCACATTTTCCGGATGCGTGGGATAGCTTGTGATGGCATGCAGCAGAATGAGCTTGTCGTTGCCCGCTTCCTTGATTGCTGCGACGGATTCCCGAACTTCTTCGAGCGTCGACATGCCCGTTGACAGGATGATCGGCTTGCCCGTTCTTGCCAGATAGCGGAGAAAGGGGATGTTGACCGCATCGTCCGAACCCACCTTGTGGGCGCCAACTCCGCACCTCTCAAGCAGATCGACATCGGTTTCGTGGGACGGCGACGAAAACCAGTCCAGCCCATGCTCCTCCGCATAGCGGAAAACCGCTTCATGAAGCTCGTGTCCGATTTCATATTTGCGGAAGAGTTCGAATTGCGAAGTAACGCCGGTGTTTTCCATATCGAACATGGCATTGCGGCTCGACAGCGTCTCCGCCCGATAGGTCTGTAGCTTGACGGCATCCACTCCCGCCGCCTTTGCCTCGTCGATCAGGCGCTTTGCCTGATCAAGCGTCGTGAAGTTGCCGCCGATCTCGGCTATGATATAGCAGCGATCAGGCCGGTAGTTGCGGAACATTCGTCACTCCCTGTAATTCACGAGCGGCAAAATTAGCTGGCGCCCTGGTGGATGCCCCGGCCCAATCTGCCGCCTATCGCCCGATTTCCTGGTTCCGGTCGACGTAATTCCGGACAATGACCTGTCTGCCGCAAATCTGTGCGGTTTCGTCGTTGGTCTCTCTCGGCAGGTAGCACCTGCGGCAGACCTCGCTCTTCAGGAAGCCCTGCGGTTCCTTGTGCAGAGCACGGACGGCGTTCATTTTTTCCCCGTGCCAGATCTGATGCACGGTTTCGGTGTTCGCGTCGCCGATAACCTCGCGATTCTCTTCGTCGTTCGAGCACTTCATGACCAAGCCGTCGGCACCGATCACCAAACGCTGGTATTGCTGCGGGCAAGTGAAGTTGTCGAGATAGGCGATGTCTGAATCATTGCCGAGGTAATCGATCAGCGGATTGAAGGCGACCAGATCCACGTGGGGCGCGAAGGTCTCGTAATAGAGATCAGGGTTTTCCCGGATTGCCGGCCAGATGCCCTGCACCTTGATAACAGGACGGTGCAGGCCGCGCTCGTCCTTGTACTTCTTTATGTCCTTGATCTTGTCGAGCAGGGCTTCGAACTTGATCGGCTTGCGTATCTTCTCGTAGGTCTCACCGGTGCCGTCGATTGAGACGGTGATCCAGTCGATGCCGGCGTCGACGAGCTGAGCGAAATAGTCTCTGTTGAGCTTGAAGCCGTGCGTGAGGGTGGAGACTTCCTTAATGCCGTGGTCCTTGGCATAGCGCACGCAGTCGGCGAAGCGCTTGTGCAGGGTGGCTTCGCCGCGCAGCGACAGACGGATGGCGGGAACCTTGCCGCCGATCTCGTCGATGATGCGGCAGTAGAGGTCCCAGTCCATCCGGGTGGTGTTGACGTTCTTCTTGAACTCGTCGCTGATCGTATAGCACATCGGGCAGCGCAGATTGCAGATCGACGCCAACTCGAGATCGACCAGCAGCGGATAATCCGAAACCTGCTGATTCAGGGCATATTCCGACCACTTGCGACGGTAATCCGCGTATTCGGCTTCCCAACCCTCGCCACGGTATCTATCGAACGCGGCTTCGCGCTCGTCCGTGTCCATCGAGTAGTTGCCTTTGTTGATCGGAACGTAACGCTCGTTCAATTTACGACTCCTTCATCAGTTCGCGGATTCCGGCCGGCAGATCCCATTCCGGCCGCCATCCAAGAACAGCGCGAGCCCTTGTAATATCGGCCCGCACGTCAGGTATTTCATTCCGCCGAACGGCGCAAGATGACACTACAGGTAGAGCAGTGCCGGCGGCCTCTTGCAAGATATCGATTATTTCCTGCACCGAATACGACCTGCCGGAGCCGATATTGATGCAGTGGTAACCTTCCGGCACGTCCATGGCCTTGGCGAAGGCGCTCAGGACATCGTCAACGAAGACGTAGTCCCGCCGCGGACTGAGGTCCATGACCTCTATGTCCTGCTTCGCCCGTATCCGGTTCAGAAGTGTCGGTATCAGGAACTCCGGGCGCTGCCCATCCCCATATATATTGAAAAGGCGCAATACCACGACCGGTATTTGCTCATGTGTGGCAGCGAACTCACAGAGTTGTTCGGCAAGATGCTTGGAAAGCGCATAAGGGTTATTCGGCCTGACCGGATCGCTTTCCTGGATCGGCAGTCGCTCCGGCACTCCGTATACATAGGCGCTTGCGAATACGAGCTTGGCCTTGTGCCGCTTGCACCAGTTCAGAGCATGCTGCGTACCGAGAACATTGGCGGCCATGAAGCTCGGGCCTTGCGCCCAACTGTCGGGAACGAATGTCCTGCCTGCCAGATGAAACAGCGTGCCGGCAGCGGGAAGCTCCTGCCACATTCCCTCTTCGCTTATGTCACCATGTGTCCGGTCAAGCGCAAGCACATGGACGCCGGCCTGTTTAAGCCGCTCAACCAGACGCTTCCCGAGAAAGCCGCCAGCACCGGTGACGATGGCATCAACCATTCAAGAACCTGGACTGCATGGTTTCGAACTGCTCGATCGCCAAGGCATAATCGTCAGGGCGTCCGATATCGAGCCAATAGCCCGCAAAATCGCGAACAGTGGCCGGCTTTCCGGCCGCCAGAAGATCGAGCATCAACTGGTCAAAGCCGTAGGCGCCCCGCTGCGGTATGTGTTCGACGGCCCCCGACGACACCATATAGACGCCCATGCTGACCTTATACTCGGCCGTCGGCTTCTCTCGAAAGCCGGTCAGCAGCCCGCTCTCGCCGGTGTCGAGAACGCCGTAATCGATGCGATGCTGGCGTGTCTTGGACGAAATCGTGAATATATTCCCGTCGCGGACATGCGCGTCATGAAAATCGGCATAGTTCAGGTCCGTGAGAATATCCCCGTTCATGACAAGGAAATTCTCCGGCAGATCCTTGATCAGCCGCAGCGGTCCCATTGTCCCAAGCGGCTCGTCCTCGAGCGAATAATCGATGCGCACGCCCCATTTGTCGCCATCCTGGAAAAACGCCTTGATCAGCTCGGCCTGATGGTTGACGGCAAGCGTTATGTGCTGAAAGCCACCTGCTATCAGCTGACGGATAATGACCTCGAGAATGGGATAATCGCCGATCGGCATCAGCGGCTTTGGAAGCACGACGGTGTAAGGCCGCAGCCGCGTTCCCATTCCGCCCGCCAGAATGACCGCACGTCTAGACATTGAAGATATCCGCCTTGTATCTCGCCAGATTCTGCGGCTGGCGCAGCCATTCAACAGTGGCCTTCAGACCTTCTTCCAAGCTGTAGCGGGGCGAAAATCCCGTCAGAGACTTGATCAGGCTGTTGTCGCAGCACAAGCGTTCAACTTCACTATTTGCCGGACGCAACCGCTGTTCGTCGCATTCGATCTCCACGCTGACGCCGATGATGTCGGCGATCAGCCGAACGGTATCGCCGATCGATATCTCGCCGCCGGAGCCGATATTGACCGTCTGCCCGACGGCTTCGTCGCAAGCAGCGAGGGCGAGAAAGCCGTCACACGTATCCTGAACGAAGTTGAAATCCCGCGTGGGTGAGAGCGCGCCAAGTTTCAGCGTCGTCCGTCCACTCAGAAGCTGTGAGATCACCGTGGGAATAACTGCTCTCGCCGATTGTCTCGGGCCGTACGTGTTGAAAGGCCGTGCGATCGTCACCGGCAGATCGAAGCTCGAATGATAGCTGTAAGCGATCGCATCGGCGCCGATTTTGGACGCCGAATAGGGCGACTGCGCCTGCAGCGGATGGCTTTCGCTGATCGGCACAAAACGCGCCGTGCCGTAGACTTCGCTCGTCGAGGTCTGGATCACTCTTCCGACGCCGGCATCGAGGGCGCCTTGGAGGACGTTCAGCGTCCCATGCACATTGGTATCGATATAGCTTGATGGAGCCTGGTAGGAATAGGGAATTGCGATCAAGGCGGCAAGGTGAAAGATCGTGTCGACGCCTTTGGCGACGGAGCGCATCTGGGCTGGATCGCGGACGTCTCCGAGGATCACCTCGAACTTGCCGCGGTATTCGGACTGATCGAGCCAGCCCCAGCTGGAAAAAGAATTGTACTGGCAGAGTGCGCGGACTTCCACGCCCGATCTTACCAGCGTCTCCACAAGATGAGAGCCGATGAACCCATCTGCTCCGGTGACAAGCGCCTTCTTCATTTCAAAACACCTTCAGAATCGCGCTGGAAGACCTTCTCAACCTCCCAAGGCAATTGTATCGCCGAAATCGACGGCTTCCGTTGTTGACCGAGCATCTGGATAATTCCGACATTATCTTCCACATCAAACCGAATACCCTCGGCGACGGAATATATCGAGAACCGGCTCGATATGCCGAGTCGCAGGTAGAAGGTGCCCGTGTTGAGGAGAAACCCGGGAAACCTGACGCGGGCTCTATAGTAGCCGGCCGGCCGGGTCTCCAAACGCCCAATGTCGAGCTCGGGATCGGAAAGGCTGACGAGGGGGGTATAGCCATCCTCCATCATGATCTGCATCCCGACCGAAAGGCCGGAAAGAGGCTCCCTTAACTCGTACTCGACCTCGACGGAGAATCCCTTCGACAGTTCCAGCGTTCCCGAAACCTCGTCCTTCTCGTTCAAGACTGCGACACGGCATATGACCGCCTTCCCATCGACGTCCTCGGGATTGACCGCGTAAGTCGCCGTGCCGCCGAATTCAGGGCGATCGAGATAGGCTTTTATCACATCTGCAGTATCGCCCATTGCCGCGACCTTGCCATCGGCCATCAAGATCGACTTCGGGCAGATGCTGCTTATCGCGGTCATATTGTGGCTGACGAAGATGATCGTTCGGCCAGCCTTCGTCACTTCCTGCATGCGGCCCATACATTTGTTCTGGAAGTTGACGTCGCCGACAGCCAGGACCTCGTCGACCAGGAGAATTTCCGGCTCAAGATGCGCCGCGACGGAGAAAGCCAGACGAACGTACATTCCAGAGGAATATCGCTTCACCGGCGTGTCGATAAATTCACCGATCTCGGCAAATTCGACGATCTCCTCGAATTTAGATCTGACCTCCGCACGACTCATGCCAAGGATGGCGCCGTTGAGATAGACGTTCTCTCGACCGGTGAGCTCTGGATGAAATCCGGTGCCAACCTCAAGCAGGCTGGCGATTCTGCCCCGTATACCGATGAAACCCGAGTTGGGCATGGTGATACGTGACATTACCTTCAGCAGCGTGGATTTTCCGGCGCCGTTCCTGCCGATAATTCCGACGATCTCGCCGTGCCCGACCTCGAAGGAAACATCATCAAGCGCATAGAAGATGTCGCCCTTCAGCCGCGCCTGTCTGCCCCGGTCAGACGTAAAGTCTGATACCGAAACATTCGGGTCGGGAAGATTGCGCCACTTCGCCCACCAACTCTGAAGATCACGATAAAGAGTGCCGTGATTGATCACGCCGAGACGATATAGCTTGCTGACATGCTCAGCTCGAATAACGACATCGTTCATCAGACAGTATCCATCGCGTTGGCTTCCGCACGCGAGAAAAGTGCCAGGCCGCAAAAGGTGATCGCAACGGTCACTGCCAGATTGGCAAAATAGAGACCGACCGGCAAAGCAGAAACGTCAAATAGCGCCCAGCGAAAGGTCTGAACCGGCATCGTCATTGGATTAAGATAATAGAACCAATGATATCGTTCAGGGATTTGGCTGAATGGATATACGATCGGAGTCGCATACATCCAGAGCTGCGTCATAAATCCGACGGCGTAGACGAGATCGCGGAAACGAACCGTGAGGGCAGACACGACGAGCCCGGCGCCCACACCCAGCACCGCAATGTAGAGCAATATCAGTGGCGTCAAAAACAGAAACCGATAGCTCAATGCCAGGTCGGGATACGCGAACTTGATGCCGAAGGCGACTATCAGCAACAGCAGGAACTGGATCGCAAACGCAACAAGGCCGCTCATCGCGACGGATAGCGGCACCACAAGCCTGGGGAAATAAACCTTTCCGAAAAGATTGGCATTCTTGGAGAATACTTCGGAATTATTGGTCAGGCACGCAGCAAAGTAACTCCAGATGATCGTGCCCGACATGTAGAACAAGAAAGGCGGAAGGCCATCCGTGGAAAGATTGGCTATCTTTCCGAACACGACATAATAGGTCATGGCCGTCAATGACGGTTGAATGATGTACCAGGCCGGCCCCAAAACGGTTTGCTTGTAGAATGTCGTGAAATCCCGCTTGAAGAACATCCAGATGAGATCGCGATAGCGCCAGACAAGCCTAAGATCCGGCGCGCTGCCCTTCGATGGCTTGATAATGATATCCCAATCTTCCTCGTGTGCGGAGGCCGATCGCTTCAGGTGCTCTGTCATGCCGCCAACTTCAGCTTTTCCGGGAGCGTGGCAAGCAACCTGCAGACGCGCTCGATTTCGTCGTTGCTATGCCCCGCCGATATAGGCAGGCTGAGCTCGGTGGCATGCAGTTCATCGGCAATCGGATAATCGCCGGAAAGAATGCCTTGCATCGCCTTCTGCCGATGCGGCGGTATCGGATAATGCACCTCGGTCTTGACTCCGTTATCGAGCAGCCATTGGCGCAATTCGTCGCGGGCCGGGTGACGTATCCCGAAAATATGAAATACGTCGTACTCGGCAGATCGACGAAGCGGTTGCGCGAGCCATTTCGGCAGGTTGGCAAAATAGATATCGGCCAATGCCCGCTTATGTGCAGTTACCTGCTCGAGGTGCCGCAGTTTGACCCGCAGGAATGCCGCCTGCATTTCATCAAGCCTGGAATTCACGCCGACATAGACGTTTTCGTACTTTTTCTTCGAACCATAATTGCGCATATGCCTGAGGCGATCGGCGAACGCATCATCGTCCGTGACGATCGCGCCGGCATCTCCCAGAGCACCAAGGTTCTTGGTCGGATAGAAACTGAAGCAGCCGGCAATTCCAAAGGTCCCCGTCAGCTTGCCGTCATAGCGTGCGCCGTGAGACTGGGCGCAATCCTCGATCACCTGCAAGCCATGCTCGCGCGCAAATGCTGTAATCTCCGTCATCCGGCAGGCCTTGCCGAAAAGATGCGTCACACATATTGCCCGCGTGTTGCGTGTCAGCGCCGCGGGAAGGCGCTCCGGATCAATGTCGAACGTTTCGCGTTCCGGCTCTACCAGAACGGGTTTGTGGCCGGCGCGAAGAATTGCCAGTATGGTGGCTATATAGGTGTTGGAGGCAACCATTATTTCGCTGCCCTTCGCCAGGTCGAGCGCTTCGATCGACAGGATCAGCGCATCCAGGCCATTGGCCACGCTGATGCAATGTTTGCTTTCGGCAAAGGCAGCGAATTCAGCTTCGAATGAGGAGACCTCATTCCCAAGTATGTACCAACCGGAGCGAATGACGCGGGATGCAACCGCCTCCAACTCTTCCATCAGCGCGCGGTTGGCCTGCGCAAGGCTTTCATACTCAATCATCTCAGGGCCGTTCATAGGGGGTGTCGATGTAGTCGTCCTTATCGTACCCGTGAGAGGCAAAAACGAGCAGGATCGAACCGGGACCGAAGGTCATTTCGTGCCAGTCCCTTGGCTCTACCAGCAGGCACTGGTCCGGTGACGACAAGGTGATCTCTTCCCTGGCTTTTCCATCGTCCATCAAAACCATCACGCTTCCCGAAATCGCCACCAACGCCTGCCGGGTCCGGTGATGACGATGGCCGCCGCGTGTATATCCGTCGGCACCATAGATCCAGAAGCTCCGGACGACCGGAAATGGCAATATTCCGTCCATGACGGTCAGCACGCCTCGTGCGTCGGACATCGTCTTTAACGTAAGCAGGGTAAAAGCAGACAATATTGGTTTTCCAGTTTTGCGGGTTCAGCCGGGCGGGAAATGCGGAGCTGGTTCCCTCACCAGGCTGATGAGGTATCGACCGTAAGAGCTCTTTTCAAGTGGAGCGGCCAGCCTTAGCAACTGCTCGGCATCGATGTATTCCAAATGAAAGGCGATTTCTTCGGGGCAGGCAATCTTCAGTCCCTGGCGCCGCTCTATGGTGGCAATGAACTGGCTGGCTTCAAGGAGTGAATCGTGCGTCCCCGTATCAAGCCAGGCGTGCCCTCTTCCGAGGACGGCAACGTTCAGCCTGCCGGCCGACAAATAATGCCGATTGATATCGGTAATTTCGGTTTCACCGCGCGGCGATGGCTTCAAACCGGCAGCAATGTCAACCACGTCATTGTCGTAGAAATATAAACCCGTCACCGCATATGAAGAGCGGGGCCTGGATGGCTTTTCCTCCAGGCTGAGGACTTTGCCCTGACCGTCAAATTCCACCACCCCATACCGTTCGGGATCGTGGACTTTATATGCGAAGATCGTCGCTTCGTCCGATCTCGCGCAGGCCGCGGATAAATCGTGGGTCAGGAGGTTTCCGTAAAAGATATTGTCTCCCAGCACGAGGGCGGTTGCCTCTCGCCCGATGAATTCGCTGCCGATCGAGAATGCCTGGGGAATTCCGTCTGGCGCGGCCTGCACGGCATATTGAAGATTCAATCCCCATTGGGCGCCATCACCCAGCAGCTGTTCAAACCGTGGGGTGTCCTGAGGCGTCGAGATAATCAGGATATCCCGGATACCTGCAAGCATCAGCGTTGACAGCGGATAGTAGATCATCGGCTTGTCAAAAACCGGAAGGAGTTGCTTCGAAATGGCGAGGGTCGCGGGATGGAGCCGAGTGCCTGAGCCACCGGCGAGCAATATACCTTTGCGCAGCTTATTCTTCGAAGACAAGAGACCTCCTGCAACTGGTAAATCGCGCGCACCCACGAGCCATCGTGATGGTGATCGCTGTTTGACACTGCTCACTACAGATAGATCGATCGGCATGCAATGCACTTACCGAGACGGGAAACAGCCTAATCGCGCATCAATCCAGCATTGGTCGAAGATAATCTGCAGTACTGGATTGCGACGCCGCCATTCCGTCTGCTACGGGTTGGCGATTTCGCCCCTTAGAATGTGAGCAAGACACCCGTCAAAATGGCTGCAGACACTGCCGATCCACGCCCTCCCCGGATAAGCCTCATCACTGTTTGCTGGAACGCCGAGCGGACCATTGCCGATACGTTGCGATCCATCGACGCTCAGAGCTACCGCAATTTCGAGCACATCATCATCGACGGTGGCTCGAGCGATTCCACACTCGCGATCATCGCTTCGGCGCCGGCGGAGAACCGCCGCGTACTTTCGGGACGAGACGGTGGCATCTATGAGGCCATGAACAAGGGGATTGGTCTTGCGAGCGGCGACATTATCGGCTTCTTGAATGCGGATGACACCTTCGAGAGCAGCGTCTCTCTCGATACCGTGGCCGCCGCGCTGGAAGACGAGGCATATGACGGCTGCTACGGCGATCTCATCTATGTTTCCAACCAGAATACCGATCGCAAAGTCCGCTATTGGAAATCCTGTGCGTTCGAACCCGGTTCCTTTGGACGCGGTTGGTGCCCGCCGCATCCGACATTCTACGTCCGGCGTCGCATCTATGACCGGTTTGGGACGTTTGATCTGCGCTATCGATTGGCAGCCGACGTCGAGCTTATGATGCGATTCTTGGAAGTCGCGCGCATCAGAACCATTTATATCCCCCACGTGTTGGTCAGGATGCGCTTGGGGGGCGCCACAAACAAAAACGTCCAGAACATATCGCGTCAGAACAAGGAAGTGTTGCGCGCGCTTGCCGACCACGGCTTCAGGGTCTCAACCCCTCTATTCTGGGCATCGAAGCTTGTGAACCGCCTCGGCCAGTTCCTCACCCGAAATCGATAGCAGGCGCATCAAGTCAGGTTTGACGCAGGGCCAATCGCTGGTCAGGCAGCCACCCTGCCGCGCAGCCCATCAGCAATCGCTGCCATCCTGTCGGCCGCCGCATGGCCGATCAGCATGAAGGCGTGCCTCCCGTTCGACCAGTAGACGACGTTCATGCCTTTGCGGCTTTCGAGGTCCGGCGCTTTGGGGCCGGCATCGGACCGGACGATGCAAAGCGCCATGGGCCCGGTTTCAGGGTCGAGATAGCCGATCTGGGCGAGCGGTTTGCCGTCATATTGCAGCAGCAGAGCGCGTTTGAAATCGACGCCCGGAAGCGAAACGGCTTCGGGAGAGAGCGATAGGCCGAGTTTGTCGTCGAGGGGGGCGAGCTGGGCAGCCTGAGACTCCCTGGCCGGCGTCGGGCCGGCCAGCGTTTCCGCGGTATAGAGCGAGATATACTCGGCGACCACGGCGCGCCACTCGCTGCTTTCGTCCTTTGTCGAAAAGCCTCTGCCAAGACCGAGGACGGCGCGATCGATGGCGATGCCGGCGACGAGCGAAGCGGCGAGCGCGGCGAGGAAGCGGCGGCGGCTGGCAGCGGGCGCCGAGGCGGCTTTTGCATCCTCCCGCGCAGGGATGGCTTCGAGCATTCTTTCCAGTTTTTCGCGCGGCGCTTCCTGCAGCAGCGACGCAAAGGCCTGCTCGAACGGCAGGCTGGCGCGCGCCAGCAACTCCAGTCGTTCGGCAACGCGCTCGTCTTCCTTCACAATGGCCTCGATGCGGACGGCATCTTCGGCCGTCAGTTCGCCATCGATGAAGGCGGTCAGTTCCTCGTCGGAGGGAGTGGTGTATTTCGTATTCATTGCCGTCCCCCTTCCCGCTCTTCGCCGGAGAGCTTGGCGCGGGCTGCCGCCAGCCGGCTCATCACGGTGCCGATCGGGATATCCAGTATGCCTGCAACCTCGCGATAGGAAAGTCCTTCGACATAGGCGAGGAAAACCACCGTTCTCTGCGCCTCGGGCAGGGCATTCACCCGTTTCAGCACCTGCCCCGCCATCACATGCGTCTCGGTATCATGCGCGCCGTCGAAGATCAGCGCGTTCCCCGCATCGACGAAGCCCTGGCCCTGGCGCACCCGGCGCGAGCGGATTTCGTTCAGCCAGATCGAATGCAGGATCGAAAACAGCCAGCGGTCGAGCCGGGTGCCGGGGACGAATTGATCGGCGCGCTCCAGCGCGCGAAGGCAGGTTGCCTGCACCAGGTCGTCGGCGACATCGCGCTGATGCGAGAGAACAAGACCATAACGCCAGAGCCTTGCCAGATTTTCCGTCAGGCCGCTCCTGATATCCGCTGCGCTGGCGATGGCCGCCTCCGACGATCCTGTATTTTTCGGGACCGCCGGATGAACCGGCGATTCCGTTCTTGCGCGACTATAGGCAGGAAATGAGGCGCGCGCGACCGACATTCTCACATGCCTTTCTGGTTCCGTCTTCCCGCCCATGCCGGCAATCAGATCTTCGACGGATCGAGGATGGCCGCGTTCAGATCCTGATACTCCTCGCAGGCCGTGCCGCAGATCGCCTTGATGGCCCTCAACTGCTCCTTGGCGAGATCGAGCCGGCCCTTGATGACATAGGCTTCGCCGAGATATTCGCGCACCTTGGCATATTGCGGGTCCATCTTCACCGATTGAAGGTAATAGGAGATGCCTTCGTCGGTGCGGCCGAGCCTACGGGTGGCATAACCGCGATAATTCAGCACTTCGGCGCTGTTCTGGTCCTTGACCGTATCGAGCATGGCAAGCGCCTCCTCATAACGGCCGGCCTTGGCCAGCGAATAGGCATAATCGGTGCGGTTCTCATCCGAGACATTGGCGCCCTGCTGCTTGACGCATTTCCTGGTCTTCTGGTCGTAGATCTCGCCCTTCTTGCAGGTCGGCATCGTGCTGTTGTCATCGCCGACCGCAAAGACAGGGCCGGAGAAAAGGGAAGCGGCAAGGCAGCCGCTGAGAAGGATGGAAGCAAAACGGGCTGTCATGATCGTCATCGGAAACTCCTCGAAAGTGACGTTGCGAGGAGAAAACACCGCTGCCCCGGACTTTATTCGCCGGCCTCCTATTTTCTCCATAACGGCTTCGTGAAGCCACCGACGCCGAATAAATCACCGGGACCGGGTGTTCTCAGCGTTGCGCCGGGAACGACAAGGAGAATTCCGTGACCGATACTGTAAAACTCGTCAGCCTCGCCGTCGCCGCACCCGAACATGTCATTCTCCAGAAGCAAGCGCTCGAAGCCTCCGCCCGGCTGTTTGCCGACCGTTTCGAGGACTTTCGCCATCTTGCCCGTGTCTTCGACAGTGCTGGCATCCAAAAGCGCCATGCCGCGCGCCCGCTTGCCTGGTTCGACGAAGCCCATGGCTGGCAGGACCGGATGCAGGCCTATGCGGAGGTGGCAGGCGGGCTCTTCGTCGAGACCGCGAGCTCAGCCCTTCAGCAGGCCGGGCTTGAGGCCGGCGATGTCGATTGTGTGGTGACGGTCTCCTCGACCGGTTTTACGACCCCGAGCATCGATGCGCAGATGGCCCGCCGGATGGGTTTCAGGGCCGATATCGAGCGGGTGCCGGTCTTCGGGCTCGGCTGTGCGGCCGGCGTGTCGGGTTTTGCCATCGCCGCGCATCTGGCGCGGAGCCGGCCGGGCGCCGTCGTGCTGTTCGTCTCGATCGAGCTTTGCACGCTGGCCTTCCGCCTCGATGAGCTGACGCGGCCGAACATCATCGCGACGGCGCTGTTCGGCGACGGCGCCGCCGCCTGCGTGTTGCGATCGGGCGACGGCGGGCTGGCGGAAGTGGAATCGACCGGCGAGCATCTCTTTTCCGACACGCTCGATATCATGGGCTGGAAGATCGACGACGGCGGCTTCGGCATCGTGCTGGCGCAAGCCCTGCCGCCTTTTGCCGAGCAGGAGCTCGGCCCGGCGGTGACGGCCATTCTCGCGCGAAACGGGCTGGCACTAGACGATATCGACCGCTTCATCTGCCATCCCGGCGGCACGAAAGTGCTGGCGGCGATGGAAAGCGCGCTTTCGTTGACACCGGGTACGCTTGATCACGAGCGCGGCGTGCTTGCCGACTACGGCAATATGTCGTCGCCGACCGTTCTCTTCGTGCTGGAGCGGGCGATCCGCGCCGGATTGCCGGAGCGCGCCGCGATGATCGCCATGGGACCGGGCTTTTCGGCGAGCTGCGTGACGCTCAAGAGAACGGCATGATGTGGCCGTCGATCGCGCTGCTTGCCTTCGTAACGCTGCAGCGGCTGGGAGAGCTCGTCATCGCCCGGCGCAACACCGCCGCCCTTCTCGCCCGAGGCGGCCGGGAAGTTGCCCCGGAGCACTATCCCGTCATGGTGGCAATACATGCCGCCTGGATCATCGGCCTCTGGCTCCTGGCACCGGGCAGGCCCGTCCAGCTCTTCTGGTTCCTGGTTTTCATGGGACTGCAGGCGTTACGGCTCTGGGTGCTGGCGACGCTGAAGGACCGCTGGACGACACGCATCGTCATCCTGCGGGGAGCGCCGCTCGTCAGCTCCGGCCCCTATCGTTTCCTGCGGCATCCGAACTATGCGATCGTCATCGGCGAGATCGCCACCCTTCCCCTCGCCTTCGGTCTGCCGGTCTACGCGGTCGTCTTTTCGCTTTTCAACGCCGCAATCCTGCATGTGCGCATCAAGGCCGAAAATGCCGCACTGGAAAGCGCAATGATTTTGAAATGAATGCGATTTTTCGTTTGCGCCGTGGGATCGGCGGGGGCATTTTCAACCGATGACAAAGCGGAATGCAGGGGAATGACCAAGAACGCAATCGTGCTCGGCGCCGGTATCGTCGGGGTGTCAACGGCTATTCATCTTCAGCGGCGCGGCCGGCAGGTGACGCTGATCGATCGGAAGGATCCGGGCAGCGAAACCTCCTTCGGCAATGCCGGCCTGATCCAGCGCGAAGGCGTCGCGCCCTACGGCTTTCCCCAGCAACTCGGCCTGTTGCTGCGTTATGCACTCAACAACGAAATCGATGCCCATTATCATCTCAGTGCCTTGCCAAGCCAGCTCGCCTTTCTTGCCCGTTACTGGTGGAACTCGAATGCCCGGCGCCACGCGGTCATCACACGGGCCTATGCGCCGCTGATCGAAAACTCTGTTGCCGAGCACAAGGACCTGATCGAGGCCTCGCAGGCGCAGGCGCTGATCCGCAAGGACGGCTGGATTAAGATCTTCCGGACCGAGGCGACGCGCGACGAGGCGCTCGCCGAGGCCGCCCTTTGGCAGAGCGAATTCGGCGTGACCTATGACAGCCTCACGTCCGCCGATATCGCCCGCATCGAACCCGATATTACCGTCCGTTTCGCCGGCGGTATCCGCTGGCGCGATCCCTGGTCGGTGCTCGATCCGCATGCGCTGACAGCGGCCTATCGCCGCTATTTCGAGAGCCTCGGCGGCCGCTTCGTCACCGGTGACGCCGCCTCGCTCGGCCAGTTCGGCGCCGGCTGGAAGATCATGACCGGGGAAGGCCCGCTCGAAGCGGACGATGCAGTCCTCGCGCTCGGGCCGTGGGCGGCTGTCGCAACGCGCCGGCTCGGCTATTTCTTCCCACTCGGCGTCAAGCGCGGCTATCACATGCATTATGCCGCTAAAGGCAATGCCGTGCTTAACAACTGGATGCTCGATGCCGAACGCGGCTATCTCCTGGCGCCGATGCGCCGCGGTATCCGGCTGACGACGGGAGCGGAGTTCGCAACGCTCGACGCGCCGAAGACACCGGTCCAGCTCGACCGGGCCGAAGCCGTGGCCCGCACGATCTTCCCGCTCGGCGACAGGCTCGATCCCGAACCGTGGATGGGCGCGCGGCCGTGTACGCCCGACATGATGCCTGTCATCGGCAAGGCGCCGCGCCATCAGGGCCTGTGGTTCGCCTTCGGCCATGCCCATCACGGGCTGACGCTCGGGCCGGTGACCGGCCGCGTGCTGGCCGAGCTCATCACCGGCGAAAAACCGTTCATCGATATTGCGGCCTATTCGCCGCAGCGTTTCAACCCGTGACGCCGAGAGCGGCAAGCCCTTTCAGGGCCGTCGCCGCGATGCCTTCCACCGTGTCGTCAATATCGACGGTGACGACGCCCGCCTCGCCTGTCGGCACTTCCAGCGTCGCCAGCTGGCTTTCGAGCAGCGAGACCGGCATGAAATGACCCTTGCGCTCACCCATCCGTTTGGTCAGCAAGGCCTTGGAGCCTTCGAGGTAAACGAAGAACAGGTTGCCGCCGGCCGCAGCCCGCAGCCTGTCGCGATAGATGCGCTTCAGCGCCGAGCAGGAGACGATGATGCCCTCGCCTTTCTCCAACGAGGCCTTGATGTCTTCGCCGATGCGGTCGAGCCAGGGCATCCTGTCCTCATCGGTCAGCGGAATACCTTTCGACATCTTCTCGACATTGGCGGTCGGATGCAGCGCATCGCCTTCGACGAAGGCGAGGTGCAGGGCTTCCGCGAGCGTTTCGCCGACGGAGGATTTGCCACAGCCGCTGACCCCCATGACGATAATTGCATGGGGCTCGTTCAACCGCTCTTCCGGCATGATCCCTCCGAGACTCCGGCTTCCCGCTCAATCGAGTGGGAAGTGACAGGCATATTTTTGCGCACCTTCTCCACTTAGTTCGGGAGAAACCTGACGGCAATAGTCCTGCGCCTTCCAGCAGCGCGGATTGAAGTGACAGCCGGACGGGGGCTTCAGCGGCGACGGCAGCTCGCCTTGCAGCCGGATGCGGTTCTTGGCGCGCTCGGGGTCGGCGATCGGTGTCGCCGACAGCAAGGCTGCCGTATAGGGATGGCGCGGCCGGGCGAAGACCTCGGCGGCGGGACCGGTTTCGACGGGACGGCCGAGATACATCACCATCACCTCGTCGGCGATGTGGTGGACGACGGAGAGGCCGTGCGAGATGAAGAGATAGGCAAGGCCCATCTCCTTCTGCAGGTCCATCAACAGGTTCAGCACCTGCGCCTGGATCGACAGGTCGAGAGCCGAAACCGGTTCGTCGAGCACCAGCACCTTCGGCCGCAGCATCAGGGCGCGGGCGATGGCGATGCGCTGGCGCTGGCCGCCGGAAAACATATGGGGATAACGGCCATGGTGTTCCGGACGCAGGCCGACACGGGCCATCATCTCCTCCACCTTGCGGCGGCGGGCGGCGGCGTTGAGATCGGTGTTGATCTTCAGCGGCTCTTCGAGGATCGCGCCGACCTTCTGGCGCGGGTTGAGCGAGCCGTAAGGGTTCTGGAAAACGATCTGCACCTGGCTGCGCAGGCTGCGGTCACCGATGCGCGCAGGCTTGCCGTCGATCAGCAGTTCCCCGGCCGTCGGGTCCTCGATCATGGTGACGAGGCGGGCGAGTGTCGACTTGCCACAGCCGGATTCGCCGACGACGGCGAGCGTCTTGCCGGAATGGAGGCTGAAGCTGACGCCGTTCAGCGCCTTGACGGTGGCGTCGGCTTTGAAGAGACCGCGGTTGACGGTGTAGAAGCGGGCGAGATCCCTGCCCTCGAGAACAGCGCCGGTCATACCAGGTCTCCTGCAGTTTCATTGACCATGACGCCGGGATGCCCGAGCGGCTTGCCGTCTTTCAATGGATAGTTGCACAGCGCCAGCCCGAGCTCCGGCCCCTGGCGCACAACACCGCGATCGCATTCGACCGTGGCATAGCCGCAGCGCGGCGCGAACAGACAGCCTGCCGGGCGGCCATGCTGGCCGGGAACGACACCCGCGATCGAGGGAAGACGCTGGCCGACTTTGGCGCGCTCCGGAAGCGCGGCGAGCAGGGCAGCGGTATAGGGATGGTGCGGATCGCGGAACAGCGCCTTCACCGGCTGCTCCTCGACCTTCTGGCCGGCATATTGCACCTGCACGCGTTCGGCGGTTTCGGCAACGACACCCATATCGTGGGTGATCAGCACCAGCGCCATGCCGTGCTCCTTCTGCAGACGCACAAGCAGATCGAGGATTTGCGCCTGGATCGTCACGTCGAGCGCGGTCGTCGGCTCGTCGGCGATCAAGAGCTTCGGATTGCAGGCGAGCGCCATGGCGATCATCACGCGCTGGCTCATGCCGCCCGACATCTGGTGCGGGAAGTTCGACAGCCGATCCTCCGGTGCCGGAATTCCGACCAGGTTCAAGAGCTCGATCGAGCGTTGGCGACGCTCCTTCCTATTGAGGCCCATGTGGAAGCGCAGGGTCTCGCCCAGCTGGAAGCCGACCGTGAAGCACGGGTTAAGGCTCGACATCGGCTCCTGGAAGATCATCGCCATGTCCTTGCCGACGATCCTGCGACGCTGGCGGCCGGAAATGCCGCGCAGATCCTGGCCATCGAACTGCATACGGTCGGCGGTGATCTTCGCCGTCCAGGGCAAAAGCCCCATCAGGGCCAGCATGGCAACGGATTTGCCCGAGCCGGATTCGCCAACGACGGAGAGGATTTCACCCTTGTCGCAGGCGAGCGAGACGCGGTCGACGGCGCGGAAGAGACCGGAAGAGGTCTGGAATTCGACAGTCAGGTTTTCGATTTCGAGAAGTGGCATCACGACCTCTTCAGCTTGGGGTCAAGCGCATCGCGCAGGCCGTCACCCATCAGGTTGATGGCAAGAACGGTGATGAGGATTGCAAGACCCGGGAATGTTACGACCCACCAGGCGCGCGAGATGAACTCACGGGATTCGGCGAGCATGGTTCCCCATTCGGGTGTCGGCGGCTGGGCGCCCATGCCGAGAAAGCCGAGGGCGGCGGCATCAAGGATCGCCGCCGAGAAGGCGAGCGTCGCCTGGACAATCAGCGGCCCAAGACAGTTCGGCAGGATCGTCTTGAACATCAGGCGCAGGGTGCCGGCACCGGCGACACGCGAGGCAATGACATATTCCTTCTCGCGCTCTGAAATAACAGAGGCGCGCGTCAACCGCACGAAATGCGGCTGGTTGACCAACGAAATCGCAATCATCGCGTTGGTCAGGCCCGGCCCCAGCACGGCCACCAGCACGAGAGCAAGCAGCAACGACGGGAAGGCCAAGATGATATCCATCAGGCGCATGATCGCCGTATCGATCTTGCCGCGGAAATAGCCGGCCACCAGGCCGATCAGAACGCCGCAGATGACCGAAAGCGTAACGACGACGACGCCGATGAAGAGCGAGAAGCGTGCGCCGTAGATCAGGCGCGACAGGATATCGCGGCCGACAGCGTCGGTTCCGAGCGGGAAGGAGATGGTGCCGGCTTCCATCCAGGCCGGCACGGCGAGCAGCGCCTCGCGGTTCTGCTCGTTCGGCGCATGCGGCGCAAAGATCGGCGCGAAGATTGCGACGACCAGGATAATGATGAAAATGACGAGGCCGATGACGGCGCCCTTGTTGCGGGAGAAATAGTGCCAGAACTCCGCAGCGGCGGATGGCTGGCCGGTTTTGACGGTGACCGTGCTCATGGACCGCTCCTAGTAACGAATGCGCGGATTGATGAAGCCGTAAAGGACATCAACAATCAGATTGACCAGCATGATGACGCCGGCGATCAGCAGAAGGCCGCCCTGGACCACGGCGTAATCGCGCTTAAACACCGAATCGACCATCCATTTGCCGATGCCCGGCCAGGAGAAGATCGTCTCGGTGAGGATGGCGCCAGCAAGAAGAACGCCGATCTGCAGGCCGATCGTGGTGATGACGGGGATCATCGCGTTGCGCAGCGCATGCACGCCGACGACGCGCAACGGCTTTAAACCTTTCGAGCGAGCCGTGCGGACGTAGTCCTCGCCCAGAACCTCGAGCATCGCCGAGCGCGTCTGGCGGGCGATGACGGCAAGCGGGATGGTGGCCAGCACGATTGTCGGAAGGATGAGATAGCTGACAGCCGAGGAAAACGCCCCCTTCTGGCCCGACAGCAGGCTGTCGATCAGCATGAAGCCGGTGACCGGTTTGAAGAAATACATTAGCGAGATGCGGCCGGATACAGGCGTCCAGCCGAGGTAGCCGGAGAAGAAAATGATCAGCAGCAGGCCCCACCAGAAAATCGGCATGGAATAGCCGATCAGGGCGATACCCATCACGCTCTGATCGAACCAGGTGCCTCGCTTGACGGCGGCAAAGATGCCGGCGGGCACGCCAAGACAGACGGCGAGCAAGATGGCACAGAAGGAAAGTTCGAGTGTCGCCGGAAACAGCGTCAGGAATTCGCCGAGAACGGGCCGCTTGGTGACGATCGAGGTTCCGAGATCGCCCTGCAACACCTTACCGAGATAATCGAAATACTGCACATACATGGGCCGGTCGAAACCGAGATCGTGCATGATCTGGGCGTGCCGTTCCGGCGCCATGACACGTTCACCGGACAGAAGCATGACGGGATCGCCGGGGAGCAGGCGGATGAACGAGAAGGCAATGAGGGAAACGCCGAGGAATGTCGGGATCAGCACCGCAAGGCGGCCGATGAAAAAACGCAACATGGCAGATGTCCAATAGTTTCCGGCGGTCAGGGGGTGCCTGACCGCCGGCTGCGCCCAGCTCTGCCGGGCATTCTTACATTATTCTTGTTATTCGGATACGTCGACGCCGTCGAAGCGGTGAATGCCGAGCGGGTCCATATGGAAGCCGGAGACCTTCTTGCTCATCGGAACGAAGACGAGCGAGTGATCGAGGGTCGCCCACGGGGCTTCCTTCTTGAAGATCAGCTGCGCCTGCTCATAGGCCTTGGTGCGCTCGCCGACATCGGCGGTCAGTTTGGCCTTGGTCATCAGGTCGTCATATTCCTTGTTGCACCACTGGGCGCGATTGTTGCCGCCGACGGCATCGCAACCGAGCAGCGTATCCATGAAGTTGTCAGGGTCGCCGTTGTCGCCGGTCCAGCCGAGGATGACGGCGCCGTCGCGCTTCACGTCGGAAGAGAGCTTCAAATATTCGGCCCATTCATGGGTAACGATCTCGACCTTGACCCCGACCTTGGCGAAGTCGGCCTGGATCAGTTCGGCGGCACGGCGCGCGTTCAGCATGTAGGGACGCGACACCGGCATCGCCCAGACCTTCATGCTGAGATCCTTGACCCCGGCATCGGCGAGCGCCTTCTTGGCGGCGTCCGGATCGTACTTGTCGTCCTCGACAGCATCGTTATAGGACCACATCGTCGGCGGGATCGGGTTCTTGGCAACGGTGGCCGCACCCTGGAAAACGGCGTCGACGATCGCCTGCTTGTTGATCGCCATGTTGAGCGCGCGGCGAACCTCCGGCTTATCGAAGGGAGCCATCTGCGTGTTGTAGGCGAGATAGCTGACGTTGAGACCGGGCTGCTCGAGGACCGTCAGGTTCTCATCCTTCTTCAGTTCGGCAACGTCGGCGGCATTCGGATAGGGGATCAGGTGGCATTCGCCGGCCTTCAGCTTCTGAGCACGGACGGCGGCGTCAGAGGTGATGGCGAAAACCAGATCGTCGATCTTTTCCTTGCCCTTGAAATAGGTTTCGTTCGCCTTGTAGCGGATGACGGCATCCGGCTGATAGGCGACGAAGGTGAAGGGGCCGGTGCCGAGCGGCTGCTGGTTGAGCTGCGACATCTTGCCGTCGGCCGCGAGCTTGTCGGCATATTCCTTGGAGACGATCGAGGCGAAATCCATGGCGAGGTCGGCCAGGAACGGCGCTTCCGGGTGGTTGAGCGTGAACTTGACCGTGAGGTCGTCGACCTTCTCGACCGACTTGATCAGCTCCGGGAAGCCCATGCCGGCGGCGTATTCATAGGAACCGCCTTCGACATACTTATTCCACGGATTGTCGGACTTCAGCTGGCGCTCCAAGGAGAACACGACGTCATCGGCGTTGAAATCGCGCGTCGGCGTAAAGAAGTCGGTGGTCTGGAACTTGACGCCGGGATGAAGCTTGAAGGTGTATTCCTTGCCATCGTCCGAAACGCTCCAGCTATCGGCCAGACCGGGTTCGATCTCGGTGCCGCCATGCTTGAATTCGACGAGGCGGCTGTAGACGGTGCGCGACGACGCGTCGAAGGTCGTCCCTGCCGTGTAGAGGCTCGGGTCAAAGCCTTCCGGCGAGCCCTCGGAGCAATAGACAAGGGTCTTGGACCAGGCCGACGTCGCCATGACCGAAATCAGGGCCGTCGCTGCCAGCATGACAGAGATCTTTTTCATAGTATTGTTTCCCGGTTGTTCTTTTTTGATGTCTGGAGACCGCAGATAGGCATCCCGATCGACGGTCGATGGAACGACATTTATCTACTGAAAGCAACGGGCTACGGAGAAAATTTTTCCAGATGGACAATTTTAGAAATTTTCGGTCAAAAATCAGCCTCAATTAGAAATATTCGGATAAAAACCAGCGGAATTTCGTCGCATTTTGGATATTGTGCCCCCTCAGCTGCGCATTATGACAATTTCACGCATCCCCGAGCCCGGCGAAAACGCCGCAAACAAAAACCGCGGCTGCCCGGGCAACCGCGGTTTTAAAAGTCTGTTCTGCTGTGAATTCAGGCGGCCGGGACGACGATCGCGGGCTTGCGGTATTCCTGCTCGCCGGTCAGTCCAAGAAGGAAATTGATCTGCGGACGCGCCTTGACGAGATCGTCGATGGTATATTCCGATAGCACGGCAAAGAAGGCGTTGAGCGCCTTGCGCAGCGCCGAATTCAGGCCGCAGCTGTCGACCAGCGGGCACTCGACCATGCCGTCATCCTCGAAGCATTCGGCCATGGCGAAACTGTCTTCCGTTACCCGCACCACGTCGAAGAGGGTGATGTCGGCCGCCGGCTTGCCCAAGCGCACGCCGCCGTTGCGGCCGCGCACGGTTTCGACCAGACCTGCCTTGTTCAGCGGCTGAAGGATCTTGAAAAGAAAGAGTTCGGAAACGCCGTAAGCCTTGGCAATTTCCGGAATCCGGCTCAGCTGCCCTTCATTGGCAGCACAATACATCAACATGCGAACCGCATAGTTGGTCTGCTTCGTCAACCGCATGCCGATCTCCTGACTCGTGCTGTTCAGACCTATATAGGCGGTTTGCTAGTTTTGAACAATTCCAAAATATGAAATTCGCAATCAGCTTATGAGGCCATTTGCCGCGACGTCAATCCGGTTGCAGGATCTCATTATAGTCGAGGATGGCCTGCTTGCGCTCAGGCGTGCCTGGATGGGTTGAGAGCATGCTGGTGCGGGAATGATCACCGAGCTTGGTTTCCAGAAGATCGAAAAAACGGGCGATCGCAACAGGATCCATGCCGGCCTTGCGCATCAGTTCCACCGAGCGCCGGTCGGCCTCGGCCTCGGCACTGCGTGAATAGGACAATGCAAGCAGACCGCCGCCCTGTGTCAGGATATCCTCGACGCCAGAGCCGACATCGCCGGCAATCAGCATGACGAGGCCGGCCACACCTGCGGCGCGGTAAAGCTGCCGGAGGCTGTGCTTGTATTCGACATGACCGACCTCGTGGGCGAGAACGCCAGTTATCATCTCATCGTCGCCGCCCGCCAGCTCCACCAGCTCGTCGGTGATGACGATATTGCCGTCGGGAAGCGCGAAAGCATTAGGCCCAATCAGACCGCCATCGCG
Source organism: Rhizobium bangladeshense (assembly GCF_001662075.1). Classification (GTDB taxonomy): domain Bacteria; phylum Pseudomonadota; class Alphaproteobacteria; order Rhizobiales; family Rhizobiaceae; genus Rhizobium; species Rhizobium bangladeshense_B. The sequence continues at coordinate 72,141 of NZ_LYPL01000001.1, forward strand.
GAAATTCAGCACATAACGGTTGGCACCGCCTTCGGCATTGCCAGCCACCTGATTAAAGCGGCCGACGATTTCGCCCTGCCGGGAGGGCGTCAGCTGGCTGGGTGACAGCGCCGTCGTATCCAGCGTATTGAGCGCGCCACGGGACATCGCTTCGGAGACCACAGGCGGCGTCACGAAGATGGCGACTTCGACGAGCGCCGGCAGCGCGTAACGATAGATTGCCACGGCGAGCAGAACGACCGCGACCGCGAAGACGAAGATGCGGGGATGAAATTCCTCCAGCCGATGCACCCAGCCGCTTCTTCCGCCGCCGCCAAGAAAGGCGTCGATGGCATCATTCTCGCCACTCTCGAAGATCGAGCCGTCGGCAAAGACGGCCCGTCGGGGGATCGAGCCGACGCGCGGTGTGAAGGAGACCTCTTCGACCGCGCTATCCGAAAGAGCGACGTCCTCTTCGGTTACGGCGAGCAGGCGCCCCCTGCGCGACAGCAGGCGGGCGGAAACGGAGCCGCTCGAGTGCGGCGGATACCATTCCCCTCTCGCGATGATGTCTGCGTCAGAAACCAAAGTCGATCCCTTCCATGCTCATATATTCCGCACCGACTGCGGCGCCAGCCGTTTGAAACTGCGTAAAAACCTCGCCGATTTCGCCATCGATGCGAATCGCCGTATGCTCGGCGACATAACGCGCCAGACGAACCGCCGCCCAGGGACGCATCAGGCCGAGGGTAAGCATCGTCACCACGACGTTCGATATCGCGATCCAGGCATAGCGTGCACGGGAGAGATCGCTGCTCAGCAGATGCCGGCCGTCGATCCGCGTCGAGGACCAGACGACGTTGTGGACGGCCGCCCTATAGATCAGGCCTGCAAGGCCATAGACGATGAGGAGGCCGAAAACGACAAGATACATTCCCGACACTATCATTAACATAGCGGCATCATGCTCGACTGCGCCGGAGTCATTCGCCTGCATCCCGGCGACCGCGATCGCAACCAAGCCGGCGAGAACGACCAGGCCCAGCACGACCATCAGGGCCGGGATGAGAAGCGCGCGGTAGAGCGCGCCGATCTTGGGATCGGTCTCGAAAGGCCGATTGCCGTAGCGGAGATTGTTGAAGATATAGCGGTTGAGCCACCGGCTGGCGAAGGGCGCAAGCAGTCCCAGCGACAGGAAAGCGACGAGGCTTCCGAGCATCACGCAGACGAAGGCGCCGCCGGCGGTGCCGGTGAAATCAAATCGAACGTTGCGGTAGCTGGTCACGCGGGCATTGAAGCGAAGACCTCTGACGATCAGCCAGGGGAGCGCGATGAGCACCAGGATCGTCGTCACCACCGAGAACAGCGGATGGATTGCCGCCAGAATGTTGGCCACCACGATGAAGGCGAACACGATCAGCCGGCCGATGAATATCTGCATGCCGCTCGCGTGATATTCGAAAGCGCGGCCGAGCACGACGGTGTTGCCGTAGAAGTAGCGATTGCGCCGCACCTTCGCCCAGGCTGAATAGATGCCGAGCGTTACGATCGTCAAAAGGACATTGACGATCCAGATGCCGAAATATTCCGATGCCGTGCCGGTAAACCGGGCACGCTCAAACGCATTTGCCGCGGCGCCCGCGGACACTCTGTTATCCATGATCTTTGCTTCCCCCAGCACATTGCCCCACAGACCATAATCGGAATCAGGTGTCGGGCGCAGCAAGAGAAAAGCAAAGAGCGAAGAAATCAACAACCTGAAATCGAAAACGGGGGCCGAAAGGCCCCCGAATTGCAGTTCGATTGTTCGCGCGGATCACTTCATCGTCGGCATGACGAATTCGGCGCCGCTCTTGATGCCGGAGGGCCAGCGGGCGGTGACGGTCTTGGTCTTGGTCCAGAACTTGATCGAGTCGGTGCCGTGCTGGTTGAGGTCGCCGAAGCTTGAGGCCTTCCAGCCGCCGAAAGAGTGGTAGGCGAGCGGAACCGGGATCGGGACGTTGATGCCGATCATGCCGATATTGACGCGCGAGGCGAAATCGCGGGCCGCATCTCCGTCACGCGTGTAGATGGCGACTCCGTTTCCGTATTCGTGCTTCATCGGCAGTGACAGGGCTTCCTCGTAGTTCTGGGCGCGAACGACGGAGAGAACAGGCCCGAAGATTTCGGTCTTGTAGATTTCCATCTCGGGTGTGACGTGATCGAACAGGCAGCCGCCGACGAAATAGCCGTCTTCATAGCCCTGAAGCTTGAAATCGCGGCCGTCGACGACGAGCTTGGCGCCTTCCTCGACACCGCGGTCGATCAGGCCGCGAACACGGGTATAGGCGTCCTTGGTGACGAGCGGGCCCATGTCGGCCTTGTCATCGGTATAGGGGCCGATGCGCAGCGATTCGATCTTCGGCGTCAGCTTTTCGACGAGGCGGTTGGCGGTTTCTTCGCCGACCGGGACGGCCACCGAGATCGCCATGCAGCGTTCGCCGGCCGAACCGTAGCCTGCGCCCATCAGCGCGTTAACGGCCTGATCCATGTCGGCGTCCGGCATGATGATCATGTGGTTCTTGGCGCCGCCGAAGCACTGGGCGCGCTTGCCGTTCATCGCTGCCGTGCCGTAAACGTAGCGGGCAATCGGCGTCGAGCCGACGAAGGAAACGGCGCCGATATCGGGATCGGTAAGGATCGCATCGACCGCACCCTTGTCGCCGTTGACGACGTTGAGGATGCCGGCCGGCAGCCCAGCTTCGATCATCAGTTCGGCGAGGCGGATCGGCAGGGAGGGATCACGCTCGGACGGCTTCAGGATGAAAGCGTTGCCGCAGGCGATCGCCGGCGCGAACATCCACATCGGGATCATGCCGGGGAAGTTGAAGGGGGTGATGCCGGCGCCGATGCCGACCGGCTGGCGGATCGAATACATGTCGATCGAAGGACCGGCACCCTCGGTGAACTCGCCCTTGGCGAGATGAGGAATGCCGCAGACGAACTCGCAGACTTCGAGGCCGCGAATGACGTCGCCCTTGGCGTCCTCGATCGTCTTGCCGTGCTCCTTGGAGAGCATTTCGGCCAGCTCATCCATGTGCTTGTTCAGCAGTTCGACGAACTTGAAGAAGACGCGGGCGCGGCGCTGCGGGTTGGTGGCAGCCCATTTCGGCTGAGCGGCCTTGGCGTTTTCGACGGCGGCGCGCAATTCCTCGACACTTGCAAGCGCGACGGTCGCCTGCACTTCGCCGGTTGCCGGATTGTAGACGTTGCTGACACGGCCGCTGGAGCCGGCGACCTGCTGGCCGCCGATGAAATGTCCGATCTCACGCATGGATGTTCCTCCTGTTTGGATGGCCTACGATCGCACTTCAATTTGCACAAATCAATGCGCTGATATAAGCAACCGTTGTGCGCATATTATAGCTCGATTGTTGCATCGGGTGCTGATATTTTTCAAACTTGGCACCCGGTTTTGACAAGTCAAACCCAAGGAGAGGTCGAAGCGATGAGCCGGGAACCTGTCGTCAGAATGGCGGAGCTGGAGATCGATCCGGCCAAGCTTGAAGCCTACCGCGCATTGCTTACAGAAGAAATCGAGGCGTCGCTTGCTCTGGAAGACGGCGTTCTCTCGCTCAGCGCCATGTCCCTCCGGAGCAATCCAAACCTGATCCGTATCCTCGAGGTCTACGCCGACCAAGAAGCCTATGAGGCCCATCTCGGGACACCGCATTTCCTCAAATATAAGCGGGAAACGGCGGGCATGGTGACATCGTTGACGCTCATCGACGTCGATCCGATAGTCATGCGTGCCAAGCCATGAACTGGGACGATGTCCGCATTTTCCTCGCCGTCGCCCGCACCGGGCAGATCCTTGCCGCTTCGAAGCGGCTAGGGCTCAACCACGCCACGCTTTCACGGCGGCTGACGTCGCTCGAAGAGGCGTTGAAGACGCGGCTCTTCGTCCGCCGCACGAATGGCTGCGAGCTGACGGCCGAAGGCGGGGTCTTCCTGCACGCCGCCGAGCGCATGGAAACCGAAATGCTGGCAGTGCAGGCCAATCTCGGCCACACCGACACGGCAATCGCCGGCACGGTGCGCGTCGGCGCGCCCGACGGCTTCGGCGTATCGTTCCTGGCGCCGCGCATGGGCAGGCTGATCGAGCGCCATCCGGCGTTAAAAATCCAGCTGGTGCCCGTGCCGCGCTCCTTCTCGCTGTCGCAGCGCGAGGCGGATATCGCGATCACGCTGGAGCGTCCCGAACAGGGCCGCCTCGTTTCCTCCAAGCTCACCGACTATACGCTCGGCCTCTATGCCTCGCGCGACTATCTCGCCCGCCACGGCAGGCCTGGCGATGTCGAGGCGCTGAAGGCGCATCCGCGCATCGGCTATGTCGAGGACCTGCTCTTCACCGCTTCGCTGAACTTCTCCGGCGAGGTGATGCGCAGCTGGGACGCCGGTTTCGAAATCTCGACGGCGACCGGCCAGACGGAGGCGGTGCGATCCGGCGCCGGCATCGGCATCCTGCACGATTATATCGCCCGGCAATATCCGGAACTTCAGCGCATTCTGCCCGAAGTTTCGATCCGCCGCGCCTATTGGACGACCTATCACGAAACGGCGCGCGACCTCGTGCGCGTCCGCAGTGTCGTCGACTTCCTGCAGGAACTCGTCAGCGCCGAACGGCAGATTTTCCTTTAACGCCCGGAAACGTGTTTGGCCGGCTCGTCATTCTCATCCGGATTGGGAACAGGCGCTTCATCGGGAAGCCGGTCCGGCTCCGGTTCGCTGATCGGCGGCACCGGCTTCCAGCCGGGGGCTGGCATCGGCGGCTGATCGGGAATGGGTTCGTTGGGCACGGACATGACCGCCTCCCTTCATGTTTGCGATGTTCGTCGGGCTATTTGTCCGGCTTCAGCGTCTCGGCAGCGCGCATCGGCATGCTGTCGATAATGGCGAAGAGCTCGCCGTTGGTGATCGGCTCACTGACCTTGAGCTTCACCGTGCCGTCCTTCCCAAGAAGAAAAGCGGCGAATTCTCCCGCCTCCGGCCCCTCGAGATCGTGACGGATCGCTTCGCCGTCGAGGCCATCGGCAGCGCCGAAAAGCGCCCGCACCTTGCCGGCCGAGACCTTCAGCACCACTATATCGCGCTCATCGAGCGCCGCGCGCTCAGAAAGCAGCTGGTTTTCCTGGCGCGCCGCCCGGGCATTGTCCTTGTCGGCGAAAAGAATGAAGACACGGTTCTTCCACTGGAAGGCAGCCAAGCTCTGGACCGGCGCATAGGCGCTGTTCTTCTCATCGATTTTCGTCGCGCCGTAGAGAAGGGTTTTCGACATGCACATTCTCCCGTTAACTGGAGAACGGTGCGGGTATGGCATGGGTTCCATTGAAACGGTAGGAACCGGATTTTCACTGTGAAGGGGGAGATGGTACGGTTGGGGGGTCTCGAACCTCCGACCTCAGGTGCCACAAACCTGCGCTCTAACCAACTGAGCTACAACCGCATAAACCGCGCCGGGCGCGATGGGGGTCACATACGAGGACTTGGCGATGAATTCAAGCCCCATTCCTCGCCAATATACAAAAAGGCTGGACGCGAGGTCCAGCCTTTTTGTTTCTGATAGGCAAAGACCGATCAGGCAACCTTGAAGGAGGCCATGGCCTTTTCGGCGGCTTCCTTGGAGGGCTTTGCGAGCTTTTCGGCAACCTGCTTGGTGGTTTCCTGCATCGACTTGGCCTGGTCGACAGCGAGTTCGGCCTGCTTGCGCAGGAACGAGGTCTGCAGCTCGACGAATTCGGCGACCGACTTAACGCCGAGCAGGGCTTCCATGTGCGAGAGCGAGCTCTCGGCATTGACGCGCAGGACGTCGATTGCCTTGAGTCCGATCTCGACGGTGCCGGCCTGGGCCGTCTGGACGGTGGCTTCGAGCGTCTTGCCGGCTTCTTCGCCGGCGGTCTTCAGCTTGGCATAGGCGTCTTTCGACTGCTGTGCGCCCTTTTCAGCGAATTCGCGGAAGGATTCCGCGACCTTGGACGGGTCGAAAGAAGCGATTGAAAAAACGTCATCGGTCTTTATGGTAGCCATGTCGCATTCCTTTAGGTTGAGGCGGTCGCTGCCTGTGATCATCGAATGACGTCTATATAGGGCATCTCATTGTGCATTGCAACAATTATTGTGCAGCGCACAAGTCGTTAACCCTGTAGGCCGAAACTACCCTGCTGTTCTGGACCGGCATGCGACCTGCAGTTATTAATAAGCCGTTAATTTAGAAGGCCGACAGCGACAAGGTTCGATCATGCCCGCAGTCCAATATCCGTTCATCGATATCGCCGTGCATGCGCGGGTGCGGGAACGCTTTTCACGCGGCGAAGCCATGGTGCTGTTTTCGGCCGATCTTGGCCGCCTGCTCTGGGCTAACGGTGCGGGTGCGGAGCTTTTCGGCCATTCGGCGGTCTATGATCTGCTCGATCAGGGCGTCGACCGTACCGACATCACCTTCCGCCAGTTGGAGACGGCAGCGCGCCAGCTCGCCGATATCGGCGACCAGCGCAGCCTGATGATCCGCGTCGCCAAAGGCTTCCAACGCGCGCAGGTGCAGGCGGCGGCAGAACTGATCCGGCTTTCCCAGGGTGAAAAGGCCATTTTGTTTTCGGTGCCGGTCTCGGCAAGGCCGCTTGCATCGGACGCCTCGGCCGCCCAGATGCTGCAGGGGCTCGACGATCCCGACACGCATATGGCCGTCATCGGCGCAAATGGCGAGGTCATCGCCGCCTCGCCGGGCTTTGCCTCGCTTGCCATCTCCGGCGAGACCGCCAAGACCCTGATCAATCTTGCCGGCGCCCATCCCGACCGATTGGTGAAACGCCCGGTTGCCACCGGCCGGGGTTATCTCCCGGCCGCGGTCGGCAAGCTTAGCGACGAACCGCCGCTCAATCTGCTGTTTGCCGTGGAGACCGCGATCGGTCATCTCGACGCGGTCGATGCGACCGGGCTCGATCCAGTTGATGCACCCGTGCTTGACGCTGTTGATGCACCGCCGCAGGCGGCTAACGCGCCCGCAGGGGAAGCAAGCGCGCCGCCGGCCGAACTCCCCCCGGAAGAGCCGGTCGCAGCAACCGGCTTTACCGAGATCGTCGACGCGGTGTCGGATATCGAAGAGGTCGAGGAGACCCTCGAAGAGATCGCCGTCGAAAGCGAACAGCCGGCAGAGGCGGCCGCCGCATCCGCCGACGAAACGACCGCGCAGATGCACCGGGGTGAAGACGCGGCGCCTGATAACAACGACGGCGTAATCGACAGCAGTGCGGATGAGGCGGACGCGCCTGCCGCGCTCGTCGACGACGGTTCGGTCCATTCGGCTGACGCGACCGCGGAAACGAACGGGACGGCAGAACCGGCCGAAGCCGGCCAGACGCCCCTCGAAGAGACGCCGGCCATGGCCAATGAAGCGCCGGCCGCTGCCGCGCCCGCGATTTCCGACACGTCCCCTGCCCCGGCGCTTGCACCGGAGCCCGGCTTCGTCTTCCGGCCGAACAGCCGCGCCACGCGCTTCGTCTGGAAGATCGATGCGGAAGGCCGGTTCAGCGAGGTCAGCCACGAATTTGCCGAGGCCGTCGGTCCGCATGCATCCGCCATCATCGGCTCCGCCTTCAGTGACATCGCCGCGCTTTTCAACTTGGATCCGGACGGCAAGCTATCCGAGGCGCTCGCGCGCCGCGACACATGGTCGGGCAAGACGATCCTCTGGCCGGTCGAAGGCACCAGCCTCGTCGTTCCGGTCGATCTCGCGGCACTGCCGACCTATACCCGCAACCGCGACTTCGACGGTTTCCGCGGCTTCGGCGTCGTCAGGCTCTCCGACGCACAGGAGGATCCGCTGGCGCTTGGCCTGACGCTCGGCCCGGATGGCGTCGGCCATGATGCGGCAAGCCTCGGCCCGATCACCGAGCCTGTCGCCGAACCGGCGCCTGACAAGGAAGTCACGTCCGAGGAGGCCATGGCGGAACCGCCCGTGGCGGACGAGAACCGGCTTGAGACGAGGGCAGCAGTCGTGCCGCAGGCCGAAGAGACGGTCCCGGAAGCGGTGACCGGCGAAGGGACGAGCGTCGAGACACCCGTCCGGGAGGATGCTGCAGACGAACCGCCGGCGCTTCGCATCGTCGAAACACCCAATCGCCGTTTCACCGACAAGGTCGTTCAGCTTCACAGCACGGGCGCCGCGCTGACAGCCGCCGAACAGGCGAATTTCCGCGAGATCGCCAAGCGCCTGGAAGCATTCGGCGCCCGCAACGAAGATCCGGCCGCTCCAGCGCCGAGCGATGCCGGCACCACGGAAACGGCGGCTTTCGAAGAGAGCTTGGAACCGGAAACTTTCAAGGACGAAACGCCGCTCGCCGATACGGCCGACACCGCTTCGGCCGAGGAGCCGGCGCCGCAGGAAGCGATCTTCGAGAACGCGGCAGAGGCGCTGCAAGAAGAGACTGAAGAGCCCGCCGCCATAGAAGAGGACGAGGTGACGGAAGGGCTCGAGGAGACAGTGAGCCAGATCGAGGTTCTCACGAGCTTTATTCCGCCGCGGGTCAAGATGACCGACGGGCTTTCGGCCGGAACGGTCGACCAGCTGCCTGTCGCGGTGCTCATCCATGTCGGCGACGCGCTGATGCATGCCAACCCCGAATTCATGCGGCTGACGGGCTATTCGTCCCTCGATGCGCTACGCGACGTGGGTGGCATCGAAGCGCTGCTGCAGCGCCGCGAACTCGAGGAGTATGCCACGGGCTCCGGCACCATGATGCTGGTCAAGGCCGACGACACGCTGACGCCGGTCACCGCGCGGCTGCAATCGGTGCGCTGGGAAGATGCCAACGCCCTGATGCTGGCGCTGATGCCGGTGGAAGGCAAGGAAGACGCCCGCGCTGACGCCGGCCGGTCCGAAGCCCGCCCGGAGCGGATGGTCGAGAAGGTGGCCAAGCTTCAGGTCGAAGTAGAGGAATTGCGCTCGATCCTGGAAACGGCGACCGACGGCGTCGTCGTCATCGGCACGGAGGGCGATATCCGCTCGATGAACCGGTCGGCCAGCGCGCTTTTCAATTATGACGAACAGGAGACGCGCGGCAAACCCTTCGTCATGCTGTTTGCCCATGAGAGCCAGAAAGCGGTTCTCGACTATCTGAACGGCCTCTCCGGCCATGGCGTCGCCAGCGTCTTGAACGACGGGCGCGAGGTGATCGGCCGCGAGGCCGCCGGCGGCTTCGTGCCGCTGTTCATGACGATGGGCCGGCTCACCTCCTCGAATGGCTATTGTGCCGTCATCCGCGATATCACCCAATGGAAGCGCACCGAGGAGGAGCTGCGCAACGCCAAGGGGGCGGCCGAAACCGCAAACGCCCACAAGACCGATTTCCTTGCCCGCGTCAGCCACGAAATCCGCACGCCGCTCAACGCCATTATCGGCTTTTCCGATATGATGGCCGGCGAGCGCTTCGGTCCGATCGGCCATCCCCGTTATATCGAATATGCCAACGATATCGGCCGCTCCGGCCGGCACGTCCTCGACATCGTCAACGACCTGCTCGACATTTCGAAGATCGAGGCCGGCGAGATGGATCTCGATTTTGCCGCCGTCGGCCTCAACGAGGCGGTCTCGGAGGCGGTGGCGCTGGTCCAGCCGCAGGCGAATGGCCAGCGTGTCATCATACGCACGGCGCTGTCGCATGCGGTGCCCGATGTCGTGGCCGATCTGCGCTCGATCAAGCAGATCGCGCTCAACATCCTGTCGAACGCCATCCGCTTTACCCCGTCGGGCGGGCAGATCGTCGTCTCCACCTCCTACGAGGCGAATGGCAGCGTGGTGTTGCGGGTCCGCGATACCGGCATAGGCATGACGCGCGCCGAACTCGACCATGCGATGAAACCGTTCCGGCAGGTCTCCTCGACCCAGTCGCGCCATCGCGGCGACGGCACCGGGCTCGGCCTGCCGCTGACCAAGGCGATGGTCGATGCCAACCGGGCGACATTCTCGATCAATTCGGCGCCGAACGAAGGCACACTGGTTGAGATCACCTTCCCGTCGCAACGCGTGCTGGCCGGCTGATCCTTAATCTCTGGCGTAAAAAAAGGCAGCCAGAGGCTGCCTTGAATTTGGTGCTGTTCAACAAGAGCTCAGTCGATCAACGTCATGTTTCGTAAGCCGGAAGGCTCAAGGCCGCCTCGTTCATGTGCGGCCCCCAAGTTGCTCCAACCTTTGCCTAACCTTTCTTAACGAAAGGTTTCCATGACAGCGGATTGCTGAATGGTGAAAGCTTGTGGTTTACGATTCCTTATCAGCCCTTCAGTTCGCTCAAATTAGCAAAGAGCTGCAGCGCCTCGGGATTAGCGAGCGCCTCCTGGTTCTTCACCGGCCTGTTGTGAACAACTTCGCGCACCGCAAGCTCCACGATCTTGCCTGACTTGGTGCGGGGAATATCGGCAACCGCGATGACCTTGGCCGGCACGTGGCGCGGCGAGGCGCCGGTGCGTATTCGTGTCTTGATCGCCTTGACCAGATCCTCGGACAGCGTCACGCCCGCTGCCAGGCGAACGAAAAGGATGACGCGCACGTCGTCCTCCCATTCCTGGCCGATGCACAGCGCCTCGGCCACCTCTTCCATCTGCTCGACCTGATTATAGATTTCGGCCGTGCCGATGCGCACGCCGCCGGGATTGAGCGTCGCATCCGAGCGGCCGTGGATGATCAGGCCGCCATGCTCGGTCCATTCGGCGAAATCGCCGTGGCACCAGACATTGTCGAACCGGTCGAAATAGGCGGCGCGATATTTGGCGCCGTCGGGATCGTTCCAGAACATCACCGGCATCGACGGGAAAGCCTTGGTGCAGACGAGTTCGCCCTTCTCGCCGCGCACCGGCTTGCCGTCATCGTTCCAGACGTCGACGGCAAGGCCGAGGCCCGGCCCCTGGATCTCGCCGCGCCAGACCGGCTGCAGCGGATTGCCGAGCACGAAACAGGAGACGATATCGGTGCCGCCGGAGATCGAGGCGAGCTGCACATCTGCCTTGATCCCCTTATAGACGAAGGTGAATCCTTCGGGCGACAGCGGCGAGCCGGTCGAGGTTATCAGCCGTAGGCTGGAGAGATCGTGGCTTTGGCGCGGCGTCAGCCCGCTTTTGCGCACCGCATCGATATATTTCGCCGAGGTGCCGAAGATTGCGAATTTCTCGGCCTCGGCATAGTCGAACAGCACATTGCCGTCGGGCGCAAACGGCGATCCGTCGAACAGGCAGAGCGTGGCGCGGCTGGCAAGACCGCTGACCAGCCAGTTCCACATCATCCAGCCGCAGGTGGTGAAGTAGAAGAGCTTCTCGCCGGCCTCGAGGCCGCAATGCAGCCGCTGCTCCTTCAGGTGCTGCAACAGCGTGCCGCCGGCCGAATGGACGATGCATTTCGGCACGCCCGTCGTGCCTGACGAAAAGAGGATGTAGAGCGGATGGGCGAAGGCGAGTTGGGTGAATTCGATCTCGCTCGCCTCATAGGGCGCAATGAAGGCTTCCAGCGTCGAAGCGGCTGGCGCCTTGCTCGCCACCGCCTCGGCATCGCCGGCATAGTGGACGACGATCGTCGGGACGCCCAGGCTTTTCGCCACCGCGGCGACCTTGGCGCCGACATCCTGCAGCTTACCGGAATACCAATAGGCGTCGCAGGCGATGAACAGCTTCGGGCCGATCTGGCCGAAACGGTCGAGCACGCCCTGTTCGCCGAAATCGGGGGAGCAGGACGACCATATGGCGCCGATCGAGGCGGCGGCCAGCATGGCGGCGACGGTCTCCGGCATGTTCGGCATCATGGCGGCGATCCGGTCGCCTTCGCCGATACCCTGCGCCTTGAAGGCCTGCTGCAGCCTCGAGACCAGCGCCCGCAGCCGATCCCACGACCAGCGATCCTCGACCTTATCCTCGCCGCGGAAGAGGATGGCGTCGCCCTCGCCGCGGCCGGGCAGCAGGTTTTCGGCGAAGTTCAGCGTCGCGTCGGGAAAGAAGCGGGCGCCCAGCATGCTGTCGCCGTCGGTCAGCACTTCGGCGCCACGTTTTCCCTTCACGCCGCAGAAATCCCAGACGGTCGACCAGAATTTCTCCCGCTCGGCGACTGACCATGCATGCAGGTCCTCAAAGCCTGAAAGCGACAACCCGAAGTCGGCATTGCAGCGCGCCATGAAGGCATGGATCGGGCTTTTTGCGACGGCGTCGTCCGATGGCACCCAAAGTGGTCTGTTATCCTGCATTCAATCCTCCTCCCCAATCTCGCCTTTATATCATGCTGCATTGCATTATAAAGGGTGGAACCCGAGAGCATCCGACGTCCGGGAACAGGGCGGAAAGCGCAACCGATCTCAGCGTCGATTCAAAATACCCACGCACACGCGGCGCTGGAGGGATTTGCATCTGCCCGATATTTCCTATATCCGGCGAAATCAGCGCTTAACGGCTTAACCGGCTGAATGACCGGCGGAGATCATGGGTACGTCAAGACATCGCAGGTGGCGCAGGAAGATCGGACCCGTTTCGCGCTGGCTGCCGGCCTTCGCGCGTGTTTCGACCGTGCTGCTGCTGATCGCGCTTGGGCTTTTCGTGGCGCTGAGGGTCGCCGCGCCCTATCTCATCACGACCGGTTTCGTGCGCTCCGGCATCGAGGACGCGCTGTCGAAATGGACGGGCTATCAGGCCGAGATCGAAGGCAATCCGGTTCTCGAATTCTGGCCGACGCCACGCATCACGCTGAACGAGGTTACGATCCGCCAGCCGCGAGAAAGCGGCGACAAGCTGCTCGGCAGCATCGAAAGCCTGTCGGCCGATTTCAGCCTCATCGATGCGCTGAGAGGCCGGACGAGTTTCCACGAATTCCATCTGCTGCGCCCCAACCTCGCGCTGACGCGTGACGAAAAAGGCCTGATCGACTGGAGTTATGCCGGCCTGCTCGCCCGTGCGATCAGCGGCGTACGCTACGAAAACGGAGCCGAGGTGCTCGATCCGACTCTCGATGCCGAGATCGGCGCGGTGACCGTCGAGGACGGCACGCTTGCCGTCACCGACATCGGGAGCGCCAAGACCTACAATTTCGACAGCGTCACGGCCGACATCGCCTGGCCGCGGCTCTCAGGCGCGATCTCGGCCGTCGTCATCGCCCGCATCAACGGCGAGGACCTGAAGGTCGATTTCGCCTCGCGCCAGCCGCTGCTCGTTTTTGCCGGTAAGAGCGCCGAGACGCGGACATCGCTGACGTCAAACCTGCTGACGGCACGTTTCCAGGGAATCGCCAGCATCGCTCGCCTTTCGGCCGTTTCCGGCAATATCGCCGCCAGCATTCCCGATGTGCCGGCGCTTCTCACATGGTCGGGCAAATCGATCCCCGGCATCGGGACGCTGAAGAGCGCATCGCTGGAATCCGACATTATGTCGTCGGGCAGCGGGCTGCGCTTCAACGATCTCAGCCTGTCGCTGAACGAAGCAACCGCGACCGGCGTGATGGATCTTTCGACCGTGCCCGGCAGACGGCCGAAGATCGGCGGCACGCTTGCCTTCGACCAAATGAACCTCAAACCTTTCCTCGATGCCTTCGCGCTCAGGCTCGCCGCCGGCGAGGCAGAGGAAATCTCGAAAGGCATGCGGGAACCGCTGCAACTGCTTGACATCGACGTTAGGCTTTCGGCGCGCCGCGCGCAGATGGGCCTCTTCGAGCTTTCCGATGTCGGCGCCAGCATGATCGTGACCGGCGGCGAGGCGAAATTCGATATCGGCGACAGCGCCTACGAAGGCGGCGAGCTGACCGCGCATCTGGAGGCGACGCAGCGTGATTTCGACGGCGGCGGCAAACTGCAGCTGTCGATCCGCGACGCCGACTTCGCCGCTCTTGCCGAGCGCCTGCAGCTCAAAGGGCCGCTGCCGCTTGCGACGGGATCGCTCGATCTCGACCTGCAGTCGCCAAAAGCGATCTGGACGACCGGCCTTGCCGACGTCACCGGCAGGCTGCACTTCTGGACGAAGGAGGGCATAATCCCCGGCATCGACGCCACAGCCCTGCGGAGCCAGGCCGCCGAAAAGCCGTTCTTTCCGCTCAGCGCGGCGGCGAACGGCGCCTTCGCCTTCAGTCGGCTGGATCTTCAGGCCGATTTCGCCAATGGTTCGGCCGAGATCCACGACGCCCATATCGCCGGACCTGCACAGACGCTGACACTTTCCGGCGTCATCACCTACCAGTCGAACGGGCTGGCGCTTTCCGGCTCACTGGAGGCAACCGATCCGGCCAAGGCGGCCGAACTGCCGCTTCTGCCGTTCTTCATCGGCGGCTCATGGCCAAATCCTGTCATTTCGCCGGTGCCGCTTTTCGGCAATACACCTCACGCGCAGTAAATCAGGCCCCGGCGGTGGCGGCGCGCTCGTCCCGATCACGCTGGATTTCGCGGCGCTTGGTGATGATCGAGGCGCAGATGACGCCGATCGCGACGATGCCGATCAGGATGGTGCAGACCGCATTGATCTCCGGCGTCACGCCGAGGCGCACCTGGCTGTAGATCTTCATCGGCAGCGTCGTTGCGCCCGGGCCTGAGGTGAAGCTTGCGATCACCAGGTCATCCAGCGACAGAGTGAACGCCAGGATCCACCCCGAAAACACGGCCGGCGAGATGATCGGCAGGGTAATTTCGAAGAAGGTGCGCACCGGCGGCGCCCCCAGATCCTGCGCCGCTTCCTCAATTGACTGGTCGAAGCTTAGAAGCCGTGATTGCACGACGACGGCGACGAAGCACATGGTCAGCGTCGTATGCGCCAGCGTGATCGTCCAGAAGCCGCGGTCGAAGCCGATCGCCACGAAAAGCAGCAGCAGCGACAGGCCGGTGATGACCTCGGGCATGACGAGCGGCGCATAGACCATGCCCGAGAAAAGCATGCGGCCGCGAAAGCGGGTGTAACGCACCAGCGTCAGCGCCGCCATCGTGCCGAGCACGGTGGCGAAGGTGGCCGACAGCAGACCGACGCGGATCGTCACCCAGGCGGCATCGAGCAGGGCCTGGTTCGACAGCAGCGAGACGTACCATTTGGTGGAGAAGCCGCCCCAGACGGTAACGAGCTTCGACTCGTTGAAGGAAAAGATCACCAGCAGCACGATCGGCAGATAGAGGAAGGCAAAGCCGAGCACGACGGAGATGACGTTGAAACGGGTCCACCGCAGCATGGTCTATCTCCCCCGCTCTTCGGCTTTAGCCTGTGCATTCTGAAAGAAGACGATCGGGATCACCAGGATCATGAGCAGGATGGTTGCGACCGCCGAGGAGACCGGCCAGTCGCGATTGGCATTGAACTCGTTCCACAGCGTCTTGCCGATCATCAGCGTCTGCGATCCGCCGAGAAGATCGGGGATGACGAATTCGCCGACGGCGGGGATGAAGACCAGCATGCAGCCGGCCACCACGCCTGGGATCGACAGCGGGAAAGTGACGCGCCAGAACGCTCGGATCGGCGTGCAGCCGAGATCCTGGGCCGCCTCGATCAGCGTACCGTCCATCTTTTCGAGCGACGAATAGAGCGGCAGCACCATGAAGGGCAGGTAGGAATAGACGATACCGATATAGACCGCCGTCGGGGTGTTGAGAATGATCAGCGGCGTGTCGATGATATGCAGCGACATTAGGAGCTGGTTCAGCAATCCCTCGGGCTTCAGGATGGCAATCCAGGAGTAAACGCGGATCAGGAAGCTCGTCCAGAATGGCAGGATGACGAGCATCAGCAGCGTCGGGCGGATGGTGCGCGGCGCCTGCGCCATGCCATAGGCGATCGGATAGGCGATCAGCAACATCAGCAGGGTCGAGATACCGGCGATGGTGACGCTCGACAGATAAGCATTGAAGTAGAGAGGATCGTCGGTGAGATAGCCGTAGTTGTCGAAGGAGAAGGTCGCGATCTTGCTCCAGAAACCGCTCCAGCCATCGGCAAAAGAGAAGACCGGCTCATAGGGCGGTATGGCGATCGCCGTCGTCGACAGCGAGATGCGGAAGACGATGAAGAATGGCGCCAGAAAGAAGAGCAGCAGCCAGGCATAGGGAATGGCGATGACGAGGCGGTTATAGAAGCGTGATGCCAGCGTTCCCATGATCTCAATCCTTCAGCAACACGCCGCCGTCTTCATCGAAAGAGACCCAGACGTCCTGATCATAGGTGAAGGGGTCTTCGACGGAGCGCTGCGCGTTGAGGGAAGAGGCTCTGACGAATTTGCCGCTCGGCAGCTTGATGTGGAAGACCGTCATGTCGCCGAGATAGCCGATATCCCAGATCTCGCCCTTGGCCGCATTGACCGCGGCGTTCGCGGGTGCCGCGCGGCTGACGCGGATCTTCTCAGGGCGGATGGCAAAACCGGCCGTGCTGCCGATCGCCGGGGCACCTGCGGCGGCGATGCGGATGGTGAAACCGCTGTCGACGGCGATCTCGGTTGCGCCGCTCCCCGATGTCGTCACCTTGCCGTCGAAGATGTTCACGTCGCCGATGAAATCCGCCACGAAGCGGGAATTCGGCGCCTCGTAGATTTCGGCCGGTGTCGCCACCTGCACGACCTTGCCGTGGCTCATGACGGCGATGCGGTCGGCCATAGTCATCGCCTCTTCCTGGTCGTGGGTGACGACGACGAAGGTGAGGCCGAGGCTTTGCTGCAGGTCCATCAGCTCGAACTGGGTTTCCTCGCGCAGCTTCTTGTCGAGCGCGCCGAGCGGTTCGTCGAGCAGCAGCACTTTCGGGCGCTTGGCGAGCGAACGGGCGAGCGCCACGCGCTGACGCTGGCCGCCGGAGAGCTGGTTCGGCTTGCGGGAGGCAAATTGCTCGAGCTTGACGAGCTTCAGCATCTGCGCGACGCGCTCGGCCATTTCGTCCTTCGGCATGCCGTCCTGCTTCAGGCCGAAGGCGATGTTCTTCTCGACGGTCATGTGCGGGAAAAGCGCGTAGGACTGGAACATCATGTTGACCGGCCGCCTATAGGGTGGCGTGCCGGCGAGGTCGGTGCCATCGAGAACGATTTCGCCGGATGTCGGCTGCTCGAAGCCGGCGAGCATGCGCAGGAGCGTCGACTTGCCGCAGCCGGACGCGCCGAGCAGCGCGAAGAACTCGCGGTGATAGATGTTCAGCGACAGGTCGTTGACGGCGGTAAAATCGCCGAAGCGCTTGGTGACATTCTTGAAGGCAATGAAAGGTTTTGCGGACGGATCGGTCCAGGGCGCGAAAGCGCGGCGGATATTGCCTAAGGATTTCATATTATTCCCCGAAAAATATGCGTATTCGGCCGGCCTCCGCCTAGAGCATGATGCCGAAAAGTGTGAGCGGTTTTCGGACGACATCATGCTCTAACTCTTCAATTTAGAACAGGATTCAGATTTTGGGCCGACCGGCCCAAAAATCATCCTGTTCTAGGCCGCCAATTGAAAGGCCCGGACGTTTCCGTCCGGGCCTGGCATTGACTTACTGGCCGGTAACGACCTTCGTCCAGATCCGCGTCGCGGTCCGCTGGGTCTTTGGGTCCCACGGCTTTACCGTGAACAGGTTCTTCATCACCTCTTCGGTCGGATAGATAGCCGGATCTTCCAGAACTTCCTTGCTGACGAACTGCTGCGAGGCCTTGTTGCCGTTCGCATAGAAGGTGTGGTCGCTCGCCTTGGCGATGACCTCGGGCCTCATCATGTAGTTCAGGAACTCATGGGCTTCGGCTACATGCTTGGCATCGGCGGGGATCGCCATCATGTCGAACCACATCTGGGCGCCCTGCGCGGGGATCGAGTAGTTGACCTCGACGCCGTTCTTGGCTTCGGCGGCGCGATCGCGGGCCTGCAGCATGTCGCCGGAATAGCCGAAGGCGATGCAGATATCGCCGTTGGCAAGGGCGTTGATATATTCGGACGAATGGAACTTGCGGATATAGGGGCGGACCGCCGTCAGCAGTTCCTCGACCTTCTTGAAATCCTCCGCCTTGGTGGAGTTCGGATCGAGGCCGAGATAGCGCAGCGCCGTGGTCATGACGTCCTTCGGCGTGTCGAGCACGTAGATGCCGCAGTCCTTGAACTTTTCGGCGACCTTCGGATCGAAGATCACTTCAAGGCCGGGCTTGGCATCGGGACCCAGGATTTCAGCGACCTTCTTGACGTTGTAGCCGATACCGTCGGTCCCCCACATGTAATCGACGGCATATTCATTGCCCGGATCGTATGCAGCGGTGCGCTGCTGGATCACGTCCCACATGTTGGACAGGTTCGGCAGCTTCGACTTGTCGAGCTTCTGGAAGACGCCGGCCTGGATCTGGCGCTGCAGGAAGTCGGCGGTGGGAACGACGACGTCATAACCGGTGCCGCCGGCAAGCAGCTTGGTTTCGACGGTCTCGTTCGAATCGAAGGTGTCGTAGACGACCTTGATGCCTGTTTCCTTGGTGAAGTCGGTCAGGATGCTGTCGTCGATATAATCCGACCAGTTGTAGACATTGACCACGCGCTCCTGGGCAAAGGCCGGAGCGGCGGCAAAGAGCGCGGCGATGGCGGCGGCCGTCACACTTGCGATGGTTGACATGACTTCTCCTGTTTGTTCAAAGCGTCCGCATCCCCGGACGTCTTTTCCCTCTGGTTTGCCCGCAGACTAAAAAGGAATTTCTAAGCCCACAAGCGCAAAAACTGCGCTCTCAACGATTTCACAATCACTGGAAGTCGAAGGCGCTGAGCCCCGCCACCATCTCGTCGAGCCCGAGCGGCCTCGTGACCGGCGGCTCGGCGCGGGAAAGGCAGCCGCGCCGCTCGCAGAGGCGACAGGCCGGGCCGATGGCGACCGGATCGACCGCCGTCATCTGCCCGTAGGCCAGGCCGTCGGCAAGGGCGGCGTCACAGCCGATCAGGATCGCCGTGCGCCTCACCCTTTCGCCAAATTCGACGCTCGGCCCCTCGAGCGTGCGGGCAACCGTCAGGAAGGATGCGCCGTCCGGCATGATGACCGTCTCGGCAAGAATCTGGCCCGGCTGCAGGAAGGCGGCGTGGATATTGAGCTTCGGACAGCCGCCGCCGAAACGGGCCTGCGGAAAGCCCTGGGCGCCGCCTCGCCGCAGCCGGTGGCCGGCGGCATCGATCTCCATCATGAAGAAGGGAACGGCCGCCGCCCCCGGCCGCTGCAGCATGGTCAGACGCGTCGCGGCATGGCCGAAAGAGACGCCGAAGCGGGCGCGCAGAATGTCGATATCGTAGCGCGTCGTTTTCGCCGCCGCCAGGAAGGCCTCATAGGGCATGGCGAGCGCCAGGGCCGCGATGCGGGCCAGTTCGAACCGGGCGATGCGGCGCGCCTCGGCGGAGGAGAGCGAGAGCTCGTCGAGCTCGGCATCGATCGCCGGCAGCAAAGCGAGGTTGGCCGCCTCGATAGCGATCTCATGCGCACGGTCGGCCGGCGACAGCCGCTCGGAAATGAACAGCCGCATCGAATGCCGATCGAAACGGCGACGCAGATCCGGCATGACGTGCACCGGCAGGACGCGCACCGCAATGCCGCGCTCGGCGCGCAGCCAGTCCTTCAGCCCGGCGGCAAGATCGGTGCCGCCGGGAAGCGTCGCGGCAAAGGCTTCCGCCGCCGTCTCGATCCGGCCGAAATAGGCCGATCTGCGCTCCAGCGCCTCGCGTAGCTCGTCGAGCGGCAACCGGCCGGCGGCGACGGGTGCATGCCCTTCGGCCGCCATCAGCGCCGTCAGGTCCGACAGCCGGGCGGCCTGTTCGCGATAGGCGCGATAGAGCTTGATCATCCCGGCCGCGGCATTGGGGGCGGCCTCGGCCACTTCCACCAGTTCCTGGTCGCCAGGCAATTCGCCTGCAAGCAGCGGATCGGCGAAGACCTCCTTGAGCTGGCCGAGGCTGCCGCCGGTCTGGCCGCGCAACTCCTCCAGATCGACCCTGTAGACGGCCGCAAGCTTCAAGAGCAGCTGCACCGTCAACGGCCGCTGGTTGCGCTCGATCAGATTGAGGTAAGAGGGTGATATTTCGAGCGCCTCGGCCATGGCGGTCTGCGTCAGCGCCAGCGCATTGCGGATGCGCCGCAATTTCGGGCCAGCGAATATCTTCCGTTCCGCCATTGTCACACCCCTTGACAGAGAAGCGGCGCCAACGTTTACAAATTTTACAAATTCACAGCGCCACTCTGTCAATCCTCGTCATCTTAACCTCTTTTCGGCCAGGAAATCAAAGGTTCTTCTGGCCATTCCGCGCGATATTGTCAATCCTGTCATCAACACCCCTGATATCGGTTTTTAGTGAGGAGATTAGCATGACCGATTTTTACAAACTCGTTCCCAATGCACCGGCGAGCCGCTTCGACGGCATCGAAAGGCCCTATTCGGCCGCCGACGTGCAGCGGCTCAGAGGCTCGGTGGCGCTGACCCACACGCTGGCCGAAATGGGGGCGGACCGGTTGTGGCGGATGCTGCGCCAGGAAGATTTCGTCAATGCGCTCGGCGCGCTTTCCGGCAACCAGGCCATGCAGATGGTGCGCGCCGGATTGAAGGCGATCTATCTCTCCGGCTGGCAGGTGGCGGCCGACGCCAATACGGCATCGGCGATGTATCCCGATCAGTCGCTCTACCCCGCCAATGCCGGGCCGGAGCTAGCCAAGCGCATCAACCGCACGCTGCAGCGCGCCGATCAGATCGAGACATCAGAAGGCAACGGGCTTTCCGTCGAGACCTGGTTCGCGCCGATCGTCGCCGATGCGGAAGCCGGTTTCGGCGGACCGCTCAACGCCTTCGAGGTCATGAAGGCCTATATAGAGGCGGGTGCTGCCGGCGTCCATTTCGAGGACCAGCTCGCCTCGGAAAAGAAATGCGGCCATCTCGGCGGCAAGGTGCTGATCCCGACGGCCGCCCATATCCGCAATCTCGACGCCGCACGGCTTGCCGCCGACGTCATGGGCGTGGCGACGCTGGTGATTGCCCGCACCGACGCGGAAGCGGCAAAGCTGCTGACCTCCGACATCGACGAGCGCGACCGGCCTTTCGTCGATTACGATGCCGGGCGAACGGTCGAGGGCTTCTACCAGGTCAGGAACGGCATCGAGCCGTGCATCGCCCGGGCCGTCGCCTATGCGCCGCATTGCGATCTGATCTGGTGCGAAACGTCCAAGCCGGACCTCGAGCAGGCGCGCCGTTTTGCCGAGGGCGTGCACAAGGTCCATCCCGGCAAGCTGCTTGCCTATAATTGCTCGCCTTCGTTCAACTGGAAGAAGAACCTCGACGAGGCGACGATCGCCAAGTTCCAGCGCGAACTCGGGGCGATGGGCTACAAGTTCCAGTTCATCACGCTCGCCGGCTTCCACCAGCTGAACTACGGCATGTACGAACTGGCGCGCGGCTACCGCCAGCGGCAGATGTCGGCCTATTCCGAACTGCAGGAGGCGGAATTCGCCGCCGAGGACTACGGCTATACCGCCACCAAACATCAGCGGGAGGTCGGCACCGGCTATTTCGACGCCGTGTCGCTCGCCATCACCGGCGGCCGGTCATCGACCACCGCGATGCAC
Organism: Rhizobium bangladeshense; assembly: GCF_001662075.1. GTDB lineage: Bacteria > Pseudomonadota > Alphaproteobacteria > Rhizobiales > Rhizobiaceae > Rhizobium > Rhizobium bangladeshense_B. The sequence continues at coordinate 93,657 of NZ_LYPL01000001.1, forward strand.
GATTCAACCGAACATGCGCAGTTCAAACCGGCTGCCGAATAACCCGAACAGGAGGACAGAACCATGGCATCCATTTCACGCGTCCGGGAACGGGCCGAAGAGCAGACGTCCAGCATGAGCGAGGATCAGCAGACGACGATCCGCATGCTCGCCAATGACCTGCACCGGCTGAACCAGTCGGTCATGAAAGCGGTCGAGGCCGGCGTCTCGGTCGAGCTGGTGCGCTCGGCCCGTCATCACGGCGGCGACGGCAATTGGGGCGACCTGCTCATTCCGGTCGTCGTCACCAACCGGCATTGACCGGGACGGCCGATGCGGCCCCGACGATCGACCAGAGCGCCCGCGCATTCGACGAATGTGCGGGCGCCTCAGCCGCGGCTCGGCCGTTTTCCGGCGAAGAGATCGGCATAACTTCGGATGAGCTTGGTCATGCGGTCGGCGACCATGCGGATTTCGGGGCGATGACGGTCCTCGGCATTCATGACGATCCATTGGCGGTGGCGCAATTCCGGCAATTCGCCGCCCTGGCGCTGCAATTCCGGGTGGAGATCGCCGACGAAGCAAGGAAGCACGGTCTTGCCGGCGCCGGCGCGCACCAGATCCGGCAGCGAACGCGGCCGGTTTACGGTGGCGACGATCCCGGATGCGGCATGGGCGTGCGGCCAGCGGAGATAGGCTGATATCGCCTCCTCCTCGCCGACGGCGATCCAGCGCTCGTCGGTCTCGGCGGCGTTGCGTCTGCTATAGACGGCGTAGGCCACCTCCCCGAGCTGGCGGGCGGCAAGATTGCCCTCTTCCGGCTCAAAGGCGCGAATGCCGATATCGCTCTCGCGATAGGCTAGGCTCGCCCGCGCCTCGCCGATGGAGAGCGCAATGGCGAATGCATCGCCCGGCATGCGGATTGCGGCGAAATTCTCCGTCAGCAGCCAGGCGAGCCAGGTGCCGGCGGTGATCCTGACGGTCGTGCCGCCCTCACCGGATTGGCGCCAGGCTTCCACCTTGCGGGCGGCGGCTTCCATTTCCTGAAGATGATCGAGCAGCGCCTGGCCATCCTGCGTCAGGCGATAACCGGTCTGGCTGCGCGAAAACAAGGCGCGGCCGACCTCCTGCTCGAGATCGAGCATGCGCCGACCGACCGTGGCGGGGCTGAGCCCGCTGGCAGCGCTTGCTCCCGTCAGGCCGCCGAGCCGGGCGACTTGCAGGAAAAGCTGATAGGAATCCCAATTCGCGTTTTTCATTAATGAAAAACATAGCGGGATTTTCCCTGTTTATGAAGAGGATTTTGACGCCTAGATAAAGTGATGTCTAACGGAAGGACATCGCCATGTTCGACATGATCACCATCGCCGGCGTCCACGGATACCGGCATTCCTGCAAGCCAAGCGGCTCAAAGGCGGATGAAGAGCGGTTCTATGCCGAGTTCGGAGACAGCAGCATCATTCGCTTCGCCGCCTGGCTGACTTCGATCGACCTCATTTTAAGGCGGATCGCAGCAAACGGAAAACGCCGCAGCGTTGCGGCGCAGTCCTGCGGCCGTCAGGGCCGTGCTCCTCAGGCAACTTTCCTTGCGCCGAGGTGAGCGGCCGCCGGTTCTGCGCCGATGCGGAAACGCTCGATCAGTGCCATCAGCGTATCGGCTTCGCCGGCAAGCAGGCGGCTTGCCTGCGTCGTCTCGGCAACCATCGAAGCGTTCTTCTGGGTCATCTGGTCCATGGCGTTGACCGAGCCGTTGACCTCCTGCAGCGCCGCCGACTGATCGCGGCTGGCGGTGGCGATGGTCTCGACATGGCCGCTGATCGCAATGATTTCCTGGCTGATCGAGGCAAGAACGCTGCCGGTCTTCTGGACCAGTTCGGAGCCGGCCGTCACTTCCCGGCTCGACGTCTCGATCAGCGCCTTGATCTCGCGCGCCGCATCAGCCGAACGCTGGGCGAGTTCGCGGACCTCCTGGGCGACGACGGCAAAACCCTTGCCCGCCTCGCCGGCGCGCGCCGCCTCGATGCCGGCATTGAGCGCCAGAAGATTGGTCTGGAAGGCGATATCGTCGATCACCTCGGTGATCTGTTCGATCCGCTGCGAGGCCTCTTCGATGCGTTCCATGGCAGCGACGGCATCGCCGACGACGGTGCCGGAATTGTCGGCGGTCTTCTTGGTGGCGGCGACGACGCTGTTGGCTTCACGGGCACGCTCGGCGGAAGAGCGAACCGTGACGGTGATCTCTTCGACTGCGGCGGCGGTCTCCTCGAGATTTGCCGCCTGCGCTTCGGTGCGTTTCGAAAGTTCGTCGGCGGAAGCCGAGACGGCACCGCTGTTGCGCTGGATTGTCGAGGCGCTGTCGCGGATGCCGGAGAGCGTGTCCTGCAGCCGCAGCAGCGAGGCATTGAAATCGACGCGCAGTTGCTCCAGCCGGCCGACGAAAGGTGTGCCGATCGTTTGGGACACATCACCTTGGGACAGGCGGCCGAGGCCGGCCGCAAGCTGATTGACGGCAAAGTCGATCTGGCTGTCGAGCGAGCGCTTGTCGGCATCGTTCCTGGCGCGTTCGGCATCGCTCAAGGCGCGCTGTTCGGCCGCCTCGGTTTCCAGGTCGCGGCGGGCGCGGGCGCTGTCGCGGAAGAGCGAGAGGGCGCGGCCGATCTCGCCGAACTCGTTTTTCTTCTCAAGACAGGGGATTGCCTCGTCGAGATCGCCCGATGAGATCGAGTGGACGCTGGCGGTCAGCGCCTGCAAAGGCTTCACCGACTGGCGGATCGCATAGAAGGCGAGAACGCCGACGAGCAGCATGACGACGGCGCCGATGCCGAGAACCAGGATCAGCAGCTCATTCATGCGCTGATAATAGAGCTCCATCGGAATGCCGATGAAGAGAATGCCGACATTGGCGTTCGATGCGTTCTTGATCGGGAAGTAGCCGGTCATAAATTCGCGGCCGAACAGTTGGGCCGGGCCGAAATAGGCTTCGCCCCGCGCCAGGACCGACTGGGCCGGGTGCTCGGCTGCAAGCTTGGTGCCGACGGCGCGGTCGCCATTTTCCTTCTTGACGTTGGTGGATATGCGGACGTAGTCGCTGCCCTGCTTCTGGAAGATGGTCGCAACACCGCCAATCGACTGTGCGGTGCGGTCGACCAGCGAATGATCGGCAAGGGCCGGAATGGCCTCTTCGGTGACGGCAGAGAGCTTGTTGTCCTTCACCTCGACCTTGGCCGCCTGATCGGCCGCGCCGTAGAGGACAGCCATGGCGCGGGCGGCGTCCCTGGCGTCGGAGACGGCGCCATCCATCACGTGGCGGCTGAGATTGTAATAGGTCACGCCGACAATGGCCGCTGTGCTGATCGCCAGCAGAAACAGCGTAATGGCAACGATCTGGCGGACGATGGATGTAGAGAAAAGGCGCGGCATCAAAACCCCCGGCGACACAACAAGGGCTAAATTAGAGGAAAAGCGTTAAGGGAAATTTTCCGTAAATCTGAATTGGCCGGGATAAATCAATCGCCCTGTTTTCGGACATTTCGATCGGCCTGCCAAGGCGGCCGATCGCGTCTATCAATACACAAACGGCCCCGGAAAACCGGAGCCGTCGAAACAATGGAAATCAAGCGCAGATCAGGCGGCGCGGTAGACCGGCGCTTCGCCCACCCCGCCGTCAATCTTGAACTGCTGAATGAGGCGGCGCAGCGCATCGGCCTCGTCGGCCAGTTCGCGGCTGGCGGCGGTCGTCTCCTCGACCATGGCGGCATTCTTCTGCGTCATCTGGTCCATCTGGTTGACGGTCGAGTTGACGCTCTGCAGCGCGTTGGACTGGTCGTGGCTGGCGCGGGCGATCATCTCGACATGCTGGCTGATCGTGACGATCTGGGCGCTGATCTTGGCGAGCACCGTGCCGGTCTCCTGCACGAATTGCGAGCCGGAGCTGACCTCGTTGGTCGACTTGTTGATCAGTCCCTTGATCTCCTGCGCCGCGGCGGCGGAGCGCTGGGCGAGTTCGCGGACTTCCATGGCAACGACGGCGAAACCCTTGCCGGCTTCACCGGCGCGCGCCGCCTCGATGCCGGCGTTGAGCGCCAGCAAATTGGTCTGGAAGGCGATCTCGTCGATGACGCCGATGATCTGCTCGATCTGGCGCGCGGCACCCTCGATGCGGCCCATTGCGTCGATCGCGTTGTTGACGACGACGGCGGAATCGTCTGCGCTGCGCTTAGCCTGACGAACGATCTGGTCGGCATCCTTGGCGCGTTCGGCCGACGAGCGGACCGTGACGGTGATCTGGTCGACGGCAGCCGCCGTCTCTTCGAGCGAGGCGGCCTGCTGTTCGGTGCGCTTCGACAGATCCTCGGCCGACTGGGCCATCTGGTTGCCGTTGCCCTGGATCAGTTCGACATTGTCGCGGATCTGGCTCATCGTCGCCTGCAGGCGCAGCATCGAGCCGTTGAAATCCTGACGCAGCTGTTCGAGACGGCCGATGAAGGGCGTTTCGATCGTCGTTGAAATATCGCCCTGCGACATGCGCTCAAGTCCGGCGGCGAGCGCATTGACCGCAAATTCGATCTGCCGGTCCATCTCGCGCTTTTCGGCGTCGTTGCGCTGGCGCTCGTGTTCGGCGGCGGCCCTTTCCTCGTCGCTCTGCTCCTCGATGCGGATCTTCGAGATGGCATTTTCCTTGAAGATGCCGAGGGCGCGGGCCATGTCGCCGATTTCGTCGTAGCGCTGCTCGCCTGAAATGCTGGTATCCAGCGACCCTTCGGCGATGCGGCGCATGGCGGCCGTGATCTGGCTGATCGGACGCTGCAGCGTCAGCACCAGGGCGATGCCGCCGAGGATCGACAGCAGGATGCCGAGACCGGTGGTGAGCACCGAGATGCTGTTTGCCTGGGTGCGCTCGGTGCCGGCCGTCTGTTTCTGCAGCTCGGCGAAATCGGTCAGCTTCGTCCAGATCTGGTCGAGTTCCTGGCGGGCGGCGGCATAGGCCGTGACGCGTTCACCGATCGTATCGACGATCTTCGAGCCACCGCCGGAAATGGCGTCGAGGGCCGGCTGGATCGCGCCGGAAATGCCTTCGGCAAAGCCCATGCCCTTGGCGCTCGTGGTCAGCACCTGCATGTCCTTGCCGAGCGTGCCGGCCTGCTGCTGCAGGCGCACGAGGTTGTCCTTGCTCGAATTGGAGAGGAAGTCGGACAGCACGATCTGCAGCGCATAGACGGAATTTTCCAGACGACGCGTATCCTGCAGGACGGAGTTGGTCTGGGCGATGCGGCCTTCGAGCTCGGCGAACCGCTGGGTCGCCTCGCGCATTTTCTGCGTCGCGGTCAGCTGCGTATAGGTCGAGGTCTGGCGGAAGCGGGACACGAGACGGCCGAGTTCGGCGACGTTCTCGTCGGTCGGCGCGGGCATCTGGGCGATCGCCTTGATGCTGTCGATGGTCGCCGCCAGGGCGTCGATGACGTTTTTCTGATTGGTCGGAACCGAAATGGCGATCAGGCGCTGGGCCTTGACGATCTCCGGCATCTGTTCGTTGATGAAGGCGATCTTGTCCTGCGGCGTCTGCGGCTTGCTAAAGCCGCTGGCGACGGTACCGAGGAAATCGCCGCCCTTCAGCAGGCGGTCGGCGGTGCGAAGGGTGACGGTTGCTGCACTCTCGTCGCGCTGCAGCGCGGTCTGCAATTCCTCGGCCTGGTAGGAGACGGTGAAGCGGGTGCTGATCAGGCTCTTCTGCGCCGCGTCGATCTGCTCTTGCAGCGCGAGCTCCTGCTCATGCAGCGCCCAGAGCTTGTCGACGACGCCTGAAATGTCCTTGGTGCGGCTCGAGGCTTCGGCAAGGCTGTCGCGGCCGGCAGCCTGTTCGCCCACCTGGTTCAACGTCTGGTCGAGCACGCCCTGCTGGGTCTTCAGATCGGTGAGCAGCTTGTCGCGCGCCTGCTGACTGGTGATGCGCAGGAAGTCGTCCATCGAACCGTAGAGATCCTTGAACCCGCTCAGCGACTGCAGCACGCTGTTGGAGATTTCCATGCGGCCCTGCAGAAGTCCGGAAGCATAAAGGCCCGTCAGGCCCACCGCCGAAATGGTCACAACGAAGGGCAGAACGAAGATCAGGACTTTCGTCTTGATCCTGAAGCGGGAAAGAATCTTGTCAATCAACATGGCGTTCCGGGCCTTTCATACACTACTCCTCCCGCGGGCAGCCATCAGGCGCGCCAGCCGAGTGCACATCAACTATTCTCTTTACATCGGGGAACCCGGAAGCCAGGCGGCAGTCATTGCCGGTTCATGTCCAAGCAAGTTGGAGATGCCCAAATAATCGCGGGCAATTGTGTCAGATTAGATATTAATTTTCAGATAAGCGGTGATGGCGGTTAAAAGCCAAGGCGGTGAAATAGTTGCAATTTATGCCCCACAGGACCGCGATGTCGCGATCGGAAGGCCGCAAGGTTTACTTTCGGATGCAAGGACAGGTCAGAGGACGTGCGCGAGCAGCAGCGCCAGGCTGGCCGCTGTGGCGCCGGCTGCGAGCATCAAATATCGCAGGACGGCCATCCTGATGTCAGGCTTTGCCTGGGTGATTGCGATGGCGCGGGCGCGTCGTGCGTGTCTGGTCATGCTCGAAACCTCACTCTTCTGACACAACAATCCAACAAAACGGCTTGCCGGTAAAGCTTAATCTAGGAAGAGCTTTGCAAACCGCCAATTGAGACAGGATGGCGCACCTCTCTTAAGAAGTCTTGAATCGTATTGCTAATATACGCGGCAGCAGTTCCGCCGATATGCAGGAAAGGAAAGCATCAGGCGCATTCGCCCGCGGCAAATCCCGAGGCCCAGGCCCATTGGAAATTATAGCCGCCGAGCCAGCCGGTGACGTCGACGCATTCGCCGATGAAATAGAGGCCGGGCACGGCCTTGGCCTCCATGCTGCGTGAATCGAGCGCGGCCGTGTCGATGCCGCCGAGCGTCACTTCGGCGGTGCGATAGCCTTCAGAGCCGGAAGGCTTGATTGCGAAGTTCTGGGCGCTCGCGGCAAGGCTGAGCAGGACCTTGTCGGGTAGGTCGGCCATATTGCCGGAGATTTTTTCGCGCTCGACGAGAAACTGCGCCAGCCGCTTCGGCAGGATTTCGCCAAGCGCGGTCTGGGCCGACTGGCGGCCGTTCAGCTGCTTTGCCGCCTTCAGCTGCGCGGCGATGTCGATATCCGGTTCGATGGCAAGGACGATTTCGTGGCCTTCGCGCCAATAGGAGGAGATCTGCAGGATGGCAGGTCCGCTGAGGCCCCGATGGGTAAACAGCAGCGCTTCGCGAAAGGCGGTCTTGCCATGGCGGATTTCGGCCCGAGCGGAAATGCCGGCAAGCGGCGCAATACTTGCGAGCAGGCCGGGATCGAGCGTCAACGGCACCAGGGCCGGGCGGGTTTCGAGCACGGCCAGGCCGAACTGCTCGGCGAGGCGATAGGCAAAGCCGGTGGCGCCCATCTTCGGGATCGATTTGCCGCCGGTCGCAACGATCAGCGATGAGGCTTCATAGGCGCCCTGCCCGGTCGAGACGCGGAAGCCCGCATCGATCCTTTCGACGCCTGTTATCTCGGTAGCGAGATCGAGTGCCGCGCCGGCGGCGCGCATCTCGTCCAGGAGCATGCGGATGATGTCCTTGGCGCTGTCGTCGCAGAAGAGCTGGCCGAGCGTCTTTTCATGCCAGGCGATGCCGTGCCGCTCGACCATGGCGATGAAATCGGCGGGCGTGAAACGGGCAAGCGCCGACTTGCAGAAATGCGGATTGGCGGACAGAAAATTCTTCGGCCCGGCATGGATATTGGTGAAATTGCAGCGGCCGCCGCCGGAGATGCGGATCTTCTCGCCAGGGGCCTGGGCATGGTCGAGAACGACGACCGAGCGACGGCGTTTTCCCGCGCGGATGGCCGCCATCATGCCCGCCGCCCCGGCGCCGATGACGATGACGTCGCTTTTGCGCTGCAAACCCGTTTCCCCAATCAAATCGGCGTCTTCTTTTTCCATCGAAGGGCGAAAGTCAACGTTCTCGACCCCTCGCCAATTGACAAAGTCCGGCTATGATGGCGCCAAGATCAACCAAACCGGTGTGTCATGTCCCCAAAAAAGACGACGCTGAAGCCTGCCAGAACCGTACCCGCCTCGACGAAAACTCCTCCGGACCCCGGATCCCTGCGCGGCGTTGCGAACTGGAAGGAAGCAGCGCAGTGGCTGAGAGCCAGGGGCATCGAAGACATCGAATGCATCACGCCCGACCTTGCCGGCGTGCCGCGCGGCAAGATGATGCCGAGCTCGAAATTCACCTCCAACACCTCGCTGGCGCTGCCTTCGGCGATCTACCGGCACACGATTTCCGGCGAATATCCCGAGGAGACGGATAGCTTCCGCTACGAGCCGCGCGACAGCGACCTGAAGCTGATGCCGGATCTTTCGACACTGTCGGTCGTGCCCTGGGAGAGCGATCCGACGGCGCAGGTGATCTGCGACATCGTCGATTCGGACGGCGGCGAAGTGCCTTATACGCCGCGCAACGTGCTGAAGCGGATCATGAGCCTTTATCACGACCGTGGCTGGAAACCGATCGTCGCGCCCGAGATCGAATTCTACCTGGTCGCCAAGAATGACGATCCCGACTATCCGCTGCACCCGCCGAAAGGCCGCTCCGGCCGCTCCATCCTCGGCGGCCAGGGCTATTCGATCGCCGGCATCAACGAATTCGACGAGCTGATTGACGACATCTACCATTTCTCGGAGAAGCAGGGGCTGGAGATCGACACGCTGATCCATGAAGAGGGGCCGGCCCAGCTTGAGATCAACCTACGCCACGGCAATCCGATCGAGCTTGCCGACCAGGTGTTCCTGTTCAAGCGCACGATCCGCGAAGCGGCGCTGAAGCACGACATCTATGCGACCTTCATGGCCAAGCCGATGCAGGGCCAGCCGGGTTCGGCAATGCATATCCACCAGTCGGTGGTCAATATCGAGACCGGGAGGAACGTCTTTTCCAATGCGGACGGGTCGGCCTCGAAGGAATTCTTCCATTTCATCGGCGGCATGCAGAAATTCGTGCCGAGCGCGATGGCGATGCTTGCCCCTTACGTGAATTCCTACCGCCGCCTGCAGCCGGACATGTCCTGCCCTGTCAACAATGCCTGGGGCTACGACAACAGGACCACCGCCTTCCGCGTGCCGGTGTCCGATCCGCAGGCGCGGCGAGTGGAAAACCGGCTGCCGAGTTCGGACGCCAATCCGTATCTCGCGCTTGCCGCCTCGCTCGCTTCCGGCCTGCTCGGCATCATGAAAGAGATCGAGCCGACGGCGCCGACGGAGGATTCGGCCAATGAGGGCTCGATCGACCTGCCGCGCGGCCTCTTGGAAGCCGTGGCGCTGATGGAGGATGAGCCCGCCTTCGAAGAGGTGTTCGGCACGCAGTTCATCGGCCTTTATGCCGGCGTCAAGCGCGGCGAGTTCGAGACCTTCATGCAGGTGATCAGCCCCTGGGAGCGGGAATTCCTTCTGCTCAACGTGTGAGGGGATCGTCATGGCAGCACAAGAGATGTGGCAGAGCCCGATCTCCCCGGGCCTATCCTGGTATCAGGCAACCGTCGGCGAGCGGCCCACCTATGCCGCTCTCGACGGCTCGAGAGCATGCGACGTCGCCATCATCGGCGGCGGCTATACCGGCCTCCAGGCCGCCTATCACCTCGCCAAGTCAGGCGTTTCGGTCGTCCTGATCGAGGCCTGCCGCTTCGGCGACGGAGCGTCCGGGCGCAATGGCGGCCAGCTCGGCACCGGCCAACGATGGTGGCCGGAAGAGCTCGAGGAAAAAATCGGCTATCAACGCTCGAAGGCGCTGTTCGACGTTGCGGAGGCGGCCAAGCGCCATCTCCTCGATTTTGCAAGCAAGCACCAGATCGAGATCGACTTCGTGCCCGGCCAGCTCAATGTCGCCCACAAGGCGAGCTACGAACGCGACTATCGCGAGAACGCCGAGATCGCCGCGCAGCGCTATGACTATCCGCATATCAGCTTCATGGACAAGAAAGAGACGCAGGAAAGGCTCGGCTCGAAGCGCTTCCACTGCGGCGTGCGCGATGTCGGCACAGGCCATATCCATCCGCTGAAGCTGCTTATCGGGCTCGCCCGTGTCGCCGCTAACGCGGGTGCTGATATCTTCGAGATGACCAAGGCGACGGCGATCCGCCAGGGCGGCGGCAAGGTGACGATCGAAACAGAACGGGGCACGATCACCGCCGACCGGGCGCTGATCGCCTGCGACGGGCATATCGACGGTCTCGAACCGGTGACGGCAAGCCATGTCATGCCGATCCGCTCCTTCATCGGCGCTACTGCTCCCCTCGATAAGCATCCCGAAGTGCTTCCGGGCGGCGAGGCCGTCGCCGATTCGCGATTCGTCGTGCGTTATTTCCGCAGATTCGAAGGCCGTCTGCTGTTCGGCGGACGCGAGGCCTATACGGCCGACAATCCGCGAGACATTTCGCAACATATCCGCCGGCAGATCGGCGAAATTTATCCCGCCCTGAAAGACATCGAAATCACCCATGCCTGGGGCGGCAGCGTCGGCATCACCATGCCGCGCCAGCTCTTCGTACGCGAGGTGATGCCCGGCGTCACCTCGATCGGCGGTTATTCCGGCCATGGCGTCATGCTGTCAAACTACTGTGGCAAGCTCTATGCGGAAACGGTGATTGGAAAATCCAGCGATCTGGATCTGTTCAAATCGCTCGATATTCCCGCCTTTCCCGGCGGGGCCTGGATGCGGGCGCCGCTGCTTTTCCTCGCCTTGTCGTGGTTTGCGCTTCGCGACAAGTTTTAGTCCGATTTCGGATTTCCTCTCATGCAAATTCGCTCTAAAACCGGTGCCTGACAGATTCATTGCACTGCACACTGGCTTTTTTAAATCGATTAGATTAAAAGGGCCGCCAACCAGCCTGATTGAGAGATAAGCTCATGAGCAGCCAGATCATTCCCGTTGAGCCTTTTGATTACGTCGTCTTCGGCGGCAGCGGCGACCTTGCCGAGCGCAAGTTGCTGCCCGCCCTCTATCATCGCCAGATCGAAGGCCAGTTCGGCGAACCGACCCGGATAATCGGCGCTTCGCGCAGCCCGCTGACGAATGAGGAATATCGCAAATTCGCCCGCGATGCGCTGAAAGAACACCTGAAGAAGGGCGAATATGACGAGACGCAAGTGGAGAAGTTCTGCGCCCGCCTCTATTACGTTTCCGTCGATGCCCGCGCCGACAGCGGCTGGGAACAGCTGAAAAAACTACTCGACGAGGGCAAGGAGCGGGTGCGTGCTTTCTATCTGGCAGTCGCGCCCGGCATCTTCGGCGACATTTCGCAGAAGATCCACGACCACAAGCTGATCACCAAATCGACCCGCATCGTCGTCGAAAAGCCGATCGGCCGCGACCTCGCCTCGGCGCTGCAGCTCAACGACATGATCGGCCGCGCCTTCAAGGAAGAGCAAATCTTCCGCATCGACCACTATCTCGGCAAGGAGACGGTGCAGAACTTGATGGCGCTGCGCTTTGCCAATGCGCTCTACGAACCGCTGTGGAACGCCAACTATATCGATCACGTGCAGATCACGGTGGCGGAATCGGTCGGCCTCGAAGGCCGCGCCGGCTATTACGATACGGCCGGCGCGCTGCGCGACATGGTGCAGAACCACATTCTGCAGCTGCTCTGCCTGACGGCGATGGAAGTGCCTTCGTCGATGGATTCGGAAGCCGTTCGCGACGAGAAGCTGAAGGTGCTGCGGGCGCTGAAGCCGCTCGATGCTTCGAATGTCGAGCAGGCGACGGTCCGCGGCCAGTATCGCGCCGGGGCCTCGGGCAGCGGCCCGGTCAAGGGCTATCTCGAAGAGCTCGAAGGCGGCGTCTCCAACACCGAGACCTTCGTCGCCATCAAGGCGGAGATCAACAACTGGCGCTGGGCCGGCGTTCCCTTCTATATCAGAACCGGCAAGCGCCTGACCGGACGCATGTCCGAGATCGTCATCACGTTCAAGCCGATCCCGCACGCGATCTTCGACCAGGCGGCCGGACGCATCGTCGCCAATCAGCTGATCATCCGCCTGCAGCCGGATGAAGGCGTCAAGCAGTCGCTGATGATCAAGGATCCGGGCCCGGGCGGCATGCGCCTGCGCAACGTATCGCTCGACATGAGCTTCGCCCAGGCCTTCAACGTCCGCAATCCCGACGCCTACGAACGCCTGCTGATGGACGTGATCCGCTCCAACCAGACGCTCTTCATGCGCCGCGACGAAGTGGAAGCCGCATGGAAATGGGTCGACCCGATCCTGAAGGGTTGGGAAACGACAGGCCAGCAGGTGCAGGGCTATACGGCCGGTACCTGGGGCCCGAGCCAGGCCATCGCGCTGATCGAGCGCGACGGCCGCACCTGGCATGACGATATCTAGGACGACATCGATGGCATCGACCCTGCATTCCTTCGCCAGCCCTGCAGATCTCGCCGGCAGCCTCGCTGACAAGGTTGCCGATACGCTTTCGGTGGCCATCGCCGCCCGCGGCGCCGCCTCCATCGCCGTTTCCGGCGGCTCGACGCCGAAGGCCTTCTTCCAGGCGCTGTCGACACGCGACATCGCCTGGGACAAGGTGACGATCACGCTGGTTGACGAACGCTTCGTGCCGGCCGACAATACCCGCTCGAACCATCTGCTGGTCGATGCCAATCTCTTGCAGGATAAGGCAAAGGCGGCGCGGTTCGTGCCGCTTTACCAGCCGGCAGCCTCGGTCGAGGAGGCGGCAAGGCTGGCGACGGAAAAAAGCGCCGAGATCGGCATCCCCTTCGATGTGGTCATCCTCGGCATGGGCGGCGACGGCCACACCGCCTCGTTCTTTCCCGGCGGCAGCAATCTTGCCGAGGCGCTCGATGCCTCGACGCCGCGCGGCGTCATCACCATGGAGGCAGAAGGAGCCGGCGAGCCGCGCCTGACTTTCACCTTCTCCAGTCTTCAGGATGCGGCACTGCTGGTTCTCCATATCGAGGGCGAAGGCAAAAAAGACGTTCTCGCCAAGGCGGAAGGCAGCGGTGACGAGGCAGACATGCCGATCCGCGCTGTTCTGCGCCGGGCCACTTCCCCGGTCGAGATCTACTGGGCTCCCTGATATGGCCTGACGGCCGCCGGAGCCGGCGAACACATTGAGACGAACCAGAACAAGGCAGGGATCTTCCATGTCCGCTCACGCACGCATTGCTGCGATCACCAACCGCATCGTCGAACGCTCGAAACCGACCCGCGAGCGCTATCTGGAACGGCTGCGCGCCGCCGCTTCCCAGGGCGTGCACCGCTCGGTGCTCGGCTGCGCCAACCTCGCCCACGGCTTTGCGGTCTGTTCCCCCGCCGAGAAGGACGCGCTGGCCGGCGACCGCATTCCCAATCTCGGCATCATCACTGCCTATAACGACATGCTCTCGGCCCACCAGCCGTTCGAGACCTATCCCGCAATCATCCGTGAGGCGGCTGCCGAAGCAGGTGGCGTCGCCCAGGTGGCCGGCGGCGTGCCTGCCATGTGCGACGGCGTCACCCAGGGGCAGCCGGGCATGGAGCTATCGCTCTTTTCGCGCGACCTGATCGCCATGGCCGCGGGCGTCGGCCTGTCGCACAATATGTTCGATGCCGCCCTCTTCCTCGGCGTCTGCGACAAGATCGTTCCCGGCCTCGTCATCGCCGCCCTCTCCTTCGGGCACCTGCCGTCGATCTTCGTTCCGGCCGGTCCGATGACGACGGGCCTACCCAACGACGAGAAGTCGCGGGTGCGTCAGCTCTTTGCCGAGGGCAAGGTCGGGCGCGCCGAGCTCCTGGAGGCGGAATCGAAATCCTATCACGGCCCAGGCACCTGCACCTTCTACGGCACGGCCAACTCCAACCAGATGCTGATGGAGATCATGGGCTTCCATATGCCCGGCTCCTCCTTCATCAATCCCGGCACGCCGCTGCGCGAAGCGCTGACGCGCGAGGCCGCCAAGCGGGCGCTGGCGATCACCGCGCTCGGCAACGAATTCACGCCGGCCGGCGAGATGATCGACGAACGTTCGGTCGTCAACGGCGTCGTCGGCCTGCATGCGACCGGCGGCTCGACCAACCACACGCTGCACCTCGTCGCCATGGCGCGGGCAGCCGGAATCCAGCTCACCTGGCAGGACATTGCCGAGCTTTCGGAAATCGTGCCGCTGCTTGCCCGCGTCTATCCGAACGGACTTGCAGACGTGAACCATTTCCAGGCGGCCGGCGGCATGGGCTTCCTGATCAAGGAACTCCTGAAGCACGGCCTGGTGCATGACGACGTGCGCACCGTCTTCGGCCAGGGCCTCCAGGCCTATACGGTCGATGCCCGCCTCGGCGAAAACCGCGGCGTGTTGCGCGAGCCGTCGCCGGAGAAGAGCCATGATCCGAAGGTGCTCTCCAGCATCGAGACGCCATTCCAGGCGAATGGCGGGCTGAAGATGCTGCGCGGCAATCTCGGCAAAGCGGTCATCAAGATCTCCGCCGTCAAGCCGGAGCGTCACGTCATCGAGGCGCCGGCGATCGTCTTCCACAGCCAGCAGGAACTGCAGGACGCCTTCAAGGAAGGCAAGCTCAACCGCGATTTCGTCGCCGTCGTGCGCTTCCAGGGGCCGAAGGCGAACGGTATGCCGGAACTGCACAAGCTGACGCCGCCGCTCGGCGTGCTGCAGGATCGCGGCTTCCACGTGGCGCTTCTGACCGACGGACGCATGTCCGGCGCATCCGGCAAGGTGCCGGCGGCGATCCACGTCACGCCGGAAGCGGTCGACGGCGGCCCGATCGCCCGCATCAAGAACGGCGACATCATTCGCCTGGACGCGATCAAGGGCACGCTCGAAGTGCTCGTCGATGCGGCCGACATGGCCGAGCGCGAGCCGGTGACCGTCGATCTCTCCGACAATGAATTCGGCATGGGCCGCGAGCTCTTCGCGCCGTTCCGCCGCGCCGTCGGCGCTTCGGACCAGGGGGCGAGCGTTCTCTTCCACTGAACGCGACCATCACTAGAGCTTTTCCGGGTTAGATTGAAGCGTTCTGATCGGAGCAGGTTTTCGTCAGGGCAAAGGCGATTGGCGACGGGCATACCCCTAGGTACGTCCGAGCCGATCGCCTTTGATCCTGGCTAGAGATGCCCGGCCCACCGGCCGCACCGCTTCGCCATGGCGAAGCGATCAGTGCGTCCGGCGATTTTCAAGTCTTGCAGATTTGCCGGGCAAATCTGCGGCAGGGTTGGCTGAAACGGGCCGGCTGATCGGCCGGCCGGCTTGGCCGTAGAGCCAGGCTACGACGCGCGCCGGCCGGTCGACCATCCGACTCCGTTTGAGCCAACAGAATGCTTCAATCTAACCCGGAAAAGCTCTAATAAGCAAAACCCGCGGGGCGTGCGAAGCGCCCCGCGGGTTTTTTATATTACCAGTCCGATCTATCCGTCAGGCGCGGATATCGAGGACGTAATCCTTGTGCGCCGGGTGCGTGCTGTAGACGAAGATCTTGTTCAGTTCTTTCTGCGTCAGCAGGCGCAGGAAGCGGACTTCGATCGTGTTGTTGGCGTTGACCTTCATCAGCAGGCAGCCGACCTTGGTGATGCGGGCATCCGGAATGTCCAGATAGAACTGCTTCGGCAGGCTGAACTGGGTCAGAATGGCGAGCGTCGCGCTGCTCATCGAGATCCGGACGATGTCACACCGGCGCGACGCCGCGTGCATGACGCCCTTTTCCGTATATTCGATGCGCGCGGCATTCATCGTGTCCTCCATTTTGAACCGCGCCTCGCGGTCGTACATGAAGGATTCTTCCTTGCTCAGGAAATGAGATCTTGGCTGTGACGGATTGGAAGCGGCCACTTGCTTATCCCCCTCATAAATTGACGAGGAAAAAGTAGCAGCCGATCTTTAACAGAAAGTGAGAATTCGGTCCGCCAAGTATAATTCTCGGGATTATTACCCCAAAAATGGCGACCTCATTTCCGGTAGGTGTGGCCGCTCGCATCGAAGAGATGCAGCTTCTGCCGGTCGGCGGCAAAGCGCATCCTCTGGCCCTTATGGACATCGTAAATACCGGGCAGTTTGACGACGATCGGCTCGCCGGGGACCAGGCCTTCGATGTAAAGCAGCGTCACTTCGCCGAGCGCTTCGACGATCGAGACCTCGCCCTCGAAAACATAGTCGGCACCGTCTGCGATCCTCAGATCTTCTGGGCGAACACCGAAGCTCGCCTGCTTGCCCTTCTCGGACGAGTCGGTCGCCACATCGAGCGTGACCGACATGCCGCCGGTCAGCGTCACGGTCGTCTGGCTGCCGGTGCCTGATATCGTCGCCGGGATGATGTTCATGGCCGGCGAGCCGATGAATTTCGCCACAAAGAGGTTGGCCGGGCGCTCATAGAGTTCCAGCGGCGCGCCGACCTGCTCGATATTGCCGGCGGAAAGCACGACGATGCGGTCGGCAAGCGTCATCGCCTCGACCTGGTCGTGGGTGACGTAGATCATTGTCGTATCGGCCATCTGCTCGTTGAGGCGGGCGATCTCGATGCGGGTCGCGACGCGCAACGCAGCATCGAGGTTCGACAGCGGCTCGTCGAACAGGAAGACCTTGGGGTCGCGGCAGATGGCCCGGCCGATCGCCACGCGCTGACGCTGGCCGCCCGAAAGCGCCTTCGGCAGGCGGTCGAGATATTTGCTCAGCTGCAGGCTGTCGGCCGCCGCCCGCACGCGCCGATCGATCTCCTGCTTGCTTTCGCCGGCGATCTTCATGCCGAAGGCCATGTTGTCGTAGACGGTCATGTGGGGATAGAGCGCGTAGGACTGGAAGACCATGGCAATGCCGCGCTTCGACGGCGGCACGTCATTGACCAGTTGGCCGTCGATATACATCTCGCCGCCGGTGATCGCCTCGAGACCGGCGATCATGCGCAGAAGCGTGGATTTGCCGCAGCCGGACGGACCGACAAAGACGATGAATTCGCCCTGCTTGATATCGAGGTCGATGCCGTGGAGAACGTCCACGGAACCGTAGGATTTGCGAATATCCTTCAGCGTCAGTCCAGTCATGTCTCTCTCCCCTCCTGATCCTTAAGCGAGACGGGCGAAATACGCCCCCCAGGCCGGAATATCGATCTTGTCGCCATAGTTGTTGCTGGTAAAGCCATGGCCCGTCAATGCCTGCCATTCACCGGCAGGCAGGGTGACGCCGGTTTCGGCCGGGCTCATGTTGAAGATGCAGAGCAGCTTCTCATCACTGTATTCGCGGGTGAAGACCAGGATATCGCCCTCCGTCTCCTCGAATTCGATCTCGCCCTTGGCAAAGGCCGGGTGCAGCTTGCGGAAGGCGATGAAGCGTCGATAGTGCTCGAGCACGGAAGCCTCGTCGCCCTGCTGTACGTTGACGGCGCGCAAAATATGTTCGACCGGCACCGGCAGCCAGGGCGTGACTGTCGAAAAGCCGCCCTGGGCGACGTGGCTGTCCCAGACCATCGGCGTGCGGCAGCCGTCACGGCCTTTGAACTCAGGCCAGAACTGGATGCCATAGGGATCCTGCAGGTCCTGATAGGCGAGATCGGCTTCGGTCAGCGCCAGTTCCTCGCCCTGATAGAGGCAAACCGAACCGCGCAGCGTCATCAGCAGCGAGGCATAGAGCTTGGCGAAGGCGTCGTGATCGGCGACCAGCCCGCCCCAGCGGCTGACATGGCGCATGACGTCGTGATTGGAGAAAGCCCAGCAGGCCCAACCATCGGGGGCTGCGGCTTCGAAATCCTCCATCACCTCCTCGACGCGCTCCGGCGTCAGCGGATCGGGCGCCAGGAACTCGAAGGCGTAGCACATGTGCATCTTGTCGTTGCCGGAGGTGTATTCGCCGACGATTTCGAGGCCGCGCTGGCTGTCACCCACCTCGCCGACGGCGGCGATTGCCGGATATTCCTCGAGAACGGCGCGGAACCGCTTCAGGAAGGCGAGGTTCTCCGGCCGGTTCTTGTCGTAGACATGCTCCTGGAAGTTATAGGGATTGACCGCCGGCGCCGTCGAGGCGTTGCGGCGCTCAGGCGCCAATGCCGGATTGTCGCGCAACAGCGGGTCGTGGAAATAGAAGTTGATGGTGTCGAGGCGGAAGCCGTCGACGCCGCGATTGAGCCAGAAGCGCACCACATCGAGCAGACGGTCCTGCACTTCCGGGTTATGCAGGTTCATGTCCGGCTGCGAGGTCAGGAAGTTGTGCAGGTAATATTGCATGCGCGTCGGATCCCACGCCCATGCCGAGCCGCCGAAAATCGACAGCCAGTTGTTCGGCGGCGTGCCGTCCGGCTTGGCGTCGGCCCAGACATACCAGTCGGCCTTGGCGTTGGTCTTGCTGGAGCGGCTCTGCACGAACCAGGGATGCTGATCGGAGCTGTGCGAGATGACCAGGTCGATCATCACGCGGATGCCGAGGCGATGTGCCTCGGCGATCATCGTGTCGAAGTCCACCAGCGTGCCGAAGATCGAATCGACATTTTCATAATCGGAAACGTCATAGCCGAAATCGCGCATCGGCGAGGTGAAGAAGGGCGAGATCCAGATCGCATCGACGCCGAGGCTTGCCACATGCGGCAGCCGGGCGGTGATGCCCTTAAGGTCGCCGATACCGTCGCCGTTGGAATCCTGGTAGGAGCGCGGGTAGATCTGATAGATCACCGCGCCGCGCCACCAGTCCTTATCGGCGGTCAAGATCGATTGGGGAGCCACGTTCATGGAATATCCTGTCTGAAGTCACGTTCGAAAATGGTCAGCCGCCCTTGACCGAGCCCGCCAGCAGACCACGCACCAGATAGCGCTGCAGCCCGAAGAAGACGAGCAGCGGCACGATAATGGTGACGAAGGCCGACGCCGTCAAAATCTCCCAATTGCCGCCGCGCGAGCCGAGCAGCGCGTTCAGGCTGCCGGTCAGCACGAGGTGGTCCTTGTCGGTGCCGAGGAAGACCATGGCGACGAGCAGGTCGTTCCACACCCACAGGAACTGGAAGATGGCGAAAGAGGCGAGTGCCGGGAAGGACAGAGGCAAAACGATGCGGGTAAAGATCTCGAAGTCGCTCGCACCGTCGACACGGGCGGATTCGATAATCTCCTTCGGCAGGCCGGCAATATAGGCCCGCAGCAGAAAGATGGCGAGCGGCATGCCAAAGGCGGTATGGGCAAGCCAGATGCCGGGATAGGTCTTCGACGGCTGGCCCAGCATGTTGCCCACTTCATTATAGAGGCGCAGCAGCGGGATCAGCGACATCTGCAGCGGCACGACGATGAGGCCGACGACGAGCGCAATCAGCAGCGCGCGGCCAGGAAAGTCCATCCAGCTCAGGGCATAGGCGGCGAAAGCGGCAATCAGGATCGGGATGATCGTCGCCGGGATCGTCACGGTCAGCGAATTGATGAAGGACTGGCCGATGCCCTCGCCGGTCAGAACCGTGTTGTAGTTCTGCAGCGTGAATTCCGGCGGCGCCGAGACGGAGACATAGATACGCCGCGGCCTTTCGTCGGGCGAGAAGGCGGCGTTCTTCATGTAGCGGTAGCTGCCGTCGCTGTTGATCAGCAGGCTTTCGCCATCGCCGAGATCGGCCGTCTGGCCGGCCTCGAAGGCCGCCGGCTGCTGCACGCGATTGCCGAAGGCCTTTACCGAGCGGCCGGTCTGTCCTTCCAGCACATTGCCCGAAATGACGTAGGTAGCGCCTTCCTGCTTTTGCTGGTCCGGCGTACCGAGGCGCACGGCGACCGTCTGCGTCGAGCCGACGAAGGACGTCCACCAGCCGGACACAACGATCTGATCCTTGTCGCGCAGGGCGCTGACGAAGATACCGAGCGTCGGGATGAGCCAGATGATGACGATCAGGAGAACCGCAAGGTGAACGAAGAGGCGGGCGGGACCGATCTTGAAGTAGCTTCCGACAGCGGTCATCTCAATGGCCCTTCAGTTCGCGGTTGGCGCGGCGCACGTTCCACACCATGATCGGCGTGACGGCGAGCATGATGATGATGGCGATGACGGCGCTTCGGCCGGAATCGCCGCCGCCGCGGAACATCCAGTCGAACATCAGGTTCGCCAGGACCATCGTCTGCCACTGGCCGTTGGTCATGGTCAGGACGATATCGAAGACCTTCAGGACGAGGATGGTAATCGTCGTCCAGACGACGGCGATGGTGCCCCAGACCTGCGGCACCATGATGCGCCAGAATATCTGCCAGCCGTTGGCGCCATCGATGACGGCGGCCTCGATCGTCTCCTCGGGGATGCCGCGTAGGGCCGCCGACAGGATGACCATGGCAAAACCGGTCTGGATCCAGATCAGGATGACCATCAGGAAGAAATTGTTCCAGAAGGGGACTGAGATCCACACCTCAGGCGTGCCGCCGAAGAGCTGGACGATGGCGTTCAGGAGGCCGATCTGGACATCGTTGCCGCCGCGATATTCATAGATGAATTTCCAGATGACCGAGGCGCCGACGAAGGAGATCGCCATCGGCATGAAGACAATGCTCTTGGCGATATTGCCCCACCAGATGCGATCGGTCATGACAGCGATGACCAGGCCGAAGAAGGTGCAGGCGGCCGGCACGACGGCGAGCCAGAGGATGTTGTTGAAGATCGACTGGCGGAATTCGCGGTCGCCGATCGCCCATTTATAGTTGGCGAGGCCGACGAACTGCAGACCGGCGCGGTCGTAGAAGGAAAGAATGAAGGTCGCAACGACCGGATAGACGAGGTAGACGAAGAGCAGGAAGAGCGCCGGCCCGAGGAACAGCCACGGCCTGATGACCGCGCGGCGATTGAGATTGCGCGATGCGGCGCGAATGTCGCCATCCTTCACCGGCAGGGCCAGATCCAGAAGCTTGTTGGAAAAATAGAAATAGGCCGAGCACGCAAAAACGGCGACGACCACGACGCCCAAAGCGGACACTATCTGCGACAGCATTTCGTCCCTCCCCTGCTTCCCCTGATCTTATTCCGACCGGCTTTCATTCTGACGGGCCAACGCCGGTCACCGTCAATCCACTTGTATAGTCCACTCACAATATATCCTGCGATGGCCGGGCTGCGCATGAGCCCGGCCACTCAGGCAGGTCATGCCGCCGGCAAGCCGGCGACAAATTTTGGAAGATTACTTGATGCCGTCCCAGGCGCTCTGGATTTCGCTGGCGGCTTCCTCGGCGGACTTGCCGCCGACGAAATCGACCATGCCGGTCCAGAAGGCGCCGGCACCGATCTTGCCCGGCATCAGGTCCGAACCGTCGAAGCGGAAGGTGGTGGCGGAGGTCAGGATCTCGCCTTCCTTCTTCATCTGCGGATTGGCATAGGCGTCGACGCTGACGCCCTTATACGGCGTCAGGAAGCTCGACTGCGCCATCCACACTTCATGCGCGATCGGGGTCTTCAGGAAGTCGATGAAGGCGCGGGCCGTCTTCGAGTCCTTGGCGATCGAAACCAGCGTGCCGGCACCGAGCACCGGCTTGCCGAGTTCGGGATGCGAAGCATAGGTCGGCATGTAGAAGAAGTCGGCATCCTGGCCGAGCTTCGTGCCCTCGGGGAAGAAGGACGGAATGAACGAGGCCTGATGGTGCATGTAGCACTTCGGCGGAACGGAGAAGAGGCCCTTCGGGCTGTCACGGAAATCGGTCGAAGCCACGGCCGCGACGCCGCCATTGACGTATTTCTCGTTCTTGGCGAACTTGCCGAATTCGTCGATTGCGGCAACGACGGCCGGATCGGTGAACTTCAGCTCGTTGGTCGTCCACTTGTCATAGGCTTCCGGCGGCTGCATGCGCAGCATGATATCCTCGACCCAGTCGGTCGCTGGCCAGCCGGTGGCGCCGCCGGAACCGAGACCGATGCACCAGGGAACGCCGCCATCCTTGACGATCTGGTCGGTCAGGGCATGCAGCTCTTCCATTGTCGTCGGGATCTTGTAGCCGGCTTCCTCGAAATTCTCCGGAACGTACCAGACCAGCGATTTCACGTCAGCCTTGTAAGGAAAGGCGTAGAAGGCTTCCTTGCCGTCCTTGCCCTTGTAAGTGCCGTAACCGACCCAGCTGTCGCCGGCACCGTAATTGTCCTTGAGCCACTTGGAGTTGTCTTCGCCGAGCGGCGTCAGGAATCCCTTGCCGGCGAGGTCGGCCAGGAGGCCCGGCTGCGGCAGAATGGCAATATTCGGCGGCGAGCCCGCCTGCGTGTCGATGACGATCTGCTGCTCGTAGTTTTCGGAAGAGGAATATTTCGCCTCGATGCCGGTGGCTTCGGTGAAATAGGCAAGAACGCTCATGAAGAACGCCTCGTCCTCGCCGCGCCACGGCCCGAAGATCGTCAGGGGCTGACCCTTCAAATCGGCATGCGCGGCCTTGAATTCGTCATAGCTTTTCCAGTTGAACTTGGGATCTTCTCCCGGGGCAAATTTCAGATCGGCCGCGGACGCAGCGCCGGCAAAAAGCGCCGCAACGGCAACGCCCACCAAAAACGACTTTTTCATGTGATCAACCTCCCATCACAATCCCAACCCGCGCCGAATTCTCCGCAAAAGGAAATTTCAAAGCGCTTTGACACCCAACTCATTTAACTTCCAGTGGAATGGAGTCAAGTCAATTCGCGAAAACTCGCCATAAACACGCGGGATATCGCAGCGCAACGGCGCCTATCCGGGAATATGGAGCGATTTTTCTTGAGTCAAGCGCGCGAGATGCTACATAATTGAAAGCGCTTTGGATGCCATTGGGAGGCGGCAGGCCTTTTGGAGCGGCCGAAGGGCGGGCCGGGAGGAAGCATAACAGGTGAATCTCAAACAGCTATCGGAATTGCTCGGGCTGTCGCAGACGACGGTGAGCCGAGCGCTCAACGGCTATCCCGAGGTCAATGAAGCGACCCGGGAGCGCGTGCTCCAGGCCGTCAAGGAAACGGGGTACCGGCCCAATAAGGCAGCTCAGCGGCTTGCGACTGGCAAGGCAGGCTCGATCGGCCTGGTCATGCCGACGGCGCCCGGCCACCAGTCCGACGTGCATTTCGGCGAATTCCTGGCCGGACTCGGCGAGGAAGCCGTGCGTCACGATTTCCATTTCGTCATCATGCCGGCCGATCCTGACGACGAGGTGGCAGCACTCCGGCGGCTTGCGATCAGCGGCAATGTCGATGCACTGTTCGTCGCCTATATGCGCGGCCACGATCCGCGGCTCGCCATGCTGAAATCGCTCTCCATGCCCTATGTCGTGCATGGCCGTTCCTTCGGCGCGGAGCCGGATTATCCCTATCTCGACATCGACAATGAAGGCGCCTTCTACGACGCGACCCGGCTGCTGTTGCAGCTCGGCCACACGCGCTTTGCGCTCATGAACGGGCCGACGCATCTCGATTTCGCCATCCG
Source organism: Rhizobium bangladeshense (assembly GCF_001662075.1). Taxonomy (GTDB): domain Bacteria; phylum Pseudomonadota; class Alphaproteobacteria; order Rhizobiales; family Rhizobiaceae; genus Rhizobium; species Rhizobium bangladeshense_B. Next base: position 117,065 of record NZ_LYPL01000001.1, read on the forward strand.
CAGAAGGAATGGCGTCATCGCGGCCCTTGCCGAACGCGGCCTGACGCTTGAGGAGGACTGCGTGAGCCACGCGCTGATGACCGACGAACAGGGCCTTCTGGCGATGGAACGCTTCCTGCAACTGCCGCAGCGGCCGACCGCGATCCTATGCTCCAGCACGGTCATGGCGCTGGGCGCGATCCGCGCGGTTAACCAGGCGGGATTGCGGCTCGGCGAGGACATTTCGCTGATCGCCCATGACGACGTGCTGCCGCTCTTGAAGCCGGAAAGCTTCTCCGTGCCGCTGACGACCACACGCTCCTCGCTCAGGGCCGCCGGCGCCCGCATCGCCCAGCGGTTGATCGGCACCGTGAAACAGGCCGGCCCCTTCCCCGAGCAGGAACTCTGGAAGACCGAACTGATCGTCAGGGCCTCGACCGGCCCCGCCCCCAGTTAACACCAGTCCGTCTCAAAACTGCGGCGGCGTCTGCCCCGCGGCCCGGTGGGCGGCGATGACGGTATTGGCCATCAGCATGGCGATGGTCATCGGCCCGACCCCGCCGGGAACCGGGGTGATGGTGCTGGCGATAGCAGAGACCTCGGCGAAGGCAACGTCGCCGACAAGCCGGGTCTTGCCCTCGCCCCTGTCGGGAGCCGGCACACGATTGATGCCGACATCGATGACCGTCGCACCCGGCTTGACCCAATCGGCCTTGACCATCTCAGGCCGCCCAACGGCAGCCACCAGAATATCGGCATTGCGGCAGACCTCGGCGAGGTTCTTCGTTCTCGAATGGGCCATCGTCACTGTCGCATTGGCATTGAGCAGCAATTGCGCCATCGGCTTGCCGAACAGGTTCGAACGGCCGATGACGACGGCATTGAGGCCCGAGAGATCCTCGCCATGGGTGCGCCGGACGAAGACCATGGCGCCGGCCGGCGTGCAGGAGACCAGTCCGGTCTTCAGGTCGCCGGTGGCGAGCTTGCCGGCGTTGACGACGCTCAAGCCATCGACATCCTTTTCCGGCAGGATCGACTGGATGATCGGCTCGCTGTCGAGCGGCTTCGGCAAGGGCAACTGCACCAGGATGCCGTGGATCGACGGATCGGCGTTGAGGCTGGCAACGAGCGCCGCCAGCTCCTCCTGCCTGGTCTCGGCCGGCAACGTGTGCTGCACGGACTTGAAGCCGCATTCCTTGGCCATGCGGCCCTTGGAGCCGACATAGGCGTGGCTTGCCGGATCGTCGCCGACGATGATGACGGCCAGGCCGGTGGTAACGCCGCTGCTCTTTTCCAGCGCCGCTGTCGCACTCTTGACCGTCTGAATGACTGATGCAGCTACGTTCTTGCCGTCGATTACTGTCGCCACGCGTCTCTCCGCCCTGTTTCGGGCCAATCTATTGATAGTTGACGAGCGTCAAATGCCCGCTAACGCCCTATCCTGTCGGAAAGCGGCAAGGCAATATCAAACTTGCAAGGAAATGTTGGGTTCAGCGCAGCGGCTGCCGTGCTTCCATCACGTGAAGTCGAAGCCGGTCGCGCAGGCCGGAGATTTCGGACCGCAGCACCTCCATCTCGTCGGACGCCGCCGGGGCTGACGCGGGCGCCGGCGAAGAGGTGAGCGAAGGCGGCGCCGGCATTTCCTCGCTTGCGGAAGCCGCGGAGGATTTGCGCCGGAACAGCAGGAGGGTGAGGCCGAGACCGATCGAAAGGCCTGTCGCGGCCCCGGCCAGCACGCGGCCGAACAGACCATTCGTTCCCGGCACCGCCGCCACAAGCGGCGGTTTCAGGACGGTCAAATGGCCGTCATCGCCTCCCGATGTCGGCGCCGTCTCTTCCAGGCGGGAGCGCGCGGCATTCGTCTTTTCGCGCAGCTCGGTCAGCCGAGACAGATCGACGCCGGTATCCCGGCTCTGGGCGATCAGCGTGTTGCGGCGATCGTTCAGGCCCTTGCGCACATCGACCGCAGCCTTGGCGGCGGCGTTGGCGAACTGGGCCAGACGGGCAAGCTCCTTGCCCATGTTGTCCTTGAGTCCTTCCGCTTCAGCCTGCTGCTGCAGCAGGCGCGGATGACGCGGGCCAAGCTCTGCCGAAAGCTGCGCCAGTGTCGTCCTGGCGACGGCATATTTGTCGCGCCAATCCTGCAGCGCCGGCGAGAGCATATCGGAGGGGAGCGATCCATCCAGTACGCCCGCGAGTTTTGCCGCCTTCAGCCCGTCGGCCCGCGCCTTGGCGGCGAGGATATTCTGATCGGCCTGTTTCAGATCGGCATCGAGCGCGTCGATCTGGCGGCGAAGATCGATCGCCACCTTGACGTTACCCTCGCCGCTTTTGGCCGTGAAGGCGGCAAGCTCCGCCTTCGCCTCGTCATAGGCCTTGCGCAGCACAGTGCCGGTTTCGGCGCTCCGGCCGGGACCGCTGCCTGCCGACACCGCTTCGCCAAGCCGTGCGGCGATGCGCATGGATTTGCCGCTGTCGCCGGTCGTCACCCTGACGAGGATCGTACCGGCGGCGACATCGGGCATGATCTCGACCGCATGTTTCAGCGCCGCCTCGGCGCGCGAGGCCGGATCGGCGGCAGCACCGCTGGCCGCGAGAAGATCGAGCGCAACGCCAAGCGCATTGGCCCTGGTGCCGGCAAATTCCGGGTCGTGATCGAGTTTCAGCGCAGCGACCGTCGACGCCATCATGCGCGCCGATAACAGGCCTTTCGCCGCAGCCTGGGTGAAGGCGGCGCGGCTTGCCGCATCCGTCCTGACCGAAAGCGTCGTCTCGGCGCGGTAGAGGGCGGGCGAGGCCGGCATCAGGGCCGGCAGGCCTGCCCCGACGACCGTGGCGGCGACGACCGTCATGGCAAGACCGAAGCGGGCGGCGTGGTGGCTGGACATTGCCCGCTGGAATCTGGCGGATTCCTCACGGATGACGGCCGGCGGTTCCGGCGGGAGCGCGGGTTTTTCGACCGCAGCGTTCGGCTCCTCATGACCGGCCGGCGCCGGCAGAAGTGCGCGGCCGACATCGTTGGCAGCCCGAAGGCGATTGCCGAGGATGGTTTCGATGCGGTCGACCAGCGGCGCAGGACGCGCCGCTATTGCGCGTTGCTCTTCCAGCGCGCGGCCAATCGCGCGCAGCAATTCGGCCTCGGGCGGCGCGATATCGGCCCCCTTCGACCGCCGGCGATAGGGGACGTCAAAGGTGCGCGGCCCCGCGGCTGCGCGATCCTGGAAGCTGTTTCTCGCCCTGATATCGTACATTTGCGCCACATCTCATGCACATGATGGCCGAGTTCAATCATCCGCACGCGATGCAGATGATTAAACGACTCTAAATATTCATGGCAAAGAAATGGTTAACCGCGACTGGCAAGAATTGCGGTCCGACGTCTCGAATTTGAACCGATGACGGTCTTCGCAGGTCTGGGAAACGCGCCTGGCCCGTTCAGCCCGCCTTCCTGCGCTCCGCAATCGGCTGTGAGACGCTGCGCTGCTCTTCCGGCTGGCTGAGAATTCTTTCACGGCGGCGGAAGCGGTAGCGCAGGACGTGGAAGAGAAAGACCGGAATGCCGATGATGTAGCGCCGCCAGAGGCGCGCGGGCTCCTGTATCAACCGATAGGCCCATTCGAGACGCATCATCCGCACCGTCTTCGGCGCGCGCGGAACGGCGCCGGAGACGAAGTCGAAGAGCGCGCCCACCGTCAGCACCAGGCGCGCATGGTCGGCGCGAATGTTGTCGTGGACCCATTTCTCCTGCAGCGGCGTCCCCATGCCGACGATCAGAATGTCTAGCTTCTGGCGCTCGATCTCTTCGGTGACATCAGTGGAATCGACCTTGTCGAAAAAGCCGTCGGAAATGACGACAAATTCATGCCAGGGCGTGTGCCTGCGGAAATTTTCCGCCGCCGCTTCGACGACCGGGCGCGCGCCGCCGATCAGGCCGATGCGGCGCGGAGCCTCCATGAAGGTAAGGAAAGCCGGCACGAAATCGGTGCCGTTCAGATTGGCGGGAAACGGCGAGCCATGGGCGATCTGCGATGCAATGTTAAGGCCGATCCCATCCGGCAGCACCAAATTGTGCGACATGATCCGGTAATATTCGTCGTCGCGCAAAGCCGTCAGCATATTATGGGCGTTGACGAAGCAAACCACGGTCTGACCGACGGGAATGGAGGCCAACTCGTTGATAAAAACGAGGGCATCGTCCCAGCCGAGATCGCAAACCGGCAGATCGAAGATCGTCCGCCGCGACGCAAGCACCGCGAAGTTTGCAATCAAATTCATTCCTACCTCCTGCCGAGGGTGCGTCATGCGCCCGACATCCCGGAAAACAAGCCCACATTTTTCCGCACCCGGAGGTCTCGAAAGGACCGGTCGCGTCACGCATGGACGGCGTCGCCCCGATCGCGGAAACGGCGCACGCCAAGCTGTGACACCCGATATAACAGGAGGGTTTCAAACAACCCTTAGGAAAATTCCTTGGATTTTGATGCTCGTATAAGTGGTTTATTAACCACATCAGCCGCAACGACAAACGGCGCCCGAAGGCGCCGCTCGTGCATCGATGATTCGTTCTTCAATGGGCGGCCGGCGCCGGTGCTTCCCCGGCCGGGGCACCGTCAATGATCTTGACCGGAGCGCCGAGCTTCTTCGGCTCACCGGATGCGTTTTGCTTGATCTCTTCCTTGGAGAGATAATCGAGCTGCTCCAGCATCACTTCGGCGACATACTCGCCGCCGAGGCGCTCGTTCATGCCCTTCTTGATCTCCTCGCGGAAGGTCTTCGGGTCGAAGGATTTGATGTGCGCGAGGTCGACCATCTTGTTGCCGACAAGCAGGCTGAAAAGTTCGTCGGTCGTCATCTCGGTCAGCGGCAAGGTCACGCCCTTCAGCATGTCCTTGTTCATCATGAAGGAAATGCGGCCGAGAAAATAACCGGTGATCGCGCCGTTGCCGATCACCGGCACAGTGATCGTTTCACCCTTCACCAGTTCGAGCGCGTTCTGCCTGGCATCGGATATCGCGGGCGCCGGCGCCGTCGCCAGATACACCGAAAAATAGACCGAGGCCAAGGTAATGGCGCAAACCCAGATGCCGGTGAGGACGAGCTTGATCATCAGTTTCCACGCGCGGCGAATTGTTCCTGGGAATAGGTGCCGTCGGCGTCGGCGTCCTGAACGGCATTCTTCAGGATGTCGGCGACGGCGCGAACCGCCTCGAGATGGGCCTCGACGCGCCGGGCGTTGAGAACCAGCTTCTTCTTCAGGCCATGCAGCTGATCGAGATGGGCAGCGGCAAGCTCGGTCGGATCGGTATCGCGGAAGAGCATCGACAGCTCGTAGAGGCAGCGGCTCTTATGCGCGTTGGAGACCTTGAGATCGAACTGCGGATCGTTGCCGATCCGCGTGTTCTCATTGTCGATGATCATTTCGAGGCGTCCGAGAACGGATTTGATCCTGTATTCGTTCGAAATTATTTCCATTGTATCCTCGATTATGCGTCGCTGAGAGCATGATGCCGAAAAGTGTGCGCGGTTTTCGGACGACATCATGCTCTAACAATTTAATTTAGAAGTGGATTCAGATTTCAGGCCGACCGGGCCTAAAATCATCCTGTTCTATCGGCATTGGCGTCCGCCGTCGGCGTGCCAAAGGTCTTGCGCTGGAAGTCGTCGATCATGCTGAGCGCGGTGTTGCGGTCACGATCATCGGTCGAGGCATTCACGATCTTGCCTTCCTGCCGGCGCAACAGCTCGCTGTACATCTGCTTGGCAATGCCGATGCCGTCGCCCTTGGCCATGGTGTTGCCAAGCTGCTCGGCCATCATCCCCTTCCAGATATCGCCGGTCGCGCCCTTGCCGTAGACGTCTTCACTTTCGCTCGGCAGCATCGACTTGACGAAATTCTGCAGCACCATGGCCTCGAACTTCCGGTAGCTTTCCGGAACCTCCTCGGTCTTGGTGCGGTTCTGAATGTTGGAGAGGCCGCTCTTCTGGCCGACATGATCGAGAACGTCGACCGTATTGGAGAAGCCCTTGCCGTTCTCGGCGAGGCTCGTTGCGGCAAAGGCCGCACGATTTGCCTTCAACTTTTCCTGGGCTACCTGAACCTCCATGGGGTCGGCAGCTTTGACAACGTCCAGGACCAGATCACTGGGGGGCGAAATAGCCACGTTACAATCCTCTAAATTAAGATCGTAACGATTATGGTTTTTGAAGCTTGCTGGAGGCTGGCGTTGCGAATTGCTGATCGATCACATCGTAGACGGCATTGTCATCGGCCTCGCGACGCTCGGCGTCCAAGGCCTCCTTCATGCCCTCTTCCAGGCGATCGGCCTTGGCCCGTTCGCGCGTCAGCCGCATCTCGTGGATCTGCTGCATGCCGGTCAGCTGCTGATCCTTGATCGTCAGCCTGCCGAATCGGTCGGCATAATTCTGCGAGAAGGCATGGTGGACCGGGTCCATCGAACCGAGAGCGAGAATGACGTCGTCCATCGCCGCATTGACCTCGATGCGCTGACGGCTGGTTTCGGCCAGGTCGTTCTCCGCCATCCTTTCGATATGCCGCTGCACCGACAGCAGACGCTTGAGTTTTTGGGAGCGAGCCTTCTCGATCATATCAGCCTCATCGCCCGATATAGATCGAACTGAAGGCCTGGCCGAACTGGCTGACCAGCGCCGCGACCGAGACATAGAACAGGAAGAGCCCGCCCATCAGCAGATAGGGCGTGGAAATGAAATAGACCGGGATCTGCGGCGCCAGCTTATTGATGAAGCCGATCGAGACGTTGAAGATCATGCCGTAGATCAGAAAGGGGCTCGACAGCCGCAGCATGATGTAGGTGGTCTGCTCCAGGGTGTCGGTAAAGGAGATCAGCGTCGCGCGCATCTGCGTCAATCCGCCGAAGGGCATGGTCGTGTAGGAATCGACCAGCGCGCGGAAGACGATGTGATGGAAATCCATGATGAAGAGAATCATGATGGCGGCAAAGGTGATGAAGCCGGAAAGGCTGGTCTCCGGAGCGTCTTCGATGACGTCGGCGGAGCCCGGCTGAGTATAGCCGACCATCATGGCGATGATCGTCGCGGCGAACTGCATGCCGAGCGTATAGATTCTCGCCAGCATGCCATACATCACGCCGATCAGTGATTCGCTGAAAATCAGGCCGATATAGGTTGCAGATCCCGTGTGGACAGCCGGATAGACCGTGTCCCAGAGCAGCGGCAGGACGGCGATCGACAGGGCGCCGGCAATGAAGACGCGCAGCTGCTCGGGCACGCGCGCCGAGGAAAAACCCGGAAGAGCCAGCACACAGCCGCCGATCCGGCAGAAAACCAGAAACAGCGCGAGAACGGTCCCTTGCGGGTCTGTTATCATGAAATCGAGCCCAAAATCTTTATCTCGATGCCCTTGGCCAGTTCGACGTGCGACAGGACCGGCAGCGTGGCGAACAGCCGTTCGATGATCATGCGCACATAGGAGCGTGTTTCCGGCGACGTGACAAGGGCGAATGGCAGGCCGCGATCCATGAACTCACGGATAACTTTGCTGGCCTGTTCGCTGAACTCTTCCAGGCTTCTGGGATCGATGTCGAACTCGATCACCTCGCCCTTGGCGTCGCGCTTCAGCGCCTGGTGGAAGGCAAGATCCCATTTGCTGCCCAATCTCAGCACACGCAGCACGCCGTTGTCGGCAAGATCGCCGCAGAGCTGCTGGGCCATGCGGATGCGGACATGCTCGACGATCTGCTCGGTCTTCCTGACATGCGGCGCGAGCTCGGCCACCGCCTCGAGAATGAGGTGCAGGTTGCGGATCGAAACGCGCTCGGCAAGCAGGAGCTTGAGCACCGCCTGCAGGCCCGAATAGGACATGTGCGACGAGCAGATCTCGTCGGCGAGCTTCTTGTATTCCGGGTCAAGGCGATCGATCAGCACCTTGACGTCCTTGTAGGACAGAAGCTGCGGCAGGTTGTTGCGAATGACCTCGCTCATATGGGTCAGCACGACGGAGACGTTGTCGATCGGCTGGAAACCTTCGCGTTTCAGATCGTCGGCGAAGTTTTCGAGAATCGAGACGGCCGGCATGCCGAAAGCCGGTTCGCGGATTTCGTCGCCGGGAATGCTCGGGCGCCGGCCGGCGCCGGTGACGACCAGGACTTCGCCGACGCGCAAGAGATTGGAGGCGACCGTCGTGCCGTGGATGCGGATCTGATAGGATTTCTCGGCGATGCCGATATCGTCGGTGACCTTGATCTCGGGCACGACGAAACCGTATTGCGTGGCGAACTTCTTGCGCATCTTGCCGACGCGGAAAGCCAGCTCCTGGTGGGCGCCGAGCAGGCGCGTGGAGACCATCTTGCCGAGTGCGAGCTCGATTTCCGAGGTGCGCAGCACCGACTTGACCGAATCCTTTTCCAGCTCCTTGTTCTGGACGACCTTCTTTTCCTCCTGCTCGCGGCGCAGCTTGTTTTCAACCTCGATCTGGCGCGGGATGAACCAGGCGCCGAAGGCGAGAAGACTGCCGAGGATCACGAAAGGGACAAATGGCAGGCCCGGCATGAGCGCCAGGACGAACATCAGCACCGCCGAGACGGAGAGCGCGCGGGGATAGCCGCTCAGCTGGTTGACGACCGCCTGGTCGGTAGAGCCGGTGGTGCCGCCGCGGGAGACGAGCAGGCCGGCGGCGAGCGAGACGATGAGGGCCGGCATCTGCGAGACGAGGCCGTCGCCGACGGAGAGCTTGACGAAGACGTCGGCCGCTTCGCCGATCGGCATGCCATGGCGGAAATAACCGATGATGATGCCGCCGAAAACGTTGATGGCGGTGATGATGAGGCCGGCGACGGCATCGCCGCGCACGAATTTCGAGGCACCGTCCATCGCACCGAAGAACGAGCTTTCCTCTTCGAGCTCTCTGCGCCGGCGCTGGGCTTCCCTTTCATCGATGATGCCGGCCGAAAGATCGGCGTCGATCGACATCTGCTTGCCCGGGATGGCATCAAGCGTGAAACGCGCGCCGACTTCGGCGATACGTGTCGCGCCCTTGGTGATGACGATGAAGTTGATGGTGATGAGGATCAGGAAGACGATCAGACCGATGACGAAGTCGCCGGACATGACAAGGCTTGCGAAACCGGCGATGACGCCGCCGGCCGCGTCGTGGCCTTCATTGCCGTGGGACAGGATGACGCGCGTCGTCGCGATGTTCAGCGCCAGCCGCGTCATCGTCGCAATCAGCAGAATGGTCGGGAAGGACGAGAAATCGAGCGGCTTTTGGATCCACAGCGCGACCATCAGGATCAGCACCGAGAAGGCGATCGAGAAGGCCAGGCCCATGTCGATCAGGAATGGCGGGATCGGCAGGAAAAGAATGCAGATGATGCCGATAATGCCGAGGGCAAAACCGACATCCCGCAGGCTCGGGGCGACTTTCGGAAGGGGGAGTGCAGGTGGTTGCGCCATGACAGTTCCGTCTCTTCATGAGAGGAGGCGGACCTGAAGTCCGCCCAATTCGAACCGACAGTTAAATGGCGAAGCTTGCGCGAAGGTGGCTCAGAAGCCTGATTGAATGCGGGAGAAGACCAGATTGGTGAAAATCGAGATCTGCGAGCCGACAAAGGGCGCGGTGACGCCGACCGTGATGAGCACGGCGACGATCTTCGGCACGAAGGTCAGCGTCGCCTCCTGCACCTGGGTCAATGCCTGGATCAGGGCGATGACGAGACCCACCACCATCGCGGCGATGACGGCGGGACCGGCGGCAATCAGGACGGTCCAGATCGCGGCCTGGAACAGATCCAATGCATCAGCTTCATTCATCTGAAGGCAACCTCATATCGCCCCGAAGCAGCCCCGCCATGGCCGGGCCGCTGTTGATTTGTATCACCGACGCGTCGGCGCCGCGGTATCAGGTATCGCTGCTGTCGCTGGTCTTGGTCGGCGCCTTGTCAGCAACGGTGATTCCCGCCTGCACGAGTATCTTACCGCCATCCGTGGTCGTCGCAATGATGCCGTCGGAATAAACCTTGACGGATTCGACGGTGCCTTTGACGGTGCCGTCGGCGCTTTCCATATATTTGCCGACGTAGCTGCTCGCCTGGGTGAGGCTCGAGCTTGCGAGGAGCGTATCGAGCTTGGTGTTCGTCTGGATCGTCTGCTCAACCTGCGAGAAGCTTGCCAGCTGCGACATCTGCTCGCTGGCATCCATCGGATCGGTCGGATCCTGGTTCTTCATCTGCGCGATGAGCAGCTGAAGGAAATTGTCGTAATTCAACGTTGCTTTTTTTTGGGCCGAATTCGTCGAACTCGTCGTCGAATTGCTCACGCTCGATGTTGCGTCTACCGCCATGGTGCGATTTCCCTGCGAATCTGCTCGACCATCGTCGGCGGCAGCTCGTGGTTGTTGAGAATATTGTCTTCGATCGCGTAGAGACCGCGGATCGCCTTCAACGCGTCGAAAGCGCGGCCGGTCGAGACGAGCGCATCGATGCGCTTCAGTTCGGCGAGGATTTCCTCGTTCTTGAAGCAGGTGAGCAGCATGGTGATCGACTTGCGGAACATCGCCGTCGAGTGGTCCTTGCCCTCGGGGTTGATGAGGATCATCTGCGCGATGAAATAGAGCTGGCGCAGAGGCGTCGTCGCGCCTTCCGGCTGGAGGACGTGATTTTCGAGAAGGAACGTCACATCATTCAGGAATTCCAGCGCGACCTTGCGGTCGACACGCAGGACGGCGCCGTTGATGAAGATTCTTTCCCCGGCTTTCAGAGAAATGCGAAGTGTGCTTTTCATTTAAGTCCATCCCTGATGATGGTGGTAACGTCGATGATGCCCTGGTAGTTATTCGACAGACGTTTTCTTATCCTGTCGCATTCCTTCAAAATCCAGATTGCAATCGAGATGAGATTGGCCCTGAGCTGAACATCCAGCTGATTATCCGGATGCTTCAGATCCTCGATGAAGCTGATCCACACCCGACGCGTATAAAACAGGGCTTCAATTGCTTCCCGACCGTATTTCTCCTTGTCGCGCGCCAACGACAGCAGTTCAATGGACCGGTCAAGAACCTGCCATTCCCGCTCTTTCGCGTCGGCCACCGAGTCCTGCATGACTTCGGCATATGAGAACTGATACATTCATGCATCCTTCTTTATAATGCGCGCCTTTGCTCATCAAAGGTAGTTTACGAGACTCAACTGCTGGATCTTCGAAACGATCGTGTAAGCGGTTTCAAGCTGTGTTTCCAACGTCTTGACGAGGGTCGAGGCCTCGTACGGGTCGACGCCCTGGAGATCGACCAGCTTGTTCTTGATGATGTTCGACTGCGCGTCGAGCGCATCGTTCGACTTCTTGACACGCTCCTGGGACAGGCCAAGCTGGCTTGCCTGTGTCACCAGTCCGCTGGTCGCCTTGGCCGTGTAGCTGATTGCCTGCTTGGAGACAGTCGTCATTGCATCCGTGCTGAGGTTCTGGCCGAGCAGCGCGGAGGTCATGACCGAGGCGAGCGCAAAATAACGCATGCCTTCGGAATTGGCGTTGGTCGAGGATTCGATCACTTCCGAGTTGCTGATGCGGCTCGTCATGTTCTGGCTCGATGCCTGCGACCAGCCGGTCGCCGCGTTGGTCCAGTTCGCTTCGCTGAACATCGGCTCAACCTGCGTCGTGATGAAGGTCTGCATCTCGGCGCCTGTGAGATCGCTGACCGCTTTCGGCGGGACAAGAGCGGCTGCATAAGTGTTCAGCGCCGTAACGATGGTCGCACTCGTGGCGGCGGTTTTGTCGGTCAGCGGCTGCACGTCGGTATTGATGCCGGAGAACAGATATTCGCCGTTCACCATGGTATTGGCGGTATCCATCATCGTGGACAGCGCGCTGGTCGCCGACTGAATGGCGACGGTGATGCTGCCGGGGTCCTTGCTGCCCTGGAGTGCCGTCAGCTTCGAAACGAGGCCATCGCCGACATCCTTCATCTTGGACAAGCCGAGCTGCGAGGATTCCATGCGGGCGGTGACAAGCGAATTGCTTGATTTGATCGAATCGATCCGGTCGGTCTCGCGGGTGAAATCGACACTTCGGGCAGCATTGCCACCGAGCGAGACGCCAATATCCGCATAGACTCCCGTCGTTGCTTCCATCGTCGCCTTGGTCATCTGGTTCTGCGCCTGACGGATCGTCAGCCGCATCGCATTCTGAATGGCCGAACTTGAAATAAATGAGCTCTTCATGGCTTAACTCGCGATATCCAGCAATGACTTCAACATTTCATCGACGGCGTTCAGGATCTTGGTCGCCGCCTTGTAGGACTGCTCGATATCGAGGAGCAGCGTCAGCTCCTCGTCGAGGTTGACGCCCGTCTCATTGGAATAGGCTTCGTCGGAGCGCGACAGCGCCGCCGCGGTATTTTCTGCCGCCGTCGTGGCGTTGCTGCGATACTGCTCGAGCCAGCCGAGGGAATTGGTGGCATATTCCATGATGCTGACATTGGAATCGATGCCCGTCGTCGCGTCGAAACCGACCGGCGCTCCGGCTGCCGGATCGAAATCGATGTCGGCGCTCATCGCGGTATAGAGTCGGTCGAGTTCAGCCGTGTAACCGCTGACGCCTGACGTGTTCAGGACGACGCCGGTGGCGTTGACGCCGCCATCGCGCAGGCGCATCGGGTCACCGCCCTGCGAGGTGATCACGCGGGTGCTGACGGTAATGGTCGAGGCCATGCCGGCAACCGCGGCAGCACCGGTATCGACCGTGCCGCCGCTCCAGGTGAAGAGACCGGGCACATAGGCCGGCGGCGCAGCGGCATTCTGCTCCTTGAAGAGCGAGACAAGGCCGCGGGCGATTTCGTCGAGTTGCTTCTGGAAGTTAGGGGCGATCTCGTCGCGGATCTGGAGAAGCGACTGGAGGCTTCCCTGCCCCGTCGTGGTCGAGCCCTTGCCGAGCGGCAGCGCAACGCCGTCGATATAGACCGAATTGCCGACAGTGGAGGCGGTATAGACATCCTGGGATTTGAACGTCACCTTGCGCGGGATCGTCTCGAAGAGGATCGTCCCATCGGGCGTGCTCAGCACCATGTCGTTGTTGTCGCGCGTCGTCGCGCTGACGCCGACGATCTGCGAAATCTGCTTCAGGACTTTCTCGCGCTCATCGAGGGCGCCGGATGCGTCCGTGCCGGAGGCCGTGGCGGTCTTGACCGCGTTGTTGGCCTTCTCGAACTCGCTGAGGAGCGTGTTCAGCTTATCGACGGCGGTGGCAATTTCCTTGTCGGCATTGGCACGGACATCCTGAACGGATTGTGAGGCATTGTTCAGCGAGTTGGCGACATCCTGGGCGGCGGTGATGGCGCCTTGGGCGGCCACCGTGCTGCCAGGCGTGGTCCGGAACGCCTGAAGCTTCTGCTGGAAAACACCGAGATAGGTGGATGGCGACGTTTCGTAGTCGTTGCCACCCATGATCGATTTGAGGTCCTCGAGACCGCCCAGCAAGGCCTGCTGGGCGCTGTCCTGAGAGGACGTCTTGAGGTACTGGCGCAGCAGGGCATCTTCCTGTGCCCGGTTGATCTGCACAACCTGGGCGCCGTTCAGGGACGTGGTAAGCATTGCCTGCCGGCGCACGTAATCTTTGTTGCCGGCATTGGAGATATTATTCGATACGACACTGCTCTGCGTGCCGGTATTGTTGAATATGCTCTGCGCGGTATTAAGTGCGGACGTGAGCGACATGGCTTATCCGTTACCTTACTTATCTCTTGAGATTGACGAGTACGTCCATGATGTCGGAACCCGTCTGGAATACTTTCGAATTGGCGGTGTAGCTGCGCTGCGATTCGATCATCTCTGTCAGTTCGCCGGCGAGGTCGACGTTCGAACCTTCGAGAGCGCCTGACTTGATCGTGCCGAGGCCGTTGGTCTGCGGGAAGCCGGTGACGGTGACGCCCGACTGGCCGTTGGCGCTGTAGACGTTGCCACTCATCAGCGTCAGCTTGTCCGGGCTTGCGACATTGGCCAGCGGAATACGGTACAGCGGCTTGGTGCTGCCGTCTTCATATTTGGCGTAGACGATGCCGTCGCCGTCGATGGTGACGTCCTTGACCGGGGTTGCCGCCTGGCCGTTCGGCGTGCCGGTACCGGAGAAGTCGGCCCCGAGCTGCGTCAAACCGGAGAAATTCATCGCGATCGTTTGGCCCGTTACGCCATCGGTGATGTTGACGGCGCCGCTCGAGGTCATTTTGCCGTTCGAGTCGAAGGTGAGCGTTCCTGTACCGACTGCGCCGCCTGCACTATAGGGGAAAGATGTCGTGCCGCCGACCGCCGCATTGGCGTTGCGGAACATCGCCACTTCCCAGGTGGCAGCGGTGGCAGGAGGTGCTGGCGGCGGTGCGGCAGCAACCGATTGCTTGGTGAAATAGAAGTCGTACATCACCTTGTTGCCGAGGCGGTCATAGGCAACCATCGAGACCTTCTTGGTGTCGGTCGTCGCGGTAGCAAGATTGGCGCTTGGGAGCGTCGCCGGGGCGACCGGGATCTTGGCGTTGGAATCCAGATTGCCCTTGAAGACACCCGATGTCGAGGCGATGGCGGTCAGGCCGTCCTGGTTGACGTTGACGGGAACGAGGCCGTCGAAGCCGTTGACGACGACGGCGGGAGAACCGGAATCGTAGGAATAGCCCATCAGCTGGAAGCCGGCGGCGTTGACGAGGTTGCCTTCGTCGTCCTTCTGGAAGTCGCCGGCGCGGGTCAGGACCGGGGTGCCGTCGGGACCCTGAACGATGAAGAAGCCGTCGCCCGAGATCGCAAGATCGGTGGTCGATGTGGTGTAGGAAATATCGCCCTGATCGGAGACAGCCTGGCGGACCGAGGTCTGAACGCCGCCGGAATTGTAGTTGCCGCCCGAGGAAGGCAGAACCAGCGACGAGAAGCTCGTCGACACGGCCTTGTAGCCGGACGTGTTAACATTGGCGATGTTGTCGGCGACGGTGCTGAGGCGGTTCGCCTGCGCGTTCATCCCCGATACTGCCGTCTTCATGCTGCCGAAAATGCTCATCTGAAAACCTCGTTTTACCAGTTAAACTCGAGAGTATTTGGCGGGCCTTGCGTGAAGCTGTCTGTCGTGGCGAGGCGAGGCCAATATCGAGGTCCAGCCGGGCACCGCCACCCGGCCGAGAAAATCAGGCCCAATCGATGCAGTAGCCAAGGAAGCGCTTGGAATCGACCGGATCGACGCCGAGCTTCTTGCGCAGCTTCTTGCGCAGCTTCGAGATGTGGCTTTCGACGACGTTTTCCTCGACCTCTTCATCGAAGATGCCGTAGATGGCGTTGAAGATCTGGGTCTTGGTGACCCGGCGACCGCGATTGGCGATCAAATACTCGAGAATGCGGCGCTCGCGCCGGGGCAGTGCGAAGACCTCGCCGTTGATCTCGGGGTCGCGACCATCCGAGAAGACACGGATGCCGCCGATATCGGTGTAGTTTGCGATCGCCTTCAGCCGGCGCCGGATCGCAGCCGCCCTGGCGAGGATTTCACGGGGATGGACCGGCTTGCGCACCACGTCGTCGACGCCGCAATCGAAAAGGGCAAGCGTGTTTTCCAGCGAGGGCTGGTCGCTGACCGCGATCACCGGCGCCATCGAGCGATCCCGGATCGCCCGGGGCAGTTCCAGGCTGCGCTTGCCCTGACCGATCAGGAAGGCCTCGACAGCCGCAATATCCGAATCGGCGGCGGTCTGAACCCAGTCGCCGAATTCCGATGGATCAAAACCGGTAGAGGGAATGCCCTCCCGGCCAAACAGAGATGTGTATCCGTCTTTTACGAGCTCACGCTCATCAACCACTACGATCATTCGTCCGCCTCCGAATCAGTGTGGCACTTCGATGATCTATGGGTACGAATCGCACGAATCGGCGGCAACTCGTTAAAGTTAATGGCAGAAATTAATAATTGATTAAGATCTGCGTGGCGATTTGATCTATATATAGTGGGCATGCCAAATTATGCACACAAAAATTTCGTGGAAAAGTTAACGGCCTCTTAATTATGGCTTGCGCATGCGATTCCTGCCGGAATCCTGCCATATTACGACACATTTTCGTCATAATATGGCTCTTCTATTTTTGGTTGAATTAATTTCGGCAGAAGTTACTCGCATTGGGAGTCCACTTGCCGTAGCCCGTGGCCACCAAATTGGCGATGACGCGGCAGACATATTGCTTCTGCGCGGGGTCGTTGTTCGGGCCGGCGTGGTATCGGGCTACCGCCATCGTCCACGTCTCATGACGGTCATGCAGGTTGCGCAGAAACCTCGCCGCATATTCGACGTTGCGATGCGGATCGAACATATCCTCGGCGGAAACGAAATTCTCGCTGTGATAATAGTGGTTGATCTGCATGCATCCGATGTCGATGAGCTTCGCCCCGCTTCTGCGAGCGACATCGAACTGCCGCATCGCGTCCTGCTCGGATGGCGGGAAGATCGCCTTGCCTTCGACGTTCATGGCATAGGGGTAGAGCGAGCCCTTGCGGCCGGTCTCCGTCAGACCGACCGAATAGAGGATGCCTTCCGGGATGCCGTATTTGACGGCAGCCGACTGGATTTCGCGTTCACAGGCGCCGGTGGAGGCAGCCGCCTCAGAGGTAAACGCCGCCAGCGCCGCTGCTGCGAGCCCCGCCAGCAGAAACGTCTTCAAAACCCGTCTCGCCTGCTCCATTGAAGCCTCCATCTGTCCGCTGCGCCGTCTGATTGTGGCGCTCGCGCGCCGCCCCGCCCTGCCCTTGCTGGGCGAGCGATTGCTGCTGAGTGGCCTGCCCCTGGCCGCCGGCCTGATTGCCGGCATCGGCACGCTCGACGGGGGCCATGCTGATGGTGATGTTGTCGACCGCATAGCCCTGACTCCGTAGCGCTTCGAGGATCTTGCCGTGATCTTCCTTCAGCTGCCGATAGGCTGCGCCCGTATCGACCTTGAGGTCGACGTTCAGAGCGTCGCCGGACAGGCGCATGGTTGCCGTCACCAGGCCAAGATCGATCGGGTTCATCTGGATCTTCAGCGTGTTGACCACCTTGCCGGTGCTTGTCCATTCCGCCGCGTTGGTGAGCGCCGAACTCGGCTCCATGGCACGCGCCCATTCGGAATCGCCGGAAAGGGCGGCGGTGACGGCGGCGGAATTGGTATTCTGCGCCAGGCCGATATAGCGGCGCGATTCGAGGACCGAGACGTTTTCGACATCGGCCTTCTTCGCGCTCTCCTTCGGCCCGGCCTGATCCGCACCGATGTGAACATCCATCGATAGGCCGCGGCCGTCGGCGCGGCTGAGCCGGAAGGTTCTGCCGTCAGCGGCGTCGGCGTTCTCCGCACCTGGAACCCCGATCTCGTCCACCTTGACGTCTTCGACATTGCCGCTGACGGCCGCCAGGGCGTCGGATGCGTGGCCGCTCGTTTTGGCGTCAGCCGCGGTCTTCTTGTCGACAGGCCCGGCCTCCCCGGCCTTGGCGGCGGCGAGCTGCGCCGCGGCTGCGGCCGGCAAGACGACCGTCGCGCCGGCGGGCTCCTGCTTCAGCAGGCCGAGGACGTCGGAAATGCCGCCGTCATCATCCTCACTGTCCGCATCCGCATCTGTTTTCGACAGATCGCTCTTGACGTGCTTGACGCTCTTGGCCACCTGCCCGGCCTCGTCGGCGGACGGATGCTTGGCATCGAGCTTGCCGAGATCGGCCGATAATTTGCGCTGATCCTTTGCAGGTTTTACGATGGTCTTTTCGCCATTGACGATCGCTTCCGGCTGCACCTCGGCCTGCGCCTTCAGCGCGGTGTCGCTGAGATCGATCAACGGTTTGGCGCGGCTGCGGATCGTCCGCGCGACCTTCGCCGCGTCACCATCGGCAACCGCGCCCTGATCCGGCTGCGCATCGTCGGGCGCCTCGTTGGCGGCGCTGCCGCTCGCCTTGGCAAGCACATCGGAGAAGTCGCCCTTCTGACCGGCGTCACCCTTACCAGCCGTTTTGGCGGATTTCGCGGCCGCGGCCGCCTCCGCACCAGAGGCTCCGCCCGAGACGCTCAAATCCATCATTGTTCATTGCCTTCCTGCGCCAGAAGACCATCGATCTCGTCGAGCTTGGATCGGCTGGTCGTCACAAATGCGTTGAATGAGGGGTCGGTATCCTGGCTCTGACCAGTCGATGCCACACCTCCCGGAACAGGCTCGGGATGCGCGCCTGGCGCTCCCGCTTGCATGGCTATCGCCGCAGCCTTGTCAGAAGTGATTTCTTGATGAGAAGTATTAGGATCGGATGCTTGCGTCAGGCTTGCCGGGTCCGGCGCGCGCAGGATCTGCTCGGCGACGGACCGCGCCGCCGCCTGCAGCGCCTGATCCCGCGGCGACAGCGCTTTGCCGTCGATGCCGCTGACACTCTTCGCTGCCCGATCGATATCCTGCGTGGGCAGGCCGGCCATGCCGCCGTAAAAATCGGCGAGCGGGCCAAAGGCGTTGTCGGTGCCTGCGCCAAGCGCCTGCACACGGTCGACGGCCATGCGCGCCAGCTCCGGCTTGCCTGATATCGCGGCAGCACGGGCGATGCGCAGGTAGACCTCACGCTGGCGCGGCGCATCCATGAAGGACAGGATGTCGACGACATCCTTCGGTTTCACGTCGCGATCATGGGCGACGACGAGCTTGACGAAAAGATCGGCAAACTGGCTGGCATAGGGCGAATGCAGGAAACGGCGAGCATAACGCTGCGAATAGGCGAGCCCCTTGTCGAGCATTCCCTTGTCGACGCAGATGGCGACGGAACGGCGCAAGGCCGCCTCCTCGACGATAGTGCCCGGCGCGGCAAGACGCGCCTGGTCGTAGAGATCCAGCGCATCTGTCGGTTTCGTGGCGATCAGGACGTTGCCGCCGATCAGCGCCAGGTAAGGACCTATCTTCTTGTCGCGATATTCCCTGGCGGTTTCCTCCAGCGTCTTGGCGACGAGGAGCCCTTTGCCGCTCAGATATTTGCGCAGCACGTCGGTGACGCGGTTGTCGAAATAGCCGTTGACGTCATGGGCGATCAGATATTCGAGCGTCTGGGGATTGCCGCCGCTCATCGCATAGATCAACGCCGCATCGACGTTGCGGTCGTCGTCGTAGATCGACGTATCGGCCGTGCGCAGCCGCTCGTCGATCGTGCCCAGCATGAAGCGCTGCATCTCGCCAGCCGAATGATCGCCGGCGACGAC
This sequence comes from Rhizobium bangladeshense, assembly GCF_001662075.1. Taxonomy (GTDB): domain Bacteria; phylum Pseudomonadota; class Alphaproteobacteria; order Rhizobiales; family Rhizobiaceae; genus Rhizobium; species Rhizobium bangladeshense_B. The sequence goes on from NZ_LYPL01000001.1 coordinate 136,234, forward strand.
GGAATCCTGCACGAACTGCAGCGACCGTAGCATCTTGTACGGCGAGAGATCGTCCGGATCCTGCGCATTGCCCGTCGCCGGCGAAAGCATCGCCAGGCCGAGGGCCATAAATCCGACGTAACGATGCTGCCGACGCGCCATCCGACTATCCTTAATCCGCCTGCACCAGGATCTCGATCCGGCGGTTGGCCGCGTTGAACGGGTCGGCAGACAGCTTCAACCGACGGTCGGCGAAGCCGGTGACCTGCGAGATGCGCTTCTCGTCCAGCCCGCCGCGCACGAGCATGTAGTAGGCACTCTGGGCGCGGTCCATCGAAAGCCGCCAGTTCTCGTTCTGCGCGCCCTTGTACTGACGCCCGTCCGTATGACCACGGATGGCAACGGCGCCGCCCCTCTCCTTCAGAATCGTACCGATCCTTTCCATGGCGAGCACCATCTCCTGGCGCGGAACCGCGGAACCGATATTGAACATCGAATCGTCGTTCTGGTCGGAGATGCTGACCAGTAGGCCGCCTTCGGCCGCCGTCACCGTCAGGCCTTCGGCAAGCTTGCCGGCAACGCCGCCGATCTGTTGGGCGATCTGCGCCTGGAGCGCATCCGCTTCCTTCTTCAGCTGTTCGGTCCCGGCCGCGCTCTTGTCGGCATCCTTCTGATGATCGGCGTCCGTCTGAGCCTTCTTCTCGCCGTCCGCCTTGGCCTCTTTGGTCTCGGCGGCGCCCTTGGTTTCCTTGCTCTCCTTGGCGTCTTTGGCCGGCTTCTGGTCGGTCGTCAAAGGTACCGGCTTCATATCCTCGGCCTTGGCGACCTCGGTTGCCTCGTTCTCGGTCGCCTGCTGCTCGCTCTTGCCGGGCGGCAGGGTTTTTCCGGCGGTTGTCACTTCGACCTGCTTCGTCCAGAAATCCGGATCGAACGGATCGCGATAGGCTTCGCCGCCATCGGCGCCAGTCGCCGGGCCGGAATCGGCCGCGCCGCCATCGCCCTTGGCGCTGACATTGGCCTGCTGGCCGACTTCCTGTGCGATCTCGGCGAGAACCGAATAAGGATTCTCGAAGAAGTCAGCTTCGGAATAATTGGTCTGGTCGCCTGAAGTCGACGTCTGGTCGTCACCATCCGCGGCGGATTTGCCCTCGGTCGGATTGTCTTCCTTCTGTTTCGACTTTTCCTTCTTCTCCTCGCCCTCGGCATCGTCGACAGGCTTCTTCAGGCCCTTCTCCGTCGGCTTTTCGTCGGCGAGCTTGATCGGATTGAAATAGGTCGCGACCGCGGCCTTGGTTTCCTCGTTGGCGGCGTTGACCAGCCACATGACCAGGAAGAACGCCATCATCGCCGTCATGAAGTCGGCATAGGCAATTTTCCACGCACCGCCATGGGCACCATCGTGATCACCGCCGCCATGCCGCTTGACGATGATGATCTCGTTCCTGCCGTGGTGATGGTTTTCGCCTTCGCTCATTCGAGAACTTTCTTCAAGCTGGCCGCCCAGGCGGACATACGGGTGACGATGACGGAGTCACCGATTTCGACGGCAAGATCGATATCGTCGGCCTCGAGGTGGCGAACAGCCGCGGCATGTTCGCCGAGCTCGGCCTTCAAAATGTCGAAGAGCCTGGTCGGCCCCCTGACGACGATCGGCCCGGCAGCGCCCTCGAGGATCGCGTCGCGCAGCAATGCGGTCAGGTTTTCGGCGGCCTTGGCCGCAAGCGCTTCCGTCATGACGGGCGCAATGGCCGCAGCCGCGCCGCCACTGACCAGCTGCGCGACCTCTTCGGCGATATCGCGGACGCGGGATGCGATGACCGCGGCCGCCTCGACTTCATAGCGAAGCTTCAGCTCTTCCAGCTCGCGCGCATGGACATCGGCCAGAGCGCGCGCCTCGCTTTCGTATTTCTCCGTCAAATCAGCGGTCGCCGCAGCATGGCCTTGCGCGTAGGCATCGCGACGCTCCGCCTCGACGTCGACCGGCGGTTCGCTCGGCGCCTCGGGAAAAGCATCGCCGGGGAAATCGTCGATGTCGATGATCGGCGCTGACGGTTTCGGTTCGCCGAAATCCTTCAAATACCGAGAAAGCGAAATGCTCATTAGAAACCATCCAGCATCCGGGAGACACGCGGCATGCTGCCTCCCGTTCAAAATGACCTTGCGCGCGACATGTCCTTCGCAGCCAACAAGGGCTTGACCTTGCGTCGGCATGATTTCGGACGATGCCTTCATGCCGGAAACTAGGAAGTCAAACTTGCGCGAGGATGAATGGCGCCGCCGCCATCGACGATCGCGCCCAGCTCTATTCCAGCAGAATGAGGATCTTGCTGGCAGCCGTGTTCAGGATCGAAATCGCTTCGACGGCCATCTGCTTCTGGGTTTCGATCGCCTTCTGCCGGATCGAAGCCTCGTCCATATCGGTATCGACGAGCGCGCCGACACTCTTGTCGATCGAATCGGACAGATCCGCGGTGTAATCGATCTGATCGTCGATACGCGCCTTCATCACGCCGATCGAGGCGGCCGTCGTCGTCAGCGAGGAGAGCAGAGAGTCGGTCACATCAAGCATGTCGGCGAGCTGGGCGTCGGTGGTGCTTTTGCCGATCGCGACTTCGGTGCCCGTCGCCGGCGTCGTCGAATCGGCGTCCAGCAGGTAATAGTTCCGCGGTCCCGCACCGCTGTTGTTGATGGCCTGGGCGTCAATTGCCTTGGTAAACAGGCCGCCGCTCGCATTGTTCTTGTCGATGAGGATGGTCTGCGACGACGGGAAGTCGATGCTCTGAGCCTGGTATTCGCCGCTCGAGGCGCGCACGAAGCCCGAAATGACCGACCATGTCGGCGGCGCTGCCTTGTCACTGTTCAGCAACCAGTTTTCACCTGCAAAAGAGGTCGATTCGACGACGGTCCTCAACTGTTCCTTGTATTCGCTGATCTCGGCGTTGATCTTGTCCTTGTCGGTGCCGGGCTCTCTTGCCGCAACGAGCTTCGCACGTATCTGGGTGACAAGATCGATCGCCGAAGTCATTGCCGTGTAGGTCGCATCCACCTTGGCGGCGCCGAGACCGAGCGCGTCGCCGATCGTGCCGAGATTGGTGCTGTCCGAGCGCATGACGGTCGCAACCGACCAGTAAGAGGCATCATCGGCGGCCGTCTCGATCCGATATCCCGAAGACACTTGCTGCTGGGTCTGACTGGCTTCTTTGTTGATGCTGCGCAGGACTGCAAGTGCATTCACCGCGGCCGCGCTGGTAATCTTAACGGTCATCGACAGGGTCTCGGAGTAAGATGAAAGGGCAGGCCGGGTTGCCGGCGGCGACTGAAGTGGCGTCATGCCTCCGGCGAAATTCCACCGGGTGTCGCAAAAGCAAATCAACTCAAGGTGAAGTTAACTCGATATCAACCTGTTCGGCAAGAGCGCAGCGGCGAGCGCGACCAGCGAGACATTTTGTCGGAGTAAGTTATTGATATAAAAGAAAGAACCGCACCGTTTCAGGCGCGGTCCAGATGGTTTTCTGCTTGCCGCCGGATGGCGGCACAAGATTCGGTCCAGCTTCAGCGGCCGATTTAGCTGCGGAACAAGGTGAGGATGTTCTGCGCGCTTGAGTTGGCGATCGACAGCGACTGGATCGCCAATTGTTGCTGGGTCTGCAGCGCCGTGAGTTTGCTCGATTCCTCTTCCATGTCGGCATCGACGAGGCGGCCGACGCCCGAGTCGATCGAATCGCTCAGCGCTCCAACGAAGTTTTCCTGCAGTTCGATACGCGTGGAGATCGAACCGAGCTGCGAGGCAGCCTTGGTCATGGCTTCGAGGCCGGCCTCGATCGAGGTCAATGCCATGGAAATCTCAGCCGAACCGAAGGTGCTGATGTCCATCGAGTAGATCGAGCCGATCGTACCGTAGGAGGTGCCGATAATGCCGGCGCTCGTATCGATCGTGCCGGTCGAGGTCATGCCGAAGAGAACGTTGCCCGTGGAGCTCGTGTCGAGCACGTAGTCCGTCGTCTTGACCGAGACATTGCCGTTGCCGTCGCGCACGAAGGTCGACACGACGCTCTTGGTGCCGTTAGAGCCGGCAACCCAGTTTTCGCCGGAGAAGGAAGCCGACTGCGCGATGCTGAGGAGTTGCTGCTGCAACTGGCCGATTTCTTCCTGGACCTTGGTCTTGTCGACGCCCTTTTCTGTTGCCGCGACGATCTTCGCCTTGATTTCGCTGATCACATCGATGGCGCTGTCCATGGCGGAGTAAGCGGTGTCGACCTTGGCGGCGCCGAGGCCGAGAGCGTCGGAAACGGCGGAAAGTGCCTTATTGTCCGAACGCATGGTCGTTGCGATCGACCAGTAGGCGGCGTTGTCAGCGGCCTTTTCGACGCGGTAACCCGAGGATACGCGGTTCTGCGTGCTTTCGAGGCTGTCGTTGATGCCGCGGAGCGTCTGAAGAGCGGCCATCGCCGCGACGTTGGTCAAAATGCTGGTCATGAAATGATTGCCCCTTGTCGGCAGGTGGGAAAAAGGGACATTCCGGAAAGCCACCGGGAACGGGGATCAGCCTCATGCCTGTTAACCGGCTCTTAATTTCGGTTAACTCGCCGTCTCGTTGGCCTGAGAAAACAGCATTATGGTTAATCAATCGTTAACGGAAATAAAAAAGCCGCGCTCCATCGAAGCGCGGCTCAAATCCTGGGGGTCCGCCAAGGCCGGCGGACCGATATTTTCTGTGGGGGTTATTAGCCGCGGAAGAGCGACAGGATGTTCTGCGAAGAGGAGTTCGCGATCGACAGCGACTGGATCGCCAGCTGCTGCTGGGTCTGCAGGGCGCTGAGCCTGGAGGACTCTTCTTCCATGTTGGCGTCGACGAGGCGGCCGACACCGGAGTCGATCGAGTCGCTGAGCGCGTTGACGAAGTCTTCCTGCAGGCCGATGCGGGTGGAGACCGAGCCGAGAGCAGCGCCGGCGCTGGTCATGGCCTTCAGAGCCGATTCAACGTTGGTCAGAGCCGTCTGGATCTGGCCGAGGGTGAAGGTGGTGATGCTCATCGAGTAGATCGAGCCGGTCGCACCCGTCGAGGTACCGAGGATGCCCGTGGAGGTTTCAACCGCGCCGCCGCTCATGCCGAACAGCACGTTACCCATGGAGCTGTTGGAGAGAACGTAGTCGGTCATCTTGACAGAAACGGCGTTGGAGCCGTCGCGGACGAAGGTGGAGACGACGCTCTTGGTGCCGTTAGCGCCGGCAACCCAGTTTTCGCCGGAGAAGGAAGCCGACTGTGCGATGCTAAGCAGCTGCGCCTGGAGCTGGCTGATTTCTTCTTGAACCTTGGCCTTGTCAACGCCGTTTTCGGTTGCGGCAACGAGCTTGGCCTTGATGTTGCCGACGACGTCGATGGCGCTGTCCATGGCGGCATAGGCGGTGTCGACCTTGGCGGCGCCGAGGCCGAGGGCGTCGGAAACGGCGGAAAGTGCCTTGTTGTCCGAACGCATGGTCGTTGCGATCGACCAATAGGCAGCGTTGTCGGAAGCCTTGCCGACGCGATAGCCGGAGGAAACGTGAGCCTGGGTTTCCTGGAGACCCTGGTTGATGCCGCGGAGAGTCTGGAGGGCTGCCATTGCAGCGTTATTGGTATTGATGCTCGTCATAATTTGCTTGCCCCTTGTTGGCAGATCTAAAAAAGGGACATTCCGGATTTTGGCCGGCCCACAGCGATCAGCATCATGCCTGTTAACCGTCTTCGTTAAGGTTAACTCGCCGTTTCGATGGGCCTAGAAGACAGCAAGATGGTTAAGGAAGGCTAAACTGAAATCGAAATTAGCGTAAAAATATCTGATACTTAGTATGGTTTTCATTAACCTTATTTTAAAACATTTCGCGGCCGGGGACAGCCCGGCCGCGAAACTTGGAAACCTTGTGCCAACCGACCTTAGCGGAAGAGCGATAGGATGTTCTGCGAAGAGGAGTTCGCGATCGACAGCGACTGGATCGCCAGCTGCTGCTGGGTCTGCAGGGCGCTGAGCCTGGAGGACTCTTCTTCCATGTTGGCATCGACGAGGCGGCCGATACCGGAGTCGATCGAGTCGCTGAGGGCGTTGACGAAATCGTCCTGCAGTTCGATGCGCTTGGAGAGCGAGCCGAGAGCAGCGCCGGCGCTGGTCATGGCCTTCAGAGCCGATTCAACGTTGGTCAGAGCCGTCTGGATCTGACCGGCGGTGAAGTTGGTGATGCTCATCGAGTAGATCGAGCCGGTCGCGCCCGACGAGGTGCCGAGGATGCCCGTGGAGGTTTCAACCGAGCCGGCGCTCATACCGAACAGAACGTTGCCCATGGAGGAGCTGGAAAGAACATAATCGGTGGTCTTGACCGAAACCGCGTTAGAGCCGTCGCGGACGAAGGAGGAGACGACGCTCTTCGTGCCGGCAGCGCCAGCAACCCAGTTTTCGCCGTTGAAGGAAGCCGACTGAGCGATGCTCAGGAGCTGCTGCTGCAGCTGACCGATTTCTTCCTGAACCTTGGCCTTGTCAACGCCGCTTTCGGTTGCAGCAACCAGCTTTGCCTTGATTTCGGTGACGACGTCGATAGCGCTATCCATGGCGGTGTAAGCTGTATCGACCTTGGCAGCACCAACGCCGAGCGCGTCGGAAACGGCGGAAAGTGCCTTGTTGTCCGAACGCATGGTCGTTGCGATCGACCAGTAGGCGGCGTTGTCGGAAGCGTTTTCAACGCGGTAACCCGAGGAAACGCGGTTCTGCGTCTGGTTCAGGCCCTGGTTGACGCTGCGCAGCGTCTGAAGAGCGGCCTGTGCGGAAGAATTCGTGTTAATGCTTGTCATAAATCTGTCCCCTGGAAACTAGATACAAAAAGGAGGACATACCGGACTGTAATACCGGCGATGACGGACCAGCTTCATGCTACTCGGCGCCTGCTTGTTTGGCCCAAACCCGTCATGTCCAGGGCAATCTCGCAGCCAATGCTTGCCAACTTCTTAAAAATGCGGGGCCTCGACCGGCCCTCACACCGCATAGTTAATGCCCCCTCACAAGGCTTAGTTAATGGCTGCTGAAGATAATTTGGCATTCGAATTTTGAGCGGCGAAAGCGAACTTCGCCGGCAAAAAGAGGCCGTTTCCGAGACAGGTGAGGCTTTGCGGACGACGCAAGCGCCATATCGCGCCACCGGTTTCAAGCAAGCTTCGAATGCCAGTGTGGTAGGTGCCGGGATAGCATCATCGGACCGATCTCTCGTTTTCGGGAGGAAGGCCCGCGTGCGCGTCGGCAAACGGCAGCGACGCCGGAACATTTCCTTCACGGAGTTGGGTTTTGAACAGCAAAGTTTCGTTCTCTGCGGCATCCAAAGATTATCAGGCGGGCCGCTACACAAAGTCCTTGGCGACGCTCAACCAGCTCATCGATACTCAGCAGGACGCCAAGACCTATGCGCTGCTGGCCAAGAACCTCGTGCAGCTTGGCTTCAAGGCCGACGCCGCGAGAGCCTATGGCCTGGCCGGCAATTGCGACGGGCCGAACGCCTACGAATATCAGAAGCAGGCTGCCAAGCTCTATCACGAGACCGGCAACGAGGATGAAGCGCTGCTGATCGCCATGCGCAACCTCACCAGGGCGCAGGAAGATGCCGAACTCGCCTTCATCATCACAGCGATCTATCTGAAGCGCCAGCAGCGGGATATCATCCGCCCGTTCAAGACGGTGCTCTCGGAAAGCATGAATCCCGATCACATGCGCCTGGCGGCCCTGCTGCTCAGCGACGATCTCAACGACGCCACCAACCAGTCGCTTGCCCGCAACATTTTCAAGCGCTTTCCGGGCAATCACGCCTTCCGCTTTCTCCACCTCGTTTTCGCCCGCGAATTCAACGATTTCGAAGAGGCAGCCAAGCATCAGGCGGTGATCGACTCGGCCCTGGCAAAGGGCGATCTCGAGATCCTGCGCAAGGACAACCCGTTCTATCATCTGCATTGGTGCGGCAACGAGGATTTCAATCGTTACGCAACGATTGGCACGACCCCGCTCAATCCGGAACGAGTCGCTTTCCGCCGCAATCAGCCCCACACATGGTCGAACAAGATCCGCATCGGCTACATGTCATCGGACTTCTGGGATCGCCACGCGACGATGAAGCTCCTGCAGCGCATCCTGGAGCTGCATGACAAAGACCGGTTCGAGGTGACGCTCTTCTGCCATACCGGCCCGGAATATCTGAAGCATAACGACACTGACCGCAGCCGCTGGGGCAGGATCGTCGACATTCACGGCTTCTCCGACCAGGCAGTGCTGGAAATCGTGCGCGAGCACAATATCGACATCATGGTTGACCTGAAGGGCCATACGTCGGGCAGCCGTGCGGCAGCCTTCAACCTGCCGCTCGCGCCGGTGCATGTCGGCTGGCTCGGCTTTCCGGGCAGCACTGTCAACATCGATCTCGACTATGTCATCGGCGATCACTACGTGCTCCCGGATGTCGCCAAGCCGTTCTACCACGAGAAATTCTGCCGGCTGCCGGAAAGTTATCAGCCGAACGACCCGATGTATCGTCCCAAGCCCCGCGCGGTCACCCGTGAGCAGCTCGGCCTGCCGGAAGAAGCCTTCATCTTCGCCTCCTTCAACGGCAACCGCAAGATCACGCCTGAGGTGGTCAACAGCTGGTGCCGGATTCTCAAGCGGGCGCCGAACAGCGTGCTCTGGCTGATGGCCAATACGCCGCGCAACCAAGCGAACCTCTTAAAGCATTTTCAGACGGCCGGCATTTCGCCCAAGCGGATCATCTTCTGCCCGCGCGCGCCGTACGAGGAACATATCGACCGTCAGCAGGCGGCCGATCTCGGCATCGACACCTTCCCCGTCAACGGCCACACCACCACCTCCGAGCAGCTCTGGGGCGGCCTGCCGGTTCTGACCGTCAAGGGCACCAACTTCGCCTCGCGCGTCAGCGAAAGCCTTCTGAGGGCGATTGACCTGCCCGATCTCGTCGCAGCCGACCTGCGGGCCTATGAAGACCTCGCCGTCGAGCTGGCGCAGAATCCCGGGCGGATCGCCGAATACAAGGCGCGCCTGAAGGAGAAGCGTTATATCGCGCCGCTCTTCGACGCCGAGCGTTTCTGCAATCATCTGGAGCAGGCCTACGAAATCATGGCCGACCGCGCCAAACAGCATCTCGCCCCCGAGCACATGGACATTCCGGCGCTGCCGCCGCGCACTGCCCCGTTCGCTTCCGAGTAAGGTTCGACTTTGCATGAAAAACCCCGCCGGATCGCTCCGGCGGGGTTTTCTTGTGGCCAATGATGGGCGGCGGCGTATCAGCTGAACGAGCGCACCAAGCTGCCGACGAGCAGGTTCCAGCCGTCGATCAGCACGAAAAAGAGAATCTTGAAAGGCAGCGAGATCGAGGTCGGCGGCAGCATCATCATGCCCATCGCCATGGTGATGGTTGCGACGATGAGGTCGATGACGAGGAACGGCAGCACGACGAGAAAGCCGATCTCGAAACCGCGACGGATCTCGGAAATCATGAAGGCCGGGATCAGCACGCGGTAATCGATCGGCCCGGTCGTCTGGACATTCTGTCCGCGTTCACGCGCCAGATCGACGAAGAGCGCCAGGTCCTTGTCGCGGGTATTCGCCGCCATGAAGGTGCGGAAGGGCTCGGCAATACGCTGCACCGACTCGGTCTCGTTGATCTGGTTGGCAAGCAGCGGCTGCACGCCGTTCTGCCAAGCCTGATCGAAAGTCGGCGACATGACGTAGAAGGTCATGAACAGCGACAGCGACAGGAGGATCATGTTGGAGGGCGTCGAGGAAAGGCCCATGCCTGAACGCAGGATCGAGAAGGCGATGACGAAGCGCGGAAAGCTCGTCACCATGATCAGGATGCCCGGCGCGACCGAAAGAACGGTCAGAAGGCCGAACGTCCTGATGATCCAGGCGGCGACGGAGCCGTCGACGGGGATATTCAATAGATCAGTCGGCAGCTGCTGTGCCACCGCCAGTTCCGGTACCGCCATCATGACGGCAAGGAAAACTATGAATCGAATCATTCGATGACAAAGGTCCTGAACATGACCTTCGATACCCGTCCTTGCGAGCGAAGGTCAACACGTTCCTGTATGTCATCCTTGAGATATTGAAAGCCCCGCGGCCCCTCGATCTGCTGAAGGGAAACGGTCCTGATATAGGCGAGGATATCCTGATGAATATCCTCGGAAACCTTGACATCCGGCGGCCCGTTGAACAGCAGCGCGACTTCCAGCCGCACCCAGTTTTCCGAGGGGTAGGCGAGGTTCGAGGTGATCGGCTCGAGCTGGACCACGTTGTTGGCCTCGGTCGAGATGCGCGCCAAACCTTCCTCGGCGTTCTTCTTGGCCTCGGCCTCCTTGGCCTGTTCGGCCTCCTTGGCGACCTTGATCTCGGGCGCGACGATCGTGCCGACCGCCCAGCCGCCGCCGGCGCCGAGCAAGGTCAGGATGGCGACGCCGATAATCGTCATCAGCGGTCCGGATTTCTTCTTCGGTTGACCTGCGCTTATGTCTGCGTCTGCCATCGTCATTCGGCCTCAAAGCGGCGAGAAAAGGTCGACGGCCTGCTGGCCGCGCGGCGGCTGCTGCACTTCCATCAGGCGGCCGCGGCCGCCATAGGAGATGCGGGCTTCGGCGATCTTGTCGTAGGAGATCTGGTTGTCGGCGTTGACGTCCTGCGGACGTACGATACCGGCGACGTTCAGAATGCGCAGCTCCTGGTTCAGGCGCACTTCTTGCGAGCCCGAGATGACGAGGTTGCCGTTTTCGAGAATACCGGTGACGACAGCCGCGACCAGAAGCGTAATCTTGTCGGTCCGTTCGATCTTGCCTTTGCCGTCGGTGCTGGTGTCGGAACCGTAGGTCAGGTCGGTCTTGGATTCAGGCGTCCAGCCGAAGATCTGAGCGTTGACATCCCAGCTCATGCCGCTCGAATTCGTGCGGCTGCGGTTGGTCTCGTTGTCGAAGGAGGCCTTGTCATTGATCTGGATGTCCACCGTCAGGATGTCGCCGACGTTCAAAGCGCGCGCGTCCTTGAAGAGCGCGGCCTGCGAATCGCTCCACAGCGAATATCCCTGCGCGACGGCGCGCGGCTGCTTTGGATAGAGCGCCATCTGCGGCGTCTGGCCATAGGCAAGGCCGCTGCCGATCGGGCTCATGGCGGGCGCGCGGCCGATCTCGCTGACCGCCGTCGGGGACTGGCAGCCTGCAAGGAGTGCGAGGGCGGCGATCGCGGCCGGGAAACGCATGTTCATGAAGGATCCTTCGACGTATTGGGATCGGACGCACTGGCGATGACGCTGGCGATGACGGCGGCTTTCTGCGGGTCCATCTCGTTGAGGATGAGGCTCGACTGGCGCGGGCCGAGCCGCATGATCACGGCGGAGGCCACCTCGATCTTCATATCCTGCAGCTGGAGTGCGGCCGCATCCGGTTTCATCTTCTTGTAGATCTCGGTGAGACCGGCTTCCGCCTGCTTCAGGAAGTCGTCGCGCCGCTTCAGCCAGTCCTGATATTCGGCCTTGCGCTTGTCCATCTCCTCCATGCGCGCGTCGATGTCGGCGCGAAGCCTTTCCAGCTCCTGCTTCTGCAGGAGGTAACGCTGGTCGCGGGCGGGATCGGCGATGTTGGTGCAGAACTGCTTGATCTCATCCTCGGAGGTGATGTCTCCCTCCGGATGCTGCTGCGCGAAGGCGCCGGGGATCGACAGAAGGATGAGGCCTGCTGCCGGCAGCGCCAGCCGGCGCAGCAGTTGCAGGACCGTCAGGTCGGGGTTCAGGATCGTCTTCATTGCAGCACAAGCTCCGCCTGCAGGGCGCCTGCCGATTTGATGCCTTGGAGAATGGCGATGATGCCATCCGGTTTCACGCCGATATTGTTGAGGCCGGCGACAAGGGTCCGGAGGTCGGGCCCGTCGATGATGGCGACGCGCCCGCCGGTCTGCTCCGCCGCGATATCGGTCTGCGGCTGGACTGCGGTCCGGCCGCGCGAGAAGGGTTCCGGCTGGATGATCTGCGGTGTCTCGGTGACCTGGACCGTCAGAGTGCCGTAGCTGACGGCGACCGGCGAGACGCGGACATCGGAGCCGATGACGATCGTTCCGGTGCGCTCGTTAATGACAACCTTGGCCGGCGTATCGGTTTCGACGATGAGGTTTTCGACATCGGCCATCAGCCGGGTGAGATCGGCCTGGCGCGGCTTCTGGATCACCACTTCCTGCGAATCCTTGGCTTCGGCGACCGGTCCCCCGAAACGGGCCGAGGCGTAACCGTTGACGATGTCGGCAATGCGGATCGCCGTCGAGAAGTCGGGATTGCGCAGCTGCAGGACGAGATTGACCGCATCCTTGAAGCGGGAGGGCAGCTCGCGTTCGATGATGGCGCCGCCCGGCACGCGGCCGGCGGTGGTCACACCTTCGGTCACGGTCGCCGCCTGGCCCTGTGCCTGAAAGCCGGAGACAATGACGGCGCCCTGCGCGACGGCGTAGATCTGGCCGTCGGCGCCGGAAAGCGAGGTCATGACGAGCGTGCCGCCGCGCAGCGACGTCGCGTCGCCGAGCGAGCTCACCGTCACGTCGATACGGCTGCCGGGGCTTGCGAAAGGCGGCAGGTTGGCGGTGACCATCACGGCGGCGGTGTTCTTGGCGCTGGACTGGCCGCCCTGCGTCGAGATGCCGAGGTTCTGCAGCATCGCCCGCATCGACTGCTCGGTGAAGGGCGACGACCGGAATCCGTCGCCGGTGCCCTGCAGGCCGACGATGAGGCCATAACCGATCAGCTGATTGTCACGGCCGGCCTGAAGCGAGGCAATATCCTTGATGCGCGAGGTCAACGCCCAGGCGGGCGCGACGTCAGCCAGGCTCATGGCGAGAACCGCGGCAAGGGTCAGGAGACGGAACAATAATCTCATTTTGCCCTCACATGGACCGTGCCGTCGGCAAGCACCGTGCCGCTGACGATGACGCCGGAATCCATATTGCGTGCGCGGATGAGCTGCCCGGTGGCGCCGTCTTCGAGCGGCGTGCCGGCGGCGGAGATCGTCATCGGGCCGAGCGAGAAGACTAGGCGGATCGAAGAGCCGCGCGTCACCGTATAGGGTTCGCGCAGACCCGAAATCGCGATCGTGCGGCCCGGCAGCAGCGTGCGCTTGGAGACCAGGCCTTCGACCTGGGAGATGGATTTGGCAAAATCGCCGGCAAGGTTGGGGTTGGTGACCTCGACCTCCTGAAGCTGGCTGGCCGACAATGTATCGCCGGGATAGATGATTGTCGTCGGGACGACGGCATAACCCATGCCGGCGTCGGCGCCTGCGGGCACGACGATGCCCGCGACTGCGATCATGGCTGCCGCCACCCATCCCGAGATGTGTCCTGCCCGGCAAAACATCATGTTTCGGCCCTTCCCTTTACTTCAGGTTCTTGCTGACGATGGAGGCCATTTCATCAGCGGTGGTGATCACCTTGGAGTTCATTTCGTAAGCGCGCTGGGCCGATATCAGCTCGGTGATTTCCTTCACCGGATCGACGTTCGAGGACTCCAGATAGCCCTGCTTCATGTAGCCGAAGCCTTCCTCGTCGGGATTACCGACGACGGCCTCGCCGGAGGCGGCGGTTTCCTGGAAGAGGTTGTCGCCGATCGGCTGCAGGCCCGCCTCGTTGACGAAGTCGGCAAGGGTCAGCTGGCCGAGCACGGTCGTATCGGTGGCGCCCGGCAGCTTGACCGACACCTCGCCGGAGCGGCTGACGGTCAGTTCGGTCGAACCCTGCGGAATGGTGATGCCGGGAAGGACTTCATAGCCATCGATCGTGACGAGCTGGCCCTGGTCGTTTTTATTGAAGGCGCCGGCGCGGGTATAGAGCGTGGTGCCGTCGGTCGACTGGATCTGGAAGAAGCCCTTGCCGATCAGCGCAATGTCGAGATCGTTGCCGGTCTGGGTGAGTTCGCCCTGGAGATGCAGATTGCGCACCGCAGACGTCTGAACGCCGAGACCGATATTGGCGCCTTCGGGAACGACGGCCTGGTTGGCGCGGTTGGCGACGCCCTTGGCGCGTTCGGTCTGATAGAGCAGATCCGTGAACTCGGCGCGGGCGCGCTTGAAGCCTGTCGTATTGATATTGGCGATGTTGTTCGCGATGACTTCCAGATTGGTCTGCTGGGCATCCATGCCCGTTGCTGCAATGGCGAGCGCTCTCATGTGTTCGTCCTCAAATCAGTTACATCTGCATCTTGGTGACTTCGAGAAAGGCCGAGACGACCTTGTCGCGGATGGCAATTGCAGTCTGCAGCGTCTGCTCGGCCTGCAGCATGGAATCGACGACTTCACGGGTCGTCGCCGTGCCCTTGATGCCGGCAAAGGACATGCTTTCGGCGCCCTTCAGGCTGTTGACAGCCTCGGTCGCCATGTTGCCCATGACGGAGGCGAAGCTCATGCCGTCGGCCGCCCCCGCGGTGCCCGGCATGGTCGTTGCAGAAGATGAGGCGGAATTTTCGGTGTCGACGGCGCCGAGCGCTCGGGTCATCGAAAGGTTGCTGACATTCTGGACGCTGCTGATCATTTATTATTGGCTCTTCAGAAGATCGATCGTGGACGAGATGAGGTCGCGGGTCTGCTTGATGGTCTGCAGGTTGGCGTCGTAGGAGCGGTTGGCTTCACGCATGTCGGCCATCTCGACCAGGATGTTGACGTTCGGCAGCTTGACGACGCCCTTCTGGTCCGCAGCCGGGTTGCTGGGGTCGAATTCGGTGCTGAAATCACCTTCGTCGACGCCGACCTTCTTGACGTTGACCGTCTCGACGCCGCTTGCGCGGTCCATCTGCTGGCCGAAGGTGATCGTCTTGCGGCGATAGGGATCGGCGCCGGGCGTGTCGCCGGTCGACCGGGCGTTGGCGATGTTTTCGGAGACGATGCGCAGACGCGTCGATTGCGCCTCGAGCCCCGAACCGGCAATTTTCATAGCAGCGGAAAGCGGATCCATGACAATTACCTCCTGACGGTCATCAGCATCATGCGATTGAAGGAGCTGACCAGCGAGGTGTTCAGATCGTACTGGCGTTTGATGTCGCCCGACTTCGAAAGCTCCTCGGCCAGTCCGACGGTGTTGCCGGATTCCTGGATGCCGATCTCCTGGTCGAGCGCGGCGTCCTTGACGTCGATATCGCTGCTGTCGCTGAAATCGTTGCCGCTTAAGTGCGCCGGATTGGTGCGCGCCATGGCGACGTCGGACTTGTCCAGGACGGCGTCGAACGGCGTGATGTCCTTGGCGCGGAATTTCGGGGTATTGGCATTCGCGATATTGCCGGCAACAACCTGCTGACGGATCGTCAGCCATTCCGCCTGTCGCGAAGCCAAGTCGAAAAGTTGGATCGGTTGCATGAGAACTCTCCGTTTTTACTAGCCCGAACCTAGTGCGGTAATCTTGCGTGGGACTTACCGGAAATCGGGCTTGGAGGCGCCTTCGGCCAGGCCGCATAAGAGAAAGGGCTCCGGCCGGTCTGCGGCGGAGCCCTGTTGCCTTCGGCCTTTGCGAAGCGCTTCAGTCGTTCTTGTAGATCTCACCCTTGGAGGTGATGATCACCCACTTGCCGTCCCGCTGCTCCAGCGTCGCAAGGCGGCTTTCGTCGGGCAGGACCGAGCCGATACGCACCACATACATGCCCGAGGGATCCTCGATCAGCGCCCGACCGTTGGAGACATGCAGCAGGCGGAAGGAAGACTTGCCGGGGAAAGGTTGCTCCTCCAGCAAGTCGCCGCCGTCACGCGCTTTGCCGAGATCGGAGACCGTAGCCGTCGTCAGCGGATCGACCGGCGGAACCTTCTTGGCCGCCTCGTTCTTGTTGACCATGGCCAGCGGCGAGACGCTGAATACGTTGCGGGCCGGCCAATCCGGCAGTTCGCGAGAATTGCTGCTGGCGGCGACGTTGATGCCGAACTTGTCGGCGTTGAAGAAGACGTACCAGGGGAAAAAGGCCGAAGCGCCGGCAAGCGCCAGGCCGGTATAGGTGAGAAACCGATCCAGCATGGCGCCCTTCCTGCGCTGCTTCAGCGAAGCGATGCGTTCGTCGTCGAATTCAGCCACGTCTATCTCCTCTGGATGGGTGCGCCCGGATTGCCCATGCCGGCTGCGGCCTTCAGCGCGCCGGCGAGATCGGCAAAGGCGTCGACCGACTGACGATCGCCCGGCGCCTGTTTCAGGACGTCGTAAATGATGGGGACCTGCTTGACCGCCATGTCGAGATCGGGATCGGCGCCCTGGCGGTAACCGCCGATCAGGCGCAGGTCTCGCGTTTCCTCGAAGCGGTGGATCAACACTTTCAGCCGCGACACCAACTTTTCCTGGTCCGGCGTCCAGGCCTTGCGAGCAAGACGCGAGATCGAGGCGAGCGGATCGATCGGCGGATAACGCCCTTCTTCGGCGAGGCTGCGCTGCAGGACGATATGGCCGTCGAGTATGCCGCGCGTCGAATCGGCGATTGGGTCGTTGTGGTTGTCGCCGTCGACGAGGATCGAGATGATCGCGGTGATCGTGCCGGCGCCCTCTGGGCCCGGACCGGCGCGTTCGAGCAGGCGCGGCAGTTCGGTGAAGACCGACGCGGGATAGCCGCGCGCGATCGGCGGCTCGCCGGAGGCGGTCGCCACCTCGCGGATCGCGTGGGCGAAACGGGTGACGCTGTCGACAATGAAGAGGACGTTCTCACCCTTGTCGCGGAAATGCTCGGCAATGGTGATCGCAGTCAGCGGCGCCATCTTGCGCAGCATCGGGCTCTCGTCGCTGGTCGCGACGACGGCGATCGCCTTCTTCATATTGCTGCCGAGTGTATCCTCGATGAATTCGCGCACCTCGCGGCCGCGTTCGCCGACGAGCGCGATGACAACCTTGTCGAAGGCATCGGCACGGGCGAGCATGGACAGAAGCGTCGACTTGCCGACGCCAGATCCGGCGAAAATGCCGAGGCGCTGTCCAAGGCAGAGCGGCGAGAAGATATCGATGGCGCGCACGCCGGTCTTGAATCCGGTCCCGACCCGCTGGCGGGTCATCGACGGCGGCGCAGTATTGGAGATCGAGCGGCGATCGAGGCCTTCGACGATCGGACCGAGCCCATCGATCGGCTCGCAAAGCGAGTTGATGGTGCGCCCGCACCAGCTGTCGGACGGCGAAATGCGGAAGGCGCCCTTGCGGATGACGGTATCATGGATGCCGATCGGCTCGCCGGGTTCGATCGGGCAGACGTAGATCAGCTCCGGCTCGACTCGAACGACCTCGCCGAGATGGACCCCGGAGGCGGATTTATGCGCCACGAACTCGCCGAGACGAACATGGCGGGAAAGACCGCGAACGGTGTAGTGGCCAGCGGCAATGGTCTGCACGCGACCGCCATGGGCGACCGCGAACTCCGGCGATGCATATTGCTCGACGAGACCCGCCAGATGCGCCAGCTTCGGGGAAAGGCCGTCCACGGACAGGAGCGTTCTCATGCTTCAATCCCACCCGAAAATGCGACGCATTTTCGGTCTTTGTTCCTATGCATGTCGTCTCCCCGAAACCGCTGCACACTTTTGGGCGTCATGCATTAGCGGCTGCCTCCAAGCGTCTGAACGGCTTCCTTGAACGAATCCTCGCTGTCGCGCATCAGCGACGAGATGCTTTCAAAGGCGCGGTTGACTTCGATCAGCTGAGTGATCTCGCGCATGGCGTTGACGTTGGAATTTTCCAGGTATCCCTGCTCGACGCCGACATTGAAGCGGTCGACGACGGCGCGCGGCTGGTCGGTGGTCATGATGCCGCTGTTTTCGTAGCGCAGGTAACCCTTGCTGATATCGGCCTCGAACAGCCCCAGCGAACCGACCTGTCGGCCGGCCTGATAGATGATGCCGTCGGTGCCGACAGCCGGCTCGCCGCCTTTCGTGTCGAGCTGGATCGGCGCGCCGCCGGCGTCGAGAACCGGATACCCACGGACAGAGACGAGTTCGCCCGTTTCCCGGATCGTGAAACGGCCGTCCCGCGTCAGCACGCGACCGGCCGGCGTGTCGAGCCCGAACCAGGCATCGCCCTTGATGGCGAAATCCAGCATGTTGCCGGTATGCTGCAGCTCGCCGCTTTGCTCGTTCAGATAGTCGTTGCCCTGCGAGACGAAGGCGACCTTGGTGTTCAGCTTGTTCTTGGTGTTCGTCACCATCTCGTCGAACTTCACCTCGGTCGCGCGAAAACCCGTCGTGTTCACGTTCGCCATGTTGTCCGCGATGGTGCTCAGGCGCTTTTCAAGCGCCATCTGCGACGACAGAGAAACGTAAAGACCGGATTGCATATCGGGAAGCTCCAAGCATTGGCGATGAACGGAACGAAAAGCCGGGCGGCGTTTGATCTGGTTCGGCCGGATTCGCTGAGGCGGCATCTCAGAAACGGGTGCAGACACCCATTCGTCTCCTCTAGCCTGACGGCAGATGCTTGCGCGAAGCTGGCACGCGGAAATGCCTCGTGAGGGGCCCTTTCATCAGCCTCACGCAAGGCAGAAACCCTATCGGTCTCAAAGAAAAGCAACGTTCAGATTGGGCTGACGATGAACATCATTATCGGATTTATAGTGACTTGCGGCTGCGTCATCGGCGGCTTCATGGCGATGGGCGGCCATGTGGACGCTCTATTCCAGCCCTTCGAGTTCGTCATCATCGGCGGCGCAGGCCTCGGCAGCTTCATCATGGCCAATCCGATGAAGGTGGTGAAGGATTCCGGCAAGGCGCTCGGCGAAGCCTTCAAGCACGCCGTGCCGAAAGAACGCAATTACCTCGACACGCTCGGCGTGCTCTATTCGCTGATGCGCGATCTGCGCACCAAGTCGCGAAACGAAATCGAAGCCCACATCGACAATCCGGCCGAATCGACGATCTTCCAGCAGGCTCCGACCGTTCTGAAAAACAAGGAACTGACGGCGTTCATCTGCGATTACGTCCGCCTGATCATCATCGGCAACGCCCGCAGCCACGAAATCGAGGCGCTGATGGACGAAGAGCTCAACACCATCATGCACGACAAGATGAAGCCCTACCACGCCATTCAGATCATGGGCGATTCCTTCCCGGCGATCGGTATCGTCGCGGCGGTTCTCGGCGTCATCAAGGCGATGGCTGCGATCAACGAATCGCCCGAAGTGCTCGGCCACCTGATCGGCTCGGCGCTCGTCGGCACCTTTCTCGGCATCCTCTTGTCCTACTGCCTCTGCTCGCCGCTAGTCTCCCAGATCAAGATCGTGCGCAGCAAGCAGCATCGCCTCTACGTCATCGTCAAGCAGACGCTGCTTGCCTATATGAACGGTTCGGTGCCGCAAGTCGCTCTCGAATACGGCCGCAAGACGATCTCGGCCTACGAGCGTCCGTCTATCGACGCCGTCGAACAGGAAATGATGAACCCAGGCGGCGAAAACAAGGCGGCTTAAATGACCATGAGCGATGCTTCGCATGACAAACCGGCAATGGATCCTGC
This sequence comes from Rhizobium bangladeshense, assembly GCF_001662075.1. GTDB lineage: Bacteria > Pseudomonadota > Alphaproteobacteria > Rhizobiales > Rhizobiaceae > Rhizobium > Rhizobium bangladeshense_B. The sequence continues at coordinate 155,703 of NZ_LYPL01000001.1, forward strand.
CCTTATCGCCAAGCTGACAGGCGGGCTTGGCGACAGAGGCCGCGTGTCCAAGATCTGCAGCGCCTTCGGAGAGGTCTACAGCGAGTTCTTTCCCGATGTCATCAAAAGCGAGACCGGCCTCGATGTGACGGTCAATTATCTCGGCTGCGAGATCGGCTACAAGAACCACCTGATCGATGACCTCAGCGCCAACGTCACCCTCGTCGATGCGACCTTGCGCAACTGGTCGCAGAACATCACGCTTGCCTGCGGCAATGGTTTCGTCATCACGCTGATGGAGCACCTGCTCGGCGCCACCGCCGATACGATCGAGGAACCGGCCGATCGGCTGCTCTCGATCATCGAACTCGATCTGGCGGTCATGGTGTTCGACAAGATCGCCAAAGTGCTGCGCTCGGCGGTCAACGCGCCGGGCGGTTTCGAACCGAGCCTTTCGGCCCCGCACGCCCATGACACGCGCCCCCGGCCGGCGGAAGACAAGCCGGACGAATTCGCCGCCGCCATCAACATGTCGATCACGCTGGCCGGCATCGTTTCGGAATTCTCGTTGATCGTTCCGCAAACGGCGCTGCTGAAGACCAAGGTGACGTCGCCGAAGCCGAAGCGTCAGGCCGGCGGCGCCTCTCCGGAATGGACCGAACAGCTCGGCGATCAGGTCCGCCGCTCGCATGTCACGCTCGAGGCCAGGATCAGGCTGCAGGACCTGACGCTGCGTACGATATCGAAGCTGATGGTCGGCGACGTCATCCCCTTCCGCGACACCAGCGATGTGCGGGTCGAAGTCAGCGCCAACAGCAAGGAATTGTATATCTGCGAGTTCGGGCGGTCAGGCGAAAACTACATGGTCCGCGTCAAGGATACGATGAACTCGGATGACGAACTCATCCGTCATTTAATGAATTAGTCGGTTCTCTGGCTTTTGGGCTGCAAAGGCAGTTTGAGGCAAGTTTCAACTGGAATAGTGATTTCATGGCTACGAAGAAAACACAGCAGAACAGTGACCTCTCCCTGGATGTGCCGGGCAGCGAAGCGGATCTCGACCAGGCGATCGACGATCTGCGCGGCGTTCTGAAGCAGGATGCCGATGGCGACCTGTCGCAGTTTGGCGGCGACCTGGAGAATGATGCCTTCGGAGCGGGAACGGATCTGGCCGCCTTTGGCGGCGAGATTTCGGATTCCCCTTTCGGCGGCGACGATTTCGGCGGCGATTTCGGCGCTGGCAATGCCAGCCCGGCCGCAGGCATGGATTTCGGCAGCAGCTCTTCGTTCGAGGCGGCGCCGGCGCCGCTCGGCAGCGCGCTGACTTCGAACTTCGAATTGATCATGGACATTCCGATCGACGTCCAGATCATGCTCGGCACCAGCCGGATGCAGGTCTCCGGTCTGATGAACCTCAACGAAGGGGCGACGATCGCTCTCGACAAGAAAATCGGCGAACCTGTCGAGATCATGGTGAACGGCCGCAGGATTGCACGCGGCGAGATCACGGTGCTTGATAACGACGACACCCGATTCGGCGTGAAACTGATAGAAGTTTTGAGTACAAAAAAAGCCTGATCCCTGTGGGGACGGAGAGGTTAGACCATGATGGACTTTGACGATTTCGGCGGCGCGCTAGCCGGGAAACCGTTGACCCAGGCTGAAAAAGCGGCAGCAGTCCTTCTCGCCATGGGAAAGGGCGTCGCCGGCCGGCTGTTGAAATATTTCACCCAGGCCGAGCTGCAGACCATTATCGCATCTGCCCAGTCGCTGCGCGCCATTCCGCCGGACGAACTGCTATCGCTCGTCTCCGAGTTCGAGGATCTCTTCACCGAGGGCGCCGGACTGATGGACAATGCCAAGGCGATCGAGGCCATTCTGGAAGAAGGCCTGACGCCGGACGAGGTTGACAGCCTGCTCGGCCGCCGCACGGCCTTCCAGGCCTACGAGACCTCGATCTGGGATCGCCTCAGCGAGGCGGAGCCGGCATTCGTCGCGCAGTTCCTGCTGCGCGAACATCCGCAGACCGTCGCCTATATCCTTTCGATGATGCCCTCCTCCTTCGGCGCCAAGGTGCTGCTGCAGCTTCCCGACAACCGTCGCGCCGACATCATGAACCGCACGGTCAACATGAAGACCGTCAGCCCGAAGGCTGCGCAGATCATCGAAAACCAGGTGGTAACGCTGCTTGCCGAGGTCGAGGCGGAACGCAACGCAGCCGGCTCGACGAAGGTCGCCGATCTCATGAACGAACTGGACAAGCCGCAGGTCGACACGCTGCTCACCTCGCTCGAATCGATCAGCCGCGAATCGGTCAACAAGGTTCGGCCGAAGATCTTCCTCTTCGAGGACCTGATGTATATGCCGCAGCGCAGCCGCGTCCTGCTGCTCAACGACATTTCGACCGACGTGCTCACCGTCGCGCTGCGCGGCTCGCCGGCCGAGATCCGCGAATCGGTGCTCTCCGCCATCAGCCCGCGCCAGCGCCGCATGATCGAATCGGATCTGCAGAGCGGCATGGGCGGGGTCAATCCGCGCGAGATCGCCATTGCCCGGCGCGCCGTGGCACAGGAAGCGATTCGCCTGGCCAACGCAGGTCAGATCGAGCTGAAGGAGAAGGAAGGCGACGCTTCGGCAGCGGCCTAATCTTGCGAGACTGTTGACAAATCCGGCCGCCCAAAAGGCGGCTGTTGATCACCGTGCAACAGGCGACTACCCTTCATCGATAGGCCGCGCTCTATAGCTGTCGCAGAAAACCCGGTTTTCGCGACCCGCTACAGCTCTTTGTTTTGGTGCATGTCGTCATCCCAAAACCGCTGCCCTTGGGTGGCATGCATTCGCTGCGGCCTGTTTCTTTGACGGAGGGCCGCGACTTGGCAGATGATGACAAGGACAGCAAAACAGAAGCCCCGACCGCGAAAAAGCAAAGCGATGCCGCGGAAAAGGGAAATGTGCCGTTTTCGCGCGAGCTGTCGATCTTCGCGACCATCCTTGCCACCTTCATCTATCTGGTGTTCTTCCTTCCCGAAAGCGTCGGGCGCATGAGCGAAATGCTGCGCGATATCTTCGAGCAGCCCGATCAATGGAAGATCGAAACGGGGCCGGATGTCCTGGCGCTCTTCGTGCGGCTCGGCTGGGCAATCGCTGCGCTGCTGGCGCCTGCCTTCATCCTGCTCATGGTGTTCGGGGTCGCCTCGTCGATCTTCCAGAATCTGCCGACGCCTGTTCTGGAACGCATCAGGCCGCAGGCCTCGCGCATCTCGCCGATCAAGGGCTGGTCACGGCTCTTCAGCCTGCCCGGCCTCGTCGAGTTCGGAAAGTCACTGTTCAAGGTCGTCGTCGTCGGAGTGATTCTGTTCTTCGTGCTGAGGAGCGAATATTTCGGCTCGATCGACGCGATGTTCTCCGATCCGCAGACGATCCTCGTCAGGATGATGACGGCGATGCGCAAGATCATCGTCGTCATGCTGATCGCCACCGCAATCGTGGCGATCGCCGATTTCTTCTGGACGCGCCATCACTGGTTCACCGAACTCAAGATGACGCGCCACGAAGTGAAGGAAGAAAACAAGCAGGCGCAGGGGGATCCCTTTGTCAAAAGCCGGCAGCGCTCGCTGATGCGCGACCGCGCGCGCCGGCGCATGATCGCCAACGTGCACCGCGCAACGCTCGTCATCGCCAACCCGACGCACTACGCCGTGGCGCTGCGTTACGCGCGTGAGGAGAACGACGCCCCGGTGGTGCTGGCGAAGGGCCAGGACCTCATTGCGCTGAAGATCAGGGAGATTGCCGAGCAGAACGGCATCCCGGTGTTCGAAGATCCGCCGCTTGCGCGCTCCATGTTTGCGCAAGTCTCGGTGGATAGTGTCATACCGTCAGTCTTCTATAAGGCCGTTGCGGAGCTCATACACAGGGTCTACGCCGCAGATGCCAAGAACAAACGGGTAAGATAAGCCGAATGAAAAAATGCCCTCACTCTGCCCAGCGTGAAAAGATCCTCGCAGACGCGATCAGCCCGGTCGCCACCGAACTGCGCCTTCTGGATGCCTCTGACCTTATTTCACTGCTGCGCTTCGAGTATTACGGCAATCTGGCCGATCTCGTCGCTTCGGCCGCGGAGCTTTTCTTTCATCCGGGCACGGTCAATTTCGGCCTGGGCGGAAACTATACGCTGGAATGGGGCGGCAAGCCGGAAGTCGTTCTCGACCTGGAAATCAAGCCGCGCGGCGTCACCGTCTATGCCCAGCTCACCCTTGCCGAGGATCATGCCGGCATCGAAATCAATCACATCGCCTTCCAGGATCCCTCTCCCGACCCCGACGAGAATACCGTCTTCCTGGAAAGGAGCCTTCGGCAAGCCCGCTACAGCGTGAAACCACCGCGCGCATTCGCCAGCTGATCGCCCTCAATCAATCAAGCCTTTGCGCCGTCTTTCGTGAAAGGCGGCAGGCGCTGCCTCAGCTGATGTAGCCGAGCCGGATCGCCTTGGCGATCGCCTGGATGCGGTTGACGGAATCGAGCTTGATCGTCGCCGAGCCGAGATAGGCGTTGACCGTGTGCACGGATAGGCCGAGCTTTTCGGCGATCTCTTCGCTGATGCGACCATCGCCGGCAAGCTGAAGACAGGCGATCTCGCGCTCGCTCAGCGCCTCGGCGGCGCCCGTGCGGCGTTCGTCGAGCGAGAGCAGGTCCATCATGATATGGCAGCAGCGGCCGTGCAGCTCGACGATCATGTCGCTCGAAAGATCGATATCATCGCCGGTAAACAGGATGAAGCCATTGCCGACGGCGCCGAGCCGCACCGGAAAGGCAAGGCCGGAAAAAGGCAGGATGCCGTCCTTCAGGCGCGTCATGAACGGCGCGAAGTCGGCCGGGCCGGGGGCCGCCCGGTCGTGAGCACCGGCCCATGAAAGCGGCAGCAGCGACTTCTCGATATGATCGAGAAGGATATCGCCATAGGCATCCGTGAACGCCTTGCCGAAACCGGCATTGGAAGATCCCCAGTTCTCGAGCTCGCAGACGAGGCGCTGCTTTGCCGGCAGGCTGGAGCCGCTGACGCGATAGATCGCAAAGCCCAGAGCATCGGCGAGTTTCTGCATCGCGATCAGCCGCGGAAAAAGATCGGACCGGCTGGAAATCCTGCTCACCCGCACCATCCGCAACGGATCGGCGCCATTCATCAGCCTGCTTGATGGATGCCCCATGGATCCCCCTATACGAGATTGTTGCGGACCGCGAAGGCAATGGCCTCCGACCGGGTCTTGGTCGCCGTCTTGCGCATGACGCTGGTGATGTAGTTGTTGATTGTGTTGCGGGAGATTCCGAGGATCATCGCGATCTCGTCGCTGGTCTTGCCCTCGGCGATCCAGAACAGGCATTCCAGCTCGCGGTCGGTTAATTCGAAATCGCGATCGACCCTGGCGCCGCCGCAGCGCAGGAAGCTCGCGACATAGCCGGCAAGCAGGCCGACATCCCGCAGCCGCTCCGGCGACAGGATGAACCCTTCGCCGAACAGGAACATCAAGGCCAGCCGCGAGCGGCCGACATTGAAGGTTAATGAACAATATTGGCGGCTGGCGCCCTCCGGCACGTCGGCGCTCTCGGGCAGCAGCGCAAAATTCGGCTGGAAGACCTGCATGCACTTTTCCAGCTCGGTGGAGCGGGCATAGCCACTGACGAGATTGTTGGCGATGTCCTTGACCAAGTCGAAGGGCCAATCCGAGGAGACGACGAAATCGAGGCCGCTTTCCTGGATGAGATCACAACGCGCCAGAAGATAGTGCGAGGCACCGACATATTCCGTCAGGGCGCGCAAGCCGGACTGCAACCTGCCAGTGCTGGCGACACTGTGCAGCCGCTGGATCAGCTCATCGCGCGGCAACAGAGCCGGCGCCACTGCGCTTGCGAAATTGATCATCTGCCTCTCGCCTTTGCTCGCCTGAAATACGTTCATATCCATTGGCAACGTCCTGCGGCTGAGAAACGATCACACTCGGTGCAACGGCAATTTTTCTGTAAAGGATTCAATTCATGTCCCGCGGGAATCCCATTTCGAATCACCCAAGGGTAAGCCAGCCGATGTAAAGTACCATCTCCGACTTCTAGGGATTTACTTTCGCCGCCGTCCATGCCCTGATTCGAATGCCGATCATGCCTCTCAAGACATGGTCGAGGCTACGGTGATTCTGGCTGTACCGCAACTTGATTCGCGTTTTACGCGAGTGAGCTCCGCAGCTTTATCCATCTCGCTGAACGCGCCTTACCGGCCTTTGCGGGAACCGGCAGCCCCCTGACGGGAAAGCCCGGCACGAACGTGAAAAAGGCCGGTTTCCCGGCCCTCTCTTATGCTGCCTCGTCGATCGCCCATTTCCGGAGGATTTTCGCGGCGCGCTCCTCGTTGATCTCGACCATGCGGGCGAGCTTGCGTTCCGGGCCTTCCTTGACACGGCGGTTGAAGTTGCCGTCGTCGTCGCCGAGGCTGAGCAGATCCTCGGTGCTGTCGAAGCCGAAGTCGGATCCGAAGCCGTCCATGAGAGCGCCTCCGGGCGCTCCTGCCGCCGGCGCGAAGTCCGGGAGCTCGAGGCCGGCCGCTTCCGGCGAAGCGTCGCCGAGAACCGCGCCTGCACCGTTGCCGCTGACGCTGCGGACCAGCGGACGCAGGCCCATCCAGACCACCACGAAGGCGACCGCGACGAAGGCGAGCGAGTTGATGATGCCGGCAAGATTGCGGCTCAGCATGTCCATGACCCGGACACCGCCGGTGGCGTCTTCGAGCAGTTGATTTTCGAGGAAGTCCATGGCCGTGACGGTGACGACGTCGCCGCGCTTGGCGTCGATGCCGGCGGCCGAAGCGACGATCTTCTGCATTTCAGCGAGATAGGCGTCGACCTTGGCCTGATCGGCAGGCTCGCCGACCATCTTGGCGATGCGACCCTTGTTGACCACCACGGCGATCGACAGCTTTTCGACCTTATAGCTGTTGCGGGTCGTCGCCGTCGTCCTGCTGTTGATTTCGTAGTTGGTCTGCTCTTCGCGCTTGTCGGACTTGTCCTGCGATTCCGGGCCACTGGCACCGCCGGCGTCGGGGGCTGCCTGCGGAATGTTCTGTTCGACCGTCGTCGCGTTGTCGGACTGCTTCTGCTGCGACTGCTGGGCTTCCTTCGTCGAGCGCACCGAGCGTTCAACCTTGGATTCGGGGTCGTAGGTCGTTTCCTGGATCTGCTGGGCGTCGGTGTTCAAGTCGGCGGTGACGCTGGAGCGGAAGTTGTCCATACCGAGGAACGGTGCCAGCGCCTTGTCGATGTTGGATTCGACTTCCTGCTGAACGTTCTGGACGATGTTGAGAGAGCGGTTCAGCGAGCTGTTGCTCGCCTCGTCGCCGGACGCGAGCAGCTGGCCGGCGGAATCGAGGATTGTCACGTCATCGACGTCGAGCCCCGGCACGGCCGAGGCGACGAGGTGGCGGATCGAGGTCGCAGCGCCGCGCCCGGTGGCGGCGCTTGCGCGAATCATCACGGAAGCCGTCGGTTTCTGCTCCGCCTTGCGGAAGTTTCCGACCTCCGGCATGACGATATGGACGCGCGCGGCGGTTATGCCCGAGATCGACTGGATGGTGCGGGCGATTTCGCCTTCCAGCGCGCGAATCCGCGTCACTTCCTGCATGAAGGAGGTCAGGCCGAGCGAGCCGACATTGTCGAAGAGTTCGTAACCGGCATTGGCGCTGTTCGGCAGGCCGCGCTCTGCAAGCATCAGGCGGGCCTTGCCCGTCATGCCCGCCGGAACGGTGATGCTGGCGCCATCCGTGCCGACCTGGAAATTGATGTTGGCTTCGGCAAGCGCCATGCTGATCTGGTTGAGATCGGGAGCGTCGAGACCGACGTAGAGCGATTCCTGTGCCGGTTTGTTGACGAAAAGGGCTGCCGCAAGGACGATTGCAATGGAAACGGCGCCGACGCCACCCAGAATCATCAGGCGCGTTCGGCCCAGGGCACCAAAGTTCTTAAAGATCTGAACTAATTGATTTAACAGATTCATTCTGTTCTCGCACGATCCGTCAAAGACAAAGCAGGCTTATTGCCTCATCAGACGAATAATCGGCGAAACTTGTGCGAGCGTTTCGTGAGGAGCGCGCGAGAGCGAAAGGCTCAAGCCCGTCATGCAGCGATTTTGCGAGAACGACCTCGGTGAAACGAAGGCCCAAGGCGGGAGAAGCGACGCTGAAGGAGTGCGCGCGTTAGAAGAAATCGAAGTCGCCGGCCGCCTTGCTCAGCGGCTGGGAATGGCCGTGGCGGGTGGCGCCACCCAGCGCCTTCTGCATCTCCGCCAGCTTGACGAGGCTCAGCGCGGTTGCGACGTCGACGGTCCAGCCGAGCGGGATTTCGCCGGTGATGGTGTCGATGAATTCGGCAAGGCCGCGCGATTTCTGCACCGCCAGATCGATGCCCTGCATGACCTTCATAGCGTCAGGCGAATTCAAAACTTCGGCGCCGCCGAGGTCGAGGAGCTGCGGCTCGATGCGCTCGATCAGGTAGGCGACATCGTGCAGTTCGGACACGATGCGCATCAGGATGTCGCTCAGCGCTTCCACAGGCGCGGGCGGCTCCATTACCGGGATAAATGTCATATCAAAATCCTCGCCATCAAAAAAATTCGATACTGGTTTCGGCGGGCTTCTGCGGAGCGGCGGGACGCTGCTCGAGAGCGACGGTTCTCTGGGTTTCGGCGCCGGTCAATGGATATTGCCGGGCACGACCGGAGACCGGCCAATATTCGAGCTTGCGCCCGTGCTCTCCACCTGTGGAGGAGCCGACCACCGGAATGCCTTCATCCCTCAGGAACTGCATGGCAAAGGCCGCGTTCTGCTCACCGACGTTGGAAAAGGTCGAGATCGTCTTGGCGCCGCCGAAGATCTTTGCCTCCAGCCGGTCGCGCCGGGCGCCCTGCTTCAGGAGACCGTTGATCAGCAATTCCATCAGATGCACGCCGTAGCGCGTGGCATCCCCGCCTGAGGTCGGCGACGTCGCCGAACCGGGCAGCAGAAAGTGGTTCATGCCGCCGATGCCGGCGACAGGGTCTCTGAGGCACGCAGCCACGCACGAGCCGAGAATGGTCGAGAGGACCGCATTCGGATCGCTCAGAACCTTATACTCGCCTTGAATGATGTGCACGCGGCGGGCTGCCCCCTCAGTGATCATTTCAGGGCTCCAAACACGGCTTCGATGGCCGCTTTCATCTTCTCGATCGTGAACGGCTTGGCGAGCACGTTGTTGGCGCCAAGCTGGGCGGCCTTCTGCACCAGCGCGCGATCGCCCTGGGCGGTGAGGATGATGAAGGCTGCCTTCTTGGTGTTCGGGTTGGTGCGCACCGCCTGAAGGAAGCCGATGCCATCCATCTTCGGCATGTTGAAGTCCGAGATCACCAGATGATGCGGCTGCTCGGTCATGATCTTCATGCCCTGTTCGCCGTCGCCGGCCGACGTGATCTGCTTGAAACCGAGCTGTGTCAGCGCGTCGCTGAGCAGCAACCGGCTTGTTACCTGATCATCGACGATCAGAACTTTGATTTTCTCCGCGATCGACATTTTATTCGGTCCCTTCCTTTCGGGCGGCTGTCATTTTCAATATTTCCTCACCGATGGCAGACAGTGGCAGCTGCTGCTCAACGGCGCCAAGTTCGTGCGCAACCCTTGGCATTCCGTAAACGACACAGGTTTTTTCGTTCTGGCCGAGGGTTCTGGCGCCGGCGTGACGCATTTTCAACAATCCGGCGGCGCCGTCGCGGCCCATTCCGGTCAGAATCACGCCAACGGCGTTGCGGCCGGCCAGTTCCGCAACCGAATCAAAGAGGACGTCCACCGAGGGGCGGTGACCGTTGACCGGGGGGCGGTCGACGAGGCGGCAGCACGGCGCCGAAGCACCGGTGACCTGGAGATGACGTTCGCCTCCGGGCGCCAGATAGATCTTGCCGATTTCGAGACGGGCGCCGTCGGTCGCTTCCTGCACCACCGGCGCGCAAAGCCGGTTCAGCCGTTCGGCGAAGCTCTTGGTGAAGGTCGGCGGCATGTGCTGGGTGATGACCGTCGGCGGGCAATTGGCCGGGAACTTCTGGAGCACGGCAATCAGCGCCTCGACGCCGCCCGTCGACGAGCCGATCGCGACGATCTTGCGGCCGACGCGGAAATCGGCGACCGAGGGCGGCGGCGCGGCGGCAGCCGCCGGCTGGGAGAACTGGCGCTGCGTGCGGGCGGCGGCCTTGACCTTCTCGGCGAGGTCGCCGAAGGGCCTGGGTTCGCCGGGACCCGGCTTGCCGACGCAATCGAAAGCTCCGATCTCAAGTGCTGCAAGCGTCGCCTCGGCGCCGCGATGGGTCATCGTCGACACCATGATGACGGGCATCGGCCGCAGCGTCATGATCTTTTCAAGGAAATCGAGGCCGTTCATGTTCGGCATCTCGATGTCGAGCGTCACGACGTCGGGGTTCAGCCGCTTGATCGCCTCGCGCGCTTCCAGCGCGTCGCCGGCCTGGCCGATGACGTTGACCTCGGGGTCCGAACTCAGAACGGCGGTGATCAGACCGCGCATCGTCGGCGAGTCGTCAACAACGAGAACCCTTGCCGGCGCGCTCATGCCTTCCTCCCGAGACCCTTGGTCGTGTAGCGATAGGTCGTGATGCCGATATTGTCGAAGACGTGTTTCGCCTCGCCGGACACACGCTCGGAATGGCCTATATAGAGATGGCCGCCTTCCGGCAGCAGGCCGGCGAAACGCTGCCAGATCTTCATCTGCGTCGGCTCGTCGAAATAGATGACGACGTTGCGGCAGAAGATGACGTCGAACTTGCCCTTGAACGGCCACTGCGCCATCAGGTTCAGCTCGTTATAGGTGATCAGCCGCTTAACGCGGTCGTCGACCTGAAATTTTCGGCGGCCCTGCACCTCGACTTCGCTGAACCATTGCTTGCGCATGGCGGGCGACACGGTTTCGAGCGCGGTTTCGTCATAGGCGCCGGCACGGGCGATCGCCAGGATCTTCGGGTCGATGTCGGTCGCCAGGATCTTGAAGTCGTAGTCGGCGACATTCGGCATCAGCGACAGCACGGTGAGCGCGATCGAATAAGGCTCCTGTCCGTCGGAGGAAGCGGCCGACCAGATGCGCACCCTGCCGCCGGCTCTCGCCCGCTGCAGAAGCTCCGGCAGCACATGATCGCGCAGATGCTCGAAATGATGGTTTTCGCGGAAGAAGCGGGTGAAGTTGGTCGTCAGATGCGACAGCATTTCGCGGCGCTCCGCCGCACCCGCCGGCGAAGCGACGAGTTCGCAATATTCCCGGAAGCCGGACAGGCCGAGATTGCGGATATGCTTCGACAGACGCGAATAGACCAGCGAGGCCTTCGTCTCGTTGAGGAAGATGCCGGCATCCGAGTAGATCATAGCGGCGATTTCCGTGAGGTCGCGGCGTGTCAGCGGATATTCTCCGCTCGCCAGTACTTCGTCGGCTCCCTGCCTCTGATCCTTTGCACCCATTGCACTCATGCGGCTTCGCTTTCGGTCTCGGAAAAGAGGGCTTCAAGTTCGATCAGGCAGATCATGCGCTTGTCGATGGCGAGAATGCCTCGGGCAAATTGGCGCTCGAGGTCGGAGGAGATTTCCGGTGTCGGCTGAACGATCTCGTCGGTCACCGTCAGAATGTCGGAGACGGCATCGACCAGCAGGCCGACGACCTTGCGACGGACCTGGGCGACGATGATGACATGGCGGGCGGTCGGATCGGCAGGCTTCATGCCGAGGCGGGCGGCAAGATCGATTATCGGCAGCACTGCGCCGCGCAGGTTGATGACACCAAGCATATAGGCAGGCGAGTGGGGCATCGCGGTCGCCGGGGTCCAGCCCCGGATTTCGCGAACCGACATGATGTTCACGCAAAATTCCTGATCGCCGATACGGAACGCGATCAGCTCGCGGTCCCCTTCGCTCAGATTTTTTACGGTGTACGACATTGCCTTACCCTACCGCTGCTAACGACATTTCCGCTTTCAGCGACTGGCCGCGCGATGCGCCGACAACCGCGTCGACATCGAGGATCAGAGCCACGCGGCCGTCGCCGAGGATAGTGGCGGCGGCAATGCCCGGCACGTGGGTGTAGTTGGCTTCCAGGCTCTTGATGACCACCTGACGCTGCCCCTGGATGGCATCGACCATCAGGGCGCGCTGGCCGCCGCCTTCGGATTCCACCAGAAGCGCCACGCCTTCGACAGGATTGGCCTGGGTCGCGCGGAAGTTCAGGATGCGGCCGACATCGACCAGCGGGCAGAAAGAGTTGCGGATCGAAATCAGCCGGTGGTTGGCGCCGAAGGAGTGGATCGCGGCAGCTTCCGGCTGCAGGGTTTCGACGATCGCGGTCAGCGGCACGACCAGCGTCTGGCCGGCGACGGTGACCACCATGCCGTCGAGGACGGCGAGCGTCAGCGGCAGGCTCATGGTGAAGACCGAGCCGTGGCCCGGCTTCGACGTGATGTTGATGCGGCCGCCGAGCGCCTGGATCGAACGCTTGACGACGTCCATACCGACGCCGCGGCCGGAGATATCGGAGATCTTGTCGGCGGTCGAGAAGCCCGGCAGGAAGATCAGGTTGTCGATTTCCTCGTCCGACAGATTGGCGTCGGCCGGGATCAGGTCGTTGTCGATCGCCTTCTGGCGAACCTTCTCGCGGTTGATGCCGGCGCCGTCGTCGGCAAGCTCGATCAGGATGCGGCCCGAACGATGCTTGGCGGTGAGGCGGACCGTGCCTTCGGTGTTCTTGCCGGCAGCCGCGCGCTTTTCCGGCGTCTCGATGCCGTGGTCGACGGCGTTGCGGATCATGTGGGTCAGCGGCTCGGCGAGCTTGTCGATGACCGTCTTGTCGACTTCGGTGTTTTCACCTTCGGTGATCAGGCGGATCGACTTGCCGGTCATGTCGGCGATTTCGCGGACGATACGCGACATGCGCTGGAAGACCGGCTTCACCGGCTGGGCGCGGATCGCCATGACCGAGTCCTGGATCTCGCGGGTGAGCTGCTGCAGCTCCTCGAGGCCCATGTTGATCGAGGAAGTGCCGGTCGTGTCGTTCTCGATGACGCTCTGCGACAGCATCGCCTGGTTGATGACCAGTTCGCCGACGAGGTTGATGAGGCGGTCGACGCGGTCGAGATCGACGCGGATCGTCTGGCCGGCGCCGGCGGCATTGTTCTGGGCGGCGGCATTTGCCGCGGCGGCCGCGGCAGCAGCCGATTCCTTCTTCTCGACGCGGGCGGCGGCTGCCGCCATCTGCGTGACGTTGGACGCGGTCTCGGCAGCGGCAACGGCGGCCGTCGCATCTTCGGACCGCGCGGCGGAAACCTGTTCCATGGCGTCGGTCTCGTCGAGGATCGACAGGTCGAAGGGAACCGGCACCATCGGCAGCTCCTCATTGCCGGCCGCGCCGGCGCTTGCTGCCTCGACCGACTTCACCGTCAGGTCGCAATCCCATTCGGCGAATTCGAAGACTGTGCGGATGGCGTCTTCGCCCTTGTCCGTCTTGATCGTGACGTTCCAGAAGAAATAGGCGCCTTCCGGATCGAGCTCTTCGAGACCCGGCAGCTCATCCATATTGCAATAGATGGTCATCTCGCCGAGACGCGAGAGATCGCGCAGCAGCAGGGTGGCGTCATTGCCCTTGGAATAGAGCTCGTAACGCGGCTTGAAGGTGACTTCATAGGCCGGCAGGTCGGAGCCCGCCTCGTCGCCGCCGAAATCGTCGAAGGAAAAGGGGATCGGCTGGAAGCCGCTGTCATCGGTCGGTTTGGGGGTCGGCGCCGGAGCAGCCGGGGCAGCCTTTGCCGCGGCCTTGGGCGCAGGCGCCTCAGCGGCGACCGAGGGAGACGGCAATTCACCGTTGGCCAGTGCTTCCAACTCCTTGACGAGGCCGCGGCTGCGGCTCTCATCGACGCTGCCGCCGTCGCGCGCGGCATTGGTCAGGTCGGCGAGCACGTCTGCCGACTTCAGCATCACCTTCAGGACGTCCTGAGTCGGCTCGAGCTTGTTGGAACGAACGCAATCGAGAGTGGTCTCGAACACATGGGCGAAGGCAACCAGATCATCAAGGCCGAAGGCGCCGGCGCCCCCCTTGATCGAATGCACGGCACGGAACACCGCATTGACGGTTTCCGGATCGCGATCGCCATCGTTCATTTTCAGAAGACCGGATTCCAGCTCGGCGAGCTGTTCCTCGCACTCCTGGAAAAAGATCTCTTTGATTTCGTTCATATCCATAGGAGCAAATCCTGGGTTTAAGCGGTTACACGCTCAATTGCATCGATCAGCTTGGCCGGGTCGAAAGGCTTGACGATCCAGCCCGTGGCGCCGGCCTGGCGGGCGCGGTTCTTCTTTTCCGCGTCGCTCTCGGTCGTCAGGACCAGGATCGGGATCGCCCGATATTTCTCGTTGCGGCGGACACCTTCGATGAAGCCGAAACCGTCGAGGCGCGGCATGTTGATGTCGGTGACGATGACGTCAGGATTGGACTCTTCGAGAACCTCGAGACCCTCGACGCCGTCTTCCGCCTGGATGGTCTCGAAGCCGGCATTGTTCAGCGTCACGAGCAGCATGTTTCGGATGGTGCGGGAATCATCCACGGTCAGTACTTTTTTCTTCATTGCCGAATCTCCTTGGCAAGCAGGTGGTCAATATTGACGCCAACCAGCTGCATGGTTTTTTGAAATGCGTCGGACACCTGGGAGAAGGTGAACGGCTGCTGGTCCTGCGCCCAGGTCTTCTCCGCGGACATCAGGACCTGTGCGCAAAGAGCACCGATCCGCTCAACGCCGGATGCATCGATCGAAAGACCGCTGCCCCTGAACGAGAGGAGTTTTTCACGCAAGGCGGAAGCCTCGTTGAGGTCGAGCACCGCTGTCAAATTCAGCGTCTTGCCACTCTTCTTTGCTACCATCAGCTTGTCCTTGTCCCCTTGTCCCCGGCCCGAAAAGATGAGCTGAGGCGATAATCCGATAGGTTAGTAAACATTCCGCCCACCTCCGACGCCTGCGAGCGACTGGGGAAGGCCAAAATCGTCATTTTCATATTCGTCCTCGACCGCGGCGGCGCGGGCGACGGCGTCGATGACACGCGACGGCGCCACGCGGACCGGCGCCGGCCGGCCGGCATGGGCGTTTTCGCGGGCGATGCGGAATTCGCGCACCGTGCGGCCGAGCTCGAGAATGACGGTGTGGAGATGGTCGGCGCCTTGCGTCGAACGCTCGGCAAGGTCGGCGCTATCGGCCACCTCGACGCCCAGGCCCTTGACGTCCGCGACCACGCCGTCGAGGCTTGCGGCATGTTCGCCGGTCCTTGTGGCGATGCCTGAGATGGCGGCATTGATGTCGGTGACCTGGCGCACGATGCTGCCGATCGAATCCTGCGTACGGCCGACCATTTGCACGCCGGCGTCGACCTGCGCCTTGGTGGTCGTCACCAGCGTCTTGATCTCGCGGGCGGCTTCGGCCGAGCGCTGAGCCAGTGCCCGGACTTCCTGGGCGACGACGGCAAAACCGCGGCCGGAATCACCGGCCCGCGCCGCCTCGATGCCGGCATTCAGCGCCAGAAGATTGGTTTGGAAGGCGATCTCGTCGATCGCGCCGATGATCTGGCCAATTTTTTCGGCCGACTGCTCGATGTCGGCCATGGCGCTGATGGCGCGGCCGACGACCTCGCCGCTTTCCTCGACGGCGGCGCGCGTCGATGCGGCCGCCTGTTCGGCGGCGCGGCTGTCGGCGGCGCCGTCACGCACGCTGCCGGCAATGCCGGCAAGGGCGGTGGCGGAAAGCTGCAGCCGGTCGGCCTGGCCGGACGCCGTGCCGGCGAACTGCCGCGACAGGTCGGCAAGCGACGCCGTTGCCGCTTCAGCCTTGACGGTGCGTCCGGTGATGTCGGCGAATTCGGCCTGGAGACCGTCCAAGGCGCCGTTCAGCGTGGCGGCGATCCCGGCATAGGCGCCGTCGGCATCGACGGGAGCACGCCGCGTCAGATCGCGGGCGGCCAGGCCTTCAATGACATCGCCGAAGATCCTGACGATCTCGGCCTCATTATCGGCGCGCTGATCGGCAAGCGCGCGGTGCTGGGCGGCGCGCAGCGCATTGAAGCGGAGCGACACGGCGATTTCCACATCGACCATGACGATGCGGATGATCGCCGTCATCAGTTCGGAGATTTCGCGGGTGCGGCGCTTGGCCGACGGCAGCAGCGGCCGGCCGGCGATTTCCTCGGCGAGGCCGGAAAGGACGTGCTCAAGCATGACGCCGTGACCGGCGACGTGCCAGCGCGGGTCGAGACCCATCTTGTTTTCGGTATCGGAGAGAACCTTGACGCGCTCGGCATATAGGCTGTCGAAGCGGGCATCCGTCAGCACGTCCCAATGCGAGGACTGCAAATCATGCAGGCGTTCGACCTGGCGCTCGCTCTCGAAGTTGCGCGAGGCGTCGGGGAATGACTGGAACCGGTGGAAGAGGTCACGCAGCCCGGCCTTCAGATAGGCCTCGAGGGCCGGCCGGTTGCGACGCACCAGCTCGCACTGATCGGCATCGAGACGGGCAAAACGCAGGCGGTCGCGCAAGCTACCTGCCTGCGCTCCACGAGCCTGATCTGATGGCATGTCCTGCCTCAACGCCTGTCCCAACCCACTTTCCAGGCGGATGCCCGGCTAAAACTTTCGCTGCATCCGATGAACGCAAAGCGTGGAGACGGTCCCTGGCCTCCGGTACAACCGGCGGCTCAAAACCCCCTGATCAGCCATGTTTCGGAGCTGTCTGAAGAGATGGATACCGGATCGACCCGGTACGGCGGTACGGCGTCATGCCTGGTGGGAACGAGTGCATCTTCCCATTCCGACGTGTAACCCAATGTTTATGGTTAATTCCTTGCCTGAAGGTTAATAAGCCTGTCCAGGCGCCGGCTTTTGAAGCAATTCAAGGCAGTTCGCGAGAAATACTGCCAGAGAGTTGCACGCCTGCTACAAGGCACACGCAAGCTCCGTGTTATATGCCGGTCGACAACCAAGACATGACGTCGACAAGGACAGAGCAATGATTGTTCTCGGATTGGGTTCCTGCTTGATCGCAATGGGTGTACTTGCAGCCATCGCCCGGCTCGACTCCCTCGCCGCAAACCGCGACATCCGCATGCTTCGTGTGTTCTGACTTCCCTTCCCCGTTGGCAGTCCGGCGCCTTTGGTGTAATCGCACTCGCGCCTTTCATGTCAGCGGAACACTTAAGTTCATGTCCCTCAGATCTGGTCTTCTCATCGTTTTCGGCTTCACGCTCTGGCGCGTCGTCACGCTCAATTTCGATGCGACGGACCTTTTCGTCGATGAGGCGCAATACTGGTTCTGGGCGCAGAATCTCGATCTCGGCTATTACTCCAAACCGCCGATGATCGCCTGGGTGATCCGGGCGATGACCGAGCTTTCCGGCTCCAACGCCATCTACTTCATCAGGCTGCTCGGGCCATTGATCCACATGGCGGCGGCCCTGGTGCTGATGAAGGTGGCAAAGCGTTTCGTCGGACCGGAGATCGAAGGCTGGACGGGAGCCACCTATATCACGCTGCCTGGCGTGGCGCTTTCCTCGGTGTTCTTCTCGACCGACGTCATCCTGCTGTTCTTCATCGCCATCGCCCTCCTTGCCTATTTCGGCCTGACGCAGCGGCGCTCGGTCGGGCTGGCGCTCGTCATGGGCCTCGGCGTCGGCCTCGCCTTCCTGACGAAATATGCCGTGCTGTTCGTCGTTCCGGGCGGCGCACTCGCCCTGCTCCTCATTCCGGCGGCACGCATCGCCATCCGGGATTTCATTATCGCAGTCGCGGTCGCGGCGGTCGTTGCCTTGCCGAACCTCTGGTGGAACCTGCAGCACGACAATACGACGGTGCGCCATACGCAGGATATCGCCCATTGGAGCGACCTCAGCATCAATTTCCGCCGCGGGCTTGAATTCTTCGCCGCGCAGTTCGGCGTCGTCGGGCCGATCGTCTTCTTCGCTATCCTCTGGGCCGTCTACCGTATGATCAAGGGCCGGAGCGACGACCGCGAGAAGATGCTGGTCTGGCTGTCGATGCCGGTGGTGGCGCTCATCACCCTGCAGGCGACGGTCGCCAAGGCCTATGCCAACTGGGCCGTGACCGCCTATGTCGCGGGGACGATCCTCGCCGTCTGGCTGCTTTATCGGTTGTGGCCGAAGGGGCTCAGGCTGTCGCTCACCATCAACGGCGTCGCAAGCCTGCTCTTTCCGCTGGCGACGATCTTTCCGCAGCAGGTGCTGCTGCCGAACGGCGACGAATTGATGAAGCGTTATCTCGGCCGCGCCGAGGTCAGCCGCGAGGCTGCAGCGCTCGCCGATCAGGCCGGCATCGACATCATCGTCACCAACAACCGCGACATGGTCGCCGATCTTTTCTATACGCTGCGCGACGCATCCTACAGGATCTATGCGCGGGCGCCGGCAGGCCTTCCGGAGAGCTATTACGAGCAGGAATTCGCCCTGCCCGCCGGGACCGCCAGTCAGGTGCTTTTCCTGACGGACGGTCCCTTCGCCTGCGCGGCCGAAACGCCCGAGGTGCTGAAGAGCTGGCAGCCGGCTGCAGGCTACTACAAGGGCAAGACGCTCTACATCTACAAAGTCTCGGCCACCTGCCTGGCGCCGTGAGTCCGGTTTAACTAGGCCGATCGGGAAGGCAGAGGCCGGTGCCCGCGCCTTCGATTTCGACGAACCTGACGCCGCCCTCTTCGAAGGCGAGGCGCAGCTGCGCCTCCGTCGCACGGTGGATGTCGTGGTGGCGTCCCTCGTAGTCGCGGATGGTGCTGCGCGAGACGGCTGCCCTTTCGGCCAGGTCGGTCTGGGTCCAGTCGAGCAGGCCACGCGCCGCGCGGCAGAGAGCGGGCGTGAGAATTGTCGCCTTTGCGCCTTGACCCATGATTTCAAGTCACCCATATTGGTTGATATAGACCATATATGTCATATTTAGCGCGGGATTTCCAGATCGGGAGACAGTGATGCCACACGATACGCCCCTGATTTCGACGATCGTCGGCGGCCTCGTGCTGGCTTTCATCTTCGGCGCACTTGCGCATCGGCTGCGCATGCCGCCGCTCGTCGGCTATCTCATCGCCGGCGTGCTGGTCGGGCCGCATACGCCGGGTTATGTGGCCGACCAGAACCTTGCGCCGGAGCTTGCCGAAATCGGCGTCATCCTGCTGATGTTCGGCGTCGGACTGCATTTCTCGCTGAAAGACCTGATGTCGGTGCGCGGCATCGCGCTGCCCGGCGCGATCGCACAGATCGCCTTTGCTACATTGCTCGGCTGGGGGCTCGGCGCCCTCATGGGGTGGCCGACCGGCGGCAGCCTGGTATTCGGCCTGGCGCTTTCGGTTGCCTCCACCGTCGTGCTGTTGAAGGCGCTGCAGGAGCGGCGGCTGGTGGAGACCGAGCGCGGCCGGATCGCCGTCGGTTGGCTAATCGTCGAAGACCTCGCCATGGTACTGGCCCTGGTGCTGATCCCGGCGGCCGCCGGCATCGGCGGTGAAGGTCACGCTCCCGCCGAGCCGCTCTCGGCCGGACTGAACCTCGTGTTCGGCCTCGACCTCGGCATCGGCGGCATGATCGCCATGACGCTGGTGAAGGTGGCGCTGTTCGTGGCGCTGATGCTGGTCTTCGGCCGCAAGCTCATTCCCTGGATGATGCATCGCATCGCCCATACCGGCTCGCGCGAGCTCTTCCGGCTCGGCGTGCTGGCGATTGCGCTCGGCGTCGCCTTCGGCGCGGCCAAGCTCTTCGGCGTGTCGCTGGCGCTCGGCGCCTTCTTCGCCGGCATGGTGCTCGCCGAAAGCGAGCTCAGTCATCGCGCCGCCCAGGAAAGCCTGCCGCTGCGCGATGCCTTCGCCGTGCTGTTCTTCGTCTCGGTCGGCATGCTGTTTGACCCGAACATCCTGATCGACAGGCCGCTGCCGATCCTCGCCACCATCTTCATCATCGTCATCGGCAAATCCGTCGCCGCCTTGCTGATCGTGCTCGCCTTCAAGAAGCCGCTCGGCACAGCGCTGACGATTTCGGCGAGCCTCGGCCAGATCGGCGAATTCTCTTTCATTCTCGCCGCCCTCGGCGTCGACCTCGGGCTGTTGCCGGAGGAAGGCCGCGACCTGATCCTGGCCGGCGCCATCATCTCGATCATCCTCAATCCGCTGCTGTTCTTCCTCTGCGACCGCATGCGCCCGCTGCTCGAGGGCGCAAGACGCGAGGAGAGCCAGGCCGAGCCCGCGGTTGCGCCGGCCGAGGAGACAGCCCCGGCTGAAGATGACGAGGTGCATCCGAGCGGCCTCCACGGTCATGCCGTTGTCGTCGGTTACGGGCGGGTCGGCAGAATCGTCGGGCAGAACCTGAAATCGGCGGGCACGCCCTTCCTCGTCATCGAGGATTCCGACAAGCGCGTCGGCGAGCTGAAAGCGCAGGGCATCGAAGCTTTCATGGGCAATGCCGCGGCCACGGAGACGCTCGATCTCGCCAATCTGCCGGCGGCGCGCAGCATTGCCATCGCCATACCGAACGCCTTCGAAGCCTGCCGCATCGCCGAGCAGGCGCGCAGCGCCAATCCATCCATTCTCATCGTCGCCCGCGCCCATTCCGACGCCGAGGTCGATGAGCTGAAGCACTATGGCGCTGACACCGTCATCATGGGCGAACGTGAAATCGCACTGGGCATGGTTGACCGGCTCGCTCAAGTGCATCATGAGAGTGTGGCCTATGAAGACAGTGATGGGCCTGATACAATTGTCGCGACGGATGACCCTCCGCCGGAAAGAGAATGAAAGATTGGCGCGCTTTTGAGCCGATACGGGAGTGACATCGCCGGGACGGAGGAGATGGAGCTGGACCAGCGCCGTCTGACGAGCCGTATCGCTGCTTCCCTGCTCTTCGCCGCCCTTGCCTATCTCGGCCTGCTTTTCGGCGGCAATCTCATCATTGCGCCGGCCACCGCCGTCAATACGCTTTCCTCGTCCGGCCGCGATCCGCAGCCGCCGCAACTGAGCGCGCGCGATGCCATGCGCGGGGTGCTTGCCGCCGAGCGCAAGCTTGCGCCGAAACAGGCCGCCTACGACGCCGGGTCGCCAGCCCTTGCCGCTGCCCCGGCTCTCGATTTCGCCGGCTGGAACAGCGCCGTCCCTCTCCCGGCATTCGAAGCTCCGCTTCATGCTTCAAATTTCAGGACCCATCAGCCGCGCGCACCGCCGACCGCCGCCTGACATTGCGCCGAGCGGCGCTTCCGAGCATTGATGACATGCCGCCAGCGCCCGAGCGCCGGCCCTCGATTATCTAAGGAATACAACATGCGCAATTCACCCTGGCTGGTGTTCACCTATTCGGTGATCATCGTGATCGGCCTATTGATCGCCCTGCCGAACGCCCTGCCGCAGTCCGTCCTCCAGCGCATCCCCGCATGGCTGCCGCATGAGCAGGTGTCGCTCGGCCTCGACCTTCGCGGCGGTTCGCACCTCGTTCTGGAAGTCGACGAGGCGGACCTGACCAAGGAGCGGCTGCAATCGCTGCTTCAGGATGCCCGCCGCGTCCTGCGCGAAAAGGGAATCCAGCCGAAAGCCGTCGTGCGCAGCCAGAATCAGATCGTCGTGACGCTCGCCGATGCCTCGCAGAGCGATGCGGCCGTCACCGAACTCAAGACGCTCGCCAATCCGATCAGCACCGGCCTCAGCGCCGGCCAGGCGGATCTTGATGTCACGGCGAACGGCGCCACCATCATCGTCGGGTTCTCGCGGGCCGGCATCTCCGCCAACGTCGACAATGCCGTCCAGCAGAGCCTTGAAGTCATCCGCCAGCGCGTCGACCAGGTCGGCGTCTCCGAGCCGACCATCCAGCGCATCGGCGCCAATCGCGTGCTCGTGCAGTTGCCCGGCGCGCAGGACCCGACGCGGCTGCGCCAACTTCTGGGCTCCACGGCGAAGATGTCGTTCCACATGCTGTCGCCGAACAACCAGCCCGGCCCCGGCGTGACGATGATGCAGGACGACGAAGGCCGGACCCATGCTGTTCTCGACCGTGTCGAAATCTCCGGCGACCGCCTTTCGGATGCCCGCGTCAGCTTCGACCCCAACACGCGCGAACCGATCGTCAGCTTCCGCTTCGATAGCGCCGGCTCCACCCGCTTTGCCGAAATCACGCGGCAGAACGTCGGCAACCCCTTCGCCATCGTCCTCGACAACAAGGTGCTGAGCGCGCCCGTCATCCGCGAGCCGATCACCGGCGGTTCCGGCCAGATATCCGGCAACTTCTCGGCCGACAGCGCCACGACGCTTGCCGCCATGCTGCGCGCCGGCGCCCTGCCCGCCAAGCTGACTGTTATCGAGGAGCGCACCGTCGGCGCCGATCTCGGGGCCGACGCCATCAAAATGGGCCTCTACTCCGGCATTGTCGGCTTCGTCCTTGTCGCAGTCTTCATCTTCGTGCTCTACGGCACCTGGGGCATCCTGGCGAATGTGGCGCTGCTGATCCACACGATCCTGACCCTCTCGGCCCTGACGCTGGTCGGCGCAACACTGACGCTGCCGGGTATTGCCGGTGTCGTTCTCGGCATCGGCCTCGCGGTCGACGCGAACGTTCTCATCAATGAGCGTATCCGTGAAGAGACCCGCAAGGGCAGAGGCGCCTTTGCCGCCATCGATACGGGCTTCAACCGTGCCTATTCGACGATTATCGATGGCAATATGACGGCCCTGATCGCGGCGAGCATCCTGTTCTTTTTCGGTTCCGGGCCGGTTCGCGGCTTTGCGGTGACCATGGCACTCGGCCTCATCATCTCGATGTTCACCTCGGTCGCCTTCGTTCGCGTCGCCATGATCGAGATTACCCGCCGCCGCAAGTTCAAGGTGCTGAACATCCGGCCGTTGATTCCCTTCAGCCCTTACGACAAGCATATCCAGTTCATGAAGGCGCGCTTCTTCGGCGTTACCGTTTCGGCGCTGCTTTCGATCGCCTCCGTCGCACTCTTCATCTATCCCGGCCTCAACTACGGCGTCGACTTCCGCGGCGGCATCCAGATGTCCGTCAAGACCCAGGGAACGGCCGATCTCGCGAAGTTCCGCGAAGGTCTGGACAGTCTCGGCCTCGGCGAAATCACGCTGCAGTCCTTCGGCGGCAACAATAGCATTCTCGTTCGTGCGCAGCGGCAGGAGGGCGGCGAAGAGGCGCAGACAGCGGCGGTCACCAAGCTCAAGGCCGAAGTCGCCAAGATCGATCCGACCGCCACCGTCGAAGGCACCGACGTCATCGGTCCGAAGGTCAGCGGCGAGCTTGCCTGGGCCGGCATTCTGTCGGTGGTGATCGCCAGCTTGGCGATGCTGATCTATATCTGGGTCCGGTTCGAATGGCCGTTTGCCGTCGGCGCCATCGTGACGCTGGTGCTCGACGTCACCAAGGCGATCGGCTTCTTCGCGATCACCGGCCTCGACTTCAACCTGACGGCCATCGCCGCCATCCTGACGCTGGTCGGCTACTCGGTGAACGACAAGGTCGTCGTCTATGACCGCATGCGCGAAAATATGCGGCTCTACAAGTCGATGCCGCTGCGCGAGATCATCGACAAGTCGATCAACGAGACCCTGGCGCGAAGCCTTTACACCAATGCGACGGCCTTCCTCGCGCTGGTGCCGATGGCAATCTGGGGCGGCAGCGCCGTATCGAGCTTCGCGATCCCCATGGTGTTCGGCATTCTGGTGGCCGGCGCCTCGTCGATCTTCATCGCCGCACCCATCCTGCTCTTCCTCGGCGACTGGCGCCGCCGCCACGCCAAGGCACCGGCAACCGATGCGGGCGTCGACATCATCCCGCCGGAAGAAGGTCGCTCGCGCACATCGGCAGGCTGAAACGGCTTGTTAACGTATCCTTGAACAGGGCGCCGGTTGCAGAACCGGCGCCCTGTTTTTATTGTTGCCTATTGCCAGGATAAAATTATGCAGCAGTTCGAGCTATTACAGCGTCGGTCGCGCACTTGAAAAAGACGCGCGGCGCCGCAGCAGAGATCGGGAAACCGTCAGATGTCATCCAACCCGACGAGACCGCTTGAAACCACTAGTGCCGGCGACAACGAAGAGCGCATCAAGCGTTTTCTCGCCACTGCCTCGCACGACCTGCAATCGCCGCTTCGTCATATCGCCATGTATGCCGAGCTGCTGCTCGACGACCTCGGCGAGACGCTCGACGACGAACAGCTTCAGAGCCTCAGGATGATCATGGAAAAGGCGCAGGCCGCACAGCGCCTTACCAAGGCATTGATGAGCCTTGCCGGTGGCGCGCCTCAGGTGACGCCCGAAGAGGTCGACCTGCAGGCGCTGGCTGAAAAGGTCTGGGGCGAGCTCATCGATGAGACGGGGGCTCGCGACGCAACGCTTGCCTGTCGGGGCCTGCCCTCCGTCCGCACCGACCCTGCTTTGTTCGGTCTGGTGCTGCGGCAGCTCATTTCCAACGCCCTTTCCTATCGCCGTTCATCGCCGCCGCATGTGGCCATTACGGCGGAGCAAGGGGGGGAGAACTGGTTGATCCGGGTTTCCGACAACGGAACCGGCATTGATCCCGCCTATCGAGAGCGGATCTTCGAGCCGTTCTGGAAATTGCCGAAGGCGGGAGCGGTCGCCGGCGCCGGCCTCGGATTGACGACGGCGCAGGAGCTTCTGAAGGCGCTTGGCGGGGATCTCAGCCTCGAATATTCGGACGAAAGCGGCAGCCGCTTCACCATCCGCCTGCCGGTTTCTTGAGGCGGCAAACCGCCGACAGTCCTGCGCGACATGCGTTAAATGCTGTAATCGTCCTTCCAGAAATCCGGGACGTCATAGTGCACATATTCGCGGATGATGTGCTGCAGCGTCTGGGCGTCGATTTCGTCCTTGCCGATGCGGAAGTCGACGCCGTAATCGGGAAACTCCTGGAAATAGCCGCCCGATATATCGGTCGAGACGACGCCGATCGGGCCGGTATAGCCGATGCCGCGCAGCTCGGGCACCGTTTCGCGGAAATCGGCATTGGGCAGAAGGCGGTTGTCGAGCAGGATGAGATCGAAGCGCGCCGCGCGGATCTTTTCCAGCGCGTCGCCGATCGACGGCGAATATTCGACTTCGACCAGCGGCTCGGAGAGATCGGCGATCTTCTTCTTGAGCGCGCGGAATTCAATGAACTCGTCGTCGACAAAGAGAACCTTTACCGCATTCTTTCGGACCGTTTCGCTGGTCATCTCATTTTCCCCAGTCCCGAAGTCCATGTTCACGACACCAAACCGTTTCTCAGGGCGATCGCCACCATGTGGACGCGGTTTACCGCGTCGAGTTTGCGCGCGGCCGCGGTGATATGCGAATTGACCGTGTGCTCGGAAAGACCAAGAATGATGGCGATTTCCGCCGAGGTCTTGCCTTCGCTCGTCCATTTGACGATTTCCGATTCGCGCTGGGTCAGCCGTCCAGACATTTCCTGCGTCAGGATTTCCTCATAGAGCTTATCGAAAATCCGCATGGCGTCGAGAAGCAGGTCGGCGATCTCGCCCTGATCCGGCTCTTTACGCTCGCCGCTCAGCACCAGGCAATATCGCCGCCCTTCCGGCGTGAACAGCGGAATGAAAAGGAAGACGCCGTTGCGGAACTCGTTGAACAGGCGATCGGAGGGGTAGGTATCCGGCTCGGCACTTCTGCCATGGACCGGCGTTGCCAGGAACTGGGCGCTCTTTGCCCGGACAGTCCCGAGCGCCTCTTTCAACGTCGCGATGAACAGGCCGACGCGGCGCTCGTGGACATTGGTGATGACGACATCGCGTTCACCGAAGGGAGCAGAAGCTTCGGAAATGCGGGCAAGCGCGAAATTGTCGAAGTGATAATGCTGTGCCGCCGCTTTCAGCAGGCGGAAAAAATCGGTGCGGTTGATCGCCCGGCTCAGCTCCGGCCCGGCATGAAAAGGAGTCGCCGCGGCATTGCTCATTCCCAATCTTCCTCTCCTCCCCCGATCCCCAAATCTTGGGATATACGTCCTAAACGCGAAGAGCTACAAAAATTGCGAGACGGTTGATGAGAGATATCGAAACGGGGACTTTCGGTACGCAAGGCGGAAATCATCAGTTATCTCAACTACAGGTGATGCACGGGAAGGTTATACTGAGGGGCAGTAGTTCTTACCTGGGTATCGTAAATCTTCACGTGTTCAACATCCATGAATGCGTGAAGGCAGTGCCAGACGTAAGCGCGAGAGAGCCGATAGGCCCATTTAGCTAAGGGGTTGGCTGAAGTTCGTGGCGGCGAACGCGGGTCCATTCGGTTCTCTCAGCGCTTATTTTTAATTCCGTCCGCTTCGTTTCGGTTGCATCTTGGGATGCACACTCGGCCTTGTCAATTGCGGTTTCTCATATCGCCCGGACGAACGCCAGGAAACGCACCATCGGTTTTTGCCGTTTGCTACACTTCAAGATTGAGAACGATCGCGGCGAGGTCAAGCGGCTTCTCGAGGTAAAAATCGGCGCCGGCTTCGAGCGCGCGGGCGCGATCCTCATCGGCATCCGATCCGCTGCAGATCGCAAGCCGCATCGCGCTGAACCGATCGTCGCCGCGCAGCCTGCTCACCAGACCGATGCCGCTGTCGAGCGGCATGTAGAGATCGGCGATCAGCAGCTCCGGCGGTGCCCAGCCTTCGGCCACGCGCTGCTTCAGCGCCTCGAGCGCCGTCTCGGCCGTCGAAAAACAGAACAGATCGACGTCTATCTGCTGCTTCTTGCGGATATAGTCGAGATAGAAGAGATCATCCCTGCTGTCGTCGACATACACGATGGTAGGCATCCAGCACCATGATTTGGATATTGTTCGATGAACCTCGCCGTCCTTCGACCTCACGATATCGCGATTTCACGAAAATTCGATCTATCTTATCGAAAAATCATTTCGCATAAAGCGCGGCGGCTTCGCCTGGCTATTGAGTATTCCTCGATTTCGGAAAAAATGGCCGCGCGAACCGAAGGAGGATACACGGGTGCAGGATAGGGGCAACGTGGACCTGCAGGATCAGCGAAGGCGGCGCTACCGCGCCTTCGCGATTGCTGTCGGCTGCCTGATGTTGCTTCTCGGCGCCAGCGCGCTGGCCGGCTGGTTGTTGCAGATGAAAATTGTCATCTCGCTGATCCCCGGCTTCCCGTCGATGGCTTTCAATACCGCCCTTTGTTTCGTGCTTTCCGGCGTCGGGCTTGCCGTCTCGACGCTGGCCGGCCGCAGCTTTCGCATGGCGGCAACGGTCATGGCGGGGTTTGCAGCGGCAATCGCGGCGGCCCGGCTCGTGGAAATCGCCATGCTCGGACGGCGTTTCCACAATGTCGACATGCTGATCTCGCAGCTCTTGGTTCCGCCCGACTTCATCGCCGAGATCGGCGGCGGCATGGGCCCCAACACGGCATTGATCTTCCTGATCGCCAATTTTTCGCTGCTGCTCTCCCTCTACCTCGAGACGTCGAAAAGCCAGGTGGTCCAGGAGCTGACCAGCTACGTCGTCATCACGCTCGGCATGATCGCGCTCGCCGGCTATGTCACCTATGCCGAACAGGGCTACCGCTGGGGCCCCTATGCGGCGATGGCGCTGCATACGGCGATCGGCCTGGTGTTCTTCGGCTCGGGCCTTCTTGCCCGCTCCTGGTGGCTGCAGCCGGCAAACCGGGCGCAGATCCCGCTCTGGATCCCGGCAGCGGTCTGCTTCACCGGCCTTCTTGTCGATCTCTATACGCCGCTTGGCCTTGCCAACGGCATTCTCTACGTGCCGCTGGTGCTGACGGCCCTCTGGTTCGGCAACAGGAATGCGCCGCTCTTCTTTGCCTTTGCCTGCACCGTGCTGCTGATACTCGGCTTCCTCGCCGTCCGGCACGACGAAGCGGGCTTCTGGCAGGAGATCGCCAACCGCACGATCACCGCCGCCACGCTGTGGCTGATCGCGATCCTCGTCTTCTATTTCCTGCGCAACCACCACAATCTCGAGGCCGAGCGCATCCGCTTCGGCGCATTGGTGCGCAGCACGCCCGATGCCGTCATCGTCATCGACGAACGCGGAACGATCAAGAGTTTCAACCCGGCGGCCGAAAGCATGTTCGGCTATTCCCCGCAGGAGACGATCGGCCGGAACATCAAGATGCTGATGCCCGAGCCCTATCATTCCGAGCACGACGGCTATCTCGCCCATTACCGGCAGACCGGCGAGGAGCGCATCATCGGCACGACGCGCATGGTCTCCGGACGACGCAAGAACGGCATCGTCTTTCCGATCGACGTCTCCATCAGCGTCGTCGTCAGCGGCCAGACCAAGACCTTCGTCGGCATCGTGCGCGACATCAGCGAGCGCGCCCGGCAGGAAGAGCGGATGAAAACGACGCTTGCCCAGCTCGAGGCCTATACGGCCGAACTCGAGCGCAGCAACCACGACCTCGATGAATTCGCCTACATCGCCTCGCATGATCTGAAGGAGCCGCTGCGCGGCCTGCACAACCATTCCCGCTTTCTCCTCGAGGACTATGAGGACAAGCTCGACGATGACGGCGTGCGCCGGCTGAACCGTCTGGTGCGTCTCAGCCAACGCATGGAGAAGCTCGTCAACGACCTGCTTTACTTCTCTCGGCTCGGGCGACAGCAGCTAGCGGTCAAACGCGCCGATATCGGTCTGATCGTCAAGGATGTGGTCGCGACGATGGAGCTCCTGCTGGAGGAGCGGCATGCCAAGGTCGTCATCGACGGCCGGCTGCCGGACGTAGTCTGCGACGCGCCGCGGCTGACCGAAGTGTTCCGCAATCTCATCACCAACGCGATCAAATACAACGACAAGCCGGCGCCGCTGGTCTCGATCGGCTATCTCGAACGCTATGTCGGCGAGGACGGCACGGTTGCCCGCCACGTGTTTTTCGTTAGGGATAACGGCAAAGGCATACCCCAGGAATTCCATGAGGATATTTTCCGCATTTTCAAACGTCTCGAAAAGTCGCAGGATTCCGACGACGGGACCGGAGCAGGCCTCACCTTCGTCCGCAAGATCATCGCGCGGCACAACGGCGATATCTGGCTGGAATCCGAAGTTGGCGCAGGCACCACATTCTATTTCACCCTGGGAAAAAAGCGCGAGGGGCAGAATGCAGCAGCGTGACACGCAACCGATCCTCATCGTCGAAGACAGCGAAGACGATTTCGAAGCGACGATGCGCGCCTTCAAGCGCACCAACCTGCGCAACTCGATCCGCTGGGCAGCCTCCGGGCAGGAAGCGCTCGACATGCTCGCGACGATGGTGCCGAAACCAGGTCTGATCCTGCTCGATCTCAACATGCCTGGCCTTGACGGCCGCAAGACGCTGGAGGCGATCAAGTCGAATGACGGCTGGCGCAAGATTCCAGTGGTGATCCTGACGACCTCCGACGACGAGCGCGATATCGAAGGCTGCTATGCGCTCGGCGCCAATACCTATGTGCAGAAGCCCGTCGATCTCGACGGCCTCTTCGCCGCGATCCAGCGGCTGAAGGAATACTGGTTCGAAATCGCGATCCTGCCGCTCGAGGACTGACGGTTTGGCGGAAGACTGCTGCATTCTCATCATCGACGACAGTATCGACGACCGCGAGGTTTATCGTCGCATATTGGGCCGCGTCTCCAGCACCGCCTACACCGTCGTCGAGGCGGAGACAGGCCAAGAGGGCCTTGCGCTGAACGGGCGCAAGCGGCCGGACTGCATCCTGCTCGACTATTCGCTGCCGGGGCGCGACGGGCTCGGCGTGCTGGCCGATCTATTGGAGGACGATCCTGCCGCCAATGTCATCATGCTGACCGGGCAGGGCAGCGAGACCGTCGCCGTCGAAGTGATGAAAGCCGGCGCGCGCGACTATCTCACCAAAGATTCGCTTTCGCCGGAATCGCTGCATCGCTGCATCCAGAACGCCATCATGCACGGCATGCTGGAAGCGCAGCTGGAGCAGAAACGGCAATCGCTCGAAATCTTCACGCGCGCCATGGCCCATGATCTGAAGGAGCCGCTCCGGACGATCAAATCCTTCAGCCGCATCCTGCACGGTTCTGCGGCGCTGCCGGCCGAAGACCGGGAACTGCTCGATTACGTGCTGAGCGCCGCTGACCATATGGAAGACCTGATCGTCAAGGTCTCGGGCTTCACCAAGCTCGAGGCCTATGGCGGGCCGGAGCTGACGCCGGTCGCGCTGTCCGATGTGCTCAACCAGGTGGAGGACAATCTGCGCCAGCAGATGGAGAGCCGCGGCGCCGTCATCATCCGCGGGGCACTGCCGGAGGTCATGGGCGATGCGACGCTGCTGGCCCAGCTTCTGCAGAACCTGGTGTCGAATGCCATCCGCTATTGCGATCAAAAAGCTCCGGAGGTGACGATCTCGGGCGAAGCGCAGGGGGATACCTGCCGCCTGACGGTGCGTGACAACGGACCGGGCATCGATCCCCAGCACCGCGAGCTGATCTTCCAGCCGTTCAAGCGGCTGGTCGGCCGTGGCATCGAGGGCACCGGGCTCGGCCTTGCCATCTGCCGCCGCATCGCGCAGTTGCATGGCGGCGCGATCTGGTGCGAACCGGAGAAGGGGCCCGGCGCCACCTTCATCGTCGAAATACCGCTCGCCGCGGCGCGGCCCGCGCCGCCCGCCGCGGCGGCCGTTCCGCCCAGCGCAAAGCCTGCGGAGCAGCCGGGCGAAGGTTCCGGCAGGCTTGCCGAAGTGCTGCTCGTCGAAGACAGCCCGGCCGACATCCAGATTCTGAAGATCAAGCTGATGCGGCGGGAGAAGGTGACCTTCAACCTGCATGTCGCCACCAACGGACGCGAGGCGATGCGGCTGCTCGAAGAGCGCGCCGGCATCGCCGACGTGCCGCAGATCGACCTGATGCTGCTCGACATCAACATGCC
This sequence comes from Rhizobium bangladeshense, assembly GCF_001662075.1. Classification (GTDB taxonomy): domain Bacteria; phylum Pseudomonadota; class Alphaproteobacteria; order Rhizobiales; family Rhizobiaceae; genus Rhizobium; species Rhizobium bangladeshense_B. The sequence continues at coordinate 186,647 of NZ_LYPL01000001.1, forward strand.
GATCATGGACGGCTTCGAGGTGCTCAACGCACTGTCGGCCGACGCCCGTCTGAAACGGATTCCCGTCTGCATTCTCAGCACTTCGAGCGACGAGACCGACATGCAGCGGGCCAGAAATCTCGGTGCGCGCGCCTATATGGTCAAGCCGCCGACCCTGCAGCAACTGGAAGAGGCCCTCGAAGATGTCGATCATTTGGAACTGCTGCAGCGCGGCGATTTGCTTGCGCTTTGTGCGGAACAAAACTAAGCGGTGGTCATTGGCAACGGTATGATCTTCGCAACTTTCATACTCGCGCTCCTGACGACGCCGCTTCAATCAGGACTGCTCTCGATGGTATCAGGCATACATCACGTTACGGCCATCACCCGAAAAGTGCAGGCGAACGTGGACTTTTACGCCGGCTTTCTCGGCATGCGGCTCGTCAAGCAGACGGCCGGCTACGAGGATGCGACGCAGCTCCATCTCTTCTACGGCGATGCGGCGGGGACGCCGGGTTCGCTCGTCAGCTTCCTCGTCTGGGAAGACGGCGCCCCCGGCCGGGCAGGCTACGGCCAGGTCAGCGAGATTTCGCTGGCGATCGATCCGGCGAGCATCGGCTACTGGCTGACGCGCGCCATGAGCTTCGGTCTGCGCTCCGAGGGGCCGGCCGACGAATTCGGCGAGCCTGTCCTCAGGCTAAAAGACCCCGACAATATCATCCTCAAGCTCGCAGGCGCCAAGAACCTCACATCGCCGGCGGCCTGGGACGGCGCCTCGATCCCGATCGAACATGCCGTCCAGCGCGTGCGCGGCGCGACCATGCTGACGGAAAAGCCCGCCGAAAGCCGCGGCTTTCTCGAGCAGCATTTCGGTTACCGCTTCCAGGCCAGCCGCGGCACGATCGACAGGCTGGTTTCGCAATCCGGCGACGTCATCGACGTACGCGATGCGCGCGGATTCTGGTCGGGCGCGCCGGGCACCGGCACCGTTGATCATGTCGCCTTCCGCGCTGCCGACGAGGAGACGCTGCGTTCGGTATCCAAGGCGCTGGAGAAGACCGATGCATCGCCGACCAACATGCATGACCGCAAATATTTCCGCTCGCTCTATGCCCGCGAGCCCGGCGGCACGCTGGTGGAGCTGGCAACCGACAAGCCCGGCATGATTGTTGACGAAGAGCATGCGGCCCTCGGCAGCAAGCTGTTCGCGCCGCCGGAAGCGATCACCAATCTCGACGACCTGAAGGTGATTCTGCCGCAATTTTCGATGCCCGACCAACCGCGCATCAATTACCGCGAGCTGCCCTTCGTCCATCGCTTCTACACGCCGCCGAATCCCGACGGCAGTGTCTTCGTGCTGCTGCACGGCTCGGGCGGCAACGAGACGACCTTGATGCCGCTGCTGAACAAGGCGGCGCCGCGCGCAACCCTCATGGGCGTGCGGGGCCGGGCGACGGAAGAAGGTTTTCCGCGCTGGTACAAGCGCATCACACCCTTCTCCTTCGACCAGAACGACATCAAGACCGAGGCGGAGGCCTTCGCGGCCTTCATCGAAGGCGCCGTCAAATCTTATGGGCTCGATCCGAAGAAGGTCGTCTATGTCGGCTATTCGAATGGCGCGAACCTTCTGAACTCGCTGCTCTATCTGCATCCGAAGCTCATTCACAAGGCGGTGCTGCTGCGCTCCATGCCTGTACTCAGCGACTATCCGCATGCCGATCTCAAGGGCACGGACCTGCTCGTCATCAGCGGCAAGACGGATGCCTACGGCAAATATGCGAGCGAACTGGAAGAGAGGCTGAAGAGTTCGGGCGCCACTGTCGATTCCGACGTCATCCCCGGCGGTCACGACCTCGGTGATGCCGATGTGCCGATCATCCAGAAGTGGCTGCTGCAGAGAATGGGCGATGATTCCCCGCCGCTGGAGCAGCAAGCGGTCAAGCCGACGAGCGAGACGCTCGGGCGACCATGATGCCGGCCAGCACCACCGCGGCGCCCAGCGCCTGCATCGTCCCGATCGCCTCATTGAGCAGCGCCCAGGCGAGGATCGAGGCGACGACCGGCTGAAGCAGCAGCGTCAGCGATGAAAAGGCGGGCGGCAGATAGGCCAGCGCATAGGTGATCGCCACCTGGCCGCCGGCATGGCTGATAAAGGCGAGGCCGAAGAGGATCGACCAGCCGTAGAAGGTCGCCGGCAGCATCTGGCCTTCGAAGAAGAGAGCTATCGGAAAGATGCAGACGGCAGCCGAGGCCGTGCTCCACAGCATGATGCGGATCGTATCGAACCGGCTGCGCAGCCTGCCGATCGCCAGGATATAGCAGGCATAGAAGAAGGCGGCGATCATCGCGGCGCCGTCGCCGCTCAAATCGCCATTGCCGAGCCCTGCCGGACCGCTTTTCAGAATAACGACACCGGCAAGCGCCAGAAGCAGCCCCAGCAGGAAGACGCCGCTGGTTCTCGCCCTGAAAAACAGGACGGCGATCAGCGTGACGAAAACGGGCGCGAGATTGGCAAGCAGCGTCGCGTTGGCGACCGAGGTCATGGTGAGCGACAGGTGCCAGGCGGCAAGGTCGAGCGCCAGCATGACCCCCGGAAGAACCAGCATGCCGAAGTCGGCAAGGCGTTGCGGCCTGGGTCCAGCATTCTTCTTCAGCAGCGAGACGATGAAGATCGGGATCAGCGCCAACGCTACGCGCCAGAAGGCGGTGGCCATCGGCCCGACCTCGGAAAGCCGCACGAAGATCGGCGAGCCGCCGATCGCCGCCCCGCCGAGAACGAGCGCGGCAAGAGCGAGACGATTGGAAGGCGAGGCTTCGGAAAGGGTGGAAGCGGTCTGCGACATGATCTCGATATTTCTGGTCACCGGCCGAACCGGCAGCGGGGCTACTGATTGCCGAGTGCGTAGCAGAAGTCGATTGCCTGAGACAGTCGGGGAACGACATCCAAAAGGAAAATCAGGCGGGATGGAGTTAAAGCATGATGTCGTCCGAAAACCGCTCACACTTTCCGGCATCATGGTCTAAACCGCGTCGCATCAAATTTGATTCACGCAACGCGCTTTAGCTCTTTGTTTTTAGGCATGTCGTTGTCCCGGAACCGCTGCACACTGCCGGGCGACATGCATTAGCCGCAGCTTTGCGGCGATTTCGGTCGCGACGAAGAAGGCGTGCTCGGTCACCTGCGGCAGCCCCATCAGTTCGCCGAAGGTGCCGCGCGCCAGCGGACCGGAGATCAATAGCGAAGGATCCGCGGTCCCCGACGGGCCGATCGCCTCCGAGCGCTCGGTGCAGGCAAGGCCGAGGCCGGTGGGATCGAGCGACAGGTGGCCGCTTGCCGCGAGCGCCGAGAGCCAGGGCTGGGTTTCGAGAATGCCGCCATGGGCCGGACCGGTGGTGACGACGACGGCGTCATAGAGCCGCTCCAACGGCTGGCCGCGATGGCGCGGCTGCAGGGTGCACGCAATGCGTTCGCCTTCGATGCGCGCATCGGCGACGGAGCCGGCGAGGATTTCGAGACGACCGGCAGCGATTGCCGCGTCGAGGACGGCCTCCACCTGCGGCGCGATGCGGAAACGATGCACATCCCAATAGGGACGCAGATGGCGGACGACACGGCGCCGTTCGGCCATCGGCAGCGCCTGCCAGAGATCAAATCCCTGCGCCCGCACCTGATCGATCACCCCATGCCAGCTTATGCCCTGCGCCTTCGCCGCATCTATGGCGGCGCGGATTCCCGCCAGCAGCGAAACGGCGGAATGCGCCGCATCGGCAACGAAATCGCCATAGAGCGGCTGCGGCGCCGGCGCATGCCCGCGCGAGCGCAGGCCACGGCGCGAGATCGCCGTCACCGGAGCATCATGTCCGCGTTCGGCAAGCGAGGCGATGACATCGGCGGCGGTCAGGCCGTTGCCGATGACCAGCACCCGGTCGTGGGGACGGATGACGTCGAGCGCGCCCGGCTTCGTGGTGTCGGCGACGAAACGGGGATGGGCGGCCAGAAGGGTTGTAAGCCGGCCGGGAGCGACCGGCGGCGGATGGCTGGTGGCGATCGCGACGATATCGGCCTCCGTCACGCCGCCTTTGTCGTCGCGGATCGACCAGCGGCCGGCCCGGCGCTCGACATGGGTCACGGCCGCGCGGCAATGGCGCACGCTGCCATCGTCCAGGAACGGTTTCAGCAGGGAGGCGACATAGTCGCCGAAGAGCCGACGCCGGGGAAAGATCTGGTCGTCGGAGCGTCTTGCCTCGGGGTCGCAGGCGACGGCGTCGCGGGCGTCGATCCAGGCCTGGAATTCGCCCTGGTCGTCAGGCTGCAGGCTCATCTTGGCGGCCGGAACATTGATGCGGTGGGCCGGGTCGTCCGTGTCATAGGCTAGGCCGCGACCGAGCTCGGCGCGCGGCTCGAAGACGACGATGACGGCATGCGCGTCGCCCATCGCCCGGGCGAGATGATAGGCGACGCCCGCGCCGGAGACGCCACCGCCGATGATGGCGACGACGGGTTTTCCGCACGTCGGCAGAGGCTTGGGCTGCATGATGGCCGAGACCGTTGCTTCGATAGCTTGAGCATAGAAGCCGGGCATTGCCCGCGCAATCCTCCGCTTGCGATTGTCTATGTGTGCATATCAGCCCGATATCGTCGTCGAGAATTCGGGATTGCCGCGGATGGTGTTGCTGACCGTACAGATTTCGTCTTCGGCGGCATGAACGATCTTGCTGCGTGTTGCCTCGTCGATATCGCCCTTGATCGAGAAGACGATGTTGAACTTCGCAACGCGTGAAAGCCCTTCCGTCGCCTTTTCGCCGGTGACGTCAGCAGCGATCTCGCTGATCCTGTCGAGAACGCCCATCTGGCTGGCGGCGATACGGGCGCTGAGCACGAGGCAGGCAGAAAGCGAGGCATAGAGCAGATCGAGCGGGCTGAAGCCCGGCTGCGACGGCGCGGTGACGATATCGATCTCACCTCTCGTGGTGGACGTGACATGCGGAAAACCGGTGCGTCCGAGAGTGGCGGTGGCGCCGGTCGGACGGGGGCGAGCCTTGAGATCAGCCATGAAGGAATCCTCTGACAACAGCTTCGCAGAGATAGGACAATCCGCACCGGCCGGCAACGGCGCCGGCGGTCGCCGATAGCGGAACCTTTCCATCCGCCATCAGTTGATTACACCTGAGCGAAATCAGTGACAAAGGTGGATTGCGATGCCGCATGTCCGCAAGATGGATCGTCAGGACCGGCGGATGGATGCCCGCGACCGGCTGATCGTTGCGCTCTATGCGCAGCTGAAGGCCGAGCGGGAAACACGCGAGACGCTGGAATGGGCGATCCGCAACGGCGCTATCTCGCAGGAGGTGCTGGAGGCGATTGCGGCCGATCCAGTTCCCGTCGTCACCAGCGAGGATATCGCTTCGCTCGAGAAGATCATCGCCCTCGATGCAAGGCGCAAACCAAATCGGAACTAGGCAATTCCAACCAACCTGCGCAACGGTCATGAGGCCCGAATGCGCAAAAAAGGTCGAAGAAGAGGAGATCCGAAATGGCCGACATCACCTATCAGGTCGTCCCGCATGACAATGGCTGGGCCTACAAGCTCGGCGACACGCTGTCAGAGACCTATGCGACGGCCGACGAAGCGATCGTCCGCGCCAAGGACGCCGCGTCGCGCCAGAAAATCGGCGATGGCGACGCGCTGCTCGCCTACCCCTCACCCGACGGCGGCTGGGCATTCCAGGAACTCGAAACCGACAAGAGCAGCAGTCGGCTGTGATTTGTCACGGAGGATGGAATGGCCGCGCGGGCAAGCTGGAAAGGTCATCTGAAGGTAGGCGACCTTGCTTGCGCCGTCGGGCTCTATACCGCCATTTCCTCCTCCGATCGTGTCTCCTTCAACATCATCAACCGCAGAACCGGCCATCGCGTCGAACGGCAATTCGTCGACAGCGAGACCGGCAAGCCGGTGGAGCGCGACGACCAGGTCAAGGGCTATCAGATGGAGAATGGCGATTACATCGTCATCGAAGGCGACGAGATTGCCGGGATCATGCCGGAGAACGCCAAGGTGCTCGATGTCAAGGCTTTCATCGCCTATGACGATATCGACAAGCTCTATTTCGACCGTCCCTATTATCTCGCACCCGTCGACGAACATGATGAAGAAGCGCTGTCGCTGATCATCCGGGGCATGCGGGACGCCAAGGTGGCGGCGCTGGCCGAAGCTGTCCTTTTCCGGCGCAACCGAACGCTGCTGATCCGGCCGCATGACACTCACATCGTCGCGACCATGCTGAACTTCGACTACGAGGTGCGCTCGGCCGACACCGTCTTCAAGGACATTCCCGACATCAAGTTCGACAAGGAGATGCTCGACCTCGCCGGCCACATCATCGAAACCAAGCAGGGCAGCTTCGACCCGAGCGCCTACGAGGATCGCTACGAAGCCGCTCTCGTCGAGCTGGTGAAGGCGAAGATCGAGGGCCGGGCGCCGCCGAAGAAGAAACCGGCGCCGGAACGCAAGGTCGTCGATCTGATGGAGGCGCTGCGCCAGAGTGCGAAGATGAGCGGCAAGGGTGCGGCGAAGAAGACACCGGCAAGGAAGAAGGCGCCGGCGCGCAGCGACAGCCAGAGGAAGAAGGCAGGCTGAGATGGCTCTCGAGACCTATCAGGCGAAGCGCAATTTCAAACTCACGCCGGAGCCGCGCGGGCGCAAGGGCCGCAGCAGCGGCAACAGTTTCGTCATCCAGAAGCACGACGCCACCAGGCTGCATTATGATTTCCGGCTGGAAATGGATGGGGTGCTGAAGAGCTGGGCGGTGACGAAGGGGCCGAGCCTTAACCCGGAGGACAAGCGGCTGGCCGTGCATGTTGAAGACCACCCGCTGTCCTATGGCGATTTCGAAGGCATCATCCCGAAAGGTCAATATGGCGGCGGCACCGTCATCGTCTGGGATCGCGGCACCTGGACACCGCTCGGGGATGCGCACAAGGCCTACCGCAAGGGCCATATGGAATTCGAACTTGACGGCGAGAAGCTGAAAGGCCGCTGGCACCTCGTGCGCATGCGCGGCCGGCCGGGCGAAAAACGCGAGAACTGGCTGCTGATCAAGGGGGATGACGCCGAGGCGCGCCATGACGGCGATATTCTCGAGGAACGGCCGGAATCAGCCAAAACAGGCCGCCAGCTCGAAGAGGTGGCGGAAAATCCCGATGCGACCTGGAACTCCAAATCCGGAAACGGCAAGGCGGTTGCCGCCAAAAAGCCGGCGCAAGAGGCGAAGCCGTCAGTATCCCGAGAAGGCAAATGGCCCAAGGGTGCGCGTAAAAGCCCCATGCCCGATTTCATCGAACCGGCGCTTGCCAAGCTGAAACCGAAGCCACCGGCGGGCGATCGCTGGATCCACGAGATCAAGTTCGACGGCTACCGGCTGCAGGTCAGGATCGAGGACGGCAAGGTCCTTATGTTGACACGCAGCGGTCTGGACTGGACGGCAAAGTTCGGCAAGGATGTGCTCGACGCCTTTGCCGCCCTGCCGGTGCAGTCGGCAGTGATCGATGGCGAAATCGTCGTCGAGGGCGATAGCGGCGCCTCGGATTTCTCAGCGCTCCAGCGCGATCTGAGCGAGGGCCGCAACGATCGCTTCGTCTTCTATGCTTTCGATCTCCTTCATCTCGATGGCCACAAGCTGATCGATGCCACGCTCATCGATCGCAAGCATCTGCTCGAAAGCCTGCTGCCTGCCGATAGTGACAAGCTGCGTTACAGCCCACATTTCAACGAACGCGGCGGACTGGTGCTCGATCATGCCTGCCGGCTCAGCCTCGAAGGCGTGATCTCCAAGCTGCGCGACAGCAAATACAGCTCGGGACGCAAGGGCGATTGGATCAAATCGAAGTGCTCGCACCGGCAGGAATTCGTCATCGGCGGCTATGTGCCGTCGACCTCGATGGAGAATGCGATCGGCTCACTGGCGATGGGCTATTACCGCGATGGCGAGCTCAAGCATGTCGGTCGCGTCGGCACCGGCTATACGGTGGCAACCGCGCAGATGCTCTATGAGAAGCTGTCGCGGATGATGCAGAACGAGAACTCCTTCGACGACAAGCTCACCGCCGAGGAGCGGCGTGGGCTGATCTATGTCAAGCCGCAGCTGGTCGGCGAAGTCGAGTTCCGCTCCTGGTCGGCCGACGGCAATCTGCGCCATGCAGCCTTCCGCGGACTGCGCGATGACAAGCTTGCCAAAGAGGTGACGCGTGAGACGGAACAGACCGCAGCCCGCCCCCTGCCGAAAGCCGCTGTAACGCTCACCCACCCCGACCGCATCTACTGGCCGGACGAGGGTGTTACCAAGGTGGGACTGGCGGATTATTATGCCCAAGTCTGGCGCTTCATGGCGCCCTATATCGTCAACCGCCCCTTGGCGCTCTTGCGCCTGCCGGGCGGGATCAATGGTCGGCAGCGGTTTTTCCAGAAACACGCCTGGAAGGGCATGAACGCGCATATCGAGCAGATCATCGATCCGAATGACAAGCAGGGAGACAAGCTGCTGCGGATAACCGATTTCGACGGTGTCGTAGCGCTGGTGCAATCGGCCGTGCTTGAAATCCACCCCTGGGGCACGACGGCCGACAACTGGGAAAGGCCCGACATGATCACCATGGACCTCGATCCGGGCGAGGAGGTGGCGTGGCAGGATGTGATAGCCGCGGCTTACGAATTGAAGGCGCGGCTGGAAGCAGAAGGTCTCGCCGCCTTCGTCAAGACCTCAGGCGGCAAGGGGCTGCATGTGGTGACGCCGCTCACGCCGAAAGCCGGCTGGATGGAGGTGAAGGCCTTTGCCAAATGGCTGGCCGACAGTATGTCGGCCGATGATCCCGCCCGTTATCTGGCGACGGCGACGAAGGCCAAGCGGAAGGGGAGGATCTTCATCGATTATCTGCGCAACGGCCGCGGCAACACGGCGGTTGCGGCCTATTCGACGCGGGCAAGACCGGGTGCTGCCGTTTCGATGCCGCTGGAATGGAGCGAGCTGACAGTCGACATCGGGCCGGCCTATTTTACCGTCGACAATGCGCCGACGCGGCTCGACGCCTTGCCCAGGGATCCCTGGGATGGATTTTTCGCTGCGGCGAAACCGCTGGAAAAGAGGAAACGATAGGAATTACCGCGGCTTCCCGCCGCCTTCCGCCAGGCTCTTCTTCAGCGCGTCCATGATGTTGATGACGTTGCCGGTCGATTCCACCGGCGGTGGTTTTTTGGCCGGGGCGACCTGCTTCAAGCTCTTCTGCTTGCCGCGGATCATCGACTTCAGGCGTTTCTGGATCGGGTCCTGCACCATGGTCGGGCTCCAATCCTTGGTCTCTTCCTTGACCAGCTGCTTCATCAGCGTCAAAAGCTTGCTGTCGATCTTTGCCTTGTAGTCGATCTCGGCCAGAGGTTCGCGCACCTCGTCGCCATAACGCAGGGTCCAGAGAATGATGCCTTTGCCTTGCGGCTCCAGCAGCACGGCGCGCTCGCGGCGATAGAGCACCAGACGGGCAATGCCGACGACATCGTTCGCCTTCATCGCCTCGCGGATGACGCAGAAGGCTTCGACGCCGACCTTGTCCTCGGGCGCCAGGAAATGCGGCTTGTCGTACCAGATCCAGTCGATCGAGCCGCGCGGCACGAAACTGTCGATATCGATGGTGCGGGTGCTTTCCTGCCCGACCTCCTCGATCTCCTCGTCTTCGAGAAGAACATAGTCGTCCTCGCCGCGCGGATAGGCCTTTACCTGGTCTCTGTCATCCACCGGCTTGTGGGTGACGCTGTCGACATAGCGGCTTTCGACACGATTCTTAGTCTGGCGATTAAGGACGTGGAAACGCACCTTGTTGCTTTCGGTCGTCGCCGGCGTCAGCGAGACGGAAGCGGTGACGAGCGAGAGCTTGAGATAACCTTTCCAGAATGTCTGGCGTGCCATGACTGTCCTTCCCTCCCGGACACGGTTGACATGGCAATCAACGGCAAAACCAGCCCTGTGGTTCCGGGCCGGGCATGATCGGCGGCGGTGCTCCGCTCAGATCGTGAGATACCGCTTCTGCCACGGGAGCATTTTCTCCTGCCATGCGCGTGGCGTGAATTCGTCATAGGCGGCCTCGGCGATCGCCAGCATCCAGTTGCGGCCCTTGCGGGCGAGCAGCACGCAGGACAATTCCACGCCGGGCTCGACGGCAATGGAAGGCCGGTTGGCGCCTGGGATGTCTACTCCCTTGTCACGCCACTGGATCACGATTTCATCGGGTTCGGATGTCCATTCCCCTGAGGCGACGGATGCCTTGCCGTCGGAGTTGAAACGAAGCGGCGGCGGCCTAACGTTCAGGAAGCTGCCGTCATTGTGATAATTGCCATCGATCTGACCGGCGGTGGCTTCGCCCGTTCCTTTCAAAAGGACGTCCTGCCGGCACCGCATGAATATGTTGCGCCGGAGGCTGCCCGACCACGGACGATTGGCGAAGAAGGCGACGTCGCATGCGCTGATGACGTTGTCGTGGATATCGATATCCTTGCGGAATGCCCGCTCCTGGTCGGAAAAGCCACTCAGGCTGATGCCGCGATTGTTGTTCTCGATCCAGTTGTCGTAGAGGTGATGGCCGGCATGATCGACCTTGTCGCCGATGCCGTAGCCGAAGGAATAGTCGTTCATCCTGCCGTCGCGCATGATGTTGCTGCGCACCACGGCATCGTCGCCGATCGACGAAAAGGAGAAATTCTTGCCGCCGATAAAGTTGTATTCGACGCGGTATCTCCTGGTTTTGTCGCAGACCAGCGCACCCTTGTTCGACGCGCTTGTCGGCGACTGCAGGAAGAGGTTGCCGCGGATCACGATATCGGAGCTGATATTGTCGTCGCTGTTTTGATAGGCGAACTGGCAGCAATCGGCGCCCTCGCCCGGCGCGGCGCCCATGCGGTTGTTTTCCAGAAGCACGTTCGACGTCTTCGTCAGATAGATGCCGTCGCCCCTGACATTTTCCGTTTCGCAGCGCCTGACGACGAGGTTCTTACCGTTGTGAAACTTGAAGCCGCGCGGCGAGTTCTTGACGACGACGTCCTCGACCATCGTATCGGAAAACACCTGATAGGAGACGCCGATATCCTCGGCACCGTCGATGACTTGCGCCCGCGTGGAGACGCCATGAGATTTCTTTCGCAGGATTGCGGGCATCGGATCTCCATCGGCGCGATTACCTGGGCACCCACGCATCTTCCCGGAGGCGCAAGGGATGCAGTAACGCATTGAGCTGCTGCATGGCTTACCCTTAAATCAATTCCGATTTAAGAAATACGCAGTCGCGCCGAATTAATGCAGGGCATGTGGCAGGAGTTTGACGGCCTGCTTCACTTCGCAGGCCGTCTTGCGATCTTTAGAGCGCGTCGCATCAAATTTAATTCATGCGCGCGCGCTTTACCTCTTTGATTTTATGCATGTCGTTGTCCCGGAACCGCTGCACACTTCCGGGCGACATGCATCAAATCCTCGCAGTGCCAGTCTTCGCATAGATAAACCGGACCGAGACGCGCCTTTCGTGCTCATTGACACGGATGCCACCGGCCGCGAACGGAACGCCAGCAAAGTAATCCAAGGCAATCACGGCGATGAATCAAACGAATCCATTTGACGGATATCCTACAAGTGGATATGTCTAGCCAAGCCCATCGCAGACCGAAATGAGAACGGCATGTCGCTGAAATCCATGAAGCCCCTCACCCGTGCGCCTCTGCTCCACGTTTCCGTGCAGGACAGCCTGCGGGCCTATATCAGCGACAATGGATTGAAGCCCGGCACGCTGCTTCCGGCCGAATCCGAGCTGGCGAACCAGCTCGGCGTCAGCCGCAATTCTCTGCGCGAAGGCATCAAGGCGCTGGAATCGCTCGGCGTACTGGAATCGCGTCGCGGCATCGGCATCTTCGTCAAAGCCTTCTCGTTCGAACCGCTGCTCGACAATCTCGCCTATGGCCTCGGCGGCGCGCTGCGCCAGATCGAGGAAGTGATCGAGATCCGCCGGACGCTGGAAGTCGGCCTGATCGGCAAGACAGTCGAGATGATCGGCGACGACGATATCGCCGAGCTGCGCGCCACGGTGGACCGCATGCGGATCCATGCCGAGCGCGGTCAATCCTTCGCCGACGAAGACCAGCTTTTTCATACCCTGCTGTTCCGCTGCCAGAACAACGAGACCCTTGCCCGGCTGATCGATGTTTTCTGGCTCGCCTTCTACAAGGCCTCCGATTTCGTAAATCTCGACAATGTCGATCCCGTCGCGACCTGGAGGGATCACGCGGCGATCGTCGATGCCATCGAGGCGAAGGACGTCGCGCAAGCGCAGAAACGCCTGGACCGTCACTACGACGGCATTTCCCGGGTGATCGCCGCCAACAAGAAAAGTGTCAATGTGGGAGGAACACAATGAGACGACTATTCAGACTATCATCGACCATCGCGCTTGCTGGGATGATGGCGACGACCGCCATTCCGGCCTTCACCGCCCCGGCACAGGCAGCCACGCTCTCGGGCGGCTTCGATGTCGGACCCGGCGGCTTCCAGGGCAATTTCAACCCGCTCGCCGCGACGGGCGGCTTCACCTGGCTCAGCGTCTATTTCGAGCCGTTGGTGACCTATGACGAGAAGCTCGAGAAAGTCGTCGGCCAGCTCGCCTCGTCCTATGAGGTCAGTCCCGATCAGATGACCTACACGTTCAAGCTCGCCGACGCGAAATGGCATGACGGCAAGCCCTTCACCGCAAAGGATGCCAAGTTCACCATCGAGCTTGCCAAAAACGCCAAGACCGGCTCGGTTCTCGCGGCTCGCCTGAACGCCGTTTCCTCGGCCGAGGCCAAGGACGACAAGACGCTGGTCATCAAACTGTCGGCTCCGTCGGCAAGCCTGATGGACACGCTGACGAAGGTGATGATGCTGCCGGAGCACGCGCTGTCGCAGATCCCGGCGGACCAACTCGCCAAGAACACATGGTGGTCCACCGCGCCGATCGGCACCGGGCCGTTCAAGTTCACCAAATACGTCACCGATCAATATGTCGAACTTGCCGCCAACACCGACTACCGGGGCGGCAAGCCGGCGCTGGAAAAGATCATCAACCGCTATTTCGCCAATCCGGCTGCGGCGATCGCCGCACTGCGCGCCGGTGAGATCCAGTTCACCTATGTCGATTCGAACGATCTGACCGCCTTCAACAACAACAAGGATTTCCGCGTCATCGAAGGCAACTCCTTCGTCGTCAACTATCTCGGCTTCAATCACGACTCGCCGATCTGGAAGGATGTCCGGATCCGTCAGGCGGTGATGTATGCGATCAATCGCGATGCAATCATCCAGAGCCTTTACGGCGGCGCCGCCAAACCGGCAAACTGCGCCTATATCGCCGACCAGGTGGTGCCGAAGGGCATCGAAACCTATGCCTACGATCCGGAAAAGGCCAAGCAGTTGCTGAAGGAAGCCGGCTGGGAGCAAATCAACGGCGACAAGCCGATAACGCTTCTGACCTATTACACGACGCCGCTTGCCGCCAATGTCATGGCTGCGGTCCAGGCAATGCTCGCCCAGGTCGGCATCAACGTCACGCCGCGCGCCGTCGACACCCCGACCTATAACAGCATCGTGCTCAACCCGACGCCCGACGTCGCGCAATTCCAGATGGTTTATGCCGGCCTGCAGAACGGCCCTGACCCGGGCAGCATCAATGTCGGCCTCAACGAGAAGCAGATCCCGCCGGCCGGCCCGAACGTCGCCCGCGTGCGCATGCCGGTGCTGACCGCCGCTCTCGATGCGGCGCTCGGCGAGACGGATGCCGCAAAGCGCGAGGCCCGCTACCAGGAGGTCTGCAAGGTGATGAACAAGGAACTGCCCTGGGGTCCGCTCTGGGTGGCGAAACGTTATGGCGTCGCCTCCTCCAAACTGAAGGACTTCGTCTGGACGCCGGCCCCCGGCGGCGGCCCTTACCAGGCGCATCCGGAAAAATGGGCGATCGCCGAATAGGGCGTAGCACATCCTGAGACGCAAAGGGCGGCCAGGTCGGCGAACCTGTCCGCCCGCACAGGAACGGGTTTTTCATGCTGAGATACAGTCTCCGGCGCCTGCTGATCGGCGTGGGCATGCTGCTTGCCCTGAGCGTGCTGATCTTCGTCATGCTGCGCCTTACCCCTGGCGATCCGATTGACGCCTATATCGACCCCAATGTGCCGATGTCATCGTCGGATCTTGCCGAACTGCGCGTCACACTCGGCCTCGATCAGCCGCTGCCGCTGCAGTATGTCGCCTGGCTGGGGCAAGCGCTGACGGGAAATCTCGGTTATTCGATCAAACGGCCCGACCAGCCGGTGCTCGGTCTCGTGCTCTCGCGCGTCGGGCCGACGGTCCTCTTGATGGGATCGGCGATCGCGATCGCAATCATCGCCGGTATTGCGACCGGCATCGTCAGCGCTGTTCGCCGCAACTCGATCGCCGACCTGTCCTTGTCGGTCTTTGCCGTCACCGGCATTTCCAGTCCGCCCTTTCTGAGCGCCCTGGTCGGCCTTTATCTGTTTTCGGTCTATTTCCGCTGGATGCCCTCCGGCGGCATGCTGACGCCCGGCCGGGAATTTTCCGTCGCCGACCTCCTCCATCACCTCATCCTGCCCGCGACATTGCTGGCCGTGGCGCAGACAGCACTGATCATGCGTTACATGCGCGCTTCCATGCTCGAGGTCCTGAACCAGGACTATGTGCGCACGGCGCGCGCCAAGGGCGTCTTCGAATTCTGGGTCATTACCAAGCATGCGCTGCGCAATGCGCTGCTTCCCGTCATCACCCTGATCGGCTCGACCATCGGCCTTGCCATCGGCGGCGCGATCTTCATCGAAAGCGTCTTCAACTGGCCCGGCATGGGCCTGCTGATGGTCGATGCGGTGGAAGGCCGCGACTATCCTGTTATCATGGGTTCGACGCTCGTGATCGGCGCCTGCGTCATCGCCGTCAACCTTCTGACCGATCTCGCCTATGCGCTGGTCGATCCGCGGATCAAGATGGGCTGAGCGATGCCGGCACGAAACCCTGCCCGCAGTCCGGGCCCGATCGCACGCTCCCTGCATCGCTTCCTGCTCAATCGGGCCGCCTTCGCCGGCGTGTGCATGATCGCGCTGGTGGTCGTGGCGATCCTTTCCTATCCGCTGTGGTGGAGCTTCAAACCCAACGACATCGATCTGCTGGCGATGAATGCGCAGCCGGGACCGAGACACTGGTTCGGCACCGATGGCGTCGGCCGCGACATCTTTGCCCGGGTCATGGACGGCGGCCGGATCTCGCTTTTGGTGGCCCTCACCTCGACCGTCATTTCCGCCGTCATCGGTTTCATGGTCGGCGCGGTCTCGGCGCTTGCCGGCCGCTTTGCGGATGCCGTCACCATGCGTTTCGTCGATCTCGTCATGACGCTGCCGCCGGTCATCTTCCTGCTGGTGCTCGCCTCGATCGCCGGCACCGGCATCTGGCCGACGGTCTTCGTCATCTCGCTGCTCTCCTGGCCGCTGCTGGCGCGCATGGTGCGCGCGCGGCTGCTGGAACTTCGCGAGCGTGACTTCGTGACGGCGGCAAGGGGCATGGGAGCGGGTCTGCCGCACCTGCTTTTCCGTCACGGCCTGCCGAACTCGATCGACATCCTGGTCGTCTTCGCGACGCTGCAGATCGCCAACGCCATTCTGCTCGAGGCCGGCCTTTCCTTCCTCGGGCTCGGCATTGCGCCGCCGGCGGCAAGCTGGGGCAACATGCTGAATGCCGCCCGCTCCACCGCCGTGCTCGAGCAGTATCCCTGGCAGTGGCTGTTTCCCGGCGGCTTTCTGGTGCTTGCCGTCCTTGCAATCAACTTCATTGGCGATGGTCTTCGCGATGCCTTCGACCCTCGCGCCGAATTAAACTGACGATCGAAAGAAAGCGAAAATGAGCAAATTCAAGGGTGTCGTACCTCCAGTCATAACCCCGCTTAACAAGGATTACACCGTCGATTACCGGTCCTACACGCGGGTGCTGGAAAACCTGATCGAGGCGGGATGCCATGGCCTGTTCGTGCTCGGCTCGACCAGCGAGGTGATCTTCCACGACGAACAAACCCGGCAGGAGATTATCGAGCATTCGGCCAAGGTCATCAACGGCCGCGTACCGCTGATCGTCGGCGTCATCGATCCGACGACCGACCGGGTCATCAACCATGCCAGGATCGCCAGATCGGCCGGCGCCGACGCGGTGGTCGTCACGGCGCCGTTCTATACGGTGACCAGCCAGGCCGAAACCATCGATCACTTCCGCTACATCCGCGATGCCGTCGACGTGCCGCTGATCGCCTATGACATTCCCGTCTGCGTGCATGTGAAACTGCAGCGCCAGACCAGCGTGACGCTGGCAAAGGAGGGAACCATCATCGGCATCAAGGACTCAAGCGGCGATGACGGCAATTTCCGCTACGTGCTGCTCGATCTCGTCGACAACAAGGACGTCTTCCTGATGACCGGCTCCGAAATCGTCGTCGACACGGCGCTGCAGATGGGCGCCCATGGCGTGGTGCCCGGCATCGCCAATGTCGATCCGCACGGTTACGTCAGGCTCTGGAATGCCGCTCAGCGCGGCGACTGGGTCGCGGCCCGCAAGGAACAGGAGCGGCTCTGCCGGCTCTTCGAAATCGTCTGGGTCGGAGCGGGCCGGGTCAGCGGCGGCGCTGCCGGTATCGGCGCCTTCAAGGCGGCGATGAAAAGCCTCGGCATCATCGATACAGCGCTGATGCCGCGACCGCGTGCGGCTCTCGACGAGGCCGAAACTGCAAGGATCGACCAAATCCTGCGCGCCACCGGCCTGCTTGCCTGATGGATGCCATGCCACAGAGCGCCGACACCATTCTCGACATCAAGGGGCTGCGGACCGTCTTCCGCATCCGCTCGGGCGAGGTGACGGCGATCAACGGCGTCGATCTGAGCGTGGCTGCCAGCGAGACGCTGGCGCTCGTCGGCGAGTCCGGCTCGGGCAAATCGGTGACCAGCCTTTCGGTCATGCGGCTGCTGACCCGCAATATCGGTGCCCTCGCCGCCGGCAGCATCGATCTGAAGCGCAAGGATGGTACCGTCAGCAATCTTGTCTCGCTTCCCGAGCAGGAAATGCGCGCCATTCGCGGCAATGATATCGGCATGGTCTTCCAGGAGCCGATGTCGAGTCTCAACCCGGTCTACACCATCGGCGACCAGATCTCGGAGCCGATCCGCATTCATCGCGGGGCGAACCGGAAAGCCGCCATGGATGCGGCCGTCTCGCTTCTCGACAGCGTCGGCATTCCCGATGCCAGGCGCCGTGCCGGTCAATATCCGCACGAATTATCCGGCGGCATGCGCCAGCGCGCCACGATCGCCATGGCTCTCGCCTGCGACCCGACGCTGCTGATCGCCGACGAGCCGACGACGGCGCTCGACGTCACCATCCAGGCGCAGGTTCTGGCCCTGCTGCAGAGACTGCAGCGTGAACGCGGCATGGCCATGCTCTTCGTCACCCATAATCTCGGCGTCGTCGCCGAAATCGCGCATCGGGTGGCGGTCATGTATGCCGGCCGGATCGTCGAGACGGGGCCGGTGGCCGAGGTTTTCCGCAATCCGCGACATCCCTATACGATCGGCCTGCTGGCATCGATGCCGAAACCCGGTGATGCAAGCCGGATGAAGCAGGCGGGCGAAAGGCTGGCGGCCATTCCGGGCGTCGTGCCGAGTCTGATGCACATCCCGGCCGGCTGCGCTTTCCAGCCGCGCTGCCAATTTGCCGTCGACGCCTGTCGCGCGGCGGTGCCGCCGTTGGCCGATGTCAATCCGCGCCACAAGAGCCGCTGCATTCGCTGGCAGGAGATCAGATGAGCGAGCCCCTTCTCTCGGTCCGCGACCTCGGAAAAGACTATACGTCCCGCGGCGCCAGGCTGACCATCCTGCAGGCCATTTCCTTCGATATCGGCAAAGGCGAGGTGGTCGGGCTGGTCGGCGAATCCGGCAGCGGCAAGACCACGATCGGGCGATCGGTGCTGCGCCTTATCGAACCCTCCGCCGGCAGCGTCCGCTTCGACGGCACCGAACTCACCAGCCTGTCTTCATCGGCAATGCGGCGCCTGCGACCGCGGATGCAATATATTTTTCAGGACCCGTTCGCGAGCCTTTCGCCGCGCATGACGATCGGCGAAATCCTCACCGAGGGACTGGAGATCCAAGGCCTTGGCACGGCAAAAGAGAGATTGGAACGCGCCCGCGCCGCGCTCGAACAGGTCGATCTGCCGCCGGACGCCGTCAATCGTTACGCCCACGAGTTCTCGGGCGGCCAGCGGCAGCGGATCGGCATCGCCCGGGCGCTGACGCTCGCGCCGGAATTCATCGTCGCCGACGAGCCGGTCTCCGCACTCGATGTCTCGATCCAGGCGCAGGTGATCAATCTTCTGCGTGACCTGCAGCAGCGACTTGGCCTGACCATGCTGTTCATCAGTCACGATCTCGCAGTGGTCGAATATATCTGCGACCGGGTGATCGTCCTCTATCTCGGCCGGATCATGGAAATCGCGCCAAGTGCTGCGCTTTATGCCAGGCCGCTGCATCCCTACACGCGAGCGCTGCTCTCGGCGATCCCCTCGCCCGATCTCGATGCGCCGCGCGACCGCCAGATCTTGAAGGGCGATATTCCGAGCCCGGCCGATCCGCCGAGCGGTTGCGTCTTTCGCACGCGCTGTCCGAAGGCGCTATCGGCCTGCGGCGAGGCCGTGCCGGCGCTGCGCGAAATGACGCCGGGGCATTTCAAGGCCTGCATCCGCGATGACCTCGACTGAAGGAAGTGAGATGAGCATAAAAACCCGCCGCCATCCTATCGCGGGCAACTGGGCAAGCCTGCTCCTGCCGATCGCGGAGGACGACAGCATCGATTTCGAAAAGCTCGGCGAGGAAATCGACATACTGATCGCCGCCAAGGTCGACGGCATCTATTCGAATGGCACTGCGGGTGAATTTCACAATCAGACGGAAGCGGAGTACGAGCGAATCCAGGAGGTGCTGGCGTCGCGTTGCCGGGCCGCCGCAATGCCCTTCGTCATCGGCGCCTGCCAGCCCAATCCGATCATCACGCTCGATCGCCTGCGCCGCGCCGCTGCACATAAGCCATTGGCAATCCAGGTGATCCTGCCCGACTGGTGGCCGCTCACCAATCTCGAAGCCGTCGACTTCCTGCACCGGGCGTCAGAGGCCGCCGACGGGACCCCGCTCGTCCTTTACAATCCGCCGCATGCGAAACGTGTCCTGTCGCCAGCCGAGCTCAGCGAGGTTTGCGGCCCCTGCCCGTCAGTGGTCGGGATGAAGATCGCCGATGGCGACGATGCCTGGTATGCACAGGCGCGCGCATATCTCAGCGAATTTTCCCTATTCATTCCCGGCCATCACCTCGCCACCGGAATCAAACACGGCGTCGCTGCCGGCGCGTTTTCCAACGTCGCCTGTCTCAGTCCCCATGGTGCCCAAGCCTGGACAGAGCTGATGCAGGCCGACATCGACGCGGCGCTGGAGATCGAAGGCCGGATCTGCGCCTTTATGGACAGCCACGTCGTCCCGTTTCGACGTGACCACGGCTATTCCAATGCAGCGCTCGACAAACTGCTCGCGGCGATCGGCAACTGGGGTCCTGTCAGCACCAGGCTGCGTTGGCCTTACCGCTTTATCGGCGAGCAGGAAGCGAAAGATCTGCGCGATCGGGCCCGCGCGATGATCCCGGAACTTTTCGCCCAGTAGAGAGAGCGACCTTGCCCGATCAAGGTGAGTGCTTCCGGAAGACCGAGCTTTGCGTCGACCTGTCAGGCATCATGAAGGGATGCGGGCGATCACCTTGATCTCGAAATCGAAGCCTGCCAGCCAATTCACGCCGATCGCGGTCCAGTTCGGATAGGGCGGCTTGCTGAAAATCTTCTGCTTGGCGGCCATGATCGTTTCGAACTGGTTTTCGGGCTCGGTGTGGAACGTCGTCACATCAACCAGATCCTCAAACGTGCAACCCGCGGCGTCCAGCGTCGCCTTCAGGTTTTCGAACGCCAGGTCGACCTGGCGTTCGAAGTCGGGCTCCGGCGTTCCATCGGGACGGCTGCCGACCTGGCCGGACACGAACAGAAGATCACCGGATCGGATGGCGGCCGAATAGCCGTGTTCCTCGTACAGAGCATGCCTGCTGGCGGGAAAGATTGCTTCGCGACGGGTCATTGATGTTCCTCATCATTGATTGGGACACTGAAAGCCGCTGGTCATTACGAGCCTTCACAGAATGCCGCACCATCTGGTATACGGTGCGTATGTGAAATAGCTCGAATACGAGCCGTATGTCAAGTTAATATACGTCGCGTATATGAAATTTTGGAGAAGAGATGGCAAAACGACGCGTCGAGACAATGGAGGAAAATCGGCTCAAGCTGATCGCGGCCGCGCGCAAGGCCTTTGCCGAGAAGGGATATGCGGCCGCGTCGATGGACGAACTGACCGCCCAGGCCGGCCTGACGCGCGGCGCGCTCTACCACAACTTCGGTGACAAGCGCGGGCTACTTGCGGCAGTTGTCGATCAGATCGACACCGAAATGGCTTCGCGCGCCCAGGAGATCGGCGCGCAGGCGGGCGACGATTGGCAAGGTCTTCTGGCCGAGGGCGCGGCCTATATCGAAATGGCGCTTGATCCGGAGGTCCAGCGCATCGTGCTGCTCGATGGACCTGCCGTGTTGGGTGATCCGACGCAATGGCCGAGCCAGAGCAGTTGCCTTCAGGTAACCCGACAGACGGTGGAGCGCCTGACCGCACTGGGGGTGCTCAAGCCGGTCGACGCCGAGGCAGCCGCCCGCCTGCTCAATGGCGCGGCGCTCAATGCCGCACTCTGGATTGCAGCCAGTGACGACCCGCAGGATGTGCTGCCGAAGGCGGTCGAGGCCTTCGGCGCTTTGGCTGGAGGCCTTCTCAAGAGGTCCGCGTGAACTTCTTATCATGGGCAGCAGCAACCGAGCCGCTCACCTTCCGGGCTCGTGCTTCCCGACGAGAAACGACGGCAGCCTGCGTGCGGCATGATACCAATTCCCGATCGGAGAGGGGGCCGCGAGCGGAGCTACAAGGATCGCCTCTGTCACCAGAAGCTCCCAAAGGCCATGAGAAACGCGCCGACGGCGATGATAACAAGCGCCGGCCAATTCCGCGATAATCCAAGGAACCTCAGGCCCTGTTGCCGCGGTTCCAGCGTAGCCCCGCCTTGCGGCATCCGGTGTGGATCACTCGGCTTTCGACGAAGCGTCGGCCGCAAGAGAAAAAGAAGGCCGCCAATGATAAGAGCGGCACCGATCAGAACTGCCCACATCGTCGCCTCCGCCGGCGGACACGGATCAAGTTAAACCAGTCGCGTTTTGGATTGTTCCCTTGTGTGCATGATATCTCTTAACATTACTTGATCCACCTTTACGACGACCTGTGTCTAAGTCGCTTCCGCTCAACAGGAAACCTGATGATGACCCCGAGATTACCTCGCGGCATTCCGGCTACAGGGATGATCAATTTCGGCCTTTGCGCCCTTGTGTTGGTTCTCATCGGCGGGACCTCGACACAGTACGCCGTTCTTTCCGCACTCTCTCTGCCGGCGTGTCTTGCCTCCATAGCAGCGCACCGGCGAAGGGCCCGCCGGAGGCACAGCACCACCGCCGGCTATCTGCTGTCGTACACAGCCGACGCACTTACAATGCTGCAGTGGTGCTATATCGCCATCGTCACCTTAGGCAGCTTTTCCAGCTCGCAGCCGGTCATCCTGCGAAGCATCGGATAGCGGCAATCAAGCGGTCCCGGGGCGACACGAGCCCATGCCCGGGCGAGTGACCGCTGCTCGACACGCCCGGCGTCGCGCCCGCATGAACGTGACGCCAGCATCATCGCTTCAGCACCCAAATGGTCCTGCCGTTCTGCGAAGCGGCAATACCGTCCTTCGTCCGCACCAGATCAAGGCACCTCTCGGCATCACCAGGTTTGGGCGTAATACAAATCCCATCAGCGACAGCTCTCCATGTGGGATGGATGCTCGCCAGGCTATCGCTGATCGTGCCGCCGCCGTCCGGCCGGAATACGAGTATATTGGAAGCACGCCGTTTCACGACGATCATTTCCCATGGCTTGCCGTCAGCGATGACGTTGGCCAGAGGTTCGTCGGCTGCGGCAGGTTCGACAGAAAGAGCGGCCAGGATGGCGACCGATGGGATAAGAGCGGCTCCAATAAAACGGGTTCGTAGCAAGCGGGCGGCGGACATGGAGATTCCCTTTCCCTTGATGGCTTTGTTCGAGGCATGCGGATGGGTTGTTTTCCTGACGATTCTCCCGGCCCCCGATGCGCCGTCAGTTCGTCGTACTGGCGACTATTCGGCCGAGTCTATCAGCTGAGAAGCCCGGCATTTCAGCGACGCCGCTGTTCCAGGTGTCGAGCCTGATCGGGATCGGCCGGGTAGGCCTGGTGATGGACCTGCCCCAATACAAGCTTTACCGCGTATTGAAGCTGTTCATCATCAGCACGATCGGCAGGGACATAGATTGAGGAGGTGAAAGTCGCCTCACCCTGCTCACCACGCAGATGCCGTGCAAGGCCAGCTTCACCGGCAATAGTGGCGACGCCGGCGAAGGCCTGGGGAACTCTCTGCACTATCTCGATACCGGGCACGATCCCCAATGCCTGGATGGACCGGTTGGATGGCCTGTAGACGTGTGCCGTGGTGAGGCTCATTCCGGCGTGCCCGCCGAGCGCGACGATCGTCTGAACGACCCCCTTGCCGAATGTCCGGGTGCCTACGAGAGTTGCTCGACGGTGATCCTGAAGGGCGCCGGCAACGATCTCTGCGGCAGAGGCCGTGCCGCCATTGACGAGGACGATCACCGGTACCGCAGCAATGAGCGCGTCTACCCCGTCGGGATGGGCCGGATAGCGGCTGATCCGCTGATCTCGTCCGCGGGAATAAAAGATCGCTCCTCGCGCCAGAAATGCGTCGGCAACCCGCCAAGCCTGATCGAGGGGACCGCCGCCATTGTTGCGCAAGTCGAGGATGATGCCGGCGGGCGGCCGCCGGGTATCGGAAACGGCGGCGCGGATCACTCGCTCCATCCCGTCATAGGTTTGTTCGGAAAAAGACGCCAGCCGGATGACCGGAACGGACTGCTCGTAAGTCAAGCGTGGCGTCCCCAAAGTTATGATTGCGCGCGTGAGCTTCAGCCTGATCAGGCCGGCGATCCCTTCGCGAAGGATCGCCAGCTCGGCGATGCTGCCCACCTCGCCGACAAATAACGCCGCCATCTGTTCCAGCCTCATTCCTGATGTGGGCTGGCCGTCAACCTCAACGATCCGGTCGTTCGCCCTGATGCCGGCTCGCTCGGCCGGCGTGTCTTCCAGCAGAGCCGTCACCTTGACCATGCCATCTTCCACGGTCGCTTCAATCCCCAATCCGCCAAACCTGCCGGCATCCTGCCGGCGCATCTCGTCGAAACGTTCCGGTGGGAGATAAGATGAATGCGCGTCAAGCCCCGTGAACATGCCCTCGATGGCGGCACCGATGAGCTTCCGATCTTCGGGCGCGCCAACATGACGGTTGCGGACCTGCTCGAAAACCTCTCCGAAGAGCGCGAGCTGGCGGTAGGTCGCGCCCTCTCCGGCCGATCCTGCGCGGTGCCGTTCGTCTGGCGCGTCGCTCTCGAGAGGGAGCAATGCGAGAGCGGCAACCGCAGAACTTGCGAGAACGGCGATGGCAACTGCTGATCGCGCGCAGGCAGTGTGACACCGTCTCGACAATTGGCTGCGTTGAGCCCATTTGTCCCGCAGCGAATTTGCCGCAGCGATCTGGCCGGCGGCAAGGTTGGTTTTCATCGATCCAAGCGGTCGTCGGGCAAGCCAAGCAACCATGTGCATATCCTTCAATCGACGCGGCCGGCGCGCCGGCGGCTAATGTTGCATGCTGGGAGGAGTGCTTGGCGCAAGCAACGGCGTGCCATTTCCCGTGAGCGGCAGCCCACGAGCCAATAACATCGAAGATGCATCTGATCGCTAACTGGCCTCTTTGTTACAAAGCGGACTGTCCTGAACGGCTGTCACGAAGCCGATGCCCGTCTGTGTCGAATATTGCACTGCGATTGCCATCTGACGTCATTCACCTCGAACCGGAACTGGATCGCAAAGCAAGGCGATGTGGCTGGATCATCTTCAATAGAGCCGCCCTTGTCATCACCAGTTATGTTTTGATTTGTTAAGCCGGGCGACAACGGGAAAGCTTCGCTGTACGGCATGTCGGAGCCGGCGTGGGCGGCCAGCTTAACCTAACTTAATCGAACTTTGCCGATCTTTGACCGCACCGAGCGAGCGATCCGCTACATCCGGACGGACAAAGACGGCCCCACGGCCGCACCGGGCGACGACAACTCGTCGCGCCTGCCTCGGCCATGCGGGCGCAGTCCGTGTATCCGCTACAAGCGTATCATGAAAGGACTCCGCTTTGACGCAACGTCTCCCTTTAGCCATCGGCCTTGTTCTCTTTGCATTGCTTGCCGGCCGGGGAGCGACGTTCGCGCAAGCGGGCGGGGCGGCATTGACCGTTACCGCCGAGGCGCCCGTGGAACGAGAATGGCCGGAGACGGTTCTCGCCGGCGGTTGGCTGAAGCCTTGGCACGAAGCCATCAGTGCAGCTGAGATCAGCGGCCTGCGCATCACCGATGTATTCGTCGATATTGGGTCTGTCGTAACGAAGGGTCAGGTGCTCGCTCGGCTCACCGACGATATCGTGCGCGCCGATCTGCGAAAGGAGGAAGCCCTCTTGGCGACTGCCAAAGTCGATCTTGCCAAGGCCAGGGGCAATGCCGAGCGCGCACGGAAGATGAAGGGCAGCGGCGTTCTCTCCGATGAGAAGATCATCGAATATCTGAGCACCGAGCAAACAGCGATGGCGGGTATCGAATCCGCCGAGGCTTTGGTTGAGAGTCAGAAGATCAGGCTTTCCCAAACGACCATCGTGGCAGTGGACGATGGCCTCATCACCTCTCGTTCCGCCCAACTCGGCGCCGTCGTCACATCGGGCACGGAGCTATTCCGCCTCGTACGCCAACAGCGTATCGAGTGGCAGGCCGAGGTGTCGACACGATACAGCCCCCTTATCAAAGAAGGCATGCCAGCAACCATCGATGGGCCCCGCGGCCAGCGGCTGACCGGAACGGTTCGCCTCGTAGCGCCGACCGTCAGCACTGATACAGGCAGAACGCTAGTCTACGTCTCGCTGGCGGCGGGCTCTCGGCCGCCGATCGGCTTCTATGCGACCGGGCAAATAAAGCTCAGGGTCGCACCCGCCCTCACCGTGCCGGAAACAGCGCTGGTTTCGCGCGATGGCATCGATTATCTGTTTACGATCGATGCCGAAGAGCGCGTCAGGCGCATCCGCGTGGAAACCGGGCGCCGCAACGAGGGCGAAGTAGAGATAATCTCCGGCCTCACGCGTTCTGCGATGGTCGTGAAGATGGGAGGCGCCTTCCTTTCGGACGGCGCCATCGTGCGCGTGGAAGGAAAAGCACGATGAATTTCTCCGCATGGTCCATCCGCAACCCTGTTCCCTCCATCCTGCTTTTCATGCTGCTGACCGCCACTGGGCTTATCGCTTTCGAGCGGCTCTCGGTTCAGAGCTTTCCGGACATGGATCTTCCGACGGTTCAGATCCACGCCACGCTCGAGGGCGCTGCACCGGCCCAACTGGAAACCGAAGTCGCCCGCAAGATCGAGGACAAACTCGCCTCCCTCAGCCTCCTGGAGCACATCACGACAAAGATCACCGGGGGCACCGTCGTCATCAGCGTGTCCTTCCAGATCGGCAAGGACGGCGAGGAAGCACTGAATGAGGTGCGTAATGCCGTCGACAGCACCGGCGGCGACCTGCCGTCCGCGATGCAGCCACCGAGCGTCACGAGAACTGTCATCCAAGGCTCGGCGCTGATCGCCTTTGCCGTGCGCTCCACCCGGCTCGACCCGACCGAGCTTTCCTGGTTCGTCGACAACGACATGACGAAAGCCTTGCTTGCCGTTGCAGGCGTCGGCAAGGTCAACCGCATCGGCGGCGTCGATCGCGAGATCCATATCGATCTCGAGCCGCAACTGTTGAGCTCGCTTAATGTCAGCGCGACGACCATATCCTCAAGTTTGCGGTCGGTGCAAACCGACACATCGGGTGGACGAGGCGAGATCGGAGGGACCAAGCAGACGATCCGAACGAACGGGGCGGTTTCCTCGATTGCGGAGCTTAAGGCGCTTGCAATTCCGCTCCCGAGTGGAAAAATGGTACGGCTTGACGAGATCGGGACGGTAACGGACAGCTTTGCTGACCGCTCGTCTATCGCCTATCTCGACGGAAAGCCGGCGATCGCCGTCGAGATCAAACGCTCGAACGGCTTTTCCGACACGGCTGTCGCTGCAGCGATCGAAGCCGCGGCAAAGGATTTGGCCAAGGCCAATCCCGATGTCGAGATCGTCAAAGCCTATAGCACAGTTGGCCCGACCATCGAGAATTATGACGGGTCGATGCAGATGCTTTATGAAGGGGCTATTCTGGCGATCGTCGTGGTCTGGCTCTTCCTCCGGGACTGGCGCGCAACATTCCTGTCAGCAATTGCGCTTCCGCTGTCCGTCATTCCGACGTTCGCCGTCATGTATGTCGCCGATTTCAGCCTCAACACAGTGACGCTGCTGGCGCTTTCGCTGGTGGTTGGCATCCTCGTCGATGACGCGATCGTCGAAATCGAAAACATTGCGCGCCACATGCAGACGGGAAAATCGGCAAGGAGCTCGGCCCTCGAGGCTGCGGACGAAATCGGCCTTGCGGTTGTCGCCACGACTTTGACGCTCGTCGCCGTCTTCCTGCCGACCGCATTCATGAGCGGCATTCCGGGGCTCATCTTCCGGCAGTTTGGGGTGACGGCGTCGGTTGCTGTTCTTGCCTCCCTCCTGGTTGCGCGGCTTTTGACGCCGATGATGGCCGCATACGTCATGAAGATACCTGCTGTGGAGGCGAAGGATGGGCGGATCATGCGGGGCTACATTGCGCTCGTGAAAACCTGCCTGACGCATCGCCTGCTGACGACGATCTGCGTGCTTGTATTCCTCGGTCTCTCGCTGGCGACGATCCCCCTCCTTAACTCGGGTTTCCTGCCGGCTTCGGACGATGCGCAGACGCAGGTTACAATTACACTACAACCCGGAACACCGATCGAAGAAACGGATGCGGTGGCCCGCAGGGCCGCCCAACTCATCTCCCATCTGCCCGAGGTCACACATGTGTTCTCGACCGTCGGGACGGTTTCATCGGGCGATCTCCTAGATTCCACGACGACAGCCGATACCGCAAGCGCATCTCTCATAGTGGACCTGAAAAAAGTCAGCCAACGAAAACGTTCCCAGCTCGACATAGAGAGCGACATCCGGCGGGCGCTTGCCGTTCTTCCCGGGGCCCGCATTCAGGTGGGATTGGGCGGCAATGGCACCAGACTGGACATTACCATGGCGAGCGACGACGCCGGCGCACTCGACGAGGCGGCCGGTGCGCTGGAAGAACAGCTTCGAACGCTGCGAGGCATTGGGGCGGTGACATCAAGCGCTTCGCTTCAGGCCCCCGAAATTCAGATCGTCCCGGATCCCGATCGGGCCGCCGCCCTCGGCGTAACGACGGACGCGATATCCGAAGCTGTCCGCGTCTCAACCGGCGGCGATTACTCCTCCGCCCTCGCTCAGCTCAACCTGCCACAGCGCCAGCTCGACATCCGCGTGCGTTTTGACCCGAGCAACCGCAAGACGCTCGAAGACTTTGCCAATCTGCGCGTTGCCGGCAGCAGAGGCAGCGTCGACTTGGGTTCGGTTGCCGACATCACTGTCGGAAGCAGCCCGTCAGAGATCAGTCGGATCGACCGGTCGCGCAACATCATGATTTCGGTCGAGCTCAACGGCCGCGTCCTCGGCGAGGTCTACCGCGAGGCCCAAGCCCTTCCTGCACTCCGTGGCCTTCCCCCCGGGGTAATGCTTATCGAACAGGGCGAACTCGAGCGCCGATCCGATCTCTTCGACAGCTTCGGCATCGCCATGGCGGTCGGCATCTTCTGCATCTACGCCGTGTTGGTCTTGCTCTTTCACGACTTCCTCCAGCCGGTAACGATTCTCATGGCGCTTCCCCTGTCGCTGGGCGGCGCCCTTCTGCCCCTCGTGCTGACGGGAACGAGCTTCTCCATGCCCGTCGTGATTGGTTTGCTGATGCTGATGGGCGTGGTGACGAAGAACTCCATTCTGCTGGTCGAATATGCGATCATGTCCCGACGTACAGGCGCCTCTCGCTTGGATGCCCTGGTGGAAGCCTGCAAGAAGCGGTCGCGCCCTATCGTCATGACGACGATGGCCATGGGAGGCGGCATGCTGCCTGTGGCCCTCAGTCTCAGCGGTGGCGATGCGAACTTCCGGCAGCCGATGGCAATCGTCGTCATTGGCGGCCTGATGACCTCAACTGTTCTTAGCCTCCTTGTTATTCCGGTCATTTTCACCTTTGTCGACGATTTCCTCCTCTTCCTCAGGCGAATTGCCGCGGCGACGCATCCCGAGGCTCCGACTACGGACGATCAAGAGAGTATTTCGAACGACCGGAGGCACGGCGGAAGAATCAGCCTCGCAAGGTGAAGCTCTCGGACTCTTCAGCGACAGGCCGCCAAGAGAACGCCGTGCAAAAGACCGACGGCGTTTTGAGCCGGGCCGAGCGGCCATGACAAAACCGCCGACACTTCGGGTGCCGGCGGTGATGGATTGAAAGAGATTCAGATCGCCCCTGCCTTATATGTCGAGCAGCGCAAGACACCCGCTTACCGGGTTTGATCGTCGATCCCGGTCATGGTGACCATTGGCCGACGACCGCCGGCTGCTTGTCCGTCCAGGACGGCGGCAGGCCGATTTGAGAGGCGGCGAAATCCTTGACGCCAGGCGACCGGCCGAAGCGCTCGCAGGCGGGGTATTTCGGCCTTCCCCCGAGGCTCGACCTGATCTTCTGAGCAGACGGGAACTTGAGCAGTCCCTTATAAGGTGTCTTGCCGCTGACAAGCATCTTGGAGAAATCGCTGCCGAAGCTCGAGGCGAGTGAATAGGCATCCCCGACCTGCGACATGCGTGCGCTGGTGGTGATGGAATTGGCGCCTTTGGCCCAGACCATCGCGCCCACTTGCTTGCCGCCTCTGGTCGTCGCTTCGGCCTCGACGGCCAGGCCTCCGAGGCCAACCGGCAGCCGCGGCAAGGGAACCGGAACAACCAGGGACGCGCCGAGTGACGTCGCGGTCGATACGCCAGCCAGGGCAGCATTTGTCGGCACAATGCGGGTGACGGTGGCGTGAATGATGACGTCCGCGTTTTCCCTGCGGTCTACGACCTGAAAACGGTCGCTGACGCCCACACAAATAGCACGGCTGATGACGTTGGCTACGAGAGCCGCCTCCGAAGGCTTCCTGATGGAAGCCCCGGCGTTTGGGGAAACCGTGGCCGGCTCTATGTAGATTGTCTTGGCCGCGGCGAGATCGTCCGGTTCGATCTTGAGTTTCGCCTTGGTGATCTTGCCATTGTTCGACGACAGGCCTTCATAGGAAACCAACGTGTTCGCCTCTTCCAGCGGTACTGCGGCGCAGCCTGCGGCAACCGACAGCGCCAGCCAGGACACAAGGATCGAGGCGGCCGGACGGGAATGGCGGCGAATGACGGCCCGGCCTGCACGGGAATGTAACATTTCGTTCTCCTATCGTTGGAAGCTATGAGAATTGGCCCGCTATCGCGAGGATTGAGCGGATTCCGCGGCGGCGAGATCGGCAAAGACCGGTCGGTCTTTCCATAGCCTGCCGCTTGCCATCTCGGCGTAGCCGAGGTGGTAGACGGCGCGCATATAGTTGGTGTTGAAAGGATCGGTCATTCTGTAGGGGATTTGTCTATCGATCGCGGCGACCCGAAAGCGGATGCCGTTCTTCTGGGCATAGACGTAGGTTGCGACCAATGCGCTGCGCGTCTGTGACTTGATCAGAGCGGCACTCGCTCTGGCCATGACAGCTAGCGTGTTGTTTGTCGTCGTCGAAAACTCCGGCATGAGGGCGTTGTTGACGATGACATACATGTTCAGCTTGAGGCCCTTCGGCCACGCCGCCTGGCGCGGGCTCACCATCCAACCCTCGGGGATTGTCAGGATCTGGGATGATGAACCGCCATCCGAGTGCATCTCCTCAAATTCCTCGCCGCCTGCCTTGACCTTGATAAGCACGGCCGGAAAAATTCCGGGGATGCTCGCCGAGGCGATGATGACGTCCTGAAAGAGCTTCAGCGCACCGGGCCGGGCGCTGTCGGCGATGGCGCCCATGTTCCAGACAACCGGTCTCTGCGAATCGAGATTGGAGGTCAGAACGAGGAGGCGCCTGCCCTTACGGTGCTCGGCGGCGATTTTGTCCAGGATCTCCTGCGTAAGATGGCGTTCGACCATCCGACGCAGCGGCTCCTGCCTCAGCAGACTCGGACCAAGCAGCGCCTTTGGCAGAAAATCTGCGTCCACCAACTCCTTTGCGACCCCGCTTGTATAGAGATCGACAAGCGTGTCGTCATAGGCCTCGCCGAGGAACGCCAGAGGTGCGATCAGGGCGCCGGTGCTGACGCCGCTGACCATGTCGAATTTTGGGCGCTCTTTGCTGTCCGACCAAGCTTTGAGCACTCCGACGCTGAAGGCGCCTCCGGCTCCGCCGCCGGACAGGACCAGATAATTGACATCCTTGTGCCTCGGAATGGCAAACCAGGCGCGCGCATCAGGCGCCTGCCGGCCAGTGTCCGCATAGCTACGGATGTCGCCAAATCCTTCGATGCTGGCGTTGGCCGCCGCCTTCGGGCTGTAGCTGACCCGGTCAGGCGCCATGCAGCCTGCCAGAGGGGCGAGGATCAGGATGGCCATCAGTCGAATCAAGTTGTCGCCCTGTCTTCGGCCACGGTTCAAAGGAGCAGACCACCGCCAGCCGTAAGCGTCGCTCCGCGACCCCTTTCGGATCGCGTTTCTGATCGCATTAACAGGGATTCGCGATTGCCTTGGATTTTGACTTGTTAAGAGTTGTTATCGCCGCAGCTACGGTCGGCAGGCTCGCGCGGGACGCCAGCCAACGTGAAAACATTCTTTATCGGTTGCCATGGTTTCAAAGATGGTTGCGACATCGCCCGGCTGGATGCGTTGGGGCCTCCCAGCAACGTCGCCCGCAAGCTGGGGTTCTGCTAGCCCCGCGCCAGCGAAACTTCAGGCGTGAAGATATAACCGCCCAGACGTACCGTCTTGATAAAAGTCGGCTCCTTGTAGTCGGGCTCGATCTTTTGCCGGACACGGCTGACATGAACGTCGATACTGCGTTCGACCGGGCCGGCTGAACCTGCATGCGTGCGGGCAAGGATTTCCTGACGGTTCATGACCTGCCGCGGATTTTGGCAGAACACCAGCAAGACATCGAATTCTGCCGTCGTCAGCGACACATGAACGCCATCGCTGTCGGTCAGTTCGCGCGTGACGGGGTCGATGCGCCAACCGGCGAAGGTCATGGCTTCCTGAACGGGCTTGACTTGCATTGAATAGGAAGAGCGTCGCAAGAGCGCCCTGATCCTTGCCAAGAGTTCCCTCGAGTTGAAGGGTTTCGTGACGTAGTCGTCTGCACCGAGTTCAAGCCCGATCACCCGGTCGACTTCCTTCGTCAGTGCCGTCAGCATGAGGATCGGAACCGTGTTGGTCGATCTGATGCGCCGGCAAACGCTGAAGCCGTCCTCGCCCGGAAGCATGCCGTCGAGGACAATGAGCTGAAACTCCTTCTTCTTCAGAAGGCGGTCCATTTCCATCGCGGAGCCAACCGCTTCGGCGGCATAGCCCGCTTCCTTCATGAGGTCGATCAACATGCCGGCAATATCGCGGTCATCCTCGACGATCAGGATGCGGACCGAAGCCTGCATGGGTGAATTGACTGCGATATGACTCATATCCGGCGCCTGACTCTGGGAAAGCATCCGCTTCAGTTCCTATCTAACAGAAAAATGTTTTGCGCATCGTTTTATTGCATAGCTCGACCAGCGATTATAACTCCGTCGAGGAAGCGCCTGCCGCCACGCCCCGCAAGCAGCAGCCGGCCGGGAACTGACGTGACATATCGGCCCCCGCCGGCGCTTGGGCGCGCCTGAGGTCAGAATTTGTAGCCGACAAACATCATCACTGAAGGCTGAGTGTCCTTCTGAACCACCGGGCTATTTCGCGCGTCGCCGGTGAGGATTCCCAGTTCGGCCTGGCCGCGGATGAACCAGTGCTCGGATGCCAGATAGGTGACTGATGCGGTAAGGTCGATGCGCTTGAAGCCTGCGCCTGCATCGTAAACTTCAAGACCGGACCTTGCCGACTGGAAGGGGGTGACGCCGAAATAGGACTTCATGTAGCTCTTGTCCGCCCAGGTGGCCGATGCGCCGGCGGAGAGGATGAACTTGCCTACCATGTGGGAATATTCCGCACCGAATGTCCCCGTGACGCCATCGCTGCCGCCGATGATCTTGTCGATCCCGGCACTGAGCTCGATCGGTCCGAGTTCGTAGGATATCACACCACCGATTTTTGCACCGGAATCGATATCGCCCAGTCCCTTTAGATGATCGCTATCGTCTTCGTCCCGACCGAACTCCATGCCGCCCGTGGCGCTGATTTTGAAATTCTCGACCTTGTAGATATCGATCTCCAGGCCGGTAGGATCGACATGGACGTAATCGTTGAAAAAGCTTGCGGAAATGAAGGGGACAGGCATGGCCTCGAAATCTTTCGAGCCCTCGAATTTCGGGCCGTACACAGCTCCGGCTCCAATAACGACATTCCAGTCGTGAAGCTTGCCGCGAATACCACCGGGACGTTCGCTGGTTGGTGCAACCGGTTCGCCAGCGCCAAGTTCGCCCCGATCCGCCGCCCACGCCTCATTGCCTGCTGCTGAAAGGGGCATGAGCAGCGTCGGTAAAATCATCAAACCTATTTTCTTTTTCATAAAAGACAAAGTTCGCTCCTGGGTGTTTTTCCGAGGATTGCTGTCCTCGACGGGCAGCACCCTGCAGGCAAACCGTTTTGGGATGGATTTTGTCTTGTTAAGAGATGTTTCCGAGGCCGATAGCAGAACCGTAAGCTGGCGCTCCCAGAAGGGCGCACATCGCATGAGCTAGACCGAATTCGGCCCGATCAGTCTGGCGACGTGAAAAGAGGTGCCGGGATGACGCATCGGCCCCGGAAGAAACAACTCTTAATATAATGAAACGCACTTTCAGAATGAGATTCCTACTGTGCATGCGCGGCCTACGAAGAGGAATTAACTGATGACCGGGAAAAACCCCGCCCCTCACGTGCTTGTCTACATCCCGGACCAGCGCGGATCACATCTTGCCGGCGAAGTGCTGCGGAGCAGGGGCTTCGGCGTGAGGAGCGCAGGCACGCTACCGGAACTCAAGCACGCGCTGGAAGGTTTCCTTTGCAAAGTGATTGTCACCATTACTTCGAAGATCGGCGAGGTGCGGATCCTCTCCAATCTCCCTGTGGTCAACATTCAAGCCTTTGTGCTGCCCAACATCGACGCGGCGTCATCCGAACGGCCTGCGCTATTCGACAGGGCCGCTTTTCTCGAGCGGGTTCAGACGCTGGCGGAGTCGCATTAGGGGTCCGCGCGCATAACGTTAACAAAAAAACATCATTCCGGCTGACATTTGCTACCATCGCGACAGGGATCGCACCGCTTCGGGCTGTCTGCTGGTTGGCGAAGCGAGGCGAGCGGCGAATGAGGCCGGCAGCTATCGGCTGTTGCCGCGCCGATCAGAAAGGCTGACGATGCTGGCGCGTTTTTTTGCAGGTTCCATCCACCGGCAGATTGCCCTGCTTGCCGTTGCGCCCGTTGTTGTTTTCGCCATCCTCGGCATCATCAGCGAAAACCTGACGATCAAGGAGCCTGAAAGCGTCTCACAGGCGCGCGCCGTTGCCATGCGCATCGAGTTCGTCACCGACATGATCCGCTCCGCCGAAACCGCCGATCAAGAGGCCGCCGTTCTGGACGCTGCGAAAAGGACCGGACTTCAGGTCGAAGAGGTCTCCACAGCGGACCTGCAAGGCCCCGAACTCGAGGCGGAGGAAGGCGACTTTCGCTCCGAAATCCAAAAAAATCTTGCGCCGGGCATCGAAGCCCGGCTGCGTGCCCGGGGCGGCGACCGACAGCCGGTGCTGGTTGTTGGAATCGATCAGCGTCGCGCTCTGGCCTTCCTGCCACCGCCCGCCGTGCCCGACTCCCGCATAACCGATCGCGAGATCAGCGATTTGCTCGCAACCATGGCTATGTTCGTGCCGGTCGTTCTGTTGTCCCTCTACGGCAGCCGCATGATCGCCTCGCCGCTTCAACGATTTTCCGAGGCGGCGCGTGATCTCGATCCTGACAGAGGCCCGGAACGCCCCTTCGATGAAATCGGGCCGCCGGAAGTTCGCACACTCGCGAAGTCGTTAAATGACATGCGTAGCCGCGTTCGCGGGATGATCGAAGCGCGCACGCGCATGTTGCGCGCCATCAGCCATGATCTGAGAACACCGCTGACGCGTCTGCGCCTCCGGGCTGAACGTTCGACGGAACCGCCCCTGCGCGCCGCATTGCTGGCTGACATCGACGCCTTGGCGCTGATGGTCGATGAGACCTTAGTCTACCTCAGGAAGGACGCTTCGAAGGAAAACCAGCTGAGAGCCGACCTGCCGAGCCTTATAAACACCGTCTGCAACGATTTTGCCGATATGGGCTATTCAGTTTCCTACCAGGGACCTGATCGCTTCGCCTATCCATGCAGACCTCACGCGCTGAAACGCGCTATTGCCAATCTCATAGACAACGGCACCAAATTTGCTCGGCACGTGAATGTCGAACTGCATGTCAAACCAGATCGGGCCGTCAGCATCAGCGTCACAGACGACGGACCCGGCATCCCTGCGCCCTTCCAAACCGAGGTCCTGGAGCCGTTCTACAAACTGGATTCTGCGCGTAACGATCGTGGCGGATTCGGTTTGGGGCTCTCCATCGTGAAGGATATCGTCGAAAGCCATCTTGGAACACTGAAGTTGGAAAACGCCGCGCCGCGCGGATTGATCGCCGAAATCAACCTGCCCTCATCGGATTCGATATCAGGCTGACGGCGCGACGCTGTATGCATCCGGGGCGATCTTCGCATCAGGACTGAAGCGACATGCAACGGATTTGTCACTGGCGGGACAAACATGTATTCGAATTCCAATAGATCCTGTCATCACCCGCGCGCCGGCTGATCTGCCGCGCACCAACCGAACAAGATGTAAATGACCGAACATGCCATGACCTGGGGAATCGCCGGCCTCACTGCGATGGGGGTCGTTGTCCGCCCCTTTCGATGGCCGGAAGCGATCTGGGCCGTTTTCGGCGCCCTTCTCCTGCTCGCGTTCCGCCTCGTCGGCCCCCATGACGCACTCGCCGGCGTCGCCAAGGGTGGCGATGTCTACCTCTTTCTGATCGGCATGATGCTGCTGTCCGAACTGGCCCGGCGCGAGGGCCTGTTCGACTGGGTCGCAGCCATCGCGACAGCCTACGCCGAAGGATCGCCCCGGCGGCTTTTCGTGCTGGTCTATTTGGTCGGCGTGGTGGTTACGGTCTTTCTTTCCAATGATGCGACGGCCGTGGTGCTGACGCCGGCCGTCTATGCCGCCTGCCGGACGGCGCGGGTGAAGGACCCGATGCCCTATCTTCTGATCTGCGCCTTCATTGCCAACGCCGCAAGCTTCGTTCTGCCGATCTCCAATCCCGCCAATCTGGTGATTTTTGCCGGCGGCGACATGCCGCCCTTATCGCGCTGGCTGTCGACATTCATGCTGCCGTCGATCGTTTCGATCGCCGCCACTTTCGTCTGCCTCTATTGGACGCAGCGGCGCGCTCTGGCGGAAGACACGCTTGCGGCAAGCCCACAGCGCCCGCCACTCTCCCGCAGCGCCTGCCTGGCTGGATTGGGCATCCTTTTGACGGCGATCGTTCTTGTCGCAGCGTCGGCCATGCATGTCGACCTCGGCGTACCGACCTTTGTTGCCGGCATCATCACCACCGCAATCGTGCTCCTGCTGACGCGCGAAAGCCCGGCGGAGACCTTCAAGGGCATCAGCTGGAGCGTTCTGCCGCTGGTGGCGGGCCTCTTCGTCATCGTCGAGTCCCTCGGTCGCACCGGCCTGACGGGCCTTCTCTCCGCCGAGCTCGCTTCGCTTGCCGCAGCCTCGCAGTCTCAGGCGATCGGCATTACGGGCCTGCTCGTCGGCGTGATCTGCAACCTCGTCAACAATCTTCCGGCAGGCCTGCTGGCCGGAAGCGTGGTGCAGGCGGCCGGCGTCTCCGACAAAATCGCCGGCGCGGTGCTCATCGGGGTCGATCTTGGCCCCAACCTGTCGGTGACGGGGTCGCTGGCGACGATCTTGTGGTTGTCTGCACTCCGCCGCGAGGGCCTGCACATCGGCGCCTGGACGTTTCTGAAGATCGGAACCGTCGTCATGTTCCCCGCGCTCATTCTGTCTCTGGCGTCGCTCTTTCTGTTTTGAGGCGGTTGCAGGCGCTCGTTATTGCCAATGTGGGTCATTTGCGACGCGACATGACAAACGGATCGACCGCGATCTTGCCTCCACCGAACACGACCAGTGCCAGCGCCATTGCTGCCCAGGGCAAGTGAAAGTTGGCCCAGCCGTCCGGGATGGTGAGCTGGATAATCGCCGTCATCAACAGCAGACCGAGAGCTGCGAAGCGTGTGGTAAGGCCGAGGATCAACAGAATTGGCAGAATCAGTTCTGCGATTCCGGCTGCAGTCGCCATCGTCAGAGGAAAGGGGTAGGGAATTTCCCTGCCGAAGACATGGAGCTTGAACTCCTGCTCGAAGAGATATTTTGCACCCGATGAAAGCGTCAGGAAGCCGTCCCATTTTGTCAGCCCTGACTTAAAGAAGGGAATAGCAAGCGCAAACCGCAGTCCCAGTAGCGGCAGCGATTGGGGAACGGATGCGAGCAGGCCGTCGGCGCGAGTGATAAGGGAGGCAGCAGCAAAGCCGTCGGAAGGGGCCAATTCGTTTTTCATATGTCGTTTCCTTTATCCTGTTGAATGGCGCTAAACGCGCCGAGACCGGCAAGACCGACGAGCGCCGTTCCGAAATCGAAACCGGGGGCAGCAGCAAATGCCGCCTCTGCCGCCTCGCCAAGGGTGGCGGCGTTGAACAAGGAGGCTGCAAAGACGGCATCCTGCGGCGGTAGGACATGAACGTTGACGGACAGATCTGGCCGGGCGACCAAGACCGATTGCCCGCGCCAATCGGAAACCGGCGAAACCACCTCCTGCTGATGCGCGCTCCAGATCGAACCAACCGGAAATCTCGATTGGATCAGGTGCGCTGAAGGGTGTCGGACGAGCCGCAAGTCCGAAAGTATCTCGGGCGCGACGGCTCTGAGTGCCGCAATATCGAGAGGCACGCATTCGGCGGCATGGTAAGCGGCCGTCCAGGCAGCTTCGAGCCGGGCCACATCGGGCAGATAAGCAAGCGCCCTTGCGGGCTCGAAAAATGCAACGAAGTCCGGAAAGTCGTCGCCATATTCCATGATCAGCGGCGAGGCCGGCTTGTGATCCTGGGCGTAGGCCCGCGCCATGGCCACGAAGAATCCCGGGCCAACGAGACTCTCCGTTACGGGAAAGCGTTGCGCCAGCGCCTTTGTCAGCCCGACGAACACATTGTTGCGGTATACGGCAAATCGCGCCGCGTCGGGCTTGCCGCGGGTGCCGATGATGCCGTCCGGCACTGGCCGGTCGGCCCGCAGCAACGCATCGGCGAAGGCGGTTTGGCTGGTGGCGAAATCCATCGTCACGCCGCCCGAGGCCGGCGCCCGCTACGACGAAACGTTTCGGCGGCGAGCACAGCATCCGCGCGTTTCGCCTCTGAATACAGCGTGGCGAAATCCGGAACATTGTTGTCCCATTCAATCAGCGTCGGGAGTGCCCCGGTGCGGGCGAGAGTATGCTTGTAGAGCGTCATCACGTCGCTCTTCACCTCCGTCGCGTGCGCATCAATCAGCAGCCGCTCGCCGGCGGCGTCGACTGTTTCGTCGTAACCGGCAAGGTGAATCTCGCCTACTAGCTCGGCCGGAAAGCGATCAATGTAGGTGGCAGCATCGAGCCGGTGGTTCACAGCCGATACCATCACATTGTTGACGTCGAGCAAAAGGCCGCAGCCCGTTCGCTGCGCGATCGTCGCCAGAAAATCCACTTCGTCGATCGTACTGTCGGCGAACAGTACATAGGTGGCAGGGTTTTCTAGCAGCATTTGTCGCCCTAACGCCTGTTGTGTTTCATCGACATGGTCAACGACGCACAGCAGCGTTTCTTCCGTGTAGGGTAACGGCAACAAATCGTTGAGAAATCCCGTTTCATGCGTCGACCAGGCCAGATGTTCGGAAAAACTCTGCGGCCGGTAGCGGTCAATCAAGCTACGAAGCCGCTTCAGATGCGCCTTGTCGAGCCCACGCGCCGCGCCGATCGATAGGCCGACGCCATGCAGCGAAAGCGGGTAGTGTTCGGTAATGGCTTCAAGATAGCGATGCGGCGGCCCGCCTGCGCCCATGTAATTCTCGGCGTGCACCTCAAAGAAACCGACATCGGGCAGATCCGCCAGAATAACGTCGTAATGCTCGGGTTTGAGGCCGAGGCCGGCTCTCGCAGGCAAGAGGACGGATCCGGTTGTTGAAGCGGTCATTGCAGTTCTCCCGGTTTTAGCAGAAAGAGCGGAGGCCCGGGCGTCGGGCCTCCGCTCATGATCAGCCTTTGGTCGGCTCGAGCTTACCCATGTGCCCCTCGACATTCATGCTGGTGCAAGTGCCGGCTGGGACGGCCTTCCACGCGTTACCCTGATAATCCATCGTGGATGTACCTGCGCAGGTCGTCCCGGCACCGGCGGCGCAATCATTCTGCCCCTTGAGGGCGATGCCATAGCATTTCTCTTGGCCTACCATTTTCTCCGCCGACAGCGGCGCTGCGAAGGCAGCGGATGAAATCGCAGTGGCGAGCGAGCCTGCCAGGGCGAGGGTGAGAGTGGAACGGTTCATAGACGGTCTCCTCTTGCAAACGTCCGCGGACCGGTCATCGGCCGCGTAATGCTTCTTTCGATCTGACAACCCCGGTTGTTACAGGCTTTGCGAACACGAATTAGTGATCAGC
Organism: Rhizobium bangladeshense; assembly: GCF_001662075.1. Lineage (GTDB taxonomy): Bacteria > Pseudomonadota > Alphaproteobacteria > Rhizobiales > Rhizobiaceae > Rhizobium > Rhizobium bangladeshense_B. Next base: position 225,982 of record NZ_LYPL01000001.1, read on the forward strand.
GTTCTGGGCACCTGCGGTACCGCTGCACTCACGCCATTTGCCTGCAAGGTCGGAAGATGATTGCTGAGGTCTTCATCTGGGCAGCTCGATTTCGCCTGGAAATGACGACGAGACCCTGTCGTGTAATGGATGGCGTGCGAGCGGCCCAGTCGACGGCGACGATCTCCGCCGACGGAAGGGCCTTCGCAGTTTCGATTCCGAACAGGCCCGGACCTGCGGCAATGTCCAAAACCTTTTAGAAAGACTTCCCCCAGCAGGAGATTTCTCCAGCCAGCATTTTGGCGCTGAGTCCCGTAAAAGAGCCCATGCCGCGCGCAAACATTCAACCACTTCGGGCGCAATCGTCCGGACTAGATTCCGCGCCGACTGCCGCGGCTTTAGCCTTTTCAGGCGAGTGATCTATCACAAGAGGCAAGCTGACACCTCGGTCAATGCGGTGCATCTTGGTCGATGTTGCAACTTTACCAGGGAGAAACGTGGTGACATCTAGCAAACTAGCTCTCGCTCTCGGCATCGCGATGGCACTTGCCGTTGGAGGCGCCGCTTATGCGGGTGATTATTGCCCACCAGAAGAGACCGCCAAGGGCAATAATGGCTATGGCCAGGAGAAACGGGGTCTCAGCGACGGCACCAACGCCGGAAGCGATAACGGTGCTACAGCCGCGGAGAAATCAGCAAGCATAGTGCGATAATCGCCGGTCAAATCCAATCTATGCGGCGGCACTCGCACTGCCGCCGTTTTGCTGTTCGGAACGGGTACACGCAAAGCCTCTAATCAGATCGCAATCCCGCCAGTCATCACAACATCAATGACAACGGCGGCTTCTACCGCGCTTTCTTTTACACCGTGTTCACCTGGAAAAATCGGGCCATGCAGCGTGGCTGAAGCGACCAATTAAAGGCTTGTCGAATTGTCCGCTGATTTTGGATAAAAGCGGCCAGTCACTGGCTCTTGCCGTGACTTTTGTCTATTCGCTGGTTTTATTATCCTCAGTCAGCGTCGCCTACACTTCGGTTTTAAATGTCGACCTCTTTGCGTTCAGAGTCATTGCAGAATAGATGCCGTAGCTACAGTGTGGAAGATCTCATGGCGGACGTCTCCTTTGCCGCAGCTCTCCGCGAATCCGCCTTTGAATTACTGGCAATCCATCGCAGAGCGCCGAGAATAGTGCGTTATGTGGCCGATCTGCAGAAGTGGCTGCTCAGCCAAGCGGCGTTGGCATTGCATTTTGAGCGGAAACTCGACCTGTCCAGCCCGCCATTGACCGCGTCCAACCTTGCAAAGTTTCTGGTTGAGAACCGCATCGCCAGCCATAACACCGCAGTCTCACATCTGAAAGAGATGGCGTATTACAAATTGTTCGAGCCAGTGGAGACGGCAGATCGGCGCGCCAACCCGTTGCAGGCAACCGCCTATGCCGAAACCTTAATTCGGCAATGGTTCGAAGGGCATCTTCGCTCCCTGGACGGCATGGACGCGGGAGATCGCTATCGGCGGTCCGAGGCGGATGAGACAATTCTGTATCGCGCTCAGCCCCGTATCGCACGCCGGCTGTTTCACCATCCTGATTGGTATCGTCCTCCCGAAAGCATTGCGCTGTTCGTGAGATCCGAATCTGGAAGCAATGTGTTGCATGACCTTATGGCGCGTGTGCCACTGGCACCGTTCTTGGAACAGCGCACCTGGGTGGGCGACGTTTCCGCACGACTGACCGCGGCCGAATTTGTAATTTCCCGCAGCCACGCCGGCAGATTGCTTGCGGCCGCGCAAAAGCAAGGATTGCTAGGGTGGGAGACCTCCCAAAAAAGCGGAGATTGTTGGATTTCGGCCAAATTCGTGCTCGACTACAGACGGTGGCAGGCCGCGAAATTCTCCGTCATCTCCGAGGTTATGGCGAACATTGAGTAGAGGCTCGGGTGGCGCTTCCGCGGGAAATACGGAATCGATGCAGAGAGCGCGGCCGCGCCTGTTTCCGCTCTTTCGTTGGACAGGCCGCTTAGAGCGGTCGGCCTCGAGGTGATTTGAGCCGACGGACACGCCCATAAGTGAAGCCCTCGAAACAATGGATCTTTTCGAGATGGTGCATTTGAGGCTGGTTTAGGAGGCAGTGTGGTGCCCAGGACCGGAATCGAACCAGTGACACGCGGATTTTCAATCCGCTGCTCTACCAACTGAGCTACCTGGGCTAACCTGCTTCCGATGGTGCTTTTTTGAAAAAGAACCGTGGAGCCTTGGTTCGCCCCGGAAGCGAGCGGGGTTATAGCATCTTGTTCGCTCATGGCAAGCGTCAAATGACTCTTTTTTGACGGTCTTGCCGGATTTGCCGATTCATGAGGAAAAATAAGAGCTTCGCCGATGGATTTCCCTAGTTTTCCTCGTCGGGATAATCAGCCTTCGTCTCGTCATCGGCCACCGGAATGGCATAGGAGCCGGTCAGCCACCGGGAGAGATCGACCTCGCGGCAGCGGTTGGAGCAGAAGGGATAATGTTCGCGATTCGACGGCTTGCCGCATTCTGGGCAAGGGCGAGTCTTGCGCAGCGGTTCGATCTTGGCGGCGGCTTTGCTGTCTTCGGGCATGATCGGTTCGTCCTATGGCGTCGGCCGCGAGCTCAGGCCTCGGGCCACCGGCTGTGCACATCGAAGCCTTCGCCGGTCAGAAGCACAATGGTTTCATAAAGCGGCAGGCCGACGACATTGGTGTAGGAGCCCACCATCTTCTGCACGAAGGTGCCGGCGAGGCCCTGGATGCCGTAGGCGCCCGCCTTGCCGCGCCACTGGCCCGACGCCAGGTAGTTTTCGATCTCGAAACCGGAGAGGCGCTTGAAGCGGACCTTGGTCTCGACGATCTTCTGGCGGATCTTGCGATCCGGCGTCACCAGGCAAACGCCGGTATAAACGAGATGGTTGCGCCCCGACAAAAGATGCAGCGAACTCAACGCCTCGTCGGCAAACTCGGCCTTGCCGAGAATGCGCCGGCCAACGGCGACCACCGTGTCGGCGGAGAGGATATAGCTGCCCTTCCAGGTGATATCGCCCTTGATGGCGGCAAGGGCGGCTTCCGCCTTCTCGGCCGAAAGCCTGCGGGCGAGCGAGCGCGGGTGCTCCGACTTCTTCGGCGTCTCGTCGATATCCATCGGCATCAGGCGCGAAGGCTCGATGCCTGCCTGGTTGAGCAAGTCAACGCGACGTGGCGAGCCCGAAGCGAGAATGAGCTTATATTTCAGCGCCATGGAACCTCGACCATCGGCAGACGGGAGAAAACCCTTGCAGAACCTTGGGCAAGCTTACTTGAAACGGTAGGTGATGCGGCCCTTGGTCAGATCGTAGGGCGTCATTTCCACAAGCACCTTGTCGCCGGCGAGAACGCGGATGCGGTTCTTGCGCATGCGGCCGGCGGTATGGGCGATGATCTCGTGTTCGTTTTCAAGCTTCACGCGAAACGTCGCATTCGGCAGAAGTTCGGTGACGATTCCCGGGAATTCGAGGACTTCTTCTTTCGGCATATAGTGGTTTTCTTCCTGTGGGTTGAAGAGGCAGCGCAGCGCGCGCCTTGAAAATTTGCGCGGAAACTACACAATCAAGGCGGGTTTGTGAACCTTGTTGATCGGGCTTTCCGTCATTTGTTTTCACGCCGATTGCGCGGCAATGCCTTTTCTTTTCAGCAGCCGGCTTTCGATGAGGCCGGCCAGGTGATTGCGGACCTCGCGATAGCTCTCGAGAATCTGCTCGCGCGTTCCGCTGACAACCGTCGGATCCATGGTCGGCCAGTAGACGACGTCGATTGCATTCGAGCGCGTCAGCTCCAGCGCGGCGTGATGGGCCTGCGGCGACAGCGTGATGATCAGATCGAAATAATCGTCCTCGAGCTCTTCCAGCGTCTGCGGCTGGCGGCGCCCAAGGGAAAGCCCGATCTCCTCGAGCACGACATCGACGAAAGGATCGCGCTCGCCGGCGCGAACGCCGGCCGACCTTATATAGGTATTGGACGGCAGAATGCTACGGGCAATGATTTCCGCCATCGGCGAGCGGATGGCGTTCAGCCCGCACATGAAGAGGATGGCGCCCGGCCTCTTTCCCTCCTCGACGTCGGCGGCGAGCTCCATTGCCGTCATCCCCGCCAGTAGAGCACGCAGACCAGCGTGAACAGCCGCCGGGCGGTGTCGAAATCGATCTCGATCTTGCCCGTCAGCCTGTCCTTCAGCGTCTGCGACCCCTCGTTGTGGATGCCGCGCCGGCCCATATCGATTGCCTCGATGCGACTTGGTGTGGCCGAACGGATCGCTTCATAATAGCTCTCGCAGATCATGAAATAATCCTTGACGATCCGCCGGAAGGGCGTGAGCGACAGGATATGGGTGGCGACATTGCCGCCATCTTCCGTGGTGATGGCGAAGACCAGCTTCGAATCGACCAGCGAGATGTTCAGCCGGTAAGGCCCGCCGGCATGGCCGATCGGCGCAAATCTGTTCTCCTCGATCAGGTCGAAGATGGCGACGGCGCGTTCATGCTCGACATCAGGCGTCGAACGGCCGATCGTATCGTCCAGGACGACGTCGCAAAGCCGGAAATCGCCCGCCGCCATGCCCTCACCTTTCGAGGTTGAGGCGGATCGCAACCGATCGCGCATGGGCGTCGAGACCTTCGCAGACCGCCAGCGCGATCGCCGCCGGGCCGAGGGTGCGCAGTTCACCCGGCCCGAGGCGCAGGATCGAGGTGCGCTTGACGAAATCGAGCACCGAAAGACCGGAGGAGAAGCGCGCCGAACGCGCCGTCGGCAGCACATGGTTCGAACCGCCGACATAATCGCCGATCACTTCGGGCGTATGGGCACCGATGAAGATCGCGCCGGCATTGCGGATGCCGTCGAGCAGGCGGTCCGGATCGGCGACGGCAAGCTCGAGATGCTCGGCGGCGATGCGGTTTGCGAGCGGAATGGCCTGCTTCAGATCGGCAACCAGGATGACGGCGCCGAAATCGCGCCAGCTGGCCGCCGCCGTCTCCGCACGGTTCAGCGTCTTCAGCTGCCGTTCGACCGCCTTCTCCACCGCCTTGCCGAATTCGACATCATCGGTGATCAGGATCGCCTGGGCGCTGGCATCGTGCTCTGCCTGGGCCAAAAGATCGGCGGCGATCCAATCGGGATTGTTGTCCTTGTCGGCAATGACCAGCACCTCGGAAGGGCCGGCGATCATATCGATGCCGACTGTGCCGAAGACGTGGCGCTTGGCGGCGGCGACATAGGCGTTGCCGGGACCGGTGATCTTGGCGACCGGAGCGATCGTCTCGGTGCCATAGGCGAGAGCGGCGATCGCCTGGGCGCCGCCGATGCGGTAGATCTCGGTCACGCCGGCAAGCCTGGCGGCGGCGAGCACCGCCCGATTGACCGCGCCGCCGGTGGCCGGAACGGCGATGACGATACGGTCGACGCCGGCCACCTTGGCCGGCACGGCATTCATCAGCACCGAGCTCGGATAGCTCGCGGTGCCGCCCGGGACGTAGAGCCCGACCGCCTCGATCGCCGTCCAGCGCGAGCCGAGACGGACGCCGAGATCGTCCTCGTAGATATCGTCCTTCGGCAGCTGCCGGCGATGATGGGATTCGATGCGCAACGCCGCGAGCTTCAGCGCGCCCAGCACTTCCGACGGCACCGCCTCGACGGCGGCGTCGATCTCTTCGGGTGTGACGCGCATCGGCACGGCGGCGAAATCGATGCCGTCGAATTTCAGCGAATATTCGGCAAGCGCCACATCGCCGCGGGCCCTGACGTCATCGATAATGGCGCGCGCAACGGCGTTCACATCCTCGGAGACTTCGCGCTTCGTCGTCAGGAAAGCGGCGAAATGCTGCTCGAACCCTTGCGATGCCTGATCCAGCCAGATTGCCAAAGCCGATATTCCTTCTCAACTCGAAACCGCAAATTCAAACGTCTGGCGCCGTTCAGGGGTGGCGCGGCTTGGAAGCCGCCTGCCATGCGCCGCCGATATCGGCCATCTGGGCCTCGATGCATTCGACATCGAGCGCAATCGAGGCGTTGCCCGACAGCGCCAGCTCGACCGTGCCATCCGGCCCCTCGCCCTTCTTCTCGAAGCGCAACGCCAGGAGCGACAGCACTTCATCTCGCTCGCCACGGTCGATGCCGAGCGAACGGACGGCCAGCACCCGCTTGAAGACCAAGGCAGCGCGGCGGCGCTCGAAACCTCTGCGCTTGCGCACGGCACTTTCCCAGACGAAGCGATTGGCGGCAAGCGCGAACTGGGCACCGCGCGGCGACCAGTCGATGTCGCCGACCTTGAAGACGCTATCCTGCATATGCGCGGAAATGATCGCGAGGTCCTCGTCATCGAGCGCAACAAGCTTCAGGTCGGTCATTCAGTCTGATCCCAGCAGGCACCGCCGGAATGGCGATGCGTCAGACAAGGGAAATAGGATGCTGCGACGGATTACGCAACCGGGATGAACCAGGCTCACTCGCTGATGCGCTGAACGACGGCGCCGCAGCGGGTCAGCTTCTCCTCGAGCCGCTCGAAACCGCGGTCGAGGTGATAGACGCGGGAGACCGTGGTTTCGCCCTCGGCGGCAAGGCCGGCGATGACGAGCGAAACGGAAGCGCGCAGATCGGTTGCCATAACAGGCGCGCCGCGCAGGCGCTGGACACCCTCGATCTTCGCCGTCTGGCCGGAGAGCGTGATCCGGGCGCCGAGCCGGGCAAGCTCCTGCACGTGCATGAAGCGGTTTTCGAAGATGGTCTCGGTGACGTGCGAGATGCCGGAGGAACGCGTCATCAGCGCCATGAACTGCGCCTGCAGGTCGGTCGGGAAACCCGGGAAGGGGTCGGTGACGATATCGACCGGCTTGATGCCGCCGCCGTTGCGCTTGACGCGCATGCCGTTGTTGGTCGCGGAGATATCGGCGCCGGCGCGGCGCAGCGTTTCCAGCGCGGTTTCGAGCAGCGACACATCGGTATTTTCCAGCACGACGTCGCCGCCGGCCATGGCGACGGCCATGGCATAGGTGCCGGTTTCGATGCGATCCGGCAGGACGCGGTGGCGGGCGCCGGAGAGCGAAGTGACGCCTTCGATGGTGATGGTCGCGGTACCGGCGCCGGAGATCTTGGCGCCCATGGCGTTCAGGCAGTTGGCGAGGTCGACGACTTCGGGCTCACGGGCGGCATTGCCGATAACGGTCGTGCCGCGGGCAAGCGTTGCCGCCATCATCATCACATGGGTGGCGCCGACCGAAACCTTCGGGAAGGTGTAGCGCGCGCCGATCAGGCCGCCGTCCGGGGCCCTGGCGTTGATGTAACCGGCGTCGATCTCCATGGTCGCACCGAGCGCCGTCAGGCCTTCGATGAAGAGATCGACCGGGCGCGTGCCGATGGCGCAGCCGCCCGGCAGCGACACGCGGCAATGGCCTTCGCGCGCCAAGAGCGGCCCGATGACCCAGAAGGAGGCGCGCATCTTCGAGACCAGTTCATAGGAAGCGGTGGTATCCACGATGGTGCGGCAGGTGAAATGGATCGTGCGGGCGTAGGAATCCTCCTGGCGCTCGCGGCGGCCGTTGACAGCGACATCGACGCCATGATTGCCGAGGATGCGCATCAGAAGTTCGACATCGGCCAGATGCGGCACGTTTTCCAGCGTCAGCGTGTCGCTGGTCAGAAGCGAGGCGATCATCAGCGGCAGTGCGGCATTCTTGGCGCCGGAAATCTGAATGATGCCATTCAGCTCATTACCGCCGACGATTCTGATACGATCCATGTGCGCTTACTTCCTGAAAGTTCTGGCTTGAAAGAGGAGTGAGGGTGTTTAGGGGATTTCTTAAGAGGCTTCAATTCGTGCCGGACGGAACATTACGATTCGTCCATTTTTGCGGCGGGCAGCCCATTTGTTTCGTCGGCCTGGCCGGAACGGCGGGCGCGCACCTGCTGTTTGCGCCGTGAAAGATTTTCCCTGAGCTTTTCGGCAGCGCGCTCGCGGCGCAGCTTCGCCTGTGCCTCGATTGCCTCTTTGCGGCTCTGGTGGCCGGTTTCGGTCTTGTCGTTCATGTCACAGAATTAACCGAATTCGCGCCGATCCAAAAGTCCCCCGCATCGCAATCCACGCGAAGTTGGAATTTGCGGCTTGCGCTTGTCGTCAAGCTGTGGCAATAGCCGCCCCGTTCCCGCGATTGAGCCGCCCGGCTCGCACGGGTCCTGGTCCTGCTGCCGTAGCTCAGTGGTAGAGCACACCCTTGGTAAGGGTGAGGTCGGTGGTTCAATCCCACTCGGCAGCACCAGTTTTCCTTTAAGAAAGAACCGTAACGATACCGCCGGGTACTAGCCCTCCCCTGCGCAGCTCGACGCTCAGCCGCATTTAAATTGTAAAGTGACCTCGCCCGCCCGTGTAATTGCATTCGTTCGGCACGGCATGAAATCATTCAGGAACGCGCGAATGGTCGCCAAATGATTTGAATAAGTAGTGGGTGCTGCAATGGCTACGGTCATGTGCGGGATGCCCGGCGCCGTCACGAGATGCGTTCCACGCAGCTAATTGGCTAATTTCCAACGAGATCATCTGAGTGCGGCCGGTAATCTTCGCCACCAGTCATGTCCTCAGGACGACATGACACCCCGATAAATATAAACGACAGCGAGAACTGAGCTAGAAAGACAAACATTTTTGTGCTCGGGTCGCCATACCAGTTATAGAAAAACTGATCTCCAATATCCGTGTTCTGGCGTTTTGTCTTAATGTCATTTGGGAGCATTGGCGCGGCTGTGCGGATGAGGTCGTCTGCGCTTTTCTGGATGGCCTGCAGTCGATATGTCCTGATCATGTGCGTCATTGGCATCACTTCTCCCATGTGCATGTAATACAGCGCACATGTAAGCCGACGTTCAAAAGCTTCGAAAGCGACACGGTTCTCATTGGGCAGCTCAACGATTGGCGCGTTGGCTACTGGTTCGTCAGCCGGATGCTCGAAATTATACAATGTAAGCGCCGGCTTCTTTGCGTTTGCTGACATATCGATTTTAGGAAGGTACCGCGGCGCATTATTGCGGACGCCAGCTATGAGCTTCTGAAATTGTATAGTTTGTTGTTCTCCATCGTGGTTTCCCATTAGGAGATAAAGCGCGACAACCTGCTCGAGCGGGCCGGCGCCATTGTTGCAAGCCTCGCAAGCTGGGAATTCGTAACCTTCCGGCCAGACGCGGTTCCTGAAACACTGCCGAGACGGGACATGGTCGATTGTTTTTGATTCGTTGCCACAGAAGAAGCAAAGCGGGTTTTCACTCAGGAAGTGTCGCTTTCGTGTTTTGCTGGCCCCCATTTACGGATGTCCTTTAGACGCAGTTATCGATTTCCTGCAGAGTCGCCTTATGCAACGGAGGCTGCATTCCCCGGTCAGCGGATATCTCTGCGCCGTGAGTGAGAGCCGGCACCACCAGCGCCCCGCAGAAAAAGCAGCCCGGATCAATTTGCGATCTTAACCCATGTCGGAGCCCCTCAGCTTTCCCGAGAATGGTAGCGGTAGCAGGGCGCAAGCGCCTTACAACTTATCTGCTGCTCAAAACTCCTCCTGGCGTGCACGCCCCGGCAATCCGCCTCCTCAAGCTGAGATTCCACCTCATCGGCAATGAACGATTCACCATTGTTGACCGCAAAAATCGCGCTAGAATGGCTATCATGGCGGCGTCCCTCCTGAGAATAGAGAGGCGCAGCACCTGTTTCTGTCGACAATCGTGGAGGAGTATCGATGGCAACTGAACGATGGAACAGCCCGGTCACGGTCGGTTTCGAAGGAGCCGATGCGCGAACGGTCACTGGGCCGTTCGATGCCTTGAAATGCCTGGCGGATTTCTGGCCGACTTCGCGCGGACTTCATTATATAAAGGCTCGCAGCACCTGCCGGGCCGCGCTCGACGGTCGCAAGAGCGTGGAGGAGGCAAGAGCCGAATTCCTGGCCGCGGCTGAAGAGGCGCAGCTGAAGCTGCACTAGCACGGCAAGGACCTCCGGACGTTATTGGTTTGTTCGCCTATGCGTGCCGGAACGATACATTGTTTAATTTTCACTTAACCCTGCATCGAGCAGGTGCCGGGTTTTGGCGCAAAAGGCGTTGCGCCTCAGACTGCTGTTTCGATAGAAAACACCCAGCCATCATGATGATGGTCAGAGGCTCGTCACCCGAAACGCCGGCGAGCCTCGTTCAGGCGAACCCGATTTTCAGCAGGCTGTGCCGCTCTCACTCTCCACCTCAACATAACCGACACCGATGATCGTGCCGTCGCCCGTGCGGATGAAGGACGGCAGATAGTGCGGCTCTGCCGGCTGGCAGGCGGCCGTTTCGGTATATTCGTTGAGCGCGACCTGGTCCTTCGGAAGCGCGGAATAGTTCGTGCCGGTTTCGAGCGAGGCATAGGCAGAGCCGGCAAAGACACCGCAACCGATAATCAAGGTCGTTGCCCAGAGGCGAGGAAGCGTCTGCATGATGGTCTCCAGCGTTTCGATCCGGCATTTCAACACGCGGGGGCTCACTTGGTTCCCTCAGCGCCGCAACAGGCGGCTATGCACATAGCCTCGGCCGACGACGCTTTCGGCGATCTCGACCGCCCGTTCGACATCGCCGTGCCGGTGCACGAAACCTTCGAGGATGACATGGGAACCAAGCATGCTGACGGTGATTTCCTCAGCGTCGAGATCATCGGCGGCATGGAGGGCGCTCTCGACCGAAGCGCGTGTCGCCGCCTCGCCATGGCCCTGCCGGCCGGGCTCGTCATGGTCTGGGAATACAGGAAACCCGATCACTTAAGCGTCTCCTGAGGTTGGTATATCCAGGTTAACGTGGCAACGGGGCTTTCGTTGCGGTCCGCCGGTCTCGACGGGGTATTCGCGCGTGATTTCTGCGGACCAGATTTGACCCACCCTTGGCGAAAACTGCTGCGGCTTCCATATCTGGCTGCAGTCGAAAGAGGAATGACGACGATGAAAGTGCTGATGCCCGCCTTGTTTGCCGCAGCATTGCTGGCCGGCTGCTCCTCGGCCGACAGCCCGGCGCTGGAACCCATTCCCGGTAGCATCACCTATGGCGGCCAGCCGCGGACGAAGCTCACCAAATCGCCGGTCGGCAGCGCCGTCTACAATCAGTTCTATAACGAGAGCGGCCAGCGCGTGGAGGAAACCTATATTCTTCAGCCGGACCGCAGCCTGAAGCTGGTCCGGCGCGTGGTGGGGCCCGATTTCCCCGAATGAGACTTGCGCCGTTACAGGCTTGACAGCGGCTGAAATCGCGAACATTCAAGGAACATCTAATCTTTCTCGCAGTGATTCTGCGGGAGCCCGACCGGACGGCTGGATGTATCTCGAAAAGCTCAATCCCCAGCAGCGCATGGCCGTCGAGCACGGCACGCTCACCGACGGCAGCCACATTGCCGGGCCGCTGCTGGTCATCGCCGGCGCCGGTTCCGGCAAGACGAATACCTTGGCGCATCGGGTCGCCCATCTGATCGTCAAGGGCGCCGATCCCCGCCGCATCCTGCTGATGACCTTTTCACGCCGGGCCGCCGCCGAGATGGCGCGGCGCGTCGAGCGCATCTGCCGCGACGTGCTCGGTTCGAAGGCCGGCGTCATGACCGATGCGCTTCATTGGTCCGGCACCTTCCACGGTATCGGCGCCAGGCTGCTACGCGAATATGCCCAGCAGATCGGCCTCGACGCCGATTTCACCATTCACGACCGCGAAGACAGCGCCGACTTGATGAACCTCATCCGGCACGATCTCGGCTTCTCCAAGACGGAAAGCCGCTTTCCGGCCAAGGGCACCTGCCTTGCCATTTATAGCAGGGCGGTGAATTCGGAGACGGCGCTCGACCAGGTGCTGCGCGACGCCTTTCCCTGGTGCGCGGCGTGGGAAAAACAGCTGCGCGAGCTGTTCGCCTGTTATGTTGAGGCCAAGCAGAGCCAGAACGTGCTCGATTACGACGACCTCTTGCTCTACTGGGCGCAGATGGTCGGCGAGAGCGTGATTGCCGAGGATATCGGCAGCCGCTTCGACCATGTGCTGGTCGACGAATATCAGGACACCAATCGGCTGCAGGCCTCGATCCTGATGGCGCTGAAGCCCGCAGGCCGGGGGCTCACCGTCGTCGGCGACGATGCGCAGTCGATCTATTCCTTCCGTGCGGCGACGGTGCGCAATATCCTCGATTTTCCCGCCGCCTTCAGCCCGCCCGCCAATATCGTCACGCTCGACCGCAACTATCGCTCGACGCAGCCGATCCTGACAGCCGCCAATGCGGTCATCGATCTCGCCTCGGAGCGCTTCACCAAGAACCTCTGGACCGAGCGGCAATCGGCCGAGCGGCCGCGCCTCGTCACGGTGCGCGACGAGGCCGATCAGGCGCGTTACGTTGCCGACAAGGTGCTCGACAATCGCGAAGAGGGCCTCAAGCTCAAGCAGCAGGCGGTGCTCTTCCGTGCTTCGCATCACAGCGGGCCGCTGGAGGTCGAGCTGACCCGGCGCAACATACCCTTCGTCAAGTTCGGCGGGCTGAAATTTCTCGACAGCGCCCATGTCAAGGACATGCTGGCAGCCCTTCGCTTCGCGCAGAACCCGCGCGACCGGGTGGCGGGTTTCCGGCTGATGCAGATCCTGCCGGGCGTCGGGCCGTCGACGGCGCAGAAGGCGCTCGACCTGATGGCCGAGGATGCGAGCCCGCTGTCGGCGCTCGCCGCCATGCCGGCGCCGCCGCGCTCCGGCGAGGACTGGGCGGGTTTCGTTTCCATGCTGCAGGAGATGAAATCCGGCAAGGCCGGCTGGCCGGCGGAAATCGAGCTGGCGCGGCAATGGTACGCGCCGCATCTGGAACGGCTGCATGAGGACGCGACGACGCGGCAGGCCGATCTCCTGCAGCTCGAGCAGATTGCCGGCGGTTATGCCTCGCGCGAGCGTTTCCTCACCGAACTCACCCTTGATCCGCCAGATGCGACCAGCGACCAAGCCGGCGTGCCGCTGCTCGACGAGGACTATCTCATCCTGTCGACCATCCACTCGGCCAAGGGCCAGGAATGGACGAGGGTTTTCATGCTCAACGTGGTCGACGGCTGTATTCCGAGCGATCTTGCCGTCGGCGCCACCGCCGAGATCGAGGAAGAACGCCGGCTGCTCTATGTGGCGATGACGCGCGCCCGCGACGGCCTCGACCTCCTCGTGCCGCAGCGCTTCTTCACCTATGGGCAGAATGCGCAGGGCGACCGGCACGTCTATGCCTCGCGCAGCCGCTTCATTCCCGCCACCCTGCTGCAGTTCTTCGAGGCCTGCAGCTGGCCGCAGGTGAAATCGGAAGCCGCCGCCCAAGCGCAGGCGCGCCAGGTGCGCATCGATGTCGGCGCCCGCATGCGCGGGATGTGGCGATAGAATGCGTCGCATAGATCGGCTCTATGCGACGCCGTTTGGTTCGACGCTCAATAGTCCCAGAAGACTGGCACCCAACGGAAGGCTTCGCCGTCCACCGCCACTCGGCCGACGGAGGGGAACGGCAGGTGCGTGGCCACCAACTGTTCACCCGTTGCCGCCAGCTCCCGCAAGAGATCGCGGCGAACACGAGCCGCTTCTTCGGGATAGTGCTCGAAACCATTGTACCAGTCGGGGTGCTCAAACCCGACCGCAAAGATGGCGTCGCCGGCGAATGTCAACCTGTCGCTCCCCGATGCCAGGCGAACCACGCTGTGTCCGGGAGTGTGGCCGCCGGTGCGCTGGGCCACCACACCCGGCGCCACCTCGGACTGCTCGTCGAACAGCCTGAGGTGGTTGCCGTACTGGCTGAGGAACCGCTTTGCGGTCGCCCGAAGCGCGTCGGGGAAGCCCGGCGGCATCGACACCTGGCTGAAATCGGGCGCTTCCCAGAACTTCGCCTCGGCAGCCGCCACGTGAATCCTGAGGTCTGGACGCAGCCGGTCCTTCACCCCATCGACCAGCAGGCCGCCAATGTGGTCCATGTGCAGGTGGGTCAGCACCACGTCAGTCACCGAACCAAGATCGATGCCGGCAGCCTCCAGCCGCCTGATCAGCTGCCCGGCCCGCGGCAAGTTCAAGTCCGGGTCCAACCCCAGTCCGGCATCGATGAGGATGGTCTGCCCACCGCTGCGGACGAGAACGACGTTCAGTGCCCAGTCCAAAGCGTCCTGCGGCAGGAACATGTCGCCCAGCCACACCGCCCGGTCGGCCGCATCGACGTTGTGTCCCAGCATCGCGGTCGGGAGCGGCAGCACTCCGTCGCTGATGATCAGAACCTCGATATCGCCGATCCGCACCGCGTAGCGCGACGGAACCAATTCGTCGGGCTGCGGTCTGCCGGGCTGTCGGATGCTGTTTGTCTCCTGCTGACCAGTCGTATGAGGTCTTGCTTCTGCCTGTGACATGATGCGCTCCTGTTTTGCGTTATCGAGAGGTGTCGGTACGGGTCACCTTGCCGACACTAAGTCGGAGCGTGTTTGGCGGTCGATCGGATCAAGGAAGAGAAAAGGCTACTCCTTAGTACAGGGCAGCCTGTGGTTTCGGCTGGGCGCAGCGACGATTTGGTGGTGAAGCGGCTGGCATGAGGACGCATAGCTTCTGGCCCGAGGGACCTGCCTGCATCATCCCTGCAGAAGGAGATACCGCATCAGAGCGAAAGCGGTGGCTCGGCCGGTTTCAGGAAGCGCTCGACCTTTTCCGCCGTCACCGCCTCGACCGAGGCCGGCGACCACTTCGGATCGCGATCCTTGTCGATGACGGCGGCGCGGATGCCTTCGAAGAAATCCGGATTATCCAGCATCTGCAGGCAGGCGCCGAGTTCGCGGCCGAGGCATTCGGCAAGCGAGGTGCTGCGGCGGCCTGATCTCAGCAGCCGGAGAGCGAGTTTCAGGCTGGTCGGCGAACGGGTCAGCAGCACCCGGCGGGTCTCGGCGGCGAACTCACCCTCTTCCTCGGCGAGAGCCGTGAGGATTTGCTCGACGCTATCGAAGGAAAATGTACGATCGATGATCGCGGCGTTCTGCTGTAGCCGGCTTTCTCCCCGAGGCTCGGAAAGACCCTGGAGCACGGCGTCGACATCGGTCGATGAACTCCCGCGCGGCACTCCCGAAAGAGCATCGATCACCGCGTCGAGCCGCGACGAAGCGACCTGAAGATCGGCCAGACCGGCATAGATCGCGTCCGCAGCGCCAATATCGAGCCCTGTCAGGCCGAGCCATGTTCCGGCCTCGCCGGGTGCCTTCGGCAACAGCCATGTGGCGCCGACATCGGGGACATAGCCGATGCCGGTTTCGGGCATCGCCAGCCGGGTGCGCTCGGTAACGATGCGGTGGCGGCCATGCGCGGACAGGCCGACGCCGCCGCCCATGGTGATGCCGTCCATCAGCGCCACGTAGGGTTTGGGGTAGACGGAAATCATATGGTTGAGACGGAATTCCTCCCGCCAGAAGGTTCCGGCGAGGCCGTCGCCGGCCCGGGCGCTCTCATGCAGCGCGCGGATATCGCCGCCGGCGCAGAAGCCGCGTTCGCCTTCTCCCGTCGCCACGACAATCGCCACTTCGGCATCGCGGGCAAAGCCGTCAAGCGCCTCGGCGATCGACCGGATCATCGCCAGCGTCAGGCTGTTCAGCGCCCGCGGCCGGTTGAGCCGGATGATGCCGGCAGCACCTCGCCGCTCGATGATGACTTCGCTGTCCTGCATGGTTCACCCTCCGCTGTTCAAGCCTTTCCTGGTCAGATTGAACCATTCTACCCGGGAAAGGCTTGAAACCATGCATAGACGACGATGCGGCATCGCTCCAGAGCATTTCCGGCAAGCCTGTAAACAGGCTGCTGCCGCGCGTCGTTCAGAACGATGCGGCGGCAAGCGCCCGGTGGATGCTGTGCAGGTCGTCGACATTTCTGTTCGACAGGAAGAGCTCCCAATCGAGCGAGCTCTGGACGATGGTCTCAAGCGAATCGTGGCGGGGCTCCCAGTCGAGCACCTGCCTGGCGAGCGAAGCATCGGCGACGACGCTTGCCGAATCGCCGGGGCGGCGCGGCGCCATATGGATTTTGAAGGAATGTCCGTGCAGGCGGGTGACCATGTTCAAGACGTCGAGCACCGAATAGCCGCTGCCATAACCGCAATTGGCAACGAGCGAGCCTTTGTCCCTGCGCAGATGCTGCAGTGCTTTCAGATGGGCATCGGCAAGATCGGTGACATGGATGTAGTCGCGCACGCCGGTGCCGTCATGGGTGGGATAGTCGATGCCATAGACATGGACGCTGTCGCGTTTGCCGAGTGCTGCCTCGCAGGCGACCTTGATCAGATGCGTGGCGCCTGCGGTCGACTGGCCGGTACGGTGATCGGGGTCGGCGCCGGCGACGTTGAAATAGCGGAGCGCGACATAATTGAAGTCATAGGCGGCGGCGGCATCGCGCAGCATGAATTCGGTCATCAGCTTCGACTGGCCGTAGGGATTTTCCGGATTGAGGGAGGCATTCTCCTTCACCGGCAGGTCGTTCTGCTGCTGACCGTAGACGGCGGCGGTCGACGAAAACACGAAATTGCGGATGCCGGCCTTGATCGAGGCGGAGAGAAGCGCCCGGGTCTTGCCGGAGTTGTTGTCGTAATAGGAAAGCGGATCGGCGACCGAGACCGGGACGACGGCGGAGCCGGCGAAATGGATGATCGCCTCGATGTCGTTTTCGATGAAGATCTTCTTCAAGATGTCGGGATCGGCAATGTCGCCGAGGTAGAAGCGCGCTGCCGGCGCCACGGCCCAGCGAAAGCCGGTGGAGAGGCGATCGAGCACGACCACGTCCTCGCCCGCATCGATGAGCGCCCAAACCATGTGACTGCCGATATAACCGGCCCCGCCCGTCACCAAAACCGCCATGTCCCACACCCCTGCTTTCGCTTTTAGAAGCAGGGGCATCAGGCGCCGGTTTTTCTTTCCAATTTTCTTATCGCAGGTCCGTTCGGGACCCTTTCAACGCTTATGTTTGGAGTCGTGGTTAGAGGCCGATTTCGGGCTTTGCTCAAGTTTTAGCGATGCGGCCATTCCGGTGCAAAATCGGTCCGGCGCGCGCTCTCGCCGGCCCGTTCAGAGCTTGACGATATAATCGCAGAGCCGCTCGGCAGCGACCGCTATCTGGCCGGGGTCGCGCAGGAAACAGGCGCGCAGGAACAGCTCGCCGCCGGCGCCGAAAGCGGTTCCGGGGGCGAGACCGACGCCCGTCTTGTCGACGATGTCGATCGCGGCCCTGCGGCTGTCGGTAACCCCGTCGATCTTCAGGAAGGCATAGAGTGCGCCGTCCGGCTTCAGCGTCTCGACGCGGTTGGTGGCAATCAGCGCATCGCAGAGGATGTCGCGGGAACGGGCGGCCTTGGCGATGTTGGCGCGCACGAAATCGTCGCCTTGATCGAGCGCCGCGACGGCGCCCTTCTGCATGAACTGCGCCACACCCGATGTCGAATACTGGATGAGGTTTTCGAGCACCTGCCCCATCTCGGGCGGAGCGACGATCCAGCCGACGCGCCAGCCGGTCATCGACCAGTTCTTCGAGAAGGAATTGACGAAGATGATCTTGTCGCCTTCATCCATCACGTCGAGGAAAGAGGGCGCGCGGCCGCCGGCAAAGTGATAGAGCGCGTAGATTTCGTCCGCCATGATCCAGAGATCATGTTTGCGGGCAAGGGCGAGGATTGCGCCGAGATCCTTTTGGGTTGCGGTCCAGCCGGTCGGGTTCGAGGGTGTATTGATGAAAAGACCCCGAGTCTTCGGCGTGATCGCGGCTGCGAGGCGGTCGAGATCGAGCCCCCATCTGCCGCCCTCGAACTGCAGTTCGACGCCGACGGCGCGCGCGCCGGCGATTTCGAGCGCGGCGGCGATATTCGGCCAGGCCGGGGTGAGATAGACGAATTCGTCGCCGGGCGAGGTCAGCGCCTGCACGGAGATCTGGATCGCCTGCATGCCGGAGCCGGTGACATAGAAATGCTCGACCGGCAGGCGGACGGAAAAATGCCTGAAGTAATAATCCGACAGCGCCCGGCGAAGCTCGGGAATGCCGCGCTGCCAGGTATAGAAGGTTTCGCCTGATGCAAGCGCCTCCATCGCCGCCCGGCTGATGAAATCGGGCGTCGGCAGATCACCTTCACCCACCCAGAGCGGCAGCAGGCCTTGCCGGCCGCGGGCATAATTGACGACTTCGACGATCCCGCTTTCGGGCGCCGCTACGGCGCGCGGACTGAGGCTGTTCATGATCGACATGCATATCTCCGGTTTCCGCCTTCATAAAATATTTATGCCGGCAAATCCCATGATATCGAGTGATGGCATATCGATTTTCGTGATGAATGGCCGGGCTGGGCCGGTGGTAGAAAATCCCTCTGGGAAATTGACACTTGCCCCTCATCCGCCTGCCGGCACCTTCTCCCCCGTTCTGACGGGAGAAGGGGATCTGCCGCGACCTGTCCAGTCCCCCTACCTCTCGCAAGGCACGTCCCCTCTCCCCGTTTTTACGGGGAGAGGGCCGGGCATGGAGGGCGGAACCGCCGACTTCAGCCCCGATCAGGCCGTCGGGCGCGTGGCGAGGAGATCGCGGATCTCCGTCAGCAGCTGAACATCCGCAGGCGGTGGGGGCAGCTCCTCCGGTGCGGCCTTTTCCTGGCGCTCGACCTGCAGGCGCAGATAGTTGACGCCCTTGACCATCAGAAAAATGATCCAGGCCAGAATCAGAAAGTTGATGAGAACGGTGAGGAAGCTGCCATAGGCGAAGACCGCACCCTGGGCGCGGGCGGCGGCAAGTGTGGGCGCGTTAACGGCCGAGGAAAGCGGGAGAAAGTAATTGGAAAAATCGAAGCCGCCGAAGACGGCGCCGACAACCGGCATGATGATGTCGTCGACCAGCGATTTGACGATGCCGCCGAAGGCGCCGCCGATGATGACGCCGACTGCAAGATCCATGACATTGCCGCGGGCGATAAAGGCCTTGAACTCATTGAGCATCCGATCCGTCTCCCTTCGATCCATTTCAGAGATATGCAGTTGTTTTCAGTAGCTACATCTTCATTGCAATTAATCAATTGCAAATCGCAATAATCGGGCCGAAGCTCCCCGCGTGCAACCTTTGACTTAAGGCTTAGACGGGCGGGAATTTTCAAGGCTCCTGAAATGACTTAAGCTCATCTGCATTGCGGGAGGTGCCGGCGGCTTCTCGCCGGCGGAGAGTCAATGCTTCCAGGCTGGGTCATATTCGCGTCTGCCTTCGGCTATCTGCTGCTGCTTTTCGCCGTGGCCAGCTATGGCGACCGCAAGAACCGCGGCCCGGGTGCGCTGGAAGGCGGATGGCCCGTGGTCTATGCCTTGAGCCTGGCGATCTACTGCACCTCCTGGACCTATTTCGGCAGCGTCGGGCTTGCCGCGCAACGCGGCCTGGAATTTGCCGGCATCTATATCGGTCCCATTCTGGTCTTCACGCTCGGCATGCCGCTGCTTCGCCGCATCATCGAGCTTGCCAAGGCGGAGAAGCTCACCTCGGTCGCCGATTTCGTCGCCGCGCGCTACGGCAAGAACCCGACGGTCGCCACCATCGTCGCGCTGATCTCGCTGATCGGCACCATTCCCTATATCGCGCTGCAGCTGAAGGCGATCTCCAGCACCGTCAGCGCCATGGTCAATCCGTCCGATTACGGCATCGGCAGCGGCAATCTCTACTTCCTCGACCTGCCGCTCGCCGCGACGCTGGTGCTTGCCTGCTTCGCCGTCATGTTCGGCACGCGGCATACGGATGCGACGGAACACCAGGACGGTCTCATCCTTGCCGTCTCGATGGAATCGGTGGTCAAGCTGGTCGCCTTCCTTACGGCCGGCGTCTGCGTCATCTGGTTTCTGTTCGACGGTCCCGTCGATCTCTGGCAGAAGACCGTCGAAAACAGCCTGGTCATGTCGGCGCTGAATTACCATACGCCGATCAGCCGCTGGATCACCCTGATCATGCTGTCGGCTTTCGCCATCATCCTGCTGCCGCGGCAATTCCACGTAACGGTCGTGGAAAACCGGACGGCGAAACAGCTGAAACTCGCGGGCTTTCTGTTTCCCACCTATCTCGTCGCGATCAATCTCTTCGTACTGCCGGTGGCGATCGGCGGGTTGTTGACCTTCGGCGGCGCCGGCAATGCCGATTTCTACATGCTGTCGCTGCCGCTTGCCGGCGAGATGCCTGTCATCACGCTGATCACCTTCATCGGCGGCTTTTCTGCCGCAACGGCGATGGTCATCGTCGATTCCGTGGCGCTGTCGATCATGGTGTCGAACGACATCATCATGCCGATCTTCCTCAGGCGCAAACTTGCCGGCCGCACCGGCCAGCGCGACGATTTCGCCAAGACGCTGCTCAACATCCGCCGCAGCGCCATCTTCGCCGTGCTGCTGTTCGGCTATGCCTATTACCGCTCGACCGACAGCACGGCCGGCCTTGCCTCGATCGGCCTTCTTTCCTTCGCGGCGATCGCGCAGATCGCCCCTGCCCTGTTCGGCGGGCTGATCTGGCGGCGGGCGAATGCGCGCGGCGCCATCCTCGGGCTGACGTCCGGCTTCGTCATCTGGGTCTATCTGCTGTTCCTGCCTTCGCTCGGCGGCCCCGATTATTCCTACGTGGCAAGCGCCGTGCTCGGCTTCATCTTCCCCGGCGCGACGCTGTTTACCGCGCCCGACGCCGATCCGCTGGTCAATGCGACCGTGATGAGCCTGCTCGTCAATACCGCCTTCGTCATCGTCGGCTCGCTCACCCGCAATGCCAGGCCGCTGGAACGCATCCAGGCCGGCATCTTCGTCAAGCGGCATTCGCGCTCGCAATTTGCCACGCGCGGCTGGAAGACCCGCATCAGTGTCGGTGACCTCAAGGCGGCGATCTCGCGCTATCTCGGCGAGGAGCGCATGCAGCGCTCGTTGACGACCTATGAGCAAAGCTCCGGCCGCAAGCTGGAGGACGAGCAGCCGGCCGACATGGCGCTGATCCATTTCAGCGAACAGCTGCTCGGCAGCGCCATCGGCTCATCCTCGGCGCGCCTGGTGCTGTCACTGATCCTGCAGAAGATCGAGGATGCCTCTTCCGACACCGCCTGGCTGCTCGACCAGGCGAGCGAAGCGCTGCAATATAACCAGGACATGCTGCAGACCGCGCTGTCGCAGATGGACCAGGGCATTGCCGTC
This sequence comes from Rhizobium bangladeshense, assembly GCF_001662075.1. Lineage (GTDB taxonomy): Bacteria > Pseudomonadota > Alphaproteobacteria > Rhizobiales > Rhizobiaceae > Rhizobium > Rhizobium bangladeshense_B. The sequence continues at coordinate 247,173 of NZ_LYPL01000001.1, forward strand.
TTCGACAGTTCCAACCGGCTAACCATCTGGAACCGGCGCTTCCGGCAATTGCTCGATCTGCCTGAGAACGCCGGTCAGGTCGGCTTTCCCCTCTCCGAGATCGTCACCATTCTCAGCCAGCGCGGCGACATCGCGCCCGGCGATCAGCAGCAGACGGTGCGGCACTTCCTGACGCTCGACAAACCCTTCTCGCTGGTGCTCGGCGGCGGCGAGCGGATCATCGAGGTGCGCTCCAACGCCATGCCCGACAAGGGCATCGTCGCCACCTTCACCGACATCACCCAGCGCGTCAACGCCGACCAGGCGCTGAAGCAGGCGAACGAGACGCTGGAGCAGCGGGTCGCCGAACGCACGGCCGAGCTTACTCGCGTCAACCGCCAACTCGCCGAGGCGCGGGCCGCTGCCGACGAGGCGAACATCGGCAAGACCCGCTTTTTTGCCGCCGCCGGCCACGACATCCTGCAGCCGCTCAACGCCGCCAGGCTCTATTCCTCCGCCCTGGTGGAGCGCATGGCGCAATCGGACAACAGCCCGATCGTGCGCAACATCGATTCGGCGCTGGAATCGGTCGAGACCATTCTCGGCGCGGTGCTCGATATCTCCAGGCTCGATACCGGCGCCATGCGGCCGCGGCTCGCCTCCGTGGCGCTTTCCGACCTGTTGGAGCGGATCGAGACCGATTTCGCGCCGATCGCCCGGGAAAAACAGCTGAAGCTTGTGGTCATGCCGACGTCGCTGCGCGTGCGCTCCGACCCCAACCTTCTGCGCCGCCTGGTGCAGAACCTTGTTTCCAACGCCATCAAATACACGATCACCGGCAAGGTGCTGGTCGGGGCGCGGCGGCGCGGCAATCAGGTGATCATCCAGGTGATCGATTCCGGCATCGGCATTCCGCCGTCGAAATTCCGCACCGTGTTCAAGGAATTCGCGCGGCTGGACGAAGGCGCGAAAACCGCTTCCGGCCTCGGCCTCGGCCTTTCGATCGTCGACCGCATCGCCCGCGTGCTCAACCACCCGGTCGAGCTGCAGTCGACGCATGGAAGGGGCACGGAATTCCGCATCGCCATACCGCTCGACATCTCGCGCCCGGCCGAGGCCGTCGCGGCCATCGCACCTGCCGAGCGGCCGTCACAGCCGCTCAAGGGACTGAAGGTGCTGTGCATCGACAACGAGCCGAAAATCCTCGAAGGCATGCGGTTGCTGCTCAGCGGCTGGGGCTGCGAGGTGACGGCGGTGCATTGTCTGGCCGATGTGATCGCAGGCGACGGCCGTGGCGGACCGCCGGATCTCGCCATTGCCGATTATCATCTCGACGACGGAACCGGCATTGCCGCGATCCTGCATCTGCGCCGGCAGTTCGGCGCCGATATCCCCGCCTTGCTTGTGACCGCCGACCGCACGCCGGAGGTGCGCGGCGAGGCCGAGCGGCACGACATCGCCGTTCAGCACAAGCCTGTGCGGCCGGCGGCGCTACGCGCCTATATCACCCAGATTTCCGGGTTGAAACGCGCGGCTGCGGAGTAGGCTCAGTTCGCAGATTGCATGGCGCGTGCCACCAGGGCACGCACCCGCGCGGCATCCGGCACGTCGCCGAACAGGATGCGATACATGATCGGCGCTACGAGCTCATCCATGGCGCGGTCGACATCGGGAAAAGCCTCACCGCGCGCCTTTGCCCTCTCGGCGATGACGACGATCTGCTGGCGGGTATATTCGCAGCATTTGCAGGCATTTGCGCCTGCCTGCGCCGCCAGCACGTCGCGGATCATCTCGCGGCCCGGCCCAGAGGACATTTCCTCGGCATATTGCTCGGCCCAGGCTTCGAGATCGACCTTGCCGCTGCCGGCATCGACCGGCGGCATATCCGGCCGCAGCCGCTCGACGGCAACATCGGCGAGAAGCTCCTGCAGGTCGCCCCACCGGCGATAGATGGTCGACGGCGTCACACCCGCCCTGGCGGCGATCAACGGGATCGTCACCTCGGCGCGGTTCATCTCGGCCAGCAGCTCGCGGACCGCACTGTGCACCGAGGCCTGAACCCGGGCGCTTCTACCGCCCGGCCGGAGATTCTCTTTCACTGCCATTCCTACGCCCGCTCCCCCGACTCTTGTAGTTCAAAATCTTTGACAGACCCATAAACGCAAATAATTTGCCTTTACGATGGATCCATCCTACATGGAGCTAACGCAACGGCTTAGCTTTAAGGAGCTTTATATATGGTCGCCGCCGCCAAATCCACAGAGAATGCGCCGCGCCCCTCGATCGGTTTTCATGCGCTGACGCTCGCCACCTTCTTCGGCGCCTCCGCCGCGCCGACGCCGCTCTACCGGATTTATCAGCAGAACTTCTCGCTTTCGCCGGTGCTGATCACCGTGGTCTTCGCCGTCTACGCATTCGCGCTGCTGGCAGCACTTTTGACCGCCGGTTCGATCTCCGATCATCTCGGCCGCAAACCGGTGATCTTTTTCGCCCTCGTGCTCGAAATCGCCGCCATGGGCCTCTTCATTGTCGCCAGCGGCCCCGGCTGGCTGATCGCGGCGCGGATCGTGCAGGGTGTTGCGACCGGGGTTGCCGGCGCCTCGCTCGGCGCCGCTCTCGTGGATGTCAACCGGGCCAAGGGGCAGATCGTCAATTCGATCGCGCCGCTTTGCGGCATGGCGGTCGGCGCAGTCGGCACCAGCGCTCTGATCCAATATGGCCCTTTTCCGATGCACCTCATTTATGCGCTGCTGCTTTTTGCCTTCACACTGCTGGCAGCCGCCATCTGGCTGACCCGCGAGACCGGCGGCAGGCGGCCGGGCGCCCTCGGTTCGCTGATCCCCAGGATCGCCATTCCGCCGCAGGTCAAACGGCCGCTCTCGCTGGTGACGCCGATCAACATCGCCAACTGGACGCTCGCCGGCTTTTACCTTTCGCTGGTGCCGTCGCTGGTCGCCAGCACGACCGGCAGCCGCGCGCCGCTGACCGGCGGGGCTGTCGTGACCGCGCTGATGGTCAGCGGCGCGATCGCCGTCTATCTCAGGCGCGGCAAGACGGCATCGGCCAATCTCGGTTTCGGCGTGTCGTCCAAGACGCTCGGCATCCTGACGGTCGTCGCCGGCGTGCATCTTGCCAATGTGCCGCTGCTGCTCATCGGCACTGTCTTTACCGGCGCCGGTTTCGGCACCAATTTCCTCGGCGCGATCGGCACCATCATGCCGCTCGCCAAAGCGGACGAGCGCGCCGGCCTGCTCGCCGCCTTCTACGTCCAGAGTTATCTCGCCTTCAGCCTGCCGGCGATCCTTGCCGGCTTCCTGGCGAAATCGGCCGGCTATGGCCTGACGACCGATATCTATGCGACGGCGATCCTCCTTCTGATGGGCGTCGGGATCATGGGAGTACGCGCCGGCCGAAAGACGGTGGAGAATGCGGCCTGACATCCTAGGCCACGTCACGGCTTAAGATCGAGCAATGCGCGGCCGCTGCCATCCATGGCGAAGGGCACGGAGGCGTGCTGGTGAGTGACGATCCAATGCCCGTCTTGCTTGACGAGGCCGAGGGTCTGGCGGAACCAGAGGTCGACCTCGGTGCCGTCGGTCTTGGTCCCGGTCATGCGCAGGAGACCGCTCCAGAAGGCGACATCGCCGCCGACCGTCAATTTGGCATCGCGCACTTCGCCGCCGATCGGGCCTTCCCACGTGTCGAACCACGCCTGCAGACCCGCCTCGTCCTTGCCAGTGGAGACGAGCGGTGGCGCCAGCGAAAATTCGACGGAATCCTCGGCCTCATAGGAAAGCGCCTCCGCGGCGTTCTTTTCGCCGAGCGCCTTGGCCCGCATCATCAGCATGGCGATGATTGCCTCTTCTTCGTGCCTGGCATTGGCTTCATCGTTCACGGTCGTTCTCCTTTCGCTATGGACAGAGGACGAACGGGAGGACGACGATCCGACAAGCGCGCATTCCGCTAGCGCAATTGCGGACGCAAGACCGTCGGAATTGCTCAGAGATAATTCGTCACCGCCGGCTCGTTCCACCAGGCATCGTGCCTGCCTCGGAATAACGGACGGGCAAGGCCGCCAGTTCCTCAGGGGTGATATCGTCGAGGCAAGCGATGTTGATCGAGACATAGGCTCCACCGATCGCCTCGACATAACCGTCGCCGAAGGCGGGCACGCCGCAGGTGCGGCAAAAGCGGTGATGGCCGCTCATCGTGTTGAACTGGTAGTCTGACATCACCGCCTCGTCGCACATCAGCCGGAAATCCTCCGGCTTGACGTTGGCGCCCCAATAGCGCCGTTTGGCGCAGATCGAGCAATTGCAGCGGCCGGTCCCCTCCGCGAGATCCATGTCCACTTCGTAGTGCACTTTGCCGCAATGGCAGCTTCCCTTGTAGGTCTTCTTCACGGTGCGTTCCTCCCTCGGCGTTGCATCAGTCATCGGAATATGACAATATGTTGTCACTATGGATGAGATACAGAATCGACAACATATTGTCAAACAAAATCGACCGGAGCGAACGATGGAAGGGGATGCCTTTTCCGCTTTCGCGATCACGGCCCTTCGTCTCGCCGCCCATCTGACGGCAGCGGGCGACCGGCTGGCAAAGCCCGCAGGGCAGACGAGCGCGCGCTGGCAGGTGCTGGCGGCAGCAAGGCGCGGCGACATGTCGGTGGCGCAGATCGCCCGGGCGCTCGGCCTCGCCCGCCAGGGTGTGCAACGGCTTGCCGACGTGCTGGAGAGCGAAGAGCTGATCGCCTATGCCGACAATCCGCAGCACCAGCGGGCGAAGCTGGTGCGGCTGACCACGGAAGGGGCGGCGCGGCTGGGGGTGATCGAGGCTGCGCAGGCCGGATGGGCGGATGGGCTCGGCGCCGCGTTTACAGCGGCTGAGCTCGATGCGGCGCGGGCGGTAATGGCGCGGGTGATGGCGATGCTGGATGAGGCGTCGGGCGGCTGAACAATTCGCTTTGGGTGGATGCGACCGAAGCCAAAACAAAAAAAGGCCGGGCTAACCCGACCTTCCCTGCCATCTCGACGAACCGTGCCAGTACATCCGTGGTCACGGTCCGGAGATGATATTCAAAGCCTTCCCGCATAATTCCTTAAATCGGAATCGATTTAAGGACAAAATTATGCAGCAAGTCAAAGTGTTACAGCGTCCTTTGCGCGTCTAAAAGACGCGCGGCGCTGTAATGGCTCAGGCCGCCTGAAGGCGGTCTGCCGACATCTTGCCGGACTTGTTGTCGCGGACGAGATCATAGGACAGCTTCTGGCCGTCCTTGAGGTCACGCATGCCGGCGCGCTCAACGGCCGAGATGTGGACGAAAACGTCGGCGGCGCCGTCATCCGGCTGAATGAAGCCGAAGCCCTTGGTTGCGTTGAACCACTTAACGGTACCTGTGTTCATGACGATATCCTTTTCGAATCGCTCATAGAAGATTGCAGCCCAGGCAAAGCCCAAGCGGCGATGAAAACCGATTTTGGAGGAAAGTCGCCAGGAACGACGCGAACGCCGTTTCAAAGTTCATCTAGCAAGATCGATGCGAGAATGTTTAATCGGGAATTGTGTCCGTGGCAAGGCGGCCGCAAGGGAAAGTCGAATTCGGCCTGCGGGGCGCGCTTGAACGCCCCGCAAAACCCACACCGCGAAAACGACTTACGCCGCCGCCCCCATCTTCGCATAGGGATCGAATCTCCCATAAAACGTGTCGCCCTTGGCTGCCATGTCCTTCAGCAGCGGTGTCGGCTTGAAGTGATCTCCGTAAGCCAATGCCAACGTCTCAGCCAACTCGACGAAGGCCTTCACCCCCATGCCGTCGATATAGCTCAGCGCCCCGCCGGTATAAGGCGCGAAGCCGAAGCCGAGGATCGAGCCGACGTCGGCTTCGCGCGGATCGGTGACGATGCCTTCCTCGACGGTGCGGGCGGCTTCGAGCGCGATGGTGACAAGGAAGCGCTGCTTCAGCACCGCGACATCGACCTCATCCGCCTTCTTCTGCGGATAGAAGTCCTTGAGCTCGGGCCAAAGCAACTTCTTCGCCGGTTTCGGCGGATAGTCGTAGAAGCCCTTGGAGTTCTTGCGGCCGAAGCGACCCTCCTTTTCCACCATGCGGGAGATGAGCTCCATATGCCTGGGGTCGATGGCCTTCTCGCCGAGATCTGCGACGGTGGCCTTGAGGATCTTCAGCGAGAGGTCGATGGCAACCTCGTCGTTGAGCGCCAGGGGACCGACCGGCATGCCGGCCATTTTGGCGGCATTCTCGATCATTGCGGGCGGCACGCCCTCGATCAGCATGTCGTAGCTTTCCGACATGTAGCGCAGCACGCAGCGATTGACGAAGAAGCCGCGGGTGTCGTTGACGACGATCGGCGTCTTCTTGATCGCCGCGACATAATCGAGCGCGACGGCGAGCGCCTTGTCGCCCGTCTCCTTGCCGAGGATCACCTCGGTCAGCATCATCTTTTCGACGGGCGAGAAGAAGTGGATGCCGATGAAATCGGCGGGACGCCTGGAATTTTTCGCCAGTCCGGTGATCGGCAGGGTCGAGGTATTGGAGGCGAAAATGGCGCCTTCCGGCAGTACGGCTTCGACCGCCTCGATGACCGATTTCTTCACTTCACGGTCTTCGAACACCGCCTCGATGACGAGATCGGCGGTGGCGAGACCGGCATAATCGGCGGCAGGCGTGATGCGGGCTAGAAGGGCCGTGGCCTCGTCCTGCGTAAACCGCCCCTTACCGACAGAATCCTTGGCAAGGCCTTCGCAGACGGCCTTGCCCTTGGCGGCAGCCTCCATGTCGCGGTCGATCAGCGTCACCGGGAGACCGGCGGCAGCGGTGACATAGGCGATCGAAGCGCCCATGAAGCCGGCGCCGACGACGCCGACATGTTTCAGTTCCGTCTTGGGAATGCCGGCCGGGCGGCGGGCGCCCTTGCCGAGCTCCTGCATCGAGATGAACAGCGAACGGATCATCGAGAAAGCTTCGCGGGTCTGCAGTACCTCGGTGAAATAACGCTGCTCGATCTTCAGACCCGTGTCGAAGGGCACCTGGAGGCCTTCATAGACGCATTTCAGGATGGCGAGCGCGGCGGGATAGTTGCCGGAGGTTTCACGGCGCAGGATTGCCGGTGCTGCCGGCCAGAGCTGGGCGGAGGCCGGCGTCCAGATGCCGCCGCCGGGCGCCTTGAAGCCCTTCTCGTCCCAGGGGGCGACCGGCTTCAGGCCGTCCTTGATCATCTGCTTGGCGGCAGCGATCAGCTGATCCGGCTCGACCACCTGGTGCACGAGGTTCATCGCCTTGGCGCGGGAGCCGCTGAGCGACTGGCCGGTTGTCATCATCTGCAGCGCATCCTGGGCATTGGCGAGCCGCGGCACACGCTGGGTGCCGCCGGCGCCGGGGAAGATGCCGACCTTGACCTCGGGCAGCGCGATCTTGACGTTCTTGGCATTGGAGGCGACGCGGCCGTGGCAGGCGAGCGACAGTTCGAAAGCGCCGCCCATGCAGGTGCCGTTGATGGCGGATACCCAGGGCTTGCCCGAGGTTTCGAGCTTGCGAAACAGGCCGGACATGCGGCCGACGAGACCGAAGAGCGTCTGAACGGCGGTTTGCGGGCTCTTTTCCTTCTCGTCCTGATAGGAGCTAAACAGTGACTTGATCATCGACAGATCGGCGCCGCCCGAGAAGGAGGATTTGCCTGAGGTAAAGACGACGCCCTTGACGGCGGCGTCAGCAGTCGTGGCGTCGATGATGCCGTTGAGCTCTTCCATCACCTCGGCGGTGAAGACGTTCATCGATTTGCCGGGCATGTCCCAGGTGACGAGAGCGATGCCATCGGCGTCGGTTTCGAGCGTGAAATTGGTGTAGGTGCTCATCTTGGGAATTCCTCTCCCTGAATTCTCTTGCGGTGAAGCCCTCCCCGAGAAGGGAGGGTTCAGATCCGATCAAACGCGTTCGATAACCGTCGCCGTGCCCATGCCGGCGCCGATGCAGAGCGTCACCAGCGCGGTATTGAGGTCGCGACGTTCGAGTTCGTCTAACACCGTGCCGAGGATCATCGCGCCGGTGGCGCCGAGCGGGTGGCCCATGGCGATGGCGCCGCCGTTGACGTTGATCTTGGCGTGGTCGATGTCAAAGGCCTGCATGTAGCGCAGCACCACGGCGGCGAAGGCCTCGTTCAGTTCGAAGAGGTCGATATCGGCAAGGCGCATGCCGGTCCGTTTCAACAGCTTCTCGGTGACATCGACCGGGCCGGTCAGCATCAGGGCCGGATCGGAGCCGATATTGGCGAAGGCCTTGATGCGGGCGCGGGGCTTCAGTCCCATGCTCTCGCCGCCCGCCTTCGAGCCGAGCAGGACAACGCCCGCGCCATCGACGATGCCGGAAGAATTGCCGGCATGATGGACATAGTTGATGCGCTCGATCTCAGGATGCGCCTGGATGCCGACGGCCTCGAAGCCGCCCATCTCGCCGGGCATCTGGAAGGACGGGTTGAGGGATGCGAGCGCCTGCATATCGGTGCCGGGGCGTATATGCTCGTCCTTATCGAGGATCGTCAGGCCATTCTGATCCTTGACCGGGACGACCGACTTGTCGAACCAGCCCTGTTCCCAGGCATGTCCAGCCCGCCTCTGGCTCTCGACGGCGTAGGCGTCGACATCGGTCCTGGTGAAACCGTATTTGGTGGCGATCAGATCGGCCGATACGCCCTGCGGCATGAAATAGGCCGGGAAATTCACCGAAGGGTCCATGAACCAGGCGCCGCCCGACATGCCGAGGCCGACGCGCGACATGCTTTCGACGCCGCCCGCGATGACGATGTCATCGGCGCCTTGGGCAATCTTGCCGGCGCCGAAATTGACGGCATCGAGGCCGGAGGCGCAGAAGCGGGAAATCTGCGTGCCGGGCGCGCGGGTGGAATAACCGGCTTCGAAGGCGGCGGCCTTGGGGATGACGGCGCCGGCGTCCATCACAGGATCGACGCAGCCCATGATGATGTCGTCGACCGTCTGCGTATCGAGCCCGTTGCGATCGCGGATCGCTTCCAGTGTCTTGGCCGCCAGGCGGACGGACGGCACCTCATGCAGGGCGCCGTCCTTCTTGCCGCGGCCACGCGGCGTGCGGACGTGGTCGTAAATGAAAACCTCGGTCATTGTCTCGTCTCCCTGACGGCGCCGACGCGCCTTTGAAATCTACGAAGGCCAAATAGCCCTTCGTCTAAACTCAGGGCGTTCGGCGCTCGAAACGATTCACCGGATCGTTTCGTCGGCTGCGCCGACCGCTTCTCACCCCCAGCCTCCCCACAAGGGGGAGGGAGAAATGGCTCAAAACGCCTCCGCGGCCAGTTCCATCATCGTATCGGCGCCGGCTTCGATGCGGGCCTTGCGCAGCGCGGTTTCCGGCATGATGCGCTCCATGAAGAAGCGGGCGGTCACAAGCTTGTTCTTCAGGAAATCCTCGCGGCTCGCATCGCCAGACGCAAGTCCGTCCTCGGCGGCTTTCGCCATCTTCGCCCACATATAGCCGAGGACGACGAGGCCGAAGAGATGCATGTAGTCGGTCGAGCCCGCGCCGGCATTGTCGGGCTTGGCCATGGCGTTCTGCATGAACCACATGGTCGCGCCCTGGACATCGTTCAAGCCCTTCTTTAGATGCTTGGTGAAGAAGGAGAGCTTTTCGTTGCCGCGGTTCTCCTCGCAGAAATCGCCGATCTCCTTGAAGAGGGCCATGGCGGCGCGGCCGCCGTTCAAGGCGAGCTTGCGGCCGACGAGGTCGAGCGCCTGAATGCCGTTGGCGCCTTCATAGATCATGGCGATGCGGGCATCGCGCACATACTGGCTCATGCCGTGTTCTTCGATATAGCCGTGGCCGCCGAAAACCTGTTGGGCCATGACGGCATGGTCGAAGCCCTTGTCGGTCATCACGCCCTTGAGGATGGGGGTGACGAGGCCGAGAATGTCGTCGGCCGTCTGGCGCTCCTTCTCGTCGGTGGCGCGGTGGGCAATATCGGACTTCAGCGCCGTCCACAGCAGGAAGGCGCGGCCGGCTTCGTTGAAGGCGCGGATCGTCATCAGCGTGCGGCGGATATCGGGATGGACGATGATCGGATCGGCTTTCTTATCGGGCGCCTTGACGCCGGACAGCGAGCGGCCCTGGATGCGGTCGCGGGCATAGGCGGCGGCGTTTTGATAGGCGATCTCGGAAATGGCGATGCCCTGCAGACCGACCATCAGGCGGGCCTCGTTCATCATCACGAACATGGCGTTGAGGCCGCGGTTTTCGGCGCCGATCAGGAAGCCGGTCGCCTCATCGTAATTCATGACGCAGGTGGCGTTGCCGTGAATGCCCATCTTGTGCTCGATCGCGCCGCAGGAAACGGCATTGCGGGCGCCGGGCGCACCGTCCTTGCCGACCAGGAATTTCGGGACGATGAAGAGCGAGATGCCCTTGGTGCCCTCGGGCGCGCCTTCGATGCGGGCAAGCACCAGGTGGACGATATTGTCGGTCAGGTCGTGTTCGCCGGCGGAGATGAAGATCTTTTGGCCGGAGATCTTGTAGCTGCCGTCAGACTGCGGCACCGCCTTGGTGCGCAGCATGCCGAGATCGGTGCCGCAATGCGGCTCGGTCAGGTTCATGGTGCCCGACCAGGAACCGTCCACCATCTTCGGCAGGTAGATGTCTTTCTGCTCCTGCGTGCCATGGACGAGGATCGCGGCGATCGCGCCCTGCGTCAGGCCGGGATACATCATCAGCGACATGTTGGCGGCAGAAGTATATTCGCCGACGGCGCAATGCAGCGTATAGGGAAGCCCCTGCCCGCCGAATTCCTCCGGCACCGCAAGGCCGATCCAGCCGCCTTCGCGATAGGCCTTGTAAGCTTCTCGGAAGCCCTTCGGCGTCGAGACGCTGGCATCGTCGTTGCGATGGCAGCCTTCCTGATCGCCGGAATAATTCACCGGGAAGAGCGCCTCCTCGGCAACCTTCCCGGCCTCGCCGAGGATCGCCTCGATCATGTCAGGCGTCGCATCGGCAAAACCCGGCAGATTGTTGTAGCGTTCGAGGCCCAGCACGTCGTTCAGGACAAAGAGCGTATCGTTCACCGGGGCCTTGTAGACTGGCATTTCGCGAATTCCTCCATTCGACTGACCGGGTCGCACCGGCCTCGGGCACTGTCTTACAAAATATTGACGTTTGCGTAAACGTCAAATTCTGCAGCTTCGCCATCTTTCTCGAAATAAATTCGCGGGAGGCGAACCTGCGGACGCTCAAATGCCCGAAGGCGCGAGACGTCACCTTCCCTTCCTTGTCCATCATGGAACGGGGTATAAGTGCCAGCGTCTTTCGATCCGTAAAATTCGGGCCAGTTCGGAAATGCCAGGGAGGGGCGCGGGGATGATCAGTTTCGAGGCGATAAGGCAGCGTGCGGAACAGCGGAAAGGCGGCGCGGCGGCGCTGCAGGCCTTGCTCGAAAAGCATCGGCCGGATCACGAGAGGCTGCGCGCCATGCCCGACGACCGCGTTCTTGCCGACATGACCCGGCGCATCTTCTACAGCGGCTTCGTCCAGAAGGTGATCGATGCGAAGTGGCCGGGTTTCGAAGCGGCGTTTGCCGGTTTCGATCCGGCAATGCTGAATATCGCGCCCGACGATTATTGGCATGAGCTGACCTCGGACGAGCGGATCATCCGCAACGGCGCGAAGATCATGTCGGTTCGCGCCAATGCCGCTTTCGTCAGGGAGCTGGCGAGGGAATATGGCAGCGCCGGCGTCTTCTTCGCCGACTGGCCGCGGGAAGACCAGATCGGCCTCCTCGACCTGTTGAGCAACCGCGGCAGCCGGCTCGGCGGCATGACCGGGCAATATTTCCTGCGGGGCATCGGCCGCGACAGCTTCGTTGCGACGATGGATGTGCTTGCATGCCTCAGATCGGCCGGCGTGCCGCTGTCTGCCTCCGGGACGGCGAAGAAGGACCAGCCGCTGATTCAGAAGGCTTTCAACGACTGGGCCGAGGAGACCGGCCTTTCCTTCATCCATCTGTCGCGCATCAGCGCCTATTCGATCGATGCGGGAGCGCCGCACTGAAATTGCGGCTCCGCTTCTTTCCGGTCCGGCCGCTTTCCGGGGCGGTAGGGTAGCGCCTGCGGCGAAACAACTTCCGCGGCGGAATTTCAGCCGGGTTTTCGTTTACGGTCCCGAGGGCGTGAATTCGAACTGCAACATCCGCGGCCGGCCTGACGCGCCATCGGGCGGAATGAACCGCAAATTGCCGCCAAAAACGGGGTTTGAGACACAAGCGTTAAAAAATTCTCATCAATATTAACGGCTTGTTTACCACGTTGCGTGAAAGGTGCGGGTTGAGCAGTAGCGACCCGCATTCCTTTTCCCCGTCTCGCGTTTCTAAAGGATGCCGCTACATCGTTCAGCCTGAGGAAAGTCTAATTGACGATCCTCTTATGGATGATGCGCTCCGGTCCGCGTGAAGACGCTGGCCACAGACGGAAAAGCCACGGATCGAGCTCTGACGAGAGGTCGAGCAGTCGAAGCGAGCAAGAAGATGAACGGATCGCGATCAAATCCTTCCCGGCAGTCCGACAGGACCTCGCTCGATGCGCTGAACCGCACGATCGAAGGGCTGGAGGCGCGCATCGAAGGGCTGATGGGCAGCGGGCGCGAACAGCGGCCGCGCACGGCAACGGCCGAGCGCGACGTTTACGCCGGCTCCAATTCGCCGCGCCCGGCCAAAGCGCCGATCGAGCCGCGGCCGGATCCGCTTGCTGAAATCCGCCAGCGCCAGCGCGCGCTGGAAGCCGGCCGCGAGCGGCCTTACGGGCGCGAGCCGGCCCCGCAGCTGCGCGAACCCGCGCCGCGCGCCGCAGCGTCTCAGCCGGCACCCGCCTTCCGCGCCGGCGAGGATACGATGACGGAGATCGCCCAGGCGCTCGTCAACCTGCGCCAGGACCTGAAGCGCGACATTTCCGAAGGCGTCACCCGCGAAATGAACGCGCTGCGCACGGAACTGCGCGAGATCAAAACAAGTGCCGGAGACGTCCGCTTCGCCGACGACATCCGCGCCGACATGAACCGCCTCGCCCAGAGCATCACCCAGCTGACCGGACGCTCGGGCGGCGCGGAAGCGGCCGGCCTGCGTGAAGATTTCGAGGATCTGCGATCGCTGATGGACGGGCTGGCGCGCGAGGAATCGCTGCGTCACATGGAAACCCGCTGGGACGGCTTCGAAAACCGGCTTGCCGCACTCGATACCGAGGGGCTGCAGGAAGAGCTGGTTTCGCTCGCCTACCGGCTCGACGACATCAAGCGCCATATCGGCGGCATGGGCGAAAGCCCGGCGGTCCGCGCGCTCGAAGACAAGCTCATCGCCATCGCCACGGCGATGGAGCAGTTCGGCAATATGATCCAGCCGCATGACCGGGTCATGGCCGAACAGTTCGCCGCCATGGACATGCGGCTCGACGAGATCAGCCGGGCGATCGCGGCCAGCGGACGTGCGGCCGCCAACAGCGATCCGACGCTGATGCAGCGGCTGGAAAGCCGGCTTTCGGCGCTCGCCGACCAAATCGACGTGATGAGCCATGATGCCGCCAGCCGGGCGACCCCGGCCGATGAGCTGGCAATGCGGCTGGAAGCGCTGACGGAACGTGTCGGGGAGCTGACCAAGGCGGAGGCGACGTCGCGGCTCGACGAGCGGCTGGAACATCTTTCCTATCTGTTGGAGCGCACGCAGCAGACGGCCGCGCAGCCCGACCTCACCGGACCGCTGTCCGACATCTCCCGCAAGATCGACGCGCTCGAGAAAGGCGCCGTCAACGACGTGCTGGCGCAGCGGCTCGATTATCTCGCGCGGCGCATCGACGAGATGGCTCATCCGCAGCCGGCGACGGCCGCGGCGATCGACGACGGCGCCTTCCGGCGTCTCGAAGGACGGTTGAGCGACATCGCCGCCCGGCTGGAAGAGAGCACAGCAGCACCGCCGACCGATCCGCGGGCGCTGAAAAACCTCGAAGACCAGATCGCCAATCTTTCGGCGCTGATGAGCGAGCCGCGCGAAAGCGCGGCGATCCCCGCCGATCTCGACCGGCGCATCGGTGCGATCGAAGATTATATGGCGACGAGCGACGAATATATCATCGAAGCGGCGCGTCAGGCGGCGCAAGCCGTCGTCGAGGCCTATTCGCGCAATGGCGCCCTGCAGGGCGCCGTGCCGGCCGCCGACATGTCGGCGCTGGCGGCGCTGGCCGAGGATCTGCGCCATCTCGAGGATATCAGCCGCGACAGCGAGGAGCGCACGCACAAGACTTTCAAGGCGCTGCACGAGACGCTGGTGCATATAGCCGACCGTCTCGACGGCATGGAAGAACGCGGGCGGCCGGTCGCCCCGATGCCGATCGCCGACGTCGATTTCGATGTCGACCCTTACGCGCTGATGGTGGCCGAGGCCGCCCGGACGCCGGAAGCCGCACCGGCAGCGATGGCCTCTCCGGTCATCCGCCCGGCTGAGGTCGCGGCCGAAACTGCCGCCCCGGCGCAGGCCGCGGGCATGAGCGGAGCGAGCGCGATCGCCATCGAAGCGGCGACCAGAACGCCGGAGGCGGCGACGCCGGCGCCGGCAAAATCCAGTCTGCTCGCCAGCCTCGGCGAGCGGTTGCGCCCCGGCAAGAAAGCCGCGACGAAGGCCGCCGAACGGGCGGTGATCGACCCCGCGCCGTCGATCGATCCTGCCGACGTGGTGCCGACGGATGCGTCGAACGAACTGCTCGAGCCAGGTTCGGGCGCGCCCGACGTCAAGAAGATCCTTGAACGGGTGCGCGCCAGCCAGAGTGCCGCACGCGGCAAACCTCCCGTCGAGACCGATCGGGCCGATTACATCGCCGCTGCGCGCCGGGCGGCGCAGGCAGCCGCGATGGAAGTGGACGCCAATCCGAAGCAGGCAGCCGCCAAGGCCGAGAAGAAGGGCGCGACTGCCAAGGCTGACAGATTGGGCAAGAACGACCAGACGGGCAAAACCGGCAAGGTCAGCGCCTTTTCACGCTACCGCCGGCCGATCCTGCTGGCGATCGGCGCCGTGCTGCTCGCCATCATGGCCTTTCCGCTGGCCCGGACGCTGACGAGCGGCGAACCCGCGCCGCAGCCGCCGGCGGAGGTCTCGGCGCTGACCGGAGCAACGGAAAACCCGCAGCCGGCCTTGCCCGAAGCAACGTCCGCCCAGCCCGACACGGGCGCTGCGGAGGTGAACGCTCCCGCAGTCGAGACGGCTCCCCCGGCCGCCGACGGGGCGCAGCCGGAAACAACCGCACCCGCCGCCGGCGATCATCTGACCGATGCTGCCCCGCTCGACGGCGAAGGAGCTGCAAGTTTTGCGCCCGCCGCTTCGTCGAGCCCAACGCAGGCAACATCGGGCTTCGTACCGAATACGCCGGCCGCAGCGCCGCAGGCCGCCATCACCATTCCCGACACCGTGCAGCCGAAATCGCTTGCCGATGCGGCGCAGGGCGGCGATGCGCTGGCGCTGTTCGAGATCGGCGCGCGCTATTCGGACGGCCGCAACGGCATGGCCGTCGATCAGAAGCAGGCCGCAGGCTGGTACCAGCTTTCGGCCGACAAGGGTTTTGCGCCGGCGCAGTACCGGCTCGGCAGCATGTATGAGAAGGGCAACGGCGTCGAACGCGACATCGCCAAGGCAAAGACCTTCTACGAGCAGGCCGCAAACCAGGGCAATGCCAGCGCCATGCATAATCTCGCCGTGCTCTACGCCTCCGGCGCGCTCGGCCAGCAGGATTATACGACGGCCGCCTCCTGGTTCATCAAGGCCGCCAATCTCGGCATCACCGACAGCCAGTTCAACCTGGCGATCCTCTGCGCGAGAGGCAACGGCGTTCCGGCCGACCTCGAAGAATCCTACAAGTGGTTTGCAGTCGCCGCCAAGGCCGGTGACAAGGATGCGGCCCAGAAGCGCGACGAGGTCGCCAACGCGATGAAGCCCGATCAGCTCGAGCGCGCCCGCGCCCAGGCCGATCTCTGGAAGCCTGAGCCGCTCGACCACCGCGCCAACGGCATCGACATCCCCGACGAATGGGCGGGCACCGGCGCGAAGACGGCCTCCGTCGACATGAAGAAGGCAATCCGCAACATCCAGGCCATCCTCAACAATAACGGCTTCGACGCCGGCGTGCCGGACGGCGAAATGGGCGCAAAAACGGTGACCGCGATCAAGAACTTCCAGAAGTCGATCGGGCAGCAGCCGGACGGCAAGGTGACCGACGCGACGGTCAGGGCGCTGCTCGAGCGCAACAAGCAGGTGGCGAAGGCGATCTAGAACGGTTCCCGCCGGCGACGGACACGGCGATGTCCTGTTTGCGCCAACCCGGGCGCAAAACGCGCCTCTCTTTTGCTGGAATTGCGCTACAGAAGGCTTGCGGCACAAAGACATCTCGATTTTTTCCGCCGCCTGTCACGCAATCTGAAAAAAGCCGGATTATGCGGGACAGATCGCTCGGCGCACCCATCGAATCGTCCACTCTCGATCTCCATCGCTACCGGGGGCTGATCGAAAGCCTCTGGCAATGATTTCGCAGTACGGTGCGCATTCGAACGGGGACGTGACGGAAACCGCCCGGCAGGGGCGGTCATCATTCGGGGTCGGTTGTGACAATCTATCTGCCCATCGCAGAATTGTCGGTGAACATTTTCATCATTCTCGGCATGGGGGCGGCCGTCGGATTCCTGTCAGGAATGTTCGGCGTCGGCGGCGGTTTTCTCATCACGCCGCTGCTGATCTTCTACAATATCCCCCCTGTCGTCGCGGTGGCCACCGGCGCCAACCAGGTGGTGGCGTCGTCGATTTCGGGCGCAATCACCCATTTCCGGCGCGGCAGCCTCGACGTCAAGCTCGGTACTGTGCTTCTGATCGGCGGTCTTTCAGGCGCCACGGTCGGTATCTGGATCTTTTCGCTCTTGCGCCGCGTGGGCCAGCTCGACCTCATAATCTCGCTGATGTACGTCATCTTCCTCGGGACTGTCGGTGGGCTGATGCTGCTCGAAAGCATCAATGCCATGCGGCGCGCCGCCCGCAACGAACCGCCGGCGCCGCGCAAGCCGGGCCACCAGCACTGGGTGCACAAGCTGCCGCTCAAGGTGCGCTTCAAGAAATCGAAGATCTTTCTGAGCGTCATTCCGATCGTGGCACTCGGCTTTGCGATCGGCATCCTCACCTCGATCATGGGCGTCGGCGGCGGCTTCATCATGGTGCCGGCGATGATTTACCTCCTGCGCATTCCGACCAATGTCGTGGTCGGCACCTCGCTCTACCAGATCATCTTCGTGACCGCCTATACGACGATCGTGCAGGCGGCGACGAACTTCTCGGTCGACATCGTGCTTGCCTTTATCCTGATGGTCGCGGGTGTGATCGGGGCGCAATATGGCGTGCGCGTCGGGCAGAAGCTGCGTGGCGAACAGCTGCGCGCCCTTCTCGGCCTGCTGGTGCTGGCCGTCGGCCTGCGTCTGGCGATCGCGCTGGTGGTAACGCCGGCCGACGTCTATTCGGTGGTGATGGGGGGTAACTGATGCGTCTGCTCGCCGCCTTCCTCGCGCTTCTTTGCCTGCTGCCGGCGGTGGCCGGCGCGCAATGGCTGCCGGGACAATCAACAGAAGCGGTGCGCGAAGGGCTTGAGATCGGCACCTCGACCAGCGAAATCGCCATCACCTCTGATTTCCACGGCGCGGATCTGACGATCTTCGGGGCGCTCTCCAACACCGATCAACTGCTGCTCGCCATCGGCCAATATGACGTGGTCGTGGTGCTGGAAGGCCCGCGAGAGGATGCGACGGTGCGCAAGAAGGAACGCGTCTTCGGTATCTGGGTGAATACGCGCTCGATGACCTTCGAGGCGGTGCCGCATTCCTATTCGATGTCGAGCTCGCGGATGATCGACGATCTGACGACGCCGCTTGAACTGACCGATCAGGGGATCGGCATCGATCACATTCCTCTGACGCCGGTCGGCTTCGTCGGCGACGGCAGCAATCTCGGCGAATTCCGCCAGGCTTTCCTGCGGCTGCAGCAGGGAGGCGCGCTTTACGACCGCAATCCGAGCGGCGTGCGGTTCGTTTCCTCGAACCTGTTCAAGGCGAGCCTGCGCCTGCCGGCAAATATTCCGAACGGCGTGCATACGGTGCGCGCCTATCTCTTCAAGAGCGGCAATCTCGTCACCGAGAAATCGCTGCCGCTGCGCGTCATCAAGACGGGCATCGAGCAGACGATCACCGATGCGGCGCATGACCAGCCGATCCTCTACGGCTGTGCGGCGGTGCTGCTCGCCGTCGTCACCGGCTGGGGCGCCAGCCTGATCTTCCGCAAGGACTGATCCGCGCAGAGCGCCACCCCGCAATTTTTCCGAACAAGCGTGAGGCTTTGGGTCGCTGGCCGCAATCCATCGGCCAACGCCCCTCATTCCCCCCAAAAAAACCGCTTGCAATTCGCTATCGGTCGATTTAGCTTTCAACCAGTTGCTATGAGCAACCGGTTCTGATGGTGGTTGGAAGGAGGATGGAAATGAGAAAGCTTGTTGTCTGGAACCTGATGACGCTCGACGGGTATTTCGAGGGTACGAAACCGTGGGATATCGACTTCCACAATCTCGCCTGGGGGCCGGAGCTGCAGCGCTTGGCCGAGCAGTTCGGCGAAGAAGGGGATCTCCTGGTCTTCGGCCGCAAGACCTACGAGGGCATGGCTTCCTATTGGCCGACCGCCGAAGGCGAAGGCAAGATCAAGGCCTATATGAACGGCATCGCCAAGATCGCCGTATCCAGGACGATGACCGAGCCCGGCTGGAACAATGCCCGCATCGTCAGCGATCCGATCCCCGAACTGACGAAGCTGAAGCAGAAGGACGGCAAGACGATCTTCATCTTCGGCAGCGCCGAGCTTGCCGACAGCCTGCTGAAAGCGGGTCTTATCGATGAAATCAGGGTCTGCGTGGTGCCCGTCATCCTCGGCGGCGGCAATCCGCTTTTCAAGCCGGCCGACGCCCAGCTGCCGCTGAAACTCATTGAATCCTCGACGACGCAAGGCGGCGCGGTGATCCTGCGCTATGAGCCGGTGAAGGTGTAGCAGGCTGCGGGCCATGGCTGTGCGATGCCTGGGCGAAACCCCTCCCCACAAGGGGGAGGGGCTATGCGCGGCACCGTCCCGCGACAAACATCAACGCTTCTGCGGATGAGACGGTGAAGGAAATAACGTCGGCGCGGCATTCAAGCCCCTCCCCTTGTGGGGAGGGGTCTTAGATCGTGGCTCGGCCCCGGTCGACGGCGGCAGCCCTTTCCAAAAAACTTCGTATTCGAGTAAAAACCGGTCTTTAACATTTACGAGTTAGTAATCTCTCGGAAACGAGAGGTTTTGTCATGCGTACTCGTATCGTTCTGACCGCCGTGGGTCTCGCGCTGCTTGCCGGCTGCGCGACGGCGCCGAAGCAGACGAGAAACATCTGCGCCGTCTTCGACCAGCGCGAGGGGCTTTTTTCCAGCTGGCAGAGGGCTGCCGAACGGACGGAAAAGAAATACGGCGTGCCCGTGCCGATCCTGATGGCGACGATGTACACCGAATCCGGCTTCCAGCCCTATGCGCGGCCACCGCGCACCAAGCTCTTCGGCTTCATTCCCTGGACCCGGTCATCGACCGCCTACGGCTATTCCCAGGCGCTCGACGGAACGTGGGATCACTATCAGTCGCAGACCGGGAACTGGGCGGCGCGGCGCACGAACTTCACCGACGCGATCGATTTCATCGGCTGGTATCATTACCAGAACAGCGTGGAGACCGGCATTCCGCTGAACGACGCCTATAATCTCTATCTCGCCTATTATTCCGGTCCGACGGGATATAAGCGCGGCGACTGGCGCTCGAACGGGCAGTTGCAGCAGACGGCGCAGAAGTTCGCGCGGATGGCGGGGACGTATCAGCAGCAGTTGCAGGGGTGTGATTGATATAATTTGACGGCCTGCCGTGGCCGCCCTATCCGAATGGCAATCGCTACCCCCGCAAATTCCCATACCTGACGGAATATATCCGGTCCCGCCCCAACAGATGCGCCACCAGCGCCGCCCTGTCGAACAGGCCCTTCATCGCCTGATGGCCGAGATCCAAGCCGCCGCTCATGACGCCGAAGGCGGGCATCAGCAGGCGGGCGCCGTCGGTGGCAAAACACGGGCGGCGGACGGATCTGTCGCGGCGGCGCACGGTCGCCGAGGGGTGCAGGTGGCCGGCGATTTCGCCGCTCTGCAGGCCATCTTTCGGCTCATGACGGAAGGTCAGGCCGGCATAATGCATCTCGTCGGTGCAAGCGCCGGGCAGATCGACGACGCCATCGGGGTCGTGATTGCCGTTGATCCAGATCCATTCGCGACCGCGCGCCATCGCGACGATCAGCGTCCGAAAGTTCTCCGGCAGATGCGCAGAGCCGACTCGGTCGTGGAAATTGTCGCCGAGCGAGACGACGAGCTTCGGATCATAACGTGAGATGACGGCGGCCAGCACGGTCAGGGTCGCCAGCGTATCGTAAGGCGGCAGCATCATGCCGCGGCGGGCGAAGGCCGCACCCTTTTCCAGATGCAGGTCGGAGACGACGAGCAGGCCGGCATCCGGCAGATAGAGGGCGCCGAGCGGATCGCAGACGGCGGCTATGCCATGGACCGAGGTCTCGATGCCCGGCACCGCGGCCAATCCGGATATGTCGCGCGCGAGCGCCAGGCGGTTCATCACGGTCGTTATTCCCAAACAGGTCTCAGGCCATCGCTTCGGCGATCAGATCGTCCGCCGCTTCGGCGAGCAATGCGTCATGGGCCTCGCCCGGCACCGCTTCGCGTCCGATTTCCAGCATCACCGGCACGGCGAGCGGGGAAATATGGTCGAGCGGGCGATGGGTGATATGGCCCCTGATTCGCATCAGCATATCGCCAAGTCGGCTTATATCCAAAAGTCCGGTCGCCGCGTCCTGCCGCGTCGCCTGCAAGAGGATATGATCCGGCTCGTGGCTGCGCAGCACGTCATAGATCAGATCGGCGGAGACGGTGATCTGGCGGCCGCTCTTTTCCTTGCCGGGATGGCGGCGCTCGATCAAGCCTGCAATCACGGCGCAATTGCGGAAGGTGCGCTTCAGCAGGAAGGATTCGTTGAGCCAGGCTTCGAGATCGTCGCCCAGCATGTCCGCGTCGAAGAGGTCGGAAAGGCTGAGCCGGCCGTTGCCGATCATCAGGCCCATATCCTCCAGCCCCCAGATGGCGAGAGAATAATCGGTGGCGACGAAGCCGAGCGGCTTGGCACCCGCCCGGTCCAGCCGGCGCGTCAGCAGCATGCCGAGCGTCTGATGGGCGAGACGGCCCTCGAAGGGATAGGCGACCATGTAGCCGCGGCTGCCGCGCGGGAAGGTTTCGATCAGGAACTCGTCGCGCTTCGGCAGCATTGACTTGTCCGTCTGCAACGACAGCCAATCGCGCACCTGATCCGGCAGCTGGCGCCAGCGGTCGGGGTCGGCGAGCATCGCCCGCACCTGTTCGGCGAGATAGGTCGACAGCGGAAACTTGCCGCCGGCATAGGAGGGGATCTTCGCATCGAGCGAGAAGGCCTGCGAGGCCAGGCATTCGTTTTCGCGGATGCCTTCGAAGCGCAGCACCTTGCCGGAAAAGATGAAGGTATCGCCGGGCGACAATTGCTCGAGGAAATATTCCTCGACCTTTCCCAGCGTGGCGCCGCCGCGGCCGATTCGGCCGCCCTCGCCGCGCTTGACCATGCGGATGTTCAGCATCGGGCTTTCGACGATGGTGCCGAGGTTGAGGCGATATTGCTGGGCGACGGCAGGATTGGAGACGCGCCAGCGGCCTTCCTTGGTCTTGCGGATGCGGGCGTAACGCTCATAGGTCCTGAGCGCATAACCGCCGGTCGCGACGAAATCGACGACGCGTTCGAAGTTTTCCCAGCTGAGATCGGCATAGGGCGAGGCGCTGGTGATCTCGTCATAGAGTTCCAGCATGTCGAAGGGTTCGGCGCAGGCCATGCCAAGCACGTGCTGGGCAAGCACGTCGAGCGCGCCGCGGCCGACCGGCGGCGTGTCCTGAGCGCCGAGATAATTGGCGTCGAGCGCCGCCTGGCATTCCATGACCTCGAAACGGTTGGCGGGCACGAGGATCGCCTTCGAGGGCTCGTCCATGCGGTGATTGGCGCGGCCGATGCGCTGGGCAAGACGCGAGGCGCCCTTCGGCGCGCCCACATGGATGACGAGATCGACATCGCCCCAGTCGATGCCGAGATCGAGCGTCGAAGTGGCGACGACGGCGCGCAGCCGGTTTTCGGCCATTGCCGCCTCGACCTTGCGGCGCTGGGCGACATCGAGCGAACCGTGGTGGAGGGCGATCGGCAGGTTGTCGTCATTGATCGTCCAGAGTTCCTGGAAGAGCATTTCGGCCTGGCTGCGGGTATTGACGAAGAGCAGGGTCGTCTGGTGGTCGAGGAGCTGCCTGTAGACATCGGGAATGGCATATTTGGCGGAATGGCCGGCCCAAGGAATGCGCTCTTCGGTCGACAAGATCGAAATATCCGGCTTGGCGCCGCCTTCGACGACGACGAGGCCGGCATGATGCTCCCTGCCCTCTTCCTGGGCGACCAGCCATTTCTGCAGATCCATCGGCTCGGCGACGGTCGCCGACAGGCCGATGGTCTTGAGGCCTGGGGCAAGGCGGCGCAGGCGGGCAAGGCCGAGCGACAGCATATGGCCGCGCTTGGAGGTGACGAGCGAATGCAATTCGTCGAGCACCACATATTTCAGGTCCTTGAAGAAACGCTCGGCCTCGCGGTTGGCGAGAAGCAGGGCGACTTGTTCGGGCGTCGTCAGCAGAATATCCGGCGGATTGAGCTTCTGGCGCTGGCGCTTGGCGTTCGGCGTATCGCCGGTGCGGTTTTCGACGGTGACCGGCAGGCCCATCTCCGCGACCGGCTTCATCAGATTACGCTCGATGTCGATCGCCAGCGCCTTCAGCGGCGAGACATAGAGCGTATGGATGCCGGTGAAGGCGGAGCCCGGCGGAATCTTGCCGCGACGGGTGAGATCGGTAAGCGACGGCAGAAAACCGGCGAGTGTCTTGCCGGCGCCGGTGGGGGCGATCAGCAGCGTGCTTTCGCCGGCCTCGGCGCGCGCAAGCAGTTCCAGCTGATGGGCGCGCGGGCGCCAGCCCTTTTCCGCAAACCAGCGGGTAAAGGCGGCAGGAAGCAGGGCGCGGGCTTCGGAATCGATCTGGTCCACATCCCGAAGGTAGTGAAAAACGGGCGAAAAAGAAGGGCGGCCGATCGCTCACATCGCGATATAGCGGTCCTTGCGATGATTGACGGCGAGGGTGAGATTGAGCACGACCGCGCCGAGCACCGAACAGGCGATGATGAAGGGGCTGGCGACCAGGAAGGAGAGCGCCAGCACGATGCCGTCGAAGCCGAGCTGGACGAGGCCGGCGCGCCAGCCGAAGCGATCCTGGATATAGAGGGCGAGGATGCCGATGCCGCCGAGACTGGCGCGATGGCGGAAGAGCGCCAGCATGCCGGCAGCGATGACAAGGCCTCCGAAGAGCGCCCCGGCGACCGGATGGACGTGTGTCACGCCGATGAAGGCGGGCACGAATTCCGACAGGATCGAGGTCAGGCCGATCGCAACGAAGGTCTTGATGGTGAAGGCGGGGCCCATGCGGCGGAAGGCAAGGTAATAGAAGGGCAGGTTCACCGCAAAGAAGCAGAGGCCGAAGCTTATTCCGGTCGCATAATGGGCAAGGAAGGCGAGGCCCGCGGTGCCACCGGCGAGCAGCCCGGCGCCGGAGAGCAGTGTGACGCCGAGCACGGCGAGCATGCTGCCGGCGACGATGCCCTGCGCGTCATCGAACCGCGAGTGGCGGTCGGCGCTGGAATTCAGAAGGCCTGCGAAGGCGTTGGATGCCATAATGTTCCCCTGTCGGATTTTTCCGTTCTATCCGCCGGCACAATAAAGGCAAGCGGCAAGCGGCAAGGGCGGTTCTTGACAGCGGCGACAATCGTGGATATATTTTATCTATGATTAAGGAGTTGTCGGCATGAAAATGAGCGATGGCGTCGAACAGGCCATTCACAGCGTTGCGATGCTTTCCGGCCTCTCCGAAGGCGGCGTGCTGTCGGCCGCGGCACTGGCGGAATTCCACGGTGTATCGACGAGCTATCTGTTGAAACATCTGCAGGCTCTCTCGGGTGCCGGCATCCTCGACACCGTGCCGGGCCCGCGCGGCGGATATAAACTGGCGAAGCCGCCGGAAGAGATTTCGCTGCTCGACATCCTGCTCGCCGTCGAGGGGCCGGCGCCGGCTTTCCGCTGCGCCGAAATCCGCCAGCGCGGCCCGAACCCGGTTTCCGACCGCTTCTTCGCCAAGCCCTGCACCATCAGCGCGGCGATGCTCCGGGCCGAACGGGTCTACCGGGCCGAACTCGCCAAGACCAGCATTGCCGATCTCGGCATCGAATTGAATGCCCTCGACGACGGATCGATCGCAGCCCGCGGCTGCGCCTTCCTCGAAATCCACGAACGCAAGACGGCTCGCTGAGCCCTATCAAAGGAGAAAGACATGCAACCGCGTTTCAACTTCGCCAAAGCCGCTCCCGATGCGTACAAGGCGGTCGCCGCACTCGAACAATATGTCCAGACCTCTGGCCTGGAGCGCCGCTTCATCCACCTGATCAAGCTGCGCGCCTCGCAGATCAACGGCTGCGCCTATTGCGTCGACATGCATGTGAAGGAAGCCCGCCACGACGGGCTCAGCGAGCAATGGATCAACCTGATGTGCGTCTGGCGGGAATCGCCGGTCTATGACGCGCGCGAACGCGCCCTGCTCGGCTGGGTCGACGCCGTCACCAACATCGCCAAAACAGGCGCGCCGGATGCCGACTACGAGACGTTGAAGGCGCATTTCTCCGAAGAGGAGATGACGAAAATCACCGTGACGATCGGCGCGATCAATGTCTGGAACCGGCTCGCCGTCGGCTTCCGCTCGCAGCATCCGCTCGATGCGGTGACAAAGGCGGCTTGAGGCCGATACCACGGGGTTGAGACCGATGCCTCAACCCGGGTAAACCTGGGGGCCACACGGCACCGCATTAGACCAGGAAGTGCGACGTCTCATTCGCTGCATCAACGGCGAGTGTGGCAAAACAGCCCCCGATGTGGGGCGGCGTGGATCCTCGGATCAAGCCCGAGGATGACGGAGTGTGGGGTGATTTCTGGAGCAAGAACAGCGAGGAATCGGGGCGCGGCTGCGATTTTGACGTGAGCTTCTCAACTCAATCATCTGCCCTACGGGCGCCCTTATGATCGCATCCAGCAACCGACCCGAAAATCTCGGGTCGGTTGTTTATCCGTTACGCGCGACCAGTCGTGGCCGGTGCGGCAACGGCGTCAAACCTATCGCCCGAGAGGTCGATGCTGTTGAGCAGATCGCGGACGACTTTCGCTATTTCCTCTGCGGAAGCGCCCTTGGCGTATTCTTCCTGCATGCGGCGTCTCACAAGTTTTTCCAAATCTGACATAGTTCACCTCATCAAATCCGGCGCGGGAGAAGTGTCGCGCTGGGGCCGATGACAGGCAAGTTACGTTTTGTTTAGAATGGCTTACCGATTTGTAATGTCAGAGGGCGATATAGCGGTCGGCGCGGTGATTGATGGCGACGAAGAGGTTGAGGACGAGGGCGCCGAGGACGGAATAGAAGACCACCGGCGGCGTGGTGACGAAGAAGGCTGCGGCCAGCACGCAGAGGTCGATGCCAAGCTGGACGAGGCCGGCGCGGATGCCGAAACGCTCCTGGAGATAGACCCCGAGTATGCCGACGCCGCCGAGGCTGGCGCGGTGGCGATAAAGCGCCAGCGCACCGAAGCCGAGCAGCAGGCCGCCGAGAAGGGCCGCCCAGGCCGGATGGATGCTCGAAATGGAAAAGAGGCGCGATTGCAGATCTGACATCACCGAGGTCAGGCCGATGGCGATGAAGGTCTTGAGCGTGAAGGTCATGCCGAGACGCTTCCACGAGAGATAGAAGAACGGCAGGTTGAGCAGGAAGAAGGCGAGGCCGAAATTGGCGCCGAAAGCGTAATGCAGAAGGAAGGCGACGCCGGCCGTGCTGCCGGTGAGAAGGCCGGCGCTGGCAAGCATGTAAAGGCCGAGCGCGGCGACGAGACTGCCGGAGAAGACGCCCTGCACGTCTTCGATCGGAGAGTGACGCGCAGCACTCGTATTCCAGACGCCGAGGGCATTGATGAGCTGTGTCATGTCGCCAGTCTCCAACAGCAGACGTGTTCGTGAGCACATCCGGAGAAATCCGGACGCGGTGGATTTTTGATTGTGAAATGAGCCGAGCGCTCGGCGTCTGATCGCCGCGCGCTCTTCGGATACCCTTGCAATATCAGGCTTCCCGGCGTCCGATCAAGCGAAATAGGTAAGCAATGCTGTCCTATTAAAAAATCGCAAGAAACATTCGCTCAGGCCGGCTTGCGCGTAAGGAACAGAATGCCGGCAACCGGTTTGCCGCCATCTTTGCGAATGACGGTCTTGACGATTTCGAGGATTTCGAAGCCGTGACGGGCAAGCAGCATGCTCACATAGGCTTGCGAATGGGCATAACGCAGCGACGGCGCGAGATGGAAGCCGTCGCTATCCCCCGCATCCTCGACGGAAAAGGCAAGATCGGCGCCGGCGGCGACGAGATCGTCGATGATGGCAAAGACGCTTTCGAGATTGCCGAGATACATCAGCACGTCGGCTGCCGTCACCAGGTCGGCGCGGCCGCGTGGCCCATCGGCAAAGAGGCCGGAAAGATCGGGCGCAAGCGACAGGTCGGCCTGGGCGAGGTGATCGTAGACCTCCTTCTCGGCCGCCTTGGCCAGCATGTTCTGCGAGAGGTCGAAACCTTCGAGGCGGCCGACGCGGCCATGGATTTCGGGGCCGAGCAGGCCGGTGCCGCAGCCGAGATCGACGGCGCATGCGTAATGCCTGCCGGTGGCAGAAACGAGGGCTGCGAGCTTCTGCGGGACAGTATAATCGAGTTTTTCGACGAGCGAGGTTTCGAAACGCTCGGCATAATCGTCGAACAGGCGCTCGATATAGCGGCTCGGCGGCCGGTCGGGTGTGGCGCCGTCGCCGAGAAGGGCGAGCTTCAGGGCCGAACCGAAAACATCCTCGGGATCGAGGGCAAGCGTGCTGCGATAGGCTTCGATCGCGGCTTCCGCCCTGCCCGCCTTTTCCCGATAGGTAGCGAGGCGATACCAGCCGGCCGCCCAGGCCGGTGCGAGTTCAAGCGCCTGCTCCATCAGCTCGGCCGCCGCCTCCGGCTCGCCGCCCTCTTCGAGCATCCGGGCATAGTCGGCGCGGCGGTCGGCGATGACATCGCCTGAGGAAAGCTGGTGGGGCTGCATGAATAGACCTGTTGGCTCTTAAGCATGTCGTTACCGCAATCCGCTGCACAGTTTGCGCGACATGCGTTTGCCCGCATCTGGCGGTGGCCACAAAAAAACTCAAGTCCTATTTCACAGGCGAAGCGGCCAATTCCGGAAAGGGCTTGCGGGCGGCGCACCGCGACCTTATTCCAGGGCAAACAGGAGATGGTGCATGTCCGATCAGGTGAACAGGTTCCTCGGCGATTCGCTCGGCCGCACATTGATAAAACTCATCGTCGTGTCGCTGATCGTCGGTTTTGTCATGACCGTCTTCGGCCTGACGCCGTGGAACATCATTTATGGGTTCCGCGACTTCATCCTGGAAATCTGGCATCGGGGTTTTTCGGCGCTCGGGCGCGTCGGCGACTATCTCCTGCTCGGGGCGACGATCGTCATCCCGCTTTTCCTCATCCTTCGGCTTTTCAGCTATCACCGGTAACATGACCTCCATCGATCTTTCGCGCCGCGGCCTGCTGCGTCTTTCCGGACTCGCGTTCGCCGCCGGCATCGCCGGCTGCTCCACCACGCCGCGCCTCGCCGGCACGCCGTCCACCGGCGAGGACGAGACGGCAAGCGTATTGCCGCTCGTCAACCAGCTGCGGGCCAAAAACGGGCTGCCGGCGCTTAGCCCCGACCCGGCGGCACAGACGGCCGCCCTCTTCCAGGCCAAACGCATGGCAAGCGCAGGCAAGATGGCGCATCTGATCGGGATGACCGACAGTTTCGGGGCCCGCGTCAAGGCGAGCGGCGTGCAGCTGCCGGCGGCGGAGAATATCGCTTCCGGCCAGCAGAGCGTCGATGCCGTGGTGACCGCCTGGATCAACTCGCCGCATCATCTGGAAAACATGCTGGGACGCTATGGCGGCCTCGGCGTCGCCGTCGCCCACAATTCATCTTCCAGGAACCTGCCCTATTGGGCGATGGTGCTGTCAAGCTGAGGCGATTCGGCCTCGACATGGGGCAAGCATGGATACGCGCAGCAACGGTCATTCCCTTGCCTTCGAGGTCACGCACCGGCTGGTGCTCTCGATCGCAATTCCGATGACGCTCGGCTTCCTGACGACGCCGATTCTCGGGCTGACGAGCACGGCCGTCGTCGGCCATATGGGCGATCCGGAAGCGCTGGCGGGACTGGCGATCGGTGCAATGCTCTTCGATCTCATCCTGGGCAGTTTCAATTTCCTGCGGGCATCGACGACGGGCCTGGCGGCGCAGGCCTATGGCCGGCGAGACCGGCACGAGGAGCAGGCGGTCTTCTCAAGGGCGCTGATCTCGGCGCTCGGCTGCGGGCTGGCGCTGCTCTGTCTTTCGCCGCTGCTGAAGGCGGCGGGATTGCGGTTGATGGGCGCGGAAGGCGCGATCGCCGAGGCGACCGCCACCTATTTCTCGATCCGCATCCTGGCAGCGCCGGCCGCACTCGCCAATTACGCCATCCTCGGCTTCGTGCTCGGGCGCGGACAGGGCGGTGTCGGGCTGCTGCTGCAGGCGCTGATCAACGGCATCAATATCCTGCTGTCGATCTATCTCGGCCTGTCGCTCGGCTGGGGCGTGGCAGGCGTCGCCTGGGGAACGTTGGCCGGCGAGGTGGCCGGCGCGCTCGCCGGGCTGCTCATCGTGCTCGGCGGCTTTGCCAAATCTGAGCGGCCGGCATGGGCCGAGGTCTTTTCCCGGCACCGGCTGGCCGAGCTTTTCGCGCTCAACCGCGACATCCTGATCCGTACCTTCGTGCTGATCGGCGCCTTCACGATCATGACGCGGATCGGCACCGGTTTCGGCGCGGTGACACTTGCCGCCAATGCCGTGCTGATGAATTTCTTCCTGCTGTCCGGCTATTATCTCGACGGGCTTGCCAATGCCGCCGAGCAGATCACCGGCCGGGCGATCGGCGCGCGTTACCGGCCGGCCTTCGACCGCGGGCTGAAGCTCACCACCTTCTGGTCCTTCGGTCTGGCGGCGATCGTCTCCGCCTTCTTCCTGCTCGCCGGGCCCTGGCTGATCTCGGTGCTGACGACCTCGCCCGAGGTGCGGCAGGCGGCGGCGACCTATCTGCCCTGGGCGGCGGTGACCGGGCTCACCGGCGCGCTCGCCTTCCTGATGGACGGGGTCTTCATCGGCGCGACGTGGTCGGCCGACATGCGCAACCGGATGCTGCTGTCCTTTGCCGGCTACCTCGCCATGCTCGCCGTCTTCGTGCCGCTCTTCGGCAATCACGGCCTGTGGCTGGCGATGAACGCCTTCCTGCTGTTCCGCGGCTTTTTCCTGGCGATGCTCGTCAGGCCGCGGGCCGATCAGACCTTCCGCGCCGCCCAGTAATCGAGCCTGCTGTCGCGCAGCTCGCGGATCGAGCCGGCCTTTTCCCGGTCGAGCAGCTCGGAGAGACCGCGAACGATATTGCCGGGCAGACCGGGGCCTTCATAGACCATGCAGGAATAGAGCTGGACGAGATCGGCGCCCGCCCTGATCTTCTCCAGCGCGGTCTCGGCCGAGGAGACGCCGCCGACGCCGATGATCGGCAGTGCGGTGCCGACGCGCTTGCGCATCCTGGCAAGCACGGCGGTCGACTTTTCGAACAGCGGCACGCCGGAGAGGCCGCCCGTCTCCTTGGCCTGGCGCCGATCCTTCAGGCCCTCGCGCGACAGCGTGGTGTTGGAGACGATCAGCCCATCCAGCGGATGCGCAAGCGCCTCGGCGGCGATATCGTCCATGCCCTCCTCGGTCAGATCGGGGGCGATCTTCAGAAAGACCGGGATCTTGCGGTCGGATCTCTCAGCCATCTCATCGCGCGCCGCCAGCACGGCCGACAGCAGCGCCGCAAGGCTTTCGCGCGCCTGCAGATCGCGCAGGCCGGGCGTATTCGGTGAGGAGATATTGGCGGTGAAATAGCGCGCGACCGAATAGAAACAGCGGATGCCGGCGACATAATCGGCGATGCGGTCCTCGCTGTCCTTGTTGGCGCCGATATTGACGCCGACAATGCCTTTGCCCGTCAGCGCCGAGAGCCGCTCGAACGCAGCCTCATGGCCTTCATTGTTGAAACCGAGGCGATTGATGACGGCTTCATCCTCGACCAGGCGGAAGATGCGCGGACGCGGATTGCCGGATTGTGGCTTCGGCGTCACCGTGCCGATCTCGGTAAAGCCGAAGCCGAGCTTCAGCAGCGCCTCCGGCACCTCGGCGTTCTTGTCATAGCCGGCCGCCATGCCGAGCGGGTTTTCGAAGGTAAGGCCGGCGACGGTCTGGCGAAGGCGCGGATCCGGGGTGATCTGGCAGGCGGGCACGAGGCCGGATTTCAACGCCGCGATCGACATGCCGTGGGCTGTTTCCGGATCGAACAGGAAGAGACCCTTGCGGGCGAGACGCTGGAAGGGATCGATCATGGCTGCAGCTCCGGGAAAATATGCGCGCCGGTCTCGTCGAGCGGCAGCCGCACCTCCCAGAGCACGGCCGCAAGCGGCAGCTCGGCATAGAGATGCGGGAACAGATCGCCGCCACGCGAAGGTTCGAAGATCAGCTTGTCACCGAGGCCGCCGCCATCGACGGCAACCAGCATCAGGTCGGACTGGCCGGCGAAATGCAGGGCAGCGGTCTGCTTGACCTGGTCAGCCGTCGAGAAATGGATGAAGCCGTCCTTCAGATCGATGCCGGCGCCATGAAAAACACCGCTTTGTCTGGCTTGCTGCCAGAGCGGTTCCGTCACGATCTTGTAAAGGGTCGGTGTCAGGGTCATCATGGCCTCGCGATTGCTGGTCCTCGATCACCAGCGCTTTGCCGGAAAGAGGCGGCAATGTCCACGCCCCGGCGCTTAAAAACAGGACCGCACAGGCAAATCCGGAGGATGAGACGATGAAGATTTTGGTTCTCACACTTGGCGCTGTACTCCTGCCGCTGGCAGCTGTCGCGGCCGAGGCCGATGCGGGCCGGTTCCAGCTGGAAAAAAGCGGCGATCATTTCGTCCGGCTCGACCGCCAGTCCGGTGCCATGTCGATCTGCCAGGACAAGGACGGCGCTCTCGTCTGCCGCATGGCGGCCGACGAGCGGGCGGCCTACGAGGACGAACTCGACCGGCTTGCGGAGCGGGTGACCAAGCTGGAACAGGAAGGTCTCGTCCAGCGGGCGCTGCCGAGCGACGCCGAGATCGACCGCTCGATCAGCATCATGGAGAAGATGATGAAGAGTTTCATGGGGATGGTGAAGGAGTTCCAGGCCGAGGAAAAGGCCAATCCCCTTCCGCAGAAGACCTGATCTGATATAGTCATATCAGCAGGCATGCATGGAGCGCAGTGGGGACGGCGTGCATGCAGCATGATCGGGCTCTTGGGAGGGAGTTTTCGATGCAGGAACAGACCATCATCATTGCCGACGACCATCCGCTTTTCCGCGATGCGTTGCGTCAGGCCGTCATCGGCATGGAAGGCCGCCAGTCGATCGTCGAAGCCGGCGATTTCGCTGCCGCGCGAACCGCAGCCGGCGCCCATCCGGACGCCGATCTGATGCTGCTCGACCTCGCCATGCCCGGCGTCAGCGGCTTTTCCGGCCTGATGGCCTTGCGCGCCGAATTCGCCAGCCTGCCGATCATCATCGTCTCGGCAAGCGACGACGCAACGACGATCCGCCGGGCGCTGGAACTCGGCGCCTCCGGCTTCATTTCGAAATCCTCCGGTATCGAAGACATTCGCCGCAGCATCCAGACGGTGCTTGCCGGCGATATCGCCACACCCGAAAGCTATCGCGACGGGCAGGAGCAGGACCCCGACGTTGCCGACCTGATCCACCGCCTGCATACGCTGACGCCGCAGCAGAGCCGGGTACTGACCATGCTCGCCGAAGGCCTGCTGAACAAGCAGATCGCCTATGAACTCGGCGTCTCGGAGGCGACGATCAAGGCGCATGTCTCGGCGATCCTCTTGAAACTCGATGTCGACAGCCGCACGCAGGCCGTCATCCAGCTCGGCAAGATCAACATGGCGATGGTCGCCTGAGGGCGGTCGAAACCGCCGATAAAAGGATTTTATTCCTCCCTTACCTTTACGCGCGCTGCACGGTCGGTTACACTCCGGCCGGCTGAAGCGCGGCCTCGGATAGGCTGCACGGAATCGGGCGCATATGCTGTCACACGAGCAGATCTGGGAGGCGATCGACAGGCTTGCCGAGCGGCACGACCTGACGCCATCCGGTCTTGCGCGCCGCGCCGGGCTCGACCCAACCTCCTTCAACAAATCGAAACGGCTTTCGGCCGACGGGCGGCTGCGCTGGCCCTCGACCGAATCGATCGCCAAGGTGCTCGATGCGACAGGGGCGAGCATGGAGCAGTTTCTCGCCTTCATGCGGCCGGGCGCCAATTCCTCCGCAGAACTGGCGAGCGAGCGCGCCAAGCCGCCGCACGGCGGCGCCATTCCGCTGCTCGGCTTCGCGCAGGCCGGCGCCGGCGGCTTCTTCGACGATGGCGGCTTTCCGGCCGGGCAAGGCTGGGACGTGGTCGAATTTCCGGCTGCGCCGTCGCAGAAATCGGGCGTCTACGCACTGGAAGTGCAGGGCGAGAGCATGATGCCGCTCTATCGCGACGGCGACGTGCTGATCGTCGAACCCGGCGCGCAAGTGCGCCGCAACGACCGGATCGTCGTGCGCACGCGCGAGGGCGAGGTGATGGCCAAGGTGCTGTTGCGCCAGAGCCCGCGGTCGATCGAGCTGATGTCGCTCAATCCCGAACATCCGAACCGCACGCTCGATCTGTCCGACGTCGATTGGATCGCCCGCATCATCTGGGCCAGCCAATAGGAAGATATTCCATGCGCCCCGCCGCCGTCTTCACTGGTCTTGCAGGAATGGCGGTCGTGACCGGCCTGCTGATGGCCGCAGAAGCAAGGCTCAGCGGCGGCACGGGCGGCGAGGATACGACTGCCGCAGAGGCGCCAGCAACCGATACGGCGGCGGAAATCACCCCCGAGGCGGCAGGCCGGTCGGCTCCGATCTCGGACGCGGATGCCGAAATGATCGCGCGCGCGGCGCAACCGGCCCCTCCCTCACCCGCCCCGGCCGAACCCATGGCGGCGAAGCCTGCCGATCCGCCGCGCCCATCTGAACTGCCCGGCGGGCAAGCGGTGGGGCCGGCCGCCAAGAAGCCGATCGAGCTGGCGCGGCCGGTGGCCGAAAATGCCGGCGTGCTTTCCTTTGGCGAGCGCAGGCTTCAGCTTGCCGGCATCGTCCCGACACCGACCGACCGGATATGCGGGCCGGCAGGCCGGCAATGGCCCTGCGGCATGATGGCGAAGACGGCCCTGCGCCAGCTCTTGCGCAACCGCAGCCTCACCTGCGACCTCGAGATGGCGGAATGGAAGGGGATGGCGACCGCCGCCTGCCGGCTCGGCACGCAGGATCTCGGCACATGGCTCGCCGAAAACGGCTGGGCCGAAGCCGAGGCGAGCTCGCCGTTCGACGCCGTCGCCGAGAAGGCGAAGCAGGCGCAGAAAGGCATTTACGGCGGCGACCCGCGCCGCAAATGACGGATGTCCGCGGCTGCGCGATGCGGCCGATCCCTTGTAAAGCCGGCCGCCAATTCCTAATCTCGGCTGATTTGAAAGGAATCACCGATGAACAAGCCGCTTTCCGCCCATGACGCACTGATCTACGTGATGGTGATGGCCTCCGCCGTCGACAGCACGATGAACGACCGTGAGATGACGAGGATGGGCCAACTGATCGGATTCCTGCCGGTTTTCAAGGATTTCGATGACGACAGGCTGATTCCGATAGCGCGCGACTGCGCCTCGCTGCTTGCCGGGCCCGAGGGCCTCGACGTCGTTCTCGAAACCGTGCGCGACACGCTGCCAGCAAAACTCTACGACACGGCCTATGCGCTCGCCGTCGAAGTGGCTTCCGCCGACCTTTCGGTCAAGGCCGAGGAATTGCGGCTGCTCAGCCTGCTGCGCGACCGTCTCGGCCTCGACAAGCTGACCTGCGCGGCGATCGAACGCAGCGCCATTGCCCGCTTCCGCAACGGATAAGCCTGAAACTCTCCAGGCGACCCGCCCCGTCAGTAGAGCCCGTAGGGAAAATAACGCAGATAGATTTCCTGCAGACGGCCGTTGCGCGACAGCGTGGCAAGGGCGTGATCGATGGCTGACGTCAGCACGCTGTCCTTCTGCCGCAGCATGATCGTCATGCCCTCGCCGAGGAAATGTTCGGACAGATAGGGACCGTCGAACAGCGCGCAGCATTTCTCCGAGGCCGGCGAAGAGACCCAGAAGGAAAGCTGCAGCGCATCGGCAAAGGCGGCGTCGACCTTGCGCTCCTTCAGCGCGGCAAGCAGAGCGTCCTTGGTGTCGAAGGGCTGGGCCATCAGCGCCGGGAAAAACGCGGCCAGCATCGCCTCGTGGACCGTGCCCTTGACGACACCGACCGGCCGGCCGGCAAGGGCGGCGGCCGTCTTGCCGTCGACCGGTGCTGCGAGATTGCGCACGAAGCGCGCCGGCAGCATCAGATAGGGCCGGGAGAAGACGAACTGCCGGCGCAGCTCGGGGGTCACCGCAAGGCCGGCGATGACGGCATCGCCCTGCGAGGCGGCAAGCGCATCCTTGAGGTCGGCGAAAGGAATCGCCTGGATCTGGCACTTGTCGGATATTTCCAGCTCGCTGCAGATTTCGCGGGCGAGATCGACGTTGAAGCCGGAAAGCTTGCCGTTCTGATCGGTGAAATTGAAGGGCGGGAAATCGACCGACGTCAGGAAGCGCAAACGCACCAACGAGGTGAGGT
The DNA here is from genome assembly GCF_001662075.1 of Rhizobium bangladeshense. GTDB lineage: Bacteria > Pseudomonadota > Alphaproteobacteria > Rhizobiales > Rhizobiaceae > Rhizobium > Rhizobium bangladeshense_B. The sequence goes on from NZ_LYPL01000001.1 coordinate 282,392, forward strand.
CGGGTCTCGCCAAACGCTCTCGTGCGTCGAAGAGCAGCGGCAGCGAGGGCGCTGCCTTCTGGGCGGAGGCGGCAAGGCTTGAAAGGAGCGCCGCCAGAAATAGTCCGAACGCGAGAAAAGCCTTCAGGGTTACGGAGGCCAGTTTGGATTGCATCATTGTCATCCGGTCTCGGTGCAGCGCGAAACGTTGATCTATCAGAGTCATGGCTGGCGGGGAATATGCGTGATCCGACGCCGGAACTGCGGGCGCACCTCCGGATCAGGCTCTCTTGGTTTCCGGCGCTACGCTCGTCCCTCAAAATTATGGGCATTCTCCACAACCGCGTTAGGGCGGAATTAAAGAATAGCGCCTTTATTTATGGCGACGTCATCGGACCCCGCCGGCCGATCGCGTGATGCACGCGTCAGCGCTCTGTTTGTAGCAATTGATTTCGAAGCGCCGGTGCGGCACGCCCGGCCAATCGGGTGACATTTCCCATGTTGAAGCATCTGAAAATCCGCACGAAAATCCTATCGGTCGTGACGCTCCTGGGGCTGATCACGATGGCCGGGCTCACCTATGTCATCGCCGAGTTTCGCCGTGCGGACGCCGCCTACAGCGCCTTCATCGATCATGAGGCGCTGGCCTCGACGCAGAGCGCACGCGCCAGCGCCTCGGTGGTGGCCTCGGTGATGCAAGTCACCCTGCTGGCCGCGATGAAGCCCGACACGCCGGCTTTCGAGACGGCGCTCGCCACGCCGAGCAAGCTGCCGCAGGCGCGCGACCGGCTGAAACAGGCGCTGGCGCTGGTGCCGAGCCGCAAGGCGGCGATCGACGAGATCCAGGCCGGCATCGATGACATCGAAGCCCTGGCGAACAAGATCATCGAACAGAGCAAAGCCAAGGACAGCGCCGGCGCGCAGGCAAATGTCGCCCTGATCAACGCCAAGCTCGATGCGCTGGCACGGAAGATGATCGCCAACGATGATGCGATGATGGCGCTGCTCAACGACGGCGGCGACGCGCTCTCGGCTTCTGTCAACGGTCGGATCACCTTCTGTCTTCTCCTGATCGGCATTGCCGTTCTCGCCGCGATCGGCATCAGCGTCGCTGTCGCACAATCGGGCATTGCTGGCCCGATGACGCAGCTGCGGCTGCGCATGACGCGGCTTGCCGAGGGCGATACCGACAGCGAGGTCGGCGGTCTCGATCGCAGCGACGAAGTTGGCCAGATGGCGCAAGCCGTATCGATCTTCCGCGACAACGCCATCGAGCGCCGTCAGATCGAGGCTCGCGCCGAGGCAGAGCGCAGCGTCAGCGACCGCGAGCGCCGCGAACGCGAGGCGCAGAAGGCACGCGAAACGTCCGAACTCGAACGCGCCGTCGCAGCTCTCGGCGACGGCCTGCGCCGCCTTGCCGCCGGCGATCTCGCCTCGCAGATCGACGAGCCTTTTGTCGCCCATCTCGACGCGCTGCGCCAGGATTTCAACCACTCGGTCGAGAAGCTCAACGAGACCTTGCAGGCGGTCGGCGCCAATGCGAGGGCAATCGGCGCCGGCGCCAACGAGATCCGGTCTTCCGCGGACGAGCTTTCGCGGCGGACAGAACAGCAGTCGGCCTCGGTCGAACAAACCGCAGCGGCACTGGAAGAAATCACCACGACGGTGCGCGACGCCGCCAAGCGCGCCGAGGAGGCGAGCCAGCTCGTCGCCCGCACGCGTCTCGGCGCCGAAAAATCCGGCGAGATCGTCCGCAAGGCCGTCTCGGCCATGCAGGAGATCGAAAAGTCCTCAGGCGAAATCTCCAACATCATCGGCGTCATCGACGATATCGCCTTCCAGACCAATCTTCTGGCGCTGAACGCCGGTGTCGAGGCGGCCCGCGCCGGGGAAGCCGGCAAGGGCTTTGCGGTGGTCGCCCAGGAAGTGCGCGAGCTTGCCCAGCGCTCCGCCAAGGCGGCCAAGGAGATCAAGGACCTGATCACCAATTCCGGCACCCATGTGCAGACCGGCGTGTCGCTGGTCGGCGAGACCGGCAAGGCGCTCGATGCGATCGTCACCGAAGTGCAGGAAATCAACCAGCACGTCCACGCGATTGCCGAAGCCTCGCGCGAACAGTCGATCGGGCTGCAGGAGATCAACACCGCCGTCAACACCATGGACCAGGGCACGCAGCAGAATGCGGCAATGGTCGAGCAATCGACCGCCGCCAGCCACAGCCTCGCCACGGAGGCGACGGCGCTCAACACTCTGCTCGGCCAGTTCCGGCTGACCGGCACCGGCAGCTTCGCCGCCGCCGCCCCGATCACCTCGGCCCGGCCGTCTGCCCCAGCACCGCGCGCGCCCGCGCGCCCGCTGGCCAAGGCCCCGGCGATCCGTGTTGCCCGGGAAGGCACAGCCCGCCCGACCGCCTCACCGGCCCGCGCCCTCGGCCAGACCCTCGCCACCGTCTTCGGCGGCAACAGCTCGCCGAAAAGCCAGGAGGGGGACTGGACGGAGTTCTGAAACACAGCTTTGCGGTTCGCGCCCTGTGATTTGCCCTCACCCTCGAGAAAGATTTGCTTGCGAGCGGTGGGCGAGGAACTGAGAGGCAGCCACACGTCTCTTCCCCCCTCGGGAGAAGAGGAATCGCTAGGTTGCGGCTATTCGCGGTGCCCTGCTTACCGGGCTCCCTCCCCCTCTAATACGGCCGCCAACCGACCTCGACGAGGATTTTTCCCGGCGCCGGGTTCCAGGCGTTGCTTCGCGAAGGCGTGAAGGCGGAGATTGCGTTTCATCTGGCAAGCACGATGCAATCAGGAGTAAGATCGCCGCTTCGGCGCATCGGAAGGGATGGACATGAAACCCGCACTCCTCGGCCTCATCTGCACCCTCGTTCTTGCCGGGTGCAACAGCGTTTCCTACTATGGCGGCCCCGGCCTCGAGCCGATCCCGGGCAGCATCACCTATAACGGCCAGCCGCGCAGCAAGCTCACCAAATCACCACCCGGCTCCAGCTTCCCGCATGATTTCACGGATCAGTATGGCCGGCAGGTGGAGGAAACCTACATCATCCAGCCGGACCGAAGCCTGATCATCGCTCATCGGCAATACAAGCCGATCCGGTTCTTTGGGGATTAGGTCTTGTTGGCATAGTTTTGCCTGAGGTCGAGCGAGTGCTCCAATGCAGTTTTCGTTCAAGAGATAGATGACTCGGCGACCGCGTGAGCACCCTAATGATACCGTTGAGGCCGACGACGTCCCGAAGTTCGGGCGAAATTTAAGAGGCGCTTCGTTTACCGAAGCCGAATGTCTTTCGCAGACTGCTGTCGACTGCGTTTGCCGGCATAAACCTGCGTAGCCGGCTGAGCAGGGTCGCCTGGCCTCCAGCGGGTTGGCGCATTCGGTATGGACCGTTGATTGCGGCCAGAATCTTTTCTGCGACAGAAAGCGCCGATGGCGCGGTTCTGATCTGGGCCTGTACCGCCTTGATGGTAGCCTCGGCCTGCGTTGCATAGGCCCCCAAGGGCGCCCCAGTTTGTGCTGCGTTTACATCGAGCTTGGTGTTCGTGAAGGTCGGTTCAAGCAGCACCACGCGCACGTTGAACTCGCGAATCTCATGGTCCAGCGACTCCGACAGTCCTTCAAGGGCATGCTTGCTGCTGGCATATATTCCCATGAACGGTGCGGGCAGGAAGCCCAGCACCGAACTGATATTGATGATGAGTCCGCTGCGGGCGGCGCGCATGGAGGGCAAAGCGGCGCGGATCATACGCAAGGGGCCGAAAACGTTGGTTTCGAATACCGCCAAAGCTTCGGAAGGCGACGTGTTTTCGACAGGGCCGACGAGCGAAACGCCGGCATTGTTGATCAGGATGTCGATCTTGCCCGCTTCGGACAAAACCCATTCAACAAAATTGGCGACCGAGGCGTCATCGGTCACATCGACAGTCCCATAGCGCACGCCGGGAATGGCATTGGCGCGCTGCGGGTTACGGACGCCTCCAAAGACCTGGAAGCCGTTTTGCGCAAGAACGCGCGCCGAAGCCTCGCCTATTCCGGAAGATGCTCCGGTGATAACGACAACTCTGTTTTTGGACATGCATGCTCCTCGGTTCGGCGCGAGTGGTTGATTACGTGCTTCATTAGAAGGGTCGGAACCTTTCAGCCTTGTTGCCAAGGACAGCTTCTCAAAACCTGGCATTTAAGTGCGTAAGATTTCGTTCGACATCTATTCTTACTTTAGATGTCATTCGAAATCTAAAGTCAAGTACTTTTTGCTTCACGGCGTTTTTCGATGATCGCGCCTTCAACCGCGTGGGGGGCATGGCGATGCGTCCATCCGTGCCGTCAGACCGCCCCTGGCTTTGTCGGAGAGAACAAGGTCGGCAGCGCTGAATTAGGCGCTTATCGCTTTCGGGGATGTGTCGTGGTCCGACGTGCCGAGCGCCTTCATGATGAAGCGGATTTGCGCATGGAGGCAGACTGCGGTGGACTCACCCTCCTGAACGCGCTGCTCGACCAGAACCGGATGGAAGAACGGCAGGAAGGCGGTGATGATGCCGCGCGCGGCTTCGTCGGCGTCTTCGACCTTGAACTCGCCTGTCTGCAGCCCCTCGCGGACAAGGACTTTGAGGATTGCCAGGATCTGTTCATTGTGAGCGTTGAGGGTTGCCCAACTTCCAGCCATGGCGGCGACAAGCAGATCGTGTATGGGTCTGTCCTCCACCAAGGTTCTCGTGCTGTGCCGGTGAATGGCGGTCAAAAGATCGATCAGCTTTTTGCTCGCCGGCGCATCCGTTCGTGCGATCGCCAGAGCGATTTCCGCAAGCTCCTTGAAAACAAGTCCGCAGACGGAGCTGTTGATCGCCGTCCTCGACGGAAAGAAGCGATAGATATTCGCCCGGCTCATGCCGAGTTCGGAGGCGATGTCGGCGACGGACGTCTTATGATGGCCGATCCGCCGAAAATACTTTTCCGCCACCTCAAGAATCCGCGTCCGTGACTGCTCAAGGTCACCTCCTACCGGGTCCGCAAAAATCATTGCCGCCTCCGGAAATTCACTCGGCAGCCATGGTTGTCGGTAGTTCCACCTCCTTCGGCGTATTTTGATGGCTTTCATTTTTCGTCGGCTTGATGCGGAACCAGGTCGCGTAGAGAGCGGGAAGGAAAAGCAGGATCATCACGGTGCCGACCGCCGTTCCACCGATCAGCGTGTAGGCCATCGACCCCCAGAACACAGAGTGGGTGAGAGGAATGAAGGCAAGGACGGCCGCAAGGGCTGTCAGGATAACGGGACGCGTCCGCTGCACCGTCGCCTCGATGACAGCGTGATAATCGTCGTGACCGGCTGCCTTGTTCTCCTTGATCTGTTCCGTCAGGATCAAGGTATTGCGCATCAGGATTCCAGCCAGTCCGATCAATCCGAGAATGGCGTTGAAGCCGAAGGGCTGATTGAAGAGAAGCAGGACCGGAACCGCCCCGGCAAGACCGAGCGGCCCCGTCAGCATGACCATGGTCATCGTCGACAGGCTGCGGACCTGCAGCACGATAACGATCAACATTGCGGCAATCATCGCCGGGAAGATTTTGACGAGGGCGGCGTTGGCCTTCAGCGACTCCTCGATGTTCCCGCCCATCTCGATACGATAGCCCACAGGAAGCGTGGCGATCAGCGGCTGAAGCGCCTTCATGACCTGCTGGGACACTTCCGGCGGCTGCGTCGCCTCGTCGATATCGGAACGGATCGTGACAACGGGCGTACGATCGCGACGTTTCAGGATCGGCTCCTCGAACCGTATTTCGGAATGACCGATCTGATCGAGCGGAACCTGGCGACCATCCCGGCTCATCAGCGAGAAGTCCGCCAATCGCGAGGGATCGAGCCGGTTGTCGCCGGCACTGCGCGCGATGACCGGCACGTTGCGGATATTCTCGCGTACCTCGGTAATCGGGATCCCGCTCAGCAGCAGTTGCATCTGCTGGGCGGCCTCCGCCGGCGAAAGGCCGATCAGGCCCAACCGTTCCTGGTCGGGAACGAAGCGCAGCACCGGCGCGCGGTTGCCCCAATCGCGGTTCGCCTGGCGCACATCCGGCACGCTCTTCATGATATCCAGGGCTTTGTCGGAGATCCGGTACAATTGGCCGGCATCAGGACCCATGATGCGGAACTCGACGGGAAACGGCGTATAGGGACCGAAGACGAGTTGCGTCACGCGGACATAGGCTTCGGGAGCGAGCCCATCCGAGATGGCCGCACGAAGGCGAAGCTTCAAAGCCTCGCGTGTGTGAGCGTCAGGGGTCAGCACGACGATCTTGGCGAAGGACGGGTCCGGCAGCTCAGGCGCCATGGCAAAAAAGAAACGGGGAGCGCCCTGACCGATATAGCTCGTGACTGTCTTTGCCTCCGGCTGCTGCTGCAGCCAGTCTTCGAGCTTCCCGACCGTGGCGGCCGTCGTCTCGATACTGGTCCCTTCAGGCATGCGGACTTCAACCAAAACCTCCGGACGATCCGACGTCGGGAAGAACTGCTGTTTCACCGCGCCCATTCCCACGACCGACACTGCCATGGCGATGGCGACCACCGCACAGGTGACGAACTTGTGGCGCACGGTAAACTCAATCAGCCGCCGCAGGCGCCGGTAGTTCGGGGTGTTGTAGATGGCGTGATGGCCACCCTCGACCGGCTTGATCGCCGGCAGCATCTTGACGCCGAGATACGGCGTGAAGATTACCGCGACGACCCAGGATACGATGAGCGCAAAGCCGACCACCCAGAAGATATTTCCGGCATATTCGCCGGCGGTCGACCGGGCAAAGCCGACCGGCATCAGGCCGATGATCGTCACGAGCGTGCCCGACAGCATCGGGGCCGCCGTATGGCTCCAGGCATAGGCGGCCGCCTTGATGCGATCCATCCCCTCTTCCATCTTCACCACCATCACTTCGATTGCGATGATGGCGTCGTCGACCAGAAGGCCGAGCGCCAGGATCAGCGCGCCAAGGGTGATGCGATCGAAGAACCGGCCGGTCTCCAGCATGATGAGGAAGACGACGGCAAGGGTGAGCGGAACGGCCAGAGCCACGACGATCCCAACGCGCCAACCAAGGCTGACGAGGCTGACGAACAAGACGACGCCGAGCGCCATGGCGAATTTCAGCATGAACTCGCCGACGGCCTCCTGGATGTTGACGGCCTGGTCGCTGACCTTGGCGAGCGTCATGCCGAGCGGCAAGGTCTTGGCGATCGCGGCGGATCTTTCCTCCAGCGCCTTGCCGAGTTCAAGACCGTTCCAGCCCTGCTGCATCACCGCGCCGAGCATGATGGCGGGCTCGCCGTTATGGCGGATGAGATAGGTGGCCGGATCTTCATAGCCGCGCCGCACTTCGGCAAAATCGGAGAGTTTCAACGTGCGTCCGGCCGCAACGATCGGCGTGTCTGATATCGCCTGAATGCTGTCATAGGCGCCGTCAAAGCGAATGAAGACCTGCGGGCCGCGGGTGTCGATCGACCCCGCCGGCGTCACGGTGTTTCGCCGCTGCAGAGCGGCCGCGACGTCCTGCGCAGAAATGCCGAGCGTCGCCAGCTTGGCATAGGAAAATTCGACAAAGATCTGTTCGGGCCGCTCACCGAGAATGTTGATCTTCTTGACTCCTGGCACATGCAGAAGATCCTGGCGGATCACCTCGGCCTGGCGCACAAGCTCGCGCATCGGCATGCCCTTGGCCTTCAGCGCATACAGACCGAAGCTGACATCGGAATACTCGTCGTTGACGAAAGGACCGAAGACGCCCTGGGGCAGATTGCGGGCCTCGTCCCCAAGCTTCTTTCGGGCCTGATAGAATTCCTCTTCGACCGCCGTTGACGGCGTACTGTCCTTCAGCGTCACAGTCAGAAAGGCGTATCCTGGCCGGGTTGTCGTCTCGACACGATCGTACCAGGTGAGTTCCTGGAGGCGCTTCTCCAGCGGCTCGGCGACCAGATCCTGCATCTCGCGCGCCGTGGCACCCGGCCACACGGTCGTCACGGTCAAGGTCTTGATGGTGAATGAGGGGTCCTCCGCGCGCCCAAGCTTGACGAAGGCATAGGCGCCGGCGGCGGCCAGCAGAATGATGAAGAACAGCGTAACGGCCCGTTCGCGGACGGCGAGTGCGGATAGATTGAAGTTCATTGTTTTGCCGCCTCTGCCTGTTCTACCTTGGTGCGCACGCTGGCGCCGTCCTGCAGCAGATGGGCGCCGAGAGCGACGACCGGCTCGCCTGCTTTGACGCTGGAAACCACCGCGACCTCCTCGCCTAGTTGTTCAATTTTCACCTGCCTGAAGTGGACGGTCGAAGATTTCTCATCGAAGACCCACACGCCGGTTCGGCTGCCGTCGTCCAAAACCGCCCCAACAGGCACCGCGGCATGCGATTGGCCCCTGCTGTTGGAGATCCTGATCGTCACCGTCGCGCCCAGCGGGGCCGATGCTGCCGCGCCATCCAGAACCCAGCGGGCTTCATAGGTGCGGGTTTGAGGGTCGGCGGCGTCGGAGATCTGCCGCAGCCGCGCCTTGTCCCGCCGCCCTTCGTTTCCGTAGATGCTGGCATCGGCGGTCTGACCGATCTCAGGCCGCAGGAATTCCGGAAGCCAGACCAGCGCTTCACGCGGACCGGCCTGTGCGAGCCGGACGACGGTTTGTCCTGCCGTCACCACCTGCCCCGGTTCGCCGAGCGTTTCGACAACCGTCCCATCGGTATCGGCAACGAGGATGGAATAGGCGGTCTCATTCTCTGCGACCTTCGCGTCCGCTTCCGCCGCGGCAAGCTGCGCCGTCGCGGTGTCGAGGGCTGCCTTTGCCTGTTCGTAGCGCTGCGGCGTCGCGGCCAATCCGTTTTTCACCAAGGCGGCATAGCGCCGCTCGTCGGCTTGCGCCTGGATCAGCACTGCTTGCGCTGCGGCGACGGCGTTTCGTTTTGCCGTCAAAGCCAGACGCAGATCGGTCTCGTCGATACGCATCAGCGGCTGACCGGCCTTGACCTGCTCGCCAACGTCCACATAGCGCTGCATGATCTTGCCGGGTACACGAAAACCGAGATTGCTCTGCACCCGGGCGGCGATGGTGCCCGTGAAGGTGCGTTCGGCCGCCTCCGGGTTTTTTGCCTCCACCAGCTTGACGAAGGGGGGTGCCGTGCGCGGATCGGTGGCTTTTGCACTGGCTTTGGACGACTCTTCGAAAAGCACGAAAGTGGTGGCGCCGGCAGCAGCCACAAGAGCGAAAGTGGCGAGTGATATTTTGCGATTCATCTCATTAACCCTTATTGACCGGCACGGCGGATCATTTAGATTGCGATCTAACTCTAAAACTGGTATAGATGTCAAATGAAATCTAATTGGAGGTCGCTATGAGAGTCAGTCGTGCCCAGGCCGAGGCCAACCGCGAAACCGTGATCAACGTCGCAAGCCGGCTCTTTCGGGAACATGGTTTCGACGGCATCGGGCTGAAAGATCTGATGAAAGGTGCCGGCCTCACGCAAGGCGGATTCTACAAACAATTCCGATCGAAAGACGATCTTGCGGCGCTGGCGTCCGGGCGAGCGATGGAGAGTGCAATTCGCCGGTGGTCGAGGGTTGCTGCCGGAAGCAGCGATCCCTTCGGCGCGGTGGTCGGCATGTATCTCTCTACCGGGCACCAGGAAGAGAAAGGCGATGGTTGCCCCCTGGCCGCGCTCGGGTCCGACGCCGCGCGTCAGAGCGAGGAGGTGCGCGCTCCATTCCAGAATGGCATCGAAGCGCATCTTCGGATCCTCGACGAATTGATCCCGGCATCGGACGGCACGAAACAATACGAGAAAGCCATGATCGTGCTGTCCCTCATGGTCGGCGCCGTAACCATCTCTCGCATCATGACCGATCAGGCCATGTCGGAACGACTGCTGGAAACCGCCGCCGATGCGGTCAAGCGCATCGCAGGCGACACGGACGAAGAATGAGTTTTCGGTTGTGACGAGGAGCTGGAGCGGGTGAAGGGAATCGAACCCTCGTATTCAGCTTGGGAAGCTGCTGCTCTACCATTGAGCTACACCCGCGATGCGCTGAGATTTCCAACAGATGGGGGCCGCTGTCAAGTCGGCTGAGCGCGGCGCCTCAGATGCGGAAGTGCTTCGAGAGTTTGAGGCCCTGGGCCTGGTAGTTGGAGCCGAGGCCGGAGCCGTAGAGGCTGGCGGGCTTTTCCTGCATGTGTTCGTAGACGAGGCGGCCGACGATCTGGCCGTCTTCGAGGATGAACGGCACTTCGTGGCTGCGCACTTCGAGCACGGCGCGGCTGCCGCGCCCGCCGGCAGGCGCATGGCCGAAGCCCGGATCGAAGAAGCCGGCGTAGTGGACGCGGAACTCGCCGACCAGCGGATCGAACGGGGTCATCTCGGCGGCATAATCCGGCGGCACGTGCACGGCCTCGCGCGAGACGAGGATATAGAACTCGTCAGGATCGAGGATCAGCTCGTTGCGGCCGCGGCTATAGAGCGGCTCCCAGAAATCGAAGATGTCGTGCTGGTCCTTCTCGTCGACATCGACGACGGCGGTGTGATGCTTGCCGCGGTAGCCGATCAGGCCGTCCTTGTCGCCGCTGAGATCGATCGACAGCGCGATGCCGCCGCCCGATACGTTCGGCTGCTTGCTGGCGACAAGCGTCTCGCTTTCATGCAGTTTCAACAGTTCCGGCTCGCCGAGCACGGACTGGCCGACGCGGAAGCGGATCTGCGACAGGCGCGAGCCACGGCGCACGACGATCGGGAAGGTGCGCGGGCTGATTTCGAGATAGAGCGGGCCGGAATAGCCTGGTGGAATCTTGTCGAATTCCTGGGCGTAATCGGTGATGACTCGGGTGAAGATATCGAGACGGCCGGTCGAGCTCTTCGGATTGGCCGAGGCCGACATGTCGGCCGGCAAGGCTAAGCTCTCCATCAGCGGCACGATGTAAACGCAGCCGGTTTCGAGCACCGCGCCCTGGGACAGATCGATCACGTGCAGGCTGAGGCGATCGAGCTTGTCCGACACCAGATGCGAGGGACCGGGCATGAAGGAGGCGCGCACGCGAAAGGCCTTGGACCCCAAGCGCAGGTCCAGACTTGCCGGCTGGATCTGATCGCGGTCCAGCTCCCGCTCGGAGTTAAGACGCCCCGTTTCAAACAGCGCTGCGATCGCGCGGTCCGCCAGAATTCCAGTTTCGCGAGCCATCATGCCCCATCCATCTTTTGCGCCGACAAAACCAAATACGGGGAATTGACGCAAGCAGCTAACAGCAGTATTGCAGATTTATCCCGTGGTGATTTGGCCGGTCGGCTTGCAGCCACGTTAAACAAGTGGCTAAAAAGACCGGGTTATGAAACCGGTCTGCTTCTGCGGCCGGTTTTTTTGTTATGTGAAGGTGATGGCATGAGCAAGACTTGGCGCCCGGCAACCCAACTCGTCCATGGCGGCACGCTGCGTTCGCAATATGGCGAAACGTCCGAGGCAATCTATCTCACGCAGGGCTTCGTCTATGACACGTCGGAAGCGGCCGAAGCCCGCTTCAAGGGCGAGACCGACGGCTACATCTACGCCCGCTACGGCAGCCCGACCAACGACATGTTCGAAAAGCGCATGTGCATGCTCGAAGGTGCCGAAGACGCCCGCGCCACCGCCTCCGGCATGGCCGCCGTCAGCGCCGCGATCCTCTGCCAGGTCAAGGCGGGCGACCATATCGTTGCCGCGCGCGCCCTCTTCGGCTCCTGCCGCTGGGTCGTGGAAACGCTGGCGCCGAAATACGGCATCGAATGCACGCTGGTCGACGGCCGGGACCTCAAGAATTGGGAAGAGGCAATCCGGCCGAACACCAAGGTGTTCTTCCTGGAAAGCCCGACCAACCCGACGCTCGAGGTCGTCGATATCGCCGGTGTGGCCAGGCTCGCCAACCAGGTCGGCGCCAAGGTCGTGGTCGACAACGTCTTTGCCACGCCGCTCTTCCAGAAACCGCTCGAACTCGGCGCCCATATCGTCGTCTATTCCGCCACCAAGCATATCGACGGCCAGGGCCGCTGCCTCGGCGGCGTCGTGCTCGCCGACAAGGCCTGGATCGACGAGAACCTGCACGACTATTTCCGCCATACCGGCCCGGCCATGTCGCCGTTCAACGCCTGGACGCTGCTGAAGGGCATCGAGACGCTGCCGCTGCGCGTGCGTCAGCAGACGCAGAATGCCGCAAAGATCGCCGATTTCCTGGCCGAGCAGAACAAGGTCGCCAAGGTGATCTATCCCGGCCGCGAGGACCATCCGCAGGCCGACATCATCGCCAGGCAGATGACCGGCGGCTCGACTCTCGTCGCCTTCGAGTTGAAGGGCGGCAAGGAGGCGGCATTCGCGCTGCAGAACGCGCTGGATATCATCAAGATCTCCAACAATCTCGGCGACAGCAAGAGCCTGATCACCCATCCGGCGACGACGACCCACAAAAACCTGACGGAAGAGGCGCGCGCCGAACTCGGCATCTCGCCGGGCACCGTACGTCTTTCGGCCGGCATCGAGGATACGGACGACCTGATCGAGGATTTCGCCAAGGCGCTTGCCAGGGTCTCGGCCTGATCGACGGCATTGGCGGCCGAGCCCCCGGGGTTCGGCCGCGGCGACGGCGCCCCGGCGCTGCCAAGTAAAATAATACCGACAATTAGGCTTAACGATCGAAAACCATGCGATCACGGCTGTTTCATCGCCGATCAACGTTCCGTTTCTTGACGGATAGGGCCTTCTTATAAGATACGGGTAACATATCTTGACTAAGGTGCAAGGCATGTATCGCGCCCTCACTAGAGATATCGAAGTCGTCGTCGAACCATTCTATCTGGAGGAGCAATCCGATCCGGAAGACGACCGCTATGTCTGGGGTTACCGGATTGTCATCAGCAACAATTCCGGCATCGCCGTTCGTCTGGTCAACCGCTACTGGAACATCACCGACCAGAACGGCCAGGTAGACGAGGTGACCGGCCCCGGCGTCGTCGGCGAACAGCCGCGGCTCAGCCCCGGCGACACCTACGAATATTCCTCCGGCTGCCCGCTCGACACGCCCTCCGGGCTGATGTTCGGCCATTACCAGATGGAAACGGACGAAGGCGAGCTGTTCGAGGTCGACATCCCTGCCTTCTCGCTGGATTCACCTGGGCTGCTGCGCGTGCTCAATTGAGCGCGCAGGTTCGCGGTCGCTTCGTCGGTGCGAACACGAACGCCGTGCTTGTCGCATGGGTCCTCGGGTCAAGACCGAGGACGACGGAGGGTGGGGGGCAAGAGGCGAGAGGCCGGGAGCAAATTCATCAAAAGTGTGCAGCGATTTTGATTGGAAGTGTTTGCTTACGTGCTTCTCACGCAAGACCGCGCGCATTTGCTGGAATTCCCAGCGATCCCGCCTCTTGCCGCTCGTTTCCCTTACTCGGGCTTGACCCGAGGACCCATACGGCAAGCACTGCTCGTGGATACGGCCGGTGCAGCGCTCCAGTCAGTACCAATGGATGCCCGCGGTCGTGGATCCTCAGGCTTGCCCAGTCATCAATCTACTAAAGGTCAAAAGGATCCGAGGCCTGGCTACCTGGCTTTGCTTCGAACGGATCCTTAGGTTGCGACGGCGCCGGCTGTTTTGCGACCGCATCGTTGACCGCCTGTTGGCAGGCGAGCAACTCATCCGCTGCCCTCTCGGAATCTTTCAGACCGAGGGCAGCAATCTGCTTTCCTCTAACGCTGGCGCGGAAACTCAGTTTACCAGAAAACTCCTCAATCAAGTCGGGATCGTTGAAATCGATCCATAATGATTTGAGGCCAGCAAGATCCAGACCTCTCGCATCAGCCGTCCGTTTAGACTGGTCGAACGAGAGTTCGATGGGATAATGCTTACCTTTCTCCAGGGATTTCCAGTTTGGATTTCCGAGCAGAATGTACAAAGGTTTGTCCTTTTTTCGGAAATTGAAGCCGAGACGAAAAATGGTGTCGTCATCAAAGGAAGTCAGAACAAAACAGCCATTGTCTAAAGTCGGGTCGACAGCCACGCTCCAGCCCCCGACCTCTTTCCATTGGATTGTCTCGTCATCAGCCAAGCCAATTCGTGGCATCGCAGCCATGAATGCGAGTACAAAATACAAAAAGCGCATGAAGGCCCCATCCCCAACGAACCAGTTGGATAATAGGTGCACAGTGACTACCGAAAGTCGAGTCACTGTGCTGGATCATCGCTAATCTTTTGTATTTGTTCGACGTGTGCTCAACCGAGCCTATTCGGCCGGCTGAAGCTCGATCGGTTCGAAGCGGTAGGTGGTCGAGCAGAATTCGCAGGTGACGGCGATTTCGCCGTTTTCCTGGCTTTCCTCGATCTCCTCGGCCGAAAAGCCCTTCAGCACGCCCTTGATCTTGTCGCGCGAACAGCTGCAGCGGTCGAAGATGGCGCGCGGTTCGTAGACGCGCACGCCGCGTTCGTGGAACAGCCGGAACAAGAGCCGCTCGGTGCCGACAAGCGGGTCGGTCAACTCGTCGGCGTCGATGGTCTCGACCAGCGAGCGGGCTTCGACCCAGGCATCGTCCTCACCATGCGGGCGGTCGCCATTATCGCCGTCGCCGCCGTGGAGATCCGGGTGGCGCATGCGCTCGGGCGCCTCCGGCAGGAACTGGGCGACGAGGCCGCCGGCCCGCCAGCGATGACGCGGCTTGCCGGCATCGTCACGGTCGAAGAGTTCAGCCGCAGCCAGGCGCACGCGCGTCGGGATCTGTTCCGACTGGCGGAAATAGACACCGGCAATCTCCTCGAGCGAGGTGCCGTCGAGCGCGACAATGCCCTGATAGGGCTGCGCGAACTTGCCCTGGTCGATGGTGAAGGCGAGCACCCCCTTGCCGAGCAGCTGTTCCGGCTCGGTTTCGCCCGCTTCAACCGCCTTGTTGAGCAGCGCCTGATCGAAACGGGCATAGGCGCGGACATTTTCCGGCGTCGAGAAATCGGCGACGAGAAGATCGACCGGGCCATCGCCCTTGGTCTGCACCGTGAACTTGCCGTCGAATTTCAGCGAGGTGCCGAGCAGCACCGTCAGCACGACGACTTCGGCAAGCAGCCGGGCGACGGGCGCGGGATAATGATGGCGCTCGAGGATCGCATCGAGCATCGGTCCGAGCTGGACGGCGCGGCCGCGCACATCCAGACCCTCCACCTGGAAAGGGACGACATGGTCATCGCCGGCGAAATCGAACTGGCCGAGGGCGGCTGCAGCTTCTGCCATGGCTTTCACTCCTAGTTTTCAAGCGATGAGCAAGGGTGCCCTTCGCTCGCGCGGCCGCGCGTTGTTCGCGCGCGGCGTCCGATTATGGTTCAGATCGCGCCCAGGCACCAAGCAAGAATCGACTTCTGCGCATGAAGACGGTTTTCCGCTTCATCGAAGACCACGGATTGCGGGCCGTCGATCACCTCGTCCGTTACTTCCTCACCACGATGAGCGGGCAGGCAATGCATGAACAATGCATCGTTGCCGGCCTTGGCCATCAAGGCCGCATTGACCTGATAAGGCTGGAAGACGTTGTGACCCCGCGCCCGATGTTCCTGATTCATGGAGAC
The DNA here is from genome assembly GCF_001662075.1 of Rhizobium bangladeshense. Taxonomy (GTDB): domain Bacteria; phylum Pseudomonadota; class Alphaproteobacteria; order Rhizobiales; family Rhizobiaceae; genus Rhizobium; species Rhizobium bangladeshense_B. Next base: position 297,949 of record NZ_LYPL01000001.1, read on the forward strand.
CCAGGTATCGGTCACCACACAATCGGCGCCTTCGACCGCACGGTCGGCATCATGGCAGAGCATGATTTCGGCGCCCTGATTGCGGGCCCAGTTCAGATAGTGATCCTTGGGTTCCGAGCCAAGGGGTACGGCCATGTTCATGCGGTAGCCGAAACGCGCAGCCCCTTCGACCAGCGAATGCAGCACATTGTTGCCGTCGCCGGTCCAGGCGATGGTCTTGCCCTTGATCGGGCCGCGATGCTCTTCGAAGGTCATGATGTCGGCCATGATCTGGCAGGGATGGGTATCATCCGTCAGCGCATTGATGACAGGCACGGTCGCATGCTCGGCAAGCTCCAGCAGGCGCGAGTGCTCGGTGGTGCGGATCATGATCGCATCGACATAACGCGACAGCACCTTGGCGGTGTCGCCGATCGTCTCAGCGCGGCCGAGCTGCATTTCGGTACCGGACAAAAACAGCGTTTCGCCGCCGAGCTGGCGCATGCCGACGTCGAAGGAGACGCGGGTGCGCGTCGACGGCTTCTCGAAGATCATCGCCAGCATCTTGCCGGCGAGCGGCTTGTCGCCCTGGCCGGCCTTGAAGGCCTGCTTGCGGGAAAGCGCATCGTTCATGATGGTTCTGAGGTCGGCCGATGTGACGGCCGAAAGATCGAGGAAATGTTTAGGAGCCATGTTCTTACCTGTCGTGCGCCCGAGGGCGGCGATCCCTTCAAGCCGTCTTCTTGACCTTGGAGGCGCGGATGCTCTCGGCGGCGCGCTCGAGGCGGACGAGACCCTCGCGGGCTTCCTCGGCGGTGACGACGAGCGGCGGAAGAAGGCGGATGACGTTGTCGCCGGCCGGCACGCCGAGCAGATGCGCGGCGCGGATCGCCTGCAGCAGTTCGGCCGAGGGGACGGCCGCCTTGACGCCGAGCAGCAGGCCTTCGCCCCTGATATCCTCGATCACATCGGGATAACGGTCCTTCAACGAGGCCAGCCCCTGACGGAAGACAAGCGCCACGTCTCGCACATGCTGGAGGAAGCCGTCGGCGAGAATGACATCGAGCACGGCGCCGCCGACGGCCATGGCCAGCGGATTGCCGCCATAGGTCGAACCATGGGTGCCGGCCTTCATGCCGGAGGCGGCCTCAGCGGTCGCAAGGCAGGCGCCAAGCGGGAAACCGCCGCCGATGCCCTTGGCGACGGCCATGATGTCTGGTGTGATGCCAGACCACTCATGGGCGAAGAGCTTGCCTGTGCGGCCAACGCCGGTCTGGACCTCGTCGAGGATCAGCAGCAGGCCTTTCTCGTCGCAGATCTGGCGCAGCGCCTTCATGAACTCGGCCGTGGCGGGACGCACGCCGCCCTCGCCCTGCACCGGTTCGATGAGGATCGCCGCCGTCGCATCGGTGATGGCGGCGCGCACCGCTTCGATGTCGCCGAACGGCACCTGATCGAAACCCGGCGTCTTGGGGCCGAAGCCTTCGAGATATTTCTCCTGGCCGCCGGCGGCGATCGTCGCAAGCGTGCGCCCATGGAAGGCGCCTTCGAAGGTGATGATATGGAAGCGCTCGGGATGGCCCTTGGAAAACTGATAGCGGCGCGCCGTCTTGATGGCGCATTCGAGCGCCTCGGCGCCGGAATTGGTGAAGAACACCTTGTCGGCGAAGGTGGCGTCCGTCAGCCGTTTGGCCAGGCGCTCCTGGCCGGGGATCTCATAGATGTTGGAGAGGTGCCAGACCTTGTCGGCCTGCTCCTTCAAGGCGGCGACCACATGCGGATTGCTATGGCCGACCGAGGTGACGGCGACGCCGGCGCCGAAATCGAGATAACGCTCGCCGCCTTCGGTGATCAGCCATACGCCCTCGCCTCGCTCGAACCGCAGCGGGGCACGAGAATAGGTGTCATAAAGCGGCGCGGCTTCGGCCATGGCGCGGGTCTCCCGATCAGTTTGTCAAGCAGGGACTCCGGCTAAGAAAACCGGGTCCGAAAAATCAAAAATGCCGCCTTTCGGCGGCGATCGGTACTATTTCCTTTTCGCGCTGCAATGTCAACAAAACTGCGGCGTTAGCGGATGCAGCAAGCTTGTACAGCGGCATTTTCGGCCTTCAACAGGCATTATTGCAGAAATGACACGCTGAGGCAGCAAGTTGGGGAAAACTACGAATTCGATTCATCCGGATTCCCGCGACTCTTGTCACGGAGTCAGCCTCACACTAGGTTAAAGTTCAATTACTAGACTGCATGCGGCGGAACTAGTCACCAAAATTGATCAAGCGTTTCTTGTTTCGGAGGCTTCCGGGACAACGGTGAGGGATTCTGCCATCACCAACGCAAACGGTGGAGACAGGGCATGAACTGGACAGACGAGCGGGTCGAGAAACTCAAGAAGCTGTGGTCCGAAGGGCTGAGCGCCAGCCAGATCGCGGCACAACTTGGTGGCGTAAGCCGCAACGCCGTTATCGGCAAGGTGCACCGGCTGAGCCTGCCGGGCCGCGCCAAGGCCGGCGGAACAGCCACCGCGGCGCGCACGCCGAAGCGCCAGACATCGGCGCCGCGCGCGCCGAACTACGCCTCCCGGATCACCACCCGCACCGTGACCCGCCAGCAGGGCGCAACGATGCTGAAGGAAGAGATCGAGGTCGATGCGGTCGAGGAAATGGAATATGTCCCGGCCCGCAACGTGGTCGTGCCGATTTCCCGCCGCCTCGGCCTGACAGAGCTGACCGAACGCACCTGCAAATGGCCGGTCGGCGATCCGCTCAAGGACGACTTTCACTTCTGCGGCTGCGAATCCCCAGATAATTCGCCCTATTGCAGCTATCACCAGAAGCTTGCCTATCAGCCGGTCAATGAGCGCCGCCGGGCGGCCGCGCGGGTCAGCTGAGCGGGCTGCATCGCTGGACATGAAAAACGGGCCGAGCGGCCCGTTTTTTATTCGAGTGGGGAATTGACCTTTGCGTTTAGCAACAAAGCCAACCCCACACTCCGTCATCCCAGGGCTTGACCCTGGGATCCACAGCCAAGCAATCGGCTTCAACTGTTTCCCCGCAGTTGGATGCCATCAGCTCTTCACGCCATGCCAGCCGCATGGATCCCAGGGTCAACCCCTGGGATGACGGAGGAGAGGTGGTGCCGAGACGCACAAGCCTCGCCGGTGCAATGACGCTGGCTCGCAACGGCGAACGAAGCGGCGGCGATGGACGACGGTAAGGCGGGGCCTCACAGGCCGTACTGCCGCGTGTTTGGCGGGAACGCCCACCACACACACCCCTTCAACCTCAGGCTTCCATCGAATAGCCGGCGCCGCGGACGGTGCGGATGACGTCCTGCATGTTGGAGAAATTCAGCGCCTTGCGCAAGCGGCCGACATGGACGTCGACGGTGCGTTCGTCGACATAGATATCGTGGCCCCAGACGCCGTCGAGCAGCTGCGAGCGGGAAAAGACCCGGCCCGGCGACGACATCAGAAATTCCAGCAGGCGGAATTCGGTCGGGCCGAGGCGCACTTCGCGGCTCTTGCGATGGACGCGGTGGGTTTCGCGGTCGAGCTCGATATCGCCGCATTTCAGCACCGAGGACAGCACCTCCGGGCGGGCGCGGCGCAGCATTGCCTTGACGCGGGCGACGAGCTCGGGGGTCGAGAACGGCTTGACGACGTAATCGTCGGCGCCGGTCGACAGCCCGCGGACGCGTTCGCTCTCCTCGCCGCGCGCCGTCAGCATGATGATTGGCAGCCGCTCGGTTTCCGGCCGCATGCGCAGGCGCCGGCAGAGTTCGATGCCGGAGACGCCGGGCAGCATCCAGTCGAGGATGAGAAGATCGGGCGTGCGTTCCTGAAGCCTGATTTCGGCCTCGTCGCCGCGCAGGATGGTATCGACTTCGAAGCCTTCCGCTTCGAGATTATAGCGGAGAAGCACGCTGAGGGCTTCTTCGTCTTCAACAACTGCAACTCTCGGGATCATGCGTGTCCGTCTCCTCGCGCACGATCCTTAAACCGGGGGTGATTTAAGCAAGGGATCCCGCGCAAAATCAGAAATTGGCTGCGACCTCTTTGCGCGCCCGGACGGGCGCGCACGCAATAGGCTGGTCCGGCACGGTTATTCCGTGGCGGCACCGACGGTGTTGGCGCTGTCGTCTTTCGGACGGTCGCCTTCCGGCTGGGCGCCGGTTGCCATGTAGTAGATCGTCTCGGCGATATTGGTGGCGTGATCGCCGATGCGCTCGATGTTCTTGGCGCAGAAGAGAAGATGCGTGCAGCTCGTGATGTTGCGCGGATCTTCCATCATATAGGTCAAAAGTTCGCGGAACAGCGACGTGTACATCGCGTCGATCTCGTTGTCGCGCTCGCGGATGGCGGTCGCCTTGTCGGCGGCGCGCGTCGTATAGACGTCGAGCACTTCCTTGAGCTGGACGAGGGCCAGCTCGGAGAGGTGCTCGAGACCGCGGGCGAGCTTGCGCGGAACGCCGGTGCTCTGCACGGCGATGACGCGCTTGGCGGTGTTCTTGCCGAGGTCGCCGACGCGTTCGAGGTCGGCGGCGATGCGGATCGAACCCATGATTTCGCGGAGGTCCGCGGCCATCGGCTGGCGGCGGGCGATGGTGACGATCGCCTTGTCGCCGATTTCGCGCTCGGTGTGATCGAGGATCACATCGTCGGAAATGACCTTCTGCGCCAACGCCGTATCGCCGTTGACCAGCGCCCGGACGGATTCCGCGACCATCTGTTCGGCGAGGCCGCCCATTTCGGAAATCCGCCTGGAGAGGAACTTCAGATCATCATCATAGGCGGAATAGATATGTGTCGATGCCATGGGGCTTTATCCTCGAATAACGGAAAGCTTCGTGTCGCCAGGATCAGCCGAAACGGCCCATGATGTAGTCCTGGGTGCGCGGATCGTCCGGATTGGTGAACATCTTGTCGGTGTCGTTCTCCTCGACGAGATTGCCGAGGTGGAACATGGCGGTGCGCTGCGAGACGCGCGCGGCCTGCTGCATCGAGTGGGTGACGATGACGATCGTGTAGTTCTCGCGCAGCTCGTGGATCAGTTCCTCGACCTTGGCGGTGGCGATCGGGTCAAGGGCCGAGCAGGGCTCGTCCATCAGGATGACTTCCGGGCTGACGGCGACGGCGCGGGCAATGCACAAACGCTGCTGCTGACCGCCGGAGAGGCCGGTGCCGGATTCATGCACGCGGTCCTTGACCTCGTTCCAGAGGCCGGCGCGCTGCAGGCTGCTCTCGACGATCTGGTCGAGATCGGCCTTCGACTTGGCGAGACCGTGGATGCGCGGGCCGTAGGAGACGTTTTCATAGATCGTCTTCGGGAACGGGTTCGGCTTCTGGAAAACCATGCCGACGCGGGCGCGAAGTTCGACGACGTCGATATCGGGATCATAGATATCGTCGCTGTCGAGCGTGATCTTGCCGGTGACCCGGCAGCCCTCGATCGTGTCGTTCATGCGGTTGAGGCTTCGCAGGAAGGTCGACTTGCCGCAGCCTGAAGGGCCGATCAGCGCGGTTACGGTGTTTTCGCGGATGTTCAGGTTCACATCGAAAAGCGCGCGCTTCTCGCCGTAGTATACGGAGACATCCTGTCCGATCATTTTATACGGGACGTTGCTCATCTTCTGATCCAGCGCCTTTTCAACTGCTGCTTCCGTCAACATGTTCATGATGTTTAACTCCGTTTACCAGCGGCGCTCGAAGCGACGACGCAAGAGGATGGCGCCCATGTTCATGACGATCAGGAACAGGAGCAGGACGATGATGGCACCCGAAGTACGCTCCACGAAGGCGCGTTCCGCCTCGTTTGCCCACATATAAACCTGCACGGGCAGCGCCGTCGAGGGATCGAGCGGCGTCGTCGGTGCATTGGCGACGAAGGCGACCATGCCGATCAACAGCAGCGGCGCGGTTTCGCCGAGCGCATGCGCCAGGCCGATGATCGTGCCGGTGAGGATGCCGGGCATGGCAAGCGGCAGGACATGGTGGAACACCGTCTGCATCTTCGAGGCACCGAGGCCCAAGGCTGCGGCGCGGATCGAGGGCGGCACGGCGCGCAGGGCAGCGCGCGTCGCGATGATAATGGTCGGCAGGGTCATCAGCGTCAGCACCAGGCCGCCGACCAGCGAAGCCGAGCGCGGCAGACCGATAAAGTTGATGAAGACGGAAAGACCGAGCAGACCGTAGACGATCGACGGGACGGCGGCGAGGTTGTTGATGTTGACCTCGATCAGGTCCGTCAGCTTGTTCTTCGGCGCAAACTCCTCGAGGTAGATCGAGGCTGCCACACCGATCGGCAGAGACAGAACCAGCACGATCAGCATCAGATAGAGCGAGCCGATCAGGGCGACGCCGAGGCCGGCAGCCTCGGGACGGCTGGAATTGCCGTTGACGAAGAGGCCAGTGTTGAACTCTTTGGTCAGCGCGCCGTTCGCCTTCAGCTCGTTCATCCAGGCGACCTGCTTGTCGTTGACCTTGCGGTTCTTCTCGTCGACGGAAAGATCGATCTGACCCTTGTTGGCACTATCGACATTGGCATCGGCGAGCAGGGTGACGTTGACGGTCTTGCCGATCACCGAGGGATCGGCGACCACCAGGTCGCGCAGCTGGATCGGCGCACTCTTGGAGAGCATGGCCGTGGCGTCACGCACATCGGGACGGCTGGATGCATTGATGTTCAGCTGCTTGACGATCGCATCGCGCAGCAGAACCGGATAATTGGCGGCGATCAGCACCGAAGGGTCGGTCGCACGCTTGTTGTCAGGGTCGATCGTCTTCTCTGCGAATTCGATCGGCAGGGTGATCGACGTCTGCTGGAAGGCAGTGTAGCCCTTGCCGATCACCGTCCACAGCAGGATGAAAAGGAAGATGAGGCCGAAAGCGATGGCAGCGATGCCATAGGCCTGGAACCGGCGCTCGGCGGCATAGCGGCGTTTGATGCCGATATCGCGGCGCGGCGGCGCCTTGGAAATGGTTCCGGCGACGGGAGAAACAATATTCGTCATTCGTACTGCTCCCGGTATTTGCGCACGATGTAGAGCGCATAGATGTTGAGGCAAAGCGTGATGCAGAACAGCGTGATGCCAAGGGCGAAGGCAACCAGTGTCTGAGGCGAGGTGAACTCAAGGTCGCCGGTCAGCTGATTGACGATCTTCACGGTGACCGTCGTCATCGGCTCGAAGGGATTGATCTGGATGCGGGCGGCGACACCGGCGGCCAGCACGACGATCATGGTTTCGCCGATGGCGCGCGAGGCGGTCATCAGCAACGCCCCGACGATACCGGGGAGAGCCGCCGGCAGGACAACCTTCTTGATGGTTTCGGAGCGCGTGGCGCCGAGACCGAGCGAACCGTCACGCAGGGCCCGCGGCACGGCGGTGATGATGTCGTCCGACAGCGAGGAAACGTAGGGGATCAGCATGATGCCCATGACGATACCGGCTGTCAGCACGCTCTGCGCCTGGATGAAGTTCGAATAGTTGCCGGAGAGCAGGCCGCTGATCTGAGCGGAGAAATCGCGCAGGAACGGGCCGACGGTGACGAGGGCGAAGAAGCCGTAGACGATCGTCGGAATGCCGGCGAGCACTTCGAGAAGCGGCTTGGCGATGCCCCGCAGCTTCGGCGAGGCATATTCGGCCATGTAGATGGCGGCGAAAAGGCCGACCGGCACGGCAACGAGCATGGCGACCAAGCCGATATAAAGCGTGCCCAGCAAAAGCGGGATCAGGCCGAACTGGCCGAAGGACGAGCTGCCGGCGCCCGCAAAGCGCGGATCCCAGACGGTGCCGAAGAAGAACTCGTTGGCGGGAACGACCGCAAAGAAGCGCGCGGCTTCGGACAGCATGGACAGCACGATGCCCACCGTCGTCAGGATGGCGATCGAAGAGGCGAGCAGCAGCCCCCAGAGCATGACACGCTCGACGCGGTTGCGGGCGCGGAAACGCGGCGCGATTGCGCGCAGCGCATAGAAAGCGCCGGCAACTGCGAGAGCAAAGACCACCGCCGTCATGGCCAGCCGGCTCGTCATGCTCAGCGAATTGAGCGTCTTTGCGGCTTCGACCATGTAAGGCTGCGGCTGGCCGGCGAGCGGCACGCCCTTTTCACTGAGCTTGGCCTGCAGCGCCGCCGGGTCGGTGGAGACTGCCGCTACCTCGTCGGGAGTGAGCATCGTCAGGCCGCGCGCAACCGTCGCTACCATCGAGTAGCTCAGATCCTGCTCGACCGAAGCTTGCGCCTTGACGTCGGCAGGGAAGGCATCGCGAACCGAGGACTGGACAATGCCTGGGCTGACGGAGAGCCAGACGCAGAGGACGATGAGGGCAGGAAGAACAGCCCAGATCGCCGCATAGGCGCCGTAATAGGCCGGCCGTGAATGCAATGCGGAGGACCTGCCTCCGGCAAGTGCTGCGGCACGGCTGCGCGCGACCAGATAGGCGGCGGCGCCGATCACCACAAGGCACAAAAGTATGACGGATGTGCTCATTCGTTACGTCCCCAGGCCCGAAGCCCCCAAAAAGCCCGGCGGCTGCATCAGCCTGCCTTCAGCTTCCAATCATTGGAGAAGGAAAACCCTGCAGCGAAAAAGCCGGCACGCAGGGGCATAAAGCAATGCCGGCGCGGGCTTAGAAGCACCGCGCCGGCAAAGTCATTACATGGCCTTACCAGCTTCGACGTCCTTGCGGATCGCTTCGCGCTCGGCATCCGGAGCGGCAACGAGGCCGTATTCAGCCAGCGGGCCGTCAGGGCCGATCATCTGGTCGGATACGAAGAAGTTGACGTATTCCTTCAGGCCCGGAACAGCGCCGAGATGTGCCTTCTTGACGTAGAAGAACAGCGGGCGGGAAACCGGATAGGTGCCGTTGGCGATCGTTTCGGTGGACGGAACGACACCGTTCACAGTGGCGACCTTCAGCTTGTCGGCATTGTTTTCGTAGAAGGAAAGGCCAAATACGCCGACCGCGGTCTTGTTGGCAGCGATGCGAGACAGCGTTTCGGTGTAGTCACCGTCGATGTCGACTGCAGCGCCGTCCTTACGGACTGCGACACAGGCCTTGCCCTGAGCGGCCTTGTCCGAAACGGCGGCTTTGATGACTTCTGCAGCGCCCGATGCTTCGCAGCCAGCTGCCAAGACCTTTTCCTCGAAGACTTCGCGGGTCCCGTGCTTTTCGCCCGGGATATAGGCGGCGATATCAACAGCCGGGAGCTTCGGGTTGACTTCCGACCACTTCTTGTAGGGGTTGGCGACGAGCTTCCCGTCGACGACGACCTGGGCGGCGAGGGCCTTGTAGATGTCGGCCGGAACGTAAGCGACATCGGGGTTGCCGGCATCGGTCGCGAAAACGATGCCGTCATAACCGATCTTGACTTCCTGGACATCCGTCACGCCGGCAGCCTTGCAGGCTTCGACCTCGCTTTTCTTAATGGCGCGAGATGAGTTAGCGATGTCGATGGTGTTTTCGCCGACGCCCTTGCAGAATTCCTTGAGGCCGGCGCTGGAGCCGCCGGATTCGACGATTGGCGTCTTGAAATTGGTGAAGGTCTCGCCGAAGGACTCGGCAACGATCTTGGCGTAAGGCAGGACGGTGGACGAACCAGCAACCTGAATCTGATCGCGGGCGACGGCAGCGCCAGCGAAAGCAGCAGTTGCAGCGAGCGCGGCAACGGTGAGCTTGAAGGTGTTCATTTGAATCTCCCGGGCATTGGGCTTGTGTGATGCGGCCTGTAGAGAGGCCCTCGCATTGCCGTTTTTCATCGGCGGGACTCTCTTAGCGCTGTAAGCACCGTCCTTTTATGTCAAATCGGTGAAACATTTATGACAGTTTAAGATGCTGATTTATAATGATAAATTTTATGGATCCCGCCTGAACGTGTCGACGGTTGGCAAAGTTTGGATAGCCGCTCGACCCTGCATTGCAAGTTTATCGCACGTGGCCCGGCGGTTGCGGAAAAGTATCCTGGCCCTTCCTGCTTGCATTCTTTCATTCAGGTCCGCCCGTGGGATCTGCCCCTCATCCGCCTGCCGGCACCTTCTCCCCGTTTTGACGGGAGAAGGGATATACCGCAACTTCTCCGTCCCACCCAAAACTCTCGACAGGGCACGTCCCCTCTCCCCGTCATTACGGGGAGAGGGTTAGGGTGAGGGGCAATCGCACGGCACGCCATCGTTATTCACGCACGGCTGGAAAGAACCGCAAATCCATTACCTCGACGCGTTCGACCAGCCGCCCGTCGCAGATCGCAACGATCGTCTCCAGCACGGATGGCAGCTCGCTCAGCACATCTACATTCCAGAAACGAACCACCGACCAGCCATTGCCAGTCATGTAGGCACCCGGATTCCATCCCGTCGGTTGTCAGCATGCTGGCTGCCGTCGATCTCGACGACAAGCCGCAATTCACGACAGGCGAAGTCTGCAAAATAAGGACCGATCGGCAATTGCCGGACGAACTTGTTTCCGTTGAGGCGCCGGTCGCGCAGTTCCTTCCATAATTTGTCCTCTGCGTCGTTGTCCGATTGGCGCAGGGTTCGCGCTCGGGGCGGTGGTTTTGGGCTTGGGGCCTCTCATTGACGTTTTTCCTTGTGACTTGCCCCTCATCTGGCTGCCGCCACCTTCTCCCCGTAAACGGGGCGAAGGGGATATGCCGCAACCTCTCGGCTCCCCGCGAGCCTCTCGCATGGCACGTCCCCTCGCCCCGTTTACGGGGAGAGGGTTAGGGTGAGGGGCAGTATACACGGTACGCATCGCTAATCGCTCGCGTCGCGTACCACGCTAGAACCGCACGGTAAAATCGGTGCCCTTGCCGACTTCGGACTTGACGATCAGCCGGGCGCGGTGGCGGGTGAGGATGTGTTTGACGATGGCCAGGCCGAGGCCGGTGCCTTTTTTCGAGCGGCTGTCCTCGATGCTGACGCGGTAGAAGCGTTCCGTCAGACGCGGCACGTGCTCGGCCGGGATGCCCGGCCCCTTGTCGATGATGCTGACCTCGACAGGCCCGCCGGCGCCATTCTTCAGCCGGACGTCGACGACCTTGCCTTCCTGGCCGTATTTGCAGGCATTTTCCATCAGGTTTTCGAAGACCTGGACGAGCTCGTCGCGGTCTCCCAGCACCTCGACCTTGCCGTCGGGCAGATGCAGGTTGATGTCGACGCCGACGTCTCTCGCCAGCGGCACCAGTGAGTCGCGGACATGGCCGAGCAGCGGCACCAGATCGACCTTCTCATCCGGGGCGATATGCGATTTCAGTTCAAGCCGCGAGAGCGACAAGAGGTCGTCGACCAGCCGGCTCATGCGTGTCGTCTGATCGAACATGATGCCCAGGAACTGCGCCTGCGCCTTCTGATCGTTCTTCGCCGGCCCCTGAATGGTCTCGATGAAGCCGCGCAGCGAGGCGAGCGGCGTGCGCAGTTCGTGGCTGGCATTGGCGACGAAATCCGAGCGCATGCGGTCGATACGGCGAACCTCCGATATATCGCGGAAGGAGAGGATGAAAAACCGCTCACGCTGGCCGCCGGCCTGGAATTCGACAGGCGCGCTGCGGACGATATAGACGCGCTCGGACGGCAGCCGCTCGGCATGCTCGATCTGGTTCGGCGCATTGGTGGCGATGGTTTCGCGCACCATGTCGAGCACGCCGGGGGAGCGCAGCCGGGCCGATATATGGGCGCCGAGCGTCACCTCGCCGAAGGCCTTTTCGGCGGCGCGGTTCTGGAAGAGCACCGAGGCATCGTCCGATAGCACCATGACGGGAATATCGAGGCCGGCAAGCGTGGCGGAAATGTCGGGCAGACGGCTCGGCGGCGCTTCCGGCTCCGGCTCCACCGGCTCGGCCGGCTCCGCCTTGAGGACCGGCGCCTCGTTGAACAGCGCGGTCAAGATCATGACGAGCAGGAGCACGAGCACGACCCACTTGTTCATGCCGGCGGCAAGAGCAACCAAGGCGCTGAGGATGGCCGCAAGCAGCACCGGCCGTTCGCGGCGGATGCGCGCCAACAGGCTTTTCTTCCACGGGATTTCGTCTGGCAAGTGGGCCTCGCGGCATCGATTCGTTTTTCTTTATATTGGAACTCTGCCTGATAGCGGCAATTCATGACAGAAGTTTTCGGGTGGCGCCGCTGAAACGAAAGGCCTCAGCGCAAGCTTGAGAAAAAATCACGGGCCGCCAGCGAAAGATTTGATTTTCAATGGCAAATATGTTCGCCTGCGGGGAGCACAAACCATCAGCGCAGGAGGAGCACATGGGCGGGGATGTCGAAAGCAGGGCCGTGGAGCTCACTATCCGCGGCAAGAAACGCATCTTCGACGTCGACGACCCGGTCCTGCCGGACTGGGTGGAGGAACAGGCGCTGGAATCCGGCGAATTTCCCTACAAGAAGAAGCTCAACGAGGAGGATTATCTGGAGCAGCTCGAAAAGCTGCAGGTGGAACTCGTCAAGATGCAGTTCTGGCTGCAGGCATCAGGCAAGCGGGTGATGGCGCTGTTCGAGGGGCGGGACGCGGCCGGCAAGGGCGGCGCGATCTCGGCCTCCTCGGCGCATATGAACCCCCGCCTTGCCCGCGTGGTCGCCCTCGCCAAGCCGACCGAACGCGAGCAGGGACAATGGTACTTCCAGCGTTATGTCGCGCAGTTCCCGACATCAGGCGAATTCGTGCTGTTCGACCGCTCCTGGTACAACCGCGCCGGCGTCGAGCCGGTCATGGGTTTCTGCACGCCGCAGCAATATGAAGGCTTCCTCAAACAGGCGCCGCAGCTTGAAAAGATCATCGCCCATGAGGGCATCTTCCTGTTCAAATTCTACCTCGATATCGGCCGGGAGATGCAGCTCAAGCGCTTCCACGATCGCAGGCACGATCCTCTGAAGGTTTGGAAGCTGTCGTCGATGGACATCGCGGCGCTGACGAAATGGGGCGAATACAGCGAAAAGCGCGACCGGATGCTGGAGGAAACCCATACGGATTTCGCGCCATGGACCGTCATCCGCGCCAATGACAAGCGGCGTGCGCGTCTGCAGCTCATCCGTCACATGCTGAACAGGATGGACTATGAGGGCAAGGACAAGGCGGCGATCGGCGAGGTCGACGAAGAGATCATCGGCTCCGGCCCCGGCTTCCTGAAATAGACCGTCTGCCACCCGGCTGCATAATTGGCGGACAGCGCCGCGTGTCTTTTCAAGCGCGGCGCTGTAGGAAGCCGGTCACTGCCCCGGCAGGATGCGGATGGCGAAGAGGTTGATGCCGCGCGCCTTGCCGTCGAGATCGCTGTTGATCGTCAGCGCGCCCGGCGAATTCGGGGCGAGCGAGCGGTCGAACTTCACCTGCAGCAGCGCATCCGACTTTTCGCGGGTGACGGTGAAGCGATGGCGGGCGCAATTGCCGAGCGACTGGAAATTGCATTCGACCGTCACCTGCGTCGGCTCGTCTGTGGTCGATTGCAGCGTCAGCGCGATGGTCGAGGATTTGCCGGCAAGCTGCTGCAGCACCGAGGCCGGAACGCTGAAGGAGATGTTGCCGTCAGCCGCGCCGCTTTCGGAAATCAGGCGGACGGCGGGGCCGTCATTCTCGGTGATGTTTTCGGTGCGGGCTCGCGGGCCGCTTTTGATCTTGTCGGCCTCCTCAGGCTTGAACACCGGGATCCAGTCGGCGGAAAAACTGTTCTGCGGATCGATGGTCACCGGCTGATCGGTGTGGGTGGCGCCATCGCCGGCGCTGTCGTCATTGCCGGTGAAATCCTCGGGCTGGGTGCTCGCCGGCGGATTGGCGACGCTGGTGTCGCGTTCGGCCGCCGTCAACAGCAGGCCCGACGTATAGGCCCACCAGGCGCCGATGCCGATGAAGGCGAGCAGGACGCACCAGACGAGAAGCCGGGAAAAGAACTTGCGCGGCTTGCGGCGGCCCGCCGCCCGCTCCGGGCGGAAATCCATGCTGGTCGCACGTTCGCCGCGCGTCAGCCGCTCCTCGCCGGCCGGGGCGGCCGCGAGATGATCGGCATTGCCGGCGTGGACGTTGTCGAGGCTCGACTCGTCGCTGCGGTGCATCATCACTTCGGGAGCGCGGGTCTCGCCTGCCGCCACCGGGCTATCGATCAGGCTGTCGATATCGGCCACATCGCCGCGTCGAACCGGCGGCGCCGGCATTTCGACGACGGGCGGCACCGGCACTTCAGGCGGCCTCTGGCGCGGGTGAAGACGGTCGCGCTCTTCGCTTTCGATGGCGTGGATGGTGGTTTCCAGGCGATGGCGGTGATGGGCGACGGCATCGGCATCGGTGATATCCTGCTTGCGCAGACCGGCTTCCAGCGCCTGGCGCGCCGACTGGTAGATCCTCGCTCGAACTTCCGGATTGTCGCGATCGGCATTTTCGAGCGCTGTTCTGATGGCCGTTTCTAATCCGCTCACGTCTAGTCCTTCACCTTGAATCCGGCATCGGACTGCAATCCCCGCCGTTCTCCATCAAAATTCGGTAGCGGCAAGCGCGGCAAACCGCAAGCCTTGCAGCCCCGCCCGCCGCCGATCGGCGGCGATAATCGCCAGCTTTCGCGGCCCGAGGGACTTACCTTGTCCGTCGTCTCAGCCGTATATATCGGCGCGAAATCGACGAAGGCGTGGCGGCTGCTCTTTTATCGGCTTTTCTTCTCTGTTATGAGATTGACGTTTTCGTAAACGTCAATGCGAGCGGTGAACCATGGCCCTGCCCCCGATCCTCAAGAACAAACTCAGACTGCCGGTGATCGGCTCGCCGCTCTTCATCATCTCGCATCCGGCGCTGACCTTGGCCCAATGCAAGGCGGGCGTCGTCGGCGCCTTTCCGGCGCTGAACGCCCGGCCGGAAAGCCAGCTCGACGAATGGCTGGCCGAGATCACCGAGGAGCTCGCCCGCCACGACGAAGCCCATCCGCAACGGCCGGCCGCACCCTTTGCCGTCAACCAGATCGTCCACATGTCGAACAAGCGGCTGGAGCACGACCTCTCGCTCTGCGTCAAATACAAGGTGCCGATCGTCATCTCCTCGCTCGGCGCGGTGCCCGAGGTCAATGCCGCCGTGCATTCCTATGGCGGCATCGTGCTGCACGACATTATCAACAACCGCCACGCCCATTCGGCGATCCGCAAGGGGGCGGACGGGCTGATCGCGGTGGCATCAGGCGCCGGCGGCCATGCCGGCACGCTATCGCCCTTCGCGCTCGTCCAGGAAATCCGCGAATGGTTCGACGGCCCGCTGCTGCTTGCCGGCGCGATCGCGACCGGCGGCGCCATTCTGGCCGCCGAGGCGATGGGCGCCGACATGGCCTATATCGGCTCGCCCTTCATCGCGACAGAAGAGGCGCGCGCCAGCGAGGCTTACAAGCAGGCGATCGTCGAAGGCGCAGCCAACGACATTGTCTATTCCAACTATTTCACCGGCGTGCACGGCAACTATCTCAAGCCCTCGATCATCGCCGCCGGCATGGACCCCGACAACCTGCCCCTCGCCGATCCCACCAAGATGGATTTCGAGCAGGCGACCGGCGGCGCCAAAGCCTGGAAGGACATATGGGGCAGCGGCCAGGGCATCGGCGCCGTGAAGGCGGTGGAGCCGGTGGCAAATCTCGTCGACCGGCTGGAGGCCGAATATAAGGCCGCCCGCACCCGGCTGGCGCTCTGAGGGTCTTCCACAGCCTCCCTCTTTTTTGCCAAA
The DNA here is from genome assembly GCF_001662075.1 of Rhizobium bangladeshense. Lineage (GTDB taxonomy): Bacteria > Pseudomonadota > Alphaproteobacteria > Rhizobiales > Rhizobiaceae > Rhizobium > Rhizobium bangladeshense_B. The sequence goes on from NZ_LYPL01000001.1 coordinate 313,603, forward strand.
GGCATGACAGGGTGCTTGAAATCTTCGGACAATGCCTGTATCAGCGCCATGCAAATCGCAGGCCGCACGCTTCGGCCGCCAAATGCCGCTTTAGCTCAGTCGGTAGAGCACATCATTCGTAATGATGGGGTCACGTGTTCGAGTCACGTAAGCGGCACCATTTAACTCCCTGATAGACAACGGTTATCCAGGGAGGGTGAGCTTCCAAAAACCATTGCAATTCGTGCTGTCACACCACCGTCACAGCAAGAGGTTCTGCAATGGCAACCATCCGCAAACGCAACGGCAAATATCAGGTCCAGGTCCGGCTTCAGGGCTCCGCCCCGATGTCCAAAACGTTTACCCGCCTCGAAGACGCGAAGGCTTGGGCGCGGCTTACCGAACTTGAAGCCGAGCAAATTGGCCTACCCGCAGATCCTCGACTCCTCGCCAAGATCACTGTGGGCGAGATGCTCCAACGTTACCGAGATGAAGTCGTCCCAAAGAAGCGCGGCGCGGAATATGAAACGATAATGGTCAACGCGATGCTCCGCCATCCTTGGGCCAAGCGCTCCCTCGCTCATATCGAGGGGGCGACATTCGCGGAGCACCGAGATGCGCGACTGCGAACCGTCCTGCCCTGCACCGTGAAGCGCGAGCTTGCCATGTTGCAGCACGCTTTTGACGTCGCGATCAAAGACTGGTCGATCCCGCTGCGGGCAAATCCCATCAAGGCCATCTCGAAACCGGGCGGAGCGAAGAAGCGAGATCGTCGCCTCGTCAAAGGCGAACTCGCTCGGCTTTTTCGAACCGCAAAGCAGTGCAAAGGCGATCACATGCGCGCGCTCATTCTCCTGGCCATCGAAACCGGGATGCGTCAGGGCGAACTGCTTGCCGCGAAGTGGAGCCACATCAATCTCGCCGCGCGACATTGGTTTATCCCCCTCACAAAGAACGGAGAGAGTCGCACGATCCCTCTTACGCGGCGCTGCGTCAGGACCCTCCGCATTCTCAAGAAGGTCGCGGGAGATGCGAAGGGCGTGTTCGACCTCACGAGGGAGGCGGTGAAATGCTCATGGCGGCGGATCATAAAGCGGAGCGGGATCGAAGACTTGAACTTCCATGACCTGCGTCATGAGGCAATCAGTCGGTTCTTCGAACGGGGTTTGTCGGTGCCGGAGGTCAGCCTGATCAGTGGCCACAAGGATGCACGGATGCTATTCCGCTACACCCACATGACGGCGGCGCACGTGCTGGCGAAGTTGGGATGACCTAAAATCGTGCTCTTCGTGGCCGTCTTTGCCAGTAAGCAGGGAAGCCGTTGGAGCTCATGTATGGACTCCTGGATGGTGCAGGGAGCGTCTGCGGACGCAGAGGTGGATGGCTCGGAAGTCCGGGTATCGCTGCCCCGCGAACGTAGTGTTCAATGAGTTTCGACCTTAAAACCATTGTTGCGGTGACGGTCCACGCACCGGTGCGCTGCAGCAACCAAATTGCTCCGTTATCGGCTCGGTCTGTTACTGACAAAGCGTCTTCATCATAATATTTGTCGTGGTTAAAGTGAGCATCACCAAAATCGAAGTACACTCTGCATCCGCTTTCGACCCAATTCTGAATATTCGCGGAAAGGTCTATAAGTTCTAGCGACCACGTTGGCAGATCGCTGTTTCTCTTTTTCTCGACGAGCGTTTTCCGAAATGAGGCAAGGTCGCGCGACAGTCGCCTTCCGTTCACAAACCAAACCATTTCCGGACCATAGAACGCTTCCCGTGCCGCCCGCTCTTCAGGCCGGATCGCCGAGAACTGAAACTCGAGCACATTTCCGGATGGGGTCTTCACGTCCGCGATGTGAACCTCGCCATCTTGGGCGATGTGGCGCACCTCCTGCCACTCGGCGGGAAAGTGGTTTTTCCAGTCCCGATGCCATTGGGTTTCTGACTCCCACCAGTGATCGCACTCAAGGCGTCCTTTGTGCGCCCAGTGATGCAGCTTTTTGGTCCCACATTTGGGGATCATTGGAGATCCGCATCCGGGGCAGTCGCCGCGGAGTTCCGGACTCGCTTCTTGCCGTATTCCATCCACGAGCGCGTATTTCATCATCAGCTCCATAGCTACGCACCGCGCCAGTACGACGCGCGTGCTCATCTCCTAGTGGGGACTTTGGCGGGCGGCTTCGTTACCGCTTGGAGCTTCTTCGGGCAGTTGCGACTACCTCATGTTATTAATCGTCTGGTCCGCCTGACGACTTGAGTTGAGACTAGCATCGATTGCAAAGAATGCAATCAGCCTCGGAGGCCAAAAATCCCACAAAATTTGCGAGGGACGTGGGGTCTGGGGTGCCGCCCCGGCATCAGCCAAAGGCCCTTCCGAGGTTCCTGAAAACTGGCCGGGGGTGGGTCCGCCTCGCGAGCCCAGAGCCATACCGATTTCTCGCCCCGACGTTGGCCGTGCGGCGCGGCCCGGTTTGCGCCCCGACCGATGGCCATCCGATCCCGCCACCGCATCACCCGCCCCGGATACGTGGCGCATTGCCCCCATCCGCCGCCCCACATTTCACCATCGCACGACGCATAAAGCCCCAGGCCTCGGCCATATCGTAACGCTCCGTTAGGAACCATACCGCCCTCCCCGTACCGAGTATCACAGGAGCTTGCCCTAGTGATTCCCTCCGCGAGCCGTGCAATCGAGTATCATATAAATGGTATTTGACATTTTGAGACTACAGTATCACAGTATCTTTAATGTCATTGAGCCTTGGAGCCATCGCCATGTCACAGCTTGTCGGCTACGCCCGAACCTCCACCACGGATCAGAAAGCAGGGCTTGAGGCCCAACTCCGCGACCTCAAAGCCGCAGGGTGTGAGAAGATATTCCATGAGGAGCTTTCAGCTCTGGCGACCAAGCGGCCCGAACTCGAGCGGGTGCTGGATTGGGTGCGCGAGGGCGACACGCTCATTGTGACGAAGCCCGACCGGCTCGCGCGTTCAACCGCCGACCTCCTCGCCATCGCCAAGCAGCTTGAGACCGAGGGCGTGACGCTTCGCATCCTCTCGATGAACGTTGACACGGCCACGCCGACCGGCAAGCTCATGCTCACGATCCTTGGGGGGATTGCCGCGTTTGAGCGGGACTTGATGCTGGAACGGCAGCGGGAGGGGATCGCAAAGGCCAAGGCCGAGGGGAAGTATAAGGGACGCGCGCCGACTGCGAGGGCGAAGGGCGACGAGGTGAAGCGGCTCAAGGCCGAGGGCCTGACGGCGGATGCGATTGCAGAAAAGCTGAGGATTGGGCGGGCGAGCGTGTTTCGGATTTTACGCGAGACTGCGTAGTCTTTTTCATTCTCCCAAAGTAGCCTGCATCGCCACAATCGATTCGACTACAGGTGGAACGGGCGCGGGGAATGAAGATCAAGAACATTTGGCTTGGAGTCGGCTTTCTTTTGACCCTAGCGTATTTCGTCACCGTAGGGATATTCGGCGAAACGCAGGGCATTTTAGCGAAGTTCGGCAAGCTGGAACTCAACACCCAAGGCGACACTCTCGCGGGATTTTTCGCCCCGCTCGCCTTCCTCTGGCTCTTCATCGCCACCATGATCCAATCTCAAGAACTCGCTGCACAACGAAAGGAGATCGAGGACAACCGCGCTGTGATGAAAGAGCAGTCAAGCGCTGCGCAAGATCAAGCGACGTTCCTCAAGGCCCAAACCGACGCGATGGAACGCCAAACCCAGCTGTTGATCGAGCAGGTCAACATTGCGCAGCAGACCGCGGAACGCACACACAAGATGGCGCTCTTTGAGAAGCGGATCGAGATCTATAACGAGGTGGTGGCGTTCGCCCAACTGGATTTGGCACGCCATCAATTCAAGGACCACCACGTAGTAGACCTCAATGTATTGGCGACAAAAGCCGAGTTTGTTTTCGGTGAGGATGTGGTCCAATGGCTAGACGAACTTTATCAACAGGTTGACTATATCCTGACCGAAAGAGTTCGGTGGGAAAATCTTGTAGGCCAGGATCGTTTTGGTAATCTCAATGAGAAGGCCGAACCCGAGCTAAGTCAACAAATCGATCACGCGATTGTCAGACTCTCTGAGATGCTTTGGGGAGGCGAGCTTAAAGAGGTGATGGGCAAATATCTCGATCTTAACGAGAATCGCCCCGTCCAAATGGCCGTTACCGAGGGACCGGATAAAGTTACGCCTTAAGCCGCGCCGCTTCCAGCCTTTCCGCGATCCCCTCCTCCTCAACCACGATCCCCCGCACCTCCCCGAGGTTGTCCGCCCAGCCCTTCTGCGCAGGCCACGCCTCTTTCCGCACCAGTTCAATCCGCCGCTTTGCGATCGCTACCCGGTTCCCGAGCGCCATCGCTTGTGCCGTATCAATCGCCTTCGAGGTCCCCGGCACCACCCGCCTCGCCTCGACCTTGCGAATCAGTTCGAGGGCCTTGAGCTTTAACTCAACCGGCTGGCCTGCGTCTTGCGCCACCCCCATGAGGTAAGCGTGGACGATGGCGAACACCTCCGGAGGGCTTTCGTATTCGATGATGGCTTTGGCCGCGTCGATGCACCGGGCCTCCGGGATATCATCTGAGGTCATGATGTCGAGCAGTGCATCGAGCACAGGGGATGGGATTTCGGCCTCAGCCATGGCATTCTCCGTGTATTGCGCCCTACCGTAGGGACGGGCACATCGGTAATGGGGATTTGTCAATGATTTCAATCGTCCCTACCGTCCCTACTCTTCTTACTCTTCTTTTTGACAAACGGTGGGGACGGTGAAATGGTTATTTCGCATGCATTCTTACCGTAAGTCACAGTAGGGTCGGCGGAGCCATACCGGCCTGCTTGGCATAGCCCCGAACCGCCACGCCATCCGCCCAGAGCACCTTCGGCCCGTACCAGCCCAAGGCCCGCATACACTCGGCGAGCCGCAAAGTGTCCCGGCGCGCCGCCATCCTGACATCCATCTTGAGCACCCGTTCGAACACGGCCTGTGTTGTCACGCGTAACTCTCCCTCCACTTCCTTCGCCACGTCCGGCAGTTCGGCAGCGAGTAAGTCCTCCCATGGATCACTCGCCACGCGCTCGGCGGCTCGTTTTGCGGCCTCGCCCCAAAGGGACTCGGGCAGCGTGATGGGGTCGGGAGCGGAAAGCTCTGCGGCGGCGGCCTCGGCCCAAAGCTGGTCGCGAACCTCTGTCAGTCCCGCGAGGTCAATCTTGCCCGTGACCACGATCCAGAACCGGCGATTTCCAGTGGTGTCTTTCAGATATTGCGCATCATTCGTCGTCGCCACCATTAGACAGCGCCTCGGCAATTCCTCGACCGACCGCTGAAACGCACCGCGCGCCCGATCCACCGTTTTGGAGATGAACTGTTTCACTCGACGAACTTCGGAATTGTTGAGCCCTGCCAATTCGGGCAGTTCCACAATCCACCTTCCACGAAGCAATTCCTGTTGCTCCTTGTAGGACTCGCCAATCACGATCTCGTCGGAGAAGAAGGTTTCCCCGCCAGCCAGTATCTTCAGCGCAGTGGACTTCCCGCTGCCTTGGCGGCCTTCGAGCACAAGCACGCCGTCGAACTTGCAGCCCGGCTTCCGCACGCGTCTCACCCCCGCCGTCAGGACTGCTCGACCAATCGCACTGGTCAGTTCGTCGTCTTCCGCCCCGAGGTAATCCCGCAGCCAAGTATCCAGCCTCGGAACGCCGTCCCACTTGAGCCCGTCGAGATAATCCCTCACCGGATCGAAGCTGTTCCCAATCGCCAGGAGCCGGATCGCCTCCCGGGTGAATTTGCTTTCCGGATCGAAGCCCAACGTTTCGAGCACAACGTCCCGAACCTTCAGCTCGATGTCGTCCAGCGTTTCCCCGAGCGGTTGATCGTAGCCCTCAATGACGATCTTCTGCCGGAACACATCGAAGCGGAATGTGAGGCCCAACTTGAGAATGGCCCGCTTCGCGTTGCCCAAGTCCGGCACAATGCCGCTGGGATTTTTGATGCGGGTCAACTCATCCGCATCAATCGCTTTGATTGGTACGGCCCGATCCTTCGCCTGCTTCAGCCGCAGCTTTTCCCAATGGTCGAGCGACACCACGTTCTTTCCTACTTCGTCGGCCATGTCATCCTCCTTTCTTCCCTCGCGAGGAGCATCTCGATGCCATCACAAACCGCCTTGTGCGCCGCCTCCGTCCCGCGCACCGGCTCCATGAGGTCAAGTGCTTCGAAGAGCCTGCCCATGATCTTGTCGAAGCTTGGAACCGGCTCAGGCCGCTTGAGTCTCCTCCTCGCTTTCAGTTCGATCACCTCACCCATGCCCCGCACCCTCCGGAATGAACATCCCGCGCCGCGCCAATTCCCGCCGCGCAAGCTCCGCGAGCCGGTTCGCCTTCTCTTCGGGAATGGCAAGGCCCATCGCGCAAAATGTTGCCAGCGCCAGGTCAAGCCGCTCATCGAATGGCAGGCCCTCCAACTCAGCCGCCCAAAGATCGCCAAAGATTCCAATCATCAGACGCAGGTGACGCGCCGAACCCCGCACCCCCGCTACGCTGAGCGTCGCGAAGGCGTGAAGCACATCAAGCACCGTCTCTGTCGACTCGTCCCGCTTCATGTGAGCGGCGACCTGCCGGTTCCAGCTTGCTTCGTCCGTTCCCATGAGACCGAGGATGATTTTCTGAGCGCCGGGCCTCATCGGTTTTTTCCGATCTTGGTGTCGCCGACGAAGCTAATTCCCGTCTTCGGAGGAACGGACTCATCGATGCCGAACGGACCCGCCGAGGTGGTCTCTTTAAACAGATCGATGCGGGCCAGTTCGAAGGGCGTGATCGGCTGCTTAAACTTCAAATAGTGGGCTGTGACCTCGCGGTGGCCTCCGAGCCCTTTGGCTGCGATTAGTTCGACCGCCTTTGCGTGTTCTTCGGGCATCCGCTGCGCGCCCCAATCGAAATTGGCTTTCGCCTTGACCAGCTCTTCGGGGGTGAAATTGGCCCGCGTCGAGGCCTCGAATTTCGGATTAGCCATGTTCTTTCTCCAGCGTCAGTGTGTGCCATGTCAGCTCATCTTGAGCCTCCAGACCGCTAGGGCCGTGTCGGACCGATTGAAAACCAAGGCTGAGAATTTCAGCCTCCGCCACGACTAGGGGGGTCGCCCCTCGCCGAAAGCGATCAGCTGCCTGGGCGGCTCGATGAATGCGTTGCTGTAACTCGTGTTTCTGCATTTCGCTTTCTCCTATCGGCGCACGGAGTGTGCGCGGCTTGGTGGTTAGGCTGCAGCTTCGCGAGCCGCTTCGCATTCGGTGACGGAGTGGCCGAAGGGGGTTGAGCGCTGCTCCGCCCACTCCATGAGGTCGCCGTGCCGATAAAGCGGGATGCGGCCAAACCGCTTGAACAGCGGCCCGTCGCCCCGGCTCGCCATCGTCGCCAAGGTCGTGGCGGAGATCGGATAACCAGCGGTCTGAAGTATTGCTGCGGCCTCTGCACGCCTTAGCAATGCGTTATTTTCGGATGTAGTTATGGTATGGCTCATTATATTGCTCCAATTAAAGCAAATCGGACTAAATATATTCCCGATAAACAAACAATCCCTCCGACAAAGCCGGTAGTCAACCGACATTTATCATTTGATATCAATTATTTAGAGCCATATCAGGCTCGCGATGTTCGTTGGTGCTTCGAGGCTACCTGATTTGGAGCCGGTGTAAATATACTTTGGTGAGTCAACTTGCTTGTTATCGAGTCGAAGGGCGGCAAGCCTCGGCTGGGAGTCGTGACAGCTTAAGCCGCACCGGGAATCTTTTTCGTGGATCACCCGAGCCATACTTCGGATGGTCTTAAGCCTCGGCTCCGACTCCGGTCACACCACAGTCACAGTGACAGCCCGAAAAGCTTGCTTGCTCCGCCTGATGCGGTTAAGGTATGCTCCATTAACAGCATGAAATGTAAAGGGATTTGCCTCGGGCCGCCAAATGCCGCTTTAGCTCAGTCGGTAGAGCACATCATTCGTAATGATGGGGTCACGTGTTCGAGTCACGTAAGCGGCACCATTCCATTCTAAAAGCGGGATTTTCAGAAGGCTAGCTGGAAGGCCCAGTTCTGGATCCCCACCGATATCCACCTTTCGTTTCTTGCTGCTGTCTTGAGGGATTGAGCTGAGACAGCATTGTTCTGGCGATTAAGGTGATCGTACTGGCGCAAAATGTGGATAAAGTGCAGGCCGTTCAGTGTCTGGCCAGCGCCACGCTGGAGCGTTACAATTGTTTCTGGGATCGAATCGGCCCCGGTCAGTTTTGCAAGTGTGAGATGGCGGGTGGATCGGCAACCTGTTTACTGCCTTTTTGTCGATGAAAGCAGTCAAACCGCACATAGATATCTCTCACTGGGCTGCCTGGCCATTGAAGAAGCGTGGCTCAAAGGATTTGAGTTCTCGATCTCACACGCTAAACACCTTGAGTTGCGAACTGGTGAGCTCAAATGGTCCAAAATTTCAGCCGCCAAACTTCACGCCTACAAACTTGTCATCGACAGATTTTTTGATCACGGCGACGTCTCGACCCCGATCCATTTCCATTCGCTGGTCATAGATACGTCGAAGATCCGTGACGATACGTACAACAAGGGCGATCGAGAAATCGGCTTCAACAAGGAAGTTTACCAGCTCCTAATGAAGTGTGCCCGACTTTATCCGACGGCACATTTCAAGGTTTACGCCGACCATCGCGACACCTCGTTTTCGATGGATGAATTGCGGTCGATCTTGAATGCTGGGGCAAGGAAGAAAGGCGATGCCCGCGTAACCCCTTTTCGACTAGTCCAATTTTGCGACTCGAAGAAGTTTCTCCCGCTGCAAATGACCGACCTTCTTTTGGGAGCTATCACCTTCCAGATAAACGGACATCACAAGCGCCGTGACGCCTCACGCCATAAGTGCCATCTCAGCGATTACGTACTCGCACGGTCTGCCATCACCGATCCAATGAGAGACACATCGCTCGGAGGGAAGGTTACGATCTGGCACCGAAAATTAAGGGATTAGGGTCCCGCGGGGCCAAGGCCATCGCCACCTGAAAAGGTCCCACTACTCTGGGCAGTGAGGTCGCACCCACGGGATACTGTGAGGATAGTCCTTTAACGTTCGCGGTCAATCGGCGCCGTTGATTTTGACCGTCTGCAGGGGGTGATAGATAAAATGACGTCGACACCAAACATAGCCACCCTCCTTGAGGACACCGCGAACCGGATCGCAGATATCTCAACGCGGATCTGCAAATCACGCTTCGCCGCGCCGCGCTGCTGTTGCGCAATTCGGGCTCAATCGTCTTTGACCACGACATCGAAGAAGCGCTCCGGGATCTGTCAGGCGAGCTCGGCAAGACCCGCAACAATACCGTCAGATTCATCGTCCGGGAGTGGATGGAGAAGAACACCTATCTGCCGTGCATGAGCTGGACGAACACGGCGACGTTGATGGGGAAGCCTGCCCGGGCCGCCGAAATGATTGATGCCCACGACTGAGCTTACACTCACAACACCTAAATCGACGCCGTTGGTAGGTTAATTGACAACAAGCCTGACCCTATGTAGACTTCTCTACTATGGTCAACACAGTGAGACTAACCACGCAGACGGTGAACGTCATCAAAGCGATCGTGAACCGCCCCGGGGGCGTTTCAGGAGCAGAAATCTCGAGGGATACGGAGCTCGCATCGGGTAGCCTTTACCCGATCCTTATGCGCCTCGAGAAAGCCGGTTGGCTTTCCAGTGAATGGGAGGCGGGAGACCCGGCGAAACTCGGTCGCCCCCGTCGCCGCTACTATCGCGTGACAGCGTTGGGCCAGCGGGAAGTTAATGCGGTCCGCGATGCGTTGGCGCCGACCTTTGGGGAGGCGGCATGGACAGCTTCTTGATCGCGGTGATTGCCATTGTCGCCGGCATTATTGGCTCGGCATTCGCAAAGATTCTTGCTGACGAGTTCAAGGCTTGGCGCCCAAACATGGTCCACAGGCTAATCGGCATCGCCGCCTCACTCCTGTCAGATGTTGATCGTGATCGGTACCACGAGGAGTGGAATGCACACGTCGAAGAGATCCCTGGCGATCTTGGGAAGTTGCTCTCGGGCGTCGGGTTCATATGGGCCGCGTTCCGTATGAGCGATCGAAGGTTCCTGACGCTCGGCACAAAACGGGCGATGGACATGACTATGGCTCTGGCCGGTTTGGTGTTTCTCTCACCCCCGATTTTAATCGTTGCTCTGGCCATCAAAATTGAGAGCCCGGGGCCGATATTTTTCGCTCATCGGCGCATTGGTAAAGACGGCAAAGAGTTTGGGCTCCTCAAATTTCGGGCAGTCAATCTGCCTTCGGAGGGCCAGCCCGCTCGATTGACGAAAGTCGGCAGATTCATGCGGTTGACGAACGTCGATGAACTTCCGCAGCTAATTAACATACTGCGGGGAGAGATGTCTGTCGTGGGACCTCGGGCGCTACCCCATGATCCCCAAGCGAACAAAGAAAATATACAAATGCTAGAGTTCCGCCAGCGGATGCGACCGGGCCTGACAGGCATGGGTCAGTTATTGCGTCCTACCGGCGATAGCCGGAGCCAAGCCGTTGTAGTTTCGGACCTGCTCTACGTGATGAAGCATTCTATTTCATTGGACGTCGGTATCTTGATGAAGACGGCTATGCGCGTTTTCAGCGATCGAGAGACCAGTCTGGCAGCAGGCGTTCTTGCGTTCATCGCCTTCTCGGTCCCGCTAGCCATCATGATTGCGTTCCTCATAGCCGCCTAATGCGTGACCCTGCAGAACGCCTACACGCCTTCATAGATCGCTTCTGCGAGGTCGCAGTTGGCAGACGTGATGGAGCAGCCCATCATTTTTAGTGCCGGCGGCTCTAGACCGCCACCCGCCTCTGTTGTGTCAGGCGCCGGCCAACCGACTGGCCGGGCAGCTCAATGAACTTGTAGCCTATGAAAGACAGGACATAGACGACCGGGATGGTGACGATCAGCGTCACCAGCCAGCGAGCGGGATTGCTGAGGTCGGTATTGCCGATCAGCCAGGCGATGACTGGCTGCATGATGAGCAGGTGAATCAGATAGGCGCCGAAGGAAAGTTCCCCGAGATTTCGAAAGAAGGTGTTGCCGAGCAGCGAATTGACCGCGCGGGAATAATGGCCGGCGGAACCCGGAAAACGATCGGCGTGCACCAGGACGAAGAACAGAGCCACGATCCCCACGCGCACACTTTCGTGCAGCACGGTCACGTCGCCGCCGAGAGGAATGAGGACCAGCAGAGCCGAAATCGCAAAAGCCAGGTAGGCCCTGCCCGGTGGCATCCACAATGCACCCGCAAGCAGCATGCCGACGGCGAAGATGTGCATCTTCATCGGGAGGAACGACGGCATCGGGAAGCGGAAGCCGAGGCGATGGACCACCAAGGCGGCAGCGACGGCCAAGCCGACGGTGACGAGCATGCCCTTCAGCCAACCCAGCCGCCCGAGAACGATCATGATGAATGGCAAGGCCACATAGAATTGCATTTCAAGGCCGATGCTCCAGTCCGGCAGCGCCGTGCGGAAGGCATGGGCCGGGGACAAGCCGAACAGGAAGGAAAGATGCATCAGGTAGTTGGTCAGACTGTCGTCCAGATAGCGAGACGCCGCTTGCGGCGGGTTGCCATTGAAAGCATCGATGACCATCCTTGCCTGATAGATCTCGGATCCGGCGATGAGAGCAACGACCAGCATGACGTAATAGAGCGGCGCGATGCGGAAGAACCGACGCGCCCAGAACACCGCCCATGTTTGCGGGCTCTCCCACGGCTCCCTGCCTTTCCGGCGCTGATAGTGAAACACCATCAGGAAGCCAGAGAGCATGATGAACAGGTCGACCCCCAGCTCCGGATCTCCGATAATCGGCACCTTGAACCCCGTCAGGATATGCGCATGGCCGATCAGCACCCATAGCGCTGCCAAACCACGCAAACCATCCAGACATTCAATGCGTCTGCCGCCTTTCATCGCGTCCATGAGATACCCCTATCCATTCGTATCCGCGGGCAGGGTTAACATCTTCGACGGCAACCGAATAGTGTTGAGCGGATTTTTAGTGGCCTGCGGCACAACTCGTGCGGGCAACCGTCGATGAAAGGCGGGGGGCCAGGCAGGCACAGCGTCCTTTCGACAGCGCAATATCGGGAAGGAACATGCCGCTTCCGGACAGGTTTCCCCTTGAGACAACAAGGATGGAGAAGACCATGTCCTACAAACTCATCGCGATATCCCTCCTTTCGATCGGCCTTGCCGGCTCGGCCCTGGCCCAGACGGCCGGCGGTGCGAATTCCAGCGGGCGGCTTTCGGTGGCGCCCGTCATCGGCGGCTCGGGCAATACAGGCGCGGGTTCGACTGGTGCCGGCTCCGCCGGTACGGGCTCAGCCGGTTCGGGGTCCATCGGCACCGATCCCGGCACCACCGGCAGCACGAGCGGCGGTGGTGGCGTCGACCTCAACAGCGGCCGCAGCACGATCAATCCCGGAGGCGTCAATCCGGATCTCCAGCAGACGCCTGGCTGCACCGACGGTAGCGGTTCGATGAGCGAGGCATGCCAGCAGTAGGAAGCGGCGAGCGCCCGGCTCCCGACGAGATGAAGGCCTGGCCGATAATGCGCCGGGCCTTCATTTCAACTGCCGCCGCTGACGTCGTCGCAAAAACGATAGCGGCCACCAGAATTGCTTTACCGGCCGGCATCGAGGTCGTACAAGAACAGCATCCCTCCGCACATGGCGATCGCCACACCTAGCCAGCCTGCCGTTATTCCGGCGTCCGCGGAGCACCCGAAGAGGATCGTCATGTCGAATGCAGCGCATCGCTCGAACCGCGTGCTTGTCGTCGCGACCATCATGGTGGCGACATTCATGGTTGCCATCGAGGCGACGATCGTGGCGACGGCCATGCCGCGCATCGTCGGAGAGCTCGGCGGCTTCTCCTATTACAGCTGGGTGTTTTCCGCCTTCCTGCTGGCGCAGTCGACGACGACGGTCATCTACGGCAAGCTTTCCGATATTTTCGGGCGCAAACCGGTGCTGATCGGCGGCATCCTCATCTTCCTCGCCGGCTCGGCCCTTTGCGGCTTTGCCTGGTCGATGATGTCGCTGGTGCTGTTCCGCCTGCTGCAGGGGCTCGGCGCCGGCGCGATTCAGCCGGTGACGATGACGATCATCGGCGACCTCTTCAAGCTCGAGGAACGCGGCCGCGTGCAGGGGGCGATGGCGACCGTCTGGGCGACGTCGGCCGTCGTCGGGCCACTTGCCGGCGGCATCATCGTCGACACCTTTTCCTGGGCCTGGATCTTCTGGATCAACCTGCCGATCGGCATCGTCTCGATCATCGCCTTCATGATCTTCCTGAAGGAGGACATCGCGCACAAGCAGGCGCGGATCGATTATCTCGGATCGGTGCTGTTTTCGATTTCGATCGTCGCGCTGCTCATCATGCTGACGGAAACCAGTGCGAGCGCCTGGATCCTGCTGTCGCTTTTCGCCCTCTTCGTCGTCTCGGGCATTTGCTTCCTCGCCCAGGAGAGGCGGGCGCCGGAGCCGATCATTTCGATCGCGCTCTGGAGCCGCCGGCTGATCGCCACCAGCAACGGGGCGACGCTGCTGGCCGGCATGGCGCTGATCGGGCTTTCCACGATCCTGCCGATCTACGTGCAGGGCGTGCTCGGCCGCACCCCGATCGTCGCCGGCTTCACGCTCACCATGCTCATCGTCGGCTGGCCCCTGGCGGTGATGCTGTCGAGCCGCTTCTACCGGGCCTTCGGCATTCGCCGGACGCTGCGCGTCGGCAGCCTGATGTTTCCGTTCGGCGCCTGTTTCCTTTTGTTCCTGACGCCGGAAAGCTCTCCGGTTCTCGCCGGCGCCGGCTCCTTCTTCATGGGCTTCGGCATGGGCCTGATCAGCCTGACCAGCATCGTGCTGGTGCAGGACAGCGTCGAATGGTCGATGCGCGGCAGCGCCACCGCCTCGATCATCTTCGCCCGCAGCCTCGGCAATACGCTCGGCGCCACCGTGCTCGGCGCCATCCTCAACGCCGGCATCAACCACCATGCGAGCGGCGAGACGGCGGCGGCCCTGCACAATGCGCTGAACCAGCCGACCGGGCTCGCCGCACTCGCCGCCGATCCTGATATCCGCAGCGTCTTCGATGCGGCCCTGCACTGGAGCTTCTGGGGCGTGGTCGTCGTCGCCGTCCTGACCTTCTTCACCACCTGGCTGATCCCGGTCGATCACCGCCAGACGCACGAAGAGCCGGGGCCGGCAAGCGAGGCGGCCTCGCATTGATAAGGTTGCTCCTCAGAGGAAACGCCTCGCAGTTTGTTGACAACCTCCCCTCCGTCATGCTCGGCCTTGTGCCGAGCATCTGAGCACCGTGATTTCGGGAAACCGTTTTTCCTCGGGCACTTATTCGACGTGTTCAGATCCTCGGCACAAGGCCGAGGATGACGTCGCGGGTATTCACGTTACCACGGAACACCGCTTCGTCCTTTTCCTGGAATGCCTTAGCGGCGGCTGTCCAAAACGCGCAGGATCAGGTTGCGCCTTCCCTTGCGCGGGCCGAGATCGATATCGCTGACGAGCTTGGCGCCGCCCTCGCGCCGTTCCAGGGTGATCTTGCGGCTGTGGAAGGCTTCTAGCTCGGCGCGATGGGCGACGCTGATGATGGTCACCGTCGGCATTTCGTCGATCACCATCTCCATCATGCTGTCCTGGCTCTTCTCATCGAGCGCCGAAGTGGCTTCGTCGAGCACGATGATATCGGGATTGTGCAGCAGCAGCCGGGCAAAGGCGAGCCGCTGCTTTTCGCCGCCCGACAGGATCTGATCCCATGGCGCCTCTTCCTCGAGCTTTTCGTTGAGATAATCCAGTCCTACCTTGGTCAGCGCCGCGGTGATCTCCTCCGGCGTCCAACTGTCGGCGGCGCGGGGGTAGGCGACGGCGCGGCGAAGCGTGCCGGACGGAATGTAGGGCCGCTGCGGCAACATGAACAAGCGCCGGTCGGCGTGGAAATCGACGCTGCCGTGGCCCCACGGCCAGAGACCGGCGATGGCGCGCACCAGCGTGCTCTTGCCCGAGCCGGATTCTCCGGCCACCAGCACCCGCTCGCCCGGCGCGATCTCGACATGGGTCTCCTTGACCACGGCGGTGCCGTCGTCGAGCGACACGGAGAGATCGTTCAGATTGAGGATCGCATTGCCTTTAGTTTCGCTGTGCTTGATGCGTCTCAGCGCATCGTTCTGTTCGGCGCGCTCGAGGCCGTCGAGCGACGTCATCAGCGAGGCGATGCGCCGCGCACAGGCGTTCCAGTCGGCAAGACGCGGGTAGTTGTCGACCAGCCAGCCGAAGGCGTGCTGAACGATGGCGAAGGCCGAGGCAGCCTGCATGACCTCGCCGAGCGTCATGCCGCCTGCGAGAAATTTTGGCGCGCACAGCAGCAGCGGCACGACGGGCGCAATCAGCATCGACCCGTGCGACACGAAGGTCGTGCGCATGTGCTGGCGCGCCAGCAGCGCCCATTGCCTGAGCACATTGGAAAATGTCTTGTCGAGATCGCTGCGCTCCTCCTCCTCGCCGCCGAGCAAGGCGATGCTCTCGCCATTTTCGCGCACACGGGTCAGCGTGTAGCGGAGCTCGGCCTCCACCTGGTTCTTGACCTCCGAAACCTGGACGAAGTGACGGCCGATGATCGCGATCACGGTTGAGGTGATCACGGCATAGAGAACCGCGGTGACGACGAGAAAGCCCGGAATGGTGATGGTCGAGCCCGCGACCGGCAG
This sequence comes from Rhizobium bangladeshense, assembly GCF_001662075.1. GTDB lineage: Bacteria > Pseudomonadota > Alphaproteobacteria > Rhizobiales > Rhizobiaceae > Rhizobium > Rhizobium bangladeshense_B. The sequence goes on from NZ_LYPL01000001.1 coordinate 329,408, forward strand.
GGTGAGCGCTCCGCCGATCGTCCACAGCACCACGATAAAGGTCGAGGCCGACAGAAATGCGGAAATGACGCCGGAGATGAAATCGACCGGCGCTTCGGTGGCAATGCGCAAATCCTCCGAGATGCGCGCCTCGGGATTCTTGTGATCGCCGCCGATCAGGTTCAGCTGATAGTAACGGCCATTGGCGAGCCAGCGCGCGATCACCGCCGAGGTCAGCCAGGAGCGCCAGCGGCGCTGGATCATCATGCGGACATAGACTTGCGCGGTGACAAGGGCGACGCTTCCGAGCACGAGCGGCACGAAAACGGCGCTGAGGTAATAGACGGTGCCGGCGTCGTGCCGCTCGATCGCGTCGAAGATCCCGCGGTTCCAGCGATTGATCCCATATTGGAAACCGACATTCATGCAGATCATCACCAGCAGACCGATCGAGCACGGCCAGGCGAGCCTGTCGCCACTGCTGCCCCAGAAATGGCGGGCGCTGATCCAGAATCGTTTCAGCAAATATCGCTTGCGCGCCTGCTCGGCCTCCTCGGGCGTGAGCTCCGGACTGGGTTCGATGGCTGGCGGCGGCGCGGCCTCGACAGTCGATGCCTTCTCCTGGCGCGACTTCTCGGCACCGTGCTCCTCGGTGCCGTCGACCGATTTCGGGTTGAGTTTAGCGTCGGTCATAAGCCAGACAACGGCTTACAATTCGAAAGGTTTCATGAGGCCGATGCCGGACGCGGCATCGCAGGTCTCAAGGGGATGAGGCGCAGCACCGCACGGGTGCTGTTACGACGCCCTGTCTGCGCCGACGACATAGCTGTCATTCGCCGCGTTCTGAACCATCGCGATGGCGACCGGCGGAACGAAGAAGCTCCAGATGCCGAGCCAGGCAATCGAAACAGCCTTTCCCCGGCCTCTGTCGCGGGCCCGCTCGTTCAGCAGATCGCCAAGGGTCATGACGAGCACCGGCAGTCCGATCGGTACAATGATCGCGATCAGCATGGCGGCAAGCGGCGTCAGCAGGCGCTGGGATGGTGCTGCGCCCGCCAGCTCGCCGTGGATGCGGTAGACCCAATAGGCCAGATAGACAAAGGCGGCCAGCGCGATGGCGAAGACCAGAACTGCCAAGAGCAGCGCGATTGAAGAATCGCTGACGCCGACATCGTCTGCCTGAAACAGACGAATGCCGACTGTCGCCAGTAGAATCAGGATCGGCGGCGTGATCAGGATGACGGCAACGAGAAGAGGCGATCGCTGCCGCGGCGCAAGCGGTTTGTGCCGCCGGCGCGGAGCATCGTCGAAGGCGAGATTGCCGGCCGGAACCAGCAAGATGACAGCGAGGAGCAGGCAGGCCAGAAAGGCTGAAACGACCGGCACGGCGCCGAGATCGAGCCCGTATAGCCACGACGCGCCGACCGGAGCAAAGGCCGAGATCAATATCGTCGTCGACATTAGCGTCAAAGCGCAGCCGAATTCGATTTTGCCCGGTCGCCCGCCCACCAGGAATATCGCGATTGCGAGCGGGAAGGCCGCCCGAAGGGCGCCGAGCGCCAGGCCAAACAGAAACAGAAAGCCCGGCGATCCCCACAAGACGGGCGCCGGCAGAAAAGCGAAGGCGACGACGGCGCAGACGAGGATGGGCGAGATCAAGGCCGACCGGCCATGGCGGCCGGCGACGATAAAGGCCAGGAAGGCGCCGGCAACCCAGCCGAGGGTGGAGCCGAAATAGAATATCCCGATCGTCTGGGCGCTGCTGCCCGCCATTTGCGAAATCACGGGAAAGACCGTGCTCAGACCTTGGCTGCCGACGGCGATGAGAAGCGAGGAAAGGAAGACGGCCCAATAGCGATAGGTGCTGAGGAAATCAGCCAGCGTCCATTCACTATCGTTGGCAGGGGCAGAGGTGTTTTCCATCGGAACCTGCTTTCCATGATGACCATCGCTGATTGCGGGCGTGGATGCGTCGACCAAGCGCATTGAGGAGTTATTCCAATAGCGCTGACGCAGCACTAGGATCAACCCAGAGTTTTGTCGACATGGCGTGATGGATTTATAAATGGTGAGATAGACTAATCGTCGTTGATCCTGCGTGTGGGGGCGGCAGGGCACCGCTTTCTGTTGCCCTTCACGCGCTTTCCGTCGCGATCTGCGGCAGGGATTGCAGAAGGGTCTGGCGGGCGGAACGCAGGTGAACGCGGCAGGCTTTTTCGATCGCCGCCTGGCTTCCGGATTCGAGTGCCGCGATATAATCCAGATGTTCGTGGATAGCGCGCTCATTGCGCGCGCGGGCGGCCGTCTTGTTCCACTGGTAGTGATAGTGAAAGACGATGGCGATCGCATCGTAGAAATCGGCGATGAAGCGATTCTTCGAGGCGCGGTGGATCAAGAGGTGGAAACGCTCGTCGAGGACGGAGAAATCCTTGAAGCGCTGGTTGATGTCGGCGAGCATGGCGTGGTGTTCGTCGCGGATGGCGGCAAGATCGGTCCAGGCCTGGTTGTCGCGGGGAAGCCGGCCGAATTCGGCGGCCGAATGCAGCTCGAACATCTCGCGCACATCGGCGAGTTCGAGCGCGAATTCGCGGGTGAAGCCTTTCAGCGTCCAATGGCTGTTCGGCCGCTTCTCGATGAGGCCGAAGCGGGAGAAGCGGATCAGGAATTCGCGCACGCTTGTCGTGCCGGTGCCGATCTCGCGGGCAAGCTCCAGCTCGTTGATCTGCATGCCGGGCGCGGCATCATCGGCCAGGATGCGCTGCATGAAGCTGCGCTCTATGATGTCGTGCAGGGAGTCGGTCTCTTCGGAGGGAAAGAGATCACGGTCGGTCGGCTGGCGCAGCACGATCTTCTGGCGCTTGTTCCAGCGGATGATGCCTTCCTCGCTCAGACGCGTCAGGATGGCACGCGCCGTGGAGCGGCTGACGCCGAGCTGGGCGGCGATCTCCGGCTCGGACGGGAGTGCGGTATCCGTGCGCAGGGCCGCGGCATACCTATTATAGGCTTCCTTGAAGACCGTGTTCTGCCTTGCCATCAGACCCCCGCTTTCCGCCCGCGTGTCGCAACCGCCATCCCTGCCCTCAAGCAGGACGGGATCGAGCCGGGGCTTGTCCAAACGACCTTTAGCTTATTTCCGGCCGCCTGCGGCGCATCGCCTCCCTCGTCCACAGGATCAATATTCCCGTTGACTTGTAAATGTTTATTGTAGATAAAAAACAAAATCAATGCGCATTTGCCGTGCGGCGGGCGCTCCCGAAAACAGCTCACACTTTTCGGCATCGTGCTCTAGGGAGAAGAGTTTGGACAAACAGCCTTGGATCATCCTGTCGGCCGGCGACAATGTCGCGGTCGCGACGGCCGCCATCGCGCCGGGTTCGACGGTTGCCGGCATTCAGGCCCGCCAGAAGATCGATCCCGGCCACAAGGTGGCAATCGCGGATATCCCGCTTGGGTCTCCTGTCGTGAAATACGGCCAGGCGATCGGCCGAACCACGGCCGAGGTCCAGGCCGGCGACCATGTGCACAGCCACAATCTGCATTTCGAAAACGACCGGCTTGCCGCGACCGCCAATTCGGCGCCGGAAGCAGCGACCAACGAAGACAAGGCGCGCACCTTCATGGGCTATCGCCGGGCCGACGGGCGGGCAGCGACGCGCAACTATATCGGCATCATCGCCAGCGTGAACTGTTCCACCACGGTCTGCCGGGCGATCGCCGACGAGGCGAACCGGACGATCCTGCCGCATTATGACGGCATCGACGGCTTCGTGCCGATCGTGCACGACCAGGGCTGCGGCATGAGCTCGACCGGCGACGGCATGAACGTGCTGCACCGGACGCTGGCCGGCTATACCAGGCATGTGAATTTCGGCGGCGTGCTGATGATCGGCCTTGGCTGCGAGGTCAACCAGCTGACGCTGTACGGCCAGAGCGGTGCAGGCGCCTCCAAACGGCACTTCAACATCCAGGACGCCGGCGGCTCGCGCCGGGCGGTCGAGCGCGCCATGGGCGTTCTGCGCGAAATCGCCGCCGATGTCGGCAGGGAAAAACGCGTGCCGATCTTGATCGGCGAGATCATCATCGGCCTGCAATGCGGCGGCTCGGACGGGTTTTCCGGCATCACCGCCAATCCGGCGCTCGGTGTGGCGGCCGATCTCCTGGCCGCGGCCGGCGGCACGGCGATCCTGTCGGAAACCTCGGAAATCTATGGTGCGGAACATCTGCTGCGCAGCCGCGCCGTCAGCGACGAAGTAGCGAAGAAGCTCGATGAGAAAATCGCCTGGTGGGAGGAGTATGTGGCGCTGCACGGCGCCTCGCTGGATAACAACCCCTCGCCCGGCAACAAGCGCGGCGGCCTGACCACAATCCTGGAAAAATCGCTAGGCGCCGTCGCCAAGGGCGGGCGCTCGCCGCTGACGGCGGTCTATGGTTATGCCGAGAGGGTCACCGCCCCCGGCCTCGTCTTCATGGACACACCCGGCTACGACCCGGTCTCGGCGACCGGCCAGGTTGCCGGCGGGGCGAATATGATCGCCTTCACCACCGGCCGCGGCAGCTGCTTCGGCTGCCGGCCGGCGCCGTCGCTGAAGCTCTCCAGCAATTCGGCGCTCTATGCGGCGATGGAAGAAGACATGGACATCGATTGCGGCACGATCGCCACCGGCGATGCGACGATCAGCGGCAAGGGCCGCGAGATCTTCGACCTGATCATCGATACCGCCTCCGGCAAAAGGACGAAGAGCGAACTCTTCGGCTACGGCGACAATGAATTCGTGCCCTGGCATCTCGGCGCAACGCTCTGATCTGAAATAGAAAATCCCGAAAGCTTGGCGAGGAGGCGTGATGAAGACGAGACGGATCGGCAGGACCAAGCTCGAAGTGACCGAAATCAGCTATGGGGCGGCGCCCTTGGGCGGTCTCTACCGGGCCTGCCCGCGCGAGCAGGCGATGGAAACCCTGCAGGCAGCCTGGGACAGCGGCATCCGCTATTTCGATGTCGCCCCCTGGTACGGGCTCGGCCTTGCGGAACGGCGCGTCGGCGATTTCCTGCGCGATCAGCCGGATGGCTCCTACGTGCTCTCCACCAAGGTCGGCCGGCTGCTGCGGCCGGTGCCGACGGGGACGGTGCCTGACTACAGCTATGTCGACCCGCTCTCCTTCGATGCCGATTACGGCTATTCCTATGACGGCATCATGCGCTCGGTCGAGTTCAGCTATGCACGCCTCGGCCTCAACCGCATCGACATTCTCTATGTGCACGATATCGGCGTCTATACGCATGGTGCGGCAAAGAACGCAGTCCACCAGAAGCAATTGCTCGATTCCGGCGTGAAGGCGCTGGAAGAGCTGAAATCTTCCGGCGCGATCTCCGCCTTCGGCCTCGGCGTCAACGAAGTGCCCGTCTGCCTCGACGTCATGCGTCACGCCGATCTCGACTGCATCCTGCTTGCCGGCCGCTACACGCTGCTCGACCGTTCGGCGGTCGCCGAACTGCTGCCGCTCTGCCGTCGGAAGGGGACCTCGCTCGTGATCGGCGGCGTCTTCAACTCCGGCATTCTCGCCACCGGCCCTGTGCCCGGCTCGCATTTCGACTATATGCCTGCAAGCGAGGATGTGCTTGCCAAGGTCGGCGCGATGGAGGCGATCGCGAAGCGTCATGGGGCGCCGCTGGCGGCTGCCGCCATGCAGTTTCCGCTGCGCGATCCGATCGTCGCCTCGGTGCTGATCGGCACGGCGAAGCCTTCGAGCCTGACGCGCAACATGGAGACCGTGGAGCCGCCGCTACCCGATAGCATCTACGCCGAATTCGAACCCTATACGCTGATCGCGCCGCCGCTTGGCGCCGAAGCGGTCCGGGTCTGAGGGAGAAGATATGCTTAAAGGAATTCATCCGCTGCTCGGTCCCGATCTGCTCCATGCGCTGAAGACCATGGGGCACGGCGACGACATCGTCATATCGGACGCCAATTTTCCCTCGGGCTCGATGGGTCCGCCGGTGATCCGCGCCGACGGCGTCAGCGCCACCGACATGGCCGAGGCTATCCTGACCCATATGCCGCTCGATACCTTCGTGCCGGAAACGGCATGGCGGATGGAGGTGGTCGGCGATCCCCAGGCCGTGCCCGAGGTCTGCGCCGAGTTCCAGCAGATCATCTCGCGGCGCGCCGGCGATTTCTCCATCGTCCCGGTGGAGCGTTTTGCCTTCTACGCGATGGCGCGCAAGGCCGCCTATATCGTCGCAACAACGGAATTCCGGCTGTACGGCAACCTGATTTTGAAAAAGGGCGTCGTGCATCCCCATGAGGTTGAGTTCGGCCGATAGCTATTTTAGGTTATCGTGGTATTGAAATAAAATCAGTAGCTTGGGAGGAGTTTTCCGCAGTAAAAAAGCGCAACTGATGCCCTTGCAATTTGATTGCGCCTCGGCTAGCTTCTGCCTGCAAATGTTTTTTATCGATAAAAACCTTCCGCCAGCGTTCAGCGGTCCGGTTTATTGGAGGAGAACGCATCCTGAGAGGAGAACCCTTATGAGCATCGTGAAATCCCTTTTGTCCCGCCGCGCCTTCACCGCGCTGGCAGGCGCCGCCGTCATCGCCACGGCGATGCCGGTCACGTCCTTCGCCGCCGATGTGACGATCCCGATCATCGTCAAGGACACGACGTCCTTCTACTGGCAGATTGTTCTGGCCGGCGCCCGCAAGGCCGGCAAGGATCTCGGCGTCAACGTGCCGGAACTCGGCGCCCAGGCCGAATCCGACATCAACGGTCAGATCAGCATTCTTGAGAACGCCGTTGCCGGCAAGCCGGCCGCCATCGTCATCTCGCCGACGGAATTCAAGGCCCTCGGCAAGCCGATCGACGAGGCGGCCAAGTCGGTTCCGATCATCGGCATCGATTCGGGCGCCGACTCCAAGGCGTTCAAGTCGTTCCTGACGACCGACAACGTCCAGGGCGGCCGCATCGCCGCCGACGGTCTTGCCGCCGCCATCAAGGAGATGACGGGCAAGGAAGAAGGCGACATCGTCATCCTCACCAACCTTCCCGGCGTCGGCTCGCTGGAGCAGCGCCGCGAAGGCTTCCTGGATCAGGTGAAGACCAAATATCCCGGTCTCAAGGTCATCGCCGACAAGTATGGCGACGGCCAGGCGACCACCGGCCTCAACATGATGACCGACCTGATCACAGCCAACCCGAACCTCGTTGGCGTCTTCGCCTCGAACCTCATCCTGGCGCAGGGTGTCGGCCAGGCGATCGCCGAAAACAAGCTCGGCGACAAGATCAAGGTCATCGGCTTCGACAGCGACGACAAGACGGTGGGCTTCCTCAAGGACGGTGCGATCGCCGGCCTCGTCGTCCAGGACCCCTATCGCATGGGCTATGACGGCATCAAGACCGCGCTTGCCGTCTCCAAGGGCGAAAAGGTTCCTGAGAATGTCGATACCGGCGCCAACCTCGTCACCAAGGCGAACATGGCGGATCCGAAGATCGACGCACTGCTGAACCCGAAGATCAAGTAAGCAAGACAGACAAGCCGCGCCGGCTTCAAAAACCGGCGCGGCTTTTTCCATCCGTGGTATGGTTACCAGGGGATGGAGAGCAGACGTGACAAGAGGAGGAGAGGTCCATGATCGGACTGGAAGAGGTCAGTCATCGCCATGATGACAGCGCCACGCTGAAAGAAGCCAACCGCATTCCCGCCGGAACGCCTATCCTCGAACTCAAGGGCCTGCAGAAAAACTACGGTCATGTGCAGGCGCTGAAACCGGCGACGCTGACCTTCCTGGCCGGAGAGATCCACGCCATCGTCGGCGAAAACGGCGCGGGCAAATCCACTCTCATCAAATTGCTGACCGGCGTCATCACCCGCACGGCCGGCGAGGTGCTGTGGTGCGGCCATCCCGTCGGGCTGTCGACGCCGAACGAGGCGATCGCCCGCGGCATCAACGCCGTGCACCAGGAAGTCGTGCTCTGCCCGCACTTGACGGTCGCCGCCAACCTTTTCCTCGGCGACGAGGTCAACCGTTACGGCCTGATGCGCAAGAAACAGATGGAGAAGATGGCGCAAGCCGTTCTCGACGATCTCGGCTTCGGCCTGCCGGCGGGCGCGCTGTTAAGCTCGCTGACGATCGGCCAGCAGCAGCTGGTGGCGACGGCGCGGGCGGCGATGCGCGGCACGCAGTTCCTGATCTTCGACGAACCGACGGCCTATCTGACGCGCCAGGAATCGGCGCAGCTCTTCAAGCTGATCCGCCGGCTGCAGGGCGAAGGCGTCACCATCGTCTATATCAGCCACCGCATGGAGGAAGTGTTCGAACTCGCCGACCGTGTCTCGGTGCTGCGCGACGGCACGCATGTCGGCACGCGGCTGATCGGCGAGACCAACGATGCCGAGCTGATCGCTTTGATGATCAACCGCTCGATCGAGCAGATCTACCACAAGGAAGAGATTGCGATCGGCGAGACGATCGTCGCGGTCAAGGGTCTTTCGGGTCCGGGCTTCGAGGACGTGTCGCTCAGCGTCAAAGCCGGACAGATCGTTGGACTCTACGGGCTGATCGGCGCCGGCCGCAGCGAATTCGCGCTCGGGCTCTACGGACGCCAGCCAATCAGCTCCGGTGAGATCGAGTGGATGGGCAAACGTGTCGATATCCGCAACGAACGCACCGCGATGGAACTCGGCATTGCGCTGGCGCCGGAAAGCCGGCGCGACCAGGGGCTCTGCCTCAACTTGCCGATCGGCCTCAACATCAACCTGCCGGTCTTCGGGCGCCTCAGCCAAGGGCCGGTGATCAGTCATGCGCGCGAATCGGCCAATGCCGACAGGCAAATCCGCGATCTCAGCATTAAGACGCCGAGCCGGCGCGTGCCGGCCTCCAGCATGTCCGGCGGCAACCAGCAGAAGATCGTCATCGGCAAGTGGCTGAGCCACGGCGCAAGGCTGTTCATCTTCGACGAGCCGACCGTCGGCGTCGATGTCGGCACCAAGGCGGAAATCTACCGGCTGTTTGCCAAGCTTCTCAAGGAGGGGGCCGGCATCATCCTGATCTCCTCCTACCTGCCCGAGGTTTACGAACTGGCCGACCGGCTGCACGTCTTCCGCGGCGGCAGGCTCGTCGCCAGCCATGATTTCCACGCGGCGACGCATGAACAAGTGCTCAGCGAAGCGATCGGCGTCTGAGCCGGAAGAATACGAGGGAGAAAATTCATGACTGCCACCCCCACCGAAATCGTCGCGCCGCCGCCCCGCCGGAAAATGAACATCCTGTTCGGCCTGACCCTGATCGGGCTCTTGATCTTCCTCTGGATCGTGCTCGGCTTCGTCACCCCCAGCTTCTGGACGCCGCTCAACATTTCCAACCTGCTGCGTCAAGGCGCGATGACGGCGATCCTGGCGCTCGGCCAGACCTTCGTCATCATTACCGCCGGCATCGACCTGTCGGTCGGCGCGATCGTCGGCTTCTGCACCGTCATCATCGCCTGGCTGTTGCAGGCGGGCGTGCCGCTCTGGGCGGCGATCGTGTTGACGCTCGCCATGGGAGTCGCGATCGGCGCCTTCCACGGCTTCGGCATCGTCCATATGGGCCTGCCGCCATTCATCATCACGCTGGCGACCCTGACGTCGCTGCGCGGCATCGGCCTGCTGATCACCAACGGTTCGACGATCAGCATCACCGACGAAAGCTTCAGCAATTTCGCCCGCGCCGATTTCCTCGGCATTCCGAGCCTGTTCTGGATGGTCATCCTGGTGGCGGTGCCGTCCTTCGTCTTCCTGCATTTGAGCCGCTGGGGCCGTTATCTCTTCGCCGTCGGCTCCAACGCCGAAGCGGCGCGCCTTTCCGGCGTCAACGTCAAGGGCATGATCTATCTTGCCTATATCCTCTCGGCCGGCTTCGCCGCCTTCGTCGGCGTGCTGCTCGCCTCGCGCATCGCCATCGGCAATGCGACGCAGGCCGACGGCTGGGAACTGCAGGCGATCGCCTCCTCGGTCATCGGCGGCACCAGCCTGTTCGGCGCGGTCGGCTCGGTGCACGGCCCGCTGATCGGCGCCTTCATCCTCGCCACCATCAACAACGGCGCCAACCTTCTGAACGTCAACTCCTTCTGGCAGCGCATCATCACCGGTCTGCTGATCATCGTGATCGTCTTCTTCGACCAGCTGCGCCGCCGCAAGAGCAATTGAGAAACACAGAGAAGCCGGTCGGACAGGCCGGCTTCTTCAATTTCCAGGAATGCGAGACCTGTCATGAAAGCAGTTGTTTGCCGCGAGCCCGGCGTGCTCGAGATCGTCGAACGGCCATCCCCCGCCGCGCCGGCGCCCGGCTGGGTGCGGCTTGCCGTCAGCCATGTCGGCATCTGCGGCACGGATTATCATATCTTCGAGGGCAAACATCCCTTCCTCGAATATCCGCGGGTGATGGGACACGAAATCTCGGCGACCGTGCTGGAAGCCGGTGACGCCGTGGATTTGACGGCCGGCACGCCGGTCATCGTCAATCCCTACCTCTCCTGCGGCCAATGCATCGCCTGCCGCCAGGGCAAGCCGAATTGCTGCACGAACATCAAGGTGCTCGGCGTTCATACGGACGGGGCATTCTGCGAGGAGATCTCGGTTCCCGCAGGCAATCTCTATCCCGCCGAGGGGCTGAGCCTGGAGGCGGTGGCGACGGTCGAGTTCCTGGCGATCGGCGCCCATGCGGTGCGGCGATCGCTGGCCAACGCCGGCGCGCGGTCGCTCGTCATCGGCGCCGGGCCGATCGGGCTCGGGACAGCGATCTTCTCCCGTATCGCGGGGCATGAGGTGACGCTGCTCGACACCAGCACCGAGCGGCTGCAGATGGCGGCCGAACGTTTCGGCTTCACCTCCGGCATCGTCGCCAATGAAGGGACAGCCGAGGCCGTGCGGGAAAAGACCGATGGGGACGGTTTCGACGTGGTCTTCGACGCGACGGGTTACGGCCCATCAATGGAAAAAGCCTTCTCTTTCGTCGCCCATGGCGGCGCGCTGGTACTGGTCAGCGTCGTCAAGGACGATATCCGCTTCTCCGACCCGGAATTCCACAAGCGCGAAATGATGCTGATCGGCAGCCGCAACGCCACCCGCGCCGATTTCGAACATGTGGCGGCTTCGATCGCCAAGGGGCTGGTGCCGGTGGATAAACTGATCACCCATCGCACGACGCTTGCCGATGCGCCGCGCGATCTCGCCCGCTGGGCGCATGAGAAGAGCGGGCTGATCAAGGCAGTGATCCGGGTTGGGGGCTAGGATACAGCGCCCAAGATGCGCGCGGAGTGCTCGGCGTGGATACTCGAGTCAAGCCCGAGTATGACGGAGAGTGGGGAAACCCATGCGGCAAGAGGCGGGACGTTCGGAGGAATCCCAGCAAAATGCGGGGCGGTTTTGTGTGCGGATCGCTTAAACAAAGACGGTAATTCCAATAAAACCACAGGCGTTTGCGGTCCTTGCCGCACGCGCTCCCCCACACTCCGTCGTCCTCGGGCTTGACCCGAGGACCCATGCGGCAAGCACTGCATTCGCGTTTCAAAAGCGCAAAACGGTTACCCTCCGCAAATCGCGGCGCTCCGCTAACCCGCAGCCGCAATTACCCTGCACATCTCCCTAACCACCGCGACATCCGTCCTATTGCTGCTCTTCGCCTCGAAACCAAAGGCGACCGCACGTGGATCGACGCTGTCGACCGGCGAGCTGCAGGACCCATGCACCTCGCGGGCGCCGGTTGCCTGCAAGATGGCCCCGACATTGGCGGGGCGGATGCCGCTGCCGGGCATGATGGAAATGCGGCCGGCGGCCTTTGCCGACAGGCGTTTCAGGGTTTCGATTCCGTCGGCGGCCTTCAGCGCGCAGCCGGAGGTCAGAACGCGTTCGCAGCCGAGCTCGACCGCCTGTTCCAGCGCCTGATCGGCATCCGGCACCAGATCGAAGGCCCGATGCAGCGTCGAGCCGAGGCCGGAAGCATGCGCCTTCAGGCGGTGAATCAGCGGTATGTCGAGCCTGCCGTCCGGCCGGTTGGCGCCGATGACGACGCCGGCAAGGCCGGCGGCGCGCACGGCGTCGATATCGAGCAGCATCGCTTCCTCGTCAGCGCTGCCGAAGATGAAGGGGCCAGCATGCGGGCGGATCATCGCATAGACCGGGATCGGCGCCCTGGCGGCGATCCGCATCAGGCTCGGCAGCGGCGTCAGGCCGCCGAGCTCCAGCGCCGAGCAGAGCTCGATGCGGCCGGCGCCGCCTTCGATCGCGGCGGCAAGGCCCTCGGCGCTGTCGACGCAGACTTCCAGCAGGATCGTCATGCTGCGCTCTCCCTGACTGCGTCGGTTTTCGCGACGGCTTCCGACGTTATTCTTGCCGCCGCCGCGATGATGACGGCGCAGGCATCGGCGGCCGCTTTGCGGTGGTTGAAGGCGACGTGATAGGACATCGGCAGGTGCTCGTCGAGATCGACGATGCGCACCTTGCCGGCAATCGGCATGGCGCTGACCCGGCCGAGGAAGGAAACGTAACCGTGATTGGCGACGAGGTCGACGATCACGGGCAGCGAATCCGCCGCGGTGATATCGCGGCTGCGCAGGCGTCGGTCGGGTGCACGCTCGGCGCTGAAGGCCATGGCCGCATGGCCGAGGCCGGTGCGCGGGCTCGGCATGCAGATCGCATGGGCGGCGACGAGATCGGCGACCGTCGTTTCTGTACTGTGCGCCGGAGCGATCACCACCATGTCGGTCTGCAGCAGTTCGCGATGGCGGAAGCCTTCCAGGCCGAAGACCGAATCCAGGATCGCCACATCGATGCGGCCGCTCTTCAGCGCCTCGCGCAGATCGTCGGCGGTCATCGAGACCAGCGAGATCGCATTGTTGCTGCGGCGCGCATTCCACTCGGAGACCAGCAGGCCGAGGCAGCGCGCCACCCAGCTTTCCGATCCGGTCGGGATGATCGAGCCGATGCGCAGCGACCGGGCGGTGCGGCGATAGCGCTCGTCGGCCGCCGATTTCAGATCATCCCAGGACTGGCTGATCGCCATGAAGATCTGGTAGGCGCGCCTGCCCTCCTCCGTCAGCACCGAACCCTGCGCCTGCCGCTCGAACAGCCGGCGGCCGAGGAATTTCTCAAGATTGGCAAGCTGGAGCGAAAGCTGCGGCTGACCGAGATGAAGGCGGCGGGCAGCGCGGTTGATGCTGCCCTGATCGGCGACCTCAAGAAACCGTTCGATCGCGACGATCTTGACGGGAATGCGGGCGGCCCAGGCCTCATCGATCCCGCCGGCGCCGACTCGGCCGGCGAATTGGCAGAGTTCGCCGAGCGCGACCGTGATCGGCTCCAGGCCCTCGAGCACGCCGCCGCCTGCGATCAACGTGACCAGCTCGCCGGAAGCGCGTTCCGTCAGCTTCATCGCCAGCTCGGTCTCGGCATTGCGGATGGCCGCAGACACTGTGGAGGGCGACAGCTGGAAGCGGCGCGCGGTCTCGCGGACCGAAGCCGAGGTCAGGACGTGGCTGATTATGAACAGGGCGCCGAGATGCAAAGGCTAGCTCCGGAAAGCGCTTTAAAAACCGGACGATATGATGTGTTCGCGAAAAAAGATATCCCTGCCTCGACAGAGCCGGGCTATCGTCGCCATCATAAAAATCCGGGCGGCGGTTATCCGCAGAAGAGCACCGGAAGCATCGCGGAAACACGCAAGGGAACAAAAACAAGTCGCGCCGACCCTGGAAAAGGGAATGGCTTTCCGCGCGCCGCACCGCGTTCGCCGCCATAATCACGGGCGCGAACGCAAATACTGGAGGGGGCTTGCATCGATTTTTCGAGCGTGCACGCTATTTCCATGACGCACGCAATTCCGGCATGATGGCGGCCTTGGCGCCTTCGCCGGCGGATTTCCTGCGCATACGCCTCCTACCGGGGGGTTGCGCCACGTCAACGGTGTTAAAATAGGGGATATTCCATGCTGAAGAAACTCGCACTTGCCGTCTCGCTCTCCGCCTTTGCGGCGGGTGCGGTTCAGGCCGCAGACGTCGTCGTCTCGTCGAAAATTGACACGGAAGGCACGCTGCTCGGCAATGTCATCGCACTGGCGCTCGAAGCGAACGGCATCAAGACGCAGGACCGCATCGCGCTCGGCGCCACACCGGTCGTGCGCAAGGCGATCACCGCAGGCGAAATCGACATCTACCCGGAATATACCGGCAATGCCGGCTTCTTCTTCAACAAGGCCGACGACGCCGCCTGGAAGAACAACGATCAGGGTTATGAACTGGCAAAGAAGCTCGATTACGACGCCAACAAGATCGTCTGGCTGACGCCGTCGCCCGCCAATAACACCTGGGCGCTTGCCGTGCGCAACGATGTCGCCGAGCCGAACAAGCTGAAGACCATGTCCGATTTCGGCAAGTGGGTTGCCGGCGGCGGCTCCGCCAAGCTTGCGGCGTCTTCCGAATTCGTCAACTCGGCCGGCGCGCTTCCCGCCTTCCAGACGACCTACGGCTTCCAGCTGAAGCCCGACCAGATGGTCGTTCTCTCCGGCGGTGACACGGCGGCGACGATCAAGGCGGCCGCCGACCAGACGAACGGCGTCAACACCGCCATGGTCTACGGCACCGATGGCGCGATCGAAGCGGCCGAACTGACCGTTCTCGAAGACGACAAGGGCGTGCAGCAGGTCTATGCGCCGACCGCGATCATCCGCGAAGCGGTGTTGAAGGCCAATCCGAAGATCGAGGAAATCCTCTCGCCGATCTTCAAGAGCCTCAGCGCCGACGAGCTGCGCAAGCTCAACGCCAAGATCCAGGTCGACGGCGAGCCGGCAAAGTCCGTCGCCGAGGCCTATCTCAAGGAAAAAGGCTTCCTGAAGTAATCATCGCCCGCTCCGCCCGGCAGCGGGCGGAGCGTCCTTTCCCCATAAGGTTGGATCGATGGACGAAACCTCAGCGGTCCGCAGGCTGGACCGGCTCGGCGTGGTTCTGGTGGCCGGCGGCATTGCGGCCACGGCACTGATGCCCTTCATCTACGTCAAGGCGAACCGCATCGCCGCCGGCAAGCCGATGCTGCTGACGCAGCTGCTTCCCCAGCCTTCCGTCGTCATCCTGACCGCCCTCCTCATTCTCACGGCCTTGGCGACGCTGTTTCTCCGCAACGCCTTGGCGCGGCTTGTCATCGCGACACTCTCCCTTGGGGCGCTGGTCGTTGCGATCGGTCTCGTCTCGAGCGCGGCGACGCCGCCCGGCAGTACCGTGGCGCGCATGACGCCCGGTGGCGGCTTCTGGGTGCTGTTCGCCGTGATCGGGCTCGTCATCTCCGATGCGCTGGTCAAGATAAGGCTGGCGCCATGGATGCGGGTGGCGGCGCTTGCGGCCTATACGGCGCTGCTCTTCATCTCGCTCGCCTCCGGCCTGCTCGACAGCCTGTCGATCATGAAGGAATTTTCGACGCGGGCGCCGCAATTCGAGACGGAAGCGATTTCGCATCTGCTGCTGGCCCTCGGCTCGCTCGCCATCTCCATCGTTCTCGGCCTGCCACTCGGCATCCTCTGCTTCTGGGTGCCCAGGCTGCGGGCCGTGGTGCTGCAGGGCCTGAGCCTCATCCAGACGATCCCGAGCCTGGCGCTCTTCGGCCTCTTGATGCTGCCGCTCGGCTATCTCGCCACCCATGTGCCGCTGGCGGCCGCTGCCGGTATCCGCGGCATCGGCACGGCGCCGGCGCTGATCGCACTGGTGCTCTATTCACTGCTGCCGATCGTCGCCAATACCGTCGTCGGCCTGCAGGGCGTCGACCCCTCGGTGCGCGACGCCGCAGCCGGCATGGGGCTGACACGCCGGCAGATCCTTGTTGGTATCGACATGCCGCTCGCCTTTCCGGTTATTCTCACCGGCATTCGCATCGTACTGGTGCAGGCAATCGGCATGGTGACGATCGCCGCACTGATCGGAGGCGGCGGCTTCGGCATCTTCATCTTCCAGGGGCTCGGCCAGACCGCCATGGATCTCGTCCTGCTCGGCGCCGTGCCGACCGTCTTCCTCGCCTTCTCATCGGCCGTCATCCTCGATGCGGTCATCGACAGCATCCGGGGGCCTGCCGCATGAGCATGATCGAAATCAGGAACGTCACCAAGCGCTATGGTGCGGCCACCGTCGTCGACAATGTCTCGATGCAGGTCGAGAAGGGCGAAATCACCGTCATCGTCGGCACGTCGGGGTCCGGCAAGTCGACGCTGATGCGGATGATCAACCGGCTGGTGCCGATCACCGAGGGCGAGATCTTCGTCGGCGGCCAGAATGTCATGGACGTCGAGGTGACCGAGCTTCGCCGCCGGATCGGCTATGCCATCCAGGGGCACGGCCTCTTCCCGCACAGAACCGTCGCGCAGAATATCGCCACCGTGCCGCAGCTTCTCGAATGGGATTCGGCGCGTATCGCAGCCCGCGTCGAGGAGCTGCTCGGACTGTTCAATCTCAATCCGGCTGATTTCGCCGACAAATATCCGCACCAGCTTTCCGGTGGCCAGCAGCAGCGCGTCGGCGTTGCCCGGGCGCTGGCGGCCGAACCGGAACTGCTGCTGATGGACGAGCCCTTCGGCGCCCTCGATCCCGTCATCCGCGGCAAGGCGCAGGACGACCTTCTGGCGATCCAGAAGCAGTTCGGCACCACCATCATCCTCGTCACCCACGACATGGACGAGGCCTTCCACCTCGGCAATCAGATCGCGGTGATGAGCCAGGGCAGATTGCTGCAATGCTCGACGCCGGAAAAGATCCTCACCGAACCCGCCGATCCCTTCGTCCAGCAACTGACCGGCACTTCCGACCGGGCGCTGAAGCTGATGTCGCTGCTGCCGCTGAAGGAGAGCATGGAGCCGGCCAAGAGCGGGCTTGCCTATGCTCTGCCGCAGTCGCTCAGTCTCCGCGATGCGCTCGCCGAAATGATCTGGCAGGGCGTTGACGAGGCAGCCGTGCAGGATGGCGAGAAGGCTGCTGTCGGATCGATCTCGATGAGCCGGCTGCTCGAACTGGGCCGCAAGGCATGAAGCTCCTCGTCGCCAATCTCTTCCGCCTGGCGGCGCTCGCCCTGCTCTTGATCCTGTTGTTCAGGACCGAAGGGCTTTCCTTCCTGCTGACACCGCTGACCAGCAACAATGCGCCCGCCGTCTATACGCAGAACAGTCTTGCCTCGCTTGCGCTCGGGCATCTGCAGCTCGTCATCGGCTCGATCGCCTGCAGCGCCGTGCTCGCCGTTCTCGGCGGCATCTTCGTCACCCGCGACAGCGGCGCCGATTTCCTGCCGCTGTCGCGGGCGATTGCCAATGCCGGGCAGACCTTTCCGCCGGTCGCGGTGCTGGCACTTGCCGTTCCCGCCACCGGCTTCGGCGCCATGCCGACGCTGATCGCACTCTTTCTTTATGGCCTCTTGCCGATCTTCGAAAACACCGTCGCCGGTCTCAAGCAGGTGTCGCCGCAGGTGCTTGATGCCGCCGACGGCATGGGCATGAGCGCCACGCAGCGGCTGTTGCGGGTCGAGCTGCCGCTTGCCTTGCCGCTGATCCTCGAAGGGCTGAAGGTTGCGACGGTCATCAATATCGGCACGGCGACGATCGGCTCGACGGTAGCGGCAAAGGGTCTCGGCGAGGTGATCATCGCAGGGCTGATATCGGACAATACCGCCTTCATCCTGCAGGGCGGGCTGATCGTCGGCCTGATGGCGGTGCTGATCTATGACGCCATGGGCCTCGTCGAAGCGGCGATCACCCAAAGAATCGGCTTGCGCGCGGCGTAAGGGGACCGCTACCACAGGCGTGACCGAAAGAATGGGAGGCAGAATTGGCGAAGATGATCCACTCCATGATCCGAGTCCTCGACGAGGCGCGTTCGGTCGAATTCTACAGCAAAGCCTTCGGCCTCTCGGTCGCCGATCGTATCGAATTCGCAACCTTCACGCTGATCTATCTCAGCAATGCCGAAACCGGCTTCGAACTGGAGCTGACGGTCAACAAGGGCCGGACCGAGCCCTATGATCTCGGCAATGCCTATGGCCATCTCGCCGTCTCGGTCCATGAGGTGGCGGTCGAGCGTGAGCGCATGCTGAAACTGGGGCTGAAACCGGGTGAGCTGGTCGAGCTCAATCGCGACGGCAGGCTCTTCGGCCTGTTCTTTTTCGTCAGCGATCCCGACGGCTACAAGATCGAAGTGCTGCAGCGCCACGGGCGGTTTCTTTAGAAACCCGCCATCACCCATACCACACCAAAAAGGCCCCGTTTCCAACGGGGCCCTTCCAGTTCGGCCTATCGGACGAGATTACATCCAGTAAGGCGGCACGCCATAGTAGTCATAGACCCGGCGGCCATTATCGTTGTACCAGGTGTCGTCATCGTCCGAATAGCTCGGGGCGCCTTCGATCTGCTCCTTGGTCAGGTCGATGCGATAGCCGTCCAGCTGGGTGTCGTAGTTCAGCTTTTCCCAGGGGAGCGGATAGTGATCGTCGCCCATACCCAGGAAGCCGCCGAAGCTCAGCACCGCATAGGCGACGCGGCCATCAAGCTTGCCGATGATCAGGCGTTCGATCGAGCCGATATGCCTGCCATCCGGGCCGTAGACGCGGGTGCCTTCAACGCGGTCGCTGGCGATCAGCGAAGGCGTATCCTTCACATTCGGGTCGCGGCGGGTGGCATCGGTTTCCTCGTTCAGCATTATGCACCTCCTTTGGTGTTCCTCATGGTGAGTATGCAGAATCAACGTCAGGACGGACTCAAAGTTCCCGGTCAAGCCATCCGCAAATGTTGACGTTTACGTCAAGGTTAGTATAGCGTCATTCAGCTTGAACCGTTCAGGCAATGGCATAAGCTGCCGGACAGGAAGATGGAGGATGCTTCCGGTCAATTGCAGGCCAGCCGACAGCGGCTCGGCCGGCGCGGCGGCCGCAAGGGAGAGAGATACGATGACCAGCATTTCCGTCCATCCGAACGGAACAAAAGCCGACAAGCCCTGGCTTGCCACCTACCCCGATATGGTTCCGGCCGAACTGCCGCCGCTGGAATATGCCTCGCTTGCCGAACTCTTGGAAAAATCCTGCGCCCGTTATGCCGATCGCACGGTTTTTTCCAGCATGGGCAAGGCGATGAGCTACCGCGAGTTGGACGACCAGACGCGCAAGGTCGCCGCCTGGCTGCAGAGCATCGGGCTCGACAAGGGCGACCGCGTCGCGGTGATGATGCCGAACGTCTTGCAGAACCCGGTCGCGACCTATGCCATTCTTAGAGCCGGCTTCGTCGTCGTCAACGTCAACCCGCTCTATACGCCGCGTGAACTCGAACACCAACTGCGCGATTCCGGCGCCAAGGCGATCTTCGTCCTGGAGAATTTCGCCCGTACGGTCGAGCAGGTCCTGAACAAGACCGATCTGCGCCACGTCGTCGTCACCTCGCTTGGGGAGATGCTTGGCCCCAAGGGACTGATCGTCAATTTCGTCGTGCGCAAGGTGAAGAAGCTCGTCCCCTCCTGGTCGATCCCGCAGCACAAGAGCTTCAGCCAGGTGCTGCGCGAAGGTGCGAAAAAGAGCCTTCAGCCGGTGGCGCTTACCGGCGGCGACGTCGCCTTCCTGCAATATACCGGCGGCACAACAGGCGTTGCCAAGGGCGCGGTGCTCACCCATCAAAACCTGCTTGCCAACAAGCTGCAGCTATCGCTCTGGCTGCGATCGGCCTTCGAGCGCAAGAAACAGCCCGAAGTGCTGAATTTCCTCTGCGCCCTGCCGCTCTACCACATCTTCGCGCTGACGGTGAATTCGCTGATGGGCATATCGCTCGGCGCCCACAATATCCTGATCGCCAATCCGCGCGACATTCCCGGCCTCGTCAAGGAATTCGAAAAGTATGATGTGCATATCTTTCCCGGCCTCAACACGCTTTTCAACGCGCTGATGAACAATGCCGATTTCGCCAAGCTCGATTTCGCCCCGCTGATCATGTCGCTCGGCGGCGGCATGGCCGTGCAGCGCCCGGTCGCCGAACGCTGGCTGAAGATGACCGGCACGGCAATTACTGAGGGTTACGGGCTTTCCGAGACCTCGCCCGTCGCCACCGCCAACCGCTTCGATTCGATCGAGTTTACCGGCTCGATCGGTCTGCCGCTGCCTTCCACCGACCTCGATATCCGCGACGAGGAGGGCAATTCGCTGCCGCTCGGCGAAATCGGCGAGATCTGCATCCGCGGGCCGCAAGTGATGGCCGGTTATTGGCAGAAGCCGGAGGAAACGGCGCGGGTGATGACGGCCGACGGCTATTTCCGCTCGGGCGACATGGGCTTCATGGACGAGCGCGGCTATACCAAAATCGTCGACCGCAAGAAGGACATGATCCTGGTTTCCGGCTTCAACGTCTATCCGAACGAGATCGAGGAGGTCGCCGCCATGCATGCCGGCATTCTCGAAGCCGCGGCGGTCGGCGTGCCGGACGGGCATTCGGGCGAGGCGGTCAAACTCTTCGTGGTCAGGAAGGACCCGAACCTGACGGAAGCCGAGGTGAAGGCTCATTGCATCGCCAATCTCACCAACTACAAGCGCCCGCGCTTCATCGAATTCCGCACCGAGCTGCCGAAGTCGCCGGTCGGCAAGATTTTGCGTAAGGACCTGCGCGGCTGAATTTGACGAATTCAAAGTGTTACAGCGTCTTTGCGCGTCTTTCAGACGCGTGGCGCTGTAATGAGATTAACAGCCATCCGCTTCCTGCAGATGGCTCAGGCTGCAGACAAACCACTGCAAAACCCGCGACGTCATCCTCGGCCTTGTGCCGAGGATCCACGCCGATCACATTAAGCCTCTGAAAATAAGTGTTTTCCTGTCAAGCAATGATTGTGGTCAGATGCTCGGCACAAGGCCGAGCATGACGGAGAAGACTTTGTCAACAAACCGAGCCACCTGCTTCCTGCAGGTGGCTTTTTTCATGTTGGAGCAATGGCTGAACTTGATTTGCGGGCGATAAAGCGAATAGTTTCCGCAACCTTTCCGCCTCCAAAGGAGCCTCCCATGAACGCCATCGTCGAACAGCTGAAAAGCACGGCCGCCGCCACCAAGGCGACCGATCTCCGGGCCGCCTTCGCCGCCGATGCGCAGCGCTTTTCGCGCTTCTCCGTCGCGCTCGACGATCTCCTGATGGATTTTTCCAAAACGGCGGTGAATGACGACATCCTGAAGCTGTTGGTCAAGCTCGCCGAAGAAGGCGGTGTCGAGAAGAAGCGCGACGAGATGTTCTCCGGCAAGGCGATCAATTTCACCGAGGAGCGCGCCGTTCTGCACACGGCCTTGCGCAACCGCTCCAACACGCCTGTTATGGTCGACGGCAAGGACGTCATGCCCGATGTCAACGCGGTGCTTGCCGCCATGGGCAAGTTTGCCGACGAGATCCGCTCCGGCGCTCTGAAGGGTGCGACCGGCAAGGCGATCACCGACGTCGTCAATATCGGCATCGGCGGCTCGGACCTCGGCCCCGTCATGGCGACGCTGGCGCTTGCCCCCTTCCATGACGGCCCGCGCGCCCATTTCGTCTCCAACATCGACGGCGCCCATATCGCCGATATTCTGAAGCTGGTTCAGCCGGAAACGACGCTGTTCATCGTCGCCTCGAAGACCTTCACCACCGTCGAGACGATGACCAATGCGCAGACGGCGCGCAATTTCATCGCCAAGGCGCTCGGCGAAGCCGCCGTGCAGCATCATTTCGCCGCCGTCTCGACGGCGCTCGACAAGGTCGCCGCCTTCGGCATCGACAGCGCCCGCGTCTTCGGCTTCTGGGACTGGGTCGGCGGCCGCTATTCGATCTGGTCGGCCATCGGCCTGCCGTTGATGATCGCGATCGGGCCGGAGAATTTCGGCAAGTTCCTCGACGGCGCCCATGCCATCGACAATCACTTCCGTAAGGCACCGATTACCGAAAGCCTGCCGATGCTGCTCGGCCTGATCGGCTTCTACCACCGCAATGTGCTCGGTTATCCGACCCGCGCCATCCTGCCTTACGACCAGCGCCTGTCGCGCTTTCCTGCCTATCTGCAGCAGCTCG
This sequence comes from Rhizobium bangladeshense, assembly GCF_001662075.1. Lineage (GTDB taxonomy): Bacteria > Pseudomonadota > Alphaproteobacteria > Rhizobiales > Rhizobiaceae > Rhizobium > Rhizobium bangladeshense_B. The sequence continues at coordinate 351,436 of NZ_LYPL01000001.1, forward strand.
ACATGGAATCGAATGGTAAGGGCGTCACCGTCGACGGCACGCCGGTCGAGGGCAATTCCGGCCCGGTCGTGTGGGGCGAACCCGGCACCAACGGCCAGCACGCCTTCTATCAGCTCATCCATCAGGGTACGAGCATCATCCCGGCCGAATTCATGATCGCCGCCAATGCCTTCGAGCCGGAGCTGCGCCATCAGCACCAGCTCTTGATCTCCAACGTTCTCGCCCAGTCGGAAGCGCTGATGAAGGGGCGCACCTTCACGGAAGCCAAGAAGCAGCTGACCGACAAGGGCATGGACGACAAGAAGGCCGATTTCATCGCCCCGCACCGCGTCTTTACCGGCAATCGTCCGTCGATCACCTTCGTCTACGACAAACTCACCCCTTATGCGCTCGGCCGGCTGATCGCGCTTTACGAACATCGCGTCTTCGTCGAAGGCGTGCTCTTCCGTATCAACTCCTTCGACCAGTGGGGCGTCGAGCTCGGCAAGGAACTGGCGACGGGCCTGCTGCCCGTCGTCGAGGGCAAGGAGAGCGCGGCAGGCCATGATTCCTCGACGCAAGGGCTGGTCGCGGCGCTGGCGAAACTGGCGAAGTAGGCGCTCGAGGGCGCTCCCTCTATGTGGATAGAAGGCGCCCGGCAGGCTGCGATTGGCGCCAACATCATCATTGCCAAAACTGACATCGGCGGGGCCTGGCGCGCCCCTGCCGCGACGGGCTCGTCGTGCGAAACCGGATGAAACGTTCTTCTAATGGAAAATTGTAGAAAGAATTCTTCCATTGCGCCGCAATCGCCCTAGATTCAAGCAAATTCTGTGCAATGGGTATTTCCGACGACATGGCCTATCCAGTCCGGGACGACGCTCCGTTCCATTGTTTCCGCCGGCCTCTGCGGCGGCCCCTCGTCCGGATGGCTCGTTCGATATCGATGCCTGCCCGGTATCCCTCCCGTAACATTCAGGCGCTTCTCCAAGACGCTCGTCAGATCGCGTTTTCATGTCCTAACTCAACTGAAGGAAGCTCATGAGCCGTCTTATCGTCGTTTCCAATCGTGTTCCCGTGCCGAGCAAGGACGGCGGTGCTGCTGCCGGCGGCCTCGCCGTCGCGCTGCAGGCAGCTCTGCAAGAGCGCGGCGGTATCTGGATGGGATGGTCGGGAGAGTCGAGCGGCGACAGAGAACCGGGCGCGCTGTCGCTGCAGCAGAAGGGCAACATCACCTATGCCCTGACCGACCTCACCGACACCGACGTCGAGGAATATTATCGCGGCTTTGCAAACCGGGTTCTCTGGCCGATCTGCCACTACCGGCTGGATCTCGCCGAATATGGCCGGAAGGAAATGGCCGGTTATTTCCGCGTCAACCGCTTCTTTGCCCACCGACTGGCACCGTTGATCGAGCCGGACGACATTATCTGGGTTCACGATTATCACCTCATTCCGCTGGCGGCGGAACTGCGCCAGATGGGACTGAAGAACCGGATCGGCTTCTTTCTGCACATTCCCTGGCCGCCGGCCGACATTCTCGTCACCATGCCGGTCCACGAGGAAATCATGCGCGGGCTGTCGCACTACGATCTCGTCGGCTTCCAGACCGACTACGACCTCCAGAATTTCGCCGGCTATCTGCGCCGGGAGGGCATTGGCGACGACCTCGGCAACGGCTTGTTCGATTCGCATGGACGGATATTCAAGGCCGGCGCCTATCCGATCGGCATCGAGACCGCACCCTTCGCCGAATTCGCCGAAAAGGCGGCCAACAACGTCATGGTTCAGAAGACCCGGCGCAGCATCGAAGGCCGCGATATGATTATCGGCGTCGACCGGCTCGATTATTCGAAGGGCATCATTCAGCGGCTGGAAGCGTTCGAGCGCTTCATCACCTGCAATCCCGCCTACCAGAACAAGGTGACCTTTCTGCAGATCACGCCGAAATCGCGATCGGAAGTTCCCGAATACGAGCAGATGCAGAAAATGGTCGCCGAGCAGGCCGGCCGCGTCAACGGCGCCATCGGAACGGTCGACTGGGTGCCGATCCGCTATGTCAACCGGTCGATCAGCCGCAATGTGCTCGCCGGCCTTTTCCGGCTGGCGACGATCGGCTTGGTCACGCCGTTGCGCGACGGCATGAACCTCGTCGCCAAGGAATATGTCGCCGCCCAGGACCCGGATCGGCCTGGTGTCTTGGTGCTGTCACGCTTCGCCGGCGCCGCACGCGAGTTGAAGGGCGCGCTGCTGGTCAATCCTTACGACGTCGAAGGCACCGCCAATGCCATCGCCAGGGGCCTCGCCATGTCGCTCGAGGAGCGTCGCGACCGCTGGAGCATGATGATGGAGCATCTGCTCTCGCACGACGTCTCGCACTGGTGCGAGAACTTCCTCCGGGACCTGGTGGCTGTTCCGAGCTCCGACCGGAGCGGGCCTCAGGGATAGTCTCTTCAGCGCGCGCGAAGAATGAAACCTCCGGCAAAACACTGCTGGTTGGCGCGAGAAACGGGGCGTCGAGACGTTGCGGCATATCCCCTTCTCCCCGCTGGGGAGAAGGGGAATCGAGAGGCTGGGCCCTGCCCTAAAGCCCGATCTCATGCGCCCAGGGCGGGTTGGCGCCGGCGCGGGAGACGGTGACGGCGGCGGCTTTGGCGCCTAGCGTCAGGGCGTTGCGTACCGCCTGTTCGTCGAGCGAGGCGACCTGCGCCTTGGTCAGCAGGCCATCCCTCTTCAGCGAGGCCAGCACGCCGGCATCGAAAGTGTCGCCGGCGCCGACCGTGTCGACGACCGTGACGCGCTCGCTCGGCACCGTCACCTTGCGCTCCCGGGTATACCCGGAAGCGCCTTCGGCGCCCTTGGTGATGACGACGAGCTTGGCGCCCTGGGCGAGCCAGTGGGCGGCGAGCGTATCGTGGTCGCCCGAAAGACCGAACCAGTCGAGATCCTCGTCGGAGAATTTCACGATGTCGGATTTGGCGGCCATGCGCTTGATGCGGGCCATATGCGCCGGCTTGTCCTTGATGAAGCCCGGGCGGATGTTGGGATCGAGCGAGATGACGCGCTTTTCGGCTTCGCGGTCGAGCAGCGCCTCGTAAGTTTCGCCGCAGGGGCTCGGGATCAGGCTGATCGCGCCGAAATGCAGTGCTTCGCAATCATCGCCGAGGAGGGGCAGGTCGGCCTCGGTGATCATCCGGCCGGCCGTACCCTCGTCGTAGAAGGCGTAGGTCGCCTGACCGTTGACGAGTTTGACGAAGGCGATCGTCGAGGGGCGCTGCGTGATGGCGCAAGGGCTGTAATCGACATTGGCGGCCTTCAGCGTCGCAAGCAGGATTTCGCCCATCATGTCGTCGGCGATGCCGGTGAAGAAGGCGGTGGGGATGCCGAGGCGCCCGAGCGCGATTGCAGTGTTGAAGATCGCGCCCCCGGCGTAGGGCGCAAAGCCCTTTTCGCCAAGGGTCGTGTCCCTCGGCAGCATGTCGATCAGGGCTTCGCCGCAGCACAAAATCATCGGATTCCTCCCAACAGGACTTACGCGTTCTTCAATCGATTAAGCGAGCTTTTGTCAAAAGGCTAGAGCGAAAGCTCACTCACGCCACCATTCCTTCCCGACCAGGCAAGCGGCGCATCGAGGAAGGCCTCGACCTCCGACAGTGTTTTGTCGTCGAAGAGCTGCTGCTCCTTGGCGACGGCCAGAACATTGCGCCAGGTGGCGATGTGATGCAGCCGGACCTTGCCGTCGGTGAAGCGCTGTTGGCCGAAGATGTCGTAGAAGAACAGCGCGATGCCGTGATCGACGATGCCGCCGGCGGCGCGGACCGCATCGATGAACTTGAACATGCTGCCGCCGGCCGTCGTCAGGTCCTCGATGACGAGCACGCGCGAGCCTTCCGGCATATTGCCTTCGATCTGGGCATTGCGGCCATGACCCTTCGGCTGCTTGCGGACATAGATCATCGGCAGGCCAAGGCGGTCGGCGAGCAGGGCGGCGAAGGGAATGCCGGCCGTCTCGCCGCCGGCGATGCAATCGAACTGCTCGAAACCGGCATCCCGCATCAGCGTGCTGGCGGCGAAATCCATCACCGTCGAACGGATGCGCGGGTAGGAGAGCAGCTTGCGGCAATCGATATAGACCGGGCTCGCCATGCCGGAGGAGAGCTTGTAAGGCTGAGCGGCATTGAAATGCACCGCCCTGATCTCCCAGAGCATCTTGGCCACCAGTTCGGCCATCAGGGCGCGGTCGGGAAATGTGGTCTGGATCATGCGGCTCTCCTTCGGCTTTGCGTCTCCGGCAATAGCAGCAAGAGCCCTCGGTTTCCAGACGCAAGGCGGGGCTATTGCTGCAGCAGGCGGCCGATATCAACGATCTGCATCTTCTTGAACAGAACAATTGCCTGAGCGCCCTCCTCCGCATCCAGCGACACGGCATAACGCACGGCGGCGGCAAGCAGCTGCATCGTCAGCCGGGCAATCGCGAGCAGCTCCTTCCGGTCGCCTTCCGGCCATAGGCGGATAAGCACCGCGAGAAATGCCCGGGCATGGAATTCCATGTCCTCGGCATCGACCTGTTGCAGCAGCTTGTCGGTATGGGTCGCATGCCAGATGTCGCGCATGACGGGCTCGCGGCGGAAAAAGGCGTAATACTCGTCGACGATATTGGCGAGTGCGCCCTGCAGGGCCGCAGCGTCGGTCACCTTCGCCAGTTCTTCTTCGACGCACCGCCTGCCCTCTTCGTTGAAGCGCTCAGCCAATGTCCGGATGATTGAGGTCTTGTCCGGAAAATACTGGTAGAGGGCGCCGAAGGAGAGACCGGCCTTTTCGACGATCTCGCTCATCTTCAAGCCGTCGCTGCCATGGCTTTCGATCAGCTCAGCGGCCACAGTCAGGATCTTTTCGAAGCGCTCGCGGCCGCGCTGCTGGCTGGGAATGCGGCGCAGCTGGCCGGTAGCCTCCTGCTGGCGTTTGCGCGTGGCGACCGGCTGTTCCGACATGCTCTCTCCTTTTCCACATTGACAAACAAAATAAGAGAGATTATCTCATTTTGCAAATAAGAGAGTTTCTCTTGTTTGCAAAGTTTGGGAGGAGTTTTGACATGCAGACTTCCGAAATCGTCCTCGTCGGTGGATCGGGAAAGACCGGCGGCCGCATCATCAAGCGCCTGGAAGAGCGCGGCCTCACCATTCGTGCGGCATCACGCTCAAGCGCACGGCCCTTCGACTGGGAGGACAGGTCGACTTGGCGCGGCGCGCTTGACGGCGCATCGAGCGCCTATGTCGCATTCCAGCCGGACCTTGCCGTCGCCTGGGCGGCGGAAGCGATCGAAGCGCTCGCCAAGGTCGCTGTGGAATGCAGCCTCGAGCATATCGTGCTGCTTTCTGGCCGTGGAGAAGAAGGCGCGCAGCGCAGCGAGGCGGCGCTGAAAGCTTCCGGCATTAACACCACCATCCTGCGTGCCTCCTGGTTCGGCCAGAATTTCAGCGAGGGCGCCTTTGTTGAGCAGATCATTGGCGGCCGGCTGCAATTGCCGGCGGGCGAGATCGGGGAACCTTTCATCGATGCCGACGACATTGCCGATGCGGCGGTCGCCGCTTTGAGCGATCCCGGCCACCGCAACAAGATTTACGAACTGACCGGCCCGCGAGCGCTGACATTCCGCCAGGCGGTCGCCGAAATCGCCGCAGCCACTGGGCGGCCGATCGAATATGAGCAGGTGTCGATGGCGGATTTCACCGGCGGGCTTGCGGCTGCCGGCCTGCCGCAGGGCCTGATCGATCTTCTGGAGGAGCTCTTCGGCCAGGTGCTCGATGGGCGCAACTCCGGCACCGCGGGCGGTGTCGCCGAAATTCTTGACCGCCCCGCTACCGATTTCAGCGAATATGCCCGCCGGACCGCGGCAACCGGAATATGGAGCGTCTGACCATGCAGATCATTCTCATCATCTCCCTCGTCGCCGCGGCGATCGGCAGCGGTCTCGTCGCCGGCATCTTCTTCGCCTTCTCGACCTTCATCATGACTGCCTTCTCGCGGATCCCGGCGGAACAGGGCATTGCCGCAATGAACTCCATCAATGTGACGATCGTCCGCTCGCCGTTCATGGGCCTCTTCGTGCCGACGGCGATCCTCTGCCTTGTCATTGCCGTGCTCGCCCTGATCGACTGGCGCGGCGGGGCATCTTTTCTAATGCTGGCAGGTGCAGCCCTCTACATCTTCGCTTCCTTCCTCTCGACCATCATCTTCAACGTGCCGATGAACGATGCGCTGGCGAAGGTCGGCGGCAACGTGACGGAAGCGGTTCAGCTCTGGACCACCTATGTCAGAGACTGGACGTGGTGGAACCATGTGCGGACCATCGCCTCGCTGCTTGCCTCCGTCGCCTTCGTGCGGACGTTGATGATCGTTTGAGGAAAGGCAGAGGCATTCAAGGAGCAGCGTGGCGGCGTGTCCTTCGAGGCGATCCTGCGGATCGCACGTCTGGATGAGGCAGATCGGAGGGGCGCAGCTTCGCTCTCGCTTCGGTCACCGGCTCCGGAAAGCGCGCCAGGCGGAGATCACGGCGAGCAGCAAGAACAAGCCTGCCAAACCAGCCCACAGAGAACCGCCCTGCGTCAGGTTGTCACCATCGCGAGTGAGGCAGCTGGATAAGGCTTCCGATATGCAATCTCGGAACTTCCAGTACCTTTCATAGAATAGCCATCCAAAGACAATCGACAGAAGCGCTAATATCAGCACCGAAACATATTTCATCTGGTTCCCCATCCTACCGACCAGGACTCATTCCGTTGAAACAACATCGATGGTGTGACTGTAGGTTCCAAGGACGGAGATGCAAGCGCCGACATCCAAGGGAGCGTCATCCTTGGTTTGTCGTAAAAAGAACTCCGCGAACAATTAGACGCAGCCAAAATGGTTGTTGCTGCCCTGATCGTACCCCGCTTGAAGGTGCCAGCCGAAATGTGTCACAGAGTGATTGATAGGTTGCCATGCAAAGAGCGGTATGTTGTCTATGGTGTCGAAGGAAGAGGGTGTCGAATGGCCGCTCGGCAAACCGGGCGGGATCCTTCTGGCAATGTTGTTTTTGCCGACTGTAGTTGCCATTTTCGTGCAGAGATCCGGCTTTAACTTTTTGCCGTCAAACGAGTGGATTTCCAAGACGGCCCTTCCTGCTCTCGCAGTCGGCGTGGTCTCTGCGGCATTGCCGTTCTGGATCATTTTGAAGAGCAGGCACCAGACTGACGGCGTGAAGAGAGGTTTCGGCCTGCTATTCGCTCCGGTCGCTGGTTTTCTCCTCGGAAAGCATCTCGTCGTCATCGCTGTGCCGATGCTATTCGCCGTGATCGCTGGCCATCAGGTGGAGCTTTCCTTCACCGTCGTCGACGCACATGAATGGGGCGACTCAAAATGTCGGACGCCGGTTCAGGTCGAAGGGGTTCCGATGTTATTCGACGAAATTTGCCGTGTCCCTGATGACATCAGGCGAGAACTTGGACCGCTACACCGAATTGCCGTTTCGGGCCGCGGCACCAGTCGAGGTGTCTTTGTGGAAAGTCTGCGCAGGATAGATTGAAGAAACGCCACTGCCGTAACACCGCAATAACGAGACGACAGTCCAGGATCAAGACGCCGTGCGCGCCACCTCGGCCGGAACTGCTCTGAGGTAAGCAGCAAGCTCGACGCGATTGCGGCCGCCCCGCTTGGCAGCGTAGAGCGCCTTGTCGGCAGCACTCAGCATGGTGTCGAAATCCAGCATCTGCGCGCGGCCGGGCGCGACGCCGATGCTGACCGTGCATTTCAGCATCTGGCCGTCGATATCGATCTCGCGCGCCTCGAAGGCCCTGCGGATGCGCTCTGCGGTCAGTTCGGCCCGTCCGGGCATGATCTCTTTCAGCACCAGCGCGAACTCTTCGCCGCCGAGCCGGGCGGCGGTGTCGCCGGCGAGGCAACTGGCCTGGAGTTGCTCGGCGAAGACCGTGAGCACGCGGTCGCCGGCGGCATGGCCGAAGCGGTCGTTGACGGATTTGAAATGGTCGATATCGAAGACGATGACGGCGGTGGTCGAACCCATGGGGCGCGTGCCGTACTGGTCGAAGATGGCGCGGCGGTTGAGCAGGCCCGTCAGCGGATCGGTGATCGCCTCGAGACGATGGCGCGCGGCAAGCCGCCACTGATGCAGCGCCAGCGACAGGGCGCCGATCCCGGTCATGCCGGCAATGCAGACGGCGAGGCTCAGATCTTCGGCCCAGTTGTTGGGCGCTGCGCCGAGCACCAGCTTGCCGTCGGATATCAGCACGCCGGCACAGAGCACGAAAGAGATCGCCGTCAGCGTATAGAGCGCGGCGATGCCGAGGATCGGCGCCGGCGCCTCGGCGCGGGCGAGCCAATATTGCCGGGCGGTGGCAAAGAGCAGGAGGGCAATCGCAAGATTATCGGCGATGAAGGCCAGGCCATCATAACCCGCCAGCATCGGCACGACGGAAAAGATCGTCGCGGCCAGCGCGCGGATAGCAATGGCCGAGATCGACAGCCGACTGGTGAGGAACTGCTTGCCGGCGCCCCAGATGGTGGCGAAACCGGCGTGGAAAAGGCCAAAGCTGGCGATGCCAAGCCATTTCTCCGGCGTGTTCACATAGACGCTGTAGACGAAGATGCCGCTGACGACGAGGACAAGGCCGATGGTGGCGGTCAGCAGCACAGTTTCGGCCCGACGGACCAGCCAGCTGCCCATCAAAGTCACGGCAAGGCAGGTCGCGGAGACGCCGAGCGCCAGCAAGAGGGAGTTGTAGTCAAGCATCATGCTTCTTCAGTCTCCGCAGCGGCATCGCGCCGGATGATCGGCGGCTATGGAGGTCCGCGAGGAGAATGTCTTATGCATCCGTTAACAAATGATGCATTGCACAATGAAAATGTTATGCGCCTAACGTCGCTGTGACACTTAAAATGAATATTCTATTTAAAATAGAAAACTAAGGTGTGGCGGCTACGCCACCACCTGCCAATGCAGGGGAAACATCGGGTCGAACACCGTCACCGGTCCGGTGCCGGTTTCAATCCTCGCGGGAAAGACGACCGGCTCGGCCTGCCTTGAGAGCGTGATGCGCTCCTCGTTTGGCTGAAGCCCGTACCAGGCCGGGCCGTTCAGCGACGCGAAGGCTTCGAGCCTGTCCAGTGCGCCCTCCTCTTCGAAGACATGGGCGAGGCAGCTCATCGTATTGATCGAGGTATAGATGCCGGCGCAGCCGCAGGCGCATTCCTTCAGGGGATCGACATGCGGCGCGGAATCGGTGCCGAGGAAGAAGCGCTGATCGCCGCTGGTGGCGGCAGCCCGCAAGGCCAGCCGGTGGTTCTCGCGCTTGGCGACCGGCAGGCAGTAATAGTGCGGGCGGATGCCGCCGACCAGGATGGCGTTGCGGTTGATGATCAGATGGTGGGTGGTGATCGAGCCGGCGAGATTGCCCTTGGCGGCCTTGATGTATTCGATGCCGTCTGCGGTCGTCACATGCTCCATCGTCACCTTCAGTTCCGGCAGGCGCCGGCGCAGCGGATCGAGCACGGTGTCGATGAAGACGTCCTCGCGATCGAAAATATCGACGTCAGGCGTCGTCACCTCGCCGTGAACGCAAAGCGGCAGGCCGATCCTGGCCATGCGTTCCAGCACCGGCATCGCCTTTTCCATGTCGCGCACGCCTCCATGCGAATTGGTGGTGGCGCCGGCCGGATAAAGCTTGACGGCGGTGATGAGGCCGCTTTCCGCACCCGCCTCGACATCGTCGGGGCTGGTGTGCTCGGTGAGATAAAGCGTCATCAGCGGCTGGAAGCGATGGCCGTCCGGCAGGGCCTTGAGGATGCGCTCGCGATAGGCCGCCGCATCTGATGTGGTGACAACAGGCGGCACCAGATTGGGCATGATGATGGCGCGGGCGAAGGTGCGGCTCGTATCGGCAATCACGCCTTCCAGCATGGCGCCGTCGCGCAGATGCAGGTGCCAGTCGTCGGGACGGCGGATGGTGATCGATTGCATGGCAGGCCTCCGAAGCGATGCGTCTGCGGCCTCGATAGCATTATAACCCAGCTGAAAACAATCGTCGCGGAATCACGCCAGCGCGATCTCCAGCGTCACGTCGGCCGGACGGCGGTTTTCGAGGATGAGCCGGCCGTTTGGCAGGTCGTTGCCGTAGACCTTGGCTTTGGCGGCCTCTTCGGTGAGGTTATAACCGCGCCAGCGCGCCCAGAGCCGCTCCTCGAGCACCTCGATCGGCGGTGCCAGCATGATGGTGAAGTCGAAGACGCCATCGAGTTCGGCCCATTTGCCCTGCGTAAACAGCAGATAATTGCCCTCGACGATGATGAAGCGATCCTTCGGATCGATCGGCCGGGCCGATGCGATGGAGAGCTCGCGCGAACGATCGAAGACCGGCGCCAGCACCTCCTGGTCGGCCCGTTTCACGGCTGCGATGATATCGAGAAAACCGCGGACGTCGAAGGTCTCGGGAATGCCCTTGCGCGCCAGCAGGCCGCGTTCGATCAGGATGGCATTGTCCATGTGGAAGCCGTCCATCGGCAGGACCGCAGCACTTTCGCCCTTGGCCTTCAGCGCCGCAGCCAGATTGTCGGCCATGGTCGATTTGCCCGAACCCGGCGGCCCGGCAATGCCGATCAGGAAACGTCTGGCATCGCCGGCGCGGCCAAGAACCTCGCCGGCGATTTCGTCGATGCGTGCACTCATGCAGCAACGGGCTCCGTCGGCACCGCCTTGGCGCCGGTCATGAAGGCGACCGCGTCCGACATGGTGTATTCCTTCGGATTGATCACCGTCAGGCGCCGGCCGAGGCGGTGAATATGGATCCGGTCGGCCACTTCGAAGACATGCGGCATGTTGTGCGAAATCAGCACGATCGGCAGGCCGCGGGCGCGCACATCGAGGATCAGCTCCAGCACCTTGCGGCTCTCCTTGACGCCGAGAGCCGCGGTCGGTTCATCCATGATGATGACCTTCGAGCCGAAGGCGGCGGCGCGAGCGACGGCGACACCCTGGCGCTGGCCGCCCGAGAGCGTCTCCACCGCCTGGTTGATGTTCTGGATGGTCATCAGGCCGAGTTCGGAAAGCTTGTTGCGCGCGAGTTTTTCCATCGCCGGCCGGTCGAGCATGCGGAACAGCGAGCCGAGCGGGCCTTTTTTGCGGATCTCGCGGCCGAGGAACATGTTGTCGGCGATGGAGAGCGCCGGCGACAGAGCGAGGTTCTGGTAGACAGTCTCGATGCCGGCCTCACGCGCTTCCATCGGCGAGCGGAAATGCACCTGCCGGCCTTCGAGCGTGATCACTCCCTCATCCGGCGTGACGGCGCCTGAAATCGCCTTGATCAGCGAGGACTTGCCGGCGCCGTTATCGCCGATGACGGCGAGGATTTCACCCGGGTAGAGGTCGAAATCGGCATTGTCGAGCGCGGTCACGCGTCCATAGCGCTTGACGAGACCGCGGGCGGTGAGAATGGGTTCGACAGTCATGATCACACCGAAACCTTTCTGATCCACTGATCGATGGCGACGGCGGCGATGATCAGCACGCCCGTCAACAGGACTTTCCATTGCGGATCGGCGCCGAGCATGTTGAGGCCCATTGACACGACGCCGACGATCATGGCGCCGAAGAGAGTGCCGAGAATGGAGCCGCGGCCGCCGAAGAGCGAGATGCCGCCGATCACGGTCGCGGTGATCGCCTGGAGGTTATAATCGGTAACCGCCGAAGACGGTGAGATCGAGCCATTGCGGCCGATCGAAACCCAGGCGGCGAAGGCGGCGATGACGCCCGATATGGTGTAGACGGTGAGCAGCACCTTCTTGGTCTGGATGCCGGAGAGCTTGGCCGCCTCGGGATCGTCGCCCACCGCATAGACATGCCGGCCCCAGGCGGTGTGATTGAGCACATACCAGAGCAGCAGGACGAGCAGCACCATGGCGATGACGCCGAGGGTGAGCACGGCGGTGCCGAGCCTGAAGCTTGTGGCGAAAAGATGCAGCAGCGGCGCCTGTGCGTCGACATCGGCGTCGCGGATCGTCTCATTGGCGGAATAGATGAAATTCGTCGCCATGACGATGTTCCAGGTGCCGAGCGTGACTATGAACGGCGGCAGCTTCATGAAGGCGACGAGGAAGCCGTTCAGCAAGCCGCAGAGACCGCCGACAAGCATGCCGGCTGCGACCGCGATCGGCGTCGGGATGCCGTAGGTGATGGCGACATTGCCCATGATCACGGCCGAGATCACCATGATGACGCCGATCGAAAGATCGATGCCGGCCGTCAGGATGACCAGCGTCTGGGCGGCACCCAGAATGCCGACGATGGCGATCTGCTGCAGGATCAGTGTCAGGGTGTAGGACGAGAAGAAGCGTCCGCCGATCGTTGCCCCGAAGATGATGATCGCCAGCACCAGCACGATCAGCGGCACGGCGGCCGGCGTCGAGTGTAGAAAATGCTGGGCGCGCTTGATCAGCGGGACGCTCTGGTGCTCGAAGGAGGCGACGTTCTTGTCGCTGCCATCGAGAACGCGTTCGAATTCCTGTGCTCCGGTCATGATTCCTCCTCCGCATCCGCGCGCCGAACCCGCGCGGAGGCCGTCACTCCTGTTCATCCGTTCGTTGCTTAGCCGGTGGAGTAACGGCACATCGTCCGTCCAAAACGGCCGGGGATCAAGCCCCGGCCGTTTTCCGATTCAAAAGCGCGGGCTTAGCCCCAGCACTTGTCCGTGCCTTCCTTGGTGTCGATCGACTTGACGCCGGAAACCGGCTTGTCGGTGACGAGCGAGACGCCGGTGTCGAAGAAGGACTTGCCTTCCGTCGGCTTCGGCTTCTCACCGGAGTCGGCGAACTTCTTGATCGCCTCGATGCCGAGCGACGCCATCAGCAGCGGGTATTGCTGCGAGGTGGCGCCGATGACGCCTTCCTGGACCGACTTGACGCCAGGGCAGCCGCCGTCAACCGAGACGATCAGCACGTTCTTTTCCATGCCGACAGCCTTCAGCGCCTGATAGGCGCCGACAGCGGCCGGCTCGTTGATCGTATGGATGACGTTGATGCCGGGATCCTTTTGCAGAAGGTTTTCCATGGCCTTGCGGCCGCCTTCCTCGTTGCCGTTGGTCACGTCATGGCCGACGATGCGGCTGTCGTCTTCGTCGCCGATCTTGTCCGGGTTCTTCGGGTCGATCCCGAAGCCCATCATGAAGCCCTGGTCGCGCAGGACGTCGACCGTCGGCTGCGACGGCGTCAGGTCGAGGAAGCCGACCTTGGCGTCCTTGGCCTTGTCGCCGAGCGTTTCCTTGGCCCACTGGCCGATCAGCTTGCCGGCGAGCAGGTTGTCGGTGGCGAAGGTGGCGTCGGCGGCATCGGCCGGCTCGAGCGGCGTGTCGAGCGCGATGACCAGCACGCCGGCATCACGCGCCTTCTTGACCGAAGAGACGATGCCCTTGGTGTCCGAGGCGGTCAGCAGAATGCCCTTGGCGCCGTCGGCGATGCAGCTTTCGATCGCCGCAACCTGGCTCTCGCTGTCACCATCGACCTTGCCGGCATAGGACTTCAGCGAAACGCCGAGTTCCTTGGCCTTGGCCGTCGCACCTTCCTTCATCTTGACGAAGAAGGGATTGGTGTCGGTCTTGGTGATGAGGCAGGCGGAAACGTCGGCTGCCATGGCCGGCGCGGAAAAGGCGACGCCGAGTGCGAGCGCGCCGAAAGCGAGAACTGATTTCTTCATGAACTCCTCCCAGAGTTTGCCGGCGCCGCCCGTGCGGGCCGGAATTTTCGAGATGTGACACTTCGCTTCGGTCGCTGCTGCTGCCGAAGCCGCCTCGTGCCCTTGACGAGGGCAATTAAGAGCGAAAGAAATCGGCTTGTCAATAAATAAATCCAATTGAATTATTAATTCGATGTGGCATGCTCAATCGCATTAAGATGTACGGTACCGCGCCTTTTCAAACGCAGAGAAGGCCGCCGTACCGCTTTCAGCTGCTGCGTAATCGCCATGGATCGCTTCCGATCCGGGGAACATGCAAGAGGCCAACGCTCGGGAGGAGCGGCCATGTCGTCTTTGGATGGACCGGAACACACACCGGTCCCGCCGCCCATTCTCAATCCGGCCGGGGGCGCGAACCAGGTCAGGGTGCGCGCCTATAACGAACGGCTCGTGCTGTCGCTGGTGCGCCTCTACGGCGCGCTGTCGAAGGCCGATATCGCGCGCCGCAGCGGGCTGTCGGCGCAGACCGTCTCCGTCATCATGCGGGTGCTGGAAAAAGAAGGGCTGCTGTCGCGCGGGGCGCCGGTGCGCGGCCGGGTCGGCCAACCGTCGATCCCGATGCGTCTCAACCCCGACGCCGTCTATTCCTTCGGCCTGAAGATAGGCCGGCGCAGCGCCGATCTGGTGCTGATGGATTTCGTCGGCCGCATCCGCATGCAGCTGCACCAGACCTATGCCTATCCGCTGCCGCACGAAATCCTCGCCTTCGTCACGGCAGGCATCGAGGAGATCGAAAGCCGGCTCGATGACAAGCAGCGCGGCCGCATTGCCGGCCTCGGCATCGCCGCCCCGTTCGAGCTGTGGAACTGGGCCGAAGAAGTCGGCGCGCCGCCGGGCGCCATGGAGGTCTGGCGGGATGTCGACCTGCAGGCCGATATCGCCGCCCGTGTCTCCCATCCTGTTTTCCTGCAGAACGATGCGACCAGCGCCTGCGGCGCCGAGCTCGTCTTCGGCGTCGGCCCCTCCTATCCCGACTTTGTCTATTTTTTCATCGGTTCCTTCATCGGTGGCGGCATCGTGTTGAATTCGGCGATCTTTTCCGGCCGTACCGGCACGGCGGGCGCCATCGGGCCGCTGCCCGTGCGCGACAGGAACGGCAAAACCAAGCAGTTGCTCGAAATCGCCTCCATCTTCGTATTGGAAAACATGCTGCGCGAACGCGGCATCGATCCCGAGCCGCTCTGGTATTCCGCCGACGACTGGGTGGATTTCGGCGAGCCGATGGAAATCTGGATCCAGGATAGCGCCAAGGCGCTGGCCCAGGCGATCGTCGCGGCCGCCTCGATCGTCGATTTCAGCGCTGCCGTCATCGACGGCGGCTTTCCCCATTGGGTGCGCAGCCGCGTCGTGCAGGCGACGATTGACGAAGCCGCCAAGCTCGACCTGCAGGGCGTCGTCATGCCCGAAATCATCGAGGGCGCCGTCGGCGCACAGGCCCGCGCCATCGGCGGCGCCAGCCTGCCGATCTTTTCGCGTTACCTCACCGACCAGAACGTACTCTTCAAGGAGGTAGACCATGCTGAAGGGACTTGATCCGCTCTTGAGCCCGGAATTGCTTTTCACGCTTCGGGCGATGGGCCACGGCGACGAGATTGCCATCGTCGACGGCAATTATCCCGGTGTCGAACATGCCCGCCGGCTGATCCGGCTCGACGGCCACCGCCTCATTCCGGTGCTCAACGCCGTGCTCAGCGTGTTGCCGATCGACGACTTCGTGCCGGAAGCAATCTTCCGCTCGACCGTCAAGGCCGAGCGCGACAAGCTCGATCCCGTGCACGAGGAGATGATCGACTGCTGCGCCCAACACGAACCGCACCGGCAGGTGGTGCCGCTCGTCGGCCAGGATTTCTACGGCCGGGTGCGCGCCGCCCATGCGCTGGTCCAGACCAGCGAACCCAGGCTCTATGCCAACATCATCCTGCGCAAGGGTGTGATCTATCCGAAAGAACCGGGCACGCAGGCGGCCGAGGTGGATCCGTTCGTCTACTAAAGCATGTTGCGCAAAAGTGTGCAGCGGTTTTGCGGCAACGACATGCGCAAAAACAAGGAGCTAAAGCGCGAGAAGCGAATCTGAAAGATCGCGACGCGCTATAGCCGACCGATTCCATGAAAGCGGCCTTTGCCGGAACCTGAAGGCCGTTCTCCTGATCGGCTTGAGGCAACAGCGTGTCGCAGCCTTTCAAATTCGAAGCCCATCCGAATTGCGGGAAAGCTATCCGTTATGCGCAGCGAAATGCCCGCACCTTCGTCCAGGCAACCCACCGTTAACCTTCAACGTTCAAAGAAATCTTGGGACGGTGTCGGTGTGCGCGCTTGATCAATGACGGCAAGCCGGCTCTCTTAATTCCGTCCGAATGAGTTGTGGCGGTCTTCGATTACCGCCAAGGACGATGCGGTCCTGCGAACTGGCCATGATGGCTCGTCACACCACGGGAGCCTGTTCATATGCCTCGCATCCAACCGACCAGACCCCAGATGGAGATATTGGGCTGGCTCGCGATCTTCCTGCTTCTCTTCAGCCTCTCCTGGCGCTTCGATTGGCATGGGGTGCTGGATGACTTCGTCGACCAGCATCACGACTATCCGCTGGACCACGCGCTGCTTGCCCTGAATATCTCCGGGTTTCTCGGGCTCATTTATTCCGCACTGAGAATCCGGGACCTTTCTCGGGAGGTTCATCGCAGGCTGCAGGCCGAGAAGCATGTCGACTGGATTGCCTGTCACGACACGTTGACCGAGCTGCCGAACCGCAGATTCCTGGACTCCATATGCGCGCAGGCGATGACCGATCAAACGGCACAAAATGCTTTTGCCGTGTTCAGCATCGATCTCGACGGCTTCAAGAAGGTCAACGATCTCTTGGGGCACGATCACGGTGACGCGGTGCTGAAGACTGTCGCTCAGCGGCTCTCGTCGCTCTTCGCCCGCGAGCACGTTTTTCGCCTTGGCGGAGACGAGTTTGTGGTCCTGGCGCGGCTGGTCGGAAATCCCGATCTTGTTGCCTTGGGGAACCGCATCGTCAGCGCGATCGGAAAGCCGTTCACATTCAATGGTGTCGCCGTCGATCTCGGCGCCAGTGTCGGCTTCGCACTTTATCCCGAGAACGGCGATGAGCTCGGTCAAGTCATCCGGCATTCGGATTGTGCAATGTATGTCGCGAAAAAACAGGGCCGCAATCTGGTGAAGCCCTTCGTGCCTTCGATGCAGGAGGAGCTCGCGAAACGGATCAGGATAGAAGGGGATCTGCGGGCGGCCATCCGGAAGGGCGAGATCGTTCCCTATTATCAGCCGCTCGTGGACCTCAAGATGAACAAGATCATCGGCTTTGAGGCGCTGGCGCGCTGGAAAACGGCGTCCGGCGAATTCATCCCGCCGAGCGAATTTATTCCAGTGGCGGAGGAAGCCGGCCTGATCGTCGAATTGACTGATCAGCTGCTTCGCAGCGCCTGCACCGATGCGCTTTCCTGGCCAAGCGAGCTTGTCCTGTCCTTCAATCTTTCGCCGATCCAACTGAGCGACCGGTTACTGGGCCTCAGAATTCTCAAGATATTGGGCGATGTCGGCCTGCCCGCGCACAGGGTCGAACTTGAGGTGACGGAGAGCGCCATCATCCAGGACGCCGTCACGGCACGCATTGTCCTCGACGATCTGGTGAATGCGGGGGTCAGGATTGCTCTCGACGATTTCGGAACGGGCTTTTCCAGCCTCTCGCAGCTGTCCAGCTACCCGTTCGACAAGATCAAGATCGACAAGAGTTTCGTTGCTTCGTTCGAGACCAATGACAAGCAAGACAAGGTGATCAAGGCCATCGTCGCTCTCGGCGCCGGGCTGGGCGTGAGGATAACGGCCGAAGGCATCGAAGAAGAGAGCCAACTTCAGCGGCTTCAGGATCTCGGCTGTGACTTCGGCCAAGGATATCTGCTGGGCAGGCCCGCGCCGATTGAGGAGATCACCGCACATCAAGTCGACAGCAGGATTCTCCAGCGTCGTTAACGAAGCCATGCGTTCGCCTGACGAGGCAGAAGTGACAATCGATTCCCCCTCGCCTGGTAGGGACTCAACCGTCGATTTCGACTTCCGCTTCGCAGTTTACCGGCGCATTCAACGGGATGGCCATGCCGATCGACGAGCGGGCGTGCGCACCGATATCGGGACCATACAGTTCCATGATCAGATCGGAATAGCCGTTTGTGACCAGGGGCGTCTCATTGAAACCCGGAGCAATATTCACCATGGCGAAGACGCGCAACCAGGCCGTGACCCGATCGAGGTCTCCGAGAGCCCGCTTGAGGCTTGCGAGATGGGCCAGGGCAACCAGCCGCGCCGACGCGTAACCCTGCTCCGGCGAAACCTCGGCGCCGACCTTGCCAAGAGGGTTGGCCAATGTGCCATCGCGGTTGCACGCGACGTGCCCTGAGATATAAGCGCGGGCGCCGCGCACCCGAACCCAGACAAAGGGCAGCAGCAGGCCATCGCGAACCTTTAAAGGCTCGGGCAATTCCAGGCCCATTTCGGCGAGACGTTGTTCGATGATGGCCATGATGCACCTCCCGAGGTGTTTGGAGCGCGGATAAAAGCAAAGACTTCGTACGCCGCAAGCGAACAAGGATCGCGCCTTACGGCACGATGTGGTCAAGCTCCGGCATCAGAATGACGCTCTCGTTCGCCGCGGGATCGTTGCGGGCAGCGAGAAATTCGGCGTCTTCCGGGCTGCGATTGACGGCCACGTGCGGAACGCCGGCCGGAATGAACAGGTAGTCACCGGGGCGGACCATTTCGCAGCGTTCGAGCTTCGGCCCTGACCAGATCTCGATCTCCTGGCCTGCGGTCATTAGAAGGGCGGTTTCGTGTCCCTCATGGCGGTGAGCGCCGGTTCGTCTGCCTGCGGGCAGCGAAATCGCCCCGAGCCACAGCATATTTGATCCGACGCTCTGTGCGGAGACGCCCGACCGATACACAGATCCCTGCTTGGCAAGCTGGCTGCCGCTCCCGCTTACGACTTTCGCGGTTAATGCAGGAGGATTTTTCGGCTGCGCTGCTTCGTTCTTCATGGCTCTCACCATTTCCATCTCTGCGATGAAACAGACTCTGCGCGCACGGCCGGCGCAAGTCCTGAAGAGAGACCGAAAAGTTCCGAAAAACTGCGAAATCGGCGTATCATGGCCGGCCATGAACACTCCGCACCTTGCATTCGGCCACTTCGAGTTCATTGCCGAGAACGGATGCCTGCTTCGTGACGACCGGCCTGTCGCCATTGGCGCCCGCGGCGCTTCGCTGCTTGCCGCTCTGCTTGCGGCACAAGGGGGCGTCGTTTCCAAATCGGCGCTGATGGATGCCGTTTGGCCGGGGTTGGCCGTCGAGGAAAGTAATCTTTCGGTTCAGATTGCGGCCCTTCGCAAGCTGCTCGGCCCCGCATCCGACGGCGGCGAATGGATCGTCACCGTCCCACGGGTCGGCTACAGGTTTTCCGGCCGGGTGGAGAGCTTGACCGACGGAGCCGACAGCGGGTGGCATGCGCGAGCCGAAGCCAGCCCCGGTATTGCAGTCCTGCCGTTTGAAAATCTGGGCGGCGATGCCGAGCGACAATATCTGGCCGACGGTATCGCCGACGACCTAATCATCGCACTCACCCGGTTCAGATGGCTGCGCGTCGCGTCACGCGGAGCGAGTTTCGCAAGATGGAATGGCTCCAGGGACCCGCGCGCCGTCGGGCTCGAACTCGGTGTCAATTTTCTGGTGGATGGGGCTATCCGGTATACCGGCGACCGGATCCGGATATCGGTGCATCTCGCCGACGCCGCGAAGGGCGCGACCGTCTGGTCCGAACACTACGATCTTCAGCTGGCCGAGATATTTGCGGTGCAAGACGCCATCGCCGAGCGGATCGCCGCGGCGGTCGAACCCGAGCTGTTGTTGCGCCATGGGCTCGCAGTCGCTCCCCACACCGGCAACATCACGGCCTGGGACCTTGTCCGGCAAGGCACATTCAATTTCCACAAGGTCTCACAGCCAACCCACCTTCTGGCAAGACGATTTTTCCGCGAGGCCGCCGAGCTCGACCCCATGCTGCCGGAGGCGCAGATTTGGCGGGCGCGGGTCAACGCCGGCCTCCTCGCCTATGGCTGGACGGACGATCCTGCCGCGGATGGCAGCGAGGGATTGAATGCGGCGCTGCGGGCGATCTATCTCGACGCGCGAAACCCGTATTCGCATTATGCGCTGGCGATCGTGTCGGCCTACACGGGCAGAGCCGATCAGGCGATCCTCGCGGCGGAACGGGCGATCGAGCTCGGTTCGAGCTTCGCCTTGGGGCATCTCGTGCTCGGCATGGCTCGGCTCTTTTCGGGTGATGCGGCCGGTGCCCGAAAGCCCTTGTCTCGCGGCCTCGAACTCAATCCCCATGATCCGCAGAATGGGGTCTGGTTCAGTCTCTTGATGCTTGCGCTGTTCTTTTCAGACGATGTCGAAGGGGCGCTCGCGGTGGGACGCACGGCGTTAAAGGCGCGGCCCGACCGGCCGGCGCTCATGCGCATTCAGGCGTGCTGCCATATGGCGCTCGGAAATATCGAGCAGGCCCGCCGATTTGCCGCTGCTGCCAACGTTCTGCCCGACGCTGCCGGCGATGCGCTTGGGCCGTTCAGGGAGGGCAACAAGGAATGGGCGGCCCGCCTTGAGCGGCTGCTCCGAGAAGCGGACATTTAAAACTAGCCGAGATGGTCCGTCGTAAACCGGAGTTCGAAGACAGTCCGATGGAACGGCTCAAACTCAACTACTGCACCTCTGCAAAGGAGAGAACGATGGACGATGATATCAAAATGCTGCAGCGCATGTACGAGCGCTTCAATGATCGCGATATAGACGCCGTTCTGGCAGCGCTTACAGAGGACGTCATCTGGGCCAACGGCATGGACGGCGGCCACGTTCACGGGCGCGAGGCGGTTCGGGCATATTGGACACGTCAGTGGACGATGATCGACCCGCATGTCGATCCGGTCGGCTTCAATCGAACAGCGGACGGCGCGGTCATTGTCGAGGTCCGGCAGTCAATCCGTGACCTTCAAGGCCAACCACTCCAAGGTCAGACGCAGGGGCTTGAGGATAAGACCATCGGGCACATGTTTCGATTTCGGAACGGCAGGGTGGCCCGCTTCGATATCCGCGACACCAGCTAAATCCGGCGACCCGCCTCCATCCTGCCCCGAACGCTCAAATCTCCCCCGCCGATGGCCCCCAGACGTCGGTGAGCGCGAAACCGCCGGGATGCGGGTCGAAGGGGTCGAGCGCCACCTGGGTCAGGCCGAAGGTGAAGCCGCGGCCGGTGATGGTGGGAATGACTGCCGGACGGCCGGCGACCTCGGTCACCGCCTGCAGCCCGACCTCGAACTGCGAGCCGATGATCGATTTCGAGGTGAAGCTGTCGCCGACCTTCGCCTTTCCCCTGGCATGCAGCGCGGCGAGGTTGGCGGAATTGCCGGTTCCGCAGGGCGAGCGGTCGGCCCGGCCCGGCCACATGGTGGTGCAGGTGCGCACCGTGCCGTCGGCCTCGGTATCGCGGAACATCACATAGGCGACGCCTGAAATTGCCGGGATTTGGGGATGGACGACCTTGATGTCGCGGTTGATCAGCTCCTTGAGAATCATGCCGGCCTGGACGAGGCCGGCGGCATTGGCCTTCTCGATCGTCAGATTGATCTGGCCGACATCGACGAGGGCATAGAAGATGCCGCCATAGCACAGATCGGCTTTGATCTTGCCCCAATGCGGCGTGTCGATCTCGACGTCGAGTTCATGCACGAAGGACGGCACCATGGTGAGCTTGACCTTCTCGCAGCGCCCATCGCGGCAGGTCGCCGTCGCCTTGACGAGGCCGGCTGCGGTTTCCAGCGTCACGATCGTCTCCGGCTCCTGCATCTCGACGATGCCGGCTTCGAGCAGCGCTGTCGTCACGCAGATCGAGTTCGAGCCGGAGCTCGCATGAGCCTGGTCGGGCTGCAGGATGATGAAGGCAGCGTCCGCTTCCGGATGACGCGCCGGCAGCAGCAGATTGACCGAGCCGATCGGGGCGCCGCGCGGCTCCAGGCACAGGAAGCGGCGCAGCTCGTCGCCCTTCGGATCGGTGTTCAGCCAATGCAGCTGGGCGGCGATGGTTTCGCCCGGGATCTTCGGCACGCCGCCGATCGCGACGCGGCCGATCTCGCCTTCGGCATGGACATCCAGCAGCTGGATCGTGCGCTTCCATCTCATATCGAAAACTCCGGGTCAGAAGTAACGGTTCTCTTTCAGTATCGGTCGATGCGGAACGGGGTCAGGTCGACCGGCGGCTCAATGCCGCTCACCATATCGCCGATCAGCCGCGCTGTCGTCGCGGCATAGGTCAGGCCGAGATGGCCGTGGCCGGTCGCATAGAAAACACCCGGCATTTTTGACGACGGCGAAACGATCGGGATCGTATCGGGCAGCGCCGGGCGATGGCCCATCCAGTCCGTCGCCTCCTCGAGTTTCAGCCCGGGAAGCGCGCGCTGGGCGTGGCGCACCAGCACGCGCGGGCGGCGGAAGTCCGGTACGGCATCGAGACCGGCGAGTTCGACATTGCCGCCGACGCGGATGCCGCCGGCCGTCGGCGTCACCATGAAGGCGCGCGCCGGCCAGATCACCGAATAGCGCATGGAGATGCCCGGCTTCATGATCTGCGTGTGATAGCCGCGCTCGGTTTCGAGCGGGATCGGCTCGCCGAGCTTTGCGGCCAGAAAACGGGTGTGGACGCCGGCGGCGAGCACGACGGAATCGGCCTCGAGACGGCGGCCATCGTCCAGGAGGACGACGACGGCGCCATCGCCCCTGCGCTCGATGTTCCTGACGGCGCTGGAGACAAGGGCCGCGCCCGCGGCCTTGGCCGCCTCGGCCAGTTTGACCACCAGTCTATAGGGATCGCGGATCGACTTGTTGTCGGGCAGCAGCACGGCCTTGGCGATGACAGGCGAAAGAGCCGGCTCATAATATTGGATGGCGCCGTTGCTCAACACCTCGAATTCGAACCCGTAACGCTGCATCATGGCGAGATGGCCGCGATCGGCGGCAAATTCAGCCTCGGTCTCATAGATCGCCAGGCACCCCTCCTCCGTCATCAGTTCGGGAGCGCCGATCGCCTGCAGCATCTCCCTGAAATCGCCGAGCGCGCGCTGCGACAGGCTCATGCCGGCATCTTCGATTTCTCTGAGGCGCGACGGGCGGCCGGCGGCGAGGAAGCGCAGGAACCAGGGCAGCATTTTTGCCGCATAGGAGGGCCGCAGCCAGACCGGGCCTTCGGGATCGAGTAGCCAGCCGGGCATTTTCCTCCAGGTCGAAGGGCCGGACCCAGCGGCAAAATCGAGCGCGATGCTCGCCATATTGCCGAAAGAGGTGCCGCGTCCCGGCTCGCCCTTGTCGACCAGCGTCACTTGAAATCCACGTCGCTGCAAGTCGAAAGCAATGGAGGCGCCGATCACCCCCGCGCCGACGACAACAACCCTCTTCTTCGTCTCTTCAGCCATGCCATCAACCCAACCGCACGGCAGACAGGACCGCCGCTTCGCCAGCCTGATATATCAGATAAGCGGCGATTGCCTACGAAATTTTCACTGGCTTGCGGGCAGGCCGGCGCCGACGCTGTCGCCGACCGAACCGACGGTATTGTCCATCGACTGGCCGAGACGTTTCAGCTGGGCATCGTAATTTCGGCGGGTGCGCGGATCGAAGATGGCGATCGGTGTGCTGACGGCGACGCTGACCGCACTTCCGGCGGTCTGGGCAGCGCCCATTGCCACGGCGCCGACCGCTTCGCCAAGACCGACATTGGAATCGGTGATCGTCTGACCGGCAATCAGCCGGTCGCCGATCAGCTTCACGACTTCGGGGCTTTCGGCGAATTTGCCATGGTTCAGCCGGTCGCCGCCCTTGAGCTTGGTGAGATCGAGAACGGTGATGCCGGCCGCTTCGAGCTTGCTGCGATAAGGCTCGGCCGAGGGGTCGATCTGGCCGAGCCGATCGATATTGCCGGAGATGCGCCGCGACAGCGCCAAAGCACGATCGTCCTGCGAGACGAAGATGGTGAAATGCGGCCTGTCCTTGCCGAGGCTTGCGAACTGGCGGCCGAAGACGTCGACATCGAGATCGGGTGAAGCAAGAATGACATTGTTGATCTTGGAGGCCACGTGACCGTTGCGGATCGCCATCTGCCTGAGCGCTTCGACGGTGAGCCAGGTGCCCATCGAATGCGCCATGATGGTGACATCGCTGACGGCGGGATTGGCGGCGGTTCGGGTGAGCAGCTCCTCCAGCGCGTCGCGGGAGTAGTTGGTGCTTTCCTTGTCGTAATTGTAATCGAAGATGCTGGCGCGTGAGGGCCAGGTGAAGACGACGGGGGCGACGTCGGCATGGGAATCATGGACGATCTGGGCGAAGCGGTAGACGGCGTCCTCGTAGCGATTGTTGAAGCCGTGCACGAAGACGAGCACGCGGCGGCTCTTCGGCATATGGGTTTTCAGCCAGGTCTCGCCCGCCCGCTCGCCCTCGAGCGGATCGACGGAAACGGTGACGAAATCGCGTAAGGGGTCGGCCGGCAGCCGCCTTGGCCATTGCACCTGGCCGATCTTGCGATTGGCATCCGGCGGGATGGAGACATCGACGGCATTGACGGCAAGCCCCGTGCCGCGCTCGCCGGAGAAAAGTACGGCGGGATTGTCATCGGCAGCCCGCGTCGTCGCCACGAGCAGATCGACCTTCGAGGTCCCAGGCGGCACGGTGCCGGCCGCCTGCATGACGCCGACCGGCCTGCCGCCGCAGCCGGCGAGCACCAGCGCTACCAGAAGACCTGTCAGGGCCGGATGCGGGGCTCGCCATCTGCCGATCATGATCAAACTCCAACCGGTGCGCGCACCGGACAGTGGGCGCCAGTTCAAATAGTCCGTCGACGCCTGCCGAGTCAAACCGCGGTGAAAACTTGGGGGAAAAAAGAAAAGAGCCTGGCGCGGGAGGAGGTGCGCCAGGCTCTTGATCCTGACTGACAACTGGGAGGAGGAGTGTTGTCAGTCCGATGTAAGAGCGCTGGGAGGAGGAGTGCGCTGCTTACGAAGATAGTGATAGCCCATTCATTTGATCGGGAATAGCGAAAATACCGCAATGCAGCAATGCGTCCAGTGCAACGCTTGCCCTGAAAATAACAAATCGACGCCTCATTTTGCGGCATGTTTGACCAAGTGGTCAAATTCTGCTGAAAAATGAGGCCTCGTTGATCGCCGATCGTTCGCCCAGCTCAAGACCCCTCCCCACAAGGGGGAGGGGCTAGCCGCAGCACCCGCCGCGACCAAAAGTAAAGTCTTACCGGCTGTTCCCGTTCTACAGATTGGCATGATGGACGTTATGTGAAGCGGTACGGCATCCTAGCCCCTTCCCCTTGTGGGGAGGGGTCTGGGCTGGGCACTCTCTTCGGCGGCAGTCGCCCCCTCAAGCCGCTTTGAACACTCTCCGGCCTTCAGCATCCAGCGCCGAAAACTCCTCGTCGGAGAGCGTGATGTCGACGGCCGCGACGTTTTCTTCCAGGTGCTTGACCTTCGAGGTGCCGGGGATCGGCAGCATCACCGGGCTGCGCTTCAGCACCCAGGCGAGCGCGATCTGGCTCGGCGCGGCATTGTGCTTCCTGGCGATCGTATCGAGCAGCGAGCCCGGCTTGGCGAGATCGCCGGCAGCCAGCGGGTACCAGGGGATGAAGCCGATATTGTGCTTGGCGCAATAATCGAGCACGTCCTCGCTGGTGCGATCGACGAGATTGTAGCGGTTCTGGACGGTGGCGACCTTGAAGTGCTTCGAGGCGGCCTCGATATCGGCGACGGAGACTTCGCTCAAACCTGCATGGCGGATAAGGCCGGCATCGAGCAGCGATCCGATCGCATCGAACTGTTCCCTGGCCGGGACTTTCGGATCAATGCGGTGAAGCTGCCAGAGATCGATCTGTTCGAGCCCGAGATTGCGCAGGCTCTTATGCGCCTGCTGGATCAGATATTCGGGACGGCCGACCGGCAACCAGATGTCAGGGCCGTGTCGGGTCAAGCCGCCCTTGGTGGCCACGACGGACTTGCCGCCATAGGGATGCAGCGCCTCCTTGATCAGCCATTCGGAGACATCGGGACCGTAGGAATCGGCCGTATCGATGAAATTGACGCCAAGCTCCGGCAGGCGCTCCAGCGTGCGGATGGATTCGGCGTGATCTTCGGGCTCACCCCAGATGCCCTTGCCGGTGACGCGCATGGCGCCGAAACCGAGACGATTGACCTCGATCTCCCCGCCGATCCTGAAAGTGCCTGACTTGGCTGCGTTGTAACTGGCCATGATCTTTCCTCTCTTGGTCAATGAAAATGGTTTGAAGTCTGCGGGACGGCGGAACCCTGCCGAGCCCCCGGTGGCATCGGCTGGAAGCGGCTTTCGAAGCGCGACTGTCCGCCCTGCCCCTGGCGCTGGCAAGATGGTGGTGAGCTGCCCGTCGCCGCGGACGCTTGAGATATAGGATGGTGGCACTGACATAACAGGGATGGCGCCGTAAACATGGCGTCAAAGCGATGCCGGCGCTCCCATGGTAACGACTGCCGTCAGGCGCCCGTTTCGCCGGAAAAGGCGGCGACGTCGATTTCGCCGTCGCTGTCGCGGTATCGCAGGCGCTCGCGGGAAAGCTCCAGCGGCTTGCGGCGGGAAATCCGGTACACGGAGGCCGGCGGCAGGTTACGCACCGTGCCGCCGATGCGCACGGCCTTGAGGCCGAGCCGGTCGAGGATCGGCCGCGGCACCGGACAGCGCGGGCCATAGGTGAACTGATAGACCGCCCCGCCCGGCCGCATATAGGTGAAGGCGCCGGCAAGGATCGAGGCGATCTTGCGCGGCGACATCGACAGAAGCGGCAGACCGCTGATGACGGCGCCGACCGGTTCGTCCTTGAAAATATCGGCGTGGGCAAGGTGGGCGGCATCCATCTGCAAGACGCGCGCCGCCGGGAAACGCGCCTGCAGCGCGTTGATAAATTCAGGCCCATACTCGATCAGGGTGAGATCCGCCTCGCTGACGCCGCGGGCGAGCAGCGCCCGGGTGAACACGCCGGTGCCCGGGCCGAGCTCGATGATCGGCCCATCAAGTGCGGCAATTTCGCTGGTCATGATCCTGGCCAGGGAGTCGCCAGACGGCGCGATGGCGGCCACCCGAAGCGGGTTGCTGACCCAGGAGCGGAAAAAATGCAGGAAGTCGGAGCATGCAGCCTTTGCGGTCATGACTGTTCCACCTGTCTGAAATTCAATTGAGTATCAATGCGACCATCGCGGCCAGCATGGCAATTCCAAGGCAGAGACGTCAATCGCCTGTGTGAGCCGGCGTTTGCGACGATTTTTTTTAATCGGCGTCCGGCCTGTTTGCGCCATGGCTTTTTGCCATCAATGACATGGCGGGTGCTCGCGCGAATGGCTGGCGCCGTTCCGGCCACCGTCCACATGGAAAGGGCGGCCCGGAAGCCGCCCCTCAGCCCGATCGCGAAGCCTCAATAGTTGCAGCTGGAGCTGCTTGTCGGGTTGAAGCCGAGCTTGCAACCCATGTTCAGCGGCTTCTTCGGGTTCATCATGTAGGGTGAAGCCATGGTATTAGGGCCGCGCTCGCCGATGGAACCAGTGGTGCGCCTGTCGCGCTGCACCTGGGTTTCTTCCTGGGCAACCGGCTGCTTGACCGCGCCCTGCTCCGTCGCACTCGACTGGAGGGGAGCCGCTTCGGCCGAGAACGAGGAAAGGCCGAACATTGCGCCGAGGGCCGCCGCCGCCAGGCCGCTCTTGAATGTCGTGATCATGATCGTCTCCTTGGGAGGATTTCAGGGAATTTACGCCGAGGAGTTAGGAAGCGGATCTGTCACATACTACCGCCCGCAACAGGGGTCACGAACATGTGAGCGGCGCCCCGAGCGAGAAAAGGGCGGCTCGTCGTCGCCTCTTTCCTTTGCCGGCTCAATAGCCGTTATCGCAGGGCATGCTGCCGGGATCGATCAATCCGGAAAACGTAGGGTTGCACATTGTTGGAGCCGCCAGCCTGTTGACGGGCTGGTGACTGATCGCGCCAGTCGTGCCGGCTTCAACGCCGAAGGCGGCCCAGCGGATACCAATAGCCATCGGAATGGCGTCGGGTGCCGGCACGTTCCGTGGCAAAGCCCCAATAGCCGTGCCAGGTGCCGGCATGTGCCTTATATTGCACGTCTTTCACCTCCGAGACGATGGCCGGCCGAAGCGTGGGAAGGGGTGCAGCCTCAGCCGGAACGATCGCCGCCATGGCGACACGAGTGCCAAGGGCGCTGGTCAAAGGGATAGGACTGAATATCTTCATGATAAACCCTCCTTCATGGATTTACCCTGCGAAGATGCCTTTGCGACCGGCGGGGTTCCGCGACCACGCGCGATTTCCAAAACTCGTGATTGCAGGCGATCTGGCGTGACCTTCCCGCGAAAAATTGTGAAAAGTCGCAATCCGGCGAAGGGCGCCGGCAGCGCTGGCCAGGAAACACGAATTCTCTGTTCTCAATTCGCGTATAATGTGCGGTAGCCTTGGCCGGAGAGGCAGGCGACATATTGCCGATGGGCGGCGGCGCGAGCAATCGTTTCCGCTTCCAACGCATCGGCCTGCGCATATCCGGTCAGCTGCGCGCGCAGCTCATATTGGCGCTTCGCCTCGTCATACATGGCATTGCCGTCGGTCATGCAGAGGCCGTGTGCAACGGCCGGCGGATTGACCGGCACGCCGACGGCCAGCAGCACCGGGTGGTTGGCGTGATCGACGCAGCCGGAAAGAACCGCTATCATCGCCGCCGCGCCCAGAGCCCGAAAAATTCCCATCGCCATGCATTCCTCCGGCCGAAAGCGCGTCAAACATCATCACGCTCGCGAATACACCAGCAAGGTTGCGCGAAACTAGGCATGCCAACGGCAGGCAACTGCTCGACGAGCCCATGGTTTGATATTGCGGGCCCCTGAGGATTTCCTCACCAGAATCTATATAGCACTGCGGAATCCCGAAATTGGTTGCGACATTGAAATCATTGCCTCTTCCCACGCCCCGAGCGCTCACGAGGCGCGGCGAATTTCGGGATCCCGAAGCGGGGGAATTTCGGGATCCCGAAGTGGCGTTTTTTTCTTTCGGCCGACCCGCCCGCGTTTTTCGGCGGCAAGCTTGCGGTCGATCTCGGACCACTTCCGGCACCTTTCCGTCGTGCATCGCCTCCAATCATTCGTGGGCGGTGCGCCTTCATGGTCACCGACAAACGTCAGCGTGAAGAGGTTCGGATGCGCGACACCGCTGCCCGCCCGGCCGCGGCGAACTTTGACAAGGCCCTTATATTCCAGTTCGTCGAGGGCATCGGCCACATATTCGCCGGTGACGCCGTAGGAGACGAACTGCGGATGGGTCACGATAAGCCTGCCATTTGCCAGGGCGGCGTGCGCGGTGTGCTCGATGATGATCCGAAAGAAGGCGCGGCTGGCATTCGCGCTCAGTGACGTGAACGCCGGCGATTCCAGCAGCTGGATCGTCAACCACTGCCAGCGAAGGCTGCCGTCATCACTCCCGCTCGGCGGCGCTGTATGTTTGCGCACGAGGGACCGCGTCTTGCCTGCACTGGTGCGGCTCCTGTCACGAGGGCTGAATTCCGCCATCAGACCCTCGCCTCGGCGGCCAGCCCGTCCTTGCGGGAAACGCCGGAAGAACCCGTTTTTTCACGCCCGCGGAGGGAACGACCGGCCCAAGCGGCGACATCGCCAATCACAACAATATTCTTCGACATTCAACATTCCATGGTTGCAACGGCCGGCAATCTAGCGTTAGAACGTTTCATGAACTAGGAAAATAATCTTAGTCGTTTCGATGTCACCTGATCCCGTTAGACCGGCGATGGTAGTTGCACACGGTTGGAGGCCACGATGCGAAAGTTCGGCATGAGGGAGAAGGGCGCGATGATCTATGACCAGCGGCTGTTGGTACTGGTTTCAATCTTGCTGGGAAGCGCCGCCCAGACTTTTGCCTGCGATCAGCCGATCGTAATTTCCAACTGGTCGCTCTGTGCGACCGGCAATGTTAGTGCTGAGGGCGGCGACGCTGATTGGAAAGTCGTTCCTGCATGGACTCGCCAGAAAGCCATAAGCGCGTATTTCGGAAACGAGCCGCGGCTCTTGGCAAACCACGGCCTTTGCAACGAACAATTCCAGCGAGTCGTAACCTGCCTGCCGGGTTGGCAAATGGGCAATCCGGATAAGTGCTCTTATCTGATCTGCAGTGGCTATTACTCATCCGCGTTCGGGAAGAGAGAAAGGGAAGCCTTTGAGAGAGACTTCCCGACCGCTCAATAGTTTCGCTTCACTGCCTTGGGGCCGTCACTGGGGTTCCCGTGGCGGCAAGTTTGTTATCCGCACGTATTCCTGAACACGAGGCACTGGGTGAATCGGCTGCCGCCTTTCACTGCATCAGACCAATTCACCATGATTTCGCCTTCAAGCGTCATCACCTCTGACAAAGCTCTTCCCAGATCCCAGACAAGGGGGGAGAATTGTTCGCTGGTCAGATTGCCGGCCTGAACGACGAGGTAAGCCTTCGTCTTCATGCGTTTGCAGAATCGGCCGTATATTTCCTGCATTCTTTTCAGATAGACGTCATAGCCGTCATAATCCGGGTCCCCGTTATAGAGCGGGTTCCATTTGTGCCAATCGGGCATGTATGGCGGCGATGTGATGCAGAAATCCATCTCGGGAAAATCGAAAGCTGCCAGCTCTGCGCTATCACCGCAGACCAGATGATGCTTTGTCGCGATGCGTTGCTTGACCCATTCATATCTCTGCCGGTCGGCTTCTATCCCATAGGGGATCCTGCCGCTCTGCTCGCAGACAAAGAAAGTCGTTCCCAAGCCCACAAAGGGATCGAAGACGGCGTCTCCCGATTTTGTAAACCGATCAAGCAATGCCGACGCCAAAGCGCGGGGGGGAACCTGATTTCATCGCCGTTCTGAAAATCTGGCAAGGGAAATTGATGTCGGTTGGAGACCGTCAATAAGTCTGAGATTGTCACGACAAACTCCCTCCGCCCACATCGGTCACCGGGCACACCTCCTCCGCAGGGACCGGAAGAGCGCCAGCATCTGGTCGCGACCCGGCGGAGAGACGCCAGATGACGTTGCCGATTCAGGAGCCGTGCGGAATTTCAGATGATGAAAAGAAAATGGCGCACCCGAAGAGATTCGAACTCCTGACCCCCAGATTCGTAGTCTGGTGCTCTATCCAGCTGAGCTACGGGTGCGTGGCAGAAGCGGCGGTACCGCTTGCGTGGGCGATCCTCTAAAGGGTCCTTTCCGACAATGCAAGAGCATTTCTGAAAAAATCGCGCGTTTGCTTGTTTGCGGCCACGGCGGGTGAAATTCCCTCACTTCTCGCTGTGCGTCCGGTTGCGGTAATCGTCCAGCGAGACCGGGCGATCGGGGATTTCGATGCGGAACTGGGTGCCGACCGTTGGTTTTTCCACAAGCGCGATGGTGCCGCCATGGGCGAGCACCAGCTCGCGGGCAATGGTGAGGCCGAGACCGGTGCCGCCGGAACGGGCCGAACCGCGGAAGGCGGCAAAGAGGTTCTGGCGCGCCTTCAGCGGCATGCCGGGTCCGGTATCGTCCACGGTGATGCTGACGACGCTGCCGACGCGCTGGGCGGAGACGGTGATGCGCCTGACAGCGCCCGGGCCGCCCTCGCCCGGCGCAGTCAGCGCCTGCAGGGCGTTGCGGCAGAGGTTGTGAATGACCCGGAAGAGCTGTTCGCCATCGGCATCGACCTCGAGATCGGCAGCGAACTGCTCGATGAATTCGATGCCGCTTTGCGGGTCGATCGCCAGCATGTCCTTGACATCCTGGGTCAGCTCCAGCAGCCGGACATGGCGGCGGCGCGGGGCGGATTCGCTCGCCTTGCCGTAGGACAGCACCTCGGTGGTATAACCGACCGCCCGGTCGATGGTGCGCAACAGCTTCGGCGCGAAGCTCTTGACCATTGGATCATCGACATCGACCAGCCGGTCCGACATCAGCTGCGCGGAAGCCAGGATATTGCGCATGTCGTGATTGATCTTGGAAACGGCAAGCCCGAGCGCTGCCAGGTTCTTCTGCTGCTTCAGCGTCTTCTGCAGCTCCATCTGCATCGATGTGAGATTGCGGCCGGCCACCGCCAGCTCGTCGCGGCCGCCGTCGCCGATATAGATATGGGCGGGGTTTTCGGGATCGGAGGAGAACTGCTGCATGCTGCCGGTCAGCCGGCGGATCGGGCCGATAAGGAGGCGGTTGATCGCAAAGAAGATCAGCGTCGCCGTGAACAGCGAGATCAGCACCGACAGCAGCAGCACGTTGCGTGAATAGGCGAACATCGCCGTGCGTAACGGCCGGTCCTTCATCACCACCTCGACGCCGACCTTGGTTTCGCCGACAGGACCATAGACACGGATAATGCGGCTGCCGCCGAAGATCAGAGTGTCGAGCGCGTCGCGGATCGACGTCAGCGGCGGCACGTCGGTCAGATCATAGGATTCGTCGACCGACGCCGGCATGTCTGTTGTCGCCAGGAGCCGTGAGGTGCCTTCCTTCCGCAGCACGATCGCCTTGGTGCCGGTCGCCTCGAGCGTCTCCTTCTGAAGCGCCCGCGGCAGCTCGATCGGCTGCAGCCCATCGATGACGATGGCGGCGGCGGCGGCCGTGTTCAGCCTGTCCTGCAGCCAGCGCATGCGCATGCTGGCGACCGAGGGAAAGAAGATCAGGATTTCGGCGAGCATGATGAAGACGACGGTAAGCCAGAGCAGCTTGCCGGACAATCCGCCGAACATGCCGACAGACGGGCACCGTCCCTTGGCGGCCTCGCCGGCCGCCGGGATATCTGCCGAAGGATCATTGCCCTGGTTTCGAACCGGCATGTGAGTCTCGCCCGATCAGCGGCATGCAGCCGCCCTCATCGTTGGAGCCTTATATTAGACCAACAGCCTCCGCTTTCAAATCTTTGCGATCAGCGTCATGTCGCCACAAGAAACGTGCATCCGAGAGGAGGCAGGCGCCTCCCCGACCCCTCCCCACAGGGGGAGGGACTAACTTGCGGCGCCGCCCGCGCAGCAAATATCAGCCTTTCCGCGGATGAAACGACGAAGTGGGAAGCGCCGGTGCGGACGAGTTAAGCCCCTCCCCCTTGTGGGGAGGGGTTCGGGGCGGGGTCTTTGCTGGCACGGACCGGGCAGAAAAAACTAGCGCCGCCCGAAGGCGGCGCTCGAAGATGCGTGATCTGATAGAGATTAGAATTCTTCCCAGCTCTGTTCGGCAGGGGCGGCGCCGCCGCCGAAGGCGCGGGCGACCTTGGCGATCGCCCGGCGGGCGGGCGAGGCGACTGGCTGCCGGTGCGGCTCGTTGCGGACGAGCGCCACGGGTGCTGCCCCATCCGACAGCTTGAAGCGGGCGATGAGGTGCACCAGCCCGTTGGCTTCGGCCGAAAGCCTGTGGGTGGCGGCGGACGTTTCCTCCACCATCGCGGCATTCTGCTGCGTCACCTGATCCATCTGGTTGACGGCGGTGTTGACCTCCTTGAGGCCGGTCGACTGCTCGACAGCGGCGGTGGCGATCGAATGGATGTGATCGTTGATGGCGATGACGCGAGTGCCGATTTCAGAAAGCGCCTCGCCGGTCGCCTGGACGAGCTTGACGCCGACCTGCACCTCGTCGCCCGACTTGGTGATCAGCGCCTTGATGTCCTTGGCGGCCGTTGCCGAGCGCTGGGCAAGTTCCCGCACTTCCTGGGCGACCACGGCAAAACCCTTGCCGGCCTCACCGGCGCGCGCCGCTTCGACACCGGCATTCAGCGCCAGAAGATTGGTCTGGAAGGCGATCTCGTCGATGACGTTGATGATCTGGCTGATCTCGCGCGAGGCCTGCTCGATGCGGCCCATGGCCTCGACGGCATTGCGCACGACGACGCCGGAGCGGCCGGCATTTTCCTTGGCTTCGGACACCATGACGGTCGCTTCATGCGCCCGCTCGGTGGAATTCTGCACGACCGCGGTGATTTCGTCGAGCGCCGCGGAGGTCTGTTCGAGGGCGGCCGCCTGCTGTTCGGTGCGCTTCGACAGGTCATCGCTGGCATTGCGCAGCTCGGCGGTGTTGCCGTTCATCGCTTCCGTCGTCTCGCGCACTTCGCGCATCGTCGCCTGCAGGGTGACGAAGCTGTTGTTGACATTCTGCTGCAACTCGGCGAAGGCGCCCTGGAAGCTGCCGTTCATCGTCTGGGTGAGATCGCCTTCGGCAAGGCTTGCGATGACGCGGCGGGTCTCGCCGATGCCGGCATCGACGCTCGACAGCAGCGTGTTGATGTTGCCGGCGAACTGGTTGAGGTTCTCGTCCTGATAATCCTTGTCGATGCGGTGGCTGAAATCGCCTGCCGCAGCCGCGGCGACGACGACCGACATGCTGGACTGCAGATCGTCGCTCTTGGCGCGCATCGCGGCTTCCTGGGCGTTCAGGCGCTTGACGGCAAGGCCGTTCTCCTTGAAGACCGCGACCGCGGCGGCCATCTCTCCGATTTCGTCCTTGCGGCCGGCAAAGGGAACCTCGGCCTCGAAATTGCCGTCGGCGACCTCCTTGATCGCCTGGGTGACGCGCTTGATCGGACGGCTGAGATGGCTGGTGCCGATATAAAAGCCCATGCCGATGCCGACCGCGATGCCGATGCCGGTGATGCCGAGGACGAGCATCAAGACCCAGGAACGGAAGCTCTCGATCTCGTCAGTGACGGCCTGAAGCGCTGCCTTGTCGGTGGCGACCACTGCGTCGATCTCGGCCTGGAATGCCTTGCGGTTGGCGCGATTCGCCTCGTTGTTGCCCTGGGCGCTGGCGGCCTCGGGGCCGACCTCGGTGCCGAGGCGGGCCGTTTCCGTGCGGAAGGTGCGGAATTCGGCGGCGCGCGCGACCAGCTTGGCGAAACTCTCCTTTTCGGCCTCGGGTACGAGCGGCGCCCAGCCGGCGATGACCTTGTCGATTTCGTCGAGGCCGGCCATCAGGCCCTTGGCGAAGTTCGGCGTATCCTTGATCGACTTGGCCGCGTAAATACCGCGCGATTCCATGACGACGGCCGTGACGAAACGGTTGAGGCGTTCGCCGGCATAGGCGCGGGCGGCGGCGTGCTCGTACGCCGTGAGATTGCGGCTGTATTCATGCATGGCGGACAGTGCCGTTGCGCCGATCAGAAGCGCCACCGCGCCCATCACGCACACCAGCAGATTAATTTTCCCGCGGATCTTCAAATGCAATGCCTCCTAGCTACATCACAGCCTGGAAAGCAACTCCCCCAGCCGATGCGCTGAATATCGGCCAAATTGATTAAAGTTAGATTTCCAGTATTTACGATTATGCGCCGGAAATATTGCCGATCCAGCCATCCCATGCGGCTTCAAACTATTGAAAACTCAGGGAATCGAGCTGATCTGGGAGCGAAGTACAACTTCTCGGAGCGGCGCGTATTTATTAACACCACAATGCGAAAAGCGCAGTCGGCGCCGGCTGCGCAAGTGAAATTATCCGGTATAATTGACTTTGGCGGGCTTCATCCGTATAAGCCGCCGCACGTCCGGTCATTAAAGCCTTTCATGGCCCGCCCGTTCGAAAAACAACGCTCCTTGCATCATGCAAATTCAAGAAGGGCCGCACTCCGCGGTGTTTAAATAAATGAAGCGTACCTACCAACCATCCAAGCTTGTTCGCAAGCGTCGCCACGGCTTCCGTGCGCGCATGTCCACGAAGGGTGGCCGCAAGGTCATCGCTGCCCGCCGCGCGCAGGGCCGCAAGCGTCTTTCGGCTTAAGGCCGGGTTGCCCGAGAAGAGATGGCGGGCGAATTGACGACCAAAGAACAGAAATACACTGTCGGGCGGCTGAAAAGCCGCCCGCAGTTTCTTGCTGTCCGCGAAGGCGAAAAACGCCGCGGCGGCCTCTTCCTCCTCGAAGTTCTCGACCGGAGGGAACCCGACAGCCAAGCCCGCGTCGGTTTTACAGTCACCAAAAAACATGGCAACGCGGTCGAACGGAACCGCATGCGCCGCCGCCTGAAAGAGGCAGTGCGGCTTCATGCGGGGTTTGCAATGCAGCCCGGACACGACTATGTGGTTGTCGCGCGCAGGGACGTGCTTAAGGCGTCCTTCCAGGAATTGGCCGCGGAGCTGAGGCTTCGCGTGGAAACCAGGCCGAAACACCGGCGCTCCGGAGACGGGCGCCCCAGGAACGTATGATGGAAAACAACCGCAATTACTTCATTGCGATCGCCCTCTCGGTGCTGATCGTCCTCGGCTGGCAGTTTCTCTATATGAATCCGCGCATCGAGGCCCAGCGCAAGGCACAGGAAGCCCAGAAAGCGCAGCAGCAGACCGAGCAGGTGCAGCAGCCCGCAGGCGGCCAGGCTCCGGCCCAGACAAGCGGTTCGGCACCTTCCGGCCAGGCGGCCGCGACGGCGACGCTCGAGCAGGCGCTGGCTAAAACGCCGCGCGTTGCCATCGATACTCCTGCGCTTTCCGGCTCGATCAACCTTGCCGGCGCCCGCCTCGACGATCTGAAGCTCAAGGGCTATCACGAGACCGTCGACGACTCGAGCCCGATCATCACGTTGTTCAGCCCGGCGGAAACCAAGGACGGCTATTTCACCGAACTCGGCTATATCGGCAGCGACGCGACGGGCGCAGTTCCGGGTCCGACGACCCTCTGGACGGCACCTGAGGGCGCCAAGCTCACCGAAAAGACGCCGGTGACACTCTCCTACACCAATGATAAGGGCCTGACCTTTACCCGCACCATCTCCGTCGACGACCGCTATATGTTCAGCGTCACCGACAAGATCGAGAATGCCGGCCAGGCGCCCGCCTCGCTTTCCTCCTACGGCCGGGTCACGCGCTACAACAAGCCGACGACGCCGTCGGTCTACGTTCTCCATGAAGGCTTCATCGGCGTCATCGGCGATGACGGCCTTATCGAAACCAAATACAGCGCCGTCGAGGAGGAAGCCGTGCAGCCGGCCAAGTCCACCGGCGGCTGGCTCGGCATCACCGATAAATACTGGGCGGCGACGATCGTTCCGCCGCAGGCGTCGGCCTATGAAGCGCGCTTCTCGCATTTCGCCGACGGCCAGCCGCGCTATCAGGCCGACTACAAGGACGATGCCTTCACCGTCGCGCCGGGCCAATCGGTCGAGGTCAAGAACCTCGTCTTCGCTGGCGCCAAGGAAGTGCCCGTCATCGACGGCTACGAAGCGTCCTATTCGATCCCGAAGTTCGATCGCCTGATCGACTGGGGCTGGTTCTATTTCATCACCAAGCCGATGTTCAAGCTGATGGACTTCTTCTTCCGCTTCTTCGGCAATTTCGGCGTGGCGATCCTGTGCACGACCATCGTCGTCAAGCTGGTGTTCTTCCCGCTCGCCAGCAAGCAATATGCGTCGATGGCGAACATGAAGCGCGTCCAGCCGAAGATGGAAGAGCTGAAGACGAAATTCGGCGACGACCGCATGGGGCTGCAGCAGGCGATGATGCAGCTCTACAAGGAAGAGAAGATCAATCCGATCGCCGGCTGCTGGCCGGTGGCGCTGCAGATCCCGATCTTCTTCTCGCTTTACAAGGTGATCTACATCACCATCGAGATGCGGCATGCACCGTTCTTCGGCTGGATCCAGGACCTTTCGGCGCCGGATCCGACGACGATCTTCAATCTGTTCGGCCTGCTGCCCTTCGAAGCGCCGGCACTGCTGCATCTCGGCGTCTGGCCGCTGATCATGGGCATCACCATGTTCGTGCAGATGCGCATGAACCCGACGCCGCCCGATCCGACACAGGCGATGATCTTCAACTGGATGCCGCTGGTATTCACCTTCATGCTGGCGAGCTTCCCGGCCGGCCTCGTCATCTACTGGGCCTGGAACAACACGCTCTCGGTGCTGCAGCAGTCGGTGATCATGAGGCGCCATGGCGTCAGGATCGAACTCTTCGACAATCTCAAGGGCCTGTTCCGACGAAAACCGGCGCCATCGAAATGATGCTCTCAAGCCCCGCTCCGGCGGGGCTTTTCATTTCCGACCGGCCCGCGAAAGGCGACGCGGGCCGCCTGAAAGCTTGACATCCGTCCGTAAAACCACGAAGCCGACAGAAGACCGAACCCTAGGATTGCCGAGCCCGCATGCCCGAAACCGAAAAGCCGCTCTTCGGCCACCCCTGGATCTTCATCCGCGGTGTCCCGTCGCTCACCTTCTTGCCGCCGGAGGGGCCGTCGGAAGTGGCCTTTGCCGGCCGTTCGAATGTCGGCAAATCGTCGCTGATCAATGCGCTGGTCGGCCAGAAGGGCCTGGCGCGCACCTCGAACACGCCGGGGCGCACGCAGGAGCTCAACTATTTCGTCCCGGACGGCTATTCCGGCGAAGGCGGCGACCTGCCGCCGATGGCGATCGTCGACATGCCGGGTTATGGCTACGCGCAGGCGCCGAAGGAGCAGGTCGACAAGTGGACCAAACTTGTGTTCGATTACCTGCGCGGCCGCGCGACGCTGAAGCGCGTCTACGTGCTGATCGACAGCCGCCACGGCATCAAGAAGAATGACGAGGACGTGCTCACCCTGCTCGACAAGGCCGCCGTCTCCTATCAGCTGGTGCTGACCAAGACCGACAAGATCAAGGCGCCGGCCGTGCCGAAGCTGCTCTCCGAAACAGCCGAAAAGATCCGCAAGCGGCCGGCCGCCTATCCCTTCGTGCTGTCCACCTCGTCCGAGAAGGGCGACGGGCTCGACGATCTACGCCAGGCGATCGCCGAAACGGTCGGAATCGCAAACTGGAAATAATGGCCTGACCTCTGCTGGACTCACCAAAACAGCTAAAAGTTTATTTCGTGGTCAACCGGAAAACTAAAGGTTGACGATCCGGATTGGGTGACCTATTTAGCGCTTACCGAATTTTGCT
This sequence comes from Rhizobium bangladeshense, assembly GCF_001662075.1. Classification (GTDB taxonomy): domain Bacteria; phylum Pseudomonadota; class Alphaproteobacteria; order Rhizobiales; family Rhizobiaceae; genus Rhizobium; species Rhizobium bangladeshense_B. The sequence goes on from NZ_LYPL01000001.1 coordinate 390,215, forward strand.
TGCTGGCTTGGTTATCGCGCGATTAGCACCGCGGCCTGAACGAACTTCCTTTCAAAAATCGTTATCACCATCCGCATCGCCTTAACGCCTTGCGGTTTCTCAATATTGCATGAAAGGGTTCATCATGACCACTGGCACAGTTAAATGGTTCAACTCCACCAAGGGCTTCGGCTTCATTCAGCCGGACAACGGCGGCGTTGACGCCTTCGTTCATATCTCCGCCGTCGAGCGCGCCGGAATGCGCGAACTCGTCGAGGGCCAGAAGATCGGTTTCGATCTCGAGCGAGACCACAAGTCGGGCAAGATGTCCGCTTGCAATCTCCAGAATGTTTAAATCGGTATCTGCTTCCCGTTGACCACGGATGTACTGGCACTGCCGGAAGCACCGATTCATTCAAGGCCGGGCACTCTGCCTGGCCTTTATTGTTTTCGCTCGCAGTCGCGCCTTCAATATCGGAAAAGAAATGACAGAAACATACAGCAAATCCCGCCAGCGGGCAGAGATCGCCTTCGGCAACATCCAGTCCCAGTTTTCGCGAAGAATAAAGCGATGGTAGAGCTGGAATCCGACGCCCAGTCGCAACAGGCAAAGACGCTGCGGTTGCGGGAAGCACGGCTTGCGAAGCAACGCGACGATCGCGCCTCGGCGATGTCTGCTCTTCTTGCGAAACGCGCCAAAGCCTGCTGATCACGGGCAAAAGTTCGCGATCGAGCCCGATGCAGGTGGCCCGGAGACGTGGCATGCCGTTGCTGCGTCTAATATCTTCTCGTGCACGAACCGCGCCGCTTCGCCCTCTCCCGACGCCACTTTCAAAAGGAAGCATTCGCGGGTTCAACGGGGGCGTCGACAGGCACGGGCAGAGCCATGCTGACAGTTCACTCGTACCAAAGGACGCCGCAATGGCAGAGGATACGAAGGAACTTCAGTCGATCAATACGGCATGGCAGATAGCCATCCAGGAGATTTTGCGCATGGTTATCCGAGATATGTATCATGGCGGCGGCGAGGCGTCGTTCAAGTCCCATATCAAGCGCATAGAAGAGGCAGCCGTGAACAGTATTTACACGGATTTGCGGCTGCGCGGGACGGATGAATGGACCGAACTACTGGTCAAAGAAAGGGCCAGCAATTTTGTCACCACGCTGCTGACCTCATTCACCTATGACCGGGCGTAAGCCCGCGACTGACGCTGACGCATGACCTTGCGGCCAACAGAGGACCTGCCAACAGTCATGTCGACGTCGCGTTCACGACAGTTTCGAGATCCCCGACAGCCGCATTTGGAAACCGGTCGATTGGACCTGCGGCATCGATTGTGCTTGCGCCATCGCAGTTTTTGCAGCAACGCTTGATCTCATGCTGTTGGAAGAGCAGCGGCGTCCGCGAGAAATCATCCATGACTGACAGCAAAGACGAAGCCCTTTCGCCAGACGGCGTCGGCAACCTGCCCCATCTTGCCGAAGCCCTCGACGACGACCGGTTTCGACACTTTCTCGATCATGTTCCGTTTGCAGTGGCGGTCTCCGAGCTCGCCACCGTTGAGAAGCTAGTTTACGTCAACCTCGAATTCGAACGGCTGACAGGGCTGACCGCCACACAGGTGGAGGGAAAGCGCTGGTCGGACATCGAGGTGAATTGCACTGCAGTCTCCGGCGAGGCAACGCTTACAGCCGCTGTGACCACGGCGGAGGAATATATTGGCGCCTTCTCGCTGGTGGCAGAAGCCGAAAGCAATATGATTATCGACGTGTGGTCGAACACGATCGTCAACGATGATGACATCCCGCTTTTTCGTCTGGTCGCCTTTGCTGCCCGCAATGAGGTGACGGGGGACCAGAGCTTCGGCGAGCTGCTGGCCGAGAAGGATGTCCTTCTTCGAGAACTTCAGCATCGTGTGAAGAACAATCTGCAGATGATAACGGCGCTGATCCGAATGGAAGCGCGTAATGCTCAAAAGAACGAGGAGAGCGAGCGGTTTGCACGTCTTGCGGGTCGGATCGAAGCCTTGGCCCTGCTCTACCGTGCACTGTCGGACGAAGAGAAGGGCGCGACGATCGATCTCGGCAGCTATGTGAGCCAGATCGCCGCCTCGGTCATGGCCGCCCACGCTGTGGAAGGCATCCGGCTCGACATGAAGGTGGACACCTGGCCGGTTTCTGTGAACGTGGCGATGCCTGCCGGTCTCGTTATCAACGAGTTGCTGACCAATACATTCAAGCATGCCTTCGTAGGGCGGGATGGCGGAGAGATCACGCTGCGCTGTGTCGTCAGTGACACCGGATGCAGGATCACCGTCGCCGATAATGGGGTCGGTCTTCCTCAGGATGCAGCCTGGCCGAACCCCGGAAAACTGAGCGCCATGATCATCCAGTCCCTGAAGCAGAACGCGCACGCCGAGGTCGAAGTCAGCTCTTCCCCCGGCACCGGCATGAGTGTCTCGCTCGTTTTCCCAAGGATCGAAGCGGCCCAATAACCGTGTCAGTGGCGCCGGCGCCCCATTCACGGAAACGCTAGACGCCGGGCACCGTTCGCAGTTGGTTTGGGGCGCGCCCGAAGAGCGCGCCCTCTGCCGATACACACAGTTACATCTTCGGCAGCAACACCTTGTCAACGACGTGGATGACGCCGTTCGACTGTTTAACGTCGGCGATCGTCACATGCGCGACATCGCCGTTTTCGTCGGTCAGGGTGATCTTGCCCATATCTTCCCGGGCTTTGATCACGCAGCCGCCGACTGTTTTGATGTCGTGTTCGCCGCCATCCGCCTTGATCATCTTTGCGACGGTCTTGGCCATCGCTTCGGCAGCCACGACATGGCAGGTCAGGACCTTGGTCAGCGTCCCCCTGTTCTCCGGCTTCAACAGCGTCTCGACCGTACCTTTCGGCAGCGCCGCGAAAGCTTCATTGGTCGGCGCAAAGACGGTGAAGGGGCCTTTGCCCTCGAGTGTGCCGACGAGGCCGGCGGCCTTGACGGCAGCAACCAGCGTCGTGTGATCCTCGGAATTCATGGCGTTTTCGATGATGTTCTTGCTGTCGAACATCGCCGCGCCGCCAACGATCGGGTTCTTGGCGGCGGCAAAGGCGGCAGCGGAAAGGACGGCGGCGATCGCGAAACCGCGCACTAGGGACTTGATCATGATTTTCTCCTCACCGGACACCATCCGCGGGGCTTTATGCCCGAGCGTCGTCCGGATATGTCGAACTACGGAGGTCCGCGCCGAAGAGTTTCAGACAGGAGAAAATGATTTTGCGGCCGGCGCCTGTTTATGGCCGGTGCACCGTGCCGCTTGCAACGATCGGGCCGGTTGCCTGTCCGGTCGGCGAGCCGCCGAAGGGTTCGAGGCTGACGGCAAGCGTTGCGCCATCCGTGACATGGTTGCGCAGTTCGGCGGGAATGACGAGCTCACCGCTTTCACCGGGCTGGAAGACGCCGAGCGACCTCGGTAGGCCGCTGCCCGGCACGAGCCAAAGCTCCAGCGATTTCTCCTCCGGCTTGCCGGCAGCAACCGGCACGATCTTCAGCCGACCGCTCTGGATCTCGTAGGAGGCGCGGAGATTGACCGCGTTGTTTTCACCCGAAAGCTCGGCCACCAGTGGTGCCGGCCCCTCGGGCTGCGGCACAACGCCGGAGGCGAAGATGACGGCGCTGACGGCGACGACGATGCAGGCGAAGGCAAGCGAGCGCCAAAAAACCGCAGAATTCCACAGTCCTTGCGAGAAGGATGCGGGCTTGCCAGAATCGCCGAACAGCCGAGACTCGATCTGCTTGAAGGTTTCGCGGTTCGGCGCAACGCCGTCATATTCGTCGTTGAAGGCGGAGAGATTGGCTTCCCAACGGCTGACGATCGCCGCAAATGGGCGATCGTGGCGCATGCGCTCTTCCACCACCCGGCGATCCTGCAGCGACAGGACGCCTAACACGTACTCGCCGGCGAGAACTTCGTCTCGGGAGCGGTCTCCCTTGCTTTTGTCGGGCGATGTCATCGTTCCATGCACTCTCTCAGTTTCAAGAGGCTTCGCCTGAGCCAGGTCCGCATCGTGTTCAGCGGAACTCCGAACTGATCGGACAGTTCCTGATAGCTCAGCCCTTCGACATAAGCCCGTTTCACCGCGACCGCACGATCAGCTTCCAACTCTTCCATGCAGGTGTCAATCCGCCTTCCTTCATCCTTCGTCACTGTCTGCCTTTCCGGGTCGGGGGCGGAATCGGCAAGATCGTAAGCGCTATCGAGTTCGTCGGTGATGGGCTTGCGCGCGCGCAGCAGATCGATCGACCGGTTGCGGGCAATTGCCGAAAGCCACGCCGAGGATGAGCCCGAGGTCGCCTGGAAGCTGCGGGCGCGTTGCCAGATGCTGATATAGACGTCCTGCAGCGCTTCCTCGGCTTCCCCGCGGTCCTTCAAGATACGCAGGCAGATTGCCAAAAGTTTCGGTGCGGTCTGGTTGTAGAGGGCAGCGAATGCCGTGCGGTCGCCGAGCGCGACGCGGCCGATCAGGTCCTTGATCTCATCGCCTTGCATGCCGTTCCTCATATCGTGCTTGGGCCGTACGGCCGGGCCGAACTCTCGACCTTGGTGCCACATACGAAAAACTATTGCGTTCTGGATTATTCCCTCTGTCGGAAAGTTACGATAAAAGGCCGCGATCAATTCCTGCGGGGGACCCCCATGAACGAGTCCGAAAGCGAAATCCAGGCACGTCTTCTCGCCCAGGCGCTGCCCTTCATGCAGCGTTATGAAAACAAGACGATCGTCGTGAAATATGGCGGTCACGCCATGGGCAATCCCGAACTCGGCAAGGCCTTTGCCAGTGATATCGCGCTTCTGAAGCAGTCGGGCGTCAACCCGATCGTCGTTCACGGCGGCGGTCCGCAGATCGGCGCCATGCTGAACAAGATGGGCATTGAATCGAAGTTCGAAGGCGGGCTGCGCGTCACCGACCAGAAGACGGTCGAGATCGTCGAGATGGTGCTCGCCGGCTCGATCAACAAGGAAATCGTCGCGCTCATCAACCAGACCGGCGAATGGGCGATCGGCCTTTGCGGCAAGGACGGCAACATGGTCTTCGCCGAAAAGGCGCGCAAGACCATCAAGGATCCGGATTCCAACATCGAGCGCGTGCTCGATCTCGGTTTCGTCGGCGAGGTGGTCGAGGTCGACCGCACCCTGCTCGATCTGCTTGCCCGCTCGGAAATGATCCCGGTCATCGCCCCGGTCGCCCCCGGCCGCGACGGCGCGACCTATAATATCAACGCCGACACGTTCGCCGGCGCCATTGCCGGGGCGCTGAACGCCACCCGCCTGCTGTTCCTGACCGACGTGCCCGGCGTTCTCGACAAGAATGGCCAGATGATCAAGGAGCTTTCCGTCGCCGAAGCGCATGCGCTGATCGCCGACGGCACGATTTCCGGCGGCATGATCCCGAAGGTCGAGACCTGCATCGACGCGATCAAGGCCGGCGTCCAGGGCGTCGTCATCCTGAACGGCAAGACCGCCCATTCCGTCCTGCTCGAGATCTTCACCGAGCACGGCATTGGAACGCTGATCGTTCCCTGATCGAGGCTGCGCTCTTCACCGCGATTTCCCGGTTTCCTCGGCCGGGAAATTCGTAGTCAGGGCAGTTCTTTCCGGCGCGCACGCGCCTGGCTTTCCTTCTTGATCGGCCGGCCGACCGGGCAGACCTCCTGCACGAAGCCGTTGAGCGTATTGACGAGATTGTTCTCGATCAGGGAATAGTGCACGAACTGGCCCTGTTTCTCCCGTCTGATCAGTCCTGCAGTTTCCAGGATGGAAAGATGCTGCGAAACCGCTGGCTTCGACATGCTGAAGCGGTCGGCGATCTCGCCTGCGGTCAGCCCCGATGCCGAGAGGTAAGCGAGGATCTTCCGCCGCGGCGCGCTGGAAAGTGCGTGGAACACCCGCTGGGCGGCGCCGACGGAGCTGCTTTCTGAAATGTCGTCGAAAGTCTCGTCTTCCAAGTTCCGTCTCCATGCCGCGCGCCAAACCGTCGCCTCGCCATAATTAAGCAATTAATGTATTGCTTAATTATTCTCCTTGGCGCAAAGTAATTAGGTAATTGCTTAATTAATGGATTGGCGGGCGCTGTTCAACTGGAGAATAGGCCCGATGGGAGGAGTTTTGCATGCGCAGCATTTCCACCGGACGCATGATCGACAACAGCAGTGATCCCGTGAAGGGCCGCGTGGTCTGGATGCCCGCAAAGTCGATCTGGATCACCATGATGACCATGATTGCCATCGTGGGCGGACCGCTGACCTTCAGCTGGAGCGCTATGACCGTCTTTGTTCTATCGACCGCCATCACGATCTGCCTTGGTCATTCGGTCGGCATGCACCGGCTGCTGATTCACCGTTCATTCAGCGCCCCGATCTGGCTCGACCATTTACTCGTCTATCTCGGCACGCTGGTCGGCATGGCCGGTCCCTTCGGCATGATCTATGCCCACGACATTCGCGACTGGGCACAGCGGCAACGAGACTGCCATGACCTCTATGCCCATCGGCGATCGTTCTTCGTCGACGCCTTCTGGCAGATGCATTGCGCCGTGGCGCTCGACCAGCCGCCGCGCTTCGTCCTTGAAGAGCGTGAGCGGGGCGACCGCTTCTATCGCCTCCTGGAGGCGACATGGATGGCGCAGCAAATTCCCTTGGGACTTCTGCTCTTCACTCTCGGGGGGCTGCCGTGGCTGGTCTGGGGTATTGCTGTGCGGATCTCGGTGTCGCTGACCGGGCACTGGCTGGTCGGCCATTTCGCCCATCGCAACGGCCATCAAGGCTGGAGCGTCGATGACGTCGCAGTGCAGGGATATAATTTGCCGCGTTTCGGGCTGGTGACCTTCGGCGAGAGCTTCCACGGCAACCATCATGCCTTTCCGGAATCGGCCCGGCTCGGCATCGAGCCGGGACAGTTGGACCTCGGCTGGCATTTCATCCGGCTGCTGGCAGGGCTCGGCCTTGCTTCGGCGATCAAGCTCCCGCACACGATCGTTCCGAGGGATGGGTTGAGACGTGTTGAAATCTCCGGAGACGCTGGTGGGGCTCATCCTGTCGCACAGCATTGAGCGGTACCGCAAAATATAGCGCGGCGTTCGAGAGAGCCTCACCCTGAGGCGCTCCGGAGGGGCCTCGAAGGGCGGGGCGGGTGCGCTGGCGGTTGATGCATGCAAGGAGCATCGCTGCGGCGTGTCCTTGGAGGCTTCGCCTCTGCGCGCTACGCACCTCAGGATCAGGGAGGTCGGAGAATGCCGCGCCGGGGTGAGACGGCACAACATCGGCATGAGACACGTCGGAGGCCGTCGCGGGTCATCGTCCGCCTGCAGACCCACCGAAGCAGCGATATCGTATCCAAGAGGTCGCAAATTGCACGATCAAGCCTTGGCAAGGTTTCGAATCGTGCTTTAGGTTGCAGCCCGAAAAATAACTGGGTCGAGAAAACAGATGCGCCTTACAGACTGCTATAATTTTCACGATTTCCGGCGCATGGCCAAACGACGGCTTCCCGGGCCGATCTTCGATTATATCGACGGTGCGGCCGATGACGAGGTGACCTATCGGCGCAATACCGCGGCCTTCGAGGCTTGCGATCTGGTGCCCAACGTTTTGCGCGGGGTGGCCGACATCGATATGTCGGTGACCGTCATGGGGCAGAAGCTGGCGATGCCGGTCTATTGCTCGCCGACGGCGCTGCAGCGGCTGTTTCACCATCAGGGGGAGCGGGCGGTCGCCGCGGCAGCGGCCAAACACGGCACGATGTTCGGCGTCTCCTCGCTCGGCACGATCAGCCTGGAGGAAGCCCGTCAGATCAGCGCGGGGCCGCAGGTCTACCAGTTCTATTTCCACAAGGACCGTGGTCTCAACCACGAGATGATGGCGCGGGCGAAAAATGCCGGCGTGCAGGCAATGATGCTGACGGTCGACAGCATTACCGGCGGCAACCGCGAGCGCGACAAGCGCACCGGTTTTGCCATTCCCTTCAAGCTCAATCTTGCCGGCATGACCCAGTTCGCCATCAAGCCCTCCTGGGCGATCGACTGGCTGACGCATGAGCGCTTCCGGCTGCCGCAGCTCGAAAACCACGTCAAGATGGATGGCGGCGCCCTGTCGATCAGCCGCTACTTCACCGAAATGCTGGATCCCTCGATGTCGTGGGACGACGTGGCGGAGATGGTGCGCGCCTGGGGCGGGCATTTCTGCCTGAAGGGCATCATGTCGGTCGAAGACGCCAAACGCGCGGTCGAAATCGGCTGCACCGGCATCGTGCTGTCCAATCATGGCGGACGCCAGCTCGACGGCTCGCGCAGCGCCTTCGATCAGCTCGCCGAGATCGTCGATGCCGTCGGCGACCGGATCGACGTGATGATGGATGGCGGCGTGCAGCGCGGCACGCATGTTCTCAAAGCCTTGTCGCTGGGGGCGAAGGCCGTCGGGCTCGGCCGCTACTATCTCTTCCCGCTTGCGGCGGCCGGACGGCCCGGCGTCGAACGGGCGCTGGAGACGATGCGCACCGAGATCGAACGCGGCATGAAGCTGATGGGCTGCACCTCGGTCGACCAGCTGACGCGGAGCAATCTGCGCTTCCGTTCCTGAGCGAACGGGATGTCGGTTTCGGGCCGCAGCCTTTCATGCGGATGCGGCCCGCAAAGATCTCAGAGCAGGCTGTAAATCGCCGCCGCCTCCTGTTTCAGCTTGTCCATCATCGACCGGTAAGGCCCTGGCCCATAGCTGATGCGGCCGACGCCGAGCCGTGCCAGCGTTTTCACATCGGGGGCGCCCGCCCGCATCATGACATTGACCGGCAGCGACGATGTCGCGCAGATCTTTTCGATCAGATCCGGATCGATCAGGCCGGGCACGAAGAAGCCGTTGCCGCCGGCGGCCGCATAGGCCCTGCCCCGCTCGATCGCCTCGTCCACCAGACCGGGATGTTTTGCAAGATCGCTCTCGGCCAGGAAGAGGTCGGTGCGGGCGTTGATGAAGAAGGGGATGTCCTTGCCGTCGGCCATGGCGCGAATGGCGCGGATGCGGGCCGCCTGGCTCTCGATGGGATAAAGCCCCTCGCCGGCGACCACCCGATCCTCGAAATTGATGCCGATGGCGCCGACATCCAGCAGCGTGGCGACATTGGCGGCCGCCCCCTGAGGCTCCGCCGAGTACGCCCCTTCGAAATCGACCGAAAGCGGCAGGTCGACAGCATTGGCGATGGATTTCGCCGTCTCGATCAGCACCGACATCGGCAGTTTCTCGCCGTCGGCAAAGCCGTGGGCGGCGGCGACCGACCAGCTTCCCGTCGCAAGCGCCTTGGCGCCGGCATCGGCAACCGCCTTCGCCGTTCCGGCATCCCAGATATTGTAAAGGACGATCGGATTGCCCTTCTGGTGAAGCGCACCGAATGCTCGGGCCTTTTCAGTCTGGTTCATGCTGTCTCCTCCATCTTTGCCTTTGTGTTGATCTTTTCTTCATGGCGCAGCAGCCATTGCTTGCGCCAGAGCCCGCCGCCGTAGCCGGTCAGCGACCCGTCCGAGCCGAGGACACGATGGCAGGGCACGATGATGGCCAGCTGGTTGGCGCCATTGGCGCGGCCGACGGCCCGCACCAACTCCGGCCCTTGTATCTCCTTGGCAAGATCGCCATAGGCGCGCGTCTGACCGATTGGAATCTCCATCAGCTTTGCCCAGACATGTTTTTCGAAGGGCGTGCCGCCGAGCGCTAACGGCGTCCCGAAGACGCTAAGCCGCCCCTCGAAATAATCCCGGATCTCCGCCTCGACCTGATCGATGACAGGGGTGCGGCCGATCGCGACCGAGGAGCGGACGCGTTTCTGCAGCGCTTCGAGCTCGGCCGGCAGCGCCTTGCGATCGTGAAATTCGAGAAGATGCAGATGCGTCTTGTCGGCAACCGCGATCATCGGTCCGAGCGGCGTGTCGAACCGATCGGCAAAGAGCAGTTCGCGGTTCTGCGAAAGTGCCGGCGCCTTGCCGACGAGGCGCTGGAAAGCCGAGCGAAAGCCGCTCGGAGAACCGTATCCGGCGTCGATCTGCGCATCGATGACGCGCGCCCCGGCGGCGAGCTGTCTGGCCGCCTCGCCGAGCCGGATGTAACGGACGATATCGTGGAAGGTCATGCCGAGCGCCCGCTTGAAGGCGCGGCGCACGGTCGAGGGATCAAAGCCGCGGCGAACCAGCTCGTCTTCGCTCCAGCGAACCTCCGGCTCGTCGTCGATCCGGGCCAGCAAGGCGTCGACGATCGGCTCCCGGCCCGGCTGCTCCAGCGGCCTGCAGCGCCGGCAGGGACGAAAGCCGGAATGCATGCAGGCGGCGATCGTCTCGAAGAATAGGGTGTTTTCCCGCTTCGGCTTGCGCGCCGGGCAGGTCAGACGGCAGAAGACACCTGTCGTCTTCACGCAGACATAGGCCTGACCCTCGTAATCGGCGCTGCGCGCGATCAAGGCGTCATAAAGCGTATCATCGTCGGGGCGTTCGAACAGCATGTCCGCTTTCTAGCATCCCGCGCCTGCCGCGTCCGCCGAAAATCGGGCGTCTATTTCATTCCGCCGCGTCGAGGCTTTTGATATGCCGCTGCGGGCGCAGCATCGACTCCTCCTCGGCATCCTGTGGCGCGCCCCAGAAATTCTCGAGTGTCGGGCCATTCTTCAGGTGGCGGCGGCGGAAAAGAAATTCGAGAACCTCATGAAACCAGACGCGGCGACCCATCTGCGTGTACCAGCGCATGGAATGGCGCTGCTCGCGGTCGCGATGGAAGAGGATGCGCATCAGCGCCTTCGGCCGCGCCTGGACCGCAACCTCGATGAGCTTGACGCAGGCGATCAGAACGAACGGGTGGAGGTACCGCATCTTCAAGACCTGATGTTTGTAATCCCATTTGCGGATATCGATCTCGATCACTTGTCGGTCACGGGCGATACGGAAGAAGGGTGTCCAGCGATGCGGGGTGACGTAGAGCGCCTGGATCTGGTCGGGATCGTAGGAGAGCAATTGCCGGAATCCGCGCCAGAGATCGCTCAGCTTTTCTTCTTCGAAACCGACGACCCAGGTCGCCATCGAGAGAATATCGTGCTGGCGCAGGAGCCGGATTGCCTCCTTGTCGGTTGTTTTGGCTCCGCCCTTCTTGATCAGCGCCAGGGTTGCCTCATCGGTGTTTTCCATACCGAGCAGCCAGCGCACTACGCCGGCCTTGCGATAGAGATGCAGGATATCGGCGTCACGGACGATATCATCCGCGCGCGTCGAGCCGACGATCTGCACCGGCACGTTCTCGGCGATCATCGCTTCGAGGAAGGCCAGCCAGGCCTTGCGCGAGGAGGTCGGGTTCTCGTCCGCGAGATTGATGAGTTCGACGCCCTGTTCGCGATAGAGCCTGGCGATCTCGCGGGCAAACAGCTCCGGCGAGCGGTGACGCCAGCGGGTCCAGAAGCCGCGCTGGCCGCAATAATTGCAAAGATGCGGACAGCCGCGGGAGAACTGCATGACGACCGCCCGCTTACCACCCCAATAGCTGTAGCTGGCATGGTCGATCAGCTCCCAGCCGATGCGATAGGCATCGAGATCGGCGATTGCCTGCGCCGGCTGGGTTGCCTGGATTTTGCCGTGACCGTCGCGATAGGCGATGCCGGCAACGCCATCAAGCGGACGGTTGGCTGCCAGGGCATCGGCGAGACGCCGCATCGTTTCCTCGCCCTCGCCGCGCACGAGAATGTCGAATGCCTGGGTCTCGGCCAGCACCTCTCGCCAATGGTAGGTGGGAAACACGCCGCCATAGACGATGCCGATCGCGGAATCGCGGCGCTTCACCGCTTCGGCGATCGCGCGGGCCGTGGGGTGGGCGGAAGTCGAGCCGGAATGGCCGATCAGCATCAGATCCGGGCTGCTCGCCGTGATCCGATCGATGATGTCCACCATCGTCATCGGTCCGAACTCCGCATCGATGAGGCTGACATCATGACCGTCATCGATCAGCGGGCCTGCGACCGAGAGAAGGCCGAGTGGTGGAAGGTGATCATCGGGAATACGGCTGCCGATCGCCGTATGCGGCGGATTTATCAGAACGATCTTCATGCGACTTTACCCTTGCGGGTCCCCCTGTCTGACGCAGGTAGATAGTCACCAGCGATCCATGGCGATATTCAGCCAGAATCTCTTTAAAGTTGTGAAAATCCAGCGACATTTTTAAGAAGGCGGCGGGAAAGCGGATGGTCGAGCAAAAGCCTTTGGTTTCCCAAGGCAGCCATGCCATAAGACCGCCATGACAAAGATCGACCGCACCCCCGACAAAGCCGATTTCGACCACGTTACCGACTGGGTTTTCGACCTCGACAACACGCTCTATCCGCATCATATCAATCTCTTCGCGCAGATCGACAGGAACATGACCGCCTATGTCGCCGCGCTCTTACAGTTGGAGCGGGAAGAGGCGCGCAAGCTGCAGAAGCAATATTATCTCGAGCACGGCACGACGCTGCAGGGTCTGATGATCCATCATGGCATCGATCCGAACGACTTTCTCGAAAAGGCGCATGCAATCGATTATTCGGCGCTAATGCCGCAGCCGGAACTCGGGCAGGCGATCAAGGCGCTGCCGGGACGTAAATTCATCTTCACCAACGGCAGCGTCAAGCACGCCGAGATGACGGCAGCAGCGCTCGGCATTCTCGAGCATTTCGACGACATCTTCGACATCGTCGCCGCCGATTACGTGCCGAAACCGGCGCAGGCGACCTATGACAAGTTTGCGGCGCTGAAACGGGTCGACACCGGCAAGGCGGCGATGTTCGAGGATCTGCCGCGCAATCTGACTGTGCCGAAGGCGCTCGGCATGCAGACCGTGCTGCTGGTGCCGCGCAATCTGGAAGAGACGGTCGTCGAGTGGTGGGAAAAGACCAGCGGTGAGGAGGATCACATCGATTTCGTCACCGACGACCTCGTTGCATTCCTCGGCAAGGTGACCCGATCCGGCGGCTAGAGCTTTTCCGGTCACCTTACGAAAGATTCATCCAGCTTACCGATGTTTAACTGGGTCTTTTTAGCCCGCTGCCATAGCCTCTTTCGTCAAGGGACACGTTACGAAAGGGAAACACGATGTACCGCAACAAGCTGATACTGGCAGCGCTCTCCTCCGTCCTCGTTTTCGGCGCAGCCGCCGGGACAAGCTTTGCCGCACCCGGCAACGGGCCGCGTCCGCATCATGCCGGTATGGGCGGTCCGGGCCGCGACGCCTTCCTTGAGGTCACCTATGTCCGCATGCTCAAGGAGTTCGACGCGAACAAGGATGGCAAGGTCTCCAAGGAGGAAGCGACCAGCGGCCTCGACAAGATCTTCGCCGCGATCGACACGAACCATGACGGCTCGCTGACTCCAGGGGAAATCCGTCAGTACCGGCAGACGCAGCTGCAGGCGATGAAGGATCAGCACAAGCAGGAGGCCGGCGGCGAAAAGGACGCGAACGCGGCGCCCGACATGCCGGATAACGAGGCCGGGCGGCCGCCCCGTGACGGGCATGACGGCCATCACTGGATGCGCCATGGCGGCACCTTCATGCGCGCCTCGATGATGATGCGCCGGGCCGACACCGACGAGAACGGCCAGGTTTCCAAACAGGAAGCGGTCGCCGCCTTCGACAAGCTGTTCACCCGAATGGACCGCAACAAGGACGGCGTCATCTCGATCGACGACATGCCGGACCGGCCGCTCCTGTAAGGCTGGACGAACCATTGCTCCGCTCTCGCGATCGGGGCCTGCGCTTAGACCCTAGTGCTCGTAGAAATCCTGGACGATCTTCCATGCGGCGTCGGCCGTGTCGACGAAGCTGATCAGCTTGACGTCATCAGGCGCGATCGTGCCGAATTCGGCCAATGCCTCGAAATTGATGATGCTTCGCCAGAAGGCCTCGCCGAACAGGATCAGCGGCAGCCGCTCCATGCGGCCGGTCTGGATCAGCGTCAGGCATTCGAAGAATTCGTCGAGCGTTCCGAACCCACCGGGGAAGACCGCGATCGCCTTGGCGCGCACCATGAAATGCATCTTGCGAATGGCGAAATAGTGGAAGTTGAAGCTGAGCTCCGGCGTCACATAGGCGTTCGGCGCCTGCTCATGCGGCAGCACGATGTTGAGGCCGATCGAGGGTGCGCCCTCGTCGGCCGCGCCGCGATTGCCCGCCTCCATGACGCCGGGGCCGCCGCCGGTGACAATGACATATTCCTGGAAATCGAAGCTGGCCGAATATTTCGAGCAGAGCCGGGCAAATTTGCGGGCCTCGTCATAATAGACGGACGCCGCCTCCAGATTGACGCGCTGGATGTCGTTGCGCGCCGCCCAGGCGCTCTGGCCGGGGGCGGGAATGCGGGCGCCGCCGAACATGACGACGGTCGAGCGGATGCCGCGTTCCGTCAGCATCATCTCGGTCTTCAACAGTTCCAGCTGCAGGCGGATCGGCCGCAACTCCTCGCGGCAAAGGAAATCCTCGTCGACATAGGCAAGGCGATAGGCAGGCGACATCGTCTGCGGCGTCTTCGGCACGGCTTGCGCCCGCTGCCTGTCGGTCGAACTGCTTTTCAGCGGGTCCCATACGCCATCCTTGCGCCTCGAACCGCCGTTTCGTCCCTTCGCCATGTCGAAATGCCTTTCAGTACTGCCGGCCTTAGTGCCGGATATGTCGCTATAACGCCTTGAAACCAGATTGATCCTGCCCGAAAAATAATTCCATTCTACGGGCGCATGCTGTAGAGCAGGACACAATCCCGCCAACCGCAATTCCGGAGACTGCGCCGTCTCCACGATAAAGATCGAAGTTTAAGGAATTCCCATGAGCGCCACCGACCTCGCATCCCTCGAAAAGACCATCGAAGCCGCCTTCGACAATCGTGACAATGTGAACATGTCGACGAAGGGCGAGGTGCGCGATGCGGTCGAAGCAGCACTCGAGCTATTGGATGCCGGCAAGGTCCGCGTGGCGACCCGCGGCGCCGACGGCACCTGGACGGTCAATCAGTGGCTGAAGAAGGCGGTGCTCCTGTCCTTCCGCCTCAACGACATGGAGGTGGTCAAGGGCGGCTCGGGCAATTCCACCTGGTGGGACAAGGTTCCCTCGAAATTCGAAAACTGGGGCGAGAACCAGTTCCGCGCCGCGGGCTTCCGGGCCGTTCCCAACTGCGTCGTGCGCCGCTCGGCCTATATCGCGCCGAACGCCATCCTGATGCCCTCCTTCGTCAATCTCGGCGCCTATGTCGGCGAGGGCACGATGGTCGATACCTGGGCGACGGTCGGCTCCTGCGCACAGATCGGCAAGCATGTGCATCTCTCCGGTGGCGTCGGCATCGGCGGCGTGCTGGAGCCGATGCAGGCCGGCCCGACGATCATCGAGGATAATTGCTTCATCGGCGCCCGCTCCGAAGTGGTCGAGGGCTGCATCATCCGTGAAGGCTCCGTGCTCGGCATGGGCGTTTACATCGGCAAGTCGACCAAGATCGTCGACCGCGCCACCGGTGAAGTGATGTACGGCGAAGTGCCGCCCTATTCCGTCGTCGTCGCCGGTTCGATAGCCTCGGCCAAGGCGACGATGGCAAACGGCCTGCCGGCGCCGCATCTCTACTGCGCCGTCATCGTCAAGCGCGTCGACGAACAGACCCGCTCCAAGACCGGCATCAACGAGCTGCTCAGAGATTGATGACACCGGCACTTTGATCCGTTAAACAGACGGCGTCTTTTTACGCGAGGCGGCTCCGCCTTGCCATGTCTTTGCCATTCCCGCCGGATAGTTCGACGCCATGACCGCTACCGACCCCGTCGCCAATCTCCAGACGTTGATTCGCTGCCCGTCCGTGACGCCCGCCGAAGGCGGCGCGCTCACGGCGCTCGACGCCATGCTCGCGCCGCTCGGCTTTACCGTCGACAAGGTGACGGCGCGCGAAGAGGGAACGCCCGATATCGAGAACCTCTATGCTCGCCTCGGCAGCGAAGGCCCGCATCTGATGTTTGCCGGCCATACCGATGTCGTGCCGGTCGGCGACGAAGCCGCCTGGACACATCCGCCGTTTGCCGCCGAGATTTCAAAGGGCGAGCTCTTCGGCCGCGGCGCCGTCGACATGAAGGGCGGCATTGCCTGTTTCGTCGCCGCCGTCGCCCGCCATATCGAGAAGAACGGCGCGCCGGCCGGCTCGATTTCCTTGCTGATCACCGGCGACGAAGAAGGCCCGGCAATCAACGGCACCGTCAAGCTGCTGCAATGGGCCTCGGAGCGCGGCGAGCGCTGGGACGCCTGCCTGGTCGGCGAACCGACAAATCCCGACAGGCTCGGCGACATGATCAAGATCGGCCGACGCGGCTCGCTATCGGGCAGGATCACCGTGCATGGCGTGCAGGGCCATGCCGCCTATCCGCATCTGGCCGACAATCCGGTGCGCGGCATCGTCCAGCTGACGCAGGCGCTGATGGATCCGCCGTTCGACGGCGGCACCGACGATTTCCAGCCGTCGAACCTCGAAGTGACGACCGTCGATGTCGGCAATCCCGCCACGAACGTCATTCCGGCAAAGGCATCGGCAAGCTTCAACATCCGCTTCAACGACAGCTGGACCGTCGATACGCTGCGTGCGGAAATCTTGCGGCGGCTCGATGCCGCCGCCGGCAACGGCCAGCTGCGTCCGGGCCGGGAGCCGGTGAAATACGATATCGTCTGGGCCGACCGGCCGAGCCACGTCTTCCTCACCCGCAACAATGCTTTGATCGCCTCACTGTCTTCGGCCGTCGAAAGCGTCACCGGCCGGTCGCCAACGCTTTCGACCACCGGCGGCACGTCGGATGCCCGCTTCATCAAGGACTTTTGCCCGGTCGTCGAGTTCGGCCTGGTCGGTCAGACGATGCACATGGTCGACGAACGTGTCGCCGTTGCCGATCTGGAGACGCTGACGGCGATCTACGAGACCTTCATCGACCGCTGGTTCGCCCATGCCGGGTCTTAAGGAAGTCCAGTATTATCTGGCCGGCCTGTGGCTGCTGATCCGGATGGATCCGCGCGGCTTCCGCTTCCTCGATCTGTCGGAGCGCGGCGTCAACCGCTCGTTCTGGGCGATGGCCTGGTGCCTGCCGCCGATGGGCATTTCCTGGCTCTGGTGGCGACAGGCCTTCCTGCGGTCGATGCCGCCGGAAGCCGATGTCAATTTTGCCTTTTTTGTCAGGCTCGGCCTCGTCGAGGTCGCCAACTGGTTCGTACCGCTGGTCTTTGCCGGGCTGCTGCTGCTGGCCTTCCGCATGGGCGAGCGCTTCGCCCCCGTCGTCGTCAGCGTCAACTGGCTCGGCGTGCCGCTCTCCTATATCAACGGCCTGCTACTGGCGCTGGTGTTCTTCCTGCCCGGCACCGTCGGCCTCGTCTCGCTGCTGCTGCTCGCCTTTATGCTGGCGCAGGTCTTCGCGCTGGCGCGCATCCTCAGGATGATCTGCCATGATCAAGCGCTGATGGTCGGCGCGCTGACGCTGGTGCTGCTGGTGCCGTCGATGATTCTCTCGGAATATCTGCAGCACTTCCTCGGCATCTATCCCGCATGAGCCGGGGCCGAGGAGGCTCTACGATAGATCATCACCGTCATCGGTGTCAGTGAGCGGCCTGCGACGGTCGGTGATCACCTCGGGATAATCCACCTGCAGGAAATAAAG
Source organism: Rhizobium bangladeshense (assembly GCF_001662075.1). Lineage (GTDB taxonomy): Bacteria > Pseudomonadota > Alphaproteobacteria > Rhizobiales > Rhizobiaceae > Rhizobium > Rhizobium bangladeshense_B. Next base: position 407,895 of record NZ_LYPL01000001.1, read on the forward strand.
CCCGTCGGGCGGCGCCACCGGGCCGCAGGCCTTGCGGTTGCGCGCTTCGAGCGCCGCCTCGACATCGTCGGGCGTCCACTTGCCTTCGCCGGCGAGCTTGAGCGTGCCGGCGAAGGAACGGATCTGGTTGTGGAGGAAGCTCTGCGCGGTGGCGCGGATCTCGATCAGCGCGCCGCTGCGCGTCACGTCGAGCCGATCGAGGGTGCGCACCGGGCTGTTTGCCTGGCAATGGGCGGAGCGGAAGGTGGAGAAATCGTGCCTGCCCACCAGCCGCTGGGCGGCGGCGTGCATGACCTCGTGGTCGAGTGTCTTCGGCACCCACCAGGCCTTGCCGGCGTCGAGCGCCAGCGGCGCCCGGCGGCTGACGATACGGTAGAGATAATGGCGACGCAGCGCCGAGAAGCGGGCATCGAAGAATTCGGGAACCGCCTCGACGTCGAGAATGGAGACGCGCTCGCCGGCAAGCCTCAGATGCGCGTTCAGCGCATTCTGCAGCTGATAGGGCGACCATTCCTTCGAAAGATCGGCATGGATTACCTGTCCCATGGCGTGGACGCCGGAATCGGTGCGGCCGGCGCCGCGGACGGATACGGTCTCGCCGGTCAGCGACAGCACCGCCGCTTCGATCGCGCCCTGCACCGAAGGACCGTTCTCCTGCCGCTGCCAGCCGACATAGGGGCCGCCGTCATATTCGACGGTCATGCGGAAACGCGGCATCAGGAAAGCCTCGTGCCGGCGGCAAGCGGCATACCGCGGAGGAAATCCGCCGCGGCAAGCGGCTTGCCACCCGCCTTCTGCAGCTTGGTCAGCCGCACCGCGCCGGAAGCACAAGCGACGACAAGGTCGTCGGTCAGCAACTGGCCCGCAGCGCCCTCTCCCTCACCCAGTTCCGAGCCGAGCACCTTCACCCGCTCCGGCCTGCCGCCGATCTCGACTTCGAACCAGGCGCCCGGAAACGGCGCCAGGCCGCGGATATGGTTGTGCACATCCGGCGCCGGCCTAGCGAAATCGATGCGCGACTCGGCCTTGTCGATCTTGGCGGCATAAAGCACGCCGTCTTGCCGCTGCGGCGTCAGCGGCAGGTCGTTCATCTCCAGCTTCACCATGGCTTCCGCCATCGCCTTGGCGCCGACCTGCATCAGCCGGTCGTGCAATTCGCCAGCGGTCATGTTCGGGCCGATCTCGACCTCGCGGGTCAGGGCGACGGCGCCGGTATCGAGACCCTTGTCCATCTTCATCACCATCATGCCGGTCTTTTCATCGCCGGCCATGATCGCGCGCTGGATCGGCGCAGCGCCCCGCCAGCGCGGCAGCAGCGAGGCATGACCGTTATAGCAGCCGTTGCGGGTGCCGTTCAAAACCGCCTCCGGCAGCAGTAGCCCGTAGGCGACGACGACGGCGACATCGGCCTTCAACGCGGCAAACCTCTCGCGCTCCTCCGCATCCCTAAAATTGACCGGCGTGAAGACCGGGAGACCGAGCAGCTCGGCCGCCTGATGCACCGGCGATTTCTGCAGATCGAGTCCGCGCCGGCCACCCGGCCGCGGCGGCTGCGTATAGACGGCGACGATCCTGTGGCCGGCATCGACGAGCAGGCGCAGGGTCGGAACCGAGAACTCCGGGGTTCCCATGAAGATAATGCTAAGAGACATTCTATCTCGCCAATTGAGGATCAATCGTCTTCAAACGGGTTTACGAGCTTGAGATCAAGCCCCTCGAAATCTCGGGCGTTGCGGGTGGCGAGCGTGGCGCCGTTTGCAAGACAGATGGCGGCGATCATCGCGTCCTTGGTCTCCATCGGCCGTCCCGCCTTCCTGCGCTGCGCCGCCAGGAGGCCGTAACGATTGGCCGCGCTCAGGGAAAAACCGAGCACGCGGCCGGCAAATTCCGACTCGATCCTGTTGAAGTCGGATATCAATGTTGCCTTCCGCCTGCCGTCATCAAGAAGTTCAAAACCACAGCGCATTTCAGCGACGGCGATCGTCGTCAGGAAAAGCATCTCGACGTCGTAACCATCAAGCCAGCTCAAGATCCGCTCGCTATGGGTCCTCCCCTGCAACTCGGAAATCACGTTCGTATCGAGGACGATCATGTGTCGAAGCGCGGCGGTTGGCGGTCGTGTTCGTGACGAGATGCGGCGATAGCTTCCACCTCCTTATCGCTCAACTTTTCATCGCTCATCAGCGAGCGCAGGCGCTGCCCGGCGGAAGCCCCCGAACGCCCGACCGCAATCTGCCGGCGGATGATTTCAATCGCCTCTTCCGAAAGGCTGCGGCCATTACGCTGCGCGCTTTCCTGAAGTTGCCGCTTCATTGCGTCTGGAACATCGCGAATAAGCAGGTCACCCATTCGGCACCTCCATTATGATATCAACGATATCATAATGCTTCGTCGAATCATTTTCAACGCAACGCTCAGAGCGCCTTGGATTTCGCCGCCTTGGTGAACTTCTTGATCACCATCTCCCGCTTCAGCCGCGAGATATAATCGATGAACAGCACGCCGTTCAGATGGTCGATCTCGTGCTGCAGGCAGGTGGCGAGCAGGCCGTCGGCTTCCACGATCTGTTCCTTGCCGTTGCGGTCGAGATATTTGACCGAGACGAGAGCCGGGCGCTCGACCTCGGCATAATAATCAGGAATCGACAGGCAGCCTTCCTCATAGACCGAGCGTTCGTCAGAGGATTTGACGATCTCGGGGTTGATGAAGACCTGCGGCTGCTTTTCCTCGCCCTCGCGCGACACATCGATGACGAGCATGCGGCGCGGCACGCCGATCTGGATGGCGGCAAGGCCGATGCCCGGCGCGTCATACATGGTTTCCAGCATGTCGTCGGCAAGGCGCTGCAGGTCGGCGTCCACCCGCTCGATCGGCTGGGACAGCTGGCGGAGAATGGGATCGGGAAGAATGATGAGTGGCTTGATGGTCATGGGCGTTCCCATAACCCATCTTTTCTCACTATGGAATTATCCGGCGGGCGGGGAAGACGCTTTTTTGCATCCCCGCCCGGAATTTTGCCATATTCGCGTCAAGCCGCACGGCGGGCAGCCGTGACGGCGCGGCCTCCCGGCCGGGCGCGGAAATGCTGCAGCAGCTCGATCAGCTTGCCCACCTCATCGGTGAGGCGGCGGGTTTCCGCCGAGGTGCGTTCGACCATGCCGGAATTCTGCTGGGTGATTTCGCCCATGCTGCGGATTGCCACGCTGACCTCGTTGACGCCGGTTGCCTGATCGCGGGCGGCAGCAGCAATATCGGCGACGAAGCGGTTGATGATATCGATGCGGCTGATCATGTCGTTCAGCGCCTCGCCGGTGCTGGAGACGATGCCCACACCCTCGTTGACCTGCGTCGAGCTCTGCGAGATCAGGTTCTTGATCTCCTTGGCGGCTTCAGCCGTGCGCTGGGCGAGCTGGCGGACTTCCTGGGCGACGACGGCAAAACCCTTGCCGGCATCACCGGCGCGCGCCGCTTCGACGCCGGCATTCAGCGCCAGCAGATTGGTCTGGAAGGCGATCTCGTCGATGACGCCGATGATCTTGGAAATTTCGGTCGAGGATTTTTCGATGCCGGCCATCGCCGAGACGGCGCTGGTGACGAGTTCACCCGAATTCTTCGCCTTTTGCTGTGTCTCACGCACGGCGCCGGAAGCCTTTTCGGCATTGGCGGCGGTCTGGCCGACGCTGACGGAAAGCTGCTGAAGGGCCGCCGAGCTTTCCTCGACGCCTGCAGCCTGCTGGGCGGTGCGCAGCGCCAGGTCGTTCGTCGCATTGGAAATGACGTCGGCGCCGCTCATGATCTGGCCCGACGTGTCTCGCACGGATGCGAAAGACTGGCGAAGAGCGCTGACGGCGCGGTTGTAATGCTCGGCCATCTGCCTGAAATCACCCGACAGGTCGGATGGCAAAGTGGCTTCGAGATCGCCGTTCGACAGTGCTTCCAGGCCGCGGCGCAGCTGCTCCAGCGCGATGGCCTGGTCGGATTGCGCCTTGGCGCGCTCCTCTTCCAACGCACGGCGCTTGGCTTCCAGCGTCTCGAGATAGATCGAGATGGAATAATCCATGTCGAGCATGCCTGATTTGATGACGGCGGACAGCTTCTCGGCCAGCTGCCTGCCCTGCTGGCGCGCGAAGATCGACGGCCACTGCTTCTCCATGATGCCCTTGACGAGCTCGGACATGACGATGGCATAACCGCCGATATACCAGCGCGGCTCCAGCCCGATGCGGGCATGCGTGCGGCCGACGGCAGTTACGCCTTCGACATAGCGCTCATCAAACGTACCGCTTGCAAGATTGGCCCAATGATCCTGCTGCCGCTTCTTGGCATGGCCGACATCGCTCTTGTCCTTGAAGAAGCTCGAGACAGCGGGAGTCCTGGCGATCTTGGCGTAGAATTTATCGAGGGCGCCGCCGATCAGCTCGGCAATGACAGGGCGCAGCTCCCGCATCGACTTGCGCGCCGCCTCGTCCAGTTCGATGAAATCGAGACGCTGCTTGAGCGCGCTGTCGGTCTGCTGGGATGTCATGGGTATCTCTGTATTTGGCGCGACGGCGCGGGAGGGAATTCTGCGCCACAGCTTTTGGCGAATATGGTTGAGCAATCGTTAAATCCGGCCGCGATTTTCCGCGTTGGCCAGCAAGGCGCGGCGGTCCTGGAAGATATTGAGGATCGCCGATTTCGTTCACGTTTTGATCTATATCTTGCCGCATCTTCTGTTATGGTTGCGCCATGACCGTCACTTCCGAATCGCTCGCAGCTTCCGTCGCCTCGATCAGCCCGGCCATGCTGGCGCTGGCCGGCGGCGTTGTTGCAGCCCTCATCCTGCTGGTGATCGTCCTTTCTCTGCGCGCCGCCGGCCTTCGCCGCGAACAGGCGGAGGAGGCGGATCTGCGCGCCAGGGAAAGTGCTATGCGCATGGCCGAGCTTTTGAAAATCCAGGCGGAGATGCAGGGCCGCATCACGGCCATGGCCGAGGTCTTCGGCGCGCGGCAAAGCGAACTCAATCAGTCGATCAACCAACGCCTCGACGGCATGTCGCAGCGCATGAGCTCGACGATCACCGAGCAGACCAAATCGACGCATGAAAACCTGCAGCGGCTGCAGGAGCGGCTGGCGGTCATCGATGCGGCTCAGAACAATATCCAGTCGCTCGCCAAGGACGTCGTCGGGCTGCAGGCGATCCTTTCCAACAAGCAGACGCGCGGCGCCTTCGGCCAGTCGCGGATGGAGACGATCGTTGCCGACGGCCTGCCGATGGGCGCCTACGCCTTCCAGCAGACACTGTCCAACGGCTCGCGGCCGGACTGCACGATCCGCATGCCGAACGGCGCGCCGCCGCTCGTCATCGACGCGAAATTCCCGCTCGAGGCCTGGAACGCCATCCGCGACGCCGGCAGCCCCGAGGCTGCCAAGCTCGCCGGCCAGCAGTTCCGCCGCGACATGGAGATCCACATCCGGGATATTGCCGAGAAGTATCTGATCCAGGGAGAAACCCAGGATACCGCCTTTCTCTTCGTGCCGTCCGAATCGATCTTTGCCGAGCTCCACGAAAATTTCGAGCCGGTGGTGCAGAAGGCGCACCGGGCGCGCATCGTCATCGTCTCGCCGTCGCTGCTGATGCTGTCGATCCAGGTTATCCAGGCCGTGCTGAAGGACCAGCGCATGCGGGCACAGGCGCATCTGATCCAGGGCGAGGTGGCGCTGCTGATGGACGATCTCGGCCGCCTCGACGAGCGGGTGCGCAAGCTTCAGGGTCATTTCGCCATGGCGCAGAAGGATATCGACATGGTCGTCACATCAGCCGACAAGCTCACCAGACGCGGCGCCAAGATCGAAGCGCTGGAATTCGAGGCGGGCGGCGATATCAGGCCGGCTCGCGACGACGAGGCCCCAGCCAAATCGGTGGAAAGCCGCACCGGTCTTCTCAAGCTTCGGGTGGTTGACGAAGAGTGACCGCTTCGGGCAGTGTCTGCCCCGCATTTCGGATAAGAGTTGGAACATGGCGTCGCCGCGTGTTCCAAAGGACGGGACATCCTCATGATCACAGTTTTCGGGTCCATCAACATGGATCTCATCGCCACGACCGCGCGCCTGCCGAAGCCCGGCGAGACGGTCGCCGGCAACGGATTTGCCACGGCCGCCGGCGGCAAGGGCGCCAATCAGGCGCTGGCAGCCCGCCGCGCCGGCCGCTATGTGCATATGGCCGGCGCCGTCGGCAAGGATGGTTTTGCCGCCGACGCGCTCGCCCTGCTCGATGACGCCGGAACCGACCTCTCCCTGGTCAAGCATGTCGACGGCCCCACAGGCACGGCGCTGATCCTCGTCGGCGGCGATGGCGAGAACATGATCGCCGTGGTCCCCGGCGCCAATGGCCTGGTAACAGCTGGCGATGCCGAGACGGCGGTCGGCTGGATGAACGAAGGCGATATCCTGATGCTGCAGCTCGAAGTACCGGTCGATGCCGTCGAACGTGCACTGTCGGCTGCCCGCGCCAAGGGCATCACCAGCATCCTCAACCTCGCGCCGCTGATCCCCGATGCGCCGCGTCTCGGGCGCCTGGCCGATATCGTCATCGCCAACGAAACCGAGTTCGAGCGGCTCGCCGGGCAGGACGGCATGGACGCCGAAGCACGCGAGGCAGCCCTTCACCGCCTGCACCAGGAGACCGGCCAGACGCTGATCGTCACACTCGGCGGCGATGGCGTCATCGCCATCCGCGACGGGGTCATTTCCAGGGCGCAAGGCCTGAAAATCGATCCTGTCGATACGGTGGGGGCGGGAGACACCTTCTGCGGTTATTTCGCCGCAAGCCTCGACGACGGCCTCGATTTTGCCTCGGCGCTGCGCCGCGCGGCCGTCGCCGGTTCGCTCGCATGCCTCAAAGCGGGTGCGCAGCCATCGATCCCGTCAAGCAAGGACGTCGCGGACAGAATATAGTTTCGGTATCTTTGCGAAGCCGCCGAGAAAACCATTAGTTTTGAGGGAGTTTCTGCGGTTTTCCTTGCCGACGTGCCCGCCGACCGGCGGCCGCCTCGGATCGAGGCTGACGTCCGTGCCGGCATTGCGCGTGTTCAGGCAGCAGAAGATCAGCGCGTGCCCGAGCTAGCCACCCGGGCGGACAATCACGATCTGATTGTCGCGCGTCGCCGGTATCCAGAGCGTGCCGGCCGCGCCGTCGACGGAGAAATCGGCAGGGCCATGAATGTCCCGCTCCAACCGGATTTCGCCGGTCGGAGCGCCATTGACCGAGAAGAGGATCAGCGCTCCAGGAACCGGGCGATCGACCGCCTTCCAATCCGAGACCGCCAGGCGCCCATCCGGCAGCGTCGCCAGTCCGTCGAACAGGCCATGCGGCGACTGTTCGAGGCGGCTTGCCTTGCCGCTCTCGTCAATGGCGAAAATATCGCCGCCGCCGAAATTCTTGCCGATTCCCGCCACGAGCGCGCGCCCGCTTTGCGGCTCGACGGTGATCCCGTTCGCGCCGGGAATGCCGCTGGCGAGCTCGGCGATGCTGCCGGCCTTCGGGTCGAGCCGATAAACGGCGTTGCGCAGGCTATCGGTCAGCAGCAATTGCCCGCCCGCGGTCGCGACGACATCGTTCGCGAGTGCTGGCTCTTCTCCCGGAAGGCGTTGCTCGAAGACGCGCGCCCCGCTCGTAAGGTCGAAACCGACGACGCGGTCGATATCGGCGACATAGAGCCGGCCGCCAATCGCAGCCATGCCCTTCGGCGCATCGAGCGTCTCGCCGGCGGGCGGGAAAGCTCGCAGCGTCACGATCTTGCCGTCGGCGGAAACCTCGGAGATGAAGCCGTCGCCGTCCTTCGCCATGGGATCGAGCGCCTTCCCGATATTCGAGACGAAGCGGCGATCGGCGACGGTCAGGACGCTCTCGGGTGACTGAAACCCATCGATAACAGTGACGACCTTCGCCGTCTCCTCGGCGGAGGCATTGGTCGGGGTGCTGGTCGCTACAAAGATCGCCGCCGCCGTGGCCTGCAGCACCTTCCTGGAAATCATCCGTCTCATAAGCTCACTCCTGTTGCGGAGTGGCTAGATTTGCGGGAAAGCAGCGCCTCATAGCACCCCCTTCGACCGGAGATGAACCCGTTTCGGTCAATCCATCATTTTCGCAGCCATGCCCATCGGATAAAGTCATGCGCATGGACATCGGGAAGGCATCACAACAAGCGCTCTCTTCCGCACTGCTGGAGGGATTGGCACGGTTTCGAGCGGCGGGCACCGGGGGCAGTCTCGCGCATGGCGAGAACCTGTTTTCCTATTGTGCCCTGGCCAAGGAACGTCTGATCGCCATCGAACTTCCGCATCCGATCCTGGGCGTTGTCGTCTCCGGGGCCAAGGAAGTCTGGCGCGGCATGAACGGCTCTGCGCTTTGCGCCGGCTCGCTGTTTGTCCTGCCAGCAAAGACGAAAATGGACATCCTCAATCTGCCGGACGAGAGCCACGGCTTCTATCAGTCGTTGATCCTCGAAGTGCCGGACGTTTCGACCCTGCTCGAGGCCAGCGTTCGGTCGACGATTGCCGACCGTCGCAGGGCTGTCGTCGAGCCCCTTCAAGTCGAGCTGACGCCACATCTGGTCGATGCCGTGATTCATGCCGCCTCGGCGATCGCCGATGGCCCCGCGCACTCCTCCGTGCGGCGCTCGCGGCTGACCGAACTTCTCGCGCTCCTCCATGGCGATCCGGCAGCGCGTCCCATGTTCGACGTGTCGATCACGGGGCGCGTGCTTGGGCTGATCACCAGCGACCTCTCCCGTGACTGGCGGGCGCCCGAGGTTGCGAGGATGATTGGCCTGTCGGAATCCACCATGCGCCGGCGACTAGCGGAGGAAGGTATCTCTTTCGCCAAACTGTTGCGGCGCGAAAGGATGTTGGCGGCGCGGCATTTGATGGCGCAGCGCGAGAGCGCGCAAACCGCCGCCATCGCGGTGGGCTATGCATCGAGGGCCCATTTCGCAAAGCACTTCAGGGCGGCATTCGGCTCCAACCCCAGCACGCTCCGTCATTCCGACCTGATGCTCAACGGGTAGCCGACAAGCTCGACGTGTAGATCGCGGGCGGAGACCGCGATCGCCGGTTCGCTTGCATGCCTCAAATCGGGAGCGCAGCCATCGATCCGGTCAAGCAAGGACGTCGCGGACAGAATATAGTTTCAGTCTCTTTGCGAAGCCGCCGAGAAAACCCATTGGTTTTGAGGGAATTTCTGCGGTTTTCCTTGCCTCGACCATTCGAGTTTCATTCAAATTTAAGGTATTTCCGGCGATCTTCCTCGTGGTCGCCGGCGCCCTTCGTTCTTGCAGCCGGCCGCCAGTTCAAAGTGCTGCAACGCCCCGTGGCGTCCTGAAAGACGCACGCCGTTGCAGGCGGCTGCTCCATGACGGGGCGATGCCTTCGCTCCTATCGCCGGAGAATGCCCGTTCGGCGTATCCTTGCCCGAGGACCCCATGTCTATTTTTCGCATGAAATCGCTTGCGGCGAAACTTCTCGTCATCACCGGCATCGCTATCGCGCTTGTTCTCATCGTCTCGAACCTTTTCCTCATCGGCCAGACACGGGATCGTGTCCAGACGCTGACGATGGATCAGGCCAGCCTCGAGGCAAAATCGATCGCCAACGAAATCGCCGCCAATGTCGGCGAACTCGCCAGTGCCGCGCGCACCATGTCGGGCGTGATCGGCCGCGGCCATGAGGGCAAGTCGCTCGACCGCAAGGGCATGATCAATGTGCTGAAAGCCAATCTCGAGCAGAACGCCTTCGCCTTCGGCAGCTGGTTCTGCGAGCAGCTCGGCGCGCTCGACGGCAAGACCACCGAGATCGCCAACAATAATGACGAAGGCACGAACAAGAACGGCGCCTTCACGCCCTACTGGTCGAAGACCAAGGATGGCGGTGTCCAATACTCAACCTTCGACAATGATTATACCGCCGAATGGTGGAAGCTCGCCGCCGACAGCGGCAAGGGCGCGATCACCACGCCTTACCTTGCCGAGGGAACGGATGTCCCGACGCTGCTGACCTCGATCGCCTATCCCGTTACGGCGGGCGGCAAGATGATCGGTCTCGCCGGTGTCGACATTTCGCTGAAGTCGCTCACCGACAAGCTGCAGGCGCTGCATCCTTTCGGCTCCGGCCGCGTGACGCTGCTGTCGCAGGCCGGCAATTGGATCGTCGCGCCGATCCCCGACCTGATGACCAAGCAATATGACGGCGAAGGCGCCGAGGTCGTCAAGGCGGCGCTGTCGAACAAAGAGCCCGGCCTCGTCAGGAACCTGACCTATGACGGCCTCGATCCCTTCGATCGCGTCGTCTATCCCTTCGCCGTTCCCGGCGTCAACGCCACCTGGGTCGTGCTCGTCGATGTCCCGCACACCGCGATCAACGCGCCGGTCAAAGACCAGACCTACATGATGATCATCAACGGGCTCATCGTGCTCGGCGCGGTCATGCTGGCGCTCTATTTCGCCGTCCGTTCGCTCGTGCAGCGGCCGCTCGGCGGGCTGGTCGCCAGCGTCAAGGCCCTGAGCGACGGCCATTACGAGCAGCCGCTCGCAGCCCAGGATCGGAGCGACGAGGTCGGTTCGGTCGCCAAGGCGCTCGAAGGCTTCCGCTTTGCGCTCGCCGATGCCAAGCGCCTCGAAGACGAGGCTGCCAGAGAGCGGCAGGCGGCGGAGGCCGAACGCGGCCGCTCGGAATCGGAACGCCAGGAATCGGTGTCGCAGCAGCGCCGTATCGTCTCGATCGTCGGCGCCGGCCTTTCCGAGCTGTCGCGCGGCAATCTCGGCCACCGCATCACCGACGACTTCCCCGGCGAATACGGCAAGTTGAAGCAGGATTTCAACGCGGCGCTTGCAAGCCTCGAAGAGACCATCAACACAATGACCCTCAGCGTCGCCAATATCGGTTCGGGCACCGGCGAGATCAGCAACAGCGCCTCCGACCTCGCCAAGCGCACCGAACAGCAGGCAGCCAGCCTGGAAGAGACGGCGGCCGCGCTCAACGAGCTCACCGCTCAGGTCGATTCCAGCGCCGAGAATGCGCGCACGGCGGCCGACAACGTCAGCCTCGCCTGCCAGGATGCCGAAAGATCCGGCGAGGTGGTGCAGAGGGCGATCGCCTCGATGCAGGGGATCGAACAGTCTTCGACCGAGGTCTCGCGGATCATCGGCGTCATCGACGAAATCGCCTTCCAGACCAATCTGCTGGCGCTGAATGCCGGCGTCGAGGCGGCGCGGGCCGGGGAAGCCGGCAAGGGTTTTGCCGTGGTCGCCCAGGAAGTGCGCGAACTCGCGCAGCGTTCGGCCAACGCCGCCAAGGAGATCAAGACGCTGATCAACACCTCCGCCGTCCAGGTCAAGGAGGGCGTCGATCTCGTCGGGCGTGCCGGCGGCGCGCTGCACAAGATCGCCGAACAGGTGATGGGCATCAACGACCTCATCCGGCAGATCTCGGCCTCGGCGAGCGAGCAGGCCGTCGGGCTGAAGGAAATCAACCAGGCCATGAACCAGATGGACCAGGTGACGCAGCAGAACGCGGCGATGGTCGAGGAAGCGACCGCCGCCAGCGTGGCGCTCAACGACGAGGCGCAGACGCTGAAGGCGCTCGCCACACGCTTCCGCGTCTCCGGTTCGGGCAACGCCGCTCAGCTCACCGCCGTCGCCCAGCAGATGCGGGCGCCGGCTGCCCCAGCCGCTTCGCCTCGGGCCGCCGCCCCGGCAGGCCGCCGACCGGCCACGCCGTCGCGCGGTTCCGCCGCCGTGGCGCAGGATAGCTGGGAAGAGTTCTGATCGTTCCGTTCCGTCCTATGATGAAAAAAGGCGCCTGCGAAATCAGGCGCCTTTTTTATCAGGAATAAAAGCGGTTCAGGCCGCGTTCGAGGTCTGCTCTTCGTTGAGGAAGGCGTAGATCGCCGAGGCGGAATCGGTGGCGCGCAGCTTTGCCACCAGATCGTGATCGCGCAGGACGCGGGCGATGCGCGACAGCGCCTTGAGATGATCGGCGCCCGCGCCTTCCGGCGCCAGCAGCAGGAAGACGAGATCGACCGGCTGGTCGTCCAGCGCTTCGAAATCGACCGGCTGCTCCAGCCGGGCGAAGATGCCGACGATCGAATGAATGTTCACCAGCTTGCCGTGGGGAATGGCGATACCGTTGCCGACGCCGGTCGAGCCCAGGCGTTCGCGCTGCAGGATGACGTCGAAAATCTCCCGTTCGGAGAGCCCGGTGATCCTTGCGGCTCGTGCCGCCAATTCCTGAAGCAACTGTTTCTTGGAATTTACTCTGAGGGCGGGAATGATCGCATCCTGATGGAGCAAATCTGCCAATGCCATTTCTTTTTCCTTCTGTCGCCGGGATCAGATGATGCGGGGAAGCGGCGGCGATACCGCCGCTCACCGCCCTGATCTCAGCCTTTGATATTGGCCGAATCGATCCAGCCAATATTCCCGTCGTGGCGACGGTAAACAATGTTCAGGTGTTCCTTGCCGGGGCTGCGGAACAGGAGAAGCGGCTCGTCGGTCATGTCGAGCGCCATCACGGCGGTGGCGACCGACATGGTCTTCAGCTGCTTCGTGCTTTCAGCGACGATCGCCGGGGCGAAATCGTCGGGAATTTCATCCTCGTGATCAGGAACGGAGTCCATGACCGTGTAGGAGACTTCTGCAAAACCATTCAGGTGGTTTCCGGCATGATGGTCCTTCAGCTTGCGTTTGTAGCGGCGCAGACGCTTCTCGATGCGCTCGGAAGCGGCGTCGAAGGCAAGCTGGGGATCGGTTGCTTCGCCGGCGGCATGCAGCACCACTCCGCTGTCGAGATGAAGCTTGCAATCTGCCGAGAAACGAGAACTCGCCTTTTCGACGGTCACCTGGCCGGAATACCCCCCGTCGAAGTATTTCGTGATGGCCATACCAATTTGGTCCTCGATCTTTTGACGGAAGGATTCACCAATTTCCATATGTTTCCCGGATACACGCACACTCATGGAGTTTCCCTTCTTATGGTCGTTTGCGGGTATCAGTTTACGCCAAGCCTCAGGTTCATCCAAGCACTTCGCGCAATCTCAAGCAAGATCGGCGTAGGCCTGCGGGTCCTCGGTGCCCTTGGGATGATGGGGATAACTTCAAAAGGCGCTCACGGCGTCGATTGCGGCGGGCTTCTAGCCAGAGCTTACCAAAAAGTCAATAGGGCCGAAAATGGCCTGCGGCGATGCGCGGAAAACGTGCGGAAGATTCCTTGCCGACAAGCGCTCCCGACGATCACCGCTTCGACGGCTTTCGACGCTTCGCGCTTAAGCTGTGCCGCCCTTACGGTTCTCATTATTGCGATGCCACAACTGTTGTCCGGTTGGCGCCGACGGCTGCCCCTCACCCCCAGCGGAGTCGAGGTCGGCGGCTCAACCCGGCTGGTGGCGGGCGGGGATCTCTTAGAACGACAATTGACTTGTCTAAAGCGCTGAGAAACGTCTGAAACGCAGTAGAATCAGCACCGTGCAGGAAGTCCACCAATTTAGCCGGACAGCCTGTGGTGACACCTGATATGGCTGCCGATGCGGTCGAAACCGGCGCCTGGATGAGACCCGCTCAGAAGCCCGCGACCTTGGCGAGCGCCCGCTTCTCGCGGCGGCGCTGGACCGAGGAGGCGATGTTCATCGCTTCCCGGTATTTCGCCACCGTGCGCCGGGCGAGATCGATGCCGCCCTTCTTCAGCATATCGACGATATCGTCATCGGAGAGCACCGCGTCCGGGCTCTCCTGCATGATGAGGGCGCGGATCTTGTGACGCACGGCCTCGGCCGAATGGCTGTCGCCGCCTTCGACGGCGCTGATCGACACGGTGAAGAAATATTTGAGCTCGAAGAGGCCGCGCGGGGTCAGCATATATTTGTTCGAGGTGACGCGGCTGACGGTGGATTCGTGCATCTTGATCGCCTCGGCCACCGTCTTCAGGTTCAGCGGCCGCAGGTGGTCGACGCCGTTGAGCAGGAAGGCATCCTGCTGGCGGACGATCTCACTTGCCACCTTCATGATGGTCTTTGCCCGCTGGTCCAAGCTGCGCGTCAGCCAGTTGGCGCTCTGCAGGCACTCGGACAGAAAGGCGTGATCCTCACCGTTCCTGGTCACGCGCGAAAAATACGATTGGTTGACCAGCACGCGCGGCAGCGTATCCGGATTGAGCTCGACCAGCCAGCCGCCGTCTGCCGACGGCCTGACGACGACATCGGGCATGATCGCTTCGGAAACACCTGCCTCGAAACCGCTGCCGGGTTTCGGATTGAGCTGGCGGATCTCGGCGAGCATGTCGAGAAGGTCTTCCTCGTCGACGCCGCAGAGCCGCTTCAACGTGGCGAAATCGCGCCGCGCCAGCAGTTCGAGATTGTCGACCAGCGCCTGCATGGCAGGGTCGTAGCGGTCCTTCTGCCTGAGCTGGATCGCCAGGCATTCGGCGAGGCTGCGGGCGAAAACACCCGGAGGATCGAGCGTCTGGAGGGCAGCAAGGACGTGTTCAACCTGCGGCAGGCTCGTGCCGAGCCGCTCGCCGGTCTCGACGAGATCGGCTTGCAGATAACCGGCATCGTCGAGCTGATCGACGAAATTTTGCGCGATCAGCCGGTCGGTCATGTCGGGCAGGATGAAGGGAATCTGCTGGGCGAGATGGTCGCGCAGCGACAGCTGGCCGGCGACGAAATCGTCGAGATCGTAATCGGCGCCCTCGGCGCTGCCCGGCATCGACTTCCACTGGCCGACAAGCTCCGGTGCATCGAGGCGCTGCGGGCCACCGTCATCGGGAAAGACATTGGTATAATTGGCGTCGAGCTCGTCGTTCAGCCGGCCGGTGCTTTCGCTGCCGCCATTGTCGTACCAGTCGCTGGAGAGCGCCTCGGCGTGATTGTCGGCGCCGTCGTCCGAGCCGGCATCCTCCGGCGGCTGGCCAAACTGCGCGTCCTCACCGGCACCACGTTCGTCGCCCGCCTCGCCGTCGTTTGACGGGAATTCGAGCAGCGGGTTCTTTTCCACTTCCTGCGCGATGAACTGGCTGAGCTCGAAATGCGTCATCTGCAGCAACTGGATGGATTGCATCAGTTGCGGTGTCATCACCAGGGACTGGCTCTGGCGCAGGAAAAGATTGGCGGACAGTGCCATGACGGACGCGAAACTCCCCTCAATTCCTCCGGGAAACCGCGTCCAGTTAACGCCTCAGGCCACGGAAACCAAGTTGGCCCAAAAATTGCTTTTTTATCTCATTTGGTCAAGCGGAACTAAGCGGCAAGGTGAATTTCCGCGCCGACGGGAGCATGACGGATTCCGATTTGGTCGAAAATCAGCCTAATCCGGCGTCAGAGGCTGAATTTGTCGCCGAGATAGAGCCGGCGCACTTCCGGATTGTTGACGATGTCGTTCGCCCGGCCATGGGTCAGCACTTCTCCGGCATGAATGATATAGGCGCGGTCGATGAGACCGAGCGTCTCGCGCACATTATGGTCGGTGATGAGAACACCGATGCCGCGCGCCGTCAGGTGATGGACGAGGTTCTGGATGTCGGCGACCGAGATTGGGTCGACACCGGCAAAGGGCTCGTCGAGCAGCATGAAGGTCGGGTCGGTCGCCAGCGCACGGGCGATCTCGAGACGGCGGCGCTCGCCGCCGGAAAGAGCGACGGCGGCACTCTTTCTGAGCTTCTGGATATGAAATTCCTCCAGCAGCTCGTTCAGCTTCTGCTCGCGCTCGACCTTGTCCTTGACATGCACTTCGAGGACGGCGCGGATATTTTCTTCCACCGTCAGCCCACGAAAGATCGAGGCTTCCTGCGGCAGGTAACCGACGCCGAGGCGGGAGCGGCGGTACATCGGCATGGTCGTGACGTCGTTGCCGTCGATTTCGATCGTGCCTTCATCCACCGGCACAAGGCCGGTGATCATGTAAAAACAGGTCGTCTTGCCCGCACCGTTCGGACCAAGCAGGCCGACGGCCTCGCCGCGGCGCACCACCAGCGAAACGCCGTTGACGACGCGACGCGTCGCATAGGTCTTCGTCAGACCACGGGCGATCAGCGTTCCCTGATAGCGACTCTTGTCGGCGGCACCGGCAGCTTGTGGCTCGGGCTGGCCGAACATGGTGGATAGCGATGATAATTTCACGTGGGAGGCCGACTTCTCAGTTCTGCTTCTGCTGCGCATTCGGCTGCGATTTCGGATCGAGCTGAATCTGGACACGCCCGCCGCAGCTTTCAAGCTCCGCCCGGCCGGTTTGCATGTGAACGGTCAGTTTGCACCCGGTAAAGACGTTCGGCCCGTCCGACAGAATAACCTTATTGCCCTGATCCGCCGTCAGGATGAATGTCTGCGAGGCCATGTCGAAATTGCCGTCATCGGCGGTCGCCGTCTGCGTGCCCGAGGTCAGCAGGACCTTGTCGGTCACCAGGATCTTGTCGATATCGGCACTTCCCGATGCGAGCGAGGCAGACTTTTCCGGCTGGGCGGGCTGAGCCCCATCTGCGCCAGGCTTTGCCGCCTTGTCCTTATAATAGACTGTCATCTTGCCGGACTGCATCGTCGTCGTTCCCTGGACGACCTTGACGTTGCCGGTGAAGAGGGCGGTGTGCTCCTGGTCATGGATCTCAAGCTTGTCGCTTTCGATCTGGATCGGCTGGTCGTTGGAAAGCTTCATCCCCGACATCGAGGCGGTCGCCTGCTGCGCGCCGGCGCCCGAGGCCATCAGGATAAGGGCAAACGCGCCGGCAATGAATGCTACGCCCGTCTTGCAAGCTGAAATGCGACAATCTTTTGTCATGGATGACCCGGCTGGTTAGGTGCCCTGTTTATGGATGGTAGATGGATCGACATTCATGCGAACATTCCCCTCGAATGTGATCACCCGCCCCTTATCTGTTATCTCAAGCGTCTTCGCAACAATGGAAGCATTGTCCTTGGTGATGGTGACGGGGTCGTCGCTGCGCATGTTGCCGCCCTTGATGTCGAGCCGGGCGGACTGGAATTTCGCGTTGAGGCCACTGCTCAGCACCAGGGTGAAGGGGGCCGTCATATGCAGATTGTCGGTGGCTCGGTTGTAATCGGCGGTCGAGGCGACGACGCGGGCGATTAGGCCGTCATTCATCGGCACGGCCGCCTTGATGGTCTCTAGCGTGATGAGATCGGGATTGCGGATATCCTGCAAAGCCCGTTCGGCGAGCATCGAATAATTGATGCCGTCGGAATTGCGGCCCGCGATCGCGGGCTTTTCCATCACGACCTTGCCGTTCTCGATCTTGGCCCCTTCGAACTTGACGTTTTCGGGCAGGTAGATGCTGACCAGGGCCACCGCCGCGAGGCCAGCGGCGACGATGAGGGCGGCCACCGGCAGCAGGATCTTCAGCCGCCGAACGCGGGCGGAATGGAACAACGCATCGCCATAGGCGCTCCTGCCGGAGCCCACATAAGCGGCATTTCCGTTGTTCTTCAGGGTATCGAGCATAGGTCTCGTTCCATCTGCGGTGATTGCCGCGCCTTATAACAAAGCCGGCCGCCAATCACAGTTCGTTTCGCATTATTACATTGGCTTGCCAATATGGAATTTTTTCTGCAACAAGCAACAAAACGGAAAAACATCAAAAAGTGCATTCGTACGCGCCGCTGCCACCTAATTTCACCGGATCGATCGGCGCCGTGCCGACGCCGGCCAGCGCTGGAGGTATCTCATGGACAGTTCGATCATTGCCGATCGCCGGCGGCTGCGCCGCAAGCTCGGCTTCTGGCGCATCGTCGCGGTGGCCCTCGTCGTGGCGCTTGGCCTGGCCTTCTACGGCTTCGCCTTCGGCGGTGCCGGAACCGAGCGCCCGCATATTGCCCATGTGACGATATCCGGACTGATCGTCGACGACGACGAGCTCCTGGAGCGGCTGAAGAAGGTCGAGACCAGCGATCAGGTGAAGGCAGCGGTGATTTCGATCTCTTCGCCCGGCGGTACGACCTATGGCGGCGAAAAAATCTTCAAGGCGATCCGTGCCATATCGGCCAAGAAGCCCGTCGTCTCGGACGTGCGCACGCTTGCCGCCTCGGCAGGCTACATGGTCGCCACTGCCGGCGATACGATCATTGCCGGCGACAGCTCGATCACCGGCTCGATCGGCGTGATCTTTCAGTATCCGCAGATCCAGCCGCTGCTCGACAAGATCGGCGTTTCGCTGCAGGAGATCAAATCCTCGCCGCTGAAGGCCGAGCCCTCGCCCTTCCACGAGGCGAGCGAGGAGGCCAAGGCGATGATCCGCAATATGGTGCTCGACAGCTACAACTGGTTCGTCGACCTCGTGGCCGACCGGCGCAAGCTTCCGCGCGAGGAGGTGCTGAAGCTCGCCGACGGCACGATCTATACCGGCCGGCAAGCGCTCCAGGCGAAACTCGTCGATACGATCGGCGGCGAGCCCGAAATCCGTGCCTATCTTAAATCGCGCGGGGTCGACGCCGATCTGCCGTTGGTGGACTGGGACAAGAAGAGCAACACGCCGTTTCTGCTCGCTGGGGCTGTTTCGCGGCTGATTACGATCCTCGGTTATGATGATCTCGTCAAAGGCCAAGATATCAATGGAATCCTGCCCCCAAAGTTGCTTCTTGACGGGCTGCTTTCAGTTTGGCAGGTTGGCCGGGATTGATAAGAAATCAATAATTTAAGGGGGCGACTGTGATCAAGTCCGAATTGGTGCAGATTGTTGCGGCACGCAACCCGCATCTCTATCATCGCGACGTCGAAAATATCGTCAACGCGGTTCTCGACGAGATCACCGATGCACTGGCTGCGGGCAACCGCGTCGAATTGCGCGGCTTCGGCGCGTTTTCGGTCAAGAACCGCCCTTCCCGCTCCGGCCGCAACCCGCGCACCGGCGATACCGTCTTCGTCGAGGAGAAGTGGGTTCCCTTCTTCAAGACCGGCAAGGAACTGCGCGAGCGGCTCAATCCCGGCCAGGCCGACGAAGAGGATTGAGCGGCGCAACCGGCCTGCGGCGAAACCGCACTTGAACTTGAACTCGGTTTTCCTATTCTGCTAGCCCATCGGCCCGAAAATCGGAATCGATTTTCAGGCCGATGCGTAGATACAACGCGCCATTCGAAGAGAGCGGCGCCGTCCGACGGATGGAGACCCCAATGGCCAAGAAGATCGTCAACCTCTTGATTCTGCTGCCGCTCGGCGTCATTCTCATCGTCTTCTGCGTTGCCAACCGGCAGAGCGTCACCCTCGCCTTCAATCCGTTCCGGCCTGACGATCAGGTGCTTGCGGTCTCCGCGCCCTTCTTCGTCTTCCTGGTCATCGCGCTGATTTCAGGCATGCTGATCGGCTCGGCCGCCACCTGGTTCAGCCAGGGCAAACACCGCAGGCGGGCACGCACCGAGGCCAGGGAAGCCATTCGCTGGCAGGGTGAGGCCGACCGCCACAGGACGCACGCCGAGGATATCGCCGGCCAGCTGCCGTCGCGGTAAAAGCGTTGCCGGTGCGTCAAACCGGAGAGAAGCTCAGCTCCTCATAGTCGCCTTCCGGCGACGCGCCGTTGCCGGTTACTGCGAAACCATGGGAAAGGTAGAAGGCCTTCGCCCGCCGGTTGTTCACCAGGCATTTCAGCCGGTATTTATGTTGCGGCCAATCCGGCAGCGCCTGCAGCAGCGCCGTGCCGGCGCCAAGGCCCTGGAATTCCGGTCTGATGTAAAGCATGTGAATGAAATCGTCCTCCGGCCAGAGCGACAGGAAGCCGGCAAGCGCGCCATCGGCATGCTCGCAGACGAGGATCGTTTCGCCATTGGTATGGGTGGCAAAATCCTCGTGATGGAATTTGCCGGGATCGACCCAGACGAATGTCTGGCGGCGCACGGAAAGATAGATTTCCGCAAGCATGTCTTGGTCTTCCGCCCGCGGCGGCCTGATGGTCCATGTCATGATGAGGGCTTAAACCAAGCTCCTGCCCGCGCCAAGTCCACAGCCGACGCCTCCGGCGCTCAATCGGCGGTCATTTTTGCGACGACGGCAGCGTTGAAATCCGAAAAGAAGCCTTCGGCCAGCCTCTGCGAGGTCGAATCGAGCAGGCGGGCGCCGAGCCGGGCGAGCTTGCCGCCGAGTTCGGCCCTCGCCCGGTAATGCAGGATCGTCTCGCCGCCCCGCTCTTCGAGCACGACATCGGCGGCTCCCCTGGCAAAGCCGGCAAGGCCGCCCTTGCCTTCGGCCGACAGCGTATAGCTTTTCGGCGCATCGACATTGGCAAGTGTCAGCAGCCCATGAAAGGTGGCCGACAGCAGACTGAACTTGACCCTGATCGTGGCCTCGAAGGTGTCGGGCGACAGCCGCTCGATGCTCTGGCAGCCGGGAATGCAGCCGCGCATGATGTCCGTGTCGTTGAGCGCCGCCCAGACCAAGTCCCGCGGCGCCGCGATGCGTTCTTCGCCGGTGAAATCCATTCGATAGCCCCATCTCCGATTCGCTCACCTTATCCCAACGGGGAAGCCTTTTGCCAAGGCGGGGAGCGAATGTTATCCGGCGATCCCGGGCAAGCAGTTGGCGGCGCGGCATTCTCCAACGCAACGCCCCTCATCCTGAGGCGCGCAGCCCATAGGGCGGAGCCTCGAAGGACGCGCTCCAACGCTGCTCCTTGCCTTCATCCAATGTCAGCGCACCCGCCTCGTCCTTCGAGGCCCCTTGCGAGGCACCTCAGGATGAGGCTCTCTCTTGAGTCGCCAGCTTCGGCCATGTCGCGATAATTGGCTGCACAGGCAGCCGTCCTATGATTTGAAACAAATGCCGCGTCGGCGCGCAGTTGATCCGGCACGCTTTTCTGGGCTAGTGCATAGGCAAAGGCCGCTGTTGCGGACGCAGACCCTCTTTAGACACCCCGATAGAGACGCGGAATAGCACGTTGAAACAGAAAGAACGCCGGCCGGCCCAGAAGAAGACGTCAGGTCCCTCCGGTGAAACCCGCAGGGACGATCGGGCCGGCCGGCCGGCGAAGCCGGTTGCGCAGTCTGTGGTGGCCCGCGAGGCGGCGCGACAGAGCGCAGTGCCGGCCGCAGCCGCGCGTCCGCTGACGACGCGCAGCGGCGAGCGGCCAACGGAACGCGTGCCTGTCATTCTCGAATCGCTTGGTGCCGGCGATTTCCACCTGATCGACAGCGGCGACGGCCAAAAGCTGGAGCAATACGGCCCCTATCGCATCATCCGCCCGGAGGCCCAAGCGCTGTGGCGGCCTTCGCTGGCGCCGCAAATCTGGGAGAAGGTCGACGCCGTCTTCACCGGCGATACCGATGAAGAAGGCACCGGCCGCTGGCGCT
This sequence comes from Rhizobium bangladeshense, assembly GCF_001662075.1. Taxonomy (GTDB): domain Bacteria; phylum Pseudomonadota; class Alphaproteobacteria; order Rhizobiales; family Rhizobiaceae; genus Rhizobium; species Rhizobium bangladeshense_B. The sequence goes on from NZ_LYPL01000001.1 coordinate 429,202, forward strand.
TCCCGAAGGCTGCACTCGGCGAGACCTGGCCGCTCAATCTGCTCGGCGTCGATTTCCTCGGCCGCTTCACCTCGTTCCGCCATGTCGGCGTCTTCCCCGAGCAGATCGTCCACTGGAGCTGGATGAAAGATCAGGTCGAAAGGGCCGGCCGGCCGCTAAAAGTCTTGAACCTCTTCGGCTATACCGGTATCGCCTCGCTGGTCGCCGCAGCAGCCGGCGCCGAGGTCACGCATGTCGACGCGTCGAAGAAGGCGATCGGCTGGGCGCGCGAAAACCAGGCGCTCGGGCGCATGGAGAAGCTGCCCATCCGCTGGATCTGCGAGGATGCGATGAAATTCATCCTGCGCGAGGAACGGCGCGGCAGCCAGTACGACATCATCCTCACCGATCCGCCGAAATTCGGCCGCGGCCCCAATGGCGAAGTCTGGCATCTCTTCGAGCACCTGCCGTTGATGCTGGATGTCTGCCGCGAGATCCTCTCGCCGCAGGCGGCGGGCCTGGTGCTGACGGCCTATTCGATCCGCGCCAGCTTCTATTCGATCCATGAGCTGATGCGCGAGACGATGCGGGGTGCCGGCGGGGCGGTCGAATCCGGCGAGCTGGTGATCCGCGAGGCGGGCCTCGACGGCAATACGCCCGGCCGAGCCCTTTCCACCTCCCTCTTTTCCCGCTGGGTGCCGAAATGAGCAAGGACTTTCACGATCAGGGACCGCGCAGGGTGGGCCAGGTGAAGGAAGTCACCTCGCTCGCCAATCCCATCATCAAGGACATCAAGGCGCTGACAAACAAGAAGTCGCGGGAGGAAAGCGGGACTTTCCTCGCCGAAGGGCTGAAGCTCGTCATCGATGCGATCGAACTCGGCTGGACGATCCGCACACTGGTCTACGCCAAGGCCGCCAAGGGCAAGCCGCTCGTCGAGCAGATGGCGGCCAAGACCGTCGCCTCCGGCGGGCTGGTGCTTGAAGTCAGCGAAAAGGTGATCGGCTCGATCACCCGCCGCGATAACCCGCAGATGGTCGTCGGCATCTTCGACCAGCGCTGGAAACCGCTCAAAGACATCCGGCCCAAGGAGGGCGAGACATGGGTGGCGCTCGACCGCGTGCGCGACCCCGGCAATCTCGGCACCATCATCCGCACAGCAGATGCGGCCGGGGCCTCCGGCGTCATTCTGGTCGGCGAGGCAACCGATCCCTTCTCGCTCGAGACCGTGCGCGCCACCATGGGCTCGGTCTTTGCCGTGCCGGTCGCACGCGCAACGCCGGAGGAATTCCTCGCCTGGCGGAAATCGGCCGGCGTTTCCATTGTCGCCACCCATCTTGCCGGCGCGGTCGATTACCGCACGATCGACTACCGGAAGAAGCCCATCGTGCTCTTGATGGGCAACGAGCAATCCGGCCTGCCCGAGCAACTCGCCGAAGAGGCCGATGCGCTTGCCCGCATTCCGCAGCAGGGCCGCGCCGATTCCTTGAACCTCGCCGTCGCCACCGCCGTCATGCTTTTCGAGGCGCGCCGCCATCTCCTCTCACTTGCTGAGGGCAAATGACCGAACAGACGCATGCACGTCCCGCGCTCTTTGCGCGCCCAGCGCCGATCCTCTTCTTCATCGTCGCCGCCGTTCTCATCGACCAGGTCGTCAAGATCGCCGTCGACCATTACCTGCCGCTGCAAGAAGCCGTGCCTGTTCTTCCGATGCTGGCGCTCTACCGCACCTATAATCTCGGCGTCGCCTTTTCGATGCTGTCGGGCATGGACGGCTGGTTCATCGTCGGCATGCGGCTCATCATCGTCGCCTTCGTCATCTGGCTGTGGTACCGCACCGCCAAGGATCGCTGGCTCGCCCATCTCGGTTACGCGCTGATCATCGCCGGCGCGATCGGCAATCTTGTCGACCGCTTCGCCTATGGGCATGTGATCGACTACATCCTCTTTTACACCGAAAGCTGGTCCTTCGCGGTCTTCAATCTCGCCGACAGTTTCATCACCATCGGCGCGGCCTGCGTCATTCTCGACGAGCTGTTGCTGCCGAAAAAGGCCGGCCGCTAAAATCTTATCGAATTCCTGAAGGCATTCGGAAGGGGCCTCATGTTAGCCATATAGCATGCACAACCTGGGACAGTTGCAGGAAAGATTGTCCGCCGCCTTCGGCGGACCCGCCGCCAAGCCGCATCAGGAGCGGATGGGGCAGCCCTCGCCGCGACCACATGCGGGGCTACCGGCGCAAGCCAATCACCGCCGGGCGCCCGCGCCGACACGGCGCCTGCTGTTCTACTGGCTGAGTGGCGCCGGCCTTCTCGCCGCAACGATCCTCATGCTGCTTGCCCATGCCGGCCATCCGCTGCTGCTGCCAGGCGGGCTTGTCGTTCTCGGCCTGGCGGTGCTTGCCGGTTACCTTGTCCTGACAATCCGCCGGTGGGGGGCAAACAAGCCCCGCCAATCCCTGCCGGAGCGCAACGACGGCGCAAAGCTGTTCGCCGACGTGCACGACGTGCTCGGCGACATCACTGTCGGCCGCACCATGGACCGGCGCATCATCTCCGCCAACGATACGTTTCGACGTCTGACCGGACGGCTGCATCCGGAAGGACGCAGCTGCGAGGAGATCGGCCTTGCCTTCCGCCCCGGTCCGATCCCGCATTGCTACGATGTCGAAATCTCGACACCGGAAGGCCAGCGCATTTTCGTCTGGCGCGACGTCGTCACCCGCGATCCTGCGAACGGCCGGCTGCTGCTGCAGAGCGTTGCCCGCGACGTCACCGAAGAGCGGCTGATCGCGCAGAGCCGCGAGGAGGCCCGCCAGAAGGCCGAATATAACAGCGCCGCCAAATCCAGGCTGCTTGCCACCGTCAGCCACGAAGTGCGCACGCCGCTTTCCGGCATCCTCGGCATGACGCATCTGCTCGCCGAGACGCGGCTGACGCAGGAACAGCAGAATTATCTGGCGAATATCCGCCAATCCGGCCACGCGCTGACGCAGCTCGTCGAAGATCTGCTCGATTTCTCCACGATCGAGGTCGGCCGCTTCGAGCTGCACCCGCGCTCAGAATCGCTGCGCAAGCTGCTCGAAAGCGTCGTCGAGATGCTGGCCCACCGAGCGCATGAAAAGGGTATCGAGATCGGCGCCACCGTGTCATCCGACGTACCGGAGCAGATGAGCTTCGATCCGGCGCGGCTGCGCCAGGTTCTGTTCAATGTCATCGGCAACGCCGTGAAGTTCACCCAGGTCGGAGGCGTCTTCATCCGCGTCTCGCTTGACGCCGGCAACCTGTTGATCACCGTGGCCGATAGCGGCCCCGGCATGACGGCGGAGGAGCAGGCGCGCATCTTCGGCGAGTTCGAGCAGGGCGGCACCGTCGCCGACAAGAGCAGCGGCACCGGGCTCGGCCTTGCGATTTCGGCGCGCATCATGCGCGAATTCGGCGGCGCATTGACGGTTGCCAGCGAAAAGGGCCTCGGCAGCGAATTCACCATCCGCTTTCCCGTCGATTTCGGCAGCGAGCGGCCCGACCGGCGAGACACGCTGCTGGCCGGCAACAGCGTCGTGCTCTTGGCTCCGGCAGGGGCGGCGCGCACCGCCATCGCCGAGACCATCACCGCGCTCGGCGGCATCTGCCATCTCGTCGGTGACGGCGAAACGGCGCGGGAAAAGCTGCTCGGCATGGCCAATAGCGGCGGCCGGCCGACCGATATCATCGTCGACCACCGCATGTCGGCGGAATTTTCCGCTCACCTTGCCGATCGCGCCGAAATCGCCGCGCTCGGCCTGCGCAAGGTTCTGCTCGTCAACCCGGAAGAGCGCAGCGCCCATCCGCTCGACCTGTTCGATGCCTGGCTCATCCGGCCGCTGCGCGAACAGTCGCTGATCGATGTGCTGCGCGGGCGCATGCGCGGCATGGAAAAGCGCGACGCGCTGAACGACAACCAGCCGGGCTTCGGGCTATCGGTGGCGGAGGCGAGGGTGGCGGCGAGCGGGCTCAGCATCTTGCTCGGTGAGGACGATCCGATCAACGCCATGCTGGTGCGCGTCGTCCTGGAAAAAGGCGGCCACAAGGTGCGTCATGTCGAAGATTTCGAGACGCTGCTCGATTGCGCCCTCGGCGAGGCCGATGCCCGCCCCGACATCATCATCAGCGATTTGTCGATGCCAGGCGGCAATGGCATCGACATGCTGGGACGGCTGCGCGGCCACGAACGGCGGCTCGATCTTGCGCCCGTGCCGGTGATCGTGCTGACCGCCGACAAGAGCGACGAAGCACGCCGCCAGGTCTTGCTCAATGGCGCCAACCGGGTCATGGTGAAGCCGGTCGACCCGCTGCGGCTGCTGACCGAAGTTCAGGCGGTGGCCGCACTTTCTGCCCGCCGGGCAGAGGCGCGATAGATCCTGTGAGGACCGGCATGCGTCTTGCCCCGGGAAATGCAATATGTCACTTTCCTGTCGTACAGAAGTGTTTTATGGCGTCGATAAGCCGGCAACCGGAGAATCGCCATGTCCTCCACCGACATTCTCAATCGTGACGTCATAGCCGAGGCTGCACGGCCGTCGACGGCTGCTGCCCAGAAGGATGGCGATATCCTTGGCCGCATCGGCAATCTGGAAACCCGCCTTGCCCGCACGGCGCGCGAGATCGACGCCGCCCAGGCGGTGCGCTACCGCGTCTTCGTCGACGAAATGAAAGCGCAGCTGCCGCTGGACGCCATGCGCCGCCAGCGTGATGTCGACGCCTATGATTCCTTCTGCGATCATCTTCTTGTTCTCGACCGTGCGATCGAGGGCGATTCTGAAGACCAGATCGTCGGCACCTATCGGCTGCTGCGCCAGGATGTCGCCATGGCCAATGGCGGTTTTTATTCAGCTTCCGAATTCGAGATCGAGGGGCTTCTCGCCAAGCATCCGGACAAGCGCTTCATGGAGCTCGGCCGTTCCTGCGTGCTGCCGGAATACCGCACCAAGCGCACCGTCGAGCTTCTATGGCAGGGCAACTGGGCCTATGCGCTGAAGCACGGCATGAGCGCCATGTTCGGCTGCGCCTCATTCCCCGGCGTCTATCTCGAAAGTCATGCGCTGGCCCTGTCCTTCCTCTACCATAATGTGCTGGCGAAGGACGAATGGGCCGTCGGCGCGCTGCCGCATCTCGCCCGCAACATGGACCTGATGCCGGTCGAGGCGGTCAACCCGAAGCGGGCGCTGATGGCCCTGCCGCCGCTCATCAAGGGCTATCTGCGCCTCGGCGCGATGGTCGGATCCAGCGCCGTCATCGATCATGCTTTCAACACGACCGACGTACTGATCGTGCTGCCGATCTCCAGCATTTCCGACCGCTACCTGAACTATTACGGCGCCGACGCCGGCCGCTTCGCGAGCTGATCGTTTGAGCTACAACGGCGGCTTTGCCGGATCGTCGCTTCATGATGCCGATGATCCTCGCTTCGGCGCGCTGTGACGCCGGGATCGGCGATACGAACCACTCGTAAGGCTTGCGCCGCGGTTACCCCTCACCCTAACCCGTGCCGGGGTCGAGCCGCTGGTCTCGACCCCGATTGGTGGCGGCAGCCGGTTGAGGCGCTGGTCCGTCGACTCTCGGCCGAATGCGGATAAGCCTTAGGAACCAGCCCCGTAGGCGGCGATCGCCGCCATGTTGACGATGTCGCTGTCCTTGGCGCCCATCGAGGTGATCTGCACTGCCTTGTCGAGGCCGACGAGGATCGGGCCGATCACCGTCGAACCGCCGAGTTCCTGCAGCATCTTGGTCGAGATCGAAGCCGAGTGGAAGGCCGGCATGACCAGCACATTGGCGGGGCCGGAGAGCCGGCAGAACGGATATTGCTCCATCACCTTGCGGTTCAGCGCGACATCGGCGGCCATCTCGCCGTCATATTCGAAATCGACGCGGCGCTTGTCGAGGATCTTTACCGCTTCGCGCACCCGCTCGGAGCGTTCGCCGGAGGGATGGCCGAAGGTGGAATAGGCGAGCAACGCGACACGCGGCGGATAGCCCATGCGCCGTGCGAGGCCGGCGGCCTCCTCGGCGATATCGGCAAGCTCTTCGGCGCTCGGCATGTCGTGCACCGCGGTATCGGCAACGAAGACGGTGCGGCCGCGGCAGAGCGCCAGCGACACACCGATGACGCGGTGGCCGGGCTTCTCGTCGATGCAGCGGCGCACATCCTCGAGGGCGGTCGAATAGTTGCGGGTGATGCCCGTCACCATGCCGTCGGCGTCGCCGAGCGCCACCATGGAGGCGGCAAAATGGTTGCGGTCGTTGTGAATCAGACGCTGGGCATCCCGGTGAAGATAACCCTTCCGCTGCAGCCTGGCATAGAGGTAATCGATATAGGCCTCGACGCGGGTGGAGATACGGGCATTGACGATCTCGAGGCCGGGGCGGTTGAGATCGATGCCGGCGCGCTCCGCCGTCGCCCGGATCAGGTCCTCGCGGCCGAGCAGCAGCGCTGTACCGAGCTGCTGGTTGGCATAGGACAGTGCGGCGCGCAGGACCTGCTCTTCCTCGGCTTCGGCAAAGACGATGCGCTTCGGCCGGCGGCGCACACGCTCATAGAGGCTGGCGAGCGTCGAGGCGATCGGATCGCGGCGGGCCGAAAGCTCGCGGGCATAACCGGCCATGTCGGTGATGACCTTGCGGGCGACGCCGGTCTCCATCGCGGCCTGCGCAACCGCGACCGGGATGGCCGAGATCAGCCGCGGATCGAACGGAACCGGGATGATGTATTGCGCGCCGAAACGCGGCCGGTTGCCCTGATAGGCGGCGACCACGTCATCGGGCACGTCCTCGCGGGCCAGATTGGCCAGCGCCCTGACGGCGGCGATCTTCATCGCGTCGTTGATGGTGGAGGCGCGCACGTCGAGGGCGCCGCGGAAGATATAGGGAAAGCCGAGAACATTGTTGACCTGGTTCGGATAGTCCGAACGGCCGGTCGCCATGATGGCGTCGTCGCGGATGCGGGCGACCTCTTCCGGGGTGATTTCGGGATCGGGATTGGCCATGGCGAAGATGATCGGCCGATCCGCCATCGAGCGGATCATCTCGGCCGAGAAGGCGCCCTTCTGCGACAGGCCGAAGACGACATCTGCGCCATCCATCGCCTCTTTCAGCGTGCGCGCGTCGGTCTTTGCCGCATGCGCCGATTTCCACTGGTTCATGCCCTCGGTGCGGCCCTGGTAGATGACGCCCTTGGTGTCGCAGAGGATGATGTTCTCAGGCGCAAAGCCCATCGCCTTGACCAGTTCGACGCAGGCGATCGCCGCAGCGCCGGCGCCGTTGCAGACGAGCTTGGTCGTCTTCAGGTCGCGGCCGGTCAGCTCCAGCGCGTTGATCAGGCCGGCAGCGGCGATGATCGCCGTTCCATGCTGGTCATCATGGAAGACCGGAATATCCATCAGCTCGCGCAGCCGGCTTTCGATGACGAAGCAATCAGGCGCCTTGATGTCCTCGAGGTTGATGCCGCCGAAAGAGGGACCGAGGAAGCGCACGCAGTTGATGAACTCGTCGACATTTTCCGTGTCGATCTCGAGGTCGATGGAATCGACGTCGGCGAAGCGCTTGAACAGCACCGACTTGCCTTCCATGACGGGCTTGGAGGCGAGCGCGCCGAGATTGCCGAGACCGAGGATCGCCGTGCCGTTGGAAATGACCGCAACCATGTTGCCGCGCGCCGTGTAGTCATAGGCCGTCTGCGGATCGGCGGCGATCGCCTTGACGGGGACGGCGACACCGGGCGAATAGGCGAGCGACAGGTCGCGCTGCGTTGCCATTGGCTTGGTCGGGTTGATCTCCAGCTTGCCGGGCCGGCCCATGGCATGAAAATCGAGCGCCTCCTGGTCGGTCACTGATGTCGCCGGCCGGTCCTTCTTATCGATATCGGGCATAAATCCTCCAACGTCCTGTGGGCGACGCTTTGCTCTTCCTCAAATGCTGTTGTCATCTATAGCGGCGCGCGGATAGGGTTGGCACCTGTTTTTTTGGGAAAAACTGCACCTCCGTGAACGCACGAATAGACACAGGAAATGAAGCCTTTTCGGCTGCCGAGCTTGCCACGGCGGAAAGCCGTGCCTCGGCGACGCCGATGATGGAGCAATATATCGAAATCAAGGCGAACAATCCGGGTTCGCTGCTCTTCTATCGCATGGGCGACTTCTACGAGCTGTTCTTCGAGGATGCGCTGGAGGCTTCGCGCGCGCTCGGCATCACGCTGACGAAGCGTGGCCAGCATATGGGCCAGGATATCCCGATGTGCGGCGTTCCCGTGCATGCCGCCGACGATTACCTGCAGAAGCTGATTTCGCTCGGCTTCCGCGTCGCCGTCTGCGAGCAGGTCGAGGATCCGGCCGAAGCAAAGAAGCGCGGCGGCAAATCCGTCGTCAAGCGCGATGTCGTGCGTTTGGTCACGCCGGGCACGATCACCGAGGAAAAGCTGCTATCGCCCTCGGAATCCAACTATCTGATGGCGCTCGCCCGCATTCGCGGCGGGGCTGAACCGGCGCTGGCGCTTGCCTGGATCGATATTTCCACCGGCGTCTTCCGGCTGGCGGAGACGGAGAGTTCGCGGCTGCTCGCCGACATCCTGCGCATCGATCCGCGCGAGCTCATCCTGCCCGATACGATCTTCCACGATGCCGAATTGAAACCCGTCTTTGACGTGCTCGGCCGAACGGCGGTGCCGCAGCCGGCGGTTCTGTTCGACAGCGCCAGCGCCGAAGGCCGGATCGCCCGCTATTTCGGGGTTTCGACGCTGGACGGCTTTGGCAGCTTCACGCGCGCCGAGCTTGCGGCGGCCGCAGCCGCCGTCGCCTATGTCGAGAAGACGCAGATCGCCGAGCGTCCGCCGCTTGGGCAGCCCGAGCGGGAAAGTGCCGCCTCGACGCTTTTCATCGACCCGGCCACCCGCGCCAATCTCGAACTTGCCCGCACGCTGTCGGGCGATCGCAACGGTTCGCTGCTGAAGGCGATCGACCGTACCGTCACCGGCGGCGGCGCGCGGCTTCTGGCCGAGCGGCTGATGTCGCCGCTCACTGATGCCGCCCGCATCAATGCCCGGCTCGATTCGATCGGCTTTCTGATCGATGAGCCGTCGCTCTGCGGCAAGCTGCGCGATACGCTGAAACATGTGCCCGACATGCCGCGGGCGCTCTCCCGCCTGGCGCTCGACCGCGGCGGCCCGCGTGACCTTGCCGCCATCCGCCAGGGCCTTCAGGCGGCGGGCGGCGTTGCGGCCATGCTCGCAGACGCCATGCTGCCGGAAGAACTCGGCGAGGCGCTGTCCGGGCTGAAAGCGCTTCCCGCGAGCCTGGAAATGCTGCTTGCCGAGACGCTTGCCGACGAACTGCCACTGCTGAAGCGCGACGGCGGTTTCCTGCGCGACGGCGCCAGCACCGAGCTCGACGAGGTCCGGGCGCTGCGCGACCAGTCGCGCCGCGTCATCGCCGGGCTGCAGCTGCAATATGCCGAAGAAACCGGCATCCGGTCGCTGAAGATCAAGCACAACAATATTCTCGGCTATTTCATCGAGGTCACCGCTGGCAATGCCGCCCCGATGACGGAGACGGCCGAGGCAAAGGCCCGCTTCATCCACCGCCAGACGATGGCGAGCGCCATGCGCTTCACCACCACCGAACTTGCCGACCTTGAAAGCCGCATCGCCAATGCCGCCGATCGGGCGTTGACGATCGAACTCGACGCCTTCGACAGGATGACGGCGGCCGTGGTCGCGGAAGCCGAAGCGATCAAATCCGGTGCGCGGGCGCTGGCGGTGATCGACATCGCCGCCGGCCTGGCGCTGCTCGCCGAAGAGCAGGCCTATTGCCGGCCGCAGGTCGACGGCTCGAAGATGTTTGCGATCGAAGGCGGGCGCCACCCGGTCGTCGAGCAGGCGCTGCGGCGGCAGGCGGGCGGCCCCTTCGTCGCCAACCATTGCGATCTTTCGCCGAAGGACGGCGCCAAGGACGGCGCCATCTGGCTGCTGACCGGCCCGAACATGGGCGGCAAATCGACCTTCCTGCGCCAGAACGCGCTGATCGCGATCCTGGCGCAGATGGGCTCCTTCGTACCGGCGACATCGGCCCATATCGGCATCGTCGACCGACTGTTCTCCCGCGTCGGCGCCTCCGACGACCTGGCACGCGGGCGCTCCACCTTCATGGTCGAGATGGTGGAAACGGCTGCCATCCTCAATCAGGCGAGCGACCGTTCGCTCGTCATCCTCGACGAAATCGGCCGTGGCACCGCGACATTCGACGGCCTGTCGATCGCCTGGGCGGCCGTCGAGCACCTGCACGAGGCCAATCGCTGTCGCGGCCTCTTCGCCACGCATTTCCACGAGCTGACCGTGCTGTCGGAGAAACTTGGCCGGCTATCGAACGCCACGATGCGTGTCAAGGAATGGGACGGCGACGTCATCTTCCTGCATGAGGTCGGGCCCGGTGCGGCCGACCGCTCCTACGGGATTCAGGTCGCCCGCCTCGCCGGGCTTCCGGCCTCGGTCGTGGCGCGCGCCCGCGACGTGCTCACCCGCCTCGAGGATGCCGACCGCAAAAATCCGGCAAGCCAGTTGATCGACGACCTGCCGCTCTTCCAGGTGGCGGTGCGCCGCGATGACGCGGCTCGCGGGCCGTCCAAGGTCGAGGAGGCGTTGAAGGCGATGAGCCTCGACGACATGACGCCGCGCGAGGCGATGGATGCGCTTTACGACCTCAAGAAAAAGCTGAAATAGGAGCGCGGCCGATGTTCATGGAAAAGCTGGTTCGCGAAACCGAGCGCCTCTCACTGATCTGCTCCATGCTCGACACGATGCGGCGCGCCGACCGGGACCGCAATGCGCGCGGCTGGACCTCGCCGATCGGCCTGCTGAAAATCACCCGCAGTTGCGCTATGATCTCGGAGCTCGCAACCGCGATCGCCAAGGCGGGTTATCGCGAATGCGACAGGCAGACGCTCGAAGAGATCCTGGGCGAGACACGGCAGGTGCTCTACGCGCTGAAAGCGCAGGCGGCCGACTGAGTTGACGAAAGCCGCTGCTGGCTTCAAAGCGTCCCGACCCTGCCGCCGGCCAACACCATTTCGCCAAATTTAAAGGGTCTTGCAGTATGAGGACCTGTGTCAATCGCCGGTAAAGAGGCTATAGCGCATGCAGACGAAACCAGCGGCAGGCCGCGAACCGGCAGCCCGGCATGAACAGGACGCCACTCCGGCGAAAGCAATGCGCGACCTCGATTTCTCCAGGATCCTTGACACCGAGCTGCTGCAGAACCAGTGCGACGCCGTTGCCGAAGCCAACCGGAACCGGCCCGATATCATGCGCACCGATCTCCTCGCCGTGCTGAAAAAGGCGAGCATCGAGGGCCGGCAGAAGGCGCGCGCGGCGCTAGCCGCCGACGGCAGCGGGCTCAACTGCGCCTACCGGATTTCCTGGCTGCAGGACCAGATCATCACCGTCCTCTACAATTTCGCCACCGCCTATATCTTTCCGCAGCAGAAGGACAAGTTCGCTGTCACCGCCGTCGGCGGCTATGGCCGCGACACGCTGGCGCCCGGCTCCGATATCGACCTGCTCTTCCTCTTCCTGCCGCGACCGGCGGAAGAGACGCACAAGGCAGTCGAATTCATGCTCTATGTGCTCTGGGACATGGGCTTCAAGGTCGGCCACGCCACCCGCACGGTGGAGGAATGCATCGCGCTTTCCAAGTCAGACATGACGATCCGCACCGCCATTCTGGAGATGCGCTTTATCTGCGGGTTGCAGCGGCTGGAAACGGAGCTCGAGACCCGCTTCGACAAAGAAATCGTCACCGGCACCGGCCCTGAGTTCATCGCCGCCAAGCTTGCCGAGCGCGACGAACGCCACCGCAAGGCCGGCGACACGCGTTATCTCGTCGAACCGAACGTCAAGGAAGGCAAGGGCGGGCTTCGCGACCTGCACACGCTGTTCTGGATCTCGAAATATTATTATCACGTGCGCGACCAGGCGGAGCTGGTCAAGCTCGGCGTCCTGTCAAAGCACGAATACCGCCTGCTTGAGAAGGCCGACGATTTCCTCTGGGCGGTGCGCTGCCACATGCACTTCCTGACCGGCAAGGCCGAAGAACGGCTGTCCTTCGACATCCAGCGCGAGATCGCCGAAGCCTTCGGCTATCACACCCGTCCCGGCCTTTCGGCGGTCGAGCGCTTCATGAAACATTATTTCCTCGTCGCCAAGGATGTCGGGGATTTGACCCGCATTCTGTGCGCCGCACTCGAAGACCAGCAGGCCAAATCGATTCCCGGCCTCACCGGCGTCATCAGCCGTTTCACCCATCGCACCCGCAAGATCGCCGGCAGCGTCGAATTCGTCGAAGACCGCGGCCGCATCGCACTCGCCGACGCGGAGGTGTTCAAGCGCGATCCGGTCAGCATCCTGCGGCTCTTCCATGTCGCCGACATCAATGGGCTCGAATTTCATCCCGATGCGCTGAAACGCGTCACCCGTTCGCTTGCCCTGATCGACAACAGCTTACGGGAAAACGACGAGGCGAACCGCCTGTTCATGTCGATCCTGACATCGAAGCGCGACCCGGCGCTGATCCTGCGCCGGATGAACGAGGCCGGCGTGCTCGGCCGTTTCATTCCCGATTTCGGCAAGATCGTCGCGATGATGCAGTTCAACATGTATCACCACTATACAGTCGACGAACATCTGATCCGCACCGTCGAGGTGCTCTCCGAGATCGACAAGGGGCGCGCCGAGGATCTGCATCCGCTTGCCAACAAGCTGATCTCGAACATTGAAGACCGCGAGGCCCTCTACGTCGCCGTTCTCCTCCACGACATTGCCAAGGGCCGCCAGGAGGACCATTCGATCGCCGGCGCTCGCGTCGCCCGCAAGCTCTGCGCCCGCTTCGGTCTCTCGCAGAAGCAGACGGAAATTGTCGTCTGGCTAATCGAGGAACATCTGACAATGTCGATGGTGGCGCAGACCCGCGACCTCACCGATCGCAAGACCATTATCGACTTCGCCGACCGCGTGCAGTCGCTCGACCGGCTGAAAATGCTGTTGATCCTGACGATCTGCGATATTCGCGCCGTCGGGCCTGGCGTCTGGAACGGCTGGAAGGGCCAGCTTCTGCGCACGCTCTATTACGAGACCGAGCTGCTGCTGGCCGGCGGCTTCTCCGAGGTTTCGCGCAAGGAGCGGGCCAATGCCGCCGCCGAGGCGCTGCGCGGCGCGCTCACCGAATGGAGCCAGAAGGACCGCAACACCTATACCAAGCTACATTACCAGCCCTATCTGCTCTCCGTGCCGCTGGAAGACCAGCTCCGTCATGCCCATTTCATCCGCCAGGCCGACAAGGCGGGCCAGGCGCTCGCCACTATGGTGCGGACCGACAGTTTCCACGCCATCACCGAGATCACCGTGCTGTCGCCCGACCATCCGCGCCTGCTCGCCGTCATCGCCGGGGCGTGTGCAGCGGCCGGCGCCAACATCGTCGACGCGCAGATCTTCACGACCTCGGACGGACGAGCGCTCGATACGATCCATGTCAGCCGCGAGTTTGCCGACGATGCCGACGAGCTGCGCCGCGCCGGCACGATCGGACGGATGATCGAGGACGTGCTGTCCGGGCGCAAGCGCCTGCCCGAAGTCATCGCCACGCGCGCGCGCAACCGCAAGAAAAGCAAAGCCTTCGTCATTCCGCCATCGGTCAACATCACCAACAGCCTGTCGAACAAGTTCACCGTCATCGAGGTCGAATGCCTCGACCGGCCCGGCCTCCTCTCGGAGATCACCGCCGTGCTCTCCGATCTGTCGCTCGACATCCAGTCGGCCCGCATCACCACTTTCGGCGAGAAGGTGATCGACACTTTCTACGTCACCGATCTGGTCGGCCAGAAAATATCGGGCGACAGCAAGCGCGCCAACATCACTGCCCGGATGAAGGCGGTGATGGCCGAGGAGGAGGACGAACTGCGCGAACGCATGCCTTCCGGCATCATCGCGCCGGCCGCCACCGCCCGGACATCGCCCCCAGCCGAAAAGAAAGCCGATTCCCCAGCATGAGCCTCGTCAAGAAATTCGCGACCGTCGGCGGCGCCACCCTCGGCAGCCGGATCTTCGGCTTCGCCCGCGAAACGCTGATGGCGGCCGCACTCGGCACCGGCCCGATGGCCGACGTCTTCTACGCCGCCTTCCGCTTTCCGAACCTGTTTCGCCGGCTGTTTGCCGAAGGCGCCTTCAACGCCGCCTTCGTGCCGCTCTTTGCCAAGGAGATCGAGGCGAACGGCACGGATGGCGCCAAGCGCTTTTCCGAGGAAGTCTTCGGCGTGCTGTTTTCGGTGCTGCTCCTCATCACCATCGTGATGGAGCTCTCCATGCCGCTGCTGGTGCGTTTTATCATCGCGCCGGGTTTCGCCGACGATCCTGAGAAATTCTCGATCACGATCCGCATGGCGGCCGTGATGTTTCCCTATCTCATGTGCATGTCGCTAACGGCAATGATGAGCGGCATGCTGAATTCGCTGCATCATTTCTTCGCCGCCGCGATCGCTCCGGTCTTCTTGAACGTGGTGATGATCGGGGCGCTGGTCTATGCGCTCTATATCGGTGCCGATCCGCTGGCGACCGCCTGGTATCTTTCCTGGGGCGTTCTTGCCGCCGGCGTGCTGCAGCTTGCCGTCGTCTATGTCGGCGTGCTTGCGGCCGGCATGAGCATCGGCCTGCGCTTCCCGAAGATGACGCCGAACGTCAAGCGGCTGCTGATTCTGGCCGTGCCGGCCGCTGTCACCGGCGGCATCACCCAGATCAACCAGCTGATCGGCCAGGCGATCGCCTCCTCCCGCGACGGCGCAATCGCGGCGCTGCAATATGCCGACCGCATCTACCAGCTGCCGCTTGGCGTCGTCGGCGTCGCCGTCGGCGTGGTGCTGCTGCCGGAGCTGGCGCGCGCATTGAAGGCTGGCCACCAACGCGAGGCCGGCAACCTGCAGAACCGCTCGATCGAATTCGTGCTGTTCCTGACCATTCCCGCCGCCTTCGCGCTGTGGATCCTGTCCGACGAGATCATCCGCGTGCTCTACGAACGCGGCGCCTTCCATCAGGAAAACACCCTCGTCGTCGGCTCGATCCTGGCCATCTACGGCATCGGCCTGCCGGCCTTCGTACTGATCAAGGCGCTACAGCCGGGTTTCTATGCCCGCGAAGACACCAAGACGCCGATGCGTTTCTCGGCGATCGCCGTTGCGACCAACTGCGCCACGGCGCTGACACTCTTCCCCTATATGGGCGCGCCCGGCATCGCCGTCGCCGAAGCCACCGCCGGCTGGATCAGCACCGTGCTGCTGTTCACCACGCTGCTGCGCCGCGGCCACCTGACATGGGAATGGGCGCTGGCAAAACGCGCCGCCCTTCTGATCGTCGCTGCTGCCGTCATGGGCGCGGCGATCGTCTTCCTCAAACATTATTTCGCGCCCTGGCTTGCGTCGGGCGCGCCGCTTCTCACCAAGATCGGCACGCTGGGGCTGCTGATCGCGATTTCCATGATGGTCTATTTCGCCGCCGCCTTCCTGATCGGCGGAGCCGATCTCGGCATGATCCGCCGTAATCTGAACCGCAAGCCGGTGGCGGCAGAAGACGCACAAGGCTAGGTGATTGCCGGGGCCAGCCCCTTGCATCTGCACGTTAGTGATTTTGTGCGATGGAAGCGATTGAGCCTCTGGCCGGGTGGCCCACCCGGCCAGAGGCGTGACGAAGTCGCCCGCTTTCCCCTCCGGGTACAACCGTGGATGAGCCTGGGATCTTCGTCATCGTCACGTACGACCGAATAGTCGCCTGGCTTCGCTGTCGGCGCTGATGACGCGGCTTTCCCAGATCACTCGTGAGGAAGAGCAAAGCCGGTGCCCACTCAGGCGAAAGGAAAAAGCGGCTGACCCGTTGCATTTAAAATCGCCGCCTTATTTGCCTCCGCCCGATGCGGCGTAGTCAATAAAGGGCAGGTGCTTCAGCGCAAGACTGCAGGGAAGGCTTCAATCCACTGGAAGATAGCGGCTAACTGCATCCGTTTACTCCCCGCGCCCAGTCGCCTTCGTAAGAAATGACCTCGCCATTGGAGAGACGCAGCCATGTGCTCCGTAGTTGATGTGTCGGAAAGCAGTTGCGGAGTGCCACGATCGTGACGCGATCTCCGACCTTCAGTCTATCTTCCAAATCATAGAACATGCGCACCGGCGAAAACTCAACAACACGTTCTGCCCCCACATCCTCTTGCCGTACCACCGGCGGTCCGAAATACTCATTTTTCCGGCCGAGCTCCCCGTCAGGAAGATCGCCGGAGTCGACGCGTACCGTTACAACCGGATGAGGTGGACTGAATGCCGTCGCCGTCACCTCCCCCACCAAGACGATCGGAACCGACGCGTCGTACTTACCTGTTACCCCATGATGAGCCAGCGCGCCGCCGCTCAACGCGAGAATGACCGCGACTGCTCGCGACAGAATTCGGCCCGATCGCTTCAGCATTTAAAGATCCTTTCTCGGATGATCTACAATATTTCTTCGATGCGGATGGGCGAGCGGCGAACCCGGATGCCAGTTGCGTGATAGAGAGCATTGGCAACGGCCGCTCAATGATAGATGTCAGACACTCCCGGGCATAAAGGCCGGCAAGTTTCAAGACTTGCCCGCCGATGTACAAAGCTTGTTCAATTCTGCGGATCTTCCCGACCGCAGTTGGTCGGGCGGCCGGAACCTGTTCTGGCTATTCGGCCATCGTCAAGTTCTCTCCGCCTGCGTATGTGCGAACGTACAGGCCAATGAATCGCGTTTTGGCGGCCGCTCAGGCCGTCGTGGAAATCATTGCCAAACCGACTCCGGCGATCAAGACGAAGAGCAGGATGTCGGCCAGCAAGCCCCGGCCCACGCCGTACGCAGTGAAATGCAACCGGCTAATGTATTCCTCGCTGTGATTTTCCATGGCGGCTTCCTCTAATCTCCAGTGGATTTTTAACGAAGCGTCGGCCGGGCGTACCCTTTCGTTATCGGCTCCGATTTCGACTGGAGGAAGCCTAACGCGACTGTGTCGCAGGAATGTCCCGGCAGAAGCTCGAACTGTAATGAAATGTATCGAGATGTCGCGGCTGCCGCGGAGTTGAACGCCGGAGACCGAGTGTGCGCCTTTGCGCGACTTGAGCCAAGCTTGGGCGCCAACTCAAGCGCGAGATACTTTCATCGTCTTCTGCCCGCAAAGGCATAGGAAAATGCGGCTACGGTTCCTTGGGAGCGATTCGCGATCAAGGAGAGACCGGATCCACTCGTCGCCCACGGCGCGATCGCGCGACCGCCGCTCTCAAGCTCCATCGTTTTGCTCTGCGTGTTCGCTCTGCCTCACCTTCAGCATAGAGCGGAAGCGAGATAACAGTTCGCAATCCATTGTCTCTTGAGACGAAGACGATGTCGCCGCCGTGCTGCCGGGCGACTGCTCTGGCAATTGCAAGGCCAAGCCCGATACCACCAGTCTGCTTATTTCGGGATGCTTCTAATCGGAAGAATGGCGCGAAGACCTTCTCTCTCATATCGTTGGGGATTCCTGGCCCGCGATCGTCGATGACAATATCCACGGTAGCTCCCGTTTGAAGAATGAATACCTTGGCTTCGCCGCCGTATCGGACTGCATTTTCGACGATGTTTCGAACCGCCCGTCTAAGTCCGTCCGGCCGACACCGATAAGTTATCTTGTCGGTGCGGACGAACGTCACCGGATGGCCCAGATCCTCCTGATCATCGCATATGCTGCCGACCAGTGCTTCCAGCTGAATCGGACGGGTTTCTTCCGCCGTGGACTCGCCCCGGGCGAACGAGATTGCGGCCTCAGTCATGTTCTGAAGCTCTTCGATGGTCGTCAACATTTTTCGCTGGATCTCTTCGTCTTTGACAAACTCTGCTCTCAAGCGCAGAGAGGTCAGCGGGGTGCGCAGGTCGTGACCGATCGCGGCCAGCATTTTTGTTCTGTCATCGATGAACCGATGCAGACGCGCCTGCATCTGGTTGAACGCGGAGGCCGTGCGCCGGACCTCTTCCGGGCCCTTTTCCTCCAAAGGGGGTAGGTTTTCGCCGCGACCGAGTGCCTCCGCAGCCCTGGCAAGGCTCTTAAGCGGGCGGGCGATGCGGTTTCCTATCAAAACCCCGATGATAGCAAGGACGACAGCGGTCAGAACAAGAGAACGCAATGACGTCGACGTCCACCAACTACCTTGCTTCATGTAGAAGGCCGAGTTGAGATATCTGCCGTCATCCAGTCTGACCACCATGCCGTATCCGCGAGCTCCGTCAAAATAGACGTATTTTACCGGCTGGGGCAGCGCCCATAGCTCTTGATCAGGAGTCTTCCAATCTTCGCCCTGATTGGAAGATGCAACCTTCTTGGCGTTGGGAATCCGTGCGACTGCTGTGCCACCTTCGAAAACCCGAACCAGATCAACATAGTTCTCAAGCGGTCGACCAAATTGCCGCACGGCCTCCAATCGCCACGCGGGCGCCTCTGCCGCCTCACCATCGCTGATCCAAAATCTTGAATCTCCGGTTTCGCTGGCCGTCAGCACCTGCTGTCGGAACTGTGGAGCAGCCGCATTGACAAGAAGGGTCATCGTGCGAGCACGACTGAAAAACTCGCTTTTCGCGGCGGCATCCAATGCCTTAGAATGCTCTTTCCACGATATTACAAACGTTATCGCCTGCGCGATCAGCAAAGCCGCAAGCGTAAAGCCGATGAACTGCGCAGCGAGGCTTCTCGTACAATTTCTTATCATTCCAAAGATACCTCTGCCGACAGGCTGTATCCGCCGCCCCAGTGCGTCTTGATGATCGTCGGATTTTTAGGATTGTCTTCGATTTTTTTCCTCAATCGGCTGACCTGGTTATCGATGCTGCGATCAAAGATGTCGGCAGTCCGACCGACGGTCAGGTCGAGAAGCTGTTCTCGGCTCAAGACAAGTCCAGGCCGCTCGATGAAGACTTTCAACAGGCGGAATTCCGCTGAACTGAGGGAAATTCCGACGCCGTCCTGACCGGAAATCTCTTGCCGCCCGAGATTGACGCGCCACGGTCCGACACGGACGTTCTTCGAGCTGGCAACGCTGACCTGCAAAGCGGGATTGCCGGATCTGCGCAACACCGCCCGAATGCGAGCCAGCAGCTCCCTGGGGTTGAAAGGCTTCACGATGTAATCGTCGGCGCCAAGTTCCAATCCGATGATCCTGTCCGTATCGTCCGCCATGGCCGTCAGGAAAATGATGGGAATGCCCGTCGATGCACGTAGTTGGCGGCATACCGAAAGCCCATCGTCACCAGGCATCATCACATCGAGGACGACCAGGTCAGCGGCCTGCTTCTCGAGCAGGCGTCGTAGTGCCGCGCCGCTTTCCACGGCACTGACTTTGTAGCCCTGCTGTTCAAGATATTGGCGAACGAGATCCCGTATATCGCCGTGATCATCAACAACCACTATGTGCGCGGTATCCTCCATCCTGGTATCCTCATTTCATCATGGACGATACATCAAAATAGCGGCCACTCGCAGCCGAAAAAGTGTATCAAAGTTTCACAGCTCGACGCCCGTCAAGAATGTGATCCGTACGGACATCGTTACGAAAGACGGCTTCACGGCACTTGCCGCCGAGGTCTTCGCCATGCTCAAGAAAGTTGGCCAGGACGCTGGTGCATGGGACCCACCTGCAAGTGAGGAAGACAGGCGGCCAGGATGACCGCCACGGTTAAAAAGCGCATGTCACAATAGGCTTGGATATTGATCCTATTCTGCCGGGACGTCCGCCGCCAACTGAGAATGGGGTGATCTCGGCGTTCTGATTCCGGCCAGCGCTCGTGTTGCGACGTAGAGTACGGGGATCAAGAATATGCCAAGGAGCGTAGCGGAAATCATCCCACCCATCACTCCGATGCCAATTGAATTTTGACTACCGGCGCCGGCGCCGGAGGCGGTTGCCAAGGGCAGGACCCCCAAGATGAAAGCGAAGGAGGTCATCAGGATCGGCCGCAGGCGTTGACGAGAAGCCTCGAGTGTCGCTTCAACAAGACCCTTGCCCTTCGATTCCTCCGCAGTCGCAAACTCGACGATCAGGATCGCGTTTTTTGCTGTGAGACCGATTGTCGTGAGTAGCCCAACCTTAAAGTAAACGTCGTTCAGCTGCCCAAATTGCGTCGCTGCGACCAGTGCTCCCAGAATGCCCACCGGAACTGAAAGCATGACGGAAAACGGTATCGTCCAGCTTTCATAAAGTGCAGCTAGGGCTAGGAAAACGACGAGTACAGAGACGATGTAAAGCTGAAGTGCCTGGTTTCCGGCAAGCCGTTCCTCAGCTGATAGACCGGTCCATTGGTGGGAGAACCCCGCTGGCAAATCATCGACCATGCGATCGATCTCCTGCATAGCTTGACCTGAGCTCACTCCGGTTGAGGGGGAACCCTGAAGCTGGACTGCTGAGACGCCGTTATATCGCTCCAGTCTCGGTGAGCCGAAGCCCCAGTGCCCGGTCGATAAGGACGACAGGGGGACCATTTCACCTAGATTATTGCGGATATGCCAACGCTCGAAATCCTCAGGCTGCATGCGAAATTCAGCATCAGACTGCACATACACGCGCTTTACGCGACCGCGATCCAGGAAGTCATTTACGTATGTGCCTCCCCAAGCCGAAGACAATGTCGTGTCGATATCCGAGAGGTTAATGCCCAATGCGCTCGCGCGGTCCCGATCGATGGAGACTGAATATTGGGGAGTGTCGTCCTGTCCGTTCGGACGTGTACCCGTCAATCGTTCGTTTCGCGTCGCGGCGCCCAATAATTGGTTTCGGGCTGCCATGAGGGCCTCGTGTCCCGCGTTCCCAGTGTCGCGGAGAAAGAGATCAAAGCCGCTATTGTTGCCGAAACCTGGGATAGCAGGAGGAGCAAGTGCGACCACGCGACCATCGGATATCTTCGCGAAAGCGGCCATAGCGCGTTGTGCAATCGCTGCCGCCGAGGATTCCGGGGTTTGCCTTTGCTCAAAGTCTTTAAGCGCCACAAACACGGTTGCCACGTTCTGCCCTTGCCCGCCAAAACTGAAGCCAACCGAGCCGAATATGCCCTCCACGTAGTCACGTTCGTTCGTCAGATAATGTTCGATCACCTGATCAAGGACTCGCCGAGTCCGGTCAGCCGTTGCGCCCGGTGGCAGCTGAACCGCGGTTACAAGGCGTCCTTGATCCTCCTCGGGCAGGAAAGCGGAAGGCAGCCTTGTGAACAAAACACCAACTGCAACCGAGATCACGATGATCATTACGACGCCAGCGGCAATGCGGCGAAGCAGGAGTGCGGTGGTACGCTGATAGACGTTCGTGAAGCTCAAGAAGCCTGCATTGAACCAGCGAAATGGTGCAGCCCTGGTTGATCCATGCGTCGGCCTGAGGAGCGATGCGCAGAGAGCTGGCGTGAGCACCAATGCAACAAGAACAGACAGGATCATCGCCGTGACAATAGTCACTGAAAACTGCCGGTAGATGATGCCGACGGAGCCGGAGAAGAAGGCCATTGGAATAAACACAGCGGCCAGAACGGTTGTTATCCCTATCAGGGCGCTGCTGATCTCGCCCATTGACTTGATCGTCGCCTCGCGTGGGCCGAGGTCCTCTTCCTCCATCACCCGCTCGACGTTCTCGACGACAACGATGGCGTCGTCCACCAGAAGGCCAATCGCCAACACCATTCCGAACATTGTCAGCGTGTTGATGGAATAGCCGAGTAGCCCCAGAACGGCGAACGTTCCGAGCAGCACAACAGGAATGGCCAACGTCGGAATGATCGTGGCCCTTATATTCTGCAAAAACACATACATGACGACGAAGACGAGAAGGACGGCTTCGATCAGGGTCACCACCACGCCCTCGATCGACAATCGGACGAAAGGCGATGTGTCGAATGGGTAATGGACTTCGACATTCGCAGGAAAATTCACCCGTTGCCGCTCGATCTCGGCGCGAATGCCCTCCGCCGTCTCCAGCGCATTCGCTCCGGACGTTAATCTGAAACCAATTCCTGCGGCTGGTTTGCCGCTGTACGTACTCGAGTTGGTGTAGCTCTCGGCTCCGAGTTCGACCGTTGCAACGTCATTAAGGCGGGTGACCGAGCCGTCTGCGGCGCTATCCAGAATGATTGCCTCGAACTGCTCGACGGTTTGCAAACGACTGCCTGCCGTGACCGTCGCATTGAGTTGCTGACCCCGGCGTTGCGGTAGAGCACCGAGCTGTCCAGCGGAAACCTGCGTGTTTTGCGCGCGTACAGCTTGTGTTACATCGCTCACCATCAAACCGTGCTGAGCCAACTTGTCGGGATCAATCCAAATCCGCATCGCGTAACGGTCCGATCCAAGCAGCCGTGCCTCCCCTACGCCTGGCACCCGTCTGAGCGTGTCCATGAGCGATGTATCGATGAAGTCGGCGATATCGTTGCCATTGAGACCGCCGTCGGTCGAGGCAAGGGCAGCAATCAGGAAGAAGCTCGCAGTCGACTTTGAGACTGTCAGTCCGCTATCGAGAACCTCCTGCGGCAAGCGCGCTTCAACGAGCTGAAGGTTGTTTTGAACCTGCATCTGCGCCACGTCAGGGTCGGCTTCGCTGGTAAAAGTCAGCGTGATCGAAGCCTCACCGGTCGCTGTAGAGTTCGATGAAATGTAATCGACGCTGTCGATCCCGGTCATCCCCTGCTCGATCACCTTCGTGACCGAGTCCTCAACTGTCCTGGCATCAGCTCCAGGATAATTTGCGGTGATGCGAACGGCAGTCGGCGCGATTTGGGGATATTGGGATATCGACAATGTCGGGATCGACAAAGCCCCCACCATCATGATCGCTATAGCAAGGACGAAGGCAAAGATAGGTCGTTCGATGAAAAAACGGGACATGGCCGGAATGATCCTACTGAAGCGACGGGGTCAGTGTGCCGGCGAGAGCCTGCGCCTCGCGTCTTGGCTCCGGCGATGACGCAGAAGCTTCCGCTGCATCTCGCACCTCACCCGTTTCATCTTCGACCACCACAACCTTCGTCCGGACCTGCTGTCCCACTCCGGCTCGCTGAAAACCCTCAACGATGACGCGATCTCCCTCGGCCACACCATCGGTGACGAGCCAGCTGTTTCCGATGGCGCGATCAACGCTGAGGACACGCTCTTCGACCTTCATCTCGTCGGTGACGAACTTAGCGGTGGCTTGTCCCCGCGGATTGCGGGAGACGGCTCGTTGCGGTACGAGGAAACTGTTTTCGACGAAGCCTTCTTCAATCAGTGCACGCACATACATGCCCGGCATCAAGATGCCGTTCGGGTTGGGGAAAACAGCACGCAACGAGACCATGCCTGTCGACTGCGAAACCGCCGACCCTAGAAACTGCAGCTTGCCGGGATGAGGGTAGCGCGAGCCGTCCTCGAGCTTGAGCTCGACCGTTACAAATTCGCCGTTTGATTTGACGCTGTTGGATGTGCGCGCCTTGTTCAGCGCCAAGAGGCTGGCACTTGAGCGCACAAGATCGACATTGATGATATCGTGCTGACGAATGACGGTCAGGGGCTGCGCCTGGTCCCGCGTGACAAGCGCGCCTTGCGTGACGTTAGAGGCATCCACACGCCCGGCGATTGGTGCCACAATCGTCGTATAGCCAAGTTCGATACGCGCCGTTTCCAATGCCGCTGCCGCCGCTGCGACGTCCGCCTCTGCTTGAAGCAACTGAGTGCGGGCCTCGTCCAGATCCTGCTGGCTGACAGCATCATTGATGCTCAGCCTTCGGTAACGATCAAACCTGGCGCGAGCGCTGGGGACAGCGCTCTCGGCCCGGCGTAGGGCAGCCTGTGCGTTTCGGTAGTTGGCTTCGAAGGACGTCGGGTCGAGTTCGTACAATATATCGCCAGCTTTGACGACGCTGCCTTCTTCAAACACACGGCGGCGGATGGTGCCGGTCACCCGGGGCCTGACCTCGGAGATGACATGGGCGCTTGTTCTTCCCGGCAATTCGCGCGTGAGCGTCACCACCTGCTGCTCCAGTGTCTGGACGCTTACTTGCGGCTCCTGGCCCGTTCCCGATTGCTGAGCCGCGACGTCAGCGTAAAAGGCAGCCACCACAAGGGCACCGCATAGACCAACGACCATTCGAAAGGAGACTTCTCGGTAACGTCGCATCATTTGAAACACCATCGTGCAAAAGGTCATTTGCGGCGGCAAAAACCCGCCAAACGCGCCCTGCGGACGTTCGGCGGAACTTAATGGGGAGTTGTCGTGCGGCTATGCCGCAAATCCCTCAAAATGTATCAATCTGTAATTCGCCCGTCGCATCGGGAGCTGGGGAAATTCGATGCGATGTCACACAGGGCACATCTAGCAACGCTTTCACTGACCTGTATTGTCATTTCGTAAGTGACGAAGGAGTTGGTCCGAAGTGCCGGATCGCTGTTGGGCAACTTGCAGGAGTTGTTGTGCCGCCTTGAGGGCGGCCTCATCATTCAAGCTGAGGTTGTTGTCCTCACAGAAGATGGTCAGAGCCCGTTTGGCCTCGCGGAGCTGCCAAAGTCCAAGAGACATTTTCTTTCTCCAGGTTGTTTCCTTCCTCGATAGTGGCATCGCGATGTCACCTGGATGTGCCGAAGATGTAACAAGTGATGCCGGACAGTGACCCTCCAGGCCAGGCGGAGGGCTTTTGACTCAGTCGCAGCGAAAACGAGGCAGGCGATGTGCGGTCTGTTGTTGACCGCTCGTCGGGTCGAGAGCACCTAGAGCTTTTCCGGGTTAGATTGAAGCATTCTGTTGGCTCAAACGGGGGCGGATGGTCGACCGGCTGGCGCGCGTCGTAGCCCAGCTCTACGGCCAAGCCGGCCGGCCGATCAGCCGGCCCCGTTTGAGCCAACCCTGCCGCAGATTTGCCCAGCAAATCTGCAAGACTTGAAAATCGCCGGACGCACTGATCGCTTCGCCATGGCGAAGCGGTGCGGCCGGTGGGCCGGGCATCTCTAGCCAGGATCAAAGGCGATCGGCTCGGACGTACCTAGGGGTATGCCCGTCGCCAATCGCCTTTGCCCTGACGAAACCCTGCTCCGGCAGAACGCTTCAATCTAACCCGGAAAAGCTCTAGCAGCGCGTCGTATCGCGCGGCGGTGAATGCGGCTTCCAGCCGCGTTCCTCTAGCGGCGCTATCTCCATTGCAAGCAAGAACACGTCCGTTATCTGTTCGCATTCCACTTGTAGCTTCTCAAGTGGTTGAGAAACGCGCGCATAGCTGCGCTCGGAAGATGGCGGTTGGGATAATACAAGAACCAGCTTGGCAAGACGGGACTCCAGTCGAGGAGCAGCTCAACTAGCGCTCCGCTCTCGATATGCGGCCTGGCATAGTCACTCAGAATATGGGCGATGCCCCTGCTGGCCAGAGCCGCTTGAAGCTCATTGTGTGCCGAACTGAGCGTCAGGCGCCCGGTCGGCGTAATGTCGAGTTCCTCGCCCTCACGGGCAAACCGCCATGTCACAAGTGTACCCCCCGGGAACTTTCGCCTTATGCAGTCATGGCCGACGAGGTCATGCGGCGCTCGCGGCATACCCTGTTGTTGAAGATAAGCCGGTGAGGCAACAATGGAATAGCGAAGAGATGGCCCGAGCGGTACTGCGATCATGTCATGAGCGAGCTGTTTGCCGAATCTCACCCCAGCATCGAAGCCCTGGTCGACGATATCGATCACCGCCGCATCACTGATGATCTCTATCTTCACCTGCGGGTGTTTTTCCATGAAATCGAATGCGAGAGGACAGAGAAGGTGATCGACGGCAGGCGCAGGCGCGTTGATGCGCAGAGTGCCTGAGGGGCTGTCTCTGAGTTCATCGACTTCGGCGATAGCGAGCTTGATGTCCATCAAAGCCGGGGTGAGGCGGTCCAAGAGACGCTGACCTGCTTCCGTTGGAGAAACGCTCCTCGTGGTCCGGTTGAGGAGGCGAATGCCGAGCGCTTCTTCCAGCGCATTGATTGTTTGGCTCAAGGCCGAAGAGGAGACGCCGCGTTCCAGGGCCGCGGCCCGAAATCCGCCGCAGCGCACGATCGCTACGAAAACATCAAAGCTATCCAGACGAAGCGGGATCATTGCGAAGCTGACCTTATCAAGCTGATCTGGATTGGATGACTTATCAGCGCGCAGCGCGGCTGTCATCATCGATCCTATTCAGTCCCAGCGCCGTCCTTTCGTGCGCAGCTGCTTTGGAAGGAAATACCGTGAACTCGTTTAGTCTCAACAGACGTGCTGTGATGCTCGCTGCGGCCGCTGGCGCAGCAGGCATGCTTCCAACGGGGATTGGTTTCGGAAGGGGCGCCGCAAACGCACAGACCGCAACCCGCCTCAGCGACAATGCCGGCCACTATCGCTTCCGCGTCGGAGAAATCAATGCAACGGTCCTGAGCGACGGCGTGATCGGCGGTCCGCCTCGAGTATACGCGAGTGATGCCCCGGAAGCAGAGCTCCAGGAGGTGTTACGACGCGCCTTTCTGCCCACCGACCATATGACACTCAACCTGAACACTCTTCTCATCGAAACCGCTGGCCGACGAATTCTCATAGAGGCGGGCGCCGGCGCGACCATGGGGCCGAAGGGCGGTCGCATCTTCGGGAACTTGGCAGCGATTGGACTCAAGCCAGAAGACATCGACGCCATCATCATTTCGCATACCCATCCGGACCATGTCGGCAATCTGAGATCCGCAGACGGCGGCAAGGCTTTTCCGCGTGCAACTGTCTTCCTGCCGAAGGCCGACTGGGATTTCTTTGTCGGGTCAGCTCCCGATCTGTCCTACATGCCGGTTCCCGAGGAGTTCCGTGTGCGCTTTGCAGCGGCCATCAAGAGCAGTCTTGAGCCAGTCGAGAAGGATGTGGAACTGTATGAGGCAGGGGCAGAAATCGTACCGGGCCTCACGACGATCGTCGCATCCGGCCACACGCCGGGCATGGCAACCTTCCTCATCCATTCCGGAAGCGATCAATTGTTGCTGACAGCGGATCTTGCCTATCACCCCGTCGTCAACGTCGACAATCCGTGGCGCCCCGGCCCCGATCGCGACAAGGAGATGGCACTGGCCTCTCGCCAGCGCATCTTCGACAGAGCGGTCGCCGACCGCATGCTCGTACTTGGGTTCCACTTTCCGTTCCCGGGCCTCGGCCGGATGCTCAAGACCGACGGCGGCTACGCCTGGATACCCGCCGTCTGGCAGTTTGACACTAACGCTTGAGTACCAGGAGATCTCAGATGGATGAGTCCAAGTTCAACAGACGTGGATTTCTCGGGGCAATGGGGGTAGCGGCAACAGGCCTGGCCTTGACCGCCCACAGCTCCGCGCAGGGGCAGGAGACTAGCTCTGCAGCGCCTGATAGGGTGTCAAATCCTGATCTCCTTACCCGCTCCTTGCCGCGCACCGGCGAAAAAGTCTCGGCCCTCGGCCTTGGCACGTTCCTCACCTTCGATCTTAAGCCGGGCGATCGCCGCGACGATCTCCGTCAGGTGTTCAAGCGATATGTTGAAGCTGGCGGCCGTGTCGTCGACACGTCTCCGCTCTACGGCTCCGCCGAAGTCAGCGTCGGCCAATTTATGGGAGAGACAGCGCACGCTGATCAGTTGTTCCTTGCCAACAAAGTCTGGTCGACGGGAGAGTATCTCGGCGACGAAAGCCATGCGCAGGAAAGCTTCAGGCAATCAAGGCTGCGGACATGGCGTAACACCATCAATCTCCTGCAGTGCCACAGCCTCACCAACGCGCCCGTCATCATTCCATTGATGAAGGCGTGGAAAAAAGAAGGCCTCATAAGACACGTTGGCGTGACCCATCACGAGTCTGCGGCGCAGGAACAATTGACAGCAATCGTGGAGCGCGACGATGTGGATTTCGTCCAGACGAACTACTCGATCTTCAATCGCGACGCCGAACGACGGCTGCTTTCTGTTGCGGCCGACAAGGGCGTCGCGGTGCTGGTCAACCTGCCGCTTGAAAAGGCGCGGCTGATGAAGGTGGTTGAAGGCCACCGTCTTCCAGATTTCGCGCAGGAATTCGGGGCGACAAGTTGGGCACAGTTCTTCCTGAAATGGGTCATGGCCAACCCCGCCGTCACGAGCGTTCTTTGCGGAACGTCAAACCCCGATCATATGAGCGATAACATTCAGGCGATGACCGGGCCCCTTCCGGACGACCGTATGCGCGAGCGCATGGTCGCACATATGGAAACGATCCCCGGCTTCTCTTCCATCGGCTCAATGCCGTGGTATCCGGGCAAAGAACAGATGTATTCGGGCCTCATAAGAGAAGCGCAGGCAAAGGCTGCGAGACGGCTACGGTAACCGAACCGAAGTCGCCCAACGCACCGGGCGCCTCAGGGCCTTGAAACCATTTTGCCCTCGACGGAACGAAAGGACGAGGGCCGATTTGGCAAATCGGCGTCGTTTGATTGTAAATCGCAGAAACTGGAGATGAACGATCGTCGTGAAGATCGGCTCGCTCGAGGTGATATCTTCATCACGACGCGGCCTGCCGGCCTACCCGTTTCCCGCGTCGTGATGAGCTTCCGGTGGGAAACCCGATCAATGAATTGCGGCGCTCTCCCTCGGCCGCCTTGAGAAGGTCACCGTGTGGAATGGCTGTCCGTCGGACCCGCAGACTTGCCCGGCCGAGCAGCACTTTCTTGGATTGATTCAGCAATCCACCCATCGCCTCTTCGGCCCGACGTCGACATGGACGATGCCGTTGCAATAGGTGCCGATGCCGCCGATGCCCGGCGCGCTTTTTGCGGCGGCAACGATGGTGCGCTCCGACAGGCCGGGCATCCTGATGTCGGCGGCCAGGCATTTACCATGCAGAGAGCCGTGGCGGCGGGGATGCGGCCTGTGACCCGACGTCACGATCGGGCGGCGGCCGGTCTTCGCGGCGATGTGGGAGAGGATGGCCCGCAAACGGGTGGGAAAACAGCCGGCGCGAACACTGACGGTCTGCACCGCGTAAGCGAGGCGCGCCTCGTGCCTGGTGAGATGCAGGGCTTGTCTCTTGAAGTCTTGACTGACGGCGATGGTTGCTGATTGTAGGGCGAAAAGGCCTGCCATGGCGAGCGAAGCGAGGTTCTGCATGGGTCCCTCCGGGCGGTTGGCGCGGCGACCATTGGGCCGCCAGCGCGGCCGAGGATTTTCAGTTCAATAAAAGCTTTTTTGTGAAATTTTATACTCAATTTTAGCTAAACATCCTGATCAATTTGGCTTAAAATCAGGGAAATTCCCGCCTCGAAATGGAATAAACATCCACCAGGAGATCGAATGACAGCCCAGTCCCTGTTCCTCGTCACCCTCGTCGTCGACGATTACGACCGCGCCAAGGCTTTCTATTGCGATGCCCTCGGCTTCGATTGCCTTCAGGACGAACAGCAGCCCGACGGCAAGCGCTGGGTGGTCGTGAAGCCGAAAGGCGGGGACGGCGCCGCCTTTCTGCTGGCGCAGGCAGCAAACGAGACGCAGCGCGCGGCGATCGGCAATCAGACGGGCGGTCGCGTCGGCTTCTTCCTGAAGACTGACGATTTCGCGCGCGACCACGCCGCAATGCTTGCGGCCGGCGTGCGCTTTCTAGAAGAGCCGCGCCATGAGGTTTACGGCACGGTCGCAGTCTTTGCGGATCCCTACGGCAACAGCTTCGATCTGATCCAGCATGCCGCAGGCTGAACCCCTTGATTGCGACGGGTTGCCCGTGCATAAGCCGCCGCGTTAGCAACACAGGCGAAGAAGCCCTGGGGCCCTCCACCAGCCTATTGAGGACGACATGAGCGAATTCAAGAAACTCGTATTCTCCGGCGTGCAGCCGACCGGCAATCTGCATCTTGGCAATTATCTCGGCGCGATCCGCCGCTTCGTGGCGCTGCAGGAAGGCAATGACTGCATCTATTGCGTCGTCGACATGCATGCGCTCACGGCGCAGCTCGTCCACGAGGACATGCCGGGCCAGACGCGCTCGATTGCCGCCGCCTTCATCGCCGCCGGCATCGATCCGGACAAACATATCGTCTTCAATCAGTCGGCCGTGCCGCAGCATGCGGAACTTGCCTGGATCTTCAATTGCGTCGCCCGCATCGGCTGGATGAACCGCATGACGCAGTTCAAGGACAAGGCCGGCAAGGACCGCGAGCAAGCCTCGCTCGGCCTCTACGCCTATCCGAGCCTGATGGCCGCCGACATTCTCGCCTACCGCGCCACGCATGTGCCGGTTGGTGAGGACCAGAAGCAGCATCTCGAGCTTGCCCGCGACATCGCCATGAAGTTCAACCTCGATTATGCCGAGCATATCAGCAGGACCGGCTACGGCGTCGACATCACCGTCGGCGACGAGCCGGTGCATGCTTATTTCCCGATGGTCGAACCGCTGATCGGCGGACCGGCACCGCGCGTCATGTCGCTGCGCGACGGCACCAAGAAAATGTCGAAATCGGATCCTTCGGACCTGTCGCGCATCAATCTGATGGATGACGAGGATGCGATCTCGAAGAAGATCCGCAAGGCAAAGACCGATCCGGACGGCTTGCCGAGCGAGGTCGACGGGCTGCAGGGCCGGCCGGAAGCCGACAATCTGGTGGCGATCTATGCCGCGCTTGCCGACAAGTCGAAATCGGAAGTGCTTGCCGAATTCGGCGGCCAGCAGTTCTCGGTCTTCAAGCCGGCGCTGGTCGATCTCGCCATCCAGGTGCTGGCGCCGATCACCGGCGAAATGCGCCGGCTGATGGACGATACCAGCCACATCGATGCGATCCTGCGCAAGGGCAGCGAACGCGCCCGGGCTCGCGCCGAGGTGACGATGAACCAGCTGCGGGACGTCATCGGTTTCCTGTATTAAGGCACATCTCCTCTCCCCCCGGTTGGGGGAAGAGGAGCAAAAACTGAGCTTGCAATTTTTCCCCTTCGGGTGTCAGAGTCCGCCGCATGGTATCGAAGCGACTCTCACGGCTCGAAGGTCATCGCCGCAAATTCATGGCGGTGATCGACGGTACACCCGAATGCCAACGCGCCGTTCATTATGCCGGCCGGCGCGCGAAGAATTCCAATGGCGGGCTGGTGCTGCTCTACGTCATTCCCGACGGGGATTTCCAGCAATGGCTGGGCGTCGAGGCGATCATGCGGGCGGAAGCCCGCGAAGAGGCCGAAGCGACCGTCGCCAAGATCGCCCAGATCGTGCGCGAGACGATCGGCATCGAGCCGGAAATCGTCATCCGCGAAGGCGGTGCGGCCGAACAGATCAACGCGGTGATTGAGGACGACCGCGATGTGGCGATCCTCGTTCTGGCCGCCGGTTCGGCGAAGGAAGGTCCGGGACCGCTGGTCTCGTCGATCGCCGGACGTGCGGCGGCGTTTCCGATTCCGGTGACCGTGCTGCCGGATACGCTGACGAACGAGGAAATTGACGCCCTCTGCTGAGCCTATTTCTTGAGTACAAGTCTCTTGATTAGATCCGGCAATGGGCCTATTTTCTTTTGAAGAATTCTAAAGACGGCTGAGGTCTTGGGCCCGCCGCATGGAGAGCCAGATGTTCATTCAGACCGAAGCCACGCCGAATCCCGCCACGCAGAAGTTCCTGCCGGGCAAGGTGGTCATGGAAAACGGCACCGCCGAATTCCGCAGCGCCGAGGAGGCGGAGGCCTCGCCGCTCGCCGCCCGGCTGTTCGAAATTCCTGGCGTCACCGGCGTCTATTTCGGTTACGACTTCATTTCCGTCTCCAAGGACAATGCCGAATGGCAGCATCTTAAGCCGGCTATCCTTGGCTCGATCATGGAGCATTTCATGTCCGGCAAGCCGGTCATGGGCGACGCGTCCATCCTTTCCGAAGACGCCGATGCCGGCGACGAATTCTTCGACGAAAGCGACGAATCGATCGTGCTGACCATCAAGGAACTTCTGGAGACCCGCGTGCGCCCGGCCGTCGCCCAGGATGGCGGCGACATCACCTTCCGCGGCTTCAAGGACGGCAAGGTCTATCTGAACATGAAAGGCTCCTGCTCCGGCTGCCCGTCTTCGACGGCGACGCTGAAGCACGGCGTCCAGAACCTGCTACGCCATTTCGTACCCGAAGTGCAGGAAGTGATTGCCGCTTGAAAATCTCGAATTCGTTCCGGCCGTTCATCTCTCATTCGGCCGGACGGGTTTATGGTTAGCGACAAGAGTTTATTCGGAAATTGATAGCATGATCGTTCTGGCGCTCGACACGGCAGGTGTAGATTGCTCTGCCGCCGTTTATGACAGCGGCAGGAATACGGTGCTGGGGGAGGCATCGGACATGATCGGCAAGGGGCATGCTGAACATCTGATCGATATCGTCGACCGTGCGCTGGCTCAGGCCGATATGACGCTTTCCCAGGTCGACCGCCTCGCCGTCACCATTGGCCCCGGCTCCTTTACCGGTATCCGCGTCGGCGTTGCCGCAGCGCGCGGTTTTGCGCTGTCCCTGCAAATCCCCGTCGTCGGCGTTACCACACTCGAAGTGATGGCGGCCGCAGAGCGTGAGAGGACGCCCGGCCGCGCGGTGCTTGCGGCCGTGGACGCCAAGCGGGACGAAATTTATCTCCAGTCCTTTGCGGCGGATGGTTCTCCGCTCGATGCGCCGCGGGCGGCAAGCGTCGCCGATGCCCAGGCTTTCGCCGCCGGCTTCGACGGCGAGATCACTGGCTCGGCAACGCCGCTCCTGAAGGCGGACGCGGGCGGCGACCATGCCAACGTGTTTCCGATTTCGGTAGTGGCGCGCCTCGGTGCTGCCGCCGCCGATGCCGGAAAGCCAAAGCCCCTTTATCTGCGCGGACCGGATGCCAAACCGCAGGCCGGATATGCGATTGCGCGACGAGTGTGACATGCTGGAAGCCTATCTGACGCTGAAGCCGGAATTCGAGATTATCGCCATGGAGCGCGAGGATTGCCGCGACGTCGCCATCCTGCATGGCGAGCGTTTCGCAAGGCCCTGGGGCGACGGCGAGTTCCACAGCCTGCTGTCGCAGGAGACCGTGTTCGGCTTCGTCGCGCGCCAGACCAATGCCATCCTGAAAAAGCCGCTGCCCGGCTTCATCCTTGCCCGCGAGGTCGCCGGCGAGGCGGAAATCCTGACGATCGCCGTGCAGGCCAAGGTCGCCCGTTCCGGGCTCGGCTGGCGGCTGATGCAGGCGGCGATGCGGGAGGCGCGCGCGCGCGGCGGCGAGAGCATGTTTCTCGAGGTCGACAACGGCAATACGGCCGCGCTCGGCCTCTACCGCAAGCTCGGCTTCGAGAAGGTCGGTGAGCGCCAAGGCTACTACAAGCAGGAAAACGGCGCCCTTTCCACGGCGCTTGTCATGAAGTGCGTTCTTCGGTAGTTCCGTGGCAGAGAGATGACAGGCCGGCCGGCGCGACGACCGTGCGGGCGTTGTCGAAACGCGAATATTTTTGAAGGCGGGCCATGCCTGATGTAGCCAAGACCCTTGAGGAGCTTTGCGCCGAACGCGGCATGCGCATGACCGAGCAGCGCCGCGTGATCGCGCGTATCCTGGAAGATTCGGCAGACCATCCCGACGTCGAAGAGCTCTACCGCCGCTCGGTGAAAGTCGATGCAAAAATCTCGATCTCGACCGTCTATCGCACCGTCAAACTGTTCGAGGATGCCGGCATCATCGCCCGCCACGACTTCCGCGACGGGCGCTCGCGCTACGAAACGGTGCCGGAAGAGCACCACGACCACCTCATCGACCTGAAAACCGGCACGGTCATCGAATTTCGCTCGCCGGAGATCGAGGCGCTGCAGGAACGCATCGCCCGCGAACACGGCTTCCAGCTGGTCGACCATCGCCTGGAGCTCTACGGCATTCCGTTGAAGAAGGACGATCTCTGAAGCAATGGCCGCCCGGGAGCAGCACCTTTGATCGCCTGGCTGCGCATTGCCTTGGCTGCGGCCGTCATCCTTGCCGTCAGCATCGTGCTCATACCGCTGCAGCTGCTGTCGCTGCGTTTCGACTGGCGGCTGCGCCGCCGGCTGCCGCGCGTCTGGCACCGTATCATCTGCTATTGCCTTGGCATCCGCGTGCGCGTCACCGGCAGGCTGGAAGATCGCCGGCCGCTGATGCTTTGCTCCAACCATTCGTCCTGGATGGATATCATGGTGATGTCGGCCGTGGCCGACGTCGCCTTCATCGCCAAGATCGAGGTGGCCGACTGGCCGATCTTCGGAACGCTCGCCAAGCTGCAGAAAAGCGTCTTCGTCGTGCGCGAGGAGAGGCGCAAAACCGGCCATCAGGCCAATGAGATCGCCGGGCGCATGGCCGACGGCGAAATCATCGTGCTTTTCCCGGAGGGCACGACCTCGGACGGCAACCGGCTGCTGGAGGTGAAATCCTCGCTGTTCGGCGCCGCCGCGATGGCCGTGCCCGCTTCGCCGACGGGGACAGTCGTGGTGCAACCGGTGGCGATCGCCTATACCCGGGTGCACGGCATTCCGATGGGACGCTATCACAGGCCGCTCGCCGCCTGGCCGGGTGATATTGAGCTCTTGCCGCACCTGATCGACATCGTCAGATGCGGCGCCCTCGACGCGGAGGTTTCCTTCGGCGAAGCGGTGGAATACCGCGCCGACACCAACCGCAAGGAGGTGAGCGCGACGATCGCCTCGCGCATCCGCAACCTCTTGAATAGCCGCCTGCGCGGGCGGGAAATTTCCTAAAGCGCGTCGCGATCTCTCAGATTCGCCCCCCGCGCTTTAGCTCCTTGTTCCTCGCATGTCGTTGCGCGGCTGCTAAAACAAGATTTTGATTTTCTCGGGCGGCAAAAACCACTACATAGCCGCCATGACACAGGACAGCGCCCTTCTCCAGGCCCCGGAGCCGACACTCCGCGACGGCTCCAACAGCCGCAAGGTCTTCATCAAGACCTATGGCTGCCAGATGAACGTCTATGATTCCACGCGCATGAGCGATGCGCTTGCCCGCGATGGTTACGAGCCGACGGAGGACATGGAAGAGGCCGACCTCGTCCTCCTCAACACCTGCCATATCCGCGAAAAGGCGGCCGAGAAGGTCTATTCCGCGCTCGGCCGGCTGCGCGAGATGAAGAAGAAGAAGGCAGCCGACGGAAGGGAGATGATGATCGGCGTTGCCGGCTGCGTCGCCCAGGCCGAAGGCGAGGAGATCCTGCGCCGCGCACCGGCCGTCGACGTTGTCATCGGTCCGCAGACCTATCATCGCCTGCCGGAAGCGCTGCGGCGGGCCAAACAGGGCCAGCGCGTCGTCGATACCGAATATGCGATCGAGGACAAGTTCGAACATCTGCCGATCGCCGAGAGCCGGAAGATCCGCGCCCGCGGCGTCACCGCGTTTCTGACGGTGCAGGAGGGCTGCGACAAGTTCTGCACCTTCTGCGTCGTGCCCTATACGCGCGGCTCGGAAGTGTCGCGGCCGGTTTCCCAGATCGTCGAGGAAGCCGAAAAGCTCGTCGAAGCCGGCGTGCGCGAGATCACCCTGCTCGGCCAGAATGTCAATGCCTGGCACGGCGCCGGGCCGAAGGTCGAGGCATGGAGCCTCGGCGACCTGCTCTATCGCCTTGCCGAGATCCCCGGCCTCGCCCGCCTGCGTTATACCACCAGCCATCCGCGCGACATGGACGACCGGCTGATCGAGGCCCACCGCGACTTGCGGGCGCTAATGCCCTATCTGCACCTGCCGGTGCAATCGGGCTCGGACCGCATCCTGAAAGCGATGAACCGGCGCCATACGGCCGCCGAATATCTGACGCTGATCGAACGCATCCGCACGGTGCGGCCCGACATCGCGCTGTCGGGCGATTTCATCACCGGCTTTCCGGGGGAGACAGACGCGGATTTTGAGGATACACTGAGACTTGTAGAGGAGGTGCGCTACGCGCAGGCCTTCTCGTTCAAATACTCGACACGGCCGGGCACACCCGGTGCGGAACTGAAGGACCAGGTGCCGGAAGAAATCAAGGCAGAACGGCTGGAACGCCTGCAAGCGCTTCTTTTGAAGCAGCAGCAGGAATTTGCCGAATCCTGCATCGGCAAGGAGATCGATCTGCTGCTCGAAAAGCCCGGCCGCATGCCCGGCCAGCTGATCGGACGTTCTCCCTGGCTTCAATCCGTGAATGTTGATGCAAAAGCATCGCAAATCGGTGACATTATTAAAGTGCGAATCACCGGAACCGGAACGAACAGCCTGTTTGCCGAACGCGCAGAGGCTGCGGTCTAACCCAAGGAGCCCGACCGCTTGAACGGACAAGAATTGGTTTCTTCTTCACCGCGCCACCCCCGCACGCCGAGCGACACCAATCACTTCGTCCTGACGTTCGAGAACAATCGGTTCGCCAGTGAGCTCTTCGGTCAATTCGACCAGAACCTCAAGCTGCTCGAGGAGCGGCTCAACATCGATGCGCGGGCGCGCGGCAATTCCGTCGTCATATCAGGCGATGTCGTGACCACCAACCAGGCACGGCGCACGCTCGACTATCTCTATGAAAAGCTTCAGAAAGGCGGCAGCGTGGAACGATCCGACGTCGAGGGCGCAATCCGCATGGCGGTCGCCGCCGACGACCAGCTCAGCCTGCCCACAATGGAGCGCAAGGCCAAGCTGACGATGGCGCAGGTCTCCACCCGCAAGAAGACGATCATCGCCCGCACACCGACCCAGGACGCCTATATCAGGGCGCTGGAACGCTCTGAACTGGTCTTCGGCGTCGGCCCGGCCGGCACCGGCAAGACCTATCTCGCCGTCGCCCATGCCGCCCAGCTGCTGGAACGCGGCGCCGTCGAAAAGATCATCCTGTCGCGTCCGGCCGTCGAGGCCGGTGAGCGCCTGGGCTTCCTGCCCGGCGACATGAAGGAAAAGGTCGATCCCTATCTTCGCCCGCTCTATGACGCACTTTACGACATGATCCCCGCCGACAAGGTCGACCGGGCGATCACCGCCGGCGTCATCGAGATCGCGCCGCTCGCCTTCATGCGCGGCCGTACGCTGGCCAATGCCGCGATCATCCTCGACGAAGCGCAGAATACGACGTCGATGCAGATGAAGATGTTCCTGACGCGTCTCGGCGAGAATGCCCGCATGATCGTCACCGGCGACCCGAGCCAGATCGACCTGCCGCGCGGCGTCAAATCCGGCCTGGTCGAGGCCCTGCAGCTGCTGAACGGCGTCGAGGGCATCTCGATCGTGCGCTTCAAGGATACCGACGTCGTGCGTCATCCGTTGGTCGGGCGCATCGTCAGGGCCTATGATTCCACCTATGCCGTCGATGCTGCTGAAGACGTCAGCCGGCAGGACTAATGGCCGAGCTCGACATCCAGATCAGCATCGAGAATATCGGCTGGCCCGAGGAAGAGACGCTGCTGGCTTTTTGCGGCCGCGTGCTCGGGGCAGCGGCGGTCTATCTCCGCGACAGCGAACGGCAGCCCTTCCCGACGATACCGCCCGAGGTTTCGCTGGTCTTTACCGACGACGCCTCGATCCAGGACATCAACGCCGAGTGGCGCGGCAAGGACAAGGCGACCAACGTGCTCTCCTTTCCGGCCTTTCCGGTTCAGCCGGGAAAAATGCCCGGCCCGATGCTCGGCGATATCATCATCGCCCGGGAGACGGTGGAGCGGGAGGCCCATGAGCTCGAAAAGAGTTTCGACGACCACCTGACCCATCTTCTGGTGCACGGTTTCTTGCATCTTCTCGGCTACGACCATATGAATAGTACCGAAGCCGAAATTATGGAGGGGCTGGAGACTCGCATTTTGGCGCAGCTCGGCCTATCTGATCCTTACGAGGGTCAAGACCTTAAAATGGAACCATGAGCGACTTTACGACGAAGCCGGCGGCAGACGCCAAGGACTCCGAGTCATCCTCCTCTTCGGACGAGGCGGGCAGTAGTAGTCGGCCATCCGGCCGATCCCAATCCTTCTGGTCGCGCGCCGCGCGCATTCTCCGCCCGCAGCAGGGCTCGCGGCTGCGCGAGGATCTGGCCGACGCGCTGATGACCGACGCGGCCGGCGACGACGCTTTTTCGCCGGACGAGCGGGCGATGCTGCACAATATACTGCGTTTCCGCGAAGTGCGCGTCGCCGACGTGATGGTGCCGCGCGCCGATATCGAG
Source organism: Rhizobium bangladeshense (assembly GCF_001662075.1). Taxonomy (GTDB): domain Bacteria; phylum Pseudomonadota; class Alphaproteobacteria; order Rhizobiales; family Rhizobiaceae; genus Rhizobium; species Rhizobium bangladeshense_B. Next base: position 467,353 of record NZ_LYPL01000001.1, read on the forward strand.
GCCGTCGACCAGAACATCACCATCGGCGAGCTGATGATCCTGTTCGAGGAATCCGGCCGCTCGCGCATGCCCGTCTATGCCGATACGCTCGACGATCCGCGCGGCATGGTGCATATCCGCGACCTGCTCTCCTATGTCGCCAAGCAGGCGCGCAACAAGCGCCGCGGCCCGACGAAACCTTCGGTCGCCGCGCCGGCGATCGAGGTTGCGCCTGAGAATATCCAGAAGCCGCCGCGTTCGGCCAAGTCGAATTTCGATCTCGCCCGCGTCGACCTGCAGAAGACGTTGGCCGAGGCCGGCATCATTCGCAAGATCCTGTTCGTGCCGCCGTCGATGCTGGCCTCGGACCTGCTGCGCCGCATGCAGGTGAACCGCACGCAGATGGCGCTCGTCATCGACGAATATGGCGGCACCGACGGTCTCGCCTCGCATGAGGACATCGTCGAAATGGTGGTGGGCGACATCGACGACGAACATGATGACGAAGAGGTGATGTTTAAACGCGTTGCCGAAGACGTCTTCATAGCCGACGCCCGCGTCGAGCTGGAAGAGATCGCCGAAGCGATCGGGCCGGATTTCGACATCAGCGAGCAGGTCGACGAAGTCGATACGCTGGGCGGATTGATCTTCTCGGCCCTCGGTCGCATTCCGGTGCGGGGCGAGGTCGTTCAGGCGCTGCCGAATTTCGAATTCCACATCCTCGACGCGGATCCGCGCCGTATCAAACGGCTGCGCATCACCCGCAAGCGCCACGCGATCCGCCGCCGCGCCAAAGAGGCCGGCGACATCACGCCCGGCTCCGAGACCGGCGACGACCGGCCGGCCGAATCGACCGCCAACTAGTCCCTTGCTTGACCATGTTGTCAGGAACGGCTGCACGGCTCCTGACGACAGGCATTAGAGCTTTTCCGGGTTAGATTGAAGCATTCTGTTGGCTCAAACGGAGTCGGATGGTCGACCGGCCGGCGCGCGTCGTAGCCTGGCTCTACGGCCAAGCCGGCCGGCCGGTTTCAGCCAACCCTGCCGCAGATTTGCCCGGCAAATCTGCAAGACTTGAAAATCGCCGGACGCACTGATGGCTTCGCCATGGCGAAGCGGTGCGGCCGGTGGGCCGGGCATCTCTAGCCAGGATCACAGGCGATCGGCTCGGACGTACCTAGGGGTATGCCCGTCGCCAATCGCCTTTGCCCTGACGAAAACCTGCTCCTCCGGCAGAACGCTTCAATCTAACCCGGAAAAGCTCTAAAGCGTGTCGCGATCTTTCAGATTCGCTCCTTGCGCTTTAATTTAACTCTTTGTTTTTGCGCATGTCGTTGCCGCAAAACCGCGGCACACTTTTGCGCGACATGCTCTAACAGGACAAAGGGCCGCTTTTTTGAAAGACTGCGAATGGGTTGATTCGCGGTTTGATGGGAGTACGCATGGAGCGGCTTGCGGACAGGGTTATCCTCGTCTGGGGGTTCAAACGGTCGTTGCTGGCCGTTGCCGCAGGGGCATTCGCCGTGCTGGCGCTGCCGCCCTTCGGCTTTTTCGCGGCGATGTTCCTGTCCTTCACGCTGCTCGTCTGGCTGATCGACGGGGCGGCGGCTTCTCCTGAAAGCGGCCTGATCGGCAGGCTGTGGCCGGCCTTTGCGGTCGGCTGGCTATTCGGCTTCGGCTATTTCGTCGCCGGACTCTGGTGGCTCGGCCACGCACTGCTGGTCGATTCGGAGGAGTTCGCCTGGGCGCTGCCGCTCGCCATCCTCGGTCTGCCGGCCGGTCTGGCGATCTTCTACGGGCTGGCTGTTGCCCTAGCCCGCATCTTCTGGTCCGACGGCATGGGGCGGATCGCCGCACTTGCGGCCGGCTTCGGGCTGATGGAATGGCTTCGCAGCGTCATCCTCACCGGTTTTCCCTGGAACGCCATCGGCTACGGCCTGATGCCGGTTCCGCTGATGATGCAGTCGGCGCATGTGATCGGGGCGATGGGCGTCACCGCCCTTGCCGTCTTCGTCTTTTCCGCCCCCGCCCTTGTCGGGACCCGGCAGGGCGCACGCACCGGCATTGCGCTTGCCGTCCTGCTGTTTGCTGCCCATCTCGGCTACGGCGCCTATGCTCTCTATCTGGCGCCGCGGCCCGTGCCGTTGCCCGAGGACAAGCGGCCGGTGGTGCGGTTGGTGCAGCCGACCATCGACCAGGCGGCGAAGATGGATAACGACGCCGATCGCAATGCGATCTTCGAGTCACATCTCAAGCTTTCGGCCGAGGCGCCGAGGAATGGCGGGCGCAAGCCCAATATCATCGTTTGGCCGGAAACCTCGATCCCCTTCATCCTGACCGACAACCAGGATGCGCTGACGCGGATCGCCGATACGCTCGACGACGACCAGATCCTGATCGCCGGCGCGGTGCGCGCCGAGGAGATGGGACCGGGCACACCGGTGCGCTATTATAATTCCATCTATGTGATCGACGGCCGCGGCCAGATCATTGCCGCCTCCGACAAGGTGCATCTGGTACCCTTCGGCGAATATCTGCCCTTCGAAGACCTTCTCACCGAACTCGGCATCCAGAACGTCGTCGAGATTCCGGGCGGGTTTTCGGCTGCCGCAAGCCGGCACCTGCTGGCGCTGCCCGGAGGCCTCAATCTTTATCCGCTGATTTGCTACGAGATCATTTTTCCTGATGAAATGACCGGCGACATAAATGACGCCAACGCCCTTCTCAACCTCACCAATGATGCCTGGTTCGGCATGACGCCCGGCCCCTACCAGCATTTCCTGCAAGCACGGGTGCGGGCGGTCGAGACCGGCCTGCCGCTGATTCGCGACGCCAATAGCGGCATTTCAGCATTGGTGAACGCCCACGGAGAAATAATCGCCGGCCTCGATCTTGGAGAAACCGGCTTCATTGATGCAACTGTCGATAGCCTCGGTGAAGGGTTCGGAACCACATACCCCCACCAGACATACTTCTGGTTGATCGAGGCTCTGCTGATTTTGATTGCGCTGATCTCGCGCGGAGGTTTTATTTTAGGGTTGAATTGACCAAAAACCCCTAAAATTGCATAGTGATGACAATCGGCGTTCCTAACGTATGTTGGAAGGTGGGTTCCCACCGACTGCAACGTGGCGTTTTGGGATGGATCAGGGGCAATGCCGGTTGGACACAGGTTGAAATTCGTAGCTAGGGCACGACCATGATAGAAAACAAGAAAAAGCCGAATCCCATCGACATCCATGTTGGCAGCCGCATTCGCCTCCGCCGAACGATGCTGGGCATGAGCCAGGAAAAGCTTGGCGAAAGCCTCGGCATCACCTTTCAGCAGATCCAGAAGTATGAAAAGGGCACCAACCGCGTCGGCGCAAGCCGCCTGCAGAACATCTCGAGCATTTTGAACGTCCCGGTCTCCTTCTTCTTCGAGGATGCACCCGGCGAACATTCCGGCGCCATCGGCGGCATGGCCGAAGCCTCCAGCTCGAATTATGTCGTCGACTTCCTCTCCTCCTCCGAAGGCCTGCAACTCAACCGCGCCTTCGTGAAGATTTCCGATCCCAAGGTTCGCCGCAAGGTCGTGGAACTGGTCAAGGCGCTCGCGGCCGAAGCCGACGCAGACTGATCACAGCTCCCTTCACAGAATGGAAGGCGGCCGAAAGGCCGCTTTTTTGCGTTTTTGGGGCAAAATTTGTCACTTTGTCGCGGATATAAAGATATATTTATGTCCTTCTGCGCTTGTCATCGGCGCTCGAACTGAGTACCTACTAGCAGGCTTTTATTCTTTGAGGGGAATCCCGGAATGCGCGCGAATTATCTCTTTACCAGCGAATCTGTTGCCGAAGGTCACCCGGACAAAGTGTGTGACCGCATCTCCGACGAGATCGTCGATCTGGTCTACCGCGAAGCGGCCAAGACCGGCGTCAATCCGTGGGGCGTGCGCATTGCCTGTGAAACGCTGGCGACGACCAACCGCGTCGTCATCGCCGGCGAAGTCCGCCTGCCGCCGAGCCTGATGAAGAAGGACAAGGACGGCAACGACGTCATCAATCCCTCGAAGTTCAAGGCCGCCGCTCGCCGCGCGATCAAGGATATCGGCTACGAACAGGACGGCTTCCACTGGAAGAAGGCAAAGATCGACGTGCTGCTGCACTCGCAGTCGGCCGACATCGCCCAGGGCGTCGACAGCGCCGCCGACCAGCAGGGCGACGAGGGCGCCGGCGACCAGGGCATCATGTTCGGTTATGCCTGCCGCGAGACTCCGGACCTGATGCCGGCGCCGATCTATTATTCCCACAAGATCCTGCAGCTGCTGGCGGTCGCCCGCAAGAAGGGTGATGGCGAAGTCGCCAAGCTCGGCCCCGACGCCAAGAGCCAGGTGACCGTGCGTTACGTCGACGGCAAGCCGTCGGAAGTAACCTCGATCGTGCTTTCCACCCAGCATCTCGACGACAGCTGGGACTCCAACAAGGTCCGCGCCGTCGTCGAACCTTACATCCGCGAAGCGCTCGGCGAGCTGAAGATCGCCGATGATTGCAAGTGGTACATCAACCCGACCGGCAAGTTCGTCATCGGCGGACCGGACGGTGACGCCGGCCTCACCGGCCGCAAGATCATCGTCGACACCTATGGCGGTGCGGCCCCGCATGGCGGCGGCGCATTCTCCGGCAAGGACACGACCAAGGTCGACCGTTCGGCCGCCTATGCCGCCCGCTACCTCGCCAAGAACGTCGTCGCCGCCGGCCTTGCCGACCGCTGCACGATCCAGCTCTCCTACGCGATCGGCGTCGCCCAGCCGCTGTCGATCTATGTCGACCTGCACGGCACCGGCAAGGGCGTTTCCGAGGACCAGGTCGAAGCGGCGATCCGCGAGAATATGGATCTGTCGCCGTCCGGCATCCGCCGTCACCTCGACCTCAACAAGCCGATCTACGCCAAGACTTCAGCTTACGGTCATTTCGGCCGCAAGGCCGGCCGCGACGGCTCGTTCTCCTGGGAGCGCACCGACCTCGTCAAGGCGCTGAAGGAAGCCGTCAAGACCAAGGTCGCTGCATGACGGATATGGAACGCCGGGGCCGGGCGACCGAAGCCTTTTTCGGTCGCCGCAAGGGCAAGGCCCTGCGCGAACAGCAGGCTGAGACGTTAAACAGCCTGCTCCCGGCATTCCTCATCGACCTCTCGGCGGCTCCTCCGGAGCCGCTGACCTCCCTCTTCCCGGTTCCCGCCAAAACAGTGCGGCTGGAAATCGGTTTTGGCGGCGGCGAGCATCTGATGCACCGCGCCTTGGAAAGGCCTTCGACCGGCTTCATCGGCGTCGAGCCCTTCGTCAATTCCATGCAGAAGCTGTTGTCGCGCATCGGCGAGACGGGCGCGCGCAATATCCGCGTCTACAACGACGATGCGACACAGCTGCTCGACTGGCTGCCGGACGCGTCGCTCGACCAGATCGACCTGCTCTATCCCGACCCCTGGCCGAAGCGGAAGCACTGGAAACGGCGCTTTGTCTCGAAGGCCAATCTCGACCGCTTCCATCGCGTGCTGAAGCCCGGCGGCCTGTTCTGCTTCGCCTCCGACATCGACACTTATGTGAACTGGACGCTGCTCAAATGCCGCGATCATGGCGGCTTCGACTGGATCGCCGACAATGCGGCCGACTGGCTGACGCCCTACGAAGGCTGGCCGAGCACGCGCTACGAGGCCAAGGCGCGGCGCGAGGGCCGGTCTTCGGCCTATCTGACATTCCGGAAAATCTGAGATTCAACGGCAGCTAAAGGGCAATAGTGACGGGCGTGCCGTGCGGTCCCCTCGTCCGACCCTTGGGGCCACCTTCTCCCCGCTGGGGAGAAGAGAGAGAATGCCGCTTCGGCATCGGCCCCATTTGGACGGAGTGCCTTTAAGCAGACAGGTTCATTTTAGGCAGTGTCTGCACAGCTTGCTCCCTCTTCTCCCCTCGGGGAGAAGGTGGCCCGAAGAGTCGGATGAAGGGCCACAGGCACAGCACCATCGGCGATCAGCCTATCCTGAAGCAGCGTCGCGACAATTAGGCACTTTTTGACGCTCAGTGCAGGCTGACCGTCTTCAGTTCGTCCTCAGCGGCCTTGAAGAAGGTGCTGGAGCGGTTGTCCGTCAAGAGGATCGGCGTGCCGTCGGCGCCGAAGAGTGCCCAGAGATCGACGTTCGGATCGATATCCGGCGCCTCGGGGAAACACTTGGCGACCTCTTCGGTGCGCATTTTTCTGATGTAGGCGACCTCGCCGTTGCCGATGTGGGCAAGCTCGGATTTGGTCAAGTGAGACGTGGCTTCTTTCATCAACATTCCTGTTCCTCCGGAAGAAGGGACCAACGGTTCGACAAACCGTTGTGCTACTGTGAAACCGAAATGTTAATTTTCTTGACCATGCGCGCGGGTTCCGGACGAATTAGATCGACGGAGAGCAGGCCGTTCTTCAGGCCGGCGCCGAGCACCTGCATACCGTCGGCAAGAACAAAGGTACGCTGGAACTGGCGAGCGGCGATACCGCGATAGAGATAATCCCGATCGCCCTGCTCCACCTGGCGGCCGCGGATGACAAGCTGGTTCTCCTCGGTGGAGACCTCGAGTTCCTCCTCGCTGAAGCCGGCGACTGCAAGGGTGATGCGCAGACGTTCCGGCGCGCCGCTGTCGGCGGCGATGCGTTCGATATTGTAGGGCGGATATCCGTCGCTCGCCTTGGAAATGCGCTCCAGCGTCTTTTCCATGGCATCGAAGCCCAGAAGCAGCGGGCTGGCGAAAGGGGTAATGCGGCTCATCTCTTTTCAAGTCCTTGATGCAAGCGACCATCCCGGACCTCAAGCGCAGCATCCGGATGCCGCTAATATGGGGACAGGACCCCGGCGCTGCAAGGCGCAGGCCGCCTGTCGGCGACGCCGCCCCGATTTTTAAGCCCTCTCAAGTTTAAGATGGCCGGCGCCCGCCTGCTTGCTTGACAAAGCGGCTATCGCCTCGCATCAAAACATGCCCGTGGCGAAATGTGCTGATTTGTGACGGGAAATGAACAAGTGGTGCATGCCGCAGCAACCGGCATGGCGAGGACGGGACGGTCGCAATGGCAAGCGCAAGAAAAATCATCATCGACACGGATCCGGGCCAGGACGACGCGGCCGCCATCATGCTGGCCTTCGGCAGCCCCGATGAGCTGGAGGTGCTGGGGATCACGACGGTCGCCGGCAACGTGCCGCTTTCGCTGACCAGCCGCAATGCGCGCATCGTCTGCGAGCTCTGCGGCCGGCCGGAGACGGAGGTTTTCGCCGGCGCCGACAGGCCAATCGCCCGCAAGCTGGTGACGGCGGAGCACGTGCACGGCAAGACCGGCCTCGACGGCCCCGAACTCGCCGAACCGACGATGGCGCTGCAGCCGGGCCATTCCGTCGACTTCATCATCGAGACGCTGCGCCGCGAGCCGGAAGGAACCGTGACGCTCTGCACGCTCGGGCCGCTCACCAATATCGGCATGGCCTTGCAGAAGGCGCCGGACATCGCACCCCGCATCCGCGAGCTGGTGATGATGGGCGGTGGCTTCTTCGAGGGCGGCAACATCACGCCGGCGGCCGAATTCAACATCTATGTCGATCCGGAAGCCGCCGACATCGTCTTCCGTTCGGGCGTGCCGATCGTGATGATGCCGCTCGACGTGACGCATCAGTTGCTGACCCGCAAGGACCGGGTGAAGCGCATGGCGGAGATCGGCACGGCGCCGGCAAAGGCGATGGTCGAAATGCTGGAATTCTTCGAACGCTTCGATATCGAGAAATACGGCTCCGACGGTGGGCCGCTACACGACCCCACGGTTATCGCCTACCTCCTGAAGCCTGAGCTTTTCCAGGGCCGGGACTGCAATGTCGAAATCGAGGTCCGTTCGGAACTCACCGTCGGCATGACCGTGGTCGACTGGTGGCATGTGACGGATCGCAAGCGCAATGCGAAGGTGATGCGCCATGTCGATGCGGACGGCTTCTTCGATCTTTTGATCGAACGCTTCGCCCGCATCTGATTTTGTCTTTCCTTCTCTAAAGCGCGTCGCGATCTTTCAGATTCGCTTGCCGCGCTTTCGTCTCTTATTTTCTCGCATGTCGTTATCGCAAAACCGCTGCACACTTTTGCGCGACATGCTTTGGCGAAAGAGAAGGAAAGCGATCTCAGGCGTCCTTCTCATCGAAGACGGAATTGGTTTCGGCTTCGGCCGGCTTCGGGCCGCCCTTGGCGACACCGACCATGGCCGGGCGCAGCACGCGCTCGCCGATGGTGAAGCCCGCCTGCACGACCTGGACGACCGTGTTGTTCGGCACCTCGGGGTTCGGCACCTCGAACATCGCCTGATGAAAATTCGGATCGAACTTCTGGCCGACCGGCTCCAGCTTGCGCACACCATGGCGCTCGAGCGCCGACAGCATGGCGCGCTCGGTCATCTCGACTCCTTCGATCAGCGTGGTCAGGCCGGCATCGGCCGTGGCCTTGGCCTCCGGAGAGATGGCATCCAGCGCGCGGCGCAGATTGTCGGAGACGGCCAGCATATCGCGGGCGAAACCGGCGACGGAATAGGACTTGGCGTCCTTGACCTCGCGCTCGGTGCGGCGGCGCAGATTGTCCATCTCGGCGGCAAGGCGCAGGTAGCGGTCGCGCAGCTCGCTGTTTTCGGCTTTCAGAAGCTCAAGCGGGTCTGGCTGGGCGGTCTCTTCCTGCACGGTATCGTTCTCGACGTAGGCGGCGGCGTCGGCTGCGGAATCGGCCGCAGTTGCGTCAGGTCCGTTTTTCGTCGTTTCATCGATCATGACGGTCTCCGGTTGGTGTCTTCAGATGCGCCCGATATCGAGGTTTGACCGAAAAAAATCAAGTCTGCGTGACAAAGAAGCGAAAATTCCGCGGAGTTGCGCGCTAATGCATGTCGCCCGGAAGTGTGCCACGGTTCCGGGATAACGACATGCATCTAAACAAAGGGCTGATGCGCGTCAAAGCGGATTGCGCGAAAGGCGGGAGACGAGCTGGGCGGTGTAATCCACCATCGGCACGATGCGGGAATAATTGAGCCGCGTCGGGCCAATGACGCCGACGGCGCCGACGATCCGGTCGTCATCGTCACGATAGGGGGCGACGATCAGCGATGAGCCCGACAGCGAGAAGAGCTTGTTTTCCGAGCCGATGAAGATGCGCACACCCGAGCCGCTTTCGGCCAGATTGAGGATCTCGATCAGGCTGTCCTTCTTTTCGAGATCGTCGAACAGCATGCGCAGCCGGTCGAGATCCTCGGCGCCTGCGAGTCCCTCGAGCAGGTTGGCGCGGCCGCGAATAATCAGCTGAGCGGGCTTTCCTTCGTCCGGGCTGCCGGCCCGGACGGCGATGCCGCGCTCGACCAGATCGCGCGACAGCGCATCGAGCTCGTGGCGGACATCATCCTTTAACTGGCTCAATTGTTTGCGCAGCTCCGGCAGGGTCTGGCCGGACATGTGCGCATTGAGGAAATTTGCCGCCTCCGTCAGCTGCGAGGAGGTGACACCAGCCGGCAGCTCGATGATGCGGTTTTCCACCTGGTCGTGATCGCCGACGAGCACAGCGAGCGCCTTTGTCGGCTCGAGCCGGATAAACTCGACATGTTTCAGCACCGGATCGCTTTTCGAGGTGATGACGAGGCCAGCGCCGCGCGAAATGCCCGACAGCATGCGGCTCGCCTCATTCATCATCGATTCGACAGGATTGCCGCCGCTTTCAGCCCGCACCTGACGGTCGATATTAGCGCGCTCCTCGGCGGAGAGATCGCCGATCTGCATGAAGGCATCGACGAAGAAGCGCAGGCCGATCTGGGTCGGCAGCCGGCCGGCGCTGACATGCGGCGAATAGATCAGCCCGAGCTCTTCGAGATCGCTCATGACGTTGCGCACCGAGGCCGGCGACAGCGACATCGGCAGGAGGCGGGATAGATTGCGCGAGCCGAGCGGTTCGCCGCTTTCCAGATACCCTTCGACGATGCGGCGAAAGATTTCCCGGGAGCGCTCGTCCAGCACGGCAACGGCATCCGAAACCGACGTCGACCTGATGCCCATGAACCTCTCGAACCCACACTGATGATGCTTCCCGAAAATATAGTCAAACTCGCCCCCGTGGCAAAAGGGAATTTGCAAATGGGCGCTGCCAATCGTAGAAGCGGTCAGCAACTCCAGGAGATAAGAATGCGGCCTTCAGGCAGAAAAACCGACCAGATGCGCAAGGTCTCGTTCGAGCGCAACTTTTCCAAGCATGCGGAAGGCTCCTGCCTGGTGAAGTTCGGCGATACCCATGTGCTCTGCACCGCAAGCCTCGAGGACAAGACCCCGCCGTGGCTGCGCAATACCGGCAAGGGCTGGGTGACGGCCGAATACGGCATGCTGCCGCGGGCGACCGGCGAACGCATGAAACGCGAGGCCGCGGCCGGCAAGCAGGGCGGCCGCACCCAGGAAATCCAGCGGCTGATCGGCCGGTCGCTACGCGCCGTCGTCGATCTGCAGGCGCTCGGCGAACGGCAGATCACCCTCGATTGCGATGTCATCCAGGCCGATGGCGGCACGCGGACCGCGTCGATCACCGGCGGCTGGATCGCGCTTTACGATTGCCTGAAATGGATGGAAAGCCGCAACATGATCAAGGTCGACCGGGTCCTGAAGGATCATGTCGCCGCCATCTCCTGCGGCGTCTTCGCCAGCCAGGCGGTGATCGACCTCGACTACCTCGAGGATTCCTCGGCTGAGACCGACGCCAATTTCGTCATGACCGGCGCCGGCGGCATCGTCGAGATCCAAGGCACGGCCGAAGGCACGCCGTTTACCGAAGAGGAATTCACCTCGCTTATGGGTCTTGCCAGGAACGGCATCGGCGAACTCGTCGCCCTGCAGAAACAGGCGATTGCGGGATGAACCCCATGCTGGAAGGCATGCTGGAAACGGCGCTCTATGCGCGGGATCTCGATGCGGCCGAGGTCTTCTACGAAGACGTTCTCGGACTTGAAAAGATCACCCGTGCGGCCAACCGGCATGTCTTCTTCCGCTGCGGCCCCGGCGTGCTGCTGATCTTCAACCCCGAGGAAACGGTCAAGCCGCCGGCGCCCAATGCCCTGCAGGTGCCGCCGCACGGCACGCGCGGCGAAGGCCACGCCTGCTTCCGGGTCGCCGGCCACAATATCGATGCGATGGCCGAACGGCTGAAAGCGGCAGGGGTGGCGATCGAATCCGAGGTGCATTGGCCGAACGGCGGCCGCTCGATCTATTTCCGCGATCCGGCCGGCAACAGCCTGGAATGCGCGGAGGCCAAAATCTGGGGCATCGAACAGGATATCTGAATGCGCAAGCTTGAAACGAAGACCATCGTCGTCGCCAGTCACAATGCCGGCAAGATCCGCGAGATCCAGGAACTGATCGGGCCGCTCGGCTTCACCGCCAAATCGGCCGCCGAGCTGAATTTCGTCGAGCCCGACGAGACCGGCACCAGCTTCGAGGAAAACGCGACCATCAAGGCGGTCGCCTCTGCCAATGCCGCCGGCATGCCGGCGCTGTCGGACGATTCTGGGCTAGTGGTCGACGCGCTCGGCGGCGATCCCGGCGTCTACACCGCCAATTGGGCGGAAAGAGCCGACGGCACGCGCGATTTCGACATGGCAATGGCGAAGGTGGAAAAGGCGCTGCAGGATGCAGGCGCCACCATGCCTGAACAGCGCACCGCGCGTTTCGTCAGCGTGCTGTGCCTCGCCTGGCCGGACGGACATACAGAGCTCTTCCGCGGCGAAGTGGAGGGCAATGTCGTCTGGCCACCGCGCGGCACGCAAGGCTTCGGCTACGATCCGGTCTTCCAGCCGAAGGGTTACGGCGTTACCTTCGGCGAGATGAGCGGCGAGGAAAAACACGGCTGGAACATCGGCAAGCCGCAGGCGCTGTCGCACCGGGCGCGCGCCTTCAAACTCTTCGTTGAAACCTGCCTGGAGGCATAAGGTCACCACGTGGACAATTTCGATACGCCAGGATCCTCGCGCGATGCGGCGCTGCTGCCCGATACCGGCGAGCCCGGCTTCGGCGTCTATGTCCATTGGCCCTTCTGCGCGGCGAAGTGTCCTTATTGCGACTTCAACAGCCATGTGCGCCACCAGCCGGTGGATCAGGAGCGCTTTGCCGCCGCCTTCCTGAAGGAGACGGCGGCGGTGCGGGCGATGAGCGGGCCGAAGACGGTGACGAGCATCTTCCTCGGCGGCGGCACGCCCTCGTTGATGCAGCCGGAAACGGTCGCCGCCATTCTCGACGGGATTGCCCGGCACTGGCACGTGCCTGATGGTATCGAGATCACCATGGAGGCCAATCCTTCCAGCGTCGAGGCCGAGCGCTTCCGCGGCTACCGGTCGGCCGGCGTCAATCGCGTCTCGCTCGGCGTGCAGGCGCTTGATGATCGCGACCTGAAATTTCTCGGCCGGCTGCATGATGTCGCCGATGCGCTGAAGGCGATCCGGCTCGCGCGCGACATTTTTCCGCGCATGTCCTTCGATCTCATCTATGCCCGGCCGGACCAGACGGTCGAGGAATGGGAAAGGGAGCTAAAGCAGGCGATCTCCTACGCGGTCGACCATCTTTCGCTCTATCAGCTGACCATAGAGGAAGGCACGCCCTTCTACGGCTTGCACAAGGCGGGCAAGCTGATCGTGCCGGATGGCGAGCAATCGGCTGTGCTCTATGAAGCGACACAGGAGATCACGGCGCGTGAGGGGATGCCCGCCTATGAGGTTTCCAACCACGCCACGCCGGGTGCGGAGAGCCGGCACAATCTGACCTACTGGCGTTACGGCGACTATGCCGGCATCGGGCCGGGCGCGCACGGCCGGCTGACGCGCGGCCGCGAGAAGATCGCGACGGCGACCGAGCGCAAGCCGGAAGCCTGGCTCAAGATGGTCGAGCGCGACGGCCACGGCATTCTCGACGAGGAACGGTTGGGTTATGAGGAACAGTCCGACGAATTGCTGCTGATGGGGCTACGGCTCCGGGAAGGTGTCGATCTCGCCCGCTGGCAGCAGCTTTCCGGCCGCGAGCTCGACCCGAAGCGCGAAGAATCCCTGCTTGAGCATAAATTCATCGAGAGGATCGGCAATTCACGGCTGCGCTGCACGCCGGCCGGCATGCTGATCCTCGATTCCGTCGTCGCCGATCTCGCCTGCTGACATCGGCAAGCAGCGTTTCCGGCGCGGCGATAACCTTACCGCCGCGCCGATATCTTTTCAGCCGTGGTTGGTGGCGCCCGCCTTGAACAGGCTGCCGGTCGGCGTCTTCAGGAACATCTCCAGCGGAATATGCTCCTGGTGCAGGAAGCCGGTCGCCGGCAGCAGCCCGTCACGGACCATCTCGATGACGGCGACGACCGAAGCCGATGTCGTCCAGGCGATCGCCGTGCGGCGCGCGCCGGCAATCTCGATCGGATAATAGGCGCGCACGAACTCCTTGCGGCGCAGGCTGCCGTTCTCCGTCCCCTCGGCGGCGACATGAACATAGACGACATCGTCTTCGACGGGCGGCTTGGCATTGGTCAGGATCTCTCCGGCGAGTGCGCGCTTGTCGCGCATCAGAAGCTCATGGAAGAAGAAGTTCATCAGCTCCATATGGCCCGGATAACGCATGGTCTTGTAGTCGAGATTGTCGATCTTGCCGAGCATGGTGTCGCACATGGTGCCGAGACCGCCCGAGGTGGTGAAGGCTTCGAGCTTGACGCCGCCGACATAGATGGTCTCGTGCCATTCCATCGGCGAGACCAGCTTGCGCACCCCGCCCTCGATGACTTCGCAATCGTTCAGATATTCGTTGACGACGCCCTCTGGCGACCAGTTGAAGGCATAGCCGAGCAGACCGGTCGGATGCTGCGGCAGGGCGCCGACGCGCATGCGAATCGAGCGGCAGCGCTCGAAGCCGTCGGCAAGGCTTGCGCCGACAATGCCGACGAAGCCCGGCGCCAGGCCGCATTGCGGCGCCATCAGGCCGCGGGCCGTCTTCGACAGTTCGATGATGAAGTTGGTTGTGGGAACGTCTTCGGTCAGATCGAAATAATGGATGCCGGCAAGATGGGCGGCGCGGGCCAGTTCGATGTTCAGATGGTAAGGAAGGCAGGAGAGCACCGCCTCGACAGTGGAGAGCAGTTCGCCAATGACCTGAGCGTCGGAAATATCGCCGCTGCGGCACTTGAAGGGCAAATCGCCCAACGGCAATTGCGCATCGACGCCGATGACCTCGAAGCCGCCTTCATGCAACAGCGTCGCCGCCAGCCGTCCGACCTTGCCTAGGCCGAGAACGGCAATCTTTTTAAAACTCATGCATATCCTCCCACGCGCCCGCTTCGGCGCTTTCATTTTGTCCGATGCGCGCCGCTCCAAATCGGACGTGCACGGGATGGCCGGAGGTATAGAATAAAAAGCTTATAAAGGAAAACGGCCGGAATCGCTCCCGACCGCCGAATGTCCTCGAAAATCCACCACTTATTCGTTGATCAGCCGCTTCAGCAGCTCGATTTCGTGCGAAAGCTTGGTGTCGCCCGATATCAGCTCCTCGATCTTGCGCACGGCGTGCAGCACGGTCGTGTGATCACGCCCGCCGAAACGACGACCGATCTCGGGGAAGGAGCGCGGCGTCAGCGTTTTCGACAGATACATGGCGATCTGGCGCGGCTTGACGATGACGCGGGTGCGGCGATTGGAGACCAGTTCCTGGCGCGAGACATTGTAGTGCCTGGCGACGATGCGCTGGATATCCTCGATGCGCACACGGCGCGGCTCGCCGGAGCCGACGAGATGGGCAAGCAGTTCGTCGACGCGCTCGATCGACAGGTTGGGCTCGAAGGAGCGACGGAAGATCAGCTGGTTGAAGGCGCCTTCGAGTTCGCGGCCGCTGGCCGTGATGTTGCGGGCGACGTGCTGGAGCAGGTCAGCCGGAATTTCGAGCGACGGATCTTCGAGCCGGGCGGCCGCAAGGCGCCGCTTGAGGATTTCGAGACGCATTTCGTAATCCGGCGCATCGAGTTCGATTGCCACACCGCCCTGCAGGCGCGAGCGGACGCGGGGATCGAGCGATTCCAGCTCCCAGGGAGCGCGGTCGGCGGCGACGACCACCTGTTTGGCGCTGTCGAGCAGCATGTTGAGGAGATGGCAGAATTCGTGCTGGATCATCTTGCCCTGCAGGAACTGCATGTCGTCGATGATCAAGAGGTCGATATTGCGCAGCGAATCCTTCAGCGTCAGCGCGTCGTTGTCGCGGATCGCGGTGGCGAAGCGCCACATGAAATATTCCGCCGTCAGATAGACGACGCGCAGCGCCCGCGGGTTCTGCACCGCCGCATTGGCGATCGCCTGCAGCAGGTGCGTCTTGCCGAGCCCGACCGTCGAATGGACGAAGAGCGGATTAAAGCGCACGGCGCCGGAACCGGCCTCAGCAATCGTCTTGGCAGCCGCAAGCGCGACGCGGTTGGAGCTGCCTTCCACGAAGGTTTCGAAGGTGAAACGGCTATCGAGCGGCGAACCGAAGAGCGGCGAACCAAAGCTTGCCGGCCTTGCGGCGGCAACAGCCGAAACCGCCTGCTGGACGGCCTGGCCGGCCGGCTGGGCGCTTGGCTGGCGGCGCATCTGCGCGGGAGCAGCCGGCTCGGGCTGGACCACCTCGTCGGCGGCCTTCATGCCGCTGCGCGTCGCCGTGCGCACCAGGATTTCGATCTTCAAGATTTCCGGATCTTCGGCCTGGAACAGACCGGTGATGAGATCGAGATAACGATTGTTGATCCACGACTTCAGGAAGGTCGTGGGAACCGACAGGCGAACGACGCTCTTCGATACCGAATGCAGCTTCAACCTGGCAAACCAGCTGGCATAGACATCAGGGCCGACCTGGGCCTTCAAGCGCGCGCTGACGCGCTCAAACAATATGCTCTGCTTCATTTCCGCCTTTGCTTCCCCCATTTCCAGGCGAATGGAGCCGAACGCCTGCGGTGCCGCATCCCCGTTGTCGTGCCCGCCTGCCGTCATCGTATTCATCTGCATAATGCCGCCTTTCAATTCCACCGGGCGGCCTCCGCTAAAACAGCCGCCCGAGCATTCCCCGCCTTTGACGGGCTGGCGGCATCCTCATGAAGCCACTCGCCTGCCGGTTCACTCAAACATGGCGCAGAACACCGGTGCAGGTACCGCGTTCATGCGGCAACCTTCATCGGCTTCCGTGCCAGGCTGGCGGTCGATCCTCGTTTTCGGCCGACCAGCCCGAACGCAATATTACTATCCCTATCCGGCAGCTCACGTTAAACGTGTGGTTGCCATAGGCACAAAACATCCCTGCCCCGTAACAGCCACGTTACGGCTCAAATCCGTCGAGTGCTTGAAAAAACGGAAGCGCAAGGCTCCGTAACAAATGGCACAAACTTATCGCCCTGCCGACGTGGCAGTTAAGACCGAGCCTCTGCAGGTGATGTCCGCGCCCTTTGTTGGAAGCCATTTAGGCAGGATCAAATGGCAAGATCAACGATGAATTTTACGCAAAATTAAGATGCGGCCATTGACTCCGCCCGGCCTTTTCGGGCGTCACACCAGCGTCAAAAAAGAATCGCTTTTGAATCAAGGAGATTCCCCATTCGGGCTATTTTGACACGCAAAGAAAGAAAAAAAATAAAAATCCTCTTGACTCGCCCAGGGTCCCCGGAGTGCAGGCCAGAGTCGCGCAGCGCGAAAGCATCCTTGCGCAAGCCATTGTTTTTCAAAGACTTTTCCTGTCATGGCGTTGACACGAAACAGTCGTGCGATTAACCATGAAGACGCCAATCAGCGGAATCGAAAAAGCCCGGTAAAATTACCGGGCTAATCATAACGAGGAGGTCGTTAACGGAAGATTACGCGGTCGCGGAGACCGAAAGAGCCTTCACACGAGCGGCCAGGCGCGAGACCTTGCGCGATGCCGTGTTGGAGTGCAGCACGCCCTTGCTGGCGGCGCGGGCAAGCTCCGGCTGAGCGGCCAGGAAAGCGGCCTTCGCCTTGTCGACGTCACCGGATGCGATAGCCTCTTCGACCTGGCGAACGAAAGTGCGAACGCGCGAGCGACGAGCCTTATTGACGTCGGTACGGCGGGCGATCTTGCGGGTCGCTTTTTTCGCCGAAGTTGTATTGGCCATGGATGCCTCTCTCAAGAATTCGAACAAACTCCGCCATTACCGCGGGCCCTGCGGCCACAAAATCCAGCAATGCGGGAGCAATCGCGGAAAACCAGAGCGGCTTTCCGAACCGTGGGCGGGCATATAACCCTAAAGCCGGCCCACGTCAACGTGGATTTTCAAGTTCCAGCCGGAAGCGCCGAAAAGAATTCAACGGTGCTTAAAGGCAGGTTTGCGCTTCTCGACAAAGGCCGTCATGCCTTCTTTCTGATCATCGGTGGCAAAGAGACTGTGGAACAGGCGGCGCTCGAAGCGAAGCCCCTCCTCCAGCGTCGTCTCGAAGGCACGGTTGACCGCCTCCTTGGCCATCATCACCGAGGGCTGCGAAAGGGAGGCGATCTTTTCCGCCGCGGCAAGCGCCTCGTCGAGAAGACGCTCGGGCGCCACCACACGCGAAACGAGTCCCGATCGTTCGGCTTCCGCCGCATCCATCATCCGGCCGGTCAGGACAAGATCCATCGCCTTCGCCTTGCCGACGGCGCGCGTCAGCCGCTGCGAGCCGCCCATGCCGGGGATGACGCCGAGGGTGATTTCCGGCTGGCCGAATTTCGCCGTTTCCGAGGCGATGATGAAATCGCACATCATGGCCAGCTCGCAGCCGCCGCCGAGGGCAAAGCCGCTGACGGCGGCGATGACAGGCTTGCGCGCCTTGGCGATGTCGTCCCAGCCGCTGATGAAATCACTCTTATAGATGTCGGCGAACTGGAGCGACTGCATCTCCTTGATATCGGCGCCGGCGGCAAAGGCGCGTTCGGAGCCGGTGATGACGATCGCGCCGATCGCCTCGTCGGCATGGAAGCCGGCGTAGGCCGCCTTCAGCTCCTTCAGGACGGTGGAATTCAATGCATTCAGCGCCTGTGGGCGGTTCAGCGTGACGAGGCCGATATTGCCTCGGGTTTCGACGATCAGCGTCTCGTAAGCCATGCAGTTCTCCCGGTTCTCTCTTATTTCTGGCAGGCGGCGCAATAGAAGGTGGAGCGACCCGCCTGCACGATACGGGCGACCGTACCGCCGCAGCCGGGCGTGCCGCAAGCCTGACCTTCGCGATCATAGACCGAGAAGGAATGCTGGAAATAGCCGAGCGATCCGTCCGTCTGGATATGGTCACGCAGCGACGATCCGCCGGCGGCGATCGCGTCGGTGATGACGTCGCGGATCGAGGCGACGAGCAGGCCGAGCTTTTCCTTCGGCTTGCCGCCCGGAGTGACCAGGGTGCCGGCGGCGCGGATGGGCGAAAGATGCGAACGCCATAGCGCTTCGCAGACATATATATTGCCGAGACCGGCAATGTTTTTCTGGTCGAGCAACGCGCTCTTCAGTGGCTGCGCCTTGTCGCGGAACCGTTCGGCGAGATAGGCGGCGCCGAGCTCGTTTCCCGTCGGCTCCGGGCCGAGATCGCGGAAGAAGGGATGAGCAGAAAGATCGGCGCGCCCGACAATATCCATAAAGCCGAAGCGGCGCGGATCGTTATAAACAACGCGGCGCGGGCCACCGCCACCTTCGAGGTGGAAGATGACGTGATCGTGCTTCTCGTCTTTAGAACGGGCATGGTGGAATTCGCCCGGTGTTTCGGAAGCGGCCCCCTCCTCGATACGGAAGGAACCGGACATGCCGAGATGGGAAATCAGCGTATTGCCGTCGTCGAGATCGACCAACAGATATTTGGCGCGGCGGCCTAGCCCGATAATGGTGCGGCCGGAAACCCTGTCGGCCAGGGCAACGGGAAAGGGGAAGCGCAGATCCCTGCGGCGCAGCTCCAGTCTCGCGACCCGGGCCCCCTCCATCGCCGGCGCCAGCCCGCGTTTGACCGTTTCGACTTCTGGCAATTCCGGCATCTTAACCCATCTATATCGAACGTGTTTCAACCGAGGACGATGTGCGCTATAGCGCCAGTGAGCCGCGGAGAGCGCGGCCCAGTGATAACGTCGCGCGCGGTCTTTCGCTATGGCCGCCGTGCCCGAATCTTGAAGGAACGGAGCAGCCTGATGTCAGAAAGCCGCACTTCCGCCGATGGCGGCATGGAGACCTCCTACGGCTTTCGCGAAGTGCCCGGCGGCGAGAAGCAGGGCATGGTCAACCAGGTGTTCCACAAGGTCGCCAAACGCTACGACATCATGAACGACGTCATGTCGATGGGTATGCACCGGGTCTGGAAGGATGCGATGATCGCCGCGCTCAATCCGCGCAAGGAACCGGGCTACAAGGTGCTGGACGTTGCCGGCGGCACCGGCGACATCGCCTTCCGCATCGTCGAGGCTTCCGGCCGGCAGGCGCATGCCACCGTGCTCGACATCAACGGCTCGATGCTCGGCGTCGGCGCCGAGCGGGCGGAAAAGAAAAAGCTGTCCGGCAATCTCACCTTCGTCGAGGCCAATGCCGAAGAGCTGCCCTTCGAGCCCGCCAGCTTCAACGCCTATACGATCGCCTTCGGCATCCGCAACGTGCCCCGGATCGACGTCGCGCTGGCTGAGGCCTATCGTGTACTGAAGCGCGGCGGCCGGCTGCTGGTGCTCGAATTTTCCGAAGTCGACATGCCGCTGCTCGACAAGATCTATGACGCCTGGTCGTTCAACGCCATTCCGCAATTCGGCAAGGCGATCACCGGCGATGCCGAACCCTACCAGTATCTGGTGGAATCGATCCGCAAGTTCCCGAACCAGGAGAATTTCGCGGCGATGATCCGCCAGGCCGGCTTTTCGCGCGTCAGCTACACCAATTATACCGGCGGCATCGCCGCACTGCATTCCGGCTGGAAGCTCTGAGGGATGATTAGAGCTATATGTTTTCGCTCATTCCTGTGCTCGTCACAGGAATCCAGCGCAGCCCGGTCCCGGGCTGCATGGGACTCTTTCATACTTCCTGACTCATTCACCGCGCAGACGCGCGGTGGCTGGATTCCTGTGAAATCCCTTGGGCAAAGCCCGGAGGGCGCAGGAATGAGGGTAGAGAGATTGGCCACGCTTATACAAGCAGGCAAGTCTGCATGAGCACTTTCGGAGCATATCTCAGGCTCGTCCGAGTCGGCTGGATTCTCGTGCGCGAAGGGGTGATCTCGGCATTGCCCTCCGAGGGGCTGCCGCCCTCGATCAGCCTCGCCAAATCCTTCGTCGGCCTATTTGCGCGCAGCCGCGCCAAGGCGATCAAGCGCAGCGACCGGCTGGCGCAGGCCGTCGAGCGGCTTGGCCCCTCCTATGTGAAGATCGGGCAGTTCCTGGCAACGCGGCCGGATGTCGTCGGCGTCGAATTCGCCAACGACCTGTCGCAGCTGCAGGACCGGATGGCCTTCTTTCCCTCGGCTGCGGCAAAGGCGAATATCGAAGGCTCGCTCGGGCGGCCGATCGGTGAACTCTATGCGAGCTTCGGCGAGCCGATCGCCGCCGCCTCGATCGCCCAGGTCCACCCGGCCGAAGTCGAGACATCGCAGGGCCGCAAGAAAGTCGCCGTCAAGATCGTACGACCCGGCGTGCGCCAGCGTTTTGCGCACGACATCGAGGCCATGTACCTCGTCGCCCATATGCAGGAGCGCTTCATGCCGTCCAGCCGGCGGCTGCGGCCGGTCGAGGTGACGAAGACGCTCGAACAGACGACAAAGGTGGAGATGGATCTTCGCCTGGAGGCAGCAGCGCTTTCGGAGATCGCCGAAAACACCGACAGCGATCCCGGCTTCCGCGTACCGAAGGTCGACTGGGAGCGCACAGGCCGCGACGTCATCACCATGGAGTGGATCGACGGCACGAGAATGTCTGATGTCGAGGGGCTGCGCGCCGCCGGCCACGATCTCAACCTGCTTGCCGACACGCTGATCCAGTCGTTCCTGCGCCATACGCTGCGCGACGGCTTCTTCCATGCCGACATGCATCCGGGCAATCTCTTCGTCGATGCCGGTGGCATGATCGTCGCCGTCGACATGGGCATCGTCGGGCGGCTCGGCAAGAAGGAACGGCGGTTCCTCGCCGAAATCCTCTATGGTTTCATCACCCGCGATTACATCCGCGTCGCCGAGGTACATTTCGAGGCGGGCTATGTGCCTGGACATCACAATGTCGAGAGCTTCGCCCAGGCCATCCGGGCGATCGGCGAACCGATCCATGGGCAGCCGGCCGAAACGATCTCGATGGGCAAGCTCTTGACGCTGCTGTTCGAAGTGACCGAACTCTTCGACATGGCGACCCGGCCGGAACTGGTGATGCTGCAGAAGACCATGGTCGTGGTTGAGGGCGTGTCACGCATGCTCAACCCCCGCTTCAACATGTGGAAGGCCTCCGAGCCTGTCGTCGGAGACTGGATTCGCAACAATCTCGGGCCGAAGCGGATCGCCACCGATCTCAAGGATGGGCTGAAGGCGGCGGTCAAGCTTGCCGAAGCCGTGCCGGAAATTGCGGCGAAGACCGAAAAATTCCATCATCAGCTGCTGCATATGAGCGAGCACGGCCTGCGTTTCGACGAGGAGACAGCCGAGGCGATCGGCAAGGCGGAAGCACGGCACAACCGCTCGGCCAGGGTCGCGCTGTGGGTCATCGCATTGACGCTTCTCTATATTGCCTGGATGCTGAGCTGACCGCCTCTCGATAACATGCTGTGTTCGGCATTTAGGATATCCCATGTGACGGAGGGCTCGCTTAGTCTCACCGTTAGAGCATGATGCCGAAAAGTGTGAGCGGTTTTCGGGCGACACATGCTCTGGCTCTTTAATTTAGAACAGGATTCAGATTTTCGGCCGGACCGGCCTAAAATCATCGTGTTCTAGGAGATCTGGCACATGCAGCACGAACGCCCTGGCATCGAACTTTCCGGACGACCGCTCGGTTTCGCCGAGATGGTGACCATCGGTGCGGGCAAGGCGACGATTTCTGCTTCGGCAACCGGCATGGCCCGCATCGCCATCGCCCGCGAGATCGTCGAGGATGCGATTGCTTCGGGCATGCCGGTCTATGGCTCGACAACCGGTGTCGGCGCGATGAAGGATGTGGAGTGGTCGGCCGACGAACTCGACACTTTCAATCTCGGCCTAGTGCGCGCCCATCATTTCGGTACCGGCACGCCGTTTTCCTGCAACGTCGTGCGCAACGCCATGGCGATCCGCGTCAATACGGCGCTGACCGGCCAAGTCGGCTGCACCCCGGAGCTGATCGAGGCCTATATCAGGATGCTGGAGGCCGATGTCGTCCCGGTCGTGCGCCGCACCGGCTCGATCGGCTGCGCCGATATCGGCCTGATGGGGCAGATCGGCGCAGTGCTGACCGGCGTCGGCGAAGCAGTCTATCGCGGCAAGCGGATGCAGGCCGCCGACGCCTTCCGGGCGGCAGGGCTGGAACCGGTGCGGATGGCGCCGCGCGACAGCCTCGCCTCGCTCAGCATCAATGCGGTGAGCTTTGCCGCAGCTGCGGAAACGACACGCAATGCGGCTGCCTCGATCCGCATCCTGCTGGCGACGGCGATGATGGCGGCCGGTGCGCTCGGCGCCTCCCGCGATCCCTGGAAAGCCGTCCGCCATGTCGGCACGGCGCGCGAGGCGCTGATCGGCGCCTGGCTCTGCAATGCGTCGGAGGACTGGAACTGGCCGGTTGCAACACATGTGCAGGATCCGCTCAGCCTGCGCATGATCGCCCAGGTGTTCGGCGCCGTCATCGAAAACCTGCTGTCAACAGGCCACAAGATCCTTGCCGCCACCGGCCGCTCGGACGACAATCCAGTGGTGGTGGAAGGCAGGGTGATGACCTCCGGCGGATCGCTGCCGCTCGATGTGACCATTCTGCTCGAATCGGCCGCCCTCTGCATGGCGCATGCGGCGCGCAACGCCTTCAACCGCTGCGTCATTCTCGGCAACGGCCAGCGGCGCGACTTGCCGGTCAATCTCGTGCCCCCGGGACGGATCGCCACCGGCTTCGGGCCGATCATCAAGCTTGCCGGCGAGATCTTCTCGCGCGTCCTGTCGATGTCCGGTCCCGTTTCGGCGCAGTCGCTCGTCGTTGCCGCCGGCCTCGAGGACGAGGCGGCCTTCCTGCCGCTGGTCATCGAACGCTTCGAACGGCAGATGCAGGCGCTGAAGCGGCTTGCGGCACTCGAGGCACTGCTCTCGGCCCAGGCAATCGACATTCTCGGAGACGAACCGAAGGGCGTCGCCGGCATGCTTTATCAGGTCGTGCGCAAACACGCGGCTTTTTATACCGTCGACCGGCCGCTTTCGGCCGAGGTGGAGGCGATCGAGGAAGAGCTCGGATCGGACCATTTTCTGGCAAAACTGATCGAGCAGGTGCCGATCGCCTCCTTCGACGATTTCTTCGCGCTCGGCTCGCCGGAACCCATCGAGGAGCGGCTGGCCAGCCGAACAGGATGATGTCAGGCCAGGGCCTGAAAATCCGGATCCTGTTCTACATTAACCAGTCGGGGCATGAATGCCGTGCGAAAGCAGCTCGCGCTTTGGCATCCTGCTCCGGCCGGCAACGGTCTGACTTCAGTTAGGAGGAAGCGGCATGGACTTCGATCTCGTTCTGCAGGGCACGGTGGTGCTGCCGGACCGCATTCTCGAAGAGGGCTATGTCGCCGCCCGCGACGGCAAGATCGCCGAGGTCGGCCTCGGCGTGCCGCCTGCGGCGCGCGAACGGCATCTGCTCGGCAGAGCGCTGATCCTGCCCGGCGCCATCGACGCCCAAGTGCATTCGCTTTCCCAGAAGGACCAGGAGGACTTCATCTGGTCGACGCGGTCGGCAGCGGCCGGCGGCGTGACCACGATCGTCGACATGCCCTATGACGAGGGTGATCTCGTCTCCTCGGCGGCGGCGGTCAAACGCAAGATCGACCATGCCGGGCAGCAGGCGCGCGTCGACTTCGCGCTTTACGGCACCGTCGATCCGGAAGAAGGCCCGGCGCGGATCTGCGAGATGGTCGAGGCGGGGGTTGCGGCTTTCAAATTCTCGACTTTCGGCACCGACCCCAAGCGCTTTCCGCGCATCCCGCCGGCCCTGCTCGACGCCTGCTTTGGCGCCATCGCGCCGACGGGGCTGACAGCAGGCGTGCACAATGAAGACGACGAGGCGGTGCGCAGCTACATGGAACAGGTGAAGGCGAGCGGCATCACCGATTGGCGGGGGCACGGCCTGTCGCGGCCACCGATCACCGAACTCCTGGCGATGCACACGATCTTCGAAACGGGTGCAGCCACCGGCTGCCCGGCGCATGTGGTGCACTGCTCGCTCGGGCGCGGCTACGATATCGCCCGCGCCTATCGGCGTGACGGTTTTGCGGCGACCGTCGAATGCTGCATCCATTATCTGACGCTCGATGAAGAGAACGACGTCAAGCGCCTCGGCGGCAAGGCGAAGATCAATCCTCCGCTGCGGCCGCGCGCCGAGGTGGAGACGCTCTGGCGGAAGGTGGCCGACGGCGACGTCTGGCTGGTTTCGACCGATCACGTCAGCTGGTCGGAGAACCGCAAGACCAATCCCGAGATGCTCGCGAACGCATCCGGCGTGCCGGGCCTCGAGGTGATGATGCCGCTTTTCGTCAAAGGCGCCATCGAGCGCGGCATTCCACTGACGTGGGCGGCCAGGCTGATGGCGGAGAACCCAGCGAAGCATTTCCGGCTCGACCATATCAAAGGGGCGCTGACGCCGGGCAAAGATGCCGATATCGCCGTGCTGGAACCGCGGGAAAGCGTCTATGATGCGTCGGCAAGCGGCAACAATGTCGTCGGCTGGAGCCCCTATAACGGCATTGCCCTACCGTGGACGGTGGCGGCCACCTACCTGCGCGGCCAAACGATCGCCGAGGGCGGCAGGGTGCTGGCCAAACCCGGCACTGGCCGGTTCGTCCGGCCGCCGTCGCGCCACGTCATTGCGGGAGCCGGTGCATGAGCCGCAATCTTCCCGTCAATGCCAACCGGATCGCTGAGGATATCGAGGCGCTGGCGGCGATCACCGAGCCGGGGCATCCCTGGACGCGGCGGGCCTTCTCGCCGCTCTTTCGCGAAGGCCGGAGCTATCTCGAAGCGCGGATGAAAGCGGCCGGACTGGAAACGCGGATCGACGCGGCCGGCAATCTGATCGGCCGGCGCACCGGCCGCAAACCATGGCTCGGCACGATCATGCTCGGCTCGCATTCCGACACGGTGCCGGACGGCGGCCGCTTCGATGGGATTGCCGGCGTGATCGCGGCGCTTGAGGTGGCGCGTGCGCTCAGCGACCAGACCATCGAGCTCGACCACGATCTGGAGATCGTCGATTTCCTCGCTGAAGAAGTCAGCATCTTCGGCGTCTCCTGCATCGGCAGCCGCGGCATGACCGGGCAACTGCCGGAGGCCTGGCTTTCGCGCGTCAGCGGCGATCTTGATCTTGCTGGAGGTATTGTCCAGGTGGGCGGCGAGCCTGGTGTCCTGGCGCAGCAGAAGAGGCCTGACATAGCGGGCTTTCTCGAGCTGCACATCGAGCAGGGGCCGGTGCTCGAAGCCGAACGGAAGGATATCGGCATCGTCACCGCGATCGCCGGCATCACCCGCATCGAAATTGCCGTCGAGGGACGGGCCGACCATGCCGGCACGACGCCGATGGACCGGCGGGCGGATGCGCTGGTGGCGGCATCGCAGCTGGTGCTCGACATCCGCAACGCCGCCGCCGAGCTGGCCAAGACGCCGGGGCATTTTGCGGCGACGGTCGGCGAATTCAGGATCGAGCCGAATGCCGCCAATGTCGTGCCGTCGAAGGTCGTGCTGCTGATCGACGGGCGCGCGGAAATCCGCGCCGATATGGAGGCCTTCTGCCGCTGGCTCGACGGCCATGTCGAAAAGCTCGCGACCGCCTATGGCGTGAGGATCGAGGCGCCGACCCGAGTATCCGACAATCTGCCGACGCCGGGCGATGCCAGGCTGCTTTCGACGCTCGAGGCCGCCTGCGAGCGCGTCGGCGCGAAACATCGGCGCATGGCCTCGGGCGCCGGACACGACACGGCATGGATCGCCAAGGTGGCGCCGGCGGCCATGATCTTCGTGCCCTGCCGGGCAGGCCGCAGCCATTGTGCCGACGAGTGGGCCGACAATGACGACATCGCGCTCGGCGCCGCCGTGCTGTTCGAGGCGGCGCGCGAGTTGGACACGGATTCGAAGCGGGAGAAGGCTGATGGGACGCATACTGGTTGAGAAGGACGTCGAAGCCGCCGTCAAGGGCGGCTCCGTCTATGCCGCCGGCGGCGGCGGCTGGGCCGATCACGGGCGGATGCTCGGGCTTGCGGCCGTCAATACCGGCAAGCCGGAGCTGGTCTCGATCGACGAGCTGCGGGACGATGACTGGATCGCGACGGCTGCTGCCATCGGCGCGCCGGCCTCCACCACGCCCTGGGAAATGCAGGGCATCGATTATGTCAAGGCCGTGCAGCTCCTGCAGGAGGCGCTGGGCGAAAAGCTTTCCGGGCTGATCATCGGCCAGAATGGCAAGTCCTCGACGCTGAACGGCTGGCTGCCGTCGGCGATCCTCGGCACCAAGGTGGTCGATGCCGTCGGCGATATCCGCGCCCACCCCACCGGCGACATGGGCTCGATCGGCATGGCGGCCTCGGCCGAGCCGATGATCCAGACGGCCGTCGGCGGCAACCGGGCCGAAAACCGTTATATCGAACTCGTAGTGAAAGGGGCGACGGCCAAGATCTCGCCGGTGCTGCGTGCCGCCGCCGATCAATCCGGCGGCTTCATCGCCAGCTGCCGCAACCCGCTGCGCGCCTCCTATGTCCGCAGCCATGCGGCGCTCGGCGGCATCTCGATGGCGCTTGCGCTCGGAGAGGCGATCATCGCGGCGGAGAAACGCGGCGGGTCCGCCGTCATCGACGCGATCTGCAAGACGACGGGCGGGCACATCCTCGCCGAGGGCGTCATATCTCGAAAAGAGGTCGTCTACACCAGGGAAGCCTTCGACATCGGCACGGTCATTGTCGGTTCGGGGGCAAAATCGGTGACGCTGCATGTGATGAACGAATATATGGCGGTGGACGATGCCGATGGCGGGCGGCTTGCCACCTTCCCCGCGGTGATCACCACGCTGTCGCCCGAGGGTGAGCCGCTCAGCGTCGGCCAGCTTAGGAACGGCATGCAGGTCTTCATCCTGCATGTGCCGAAAGATATCATTCCGCTGTCGGCAAGCGTGCTCGATCCGACCGTCTATCCAGTCGTCGAAAAGGCGATGGGGATCGAGATCGCCCGCTACGCATTGGAAACGAAGGCCTGAGCCATGACGCGCGATCCCGGCC
Source organism: Rhizobium bangladeshense (assembly GCF_001662075.1). Taxonomy (GTDB): domain Bacteria; phylum Pseudomonadota; class Alphaproteobacteria; order Rhizobiales; family Rhizobiaceae; genus Rhizobium; species Rhizobium bangladeshense_B. The sequence continues at coordinate 494,765 of NZ_LYPL01000001.1, forward strand.
TCGAAGAACTGCTGCGCCAGGAACTCGGCGACCGGTCGGGGCTCACCGAAAAATCCATGTTCGGCGGCCGGGCCTTCCTGCTGAACGGCAACCTGCTTTGTGGTGCGCGCAGTGACGGCATGCTGATCCGCCTCGGCAAGGGCAATGACGGCTGGGCGCTGGCGCTGCCTGGCGTGATCCAGATGCTATCCGGCGAACGGGTGATGCAGGGCTGGGTGCGGGCGACGGCCGAGGTTTATGGCGACGATGCGCTGAGACGGCGTTTACTGGACGGCGCGCTCGCCTATGTGAAATCGCTGCCGGCCAAATAACCTGCCACTCCCCTTCTCCCCCCGGGGACAAGGGAAAAAGCAGAGAATCAAGCGAGGAAATCACCATGCCGAAGGCCAATCCGCGTCATCCGAAATTTCCGATTCCCGGCGGGCCGGAGCTGCGCGCCAGAGGCTGGCGGCAGGAAGCGCTGTTGCGCCTGCTCGAAAACGTACTGTCGGTCGGCGAGGATCCCGACAACCTGATCGTCTATGCCGCGCTCGGCAAGGCGGCCCGCAGCTGGGCGGCGCACAAGGGCATCGTCAAGGCGCTGACCGAGATGGAGGAAGACCAGACGCTGCTCATCCAGTCCGGCAAGCCGATCGGCCTGGTGAAGACGCATGCCAGGGCGCCGCTCGTCATCATGGCGAACTGCAATATTGTCGGGCAATGGGCGAAGGCCGAGGTGTTTTACGAGCTGCAGCGCAAGGGACTGATCTGCTGGGGCGGACTGACGGCGGGTGCCTGGCAATATATCGGCAGCCAGGGCGTCATCCAGGGGACCTACGAGATCTTCATGCGCATCGCCGAGCGGCGCTTCGGCGGCGATCTCGCCGGCCGCTTCGTGCTGACGGCCGGTCTCGGCGGCATGGGCGGAGCCCAGCCGCTCGCCGGCCGCATGGCGGGCGCTGCGATCCTCTGCATCGACATTGATCCGGAGCGCGCCCACAAGCGCCAGCAGATCGGTTATCTCCAGGAGATCGCGCCCGATCTTGATACCGCTCTTGAGATGATCGATGCGGCGGTGAAGGACAGGCGGGCCCTCTCCGTCGGCCTCGTCGGCAATGCGGCGGAGGTTTATCCCGAAATCGCAAGGCGCGGCATCGTGCCCGACATCGTCACCGACCAGACCTCGGCGCACGATCTGGTCTATGGCTATGTGCCGAAGGGCATGAGCCTCGATCAGGTGAGAGAACTGCGCGACGATGGCCAGGGACAATTGATGGCGGCGAGCCGCGCTTCGATCGTCGAGCATGTGACGGCGATGCTGGATTTCCAGAAGCGCGGCTCCGAGGTCTTCGACAACGGCAACCTCATCCGCACCCAGGCGAAAGAAGGCGGCGTCACCCACGCCTTCGAGATTCCGATCTTCACCGAAGCCTATCTGAGGCCGCTCTTTGCCCGGGCGATCGGGCCGTTCCGCTGGATAGCGCTGTCAGGCGAGGAGAGCGATATCGCCCGCATCGACGACCTGCTGCTCGAACTCTTCCCCGACAACAAGATCATCACCAACTGGATCCGGCTGGCGCGCGAGCACGTTCCCTTCGAGGGGCTGCCGGCCCGCATTGCCTGGCTCGGCCACGGCGAACGCACGATGCTGGCGCGGCGCGTCAATGCGCTGGTCGCAGGCGGCGAACTGAAGGGCCCCGTCGCCTTTTCCCGCGACCATCTCGATGCCGGCGCCATGGCGCATCCCAATATCATGACGGAGCGGATGAAGGACGGTTCCGACGCGATCGCCGACTGGCCGCTGATCGACGCGATGATGCTGTGCTCGTCGATGGCCGATCTCGTCGTCGTCCATTCCGGTGGCGGCGGCTATGCCGGCTACATGACGAGCTGCGGCGTCACCGTCGTCGCCGACGGCACCGATGACGCCGACGAGCGGCTCGACCATGCGCTGACCAACGACACCGCTCTTGGCGTCATGCGCTATGCCGATGCGGGCTACGAGGAGGCGCTGGATGAGGTGGCGAAGAAGGACGTGCCCTATATCCGGCTGGATTGAAATGAACCACGACATGCTATATATCAATGTCATATCTCATTGAGGTTTTGACATGGAAACAGCAAAGATTTTCTGGTCGGGACGTTCCCAGGCCGTCCGGCTGCCCAAGGAATTCCGCTTCGATGGTGATAGTGTCGCCATTCGGCGGCAGGGGCGTGCGATCATTCTCGAGCCGATTTCCGACGATTGGGAGTGGTTAGCCGACGTGATCGGTCCTGTCGATCCCGACTTTGCGACGGCGGCGGAAGAGCAGCCTGCCCCGCAGGAGCGACCCGAGCTCGACTTCTTCAAATGACGTATCTGCTCGATACGAATGCAGTCATTGCCTTGATGAAGGGTAACGAGAGGCTGATCGCCGGACTGCGCAGACACAGGCCGCAGGATTTCGCCATCCCGGCAATCGTCGCGCACAAACTCTTCTACGGTGCTTACAAAAGCCTCCGCATCGAAGAGAATCTGGCACGGATTGGCGGGCTGCAATTCGCCGTCCTGGAATTCGACCGGAACGATGCGCAAAAGGCGGGGGAAATCCGGGCCGCACTGCAAGCGTCGGGAACGCCGATCGGACCCTATGACGTGCTGATTGCCGGGCAGGCCGTCGCACGCGGCCTCATTCTGATTACCCGCAATCTCAGCAAATTCGAACGCGCGGCGGGTTTGCAGGCCGAGAATTGGGAAGGCTAAGCTCGGCACTCCAAAACTATCGGGCGTCCCTCGCAAGGCGCTGGGCGGCACAGGCGGAGGTAAAGGCAAGCGCCAGCATGACAAGGGTGAAGGTGACGACGGCGGCCCAGCCGTCGATTGCGAAGAACCAGCCGCCCGCCGACCCCATGACGCTGGAGCCGACATAATAGGCCAGCATATAGAGCGACGAGGCGTGGCCCTTGGTGCCATGCGCGAGCCTGCCGACGAGGCCGCTGGCGATGGAATGGCTCATGAAGAAACCGGCCGTCAGCACGATAATCCCGAGGATAATCGATGGCAGCGCGGCGGAGAGTGTCAACGCGGTGCCGGCGGCGGTCAGCGCGAGACCGAAGAGAAGCACGGAGAAGTGCCCGACCCGATCTCCGATGAGGCCGCCGACCGAGGCGCCGCCGATACCAAAGAGATAGACGGTGAAGATCAGGCCGAGTTCGGTCTGGTTGAGGCCATAGGGCGGAGCCACGAGACGGAAGCCGGCGTAATTGTAGATGGTCACGAAGGAGCCCATCGCCAGGAAGGCAATGGCGAAGATGAAGGGCAGCGCCGGATTTTTGAGATGGCCGAGCCAGGCCTTGGCGTGAAAGCGCGGATCGAAGCCCGGCCGGCGGACGAAATTCCGCGATGGCGGCAGCAGGGCGATGAAGCCGAGCGCGGCGGCAAGGCCGATGGCGCCGATGAGGAAGAGGGCCGGCCGCCAGCCAAGATATTCGGCGAAGATGCCGGTCAGCACGCGGCCGGACATGCCGCCGAAGGCCGTGCCGCCGACATAAAGGCCCATGGTGGCGCCTAGGCCGCGCGGGTCGATTTCCTCGGCAAGATAGGCCATGGCGACGGCGGGCACGCCGCCGAGAACGAAGCCCTGCAGGGCGCGGATGACGAGCAGCAGCTGCCAGCTCGGCGCGAAAGCCGTGGTCACCGTCAACAAGGCCGCGCCGAGCAACGATATCGACATCAGGCTGCGGCGGCCGAGGCCCTCCGAGACGGCGGCGGCGCAGACGATGGCGAGTGCGAGGAATCCGGTGGAGAACGACAGCGCCAGCGAGCTTTTCGCCGGACTGACGGAGAATTCCTGCGAAAAGGTCGGCAGCAGCGGCTGCACGCAATAAAGCAGCGAGAAGGTGGAAAAGCCGGAGAGGAAAAGGGCCAGGCTGGCGCGGCGATAGGCGGCGGTGCCGCGCGTCAGATAGTGCCTTTCCCCCTGGAACGCGGTCTTCACGGGACGGGGTGACGACATATTTTCATCCTGACGAACCTTCGACTTCATGGATTATCCGCAATATCCCAATAGGGCGGATCGCCAAAACTCTTCTTCAGATGATCGGCGATCGCGCGCAGCTTGGTCGAGGGGTTCCGGCCGGCGGGATGGGCCATGTAGATGAATTCGGCCTCCGGCCTGTGACCGACATCGATTTCGGCAAGCAAGCCCTCGCGGATGGCCGGGCCGGCAATGAAGGTGGGCAGCAGCGCAATGCCGAGGCCGGCAATCGCGGCATCGCGGAGCATATCGCCGTTGTTGATGCCGAGCGCCGGTTTTGCGCGGACGAGGATCGCACCCTCCGGCGTCTGGAAGCGCCAGTCGGCGACACCGCGATTGGTGTAGAAGATACCGCGATGGCTGTTCAAGTCGGCGAGCGAGGTCGGCATTCCCTGGCGGGCAAGATAATCCGGTGAGGCGCAGAGTAGGCGGCGGCTCGGCGCAAGCTTCCACGCGACCAACCGGCTGTCGGCGAGCGGGCCGTTGCGGATGATGGCGTCATAGCCGTCCGAGGCGGCGTCGACACGGCGGTCGTCGATATCGAGCGTCAGGTGGATATCGCGATGTTCGGCGAGAAAGGGATAGAGCGCCGGACCGAGATGCATGCGGCCGAAGGTGACGGGTGCAGCAATGCGGATCGGCCCCGACAGCGTGCCGCGCCGCTCAGCCATATCGGCGGCCGCCTCCTCGATCTCGCGCACGATGCGCCCGGCCCGTTCCAGGAAGGCCGCACCGTCCTCGGTCAGAGTGAGTTTGCGGGTCGTACGGTGCAACAGCGTGCCGCCAAGCGCCTTTTCCAGTTCTGCCAGCCTTTCGCTGACGACGGATTTTGAGAGCCGCAGCCGCCGGGCCGCCTCGCTGACCGAGCCGGCCTCGACGACGGCAACGAAAGCGGCAATGCCTTCGACCCTGATCATCGTTCGGTCTTTCCGAATTCGAATTCCCCGATCTGGAGACTAATCCGAACGAAAAGAAAATGCCATCTTCCATTCAACGGAAGGGACGGCAGGGGCCGTCTCGCTTCAACATTAGGAGATGGAACTATGAACCGCTTGAACAACAAGGTCGCAATCGTCACCGGCGCAAGCTCCGGCATCGGCCGCGTCACGGCAAAGCTCTTTGCCGCCGAAGGCGCCAAAGTCGTGGTCGGCGCCCGCCGCGAGCGCGAACTCGACAGCTTGGTGGCGGAGATCAAGGCCGAGGGGGGTGATGCCGTGGCCGTGGCCGGCGACGTCCGGTCGGAAGACTATCACAAGGCGTTGGTCGCAGCTGCCGTCGCCAATTACGGCAAGCTCGACATCGCTTTCAATAATGCCGGCATCATCGGCGAGGCGGGTCCGAGCACCGGCATCTCGGAAGCAGGTTTCAGCGAGGCGCTGGCGGTCAATCTCACCGCATCCTTCCTCGCCGCCAAACACCAGATCGGCGCGATGGCGGAAAATGGTGGCGGCTCGGTGATCTTCACCTCGACCTTCGTCGGCTACAGCTTCGCCTTTCCCGGCGTTGCCGCCTATGCCGCCAGCAAATCCGGCCTGATCGGCCTGACGCAGGCGCTCGCCGCCGAATTCGGACAGCAGCGCGTGCGCGTCAACGCCGTGCTGCCGGGCGCCGTCGATACCGATATGTACCGCGACATGAACGATACGGCGGACAAGCAGGCTGCCGTCACCAATATGCATGCCCTGAAGCGTGTCGCGACGCCGGACGAAGTCGCCCGCTCGGTCCTCTACCTCGCCTCCGACGATGCCAGCTTCGTCACCGGCACGGCGTCGCTGGTCGACGGCGGCATTTCGATCGCCCGCAACTGAGACGGCGCGGCATGATATTGGCCGGCGGGCTGGGGATTCCTCTCCAGCCCGTTCGCGATTGCATGTTCTGCGCCAAAGGCTTAGGGTCGAAGCCGGGCAAAAAAAGGCGACGGGTAGAAAGCCATGGCTCTCAGCGGCAAACGCATCCTCCTCATCATCTCCGGCGGCATCGCCGCCTATAAGAGCCTGGATCTGATCCGCCGGCTGCGTGAGCGCGGCGCAAGTGTGCGCCCCATCATGACCAAAGGGGCGCAGGAATTCGTGACACCGCTTGCCGTCGGTGCCCTGGCCGCGGATCACGTCTTCGTCGATCTGTTTTCACGGCAGGACGAACAGGATGTCGGCCATATCAGGCTGGCGCGCGACTGCGATCTCGTGCTGATTGCGCCCGCCAGCGCCGACCTGATGGCGAAGATGGCGAACGGGCTTGCCGACGATCTCGCCTCGACCGTGCTCCTGGCAACGGCGAGGCCGGTGCTTGCCGCTCCGGCAATGAATCCGAGAATGTGGGCGCATCCGGCCACCCGGCGCAATGCGGCAAGGCTGAGGGACGATGGCGTCCGCTTTGTCGGGCCGATGGCCGGCGAGATGGCGGAAAGCCACGAGGCCGGGCTCGGCCGGATGGCGGAGCCGCTGGACATCGTCGCTGCTGCCGAAACCATGCTCGACGAGGGGGAAAAGCCGCTGAAAGGCCGCAAGGCGATCGTCACGTCAGGACCGACGCATGAGCCGATCGATCCGGTGCGCTACATCGCCAACCGCTCCTCCGGCCGGCAGGGGCATGCGATCGCCGCAGCCCTTGCCCAGCTGGGCGCCGAGGTGACGCTCGTCTCCGGGCCGGTGACGATCGCCGACCCTGTCGGCGTCCACACCATTCATGTCGAGCGGGCAGAGGAGATGCGCGATGCCGTGCTGGCGGCGCTGCCGGCCGATATCGCCGTGATGGTGGCGGCGGTGGCGGACTGGCGCGTCGCCTCGGCCGCCGACCAGAAGCTGAAGAAACATCCGGGCGAATCCATCCCAACGCTGGCGCTGACGGAGAATCCCGACATCCTCAAAACCGTCGGCCATCACACGATGCGGCCGAAACTGGTGATCGGCTTTGCCGCCGAGACGCAGGATGTGGAGAGCAATGCGAGGGCGAAACTCGAGAGGAAGGGCGCCGACATGATCGTCGCCAACGACGTCTCTCCGGCGACCGGCATCATGGGCGGCAGTCACAACAGCGTCAGACTCATTCGCCACGATAGTGTCGAGCAATGGCCCGACCTGACCAAGGAAGAGGTCGCCAAACGGCTAGCGGCGCTGATCGCCGAGCGTTTCCGCGGATAGTTAGAGCATGTCTCGCAAAAGTGTGCAGCGGTTTTGCGAGACATGTGTGAAAACAAAGACCTAAAGCGTGAAAAGCGAATCTGAAAGATCGCGACACGCTTTAGAAAATCGCGTCGATTTTCGACGAGAATTATGCGGAGGCGGCCAAAGGCTGCAGCTTGGCGACGCGCCGATTTTCCGGCCGGAAATCCGCGACGTCGATGCCGTTTTTGCCGACGGTGACGGCGCTGCCATCGGGAATTTCCGCCCAGGCGTCGACATCGTCATTCAACGGCTCGGAGACGAGGCAATAGCCGGCGCCGACCGGCGAGGCATAGAGCGTCGGCGCCTTGCGATCCGTGGCATAGCGGATCGCATAGAGCGTGTTGCCGTCGGAGAAGGCGGCGGTAAAGCGCAGCAGGATCGAGCCGATGGTGTTCTCGGCCAGGTCTTCGACGAAGCCGACCATCGCAGCCATCGCGGCGATCGGCGCCTCGCGCAGGCCGAACTGCAGCGCCAGCAGGAACATCAATTCGGAATCGGTCGTGCCGCTGCGGACATTAAACAGTTCGTCGTCGAGCATCGCCTCCATCGGCCGGCGCAGGCGCTCGAAGCCTGAAATTTGGCCGTTGTGCATGAAGGACCAAGTATCGTGGGTAAAAGGGTGGCAGTTGTCGCGGCGCGTGCCGCCGCCCGTAGCAGCGCGGACATGGGCGAGGAAGAGCGGCGAACGGATCTGCCGCGCCAGGCTCTTCAGATTGCAGTCCGACCATGCCGGCAGGATATCGCGGTAGCGGCCGGGCTCTGGCCTGTCGCCATACCAGGCGATGCCGAAGCCATCGCCATTGGTCGCCGTCTTGGCGCGGGTAGCGCAATGGGACTGCTCGATCAGCGAATGGGCGGGCGAGGATACCAGCTCCTCGAGATAGAGAGGGTCTCCGCGATAGGCTGCCCAGCGACACATGGCTTTTGCTCCGGGACCCGCCGCGGCTTCGGCGGGAATGCTGAAATTGTCGAACGTCAAGGCTAATAACAGCTTAACGCGCGGCGGGTTTGCAAGCGCAAGGTGACGGTTTCGTGGCACCCGGCGCCTTCAAATTCAGCAAAGCTCTGTGTTTTTTTGTGAACGGTCAGATCCGTCGAGGCCGGGCATTGACGGGGATTTCTGCTTGCATCTCGAAAGAATCAGCCTACCTTGGGTCTATCAGCAACAGAACGAAAGGAAGGTGATCCAATGTCTAATGAGATTTCGGACCTCGTAACGGGCATGGAAGAGGTGATGAAAGCGAGGCAGCCCTCGCTCTAAAACCCGCCTTCCTGGGGCTGCTTTGACAGTCCAGGCCAGTTCGAGGCCAAACTCATGGAAAGGGTCGCTGAGGCGGCCCTTTTTTATTGCCCGGATTTTGCTTTGACGAGAAGAAGAAAGTCCATTACTCATAAAGTCATCCGATGACTTTATGAGTGGCTCCATGCGTGCGATCAGCAGGACAAATCTCGCCGATGAGGCGATCGAGGCGATCCGCGGCGACATCCTCAGCAAACGCTGGGCGGTCGGCGATAAATTGCCGAATGAAGCCTCGCTGTCGGCCATGCTCTCCGTCAGCCGCGGCACGGTGCGCGAAGCGGTACGTGTCCTCGTCTCCCAGGGCTATCTCGAAACGCGGCAAGGGTCGGGCACCTATGTTCGCTCCACCACCGATGCCGGCCGGCCGCTGACGATGGCGCGGCGGGCCAGCCTGCGAGACCAGTTCGAGGCGCGTCTCGCGCTCGACGTCGAGGCCGCCCGGCTGACGGCGATCCGCAAGACGCCGGAGACGGTAACGGAGCTTCGCCGGTTGCTTGCCGAGCGCGGCACCTATGACGGCGACGACAAGGCCGGCTTCATCGAGCGCGACCTCGCCTTCCATAAGGCTGTCATCGCCGCGTCGGGCAACCGGGCGATGGTCGAGATCTATGATTTCTTCTCGGCCTCGATCGCCGAGACCATCGCGGCGACGCTGGGCAAGGATATTCCCGAACCGGATATGCAGGCGCATGCCGATATCGTCGACGCGATCGAAACCGGCGATCCCGGCAAGGCGGATGCGGCGGTGCGCCGCTTCATGGCGCCGGTTCTCGCCGCCCTCGACCGGATGATCCTGTCATGACGCCTTCCAACGATCTCGCCGCCACGCTCGACCCGGCCGACGAACTGCTTGTAGACGCCGAGGCCGGCAGCCTGATGCCGCCGCAGGCGACACCGGTGCAGGGTGCCGCAGATCGTTTGCTGCTCGGCGCCAGCCTGGTGCTGATCGCCTTCAACCTGCGTCCGGTCTTTTCAAGCGCCTCGGCGCTTCTGCCCGAAATGCGCTTGGAACTTGGTCTCACAGCGCTCGGCGCCAGCCTGCTGACGACGCTGCCGGTTGTTTGCCTCGGCGCCTTCTCGCCGCTGGCGCCGCGCCTTGCCCAGCGCCTCGGTTCGGAGCGTACGCTGCTCGCCGTTATGCTGCTTCTCGCCCTTGGCACTGCATTGCGCGGGCTTTCTTCCCTGCCGCTGCTCTTTATCGGCACGGCGCTCGCCGGCGCCTGCATTGCCGTCGGCAACGTGCTGCTGCCGGGGCTGGTCAAGCGGGATTTCGCCACACGCACCGCCCTGATGACCGGCTTCTATACGATGGCGCTCTGCGCGGGTGCGGCAAGTGCCGCCGGGCTGACACTGCCGCTCGAGCACGCGCTCGGCGGCTCGCTTGCGGGTGCGCTCGCCATCTGGGCGCTGCCGGCGCTTGCCGTCGGCCTGATCTGGCTGCCGCAGGTTCTGCGCAGCAACGGCCAGGCAAGACGAAACGGAACCCACGTCAAAGGCCTCTGGCGGGACCGGCTTGCCTGGCAGGTGACACTGTTCATGGGCCTGCAATCGGCGCTCGCCTATTGCGTCTTCGGCTGGCTGGTTCCGATCCTGCGCGAACGCGGGCTCGACGGCGTCACCGCCGGGGTGATCGTTTCACTGTCGGTGATGGTGCAGGCCGCATCCTGCCTTGTTGTGCCGCATATCGCCGTGCGCGGCCGCGATCAGCGGCTGATCAATGCCGGCCTCTGCGGCGTCGCCGTCGTCGCCCTGCTCGGCCTGCTCTTCGCGCCGCTGTCGACGGTCTGGCTCTGGGCTTTGCTGCAAGGCATCGGCCAGGGCGGGCTGATCGCGGCGGCGATGACGACGATCGTGCTGCGCTCGCGCGATCCCGATGTCGCCGCCCATCTCTCCGGCATGGCGCAATGCGTCGGTTATCTGCTTGCCGCCGTCGGCCCGCTCATCGTCGGCCTCATTCGCGGCTGGACCGGCAGCTTTGCCTGGTGCGCGCTTCTCTTCGTCGCGCTCGGGCTCGCGGCCGCGATCAACGGCTGGAAGGCCGGCCGGCCGCTGGAGGTGAATGTACGAGCGATCGAGACGGCATCCTGAGCCGCTCGCTCACGCGCTCACTTGCTCACTCAGTCGCTCGCTCACCGGCCCATCACCATCTCTTGATGCCGGTCGCCTGCTGCGGATGCTACGCTATCTCAACCCGCATGCCGCACCGCCGGAGGAGACATTTTGCGTATACAACCCCTGTTTCTGCTGGCCGCGCTTGCCGCGTCGCTGCTCCCTGCGCTTTCTCCCGCACAGGAAGGCGGTCAACCGAAGGCGAATGTCGAGCGCAGCGTGCGCGAGGGCGTGCTGAAGCTGCTGCCGGCCGATTCCGTCACGGAACACGAGCTGACGATCGGCGATCGCAAGATCGCCTATACCGCGACCGCCGGCACGCTCGATCTCTTCGGCCAGGACGGCGCCCGGACCGGTGCGATTTTCTACACCGCCTATGTCGCGAAAGACGCGGGGGCCGACCGGCCGTTGACCTTTGCCTTCAATGGCGGGCCGGGCGCGGCTTCCGCCTTCCTGCATCTCGGGCTGGTCGGACCGAAGGTGCTCGATTTCGGGCCTCAGGGCCGCGACGGCGCCAACGCCAAGCTCATCGATAACGAGCAGACCTGGCTCGATTTCACCGATCTCGTGCTGATCGATCCGATCGGCACCGGCTGGAGCCGGACGGACAAAGCCGACGACGCCTCGAACTATTACAACGTCAATTCCGACGCCCAGAGCATCGCCAAGGCGATCGCGCTCTATGTCGCCCACAACAACCGCTCGAGCTCGCCGAAATATCTTCTCGGCGAAAGCTATGGCGGTTTCCGCGCCGCCAAGGTCGCCGCCGTGCTGCAGCAAAGCCAGGGTATCGTCGTCGCCGGCGCGGTGATGCTTTCGCCCTTGCTCGAAGGCCAGTTGATGTTCAACGCCGATCAGTTCGCGCTCGGCGCAGCACTTGAGCTGCCGTCGCTGGCGGCCGCCGAGCTCGACCGGCAAAACGCCTTCGACGAACAGAAGCAGCGCGAGGCCGAGACCTTCGCGCTCGGCGATTACCTGACGACGCTGGCCGGCCCGCCCCCGACAGGCGCCAAGGCGGCCGCCTTCTATAGGAGGATCGCCGCTATGACCGGCATCCCTGAGGATATCGTGGCGCGCAACCGCGGCTTCCTCGGCAATTCCTTCGTCAAACATTCGGATGGCGCCAGCGGCGCGGTGATGAGCCCCTACGACGCTTCCTTTGCCGCCCCCGACCCCTATCCGGAATCGGATTACGACCGCGGCGACGACGCCATCTTGGACGGTTTCACCCGCGCCTATGGCGGCGCCTTCGCCGACTATGCCCGCAACCAGCTCGGCTTCAAGACCGAGATGACCTATTCGCTGCTCGACAGCGACATCAGCCGGCGCTGGGAATGGGGCGGCGGGCGCGGCGGCGGATCGCGCTTTCAGGCCAGCGCCACCGATGACCTCAGGCAACTGCTTGCCTCGAACACGGCCTTCCACCTGCTGATCGCCCATGGCTACAGCGATCTGGTGACGCCTTACGGCGTCAGCCGCTACGTGGTCGATCACCTGCCGCCCTCGCTCGCCGGCGGCCGGGTCGGGCTGAAGCTCTATCGCGGCGGGCATATGTTCTACACCAGAGCCGACCAGCGGGCCGCCTTCACGGCGGATGCCAGGGCCTTTTATGCCACGCGCTCGCCCGCTTCGCCGGCGGATTAAGGAATGCCGATGCATATATCAGGAGGATGCCATTGCGGCGCGATCCGCTATCAGGCGGAAATCGACCCGGAGCGAGTTTCGATCTGCCATTGCACCGATTGCCAGCGGCTGACGGGTTCGGCCTATCGCGTCACCGCGCCGGTTCGATCGGAACGCTTCACGCTGATATCGGGCGAACCGCGCGAATACAGCAAATATGGCGACAGCGGCGGCCTCAGCCGGCAGTTCTTCTGCCCGAATTGCGGATCTCCGCTCTACCGCACGAATGGCGAAGGCAGCGCCATCGGCATCCGTCTCGGCAGCATCGACCAGAGGCGGGAACTGATGCCGAAGAAACAGATATGGTGCCGCTCGGCATTACCCTGGGCAGGGAATATCGAACCGCTGCCGCGGTTCGACTGCGAGGACTGAGAAACATTCCAACGCCGCCCGTCCGAAAAGACGTGAAGCGCTGCAATCGGGAGTGCCGTTTCCGACCGGCGCTTATGACATCGGCCTGTACTGTTCCCGCTTCGCTTGGGTTTCTCTCGTCGCAACCGGACGCGCGTCGGATCTTCAACTATCCGCTGCGCCGCAGTTCCCCGGCGGAAATCCCAACCCAAATGTATTCCTTTTTGGAATTAAGAAAAAATTACGTTCAAAATCAAAACATTGCACACCTTAGCTCGAAGTGGCTAAGTGAAATTTCGCCCAACTTGTAGTATAAAGAAAGCGGAGGGGAAATTCTCGTGCCGCGTTTGGTGATGGTTGCATAGTCCTACATACCTTTCTTTCGAATTTTACAAACTCTTTCTTGTGATTGCGAGAATGTAATCTTCGAAGTTGTTTTTATGGCAACCTTATGCGTAGACTTTGGTCTTAATCAATTACGGACTTTAGTCTTAATTCCCTCCAGCTGAGACGGGCTGGCGCTCTTGATCAGCGAGACAATCGCCATCGATGGAGAGCTGCGAGTTCCGATGCGCAAGGAGTGGACCGGCCGGATGCATTCGGCATCCGGGGCCTAGCCTCCCTGCGACCTAACCGAGGGAGAATTTCCATGGCACTCGACATCACAACCCAAGATCTCGTCATCGACGAGACCGCCAACTTGCAGGACGACGATATCGATCCGTCGCTTTTGCCGCATAGCACCAACACGACGCTGACATACATGTTGGGCCTCGATAGCTCAGGTGGGCTATCCTCACCCGAGGTCGCCTACCAGTCCAATTTCGTGGTCGCCTCGGCGAGCGCAGGGGAAACCATCACGTCGGTGGTTCTCACGCAAAGCGCCTCCGGCACCCCGTATTCCACCACAGTCGGCGTCAACAGCGGCATTCGCACCATCGATGGCAATTATGTCTGGCTATTCCAGAGCGCCAATGCAAACGTCGTGATCGGCGTCATTGGCACCTCTGACGTGTCCGCCGAACCTGCCGAGAGCGGGCCGCTCGCCTTCTCGCTCGGCCTGGTCAGTACCAGCGCCACCAATGCTGACCTCTACACCGTCCAATACGTGCCGCTGCTCCATCCCAATGCGGACAATCCCGACGACCGTATCGATCTGACCAACAAGGTGTTTGCCTCGGTCACAGGGACCACCGACATCAGCTTTACCGGCGACAATGCCCATCCCGGCAGCAATCAATTCAACCTGCTCAGTTCGCCCGATGACGCTTCCAAACAATTGCTGGTGACGGGGCTCGTACGGTCGAGCCAACTCGACCCCAACAGTGCGCTGGTCAACAGCGAGTGCAACGTGAGTGAGCAAGGTTTTGGTGTCGACAACCAGAGCATCAACCCGGATACCGATGGGCAGAATCAACCTTTAGGACGTGAAGTGCTGCAGGTCGATTTTGTGACAGGCGGCACACCCAGCGCGGGTGACGGCGCGGACATCGCATATGGCAGCCATCTCGACAACATCCTACAGGCCGGTTTCATCATCAACCAGCTCACGCCGTCTACTCCGACTGAACGGGTGGACATCAAGATCAGCGCTTTTGACGTTCAGGGAAACGAGCAGGGTTCAAACTTTTTTGACGGCAGTCCCACCAACCCCGTTGATATCACCAGCCTCACATTGACGGGGGCGTCAGCCTTGGCCAAAATCACCGCTGATGGCACCTACGCCACAGCAAGCGGCAACGTCACCGTAACCGGGCTCAGCGGCACCGGGAACGTCGTGACCATTACCGGGCTCGACAACATCACCACCGTCGATTTCACCACAAGCAGCCAGATGGATCGGCTGCATGTGGAGGCGATCGATGCGACCGAAGGGCTTGACATCACCGAGGTCCATTTCGCGCAGCAGACCCCCAACGCCCACAGCGAAGAGGTCGGCTCCTTCATCAACTTCGACGATGACGGGCCGACGATCACGGCAACCGGCACCCCGCCGCAACTGACGGTCGACGAGAGCGACCTGGCGACCAACGCCACTGGCAACTTCGCCGCCGTCTTCACCTCGACTCCCGGCGTCGACGGCGCCACCATCACCTATGCGCTCGGCATCAGCCAGGTCACCAATGTCAGCGGCCTCACCGACACCGCTACCAACCAGGCCGTCTTGCTCTTTCTGGAGGGCGGCAGTGTGGTCGGCCGGGCCGGAGCCGGCGGACCTGTTGTCTTCACCGTCAGCGTCAGTGCTACCGGCGTCGTCACCCTCGACCAGCAGCGGGCCGTCGTCCATGCCAATACCACCAATCCGGACGACAGCCGGACCTTGGCGGCCGCCGACCTCGTGACCCTGACCGCCACCATCACCGACGGTGACGGCGATCACGCCCCGGCCACCCACAATATCGGCCAGAACCTCAACTTCGAAGATGACGGACCGACGATCGCGGCAACCGGCACTCCACCGCAGGTGACAGTCGACGAGACCGTCCTGACGACCAACGCCACCGGCGACTTCTCAACCTCCTTTACTTCGAATGCCGGGGCCGATGGCGGCGCCGTCGGCGGCGCCATTTCTTATGCGCTCGGCATCAACGTAAACAACAATGTCAGCGGCCTCACCGACACCGAAACCGGCGCGTCCGTCCTGCTCTTCAAGGAAGGCAGCAATGTCGTCGGTCGCGCCGGCGTCGGCGGTCCCGTTGTCTTCACCGTCAGCGTCAGCGCTGCCGGGGTCGTCACCCTCGACCAGGCACGGGCAATCATCCATACCGATACCACCACCCCGGATGACAGCCGGACCCTGGCGGCCGCCGACCTCGTAACCCTGACCGCCACCATCACCGACCGTGACGGCGATCAGGCCGAGGCCACCGGCAATATCGGTCAGAACCTGAACTTCAAAGACGACGGGCCGACGATCACAGTGCCGTTCGACGGCGACCCCGTTGCCGCCGGCATCCAGCACGAGACCCTGGCCAACCTGCTCAACGCATCGGCCAGCGGCGCCTTCGGCTACAATATCGGCGCGGATAGCCACCCGGCTGCCTTCTATGCCACCGGCTCCGACTTCGTCGACCAGGACGGCGGGACAGCCGGCGTCCAGATCGGACTGACCGGCACGATCATCGGCGGCGGCGGGGGCAATCTCGTTACGTCGAATGTGACGCTGGCGTCGGAGAGCCTCACCTCCGCGACGTTCAACTTCACCTTCACCTATGACAGGGATCCGGCGGCCGGCGTCCAGGCAGGCACGGCGGGCGGCACCCTCGTCTTCGACAAGGCCGCCGACACCTATACCATCAACCTGTCAGACCCGCTGGAAGGCTTCAGCTTCGACATTCTCCATACCAGCGAGCTCCTCTCCAAGCAGCCGACGAGCAATACCGGCCACCCGCCGATCGTGCTGGAAAAGCTGCAGGCCGATGATGCGACTACGCCTGCCGATGAAGACTTCTACGTGCAGTTCACCGGCAACCTGATCAATAGAGGCAACCCGTTCAGCCTGACGAGCAATGGCGAGGGCTCGTCCACTGACACCACCTTCACCCCCGGCATCAGTCACGACATGGTGAGCAACAACAATGAGACCTGGGTCTCCGCAACACAGAGCACCAACGGCGTCGCCGGCGACACGATCCAGAAAGACGAACTGCTGACCTTGCGGTTCTTCAACAGCGATGTCGGAATCACCAACGAGGCTCTCACCCCGACGGCGACTGCCGGGGCGATGGCGATCAAGTTCGACGGCATCGGCAACAGCGAAGACCTGATGCTGATCCTCAACCTGATCGATGTGAACGGCGCCGACAACATCGCCGGCAACGGCGACGACAATGCCACGATCACGCGGGCCATGTATGTGTCGAACGCCGACATCTACAAGACCGGCCAGGTCCCGGCTCCCTACAGCAGCGAGTTCACGCTCGACAATAATGACGGCCTCGTGATCGTCGAGCAGAACGACTACAACGCGGCTGGCGAAGACTACGTGCTGCAGGGCGCGCAGATCATGCAGTCGGGCAACGGGATCACCGGCAATAATACCGCGATCGACCTCAACAGGGTGACCGGCGCCGGCGGGGGCAGCAATGCGACCTCCAGCCTGGTGAACTTCGACGCCACCGACAACGACGTGCTGAAGATCACCGATATCGGCTTCACCTCCACCGTGACCCAGACGCCGGACGCCAATCTCGACTTCGCCTTCCAGGTGGTCGATGCGGACGGGGACCAGACGGAGATGCAACACATCCTCGTCGACGTCGCCTGACGTGTCACCAACGGGGGCAGCATCCGCTCCGCTGCCCCCGTCATGCATTGCACAAGGTGTGATCTCGAGTACCAGAGATAAAAAAGATGAAAACCAAACAGCCGCACCCGGCGCTTCAGGTGGTGATGAAAGAAGCCAGACGGGCCATCCGGCCGCTTATCTGGTTCAGCGGCGGCATCAACGTCCTGATGCTGACCGGGGCGCTTTACATGCTGCAGGTCTATCATCGCGTCTTGTCCAGCCACAGCCTCGAGACGCTGCTGATGCTGTCGCTGATGGCGGCAGGCGCACTCGCGGCAATGGCGGGGCTGGAGGTGGTGCGCGGTCGCCTTCTGGCAACCGTCGGAGCGTGGATGAACGCGCGGCTGGCGCCCGTTCTGCTGACGGCATCGGTGGAATATGCCGCCTCAGCACCCGGCCAGGCCAATGCCCGTCCGCTGCGCGACCTCGATCAAGTCCGGAATTTCTTTAGCAGTCCGAGCATCTTCCCGATTCTCGATGCGCCTTGGGCGCCGCTGTTTTTCGGTGCCATATTCTTCATGCATCCCTGGCTGGGCTGGCTGGCGCTGTCGGGCGGAGCGGTGCTGTTTGGGCTGGCCTTGCTCAACGAATGGCTGACACGCAAGCCATTGACCGAGGCCACCGGCGCACAGTCGCGGGCCTACACCCAGGCCGAGGCAGCGATCCGCAACGCCGAGGTCGTCCAGGCGATGGGCATGCTGAAGCCGTTGCTCGAGGGCTGGAAGGTGCAGCAGGACGAGGCAAACAGAGGCCAGGTTCTTGCCGCCAACCGCGGCGGGATCATCTCGGCCATTGCCCGTTGTCACCGGCTGGCCCTGCAGATGGGGATATTGGGCCTCGGGGCCTATCTCGTCCTGCGCAACGAGGCTTCCCCGGCGATCATGGTCTCCGCCTCCATCCTGATGGGGCGCGCATTGTCGCCGGTCGAGCAGGCGATCGGCACGTGGAAGGCGACGGTCGGCGCGCGCGCCGCCTACCGGCGTCTCACCGCCGTCGCCGGCCAGCACCCCGAGGCCACGCCGGTTTTGGCACTGCCGCGGCCGACAGGCCGGTTCGAGGCCGACAACATCGTGCTTGCCCGACAGGGCGGCGAACATATTCTGAAAGGGATCAACTTCCGTCTCGACCCGGGTGAATCCATGGCTTTGATCGGCCAGAGCGGGGCGGGCAAGACCAGCCTGGCACGCATACTGGCCGGCGCCTGGCGCCCTTCCGGCGGACGAGCTTTGCTCGATGGCATGGATGTCGCCCAATGGGCGGCGGAGGACCGCGGTCATCATGTCGGCTATCTCCCGCAGGACATCGAGCTTTTCGCCGGGAACGTCTGCGAAAATATCTGCCGCTTCGCCACGGTCAGTCCCGTAGTCTTCGACAAGGCGGTCAAGGCAGCGCGGCTGGCGGGCGTCCACGATCTGATCAAAGGGCTGCCGAAGGGTTACTTGACCGAGATCGGCGAATCCGGCGCGGTGCTGTCGGGCGGACAGCGCCAGCGCATCGGCCTGGCGCGGGCGCTCTACGGCGACCCGGCGCTCATTATCCTGGACGAGCCCAATTCGAACCTCGACCGCGAGGGTGAGGAGGCCTTGATCGCAGCGCTCGGCACGGTCAAGGCGGCGGGCACGACCGTTATCCTGATCGCGCACCGACCGAACATCATGGAGACCGTCGACAAGATCCTGGTCCTTAACCGGGGCCAGCAGGACCTGTTCGGTCCGCGCGACCATGTCTTCAATGAACTCGCCGCACGCGTCCGCAAGGTCGCTCAGATGCCGACGATCGTGGCGAAGCAGCAAGGAACGAAACAGCCATGACGGACATGAAGGTCGTCCCGTTACCGGTTTCGCCGCCCCCTGCGCCAGTCCCCTTGCGTCTCACAGGCGTAACGGTCGCAGGGTTCGCGATCATCTTCCTGTTCTTCGGCATGGCCGGGGGCTGGGCGATGCTCGCGCCGCTGGACAGCGCCGCGGTGGCGCCTGGTGTCATCAAGGTGGCCGGCGATCGCAAGCTCATCCAGCATCTGGAGGGCGGCATCATCGCCGATCTGAACGCCGCCAATGGCGATATCGTCAAGGCGGGCAAGGTGCTCATCCAGCTCGACGGCACGCAGGCGAGGACGAAGCTCGATCTGGTCCAGAACCGGATCGCAACACGTGAGGCGTTGGCCGCGCGGCTGCGGGCCGAGCGGGACGACAAGGCCGAGATCGAATTCGACCCGGCCTTGCTGGCAAACCCGACCAGGTCGGCAAAGGACGCGGTGGCCGCGCAGCGCGATGTCTTCGCGGCGAAGCACCACAATTTGAAGGACGAGCGGGAAATCCTCAGCCAGCGCCGTCGTCAGACCCAGGAAGAGATCACGGGGCTGGAGCAGCTGATCGCCACCGAGGACAAGCAGATCGAGGTATTCGAGGGGGAAACCAAGGACCTTGAAAGTCTCCTCAAACGCGGCCTTGTCACCCGGGAGCGGTGGCTGCTGCTCCGACGGCAGCAGCGGGAGGTCGAGGGCGAACGTGCGACCAATGTCGCGGCCATTGCCCGCGCCAAGAGCGCCATGGCCGAGATCGACATGCAAATCCTCAATCTCAGCACCTTGCGGCTGAACGAGGCGGTCGAAGAGCTGAGCAAGGTCGAGGCGGAACTGTTCGATCTCAGGCAGGAGGAGCGCGCCGCCATGGACGTGCTTTCCCGTACCGATGTCGTCGCACCGGTTGACGGCATCGTCATGGACCTGAAGGTCCACACAACAGGCGGCGTCGTCAAACCCGGCGAGACGTTGATGACGGTCGTGCCGCTCGGGCAGCAGCTCGTGGTCGAGGCCATGGTCAGGCCGGAGGATGTCGAGACGATCGCGCCCGGGCAGCGCGCACGCGTCAGCTTCCCGGCCTTTGCCCGCTACAACCTGCCGCCGCTCGACGGCGTCGTCGAGATCGTCTCGGCCGACCGGATGGTGGAGGAGCGCAGCGGGGCGCCCTATTTCGCCGCAACCGTGCTGATCGACAAGAGCGAACTTGCCAAGCTGGAGGGCCGCAAGCTCATGCCCGGCATGTCGAGCGAAGCGTTGATCCGGACGGGTGCCCGCACCGTGCTTTCCTATCTGGCCGAGCCGATCACGCAGAGTTTCCGCCGCGCGCTGCGGGAAAAATAACTGAAGTCGAGGATTGAGGAACACCGACGCCGAAACGCCGCCAGCTATTCCTGTGCCGGCAGATCGGGCCAGCTGCCTGTTACGCCGGCCTGCACCGGACGTTCGAGATAGGTGGAAAGAGCGATGTAGCTGCGGGTGCCGGTTACACCGGGGACGGCATGGATCTGGGCGAGAAATGCCTCCAATGCCTGTGGGCTTGCGGTTCGGACCTTGAAGAGAACGCTGACATCACCGGCAACCGAATGCATTTCCTCGACCTCAGGAAAATTCAGGACCTGCATCAGGCGCTCGCTCTTGCCCCAGCCGGCCGCCTCGACATGCACGAAGGTAAGCAGCGGCTTTCCAAGGGCTGCTCCATCCAGCGCCGCATGTGCGCCTTTGATGGCGCCCGATTGCTTGAGCCGACGCACGCGCTCATGCACGGCCGGCGCCGAAAGGCCGACCGATTCGCCGAGCCTCTGATAGCTCTGGCCGCTGTCGGCAGCGAGTGCGGCTAATATTTTTCGGTCGAAAGCATCGATGACAGGCTGCTGCGGACGCTTCTGCCGAAGATCGTCTGTATTTTTTCCCATTCGGCAAATCTCCTTTCTGCCGAAGAATAATCAGCGATATTGGTGTTCTTCAATAGATCATTCGGAAAGGGGCGGGTCGATGGAAATGATTGAGCGCAATCCAGCCACCGGTATCTACCCGGCAAGCCCCGATTACATCCATGCGCTGGAGGTCGGACATCACGCCAGGCTGCTCTTCGTCAGCGGCACGATGGGCCTCGATGAAAGGGGAATGGCGGCGGACAGCCTTGAAGGGCAGCTGGATCTCATCTGGTCCAACCTCGGCAACATCCTCGCCTCGGCCGATATGACGGTGGACAATATCGTGCGGCTAACGAGCTATCTCCGCGACGGCGCCTTTGTCGAGGCAAACCAGAACGCCCGTCTTCGCGCACTTGGCGGCCGCGCCGTACCGACCACGGCGATCATCGTCGAAACGCTCCGCGACGACTGGCTGGTCGAAATCGAGGTCATCGCGGCCGGCTGACGACTCACCAATCTCAAACCACAACCGATTCAGGCATTAGCTTCGGCGTGTTCCGCGCCGGTGGCGATCACGCCGCCTTGGCGGCGTGATATTCCTTGATGGCGACCATCTTGATTGCCGGATAGCGCTCCGCCTCATAACGCAGCGAGAAGGCGTCCTGGGCGAGGAAGACGGGATCGCCGTCGAGATCGCGGGCGATATCTCCGCGTTTGATGGTCAGGAATTTTTCCAGATCGGCCGGCTGGTCGGCGGAGATCCAGCGGCAGACGGAGAAGCGCGACATTTCGAAGGAGACCGGCAGGCCGTATTCGGCCAGCAGCCGCTCCTTCAGGACGTCGAGCTGCAGGGCGCCGACGACGCCGACGATCGCCGGCGAGCCGTCTTCCGGCGAAAACAGCTGGACGACGCCTTCTTCCGCCATCTGCTGCAGGGCTTCCTTGAGCTTCTTCGCCTTCATCGCGTCTTCGAGGCGCACGCGCCGCAGGATCTCCGGCGAGAAGTTCGGCACGCCCTGGAAGACCAGCGATTCGCCCTCGGTCAGCGTATCGCCGATGCGCAGCGTCCCGTGATTGGGGATGCCGACGACATCGCCGGCATAGGCGGTATCGGCAAGCTGGCGCTGCGAGGCGAAGAAGAATTGCGGCGCCGTCAGGCCGAGCTGCTTGCCGGTGCGGGCGAGGCGCGCCTTCATGCCGCGTTCGAGCTTGCCGGAGCAGATGCGGGCAAAGGCGATGCGGTCACGATGGTTGGGATCCATGTTGGCCTGGATCTTGAAGACGAAGGCGGTCATCTTGTCGTCAGTCGCATGCACCGTCCTGGTATCGGCGACCTGATCGCGCGGCGGCGGCGCGAATTCACCGAGTGCATTGATGAGATCGCGAACGCCGAAATTGCGCAGCGCCGAGCCGAAGAAGACGGGCGTCATATGGCCTTCGAGGAAGGAATCGCGGTCGAAGGGGCGGCAGGCCTCGATGGCGAGCTCGGTCTCGTCGATGAAGGCCTGGCGTTCGTTTTCCGGCAGTCTGTCGGCGACGGCCCGCGGGCCGTTGACGGGCGTCGTCTCGACCTCGATGTCGGATCCGCGGGCGGTGCTGTTGGCCAGATGATAGGAGCCGCAGAAGGTTTTCGAGCGGCCAATCGGCCAGGTGATCGGCGCCGTATCGAGCGCCAGCTTCTCTTCCACCTCGTCGAGAATCTCGAAGGGATCGCGGCTTTCGCGGTCCATCTTGTTGATGAAGGTGATGATCGGGATATCGCGCATGCGGCAGACTTCGAAGAGCTTCAGCGTGCGCGGCTCGATGCCCTTGGCGGCATCGATGACCATGACGGCGGCGTCGACGGCCGTCAGCGTGCGATAGGTGTCGTCGGCGAAATCCTCATGGCCTGGCGTGTCGAGGATGTTGAAGACATTGTCGTTATATTCGAAGGTCATCACCGAGGTGACGACGGAGATGCCGCGCTCGCGCTCGATCTTCATCCAGTCGGAGCGCGTCTGCATGCGATCCTTCTTGGCCTTGACTTCGCCGGCAAGCTGAATGGCGCCGCCGAACAGCAGCAGCTTTTCGGTGAGCGTCGTCTTGCCCGCATCCGGGTGGGCGATAATAGCGAATGTGCGGCGGCGGGAGACCGCCTCGGCGAGGCTTTCGGCCATGGTGTGAATCCTGTGGAATTGCCGCGTATCTAACGATTAAAGCCCGGCTTTGCAATTGACCTCGGCCTCCATGGCGCAAAGTAATGGCCCATGACCATTCATCACGATATCAGCCCGACGCTGAACCTCATCCGCCTCCCGAACGGCGAAGGCCTCGACCTGCCCGCCTATGAAAGCAAGGGGGCGGCCGGCATGGACCTGCGCGCCGCCGTCGACGCGGATGCGCCGCTGACCCTTGCGCCCGGCAAACGGGCGCTGGTGCCGACCGGCTTCATCTTCGAAATCCCGGAAGGGTTCGAAGGGCAGGTGCGGCCGCGCTCCGGCCTTGCCTTCAAGCACGGCATCACCTGCCTGAATTCGCCGGGCACCGTCGACAGCGATTATCGCGGCGAGGTGAAGGTGCTGCTCGCCAATCTCGGCGAAGAAGCCTTCGTCATCGAGCGCGGCATGCGCATCGCCCAGATGGTGATCGCGCCGGTGACCCAGGCGCGGGTGGCCGAGATCACAGCGGCAAGCGAAACTGCGCGCGGCGCCGGCGGCTTCGGCTCCACCGGCGTGTGATCGTGAAGCGCCTCGACAGCGCAGGCCTCACGTTCCGGCAGGAATATTTCGGCGACGCTGCAGGATGGGCGGCACTTGTCCGCCTGCTCCAGGATATTTTCAGCATCGATATCGGTCCGCTGCAACGGCTTGGCGGTCCCGATCCGACCAGCATGCCGTTCGGCTGGTTTGACCCCGGCGGCGAGCTTGCGGCCAATCTCTCTGCCTTTGCACTGCCCTTCGTTCTCAACGGCAGGATCGTTCATGCCGCCGGGCTGCAATCCGGCGCGGTGCGGCCGCAGTGGCGCGGCCGCGGGCTCTATCGCGACCTGACGGTGAAGGCGCTCGACTGGTGCGAGCGGCAGGGCTTCGAAGCCGTCATCCTCTACACCGACAAACCGTCGCTCTATGAAGCTTATGGTTTTCGCGCGATGCCGCTGCACCGATATGAGGGAACGGCACCCGCCCCCGCGATTGGCGCCACACCCGCTCGGCCACTTTTGCCGGCGAATGCGGACGATCTCGCCCTGCTGCAATTGCTGCTGAAAGCACGCAGCCCGGTTTCGGCGACGCTCTCGGTGGCCACAAATGCAGCGATGTTTTTCATCAACACGCAGCTCGATGCCGATGTCCGCATCAGCTTCCTGGAAGACTGCCAGGCAGCCATCGCCTGGAAGATGGATGGGCCAGGCCGCTTCAGCCTTCTCGATGTCGTGGCAGCGGAGATCCCGTCGCTTGCCGCGATCTTCGGCGGGCTCGACATTGCCTCGGCCAGCGTCGAGGTGCTCTTCCGGCCCGACAAGCTCGACTGGACGGGCGCTCCGCAGCCGTTTGAAAGCGGCACGGTGCTGATGTTGCGCGGGCTCGGCGACGATGCCCCGCATTTTCCGGCGATGCTCTCGCCGATGGCCGATTTCTAACCGCGACCTACCTTCCGCGCGAAAGCGGCGGCAGGCGCCGCTTGACCGGCGAGGCTTTGATCATCGCGGTGTTGGTCTCGGCGCGTTCGGCGACCCTGTCCAGGAGGCCGTCGAGTTCCGCCATCGAGCGGATGACCAGGCGGGCGATAAAACAATCCTCGCCGGTCACCTTGTCGCATTCGACGATTTCAGGAATTTCCTGAATAAGGCGCTCGACGAAATGCAGCTGCCCCGGCAGCGGCCGCACGCGGACGATGGCCTGTAGGGGATAGCCGACGGCGGCAGGATCGAGATCGATCGTGAAGGCCTTGATTACGCCGCGCTCCTCCAGCCGGCGCAGACGCTCGGCCGCACTCGGCGAGGAAAGCCCCACCTGCTGTGCCAGCTCCTTCAGCGAGGTCCGGGCGTTGCCGGCCAGCGCTTCGAGAATGGCCTGATCGATTTCATCGAGCGGCTGGGCATCGTTAGGCATGACCGTGGCTTTCCCTTTTATTATTAGGCTACAGCGATGAAGTTCGTTTTTATCATTATATAATTTCGCTCGTCGCCGCAATATTATCACCTCAGCAAAACGGAGGCCATTATGAGCGGCGACACCAAAAGAGGCACGGCGGAAATGGCGGCAGCGATGCTGATCTCGGGCACGATCGGCTGGTTCGTCGTCATGTCGGGCCAGCCGGTCAGCGGCGTGGTCTTCTGGCGCTGCCTGTTCGGCGCGCTCACCCTGCTTGTCATCTGCGGCGCGCTCGGGCTGCTGCGGCCCGGCATCCTCACGCTGCGCGCCTTCGCCATCGCCGTCTTTGGCGGCATCGCCATCGTCGTCAACTGGCTGCTGCTCTTCGCCTCCTACTCGCATGCGACGATCTCGATCGCCACCACCGTCTACAACACCCAGCCCTTCATGCTGCTGGTGCTCGGCGCGCTGTTTCTCGGCGAGAAGATCACCGCCGCCAAGCTGTTCTGGCTGACGCTCGCCTTTGCCGGCATGATGGCGATCGTCCAGGCAAAACCGGGCGGAAGCGGCGATACGTTCGCGAGCTACGGCCTCGGCATCCTGATGGCGCTCGGCGCGGCCTTCTTCTACGCGCTCGCAGCGATTGCCGCGAAGTGGCTGAAAGGCACGCCGCCGCATCTGATCGCGCTGATCCAGGTCGCAACCGGCATGCTGATGCTGGCGCCGATCACGGATTTTTCGCAGCCGCCTCAGGATGCCCGAAGCTGGGTGATCCTCGTTTCCATCGGCGTCGTCCATACCGGGCTGATGTATGTGCTGCTCTACGGCGCCATCCAGCGGCTGCCGACCCATCTGACCGGGGCCTTGTCCTTCCTCTATCCAATCGCCGCAATCCTCGTCGACCGGCTGGCCTTCGGCCACGCGCTGCAGCCGATGCAGATTGCGGGCGCCGCCATCATCCTGCTTGCCGCGGCCGGCATGAATCTCGGCTGGACGCCGCGCTGGCTGCGGCCGCGGGCGCTTCAGGGCTGACGAAAGGTGGGCGAGCACAGGGCGGCAGGCATTTCTTCTCGTGATGGACCCATCAACGCCGGGCGATTGATGGCAAGGCTGACCGGATATAAAACCCCGGGAAAAAGGAGCCACACATGAGCCTTGCCGCCTTGCTTGCCTATGCCGGAGCGCTGTTCATCGCAGCCGCCATTCCCGGACCCGGGATTACCGCCATCGTCGCCCGCGCGCTCGGCTCGAATTTCCGCGAGACCTTCTTCATGGGTCTCGGCCTGGTGCTTGGCGACATGACCTATCTCACCGCCGTCATTCTCGGTCTTGCCTTCGTGGCGCAGACCTTCACCGAGGTCTTCCTCGTCATCAAGATCGCCGGCGCCCTCTATCTCGCCTATATCGCCTGGAAGCTCTGGACGGCGGGGCTGCTGCCGCAGGACATCGCGGCGAAGAAATCCAGCAATATCGGCCTGTCCTTCCTCTCCGGCCTGCTGGTGACGCTCGGCAATCCGAAGACCATGCTGTTCTATGTCGCGCTGGCGCCGACGCTGATCGATATCGGCAATATCAGCCTCAGCGACTATGCGATGCTGCTTGCCGTCACCTTCGTCGTGCTGATTGCCGTGCTCGTGCCCTATATGCTGCTGGCCGCACGAGCCCGCACGATGCTGAGGGAGCCGCGCGCCCTGCAGGCGCTGAACCGGGTTGCGGCCGGCATCCTGGCCGGCACCGCCGCCTTCATCGCCACGCGGGCGGCCTGAAATAAACATTCGCCAAGAAACGGTTTTCAAAGCTTTTTTTCTCCGCGTCCGGCTCCGCCGGCATCAACGCGGGCTGGCCTCATTCGGCCTTTGCCCCTATTCTCCTTTCGATTTCAGGGACCGAAGTCCAAAGGGAGGCATCCATGTCGCACAAGCCCGGCCGCGGCCGCATCTATTCTTCGATCACCGAGACCATCGGCAACACGCCGCTGGTGCGCTTCGACAAGCTGGCGCGGGAAAAGGGCGTGGTGGCCAACCTGATCGGCAAGCTCGAATTCTTCAACCCGATCGCCTCGGTCAAGGACCGCATCGGCGTGGCGATGATCGAAAGCCTAGAAGCGCAGGGCAGGATCACCCCCGGCAAGTCGGTGCTGATCGAGCCGACCTCCGGCAACACCGGCATCGCGCTCGCCTTTGCCGCCGCCGCCAAGGGCTACCGGCTGATCCTCACCATGCCGGAAACCATGTCCGTCGAGCGCCGCAAAATGCTGGCGCTGCTCGGCGCCGAGCTGGTGCTGACCGAAGGCGCCAAGGGAATGAAAGGCGCGATCGCCAAGGCCGAAGAGCTGGCGGAATCGCTTCCCGACGCCATCATTCCGCAGCAGTTCGAAAACCCCGCCAATCCTGAAATCCACCGTAAAACGACGGCCGAGGAAATCTGGAACGACACCGACGGCACGGTCGACATCGTCGTCTCCGGGATCGGCACCGGCGGCACGATCACCGGCGTCGGCCAGGTCCTGAAAAGCCATAAGCCCGAAATCCAGATGATCGCCGTCGAGCCCGCCGATTCCCCCATTCTCTCCGGCGGCAATCCCGGCCCGCACAAAATCCAGGGCATCGGCGCCGGTTTCGCACCGAAAATCCTCGACACCGGCATCTATGACGAAGTCGTCACCGTGACCAACGACGAGGCCTTCGAACAGGCTCGCCTGGTCGCAAGGCTGGAAGGTGTGCCGGTCGGCATCTCCTCGGGTGCGGCACTGACGGCGGCGATCAAGGTCGGCAGCCGTCCGGAAAATGCCGGCAAGAACATCGTCGTGATCATCCCCTCCTTCGCCGAGCGTTATCTCTCGACGGCGCTGTTCGAGGGGCTGGGGAGCTAAAGTGGGCTGTAGCCGAGTCTTTCGGCCGGCGCTTTGTCGTGCAGAATGTCGGGGCGCTTCAGCGCCCCTTCTTTTGTGCCGTCATCTGCATCCCAATCGAACTGTGACGAAAGTTCTATGGCAGTCCGCAATAACGATTGCCGATGTCCAGCTGAGCTCGTTGAATGCAGGTGTTTGCCAACCTTCGCCATGACTTCCGACAGCGTCGCGTTCAGTCGGTTCAGCGCAGTGTGCTCCCTCGTCCGCTCCGGAGCATAGCGCGATATGATATACTCACGTTTTGTTGTCATTGCCTCCAGATGCAGGGCGGTTTTCTTTCTCAGTTTAAGTTTGGCAACGAACATTGGCTCAGCGAGGTTGTGCATCCGTTTTCGTATTTCCTCGGGAGCAACGCCCTCATAGCGCAGGAAGGCATTTAGGTAGAGTTCAATAGCGTGAATGGCGCACATTCGCGCCGGTGCGAGGGATAGTGCAATCTGCTTCCGACCCTCGTTGAACAGGAGTTTGGAAGCGTCAAAGTAGGCATTCGCCAAGTCTAGAACTTCCAAAGGATTGGCGTTTGAGCCCGGATATTCATTACTCATGGACATTCCCGGCAACAGGCTTTTCATCCGTCGCCTCCGACCGACTATGTCGAACGGACCGACATCATTCTCGAAATTTTTCCAGCCGAAGCCAATATTGTAAATAGCGACGAAGTGAGGAGAGGCTCTTACCGCTAACGGATAAGCAACACAGCGCAACCGCGATCGGCAGATCGCTGGCGGCCTGACGACTAAAAGTTCAAAATAGCTGCGCGCATTCGCCCTAAGCCGCCGCCGTCAACCTCTCCCCCGCGATCCGGTAGGAGATCGCCTCAGCCAGATGCAGGCGGCCGACCGTCGGTTTGCCGTCGAGATCGGCGAGCGTGCGGGCGACCTTGAGGACGCGGTGGTAGCCGCGGGCGGAGAATTTCATTTTTTCGGCGGCGTCGCGCAGGAGCTGCAGGCCGCCGGCGTCGGGTTCGGCGAGTTTCTCGATCATCGCGGTGGAGCAGCGGGCATTTGTGCCGATGCCCTTGGCGCCGGCGGCCTCGAAGCGCTCCTGCTGGATCTCGCGGGCGCGGGCGACGCGGCGGGCGACATCGGCGCTCGCCTCGGCGGCCATCGGGCGGATCAGGTCGGCGGCGGAGACGGCCGGCACGTCGATGCGGATATCGATGCGGTCCATCAGCGGGCCGGAGATGCGGGCCTGGTAATCGCTCATGCAGCGCGGGCCGCGGGCGCAGGTGTGGCCGGGTTCACCGGCCATGCCGCAGCGGCAGGGGTTCATGGCGGCGATCAGCTGGAATTTCGCCGGATAGGAGACGCGGTGATTGGCGCGGGCAATGACGCATTCGCCGCCTTCGAGCGGCTGGCGCAATGCGTCGAGCGCCTGCGGCGTGAATTCGGGAAATTCGTCGAGAAAGAGCACGCCGTGATGGGCGAGCGAGGCTTCGCCGGGGCGGGCGCGCAGACCGCCGCCGACGAGGGCGGCCATGGTGGCGGAATGATGCGGCGTGCGGAAGGGGCGGCGATCGGACAGCTTGCCGCCGGAAAGCTCACCTGCGATCGAATGGACCATCGACACCTCGAGCAGCTCGGCCGCCGAAAGCGGCGGCAGGATCGACGGCAGCCGGGCCGCCAGCATCGATTTGCCGGAGCCGGGAGGGCCGACCATCAGCAGATTGTGGCCGCCGGCCGCCGCTACTTCGAGCGCACGCTTGGCGCTTTCCTGGCCCTTGATCTCGGCGAGATCCGGCAGGTTGGCGGCATTGGCGCGGATCGACGCCTCCGGCCGCGACAGGACCTGGGTGCCGCGGAAATGATTGGCAAGGGCGATCAGGCTGCGGGGAGCGAGGATATTGACCTCGGCGCCGGCCCAGGCGGCCTCGGCGCCGCTTTCAGCCGGGCAGATCAGCCCCTTGCCGAGTGCATTGGCGCCGATCGCGGCCGGCAACGCACCTGCGATGGCGGCGATGGTGCCGTCGAGATTGAGTTCGCCGACGACGACATAATCCGACAGCGCATCGGCGGGAATGGCGCCAAGGGCCGCCATCAAGGCGAGCGCGATCGGCAGATCGAAATGCGAGCCCTCTTTCGGTAGGTCTGCCGGCGCCAGATTGACGGTCACCCGCTTGGCCGGCAGCGCCAGGCCGGAGGCGTGAAGGGCGGCCTGCACCCGCTCGCGACTTTCGGCCACCGCCTTGTCGGGCAGGCCGACGATCTGCATGCCGATCTTGCCGGGCGCGATCATGACCTGGACCTCGACCGGCACGCCTTCTATGCCCTGGAATGCCACCGTACTGACACGCGCGACCATATGCCCATCCCCTGCCCGCAAACTCTTATACCGCCCGCAACCCTTCAGGGCCAGCGGTTGCAATCTGGCACGGAAGCGTGAATAAAACAAGAACGATCAAGGAACGTTTTCGGATATGAATGGTGACCGGGGTTGTACCCGGTCACAGCAGGCGTAGGGCTGAGCCTCAGCCGCGTTTGCGCTCGATCGCATCCCAGAGCAGGCTTGCTATATCGGCGCCGCCGAACTTTTTCACCTCGCGGATGCCGGTCGGCGACGTGACGTTGATCTCGGTCATGTAATCGCCGATCACGTCGATGCCGACGAGCAGGAAGCCACGCTCCTTTAGCGCCGGGCCGATGCGTTCGCAGATTTCCTTTTCGCGCAGCGTCAGTTCGGTCGCCTCGGCGCGGCCGCCGACATGCATGTTGGAGCGGCTGTCATGCTCGGCCGGCACGCGATTGATGGCGCCGGCGAATTCGCCGTCGACCAAGATAATGCGCTTGTCGCCCTTGCGCACGTCGGGCAGATATTGCTGGGCGATGAAGGGCTCGCGGAACATCTGGCCGAACATCTCCAGCAGCGAGGAGAGATTGCGGTCGTCGCGGGTCGAATGGAAGACGCCGGCGCCGCCATTGCCGTAGAGTGGCTTCAGGATGATGTCGCCCATCTCGTCGCGGAAGCGGCGGATTTCGGCCGGGTCCTTGGTGATCAGCGTCTTCGGCATCAGGTCGGAAAATTCGGTGACGAAGATCTTCTCCGGCGAATTGCGCACCCAGGCCGGATCATTGACGACGAGCGTCTTCGGGTGGATGCGCTCGAGCAGATGCGTCGAGGTGATATAGGCCATGTCGAATGGCGGATCCTGGCGCAGCAGCACGACATCCATGCTGGAGAGATCGACGCGCTCGGGCGCGCCGAGTTCGAAATGATCACCCTTGACGTCGCGCAGCAGCATCGGCTCGACGCTGGCAAAGAGCTTGCCGTCGCGGAAGCTCAGGCGGTCGGGGGTGTAATGGAAGAGCCGGTAGCCGCGCGCCTGGGCTTCCAGGCTCATGGCGAAGGTGGAATCACCTGCGATATTGATGCCGGCGACATGATCCATCTGGACCGCTACATTGGTGATCTTGGCCATTTCCGTCCCTCGCTGAATGCCGGACAGATGTAGGTCGGCCCGGTATCAAACGCAACGGTCAATCAAGGCTTGCCGCCGCCGGTGGTCAGGCGGCGATCCCCTGGTTGCCGTTGTTGCGCAGCAGGTTGCGCAGGCGATAGGCTATCGCCAGGGGCTTCGGGAACGGCTTGCGCAGGAAGGCGACCTTGCGGACGTAATTGTCGACCCGCCAGCTTGCCCAGGTTCCGCCGGCGAAAAAGGCGACGTCGCCGGCGCATAGGGTTCGTTCGGTGCCGTCCTCGGCGGTGATATGAACTTCGCCTTCGAGGATCATCACCGTCTCGTCCCAGCCGAAATACCAGCGGAATTCGCCTGATGTGCAGTCCCAGATCGCCGTCAGCGAGGCCTCGTCATGGCCGCGCGAATGTTCGGCGGTGCGCGCCTCAGGATTGCCGCTGACGATCCAGTCCGGATTGATCGGCGTGGATTTGAGCGGCAGCAGGTCGCTTGCATGGGCGATGAAGGATTTCCCGGCCGGCTTCGCCACGGCATAAGGCACCGAACGCACAGCCATGGCGACCGCACTTGCAAACATCAGCTTCCAGGCCATGAAACAACCCCCCAATCATTACCCCTACGGCGATGCCATAGCAGAGAGTCGTAAGAAGCTTGTTCAAACCGGAACTAAAATTTTAACGATCCGAAAGCGCCGGACCGGGAATGACTAAAAAGCGTCCGGAAAATGGCGCGGCAAGCGGCCGGGCGTGACCGCGACGATATCATAGCGCTGGGAAAGACGGGCCTGATCCGCCTGGCGGGCGAGCCAGAGATCGCTTGCCGCCCGTATCCGCTTCTGCGCGGCGGCGGAGACGGCGTCGACGGCCGCCGCCTCGCCATGGCGGGCCTTGACCTCGACGAAGACGGCGAGATCGCCCTTGCGGGCGACGATATCGATCTCGCCGAGCCGGGTTCGGTGACGCAGCGCCAGGATGCGATAGCCTTTCAACATCAGGAAGATGGCCGCGGCATATTCCGACATCAGGCCGCGGCGCAGCGCCTTCCTTCTGATGGCGGTGAGGTCGTTATCGCCCATCGGCGCCCTTCATCTCCAAGAGGCGCTGATAGAGCGCCTTGCGCGGCAGGCCGGTGAGACGGGCGGCCTCGGTCGCGGCCTTTGCGGTCGGCATCGTCTTTGCCAGATCCGCCAGCACGGCCTCGACGTCGGCCTCCGGCGTCTCCACCGGCTGCGGCGGACCGACGACGAGAACGATCTCGCCCTTGACGTTGTCCACCTCCCGGTAATGGGCGGCGAGCTCGGCCAGCGTGCCGCGGCGGAACTCCTCATAGGTCTTGGTCAGCTCGCGGCAGACGGAGGCCGGCCGCGTGCCGCCCAGCACATCGGCGGCAGCAAGAAGCGTGGCGCCGATGCGATGCGGCGATTCAAAGAAGATCAGTGTCGCGGGGGCGGCGGCAAGTTCGCCCAGGCGGTCGCGGCGGGCCTTGTCCTTGGCCGGCAGAAAACCGGCGAAGAGGAAGGCGTCGCTCGGCAGGCCGGAACCGACAAGGGCTGCAAGCGGCGCCGAGGCGCCGGGGATGGGGACGACACGATAACCGGCTGCGATCGCCTGCTGCGCCAGCCGATAGCCGGGGTCGGAAACCAAAGGCGTGCCGGCATCCGACACCAGCGCCACCGACCGGCCGGCCTCCAGCGCCTGAATGAGGCGCGGCCCTGCCTCAT
The DNA here is from genome assembly GCF_001662075.1 of Rhizobium bangladeshense. Taxonomy (GTDB): domain Bacteria; phylum Pseudomonadota; class Alphaproteobacteria; order Rhizobiales; family Rhizobiaceae; genus Rhizobium; species Rhizobium bangladeshense_B. The sequence continues at coordinate 527,443 of NZ_LYPL01000001.1, forward strand.
CGGCATTGTGCTCGTGATAGGCGAAAGGACGGTTCTGGATGCCGTAGCGGTCGAGCAGAACGCGGGTGACGCGCGTATCCTCGCAGGCAAGAACGTCGGCGCTGGCCAGCGTTTCCAGCGCGCGCAGCGTGATGTCGCCGAGATTGCCGATCGGGGTGGCGACGAGATAGAGCGCCGGCTCCAGCGGCCGCGCCGGCACCGCCATATTGTGCAGGCGGAAGCTTCGCCGCGTCGCCGCCTCAGCCGTCGTTTCCTCGTTCATGCCGTTTGCTTTCGTCCCGCCGTCATCGAACCTCTATGGGGGAACCTTTATGGGCGAGCCGCACCGCTTCGGCAAGGGTTCGGATTTCTGTGAGGATTGCTCCGGAAAACCTGAAATGCGGGCCTCCCGGCGCCCATGCCTCTTGCAAACCGGTGCTGAAGTCTGCCATTTTGCCCGTCCACTCCCCCGACCTCAATCGGGAAAGCATTCTTCGGGTGCTCGATGCGCCCGGACAGTCACGGTCGAAAGCGGTAGCATCCCATGCGTATTACTATTGAGCGGTCAAACCTGTTGAAATCGCTGAACCACGTCCACCGCGTGGTCGAACGTCGCAATACGATCCCGATCCTGTCCAACGTACTGCTCAAGGCCGACGGCCAGAACCTCGACATGAAGGCGACCGACCTCGACCTCGAGATCACCGAGGCGACGCCGGCCAGTGTCGAGCAGGCCGGCGCTACCACCGTTCCCGCCCATCTTCTCTACGATATCGTGCGCAAGCTTTCCGACGGCTCGGAAGTGCTGCTGGCGACCAGCACCGACGGCGGCTCGATGACCGTGCAGTCCGGCCGTTCGAAATTCTCGCTGCAGTGCCTGCCGGAATCCGATTTCCCGGACCTGACCGCCGGCACCTTCACCCATTCCTTCAAGCTGAAGGCGACCGATCTGAAGATGCTGATCGACCGCACGCAGTTTGCCATCTCGACTGAGGAGACACGCTATTACCTTAACGGCATCTTCTTCCACACGATCGAGAGCAATGGCGAGCTGAAGCTCAGGGCAGTCGCGACCGACGGCCACCGGCTGGCGCGCGCCGATGTCAACGCGCCCCCGGGCTCCGAGGGCATGCCGGGCATCATTATTCCGCGCAAGACGGTCGGCGAGTTGCAGAAGCTGGTCGACAATCCGGAAGCGATCGTCACGGTCGAGGTTTCCGACGCCAAGATCCGCATGACGATCGGCTCGATCGTCCTGACCTCGAAACTGATCGACGGCACTTTCCCTGACTACCAGCGCGTCATCCCGACCGGCAACGACAAGGAAATGCGCGTCGACTGCACGAGCTTCGCCCAGGCCGTCGACCGCGTCTCGACCATCTCGTCCGAGCGCGGGCGCGCCGTGAAGCTGGCGCTGTCCGAGGGACAGCTGATGCTGACCGTCAACAATCCCGATTCCGGCAGCGCCACGGAAGAAGTCGCCGTCGGCTACGACACGGATTCGATGGAAATCGGCTTTAATGCCAAATACTTGCTCGACATCACCGCGCAGCTTTCCGGCGAGGAAGCGATCTTCCTGCTCGCCGATGCCGGCTCGCCGACGCTGATCCGCGACACGGCCGGCGACGATGCGCTTTACGTGCTGATGCCGATGCGCGTCTGACGGGAACGAAGGCCGCCTGCCGTTGTTTTCCTCCTGTCAAAACGGGAGGATCTCCTGATGAAAAAGACGGGAACTGTGCGCATCGGCATATCCGGCTGGACCTATGCGCCCTGGCGCGGCCAGTTCTATCCGGAAGATCTGCCGCAGAAGCAGGAGCTTTCTTACGCCGCCCGCCACTTCCCGTCGATCGAGATCAACGGCACCTTCTACAGTCTGCAGCGGTCCGAAAGCTTTGGCCGCTGGCGGGACGAAACTCCCGACGATTTCGTCTTCGCTGTCAAAGGCCCGCGCTTCATCACCCATATGCTGCGGCTCAGGGATATCGAAACGGCGCTCGCCAATTTCATCGCCTCCGGCCTGCTGCGGCTCGGCCCCAAGCTCGGGCCGATCCTCTGGCAGTTCCCGCCGAATATGTCCTTCAATCCCGATCTGTTCGAAAATTTCCTGTCGCTGCTGCCGCGCGACGGGGAAGAAGCGACAGCGCTCGCCAAGCGTCATGACGGGCACGTCAAGGGACGCGCCTGGCTCAAGAGCGATGAGCGCCAGCCGATCCGCCACGCCCTCGAGATTCGCCACGACAGCTTCCGCTCGCCCTCCTTCATCGACATGCTCAGGCGACATAACGCCGCCCTCGTCTGCGCCGACACGGTGGAATGGCCGCTGTTGATGGACATCACCGCCGACTTCCTCTATTGCCGCCTGCATGGTTCCGAACAGCTTTATGTCAGCGGCTATGAGGATGAAGCGCTCGATCTGTGGGCAGAGCGCGTCCGTGTCTGGGCACAGGGCGGAGAACCTGAGAATGCGACGCGGGTGCTTGCGCCCCTGCCGTCGCGCAAGAAGGGCCGCGACGTCTATCTTTATTTCGACAATACCGACAAGAAGCTGCGCGCACCCGTCGACGCCGCTCACCTCAGCGAAAGGCTTGCCGATCTCATGCCTCGTTCCGACCGAACGGCGGCATGAGCTGTTGATGCCGATGTCCTCGTTGCGAAAATCCTTGTCGCGGGAGCGACAACCAGCATATTAACACAGTCGATCAACGTGCGGATGGGTGGAGAAAAATGCGCTTAAGGGTCAAGGTGAAGGAACATTTCGGGAAGAGATTCGATGAGGAAATCCGCTTCTTCCGCGGCATGATGCAGGGGCCGAAGACGGTGGGCTCGATCGTGCCGACCTCCTCGATCACCGCCAAGCGCATGGCCAGCGTCATCGATATGCATTCGGGGCTGCCGGTCCTCGAACTCGGTCCCGGCACAGGCGCCATCACCAAAGCGATCCTCGGCCGCGGCGTGAAGCCGGACAATCTGGTGGCGATCGAATATTCGACGGACTTCCACCAGCATCTGCTGCGAACCTATCCCGGCGTGCACTTCATCAACGGCGACGCCTTCGATCTCCAGACGACGCTTGGCGCCTTCGCCGACCAGACGTTCGATTGCGTCATCTCCTGCATTCCGATGCTGAACTTTCCGATGGCGATGCGCGTCGCGCTGCTGGAAAGCTTGCTCGACCGCCTGCCGCCCGGCCGGCCGGTGGTGCAGATCTCCTATGGCGCGATCTCGCCGATCGCCGCCAATCCCGATCGCTACCATATTCAGCATTTCGACTTCGTCATGCGCAACATTCCGCCGGCGCAGCTCTGGATCTATAAGCGCGGCTGAGATGTTCGGGCTCTATATCACCCATCCGCAGGTCAGTATCGATCCGAACGTGCCGGTGCCGAAATGGGGGCTTTCCGATGTCGGCGCGGCGCGTGCCCGCAAAGCGGCCGAGAGCGGCTGGGCCAGGCAATTGCGGCGCATTGTCTCCAGCGACGAGACGAAGGCGATCGAGACGGCCGAAATCCTGGCGGAAGCCTCCGGCGTGAGGATCGAAATCGTCCACGGCATGGATGAGAACGACCGTTCGGCCACCGGCTTCCTGCCGCCGCCGCAATTCGAGGAGGCGGCCAACTGGTTTTTTGCGCATCCGGAAGAAAGCTTCAAAGGCTGGGAGCGTGCCGTCGATGCGCAGGCCCGAATCGTCGAAGCGGTGAATACGGTTCTCGCCACGCATGATCCGACTGCGCCCATTGCCTTCGTCGGTCATGGCGGCGTCGGCACACTGCTCAAATGCCATCTGGCGGGGAGGCTGATCGGCCGCGACCACGATCAGCCGCCTGGCGGCGGAAATCTCTATGCTTTCGGCCTTGCAGACCGCCGCTTATCATGCGACTGGACACCCATCGAAGACTGGCGGGGGTGAGTTGCAATGGACGCACGCGAGCGGTTGATCGTCGGCCTTGATGTTCCGACGGTCGGTGAGGCGGAAAAACTGGTTTCCACGCTCGGCGACGACATTCTCTTTTACAAGATCGGCTATCAGCTGGTTTTTGCCGGCGGGCTGGAATTCGCCCGTGATCTTGCCGCAAGCGGCAAGAAGATCTTTCTCGACATGAAGCTGCTCGACATCGACAACACTGTCGCCTCGGGCGTCGAAAACATCGCCAGAATGGGCATGTCGATGCTGACGTTGCATGCTTATCCCAAAGCAATGAAGGCGGCAGTCGAGGCTGCGGCCGGCTCCGGCCTCTGCCTGCTCGGCGTGACGGTACTGACCTCGATGGATGCCGACGATCTTGCCGATGCCGGCTACAACCAGGATCCGCACAGCCTGGTCTTACGCCGCGCCGCACAGGCGCGCGCGGCCGGCATGGGTGGTATCGTCTGCTCGGCGGCGGAGGCGGCCGAAGTGCGCGAGGTCCTCGGACCTGATATGGCGATCGTCACCCCCGGCATTCGCCCGGCCGGCAGCGACCATGGCGACCAGAAGCGGGTGATGACGCCTTTCGACGCATTGAAGGCGGGGGCGACCCACCTCGTTGTCGCCCGTCCGATCGTCAAAGCCCCTGATCCCCAGCATGCCGCCCGCGCCGTCCTCAACGAAATGGTGGGCGCGCTCTGGCCGGCAAACCGCTGACGAGAACCAAAGGGAGAAGATCATGGCCAAGGGATATTGGATTGCCCGCGTCGACGTTCGCGACGCCGAACGCTACAAGGATTATGTGGCGGCGGCCAAGCCCGCCTTCGAAAGATACGGCGCGAATTTCCTGGCCCGCGGCGGCGCGATCACTGAGCTCGAAGGCAAGGCGCGCGCCCGCAACGTCGTGATCGAATTCCCGTCGATGCAGCATGCCGTCGACTGCTATAATTCGCCGGAATACCAGATCGCCGCCAAGATCCGCCAGGAAGCGGCGGATGCGGAAATGGTCGTCGTCGAAGGCGTCTGAAGCACCCTCGCATCCGCAAAACTCGGCGTGCGATGGGCCTTCCCGTCGCGCTGGGATTGGGCTAAGACGGGTGCCGATACAGCATCCCGCACAGCCTTTCGAGGAACCTGCCATGACCCTTGCCAACCTGCCGCCGCTCGTCACCGTGTTCGGAGGGTCCGGCTTCGTGGGCAGGCACGTGGTCCGGGCGCTGGCCAAGCGCGGGTACCGCATCCGCGTCGCGGTGCGCCGTCCTGATCTCGCCGGCTTCCTGCAGCCGCTCGGCAATGTCGGCCAGATTTCCTTCGTGCAGGCGAACCTGCGTTATCGCAACTCGATCGACCGCGCCGTCGAAGGCGCAAGCCACGTCGTCAACTGCGTCGGCATTCTGCACGAGACCGGCCGCAACACCTTCGACGCCGTGCAGGAATTCGGCGCCCGCGCGGTCGCCGAGGCGGCGCGCAACGCCGGCGCGAGCCTCGCCCATATTTCGGCGATCGGCGCCAATGCCAATTCCGACTCGGGCTATGGCCGCACCAAGGGCCGCGCCGAGACGGCCATCCTCTCCATCAAGCCGGATGCGGTAATCTTCCGTCCCTCGATCGTCTTCGGGCCGGAGGACAGTTTCTTCAACAAGTTCGCCAAAATGGCGCGCATGTCGCCGGTCCTGCCGCTGGTTGGTGGCGGCAAGACGAGATTTCAGCCCGTCTATGTCGAGGATGTCGCCGAGGCCATCGCCCGCGCCGTCGACGGCAAGGTCCCCGCCGGCAAGGTCTATGAGCTTGGCGGGCCCGAGGTGCTGAGCTTCCGCGAATGTCTCGAGACGATGCTAAAGGTGACGAGCCGCAAGAACCCGCTCGTGTCCCTGCCCTTCGGCATTGCGTCGATGATCGGCAGCATCGCCTCGCTGATCCCATTCGTGACGCCGCCGATCACCCCCGACCAGGTGCGCCTGCTCAAGCGCGACAATATCGTCTCCGCCGAAGCCGAAGCGGAAGGCCGCACGCTGAAGGGCCTTGGCATTGCGCCGACCATGGTGGCCTCGGTGCTGGAATCCTACCTGGTGCAGTATCGTCCGCACGGCCAGTACACCGGCTCCGGAAAGGCTGCCTGAACAAATTTTTGCCTTCGACATAGCGCCGTTCGCGCATAGCGCGGACGGCGTTTTGCATTTTCGGCTGAAGCAAAGCCGGCGCAAGTTTCAAATGTTGGCCGTGCCGGTCATATCAAGTTCAGTTGCATAAAAGACGCAGCGGAAATTTTGTGGAATTAACGCCAAATTTAGCAGGAACGTTTATTGCTATTTGCCATTCCACTGACTACCAAACCCCGCGCGTCTCCAACGGACTCGACGCCTGCGTAAGCGTGCGGCAATCACTGTGAAAGGCAATACTCGATGGGCAAGTCAATCGCGCTCCTGTTTGCGTGTGCGGCGCTGGTTATCCTTGCAGGCTCCTTCGTCGCGTCCGGTTCGGTCGCGGCGGTAAAGGGCGGCTGCTCGCCGGCCTACGGCGTCGATCCTTGCTCGACGGCTTCGATCAGCCATTGACGAAAAGGCCGGCTTCGGCGCCGGCCTCATAGAGACAGATAGCGGCCGGAGCGTCTGAACCAGGATGTTCCCAAATAAGCGCTCGGTCTTGCCCGCTTCAAAAGCAGTGGATCCTTACTTTCTCAAACATTGCCAGATGGGACCGTTTGGGCCTGTCGCTTAGAAGTCACTTCGCGACATCTGACGGGCAATTGCATCCGCGCCTGGGAGACGCGCGAATGCAATGCGATGGGAATGGCTCAGGCGATCAGGCCTGATGTGGCCATGCCGAGCAGCAAAACGCCGAGAATGATGCGGTAGATGGCAAACAGTGTGAAGCGGTTGCTCCTGATATAGGCGAGCAGCCATTTGACCGCGATGAAGGCGACGATGGTGGAAACGATGAAGGCGATCGCCAGCGCCGTCCAGTCTTCGCCGGCCGCGCCGCCGTCACTGAACGTCTTCAGCAGCTCATAACCGCTTGCGGCATACATTGTGGGGATGCCGACGAGAAAGGCGAATTCCGTCGCCGCGGCGCGATTGCCGGTGCCGGCGAGCATGGCGACGAAGATCGTGGCGCCGGAGCGCGAGGTTCCCGGAAAGACACCGGCAACGATCTGGGCAATGCCGACCAGGATGGCGACGAGCCAGGTGATCTCCTTATGGGGAGCCTTACGCGCCGCAGCCCATTCGGCGAAGATCATCCAGATACCGCCGATAATCAGCGCCCAGGCGATCGGCGTCGCAGTTTCTGGAAGTTCGAAGCCGAGTCTCTTGACGACGAACCCGAGGATTGCGGTGATAAGAAAAGCGACGATCAGCTTGGCGGCATAGTCGCGATTCGCCGGCTCGCGCCAGCCGAGCACCAGATCCAGCAGGCGACGCCAGTAGATAATGGTCACCGCCAGGATGGCGCCGGCTTGAATGACAATATTGAACATGTCCGACCGATGGCCGAGCCATTGCTCCGCGATGATGAGATGGCCGGTGCTCGAAATCGGCAGAAATTCGGTGATCCCCTCGATGATACCGAGCAGGACGGCATTGATATAGTCCATAAATTGTCTCCGGTTTAAAGGTCTGTCGGACTTGAACAGCGCTTGAGCCGATCAGGCGCTGCATCTATCCTCAATCGCAAGACGGTTGTTTTATCCCTTGTCAGATGGCGTGGAAGCCGATTCGCTTGTATTGGCCGGGCCAAGCTCCTATAGCTTCAACCAATGAGTCACGACTAAGGCGCTATAAACGAGCTGCCACACAGTCCTGTAACAGCAATCATAAAGCCCGAGTATCGATGCCCACGCTTTATCATCATCCCATGTCCTCCGCATCTCGCTTCGTCCGGCTGATCCTGGCCGAATACGGCTATCAGGCGGATATGATCGAGGAGCAGACATGGGAGAAGCGCCGGGATTTCCTGGCGCTCAATCCGGCCGGCACGCTGCCGGTCTATGTCGACGACAGCATGCGCGCGCTCTGTGGCGCGACCGTCATTTCCGAATATCTCGACGAGACGCACGGCGTATTGAAGCGCGACCGGCGGCTGCTCGCCGAGGACCCTTTCCAGCGGGCAGAAATACGCCGGCTGAGCGAATGGTTCATGCAGAAGATGGAAAACGACGTGACGAAACCGCTCGCCCGCGAGCGTGTCTACAAGTTGCAGATGACATCAGATCAGGGCGGCGGAGCGCCGGATTCCAAGGTTTTGCGCACGGCACGCGCGAATATCCGCCAGCATATGCGTTATCTTACCTGGCTTGCCGGCTCGCGTCAGTGGCTGGCCGGCGAGCGGATGAGCTATGCCGATCTTGCCGCTGCCGCCTCGATCTCAATCCTCGATTATCTCGGCGAAATCGAGTGGGCCGACGCCCCTGTCGTCAAGGAATGGTATCAGCGGCTGAAGTCGCGCCCCTCCTTCCGGCCGATGCTGACCGAGCGCGTGCGCGGCCTGACCCCGGTTTCGCACTATGCCGATCTGGATTTCTGACGAGGGCTTTTCATGCCCGACAATGATGACAAAGAGCGCCGCCGCCGCGACAATTTGACCGAGTTCGTCCGGGCGGAATCCGCCGCCAGGGGCTTCGATCTGTGCCGCATCACCCGCCCGGACGCGATCCCTGAAGCGAAAGAGCGCCTCGGCGAGTTCATCGATGCCGGGCGCCACGGGACGATGGAGTGGATGGCGGAGACGCGCGACCGGCGCGGTGATCCGCTGACGCTCTGGAGCGAGGTCCGGTCCGTCGTCGTCTTCGGCCTCAACTACGCCCCGGAAGAGGATCCGCGCGGCATCCTCGACAAACCGGACAAGGCGGCGATCTCCGTCTATGCGCGCAACCGGGATTATCACGACATCATCAAGGGCCGGCTGAAGGAGATCGCCACGCGTTTTGCGGCACGCGCCGGCGCCGACGTGAAAGTGTTCGTCGATACCGCGCCGGTCATGGAAAAACCGCTGGCGGCAGCGGCCGGCCTCGGCTGGCAGGGCAAACATACCAATCTCGTCAGCCGTACGCATGGTTCCTGGCTGTTTCTCGGCAGCATGTTCACCACCGCCGACCTTAACGTCGATGCGCCGGAAACGGACCATTGCGGCTCCTGCCGCGCCTGCCTCGACATCTGTCCGACGGCTGCCTTCCCGGCGCCCTATCAGATCGATGCGCGCCGCTGCATCTCCTATCTCACCATCGAGCACAAGGGGCCGATCGACCCCGAGCTCAGGCCGCTGATCGGCAATCGCATCTACGGCTGTGACGACTGTCTTGCCGCCTGTCCCTGGAACAAGTTCGCGGTCTCGGCCTCTGAAATGAAGCTCAAGGCCCGGGACGATCTGAAGGAGCCGTCTCTCGCTTTTCTGCTGACGCTCGACGATGCCGCCTTCCGCGCCTTCTTCAGCGGTTCGCCGGTGAAGCGGATCGGCCGCGACCGCTTCATCCGCAATGTGCTGATCGCCGCCGGCAATTCCGGCCAGACGGCACTTATTGCGCAATGTCGCGAGCTCGCCGGCGATGCCGCCCCGGTGGTGCGCGGCATGGCGGTGTGGGCACTTTCCCGGCTGATGGAGGCTGGCGAATTCTCCATCTTTGCAGCAGAAAGGACCGATGAGAGCGACGACGATGTGCTGAACGAATGGCGGCTGGGGGGAGTGGACTGATGCATGTGATGATCTTTGGCTGCGGCTATTCCGGCACGGCGATCGCAAAGGCCTTCGCCGGCCAGGGCGTGCGCGTGTCCGGCACCACGCGCTCGGCCGACAAGATGGAGGGGTTGCGAGCCAACGGCATCGATGCGTTCCTCTTCGACGGCGAGACCATGGGAGACGGGTTGCGCCGGGCGCTGGAGAGCGTCACCCACCTCGTGCAATCGATCGCGCCTGGAAAGGCCGACCCGCTGTTGCGGCTGTTGGGCGACGACAGCGCCCGTCTCCTGCCCCGGCTCGAATGGATCGGCTATCTCTCGACGGTCGGCGTCTATGGCGATCACAAGGGCGCGTGGGTGAGCGAGGAAACGCCCTGCGTACCCGTTTCCGGACGATCAAAAGAGCGGCTCGAAGCCGAACAGGGATGGCTGGCGATCGGCCGGGAACGCGGAGTGCCGGCGGCGGTGCTGCGTCTTTCCGGCATCTACGGGCAGGGGCGCAACGCCTTCTGCAATCTGGAAAAGGGCACGGCGCGGCGGCTGATCAAGAAGGACCAGGTTTTCAACCGCATCCGCGTCGAAGATATTGGTGCGGCGACCCGCTTCCTGTCGGAACGCGGTCTCGGCGGCATCTATAATGTCACCGACGACCGGCCCGGCCCGCCGCAAGACGTGATCGTCGAGGCAGCCCGGCTGATGGGCGTCGAACCGCCGCCGGAGCAGGCATTCGAGACCGCAGAACTGACGCCGATGGCGCGCACCTTCTACGGCGAAAACAAGCGCGTTTCGAACGGGAAACTGAAGGCGGCCGGCTTCAAATTCTCTTTCCCGACTTATCCGATGTCGCTTGCGCAATTGTGGCAGGACGGACGCTGGCGCGGCTAGAGCCTGTAGCGACCACGGCTGGCCCGAAAGGAGTAGGAAATTCCTACTTTGCACGATCACAGGGACAAATTTCGCCCTGTATTATAGTTAACGGCCTTTAAATTTGCCCAAATGTGGCAATAAATATGGCAAAGCGAGAAAAGAATTTTCGCCGTTTTTGTGAATGGCGGCATTATGGCTTCAGCCTCGGAAAATTCATTCTCATTTTAACTGATTTCATTATGTTTTTTCCACATCGATGGGTCGCCGTCCATTTCCGTCATTATATCAATATGCTGACAAATGTTACAGGCTGTAACACTCCGTGAACGAGAGCGGCACTTTTTCGCCACTTTTGAGCAGATTTAAGCCCCGCCGCCTGCAAGGGCGTGAGTTCAATAGTTGAGGGATACTCTGTTTTGAAGAACATACGTCGTTCTATTATCGCTGCCGTAACTATTGCAGCCTGCTCTTCCATGCTTCCGGCGGAGAGTTTTGCTGGCAATGGCTGCGGCGGTGCTTCATGGTACGCGCTTCGCTCCAAAACTGCTTCCGGGGAACGTATGAACCCCGCCATCTTGACTGCCGCACATCGTTCGCTCGCGTTCGGCACCAAGGTGAAGGTCACCAACCGCAACAATGGCCGCACCGTCGTCGTCCGCATCAATGATCGCGGGCCGTTCATTCGGGGACGCGTGCTCGATCTGTCGCGCGCCGCCGCACAGAATATCGGCATGGTGAGCTCAGGCACGGCGAAAGTCTGCTACCAAGTGATCAGCTAAAGCTGACACTCGAAGTTAACAGCTAAGGCTGACAGCGCCGTACAACCGGCTGCGCCCTGACCGGCGCTTGCTCTTGCCGCCAATCGCGGTTACCACGCGGTTGAAACTTGTCAACAATCCGCCCGGCCTGTGCGGATCGTTCGCACGTCATGGCAACAGGAGATATGTGAATGCGTCTGGGCGGCCGCCTCGAAGGGGCGATTTCTGTGCTCGCGGATATCGATGCCCGCAAGCGGCCCGTCGCCGACGCGCTCAAGGACTGGGGCCTCGCGCACCGCTTTGCCGGTTCCGGCGATCGTGCGGCGATCGGCAACATCGTCTACGACGCCTTGCGCATGCGGCTTTCCCATGCCTGGCTGATGGATGACGACAGCGCTGCGGCCATCGCCCACGCCGTCATGTTTCGCCAATGGGGCTTCACGCCCGATCGCCTCGTCACCGAACTGACGGACGACAAGTTTGCGCCGCCGCCGCTTTCAGCTGATGCCCTCGCCGCCTTTGTGAGCCGCTCGCTCGACGATGCGCCGCCGCATATCCGCGGCGATATTCCCGAATGGATCCAACCCTCCTTCGAACAGGCCTTCGGCGCCGGCTGGCTCGCCGAGGCACAGGCGCTCGCGGCGCGCCCGACACTCGATCTGCGCGCCAACATCCTGAAGGCCTCCCGCGACAAGGCCGTCAAGGCGCTCGAACGCGCCGGCGCACATGCTGCGAAGATAGCCCGCTACGGCATCCGGATTGCCGCCGGCGAAGGCGCCTCGCGCCTTCCCAACGTGACAGCCGAGCTTTCGTTCCAGAAAGGCTGGTTCGAGGTTCAGGACGAGGGTTCGCAGATCGTCGCCGACCTGGTGCTGGCCAAGGACGGCGAACAAATTCTCGACTATTGTGCCGGCGGCGGCGGCAAGACCCTCGCCATGGCGGCCGCCATGCAGAACAAGGGACAGGTTCACGCCTATGACGCCGACCGCAAACGGCTGGCGCCGATCATCGAACGGCTGAAGCGGGCGGGCACGCGCAATGTCCAGGTGCATGACGACGCCAGGGGCCTATCCGGCCTTGCCGGGCGCTGCGACAAGGTGCTGGTCGATGCGCCGTGCACCGGAACCGGCACATGGCGCCGCCGCCCCGATACGAAATGGCGGCTGACGGCGAAGAACCTCGACGAACGCACCGCCCAGCAGCAGGATGCGCTGGCGCAGGCGAGCGGCTTCGTCAAACCGGGCGGCGAGCTGATCTATGTCACCTGCTCGGTTCTGCCTCAGGAAAACGAGGAACAGGTGCGCCGTTTTACCGCCGGCAATGCTGATTTCCAGATCGTCAGCGCCCTGCCCGCCTGGGACGCGCTCTTCGGCAAAGAGGCCCCGCGGCCGCACTCGTCCGACGGCCTGACGGTGACGCTGACGCCTGCCTCCACCGATACCGACGGCTTCTTCTTCTGCCGTATGCAGCGCAAAGACTAACCCGCGGCGAGGAGCGCGGTGTTGCCTATTTTTCCAGGCGAATGCCCTGCAATACAAGCGTGTTTGTGGCCCCTCTTCATCCTTAAAACCGTTCCAAACTAGAGCATTTGACACCAGTTTGCTTTTGCGCGAAGAGACGGAGCCCCGATTAGACGGAAGATCCGTCACAGGAGAGGATCATGAAGCTCAACAAACTCCGCGCAGCCGTGCTGGCGATCGCCCCCGCAGCCCTGCTCGCTCTTCCCGCGCATGCCGCGACCGATGCGGCGGCCGTGGTGAAACATTATGCCGACGTGGCGCATGCGAAATACGAAGACTCGCTGACGACGGCAAAGGCGCTCGATGCCGCGATCGACGCCCTTCTGAAGGCGCCGAGCGATGCGACGCTCAAGGCGGCCCGGGAGGCCTGGATCAAGGCCCGCGTCCCCTACCAGCAGACGGAAGTCTATCGCTTCGGCAATCCTGTTGTCGACGAGTGGGAAGGCAAGGTCAACGCGTGGCCGCTCGATGAAGGCCTGATAGACTATGTCGATCCCTCCTACGGCACCGAGAGCGACGAAAACTCCCTCTATGTCGCCAATGTCATTGCCAACAAGACGGTCAAGATCGACGGCAAGGATGTCGACGCCTCGAAGCTGACGCCGGAATTCCTCTCCGGCACGCTGCAGGAGGCCGGCGGCATCGAAGCCAATGTGGCAACAGGCTACCACGCCATCGAATTCCTGCTGTGGGGCCAGGATCTGAACGGCACCGGTCCCGGCGCCGGCAATCGCCCGGCAACGGATTACGATCTCAAGAACTGCACGCACGGCAATTGCGACCGCCGCGCCGAGTATCTGAAGTCCGCCGCCACGCTGCTGGTCTCCGACCTGCAGGAAATGACCGACACCTGGAAGCCGGACGGGGCTGCGACGAAGAACGTCGAAGCCGATCCGAAGGCCGGCCTCGTCGCGATCCTGACGGGCATGGGTTCGCTCTCCTACGGCGAGCTTGCCGGCGAGCGCATGAAGCTCGGCCTGCTGCTGCACGATCCTGAGGAAGAGCATGATTGCTTCTCCGACAATACCTACAATTCGCATCTCAACGACGCGATCGGCATCGCCGCTGCCTATACCGGCAACTATACCCGCGTCGACGGCACCAAGCTCACGGGCCCCTCGCTGCATGACCTCGTGGCCGCCAAGGACAAGGCGCTCGATGCCGAGATGGAAGGCAAGCTCAACAAGACGCTCGATGCGATGAACGCCATGGCCAAGCGCGGCGAGACGGTCGAGAAGTACGACCAGATGATCGGTGAGGGCAACAAGGAAGGCAACGCCGTCGTCCAGGCCGCCATCGACGGGCTGATCGACCAGACGAAATCGATCCAGCGCGTTATTGCCGCACTCGATCTCGGCACGGTTCAGCTTGAAGGTTCCGACAGCTTGGATAATCCTAACGCTGTCTTCAAATAAGCAAAAGGCGGGCCGCTTCGATGACGAGGCGGCCCGAACCCTGAAATGTCGCATGCCCCGGCCCGCCGATTGATCGCCCGCGCAATGCTCTGCGCCACGCTTGCCGGTTTTCCCGAAGCACTCGCCACCGGTTTCGATCTTCCCGCGAAACGCACCGACCTCTCCGAAGCCGACCTGAAACGCGTCGCCGACGTCATCCGGCCGACCGGGGATTTTTCCAAGGCCGAACAATATGAGGCGATGCAGGCGGGTGGCGCGACCTCGATCGACCCGGTCACCGAAGACAGCTTCTCGCATATATCGGCCAATATCCCCTTCGAGGAAGAGCAGAATTTCAAGCTCGGCAATGCGCTCTTCCGCAAGCTCTGGGTTTCCTCGCCCTCCTCGACGCAGGCCTCCGATGGCCTCGGGCCGCTTTTCAACGCCCGCTCCTGCATGAGCTGCCATGTCAATGACGGCCGGGGCAAACCGCAGGAGGGTGGTCCGAGTGCCGTGTCGATGTTCCTGCGGCTTTCCCGCGCAGCCAGGACGCCGGAAGAGGAAAAGGCGATCGCGGGCGCTGACATCCTCAACTTCCCCGATCCGGTCTATGGCCATCAGCTGCAGGATCTTGCCGTTCCCGGCCTTGCCGCCGAAGGCCGAATGGCGATCCGCTATGATGAGGAGACGGTAACACTTGGCGACGGCGAAACCGTATCGCTGCGCCGGCCGCATTATGCGGCGACCAATCTGGCCTATGGACCGCTCGATGCTGCGACGACGATCTCGGCGCGTGTCGCCCCCGCCATGATCGGCCTCGGGCTGATCGAGGCGATCCCCGCGGCCGATATCCTTGCCCATGCCGACCCTGACGATGCCGATGGCGACGGCGTCTCCGGCAAGGCGGCGATCGTCCGCGATCATCGCGGCGGCGAGATCGCGCTCGGCCGGTTCGGCTGGAAGGCGCAGAACGCCACGGTGCGCGACCAGAATGCTGACGCCTTCGCCAATGATATCGGCATCTCCACGCCCGACCATCCGGACGCGCATGGCGATTGCACCAAGGCGGAGGAGAAATGCCTCGAAATGCCGACCGGCGTACAGAAGCGGCTGGGCGAGGAAGAAGCGCCGGGGCCCATTCTCGACCTCGTGACCTTCTATTCGGAAAATCTTGCCGTTCCGGCGCGCCGCAAGGCGAGCTTCCCCGAGACACTGAAGGGCAAACGGATTTTCTACGAAAGCGGCTGCATTTCCTGCCATGTGCCGAAATTCGTCACGCGCCGGGATTCGCCTGACAAGGCGCAATCATTCCAGTTGATCTGGCCCTATTCCGACTTTCTTCTGCACGATATGGGTGACGGGCTTGCCGACGGGCAGCAGGTCGGGCTTGCAAGCGGACGTGAATGGCGCACGCCACCACTATGGGGTATAGGACTGACCCGTACTATCAGCGGACACAGCTTTTTCCTGCATGACGGCCGTGCGCGAGATCTCACCGAGGCGATCCTCTGGCACGGCGGCGAAGCTGAAAAGGCCCGCAACGCTTTCGCCGCCCTGTCGAGAGACGACAGGGCGGCCCTGATTACATTCCTGGAGTCACTTTGATGCGCCTTCGGCACCCCCTGCTCTGCCTCACTCTGATCGGTCTCGCCACATCGGCAGCCGCCCAGACCGCCGCTCCTTCGGCAGGGCTCAACGAGGATGCCGTTCCCGCCGTCATGCAGCGCGCCGTCGACGAGGTGATCCGACCGGGCTACCGCAACATGCAGCAATCGTCCGCCCGGTTGACGACGGCGATGAAGGATCTCTGCGACGGCGGCACGGAGCAGACGCTTGACAAGGCGAAATCCGCCTTCGACGATACGATCCGCTACTGGTCGATCATCGAGATCGTTCAGACCGGGCCCGTCATCCAGGACAATCTCTTCGAGCACATCCTGTTTTATCCCGACCGCAAGGGCGTCGGCCTGAAGCAGGTGCAGGCGCTGATCGCCAAGGCCGATCCGAAGGATGCGACGGTCGATGCGATCGCCGGCAAGAGCGTGGCGCTGCAGGGCCTGACGGCGCTGGAATACGTGCTTTACGGCAACGGCTCGGAAAATCTGGTCGGGCAGAAGGGCGGCTTCCGCTGCCTTTACGGCGCCGCCGTCGCCGGCAATATCCAGCGCGAAGCCGGCGAAGTCGTCGCCGCCTGGGAAAAGCCGGACGGGGTGCAGGCGAGCTGGAAACATCCCGGCCCGCAGAGCAATGATTTCATGGACAACAAGGAGGCCGTGACTGCACTGCTCGGCATTCTCGTCCACGGCGCGGAGAATGTCCGCGATCAGCGGCTGGAACAGTTCTACAAGGGCAAGGATAACGCGCCGCGGCCGCGCATGGCGATCTACTGGCGCTCCAAGAACACCTGGAAATCGATGGCGGCCAACATCGACGGCCTGCGCACGCTCTGGCAGAAGGCCGGTATGGCCGAGCTCCTGCCGCCGGACAAAAAGGCGATCGCCGCCTCGATCGACGAGGGCTTCAAATCGCTGCTCGACAGCGTGCCGAAGCTCAATCCCGACATCGACGCCGCTGTCAGCGATGCCGAGAAGGCCAAGCTCGACACGCTTTTGGCCGAAAGCCGTGATCTGATCACCCGGATCAGCGACGAATATGGCGCGGCCATCGGCCTTTCGGCCGGCTTTTCCTTTTCTGACGGAGACTGAAGCGATGATGCAAAGTGCCCCGATCAACCGACGCAGTTTCGTCAAGGCGGCAGGAATCGGCTTCCTGGCGAGCTTGGCGCCAAGGTCGCTGATGGCGCTTGAACGGGCCGACGCGGTCTATGCCTCGGGTATTCGCACGGCGAACGGTTCCTTTGCCATCGCGACCGTGACCGAGCACGGCGAGATTATCGATCAGGTGGCGCTTCCGGCCCGCGCCCACGGCATGGCCTTCAGCGCCGCCACCGGCAAGACCGTCGCCTTCGCGCGCCGGCCGGGCACCTATGCGATGATCTTCGATCCACGAGATAAGGGCGAGCCAATCGTCATCAGTTCCCGCGAAGACCGCCATTTCTACGGGCACGGCGCCTTCTCGCCCGATGGCCGGATCCTCTATGCCAGCGAGAATGATTTCGACGGCAATCGCGGCATGGTCGGTCTCTACGACGCAACCGATCGCTTCACCCGCATCGGTGAATACGAAACCTATGGCATCGGTCCGCACGATATGACGGTTTCCGATGACGGGCGTCTTCTCATCGTCGCCAATGGCGGCATCGAGACGCATCCGGATTTCGGCCGCACCAAGCTCAATCTCGGGGCGATGCAGCCGTCGCTGGCGCTGATCGACGCGGCAACCGGCGCGTTGATCGAAAAACACGTGCTGCCGGCCGAATGGTCGCAGCTGTCGACCCGCCATGTCGACCTCGACGGCGAGGACCGCATCTGGTTCGCCTGCCAGTACGAAGGCCACCGCAAGGACTTGCCGCCGCTCGTCGGCCATTTCGCCAAGGGAGAGGATCTTTCCTTCGTCGCGCTGCCGGAGGAGACGACGCGCAGGCTTGCCAACTGTGTCGGGGCGATCGCCGTCAACCGCAGCGAAGGTCTCGTCGGCATCACCTCGCCGAAAGGCGGCGCCTCGGTGACCATCGACGCAAAAACGGGCAAGGTATTGGCCGAGATCGCCGTTCCAGAGGCCGCCGGCATCGCTCCGGCAAGAGATGGCTTTGCCGTCTCCTCCTATGACGGCGACTTCCTCTCGAGGCGCAGCGATGTCGCCTGGGATCAGCACATCGTCCGGGTCTCTCAGCGGGTGCGCGCATAGGTCTTCTGCTCGGCGCTGACGCTCGATGCCGCGGCTCTTGCCGCCTCCTGCAGCCATTCGGGTGCCCGGGCCTGCAAAACCTGCAGGATCGCTGCGGCCGCCGCCGCATCATCGGAATGGCAATTGGCGATCTCGAAGCCCATCAATTCGAGCATTGTCGGCGAAAGCAGGATCTCCGCATGCTTGTCGATCTCGATCTTGCGGCTGTTTGGCGAAAGCCGGCGCACGAGGATGCGGGCGCAGACGTGATAATGAGGATCGCTCGAGCGCGCCCGCCCGCCGGCGATTTCACCCGCACGGATCGTCACATCAAGCGGCCTGTGGCAAAGCGACCAGGTCGACGGCACCAGCGCCTTCGCCTCGCGCAAGACCGGCCCGCCTTGCCATTCGGCATAGGCGACGAAACGCGGGCGGCCGAGGCTGCCGGTACCGGCGCTGCGCCGCTTGGCCGTGAAGGGGCCTGCCCCGGGCGGAAACGCGCCCGCAAGCGCCTCGGTATAGGCTGACGGCGCCTTCTTCTTGCCCGCAGGCAGCATCTCGTATTTTTCCCAGAATTCCCGGCGTTCGGAATTCGACAGCATCAGCGCCTTGCGCAGCCAATTGTGATCGCGTTCGAGGATGACCGGCAGCGGATTTTCAAGGCCTCTGCGATAACCGCCGAGGATCAGCTATTCTCCAGATGCGTATCGCCGATCGCCAGCACCTCAGGCGCGCGGCCGAGCTCCGGGCAGATATCGAGGATGACCTCGCACCAGCGCCAATAGGTGGCACGCAGGAAGCCGAAATCGTCGCTGCGCATCTTCTCGTGCTTTTCCTTAAGATCGTCCTTGACGAGATCGCCGCCAAGCTCGCCCGCTAGCCAGGTCTCGAAAATCCGAACCGATTGCGATATCGTCGTCATGGCGCCGACGCTCCCTCATTTCGAGATAGAATGTCGGAGAATACCCGCTGAGCGCGAAGCTGCAATCGTCTTCGCGGGGCATGCGGGGCAACAGCACGGCGAAGGGTTGCGCTGGCGACACGCCTTGACGTTTCCATCGCCGTCCGGATCGATTTCAGCGATGTCCAACTTGTCGAATCCGGCCCGCCATGCCAATTTCCCCGCTTCGAGAGGGGTAGCCATGAGCGAGACTGACAGGGGCGATTTCCGAGCGCGAATCCGCCGCAACTTTGCGCGCCAGGCGGCGATGCAGACGATCGGCGCGGAGCTGACGCGCGTCGAGCACGGCGTTGTCGAAATCGAGCTTCCCTTCGACATTAAACTGACGCAGCAGCACGGCATCCTGCATGCTGGCATCATTTCCGCCGCGCTCGATTCGGCCTGCGGCTTCGCCGCCTACAGCGTCATCGACCCGGAAGCCTCGATCCTGACGATCGAGTTCAAGGTCAATCTCATGTCGCCGGGACGCGGCGAGCGCTTCCTGTTTCGCGGCGAAATCACCAAGCCGGGCTCTACCATCATCGTCGCCGACGGGCGAGGCTACGCGATCAGCGACGGGCCGGCGAAACTTATCGCCTCCATGACCGGAACGATGATGGTCATCCGCGGCAGGGAAGGAATTACGGGATGAAGTTCGAACTGAAATCGGTCGCGGGAAAATCTATGCTGTTCGTCATGGCGGCAGAGGCCGAATACGGCCCCTTCCTACGTTCACGCATCGAACCCTTGATGACCGGCGTCGGTCCGGTCGAGGCGGCGGTTGCGCTGACCAAGACGCTAGCGCGGCTCGATGCGGCCGACGATCTGCCGGATCTCGTCGTTTCCCTCGGCTCGGCCGGCTCGGCGAAACTGGAACAGACCGAAATCTATCAGGTAACGTCGGTTTCCTACCGCGACATGGACGCCTCGCCGCTCGGCTTCGAAAAGGGCAGGACTCCCTTCCTCGACCTGCCGGCGACGCTCGAGCTGCCGCTGCGCATTCCGGGTATTGCCGAGGCAAGTCTTTCCACGGGCGGCAATGTCATCTCGGGTGCTGCCTATAGCGACATCGACGCCGACATGGTCGACATGGAGACCTATGCGGTGCTGCGTGCCTGCCAGGGCTACAAGCTGCCGCTGATCGGTCTTCGCGGCATTTCCGACGGCGCCGTCGAACTGCAGCACATCTCGGGCTGGACCGAGTATCTACATATCGTCGACCGCAAGCTCTCCTACGGCGTCGACAGCCTGTTCACGGCGCTGGAGGACGGGGTTTTCTGGTTCTAACCCTTGAAAGCCGCGCGTCTTGCAGACGCGCGAGGGACAATCGGAACAATAAAAACCGGATGCCGCCGATTTCCCGGATTGCCAGGCGAAGCGCTTTTCATTAAAGCCTCGACATGACCCAGACAGCACATCCCGACTCCGTTCTCATCGTCGATTTCGGCAGCCAGGTGACCCAGCTCATCGCACGGCGCGTGCGCGAGGCCGGCGTCTATTGCGAAATCGTTCCCTTCCAATCGGCCGACGAGGGCTTCAAGCGCCTTCAGCCGAAAGCCGTGATCCTGTCCGGCAGCCCGGCTTCAACGGTGGACGAGGGATCGCCGCGGGCGCCTCAGATCATCTTCGACAGCGGTCTGCCGGTCTTCGGCATCTGCTATGGCCAGCAGACGATGTGCATGCAGCTCGGCGGCAAGGTCGAGAGCGGCCATCACCGCGAATTCGGCCGCGCTTTCCTGGATGTCGACAAGGACTGCCAGCTGTTCGAGGGCCTCTGGTCCTCCGGCTCGCGCCATCAGGTCTGGATGAGCCATGGCGACCGCGTGACGGCGCTGCCCGATGGTTTCGAGGTGGTCGCCACCTCCTCCAACGCGCCCTTCGCCTTCATCGCCGACGAGAAACGCAAATATTATGGCGTGCAGTTCCACCCCGAGGTCGTGCATACGCCCGACGGCGCCAAGCTGATCGGCAACTTCATTCACAATATTGCCGGCATCAAGGGCGACTGGTCGATGTCGGCCTACCGACAGAAGGCCGTCGACGAGATCCGCAAGCAGGTGGGCGACAAGCGCGTCATCTGCGCCCTCTCTGGCGGCGTCGACAGCTCGGTCGCCGCACTGCTGATCCACGAGGCGGTCGGCGACCAGCTGACCTGCATCCTCGTCGACCACGGCCTGATGCGCAAGGACGAAGCGGTAAACGTCGTCGCCATGTTCCGCGAGCACTACAATCTGCATCTCCTGCACGTCGATGCATCCGATCGTTTCATCGGCGAGCTCGAAGGCGTCAGCGACCCGGAAACCAAGCGCAAAATCATCGGCCGGCTGTTCATCGAAACCTTCGAGGAAGAGGCAAAGAAACTCGGTGGCGCCGATTTCCTCGGCCAGGGCACGCTCTATCCCGACGTGATCGAAAGCGTTTCCTTCACCGGCGGCCCCTCGGTGACGATCAAGTCGCACCACAATGTCGGTGGCCTGCCGGAGCGCATGAAGATGCAACTCGTCGAGCCGCTGCGCGAGCTCTTCAAGGACGAGGTGCGCGCGCTCGGCCGCGAACTCGGCCTGCCCGACAGCTTCATCGGCCGCCACCCCTTCCCGGGGCCCGGCCTTGCGATCCGCTGCCCCGGCGGCATCACCCGCGAAAAGCTGGAGATCCTGCGCGAGGCCGATGCGATCTATCTCGACGAAATCCGCAAGGCCGGCCTCTACGACGCCATCTGGCAGGCCTTTGCCGTGCTGCTTCCCGTCCAGACCGTCGGCGTCATGGGCGACGGGCGCACCTATGAATTCGTCTGCGCGCTGCGCGCCGTCACTTCCGTCGACGGCATGACCGCCGATTTCTACCATTACGACATGGAATTCCTCGGCCGCGCCGCAACGCGGATCATCAACGAGGTGCGCGGCATCAACCGCGTGGTCTACGACGTCACCTCGAAGCCGCCCGGCACGATCGAGTGGGAATGACGGAAACAAGGCGGCAATAGCGTCGTTTTCGCGGTTGTTGCCGCCGCCCGGCGATCAGTGATCGGTGCGAGAGAGCTGCTGCCTGTCTCGCTGTTCATGCCGTTCACCGATCGGCAAAGAAGCGCTTTGCATCCACGATCGGCGCGTATCCCAACCTGCATATATTCGAGTCCGCTTCGCGCCATCTTTGTCGTCCAGCAACTGGTTCACCTCCGAGAAACCAATTGCAATCCACAATCAGTCGATCTAACCTATGATCGATGGCGCAGCGCAATCTACCGCATGCGGATGGAGCCTCGAAGGAAAGGAGTGAGCATGGCCAAGCTCGTGTTCGGAATGAACCAATCGCTGGACGGCTACGTCGATCATACGGCGTTTGCGCCAGGGCCCATACTCTTCCGTCACTTCATCGAAGCGACGCAGCGGCAGGCGGGCAGTGTGTACGGTCGGCAGATGTACGAGATCATGCGTTACTGGGATGACGACCATCCTGAATGGGACGCGGAAAGACGCGCCTTCGCGGCGGCCTGGCGGAACCAGCCGAAATGGGTCGTCTCGCGCTCGTTGAAATCGGTCGGTCCAAACGCCAGCCTTGTTGACGGCGATCTCGAGGGCGCGATCCTTAAGCTGAAAGCCGAACGCGACGGAGAGATCGAAGTCGCCGGCCCGGACTTGGCGCAAAGCCTCACCGAACTTGGCCTCATCGATGAATATGTCATCTATCTGCACCCCGTCGTGCTCGGTCACGGCAAGCCATATTTCGCCGGACCCCGACCGCCGCTCCGCCTTGTGGCCAATGACCGAATTGACGAGAATGTGATCCGGCTGGTCTACGTTCCAGCTTGATTTCCCAAACCTCAGCAGTCGGCCAAGGTTTCCTCGGCCGACCGGCGTTCGATAGGGACAACAGCCGTGACGACGGTCAGCGGCCGTAAGTGACCTCGATCGAGGCCTTGTCGAGCGTATTTGCCCTGACATAGTAGCCAACCATCGCGCCCGGCGCCGTATCGGGAAGCGGCAGCTTGTCGACCGAGAGCGCGTAGACGGTGAACTGGTAGTGGTGCGGCGCATCGCCGACCGGCGGGCATGCGCCGCCATAGCCTGATGTACCGAAATCCGTACGGCCTTCCACGGCGCCTGCCGGAAGCTTCTTATCTCCGCTTGCGCCGGTGGCAATCGTCGAGGCGTCTGCCGGAATGTTGAACACCGACCAATGCCACCAGCCCGAACCGGTCGGAGCATCCGGGTCGTAGACCATGACTGCGAAGCTCTTGGTTCCCTCCGGAGCACCCGACCAACTGAGTTCTGGCGAGATGTTCTTGCCCGTGCAGCCGAAGCTGTTGAAGACCTGCGCATCGGCCATGGTCTGGCCTGATGTCAGATCTTTCGAAGTGAGCTTCATTTCGGCTTGGGCGGCAGTGGCGCCAAAGACGGACGCCGCCAGAAGTGCTGCTGTTATAAGACGCATGTTGTTTTCCTGCGGTTGATGATGCGGGAAACTACCGTCATCACGGCAGCGCATCTGCCCCGCTATGCTCAACTTCTGCCCCGATCCGCTCAAAACGCTCAGTTCCGCCGCGCACATGGCGCGGATTGACGCCGAACCGCTCTTTGAACCGCGCCGAAAATTGCGACGGCGAATCGTAACCGACTTCGAGCGCCACCTGTGCCATCGGCAGGGTTGTGGTTTGAATGAGCGCGAGGGCGCGATTCATCCTTGTATCGCTCAATATCTCGCTGAAACTTGTCTTTTCGGCGGCGAGCTTACGCCGGAGCGTCGCTTCGCTCATGTTGAAGGCGCCCGCCGCGTGCCCCAGCGTCCAATCAAAGGCCGTATCACTTTCAATCATCTGCCTCAGCCGGTCCTCGAGCCGAGGACTTTCGCATCGGCCGAGCACCGCGCCGCAGAGCGCAAACCAGGTGACCAGCTCCATCAAACGCGCCTTGGCAATGGCGCCGGGAAGCCTCGTCAGATTGCCGGGCTGACAGCAATAGGCAAACAATGCCGCCGCTTCCTCCGGCAGGTTCGAGGCACTTGCCGGGAGCGGCCGCAAGGGCACGGCGATCGACCCCATGGCGATATAGGCATCCTCGAACAGCTGTCTTGGAACAGGAAGCGCCAACGTCTGATACTTCTGCGGCGCCTTTGGAATGTTCTCCATCGTCAACGGCCGATAGTCCGGCAGCAGCGCATAATCGCCCGCCTCAAGGCGCAAGGCCTTGTCATCCGCCATGACGATCTTCGTTCCCGACTGCACCTGGATCAACAGGGGGCTCGTATTGACGAGACGGAAAAAGCAGGCCCGCCCACCTTGGCGGATCAGGGCCCTGGTTGGAATGCGAAAGACGTCGTCCAGCATGGCTTCTCCGGCAACAGGCTGCCCCTCGCCCCTGATCCTTGGCGATGGGAAATAACAAAACCGCGTTACAGGAGCAACCTTGTGCGGGAGCGTATGCCGGCAGGAACCGCCACATCCCCGGCCGCAAAGACTGACTTTAGTTCGCTTGGATCGACCGCAAATTCGGCAAGGGCTCGACATATCTAACGCCAGGCAGACCTCTTGATATGCTCAACCAGCGCCCGCAGCTTCAGCGGTTGCCGCTCGCGCCTGGGATAATAGAGATAAAAGCCGGGAAAGGGCGGGCAGAAATCTTCCAGCAGCGGCACGAGCTCGCCGCGATCGAAATAGGGCTGGAAGGTTTCGACCATGCCGAAAGTGATCCCTGCCCCGGCACAGGCCAGGCGGATCATCATTCCCATATCGTTCGTTGTGACGGCAGGGTCGACGGCGACGTCGAAATCGCGATTGTTTTCGGTGAACTCCCAGCGGTAGGGCGCCGTATCGGGTCTAGGCCGCCAGCCGATGCAGGCATGGCTTTGCAAGTCACGGGGATGGCGCGGACGGCTGTGCCGCTTGATGTAGGCAGGAGAAGCCGCCGGGCATTGGCGCTGCTCTTGGGAGACGGGTATCGCGATCATGTCCTGCTCGATCACCTCGCCGAGCCGGACACCGGCGTCAAAACCAGCCTCAACGATATCGAATTCTTCATCGGTAATGGTGATATCGAGTTTGATTTCGGGACAGGCTTCGATGAAGCCGGCGAGCAACGTGCCGGATAGGAAGCTTTCGGCGATCGAGGACACCGTGATTCTCAGCAGGCCGCTCGGGCGCGCCTGCATGTCCCGCACCGTCTGCATCGCATCCGTGACCTGCCGGACCGATGGACGGACCGCCGCGAAGAACACTTCGCCTGCTTCGGTCAGGCTGACGCTGCGCGTTGTGCGCTGGACGAGCGCGACGCCAAGACGATCCTCCAGACGTTGCAGGGACTGACTGACGGCGGAGCGGGTGACGCCGAGACGCTCGCCCGCACGGCGAAAGCTCCGCGCCTCCGCCACGGCGAGAAAGACTGAGATGCCTTCTAGATGGTCGACCATTGGTTAGGAAACCTAACCAAGCCATCGCGGATTGGCAACTTAATCACTTCACTTCATGCGCCTATCTTTTCTGTCGAGGCCCGCCAAAAGCAGCGGTCCTGACCTCGAAAGGAAGAAGGATGCAAAACACTTCCATGAAATCCGTTCTGCATTTTTGCGCCGCCGCCGCCTTAGCCGGTACGGCGGTCAGCCCGGCGACCGCGGATAGCGTCGGCGGCCACCAATCCATGCGTCAACAAGCAAGCGAGAACACGATGCAGCAAAATCCCTATGTCGGCATGTGGGTGACCGACGACGGCCGGGTCCGCCACCAGCTTCTGCCCAACGGTCGCTACGACGAGGCGCGAGGAAACCGGGAGAGCGCCTATCGAGGCCGTTACGAAGTGGTCGGGAGCCACATCGAATACTGGGACGATACCGGCTTCACGGCCGATGGCGATTTCATTGACGGCAACACTCTCCATCACGGCGGCATGGTGCTTCGCCGCAAATGACAAGCTCGCTCAATAAGGCTCTATCCGGCCGGAAAGGATGAGGATCATGTCTTCCACCACACCCATCTGGTTCATAACAGGCGCATCGTCCGGCCTCGGCCGGGCGCTCGCCGAGGCGGTTCTCGCCCGTGGCTGGCGCGCCACGATGACGGCGCGCAGACCCGAGACCCTCCGGGATCTCGCGACGGAACACGGCGACCGCGCCCTTGCTCTCGCCCTCGATGTGACGGATAGCCGCTCAGTCGCCCGCGCGGTTCACGACGCCGAGGCGCATTTCGGAGCGATCGACGTCGCCGTCAACAATGCCGGCTACGGTTACCTCTCAGCGATCGAAGAGGGCGAGGATGCAGAGATACGCGCCCAGTTCGAGACCAATGTCTTCGGCCTGATCGCCGTCACCAAGCATGTCCTGCCGGGCATGCGCGCGCGCCGGCGGGGGCATGTCTTCAACGTCTCGTCGCTCGGCGGACTCGTCGCCTTCGCCGCGACCGGCTACTACCACGCCACGAAGTTCGCGGTCGAAGCCCTGTCGGAATCCCTTTCCCACGAGGTCAAGCAGCTCGGCATCAGGGTGACGATCCTCGAACCCGGTGCCTTCCGCACGGATTGGGCCGGCCGGTCGATGATCGAATCCAGGACTGTTATCGACGATTATGCCGAAACCTCAGGCAAGCGGCGCCAGGCCACCCGTTCGATCTCCGGCAAACAGCCGGGCGATTCGGCGCGTGCCGCCGCTGCCATCATATCGGCATTCGAGGCGAAGGAGCCGCCATTGCGCCTGCTGCTCGGCGCGCCCGCCCTGAAGATCGCCCGCGAAAGGCTTGATGCGCTGCGGGCAAATTTCGACGCCTGGGCGCAGACAACGCTCAGCACCGATTTCCCCGACTGAGCCGCGCCCGAGAAAACACTCGATAGACAAATGGAGCTTGAAATGTCGAACATCGAAGGAAAAGTCATTGCCATCACCGGCGCCAGCAGCGGCATCGGCGAGGCTGCTGCAAAGGTGCTGGCTGCGGCCGGCGCCCACATCGTGATCGGCGCCCGCCGCACTGAGCGCCTGGAGAGGCTCGCCGGCGACATCGAAGCCAGGGGCGGAACGGTACGGCTGCGAAAGCTTGACGTCACCGACCGCTCCGAGGTCGAGGCCTTTGCAGGCTTTGCCAGATCGGAGTTCGGCCGGCTTGATGTCATCATCAACAATGCCGGCCTGATGCCGCTCTCGCCGCTCGAGGCCCTGAAGGTCGATGAATGGGACCGGATGATCGACGTCAACATCAAGGGCGTGCTCTACGGCATCGCCGCAGCCCTGCCGATCATGAAGGCGCAGGGATCCGGGCAGATCATCAACCTGTCTTCGATCGGCGGTCACAGCGTCTCGCCAACGGCCGCCGTCTATTGCGCGACGAAATTCGCAGTCCGTGCAATTTCGGACGGGCTGCGGCAAGAGACGGATCGCATCCGCGTGACCGTCATCTCTCCCGGCACGACGACCTCGGAACTGGCCGACACGATCACCGACCCGACCGCGCGCGACGCCATGAAAGCCTTCAGGGCGATCACGATCAGCCCCGATTCTATCGCCAATTCGATCCTCTATGCCGTCAGCCAGCCTGACGATGTCGATGTCAGCGAGATCATCATCCGGCCGACGGCCAGCCCGCATTGAGCAGCCATCCAATTGAAATTGCCCCGCCGCCTAAAACCCCAGCGACTGCTGGGCGGGCGGCGGCGGGGCGAGGTTGACGCCTTCGAGCTCCAGCATGCGGGTCTTCGAGGTCGAACCGCCAGGAGCGGAGAAGCCGCCGATCTTGCCGCCGGCCGCCAACACCCGGTGACAGGGAATGATCAGCGCGACGGGGTTCTTCGCCATCGCCTGGCCGACGTCGCGGGCAGCTTCCGGCCCGGCGCCCAGCTCTTTCGCCAGCGCGCCATAGGTGGTCGTGCGGCCCCACCCGATGCGCCTTGCCGCCGCATAAATCTCCCTGAAAAAAGCATCCTGGCCGGCAAGATCGAGTTCGACGCCAGAAAAATCCGTCTCCTCACCCTGGAAGTAGCGCTTCACTGCCGCCACGGTCTCGAGCACTTCAGGCGTCGGCGCACCGGGCAAGCCATCGGGCAGACGGCGCAGCAACAGCCGCTCGGTTGCCTCCGCAGTTTTCGTCGGCAGCTGGAAACGGACGATGCCGGCGTCGCTCCAGGCAATGCCGCAGAAACCACCCGCGGTTTCGAAGATGAGATAGTGGTGTATCGTCTGGGCCATGACACAGCCTCCGCGTTTTCGATCACCAGCAAAATCGTACGGGACGGCCGCTGTTTCAACCCGATTCTTGCGCATTTCGTTCTTTTTTTGTTCCTTCCATTTCCATGGCTATATCAGCATGATGCTAGAGCGAGAGCGAGAGCGACCGTCTCTAATAGTATTTTGGGATCAAAATAATTTCTTGCTAAAAAAGCCCGCTCATTTGGCGGGCTCTTTGGTTTCAGGGTTTGGTCTTTCCGCGGCAACGATCTTGCCTAATCCGTTCAAGGTGCTTTTCGTCGTCGTTCGCTTTGAGTTTGCGAGCGGCTTCTTCGAATTTCTGCCGTTGAGACTTCTCCGAAGCCTTCTTTCTTCACTGGTTGTCGTTCGACTGATCTTCATCGTCATTATCGAAAGGACCATCGTCGTGATCTTCCATTGCCTCAAACGCCGCCTTTTGAGCCTTGAGCACCTTCATCAGGCGATCAATGTCGCGAACACTCTTGATAGCAATCGTGCCAGTCAATATCGTCCCATCAAAGCCAATCGTGAATGGCTTGCCGCTTGGCGGCATTATGGGCGCCGGCTGAGTAACCTCCATGATTGGTGTGTTTGGCATGGTGCTCTTCGCCTCCTTATGCTCATGATCCGATGACGAATCATGCACAATTTCGCGAGGCGTTACAATTTCTGATGTTTCGCGATAATATTGGATAACGTCGGAAACGACCCCTTGAGCGAAGCCCTCTCTTACAAGATAAGAGCGAAGACTTTCATCGCTTGGAGGGCGATCTGGCCATTTATCCCTCAGTTTGGCAAAGAGAGCCGGCCGGAATGCCGCCTCAGTTAGAGCATCTTGCTTTTCTGCGAGATCATGAGGGAAAAGGATCTTAAGTGACAAATCGCTTACCCTCGCTTCTCCATCACCAACCGCCTCCAACAACCCATACTTCGCCAAAGCAGATAGCGCTGTAGCGGAAGCGCCGTTTAATCCACCAAATCCTATATGCTTTGCAATTGCTTCACGAGATGCCGGGTTGCGACCTTCCGCGCCGTGGATGACCTTTATACGGTCAATCGCAGTCGGCAAGCTGAACGCGGGATAATTGGGGCTACGTTGGCGGGCCATGGGAATCTCCTTTTGCCCCCATTTAACGTATTACGCGGATAATATCAACTTTTATCTAAATTTCGTTTGAGCAGGTATTGCAAACGCCTTTAACGCCTGTATCTTCAGTTCACAAAGAATCGAGGAAAGCCTATGCCAAGACATATTTAGCCCCTCGCGCTCCGGCCATTGGCGCCCAGAGGGGAGACCAATAAAAAGCCGCCCGACCTGTTTGCACCAGGAAGGACGGCTCAGATGACCAAGTAATCGGGAGAGGCGGTAGACGCCCAGCGATCATTTGACCACTCCATTTCAAAGATTCGCACGTCTGCCATCTTCTTTCAAGGCCCGTCGCTTTGCGAAAGGAGAACGATATGGTTTGGGTTAATCCTTACAGCCGTATCCGCTTCGGCAAGCTCGAATTTGTCTGCGGACACTTTCGTAGTCGTTAATCGGGCTTAAGCGGCTCAGGCCGCTTGCCTCTGTCGTCAACGCCTTGCCGGGAGATTATTTGTCTTCCGGCTTTTCCTTTGGATATTTCCGCTTCCACAGCCGGAAATTAATTGAACCAGTTTGCGGTATTGGCGGCATTTAGATTGCAGCAGGTTTGCGATATGTGAGCCGCTTGCCGTTGACACCCATCAAAGCATTAAGAGCCCGAGCACCGTCCACCTGGCCGGCGTATTTTCGATCGCGTTTTTGGAACGGCGAGGCGGATCATCACGCAGTAAAAGACCAGGAACCGAATTTCCTTCGATTTCGGCCATGCCAGAATCGGCGCCGCAGCCACATATGACGCTGCTCTATGCCGCAAAAACGGCGTCGCCAACATTCTCGGAAGACCGGAATACCAAATCATCGATCGCTGGCCGCTTCTCGGCTGAGGGTACCGTGGCCGGTGAGGCTTGCACTTGCCGGATATCCGCGCATAAAGCTGGACGAACCGTTGGGTCGGCAAACGCGGAGCACGACAGCATGGACGTTTCAGAGATCATCATCCCGGGCGATACCCCGGGGACCGAATGGCGGCTGCCAGTGCTGCGCTTCAAGGGTCGCGATCCGAGGGCGCCGAAGATCTATATCCAGGCGGCACTGCATGCCGGCGAACTGCCGGGAACGGCGCTCCTGCATTTCCTCTGCGAGCGGTTGCGGCGGGCGGAAGACCAGGATGGAATCCTGGGCGGCATCACAATCGTGCCGCAGGCCAATCCGATCGGTGCAGCGCAGTCGCATTTTGGTGACCTGCAGGGCCGTTTCGACCTTGGCTCCCGCACCAATTTCAACCGGGATTTCCCGCTGATCTCCATTGCCGATCGAGCGACGCTGATCGAAGAGCTCGACGATTACACGGCTACCGACAGGTTGAAGCGGCAACTTCTGCATATGGCGCTCGGCGCCGAGCTCGTCCTCGACCTGCATTGTGACGACGAATCGCTGCAATATGCCTATATCGACGAGGCTTTCTGGCCGGAGGCGGCCGATCTCGCCGCCGCGCTCGACATGGAAGCCGTGCTGCTTTCGGATGGCGAAAGCTCCGCCTTCGAGGAGGCTGTCGGCTTTGCATGGAAATATGAAATCCCCGGCGAACGACGGTCCATGCTGCCGGGCAAGCTTTCGGTCACGGTCGAGCTGCGCGGCAAGCGCGACGTCGATCCGGCGCTGGCGAAGCGGGATGCGGACGGGCTCTGGCGTTTCCTCACGGCACGCGGGATCGTCAGCGACGAACCGGTGGCGCCGGCGTTTGCCGGCCCCGCCGTGCCACTCGACAATGTCGAGATCATCCGGGCTCCCGAAGGCGGCGCCGTGCTCTTCCATCGCGCGATCGGCGAGAGGGTTGTGGAGGGCGAACGTCTGGCGACGATCATCACCCGGCCGGGGCAGGTTGATGGCAGCATCGATTTGCAGGCGCCGCAGGACGGGCTGATTCTGACCCGAACGTCGGACCGGCTGGTGCGGCGGCGCGGCGATCTGATGAAGATCGTCTGCGCCGAGCCCAGCAAGACGTCGCGCGAGGCCGGCACGCTGGAGAGCTGAGGAGGCGCTGCCGGGGATAAAGCTCACATGGCGTTTGCGCCTGCCTTCGCGCATGCTATCCCGCTGCCATCACAGGGAGATCGATCGGGCATGGCCGTTACCATCTATGGCATCAAGAATTGCGACACAATGAAGAAGGCACGCAGCTGGCTGGAAGACCACGACGTCGCCTTTGAATTTCACGATTATAAGGCGCTCGGCATCGACCGCGCCCATCTCGAAGCCTGGATCGACCAGGCCGGCCTCGACACGGTGCTCAACCGCGCCGGCACGACATTCCGCAAACTGCCCGATGCCGAGCGTGAGAACCTGACCCGGGAGAAAGCCATCGCGCTGATGCTCGACCAGCCGTCGATGATCAAGCGGCCGGTGCTGGAGGCGAAGGACAAGCTGGTAATCGGCTTCAAGCCGGAAATTTACACCAGCACATTTGGCGGCTGACAGGCCCCTTATGTCCAAGACCACACGTGCGACACAGGTTCTTTCCAAAGCCGGCATCGCCTTCACCGTCCACACCTATGATTACGATCCCGGCGCCGAGCGCGTCGGGCTCCAGGCGGCCGAGGCTTTGGGCGAAGCACCGCATCGGGTGATGAAGACGCTGATGGCGGAGCTGGACGGCAAGCCGGTCTGCGTCGTGGTGCCGTCGGACCGCGAAGTCAGCATGAAGAAGCTCGCCAGCGCCTTTGGCGGCAAGTCGGCCAACCTGATGAAGCCTGCCGATGCCGAGCGGCTGACGGGCTATCATGTCGGCGGCATCAGCCCCTTCGGCCAGAAGAAGACCGTGCCGACGGCGATCGAGGCGGCTGCCCTGGCCGAACCGCTCGTCTATATCAACGGCGGGCAGCGCGGGTTGCAGGTGCGGCTGAATCCTAAGGAGGCGTTGAAAGTGCTCAACGCCGTTGCCGCGCCGCTGATCGCCTGACCAGGGCCGAATGGACAACCTCCTGAAAGCTCACATCTAGAGAAAACGGTCGAGCAGGCCGGCGATCGCCCTCGCCTCGCTTTCGGTTATCTTGCCGCCCACATGGGTCTTGATCGATCTACCGTAGACGGCCCACATGCGCTCGCGGAGCTGACGCCCGGCTTCGGTAATGACGATCCAGCGGCCGCGTCCGTCTTCGGCGAAGACCTCGCGCCGGATCAGACCCTCTGTTTCCAACCGATCGAGCAGGCGCGAAAGATTATACTGCGTCAGCAGCGTGCGCTCTTCTATCTCGTAGGGGCGCAGCCTGCCGGATTGCGAGCGCGCCAGTTCCCATAACACGTCGTACCAGGCAAGCGGTGGCATGCCGGCCGCTTTCAGATCGGCTTCGATTGCGCCGAGCAGGCGCTCGCGGGCGCGCATGATGTGCGTCCAGGCTGAGATGACGTCTTCGCTCGGCTTGAGCATCTTTTCGGACATAAATGCAATTACATCTATCTTGAATATCGCTGCAAGCGGTATTAGATGCATTTGCATGCATTTTGACACCGATCCCTTCCATAAAGCGCCAGGAGATTTTCATGAGCAGGCTTACCCTCATCAGCCACCATCTCTGCCCCTATGTGCAGCGCGCGGCAATCACGCTTCTCGAAAAGGACGCGCCGTTTGAACGCATCAACATCGATCTTGCCGACAAACCGGAATGGTTCCTGAAGATCTCGCCGCTCGGCAAGGTGCCGCTGCTGAGGATTGAGGAGGAGGACGGCAGCGAGGCCGTTCTGTTCGAGAGCAGCGTCATCTGCGAATATCTGGAGGAAACGCAGACGGGCGCCGCCCTGCTTCCGGCCGATCCGCTGACCCGCGCCCGCCATCGCGGCTGGATGGAGTTCGGTTCGTCCGTGCTTTCCGATCTCTGGGGCTATGAGACCGCGCAGGATGCAGCGCAGCTGGAGGTCAAGCGCAAGGCCCTTGCCGCCAAATTCGCAACGATCGAGGATGCATTGGCGGACGGGCCCTATTTCGCCGGCAGCAGCTTCAGCCTGGTCGACGCCGTCTTCGCACCGGTCTTCCGCTATTTCGATCTCTTCGATGCGCTCGGCGACAGCGGCATCTTCGACGGGCTCGATCGGGTCAAATGCTGGCGCAAGGCGCTGTCGGCGCGGGCAAGCGTTCGGGACGCAGTCGGCGAGGACTATCCGCAACGGCTGACGGAGTTCCTCGAGAAACATAACTCGATCCTGCTCAGGCTGCCCGCCGCCGCCTGAAATCCGCGCAAGCGGTCGGACAGGCACCCGGCCGCCTTTTCGCATGCGGCACGCTTCAATTTCGCCGCAAACGGGTCTAAGTCTTCCAGCCTCCCACCGTCACAAGAGGCAGGTTGCACCATGAATTTCATGCCCCAGACCCAGAACACCGTTGATCCCGTCAAGCTGGAGAAGCTTGCGGAAGTTGCCGTCAAGGTCGGCCTTCGGCTGCAGAAGGGCCAGGATCTGGTGATCACCGCACCGGTCGTGGCGCTGCCGCTCGTGCGCCTCATCACCAAGCACGCCTATCAGGCCGGCGCCGGGCTGGTGAGCGCCTTTTATTCCGACGAGGAAACGACGCTTTTACGCTATCAGTACGGCAGCGACGAGAGTTTCGACCGCGCCTCCGACTGGCTTTATGAGGGCATGGCCAAGGCCTACGCCAACGGAGCGGCCCGTCTTGCGGTTGCCGGCGACAATCCGTTGCTGCTGTCCGAGCAGGACGCCGGCAAGGTCGGCCGCGCCAATCGCGCCACCTCCACGGCCTACAAGCCGGCGCTGGAAAAGATTTCGAATTTTGACATCAACTGGAACATCGTATCCTATCCCAATCCGTCCTGGGCCAAGGTGGTCTTTCCCGACGATCCTGACACAATC
This sequence comes from Rhizobium bangladeshense, assembly GCF_001662075.1. Lineage (GTDB taxonomy): Bacteria > Pseudomonadota > Alphaproteobacteria > Rhizobiales > Rhizobiaceae > Rhizobium > Rhizobium bangladeshense_B. Next base: position 561,366 of record NZ_LYPL01000001.1, read on the forward strand.
GCGATCGCCAAGCTTGCCAAAGCGATCTTTGCCGCCTCGCGCGTCGATTTGGACAATCCCATCGCTGCCTGGGCGGAACACAATGCCAATCTCGCCAAGCGCTCCGCCTGGCTGAACGGCGAGCGCTTCGCCTCGCTGCATTTCAAGGGACCGGGCACCGACCTGACGGTCGGCCTCGCCGACGGGCACGAATGGCATGGCGGCGCCTCCACCGCCAAGAACGGCATTACCTGCAATCCGAACATTCCGACCGAGGAGGTGTTCACCACGCCGCATGCGCTGCGCGTCGAAGGCCATGTTTCCAGCACCAAGCCGCTGTCGCACCAGGGCACGCTGATCGACAATATCCAGGTACGCTTCGAAGGCGGGCGGATCGTCGAGGCCAAGGCGTCACGCGGCGAAGAAGTGCTGAACAAGGTGCTCGATACCGATGAAGGCGCGCGCCGCCTCGGCGAAGTGGCGCTGGTGCCGCATTCCTCGCCGATCTCGGCGAGCGGCATCCTGTTCTACAACACGCTGTTCGACGAAAACGCCTCCTGCCACATCGCACTCGGCCAGTGCTATTCCAAGTGCTTCCTCGACGGCGCGAATTTGAGCCAGGAGCAGATCAAGGCGCAGGGCGGCAATTCCAGCCTCATCCATATCGACTGGATGATCGGCTCTGACAAGGTCGATATCGACGGCGTCAAGGCTGACGGATCGCGGGTTGCGGTGATGCGGCAGGGCGAGTGGGCGTAACGACGCCCGCCTTCGGCATCAGGCTCCGCTGGCTGAGCCAAACGCTGATCAATACCATGGCAAAGCCGGCAAGCTGGGTTGGCGTCAGGCTTTGTCCGAGCGCCAGCCAGCCGAGCAGGGTCGCGACAACAGGGCTGAGGAAGCCGAGCGATGCCGCGGCCGAGGGCTCGATGCGCGATAGGCCACGAAACCAAAGCAGATAGGTGAAGCCCGCGCCGATCAGACCGAGATAGGCGATGCCGAGAATATTGGCTGGCGTCGGCACGGGAAGCGCCGGCTCCAACAGGAAGGCAACGGGCACGAGCAGAATGCCGCCAGCGGTCAATTGCCATGAAGTGAAGGTCAGGCTTGAAACGGACGGCTGCCAGTGGCGGCTCAAGACCGTGCCGAAGGCCATGGACACCGCCCCGGCGAGACCGGCGGCAATGCCGACCGGATCGAGCGCCGCATTCGGCGTCAGCACCAACAGCGCCACGCCTGACATGCCGATCAGGCCGGCAATGACGGCGAGGAAGCGGATCGGCTTGCCGAGAAAAAGGCGCGACAAGGCGATGACGATCAGCGGCTGCACGGCGCCGACCGTGGCGGCCACGCCACCCGGCAAACGGTAGGCCGAGACGAAGAGCATCGCCCAGAAGAACGAGAAGTTCAGGGCGCCAAGAATGAAGGCGCGGCCCCACCAGACACCCGTCGGCAGCTTGCGGACGATGAGCAGCAGAAGCAGGCCTGCCGGTAGGGCGCGCAACATGGCAACAGTCAGCGGATAACCATGCGGCAGGAAGGATGTAGTGACGAAATAGGTACTGCCCCAGATGGCCGGAGCGATGGCGGTGATCAGCACATCGGCTAGATATCGCGAATTTGTCTTCATATCAAGAATCTCTACATCAAAATAAATTCATGATAGCGCAATTTATCTTGACGTCAAGATATCTGCTGATATCGATGTGGCATGAGTGAAGAGAAGCAAGATCATGTCGACAGGATCCTGGCGCAATGGCGACGCGAGCGGCCGGACCTCGATGTCGAACCGATGGGCATTCTCGGGCGCCTGAAACGTCTCGGGACGCATCTCGGCCGTGAAGTGGAAACCGTGCTCATGCAGCACGGGCTTTCGACCTCAGCTTTCGATGTGCTGGCCACGCTTCGCCGCTCCGGCGCCCCTCACCGGCTCTCGCCGGGCGAGCTTCTGGAGATGACGATGGTCAGCTCCGGCACGATGACGAACCGCATCGACCAGTTGGAGAAGGCGGGCTTCGTCGAGCGCATCGTGAATCCGGACGACAGGCGCAGCGTGTTGATCGCGCTGACGGATAAGGGGTTCGCGACCGTCGAAGAGGCAGTCGGCGCCCATGTCGCCAACCAGCAGCGGCTGACGCGCAATCTGACCGCCGAGGACAAGGCCGCGTTCGACCGGCTGCTCAAGAAGTTTCTGTCGGATTTCGAATGATCAGATGGCGGCGACCGCCTTGCGGACGCGCTCCAGATGCGCCTTGCGCCTGGCTTCCGTGGCGCGGTCCATGTCGTGCAGGCTCAGCATGCGGAAAACGAGCTTCTTCGAACAGAAGTTGGCAATGCCCCGCTTCAGCAGGCGGCGGACGGGGTTGCCCATATAGAGATGAGCCAGCCACCAGGGCGAACCCGTCGTCGTCAGCGCATAAAGCAGCCTGATATTGGTGAGCTCAGGCACGATGCGGCCGCCGGCGGCATCATGCGTGAAGGCCACACCTGGCGCGAAGATGCGATCGAAGAACCCCTTCAGAATGGCCGGGAAATTGAACCACCACTGCGGAAAGACGAGGATGAGACCGTCGGCCGACCGCAGCCGGGCAACGATATCGGCGACGGCCGACGTATCGTAAGGCGTGTCGAAATACGTGCGGCGCTCGGCCTCGGACAGGCGCGGATCGAAATCCTCGGCGTAGAGGTCAAGCAGATCGACGATATGGCCGGAGCCTTCCAAGGCTTCGCGAGCCGTGCGCGCCACCGAGGCGGCAAAACTTTCCGGCAGCGGATGGGCAAGCACCAACAGGATCTGCATCGTCAGAACAGACTTCCCTGTTTCGTCGGCTCTGCGGGCTTTGCGCTGCGCTTCTTGGCGCCGGCGGGCGGCATGCTGCCTTCGGTGGTGATGGCGCCGATGCGGCCGTCGGCGAATTCGATCGAGACCGCAGCGCCGGCCGAAAGACCTGCCGCCTGCGAGACCGGCCTGTCCTCCTCGTCGCGGATGACGGCGTAGCCGCGCTTCAGCACATTCTTATAGGAGAGCGACTGCAGCACGCGATCCTGCGCGGAAAGCTCGGCCCGGGCACGCGTCAACTGGTGGCGAATTGCCGTGTCGGCATGGCGCGAAAGATTGCCGAGACGCTCGCGGGAGCGGTCGGTTTGCGTCTTCAACCGTGCCGGCAGCGAGGCAAGGATCGCCTCGGCGCGCTGGACGCGGGATGTCGAACGGTCAATCAGCCGCTCGACCATACGCTCGGCCCGCACCATCCGCTCATTCAGCCTCTGCCGCCGCTCGGCGATACGATTGGACAGAACATCTGGGCGCAGATGCGCCGCGACACGCTCGAAGCCGCGGCGCTTGTTGACGGTGTTGAGTTCGAGCCCACGGCCAAGGCCGGCCGCCGCCTCGTCGAAACGACGGCGCGGCAAGGCGAGAAGCTGGTCGAGCGAGGGCAATGCCCGCATCAAACCACGGACGGACTGGCGGCGCTGATCCATCTGCCGGCTCATGCAGCCTTGCAGGCGGGCAGCAAGGGCCGCAAGCTGCGCCTCGAGTTCCGCCTTGACGGGCACGGCCATTTCCGCCGCTCCGGTCGGCGTCGGGGCCCGGACATCGGCGGCATAATCGATCAGCGTCCAATCGGTTTCGTGACCGACAGCCGAGATCAGCGGGATCCGGCTTTCGGCCGCCGCGCGCACGACGATCTCATCGTTGAAACTCCAGAGATCTTCCAGGCTGCCGCCGCCGCGCGCGACGATCAGCACGTCGGGACGGGCAACCGCATCTCGCGGCTCCAGCGCATTGAATCCGCGAATGGCGTTCGCCACCTCTTCGCCGGCCCCCTCCCCCTGGACCTTGACCGGCCAGACGAGGACATGCACTGGAAAACGATCGGAGATGCGGTGCAGAATATCTCGGATCACGGCGCCGGTCGGCGAGGTGACGACACCGATCACCTTGGGCATGAAGGGCAGCCGCTTCTTACGGGCGGCATCGAACAGGCCCTCGGCGCCGAGCTTGCGTTTGCGCTCTTCGATCAGCGCCATCAGCGCGCCGGCGCCGGCCGGCTCCAGCGTCTCGATGACGATCTGATATTTCGAAGAGCCGGGAAAGGTGGTGACCTTGCCGGTGGCGATCACCTCCATGCCCTCTTCCGGACGGAATTTCAGCCGCGAGAAGGTGGTCTTCCAGATGACGGCGTCGATGCGGGCGCGATCGTCCTTCAGCGCGAAATAGGCATGGCCCGAGGAGTGCGGCCCACGATAGCCTGATATTTCGCCACGCACGCGAACCTGGTCGAAGGCCGTTTCGACGGTACGCTTGATCGAGCCGGAAAGCTCAGAAACCGAATATTCGGCAAGGTTGGTCGGCGAATCGCTGTCGAAGAGGTTGCTCATTCCTTCTTTCTATGTCGATCGGCGGCAAACAGGAAGGTCGCGATCGCGCCAGGCCAGTTTCCCCGGCAGTCGAGCCGATGATGAAAAGACTCCGTAGAGCGGCGCTGATCCACGTCTGCCTTACATGCGGTCGTTGTGGGCAAAAAAAAAGCAACAAAATCGAGTAAATCTGTTTCGCGGGGGAACGCTTAGTTAGACTGTGCGTTCCAGTCGAAAGGGATTGCTAACCACCGCAAAGCAAAGGCTTTTCGGCCGATAGGACCGGTAAATCTTTGTTAGGTGGCGCTTCCTATGCTTCCCCTCGTTCTCATCGGGAAGGTGCTGAAATGATTATTCTCACAGCAGCAGCATTAGGCATCAGCGCCGCACAAATGCGCTCGGCCGCAGCGATCGCATTGATCGCCGCGCTGATCGGAATCACCTTCGCGCTAGCGGCGATAACCTCGCCAGGGCCGGTGTCGCTCCTGGCGCTCCTCTATGCCGTTCTCGGTTACAATGGCGGCCTGATCCTTTACGTGCTCGGCCTCTATGCCCATGCACGCTTTCGCGCGCCGCGTGTTTCCCATTAGAGCCTCTCCTGGTTAGATTGAAGCATTCTGTTGGCTCAAACGGAGTCGGATGGTCGACCGGCCGGCGCGCGTCGTAGCCTGGCTCTACGGCCAAGCCGGCCGGTCGATCAGCCGGCCGGTTTCAGCCAACCCTCCCGCAGATTTGCTAGGCAAATCTGCAAGACTTGAAAAGCGCCGGACGCTCTGATCGCTTCGCCATAGCGAAGCGGTGCGGCCGGTGGGCCGGGCATATTTCCGCCAGGATCAGAGGCGATCGGCTCGACGCACCATGAGACATGCCCATCGCCAATCGCTTCTGCCCTGACGAAAACCTGCTCCGGCAGAATGCTTCACTCTAACCAGGAAAGGCTCTAACGATTTGCCATCACGATGATCGCCGGCGTCAATTCGTCGCCGGCCGATAACGAAAGAACTGCACAGCCGCATCCGCCGCTTTCGAAACCGGCTCCAGATAGGACGGAATATTTCCTTTGCCGAGCTGCGCATAGAGGCCGTCCGGCTTTAGTTTCGCCAGCTGCCGTGTCTGCGGATCACCAGGGCAGAAGGCAAGCGTCGTGACGCCTGCCCCCTTCAGAAAAGCTTCCGCCTCCTGCGGCTCAGCCATCCCGATATGCAACTCCGTCAGCATGCCGCCCTGATTGCGGTGATAGGGGGCCGAAAGAACCCGGTTTTGTGTAAATCGGAGAATTGCGACGCCCATTTCCGATGGCGCGGAGATGACGCCGACAGGAAGCCCGGCGAGCGGCGCCAGTGCCTCTCTCGATGCACAGGCCTTTTCCTTTGCCGGTTCCGACGCCTTCTTCTGCGCCTCATTCTGCATCTGCAGCGAGATGAGCCCACCGCCGACGGCCCAGGCGGCGGGGACGCCTGCAAGCACCGTGACCACATAGACGAAGGCGACGGCGATATTTTCGCTGTCACTGTTGGAGATGCGCCTGATATCGATGATCAGCAGGGCAAGCGGCAGGATGGAGATGAGGTTCGAGAAGGTCGAGCCGCGCACCTGGACGAGCGCGATCGCCCAGCTGATTGCAAGCAGGAACAGCAGAACAAGGTGAATCTGCACGCGATCGCGCTGAACGATGCGGAAGAAGCAGACGGCGATGCCGAAAAGACCGGCCGCATAGAAGGCGCCGATATCGAAAGGTTCGCTGCGCGCCAAAGCGAAGATCGACTTCGCCTCGGAAACATTCCGCAGCCAGAGTTCGACGAGCATGGGATCGAGACCGGCCAGCGGATCGCTCAGGCACTGCGGCGCGATCACGACGGCCGAACCGAGGACCCCGGCGCCGACGACGGCAAGCGCCGCAAAGCGCAGCGCCCTGGTGAGTCCGCTCGCAAACACCGCGCAAAACAGCAGAAGCCCGCCGCCGATCGCCGACAGGCTGTAATAACCGAGCGAGAGATTGTCGCAGGTGACCATCGAATAGAGCCGCGGCGGCACCGTTGCGAAGAACAGGATGCTGATCATCATCGCCAGCGCAAGCCCGAAGGACTGGGCGGCGACGGCGAAATCTTTTCCCTCCCATGCCCAGAGAACGGCGACCGTCAGGCAGACGGCGGCAACGAAGGGCGTCGTCTCGGCGCCGATGGCGATGGCGATGGCGGCCGCAATGCCGGCAACCGCATAGCTCCAGCCGCGACGCTTCGGATCCAGCAGCATCGCCGTCATTGTCGCGACCAGCGCCAGTTGCGCATTGTGATGATCGATGGCGCCCGGCGCGAACCGGTTTCCGGTATAGATCGTGAGCGCGGTCAGCCCGAGACTGATATGCATGCCGGCAGCGCCGCCGATGCGCCGGCCGGCAATGGCCATGGCGAGCATGGCGGGCAGGATGAGCGATACTGGCCAGATGCCGAGCGCGATCGCCTCGGCCGTCTCACGCGGCGCAAACAAGCGGAAGAACCAGATCAGCGAAGCGATCGGCAGGTCGATCAACCGCGACCAGTGCATCAGCGTGCCGCCATTGGGGCCGAGACGATACTGCATCAGATCGAACCAGCCCTGGCCGGCGAGAAAATCGCGCACCTCGACGAGGCGCATACCATCGTCATTGTCGGGGCCGACGTAATCGGTAGCGCCATAGAGCCTGGTGACGACGATGACGGCGGCAAGAATGACGCTATAGGCGATGACGGTCGGCCACAGACGCATCAGCAGGCCGCGGATGCCGCCGCTCGGGATATCGGTCGCGGATGAGGCGTTGGTGATCGGCTGTACGGCGTTCATCGTGGTTAGCGGCTCGTTTCCGGATGGCGAACCTTAGCCGCCGCGGATCAAGAAAGTGTAAAGCCGGCTGCCTTCGCGGCCGTTTTTGCCTGCATCATAGGGTCTTATTAACGCTGCATGATTTAGGCTGGTGGCGGCTGTCAGTGTAACGAGTAGAGTCATGGCCCGATCGCGTACCCATCACCCCGACATTGCCGTCCTGCTTCCCTGTTATAATGAAGCCGCGACGATCGGCCCTGTGGTGCAGGGCTTCCGGGCAACGCTGCCGGATGCCGCGATCCACGTCTACGACAATAATTCCACCGATGGGACCGCGCTGCAGGCGATGCTGGCCGGTGCGCATGTCGTGCGCGAGCGGCGGCAGGGCAAGGGTCATGTCGTGCGCCGGATGTTCGCCGACATCGAGGCCGACATCTACATCATCGCGGACGGCGACGGAACTTATGCGCCAGGTGATGCCGAGGAACTGGTGCGCACGCTTCTGACCGAGCGCGCCGACATGGTTGTCGGAACCCGGCGCGGCGTGCATGCCGATGCCGGCCGTCAGGGCCACGCGCTCGGCAACCGGCTTTTCAACCTGCTCTACCGGACGATCTTCGGTCCTGATTTCACCGATATCTTTTCCGGCTACCGCGCCTTCTCGCGCCGTTTCGTCAAGAGCTTCCCGGCCGTATCGGGTGGCTTCGAGATCGAAACCGAGATGTCGGTGCATGCCTCGCGGCTGAAGCTGCCGGTCAGCGAACTTGAACTGGATTATGGCCGCCGGCCGGAAGGCTCGCACTCCAAGCTTTCGACCTTCCGCGACGGCGCCAAGATTCTCTGGATGTTTGCGATGCTGATGAAGGAAACCCGGCCCTTCGCCTTCTTCAGCGCGATCAGCGGTCTCTTCATGCTGGCGAGCCTCGGCTTCATGACGCCGGTGCTGGCGGAATATTTCGAGACGGGTCTCGTCAGCCGCATGCCGACCTGGGTTCTGTCGACGGCGCTGATGATGATCTCTTTCATGCTGTTCACCGCCGGCGTCATCCTGGATTCCGTCGCCCGCGCCCGCGCCGAACAGTTGCGCATCCACTATATGAGCCTGGAGACGCCAAGTGCAGCCAAGCTGCCCGATCGCGAGCCAGCGCCGGCGCTCCGCGCCGGCCGCGGCAAGGCGGATGCAGCGTGAAGAAGCTCATCCGTTTCGCGATTGCCGGGGGCATCGGCTTTCTCGTCGATGCAAGTGTGCTGTCGGCGCTGCTCGATCTGACGCCGCTCGGGCCCTTCCTGGCGCGGCTGATTGCGATCGCCCTCGCAATGGCCGCGACCTGGGCTTTCAACCGGAACTTCACCTTCGATCGCTCCGGCCGCTCGCTCGCCGCCGAAGGCTTCCGCTACGGCTCGGTCGGCGTTACGGCGGCGCTCGTCAATTACGGGCTTTATTCCGCACTGCTGCTTTCGCTGCCCGGGCTTCAGCCGCTTGCGGCGATGGTGGTTGCCAGCGTCGCCGCAATGGTCTTCAGCTTCTTCGGCTATTCGCGCTTCGTCTTCCGCGCGTGATCACACTGCCTCCCAGCCGTCCTTCTCGCTGGCGCGATAGATCGCATCGATCACCTTCTGGTTCAGCTTCGAATTTTCGAGCGTGACGATCTCTTCCTTGCCGTTCTTTACCGCCCGAGCGAAAGCCTCGACCTCGCGCCTGTACTGGCGATTGTCCTGGAAGCGGAAGATGCGCGATTCATTGTGGCTGCGATCGGCAAGTTCGATCTCTTCCGGCCCCCAGCGATTGGCGTTGAACGGCGACTTGACCTCGATGTAACCGTCGGTGCCATGGAAGACCATGATCTGGCGGTTGGCCATCTGCGTCGAGACATAGAAGCTCAGCTCGAAATCGTCGAAGTCGGCCTTGACGCTCGAATAGATATCGGTGCCGAAATCCGGATCGCGCTCGGTAATCGCCTGGATCCGGAGCGGCTCCTTGCCGGTCGAAAAGCGCGTGCTCATGACGGGATAGACGCCGATATCGGGAAGGCCGCCGCCGCCGAGTTCGGGAACGTTGCGCATGTTGGCGGGATCGCGGTTGAAATAGGTGAAGGCGCCCTGCACATGCCGGAGCGAACCGATCGCGCCCTCATCGATCAGCGAGCGCACCTTCTGCCAGACCGGCGAATAGGTGATCATATAGGCTTCCGTGACCACCACCTTGTTGCGGTCGCGAGCGGCGATCACCGCGTCGATATCGTCGGCCTTCAGCGCCAAGGGCTTTTCGCAGAGCACATGCTTGCCGGCATCGGCTGCTTTGATCGACCATTCGATATGCTGCGAGGTCGGCAGCGGGATATAGACGGCGTCGATGACATCGGAGGCCAGCATTTCCTCATAGGAGCCGAAGGCATGCGGCACGGAGAAGCGGTCGGCCATTTCCCTTGCGCGCACGAGATCCCGGCTCGCAATCGCCGTGACGACACAATTTTCCGCGTCCTGGATGGCGGGAACGACATTGTCGCGACCGATCTTCGCCGTCGAAATGATACCGAAACGCAGCATGTCCAAACCTCCCGGGACTGATGTCCGCGAACCATATTCAGGGCTTCGGTGCGGCGCAATGGTGCGACATGAAATCACGAAAGTTTGGTTTCCCGGATGCCGGGATCGCGCTAGTTTACCTCAGGCGGCGTTCTGCCGTATCCGCGATTTCACTCACCTAACGATTTTGGAGGGCGTCATCGAAATGCGCCGGCTTGGAAAAACAGGTCTTTCGGTCGCGCCGATCGTCATCGGCGGCAATGTCTTCGGCTGGACGGCCAACGAGAAAACATCCTTCACCATTCTCGACGCCTTTTTCGATGCGGGCCTGAACGCAATCGATACGGCGGATGTCTATTCCGCCTGGGCTACCGGCAACAAGGGCGGCGATTCCGAGGAGATCATCGGGCGCTGGCTGAAGCAGGCGAGGATTTCGCGCGACCAAGCTGTCGTCATCACCAAGGTCGGTTCGGACATGGGACGAGGAAAGACACTGAAGGCGAGCTATATTCTGAAGGCGGTCGAAGCGTCGCTCAGCCGGCTGCAGACCGACTACATCGACCTCTATCTCTCGCATTGGCCGGACGCCGATACGCCGCACGAAGAAACGCTCGGCGCCTATGCCAAGCTGAAAGCGCAGGGCAAGATCCGCGCCATCGGCTGCTCGAATTATGATGCGGGGCTGCTGCAGGCTTCCTTCGACGCCGCCGAAAAGGCCGGTCTGCCGCGTTACGACGTGCTGCAGCCGGAATATAATCTCTACGCACGTGCGAGCTTCGAGGGGCCGTTCGCCGAGCTTTGCGTCAAGGAAGATATCGGTGTCATAACCTATTTCAGCCTTGCCGCCGGCTTCCTCTCCGGCAAATACCGCAGCAAGGCCGATACTCAGGGCCGCGCCCGCGAGGGCCGGGTTTCGCAATATCTCGACGAAAAGGGCCTGCGCATTCTCGCCGCGCTCGACAAGGTGTCAGCCGAGACCGGCGCCAAGCCCGCGGAAATCTCGCTTGCCTGGCTCTTGCGCAAGAAGGGAGTGACGGCGCCGATCGCCAGCGCCACCAGCCTTTCGCAGCTCGAAAGCCTGGTGAAAGCGGCGACACTTTCGCTTTCCGATGACGCGATGGCGTTGCTCGACGAAGCCGGGCGCTGAGAGAACAGGACGATGACCATGACGATACGCGATGCCCGCCCCGAAGACGAAACCCGCTGGCGCCAACTCTGGGCGGCCTATCTCGCCTTTTACCAGGTGACCGTCGACGTCGATATCACCGACCAGACCTGGCGCCGGGTCTTCGATCCGGCCTCGGCGATTGCGATGCGCGTCGCCGAGATCGACGGCAGGATCATGGGCTTTGCGCTCTATCTCACCCATGAGGGCACGTGGATTCGCGGCAGGGACTGCTATCTTGAAGACCTGTTCGTCGATCCCGAGGCACGCGGCAAGGGCATCGGCCGGGCACTGATGGACGACCTCGTCGCGCTCGGCAAGGCGAAGGGCTGGTCGCGGCTCTATTGGCATACGAGCGAAACCAACAGGACCGCCCGGGCGCTCTATGACAGCTATGTCGAGAGCGACGGCCACATCCGCTATCGCATCAGCTTCTGAGCGCGGGAAATCCCTGGTAGAAAGCGCCATGATCGCCCGCCCAGTTCGCCATGCCCGGCTTGGTGAGGATGCCGCGCGGGCTGACATAACTCTGGATGACCCGCTTCGGCCGTTCGTGCCACTGGATATTGAAGGCCCAGAGCTTGGGGAAGAAGCAGAGCGAAGCATAAGGCAGGTGGTCATGGATCCACCAGGCGAGCCGCTGCCAGTCGCTTTCATCGCGATAGCGGTCGATCATCCACGGCACGGCAATACAGACGGCAGCGCCCATGCAGCCGTCGAAATCCCTGATGTCCCAGATGTGATGGGCTGATGTGGCGGCGTTGGTCGAGCAGTTCAGCTTGTTCTCATTTCCAAACCTGTTGACAGCAGGCGAGCGATAGCCGGAGCGGATGTGCAGTCGCCCGAAGGTTGCCTCCAGCGGCTCCAGCAATTCCTCGCAAAGCCGCCTCCCCGCCTCGATCGCCAGGTCGGGATCCTCGGGAATGTTGGGGATGCGGTAGAAATCGGCGATTTCGGAATGCAGGAAATCGCGAAAGAAGAATTTTTGCGACAGCCGCACGCGACCAAGATCCTCCAGACCTTTCATCGAACCCGGCTTCCGCATCATTTTTTCTCCCGACGTCAACGGCGGGATGATTGCCCGGCGGAGATTTCCAGTCCACCCGAAATCGATCGGGAACAATTTGCGCAATCCTTGCTTCTTAATGTGTCGCCGCGTTCGCGGCTTTTCCCAAAACAAGGATCGAGAAAATGGCCAAGGAAAAGACGTTGGAAGATCTCTTCTACGACACGCTCAAGGATATTTACTTCGCCGAGCGGCAGATATTGCGCGCCCTGCCGAAGATGGCGCGCGCCGCCCAGTCCTCCGATCTGAAGGCGGGCTTCCAGAAGCATCTCGAGGAAACCGAAGCCCACGTCGAGCGCCTGCAGCAGGTGTTCGAAAAGATCGGCAAGCGCGCCCAGGGCAAGACCTGCGAGGCGATCCAGGGCATTATCGCCGAGGGCGAAGAGATCATGGAAGAATTCAAAGGCACGCCGGCGCTGGATGCCGGTCTGATTTCGGCCGCGCAGTCCGTCGAACACTATGAAATCGCCCGTTACGGTACGCTGAAAACCTGGGCTGCAACGCTCGGCCTCAAGGATGTCGTCAGCCTGCTCGATCAGACGCTGCAGGAAGAGACGGCCACCGACAAGAAACTCTCGCAGCTCGCCACCACCGCGGCGAACCAGAAGGCGAAGGCCGCCTGACCTATATGGAAAGGGTGGCCGTCATTTCTACCGGCCACCCTCATCCGTCTCCGCATATTTGAAGAAGTCAATGAAGGCGCGCAGCGCCGGCCGCATCTGCCGCCGGCTCGGATAATAGACGAATGGGCCGGGATAGGGCGCGCACCAATCTTCCAGCACCCGCACCAGTCTGCCGGCTGCCAGTTCGGCATGAGCCCGCATGTCGAAGAGATAGGCGAGGCCGGCTCCGTTCAGCGCCGCGAGCAGGGCCAGCCGGTCTTCGCTGACAACAAGCGGCCCATCGACTGCAACGATCAGTTCCTCACCGTCCCTTTCGAACTCCCAGCGATAGATGGAGCCGTTGGTGAAGCGCCGTTTGATGCAGCGGTGATGGACAAGATCGCGCGGATGCTCCGGCTTCGGGTAGCGCTCGAAATAGTCCGGCGAGGCCGCGATGACGGTGGTCAGCTTGGGCGAGATCCTGACGGCGATCATATCGGCCTCGAGACTCTCCTCTAGCCGGATGCCGGCGTCGAAACCCTCCCTGACAATATCGGTGAAACCGTCCTCATTGGCGATCTCCAGTGTAATGTCGGGGTAGAGATGGAGAAAATCGCCGAGGCGCGGGGCGAGCAAAATATCGGAGGCGAAGCGCGGCGCGGTGATGCGCAGATTTCCCGCGGGCTTGCCGCGCGTATCTCTGACGGCCTCCAAGGCGACATCGATCTCCTCCAGCGCCGGGCGGAGCCGTTCGAGGAGCAGGCGGCCCTCCTCCGTCGGCGCGACGCTGCGAGTGGTGCGCGCCAGAAGTCTGACGCCCAAGCTTTCCTCAAGGCTCGAGATCGCATGGCTGATGGCCGACGGCGCGACGAGGAGCTCCCTGGCCGCTGCACGAAAGCTGCGATGCTCGGAAACGGCAGCGAGAACCGCGAGTTGCGAGAGCTGAGTTCTGTTCATTGATCTAAATTATAGAACAGGCTGTTAGAAACTGCATGCATTTTCTGATCGATGCCCCGCCGATATCATCTGCCCGTACCGAAACCATATCCCCGTCGGTTCACAATCAGCTCAGAACAAGGAGCGCGGCATGAAAACCCGGAAACTCGGAAACGATCTCATCGTCTCAGCCGTCGGCCTCGGCTGCATGGGCATGAGCTTTGCCTATGGCGCCAGCGATGAAGCGGAATCGGTCCGGACGCTCAATCGCGCCGTCGATCTCGGTGTCACCTTCTTCGACACCGCCGAAATTTACGGCCCTTTCACCAACGAAGTCCTCCTCGGAAAAGCACTGAAGCCGTTTCGCGACCGCGTGGTGATCGCCACCAAATTCGGCTTCAAGATCGATACAAGTAAAGCAGGCGCTGCCGCCATCACCGGCGTCGACAGCCGCCCCGAACATGTCAGAGCGGTTGCCGAGGCTTCGCTGAAACGTCTCGGAATCGAGACCATCGACCTGCTCTACCAGCACCGGGTCGACCCCAACGTGCCGATCGAGGAGACGGTCGGCGTCATGGCCGAACTGGTGAGGGAAGGCAAAGTCCGCGCGCTCGGACTTTCGGAAGCCGGCAGCGCCACCATCCGCCGGGCGCATGCGGTCCATCCGATCGCAGCGCTGCAGAGCGAATATTCGCTTTGGACTCGCGATCCCGAAGAGGACGTGCTTGCCACCTGCCGTGAACTCGGCATCGGCTTCGTGCCCTACAGCCCGCTCGGCCGCGGTTTCCTGACGGGAGCGATCCGGAAGGCCGACGATCTCGCCGCCGACGACTTCCGCCGGCAGGTACCGCGTTTCCAAGCCGAAAATTTCGATGCCAACGCCGCCCTCGTCGCAGTGCTCGAGCAGCTTGCCGCCGAGAAGGGGGTAACGGCCGCGCAGCTGGCGCTGGCCTGGGTGCTGAGCCAGGGCGACGACATCGTGCCGATCCCCGGCGCTCGCAAGCTTCACCATCTCGAACAAAACGCCGCCGCTGCCGATATCACGCTCAGCGCAGCAGAGCTCACGCAGCTCGGCGAAGCGATCCCCGCCGCACAGGTGGCGGGAAAACGCTATTCGGACGCCTCGCTTGCAATGACGAATCTGTGATCGAAGAAGCCCGGCATAGGCTAACGCAGCCGGCCGGGCTTGCCTTCGCGGCCGGCGAAACTATCTAACGCCATCTCGGAGAACGGGATGGAAACATGTCGGACAGGCAAGCAGTCGAACAGACGGTTCATCTCTATGTCGAAGGGATGGCCTTCGCCAATGCGGCAGCCTTGAAGAAGGCCTTTCACCCGCAAAGCTCGATCATCGGCTACTACCAAAATGCCGTCGAATGGCTGACGCGGGACGAATTCATCACCGCGATCCTGGCGGAGGAGCCGGCGCCGCCCGGCACGCAGCCCTTCATGGACATACAAAGCGTCGATGTCGAGGGTGAGGCGGCGAGCGTCAAGGTCACCGACGATTTCGCCGGAATGCGCTTTACCGACTATCTCTCATTGCTGAAGATCGATGGCCGATGGGTCATCGTCAGCAAGCTCTACCATCTTCACACGTGAAAGAACCGGCCGCCGCAACGACCGGTTCTTTGTTTTTGGCGAAGACTGGCGGGATCAGCTTCTGAGGACGCCGCCGGTGAACTTCGCGACGCTGGCGACGATCTTCTGCGTCAGCGCCTCGAAATCCTCATCCGTCAGCGTGCGCTCAACCGGCTGGATCTGAACCTCGATCGCCACCGACTTCTTGCCGTCGCCGACAGACGCACCTTCGAAGATATCGAAGACATTGACGCCGGTGACGAGCTTGCGGTCTGCCCCGGTCGCAGCCTTTATGATGGCGCCCGATTCCACCGTCTTGTCGACGACGAAGGCGAAGTCGCGCTTGACCGCCTGGAAGGGTGACAGTTCCAGCGCCGGCTTGGTGCGGGTCGCCTTCTTCTTCGGCTCGGCCATCGCGTCGAGATAGACCTCGAAGCCACAGAGAGCGCCGGAGACATCGAGTGCTTCCAGCGTCAGCGGGTGAAATTCACCGAAGTAACCGAGCACCACCTTCGGCCCCATCTTGATCGTGCCGGAGCGGCCGGGATGATACCATTCCGGGCCGCCCTGCTCGATCTGGATATTGCCCATCGGCAAGCCGCAGGCTTCGATGACGGCGAGCGCATCGGCCTTGGCGTCGAAGACGTCGACCGGTTTGCCGCCGCCCTTCACTGCATTCGACCACATGCGGCCTCCGCCGGCGAGCGAGGCGGTGCCGCGGCGGATGCCGCCGGCAACGCGGCGCTGGCCGTCCGGCCGGTCATTCTCGTAGGTGCCCGAGACCTCGAAGATCGCCACGTCACCATAGCCTTTGTCGGCATTGCGCTGGGCAGCCGTCAGCAGGCCCGGCAGCAGCGAGGGGCGCATATCCGACATTTCTGCGGCGATCGGATTGGCAAGCTTGAGGGCCGGCGAACCGCCGCCGAAGAGCTTCGCCTGATCTTCCGGGATGAAGGACCAGGTGACGGCCTCCAGCATGCCGCGCGAGGCAAGCGCACGCTTGGCCGCGCGGGTGCGAATCTGCAGCGTCGTCAGGATCCTGCCGTTGACGGCGGCATGGCTTTCGAGCGGCGCCGGCTTGATCTTGTCGACGCCGTGGATGCGCATGACCTCCTCGACGAGATCGGCCTTGCCGTCGACATCGGGACGCCACGACGGAACGGAGACGGAGACGCGCTCGCCAGAGCCGGAAACCTTGAAACCGAGGCGGGCTAGGATCGCGTTGCTTTCCTCCGTCGAGACCTCCAGGCCCGTCAGGCGCTTGACCTCCGAATAGGGGAAATCGACGACCTTCGGCTCATGGCCCTTGTAGCCGACGACCTCGGCGCGCGCGGCCGTGCCGCCGCAAAGCTCGAGCACCAGTTCCGTCGTGCGCTCGAGACCGGGAACCATATATTCCGGATCGACGCCGCGTTCGAAGCGGTAGCGGGCATCGGTGATGATGCCGAGCGTACGGCCCGACTTGGCGATGTTCATCGGGTCCCACAGAGCGGATTCGATCAGCACGTCGACGGTGTTCTCGTCGCAGCCGGAATGTTCGCCGCCCATGATGCCGCCGATCGATTCGATGCCTTCTTCATCTGAGATGACGACGTTGTTCGGGCCGAGCTTGTATTCGCGCTGGTCGAGCGCCAGCACGGTCTCCCCTTCCCTGGCGCGGCGGACGGTGAGATTGCCCTTGATCTTGGCGGCATCGAAGACATGGATCGGCCGGCCCTGATCGAAGGTCACGTAATTGGTGACATCAACAAGCGCATTGATCGGGCGCAGGCCGATGGCAGTGAGCCGTTGCTGCATCCAGCGCGGGCTCGGGCCGTTTCTGACGCCGCGCACCAGACGCAGCGAAAAGCCGGGGCAGAGCTTGGGATCATCGAGATCGAGCGTCAGCTTGACCGGCGTTTCGCCTTCGACGGCGAAGCTCGGCGCGCCCCGTGTCTTCAGCGTGCCGAGACCTGAAGCGGCGAGATCGCGGGCGATGCCGTGGATCGACGTGCAGTCCGGCCGGTTCGGCGTCAGATTGATCTCGATAACGGGATCATCGAGGTGAGCATAGGCGGCGTAGCTCTGGCCGACCGGCGCATCCTTGGGCAGATCGATGATGCCGTCATGATTCTCGGAGATCTGCAGCTCTTTTTCGGAGCACATCATGCCGCGGCTTTCGACGCCGCGGATATTGCCGACGGCAAGTGTCGCGTCGATACCAGGAACATAGGTTCCGGGTGCGGCGAAGGCACCGACGAGGCCGGCGCGCGCATTCGGGGCGCCGCAGACGACCTGGACCGGCGCACCGGCGCCGGTGTCGACCATCAGCACCTTCAGGCGATCGGCCTGCGGATGTTTTTCCGCCGAGACAACTCGAGCGATGACGAAGGGCTTGAACGCCGCCTTGTCGTCGACATCCTCGACCTCGAGCCCGATCTCGGTCAGGCGGGTGCAGATTTCATCGAGCGTGGCATCCGTTTCCAGATGCTCTTTCAGCCAGGAGAGCGTGAATTTCATCGTCTCAATTCTCCGTTCAAGCGCTGAGGCCGCCGAACAGCGTCGGCATGTCGAGCGGGCGGAAGCCGTAATGCGTCATCCAGCGGACGTCGGCATTGAAGAAGTCGCGCAGGTCGGGCATGCCGTATTTCAGCATGGCGATGCGGTCGAGGCCCATGCCCCAGGCAAAGCCCTGATACTCGTCCGGATCGAGGCCGCCATAACGCAGCACGTTCGGGTGAACCATGCCGCAGCCGAGGATCTCCATCCAATCGGTGCCTTCGCCGAACTTGACGATCGGGCCGGAGCGGTCGCACTGGATATCGACCTCGAAGGAGGGCTCGGTGAAGGGGAAGAAGGATGGGCGGAAGCGCATCGTCACGCTGTCGACCTCGAAGAAGGTCTTGCAGAACTCCTCGAGCACCCAGCGGATATTGGCGACATTGGCCTTCTTGTCGATGACCAATCCCTCGACCTGGTGGAACATCGGCGAATGCGTGGCATCGCTGTCCTGGCGATAGGTCTTGCCGGGAATGATGATGCGGATCGGCGGCTTCTGCGCTTCCATGGTGCGCACCTGCACCGGCGAGGTATGCGTGCGCAGCACCTTGCGCTCACCGTTTTCGTCAGGATTGAAGAAGAAGGTGTCGTGCATCTCGCGGGCTGGATGGCCTTCGGGAAAATTCAGCGCGGTGAAATTGTAATAATCGGTCTCGATATCGGGGCCTTCGGCGATCGAGAAACCCATGTCGGCGAAGATCGCAGTGATCTCATCGACGATCTGGCTGATCGGATGGATGCGGCCGCGCTCGGCCGGCGAGGAGCGCACCGGCAGGCTGACATCGACGGTTTCGGCCTTCAGGCGGGCGTTGACCGCCGCCATTTTCAGCACCGACTTGCGTTCGGCGACGGCATCCGTCACCGCATTCTTCAGGGCGTTGATCGCAGCACCCCGGGTCTGACGCTCCTCCGGCGTCATCGCGCCGAGCGTCTTCAGGAGTTCCGAGACCGAGCCCTTCTTGCCGAGAGCGGAGACGCGCACGGCTTCCAGGGCGGCCTCGTCATTGGCGGCGGCGATTTCCGCGAGCAGCGATGAGTGGAGCTGGTCAATATCTGACATTGTCACTTCTTTCCGTCCAGTATCAGGCGGGGATCGGGAGGCAGGCGGCGCCGACCGGCGCAAGGGATATAAAGAAAGAAAAACCCGCGCTAGCCCAAACCAGCGCGGGTTTCCCAAATTTCAATAGAGCATAGAGCCTGGGAAGCGCTGGTTAACGAACCGCGCCTTCAAACTCGTTGGCCGTACCGGTTTCCTTGAGGTATTCAAGGGCCTTCTTGGCGGCATTGACGAGCGCGCCGAATGCTTCCGGCTCGTGGATCGCCATGTCGGAGAGAACCTTGCGGTCGACTTCGATGCCAGCCTTGTTCAGGCCGTCGATGAAGCGGCCGTAGGTCAGGCCGAATTCGCGGACAGCAGCGTTGATGCGCTGGATCCAGAGCGCGCGGAAGTTGCGCTTGTTGACCTTGCGGTCGCGGTAAGCGTACTGCTTCGACCGGTCGACAGCGGCCTTGGCGGCGCGGATGGTATTCTTGCGGCGGCCGTAAAAGCCCTTGGCGGCCTTCAGAACCTTCTTGTGCTTGGCGTGAGAGGTGACGCCTCTTTTTACACGTGCCATATCATGATCTCCTTAAATCTAGCGTTCGCGGACGAGTCTCAGAGACCGTTCGGCAGGTAATTCTTGATAACCTTGCGGCCATCCGGTTCTGCAAGAACCATCGTGCCACGTGCATCGCGAATGAACTTGTTGGTACGCTTGATCATGCCATGGCGCTTGCCGGCAGCGGCAGCCTTGACCTTGCCCGTCGCGGTGATCTTGAACCGCTTCTTGGCAGAGGACTTCGTCTTCATCTTGGGCATTTTGCTACTCCTTCTGTCCTCCCTGCGCGCTTTATCAAAAAAGCCCTCTCGCGAAGTCCGGTTCTCCGGCCGTCGCAACAAGGTGCGGGAGCGTTTGTTGTTGATCTGCGGCTTCGGCGACGAACCGTTCCGCAAGCATTCGAAACTGCCACGGCATGCCCTGCCGGTCAGTTCGGACGCGCGCTTATAACCGCAGCGTCATGAAAGTGCAACGGGGCCGCGGAGGAATATTCGCCAGCCCAAAATCGCGATGGCCGAAAGCACAAAAGCCGCCCTTGCGGACGGCCTTGGGCAAAAAGGTGTCTGGCGCTTACTTCGGCGCCAGCACCATCATCATCTGACGGCCTTCGAGCTTGGGCTCGGCTTCGACCTTGGCGATCTCAAGCGTGTCGGCCTTGACCTGCTGCAGAAGCTTCATGCCGAGCTCCTGGTGGGCCATTTCACGGCCGCGGAACTTCAGCGTCACCTTGACCTTGTCACCCTCGTCGAAGAAGCGGCCCATCGCCTTCATCTTCACCTCATAATCATGGGTGTCGATGTTCGGGCGCATCTTGATTTCTTTGACTTCGACGATCTTCTGCTTCTTGCGCGCCTCGGCGGCCTTCTTCTGGTTGGCGTATTTCAGCTTGCCCAGATCGAGGATCTTGCACACCGGCGGTTCGGCATTGGGGGAAATTTCGACAAGATCGAGGCCGGCTTCTTCTGCCATTCTCAAGGCCTGGTCGGTGGGCACGATGCCCATATTCTGTCCGTCAGCCGCGATCAGCTGAACTTTGGGAATGCGGATTTCACGGTTCGAGCGCGGGCCGTCCTTCACGGGCGCATCGGTCTTAAAAGGTCTGCGAATGGTCGTATTCTCCTCGCGTTGTTTCCGGAATGTTGCAGCCGCGCGCTCCCGACCAGGGTGCACAAACGTATCTCGTTATCGCTGCAACGGAGTCAATATCATCCTTTAGCGGAAAAATCACCTGCTGTCAGCCTGCCAAGAATCTGTTTTATAGGCCAAAACAACAGGAGTTCCGCCGATGTCCTATCAGACGCCAAATGTCCAGCCGCAGTTTCTGACGGTCGGTGAAGGCGAGGCGGCGCGTGAGATCGCCATGCTGGTGCGCCCGGCGCAAGCCGGCAACAATGCCCCGACACTCGTTTGGCTATCCGGCTACCGTTCCGACATGTGCGGTACTAAGGCATTGGAGCTCGATGGACTGGCGGGCGAACTCGGTACCGCCTGCATCCGCCTCGACTATTCCGGCCACGGACTTTCCGGCGGCAGCTTTCGCGACGGCACGATCTCACGCTGGCTGGAGGAGGCGCTGGCCGTCATTCTGCACATCGCGCCCGATCGCATCATCCTGGTCGGCTCCTCGATGGGGGGGTGGATTGCACTCAGGCTGGCGCAGGAACTTGCGCGCCAGGACGGTCCAGAGCTCGCCGGCATGATACTGATCGCGCCGGCGCCCGATTTCACCTCCGAGCTGATCGAGCCGAATCTCAAGGCCAGGGAGCGCAAATTGCTGGCGGAGCGTGGCTATTTCGAAGAGCGCTCGCAATACAGCCCGGAACCGAACGTCTATACGCGGGCACTGATCGAGGACGGACGCAAAAACAGGGTGCTGGATGGGATGATCGAGACGGGCTGCCCAGTGCATATCCTCCAGGGCATGAAAGATCCCGACGTGCCGCATGCCCACGCGTTGAAACTTCTGGAGCACCTTCCCGCCGACGACGTCGTGCTGACCTTCATCCGCGACGGCGACCACCGCCTTTCCCGCCCCGGCGACATCGCCCTTCTCCTCAGCGCTGTCAAAGGCATCATTCGTTCATCAATAAATATGCAGATGCCCATTTGAACAGCACCGACCGAGAAATTCCCCAAACGCAAGCCGCCAACCCGTTGCATTTTAACCATGTTGGCGCGTCGCAAGGCGCTCCCAAGAAGTAACGATTGACTCTTCTCGGCCCTCTCCATTAACAGTTTGTTAATAATTAAGGGGCGATCGAGGAAAGAGCGGGCGTGCGGATCAAAGGTATCTTTGTGGCCATGATGGCCGTGTTTGCGATGGCGACTGCCGCCATCCCAGCTCCAAGCAGAAATGCTTCCATGGTAACAGGCAACGCCACTTCGCAGCCGATCGGCCATTATGATTTCTGTCAGACCCACAGCAGTGAATGCGGCGCAAACCGCAATGCTGGCCCCGTCGAGATGACCCCGGCCAAGTGGTCGCTCGTCCGTTCGGTCAACGCCACCGTCAACCGCACGATCACGCCGATGACCGACAAGGAAATCTACGGCAAGGACGAAGTCTGGGCCTATCCGACCACCGCCGGCGACTGCGAGGACTTCGCGCTCTTGAAGCGGCGCATCCTGATCCAGCGCGGCGTTCCGGCCGCCGACCTGCTGATGACCGTCGTGCGCAAGCCTGACGGTGAGGGCCATGCCGTCCTGACGCTGCGCACCGCCGAGGGCGACTTCGTGCTCGACAACCTCGCCGCCGACGTCAAGCCATGGTTCGGAACGCCCTATTCTTTCGTCAAGCGCCAGTCGAGCTACAATGCCGGCCGCTGGGTCACCATCGAGAATGGCCGCGACGTGCTGGTCGGCGCACTGCGCTGAGGATTTCAGGGGGATGCGGGGAAAAAGGCCGGCGAAAGCCGGCCTTTTGCTTTTGGGGGAATTGGAACCGCGTCGACCGTCACCTTTCGCTTCCGCTCAAGCTGTTCGTCGCTCACGCTCCTCACCCCATCATCTGCCCTTCGGGCATCTTCTCCCCGCTGGGGACTCCCAACGTGTAAGGATGAGGGCTGTTTGTTGTGGCTGCCGACCAGGATGAGGGAGGTGGCTTGGTGATATAAATCGACGTGGAGATTGCGACACTGTAAGTGGTGGGTTGCGTTTGCCGCGTCCTATCCCGGCCCTTCGCGTGGCTCCGGGCGTTCGCTGTGCAATCGATTCACTGGATCGATTGCTCGGGCTCTGCCCGACCGCAACTCACCCATTCCCGATCAAAATTCCCGCTCCGAGCACCAAGCTGCCGCCGAGGACGACCTGGAAGGCGGCGCGCAGGAACGGCGTTTCCATGTAGCGGTTCTGGATGAAGGCGATTGCCCAAAGTTCGAAGAAGACGATGATGGCGGCGGTGATCGTTGCCGTCCAGAAATGCGGGATCAGATAGGGCAGCGCGTGGCCGAGGCCGCCGAGCGTCGTCATGATGCCGCAGGCAAGGCCGCGCTTGACCGGCGAGCCCCTGCCGGAGATCTTGCCGTCGTCATGGGCGGCCTCGGTGAAGCCCATCGAGATGCCGGCGCCGACGGATGCGGAAAGGCCGACGAGGAAGGTCTGCCAGGTGTCCTGGGTGGCAAAGGCGGCGGCAAAGATCGGCGCCAGAGTCGAGACCGAGCCGTCCATCAGCCCGGCAAGGCCCGGCTGCACATAGGTCAGCACGAATTGCCGGTGCGCCGCCTCGTCCTCGTCGTGCTTGATATCTTCGGGCGTATGTTTGTCGCCCAGCATGCGGGCAATATCCTCATGTCCCTGCTCGGCGAGCGCGAGATCGCCGAGAAGCTCTCGCGTCGAGGCGTCCGAGGTCCGCTTTGCCGCTTCGACATAAAAGCGGTAGGCCTGCTCCTCCATTGCCTCGGTCTCCTGCCGTATCGCATCGAGGGAAAGGCTTGCCCTGAGCCAGTCGGGCTTGCGTTCGTAGAAGCCCTGCACATGTTCGCGCCGGATCAGCGGGATGCGCTCGCCGAAACGCTGGCGATGGATCTCGATCAGGGATTTGCGATGGGTATCCTCGACCTCGGCCATATCTTCGAAAACCTTTGCCGAGGCCGGGAATTCGTTCCGGAGCCTGTCGGCATAAGCAAGGTAGATGCGGGCATCGTCTTCCTCGGAGGCGATTGCGAGGGCGAGAATCTCCTGCTCGGACAGCGACTCGAAAGACCGTTTCGGTGATCTGAAAAATCGCGCCAACATAACTATTCTCCATAATTTAGAATTATTCTAAATCTAAAGAAGGAGCCAATGGCGGTCAAGGGTGCAGACAGGCCGGCTGACAGATTGCCGCAAGCCGCACGGATGCCTTTGGCGCGCCGGCACAAATACCTATATGAGAGAGCGCCGCATTATGCGGCACCGGGGTTTATGATGGATAATGACATTCAGGGCCGTCCTGCCCACGTCGCGGCGATCCGCGAAAGGGCGGAAGTCGAGATGCAGGCGATGGGCGTCGACGAGGTCTTCATCGGCAGGCTGGTCGAGACTTTTTACGGGCGCGTGCTGACGCATCCCGATCTCGGTCCGGTGTTCGACGCCAGGCTCTCCGGCCGCTGGCCGGAGCATATGGAGAAGATGAAGAGCTTCTGGTCGGCCGTCGCCTTCCGCAGCGGCGCCTATGGCGGCAAGCCGGTGCAGGCGCATACCGGCGTCGCGGACCTGACGCCGGATCTCTTTCCGAAGTGGCTGGCGCTGTTTGCCGCAACGCTCGACGATATCGCCCCGTCGCCGGAGGCCAAGACCTGGTTCATGGCGACGGCGGAGCGGATCGCCAAAAGCCTGACGCTGTCGCTGTTCTACAATCCGGCGCTCGACGACCCGGCGAAGAAGGCGGGCTGATCACTGCCTTGCGGAAAAGGTCGCGCCGGCGCTTGCGGCGACGACCAGGGCTGTTCCGGCCATCTGCAGCAACGTCATCGGCTGGGCCAGAATGACGAAGCCCGCGAGTGCGGCGATGGCCGGTTCGAGGCTCATCAGAATGCCGAAGGAGGTTGTCGGCATTCGCCGCAAGGCGATGAGCTCCAAGGTGTAGGGCAGCAGCGGCACAAGAATGGCAAGGCCCGCCATTTCAATCAGGCCGTAGCCATCGAGCGCGGACACGGCGCCGGCAAAGCCGAAGGGTGTGGCGACCAGTGCGGCAACCATCAGCGATAAGGAAAGCCCTTCCAGCCCCTTGAAGCTCGCACCGATTTTCTTCGTCAGGACGATATAGACCGCCCAGCCGGTTCCGGCACCGAGCGCGAAGAGAATGCCCTCGATATCGCCGACCCAGCCTTCACCATCATGAGCAAGCGCCAGAACACCAAGTGCTGCAATGAGAGGCCAGACGAGACGCCGGCTGAGGCCATAGCCGATGGTCGCAACGGAAAGCGGACCGAGAAAATCAACCGCCACGGCCAGCCCGAGCGGAATGCGCTCGATCGCCGCAAAGAAGCTCATGGTCATCAGCGCCGTCGTCGCGCCGAGAACCAGAGCACTCGTCCATTGCGCCCTGTTGTAGCTGACGATGCGCGGCCGCACGACAACGGCGAGAATGATGGCCGCAAAAGCGAGGCGCAGCCAGCTGGCGCCGGCCGGTCCATATGTTGTGATAGCGGAAGATGAGAGTGCCGCGCCGAACTGGATCGACGACATGGACAGGAGGCACATCAGCCCGCCGGCCGCCACGCCGCCGAATGCTGTCGACGCCCCTGCGGTCAGCGTGCCCGCTCCGGCATTTGCCTTTTCTTCCATACCCGCCCCCCAATTGTGCGCTCTTCTTACGAAGACGGCTCAAGAGCGACAAATTCAAACTTCTGATCGAGGCAGCAAAAGGCCTTATGCATCAGCGGCCAGCGAAGATGACTTCTTCGGCGTCCTCAAAACTCATTTCGAAGACCTTCCTACCGATCTCGAAGCTGAAACCGTTGCGGGCGAAGGCGGAAAGTTCCTTTGCCTTCCGCTTGTCGTCGAGTTCGACGCGACGGAAAGGGCCGAAGGCGCGTTTGCGGGCAAATATCGTCGCGGCATAGAGGTCATTCGCTTCTCCAAGCGCAGCCTCGACCTTGTCACTGGAGACACCTTTGGCCACAAGCTTCTGCCCGATAACACGTTTCGATTTGCCGCCGCGCACGGCGGAGCGCGTGCTGATTTCGGCATAGGCACCATCGTCGAGAGCCATATTGTCATAGGCGAATTTGACTGCGGCATCGGCGACGGCCTTGAGTTGCGCCTCGCTGATATCCTCGAACTTCTCCTTCGCCTTGCGGCTGATGGCACCGAAGAGCTGTTTTTCCGTCATCATCCGCCGTTCGAGGCGATAGATCGTGGAATTGCGCGCCCAGCTCAGCATGCGCGGAGTCGGGATATCGGATGGAACGGTTTCGTCGGTCATCGGTGGATCAGCCTTCCAGGCCTTTGAGGACGTTGACGACGTTGAGCCCGATCTCGGGCACGCCGTAGCCGCCTTCCATGCAGGCAAGCACGGGCAGCCCGGTGGATGCGATCATTGCGCCCATGCGGGTGAAATCATCGGCGGTGAGGCGGAAGAAGGAGATCGGATCGCGTTCGAACGTGTCGACGCCGAGCGCCACGACGATCGCTTCCGCGCCGAAGGTCTTGATGCGGGCAAGCGCATCGGCAAGGGCCGCAGACCAGGCGTCCCAAGGCGTGCCGGGCGGCATCGGATAGTTGCGATTGGCGCCAATGCCCTCGGCCTCACCCTCTTCGTCGGCATGGCCGAGAAAATAAGGAAAGGCATGGATGGGATCGCCATGCAGCGAGGCGGTGAAGACATCACCTCTGTGATAGAAGAGATCCTGCGTGCCGTTGCCATGATGGAAATCGACATCGAGCACGGCGATCTTCTTTGCACCATGATCAATGAGACGCTGGGCCGCGACCCCCGCATTGTTGATGAAACAATAGCCGCCGAAGAGGTCGATGCCGGCATGGTGACCGGGCGGGCGGCAAAGCGCGAAGGCGAAACGATGGCCCTCAGCCAGCCAGTCGGCGCCCGTTATGGCGCAGCGCATCGAGGCGATCGCCGCCGCGTAGGAGCCCTTGGTGATCGAGGTGTCGGCGGCGTTGGCGTAATGGCCGATCGCCCCGACGATATTGTCGGGCACGCGCTGGCTGGTGCGGCGCACCGGGAAGGAGTTGGCGATCGCCTCGCCTTCGAAGCCGGCAGCCACCCAGCGGTCCCAGATGGTGGCGAGAAAATCGAGATAGGCGGGGTCATGCACCTTCCTGGCCGTTTCCAGCCCGTGCGCATCGGGTGCGACGACATCGGCAAAGCCCGCCTCCTTCACCGCCGCCAGGATCCATTCGGCCCGGAAAGGCGCCTCGAAGGGGGTCACCAGCTGACCGGCATAGAGCTCGGTCCTGGCATCGCGCAGCTTA
Source organism: Rhizobium bangladeshense (assembly GCF_001662075.1). Taxonomy (GTDB): domain Bacteria; phylum Pseudomonadota; class Alphaproteobacteria; order Rhizobiales; family Rhizobiaceae; genus Rhizobium; species Rhizobium bangladeshense_B. Next base: position 587,931 of record NZ_LYPL01000001.1, read on the forward strand.
TGGTCTTCGGAATAGATGACGCGCATTGCAGATTCTGCTCCTGATTGTAAATCGAGATTTACACGGCTTCGCCCCAACGAAAAAGCAGTGTGTCGGCTTGATCGCCGAGCTAAATGACGCGACCTTCGCCGATGTTTTCAGAACGAGGAAATTTTCCGCATGAAAGTGCTGATGGTCGATGTCGACGGTGTGCTCATTCATGGCCGACCGGCCGATGGCCTGCCGCACTTCACCTATCTCGAGCGCGATCTCGGCTTGCGACCCGACTTGCTGCAGCAGGCCTTCTTCCAGACCTGTTGGAACGACATCGTCATCGGCCGCGAGGCGTTGGAGCCGCGGCTTTCCGCCGTGCTTGCAAAGATCGCGCCCCATCTCAGTGCGGCAACGCTGATCGACTATTGGTTCGAAAACGATTCCCACCTCGATCTCAATCTTCTGGAAGAGCTTGGGACTATCCGGCAAAGCGGTGTCGCGCTGTTCCTGGCGACCAACCAGGAGCACAGGCGCGCGCGCTGCCTGATGGAAGAGGCCGGCCTTGGCGCGCATGTCGACGACATCATCTATTCCGCCGCCCTTGGACACCGCAAACCTTCGCCGGACTTTTTCCGCCTGGCGACCGCACGCGCCGGCGTGCCGCCCGGCGACATCGCCTTTATCGACGATATGGCCGAAAATATCGAAGCGGCGCGGCAGTTCGGCTGGCATGCCGCGCAATGGACGGCCGGTGCCACATTGGGCGGTGCACTTCCGGTTTTCGGCAGGCGGGCTTGAATGAGGCCGGATTGAGCAGGACCGGGGCAATCAGGCGAGCCGCTTGTAAAACAGGGTGGTGTCGCAATAGCCGCCTTGCGGCCACAGCGCATAGTCGGGAATGACGCCGACGCGTTGCCAGCCGAGACGCGGATAGATCGCTTCGGCATCGCTGCCGGTTGCCGTGTCGAGCACGAGCAGGGTCTTGCCGTGCTTTGCCGCCTCGCGTTCGGCAGCCTCCATCAGCAGCCGGGCGACGCCGCGCCCGCGGGCGGAGCGATGCACCAGCAGTTTCTTCAGATCGCCGCGATGCGGCTGGTTCGGCATCTGCGCCGACCCCACCTGCACCGTTCCGACGATCCTGCCTTCCAGTTCGGCGACCAGAAGCAGGCTGACGCCCGCCCCGACCGCATCGGCGACATCACGCCAGTAGGGTTCGGCATCGTCGGGCCCATAGGGCTGCATGAAGCCGACGGAGGCGCCGCCGGCGACGCAATCGGCGAGCACGTCCGCAAGATCGGCGATGGCGGCGCGGGCCTCCTCGGCGGAAAGGGCACGAATGTCGGGCATATGCTTCTCCTGAAGTGAATATCGTTATCGGCCGCCGCGATCGAGCACGACGCAATAACGCGCCGGCGCGTTGCCGGGATTGTGAAAGACATGGCCCTCGCCGACCGGCATGAAGAGGCAGTCGCCGGGGCGCAGCCGGTAAACGGTTTCGCCCGCCGTCATCTCCAGCTCACCGTCGAACAGCCAGATATGCTGCGTCATGCCGTCGGATGCCGCATGCGGGGGAAAGCTGACGCGGGCGCCGGCGGGAAATTCGACCTCGACGATATCGACATCGGAGGCCGTGCCCGGCGCCGAGACCGACCGCCTGAGATAGCCGGTTTCCGGATCGCGCCAGACCTGCTGCTCCTGCCGGCGGGCAAGCGGCGAGGCCTGCTCCCCCTCCTCCGCGAAGAAGGCGGAGAGCGACTGGCCGAGCGCGGCGCAGATCCTTGCCAGCAGCGAGGCCGTCGGGCTCGCCTCGGCCCGTTCGATCCGCGAAATCATTGCGCGGCTCACGCCGGAAGCCGCGGCGAGATCCTCCAGCGTCAAGTCCTTTTCCAGCCGCAGCGTGCGGATGCGAATGCCGATCGCCTGTTCGAGTTGCTGCTCCATCGTCCCATCCGCGATTCTATTATAAGAGAATTACATGATCTAATGATGGAATCAAGTCAATGAGCGGCGCGCACGCAACTTGCTTTCGCCGCAGCCTCGCCGGTATATGTCAGCGCGATCGATGGAGGGAATAATGGACGCCAGCACGCAGAGCACGGAACTGACGGGAAGCTTCACGGCCGCCGCCTGGGACAGGATTGCGCCCGTCATGGCCGAGATCGAGGCGCTGCCGCTTCTGACGCGCCTCTCCGACGGCACGCTTCCGCCGGAAATCTTTCGCCACTACATCCTGCAGGACGCGCTTTATCTCAAGCACTATGCGCGATGCCTGGCCATCGTCGCGGCCAAAGCGCCCGACAATGCGCAGGTGCTGCGTTTTCTCGGCTCGGCGCAGAAGGCGATCACCGTCGAGCAGGGCCTGCATGCTGGCTTCCTCACCCAGTTCGGCATCACGGCCGCGGATGTGACCTCGGCCGAGCCGTCGCCCACCTGCTTTGCCTACACCAATTTTCTGCTGGCCACCGCCTATCACCGCTCCTACGCGGTGGCGCTTTCCGCCATTCTGCCCTGCTTTTGGATCTACTGGCACGTCGGCGAGGCGATCAAGAACCGGCCTGTTGTCGAGGGCAATGCCTTCCAGGCCTGGATCAACACCTATGGCGATCCGCAATTTGCCGCCGGCGCCCGCGAGGTGATCGCGCTGACCGACATCGCCGCCCGCGCCGCCTCGCCGGCGGAACGCGTAGAGATGACCGATGTCTTCGTGCGCGCCTCGCAATATGAATGGATGTTCTGGGATTCCGCCTGGCGGCTGGAGACCTGGCCGGTCTGAGACGCGCTCGACCGCCCCGTAAAATAGCGTAAACGGCGGGATAATTACCGCTTTGCGGCCGAGGGCGGCGCTGCTATATGGCGCGCATGAGCACCAATTCGACCACTCCGCTGTCCCATATCCGCAACTTCTCGATCGTGGCCCATATCGACCACGGCAAATCGACGCTGGCCGACCGCCTGATCCAAACGACAGGCGGCCTTGCAGAGCGCGAAATGTCCGAGCAGGTGCTCGACAATATGGATATCGAGCGCGAGCGCGGCATCACCATCAAGGCCCAGACCGTGCGCCTGCACTATCAGGCCGACAATGGCGAGAAATACATTCTCAACCTGATCGACACGCCCGGCCACGTCGACTTCGCCTATGAAGTCTCGCGGTCGCTATCGGCCTGCGAGGGCTCGCTGCTCGTCGTCGACGCTTCACAAGGTGTGGAAGCACAGACGCTTGCCAACGTCTATCAGGCGATCGACAACAATCACGAGCTCGTCACCGTGCTCAACAAGATCGACCTGCCGGCCGCCGAACCCGACCGCATCAAGGAACAGATCGAGGAAGTGATCGGCATCGACGCTTCGGAGGCGGTGCTGATCTCGGCCAAAACAGGCCTCGGCATTCCCGACGTGCTGGAGGCGATCGTCAACAAGCTGCCGGCGCCGAAAAGCCCGGGCGGCGAAAAGGCGCCGCTGAAGGCGCTTCTCGTCGACAGCTGGTACGACACCTATCTCGGCGTCATGGTTCTGGTGCGCATCATCGACGGCGTGCTGACCAAGGGCCAGACGATCCGCATGATGGGCACGGATGCTAAATACCAGGTGGAACGCGTCGGTGTGCTGACGCCGAAAATGGTCAATGTCGACAGTCTCGGCCCCGGCGAGATCGGCTTCATCACCGCCTCGATCAAGGAAGTGGCCGATACCCGCGTCGGCGACACGATCACCGAGGATAAGCGGCCGACGGCGCAAGCCTTGCCGGGCTTCAAGCCGGCGCAGCCGGTGGTCTTCTGCGGCCTCTTCCCGGTCGATGCCGCCGATTTCGAGGACCTGCGCGCCGCCATGGGCAAGCTGCGTCTCAACGACGCCTCCTTCTCCTTCGAAATGGAATCCTCGGCCGCGCTCGGCTTCGGCTTCCGCTGCGGCTTCCTCGGCTTGTTGCATCTCGAAATCATCCAGGAGCGGCTGGAGCGCGAGTTCGACCTCGACCTCATCGCCACCGCCCCTTCCGTCGTCTACAAGATGTTCATGACCGACGGCACGGAGCGCGAGCTGCACAATCCGGCCGATATGCCCGACGTCGTCAAGATCTCCGAAATCCACGAGCCGTGGATCCGCGCGACGATCCTCACACCCGACGATTATCTCGGCGGCATCCTGAAGCTCTGCCAGGACCGGCGCGGCATCCAGATCGAACTCACCTATGTCGGCACGCGTGCGATGCTGACCTACGACCTGCCGCTCAACGAAGTCGTCTTCGATTTCTACGACCGGCTGAAGTCGATCTCGAAGGGCTATGCCTCCTTCGATTACACGCTCACCGACCACCGCGAGGGCAACCTCGTGAAGATGTCGATCCTCGTCAACGGCGAGCCGGTCGACGCGCTGTCGATGATGGTGCACCGCACCGCCGCTGAAAAGCGCGGCCGCGACATGTGCGAAAAGCTCAAGGAACTGATCCCGAAGCACATGTTCAAGATCCCGATCCAGGCCGCGATCGGCGGCAACGTCATCGCCCGCGAGACGATCTCGGCGCTGCGCAAGGACGTGACCGCGAAATGCTACGGCGGCGACGCCACCCGCAAACGCAAGCTGCTCGACAAGCAGAAGGCCGGCAAGAAGCGCATGCGCCAGTTTGGCAAGGTCGAGATTCCGCAGGAAGCCTTCATCGCCGCGTTGAAGATGGGCGACGAATAGGCTTTCGCAGGGCCTCTCTTTGACGAAGAGGCCTGAGTCTCCTTGGTTTGTAGAAAAGCCTCGCTCTTTTTCTCCGTCATCCTCGGCCTTGTGCCGAGGATCTACGAACCTATCAACCGGCTGCAGATGCTCGGGACAGGCCCGAGCATGACGGAGGAGACGCGGTCACGCTCTATCAGTCGTCCAAGGAGACAGAGAAGAACGCGAAAGACTTTGGCGAATTGAAAATGCCGAGGCGATCGCGGAGCAAAATGAGTATGTCGCGAAGCATGGCCTGCCGTTCGCGAAATACAGGCAGTTTTGACTCATCCCCTGCCCATATACTCCTTCACCAACCCCTCATAGGCCGCCATCTCCGGCAGTGCCGCGTAGCTGTGCACCGCGCCGGTCTCAGCAAAGGCCAGCTTCTCGCTCGTCCATGTTTCGATGAAAGGCGCGAACCAGCTGGGGTCATCGAGCATGGTGACGCGCAGGTTGACGAACCAGTCCATGCCTTCCGGACGGGTGAACATCCAGCTCATGCAATGCGGGCAGAAGTAGTGTTTCGTCGTGCCGTGCAGACCGCCGATGACCGGTTCGCCCTTCGTCACCTCGAAACCTTCGCTGGGGATGGCGGCACTCAGCGAATAGGCGCTCGCGGTCATCCTCTGGCAGCCCGTGCAATGGCAGGCCATAGTCAGCAGCGGCGGCGCGCTGATCTTCAATCGCACCCGGCCGCAGCGGCAGCCGCCTTCCATGGGTAAGTTCTTTGCTGTCATCATGACTCTCCCCTTCCGCCACCTGATCTAGCGGAGCCGGTGCCATTGTCGAGGGAGCCCGCGGCTACGAAGCTCAGAGGCGGCTTATTGGGCGCGCGGGATTGCCGACTACAGTTGCGCCCGCTGGCACATCCTTCGTCACGACCGCACCCGCGCCGACGATCGCGCCATCGCCGATCGCCACGCCGCCGAGGATGATGGCACCGCCGCCGATCCAGACGTCGCTGCCGATCGTGACCGGCCGGGCGACCTCGATGCCCGCGCCGCGGAGGGGAAGATCCCTGTGATGCTCGGCGCAATAAATCTGTACGCCCGGACCGAGCATGCTGCGATCGCCAATCGTCACCCGGCCGGAATCGAGAATGGTGCAGCCGGCATTGAAATAGACGCGCTCGCCAAGAACGATGTTGATACCGTAAGAGCAATGAAACGGCGCTTCAATGAAGATATCGGGCGCAGCCTGCGCAAAGAGCGCCCTCAAGGCAGGCGCTGCGGCGCCGCGCTCGTCGGGCGGCAGGGTGTTGTGGGCGTGGACGGCCACGCGCGCCTGCTGGCGCAGGCGATCGAGTTCGTCGTCGAGGCAGCAATACCATTCCCCGGCCGCCATCTTTCCGCGTTCGCTGACCGGCATCGTCTCGTTCGTCACGCGCTCGCCTGCGACAGCAGTCCGGCCTCTTGCCGCTCGATGAGGCTGACCCAGGCGCGCGCTATGGCACGGCCTGCGGCATCGGCGCCGGCGCCATGGCGCGCTGCCAATTCGTCATAATTCTCCAGCCAACCGGGAGCGATACGCTCGATCGTGCCGGCGAATTCGTCTTTCCACTGCCTGACGACCTCAGTGTCGGCCTCGAAGTGAAACTGCGTGCCGTAGACGGCGCGGCCGATGCGGAAGGCCTGGTTCGCGGCGACGGAGCTCGTCGCAAGACACACCGCACCTTCGGGCAAGGAAAATGTGTCGGCGTGCCATTGAAAGATGGTGAATTCGCCCCCCACATCGGACAGCAGCGGATCGGACCGGCCTTCACCCGTGACGCCAATGCTGTGCCAGCCGAATTCACGAGCGGCATCCAGCAGATTGTCGGCGCCATAGGCGCGAGCGAGGATTTGGCTGCCGAGGCAGATGCCGAGCACGGCTTTGCCGGCATCGCCGAAGCGGCGCGTTAGCCGCACGAGTTCCGGCAGATAGGGGTGCGTCTCGTCATCCAGCGCGCTCTGTTCGCCGCCGAGAACGACGAGCGCGTCATGGCTGGATATATCTTGCGGCAGATTGCCGTCCCGCCACACGCGGAACCACTCGATTTCCGCTTCCGCCTCCTCGAGCGCTCTGGCAAGCGCGCCGAGCCCGGTATTTCTCATATTTTCGACGACTGCGACTCGCATGGCTTTTCCCGATCTGGCCGATGGCGGGAGGAGATCATGCCCGGATGCAGCGCGCAAGACGCTTGTGCAAGGTCGATTGCGCACGCCGGCGGCAAGGCTTAAACCTGCAGGAACGAAAGGAAATCGCCATGACCGAAAAAGCCCGCGTCTCGATTCTCTACTGCACCCAGTGCAATTGGCTGCTGCGCTCCGCCTGGATGGCGCAGGAGCTGCTGCACACCTTTTCCGACAGCCTCGGTGAGGTGGCGCTGATCCCCGGCACCGGCGGCAATTTCGAAATCCGCGTCAACGGCGACCTTATCTGGGAGCGCAAGCGCGACGGCGGCTTTCCCGGGCCGAAAGAGCTGAAGCAGCGGGTTCGCGACATCGTCGAGCCCGGCCGCGATCTCGGCCATGTCGACCGCGCCTCGCTCGAGAGCTGATCTCAGCGATAGGGCGACCGGCAGACCCGGTAGACGCCCTCATAGGTGAGGAAGTGATCCGTCCGCGGATTGTAGGAGCGGTATTCGTTGGTGCACCAGGCGATATGCTTGTTCATATCGCGCGTCGCCGGCTGTGCGCGGCGCACCGGCGGCGGATCATAGGTCAGTTGCGGCCGCCCGGCCGCACCCGGCAGATAATAGGTCGGCCCGGCGCCACGCGGACGGTAATTCGGTTGGACATAGGCGGGCCGATGCCATTGCTGCGGCCCGAAACCGAAGCAGCCGCGGAAATCGCAGAGCGTCGACCCCGTGTTGACCGGCCCGAGACCCGGCTTCGGCGAATCAGCGCTGGCCATGGCAGGCGCGAAAACGGCGAGAAGACCGGCGAACAGAAGCGTGCGGGCAGCAGCCATGAGGCATTCCTTTCGATACTCCCTCCATATAGGGCGTCGCGAGCGAAGCGCTATGCCCATCCTCCGGCGGCTCTTTCGCATGTGATCGGCAGTTTTTTGCCGACTGTCAGGAAAACTTCAAAAACCCAGTTGACAGTCACGAGCCACCCCCTTACATCGCTCTCCGTCGCCCAGATGGCGGAATTGGTAGACGCGCAGGTTTCAGGTACCTGTGCCGCGAGGCGTGGAGGTTCGAGTCCTCTTCTGGGCACCATTCCCAATTTCAGGCCGCCGTTCCAGGCGGTTTTGAACACCGCAAAACCCTGCTCTCAAGTGCTCTTCTGCTATTCTCCGCAATTTCGGTGCATTTGAACATTTGTTGACAGCAGACAAGTCGATGCCGGCTCGCCCAAAGCCAAGAGAAGCTCCCGAAACATAGCGACGCACGGGTTTCCCTGTTTCGTTTTGCTGTCGGCTCTGGATCGCTATAATCGCGACTATTCTCGATGCAGATTTTTCCGGCCATCGCCAGTCAGCAATACAGTGCGTAAATAGGCAGCTCTCGACTTCGCTTGAAACGAATGACATCGATAATCAGAATTTTATACAGCAGTCTGCGTAGCGCGTTTCTCGCCAAAAAGCACGCTCGAGAAGAACTGAAGCGCTTGGCTGCACCGTTGGCGCTAGCCGCGCAGAATGTGCAGCTGCGCAATCGGCACGCCGGCCAGCGTTGCTTCATACTTGCCAACGGACCAAGCATAAAGCAGCAGGACATCCGCGTACTCAAGTCCGAGCATGTGATTTCGGTATCCAGTGGTTATCTACATTCCGATTATGCAGAAATCGCGCCCGCATATCATTGCGTGCCGCAGATTACCTACGGTTTGATGTCCCGAGCCGATGTTGTTGCCTGGTTTCGCGAAATGCACCAGAAACTCGGCCACGCGGTGCTTTTTCTCAATCACACGGAAGAGGCCGTCGCGCGCGAGGAGAAGCTCTTCGCCGGCCGCCAGGTACGATATACGGTTTTCTCGGGCGGCTTTTCCGAATATCCGACAGATGAGATTCCGGACATCGCATCCCGCATACCCGCCGTTCAGTCGGTGCCGGTCATGGGTTTGATGATCGCTATGTATATGGGGTTTTCGGAAATATATCTTCTTGGCACCGACCACGACCACTTCCGCACCGCTGAATACAAGTATTCCTTCGAGCCAACGGTTTTGCGCGGCAAGGACAGTACCGTCGATGCCGGCGGCAAGCCCACTTCCTGGTATGCGGAGTTCGTGGGATTGGCGCGCCTGTGGGAGCAGTACCGGTCGATCAAGCAGATCGCCCAGCATCATGGCATTCGTATTTTCAACGCGACTGCCGGCGGCGAATTGGACGAATTTCCCAGAGTGGACTTTGCGTCGTTGTTTCCGCCAGCACCGGCGCAATCTTCAGCCGAATGCTGATATCCGCGATCCCGTCATTATCCGCAGCTCGACCGCTCCAAGTCGATCTCCGAGGCGTCAGATAGTCTCGTGCCGACGATGCGTCGCAGGCGAATATTGCAAAGGTGGTCGATTTTCGGCGAGATCAACACCGTAACGCCGTTCGGATCGGAAAAACGTCGTTGCATTGGCATCGTCCGTTCAATAGTTAGTACACCGATTTCGCAAACCCTTGATCAATTGAATCCAGCGGTCTGCCGTCAACAGAGTGCGTCCCCAGTTGGGTTCAGGCTACAGAAATAAAGGGATATCACCCATGAATTGTCGTATGTGTGGCAGCACCAAGTTGCATAAATTTCTCGACTTGGGTTTTACACCTCCAGCCGACCAATTCCGGCGCAGGGATCAGGCGCGTGAGCCGGACGTTTATTATCCCTTGCAGGTAATGATGTGTGACGATTGTGGCTTGGCCCAGTTGAGTCATGTCGTCTCTCCAGAAGTCTTATATCGAAACGACTATCCTTATGAGTCGTCCACCACCCGTACCGGTCAAGCACACTGGTCGGAGTTCGCTGCCAGCGTCGTTGAACGCCTTAAGCTAGGACCAGAGGATTTGGCGGTCGATATCGGCAGCAATGTGGGCGTGTTGCTGGGAGCTTTCCAAAGCCAAGGCTTGCGGGTGCAGGGCGTCGACCCTGCAGCCAACATCGTCCTGATCGCCCAGGCAAATGGGATCGACACGATCTGCGATTTCTTCAATGAAGACACCGCTCGCACGATCGTCGCCGACAAAGGTCACGCATCGGTGGTTACCGCAACCAACGTATTTGCCCATGTGGATGACCTTGATCGCTTTATCTCCAGCGTCAAGGAATTGCTTAGCGAAAAAGGCGTGTTCATTTTTGAAGCGCCGTATTTCGTCAATCTGCTCAAGCACAACGAATACGACACGATATATCACGAGCATCTCTCGTACCTGTCGGTCAAACCTCTGCTGGCCTTTTTCCGCAAGCACGACATGGAAATATTTCATATCGAGGAGCGCGATATTCATGGCGGCTCTTTCCGTGTGCATGTGGGCCGGACCGGCATGTGGCCTGCTTCGTCAGACGCAGAACGGATGGCGCAACAAGAAGTGGAAATGGGCATATACAGCCACGAAAAACTGGCCGAGTTTGCCGCTGCAGTCCGGCGCAACAAGGACGAACTGACCTGGCTGCTTCATTCCCTCAAGCATCAGGGCAAGCGGATCGCCGCCGTCAGCGCCCCCGCAAAGGGTATGACGCTGCTCAATTACTGCGGGCTTGACGCCGACATACTGGATTTCGTCACGGAGAAGTCGAAGCTGAAAATTGGCCGTTATACCCCGGGCGCCCACATTCCCGTGGTATCCGACGAAGAACTGCTCAACCGTCAGCCTGATTATGCATTGCTCTTGGCCTGGAATTTTGCCGAGGAGATCATCGGAAACCTGCACGAATTCCGGCGCCGGGGAGGCAAATTCATTATCCCGATTCCCTTCCCCAAAATCGTCGACTGACTGTTCTTAAGGAGCACGTAATGGAGAAAATCTCCCTGGCCCCCGCATTCAAGGATGCTCGCGGCGAAATCACCGATCTTCTCGAAAACGAGACGATCAACGCAATTACGCGCATCACCTTTTCCAAAGGCGCTGTACGCGGCAACCACTATCACGAGCAAACCACCCAGTGGAACTATGTGATATCGGGCCGCATCAAGTTGGTCAGTCAGTTGCCCGGCGAGCCGGTTGTTGAGATTGTGATGAATCCGGGCGAACTCTTCGTTACGAAGCCCCATGTGCGCCATGCTCTTGTAGGCTTGGATGATGCTGATCTGCTCGTCTTTACCAGGGGACCGCGTGGCGGTAAGGAATACGAAAGCGATACATTCCGTCTCGACGTTCCCCTGGCAACCGGTATCTGAGCCATGTCAACACAATCCCTGCGCCAGGATTCCTCCGCATCCGTACGTCGCGTGCCCGTCTCGCAGCCATTGCTGGGGCCGGAGGAAACCCATCATGTCAACGCGGCCTTGGCCCAAGGCGCCATCTCGGGTTTCTTCGGCGACTACCTGTCAACGTTCGAGCAGGAATTCGCCGCCTATTGCGACTGTGCTCATGGGGTATCGGTGTCCAGCGGAACCACCGCGCTTCACCTGGCGCTGGCAACCCTGTCGATCGGTCGCGGCGACGAGGTGCTGGTGGCCTCGCTGACCAATATGGCAACGTTTTTCGCGGTGCTGTACCAGGGGGCGCATCCTGTCCCGATTGACTCCGAAGCCGATACTTTGAACCTCGATCCGGCGCTGTTACGCGCAAAGATCACCTCGAAGACCAAAGCCATTCTGGTGGTGCATCTGTTTGGTCACCCGGTCGACATGGATCCCGTCATGCAGGTTGCCCGCGAGCACAATCTGTACGTCATCGAGGACTGTGCCGAGGCTCATGGCGCCCTGTACAAAGGCCGCAAGGTCGGCGGTATCGGCGACATCGGCTGCTTCAGCTTCTACGCCAACAAGGTGATCACAACAGGTGAAGGCGGGATGCTGACACTCAATAACGCCGGGTGGGCTGACCGCGCCCGTAATCTCAAGGGATTGGCGTTCGGTGACAAGAACAAATTTATGCATAAGGACATCGGATACAACTTCCGGATGACCAATCTGCAGGCAGCGATCGGGCATGCCCAGTTCGGCAAGATCGAACAGATCATCGATGCCAAGCGAAGCATTGCAAATAAGTACACGCAGCGCCTGCGCGGGCGCGACGACCTGCAGTTGCCGGTGGAAAAGCCTTATGCCCGCAATGTTCACTGGATGTACATGGTGCTCGTCAGCGGACGCAACGCGGGGCGGCGCGCAGAAGTGATGCGTGCGCTGGCACAAAAGGGCATCGAGAGCCGCGAGAATTTCCTGCCTTACAACATGCAGGAGATTTTTATCAATCGCGGCTGGACCAGCGCCGATGAATGCCCGGTCGCGAACGACCTCGGCCTGCGGGGCTTTTATCTGCCGAGCGGCCCTGCGATTTCTGATGACGACATCGATTACGTCTGCCAGAGCCTGATCGAAGCATTGGACCAATGAGTGTTTTTGCGCCGTGACAGGGAAAGAACAAGAGCCGATTCCGTTCGGCGAATACTCCGCGATCTATGATCTTATATACCGGGACAAGGACTATGCTGGTGAGGCTGGTTTTGTCGCGGCTCTGATTGAGCAATACGCGCCGCGTCAAAATGATGCGCCTATTCGGGTTCTGGATCTGGCCTGTGGTACAGGTCGTCATGCCATGGAACTGGCGGCCGGGGGCTATGTTGTCGAAGGCAGCGACATCTCATCGGGGATGGTGGCGGTGGCGCGCAACAGCGCCAGGGATCGCGGGCTCGATGTCCGGTTTCACGAGTGTTCGTTTCAGACTGCTGATACAATCCCGGGTTCTTTCGACGTCGTTCTGGCCATGTTTGCGGCACTGGGCTATCTCACCCATTTTGCCGATTTTGAACTGACCTTGAGGAATGTCGCGCAGAAAATGGCCCCGGGCGGCATTTTCATTTTCGATGTGTGGAACGGCGCGGCGGTGCTGCCGCAATATTCCCCCCACAAGGTGAGGCACGAGGCGGACGATAAACGCAAGGTGGAGCGCGTTTCCCGTACGACCCTCGATGAGATTGCACAACAAGCCGTCGTCAAGTTCGAATTCAGGGTCGAGTATGCCGATGGGACCGTGAAGCATTTCAGCGAGAACCATCACGTGCGGTTTTATTTTCCGCAGGAAATGGTCGACTTGCTGACAGCGCTCGGTTTCGAAGTTCTTCTGCGATGCCCCTTTATGCAGCCGGAAAAAGCAGTGTCTAAGGACGACTGGAACATGACTTATGTTGTGCGGAAAATGTCGGACAGGCCGACGGCTGCGCACCAAAGCCAGTAACGGAGCGCAGTTTGAAGGTCGGCTTTTTTTTCAATGATCCTTCTCCGCACTCTGGCGGCGTATTTACTTATCAGCAGGATATCTTCAGATCCTTTCTGGAACTGGCGGCGGAGTCACGTCACGAATTCCACGTGATTTGCGAACACGATAAGCAAGGGGATTTTTCCGCCCTTCCGGGCCGTCCTTCCAACGTTCATATTTCTCCCATGGCCGCTCCCGAGCCGCCGCTCACGCCACGCCGGCGCGCCAAGCGCTTCTTGCGGCGCGTGCTGGGAAAAGACAAAGGAGCGCTTGAAAATGGGCCTCAGCTCAGCCGTGCCGCGGCGGTCCTGGCGCGGAATGATATCGAGTTCACCTGGTCGATCGGGCACTATGAGCATGAAGCTTTCGACGTGCCTTACATTACCACCGTCTTCGACCTTCAGCACAGGCTGCAGCCGTTTTTTCCCGAAGTCAGCCTGGGCGGATTGTGGGATATACGTGAGGAGTTCTTTAGCCGCTATATCAGGCGTGCTGCTTATGTGATTACCGGCACCGAAGAAGGCCGGCGCGAAATCGAAAATTTCTACCGTGTTCCGGCAAAGCGTATCCGTGTTATTCCCCTGCCAACGCCTAGCTTTTGCTTCAATCCTCCGCAGATCGACACGCCGTCCCGGCTCCAGGCTTTGGGAATTACCGGCCGATATCTGTACTATCCAGCGCAATTCTGGGCACACAAGAACCACGCCAACCTACTGCACGCGTTACGCTTGATCAATGACGGAGAGGCGGAGCCTTTCCAGCTTGCCTTGGTGGGGTCCGATCACGGCAATCTTGAGCACCTGCGCTCGCTGGCGCGCAACCTTGGTATAGAAAAACAGGTGCTGTTCCTCGGTTTTGTCGCCCGTGAGGATCTAATCGCACTCTATCAGGGAGCGTTCGCACTGACTTATGCAAGCCAGTTCGGACCGGATAATTTGCCGCCCCTGGAAGCCTTTGCCCTTGGATGCCCGGTAATTGTCTCGAATTATGACGGGGCCTGCGAACAATTGGAGGACGCCGCACTCTACGTCGACGCCTTGGCGCCGGAATCAATCGCTGCTGCGGTTCAACAGTTACTGCAGAAGCCTGATCTGCGCCAGCAGATGATAGAGAAGGGTCATATACGAGCTCGCAAATGGACCGCCACCGATTACGTGCGGCAGATATTATCTATACTTGACGAATTCGAAATGGTTCGTCGATGCTGGCGCTGAATAACAATCCTATAGCTCAAACAAGTGTCTACAGCTCTTAGGAGATGCTTGATGAGGTAAAAAATGGCCTCTACGCCGCCATGTGCGGCGTTGTTTGACCGCTGTCGGGAATCACCGACAAAACGGCGATGCCAGCCTCCCTGGCGGCGCTCAATAGCAAATCCCTAAGCTGATCCGTCCCCGCTTGCCCCGTAATGGCATCAGCGCAAGCCTTCACGGCCGCGACGTACTCCTCTCCATCCTCAAGCGGCCATTCCGTCATTAAAACCTCGGCTGCGTCGCGGAGCGTTCTCACGATCCTACGCTGGTGCCGGGCGCCAAGAAAGAGAACAAGAGGCGAAAAATCCGCCGATGTGTTCCATTGCATTGCACTTTCTCCCCAAGGATTAGAATATTAGTAATAATGCAAGGAGCGTGCCGGGCAAGATGGAAAGCGGCTTTGTTGCTCGACAGAGCCATTTTCTTCTGATCCCCCGGCAACGACTTACGTGACTGGTGCGGCCGGCTCAGCTGTTCCATTGCTCAATGCATGGCTTTGCGGAAAGCGCCGCTCCCCGTCCAATCCCTCCGCAAGCCTCGCACAAGAACGAAATCGGATACCGAGAGAAGGATAAACATCCGGCCTTTCCGCCCGAGGAGAGTCATCCCGCCTGTCGGGGTCTCAGCGAACTTTCGCGGAAAGCCGATTGCTGGACACTCTGGAGTTCACCTGGGATGAAAGTTGTAATTCTCGCCGGTGGCCTTGGCTCGCGTCTTGCCGAAGAGACCAGCGTGCGGCCCAAGCCCCTGGTTGAAATCGGCGGCATGCCGATCCTCTGGCATATCATGAACATCTATGCCCACCACGGCCTCAACGATTTCATCATCTGCGCCGGCTACAAGGGCTACATGATCAAGGAATACTTCGTAAACCTTGTTCTGCATCACAGCGACATCACCGTCGACCTCGGAGCCAACAGCATCAACTACCACGGCGGCAAACGACCGGATTGGCGCGTGACCGTGGTCGATACCGGCATGCATTCGATGACCGGCGGCCGTCTGGGGCGCATTCGCGAGCATCTCACACCAGGCGAACCCTTCTGCATGACTTATGGCGACGGTGTCGGCGACATCGACATCGCGGCCGAAGTCGCCTTCCATCGCGATCATGGTCTGAAGGCGACGATGTGCGCGGTAACCCCGCCCGGACGTTACGGCGCCACGAATATCGAGGGTCAGTTCATCACCTCCTTCGTGGAGAAACCGCGAGGCGACGGCCAGCGTATCAATGGCGGCTTCTTCGTGCTCGACCCCTCGGTGATCGATCTCATCCCGAGCGACGACACGATCTGGGAAGCCGGACCGCTGGAATGGCTCGCCGCCAACAATCAGCTTGCCGCCTTCAAGCATGACGGCTTCTGGCAGCCAATGGATACGCTTCGCGAGCGCACCCATCTGGAGGAACTCTGGAATTCCGGAAAGGCGCCGTGGAAGCTATGGGCCTGACGGACTTCTGGAAAGGGCGGCGGGTCTTCCTGACCGGACATACGGGCTTCAAGGGATCCTGGCTCTCCCTTTGGCTGGAGCGCCTCGGCGCCGATGTCGCCGCGGTTTCGCTGGCGCCGGAGACCGAACCGTCGCTCTATCGGAAACTCGCGCCCTGGAACGATCGCGACCACCATATCATCGATATCCGCGATGCCGGCGCACTTCTTGGCGTCTTTCAAGGCTTCGAGCCGGAGATCGTCATTCATATGGCGGCGCAGGCACTGGTACGGCGCTCTTATGAGAACCCGGCCGAGACCTTCTCGACCAATGTCATGGGAACGGCGAATGTTCTCGACGCGGTCAGGCAGGCGCCCTCTGTCAAAACCGTGCTGGTCATCACCTCCGACAAGGTCTATGCCAACAACGGCAGCGGCATACCCTTCATCGAGACCGATACACTCGGCGGCAAGGATCCCTACAGCAACTCCAAGGCCTGCACGGAACTCGTCTGCCAGAGCTACCGCGACAGTTTCTTCAAGGGGCGCGATATCAAGGTTGCCACAGTGCGTGCCGGCAATGTGATCGGCGGCGGCGACTGGTCGAAGGATCGGCTGATCCCGGATTTCATTCGCGCTTTCGAGAGCAACCAGCCGATCCTGCTGCGTTATCCCGAGGCGGTCCGTCCCTGGCAGCATGTGCTGGAGCCATTGGGCGGTTATCTCGCCTTCGCCGAAGCACTGACGCTCGGCGGTGACAGGAAGCTGCCCGATGCCTTGAATTTCGGTCCGCATCCCGAGAGCTTCGCGACCGTTTCCGAACTTGCCGAAGCGCTCGGGCGTGCGCACCGCGTCGAAGACGTGTGGCAGCTTGCGCCGGGCGAACATCTGCCCGAAGCGCCGGCCCTGACGCTGAGTTCGGCGCTGGCGTTCGACACCATCGGCTGGCGGCCGCGCCTCAGCCTGCAACAGACCATCGACTGGACTGCCGCCTGGTACCGGGCCAACCGCGAGGGCGAAGACATGCGCGCCTTCTCGCTCGGTCAGATCACGGCCTATGAGGAAGCCATATCATGACAGCGCACAATTGCCGATTTTGCGACGCTCCGTTGCAACATCGTTTCGTCGATCTCGGCTCGACCCCGCTCGCCAATGCCTATCTGACGGCAGAGCAGCTCACACAGCCGGAGCCGTCCTATCCGCTGCGCGCCTTCGTGTGCTCGCAATGTTGGCTGGTGCAGGCCGATGCCTTCGTGCCGCCGGAGGACATCTTCAGCCATTACGCCTATTTCTCCTCCTACAGCGACAGCTGGGTGGAGCATGCGCGCCGCTTCACCATCATGGCCCGCGAGCGCTTTGGCCTTGGCGCGACATCGCAAGTCATCGAAGTGGCGAGCAATGATGGTTACCTGCTGAAGCATTTCGTCGAGGCCGGCGTGCCGGTGCTCGGCATCGAGCCGGCAGAAAACGTCGCCGAAGTCGCGCGCGGTATAGGCGTTCCGACGGAGGCACGATTCTTCGGCAAGGCGACCGCCGCCGATCTCGTGTCGCGCGGCCACGCCGCCGACTTGGTCATCGGCAACAATGTGCTTGCTCACGTACCCGACATCAACGACTTCGTCGGCGGGCTCTCGGCCGTGCTGAAGCCGGATGGCGTCGTCAGCGTCGAATTTCCGCATCTCCTGCGGCTGATGGAAAGTATTCAGTTCGACACCGTCTATCACGAACATTTCTACTATCTCTCGCTGCTCGCCGTCGAAAAGGTCTTGGCCGCTCACGGCCTGAAGGTGTTCGACGTCGAGGAACTGCCGACTCATGGCGGCAGCCTGCGCATCCTCGCGTGCCGCGCGACCTCGACCGCCCACGCGACAGGCGCTGGCCTGGCCAAGGTGCAGGCCGACGAAAAGGCCGCCGGCTTCGACAGGACGGAAATATACGAGGCGTTCCAAAGCCGCGTCGCGCCGATCAAGGAAGGGCTGCTCTCCTTCCTCGAGGAGGCAAAGCGGAACGGCAAGAGGGTGGCCGCCTATGGCGCCGCCGCCAAGGGCAATACGCTGCTGAACTTCTGCGGCGTCGGCACAGATCTCATCGACTATGTCGTCGACCGCAACCCGCACAAGCAGGGCCATTACCTGCCGGGCAGCAAGCTGCCGATCTATGCGCCGGAGAAGATGGAAGAGACGAGGCCGGACTACGTGCTTATCCTGCCCTGGAACATCAAGAACGAGGTTGTTTCCGGCAACAGCAAGGTCGCCACCTGGGGCGGACAATTTGCCGTCGCCGTGCCTGAATTGACGGTGCTCGGATGAGATTCGCGCCGACCGCGGTTGCGGGCGCCTTCGTCGTCGAAATCGAGGTACACGCCGACAACCGCGGGATGTTTGCGCGGACCTTCTGCGCCAAAAGCTTTGCCACGCACGGGCTTGCCTCGGTCTATCCGCAATGCAACCTCTCCCAGAACCACCGGCGCGGAACTTTGCGAGGCATGCACTATCAGGCTGATCCGAAGCCGGAGGCGAAACTGGTAAGGGCTGTGCGCGGCCGGGTCTTCGACGTCGCGCTCGATCTGCGACGGGAGTCGCCAACCTATCTCAAATGGGCCTCCGTCGAACTCGATGCGACCAGCCACAATGCCTTCTATATTCCCGCAGGCTGCGCGCATGGCTTCCTGACGCTCGAGGACGACTGCGAGCTCTTCTACCAGATGTCGGAAGCCTATGTGCCCGAACTCGCCCGCGGTGTTCGCTGGAACGACCCCACCTTCTCCATCGGCTGGCCCTTTACGCCGAGCGTCATCAGTGACCGCGACGTCGCGCTTGCAAGCTACTGCCAGGAGAGCACCCTTTGACCGGCATCAAACTCAGCATCTGCATCCCGACATACAACCGCCAAGCCTATCTCAGAAACGCGCTGACCTATTGCGGGAATGATTACAGGTTCGACTTTCCCTTCGAGATCGTCATCTGCGATAATGCCTCCACCGATAATACCCAGCAGGTTGTCGAGGAGTTCATCGCTCACGGATTACCGATCCGCTATTACAAGCGTGAGATCAATGCGGGTGCCAACGCCAACGTTACGAGCGCCCTGCGCCTCGGCAGGGGCGAATACCTCATCTATCTCGCGGACGACGACATACTGATTGCCGATGCGGTGGCCGAAACCGTCAAATATCTCGATGAGAACCAGGATGTGACCTGCGCTCATGCACCCTGGTTCCTGTATGACGAAGTCGCCAAAACCGACATCACGACGTTCTATCATGTCGAGGAGGACCGGAAGTTTGCGCATGGCAGCTTTACCGAGGTCTTTCACTATATAGTCGACCGCCATATCTTTCCGGAAATCGCGATATACCGCGCGTCGGCTCTGCGCTCGGCCTGGATTCCGCGCGATATATGCTTCTATCCGTTCCCGTTCCTTGCGCATTTCCTCGATCAAGGCGCAGTCACCTTCCTGCAGCGGCCGTTCTATCGCTCCATCGGCAATTCGGCGATCGTTCGCGACCGGCCCCAGGAAGGCACCAACGACGTTATGTCGAGTTGGGACCGCTATCGCGGAGGGCTTGAATATTTCCTCTATACCGCGGTCAGACGCGGCGCCCTGAACCTGACGCCCGAGACACGTCTCAAATATGAGGAGATGTGCAGGATCTTCACGCTCAACCGCATGGCGGTCGCCTTCCGCTTCTGGGCCGCGCGCAAGAACTTCCTCAAGGCGTATGAACTCTATACGCGCCTCATGTGGGGCGGAATGCTTGACCACCCGGAGATCCGACCCTTCCGCGAAGGGCTGCCCCTGATGGTCGCCATCCAGACGCTGGTCAGCGAGGTGAATTCTGCAGTTGGAACCGACACGCTGCTTCTGGCTGGCTTCACGGAGATCATCGCGCTCGAAAATCTAATGCGGGAACTTGGCCTCAGCGAAAGGGTGAAGGTGACGACGGAACTCAGCGCCAGCCCACTGGAAAGCACAGCCGTCTTCGTCAGCGTCGAAAGGGACCGGGAATATTTCGTGGCTCTCGGCTACCTGCCCAATCTGGTGTTCCACGAGCACGATGTGGCTCGGCACATTCTCATGTGAGCCTGGCGCCAGTTTCAAAAGCTAGTGTCGTGGCAGGCGCCTGCGTCTTGACTTCAATTCAACAGAAATAGCGGCATGACAAACAGGATCTTTTATACCAAGCCTTCCATCACCCAGCTTGAAACCGATTATGCCGCGGACGCAGCAGCGACCGGCTGGGGCGCACGCTGTTACGACTACATCAACCGCTTCGAACGTGACTTCAAGACCTATCTCGGCAGCGACTTCGCCATCGCCACATCGAGCTGCACCGGCGCGATGCACATGGGTCTGGCCGCACTCGGCATCGGCGAAGGCGACGAAGTGATCCTCGCCGACACCAACTGGGTCGCCACCGTTTCGCCGATCGTCCATCTCGGCGCCAAGCCGGTCTTCGTCGACGTGCTGCCGGATTCCTGGTGCATCGATCCCGAAGAGGTCGAGCGGCACATCACGCCGAAAACCAAGGCGATCATTGCCACCCACATCTACGGCAATCTCTGCGACATGGATGCGCTGCTCGAAATCGGCAAGCGCACCGGCATCCCTGTCGTCGAGGATGCGGCGGAAGCGATCGGCTCGGTCTATCACGGCCGCCGCGCCGGCTCGATGGGTGCCTTCGGCACCTTCTCCTTCCACGGCACGAAGACGCTGACGACCGGCGAAGGCGGCATTTTCGTCACCAGCGACGGCGCTCTCTACGAGCGGGTGCTGACGCTCAGCAACCATGGCCGAGCCCGCGGCCAGACGAAGCAGTTTTGGCCGGATGCTATCGGTTTCAAATACAAGATGTCCAACATCCAGGCGGCCATCGGCTGCGCGCAGCTCGAGCGCGTTGAAGAGCTCGTCGCCCGGAAGCGGGAGATCCTCGCGGCCTATATGGTCAGGCTTTCCGCCCTGCCCGGCATCTCGATGAACCCGGAGTATAGCGGCACGATCAACGGTGCGTGGATGCCGACCGCGGTCTTTCATCCCTCGACCGGTACCACGCGCGAAATGATGCAGCAGGCCTTCGAGGCCGCCAATATCGACGCGCGCGTCTTCTTCTATCCCCTCTCCAGCCTCGACATGTTCGAGGATCGGCCCGAGAACGCGAACGCCTGGAGCATTCCGGGCCGCGCAATCAACCTGCCCAGCTATCATGACATGAGCGAAGCCGATATCGACAGGGTGGCGGCAACGCTGCTCGAAATGGCGGCCGGGCGAACCTATCACAACAGCACGGCATTGCGGCGGTCGGTCTAAGACAGCCATACAGCGAAGGACAAAGAACAGTCATGACCACCACGGACGACCGTCTCGAATTCGAAGCCCATAAGCGGGAGATGTCGCTTGCGCTCGGCAAGGACGAGACAAGCTTCCAACAATCACTGAATACGCTGATCGGGCTCGACAAGTTCGACTATTTCTATCTCTGGTCATGGATGGGCGTGCCGATCATCCAGCTTCCCGCCGATATCCTGGCGACCCAGGAAGTCATTTGGGCGAGCAAGCCCGATGTCATCATCGAAACCGGCATCGCGCGCGGCGGCTCGCTGATCTTCATGGCGTCGATTCTCGCCGCGATGGGCAACGACAAGGCCAAGGTTGTCGGCGTCGACATCGACATCCGGGCCCATAACCGCGAGTCGATCGAATCGCACCCCATGTCGAGCCGGATCAAGATGATCCAGGGCGGGTCGGTCGACGACGAGGTGCTTGCCGCCGTGAAGGCCGAGATTCCGCCGGGCGCACGCGTGATGGTGGTGCTCGACAGCGACCATTCCTACGAGCATGTGCTGGCGGAATGCCGCGCCTACGGTCCGCTGGTGACGGAAGGCTGCTACCTCGTCGTCGCCGACACACTCATCGGTCACCTGACCGAGGAACAAGCCTTCACGAAGCGCTCCAAGGTCTGGCTGCGCGGCAATGAGCCGCTGAAGGCCATTACCGATTATCTGACGGAAACCGACCGCTTCGAGGTCGATCCGATTCTGAACGGCAAGCTCGTGCTGTCTTCCTCGCCGGGCGGTTACTGCGTCTGCCGAAAGGCGTGAGCGGACAATCAGGGATCGTCTTCATGGCGCAGGTCGATATCGTCAGTCTTAAGGACAATGCGGATCCGGCCAGACGGCTCCGGCTTCGGATCGGGGACGATAGCGGCAGGCACGTAGGTGACCTGCAATGCATCGACAGGTCGATGCTCGACGAGCCCGGCCTGATCGACGAACTGACGGCGTGGCGCAACCGGTCGATGCCGTTTTTCCTCACTCAGTTCAACGCCACCGCGGAACGCACGCGGGGGTGGCTCGAAACAATCTCGCTGCCCGCCGCCGATCGCATCCTGTTCGTCATTTGCGATCCGGATGGAAACCGCTTGGGAAATTTCGGCCTCTGCAACATCCGGCAGGGCTCGGCCGAGTTCGACAACGTCATCCGCGGCCGGCCGAGCGAGATCCGAAATCTGATGTTTCATTGCGGCGTGACAATGCTGGAGTGGATGTTTTCCGGTCTTGGGGTGGAAACGGCCGAGCTCCACGTCTTCTCTCAAAACGAAAAAGCGATCGGTCTTTACAAGCGGCTGGGCTTTGCGGCAGCCGAAAGCCTGCCGCTGCGACGCACCGAAGAAGAAGGCATGGTCAAATATTCGGTCGTCGATCGATCGCAAGCAAATGCCGGCTTCGACTATCTGAGGATGGAACTTCCGGCCCAGCGGTTCCGACAGGCGTACCCAACGGCTCTGCTGACCGGCTAAGACGCCTATCGCACCGGCTGATAGTGGCCGCGCAGCGGCACCTTGCCGCCCATGGTGACGAAGCCGTCGCGTTCGCAGACATACATCAGCGTCGGCATGCCGCCGGAGCGGAAGATCTCGTCGTAACGGCGGCGGATCTGGACGGTTTCAGTGCGACAATTGTAGGATTCCTCTTCCTTCTTGTCCGGCTGCGCCTTGACGCCGGGCAGACCCTTGTAGGGATAGAGGGCTTGAGCGTCCGAATTCACCGGTTTTGTCCAGTCGACGGCAAAGGCGGCGGCTGGCGCAAGGCCTGATAGGACAGCGAACAATATCGGAAACATCAGCACAAGCCGCATGGAACTCTCCTGCCGGCATCGTCGGCCGCCGATAGGATGTAGGAAAACCGAGGGTCGTGATCAAGCAGCCGCAGCGGGCGTTTTCCTGAAATAACTTCTGGTGATGGGATGGCGGAAGAGGCTGGCGAGAATGGCGAAGCCGGCGCCGATGACGAAACCGGCAAGGAGACCGCCGATGAGGCCGGCCACCAGCAGGATCTTCTTTCCAGGGCCATCGGCTTTGACCGGCGGCTCGGCCGGCGAGATGACGCGAATGTTGCTCTGGCTGAGGTTCTGCTCCTCACTCGTCTGGCTCGAGCGCTTCAGCACCGTCTCGTAGATCTCGCGCGCCGCCGTCGCCTTGCGCTGCAATTCGTTCAATCCCACCTGCTTGTCCGAGGTCGTCGCCTGCAGCGCCTTCTGGACGGCAAGCTCCTTGGCGATGCTGTCTTCGGCCGCCTTGGCCTGCTCGTATTCACCTCGTGCCGAGGTGGCGAGGCGCTGCAATTCACCCTTGATTTCGCCGGATATGCTCTGCAGCGAGGAGCGGGCCGCCTGCAGGCGCGGATGACGCGTGCCCATCTGGCTTTCAAGGCTGCCGACGGCGGCGGCCTGGCTGGCATATTGCTGGCGCAGGCTGACCAGCGGCGAAGTGGCGCCGCCCTCGGTCTGATTGCCGGCGACGATGTCCTCGACGCGCAGATTGGCGACGGCGTCGGCGCGGGCCTTCGCCTGGATGGTTTTTTCCTGCGCCGTCACCAATAGTGTGTTCAGCGAGCCGAGCCGTTGATCGGAAATCAGGTTGCCCTCGGTCGCGGCCATGTCATTGTCAGCGCGGAAGGTCTCGACCGCCTGCTCGGCCTCCAGCACCTTCTGGCGCAGGTCGTCGAGGCGTCCGTCGAGCGTCGAGGAGGTGTTTTCGTAGAGGCCGTTCGAGGCGCTGTTTTCCTCGTCGGTGAAGGCGGTGACGACCTGGTTGGCAAGCTTTGCCGATTTTTCCGGATCATTGGTCGTCGCGGCAAGCGAAACGACATAGGTGCTGGCCTGGCGGGTGATGACGAGCGCCTTCTGCAGGGTGCCGATGACGGCAGCGCCATCGTTCCGGCCGCCGGTGAATTCCGGATCCTGATCGAGCTTCATCGCCTCGACGACGCGACGCAGCACATTGCCCGAGGTCAGGATCTGCACCTGGCTGTCGATCAGCGCCGAGATCATTTCCGGCGATGGACCCGAAGATTGCGCGCCGACCTCGGCAAGGCCGATCTGGCGCGGATCGAAATAGAGGCTGCTGACGGCGGTGTATTTCTGGCCGATGAACGGCGCCACCGCGCCGCCGGCAACAGCGCCGAGAAGAGCGAGGACAAGCACGACCAGCCGGCGGCTCCAGATCGCCGCGATGCTGGAGCGGAGATCGAGAAGCGGGGCGGCGGGTGCCGACGCGCTTCGCGGCGGCACATCAAACGCGGGCCGCTCGGCAGGTGGAGGCGACGGCTGCTCGTATCGGCCCGTTTGCGTAACGTTTGCCGGCGGCACGAAAGGCGGAGGAGCGGGTTCGGGCGCCGGGCGGGCGAAATCATCCGGGCGGACGACAGGACTGCGCAGCCGCACGCCTTCCGGTGCAGTCTGAGGTGGCTCATAACTGCGCCAGCCGGGCAGCCGGCTTACTCTATTCCTGTCATACTGGCTCATACGCGCACTCGTGTCCCGCCCAGCGTGAAAGACTGAAGCCGAGGTGCCGAGACTTTAGAAATTCTTAGCTAACGGACCGTTAAGATACTGGCGGCCATAGAGATGTTGGCGTTTGCCGCGACTGCGAGGGATAGCCATGAGGACGACACGACATCTGACGGCGCTGCTGCTTGCGGCCACCCTCATGCCGTCGCCGGCGCTTGCCACCGACAAGCCCTGCTATCGCGGCGTCAATCTATCCGGTGGCGAATATGGCGAGCGCGGCGGCACCTACGGCACGAACTATATCTATCCGAGCGAAGAGACGATCGGCTATTTCGCCAAAAAGGGCATGACGATCATCCGGCTGCCTTTCCGCTGGGAGCGACTGCAGCCGGCGCTCGGCGGGCGGCTCGACGAGACCGAATTCAAACGGATCAAGGATACCGTCGATCTAATTCGCAGGCACGGCATGGCCGTCCTGCTCGACCCGCATAATTTCGGCTATTACGACAAGGTTCAGATCGGCACCGCGCCGGCGACGGAGGCTGCATTCGCCGACTTCTGGGCGAGGCTCGCGGTCGAATTCGCCAATCAGGACGGCGTTCTCTTCGGCCTGATGAACGAACCGCATGACCTCAAGGCGACGGACTGGCTCGATGCCGCCAACGCCGCGATCCGCAGCATCCGGGCCGTCGGCGCCCGCAACCTTATCCTCGTGCCGGGCACCGCCTGGAGCGGCGCTCACAGCTGGGAAAAGGATGTGATCGGCGGCGCCAACGGCACGGTGATGCTCGGGGTGCGCGATCCGCTCGATTTCTACGCCTACGAGGTCCACCAATATCTCGATGTCGATTCGTCGGGAACCCATCCGACCTGCGAAGGTGCGGCCGCCGCGGTCGAGGCAATCGCCGGCGTCTCCGCTTGGCTGAAGCAGAACCACAAGCGCGGCTTTCTCGGCGAATTCGGCGCCTCCGCCGACAAGGATTGCATGGGCGGGCTGAGAGAAATCTACGCCACCATGTCCGGAAATAGCGACGTCTGGCTCGGCTGGTCCTATTGGGCGGCGGGCGAATGGTGGCCGGCGAACGAACCTTTCAACGTTCAGCCGCGTCAGGGCCCTGAGCGGCCGCAGATGAGGCTTCTCGCCGAGTCGGCCGAAGCCGATCGCAGCGCCTGCACCGCCGTCAAGCCCGCGGAGAACTGACCGTGCCAGCGCTCGATCAGAAGGCAGCGACGTTCACCGTGACGGGCAACCGGGTTGATGCGGCCGCGAGCGGATCGCGCGTCGACTATCCGGTGCTCTGGCTAGGCCTGCTGTCGGTGCTCTATAACGGCATTCTGGCCTATATCAACCACAACATCATGCCGCTTTCGCTGACGCATGTCGCCGCCAGCGAAGGCCTCATTCTGGCAAGTGCCATCATCTACATCCTCCATAAGGGGATCTACGAGACCGACCTGCCGGCATTCCTGTTCCTGCTGTTCACGCTTGTCGTGACTATCTATGTCAGCGTGCTCAACCGCACGCCCTTCGTCGATCATTTCCGCAACGTGCTGATCATTTTCTGCTTTTCCGGCCTCGGCGGCTGGAGCAACGAGAAAACGATGAAGCTGGCCTTTCGCTGGGCCAGCCTTGCGGTGCTGATCTTCCTGATCTTCGAGATTGCCAGCGTGCCGTTCTATGTCAGCATCGTGCATCCGTCCGATTATTTCGCAAATACGCGCGGGCTGCTGCCGCTGAGCTACAATAAGACAGGCCTCTTCCAGAATGCGCTCGGTTTTCCCGAGCGCTTCTCCTTCGGCATCATCGACCACCGCTCATCGTCGATCTTTCTCGAGCAGGTGTCGCTCGCCAATTTCTGCGGCGTGATCGCGATCTACCTGATTTCCATGTGGGAAAGAACAGGCCGCTGGGACCGGCTGCTGTTCATCGCTACGGCGGTGCTGATCCTGGTGACGAACGATACGCGCACGATGCTGATCTTCTGTTTTGCCTGTATCGTCGGCTATTTCGTCTTTCCGAAGATCCCGAAGAATTTCAATCTGGCGCTGATGCCGCTGATCGTCGCTGCGGGTTTCCTGGTCTATACCCTGAAACCCAATGCGACAGGCGACAATTTCACCGGCCGCATCAACCTGACCATGAAGAAGATCATGGAGCTCGATCCTCTGGCCATTCTCGGGCTTTCGGTCGACCGGGTGGGCGAATTCGCCGACAGCGGCTATGTCTACCTGATCTACGCGGCGACCATCTTCGGCGTCATCGCCTTCTGGCTGTTCGTCTGCCTCTTCCCTGCCGGCCGCACCGCGGCGCAGCGGCGTTGCGCCCATTCACTTTCTCTTTTCATTTTTCTGAATATGATGATCGGAGGGACCGCCGTCTTCTCGATGAAGATTGCCGGCCTCCTGTGGTTCGTCGTCGGATATATGCGCTTCCACGACAGCCCGCGCATCCGGCAGGGTCGTGCGGCAGATGTAGAGAGTTGACCGCAGCGGCACGGTGGCGACCGTCGTCCGCAAGCCCGGGGAGCAAGACGCTCGATGCTTGTCCAGCTTCAGTATCTGCGCGCCGTTGCAGCGCTGATGGTCGTTTATTTCCATGCGATATTGCAGCTTGCCAAAGTCGATCCCGCCATTGACGCCACGGCCTTTCTTTATGGTGAAACCGGCGTCGACATCTTCTTCGTCTTGAGCGGTCTCGTGATGTGGCTGACGACGAGCGGGCGCGCGACGAGCCCTATCGATTTCGCCCGCCGTCGCATCAGAAGGATCGTCCCGCTCTATTGGCTGGCCACGTTGTTTTCGGCGGTCGTGGCGCTGGCGGCGCCGTCGCTCCTAAAGTCGACCGTGTTCGACCTTCCGCATCTGACCGCCTCGCTGCTCTTCCTGCCATGGCCCAATGCCGCCGATCCGAGAACGATCACCCCCGTCGTCGTGCCGGGCTGGACGCTGAATTACGAGATGTTCTTCTATTTTGTGTTCGCGCTGCTGCTGCCACTTTCGGAAGCCCGCCGGATTCCAGCCATGTTTGCCGTCTTTGCCGTGATCCTGATCGCCTGCCGGTTGCTGCCGGAAACGACCGCCACCCGGTTCTACGGCGAGCCGATCATGCTGGAATTTCTCGCCGGGGTGGTGCTCGGCTGGCTTTACCGACAGAAGGTGCTTCTGGCCAACCCCTGGGCATGGGCGGCACTGGCCACCGGCTTTGCGTTCCTCTTCGTCAACGAGGCGCTGATGCAGCCGGAGAGCCGGTTCTACGCCTGGGGAATTCCGGCGATCTTCATCCTCTACGGCGCCGTTTCCATCGACTTTTCGCGGCTGCCGGTTCTCGGATGGCTGAACTATCTCGGCGACTGCTCCTACGCCATCTACATCACCCACGCCTTCACACTCGCTTTTCTGAGGGTCGCCGCCGACCGCCTGCCGTTCGGTATCCTGCAGCAGCCGGTGCTCTTCGTGATCTTGTCGCTGGTGCTCTCATCGATCGGCGGCGCCATCATCCACGAAGTCACCACCCCGCGCCGCAAGGTGGCCGCCGCAAGCCGTCCGCCGGCCTGACTTTCGTGCCGAAGGCGAGAATACGCATCCCCGCGGCGCTGGCGGCACAGTTTTTCGCGCAACTTCTTCTAAGCTAAGGCCTGGAAGCGAGAGAACTTGCAGAAGCATGATAGTTCATCTTGCAATTTGTCGCATGAATGAAAGCGCACCGGCCTATTCGCGATCCGGGCTTTGATCTAAGCACGGCGGCGCTCTTGAAGATGGAAGAGGGACAGACATGACAAGCTATGTATTGACGGTATCCTGCAAATCGACGCGCGGCATTGTTGCTGCGATTTCGAGCTATCTGGCCGAGAAGGGCTGCAACATCATCGACAGCTCGCAGTTCGACGATCTCGATACCGGCAAGTTCTTCATGCGCGTCAGCTTCATTTCGGAGGAAGGCCTGTCAGGCACCGCCATCAGCGCCGATTTCGCCGCCGTCGCCGCCCCCTTTGCGATGGACTATGATTTCCACAACAGCGAAAGCCGCATGAAGGTGCTGCTGATGGTGTCGCGCTTCGGCCATTGTCTCAACGACCTGCTCTACCGCTGGAAGATCGGGGCGCTGCCGATCGACATCGTCGGCGTCGTCTCCAACCATTTCGATTACCAGAAGGTCGTCGTCAATCACGACATCCCCTTCCACCACATCAAGGTGACCAAGGAGAACAAGCCGCAGGCCGAAGCCCAGCTGGTCGAGCTCGTCGAGCAGACCGGCACCGAGCTGATCGTGCTCGCCCGCTACATGCAGGTCCTCTCCGACCAGCTCTGCAAGCAGATGTCGGGCAAGATCATCAACATCCACCATTCCTTCCTGCCGTCCTTCAAGGGTGCCAATCCCTACAAGCAGGCCTATGAGCGCGGCGTCAAACTGATCGGCGCCACCGCCCATTACGTCACCGCCGATCTCGACGAAGGCCCGATCATCGAACAGGACACGGCCCGCATCACCCATGCCCAGAGCGCCGACGACTATGTCTCGATCGGCCGTGACGTCGAAAGCCAGGTACTGGCCCGGGCCATTCACGCCCATATCCATCATCGCACCTTCATCAACGGCAACCGCACCGTTGTCTTCCCGGCCAGCCCCGGAAGCTACGCATCCGAACGCATGGGCTGAGGCTCGTCACGACCCGCATCTCTTTTGCTGGCAAACGACAATCACCCGTTGCCTGCCGGCAGCAAGTATTTGATTATCTCGCTCAACGGGTAATCGAATCATGCTGCGGGAGGGGGTGTCATGACCGACGAGGCGCTTGTTGATCGCATCGCGCTGCCGCGTCCCGACGTCACCGTCGCGGACGCGGAAGAGATCCTGCTTGATCATTACGGCCTGTCCGGCACCGTCGCCGAACTGGGCAGCCAGCAGGATCGGAACTACCGGATCGACAGCGATCGCGGACGCTACGTCCTGAAAATCTGCCACGCCGCCTACGAGACCCGCGAGCTCGAAGCGCAGAATGCGGCAATCCATCACCTCAAAAGCAAGTCGGACGCGCCGCGTGTTCCGAACGTCGTCGCCACGAATGACGGACGAGAGATCCTGGTCCTCACCGTGCGTGGGCAGGGCTACCAGGTCCGGCTGTTGGAATATCTCGAAGGTCGGGGGCTGACGGAACTAACATATGTCGCGCCGGCTTCCGTTGCGGCGCTTGGCGCTCTCTGCGCCAGGCTGGCGCAGGCACTTGCCGATTTCGACCATCCGGGTCTCGACCGCAGTCTGCAATGGGATCTGAGGCGCGCCGGGCCGGTCGCCGTGCAGCTGCTTTCCGCCATCACCGACAGCGCTGCCCGCGACCGGATCGCCAAAACCATGGTGCTGGCCGTTCGCCGCATCCAGCCCCTGGCGCCGTCGCTCCGGCTGCAGGCTGTCCATCACGATGTCACCGGCGACAATGTCGTCGGCCAACGTGACGCACGCGGCCGTACGATTCCCGATGGGGTAATCGATTTCGGCGACATCATCCGCGGCTGGCTGGTCGGCGACCTCGCCGTCACCTGCGCCTCCTTGCTGCATCAGGCAAATGGCGATCCCTTTCATATCCTGCCTGCCGTCACCGCCTATCAGGCGATCTACCCGCTGAGCGAGGACGAACTCAAGGCGCTGTGGCCACTGATCGTTGCCCGCGCGGTCATCCTCGTCGCCAGCAGCGAGCAGCAGATTTCAATCGATCCCGACAATGATTACGTCCGCGGCAATCTCGACCGCGAGCGGGCGATCTTCGATACGGCAATGTCGGTTCCGTTCGAACTCATGGAAGCCGCCATCCTCAAGGCAGCAGGCGCGGACGTCGCCGCTGCGCAAACATCGGAATGGCTGCCGCTGCTGCCGGACATCGATCCCGCCGCGATCGCCTATATCGACCTCGGCGTGCGAAGCCCGCATTTTTCCGCCGGCAACTGGCTGAATTCCGATATGGACTGGCGGCTGCTGGCTCGGGCTGCTGCCGAAAACGGTACGGCGGCAACGCGATACGGCGAATATCGGCTCTCCCGCGCGGCCCTCGGAAACACCAGGGGACAGGCGACCTGCGCCCTGCATGTCGACATATGCCTTGCCGCAGGAAGCGCGGTCACAGCACCCTTTGCCGGCCGCATCGGCTGGAAGGACCAGCATCTGACCCTGACCTCCAAGACGATGACCCTGCACCTCGATGGGCTTACCCCTTCGATCGACGGTGGGGTCGAGGATGGCGCCGCCCTTGCCGCCGGCGATCCGCTCGGTTCGGTTGTCGGAGAGGCGTCGTCGCTCGGCGGGCTGCGCCTCCAGCTCTGCAGCGTCGCCGGTCTCGAACCGCCGCTCTTTGCCACGCCGCGGGAGGCGGCCGCCTGGTCGGTGCTCTGCCCTTCGCCCTCGCCCCTTCTAAGCCCAGGAGCGGACGCGCCGCAACCGAAAACCGCCAGTCTGCTCGTCACGCGGCAGGCGCATCTCGCAGACCCGCAGAAGCACTATTATGCCGCGCCGCCGCAGATCGAGCGCGGCTGGAGGGAGCATCTGTTCGATGTCGAAGGCCGCGCCTATCTCGACATGGTCAACAACGTCACGATTCTCGGCCACGGCCATCCCAAGCTGGCGGCGGCGATCAGCGCCCAATGGCTGCTGCTCAATACGAATTCGCGCTTCCATTATGCCGCGATCGCGGAATTTTCCGAACGGCTCGCCGCCCTTTCGCCGGAGGGTCTCGATACGGTCTTTCTGGTCAACAGCGGCTCGGAGGCGAACGATCTGGCAATCCGGCTGGCGCAAACCCATAGCGGCGCGCGCAATATGCTCTGCCTGCTCGAAGCCTATCACGGCTGGTCGGCAGCGAGTGACGCCGTCTCCACCTCGATCGCCGACAATCCGCAGGCGCTGACCACCCGGCCGGACTGGGTGCATGCGGCCGTTTCGCCGAATACCTATCGCGGCGCGTTTCGCGGGCCTGACACGGCAGCGAGCTACCTCAGCGCCGTCATGCCGATGCTGGAGACGATCGACGCCGGCGGCGAAGGCTTGGCCGGCTTCATCTGCGAATCGGTCTACGGCAATGCCGGCGGCATTCCCTTGCCGGATGGTTATCTCCAGGAGATCTACGCGCAGGTGCGGGCCCGCGGCGGCCTCTGCATCGCCGACGAGGTGCAGGTCGGTTATTCCAGGCTCGGTCATTATTTCTGGGGTTTCGAACAACAAGGGGTCGTGCCCGATATCATCACCGTCGCCAAGGGCATGGGCAACGGCCATCCGCTCGGCGCCGTCATCACCACACGCGAAATCGCACAGTCACTGGAGAAGGACGGCCCCTTCTTTTCCTCCACCGGCGGCAGCCCTGTCAGCTGCGTCGCCGGCCTGGCGGTGCTCGACATCATGGCCGAGGAAAAGCTGCAGGAAAATGCCCGCACGGTCGGCGAACACCTGAAGGGGCGGCTTGCGGCGCTGATCAACCGCCACCCGATCGCCGGCGCCGTGCATGGCATGGGCCTCTATCTCGGCCTGGAATTCGTCCGCGACAGAACGACGCTGGAGCCGGCGAAAGAAGAGACGGCGGCGATCTGCGACCGGCTTCTTGATCTCGGCGTCATCATGCAGCCGACCGGCGATCACCAAAATGTGCTGAAGATCAAACCGCCACTCTGCCTTAGCATCGAAAGCGCGGATTTCTTTGCCGACATGCTGGAAAAGGTGCTCGACGAAGGCTGGTGAACCTAGCTCCTGCCGCCTTAACCAAATCGGTCATTTCGAGGCATTTCGATTTTTGCCGATGCGGCCCATTGCCGGAATCAGCAAGGCTTCCTATCTCTGCTGCGGCGGTCGAAAGAGTTTCGATTCTGTCATCCGAATTTTACGAAGAGCTGATATGTTTCTTTCCGTAAGTTTTGGGCAAGGCGGAATGATTTTTTTCGGATCGTCGATTTTTTGACACGTTTCGGAATATGTTTCTGACAGGCTCTCGGGTAATCTCTACCAAGTTAGTAGATTATAGAAGATAGCCATCGCCGGCCCCGGGCTCTTCCGGGACCACTCAAGCGCAACGCCAACGCAAGGAACGAGACATGATAGACATCGATATTCTCGCCGATCTCCTTGGGCGATCTGTGCTTGGCAATGACCGTCCGGGCGCCCTCTCCCGCCCGAACTGTCGAATGTGACGTTCGTCCTCCTTTCAACGGTACCAGACAAGTCAATTCGCCATGGCTGCGCATGTCGCGCGGCAGGAGTTCTATCGATGAAGAAGCAAGTTATCGAATATGCCGGCGTTCCCGTCGGAATCGTCATTCCCGACGAAGACCGGCTGAAGTTTATCGCCGTGAAATATCATGTCCACGACCTCGACGAGCAGCGGTTCGGTTCGCCCGACGAGGTGCGGCTGGCCATCCATGACCTGATGACCCGCCGTCATCCGAAGCCGGTTCATGCCTGAGGGCACGCGGCCGCTGCCGAGTTTGGCGGCTTTCCTGTTGTGACCGGTCCTTAGGGGCCGGTCTTGTTTTTTGGGGACAATTGCAGTCCTATCGGCGGCCCTTCGTGCACAAGGATCCGCCCTTGCCTGAGCTTCTAAACCTGATCACCGATATTGATGGCGTCGCCGTCGGCCATGCGACCGATCTCACTCTCGGCTCCGGCGTCACGGTCATCATCTTCGACGAGCCGGCCATCGCATCCGGCACGGTGCTCGGCGGCGCGCCAGGCGGGCGCGACACCGGCCTGCTCGACCCGTCGATGACCGTCAGCGCCGTCGATGCCTTCGTGCTTTCCGGCGGCTCGGCTTTCGGGCTGGATGCCGCCGGCGGCGTGCAGTCCGGATTGCGCGAACTCGGCCGCGGCTTCGCGGTCGGGCCGGTGCGCATACCGATCGTGCCGCAGGCGATCCTGATGGATCTGCTGAACGGCGGCGACAAGGATTGGGGGCTGCATTCGCCCTATCGCGACATGGGTTATGCCGCGGTGAAGGCTGCTACCCCGGGCGCCTTCCCGCTCGGCACGATAGGCGCCGGCACGGGGGCGACGACTGCCACCTTCAAGGGCGGGCTCGGCTCGGCCAGCGCCGTCAGCAGCGCCGACCATCGTGTCGCGGCAATCGTCGCCGTCAATGCGCTCGGCTCGGCAACGATCGGCGACGGACCGCATTTCTGGGCGGCACCCTTCGAAAAAGACGCAGAATTCGGCGGGCTCGGCATGCCTGCGATCGCCGATCACAGGATGCGGCTCAAGGGCATGAACGGGCCGGCGACGACGATCGGCGCGGTGGTGACCGACGCGCAGTTGACCAAGGCCGAGGCCTACCGGCTTTCGCTCGCCGGCCATGACGGTCTTGCCCGGGCGCTGCTGCCGGCGCACCTGCCGTTCGACGGCGACACCGTCTTTGCCGCGTCGACGGCCAGGCGTCGCCGCGACGACATGGCAAGCCTGATGGAGCTTTGCCATCTTGCCACCATCGTCATGGCACGGGCGATCGCCCGCGGCGTCTACGCCGCCACCGCGCTGCCAGCCGAGGGCGCGCAAAAGGCCTGGCGCGACCGCTATCCCGACGGCCACTGATTGAATGGGTCGTAATCCGGGTAGAGTGGCGGAGAGACGTGAATGCAGATCCGAGCGCTGATGTATTTCGACGAACTGGTCAGGACCAATTCTATGCGCCAGGCGGCCGAGAACCTCAACGTCGCGCCGACGGCGATCAGCCGACAGATCGAGAATCTCGAACATCATTTCGGTGCGCCGCTCGTCGAACGCAGCGCCCGCGGCGTCAAGCTGACGGCCGCCGGCGAGCTGCTTGCTGCCCGCGCCGGCCGGACGCTGCGGGAACTCGATCACGTGCAGCAGTTGATCGAAGACCTGAAGGGCCTTCAGCGCGGCCGTGTCAGCATCTATGCCAACGGCGCGACCGTCGCCAATCTGCTAGCGCCGGCGCTGGCTGAATTCAGCCTGAAATATCCGCAGCTGCGCTTTAGCGTGATGATCACCAGCGCACGGCAGGCGATCGATGCCGTCAACAGCGCCGAGGCGGATATCGCGGTGACCCTTTTTTCGCCGATTCTGTCCGGCACCAAAGTGCGGCTGCGCTCCGAGATCGCCTATGATCTCATCGCCACGCCGCAGCATCCGGCGGCCGCGCATGCCGAAATCCCGCTAAGGACGCTCGCCGACTACGCGTTGGCACTGCCGGATCAATCCTTCGGCTTCCGCCAGGCCTTCGACACGCTGTTCGAGAAGGAGGGGCTGAGCCTCGATCCGGTCTTCGTCACCAGCTCGCTCGAAATGCTGAAGGAACTGGTGCTCAGCGGGGCCGCAGCCACGCTGTTGCCAGCACTTGCCGTCCGCCGTGAGGTCGAAGCGGGCCAGCTTCTGGCCATCCCGCTTTCCGGCAAGACCGGCATCCGCACCCATGTCGATCTCTGCGTCGCGCCCGACCGGCAGCTGTCTTTCGCCGCGACGAAGCTGCTCGACTTCATCGAGAGATTCATGCGCGAGCAAACGAACCGCCGAGCCGAGCAATAGCCTGAAGCTTCCGGCTTGCCTTGACGGCCAATTTGCTGTGTAGCTTTTTCAGCTACACTGAGCACACAAAATCGCCATTGTGTGTGCACAGGGACAGTGCCACTCTCTTCGCAAAAAGGGCCTCGCCATCTGAGCGTGGCCAGAAAAGGGAACATGATGATCGAGCTTTGCTTTGCGCCGTCAGCGCGTTTCGTCCAACGGCTTTCCCTTGGCGCTGCACTTTCGGCCGGTCTGATGATGACGGCGATGACGCCAGCAGAAGCGGCGAAAACCACCCTCAACCTCGGCATGAGCGTCGAGCCGACCGGGCTCGACCCGACGATCGCAGCCCCCGTCGCAATAGGCCAGGTCACCTGGCAGAACGTGTTCGAGGGGCTGGTGAGGATCGACCAGGCCGGCAAGGTCCAGCCGCAGCTGGCCAAAAGCTGGGAGGTCTCGCCCGATGGCCTGACCTATACGTTCAAGCTGCAGACCGGCGTCAAATTCCACGACGGCGAGGCCTTCGATGCCGCCAGCGCCAAGTTTTCGCTCGACCGCGCCCGCGGCGCGGATTCGGTCAATCCGCAGAAGCGCTTCTTCGCCTCGATCGCCTCAATCGAAACGCCCGATGCCGAAACGCTGGTGCTGCATCTCTCAGCGCCGACCGGCAGCCTGATCTATTGGCTCGGCTGGCCGGCCTCTGTCATGGTCGCGCCGAAGACGGCGGCCGACGACAAGGTGACGCCGATCGGCACCGGTCCCTTCAAATTCGCCGGTTGGGCGAAGGGCGACAAGGTCGAACTCGCCAGAAATGCCGACTACTGGAACAAGGATGCCGCCGCCAAGCTCGACAAGGTGACCTTCCGCTTCATCGCCGATCCACAGGCGCAGGCGGCCGCGCTGAAATCGGGCGATCTCGACGCCTTTCCGGAATTTGCCGCACCCGAGCTGATGAGTTCGTTCGACGGCGATGCCAGGCTCGTCACCAGGATCGGCAATACCGAGCTCAAGGTCGTCGCCGGCATGAACAATGCCAGGAAGCCGTTCGACGACAAGCGCGTGCGCCAGGCGCTGATGATGGCGATCGACCGCAAGACGGTGATCGACGGGGCGTGGTCGGGCCTCGGCACGCCGATCGGCAGCCATTACACGCCGAACGACCCGGGCTATCAGGATATGACCGGCGTGCTGCCCTACGACGTCGAAAAGGCCAAGGCGCTGCTGGCCGAAGCCGGCTATCCCAACGGCTTCACATTCACGATCAAATCGCCGCAGATGGCTTATGCGCCGCGCAGCGCTCAGGTGATGCAGGCGATGTTTGCCGAGATCGGTGTGACGATGAATATCGAGCCGACGGAATTTCCGGCGAAATGGGTCCAGGACATCATGAAGGACCGCAATTTCGAGATGACGATCGTCGCACATGCCGAGCCGCTCGACATCGACATCTATGCCCGCGATCCCTATTATTTCAACTACAAGAACCCGGCCTTCAACGCGCTGATGAAGAAGGTCCAGGAGACGACCGATCCCGCCGCGCAGAATGCGATCTATGCGCAAGCGCAGAAGATCCTCGCCGAGGACGTGCCGGCGCTCTACCTCTTCGTCATGCCGAAACTCGGAGTCTGGGACAAGAAGCTGAAAGGGCTGTGGGAGAACGAGCCGATCCCTTCCAACGTGCTGTCCGGGGTTTCCTGGGAGGAGTGAGCTGCGGGCCGGTGGGGACGCGAAAAGAGGATGGCCTTGGACAGATCCGAGATGTATTTGGCCGATATGACGCGCAGCCCTTTCCCTGGCTCGCCAACTCCGTTCAGCCATGGTTTGATTTCGCTGGGTGGCACCCCTGGCGTCAGCGCGTTGGATGGCTCCCGCCACCCACCCCGCACTCCGTCATGCTCGGCCTTGAGCCGAGCATCCACACGGCATCCACCAGCAGCCGCGACATGGATCCTCGGCTCAAGGCCGAGGAAGACGGAGAGTGGGGTTGAGCTTCTCGCCAAACCCAACGCCAGCCCATGGGAGAGCAGCCGTGCCACCTCGGCAGCGTGGCCCACATGATCACCCTCCTCGCCCGCCGCTTCGCCGGCCTTGTCATCACGCTTCTCATCGTCTCGCTGCTGATCTTCACCGTCATGGATCTCCTGCCCGGCGATCCCGCCTCGATCATGCTCGGCACCTCTGCAAGCCCGGAGACCTTAGCGGCGCTGCGCCATGATCTCGGGCTCGACCAGCCGCTCATCCTGCGTTACGGGCAATGGCTGGCGGGGGTATTGTCAGGCGATCTCGGGCAATCCTACACCTATGGTGTTCCTGTCGCGGGATTGATCGTCGAGCGGCTGGCGGTGACGCTGCCGCTGGCGTTGATGGCGATCGCACTTTCGGTGGCGATCGCCCTGCCGCTCGGGGTGCTGGCCGCCTCGCGCCGCGGCCGTGCCTTCGATATCGTCGCAGCGCTGTTTGCACAGATCAGCATCGCAATGCCCGCTTTCTGGGTGGCGCTGCTGCTGGTCATCCTGTTTTCGACGATGCTCAGACTGATGCCGGCCGGCGGTTTCCCGGGCTGGGGCGCCGGTCTTCTGCCGGCATTGCAGGCGCTTGCTCTGCCGGCTGTTGCGCTGGCAATGCCGCAGGCGGGCGTGTTGACGCGGGTGGCGCGTTCGGCCGTGATCGAGACCATGCATGAGGATTTTGCCCGCACCGCGGTGGCCAAAGGGCTTTCGCGCAGCGCCGTGTTGTGGCGGCACGTCGTGCCGAACGCGCTGATCCCGATCCTCACCATGATCGGGCTGCAGTTCACCTTTCTCGTCGCCGGCGCGGTGCTGGTGGAAAACGTCTTCAACCTGCCCGGCCTCGGGCGCCTTGCCCTGCAGGCGCTTTCCCAGCGCGACATCATCGTCATGCAGGATGTCGTGCTGTTCTTCGCCGCCCTCGTCATCGTGGTGAATTTCATCGTCGATCTCTCCTATCTGGCGATCGATCCCAGGATGAGAAAGACGGCCTGACAGATGGCACCAATCACATCCACGGGCATCATCCACCGCCGTCCGGCCTCTAGACTTAGCCGGCGAAGGAACCTGATTTCTGGTGCTGTCATCGTCGGTCTGCTGGTCGCCGTTGCGCTGCTGTCTCTCGTTTGGACGCCGCTGCCGCCTGAAAAGATGCAGATCGTCCACAAACTGCAGCCGCCGCTTGCCTTCGGCCTGCTCGGCACCGACCAGTTCGGTCGCGACGTGCTGTCGATGCTGATGGCGGGATGCTGGAATTCGCTGTCGATCGCCATCAGCGCCGTAGCGATCGGCGGGACGCTCGGTTCGATCGCCGGCGTTTCGGCGGCAGCGATCCGCGGCCCGTTCGAAGCGCTGCTGATGCGCATCTGCGATGTCATCTTTGCCTTGCCGCCGATCCTGTCGGCGATGGTGCTCGGCGCCTTTCTCGGGCCGGGCCGGTTCACCGCGATCGCCGCGATCGCCGTCTTCATGATCCCGGTCTTTGCCAGGGTGACGCTTGCGACCTCGCTGCAGGCCTGGAGCCGGGATTATGTGACGGCGGCGCGCGCGATCGGCAATACGCGCCTGACCATTTCACTGCGCCATGTGCTGCCGAATATCATCAGCCAGATCATCGTTCATGGGGCGATCCAGCTCGGGCTGGCGATCCTGACCGAAGCCGGTCTCAGCTTTCTTGGACTCGGCATGGCGCCGCCGGCGCCGACGTGGGGCCGGATGCTCGCCGATGCGCAAACCTATCTGGCGCTGGCCCCCTGGCTGGCGGTCCTGCCGGGCCTTGCCATCGCGCTGACCGTCCTCGGCTTCAACATGCTCGGCGACGGCTTGCGCGATCTTCTCGATCCACGCGAGGCTAGGCGCTGATGTCCTCCCGAGACAAAAAGCCCAGGACCGAGGCCATGAACGACGCCAATCTGACCATCCGCGAACTCAGACGGCGCTTCGCCGATAAAAGCCTTTCGCCGCTCGAGTATTGGCTGACGCTCGAAGACCATATCGCCGCCTGGGAGCCGTCGATTTCAGCGCTCTACCTCTACGATCCGGAAGCGGCGCGTTCGCAGGCGAAAGCATCGACGGCGCGGTGGGCGAAGGGACGGCCGCTCGGCGCGCTCGACGGCATTCCGGTGACGCTGAAGGAATTGATCGCCACGAAGGGCCAGCCGGTACCGTTCGGCACCAAGGCGGTGGAGTTGAAACCGGCGGAGGCCGATGCCCCGGCAGCCGCGCGGCTGCGCGAGGATGGCGCAGTGATCTTCGCCAAGACTACCTGCCCCGATTACGGCATGCTTTCCTCCGGCCTTTCGAGCTTTCATCCTCTCAGCCGCAATCCCTGGAACATCACGCAAAATCCCGGCGGATCGAGCGCCGGGGCCGCCGGCGCGGCGGCGGCCGGCTACGGGCCGCTGCATATCGGCACGGATATCGGCGGCTCGGTGCGCCTGCCCGCCGGCTGGACCGGCATCTTCGGCTACAAGCCGAGCCATGGGCGCATCCCGGCCGATCCCTATTATGTCGGGCGCTGCCTCGGTCCGATGACGCGCAGGGTCGAGGATGCGGCCTTTTCCATGGCGACGCTGTCACGGCCGGACTGGCGCGACGGCACCAGCCTGCCGCCGAACGATTTCAACTGGATGGATCTCGACATCGACATGTCAGGCATGAAGATCGGCCTGATGCTCGATGCCGGCTGCGGGCTTGCGGTGGATGACGAAATCGGGGGCGCGGTCGAAGCGGCGGCAAAAGGTTTCGAGAAGGCCGGCGCCACCATCATTTCCGTCCAACCGGTGCTGACGCGCGCCATGCTTGACGGGCTCGACAGTTTTTGGCGCGCCCGCCTCTGGAGCGATATAGCAGGCCTGGAGAAAGAGCGGCGCGACAGTATCCTGCCCTACATAGGCGATTGGGCGAAGGCCGGCGCCGATGTCAGCGGCGTCGATGCGGTCAGAGGCTTTAACCAGACGATCGAAATGCGCAGGAGCTGCGGACAGCTGTTCACAATGATCGACGCGCTGCTCTCGCCGACCAACCCGATCATTTCCTATCCGGCCGAATGGGCATCGCCGACCAACGATCCGGCAAGGCCGTTCGAACACATCGCCTTCACCGTGCCATGGAACATGTCGGAACAGCCGGCCGCCTCGATCAATTGCGGCTTCTCCCGGTCGGGCATGCCGATCGGGCTGCAGATCGTCGGACCACGCTTCGACGACATGCGGGTCCTCAGGCTGTCGAGAGCCTTCGAAGACTGGACGGGCGGCGTGAGCGCCTGGCCGCAGCCACCAGTCACTTGAATGGGCGGCGATAACCGGTCGGCTGTTGGTAGAGCGAGCCGATGCGCTCGACGGCGGCCTCGAAATTCTCGCGCGCCACCGTCATGCTGCGACCATTGGCATGAAGGATGGTCTGCGGATCCTCGAAAATCGCCACATGGCCCTTCCAGAACACCAGGTCACCGCGACGGATTTCAGTACGATCGATCGCTTCGCCGAGGCCGGCTGCCTGCATGTCGGTATCACGCGGCGCCTGTCGGCCGGTCATCAGCATCGCAAGCTGGACGAGGCCGGAGCAATCGATGCCGAGACCGGAGCGCCCGCCCCAGAGATAGGGGGTCTCCAGGAACCGGGAGGCGATCTCGACATAATCGGCACCGTCGCAAGCGCCGATCGGCTGGACGTGCCGGGCGAAGATCGCGGTTCCATCCTCGAGCACGACATAATGATTGCCCCGCACTTCCGCCTCGCCGGCGACGTGAATGCGGCTTCCCATCGAAAGCGTCGTCAGGTGCGGCTTGCGCAGTTCGGGCTCCGGGTAGAGGAAGGTGCGCGCCACGGTGACGATATGGGTCGGTGCCGGGTCAATTTGCGAGAGCGCGTCTGCGGTTAGATAACCGACATAATCGTCCGAAGCGGCTTTCACCCAGCACCAGCCGTCGGCGCGATCGAAAACCGTCACCTGCTCGCCAAGGAGCAGCTCCGTATCGATGCCGCGCGCAAGCGCCGGCTCGGGGCGCAAGGCAATGACGGGAACGGCGACGCGCGCCGGGGCGCCTTCCACGAAGCGCGACGCCTCCACCTTGCCTTCGAGTTCTGCTTCCGCGAGATCGGGCCTATAGGCATGCAGGCGGCGGTCGAACATCGTCATTCCCATTCCTTTCAGATCGCCCGTTCAGATCGGCAGACGGCGACCTTGCTCCCGGACGAGATCGCCGAGTTTTTCCAGGTAAAGCGCCCCGCCGACGGTGCGCTTGATGATGACGTTGCGCCGGTCGGCATCGTCACGCACGCGATCGACCAGGCCCATCTCGCCCATCGTGTCCAGCGCGCGGGTGATGACCGGCTTGGTGACACCGAGCGTGGCGGCAAGCCCGCGCACGGTGTGGGGCGGCGGCACCAGATAAACATGCAGCAGGATCGCCATCTGGCGCAACGTCAAATCGCGATCGTCAAGGCGCACCTGATCGAGCGCCACGCCATGCCAGAGCCCCAGCGCCTGCGAGGCGGTCAGTTCGATCGGCACGGCCCCTCCGGAAATCGTTACGCTAGCGTTTCATTTTCCGGCAGTTGCCATGGACATGCAAGGGTAGCTGGAAATTGCCGTCCGGCAGGGTGAATAAAATTTTAACGATCGCCCTCTGCCCAGCGCTGGGTCGGCTTCCGACAGCCTGCCTTGGAACGGGATGATTTTAGGCCCGATCGGCCTAAAATTTGAATCCTCTTCTCAATTAAAGAGTTAGAGCATGATGTCGGTCCGAAAGCCGCTTACACTTTTCGGCATCATTCTCTAGCGCAGGCCCGTGCGGATATGATGAAAGAGCGCTCGGATCGCCTGGGCTTCGCCGCCGCCCGGCGAATGCGGCCGTTCAGACTGGGCCCAGCCGTAAATATCGAAATGCGCCCAGCTCTTCGTCTTGCTGACGAAACGCTTGAGGAAGAGCGCGGCGGTGATCGATCCCGCCATGCCGCCGGCCGGCGCATTGGTGAGATCGGCGAATTTGGCGCGGATATCTTTTTCGTAGCCGGCATAGAGCGGCAGGCGCCAGATCGGATCGTCCGTTTCCAGGCTCGCTTCGGTCAGGTCATGCGCCAGATTGGCGTCGTCTGTGAAGAACGGCGGAAGATCCGGACCCAGCGCAACGCGAGCGGCACCGGTCAGCGTCGCCATGTCGATCAAGAGCTCGGGCTCCTCCTCGTCGGCATAGGCGAGCGCATCGGCCAGGATCAGGCGGCCTTCGGCGTCGGTATTGTCGATCTGGACGGTGAGGCCCTTGCGGCTGCGATAAATATCGCCTGGGCGGAAGGCGTTGGAGGAGATCGCGTTTTCG
This sequence comes from Rhizobium bangladeshense, assembly GCF_001662075.1. Lineage (GTDB taxonomy): Bacteria > Pseudomonadota > Alphaproteobacteria > Rhizobiales > Rhizobiaceae > Rhizobium > Rhizobium bangladeshense_B. The sequence goes on from NZ_LYPL01000001.1 coordinate 630,224, forward strand.
ACGACCGGGACGATGACACGCAGATCGACCTTCAGCTTGGCGTCCATGATCATCAGGGCGAGGCCCATGACGTTGGCGGCGCCGCCCATGTCCTTCTTCATCAGCAGCATCGAGGCAGCAGGCTTGATGTCGAGACCGCCGGTATCGAAGCAGACTCCCTTGCCGACGAGCGTCACCTTGCGATGGCCCTTCTTGCCCCAGCGCAGTTCGAGAAGACGCGGCGCATCGGCGCTGGCGCGGCCGACCGTATGGACAAGCGGGAAGTTTTGCTCAAGCAGCGCGTCACCTGTTATAACCGATACTTCCGCCTTGTAATGTTGAGCCAGGCCGCGGAAAGCCGCCTCGAGCTGGTCCGGCCCCATGTCGTTCGTCGGCGTATTGATGAGATCGCGGGCGAGAAAGACGCCGGCGAGCTGGCGCTTGATGTCGGCGCCGTCGGCATCGCTCGGAATGAGCATTGTCGCGGCGGGAGATTTCTCCGATTTATAGCGGTCGAAACGGTAGCTGCCGAGCCCGAAGCCGAGGGCTAGGCGATTTGCCGTCAGCGGCGCGGTCTCGATGTGCCAGTCGCCGGCCGGCAGCGCACGCGCGAGTCTGCCGGCGATATAGGGCTGTTCGGACGGGTTCGTACCGAGGCCGAAAAGCGCGCCGCCGAGATGGCCTTCGGCGGTCGGGATCAGCAGCAGCGATCCGCTCTCGGCCTTGAACCCTGCCTTTTTCGCCCAGTCGAGGGCGATCGGATCGATCGTGCCGGTCTCGATATGGGCGGGCGTAACGGCAAAGATCGGCAGCGTCGAACCGCCCTTCGTGTTGAAGGGGGTCGGTCTTTCGATGAACTGATAGGGGGCCATGATTGTCCTTCGGCGGTCGTCAGGAATCACTCCTTAACGGTCTGTTAGGGTTAACAGACTATTGCTGGAGCGAAGATTGCGTCAAACCTTTCCCTGTTCCGCGTTCGAGGTCAGGCGCCGATTTCGGAATCAGGAACGCGTCATGCCTGCCTCGCTCACCACCATATTCACCAATCGCTTCCTGCAGGGCGTCGCGGCGTCGCTGATCGTCCTTGCGCTGGCGGGCTGCTCGACGACCACGAAGGACCGGATGACGACAGGCTCGGTGCCGAAACTCACCAAGCCGGTCGAAGAGATGGACGCGACCGAGCTGCGCTCGGCAACGGATCGGCTCGGCCAAGCCTATGACAAGAACCCGCGCGATCCCGTCACCGGCGTCAACTATGCCAATCTGCTGCGCATGAACGGCCGTGACGCGCAGGCTCTCGCCGTCATGCAGCAGGTGGCGATCGCCAATCCCGGCGACCGAAACGTGCTGGCGGCCTATGGCAAGGCGCAAGCGGCAGCCGGACAGTTCCAGCAGGCGCTCGACACGATCGGCCGGGCCCAGACACCGGATCGTCCGGACTGGAGGCTGATCTCGGCCCAAGGCGCGATCCTTGATCAGATGGGCCGGGCAAGCGAGGCCAGGCAGCGATACCGCGACGCGCTCGACATTCAGCCGAACGAACCGTCCATCCTCTCCAATCTCGGAATGTCCTACGTGCTGACCGGCGACCTGCGCACGGCCGAAACCTATCTGCGCTCGGCCGCCGGCCAACCGAACGCCGACAGCCGCGTCAGGCAGAATCTTGCCCTCGTCGTCGGCCTGCAGGGACGTTTCCCGGAAGCCGAGCAGATCGCGCGGCGCGAACTTTCGCCGCAGCAGGCCGATGCCAATGTCGCCTATCTCAGGGGCATGCTCTCGCAGCAGAATTCCTGGCAGAAGCTCGCCGCCAAGGACAAGACGCCGACGGCGGACGGCAGCAATACCAACTAAACCGTGTTCAACGGGCGCTGAGGCCCGAAAGGATGAGACGGAGACCGAGGCCGCCCATGACGGCGCCGGCGGCCCGGTCGATCCAGCCTTTGGCATGGAGATAGAGCCGCCGCGGATGGCGGGCCGAAAAAGCGAACGCCACGATCGAATACCAGCCCGCCTCCACCGCAAAGACACCGAGCGGCAGCGCGAAGATGAGATCGAGCGGCACCGTCCTCGGCAAAAGCGCGGCAAACAGGCTGGCATAGACGATGATGGTCTTCGGGTTGCTGAGCTGGGTCAGCAGCGCGGTCGTGAAGCTGCGCATCGGCGCGCGGTGGCCATGGACGGCGTCGGAAACCTCGAGCGGCCGACCGGCGCCTTTCCAGATATTGACGGCGATATAGACGAGATAGGCGCCGCCTCCGACCTTCAGCAGGATATAGAGCCATTCGAATTGAGATAGCAGCGCCGTCAGCCCGGCGAGCGCCAGCACGGCAAACACCACACCACCGGCACCCATGCCCAGCGCGGCCGCAAGTCCGTCCAGCCGTGACCGTGAAATGGCGATCCTGGAGACGATGACGAAGCTCGGGCCGGGGCTCATGGCGCCGACCACCAGGGCTGCCATGATGCTGATGAAAATGCCCTGAGAAGACATGTGAACCTCTCTTTCGGGATGGAAGGCGCCAGAGACGCACGGCCTCCGCGCCGGCCGATCATCGTCCATCCCGTTTAGCAGCTATGCCGGCGCCCGTCGCGGGCACGGACGACATATCGTCTGCGCACCCGTCAGAACTTGTCCGCCACCTGGATGCCGGCCGGGCCGAGAATGACGGCGATCAGCACCGGCAGGAAGAACAGGATCATCGGCACCGTCAGTTTCGGCGGCAGGGCGGCCGCCTTCTTTTCCGCCTCGTTCATGCGCTCGTCGCGCCCCTCCTGAGCGAGAACGCGCAGCGCTTGGGCGACCGGCGTGCCGTAGCGATCGGCCTGGATCAGCGCCTGGGTGACTGAGCGCACCAGTTCGATCTGAGTGCGCGTGGCAAGGTTTTCGAGCGCCACCCGGCGATCCGGCAGGAAGGAAAGCTCTGCCGTCGTCAGGACCATCTCTTCGGCGAGCGGCGGCGACTGCTCGCCAAGTTCCTCCGACACGCGGCGCATCGCCGCCTCGATCGAGATACCGGATTCGACGCAGATCAGCATCAGGTCCAACGCATCCGGCCAGGCGCGCTTGATCGAATGCTGACGCTTGCCCATGCGGTTGGAGATATAGATGTTCGGTGCGTAGAAGCCGAGATAGCCGATGCCGATGACGGCGAAGAGGCGGATGGGCATGCCCCTTTCGGCGAGGTTGCCGAGGCCGAAGACCCAGAAGGCGGCAAGCGCCAGGAAGAGGAAGGGCAGCAGGAAGCGCGCGACGAGGAAGGTATTCAGCGCATTCTCCGATCGGAAACCGGCGGCACGCAGCTTGTTGACCGTATTTTCGTCGACCAGCGCCTGGCGCAGGTTGAACCGCTCGACGATCTGGCGGACCGAGCGATTGTTCTGGCTACGTAGCGACGCCTTGCCGGCCGCCGGGTCGGTATTCATGCGGGCGCGTTCGCGGGCGCGGATCTGCTCGCGCTCGGTCGAAACAGCCTTCATGCGCTTGGTGAGATCGCCGCGTTCGAAAAAGGGGATGGCGATCGTGTAGAAAGTGGCGAAGACGGCGATCGCGACAAAGATGGCGATCAGCATGCCCGGGTTGGTCAGCGTTGCGGCGAGGTCCTGCGACATGGTGCTTCCTTCCGCTAGATGTCAAAATTGACCATGTTGCGCATGACGAAGATGCCGATCGACATCCAGATCGCCGAGACACCCATGATGAAATGACCGCGCGGATCGGTAAAAAGGATCATCATGTAGTTCGGCGAAGTGAGATAGACGAGGGTCGCGACGATGAAGGGCAGCGCGCCGATGATGACGGCCGACGCCTTGGCTTCCATCGACAGCGCCGACACCTTGGCCTTCATCTTCCGGCGCTCGCGCAGCACCTTGGAGAGGTTGCCGATCGCTTCCGACAGATTGCCGCCCGCCTGCGACTGAATGGCGATGACGATCGCGAAGAAGTTGACCTCCTGGAGCGGCATGTGGAGCGTCATGCGGGCGCAGGCGTCGGGAATGCTGAGGCCCACCTGCTGCGCCTCGATTACCCGCCGGAACTCACTCTTGACCGGCTCGGTGCCTTCGGTTCCGATCAGCCGGATCGCATCGTTGAGCGGCAGACCTGACTTGATCGAGCGGGTGATAACGTCGAGGGCATTGGGGAGCTCGTTGAGGAATTTGTTCTGGCGGCGCTTGATCAGGAAGCCGAGAACCCAGCGCGGCAGGCCGAGACCGGCAACGACGGCAATGCCGATCATGACCAGCAGGGATGCGCCGAGGACGAAAGCCACAAGCAGCAGAACAGAGGCGAAGACGGCGCTGAAGAGATAGAACTGCGACAGGCTGACCGTCAGGCCGGCCTGCACCAGACGCGATTTGATCGACAGGGTCTTCTTGGTCTTTTCGTTCTGACGCTTTTCCAGGTCCTTCAGATTGTCCTGCACCGATTTGCGCCGCTTCGACAGTTCCTGCACGCGGTCCCGGGCAGCCTTGACCTTGACCCGGTCGACCTCTGCCGATTTCACACGATTGATGCGGCTTGCCGATTTTTTGTCCGCTTCGATCCGGGAAAACATCAGGGCATAGGCGACCGCCGCCGCGGAAACTGCGGCGAGGACGACGATTGCCAGGACTACCGGATCGAACCCGAACATCAGCCTAATCCTTGGTTTTCGCTTCCATCGCGTCGAGGGCGGCGGCCAGGCGCTTTTCCTCGTTGAAGTAACGAGCCCGATCCCAGAAATGCGGTTTTCCGACGCCGGTCGACATGTGCCGGCCGATCAGGCGGCCGCCCGCATCTTCGCCTTCGATCTCGTAGCGCATCAGATCCTGGGTGATGATGACGTCGCCTTCCATGCCGATCACCTCGGTGATCTGGGTGATGCGGCGCGAGCCGTCACGAAGGCGCGCCGCCTGGATGATGACGTCGACCGAAGTGGAGATGATCTCGCGCACCGTCTTTGCCGGCAGCGTGAAGCCGCCCATGGCGATCATCGATTCGATACGGCTCAGGCATTCGCGCGGGGTGTTGGCGTGGATCGTGCCCATCGAGCCGTCGTGACCGGTGTTCATCGCCTGCAGCAGGTCGAAAACCTCGGGTCCGCGCACTTCGCCGACGATGATGCGCTCGGGACGCATACGCAGGCAGTTCTTGACGAGATCGCGCATAGTGATCTCGCCCTCGCCTTCGATATTCGGCGGGCGCGTTTCCAGACGCACGACATGCGGCTGCTGCAGCTGCAGTTCGGCGGTGTCCTCGCAGGTGATGACGCGCTCGTCGCGGTCGATATAATTGGTGAGGCAATTCAGAAGCGTCGTCTTTCCCGAGCCCGTGCCGCCGGAGATGATGACGTTGCAGCGCACCCGCCCGATGATTTGCAGCACGGTCGCGCCTTCCGGCGTAATCGCGCCGAAACGGACGAGCTGATCAAGCGTCAGCTTGTCCTTCTTGAACTTGCGGATGGTGAGCGCCGGCCCGTCGATCGACAGCGGCGGCGCGATGACGTTGACGCGCGAGCCATCGGGCAGGCGCGCGTCGCAGATCGGGCTCGATTCATCAACGCGGCGGCCGACCTGGCTGACAATGCGCTGGCAGATGGAAAGAAGCTGCGCGTTGTCGCGAAAACGGATTTCCGATTCGATCGTCTTGCCGCCGACTTCGATGAAGGTCTGGCCGGCGCCATTGACCATGATGTCGGCGATGTCGTCGCGCGCCAGCAGCGGCTCCAGCGGGCCGTAGCCGAGGACGTCGTTGCAGATATCTTCGAGCAGCTCTTCCTGCTCGGAGATCGACATCGCGAAGTTCTTGATGGTGATGATGTCGTTGACGATGTCGCGGATCTCCTCGCGCGCGCTTTCGCCGTCGAGCTTGGAAAGCTGCGAGAGATCGATCGTGTCGATCAGTGCAGAAAAGACCTGCTGTTTGGTATCGTAATATTCATCGGTGCGGATCGGCCGCTTGCGCTGAGGCGCCTGCATCGGCGGCGGCGTCACCTGCTGGCGCTGGTTCTCGCGCGAGGGTTCGACCAGAATGGAGGGAGAGGAAGCCACGGGTGCGGGTGCGGGCGCGGCCGGAGCCGGCGGCGGAGGAGCGACCGCGCCCCCAGCCTTTCCGAAACCTTCGTTTCCGCGTTTTCCAAACATGCCCTCGATCCAATCTGCTCGTTCTTGTCGTTACTTGCGCTTCAGGAGGCCCAGCAGGCCTCCTTTCTTCGCCTTCCTGATCGCGACCCGGCCGGTGACAACGTGCGATATTTGCGAAAAGGTCTCAGCCGTCGGCGACCTGGGATCGACTTCCGAGATCATCCGGCCGCTGTTGGCGGCGTTGCCGAAGAGGTTGATGTCGAAGGGGATGATCGCGATCGGATCGATCTCCAAAGGCTCACAGAAATCCGACGGCGAGATCTCGGGACGTTTCGGCATGCCGACCTGATTGAGGATGAGATGCGGCGGCTTGTCATTCGGCCGCATCTTGCGCAGCGCATCCAGCATGTTTTTGGTGTTGCGCAGGTTGGCAAGATCGGGAACGGCCGCGATGACCACCTCGTCGACGCTCGCCAGCACCGACCGGGTCCATTCCGACCATGCATGCGGAACGTCGAGCACGGTGACCGGGGCGCTGCGCTGCAGGACGTCGAGCACCGGCTGGAAGGCCTGGCCGTCGAAATCATAGGCGCGGTCGAGCAGCGAGGGTGCGGCGAGCAGCGACAGATGCTCGGAACATTTCGTCAGCAGGCGGTCGAGGAAGACCTCGTCGAGACGCTCGGGCGCGAAGACCGCTTCGGCGATGCCCTGGGCCGGATCCTGGTCGAAGTCGATATTCGCCGTGCCGTAGGGCAGGTCGAGATCGGCGAGGATCGTCTCGGTGGAGAAGAGATTGGAAATGCCGAAAGCGCAATTATGGGCGATCGTCGAAGCGCCGGTGCCGCCTTTCGAGCCGATGAAGGCAATGCTGCGCCCGAGCGGCTCGGCCTCCGGATCGACGAAGATCGAAGCCATCGCCGCAAGGATATCGGGCATGGCCACCGGCTGGACCATGTATTCGGAAATGCCGTTGCGGATCAGCTCGCGATACAGTCCGATATCGTTATAGTAGCCGACGATGACGACCTTGGTGGTTGGATCGCAGACGGCGGCGAGCGGGGCGAGCTCGGCAAGGAGGCTTCCGACATTCGCCTTGGTCTCGAGGATGATGAGGTTCGGCGTCGGCGCGCCGGAGAACATATTGGCGGCAGCGGCGATGCCGCCGCTGGTGATGCGCAGGCTGACCTTCGCCATGCGCCGGTCATTAGCGCAGCGTTCCATGACCTGCTGCAGGGCCTCGCTCTCGCAGAAGGCATGGACCGAGATGCGCGGCAGTGGCCGCATGTATTCCAGATCCGCCATGCGCACTGCCTCCTCGGCGTGACGAAGCTCGCTGGGGTTCTTGATCTCGTATTCGATGGCGCTCATCGTCCCGTTCCGCCTCAGAAACTGCTGTCGCTGCCGGCGACATCCTCGATCGTCGATGTCGTCGTCCGGTATTCCTGGATCGCGTTGTTGCGCCGCTGCGCGTCGATCGGCGTCATGCCGCGAGGCGCCACCAGGTCCTCCGGATTGGCGATCTGGGCGGCAAGGTTGTTCTGCGAGGCGCAGCCGAAATTATAGTAATTCTGATTGGCGAAATCGTTCGAGATGTCCTTCGGCCACTGACCGCATTGCGTGGTGACCGCAGTCGTGCCGGTGAAGCTCAGCCGGATCGGCGCCGCATCGCCGGCACCGGCAGCGGCATAGGATGTATTGATGATTTTCGAGCTCGCGATCCCCCTCGACGCCAACTCGGCGCGGACCTGATTGCGCAGCTGATGGGCGGCTGCCGAATTCGGCGAGCCTTCCGGCGACAATACATACACCGGGCCGGAGGCGCGGGAGATATAGTTTGCGGCAAAGCCGCGGATGAGATCGCGCTGAGCGATGGTCAGACGCCGATCGGTGGAAGCAACCGGAATATCCACCGTCTGCTCGGCCTCTGTGACGATGATCGGGTGGCGGGCACGGTAATCATCCGGAATGCCGCCGGTTGTCAGCTGGTCGTGCGGGCCGGCGCATCCGGAAAGAATCGCCATCGAAACGGCGACCGTGACGAAAAGCGCCTTGGAGATTGCGAGCCGGGGGGTCGTCGAAGTCATGAAGGCCATCGCCTGATCTCTGTTCTGTGCCATTGCTGCCGATGCCTCTCCACTCATTTGTAGATAAACCCGATCGAGCCGTGGAACTGCGCATCGGCGACGGGTGCCTCTCGGCGGCCATAGACCTTGTTGACACGGTTGAGGAAGAAGGTCGCACCGTCATTCTCGGGGCTGAAATTGTCGTCCGGCCGGTTCAGCTGGTTGCGCGCCACCGGACGCACCAGATAGGGCGTTGCGATGATGACGAGCTCGGTTTCCTGACGTTCGAAGCCCTTCTGGCGGAACAGCGTTCCGAGCAGCGGAATCTTCGAAACGCCGGGCGTGCCGCCCATCGTCTGGGAAACGTTGTCGCGGATGAGGCCGGCGAGCGCGATCGAGCCGCCCGAGGGCAGCTCCACCGAGGTCTCTGCCGAACGGCGCTGATAGGTGGCGTTGCCGCTGCCGGCCACCGGCTCGGAGACGTTGGTCTTGATCTCCAGGCTGATGCGGCCCGACGACAGGACAACCGGCTTGAAGGCCAGGTTGATACCATAATTGAAGGGCACGACGGTGACATTGCCGTCGCTGTCGGTGGTCGAATAAAGCTGCTGGCCGCCGGAATTGAAGGTCGCCGCCTGGCCCGAGATAGCCGTCAGCGTCGGCTCGGCAAGCGTCCTGACGACCTTGGCCTGCTCCAGCGCATTGAGATAGGTGGAGATATCGTATTTGCCGATCGAGCTCTTGAAGAGTGCCGCCAGGCCGCCGCCAACCGTCGCCGTCGCGCCGTCGGCACTGGGAGTGCCGAGCTGGGCGACCGTCATGCCGGAGGAATTGGAAACCAGGTTGTCGAAGCCGAGCTGCTTCAGGACCTCACGACGGACCTCGGCGATCGTCACCTTGAGGGTGACCTGGTCCTCACCCTCGATCTTCAGCAGGTTAACGACCTGGGAAGTCTGCCGGCCTTCGGCAAAGAGCGCCACGGCGCTGTCGCCGCCGGTACCGGACGCCGTCTCCGTTCTGGTCGTCGCCTCGCCGCCCTTCAGGAAGACCTGGGCGAGATCGGCGGCCTGGGTGGCGTCCTGCGGGGTGCGCACGGAGCCGGTCAGGACGATGTTGTCGGAGACGATTTCGACATTGATGGCGGAATCAGGAATGAAGCGGCGGAGATTGGCTTCGAGACCGGAGACGTCGCGTTCGATCTCGATATCGAGATTGATGATCTCCTGCCCGCCGGCGCCGAAGACAAAAATATTCGTCTGACCGACCTTCTTGCCGAACAGATAGATGCGCCGCGAGGTACGGGTGACGGCATCGGCCATGCTCGGATCGGATACGAGAATATCGTGCGCATCCTCCGGCAGATCAACGACGACGGCCTTGTTCAGTCCGAGCTTCAGCCGACGATGCGCGTCGGGGCCGGTCTGCGCGATGCGGATGAGGTTACCAGAATCGGCACGCGCCTGATCGAGGGCGAGAAGCGGCCCGAAAGGGGCTGGCGCCAGGCCGGTGACGCTGATCGCAAACGAAAGACTGCCTGTCAGGAGAAGCTTGGCGCGCCGCGTTGAATTGCCCATTTGCACGTCCCCTTACTCCGGCTTCGGCGCTTCGCCGGCATCCGTTACGATGGAGCCCGACTTGATGACCTGAATGATCGCACTGCCGTTGTCACCGCTCAGCAGGTAGTCGGCGGCACTGGTATCCTGCTCCTGCGCATCGGCGACCGAGCGCAGCGCGAGCGACAGCCGGTCGGCCATCTGCTGGGCGACGGCGAGAACCTTCGTTTGATCGGGCGTAAGCTCGAGCGTCGCAGTGGTGCCGACCACGGCCTTCGAGCCATCATCCTTTTCCTGGATCTGCTGGTCGATGGCGAGAACGCGGACATTGCTGAGCACCGTTTCTGTGATGAGCTTGTTGGCCTCGGTGCCCTTGCGGACCATGATGACGTCGACGCGGTCGTTCGGCAGGATGAAGCCGCCGGCGCCTGTTGCCACGGATATCTCGGTCGCGACGGCGCGTTTGCCGGCCGGCAACAGCGAGGACAGAATACGGCTGCTGGAATCGGCGACTTTTTCAGGCCGGATCGGCTCGCCTTCGAAGATCGGCAGACGCACGACGGCGCCCTGCAGATCCTTGATCGCATCCGGCTTGTCGGCTTCGGTGATGAATCCCTGGACGACGCCGCCCTTCGGCCAGGCCATCCAATGCACCGTGTCGTCGCCCAGCCTTGCGCCAACCGGCAGATTGGCGCTCGAGACGAGGATGTTGACGGTGGGTTCTTTCTCGATGACCGACTGGACCTGGGTGACGACACTGCCACTGCTCGCCATTTGCATCGCCAGGAAGCCGGCGAGGCCGGCTGCCACCAGGGCGACAGCTAGGATTATCAGGCGGGCCGGTTTCATCGATCATTCCTCAAGGCACGATATGTTCGCCCTGCAGAATGCTCAGCAATTGGTATAATTATGGTTAATGGAACCCTTACATTTTAAGTTAACGGGCATTTAAAATGCCGTTATTTCAGGCTTTCCAGCGCGGCGATGAAGAGCGGCGAGGATGGGAAGGCCATGAAGCCGCCGATCGCGATCGCGATGCCGTAAGGGATCTTCTTGGCGAGCAGCACCGAGTTAGGCAGCGGCAGGCCGATGGCGAGAATGGTGTTCGACTGGGTTCTCACCAGCAGGATAAGCAAGGTGATGAGACCGCCGATCATGGCGACGTCGGTCATCAGCAGGGCGAGGGATTGGTTCAGGCCGAACCAGAGCGCGGTGGCGGTCAGAAGCTTGGCGTCTCCACCGCCCATCACATTGAATGCAAAAAGCGCAAAACAGGTGGCAAGCACGATAGCGGCAGCGGCAAGATGCATGCCGATTGCCGCTAGGCCCAGGCCGGAAAGCGGCGCGAGCACGAGAAACGAGACGATAAGGATCAGGGAAACGCGGTTCGGGATCGTCATGGTGAACAGATCCGTGAAGGCCGCCATGGCGAGGCAGAGTGGCAGAATTAGAAAGACTGCAGCTGCGATCATGCGCATACCCGATCATCGTAAGATACGAAAAAGGCTCACGGCCGTACAGCGCGTGAGCCCGCTCGATAGACCAGCCACCGGCCGGAATGGGAGATGCCGCGTTGCGGCAACTCGCTTAGTTGGCCGCCGAAGTGGCGCCGTCCATCTTGGTGCTCAGGCCGTTGAACGTGTTGCCGATCTTGCCGCCGAGGCTCGTTGCGCCGGTGATGAGCGCGACGGAAATGAGGGCGGCGATCAGGCCGTATTCGATTGCGGTCGCGCCGGATTCGTCCTTCAGAAAACGGCTAAAAAGCTTGGTCATGGTTACTCCTAACTCCAGTTGATGTTCAGCACGTCCGCCAACTGTTGCCGTTGATCGGATGACCGCAATCTAATGAATGGGCGTTTCCATCGGCTTAAGAAAAAGAGTTAACGAGGTGTGAAGGCAATAAGAGCCCGCTTTAGGGTAAGTATTACCTTATTCATTTCTCTAAATATTTAACAATATTCCTGGGTAACGACGGGTTTCATCTGGAAATAGCACGGGAGCCGTATCCAACTGAGACGTGTGCCGCCCGGAGCGCGTGCCAAATCAGATCATCCTGCCTCACCTCGAAACAACTGGGTGAGTTTAAAGCTTCATTCACCATTCTTTTCCATTCTATGCGCTATTGCGCTGTGATCGTGAAAGAGGACCAAATGTCATCGAGCGGCAAATCCATTTTCTTTGCCGGCATGATCGCCGTTTTCGGTGTTTCGGGAGTTTCCGCGGCCGCAGACGATGACATGCTGCGCGTCTATATGGATCACGCGCGCGTGTTGAAGCTCGACCGCCCCGTCAGCAAGGTGATCGTCGGCAATGCCAAGGTCGCCGACGCGACCGTGGCCGATGCCAAGACGATCGTCCTGACAGGACGCAGCTTCGGCACGACCAATCTCGTTCTGCTGGACGCCGACGGCAACGCCATCCTCGACGAGCGCATCCTGGTGTCGATCGATGAGGGCAACACGGTGCGCGTCTACCGGCTGACAGAGCGCTCCGTGCTGTCCTGCACGCCGAACTGCGAGCAGCACGCTCAGCAGGCGGCCGGCGGCACCACGTCCCCTTGATCGGCCAGGCGCAGATCTTCACATTCGTTAAAATCGTCGTATCGGACTGAAACGGAAAATCAACGAACGGACCCTAGTGTGGAAGGTAGATGTCGCTCGGGTCCAGGCAATGACGGTAGTTGATCAGAAGACGGATGGGAAGCGCGCCTTCGCGCCATTCCGTTTTTTCCAGTTTCGCGCTGCCGTCCGCTCGCGCGACGGCGCCGCGGCGATCGAATTCGCCCTGCTTGCCATCCCATATTTCGTCGTAATCTTCGCGATCCTCGAAACCTTCATCGCTTTCGCCGCCGAAGAACTCGTCTCCAATGCCGTCGATACGATGAGCCGCCGGATGCGGACCGGGCAGATCACTTACAATCTCGGCCGTACGACCGATATGACTCAAACGCAATTCCGTCAGGCCTTCTGCGGCGAGATCGCGATCCTGATCAGCTGCTCGGCGACCGAGGCCGCCACGCCGAGCAAGCTCTACCTGGATGTGCAGACCTTCGCCGCCTTCTCGGCCATTCCGACGACAATCCCCAAACTCTCCACCGACAGATATTCCGACATCAACACGGCGGCCATGAAATATTCGCCCGGCGGCGCCGGCACGATCAACATGCTGCGCGCCTATTATCGCTGGGAAATCATCACGGATCTGGTCCGGCCCTACATCACGACGATCCGTCCCTCCGACGGTTCGATGCCAACGCAATATCTGATTATCGCGACCGCGGCCTTCCAGAACGAGCAGTATCCATAATGGCGTTGCGCAACCCATTCACCAGACTGGCGCTGACGGCGCGGCGGCTGATCCGAAAGCGCCAGGGCGCCGGCGCGATCGAGTTCGCGATCCTCTTTCCCGTGCTGGTCATGCTCTATATCGGCGCTTTCGAGATCACGATCGGCCTCAGCGTCTCCAAGCGCGCAACCCGCGCCGCCGGTTCGATCGCCGATCTTGTCACCCAGCAGCAATCCGTCACGAAGAGCACGCTCGCAGAGATGCGTTCGGTCGCAACCGCGATCTTCGTGCCCTACAACTCGTCATCGCTGACGCTGAAGATCACCGGGATTACCATCGACGCCAGCGCCAATGCGACGGTGCTCTGGTCCTGGGCGCAGGACGGGAGCGTGCCCTATGCCAAGAACGGCGCGGTCAGCGACATACCCTCGGACATGAAGACGGCCAACAGCTTCCTCGTCCGCAGCGAACTCAGCATTCCCTATACAATGTTCCTGTTCGCGCCGAACTTCATGCCGGATGGGATGCGCACGATCACCATCAGCCGCAGCTATTTCTACCGCCAGCGGCAAGGCGATTCGATCCCCTGCGGCGACTGCTGACGGCTTCGCGATCTCGAATTTGCCAAGCCGGCCGCGGCATTATATGCCTGGGCCTTAGCCGCTTCCGACCTACCGGAGGGGTGATCGGTCTTTCGGGTGTAACATGGCGCGTGCCTTTCTCTTCGTTCTGGATTCCTTCGGCGTCGGCGGCGCGCCGGATGCGGCGGCCTATGGCGACGAGGGTGCCGATACGCTCGGTCACATCGCGGAATTCTGTGCAGCCGGCGCCGGCGATCGCGACGGATTGCGCGGCGGGCCGCTTTCCTTGCCCAACATGTCGGAACTGGGATTGATGCACATCGCACGGTCCGCCTCCGGCCGTTTCCCCGCCGGCATGCCAGTCCCGGACAAGGTTTACGGCGTTTATGGCGCCGCCAGCGAAATCTCGCGCGGCAAGGATACGCCGTCCGGCCATTGGGAGATCGCCGGCACGCCGGTCAGCTTCGACTGGGGGTATTTCCCGACCGAGGGCGAGGCCTTCCCTCAGCAATTGATCGAGGCGCTGTGCCGGGAGGCTGACGTGCCGGGCATTCTTGGCAATTGCCACGCCTCGGGAACTGATATCATCGCCCGGCTCGGCGAGGACCATATCCGCACCGGCAAGCCGATCTGCTACACCTCTTCGGATTCGGTCTTCCAGGTCGCAGCGCACGAGCTGCATTTCGGCCTCGATCGGCTGCTCGCCTTCTGCCGTATCGCTCGGGGACTGCTCGATCCCTACAATATTGGCCGCGTCATCGCCCGGCCATTCGTCGGCCATTCGGCTTCCACCTTTCAACGCACCGGAAACCGGCGCGACTTCTCCGTGCTGCCACCGGAGCCGACGCTGCTCGACCGGCTGCTCGAGCACGGCCGGCATGTGCATGCTGTGGGAAAGATCGGCGACATCTTTGCCCATCAGGGCATTTCCAGGCTGATCAAGGCAAACGGCAACGAGGCACTGATGGATGCGACGTTGTCGGCGATCGACGAGGCGGAGGACGGCGATCTCGTCTTCACCAATTTCGTCGATTTCGACATGAATTACGGCCATCGCCGCGACGTGCCGGGTTATGCCGCAGCCCTCGAAGCCTTCGATGCGCGCCTGCCCGAAGTCCACAAGAAGCTGAAGCCCGGCGATCTTGTCGTGCTCACCGCCGACCATGGCTGCGATCCGACCTGGCGCGGCACCGACCATACGCGCGAACGCGTGCCTGTTATCGCCTATGGCCCCGGCATCCGGTCGCGTTCGATAGGCGTACGCCGCACCTACTCCGATATCGGCGAAAGCATTGCGCGCCATCTCGGCATTCCGGCCGGGCCGCATGGGAGGAGTTTTCTGTGACATCGCATTTGAAGAAGGTCGAGCTGCATTGCCACCTTGAGGGCGCTGCACCCCCTGCCCTGACCGAAGCGCAAGCGCGGAAATACGGCATCGACATCAGCGGGCAGCTTCGCGACGGCGCCTATGTCTGGCATGATTTCGCAAGTTTCCTCGAATGCTACGACAAGGTTTCGGAGGTCTACAGGACCGAGGAGGACTATGCGCTTCTGACCGAAACCTATCTCGATGAACTGGCCGCCATCAACACCATCTACAGCGAACTCATCGTCTCACCCGATCACGGCAAACGCATCGGGCTCGGCGCCGATGCCTATATAGCGGGTGTCTGCGAAGGCATCCGGCGCGCTCGGGAAAAGAGCGGCATCGAGGCCCGGCTGATCGTCACCGGCGAGCGGCATTTCGGTCCGGAGAGCGTGATTGCGGCTGCCGAATATGCCGCCAAGGCCGGCAACCCGTTGATCACCGGTTTCAATCTTGCCGGCGAAGAGCGCATGGGCCGCGTGGCCGATTATGCCCGCGCCTTCGATATCGCCCGCGATGCCGGCCTGGGGCTCACCATCCATGCCGGCGAGGTTTGCGGCGCCTTCAGCGTCGCCGATGCACTTGATGCCGTGCGCCCCGCGCGCATCGGCCATGGCGTGCGCGCCGTCGAAGATCTCGATCTGGTGAAGCGGCTTGCCGATCTCGGCACCGTGCTCGAGATCTGCCCCGGCTCCAATATTGCATTGCGGGTCTTTCCCGATTTCGCTTCGCATCCGCTGCGCCGGCTGAAGGAAGCGGGCGTGCAGGTGACGATCAGCTCGGATGATCCGCCTTTCTTTGATACGTCGCTCGAACGGGAGTATGCGCTTGCCGCTGAAGCTTTCGGCTTCGGCGATGCGGAGATCGACGCCATGACGCGCACCGCAATCGAAGCGGCCTTCGTCGACGAGGACACGCGGAGGGCTCTGCTCGCCCGCCTTTGAGAGTGAGAGCCTGTCCTGACCAGGAAAGGCTCCGGAGGTTGGGGAAGATCGGCGCAAATTCGGCTGCACTCTTGCGGTCGGCCCGATTTCCGTGAAAGAAACATTCGATAGAAAGAATGAAAGGCTTCCCCATGGACGGCGTCACGGTCATCGATCACCCGCTTGTGCAGCACAAGCTCACCATCATGCGGCGCAAGGAGACATCGACGGGAAGTTTCCGGCGGCTGCTGCGGGAAATCTCCACGCTGCTCTGTTACGAGGTCACCCGCGATCTCGAATTGACGATGGCAACGATCGAGACGCCGCTACAGACGATGGAATCGCCGATCCTAGAAGGCAAGAAGCTGGTCTTCGCCTCGATCCTGCGTGCCGGCAACGGGCTGCTTGAAGGCATGCTCGACCTGGTGCCTTCCGCCCGCGTCTCTCATATCGGCGTCTACCGCGATCACGAAACGCTGCAGCCGGTCGAGTATTATTTCAAAGCGCCGGAAGATGTGGCCGAGCGCCTGATCGTCGTCGTCGACCCGATGCTGGCGACCGGCAACTCCTCGATCGCGGCGATCGACAAGCTGAAGGAACGCGGCGCCCACAATATCCGCTTCCTCTGCCTGCTTGCCGCCCCGGAGGGCATCCGCAATTTCCGCGCCGCGCATCCCGACGTTCCCGTCTTCACCGCGGCGATCGACAGCCACCTCAACGAGAAGGGCTATATCGTGCCCGGCCTCGGCGACGCCGGCGACCGCATGTACGGCACCAAGTAATTCAGCCTTCCTTTACCAAATCGAAAGAGTTTAACGGCCCGGCGGTTCGCCTCGGGCCGTTTTCCTGCCGATATTAGCAACTTATCAGCACTTGCGGCTTAGCAGTCTGGAAGCATGAGGCCCCGCATGAAGCGGGGTTTATACAGGAAGGATTTCTGTTTCATGCTCGTGCGTACGATCATATTCGCCAGCATCGCCGCGGTGCTCGCCACACAGGTACCGTCCTTCTTCGCCGGCACCGGCCAACAGTCCGCCGACACTCTTTCCGCCAATTACATCTCGACCGAAAGCAGTAAGCCCGCAGCCCCCGCACCCGTCTCCGGCAGCAATGTGATCCGGCTGCAGGCGGATGCGCAGGGCCACTATACCGGCAGTTTCAAGATCAACGGCAAGCCGGTGCAAGGCCTGATCGATACCGGCGCCACCTATGTCGCGCTCAACGAGACGCTCGCGCGCCGGCTGGGCTTCACAGCCAACCAGCTCGATTTCCGCTATGGTGTCAACACCGCGAACGGCCAGACCAAGGCCGCGCATGTGACGCTCGACCGGATCGAAATCGGCGGCATCCGCGTCCGCGATGTCGAAGCCTTCGTCCTCAAGGATGACGCGCTGACGACGACGCTGGTCGGTATGAGCTTCCTGCAGAAGCTCGCCTCCTATTCCGTCGCTGACGGCTCGCTCAGCCTCAAGCAATAGAATGCGTCAGATAAGACCCCCAATGACGGGGTTCAGCACCGGCTCATCCTCGGTGATAAGGTAGTGCGTGGCAAGTGCTGCGGCTGCCCTCTCCGCCGCGGCTTCGTCGGCGGCATGAACGAGGGCGATCGGCTCGCCGGCATTCACGCGGGTGCCGAGCGGCAGCAGTTCGGAGAAGCCGACGCGGTGGTCGATCCGATCCGCAGGATGGCGTCTTCCGCCACCGAGATCGATGACGCTGACACCGATACCACGGGCGTCGCAGGCGGCAAGCCAGCCGGACCGGGCAGCCGGGACAGGCTTTTCGACCGGCGCTCGGGCCAGGTATTTGTCGGGGTTTTCGATGAGATCGGCCGGGCCGCCGAGCATGGAAACCATGCGCGCAAAAACCTCGCCTGCCTTGCCCGACGACAGGGCCCGGCGCGCCATTGACTCGCCTTCCTCAGCCGAGGCGGCAATGCCCGATTTCTCCAGCATCTCGGCCGCGAAGGCAAAAACGACGGTCTCGAGCCGCGTATTCCCCTTCCTGCCGGCCAGGAAATCCAGGCAGTTGCGCATCTCGACGGAATTGCCGGCGCTATCGGCGAGCGGCTCGTTCATGTCGGTGATCAGTGCCGAGGTCTTCACGCCCGCGCCATTCGCCACCTCGACCAGCGACCGTGCCAGAATTTCCGCCTGATCGCGCTCAGCCATGAAGGCGCCGTTGCCGACCTTGACATCGAGAACCAGCGTCTGAAGACCAGCGGCAAGTTTTTTGGAGAGGATGGAGGCGGTGATCAAGGGAATGGAATCGACGGTGGCGGTCACATCGCGCACGGCATAGAGCCGGCCGTCGGCAGGCGCCAAGGCGCCGGTCTGGCCGATGATGGCGCATCCTGCCTGTTTGACCACTTGGTGAAACAGATCCGCCTCCGGGGTGATCATATAGCCGGGAATGGATTCGAGCTTATCGAGCGTGCCGCCGGTATGGCCGAGGCCGCGGCCTGATATCATCGGAACAGCAAGGCCGCAGGCGGCGGCGATCGGCGCCAGCATCAGCGAAACGTTGTCGCCGACGCCTCCCGTCGAATGTTTGTCGGCAATCGGACGGTCGATATCGGCCCATTGCAGCCGATCGCCGGAATCGGCCATCGCCAGCGTCAAGGCGACGATTTCAGCCCGCGACATGCCCTTGAACCAGACGGCCATGGCAAAGGCCCCGATCTGGCTTTCGGACAATCGACCGGCGGCAAGCGCATCGATGAAAGATCGGATCTCGGCAGCGTCGAGTTCGCCGCCGTCGCGCTTACGCCGGATGAGCTCCTGCGGGATCATCTCAATAGCCCGACGCCGCCGCCGATGCCGGCTGCGCTCCGCTTAGAACCGCCAGTATATCGTCGAGCAGGCCGGAAGCGCCGAAGCGGAAGGTCGAGGGCATCGCCCAATCCGGCGCCATGATGGTTTCGGCGAGGCTGAGATAGAGCGCCGCATCGGCCACCGAGCCGATGCCGCCGGCTGGTTTGAAGCCGACCTTGCGTCCGCTTTCGCGAATCGCCCGGATCATGATGTCGGCGGCTTCGAGCGTCGCGTTGACGGCGACCTTGCCGGTGGAGGTCTTGATGAAATCCGCGCCGGCTTCGATGGCAAGTTTGGAGGCGCGGCGGATTAATGCCGCCTCCTTCAATTCGCCGGTCTCGATGATGACCTTCAGCAGAACGGGGCCGCTGCATTCGGCGCGCACCGCCCTGACCAT
The DNA here is from genome assembly GCF_001662075.1 of Rhizobium bangladeshense. GTDB lineage: Bacteria > Pseudomonadota > Alphaproteobacteria > Rhizobiales > Rhizobiaceae > Rhizobium > Rhizobium bangladeshense_B. The sequence goes on from NZ_LYPL01000001.1 coordinate 649,244, forward strand.
GTCGGTCACCGCCTTCTCGTTGCCTGATATGAACTTGCGGTAGGGGATGACCAGATCGATCTCGTCGGCGCCGTCGGCAATCGCCTCGCGGGTTTCGGCGGCGACATCGGCCACTTCCATCTCGCCCGCCGGGAAATTGACGACGGTCGCGATCCGTACGGCATGGCCGGTGCCGAGGATATTGCGGGCCTGGGCGACGAAGCGCGGCCAGATGCAGATCGCAGCGCTGTTGCCATAGGGCGTCTGCGCGCGGGTGCAGAGCGCTTCGATCTGCGCCTCGGTGCAATCGTCCTTCAGATTGGTGAGATCGAGAAGGGAAAGGGCGACCGCCGCCGTTTCCCGGATGGAATGGCTATTCATCTTCACTTCCTCTAGAGCATGATGCCGAAAAGTGTGAGCGGTTTTCGGACGACATCATGCTCTCGCTATTAGTGTAGAACAGGATTCAGACTTTAGGGCCGACCCGGCCTAAAATCATCCTGTTCTGGCCGCAATCATGTCTTTCAATATGGCGGCGAGACGGGCGCCACCGACAGGCGCCATGTCCTTGGTTTCTTCATGGCTGAGCTCATTGCCGGTCATGCCTGCCCCATAGTTGGTGATGACGGAGGCGGCGGCAACCCTCAGTCCCAGCATTCTTGCGATGATGACCTCGGGCACCGTCGACATGCCGACGGCATCGGCGCCAAGGATGCGCGCCATGCGGATTTCGGCCGGCGTTTCGAAGCTCGGGCCGGAGAACCACATATAGACACCCTGCGCCAGCTCGATCTTGAGCTTTGCCGCAGCCTTCCGCATCGCGCTAGCAAGACCGGCATCATAGGCATTGGTCATGCCGACGAAGCGATGATCGCTTTCCTCGCCGATCAGCGGGTTCATGCCGGAATAGTTGATATGGTCGGTGATCTGCATTACCGAACCGGGCGGCATGTCGTCACGCAGCGATCCTGCCGAATTGGTCAGGATCAGCGCCTCGACGCCGAGCGCCTTCAAGACCTCGATCGGCAGGCGCATGGCGTTGGGATCGCCCTTCTCGTAATAATGCACGCGGCCGGAAAGCATGACGACGGGCACGCCGCCGAGCCGGCCGGCGACGACCTCGCCGGCATGGCCGGAGACGGCGCTGACGGGAAAGCCCGGCAGGTCGCGATAGGGAATACGCACGGCGCCGTCCAGCTGACCAACGAGGGAGCCAAGACCGGAGCCGAGCACGATGCCATGGCGTGGCTTGATGGCGCCGAGCAAGGCGGCGAGCAGGTCGACCGTCGCCTTCATCCGAGTTCCGTCTCGAAGCTGAAGGGAAGAAGCTCTTCCATGGTCATGTTCTTCTGCACGCCGGCCTCGTCGCAGAGATAGATCTTCGTGTCCTTGGAAGCGAATTCGGAGATCTTCTGGCGGCAGCCGCCGCAGGGCGGGCAGAGCGGCAGCTTCTCGGCGATAACAGCCATTTCGACGATCTTCTTCGCGCCGCCCATGATCATGGCGCTGATGGCCGTCGGCTCGGCGCACCAGCCTTGCGGAAAGGAGAGGTTTTCAATGTTGGCGCCGGTATAGACCTTGCCGTCCTCGGCGCGGATCGCCGCGCCGACGGGAAATTTCGAATAGGGCGCATGGGCAAAGACCATGGCGCCGCGTGCGGCTTCGAACAGGTCATGGGACATGATCAACGTTCCTTCGTATAGGGCACGCCGCCGGCCTTCGGCGGGATCGCGATGCCGATGAAGCCGGCAAGCAGAATGCAGGTGAGGACATAGGGCAGCGCCTGGAAGACCTGAACAGGCACTGTGCCGATCAGCGGCACCTCCTTGCCCTGCATGAAATTCGCCAGCGCATCGAGGAAGCCGAAGAGCAGGCAGGCGAACATGACAGGCACCGGCTTCCACTTGGCAAAGACGAGGGCGGCGAGCGCGATATAGCCCTTGCCGGCCGACATGTCCTTGATGAAGGCGGCCGACTGGGCGATCGCCAGATAGGTACCGGCAAAGCCGCAGAGGATGCCGGCGCACATGACGGCGCGGTAGCGCAGCCAGGCGACCGAGATGCCGGCGGTGTCGACTGCACCCGGGTTTTCGCCGACGGCGCGCATCCGCAAGCCGAAGCGCGTACGGTAAAGCACCCACCAGGAGAAGGGCACCGCGAGAAAGGCGAGATAAGTGAGGATATTGTTGCCCGATATGACGTTGGCATAGAGCGGGCCGAGGATCGGCACGTCACGGAGGGCATCGGCACCCGGCAGGATGATCGGCGCGAAGCGTGCATCCGGCGGCAGCTGCGGCGTGCGCCCGCCCTGGCCGAACCAGGCCTGGCCGAGCACGATGGTGATGCCGGCGATGAAGAAGTTGATCGCCACGCCCGAAACGATCTGGTTGCCGCGGTTGGTGATTGAGGCAAAGCCATGCACCAGGCTCAGCGCCACCGAGCAGACGATGCCGGCGCCGAGGCCCAGCCAGGCCGAACCGGTGAGATAAGCCACGCAGGCAGCGGCGAATGCCGAGCCCAGCATCTTGCCTTCGAGGCCGATATCGAAAACGCCCGCACGCTCTGAAAATAGGCCGGCGAGTGCCGTGAAGATCAGCGGAATGGAGAGCCGGACCGTCGAACTCAGGACGTTGATGAAAATGTCGTAATAATCCATCGTCCGCTCCTCAGGCTGGCTTGAACTGCTGGTAGATGTGCACCATTGCCGGCCGGAACATATATTCCAGCGCGCCGGCAAAGAGGATCACCAGACCCTGGATGACGAGGATCATCTCACGGGTGATATTCGGCATTTCGAAAGAGATCCAGTCACCGCCCTGATAGAGGGTGCCGAAGAGGATCGCCGCCAGGATGATGCCGAGCGGATGGTTGCGGCCCATCAGCGAGACCGCGATGCCGACGAAGCCGGCGCCGCCGACGAACTCGACCTGCAGACGGGCGGAGGAGCCCATGACGGGATTGAGCGCCATCATGCCTGCGAGCGCGCCAGAAAGCAGCATGGCGATGATAACGATCCGTGCATAGGGAATGCCGGCATAGTCGGCGGCGGTCGAGCTCACACCCAGCGTGCGCATCTCGAAGCCGAGCTTGGTGCGCCAGATGAGGATCCAGACAAACCAAGCGGCAAAGAGGGCGACGATGAAGGAGACGTTAAAGGGGGCGGCACCGAGCTTGGCTCCGAACATCGTCATCAGCCAGTCGAGCTTGGGAAGCTGACCGCCTTCGAGGAAGGTGCGGGTTTCCGGCGCCATCTTGCCCGGTACGATCAGCACGTGCACCAGCAGATAGACCATGAGGGCGGCGGCGATATAGTTGAACATGATCGTCGTGATGACGATGTGGCTGCCGCGCTTGGCCTGAAGGAAAGCGGGGATGAAGGCCCAGGCTGCGCCGAAAATGCCGGCGCCGACGATGGCGACCGGCATCGTCACATACCAGGGCACGTAATTGTCGAGCGCGAGCGCCGCAAGCGCACAGCCGAGGCCGCCGATATAGGCCTGGCCTTCGGAGCCGATGTTGAAGAGACCGGCATGGATCGCCACCGCGACGGAAAGGCCGGTGAAAATGAAGCTCGTCGCATAGTAGAGCGTGAAGCCTATGCCTTCGCCGCTGCCAAAAGCGCCTTCGATCAGCAGGGAAAGGGCGGCAAGCGGGCTCTCGCCGATCAGCCAGACGACGAAGCCCGAGATCAGGAAGGCGACGATGAGGTTCAGAAGCGGTATCAGACCGTAATTGATCCAGTTAGGCAGCGGAATGGAAGCAGTGCTCATAAGGGCCTCACGCGGCAATGCCGGCCATCATCAGGCCGAGGGTCTGTTCACCGGCATCGGGCGTCTTCTCGCCGACGATGTTGCCGGCAAACATGACAAGGATACGGTCTGAAAGGGCGCGGATTTCGTCGAGTTCGACGGAGACGAGCAGGATCGCCTTTCCCGCATCGCGCATTTCGATGATCCGGCGGTGGATGAATTCGATGGCGCCGATATCGACGCCGCGCGTCGGCTGGCCGATGATCAGCATCTTCGGGTCGCGCTCGATCTCGCGGGCGACGACGATCTTCTGCTGATTGCCGCCGGAAAAGTTCGCCGTCTTCAGCCGCGGATTTGGCGGGCGGATGTCGTATTTTTCGATCTTTTCCATTGCGTCCTTGCGGATCGCCTCGAGATCGAGCAGCGGGCCTTTGCTATAGCCCGGGCGGCGGTGATAGCCGAGCACGGAATTTTCGTATTCCTCGAATTTCAGCACCAGGCCCATATGATGGCGGTCCTCGGGAATATGAGCGAGGCCGAGATCGCGCAGGCGGGCGGGATCGGCTTTGTCGATCGTCTGGCCGTCGAGGAGGATTTCGCCGGAGGTGGGCTTGCGGATACCGGCAATCGCTTCGAGCAATTCGGACTGGCCGTTGCCGGCAACCCCGGCGATGCCGACGATCTCGCCGGCGCGGACATCGAAGGAGACATTGTCGACCATGGTGACGCCGCGATTGTCCTTGACTGTGAGGTTGCGAACCGTGAGCACCGGCGCGCCGGGGTTCGCCTGACCCTTCTGAACGCGCAGCAGCACGCGGCGGCCGACCATCAGCTCGGCAAGCTCCTCAACCGTCGTTTCCGCCGTCTTGCGGGTCGCCACCATCTCGCCGCGGCGCATGACCGAGACCGTATCGGTGATCGCCATGATCTCGCGCAGCTTGTGGGTGATGAGAATGATCGTCTTGCCCTGATCGCGCAGCACCTTGAGGATGCGGAAAAGATGGTCGGCCTCCGCCGGCGTCAGCACGCCTGTCGGCTCGTCGAGGATCAGGATCTCGGCGCCGCGGTACATGGCTTTCAGGATTTCGACACGCTGCTGCAGGCCGACCGGCAGCTCTTCGATGAGCGCATCGGGATCGACTTCCAGCCCATATTCCGTTTCCAGCCGCTTGAGCTCGGCACGGGCCGATGCGACGCCTCTGGCCAACAGCGAGCCGCCTTCGGCGCCGAGCATGATATTCTCGAGCACGGTGAAATTATCGACCAGCATGAAATGCTGGTGCACCATGCCGATGCCGGCTGCGATCGCCGCCTGGCTGTCACGGATGGTGACGGGATTGCCGTTGACGCGGATCTCGCCGCTGTCGGCATGGTAGAAACCGTAGATGATCGACATCAGCGTCGATTTGCCGGCACCGTTTTCACCGATGATGCCGTGGATCGTTCCCTTGGCAACGGTGAGGTTGATATCCTTGTTGGCGTGGACGGCACCGAATTTTTTATCGATGCCGACAAGCTCGATAGCGGGCTTATCTGTCACAGCAGGCTCCAAATAAGAAAAGGGCGTATGGCGAAAATCCCCTCCGCCATACGCCCGATCTCAATCGTCAATTACATCAGGGCGCGGATCACTTCGGGCAAGCGTTGTCCGAGGTGTAATCGTGAACCTTGACGGTTCCGGCGATGATGTCGGCCTTGGCCTTGTCCACGGCAGCCTGCATTTCCGGCGTGATCAGCGACTTGTTGTTGTCGTCGATCGCGGCGCCGACACCATCTTCCTTGACGCCAAGCGCCTGGACGCCGCCGGTGAACTTGTCGTTCTTGGTGTCGGTGTAGGCGTTGTAGACGGCAAGATCGACGCGCTTGACCATCGAGGTCAGCACCGAGCCCGGATGCAGATGGTTCTGGTTGGAGTCGACGCCGATCGACAGCTTCTTGTTGTCGGCGGCGGTCTGCAGAACGCCGAGGCCGGTGGCGCCGGCCGCCGCGTAAATGACGTCAGCGCCCTGATCGATCTGGTTCTTCGTGAGCTCACCGCCGCGAACCGGGTCGTTCCAGGCCGCACCTGTTGTGCCGGTCATGTTCTGGAATACCTGGATATCGGCCTTGGCGGCGCGGGCGCCCTGCTCATAGCCGCATTCGAACTTGCGGATCAGCGGAATGTCCATGCCGCCGACGAAACCGACCTTGCCGGTCTTGGAGGCCATGGCGGCGAGAATGCCGACGAGATAGGAGCCTTCTTCTTCCTTGTAGACGACCGAACGGACGTTCGGCTTATCGACGACGGAGTCGACGATGATGAACTTGGTGTCGGGGAATTCGGCTGCGACCTTCTCTATGGCCGAAGTCCAGGCGAAGGAGACGGCGACCACGGGATTGAAGCCGCGGCTTGCGAAGTTGCGGATGGCCTGTTCGCCCTGGGTGTCGCCCGTCGGCTCAAAGTCGCGATAGGCAATACCGGTCTCGGCCTTGAACTTCTCGGCGCCGTTATAGGCCGCTTCGTTGAAAGACTTATCGAACTTCCCGCCAGTGCCGTAAACCAGCGCCGGCTTGACATCGGCGGCCAGCGCCGTCGTCGACATGGCAGCCACGGCAAGGAGAGTGAGAAGGGATTTTTTCATTGTGCAGCCCTGTTGTTGCTATTCGTTGGGGTCCTCCCGCAAGCCCTTTTCGGACATGTCTGCGGAACCACCGACCTCCCCCCGGAGGCCTGGCTGCGCGCATCCTTGCATGGCTCACGGAAAAATTCACCAGAAATTTTTCAGGCGGTAAAGATTTGCAGCGATTGCTGAAAATCAGTTCTGCTGGGCGGATTTTTGGACATCTCGCCGACCGAGATGCGGATTTTTTAGCCGATCCGCTGGCCGTTGCTGAAACCGGGGAAGAGCAAATGCACCCGGTCTTTTGCCGGATCGCACCGGCTCAACAGCGAAAGCGCGTCGCATCAAATTTGATTCATGCGACGCACTTTAGCACTTTGTTTTATGCATGTCGTTGCCCCGGAACCGCTGCACATTTCCGGGCGACATGCATTAAGCCGTGAAGCGACCGGCGATCGGCGGCTTCTTGTAGCCGATCATCCAAAGAAGCAGCGCGATCACCAGAAAGACTGCAAAGGCCGGCTGGAGCATCAGCCACTGGAAGATGAAGGCGTAGAAGCGGGGATGGATATAGTAGGAAAGCGCAGATTGCAGCGACGTCAGCGTGTCCGGGCTCACATCCTGCCAAGCCTCCGACATCGGCGTCATGACAACGGCGGAAGCCGCAACCGACTGGATCGAATCGATGGTCCCGGCAATAACGGCCGCCGCAAGCGCGACAAGACTGGCCAGACGCAACAGGAAACGCATCAACTCCTCCGACGCTTCGATATGCCGGACAATTCCGGCGGACCCGCGCCATTCTCCACCTTGAGAATTACATAGTCATCGATGGGGTGAAGCACAATGGACGGGCGCAAGCGAGTTTTATCCGAAGAAGTCAAAAAACTGTTAGATTTGGGTTGATCGGCAAAAATTCATCGGTATATATCGCGCCGTTCCGACGATTTGCTCCTCTCCTGGTGCGAACGCCAAAGGACAGGTGGCCGAGTGGTTTAAGGCGCACGCCTGGAACGCGTGTGTACGTGAAAGCGTACCGAGGGTTCGAATCCCTCCCTGTCCGCCATTTTTCGTTGGATCTTGTGTCATAGTGCGGCACTCTGTGCGGCGGTACGCAAATACTCCTGCCGCAGCTCTACAAAGACGGTCCAGCCATCCTCTCGACACCGAACTGAGGGGGTCCGCTTCATTTCCTGAGGAGGCGGCCGGATTCGGCAGGCCGCCTTCGCAAAAGATGCGCTTCCCCACTCTGATTGTCGCAAGCGCCAATGATCCTTTCCGCACGCTCGACCATGCCCAGGCCGAGCCGATCTCTGGGGTAGCGGCCTTGTCGAGATCGGTGCTTTCGGCCATATCAACGGGCAAAGCGGCCTTGAGGAGTGGACGCAGGGGAAGGCTCTGCTGACGGCCTTCGCCGCCGGATTGGCAAAACGTGATCGGGTGTGATCTAGCCGAATACACCACGCGATTCCTGAATTTTTACCATGCCGCTTCACCGGGTCTTTGCACGTGACGCGGTATGCTTTGGAAAATTAAAAACCAGAGGTAAAACAGATGGAAGAACTTTCGGTGAAGTCGAAGATCATCAAATCCGTCTATTTCAGCCAGGAAGACGGGCGGCTCAGAATCTGCTTCAAGAATGGCGAAGAGCGGCTGTTCGAGGGCGTTCCCTCTTCGGAAGCCCATGCGATGACGGCGGCCCCGTCTCCCGGCCATTATTACCTAGACCGGATCAGAACCCGGTTTCGCAGACTGGCAGCATGAACCGTCGAGCATGCCGTAGCCGACCTGACGGACGGTATGGAATCGGCACAGATCCGGTGGATATTAACCGGCCGTTCACTGTCCATATCATCTTTGTTGGATCGGCCCGGCCGGAAGGCGACAACTTGTCGATGCTGCCGTTTTACGAATCGGCCAGCCGGGAGGCTCGGCGGCGGACCCCAGCCAGGAAGCCGGGCCTCCCCGTCAACTCCGTGCGTCGCGATAGCGAATTAGGGCTAATCCTGTGAAAAACCGGAATCATCCCATCCGGACTCGACAAGGCTTCATTAGCATGATTGCATAAACCCAATCAAAACGGGGGGTGACGATGTTTGAGGATCTGCTTGAGATGCAGGAACGCGGTGCACGCGACCGTTCGCTCGGCCGCAGTCTGGCCGACAATCCGATGTCGAAACCGGATGTCCTGCCGATCACCGACCTTCAGGAATGGTTTTCGATGTTCGACGCCTGGCGCTTCGGCTGGGCAATCGAGGACGCGATGGCCGGGCACATCGATATGCCGCGGGACGGCCACGCCGCGCCCTGGGACGGCCACGCCGTATCCGGGGACGGCCGTGCGGCGCGGCGCGCTTAAACCAGGACGGTTTGATCGACCCTGTCCTCGGTGCCGAAGAATTTCAGGTAACGTTCGACCTCTGCCGGTTCGCCGGTCGCCTTCTGCGGATTGTCTGAGAGCTTCACCGCCGGACGGCCATTGGCATCGCTGACTTTGCAGACGACCGAGATCGGGTTGAGGCCCGAGATTTCGGTCGGGGCGCAGCCGGCAAAATCATTGGTCAGGTTCGTGCCCCAGCCGAAGCTCATCCGCACCCGGCCTTCGAAATGGCGGTAGGTATCGATGATGGCGTCGACATCGAGGCCGTCGGAAAAGATTAAGAGCTTCTGGCGCGGATCGCGGCCCATCTTTTTCCACCAGTCGATGATCTTCTCACCGCCTTCGATCGGCGGCGCGCTGTCCGGCCGGAAGCCGGTCCAGTCGGCCACCCATTCCGGCGCGTCGCGCAGGAAGGCCGCAGTGCCAAAGGCATCTGGCAGGACGATCAGAAGGTTGCCGCCATAGAGCTTGTTCCAGTCGCGCAGGATCTTGTAAGGCGCGTTGCGCAGCTGCTCGTCGGTTTGCGCCAGGGCAGCGGCCACCATCGGCAACTCATGGGCATTGGTGCCGACCGCCTCGAGATCGGAATCCATAGCCAGCAATACATTGCTGGTGCCGGTAAAAGCCGGGCCGATGCCTTCCTTCAGCGCCTCGACGCACCAGCGCTGCCAGAGAAAACTGTGGCGCCGGCGGGTGCCGAAATCGGAAATGCGTAAGCCCGGCAGTTCCCTCAGCCGCTCGACCTTCGACCACATCTTCGCCTTGGCGCGGGCATAGAGCACGTCAAGGGTGAAAGGGCCGAGCGCTTTCATCGCCGAGCGCGACCGGAGCTCGTTGACAATCGCGAGCGCCGGGATCTCCCACATCGTGGTTTCCTTCCAGGCCCCATGAAAATCCAGCACATATTGGCCGTCCTTCTTCGACAGCTCGTATTCGGGAAGCTGGAAGTTGGAAAGCCAGGCGAGGAACTCCGGCTCGAAAATCTGCGCGCGGCCGTAGAAGCTGTTACCCGCAAGCCAGATCATCTCCTTCTTGGAGAGCCTCAGCGTACGGGCGTGATCCAGCTGTTCACGCAGTTCGCCTTCGTCGATCTCCTCGGCGAGGTGGACGCGCTTGGTCCGGTTGATCAGCGTGAAGGAGGCATTGACGTCTGGATAGAGCTTCCAGATCATCTGCAGCATCAGCAGCTTGTAGAAGTCGGTATCGATCAGGCTGCGGATGATCGGGTCGAGCTTCCAAGCGTGATTGTAGACGCGTCTTGCAATATCGGTCTTGGCCATGAATTCCTGCCCCTGTCCAATCCGGTCAGGTGCTGCCAAGTTTGCGGGCCGGCGCACGAAACCGGCTCGTGCGTCTTCTTATCGAAAAATCGGCAGGAAAAGTCCAGACAAAACATAAACATCCCGCCGCGGCATGGCGGCGGGATGGGGAGATCATCTGGAATTGGTCTATTGGGCCGGCGCCGCTGGCTGGGCCGGTGCCGGCGCAGCATTCGGGGCCGGCGCTGTCGGCACGGCATTGCCGTTCTGCGGGGTCGGCGCAGGTGTTGCGTCCGATTGCTGTTGCTGGAGCTGCTGGCCGGGCTGCTGCGGCGTCACTTCCTCTGCCTCGCGATTGCCCCAGATCTCGACCGGGATCCAAACGACGAAAGCGAGGATCAGCGCGACGAGCAGCACCGTCAGGATGCGGTATCCCATGCGCCCCTGTTTGGCCTTGACCGGCGGGATCTGCTCTTCCTTGTGAAGCTTGCCGTCGGATTTTTCCCAGCGTGTTTCCGTCTGATGCGCCATCATCGTCTCCTTCCGCTGCCTTGGCGGCCGATCCGGCCGCAAGAAACTTTCGCAGAGAAAACGGTCAGTCGTCTCGAAGGTTCCGGACGCTCAATAGCCGGCGGCGCGGTCGACCACGAATTCCAGCGGCTCACCGCGCTCGAAGCGGGCGATCTGCGTCTCGACATGGCGGAACAGCGCGTTCTCTTCGGAGACCGCCGCGTCATGCGGGGTGATGAAGACGTTCTCCATATCCCATAGCGGGCTGTCTGACGGGAGTGGCTCCACCTCGAAAACATCAAGCGAAGCGCCGCCGAGGATCCCGTCCCGGATGGCCGAGACGATGTCGGCCTCGACCTGGCTCCGGCCGCGGCCGGCATTGATGAGGACCGGCCGCCCGAGCGCACCGTCGCGGCGAAGCCTTTTAAATAGCCCGCGATCATAAAAACCGGTGGTATCAGGTGTCAGCGGCAGAAGGCCGACGAGAATGTCGGTCCTGGCGAGGAACCCGTCCAGCTCGCGCGCGTCGAAGGTTTCGACGCCGTCGATCTCTTTGCGGGTACGCGACCAGCCGATGACGTTGAAACCCATCACCTTCAGCTTGGCGACCGCGTCCTGCCCGAGCACGCCGAGGCCCATGACGCCGACCGTCACCTCCGCTGCTTCGGGCGCGATCAACTTGGCCCATTCGCGCCGCCGCTGATGGCTGTCATGGGCGTATTGCCCACGCAGATGCATCAGGCATTGCATTACCACCCATTCGCTCATGCGGGTGGTCAGGCTGCGGTCGACGAAACGAACGATCGGTATGTCAGGCAGGCCGTCCATGCCGATGATATGGTCGACGCCGGCGCCGCCCGAGAAGATGACCTTGAGGTTCGGCGCCCGGTTGAAAAGATCGGCATCCGGCTTCCAGACAAGCGCGTATTCGGCCGCGCTGAGATCCCGCGTCCGATCGGCCGGATCGGCGAGATTGAAGCTGCCGCGGTCGGCAAAGGCCGTTTTCAGCACGCGGGCGACGCCTTCGGAATTGAACTTGATGTCGACGAGAACAGGAGAAGGTGTGGACATGATGTTCTTACTGCTGCACGGCGGGCGTCGGCACCGCCTCGATGTTGAAAGCGGCGGCCATCAGCGCCTTGGTGTAATCGTCTTTCGGAGCACGGAAGATTTCCGAGGAAGGCCCCTGCTCCACCACCTTGCCGAAACGCATGACGATGACGTCGTTAGCAAGCGCCTTCACCACCTTCAGGTCATGGCTGATGAAGAGATAGGCGAGGTCGTGCTTCTTCTGCAGGTCGCGCAGGAGATCAACGACCTGGGCCTGGACGCTCATGTCGAGCGCCGAGGTCGGCTCGTCGAGCATGACGAAGCGCGGTTTGAGCACCATGGCGCGGGCAATGGCGATGCGCTGGCGCTGGCCGCCGGAGAATTCATGCGGGTAACGCCACCGGGTCAGAGGGTCGAGGCCGACCTCCTCCAGCGCCCAGCAGACGCGCTGGTCGCGCTCTTCGGCGCTCAAGGAGCGCTCATGCACCTTCAGCCCTTCGGCGATGATATCGCCGACCGACATGCGCGGGCTCAGCGAGCCGTAAGGATCCTGGAAGACGATCTGCAGCTGGTTGCGCAGCGGCCGCATCTCGCTGAACGAATAGCCGGCTATATCCTTGCCAACGAAAGCGATCCGCCCTTGCGAGGAGATCAGCCGCGTCAGCGCCAGGCCGAGTGTGGTCTTGCCGGAACCGGATTCGCCGACGACACCGAGCGTTTGGCCGGCGCGCAGCGAAAGATCGATGCCGTCGACTGCCTTGACGTGGTCGACGACGCGGCGCATCAGCCCCGCCTTGATCGGGAACCAGACGCGAATGTCGGAACCTTCCATCACCACCGGCTTCGACGGATCGGCAAGCGGCGGCTCGCCGCGCGGCTCGGAGGCGAGGAGGTGGCGGGTATAGTCATGCTTCGGATTGGCGAAGACCTCGGCGACGGTTCCCGTCTCGACGATCCTTCCCTTCGTCATCACGCAGACGCGATCGGCGAATTTGCGTACGATGCCGAGATCATGGGTGATGAACAGCAGCGACATGCCGTGCGCCGCCTTCAATTGCCGCAGCAGTTCGAGAATCTGCGCCTGCACGGTGACGTCGAGCGCCGTGGTCGGCTCGTCGGCGATCAGCAATTCCGGCCGGTTGGCGAGCGCCATGGCGATCATGACACGCTGGCGCTGGCCGCCGGACAGTTCGTGCGGATAGGCCTTCAACCGCTTTTCCGGCTCGCGGATGCCGACCTGGTTCAACAGTTGCAGCACGCGCTGGCGCGCCGGCTCGCCGGTGATGCCCTGGTGCAGCGCGAGGATTTCGGCAATCTGCTTCTCGATCGTATGGAGCGGATTGAGCGAGGTCATCGGCTCCTGGAAGATCATGGTGATGTCGTTGCCGCGAACCTCACGCAACGCCCGTTCCGACGCCTTCAAGAGGTCGTTGCCCTTGAACAGGATTTCGCCGGAGGGGTGGCTTGCCGAGGGATAGGGCAAGAGCTTCAGGATCGAATTGGCCGAGACCGACTTGCCGGAACCGGATTCGCCGACCAGCGCCACGACCTCGCCCTTGGCGATATCGAAAGAGATGCGATCGACGGCAAGAGAGGTCTCGCCGCCCTGGTGAAAGGCAACCGAGAGATCGCGGACGGAAAGGAGCGGTTCTGTCATGTCATTCATTGAAACGTCTTCCTCGGGTCGAAGGCGTCGCGCACGGCTTCGCCGATGAAGATCAGCAGGGACAGCATGATCGACATGGCGAAGAAGGCCGTCAGCCCGAGCCATGGCGCCTGCAGGTTGGTCTTGCCCTGGGCGATCATCTCCCCGAGCGACGGGGAGCCCGGCGGCATACCGAAGCCCAGGAAATCGAGCGACGTCAGCGTCGTGATCGAGCCGGAGAGGATGAAAGGCAGGAAAGTCAGCGTCGCGACCATGGCGTTCGGCAGCAGATGGCGCCACATGATGGTGCGGTTGTTGACGCCGAGCGCACGGGCAGCGCGCACATATTCAAAATTGCGGGCGCGCAGGAATTCGGCGCGCACCACGCCGACGAAGCCGACCCAGGAAAAGAGCAGCATGATGCCGAGCAGCACGAAGAAGCCGGGCGGCAGGATGGCGGCGATGATGAGCAGGATGTAGAGCACCGGCATCGACGACCAGATCTCGATCAAGCGCTGCAGCAAAAGATCGGTCCAGCCACCGAAATAACCCTGAACCGCGCCGGCCGTGACGCCGATGATCGCCGAGCAGATGGTGAGCGCCAGCCCGAAGAGCACCGAGATGCGGAAGCCGTAGATGACGCGGGCGAGCACGTCGCGGGCCTGATCGTCGGTGCCGAGCCAATTGAGATTGCCGAGCGTGCAGGCAGGGTCGTTCACCCCTTGCGGATAGCCGGAGCAGCGCTCCTCCTTGGTCATCAGCCAGAAAGGAGCGGTCGGCGCCGAATGCGGAATGTTGGAGTTGACCGAGCGGTAGGAATAGCGGACCGGCGGCCAGATCATCCAGCCATTGGCGTTGATCTCGTCCGATATCACCGAGGAGCGGTAGTCGGTTTCGGCGAGAAAGCCGCCGAACTTTTCCTCGGGATAATCGATCAGCACGGGAAACAGGATTTCGCCCTTGTAGGAGGCGACGATCGGCCGGTCGTTGGCGAGGAACTCGGCAAAGAGGCTCAGCACGAACAGCAGCAGGAAAAGCCACAGCGACCAGTAGCCTCGGCCGTTCGCCCGGAAATTCTGCCATCGGCGGATATTGGTCGGCGACAGCAGTCCCTTGCGCGGCGGCTTGACGGGGGTTGCCGTGGCGGGTTTTGCGGCGGTGTCCATCAGACATCCCTCCGCTCGAAATCGATGCGCGGATCGATCCAGGTGTAGATCAGGTCGGAGATCAGGCTGACGAAAAGGCCGAGCAGCGAGAAGATGTAGAGCGTGGCGAAGACGATCGGATAATCCCGGTTGACCACCGAGAGATAGCCCAGGCGGCCGAGACCATCGAGCGAGAAGATGTTTTCGATCAGCAGCGAGCCGGTGAAGAAGGCGGAGATGAAGGCGCCGGGAAAACCGGCGATGATGATCAGCATGGCATTGCGGAACACATGGCCGTAAAGCACCTGCCGCTCGTTCAGGCCCTTGGCGCGGGCGGTGACGACATATTGCTTCTTGATCTCCTCGATGAAGGAATTCTTGGTGAGCAGCGTCGTCGTGGCGAAAGCGGCGAGCGAAAGCGAGATCAGCGGCAAGGTGAGGTGCCAGAAATAATCGAGCGGCTTCTGCCACCAGGCGAGCTGGTCGAAATTATCGGAAACCAGCCCCCGCAGCGGGAACCAGTCGTAAAAGGAGCCGCCGGCGAAAAGCACGATCAGCAGAATGCCGAAGAGAAAGCTAGGCACCGCGTAACCGACGACGATGACGCCCGAGGTCCAGACATCGAAGGTCGATCCGTCCTTGACCGCCTTGCGGATACCAAGGGGAATGGAAATCGCATAGGAGAAGATCAGGATCCAGATGCCGAGCGAGATCGACACCGGCAGCTTTTCCTTGATGAGGTCGAGCACCGAAGTGTTGCGGAAGAAACTCTCACCGAAATCGAAGCGGATGTAGTTCCACATCATCTCGCCGAAACGCGTCAGCGGCGGCTTGTCGAAGCCGAACTGTTTTTCGAGCTTGGCGATCAGTTCCGGATCGAGCCCCTGGGCGCCGCGATATCTGGAGCCTTCGTCCCCTCCTCCATCACCCATCAGGTCGCCGCCGCCCGACAGGCGCTGGTCGGCGCCATCGGCCTGGCCGGTCAATTGCGCGATCACCTGCTCGACCGGGCCGCCGGGGGCGAATTGCACGACGATGAAAGAGATCGCCATGATGCCGATGATGGTCGGGATCATTAAAAGCAGGCGGCGAATGACATAGGCGCCCATCAGCCTTCGGCCTCCGGAAATCTTCTTCTTGTCTGCCTGCCGTCCAGTCTAATGCCGCTCAATCCGCCAGCCTTCCCTTGCCGGCCCTGCCGGCTTGTCGTGATTCGATTGTGCCATTTGGAGCCCAGAGCCCCACCATTGCAAGCCCGCTCATTTTGCCGAGGCCGACCACCAGGCATCGGGGAAGCCAAGGCTGTAAGCCGGGAATTCGGCCGGATGGGTGATCGTGTTCCAATGGACGATGTTTTGGGTACCGCGGTAGAACAGCGGGATGACGTAATGGTTTGCAAGCAGGACCCTGTCCATCGCCTTGATCGCCGCGACCTGTTCATCGCGGTTCGGCGCGAAGATGATCATGCGGATGAGTTCGTCAACCGCCGGATTGGCGATGCCGGCATAATTTTGGGACCCTTGCTGATTGACCGAAGCGGATCCCCAATAGTCGACCTGCTCGTTGCCAGGGTTCATAGACTGCGCCCAAACATTCCAGATCATGTCGTAGTCGAAGCTGCGTTCGCGATTGACGGCTTGCGATGCATCGACTGTCCGCACCCGCGCATCTATGCCGATTTTCTTGAGATTGTTGGCATAAGGCACCGCCCAGCGCTCCAACATCGGGCTCGACAACAGTATCTCGAAGCTCATCGGCTGGCCGGTCTTGGTGTTGACCATGCGGTTGCTCTTGATCTCCCAACCAGCTTCTTTCAGTAGTGCAATCGCCTTGCGAAGGTTGTCGCGGCTTTTCTGCGGGTCACCGCCGACGGGATTGGTGTACGGCGTCGTGAAGACCTCGGGCGGAACCTTGTCCTTCATGCCCTGCAATATTTCCAGTTCACGTCCCTGCGGCAGGCCGGAAGAGGCAAGCTCGGTGTTCCAAAAATAGCTGTCGATGCGCTTGTAGCTGTTGAAGGCAACCGTGCGGTTCAGCTCCTCGAAGTCGAAACCGTAGTTCAGCGCTTCGCGGACCCGCTCGTCCTTAAACAGATCACGCCGCATATTGGGCACGAGAGCCTGCAGGATTCCGGTGGAGCGCAGCGGGTTTGCAACCTCTTCCTTCTTGACGCGTCCTTCCTTCACTGCGGGGAAATCATATCCCGTCGCCCAGCGGGCAGCTGTGGTTTCCTGCCAGTAGTCGCTGTTGCCGGCGCGAAAGGCTTCGAACTCGACGTCCCGATCACCGAAATAGGTGTAGATGATGTTACGGAAATTGTTCTGGCCGACATTCACATTGAGATCCTTGCCCCAATAGTCGTCACGCAGTTCATAACGGATCGTCGCTCCGGGCGAGAAGGATGCAATCTTATAAGGTCCGGACCCCATCACGGGCTCGAGCGTCGTCTTTGAAATATCGCGGGGCTTGCCGTCCGGTCCCTGCCCCTCCCACCAATGTTTCGGCACGACAACCAACTGGCCGAGAATGTTCGGAAGCTCGCGATTGTTCTTCTCGTCGAAAGTGAAGGTGATATCTCGATCGCCGGTTTTTTCGGCCTTTACCACGTGCCGATAGTAGTTTGCGGTGACGGGATTGAGCTCCTTGGTCTTATCCAGGCTGAAGATGACATCCTCGGGCGTGACCGGCTGCCCGTCCGCCCATTTTGCCTCCCTGCGCAGGCGAAAGGTCGCACTCGAAACATCGGCGGGGAAGGACAGCCCTTCGGCAAGGAGGCCATAGGACACAAGCAGCTCGTCATCGGCGGGCTTCATCAACGTGTCGTATACGAGCGTCAGGCCTACCGCCGTCTGGCCTTTGGCAAGCAGCGGATTGAACGTATCGAAGGCGCCGCTCGCGGAAAGGCGCAGATCTCCGCCCTTTGGGGCATCTGGATTGACGTAGTCGAAATGGGCAAAGCCCGGCTTGTACTTCATCTCGCTGATGACCGAGCTTCCGATCTGAAACGGCTGATCCTCAGCCATAGACGCGATCGGGACGAGAGCACCCGCAAGCGATAGAAACAGACCGATCCTCGACCACAAAGCCGCCATTCCCATTTCCCCTGAATATTGATGGATTCGACAATACGAGAAATAGGGGCGAAAAACAGGAGAGAGTTTGGTTTTTGCCTGGCTCGCGAATTTTTGAGCCGTAAACTCCTGTCAAAGGGCCGATCCGGTGGCGCTGCGGTGATCCGCCCGGCTTCTCGCGCGCTCGTCCGCCAAATCATCGATTCACCAAAATCGCTTTTCACTATAGATTCGCAGGCAAATCACTTCGGCATCGACTTAAGGGAACAGCATGGCTTTCGGCTTCGCGCAGGCTTTCAGAACATTCGGCAGACTGGCGCTTGCCGGCGCGATCGGCGCAGGCCTTGCCGCCGGCGATGTCGGCGCACAGCAGAAGACGCCGAGCCCGGGCAGCGCCAAGGCGCTATTTGCAGGCGCCAGCCTGCCGACGCAGGGGCCGGCGCAGCCGATAGGTTTCTATGCAAAGGGCTGCATGACCGGTGCGGTTGCGCTGCCGACCGACGGGCCGACCTGGCAGGCGATGCGGCTTTCGCGCAATCGCCGCTGGGGCAATCCGGCGATGATCGCGCTCCTGGAGCGGTTTTCGCAGGATGCGGTCAAATATGCCGGCTGGCCGGGCATTCTCGTCGGCGACATCGCCCAGCCGCGCGGCGGGCCAATGCTCAACGGCCATTCCTCGCACCAGATCGGCCTCGATGCCGATATATGGTTCACACCGATGCCCGCGCGCCGCCTGACCGCCGAGGAGCGTGAGAACCTGCCTTTCACCACCATGCTGCAGAAAAACAAGTTCCTGACCGTCGACCCCAAGGTATGGACGGAGTCGCGGGCGCGACTTTTGATGCTGGCGGCGAGCTATCCCCAGGTGGAGCGCATTTTCGTCAATCCCGCCATCAAGAAAAAGATGTGCGACACCTGGACGGGCGATCGCACCAACCTCGGCAAGCTCCGGCCGATATACGGCCATGATTCGCATTTTCACATCCGTATGAAGTGCCCGCCCGGTGCAGCCGGATGCACGCCGCAAGCCCCGGTCCCCGCCGGAGACGGCTGCGACAAGTCGCTCGCCTATTGGTTCACGCCGGCGCCATGGGCGCCACCAAAGCCGCCGAAGCCCGGCGCCAAGCCGCCGAAGCCGCCGCGCGAGATGATGGTCTCCGACATGCCAAAGGCCTGCGCCGCCGTGCTCGACGCCGCTTCCGTCACCTCGATGCAGGCCGCCACCTACGGCGGACCTTCCGCCGCGGGCGGACCTTCCGCCGCGGGCGGACCTTCCGCCGCGGGCGGACCTTCCGCCGCGAGCGCGCTTGCCGCCGTGCCGGCGGCGGCGCCGGTCGCCGAGGATGACGACGGAGAACTGCCTGATGTCGGCCCGGTTCCGAACGACAAGCCGGTGGTCCAATGAGGAGCGCCCGGCGCTGTCTTTCAAATCGCAAATTCTTGGTATAGAAGCGGTCAAATCGATTGAATTGTTGGGTCGGAGGGATTAATGGCCGGCGGCAAATGCCTCGCATTGATTGCGCATGATCAGAAGAAGGACGACATGGCCGCGTTCGCCCACGCCAACAAGGACCTTCTTTCACGCTGGAAGATCGTCGCCACCGGCACGACCGGCGGGCGGGTGCTCGATGCCGCGCCCGACCTCGACGTGGTCAGGTTGAAAAGCGGGCCGCTTGGGGGCGACCAGCAGATCGGCGCGCTGATTTCGACCGGTGAGGTCGGTGCCTTAATCTTCTTCGTCGACCCGCTGACGCCGATGCCGCATGATGTCGACGTGAAGGCGCTGATGCGGTTGGCGATCGTCTACGACATTCCGATGGCACTCAACCACGCGACCGCTATAAAGCTCCTTCCCACCCTCGAAGCCTGATCAGCACGGGACCGGCCATGCCAAAACCGAACAACAGTACCGCTCCGCTGCCCTTCCCGATCCTGATCGGCGATATCGGCGGCACCAATGCCCGCTTCTCCATCCTGTCCGATGCCTATGCCGAGCCGAAGCAGTTTCCGAACGTGCGCACGGCAGATTTCGCGACGATCGACGAAGCGATCCAGAAGGGCGTTCTCGACAAGACTGCGGTGCAGCCGCGTTCGGCGATCCTCGCCGTTGCCGGCCCGATCAACGACGACGAAATCCCGCTGACCAATTGCGATTGGGTGGTGCGGCCAAGAACGATGATCGACGGTCTCGGCATCGAGGACGTGCTCGTCGTCAACGATTTCGAGGCGCAGGCGCTGGCGATTGCCGCCCTGTCGGATGAAAACCGCGAGCGCATCGGCAATGCCACCGGCGACATGATCGCCTCGCGCGTCGTGCTCGGACCCGGCACCGGCCTCGGTGTCGGCGGCCTCGTGCATGCCCAGCACAGCTGGATCCCGGTCCCCGGCGAAGGCGGCCATATCGATCTCGGGCCGCGCAGCAAGCGCGACTATGAGATCTTCCCGCATATCGAGACGATCGAAGGGCGCGTCTCGGCCGAGCAGATCCTCTGCGGGCGCGGCCTCGTCAACCTCTATAACGCCATCTGTATCGTCGACGGCATCCAGCCGACGATGAAGGATCCGGCCGACATCACCTCGCACGCGCTTGCCGGCAGCGACAAGGCCGCGGTCGAGACCGTCTCGCTGTTTGCCACCTATCTCGGGCGCGTGGCGGGAGACCTGGCGATGGTGTTCATGGCGCGCGGCGGCGTCTATCTCTCCGGCGGCATCTCGCAGAAGATCCTCCCGGCCCTGAAGAAACCGGAATTCCGCATGGCCTTCGAGGACAAGGCGCCGCACACCCAGCTGCTTCGCACCATCCCGACCTATGTGGTGACGCATCCGCTGGCAGCCCTTGCCGGACTTTCCTCCTATGCGCGCATGCCGGCCAATTTCGGCGTCTCGACGGAAGGCCGCCGCTGGCGGCGCTGATCCAGGCGCGCGTCCCACCCGGACGCGCGGCGCTCTAGCCAAACCGATCCCAACTCTTTATAGAGCCGCCAAAAGTACGCGTCGCCCCGCGCCGCGTTTGGTCGAGACAGGAAAGCTCATTATTGGAAGCGGCGGAAAGCAGAAAGCAGAGCGTCAGCAGCGATACCGTCACCGGCATCCTGAAGCGCATTATCGCTGAAAACGGCCGCGACCATCTCTGGGGTTATGTCTTCGCGATTGCCTGCCTGATCATCGTGGCACTTTCGACGGCGTTCACTGCCTGGATCATGCGGGCGATCATCGACGAGGCTTTCGCCAATCGCCGCGCCGACGTCGTCTGGATCATCTGTCTTTCGATCTTCGTCGCCTTCGTGCTGCGCGGTTTTGCGAGCTACGGTCAGGCGGTGGCGCTTTCCAAGGTCGGCAACGATATCGTCGCCCGATATCAGCGCCGCCTTTACGCGCATCTGATGACGCTTTCAGTCGGCTTCTTCAGCGAGGCGCGCTCGGCCCAAATCGCCGCGCAGGTGAGCCAGAACGTCAGCGGCATCCGCGACGTGCTCAATCTGACGATCACCTCGACGGTGCGCGACCTCCTGACCTTCGTTTCGCTGATCGGCGTGATGGTCCTCCAGGACCCGCTGCTCAGCCTTGCCGTGTTCATCATGGCGCCGCCGCTGCTCTATGCGCTGCGTTACGTCTCCAAACGGCTGCGCTCGGCAACCCGCGAGGCCGTGCATCTGAACAGCCACGTGCTGGGCGCCATGCAGGAGACGATCCAGGGCATTGCCATCGTAAAAGCCTTCACGATGGAAGAGGAGCTGGAACGCAAGGTCAACAAACTCATCAAAGGCGCCGAAAACCGGGCAAACCGGATTGCCCGGCTTTCCGAACGCACCTCGCCGCTGACCGAGAGCTTCGCGGGCTTTGCCGTTGCCAGCGTGCTTGCCTATGCCGCCTACCGCTCGATCTATTACAACGTGCCGCCGGGCGCCTTCTTCTCTTTCGTCACCGCCTTGCTGCTGGCCTATGACCCGGCCCGCCGGCTTGCCCGCCTGCAGGTGCAGATGGAGCGCGCCGTCGTCAATGCGCGGATGATCTATGAACTGCTCGATATGGAGCCGCGCCAGCGTGACCTGCCGGATGCTCAGCCGCTGACGGTGACGCAAGCCAAGATCGAATTCCGCAACGTTTCCTTCGGCTACGGCAATGAGAGCGTGCTGAGCGGCGTCAGCTTCATCGCCGAGGGCGGCGCGACGACGGCGCTGGTCGGACCCTCGGGGGCCGGCAAATCCACGGTCATCAACCTCATTCCGCGCTTTTACGACCCGCGCGAGGGCGAGATCCTGATCGACGGGCAGGACATCGCCCACATCACCAAGAAGTCGTTGCGCCAGCAGCTCGCCTATGTCTCGCAGCAACCTTACCTGTTCGAGGGCACGATCCGCGACAATATCCGCTATGGCCGGCCGGAAGCGACCGATGCCGAGGTAGAGGAGGCAGCCCGGCTTGCCTATGCGCATGATTTCATCTGCGCCCAGCCGCAGGGTTACGATACGCCGGTCGGCGAAAACGGCGTGACGCTTTCGGGCGGCCAGCGCCAGCGGCTGTCGATCGCCCGCGCCCTGGTGCGCAATGCGCCGATCCTGCTTCTCGACGAGGCGACCTCGGCGCTGGACACGGAATCCGAAGCCGCCGTGCAGAAGGCGCTCGACGAGGCGATGACCGGACGTACCGTCGTCGTCATCGCCCACCGGCTTTCAACCGTGGTGCGCGCCGACAAGATCGTCGTCATGCAGCAGGGGCGGGTCGTGGAAGAAGGCAATCACGAGACGCTTGCGAAGGTCAGCGACGGTCTTTACGCTCGCCTCAACAATCTGCAGAGGCCTTCGGCCTCCGATCTAAACTGACCTGGTGAGACTGAGATGAGCGATGCTGCGATGAAACTGGTGGTGGTCGGCGCGGCAGGGCGCATGGGACAGACACTGATCCGGCTCATCCATTCCATCGAGGGCGTGACTTTGCATGCCGCCGTCGAGCGCCCCGGTTCGCCGTTCGTCGGCAAGGATGCCGGCGAGATTGCCGGGCTCGGCCCGACCGGCGTCATTATCGGCGACGATCCGCTCAATGCCTTCCTGCATGCCGAAGGCGTGCTCGACTTCACCTCACCGGCGGCGACGGTGGAATTTTCGGGCCTCGCTGCCCAGGCCCGCATTGTCCATGTCGTCGGCACCACCGGCTGTTCGGAAGACGACCATGCCAGGATCGCCGCCGCCGCTCGCCATGCCCGCGTCGTCAAGTCGGGCAATATGAGCCTCGGGGTCAATCTGCTGAGTGTGCTGGCGCAGCAGGCAGCCCGCGCGCTTGATCCTGTCGATTGGGACATCGAAATCCTGGAGATGCATCACAAGCACAAGGTGGATGCGCCTTCCGGCACCGCCCTTCTCCTCGGCGAAGCCGCGGCCAAGGGCCGCAATATCGATCTCGCCTCGAAATCGGTCCGGGTGCGCGACGGCCATACCGGGGCTCGCGAGGCCGGCACGATCGGCTTTGCGACGTTGCGCGGCGGCTCCGTCATCGGCGAGCATTCCGTGCTTTTCGCCGGAGAAGGTGAAATCGTCACCCTGTCGCATAGTGCGGCCGACCGCTCGATTTTCGCACGCGGCGCCATCAAGGCAGCTCTCTGGGCGCGCGACAAGAAGCCGGGTCTCTATTCCATGCTCGACGTACTCGGGCTTTCTTCCCAATAACGACATTTCGGAGACATTTTCATGAGCGGAACCCTCGTCCTCGTTCGCCACGGCCAGAGCGACTGGAACCTGAAGAATCTCTTCACCGGCTGGAAGGATCCCGATCTAACTGAACTCGGCATCCAGGAAGCCAATGCCGGCGGCGCAGCACTTGCCGAATACGGGATCAAATTCGACGTCGCTTACACCTCGGCGCTGGTGCGCGCCCAACACACGCTGAAGCTCATCCTCGACAAGGTCGGCCAGCCCGACCTGCAGACGATCCGCGACCAGGCGCTGAACGAGCGTGACTACGGCGATCTCTCCGGGCTCAACAAGGACGATGCCCGCGCCAAATGGGGCGAGGAGCAGGTGCATATCTGGCGCCGCTCCTATGACGTGCCGCCTCCCGGCGGCGAAAGCCTGCGCGATACCGGCGCCCGCGTCTGGCCCTATTACCTTACCGAGATCCTGCCGCGGGTGCTGCGCGGCGAAAAAGTGCTGGTCGCCGCCCACGGCAATTCGCTGCGTTCGCTGGTCATGGTGCTCGACAAACTGAGCAAGGAAGGCGTGCTTGCCCTCAACCTCGCGACCGGCGTTCCCATGGTCTACAAGCTGAACGCCGATTCCACCGTCGCTTCCAAGGAAGTGCTCGGCGACATGTCCGGCGCACATTGAAGCCAATTGCCGTGCCAGCCGACGACGCTGGCACGGCGCATTTATCAATTCTCGATGGTGAACTGCACCCGGTCGGCCGCAAACCGGCTGATCGAATATTGCACCGGCACGCCGTCGAGATCGGTATTCATCGCCTTGGCGATCAACAGGATCGCACCGGGGGTGAGTTCGAGATCGGCCAGATCAGCCGTGTCGGCATGCGCTGCCGTCACCTCGGTGGTCGCCCGGACATAATCCGCCAATCCAAGTTCGGCGAAAGCCTTGGTGATCGATTGATGTTTGCGGTAGGCCTCGCCAATCCCGGCGAAGCGTTCGGCGGGAAACCAGCTCGTCGCCTTTGACACCGGCCGCTTGTCGGCCTCGCGCAACGTCTCCAGCCGGATCACCTTTGCGCCCGTCTTCAGCCGCAGCCAGCGGGCGACCTCGGCGTTCGCCTCCACCGTCAGTTCATCGAGCAGCAGGCTGCGCATCTCGCGTGCCTGGTCGCCGATGCCGGCGGTAAAACGCGTGCGCCGGGTGATCGGAAAATTCAGCCGCTCCTTGCGTTCGATCAGCGTGCCGCGACCTTGCACCGCCCGGACGATGCCTTCCTGCGCCAATGCTGCCAAAGCGCTACGCACCGTATGCCGGTTGACGCCGAATTGCAGCGCCAGAACGGTTTCTGGTGGCACCATTCCGGTTCCATCATAGGCGCCGTTGCCGATCGCCTCGCGAATCCGGTCGGCGATCTGTCGCCAGAGCGCCACGCCGGTCTGTCTTTGCACCTGCTTCAGTCCCGCCATTCCATCCCCTGCCCTGCCATTTCGCGCCTTTTAACAGCCTTCACGCGCCTGAAAAGACGTGGCCGCGCTACGGGATGTCACACGCTTGTCACGGCATCGATTTAGGACTAGATATAGCTTGTATGGTTGTCTATATCAATAGACATATTGAAGGAAGCAGCGATGATATCAGCGGACAGTAACGACGCTACGTCACAGACGGCCTCCGGGCGTAAACGCGCCGCCGATCTGCTGGCGCGGGCGGAACGGAGCGAACTCTCGGCGGCCTGGGATGCGTTGCCGGAAAAGCCTGCGACGCATCCATTGCGCGGACCGGAGACAGGGCTGGTGATGGTGCGCGGACGCATCGGCGGCGGCGACGCTCCCTTCAATCTTGGCGAGGTGACGGTGACGCGCGCGACGGTCCGGCTCGACTCCGGCTCGGTCGGCCATGCGCAGGCGCTCGGCACCGACCGCGAGAAGGCGCGGCTTGCGGCGATCTTCGATGCGCTCTGGCAGGAGGAGGCGACGAAGGATTTCGTCGAACGGGCGCTGCTTTTACCGATCACTGAGCGGATCGCCGCCGCCGAACGTCGCATGGCCGACGAGACGGCGGCGACCCGCGTCGATTTCTTCACGATGGTGCGGGGAGACAACTGATGGGTTTCGACACGGAAGTCTTGACCGGCGGCTTTGCCGAGCCGGTCTTCCACGCCCAGAGCGTCTTCAAGATGCTGATGCACGGCATGGCCCGTCCTGGGACGATCCAGACCGTTCAGCCCGATGTCGCGCCGCCTGCGCCGCTCGGCATTGCAGCCGGCGCGATCGCGCTGACGCTTTGCGATCACGACACGCCGGTCTGGCTTTCTCAGGGGCTAACAAAATCCGCCGTGCCGGAATGGCTCAGCTTCCACGCCGGCGCGCCGCTGACCACGGAGAAGGCCGAGGCACGCTTCGCCTTCACGGAGGCCGGTGCCACGCTTTGCCCCTTCGGCCTCTTTGCCTCTGGCACGCAGGAATATCCCGACCGTTCAACGACGCTCATCATCGAACTTTCCGACCTCGAGGGTGGGCGCCGGCTGGCGCTGATCGGCCCCGGCATCCAGACTGTGACAGAGATCGCACCTGTCGGGTTGCCGGAGACCTTCCTGCGGCTCTGGACCGAGAACCGCGCGCTCTTTCCGCGCGGAATCGACATCGTGCTGACATCAGCCGAGCGCTTCCTCTGCCTGCCGCGCACCACCAAGATCACAGCAACGGAGATCTGAGCTCATGTATGTTGCCGTCAAGGGTGGCGAGGCCGCCATCGCCAATGCCCACCGCCTGCTTGCCGACCGCCGCCGCGGCGACCGTTCGCTGCCGGCGATCGGCATCGATCAGATCGTCGCGCAGTTGGCACTCGCCGTCGACCGCGTCATGGCCGAGGCCTCGCTGTTCGACCGCACGCTCGCAGGCCTTGCCATCCGCCAGTCGCGCGGCGACATGATCGAGGCGATCTTCCTGCTGCGCGCCTACCGCACGACGCTGCCACGTTTCGGTTATTCCAAGCCGCTCGACACGGCTGATATGACGATCGAACGCCGTATCTCGGCGACCTACAAGGATCTGCCGGGCGGCCAGCTTCTCGGGCCAACCTTCGATTATACCCATCGCCTGCTCGACCCTTCGCTGCTTGCCGATGAGGCGGTCGAGGCGCCCGCGCTGCGTACTGCCGAAACCGGCCGCGTCATGCGCGTCTCCGAAATTCTCGGCGAGGAGGGCCTGATCGAGGCCGACGGCGATATGCCGGAGGATCACGAGGTCGGCGATCTGACCCGCGAGCCGATGGAATTTCCGATGAGCCGCGACCTTCGCCTGCAGGCGCTCGCCCGCGGCGACGAAGGCTTTTTGCTGGCGCTCGGTTATTCCACCCAGCGCGGCTACGGCCGCAACCATCCCTTCACCGGCGAGATCCGCATCGGCGAGGTCGCGGTCGAATTCGACGTGCCGGAACTCGGTTTCGCCGTCTCGCTCGGCGTCATTCAGATCACCGAATGCCAGATGGTCAACCAGTTCAAAGGTTCGGCCAAGGCGCCGCCGCAATTTACCCGCGGCTACGGCCTGGTTTTCGGGCAGAGCGAGCGTAAAGCGATGGCGATGTCGCTGGTCGATCGCGCATTACGCGCCGAAGAGCTCGGCGAGGATATCACCGCGCCGGCCCAGGACGAGGAATTCGTCATCTCGCATTCCGACAACGTCCAAGCGACCGGCTTCGTCGAGCACCTGAAGCTTCCGCACTATGTGGACTTCCAGGCCGAACTCGATCTCGTCCGCCGCATGCGAAGCGAATTCGAAGCCTCCCGCAGCAGCGGCGAAGACATGAAGGAAGCCGCCGA
This sequence comes from Rhizobium bangladeshense, assembly GCF_001662075.1. Classification (GTDB taxonomy): domain Bacteria; phylum Pseudomonadota; class Alphaproteobacteria; order Rhizobiales; family Rhizobiaceae; genus Rhizobium; species Rhizobium bangladeshense_B. The sequence continues at coordinate 676,088 of NZ_LYPL01000001.1, forward strand.
ATGAGCGATCTCGCCAGCTATAACTTCGCCTATCTCGACGAACAGACCAAGCGGATGATCCGCCGCGCCATCCTGAAGGCGATCGCCATTCCCGGCTATCAGGTGCCTTTCGCCAGCAGAGAAATGCCGATGCCCTACGGCTGGGGCACCGGCGGCGTGCAGGTGACGGCCTCGATCATCGGTCCTGACGACGTGCTGAAGGTCATCGACCAGGGCGCCGACGATACGACCAACGCCGTGTCGATCCGCGCTTTCTTCCAGAAGGTCGCCAATGTCGCGGTGACGACGCATACGAGCGAGGCGACGATCATCCAAACGCGCCACCGCATCCCGGAGGAAAGGCTCAAGGCCGGCCAGGTGCTGGTCTATCAGGTGCCGATCCCGGAACCGCTGCGCTTCCTCGAACCGCGCGAAACCGAGACGCGCAAGATGCATGCACTGGAGGAATACGGCCTCATGCATGTGAAGCTCTATGAGGATATCGCCCGCAACGGCCGCATCGCCACGACCTATGCCTATCCGGTCAAGGTGCATGGCCGCTACGTCATGGACCCCTCGCCGACGCCGAAGTTCGATAATCCGAAGATGCACAGGTCGGAGGCGCTGCAACTTTTCGGCGCCGGCCGCGAAAAGCGCATCTATGCCGTGCCGCCCTATACCGATGTCGTCAGCCTGGACTTCGAAGACCACCCCTTCGAAATCCAGCGCTTCGGCAAGCCCTGCGCGCTGTGTGGCGCAGAGGAGGTCTATCTCGACGAGGTTATCCTCGACGACAAGGGCGGGCGCATGTTCGTCTGCTCCGATACCGATCATTGCGAAGATCGCCGGGCACACGGGCATGCCGGCGAAATGCTGGCCCGGGAGGCTGCAGAATGACCGACACGCCGCTTCTCAAAGTCAACGACCTCTCGAAGTTCTATGGCAATCGCATCGGCTGCCGCAATGTCTCCTTCGGGCTCTGGCCCGGCGAAGTGCTCGCCATCGTCGGCGAATCCGGCTCGGGCAAGACGACGCTGTTGAACTGCATCTCCACCCGGCTGATGCCGACCACCGGCAGTGTCGAATACCACATGCGCGACGGCACCTACCGCGACCTCTACCATATGAACGAGGCGGAGCGCCGTTTCCTGATGCGCACGGACTGGGGCTTCGTCCACCAGAACCCGGCCGACGGGCTGCGCATGACGGTTTCCGCCGGCGCCAATGTCGGCGAACGCCTCATGGCGATCGGCGACCGGCATTACGGCAAGATCCGCTCCACCGCCATCGACTGGCTGGAACGCGTCGAGATCGATGCCGACCGCATCGACGACCAGCCGCGCGCCTTTTCCGGCGGCATGCGTCAGCGGTTGCAGATCGCCCGCAACCTCGTCACCGGCCCACGCCTCGTCTTCATGGACGAGCCGACCGGCGGCCTCGACGTCTCGGTGCAGGCCCGCCTGCTCGATCTCGTGCGCAGCCTCGTCAACGACCTCGGCCTCTCGGCCATCATCGTCACCCACGATCTCGCCGTCGCCCGGCTTCTGTCGCATCGCATGATGGTGATGAAGGACGGCTACGTCATCGAACACGGGCTCACCGACCGGGTGCTCGACGATCCGCGCGAACCCTACACGCAACTGCTCGTTTCCTCGATCCTGCAGGTCTGAGCACCGCTGCAGGTCCAAAACCAGGGAAGAAGACATCATGCCAACGCCCCTCGTCGTTTCCGAAGTCTCGAAGAGCTTCACCATGCACCTGCGTGACGGCATCCGGCTGCCCGTCGTCTCCGATGTCGCCTTCTCGGTCGCATCAGGCGAATGTGTCGTGCTCGGCGGCCCGTCGGGCATTGGAAAGAGCTCGCTGCTCAAGATGATCTACGGCAATTATGCGGTCGACACCGGTCAGATCCTCATCCGCCACGACGGCCGCGTCGTCGATCTCGCCGCCGCCGATCCGCGCACCGTGCTCGACGTTAGGCGCAATACGCTCGGCTATGTCAGCCAGTTCCTGCGCACCGTGCCGCGCGTGGCGGCGATCGACGTGGTGGCAGAACCGCTCGTGGCGCGTGGCGATGACCCCATCACGGCGCGGGAAAAGGCGGGCGCGCTGCTTGCCAAGCTCAACCTGCCGGGAGCACTCTGGCAGCTCCCGCCCGCCACCTTCTCCGGCGGCGAGCAACAGCGCATCAATATCGCGCGCGGCTTCATCACCAATCACACGATCCTGCTCCTCGACGAACCGACGGCTTCGCTCGATGCCAAAAATCGCGCCGTCGTCGTCGACATGATCGCGGAGAAGAAAAAGGCGGGCGTCGCCCTTCTCGGCATCTTCCATGATGAGGAAGTGCGCGAGGCGGTCGCCGACCGTGTCCTCGACGTCCAGCAGTTCTCGCCGAGGAAGATCGCCGCATGAGCCGCAAGCTTGATATCGAGCCCTATATCCACAAAACGGCCGAGGTCAGCGATTCCACCTTCGGGCGCTATACGGAGGTCTCCGATCGCTGCCGCATCAGCGAGGCAACCTTCGGCGACTATTCCTACATCATGCAGGACGGCTCCGTCTGGTGCGCGACGATCGGCAAGTTCGTCAATATTGCCGCCGCCGTGCGCATCAACGCCACCAACCATCCAACCTGGCGGGCGACGCTGCATCACTTCACCTATCGCGCCGCCGACTACTGGCCGGACGCCGACATGGACGAGGATTTCTTCGCCTGGCGGCGCGCAAACCGCGTAACAATCGGCAACGACGTCTGGATCGGCCATGGGGCGACGATCCTGCCGGGCGTCAGCGTCGGCAACGGCGCGGTGATCGGCGCCGGCGCCGTCGTGTCGAAGAACGTTGCGGCTTACTCGATCGTCGGCGGCGTGCCGGCCAAGCTCATCCGCGAGCGCTTTTCGAAAAGGGTCGGCGAACGTATGGACACGCTTGCCTGGTGGGACTGGGAGCATGACCGGCTACGCCTGGCGCTGCAGGATTTTCGCGACCTTAGTGCGGAAGATTTCCTGGCGCGCTACGGGGCCTAGATTTGGTCTTCGCAGCGCCGGGACACCACTTACACAAAATGACACGCGACGTTCACGAAGCGGGACGAATGCGCTGCTCATCAACGCCTGGAATACAGGAGGAAGAGCATGAGATTCGAGCTGAAGAATGTCACACGCCGTTTCGGGAACAAGCTCGCCGTTGATGCCGTGACACTGACCATTCCCCAGGGCCAGATGCCTGCGCGCCGTCGGCGCCGCCTGGCTGGAGCGGATCCTGGTAATCTTCGCCTTCGACAACCTATCCAATGCGCTGCGCCCGTGCGTGACGGGGAAAAAGAACCACTGACAAACTGCCGCATCATCATTCTGTCACCGAAATCTTTTAGCCGGGGAGCCTGCTTGCGGTTCGCCGCCAAATCACTGCACATTGCGCTCCCCGTTTCGACGATCCCCAGGACAAAAGCCTTGCGCTACGCTCTCTATTTCTCGCCGCCGAAGGATGATCCCCTGACCGGCGCGGCCTCGCGCTGGCTCGGCCGCGACGCCTTTACGGGCGAGACCTATCCCGCCCCGGCCTATGAGCAGCTCGGCCAGGCAGAGCAGCTCGAACTGACCGCCGATCCACGGCGCTATGGCTTTCACGCCACGATCAAGGCGCCGTTTGCGCTTGCCACCTCCGTCACCGAATCGGACCTCATGACTTTTGCCGAGGATTTCGCCGCGCGCACGCCGGCCTTCGAAGTTCCCGAACTCGTGCTCGGTCAACTCGGGCGTTTTTTTGCGCTCGTCCCCGGTTCTCTTCATCAACCTCTTCAGGATTTCGCCGCGAAGGTGGTAAAGTCTTTCGAACCGTTTCGCGCGGCGCTTTCGGAGGCCGATATCATCAGGCGCAACCCGGAGAAGCTCAGCGACAGCCAGCGCGCCAATCTGCAGCGCTGGGGTTATCCCTACGTCATGGAGGATTTCGGCTTCCACATGACGCTGAGCGGGCAAGTACCCGAGGCCCGCGCCGCGGTGATGAATGCGATCCTGGCCGAGCGTTTTGCCGGTTTCACCGGCCGGCCGCTGTCGATTTCCGGCCTTGCCGTCTTCGTCGAGGAGACGCGCGGCGCCCCGTTCAAAGTTCATTCCTGGCTGCCGCTTTCCGGCGCCAAAAGCTGAAAGACCTGACGAGATGAGCAAAGAGACCGTGTTTTCCAACGCCCGCATCGTTCTCGAGGATGACGTCCTCGCCGGATCGATCCTCATCCGCGACGGCAAGATCGCCGATATTTCCGAAGGGAAGTCGGTAGCCGGCGAAGATTTCGAAGGCGACTTCATCATTCCCGGCCTCGTTGAGCTGCACACCGACCATCTCGAAGGCCATTATCAGCCGCGCCCCGGCATCCGCTGGAACAAGACCGCCGCGGTCCAGGCACATGACGCCCAGATCGTCACATCCGGCATCACCACGGTGTTCGACTGCCTCCGCATGGGTGCGGACGAGGACGGCGGCTTCGAACTTGGCGAGATGCGCGACATGGCCGACGCCATTCAGTCGGCGGAGAGGGAGGGCCGGCTGCGCGCCGAGCACCTTCTGCACCTGCGCTGCGAGGTCTCGGCCGACAATGTGCTCGAACATTTCGCGGATTTCGAGAAGGATCCGCATGTGCGGCTCGTCTCGCTGATGGATCATGCGCCCGGCCAGCGCCAGTTCCAGACGATGGATCAATATATCTTCTACTACCAGAAGAAGCGGGGCTTGAGCGACGAGGTCTTCGCCCGTTTCGTCGCCAAGCGTCAGGCGGAATCGGCGCGCAATTCGACCCCGCACCGTAACGCCATCGCCAAGGTCTGTGCCGAACGCGGCATCACGGTTGCAAGCCATGACGACGCCACACTCGCCCATGTCGACGAGGCGATCGACAACGGCGTGCGGCTTGCCGAATTTCCGACCAGCTTCGACGCCGCCCGCGCCTCGCACGAGCACGGCATGAGCGTGCTGATGGGGGCGCCCAACATCGTGCGCGGCAAATCCCATTCCGGCAATATCGCCGCCCGCGACCTCGCCGAGATGGGCGTGCTCGACGTGCTGTCCTCCGATTACGTGCCGCTCAGCCTGCTGCATGCGCCCTTCATCCTCGCCGACGAGGTCGAGAGCATCACGCTGCCGAAGGCGATCGCCATGGTGACGTCGACGCCCGCCCGCACCGTCAGCCTCGACGACCGCGGCCGGATCGCGACAGGGCTGCGCGCCGATCTCGTCCGCGTCCACCGCTCGCATGGCGTGCCGGTGACACGCTCCGTCTGGCGCCAGGGACGCCGTGTCGCATGAGCCCGCACGAACCCCATCCCGGAGCCGGCGCCGAGCGCGGCATCATGGTCGTCGTCGTCGGGCCGAGCGGCGCCGGCAAGGACACGCTGATGAACATTGCCGCCCGGCATTTCGCCGGCCGCGCCGACATTCACTTCACCCGCCGCGTCATCACCCGCCACCGTGACGCCGGCGGCGAAGACCACCTTTCCGTCTCCCTCCAAGGCTTTACGGCGATGGAACAGTCGGGCTCCTTCGCCGTGTGGTGGGAGGCGCACGGTCTGAAGTACGGTATCCCGGCCGAGGTCTCGGTGGCACTGTCCCGCGGCCATGTCGTCGTCGCCAATGGTTCGCGTTCGGCGCTTCACCGTTTCCAGGCCGCTTTCCCGCGGCTCAAGGTGATCAACGTCACCGCCCGGCCCGAAGTGCTCGCCAGTCGGCTGGAGGCGCGCGGGCGCGAGACGCATGAGGATATCATGGCGAGACTCGCCCGCGGGCCGCTGACGGTGCGCGGCGACTACGACGTGACGGAGCTCGACAATAGCGGCTCGCTCGAAGAGGCCAAGCAGAAGATGATCGCGATCCTCGACGGGCTGCTCGCCGAGGTGCATTGACCGCAATTGAAGGGAAGGGCATGCGCGCCATCAAAGTGGTCGACTACGATCCCTCCTGGCCGCGGCGCTTTGCCGAAATCAGCGCCGAAATCTCCGTCTTGCTCGGCGATGTCGTGCTGTCCATCGACCATCTCGGCAGCACGTCGGTGCCTGGCCTGGCGGCCAAGCCGAAAATCGACCTCGATGTCGTCACCATCTCAGACGATGTTCTGCCGGCGGCTATCGGCATCCTGCGCTCTGCCGATTTTGTCTTCCACGGCGACTTGGGAGAGAACCGCTGGGCCTTCACTCGAGATCACAAAGCCTATGGCTTCAAGCTCTATCTTTGCGACCCCGCCAACCTCGCGCATCGGCAACGCATCCTGTTTCGCGACTATCTCAGGGATCATACCGACAGGGCCGAAGCTTATGCCGATCTCAAACGGCGGCTGGCCGTGGAGGCAGACGGCGACCGGGATTTTTATACCGCCGGAAAATCGGCCTTTGTCAACGAGACGATACGATTGGCCACGTTGAGAACGTGAGACCGAAGCGCCTGCGGCGCTTCGGCCGTCCCCGATCAGTCGCTGTCGCCTCGTCCCGATACGATCTCGCGCTTGCCGACGTGATTGGCCGGGCCGACGAGCCCTTCCTTCTCCATGCGTTCGACCAATGAGGCGGCGCGGTTATAGCCGATGCCGAGGCGGCGCTGGATGTACGAGGTCGAGCACTTCTTGTCGCGCATGACGACTTTGACTGCCTGCTCGTAGAGCTCATTGCCGTCCTCGGAGGCCATGGCGCTCTTGTCGAAGACGGCGCCGGCCTCTTCCTCTTCCGGCTCTTCCTCTTCGTCGGCGGTAACGGTGTCGAGATATTCCGGGCGGCCTTGGGTTTTCAGATGGGCAACGACCTTTTCGACCTCGGCATCCGAAACGAAGGGACCGTGCACGCGGGCAATCCTGCCGCCGCCCTGCATGTGCAGCATGTCGCCCTGGCCGAGCAGCTGCTCGGCGCCCTGTTCGCCGAGAATGGTGCGGCTGTCGATCTTCGAGGTCACCTGGAAGGAGATGCGGGTCGGGAAGTTCGCCTTGATCGTGCCGGTGATGACATCGACCGACGGGCGCTGCGTCGCCATGATCAGATGAATACCGGCGGCACGCGCCATCTGCGCCAGACGCTGGATCGCACCTTCGATCTCCTTGCCGGCGACCATCATCAGGTCGGCCATTTCGTCGACGATGACGACGATATAGGGCATCGGCGCGAGATCCAGCTCCTGCTGCTCCTCGACCGGCGCGCCGGTTCCCCTGTCGAAGCCGGTCTGGACCATGATATGGATGGTCTCGCCCTTGTCGCGCGCCTGGGAGACGCGGCCATTATAACCGTCGATGTTGCGCACGCCGAGGCGCGACATCTTGCGATAACGCTCCTCCATCTCGCGCACCGCCCATTTCAGCGCCATGACTGCCTTCTTCGGGTCGGTGACGACGGGCGTCAGCAGATGCGGGATGCCGTCATAGACGGAGAGTTCGAGCATCTTCGGGTCGACCATGATCAGCCGGCACTGTTCCGGCGTCATGCGATAGAGCAGCGACAAGATCATCGTGTTGATGGCGACGGATTTGCCCGAGCCGGTGGTGCCGGCGACGAGCAGATGCGGCATCTTCGCAAGCTCGGCAATCACGGGCTCGCCACCGATGGTCTTGCCGAGGCCGAGCGCCAGCTTATAGCCGCTCTTGTCGAAATCCTGGCTCTCGATCATCTCGCGGAAATAGACAGTTTCGCGGGTGACATTCGGCAGTTCGATGCCGATGACGTTGCGGCCGGGAACGACGGCGACGCGGGCAGAAAGCGCCGACATCGAGCGGGCGATATCGTCGGCGAGGCCGATGACGCGCGACGACTTCACGCCGGGCGCCGGCTCGAATTCATAGAGGGTGACGACAGGGCCGGGGCGGACATGGATGATCTCGCCCTTGATGCCGAAATCTTCCAGCACGCTTTCCAGAAGACCGGCATTCTGTTCCAGCGTCTCCTGCGACATGATTTCGCCAAGCCGTTCCGGCGGCTCCTGCAACAGGGCGCGGGGCGGGAATTCATAGCCTGACGCGTCGACCTTTTCCGGTCTTGCTATAAGGCGCGGCGACGGCAGGACGGCGGCGACGGGGGGCGTCGACCGAGGCGCCGGCGCCGCCTGGGGCAGCGCTGTAGCCTGGGGCAACGGTGTAGCCTGCGGCATTGGTGCGGTCTGGGGTGCCTGGGGCACGCCTCTCTGGGCCAGCACAATCGGCTCCGCAGCGAGAACCGGCTTTTCCAGGGTTATCGCGGCCGGCAACCGCGGAGCCGCCGATGCGGGCGTTGCAGCCGGCGGCTGGATCGGGCGCGATGCTGCGGAAGCCGATTTCGGCGCGCCCGGACGCCATTCCATGACTCGGAACAGGGCGGTAATCGATTCGGGCGTGGTCTCGATCTTCGGAACAACGATCGAGGGTGTACGGACCGGCTCGCCTTCTTCGAAGGCCATGACTTCCCAGAAGGCGAAATCGGAAATCGAAGCCAGTTCGGAAGCAGCGCGCAAGGCCGGCGCCTCCGCCCGGGCGGAGGCCGGCGGCTGCGGCATCTCGATCATCGCAGCCGGCGCTGCGGCAAGCTCGCTCGGCTCCGGCAGATAGATGTCGAAAGGCACATCGACGGCGACCGGTTCTATCCGTATCGCATGCTGTTCGGGCTGCGGTTCGTCGCGAACGGGCTCGTTCGGCGGACGGCGCCGGCTGATCAGCGTTTCCGGGGTGCGCGTGAAGCGGACATTCGGCGCGAGCGAGAAGTTGCTCTGCCAGATCGGCGCCGCCGGCTTTTCGCCGGGATTTTCCTCCGCAAGCTCGGTTTCAAGCCCGCTGGAAAAATCTGCGGCATCCGTCAAATTGGTTCTGGGAAAACGCATGCGTCCGCTACTCACTCATGCCTAACAAATTACGACCCTACCGGGATAGAAAAGGAAGGTTAATAAGTTCCTTCCAGCCGGATCGATCAGATACAGCTGCCAGAAGCAAACCGACGCTATTTCAATGAGTTGCGTGAAGCGGAAAAATCTTTTTCCGTTTTGGGGAGGCGGTTAATGCGCCTCGTCCCAATTGGTGGCGGCGCGGGCATCGACGCGCAGCGGCACGCGCATTTCGAGCGCCGGCATGGTGGCGTTTTCCATGACCGAGACGATGATCGGCATCGCCTTTTCGACATCCTCATCCTCGACTTCGAAGATGAGCTCGTCGTGCACCTGCAAGAGCATGCGGACACGCTCGGCAAGACCGGCTTCAACAAGCGCCGGCTCCATCTTGATCATCGCCCGGCGGATGACGTCGGCGGCCGAGCCCTGGATCGGCGCGTTGATCGCGGCCCGCTCGTTGAAGGCGCGCACCGACGGATTGGACGAGCGGATTTCGGGATAGTTGATTCGCCGGCCGAAGATCGTCTCGACATAACCCTTGTCGCGCGCCATCGCCTTGCGGCTTTCCATATAGTCGCGGATGCCGGGGAAACGCTCGAAATATTTCTTGATATAGTCGCCGGCTTCCGACCGCTCGATCGAAAGCTGATTGGCAAGGCCGAAGGCCGAGATGCCGTAGATGATGCCGAAATTGATCGCCTTGGCGCGGCGGCGCACCTCGCCCGGCATGCCGTCGACCGGCACGCCGAACATTTCCGACGCCGTCATGGCGTGAATATCGACGCCATCCTCGAATGCCTTGGTCAGCTGCGGGATCTCGGCCACATGGGCAAGCACGCGCAGTTCGATCTGGCTGTAATCGGCGGAAATTAGCTTGTGGCCCGGTGTCGAGATGAAGGCGGTGCGGATCTTGCGGCCTTCGGCGGTGCGCACCGGAATGTTCTGCAGGTTCGGCTCGGAGGAAGAAAGGCGCCCTGTCGTCGTCGAGGCCAGCGAATAGGAGGTGTGGACCCGCTTTGTCTCCGGATGCACATAGCCGGGAAGCGCATCGGTGTAGGTCGATTTCAGCTTGGTGAGCTGGCGCCAGTCGACGATCTTGCGCGGCAGCTCGAAACCGGCGGCGGCGAGATCCTCGAGCACCGAGGCGGAGGTCGACCATTGCCCGGTCTTCGTCTTGCTGCCGCCGGCAAGACCCATCTTGCCGAACAGGATGTCGCCGAGCTGCTTCGGCGAGCCGATGTTGAAACGCTCGCCGGCCAGCGTGTAGATCTCGTCTTCCAGCCGTGCCGCACCCTGGGCCAGCTCGCCGGACAGGCGCGACAGGATCTGCCGGTCGACGGTGATGCCGCGCGCTTCCATGCGCGCCAGCACCGGCAATAGCGGCCGCTCCAACCGTTCATAAACGCTGGTCAGTCCGGCTGCCGCCAACCGCGGCTTCAGCACCAGCCAGAGGCGCAGCGTCACCTCGGCGTCTTCGGCGGCATAATGGGTGGCGCGATCGATATCGACCAGATCGAAGGTGACGTTCGCCCTGCCGCTGCCCGCCACGTCCTTGTAGGGGATCGGCGTATGGCCGAGGAATTTTTCCGAGAGCGGGTCCATGCCATGGGCGCCGGTGCCGGCGTCGAGCACGTAGGAGATCAGCATCGTGTCGTCGAAACTCTTCGTCTCGATGCCATAGCGCTTCATCAGCAGATAGTCGTATTTCAGGTTCTGGGCGACCTTGAGAACCGCAGCGTCCTCCAGCAGCGCCTTCAGCCGCGGCAGGGCATCGCGCATCGGGACCTGATTTTCGGCAAGGCCGCCGCCGAGCAGATCGCCGACGCCGTTCTTGTGGGCAAGCGGCACATAGGCGGCGCGAATCTTCGTGCCGGTGGGGTCGGCGACATTGTCGGCGATCGCCATCGAAAAGCCGACGATCTCGGCCTGCATGGCATCGAGCGACGTCGTCTCGGTATCGAAGGCCACGAGGCCAGTGTCGCGCGCATCGGCGATCCATCGGTCGAGCGTCGCTAGATCGCGGATCGTCACATAGGTGGAATGATCGAAGGGCAGCGTCGCAAAGGCCTCGGCCCGCGCCTTGGCAAGATCGGCGGGTGAAAAAGCGCCTTCGACGCCAGCCTTCGCACGCGGCGGCACGGGCACGGATGGCCCCGAGACGTCGGGGATGGCGCCGGCGACGGGTGCCGGCTCGGCCGCATCGAGATCGGGACCATGGGCGGCATCACCCCATTCGATGCGGACGACCGCCGGTTCGATGGCGCTTGCGTCACAATCGCAGACTTCGGCGACCCGTCGCGTCAGCGTCGTGAATTCCATCGTCTTGAGAAAGCCGATCAGCTTCGGACCGTTCTGCGGCTCCAGCATCAGCGCGTCGAGATCGAGATCGAGCGGCACGTCGGTACGCAGTCGCACGAGTTCGCGCGAGAGCTTGGCCATCTCGATATTGGCAAGGATCGTCTCGCGGCGCTTGACCTGCTTGATTTCGGTGGCGCGCTCGAGCAGCGTATCGAGATCACCGTATTCCTCAAGCAGCTGGGCGGCGGTTTTCGGGCCGATGCCGGGAATGCCGGGCACATTGTCGACGGAGTCGCCGGTCATTGCCTGCAGGTCGATCATCTTTTCCGGCGGCACGCCCCATTTCTCGACGACATCGGGAATGCCGATCTGCTTGTCCTTCATGCTGTCATACATGTGGACATTTGCTGTGACGAGCTGCATCAGGTCCTTGTCCGAGGAAACGATGGTGACATCGGCCCCCGCTGCCTCGGCCCGGCGGGCATAGGTGGCGATGATGTCGTCGGCTTCGAAGCCTTCGGTTTCGATGCAGGGCAGGTTGAAGGCGCGGGTTGCCTCGCGGATGAGCCCGAATTGCGGGATGAGCTCTTCGGGCGGGGCCGAACGGTTCGCCTTGTAGGCGTCGTAGAGATCTTTGCGGAACGTCTTGGCGGAATAGTCGAAGATGACGGCAAGATGCGTCGGCGTCACCCCGACATCGGTATTGCGCGCATCCCTCAAAAGCTTCCACAGCATGTTGCAAAAACCGGAAACGGCGCCGACCGGCAGGCCGTCCGTCTTGCGCGTCAGCGGCGGCAATGCATGGAACGCCCGGAAGATGAAACCGGAACCGTCGACTAGGAAGAGGTGATCGCCTTTTTTCATGCGTGCATGGATAGCGCGGGCACGAAACGAGGTCCATATAAAGTTCGGCGCGCCAAGAGATTATGGGGAATTATGCAGAAGCGATTCCTGCTCACCAAACTGTTACCGATTTGTAACGTGGCGTGACCCTTGAAAAACCACATTCGCAGTTACAAATCCATGTCACCGGCGCTTGATCGCGCCGCGGGTCTGATCACCGGCTTGTCCCCCGCCGCATCAGGCTTGGACAAAGGCCTTATCCCCCTCTCCGGGCCTTTGTCCCCATTTTAAGGTCGCCATGGCCAACCTCCAGGCCATGGCGACTTTTGTTTTTCCGCCCCTCGAAACGATGGGCGGAGCTTGCATTTTTTTGGAACGTCCTATGCGATTTGCTGCATTGTCTCCGGCACGGTTTTGAGCCTAACTTGCAATCATGGGATTTAACCGCATGGATTCGGGAGCTTACCTTGCCAGCCAGCTGGCGAAGGGTTTTGCCCGCTCGCTGCACCGGCGCGCGGTCGGGCTCGGTTTTTCTCCCGGTCAGTTTCCCATTCTGCTGGAACTCTGGGGCGAAGACGGCCTGACCCAGAAACAGTTGCTCGAGCGGGTCGATATCGAGCAGGCGACCATGGCCAATACGCTGTCGCGCATGGTCCGCGACGGGCTGATCGAACGCCGGCCGCATCCCTCCGACAAGCGGGCGCAGCTGATCTTCCTGACGCCGAAGGCGCGTGCCATGGAAGCCGAAGCGATCGAAAGTGCGCGCGAGGCCGACCTCGCGCTGTTCAAGGGCTTTCGGAGTTTCGAGCGCGAGCTGACGCTCGAATATATCCGCCGGCTGCTGGAAAACGCCAAGGCGCTCTGACCGGGTATTGCTCGCCGGCAAGACGGCTGGATCACCGCCACGTTATCGACGGATCGTCCTTTAGCCTTTTGTTTTGATGCATGTCGTTGTGCCGGAACCGATGCACGCTTCCGGGCGACATGCATTAGGCTATCGAGGACAGGAGGCTCTCGCGGGCAGCGAGCTTGGTGCTCGGCTCGACATCCGGTCTGCCGAGCAAAAACCCCTGTACCTGCGCACAGCCTTCTTCGACGACGATCTGGCGCTGCGTCTCGGTTTCGACGCCCTCCGTCACGACAGGCATGCCGAGACTGTGACCGAGGCCGATGATCGCGCGCACGATCGAGCGCGCCGCCGCGTCATGGTCCAGCATTCCGGTGAAGCTGCGGTCGACCTTGATCTTGTCGAAAGGGAAGGTTCGCAGGTTGGAAAGCGAGGAAAAACCGGTGCCGAAGTCGTCCATGACGATGTGAACCCCCAGGCTGCGCAGACGCTGCAGCGTGGCCATCACCCGGTCGCGATCACGGATGAGAGCGGCCTCGGTGATCTCGATTTCCAGCCGGCCGGGCGCAAGCCCGGTTTCCTTGAGGATCGCCTCGATCCGCTCGCATAGGTTTGGCAGCATGAACTGCACCGGCGAAACGTTGACGGCGATCCGCAGCGGAAGCGGCCAGCGCGCGGCCTCCTTGCAGGCCTGCTGCAGCACCCACTCGCCGAGCTGGACGATCGACCCGCTTTCCTCGGCGATCGGAATGAAGACATCCGGCTCGCTCAGGCCGTGGCCCGGCCGGTTCCAGCGCATCAGGGCCTCGTAACCGCTGATCTCGCCGTTCTGTGCATCGAGAACCGGCTGATAGCTGACATGGATCTGATTGCGGGTGATGGCGTGGCGCAGTTCGCTTTCGATCTGGCGGCGGGCTCGCGTGGCCTCGTCCATTTCCGCATTGAAGAAACAGGCCTTGCCGCGGCCGCCGTGCTTGACCCGATAAAGGGCGATATCGGCGTTGTTGCAGATCTCGTCTGCATCGCTTCCGTCGGTCGGATAAAGAGCGATGCCGAGGCTGACGCCGACGGCGGTCGGGTCGCGCGCCATATCCATCTCGGCGGCGAATTCGTCGAGGATCGCGGCTGCGAGCTTCTGCGCGGCCGCCGGTTGCTGTCCGGAGGATTGAATGATGGCAAATTCATCGCCGCCGAGACGGGCGATGGTATCGCGTTCATCGGCCACGCGACGCAGGATGGAGGCGACTTTGCAAAGAATGCGGTCGCCCTCGGCGTGGCCGAAAATATCGTTGACGGTCTTGAAGCGATCGAGATCGATATAGAAGAGGGCAACCTCGCTGTTCTTTCCCTTGGCCATCTGCAGCGCCTGGCGGATGCGCTTGTCGAACAACGACCGATTTGGAAGGTCGGTGAGAACATCGTGGTGGGCGAGATGCTCGATCATCTCCTCGGCCTGCCTGCGCTCGGTAAGATCGCGCACCGCCAGCACGTCGCAGTGGTGCCCGCGATAGACGATCCTGCTGGTGTTCACTTCGACGGAGATCTCCCTGCCATTCCTGGTGTTGAGCAGCGTCTCGCCCGGCCTGTTCTGTCCCTGGGTTAAGACAATGGAGGGCGCCTTGCCCGAGAGATCGGCAAGCTTCCAGCCGGAAAGTCCCTGAAAGCGTTCGTTAGTATCGATAATCCTGCCTTCCCGCAGGATCAGCAATCCTTCCTGCGACGCATTTGCGAGTCCCCTCAGATCCGTCAGGTGGCTTTCGACGAAGACCACGGCAATAGCGATCAGAATGAGAGCTGTGGCCGCCACCACGACGATCGCGGCCAGCAGGCTGGTATCCAGCACCATTGCCGGAACCTCTTTGCCGGGATCCGGCACGAGGGTGATGCTGGCCATTGAAATGAAGTGGAGTGTGCAGATCGCAAGGACGAAGGTGACCGACGAGGCGAGGAGCCGTCTCAGTCCCTTCAAGTGGAAGAAGGCGTGGAAGGCAATGCTCGACAGCAGCGCCCCCGCGAGTACCGCACTCAACGTCATGTACGGATCGTAGAGGATAACCGCCTGCGTCTCGATCGCCTGCATGCCGGTCAGGTGCATCGAGGCGATGCCGAGCGCCATCAGAACGCCGCCTTGGATGCGCGAAAACCTGCCCCGGCCCTGCGAAGCGACGAGGATTGCCGCCCACGAGCCGACCACCGACAAGAGGAAGGAAAGCGCCGTCAGGCCCAGCTGGTAGCTGATCGGCATGCCGCCGTCATAGGCCAGCATCGCGATGAAATGGGTTGCCCATACGCCGGTGCCGAAGGCGAAAGCCGACGCGCCGATCCAAAGCTTGCGGCGTCCGGCATCGCATTCCTGGGCGCGGGAAAGCGGCAGCATCGCTGCCATTGCGCCGATCAGGCAGACCACGGCCGCCGCCAGCACCAGCCGCCAATCGTGATTGTCGCGAATACAAGTAATGACCGAAAACATCTCGCCCCTCGCACAGCTGAATTCGGTCAAGTTAATTTGGTTGTACTAAATAACCGTAAATTGAATTAGGATGTTCTTCTATACTATCCGACAAATCTTCCCGACACGGGTCCAGATCTGGGTCACTTCCGCCACGCCCACTTTTGCTTTTTCCGCCTCGCCTGCCCTGCTGGTTTGGTCTATCGTCCGGCCGAATTTCAAAAAGGAGTCGAAAATGACGGATGTACAACAGGTGCTTGCACGCGCGGATCAGAACCTTTCCTCTAGTCTCGAAAAGCTGTTCGAGCTTCTGCGCATCCAGTCGATTTCCACCGATCCCGCCTTCAAGGCCGAATGCCGGAAAGCCGCCGAATGGCTGGTCGCCTATCTCCAGGGGATCGGCTTTTCCGCTTCGGTGCGTGACACGCCCGGCCATCCGATGGTGGTCGCCCACCATGCCGGGGCCTCCGCCGATGCGCCCCATGTACTGTTCTACGGCCATTACGACGTGCAGCCGGTCGATCCGATCGAGCTCTGGGAAAACGATCCCTTCGAGCCGTCGATCAAGGATATCGGCGAGGGACGCAAGATCCTGACCGGCCGCGGCACATCCGACGACAAGGGCCAGCTAATGACATTCGTCGAAGCCTGCCGCGCCTATAAGGAGATCAACGGCGCGCTTCCCTGCCGCATCACCATTCTCTTCGAAGGCGAGGAAGAATCGGGCTCGCCGTCGCTGAAACCTTTTCTCGAAGCCAACGCCGCCGAATTGAAGGCCGACTATGCGCTTGTCTGCGATACCGGCATGTGGGACCGCGACACGCCGGCCATCGCCGCGGCGCTGCGCGGCCTCGTCGGCGAGGAGGTGGTCGTGACGGCCGCCGACCGCGATCTGCATTCCGGTCTGTTCGGAGGGGCGGCGGCAAATCCGATCCATATTCTCGTCGAGGCGCTTGCCGGGCTGCATGACGAGACCGGCCGCATCACGCTTGACGGCTTCTATGAAGGCGTCGAGGAAACGCCCGACAACATCAAGGCGTCATGGGAGACGCTCGGCAAGAGCGCGGACAAATTCCTCGGCGAAGTCGGCCTTTCCATTCCCTCCGGCGAAAACGGCCGGTCGGTGCTGGAACTGACCTGGGCGCGGCCGACCGCCGAAATCAACGGCATCTGGGGCGGATATACCGGCGAAGGCTTCAAGACGGTGATCGCCGCCAAGGCTTCGGCGAAAGTGTCGTTCCGGCTCGTCGGCACCCAGGATCCGACCGCCATCCGCGGGGCTTTCCGCAAATATGTCAGGTCGAAAATTCCGGCCGATTGCTCGGTCGAATTCCATCCGCATGGCGGCTCGCCGGCGATTCATCTCTCCTATGACTCGCCTCTGCTGACCAAGGCAAAGACGGCGCTTTCCGACGAATGGCCGAAACCCGCCATCGTCATCGGCATGGGCGGCTCGATCCCGATCGTCGGCGACTTCCAGAAGATGCTCGGCATGGAATCGCTGCTCGTCGGCTTCGGCCTCAGCGACGACCGCATCCATTCGCCGAACGAAAAATACGAGCTTGTCTCCTATCACAAGGGCATCCGCTCCTGGGTACGGATTCTTCAGGCCCTTGCCGCCTGAGAGGAGAGACTGGCGCGTCTCACGCAGCACAAAAATTTGCGACAACAAAAAGGCCGGTTCAAACCGGCCTTTCGTTATCCGCTCATCTCAGTGCCAGTTCATCCGTGGTCAAGGAGAAGGCGGTATTGCAACGAGACTGCCTTCGAAAGGTTAACGAGCGGTTAACGACACTTGCACAAGCGTCTGCAGTGTCGAAAACCCCAGATCGCATCACAAAATCCCCCTCGTTCAAGCTGCGTTCATCGCGACCTCAGTATAAGCTTTTGAAAGACAAGGAAAATGGTGACGCCCTAACAAATGCCGGCGATCGCTCTATCTTTGCGCATATGGCATATGCCGCAAAGAAACGCAGCCAAGTGCTGCTGAAAACACGCCAACGAGGAGTGAGAAGCGTGAAAAACCTCATCGTCAAGATCGCCGCGGCCGCGCTGCTTGTGCTGGCTCCGGCGGTAGTACAGGCCGCCGAGGGTTACTCGACGGCGAATGTCAACATGCGTGCGGGACCAAGCACGCGCTATCCCGCCGTCGCAGTCATCCCCGCCGGCTCTTCGGTCGAAATCCGTGGATGTCTTTCCAACGTCAACTGGTGCGACGTCGAATTCTACGGCGGCCGCGGCTGGGTTTCCGGCCAGTATGTGCAGGCCGTCTATCAGCAACGCCGTGTCTATGTCGGTCCGCAATATTACCGTCCGCTCGGCATTCCAATGGTTACCTTCAGCGTCGGCAATTATTGGGACCGCTACTACCGCGGCCGCGATTTCTATCGCGAGCGTGACCGCTGGAGCCGCGGCCCGGACTATTATTACCGCGACCGCGAGTACCGGGAGCGGGATTACCGGCCACGGGAGTATCGGGATCGGGATTATCAGGTCCGCGAATACCGGGATCGTGACCGGGACCGACGCGACGACGTCCGCAGGGAGGAACGCCGCAGAGAGGTCCGCAGGGATGACGACAACAGGAGTTCGAATTTCCGTGATCTGCCGCAGTTCAGGGGCGGGAAGGCCGACACCTACAACCGCCCGGATCCCAGGGCTTCGCCCTTTGTCTGCCGCCCGGGCGATCCGTCCTGCGACAACTGAAATATCGAGGGCGGCAGCAATGCCGCCCTCTCTGCATGGACGGGTTCAATCGGCAGCAGTGCCAGAAAAAAGCCCGGCGCTCCTTGGGGGGATGCACCGGGCCTGATGTCGATCGGCCGCGTTGAGGGGAGACGGCCGATCTAGGCGGGACGTGAGGGGGTGTCCCGCTGCTCAATAAACAATCGTCGAGCCTATTGGTTCCATCCTGCGCATAATTCCTTAAATCAGAAATCGCATTTGATCGATGCATCGACAATTTGCTGTGAGCGCAGCCTGCCGCTCTTGTTTTGCCGGGTTGCTTATAGCAATTTGCAGTATTGCGGATCGATCTGCTGGAACCCTGATGACCCAAGACTACCTGGCTTTCTTCGGGCTGTTCGGCCCTCGGGCGGCCGCCACGGACGTTACCCTCTGGCATAAATACAACCCCATCCTTCCTGTACGCCTGACTGATGGGGCAAGCCTCAACCCTTCAGGCCAGATCTGGCGCCGCTTTCATCTGGGCGAGTGGGAATATAAGCAGGATCCGGAAACGCCCGACGATTACGAAGCCCGCCAATATTGAAGAGACGATTTAGCGGGAGGCAGCGCGACGCCGTCGTTTGCCGCCCTTTAACACCCCGTTAAATCGCCGCAATTACAGTTCAACCGGATGATCGCGTCGCCCGCTGCGTCGTTCCTTGAACCGGAATAGGTTGAAGGCAAATCACGCAGCCCTTCAAAGTGCTACAGCGTTCTTTGCGCGTCCGGAAGGACACGCTGCGCTGCAGGGGCGCCGTTATGCGAAGTGGGCTTCGCGATCGAACAGGGGATGCGACCGGTCGGCGATGGCAGGCAGAGGCAGATCAAGCGACAGAATAGAACCGTCCTTCAGCGGCCGCCCGGTCCGCGACGATGATGAATTTTCGCTCGATGCCGATGACCGCGTCATCGGCAGCAGATCGGCGCGACGCGGCGGTTCCAGGCCCCCACCGCAGCGTGCCGCCCGCCAGCGGCGGCGCGAGCCGCGCGAGCGTGAAAGCGGCGGCTTTTTCGGCTTTCTGCGCCGTGTGGTCTACTGGAGCGTCGTGCTGTTCATCTGGGTCGGGATCGGCGTTGCCGGGCTTGTTGTCTATTATGGTTCGCGCATGCCGAGCGCCAGCACATGGGCGATTCCAGAGCGGCCGCCGAACGTCAAGATCACCGCCGTCGACGGCAGCGTCATCGCCAATCGCGGCGCCACCGGCGGCGAGGCGCTATCGCTCGAAAACATGTCGCCCTATATTCCCGAGGCCGTCATCGCCATCGAAGACCGGCGTTTTTATTCGCATTTCGGCGTCGATCCGCTCGGCCTCGGCCGGGCGATCGTCACCAATTTCACAGCCGGCCACATGGTGCAGGGCGGCTCGACGCTGACGCAGCAGCTTGCCAAGAACCTCTTCCTCTCTCCCGATAGAACGCTGGAGCGCAAGGTGCAGGAGGTACTGCTCGCCTTCTGGCTGGAGCAGACGTACACCAAGGACCAGATCCTTGCGATGTATCTCAACCGGGTGTTCTTCGGATCGAACGCCTATGGCGTCGAGGCGGCGTCACGCCGCTACTTCAACAAATCGGCGCGGGACGTGAACCTCGGCGAAGCCGCAGTACTGGCCGGGCTACTCAAGGCGCCGTCGCGGCTTTCGCCGGCCCGGGACGCGGAAGCTGCGAATGCGCGCGCCCAGCTCGTGCTCGCGGCGATGCGCGAACAGGGTTTCATCACCGATTCCGAGGTCAAGACCGCGATGTCGCAGACCCCGGCTTCGGCCAAGAGCTACTGGTCGGGCGCCGGGCATTATGTCGCCGACATGGTGATGGATGAACTGCCGGGCCTGATCGGCGACGTCAAGGAAGACGTCATCGTCGATACGACCATCGACAAGTCACTGGAAAAAAAAGCCGAGCAATCGCTGGTCGATGTCCTCGACAAGGAAGGCGACAAGCTCGACGCCTCGCAGGCGGCACTCGTCTCGATCGACGGCACCGGTGCGATCCGGGCGCTGGTCGGCGGCAGGGACTATGCAACGAGCCAATTCAACCGCGCCGTCAAGGCCAAGCGCCAGCCTGGATCCTCGTTCAAGCCTTTTGTCTATGCTGCAGCGCTGGAAAAGGGACTGACGCCTTTTTCGGTGTTCAATGACGCGCCGATCCGCATCGGCGACTGGACGCCGGAGAATTACGAGAAGAAATACAATGGCGAAGTGACGCTCGCCACCGCGCTTTCCAAGTCGCTGAACACGGTTGCCGCGCAGCTGGTGATGTATGACGGGCCCGACCAGGTGATCAAGCTCGCCCACCGGCTCGGCATCGAAAGTGAGCTGCAGCCGAACGCCTCGATTGCGCTCGGCACGTCCGAAGTGTCGCTTATGGAGCTCACCGCCTCCTATGCCGCCTTCATGAACGGCGGCTACAAGGCGACGCCGCACGTCATTCGCCGGGTGACGACCGCAGACGGCAAGGTTCTTTACGAAAACACCTATGACAGCCCGCCGCGTGTGATGTCCGAGCAGATCGCCGCGCAGATGAATGCGATGATGATGGGCGTCATCGACAACGGCACCGGCAAGAGCGCCAAGATCCCCGGCTGGCAGGCGGCCGGAAAGACGGGCACGACGCAGAATTCCCGCGACGCGCTGTTCGTCGGCTTCACCAGTAACCTCACGACAGGCGTCTGGTTCGGCAATGACGACGGCAAGCCGATGAAGAAGGTGACCGGCGGCGGCCTGCCGGCCAAGGCCTGGAAGGAATTCATGATCGCCGCCCACAAAGGTCTTTCGCCGGCGCCGCTCTTCGGCAACGGCCAGCTGATCGGCGATCAGAACAGCGGCCAGCCAACGGCGCAGGCAGCACCGGACGGCGGGCAGCCGGTCACGGCCGAAGCGCCGCCATCGACCACGATCGGCGGGATCATTTCCGGTGTCTTCGGTGGTGACGAGAATGCCAACCGCTATCCGCAGGCGCCCGTCCGGCAGCACACCGCGTCGTCAGGAAACGGTCCAGTTCCACCTGCCGATATTGCCGAAGGCGGGTCCGACTATGGAAACGTCGTGCCGCCCGGCGATGTCGGGACGCCGCAGACGACCTCTTCGGTGCAGTCGCGGCGCACCACGCTGCTCGATCTGATCATGGGCCAGTGAGATTTTCGCAGAGCGCCCGCGCAGGCCCGATCCGCAAAACGCATCGCGACTTTCAGATTCGCCTGCGATGTTCAGGGCCTTTACCTGTTGGATATGTCTCTGCCGTAAAACCACCGCCACCGTTGCAGGACATGCGCGGAAAGCAGCCGCTCTCCCGCTATGGGCAGAGCTCTTTCCCGGCTACCGTCAAAATTGGAGGCAACACATTCGTTTTGCTGGATTCCGGGCGATTTCCCGCCTTGCAGTCCAGAAAACCGCTCCTTATATACGCCGCATCACCGCAATCACGATTGCGTAATCTTAAGTAGACCCATCCCGTAAGGGGCTGTCAGGGAAATGCCTTCTGGGGGTTCCGACAGCTTGCTTCAAGGAGAGAATGACATGGCAAAAGTAATTGGTATCGACCTTGGAACGACGAATTCCTGCGTCGCAGTCATGGACGGCAAGGACGCGAAGGTCATCGAGAATGCGGAAGGTGCGCGCACGACCCCTTCCATGGTGGCTTTTTCCGATGACGGCGAGCGCCTCGTCGGCCAGCCGGCCAAGCGCCAGGCGGTCACCAACCCGACGAACACGCTCTTTGCAGTGAAGCGCCTGATCGGCCGCCGCTACGAAGATCCGACCGTCGAGAAGGACAAGCATCTCGTTCCCTTCAGCATCGTCAAGGGCGACAATGGCGACGCCTGGGTCGAAGCCAATGGCAAGGGTTACTCGCCCGCACAGATTTCCGCGATGATCCTTCAGAAGATGAAGGAAACCGCCGAATCCTATCTCGGCGAAAAGATCGAGAAGGCGGTCATCACCGTTCCGGCCTATTTCAACGACGCGCAACGCCAGGCAACCAAGGATGCCGGCAAGATCGCCGGTCTTGAAGTGCTGCGCATCATCAACGAGCCGACCGCTGCCGCTCTCGCCTACGGCCTCGACAAAAAAGAAGGCAAGACGATCGCCGTCTACGACCTTGGCGGCGGCACCTTCGATATTTCGATCCTCGAGATCGGCGACGGCGTCTTCGAAGTGAAGTCCACCAACGGCGATACCTTCCTCGGCGGTGAAGACTTCGACATGCGTCTCGTCGAATATCTCGTTGCCGAGTTCAAGAAGGACAACGGCATCGACCTGAAGAACGACAAGCTTGCCCTGCAGCGCCTCAAGGAAGCTGCCGAAAAGGCCAAGATCGAACTGTCGTCCTCGCAGCAGACCGAAATCAACCTGCCGTTCATCACGGCTGACGCTTCCGGCCCGAAGCACCTGACGCTGAAGCTGACCCGCGCCAAGCTCGAAAGCCTGGTCGACGATCTCGTCCAGCGCACGATCGCGCCCTGCAAGGCAGCCCTCAAGGATGCCGGCGTCACCGCTGCCGAAATCGACGAAGTCGTTCTGGTCGGTGGCATGAGCCGCATGCCGAAGGTTCAGGAAGTCGTCAAGCAGCTGTTCGGCAAGGAGCCGCACAAGGGCGTCAACCCGGATGAAGTCGTCGCTCTCGGCGCGGCCATCCAGGCCGGCGTTCTCCAGGGCGACGTCAAGGACGTTCTGCTCCTCGACGTGACCCCGCTGTCGCTCGGCATCGAGACGCTCGGCGGTGTCTTCACCCGCCTGATCGAGCGCAACACAACGATCCCGACGAAGAAGAGCCAGACCTTCTCGACCGCTGAAGACAACCAGCAGGCCGTCACCATCCGCGTTTCGCAGGGCGAGCGCGAAATGGCTGCCGACAACAAGCTGCTCGGCCAGTTCGACCTCGTCGGCCTGCCGCCGTCGCCGCGCGGCGTGCCGCAGATCGAAGTGACCTTCGACATCGACGCCAACGGCATCGTCCAGGTTTCGGCCAAGGACAAGGGCACCGGCAAAGAACAGCAGATCCGCATCCAGGCCTCCGGCGGCCTCTCCGACGCCGATATCGAGAAGATGGTCAAGGATGCCGAGTCGCACGCGGCCGAAGACAAGAAGCGCCGCGAGGCCGTGGAAGCCAAGAACCAGGCCGAAAGCCTGATCCACTCGACGGAAAAGTCGCTAAAGGATTACGGCGACAAGGTCTCCGAAACCGACCGCACCGCGATTTCGGATGCGATCGCCGCGCTGAAGACGGCATCGGAAGCCTCCGAACCGGATGCTGACGACATCAAGGCCAAGACCCAGACGCTAATGGAAGTTTCCATGAAGCTCGGCCAGGCGATTTATGAAGCACAGCAGGCCGAAGGCGGCGCTGCTGCCGATGCCTCCGCGGAAGGCGGCGACAATGTCGTCGACGCCGACTACGAGGAAATCAAGGACGACGACCGCAAGAAGTCCGCGTAATCCGCGGCGGCGTGGTAATGCTTCAACACCTGATCCGGCTGCTCACCATGGCAGCCGGAAATCCATTTCCGGGGTTTAATCCTTAATGGCAAAAGCGGACTTTTACGAAACTCTGGGTGTAGCCAAGTCGGCGGACGAGAAAGAGCTGAAGAGCGCCTTCCGAAAGCTGGCGATGAAATACCATCCCGACAAAAATCCGGATGACAAGGACGCCGAACGGAAGTTCAAGGAAATCAACGAAGCCTACGAGATGCTCAAGGACCCGCAGAAGCGGGCGGCCTATGATCGTTACGGCCATGCGGCCTTCGAGCATGGCGGCATGGGCGGCGGTGGCGGCGGCTTTGCCGGCGGTGGCTTCTCCGACATCTTCGAGGATATTTTCGGCGAGATGATGGGTGGCGGACGGGCGCGCCAGCGTTCGTCGGGTGGGCGCGAACGCGGCGCCGATCTTCGCTACAATATGGAAATCACGCTGGAAGAGGCCTTTTCCGGCAAGACGGCGCAGATCCGCGTGCCGACGTCGATCACCTGCGACGTCTGTTCCGGGTCGGGCGCCAAGCCCGGCACGCAACCGAAGAACTGCGGCACCTGCCAGGGAACGGGGCGCGTGCGCGCCGCCCAGGGCTTTTTCTCGATCGAGCGGACCTGCCCGACCTGCCATGGCCGCGGCCAGATCATTCCCGATCCCTGTCAGAAGTGCCACGGCCAGGGCCGGGTAACCGAAGAACGTTCGCTCTCGGTCAATATCCCTGCCGGCATCGAGGACGGCACGCGCATCCGCCTGCAGGGCGAGGGCGAAGCCGGGGCCCGCGGCGGACCGGCGGGCGACCTCTATATTTTCCTGTCGGTGAAGCCGCATGAATTCTACCAGCGCGACGGAGCCGATCTCTATTGCGCCGTCCCGATCTCGATGACGACGGCGGCGCTCGGCGGAACTTTCGACGTGGCGACGCTCGACGGCACCAAATCGCGGGTGACCGTGCCGGAGGGCACGCAGGCCGGCAAACAGTTTCGCCTGAAGAGCAAGGGCATGCCGGTGCTGCGGTCGGCGCAGACGGGCGACCTCTACATCCAGATCCAGATCGAGACGCCGCAGAAGCTCACCAAGCGCCAGCGCGAGCTGCTGCAGGAATTCGAGCAGATTTCCTCCAAGGAGAACAATCCGGAATCGACGGGCTTTTTTGCCCGAATGAAGGAATTCTTCGAAGGCTGAGCCACAACCGGAATAGCCGCTTCGAAAGCCGGGGCAACGTTCCCGGCTTTTTCGTCATGATGACCCGTTTTGGCACATTCGCGTGGCGCGCCGGGCAATTTGTACCGCATTGAGACGCCAACGGGATGAGAGTCGATTTGCGTTAACGCAGTCGGATAATGGCGCTTGCAAGTTTTCCAAATGAATTCAGTCTCTGTCGTCAGCGCCAACCGGAGATCGGAGTAGGTTTTCGAAGGATCAGGCGCAGATTGGAATGATGGAGCGACCTTGGCCGTCCTTTCGGGCGCGGCGCTCTGTTCGGGGAATAACCAAAGCAAGAGTAACTGCCATGGCGCCAGCCTTCTCTTCTCAGCACGACGACGTCGACGTTCTCGCCGGCGCCATTTATACATGGTGCGCCGAGCGCAACATCAAGCTTCGCAGCCAACAGGGCCTTTCGATCGCCAGTATCGCGATCGACCTCTATCATGCCGGCCACCAGACGCAGGACGACCTGCTGACGGCGTTGCACGAGCGCGAATTTCATTGACGCTCTTTATCGAACGCGACGCGGCGCGTTTCGGCTCTCGCTCTTCTTGGGCTTGCCCGAAACGCGGAGCTTAAACGGATTGCAAAGTCTGCGAGGAGCCGAGTTCCCGGCTCGAATCACGCGGAGGTTTCGGCAGTCTGCCCACTGCTTATGAGCGTGAGAATGGTTTTGACCGCTTCCTTGCCTGCTGGTGAATTCAGCTTGTCGTAACTCAGGGCAAGCGCATAGGCGTCAGGGCTGAGCTCGATGCGGCTGCCGAATTGCGGCATGTCGGCGCCCTCGAAAAGAACCGAGATCTCGACGTCGAGAAAAACCGCGATCTGGTGCAGTTTGCTGGCGGAGACGCGGTTCGTCCCCTTTTCGTATTTCTGAATCTGCTGGAAGGTCAGTCCAAGGGCTTCACCAAGCTCAAGCTGGGAAACCCGGCGAAGGGCGCGAAGCTGTCTTATGTTGCGACCAACGATAATATCAACCGGATCTGGCACTTCGTCATTCTTTCATACGCAAACGGTTCGTTTACCATAGCGTTTCCGCCGCATAACTCAACCCGTTAGTTGCAAAATTCAACCGACTTTTTCTGGGCATTACGTTACGTCAGCGGCCCGGAAGAATGGGGCGGACCCGTTGCTATCCAGGCAGTTTGAAAGCAATGGCGAGGGCTGTCGGCGGCCTCAGACGCGACGCCGGATCGCTTCGACGCGGTTGTATTTTTTTGGGACATGCCGAAAAAGCGTACCGTACGGTTCCTGAATCGGCGCTTATTTACGCGAGCATGCGGACATACCGCCCGGGTATTTTACGCGTGATCCGTGGCGGCCAAGCCGCAAGCCTTGCTATCGACGCCGCTTCGGCATAGCTGTCAGGCTTCACAAACCCGGATACGCGATGCCGCACAAGGTTTCTCTTTCCCGTCTGAAGCTGACAGACTTCCGTAACTATGCGGCGGTGAGCCTCACCCTCGATGGCCGGCATGCCGTGCTGACGGGAAACAACGGTGCGGGCAAGACCAATCTCATGGAGGCGGTCTCGCTGCTTTCGCCGGGCCGGGGGCTTCGCCGCGCCGCCTATGGCGATATTACCCGCGTCGGCGCGGCCGGCGGCTTTTCGATCTTTGCCGCGCTTGACGGCATGGAGGGCGAAGTCGAGATCGGCACCGGCATTGAAGCGGGGGAGGAAAGCACCACCCGCAGGCTGCGGATCAACGGTACCGCGGCAAAGACCGCCGACGAACTGACAGACCATCTGCGTCTTCTCTGGCTGACACCGGCGATGGACGGGCTCTTTACCGGCGCCTCCTCCGACCGCCGACGCTTTCTCGACCGGCTGGTGCTGTCGCTCGATCCCGCCCATGGCCGCCGCGCCAGCGATTTCGAGCGCGCCATGCGCAGCCGCAACAGATTGCTGGACGAAGGCCGCTTCGACCCTTCCTGGCTCGCCGGCATCGAGGAGCAGATGGCCAGCCTCGGCATCGCCATGGCGCTCGCCCGACAGGAAATGCTCGGCCTGCTCGCCCGGTTGATCGAGGAAAGGCCCGAGAACTCGCCCTTCCCTTCGGCATCGCTGCAGCTTTCGGGCTTCATGGACGGCCAGTTCTCTCGCCCCTCGGTCGATCTCGAGGACGAATATGCGGCGATGCTGGCGGAGAGCCGGTATCGGGACGCCGGCGCGGGACGCACGCTGGACGGGCCGCACCGAGCCGATCTCATCGTCCACCACCGCGAAAAGGCGATGGAGGCGGAGCGTTGCTCGACCGGTGAGCAGAAAGCGCTGCTCGTCGGCCTGGTGCTTGCGCATGCGCGGCTCGTCGGCAATCTCACCGGCCATGCGCCGATCCTGCTGCTCGACGAGATCGCCGCGCATCT
Organism: Rhizobium bangladeshense; assembly: GCF_001662075.1. Taxonomy (GTDB): domain Bacteria; phylum Pseudomonadota; class Alphaproteobacteria; order Rhizobiales; family Rhizobiaceae; genus Rhizobium; species Rhizobium bangladeshense_B. The sequence goes on from NZ_LYPL01000001.1 coordinate 703,084, forward strand.
CGACGAGGGCCGCCGTGCGGCACTGTTCGATCTCATCGACGGGCTCGGCGGCCAGGCTTTCATGACGGGTACGGATCGGACGATGTTTTCAGCGCTCGCAGACCGGGCGCAGTTCTTCACCGTTGCCGACGGAAAGGTGTTCGGATGAGGAAGGCGGCTTTTCCCGGCGTCGGGCGTCATGATAGCATCGCCGCCATGGAACCGCTCAGCCCCGACGAAATCGCCCGATATCACCGTCACATCCTGCTCCCCGAGATCGGCGGCGCCGGCCAGCAGAGGCTGAAGGCCGCCCGCGTGCTGGTGATCGGCGCCGGCGGCCTTGGAGCGCCGATCCTGCAATATCTGGCTGCCGCGGGTATCGGCACGCTCGGCATCGTCGATGACGACCGGGTGTCACTTTCCAACCTGCAGCGGCAGGTGATCCACGATTCTGGCACGATCGGCGAATTGAAAACCGAAAGTGCGGCGCTCGCCATTGCCCGACTCAATCCGCATGTGCGCCTGATCCGCTTCGAGGGACGATTTGACGCGGAGACCGCCCAGCGGCAGCTCGCCGGCTTCGACCTGCTGATTGACGGTTCCGACAATTTCGACACGCGTTATGCCGCCGCCGACGCCGCCGAGGCGGCGCAGATTGCGCTCGTCACCGGCGCGGTCGGGCGTTTCGACGGTTCGCTGACGGTGCTCAAGCCCTATGAGACCGGAGACGACGGAACACCCAATCCCGGATATCGCGACCTGTTTCCGGAAGCGCCGCCGGCTGGCCTTATCCCCGCCTGCGCCGAAGCCGGAATCATCGGCGCGCTCACCGGCGTCATCGGCACGATGATGGCGATGGAGGCGATCAAGCTGATCACCGGCGCCGGCGAACCGCTGATCGGGCGGCTGCTGCTCTATGACGCGCTCTCGGCCCGGTTCGACACGATACGCTATAAACGCCGCCGGGAAAGGCAAGAATAGACCCTATGACAATCATCCGCCTGGATCAGAGCTTCACGCGCTGGGACGAACTGCTGGCACTCATCCTCGCCGCCTTCGCCTCGATGAACGGCAGGATCGACCCGCCCTCTTCGGCGCTCAAGCTGACCACGGAGTCGCTGGCCGAAAAAGCCGGAACCGAGATCGGTCATGTCGCCATCGAAGACGAAAAGCTGGTAGGCTGCCTGTTCCTGCGGCCGGAGGCCGACTGTCTCTATGTCGGCAAGCTCGCTGTTCTCCCGGAGGCGCAAGGCAAGGGGCTCGGCAAGCGGCTGCTGGCAACCGCCGAGGCGACCGCGGCAGCGCTTGGCCTTGCCGCTTTGCGGCTGGAGACGCGCATCGAACTCACCGAAAATCATGCCGTCTTTGGCGCCTGGGGATTTTCGAGAACCGCCGAGAAGGCGCATCCGGGTTTTGCCAGAACCACCTTCGTCGAGATGCGGAAGATGCTTGCGGCTCAGGCCCGCATCGTCTGAACCGGGATCAACGCCCGGGCAGCACCCGGTTCGGCGGCCTGTGGCCGTCGATGAAGGTGCGAATATTGATGATCACCTTGTCGCCCATATCAATGCGGCCTTCGATCGTCGCCGAGCTCATATGCGGCAGCAGCACGACCTTGCCCTCGTTGGCGAGCTTGACGAGTTTCGGGTTGACGGCCGGTTCGTTTTCGAACACGTCGAGGCCGGCGCCGGCGATCTTGCCCTCTCTCAGGCTTTTAATCAGCGCGCTTTCGTCGACCACATCGCCGCGGGCGGTGTTGACGAGATAGGCGGTCGGCTGCAGCAGCGCCAGGCGACGGGCTGAAATCAGATGGAAGGTTGCCGGCGTCGACGGGCAATTGACCGAGACGATGTCGACGCGGGCGAGCATCTGGTCGAGGCTTTCCCAATAGGTCGCCTCCAACTCGTCCTCGACGGCCGGATTGACGCGCTTGCGGTTGTGGTAATGGATCGAAAGGCCGAAGGCCTTGGCGCGGCGTGCGACTGCCGTGCCGATGCGACCCATGCCGACGATGCCGATGCGCTTGCCGTGAATGCGCCGGCCGAGCATCCAGGTGGGAGACCAGCCGGCCCACTCGCCCGGCTTGTCGGTCAGCACCCGCGCCCCTTCGCCGAGCCGTCTCGGCACCGCGAGGATCAGCGCCATAGTCATGTCGGCGGTATCCTCGGTCAGGACGTTCGGCGTGTTGGTGACGGTGATGCCCTTGCGCGCCGCCGCCTCGACGTCGATATGGTCGGTGCCGTTGGAGAAGCTCGCAATCAGCTTCATCTGCGGGCCGGCCGCCTCGATCAGCGCCGCGTCGATGCGATCGGTGACGGTCGGCACCAGCACGTCGGCGGTCCGGACAGCCGCCATGAGCTCGGGCACGGAGCGCGGCGCGTCATCGATGTTCAGCTCGGCATCGAAGAGTTCCCGCATTCGGGTTTCGACGGCATCCGGCAGCTTTCGGGTGATGTAGACCTTCGGTTTTTTCTTCGCTGTCATGGCTGCCTGCGGTGCCTTGTTCAGAGGTCTTTAACCAAGAGGGGTGATAATTTTCTCATTCCGGGCAATTTCTACCAGACCCGCACGCGAAGACAAACAAAACTCGTGGTGCAGCCGGCGAATATCACAACCCGGACAGCGTGCAGGCGAGCCTGCCGGTGAATTCGAGCAAACGGATGCCTCCATGCGCAGCAAAGTCCTGAAGTCCTGCCTCGCCTTCGCGATCGCTCTGGCCGCATCGCTCGGCCCCGTCGAATTTGCCAATGCGCAGGCGGCCAAGGGACCGAGCGGCCTGCCATTGCCCCGCTTCGTCACGCTGAAATCCAAGCGCGTCAATCTGCGCATCGGCCCGGGAACGGATTACGCGGTTTCATGGATGTATTTGAAATCCGGCCTGCCGGTCGAGATCATCCAGGAATACGACAACTGGCGCCGTATCCGTGATGCCGATGGCACCGAAGGCTGGGTCAATCAGTCGCTGCTCTCCGGCCAGCGTGCGGCGATCGCCGCACCCTGGATGAAGACGAAGGGCAAGGGCATCTTCGTCAATCTGCGCCGCGAGGCGCAGCCCTCCGCCTCGATCATCGCCAAGCTGGAACCCGGCGTGATGCTGACGATCGGCGAATGCAACGGCGACTGGTGCCGCGCCGAAACCGACGGCGCCACCGGCTGGGTGGCGCAGTCGGAAATCTGGGGCGCCTATCCCGGCGAAGCCTTCAAATAAGCCCTGCCTGCTTGGCGGCCTCGTTGAGCGAGGTCATCGGGCGCGGGCCGATCTGCTGGATGACGATGCCGGCAGCGAGGCAGCCGAGCTTGCCGCAATCTTCGAGGGACCGTCCCTGCGTATAGCCGTAGAGGAAGCCGGAGGCAAAAAGGTCGCCGGCGCCCGTCGTGTCTACAACTTCCCTGATCCGGATCGCATCGACGTAATAGCGCTCGCGGCCCTTCAGGATGACGGCGCCATTCTCACTCATCGTCACGGCGGCGATCTTGCAGTCCGCGGCAATCCTGTTCAGTGCCTCTTCGAAGTCTTCAGTCTGGTAAAGCGACAACGCTTCCTGGCGATTGGCGAAGACGATATCGACCGTGCCGGAGCGCATCAGATCGAGGAATTCGCCGCGATAACGGTCGACGCAGAAACTGTCGGAGAGCGTCATCGACATTTCGCGGCCGTTTTCATGGGCGATGCGGGCGCAGTCGCGAATAGCCTCCTTGGCGCGCGGCGGATCCCAGAGATAACCTTCGAAATAGGTGACCTTGGCATCGGCAACGACATCGGCCTCGACGTCCTCAGGGCCGAGTTCGACGCAGGCGCCGAGATAGGTATTCATCGAACGTTCGCCGTCTTCGGTGACGAAGATCATCGAACGCGCCGTCGGCGGGAAGGTGCCCTTGGGACGAGTCTGATAGTGGACGCCCTGGGCGCGAATGTCGTGGGTGAAAATGTCGCCGAGCTGATCTGCGGCGACATTGCCGAAATAGGCAGCCTTGCCGCCGAGATTCGCAACGCCGGCCGCCGTATTGCCGGCGCTGCCGCCGGAGGCTTCGAGGGCGGGTCCCATGCGCGAATAAAGAAGTTCGGCGCGCTCGGCATCGATGAGGTTCATCGCCGCCTTGGTGATCTTGTTATCAATGAGGAACTGGTCGTCGCAGCGGGCAATGATATCCACGATCGCGTTGCCGACTGTCAGAACATCGAATCTTGTCATGAAATGGGGAGTCCCGAATTTGTGTATCCGGGGTTCGGTCTTAGCGAAATTTCCGCGGTTTGGAAGGATAAATGGTGAATGGCGTCTCTATTCTTCGCAAAAGTGCCGCCTATTCGTCATGTCCCTGTCATTTTCGAGACCTACAAATGCTCGCAAGAAGACCGGCATGAGCAGCTTTTGGTTGCGGCCGGGCGACGAGGGATGATCCCTTCGATCTTACCGGCGCGGTGCTGACCACGGATGAACTGGCAGTCTCGCGATCCGGATATCCGGCAAGGCCGGAGCGGAAAAGCGGGCCATGCCCGCTTTTTTTGCGTTCCGATGCAGTCCATCGCGGCCGGGCGCCGATTGCGTTTTCAACGCAGGCCTTTTGCTGCTAGACCTCGGATACTCCCTCCCCGCAGAGCATCCTCCCTTATGTCAGCCATCATTCTCGACGTCCTTCCCATCTTCATCCTGATCCTCATCGGCTGGGTAATCGTTCGCAGCGGCTTGATGGCATCGAATGTCGGCGACGCGCTCAGTGATTTCGTCTTCAAGATCGCCGTGCCGCTATTGCTCTTCCGCACCATCGCCGAGGCGGATTTCCATGGCGCTTCGCCCTTCCGGCTCTGGATCGTCTATTTCTCCGGCGTCGCCATCACCTGGACGGCCGGCCATATCGCCGCCACGCGCCTCTTTAACCGCGACGAACGGATCGGCGTGCTGGCCGGTGTTTCCTCGGCCTTCGCCAACAATGTTTTTATCGGACTGCCGCTCGTCCAGCGGACCGTCGGCGACGAAGGACTGGTGGCGTTGTCGATCCTGCTTGCCGTGCATCTGCCGGTGATGATGGTCGCCGGCACGGTGTTGATGGAGCACGCGGAAAGAAAGATCGCCGGCAAAAGCGACCGCAGCATGGTCTTCGTGCTTCGCCAGATCGCCGTCAATCTCATCCGCAATCCGCTGGTGATCGGCCTTGCGGCCGGCATGGCCGTGCATCTTTCCGGCCTCACCATGCCGACTGCGGTGGCATCGGTCGTCGGCCAGATCGCCGGCATAGCCGGCCCGGCGGCGCTGATCTCGCTCGGCATGGCGCTGGAGAGATACGGCGTCTCCGGCAATCTCGGCATCGCCAGCGTGACTTCGAGCCTCAAGCTGCTGCTGCTGCCCGGCTGCGTCTGGACAGCGAGCCGTCTCCTCGGTCTCAGCCCCGAATGGACGGCGGCGATCGTGCTGACCTCCTCCGTGCCAACAGGCGTCAATGCCTGGCTGATCGCCAATCGTTTCGGCGTCGGCCACAGCCTCGCCGCCTCGACGATCTCGGTGACAACAGCGCTGGGCGCCGTCACCGTTTCTCTCTGGGCTTATTTCCTCGGCGCCTGATCTTGCGCTATCAACAACAAAAGCCCGGCTTGCGGCCGGGCTTCGATTGTCATGCGATGGCGCTTCGCCTTACTGAGTCGCGGTTTTCGGATCCGGCAGCGGTACCGGCGAATCGGCGAGCGTTTGCAGGTAGAGGATGACGTTGGCGCGCTCCTGATCCTTCGCCAGGCCTGCGAATCCCATCGCGGTGCCCGGCACATCCTTCTTCGGCGCCAGCAGGAACTTGTTGAGGTTCTCGAAGGTCCACTTCTCGCTGCTGCCCTTGGAAAAATCCTTCATGGCGGCGGAATAGGCGAAGCCTTCATGCGAGGCGATCGGGCGATCTACGACACCAAAGAGGTTAGGACCGACCTTGTTCGGTCCCCCTTTGGTGGCGTCATGACAGGCCTGACACTTCTTGAAGGCCGCTTCACCGGCCTTGGCATCTGCAGAAGCGAGCAATTGCGCGATCGGAACGGCAGCGGCGGGCGCGGCTTCACCACCGGCGGCGGGCGCCTCCTCGGCAACGATCGCGAAACCTTCCTTTTCCGGCGCTTCGGAATGGAAGATCCCCTCGGACGCGATGGAGACCGACATCAGAACGAAAATCGTTCCGAGCAGCGCCCCCACGGCCGTATTGACGTATGAATTCATCTGCAATGCTCCCCTTGCAGCCGGCAGACCAGAACCGGACCATCTTGAAATCGCGCGGAACCTATGTCTTTTGACTGGCCGTTGCAACTGTCTAAATGGTCTTATGCGTGAGACTTTTTGACACTTTTCAGCCCGGAATAGAAGGCCCGAACCATGAGTGATTCAAATTTAGACGAGGTGCTGGTATTGATCCCGGCGCGCATGGCCTCCACCCGGCTTCCGGGCAAGCCGCTCGCCGATATTTGCGGACTGCCGATGATCGTGCAGGTGGCGATGCGCGCCAAAGAAGCAGCCATCGGCCGCGTGGTCGTCGCCGTCGACGACCAACAGGTGTTCGATGCCGTTTCTGCCGCCGGCTTCGATGCCGTCATGACCAGCAGGGACCATCAATCGGGTTCCGACCGGATTTTCGAAGCGCTGACCAAGGTCGATCCGGACGGGAAAGCGAAAATCATCGTCAACGTCCAGGGCGACCTGCCGACGATCGATGCCGAAACCGTGCGCGCGGCTCTGCGCCCTCTCGAGAACGAGGCGGTCGATATCGGCACGCTGACGACCGAAATCGACGATGAGGACGACAAGACCGCGGCGCATATCGTCAAGATCGTCGGTTCGCCCGTCTCCGACACCCGTCTACACGCCCTCTACTTCACGCGCGCGACAGCGCCTTACGGCAAGGGGCCGCTCTATCACCATATCGGCCTTTATGCCTATCGGCGTTCGGCGCTGGAGCGATTTGTCTCGCTCGGCCCGTCGACGCTCGAAAAGCGCGAATCGCTTGAGCAGCTGCGGGCGCTGGAGGCCGGCATGCGCATCGACGTGGAGATCGTTGACACGGTTCCGCTCGGTGTCGATACTCCCGCCGACCTTGAAAAAGCGCGGCGCATTCTCTCCGCAAAGTCGAACTGACGGAACCATCATGAACATCAAGACCAACAGGATCGCCTTCCAGGGCGAGTTCGGCGCCAATTCCGACATGGCCAGCCGCGACATGTTTCCAACCATGGAACCGCTGCCGTGCCAGACGTTCGAGGATGCCTTCACCGCGGTCGACAACGGCGACGCCGATATCGCCATGATCCCGATCGAAAACACCATTGCCGGCCGCGTTGCCGATATCCATCACCTGCTGCCGGAATCGCGGCTGCACATCATCGGCGAATATTTCATGCCGATCCGTTTCCAGCTGATGGTGCTGCCCGGAGTGACCAAGGACGAGATCCGCACGGTGCACAGCCATATCCATGCGCTCGGCCAGTGCCGCAAGATCGTGCGCGCCCATGGCTGGAAGCCTGTCATCGCCGGCGATACGGCAGGGGCGGCAAAGCTCGTCAAGGAAACCGGCGACCGCTCGATGGCGGCGCTCGCGCCACGCCTTGCCGCCGATCTCTACGGGCTCGAGATCGTCGCCGAAAATGTCGAGGATACAGAAAACAACGTCACCCGCTTCGTCGTGCTCTCGCGTGACGAGGAATGGGCGCAGCGCAATTCGGCGGAAGAAAAGGTCGTCACCACCTTCGTCTTCAACGTCCGCAACATTCCGGCCGCGCTCTACAAGGCGCTCGGCGGCTTTGCCACCAACAACATCAACATGACGAAGCTGGAAAGTTACCAGCTCGGCGGAAAATTCGTGGCGACGCAGTTCTACGCCGATATCGAAGGCCATCCGAACGATCCGAACGTTCGCCGGGCCTTGGAGGAGCTGCGTTTCTTCTCCGAGAAGGTGCGCATCCTCGGCGTCTATAAGGGGCATGCGATGCGAGGCCTGCTCTAAGCAGGCCCCATCCATCAGGCTATTACTTATCCGGCTCACAGACGCGCAGCCGATGCCCGTCCGGATCGAGAACGACGAAGGTCGGGCCGAAATCCAGCTCCGTCAGTTCCTGGGCGATCGGCAGGCCGCGCTGGCGCCAGTCCTCATACTGCCTGGCGACGGCATTTTCCCCCGCCACCATGAAGGCCACTTCGCCCCGGTTGCCGATGGCGGAGGGCTGTGGTTCGACCTTGCTGCGCCGCCAGAGGCCGAGCGTGAAGCCGCCGTCGAGCGGAAAGGCGACGAAATTCGGCGCCTCCACAGCCGGTTCGCGGTTCAGGAGGTTGCGGTAGAAGCCGGCGCTCTCGCCGGGATCCTTGACGTAGAGGATAATCAGATTGGGGCTGGTCATTTCGGTTCTCCCGTTGCTGCTAAATGGGCACGGCGAGGACCGGCCTGCTGCCAATTTATGGCAGCAGGCGCTGACGGCGCTGCGAAAGCAGCGCCTCGTTCTCGGCCGGCGATGTGGATGATGGTCTAAAGCGAAAAACGGCTCTCGCGGCGCGGATCGCGTCCATCCATGAAGCCGAGGTCGCGCTTGCGGCAATCCGGCGCCGCCTCGAGATCGAGGCCGGTGTGGTTTGCACTGCGAATCCGAAAGATGCTCATGACCAGGTGCCGAAGGCCGAAGTGCTCGGACTGGCCGACATCGGCGAAAGTTTCCGCCGAAATGACATCAGCAAAGGTGTCGACTGCAAAACGGTCACTGGCTTGGCGGATGAGTGAAGATGTTGCCATGATCAGTACTCCTTTCTAGTGAAATTGAGACTGATCATAACGCCAACTGCTGACAGTTTATGGCAGCAGCATTTATCTCTCGATCGGCACGTCCTGCGTCTCGCGCCACTCCTTGAGAAGCACCGTGCGGCGGCGCGGATAACGCATCTCATGCAGTGCCATGTCGATGATGCGATCGGTGCGGAAATGGCGAAAATCCTGGCGCAGCTCGCACCAGGCCATGAGCACGCGCACGTGCTCGAAATAACCAAGCGCGAAAGGCCAGACGCGGCGGCGCGAGATCCGGCCCTGTTCGTCGCCGTAATGCAGCTCGAGAATACGCTCCAGGCGGATCGCCCTGCGGATGGCCGAGACATCGGCGCTGTCTTCATCCCGGCGTTTGGGGCCGACGAAGAGAGCGGCCGAATCGATCATTTCACGCAAATCGGCCGGCAGTACGGCGGCGATCTTGGCCAGCGCATCGGCGCCGGCGCCGGCAAGCCGCGGCTCGGCGGCGCGAGCCACCCAGCGCGAGCCGAGCACCAGAGCCTCCAGCTCTTCCTCGGAAAACATCATCGGCGGCAGCATGAAACCGGGCTTCAGCACATAACCGATGCCGGCTTCGCCTTCGATCATCGCGCCCTGGGCCTGCAGGCTGGCGATATCGCGATAGAGTGTGCGCAGGCTGACCCCGGTCTCCTGAGCGAGCACGGTGCCGGTCACCGGCCTGCGATAACGCCGAAGCGTCTGGAGCAGCGTCAGGAGCCGTTCCGAACGGGCGACGGGCATGGCACTAGCGCTTCCACTCCACCCAGTCGCGCATCAGGCGGTGGGCGATCGCCCCTTTCGGCGGCGAGGCCTTGCCATTGGCGCCTGGACGCTCGAGCATCTCGAGCGTTTCCTCGCGGGTAAACCAGCGGCAATCCTCCAACTCGGTCTCATCGCGCTTGATCTCGGTGGATTTCGCCTCGGCGTAACAGCCGATCATCAGCGAATGCGGCATCGGCCAGGGCTGCGAGGCGTGATAGCGGATACGGCCGGTGCGGATGCCCGATTCCTCCAGCGTTTCACGGCGCACTGCATTCTCGATCGTCTCCCCGGGCTCGACGAAGCCGGCAAGACAGGAATACATGCCGGGCGCAAAATGCGGGCTGCGGCCGAGCAGGCAGAGGTCGCGGCTCTCGTCGATCGTCAGCATGATGACGACGGGGTCGGTGCGGGGAAAGATCATGTGCTCGCAGGCGGCACAGACACGCTTGTAACCGCCGATATGAATTTCCATAGCCGAGCCGCAGCGGCCGCAGAAGCGGTTGTCGCCGTTCCAGCGAATGAGGCTGGCGGCCTGGGCGAATTCGCCGAGCAACACCTCGTCGATCAGCATTTCGCGAAACAGCGTACGGCCGTCGGCGGGCTTGTACTGGCTGGCGAGATCCTCGACGTCGATGCCGACGGGAACGGCGAGGCGGGGCTCGCCGGTCCTTCGATAGCCGAGAAGCACCGTCTCGTCCCAATCCGGCTGCAGTTCCTGCAGCTCGTAGCGGGCAAAGAGCGGATCGAGCACCTGGCCGTCATGCTTCAGCACCAGCTTGTCCCTGGCGAAGGCGAAGATATGGGTGCCTTCCCTCGCCAGCGCCCTTTCGACCGACTTTTCGTCGCGATGTTCGGAATCGCGATTGAGGTCGTTGGCGGCAAAGGCGGTGAGATTGCTGGGCTCCGGATGCGGCACGTCCGAATCGAAAAGCGAATGACTCATGATGAAAGGGCTTCCCGCAGCTTCGCTATGAATTCGTCTCTTTTCCCGTGTTCGTAGGGCTTAGCGCGCCCGAAGCCCCAGACAGGACCCGGCCAGTTGGCATCGCCTTCGAAGCGGGCAATGACATGAACATGAAGCTGGCGGACGATGTTGCCAAGAGCCCCGACATTGATTTTTGTCGCGCCGGTGATCTCTTTGAGCGCCTTGGCGGTGAGCTCCGTCTCGAAGGCGAGCAGCACCTGATCGAGCGGCGTCAGCTCGAAGATTTCGGTGATATCGGCCCGGCGCGGCACGAGAATGAGCCAGGGCCAGCGGGCATCCTTCGACAATCTGAGATCACAGAGGCCGGTGACCATGACGCTGATGCTGTCGTTTTCCAGCCGGGGGTCGAGCATAAAGCCGTTCAAGGGCATTCCTCCTGTCTTTTCCAACGACTAGCAGTTTTTTATCATGTTGGCTTGCATTTGATGACGATATTGCCGATATGTGCATCCGGGAGGTTGGTGGTGGACGAGCCACTCGCCAACCGGGTCAGGTCCGGAAGGAAGCAGCCCTAACGAGCCCGGCACGGGTCATCGTGCCAGCCTCCCACCTTCTCTTTCCGAAGTGCCCGGCAATCCGGGCGACAAGCAGGGCGATGAGCGACACCGAGCGACAATCAAAAGATGCCGCCTCGACGGGCACCGGATACCGGGTGCTGGCTCGCAAATACCGCCCCAAGGATTTCACGGATCTGATGGTCGGCCAGGAGCCGATGGTCCGCACGCTCACCAACGCCTTCGAGACCGGCCGCATCGCGCAGGCCTATATGCTGACCGGCGTGCGCGGCGTCGGCAAGACTACGACGGCGCGCATCCTGGCGCGGGCGCTGAACTACAAGACGACAGAGATCGACAAGCCGACGATCGACCTCCGCACCCCCGGCGAACATTGCCAGGCGATCATGGAAGGCCGGCATGTCGACGTGATCGAAATGGATGCCGCCTCCCATACCGGTATCGACGATATACGAGAGATCATCGAACAGGTGCGCTACCGGCCGGTTTCGGCGCGCTACAAGGTCTATATCATCGACGAAGTGCATATGCTGTCGACGCAGGCCTTCAACGGTCTGCTGAAGACGCTGGAAGAGCCGCCGGAACATGTGAAATTCATCTTCGCCACCACCGAAATCCGCAAGGTGCCGATCACCGTGCTGTCGCGCTGCCAGCGTTTCGACCTGCGCCGCATCAGCGCGTCGGACCTTGTCGGCCTGTTTACGACGATCGCGGCCAAGGAGGGCATTGAGGCGGAAGCGGATGCGCTGGCGATGATCGCACGCGCTGCCGAAGGCTCGGCGCGCGACGGCCTGTCGCTGCTCGATCAGGCGATCGCCCATGGCGCCGGCGCCGTGCAGGCGGAAGCCGTGCGCGGCATGCTTGGCCTTGCCGACCGCGCCCGGATCGTCGATCTCTTCCAGCATATCGTCAAAGGCGATGTCGCCGGCGCCCTCGGCGAATTCCAGAGCCAGTACGAGGCCGGCGCCAATCCGGTGGTCGTGCTGACCGATCTTGCCGATTTCACCCATCTGGTGACGCGGCTAAAATATGTGCCGGATGCGGCAAACGATCCCTCGCTGAGCGAGATCGAGCGCACGAAAGCGGCGGAACTGGCCAAGGGCGTGGCGGTGACGACGCTGTCGCGCATCTGGCAGATGCTGCTGAAGGGTATTCCCGAAACAGAAGGCTCGTCGCGCACGGCAGGGGCGGCCGAAATGGTGCTGATCCGGCTGGCGCATGCCGCACATCTCCCGGCGCCCGAGGATGCGGCACGGCGTCTTGCCGAATTTTCCGGCGACGCCGCCGGCTTGCGCCCCTCCTCCCCGTCGTCCGGCGGTGGTGGCGGCAACGGAACACGGGTTCCCTATCAGAGCAGCGTCGCGGCGCGGGCCCCGGAGCCGACACCGCGGCCGCAGCCCTCAGGGCCGACCGCGATGCTGCGCGCCGTCCCCAATCCGGAACCGCATACAATCGGCCGCGTCGAGACGAAGCCGGTTGAAGCGCCGAAGCCGCTGGTCCCGGTCAATTCAATCGGCGATATCGTCGACCTCGCGGCCGAAAAGCGGGACGTCAAGCTGAAGGCATTGGTGCGCAACTTCGTGCGGCCCGTCCGCATCGAGCCTGGCCGGCTGGACGTGAATCTCACCGAGGGCGCGCCAGGCACGCTGCTAAATGAGCTCGCCGTCAAACTCAAGGAATGGACAGGCATCCACTGGATCGTCAGCACCAGCCGCGAAGAGGGCGGGCCGACGATGGTGGAGGCGGAAGCCAAGGCACAGCAACAGCGGGTCAGCGACGCCCGCCAGGACCCCGATGTCGCCGCCATTCTTGCGCAGTTTCCGGGCGCCAAGATCATCGACGTGCGCGTCAGGGCGCCGACGCCGGAGGAGGAAGCGGAAGAGGCGACACCACCTGCCGCCGCCGAATCCGAAGAAGGTGATATCCTGCCGGGCGACGACATAGAATTCTAAGATTTCAAGAAGGAGCGAGACGATGCGCGACATCATGGGCATGATGGGCAAAGTCAAGGAAATGCAGGCCAAGATGGAGCAGATGCAGGCGGAGATCGCCGAGCTCTCGGCCGAAGGCAAGGCGGGCGGTGGCCTCGTCACCGTCGTTATGTCAGGCAAGGGCGAGCTGAAGAGCCTGAAGATCGACCCGTCGCTGTTCAAGGAGGACGATGTCGAGATCCTCGAGGACCTGATCGTCGCCGCCCACAAGGACGCCAAGGACAAGGCCGAAGCGCTCGCCGCCGAAAAGACCAAGGCGCTGACCGCCGGCCTGCCGATCCCGCCCGGCTTCAAGCTGCCGTTCTGATAACAGGCGATTCAATTCCGTACTATCACTCGGTACGGCTATTGCGCTCGCGTTGGGCGGAAGAAATCCGTTCTCAGCGATGCATTTCCAGCATCGCCCGCAGCTTGTGATGAATAGGAGCGGCGAGATATCGCGTCCGGTCCGCCTCCGAAAGCCGTCGACCGAAAGTTTCCATCAGCTCCGGCATCTTGACCTTTTCTCCGGCAAAGGGCTGGTGCTCCACCGGCATTCCAGCTTCGGCGATGCCGCCGCGGATGACGCGGCAATAGATGCCGGGGCGGGCGGCATCGGTATAGCGCTTGACGAAATTCGAATCGGCCATCCTGGCGGCGAAGGTGGCGCAGGGGATGCGGCATGCGCTGACTTCGAGGACGAGATCGCCTGATATGATGCGGTCGCCGACGGAAACGTCGCGATTGTCGAGGTCCGATATCACCATGTTTTCGCCGAAGGTGCCGGGGCTGTAGTGCCGGCCAAGTTCTTGTGCCCACCAGTCGAGCGTCAGCGATCCCTCGATATAGACCGCCTGATCAACGCCGCCATGATGTTTGCGGTTGCAGATCGCGTCGCCGACCAGGCCTTCGGCATCGATCATCACGGCGCCGTTGACGGCGTGTTTGAAGATGCCGGTCTTGTAGCTCTTGCCGGGCAGCCTTTCTGCATTGCCTCTACACAGCGCCAGGATTTTCATGAGACGGTCGATCCTTCCGCGATTCCGTTTTCGTTGCATATCAGCTAAGAACGGCGCATGGCAAAACGAGTCACCGGCCCCGAAATCGAAAAACTCATCCAGCTTCTGGCGAAGGTGCCGGGCCTCGGGCCGCGCTCGGCGCGCCGGGCGGCACTGCATCTGATCAAGAAGAAGGACCAGCTGCTCGGCCCGCTGTCGAATGCGATGGGCGAGGCCTATGACAAGGTGAAGATCTGCTCGCGCTGCGGCAATGTCGACACCGCCGATCCCTGCACCGTCTGCACCGACACGCAGCGCGATCAATCCGTCATCATCGTCGTCGAGAATGTCTCGGACCTCTGGGCGCTGGAGCGGGCGGGCGCGATGAACGCCGCCTATCACGTGCTCGGCGGCACGTTGTCGCCGCTCGACGGGATCGGCCCCGACGATCTCAATATTCGCGGGCTGATCGACCGGATCGGCGAAGGCGGCATCCGCGAGCTGATCATCGCCGTCAACGCCACCGTCGAAGGGCAGACGACGGCACATTACATTACCGACCAGCTGCAGGGACTCGACGTGAAGATCACGCGGCTGGCGCATGGCGTGCCTGTTGGCGGCGAACTTGACTATCTCGACGAGGGCACGCTTGCGGCGGCGCTACGGGCGCGGACAGTGATATGAAGGGGATTTATATGCCGCGAATACTCGCACTCGCTTTTGTGGCCGTCCTCCTCCCCCTCACCGCCCACGCAGCCCCATCGAAAACCGATGTTGAGGCGCAATTCGAAAGCTGGGTGCAGAAGGATCTCTGGCAGCAAGCCAAGGCCGGCGGCATTTCCGAGCAGACTTTCAAGGCCGCTTTCTCGGGCGTCGCGCTGAATTGGAACCTGCCGGATCTCGCTCCGCCGGGGTTCCCGCCGCCGAAGGAGCAGAAACAGACGCAGGCGGAGTTTTCCTCGCCCGGTCCCTATTTCAACGAGGACCATTTGAAGAGGCTTGCCGCAACCGGACGCGGCTTTGCCGCACAATATGGCTCGACGCTGAAGCGGATCGAGAAGACCTACGGCGTGCCGGGGTCGATCGTGCTCGCCATCTGGGGCCGGGAGACGGGCTTCGGCGCGGCGAAGATCCCGAATTCGGCGATCGAGGTACTGGCGACCAAGGCCTTCATGTCGACCCGCAAGGAAATGTTCCGCACCGAGCTGATGGCGGCGCTGCATATTCTCGACGGCGGCGACGTGACGCCCGCCGATTTCAAGAGCTCGTGGGCCGGCGCGCTCGGCCAGCCGCAATTCATGCCGACGAGCTATCTGAAATATGCGGTGGATTTCGATGGCGACGGGCACCGCAACATCTGGACCTCCGTGCCGGATACGCTTGCCTCGATCGCCAATTACCTTGTCAAGAAAGGCTGGCAGCGTGACCGCGACTGGGGCTTCGAGGTATCGATCCCGGAGGCAGTTTCCTGCGCGCAGGAGGGTCCCGACCTCGCGAAGCCGCTTTCGCATTGGGCCTCGCTCGGCATCGAGCGCATCTCCGGCAAGAACTTCCCCTCGGGCGAGATGAACGCGCAAAGCATGATGCTCGTGCCGGCCGGCCGCGACGGGCCTGAATTCATCGTCACCCCGAATTTCTATATCATCAAGGAATACAACAACTCCGATCTCTATGCGCTCTATATCGGCAATCTCGCTGACCGGATCGCCTCCAACGGCGGCGGCTTCCAGGGCCGATGGGGCGATGTCGGCAAGATGCTGCGTTCGGATGTCGCCGCCATGCAGAAGGCGCTGGAGCGGCAGGGCTATGATGTCGGTGGTTCCGACGGCCTGCCGGGCTACAAGACGCGGCGCTCGATCGGCCAGTGGCAGGCGAAGAACGGCATGAAGCCGACCTGCTTTCCCGAGGCCACGATGAAAGGCAAACTGAAGTAGCCGTTTCAGAGGTCGCGCTTCAGCCCTTCATGGCTCGCGACGAAGCCGAGCTTCTCGTAGAAACGGATCGAATCCGCCCGCGTCTTGTCCGATGTCAGCTGAACGAGACCGCAGCCCCGCTCGACACATTGGGTGATCGCCCATTCGATGAATTGAGAGCCGAGGCCGGAACCGCGGAAATCCCGGGCGATACGCACGCTTTCGATCTGTCCGCGCCACATGCCTGTTCTCGAAAGGCCGGGAACGAAGCTCAGCTGCAGACAGCCGACGAGCTGATCGTCCGTATCGCTGGCGACGGCCAGCATCTGATTGGCATCCGCCTCGATTGCGGCGAAAGCCGAGAGATAGCGCGCATCGATGGGGTCCGAGACGATCTCCCTGGCGCTGCCGAGATCGTCATCGGCCAAGAGCCGGACGATGGCGGCAAGATCGGATTGGCGGGCGAGCCTAAAACTGAACATGCCACTCCCTAATGGTGCAGATCGATCGGCGCTTTATGGAAGACGTCATCGCCCGGCGGGATAGCCTGGCGTTCGATCATTCGGTGAACATGCGGCGGACCTTCGCCGCGGTGAAGGGCGCGCAGCCTGTCGATGTTTTCGGCATCGGCCTGCGTGCGCCGCTGGTTGTGCCTGATATATTCGACCCAAGTCGGCGTATGGTAGGTTTCGGTCCAAAGCCCGGGATTTTCGAGATCGCGCATCAGCGCCCAGTGCCGCGCGCCATCGCGGATGCGGATACGGCGGCGTTCACCCATCAGCACCATGAATTCCGCAAGATCGTCATCGGCGATCTCGTAGTCGACCTGGATGACGATCGGACCGCTGCGCGGCGTGATGTCGAGGCTGAGCGCCGGCGCGGTGAAGCGGTTCAGCGGATCGAGATTGAGCGAGGCAAAGGCCGGCATCGAAAAGCGCAAGCCGATCGCAATGCCGAGCAGCATGACGACGGATGACGTCAGCAGCGCATTGGCGACGCCGTAGCGATCGGCAGCAACGCCCCACAGCCAGCTGCCGCCGGCAATGCCGCCGAAGGTGACGGTCTGGTAGAGCGACAGCGCGCGGCCTACCACCCAGCGCGGTGTCGAGAGCTGGACGATGGTGTTGAAAAGTGACAACGCCGAGACCCAACAGGCGCCGGCGACGAGCAGTCCGGCTGAGGTGAAGACGGCGCTCGGGCTGACGGCCGCAATGACGGCGCTGAGCGCAAAGCCGGCAAAGGCCAGGCGGATGATCGTCTCGCCGGAAAACGCTTGGCGAATTCTCGCACTCAGCACGGCGCCGCCGATCGCGCCAATGCC
This sequence comes from Rhizobium bangladeshense, assembly GCF_001662075.1. GTDB lineage: Bacteria > Pseudomonadota > Alphaproteobacteria > Rhizobiales > Rhizobiaceae > Rhizobium > Rhizobium bangladeshense_B. The sequence continues at coordinate 720,296 of NZ_LYPL01000001.1, forward strand.
GAAAGCGCCGAGCATGAAGCCATAGGTCAGCGGTCCGCCGGCCACCAGATCAAGCGCGACAACCGGCAGCAGCGCCAGGATCGAGCTGGCGCCGATGCCGAAGATAAGCCCCCTGACGAGAACCTTTTCGAGATTGGGCGACATCGAGACATAGCGCAGGCCGGCGAAGATGGCGCTGGCGAGCGCCTCCCGCGGCAGGGTCGAAACCGGCGCGCTCGGCCGCCAACGCGTCAAAGCGTAGATCAATGGCAGGTAACTCAGCGTGTTGACGGCAAAGGCCGCGGCGGCGCCGGCGGCTGCCACAATGGCGCCGCCGATCGCCGGCCCGACGCTGCGGGTGATGTTGAAACCCATGCTGTTCAGAGTGACGGCGCCCGGCAGATCGGCGCGCGGCACCATGTCGCCGACCGAGGCCTGCCAGGAGGGGTTGTTGAGCGCCGTGCCGCAGCCGATCAGGAAGGTGAAGAAGAGCAGCAGCCAGGGCGTGATCCAGCCGAGAAGGGCTGAGGCCGTCAGCAGGCCTGAGACCGTCAGCATCATGCATTGCGCCGTCAGCATCACCCGGCGGCGGTCGTAATTGTCGGCAAGCGCGCCCGATATCAGGGAAAACAGCATGATCGGCAGCGCTGTCGAGGTCTGCACCAGCGCGACCATATCTTCCGAAGCAGTGATCGTCGTCATCATCCAGGCAGCACCCACCGCCTGGATCAGACCGCCGAAATTCGAGGAAAGGCTCGCAAACCATATGGCGCGATAGGTATCGTGCCGCAAAGGCGCCAATGTCGACGAAGTGTACGCCACAATATCTCCCGCTTTTGTCATTGCCCCCGCCGGGCAATATATGCGCATGACCGGCGCTGGCCATAGGCGCGTTCGCCCTGTCGGAGGCGAATTGGCGGAATCGGCCACAGACCTTGCAATTTCGTAAAAACCCGACTATATGGCTCTCAAATTCTTGATCGCTTGATGAAGAGTGGGCCGCAAGGACCCGCTCTTTTTTATTAGCTCGATCGCCTGAACAGCAGAAATTGCGAGGAGCGCACCGCTTGTCGGACATGACGAACGCAGACAACGAACTTGAGCCGCGGCTGATTACCGAAACCGGCCTTGACCAGCGTCTTGCCGATATCATCGAACCCGTTCTCATCGGGATGGGCTTCCGGCTGATCCGCGTGCGCATGCTGAACCAGAACGGCATGACGATGCAGGTGATGGCCGAGCGCAACGACGGCACGATGACCGTCCAGGACTGCGAAGAAGTCTCGATGGCGATTTCTCCGGTCCTCGATGTGGAAGATCCGATCGATAAAGAGTATCATCTCGAAGTGTCTTCGCCCGGCATCGACCGTCCGATGGTGCGGAAATCCGATTTCGTTCGCTGGCAAGGTCACCTGGTGAAATGCGAGACGTCGATCATGATCGGCAACCGCAAGCGCTTCCGCGGCAAGATCGTCGAAGCCGACGCAGATGGTTTCACGCTCGAGCGTGACCAGGTTGCCTACGGAGAAGAGCTGAATGTCACCATTCCTTTCACGGCGCTCAGCGATGCGAAACTCATCCTGACCGACGACCTGATCCGCGATGCATTGCGCGCCGACAAGCTGGCGAAAGCGCAGGCCGCCAACCAGAACGAAGCGGACGAGCAGGAATAACCGATTAACAGACCGCTCCCAGGGACGGGAACCCCGGAGCAAAGACGGAGAAACAAGACAATGGCAGTCAGTGCGAACCGGCTCGAACTTCTGCAGATCGCAGATGCAGTGGCGCGCGAAAAGGTCATCGACCGCGAGATCGTGCTTGCCGCAATGGCCGATGCCATTCAGAAGGCGGCACGCTCGCGTTACGGCACCGAATCCAACATCCGTGCCGACATCAATCCGAAGACCGGCGAAATCCGGCTGCAGCGCCTGCTCGAAGTCGTCGACAAGGCCGAGGATTATTCGACGCAGATCCCGCTCGAGCTCGCCCGCGACCGCAACCCGGACGCCGCACTCGGCGATTACATTGCCGATCCGCTGCCGCCGATGGATTTCGGCCGCATCGCTGCACAGTCCGCCAAGCAGGTGATCGTGCAGAAGGTGCGTGAAGCCGAACGCGATCGCCAGTTCGACGAATTCAAGGACCGCGTCGGCGAAATCGTCAACGGTACCGTCAAGCGTGTCGAATACGGCAACGTCATCGTCGATCTCGGCCGTGGCGAAGGCATCATCCGCCGCGACGAAATGATCCCGCGCGAGAACGTGCGCTATGGCGATCGCGTCCGTGCCTATGTCTACGATGTCCGCCGCGAACAGCGCGGCCCGCAGATCTTCCTGTCGCGCACGCATCCGCAGTTCATGGTGAAGCTCTTCACCATGGAAGTGCCTGAAATCTACGACGGCATCATCCAGGTGAAGTCGGTCGCCCGCGATCCGGGCTCGCGCGCCAAGATCGCCGTCATCTCGAACGACAGTTCGATCGATCCGGTCGGCGCCTGCGTCGGTATGCGCGGTTCGCGCGTCCAGGCCGTCGTGGGCGAGCTTCAGGGCGAGAAAATCGACATCATTCCGTGGAGCCAAGATCCGGCAACCTTCGTCGTCAACGCTCTGCAGCCGGCCGAAGTCGCCAAGGTCGTTCTCGACGAAGACGCCGAGCGCATCGAAGTGGTGGTTCCCGACGAGCAGCTGTCGCTTGCGATCGGCCGCCGAGGCCAGAACGTGCGCTTGGCGTCGCAGCTGACCGGCTGGGATATCGACATCATGACGGAGGCCGAGGAATCGGAACGCCGTCAGAAGGAATTCAACGAGCGCACCAACCTGTTCATGGATTCGCTCGACGTCGACGAAATGGTCGGCCAGGTTCTGGCATCGGAAGGTTTTGCCGCCGTCGAGGAACTGGCCTATGTCGATCTCGACGAAATCTCCTCGATCGACGGCTTCGACGAGGAGACGGCACAGGAAATCCAGCAGCGCGCCCGCGAGTTCCTCGAGCGTCTCGAAGCCGAGATGGACGAGAAGCGCAAGGCGCTCGGCGTTGAGGACGAGCTGCGCGGAATCGACGGCATGACCGCCCAGATGATGGTCGCGCTCGGCGAAGACGGCATCAAGACGATCGAGGACTTTGCCGGCTGCGCCGCCGACGATCTCGTCGGCTGGACGGAACGAAAGAACGGCGAAACGAAGAAGTTCGAAGGCCTGTTCTCGAAGTTCGACGTCTCGCGCGTCGAAGCCGAACAGATGATTGTCCAGGCCCGGCTTGCGGCCGGCTGGATCACCGAAGAGGACCTGGCGAAGGGGACCGAAGAAGAGGTCACCGAAGCTGAACAGGAAGCATGATGACCGCGCATGAGCCGGACGCTCTCCCTCAGGACGACGATCTTGCAGGTTATGACGTGAACGGACGCATGTGCATCGTGACGCGCGAAAGCGGATCGCCGGATGAGCTGATCCGTTTCGTCGCGGCTCCCGACGGAACCGTCGTCGCCGACCTGAAGCGCGAGCTTCCGGGACGCGGTTGCTGGGTGAAAGCCGACCGGTCGCTGGTCGACAGAGCGGTGGCGAAGAGGCTTTTCGCCCGCGCGTTGAAAAGCGATGTGAAGGCCGCGGACGATCTCGGTGCGAATGTCGACCGGCTGCTGGCGGCGCAATTGATGCAGATGATGAACATGGCTCGCAAAGCCGGCCAGTTCATCAGCGGCTCCTCCAAAGTGGACGCCGCGGTCAGAAGCGGAGCAGCCATTGCGGTGTTCCACGCAACTGACGCGGCGGACGACGGCGTGAGGAAAATCGACCAGGCCCGCAAGGCCTGGCACCTCGGAATGGAGACCGAGGAGGAGATACCTTCCTATCGCTTCTTCTCGGAGAGCGAAATGGAAGGCCTGATGGGCCAGAATGCTTTTATCCATGCCGCAGTGCTTGCAGGGCAGGCGGGTGAGGGTGTAGTGAAGCGCGCAAAGATGCTCGAACAGTACCGTATTGGCGGTCAGTCCCGGGCAGCGGGCGGCGCTGGCCGGCAAAAACAATGAGACGGTCACCGGCATCGGCCGGTCTCATTCTCATTGATCGACAGTATTTGAACGACAGGGTCTGATCTAGTCATCGCTCCCTGTCCGAAGGAACGGGAACGAATGACCGATAGTAACGACGACAAGACACTCAGCGTAACGGGCAAGAAGACGCTTACCCTGAAACCATCGGGGATGAGCCAGGGCACCGTTCGCCAGGATATGGGTCGGGGTCGCACCAAGGCGGTCGTGGTCGAGACCCGCAAGCGGCGCCCGATGCGCCCGGAAGACGAAAAGCCGATCACGCCCGCTGCCCCGGCAGCCCCGGTCCGCGCAGCCGAACCGGCGCCGGCGCCCGTTCAGGCGCGTCCGCAGCAGCCGACGCCGGCACCGCGGGTTCACCAGCCGGGCAACAGCCAGACCAACCAGCGTCCGCAGCAATCCTATCAGCCGCAGCGCTCGAACGACCGTCCGCGCCCTGTCGTGCTGAACCATCTGTCGCCTGAGGAGATGGATGCCCGTCGCCGTGCGCTGGCCGAATCCCAGGCGCGTGACGCCCAGGACGCGATCCGCCGCGCCGAGGAAGAAAAGCGCCGTGCCGCCGAAGAGGCGATCCGCAAGGCGGCCGAAGCCGAAGAGGCCGCCCGCAGGGCCGCCGAAGAGGCTGCCCGCCAGGCCGAGGCGCCCGCTGCCACCGAACCTGCTGCGGCACCGGCTCCTGCTGTGGCCGAAGCGCGCCCGAGCGCTCCGCGGCCGGCATCGCCGGCACCGGCTGCTCGCCGTCCCGATGGCGCCGGAGCACCTGCTGCCGCCCGTCCGGCGCCGGGCGCTGCCGCACCGGCAGGAGTCCGCGGCCGTCGCGATGACGAGGGCGACGATGATCGGGGTGCCGCACGCGGCGGCCCGGTTCGTGGCCGTGTTATCCGCCCGGAACCGGCAAAGCCGGTCACCACGCGTCCGAAAACGGATGAGGAGCGCCGCCGCGGCAAGCTGACGATCACCACGGCCGACGTCGACGGCGACGACAATGCCCGCGGGCGCTCGCTTTCGGCGATGCGCCGCCGGCAGGAAAAGTTCCGCCGCAGCCAGATGCAGGAAACCCGCGAGAAGATCTCGCGCGAAGTGGTTCTGCCCGAGACCATCACCATTCAGGAACTGTCGCAGCGCATGTCCGAACGCGCCGTCGACGTCATCAAGTACCTGATGAAGGAAGGCCAGATGATGAAGCCGGGCGACGTCATCGACGCCGACCTTGCCGAACTCATCGCCAGTGAATTCGGCCACACGGTCCGTCGCGTCTCGGAATCCGACGTCGAACTCGGCATCTTCAACGTCTCCGACGAAGAAGGCGAACTGGTTTCGCGCCCGCCCGTCGTCACCATCATGGGCCACGTCGACCACGGCAAGACCTCGCTGCTCGACGCCATCCGCCATGCCAACGTGGTCGCCGGCGAAGCCGGTGGCATCACCCAGCATATCGGCGCCTATCAGGTGGAACAGAGCGGCCAGAAGATCACCTTCATCGACACCCCGGGCCACGCCGCCTTCACGGCGATGCGTGCTCGCGGCGCCCAGGCGACCGACATCGCGATCCTGGTGGTCGCGGCCGACGACAGCGTGATGCCGCAGACGATCGAATCGATCAACCACGCCAAGGCGGCGAATGTGCCGATCATCGTGGCGATCAACAAGGTCGACAAGCACGAGGCTGATCCGCAGAAGGTTCGCAACCAGCTGCTGCAGCACGAAGTCTTCGTCGAATCGATGGGTGGTGAAGTGCTCGATGTCGAAGTCTCGGCTAAAACCGGCAAGAATCTCGACAAGCTGCTTGAAGCGATCCTGCTGCAGGCCGAAATTCTCGATCTGAAGGCCAATCCGAACCGGACGGCCGAAGGCACGGTTATCGAAGCCCAGCTCGACCGCGGCCGCGGTTCGGTCGCCACCGTGCTCGTCCAGAAGGGCACGCTGCGTCCGGGCCAGATCATCGTCGCCGGCGACGTCTGGGGCCGCGTGCGCGCCCTCGTCACCGACAAGGGCGACCATGTGAAGGAAGCCGGTCCCGCGACTCCGGTCGAGGTGCTCGGTCTTTCCGGCACGCCTCAGGCAGGCGACAAGTTTGCCGTGGTCGAAAGCGAAAGCCGTGCACGCGAAATCTCGGAATACCGTCAGCGTCTTGCCCGCGACAAGGCGGCTGCCCGCCAGTCGGGCCAGCGCGGTTCGCTGGAACAGATGATGACGCAGCTCCAGAGCACCGGCGTCAAGGAGTTCCCGCTCGTCATCAAGGGCGACGTGCAGGGCTCGATCGAAGCGATTGCCGGCGCGCTGGAAAAGCTCGGCACCGACGAAGTCCGTGCCCGCATCGTCCATTCGGGCGCAGGCGGCATCACCGAGTCAGATATGTCGCTCGCCGAAGCTTCGAACGCCGCCATCATCGGCTTCAACGTTCGCGCCAACGCGCAGGCACGCCAGTTCGCCGAACGCCAGGGGATCGAGATCCGCTACTACAACATCATCTACGATCTGGTGGATGACGTGAAAGCAGCGATGTCGGGCCTGCTGTCGCCGGAACGGCGCGAAACCTTCATCGGCAATGCCGAGATCCTGGAGGTGTTCAACATCACCAAGGTCGGCAAGGTCGCAGGCTGCCGCGTCGTCGAAGGCAAGGTCGAGCGCGGGGCGGGCGTCCGCCTCATCCGCAACGACGTCGTCGTCCACGAAGGCAAGCTCAAGACCCTCAAGCGCTTCAAGGACGAAGTCTCCGAAGTGCCAATGGGCCAGGAGTGCGGCATGGCCTTCGAAAACTACGAGGACATGCGCGTCGGCGACGTCATCGAGTGCTTCCGCGTCGAACACATCACGCGCACGCTCTAACCGTCGGGCGCCTCGCGCAACAACAGCTTTCCAGAAGCCATCCGCCAGCCGGCGGATGGCTTCTGGTATCTGGCGGCCTTGACCTTTGCAGCCAAAAGAGTCATGGACGCTCTCCTTTGACGGGTTCGATTCCCAGCCGCATCGGCAAACAGAGATAACAATGACCAGACCAACATCCTCCGCGCCTTCGCAGCGCATGCTGCGCGTTGGCGAACAGGTCCGCGCCGCGATCACCCAGGTGCTGCAGCGCGGCGAAGTGCGCGACGACGTCATCGAGGCGACCGTGATTTCGATCTCGGAAGTGCGCATGTCGCCGGACCTCAAGATCGCCACGGCTTACGTGACGCCGCTCGGCGTTTCCGACCACAGCATCGTCATCGAGGCGTTGAACCGCCATGCGAAGTTCATCCGCGGCCGGCTCGGGCCGCAGCTCCGGCAGATGAAATACATGCCGGAGGTGCGTTTCCGCGACGATACCAGCTTCGATAATTACAAGAAGATCGACGAGCTCCTGCGTTCGCCCGAGGTGAGCCGCGATCTCGACGGCGACAACGACGAACAATAACAGAAGAGACGCATGTCCAAACCACGCAAACCCAAGGGCCGGCCGATTTCCGGCTGGCTGATCCTCGACAAGCCGGTGGATTTCGGCTCGACGGAAGCCGTTTCCAAGCTCAAATGGCTCTACAAGGCGCAGAAGGCCGGCCATGCCGGCACGCTCGATCCGCTCGCCTCCGGCATGCTGCCGATCGCGCTCGGCGATGCAACCAAGACCGTTCCCTATGTGATGGATGGCCGGAAAATCTATGAGTTCACCGTCAGCTGGGGCGAGGAGCGCGCCACCGACGATCTCGAAGGAAATGTGACCCAGAGCTCGGAAAGCCGTCCGACCGAACAGCAGATCCGCGATATTCTGCCCCGCTATATCGGCACCATCAGCCAGGTGCCGCCGCAGTTTTCCGCCATCAAGATCGCGGGTGAACGCGCCTATGATCTGGCCCGCGACGGGGAAGCCGTGGAGATTCCCTCACGCGAAGTCGAGATCTTCCGGCTGACGCTGCTTGCCTGCCCGGATGCGAATACCGCGCATTTCGAAGTGGAATGCGGCAAGGGCACTTATGTCAGGGCGCTTGCCCGCGATTTCGGCCGCGAGCTCGGCTGCTATGGCCATATATCGGGGCTGCGGCGCACATTCGTCGCGCCTTTCCAGGAAGAAGCCATGGTGCCGCTTGCCAACCTCGTGGCGCTCGAAGCGATCGAAGACATGGATGAGCGGCTCGCCGCTCTCGATGCGTTGCTGATCGACACGTGCGAAGCGCTTTCCGCCCTGCCTCATCTCGTCATCAACGACGACCAGGCGCATCGGCTGAAGATGGGCAATCCGATCCTGGTGCGCGGCCGCGATGCGCCGATTGCCGAAAGCGAAGCCTATGCGACGGCTCGCGGCAGGCTGATCGCGATCGGCGAGATCGGCCAGGGCGAGTTTCGCCCAAAGCGGGTTTTCGCCTGAGTCTGTACAGCTGACGGTTGCCAGACGATCGCGATGCGATATCTTCCTTTCGGGCCGTAACGGCCCGAGGGGCCATGGTGGCCCGAGGGGAAAATTATGCGCGCAATCGCAATTGGAATACTGACGTTCTTTTCGATGTTCCTGACCGTCGCCGGCGCGCAATCCGGCGAGCGCTGGGCCGGGCTCCCGGCTTTTCCTGCCATGCCCGCGCCGAAGGTGAGCGGCATGGCTGATGTGAACGACATCAGGATGTATTATGCCGAATATGGTGAAGGCGATCCGATCCTCTTCATCCATGGCGGCCTTAGCAATACTGGCGTCTGGGGTCGCCAGATCGCCGAATTCGCCAGGGATCATCTGGTCATCGTTGCCGATAGCCGCGGTCACGGCCGCTCGACGCGCAGCCGGCAGCCTTTCGGCTACGATCTGATGACATCGGACTATGTCGCCCTTCTCGATTATCTGAAGATCGACAAGGTGACGCTCGTCGGGTGGTCGGACGGCGGCATCATCGGCATCGACATGGCGATGAGATATCCGGAAAGGCTGACGCGGGTCATTGCCCAGGCTGCCAATGTCACCACGGACGGCGTCAAGCCCGACGTCCTGAGCAACAAGACCTTCAACGAATACATCACCGTCGCCGGCGAACAATACCGGAAGCTGTCGCCGACACCGAACGAATACGACGCCTTCGTTACGCAGATTTCGCAGATGTGGGCGACGCAGCCGAACTGGACGGTGACGGAGCTTGGCAAGATCACGCTGCCGGTCACGCTTGCCATCGGCGATCATGATGAGGCCGTAAAGCTCGATCATACCGAGATGATGGCGAAAGAAATTCCGGGCGCAAAGCTCGTCATCCTGAAAGACACCAGCCATTTCGCCATGCTGCAAGATCCTGCAGGCTATAATGCGATGATTCGGGACGCCATGACGGGCCGCTGAAAGCTGCCGCGGGGCTCCCTCTTTCCATCGCTGCTTATTTGGTTTATAGGCAGCGCCAGCATCGGGTACGCTCGATTGCATTCGCGGCCAAAGCTGGACGGCATCCCGGCTTTTGGCGACTTCTTCTCCTCTCATAGAAAGGACCATCCGATGTCGATCACTGCTGAGCGCAAGGCTGCGCTGATCAAGGAATACGCAACCGCCGAAGGCGATACCGGTTCGCCGGAAGTCCAGGTCGCGATCCTGACCGAGCGCATCAACAACCTGACCGAACACTTCAAGGACCACAAGAAGGATAACCATTCCCGCCGTGGCCTGCTGACGATGGTTTCGAGCCGCCGCTCGCTTCTTGATTATCTCAAGAAGAAGGATGAGGGCCGCTACTCCAAGCTGATCAACAGCCTGGGTATCCGCCGCTAAGGTTGTCCGGCGGGCGCTTTCGAGCGTCCGCCGGATCTGTTTCGGGACGATGTTCCGATGAAATGTTCCGGCCGCGCCCTATCTCAAGCGGAGGAACGACCGGCGGACCCGGATGGGCCGGTTCTGCCAAACCAACCGCTGACCTGTCATGGGGCAGGATTGCCGGATGCTTTCGGCCAGAGCTTATCGAAGCTTTGGCCCGATTTCCCGGGGACAAGGGTTCCTGAGGAAGCTGAGACGAAAAGCCTCCCGTTGTCTTGCCCGTGATACGTCGCATTGATTGCGGTCGACTGTGCGCTGCGCCCTGATATCGGCGATGGCGCGTGCTCCCGCATTGAAGGACAAGATATGTTTGATACACACACCGTGGAAATCGAGTGGGCCGGCCGCCCGCTGAAGCTTGAAACCGGCAAGATCGCCCGTCAGGCCGATGGCGCCGTTCTCGCCACCTACGGCGAAACCGTCGTTCTCGCCACCGTCGTTTCGGCCAAGGCGCCGAAGCCCGGCCAGGACTTCTTTCCGCTGACCGTCAACTACCAGGAAAAGACCTACGCAGCCGGCAAGATCCCCGGCGGCTATTTCAAGCGCGAAGGACGCCCGAGCGAAAACGAGACCCTCGTTTCCCGCCTGATCGACCGTCCGATCCGCCCGCTCTTCCCGGAAGGCTACAAGAACGACACCCAGGTCGTCGTTACCGTCATCCAGCACGACCTTGAAAACAACCCCGACATCCTGTCGATGGTCGCGACCTCGGCAGCGCTGACGCTCTCCGGCGTCCCCTTCATGGGCCCGGTCGGCGGTGCGCGCGTCGGCTACATCAACGGCGAATATGTTCTCAACCCGCATCTCGACGAGATGGACGAGTCGAGCCTCGACCTCGTCGTCGCCGGCACCTACGACGCCGTGCTGATGGTCGAATCCGAAGCCAAGGAGCTGCCCGAGGACGTCATGCTCGGCGCCGTCATGTTCGGTCACAGGGGTTTCCAACCGGTTCTCGACGCGATCATCAAGCTCGCCGAAGTTGCCGCGAAGGAGCCGCGCGACTTCCAGCCGGAAGACTATTCGGCGCTCGAAAGCGAAATGCTCGGCCTTGCCGAAGCCGAACTGCGTGAAGCCTACAAGATCACCCAGAAGGCCGATCGCTACGCCGCCGTCGACGCCGTCAAGGCGAAAGTCAAGGCGCACTTCCTCCCCGAGGAAGGCGAAGCCCGATACACGGCCGAGGAAGTCGGCGCGATCTTCAAGCACCTGCAGGCCAAGATCGTCCGCTGGAACATTCTCGACACCAAGAGCCGTATCGACGGCCGCGACCTCGAAACCGTTCGTCCGATCGTTTCGGAAGTCGGGCTTCTGCCGCGCACCCATGGTTCGGCGCTGTTCACCCGCGGCGAAACCCAGGCAATCGTCGTTGCCACGCTCGGCACCGGCGAAGACGAACAATATGTCGACAGCCTGACGGGCATGTACAAGGAGCGCTTCCTGCTCCATTACAACTTCCCGCCCTACTCCGTCGGCGAGACCGGCCGCATGGGCTCCCCGGGCCGCCGCGAAATCGGCCACGGCAAGCTCGCATGGCGTGCCATCCGTCCGATGCTGCCGTCGGCCGAGCAGTTCCCCTACACGCTGCGCGTCGTCTCCGAGATCACCGAGTCGAACGGCTCGTCCTCGATGGCGACCGTCTGCGGCACCTCGCTCGCTCTGATGGACGCCGGCGTTCCGCTTGCCAAGCCGGTTGCCGGTATCGCCATGGGCCTGATCCTGGAAGGCGACCGCTTCGCTGTCCTCTCCGATATCCTCGGTGACGAAGACCACCTCGGCGACATGGACTTCAAGGTTGCAGGTACGGCCGACGGCATCACCTCGCTGCAGATGGACATCAAGATCGCCGGCATCACCGAAGAGATCATGAAGGTCGCGCTCAGCCAGGCCCAGGGCGGCCGCACCCACATTCTCGGTGAAATGTCCAAGGCGATCACCGAAAGCCGCGGCCAGCTCGGCGAATTCGCTCCGCGCATCGAAGTCATGAACATTCCGGTCGACAAGATCCGCGAAGTCATCGGCTCCGGCGGCAAGGTCATCCGCGAAATCGTCGAAAAGACCGGTGCGAAGATCAACATCGAGGACGACGGCACCGTCAAGATCGCTTCCTCTTCCGGCAAGGAAATCGAAGCGGCCCGCAAGTGGATCCACTCGATCGTTGCCGAGCCTGAAATCGGCCAGATCTACGAAGGCACTGTTGTCAAGACCGCCGACTTCGGCGCCTTCGTCAACTTCTTCGGCGCCCGCGACGGCCTCGTCCATATCTCGCAGCTCGCTTCCGAGCGTGTTGCCAAGACGCAGGACGTCGTCAAGGAAGGCGACAAGGTCTGGGTCAAGCTGCTCGGCTTCGACGAACGCGGCAAGGTTCGCCTGTCGATGAAGGTCGTCGACCAGGCCACCGGCCAGGAGATCGCGAACGAGAAGAAGAAGGAAGAAGCGGCCGAATAAGCCGCGTCTCCCAGATTGAATTCCGGGCGCGGGAATCTTCCGCGCCCTTTTTGTATGCTGGTTTTGCGAATGTCGTTTTCGCAAAGCCGCAGCACATTTTGCCCGACATGCTTTAACGAGACGAGACCCATGAGCCGCGAGACGCTGAAGACCCTGTTCCATCCCTTTGCCAGCGGCACAGTCGAGGCGCCCGGCGAGGGCGAGCGCGTGCTCTTTCTCGGCGCCGAGGCAGGCTTTCAGCTGCCTGAAGGCTTTACCGCCTCGCTCAGCGCCGTCCAGGGCTTCCGGCCGCTCTACCGGCAGCTTCTGGCGCAGCGGATCGACGCGAAGCCGGAGATCGACGGCGAGGATTATGACGCGGCACTCGTGCTGTGCACCAAGCATAAGGGCGAGAACGAGGCCAATCTGGCCGCCGCAATTGACCGCACGCGGGCGGGCGGCCTGATCGTCGTTGCCGGGGCTAAGGAAGACGGCATCCAGCCGCTGCGCAAGCGCCTGGAAGGGTTCGGCCTCGCCATCGACCACATGCCGAAATATCACGGCGTCGCCTTCTGGTTCGGCCGGCCGGCCGATGCCGGCGACATCGTTTCCAGGCTGGCAAAGGCGCCGGTGCGCGTCGACGACCGCTTCCATGCGACAGCCGGCATGTTTTCGCATGACCGGGTCGATGCCGGATCGGAGCTGCTCGCCTCGCGCCTGCCGCAGGATTTTACCGGCGACGTCGCCGATTTCGGCGCGGGATGGGGTTATCTCTCTGTCGAGATGGCGCAGAGATCGCGCGGACTGGGGCGCCTTGACCTCTACGAGGCCAATCACGCGGCCCTGGAGGCGGCGCGGGTCAATATGGCGGAGAACTGCCCAAACGCGCCTGCGCGCTTTTTCTGGCACGATCTGGCGGGCGAGCCGGTCAAGGATAAGTACGACCTCGTCATCATGAACCCGCCCTTCCATGAGGGCCACGCCGCCGAACCGTCGCTCGGCCAGGCGATGATCAAGACCGCCGCATCCGCCCTTCGCGGCGGCGGCCGGCTGCTGCTCGTCGCCAATCGCGGCCTGCCCTACGAGCCGGTTCTGGCCGCAGAATTCAGGGAAAGCGGCGAAACCTGCCGCAACGCCCGCTTCAAGGTGCTCTGGGCGAAGAAATAGAGTTGAGGGGGTTCCGATCCCGCTTTTGTCGATAAACAAAAAAGGCCGTGCGCATCCTCTGCGCACGGCCTTTGAGTTTCAGATCGAGGAGACGTCTACTCCACGTCAGCCCTGCGCAGCGTATCCAGCGTCGGCATGGAGGTAACGTTGAAGCCCGCGTCGACGAAATGGATTTCGCCGGTGACGCCGGCGGAAAGGTCGGAGAGCAGGTAGAGAGCGGAGTTGCCGACCTGATCGATGGTGACGGTCTTGCGCAGCGGCGCATTGCGCTGGTTCCACGAGAGGATGGCGCGCGCGTCCGAGATGCCGGCGCCGGCGAGCGTGCGGATCGGCCCGGCGGATATGGCGTTGACGCGGATGCCGCGCGGGCCGTAATCGGCGGCCAGATAGCGCACCGAAGCCTCGAGCGCTGCCTTGGCAACGCCCATGACGTTGTAGTTGGGGATGACGCGCGTCGAGCCATTGTAAGTCAAGGTCAGCATCGCGCCGCCGTCTTCCATCAACGGCGCGCAGCGCTTGGCGATCTCGGTGAAGGAGAAGCAGGAAATGACCATGGTGCGGCTGAAATTCTCACGCGTCGTATCGGCATAGAGACCCTTCAGCTCGTTCTTGTCGGAAAAGCCGATGGCATGGACGATGAAATCGAGCTTGCCCCAGCGCTGTTCAATCGCGTCGACCAGGCTATCGACCGAGGCGATGTCCTCAACGTCGCAGGGCAGCACGAAATCCGAGCCGACTTCGGCGGCAAGCGGCTTGACGCGCTTGCCGAGCGCTTCGCCCTGATAGGTGAAGGCGAGGTCCGCACCCTGTGCGGCGAGGGCCTTCGAAATTCCCCAGGCGATCGAGTGGTTGTTGGCGACGCCCATGACGAGGCCGCGCTTACCCTGCATGATTCCAGTCATATTATTATCCGTTATGGCGCTGGAAGACGAGCGTGGCGTTCGTCCCGCCGAAGCCGAAGGAGTTGGAGAGGGCGATATCGAACTTCGCATTGTCGATACGCTTGCGCACGATCGGCACGCCTTCGAATTCGGGGTCGAGCTCACTGATATGGGCGCTCTCGCCGATGAAGCCTTGCTGCATCATCAGCAGGGAATAGATCGATTCCTGCACGCCGGCCGCGCCCAGCGAATGGCCTGTCAGCGACTTGGTCGACTGGATATGCGGGATCCTGGCGCCAAAGACCTCGCGGATGGCGCCGATTTCCTTGCTGTCACCGACCGGCGTCGACGTGCCGTGCGTGTTGATATAGTCGACGTCCCCTTTGACGGTGGAAAGCGCCTGGCGCATGCAGCGGACGGCGCCCTCGCCCGAGGGAGCGACCATGTCGTAACCATCGGAGGTTGCGCCGTAGCCGACGATTTCGGCGTAGATCTTGGCGCCGCGCGCCTTGGCGCGCTCAAGCTCCTCGAGCACCAGCACGCCGGCGCCACCGGCGATGACGAAACCGTCGCGGTTGACGTCATAGGCGCGCGAGGCGCTGTCGGGCGTGTCGTTGTACTTGGAGGACATGGCGCCCATAGCGTCGAAGAGATTGGACATCGTCCAGTCGAGATCCTCGTGGCCGCCGGCAAACATCACGTCCTGCTTGCCCCACTGGATCATCTCGGCGGCGTTGCCGATGCAGTGCGCCGAGGTCGAGCAGGCCGACGAGATCGAATAATTGACGCCGTGAATCTTGAACCAGGTGGCGAGCGTGGCGGAGGCGGTCGAAGACATCGCCTTCGGTACGGCGAAGGGGCCGATGCGCTTCGGGCTGTTGTTCTTGACGGTGATGTCGGCCGCTTCGATGAGGGTGCGGGTGGACGGACCGCCGGATCCCATGATGATGCCGGCGCGTTCGTTCTGCGCGTAGTCCGTCTCTTCCAGACCGGAATCGGCGATCGCCTGCTTCATGGCGACATGGTTCCAGGCGCCGCCCTGCGACAGGAAGCGCATGGCGCGGCGATCGACCAGCTCGGCAAGTTCCGCCGGGCCAAGCTTCGGGCTGCCCCAGACCTGGCACTTGAAGCCGTGCTCGGCGAAATCGTTGGAAAAGGAAATACCCGACTTTGCCTGGCGCAAGGATTCGGTGACTTCGGCCGCGTCGCTTCCGATCGAGGAAACGATACCCAGACCCGTGACAACTACCCGTCTCATCTGATCAAACCTTTGTTGTTTTCGTCAGCCGCTCGAAATGCGGTTTCAGGCGGTCTTGTCTTTCGATAGACCGACACGAAGATCGGCCGCCTGGTATATGGTCTCGCCGTCTGCCTTCAGCCAGCCGTCGGCCGTGCCGAGCACGAGGCGGCCGCGCATGACGCGCTTGAAGTCGATGCCGTATTCGATGAGTTTCGTATGCGGCCGCACCATGCCCTTGAATTTCACTTCGCCTGTCGAAAGCGCCATGCCGCGGCCTTCTTCGCCGAGCCAGCCGAGGAAGAAGCCGGTCAGCTGCCACATGCCGTCGAGGCCGAGGCAGCCCGGCATGATCGGATTGCCTTCGAAATGGCAGGGAAAATACCAGTCGTCGGGACGCACGTCGTATTCGGCCCTGAGATAGCCCTTGTCGAAGGCCCCGCCGGTTTCGGAAATTTCCGTGATACGGTGAACCATCAGCATGGGCGGCAGCGGCAACTGCGCATTGCCGGGGCCGAACAGCTTGCCATGAGCGCAAGCGATGAGATCTTCATACGAGAAGCTGGACTGTCTGGTTGTCATAAAATTTATTTTTCCCCCCGCGTGAAGCCGATGGATGTGAACGTGTAGTCCAAGTTCTTCAGAAAATGAAGCACAAGCAAGGCAGCTTCATTCATCGCCCCGGACCAGGCTTACGCCATTATTTGGTGGTCGCATACAGGAAGGCCAGGGCCGCGACCAGACCTATTTGCGTCAAAAGCCCGTTTTTGCCGCCTTTATCAGGCTCTTGTCCCCATTGAACTATTGAAAGGATCCAGTGCAAAAGTTATACCGCTTTAAGAAACATGATTGCTTTATGCAGGAATAACCGGAGTTGGTTTTGATGACGGGTGCACTCCCGATCGCAATAGAGGTAAGGCTGCGTGGCGCAGGCTTGCGTCCCACCCGCCAGCGCGTCGCGCTCGGCGACCTCCTGTTTGCCAAGGGCGACCGGCATCTGACCGTCGAGGAACTGCATGAGGAGGCGGTTGCCGCCGGCGTGCCGGTGTCGCTCGCGACCGTCTACAACACGCTGCACCAGTTCACCGAGGCCGGCCTCATCCGCGTTCTCGCCGTGGAGAGCGCCAAGACTTATTTCGACACCAATGTGTCCGATCACCATCATTTCTTCGTCGAAGGCGAAAACGAGGTGCTCGACATTCCCGTCAGCAACCTGACGATCGCCAATCTGCCGGAGCCGCCCGAGGGTATGGAGATCGCCCATGTCGACGTGGTGATCCGCCTGCGGGCCAAGCGGGGCTGACGGCACCTTAGAACAGGATGATTTTAGGTCGGGCGGCCTAAAATCATCCTGTTCTAATTTAAATAGCTAGAGCATGATGTCGTCTGAAAACCGCTTACACTTTTCGGCATCATGCTCTGTCTTTACATGACATCGTCGGGATGCCGGCCGGGCTTGTGCTTGTAAATCGGAAAGGTCCACCCGAACCACAGCGCTCCGCCGCGAACGGCAAAGGCGGCTGCGACGCCACAGCCCGAGGCGAGATAAAGCGGCATCCCCAGCCCATTGGCGAGCGTGAACACGCCGGCGCCGACAAGGGCTGCCGTCACATAGATTTCCGGCCTGAGCAGCACCGAAGGCTCGTTTGCCATCAGATCGCGCAGGATGCCGCCGAAGGTTGCCGTCAACGTGCCGGTGACGATGGCGATGGTCGGCGAGCCGGTGGCGGCAAGTCCCTTGGCGGCGCCGAGCACGCAATAGGCGGCCAGACCGATCGCATCCAGCCAGATCAGCAGGCGATAGCGCGATTCCAGCAGGTGAGCGGTGAAGAAAACGATGACGCCCATGATGCAGCAGACGAGAATATAGCCGGGGTTCAGCACCCAGAAAACTGGCACGCGGCCGAGCACGATATCGCGCACGGTGCCGCCGCCGGTCCCCGTCACCATGGCGAAAAACAGAAAGCCGATCAGATCCAGCTGCTTGCGCGAGGCTGCGAGCGCGCCTGTCGCGGCAAACAGCGCAATGCCGGCATAATCGAGATAGACGAGCAAGGACATGCGGACCCCGGAGCCGGCGAACAGTTTCCGGAAAGAACCACGGCGGCAAGGGCGGCGCAAGGCGGGGCGGCCATAAAGCAAGCTGATAGAGCTTTATCCAAAGAGGAAAGCCCGTGAAACCGCTGGTGCTCGCCGTTCTGAATGTTCTCCTGCTGCTCGCCATGCCGGCTGCCGCCCTCGGCCAGCAATCGCTGATCTCCGACCCGGAGATCTACGAAAAGAAGCATTTCCAGGAGCAGTGCAAGACGGCCGAATTCGCCGACGGCTTCATCACCCGGCAGGACATCAACAATGACGGGCTGATCGACGCGGTGGTCAACGAAGGCCTGCTCACCTGCGACGGGCAGAAGGGGCCGCAATGCAATGACGACGGCTGCACCTATAATTTCTATCTGCAGGTCGCCGAAGGCGGCTATTTCATGATCGCGACGGCGCAGATCTATGGCTACGACTTCGTCCAGCGCTTCGGCAACATGGTGCTGGCGATGAAGATGCATCCGCGGTTCTGCGACCGCACCGAAGGTGACCCCTGCATCGTGACGGCACGCGTGCGCGGCACGAAATTCGTCACCATCTCGAAGAAGTGACTCAGCGGGGATAGAGCTCCGACGTCCGGCCGGCGAGGTAATAGCCGACCAGGCCGTACCATTCGCGGATCGCCGTCGCCATGTTCTGGGCATTGAGGTTCGGCTGGGTGAAATCCAGGCCCGGCCTCACCTGCCCGTCGGTGCGATAATCGGTCGGCCAGGGCACGATATCGATGCCGAGCTTGCGGAAGATGCCGACGGAACGTGGCATATGAAAACCTGAGGTGATCAGCAGGCAATGGGAAAGGCCCTGGCTTGCCAGGAATTCCTTGGTATTTACGGCGTTTTCGAAAGTGGTGCGCGATTGCCGCTCCTCGATCAGCCGCTCCCTGCCGATGCCGAACAGCGGGAAGAAGCGTTCGGACGCAGCCGCATCGCCTTCGTAGATGCCGGAGATGGAGCCGTCCCCGCCCGAGATCAGAATGCGCGACTGCGGAAATTTCTGCGCGAGCCGCAGGGCTTCGATGAAGCGGTCGGCGCCGCCGTTGAATTCGATGCCGTGGCGGGCCGTGTTCGCCTCGTTTTCGAAGGCGCCGCCGAGCACGATCATGCATTGCAGGTCCTCCGGATCATCGGCGGGTTTGGCGAAGCGCTGCTCGAGACCCTGCATCAGCAGGTTGCCGGTGGTGGTGTAGAGGGTGACGAAGAGGATGAGGGCCGAACCCGTTGCGCCGAGAATGCTTAAGGTCCGCCAGCGCAGAAGGCCGGCAAGCAGGGCAAAGAAGACGAGGAAGAATGCCAGCGACAATGGCTGAGCGAAAATCCAGACAAGCTTCGAAATGACGAACAAGACCTGCTCCTTGAGGATTGGCGGCGGTCCTTCCTATCCGATTCGAGGGTAACAGGAATGCGACGGTTCTAATTCGCGCGTGGGGCCGAGCGGTGCGGCGCAAGCTTCTGGTTGAAGCGCCGCTGAAGCGGCCGGGGAATGAACATGGCGGCAAGAGCCAGCGCCATGGCAAAGATGGCGACCAGCCACAAGGCATGGGCGCCCACCAGCCGCGTCAGCACCGCCCCGGCGATCGCGCCGAGCACCATGCCGGCCCAGGGCACGATCTGGATCGTCCATTCGACACGGCGATCACCGATGATCCAGCGGCCGATGCCGCGGCCGAAACGCGACAGCGCGCCTGTGACATAAGTCAGGCCGATCGGCAGGCCGTCGATATGTTCGACGGCGGCGTTCACCATGCCCATGGAACAGACGATCAGGTAGAATCTCGGAAGCATCATGCTTTGCGCGCTCACTATCGAGGCGAGCGCCAGGACGAGGCCGACGCAGCCGAGCACTACGAAAATCCGGCGCTGCGAGACATGGGCGATGACGATGCCGGCCGCGTTGCCGAGCACGAAGACGAGAATGGCCGAGATCAGCACCGCCGCGTGAAAAAGATTGCCCTCGCTCAAGGCAAGTGCGGCCCGCGTCGTGTTGCCCGTCATGAAGGAGACGAAATCGCCGGTCAGCAGCAGGCCGGTCGCATCGGTCATGCCGGCCAGAAACGAAATCGAGCCGACGAGGGCAAGCCCGGTCAGGGTGCGTCGGGTGCGGATGATACGGCGGCGTCTTGCTCTGGTCATTGCTCAAGGGTCCTGGGGCCGAATCGCTAAGATTTCGGCACAAGGATAATTCCGTTCATTGAGGAATTGGCAAACTGGATCGTGGGAATTTGGACTTGCACACCCTGGCGAACTTGTTCGACGGGCTGTGGGAGCGGCCTGCCCGAGTTGACGGGGTGGCTAGAGTCTTTTCTTTGCGAATGCTCTGCCGGAAGCCGACTTCAAGTACTTCTCAAAGGCAAAGGCCTGCGTTTCGTCGGAGAAGGCGAGATAGGTCTTCAAAGACCAAGGGACGTATTTCGAGGTGTGAGTTACCTCTCCGGCATTGTGTTTTGCCAAGCGCGACTTCAGGTCACCCGTCACGCCAACATAATAGCGATCCGTAGAGGTGATGCTCTGGAGAATGTAGACGTACTTCATAGAAGAATCACAGCCCGCCTACGTTGCTTCGCAACTTCGTCGCGGCAGCCTCCGCTTCCTTCTCGTCCTCGTCCCGTCAAGCCTTCCGGCTTGCCGAGCCGAAGCTCGAAGAGCGTAGGCTGGTGGAGCTAAGCGGGATCGAACCGCTGACCTCTTGCATGCCATGCAAGCGCTCTCCCAGCTGAGCTATAGCCCCATCAAAGGTGGTCCGGCGTGGCCGGTCCTGGGATACTCCGGAGGGCGTTGCCTCTGGGGTGGCGGCTTATTACTTCCGGTTTTCGGAGATAGCAAGCCTAAAAAATTCGGCCCGGAGAATTTTTTCCTCACCGGGCCGAAATGCGGTCGTCAGACTTCGTCTTCGTCGCCGGTCACGCCGATGATGTCGCTCATGTCGTCATCGTCATCGTCTTCGTCGGGCGTCAGGAAGGTATCGTCGTCGTCGTCGCCTTCGATTTCGACATCGTCGTCGCCGATATCGGGGATGTCGTCGCCGCCGGCGGCGTCATCGGCATCTTCCAGCGAGACCAGCTCGACTTCGGTGTTTTCGGTATCGACTTCCGCTACCTCGTCTTCTTCGGCGACGTCTGATATCGCCGAGGTTTCCTCGAAGAAGGACAGGGGGTAGGACTTGCCGGTATAAGGAGAAACGATCGGATCCCGGTTCAGATCGTAGAACTTCTTGCCGGTTTCCGGATCGGTGCGCTTGGTTCCAAGTTCCGCTTTCGCCACTATAAGCCTCGTGAGAATGGCCGAATCCGCGATTCGGCAAAATGCCGTTCAAGCCGGCGTTCCATCGGAATTTATAAGCCGGTCCCCTTAATCGCTGCGGCTTCGCATGTCAAAGCCAAACTTTATCATCGCAGTGCCGGGTATTTCCGGCGCCGGCGGATGCCCGGCCGGCTCCCCTCTCGCAACGAGGCGCGGGGGCTGCAGAAGCGGGCGGAGCCGGTCGCCGGAAAGGGCGGACTTGCGAAGGAAATGCTGCGCCTTTACAAAGCATTATGCCACGTGTGGCGCCGCGCCGAGGCCCGTAAGCGCCCTGCTCCAGGATTGATCCCATGACGACCAAGACTTTCACCATCGCCATCGACGGCCCGGCGGCGGCCGGCAAGGGCACGCTTTCGCGCCGCATCGCCGAGCAATATGGCTTCCACCATCTCGACACGGGCCTCACCTACCGCGCCACCGCCAAGGCGCTGCTCGACGCTGGCCTGCCGCTCGACGACGAGGCGGTGGCGGAAAAGATGGCGCGGGAAGTTGAACTTGGCGGGCTCGATCGCGATATGCTTTCTCAACACGAGATCGGCGAAGCCGCCTCGAAGATCGCCGTCATGCCGGCGGTGCGCCGGGCGCTGGTCGAGGCGCAGCGGCGGTTCTCGGAAAAAGCGCCGGGCACTGTGCTCGACGGGCGCGATATCGGCACGGTCGTCTGCCCGGATGCGCCGGTCAAGCTCTATGTGACGGCAACGCCACAGGTGCGCGCGAGACGCCGTTACGACGAGATTGTCGGCAAGGGTGCGACGGCGGATTTCGATGCGATTTTCGAGGACGTCAAGCGACGCGACGAACGCGACATGGGACGGGCCGACAGCCCTTTGAAACCAGCGGTCGATGCGCACTTGCTTGATACGTCGGAAATGAGTATAGAGGCCGCGTTTCAAGCTGCGCAATCGATCATCGATGCAGTCTTGAGCCGAAATGCCTAAATTCAAGCGATTTCGCGTGCTCAGAAGCACGCATATCGCTTTTATGCAGCCTGAAATTCCGTCCAAGCGCCGGATTGCCCTCGTGAGAGAGGGCGGACTGGGTTCAGGCCCGTTCAACGCAAACCAACCGGCGCGCACGTGTCCGATTCCATTTCGGGACACGCAGGAGATTTTATGTCAGTAGCTACCCCCTCCCGCGAGGATTTCGCGGCTCTTCTCGAAGAGTCCTTTGCCAAGAACGACCTGGCCGAAGGCTATGTCACCAAGGGCATCGTCACGGGCATCGAAAAGGACGTCGCCGTTGTCGACGTCGGCCTCAAGGTTGAAGGCCGCATTGCGCTCAAGGAATTCGGCGCACGCGCCAAGGACGGTTCGCTGAAGGTCGGCGACGAAGTCGAAGTCTATGTCGAGCGCATCGAAAACGCGCTTGGCGAAGCCGTTCTGTCGCGCGAGAAGGCTCGCCGCGAAGAAAGCTGGATCAAGCTCGAAGCCAAGTTCGAAGCCGGCGAGCGCGTCGAAGGCGTGATCTTCAACCAGGTCAAGGGCGGCTTCACCGTCGACCTCGACGGTGCGATCGCCTTCCTGCCGCGTTCGCAGGTCGACATTCGTCCGATCCGCGACGTCACGCCGCTGATGCACAACCCGCAGCCCTTCGAAATCCTCAAGATGGACAAGCGCCGCGGCAACATCGTCGTTTCGCGCCGTACGGTTCTCGAAGAATCCCGTGCCGAGCAGCGTTCTGAAATCGTTCAGAACCTCGAAGAAGGCCAGGTTGTCGACGGCGTCGTCAAGAACATCACCGATTACGGTGCGTTCGTCGACCTCGGCGGCATCGACGGCCTGTTGCACGTCACCGACATGGCATGGCGCCGTGTGAACCATCCGTCGGAAATCCTGAACATCGGCCAGCAGGTCAAGGTTCAGATCATCCGCATCAACCAGGAAACCCACCGCATCTCGCTCGGCATGAAGCAGCTCGAGTCCGATCCGTGGGATGGCATCCAGGCCAAGTATCCGGAAGGCAAGAAGATCTCCGGTACCGTCACGAACATCACCGACTACGGTGCGTTCGTCGAGCTGGAGCCGGGCATCGAAGGCCTGATCCATATCTCTGAGATGTCCTGGACCAAGAAGAACGTTCACCCCGGCAAGATCCTGTCGACCAGCCAGGAAGTCGAAGTCGTCGTTCTCGAAGTCGATCCGTCCAAGCGCCGTATTTCGCTCGGCCTCAAGCAGACGCTGGAAAACCCGTGGGCAGCATTCGCCCGCAGCCATCCGGCCGGCACTGAAGTCGAAGGCGAAGTCAAGAACAAGACCGAATTCGGCCTGTTCATCGGCCTCGACGGCGATGTCGACGGCATGGTGCACCTCTCCGACCTCGACTGGAATCGTCCGGGCGAACAGGTCATCGAGGAGTTCAACAAGGGTGACGTCGTCAAGGCCGTCGTTCTCGACGTCGACGTCGAGAAGGAACGCATCTCGCTCGGCATCAAGCAGCTCGGCAAGGATGCGGTCGGCGACGCCGCTGCATCGGGCGACCTGCGCAAGAACGCCGTCGTTTCCTGCGAAGTCATCGCGGTCAACGATGGCGGCGTCGAAGTGAAGCTCGTCAACCACGAGGACATCACTTCGTTCATCCGCCGTGCCGACCTCGCCCGCGACCGCGACGAACAGCGCCCCGAGCGCTTCTCGGTTGGCCAGGTCTTCGACGCCCGCGTCACCAACTTCTCCAAGAAGGACCGCAAGATCATGCTGTCCATCAAGGCTCTGGAGATTGCGGAAGAGAAGGAAGCCGTCGCTCAGTTCGGGTCTTCCGACTCGGGCGCTTCGCTCGGCGACATCCTGGGCGCAGCCCTGAAGAACCGCGGTGGCGAATAAGCCCCGCATCCTTCGCTAAAATCGAAGAACCCGCCGGAGCAATCCGGCGGGTTCTGCATTTTCAGGCAATGAACCGTATCATTCCCAGCCGACCATGCGCTGGTAGAGCTCGTAGACCGGGTCGGCGACCGCGCCGGCCCGCTGGGGCGCCGGATCAGCGTCGATCATTCGCGGCGTCCTTCGCGCGGGTGCGGCGTCGGTCGCTGCGGGATCGGGCTCGGCCTCCTCGCCTGACTGCGCCTGCTGATCTTCCTGCTGCTGATCCTCGGAAGCGTCGTCGCGCTGGTGCTGATGCTGGTGGTGCGTTTCCCCCGCCGTTTCGTTCGGCGGCATATCCTTGGCGAACTGATAAGGCAGCTGGGCATAGGCAAAACCATCCGGCATTCTTGCCGCAAGCGGCACATAGGAGGGTTCAACGGCTTCAGGGGCCGGCACTATTTGCGGCTGTGCGGCAATCTCCTTCGGCTGACGGTCAGCCGCCGCGGCAACCTTGCTCTCCGTCGGCGCGGGATGGAGTGCTGCGGTCTGGCGCAGGTCGGATGCCGGAATTTCCGCCGGCTGCCTCGCCAAAGTCTCGGCCGCATCGCTGATGACGGCGTCATCGAGGATGGCATCGATCTCCACTGCCGCCTCGACGAGACCATCCTCCAGTGCGGTGTCGACGTCCTGCTCGCGGATGATGGTGGCGATCATCTCGGAGGCCTCTTCGGTCATCGAGGCGACGATGCCCGTCCAGTTCCTGGGAATGACAGGATCGACCTGTTCCGAATTCGCGCGCGGCAGGACGGCAGGCGGCTCCGCCGTCCCCCTGCTATCGCCGGCCGCGGCTGTCTCCATGGATTGCCGGGCTTCGGTTTCGGGAGCGATCGGATTTTCCGGCGCGAGATCTTCTGACGTCGCCGGCGCGGAGCGGGCGTTGCCTTCAAGCTGCGGCGTTTTCGGCTCGGCTGCGTCCCCGACTTCGGCGGCGATCGTCTTCTCGTCCGTCATAAGCGCTTCGGCCCCGACATGGGCATCGGCCGGCGCGGGCGCCTGTTCTGCCGGCTGGCGCATGGCCGCAGGCAGGCTGCCCTCATGCAGCTGGATTTCAGGGCGGACATCGGCACGCATCGGCGAAGCGTCGTTCTGGCCATAGGAACGCACCACGGCGCGGGCGGCGAGATCGCGGTCCTTGTAGCGGACGATTTCGAGATAGGCGACGATCCGGGCGGCTTCCGGGCCTGTCGGATTTTTCAAGGCTTCGGCGATCATCCTGAGCGGCAGGCTATGGCCCTGTCCGGCAAGCTGGCGTTCGACCTCGTCGATCCGGGCGGCCGGCAGGCGCCGGATGGCATCGGCGAGCCGGGAGGCGAAGGCAAGATTGGTTTCGTCCTCGCTGCGATCCAGCGAGATGGCGCGGCCGGCCGCATCGAGGACATCGAAAAGGGCGTCGACCATGCGCTCACGCGCGGCCAGGAGCAGGATATTCAGCTTGCCGGCAATGGCGGAATTCAGGTCGGCAGCCTCGACGGCATTGACGGGCGCCGGAGCAATGACAGAACGGCCGAGGCCGCCGGCGACGATCGCCGCAGTCTGGCCTTGAGACGAAAAGCTTGCACTGGACGCTGCACGAACGGGAGTCAACATGGCATGCTCCTTTCGCAAAGTGACGATGAAAGCAGGCTCTATAAAAGGACCGTGCTCATCCGGCCCCCTTGCATCCCAGCAGATCCTCCTGTCCGCATGACGCAAGTCCGGCGTCATCGAATGCATAAAAATTAACAGGAATTTTAGTAAAGAGACCTTAACGAAATGCTAATAGTCGCCCGGAAGTGTGCAGCGGTTCCGGGACGACGACATGCCTAAAAACAAAGAGTGCGTCGCGATCTCTTCGATTCGCTTCGCGCCCTTCAGGCGTTCGCCATTACGGCCGCGGAGCCACGCACGGCGGGCGCCAGCGTTCACCGGGCGGTTCGTTCAGCTATGGGCGAAGATATCGGCCTCCTCCCAGCCGAGCAGGTCGAGCTTGGCGCGGGTCGGCAGGAATTCGAAGCAGGCGGTGGCATGGTCGAAGCGGCCGTCGCGGATCAGGCGGGCGGTCAACTTGTCGCGCAAAGCATGCAGGTAAAGCACGTCGGAAGCGGCATATTCGAGCTGGGCCGGAGACAGCGTTTCGGCCGCCCAGTCGGACGATTGCTGCGTCTTGGAGATGTCGATGTCGAGCATCTCCTTGAGATTGTCCTTCAAGCCATGACGATCGGTGTAGGTCCGGATCAGGCGCGAGGCGATCTTGGTGCAGAAGACCGGGGTCGTCGTTACGCCGAAGGTGTGGAAGAGCACGGCGATATCGAAGCGGCCATAATGAAAGATCTTCTGATGAGTGGGGTCTTCGAGCAGGGCGACCAGGTTGGGCGCCTCTTTCTGGCCGGCGGCGATACGGATAACGTCGGCGGTGCCGTCACCCGGCGAAAGCTGGACGACGCAGAGTCGATCGCGGCGCGGCACCAGGCCGAGCGTTTCGGTGTCGATCGCAACCGCGCCGGTGTAGCGGGCCGCATCGGCCGTGGAAATATCGCCTTCGTGGTAACGTATGGTGGCGGCCATGAGACTATCTTTCGTTCGAAACAGCCGCGCCTCTTTTCAGACGCGCAAAGGACGCTGTAGCGCTTTGAATTGCTGCATGATTTTATCCTTATATCGATTTTCGACCTAAGGAATTGCGTAGGTAGCGCTATAGCGCAAAGGCGCAAAGTGCGAAACCGCTTCTTCGCATCAGAATGTCGGCGGCGTGTTGATCCAGAGAAGCACGGTTTCGCCGTCGTGGCGGTTGCGCCAGGAATGGTAGCGGCGGCTTTCGAAATACAGCGAATCGCCCGGACCGAGTTCGAAGAACTGATCGCCGTCGAGCACCAGCTCGAGCCGGCCGGACAGGACATGCATGAATTCCTCGCCCTCGTGGCGATAGGCGCCCTCGCTGGCCGCACCCGGCGCCAGCACGAAACGATGGCAGTCCATCATCCTGCGGCCTTCGGCCAGCAGCTGCACGGTAACCCCGGGCGTCGTTTCCGGCCAGTTGCGCCATTCCCCGGCGCGCACCAGGACCGGCACCTCGCCGCTTTCCTCACCGGAAAGGCGGGAGACGGTGGTGCCGTAATATTCGGCGAGGTCGTGCAGCGTCTTGAAGCCGACGCCTTGCGAGGTACGCTCGAGCGTCGAGAGCGTCGAAGCGGTGATACCGTTATCGCCGGCCACCTGTTCCAGCGTCTTTCCGGCGGCATGGCGCAGGCTGCGCAGCCTGCGGCCGAGGCCGGAATCCTGGCTTGCTTCTCCCTCGGCCGAGGGATCTTCACCTTCCAGCGCCTCGCGGATGGCCGCGGGGTTGAGGCCGCGCTCGACCCGATACCAGGAGATGCGCTTCAGGCGCGCCACGTCGTCGGCGCTATATTGTCGATGACCGGTTTCGGAGCGGCCGGGAACCACCAGACCCTGGCTTTCCCAGAGACGCAGCGTCGAGGCGGAAACGCCCGCCAGCCGCGCGGCCTCCGCCACCTTGTAGCGCACAGGCCCGTTATCGTTCATCCCCACATCCCCGATTCTCGTCGCGCGAGCATTCATCAAAACGCGTGATGTTTGAAGCAAAAAATGGCTCTTGTTTTCTTGTAGGAAAAATGTAGGATTTTCTAGAATATCTTGCAGAACTTATGCAAGATAAATTCATTCCTCGCTACAGGAGCAGATCGATGACCGCGACAAGCCTTACGGACCGGAAGAACGCCGCGATTTCGCGCGGCGTCGGCATGACCACCCAGATCTATGCGGACCGGGCAGAGAATGCCGAAATCTGGGACAAGGAGGGTCGCCGTTACATCGATTTCGCTGCCGGCATCGCCGTGCTCAACACCGGCCACCGCCATCCCAAGGTCATCGCGGCGGTCAAAGACCAGCTCGACCGCTTCACCCATACCTGCCATCAGGTGGTGCCCTACGAAAGCTACGTGCGCCTTGCCGAACGGTTGAACGCGTTGCTGCCGGGTGCCTTCGAGAAGAAGACGATCTTCGTCACGACCGGCGCCGAGGCGGTTGAAAATGCTGTCAAGATCGCCCGTGCGGCAACCGGCCGCTCGGCCGTCATCGCCTTTGGTGGCGGCTTTCACGGCCGCACCTTCATGGGCATGGCGCTGACCGGCAAGGTGGTGCCTTACAAGGTCGGCTTCGGCGCCATGCCGGGCGATGTCTTCCACGTCCCCTTCCCGGTCGAACTGCATGGTGTTACCGCCGACCAGTCGCTTGCCGCGCTGAAGAAGCTCTTTGCCGCCGATGTCGATCCGCAGCGGGTCGCCGCCATCATCATCGAGCCGGTGCAGGGCGAAGGCGGCTTCTATTCCGCACCCGCAGCCTTCATGAAGGCGCTGCGCGAACACTGCGACCAGCATGGCATCCTGCTGATCGCCGACGAAGTGCAGACCGGTTTTGCCCGCACCGGCAGGATGTTCGCGATGGATCATCACGAGGTAGCGGCCGATCTGACGACAATGGCAAAGAGCCTTGCCGGCGGCTTTCCGCTCGCCGCCGTCACCGGCCGCGCCGAAATCATGGACGCACCGGGACCGGGCGGGCTCGGCGGGACATACGGCGGCAATCCGCTCGGCATCGCCGCCGCGCATGCCGTCCTCGATGTCATCGCCGAAGAGGATCTCTGCGACCGTGCGAATCTGCTCGGCGGCCGGCTGAAGCAGCGGCTGGAATCGCTGCGCGAGAGCGTGCCCGAAATTGCCGATATCCGTGGCCCTGGCTTCATGAACGCCGTCGAATTTAACGACCGGACGACCGGCTTGCCGAGCGCCGAATTCGCCAACCGGGTGCGGCTGATCGCACTCGACAAGGGCCTGATCCTGCTCACCTGCGGCGTCCACGGCAACGTCATCCGCTTCCTCGCGCCGATCACCATTGAGGACGAGGTTCTCGGCGAGGCGCTCGACATTCTCGAGGCCTCGATGCTGGAAGCGAGCGCGGCCAAGTAACCGAACCGGATTTCAATAGCTGCCGGCGACCGGCAGCCACTCCCAAAGGAGATGACATGGCTTTCACCACCGCCCTGACGAAGCACGTTCCCTTCTCTTCGCCGTTCCTGCGCGACGCCGGCTATATCAACGGCGTCTGGACATCGGGCAATGCCGCCAAGACCTTCGACGTGCTCAATCCGGCAACGGGCGAGCTGCTTGCCTCGCTACCCGATATGGGAGCCGGCGAGACGCGGGCGGCGATCGATGCGGCCCATGCCTCTCAGCCGGCCTGGGCTGCCCGCCCGGCCAAGGAGCGCAGCGCCACCTTGCGCAAATGGTTCGACCTGATGGTCGCCAATGCCGACGAACTCGCCGCGATCCTGACCGCCGAAATGGGTAAGCCGTTCCCGGAAGCGCGCGGCGAAATCCTGTATGCCGCGTCCTATGTCGAATGGTACGCCGAAGAGGCCAAGCGGATCTACGGCGAGACGATCCCAGCGCCGTCCCAAGACAAGCGCATGATCGTCATCAAGCAGCCGGTCGGCGTCGTCGGCACGATCACGCCGTGGAATTTCCCGGCGGCGATGATCGCCCGCAAAATCGCGCCGGCGCTGGCCGTCGGCTGCACGGTCGTGTCGAAGCCCGCCGAACAGACGCCGCTGACGGCGATCGCGCTCGCCGTGCTCGCCGAACAAGCCGGCATCCCCGCCGGCGTCTTCAATCTCATCGTCGGCATGGACGGACCGGCGATCGGCCGCGAGCTCTGCGGCAACGACAAGGTGCGCAAGATCAGCTTCACCGGCTCGACGGAAGTCGGCCGCATCCTGATGCGGCAATGCGCCGACCAGATCAAGAAGGTGAGCCTGGAACTCGGCGGCAACGCACCCTTCATCGTCTTCGACGATGCCGATCTCGATGCCGCGGTCGAGGGCGCGATCGCCTCTAAATACCGCAATGCCGGCCAGACCTGCGTCTGCGCCAACCGCCTCTACATCCAGTCGGGCATCTATGACGCCTTTGCGGCCAAGCTTGCCGCCAAGGTCGCCGCAATGTCGGTCGGCGACGGCTTCCAGGCGGGTGTCGAGATCGGGCCGCTGATCGACGAGCAGGGCCTTGCCAAGGTGGAAGATCATGTCGGCGACGCACTTGCCAAGGGCGCTAAGGTGCTGACCGGCGGCAAGCGCATCGATGGCGCCGGCACCTTCTTCGCCCCGACGGTGCTGACCAGGGTGGCGCGCGGCATGAAGGTGGCACGCGAAGAAACCTTCGGGCCGGTGGCGCCGCTCTTCCGCTTCGAGACGGCCGAGGATGTCATCGCTCAAGCCAATGATACGGAATTCGGCCTTGCCGCCTACTTCTATGCCGGCGACCTGAAGAAGGTCTGGCGGGTGGCGGAAGCGCTGGAATACGGCATGATCGGCATCAATACCGGCATCATGTCTTCCGAGACCGCGCCTTTCGGCGGTATCAAGCAATCCGGCCTCGGCCGCGAGGGTTCACGCCACGGCGCCGACGATTATCTCGAAATGAAATATCTCTGCATCGGCGGCGTCTGATCCGCCGGCCAGGAAAACCTGGCACGCGGTATCCCCCGCGTGCCGTCAATAATGCGGCGGGCGGGTGATACCAGGCGCTTCCAGCGACTGTTCCTCGAGCGACAGGAAGCGTTCGGTCAGCCGGTCGAGCTTGGTGCGCATCTGCTCGACGATCTTCCATTGTTCGGCAAGCTGATCGGACAGCTCCTCGATCGTCTTTGCCTGGTAGGCCAGCATTTCCTCCAGCCGGGTGATGCGGTTCGTCTCGTCGGACATCGATCCTCCTATGCCGAAAGCGGCAGTACAGATGGTTCTCCCAAAGCGGAAATAAGCCGCCGCGTCAATGCCTTCGAGCCCGCGTACAAAACGCACCATTTAGTTACTAAAAGACCTTGCCGCGCCTGATGTTGTGGGGTAGGCCCTTATCCATCAGGGAGGAATACTGATGGATGCAGGAAACGGCTTTCTTCATCCGGACCGGCTCTTTCCGGCCGACCCGGCAACACGGACCATTGCGCGAGACCTCTACGAGACGGTGCGCAATCTTCCGATCGTCAGCCCGCACGGGCATACCGAACCGTCCTGGTTCGCCGACGACAAGCCCTTCGAAGATGCGGCCTCGCTGCTCGTCATTCCCGATCACTATCTCTTCCGCATGCTGCACAGCGTCGGCGTTCCCTTGGACGCGCTCGGCGTGCCTCGGCTCGACGGCAAGCCGGTGGCTGCAGGCCGCGCGACCTGGCGGAGCTTTGCCAAGTATTACCATCTCTTCCGCGGAACGCCGTCGAGCCTCTGGGTCGACCACGCCATGTCGGCCGTACTCGGCTGCACCGAGCCGCTGACACCTGACAATGCCGATGCGCTCTACGACCACATCAATGCCCAGCTCGCCCTGCCGGAATTCCGGCCGCGGGCGCTGCATCAGCGATTCGGCATCGAAACGATCGCGACGACGGAGGGCGCGCTCGACCCGCTGGCCCATCACCAGAAGATGGCCGCGGACGGCTGGATCGGCAGAGTGCGCACCACCTACCGGCCGGATAGTGTCACCGATCCCGACGCTGTCGGTTTCCGCGACAATCTCGTCAAGTTCGGAGAGATCACCGGCACTGACGTGACGCGCTGGGACGGGCTGATCGAGGCGCATCGGCGCCGGCGCGCCTATTTCCGCCAGTACGGCGCCACCGCGACCGATCACGGCGTGCCGACCGCCTTCACTGCCGACCTGCCGCTTTCCGAAAAACAGGCACTGCTCGACAAGGCGCTGAAGGATCCGCTTTCTCCTCAGGATGCCGAGCTCTTCCGCGGCCAGATGATGACCGAGATGGCCGGGCTTTCGGCCGAAGACGGCATGGTGATGCAGATCCATGCCGGCTCGCGGCGCAATACCGACAGCGGGCTGTTTGCGACGCGTGGCCCGAATATGGGTGCCGATATTCCGACGCGAACGGATTGGGTCGGCGGCCTCAATGCGCTGCTTTCCAGATACGGCCATGCGCCGGGGCTGCGCGTGCTGCTCTTCACCCTCGACGAGACGACCTATGCGCGCGAGCTGGCGCCGATGGCCGGCCATTGGCCCTGCCTGATGATCGGCCCGCCCTGGTGGTTCCACGACAGCCCGCTCGGCATCCGGCGCTATCTAGACCAGGTCGTGGAAACGGCAGGTTTTGCCAATATGGCCGGCTTCAACGACGATACGCGGGCGCTGCTTTCGATCCCGGCGCGGCACGATGTCTGGCGCCGCGAAGTCTGCCGCTTCCTCGCCGGGCTTGTCGCCGAGCACCGGCTTTCCAAGCGGGACGCCGAAATCGTGGCAAGCGAACTTTCCTATGGCAATGCGAAGAAGGCCTACAAGCTGTGAGCGAACGACTGCAGACCCTATCCGGCCTCGCCCCGACGGCGAAGCTTCCCGCCTATGACCGCGGCCGGCTGAAAAGCGGCATTCTGCATCTGGGACCCGGCGCCTTCTTCCGCGCGCATTTCGCGCCGTTTACCGATGGCGCGCTCGCCGCCGCGGGCGGCGACTGGGGCATCGAGGTGGCAAGCCTGCGCACGCCCGATGTCGCCGACAATCTGAGTGCCCAGAACGGGCTCTATACGACGCTGATCCGCGATACCTCGGGCACGACGGCTGAGGTGATCGGCTCGATCCTGAAGGCGCATGTGGCGCCGCGCGATCCGGCCGGCCTGCTGGCGCGGCTCGAAGACCCTGCGATCCGTATCGTCAGCATGACGGTGACGGAAAAGGCCTATGGGTTCGATCCGGCAACCGGCGGCCTCGACCTCAAACATCCCGATATCGTCGCCGACCTCGCCAACCGGCATGCGCCGCGCGGCGTCATCGGCTATCTCGTCGAAGGCCTTGCACGCCGTCGGCAGAAGGGGATCGCCCCCTTTACGCCGCTCAGCTGCGACAACCTGCCGAGCAACGGCGCGGTCCTGAAACGACTGGTGCTCGAATTCACCTCCCGCATCGATGCCGATCTGCATCGCTGGATCGAAGCCAACGTGCCCTTCCCCTCGACGATGGTCGACCGGATCACGCCGGCCAGCACCGAGACGACCTATGCCGATGCCGAGCGGCTGACGGGTCGCACGGATATGGCGGCGATCGAGACGGAACCCTTTACCCAATGGGTGATCGAGGACCATTTCGCCAATGGACGCCCGGATTGGGAAAAGGTGCGCGGCGCGCTGATGGTCGAAGACGTCTCGGCCTATGAGAAGATGAAGCTCCGGATGCTGAACGGCGCCCATTCGCTGCTCGCCTATCTCGGTTATATCGGCGGCTATGAATTCATCCGCGACGTGATGGACGATGCCGCCCTGGCAGCTCTGGCCTATCGCCACATGCACGCGGCGGCGAGAACGCTCGATCCGGTCCCCGGCATCGATCTCGACGATTACGCCAAGGAATTGATAGCGCGCTTTGCAAACAAGGCGATCGCGCACCGCACCTATCAGATCGCCATGGACGGTACCCAGAAACTGCCGCAGCGGCTGCTGGAACCGGCATGCGAGGCGCTGGCGCACGGCGACAGGGCAGAGACCTATGCGATCGCCGTTGCGGCATGGATGCGCTATGCGATCGGGGAACGCGGCAATGGCGAGCGCTACGAGCTGCGCGATCCCCGGGCCGCGGAGATCGCCGCTCTCATCGCCGATGTCCCGCGCACGGGCCTTGCGCTTTCGGCGGCTCTCTTCACCCTGCCCGGACTGTTCCCGACCGCTCTGACCGGAAACCGGGCTTGGACGCAGGATGTCTCGGACAAGCTGGAGATTCTGATCCAGGACGACCGGCTGCCGCTGTTTTGAGCTGGGCACATCGGTTGGACACCGGGCGACCGATCGCAGATCCTGAGAAGAAGATGCGGGTGGATCGGTCCGCTGCATCAACTCTTGGGCATGCCCTCCGGCCTTAGATGCTTTTTCAAGGCGGCTATCCGGAAGATCGCGTTGGCGGCGCCATAACCCTTATATCCTCGGCGTTCGACAATCTCGAAGAAGAAGCCTTCGCCGAATGTCGGGCTGTAGAGCTGGAAATATTCGCCGAACTCGTCCCGGTCGTACAGAATATTTTCTGCCCTCAACCGGTCGCTCAACGCCGCTTCCAGACCGAACCTCGCCTCGGCGTCATCGTAGTAATTGGGGGAAATAGCCAGCGGCTTGAAGCCGTTCTGCCGCAAGCTGGCCGCGGTCGCGAAAATATCATCGGTGTGGAAAGCCAGATGCTGCACGCCCGAGCCGAATGTCTCGGCAATGAAGTGCCCCGCGAGCGTGCGCCGGTTCTCTGCTCCGTTTAGGGTGATCCGCAGCGAGCCGGACGCATTTTCCAGCACTTGGCTGCGCACCACGCCAGCGGGATCGATGATGTCGAACACGGGCGTCTTCTGCGCTTCGAAGATCGAGGCGTAGAACAGCAGCCAAGTGGGCATTTCGTCGTAGGCGACCGTCTGGGCTATATGGTCGACATGCAAGAGATGAGCGGGAGCAATCTGCGCCTCGTCTTCGACCGGCAGGAAGTCGATCTCCGAAAAGCGGCCGAGATCACCCTTGTCGTCAATCAGGTAAATCAGCCCACCGCCTACACCCCGGATTGCCGGAATTTTGACCTCGCCGACGCCGACGGCTTGGCTGAAAGGCTCGGCATCGAGCGCCATGGCTCTCTCGAAAGCTTTGCCGGCATCGTCGACCATCAGCGCTATGGCATAGGCCGTCGTCCCGTGCACGGCGAAGGACGCACCGGCAAAGCCCGCGCTATCGGCATTGACGATAAGACGGATGTTTCCCTGGCGGTAGAGCGTGACATTTTTTGTTCGATGAACGGCCTCTTTCCGGAAGCCCAGGGTCCGCAGGATGCCGACGAGTTCCGCCGCTTCCTCTTCGTCGGCGGAGAACTCCACGAAGCCTATTCCTTTAACGATCGATCGATCGGGCATCGCCTTGGCCGAAAAGCTCCGAGTATTCGGCATACGCCGCACCTGATCGCCCAGATAAATCAGCGAGCGGTGGCCATCGGCGGCAATCAGACGGGGCGACCCTCCGCGGAACTGATCGTTGAATATTTCGAGCGAGAAATAACCATCATAGCCGGTCTCGGCGACGGCAGCGGCAAAAGCCGCTACCGGAAGGTCACCTTCACCCGGCATGTTTCGGAAATGCCGGCTCCAGTAGAGAAGGTCCATGTCGATCAGCGGAGCATCGGCAAGCTGGACGATAAGGATCTTGTCTTTCGGGATCGAACGGATGGAGTTAATGTCGATCTTTCGTGACAGGGTATGGAAACTGTCGAGGATCAGACCGACATTCGGATGATCGGCCCTGCGCACGATTTCCCATGCATCCCGATGGTCATTGATATGCCGCCCCCAGGCGAGCGCCTCATAACCGATCTTCAAGCCGCGCTTGGCAGCCCGCTCACCGAGCGCGTGAAAATCTGCCGCCGCCCGATCAATGCCGCCGAGCGAGGCGGACGAGGCATTCGAGCAAACCAGGATGAGCTCTGTGCCCAGTTCCTGCATCACATCGAACTTTCGTTCGGCGCGATCAAACGCGCGACTGCGCAACGGTTCGGGCATGCCCTCAAAATCGCGGAATGGTTGGAACAGCGTGATTTCAAGCCCGCGGTCGCGCACCATCCTGCCGACATCCGCCGGCCTGCCGTCGAAAGCCAGAAAATCATTCTCGAAGATTTCCACGCCATCGAAGCTCGCTTTGGCGATCGCATCCAGCTTCTCGGGGAGCTCTCCGCTGATCGATACCGTGGCAATCGAAGTTTTCATCGGTTAGCTCCTGGCCTTGCCTATACGGCGGTGAGAAATTCAGCCCTGCCTCTAAGGCCGGGTTCGAGCGCCAGCATCCGGGCGGCGAATGGCTCACCTCGCCTCTCTACCGGCAAAAGATGGCTCGCTGTCGCTCTCCCGAAGGGCACCAATTTAAAACTTGCCTGCCAAACGCAATTCGAGCGAACCGTAGCGCCGTGCTGCGACTTGATGCGCCGCCCTGCCAGACCGGGGATTCTCCCAGTCTTGGCAGGGGCGCAGTCGAGCGCGTCAATGCGCATGCTCGGCCTCGATATGGCCGCCGAGGAAGAGCTGCCCGACGCGCGGATCGGAAAGCAAAGCCGAAGCCTTGTCGTGCATACGCGTCTGACCGAGCTCGAGTACGAGGCCGTAATCGGACATGGCGAGCGCGGCCTTCGCGTTCTGCTCCACCATCAGGATGGTGACGCCTTGGTCGCGCAGCCTGATCAGGGTCTGAAAAACTTCCTGCACGAGATTGGGCGACAGGCCGATCGAGGGCTCGTCGATCAGGATCAGCTTCGGGTCAAGCAGCAGGGCGCGCGCCACCTCCAGCTGCTTCTGTTGCCCGCCCGACAGTTCGATCGCCTTGCGGTCGGAGAATTTACGCAGCATCGGGAACTGGTCCATCACCATGTCGATCCGCCTGCGCACATTCGGCTGGTCGCTTGCGGTGATGCCGCCGAGTTCCAGATTATGAAAAACGGAGAGTTGCGGAACGACGTTGCGGCCTTGCGGAACATAGGTGACGCCATGCCCGATCATCTGCCGCGGTGTTTGCCGGGTCACATCCTGGCCATCGAGCAAGATTTGACCGGACTGGATGTTCAGCAGGCCGAAGATGGCTTTGAAGACGGTCGACTTGCCGGCGCCATTCGGCCCGATGACGGTGGTGATCGAAGCTTTCGGGATCGAAAAGGACACGCCGTTCAAGATGGTGATCTTGCCATAACCGCCTTGGATTTTTTTGAGCTCGAGCATTGTCAACCTCCAAGATAGGCGTCGATGACGGTCTGGTTCGAGCGGATTTGGTCCGGTGTGCCTTCCGCAATGATGTTGCCTTCCGCCAGAACAATGATGCGGGAGCACAGGCTCATCACGAACTCCATGTTGTGTTCGATAACGACGAACGTCGTGCCGTGCTCGGCATTGTAGGCGACAAGCCGGTCCTTGAGGTTGGCGAGCATCGTCAGGTTGACGCCGCCCGCCGGCTCGTCGAGCAGAACGAGACTCGGGCCGGCCATGAAGGCCATCGCCGCATCGACCAGCTTTTGCTGGCCGTAAGAGAGCGAACCCGCCAGCGTGTCGCGCAGGTGCCCTAGGCGAAAGAAGGTGATCATGCGCTCCGCTTCGGCCGTCAAACCGGCGTCGCCGGGGCCGAAGAGACGTGCCAGCATCGTGCCGTGATGCTCCTGCCCGGCAAGAATGATGTTGTCGAGCACGGACATTTTCGGAAAAACCGAAAGCTGCTGAAAGGTTCGCCCGACACCGAGCTTGTTCAGATCGGAGGCGCGCATGCCGGAGACGTTTTTGCCGTTGACCGTCACTTCGCCGGCATCCGGAGTCAATTGACCGAGGATGCAGTTGAAGAGCGTCGATTTGCCTGACCCGTTGGGGCCGATCAGGCCGAGGATCTCGCCTTTGTTGACCTCGAAGGAAACACCATCGACGGCACGGATTCCGCCGAAGCTCTTGCCAATATTGCGAACGGAGAGGATGGGCGTGTTCATTTCAGGCTGGCTCCTTCCGCCATGTCTGCGCGGACCTGTTGCTTCGGCCAGAATTTGTCACGGATCCTGGCGCCGACACCAATCAGCCCCGACGGCACGAAGATCAGCATGACAATGACCAGCGCCGAATAGATGATGAGATAATATCCTTCGGTGAAGCGCAGGACCTCTGGCAGCAGAATGACGACGCCGGCTCCGACCCACGGGCCGAAGAAGTACCCCGCGCCACCGACGATCACCATCAGCAGGATGCGAAGGGAATGGGCGAGCGCGAAGGATCCAGGCTCGATGAATTGGACGAGAGGCGTGATCAAGGTGCCGGCAAGTCCGCCATATGTCGAGCCGATGGCAAAGGCGAGAAGGGTTATGCGCCGCGTATCGACGCCGAGACTTTCGGCGCGGACCGGGTTTTCACGCAGAGCCTTGAAGGCGCGGCCCCAAGGCGAACGGACGATCCCCCACATCGCAAGCGCCGCAAATGCCGTCACGGCAAGCGTGAAATAATAGAAAGGCAATTGCTTCATCGTCGAGAACAGGCCGAAGTCGGGACGCGGCATGCCGACGAGGCCGATGCTTCCGCCGGTCAGCCAATCTTCGTTTCTCAGCACGAGAAAGACGAGCGTGTTGAAGGCCAAGGTCACAAAGGCGAGGAAGTGGCCTTTGACACGCAGCGCCGGATAGCCGAGGAGCAGGCCGACGACGAAGCAGGCAAGCAGCGCCAGGGGCATGGCCACAATCCAATGCCAGCCTGCGAGCGTCAACAGCGCGGTAATATAGGCGCCGATCGCCATGAACGAGGCCTGCGCCAGCGATATCTGGCCGGCATAGCCCAGCGTCAGGTTCAGTCCCATGGCGGCGATCGTAAAGATCAACCAGGAGGTCAGCACGTAGACTATGTAGTTCTTTTGACCGATGGGGGCGGCGACAGCGAGCGCGAGCAGCCCGAGAATGACCAGAATACGTATGGTGGAACTCTTCGCCATCAGACGGTCCTCCCTTCGGACGTTCCCATGATGCCCTGCGGCCTGACGAGGATGATGACGATCAAGAGCACCAGGGGAAGCGCCGCGCGATACTGGGCCGTGACGTAGGCAGCAGTCAGGTTGTCGAGAACACCGATCAGCAGGCCGCCGACCAATGCGCCGCGGATCTGGTTGAAACCGCCGACGATTGCCGCGATGAAAGCGATCAAGCCGAGTGTTTCGCCGTTGGAGAACTTGGCGAGATAAACGGGCGTGATCAGATAGGATGCAAGGGCGGCAAGCGCTGCGTTGATCAGGAACGTGTAGAGGATCATCCGCTTGACGTTGACGCCGAGGATTTCCGCGACTGCCGGATTTTGCGCGGTGGCCTGCATGCAGCGCCCGGTGCGGGTGCGGTTCAGGAACAAGGTCAGCAGCACCACTATGCCGAGGCAAAGCACGAGATTGAGGATGTCCTGCAGCGAAAGGACAGCGCCAAAAACGTCGATCGGATCATTCGGAAACATCGCCGGGAAAGGCTGAGCTTCGGCCGAATAGAATTCCTTGACGCTCTCCTTCAGGAGAATTCCGAGCGCCATGGTCGCGATGATCAAAGTGATCCCGCCATGGGGAAGGATCGGCTCGACCATGAGCTTCTTGAAGAGGACGCCAAGAATGACGACCGACAGTATGAGCCCGGCCAGCAGCGCAGCCCAGAAGGGCATGCCGAGAATGCTCATGCAGGCAAGCACGAAAAATGCCGGCAGCATGACGAACTCGCCCTGAGCAAAATTCACCGTCTGCGCCGCCTGCCAGACGAGGGTGAAACCGATGGCGACGAGCGCGTAGATGGAACCGGTCGCCAGACCGGACAGTAGGACCTGTAGGAATTGAGACATTGTGCCACTCTCTCGATGGCCGCGGCAGCCGAAGCGGCCGCGGCAGAGCAGGGGATGATCAGTTGGCCGGAACAGTTCCGATCACGACCGGTGAGCCATTCTTCACCTGGACCATGAAGCTCGGACGCGACATTTCCCCGTGTTCATCCCAGCATGTGTCGAGAAGGATCTTCGGGTAGTCTGCGGCCTTAAGGCACAGTCCGTGCATCTTTTCGGCGAAGGCCTCGCCATCGAGCTCGCCGACCATCTCCGTGACGTATTTCGTCGTCCAGGCGCCGATATAGCCCTTGATGGCGTCATGCGTCGGCT
This sequence comes from Rhizobium bangladeshense, assembly GCF_001662075.1. GTDB lineage: Bacteria > Pseudomonadota > Alphaproteobacteria > Rhizobiales > Rhizobiaceae > Rhizobium > Rhizobium bangladeshense_B. The sequence goes on from NZ_LYPL01000001.1 coordinate 759,704, forward strand.
TGCGCTTGAAGGTCTCCTCGAACTTCTTGTCGAAGGCGCCGATGCCCGGAACATCCGTGGCGCTCGCGGTCAGGCCGACATGGGCGATGGCGCCATCCGCCGCGCTGCCTGCCAATTCGACCACCTTGGCTTCGGTCAGGGTGACTTCACCGACCAGCGGCATGGGCAGAGATTGCTTCTTGGCCTCAATGAGGAAGCGAGCGGACTCCTCCTGATTCATATAGACGAAAACGGCATCGGGGCCGGCCTGCTTCAGCTTGGCGATATCGGCAGCATAGTCGGCTTGGCCTTGCTCGGACGGCACGTCGGCGACAATCTCGATTCCGGCCTTCTTCATTTCCTGGGTGAAGACGTCATGGCCTCCCTTGCCGAACTCATTATTCACCCAGGCGACGGCGACCTTCTTCGCCTTGATCGTCCCGGTGAAATAGCTGGTCAGCGCGGGAATACCCTTTTGGGAACCCGATGATGTCCGGAAAACGAAGGGGTTTCCTTTCTGAACGATGCTCGGAGATTCCGAACCGACGAATTGCGGCGTGCCGTTCTGTTGCGCGACGAGCATATTGACCATCGTCGAGCCGGAATAAATCGTGCCGAGGATCGCATAGGCGCCTTCATCGATCGCCTTCTGTACAAGGGCGCGCGAAACCTGCGGATCGGTCTGCGTGTCATATTCGCCAAGTTCGATTTTCTTGCCGAGAATCCCGCCTTCGGCGTTGATTTCCTCGACCGCGATCTTGATCCCGTCGCGCCAATTGGTTCCTGCGGGGGCGCCGGCGCCGGAAAGCTCGGCCACCATGCCGAGCTTGACCGTGTCTTCGGCATGAGCGACACCCAATCCGACGAAGACGGCAGTTGATATTCTGAGCAGATTCTTACGGTACATACTGTCCTCCCAGTAAAAATAAGACCGGCTTTTGCGGCGCCGTCTCCTTGAGCGCCCCGGCCTCCCATCAGCAGGAGACGAAAGCTAGCCGCTTTTCAAGCACACTTCCGGTTCAGGCGGTCGCATCAACAGCAAGTCCACAAGGACAAGAGCTTGCGCGTCAAACATCCCAGCGCCCGTCATCGTCCGGCACCCACGCCGGCGTGCCTCCTGGATGAGCGGCGGAATTTCCGGCTTGGTGATGACGCAAGCAACGAATTGCCGGGCTTCCAGTTTGGATGCGTCGATCGGCAAAGGATCATCCGGCCGCATTCCGAGCGGGGTCGCGTTGGCGACGAGATCATAGCCTGCCGGATTCGCATCTCCAGACACGACCCGCCCCGGATAAAGCCTGTCGAGCCTTCCGATAATAGCATTGCGCCGCTCGGTGTCGATATCGTGGATCGCAAGCATTCCCGCTCCGCGCCTCATGATTTCGAGGGCGATCGCCGAACCCGCGCCTCCACACCCCACCAGCAGGCATCTGCGGCCGGCGACGGAAAAACCTTCCTTCTCCATTCCATCCAGAAATCCAAGTCCGTCGGTATTGTCGCCGTCCCAATCGTCGCGCGTACGGCGCACGACATTGACCGCCTCGACGAAGGTCGCGCGATCCGATGTGGTCGCGCAGAGGCCGAATGCCGCTTGCTTGTGCGGAACGGTGACGAGGATTCCGCCGACATTGGAAACCGCCCGCAGCGCCTCAAAAACGGTAGGCAGATCAGAAGAAGCCACATGCATCGGCACGACGACGGCGTCTTCCTTCCGATCGTTCAAAAGCCGCGTGATGACATCAGGCGAACGCACCTGCGCGATGGGGTCACCAACGACTATGAAAAGCCTCGTATTTCCAGAAGGAATAATTCCCGCCATCTGCCGTCCGCTTGCTAGCCGGCGAGCCGTAACATACTGCCGCACCGGGTTGTGCGGCCGTATAGCGCTCGACCTGTGTCAATTCTCCACATAAGCGTAGCGATCAACGACCGCTATATCGAGTATCATTTTCATAGGCTTCCGTAACATCATGTTAATGACCAAATCGTGCGCCGAGCGAGCACCCGAAACCGCGGAATCGGGCTGCGAGCTCTGCCGGCGACCGGGTGAAAAATGCTATTTCTTCCGCGTTGACGCTCTATCTGCGGGCCTCAGGGAACTCGCGCTCTGCATTTCATGGCGAAGAAGCTGCCGAAAGTGCTCGGCATAGGCGGATAGAGGCAGATCCCGACGATAGGCGATGTAGGTATGGAAGATGCTGTCGGCGTCGATTTCGATACCTTTTAATCCGCGAACGACGCCGTGCGCCACGGTGAACTCGTCGATGATCGCGATCCCCAGACCCGCCGCCACCAGGCTGCAAACCGTCGTGCCGAAGCGAGCCTTGATATTCATCTGATAGGCGACGCCGCTATTGGTGAACATGGCCGCCATGATCGCGCCGTACGGGTCTTTGGGGTCGATCCCGATCAACGGATAGCCAGCCATTTCCTGGGGCGTGATCTTGTCCCGGGTCGCCAGCGGGCTCGTCTCCGGGACGATGCACAGCAGCCTGCCGCTCGCCAGAGGCTCGAATTCGATAAGGGGATGATCGAAACGGGACGAGATGGCGACCAACTCGCCGCGTCCGAGGAGCAGGTAATCGATCGCCTCCTCTATCTTGAGAATGTTGACGTCGAGGCCGAGAGCGGGAAAGCGCTGCCGCAGCTTGGCGATGGCACGGGGAACCATCACATTGGCGATGCTCGGCACGGATGCGATGCGAAGCTCCTGGCTCTGTCCCCGCCCGAGCCCGGCTACGGCCGATTGGAGATCGTCGATCTTGCGATGCACGGTATCGAGCAGGTCGAAAATATTGCGCGCCTGGGATGTCGGCACAAAGCGGCCGGCGCGCCGGTCGAAGAGCCGGATACCGAGGGAATCTTCCGTATATTTCATAAGGCGGCTGAGGCCGGGCGCCGAAACGTTAAGCAACCGCGCAGCGCCTGCGATGCTGCCGGTCACCATGATGGCGCGTATGACCTCGATCTGTCTTAGCGTAAGCATCACCAGCCAAACGACACGCGCTCAGACGCATGTGTCGACATTGCATTAGCAGGGAAGGCGCGCGTAATGCAAGTTTAGGCAATCGGGCGGCGCCACTACGCCTTCACCCGTACCATGCCGGGATCGTAGAGCGATGCCAGCGACACCCGGCAGCGGATGCGCTGCCTTGCAACGTCAAGCGCATAGCTGCCAGACAGGACAAACTCCTCGGAGATGCCATCGGGGTTGCGGACGTAGCCGTAGCCGATCGCCTTACCCAGCGTATAGCCGTAGCCGCCGCTCGACAGCCAGCCGACGCGCTTGCCGTCGCGATAGATGGTTTCGCGGCCGAGCAGCACGGTATCGGGATCGTCGGGAACGAAGCAGGCGAGGCGCTTCTTCACACCCTCCTTAAGCTGCCGCTCGATCGCCTCGCGGCCACGGAAGGGAATGTTCTTTCTGATCTTCACCGCCCAGCCGAGGCCGGCCTCAACAGGCGTGTGGTCGGGGCCGATATCGGAACCCCAGGCGCGATATCCTTTTTCCAGGCGGCAGCTCTCGATGGCGCGGTAGCCGGCATTGACGAGGCCAAGCGCGCCGCCAGCAGCCATCAATACGTCATAGACCGTGGTCGCATATTCAACGGGAATATGCAGCTCGTAGCCGAGCTCGCCGACATAGGTGATGCGCAAGGCCCGCACCGGGCAGCCCGATATGCCGATGGTTCTGAACTGGCCGAAGGGGAAGGCGGCATTCGAGACGGCGCTGACGGTCACCTTCTCCAGCACGGCGCGTGCATTCGGTCCCATCAGCGACAACACGGAATAGGCCGAGGTGACGTCGACCAGCTCCGCATGCATCTCCGCCGGAATATTGCGGGCGATCCAGTCGAAGTCGTGAGTGGCGAAACCGGTGCCGGTGACGATGTAATATTCGTCCTCGGCGATGCGGGCGACGGTCAGGTCGCATTCGATGCCCCCTTTGTCGTTCAGCATCTGTGTGTAGATGAGCGATCCCACGGGCCTTGCGACATCGTTGGCGGCGATCCAGGAGAGTGCCGCCTCGGCATCCCTGCCCTTCAGCACGAATTTGGCGAATGAGGTCTGGTCGAAGATGACGGCCGCCTCGCGCACCGCCTTATGCTCGCGGCCGACGGCGTCGAACCAGTTCTGCCTGCCGTAGGTGTAAATATCCTTCGGCTCCTCATTGGCGAAGAGATCGGCGAACCAGTTCGGCCGCTCCCAGCCGAGCTTTTCGCCGAAACAGGCGCCCTGCGCCTTCAGCCGGTCATAGAGCGGCGACTTGCGGCAGGGGCGCCCGCTCGAATGCTCCTCGAACGGCCAGGCCATGGTGTAGTGCCTGCCATAGGCTTCGAGCGTGCGGGTGCGCACCCAGTCGGTATCGAAATGCGGGCGGCCGAAACGGCGGATATCGACCGGCCAGAGATCGTAAGGCGGCTCGCCCTTGGTCACCCATTCGGCAAGCGCCATGCCGGCGCCGCCGGCCGAGGCGATGCCGAAGGCGTTGAAGCCGGCGCCGACAAAGAAATTTTTGAGCTCGGGCGCTTCGCCGAGAATGAAGTTACCATCCGGCGTAAAGCTTTCCGGGCCGTTCAACAGCTGCTTGACGCCGACATTCTCCAGCGCCGGGACGCGGCCGAGCGCCTGTTCCATGATTTGCTCGAAATGCTCGAAATTGCTGTCCAGCAGGGAGTAGTGAAAACCTTCTGGGATGCCCTTCTCCGCCCAGGCGATGGGGTTCGGCTCGTAGCCGCCCATGACGATGCCGCCGACCTCTTCTTTATAGTAGGTCAGGCGATCGGGATCGCGCAGCGTCGGCAGGTTGGAGGGCACGCCGAAGGATTCGGTGATGATATATTGGTGCTCGACCGAGACCAGCGGCACGTTGACGCCGAAGCGGGCAGCGAAGGCGCGCGTCCATTGGCCGGCGCAGACGACGACGCGCTCGCATTCGATGCGGCCTTCAGCCGTGACGACGGCGCGGATCTTTCCCTTGTCGATCTCGAGGTCGAGAACCTCGGTATCCTCGAAGATCGAAACGCCGGACATGCGGGCGCCCTTTGCCAGCGCCTGGGTGATGTCGGAAGGGTTGGCCTGGCCGTCGGTCGGCAGGAAGGCGGCGCCGACCAGATCGTCTATTGTCATCAGCGGCCAGAGGTCGAAGGCCTCCTGCGGCGTCAGCAACTGCATTTCAAGGCCGAAGGACTGCGCCGTGGTCGCCTGCCGCTTGACCTCCGTCCAGCGCTCCTCGTTGCAGGCGAGACGCAGACCGCCGTTCATCTTCCAGCCGGTGCCGAGACCGGTTTCCGCCTCCAGGCGCTTATAGAGATCGACGGAATAACCGAGCAGCTGGGTGATGTTGGCGCTGGTGCGCAGCTGGCCGACAAGGCCGGCGGCATGGAAGGTGGTGCCCGAGGTGAGCTTCTTGCGCTCCAGCAGGACGGTATCGGTCCAGCCGAGCTTACCGAGATGATAGGCAGTCGAGCAGCCGATGATGCCGCCGCCGATGACCACGGCTTTTGCCGTCTTAGGTAATTCTCTGGTCATTTATCGATCCTGTTCAAAGGCTTGATAGGCGCGGTCGAAACGGGCCAGATTTTCGGCCGTATAGGCGCCGTAGTCGAAATCGATGGTGGAATGGATTTCCGAAATCATGCTCCAGAGCGCCTCGCGCAGCAGCGAGGCGCATTTCATCGCGCCGTAGCGGCGGCGGAGATCATCGGTCGGCGGCCGGTCGAAATAAATCTCCAGCATCATTTGCTCGGCGGCTTGCGAGAACTCGTTGTTGGAGGCCAACCCGCCGAGATCGAACAGCGGCGTGTTGAAGCCGGCATAATCCCAGTCGATCAGCCAGAGCCGCTTGCCGTCATCGAGAAAATTGGCGGCCAGCAGGTCGTTATGGCAGAAGGCGATCTCGAACGGCGCTGCCGCCTCTTCCAATGTCTCGGCCTTGGCGATCAACGCCGGCAGCAGTGGAAGGTGGAGGCTTCCCGACTCCTTCAGGCTGGCTGCGTAGTCGCGGATGACATGGAAGACCCAGAAGATCATCGCCGGGCCACGGAAATGCCGAGCGATGTCGCAATGGCAGGCGCGCACCAGCGGAATGACCCGGGCCAGCATTTCCGGCGTCCTGATATCCTCGGGCGACAGCGCCCGCGCCTCGATATAGTCGAGCACCAGCACGCCGGGCGAATGGTGGATGACGGCGGGCGACAGGCCGGCGGCGTGCGCCGCACGGCTTGCGGCAAGCTCGTTCTGCCTGATGATGTGGTGGATCGGAATGTCGGTGCCGAGTCTCACCACGCAGCGCGCGACGGCATCGCTGACCAGATAGTTCCTGTTGGTGATGCCGCCAGATATCGGCGAAATTTCAATCGGACCCTGCCAGATGCCAAGCGCATGAATCCTATCCTCAGGCGTCATGCTATCCCCCTTGCGGCGCTGGCAAAATGATGGGGCAGAGGAGGATAGGCTGTCAAGCAGGCGCGCGCGTCCTCCCGGACGCGCAAAGGGTGCTGCAGTGTCAGATCGTCTTGCCGGCGGCGTCGAAGACGTGGCAGCGGGCCGGATCGAAGAGAGCCTTCACATTGGCGCCGGCCTCGACCTTCTGCTGACCGTCGAGCGCGACCGTCAGCAGCTGGCCATCGGGCGTCGTGGTGTAGAGCATGGTGGCGCCGCCGAGATTTTCGACTAGGTCGACATTCACGGTCGAAAGCGTGATGGTGCCCTGCGTGAGGGAGAGATGCTCGGGGCGGATGCCGAAGGTGACGGCCTCGCCTGCCTCGCCCTTCAGCCGGCGCGGCAGGCGGACGGAATTGCCGCAAACATGAATGCTGGTTTCGGCTTCACCGACCTCTTCGATGCGCGCCTGCAGAAAGTTCATCTTCGGGCTGCCGATAAAGCCGGCGACGAAGCGGTTGGCCGGGTTGTTGTAGAGGTCGAGCGGCGCGCCGACCTGCTCGATGCGGCCGGAATTCAAGACGACGATCTTGTCGGCCATCGTCATCGCTTCGACCTGGTCATGGGTGACGTAGATCATGGTGTTGCCGAGCTGCCGGTGCAGCCTGGAAATTTCGACGCGCATCTGCACGCGCAGTTCGGCATCGAGATTCGACAGCGGTTCGTCAAACAGGAAGATGCGTGGCTCGCGGACGATGGCGCGACCGATGGCCACGCGCTGGCGCTGGCCGCCGGAGAGCGCCTTTGGCTTACGCTCCAGGAGCTTCTCGATTTGCAGGATCTCGGCGGCGCGTTTGACCTTCGGCTGGATATCGGCCTTCTTGTAACCCGCAGTCTCCAGGCCGAAGGCGAGGTTCTTGTAGACCGACATATGCGGATAGAGGGCATAGGACTGGAAGACCATGGCGATGCCGCGCTTGGCTGGAGCCACCTCGTTCATGCGCTCGCTGTCGAGCAGCAGCGCGCCGCCCGATATTTCCTCGAGGCCGGCGATCATCCGCAGGAGGGTCGATTTTCCGCAGCCCGACGGGCCGACGAAAACGACGAATTCGCCGGGATCGATCGTCAGGTCGATGCCATGGATCACATCGAAGGCGCCGTAGCGCTTCTCGACCTTCTGAAGAACGACACTGGTTGCCATCGTCTCTAAACCCTCTCTTGCCGTTACCTGGTTCTTGCGCGCCAATCGGCGTATTTCGGACTGTCGGGGCCGACCGGCAGCGGCACTTCGGCGCCGCTGTCGGACGACTGGTAGATGGCCGTGACGAGTTCCAGCGCACGGCGCGCATCCTTCGTCGTCACCGGCAACGGCGCCTGGCCCCTCAGGAACGCATGAAACTGGCCCATCTGGGTGGTGAACCGCGGCGCGACCGGCTGCCAGTCGCCGACCACCTGATCGATCTTCTGCTTGATATCGTCATTGGCGGCGATGATCTTCCAGGGATCCTTGCCAGGCGTATAAGGTTCGTGCGTGCTTTCGAAGGTGACGTTTTCGAAGTGCAGCCTCAACCGGCTGATCTGCTCCTGCGAACCCAGCGTGCAGGACAGCGAGACAAAGGCGCCGTTTTCCATCAGCAGGCTTGCAGAGGCGCAGTCCTCGACCTCGATATCGTTGACGCGGGTGGCGACGCGGCCGAAGACCCTTGCCGCCGGGCCCATTAGATGCATCAGCATGTCGTGCAGATGCAGCGCATGGGTGACGAGCACGCCGCCGAGCTCGGTCGCCCATTTGCCGCGCCAGGGAACGGCGTAATATTCCGGCTTGCGCAGCCAGAAGGTTTCGACGGAAGCCGTATAGGGCTTGCCGGCGATGCCGGCATCGATGATCCGCTTGGCCTTCTGGATGCCATCGCCGTAACGGTACTGGAAGATCGGCATCAGCACGCCCTTGGCTGCCCTTTCCGCTTCCATGATCCTATCGACGCCGGCAAGCGAGCCGGTCAGCGGCTTTTCGCAAACGACATGTTTGCCGGCGGCGAGCGCTGCCACCACTTGTTCCAGGTGGATGCCGGGCGGGGTGCAGATATCGATGATGTCGATCGTATCGTCGGCCAGCAGCTCCGCAAAGGAGGTGGTGCGGCGTTCGATGCCGAACTCGTCGCCGACTGACGCCAGTCGCTCCTCGTTCAGGTCGCAGATCGCCACGACCTTGAACTTGTCGGAATGCGGCAAATAACCTTCGACGATATGGGAGCGGCCGATACCGCAGCCGACGATCGCGACCGTCTTAATGCTCATGTCACTCTTTCCCATTGCCGCCATCAACGTTTCATGCCCGTGGTGGCGATGCCCTCGATCAGCAGGCGCTGGAAGAACAGGAAGAAGAAGAAGACCGGCACGAGCGTCAGGGTGGACATGGCGAAGAGGCCGCCCCAGTCCGAGGCGCTGGTGGAATCCACAAAGGTGCGCAGGCCGAGTTGAATCGTATAGGTGTTCATGTCGTTCAGGTAGATCAGCGGACCGAAGAAGTCATCCCAGGTCCAGATGAAGGAGAAGATGGCGGCAGTCGCCAGCACCGGCAGCGACAGCGGCAGCATGATCTTCCAATAGATGCGCCAGGCGCTGCAGCCGTCCATCATCGCCGCCTCATCGAGCTCACGCGGGATGCCGCGGAAGAACTGCACCATCAGGAAGATGAAGAAGGCGTCGCTTGCCAGGAACTTCGGCACGACGAGCGGCAGGATCGTGTTCACCCACCCGAGATCGAGGAAGAGCACATATTGCGGGATCAACGTCACGTGATAGGGGATCATCAGCGTGCCGAGCATGATGGCGAACCAGAAGTTCCGGCCGGCAAAACGCAGCCTGGCAAAGGCGTAGGCCGTCAGCGAACAAGCGATGACATTGCCGATCACCACCAGCAGCGAGATGACAAGCGAATTCCAGAAGAACCGGCCGAAACTGACGTCGAGCCCGGTCCAGCCGCGCAGATAGGAAGAGAAGTCGATCGACGACGGAATGATCGAAGTCGATGAGAAGATCTCGTTTTCCGGCCTGACCGACGCCGAGACCATCCACAGCAACGGATAAAGCATCAGAAGCGAGGCGGCGATCAGCAGGGCGTGGATGACGATCGAGGCCGGCAAGCTGCGTTTGGTGATATCCGATGGCGGCCTGGCCGCAGTGACGGAAGCGGTCATCTCAGTCATCGTAGTGCACCCAATAACGCGAGGTCAGGAAGGAGAAAGCCGTGAAGATCGCGATGATCACCACCAGGATCCAGGCAAGCGCCGAGGCATAGCCCATCCGGAAATTGCCGAAGGCTTCCTGATAGAGATAGAGCGTGTAGAAGAGCGTCGAGTTGATCGGGCCGCCGGTGCCGCCTGATATGATGAAGGCCGGCGTAAAGGCCTTGAAGGCTTCGATCGTCTGCACGACGGCGTTGAAGAAGATCACCGGCGTCAGCAGCGGCAGCGTGATCTTGTAGAATTGCCGGAATTTCGAGGCGCCGTCGAGGCTCGCCGCCTCATACATGTCCTGCGGGATCTGGCGCAGGCCTGCTAGGAAGATGATCATCGGCGAACCGAACTGCCAGACCGAGAGCGCCACCAGCGTGTAGATCGAATAGTTCGGATGCGAGATCCAGCTCGGACCTTCGATGCCGAACTGCGAGAGCGCGGCATTGACGAGACCGTCGCTGGCGAAAAGCTGGCGCCAGAGCACGGCGATCGCCACGCTGCCGCCGAGCAACGAAGGGAGGTAGAAGATGGCGCGATAGAAGGTCAGCCCGCGCAGGCCGCGGTTCAACGCCATGGCGACCAGCAGGGCAAAGGTCAGCTTGAACGGCACCGAGAAGACGACATAAGTCAGGGTGACGTTCATAGCGGCCGAGAATTTCGGATCCGCCGTGGCGATGCGCACGTAATTCGCCATTCCCACCCACCGCGGCGACTGAAGCATGTCGAAGTCGGTGAAGGAGAGATAGAGCGAAATCAGGGCCGGCCCGAGCGTCAGCCCGAAAAAGCCGACGAGCCATGGCAGAAGGAAGAGATAACCGGGAGCATTGGCATTCCAGAGACGACGCAAGCGTCCCTCGGCCACGGCTCCCTGATATCTTTCCACTGATATAGCCCCTGCGGGCGTGCGCATCGCATTGCTCATACGGGATCAGCCTCTTGCGAGAATCTGCGTAATTTCAGTGACAAGCTGTTTGCCGCCATCGGCGGGAGACAGCTGTCCGAAACCGACCTGTTCGGCAATGTTTCGCAGCATCAGCTCGCCTTCACCGGCACCGGCCGGGGGCGGCGGAGGCAATTTGCCGGCGAGATCGCCGAGACCGCTGACATAGGCCAGTGCCACCTTGCCGTTTTCATCGAGCTTCGCCGCGACGACCTCGCGCATGGCAGCCGATTCCGGAATGCCGCGCTCGACATCCAGGAGCAGCACTGCCTCAGGATTCTTGACGAAGAAATTGACGTAGTCGACGGCTAGGTCGATTGCTTTCGACTGGGCCGAGACCGAGAAGAACATCGAAGGCTTGCGATAGTGGCCGCCCTTCGAATCCGGCTTGACTCGCATGTAATTGGTGAGCGCCAGCTTATCCTTGTTCATTGCCTGATAGGCGACGAACTGGTTGGAATGGGCGAAACCGGCGGCCGATTTGCCGAGCGACACCGTGTTGGTTTCGATATCATTCTTGTCGAGAGCCTGAATATCGGCGGGAACGCAGGCGCCCGCCTCACGGAACTTGGCCCACATGTCGTACCATTCCGATGCATCCTCCACACCGAAACCGATCTTGCCGTCGGCGGTATAGAGCGCCTTGCCGCGTTGACGCAGCCAGTTCTCGAACAGCGGTTCAGCGCCGCTGCCGTCGGCTATACCGAACATGCCCTTGCGCTTACCGGCCTTCGTGATCTCCGCACCCATCCGGGCGAATTCATCCCAGGTGGTCGCCTGCGTCGGCAGATCGACGCCGGCCTCCTTGAAGGCGGTGGTGTTGAGCACCGTCGCGGCGGAATTGGCGCCGAGGCTGACGCCATAGAGATGGCCGTCGACGCTGCCGCCCTCGATCTGGGCCTTGTCGAAATCGTCGAGATTGAGCTTGGCCGGCATATAGGATTCGAGCGGGGCGAGCGCGCCACGCCGTGCATATTGGACGATATAACGATAGTCCATCTGGATGACGTCGGGCGCGTTGCGGCCCGCGACCTGGGTCGCAAGGCGCGGCCAGTAATCGCCCCAGCCGAGGAACTCGCCGGTGATCGACGTGCCGGGATTCTTGGTCTGATAGAGCTGCGACACCTTGTTGGTTCGGTCGGCGCGCGGCTGCGAGCCCCACCACAGGAGACGCAGGCGCTTTTCCTGGGCCAATGCGCTGGTGCCGAGCGCCGAGAGCGACAGAAGTGCTGCGCCTCCGGCCACGAAATTACGTCTGTTTACACGCAGAGTCATTTTTTCCTCCTCCAAAGGGAAGCGCCTCCACACGCTTCCAAACCAGTTTTGCTTGCGCAAATAACTAATTGGTTACAAGCTACGAGCAAAGCGGCAAGCCTGTCAAGCGGTGTCGGTTAGAGCATGATGGCGAAAAGCCTCGACGGTTTCAGGCGACGTCATACTCCGACCTTCTGTTGCGGTGGGCCGCCCTTCCAAATTCGGTTTTTACAATTTCGCACCGAAGGCTTATGAGCGCAGCACGTGGAGACAGGGGTGGAGCGATGAACGACAGCGGGGGAAACAGAGAAAAGAAGCAGGCCCGGCGACCGTCGACAGAACGGACGGCCCAACGCGATCCGGAGCGGACACGCGCGGCGATCCTCGAAGCGGCAACCCAGGAATTCGCCGAAAACGGCATGGGCGGCGCCCGCGTCGACGCCATCGCCGAACGGGCCGGCACCAACAAACGCATGCTTTATCATTATTTCGGCGACAAGGAGCAGCTCTATCTCAAGGTGCTCGAGGAGGCCTATGTCGGCATCCGCACCGCCGAGCGCGCGCTGCATATCGGCGACCGCAGCCCAGAGGAAGGCATCAGCGAATTGGCGCTCTTCACCTGGCGCTATTTCCTCCAGCACCCAGAATTCCTGAGCCTGCTCGGGACGGAAAACCTGCATCGCGCCCGGTGGCTGCGCCAATCCGTCCGCCTCAAGGAACTGCATTCGCACCTGATCGGCGAGCTATCCCAAGTTCTCGAGCAGGGGAAAAAACAGGGCGTCTTCATCGAGACGGCCGATCCGCTGCATGTCTACCTGACGATCGCCTCGCTCGGCTATTTCTACCTTTCCAACCAGTACACGCTCTCGACGATCTTCGGCCGCGACCTGATCGAGCCGGCCAATCTCAACGCCTGGGAAAGCCATATCGTCCACGTCACGCTCGCCTCGATCAAGCGCTGAATAGCGAAAGCAGGATTTGACTATTGACAGGTTCGCTGCTCTTCTGCCATCAAGTAACCGTTTAGTTACCGGCTTGGGAGGGTCGGGCCAGGACGCCCGCTCCCGCCGCAAAAAACTGCAGGGAGGAAAAAATGGCACGCTTGGGGATCATCTTGCACGGCGTCACCGGCCGCATGGGTTACAACCAGCATCTGGTGCGCTCGATCCTGGCCTTCCGCGACCAGGGCGGCATCACGCTGAAATCGGGAGAGAAACTCGAGATCGACCCGATCATCGTCGGCCGCAACGGCGCGAAGATGGAAGAGCTGGGGAAGAAGCATAACATCAAGCGCTGGTCGACCGATCTCGATGCCGCGCTGGCCAACCCCAACGACACGATCTTCTTCGACGCCGGCACGACGCTGATGCGCGCCGAGCTTCTGTCCAAGGCACTCGACGCCGGCAAGCACGTCTATTGCGAAAAGCCGATTTCCGACGATCTGCAGGTGGCGATCGATCTCGCCCGCAAGGCACGCCGCTCCGGGCTCAAGCATGGCGTCGTGCAGGACAAGCTCTTCTTGCCCGGCCTGCGCAAACTGGCGCTGCTCAGAGATTCCGGCTTCTTCGGCAAGATCCTCTCGGTGCGCGGCGAATTCGGCTACTGGGTATTCGAAGGCGATTGGGGCGTGCCGGCGCAGCGCCCCTCCTGGAACTACCGAAAGGGCGACGGCGGCGGCATCATCCTCGACATGCTCTGCCATTGGCGCTACGTGCTCGACAACCTGTTCGGCGAAGTCAAGGCCGTTTCCTGCCTGGGCGCCACCCATATTCCGCGCCGCATCGACGAGCAGGGCAAGTCCTATGACTGCGATACGGACGATGCGGCCTATGCGACCTTCGAGCTGGAAGGCGGGGCGATCGCGCAGATCAACTCCTCCTGGGCCGTTCGCGTACGCCGCGACGACCTCGTCACCTTCCAGGTCGACGGCACACATGGCTCGGCCGTCGCCGGCCTGACGAAATGCTGGAGCCAGCATCGCGTCAACACGCCGAAGCCGGTCTGGAACCCCGACCAGCCGCAGACGATCGACTTCTACAAGACCTGGGACGAGGTTCCGGATACGCAGGCCTTCGACAACGGTTTCAAGGCGCAGTGGGAAATGTTCATCCGCCACGTCGTCGAAGATGCTCCCTGGCCCTATGGGCTGGAAGCGGGCGCCAAGGGCGTGCAGCTTGCCGAACTCGGGCTGAAATCCTGGGCCGAGCGCCGCTGGCTCGACGTCCCCACACTGGAGTTCTGAGCCGTGACCACGATCAATCTTCCCCTCGACGGCAAGATCGTTCCCTACACGCTGACCGGCACGCCGATCGAACTCAAAAAACGCGACGCCAAGAGCTTTCCGCGCATCGCCTTTGCCGCCGCCCATGTGGTCGCCGATCCGCTTGCCGACAACGATCCCTGGCTGACGCCGGCGATCGACTGGGAGCGGACGCTCGCCTTCCGCCACCGGCTCTGGGATCTCGGCCTCGGCGTCGCCGAAGCGATGGACACTGCACAGCGTGGCATGGGCCTCGGCTGGCCGGAGGCGCGCGACCTGATCCGCCGGGCGCTTGCCGAGGCGGCCGGCCGCAAGGACGCGCTGATCGCTTGCGGCGCCGGCACCGATCATCTGTCACCCGGTCCCGACGTGACCGTCGATAAAATCATCAAGGGCTATGAAGAGCAGATCGAAACGGTGGAGGCGGCCGGCGGACGTATCATTCTGATGGCAAGCCGGGCGCTTGCCGTCGCGGCAAAAGGCCCGGACGATTACGTCAGGGTCTATGACCGCATCCTTCGTCAGGTAAGGGAACCCGTCATCATCCACTGGCTGGGAGAGATGTTCGACCCGGCGCTCGAGGGGTACTGGGGCAATGGCGACCACCTGAAGGCGATGGAAACGTGTCTGCAGGTGATCGAAGCCAATGCCGCCAAGGTCGACGGCATCAAGATCTCGCTGCTTTCCAAGGAGAAGGAAGTCACCATGCGCCGGCAACTGCCGAGATCCGTGCGCATGTATACCGGCGATGACTTCAACTATGCCGAACTGATTGCCGGCGACGAAGAGGGCCATTCGGACGCGCTGCTCGGCATCTTCGACGCCATCGCGCCGGCAGCTTCAGCTGCTCTCGACGCGCTCGGCCGCAAGAGCAACCACGAGTTCTTCGATCTGCTCGAGCCGACCGTGCCGCTGTCGCGCCACATCTTCAAGGCGCCGACCCGCTTCTACAAGACCGGCGTCGTCTTCCTCGCCTACCTCAACGGCTTGCAAGACCATTTTACCATGGTTGGCGGCCAGCAGAGCACGCGTTCGCTCACGCATCTGGCCGAACTCTTTCGCCTGGCCGACAAGGCGCGGGTGCTCGCCGATCCGGAACTCGCAGCGGCGCGGATGCGCCAAGTGCTGGCCGTCCACGGCGTTCACTGAACTCGCACGGGAGGAATGAGATGCAGGTCGAAGGACTTTCGATCAACCTGGCGACAATCCGCGAGCAATGCGGCTTTGCCGAAGCCGTCGATATCTGCCTGAAGCATGGCATCACCTCGATTGCGCCCTGGCGCGACCAGGTCGCCAAGGCCGGCCTCGATGAGGCGGTCAGGATCGTCAAGTCAAACGGCATCAAACTCACCGGTCTTTGCCGCGGCGGCTTTTTTCCGGCGGCGAACGAGGCCGACTGGCAAAAGAACCTCGACGACAACAGGCGCGCCATCGACGAAGCGGCCGCGTTTTCCGCCGATTGCCTCGTGCTCGTCGTCGGCGGCCTGCCCGGCAGCTCGAAGGATATTGTGGCGGCCCGGCAAATGGTGTTCGACGGCATCGCCGCCGTTCTGCCGCATGCCCAAGCATCCGGTGTGAAGCTCGCGATCGAGCCGCTGCATCCGATGTATGCCGCGGACCGGGCCTGCGTAAATACGCTCGGCCAGGCGCTCGACATGTGCGAAGCCCTCGGCGAGGATGTCGGCGTTGCGATCGATGTCTACCATGTCTGGTGGGATCCGGATCTTGCCAACCAGATCGCCCGCGCCGGGCGGATGAAACGGATATTTGCCCACCACATCTGCGACTGGCTGGTGCCGACCAAGGATATGCTGCTCGACCGCGGCATGATGGGCGACGGCGTCATCGACCTCAGGGGCATAAGACGGATGATCGAGGCGGGGGGCTTCTTCGGGGCGCAGGAAGTGGAGATCTTTTCGGCGGAGACCTGGTGGAAGCGCCCGGCCGACGAGGTGATCGCCACCTGCGTCGAGCGCTTCCTCAGCTGCTGCCAGATCTGATTTTCAAAATTCGTTTCATTAGCATGCAGGAGGATTCATTCGATGGAGAAACGCCGTTTTGCCCTGATCGGCACCGGTAACCGCGGCACCACCATGTGGGGCAAGGACCTGCTTGCCGGCTGGCGCGAACATGTCGACCTGACCGCCATCGTCGAGAAGAACTCGCTGCGCGGCGAGCGCGCCCGCAACATGATCGGCAGCAACGCGCCGCTTTACGAAAACATCGATTCCATGCTCGCCGAGCAGAAGCCGGATCTGGTCATCGTCTGCACACCCGACCAGACGCATGACGATATCATCGTGCGGGCGCTGGAGTCCGGCATCGACGTCATCACCGAAAAGCCGATGACCACCTCGATCGAGAAAATTCGCCGGATTCTCGACGCCGAGAAGCGCACCGGCCGCCGGGTCGATGTCTCCTTCAACTATCGCTATGCGCCGACGGCGGCCAGGATCAAGGAACTGCTCAATGCCGGCGAGATCGGCCGGGTGACCTCCGTCGACTTTCACTGGTATTTGAACACCAAGCACGGCGCCGATTACTTTCGCCGCTGGCACGCCTATACGGAAAATTCCGGCAGCCTGTTCGTTCACAAGGCCACCCACCATTTCGATCTCCTGAACTGGTATCTCGACAGCGACCCTGAGGCCGTCACGTCCTTCGCCGATCTGCAGAACTACGGCCGCAAGGGCCCGTTCCGCGGACCCCGCTGCAAACTCTGTCCGCACGCGCATGAATGCGACTATTATCTCGATCTCGAAGCCGACCCTTTCCTCGATCAGCTTTACGAGGACCCGTCGAAGATCGACGGCTATTTTCGCGATGGCTGCGTTTTCCGCGAGGATATCGACATCCCCGACACGATGGTGGTGTCGCTCCGCTACCGCAACAACGTCCATGTCTCCTATTCGCTGAACACCTTCCAGCCGATCGAGGGCCATCACCTTGCCTTCAACGGCACGAAGGGCCGTATCGAAATCCGCCAGTATGAGGCGCAGCCCTGGGAACGGCCGAAGGAGGACACTATTCTTCTCATCCGGAATTTCCCGAATGGCAGGCAAGCCGTCGAGCGGATCGTCGTCCCGCATTTCACCGGCGGTCATTACGGCGGCGACGACCGCATGCGCAACATGATCTTCAAACCCGACATGGAAGACAGGCTCGGCCAGCGGGCCGGCACGCGGGCGGGCGCCATGTCCGTGCTCTGCGGCATTGCCGCGCTGACGAGTTCGCGCACCGGCAAGATGGTCGAAATC
Organism: Rhizobium bangladeshense; assembly: GCF_001662075.1. Classification (GTDB taxonomy): domain Bacteria; phylum Pseudomonadota; class Alphaproteobacteria; order Rhizobiales; family Rhizobiaceae; genus Rhizobium; species Rhizobium bangladeshense_B. The sequence goes on from NZ_LYPL01000001.1 coordinate 777,017, forward strand.
GCCGAGCTGATGCCCGAACTTGCCAATGACGGTTCACCCAATTCGCTGAGGACACCGCGCTAACGCGCGCCCCTGGTCAGGCGATATTTTCGAGATCCTGCCGGCGGATCTGGTAGAGCAGCGGCCGGCCGGCCGTAAAACGCTCGATCTCATCCGCCGCCATCTCGCCGAGACGCGCCCGTTCCAGACCGATGGCGCCGGCGATGTGCGGGGTCAAGAAAACGTTCGGCAGATCGTAGAAGACCGAACCCGCCTCCGGAATTTCCGGATCGGTCACATCGATGACCGCGTCGATGCGGCCGGTCTTCAGCTCCGAAAGCAGAGCGGTCTCATCGATGAGAATGCCGCGCGCGGTGTTGATGAGCGTTGCCCCGTCTTTCATCAGCGACAGTCTTCGCGCATCGATCATATGCTGCGTCGCCGGTAGTGACGGCGCGTGCAGGGACACGATATCAGCGCGTCGCATCAAATCGTCGAGCTCGACTTTCTCCGCTCCGAGGCCTGCCGCCTCGGCGGCATCGACCATGGGATCGAACAGCAGCAGCCTGTATTCGAACGGTTTCAACAGCTCGATCACGCGCCTGCCGATGCGCGAGGCGCCGATAATGCCGAGGGTGCGGCCATAGTTTCCAATCGCTTCGCGCTGCAACGGATAGGTCCGATCGCGGTTGCGGTCGGCAACGTAGAGATCGCGGAACCGGAAGGCGCGCTTGCCGGCGAAGAGGATCGCGGCGAGCGTGAATTCGGCAACCGGCACGGCATTGGCCTCGGCCGCGTGGCTGACCGCGATACCGGCTTCGAAGATGGCCTCGTCGATGATGCCCTTCACCGTGCCGGCCGCATGGACGATGAGGCGAAGCCGCGGCGCGGCAGCGGGAATCTCAGGCCCGACATAGGGTGCGCCCCAGCCGGTCACAAGGATTTCGGCTTTGGCCAGCAGGCGGCTGGCGCGTTCGTCCTCGAAATGCTGCAGCGGCTCGGGGTCCAGCAGGTGGCCAATCGTATCGAGCCGGCGCAGGATCTCATCCGGCAAGACATGCTCCGTGCGCGACGGCTCCAAGGCAAGGGCGATTGCCGGACGGCTCATGGCATCTGGCCCGGGGCTTCGATGGCGCTGACGGTTACACCCTTTTCCCGCACCAGCGCCTCCAGCGCCGCAATATCAGGCGCTTCCGGCGGCCGAGTCCAGGCGGAGGCGACGGCAGCGGGATCGCCAAGGGCCAGCACCGCCGTCACCAGGATGGTCTCACCGGCCGGAATCTGGCCGCGCAGCTGCGGCACGATGGTCTTGGCAACGATCACATTGGTATTGGGCTGGGCCTTCTGCGCGAGGCCGGCGCGATCAACCGACGATCCCAAATCGAGAATGCCGCTGAAATCGGCTTCGCCGATCGCATACGCAGCACCATCGGAGGCCGACAGCGTGTCCCGCTCGAAATCCCGGCGGGCGATGGCAAAGCCGCCTTCGGCGACCCTCAGCGGCCGGGCCGCCCTGATCCGGTGGAGGCGGATATGCCAGGGGGCCGCGGGCGTCAGCCAGCTTTCGACGCTGACATCGGGGAAAGGTGACCATTTCGCATAAAGCACATCGCCCGCGAGCCTGGCTTCCTCATTGGTTTCGCGCACGCGGTAATGCAGGCCGTCATCGCTGAAGGCCAGCATCGAATCGAAAGCGGCAAGCGCAAAGCCGCGCTCGTCGGATTCGACGCTGAAGCCGTATCGCGTGGAATAGGCGAATTTTGCGTATTTTTCCGTGCCGAAGCGCATCTGCAGGTTTTCCTGGCCTGATGACAGCGCCACGACATCGCCGCCCGCCCGCATCATCACCATGCCGGGATGGCGCTGGGCAACAACCTCGGGCGCCTGCTCCGGCGCCTTTTCCTCGGAGGTCCAGAACCGATGGTCCTCGGCGATCGCAAGCGGCAGAAAGGCCTTCAATGCCCAATAGGGCGAGCCGGCGGAATTGTAGCTCTCCGACATCAGCAGGCTCGGATAGCCGAAACCGATCGACAGCACGCCGTCGCGATCGGCGATCGGCTTGTCCCTCCACCAGCGCAGATGATGCAGGCAAAGGTGTTTGACCTCGCCCCAGGGCAGCGCCTCGACATCGGCGAAGGCGAGCGCCGACCAGAAGCCGGCACAGGCAAAGCGATAGGTCAGGCTGCGGCCGAAGGGGATGGTCGCCCCATCGGCGGCAAACCAGTGGCGGAAATCGCGGGCGAAGAGGATCGCCCGTTCGCGGTAGCGCTTGGCATAATCGTCATCGACGAGCTTCGAATAGATCAGCCCGTAAAAATGCATGGCGAAGGGAATGTAGTGGTCGAGGCGGCGCACGTTTCCGTCGCGATACCAGCCGTCGCCGATATAGAAGCCCTCGAGTTCCTCCAGATATTGCCGCGTCAGGGTGCGGTCGAAATCGGCGCCGAGACGGTCGAGGGCGATATCGACGAAAATCCGGAAGAATTTCCAGTTGTTGTCGGCATAGTCGAACTGCCGGGCGTGCTTGAGATAGGCGATGACATTGCTGCGGGCGCGCGCATCGAGCGGCTCCCAGATTTTTTCCGGCACCAGCGCCAGGGCAAAGCCGAGGGCGGCAAGCTCGACCATGCGCTGATCGCGGCCATTGACCGTTCCCCAGTATTCGGGATGGGCGGGGTCGGTGCCGTTTGCGAGGCCTTCGGCAAAACGATGCCAGTGGGCGAAGTCTCCATTGCCGGCGCCAAGCGGCGCCAAACCCCAGAGCGGGCGCGCAAAACCTTCAAGATCGGCCGCCGCCCGGTCGAAATGCGCGGCGGCACCGCTCAGTCTGACGCGGGCATTGCCTTTCGAAAAACAGGCAAGCAGCGGATCGAAGAGATCGAGCAGGGCTCGGCTCATATCGGTGCGGGTTTCGAGCGGATTGCCGGCAAGCGGATTGGCGCTGGCGGGATCATAGGTCATCGGATCACTCACGAGTTTCGACGTTCACGACAGTCCCTCCTGCAACGGGAACGACAGCCTGGCAGATGTGGCGCGCCGGCGCCGTCCTGTTGCGGAAACGGGACAGCATCAGCGAAACGGCTTCGCGCCCGAGGGCGGCGCGGTCGACGCGCATGGTGGAGAGCTGCGGATTGGTCATCAGCGCACAGGGCAGATCATCGAAACCGACGATCGCGAAATCCTCAGGCACACGCAGGCCCGCTTCGATGACAGCCTCGAGCACGCCGACGGCGATGAAATCATTCATGCAGAAGGCGGCGGTAAAACCGGCATTCTCGGCGAGGATCGCCGCCGTGCGTTCATGGGCCTCGCGGCTGGCGCTGCCCTGCAGCGTCATGGCTACGAAACGACCTTCGGCGCCGGGAACAGCGGCAATCGCCGCCTCGAAACCGCGAATGCGCTCCCGGATCGTATGGCGGTGGGAGCCGCTCAGATGCAGGATGCGGCGATGACCAGCCCTCGTCAGCCGGCTGGTCGCCTCGTAGGCGCCGAAGAAATTAGCCGGCGAAACACCATCGAACTGCATCCTGGGATCAGTGCCATTGACAAGCACGGTCGGCGTCGTGGTGGCCCGCAGCCAGTCGCGCAGGGGTCCGTTGGGATCGAGACCGACGAGAAAAAGGCCCTCGGCCCCCGCGGCCCGCATATAGTCGCGCACCGCATCCGGCGTGATCCGGTCCTCCCGGACCAGCCGAATTTCGAAGGGCATGCCCGCTTCCGACGCTCCAGTGCGCAAGCCGTCGACAATCGCTTCATAAAAGACGCTGAGCCCGCCCGTAACGCCGTCGCTGGCAATCAGCGCCAGCCCGCCGGCAACAGCTTCGGCGGTAGGTTTGACCGGATAACCGTGCTCGGCCGCCACTTTCAGGATCTGCCGCCGGACGGTTTCGCTGATCCCCGGTTCGTTGGCGAGTACGCGCGACACCGTCGAGACGGAGACGCCCGCCAATGTGGCTATGTCGGCCTGTCGCAGCCGTTTTACTTTTTCATCGCTCATAGGCAAACCTTATGCAAGTAATGCAAATTTGCAATATAAACGTTATTTCTTGCAAAGAATTTTTTTTTGCGTAACCTGTCTCCCGAAAATGTCCGACGACGCCATGGAGGATGGCGGCGGACATGGTGGGACAAGGGAGGATTTCATGCAGGTTAATCGCCGTTCATTTTTGATGGGTTCAGCCGGTGCAGCTGCCGGCCTTGCCTTTGGCGTGGGAAGCGCGATTCCGGCCTTTGCCGAGGGCACGCAGCTCCGCGCCATGTGGTGGGGCTCCAACGACCGCGCCAAACGCACGCTCGATGTCGCCAAGCTCTATCAGTCGAAGACACCTGGCGTCACGATCGTCGGCGAATCGCTTTCCGGCGAAGACTACTGGACGAAGCTCGCCACGCAGATGGCCGGCCGGGCCATTCCAGATGTTTTGCAGCTCGAGCCGGGAACAATCTCCGACTATTCCAAGCGCGGCGCCTGCCTGCCGCTCGACGAATTCGTCCCCTCGACGCTCAAGGTCGACAGCTTCGGCGCCGACATGCTGAAATTGACGACCATCGACGGCAAGCTCTATGGTGTCGGCCTCGGCCTCAACTCGTTCTCGATGTTCTTCGACACGGTCGAATTCGAAAAGGCGGGCATTCCGCTGCCGACCATCGACCTCACCTGGGATGAATATGCCAAGCTCGCCGTAGAACTCGCAAAGGCCTCCGGCAAGGGCGGCGGCCCCTATGCGGCACGCTACGCCTATGTGTTCGACGCCTGGCTGCGTCAGCGCGGCAAGAGCCTCTTTGCAAAGGAAGGGGTCGGACTCGGCTTCACGGCCGACGATGCCACGGAATGGTTCGACTACTGGGAGAAGCTGCGCAAGGCCGGGGGCACTGTTGCTGCCGACGTCCAGACGCTCGACCAGAACACCATCGACACCAATGCGCTTGGTCTCGGCAAGTCGGTCATCGGCATGGCCTATTCCAACCAGATGATCGGCTATCAGCTGATCATCAAGAACAAGCTCGGTATCACCATGCTGCCGCGCGAAAAGAAAGGCGGGCCGTCGGGCCACTACTACCGCCCTGCGCTGATCTGGAGTGTCGGCGCCACGACGAAGAACGGCGAAGCGGCCGCGAAATTCATCGATTTCTTCGTCAACGACATCGAGGCCGGCAAGATTCTCGGCGTCGAGCGCGGCGTGCCGATGTCGCCGACCGTGCGTGAGGCCATCCTGCCGCAGCTGAACCCGACCGAACAGGAAACGGTCAAATACGTCAACATGCTCAAGGATCAGGTCGGGGAATATCCGCGGCCGGTGCCGATGGGTGCAACCCAATTCGACCAGCGCGTGCTGCGCCCGATTTGCGACGAACTCGCCTTCGAACGGACCTCGCCCGCCGATGCGGCGACCCGGCTCGTCGAAGAGGGTAAGGCAACGCTCAAGGGATGATCGGCTGCCGAATATGAGAGGAGAGGCCCGCAAAAGCCCAGCGGGCCTTTCTGTTTCTCGGACTGAAGCGCGTTGCGATCTTATGGAGTGCGCTTCAGATGCCTTTCAGTTGGCTGCCAGGCTTTCGACTACGCGCCAGTCCGGCCGGCCGAGATTAAAGGGCCAAGCGTGCACGTCGCGGTCATTGAAATAGACGACTTCCTGAAGGTTCGGGAAGGCGCTCTGTTTCAGCGTCGCGGTTTCGATCCAGGGTTTCATATAGGCGTCGCTGCCTTCATAACCGAGCTCTGCGACCCAGATGGGCTTTCCATAGCCGGCGACGAGATCATAACCCTGCCTCAGCGCTTCCGAAAAGGTCCGGTGCTTGTTGTAGGCAAGCTCGTCGTAGCGCTGGAGACCGAAAACCGAGAGGCCGACAAGATCGACGTAATCGTCGCCGGGATAATAGGCATCAAGGCCGGGTTCTCCCTTCGGCGACCACATGAGCTCGGTGCCGGGCGCCTCGTCGCGGACGATATCCATCATCCGTTTGTAGGCGGTGATATAGTCCTGCGGGTTCCAGCCGGACCACGAAAACCGACCTGACTTGTCCTCCATCTCCTGGCCCCAACGGACGATCACAGGGCTCTTCAGCTGCGAGATCATCTGCGCGATTGCCCGCATGTTGACGTCGTAATCGCCCCGCAGCACCTTGCGGCGAAGCTCTTCGGAGGTCAGCCGCCAGTCGACGTCCCAGGACCACGGCTCCACCGTGATCAGCAGGTGGCGGCCTCTGGCCTGCGCATAGGCATCAGCGATACGCAGCGTCTCCAGGTCGACATCTTCCCATGGCAGGAACAGGGCCTCGGTCGAGACATTGGTCTGAGCGCCGAAATCCCCATGCGGGTCATAGGCGCCGAACTTGATGCCGTCGGCATGAACCACCGGGCGTTTATCGATGATCGTTCGTATGCTGGATGTCTGGTTCGGGGCGATGCCCGCATATTGCATTTCGCTTCGGCCGGGCAAATCCGTCGCACACAATAGCAGCAATGCGATCGCGACGGTCGAGAGGTGGTTTTTCATCAGCGTCTTCATGGCTCACCCTCCTTTTCGGGCAAGTTCCTGGTCCGACAGGAGTTGCTTCAGATCGCGTGCCTTGGCGCTGACGGTGTCCGCGGCAACAAGCTTGCGGAATTCGTCGTCCCGGTGCACCGATGCATGCCGAAAGACATACCAGTTGCCGTTCGGCTGGCGCCGCTGATAAATCGTGTTGCCGATCCTGCGGTGACCGAAACAGGTGCTGGCGCGCGCTGCACCCTCGGCATTCGTCCAGATGGCACGCATGCAGAGCTGGCCGAGGTCGTCGACAATCCATTTGCCTTCGGCGAAGGACTGCTTGCCCTTGTCGTTCACCCAGGCGACAAACCGCCGGCCATCCTCGATGAAGCGGCCGCCGCCGGTATCCCAGGTCCAGGTCCTGTCGCCGTAGATCCGGTAGAGCTCATAGGCGGTGAGCGGCGTCGGCTCATTCTTCTTTGCGGTCTCGGCGCCCTGCGCCGCGAATGACAGGCACAGGCTGAGAGCCAGGGCCGCCCCATATAGTCTCGATCCGATACGCATTACATTCTCCTCCTCGACGCTGGCCGGTTTCCCCGGCTCAAACACCTTGTTCGTCGCGTCCCGTGCGTCCGAACCCATTCCATCTGATGCGGAACTTCACGGTCCGGGTTTTGCCGCCGCCCAGACCGGCTCCGGCCACGGCAAATTGCGATTGGCTGAAACTGATGACAGTCTGACCGTGCGCGAGGGCTTCGAGACTGCGCAGCCCATGGCCGCCGGCCTGCATGCCGCCTGTGACGCAGATCGCAAGCCCCGTCGCCGTCGCCAGCCACAGGCCGCGTGACCGCGGCAGCAGCGGCAGACCGTTCTCGATTGCGTGGCGAAGGACGATCAGCACCGTCAGCAGCAGATAGATCATGAGATTTATCGCGGCGAATATATAAAAGCCCTGGGCGGCGGCCGCGTCGTTGGCAAACACCATGGCGACGGCGCAAAGGCCGGCTAGGCCGATATAGGGCGCGACGATGCGCAGCGGCAAAGACTGCTGCTCCTGCCGGCCTTTCGGCGTGATGCGAAAGTCGACGAAAGAGCCGCAGACATGGTCGCGAACAGCTGCGAGGCTGCCGGCGAGCGACCACGGCCAACGCAGGAAGATGAAGGCAAGCCCTTCCCAGCCGAACAGTTTCGCATCGTGCGGTCTGAAGGTTCCCGTTGCCCGCCAGAAGAAGGCAAACAGCGTCAGCACGATCGATATCGGCGCGAAATGCAGCAGGAAATCCGGATAGGTTACGTCGACGAAGACATCGCCCGTCAGCAAAGCGGCAACCGGCAGCAGGAACATCACGGCCATGATGGCGGAGAAAAGCGGGTACCACAGCTGCGAAAACACGAACTGGAATTTCAGATGCCAGGGCAGATGGGTGACGTAGCGGCGGGAATATTGCAGCAGGATGGTGACGAGGCTGCGCGACCATTGAAATTCCTGGACGGCGAGATCGACGAAGTTCGCCGGACCGTCGCCGTGAGCGATCGCATCGACGGCATGGACACCGCGCCAGCCGCCGGCATTCATCATCAGCGTCGTAGAATGATCTTCGGCAAGTTCGGGGCCGAGGCCGCCGATCTCACGAAGGGCTGAGGTGCGAACGGCATAGTGGGAGCCGATGCAAAGCGGCGCCCAGCCATTGTTGTAACCGGTCTGCAGCGAACCGTGCAGACTCGCCTCCGCGTAAAGCCTTCCGCGCGCCGCCCAGCTTGCCGCCGCATTCGCATCGCAGATGCTGGGCGCGGAGACGTAGCCGATGCCGGGATCGGCAAACGGGCGCAGGACTTCCCGCAGATAAGTCGGCGTCGGTACATGATCGGCGTCGAACTGGGCGACGAAATCGTAACGCGCATAGCCGAAATGGTCGTAGAAATAGGCAAGATTGCCTTCCTTGCACCGGGTCCGGCGCGGCCAGGTCGTGCGGTGATATTCCGCCACGCCCTTTCGGGTGGAGATCAGCACGCCGTGCTCGGCGCACCAGCGTCTGGTTTCCTCCGAAGGATCCTCGTCGGCCAGCCAGACGTCGAACTCGACGCCGATCTGATCGAGCATCGCCTGCAGCGTGGCGCGGACGACGGCAAAGGGCTCGGACGGCGCCTTGGTGACGACCATCGCCACACGCCCCTCCGGCAGCCGTGCACGCGAACTGATCGTCCTGGCATCGAGGAAGATCAGGATGAAATAGGCCGGGACGAGCGTGATCCAGGCGAGCACGGCGGTGATGAGCACGAACGCAGCCCAGGAAATGATATGGGCGGACTGGCACCACCAGATCCAGAAAAACCCAAGCGCGGCCAGCCAGCAGAGGATGCCGAAGCCATAGGCGACGCGTCTGCGGCCGGTGAAAACAGGATCGAATGCTTCGGCGGCGGCGGTTTTCGCAGGCGCGAGGCCATAGCCGATGTGCGAAGCGTCGCTCATGCCGTCACCTCGAGCCCGAAGGTGGGGCCGGCGGTGCGGATGATCGTATCGATATCCGAGAGTGCCGGCGCGAAGCCGAGTTCCGCTTTCGCCCTTGCCGTGTTGGCAAAAAGGATCGGCGGATCGCCGGCACGGCGGGAGCGGTAGCGGACCGGCACTTCACGGCCCGTCGTGCGATGGATGGCTACAAGGATCTCGCGCACCGAGGTGCCCCGGCCGGAACCGAGATTGACGCTGAGCGAGCCGCCGCCCGCCATCAGGTGATTGACGGCGGCCAAATGCGCCTGCGCGAGATCGCTCACATGGATATAGTCGCGAACGCAGGTTCCGTCCGCGGTCGAATAGTCGGTGCCGAAGATATCGAGCCGATCCAGCCTGCCGGCGGCAGCGAGCAGGGCGCGAGGAATGAGATGGGTCTCGGGCTCGTGACGCTCGGCTAGCTCGCCATCCGGATCGGCGCCGGCGGCGTTGAAATAGCGGAGTGCGGCGAAGCGGATGCCATAGGCGGCGGCAAAATCCTCGAGCGCCATCTCGAAGATCAGCTTGGTGCGGCCATAAGGATTGACCGGCTGCTGCGGGGTTTCCTCCCGTATCGGCAAGGAGGCGGGAACGCCATAGGTGGCGCAGCTGCTCGAAAAGACGATCCGGTCGATATCCTGATCGAGGCAGGCTTCGAGCAGCGTGAGGCTGCCGACGACGTTGTTGCGGTAGTATTTTCTCGGCATCTCGACGGATTCGCCGACATAGGCGTTGGCGCCGCAATGGATAACGCAATCGGGCGAAAATTCGGCCATCGTCCGGCGCAGCGCCATCGCATCGCCGAGTTCACCGCGGATGAGCGGGCCCCAGCGGACGCTGTCGGCATGTCCCGTCGACAGGTTGTCGTAGGTAACCGGGATCATGCCGGCGCGCGAGAGCGCTTTGCAGATATGACTGCCTATGAAACCGGCACCGCCGGTGACGAGAATGTAGCGGGGCATCTCATACGGCCTCCGCCTTCTCTGTCCGGGCAAGCAGGCCGTCGAAATATTCGACGGTGCGCGCCAGGCCGGCTTCGAGCTCGATGTGAGGTTGCCATCCCAGCTCGGTCATCGCCCGGGAAATATCCGGCCGCCGCTGGCGCGGATCGTCGACGACAGCAGGCAGGTGAACGATGCGGGAACGCGAATTCGTGAGGTCGCGGATGATTTCCGCCAGGCGCCGGACGGTGAATTCGCCGGGGTTGCCGAGATTGATCGGGCCGTGGCAGGCGCTGCCGGATGCCGAGAAACGCAGGAAACCTTCAACGAGATCGTCGACATAGCAGAAGGAGCGGGTCTGCTGGCCGTCGCCGTAGATCGTCAGGTCGGCGTTGCGCAGAGCCTGCACGATGAAATTGGAGACCACCCGGCCGTCATCCAGGCGCATACGCGGTCCATAGGTGTTGAAGATGCGGCCGACCTTGATGTCGACGCCATGAGTCCTGTGGTAGTCGAAGAACAGGGTTTCGGCGCTGCGCTTGCCTTCGTCGTAACAGGCGCGCGGCCCGATCGGGTTGACGTTGCCGCAATAGGTTTCGCGCTGCGGGCTCTGGTTCGGATCGCCATAAACCTCCGAGGTCGACGATTGAACGACGGTCGCGCCGGTCTTTCGCGCGCAGTCCAGGGTGTTGACGGCGCCGAGCACATTGGTGAGCAATGTGCCGACCGGATCCCGCTGATAATCGGGCGGAGAGGCGGGCGAGGCGAAATTGAAGATGAGCGACGCTTCGATATCGAAGGGCTGCCGGACATCGTGCTCGATGATGCGAAAACGGGGGTTCGACAGGAGATGATCGACATTCACACGGCGGCCGGTCGAAAAATTATCCAGGCATATGACGCTGTGGCCGCGTAGCAGAAGCCTTTCGCAGAGATGCGAGCCAAGAAAACCGGCCCCGCCATTGACAAGAGCAGTGCCAAGATTCTTGAGCACCGGCACGCCTTTTACTTCAGAATAACCTTCGCCGGGAACGAAACTACGCATTACAAACTCCTTCCCATGTTTTAGTCTTTTGATTTATTCAGGCGCTGCGTGCCTCCATTATCCGGTCGGATATTCATTTACTTGAGTATCTCAACTTGAATAACTTTATAGTTATTCTTCGGATATATGGCTTACTATTCGAATGATAAGACGATTGTTAGCAAGGTCAACTTCAAAAAGACTTTCAATCCAAAATAATTACACAATTGTTCTTTCAAATAACAAATAATTAATCATTTTATGTCTTTTTTTCACGTAGAACGGGTATACAGGCATCACTCAAGCTTCGGTCAATCAAGAACGGGTACAAAAGAATTGAAGGGCTGGCCGCGCGTAACTGCGCGACCGGTCTTGCATCCGGGAGCGCCATATGCGAGGGGATTGGCCATGTCGAAAAAACACGCTGCAGCGCAGCCGAAAGGCTGGCATCTATTTCATTTTGCGATGTTTGCCTGGGGAACGACGCTTCTTGCGGTCGGACCGACGGCCTGTGCGGTCGTTAACGACGACATAGCCGCCGTCGCGAAAAAGAATGTCGTCGTCGTCGAGACCCCACGTGTCTCGAAGGCATACGCCTACCCGGAAAACCGGGCCGTGCGGCCGGCCGCGGCACCTGCCCGCGTCGTCGCCTATCACGGGTCCGCCCCGTATATCTGCTCTCCGAGCGGCTTCGGGCAGAAGTCGCGCTGCTTTGCGCGTCCGTCGATCTGAAACAAATCCTATCGACTTCGATGCAAGGATAAAATTATCCGGCAGTTCAACCTGCTGCGGCGTCCCTTGCGCGCCTGAACAGACGTTGCGTGCTGCAGATCAATTGCGCCAGCGGCTCGACATCTCGTCATCGCCGACCGGATGGTCGTTGAAGAAGCGGGACGCTGCCTCAGTGCGGTTTCGGACGTTCATCTTCTTGTAGATGTTGCGGACGTGAACCTTCACCGTGTTTTCGGAAAGATGCAGCTTGTCAGCGATGATCTTGTTTTGTGTCCCCTTGCAGATGAGATCCAGGATCTGAACCTCGCGGGTCGTCAAAGCGGAAATGCTGTCGCGCCTCAGCTTGAGCGCATTGTTGCGCGCGGCATCGACCGATTTCGTTTGATAAAGCGAAGGCTCCAGCTGGGGGCTTTTGTTGGCGAGACGGTTAAGAAGTGCCGAGGGAAAATGCTCCCCGCCCTTCATCAGCAGATCCACAGCGGCCATGAAGACATCAAGCCGAAGATTGAGCGGCAGGACGCCGTCGATGATCCTTGCCTCCACCAACCGGCTGACATAGGGTTCCAGCATGTCGATGGCCTCGACAACGAGTCCGATCGAGGTTTCCGGGTGATTTTCCCGTACCGCCTTCAATGCGTCCTGAAGCTCAGGCTGAGGTATATGGTAGAATAAAACGAGCTTTAGATCGCTGGTATCCTTTTCCAGCATCGGCTTCGTATTTGCTAAGCTTGGCACATCGCAGTTCGGGAATTTCTTCGCCAGCGCTTCTACCATGCATTCTGAAAACAGATCCGCCTTGGCAACTACAAGGATAGTATCTCCGGAAGGACTAGACTTTCTTGCCTGGTCGGTATTCTCCATTCCTGAGCCTGTCATGAACATATACGCCTCCCCTAGCGTTACACTTTACTCAAACGTGAAGCGATGGCGGGTAGAAGATAGTATGAAATGCCGCCCCCTTGATGTCACCGCCCTCTTCTTTAGACATTTCTTAATTATGTTAATACGGATTGAGAAGGAAGGAAATGGCCCAAAGTGATTAGTTTTCGGGGGCGAAAAACGATACGCTACTACGCTTCGGTTGTATTTTGGTAGACTATGTACTGCAGGGTTATATTTGCTTTCACTATAGATAATCGGATGAATGTAATATTCCAGTACAAATTGTCATATTTATATCATCTTCGCCAGCCGAGGCGATCTTCGCCGCGATGAGCAGGTGCACTTGAACGATCCGGCCGCCCTCAATTATGCCGCCAAGGCCAGCGCTGCCCTTCAACGCCTTCGACCCGCGCCTGCGTGGACGCGCTTTGCGGCTCTCATCGCGTTCGGCCTGGCGCCCAATCACCATGCTCTTTGATTTTGAGCTGCAATCGTTGCTAAAAGAGGCGAGAGCCACTTAGCAACTCCTCAGTGAGAAGTCATGCGGACCGATGCAGACAGGGCGGAACGGGAACGGCTTCTGGCCATTCTCGATTTCTGGCACAAAATCGAGTTTTTCATACCTTACGATCTCTCCGGTCGGCTCGTCTCAGCGGAAGGACGGACCGTTTTCTGGCTGCATGCAAAAACGCTGTTGCAGGATGGCGCGGCACTCAGCCGTCCTGTTATACCCGAGGAGAAGCAGATTACCGGCTTTACATTGTTCCTCGGCGTTTTCAGCAAATCCGAAATTGCCGATACCCGCCGGCACTTCGACCGCGCTGCGGCCGATATTGCCGAGTACGAGGATGCCGAACGCGGCGATCTCGATGGCGATACCTGCTTTGCCAGCCTGCAGCTCACGCCGCTGGGACAGCCGATGTTCGAAACCTTTGCGGTTTCCACGCTTCCATGGGCTCTCGGCCGCGTGCAGAAATCCGGGCTCGCCTCACTCAGCCATGAGGCGTTTGCCGACAGCAAACGGCAGCTGTCGGAATTGCTTCAAAACTTTCGGGCACAGCGACAGCTGACATCTTCAGCCTTCGAGGTCGGCACCGATCAGCCGATCGATGCCGCCGAAATCCTGGCGCTGCATGAATTGCTCTGCGATTGGGCGAGCTTTGTCTCGCGCCAGGAAAGGCCCATCGCCGCCGTCGAAATACGCTACCGTGACAGGGCGGAGCGACCCGATCTCATCTCCCTACAACCCCAACCGGAGGACCATGCCCCCAATGCCAACGATGAGGAAGACGAGAGTACAGATGGTGAAGAAGACATTGGCATCCTGAACAGCTTCTTCGTCGAAGACATCGAACGGGCTTTGATCTGCGTCAAGCAGGGCAATGTCCCAGAGCCGCTCAGGCGATATCTCACCCCGCTGGCCGATGAAAAGCGGGTCGACCTCTATTCGCAAGATGGGCGCCTCGCCATCGTTCGGGCCCTGCATCCCGCCAATCTCAACCGCGGACGCTGGCTGAGCGAACCTCACCTCGCCATGAGCCTCATGCAGCAGTTCGCGATCAATTCGGCCATTGGCGACCGCTCGGAAACCGGACTGTTCTCGGTCAACGGTCCGCCCGGCACCGGAAAGACGACCCTGCTGCGCGACATGTTCGCGGATAATATCGTTCGGCGGGCCCGGATCTTGGGCGGCCTCGAGACGGCACGCGATGCCTTTGACGGCGCGCCGCGCCGCGTCACTTTTGCCGACCGCAGCACTGCCTCGATATCGGCGCTGATCCCGGCGCTCGCCGGATTCGAAATGATCGTCGCGTCCTCCAACAATGCCGCCGTCGAGAATATTTCGCGCGACCTTCCCAAGCAGAGCTCGATTTCGAAGACGTCTTCCTTCCGCTATCTGCAGACGGTCGCCCATAAAATTGCCTGCCAGAAGGACAATGGGGGCGTGATCAAACTCTCCGACGGCGATCGCCCGTGGGGATTGATCGCCTGTGTGCTCGGCAATTCCAGGAACCGTCGAGCATTCAAGGAACGTTTCGCCTTCATGGAAATCACCGACAGGCCGAAGCCCGGCTGGTCGGGCGCCGAGAAACCGCAGACCATCTGGGAATGGCTGAAGAGCTATCAGGGGCCGACCTTCGCCGAAGCATCGGCCGCCTTTCATGCCGCCGACGACGTGGTTCGCGACAAGATCGGCCAATATGCGCGCTATGCCGATCTCCGTCATGAAATCGCGCATGTTACGCAGGAAGCATTCTGCCGCGAACCGCTTGAAAAGCTGGCCGCCGCCGCTGACGACCGTCGCCATGCGCAGAACCGGTGCGACGAGATTGCGGCCGAAATCGGCCGTATCAAGGACAGTTTGTCTTCTTTGAAGGAAGAGGAACAGCTGCTCGACCGCAGCGCTCCGGCGCGATGGAAGAGAGTGCTCGCGACCAACCCTGCCCGGCAGCATCGGCAAGAGGTCGTCGCCAATGCGCGCAAGCAATTGGAGCTGCGCAAGGCGCTGGCAGAATGCGAGGATCAGCTTGCGAAGACGGATAAACCGGCGCTGGAACGCACTTTACGGGCGCATGACCACGCCGAACGGGCATTGCGGTCACGACGGAAAATCTGGTTTGCGAAGACAGAAGAACTCGAGCGGCTGGGAGAAATTCTCGATCATCCCGCCGCACCGGAGCGCCTTGCCGACCTGGACGGCGATCAGGTGCAGATTGACGGCCTCTGGCATCAGGACGAACTGGCGGCTCTGCGTTCGGCATTGTTCGAAGCAGCGTTGACGCTGCATGAAGCGTGGCTGGCTGACGTCGGCCGGAAGGGCGGCGGTTTCGGCGGAAACATCGTTGCCATCAGCAAGCTGCTTTCCAACAACAATCCCGTCGATGACAAGCATATTGCATCGATCTGGCAAAGCCTCTTCATGGTCGTTCCCATCGTCTCGACGACATTCGCCTCCTTCGCCGGGCAGTTCCGCGGTCTCGAAGCCGGCTCGATCGGCTGGCTCTTCATCGATGAGGCCGGCCAGGCCGTGCCGCAGGCGGCCGTAGGGGCTTTGTTGCGGGCGCGCCGCGTCATGGTGATCGGCGATCCCCAGCAGATCGAACCCGTCTTTACCCTTCCGAGTGCACTGATTGGCGCCGCTTCGGCTCTCTCACCGCACACGGCACAAGGGCAATATTCGCCGAACAGGGTGTCGGTGCAGATGCTGGCCGATGCCGCCAATCGCTACGGAACAACGCTTCAAGACGAGGAAGCAGACGGGCTCTGGATCGGCAGCCCTCTCAGAGTGCATCGACGCTGCATCGATCCGATGTTCAGCCTCGCCAACCAGATCGCTTATCAGAACAAGATGATCTTCGGGTTGGCAGAGCGCCGGCCAGCCGGCGACGCGCCGCCCTTCTATGGCGATAGCGCTTGGATCGACGTCAGGGGCAAGGTGTCGGGCAAACAGGCCGTTGCGGAGCAGACGGACTTCATCGTCGATCTCCTCGCCGCGACCTACCGCCGGTCCGGTGCATTGCCTTATCTCTACATCATCTCGCCGTTCAAGGAGGTGAAGAACAATCTGAGACGGGCTTTGGCCCACGCGCGATGGACCGACCAGGACGGATATACGGGCGCATCTCCACCAAAACTGCAGAAGTGGCTTCAGGAACGGATCGGCACCGTACATACGTTCCAGGGCAAGGAAGAGGATATCGTTTTCATGGTGCTCGGCGCCGATGCCGATCATCGCGGAGCGGCCGGCTGGGCCGCCTCCAAGCCAAACCTCTTGAACGTGGCGCTAACGCGCGCCAAACGCCGCTTCTACATTGTCGGCGATCGCGCGCTCTGGCAAACGCTGCCATATTTCAGGGAGGCAGCGAACGCTCTGGAGACGGTCCAGGCCGCGGAATTCCTGGCACGGAATGCGCTGGAGGTGGGGGATCGGAACCCGGTCCTTTGGGACTGAGTGCTCGCTCTGATGTGTTCTGGAATCACAAAAGCCCGCACGAGGCGGGCTTTTTGAGTATTGTCTATTGAGGAGTTTGGTTGCGGGGGCAGGATTTGAACCTGCGGCCTTCAGGTTATGAGCCTGACGAGCTACCGGGCTGCTCCACCCCGCGGGATATTGTAACACGAAGGGCCGCTTTATGGGCGGCCCTTTTGTATCGGCTTTGGGCCGTAGTTTGTGATTGAGAAGATTTGTTTTATCGAGTTGCGATTTGCAGACCTGGCAGCGACCTACTCTCCCGCGTCTTAAGACGAAGTACCATGGGCGCAGGGGCGTTTCACGGCCGTGTTCGGAAAGGGAACGGGTGCAGCCACCCCGCCATAACCACCAGGTCGGCAAAGCGCAACTTTGTTTGAGAAGCTGGCAGGCGTTAGCCTGTTTTGTCTTTGAACACGTCAAAGGCTCAAACCGGACAAACACTTACGTGTTTGCCGGGCCCGTCGCAAAGGCTGACGCCTTTGCTCTGTCGGGACGAATGCGCTGCATTCGCCCTGTCCGGACGACCGCTTTGCGGTCGCCGGGTCAGGACGAACACTAGCGTGTTCGCCTTGTGATGAGCATGGTCAATGAGAACGATCAAGCCGATCGAGCTATTAGTACCGGTAAGCTTCATGCGTTGCCGCACTTCCACACCCGGCCTATCAACGT
>NZ_LYPL01000020.1 GCF_001662075.1 Rhizobium bangladeshense
CTGGTGCGCGCCAATCTCATGCACCGCCGCAGGATCGACCGCCTGCTGCAACCCACCGCCACTCCGCCACACCATCTCCACCAGATGAGCCTCCAATGGTGACGAATTTAAACCGGACAGCAGTGGCCTTGTGCCGAGGATCTGCTACCCTGTTGCAGATGCTCGGGACAAGGCCGAGCATGACGAAAGAGGAGTGGCCGACTTTATCAGCAGTCTGGGAACGCCAGCTCCGCGTTCCCCTTTCGCGAGCGATCGACTACTTGCCGCCGGCCTTCAATCAGGCATTCATTTCGGCGATCTCGGCCTCCTGCGCCTTGATCACGGCTTCGGCGAGCTTGCGGATTTCCGGATCCTTGCCGTATTGAAGCTCGATCTTTGCCATGTCGATCGCGCCCTGATGGTGCGGGATCATGCCGCGGACGAAATCCACATCGGCGTCGCCGCTATATTCGATCATCATATCCTTATGCATCTTGGCATTCGCCTTAATGAAGGCGTGGCTTGCCGCGTCGTGACTGTCCATCGGCTTGCTCATATCCGTTGGCTTGTCGCGGTCTGGTGTCTCACCATGCGGCCATGACCTTATGCTCGATCCGGTAATCACGGCTCTTCTCGCCGAGCGGCGCGACCGGCCATGTCCAGATGGCCTTCGCCGGCGGCGGCGAAACGCCGTGCAGCAGGTCGGCCTCCTCATGCGTCCTGCCGTTGCGCTCGATGACGGCATAGGCGATGTCGGTCACCAGGCAATGGCGGCAGGCTAGACCCGAAAGGCCGGTCAGATGCGCCGAGATCAGCCTTTCGACTGTATCGGCAGGCATGCGGCCGTCCTCGGCTTCGTAGCGCCGTTTCACGCCCCGGCCGATCTGCGACAGGAGGTTGGCCGAAACCACGAAATCGAGATAGGGCACCGAGCGCAGGAAGCCGAGCGGTTCGGGCTCTCTGCCGGCGGCCAGATCGTCATAGCCGGAAAGATCGCGCTCGATCAGCCGGATATTGCGATAGGCTTTGGCCGACAGCCACAGGCGCACCGAGGCGAGATGAACGAGGTCGACCAGAATGACGGTGTCGAAATCGCGGGCCAGCGCCTCGATCGGTACGTCGCGCAGCAGGCCGGAGCCGAGCACGACGGCTGTCCGCTTCTGCCTGAGATCGGCCGTCGCCGCACGGATCGCATTCCGGCTCATCTCTTCATGTTCGGCCCATTCGGCGGCACATCGCCCGGCCCGCGACCAGAGATTGACGGAATAGCGGACGAACTTTCGATGCGGCTTGTCGGTCAGCGGCCATGTCGCGGCATAGAGAAGCGCTTCAGCGATCATGATGCATATCCCGCATTTCGGATGGATACCCTCGTTCAATCGATTCTGGCCGCGACATCAAGACCCCTGCGCCCTTGCCGCTCCCCGTCCAATCCGCTAGGACACCGCCACTGTCACAGCCAGCGGAAATCCCGGAAATGAACGACAAGCAGAAGAAACCGCAAAAGCTTAAGGCCCGCCTGCCGCGCGGCTTCGTCGACCGGGCGGCCGGCGATATCCGCGCCGTCAACGAGATGACGGCAAAGATCCGGGAAGTCTATGAGCATTACGGTTTCGACCCCGTGGAAACGCCGCTGTTCGAATATACCGATGCGCTCGGCAAGTTCCTGCCCGATAGCGACCGGCCGAACGAGGGCGTTTTCTCGCTGCAGGATGACGACGAGCAGTGGATGTCGCTGCGTTACGACCTGACGGCGCCGCTTGCCCGCCATGTCGCCGAGAATTTCAACGAGATCCAGCTTCCCTATCGCACCTATCGCGCCGGTTACGTCTTCCGCAACGAGAAGCCGGGCCCCGGCCGTTTTCGCCAATTCATGCAGTTCGATGCCGATACGGTCGGCGCGCCGGGCGTTCAGGCCGATGCCGAAATGTGCATGATGATGGCCGATACGCTGGAGGCCCTCGGCATCAGGCGCGGCGACTACGTCATCCGTGTCAACAACCGCAAGGTTCTGGACGGCGTGCTCGAGGCGATCGGCCTCGGCGGCGACGACAAGGCCGGCCAGCGGCTCAACGTGCTGCGCGCCATCGACAAGCTCGACAAGTTCGGCCCCGAAGGTGTCGCCCTGCTGCTCGGCCCCGGCCGCAAGGATGAATCCGGCGACTTCACCAAGGGCGCCGGCCTCGATCAGGCGCAGATCGACAAGGTGCTGTTCTTCGTCGGCATCGAGGACTATGCCGAAAGTGCTGCCCAGCTCGCCGAACTCGTTGCCGGAACGTCGAAGGGCGGCGAAGGCGTTGAAGAACTGAATTTCATCGGCGCGCTGGTTAAGAGCGCCGGCTATCAGTCAGACCGCATCAAGATCGATCCGTCGGTCGTGCGCGGCCTCGAATATTATACCGGCCCGGTCTATGAGGCCGAGCTCAGCTTCGACGTCACCAACGAGAAGGGCGAGAAGGTCGTCTTCGGCTCGGTCGGCGGCGGCGGCCGTTATGATGGCCTGGTCTCGCGTTTCATGGGCCAGCCGGTTCCGGCGACGGGCTTTTCGATCGGCGTCTCCAGGCTTATGACGGCGCTGAAGAACCTCGGCAAGCTCGGCGCCAGCGAGGTGATCGAGCCGGTGCTGGTGACCGTCATGGACGGCGATGTCGAGGCGATGGGCCGCTATCAGAAGATGACGCAGGAACTGCGCGCCGCCGGCATCCGCGCCGAGATGTTCCAGGGCAACTGGAAGAAGTTCGGCAACCAGTTGAAATATGCCGACCGCCGCGGCTGCCCCGTCGCCATCATCCAGGGCGGCGACGAACGCGCAACCGGCGTCGTGCAGATCAAGGACCTGATCGAGGGCAAACGGCTGTCCGGCGAGATCGAGGACAATGCCAGCTGGCGCGAAGCCCGTGTGGCGCAGGAGACGGTCCCGGAGGCCGACCTTGTGGTCAAGGTGAGGGAAATCCTTGCCGCGCAGGCGGAGGATCGGAAGAGGGCTGGCAATGCGCAATAGTCCCCTCCCCAACCCCTCCCCACAGGGGGGAGGGGCATTACGTGGCGCCGCTGTGCCTAACTCAACGTTCGCTTCAATGACGGCGCTCTCGATTTGCATCGACCCTGGCCGCGGGTTAGTCCCTCTCCCCTGTGGGGAGGGGTTGGGGAGGGGACTTTTCCCGGGAGCGACACAATGCCTCTGATCAACCTCCCCGAATTTGCCACCGACCTGCTCGCCGAATTCGACGCCCGCAAGGCCGAGCGCATCGACACGCCGGTCATTCAGCCGGCCGAGCCGTTCCTCGATATCGCCGGCGAGGATCTGCGCCGCCGTATCTTCATGACCGAGAGTGAAACCGGCGCCAGCCTCTGCCTGCGTCCCGAATTCACCATTCCGGTCTGTCTGCGCCACATCGAGACTGCGACCGGCACGCCGAAGCGTTACGCCTATCTCGGCGAGGTCTTCCGCCAGCGCCGCGACGGCGCCAATGAATTCTACCAGGCCGGTATCGAGGATCTCGGCGATATCAACATACCGGGCGCCGATGCCCGCGCCATCGGCGATGCCACCGGCATTCTCGCTCGCCTGCTGCCGGGTCGCCGCCTGTCGGTGACGCTCGGCGACCAGGCGGTGTTCGAGGCGGTCGTTCAGGCGCTCGGCCTGCCGCTCGGCTGGCAGAAGCGGCTGATCCATGCCTTCGGCAACATGACGCAGCTGGAAGCGCTGCTGGCCGGTCTCGTCAGCCCGCAATTCGTCACGGGGCTGGACGACGATATCGCAAAGCTTGTCGCATCAGGCGACGAGCAGGCGCTGGTCGCCCATCTCGAGCAGGAGATGCAGGCGACTGGCTATTCGACCAATGCCAGCCGCTCGCCGCTGGAGATTGCCCGGCGGCTCAAGGAAAAGCTCATTCTGTCTGAGACGCGCCTCGACGACGCCGCCTTCCACGTGCTGGAAGAGTTTTTGTCGCTCGACGTCCCGCTCGTCAATGCGTCGGCGGCGCTGGCCGGTTTTGCCGATGCAGCCGGCCTGAAGCTTGGCAATGCGCTCTCCCGCTTCAACGGCCGCGTCGGCGCCCTTGCCGATGCCGGCGTCGATCTCTCCTGTCTCGACTATCGCGCCGCCTTCGGACGGCCGCTCGATTATTACACCGGTCTCGTCTTCGAGGTGACGGTAGAGGGATCGAGCGCGGTTCTGGCCGGCGGCGGCCGCTTCGATAAGCTCCTGACCTTCCTCGGCGCAACCGATCGCATTCCGGCCGTCGGCTTTTCCTTCTGGCTCGACCGCATCGAAACCGAAAGGGCAGCGGCATGACCATCACCATCGCGCTTCCCTCCAAGGGCCGGATGAAGGACGATGCCTCGGCGATCTTCGAGCGGGCCGGCATGCCGATAACGGCCGTCGGCAACGACCGCTCCTATCGCGGCCGCGTGGAAGGCTGGGACGATGTCGAAGTGGCCTTCCTTTCGGCCTCCGAAATCTCCCGCGAGCTTGGCAACGGCACCGTCGATTTCGGCGTCACCGGCGAGGATCTGATGCGGGAAGGTTTTGCTGAAGTCGACAAACGCGTCGAATTCTGTGCCCGCCTCGGCTTCGGCCAGGCGGATGTCGTCGTCGCGGTGCCGGAGATCTGGCTGGATGTCGAGACCATGGCCGATCTCGGCGACGTCGCCGCCGATTTCCGCGTCCGCCACGGCCGGCGGCTGGCTATCGCCACCAAATATTGGCGCCTCACCCAGCAGTTCTTTTCGAGCCAGCACGGCATCCAGCTTTATCGCATCGTCGAGAGCCTCGGCGCCACCGAGGGCGCGCCGGCCTCCGGCTCGGCCGATATCATCGTCGATATCACCTCCACCGGTTCGACCCTGCGCGCCAACCATCTGAAGGTGCTCCAGGACGGCGTCATCCTCCATTCACAGGCCTGCCTGGTGCGCGCCCGCAAGGAAAGCCATGCCGACGAACCCGTCGTGCAGGCAATTGTCGAAGCGGTGCGCGCCGCTCTCTGATTGCAATGGTCAAGACACAAGAAACCCGCCGTCAATTCAATGACGGCGGGTTCTGCATGTCTGGGAGGATATCTGCTGGATCAGGCAGCCGCATAGGCGCCGCGGCGGGCGTCAATCGAATAGGCACCGGCACCGACGGTGGCGAGCAAGATGTACGCGCCGGCAAGCGTGATGTTCTTCATGACCATGATCTGGTTGAGAATATTCACGAGTTCCGCGCCACTTGCGTAGGGCAGATGGAAGGCAACGGCCGTGAAGACACAGAAGCCCGCGAGCAGCCAGCCGGCAATGCGGACCTGGAAGCCTGTGAGAACCGCAAGGCCGGCGAGCAGTTCGAAAAGGCCTGCGACATAAGCCAGCAGAGTTGCTGCCGGCAGGCCGGCACCGGCGATCATGCCCGCAGTACCGGCAGGATCGGTTAGCTTCATGAAGCCGGAAAGGACGAACATGAAAGATAGGAGAATGCGGGCAATCAGGATAAAGGCGTTCGACATGGATGTTGCTCCGTTGAATGACTCTGGAGATCTTGGTGCCCCCGGACACGCTGTGGATCTCTGATATCCCTATCTCGCCTATTTCCTTCGTTATGCAAAGGTAGACGGAAGGGGACACTTCGTTCAATAATATGAAACGACGCCCTCGCTTGCTTTTCCAGAGCCTCGTCTCCTATGGTCGGCGCCCAACATGGAGACTCAGATGGCAGATCTGTCCGCTTTTCCGATCACGAGGCGATGGCCGGCGAAAAATCCCGACGTCATCCAGCTCTATTCGCTGCAGACGCCGAACGGGGTAAAGGTGTCGGTTGCCCTCGAGGAACTCGGCCTCGCCTATGAGCCGCATTATATTTCCTTCGACGCCAACGAGCAGAAATCACCCGAATTCGAATCTCTCAATCCCAACGGCCGCATTCCGGCAATCATCGATCCGAACGGGCCGGACGGCAAACCGATCGGGCTATTCGAATCCGGCGCCATCCTGCTTTATCTCGCGGAAAAGACCGGCAGGCTCATTCCTGAGAATGCCGCCGGCCGCTATGAATGCATTCAGTGGGTGTTTTTCCAGATGGCCGGCATCGGCCCGATGTTCGGTCAGTTCGGCCATTTCTACAAATCCGCCGCCGACAAGGTCGCCAACAATTCCTATCCGGTGGAGCGCTATCGAGACGAATCCAAACGGCTGCTCGGCGTGCTCGAAGGCCCGTCAGTGGATCATGGGCGATCAGTATACGATCGCCGACATCACCACCTTCACCTGGGTCCGAGGCGCCGATATCTTCTATGGCGGCCGCGAGGAGCTCGACTATGCGAGTTTCCCCGCCGTTTCCGATTGGCTGGAACGCTGCATCGCCCGCCCGGGCAGCGCCAGGGGGCTGAATATTCCAGTCAAGCCGGAGTAGCTGACGGTTCCGGAAAGCGCAAAGGCCGCTCTCGGGAGCGGCCTCAACATATGACAACCCTAGGCTTCCCCCGCCCAACTTTATCCTCGGCCTTGTGCCGAGGATCTTGTGCCCTGTCGGCCGAGGCAGATAGTCGGGACAAGTCCAAGTATGACGAAAGAGAATGGCCGGCTTTTCAGCGGTCTGACCGCTTTCCGCGGAGACCGTTATTTCGCCCGCCTGCCTCTATTGCCGGTTAGTAATCTGCCTCGCGCCTTCGAGCTTGAAGCGCGGAAAGACGAAGACGCCGGCCATGCTGCCGCTGTATTTCTCTTCGAGCCCGTTCGACTCGCCCATGCAGAAAAGCGGCTGGCGCAAGCCGTTCGGCATGATGATCGTCGTCGAAAAGCAGAAGGAGGAGCAATGTGTTGCCGCCTGTTCGAACAGTTCCAGCACGCGACTGCGATCTCCGGAATCGTAGCATCGTATCAGGTTCAGCAGTCCGCATTCCTCCGCAGAGAGGCCGTGCAGCATGGCGCTCCACTTGCCGAGACGGAGCACGCCGCTCGACAGATCCCCTGTCCAGCTTTCTGAAACGGAAAACTGCGCCAGCATCTCGTGCTGTTGATTGTTGTCGTTCATCGAGCCGGGCAGCAACGGCACGGCTGCATTGGCTTTGGCAATCTTGAACACGGGCGTTCCCTCGTTCGCATGCGGCTCCTCCGCCGCACGCTCGGCAAACACTAGACACAGGCTTATGCAGCAGCGGGCATAATGCCCGCGCCCATACCGGCGACATTGCCGCGGCCATCCGAGCCTCCGAACCGGAGCCCTTCGAAACCGACTATTCTGGCATCGCCTTCCCGCGCTCGTCTGACAGCGAAAATGATCGCCGGGCGCGCTTCAATTGCAGCCCGGATTTATAGGAGCTTTTGCACAAACGGCAACGGCTTTTTAAGGGGCGTTCGCATCGAGATCTCTTCGACGGAGATGTCGGCGTCCCCGCGCTGCTTGGCGAGAATGGAGGCCGGGAGCTCAATTTTCGGCGCTTTTCCCCCGTTTCGCCCCACTTGGCGGGAGATATATCGCCGCAAGACGACGATCGCCCGCATGTTACGTCGAGAGAAAAACAAGCAGCGGCGCAAGCCTCGCGAAAGCTTGGCCCGCCGGCACATACGATGCACGGCACAAAATCGCGCGCAATGGATCGAATCGTTTCGAGCAAAGCCTAAGGCAAAGAAAAAGGGCGACCCGAGGGCCGCCCTTCCTGTTCCGGATGCCGGAATGAGTGCAGGCTTTCGCCTATCACATCATGTCCATTCCGCCAGTTCAGCGCGCTTGACGCGCTAAACCATCTTAGATGATGGGCGGATTCATGGACGATGCTGTGAAAGGCCGTTGGCCTATCACATCATGTCCATTCCGCCCATGCCGCCCATGCCGCCCGGCATTGCCGGAGCGTCCTTCTTCGGCAGCTCGGCGATCATGGCTTCGGTGGTGATCAGCAGCGATGCGACGGAAGCGGCATCCTGCAGGGCGGTGCGAACGACCTTGACCGGGTCGATGATGCCCATGCCGATCATGTCGCCATATTCGCCGGTCTGGGCGTTGTAACCCCAGTTGTCCTGATCCTTGTCGAGGATCTTGCCGACAACGATCGAGGCTTCGTCGCCTGCGTTCTCAGCGATCTGGCGGGCCGGAGCCTGCAGCGCGCGGCGAACGATGTTGACGCCGGCTTCCTGGTCGTCGTTGATACCCTTGGAGGTGATCTTGACGGAGGAGCGCAGCAGGGCAACGCCGCCGCCCGGTACGATGCCTTCCTGAACGGCAGCGCGCGTCGCGTTGAGGGCGTCGTCGATGCGGTCCTTCTTTTCCTTGACTTCGACTTCCGTCGAGCCGCCGACGCGGATGACGGCAACGCCGCCTGCGAGCTTGGCCAGACGTTCCTGCAGCTTCTCGCGGTCGTAGTCGGAGGTGGTTTCTTCGATCTGGGCCTTGATCTGGGCAACACGGCCTTCGATGTCGGACTTGGCGCCCGAACCGTCGACGATCGTGGTGTTTTCCTTGGAGATCGAAACCTTCTTGGCACGGCCGAGCATGTCGAGCGTGACGCTCTCGAGCTTGATGCCGAGGTCTTCGGAGATGACGGTGCCGCCCGTCAGGATGGCGATGTCTTCGAGCATGGCCTTGCGGCGGTCGCCGAAGCCAGGAGCCTTGACGGCAGCAATCTTCAGGCCGCCGCGCAGCTTGTTGACGACGAGCGTTGCAAGGGCTTCGCCTTCGACGTCTTCAGCGATGATGAGGAGCGGCTTGCCGGTCTGGACGACGGCTTCGAGAACCGGGAGCATCGACTGCAGGTTCGAGAGCTTCTTCTCGTGGAGGAGAATGAAGACGTCTTCGAGGTCGGCAACCATCTTTTCCGGGTTGGTGACGAAGTAGGGGCTGAGGTAGCCGCGGTCGAACTGCATGCCTTCGACGACTTCGAGTTCGGTCTCGGCGGTCTTGGCTTCTTCAACCGTGATAACGCCTTCGTTGCCGACCTTCTGCATGGCTTCGGCAATGTCGAGACCAACCTGGCGCTCGCCGTTTGCCGAGATCGTGCCGACCTGTGCGACTTCTTCCGAGGTGTTGATCTTCTTGGCCTTGGCCTGGAGATCCTTGACGACTTCGGCGACGGCGAGATCGATGCCGCGCTTCAGGTCCATCGGGTTCATGCCGGCGGCAACGGCCTTGGCGCCTTCGCGAACGATCGCCTGGGCCAGAACGGTTGCAGTCGTGGTGCCGTCGCCGGCGATGTCGTTGGTCTTCGAAGCAACTTCGCGGACCATCTGGGCGCCCATGTTTTCGAACTTGTCTTCGAGTTCGATTTCCTT
This sequence comes from Rhizobium bangladeshense, assembly GCF_001662075.1. Classification (GTDB taxonomy): domain Bacteria; phylum Pseudomonadota; class Alphaproteobacteria; order Rhizobiales; family Rhizobiaceae; genus Rhizobium; species Rhizobium bangladeshense_B. The sequence goes on from NZ_LYPL01000020.1 coordinate 9,217, forward strand.
GGCGACCGAAACGCCGTCCTTGGTGATGCGCGGCGCGCCGAAGGACTTGTCGATGATGACGTTGCGACCCTTCGGGCCGAGCGTGACCTTGACTGCATCGGCGAGAATGTCGACGCCGCGCAGCATCTTTTCGCGCGCGGTGCGGCCAAACTTGATTTCTTTAGCTGCCATGTTTGTGACTCCTGAATTCGATTTGTTCGGGCAAGGCCCGTCAGTCATTTCGGGAAAGCGGATCGGCCAATCAGCCGATGATGCCCATGATGTCGGCTTCCTTCATGATCAGAAGGTCTTCGCCGTTGATCTTGACTTCGGTGCCGGACCACTTGCCGAACAGCACGCGGTCGCCAGCCTTGACGTCGAGTGCGACGACCTTGCCGGACTCGTCACGAGCGCCGGAACCGACGGCGACGATTTCGCCTTCCTGCGGCTTTTCCTTGGCGGTGTCGGGAATGATGATCCCGCCCTTGGTCTTCTCTTCGGACTCGACGCGACGAACGACGACGCGGTCGTGAAGCGGACGGAAATTGGTGCTTGCCATTGTCTAATCCCTCGATCGAATGACATTCGCAGGCCGGAGCGGCCCACATGGATAGGTGCTAGCACTCCCTTGCGGTGAGTGCTAGCGACGTGCATTTAGGGATGGCTCCGAAAGGAGTCAATGAGAGCAATCACGAATTTTTGTGCCGGAATTGTGAAGAGACCGGAGAAATGCCGGAGATTTCGGCCGAACCCTCCGTGGCGGCCGCCGGATTGTCGTGACAAGGCTTTGCGGTGGCCGATGACGAAGAAAATGCCTTGCCATCCTCCTGCGCCTTTGCAATGTCACCGGTGACTGCAGCAACTCGGGATATTGGAATGGCCAAGCGGATAGAAACCTTCTCTGAGATCACGGATCGCTATGATGTGGTGCTCTGTGATGTCTGGGGCGTCGTTCACAATGGAGTCGATCCGTTCCCCAAGGCTGCCGCGGCCCTTCAGGCCGCCCGCGAGAGCGGCCTCGCCGTCGTCCTCATCACCAACTCGCCGCGGCTTTCCTGGCAGGTCGTCGACCAGTTGCGTCATATCGGCGTGCCCGACGACGCCTATGACCGGATCGTTACCTCGGGCGACGTCACGCGCGGGCTGATTTCCGAGGGGCCGAAGACGGTCTTTCTGCTCGGGCCCGAGCGCGACAAGGCGCTTCTCGAAGGCATCGGCGTCGAGCGGGTGCCGGCCGGCGAGGCGCAATCGCTCGTCTGCACCGGCTTTTTCGACGATGAGACCGAGAAGCCCGAGGATTACACCGACATGCTCCTGGATTTTCAGGCGCGCGCAGTGCCGATGATCTGCGCCAATCCCGACCTCGTCGTCGAGCGCGGCCACCGCATCATTCCCTGCGCCGGCGCCATGGCCGCCTATTACGAGCAGCTCGGCGGCAAGACCCGCATCGCCGGCAAACCGCACCGGCCGATCTACGAGGCGACGCTGGCGGCCGCCCGCGAACTTCGCGGCGATTTCTCCGCCGGGCGCGTGCTGGCGATCGGCGACGGCATGCCGACCGATGTCCGCGGCGCCTTGAATTTTGGCCTCGACCTTCTCTACATCAGCGGCGGGATCCACGCCAAGGAATACACCTTGAACGGCGAAACCGACGAGGCAATCCTCAACGCCTATCTCGAACGGGAAAACGCCGCGCCGAAGTGGTGGATGCCGCGCCTTGCATAAAGAGAAGCCAGCCGATGACCGTCTTCCACCGCAATGAAACCCGCGAGCCCTTGCCCGCCCATCTCAAGGGCGGGGTGATCGCCATCGGCAATTTCGACGGTGTGCATCGCGGTCATCAATCGGTGCTGAACCGCGCGCTTGAGATCGCCAGGGCGCGCGGCATTCCCGCCTTAGTGCTGACCTTCGAGCCGCATCCGCGCACGGTCTTCCGGCCGCAGACGCCGGTGTTTCGCTTGACACCCGCGCCGCTCAAGGCCCGCATCCTGGAAACGCTGGGGTTCAACGCCGTCATCGAATATCCCTTCGACTACGAATTCTCGCAGCGCTCGGCTGATGACTTCATCCATTCGGTCCTGAAGGATTGGCTCGGCGCCTCCGAAGTCGTCACCGGCTTCGATTTCCATTTCGGCCGCAACCGCGAAGGCGGCCCCGCCTTCCTGATGAATGCCGGCCAGACCTACGGATTCGGCGTCACCCTGATCGATGCCTTTCGCGACGAAAATGCCGATGTCGTCTCGTCGAGCCATATCCGCACGCTGTTGAAAGAGGGCGATGTCAGCGAAGTCGCCGGCATGCTGGGTTACCGCTATACGGTGGAAGCCGAGGTGATCGACGGCGAAAAGCTCGGCCGGCAGCTTGGCTTTCCCACCGCCAACATGCGCCTGCCGCCGGAGGCCGAACTTGCCGCCGGCATCTACGCCGTCCGCTTCCGCCGCCAGGACGGAACGCTTCATGACGCCGTCGCCAGCTACGGCCGCCGCCCGACGGTGACGGAAAACGGCGCGCCGCTGCTCGAAACCTATCTTTTCGACTTCAGCGGCGACCTCTACGGACAGCGCTGCGCCGTCTCCTTCTTCGGCTATATTAGACCGGAGCTGAAATTCGATGGCCTCGATCCGCTCGTCGCCCAGATCAAGCGCGACGAGGAGGAGGCGAGGGCGCTGCTGGCGGGTGTCAAGCCGCTCGGCGAACTCGACCGGAAGCTTTGCTTTTCCTGAGGTCGTGGTCAGCGCGGCGTGCTTCGAGTGCAAAAACCTCGGCGCCCCGGCGATCGCATCGCAGAATTCTTCTCTTCCTTTTCCGCCGAAAAACGCCTATGAACCGGCCCGATGAGAAAATTTCGGCTGGCGATCACGATGCGAATTATCGGCCCGGCCTTCCGCGCGCGCTAAGCGGCCGGGAGGTCCGGGTTTTCGGCGCTTGGATACAAGCGCTTCCGTCACCAGCTTTTTCATACCCGTTGCGCCCCTTTCTGGGCCGCCAGAAACGATTGTCCCGATATGACCGACACAGCCGAAAAAATCGATTACTCGAAGACCCTCTATCTGCCCGAAACCGATTTCCCGATGCGCGCCGGCCTGCCGCAGAAGGAGCCGGAGCTCGTCAAGCGCTGGCAGGAGATGGATCTCTACAGGAAACTGCGCGCCTCTGCCGCCGGCCGCGAAAAATTCGTCCTGCATGACGGCCCGCCCTATGCCAACGGCAACATCCATATCGGCCACGCGCTGAACAAGATCCTCAAGGACGTCATCAACCGTTCGTTCCAGATGCGCGGCTATGACGCCAACTACGTGCCCGGCTGGGATTGCCACGGCCTGCCGATCGAATGGAAGATCGAGGAGGAGAACTACCGCGCCAAGGGCAAGGCCAAGCCGGATCTCAAGGAGCCGGCGGCGATGATCGAGTTCCGCCGCGAGTGCCGCGCCTATGCCGAAAAATGGATCAAGGTCCAGGGCGACGAGTTCCAGCGTCTCGGCATCGTCGGCGATTTCGACAACCCGTATCTGACGATGAATTTTCACGCGGAGAGCCGCATCGCCGGCGAGCTGTTGAAGATCGCCGCAAGCGGCCAGCTCTATCGCGGCTCCAAGCCGATCATGTGGTCGGTGGTCGAGCGCACCGCGCTTGCCGAAGCCGAGGTCGAGTATCACGACTATGAGAGCGACACGATCTGGGTGAAGTTCCCGGTCGGGAAAGGTCCCGACGGCGTCAACGATGCCTCCGTCGTCATCTGGACGACCACGCCCTGGACGATCCCCGGCAACCGGGCGATCGCCTATTCCTCGCGCGTTGCCTACGGTCTTTACGAAGTCACTGCTGCCGAAAATGATTTTGGCCCGCGTCCGGGCGAGAAGCTGATCTTTGCCGATCAGCTGGCCGAGGAATCCTTTGCCAAGGCGAAGCTGCAGTACAAGCGTCTTGCCGATGTTACGGCTGCCGATCTCGCTGGCATCACCTGCGCGCATCCGCTCAAGGGTCTGGGAGACGGCTACGAATTTGCCGTGCCGTTGCTCGAAGGCGACCATGTCACCGACGATGCCGGTACGGGCTTCGTTCATACCGCTCCCAGCCACGGCCGCGAAGACTTCGACGTCTGGATGGCGCATGCCCGTGAAATCGAGGCGCGCGGCATCGAGACCAAGATCCCGTTCCCGGTCGACGACGGCGGCTTCTACACATCGGATGCGCCGGGCCTCGAAGGCGGACGCGTCATCGACGACAACGGCAAGAAGGGCGATGCCAATGACCGCGTCATCAAGGCGCTGATCGAGCGCAGCGCGCTCTTTGCCCGCGGCCGTCTGAAGCACCAGTATCCGCATTCCTGGCGCTCCAAGAAGCCGGTGATCTTCCGCAACACGCCGCAGTGGTTCGTCTATATGGACAAGACGCTGCCGGATGGAACGACGCTGCGCAGCCGTGCGCTCACCGCGATCGACGACACCCGCTTCGTGCCGGCCGCCGGCCAGAACCGCCTGCGCGCCATGATCGAGCAGCGTCCGGACTGGGTGCTTTCCCGTCAGCGCGCCTGGGGCGTGCCGATCTGCGTCTTCGTCGATGAGCACGGCGCCGTGCTGCAGGACGAGGCCGTCAACCGGCGCATCCTCGATGCCTTCGACGCCGAAGGCGCCGACGCCTGGTTTGCCGAAGGCGCCAAGGAGCGCTTCCTCGGCAATGAGCATGACCCGGCCAAGTGGTCGCAGGTCATGGATATCCTCGACGTCTGGTTCGATTCGGGTTCGACGCACACCTTCACGCTGGAGGACCGCCCGGACCTGAAGTGGCCGGCCGACCTCTATCTCGAGGGCTCCGATCAGCACCGCGGCTGGTTCCATTCCTCGCTCTTGGAATCGGCTGCCACCCGCGGCCGTGCCCCTTACGACGCCGTCCTCACCCATGGCTTCACCATGGACGAGAAGGGCGAGAAGATGTCGAAGTCGAAGGGCAACGTCACTGCTCCGCAGGAGGTGATGAAGGACGCCGGCGCCGACATCCTGCGCCTCTGGGTGATGACCTCGGACTATGCCGACGACCTGCGCGTCGGCAAGACGATCATTCAGACCAATGTCGACGCCTATCGCAAGCTGCGCAACACCATCCGCTGGATGCTCGGCACGCTTGCCCATGACAAGGGCGAGGAGATCGCGCTTGCCGATCTGCCGGAGCTGGAGCAGCTGATGCTGCATCGGCTTGCCGAGCTCGATCAGCTGGTGCGTGAAAATTACGACGCGTTCGACTTCAAGAAGATCGCCCGCGCATTGATCGATTTCGCCAATGTCGAGCTTTCGGCCTTCTATTTCGATGTCCGCAAGGATGCGCTCTATTGCGACGCGCCGTCGAGCCTGCGCCGGCGCGCCAGCCTGCACGTCATCCGCCAGATCTTCGATTGCATGGTGACCTGGCTTGCCCCGATGCTGCCCTTCACCACCGAGGAGGCCTGGCTGTCGCGCAATCCGTCCGCCTTTTCCGTGCATCTGGAGCAGTTTGCCCCTGTTTCCAGGGAATGGCGCAACGATGCCCTGGCCGAGAAGTGGAAGAAAATCCGCGCCGTGCGTTCGGTGGTAACAGGCGCGCTGGAAATCGAGCGCAAGGACAAGCGCATCGGCTCCTCGCTGGAAGCGGCGCCCGTCGTCCACATCGCCGATGCCGAGCTTCGCAAGGCGCTCGAGGGACAGGACTTTAGCGAGGTCTGCATCACCTCGGGCATCACCATCAAGGCGGATACCGGTCCAGCCGACGCCTTCCGCCTGACCGAAGTGCCTGAAGTCGCAGTCGTGCCGAAGCTTGCCGAAGGTGTCAAATGCGCGCGTTCCTGGCGCATCACCACCGATGTCGGCTCCGATCCTGATTATCCCGACGTCTCGGCGCGCGACGCTGCGGCATTGCGCGAACTCGGCATCCGCGCCTGAAGATATTTGCCGGGTGAATTGCCTTTATGGCATTCATCCGGTAAAAGCTGCCTGAAAATGGCCGGATTTTTGCGTCAGGGGGACGGTTGTCCGGTTGGGCAACGATTGCACCGGTGGCTGGAAGGGTTTTCATGTTCGCAACGCATTGGTTCCGTATGGGCGCCTGCCTGTCTGTTGTAGTGGCGGGATGCTCCCTGGTCTCCAGTTGCGCCAGCAGCCCGACCTACGGCACCGACAAGACCGCCATGGAGCAGTTGACCGACGACCTCGGCCAGTCCGTGTCGCTGACCGGGCCGGATCCGAAGAACAAGGGCGTCAAGTACACGCCGCGCCCGACGCTGGTGCTGCCGGCTGAGGGGCAGAGGGCGACCCTCGTTCAACCGCAGCAGACGGTTGCCAACAAGGACAATCCGCAATGGCTTGAATCGCCGGAGGAAACCCGCGCCCGCCTCGTTTCCGAGGCCGACGCGAACTCCGACAATCCGAACTACCGCTCGCCGCTCGCCAGCTCGGCCATCGAAGGCGGCCGGCGCACGACGGAAGCGCAGACCCAGGCCTATCGCGAGGCCCGCGCCCTGCAGAAGGGTTCCTACGTCGATCAGCGCCGCTATATTTCCGACCCGCCGCCCGGTTACCGCACGGTCGATGACCCGGCAAAGCTCGAGGATGTCGGCGAGCCCGAGCTCAAGAAGCAGAAGAAGCGCAAGAAGGAAGCGGCAATCGCCAACAGCGGCAAGCAGTGGTGGAACTTCCTGCAATAGCGGCTTGTCCAAGCGCATAGGCGCCGCCCCAGGAGATCGGTGAGGGCAGCCCCTCATCCGGCTGCCGCCACCTTCTCCCCGCGCGCGGGGCGAAGGGGATATGCCGCAAGCTCTCGGTCCCCGCACTAACGAAGGCCGAAGATGACGCGTGCCGCGGATTACGGCGCCTCTCTCTTTTGCGAAAAGAACGTTCGTAAAATCTCGGCCGACTGAACCTCGTTGAAGCCGGAATAGACCTCCGGGGCGTGGTGGCAGGTCGGCTGCGCATAGAATCGTACGCCATTGTCGACGGCGCCGCCCTTCGGGTCCTCGGCGCCGTAATAGAGCCTGCGGACACGCGCAAACGAGATGGCTGCGGCGCACATGGTGCAAGGCTCCAGCGTCACATAGAGATCGGCGCCGGCAAGGCGCTCCTGCCCGAGCGCTTCGCAAGCGAGCCGGATTGCGGCGATTTCGGCATGAGCGGTGACGTCATTGAGCTCGCGCGTGCGGTTTCCCGAGCGTGAAACCGCAATATCGTCGATGACGACCACAGCGCCGATCGGCACTTCGCCGCGTTCGCCGGCAGCACGCGCCTCTTCGAGCGCCATCTCCATGAAACGATTTGTCTTCACGATCGCAAGAATTTCCACTTAACCGCAGATGCATGACCTGATAGACAGGCCCAAAAGGCAGGCAAACAACAAATGACACCCAAAGACAAGCCAAAACGCCCGGGCGCAAAGCCCTTTTCACGCGACGCCGGGGCCAAGGCCGGCCCGAAAGCGGGCGGCGCGAAGCCGGCAAAGGCTGCAGCCGCGCGCCCGGCCGCGGCCGAAACCGACGGCGAGGCCAAGGCCGAACGCATTTCCAAGGTGATGGCGCGCGCCGGCGTCGCCTCCCGCCGCGACATCGAACGCATGATCATGGAAGGCCGCGTGACGCTGAACGGCAAGGTTCTCGAAACCCCCGTCGTCAACGTCACGCTTGCCGACCGGATCGAGGTCGACGGCGTGCCGATCCGCGGCATCGAGCGCACCAGGCTGTGGCTCTATCACAAGCCGGCCGGTCTCGTGACCACCAATGCCGATCCGGAAGGCCGCGCGACCGTCTTCGACAATCTGCCGGAAGAACTGCCGCGCGTCATGTCGATCGGCCGTCTCGATATCAACACCGAAGGCCTGCTGCTGCTCACCAATGACGGCGGTCTTGCCCGGGCCCTGGAACTGCCGGCGACCGGCTGGCTGAGACGTTACCGCGTCCGTGCCCATGGCGAGATCGATCAGGAAGCGCTCGACAAGCTCAAGGACGGTATTGCCGTCGACGGCGTGCTTTACGGTTCGATCGAGGCGACGCTCGATCGCACGCAAGGCTCGAATGTCTGGATCACCATGGGCCTTCGCGAGGGCAAGAACCGCGAAATCAAGAACGTGCTCGGCGCGCTCGGTCTCGACGTCAATCGCCTGATCCGCATTTCCTACGGCCCGTTCCAGCTCGGCGACTTGCCGGAAGGCCATGTCATCGAAGTGCGCGGACGCACGCTGCGCGACCAGCTCGGCCCGCGCCTCATCGAGGAAGCCAAGGCGAATTTCGACGCGCCGATCTATAACGCCCCGGCCGTTGCCGCCGAGGAAGAGGCTGAGGCCGCGGCACCCGAGAAACGTGAGCGGCCGCGCCGGGACGAGGATAAACGCGAAAGGGCGCTGAGCCGCCTCGACACCAAGCGGGACGACCGCCGCGGCGCGGGGCGCAGAGATGACGATCGCCGCGATGGCGGCCGCCGGGATGAGGAGAAGCCGAAGCGGCCTCAGCCGCTCGGCCAGCGCCGCAGCGCCAATGTCTGGATGGCGCCCGGCGCCCGGCCGCTCGGCGAGAAGGCGGCGGCCAAGGCTGCCAAGAATGCGCAGACTGCGCGCCGGCGCGGCGAGCAGGCACCGGCAAAGAGCGCTGCTTTGGATCGCATTGAGGATCGTCCGCGCACGCCGATCAACCGCGTGCGCGAAGAGGACGGCGAATGGATCCGCTCGAGCGAGCAGCCCCGCCGCAAGGATGAGGGCGAAGGCTTCGGCCGCAAGCGCTCTTTCGGGGATCGTCCGGCCCGCGAAGAACGTGGTTTCGGCGAGCGTCCTTCGCGCGGCGATCGGCCCTTCGGCGACAAGCCGCGTGGTGATCGCAGGCCGCGTGCCGATGGCGACGAGCGTCCGCGTGCCGCCAGGGCGTCCGCCGGTGAGGGCCGTTCGGAACGTCCGCGCGGCGAGCGCCCGTTCGGAAATCGGCCTTCACGCGGCGACCGGCCTTTCGGCGACAAGTCGCGGGGCGAGCGCAGGCCGCGCGAAGAGGATGGCGAACGCCCGCGGACAGCCAGAAGTTTTGCCGGCGAAGGGCGCTCCGAGCGTCCGCGTGGCGAACGGCCTTTCGCCGACAAGCCGGCGGGCGGTAAGCCTGGGGGCGACAAACCGCGCGGCAAGGGCTTCGGCGCCAAGCCCGGCGGGTCGAAGAGTTTTTCCGGCAAGCCGAAGGGCGCCAAGCCGGGGAGTGACAGGCCGCGCGGTGACAGGCCTGCGGGCGGCCCGTCCAGAGGTGGTGCTAGAGGAAAGGGAATGACGCGCGGTGCGGATCGTCGGCGGTGAGTTTCGCGGACGGCCTCTCGCCGTGCCAAAATCCAACGATATCCGGCCGACTGCCGACCGGACGCGCGAGAGCCTGTTCAATATATTGAGCCATGCTTATCCGGAATGCGTCGACGGCACCCGGATCCTCGATCTTTTCGCCGGAACCGGCGCCGTCGGCCTCGAAGCCGTGTCGCGCGGCTGTCGCCATGCGCTCTTCGTCGAAAACAGTGTCGAGGGCAGGGCGCTGCTCTGGGAAAACATCGACGCACTCGGCCTGCACGGCCGCACGCGCATCCTGCGCCGCGATGCGACCGATCTCGGCAGCGTCGGCAATCTCGAAGCCTTCGACGTGCTGTTTGCCGATCCGCCCTATGGCAAGGGGCTCGGCGAAAAGGCGATGGCGGCGGCGGCCCAGGGTGGTTGGCTCAGGCCAGGCGCGATTGCGGTGCTCGAAGAACGCGCCGATATTGTCGTTTCCGTGCATCCTTCCTATGTTTTCCTCGAGGACCGCATCTTTGGCGACACGAGGGTGCATTTCTTCCGGTATCAGCCGCAATAAGCGGGGGCGGGGCGTGCAGCAGGCAGAATTCATCAGCCCGAAACTGCCTGCGATCAGCGACCTTCCGACGGTCGCGGTCGCTTTCGGCGGCGGCGGCGCACGCGGACTTGCCCACATCCATATCATCGAGACGCTCGACGAACTCGGCATCCGCCCGGTGGCGATATCGGGCTCGTCGATGGGGGCGATCATGGGGGCCGGCATGGCCGCCGGCATGTCGGGCGCCGAAATCCGCGAACATGCGCTGACGACAGTCGGCAACAAGACGGCGGTCGTCGCCCGCATCTGGGGCCTGAGGCCGACGACGGTACGTGATGCCGTGGCCAAGGGCATCCGCATCGGCCAGTTCAATCTGGAGCGGATCCTCAAGGCTTTCCTGCCGGCCGAATTGCCGGCCCGCTTCGAAGATCTGCTGGTGCCGATGAAGGTCATCACCACCGATTATTACGGGCAGAACGAGGTCGTCATCGATGACGGCGAGCTGTTTCCGGCGCTCGCCGCCTCATCCGCCATCCCCGCCGTCTTCATGCCGGTGCGCCTGCGCGGCCGGGTGATGATCGACGGCGGCATCAGCAATCCGGTGCCCTATGAACCCCTGATGGATCTTGCCGATATCATCGTCGGCATCGATGTCGTCGGCGCGCCGGAGGGCGACGGCACCCATATTCCGAACCGCATGGAGAGCATCTTCGGCTCCGGCCAGTTGATGATGCAGACGGCGATCTCGCTGAAGCTGAAGCTCTGCCAGCCGCACATCTTCCTGCGTCCGGCGGTCGGCCGCACCGGCGTGATGGATTTCCTCAAGGCCCGCGACGTGCTGGCCATGTCGGTCGGCGTCAAGGACGAGCTGAAAATCGCCCTCGACCGGGAAATCGAAGCGCGGCTGAAGCGCTAAAGCATTATTGGGCGTGGCCTTCATGGCCGCCGCCCGCGCCGTTCGATGCTTCGTTCATCATCATGACGGTGCCCTCGAAGCTTGAGAGCAGTGCAAGTGTGGAGGGATCGATGTTCGCCTCGGCATCCCGCAGTTTCGCAGCCAGCGCAGCCGCGTCATTCGCCGAAAGCCCGATTTTCTGCAGCGTACCGGCATCCTTCAGGCTGTCGCCGCTGCAGAGATAGATGCTCCAGCCGTGATGCGTCTTTTTCAACAGGGCGCGTCCGCCACGTCCGTCCTGCCGCCAGCCGACGATCGCCCAATCGGCCTGAACGGCGACGACCGGCGTGAGCTTGAGGGGCTTGTCCGCCGTTTCGAACATCAGCTTCAGCCTTGCCGGGATGACCTGCTGCGGATCGTCGTCTGCGGACGCCACGGATGCGAGCAGGAAGCAGGCAAGAAGGGCAATGATGGTCTTCATCTCGTGGTCTCCTTCAGGCGAGAACGCGTTTCAACACGGGCACGAAGCGCACGACGATCTGGTCGAAGGCGATCATGACGACAATGGCAAGCCCGCTCATCGGGAAGGCGACGGCGAAGATTGCGGTAATCACCCACAGGCCGTAGTAGACCGAGCGCCTTGGCGGCATGGGTGGCACGCCGAGCCGGCCCGCCGGGCGCCGTTTCCACCACATGACGATTGCTGTTACGCAGCTGAGCACAATGGCGAGGCAGGTTGCGAGCATCAGCAACTGGTTAAGCCGGCCCCATTCCTGTCCCTGGTGGACATTGATACCCCATTCGATCGCCTTGCCGAGGAACGGATATTGGTTGAAGCCGATATCGATCAGCGGTTTGCCGGAATATTGGTCGATATGGATGGTCCGCTCGTCGGCGAGATCGTCGGGATAGAGCGAGGCGGTATAGACGCCGGTTTCGTCGGAGGGGATCGCCATGTCGAAACCCGGTGCCATGCCCAGCCGCTTGGCGATCTCCACAGCTCTGTCGAGGCCAATCGGCTTGGCCGATTGCGCTGCGGCGATATCGGAAAGCGGAACCGGCGCCTTCTCGACGATCCAGCCGCTCTTCGGCAGGATGTCCTCGGTGACTTTCTGCGACTTCGGCACGTCGTCCCAGAGCTGGACGGGATAGCCGAGGCCCTGTTCGGTCAGCCAGGCATTGGCATTCGCGCCCCAATAGCCCGACCATGGCATGCCTGTGATTGCCAGGAAGAAGATCAGCAGGCCGGCAAAAGCTCCTGTCACCGCATGCAGGTCACGCCAGAAAACCCGGCGGCCCGGCGTTCCCCGGACGCTGACGACACCGCCCGTCTGACGGCGCGGCCACCAGAGATAGATGCCGGTCGCGACCAGCACCATGGCAAAGCCGCCGGCAATCTCGGTCAGCCGGTTCGCCGCCTTGCCAAAATAGGCGAGGCTGTGGATGCGCTTGACGACATAATTGAACTCGGCGGTCGATCCGACCACATCGAGCACCTTGCCCTCATAGGGATTGACGAAGGCCAGCATCGCACCGGGCTCGCCGGAGAGGGTGACGATGGCCGATCGTTCGGGTCCGGCCGGGTCCTTGTAGGAGGTCGCCGTCGAGCCCGGCACGGCGGCAGCGGCGATCTCAGCAACCCGCTCCGCCGGCAGCGCCTGGCCGGCCGGCTGGACAATGTAGCGGTGGGCGAAGACGGTGCTGTTGATCTCGTCCTTGAAGAGATAAAGCGATCCGGTCACGGCCAGATTGAGCATGAAGGGAATGGCGAGAAGCCCGGCAAAGAAATGCCAGCGCCAGATGGCGCGGTAGAGCGAAACGCCGCTGGCGGCGTGCTGCACCGGTTCGGCGGCAGTAATGGTCGACATGAGAAGGGATCCGTATCCACGGGCGACTGCTGGAGCGCAGCTCGGCCGGCGTTGAAAGGCGTGTTGCGGCGCCTGCCACAACACGGAGTTCAGGCAGGGATCGGATCGGAAGGGGGCGCGCGCGGGCCGGTATTGGGCGGAAAGAGCTGGCGATGGAAGGCCTCGGCCCGGATCGGCAATTCGACCGCAACCGCAAAGCCCATCGGCGCGCCGGCCACATCCGTCGGCGCCGGCAGCAGCGTGGAGGCGCCGATCCGGCAGGCTTCGCAGCCATGCGAATGCGCCTTGTCGTGCTTGCCGGTGCCGGAGTTGTCGGTGCCAGACTCATCCGTGACGGTGACGCAAAGCGTCGGCAGGGTCCCGTCCGGAAGTGCGTATTGAGCGAGCTCGGCCGGATCGAACGTGCCTGCGGCTGAGGCGGGCGCTTGATGGGCGAGCCCGACGAAGACAAGCGCGACGGCGCACAGGATGCGCAGTGCCCATTGTTCGATGTGTTTCGTCCGCCTGACCAAATTTCCCTCTCGGATCGCGCCGATTGCCCGCTTGATAAACGCCGCCCTGCTGACAATCAATGCGTCACTTTTGCGGGCCAGCTCGTTGGACGGTCCGGACAAGACGGGGTCAGGCATCGGCCGTTGCGTCCGCGGTGCCCTCCAACGGATCGTCCTCGAAAGGATCGGCGGCGCGTTTCGGTTTGACCAGCGGTTCGGGGCGCACCGGGTGGGAAAACAGCATGTCGCGCCCGGCCTGCAGCCCTTCGGAGACCTGCAGGGCAAGCCGCGCCTCGTCGCGCTTGCGAATATCCTCGCCGATCTCATAGGCGTCGATCTCGGAGACGCCGAGCGCCTCCAGCGTCCGCCGTCCGAAGAGCAGGCCCGATTCCAGCGTTTCGCGCAGTTCGTAATCGACGCCCTTGTTGCGCAGCTCGATCGAATGGATGCGGTCGTAGGAGCGCACGTAGAGCCTTGTGTGCGGATAGTCGGCCTGCACCAGTTCCACCACCTTGTCGGTGATCTCCTTCTTCTGCGTGCAGACGAGCACGATCTTTGCCCGGTCGATGCCGGCCGAGCGCAGCACATCCTTGCGCATGCCGTCGCCGAAATAGATGCGGAAGCCGAAGGAGGAGGCCTGGCGGATGCGGTCGGCGGAAAAATCGATGACGGTGACGCTGCGCCCGCCGGCAAGCAGGATCTGGGCGGCGATCTGGCCGAAACGCGAGAAGCCGACCATCAGCACGTCGGCGCCCGCACCCTCGAAATCCTCGTCCAGCTCCTCCTGTGCGTCGCCGCTGAGCAGCCGCTTCGAAAGTGCCGCTCCGATCGGTGTCAGCGCCATCGAGAGCGTGACGACCGCCACCAGCAGCGATGCGGTGCTCGTCGACATCAGCCCGGCCGCTCCCGCCGTTGTGAACAGCACGAAGCCGAATTCGCCGCCCTGCGGCAGCAGGAAGGCAATGCGGATCGCGTCATCGTGCGGCGAGCCGGAGATCCGGCAAAGCCCGTAGATGATGGTCGCTTTGACCGTCATCACGATCGGTACGGCGACGATGACGAAGAGCGCGTTGTCGAAGAGAACGTCGAGCTCCAGCGACAGGCCGACGGCGATGAAGAAGATGGCGAGCAGTACGCCGCGGAACGGCTCGATATCGGCCTCCAGCTCGTGCCGGTAGGAAGATTCGGCCAGCATCACGCCGGAGAGAAAGGCGCCCATCGCCATTGAAAGTCCGGCAAGCTGCATCAGGCTTGCCGATCCCATGACGACGAAGAGGGCGGCCGCGATCATTGCCTCTCGCGCGCCGGTGCGGGCGATGACCTGGAAGAGCGGCGTCAGCAGGTAGCGCCCGGCGACGACCATCGCCGCGACCGCGCCGACGGCCACCGCGAAATCGGTCAGCGGTGCGTTGCTGCTTTTGCCGCTGCCGTCGAGAACGGTGATCAGCGCTAAGAGCGGCACGATTGCCAGGTCCTGGAACAAGAGCATCGAGAATGAACGCTGCCCGTATCTCGTATTGACGTCGCCGTCGCCCTCGAGGATCTGCATGGCGAAGGCGGTCGATGACAGCGCCAGGCCGAAGCCGGCGACGATGCTGCCGCGCCAGTCGAGCACTTCAGAAAACCAGGCAAGCGCGGTCAGCGCCAGCCCCGTCACCACCACCTGCGCCGTGCCGAGGCCGAAAATGTCGCGCCGCATCTGCCAGAGGCGGCTGGGCTTCAATTCCAGCCCGATGATGAACAGCAGGAAGACGACGCCGAGCTCGGCTACGCCGAGGATCTGTTCGCCATCGGTAATGCCGTGGAAAACAGGACCGATGACGATGCCGGCGGCGAGATAGCCGAGGACGGTGCCGAGTCCGAGCTGCTTGAAGATCGGAGCGGCGACCACCGCACCGCCGAGCAGCAGGATCGTTTCGGAAAAAAGGGCGTTGGGCGCTGACATGCTGACAATTTCTTTCAGATGGCGGAAGCATGCAGGCAGTCCCGATAAAGAATCGGCGGCGGCGGCCTTGATGCTTGGGAGAGTGCACAATAAATGGAAGCCGAAGGAAAGGCCAAATCATGTCCTCTGAAATCGATTCCTCGACACTTCTTTCCCGCGCAAGTCAATTGATCGATCTGGCAAGGAAGGCAGGGGCCGACGCCGCCGACGCCGTCGTCGTTCGCTCGCGGTCGCAATCGGTCAGCGTTCGTCTTGGCAAGGTCGAGGGAACGGAATCCTCCGAAAGCGACGATTTTTCCCTGCGCGTCTTCATCGGCAAACGCGTCGCCAGCGTTTCGGCCAATCCGGGCTTCGATCTGCAGGCGCTTGCCGAACGCGCCGTCGCCATGGCCAGGGTTTCCCCGGAGGATCCCTTCGCCTGCCTCGCCGATGAGGCGAGCCTTGCGAAATCCTATCCCGACCTGCAATTGTTCGATGCCACCGAGGTGTCCTCCGAGATGCTGCGCGAGGCAGCCCTTGCCGCCGAGGCGGCCGCCCTTGCGGTCAAGGGTGTGACCAATTCCTCCGGCGCCGGCGCATCCGCCGGCATGGGCGGCCTTGTTCTTGCCACCTCGCACGGTTTTGCGGGCAGTTACATGGGCTCCCGTTTCGGCCATTCCGTCAGCGTCATCGCAGGCGAAGGCACCGGCATGGAACGCGACTATGATTTCGACACCCGCCTTTATTATGCCGAGCTCGACGACCCCGCCGACATCGGCCGCCGTGCCGGCGAACGGGTGGTGAAGCGGATCAATCCGCGCCAGGTGCCGACCGGCAAGAACGTCACCGTCATCTTCGATCCGCGTATCGCCCGCGGCTTCGTCGGCCATATCGCCGGCGCGATCAACGGTGCCGCCGTCGCCCGCAAGACCAGCTTCCTGCGCGACAGGATGGGTCAGCAGGTGCTGAAGTCGGGCCTGTCGATCACCGACGATCCGCTGATCGTGCGTGGCCCCGCCTCGCGACCCTTCGACGGCGAGGGTGTGTCCGGCGAGCGGCTGGTGATGATCGAAGACGGTGTTCTGAAGCACTGGTTCCTTTCGACCTCGACCGGCCGCGAGCTCGGACTTCAAACCAATGGCCGCGGCGTGCGCGGCGGCACCGCCGTTTCGCCGTCCTCCACCAACCTCGCCCTCGAACCCGGCGACATCTCGCCGGAGGAACTGATCCGCAGCGTCGGCAGCGGCTTTTACGTTACCGAATTGATCGGCCACGGCGTCAACATGATCACCGGCGAATATAGCCGCGGCGCCACCGGCTTCTGGATCGAGAACGGCGAACTCACCTTCCCGGTGTCCGAGGTGACGATCGCCTCGAACCTCAAGGACATGTTCATGCGCCTGACGCCGGCAAACGACATCGACCGCAAGTTCGGCGTCGCCGCACCCACCTTCGCCATCGAAGGCATGACGCTCGCAGGGCAGTGAAAAAGGACAGTGAAAAAGGGCAGAAGGAAACGATTGACGCGATGAGCGATAGGGAAAAGCTCCGCTGGCAGGGCGATCTCGCCTTGATCGCCGAGGCTGCGAGGGAGGCCGGCGCGGTCGCCTTCGGCTTCTTCAACCAGTCTCCCGAGGTCTGGTGGAAGAATGACGATCGCTCTCCCGTCAGCGCCGCCGATTTCGCCGCCAACAAGACGCTGGAATCGATCCTGCGCAAGGCGCGGCCGGATTATGGCTGGTTGTCTGAAGAAACCGACGACGATGCCGATCGCCTGGGGCTCGAGACGCTGTTCATCATCGATCCGATCGACGGCACGCGCGCCTTCCTCGGCGGGCAGAAGGTCTGGTGCGTCAGCGTCGCGGTCGTGCATGCCGGCCGCCCGGTCGCCGGCGTGCTCTACGCCCCGGCGCTTGAAGAACTTTACGAAGCCGTCGAGGGCGGCCCGGCGCTGAAGAACGGCGTACCCATCACCGTTTCGGCCGCCTTGCCGGAGGAGATGCGCCGGCTGGCAATCGGCGAAGATCTGTTGAAGACCTTTCCACCGGCGTTTCGCGAACGGGTGAGGCGTGAGAAATACATTCCCTCGCTTGCCTATCGCATTGCCATGGTGGCGGACGGGCGGCTCGACGGCACGTTCGTCAAGGGCAATTCGCATGATTGGGACCTTGCCGCCGCCGATCTGATCCTGGCCTGCGCCGGCGGCTGCCTCGTCGACCTCGACGGAAATCCGATCGTCTACAATCGCGCCGAAGTTACCCACAAGGTGCTGTGTGCGGCGCCGGCGCCGCGCATCGATGAGTTCCTCGCAGCCTTTGCCGGGCGACGAGACAGTTGACGTTTCCGTCAAAATCCCGCAGATGGGGTGGCGGAGGAGAATGGGCAGAAAGAGAACAAGAAAATGACTGAGTCCGGTGACAAGAAGCAGCTTTTGCATCTCGTTTTTGGCGGCGAACTGGAAAGCCTCGATGACGTCCAGTTCCGTGACCTGAAGGGTCTCGATATCGTCGGCATCTTTCCCGATTATGCCACGGCACTGACGGCCTGGAAGGCGAAGGCTCAGCAGACGGTCGACAATGCGCATATGCGCTATTTCATTGTCCACATGCATCGTTTGCTCGATCCGCAGGAAAAGGCTGGCGGCCACTGACCTCGGCCATCGATTCTGCGCCAAGTGCCGGCGGCCGCCATCGGTCGCGCCGGGCTTCGTGTATCGGCCGTCCGTTGATCCGGATCGTTTGACGCATTCTGAACAAATTAATCGGCCATTTCGGCCGCAACGATAATCAGGGAATGGGTTTGATGTCGATCGTCTTGGATCGGAGGTTGGCGCAATGAGCTCCCGGATGGCGCGTTTCGGTCTGAGCGCATATCGTCTGGCGGGAACCGTAGCCTCTCCTGTCGTCGGCCTTTATATCACCTACCGCACGGCCAAGGGCAAGGAAGACCGCGCGCGCCGCCTGGAACGCTTCGGCTATCCGAGCGCCAACCGGCCGCAGGGCCCGCTCGTCTGGTTTCACGCCGCAAGTGTGGGCGAAACCAATGCCGTCATTCCGCTGATCCGCGAAATCCGCCGCCGCGACATCCACGTCATCCTGACGACCGGCACCATCACCTCGGCCAGGCTCGCCGCCGAGCGCCTCGGCGATGAAGCGATCCATCAATATGTGCCGCTCGACCTGAAACCGTCGGTCAGCCGATTTCTCGATTATTGGCAGCCCGACTGCGCCATCATCGCCGAATCCGAGATCTGGCCGGCAACCGTGCTGGAACTCGGCCGCCGCCGCATTCCGCAGATCCTGATCAATGCCCGCATGTCGGACCGCTCCTTTGCCCGCTGGCGCCGCCGCCCATCGATTGCCGAAGCCCTGTTCGAAAATCTCGCCCTTGTCATCGCCCAGTCGGATATCGATGCCGAGCGTTTCCGCGATCTTGGCGCCGTTCCCGTCATCACCTCGGGCAATCTCAAGGTCGATACCGACGCTCCGCCCTATGACAGCGCCGTCCTCGCCCGCTACAAGAAGCAGATCGGCGATCGTAGGACCTGGGCCGCGATTTCGACCTTCGACGGCGAGGAGAATGCCGCCGGCATCGTCCATCGCGCCCTGAAGGAACGTGATCGCCAGTTGACGATCATCGTGCCGCGCCATCCCGAACGCAGCGACGAGATCGAGGCGGCTCTGGTCAAGCAGGGCCTCAAGGTTGCCCGCCGCACCCGCGACGACGTCCTGTCGGCGGATGTCGATATTTTCCTCGGCGATACGATCGGTGAAATGGGCCTTTATCTTCGCCTGACGGAGATTGCCTTCGTCGGCCGTTCGCTGTTTGCCGAAGGCGGGCAGAACCCGCTGGAGCCGGCCATGCTTGGCTGCGCCATCCTCTCCGGCGGGAATGTGCAGAATTTCCGCGAGGCCTATCAGAAGCTCGCCCGCAGCGGCAGCGCCCGCATGGTGCGCGATACCGAAATGCTGGCCAAGGGCGTGCATTACCTTTTGATCAACGACGACGCCCGCCGCAAGATGATCGAAGCCGGCATCGCCACCGTGCACGAGATGCGCGGCGCGCTCACGGCGACGGTGAAGGGGCTGGAACCCTATATCAATCCGCTGACGGTCAAGGCGCGCCTGCTGCCCAAAGCCGTCGCCCAGCTCTGAGGAGGCGCGATGTCGGGCCCGGCTTGTATCAAAGGCATCCTCTTCGACAAGGACGGCACGCTGCTCGATTATGACGAGAGCTGGTTGCCGGTCAATCGCGAGCTTGCCCGCATCGCCGCCAAGGGCGATCCGCTTCTCGCAGACCGGTTGCTCTTGGCTTGCGGCATGGATCCTCGGACCGGCCACATCGTTCCCGACAGCCTGCTCGCTGCCGGCAATACCCGCCAGATTGCCGAGGGGCTCGTCGCCGCCGGTTCGATGGTCGATGTCGGCGAACTGACGACCCGCCTCGACGATCTCTTTTCCGGCGCTGCCGAATTTTCCGTGCCGGTGACCGACCTCGCCGGCTTCTTCGCCAGGCTGCACCAGCGTGGCTTCAAGCTCGGCGTCGCCTCCAGCGACAATGAACGCTCGATCCGCCAGACGGCCGAACGCTTCGGTTTTGCCGGTTACGTCGATTACATCGCCGGCTATGACAGCGGCTTCGGCGTCAAGCCGGAACCCGGCATGGTGCTCGGCTTCTGCGCCGCGACCGGCCTTTTGCCGGAAGAGGTTGCGATCGTCGGCGACAACAATCATGATCTGCACATGGGCCTGAATGCCGGGACGGGGCTCAGGATCGCGGTGCTGACCGGCACCGGCTCGCGGGCTTCGCTTGCCGCCGCCGCCGACCATGTGCTCGACGATATCACCGCCATCGAGACATTACTGCCGGACCTGCAGCCGGCCTAACGCGTCGCGATCTTGGCAAGGACTTGCATTTTCACCGGTTTTGGCTTCTCAATCCGGCCGGTCGAAAAGCAAGGGGCCGGTTCTGAAGCCGGGCAGGGGAGCGGGACGGCAAGATGATATCCGAAGCGCCGCCGTTCTGGTGGAGGAAAGCCGATTGGCGGGCCTGGATGCTGGCGCCGCTTTCCTTTCTCTACGGCCGTGTCGCCGGCTACCGCATGGCCCATGCGCGCCGCGCCTCCGTTTCCGTTCCCGTCATCTGCGTCGGCAATTTCACCGTCGGCGGCGCCGGCAAGACGCCGACGGCGCTGACGATCGCCCGCGCAGCCAAGGCGAAAGGCCTGAAGCCCGGCTTTCTCAGCCGGGGCTACGGCGGCTCGCTCGACGTGACGACGGTGGTCGATCCTCATCATCACCGGGCCGTCGCCGTCGGCGATGAGCCGCTGCTGCTTGCCCAGGAGGCGTTGACGGTGATATCCCGGCGGCGCATCGAGGGGGCTCGGCGCCTGGTCGCGGAAGGCGCTGACCTCATCATCATGGATGACGGTTTCCAGAGCGCCCGGCTGGCGATCGACTATGCCCTGCTCGTCATCGATGCGACGCGCGGCCTCGGCAACGGCCATATCGTGCCGGCCGGCCCGGTCCGCGCCCCGATCGGCCAGCAGCTGCGCTCGGCGACAGCTTTGCTGAAGGTCGGCGGCGGCCATGCCGCCGACAGGATCGTGCGCATGGCGGCGCGCGCGGCAAAGCCTTATTTCACCGCATCGCTCAAGGTGCGCGGCGACGATAGGCTCGCCGGCATCAGGGTGCTGGCCTTTGCCGGCATCGCCGACCCCGGCAAATTCTTCCGCACCGTCGAATCGCGCGGCGCCGAGATCGCCGTCGCCAAGACCTTCGGCGACCACGAGCACCTGACCGAGGACGAGATCGGCGATATCCTGACGACCGCCGAGCGCCAGGATCTTCTCATCGTCACCACCTCGAAGGATTTCGTCCGCCTCGCCGGCCATCACGGCAAGGCGGCGGACTTGGTACAAAAGTGCCGGGTGATCGAGGTCGATATGGTCTTCGACGATCACCTCGCACCCAGCCTGATCATCGACCGGGCGATCATTGCCTGCCGCGAGCGCCGTCTGCGGGAGATGAAACCCGGCTGAACCGCTGTAACGAGTGCTGCAAACGTGGCGAAGTTCCTTACGATCCTCTGAGCGGCGGCGACGTCACGCGATCGAGCGGAGTAACGTTTCGCGGGCGGAGGTCAGATGCGCGCGGCAAGCCTGATCGATCGAGGCGAGGTTGCGGCTTTCGAGGGCGTCGATCAGTGCGAGATGCTCCCGGATGGCGACCTCATTGCGCGTCCGCTCATCGCGCTTGTTCCACTGATAGTGATAGTGGAAGACGATGGCGATCACGTCCTGGAAGCTTTCGATAAACCGGTTTGGCGCGACCGCCGCAATGAGCCGATGGAATCGGCTGTCGAGCTCCGAGAAATCCTGAAAACGGGCGTCGATATCCGCGAGCAGCTCCAAATGTGCCGCCCGCATGGCACTCACCTGCTTCCAGATGGGCGAGCCATCGGGCAGGGTCGCGAACAATCGTGCGGAGCGCATTTCGAACATCTCCCTGATCTCGAACAATTCGAGCGCGAAATTCGCGGTGAAACCTTTGAAAACCCAGCCTGCATTCTGGCGTTTCTCGATCAGCCCATATTTCTGGAATCGATTGAGAAACTCACGCACGATCGTTGTTGCGACCCCGAATTTCCTCGCGAGTTCCGCCTCATTGATCTCGGTGCCGGGACAGGCATTGTCGCGCAGCATCCACTCCATAAAGCTCGTCTCGACCTGTTCCGAACTAGCTAAGGTCTGTTCCTTCGGAAAGCGCTCTATCTGCTGCGGGTGCTCACGGATGATCCGCCTGTGCGCTTCAGATACGATGACCCCACGAGCGGATATGCTCGCCAGCACCTTCCGCACCGTCGTTCTGCTCACGCCAAGCTGGGCGCGCAGTACGTTTTCGGACGGCAGTTCCGCTCCAAGATCGAGCGCCCGAAGGACATCGATCATTTCGTTGAAGGCCCGCTTGAAGGTCGTATCAGTTCTCATGATTCAATCCCAGGTATGATTATCTATCTATAAAAAACAAGTTGACGTACGTGTATCGTATGTTTCTTATGTATAAAAAACTGGGGAGGCTAGGGGAATTTGGAAGACTCGGGGATTCTGCCTCAGAATTCGTCCCGGCCCGGTGGTTCGCAAGATGCAACCTTCCATCCGAGACAATCTGGCATCTCATTGGGGCTCAAGCTATTGAGCCTGGGCCCACTCTTGATCCTCGTTCTCCTCATTGCCGTCGTCAGTTTGATAACGCCAGCTTTTCTAAAACCCGTCAACCTGGGGAACATCCTGGCGCAGACCGCAGTGATTGCTGTTGTGGCGATGGGGCAGCAGCTCGTCATCCTGACGCGCGGGATCGACCTGTCTGTCGGCTCGAACCTGGCGCTGGCGACGGTCATCGGCGGACTCGTCTACAAGCAGGTTGATTCCTCGATCATCGTCGTCGTGGCCATGCTGCTTGCAGGTGCTGTTGTCGGGGCGGTAAACGGCGTAGTCTTTGTCTATGGCCGGCTGCCGCACCCCTTCATTATCACAGTTGCGACCTTGAGTATTTGCCGCGGCTTGGCACTTTCATTGGCGCCCGGCCACACCACCATGCGCGGGATGCCCGATGCAGTTGCCGCGATCGGCGGTGGTACGACGCTTGGTGTGCCCAACTCCTTCTTTGTCGTCGCGATATTCGCGCTTCTTTTTCTGATCCTGACGAAGTCGATGGTCTTTGGCCGATGGCTCTATGCTGTCGGCGGCTCGCCGAATGCCGCCAGAAGCATGGGTATCCCGGTAAAGGGCGTTCTGCTCGCGACCTACGTCATCTGCGGCTTTTGTGCGGGTGTCGGCGCGGTGCTGCTTGCAGGACGGACCGCCGCTGCCTCGCCAATCTACGGCAATCTCCTGGAACTCGACACGATTGCTGCGGTGATCATCGGTGGCGCCA
Organism: Rhizobium bangladeshense; assembly: GCF_001662075.1. GTDB lineage: Bacteria > Pseudomonadota > Alphaproteobacteria > Rhizobiales > Rhizobiaceae > Rhizobium > Rhizobium bangladeshense_B. Next base: position 32,110 of record NZ_LYPL01000020.1, read on the forward strand.
GCTTCCTTGGCGGGCGGGGCCATCTCGGCCATGCACTGATCGGCGCCCTTCTGATCGGTGTTATCCGCAACGCCCTTAACCTGCTCGGCGTCGACGTGTTCTTTCAAATGATCGCCATTGGGCTCGTCATCGTCATTGCCGTAGAGGCCGATGTGCTTCGCAACCATCTCGAGGCGCACGCGCGCGTGCTTCAAACGGCGAGAATGCAATGAGCGCTGGATCCACGACACCGGCACTTTCGGTACGAAACGCGCAGAAGCGCTTCGGGGCGATTCATGCCCTGAAAAATGTAAGCTTCGATGCCTACGCAGGTGAGGTAACCGCTCTTTTGGGTGATAACGGCGCCGGCAAGTCGACGCTCGTCAAATGTATCAGTGGGCTTCACAGTCTCGACGAGGGAGAAATTCTTGTCGACGGTGCGCCTGTTTGGCTCAATTCGACCGCGGCGGCCCGCCGCGCCGGGATTGAAACCGTCTATCAGGACCTGGCGCTTTTCGACAACCTGACTCCCGTCCAGAATTTCTATTGCGGCCGAGAGATCTCCTTTCCGTCTTGGCTGCCGCGTCCGCTCCGCTTCCTCAACACAGGCATGATGAGGCGGGACGCGGCAAGCGTAATCGATCGCCTCAAGGTCAAGCTGCCGAGATTCGACGCGCCGGTCGCACTGATGTCCGGGGGGCAGCGCCAGGCGATAGCGGTCGCGCGCGCCATCGTCTTTGCGCGCAAGCTCGTGCTCCTTGACGAACCAACGGCGGCCCTCGGCCTTCGCGAGGCTCGCCAGGTTCTTGATCTGATCAATCAGCTCAAGGCCGCCGGCAATGCGGTGATCTTGATCACGCACAATATGGAACATGTCGTCGAGCTTGCCGATCGGGCGGTTGTGCTGCGTCAAGGTCGCAAGGTCGGTGAACTGAAGCCAACGGAAGCGAACAAGCAGGACCTTGTCGCGATGATTGTCGGCGCCGGGGCTTGAGGGAGATCGCTGCTTGGTTGGGGCAGCGGACAACGAGATCGCTCTAGAAGAGAGCGGTCGAAACATGGGAGGTGTATCATGAAACGGCATTTCCTGCTGGGAGCTCTTGGGATTCTGGCTCTCTCTGCAGTACCGTCCTTGGCGCAGGAGCCGGTCAAGCTCGGCTTCATAACCAAATTCCCTGTACCGTTCTTCGCAACAATGGAGAACGCCGCGAAAGATTATGCGAAGAGAAATCCAGGCGTCGAGATCATTTACGGACAGGGTACGTCCGCAACCGACATCGAGGGCCAGATCGCGCAGATTGAGTCCATGGTGACGCGAGGCGTGCAGGGCATCGCCCTTACCCCCGTCGATCCCACCGTATCCACTGCCCTGGACAAGGCGGTTGCCGCCGGCATTAAGGTCGTGTTGATGGATAACAATATCCCGGACTGGAGCGGCAGGACAGCGCTTGCCACGACCAACAATTTCGCCGCAGGCAAAATCGCGGGCGAATATCTCAAAACTGTTCTTACAGCCGGCGACACGCTCGGGATTCTCGAGGGCGTGCCCGGCGTGCCGGCGCTTGATGACCGTGTGAAGGGGATGATGGAAGGGCTGAACGGCCTTGACGTCAAGATCGTCGGAAAAGGTGCGACAAACTGTACCGAGGAACTCGGGATTAATGTCGCTTTGCTCACGAAGAACCCAGACCTTAAGGCCATCTATGCCGCCTGCGGCCCGCCCGCTGCCGGCGCAGCGCGCGCAATCAAGAATGCCGGCATTGCCAATGACAAGATTGTGCTGGTCGGTTTCGACTTCTGCTGTGGCGAAGAGGAAGCGCTGAAGAGCGGAGTCGAGGACGCATCGGTAGCGCAGTTCCCAACCAAAATGGCTGAGCTCGGTGTGGATGCCCTGGTGAAATCGATTCGCGGGGAAAAGGTCGAGTCTTTGATCGACTCCGGCGCGGCCCTCGTAACGCCCGACAATATGGCAACCTTCAAGTGAACCGTCGCCCCTGTGGGGCGTCAAAGGCGCGAAGCAGTCTCACCTCGTTATCAGATTGATATCGTGGAACTCTGCGGCCCGGAGCTCTATTGGTCAGTCGATGCGGAAGGCGCGGCGATGAGCCGATGCCTTCCGGTCGTCAGCGTCCGGAGCGGATATTCTCGCTGCAACTACTCGGCGCCGCAGACAGAGAACCATCCTCCTCGCCCGGACACTCCTTGTACTCGCCTCCGCCGCAGCGTTTGCGATGTCTGTTCCGTCCTCAAAACTGCACGCTTTGAAGGTGATAGAGCGTCTTGAGCGTGCCGGTATAGGGCGGCCCCGTTCTAACGCCGCTGGTTCGGCAGCACCCCGGCGCGTTTGTCGGCTTCGATCGCCGAGATCACGTCGGCATAGGGCTCCTGGCGGGCGACGCTCCAGTAGCGCAACTCGTCGAGTGGGATTTGTTTTCCGGTCATCGCGCAGACGACGTAGGAGCCGGGCGAGAGAATCTGGAAATCGCCGTCGAGATAGCGGATCTTCGCCTCGCGGTTTCCGTGCCCTTCGAACAAATTCATGCGCTCCGTTCCCTACTGCCTGTCATGCGTCTGCCATACTCCCGCAACAGCGGCTTTGCCAGCTTTTTTAGCTTCTGCCGAAAAGCCGCTCGATATCGCTGAGCTTCAATTCGATATAGGTCGGCCGGCCGTGATTGCACTGCCCGGAGCCGGGCGTCACTTCCATTTCTCTCAGCAGCGCGTTCATTTCCTCCGGCCGCAGCCGCCGTCCGGAGCGAACCGATCCATGGCAGGCCATGGTCGCTGCCACATATTCGAGCTTGGCCGACAGGCCGGACGCCGTGTCCCATTCGGCGATCTCGTCGGCAAGCTGACGGATTAGGCCATGGGCGTCGACCTCGCCGAGCATCGCCGGCGTTTCGCGCACGGCGATCGCCCCGGGACCGAAGCGTTCGATCGCCAGTCCCAGGTCCGAAAGCTCGGCCGCATGCTGCATCAGCCGGTCGCAATCCTCCTCGGGAAGGTCGATAATCTCAGGGATGAGCAGCACCTGCGAGGCCAGCCGCTTCGAATGCAGTGCCTTGCGCATCGCCTCGAAGACCAGCCGCTCATGTGCGGCATGCTGGTCGACGATGACGAGCCCGTCTTCGGTCTGGGCGACGATGTAGTTGGCGTGGATCTGGGCCCGTGCGGCGCCGAGCGGATAGCGCCCGGTTGCTTCGGGAGAGGCCGGTTCGGAAGCGGTCGGCTGGGCCGACGGCGGCGGCTCGGCCCGCGCCGTCGGCATCGATAGCCCGTCGAAGGACGCCTGCGGCCGTTCACTGAGACCGCTTGCCGGCTGGTAGGGCCGAAAAGGCGAGGTTTCGGCCGACCATGGCGCTTGCGGCCGTTGCGCAAAAGGTTGGAAGCCCGGGCGGAAGGCGCGCAGCATGTCGCTCGCCCCTGTTGTCGCCGCCCGGCTGCCGTCGCGCGCCAGGGCCTCGCGGATGGCGCCGACGATCAGGCCGCGCACCAGGCCCGGGTCGCGGAAGCGCACGTCGGATTTTGCCGGATGCACGTTGACGTCGACGAGAGCCGGATCGAGGGTGATCGACAGCACCGCCACCGGATAGCGTCCTGAAGGAATCGTCTCGGCATAGGCGCCGCGGATCGCCGAGAGGATCAGCTTGTCCTGCACCGGCCGGCCGTTGACGAAGGCATACTGATGGGCGGAGTTGCCGCGGTTGAAGGTCGGCACGCCGGCAAAGCCGGTCAGCGCGATGTCCTCGCGCACGGCGTCGAGGAGAATGGCGTTGTCGCGGAATTCCTTGCCGAGCACCTGCGCCATGCGCGCCAAATGATCGTCGCCGGTCGCCGGAAATTCCAGCGTCGTGCGGTCCGAACCCGACAGCACGAAGCGGACGGCGGGAAAAGCGATCGCCATGCGCTTGACGATCTCGGTAATGGCGCCGGCCTCGGCCTTTTCGCTCTTCAGAAATTTCAGCCGCGCCGGCGTGGCGAAAAACAGGTCGCGCACTTCGACGATGGTGCCGGGATTGGCGGCGGCCGGCCGGAGATGCACGATCTTGCCGCCGGCAACAATGATCTCGTGGCCGCCGGCGCTGTCGCGCCTGCGGCTGGCGATGCTGAGCCTGGCGACGGAACCGATTGACGGCAGCGCCTCGCCGCGGAAGCCGAGCGTGCGGATATCCTCGAGAGTCTCGGAGATCTTCGAGGTGCAGTGGCGCCGGACTGCCAGTTCCAGATCGGCCGCCTCCATGCCGGAGCCGTTGTCACTGACCCGCAGCAGCGCCTTGCCGCCGCCTGCCGTGGCGATCTCGATGCGCGTCGCCCCGGCGTCGAGCGCATTTTCGATCAGTTCCTTGGCAGCGCTCGCCGGCCGTTCGATGACCTCGCCGGCGGCAATCTGGTTGATGAGCGTTTCGGAAAGCTGTCTGATGGCCATGGGCTATTTTCGGGGATTCGCGGGCTGGAGGGAAGGGGATTTCATAGGCTTTACAGAAGCGTGATCTGCGACTCCCCAGTTTCGACGGTCGGCAGTGTTAAGCCGGTTTTAACAGAAAAATGGCATTTTTATTCATATACCTCCGGAAGCTGCGAAAATCGAACAGATGTGGGACGCAATAGAATGAGTGCCGGCTTCGAAAAGGCGGACACGTCATCGGAAATCGACGGGACTCCCGCCGAGGCCGATCTGCAGACGGCGCTTTTCGATGTCGTGTGCGACGGTCTTTCGGCAGCGTTCATCATCTACGACAAGAACGATCACCTGATCTTCGCAAGCCGCCAGATTCTCGAATTCTTCCCGCTGCCGGCCGAGATGCTGAAGTCGGGCACGCGGCTGCGCGATTTCCTGGGCGCGATCTACGATACCGGCGTTCGCCAGCAATATGATGTCAGGCAGGGCGGCTCGCTCAGCCGCGAGGACTGGCTGTCGCAGAAGATCGCCTCGCATTGGCGCGAGCGCTTCGACGCCGTCGAGCGCCATGGCGCAGACAGCTGGGTCCGCTTCGTCAAGCGCCGGCTGCCGGGCGGTTACGGCGTCACCATCATCTCCGACATTTCCGAGGACAAGAAGCGCGAGGAGCAGTGGCGCTCGGATCTGGAACGGGTGCAGCTCACCGAGGACATTCTCGACAACCTGCCGTTTCCGCTTTTCGTCAAGGACCGCAACCTTATCTATGTCGCGGTCAACCTCGCCTTCTGCGAGAAATACCAGACCACCGCCGACGAGGTGCTCGGGCGCAAGAGCGGCGATCTTTTTTCCCCCGAGATCGCCAAACGCTTCGAAGAGAGCGACCGTCACGTGCTGGAGACCGGCGAAATGTCGATCTCCCGCCAGCGACAGATCTCCCGAGACGGCATCGAGCGCGACATCGTCAGCCGCAAGCACCGTATCGGCAAGCCCGGTCGCTATTTCCTGGTGTCGACGACGCAGGACCTGCCGCGCGACGGCACCGATCTCGAGGAGTTCGACCGCGCCTCGGCGATCACCACTTCCGCCAACCAGAGCTATCGCCGCGCCTATGTGCCGGTGCCGAGCGCGGTGGAGCGCCGCGAGCCGGCGGCGATGGAAGCGATCGTTCCGGAGAATTTCTCCGGCCGCAAGATTCTCGTCGTCACCGCCGACCTCGCCGCCGAGGCCGCGGCTTTGCGCACGCTGTCGAAATACGGTTTCGAATCCTGTTCGGTGCGCGGCGAGGACGAGGAGGAGCGCTTCCTGGAAATCGCCACCTCCTCCGGCATCTCGCTCGATCTCTTGATCATCGACAATCAGATGGGCATGCGCTGCCTCGAGCTCTCCGAGCAATACGGCATCCCGGCGCTCGTCATGGACGGCTTCCAGATCGCCAACGAGCTCACCTTCCAGATCGCCCGCCATTTCAATCGCAACAGCCGCAACAACGGCGCCGGCACCGATGCGGATTGGGACATCAGCATCTCCGACGACACGGTCGGCCTGCAGGTTCTCGTCGCCGAAGACAATGATATCAACCAGATCGTCTTCACACAGATCCTCGAGGGCCTCGGTTATCGCCACATGATCGCCGCGACCGGCGACGAGGTCGTGCGCCTCTGGGCCGAACACAGGCCGCAGCTGGTGCTGATGGATATTTCCCTGCCGGGCTTCAACGGCTTCGAAGCCGCGCGCCTGATCCGGCAGATGGAGGAAGCCGGGGTCGCAGCCCGCACCCCGATCATCGGCGTGATCACCCAGGCCTTCGAGCGCGACCGCGCCGAATGCGTCAAATCCGGCATGGACGACGTCATCATGAAGCCCGTCAGCCCCGACATGCTCGAGGCGGTATTTCAGAAATATCTGGTGGAAGAGGGCGTTCGGATTCGAACAAGCGCGTGATACTAAAAAATATGGGCCGTCTTCTCGTGACGGCATCCTGCTCTCGCCGATAACGTCAACCCCTTAAATCTGGGACGAATCGGGGTGTCAGGGCGGCTGATTTACTAGCGAATTGTTAAGAAATGCCGGTCATTCTTTGCTCGGCTGCGGAGGAAAGCTCGGGTTTGGATGATGAAATCGGCGGAAATGGCTTCCTTGACCGTGAGTCACAATGAGCTTCAGGCGATGGCCTATACCGATCCGCTGACCGGATTGGGAAACCGCAATCGCATGCGCGAGAAGGTCCTGCAGATTTCTGCCGAGCGCGCCAGCGATCCGGCTCCCTTCACCATCGGTATTGCCAATCTCGACAGCTTCAAACCAATCAACGATCTTTTCGGCTCCTCGGCCGGTGATGAAATCCTCTGCCAGGTCGCCCATCGCCTTAAGGCCTGCATTCCGGACGGCGCGCTGGTCACCCGTCACGGCGGCGACGAATTCGCCTTCGTGCTGCCGCTGATTTTCGAGCGGGCGAGCGCGGAGAAATTCGGACAGATGATCCGCGAGGTGCTGTCGGCGCCCTATGATCTCGGCGACCGCAACGTCCGGCTCTCCGCCTCCTTCGGCTTTGCCATCTACCCCTTTGCCGGAGAGGACTGCGAGGAGCTGCTGAAGAGCGCTGAAACGGCGCTGTATCGGTCCAAGCGCCGCGGCCGCGGCCAGATCACCGTCTATTCGCGTGAGATCGCCCAGGAGATGAAGCGCGCCACGCAGCTGGAGCAGGCGCTGAGAAACGCCATCATATCGGACGCGATCGACGTGCATTTCCAGCCGATCGTCTCGTTATCAAACAATCAGGTCGTCGGCTTCGAGGCGCTGGCGCGCTGGAACGATCCCGATCTCGGCTTCGTTTCGCCCGGCGTCTTCGTGCCGCTCGCCGAAGAGCGCGGTTTCATTGACGCCCTGTCGGAAACGCTGCTGCGCAAGGCCGCGGAAGCAGCGCTTTCCTGGCCGCGCGAACTCTTCCTGTCGTTCAATCTTTCTTCGGCGCAGCTGATGGATCCCGGCACGAGCGGCAGCATCCTGTCGATCCTCGGCCGGGTCGGCTTCGATCCGCATCGTCTGGAACTGGAGATCACCGAGACCGCGGTGATGGGGTCGGCCGACACCGCCCACCGCATCATCGCCGATCTGCGCGCCGCCGGCGTGCGCATCTCGCTCGACGATTTCGGCACCGGCCAGTCGAGCCTCGGGCGCCTGCGCGACTTTATCTTCGACAAGATCAAGATCGACCGTGCCTTCGTCTCGCGCATCAATTCCGACCGCGCCTCCGAACACATCATCAAGGCGATCCTTGCCATGTGCGACGGCCTGGAACTGGAAGTCGTGGCCGAGGGGATCGAGGATTACGCCGAGGCGGTGAAACTGCGCACGCTCGGCTGCGGCATGGGTCAGGGCTATCATTTCGGCCGCCCGGCCGATGGCATTGCGACGCTGCGTTTTCTGCACGAGAACTATTACGACACGGCGATGACCGAGCGCGTCAGCGCATAAGCAATACCGCTTGCAATTGCGCAATGAAACGGGCCAACAAAGTGATGGCGCCCCTAGGAGCGCCATCACCTACGCTATGCTACCGCGCGCGGTTTACTTAGGCGTGGTCGAGCCGGTTGCCGTCGTATCGGTACCGGGTGCGGCCGGGGCCTTTTCTGCTGACTGCATTGCCAGCGTCTTGAACTCAGGCGCAGCCTTCAGCGATTCAGCCGTCTCGGTGGTCGTCAGCTTGAGGCTGCCGTCCTGGGTGTTCTGAGCGATGGCAATCTTATCCATCGGCACCGCGACGTTCTTTTCGCCGATGCCCAGGAAGCCGCCGACGCCGACGATCGCAGCAACGATGCCGCCGTCCTTCTTGAGGATGAGGTCGTTGATGCTGCCGATGCTTTCATTGTTGGGGTTATAGACCGACTGGCCGATATAGGTGTTGGCGCTGATCTGATCCGCAGCCTGCTCCGTCAGATAGCTGCCCTCAGCCACATCCGTGCTCGGTGTTGCGGCCGGAGCCTGTGCGGCATCGCCTGCGGGTTTGGTGACGTCAGGGGTGACCGGCTTGGGAGCAGCCGGATCAGCCGGCGCTGTCTGGGTCGGAGCGGCGGGATCCGCAGGCTGCGGCGCGGTCTGCGAGAATGCTGCCGGTGCGAAAGCCGTGGCAAACAGCGCGCCAGCGGCAACGGTCGTCAAAAGTTTGCGTGTCATTTCGAACCTACTTTCATTTCCCTAGAGTGAGCGCTGACCCGGCATGGGTATTCCTTGCCGCGCCGGTTCGTAGGGAAAATGAGCGGTGGGCCGATTGGTTCCGGTTGAAAACACGGAAAATTTCTCGATTCTCACGGAACTTTTATGGAGGCATGGCCGCCGAAACGAAAAAGGCGCCCCCGCTCGGGAGCGCCTTGCATGGCGGTCGTCAGCCGCCGTCTTCAGATCACATAGACGGGATCAAATACACCCTTGACCCCGATGCCGAGTTCGAGCAGCGCGCCGGCCGAGGGCTGGGCCGACCGGGCGTCCTCGTCGAGCCCTTCCCAGGCTGTCGTCACCGCCAGCCGGTCGGCATTGACGCCGATGAAGGCGGGGCAGGATGGCTGGACGGCGGGAACCTTGTAGCGCGAGATGCGCAGACCGTCGGGATTGTAACGATCGACGACGCCGGCGCCCCAGCGGGCGTTCCAGATATAGCCGTCGGCATCGACCACCGAGCCGTCGATGTCTCCGGGCTCGTTCATGCTGTCGACGAGCACGATCGGCTCGCCCGCCGGCAGGCCGGTATGAGGGTCGACCATGACGCGCATCAGCCGGTTTATGCGGGAATCCGTATAATAGCCGATCGTGCCGTCGGGCGAGAAGCAGATCGAATTCGGAATGCTGATACCGTTGAAGATCTTCGTCACCTTGCCGCCGGCGACATGATAGATGGCGCCGGCCTGGTTTTCCGCCCGTTTGCTCATCGTGCCGATCCAGAGCGCACCGCAAGGGTGGGTGCGGCCGTCGTTCGAGCGGTTTTCCGGCCGGTCGTTTTCGAGCGCGGCGTAGAAGGTGAGATTGCCGCTTGTGAGATCGCGCACGAAAAGTCCTTCCTCCGTCGCGATCAGCTGCCGTCCGGCGTCGATGCGGGCCAGCACGCTTGCCATCACCGGCAACGGGTGCACCTTTTTCTCCCCCGTCGCCAGTCTGAGTTCGTGCAGCTCCTTGCCGAGGATATTGAACCACCAGACCGTATTGCTGTCCGGATCATAGGTCGGCCCTTCGCCGAGGACGGAATTGGTGTTGCAAAGGGTCTTGCCTTCGAACTCGTAGATGTCGGTCATACGCTCACGCTCCCATGGCTGCATCATAGGCGTAAATGGTCGTCTTGGCACGCTCGGCAACCTCTGCGGCGGTCATTCCCGGCTTGTAGAGGCTGGTGCCGAGGCCAAAGGCGAGGATGCCGGCCTTGGTGTAATCGGCGAAATTCTTGTCAGATACGCCGCCGACGGCGGCAATCGTCAGTTCCGGCGGCAGAATCGCGCGGATCGCCGTGATCCCGGAAGGACCGAGCACGCTCGCCGGAAAGAATTTGAGCCCGGTGGCGCCGGCCCGCGCCGCAGCCAGCGCCTCGGTCGGCGTGAACACGCCCGGCATCGTCACCATGCCATAGTCGCGCGCTCGGTTGATTACCTCGGGTTCGACATTCGGCGTCACCAGCAGCTTGCCGCCGGCCGCATTGAGGCTGTCGACCGCCTCGACCGTCAGCACCGTGCCGGCGCCGATCAGCACCTCAGGCGGCGCCATTTTTGCGGCGATCTCGATCGATTTGAACGGCTCCGGCGAGTTGAGCGGAATCTCGATCGCCGTCAGGCCGTTGTCGATCAGCGCGCCGACGACGCTTTCGGTCTCGTCCGGCCGGATGCCGCGCAGGATGGCGATCAGCGGGCGCTTCATGTCGGGGAAGGGGATACGGTTCATCGGGTCAGCTTTCTCAATTCGGCCAGATGGCTTCGGCGGCGGCCGACAGCCCGCGGCGCACGGCGGCGTCCGCATCGATGGCGGTGAAGGCAAGGGAGAGGGTTTTAAAAGCCTGTTCGTAGAGCGCCTGCAGGCGCCCGGAGGCGACGAGGGTGATGCCTGAGTTGGCGGCATCCTGCAGCGCGCCGGCGATTTCGAGGCCGATCAGCGTGCCGGAGAGCCGGGCTTGCGCGGCAGCGGCGGAGATCCCGTGCAGCAGCTGGCCGGAGCGGGCGGTAAACAGCAGGTTGGAGGCAAGGGCCGGTTGCGCGAAGGCGGCCGAGACCGCCGCCTCGAAGGCTGCCGCATCGGCCGGCTGCGCCTCGGCTTCGGCAACGGCATGCGCAAGGATCGTGTGTTTGCTGATCGCGTCAAAGAGCTCGCCGGTCATGAAGGTGGAAAAGCCGCTGACCTTGCCGTCGCTGACATGCACCCATTTCGAATGGGTGCCGGGCAAGCAGACCGCTTGGGCGCCGGCGCTCGTGCTGCCGAGCGCGCCGAGAAGCTGGGTTTCCTCGCCTCGCATGACGTCGGGCGTCGCCGCCTGCCGCTGGGCAAGGCCCGGCAGAATGCGGATATCGCGGCTTTCGCCGGGCACGGAAACCGCGCCGGTGAGGATGGCGGCAAGCGGCGTGGGCACGTCGATATAACCGGCCTCGATCCAGCCCTGCCTGGCGCCGGCCATGCCGCAGACGATCACCGGCAGGTTTTCCGGCGCCTCGACAGCGGCGAGATGGCTGGCAAGCACCGCGGAAAAGCCGGTTTTTGCCGCGCTCGTCATGCCTTCACCGCTGCGGCGCTCGGCAAGGACGCTGCCGTCCCGGCCGATCAGCCACAGCCGGAAGCTGCTGGTGCCCCAGTCCACCGCGACATAAGCGGGATTCGTCATTACAGAATGCCTCCATCGACAATCAGGGACTGGGCGGTCATTCCAGCCGCGCAGTCGGATGCAAGAAACAGACACGGACCGACGATCGCATCGGGTTTGAGCGGGACTTTCAGGCATTGCTGCTCGACCGAGTGGGCGATGCTCTCTTCGGTCAGCCAGAGCTGCATCTGCCGTTCGGTGACGACCATGCCGGGCAAGACGCAGTTGACCCGGATATTCTCCGGGCCGAGCCTGCCGGCCATGCTCTTCGTCAATCCGACGACCGCGGCCTTCGCCGCCGCATAAGAGGGAAAACCGCCCATGTTGAGCTTGAAGGCGATCGACGACATATTGATGATCGCGCCGCCGCCGGCGGCCCGCATCGATGGCGCCACCGCCTGCGAGGCGAAAAACACATGCCGCAGGTTGACCGCCTGGTTGTTGTCCCAATAGGCCTCGGTGACCGCGTCGAATTCGTGGCGGTCGTCCCAGGCGGCATTGTTGACGAGCACGCGGATCGGCCCGGAAGCGGCAACGACGGTATCGACGGTGCGCCGGATCGCCTCGATGTCGCGCAGGTCGGCATGATAAAAGGAAACCGGATGCGCCGTCTCCCGCGACAGCCTCTCGGCGAGTTCGCGGCCGGCAGTCTCGGCGATGTCGATGAAGGACACCTTGGCGTTCTGGCGCGCGAAACCTTCGACGATCGCCGCACCGATACCCGATCCGCCGCCGGTCACGAGCACGGTTCGGTCTTTGAACTCCGGAAACTGGGCTGACGTCGCGGTCATCATCTTCTCCCGAAGTATCGTTCCATTATTTGGAACTTGATTTGACTATATGGAATTATCGAATTATGCTGCCCTTTCTGTCAAGGGCGGATGAGACGATGGATGCAAACGGCGAGGGCATGGCGCAAGCCCGCGAGACCGGCACACTCGGCAAGCTGATGGTGCTGCTCGATCTCGTCACCCATGCGGATGCGCCGCTGCGTTTTACCGATATCCTGTCGCTTGCCGGCCAGCCGCGTGGCACCCTGCATCGCCAGCTCAGCCACCTGGTCGAGGAGGGGTTGCTCGAACTCGACGGCGATGGCCGCTATGCGCCGGGCCTGCGCCTGCTCGATTTCGCCGCCCGCAGCTGGGCGCGCAACGAATTCCGCCTGATCGCCGAACCGCATCTTGTCGATCTGCAGCATGCGACCGGCGAGACCGTGCATCTCGGCGTTCTCAGGGGGCAGTCGATCATCTACCTCGACAAGGTCGAGGGCCGCCAGCCGGTGCGCATGTATTCGCAGATCGGCAATGCCTCGCCCTGTTACTGCACCGGCGTCGGCAAGGCTGCGCTTTCGCTGCTTCCGGCCGAAAGCCTGGTCGATCTCCTCGCCGGCGTCAATTTCACCCGCTTTACCGCCGCCACCCACGCTTCGCCAGCAAGTCTGCTCGCCGAAATCCGTGAGATCGCCGATCAGGGCTATGCTTTCGATCGTGAGGAGCATGAGGCAGGCATCCGCTGCGTCGCCGCACCCATCTGGTCGGAGGATCGGACTTTTCTCGGCGGCGTATCGATCACCGGCCCTGCCTACCGCCTGTCGATGGAACTACTCGCCCAATGGGTCGTTCCGGTTCAGCGCGCAGCCGGAAGGATCATGGAAGGCATGCGCATCCGCCTCGGCCCGCGCCGCTAGCCTGAGGCGATGAGCAGGGCCCGGGGAAGCGCATGTATAAGACAAAAGACTGAAACGGAAAAAATTGAGATTTGCCGGCGAATCACCACAACTGGAAATAGTCCGCGAAATCGACTACACCACCGGCCGGATGCGTAAATGCCGCGGTCGATTGTATTGACCCATGGCAATCATCATTCCCCGATGCAAGCGAACGGCCGCCGCGCCGAAGATGAAGAAATGTGATGGAACCCTTGTCGCAAACATCCACGGAAGAAGAAGACGGTTACATCAAGGAAATTGCGGGCCTGAAGACCCAGTTCGACATTTTCCGGTTCATGAAACGCGTGACCGAAGCCTATCGCTGCCGCGCCTTCATGGTTCTCAATCTGCCGCCGATCACATCCCTCGACCTTCAGGGCAACACCGTCATCACCAGCTGGCCGGCTGAGCTTCTGGCGCTCTACGACCAGGAGGGGTTGATGGTGAACAGCCCGGTTCTGCGGCGGCTGAGAACATCGGCGCGGCCCTTCTTTTTCGACATGTCTCGACAGAACTGGCCGCGCGACGACGGCAAGTCCGCCCTCGTCGTCGGGCTGTTCGAACGTTTCAGGATGACGCGTTGCGCCTATTTCCCGACGCATGAGCCCTCCGGCCTGCGCGGCGCCGTCTCCTTCGCCGGCGATCGCGAGCTCTTTAGTCCGGCCGAGATGCGCGAGCTTTGTTATATCGCCATCCATGTCTTCGACAGGCTTGCCGAGATCCGCAACCTCGATACCCGTATAACCGATGCGCTCACCGACCGCGAGATCGATTGCCTGAACTGGACGGCGGCCGGCAAGACCAGCGCCGAGATCGCCGAAATCCTGGCGCTGTCCGAGCATACGGTCAATCATTACCTCAACCGCGCCACCAAGAAGCTCGACACCGTCAACCGCACCCAGGCTGTCGCCAAGGCGCTGCGGATCGGCCTGATCAAATAAGTTGCAAAGACGGCGATCCACTCCGACCGGCCGCCCAGCGCGTAGGCAGATCGGAGCGTGATCCGGCACATTCGACCGCGTTTCCCGCTTTTTCCATCTGGCACGCTTTCTGCATCTCTTCTGCCAGAGGTCCGGAGGGGACTTTGATGACCAGCGCCAGCAAATGGCGCGGCCGACACACCACCGCCGACGCCGATGCCGCTTCTCTCCCGGCCCTCGGCGTCGGCGGCGGTTGTTGCCTTTCGGCACCGCTTCTTGCGCAGCTGTTCACGATTTCCTGCTGCCGGTCACTTTTTTCTGGCCTTTTTTTCGGCTTGCGCTACTTCGCCCCGCATTGCGCCGGTTCTCGGGGAGAGTGACCGTTGCGGCCATCAGGGCGAAAGCCCGGCGGACTTGATGGCCGCAACGGATTTCGAATCCCGGCCGGCGTTTTCCAAAGCCGGCAAATCGATTTTCCTCCCGATGTTTTTGTTTGGCGAAGACGTGCGCCTCCACTATCTCTACCGCATGATTTAGCCTTGGCCGGAATCGACCAAGGCTAAATCATGCGGCAAGGTGCCATGGCGTCCTTTCTCGTCCTGAAAGACGCGTCGTGGACTGCAAGAAGAAGCAGTGAGGGTGGAATGACCGACGTCACCAAGGAACAGGTTCTCGAAACGCTGAAGACCGTGCGCGGACCGGATCTCGAGCACGACATCGTCGCGCTCGGCATGGTCTCCGATGTTTTCATCTCCGACGGCAAGGTTTATTTCTCCATCACCGTCCCGGCCGAGCGCGCCAGGGAGCTGGAGCCGATGCGGCTCGCCGCCGAGCGCGTCATCAAGGAAATGCCGGGCGTCAAGGGTGCGCTCGTCACACTGACGGCGGACAGGAAGGCGGCGGCCGCAGCACCTGCTGTCCGCCCCGCCCCGAACCCGCCGCACGGCCATGCCGGTCATGATCATGACAGCCATGATCACCAGCATCACGCCCAAGCGCCCCAGCAACAGGCGCCGCGGGCCGGCAAGATCGGCGTTCCCGGCATCGGCGCCATCATCGCCGTCGCCTCCGGCAAGGGCGGAGTCGGCAAGTCCACCACCGCCGTCAATCTGGCGCTCGGCCTGCTCGCCAACGGCCTTCGCGTCGGAATTCTCGATGCCGATATCTACGGGCCTTCCATGCCGCGGCTCCTGAAGATATCCGGTCGCCCGACGCAGATCGACGGCCGCATCATCAATCCGATGGAGAATTATGGCCTCAAGGTCATGTCGATGGGCTTCCTCGTCGACGAGGAGACGGCGATGATCTGGCGCGGGCCGATGGTTCAGTCGGCGCTGCTGCAGATGCTGCGCGAAGTCGCCTGGGGCGAGCTCGACGTCCTTGTCGTCGACATGCCGCCCGGCACCGGCGATGCGCAATTGACCATGGCCCAGCAGGTTCCGCTTGCCGGCGCCGTCATCGTCTCCACACCGCAGGATCTCGCTTTGATCGATGCCCGCAAGGGCCTCAATATGTTTCGCAAGGTCGAGGTGCCGGTGCTCGGCATCGTCGAGAACATGAGCTATTTCATCGCGCCCGACACCGGCACCCGTTACGACATTTTCGGTCACGGCGGCGCCCGCAAGGAGGCCGAGCGCATCGGCGTGCCCTTCCTCGGCGAAGTGCCGCTGACGATGAATATCCGTGAAACCTCCGATGCCGGCACCCCGCTCGTCGCCTCCGACCCGAACGGCGTCGTCGCCGGCATCTATCGCGGCATCGCCGCCAAGGTCTGGGAGCAGCTCGCCGGCCAGTCCCGGCGCCCGGCGCCGGCGATTGTCTTCGAATAGCGCAGAACCGGCGTGGGGACATAGAGAAAGGCCAAGCGCCGAATCACCGCCGCGATCACCCCAATTGTGGGGGAAACGTGGTGAAAAGCCGCGGTTCACGGAAGATGTCTTGATTATTTCACGGCTTTGCTGCATATGCCGCGGCGCCATGATGGCGTTGCTGCAGATGCTCAATGACGGCCGTCCTTCGTTTCGAAGGGTCTGGCCCACCTGCAAGATCGAAGGATTGGTAACTGCGATGCGGTGGAGCACAATGCGCATGCTGGCCTTGAAGGCCGGATGCAGCCGGAGTTTTATGAACTTTCTTGATCCGCTTCCGTTTGGACCTGGGACGAGCGCCCTTCGCGGCGCCGCGATGGGCGGCCGCATGGCGATGGCCACGAAGCGTCGTGAGCATCGGAGACGCTGCCGGTGATCACCGCTTACTGCTCCAATTGCAAAACGGTCGAGATCCGCGATCTCCCGCAGCCCGCATCCTTTCCCGAGGATGTCGTCTGGATCGATATGGTCGAGCCGAGCCGCGAGGAGGAGCTTTATGTCGAAAAGGTTCTCGGTATCGAGGTTCCGACCCGCGAGGATCTCAAGGACATTGAACCTTCGGCTCGCCTCTACATCGAAAACGACGCCGTCTTCATGACCGCGTCTCTGGTCTGGAAGGCGGAAACCGACGCGCCGACGCTGACCGATGTCGCCTTCATTCTGACCGGAAACCGTCTGGTCACCATCCGTTACGCCCACCCAAAATCTTTTGCGCTGTTCATCGCCGCCCTTCACCGGCTGCCGGAAAACTGGCGGAGCGGCGCGGCCCTTCTCGCCAAGCTCTTGGAGACGATCGTCGACCGCACCGCCGAAATCCTCGAGACCTCCGTCTCGCGCATCGACATTTTGTCGACGCATGTCTTCGGCCGGGCGAAAAGGGTGCGCAAGCCGTCGAACTACCTCGAGCAAAAGCTGCGCGATATCGCCGGTCATCACCGCATGATCAGCAAGCTGCGCGATAGTCTCGGCTCGCTGTCCCGGCTTCTGACATTCTTTCACACGATCCCGGCGATCCAGCAGGACCACGAGGCGAAGGAGCTCTGCCGCACCATCTCGCGCGACATCCAGTCGCTGTCGGAGCATGCCTCCTTCGTCGCCGCCAACGTCACCTTCCTGCTCGACGCCTCGCTCGGCCTGATCAACATCGAGCAGAACTCGATCATCAAGATTTTCTCGATCGCCTCGGTCGTGTTCCTGCCGCCGACATTGGTCGCCTCCATCTATGGCATGAACTTTCAGTTCATGCCGGAGCTGGCCTGGGCGGCGGGTTACCCCTACTCCTTGGCTTTGATGGTGATATCAGCCGTGATCCCCTTCTTCTTTTTTCGCTGGAAAGGCTGGCTCTGAGGAGCCTGTTGAAATTTCATGTCCGAAGAGAGCCATCCGCACGGCCGCCATATGACGCCGCGCAAGCTTTTTTATCTCGCGCTCGGTTCCGTAGGCGTCGTCTACGGCGATATCGGCACCAGCCCGCTCTATGCTTTTCGCGAGGCGCTGAAGCCCGTCGCCCATGACGGCGTCACCCGTTTTGAGATCATCAGCCTGATTTCGCTGATGATCTGGGCGCTGACGATCATCGTCACCATCAAATATGTGCTCTTCCTTCTGCGCGCCGATAACGAAGGGGAGGGCGGCACGCTGTCGCTCCTTGCGCTTCTGATGAAGACCGCCAACGGTCATACCGCCATACTGATGCTGCTCGGCCTGATGGGGGCTGCCCTCTTCCTCGGCGATGCGATGATCACGCCGGCGCTGTCGGTGCTGTCGGCGGTTGAGGGCCTGAAGCTCGTCACACCAAGGCTGTCGGAATATATCGTGCCGATTTCGGTGGTGATCCTGGCGCTGCTCTTCGTCGTGCAGTCGCGCGGCACCGGCGCCGTCGCCAGGTTCTTCGGCCCGATCACCGCCGCCTGGTTCCTGGTCATGGCCGCCGCCGGCATTTCCCATATCTCCGATGACTACGGAATCCTCGCCGCCTTCAATCCCTATTATGCCGTCGCCTTCCTGCTGCATGAGGGCTTTTATGGCGTCGTCGTGCTCGGCGCCGTCTTCCTGACGGTGACGGGCGCCGAGGCGCTTTATGCCGATCTCGGCCATTTCGGGCGCCGCCCGATCCAGTGGGCCTGGTTCCTGCTGGTATTCCCGGCGTTGACGCTGAACTATCTCGGCCAGGGCGCTCTCGTTCTCGGCAATCCGATGACGATGTCCGATCCCTTCTATCTGATGTATCCGAAATGGGCGCTGCTGCCGGTCGTCATCCTGGCAACCGCCGCGACGATCATCGCCAGTCAGGCGGTCATCACCGGCGCTTTCTCGATGGTACGCCAGGGCATCAATCTCGGTTTCCTGCCGCGCATGGAAATTCTCTTCACCTCGGAAACCAATACCGGGCAGATCTTCGTGCCGTCGGTCAATGCCGTGCTGTTCTTCGGTGTCATCTTCCTGGTATTGGGCTTCAAGACCTCGGACGCGCTGGCGACCGCCTACGGCATTTCCGTCACCGGCGCCATGGTCGTCACCTCGATCATGGCCTTCGAATTCGTTCGCGCCCGCTGGAACTGGTCGCTGCCGGTTGCTGTGATCGCTCTGGCGCCGCTGCTCGTGCTCGAATTGATCTTCCTTGGCGCCAACCTGTTGAAGATTCACGACGGCGGTTATA
Source organism: Rhizobium bangladeshense (assembly GCF_001662075.1). Classification (GTDB taxonomy): domain Bacteria; phylum Pseudomonadota; class Alphaproteobacteria; order Rhizobiales; family Rhizobiaceae; genus Rhizobium; species Rhizobium bangladeshense_B. Next base: position 50,469 of record NZ_LYPL01000020.1, read on the forward strand.
TCCCGATCCTGATCGCCACCGCCTTTACCGTCGTCATGTGGACCTGGCGCCGCGGCACCGCGATCCTGCTGGAAAAGACCCGCCACACCGATATTCCGCTCGCCTCCTTCGTCAGCTCCATCGAGCGCAAGAGCGAGCATTCGCCGGCCCAGGTTCCCGGCACGGCGATCTTCCTGACCAGCGATCCCGAATCGGCCCCGGCCGCCCTCTTGCACAATCTCAAGCACAATCACGTGCTGCACGACCGCAACGTCATCCTGACGATCCGCACCGTCAACAAGCCGCGCGTGCCGAGCCACGACCGCTACAAGGTCGAGCCGATCTCCGAGCGTTTCTCCCGCGTCGAACTGCTGTTCGGCTTCATGGAATCGCAGAACGTTTCGCAGGCCCTGGCGACGCTGCGCAAGACCGGGCTGAAGTTCGACATCATGTCGACCTCCTTCTATCTCGGCCGCCGCAAGCTGGTGCCGGACGCCAAGTCCGGCATGCCCCATTGGCAGGACCGGCTCTACATCGCGCTCGCCAACGCCGCCACCAATCCCTCGGATTACTTCCGCCTGCCGGCAAACCGCGTGGTGGAGCTTGGATCGCACGTTATTATTTGACGGGCGAGGACGAATCCTGACGCGGGTTTCCGCGCTGTCTTGCACTTCCGTCACCTCGTCCTCCGTCGTGCTCGGCCTTGAGCCGAGCATCCACACGGCACCCACCATCAGCCGCGGCATGGATCCTCGGCTCAAGGCCGACGGAGATTGGGGGATGCGTCCCGTCAACCCAGCCACATTCGAAATATCCAAAACCGCCGATGGTCACATTCCGGCACGGCTCGTTAACCGGACGTCAAGGTTAATAAGGGATTTTCGATGGAATGTTCCCGCGTTCCATGCCCGGAGTTCGTGTTGCGTCGAAAGAGCCCTTCCCGTAGCAAGCTGCGTCGTCTTCCCGAGAACTGGGTGTCACCGGTCATCTTCGGGCTCGCCGGCTGGCTGATCTTCCCGAGCGTTGCCTCCCACGCCGATCTCGCCACCATGCTCGCCGGTCTCGATCGGGAGGGCGAGAGCTGGCGCATGGTTCTGACCAATTCTCCGGCCGGCTCCATTCATCAGGCCGAACTCGCCTTTGCCGATCCTGATGTGACGGGCTCGATCTCGTCGGGCGCCGGCGTGGTGCTGCCCGATGGCCGCAAGGTCGCTTTCTCTGCCCAGGACAAGGGCACGGCCAAGAAGAACGGCCACGAGGACACGCCGGACGAGGATCGCGTCAACCGCGGCATGAAGAGGGGCCGCATCGTCGCGGTGGAAAAGATGCAGCCGCCGAAGGATTTTTCCGCTGGCTCCATTCTCGAGCGCACGAAGATGCTCTTCACTCCGAGCTTCGACCTCAAGGACCGATCGGCCTTCGTCAAGCCGAAGATCCAGGGCAAGGAAATCGAGATCGCCACGTCTTTCTATAAGAAGCAGCCGGTGATTGAGGACAGCGGCGTGCCGGCAATGCTCGCAAGCCTGATCACCCGCAACAAGGCCGATGTGCTGGCCACGGCTTACGCGCCGGCAGCACCCGACTATGCCCGCCAGTCCCCGTTCGATTCGATCCTGAGCGAGCCGGATAGCGGCCGCTTCGTCCCGGAGATCGGCCCGCGTGATCACGCCTGGGCCGCAAGCGTGCTGCCGCCGAGCGTCTTTTCCGCCCGCGAGCAGCAATGTCTTGCCTCCGGCATCTATTTCGAGGCGCGCGGAGAATCGGTGAAAGGGCAGGCGGCCGTCGCCCAGGTCATTCTCAACCGCGTCCGCAACCCGGCCTATCCGAAGAGTATCTGCGGCGTCGTCTATCAGAACGAAGATTGGCGCAACCGCTGCCAGTTTTCCTTCGCCTGCGACGCCATCAAGGACAGGGTGAATTCGGAATATCACTGGCGGGTCGCCCGCGACGTGGCGATGGCGGTGACATCAGGCAAGATCTGGCTGCCGCAGGTGGGCTCGGCGACGCACTACCACGCCGTCTACGTCCGCCCGAAATGGGCAAAGACCATGGAAAAGGTCGGCCGCATCGGTCTCCACGTCTTCTACCGCACCTATGGCGGCGGCTGGAGCTGAGATAAATCGTCCGGGTCCGGCCGATTTCCGGCCCCGAAAAGCGGATTCTTTCCGTCGAATTTGCGCGATCGACCTATAATCGCTTTATCCCTTTGATTCGACGGGGTTATTTTCTCGCTGGACAGAAGCCGTCTACGCCTTGACTATACCAATCCCTAAAACTATGTTGCGCGCGACTTCAGAACGGGCCGGAAGGGTCTCAACCTTCGCGTCCGGGGTCCGAATGACCGGGGTAGCGGGAGTGCGGGCGACGGGCAGGCGAGGAGAGATCCATGGCGGACGACCGCGAGGAAAGTCTTGATAAGCGCCGTGCGCAGCTGGAAGCGGAACTCGCGACCAAGCGCGTCGAGGCGAAAGTGGACGAGGCAAGCGAAGCTCGCGCCGAGGTAAGCCGCAAAGGTTATGCCCAGGCGATGAAGCTTTCCAGCGAGTTCATTTCAGCCATCGTCGTCGGTGCCGTCCTTGGCTATCTCCTCGACCGTTTTGTTGGCACGGCGCCTTGGGGGTTGATTGTTCTTCTGCTTCTCGGATTCTGTGCCGGCGTTCTGAACGTGTTGCGTTCTGCGGGGGTGGTGGCCCATCCCCTGAACGACAAGGACGACAAGAAATAAGGACCGGTCCCGGTCCAGTGCAATGACCCCGCGTCCTGCGGGCCAAAGAGAGAGAACAAGCGGTGTCTAACGATCCGACTCATCAGTTCCTGATCCAGAAGATTGTCCCGATCGAAATCGGCGGAATTGATTTTTCGTTCACCAATGCATCGCTGTTCATGGCCGCTTCGGCTGCCGTTGCCGCAGGCTTCCTCTATTTCGCCACCTCGAACCGCGCCATCGTGCCGGGTCGTTCGCAGTCGGTCGCGGAAATGTCCTATGAATTCATCGCCAATATGCTGAAGGAAGGCGCGGGCAAGCAGGGAATGAAGTTCTTCCCGCTGGTCTTCTCGCTTTTCATGTTCGTCCTGACGGCGAACCTGCTCGGCATGTTCCCCTATTTCTTCACGGTGACGAGCCAGATCATCGTGACCTTCGCGCTGGCGATCCTCGTTATCGGCACGGTCCTGGTCTACGGCTTCTATAAGCACGGCTTTCACTTCCTGAACGTCTTCGTGCCCTCGGGCGTGCCGGGCCTTCTGCTGCCGCTGGTCGTCCTGATCGAAATTATTTCCTTCCTGTCCCGTCCGATTTCGCTCTCCGTTCGTCTTTTCGCAAACATGCTCGCCGGTCATATCACGCTGAAGGTGTTCGCAGGCTTCGTTGCCTCGCTTGGAGCCCTCGGTGCAGTCGGTATCGGCGGAGCCGTTCTTCCCCTCATCATGACCGTCGCCCTGACCGGTCTCGAGTTCCTCGTTGCCTTCCTCCAGGCTTACGTCTTTGCGGTGCTGACGTGCATGTACCTCAACGACGCGATCCACCCGGGCGGGCACTAAGGATAACGACATCGACGTCAAAGGGCGTCAGTCATTCGCCGCAACAACCATTTCAAAGGAGTTCAACATGGAAGCGGAAGCAGCAAAGTTCATCGGTGCAGGTCTGGCTTGCTTTGGTATGGCCGGTACGGCTCTCGGCCTCGGCAACATCTTCGGCAACTACCTCTCCGGCGCTCTGCGCAATCCGTCTGCCGCTGACAGCCAGTTCGGCCGTCTGGTATTCGGCTTCGCCGTTACGGAAGCTCTGGGCATCTTCTCGCTGCTCGTCGCTCTCCTCCTCCTCTTCGCCGTCTGATATCGGCGGATAGATGGATCACGGCCTGCGACCGCAAGCCGTGATCCTTTGCATTTGCAGTCCACCTGGAGGTGAGCATGTTTTTTGTGACCCCGGCTTACGCTGAGGAAGCACCGGCGGCAGCGACCGGCACGGATGCGCATGGCGCTCCGGCCGCAGGCGAGGTCCATACCGAGACCGGCGTAGCCGAAGGCGAACACGCCCGTGGCCCGTTCCCGCCCTTCGATTCGACGACCTTCTCGTCCCAGCTGCTCTGGCTGGTGATTACGTTCGGGGTCTTCTACCTCCTTATGCAAAAGGTCATCGCGCCGCGCATCGGGGCCATTCTCGACCAGCGCCACACGCGCATCTCCCAGGACCTGGAAGAAGCAGGCCGCCTGAAGGCGGAAGCTGACGCTGCCGTCCAGACCTACGAAGGCGAACTGGCGGCTGCCCGCGCCAAGTCGAATGCGATCGGCTCCGCCGCCCGTGACGCCGCCAAGGCCAAGGCCGAAGAGGAACGCCGCGCTGTCGAGACGAGCCTGTCTGAAAAGATCAAGGCTGCCGAAGTCCGCATCGCCGACATCAAGGCGAAGGCTTTTGCCGATGTCGGCACCATTGCCGAAGAAACGGCGGCTGCCGTCGTCGAACAGCTGATTGGCGGCAACGCTGCCCAGGCTGATGTCGCCGCCGCCGTCGCGGCCGCCAAGAAGGAGGCTTGATCGATGGAATTTGCTTTTGACGCGACTTTCTTCGCTTTTGTCGGCCTCGTTCTCTTCCTGGCGCTGGTTGTCTACCTGAAGGTCCCCGGCATGATGGCACGGTCGCTCGACGACCGCGCCGACCAGATCCGCAACGAGCTGGCCGAAGCCAAGCGCCTGCGCGAGGAGGCCCAGCACCTGCTCGCCGAATACCAGCGCAAGCGCAAGGAAGCGGAAGCCGAAGCGGCGCACATCGTTGCCGCCGCCGAGCGCGAAGCCGAGATGCTGACTGCCGAAGCGAAGAGGAAGACGGAAGAATTCGTCGCCAATCGCACGGCGCTCTCCGAGCAGAAAATCCTGCAGGCCGAGGCCGAAGCGATGAAGGCGGTCCGCTCCGCCGCCGTCGATCTGGCGATCGCGGCCGCCGAAACGGTGCTCGCCAAGAAGGCGGATGGCAAAGTCCAGTCCGAGCTCTTCGGCAATGCCGTCGGCCAGGTCAAGACGCGGCTCAACTGAGCGGTATCGAATGGAATGAAGAAAGGCCGGGCATGTCCCGGCCTTTTGTTTGTTGATGAAGACTCAGTCGCGGTCGAGGGCATGCCGCTCCCTCTCGATTCCCTCTTCTCCCCTCGGGGGTCCGAAGGACGGGTCGAGACACGTGGCTCGGCACGTCGGTGCCCGTAGGGCGGATGAGGGGGCCGAGGAAGCCTCTCTTTCCAAATAAAGCGATGCGGGCTTCGACCGCTCCGGCCTGGTATCGACCGTGCTCAGGGCGGTGGGGCGTTACCGCTGGCGTGGCGGAGAGGTTTTCCGTGAGGGGTGTGCCGTGCAGCCCCCTCATCCGCCTGCCGGCACTTCCTCCCCACCGGGGAGAAGAGGATATGCAGCGGCCTCTCTTTTCCTCGCGCGCCTCTTCCCGTGCTCGTCCGGCTTCTCATTGCCCGGTTTTCTGTGGGCGGCCTATTCCGGTATCAACTCATCCGTCTCAGGCCCGTCCTCGCCCTTGCGCAACGGCCGAAAACTCATTCGGTGCAGGGAGCAGGGGCCGTGTTTCTCGATGCCGGCGCGGTGCTGTGCCGTGCCGTAGCCGGCATGCGCGGCAAAGCCGTAGTCCGGAAAGACATTGTGGGCGCGGGCCATCATCCGGTCGCGCGTCACCTTGGCGACGATCGAGGCGGCGGCGATCGAGACCGAGCGGGCGTCGCCCTTGACCACGGCCTGCCCGGGGCAATCGAGGCCGGGCGGCACGTCGAGGCCGTCCGTCAGGACGTAGCTTGCCGGGACGGCAAGACTGCAGATGGCGCGGCGCATGGCGTCGAGGCTTGCCTTGCGGATATCCGTCTCGTCGATGCGCGTCGAGCTGGAAGAAGCGATCGAGACGGTCGCGGTCGCGAGAATCTGCACGAACAGTTCCTCGCGCCGCTGCGCCGAAAGCTGCTTGGAATCGTTGAGGCCCTCGGGGATGCGCTTCGGGTCGAGGATAACGGCGGCGGCGACGACCGGCCCGGCGAGCGGTCCGCGGCCAGCCTCGTCGGCGCCGGCGACCGGCCAGTGGCCGGCCTTGCGGGCTTTGAGCTCCAGGCGGAAGTCCGGCACCAGCGGAGCCGCGTCGAAAAGCAGGGGAGAATCGGGTGGCGTGCGAGGTTTCATGCGGCTGAACCTCGCACGCCAACCCGATTTCCCGCAAGTCCCCGGATCAGGGCGGCAGCCGGGGACGGTCCGGCGGATGGTAGCGGTCAGGGCCATCCGCGGGAATTGCGCTCGGGCTCGAAAACAGGGCGGTTTCTCGATGGGCCGATGCGCAAATTCTATAAATCAGAGCAGCGACAGCTGGACGCCGCTGCCATCGGGCGGCACGAACAGATCGTCGCGCAGCGGCAGACCGCGCCGCGTCAGGCCGAAGCGCCTCGCCGCCATTTCGAAGCGGCGGGCGATCTGCCACGCATAGGGACCGGCGCCCTTCATACGCTTGCCGAATTCTGCATCGTAATCCTTGCCGCCGCGCATCGAGCGCACCAGCGACATCACATGCCGGTAACGATCGGGATAATGCTGCAACAGCCAGTCACGGAAGAGCGGGCTGACCTCGAGCGGCAGCCGCAGGATGACATAGCTGGCCTCGACGGCGCCCGCCGCCTTGGCCGATTCGAGGATGCGCTCCAACTCGTGATCGTTCAGCGCCGGGATCAGCGGCGCGGCCATCACGGCCGTTTGGATCCCTGCTTCCGACAGCGTGTGAATGGTCTCCAGCCGACGCGGCGGCGTGGCGGCGCGCGGCTCCATCGTTCGGGCAAGCTTGCGGTCGAGCGTAGTCACGGAGATGCCGACGCGTACCAGATTCTTCGCCGCCATCTCCTGCAGAATGTCGAGATCCCGCAAGATCATCGCCGACTTGGTGACGATCGAGACCGGGTGGTTTGCCTTGTTCAAAACCTCGAGAATGCCGCGCATGATGCGCCATTCCTTCTCGACCGGCTGATATGGGTCGGTATTGGTGCCGATCGCGATCGCCCGCACCTTGTAGCCCGGCTTGGCGAGCTCCCGCTCCAGCAGCTTAGCCGCATCCGGCTTGGCGAACAGCTTCGTTTCGAAATCGAGCCCCGCCGAAAGCCCCATATAGGCGTGTGTCGGCCGGGCGAAACAATAGATGCAGCCATGCTCGCAACCGCGATAGGGATTGATCGAGCGGTCGAAGGCGACGTCGGGCGATTCGTTGCGGGTGATGGCCGTGCGCGGCTTTTCGATCTGCACCTCGGTCTTGAACGGCGGAAGCTCTTCCAGCGTCTGCCAGCCGTCATCAAAGGTCTCCCGCTGCAGCCCCTCGAAGCGGCCGGTCGGGTTCAGTCCGGCGCCGCGCCCGCGCCGCCGGTCGACCTCGACCCTCAGCCCGGAGGAGACGATCATCGCATCGGCAACATCTGCCGTATTGGCAGGCGCGAATGCGGCCTGCCCTGCCAGGGACTGCTCTCTCATCGGATTCTCCCGCAGCGGGAAGCTATCGCCTCCGCCCGTTTTGATGATTAAATTCCTATCGGCAAATAGAGAACAATGCAAGAACAAAATGCGGAAAACGCCGCTGGCAAAAATTTGTGCGGCGCATTATGACTAGGCAATGTTGACGGTTGTTCTCGAATGTCAGGATCAGGAATCTGAGCTGGCGCAGACCCTATCGGTCTTGGTGGCAGGCGCAGTGGAGGGACTCGTCGGCGATGTGGTCGTGCTCGATCACGGCTCGCTCGACGGCACCTCGCGGGTCGCCGACGCGGCCGGCTGCCGGTTTCATTCACAATGGGATATCAAGGACATCGTCTCTTCCGCCCGCGGCGACTGGCTGCTCTTCGTCGAGCCGGGTGCACGCCCGCAGGCGGGCTGGATCGATGAAGTTGCCGAATATATCGCGCTCAACAAGGCGCCGGCCCGCTTCACCGCCTCGCGCGGCTACCGGCGCCCGTTTTTCGAGCGCATAGGCCGCGCCGCGCCGTTGCTGGAGCTTGGTCTGCTGATGCCGAAGAGTCAGGCGCTCGCCGTCGCCAGGAGCGGTATGCGCCTTGCCGAATTCGCCAAGGGCCGGAAGCCGCGTAAACTCGCAAGTGAATTGATTCCGTCCTGGGTGGCGCGTTCGGCGCGGTGAAGGATTTCTCCATCTTGCTCTGGGCTGATCACGCATGTCTAGTTGGCGCCGAAAACTGCCCCTCACCCTAACCTTTGCCGGGGTCGAGCCATTGGTCTCGACCCTGTTGGCGGCGGCACCCGGATGAGGGGCTGATTCGCCGCAAGCGCGCTTTGGCGATCCTCTCCGACATCGCGCGCAAAAAATGGCGCCCAATCAGATTTCGCGCTATAATTCGCCCATGGCGCCGCCGAAGCGCCGCGCTTCGCAACGGATGGCCACGAATGCCGGTGGACGGCAGAACAGGTCGGCGAAAATCTCCTTTTCTGCCGGGTTCCGGCGAAAGGAGGTGCGTCATGATCCGCCATATGCTTTACGGTCTTGTGGCCGTCATATCGGTGACGTTGATGATCGCGCATCCGCATTCGGCGGCATCGCAGGCGATGCTCAGTTGCGCAGGCCGATCCGACGTCGTCAAATTCCTGGACAAGAATTTCGCTGAGAAGCTGACGGCGGTCGGGCTGGTCAACCAGAACTCCGTCCTCGAGGTCTATGCCGCCGACAGCGGCACCTGGACGCTCGTCGTCACGGATGTTCACGGCATAAGCTGCATTCTGCTGTCGGGTGACAGCTGGGATTCGATGCCGGCTCTGCCGGGTATTGCCACCTAAATCGGGTCGCGATCGTTCGGGTTGGCTTCTCGTGAAATTCTATTTCTGTGCCCCGCGTTTCAGATGCTCGTCGAGACGCGGCATGATCTCGACGAAGTTGCACGGCGTGCTGCGGTAGTCGAGTTGCCCCTTCAGAATGCCGTCCCAGGCATCCCGGCAGGCGCCGGGCGAGCCCGGCAGAGCGAAGATGAAAGTGGCATTGGCGACACCTGCCGTGGCACGCGACTGGATCGTCGCCGTGCCGATCTTGTCGTAGGAGATGCGGTGGAAGACGGCGGAAAAGCCGTCCATGCGCTTTTCGAACAAGGGCTCCAGCGCTTCCGGCGTCACATCACGGCCGGTAAAGCCGGTGCCGCCTGACGTGATGACGACATCGATATCGTCCCGCTCGGTCCAAGCCTTGACCTGCGCGGCGATTTTGTCCCGGTCGTCAGGCACGATCGCCCGGTCGGCCAGCCGGTGACCCGCTTCGGTGATCCGCGCCGCCAGCGTATCGCCGGATTTGTCGGTTTCCGGCGTGCGGGTATCCGAGATGGTGAGGACAGCGATTCCGACGGCGATGAACGGCCGCTTTTCGTCCAGACCTGCCATTACATGCCTCCCGAAACCGTTTCCGTCGCTTGGACATACCAGTCGGGCCGCTCGCCGTGAAGAGCTGACGCTGCCTCTTGCGCCGCCGCCATGCTCGTAAAAACGCCGAAGCAGGTGGCGCCGGAGCCGGACATGCGGGTTATGAGTGCGCCATGGGCCCGCAGCATCTGCAAGATCACGGTAATCTCCGGCACCAGCTCGCGCGCCGGCGCCTCCAAATCGTTGCGGGCCGAGCCGATCGCTGTCAGCCAGCCGGAAGTCCCGGACAGACCGGGAGCAAGGTGCAGGGCCGGATTGTTCTTTGCCGCCAGCCGGCGGAAGACCTCGGGCGTCGACACGCCTTTCAGCGGATTGGCGAGCACCATGGCAAACGCCGGCAGCTGAGGCACGGCTTCGATCCTTTCGCCGATGCCGCGGGCAATCAGCGGCCTGCTTTCAAGGCACATCGGCACATCGGCGCCGAGCTTCAGCGCGAGGCTGGAAAGCGATTCCACCGGCAAGCTCATGCCCCAGAGCCGCATCAGTCCGCGCAGCGTTGCGGCCGCATCGGCCGAGCCGCCGCCGATGCCGGAGGCGATCGGCAGGTTCTTTTGCAGGTGGATATGCACGGGGAAGGCGAGGGCGCCGAGCGTCTCGCGCAGGAGGTCGCGGGCCCGCAGCACCAGGTTGGTGCCGCTGTCGCCGGCAAGCGTCTCGCCGAAGGGGCCCGACAGCGTGAAAGCGTCGGCTTGCGCAGGCAGGAAGCCCAGCCGGTCGCCGCATTCGGCGAAGGTCACCAGCATGTCAAGCAGATGATAGCCATCCGCCCGCTGGCCGGTCACATGCAAAGCGAGGTTGATCTTCGCGCGCGCCTCTTCGGTGACGCCCGAGCATGATGCCGAAAAGTGTGAGCGGTTTTCGGACGACATCATGCTCTATTTCTTTGATTCACCCTCGGCCAGGCCTTCTTCAGGCATGTTTGCCGCCCGTCAGGATTTCTTGTCGACCGGCGGCGGGGTGACGGGTGCCGGATCCGGCTGCTTCTTGTCGGCCGCCTTGGCATCGTCGCTTGCAGGAGGCAGGCCGTTGGCGACCTTGTCCTTGATCTTCGGAATTTCGGCGGCTTCCGGCTCGGAGGCGAGCGCCCGGTTCCACTGATAGACAGCCTCGAGCTTGCGGCCGACGCGCCAGTAGGCGTCACCGAGATGGTCGTTGATCGTCGCGTCGCCGGCCTTGATCTGTGCGGCCCGCTCCAGCTCGTCGACGGCATCGTCGAAGCGGTTGAGGCGGAAATAGGCCCAGCCAAGCGAATCGATGATGTAGCCGTCGTCGGGGCGAAGCTCGACGGCCTTCTTGATCATGCTCAGGCCCTCGTCGAGGTTCCGGTTCATGTCGATCCAGGAATAGCCGAGATAGTTCAGCACCTGCGGCTGATCGGGATTGAGCTCCAGGGCCTTGCGGAAGTTCGGCTCCGCCTGGTCCCACTTCTTCAGCCGCTCATAGGCGATGCCGCGCTGGAAGAAGACGCTCCAGTTGGCGCGGCCGGGAATCGGGCCGATCACTTCGACCGCCTTGTCGTAATTGGCAGCCATCGCCGCGTAGTCCTTGGCGTCGGAGAGCACACTGCCATAGGCGAGGTAGCTGCGGATGTCCTTCGGGTCGGAGGCGATCAGCGCCTGCAGGTGCTTGCGCGCCTCGTCCACCTTGCCGCCCTGGGCAAGGGCAAGGCCGAGCTGCAGCTCGGAGATGCGCCGCATCGGTGAATTCTCCGGCACCTTCTTGTAGAGCGCGATGGCGCGGTCCATCTGGTTCTGTTTCTCGGCGATGCCGCCGAGCAGCACCAGCGTATCGGCGCTGTTCGGGTCGAGCGCCTTGGCCGTCTGCAGGTAGAGCGAAACGATATCCTCGGCGCCGTCGCGGTTCAGCGCGCCGCCGACCGAAAACAGCACCCCGGCGGCCCCTTCTGCTGCTGTCTTGACCTGCTGTTCCTGCTTCTCGCCTTTTTCGATACTGTCGCGCAGCGCGTTCAGCGGCGCGTAATTCGGCAGCAGGTTGTCGCCGACGGAAACGGCGTCGAGCGCCTTCTGCTTGTTGCCCTGTGTCGCTTCGAGGCGGGCAAGCGCCATGACGGCCCGCATGAAGGTATCGGGCGCGGTCGCACCCCCCTCCTTGTCGAGCACGGCGTCGTTCAGATGCTTTCGGGCGGATTTCACGTCGCCGATGGCGATGGCGATCGCGCCGGCATTGTAATTCTGGAAGATGCGGAACCAGTCCGGCCCCTTCATCTTCTCGACCATGGTAAGTGCTTCCTTGCCGCGGCCGGCGCCGACGCGGGCCCAGGCAAGCAGCAGGTCGTTCATCATCCGGTCGAGATCGTTCGGGCCCTTGTATTTCAGGATGGATTCGGCGGTCTTGTAGTCGTCGCGGCGCACGGCATCCATGCCGCGCACGATCGTGGTGATGCGCTCGACGGAGGGGTCGCCCTTCAGATCGTTGGCATATTTGACGCCTTCCTTGATGTCGCCGTTGAGCAGCAGCGAGATCATCAGCCGCTGGCGGATCTCCGGATTGCCGGGCTCGATCAGCAGCGCCTTCTTGTAGAGCGCGATCGCCGTTTCATAATCATGATCGACATCGGCCGTGCGTGCGGCGAGGAAGGCGCCGGAGAATGTGGTGACGCTATCGGCATCGAAGGTCTCGGTTTTGCCGGCATCGCCCGCCGTCTTGGCCGCATCCTCGGCGTTCACGCCGGCGACGACGCCGAGCGAAAGAACAGCCGCCAATGCTGCGCTCGTAAGAAGACGGATGGCAATTCTCTGCCGCATGAGGAAACCTTTCTTCGAGAGCGCCCGACCATGATGCCGGTCGCAAATCAGTTGGGATCACTGATTCATAACAGGATGGCTTTTTTGAAGCGGCGCCGCAAGAAAATCAGCCTGCTATCGAGAACGTTTGGTCAGTTGACGCGCTCGATGCAGAAGTCGATCACTTCCATCAGGGCGGATTTCCACACCGTATCGGGAAGCGGCGCCAGCGCGTCGCGGGCGATCGTGCCATAATGGACCGCCCGGCCGATCGTGTCGCTGAGCGTGCCGTATTTGGTGATCAGCCCAAGCGCCTTATCCAGATTGGCGTCGCTGCTGTTGCCGGCCTCGATCGCATCGCGCCAGAAGGCGCGTTCGTCCTGCGTGCCGCGGCGATAGGCGAGGATGACGGGAAGCGTGATCTTGCCTTCGCGGAAATCGTCACCGACATTCTTGCCGAGATCGGCGGCCTTGCCGCCATAATCGAGCGCGTCGTCGACGAGCTGGAAGGCGAGCCCCAGATTCATGCCGTAGGATTTCAGTGCGTTGCGGCCGGAACGGCCGGCTTCGGCGACGATCGGCCCGACCTCGGCGGCAGCGGCAAACAGGGCGGCCGTCTTCGCGCGGATGACGGAGAGGTAATCGTCCTCGGTCGTCTCCATGTTCTTGGCGACGGAAAGCTGCAGCACCTCGCCCTCGGCGATCACGCAGGCGGCGGAAGACAAGACGTCGAGCGCGTCGAGCGAGCCGACTTCGACCATCATGCGGAAGGCCTGGCCGAGCAGGAAGTCGCCGACCAGCACGCTTGCCTGGTTGCCCCAGATCATCCGCGCCGTCGATTTGCCGCGGCGCAGGTCGCTTTCGTCGACGACGTCGTCGTGCAGCAGTGTCGCCGTGTGCATGAACTCGACGGAGGTCGCGAGCTTGACGTGATTTTCGCCGCGGTAATCGAAGAGCGAGGCGGCCGCCAGCGTCAGCATCGGCCGCAGCCGCTTGCCGCCGGACGAGATCAGATGGTTCGCCACTTCGGGGATCATCTGCACGTCGGAGCCGGCCTTGGATAGAATGAGCTGGTTCACCCGCTCCATATCGGCCCTGGTGAGATCGACCAACGGCTTTATGGATGCCAGTTTGTTTTTGCTTTCTTCAAGCGGTATGACCACGCCCAACGACCCGGACTCCTGTTCATTCATTGCAGCTGACAATAGAAAGGGGCGATGGACGCGGCAAGAGGTGAATTGTCGCGCCACGGCGAAATTGGAAGGAAAATGACGGCAAATGCATGAACTTATCCGCGCCAACGACCCCGTTCTGCTCTCCTTTGCGGAGAGTTTGATGAAGGATGCGGGCATTCATTGCTTCATCGCCGATCAGGGCATGAGCGTGCTCGAAGGCTCGCTCGGCATGCTGCCGCGCCGGCTGCTGGTGGACGAGGAGATGGCCGACCAGGCCCGCCGCATCCTCATCGACGCCGGTCTCGGCGGCGAATTGCGCGACAGGAGGTGAGGGTGGGATGACCGGGGAGCCTGCCCAAACTATCGATGCCTTCCATCGCGGCGCCTTTCATCTGGTGCAGCCGAAGGGCAGGGGCCATCGCGCCGGCATGGATGCGATGCTGCTTGCCGCCCTCGTTGCCGACGATCGTCCGGTCAGGGTGGCCGATCTCGGCGCCGGCGCCGGTGCGGCCGGCCTTGCCGTTGCCTCGCGCCTCAACAACGCGGACGTGGTGCTGTTCGAGCGGTCGGCCGAGATGGCCGATTATGCCCGTCGCAGCATCCTCCTGCCCGAAAATGCCCATCTCGCCGGCCGCGTCAGAGTCGTCGAGGCGGATGTGGCGCTGACCGCCAAGGCGCGCAACGATGCCGGCCTCATCGATGAGAGCTTCCACCACGTCATCATGAACCCGCCCTTCAACGATGCCGGCGACCGGCGCACGCCTGATGCGCTGAAGGCCGAAGCCCATGCGATGACCGACGGCCTGTTCGAAAGCTGGATCCGCACGGCCGGCGCCATCATGATCCCGGGCGGGCAATTGTCGCTGATCGCCAGGCCCCAGTCGATCGCCGAGATCATCGATGCCTGCGGCCGGCGCTTCGGCGGGATCGAAATGACAGCCATCCATCCGCGCGCCGGCGAAAACGCCGTGCGTATCCTGGTCACGGCGATCAAGGGATCGCGTGCGCGGCTGTCACTGCGCGCGCCGCTCTTCATGCACGAAGAGGGGAGCCACAAGTTCTCCCCCCTCGTCGACGATTTCAACAATGGTCGGGCGGCTTATGCCCGGCTTCGAACCTCAGCGGCCAGAGCATGAGTGTGAGCGGTTTTCGGACGACATCATGCTCTAACTCTTTAATGTAGAACAGGATTCAGATTTTAGGCCGACCGGGCCTAAAATCATCCTGTTCTAGCCGGTGACGAAGTCCAAGAGCAGCTTGACGTTCAGCCCGGCGATGACGACGGCGATCACATAGGCGATGCCGCTCAGCCAGCGGGGCGCCACAAGTTCGCCCATCTTGGCCTTGCTGGCGGTGAACATCACGAGCGGGAAGACGGCGAAGGAAAGCTGCAGGCTGAGCACCACCTGTGTCAGGATCAAAAGCTCCGCCGTGCCCTGGTCGCCATACCAGATGGTGACGATCGCCGCCGGCACAATGGCGATGGCGCGGGTGATCAGCCGGCGCATCCACGGCTGCAGCCTAATCTTCAGGAAGCCTTCCATGACGATCTGGCCGGCAAGCGTCGCCGTCACCGTCGAGTTGAGGCCGCAGCAGAGCAGCGCGATGCCGAACAGCGTCGGCGCGATGGCGAGACCGAGCAGCGGCGACAGCAGCGAATGCGCCTCGCCGAGTTCGACGATGTCGGTTCTGCCATGCGCATTGAAGGCGGCAGCGGCCAGGATTAGGATCGAAGCGTTGATCAGCAGCGCAAAGCAGAGCGCTACCGTCGAGTCGATCGTCGCATAGGTCAGCGCCTCCTTCTTTTCGGGCACCGTATGGCCGTAGGCGCGTGTCTGCACGATGCCGGAATGAAGATAGAGATTGTGCGGCATGACGGTCGCGCCGAGGATGCCGAGCGC
The DNA here is from genome assembly GCF_001662075.1 of Rhizobium bangladeshense. Taxonomy (GTDB): domain Bacteria; phylum Pseudomonadota; class Alphaproteobacteria; order Rhizobiales; family Rhizobiaceae; genus Rhizobium; species Rhizobium bangladeshense_B. The sequence continues at coordinate 65,694 of NZ_LYPL01000020.1, forward strand.
CAGATAGAGCATCTCAGGATTGGTGACGATCTCGGTGGTCGGGAAGAAGCCGGTGATGACGGAGCCCCATTGCGGGTCGGCAAGCAGGATCTGCACGCCGAAGCAGAGCGCGATGACGCCGAGCAGCGCGATGATGAAAGCTTCCACCCAGCGGAATCCGAGTTTCTGCAGAAAGAGGATCACGAAGACGTCGAGCGCGGTGATCAGCACGCCGAGTTCGAGCGGAATGCCCATCAAGAGGTTGAGGCCAATTGCCGTGCCGATCACCTCGGCGATGTCGGTGGCGATGATGGCAATTTCGGCAAAGGCCCAAAGCGGCACCGAAACCCATTTCGGATAGGCGTCGCGGCAGGCCTGCGCAAGGTCGCGGCCCGAGGCGATCGCGAGACGGGCGCAGAGCGATTGCAGGACGATCGCCATCAGGTTGGAAAGCAGGGCGACGGTGAGCAGCGCATAGCCGAATTTCGAGCCGCCGGCGAGCGAGGTCGCCCAATTGCCGGGATCCATATAGCCGACGGCGACCATATAGCCCGGCCCGGCAAAGGCCGCCGCCCTGCGCCACCTCGAGCTGTGACGCCCGGTTCCGACGGTGCGGTAGACATCCGACAGCGACGCCTCGCCGCGTTCGTGCCGCCAGCCGCTTGTTACCTTGGGGTTGAGGGCGTCCATGCCATTTCCACCTGTTTATCGTGAGCGCACTATGACGAACTAGAATGACAATGCAAGTCATTCGCAACAAGAAAGACCATTCTCGATGTTTTGCAAACGCGGCCATTGCGTTTGTCGTTCCAGCGCATACATGGATGCCGATCGTAGATTGACGATCGGGCGACCCGAAGCGAAGGATGGGAAATGGCCGGATTCTGGAAAAAATTGCTGCCGAAACGGTTCCGCAAGGAAGGCGTCACCATCCCGGTCGTCAGATTGCAGGGCGCGATCATCAGCGGCGGCGGCCAATTCCGGCCGACCCTCAATCTCGCCAATGTCGCTCCGGTCCTGGAAAAGGCCTTCGCCATGAAGGGCTCGCCGGCGGTTGCCATCGCGATCAACTCGCCGGGCGGCTCGCCCGTCCAGTCCCGGCTGATCTTCACCCGCATCCGCGAGCTTGCCCGCGAGAAGCAAAAAAAGGTTCTCGTCTTCGTCGAGGACGTCGCCGCTTCCGGCGGTTATATGATCGCGCTTGCCGGCGATGAGATCATCGCCGACGCCACCTCGATCGTCGGTTCGATCGGCGTCGTCTCCGGCGGTTTCGGCTTTCCGGAACTCCTGAAGAAGATCGGCGTCGAGCGCCGTGTCTATACGGCGGGCGAAAACAAGGTGATCCTCGATCCGTTCCAGCCGGAAAAAGAAAAGGACATCGAATATCTGAAGAGCCTGCAGCTCGAGATCCATCAGGTCTTCATCTCGATGGTGCGCGAGCGCCGCGCCGGCAAGCTGAAGGATGACGCCACCGTCTTTTCCGGCCTATTCTGGAGCGGCACCCGCGGCCTCGAACTCGGCCTCGTTGACGGCCTCGGCGACATGCGCCAGGAGCTGAAGCGACGCTACGGCCAGAAGGCGAAGCTGGAGCTCGTCACCGCCAGCCGCGGCCTGCTTGGCCGCCGCATTCCCGGCGTGTCGCCGGTCTCTCTCGAAGGTGCTGCCTCCGGCCTCGCGACGGGGCTTGTCGAAGCGGCCGAAGAGAGAGCATTGTGGAGCCGCTTCGGACTTTAGGAGGAGCAAGAGAGGGGCATGGCACAGCTTATCACCATCCTGGTCCTGGTCTTTTCGGCCTGGTGGCTCTACCGCCGCTTCGTCTCCGACGCCCGCAGGCTGGCCGAAAAATCGCGCCGCGCCGAGAAGGAGCGCCAGACCGGCGCGATCGGCACCTTGGTCAAGGATCCCGAAACCGGGGAATACCGGCTGAAGCGGGATGAGGAATAAAATGAAGGGCGTCGCCACTGCTCTGTCCATCCGGCATCCTAGACCCCTCCCCACAAGGGGGAGGGGCTTAACTCGCCGCACCCGCTTTCCAGATGTTCGACGTTTCGGGAGAAGCGAGGCGGGAGATCCGGGTTAACCCCTCCCCCTTGTGGGGAGGGGTTGGGGAGGGGCCTTAGATCTCGCGGCCCCCGCAAAACCCTTGACCCCTGCGGCCCTCCATGGCACCTGTCGCGCCGATAATCCCTAAGCAATCGGTGCCGTTTCATGTCAGCTATTCCAGACCATATGAACCCGAAGCGCTCCTTCCAGGCGCTGATCCTGACCCTGCATAACTACTGGGCGGACAAGGGTTGCGCGGTGCTGCAGCCCTACGACATGGAAGTCGGCGCCGGTACCTTCCACCCGGCCACCACGCTGCGCGCCCTCGGCCCCAAACCCTGGAAGGCGGCTTACGTCCAGCCCTCCCGCCGCCCGTCGGATGGCCGCTATGGCGAAAACCCGAACCGCCTGCAGCATTATTATCAGTACCAGGTCATCCTGAAGCCGAACCCGCCCAATTTGCAGGAGCTTTATCTCGGCTCGCTCGCTGCGATCGGCCTCGATCCGCTGCTGCACGACATCCGTTTCGTCGAGGACGATTGGGAAAGCCCGACGCTCGGCGCCTGGGGCCTCGGCTGGGAATGCTGGTGCGACGGCATGGAGGTCTCGCAGTTCACCTATTTCCAGCAGGTCTGCGGCATCGAATGCGCGCCGGTCGCCGGTGAACTGACCTACGGTCTCGAGCGCCTGGCCATGTATGTCCAGGGCGTCGACAATGTCTACGATCTGAACTTCAACGGCCGCGAAGGCGACGAGAAGATCAGCTACGGCGACGTCTTCTTGCAGGCCGAACAGGAATATTCGCGTCACAATTTTGAATTCGCCAATACCGAGATGCTGCATCGCCACTTTGTCGATGCCGAGAAGGAATGCCGGGCGCTGCTCGATGCCGGCGCGCCTGGCGACAGCGCCAACCAGCGCCTGCACAAATGCGTCTTCCCGGCCTATGACCAGTGCATCAAGGCCAGCCACGTCTTCAACCTGCTCGATGCCCGCGGCGTCATCTCGGTGACCGAGCGCCAGAGCTATATCCTGCGGGTGCGCACCCTCGCCAAAGCCTGCGGCGAAGCCTTCCTGCTGACCGATGCCGGCGGCGTCAACCTGTCGAAAGAGGCGGCGTGACGCAAAAGCCTGCCAGCCGTATCGTCCACATCAACAGCTGGCCAGGCACCGGCAAGCTGACGGTCGGTCGCTTGCTGGCGAAAAGGCTTGGCGCGCGGCTCATCGACAATCACATGCTGCTAAATCCAGCAGAGGCTCTTTTCGCTCGCGGCAACCCTCTGCATGCATCACTGCGCGAGCAGATTCGCCGAGCGGTTTTCGACCACGCTGCGCGCGCCGATCCGGCTGAAAGCTTCGTCTTTACCGATGCCCTTTCGGACGACGCGGATGATAGTGCGATGTTCTCCTGGTATCTCGATCTGGCTGCCGCCAGAGGCGCGGATCTGGTCGCGGTTCTCCTCGACTGCGCGCCGGAGGAGAATGCCAGGCGCCTCATCTCGCCGGGCCGGTCCGAGGCGCTCAAGCTGACGGATACGGCGAAGCTGCAACGGCTCCGGGCAAACTATAAACTGTTGCGCGGGCTGGCTGAACACACAGTAGAAATTGATACGACGGAGCTTTCACCGGAAGGGACGGCGGCACGGATTCTCGCGCATATCGGTGTTTGACGACAGCCGGGAAACCTGCACTCCATATTGTCTTCGTGATGCCGTCGGCGTCAATCTGACGAGGCACATCCAAAAAAAGTCCTGCGCTCCAGGGACAGGCTTCTTTTGTATTGCGCAAACCATCGCTACGTTATCATCTGGTGTTGCGACAACGTAAGCTTCGGTATCTCTTTTGAAGAGCGATATTTTTTACTTTAAAATTTCATATGAAAATTCCGTCTCCAGTATGTTGCGCCTTTTATCATGGCCGATCTTATGCGCCATGCTGCTCGCGCTGACCTCGTGCAGCAATTTCGACCGAGAGTTCACCGTCCAATCGGTAAACAGTACGGTTGAGGTCTACACCGACGGCACTGCCTTTGTGTCGGAGTTCTTCGACATCGAGGTCAAAAGGGCGGAAAATTACGGCGGCGTTTACGTTGATATCCCTCAACGTTTCACGGATGCGTCAGGTGGTGTCCACTGGCGCGATTTCCAACTGGCCGCAGCTCGGCGCGGCGGACTCGATGAATATTTTTCCATGGAAAACAATGTGCCGGGCTATTCGATTTATATAGGAATGGAGCACTGCAAAAGTTGCTCTGCAGATCTGCCCAAGGTTCCTACAAAGATCCAGATCGCTTACTGGCTCGGACGCCTGGTTCGCCAGGAAGGCGATCGCGAGATTCTCTTCCTGCCGGCCTATATGGGCCGCGTGCATGGCCAGGGAGCCAAAAAAACGCTGACCCTGAAGCTGCCGCCGGGCGGAACGTTACGCCCTTCGCAACAGGATCGGGCGGCGGCCTATGACGTCACGCGCATCGCGCCGAATGAGCTCTTGGTGGCTATTCCAGCAGGCAAGGGGGATAGAGTCCTGCCTGATATCGAGATCGAATATCCCGCAGGGACCTTTGTGACCATAACGACCGGCAAGCGGGTAGAGTGGTGGCTTTCCGATCACTTTCTTCCATTCATCGCCATTTTGGGACCTCTCGTCGCCGGTCTGTTTGTCCTCACGAGATTGGGGCAGGGTTGGCGATTGCCTGCTCCGATAGCCGTCGACATCAAAATGTCGAAGAGCATATCCCCGGCTCTGGCAGCCTATCTGTTCCGGAATTGGAAGACAGATGCGACAAAAGCAGCCTTCATGGCGTCCGTCTGCCAGCTCGCAGTAAGGCGAATGCTTCGCATTTCCAGCCTGGATGAAGATGCGGAGGCTTCGAACTTATTCACAAAGCAAGAGCGCAAGAAGGGCAAGCCGGGTCGTTCCAGATGGTATGCTCTTCCAGCAGCGACGCGCTTGGTATTCGGCCAAATTGAAGGAGAGCGGCCTGTCGGCGATCGGCGTAGGGTTGTAGCTGCCCGCCGCACGTTGAGCGATGAATTGCTTAAAGCCGTCGCTGAGGAATATCGGAAGTCCAGAGGCAAAGACCGATGGAGTTTGGCGACTTCGGCGACGATTCTGGGTCTTGGCGTTGCCGTCGCCTATATTACGGGCCTTTTGCTCTATTCCGCCGCCATCTTAGGGTTATTGTTCATTGTTTTTCTGGTCGTAACCATGTTCCGCCATCCTGAACGGTTTCCCGTGGCGACCGGCACCGCCGCGCAGTTCAAACAGGCGCTTGCTTTGATGGTGGGTCTTCCGGCGATGGTGATTGTTGCACTTGTCTATATCGGTACGACTGAGGTGGTCAGCGAACAGGTGCCATATCTGATGGCGATCTTGCTGCACGTTGCCGGCATTATTGCGGTTTTGGCGATGTTGCGCATTCCAACGTCGAAGCAGCAGCAGATCCGCAATAACATCCTCAGTTTGAATGGTTATTTCCGCGGCGAGACAGATGGCCCGGTAATGTCGGTTGAATGCTACGAGCATTATCTGCCGTTCGCCGTTGCACTTGATGTCGAGCAACGCTGGACCGAGCGCTTCAATCTATGGCGAGAGAGCGAAAAGATGGAGACCTATGCTCCGGATTGGCGGAGTAGTTCTTAGGGGGCGGCGATATCCAAGTCTGTTTGAATTCGGTAGAAGACAACCGCGCCAAGATGACTTTCCCCCGCTGAATCACTAACGTGCGATCATCGAATCGGGGAGCCCATCTGCATGTATGTAATACTGGCTGTTGCCGTTGTTATCCTGCTTTACATCGTCTTCATCTATAATGGCCTGGTACGCTCCCGGCAGATGGCTGAGGAAGCCTGGTCGGGCATCGATGTGCAGTTGAAGCGCCGCGCCGATCTGATCCCGAACCTGATCGAGACCGTCAAGGGTTATGCCGCCCATGAGAAGTCGACGCTCGAGGAGGTGGTTGCCCTCCGCAACAAGGCGCAGGCCGTGCCCGCGGGCGATGTCGCCGGCAGGGCGCAGGCAGAAGGGCTGCTCGGCCAGGCGCTGGGGCGCGTCATCGCGCTCGCCGAGGCCTATCCGGATCTCAAGGCCAACCAGAATTTTGCCGAGCTGCAGGCCTCGCTCGAAACCATGGAAGGCGAGCTGCAGATGTCGCGGCGTTATTACAATGGTGCGGCCCGAGACTTGAACGTCAAGGTGGAAAGCTTCCCCTCCAATCTCGTCGCCGGCCAGTTCGGTTTTGCCAAGCGGGATTATTTCGAAATCACCAATGAGGCCGATCGCGCCGTCCCCAGCGTGAAATTCTGACGATCGGCATTTTGCCTTTGCCAGAAAGCGATTAAGAGCAAGGGCAGAATGCGGCCGGCAATGGTCGCTCCATGGAAGAAACAACATGACACGCACAGCCAAACTCACGATCATCCCGCCTGCCGGGCCGCTTTCGGGCCGCGCCATGCCGCCGGGTTCGAAGTCGATCACCAATCGGGCACTGCTGCTCGCCGGCCTTGCCAAGGGCACGAGCCGGCTGACCGGCGCGCTGAAGAGCGACGACACGCGTTATATGGCCGATGCGCTGCGCGCCATGGGCGTTTCGATCGACGAGCCCGATGAGACCACCTTCGTCGTCACCGGCAGCGGCAGGCTTTTGCCGCCGAAGGCGCCGCTCTTCCTCGGCAATGCCGGCACGGCGACACGCTTCCTGACGGCGGCCGCCGCGCTCGTCGACGGCACCGTCATCGTCGATGGCGACGAGCACATGCGCAAGCGCCCGATCGGCCCGCTGGTCGAGGCGATGCGCGCGCTCGGCATCGATGTGAGCGCCGAGACCGGCTGCCCGCCGGTCACCGTCAGGGGTACCGGCCGCTTCGAGGCCGACCGCATCCTGATCGATGGCGGGCTGTCCAGCCAATATGTTTCGGCGCTGCTGATGATGGCGGCCGGCGGCGACCGTCCTGTTGACATCGAGCTCGTCGGCGAGGATATCGGCGCGCTTGGCTATATCGATCTCACCACGGCGGCGATGAAGGCCTTCGGCGCCAAGGTCGAAAAGACCAGCCCCGTCACCTGGCGCGTCGAGCCGACCGGCTACCGCGCCGCCGATTTCGTCATCGAGCCGGATGCATCGGCCGCCACCTATCTCTGGGCGGCCGAGGTGCTGAGCGATGGCAAGATCGATCTCGGCGTGCCGAACGATGCCTTCACCCAGCCGGATGCCAAGGCCTACGAGACGATCGCCAAGTTCCCGCATCTGCCGGCTGAAATCGATGGTTCGCAGATGCAGGATGCCGTTCCGACGATCGCCGTGCTTGCCGCCTTCAACGAGACGCCGGTCCGCTTCGTCGGCATCGCCAACCTGCGCGTCAAGGAATGCGACCGTATCCGGGCGCTCTCGACCGGGCTTAACAATATCCGGCAGGGCCTGGCCGTTGAGGAGGGCGACGATCTGATCGTCCATTCCGATCCTGCTCTCGCCGGTCAGACGCTGCCGGCCGCGATCGACACCTTTGCCGATCACCGCATCGCCATGAGCTTTGCGCTCGCCGGCCTCAAGATCGATGGCATCACCATTCTCGATCCCGATTGCGTCGGCAAGACCTTCCCGGCTTACTGGCGCACGCTCGCCGCACTCGGCGTGACATATCGGGACAAGGATTGACGGAAAGCGCAGTCGAGGCGGGGAGACAGGGATGGGGCGTCGGTTTTTCGGTTTTTGCTTGGCGCTCATCTGGATGCTCGCCGCTCCGGCGGCCTTTGCTGCCGAAGTGATCGAGAGTTTCGCCTCCTTGATCATCCTCGAAAAGAGCGGCGCGATGACGGTGGCGGAAACGATCACCGTCAATGCCGAGGGCAATCGCATCAATCACGGCATCTTCCGTGATTTCCCGCTCTATTTCACCGATACTGAAGGCCGTCGCCGCCGCGTCGATTTCGACGTTGTGTCGGTCAAGCGCGATGGCAAGGATGAACCTTGGCATACCGAATTGATCACCGCCGGCATTCGCATCTATGCCGGTTCGGCCGATGTGACGGTGGCGCCGGGCCGTCATCAATATGTTTTCACCTACAGGACCAACCGTCAGATCCGCTATTTCGACGATCATGACGAGCTCTACTGGAATGTCACGGGCAATGGCTGGATTTTCCCGATCCGCTCTGCCACCGCGACGGTGAAGCTGCCGACAGGTGTCGCCGCCACTGAGACGACATTCTTCACCGGCCCTGAAGGCGCGACGGAGAAGAATGCCCGTGTCAGCGAACCCGGCGGCGGCCTTCTGTTTTCCACGACTGCGCCGCTTGATGCCAATGAAGGCCTGACCTTCGCGATCAGCATGCCAAAAGGCTCGATTGATCCGCCGAGCGCGGACATGGAAAGCACATGGTGGCTCAAGGACAACCGCAATTATTTCATCGGCTTCGGCGGCTTGATCCTGGTTTTCGCCTATTATCTCAGATCGTGGCTGAAGGTCGGCCGCGATCCCGCCCGCGGCGTCGTGGTGCCGCGCTGGGATGCGCCGGATGGCATCTCGCCGGCGCTGGTCAACTATATCGACAATAAGGGCTTCTCCGGTGGCGGCTGGACGGCGCTTGCCGCCACCGCGCTGAACCTTGCGGTTCGCGGCTACGTCAAGCTCGAAGACCTCAAGAATTCGATCGTCATCCGCGGCACCGGCAAGCCGCTCGGCAAGGAGAAATTCCAGGCCGGCGAGAGCGAACTGCTGAAGGCCGTCGGCGGCGCTGGCGCGACGCTGCGGATCGACAAGGCGAATGGCGAACGGGTGAAATCCGTTGGCCAATCGTTCCGCTCGGCGATCGAGAAGGAGCATCGCGGCAAATATTACAATTCGAATCTCGGTTATACCGGCGGCGGCATCGCGCTCAGCGCCGCCGCTCTGGTGGTGTTGTTCGTCTACGGTTCGCTGGAGCCCGACACGATTGCGCTGATGCTGATCCCGATTGCCGTCTCGGTCTTTGTTGCCGTCTTTGCCGCCGGCCTCGTCAAATCGCTGCATCGCGGCGGGTCGCTGTTCGGCAAGATCATGGCCGTCATCGCCGCGGCGGTCGGCGTTTTCGTCGGTATCGGCATTCTGGCGATCATGGTCCTGATGCTCACCTCTTCGCTGGTGGAACTGCACGAAACCCCGATGCTGTTTGCCGTCGGCGGCATCGTGCTGCTCAACATCCTCTATTTTTTCATCATGGGCGCGCCGACCCCGCTCGGCGCTAAGATGATGGACGGCGTAGATGGCCTGCGGCAATATCTGACGCTGGCCGAAAAGGACCGCATGAACATGGCCGGCGCGCCCAAAATGTCGCCGCAGCATTTCGAGACGCTGCTGCCTTATGCGGTGGCGCTCGGTGTCGAAAAACCCTGGTCGCGCACCTTTGAGACCTGGCTTGCGGCTGCGGCGGCCGGTGCGGCCGCGGCCTATGACCCCTCCTGGTATTCCGGCGATTTCGACAGCGGCCGCTTTTCCGATCGTGTCGACGACTTTTCCTCTTCGATGGCCTCGACCATCGCCTCGACGATACCGTCGCCGCCGCCGTCGAGCTCATCCTCCGGTTTTTCCGGCGGTGGCTCCTCCGGCGGAGGGGGTGGAGGCGGTGGTGGCGGCGGCTGGTGAGCTTTCCCGCTTGACCTTTCCACCCTTCGCCCTTAACCGCCAGAGGCAAAAGGAAAGGGTGGCGCATGAAGGTTCTGTTGATCGGATCGGGCGGACGCGAGCACGCGCTCGCCTGGAAGCTGGCGCAATCGCCGTTGCTGAGCGAATTCTATGCCGCACCCGGCAATCCCGGCATTGCCGAACACGCCATCCTCGCACCCGTGAGTATCGACGATCATGAAGCCGTCGCCGCTTTCTGCCGGGAGAAGGCGATCGAATTCGTCGTCGTCGGCCCGGAGGCGCCGCTCGTTGCCGGCCTTGCCGACCGCTTGCGCGCCGATGGCCTGGCCGTCTTCGGACCGTCGGCCGCCGCCGCCCAGCTCGAGGGCTCCAAGGGCTTCACCAAGGATATCTGCGCCCGCTACGACATTCCCACCGGCGCCTATCAGCGCTTCAACAACGCGCCGAAGGCCAAGGCCTATATCCGCGCTCAGGGCGCGCCGATCGTCGTCAAGGCTGACGGCCTTGCCGCGGGCAAGGGCGTGACGGTCGCAATGACGCTGGACGAGGCGTTGGCCGCCGTCGACGACTGCTTCGAAGGCGCCTTTGGCGCGGCCGGCGCCGAAGTCGTCGTCGAAGCCCATCTCGATGGCGAGGAGGCGAGCTTCTTCTGCCTCTGCGATGGCAGACATGCGCTGCCGCTCGCCACCGCCCAGGACCACAAGCGGGTGGGCGAGGGTGATACCGGCGTCAATACCGGCGGCATGGGCGCCTATTCGCCGGCGCCCGTGATGACCGCCGAAATGGTCGAGCGCACCATGAGGGAGATCATCGAGCCGACGATCCGTGGCATGGCCGAAAGCGGCCATCCCTTCTCCGGTGTGTTTTTTGCCGGGCTGATGATCACGAAGAAAGGGCCGGAGCTCATCGAATACAATGTCCGTTTCGGTGATCCCGAATGCCAGGTGCTGATGATGCGGCTGAAGAGCGATCTGCTGCCGCTGCTGATGGCTGCCGCCAACGGCACGCTCGACCAGGTCAGCGCCGAATGGAGTGACGATCCGGCACTGACTGTCGTCATGGCGTCGAAGGGTTATCCCGGCGCTTACGAGAAGAACACGCCGATCCTCTCCCTGCCGCAGGCGGGCGACGGCGAGAAAGTGTTTCATGCCGGCACGGGCATCAAGGACGGCGCGCTGGTTGCAACCGGCGGCCGCGTGCTGAACGTCACCGCCACTGGCGGCACGGTTGCCGAAGCGAGCACACGCGCCTACGCACTGCTCGACAAGGTCCGCTGGGAAAACGGCTTCTGCCGCCGCGACATCGGCTGGCGGGCGATTGAGCGTGAAAAGGCCTGATATCCGGTTACAAACCGGCACCTTCGTTAAATTTTTACCCTTTCCCCTGACGGGATGGAAACAAAGCCGCGTTATACCGCTCTCATAGTAAGACGGAGCGGCTTCATGCGTCAGATTTTCCTCGGTGCGGCAATCCTGCTGATGGCGGGTTCGGCAACGGCCTCCTCGATCGAGGTGATCGGCAAAGCTACGCCGCGCGCTACCGAGGGCAGCATCGTCACCGAAAGCTGCACCGACTGCCCGCCGCTGCAGGCCGAGGTCACCAAAAAGGATTATATGGTGCCGGAACTGAAGCCCGGCGCCGTGCAGGCGACCGAGATCCGAGATGTCGGCGGCGAAAAGAAGATCTACCGCACCGAAGCCTGGATGGGCGGTTCGCCCGTGGTCTTCGTCAGCAAAGCCACCCCGGAAGCGATGCTCGCCGCCGTCCCGCCGGCTCCGTCGACCGATGGCATCGATATGAACGCCACCACCGCCGCCGTCATCGGCAGCGATGCCAAGCCTGTTGCCGCCGGCATGGCGGAACAACCGGCCGGCCTTGACGTTTCCGACTTCAAGCTGCGTTTCTAACGCCGGTTTTCCCTCGGAATTGCTTTGAAACAACAAGTTCCCTGCCCCCGCCTGATCAAGGTTTCGATCGTTTGGGGTTCCACCGCCGGTGGACTGGATGCACCCTCGATGAGCAGCGAGGGTGCATTCATGGTTTGACGGGCATGGAAACGAACGCCGCCGGGGTTGAAGAAGCCGGGCATCTGCCGATCCAATGCAAGCTAAGAATTCAAAAGCATGGTATTCGGCCGGAAAAACCTGCCGTTTTCAGTTTGGTCGTTCCACCCCTGGATTTTTAGGGAAATCCGTGTCGCGAATTGTAAAATTAAAGCTTTATTATCGGCTGAGATCTAATTGTTACTGACCCGGTCGCAGCATGTTTATTTTAGCAGCGGTAGACGCGTCGTCTCAGTGGCGCGCTCGCACAGGCGGTAGAAGACCGCACCGGAATGAACCCACCATTCCCGTTGCGAGGCGTCATGAAAAATCTGAAAATATCCAAACAGCTCATATTGCTGGTCGCCGGACTGATGATCGCCTTCGCGGTCGCCACGTCCCTGCAGATTCGCTCCTCGGTCGATGCGATTTACAAGGAGCGTTACGACATGCTCCGCGCCGAGGTTCAGTCGGCGGTCTCCGTTCTGAAGCTCTACCAAGCCAAGGTGACGGCGGGCGAGATGACGCTGGAAGACGCCCAGAAGCAGGCCTACACCACCGTCAACGGGATGAAATACGACCCGGACGGCTATTTTTTCGGGTATAGCTACGACGTCAAGATGTTGTTCCACTACGATGCCGCTAAAGTGGGGCAGAACCTGAAGGGCCAGCCGGACAGCAAAGGCAAGCTCTATCGCGAAGAGTTGGTGAAGCTCGGGCAGCAAGGCGGCGGTCTCGTCGAATTTTATTCCACCAGCAAACCGGGCCAGCCCGCCGGTGATTTCCGCAAGACGGCCTACGGGCAGGCTTTCGATCCGTGGAAGGTCGTCGTCGTCACCGGCGTCTACATGGATGATCTCGATGCTCAGATAAACAGCACGATCCTGACCGCACTGACCGGTAGTATCGTTCTGTTCTTTCTTGCCATGACGGCCGCCTACATCGTCATCCGCGGCATATCGGGGCCCCTCAACAACGTCCATGCCGCCCTGAAGGCGGTAGCCGAGGAGGACGTTTCCATCGCGATTCCGCACACGGCCATGAACAATGAAGTCGGGATGATGGCCAAGGCGACGTTGTCGCTGCAGGAAAAGATCAGGGAGCGCCATCAGATGTCGGATCGCGAGGCGGCCCAGCAGCTGGCGCTCGAAAACGAGCGCGAAAACAACCTTCGCCAGCAGCAGGACGAGGCGGCCCTCCAGGCCCGCGTGGTGACGACGATCGGCCAGGCCCTGGAGCTGATCGCCCGCGGCGATCTCACCGTCCGCTGCGCCGAACTTGGCCAGAAATACGCCGCCCTTCGCGACAATTTCAACGATGCGCTGGCGCATCTCGAAGCCGCCATGGCCAAGGTCAGCGCCAAGGGCGTGGATATCGGCACGAGCAAGGAAGAGATCCGCCGCGCCTCCAACGAGCTGTCGCAGCGCACCGAGCGCCAGGCCGCCAGCCTGGAAGAGACGTCTGCCGCCCTCGACGAGCTCACCGTCGCCGTCCGCCAGACGGCCGATGGCGCTCATGAGGCGAGCAAGCGCGTCCACGCCGTCAGCACCGAGGCCACCCATAGCGACGCGATCGTCGGCCAGGCGATCGAGGCGATGAGCGGGATCGAGAAGTCATCGTCGGAGATCACCAAGATTATTGGCGTCATTGATGAAATCGCCTTCCAGACCAACCTGCTGGCGCTGAATGCCGGCGTCGAGGCCGCCCGTGCCGGTGAAAGCGGCAAGGGGTTTGCGGTCGTAGCCCAGGAAGTGCGCGAGCTCGCCCAGCGCTCGGCCGCCGCGGCAAAGGAGATCAAGGACCAGATCGCCCGCTCCTCCAGCCAGGTCGATCATGGCGTCCGGCTGGTCGGCGAGGCAGGTGCGGCGCTGAAACGCATCTCCGACCAGGTCAAGGCGGCCAACGAGATTGTGGCAAAGATCGCCCACAGTGCCTCCGAACAGGACACGACGCTGCGCTCGATCTCCTCGTCGATGAACCAGCTCGACGCCGCCACGCAGCAAAATGCCGCCATGGCCGAAGAGACCACGGCCTCGGCCGAGACGCTCGCCAGCGACACCGACGAGCTGATCGACCTGATCCGCGGCTTCCGGGTCAATGACCAAAGCGCTGCCCCGGCAATGCATCAGGGCCGCCGCGCCGCCTGAACGGCGCGCGGGCGACCGGGATCTTTCATCAGCAAAGCCTCAGCGGCCGTCGGGTTTCCGGCGGCCGTGCCCTCTTTGGATGATCACTCGGAAACGAGCTCGACCAGTCGCTCGATTTCGCCATCGGAAAACACCTCGATACCGGCCGCTTTCAGCGCGGCGGCCGTCACGCCATCGCCGGCCTGCTTGCGGCCGGAAAAACTACCGTCATAGATGAAGTCCGAGCCACAGGACGGGCTGCCGTCTATGAGCAGGGCATAGCGGCAGCCGGTTTGCCGTGCGAGCGCCACGGCATTTTCCGCCGCCTGCAGAAACTCTGCCGTCACATCGCCGCCCGTCAGCTCTACGACCCGAGCTGTGCCGGCCAGCACCTCTTCGCCGGTTGCCGCGCCGGCGATCTCCGCCGGCGGCCGCGGCACTGGCATACCCGCCGACATTTCCGGACAGATCGTCACCAGCCGCCCTTCGGCGCGCCATCTGTCGATTGCCGGATGAAGCAACGGCTTCGCCCGCCCATCATACCGGACGGCGTGCCCCATGAGGCAGGCGCTGACGAGAATCTTGTCTTGCATGCCTTTTGGATAACGCCACGGCGGCGATAGTGCCAGCTTTGGATGACGTCGAATTGCGTGATCATCCCGCGGCGGTGGCGCCCGAAGATCCTACTGCACCATTGAGCGCCAGAGGCATGGGTCCTGGGCTCAAGGCCGAGGACGACGGAGGGCAGGGGTAGGTTCCGCCAAACGCACCGGCATGGTGCATCGCACTTCTTTCGCTTTCCGCAGTACGTGTGCCTCGATTGCCCTTACTCTCGATAGGACGGCACACCTCTCCTCCGTCGTCCTCGGGCTTGACCCGAGGACCCATGGCCGCATGTATTGCGTTTCCGTTAAGGCGCCCAGCCGAAAACCGGCTCTCACCCCGAAATCTTCGAGAAATCCGCAACCGTTCCCGTCGCTTCTCGGATCAGCCGGAGCAGGGCGAGGCGGTTGGCGCGGATGGCGACGTCCTCGTCATTGACCAGCACCTCTTCGAAGAAGCGGTCGACCGGACCGCGCAGCTTGGAAAGTGCTTCCATCGCCGCGCGGAAATCTTCTCCGGCCACGGCGCCCGCCGCATCCTTCGAGGCGCTCGAGATGGCGGCAAACAGCTCCTTCTCGGCGTCGAGCTTGAGGAGCGCCGGTGAAACGCCGTCGGCGATGACGGTGCCCTTCTTCTCCTCGGCGGCGAGCAACTGCGTCGCACGCTTTGTGCCGGCAAGCAGGTTCTTGCCGTCTTCTGAGGTGATGAAGGCGGTCAGCGCTTCGACGCGGCGCGCCACCATCAAGAGGTCGTCGGCATCGGGCGTCAGCACTGCGTCGATGAGATCGTGGCGGGCGCCCTGATCGCGCAGATAGACCTTGAGGCGGTCGTGGAAGAAGGAGAGAAGATCGCCATCCCTTGTGCTCGCCAGAAGTGGCAGGCGGATCCCTCGCTCCAACAGGATGCGGACGACACCGAGGGCTGCCCGCCGCAGCGCAAACGGGTCCTTGGAGCCTGTCGGCTTTTCGTCGATCGCCCAGAAGCCGGTCAGCGTGTCGAGTTTGTCGGCAAGCGCCAGCGTGATCGCCACCTTGTCTTCCGGCACCCGGTCGGACGGGCCTTGCGGCTTGTAGTGATCCTCAACGGCCGTAGCAACCGAGGCGTTTTCGCCCTGCAGCACCGCATATTTGCGGCCCATCAGGCCCTGCAGTTCCGGAAATTCACCAACGGCCTCGGTGCGCAGGTCGGCCTTGGCAAGCACGACGGCGCGATCGGTGAGAGCGGTGTCCGCGCCGGTGACAGCAGCCAATTCCTTGGCCAGCGCCCGGATGCGGGCGACACGCGCGCCCTGGGTGCCGAGCTTGGCATGGAAGGTCACGTCGAGCGCGTCGAGCTTGGCCATACGCTGATCGAGCGGCTTCTTCAGGTCGAGGCCGAATTTAGCTGCCGACGCTGCAAGCGTCTCGAGATCGGGCATATCGCCCTGGTCGCGGTTCCAGAAATGCAGCGCGTCCGAAAGCCGGGCCCGCACCACCTTGCCATTGCCGTGGACGATTTCCTTGCCGCCGTCATGCGCCTGGATGTTGGAGACGAGGATGAACCGGTTCGACAGCGTGTCCTCGCCCTGCTTGCGCGTGACGAAGCACTTCTGATTGGTTTTGATCGTCAGCCGGATGATTTCCGAGGGGATGGAGAGGTAATCCTCCTCGAAGGAGCCCATCAGCACCTGCGGCCATTCGACCAGGCCGGAGACTTCCTCCAGCAAGCCTTCGTCTTCCACCAGCTCGAGCCCGTTGGCAAAAGCGATGTCGCGGGCATCGTGCAGGATGATGTCCTTGCGCCGCTCGGCATCGAGGATGACCTTCGCCCTTTCCAGGCTCGCCGCATAATCGTCGAAGCGCCGCACCGTGATCGCCTCGGGCGCATGGAAACGATGGCCGTAGGTGACGTTGGAGGCGGTGATGCCGTCGATCTCGAAGGGGATGACGGTGGTTTCCTCATGTTCGGGGCCGAAGGTGCAGACGATCGACTGCAGCGGCCGCACCCAACGCAGCGCGCCGGACTTGGAGGAGGCCTTGCCCCAGCGCATCGACTTCGGCCAGGGGAAATCGCGGATGATGCCGGGCATCACCTCGGCGACGATCTCTTCCGCCGCGCGGCCGGGCTTGGAGATGACCGCGACGTAGAAATCGCCCTTCTTCGGATCGCTGACCACCTGCGCCTCGGAGACTGAGGAAAGGCCGGCGCCGCGCAGAAAACCTTCGATCGCCTTCTCATTGGCGTCGGTGCGCGGTCCCTTGCGTTCCTCGCGCACATCGGCCGAACGTGCCGTCAGGCCGTGAATGTCGAGCGCCAGCCGCCGAGGCGTCCAATATTCGCGCGCGCCCTCATAGGACAGACCCGCTTCGACGAGCGCATCGGTGACGAGCTTCTTCAGGTCGCCGGCAGCCTTGCGCTGCATGCGGGCCGGAATCTCTTCGGAGCGGAGTTCGAGAAGAAGGTTTGGCATGTCACACTTTTCCTTGCGCCCGCGGGCAGGGCGATCCAAAACGTTGCTTCTGCTATCAAAGAATGCCGCATCTGCACAACCGCAAAAACGGAGGAGCGCGATGGGGTGGATGGTTGGTAGGCGCTGTGCCGTGTGGCCCCCAATCCAATAACTTCCGCTGTGGAAACCACGCTCGGGCATTGCCTTGCCGCTTTTCGCCGCTATGGTCCCGCAACTTTCGTCGACACAGGGAATCCCATGGCCGCTGACCTCCGCTTTCTCGCAGCCCGCATCGCGGCCGAAATCAATGCCCGGCCGGATCAGGCCAAGGCCGCCATCGAGCTGCTCGACGAGGGCGCCACGGTGCCCTTCATCGCCCGCTACCGCAAGGAAGTGACCGGTGGGCTCGACGACACCCAGCTACGCAATCTCGCCGAGCGGCTGGTCTATCTGCGCGAGCTCGAGGCCCGGCGCGCCGCGATCGTCGAATCGATCACCGGTCAGGGCAAGATGACCGACGAGCTGATGGGGAAAGTGGCCGGCGCCGAAACCAAGGCGGAGCTCGAGGATCTCTATCTGCCCTACAAGCCGAAACGCCGCACCCGCGCCGAAATCGCTCGCGAACGCGGCCTCGGCCCGCTTGCCGAGGCGATCCTTGCCGACCGCGGCCGGGAACCGGCGGCCCTCGCCGAGGGCTTCGTCACCGCTGACGTGCCCGATGTGAAGACGGCGCTCGAAGGCGCGCGCGACATCATCGCCGAAGGCATTGCCGAAAATGCCGATCTGCTCGGCAGGTTGCGCGCCCATATGCGCCAGGCATCGCTGCTGAAGGCCAAGGTCGTCGACGGCAAGCAGGCGACGGGCGAGAAGTTTTCCGACTATTTCGAGCATTCCGAACGCTGGGCGACGGCGCCCGGCCACCGGGCGCTCGCCATGCTGCGCGGCTGGAACGAGGAAGTGCTGACTCTGACCATCGAGGCCGACGCCGAGACCGCCTCGCCCAACAAGCCGGTCGAACGCATGATCGCCGCCGCCTACGAAATCGGCGCGAGCCGCCCCGGCGACCGCTGGCTGATGGAGGTCGCGAGCTGGACCTGGCGGGTGAAGCTCTCCATGTCGCTGTCGCTCGACCTGATGCGCGAGTTGCGCGAAAGGGCCGAAGAAGAGGCGATCCATGTTTTCGCCCGCAATCTCAAGGATCTGCTCTTGGCCGCACCCGCCGGTTCGCGCGCGACCATGGGTCTTGATCCCGGCATTCGCACCGGCGTCAAGGTCGCTGTCGTCGACGGCACCGGCAAGGTGGTGGCGACGTCGACCGTCTATCCCTTCCAGCCGAGGAATGACGTGCGCGGCGCCCAGGTCGAGCTCGCATCGCTGATCCGCAAGCACAATGTCGAGCTGATCTCGATCGGCAACGGCACCGGCAGCCGCGAAACGGAAAAGCTGGTGGCCGACATGCTGGCCGAGCTGCCGGCGCCGAAGCCGACCAAGGTCATCGTCTCGGAAGCCGGCGCCTCGGTCTATTCCGCCTCGGCGACCGGTGCGGCCGAGTTTCCCGATCTCGACGTGTCGCTGCGCGGCGCCGTCTCCATCGCCCGGCGCCTGCAGGATCCGCTCGCCGAACTCGTCAAGATCGAGCCGAAGTCGATCGGCGTCGGCCAATATCAGCACGATGTCGACCAGCAGAAGCTGTCCCGCTCGCTTGATGCCGTCGTCGAAGATGCGGTGAACGCCGTCGGTGTCGATCTCAACACGGCGTCTGCGCCACTGCTCGCCCGCGTTTCCGGCCTCGGGCCCTCGATCGCCGAGGCCATCGTCCGCCACCGCGACAGCGAGGGCCGTTTCGAGACGCGGCGCGATCTGCTGAAGGTCGCAAGACTCGGCGGCCGCACCTTCGAGCAATGCGCCGGCTTCCTGCGCATTCCGAACGGCAAGGAGCCGCTCGACGCATCCTCGGTCCACCCGGAGGCCTATGGCGTCGCCAAGAAGATCGTCGCCGCCTGCGGCCGCGACCTGCGCGCGCTGATGGGCGACAGCGCCGTCTTGAAATCGATCGATCCGCGTCAATTCATCGACGAGAAATTTGGTTTGCCGACGGTGAAAGACATCATCGCGGAACTGGAAAAGCCCGGCCGCGATCCGCGTCCGAGCTTCAAGACCGCGACCTTTGCCGAGGGCGTCAACGAGATTTCCGATCTCAAGCCCGGCATGATGCTGGAAGGCACGGTCACCAATGTCGCCGCTTTCGGCGCCTTCGTCGATATAGGCGTGCACCAGGACGGCCTGGTGCATGTCTCCCAGCTTGCCGATCGCTTCGTCAAGGATCCGCATGAGGTCGTCAAGGCGGGTGATGTCGTCAAGGTGCGGGTCGTCGAAGTCGACGCCAAGCGCAAGCGCATCGCCCTGTCGATGAAACGCGATGACGGTTCTGCAGCACCGCCGCCGCGCGGTGATTCTCGCGGCAACCAGGGATCGCGACCGCAGAACGAAAGACGGCCGGCCACGCCGAAACAGGAGAGCCAGGGTGCCTTCGGCGCCGCACTGGCCGAAGCGATGAAGCGAAAATAAGGGTTTAGCCGGAATTTCGGCAAAAATGCAACAATTTGGCAGCGTTCTGAACGGAGTGCTAAATCCGGCGCTTGTAAGGCGAAAGAGATCGCTTAAGTTGATGTGACCATCCTGTCACATTTGCGAGGCGTCCATGGCGTCGGCTTTCTTATCGATCGTCCAGCAAATCATCCGCAAGGGTTCGTTGAAGCTTACCCTGGCCAATGGCGAGACCCATATGATCGGCGACGGCACCGGAGACATGGTCGTCGCCCGGCTTGCCGATCAGGAGGCGGAGGACGCCATCCGGCGCGACCCGACCATGAAGCTCGGCGAAATGTACATGCAGGGCCGGTTCGTTCTCGAACAGGGCAACATCTATGATTTCCTGTCGCTGGTGAAACAGAACACCACCAACGAGATCTTCGATTTCAAGATGGCAGCACTGCTCGTCGGCCGCATTGCCTGGCAGCAGTTGAAGAGCCGCCTGCCGGTCAATCGCAACAAGCACAACGTTGCGCATCATTACGATCTGTCGGCCAAGCTCTTCGATCTTTTCCTCGACGAGGACTGGCAATATTCCTGCGCCTATTTCGAACCGCCGGGCATCAGTCTCGACGAGGCGCAGCTCGCCAAGAAACGCCATATCGCCGCCAAGCTCCTGCTCAAGCCCAACCAGCGTATCCTGGAGATCGGCTCCGGTTGGGGCGGCATGGGCATGTATCTGACCGAGGCGACGGAGGGCGCCAAATTCACCGGCATTACGCTGAGCGAAGAACAGCTGAAGGTCTCTCGAGCCCGCGCCGAAAAACGCGGCCTTGCCGACCGCGTGCGTTTCGAGCTGCAGGACTATCGCAGTATGAACGGCCGCAAGTTCGACCGCATCGTCTCGGTGGGGATGTTCGAGCATGTCGGGATCGGCAATTACGGCAACTTCTTCCGCAAGGTCTCGGATCTGCTCGACGACAACGGCGTCATGGTGCTGCATTCGATCGGCCGCCCGAAGCCGAGCTTCGGCACCAATGCCTTCATCGAGAAATATATTTTCCCCGGCGGCTATATCCCGTCGGTCGGCGAAGTCGTGCCGCCGCTCGAAAAGGCCGGGCTGCTGGTCAGGGATATCGAAATCCTGCCCATGCATTATGCCTACACGCTGCGCCATTGGCGCGAGCGTTTCGTGGCGCGCAAGGCCGAAGCGGTGGCGCTGTACGACGAGCAGTTCTTCCGCATGTGGGAGTTTTATCTTGCCGGTTCCGAAATGGGCTTCCGCTGGGATGAGCTCTTCATCCTTCAGATCCAGATCGCCAAGCACCAATTCGTCGTTCCCGACAACCGCAATTACATCGTCGAGAACGAAGCCAGGCTGAAGGAATTCGAGGCGAGACGCGCGCCGCTGGAAAAGGTGACCTTCTAAGCGGCAGTGGCCGGACGCAATGAAAGGGCATGCCGATGAGCAGTGCGTTTCCCGAGATCTACCTCGTCCGCCACGGCGAGACCGAATGGAGCCGCTCCGGGCGCCATACCGGACGCAGCGACATTCCACTGACTGACGTGGGCGAGGCCGCCGCCCGCAAGCTTGCCGAGCGGCTCTCGGGCCCCTCCTTCGCTGCCGTCTGGTCAAGCCCGTCCGCGCGCGCCCGCAAAACCTGCGCGCTCGCCGGCTTCGGATCGGGCGCGGTGAACCGTGAGGATCTCGCCGAATGGGACTACGGCGCCTATGAAGGCATCACTACCAAGGAAATCCTGGCGGGCCGCCCCGGCTGGCAGCTCTTTCGCGACGGCTGCCCGGATGGCGAAACACCCGCCGATGTCGGCGCCCGCGCCGACGCCGTCGTCGAGGCGCTTCGCCAGGCGGCCGCCCCCATCCTGATTTTCTCGAGCTCGCATTTCTTGCGCGTGCTCGCTGCCCGCTGGCTCGGCCTTCCGCCTGAAGGCGGCGCGCATTTCGTGCTTGATACGGCTTCCATCAGCGTGCTCGGTTTTGAGCACGATCTGACGGAGCCGGTCATTCGCCGGTGGAATCAGCGGTAGGGATGCGGGTGAGCTTCTTGTTGGGATCCGTAGGCTGCCCCTCACCCTAACCCTTGCCGGGGTCGAGCCACGGGTCTCGGCCCGTCCTTCGGACCCCCGTTGAAACGGGGAGAAGGTGGCGGCAGCCGGATGAGGGGCACCCTCGCGGGTCTCCTAAATATGGATGCCGCGTAGTCTCGTCCCCGTGGTTAACATTGGGGTAACAACATCGGGATAAGTCTAGCCACCGCCGCCCTCCGCGGCTTTGTTTTTGCGTTTTCTGGAGTGCGGACGTGTTTCATCGATCAGTCGTATCGATCTCTTTCCTTATTGCCTTTTCATCCATCGCTCCCGCGGTCGCGCAGGACAGCGGCCAGCATTTCTGGTCGGGTGACTGGTATCTGAATGTCGGCGTCGCCGGCTTTTCCGCTCCGAAATTCGAGGGCGCCTCGCGCAACGAGTTCAAGTTCAGCCCGTTGATCTCGGTCGGCCGGCAGGGCGCCGGCCCGCGCTTTTCCTCGCGCAACGACAATCCCTCCTTCGCCCTGATCGACAAGGGCGCCTTCCGCGCCGGCATCGTCGGCAGGTTCGTGCCGTCGCGCGATGACGGCGATGGCCATGAGCTCAAGGGCTTGAGGAAGGTCAAATGGGGTGCTGAGGCCGGCGGTTTTGTCGAGGTCTATCCGACCGATTTCCTGCGCGCCCGTGCCGAAGTTCGCCAGGGCATCCGCTCCCATGACGGCGTCGTCGCTGATCTTGCCGTCGATGCCTTCACCGATATTGCACCCGACTTGCAGCTGTCGGGCGGTCCGCGCGCGACATTTGCGACAAGCGGCTATTACGACGCCTATTACGGCGTCAGCGCCAAGCACGCCGCAGCAAGCGGCCTCGATCCCTACAAACCCTCCTCGGGCATTCAGTCCTATGGCGCCGGCGCGGCGCTGACATGGAAGGCGACCGAAAACCTGTCGGCAAGCTCCTTCCTTGAGTACAAGCGGCTGGCCGGTCCCGCCGCCGACAGCAGCCTGGTGCGCGAGCGCGGCTCGAAGAACCAGCTCCTGATCGGCGTTTCGGCGACCTACAAGTTCAATTTTTCGCTGCAGTGATTACCTGCGCCCGCGCGTCTCTTCAGTTGCGCGGGCGCTGCAGGATTTGAATCGCCGCATAATTAATCTCTGAATCGAGTCCGATCCAAAAGGCATGCACGTGACAGGCAGCGATCTTCTTGACCGGATCGCCGGCCGGTCGCTAGATGGCGGCATGCAAGATACTGGCGACTTCAACGACCGCGTTTCCGACGCGCCTTCCGACAACTGGGTCTACCGGATCCTGCCGCCATGGCTCTGGCCCTATGCGCAACTCGCCCGCTGGGATCGCCCCATCGGCTGGCAGTTGCTGATGTGGCCGTGTTTCTGGTCGGCGACCCTTGCCGCCAATGCGGCGATCGACGAGGGGCTCTATTCCGGCAGCCTGCTGGTCTCCCACCTTTTCCTCTATTTCATAGGCGCCGTCGCCATGCGCGGCGCCGGCTGCACCTACAACGATCTCGTCGATCATGAGATCGACATGCAGGTGGCGCGCACCCGTTCGCGCCCGCTTCCCTCCGGCCGCGTCACACGCGCCCACGCGAAAATTTTCATCGGCCTGCAGGCGCTGGTCGGGCTTTTCGTGCTCTTGCAGTTTAACTGGTTCACCGTCTTCCTCGGCCTGCTCTCGCTTGGCATCGTCGCACTGTACCCCTACGCCAAACGCTTCACCGACTGGCCGCAATTCTACCTCGGCCTTGCCTTTTCCTGGGGTGCGCTGATGGGCTGGGCCGGCATTCTGGGCGAAATATCATTCGCCTCCGTCCTGCTTTATGCCGCCTCCGTCGCCTGGACGATCGGTTATGACACGATCTATGCCCATCAGGACAAGGAGGATGACGAACTGATCGGCGTCCGCTCCACCGCCCGTCTGTTCGGCGACCGGACAAGGGCGTGGCTGATCGGCCTTTACGGGCTGACGCTGGTGCTGATGTTTGCCGCCTTCGCGCTTGCCGGCGCCAATCTGATCGCGTTTCTGGCGCTGCTCGGCGCGGCCGGCATGTTCGCCTGGCAGATCGTCCGGCTCGATATCGACGATGCCGCCCAATGCCTGGCGCTCTTCAAGTCGAACAACCGCGTCGGCCTGATCATCTTCTTCGGCCTGTTCGTCTCGCTGCTCTTCGCCATTCCCTGAATGGAGCGACCCGAAAATCGACAAAACCCGGCGCGGGCGCCGGGTTTCAAAGGCTTGCCAAAACGCAGTGTCGCCAAATCGCTCAGTTGCGGGCGATGATTTCCTTGCCTTCGATCCGCATGGCGACGCCGAGCTGGCCGGTGGTGCGGCGCACCAGGAAGCGCGGACGGCGATTGGCGAAGTAGGAATGGCGGCGACGCGGCTTCAGATCGCCGGTGCGCAGGGCGCCGATATGATCTTCGAGCGGCCGCGCGACGCCGTCGGCCTCGACCATCAGCATCGGAATGCGGAAGGCCTCGGACCAGCTGCGCCAGTCGGCGGCGATATCGCTGAGATCATGGGCGACCAGCAGCGGAATGCAGAGCTCCGGGTCGGCATGGTGGAGTTCGAGCGTGACGGTCACCTCGCCGTCGCCATGGTCGATGGCGCGGGCGGCGACACCCTTGAAGACACGCTTCGGCAGGGCAATCGAAAGCGGCAGGCCGCTGGAGGGAAGGACTTTACGCAGCACCGCGCCGCGTTCGTCGATGGTGATGCTGACGTCATCCGAACAATCATGGATGGCGTAGCTGACCTGCTGCGGGAAGCGGGACGGATCGAGACGCAGCGTCGTGCCAGCCCAAGCGGGCTTCAAAACGGGATTGTTCATTTCATTCTACCCTTGTCTTACCTGAGAGCCGGTTTGCGGTCTTCTCCTCGGGACTTTTCGTCCTCTATGGCCGACAATAGGCGGGGGCCCTTCCGTACAGCTTAAAAATTGCGGTTAAGAAAACTTTGCCTCCCCTGATGGTTATCAAAACCGAATCCGGCAGGGTTTCCGGAAGGTGAACGGTGTGCCGTCCCGAAATGACGCAACCCGGAGGTAAGTCTCGGGTAAGTTTTGCGTGGCAAAATGGGCTTACCGGCAGTTTGTCATTCTTTTAGAGATTTTGCCAAAGGGCGCTTTTGATGATTACGGCTTCCCTCGCTTATTCGATCCTGTCGAAGGATATGACGTCGAGCCTCAACAAGGTTGCGTCGCAGGCGACAGTCAAGAAGGATGCCCAGTACTACGCAGACCATATCAACAAGGTCACGAATGTCGACGATTTCCTCGGCGACTACAAGCTCTACAGCTATGCGATGAAGGCCTATGGTCTTGAGGACATGACCTATGCCAAGGCCTTCATGAAGAAGGTGCTGGAGAGCGATCTGACCGACCCCGACAGCTACGCCAACAAGCTCTCCGATACGCGCTACCGCGAATTCGCCGCCGCCTTCAATTTCAACGCGCCCGAGAAGGACGTGCAGACGGATGCGCAGGAGGACGAGCTCATCGGCCTCTACAAGCAGTCCTTCGTTGATGCCGACAAAGCTGCGGCTACCGAGAGCACCTATTACAGCAACAATATCGACAGCGTGCAGACCGTCGACGACCTGGTCAACAACACGCGCCTGCGCACCTATGTGCTGAAGACGTTCAAAATCGATCCCACCTATGCGTCGAAGGATTTTCTGCGCCAAGTGCTGACGAGTGATCTCAGCGACCCCACGAGCGTCGTCAACACGCAGGGCGGCGACAAGTACAAGGCGCTTGCCGCCCAGTTCAGCTTCAATGCCGATGGTACGGTCACCGGCACGGCGCAGACGGCGGCGCAGAAGGCGTCGGTCATCGAGACCTACACGCTGAATTCCCAATCGGTCATCATCGACAATTCGGTCGGCTCCGACGTCTACTATGTCGGCAAGACGGCTGCCGAATACAACAAGGCCTACTACACCGCCAAGATCGGTACGATCACCAATGTCGACGATCTGGTCGCCGACAACCGCCTGACCTCCTACATCAAGACGGCCTACAGCATGGGCGCCGACTTCACCTCGGCCGCGCTGCGCACGGTGCTGACCGATCCCGGCTATGCCCAGCTCATGGGCTTTACCAACGTCTACAATGCCTTCAACTTCAAGGCCGACGGTTCGACCTCGAATACGGCGCGCGCCCAGTCGGTCGAGCAGGCGAACCAGCTGAAGTCGGCCGCGTCAAGCACCACCAATTATTATAGCGTGACCTCGCAATCGAGCAGCATCACCAATGTCGACGACCTGCTCGCCGACAGCGTGCTGGCGCGCTACATCAAGGACGCCTATGGCCTCGGCGTGAATTTCAGCAATGCCGAGCTGAAGAACATCCTGACCGACTCGGCCTATGCCGCCGCTCAAGGGAAGGCCGGCCTCAATGCCGACTTCAACTTCAATGCGGATGGCTCGATCAACGGTTCGGTGATCCAGACCGATACGCAGCGCAAATCGACCACCGACAAGTCGGCGGCGAATGCGACCCACTTCAACAGCATGATCGGCAGTGTCACCAATGTCGACGACATCATGTCCGATCCAGTTGCCGTCAGCTATGTCAGAAACAGCATGCAGATCGCAGACAGCGTCTCCGATGCGACGTTGAGAACCTTCCTCATTGATCCCGCGGCGGCGAGCGCCCAGGGCTACAGCGATGTCAACGATCTCTTCAACTTCAAGACGGACGGCTCGGTCGCGACCCTCTATGCCTCGCAAACGGCCACGCAAAGCGCGAGCACGTCAAGCAAGGCCGATGACGCGGCCGTCTATTACCAGGCGACCATCGCCGGTATCTCCAACGTCGATCAGCTGCTGGCCGACCAGAAGCTGAACAATTTCGTCCGCAACGCCTTCGGCATTCCGTCAACCGTCACCGATCTCGCTCTTCGCGATATCCTGACCGATCAGAGCGGCACCGGCACCTATGCCGACGTTGCCGCCGCCTTCAATTTCAAGGCGGACGGCACGCTCGAGGACGGCATGCCGGCGCAAACGGACAGCCAGGTCACCAACATCAAAATTGCCGCCACAGCGCGCACGAACGACTATTCCGCCAGGATGGGGACGATCGCCAATGTGGATGATCTCATCGCCGATCCGGCCATCACCAATTTCCTCAAGAGCACCTACAATCTGCCGTTCGATATCTCGGACGCCGAACTGAGGAGCATTCTCACCGATGCGACGGCGGCCGCCGCAGCCGGCCACGCTGATCTCAATACCGATTTCAATTTTGCTGCTGATGGCTCGCTTCCAGCCGTCAGCTCGGTCCAGACCGCTGCTCAGGCGCAGACCACCAATGACAACTATATGGCGCGCTATGACGACGAGCGCGACGAGGCCATCGCCGAGGTCGCCTCCAACTACAAGAGCATGATGGCCGACAGCACCAGCCTGCTCGATTTCTCCGAGATCAAGAGCGTCAACGATTTTCTGCGCACCAATTCTTCGGCCGATTTCAAGAAGAGCAACGACAATCTGCCGGATCCCTTTCATGTGGCGCTACAGGCCTTCGGCCTGACCTACCAGGACGTGTCGCGCTCGATGATGCGCAAGATCCTGACGAGCGATGCCTATGACCCGGACGGCTATGTCGCGTCGCTGAAGGACGAACGCATCACCAATCTCGCCCGCGCCTTCAATTTTGGCCCGGACGGCAAGGCGGCGTCACCCTTCCAGGCGCTGCCCGACGCGACCATGGCCAAATACGCCACCGACTACAAGGCGCATATGACCATGCTGCTGAAGGCCGGCCCGGTAAAGGACAAGGCGGCGAAGGACGCGACTGCCGAAGTGGATTATTTTGCCAAGGGCATGGCGAAGGTGAAGTCGCTTGACGATTTCCTGGATGACAGCCGCCTCACCGATCTGGTGTTGAAGGCGAACAACCTCGATCCCAAGGATTACGACAAGGCGACGCTGAAGAAAATCTTTACCTCCGATCCCGACGACCAGAAGAGCTATCTCAACACCAAGGCCGATGCCCGCTTCAAGGATATCGTCGCCGCCTTCAACTTCGACAAGGACGGCAATCTGACCCGCGCCAAGATAGGCGCCATCCAGAATAAGGCGGCTGAGGAAAATACCCAGGAGCTTTATCTTCAGCAGACGCTGGAAACCCAGCAGGGCGAAAGCAATGACGGCGTGCGCCTGGCATTGTATTTCAGCCGCAAAGCCCCCAGCATCACCTCGATCTATTCGATCCTTGGCGATAAGGCGCTCTATCAGGTGATCACGACAGCCTATAGTCTGCCCTCGCAGATTTCAGGCATGGACGTCGCCAAGCAGGCCGACCTCATCAATCGCTTCGTCAAGCTCGAGGATCTCCAGGATCCGAAGAAGGTCGACAAGCTCTTGCGCCGCTTCACCGCGATGTACGATGTCCAGAACAGCACCCAGCAATCGCCGGCGCTGCAGATCCTGACCGGCGGCGGCTGATAGCTGTCCTAATTGCGCTTCAGGTTTCAGTGATTTGCGCATCACCCTTGCCGGGGTCGAGCCACGGGTCCCGACCCGTCCTTCGGACCCCGCGCGCGGGGAGAGGGGACGTGCCTTGCGAGTGGGGCAGGGAACGGCGAGCTGCTCGGCCCCGGTCGGTGCCCGCAGGCGGATGAAGGGCTGCCCCGACCGCCACCTTCAAACGTCGAGGCTGACGACCTTTCCCGGATTCATGACGCCAGCCGGATCGAAAGCGCGTTTGATGCGGCGCATCAGCTCGATTTCGATCGCCGGCCGGATCGCCGCCAGTTCGTCGCGCTTCAGCTGGCCGATGCCGTGTTCGGCCGAGATCGAACCGCCATGGGCGAGCACCAGCCCGTGCACGATGTGGTTCATTTCGCGCCAGCGGGCGATAAAGGCGGCCTTGTCGGCGCCGATCGGCTGGGAAATATTGTAATGGATGTTGCCGTCGCCCATATGGCCGAAGGCGCAGATGCGGGCTCCGGGCATCGCCGCCATGACGGCCTCTTCGGCCTCGGCGATGAAATGCGGGATCCTCGACACCGGCACGGACACGTCGTGCTTGATCGATCCGCCTTCCGGCTTCTGGGCATCCGACATGCTCTCGCGCATGTGCCAGATGGCCTTCTGCTGGGCCACGGATGAGGCGATCGCTGCATCGAGCACCAGACCGGCCTCAAAACCCTGTTCGAGCACGCCGTTCATCATCCGCTCCGCCGTCTCGGCCGAATCCGACGTCGAAATATCGATCAGCACGTACCACGGATAGGCCGCTTCCAGCGGATCGCGCACGCCGTCGATATGGCGCGTGGTGATCTCGACGCCGAACCGCGGCATCAGTTCGAACCCGGTGAGCGAGGTGCCGCAGAGGCTGGCGGCAAGGTTGAAGAGAGCAAGCGCGTCTTCGACCGAATTGAGGCCGGCGAATGCCACCTGATGGCCGAGCGGCTGGGGAAACAGCTTCAGCACCGCCCCGGTGATGATGCCGAGCGTGCCTTCGGCGCCGATGAAGAGATCGCGCAGGTCGTAGCCGGTATTGTCCTTCTTCAGCCGGCGCAGTCCATCCCAGATCTCGCCGGTCGGCAGCACCACTTCGAGGCCGAGGCAGAGCTGGCGCATATTGCCGTAGGCCAGCACCGCCGTGCCGCCGGCGTTGGTGGAGAGATTGCCGCCGATGCGGCAGGAGCCCTCCGAGCCGAGCGACAGCGGAAACAGCCGTCCATGCGCCTCGGCCGCTTTCTGCACATCGGCAAGGATCGCGCCGCCGTCGGCGACCAGCACGTTGGCCACCGGATCGACATCGCGAATCCTGTTCATGCGCTCCAGCGACAGGATGATATCGGACTGGCCCGCGCGCGGCGTCTGGCCGCCGACGAGGCCGGTATTGCCGGTCTGCGGCACGATTGCGGTTCCGGTCTCGGTGGCGAGCTTCATGATATCCGAGACCTCCTCGACCGAGCCGGGCTTTAAGAGGAGAGGGGAGGAACCGTGATAGAGCCCGCGGTTTTCGATCAGATGCGGCGCCAGGTCGGCCTCGCCGCGCAACGCGTATTTGTCGCCGACGATGGCGGCGAAGCGGTCGAGAAGATCCGTGGAAATGCCGGGGCTGCTCATCGGTTCGATCCTCTGTCGCTTCTATCAGTTCTATCAATCGCGCGGGGCGGCAGCCCTTTGCAGGCGATCGTTGATCGCCTCGCCCAGGCCGTCGTCGGGAATGGGCGAAAAGGCGATGCTCGAAACGCCGCTGGCATCGGCCCGCTTCATGTAGTCGAAAAGATTGGCCGCCGCTTCCGCAAGGTCGCCGCGCGGGCTGAGGTCGAGTACGATGCGTGCGTCGCGCGCGCCTTCGACCGCCGCACCGCCGAAGGCGATCAGCGCTTCGCCGGGTTCCACGGCGCTCGCATTGAGACGCACGCTGGCCCCCGGCGCATAATGCGAGGCGAGCATGCCCGGCGCCTCGATGGCCGCCGATGCCTTCTTGGCGCGCAGCAGCGGCCTGCCGGCGACACGCTCGATCTCGCGCGCCGCGAGGCCGCCCGGCCGAAGCAGCCTCACCCGGTCGCCTTCCACCTTGACGATCGTCGATTCGACGCCGACCGTGCTTGGGCCCGCATCGAGGATCAACGGAATCTTCGCGCCGAGATCGGCCTCGACATGGGCAGCACTCGTCGCGCTGATGGCGCCCGAGGTATTGGCGCTCGGAGCGGCGAGCGGCCGCCCGAAGGCGCCGATCAGGGCGCCGGCGAACCCTTTCGGGACGCGCACGCCGACGCTGTCGAGACCGGCGGTCGCCAGCGAATGGATCGGGCTTTCGGCCTTGAGCGGCAGCACAAGCGTCAGCGGGCCGGGCCAGAAGGCTTCGGCGAGCGCCCGCGACACCGGATCGAACTCGGCATGATGTTCGGCCATGGCAAGATCGGCCATGTGGCAGATCAGCGGATTGAAGCGCGGCCGGCCCTTCGTCTCGTAGATGCGGGTGATGGCGGCGGGGTTGGTGGCGTCGGCCGCAAGGCCGTAGACGGTCTCGGTCGGCATGGCGATGGCAAAGCCGTCGGCAAGAGCGGCGGAGGCCGCTTCGAGCGCCGCCTGCCTGTCTGCCTCTATGTCGATGATGCGTGCCATGTGCTGCCCGAATTTGATCCCGGCAGTCATTAGGCTTTCCGCCGCCGCCGATCAATCGCTGTTATAGCTGCCGGATGATTTCACGCAGCTGTTCGTTGCGGGCGCCGAGCAGCAGGACGTTGCGGATCGCCGCCTGTGGGTCGTGGGTGCGGAAGAGCAACCCATTGCCGCGTACCGACCGATCGATGGTCATCCTTTCGGAGGAATCCTCGCCCGGTTTTATCGCGACGGCGAAATACATGCGGGAATAGCCGACGTCGATGCGCTGGAAGAAATTGTCGTTGTCGCCGATGTCGGAATAGAAATTCGCAATATAAAAGGCCCAGCTCACCTCGTCATAATGGGCGAACTTGGTGCGCGCGGCAGTGACATGGCAATAGCCGAGATGCGGGCTGTCCTCCAGCGTCCGGTGGAAGACCATCTTCGGAAACTGGATCGAGTGGTGAAAGCCGTTGATGTGCTGATGCGTTTTTTCGCCAGCCACCTGCAGCTTGCGGCCCGTCTTTGCCGCGACCTCGTCATGGGTGAGGTAGCGCTTTTCCTCTGCCAGCCAGTGCCGCCGTTCGCGCGGGATGCGGCCGGTGCGCAGGAATTCGGAATGGGCGGCGATCGGCTGCCGCTCACGCAATCTGCTGGTGTCCTTCGCATCGAAATAGCGGAGTCTGGCCATGGTTCGCGTTCTTCGGTCGGTCTGATTCATCGCAAGGATAGGGTCCTATGCTTAAGGCGGTGTTAACGCGGTTCCGGCTGCGCCACGCTGCCGGCAGGTGTGAAAGGATGTCGCAAATGCGACGGTGATCGGCATCCGGCAACCGGCCCCTTTGCGAAACGGGGCTTTACGCCATGTCGCAATTGACGATAATTGCCCGGAGAGTCGGCGATGCGATCGAGCGGGGCGGGCCGTCACAGCCTTGCCGCATCCTGTCGTCAATTTCGAAGCCGATGTCGCATTGCAACCAAGCCGCAGGCGGGCTCGGTGATTAAATGACGCCATGAACAATTCTCCAAGAGGAGAAGGAAGCGGGCGCGCTTCCGCGGTTTTTCCCGCTTAACGGCGGCAGCCGGATGCACGAGGATATGAAGATGGATATTCGCAGCAACGTTTTGCGTCAGCTCAAGAACCGCCGTGAGGGCTTCAGCCTCGAGCAGCCGTTCTATATCGACGAGGATTATTTCCAGCTCGACATGGAGATGATCTATTATCGCGACTGGCTGTTCATGGGCCATGATTGCGAGCTGCCGAAGCCGGGAGCCTATTTCACCGTCCAGATCGGCAGCTATCCCGTCGTCATCGTGCGCGGCCGCGACAATGTCATCCGTGCCTTCCACAACAGCTGTCGCCATCGCGGCTCGCGCGTCTGCACCAAGGAGCGCGGCTCCTCCGTGCGTCTCGTCTGCCCCTATCATCAGTGGACCTATGATCTCGACGGCAAGCTCGCCTTCGCCCGCCATATGGGCGATGATTTCGACAAGACCGGCTTCAACCTGAAGCCCGTCCATTGCGAAAGCGTGGCCGGCTATATCTTCATCTGCCTCGCCGACACCGCCCCGGATTTCCAGACGGTGCGCGACAAGATCGAGCCCTATATGGCGCCGCATCGGATCGGCGAGACCAAGGTCGCCTTCCAGAGCACGATCATCGAGAAGGGCAACTGGAAACTCGTCTGGGAAAACAACCGCGAGTGCTATCACTGCGCCGCCAATCACCCCGAACTCTGCCGCACCTACCCCGAAGCGCCGAGCGTCACCGGCACCGACGGCGGCGCCGACGATCCCGAAATCGCCGGCCATTGGGCGCGCTGCGAGGCCGCCGGCCTGCCGAGCAAGTTCCAGATTTCCCCGGACGGTCAGTTCCGCACCGCCCGCATGCCGCTGATCGAGGATGCCGAGAGCTACACCATGTCCGGCAAGCCGGCCGTCAAGCGCCGGATCGCCGACGATATCTCGATCAGCCATGTCGGCACCATGCTGCTCTTCCACTATCCGACGACCTGGAACCACCTGCTCGGCGACCATGCCATCTCCTTCCGCGTGCTGCCGCTCAGCGCCAATGAGACGGCGGTGACGACCAAGTGGCTCGTCCATAAGGACGCGGTCGAGGGCGTGGATTACAATCTCGAGGAACTGACACACGTCTGGACCGAGACCAACGATCAGGATCGCCGCATCGTCGAAGAGAATGCCTTCGGCATCCACTCGCCCGCCTACGAACCCGGCCCCTATTCTTCCCTGCACGAGGGCGGCGTCATGCAATTCCTCGAATGGTATTCGAACTTCATGGTGAACCGGCTGCAGGGCGACCAGGCGAAGATCTCCGCCGTCGCCTGATGCATGTCGCCTGCAACTAAGGCGGGTTCAGGCCGGCCGATCTAAAACAGAAAAGCAGCCGGTCGCCGGCTGCTTTCGGAACCATTCAGCCACCAACGCGTTGCGTGGCAGGCGGTGATCGCCGTTGAATGGGAGAGAAGAATGATCGGGCTGAAAAGCAAAATCGCGACTGCAATTCTCACTGCCGCCGTCGTGCTCACGGGCTTTGCCCCGTCGCAGGCAATCCAGATGCCGACCGCCCCGCAGGTGGAGAAATCCTCCGCCGTCGAGGAGGTCCAATACCGCCGCTACTATCGCCGCGACTATTACCGGCCCGGCTATCGCCCCGGCGCCTATTACCGCCCCGGCTGGTACGGCGGCTATCGCGGCTACAGCTATTACCGCCCGGGCTATCGCCGCTATAACGGCTACTGGTACCCGCTCGCCGCCTTCGGCGCCGGCGCGGTCATTGCCGCCCCGCGCTACGTTGCGCCCGCGCCGCGCTATGGCTCGGCGCACGTCGCCTGGTGCGCCAACCGCTACCGTTCCTATCGGGCCTACGACAACACGTTCCAGCCCTATAACGGCCCGCGCCAGCAGTGCTATTCGCCGTATTGAGGTGAGGCAAGGGAAGCGCGACGCGAGTTGCTTCGGCAGAGGGAGTTGGCCGGACCATCACCCCACCCTCCGGATGACGGAAGGTGGGGGAAGCTCTGCGGCTAATACGTCGCCCGCGAAGCTCAGTGAACGACAGTGATAACCGACATGCCAGCTTCGTCGGCGGCACGGATAAGCGCTGCCCGCGCGTCCTGCGCCGGAATTTCTCCATGAATTGCATCCCGGCATGCCCTGATTGCAATAAGATATTCGTCTCCATCGTCGATCGGCCAGCCAACCGTCAGCATCTCGGCAGCCTGCACAAGGGTTGCAACAAGCTTGTATTTTTCCGGCCCACTCACAACGAGCATCAGAGGGGCAAATTCTTCCGATGTGCACCACTTCATGACATTAGGTCTCCCCACGGTAAATATATTAGTAACCGTGCAAGAACCGTTCCAGGCGAGGCGGCTGCATGAACCAGCTGTCCGTCCGAGCGTCGATCGCTGAGATTACCCGCCATCGCCGAGGCCAAACATCTGATGGAGGAAGCCGTCGCAAGACTGAAAGTGACCGCGACAGCCGTGCATTCGTAGTATTGAGGTGAGGTAAGGGAAGCGCGACGCTTGCTGTTTTCGGCAGAAGAGTTGGCCGGAGCAGCACCCCACCGTCCGTCATCCTCGGCCTTGAGCCACTGCTGTCCGGTTTAAATTTGGTGGACATGGCGCACGGTGTTGATTCTACTCGTATTCGGATGTTTGGCGACAATCCCGGACACGAAAGAGGAGCAACACCGTGCGCCATGAGAATAGCGTCT
>NZ_LYPL01000021.1 GCF_001662075.1 Rhizobium bangladeshense
CTGGTGCGCGCCAATCTCATGCACCGCCGCAGGATCGACCGCCTGCTGCAACCCACCGCCACTCCGCCACACCATCTCCACCAGATGAGCCTCCAATGGTGACGAATTTAAACCGGACAGCAGTGGCCTTGAGCCGAGGATCCATGCCTGCTGCTGATGGAGACCGGCGTGGATCCTCGGGTCAAGCCCGAGGATGACGGAGTGTGGGGCAATCTCCGCGGCAAGCACCGTGACGTTTGATGAAATAGCGGCGGAACTGCCAAGGCCCGACGCACCTCTGACATCAAAGAATGTTCACCCGCCGCAGCAGCCACCAGGCGAATGCGATCGAGGCGATGATGATGATGAAGGCGTATTCCGTGCCGTAGTCGCCGACGGCGAAGGGCAGGTTGGCGGTGTTCATGCCGAAAAAGCCGGTCACCAGCGTCGGCGGCAGCAGGAAGGCGGTCATGATCGACAGCAGATAGAGGTGGCGGTTGGTTTCGGAGGATTGTTTCGAATCGATTTCTTCGTGCAGCAGGCGCGCCCGGTCCTGCAGCGCATAGATATCGTGGTCGACCGTTTCCAGCCGGCTCGTCAGCCGCCGCGCCACGTCGTCGAAGCCGAAGGGCATCTCGTCTTCATCGGCCGCCGCCGCCCGGCGCATCAGCGCCAACACCGTGCGCAGATGGCGATGCAGCCGCACCACGGTTCGCCGCACCGGCGCCAGCCGGCGGCGCTCGTCGCGCGGGGCGTTGTCGTAGACGATATCCTCGATCTGGTTCAGCTCTTCGGTGAGTTCGATGACGATGGCGATCAGCGTGCGCTGAAACTCGATCACCAGCAGTTCGAAGAGATCGACCGGCCGCGCAAATTTGCCCGGATTCTTCTCGATCAGCCCGCGCGCCCGCTCGACGCTGCGCAGCGGCTGCAGCCGCGTGGTGATGATGAAGCGGTCGGACATGGCGAAATGCAGCCAGCCGAGATTGTTGGTGTCCTGGGCGAAATCGCGCTGGCAATCGACGAGCGTGCCGTAGAGCATCTGCTCGTCGACAGTCAGCGCCGCATGCGTGTCATGCGTCGTCAGCGCCGATTTGGCGTCCTCGGTCAGCCCGTCGAGCGTCTCGAGCAAGGCCGGCACGCGGGCATCGACCAGGTTGAGATGCAGCCAGTAGAAACAGTTGTCGGCGGTCAGCTCCGCCACCGTCGCGCTGTTGTTCAGCCGTACCGCCGTCTTGTCATCCGGCGAGAAACGATAGGCCCAGACGAAACCGGGGATGTTGACGGGCAATGTATCCATTGTTCGCCGGTCCTTTGCGAAGGCGATGTCATTCTAGAAATTCTCCATGACGTCCATTTGTGCAACTGTGCAAGAGCAAACCGCCATGTCGGGAAACTATCGCACGCAGGCCGGGAAATCGAAATTGACGTTTACGTAAAAATCAATTAGCCCTTGCCTCGGAAGGGCTTTGCGCGAGGTGCAGGCCGGTCCCCATGGAGGAGAAAGCATGTATAAGGCGCCCGTCGAGGAAATCGCGTTCACGTTGAAGCATGTAGCGGATATGGGGGAGGCGCTGTCGAACGGTCTTTTCGGCGATCTCGGCGAAGATCTGGTCGACGCCATCCTCTCCGAGGCGGGACGTTTTGCCACCGAGGAGGTGGCGCCGCTCGCCGACATCGGCGACCGCCAGGGCGCCCGCCTCATCGATGGCGAAGTCAGGTTGCCGGATGGCTGGCGCGATCTCTACCGCAACTGGATCGCCGGCGGCTGGAACGGCCTGACGGCGCCCGAAGCCTTCGGCGGTCAGGCCCTGCCCGACATGCTGAACGTCGCGGCGTTGGAAATGTGGAATTCCGGCTCCATGGCCTTTGCGCTCGCCCCGACGCTGACGATGGGCGCCATCGAGGCGGTCAGCGCCCATGGCAGTGCTGCGCTGAAAGACAAATATCTGGCAAAGATGGTGTCCGGCGAATGGACCGGCACGATGAACCTGACGGAGCCGCATGCCGGCTCCGATCTCGGCGTGCTGAAGGCCCGCGCCGAGCGGCGCGTCGACGGCAGCTATCGCATCTTTGGCCAGAAGATCTTCATCACCTGGGGCGAGCACGACGCGGCCGACAATATCATCCACCTGGTGCTGGCCCGGCTGCCGGATGCGCCGGCCGGCACACGCGGCATCTCGCTCTTTCTCGTGCCGAAATTCCTGGTGA
This sequence comes from Rhizobium bangladeshense, assembly GCF_001662075.1. Classification (GTDB taxonomy): domain Bacteria; phylum Pseudomonadota; class Alphaproteobacteria; order Rhizobiales; family Rhizobiaceae; genus Rhizobium; species Rhizobium bangladeshense_B. The sequence continues at coordinate 2,191 of NZ_LYPL01000021.1, forward strand.
ACGACGACGGTTCGCTTGGTGCCCGCAACGATCTCTTCTGCCATTCGCTGGAGCACAAGCTCGGCATCCACGGTTCGCCGACCTGCACGATGATCTATGGCGACGGCCGGTTCGGCGGCGAGAAGGGCGCGATCGGCTGGCTGGTTGGCGAGGAGAACAAGGGCCTCGCCTGCATGTTCACGATGATGAACAATGCGCGTCTCGCCGTCGGCATGCAGGGCGTGGCGATCTCGGAGGCCGCCACCCAGAAGGCGCTCGCCTATGCCAGGGAACGCACGCAGGGCAGGGCGCCGGGTTCGACCGGCGCCGGCATGAGCCCGATCGTCGAACATCCCGACGTTGCCCGTATGCTTCTCACCATGAAGGCGCTGACCCAAGGTTCGCGCGCCATCTCCTATGCCTGCGCCCATGCGCTTGACATGTCGCGCCGGGCAGGCGATAGCCGCCACTGGCAGGAGCGCGCCGCGCTTTTGACGCCGATCGCCAAGTCGTTTTCAACCGATGCCGGCGTTGAGGTCGCCTCGCTCGGCATTCAGGTGCATGGCGGCATGGGCTTCATCGAGGAGACGGGGGCGGCGCGTTATCTGCGTGATGCCCGCATCGCCCCGATCTATGAGGGCACTAACGGCATCCAGGCGATCGACCTCGTCACCCGCAAGCTGCCGCTTTCCGGCGGCGATCAGGTCATGGGATTCGTCGCCGAATTGAAGGCGATCGCCGAGGCTGTCGGCCGCTCCAATCTCGACGGTTTCGGCGAGACTGCCGCCAGACTCGCCGCCGCGATTTCAGATCTCGAAGAGACGACCGCCTGGCTTCTGGCAGCACTTGCCGATGGGAGGGCTGGCGAGGCGCTGGCCGGCGCCACTCCCTATCAGCGCCTGTTCGGCCTCGTGCTCACCGGCTGTTATCTCGCCAAGGGTGCTCTGGCCGAAAGCGGCGACGGCAAAGGCGAGGGCCGCATCGCGCTCTGCCGCTTCGCCGCCGAAAACCTGCTTGCCGAGACCGCGGCCTTGCGCGATCGGGTCGTCAACGGCGCGGCAAGCCTCGCCGCCGCCCGCATCCTGCTTGCCTGACAGGCCCCATGAGTTCTGAGGAGATCCTATGACCGACCACATCATCGTCGAGCAGCCTTCCGCTCATCCCGGCGTTCAGCTCATTCGCTTCAACCGGCCGAAAAAGAAGAACGCTTTCACACGGGCGATGTATCGCACCATGACCGATGCGCTCACCGCCGCCAATGCGGACGCGAATATCAGAGTGACGGTCTTTCTCGGCACCGAAGGCAGCTTCTCGGCCGGCAACGACATCGGCGATTTTCTTGCCACTGCCATGGGCGGCAGCATGGGAGACGAGCTGATCGATTTCCTCTACGCGCTCGCCAGATCCGAAAAGCCGCTGGTGTCAGGGGTCGACGGCCTGGCGATCGGCATCGGCACCACCCTCAACCTGCATTGCGACCTGACGATCGCCTCCGACCGCAGCCAGTTCCGCACGCCTTTCGTTGACCTGGCTTTGGTGCCGGAAGCGGCTTCCAGCCTGATCGCGCCGCGCGTGATGGGCCACCAGCGCGCATTTGCCATGCTGGCCGCCGGCGAGGCCCTCAGCGCCGAGGAAGCCCGCGAGGCCGGCCTCATCTGGAAGGTAACGACGCCGGACGAGGTGGAGAATGCCGCACTTGCCGCGGCTGCGAAACTCGCCGCCAAGCCACCGGAAGCCTTGAAGATCGCCCGCGATCTCATTTGCGGCTCCCGGGAAGAGGTCATCGCCCGCATCGATGTCGAGGCCCGTCATTTCGCCGCGCGGCTGAAAAGCGCCGAGGCCCGGGCGGCCTTCGAAGCTTTCATGCGCCGCTGAACGGCGCCCCGGGAGCAAACGGACATCGATTAGACCATCGGCACATTGAACACTTCACCGGCTCTGAGCGGCCGGAACCGGTCCGAGGCAATATCATGCTCGCGTATCGCCTCTTGCAACGCTCTTACCGGCGCATCGACCGCTTCATTCGTCAGTTGGAACGTGGCGAAGTGATGCCCGGCCACATAGGCCGCATTCGCGAGCTTCATCCCCATAACCGCTTCCTCAGGATTCTGGTGCTGCCCTTTCATGAACCATCGCGGCTCATAGGCGCCGAAGGGTAAAATCGCCAGGCGAAAGCCGCCGTGTTTCCGTTGCGCCGCTTTGTAATTGATGCCGCGGTGAAAGCCCGTATCGCCGACGTGATAGATCTTGCCGGCTGGTGTCGACAAGACGAACGAGGCCCAGAGCGCCATCCGGCGATCGGCGCCGCCGCGGGCGGACCAATGATGGGCAGGCTCCGCATCGATGCTTATTCCGGCGTGAGAGATGCGCTCGCCCCAATCCATCGATATCGTCTGCAGATCGGGTACGGCGCGGCGGATGATCGTGTCGTTGCCGAGCGGCGTCACGACACGCGGCCGATGCTTCGCATGCAAGCGTTTGAGCGTCGCGATATCGAGATGATCATAATGATTGTGCGATACCAGCACGAGATCGATCGGCGGCAAATCATCGAACGCGATGCCCGGTTCGACGACGCGTCTGGGTCCGGCAAAAGTGAAGGGGCTGGCCCGCTCCGACCACACCGGGTCAGTGAGAATATTGAGACCGGCGACCTGCACCAGCATGGTTGCATGCCCAACCATGGTCACCCGCAGGCCTTCGCCGTCTACGCTTGGATCCGGTTTTGCCGCCGCAAATGGGCTTGGGACCGACCGCGGCCACCGTTCACGGCCGCCGCCGAATTGCCACCGCAAGAGTTCGCGGAAACCCAGCGGCTCGATACCTTCGGGATTGAAGAAGTACGTGCCGTCGAAATGATCGGACACCGGGCCCGCATAGTAAGGATTGCGTCTTTTGGTCTTGCGCATTCGGAATCGGTTTCCCTGGTCGAGGATAGGATGACCATAAGCCTGTCGGCTTGAAATCTGAATCCTATCCTCGATTAACGCGTCAGGCTGAGACCGGAAACTCATTGACCTTACGCAGGAGGCTGTCGACCAGCCGCTCCGGCAGGTAGCGGCGAAGCGAGCGGACCTGAGTTTGCGGCTGGTCCCGAACACGCGGTAGCCGGCCCTCACCAGCGACCCCGCCGTTGCAAGGCCGATGCCTGAGGATGCACCGGTGACCAGTGTCGCGATTTTCTGCCTGTGCTGATGATGATCGGGGCTTGGGCGCACCGCCATTGCGATGGCGAACTCGCCCGCTATATCGACGTCGAGGCACGAGCCGGTCGCAAGCGATGCCGTGACCGGCGCAAAGCTCGGAACGCGACCAATGCGCATGAGTTTGCAGCGGGAAAGCGAGCCGGGCGACCGATAAGGCGGTTTTAACGCTGTGGATATCGCGATCGCATTCACCGCGAAGCGTGAGGCAGCCGCCTATTTCTCCAGCGTCGCCACCACCTCGACATGCGAGCTCCAGAGGAACTGGTCGATCGGCGTCACTCTGGTGATGCGGTAGCCGCCCTCGACGAGAATCTGAAGGTCGCGGGCCAGCGTCAGCGGATTGCAGCTGACGGCTGCGATCTTCTTCACGCCTGAGCGGGCAAGCTCCTTGCACTGAAACTCCGCGCCGGCGCGTGGCGGGTCGAAGACGACCATGTCAAAGGGCTTGAACTCCTGCGTCATCAACGGTCGGCGGAAGAGATCGCGTTTTTCGACGCTCACCGGCTTCAGCCCTTGTGTTTTGCGGGCGGCCTGGTCGAGGGCGGCGAGCGCCGTTGCCTCGGCCTCGACCGCATGCACGCGGCCGATCCGCGCTAGCCGCAGCGTAAACGTGCCGGCGCCGGCGAAGAGATCGGCGATCCGCTTGGCCTTGCCGGCATGGGCAAGCACCAGCTCCGCCATCGCCTCTTCTGCCGGCTTGGTTGCCTGGGCAAAGCCGCCGGGCGGCGGCGAAACCTCGACGCCGCCGAAATCGATAAGCGGCTTGGTCGGCTCGACGAGGATTTCGCCGTTCACGGTCACACGGGCGATGCCGCGCAGGCCGAGCACCGTCTCGATCGCCTTGCGCCGCTGCGGGTCGGGGAGTTTCTTGATGTCGTCGGCTGCTATATCGAGGCCGGAAAGCGTCTCGAGCACCGCGACCCGGAAGGGTTCGGCGCTGGTCGCGAGCGAGGCGGCAATCGCCTTGATCGCCGGCAGCCGGGCGACGATCCCTGCCGACGAGATCGGACATTCCTCGATGGCGACGATATGATGGCTTTCGGCCTGGTTGAAGCCGATCAACATATCCTTCTCGGTCTTGCGCGCCGCAAACACCACGCGCCGGCGCTCGCCCGGCCGAGCCGGAACGATCTCGCCGACCTCAGGCGTCAGCCCCTTGGATTTGAGTGCATCGACCACCAGCTGCCGCTTGAAAGCGCGGTAGGGGGCATCCGCCAGATGCTGCAGCGTGCAGCCGCCGCAGGTGCCGTTGACGCCGTCGGGACCGAAATGCCGGCAAGGCGGCTCCTGCCGGTCGGGCGAGGGCGTCGTGATCGACATGATCGTGCCCTGGCTTTTGACGCGGGCGATCGCCACCGTTTCCCCGGGTAGGGAAAAGGGCACATAGATCGGGCCGGCGGCGCTGCCGGCAATGCCGTCGCCCTGGGCGCCGAGCTTCTCGATGGTGACGGTTTCGGTGCTCACGGTTTCAATCCTGCCAGAAGGAATTCCTGATTGCCGTCGCCGCCGGCAATCGGGGAGGGGATGAGGCCGAGGCTGTTCCAGCCCATGTCCTCGGTGAACCAGCGCTCCAATTCCGCAGCGACGGCGGGCGCAGACGAGGGGTCCTTCAGCAGTCCGCCCTTGCCGATCGCCTCGCGTCCGGCTTCGAACTGCGGCTTGACCAGCAGCACGGCGATGGCGCCCGGCGCGGCGAGATCAAGCGCCGGCGCCAGCGCCAGCTTCAGTGAGATGAAGGAGACGTCGGAGACAATGAAGCTGGCGGGTTGGCCGATATCGTCAGCCGTCAGGTTGCGGGCATTGAGGCCTTCCCGGTTTGTCACCCGCGGGTCGCCTGAGATGCGCGGATGCATCTGCCCATGGCCGACATCGATCGCCGTGACATGCGCCGCACCCCGCTCCAGCAGCACCTCGGTGAAGCCGCCCGTGGACGCGCCGATATCGAGACAGTGATGGCCGGCCGGGTCGAGCCGGAAATGGTCGAGGGCGCTAGCAAGCTTCAATGCGGCGCGCGAGACGTAATCCTGCGCCGGATCGTCGATGGCAATATCGGCGTCGGGGCCGAAGAGCGCGCCGGCCTTCGTCACCACCTGGCCGGCGATCCGCACCGTGCCGCGCTGCACGGCGTCGCGCGCCCGCGAGCGGCTGGCAAAGAGGCCGCGGGAGACGAGCAGCTGGTCAAGGCGTTGGCTGTTTTGATCGGACATCGGCTGTGAATGACCGGCAAAGCCGCCGGTTGCAAGCATTTTGTTCCGAAGGCCGTTATTGTCCTGCAAAACTGTCCGGCCGCCCGAAACGCGATAATCCTTCTCGCTGACAGTTCTTGTGGTGCGCGGTTTAAACAAATTTAAAGCCTGCCCGCATAGGTTCGTCTCGATTGCAGCGGTCGCCCGAACCGCTTGGCGCCATGATGGCGCAGGGCGTCTCTCCGCCGATCATGTTCCCGATTCAAATCCCTCAAGGTTGCGCATTCTGGCGCGACCTGTCTCTCGCCGCGTCGATTGTCGCCAGGAGAAATTCACCGATGTCTGCTAAAAACATATCCTTGAACGGGAAGCTTGCGGCCACGTTCGCAGCCCTCATCCTCATCTTCATGTCCGTCTCGGCCTTCGTCTATTCCAAGGCGACAGCGTCGGCGGCCGCTTCCGCCGAGCAGGAAAAATCGGAGCTGCTCGTCAATCAGATCGACGATGCATTGCAGGCAATGCTCGAGCAGGCGGTCAACCTGCGCGGCTTCATTCTCTTCCGCAGCGACAGCACCTATGGCGACGTCTTCGCCAATCGCGAGCGCATGCTGAAGGCGATCGCCGCCGCCAAGCAGACGGCCGCCGGCGAGCCGCAGCTGGTCGAGATGATCGACGGCATGCAGAAGGCCGCCGACCTCTATTTCCATGAGCTTGCCGAGCCGCAGACCAAGGCGCGCAAGGAGACCGATATGCCGATCGAAGAGGTCGTCAAGATCGGCGTCAACGCCACCAAGGGTCAGCTCGACGGTTTCCGCCAGGCCTCCGCCAAGATCAAGGCCACCGCCCGCGAAAAGTCGAATGCGCTCGCCGCCATCCGCGCCGATGCCAATAGCGAACTGACGATGACGCTGATTGCCGGCGGCATCGTCGCCTCGCTTGCCGCCGCCGTACTCGCCTGGTTGATGTCGCGCACCATCGTTCGCCCGGTCGTCGGCATGACCGCGGCCATGGATCGCCTTGCTGGCGGTCAGAACGATATCGAGGTGCCGGCTGTCGAGCGCGGCGACGAAATCGGCCGCATGGCCCAGTCCGTCCTGGTCTTCAAGCAGGCGGCGATCGAGAAGCTGCGCCTTGCCGGCGAGACCGATCGCATGCGCGGTGACGCCGAGCGCCAGCGCCAGGCAAGCGACGAGCAGAAAGCCCGCGAGGAAGGCGAGCTGCGCTATGCCGTCGACGCTTTGGCCGGCGGCCTTGCCGGCCTTGCCGTCGGCGATGTCGCCGCCCGCATCCAGACGCCGTTCGCGCCGCAATATGACAGCCTGCGCAACGACTTCAACAATGCCGTCGAAAAGCTGCAGGCGGCACTCCAGTCGGTCGGCCGCAACGCTTCGGCGATCAATGCCGGCGCCGGCGAGATCCGCTCGGCCGCCGACGATCTTGCCCACCGCACCGAGCAGCAGGCCGCCGCCGTCGAACAGACTGCAGCGGCGCTCGAAGAGGTGACGACGACGGTGCGCGACAGCGCCAAACGCGCCGAGGATGTCGGCAATCTCGTCGAGCGCACCCGCCTCGGCGCCGAAAAGTCCGGCGACGTCGTCCGCAGGGCGGTCTCGGCCATGCAGCAGATCGAAAAATCCTCGGGCGAAATCTCCAACATCATCGGCGTTATCGACGACATCGCCTTCCAGACCAACCTCTTGGCGCTGAACGCCGGCGTCGAGGCGGCGCGTGCCGGTGAGGCCGGCAAGGGTTTTGCGGTGGTGGCGCAGGAAGTGCGCGAGCTCGCCCAGCGCTCGGCCAAGGCGGCCAAGGAGATCAAGGACCTGATCACCACATCAGGCACGCATGTCCAGACCGGCGTGTCGCTGGTCGGCGAAACCGGCAAGGCGCTCGAGGCCATCGTCGCCGAGGTGCAGGAGATCAACCGCAACGTCAATGCGATCGTCACCGCCACGCGCGAACAGTCGATCGGCCTGCAGGAGATCAACACCGCCGTCAACAACATGGATCAGGGCACGCAGCAGAATGCGGCCATGGTCGAAGAACAGACCGCGGCGAGCCATGCGCTCGCCAGCGAGGCAAGCGCCCTGGATGAACTGCTGCGCCAGTTCAAGCTTGGCACCCAGCTTGCCGCTCCGGCCCAGAAGACCGCCGCCGCAACGCCGGCCTCCCGCCCTGTCGCCTCTCCGGCCCGCGCACTTGCCGGCAAGGTCACCGCGGCCTTCGGCGGAAGACAGGCCACGGCCGCAGCTACGGTGCAGGAGGACTGGACGGAATTCTGACAGCGCTCAGGATGGGACGTTAATGAAGAGGGCGGTGCAGGAATGCGCCGCCCTTTTTAGATGGGGCCTGCCATGATTGGAGAAAAACGCAAAGCTACCAGTTATTTGGATGGTGGGTTTGGCTGCGGGATCTCCTCACTCTCCGTCATCCTCGGCCTTGAGCCGAGGATCCATACCCGCTGATGGTGTGCATGCGGTGTGGATGCTCGGCTCAAGGCCGAGCATGATGGAGGATGGGGGTGGCTGCTGGAGCAAGTACAGCGATGTCGGCGGAATAGAGAGTGTTGCGCCTGCTGCCAGTCGTTCTCGCTAATCTTCTTCAGGACGGGAGTCTTGCAGGTGCCCGCAAGGGTGGATGAGCGGATCGCTATACCAAACACAAGGTAATGTTATCTGTGGCTTAGCGGCGAGTTTGGCTGCGGCATCTCCTCACACGCCGTCATCTTCGGCCTTGAGCCGAGGATCCATTCCCGCTGCTGGTGTGCGTGCGGTGTGGATGCTCGGCTCAGGGCCGAGCATGACGGAGGGTGGGTGGCTGCTGGAGCAAAGTACAGCGATGGACGGGCGCAGGAGATGCGCCGTTTTTTATAGGCTGGAACGGCATCGAGGGAGCAAGCGGCTGCCCGTCACCCTAACCCTCTCCTCGCAAACGGGGCGAGGGGACGTGCCCTGCGAGACGTTAGCGGGGAACGAAGAGGTTGCGGCTATTCCCTTCGCCCCGCAAGCGCGGAGAAGGTGCCGGCAGGCGGATGAGGGGGGCCCCACAGCACACCCTCACAATTCACTATCCCGCAACCCCAACCGCAACTCCGCGCCCCAGCGCCCGGAACACGGTCGAAACGATCCCCGCGCGATCGAGCCCCGCATGGGCGTTCATCGCCTCGGGCTTGGCCTGCTCCATCCAGATGTCGGGCATGACGAGCGAGCGGATCTTCAGGCCGTTGTCGAGCAGGCCTTCACTTGAGAGATACTGCATCATCTGGCTGCCAAAGCCGCCGACGGAGCCTTCTTCGACGGTGATCAGCATCTCGTGGTGGCGGGCAAGCTGGCGGATCAGATCGTGGTCGAGCGGCTTGGCGAAGCGCGCATCGGCGACCGTCGTCGACAGGCCGGCGGCCTCAAGATCTTCGGCGGCAAGCAGACAGTCGGCAAGCCGGGTGCCGAAGGAAAGCAGGGCAACCTTGGTGCCTTCCTTGACGATGCGGCCCTTGCCGATCTGCAGGATCTCGCCACGTGCGGGCATGTCGACGCCGACGCCTTCGCCACGCGGATAACGGAACGAGATCGGCCCGGCGTCATAGGCGGCGGCCGTGCGTACCATGTGTTTGAGTTCGGCCTCGTCGGCCGCCGCCATCACCACGAAGCCGGGCAGGGTGGCGAGGAAGGCGGTGTCGAAGGAGCCGGCATGGGTCGGGCCGTCGGCGCCAACGAAGCCGGCGCGATCGATCGGAAAACGGACGGGCAATCCCTGAATCGCCACGTCGTGCACGACCTGGTCGTAGGCGCGCTGCAAGAAGGTTGAATAGAGCGCGGCGAACGGCTTGTAGCCCTCGGCCGCAAGGCCGGCGGCGAAGGTCACGGCATGCTGTTCGGCGATGCCGACATCGAAGCAGCGCGAGGGGAAGGCCTCGGCGAGCTTGTCGAGGCCGGTACCATTCGGCATGGCGGCGGTGATGCCGACGATCTTGTCGTCGAGGGCCGCTTCCTGCACCAGCGCTTCGGCAAAGACGCTGGTATAGCTCGGCGCGTTCGGCTTCACCCGCGCCTGGGCGCCGGTGATGACGTCGAACTTGTTGACGCCGTGATATTTGTCGGCGGCGGCTTCGGCCGGCGGATAGCCCTTGCCCTTCTGGGTGACGACATGGATCAGCACCGGGCCGCGGGCATTGTCGCGCACATTGCGCAGCACCGGCAGCAAGTGGTCGAAGGAATGCCCGTCGATCGGCCCGATATGGTAGAAGCCCATCTCCTCGAACATCGTGCCGCCGGTGACGTAGCCGCGGGCATGCTCGACAGCGCGGGTGATGGCGCGATCGATGTTCTTGCCGAGATAGGCCGTCAGCTTCTTGCCGAAATCGCGGAAGCCCATATAGGTGCGACCCGAGGCGAGGCGGGCGAGATAGGCGCTCATTGCGCCTGTCGGCGGCGCGATCGACATGTCGTTGTCGTTGAGGATAACGATGAGGCGGGCATCGAGCGCGCCGGCATTGTTCAGCGCCTCATAGGCCATGCCGGCCGACATCGCCCCGTCGCCGATGACGGCGATGACGCGCCGGTCGTTCTTGTCGAGATCTGCGGCAATCGCCATGCCGAGGCCGGCCGAAATCGAGGTCGAGGAATGCGCCGCCCCGAAGGGATCATATTCGCTTTCGGCCCGGCGGGTGAAGCCGGAAAGCCCGTTTTCCTGGCGCAAGGTCCGGATGCGGTCGCGCCGGCCGGTCAGAATCTTGTGCGGATAACATTGATGGCCGACATCGAAGATCAGCCGGTCGTCAGGCGTGTCGAAGACGCTGTGGATGGCGATCGTCAGCTCGACCACGCCGAGACCGGCGCCGAGATGACCGCCGGTGCGCGACACCGCATCGATCATTTCGTCGCGGACCTCGCGGGCGAGCTGCGGCAGGTCGCGATCCTCGAGCTTGCGCAGGTCGGCAGGGTAAGTGACCTGGTCGAGCAGAGGGGTCTTCGGCGGATGTGTCACGGGCGGCGCTCTTTCTTACTTTTCCTTGTACCGCTTTATTCGATTAGAACGAGGCAAAACAAGTGATTTCAGGAACCGAAGGTTTTCACCTTAGAGCATGGCGGAAAAATGTGTGAGGGGTTTCGGGAGTTATCACATTCTATTTCCGTAAGTTGCATTCGCCTGATCTTGGCCCGGTTCCGCCCCGATTTTCCGCCTCGCCGTCGAACGCTGAAAGGGGCGGCGAGCCGCTTGAATATGACACGGAATGGTAGCAATGTTGCCGCACCGACTGGGGGATCAGGTCATGGGAACGATTGTTGCAGCGCATGCTTATGTGAACAACGAGGTCGCCTATGTGGCCTGGGATATTGACGCCAAGATCGACGGATGCCTCGGCTTTGAGGTCGTACGCGTCTATCTCGACGAGCAGGGAAACGTGGCGAAAAAGTCCGATGGCAGCGAAGATCGAGTGACCTGCGCCGCCTGGGTCGCCTTCAAGGGGCAGCGCAATCCGCACTGGCTGCCGCAGACGACGTCGCTCTGGCCGGTGCAGAAGCTGTCCTGGCGCGACCTGACGCTACGCAAGCGGCGCAACGAAATGCGGCGGCGGCCGGACGAGGTCCGGGTGCGTTACGAAATCCGCCCGCTCGGCGATCTGAAGCCGGGCATGCAGGCCGCCCCCGATCCGGCGCCTGATCTTGTCGAGATCAACAAGCGCGACGACAACGGCAGGCCGATCAAGAAGGCGGACGGCACCTTCGAGAAAATCGCCGTCAAGGCCTATGAAGGTCCGCCGCGGCCGCTCGGTTATCTCGGGCCGGCTGTCGCCTCCAACCCGGTCCACGTGACGCGCAAGCGCGGCCAGTTCGAATCGACCTTCACCAACGGCATCCTCGCCGCCCAGTGGCTGCGCAACGTCCTGCTGGAAGACGGTGTGAAGCAGCCGAACGAACTGATCGACATGATTTCCAATCCGGCGAACGGCATCCGCAAATATCTGGCCGGCGATGTCATTCCGATGCTCAGGGATTTCATGAAAGCGCCCGGACGCTTCCTGGTCGCGCTCTACGAGCTCGAGGACAAGGAGCTGCTCGACCTGCTGCTGGCCAACAAGGACAAGCTGCGCATCATTCTCGCCAATACCGGAAAGGTCGGAGACGAGTGGGATGTGCGCAATGCTCACGCACGCCAGGCGCTGATCGACGCCGGCGTCGAGATTCACCATCGGATGTTCAACAATTCGAGCCAGATCGGTCACAACAAGTTCGTCGTGCACATCCCCTCGGACGGGACTGAGCGCAGCGTCTTCACCGGCAGCACCAACTGGACGGCGACGGGGCTTGCCGGCCAATCCAACAACGCCTTGATCGTCCGCAACGATGCGGTTGCCGCGGCCTATGTCGCCTACTGGGAGCGGATGCTGGAAGACAATGCGACGCTGGAAGCGCCCGTCGAATTCGATGACGGCATGCCCGACAACCAGCAGAGCAAGGCGTTCCGGCGTTCCAACGAGACGCCGTCCATTGTGCCGACCGACAATGGCGCTTCGGTGGAAACGTGGTTCTCCCCGAACATGCAAAGCCGGAGAAAGGGCAAGGACACGCCGCCCGATCTTCGCGAGGTTTACCGGCTGATGCGCCGCGCCGAGCACGCTGTGCTGTTTCTCGCCTTCTATCCCGGTCAGTCGGGCAGGGATTGCATCGTCGGCGAGGCGATCGATATCGGCCTCAAGGATCAGAAGCTGATCGTCACCGGCGCCGTTTCCAGCCCGCAGGCGATGCCCAATTATGTCGCCGGCAAGAAGAACGATCCCGACGATGAGGACGACGATACCGAGGCCGTTTCACCCCATACGTTCGACGAGGTCAATGTCTCGATCGTCCGGGCCTCGCGCATCGATGACCGCCAGCTGCTGGCCGATTTCGGCGCCGAGGAACTGACGGCCAAGAAGGTCGGCGCCATCATTCACGACAAGGTGCTGGTGATCGATCCCCTGTCGGACGACTGCGCCGTCGTGCTCGGCAGCCACAATCTCGGCTTCAAGGCCTCCTACTCCAATGACGAGAACATGTTGATCGTCAAGGGCGACCGGGCGCTGGCCGAGGCCTATGCCGTCCATATTCTCGATGTCTATGACCACTACCGCTTCCGCGCCGTCGAGGCGGAGCTGAAGCGTCAGGGCAAGAAGGGCTGGTCGGGCTTTCTCAACGTTGATGACAGCTGGCAGGACCGCTACGTCAACCGCACCAAGGGGGCGCTGATGCGCTATTTCGCGGCGGGTTGATTGCCTGCCGCCGTCAGCCTTCCGGCAGCGGCACGAATTCCTCCTCGTCGCCGGGAACGATATCGAAGCGGCCGGCGCGCCATTCCTCCTTGGCCTTTTCGATCCGTTCCTTGGACGATGAGACGAAATTCCACCAGATATAGCGCTTCGAGTTCAGCGCAGCGCCGCCGAAGAGCATCAGGTGACAGCCGTCGCTGCCGGCTTCGAGCGTGATCGGATCGCCAGGCCGGAAAACCAGCAGCTGGTCGGCGGCGAAACGGTCGCCTGCTATGACGACCTCGCCCGAAAGCACGTAGACGGCGCGCTCCTCATGGGCCGCGCCGAAGGGAAAGCGCACGCCTGGCTGCAGGTTGAGATCGACATAGAGCGTATCGGAGAAGGTGCCGACCGGCGATGTCATGCCTTCGAACGAGCCGATGACGACGCGCCCGCGCACCCCTGAAGTTTCGATCAGCGGCATCTCGGTCTTTTGCGTATGGGCGAAGGACGGATCGATCTCCTCCTTATCGTCGGGCAGCGCCAGCCAGGTCTGCAGCCCCGACATCAGCAGCGGATGGCCGCGCAGATTGTCGGGCGTGCGCTCGGAATGCACGATGCCGCGGCCCGCCGTCATCAGGTTGATGTCGCCGGGTCGGATGACCTTTTCGGTGCCGAGACTGTCAAGATGGCGGATCTCGCCGTCGAAGAGATAGGTGACCGTCGACAGGCCGATATGCGGATGCGGCTTCACGTCGAGCGCCTCGTTCGGCTTCAGGATCGCCGGCCCCATGCGGTCGAAGAAGATGAACGGTCCGACCAGCCGCCGCTGCCGCGTCGGCAGGGCGCGCCGCACCTGGAAGCCGCCGATATCGCTGCTGCGCGGAATGATCAGATTCTCAATCGCGTCGCAGGCGAAAGCATCGCCAGGCAGGGGATCTTTGCCGGGAAAGAAGGACATGTCGGATCTCCGATCGCTACCGTATCGATCACAAATAGTACCTGAAGCGCCGCGCGTCCAATCGGGCGCGGAGCCCGTCTCAGATCGCCGTAAAACCGTTGTCGACGAAGAGGTGGGCGCCGTTGACGAAGTTCGACTCGTCGCTGGCGAGATAAAGGGCGGCCCGCGCCACATCCTCCGGCTCGCCGATCCGGCCCTGCTGGGCGGCGATGGCGGCATCCGAGACATCGACGCCGAGCGCCTGCAGGTCGGCCACCTCGCGCAACCCGTGCGGTGTGCGGATGAAGCCGGGGCAGACGGCGTTGCAGCGGATGTTGCGGTCGCGGAATTCCACTGCAATCGCCCGGGCAAACATATGCACGGCGCCCTTGGTCGTGTCGTAAAGCACCTCCATCGGCGTGGCGGCGACCGCCGAGATCGACGAGGTGCAGACGATCGATCCGCCGCCCGCGGCAATCATCTTCGGCAGCACGGCCTTGGTCATCAGGAACATTGAGCGCACATTGACGGCGTGCAGCCAGTCCCATTCCTGAAGCGTCGTTTCCAGGAAGGGTTTGATGACGATGGTGCCGGCATGGTTGAAGAGCACGGTCACCGCGCCGTAGCGTTCCTCGACGCCGGCGACGGCGGCATTGACGGCGGCTTCGTCGGAAACATCGGCCGTCCAGCAATCGGCCTCGCCGCCGGCATCACGGATCGCCTTGACGGTTTCGGCCGCCGCTTCGCCGTTGCGGTCGATGATCGCCACGCGCGCGCCTTCGGCCGCAAACAGCTTCGAGGCAGCACCGCCCATGCCGGTCGCGCCGCCCGAGATGATGGCGACCTTGCCCTTCAACCTGTCCGTCATGTTTGCGTCCCCTCGTTGTTTTGACAGGGGATCATAGAGCGGCCGTCAGCCGATCGCCAAGCGCCTTCGATCCGCTCAGGCCCCGTCCAGCGGCTCGACGCCCTGCGGCTTGCCGGCGCGGTCGAGCCGGATCTTCTCGATGCGGTTTTCGGCGGCCGAAAGCAGCGTCTCGCAATGTTTCTTCAGCGCTTCGCCGCGCTCATAGATCTCGATCGATTCATCCAGCGCTACGTCGCCGCGTTCCAGCCGGGCAACGATGCTTTCGAGTTCGGCGACCGCCTTTTCGAAGGAAAGGCCGGACACTTCCGGCTTGGCGCTGTCAGTCATTCTCAACCCTTCATCATTCGCAAAATATGCATGCCGGCCGATTCGGCGAGGCCCTCGAGATCATAGCCGCCTTCGAGCAGGCTGACGACCCGGTTCTTCGCGTGCCGGTCCGCGAGTTCCAGCACGCGGGCGGTCGCCCAGTCGAAATCCTCGCCCGTCAGGTTGATCTGCGCCAACGGATCGCGGTGATGCGCATCGAAGCCGGCAGAGATGATGATGAGATCCGGCCGGAAATCGTCGAGCGCCGGCAGCACCCGCGATTTGAACGCCTCGCGGAAATGGTCGCTGCCGACATTCGGCGAAAGCGGCGCGTTAACGATGGTATTGTGCTTGCCCTTCTCTCCCTTGGCGCCGCTGCCGGGATAAAGCGGCATCTGATGCGTCGAGCAGAACAGCACGGAAGCATCGTCCCAGAAGATGTCCTGGGTGCCGTTTCCATGGTGCACGTCCCAGTCGACGATGGCGACACGTTCGGCGCCATGCCTTTTCTGCGCGTGGCGGGCTGCGATCGCTGCATTGTTGAAGAAGCAGAAGCCCATTGCCGTCGTCTTCTCCGCATGGTGCCCGGGCGGGCGGGCGGCGACGAAGACATTGTCGGCGGCGCCGGAAAAGACGTCGTCCACCGCCGCCATCGCGCCGCCGATCCCGGTCAGCGCCGCCTGCAGGCTTTTGACGCTGGCATAGGTATCGGCTTCCAGCTGGTTGATCCGATCCTCCTCTTCGGGGATCTCCCGCATGACGGCGGCAAGATGTTCCTCCGGATGTGCGAGCAGCACCGCATCCTCGCTCGCCTGCGGCGCCTGCCGGCGCTGCAGCCGCTCGAAATTCGGATGTTCCAGCGCCACATTGATGGCGCGGATCCGGTCCGATCGCTCCGGATGGCCGGAAGGCGTCACATGTTCCAGAAAGATTGGGTGTTCATAAAGACGGGTGCTCATGGAAACACTCTATCGGCCGCTTGTGTCATGTTCCACAGCAGATGGGGCATCGACCGACGATTTCAACAAGCGCTGCCCGCAGCGCTTGTGCACCCTCATCGGATCGGAAAGCCTTCTTCGCAGCGTTTGCCTCCGGGAATATCGTCACACCGGCGTTGCGGGCTCTCCCCGACTTGCAAATCAGCCCTAACACTTTGAACCCTCGCATCTTTTGTTGTTAAATCTGTTTCGATCCGATGAAATATGAAGTAGTGTCGGTTCTGGGGAATGTTGTAGGGCAGTATTGTTGATGAGTCAGTCGAAACGCCCTGGGGTGGCGGAAATACGCGTGCCGTTTCGCGATGTCGATATGAATGGCCAGATGTTTCTGGCGTCCTATATTTCTTACGCTGAATCCGTCATTGCGAGCTTCTGGTCGGCACGGCCCGACGTAGACGACGAACCGGTCTATAGCGCCAGCAAGATCTCCTGCATGCTTCACCGCCCGCTGCACCATGACGAGCCGGCAATCTTCACCGCAGCCGTCGACAAGATCGGCGTGCGTTCCATCGGCTTCCTCGTTTCGATCGACACCGGCGAGGAGCGCGCCGCCGAGGTCGAGATCATCTGGCAGGCCCGCAACAGCGAAGATCAGCAGCCGGCCTCGCTGCCGGAGGAAACGCGCGACTGGCTCTATCGGTTTTTGGATTGATCCGTCTGGCGTCCGATCATCTCGCCGCCATGCTTGCCACCAGATCGCTGAACCTCTCCCCCTGAATGCCGACATGGGTTCGCAGCAGGCGGCGGGCTTCATCGCCATCTCCTGTAAAGATCGCATCGACGATGGCGCAATGTTCTAAGAAGGATGTCGACAGGCGGTTGCGCACGCGCAGCTGCAGACGGCGATAGGGACGCAGGCGTCGATGCAGCTGTACGCATTGCTCCTGCAGGAAATCGCTGCGGCTCGCGGCGTAGATCGCCTTATGAAATTCCTCATTGTCGTAATAATAGGCATCGCTGTCACCGGCCGCGGCGGATTGTTCGCAGCGGCTGTGGGTGGCGGTGATCGCCTCGCGTGACGCCTTATCCAGCCGACGGGCGGCGAGCGATCCCGCCAAGCCCTCGAGCTCGGCCATCACCTCGAACATCTCGTAAATGCGGTGCGGGCCCGGATCGATCACGATGGCACCGCGGCGCGGGCGAATTTCGATGAGGCCGATGGCATCAAGCTGCATCAGCGCCTCGCGCACCGGCGTCCGCGAGACACCGAAGCGGTTGGCAAGCACGGTTTCATCCAGCCGTTCGCCGGGGGCGAACTCGTAGGAAAGTATCGCGTTTTCAATCTCATCCCGTAGCCACCGGCCGACATTCTCGGACATTTCTCTCGCTTCCTTCATACATAAATGCCATTCTTGTATACACAAACGTTGACGTCGTGTACGAAGAATGCCAATGTACATACTACAGACGAAGCCCTGCGAGGGGAAGCGGCGTCCGCCGGCGTGAACAGCGGCCGACCTTCAGAAGGAGAATGGCATGCCTGAGGCGTCTTTCTTCACCGACATGCTGCAAAGCATCACGGATCACGGCCGCCAGCTCCTGTTTTCCGGCTCGCGCAATACGCAGGCCGCGGCCAAAGCCGATCTTGAGACCCTCTGTGAGATGCTGTTGTCGAGCCGTGGTGAAGCATCCGGCATGGCCCTTGCCGCCGAGATTCTCGATCGCTGGGGGGCGCTCGAGGACGAGCGCGCGCAGACATTCTTCCATATGCTGCACGAAAAGTTCGGGCCCGACACGGTGAGGCTCGACCAGGCAATGGAAAATTACCGCACCGACAAAAGCTCTGCCGCGGCCATTGCGCTCCATCAGGCCGCGGAGCCGCGGCGCCAGGAGCTCCTGCGCCGGTTGAATCACGCGCCGAACGGCACCGCCAGGCTCGTCCGCATGCGGCAGCAGCTGCTTGCTTCCAAGGACCGATCCGAGGCCTATCACGCGCTCGATGCCGACTTCACGCACCTGTTCGGTTCCTGGTTCAATCGCGGCTTTCTGACGCTGCGACCGATCGACTGGACGACGCCAGCCTATATTCTCGAAAAGATCATCCAATACGAGGCCGTGCACGAGATTGCCGGCTGGGAGGAGCTGCGCCGTCGTCTGGCGCCGGCCGACCGTCGATGCTTTGCCTTTTTCCACCCGCGGCTGGCCGATGAGCCGCTGGTCTTCGTCGAGGTGGCGCTCACCCGATCCGTGCCGAAGGCGATCGCAGATGTGCTCGACGAGGGGAGGGAGCAGATCAATGCCGACGAGGCGACGACGGCCGTCTTCTATTCGATCTCCAACTGCCAGGATGGCTTGCGCGGCATCTCCTTCGGCAATTTCCTGATCAAGCAGGTCGTGGAAGACCTGCGCAAGGACCTGCCGGGCCTCAAGACTTTCGTGACGCTGTCGCCCGTCCCGGGTTTTGCCCGCTGGCTTGCCAAGGTGCACGCGACCGGCGATCGGCCCCTATCCGGAGCGGCCCTGAAAACGCTGACCCTGCTCGACGATCCGAACTGGCCGGGCAGCGAGAGCAGCGCCGCCGAAGTGGAGCGTGTGTTGCTGCCGCTGGTGGCCCGCTATTTCCTGACCGAACGGACGCCGGAAGGCCGCCCCGTCGATCCCGTCGCCCGCTTTCATCTCGGCAATGGCGCCCGGCTCGAAAGGGTGAATTTTCTCGGCGACCGCTCGCCCAAGGCGCTCCAACAGGCGCACGGTCTGATGGTCAACTACCTCTACAAGCTCGATGACATCGTGGCCAACCACGAGGCCCTGGCGCAACGCGGCGAAGTGATCGCCTCGCCCGCCGTCAAAAGCCTGCTCAGCCAGAGCGACGAAGGCCGCCGTGGCGGCAATGGCCAGCAAGGTTCTCGAGCATTCGCGCAACTGATGAATTCCACGCTTGGAGGAGGGCGAAAGTGAGCAACCATCTTTTCGACGCCATGCGGGCCGCCGCACCCGATAACGCACCGTTCATCCGGATCGATGGCACCCGCACATGGACCTATGACGAGGCCTTCGCCCTTTCCGGCCGCATTGCCGGCGCGATGGATACGCTCGGCATCCGCCCCGGCGACCGGGTTGCAGTGCAGGTGGAGAAAAGCGCCGAGGCATTGATCCTCTATCTCGCCTGTCTTCGCAGCGGCGCCGTCTACCTGCCGCTCAATACCGCCTATACGCTGGCTGAGCTCGACTACTTCATCGGCGACGCCGAGCCACGTCTGGTGGTCGTTGCCTCGGGCGCTCGCGACGGCGTCGAGATGATCGCCAAGCGTCACGGCGCGATCGTCGAAACGCTCGACGCCGATGGCAGCGGCTCTTTGCTGGATCTCGCACGCGACGAGCCGGCCGACTTTGTCGATGCCTCGCGCGCCGCCGAGGACCTGGCCGCGATCCTCTACACCTCGGGAACGACGGGACGCTCCAAGGGGGCGATGCTCACGCATGGCAACCTGCTCTCGAACGCCCTGACCCTGCGGGACTACTGGCGCGTCACCGCCGACGACCGGCTGATCCATGCCTTGCCGATCTTCCATACGCATGGGCTGTTCGTCGCCACTAACGTGACGCTGCTCGCCGGCGCTTCGATGTTCCTGCTTTCGAAATTCGACGCCGATGAGGTCGTTTCACTGATGCCGCAGGCAACGATGCTGATGGGCGTGCCGACCTTCTATGTGCGCCTCCTGCAAAGCCCGCACTTCGGCAAGGAGGCGGCAGCCAACATCCGCCTCTTTATATCAGGCTCGGCGCCGCTGCTTGCAGAAACACATAGCGAGTTCCAGGCCCGGACCGGTCACGCGATTCTCGAGCGCTACGGCATGACGGAAACCAACATGAACACCTCCAACCCTTATGAGGGCAAACGCATCGCCGGAACCGTCGGCTTTCCGCTGCCCGACGTGACGGTGCGCGTCACCGATCCCGCCACGGGGCAAGTGCTGCCGCCGGAGGAGACCGGCATGATCGAGATCAAGGGGCCGAACGTCTTCAAGGGCTATTGGCGCATGCCGGAGAAAACCGCGGCTGAATTCACCGCCGACGGGTTCTTCATCAGCGGCGATCTCGGCAAGATCGACCGCGACGGCTATATCCATATCGTCGGCCGCGGCAAGGATCTGGTGATCTCGGGTGGCTACAACATCTATCCGAAAGAGGTCGAGAGCGAGATCGACCGGATCGAGGGTGTGGTCGAGAGCGCCGTGATCGGCGTGCCGCACCCGGATTTCGGAGAAGGCGTCACGGCCGTCGTCGTGCGCAAGCCTGGCGCCGTGCTTGATGAAAAGAGCATTGTCAGCGCCCTGCAGGATCGTCTCGCGCGCTACAAACAGCCCAAACGCATTATCTTCGCCGACGACTTGCCGCGCAACACGATGGGCAAAGTCCAGAAGAACATCCTGCGGCAGCAATACGCCGATCTTTATACCAGGACGTAAGGCGACCGCCCTCTGGGAGGAGGGTCGGCGGTCTCTGCATCAATCTTGCAAACAGCAACCACGGCGCTGGAGGCGTCGGAGGGAGGGGAATCATGGGTATTGAAATACTGGCCATAGGCATGCTCGTCGCCATGTTCGTCGTTGCGACGATCCAGCCGATCAACATGGGCGCGCTCGCTTTCGCCGGCGCCTTCGTGCTCGGCTCCATGACCATCGGCATGAAAACCACCGATATTTTCGCCGGCTTTCCGAGTGACCTGTTCCTGACGCTCGTCGCCGTCACCTACCTCTTCGCCATCGCGCAGATCAACGGCACCATCGACTGGCTGGTCGAATGCGCCGTCCGGCTGGTGCGTGGACGCATAGGCCTGATCCCCTGGGTGATGTTCCTCGTCGCAGCCGTGATTACCGGTTTCGGCGCTCTTGGACCGGCTGCGGTCGCCATCCTCGCGCCGGTCGCGCTGAGCTTTGCCATCCAGTACCGCATCCACCCCGTCATGATGGGGCTGATGGTGATCCACGGCGCACAAGCGGGCGGCTTTTCGCCGATCAGCATCTATGGCGGCATTACCAACCAGATCGTTGCCAAGGCCGGTCTGCCTTTCGCGCCGACATCGCTGTTTCTCTCCAGCTTTTTCTTCAATCTGGCGATTGCGGTGCTGGTCTTCTTCGTTTTCGGCGGTGCAAAGGTCATGAAGCAAATGCCCGCGGCATCGCTTGGCCCCTTGCCAGAACTGCACCCCGAGGGCGTTTCGGCGTCGATCAGAGGTCACGGCGGCACGCCGGCAAAACCGATCCGGGAGCATGCCTACGGCACGGCGGCCGATACTGCTGCGACGCTACGTCTGAACAATGAGCGAATGACCACGCTGGTCGGCCTGATCGCGCTCGGCATCGGCGCGCTGGTTTTCAAGTTCAATGTCGGCCTCGTCGCCATGACCGTCGCCGTCGCCCTCGCGCTCTTGTCCCCGAAAACCCAGAAGGCGGCAATCGACAAGGTCAGCTGGTCGACCGTGCTGCTGATATCAGGCATCATCACCTATGTCGGCGTCATGGAGAAGGCCGGTACGGTCGATTACGTGGCGAACGGCATATCCAGCCTCGGCATGCCGCTGCTGGTGGCGCTCCTGCTTTGCTTTACCGGTGCCATCGTTTCGGCCTTCGCATCCTCGACCGCGCTGCTCGGCGCCATCATCCCGCTGGCCGTCCCCTTCCTCATGCAGGGACATGTCAGCGCCATCGGCGTCGTCGCCGCCATCGCGATCTCGACGACGATCGTCGATACCAGCCCATTTTCCACCAATGGTGCGCTCGTGGTCGCCAATGCGCCGGATGACCGGCGAGAGCAGGTTCTCAAGCAATTGCTGGTCTATAGCGCGCTGATCGCCATCATCGGCCCGATCATCGCCTGGCTGGTGTTCGTCGTGCCGGGGCTGGTTTGACGACAGTCCGGCGAGACCGTCGCTTCCGCCGCGAGCAATCGCCCGCGGCGTCAAGGCAGTCACGCCGTGGGGGAGGGATTCCGAGTTACAAATTTCCTTGGCGCCGAAGGCGTCAACCGCAAGATATAATGCGCGTGAAGCAATAACATGCTGAGGTTGTAGTATTCATTGCTGCACGGAAAAGAGAAACCGTCGCTGTTAGTGTTCGAATTCCATTGCATTTGCGAAGACAACACTATTCAATATTCGAAGATGCTTTCATTCGCTCAGGTTGAAAATCACTCATGATTCTATCGACTGACGTTTCGTCTCTGTTGACGGATATGATTTATGGAAGTCTGTTCGGAGAGTGCAGCTGGCAGGATTTCCTGGACCGCCTTGCGCAGACGTCGCCGGGCGGCAAGGCGGCGCTTCACTATCACGACCTGAACTCTTCCGTCGCCCATGTTCCCTTCATGTCGGGGTTTTCGCAGTCCGAGATCGATCAGTTCATGAGCCACTTCGCGTCGGTCAATCCCTGGATTCCGAGATTGGATCGCGTGCCCGTCGGCCAGGGCCTGTGCGGCGACGAGATCGTTCCACGCGAGGAGCTGGTCAAATCGGAGTTTTACAATGACTGGCTGAAGCGGCAGACCGGATGCGAGACGAGCGTCGGCGTCTCGATCATTCGCGAGGAAAACCGCACCTTCATCCTGTCGGCCTGCACGACGTCGGCGGACCCCGATCTCAACAGCGAGGCGGCCAAGCTTTACACGCAGCTCGCGCCGCATCTGAGAAGGGCTTTCGACTTCATTCGCAAGCGCGATCTGTTCGCACCGCACGAACAGGCGACGCAGACCCTGTTCGACAGCATCGGCGTTGGACTGATCTATGTCTCGGAGCAACGCAAAGCCCGTCGCTGGAATAAAAGCGCAGAGGCCTTGCTGGCCGCCGGCTTGCCTGTGTGGATCGGCGCCGACGGCACGCTCGCACTTCAATGCGAGAAGTCGGCTGCGGTTCTCGAATTCCTGACCTCCAGAAACGGCGTGCAGACCAAACCACACACCGCGATCGTCAAGGGCGGGAACCAGGATAACTATCGCATCACCCTTGTCCGGCTGCGCTCAGATACGTTCACAGAGTGTCTGGAGGGGCCGACCGTGGCGGTGATCGTCGAGCCGATCGTGGCGACGCCGCTCAATGAGCGGCGCGATTTGCTGATGCAGCTTTATAAGCTGACCGCGACGGAAATCAGGATCGCCTCGAGCATCGCATCGGGTCATTCGCCGAGAGAAGTGGCGATGGCCGACGATATCAGCTACGAAACCGTCAGAACCCACCTGAGAAACATCTATGCCAAACTCGGGGTCAATTCCCGGGTCGGCCTGGTGTCACTGCTGATGCGGTGAATTCTGGAGGCGCAAACCCGGCGTGATGCGGGCGCCGGACGCCTGGCTCAATATTCCGAACCGCTTCCATTGTTCAGGTCGCGACGTTCCGTCCCTTTCAGCGGCGGATTGAAGACGCTGATAAGTGAACGACCCGTGGGCAAACCGTTTGCCTGACCAAACATGGATTGTCACGAAAGTTTCATATTGAAGCTCTTGCGGAAATCGAAAAATAATCTACAGTTTCTATCAGGAAACAAGATTTCCTGAAGCAGATGAAAGGAGACCGATTGAATTCATTTTTTCCGGAGGCCATGCTCTTCGCATGTTTCGCCCTGGTTTTTGTCGTGATATTTGCGAGTGGCAGGCGCAGGTCAAAAAGCTCCGGCGATGGCGGGGGAGGCTGGTTCGACGCCTCGGACGATGGCGGCTGTGACGGCGGCGGCGACGGAGGTGGAGGAGACTAGATCAAACTGAAATCGATAGAATGCCCGACCGCCTCAAGGCGGTTTTTTGTTGCCTGTGTTCCAGGCCGTCCCCTTGCTCGCAGCAAGGCTTTCTCCCTCAATTCATCAGCATGGAAACGCGGAGCTTTAGCCGGACGGCAAGCGTGGTGGCCGGAGTAAAAAGCACAATGGCCGCCTTCAGGTGAAGACGACCATCGCACGTAATCGGATCGTGGCGGTTATGCGCGCGCCGGCAGCAGGGGATAACCAACCATGACGGCGCGGCCGAGGAGGGCGGCGACGAAGGCCTTGACGACGTCGCCCGGAATGAAGGCCATCGAGCCGACGAAGGCCTTGGTGAAGCCGAGACCGGCGACGGTCGCGAGATAGGCGATGCCGAACGCATAGAGCACGACGATGCCGCCGGCCATGGCGGCGAGGAAGAAGCTCACCGTCTGCACCAGACCGGATTGGCCGTGATTGACCAGGCGCTCGCTGAGATAACCGGTGACGAAGGCGCCGAAGATCCAGCCGACGAGGAAGCCGGCCGTCGGCGAGGCGAAGATGGCAAGCCCGCCGCGGCCGCCGGAAAGCACCGGCAGGCCGATGGCGACGAGCAGCAGTACGATCAGCACGGCAATCGCGCCGCGTCGGGCGCCGAGCACGGCACCGGCCATCATGACGCCGAGCGATTGGGCGGTGATCGGCACCGGGATGAAGCCGAGCGAGATCGGCGGCAGCAGGCCGAGCGCCACGATGATCGCGGCAAAGAGGGCGGTAAGGACGAGGTCGCGGGTGCTCATCATGAACTCCGTGGTTAAAATTCGTTAACTTCCATGCCGTCGAATGCGGCGCGCGTCAATCGCGGCGGCGACATTATCCGCATCCCTGAGCGTCAGGATGATCAGCGGCGCCAGCAGGCTCGTCGGCCGGACCTTCAGCCCGCGCGCCTTGTGGGCCTCGCGGATCGCCTGGTAACGGCCGACAATCTCGGGCACGAAACGCAGGACCAGCCCGAGCGCCAGGCCGATATCGTCGGCCTGCACGAAGCCGGTGCGTTCGAGCGGGCGGGCGAGCGCCGTCACCTCGTCGATGAAGGCGGCGATCGACGTCGTCGCCGTCACGGCGGCGGCAAGAAGCATCAGCGCCGTCAGCCGCAGCACCGGCACGAGCGCTGCCTGCCAGGGGTTGAAGAGCAGGTTGAAGAGCGCCACGACCGCGATCGTCAGGAAGACCGGCCGTAGCCGCCGCAGCCCCTCGCCGAGCGGCAGGCCGGTGGTGCGATAGACAACCGCCGTCAGCAGCACGAAGCCGGACAGCAGGGCGATATTCTGGCTGACGAACAGCAGGACGCCGAAGGCCGCAAGCGATACCAGCTTGAAGCGCGGCGAAAGCCGGTGCATCGGGCTGTTGCCTTCGACATAAAGCGACTGCATCAGGCGGCGATCTCCCTGTAGCGGGCGATCGCTTCAGCCGCCGGCGCATCGGCGGCAAGCCGCCCTTCGTGAAACAGCAGCACCCGTTCAAAACCGGCGATCAGCTCCAGATCATGGGTGATGACGATGGCGCTTTCCGGCAGCCCGGCGATAATCCGCTCGACCAGCGCCCGGTTCTTGAGGTCGAGCTGGTTGGTCGGCTCGTCGAGGATGAGAGTGCCGGGCCCGGTCACCAGCACCGAGCAGAGGGCCGCCACCTGCAGCTCGCCGCCGGAAAGCTCGTGCGCCCGGCGGTCGGCGAGCGCTTCGGCGCCGAAACGGGCGAGAATGCCCGCGACCTTCGCCTCGATCTCCGCCTTGCTGAGGCCGCGCCGCTTGAGCCCGAAGGCGATGTCGTCGCGGACGATCGGCAGGATGATCTGGTTCTGCGGCGACTGGAAGATGAAGCCGACATCGGCCGCCGCCGCCTTCTCATCGGCCGTATCGCGGCCGTTGACGGTGACGCGGCCGACCGTCGGCTTGGTCAGCCCGTTGATCAGCCTTGCGAACGTCGTCTTGCCCGAGCCGTTGAGCCCGATGACACCGATGCGTTTGCCGCTGATGCCGAGTGTCAGCGGCGCCAGCGCCACCCGCGCCCCGAAACTGACCCCGGCGCCTTCGAATTGTATGTCCAAACCAGTTCCTCGCATCCGGCCGCGTTTGGAATACGCGTAGGAGATGAATGTCATCCGGCATCAGAACATCACTGGCGCCAACCTGACAGCAGTGCTTCTACAAAGAGCAAACCTCGCTGTCGACATCCGTTGGTGGATACCGGGTGGCTAGGAAGATTTTCCGCGGTATGATGCGCCCATGACGAATCTGCTCTCCAATTCCGACGCCCGCCGTGTCTTCCTCGCCAAGCAGGGCCTCAGCGCCCCACCGAACCGCGCCTTGACCAAGCAAGGACTGTTGCAGCTCATCCACGATCTGGGATTCGTCCAGGTGGACAGCATCCAGACGGTGGAGCGGGCGCACCACCAGATCCTGTTTTCCCGCAACCAGACCTACAGGCGAGAGCATCTGAAAGCACTGCTCGAAAAGGAACGCGCGCTGTTCGAGCACTGGACGCATGATGCCTCAATCCTGCCGAGTGCCTTCTTTGTCTATTGGAAGCACAAGTTCCGCCACCAGGAGAAAGTCTTGATCGAGCGCTGGCGCAAGTGGCGCGGGGAGGGCTTCGAGGCGGCCTTCGAGGAGACCTATGAGCGCGTGCAGCGCGACGGCGCGATGCTGGCGCGCGACGTCAAGGCCGATGGCCACGTGTCCGGCGGCTGGTGGAACTGGCATCCGAACAAGACGGCGCTCGAATATTTCTGGCACACCGGCAAGCTGGCCATTGCCGGCCGCTCGAACTTCCAGAAGATCTATGATCTCACCGAGCGCGTCATCCCGGCCGAATTCCGCGAGCCGGAGGTCACCCGTGAAGACTTCGTCGATTGGGCCTGCCGGAGCGCGCTCACCCGCCTCGGTTTTGCCACCCATGGCGAGATCGCAGCCTTCTGGAACCTCGTCTCGCCTGATGAAGCCAAGGCCTGGGTATCAGCCCATCGCGACGAGCTGACCGAAGTGCTGATCGAGCCGGCGCTCGGCGACAAGGCGCGCGCCTCCTGGGCCTTTGCCGATTTCTTCGCAACGCTCGACAGCTATCCGGCTGCACCGCCCCGCATCCGCGTGCTGAGCCCCTTCGACCCGATGATCCGCGACCGCAACCGTACCGAACGTCTGTTCGGCTTCTTCTACCGCATCGAGGTCTTCGTGCCCGAAGCCAAGCGCGAATATGGCTATTACGTCTTCCCCCTTCTCGAAGGCGACAGGCTGATCGGCCGCATCGACATGAAGGCGGACCGGAAGAAATCGACGCTCGATGTCAGGCGGCTCTGGCTGGAACCGGGCGTGAAGCCGTCGGCAGGGCGGCTGGAGCGGCTGGAAGCGGAGCTCGAGCGGGTGGCGCGGTTTGCCGGTGTGGAGAAGGTGGTGTTGCTGGAGGGGTGGAGGGGGTAAGCGAAGTATCCTCGCCCATTACTGCGCCCCCACAAGGGAGGCCGTCGTAAGTGCCGGCCGAATGTAGCACCAGCAGCGGTGCGTCTCTCTACGCCGACGGCGAGTTTGGCATCAACGCCAACCACACTCTCCGTCATCCCAGGCCTTGAGCCTGGGATCCATGCCACGACTGCCGGTGGACGCGGCGTGGATGCTCGGCTCAAGGCCGAGCATGACGGAGAGTGGGGTGCGCAGGAGAAACCCATTCACCGCAAATGCCCGTGTCAGCCGCCATTCGCTAGCGAAATCAGGCAGTCGGTCACGGCTTGAATTGATCGTGATGAGCGAGGAAAAGTCTCAGCAAATCTCCGTCTTGCTGATCTTGATGCCGAACCCTTCCAGGCCGACATAGTGGCGCTCGCGGCTGGTCAGCAGCTTGATCGAGCTGACGCCGAGGTCCTTGAGGATCTGGGCGCCGAGGCCGATTTCCAGCCATTCGCTTTCGCGGTTCTGCGCTTCGGCATGGGCCTCGCGGCCCTGGCTGCGGGCCTTGCGGCCGTTGTCGTAGTGGCCGACGCCGACGGAGCCCTCGCGCAGATAAACGATGACGCCGCGCCCTTCGGCAGCGATCTTCTCCATGTAGAAATCGACCGGGCTCTTCTTGCCGAACAGGTCCTCGGCGACATTTTCCGGATGCAGGCGCACCGGGATGTCGATGCCGTCGCGGATATCGCCGAAGACGACGGCGAGATGCTGCATCGGGTCCCAGGGCAGGGCATAGGTATGGGCCTTGGCCTTGCCGAAGGCCGTGTCGATGTCGAAGCTTGCGCCGTGCTCGACCAACGTTTCCTTGCGCTGGCGATAGGCGATGAGATCGGCGACAGAGACGAGCTTCAGCCCGTGCTTTTCGGCAAAATCGACCACCTGCGGCCCGCGCGTGACGGTGCCGTCATCGTTGACGAGTTCGGAGATGACGCCGATCGGCGGCAGGCCGGCAAGCCGGCAGAGGTCGACCGCGGCCTCCGTATGGCCGGAGCGCATCAGCACGCCGCCTTCGCGCGAAACCAGCGGGAAGATATGGCCGGGACGGACGAAATCGGCAGCCCCGACATTCGGATTGGCGAGGTTACGCACCGTCAGCGTCCGGTCGTCGGCCGAGATGCCGGTCGTCGTGCCGTGCTTGAAATCGACCGAGACGGTGAAGGCGGTCGTGTGGGCCGAATCGTTTTCCGCCACCATGGCGTTGAGGTTGAGGCGTTTGGCCTCTTCCTTCGGCATCGGCGCGCAGACGATGCCGGAGGTGTGGCGCACGATGAAGGCCATCTTTTCCGGCGTGGTGTGCACGGCGGCGACGATCAGATCGCCCTCGTTCTCGCGGTCATCGTCGTCCATGACGACGACGATTTCGCCGGCCTCGAAGGCCCTGATGGCGTCGACGACGCGTTTCTGATCGTAAGACATGGACGCTCCTATTTCAGACGGCCGGTCTGGCCGCGGTCGCGAAGATAATGATCGGCGATGGCGCAGGCGACCATCGCCTCGCCGATCGGCACGGCGCGAATGCCGACGCAGGGGTCGTGCCGGCCCTTGGTGCGGACATCGACATTCTTGCCGTCGGCGTCGATCGACTGGCGTTCGGTCAGGATCGAGGAGGTCGGCTTGACGGCGAAACGCGCCACAACAGGCTGCCCGGTCGAGATCCCGCCAAGAATACCGCCGGCATTGTTGGAAAGAAAGATCGGCGTGCCGTCATTGCCCATGCGCATCTCGTCGGCATTGTCTTCGCCTGATGTCTCGGCGGCGGCAAAACCATTGCCGATCTCCACGCCCTTGACGGCGTTGATCGACATCAGCAGCGAGGCGATATCCTGGTCGAGCTTGGCATAGATCGGCGCGCCGAGGCCGGCCGGCACACCCTCGGCGATCACTTCGATAACCGCGCCGATCGAGGAGCCGGCCTTGCGGATGCCGTCGAGATACTCCTCCCAGACCGGGACGATCGCCGCATCGGGGGAGAAGAACGGGTTCTGGCCGACCTGGTCCCAATCCCAGTTGCGCCGGTCGATCTTGTGCTTGCCGATCTGCACCAGCGCGCCGCGCACGGTCACACCGGGCACGACGAGGCGGGCGATGCCGCCGGCTGCAACGCGCGCGGCGGTTTCACGCGCCGAGGAGCGGCCGCCGCCGCGATAATCGCGGATGCCGTATTTGAGGTCATAGGTATAGTCGGCATGGCCGGGGCGGTATTGCCGGGCGATCTCGCCATAATCCTTCGAACGCTGGTCGGTGTTTTCGATCAGCATCGAGATCGGCGTGCCTGTCGTCGTCATCGTCTCGCCGTCGGCATCGAGCATGACGCCGGATAGCACCTTCACCAGGTCGTCCTCGCGGCGCTGGGTGACGAAGCGGGATTGGCCCGGCTTGCGCTTGTCGAGCCAGACCTGGAGATCGGCGAGCTTGAAGCGCAGCCCCGGAGGGCAGCCGTCGACGACGCAGCCGAGCGCCGGACCATGGCTTTCGCCCCAGGTGGTTACGCGGAAGAGGTGACCGAATGTATTGTGCGACATGTGTTCCCACGGTGGCGTCAGGGCCGGTCGCCGCCGGCCGCGCCATTGCTTGAAAAAGGCGCGACACTCATAGGCCAAAAAGCCGCCGGGGCAAAAGCCTTTCTTTGCGTCAAACCGGCCGCTGCCGAAATGCTGTACCCGGACTTGCGACCCATGGCCGTCACCAAGCGGGCCGCGAGGCGGACGCTGGGGTTAACGCGTGATTTTGATTATATTTAAAATCCTATTCATCAATTGGGCGGGAAAAGCCATTCTTACGGGCAATTTTCGCCATATTCAGGAGCTTATCTGTGGCCAGTGTTCTCGTGCAGCGTTTCAAAAGGATTGTTGCCATGCGTTTCGTCGTCGCCACGCTTTTGGCCACAGCAAGTTTCCTGTCGCCGATGAGCGGCTTTGCCGAGAGCGCCGATGTCGAGGCGACGATCAAGAAGGTCGATACGGCCAATCTCGTGCTGACCCTCGACGACGGCAAGACCTATCAGGCACCTGAGGAATTCAACTTCGACGGCCTCGAAGCCGGCGTCAAAGTGATCGTCTTCTATACAGAAGTCGACGGCAAGCGCGTCATCAACGATCTCGACATCGTCAAATAGGCGCCTAACGCCGAGATCGGCGTATAAAATTCACTTTCATTCAATTCTGATCGAAACGCGGCGACGACCTACAGCCAGACGATCGTCCGGTCATTGGTGTCGATCCTGACGATCTGGTCCTGCGGAATGCCGCCTTCGGCCGCGCTGCTCTTCGGCAGGTCGGCGATCATCTGGAACAGCGTGCGAATGACGCCGCCATGGGTGACGCAGACGGTCGGGCGATCGACGGAGCGCAGCCATGCGCCGGTGCGCCAGGAGAGGATCTCATAGCTTTCCGCATCGTCGCCGGGCGGGATGAAATCCCATTTCGAGGCATTGCGTTCGGCCACCCGCTCACGCTGCGTCGCCTTCAGCTCCTTGAGCGTCGAGCCCTCCCAATCGCCGAAGGAAATCTCCACCAGCCGGGGATCGGTGCGATAGGCAAGGGGCGGCAGGCCCATGGCGGCGCGCATGATTTCCATGGTCGCGCGCGTGCGCCCGAGCGGGCTGGCGACGAAATCGAACGCCCCGACCGTCTCACCGAGAATCTCAGCCAGCGCAAGACCGTTCCGCCGGGCCTGTTCCAAGCCCGTGGCGTTCATCGCGATGTCCTTCTGACCCTGCAGGCGGCGCTCGGCATTCCAGTCCGTCTGACCGTGTCTGATCACATAGATAAGCACGGTGCAGACTCCGGAGGCATTTAGTCCTTGACGACCGAAATATCCGGCGCGTCGACCGCCTTCATGCCGATGACATGATAGCCGCTGTCGGCGTGGTGCACTTCGCCGGTGACGGAGCGCGACAGGTCGGACAGCAGATAGAGGCCGACATCGCCGACTTCTTCGATGGTGACGGTGCGCCGCAGCGGGGCGTTATATTCGTTCCACTTCAGAATGTAGCGGAAATCGCCGATCCCGGAGGCGGCGAGCGTCTTGATCGGTCCGGCCGAAACGGCGTTGACGCGGATGTTCTGCGGCCCAAGATCGACGGCGAGATATTTGACGCTGGCTTCGAGCGCGGCCTTGGCCACACCCATGACGTTATAGTTCGGCATCACCTTTTCGGCGCCGTAATAGGTCAGCGTCAGCATCGAGCCGCCTTCCGTCATCAGCTTCTCGGCGCGGCGTGCAACCGAGGTGAAGGAATAGACGGAGATCTGCATCGTCTTGGTGAAATTGTCGGGCGAGGTGTCGATGTAGCGGCCAGTCAGCTCGTCCTTGTCGGAAAAGCCGATCGCATGCACGAGGAAATCGATCTTGCCCCACAGCTTTTCGACATTTTCGAAAACCGCGTCGATGGTGGATTCATCGGCGACGTCGCAGTGGCCGACGAGCGTCGCCTCGATTTCGGCGGCGAGCGGCTCGACACGCTTCTTCAGCGCATCGCCCTGATAGGTGAGCGCAACTTCTCCGCCCTGCGCATGAATGGCCTTGGCAATACCCCACGCAATCGAACGATTGTTGGCGACACCCATGATGACGCCGCGTTTGCCTGCCATGAGGCCGGATGCTTGAGCCATATTTCGCTCCCTAGGATTCTGATCGATCCTGCCTATGGCATAGGCCGTTAATCGGTTCAAGCTTGGCCTGGATCATCAACTGTTAGGGATCGTAACAAAGGGTGCGAATGTCGTAAAAATTTCACAGAAACAGGCCTTCACGCATGCTGCGCATGAGATCGGTGATCTTATCGTCGGGTTTTTCCCACAGGATGATGCGCAATTCGACGACGAGATCGCCTCTGCTGCCGTCTTCCCGGGGCAATCCCTGGCCGGAAATCCGGATCGTCTTGTCCGAGCCCGACCAGGCGGGCACGGTGATATCAAGCGGCCCGGCCGGTCCGTCGATGCGCGCCTCGGTGCCGAGCACGGCGTTTTCGATGCTGAGCGGCAGTACGGCGTGCAGGTCGAAACCGTCGACGGTGAAACGCGGATCGGGGGCGATGCGGATATTGACGACGGCGTCGCCGCGCTGCATGCCCGGCAGCTTGAAGCCCTGTCCCTTGAGCCGGATCTCGTGACCATCCGTCGTGCCCGCCGGCAAGGCGAAGCCGATTTCGCGACCCTCCGGCAGCGCTGCGGTGATCCAGCCGCTCTTCAGCACCTCGTCGATCGTCACCGTCGCCGTCGTCACCTCGTCAGGCGCTTTTTCGAGGCCGGTATCCTTGGCGCCGGTGAAACGGCGCACCAGCGATGTCAGAATGCTGAGCGGCAGCGACAGGTTGGCGCCGGCATTATTTGATGCCTCGGCTTCCTCCTCGGCTTCGGCGGCGTCGCCATCGGCGCGCTTGCCCGCTTCGGCCTGTGTCTGGCCCTGGGTCTGCTGATTGTGGGTCTGCTGATATTGGGTTTGTTGATTCTGGGCCTGCTGGGCGCGACCCTGCGCCTGGCCGCCCGCCGCAGTGCGGGCCTGCGCGCCGAAAATGCGCTCCACCATCTCCTCGGCGCCTTCGCCGGTGCCGGCCTGCTGCCTGGAGCCGTCGGCCGCGGCTTTCTGGGCAGCCCGGGCAAGCTCTTCCATCACCCGCTCGGCATTGGCCTGGGCCGCCTTGGCGCGGGCTGCAGCCTCGCGCGCGGCTTGGCGTTGCTGCATGATCGTCTGTTCCTGCTTCTTGGCTTCCGCCATCCGCACGGCATTGTCGAACAGGCTGCGTTTGCGCGGGTCACGCAGCGTTTCATAGGCGCGGCCGATCTCGGCGAATCGGGCCGTCGCCGTCGGATCGTCCTGATTGTGGTCGGGATGCGCGGCCTTGGCCATGTTGCGCCAGGCCGCCTTGATCTCCTCCGCCGCCGCGTCGCGCTTGACGCCCAGAATTTTGTAAGGATCGCGCATGTCAAAACCGCCGGTGTTGCGATGCGGGCGCCTGTCCTTGCCCTGCATCCCCGCCCAATATCAAAGTCCAATATCAACGCCGTGAGGCGCCACCGGCCGCAAAGGCAGGGGGAGCCACTCTCAACGCCGATCGTGCGGCCGAGTTGCTAATCACTTGTTATTTCTGTGAGGGGATGCGGAGTGTTTCGCCGCAAATGGTTAGCTCTTTGCTAAGCATTCGCCGCAAAGCCGGCGGCCGTTAACCTGTCCGCGCCGAATCGGTTCTCCCCGCGGGGATCCCCGCCGGGCCAATTTCCCGAGAAGGTCAATTCCCGCCGGATCAGCTCTCCGGCTGGAAGCTCAGAAGCTGCCAGTTGCCGCCGCCGACGAGGCAGGTCTTGCCGTAGAATTTGGCGATGCCGACATAGGAGTGCCGGGTGGTGCGGAACTGCCGGCAGACCTGGCCCGCCTCATTGTTTTCGACGATCGTATCGATGACGCCGGCGCTGCCGGTCGATGCATTCGCCCAGGGAAGCGGCTGGCCTTCGAGCCTGTTCACATCGGCCGACGTCACGGCGTTGCGCACCGTCATCTCGTCAGACAGAGTGTCGGTGCTCGGCGGCGGCTGCGGCACCGTGCCTGTTGCCACCGACCGGTCGACCTTGGCTTCGCTGAAGAAATCCATGCCGCCGCCAACGCAACCGGAAAGCGACAGCATTGCGACTCCGATGATCAGGAAGGCGCTGCTGCGTTGCCGCAGACCCTTTGTATGGCGATATGACTTTGCTATGACTTCCACCCTGCATCCTGTCCAGTTATGAAAAGCTGGGCGAGTTTTGAACAATCCGGGGCATTTGAACCAATATGTCGGCAAACGAGTTAACAAGCGGTGACTTTACCGAAAGTGGCGAGCCCTTCAAGCTCTTTGCCGAGTGGCTGAAGGAGGCGGAGGCCTCGGAACCGAACGACCCCAATGCCGTGGCGCTGGCAACAGTCGATGAAGATGGCCTTCCCAATGTCCGCATGGTTCTCCTGAAGGGATTCGATGATGACGGTTTCGTCTTCTACACGAATTTCGAGAGCCGGAAAGGTCAGGAAATCTTGGGGCAGAGGAAAGCCGCCATGTGTTTCCACTGGAAAAGCCTGCGCCGCCAGGTGCGGCTGCGCGGCCCTGTCGAGATCGTCAGCGACGCCGAAGCCGACGCCTATTTCAAGACGCGGGCGCGCGGCAGCCGCATCGGCGCCTGGGCCTCGAGGCAGTCCCGCCCGCTCGAAAGCCGTTTCGCGCTGGAGAAGGCGGTGGCCGAATATACCGCCCGTTATGCCCTCGGCGACATTCCCCGCCCGGCTCACTGGTCTGGCTTCCGCATCCGGCCGACCTCGATCGAATTCTGGAAGGATCAGGCATTCCGCCTGCATGACCGCATCGAATTCCGCCGGCCCACGCCGGTCGGAGCGTGGGAAAAGGTGCGGATGTATCCGTGATCGGCTTACCTGCCCATCAGCCTCAGCGGAATGCCAGAGGCAAGCGCCGAGACGTAGCGTCGCTTCTGGTAGAAGCCGTTCAGCGACATGCGCGGGAGATAGCCGGTTTTTCCCGCCGCCGGCAGCCCCGGCTGGGTGGTGACGGCGACCGAAAAGCCGAGCCGGCCGGCAATCGCCGCCTCGCGGCCGGTCGCTGCCTCCGGCGTGCCGTAGGGATAGGCGATCGTAACGGGACGGATGCCGGTCACCGCCTCGAGGTAATCGGCCGAAACTTCCATCTCGATTCGCGCTTCGGCTTCCGGAAGGCGGGCGAGCGCCCGATGGCTGATCGTATGAGCGCCGAGAGCGGCGAGCGGGCGCCGGGCGAGCCACTGCAACTGCGCCGGCCCCATCACCAGGTCGCGCACGATATCAGTCGGCTCGATGCCGTTTTCCCGCGCCAGCATATCGAGGGCGGCAATGGCGCGCGCCTCGTCGGAGCGGTGGATGTAGGCCGCGAAGCGGTCGAAGGCGTCCCATTGCTGCTGCGGGCTTTCGAGCGCCAGCCGCTCGCTGCCGCGGCCGAAATCGAAGCGGATTTCGGTTGCCTGACGCAGGAGAACGGCGAGCGTCTCCCACCAGATGCTGTGGGAGCCCTCGGCAAAGCCCTTGGTGACGAACACCGTGAACGGCGCCCGATGCCGCTCGAACACCGGCAGCGCATGCTCCAGATTGTTGGTGTAGCCGTCGTCGAGCGTAAAGGCCGCAAACGGCCTGCCGCCCACAGGCTCGGCCAACAGTGCCGGCAGCGCATCGAGCGGCACGAAGCGATAGCCCTCCCGCTTGAGCCGCCCGAGCGCCGTGTCGAGAAAGTCAGGCGTGATTTCGAGATGCGCGTTCGGCGCGAAGGTTTGGGCGACGTGCGGGCGGACGTGATGCAGCGTGAAGATGACGCCGCGCCCGCGCGCTTGCCGCATCAGTCCGGCCGCGGCGATCAGCCAGGATGCCTCGAGCCCGGCGCCGATCGCCGCGCGTTTTGCCAGTCGCTTCAATTGTCCCGTCATGCGCCGCCCATTGCCTTTTGCGGCAAACTAGCAACCGCGGCTTAAGCCTTGCTGAATCCCGATTTCGCACAGCTTCTTTGGTTTTTTGTTAACCAAGACGATGAAAAGGCTAGAAAAATGATAGGCGTTGCCGCAAAGTCGCGCCAAACTTACGGCTTCTGTTACATTACGACACAGCCGGCCCATCGAGAGCCGGCGCATCAGGGGGATTCCATGAGAAAGCTATTGGCGGCTGTTTTGACCGTAACGCTGGCGGTTTCGGCGCCGCTTGCGGCTCTTGCCGGCAACGCCTCGCTGATCCTCGATGCCCGCACCGGCAAGGTCCTTGCCGCCGAAAACGCCGACACGCTGAACCACCCGGCCTCGCTGACGAAGATGATGACGCTTTATCTCACCTTCGAGGCCTTGAAGCGCGGCAAGATCGCCTGGGATACGCCGATCAAAATGTCGAAATATGCCGCCGCCCGACCGCCGACCAAGCTCGGCGTCAAGGCCGGCGGCACCATCACGGTGCGCGAGGCGGTCTATGGGATGATCGTCAAATCCGCCAATGACGCCGCCGCCGCCATGGCCGAGACGCTCGGCGGCTCGGAGAGCGGTTTTGCCCGGATGATGACGGCAAAAGCCCGCCAGCTCGGCATGAGCCGCACCGTCTTCCTCAACGCATCCGGCCTGCCGAACAGCAGCCAGGTGACGACGGCGCGCGACATGTCGACGCTTGCCGTGGCGCTGATGAAGAATTACCCCAATGAATACCGCCTGTTTTCGGTGGCAAGCTTCAATTTCCGCGGTAAGACCGTGCGCGGTCACAACAATCTCATGTACCGCTACCAGGGCATGGACGGCATCAAGACGGGCTATACCAACGCCTCCGGCTTCAACCTCGTCAGCGCCGTCAGGGACGGCAACCGGCGCGTCGTCGGCGTCGTGCTCGGCGGCCGCACCGCCCGCAGCCGCGACGCCAAGATGGCGGCGCTGCTCGACCGCTATCTCGGCCGCGCCTCGTCTTCCGGCGGCGCCAGGCTGGTGGCGAGCGTCGGCGCCAAGGAGGCCGTCGAAGTCGCTTCCGCCGCTGATGCTTCCGATGTTCCGGTGCCGCTCAACGCGCCGCGCCCGGCCGACGACCTCGCGTCAAAGAGCCTGGCCTATGCCGACGACGCCGTCGTGCCGTTGGACCGTCCGGTCGCGATGGATGAGATCCTGAACGCCGGCAAGGCGCCGAAGATGTCGGCCGAGAAGGCTGATGGCGACTGGCAGATCCAGATCTCGGCCGCCCCGAGCGCCGATGCGGCGCGCGCGCTTCTCGCCCAGGCGAAGTCGGAAGGCGGCGCGCCGCTCGTTTCCGCTTCGCCCTATACCGAGGCGGTTGGGGAGGGCGCCAATAGGATCTACCGCGCCCGCTTCGGCGGCTTCGCCAGCAGGGATGCCGCCGTCTCGGCTTGCGATGCGCTGAAACAGCGCTCCTATGACTGCATGCTGCTGCCGGACCACGGCTGATCGTCGCCCGGCACTCAAGGCAATCCACTCTGGACAAGCATCGGGAATCAGCGTCTCTTCCATAAACAAAAGGAGAACGCCGATGTTGCGTCGTCTTGCCGATCAGTTCGAAACCTCGTCCGCCGCCCATGTCGCCGCCAACGGCATCGAACGCGATGCCGACTGGTTCCTCCTGAAGCTGCAGGAAGAAATGGGCGAGCTGACACAGGCGTGGAACCGACTGACCGGCCGGGGCCGTGCCAAAGGCCGCTCGCCCGAGGAAATGCGGCGCGATCTCGCCGACGAAACCGCCGACCTGCTCGGCCACATCCTGCTCTTTGCCCGCCGCAACGACATCGACCTTGCCGCGGCGATCGAGCGGAAGTGGCGGTTTCAGCCGGCGGAGCTGCCGAAGAGCTGAGGCATGCCGGCTGCGTGAAATCAGCCGAGCTTGTAGCGATAGAACTTGTTGTCCACCGCCATCAGCGGGAATGCGCGGGGCAGGGCGCTCTTGGCAATCTCGGTAAAGCCGTTCTTCTCGTAGAAGCGATGAGCGGCGACGAATTTGTCCGTCGTGCCGAGGAAGATATCGGTGAGACCGGCATCCCTGGCATGGGCGAACATGCGCTCGAGGAGCAGCGCCGCCACGCCGTGTTCGCGGCCGCGAACCTCGGCGGCGACGAACATCTTGCGCAGCGCCGCCTGATTGTGGCCGATATCCTTCAAGCCCAGCGTGCCGACGATGGCGCCGTCCTTGACGGCGACCCAGAACTGGCCTTTGCCGGACTGATAGAAATCCGGGATGACCCTCAGATCCGGCTGCGCATCGGCGGTGATGTCGATGCCGAATTCTTCGCGCTGGATCGGCAGAATCACCGACAGCACGTCGTCGGCGTCGCCCTCGGTAAAAGGTCTGATCTCGATCTCCGCCATCGGGCTTCCCTCAGGTCTGCGTGCCGCCGACCGTGATCTGATCCATGCGCAGATGCGGCTGGCCGACGCCGACCGGAACCCATTGGCCGGCCTTGCCGCAATTGCCGATGCCGGTGTCGAGCTTCATGTCGTTGCCGATCATCGTAACCCGCTTCATCGCATCCGGGCCGTTGCCGATCAGCATCGCGCCCTTGATCGGCGCGCCGACCTTGCCGTTCTCGATCAGATAGGCCTCGGTGCAGCCGAAGACGAACTTGCCGGAGGTGATGTCGACCTGACCGCCGCCGAAGGAGACGGCATAAATGCCCTTCTTCACCGAGGCGATGATTTCATCAGGCGTCTTGTCGCCGCCGAGCATATAGGTGTTGGTCATGCGCGGCATCGGCACATGCGCATAACCCTGGCGGCGGCCGTTGCCGGTAGGCGCCATGCCCATCAGCCGGGCATTCTGCCGGTCCTGCATATAGCCGACGAGCTTGCCGTTCTCGATGAGCACGTTGTAGCCGGAGGGCGTGCCTTCGTCGTCGATGGTGATTGAGCCGCGGCGGTTGTCGATCGTGCCGTCGTCGACGACGGTAACACCGGGTGCTGCCACCATCTGGCCGAGAAGGCCGGCAAAGGCCGACGTCTTCTTGCGGTTGAAATCGCCTTCCAGCCCGTGACCGACCGCTTCGTGCAGCATCACGCCCGGCCAGCCGGAGCCGAGAACGACATCCATCGTGCCCGCCGGCGCATCGATCGCCTCGAGATTGACGAGCGCCTGGCGCAGCGCCTCGTCGGCGCCGTATTGCCAGCTGCCCTCGGTGATGAAATCGCCGAAGCCGATGCGCCCGCCGCTGCCGTAGGAGCCGCTCTCCTGGCGCTCGCCTTGCCCGACCACGACGGAGATGTTGACGCGGGTCATGGGGCGGATGTCGCGGACGCGATGCCCGTCGGCGCGCAGGATGTCGACGACCTGCCAGCTCGCCGCCACCGAGGCCGTCACCTGCCGCACCTTGTCGTCCTTGCCCCTGAGATAGGCGTCGATGTCCTGCAGGACTTTGACCTTTTCCTCAAAACTCGGCTGGCCGATCGGGTTCTGGTCACCGTAGAATTTCTTGTTGGTGCCCTGGGGGGCGGCGGCATAGGAGCCTGAATAGCCGCGCGTCACCGCGCCGACCGCATCCGCCGCCCGCTTCAGCGCCGCCACCGACAGATCGCCGGCATGGGCATAACCGACCGCCTCGCCGGCAACGGCGCGAAGCCCGAAGCCCTGCTCGGTATTGAAACTGCCGCCCTTCAGCCGGCCATTGTCGAAGGTCAGCGCTTCGGCCTGCGCATGCTCGATGAAAAGCTCGCCATCATCGGCGCCGGCGAGCGCCTCGGCGACAAGGCCGCGCATGGTGGCTTCGTCGGCATCGAAAAGCGGCAGGAGATCGGTGGTCATGGTCTGGCTCCAATGGGCATGCGTTCGGGAATGCGCTTACTCCCTAGATAGGGCTCTACCTTATAAGGAGTGAAGCCCTGCGGCCGAATTATTCTTTGTCGGGTAGGACAATCTCCGTCATCACAGCCATCGCGCCTGGACTCTTGCTCGCCGCAGGACGTCGCGCGGATGCTCGGGTCAAGCCCGAGCAGGACGGAGTACGGGGAAACGTTCGAGCAAGCATAGCGCACGGCGATGATGAGTCGATCCATGCGCTGCCGGCAAGTTTGGCGGAAGTCCACCCCAACCTCCGTCATCCCAGGCCTTGAGCCTGGGATCATGATGGATGCCGTGCGGATGCTCGGCTCAAGGCGGCTCAAGGCCGAGCATGACGGAAGGTGGGTGGGCGCCTGAGGAGGTACAGCGATGGTGACGGAATACGAGCGAAGCTGCGCTCTGCCGTCGCAGCTCATGCCCTTACGGCAGCGCGTCGAAACCCTCGGCAAAACCCTTGAGGTCGACAGGAATGCCGATGCCTTCTTCCGGTGTCTGGAAGACGATGAAGGTTGCCTGGGCGCCGCTGCGGAAGGTTTTCAGCAGCTCGTCCTCGAGCACGACCTCGGCATAGCAGCCGTCGGCAAAGCAGCGCACGAAATAGGCGCGGCCGATATCCTTGCCGTCGACATTGAGTCCGAGGCCGTTCGGCAGGAGCACGCCGAGCGGTGCGAGCACGCGCAGGATCTTCGACTTGCGGTCGGCCGTCTTCAGGACGACGACGGAAAGCCCGACTTCCGGCCGGTCCTCGGCGATGACGTTCTGCATCAGCGCGCATTGTTCGGCCGATGCGCCGGCCGGCTTGTCGCAGACAACGGACCAGGCGCCATGATTGGATTTCACCGTGCCCGGCGCCTGCGGCTGCGTCTGGCCTGGCGTCGCCGGTTCGACTTTCGGGCTGGCGGCGTTCGGCTGCTGCGGGGTGGGGGCAGGGGCAGCCGGGGCTGGCGCTGTGGGCGCGGCCGGGGAGGGGGCGGGTTGCTGTGCGAATACGGGCGTCGCCGCGGCAGCCGCGATACTGGCAGTCACGACGAGCGCCTGCGCGAGGGAACGGAAACCCATGAAAACCTCTGGATATCGAATCATTGCGGCTATTGTTGAAGCTGCCCACCGAAAATGAAAAGCCCCACCCCGTGAAAACCGGGGGACTGCGGCAGAAATTGGACCTTTCGGCAAGAATGTGCGGCGGCCGGATTGGCCGGAAAGGCGTTTTTTCATATGCTGATGAAAATCTTGGGATGTTTTGCCGTCCGGGGCTGCCTATGCTTTGAGCAAAAATGCCGCATAGACAAATGCTCTGGCCTGTTGCGGCAAATGCCAAACTGTGGTTTGAAGCGCTGAAGATGGCAAGGATTCTGCATCCGTTTTTGCAGGTCAAGCGCTCGAGGGAGATAATAAGGTGATGAAGAAGGCTTATGCAGCTCTGACCGCGCTGGTCTGTCTGCTTTTTGCTTCCGGTACATATGCCGACCAGCCGCAACCGTGGCAGGCAACGCTGCAGCCGGCGGCGACGCCGATCATGCGGGAAATCCAGTGGTTCGAACAATATACCCTGTGGTTTATCGTTCCGATCACGCTCTTCGTTCTGATCCTGCTCATCGTCGTCTGCGTCAAGTTCCGCGCCAGCGCCAATCCGGTGCCCTCGAGGACGAGCCACAACACCGTGATCGAGGTCATCTGGACCGTGGGGCCGGTCCTGGTGCTGCTCCTTCTCGCCATTCCCTCCTTCAATCTTCTGACGGCGCAGCTGACGCTGCCGGAAAACCCCGACGTGACGATCAAGGCGACCGCCACGCAGTGGCAGTGGAACTATGAATATGAGGGTTCGGGCGACAGCCCGCTGGCCTTCGATTCCTACCTCTTGAAGGATCAGGACCGCGCGGCTGCCGGCAAGGAAGACAAGTCCGTCTATCCCCGGCTTCTGGCCGTCGACAACGAGCTGGTCCTGCCTGTCAACAAGACGGTGCGCGTCCTCGTGACCGCAGCGCCGACCGACGTCATCCACGCTTTCGCCATGCCGTCCTTCGGCATCAAGATCGACGCCGTGCCGGGTCGCCTCAACGAAACCTGGTTCAAGGCCGAGCGCGAAGGCCTGTTTTACGGCCAGTGTTCCGAGCTCTGCGGCAAGGACCATGCGTACATGCCGATCGCCATCCGCGTCGTCTCCGAGGACAAGTACAAGCAGTGGCTGAGCGCAGCCGCCAGCGACCTGCCCGGCGCCTACAAGACACTCATGGCCGCAACCGATGGTCCCGCAAAGACCGTCGACGTCGCCGAAGCACAGTAATTAAAGGGGATCGGGACAATGGCTGGACCTTCCGCTCACGACGATCATTCTCACGGTCATGCCCATGATGACCACGCCCATGATCATGACCACGATCACGGGCACACGCCGAGCTTTGTCAATCGCTGGCTGTTTTCGACCAACCACAAGGACATTGGCACGCTCTACCTGATCTTCGCGATCATTGCCGGCATCATCGGCGGCGCGCTGTCGGTGGCCATGCGCATGGAACTGCAGGAGCCGGGCATCCAGATCTTCCACGGCCTGGCCTCGATGGTCTACGGCTACGAGGGCGATGCCGCCATCGACGGCGCCAAGCAGATGTTCAACATGTTCACGACCGCGCACGCGCTGATCATGATCTTCTTCATGGTCATGCCGGCGATGATCGGCGGTTTCGCCAACTGGATGGTGCCGATCATGATCGGCGCCCCCGATATGGCCTTCCCGCGCCTGAACAACATCTCCTTCTGGCTGATCGTCCCTGCCTTTATCCTGCTGCTGCTGTCGATGTTCGTCGAAGGCCCGGCCGGCGCCTATGGCACCGGCGGCGGCTGGACGATGTATCCGCCGCTGGCCACAAGCGGCACGCCGGGACCGGCGGTCGATCTGGCGATCTTCGCGCTGCACATTGCCGGCGCCTCGTCGATCCTCGGTGCGATCAACTTCATCACCACGATCCTCAACATGCGTGCTCCCGGCATGACGCTGCACAAGATGCCGCTCTTTGCCTGGTCCGTGCTGATCACCGCCTTCCTGCTGCTCTTGTCGCTGCCGGTTCTGGCAGGCGGCATCACCATGCTGCTCACCGACCGCAACTTCGGCACCTCGTTCTTCTCTCCCGAAGGCGGCGGTGATCCGATCCTCTACCAGCACCTGTTCTGGTTCTTCGGTCACCCCGAGGTCTACATCCTCATCCTGCCGGGCTTCGGCATGGTCAGCCACATCATCTCGACCTTCTCGAAGAAGCCGATCTTCGGCTACCTCGGCATGGCCTACGCCATGGTCGCGATCGGCGCCGTCGGCTTCGTCGTCTGGGCCCACCACATGTACACGGTCGGCCTGTCGCTCGATGCGCAGCGTTACTTCGTCTTCGCCACCATGGTCATCGCCGTGCCGACGGGCGTGAAGATCTTCTCCTGGATCGCAACGATGTGGGGCGGCTCGATCTCGTTCACCACGCCGATGCTCTGGGCGATCGGCTTCATCTTCCTGTTCACGGTCGGCGGCGTCACCGGCGTCCAGCTCGCCAATGCCGGTCTCGACCGGTCGCTGCATGACACCTATTACGTCGTGGCCCACTTCCACTACGTTCTGTCGCTCGGCGCCGTCTTCGCGATCTTTGCCGGCTGGTACTACTGGTTCCCGAAGATGACCGGCTACCTCTACAGCGAATTCCTGGGCAAGGTGCACTTCTGGATCATGTTCATCGGCGTCAACCTGGTGTTCTTCCCGCAGCACTTCCTCGGGCTTGCCGGCATGCCGCGCCGCTACATCGATTATCCCGATGCCTATGCCGGCTGGAACTACGTCTCCTCCGTCGGCTCCTACATCTCGGCCTTCGGCGTGGTGATCTTCCTCTTCTGCGTCTTCGAGGCCCTCGCCAAGAAGCGCGTGGCGGGCGACAATCCCTGGGGCGAGGGCGCAACGACGCTCGAATGGCAGCTGCCTTCGCCGCCGCCCTACCACCAGTGGGAACAGCTGCCGCGCATCAAGTAATTTGCGCGGATAACAGGACGCCGCATCTTTATACGGCGTCCTGGCATTGAGACATTCAGGACGAAATGATGACGGTCATCGACAATCACGAGGCGCTTGCAGAGGACGGCGAATTGTCGGAAGCCAGCGCACGCGATTACTTCGAACTCTTGAAGCCACGGGTGATGTCGCTCGTGGTCTTCACTGCTTTTGCCGGCCTGGTGCTGGCGCCGGGCCATATCAATCCGGTCCTCGGCCTGATCGCCATCCTCTGCATCGCCGTCGGCGCCGGCGCCTCCGGTGCGCTCAACATGTGGTACGACGCCGATATCGACGCCATCATGAACCGCACCGCCAAGCGTCCGATTCCGGCCGGCCGCATCGCGCCCTCCGAGGCGCTGGCCTTCGGCCTGGTGCTGTCGGGCTTTTCGGTCGTCATTCTCGGCCTTGCCGTCAACTGGCTGTCGGCCGGCATCCTCGCCTTCACCATCTTCTTCTACGCCGTCATCTACACCATGTGGCTGAAGCGCTCGACGCCGCAGAACATCGTCATCGGCGGTGCCGCCGGCGCCTTTCCGCCGATGATCGGCTGGGCCTGCGTGACGAACACGGTGACGATCGAGAGCACGGTGCTTTTCCTGATCATCTTCCTGTGGACGCCGGCGCATTTCTGGGCGCTTGCCCTCTTCAAGATGCGCGACTACGAGGCCGTCGGCGTGCCGATGCTGCCGAACGTCGCCGGCGAGCGGGTCACCAAACACCAGATCGTCGCCTATGCGGTGCTGACCGCCATCTGCGCGGTCCTGCCGTCCTTCCTGGGTTTTGCGAGCTACGGCTACGGCCTCGTCGCCGCCGCCCTCGGCGCGATCTTCGTCTACTGTTC
This sequence comes from Rhizobium bangladeshense, assembly GCF_001662075.1. GTDB lineage: Bacteria > Pseudomonadota > Alphaproteobacteria > Rhizobiales > Rhizobiaceae > Rhizobium > Rhizobium bangladeshense_B. The sequence continues at coordinate 46,234 of NZ_LYPL01000021.1, forward strand.
CATCGCCGTCTGGCGCATGCCGGACGGCGATCTGAAGATGATCCCGGCAAAGAAGCTCTTCGCCTTCTCGATCTTCTATCTGTTCGCGGTCTTCTCCGCCCTGATGATCGACCGGCTGGCCGCCATGCTGGTTTCGCAAGCAGGAGGCTTGTTCTGATGGATCTCGTCAAGCTCACCGAAAAGCAGATGAAGTCGCGCCGCAACCGCAACATCGCCCTCGGGCTGGTGCTCGCCGGCCTCGTCGTTCTTTTTTACGTGATGGCGATCGTGAAGATGGGCGGGGGAGCAGCCGGATGAGCGACAAGGCCGCCGCACCGAGGAGACAGGGGCGCAACAACGGCGCCGTCGTCATGATGTGCCTGAGCTTCGTCTTCGGCATGGGGGCGATGAGCTTTGCCGCCGTGCCGCTCTACCGCATCTTTTGCCAAGTGACAGGCTATAACGGCACGACCCAGCGCGTCGAGCAGATGTCGAGCGTCGTGCTCGACCGCAAGATGCGCGTGACCTTCGACGCCAATGTTGCGCCGGGCCTGCAATGGAATTTCAAGCCGGTCGAGCGCGAGGTCAATCCGAAGATCGGCGAAACCATCCAGGTCAATTTCGTCGCCGAGAACCGGTCGAACGAGATCCAGCGCGGCCAGGCGGTGTTCAACGTCACGCCGGGCGAGGCGGGCGCCTATTTCAACAAGGTGCAATGTTTCTGCTTTACGGATACGGACCTGAAGCCGGGCGAAAAGCTGGAAATGCCGGTGGTGTTCTACATCGACCCTGAAATCGTCAAGGCGGTGGAATCCAAGGATATCCACACGGTGACGCTGTCATACACGTTCTATCCGAAAGAGGGTCCGAAGCCTGTCGCTTCGAATGAGGGTGGAGCGGTGAAGATTGAAAAGAAACTTTGATCAAGGCTCGTTTCCGGCTATGCCGGGAGCGAAGTGAGGAAGACATCCGGGGATAGCTACATGGCCGATGCGCACCAGAAGAATCACGACTACCACATCATCGATCCGAGCCCGTGGCCGATTCTCGCCTCGTTCGGCGCCTTCATCATGGCGATCGGCGGCGTCTGCTACATGCGTTACCTGAACGGCGGCTCCTTCAAGTTCGCCGGCGCCGAGCTCGCCAATCCCTGGCTCTTCTATATCGGCCTCGTGCTGGTTCTTTACGTCATGTACGGCTGGTGGGCCGATACGGTGAAGGAAGCTCACGAAGGCGCCCATACTCGCGTCGTCTCGCTGCATCTGCGCTACGGCATGATCATGTTCATCGCTTCCGAAGTGATGTTCTTCGTCGCCTGGTTCTGGGCCTATTTCGACGCCAGCCTCTATCCGAACGAGGCGATCCAGGCCTCGCGGCTCGCCTATACCGGCGGCGTCTGGCCGCCGAAGGGTATCGAGGTCCTTGATCCCTGGCACCTGCCGATCTACAACACCGTCATCTTGCTGCTCTCGGGCACGACGGTCACCTGGGCGCACCATGCGCTGCTGCACAACGACCGCAGGGGCCTGATCCAGGGCCTGACGCTGACCGTGCTGCTCGGCATATTCTTCTCCGCCGTCCAGGCCTACGAATATGCCCACGCGCCCTTCGCCTTCAAGAATTCCATCTACGGCGCGACCTTCTTCATGGCGACCGGCTTCCATGGTTTCCACGTCCTGGTCGGCACGATCTTCCTGCTGGTCTGCCTGCTGCGGGCGCTCCGCGGCGACTTCACCCCGAAGCAGCATTTCGGCTTCGAGGCGGCCGCCTGGTACTGGCACTTCGTCGACGTTGTCTGGCTGTTCCTGTTCTTCTGCATCTATGTCTGGGGCGGCTGGGGCGCACCCGTCGCAGCCGGCTGATCGGCAAGCGAGCTTCAAACAAAAGGGCGGGCCTCGGGTCCGCCCTTTTTCGTCTTTGGCCCCACGCTCCGTCATTGTCGGGCTTGACCCATGGCGCGGTTCCTTGATTTCCCGCTACGATTGAGTGAGGATCACCAACGTCTCCGGCAATACTCCGTCATACTCCATCGCATCCGCCGCTTGCTTGGACTTCATAAATTCCTCCAGGCGGCCCATGTCGGGAACGTCCATGACCAGGCCAACTCGATTGGACGCCTGTGGATCGACGAACGTACGAATGTTTGTGCAGCCGAGGGGTTCGAAAACCTCTTTGCGGCGTGGTGAATTGAGCCAATGACTGACATCTTTGACGTCGTGATAGGCCAATATGGTAGGCATAGCATCCTCCTCTCAAAGCCAGATAGAACACTACGCCGCGATGGATCACATTGATATTACCCGGATGGGCGGGGCGCATCGTCGTCGGGGGAAACTCCGACAGACGGCGCGAGCGCGCTGAGCCGCCCCAGGTTGAAGGGCGATCGGTCACGCAAGCCATTGAATTGCTGCGGGAGGCAATGTGGCCTTGATCGCCAAACGCCTACCGGCGCTGCAACGACGAATCGTCGTCCTATCCGCTGCCACGATTGGATGACTGAATATCCTTCTCCATGAGCGGGCTGCTTTTGCCGGCATCCACCATGACCCAGCCGAGCTTTTCGTAGAAACGGACGGCATCTGGCGCCGCATGGACCTCCAGGCGGCAGAGGCCGTGCTTGGTCGATAGTCTCTCGACTTCGGACATCAAAATCCGCCCGAGCCCCTGCCTCTGATATTCCGGCATGATGGCGACAAGTCGCACGACGCCGGTCGCGCCATTCGACAGATCGAGGCGCACGGTGCCGAGGGCGACGCCGTCTTTCCTCAGCAGGAGCGGGATATGGCTCGCGTCATGCTCATCCGGGTGATTGTCATCGTAACCGTCGAGGCCGCGCAACTCGAACAATACGTGCCGCCGGATGGCATGATAGGCTTGCCAATCCTCGGCCTCTTTCACCTGCTGAAGCTCAATGGCCATCAACGCCCGCCCGCAATCCGTTCGAACGCCGAAGGTTCGGGAATGCCGAGATCGAGCCGCTGGCGGATTGCCTCGGCGCATTCGCGCGCTGTGAGCACCGACGTATCAACCTCCATGTCGTAGATGCCCGGCCGGTGCACCTCTTGCTGCCAACGCTCCACGGGCTCCGGCACGGGCGCTTCTTCGCTGGCGCGGAGATAAAGCGTCTCGCGTCCTTCCTGTGCGAGTTCCCGCCGCTGCATGATCGTCTCGATCGGACAGCGCACGCCGACGAAAAGCACCGAGAAGCCGTCGAGACGCCGGGCGCAGTCGGCAAGTATGCCGAGCGGGCGCGAATAGCTGTCGTGATGGCCGAGATCGGCGACCACGTTGAGGCCCAGGCCGGCATGGATGGCGATCGATTCGTAAAGGGCGGCATAGAGGAACGGGATCAGCTCTTCCAGCTCCGGCCGTTCGCCGCCGGGCCTGAGCCCGATGCCGGGCAGGTAGCGCTTCGGCGTCATGGCATTGTAGCTGTCGACGCCGAGGTTGATCCACGGCCCCTCGAATTCCTCCTGGATTGCCTGGGCAATGCTGGATTTGCCGCTGCGCGGAGCGCCGTTCAGGATAATGATCTGTCCGGCATGGCTGTCATGGGTCATCAGTTTTCTTCTTCTGTTTGGCGCGAATCGCTGAGGGAGGCCGCGCGGGCATTTCCATTCGGGATGCGAATACTTTATGGGAGAGTTAAGGCAGCATGGAATTGTCAGAAGGAATGGCATGAACGAGGACAGCGCGCATTTTCCCCCTGTCGACCCGGTTAAAACGGGCATCAAGGGCTGCTGCCCGCGCTGCGGCCAAGGCAAGCTCTTCGATGGCCTGCTCGGCCTGAAGCCGCGTTGCGCATCCTGCGGTCTCGATTACGCCTTCGCCGATTCCGGCGACGGTCCGGCCGTCTTCGTCATCCTTATCGTCGGCTTTATCATCATCGGCATGGTGCTATGGCTGCAGGTGAATTACGGCCCGCCGATCTGGGTTCATATCCTGCTGTTCGCGCCGCTGACGATCATCCTGTCTCTCATGACGTTGCGCTGGTTCAAGGGCATCCTGATCGCCATGCAATACCGCCACAATGCCCGCGAGGGACGCCTGAGTGACTGAAGCAGAGCATGTAATGCCGCGCCGCCGGCTGCCCGTGATAACAGGCATGCTGGTGCTGATTGCGCTTGCAATCCTGATTTCGCTCGGCACCTGGCAGCTCGAGCGCCTCCACTGGAAAGAGGGCCTGCTCGCCGATATTGCCACGCGCCAGGCTGCCGCCCCGGCGCCGCTGTCCGACATCGAGGCGATGGCGGCATCCGGCGGCGATATCGAATACCGCAAGGTCACCGCCACCGGCCGCTACATCAACAACAAGGAGCGTCACTTCTTCGCCACCTGGCGCGGCCAGACCGGCTTTTACGTCTATACCCCGCTCGAGCTTGCCGACGGGCGCGTCCTCTTCGTCAATCGCGGCTTCGTTCCCTATGAGAACAAGGAGCCGGAAATGCGCGTGCAGGGCCAGCTGACGGATCAGCAGACCGTCACCGGCCTGGCGCGGGGAAAACTTCCGGGCAAGCCCTCCTCGCTGGTGCCCGACAATGACGTCGCCAAGAACATCTTCTACTGGAAGGACCTCGACGTCATGGCCGAGAGCGTCGGGCTGGACAAGGCGCGTGTCCTTCCCTTCTTCGTCGATGCCGATTCCACCCCCAATCCGGCCGGCCTGCCGATCGGCGGCGTCACCCAGGTCGATCTGCCGAACGACCATCTGCAATATGCCCTGACCTGGTACGGCCTGGCCGCCGTGCTCGTCGTCGTGGTGGCGATCTCCTGGTTCCGCAAGTCAGGGAAGTCGCCTCGGCAATAGTATCGCTTCAATTCTTGGCCATATTGGGCTAGAGGTCCCTTACCCTCTCAATCCGGAACAGACATGAATATTGCGGCGAAACCTCCCTTGACGATCAGGCTCTGCGGGCCGCGCGGCTTCTGCGCCGGCGTCGACCGCGCCATCCAGATCGTCGTGCTGGCGCTGAAATCCTATGGCGCGCCGGTCTATGTGCGCCACGAGATCGTCCACAACCGTTATGTCGTCGAGGGGCTGGAGGCCAAGGGCGCCGTCTTCGTCGAGGAGCTGGACGAGATCCCGGCCGAGCATCGCGCCCAGCCGGTCGTCTTCTCCGCCCATGGCGTGCCCAAATCCGTGCCGGAGGATGCGGTAAACCGCAACCTCTTCTATCTCGACGCCACCTGTCCGCTGGTTTCCAAGGTCCACAAGCAGGCGATGCGCCATAATCGCCTCGGCCGCCACGTCGTCCTGATCGGCCATGCCGGCCACCCCGAGGTGATCGGCACCATGGGCCAGCTGCCGGAGGGATCGGTCTCGCTGATCGAGACGATCGAGGATGCCGACGCCTATGCGCCCGCCGATCCGGACAATCTAGGCTATGTCACGCAGACGACGCTCTCGGTCGACGACACCGCCGGCGTCATCGCCCGCCTGCACGAGCGTTTTCCCAATCTGACCGCGCCGGCGGCCGATTCGATCTGTTATGCGACGACCAACCGCCAGGAAGTGGTGAAGCAGGCGGCCCCCGGCTGCGATCTCTTCATCATCGTCGGGGCGCCGAATTCCTCCAATTCCAAGCGCTTGGTAGAAGTGGCGCTGCGGGCAGGGGCGAAGAAATCGATCCTCGTACAGCGCGCCGCCGAACTCGACTGGGACGAGATCGGCGCGATCTCGACGCTCGGCCTTTCCGCCGGCGCCTCCGCCCCCGAGGTCATCGTCAACGAGATCATCGAGGCGTTCCGCGCCCGCTTCGACGCCCGTGTCGAACTGGCCGAAACGGTGCAGGAAACCGAGAATTTTCTGGTCAACCGCGAATTGCGCAGCATCGAGCTGACGGCGGCCGACATGGCCTTCGTCAACGGCTAGGCCGTCATCGCGGCCCCGGCCAGCCACCATCCATAAACAAGACGAGACCTCACTTGGCAGTCTATACCGATATCGCCGAAGACGATTTGAAATGGTTCCTGACCGAATATGACGCAGGAAGCCTGCTCTCCTACAAGGGCATCGCCGAAGGTGTGGAAAATTCCAATTTCCTGCTGCACACCTCCAAGGAACCGCTGATCCTGACGCTCTATGAGAAGCGCGTGGAAAAGAGCGACCTGCCGTTCTTCCTCGGCCTGATGCAGCATCTTGCCGCCCGCGGCCTCTCCTGCCCATTGCCGCTGCCGCGCCGCGACGGCGCGCTGCTCGGCTCGCTCTCCGGCCGCCCGGCGGCGCTGATTTCCTTCCTCGAAGGCATGTGGCTGCGAAAGCCGGAGGCGAAACATTGCCGCGAGGTCGGCCGGGCGCTCGCCCAAATGCATGTGGCAGGTGCCGGTTTTGAGCTGAAGCGCCCGAACGCACTGTCGCTCGACGGCTGGCGGACGCTCTGGGAAAAATCCGAGGCGCGCGCCGATGAGGTCGAGCCCGGCCTGCAGGATGAGATCCGCAGCGAACTCGATTTCCTCGCTGCCGCCTGGCCGAAGGGTTTGCCGGCCGGCGTCATCCACGCCGACCTCTTTCCCGACAACGTCTTCTTCCTTGGTGATCAGCTCTCGGGCCTGATCGACTTCTATTTCGCCTGCAACGACCTGCTCGCCTATGACGTTTCAATCTGCCTGAATGCCTGGTGCTTCGAAAAGGACGGCGCGTACAACATCACCAAGGGCACGGCGATGCTCGAGGGTTACCAGAGCGTGCGTCCTTTGAGCGGCGAAGAGATCGCCGCTTTGCCGGTGCTGTCGCGTGGGTCCGCGCTGCGGTTCTTCCTGACGCGGCTCTATGATTGGCTGACGACGCCCGAGGGCGCCATGGTCACCAAGAAGGACCCGCTCGAATATCTGCGCAAGCTGCGCTTCCACCGCCAGATCGGCTCGGCCGCCGAATACGGATTGAGCCTATGAAACACGTCGATATCTTCACCGACGGCGCATGCTCCGGCAATCCCGGCCCCGGCGGCTGGGGCGCCGTGCTGCGTTATGGCGACGTCGAAAAGGAGCTTTGCGGCGGCGAGGCGGACACCACCAACAACCGCATGGAACTGCTGGCGGCGATCTCCGCCCTGCAGGCGCTGAAGACCCCTTGCGAGGTCGATCTTTATACCGACAGCGCCTATGTCAAGGACGGCATCTCCAAGTGGATTTTCGGCTGGAAGAAAAACGGCTGGAAGACATCGGACAAGAAGCCGGTGAAGAATGCCGAACTCTGGCAGGCCCTGGAAGAAGCCCGCAACCGCCACAAGGTGACGCTCCACTGGGTCAAGGGCCACGCCGGCCATCCCGAGAACGAACGTGCCGATGAGCTTGCGCGCCGCGGCATGGAGCCGTTCAAGAAGCGCAAGGCGGTTTCGTTTTAAGGGTGTGTGGTTTTGCCGCCTCGCACCTATCGCTATCCTAGCGCTCGCGGCATGAATGTGCCGTCGGTCCAACCCAATCTCCGTGATGCTCGGGCTTGACCCGAGCATCCACGCCGACACCCACCAGCAGGGGCGTGGATCCTCGGCTCAAGGCCGAGGATGACGGAATGTGTGGTGACGTCCCAGCCAATTCGCCCCCGAAGACCAACAATGGGCGGAGGCGGATCCCCGCTTGCTCATCCTAATGACGAGCACGGAAGTGGGTCGGACAGGCTTTGCATCTCACTGCCGCGGCGCCACCGCCGCTCCCTGGATCAGCCGATGCAGATATTCGAGCTTGGCCACAACGGGCGAAGAGAGCACGAACGGGTAGGAGTCCGGCTGGCCCATGCTGCGCTGGATGGCGTTGATCGCCAGGCTGAGGGGCACCCAGGCGCTGACCAGCTGCTCGGCGTTTTTTGCCCGATAGGGGATGAAATCGACCTCGCCTGCTATTTCTTCATGTCCGCGCGGATCGATGGCGATGCCGAAGGCGCGGGCGGTTTCCAGCGTATCGACGATATGGAGGTAATGTGCGAAGCATTCGGCGAAATCCTCCCAGGGATGTGACGAAGCATAGGCGCTGATGAAATTATCCTGCCATCCCAGGGGCGGGCCGGCGGCATAGTGTTTCTGGAGGGCCACTAGATAATCCTGCCGCTCGTCACCGAAGACGGTGCGGAAATTGTCGAGGTCGTTCTGGTCGCGCACCAGCTTGTTCCAGATGAAATGGCCGGCCTCGTGGCGGAAATGGCCGAGCAGCGTGCGATAGGGTTCGTTCATCGAGCTGCGCGCCTGTTCGCGCGTCGCATCGTCGGCTTCCGCCGCGCGGATGGTGATCAGGCCTTCCTCATGGCCGGTCATGGCAGGCACGACATTGCCGTTGCCCTGCAGCGAATCCTCGAGGAAATCGAAGACGAGCCCGCCCTGCGGATCTTCCGCACGGTCGGGATGCGGCAGCTTCCAGCGCAACAGCGAATAGAAAAGATGGCGCTGCGCCTGACCGATGCGCCGCCAGCGGCCGATGCCGTCCTCAGTATCGGTGTTGGGCACCAGCCGGTTATGGCGGCAGGCGGCGCAGAACTCGCTGTCGCTGTCGCCCTCCACCAGCCAGTTGCAGATGTCGAGCCCGGCATTGGCGCAGAAGCGCACCTGCCGCTCGGGATTGGACACGAGCTGCCAGACCGTCTCGTCGCGCGGCTCCAGCGCATGCATGGCGAGATCGCCGGGCAGGAAACCCAGGCGATGATTGCAGCGCACGCAGTGGCGGTTGTCGAAATGGACGACTTGATCGCAATTGTCGCAGGCGAAAAGCTTCATCGTATTGATCTCAGCAAAGCAGGGCGGATGAAAAATGCCCGCCGCGCGAAGCGCAGCAGGCATGGTTCATCAAGGATGCGCTTGTGGTTCAGAGCCGGTCGACGGCGCCCTTGAGCTTGTCCTTGACCTTGCCGGTTGCGACCTGTCCCTTGCCTTTGGCCTCCTGGACGGCGCCCTTGGCCTGCATGTCGCGATTGCCGGTGGCCTTGCCGACGGCCTGTTTCGTCTTGCCGGCAATTTCGTTGGTCTTGCCTGAAATCTTGTCGCTGGTGCTACCCATAGGTGATGTCTCCTTGGTCGGCGTCGGACCTCTCGTCCGCGCCGGAAGGAAACGTCACTTGCGGCTATTCGTTCCAGCGCGCGTCAAGCCCGCCGCCGCCTGATGTCAGGCGTGTCCGGCCTCGGCCGAAAGCATGGCGGCGGTCACGCCCATGCCGGCGAGCGCCCGCTCGTATTTGTCCTCGAGGCTGCGGTCGAAGATCAGTTCTTCATTGGCCGGGCAGGTGAGCCAGCCATTGTTGGCGACCTCGTTTTCGAGCTGGCCGGCCCCCCAGGAGGAATAGCCGAGCAGCATCGTCGCCCGCTTCGGCCCGGCACCCTTGGAGATGGCGCGCACGATGTCGAGCGTCGCCGTCAGGCAGATGTCGTCGCTGACCGGGATCGAGGAGTCGCTGGCATAATCGTCCGAATGCAGCACGAAGCCGCGGCCGCTTTCCACTGGGCCGCCGGTCTGGATCGGGAAGTCGCGGGCGCGCTGCGGCAGCACGATCGGCTCTTCCTGCTTGATCATGTCGAGATGCAGCAGCACATCGGTGAAGGTGAGGCTCTGCGGCCGGTTGATGACGAAGCCCATGGCGCCGGCATCCGAATGCGCGCAGATGTAAATCACGGTGCGCGCAAAATTGCGGTCTTCCATGCCCGGCATGGCGATGAGGAACTGGCCATCGAAGAAGCCACGTTCCCGTCTGTTCTTCAGCGTCGATAAGGACATTGTTCCTCCTGCTGCCAGACCGCACCAAAGGCCCCGACAAGAGAAGGATGGGCCAATGTCACCAATCAATCAACTGAAAATGAAGATTATGTGGCCGCCGCTTCTGGCGGCCAAACGGCACTTTCGGTAAACCTTTGTTCCATGATGATTATTTCTTTGGCACCGCGCCGGCTTTTCATGGCGGCCATTTCGCTCGTCGCAGCCTTCGCCCCGTTTTGTTCCGCGCAGGCGGAAATGAGCGCCTGGGCCGAGGCCGAGGGCGGCCGCATGCGCCTCGTGGCGCTGGCACCCGATGCCGGCGGCAAAATCCGTGCCGGCCTGCAGATCGAGCCGAAACCCGGTTGGATCACCTATTGGCGCGAGCCCGGCAACAGCGGCATCCCGCCTCTCGTCACCATCGCCCCGGAAAGCGGCGTGGCGCTCGATGCCATCGGCTATCCCGTTCCCAAGCATTTTTTCAAGGGCGGTATCGAGGATATCGCCTATGACGCGCCGGTGACGCTGCCATTATCGCTGAACGTCGCCGGTAACGGCCCGGTCGCGATCGACGCGACGGCCTTCATCGGCATCTGCAAGGACATCTGCATCCCCTTCCAGGCGAATTTGGCAGTGAAGCTCGGCCCGGCCAAGCAGTCGCAGCCGCAGGAAGAGGCGATCCTTGCGGCCGCCGATGCGGCCTTGCCGAAGCCGCCTTCGGCCGATTTCAAGGTTGCGGCGTACGCCATGTCGTCCGACAGGAAGACGCTGTCGCTGACGCTCACCCTGCCGGGCGGGGGGAGCGGCGGCGCGCCCGATATCATCGTCACCGGCCCGAGCGGCTACGCTTTCACCAAGCAGGTCGGCGGCAAACGCGACGGCGCAGCCTTTAAGACCGACATTGCAATCGGCAAGCTGCCGAAGGATTATGACCCATCCGGCAAGCGCTGGAGCGTGCTTGTCATCGATGGTGACCGGGCGATGGAGACCACGCTTGCCTTTGACTGACCGGCACCTATAGTCGCCTGCGATCTTCTCGCGGCGCCCGCCAGGCCGGCATCCGCCGCAAAAACAGAACAAAGGAGAAAACCCATGACCATCGCGATCGGCGACAAGCTTCCTGCCGCCACCTTCAAGGAAAAGACCGCCGACGGCCCGGTCGAAATCACCACCGATCAGCTCTTCGCCGGCAAGCGCGTCGTGCTCTTTGGCGTGCCGGGCGCCTTCACCCCCACCTGCTCGCTGAACCACCTGCCGGGTTACCTCGAAAACCGCGACACCATCCTCGCCAAGGGCATCGACGACATCGCCGTTCTCGCCGTCAACGACTGGCACGTCATGGGCGCCTGGGCGCAATCCTCCGGCGGCCTCGGCAAGATCCACTTCCTCGCGGATTGGGACGCCGGCTTCACCACGGCCGTCGGCCTCGAAGCCGACCTCTCCGCCGGCGGCCTCGGCCTGCGCTCCAAGCGCTATTCGATGCTGGTCGAAAATGGCGTCGTGAAAGCTCTCAACGTCGAGGAAAGCCCCGGCCAGGCAACGGTCTCGGGTGCGGCTGCGATGCTGGAGCTGCTCTGAGTTTTCGATAGGTCGAATCGCCGGCTGGTCTGGCAGCAACGTGCTCCCAACCTCCGTCATCCCAGGCCTTGAGCCTGGGATCCACGGCCGCAGTCGGCGAGGCCGGCATGGGTCCTCGGGTCAAGCCCGAGGACGACGGAGGGCGGGGTAAGCTCTGTGGCAAAACCAGCGACGGTGAGGCAATAGCAGCGGCGTTGCGCCTCTTGCCGCTGGCCCTCCTCAATCTCCGTCATTCCAGGCCTTGAGCCTGGAATCCATGGCCACAGCCGATGAGGCCGCCTGAATCCTCGGGTCAAGCCCGAGGACGACGGAGGGTGGGGTGAGCTTGTGGCAAATCCAGCGATGGTGACGCAATCGCCGCTTCGTTCCGCTTCCTGCCAATGGCCCTCCTAAAACTCCGTCATTCCAGGCCTTGAGCCTGGAATCCACCGACCACCCCTGTGACAAGAAGGCCGGTCCTCCCGCCTCAATCTCGCCGCAATCGTTATAACATAACGTGTAATGTTATTACATCATCAGGATGAGCCATGCCCTCAAGCCCCGATCGCCCCTCCATCAGCCTGCTGGGACAATCGGCCTTATCCCGGGTGATCGGCATCTCGCTGGTCATTGCCGCGCTCTGGCTAGCCATTCACTGGGCGGTTCTGCTGCCATGACGCCTTTGATCCGTCTCGATGATCTCACGGTCGCCTATGATCGCCACCCGGCCGTCCATCATCTCTCCGGCGCCTTTGCGCCGGGCAGCCTGACGGCGATTGCCGGGCCGAATGGGGCGGGCAAGTCGACGCTGCTGAAGGCGATCATGGGCGAGCTTCGCCCGGCCGAGGGCAGGATCGAGCACCGGCTGGTGCGGGCGGAATTCGGTTATCTCCCGCAGGCGGCCGAGATCGATCGGCGTTTCCCGATCTCGGTCATCGACACCGTCATGCTCGGCGCCTGGAAGGCGAGCGGAGCCTTCGGCCGCGTGGCACCCGCCGATGTCAAAAAGGCGGGCGAGGCGCTCGCCGCCGTCGGTCTCGAAGGCTTCGGCAGGCGCCATGTCGGCTCGCTCTCGGCCGGCCAGTTCCAGCGCGTGCTCTTTGCCCGCCTGCTCTTGCAGGATGCCGGCGTCATCCTGCTCGACGAGCCGTTTACGGCAATCGATGCCCGCACGACCCGGGATCTCCTCGACATCGTTTCCCGCTGGCACGGCGAGGGCCGCACGGTCATCGCCGTGCTGCATGATTTCGAGCTCGTCCGGACGCACTTCCCTCAGACCCTGCTGCTCGCCCGCGAGCTTGTGGGATGGGGGCCGACCGGCGATGTCATGTCGTCCGCCAATCTCATGAAGGCCCGCGCCATGGCCGAGCGCTGGGATGAGGATGCGGCGGCCTGTGCCCCGCAGGAGGAGCCGGCGGCATGACGACCTACGATCTCTTCCTCGCGCCCTTTGCCGATTTCGGTTTCATGCGCCGCGCTCTTGTCGCTTGCCTCTGCCTCGGGCTCGGTTCGGGGCCGATCGGCGTCTTCCTGATGCTGCGGCGCATGAGCCTGATGGGCGACGCCATGAGCCATGCGGTGCTGCCGGGGGCGGCGATCGGTTATCTCGTCGCCGGCTCGCTGTCGCTGACGGCGATGGGCCTCGGCGGCCTTGTCGCCGGCCTGTCGGTGGCGCTGCTGTCCGGCGCCGTCAGCCGCATGACCGTGCTGCGCGAGGATGCGAGCTTTGCGAGCTTCTATCTCGCTTCGCTGGCCCTCGGCGTGCTGATCGTCTCGCTGCGCGGCTCGAACATCGATCTGCTGCACGTGCTCTTCGGCACCATCCTGGCGATCGATGCACCGGCACTTTATCAGATCGGCGCGATCACCTCGATGACGCTTCTCATCCTCGCCGCAATCTACCGGCCGCTGGTGGCCGAATGCTTCGACCCGGGTTTCTTGAGAGCCGTCGGCGGGCGCGGGCCGGTCTATCACGTCCTCTTCCTGCTGCTCGTGGTGCTGAACCTCGTCGCCAGCTTCCAGGCGCTCGGCACGCTGATGGCGGTCGGCCTGATGATGCTGCCGGCGGCCATCGCCCAGCTCTGGTCGCGCAGCTTGGCCGTGATGATGCTGATTGCCACCGCCAGTGCGGCCGCCTCCGGCTATCTCGGCCTGATCGCTTCCTACCATCTGGAACTCGCCTCCGGCCCGACGATCATCATGACGGCGGCGCTGATCTACGCCTTTTCAATCCTCTTCGCGCCCTCCGGCATCGCCCGGCGCTTCTTTCCCCGCCCGCATCTGAAGGGCTGATTTCAAGGAGACTTCGATGATTTCGCGCAGACTGCTTCTCTCCGCCGCCGTACTGCCCGCGCTGATGGCGCTGTCGACCGCCCCCGCTTCGGCCGAAACGCTGAAGGTTGTGGCGTCCTTCACCGTGCTTGCCGATGTCGTGAAACAGGTCGGTGGCGACCATGTTCATGTCACAAGCCTCGTTGGGCCGAACGGCGACCCGCATGAATTCGAGCCGTCGCCGGCCGACGCGAAGAATTTGAAGGCGGCTGAAGTCACTTTCGTCAGCGGCGAAGGGCTGGAAGGCTGGATGGACCGGCTGATCACCGCCTCCGGCTACAAGGGCAAGCCGGTGACGGTTTCCGAAGGCATCAGCACCCGCACCATGGAAGAGGACGGCAAGACCATCACCGATCCGCATGTCTGGAACAGCCCTGTCAACGTCAAGGTCTGGGTCGCCAATATCGAAAAGGCGCTGTCATCGGCCGATCCCGCCGACGCCGCCGCCTTCAAGGCCAATGCCGAAAAATATACGCAGAAGCTGGATGAGCTGAACGCCTACGCCCATTCGAAATTCGATACGATCGCCGAGGACCGCCGCAAGGTGCTGACGAGCCACGATGCCTTCGGCTATTTCGGCCGCGAATACAAGGTGAGCTTCCTGGCACCGCTCGGCCTGTCCACCGAGAGCGAGGCCTCGGCCGCCGACGTCGCCAAGCTGATCGAACAGATCAGGAGCGAGCACGTGAAGGCCTATTTCTTCGAAAATTCCAACGATCCGCGCCTGGTCAAGCAGGTCGCCAAGGCAACGGGCGCGGAACCCGGCGGTGAGCTCTATGTCGAATCGCTGTCCGACGCCCAGGGACCGGCGCCGACCTACGAGAAAATGTTCCGCTACAATGTCGACCGGCTTGCCGCCGCCATGGCGAAATCGAGCTGACAGCCGATCGGATGGTGAAAAGCATGATGCCGAGGTCCGCCTCGGCGTCATGCTCCCCTGTCAAACAGGCTTGTGGCGTCGCTCGACGCCCTTGGCCGCCAGAACCTCATCCGCGGCTGCCGATACCAGAAATTCCCAAAGCTGGCTGGCGGCTTCCGCGTCGCTGGAATCGGCGCCGATGCCCACGTCAAAGTCGATGTAACTTTGAAGCTCTGCCGGAAACCGGCCGACAAGCATGACGTCGGGCGCGGCAGCGAGAATTGAGGTCATGGGGACGACGGCCAACTCGGCCTCCCCACGACCGACGGCCGACGCTGTCTGCCCTCCAGGCGCGGCGACGAGCCGGGGCTTTACCTCATCTGCTATTCCCAGCCGATCCAACAAGGCAGAGAAATGGCGGCCGCTGGTTCCGTCACTGGCATAGGCGATGGATCTCGCGTCCTTCAAAGTTTGCTTGAATGCTTCTGTCGATCCGATGTCGAGCGGTCGGCTGCCTGCCTTGGCCGCCACACCCATCCCGATTCTGCCGAACGCCACCTGGCTTCCCGCCTTGACTTTTCCAGAGGCGGTCAGCGCCTCAACCATATCAGGGTTGATGATGACGAGGTCGAAAGGCTCGCCGGCCTCGATCTGCTTCTTGACCGTGGGATTGACCTCCCACCTGGCCGCAACAGCCAAACCTGTGGCCGTTTCGAACCGGGGGATGAGAGCAAGGACGGCGGGTCGGACAGCGATCGCGCCAAAAAGCCGGATTTCCTGATGCATCGCCCAGCCGTCCAGTTGCGCCTCAAATATTGAGGTCAAAAACCAGGATGCCGGCGAGGCCTCCATCCGTCGAGGAGACGATGCGCTCGCCGACTGCCACATGTTCGGGATGGATGAGATAGGCATCCCGGGCTTCGGCGCTTTCGAAGGTGACGGCAAAGCCGTCGACGAAGCCGCCATGCAGCCCCTCGGGCGAGACATTTGGCCCGTATTTGATATCCACGATGCCGGGAATGACCTGTTTCAGCGCGACGATCGCGGCAAACAGCGCCTGCTTGTCGTCGATCGTCATCGCGGTCTTCAGCCGCAGGAACACGCAGTGCAGGATCATCAGTGGTCCTCCCGATTGTCGTTGCCGGCAGAATAGCGGCGAAAGCCGGGAGGGCAATCAGATTTATCGTCACCCCGGACGCTGCCGTCCGGAGAGCTTACATCTGGTCGCTTGCAACAGGTGCGCGATTGTAGAGCTTGCGGATGAGTTCGCCGGACAAGGCGCGGGCTTCATCCTTCTGCGCCGGCGTCATCGGCCGGCAGGTGTTTCTGAGATTGGAGCGGTCAAGCACCGTCACTGTACCCGAATTGACGATGACGAGGTACCAGCTGCAGGAGGCGACCCTGTCGATGGCGACGGCGCCGTGGCAGCCGGTGGACAGGCAGAAGGCCACGGTCTGCTGGGCGACGTGATCGCCCTTCTGCGCCAGCGCCAGCGATCTCTCGAACTCCGCCGTCCATCGCTCGCAATGGGGTTTGCCCGGCACGCAGGCCTTGGTGGCGGGATAGAGGTCGGTCGCCTGCGCCGGCGAGACGAACAGGGCGCCGACTGAAAGGGCGAGCAGAAATTTGAGCATCGAATTGTCCTTATGCGATAGGAAAGAGGCGCACATCGCCGGTCGTTGGTCAATCACCAATCGTGGGTGAGAGGCGCGCCGCGCAGGCGGGAGACCGGTTAAGCCCGGTTCGCCGGCGCTCAGGCCCTTTTTGTCAGCGGAAACCGGTCGCGCAGCAGCCGCAGCACCGATTCCGACGGGATCGGCGGCCCGAACAGATAGCTTTGTCCGTAGCTGCAGCCCATCTTGGCGAGCTCGATCGCATCCTCGTTGGATTCGATGCCTTCGGCCACCACCTTCATCTCCAGCTCGCGCGCCATTGCTATGACCGAGCGGAGCACGGTCGCCTTCTTGTCGCTGCTGTCGCGCACCAGCGCCTTGTCGAGCTTGATCGTCTCGAAGGGGAAGCGGGTGAGATAGGCAAGCGAGGAATAGCCGGTGCCGAAATCGTCGAGCGCCAGGCCAATGCCGGCTTCTTTCAGCTTCTGCAGCACCAGGCGGGCCTGTTCCGGATTTTCCATCACCATGGATTCCGTCAGTTCCAGCTTGAGCCGCGAGGGTGCGCAATGGGTCTTGGCGAGAACCGAACGCACGTCGTCATAGAGCTCGTTGTTGAGCAACTGCACGCTTGACAGATTGATCGACACGAAGATCGGCAATTCGCCGGTCTGGGTCTGCCAGCTC
Organism: Rhizobium bangladeshense; assembly: GCF_001662075.1. Taxonomy (GTDB): domain Bacteria; phylum Pseudomonadota; class Alphaproteobacteria; order Rhizobiales; family Rhizobiaceae; genus Rhizobium; species Rhizobium bangladeshense_B. The sequence goes on from NZ_LYPL01000021.1 coordinate 62,926, forward strand.
ATCAGGTCGTTGGTCGCCTGTTCCAGCGCGAACATGCCGAGCGGGCCGATGAGATCGGAGGCCTCGGCGATCGGGATGAATTCGGAGGGCGGGATATTGCCGCGCTTGGGATGTTCCCAGCGCATCAGCGCTTCGAAGCCGGCGATCTCGACATCCTCCAGCCGGGCGATCGGCTGGTAGACCATCGACAATTCCTTGCGCTCGATGGCGCGGCGCAGATCGGTTTCGAGCTGCAGCCGGTCGGTGCCGAAGTCGCGGAAGGCCGGCTGGAACGGTTCGACGCGGTTGCCGCCGGCCCGTTTTGCCCGGTACATGGCAAGCTCGGCGTCGCTGAGCAGGCCGCTGGCGCTCTCCTGCCGATCCACCCAGGAGGCGAGCCCGATCGAGGCCGTCAGGATGATCTCGCGACTGGAGAAGTTGATCGGCACCATGATCGCCTTGCTGATCGCATCGGCGAAATCGGCGACCTTGGCCGGATTGTGCTCGGACACCAGAATGAGGCCGAACTGGTCGCCGGCCAGCCGCGCCAGCGTGTCCTGCGGCTTCATCAGCCGGCGCAAGCGCCGGGTCAGGGCAATGAGGATGTTGTCGCCGGCGGCAACCCCGAGTGAATCATTGACCAGCTTGTAGCGGTCGATGTCGATCACCATCACGGTCGGGCGCAGCGTGTCGCCGCCGGGCGCCAGCGCCAACACCGCCTGCAGCCGGTCGAGGAAGACCTGCCGGTTCGGCAGGCCGGTCAGATTGTCGTGCAGTGCGTCGTGCAACAGCCGCTCGACGGAGTTCTTCTGCTCGGTGACATCGACGATCGTGCCGACGCAGCGGATGATCTCGCCATTGGAGCCGAGCACCGGCCGGGCGCGGATCAACAGCCAGTGGAAATGCCCGTCCTCGGCGCGGATGCGGAATTCGTGATTGAGCCGGCCGCGCCGGTGTTCGAGCAGCACGTCGAGCGTGGCGCGGAAGCGGTCGCGGTCGTCGGGATGCAGCCGCGGCAGCCAGTTGCGCGCCGCCCCATGCATGGCGCCGGGGGAAAGGCCGAGCTTGACCGAGACGTCGGGAATGGTGACGACGCGGTCGCGCGCCACGTCCCAGTCCCACACCATGTCACCGGACCCGGTCAGCGCCAGCGATTGCCGCTCGAGATCGGAAAACAGCCCTTGCTGGAAGGCGCCGCCGGCAAAGGCGTGCTGCATGACGGTGAAGCCGATCAGGAGCACGATCAGCACGAGGCCGCCGCCGAGTGCCGGCTGGATGATGTCGTTGTCGAGCCGGCCGGTAACGGTCAGCCACGCCCCGAACAGCCAGACGAGCGTCAGCGCCCAGGCCGGCACCAGGAGGATGGCGCGGTCGTAGCGGTTGAAGCCGAGATAGACGATCAAAAGCAGGCCGGTCGCCGCCGTCAGGGCGAAGGACAGCCTGGCGATGCCGGCGGCAATCGAGGGATCGTAGATCGCCACGCCGAAGAGCAGGGCAAGACCGAGCACCCAGGCAAGGGTGGCGTAACCGAGATGCGCATGCCAGCGATTGAGGTTCAGATAGGTGAAGAGGAAGATGACGAAACTCGAGGCGAGCGCCACTTCCGCACAGGCCCGCCATATTCGCTGGTCGGCCGAGGCGACGCTGATCAGCTTGCCGAGAAAGCCGAAGTCGACGCAGATATAGCCGAGCACCGCCCAGGCGAGTGCGGCGGTTGCCGGCAGCATCGAGGTGCCCTTGACGACGAAGAGGATGGTGAGAAAAACGGCGAGCAGGCCGGCAATGCCGAGCACGATGCCGCGATAGAGCGTGAAGGCGTTGATCGTGTCCTTGTAGGCGTTCGGTTCCCAGAGATAGATCTGCGGCAGCTCCGGCGTCGACAGTTCCGCGACGAAGGTGATGACGGCGCCGGGGTTCAACGTGATGCGGAAGACATCGGCCTCGTCGCTCGGCTGCCGGTCGAGCGCGAAACCTTCGCTCGGCGTGATCGCCATGATGCGCTGCGAGCCGAGATCCGGCCAGAAGAGCTTGGAATTGACCAGACGGAAATGCGGCGCGACGATGACGCGCTCCAGCTGTTCCTCCGAGACATTGGCAAGCGCGAATACCGCCCAATCGCCCTGGTGATTCTCCGAGCTCGCCCGGACCTCGATGCGCCGACGGATGCCGTCGGCACCGGCGGCGGTCGACACCTGGAAGGCCTCGCCCTGGTTGGCGTAGATCTCGGTCGTCGCGGTGAGATCGAGCGCGGTATCGTCACGGGAAATCTTCACCGGTTCGGCCGCGTGGACCACGCCCGCCATGAGGGCGAAGGCCGCCAGGAAAAGGGCTGCGATCACCGCGATCACTCGTCCGGACGGTGACTTGGGCAGCATGCGGTCTCTGGTCATCGGCTGTCGGTTATCCTGCCTTTATCCGTATCGGTGGCGAGCCGTGAAAACATCACATGGTCGTGCCACTGACCGTTGATCTTCAAATATCCGCGCAGATAGCCTTCCCGCTGAAACCCGGCCTTTTCAAGCAGACGTATGCTGCGCGCGTTATCTGGAATACAGGCTGCTTCAATACGGTGCAACTCAAGCCCGGAGAAGATATAAGGAATAACCAGTTGCAGCGCGGCGTACATATGCCCCTGGCCGGCGTAGCGTTCGCCCATCCAGTAGCCGATCATGCAGCTTTGTGCCGCACCCCTTCTGATATAGCCGATGGTGATGCCGCCGACGAGGGTGCGGCTTTCCTTGAGGAAGATGAACAGCGGGATCGCCTGGCCGGAGGCATATTCCTGCTTGCCGCGGATGACGCGGGCGCGGTAGGCGCCCTCCGTCAGCTCGTCGCGCCGCCAGGTCGGCTCCCAGGGTTCCAGGAACCTGCGGCTTTCGGAGCGCAGCCGGTGCCACTGGTTGAAATCCTGATAGCGCGGCAGGCGCAGGAGATATCTATCATTCTCCAGCTCAACCGCATCCTGCTGCCGCGACAGGAACCGAAACACCGATTTTGGCATCGATCACTCCCGGCAGACGGACGGCGGCTCAGAGGCTTGCCTGCATCGTCTTCGGCGCCGGGACCGAAAGCGAGGCTTTGATGTCTTCCATCGGTGCGAGCTGTTCCAGCGGCCCGATCGCCGACAGCGTCGGCACGGTGTCGAAGAACAGTCGGCCGGCGAGATCGGTCAGCCGCTCGATGGTGATGCCCTCCAGCCTCTCCATCATCTCCGGATTGGAGATCGGCCGGCCATAGAGCATCATCTGCCTTGCGATCTGGCCGGCGCGGGCGGCCGGGCTCTCCTGGCCCATCAGCAGCTGGGCGCGGATCTGGGCGCGGGCGCGCTCGATTTCCTTCTGGTGGATCTCATTGGCGGACTTGTGCAGTTCGTCGATGATCACAGGCACCAGCTCCGGCAGGTTTTCGCCGCCGGTCGCGGCATGAATGCCGAAGATGCCGGTGTCGGAAAAACCCCAGTGGAAGGCATAGACCGAATAACAGAGGCCGCGGAATTCGCGTACTTCCTGGAACAGCCGCGAGGACATGCCGCCGCCGAGGATATTGGCGAGAATCTGCGAGCAGTAGAAATCGCGGGCATGATAGGGCTTGCCTTCGAAGCCGAGCAGGATCTGCGCATCCATCAGATCGCGCGGTTCGCGCACGCTGCCGCCGACATAACGCGCCGCTTCCATGACCGGCGGGGCGGACGGCGCGGTCGGCAGGCTGGCGAAGCGATCTTCGACCATGCGCAGAAATTCTTCATGATCGACGGCGCCGGTCGCCACGACGAACATGCGGTCGGTTGTATAGTTGCGGCCGAGATAGGTGCGGATCTGCTGCGGCGTGAAGGAAACGACGGTCTGCGGCGTGCCGAGGATCGCTCGGCCGAGCGTCTGGTCGCGATAGGCGGCCTCCGAGAACTTGTCGAACACCACGTCATCGGGCGTGTCGTTGGCGGCGTTGATCTCCTGAAGGATCACCTGCTTCTCGCGCTCCAGTTCCTCCTCCTCGAAGGCCGATTCCGTCAGAATGTCGGCGAGGATGTCGACGGCGAGCGGCACGTGGTCCTTCAGCACGCGGGCGTAATAGGAGGTCGTTTCGGTCGAGGTGGCGGCGTTGACCTCGCCGCCGACATCCTCGATTTCCTCGGCGATCTCACGGGCCGAGCGGCGCGCCGTGCCCTTGAAGGCCATGTGTTCGAGCAGGTGGGCGATGCCGTGCTCGTCTGCCGTCTCGTTGCGCGATCCCGATTTGATCCAGACACCGAGCGCAACGCTCTCAAGGTGTGGCATCGTTTCTGTGACTACTGTCAGCCCGGATTTCAGCCGGGTGCACTCAACTGTCATTGGCTATCTTTCTGCGCCTGCCGTCGTCTTGCCACGGGCGTGTTTGCCGATAAAGGTTTGAACGGCTTTCAGCTCCGGTTCGATGATCTGGAAACGCTCCTCCCTGTGCATCAGATCAGCAAGCCACGTCGGAAGCGCGGGGTCAATACCGCAAGCGGATTTTACGGCGGCCGGAAATTTCGCCGGATGTGCGGTCGAAAGCGTCACCATCGGCGTATTCGGCTTCTCTTTCTTGGCGGCGACGAAGACGCCGATCGCCGAATGCGGATCGAGGAGATAGCCGGTTTCCGCATGGGTCTTGCGGATCGTCTCGGCGACTTGGCTCTCGCTGGCGCGCCCGGCGCGGAAGTCGCGGCGGATCGCCTTCAGCGCTTGCCCGTTGATCTCGAAACCATTGGATTGCCTGAGGCTTTCCATCGAAGCACGCACCTTCGAGGCGTCGCGCCCATAGGCTTCGAACAGCAGCCGTTCGAAATTCGAGGAGATCTGGATGTCCATCGACGGCGAGCTCGTTGCCTTGACCGCCTTCATGTCGTAGCGGCCGGTCTTCAGCGTGCGTGTCAGAATGTCGTTTTCGTTAGTGGCGATGACAAGTCGGTCGATCGGCAGGCCCATGCGCTTGGCGCAGTAGCCGGCGAAGATATCGCCGAAATTGCCTGTCGGCACCGTGAACGAGATCTTCCGGTCCGGCCCGCCGAGTGCCACGGCGGTCGTGAAATAATAGACGATCTGGGCCATGATGCGCGCCCAGTTGATCGAATTGACGCCCGACAGGCTGACCTTGTCACGGAAGGCCGCGTCGTTGAACATCGCCTTGACGAGGTTCTGGCAGTCGTCGAAATTGCCTTCGACGGCCAGCGCATGAACATTGGCGGCCGTCGAGGTCGTCATCTGCCGCTGCTGCACCGGCGAGACCTTGCCGTGCGGGAAGAGGATGAAGATATCGGTGCGCTCGCGCCCGGCAAAAGCGTCGATCGCCGCACCGCCGGTATCGCCCGAAGTGGCGCCGACGATCGTCGCCCGCTCGCCGCGCTTTTCCAGCGCATAATCCATCAGCCGGGCAAGCAGCTGCATCGCCACGTCCTTGAAAGCGAGCGTCGTGCCGTGGAACAGCTCCATGACGAAGCTGTTCGGCCCGGTCTGGACGAGCGGGGCGATCGCCGGATGGCGGAAGGTGGCGTAGGCCTCGTCGATCATCGCCCGGAAGGTCGCCGCGGGGATCTCACCATTGGTAAAGGGTGACAGGATGGTGAAGGCGATCTCCTGATAGGTCTTGCCTCTCAGCGCGCGGATCTCTTTCTTCGAAAACTGCGGCCACTCCCGGGGAACATAGAGCCCGCCATCGCGCGCCAATCCCGTCAAAAGGGCGTCGCAAAAACCGAGGGCAGGGGCCTCGCCGCGGGTCGAGATATAGTCCACGTTGGTCATCCTTGATCTATCGGTGGAAGAAATTTGGCCGGGCCGAGCCGTGGCCCGTTCCGCCGGAAACCGGCAAGGGGCTGCGCTCAGGCCATACCATTGCCGTTATCTTGTTGAAGTTGCCCGCATCCGGCGGCGAAAAGTGCATCAAAACGGCGCGTACCCAATCGATTTTTGTTTGCGCCGCTGATATAGACCATCGCAAACCGTCGTGAAAGGCCTCGCGAAAAAGACTGGGGCCCTCCAAGAAACGCTTGTGCAAAGGGTGGAACATAGTGCTCGGCAAGGTCTCGCGTCTTATCATCTCCACGTCTTTCGTTGCCCTGCTTGCCGGCTGCAACTCGCTCGGCATCGGCGGCGACAACAAGCCGGAGGCGGCGCCGACCCAGCCGAACGGCAATGCCCAGATCATGCCGCTGGCGCCGGCCAATCCCTCCTCGAACAACCCCTCGATCGGTACCGCCAAGACGGCCCAGGGCGCCGTCGCTCCCGTCGTCCAGGGCGCCTGCCCGCAGATCTTCCTGCGTGACCAGGATGCGATCTTCCGCACCTATGCCAAGGGCAAGAAGGACGACCCGCAGCAGATCGTCTTCCAGGCCTCCTTCGGCGACTACACCCGCCAATGCACGCTGAACGACACGGCCCTGACGATGACCGTTGTTGCCCAGCTGCGCCTCATCACCGGCCCGGCCGGCAATCCCGGCCCGGTGACGCTGCCGGTCCGCGTCACCATCCTCGATGGCGAGAACGTGCTCTATTCCGAGGTCACCAAGTTCCCGACCGAGATCCCTGCGGGCTCCCCGGGCACGCAGGTCATCTTCCGCAAGGAAGGCATCCAGATGCCGGTCGGCGCCGGCGCGTTGGTGCGCGTCAATATCGGCTTCGACACCCAGCCGGCGAAGAGCAAGAAGAGCAGCTGATTATTTCTGGTAAAGTGCGGTCTGGCCGCCGCGTGATCCGGCCGGTTCGAGCAACATCTGGCGGCCTCATCGATCTGTTCCGGGGTCATCGAGGCGGACAACGTTTCGCATTTGGCTGCTGATGTCGTTTTGACGTGAGCCGGAGACGAACGCCGCCCCTGGGATCCACAGCTCCGCACTCGACTTCTTTAATTTCCCTGGGATTGGATGCCGTGTCTCTTCACGGGGTGGCAGCCGCATGGATCCCAGGGTCAAGCCCTGGGATGACGGAGGAGATGTGGTGCCTGGTGACATCGGCTCAGCAGCCGCGATAGAGCGACGGCAAAAACAGCGCCTCACAAGTTGCGCCGGCGGTGCGTTTGGCAACGAAGCCAACACCACACTCCGTCATCCCAGGGCTTGACCTGGGATCCACAGCCTCGCACTTGGCTCGCTAATTTTCTTGCAGATGGATGCCGTCGCTCTTAACGCAATGCCCGCTGCATAGGCTCCGGATTAAGGCAGAGCACGACGGAGCGAGGGGAGGCCGGAGAGCATCCGGCCGCGGCGGCGGGCGATGGTCGTAGCCTGCCCGCGCAATGACCGCAGGTCCCTAAAGCACGCCTTCCCAGGCAGCCAGCGCGGCAACCACGCCCGGCAGGTCGTTCATGCGCGAGATCACCGTTTCGGCGCCGGCATCGGTCAGCTTGTCGGCGTGGGCGGGGTAGCTGTGCGAGGCGCCGGTAAAGCCGATGACGCGCATGCCGGCGGCGCGCGCCGCATGCACGCCGTGCACGGAATCCTCGACGACGACAGTTTTGTCGGGCGAGACGCCCATGCGGCTTGCGCCGTGCAGGAAGATATCCGGCTTCGGCTTGACGCGGTCGGCGCCGAGATCCTTGGCGGAGAAGATGTTGGGTGCAAACAGCGGCTTCAGTCCGACCTTGCCCAGCATCATGTCGAGCCGCTTGGTGCTCGAATTCGAGCAGATGCAGCGCTTCATCGGCAGCCGGGAGACGGCGAATTCGACGCCTGGGATCGCCTTGACGTCATTCGCCAGCCTCATGTCGAGCAGCTTCTCGGACTTATCAAGCAGGGAGGCGGAAAACGGGATGCTGGCCTCGCGCTCGACCTGCAGCAGGATATTGTGCCAGGTCATGCCGGCGAAACGCTCGCCCATTTCCTCGACGCTGATCGGATATCCGGCGTCCGTCAACAGCGCGGATTCGACCTCCGCGGCGATGATTTCGGAATCGACCAGAACGCCGTCGCAGTCGAAGATGATGAGGTCGAAGCCGTCCATATGTTCACGCCTTGCTGGAAATCCGGGTCTAATCAGGGGATGCTGCGGCTTTACACGATGGCAGGCCAAAGCTCAACCTGATCGCAAGCATGGCTGCGATGCGGCAGGCGACCGGCTCGATGGAACCACTGTCGCCGGACGCCCATGAAGCGGGCAGTTCAGGCCGCTGCAGGCTGCCCCGCCACTTCGTAACGAGCCCGGCTCAGACTGACCAGGCCGGCGATGGCAGTGCAGCCGGCTGCAATGGCGACCGCGAAGTCGAGCGCCGCCGATAACGGCAGCGTTGCGAAAATGATCGACATCGAGACCCCGCCCAGGGTCTGGCCGAGAAGCCGCGCGGTCCCTTGCATGGCGCCTGCCGCACCGCTTCTGGCTTTCGGTGCCGAAAGCAGCAGAATTCGGTTGTTGGGAGTCTGGAACAGTCCGAAGCCGAGGCCGGCGATCACCGTGCCGACGAGAAATCCGATACCTCTCGGGTCGGGCGGCGTGAAACCGGCCACGAGAAGGCCAAGCGCCATAAGCGCCCCGCCGATTGCACAAAGCCATGACGTCTTGACCCGGTTTGCCAGACGTCCCGAGATCGGCGCGATGATTGCGGTCGCGGCAGGCCAGGGCATCATGTAGAGACCAGCCAGAACCGGCGTCATGTGCAGCCTGTGTTGGAGGTAGAAGGGCAGGGCGATGTAGCTCAGCATCTGTCCGCAGAAGCAGGAGATCGAGGCGATCACCGCCATGCGGAATGCCGGCGCCGCCAACAGGTCCGTGGGAAACAGAGGTACGTCACTGTTTCGTTCCAGACGCAGCAGGCCGAACAGGCAGGCGAGTGAGGCGGCGATGAGGGCGGCACCGCTGACCGGCGCGGTGGCTATCCGGTCGGCGCCTGAGAAGAACAGGATGAACATCAGCGTATTGGCCAGCAACGCCTTCGCCTTCAGCTTCCGCTTCGCGCCCTCAACGTGGCCGAGCAGGCCGCCGCCGAGGAGAACGATGACCCCGAGCGGTATATTGACGGCAAACAGCCAAGGCCAGGTCGTGACGGAAAGGATGGCGCCGGCAATTCCGGGGCCGGCGGCGGAGGAAATTGCGATGACCATGGCATTGATGCCGATGATCGGGCCCAGCATGCGTTGCGGCAAGGCCTGCCGCAGGTTCATCATCGCCAGCGCCATGATCGCGCCCGCGCCAAGGCCCTGCGCGAAACGCGCAAGGATCAGCAAGGGCAGGTCGTCCGCCAAGGCGCAGCCTGCGGAAGCCGCGGTGAACAGCGCGACGCCGATCAGGAAGACCCGCCGGGCGCCGTAGATCTCGCCGAGCGCCCCACATGGAAGAATGGCGACGAGCACTGCCAGCTGGTAGGCCGAGACGACCCATACGGTGTTATCCGCTTCCGCCTGCAGCGAGAGCGCAATCGACGGCAAGGCGACATTGGCGATCGCTCCATCCAATACGACGAGAACAACCGCCAGAAGCAGAAGGGCGACCGCCAGATAGCGTCGGGGCGATGCCAGACCTTCTTGAGAAACGGGTGCGGTGTAGCTGAGAGACATGGGAAATCCTCGGTTGCCTGGGATGGGATTAGCTAATCCCAGCCGGCCCATTGCGCCAGACGCAACGGAAGCAATGCTCAGTTGCGCGCGGCGCCACGTCTGGTAGGATCGCGCCATGTCTGATCTCGATCTGAACCTTCTCGTCGCGCTGGACGCTTTGCTGGCCGAGCGAAGCGTATCGGCTGCCGCACGCCGCCTTGGCCTCAGCACATCCGCCATGAGCCGGACACTGTCACGCTTGAGGACTGCGCTCGGTGATCCGATCCTGGTGCCGGCAGGCCGCGGCATGGTGGCGACACCCCATGCCCTGGCCATTGCCGAAGACGTGCATCTGTTGAAAGACGCTGTGAAAGCTGTGCTGAGTCCGCCGTCGACCGTCGACATTCGGGAGGTGCGGCGCCACTTCACGATCCGCGCCAATGAAGCCTTCGTGCTTCTCTACGCCGCGGATCTGAGCGCTGCAGTGACGAATGCTGCACCGGGAATAAGGCTTCGTTTTGCGCCGAGATCCGACAAGGACGTTCAGGCTTTACGGGAGGCGGCGATAGATCTGGATATCGGTGTGCTCCCGCGCGACAGCGGCGAGCTGCGTTGCCAGAGCCTCTTCGAGGATCGGTTCGTTGGCGTTGCAAGGGTGGGGCATCCGATCTTCGACGCAGATCGGATAACGGCCGAGCGCTATGCCGCCTGCGGCCACGTGCTTTTCTCGACGCAGGCGGACTACGCCGGTCCGGTCGACAGGGCGCTCGCCGAACTGGGCTTGGATCGGGATGCCAGACTGATCGTGCCAAGTTTCCCGGCGGTGATCGCCGTTGCAGCCTCATCCGATCTGATCGGTTCGGTTCCGAAGTCTTATTGCAAATCCGCCGCGATGAGGGAGATCAGAACCTTCGACCTGCCGGTCGCCGTGCCGGGTTTCAACATCGTTCAGGCCTGGCACCCGCGCATGGACGCTGATCCCGCTCATCGCTGGCTGAGGGCACTTATTTTCGAGACGTTCCACTCGATGAACTGAACACGGTCAGGGTCGGCTCTTCACGAGGGCGCATAATGTCAGAAGCGCTTCGACGCCGGCCCATAGAGGCCATGGGCTCGCCTCGGTTCGAGTGAAGCGAGCCCTTCTGACCTACTGCTCCGGCAGGATGATTTTATTGGTGGTGGTACTCTTGACCGGCTTCTCGCCGGGCACATGCGACATGGTGCGGGTCGTGCTCTGCAGCGTGTCGCCATCGGTGCTGGTCTTGGTGCGGGACTTGCTGAACGTCCCCTGATCGACCGCCTGGGCCTTGGTCTGCGCCTTCAGCTTGTCGCCATTGTCGTTGATATGCGTCTTGCTTTGCGCCTTGCCGTCGGTGGTGGCCGCACTTCCGCCCGATCCGATCGAGGATGTCGTGCCGCCGTCGGTCTGGCAGGCGCCTGCCGTGCCGACCGAGCTGGCGGATGTGCCCCCGGCCGAAGCGCTTCCGGCCGTTCCGACGGTTCCGGCAGCAGTGCATTCCTCTGCAAAAGCGACCGGGCTCGCCGCGAGCAGCGCGATGGACGCGGCTGCGATGAGGTTGATAGGTTTCATAGCCGTCTCCTATTTTGTGGGCTTGCTGACGGAACAGGTTCCGTCCGAACGTTTCGTGATCACGGTGCCGTCAGGCCGGGTGATGCTTGCGGTGGAAAAGCTGTCGACGCTTCCGGATCCGGCCGAGGAGCCGGCAGAGGCGGACGACGAGGATGAGCCGGCCGCCCCGCTCCCTGTTGTGGTCGAGGAAGACACCTGCCCATTGCCAGCCGTCACGGTGGTGGACGTATTACCCGCCTGTGACTGAACGATCGTGCAGGTCGTTCCGTCATCGAGCTTGATCTCCTCCGACAGGGTTGGGCCGGCGATCAGAGCGAGCGAAGCGGCGAGTGCGATTGTGGAAAACCGGGTCATTGGTTTACTCCCAAAGGTTTGGCCGGCGCCCCAAGGGCGCCGGCCGGGATCATTTGCAGTCCTCGGTGCCGGGAGCATCCTTCTTGACCTGGCCGGGCGCGCAGCCCTTCTTGCCCTGGTTGTCATGCGAGGTGCCTGCCGCACTGCTGCCGGTGCCGACCGTGCTGCCCGTCTTGTCGCCGTCCGCGGACGAAGCCCCGGTGCCGACGCTCGATGCCGCGTTCGCATCGCCCGAGCCCGCGGCCGAACCGCCGGTGCCGACCGTACTGCTGGACGTGCCGCCGCCAGCCGATGAGCCGCCGGTGGCGGTCGTCGAAGACGTGCCGGATTTGCAGGTCGTCGTACCGTCCGGGCAGGTGCCTCCGGCAGAGCTGCCACCAGTCCCGACGGTGCTGCTCGCAGTTCCGCCGCCGGCCGTTGATCCGCCGGTTCCGACCGTGCTTGACGATTGCGCGAAGCCGGACGCCGCCGTGCCAGCCAGAAGGGCCGCCGCCAGTGCCAGATGTGTTACCTTCATCATGGTGAAATTCCTCCGTTTGTTTTTGAGCAACTGCCGCATCGAGAGGATGGACAGTTCCCTGACAAACTTCGGTTGGGTCAGGCTGTTCCTATGCTAGGCATTCAGTCGGAAGGGCCTCGGACCTTCGTCCGAGCCGCAGCGGCAGGCGGGCTGTTTGCGGGAATCATTTAGCCAGATGGCATCAAGCGAGCGCCGGCCAAGCTGGCTCGGTTGCAGCTTCGCAACCATCTACGCCTCGGCCGGAAACAGCCTCAGGAACTGCCGGTCGCCTTCCGGCGAAAAGGTGATCGAGCGGCTTTCGGCGGTGCGCCTGGCCCAGCCCTTGTCGAGAAAGTTCGACAGCAGCGCCTTGCCGAGACTGCCGGCAAGATGCGCCCGTCTTTCGCTCCAGTCGAGGCAGGAGCGGCAGAGCGGGCGGCGCGATGATCGGAGGTCGCCGACATCGATGCCGATGCGCTTGAGATCGCTTTCGCCCTTTTCCGTCAGCGCCAGGCCGTCGCCGATCGCTGCAATCGCGCCTGAGGCAATCAGGCTGTCGAGCATGCGCACGCCGTAATCGCCGGCGAGATGATCGTAGCAGATGCGTGCCTTGCGCAATGCCGGTTCCTTCGGCCCCGGCCGGTGGCGCAGATGCCCGCGCCCGGCGGCAAAGCCCATCATGCTTTCGATCAGCCGGGCGACGGCCTCGTCGGCCAGCGTGAAATAGCGGTGACGCCCCTGCTTGCGCTGGGCAAGCAGGCCGCCGGCTTCGAGCTTGGCAAGATGCGTGCTCGCCGTCTGCAGCGTGATGCCGCCGACGCCGGCAAGCTCGGTCGCCGTCAGCGCCCGGCCACCTGTCAGCGCCGCCAGCATGTTGGCGCGGGCGGGATCGCCGATCAGCGCGCCGATTTGTGCAATGTCAGGGCCTTCCTTCATAGTTCGATCGTAACCGAAGCATTGTCGGCAGGCAATGTGCGAAAACGGGGAAGCACAAAGGAGAACCCGATGATCACCTGCTTCATCCGCTACGAGATCGACCCCTTCAAGAAGGAGGCCTTTGCCGAATATGCCCGCAACTGGGGCCAGGCAATCCCTCGGAACGGCGCCGACCTGATCGGCTATTTCGGCCCGCACGAGGGATCGGCGACGACGGCTTACGGCGTCTACAACATCGACAGCCTCGCCGCCTACGAGGCCTATCGCGCCAGGCTGGCCGCCGACCTGCTCGGCCGCGACAATTACGAATTCGCCAGGCGCGAAGGCTTCATCCTCAAGGAGGACCGCATCTTCCTCAAAAACGTCTCCGCCCCTCACGCCAAGCTGGTGCTGCCATGATCGCCGTCATCTTCGAAGTCGTGCCCTATATGGGCGAACGCCACAAATATCTCGACCTCGCCGGCGAGCTCAGATCAGAACTCGAAAAGATCGACGGCTTCATCTCGATCGAACGTTTCGAGAGCCTGACGAACCGCGGCAAGCTGCTGTCGCTCTCCTTCTTCCGCGACGAGGAGGCCGTCAAAAAATGGCGCAACCTCGATGCCCACCGGGCCGCCCAGCAAGCCGGCCGCAGCGGCATCTTCGCCGATTACCGCCTGCGGATTGCCAGCGTCGTCCGCGATTACGGCATGTTCGAACGCGACGAGGCGCCGGCCGATAGCCGCGAGGTTCACGATGCGGCGTGACGCGTGGTGACCACTACGCGCGGTTCACCGGGATTGCGCATGTCCGGGCAGCCTCTTGAGTTTCCTTCTTTCATGGTCACAACCGCATAGGGTTTAAATTCTGCAGACCATCTTTCATCGTGGTCCTGATAACCTGCCTTCGAAACGCACCAGGCCCATCGGTATTCCACCGTTCCGTGCATCATAAGCGGATATCTGGTATGCCACTCCTTCACCTTAGGAAATGAGGCCCTCCCATCGGTGTCCGTCAACACGACGGCTACCGCGTGCTTGGCACTGGGGATCGCGCGCATATTGAGCCTCACCTGCGCCCCTTGGATCGGCGTGCCCGTCTCCGATCTCACAGTTAGTGATGCCTCTGGTTGGACGGTCTCATGGAGTGGCAAGCCGCATCCCGCCAGCATCAAAACCGCTCCCGACGCTATGCCCCGCGCCATTGTATTGGCCAAAGTTACTGTCACGCCCAAACCGCCTGCTCCTGGATATACGGACGCATCTTACGGCGGCTATGGGTGAGCGCCAGACGAAAACCGCTGATTGTAGCTTGCCACTTGAACTTTCATTTATTTGCAGTTCTATGTCAAACCTACCGTCCTTAAAGAACGGTTCGACCATTAGCCCTCGACAGTCGCGGCTATCGCCACCGTCGATTGGCCGCCGTCCTGAATAAATTCCCGAAATCGGCCACCCCTTCAGGCTTTGGTAACTAAGTTGCGTAACCATAACGGAGAGTTAAGCGTACAGCGTATGAGTGAGTATCAGAATGGCATCAGTTTTTCCGCTTGCCGACCTCAAGGCCTCCGTCAAGTCGGATTCCCGGCCGGATTCTTGGGTTGACACGATCATCAAGGGCGATTGCGTCAGCGCCCTTGAAGCCTTGCCCACCCACTCCGTCGACGTGATCTTCGCCGACCCGCCCTATAACCTCCAGCTCGGCGGGACGCTGCACCGTCCCGATCAGTCGCTGGTCGATGCGGTCGATGATGAATGGGACCAGTTCGCCTCCTTCGAGGCCTACGACGCCTTCACCCGCGCCTGGCTACTCGCCTGCCGCCGTGTCTTGAAACCATCAGGCTCGATCTGGGTGATCGGCTCCTACCACAATATCTTCCGCGTCGGCGCCACGCTGCAGGATCTGAACTTCTGGATCCTCAACGACATCATCTGGCGCAAGACCAATCCGATGCCGAATTTCAAGGGCCGCCGTTTCCAGAACGCCCATGAGACGATGATCTGGGCAAGCCCCAATGCCAAGGCCAAGGGCTATACCTTCAATTACGATGCGATGAAGGCCGCCAATGACGACGTGCAGATGCGCTCGGACTGGCTGTTCCCGATCTGCAACGGCAATGAGCGGCTCAAGGGCGAGGACGGCAAGAAGGTGCATCCGACCCAGAAGCCGGAAGCGCTGCTTGCCCGGGTCATCATGGCTTCGACGAAGCCGGGCGATATCGTGCTCGATCCCTTCTTCGGTTCGGGAACGACGGGCGCCGTCGCCAAGCGTCTCGGCCGCCACTTCGTCGGCATTGAGCGCGAGCAGGATTATATCGATGCGGCATCGGCCCGCATCGCCGCCGTTGAGCCGCTCGGCAAGGCGGAACTGACCGTCATGACCGGCAAGAAGGCCGAGGTTCGCGTCGCCTTCAACGTGCTTGTCGAAAGCGGCCTCATCAAGCCCGGTCAGGTGCTGACCGACGCCAAGCGCCGTTACAGCGCCATCGTGCGGGCCGACGGCACGGTCGCCTCAGGCGGCGAGGCCGGCTCCATTCATCGTCTGGGCGCCAAGGTGCAGGGGCTCGATGCATGCAACGGATGGACCTTCTGGCATTTCGAAGACGGGCAGTCCCTGCGCCCGATCGACGATTTGAGGTCCGTCATCCGCAGTGATCTGGCAAAGGTGGATTGAGCACCCCCTTCGCGGGATCGAATAATCTTCTTCCGGTTTCCTCCAGTTGCGGAAGAAGGCCAAGGCGCCCGGGGCTCGAACCCCCGGGCGTCTTCGATTTTACAATCCCAATAGTCAGAAGTCTTTGTAGTCGGTGACCTCGACGCGGGTAATGCGGCCCTCTTCATTGAAGGTGATCGTCTCCTCGCCCTCGCGGACCAGCGGCTTGCCCGTTTTGCTGTGGGTGGCGCGGAGCGACCAGACGGCCCGGCCGGACAGCGGCGTCAGCGTTTCGACAAGCGAATTCTCCGCCGTCTGATCGGGATAGTCGTCGAAATAGCGCCGGAAGGCGGCCATGATCTCGCTCCGCCCGGCAAGGCTGCCGACGCCGTTCGAGACATAGGTCGAGTCATCGGCGAAATAGGCCTCTATCGCGGGAAAATCGAGAGCGTTGATGGCGGCGTGGAAGCGCTCGATTTCCTCTGCCGGATCGAAAGTCATGTCTCAGACCTTCACGCCGTAAGCGGCAAGATCGCTGCGCAGTTTTTCAGCGCCCGAAAACAGCACCGCGTTCCAGCCGAATTCCTTGGCGCCTTCGACATTGGCCGGCGCATCGTCGATGAAGATCGTCGCCTTGGGATCGAGCCCGAAGCTTTTCGTATGCGTCTCGTAGATGGCGATATCCGGCTTGATCAGGCCGACGTCGCCGGAAACGGTAACGCCGCGCGGCAGGGTGAGGAAGGGGAAGCGCGCCTGCGCCTCGCGAAAAGTGTCGGAGGCAAAATTGGTGAGCATCGTCACGTCGCGCCCTTCGGCGATCAGCCCTTCCAGGATGGCGACGCTATCCTCATAGGCGTGCGGTACCATCTCGTGCCAGTACTTGCGGAAGGCACGGATATGCTCTTCGCGGGCCGGATGCGCGGCAATCAGCAGCGCTTCTGCCTCTTCCCATGTGCGGCCGCGATCCTGCTCGACGTTCCAGTCATGGGTGCAGATATTGGCGAAAAACCAGTTGCGCTCGCTCTCATCGGGGATGAGGCGGCTGAAAGGAAGATGCGGATCGTAATGAATAAGGACTTTGCCGATATCGAAAACGATATGTCTTATCTCAGGGGTCATGGTTATGCCTTGGATGTTTTGAACGCGAGAGGAATAGCTGCTGCGATCGCTTTTTTCATGACAGTCGGCAAGGCCTGCGCCTCAAGATTTGTAACCGGCTCCCACCATTCGTCATTCGTCGCGTCTTCTCCGACCCGTGGTTTGGCGGCGATCGCGGTGCGCCAGATCGACAGCCGCAGCTCGAAATGGGTGAAGACATGGATGATGGTGCCGCAGGCCTGCCAGGCCGCATCGAAGGGCGCGGCCGCAACTGAGGTCTCACCGTCGATGCGCGCCGTCCAGGCCGTCGTCGGCACCTCGGTCATGCCGCCGAGCAGGCCGCTTTCAGCGCGCCGCCTGAGCAGGATCTCGCCTTCGCCGGTCACCGCGACGAAGGCAGCCCCCTGGCGCACCGGCTTTTCCTTCTTCGCCGCCTTGACGGGAAAGAGCTCGGGATCGGAAAGCTTCAGCGCCTGGCACGATCCCCGGAAGGGACAGAGCGAACAGGCCGGCCGTTTCGGCGTGCAGATCGTCGCTCCGAGATCCATCATCGCCTGGGCGAAGTCGCCGGGACGGGAGGCCGGCGTCATCAGCGCCACCTTGTCCTTCATCACGGGCTTGGCGGCCGGCAGCGGCGTTTCGATCGCATAGAGCCTGGAGATCACCCGCTCGACATTGCCGTCCATGACGGCCGCCTGCCGGTTGAAGGCGATGGCGGCGACGGCCGCTGCCGTATAATCGCCGATGCCGGGCAGCGATTTGAGGCCAGCTTCGGTGTCGGGAAAGACGCCGCCATGCT
This sequence comes from Rhizobium bangladeshense, assembly GCF_001662075.1. Classification (GTDB taxonomy): domain Bacteria; phylum Pseudomonadota; class Alphaproteobacteria; order Rhizobiales; family Rhizobiaceae; genus Rhizobium; species Rhizobium bangladeshense_B. The sequence continues at coordinate 80,288 of NZ_LYPL01000021.1, forward strand.
CTTTCGCCACCGCCTCAGCGCATTTCTTCAGGTTGCGGGCCCGGGCGTAATAGCCAAGCCCCGCCCAGGCGGCCATCACATCGTCGCTTTCGGCCGCGGCAAGGTCGGTCACTTCGGGCCAGCGCTCGAGAAACTTCGCGAAATAGGGTTTGACCGCCTGCACCGTCGTCTGCTGCAGCATCACCTCCGATAGCCAGACGCGATAGGGATCGGGTTTGACGCCGCTGGCCGCCATGCCGGGCGTCACCCGCCAGGGCAGATCGCGGTGATGGCGGTCGTACCAGTCGAGCAGGGGCTGTGCGGTGGGCGTGTCAGGTGTGGTGATCGTCATGATTTGCCGGGATCAGGGGAAGGCCCTATACTTGGCGAAGCAATGGCGCGTGATCAAGGCGGCCGCGCCGATTGGCAGCCGTGCCCAAGGGTTTCGATGAGTTATCCACGCAAAGATGTAAAGCAGATTTCCGAGCTGGCGAACGGTCTGATCGATCCCGTCCTGGCGCGCCGTGCCGGCATCAACACGGCTCTGCTCGGCTCCTGGAGCGAAATCGCCGGCGAGGATTTCGCCGATTGCACCCGCCCGGAAAAGATCGCCTGGGCCCGCGGCGGCGGTGATGACGGCAGCTTCCGTCCCGGCGTGCTGACGATCGCCTGCGAAGGCGCGCGCGCGCTTTTCCTCACCCATGCCCAGGGCGAACTCATCCAGCGCATCAACAGCTTCTTCGGCTTCGCCGCCGTCCACCAGATCCGCATCGTCCAGAAGCCGGTCTCCCAGGCCGTCCGCCGCTCCCGCACCCCGCCGCCGCTGAAGGGCGAAGCAGCCCGCAAGCTCGAAGGCATGATGGAGGGGATAGAGGGCGACAAGCTGCGCCAGGCGATCCAGCGCCTGGGGACTGCTGTGATGGGCAAGCGGGGGAGATAGTTCGGATTCTCTGATCCCATGTGGCATTCGTCAGCCGGAGCCATGGATCCCAGGCTCAAGGCCTGGGATGACGGAGAGTGAGGAGGGCAACAGGATGGAGGCGCCAATGCTGGCTGCCCTTCGCCGATCGCGCCAAGACCGATGTACGTAGGTTTCGGAGCTGCTGCAAATTTCTGGGCGAGCGTCTCGCCTCTTGCCGATCGTGTCTCCTCGACCTCCGTCATGCTCGGGCTTGACCCGAGCATCCAGGCACCGGGCTCCGCTATACACCGCGCAGCCGAGCGTGGGCTTGGAACCGGGGCATGCTTCGATCGCCAATCGCACGACGTCCATCGACGAAACCACAAGTTCACCCATCACAATTTTTGGTCAGCGGTCCCATCGCGGTCACAATTCTTTGAAGGAAGTTGGCGAACCGTGGCTTGTGAGCGGCCGTCAGGCGTTATATCGCACAGTCACGCCGTCACTCTCATTATTATGGGGAACCCATGCAGATGTCCGAAATGCAACTGACGAAACGCCGCCTCCTGGGTGGCATCGCCATCGCCGCAGCTGCCGCAGCGCTTGCCGCCTGCAACGACAGCAAGGACGCTGCCGATGCATCGTCTTCCGGCAAGACCATGGCCGACGGCGCCAATGTCGATACCATGCAGACGGCAGCGACGTCCTCGGCCGACATGCCCCAGGCCGATGGCGATGTCGACATGGCCGAGGTGCTGAAGCCCGGCGCGCTCCCCGAGATGGCGCTCGGCAAGGCCGACGCCCCGGTCAAGATCGTCGAGTACATGTCGATGACCTGCCCGCATTGCGCCCATTTCCACAACACCACCTTCGACACGATCAAGCAGAAATACGTCGATACCGGCAAGGTGCAGTTTATCATCCGCGAATTCCCCTTCGATCCGCGCGCTGCCGCCGCCTTCATGCTCGCCCGCTGCAGCGCCGTCACTCCGGGGCAGATGAGCACGCCGGAGCAGTATTTCCCGATGGTCTCAATGCTCTTCAAGCAGCAGCAGGTCTGGGCCGCCGCCGATGACGGGCGCGCAGCACTGCTGCAGATGTCGAAGCTTGCCGGATTTACTGAGGATAGCTTCACGAAATGCTTGACGAACCAGAAGCTTCTGGATGAAGTGAACGCCACGCGGGAAAGGGGATCGAAGGATTTCGGCGTCGATGCAACGCCAACCTTCCTCATCAATGGCAAGCGATATTCTGGAGACATGCCGGTTGACACCATGTCGAAGCTCATCGACAGCCTCATCTGAACCGGACCGTTTGACGATGACGGGCGACGGCGAAAGCCGTGCGCCCGTTTTTTTGTGGCTGCGTGGGGGCAGGGCAGAGGGGGATAGCACATCCGCCCTGCGCGCCGGAGCTTCTGCATGAAGTTCAACAAGCTGCGCCTGGTCGGCTTCAAATCCTTCGTCGAGCCGACGGAATTCATCATCGAGCGGGGGCTGACCGGCGTCGTCGGCCCGAACGGCTGCGGCAAGTCCAATCTCGTCGAGGCGCTGCGCTGGGTGATGGGCGAGAATTCCTACAAGAACATGCGCGCCTCCGGCATGGACGACGTGATCTTTTCCGGTTCCGGCAACCGCCCGGCCCGCAACACCGCCGAAGTCGCGCTTTATCTCGACAATGGCGAGCGCACCGCGCCCGCCGCCTTCAACGATGCCGACGAGATCCAGGTCACCCGCCGCATCGAGCGCGAGCAGGGCTCGCTCTACCGCATCAACGGCAAGGAAAGCCGCGCCAAGGACGTGCAGCTGCTGTTTGCCGACGCCTCCACCGGCGCCCGCTCGCCCTCGATGGTCGGCCAGGGCCGCATCGGCGAGCTGATCCAGGCAAAGCCGCAGGCCCGCCGCCAGCTCTTGGAAGAGGCGGCCGGCATTTCAGGCCTGCATTCGCGCCGCCATGAGGCCGAACTGCGCCTGCGCGCCGCCGAAACCAATCTCGAGCGTCTCGACGACGTCACCTCGCAGCTCGAAAGCCAGATCGAGAGCCTGAAGCGCCAGGCCCGCCAGGCGAACCGCTTCAAGACGCTGTCGGCCGATATCCGCGCCCGCGAGGCGATGCTGCTGCATATCCGCTGGGTGCAGGCCAAGGAGGCCGAGGCCGAGGCCGACAGTGCGCTCAACCAGGCAACCGTCATCGTCGCCGAAAAGGCGCAGATGCAGATGGAGGCGGCAAAAAGCCAGGGCATCGCCAGCCTGAAGCTGCCGGAACTGCGCGAGGGCGAGGCCCGCGCCGCCGCCGCGCTGCAGCGTCTGCAGATCGCCCGCAGCCAGCTCGAAGAGGATGCCGGACGCATCCTGCGCCGCCGCGACGAGCTGACCCGCCGTCTCGCCCAGCTGGCGGAAGATATCCGCCGCGAGGAGCGGCTGGTCGCCGACAACGCCGTCATCCTCGCCAAGCTCGACGCCGAAGAGGCCGAAATAGCGGAAATCCTCGCCGATTCCGGCCGTCATGCCGAGGAAACCCGCGAGGCCTTCGAGACTGCCGCGGCAAAACTTGCCGACAGCGAGCGCGTCTTCACCCAGCTGACCGCCGAGCGCGCCGAGGCTGCGGCCGGCCGCAATCAGCTGGAGCGCGCCATCCGCGATCTCGCCGACCGCCGCATGCGCCTCGAACGGCAGATGAACGAGGCGAACCAGGAACTTGCGGCCATCGGTGAAAAGATCGCCGGCCTGCCCGATCCCGAGGAGAAACGCGCCATCGTCGAGGCCGGCGAAATCGCGCTTGCCGATGCCGAAGCCGCCGTCCAGGGGATCGAGCAGGCGCTGGCCGCCGCCCGCCAGACCGAAGCGCTGTCTCGCGCCCCGGTCGATCAGGCTCGCTCTGGCCTCAATGCTATCGAAACCGAGGCCCGCACCATTTCCCGCATGCTCGCTGCCGGTGCGGCCGCCGGCAAGTTTCCGCCCGTCGCCGACGAGCTGAAGGTCGATCGCGGCTTCGAAACCGCGCTCGGGGCTGCGCTCGGCGACGATCTGGAATCGCCGCTCGATGCCGAGGCGCCGGCCCATTGGTCGGAGAATGGCGATGGCGCCGGCGATCCCGCGCTTCCCGCAGGCGCCATACCGCTGTTGACCCATGTCCGGGCGCCGGCCGCGCTCACCCGCCGCCTGCGCCAGATCGGCCTGGTCGACGAGGCCGAAGCGCAAGCGCTGATGGCGGCGCTGAAGCCCGGCCAGCGGCTGGTGACGAGAGAGGGCGCCGTCTATCGCTGGGACGGTCACGTCGCCGGCGCCGATGCCCCGAGCGCGGCCGCCCTGCGCCTTGCTCAGAAAAACCGCCTGGCCGAGCTCGAAGGCGAAGCGGCGATCGCCCGCGACATGCTCGCCGAAGCCGAGGAACGGCAGGCGGCGGCCGCCGAGGCGATCCGGGTGGAAGAACGCAAGCTTGCCGAAGCCCGCGACATGAGCCGGTTGTCGGCGCGTCATGTCGCCGAAGCGCGCGATGCGCTTGCCGCGGCCGAGCGTGCCTCCGGCGATCTGATCCGCCGCCGCGATGTCGTCAGCGAGGCGGCCAGCCAGCTCGGCGCGCAGCTGGAGGAGATCGGCATCCAGGAAGAAAATGCCCGCATCGAGCTGGAAGACGCGCCCGACCTGACGGAGATCGACGAGCGGCTGCGCTTCCAGCAGGCGGAGGTGGCGACCGATCGCGGCGCGCTCGCCGAAGCCCGCGCCCGCCATGAAAGCCTTGCGAGGGAAAACGAGGCTCGCCAGCGCCGCATCATGGCGATCGGCCAGGAGCGCGAGACCTGGCGCCAGCGGGCGGCAAGCGGCGAAGATCATGTCGCCACGCTGCGCGAGCGCGAGGAAGAGGCGCGCGAAGAGGCGGCCGAGCTGGAAATGGCGCCGGATGAATTCGACGACAAGCGCCGGGCCCTGCTCAGCGAATTGCAGAAGGCCGAGGAGGCGCGCCGCAATGCCGGTGATCTCCTGGCCGAGGCCGAACGCATCCAGCGCGAGGCCGACCATAAGGCCGCGACCGCGCTGTCGGAACTTGCCGAATGCCGCGAACGCCGCGGCCGCGCCGAGGAGCGCCTGGTCTCGGCCCGCGAGAAGCGGCAGGAAAGCGAAAGCCGCATCCGCGAGGTGCTGAACGTGCCGCCGCACGAGGCGCTGCGGCTCGCAGGCCTGCAGCCGATGCAGGCGCTGCCCGATCCGCGCGAGGTCGAGCGCGAGTTGGAGCGGCTGAAGATCGAGCGCGAGCGGCTCGGCGCCGTCAACCTGCGGGCCGACGAGGAACAGAAGGAGCTGAGCGAGAAGCTCGAAGCGCTGATCAAGGAGCGCGACGACGTCATCGACGCGATCCGCAAGCTGCGCGGCGCCATCCAGAGCCTGAACCGCGAGGGCCGCGAACGGCTGATCGCCGCCTTCGACGTCGTCAACGGCCAGTTCCAGCGGCTGTTCACCCATCTCTTCGGCGGCGGCACCGCCGAGCTGCAGCTGATCGAATCCGACGATCCGCTGGAAGCCGGCCTCGAAATCCTGGCGCGGCCGCCCGGCAAGAAGCCGCAGACCATGACGCTGCTGTCAGGCGGCGAGCAGGCGCTGACGGCAATGGCGCTGATCTTCGCCGTCTTCCTCACCAATCCGGCGCCGATCTGCGTGCTCGACGAGGTGGACGCGCCGCTCGACGACCACAATGTCGAGCGCTACTGCAACCTGATGGATGAGATGGCGGCGTCAACCGAAACCCGCTTCGTCATCATCACCCACAACCCGATCACCATGGCCCGTATGAACCGCCTCTTCGGCGTCACCATGGCCGAACAGGGCGTCTCCACCCTGGTCTCCGTCGACCTGCAGACCGCCGAACGTCTGCGCGAGTTTGCGTGAGGTTTGCGTGGCGGCTGTGCAGCCAAGCCCTGGGATCACCGAGGAGAGGTAGTGCCTGGCCGCGCCGGCCGCGATGAAGCTAGCCCGCGCGGAGCCGCAAGCTGCGTCGGCGGTGCGTCTGGCAGTAAAGCCAGCCACACTCTCCGTCATCCCAGGGCTTGACCCTGGGATCCACAACCAAGCACGCGGACTTCCATTTCTCTGCGGTGGGACGCCTTCGCTGTTCCCCCAGTGCCAGCCGCATGGATCCCAGGGTCAAGCCCTGGGATGACGGAGGAGAGGTGCTGCCCGGATGACGCAGGAGAGGTGGTGCCTGGGTGGCGGAGGAGTGGTGGTGCCAGCTTGACGGCGGATGTGGTGCTGGCTCGACGGAGGAGAGAAGATCCGAGTGGACGGCGCAGAGGTGGTGCCAGGAGCGTCCCGGGCGCGATCAACCGAGCGCGACGGAGAAAGCTGCATCGGCGGTGCGTCTGGCAGTAAAGCCAGCCACACTCTCCGTCATCCCAGGGCTTGACCCTGGGATCCACAACCGAGCACGCGGACTTCCATTTCTCTGCGGTGGGACGCCTTCGCTGTTCCCCCAGTGCCAGCCGCATGGATCCCAGGGTCAAGCCCTGGGATGACGGAGGAGAGGTGCTGCCCGGATGACGCAGGAGAGGTGGTGCCTGGGTGGCGGAGGAGTGGTGGTGCCAGCTTGACGGCGGATGTGGTGCTGGCTCGACGGAGGAGAGAAGATCCGAGTGGACGGCGCAGAGGTGGTGCCAGGAGCGTCCCGGGCGCGATCAACCGAGCGCGACGGAGAAAGCTGCATCGGCGGTGCGTCTGGCAGTAAAGCCAGCCACACTCTCCGTCATCCCAGGGCTTGACCCTGGGATCCACAACCGAGCACGCGGACTTCCATTTCTCTGCGGTGGGACGCCTTCGCTGTTCCCCCAGTGCCAGCCGCATGGATCCCAGGGTCAAGCCCTGGGATGACGGAGGAGAGGTGCTGCCCGGATGACGCAGGAGAGGTGGTGCCTGGGTGGCGGAGGAGTGGTGGTGCCAGCTTGACGGCGGATGTGGTGCTGGCTCGACGGAGGAGAGAAGATCCGAGTGGACGGCGCAGAGGTGGTGCCAGGAGCGTCCCGGGCGCGATCAACCGAGCGCGACGGAGAAAGCTGCATCCTCGGTGCGTTTGGCAGTAAAGCCAGCCACACTCTCCGTCATCCCAGGGCTTGACCCTGGGATCCACAACCAAGCCACTCGGCTTCTGTTTCTCTACAGTGGGACTGTTCACCGACCCGGTATGATTGATCACCCACCCGATGCGGCCTGGAACACTGCGAGCTGCGCGGCGAAGGCGCGTTGATAGGCCGTGCGCGCCTCGGCGCGGGCGACATAGGCGGCGAGGTTCGGGTATTCGTCCAGGATGTTCGAAGATTTCAGCCGCAGCAGCACCGAGACCATCAGCAGGTCGCCGGCGCTGAAGGCGCCATCGAGCCAGTCAGCATCGCCGAGGCGAGCGGAAAGGCTGTCCAGCCGCTTGCGGATGCTGTTCTCAAGGGAACGCAGGCGTTGCTCGAACCAGGGCTGATCGCGCTCAAGGATCCTGGCGAGGCTGTGCTCGAAGATCGGCGTCTCCACCGTGTTGAGCGCGGCAAACATCCAGGCAATCGCCCGCGCCCGGCCATTGACGTCTTGCGGCAACAGGCCGCCATGACGCTCGGCGATATGCAGGACGATCGCGCCGGACTCAAACAGGGTCAGATCGCCTTCCTCATAGGTCGGGATCTGCCCGAAAGGCTGGAGCGCCAGATGCGCCGGCTCCTTCATCGTCTTGAACGTAACGAGGCGAACCTCATAGGGCTGCCCCACTTCCTCGAGCGCCCAGCGAACCCGCATGTCGCGCGCCAGGCCGCGGCCGCGATCGGGCGATCGTTCGAAGGCGGTAATGATGATCGTCATCGCTTCCTCCATCGCTGTCTGTCTTGAAGACGTCCGGCCAAATGCGATCCCGACATTCTGCCACGGAAGAGCGTCAGTTTTCACCGCATTTCGAGACGATCTCGTCGACGATGCGCACCGCCGGTTTCGGCGACCGCGGTTTTACGCTGCCGGAGACGCCTTCGATCAGATAGGTCCCCCATTTTCCCTCCGGTTCAGAACAGCCGATCGGCCAAGCGCTCGACTTCCCAACGCTTGAGAAAATCCGCCTGCGATGCAATCCAGCCGACAGCATTGCTCCCCCATTCGTTGGCGCGGCTTGCATATTCGCCCATCAGCCAGAAGTGGCGGACGATCACGAAGCGAAATGCGGCTTCGAAATCCTGTGGCGTGATCGGCCGGATGGCGCGATATCCATCGATGAATGCGGTCCACATCGGCGTTAATGTTCGGCCAAAGGATACTTTTGCCCAGAGGAAAACCGACAGGTCGTAAGCGAGATATCCGGGCCCGCCATCGTCAAAGTCGAAAAAGACGGCTTCCCCTCTGTCATTGATGCGCGCGTTGAAGCCGTGACAGTCGCCGTGACAATGAATCCAGGTCAGATTTTCGCAGGCTTCGATCGCCTTGGCGGTGCGCGCGGCGATGCTTTCAAGATCGCTGAGAATATCCGCGTCCTGCACGACGCCGCTGTCGCGTATCACAGCGTGGGGGCGATGCAGCAGGTGTTCGAGGTCGAGCCGATAGATCGCGCCCTCGGAGGAAAACGTCTGCGCTGCATCATGCATGAGGGCAAGCGTCCTGCCGTTGGCGCGGGCATCGCCGGCGTCGGCTGCGTCCGGCTCGCGGCCGGAAACCTCCCGGAAGAGCACGCCTTCGCGCGTCCCCTCGGGTGTCTCGCCCTGCAGGAAGAAGGCGCCGTCCCGCGTCGGCATCGGCGCGGCGACCGGCACGCCCGCCCGCCGGAGATGCGTCAGAAATGCCGTTTCGGTTTTGAGGTCGGCTCGACCGCGGCTGCGATGATGCGAAAGCCGGAACACATAGCGGTCGCCGGTGCTGGTCATGACAAGATAGACATCGTTCAGGCCGCGCTGGAGCATGCGGCAATGAACCGGTCCGGGCAGGTCATAATGCTTATCGATGAACCGCCCGATCGTCTCGATCCTGGGGGTGGAATATTGCGGATCGAAATCGAGCATGATGGATTCCATGGGTGGGAACAGGCTTTGGCAAGATAGGCCATTCCACCCCAGCCGCAACCCCTGCTTGTCAACTGCTGTGACAACCCGCTTTTGGTCGCCGTCGGCGGATCGTTGTCCGCCACTGATCGACCGATCCGGATCCGGTCGTCCGACGCGGCTGTCATTTCCCTATCCCGGGAAAACGTCTGATGCGTGTATGGCGGCGGATTCGCACGATCCGCGCGCATTTTTCCCGCATGCGGTGATAAACACCAAAAAAGGTCGGCTGTCTTGCGGCCCGTACCCCATTTGGGTGATGCTCTTTTCGCTGACTTGCATTAGAAGTTGTTTCAACGCAACCTGATTACTTTGCTGAAAAAAGCAGGCGGTCAACGTTGCGCATTGTCGAGTTTACGATGCGCTTTCCGGGTGGTGGGCAAGAACCCGGAAGCTGTTTGAGCAATGACGGGGGCGTGAAAAAGGCTTTCCAGCCATTGCGGAAAACAAGGATCGGAGCGGTTCCATGAACCGTTCCGGGTTGAGGGACCCCCCGTCCGGTTTTCCTGGCCGGACGGAAACAAGGCTTTGCGGGGCAATGTTGCAGCCCCGCAAAGCTTTTTTTATGCCTTCTTCAAGGCGAGGTTCACCGGCTCGCCCGCTCGCCCTTTGCGAAAATTATTGTGCGATGCAGCATTTTTGCCGCATTTGTCGATTTTCATTTCAACTCCAAGGCATTAAGCTAATCATGGAGGCTGTTGACAATGCCGGCCAATTTCTCTTCGTCATCCCGCCGACAAGGCCTGGGTGACGCCGAAGGAGGGGGAGGCAGTGGACAGCTGAGGGATCACGCTGATCCTTCCGTGGTGTTGGGGGGAAGATGACCAAGTGGGTCTATAGGTTCGGCGACGGACAGGCTGAGGGCGGCGCGCGCGACCATGAAATTCTGGGCGGCAAGGGCGCCAATCTCGCGGAAATGTGCGCGCTCGGCCTTCCCGTTCCGCCGGGACTGACGATCGTCAGCCACGCCTGCAACACCTATTACAAGAATGGCGGCCATATCGAGGACGGGCTGAAGGCCGAAATTCGCGCCGGCATAGCGGCGATCGAGGCGATCACCGGCCGGCATTTCGGCTCCACCAGCCAGCCGCTGCTGCTTTCGGTGCGCTCCGGCGCCCGCGTCTCGATGCCGGGCATGATGGACACCGTGCTCAATCTCGGCCTCAATGACGAGACGGTGCAGGCGCTCGGCCACGATGCCGGCGACGCGCGTTTTGCCTGGGACAGCTATCGCCGCTTCATCCAGATGTATGCCGATGTCGTCATGGGCCTCGGCAACGACGCCTTCGAGGAAATCCTCGAGGACGAGAAGGCCAGGCTCGGCCATGAATTCGATACCGAGATCAGCGCCACAGAATGGCAGCACATCGTCTCCCTCTACAAGCGGCTGATCGAGGAGGAGCTGGAGCAGCACTTCCCGCAGGATCCGGAGGTCCAGCTCTGGGGCGCGGTCGGCGCGGTCTTTTCCAGCTGGAAGAGCGCGCGCGCCGTCACCTACCGCCAGCTCCACAATATTCCCGACGGCTGGGGCACGGCCGTCAACATCCAGGCGATGGTCTTCGGCAATCTCGGCAATGCGTCTGCAACCGGTGTCGCCTTCACCCGCAACCCCTCGACCGGCGAGAAGGCGCTTTACGGCGAGTTCCTCGTCAACGCGCAAGGCGAGGATGTCGTTGCCGGCATCCGCACGCCGCAGAGCATCACCGAGGAGGGGCGGATTTCCTCCGGCTCGGAAAAGCCCTCGATGGAAAAGCTCATGCCGGAGGCTTTCCACGAACTCAGCCGCATCTGTTCCGAGCTCGAAGTCCATTATCGCGACATGCAGGATATCGAATTCACGATCGAGCGCGGAAGGCTGTGGATGCTGCAGACCCGTTCGGCCAAGCGCTCGACGCGGGCGGCGATGAAGATTGCCGTCGACATGGTCGACGAGGGTGTGATCACCGAGGAGGAGGCGGTGCTGCGCATCGAACCCTCGAGCCTCGATCAGCTCTTGCATCCGACGATCGATCCGCGCGTCACCCGCCAGGTGATCGGCACCGGACTGCCGGCCTCGCCGGGCGCTGCCACCGGCGCCATCGTCTTTACCGCCGAAGAGGCGGTCGAGGCCGAGGCCGAAGGCCGCAAGGTCATCCTGCTGCGCGTCGAGACCAGCCCGGAAGATATTCACGGCATGCATGCGGCCGAAGGCATCCTGACCACCCGCGGCGGCATGACCAGCCATGCGGCGGTCGTCGCCCGCGGCATGGGCACGCCTTGCGTCGTCGGCGCCGGCACCATGCGCATCGATCAACGCAACGAGCGGCTGCTCGGCATCGGCGTCACCCTGAAGAAGGGCGATATCATCACCATCGACGGCTCGGCCGGCCAGGTGCTGAAGGGCGAGGTGCCGATGATCCAGCCGGAGCTTTCGGGCGATTTCGGCCGCATCATGGGTTGGGCCGACCGCGCCCGGCGCATGACGGTGCGCACCAATGCCGACACGCCGGCCGATGCGATGGCCGCCCGCTCCTTCGGCGCCGAGGGCATCGGCCTTTGCCGCACCGAGCACATGTTCTTCGAGGGCGAGCGCATCCATGTCATGCGCGAGATGATCCTGGCCGTCGACGAGAAGGGCAGGCGGCTGGCGCTCGACAAGCTCTTGCCGATGCAGCGCTCGGATTTCACCGGCCTCTTCACCGTCATGCACGGCCTGCCGGTGACGATCCGCCTGCTCGATCCGCCGCTGCACGAATTCCTGCCGAAGACCGATGACGAGGTGGCCGAAGTTGCCTTCGCCATGGGCATGGAGGCGCTCGCGCTGCGCCAGCGCGTCGATGCGCTGCACGAGTTCAATCCGATGCTCGGCCATCGCGGCTGCCGGCTGGCGATCTCCTATCCTGAGATCGTCGAAATGCAGGCGCGCGCCATCTTCGAGGCGGCGGTGGCCGCCGCCCACGAGACCGGCGCCGCCGTCGTGCCCGAGATCATGGTGCCGCTCGTCGGCCTGCGTTCCGAGCTCGATTACGTCAAGGCGCGCATCGACGAGGTCGCCGGCGAGGTCATGGCCGAGGCCGGCATGAAGATCGATTATCTCGTCGGCACGATGATCGAGCTGCCGCGTGCGGCCCTTCGCGCCCATGTGATCGCCGAAGCCGCCGAATTCTTCTCCTTCGGCACCAACGACCTGACGCAGACCACCTTCGGCATCTCGCGCGACGACGCCTCGGCCTTCATCCCCACCTATCAGCGCAAGGGCATCATCGAGCACGACCCGTTCATCTCGCTCGATTTCGACGGCGTCGGCGAATTGATCAGCATCGCCGCCGAACGCGGCCGGCGCACCCGCAACGACATGAAGCTCGGCATTTGCGGCGAACATGGCGGCGACCCGGCCTCGATCCGCTTCTGCGAAACGATCGGCCTCGATTATGTCTCCTGCTCGCCGTTCCGCGTGCCGATCGCCAGGTTGGCGGCGGCGCAGGCGGTGATTTCAGCGGGCAGGTAAAGACGCCGGCGGCGCCTGCGGCGGTCAGTAACGATACCGCCAGCGATCGCGGTAGACATAGGGCCCGTTCAGATCCCAGGCCATGCGGTTCATCATCTCGGCACTTTGCGCCCGTGATTCAGCGCGGCGGTCGAGATCGATGCGCTGCAGGCAGGTGGCAAAACCATCCGAGCCGCGGCGGAAACCATAGCTCAGGCACTGCCGCTCATCCGCCGCCCGCCGCTCCTCCGGCGTCATCGTCTGACAGGCGGAAAGGCCGGCGACGAGGAGGGTGATGAGGAGAGCGATGCGCATCGGGCTATTCCTTGCTTTTCCCTGAGGAAATGCCATTCGGGCGGGGGCGTCAAGCGGGGGGGCGGAGATGCCCCGGGTTTGGCTAACGGATAACCGACACGGACGTTTACCTGGGAATGGTCCTCCTGCACACCCACTCTCCGTAATCCTCGGTCTTGAGCCGAGGATCAGCCTTGAGCCGAGCATCCACGCCGCATCCATCAGCGGCAGTGGCATGGATCCCAGGCTCAAGGCCTGGGATGACGGAGAGTGTGGTGGGGCGTTTTCGCCAAACGGGCCGCCAGAGTAGCGAGACACCGCACAAGGACGAGCGAGTGCCCACACTACCCTCCGTAATCCTCGACCTTGAGCCGAGGATCGGCCCTGAGCCGAGTATCAACGCCGTATCCATCAGCGGCAGTGGCATGGATCCCAGACCCGAGGCCTGGGATGACGGAGAGTGTGGTGGGCGTTTTTCGCCAAACGGGCCGCCAAAGTAGCGAGACACCGCACAAGGACGAGCGAGTGCCCACACTACCCTCCGTAATCCTCGGCCTTGAGCCGAGGATCGGCCTTGAGCCGAGCATCCACGCCGCATCCATCAGCGGCAGTGGCATGGATCCCAGGCTCAAGGCCACTGCTGTCCGGTTTAAATTTGGTGGACATGGCGCACGGTGTTGATTCTACTCGTATTCGGATGTTTGGCGACAATCCCGGACACGAAAGAGGAGCAACACCGTGCGCCATGAGAATAGCGTCT
>NZ_LYPL01000022.1 GCF_001662075.1 Rhizobium bangladeshense
GGCGGTCGATGCAATTGTAGGAGACGTTGGTCTGGCCGTCCTCGAACCACTTGATCGAGACCTTGCCGGTAAAGGAGGTGTTCTTGACCTTGGTATAGGGCTTGAACCAGTCGATCCGCTTGCCGTGCTTGCCCCAGAACTTGTCCGGGTTCTCGACGCTTTCCTCGTACCATTTCAGGTACTTTTCCTTATCGATCAGGGCACGCGCCTTCACCGGCTTCGGCACCGGATGGATCTTCTCCGACATGGAACTCCTCCTCATGGGACATGCGACGGGCCAAGCGATCTATGAGCCCGGACTTCAAATCAGGGCAATTCATAGCAGGTCGCATCGCCACGGCAATTAGACAAAGGTCATTTGATTTCGGATGAATTGCAATTCTGCGACAGTCCAGTTATATAGCGGCATATTTCCCGGACATTGTGGTGACAATCCACGGACCGCGACCGGCGCGGACGATAGAAGGACTATATCCATGGCTCAAACACTGCTCATGCCGAAGGCGACCGCCATCTGGCTTGTCGACAACACGGCGCTGTCTTTCGATCAGATCGCGCAGTTCTGCAAATTGCATCCGCTCGAGGTCAAGGCGATTGCCGATGGCGAAGCGGCGCAGGGCATCAAGGGCCTCGATCCGATCTCGACCGGTCAGCTTTCCCGCGACGAGATCGCCCGCGCCGAAGCAAATCCGAACCACAAGCTCAAGCTCTCCGAACCGAAGGTGCGCGTGCCGGAATCCAAGCGCCGCGGCCCGCGTTATACCCCGGTTTCCAAGCGTCAGGACCGCCCGAACGCCATTCTCTGGCTCGTTCGCAACCATCCGGAGCTGAAGGACGCGCAGATTTCCCGCCTCGTCGGCACAACGAAATCGACGATCGAGCAGATCCGCGAGCGCACCCACTGGAACTCCGCCAACCTCGCGCCGATGGATCCGGTGACGCTCGGCCTCTGCAGCCAGATCGATCTCGACATGGAAGTGGAAAAGGCCTCCAAGGGCCGGCCGCTGCCGACGGCCGCCGAACTTGGCGCGACGCTGCAATCGGCTCAGGAAACCGAACGCCTCACGCCGAGCTACGAGCGCGAAGAGGAAAAGGAAATCGACGCCGACGCCGTCTTCCGCAAGCTGAGCTCGCTGCGCTCGGCTCCGAAGGACGAGGACGAAGAAGATCAGTACTGAGATACCAGCGATTTCATCAAGAAAACCCCGCCGAGCGAACCGCCCGTCGGGGTTTTTTATTGAGGATCGCCTGCCCCCGCATCAACTGCGGAACAGGGTGAGGATGTTCTGTGCCGAGCTATTGGCGATCGAAAGCGACTGGATGCCAAGCTGCTGCTGCGTCTGCAACGCCGAGAGCCTGCTCGATTCCTCCTCCATATCGGCATCGACCAGGCGACCGATGCCCGAGTCGATCGAATCGTGAAGACCGCTGACGAAATTCTCCTGCAGCTGGATGCGCGTCGAGATCGATCCGAGAGCGGAACCGGCAGCGGTCATGGCGCCGAGAACCAATTCGATCCCGGTCAAGGCTGAGTCGAGCTGGCCCTGGGTGAAACCGGTAATGTCGAGATCATAGATTGACGGCATGACGATGACGGTTCCGCCATAGGTACCGTTGAAAGCCGTCCCGATGATGCCGCTGCTCGTCTCGATAGCCCCCGTGCTGGTCATGCCGAAGAGCACATTGCCGAGCGTCCCTGAATCGAGCACGTAGTCCGTCATCCTCACCGAAACGGCATTGCTGCCGTCACGGACGAAGGACGAGACGACGCTCTTCGTTCCGGAAGCGCCGGCCACCCAGTTTTCGCCGGAGAAGGATGCGGATTGGGCAATGCTGAGCAGCTGCTCCTGCAGCTGGTCGAGTTCCTGCTGGATCTTTGTCTTGTCGACGCCCTTTTCCGTGGCGGCAACGATCTTCGCCTTGATTTCGCTGACGATGTCGAGCGCGCTGTCCATGGCCGCATAGGCGGTATCGACCTTGGCCGCACCGAGGCCGAGGGCGTCGGAGACGGCAGAAAGCGCCAGGTTGTCGGAACGCATGGTCGTTGCGATCGACCAGTATGCGGCATTGTCGGCAGCCTTCTCGACACGATAACCGGAGGAAACGCGACCCTGGGTGTCCTTGAGGCTATCGTTTACGCCGCGCAAAGTCTGCAGCGCTGCCATGGCAGCGTTGTTGGTGAGGATGCTCGTCATGATCCGTTCCACATTCGGAGAAAGGGGCATTCCGGACTACAGCGCCGCGCGTCTTTCAGACGCGCAAAGACGCCGGAGCACTTCAACTGCTGCTAATTTTGCCTTTAATCAATTCCGATTTAAGGGATTATGCAGCAGGCCGGTAACGGCAAGCGCATCATGCAAAGCCTGTCAAGCAAGCCTTCGCCGTTAACAAATCCTTGCGCAACATGGTTAACAAATCCTGAATTAGACTTATCAAATGCTTAACCTTTACATTGGCAGAGAGCCGAAACCGCGCTTGCGCAGCGCCTCGGCGATCTCCTCCAGAATCGCCGGATCATCAATGGTTGCAGGCATTTTCCAGGGTATGCCGTCGGCAATTTTCTGCATCGTGCCGCGCAGGATCTTGCCCGATCGGGTCTTCGGCAGGCGGTTGACGGTGATGGCCGTCTTGAAGGCGGCGACAGGCCCGATCTGATCGCGAATCATCGCCACCACTTCTGATTCGATCCCCGCCGATTCGCGAGCGACACTCCGCTTCAGCACCAGGAAACCGCAGGGCGCCTGACCCTTCAGCGCATCGATCACGCCGATAACCGCGCATTCGGCGACATCGGGGTGACGCGCGCAAACCTCCTCCATCGCACCTGTCGAGAGCCGATGACCGGCGCAATTGATGATGTCGTCGGTCCGCGACATGATGAAGAGGTAGCCGTCTTCGTCGACATAGCCGGCGTCGGCGGTTTTGTAATAACCGGGAAACTCGCCGAGATAGGCCGATCGGAAACGATCGTCCGCATGCCAGAGGGTCGGCAGGCAGCCGGGCGGCAGGGGCAGCTTGATGACGATATTGCCGAGCGTTCCTGCCTCGATCGGATGGCCGGCATCGTCGAGCACCGCCACCTCGTAGCCCGGCATCGGCAGCGCCGGCGAACCATGCTTGACGGGCAGCGCGCCGAGGCCGAGCGGATTTGCGGCGATCGGCCAGCCGGTCTCCGTCTGCCACCAGTGGTCGATAACGGGGATGGCAAGCATGCGTTCGGCCCATTTCAGGGTCTCCGGATCCGCCCGCTCGCCGGCAAGAAACAGTGCCCGCAAGTTCGGTATCTTGTAGTTCGCGATCAGTTCGCCGTCCCCATCCTCGCGCCGGATGGCGCGAAAGGCGGTCGGCGCCGTGAAGAGCACGCGCACGTCATGCTCTGCAACGACGCGCCAAAATGCGCCGGCATCGGGCGTGCCGACCGGCTTTCCCTCGAAGATCAAGGTCGTCACGCCCGATATCAGCGGTGCGTAGACGATATAGGAATGGCCGACGACCCAGCCGATATCGGACGCCGTCCAGAAGACCTCGCCCGGGGTCAAGCCGTAGATATTCCGCATCGACCAGTTGAGCGCGACCATGTGCCCGCCATTGTCGCGCACCACGCCCTTCGGCTGGCCTGTCGTGCCGGAGGTGTAGAGAATGTAGAGCGGATCGGTCGCCTCGACGGAAACACAGGCCACTTCGGCGCCGCGATGGCGCGCCACCGCTGCCTCGAAATCCTCATCCCGGCCGCCGACAAGTTCTGCCTGAAGCTGCGGCCGCTGCAGCACCAGACAGTACTCCGGTTTTACCCGCGCAATCTCGAACGCCTGATCGACCAGCGGCTTATAGGCGACGACGCGGCCAGGCTCGAGCCCGCAGCTCGCGGTAATCACCAGCCTGGCGCCGCTGTCGTCGATGCGGGCCGCAAGCTCGCTGGCGGCAAACCCGCCGAAAACCACGGAATGGACCGCACCGATCCGCGCGCAGGCAAGCATCGAAAACACTGCCTGCGGCAGCATCGGCATATAGAGGATGACGCGGTCGCCTCGGCCGATGCCGAGCGCCAGCAGCGTCGCGGCAATGGCCTTCACCTCGCCGAGCACCTCGCCATATGAGAACCGGCGCTTCTCGCCGGTCATGGCGCTGTCGTAGATGATGGCCGTCTCGCCGCCGCGTCCGGCCGCGACATGCCGGTCCAGGCAATTGTGACAGGTATTGGTTTCCGCCCCTGCAAACCAGCGGCCGTAAATACCGTCATCAGGCGAAAACACCCGCTCCGGCGGCTTGAACCAGTCGATCTCGGCAGCGGCTTCGCGCCAGAAGGCTTCGGGATCACGTTTCCAGGCCGCATAGGCCTGATGATAGCCGTTCTGCATCTGCTCCTCCCCAGGACATGCAAGCCGCAAGATCAGTCTACTGCATGTCGGCGCAAAAGTGCGCAGCAGTTTTGGGCGGGCATAGAGAGGCTTAGAACGGGTTGCGCGGAACGGGGAGCCCGACCAAAGCAGCGTATCAGCGCGCGCCGAAAATCGCCGATCCGACGCGGACGCTGGTGGCGCCGAAGGCGATCGCTGTCTCGTAATCGCCCGACATGCCCATGGAGAGTTTCTCAACGCCGCATTTCGACGCGAGCTTTGCCAGCAGGGCAAAATGCGGTCCGGGATTTTCCTCGGCCGGCGGAATGCACATCAGACCTTCGATGGAAAGGCCGAGATCGCCACGGCAAAGCGAGACGAAGGCCGGCGTGTCGTCAGGGGCAATGCCGGCCTTCTGCGGCTCGAGCCCGGTATTGACCTGGACGTAAAGCCGCGGCCTCCTGTCTTGCCGCTTCATCTCCTCGGCAAGGGCGCGGGCAATCTTTTCCCGATCGACGGTCTCGATCACGTCGAAAAGCGCCACCGCGTCCGCCGCCTTGTTCGATTGCAGCGGCCCGATCAGATGCAGCTCGATGTCGGGATGTTCGGCTTTCAGCGCCGGCCATTTGCCCTGGCTTTCCTGCACTCTGTTCTCGCCGAAAATGCGCTGACCGGCTTCGATCGCCGGGCGGATCGCCTCCGCCTCGAATGTCTTCGACACCGCGACAAGCCCAACCGAGCCGGCCGCACGGCCGGCCTGGCGTTCGCCGGCGGCAATCCGCGATCGCACGTCGTTCAAGCGCTCTTGAAGTTCCATCGTTCTGCCTCGACATTTCAGCATGAGAGTGATGGCAATGAACTAGCCAGCCATTCTGTGCTTGCCAAGACCCGCTGCCGCGAAATCGCCCGGCCGGAATGAAGATCGGACGCTTGCAGCGCCTGCAAAACTTGACGCTACGGTGGTTTCATGGTGAAGGTCTCGACCAACCTCCCCTGATTTTCCGGAATTTCGAATACAATGGCCACCGAACGTTATAATCCGCGCGATGCCGAGCCCCGCTGGCAGCAGAAATGGAACGAAGACAAGGTCTTCGAGACCGACAACGCCGATCCGCGCGAAAAATATTACGTCCTCGAAATGTTCCCCTATCCGTCGGGGCGCATCCATATGGGCCATGTCCGCAACTACGCGATGGGCGATGTCGTCGCCCGCTATAAGCGAGCCCGCGGTTATAACGTGCTGCATCCGATGGGCTGGGACGCCTTCGGCATGCCGGCGGAGAACGCCGCCATGGAGCGCGGCGTCCACCCCGCCTCCTGGACCTATCAGAACATCGCCTCGATGAAGGCGCAGCTGAAGGCCATGGGGCTTTCGCTGGACTGGAGCCGCGAGTTCGCCACCTGCGACGTCGACTATTACCAGCACCAGCAGCATCTCTTCCTGGATTTCCTGGAGAAGGGACTGGTCTACCGCAAGCAGTCGAAGGTCAATTGGGATCCGGTCGACAACACAGTGCTCGCCAACGAACAGGTGATCGACGGCCGCGGCTGGCGTTCCGGCGCGCTGGTCGAACAGCGCGAATTGACGCAATGGTTCTTCAAGATCACCGATTTCAGCCAGGACCTCCTGGACGCGCTGGATACGCTCGATCAGTGGCCGGAAAAAGTTCGCCTGATGCAGAAGAACTGGATCGGCCGTTCGGAAGGCATGACCATTCGCTGGGAGATCGTGCCGGAAACGGCGCCGGCCGGCGAATCCGAGATTACCGTCTATACCACCCGGCCGGATACGCTGTTCGGCGCCTCCTTCCTGGCGATTTCCGCCGACCATCCGCTGGCCAAGGATGCCGCCGCCACGAACGCCGAGATCGAGGCCTTCTGCGAGGAATGCCGCCGCGCCGGCACTTCGCTCGCAGCACTCGAGACCGCCGAAAAGAAAGGCCTGGACACCGGCATCCGTGTGCGCCATCCGCTCGATCCCTCCTGGGAACTGCCCGTTTATATCGCCAATTTCGTGCTGATGGATTACGGCACGGGCGCAATCTTCGGCTGCCCCTCCGGCGACCAGCGCGACCTCGATTTCGCCCGCAAATACGGCCTGCCGGTCGTGCCCGTGGTCATGCCGAGCGATGGCGACGCTGCGAGCTTTTCCGTCGGCGATACCGCCTATGACGGCGATGGCGTCATGATCAATTCGCGCTTCCTCGACGGCAGGACCACCGAAGAAGCCTTCAATATCGTTGCCGACCGGCTGTCGGCCGCTTCGCTCGGCAATACGCCGGTGGCTGAGCGGAAGATCAATTTCCGCCTGCGCGACTGGGGCATTTCGCGTCAGCGCTATTGGGGCTGCCCGATCCCGGTCATCCATTGCGATGCCTGCGGTGTCGTGCCGGTGCCGAAGAAGGATCTGCCGGTGAAATTGCCGGACGACGTCAGCTTCGACCAGCCGGGCAACCCGCTCGACCGCCACCCGACCTGGCGTCACGTCGCCTGCCCGAATTGCGGCAAGGATGCCCGCCGCGAAACCGATACCATGGACACCTTCGTCGATTCGAGCTGGTATTTCACCCGCTTTACCGCGCCGTGGGAAGGCAAGCCGACCGATCCTGAGGCGGCTAACCGTTGGCTGCCGGTCGATCAATATATCGGCGGCATCGAACACGCGATCCTGCATCTGCTCTATTCGCGCTTCTTTACCCGCGCCATGCGCGAGACCGGTCACGTCGCGGCGAGCGAACCCTTTAAGGGCTTGTTCACCCAGGGCATGGTGGTTCATGAGACCTACAGCCGCAACGCCGGCGCCGGCCGTGAATGGGTGGCCCCCGCCGATATCCGGATCGAGGAGATCGACGGCAAACGCCGTGCCCTGCTCTTGGCAACAGGCGAGGAGGTCGCCATCGGCTCGATCGAGAAGATGTCGAAATCGAAGAAGAATGTCGTGGATCCCGACGATATCATCGCCTCCTATGGCGCCGATACCGCCCGCTTCTTCGTGCTGTCCGATTCTCCGCCGGAGCGCGACGTCATCTGGTCCGAAGCGGGTGTCGAAGGCGCTCACCGTTTCACCCAGCGCCTGTGGCGGCTGATTTCCGAAGCAGCCGGCGTCCTGTCGACCGTTGCAGCCGCACCGGCAAGCGAGGGCGAGGCGCTGGCGATCTCGCAGGCGGCGCACAAGACGCTGAAGGCCGTTCAGAACGACTACGACAAGCTCTGGTTCAACAAGGCCGTCGCCCGCATCTATGAGCTCGTCAATGCGCTCGCCGCGCCGCTGACGAGGGTTGCGGCAGGTGAGGGCGATATCGCCTATCGTGCCGCCGTGCGTGACGCGGCCGAGATTCTGATTCAGCTCGTCGCCCCGATGACACCGCATCTTGCAGAGGAATGCTGGGCCACGCTTGGCAATACGGGGCTGCTTGCCCGCACCGACTGGCCGCGTTTCGTCGAAGCGCTCGTCGTTGAAAACGACGTTGTCCTGCCCGTGCAGATCAACGGCAAGAAGCGCGCCGAATTGACAATTTCTCGCGATGCGGATCAGAATGCCGTCACCGACGCCGTGCTGGAACTGGACGCGGTGAAGAATGTGCTGAACGGTCAGGCACCGAAGAAGATCATCGTGGTTCCCCAAAGGATTGTGAACATTGTCGTCTGAAATCGCTCGCAAGCTGGCCCGCAATGCCGGCATCGCCATGATCCTTGCCGCGTCGACATTTCTGTCAGCCTGCCAGGTCCGGCCGCTTTATTCCGAGAACTCGGGCGTCACCGAAAAGCTGTCCTCGGTCGGCTTTTCCGATGCATCCGGCCGCATCGAACAACAGGTGCGCAATCGGCTGATCTTCCTGGCGTCGCGCGGCGCCGGTGAAGCGGCAAATCCGCAGTATCATGTTGAGCTGCGGGCCACGTCGAGCGTCGCCGATACCCTCTTGCGGCAATCCGGCGATACGTCGCGCGCCGGTCGTGTCACCGTCACCGTCACCTATACGCTGAGCGCCATCGTCGATGGTCGCGTCATCAAGGCCGGCAGCCGCCAGGCGACCGCGCTGGTGGATTTCTCCGAGCAGGAATTTGCCAAGCAGAGGGCGATCCGCGATGCCGAGAACCGCGCTGCCGATCAGACGGCGGAATTCGTAGGGGCCGATCTCGCCGCTGCCCTCAGCCGCTGAGGGCGGACAGGTGGCGGAGATCAAGTCCCACGAGTTCGAAACCTTTCTGCAGAAATCGGTGCGGAACTATCGGATTTTTGTCATTTACGGGCCGGATCGAGGTCTGGTATCCGAGCGCGCCGGCCAGCTCGCCGGCAAGACCGGCGTCGCGCTGGACGACCCTTTCTCGCTGACAAAACTCGATATCGCAGATCTGCAAAAGGATCCCGGGCGACTGGTTGACGAGGCCCAATCCATTGGGCTGTTCGGCGGCGACAAACTCATCTGGATTCGAGGCGCTGCAAACGAGAAATACCTTGTCGATTCGCTGGCGCTCTTGGCTGAAAAACCGCTCGAGGCCGCCTATCTGATCGTCGAGGCCGGCGATTTGAAAAAGGGATCGCTGCTGCGCAAGACCGCGGAAGCCGCGCGCGCCGTCATGACTGTGCCGTCTTATGCCGATGATAGCCGCGCCTTGAACGGCTTGATCGATGCTGAACTCGGGGCGGAAAAGCTTGGCATTACACCGGCGGCGCGCC
The DNA here is from genome assembly GCF_001662075.1 of Rhizobium bangladeshense. Classification (GTDB taxonomy): domain Bacteria; phylum Pseudomonadota; class Alphaproteobacteria; order Rhizobiales; family Rhizobiaceae; genus Rhizobium; species Rhizobium bangladeshense_B. The sequence goes on from NZ_LYPL01000022.1 coordinate 9,016, forward strand.
AGGCGCTGATCGCACTGATCGGCGGCGATCGTATCGCTTCACGCAATGAAGTGCGCAAGCTCGCCCTCTACTGCCGCGGCCTCGATACGGTCGAAGAACATCACGTTACCGAAATAATCGGCGATGCCAGCGCGATCTCTGTTGATGATGCCGTCGACGCCATCCTCGGGGGCGACCTCAACGGCTTCCTCCACGCTATGCAAAAGATCAGCAGTTCGAGAACGGCAATCTTTCTCGTGCTGCAGGCCTGCCTGAAGCAGTTCCAGCTTCTGGATACCATGCGTGCAGAGATGGAAGAAAAGCGCTTGCAGGCGCCGCAGGTGATGCAGACAATGGGACGGCATCTGCATTTTCGCCGCAAGCCGATCCTCGAGCAGGCGCTTCGCCAGTGGCCCGCGGAAAGTATCGCGCGTGAATCCAACCGTCTGCAGGCGGCCATTCTTCAGAGCCGGCGTCGGCAGGTGCTGGAAGACAGCGTTGCGATGCAAACACTTCTCTCCACCACTCTACAATCCGGTCGCAAGTTGGCGTGATTATCGCCGTTCCAGCAAGCGGCAGACTTCCTCGAGCTGCTCGAGCGACTTGTAGGATATTTTGATCTGGCCGCCGCTCGTTTTGTGATTGATTGACACATCGAGCCCGAGGGCATCGGACAGCGTACGTTCCAGCGCCAGCGTATCCGAGTCCTTTTGATCGCGGCGCAAAGCCGGCTGCTGCGGCTCTGATTGCGCCTTGATATTGTTCTGCGCCAGCTTTTCGGCATCACGCACCGACATGCCCTTAGCAACGATCGTGCGGGCAAGGCTTGCCGGATCGGGCGTCGACACCAGCGCACGCGCATGTCCGGCCGAAAGACTGCCGGCGGCCAACAGATCGCGAACCGGATCCGGCAGTTTCAGCAAACGCAGCGAGTTAGCGACATGGCTGCGGCTCTTACCGATAATTTCGCCGAGATCGTTCTGGGTATAGCCATATTCCGCGATAAGCTGCTCATAGCCCAACGCCTCTTCAAGAGGATTGAGATCCGCGCGCTGCACGTTTTCGACAATGGCAATCTCGAGCGCCGTTTTATCGTCGACGTCGCGGATAATGACGGGGATCTCGATCAGGCCGGCAAGCTGCGCTGCGCGCCACCGCCGTTCGCCGGCGATGATTTCATAGCGGTCCCGCTCCATCGTTCGCACCACGATCGGCTGCACGATGCCATGCTGCCGAATGGAGCTGGCAAGATCGTGCAATTCGGTGTCGTCGAAGAAACGACGGGGATTGCGGGGGTTGCGACTGACGAATTCTATCGGGATCATCCGATCGGCGCTGACGGTTCGTTCAGCCTCCACCGGAACAGGTTGATCCATTTCACCAATCAGCGCCGCAAGGCCACGGCCCAATCGCCTTTTCGATATATCGTCATTCATGATCTACACTCACCTGCATCCTGAAATGATTTTACGCGGCCAGTCTCTGGCGCTCCCGCTGAATGACCTCGGAGGCCAGCTGCAGATAGGCCTGGCTGCCCGCGCATTTCAGATCATAAAGAATGGCCGGCTTGCCGTAGGACGGCGCCTCGGACACCCGGACATTGCGCGGAATTAACGTATGGTAAACCTTCTCGCCGAGATGCGTGCGCACATCATTGACCACCTGTTGGGCAAGATTGTTGCGGGCATCGAACATCGTCAGGACGATGCCCTGGATATCCAGCCGCGGGTTGACCGTCCGGCGCACCTGACTGACGGTTTCGAGCAGCTGGCTCAGCCCCTCGAGCGCGAAAAACTCGCACTGCAGCGGCACTAGCACCGAATGGGCCGCTGCCATGGCATTCATCGTCAGCAGGTTGAACGAAGGCGGGCAATCGAGAAGAATATAGGAAAACGCCATGGCTTCAGCGGACGACAGCGCCTTCCGCAATTTAAAGACACGATCGCTCTGCTGCGAGATTTCCATCTCGATGCCGAGCAGATCCATGGTCGATGGCACGATGAAGAGGTTGGGAACCGCAGTTTCCAGCGTCACCTCAGTGATTCCGCGCTCTCCGACCATCAGATCATAGGAGGAAAGCTTGCGATCGCGACGGTCGATGCCAAGGCCGGTGCTGGCATTGCCCTGCGGATCGAGATCCACGATCAGGACGCGCTCGCCGATGGCGGCCAGCGCTGTTGCCAGGTTGATGGCGGTGGTCGTTTTGCCAACGCCACCCTTCTGATTTGCGATGGTGATTATCCGATGTCGTTCGCCAGCCATTGCCGCAATATCCGATCTGTTAAACCAAGCGCCGGAGATTCGATATTTCCAAAATAACAGATTCCTGCTCGACGGCGCTCTTATGTTCTAACAGATCGAATTCCCACCGGCCACGTGCTTCGTCGATTTCCCTCAGGTAATCCCGGCCTTTATGAAAAAACCCACGACAATTTTCCTTGCCAAGCATCCAAGGCGCTGCATAGCCGATCAGTCCGTCGAGGTCGGCGAGGGCTCTGGCTGAAATCGCATCACACTCGCCGATCTCGGCATGGCCATCCTCGATTCGAATGGCATGAACGCTCCCGCGTGCATTTGTCTCCCACAGTGCGGTTCGCAAAAATGCTGCCTTTTTGTGGTTGCTTTCGACAAGATGCACCCACCCATCCTGTAGTTCCGCCAGGAAGATCGCGGTGATCACGCCAGGAAAGCCGCCGCCGCTCCCGAGATCGACCCAGCGAACCGGCTCGGGGTAAATCTGGAAAATCTGGCTGCTGTCCGCGATATGACGCCGCCACAGATCATCGAGCGTCGATGGCGCGACGAGATTGATGGCTTTTGCCCATTTCTGAAAGAGTGCCGCAAAATGTTCGAGTCGTGCCTGTGTTTCACGTGAAACACGTAATCCGTTCAATTCCATTCTCAAAAGACTCTCGAATCTTGTGTTAGGCAGTTTGGCGCTCTGCACCGCTCCGCCGGCGCAAATGCACCAGCAACAGCGCGATAGCCGCTGGCGTCATGCCCTCGACGATCGCTGCCTGCGCCACGTTGAACGGGCGGGCCGCACTAAGCTTCGTCTTCAGCTCGTTCGACAGGCCGGAAAGCGCCGAATAGTCGAAATCATCAGGAATCCGCCGCTCCTCATCACGCTGCTGATCGGCAATGGCCGCAGCCTGCCGGTCGAGATAAACGGAGTAGCCCGCTTCGATCTCCAAGGCCTCGGCAACCGTCGGCCGGATCTCGCCCAGGGCATCCGGCCAGACCTGCCGGAGGGCGGCAAAGTCGTAATCCGGGTAGGACAATAAATCATAGGCCGTCCGGCGCTGACCATCCAGATTGATGTTCAGGCCGGCGCGCCGCGCTTCATTGGGGGTCACCGTCAGCGACATCAGCTGGGCGCGCCCGGCGTCGACATCTGCTTGATAGGCTGTAAATCGCCGCTCGCGTTCACTGCTGACGCAGCCAAGCCGCATTCCGAGCGGTGTCAGCCGGACATCGGCATTATCGGCCCGCAGGGTCAGCCGATACTCCGCGCGCGAGGTAAACATCCGATACGGCTCCGTAACGCCTCTCGACGTGAGGTCATCGATCATAACCCCAATGTAAGAGTTCGTTCGGCTGAAATGGAACGGATCCGAATCGGTGCTTCGCAGTGCAGCATTCAATCCCGCCGCCAAACCCTGCGCTGCTGCCTCCTCATAACCGGTGGTCCCGTTGATCTGGCCGGCGAGAAACAGGCCTCTCAACCGTTTGGCTTCAAGCGACGGCGTCAGTTCCCGCGGGTCGACATGATCATACTCGATGGCATAACCCGGCTGGAGGATCCGCGCCGTCTCGAGTCCGGGAATGGTCTTGATGAATTCCGCCTGGACCTCGGCCGGCAGCGACGTCGAAATGCCATTCGGATAGACCGTATCGTCGTCGAGGCCCTCGGGCTCGAGAAAGACCTGATGGCCGTCGCGTTCGCCGAACTTGACCAGCTTGTCCTCGATGGATGGGCAGTAACGCGGCCCCACACCTTCGATCTGCCCGGAATACATGGCCGAGCGCTTGATGTTGTTTACGATGATCCGGTGTGTCGCTTCGGTCGTCCGGGTGACGCCACATTCGATCTGCCGCGTCGTGATCGAATCCGTCATGAAGGAAAAGGGCACAAGGTCCTCGTCCGCACCCTGCCGACCGACGGACTGCCAGTCGATGGTCTTGCCATCCAGTCGGGCCGGCGTGCCTGTCTTCAATCGCCCGAGGCACAGCCCCAGCCGGGCCAGAGTCGCCGACAGCCCGAGCGAAGGAGGTTCGCCGACGCGGCCTGCGGGTGTTTTTTCCGAACCGATATGGATCAGACCGCGCAAAAACGTGCCGGTCGTCAACACGACTGCCGGCGCTTTCAGCCGCCGGCCATCCTTCATGATCAGGCCGGCAACACGGTTATCGACGACGTCCAGATCGAATGCGTCGCCCTCGACGATATCCAGGCCTGTTGTCGCTTCGATCGCCGCCACCATCGCCAGTCGATACAGCTTGCGATCCGCCTGCGTTCGCGGACCGCGGACAGCCGCACCCTTCTTCCGGTTCAGCATTCTGAACTGAATACCGGCAATATCGGCGACCCGGCCCATCAGACCGTCCATCGCGTCGATCTCGCGGACCAGATGTCCCTTGCCAAGCCCGCCAATCGCCGGATTGCAGGACATGACACCAATCGTGTCTCGCCTGTGGGTGACCAAAGCGGTTTTCGCCCCGAGGCGGGCAGCTGCACTGGCAGCCTCCGAGCCCGCATGGCCGCCGCCGATCACAATCACATCATAGACATTGCCGGTCATCTTAAACTCCAACTCGGCGGGGTTTTCACGTGAAACTCGGGCGACACAGCCAAGAAGGTTTCACGTGAATCATTTGCCGATACAAAACTCCGAGAAGATCACGTCGAGCAGCTGCTCGACATCCACCCGCCCGGTAATCCGTCCCAAATACTCAGCCGCCAGGCGAAGCTGCTCCGTGCGCAGTTCGAGATTCGTCTCGCTCTGCGAGATTGCCGCGTCGAGCGCTGCCAAACATTTCGCCAGCGAATCCTTGTGCCGCTGTCGGCTCGGGATCGCCATAGACAGGCCATCAAACCGCTCTTTGACGACGCGCCCGATCAGCGCCCGCAATTCCGGCAGGCCTTCGCCGGTTGCCGTCGAAATCTGCAGATCATATCGATCGGAACCAGTCTCGATGAGATCCTTCTTCGTTCCGACCCTAACATGTGGCAAAGCCTGGTCCAAGTCGGCAGGAATGACGGGATCGCTCACATCGACCAGCAACAGCACAAGATCGGCATCGCGAAGCGCAACCCGCGCCCGCCGCACGCCTTCCATCTCCACCCGGTCGTCCGCCTCACGCAGACCGGCCGTGTCATAGAGTTTGACAAGATAGCCGTCAATGTCGAGATCGACCTGCAGGACGTCACGGGTGGTTCCGGCAATATCCGTGACGATGGCGACGTCGCGTCGGGCGAGGGCATTCAGCAGGCTCGATTTTCCCGCATTCGGCGCGCCGGCGATGACCACCTTAAAGCCGTCCCTGATAATCTCACCCGCCGAAGCCGCGTCGAGATGAAGCCCGATATCATTGCGAAGGCGATCCATGTCGGCCCAGACCATATCCGACACTGATCCGGGGACATCATCCTCGTCGGCAAAATCGAGTTCCGCTTCGATCAAGGCGCGCGCGCGGGTCAATCGTTCCGCCCACGAATCATATACCGCCGAGACGCCGCCAGCGCTGTGTTCAACGGCAAGGCGGCGCTGCATCTCCGTCTCAGCCCCGATGAGATCGGCCAGGCCCTCGACCTCGACAAGATCAAGCTTGCCGTTTTCGAAAGCGCGTCGTGAAAACTCGCCTTCAATCGCCATACGAACAGCTGGAGTATCACCCAGCGCCTGGAACAGCGCTGCCAGGACAGCCTTGCTGCCATGGATCTGCAGCTCGGCGACGTCCTCGCCGGTAAACGAGTTTGGAGCGGGGAAAAACAGGACCAGACCGCTATCGATCGGCTGGTTGTTACGTGCCCGAATCGTTCGATACGAAGCCAGCCGATCGGGCGGGACCGACCCGGTCAGCCTGGCCAGAAGATCTCTGGTCAACGGACCGCTGATGCGAATGACCGAAACACCCGAGGGCGGGGCGCCGCTCGAAAGCGCATAAATCGTATCATTCACCATGGCCATGCGTCCGCTTGTCAGTTCGAATCCGAATCGATTGTTCTCAAATAAAAAGCTGGCGACATCGAGGCGATGCGCCAGCTCTCAAAGGACGAATCCGGCTAAGGATCAGGTATTCATCGAGTCGAAGAAGTCGGAATTGTTCTTCGTCTGCTTGAGCTTGTCGATCAGGAATTCGATCGCATCCGTGGTACCCATCGGGGCGAGGATACGGCGAAGAACGAAAATCTTCTGCAAATCCTGGCGCGGAACCAGGAGGTCTTCCTTACGCGTGCCGGACTTGAGGATGTCCATCGCCGGGAAGATGCGCTTGTCGGCGACCTTGCGGTCGAGGACGATTTCCGAGTTGCCGGTGCCCTTGAACTCTTCGAAGATCACTTCGTCCATGCGGCTGCCGGTATCGATCAGCGCCGTTGCGATGATGGTCAGAGAACCACCTTCCTCGATGTTGCGCGCGGCGCCGAAGAAGCGCTTCGGTCGCTGCAGCGCATTGGCGTCGACACCGCCGGTCAGAACCTTGCCGGAGGAAGGGACGACGGTGTTATAAGCGCGGCCGAGGCGTGTAATCGAGTCGAGCAGAATGACGACGTCACGGCCATGCTCGACGAGACGCTTGGCCTTTTCGATGACCATTTCGGCCACCTGGACGTGACGCACCGCCGGTTCGTCGAAGGTCGAGGAAATAACCTCGCCGCGGACGGAACGCTGCATGTCCGTCACTTCCTCCGGACGTTCGTCGATCAGAAGAACGATGAGATAGCATTCCGGGTGGTTGGCCGTGATCGAATGGGCGATGTTCTGAAGAAGGACGGTCTTACCGGTGCGCGGCGGCGCGACGATCAATCCGCGCTGGCCCTTGCCGAGCGGCGCCACCAGATCGATCACGCGGGGCGATAGATCCTTGGACGTCGGAATGTCGAGTTCCATCTTGAAGCGCTCATTCGGATAGAGCGGCGTCAGATTGTCGAAATGAACCTTGTGACGGATCTTTTCCGGGTCGTCGAAATTGATGGTGTTGACCTTCAGCAGCGCGAAATAGCGCTCGCCTTCCTTCGGTCCGCGGATCGGTCCCTCGACCGTGTCGCCTGTCTTCAAAGAGAAACGGCGGATCTGCGACGGCGAGATATAAATATCATCAGGGCCGGGCAGGTAGTTGGCGTTGGCCGAGCGCAGGAAGCCGAAGCCGTCCTGCAGCACCTCGACCACCCCTTCGCCGATGATCTCCACATCCTGGCTGGCCAGCATCTTGAGGATGGCAAACATCAGCTCCTGTTTGCGCATCGTGCTTGCATTCTCGACCTCGAGCGATTCGGCGAAAGCCAGAAGATCCGTCGGGGATTTGCTCTTAAGTTCCTGAAGCTTCATTTCAGCCATGAAGTGACCAATACTCTTTTCATTTTCGAAGGGGAAAGGCGATGTTGGGTCGTATTCGGTACTGCGAAAGGGGCTCGCAGACGACTGAACTCTTCACACATGCCACGTAGGTGAGATGCGCGGAAAATAGCGAGTCGCAATCGCCGCCGCAAGGGGGCTGATTAAAATGAAGCAAATTTAACCTGAGGAGGATTTTCCTCAGAACGGCTTCACCACCACGAGGATCACGATCAGGATCATCAGCAGTGTCGGCGCCTCGTTCATGAACCGCCAATAGCGTGCCGAGTGGCGATTTTCGTCGCGCTCGAAAGCGCCGACCGCACGGCTGAAGAACATATGAACGGCGGTCAGCAGCACGACCAGACCGATCTTGGCATGCAGCCAGCCGCCCTGGAATCCATAGACCGACCAGGCGAGATAAAGACCGAAGATCCAGGTCAGCATCATCGCCGGCGTCATGATGATCCGCAGCAGCCGACGCTCCATCACCTTGAAGGTTTCCGACTGCACCGAGCCCGGTTCCGCGTCGGTGTGATAGATGAACAGCCGCGGCATGTAGAACAGTCCTGCCATCCAGGAAATCACCGCGATGATGTGAAGCGCCTTGATCCAGAGATAGAGGTTGTCGGGGTTCCAGGCGAAAAGCCCGACCGCCATCAGCCCGAAGAAGGCCAGGGCAAAATGGGCACGGCGCCGGGCATAAGCGCCGGGCTTCCGATCCGCCTGCCTCTCCCTCGTCACTTCGTCCCCCGCACGCGCTCGACCAGCTGACGCACATGATCGGGGTTGGCCTGGGGCGTGATGCCGTGGCCGAGATTGAAGATCAGCGGTCCATGGCCGAGATGCTGGAGAATATCGTCGATGCCCTCTTCCAGCGCCCGGCCGCCGACAACGACGCGCATCGGATCGAGGTTGCCCTGCACGGGTCCATCTTTCTGAAGTTCGGCAGCGAAGGCCAATGGGACCGACCAGTCCAGGCCAATCGCATCGGCGCCGGTCTTCTGACGATAGGTTTTCAGCTGATAGCCGGCCCCCTTGGCGAAGGCGATGATGCGCGCATGCGGGCGCTGCGACTTGATCGAAGCGATCATCCGCGCAACCGGCCTGATCGCGAAAGCTTCGAACTCCTTCTCCCCGAGAACCCCAGCCCAGGAATCGAATATCTGAACGGCATCGGCGCCGGCGTCGATCTGGGCGACGAGATAGTCTGCCGACACGTCAGCAAGCAGCATCAGCAGATGCTCGAAAGCGCGGGGATATTTGTAGGCGAAGAGACGGGCAGGGGCCTGATCCGGCGTGCCGTGTCCGGCGATCATATAGGTCCCAACCGTCCAGGGCGCGCCGCAGAAGCCGAGCAGGGTCGTCTCATCAGGCAACTCCTCCCGCAACCGTCGCACCGTTTCCAGGACCGGTCTGAGATAGACGACGACGTCTTCCCCGTTCAATCGCGCGATCCCGGCTTCATCGATCGGATCCATCTCCGGCCCATGCCCTTCGGTGAACCGGACATTCCGCTTCATTGCATCGGGAATGACCAGAATATCGGAAAAGAGGATGGCTGCGTCGAAACCATAGCGGCGGATCGGCTGCAGCGTCACCTCGACGGCGTAATCGGGCGTGTAGCAGAGATCGAGAAAACTTCCGGCCTTCGCCCGGGTTTCTCTGTATTCCGGCAGATAACGTCCCGCCTGCCTCATCAGCCAGAGAGGAGGAGGGCTCAGGCTTTCGCCATCGAGAACCCTCATGATCTTTCGGCGCGTGTCGCTCAAGCGCTTCTTCCCTATAAAAAATCAAAGATATTTTAAAAGGTTTCTATTTCTTAGAGTCGGTGTCTATCAAGGATTAAAATCCATCCACTGCCGATGCCATTTGTCGCGCGGCCGCTATAAAACTCGAAAAGAATTTTCCGATTCTCCAAAATTTCGGGGAGGAGGCGAATCCGAAAATGATTCCAAAACCTTGCCCGGCAATCGATTTTCTCCCTCCTGTGGATAGCTTGTGGAGCTTTCGTCGACAAACCGATTTCGTCCCCATCCTCCACAGGACCTGGCAAAACCGATCCGCAAAGTTCGAAATGTGGATAAGGCGGCATGTTTTCCCTTGCCCGAGGCAGCCCCACCGCCTTAGCTCTCCATCATCCAGTGTTTTCAACAGGCAGCGGAAAATAGCGTGGAGAACAGAACGAACTTCTTTCATCTGCATCTGATTTCTGACTCGACGGGAGAGACTCTGATCTCTGCCGGCCGCGCCGCCTCGGCGCAGTTCCGATCCGCTCAGCCGATCGAGCACGTCTATCCGCTGATCCGCAATCGCAAACAGCTGCTGCCGGTTCTGCAGGCGATCGACGATGCGCCCGGCATCGTGCTCTACACCATCGTCGACCGGGAACTGGCGAGCCTGATCGACGAGCGCTGCACCGAAATGGGCGTCGCCTCGGTCAATGTGCTGGAGCCGGTCATGAATGCGTTTCAGATTTATCTCGGCGCTCCGTCGCGTCGCCGGGTCGGAGCCCAGCATGTGATGAATGCCGGCTACTTCGCCCGCATCGAAGCGCTGAATTTCACCATGGATCACGACGACGGCCAGATGCCGGACGATTACAACGATGCCGATGTCGTCATCATCGGTATCAGCCGGACGTCCAAGACACCGACGAGCATCTATCTCGCAAACCGCGGCATCAAGACGGCCAACATTCCGATCGTCTACGGCGTGCCATTGCCAGAGAGCCTACTTGTCGCGACTAAACCCCTGATCGTGTGCCTGATCGCCACCACGGATCGCATCTCCCAGGTGCGGGAAAACCGCATCCTCGGAGCGACCCAGGGCTTCGATCGCGAACACTATACCGATCGCGCCGCGATCTCCGAGGAGCTGAAATATGCCCGCTCGCTTTGCGCCCGTCACAACTGGCCGCTGATCGACGTGACCCGCCGCTCGATCGAGGAAACCGCCGCGGCAATCGTTGCCCTGCGCCCGAAGCTGCGCTAAGCGCTGGCGGAAAGCCGGCACTCCGAGGAGCCTATGACAACAAAAATCATCCTTGCATCGTCGAGCCCGTTTCGACGGATGCTGATGGAAAATGCCGGTCTGACCTTCGAGGCGCATGCCGCGGGGATCGATGAAAGGGCGCTGGAAGCGCCGCTGGAAAAAGCCGGCGCGACGCCGGATGCGGTTGCCCTCGCCCTGGCCAGGGCCAAGGCCGAGGATGTCAGCCGCCGTTTTTCTGACAGCATGGTTATCGGTTCAGATCAGACGATGTCGCTCGGCGGCCGCGTCTTCCACAAGCCGAAGGACATGGCCGACGCGGCGGGCCATCTTCACGCCCTGTCGGGAAAAACGCATCGATTGAACAGCGCCGTTGCCATCGCCACCAATGGCGTGGTGCTGTGGGAACACCTCGCCCATGCGGAGCTGACGATGCGGCCGTTGACGACGGATTTCATTGCCAGGCATCTGGCGCGGGTCGGCGACAGAGCGCTTTCGAGCGTCGGCGCCTATCAATTGGAGGGACAGGGCATTCAGCTCTTCGAGAAAATTGAAGGTGATTATTTCACCATCCTCGGCCTGCCGATGCTGCCGCTTCTGAAGAAATTGCGCGAACTCGGAGCGATCGATGGGTGATTCACGTGAAACATTCGGGCCAAAAGCGTTTGTCACCGGCTTTCCGATCAAGCATTCGCGCTCGCCGTTGATCCACGGATATTGGTTGAAGACGCTTGGCCTGCCGGGCAGCTACCGCGCTCACGAAGTCGCACCGGAAGCCTTCGCCGCTTTCATCGCTTCGCTGAAGGATGGCAGTTCCGGCTTTGCCGGCGGCAATGTCACCATTCCCCACAAGGAGTTGGCCTTCCGCCTCGCCGACAAACCGGACGCGCTGTCGCGCGAACTCGGCGCGTCGAACACGCTGTGGCTGGAGGATGGCCTTCTCCATGCGACAAATACCGATGGCCGCGGTTTCACTGCCAATCTTGACGAATGCCATCCGGGCTGGGACCGGCATGACACGGCCGTGATCTTTGGCGCCGGCGGCGCCAGCCGGGCCGTCATCCAGGCGGTTCGCGACCGCGGCTTCAAGACGATCCACGTCGTCAACCGCACCGTCGAACGAGCGCGTGAACTGGCCGACCGTTTTGGCCCGAAGGTTCAGGCCCATCCGGCCGGGGCGCTTGCCGAGGTCATGAAAGGCGCCGGCCTCTTTATCAACACTACGTCGCTGGGCATGGATGGCGAGGCGGCGCCGCAGCTCGATTTCACCCCTCTTGCTGCCGCCGCCGTCGTCACCGATATCGTCTATGTGCCGCTGAAGACGCCGATTCTGGCGCAGGCGCAAGAGCAGGGCTTTGCGATCGTCGATGGCCTCGGCATGCTGCTGCATCAGGCCGTGCCGGGCTTCGAGAAATGGTTTGGCAAGCGCCCCGTCGTCGACGCCGCACTGCGTGCGCTGATCATTGCGGATATGGAAGCACACTGATGCTGAAGATCGGATTGACCGGCTCGATTGGAATGGGAAAATCGACGGCCGGCAAGCTCTTTGCCGAGGCCGGGATTCCGCTGAACGATTCGGATGCCGTGGTGCACGATCTCTATGCCGGCGAGGCCGCCCCGCTGGTGGATGTCGCTTTTCCCGGCACGATGAAGGACGGCGTTGTCGACCGGCACGAACTCGGCCGCCAGCTGGCACTCGATCCCGACGGCTTCAAACGGCTGGAGGCGATCGTTCACCCGCTGGTCCGCAAGCGCGAGACGGAATTTCTGGCGCACCACCGCGCCGCCGGCGCCGAGATGGTTCTGCTCGATATCCCGCTGCTTTTCGAAACCGGCGCCTCGGAAAGGGTGGATGTCATCGTCGTTGTCAGCACCGATCCACAGATTCAACGTCAGAGGGTGCTTGCGCGCGAAGACATGACCGAGGAAAAATTCGACATGATTCTCTCGCGCCAGACGCCCGATGCAGAAAAACGGCGCCGTGCCGATTACCTGATCGACACCAGCAACAGCATTGAGCAGACGAGGGAACGGGTGCTTGAGATCGTCGCCGATCTGAAAATGCGAATTGCCAAGGGAGATTTCCGGAATGCGTGAAATCATTTTCGATACGGAAACCACCGGCCTCGACAACCGGATGGACCGCATCATCGAAATCGGCGGCATCGAACTCTTCAATCACTTCCCGACCGGCAACACGCTTCATATCTACATCAATCCGGGAGATCAGAAGGTCCATCCGGATGCGCTCGCCGTGCACGGCATTACCGACGAATTCCTGAAAGACAAGAAAGCCTTCGCCGAGGTCGCCGAGGAAATTCTCGCTTTTTTTGGCGATGCGAAATGGATCGCCCATAACGCTACCTTCGACATGGGCTTCATCAATGCTGAATTCGCGCGAATCGGTTTGCCGCCGATCCTGCCGGAGCGGGTGGTCGATACGCTGTCCATGGCGCGGCGCAAACATCCGATGGGACCAAATTCGCTCGACGCGCTCTGCCGGCGTTACGGCGTCGACAATTCGCACCGCGCCAAACATGGCGCGCTTCTCGACTCCGAACTGCTCGCCGAAGTCTATATCGAAATGATCGGCGGCCGGCAGGCGGCCCTTGGCCTCGGCCTATCGGGCCAATCCGGCCAGGCGGCGCGCGGCGAAATGGCGATGGAAGATGATGGCGTGATATCAGCGGTGCTTGGGCGGCCCCGTCCGCTTGCGCCCCGCCTTAGCCAGGCCGAAGCGCAGGCGCATGAGGCGCTGGTCGCCAAGCTCGGCGAAAAAGGCATCTGGTCGAAATTCGGCAGCCCGCCTGAGTGATACGCAACGCCCCTTGCGCGGTTTCAGACGCGGCGCTGAATTGAAAATGCCCGGGACCAGCCCGGGCATCCGCATCTCGGAACTGAAGGAATTCGATCAGTTCGGAACAGCCTGAACCTTGGCGCGGGCCTGCTCTTCGGCGACGCGCTGGGCGAACATCTGCGTGAAGTCGATCGGATCGATCATCAGCGGCGGGAAGCCGCCGTTGCGGGTCACGTCGGCAATGATCTGACGCGCGAAGGGGAAGAGCATGCGCGGGCATTCGATGAAGAGAACCGGCAGCATGTGCTCCTGCGGAAAGCCGGCAATGCGGAAGACGCCGCCATAGACGAGTTCGGTGTGGAACACCGTCTTGTCATCGTCCTTGGCTTCGGCATTCAGCGACAGCACGACATCGAAATCCGTGTCGGAAAGCGGATTGGCATTGACGTTCACATTGATGTTGATCGTCGGTGCCTTGTCGCGCGCCTGCAGCGAACGCGGCGCACCCGGATTTTCGAAGGACAGATCCTTCGTATATTGCGCAAGGATCGAAAGGGTGGGGTTGGTCGCACCGTTGCTGTTGTTGTCGTCTGCCATTGGCTTTTCCTCGAAGGGCATGGGAATGGTGCCGCCATCTAACATTTCGGGGAAGGGCTTACAACCCTGGGCGTTGGGCACCGTTGCTCGGTCGAAGCACCTCAATCACCGAGATGTTTGCCGGACCACGGCGAGTTGCGGTCCGGCTGCCTATGATAATCCTCCTCGTCGAGATCCACCACCTTCGAATTCCGGTTGCCGTCGCGGAAATCCGGTTTCGGGCCGGCGGAAAAGCCGCGCTCGGGGTTGACGACGACGAAGCGCTTGGCGATCGAGCGCCAGACGAGATCGCGCACCGGCGGAATGAGTATGAGGAGCGCGATGATATCGGTGAGGAAGCCGGGAATGATCAGAAGCAGCGCGGCGATGACGTTCATCGCCGGCTTCAGCAGATCGCTGCCGGGCATCACGCCGTTTCGTCCTTCGCTCGACATGCGGCGGAGGATACCGATGCCCTGCCGGCGCAGCAGGACCACGCCGAAAACAAAGCTCGCTACGACAAGCGTAAGTGTCAGCGCCAAACCGAGCGCCCGGCCGACGACGACGAAACCGGCAATTTCGCCAAGCGGCAGCAGCAGAATGAAAGCCGGCAGGATTGAAAAACGCATGGTCGTCATGTCCCGGACTGGCCGGTCTCCTCTTGGCGCCGGCGAAGATGCCAGCCATCATTTGAATCATCTGTATAGGCGGACTATATGGGAGTACAAATCAGAGATGTTAACGGCGGTTGCGATACGATATGAGTTTGAACGACTTCATCACATTATTCTTCCTGGTGGCGGCGGTGCTGATTTTCTTTCAGCTCCGCTCCGTGCTCGGCCGCCGCACGGGAAATGAGAAGCCGCCGCGCGATCTCTATACGCCGCGGGACGCGGCGCCCGCCGAAGCCGCCGATGCCGGCAAGGTCGTTACGCTGCCACGGCGTGATGCGACGGCCGAGGACGAGGATCGCTTCGCCGCCATCGATGCCGTTGCCGCTCCCGGAACGCCGCTCAACGAATCGCTGCGCGCCTTGAACAAGGCCGATCCCTCCTTCAATCCGAAGGAGTTTTTAAACGGCGCCCGCATGGCCTATGAAATGATCGTCATGGCCTATGCCGACGGGGACCGAAAAACGCTGAAGAACCTGCTGTCCCGCGAAGTTTATGACGGTTTCGATGCGGCGATCAGCGAGCGCGAAGCCCGCGGTGAGAAGGTGAAGTCCACCTTCGTCGGGATCGACAAGGCCGAAATCACCCATGCCGAGACGAAGGGCAGCGAAGCGCAGATCACCGTGCGCATCGTCAGCCAGCTGATTTCGGCCACTTACGACAAGGCGGATGCGCTGATCGAAGGCGATGCCGAGAACGTCGCCGAGGTCAATGACCTCTGGACCTTCGCCCGCGATACCCGCTCGCGCGATCCGAATTGGAAACTTGTGGCGACCGAATCGGAACATGAGTGACCACGCATCGGACTTCGTCCTGCAGGCCATAAGCTTCGACACTTTGGAGGGCTGGATGGATGATGATCCCTCCGGCCTTTTTGAAGTCATGCAATGCTGTCGGCGCCAGATCACCGAGGTCAAACCTTACCGCACCGGTTCGCTCGGCCTGAGTTCGGAGGATTTGCTTCCGCTTCTGATCGCCGCCGAAGATTTCACACCGTCCTCTCCCGCATCGGCACGCGGCTTTTTCGAAACACACTGCCGGCCATTCCTGATCCGCCGCAAGGATGGCAATCCCGGCTTCGTCACCGCCTTCTACGAGCCTGAGATCGAGGTATCAGAAACGCCGGATGCCGTGTTTCGTTTTCCCTTCTATCGCCGTCCGGACGATCTGATCGATCTCGACGACGGCAATCGCCCCGCCGAACTGGACGAGGCCTATGCGTTCGGTCGCCGCCATCACGACGGCCGCGTCGGCGCCTATCCGGATCGCCGCGCGATCGACCAGGGTTTCCTCGAAGGCCGCGGCCTTGAAATCGCCTGGGCGAAGTCGAAGGTCGATGTCTTCTTCGTCCATGTGCAGGGCGCCGCCCGGCTGCGCTACAGAAATGGCCGGATCGGCCGGATCACTTACGCGGCGAAGGCCGGCCATCCCTTCTCGGCGATCGGCAAACTGCTGATCGAGCGCGGAGAAATCGACCGAGCGGAGATTTCGATGCAGTCGATCCGCGCCTGGCTGGCGCGCAATCCCGAGCGGGTGGACGAAGTGCTATGGCACAACCGCTCCTATATTTTCTTCCGGGAAGCGGCTGTCGCCGATCCTGAAGCTGGTCCGATCGCGGCCGCTAAGGTGCCGCTTCTTGCCAGCCGTTCGCTGGCCGTCGACCGGCTGATCCATACCTTCGGCTTTCCCTTTTTCATCCGCGCCGAAGGCCTCACCCATCTCGATCAAGGCGCACCTTTCCGCCGGCTGATGTTGGCGCTCGATACCGGCTCGGCGATCGTCGGGCCGGCGCGCGGCGATATCTTCACCGGCTCGGGGGATATGGCGGGAGAAAGTGCGGGCACTGTCCGCAACGCCGCCGATTTCACCATCCTCATTCCCAATGCCGCCGCCGGACGATTCGACTGATGGCCAAGGATCGCAAGCTCAGCGCCGATGAGAGAATCCTCTGGGGCAAGGTTGCCCGCAGCACGCGGCCGATGCCCGGCAAGGCAGGTGAGTTGAGCGAACTCGATACGTTTCTCGCCGAGACGGAAGCGGCGGCGGAACGGGAGAAGGCCCAAAAGCAGCTGCCCGCCTCGTTCACGCCGGAACAGCCGGCAACGCCGTCGGCGTCGAAACGGCCGGCCGGGGTGCATCATCCGCTGGAAAAGCCGGTCAAGCGCAAGATCGCCAAGGGCCGGCTGGCCCTGGAAGCGCGCATCGACCTGCACGGCCTGGTGCAAAGCGAGGCCCATGTCATCCTTCTCGATTTTCTGATCCGCGCCCATGAGCGCGGCATGCGCCACGTGCTTGTCATCACCGGCAAGGGCAGTTCGATGGGCAGCGCCGGTGCGCTGAAGCGGGCCGTGCCGCTCTGGTTCTCGAAGCCGGAATTCCGCTACCTGATTTCTTCCTATGAGCCGGCCGCACAGCATCATGGCGGCGAGGGCGCGCTCTATATCCGCCTGGCGCGGCGGCATGGGGAACGGCCATGACCCCCTTCGGCGAGGCGGTTCGCCGGCTGAGGGCGCGCAAGGGCGTCTCGCAGAAGGAGATGGCGGAAGCGCTGAACGTCTCTCCCGCCTATCTCTCGGCGCTCGAACATGGCAAGCGCGGTCTGCCGACATTCGACCTGCTGCAGCGCATCGCCGGCTATTTCAACATCATCTGGGACGAGGCCGAGGAACTGTTCCTGCTCGCCCGTTCCTCCGATCCGCGCGTCGTCATCGACACCTCGGGCCTGCCGCCGGAATATACCGAATTTGCCAACCGGCTGGCCCGGCGGATCCGCGAGCTTGACAGCGCTGAGATCGCCCGGTTATCGGCTCTTCTCGAAAATGGCGGCAAAGGCGACGGAAAAGCGTCATAATCCCCTGTTTTATGGCTTGTTCAGGGGACTTGCCATTGGGAACCGGGCTCAAAAAACCTATATACGAGGGTAAAGAAAGCCGGTGATTCGCAAGGCGCGCCGCCGCTTTACGACAACAGGGAAAATCTCGACAGAATGAGCGATACATCCGCGACGGAAAACGGCGTAAGCACCGAATATGGCGCAGATTCCATCAAGGTCCTGAAGGGCCTCGATGCCGTGCGCAAACGCCCCGGCATGTATATCGGCGATACCGACGACGGATCCGGCCTGCATCACATGGTCTATGAAGTCGTCGACAACGCGATCGACGAAGCGCTGGCCGGCCATGCCGACATCGTCACCGTCAGCCTCAATCCGGATGGTTCGGTGACGGTCACCGATAACGGCCGCGGCATCCCGACGGACATCCACACCGGCGAAGGCGTGTCGGCCGCCGAAGTGATCATGACGCAGCTCCATGCCGGCGGCAAATTCGACCAGAATTCCTACAAGGTCTCCGGCGGTCTGCACGGGGTCGGCGTTTCCGTCGTCAATGCGCTTTCCGTCTGGCTGAAGCTGAAGATCCGCCGCCATGGCAAGATCCATGAAATGAGCTTCACCCATGGCGTCGCTGATGCGCCGCTGAAGGTCACGGGCGACGCCCCGGATGCGACCGGCACGGAAGTGAGCTTCATGCCGAGCAGCGAAACCTTCACCATGACCGAATTCGATTACGGCACGCTGGAGCATCGCCTGCGCGAACTCGCCTTCCTGAATTCCGGCGTGCGGATCCTGCTGAGCGACAAGCGTCATTCCGATATCAAGCAGGAAGAGATGCGCTATGACGGCGGCCTCGAGGCCTTCGTCGCCTATCTCGACCGCGCCAAGAAGCCGCTCGTCGAAAAGCCGGTCGCCATCCGCGGCGAAAAGGACGGCATCACCGTCGAGGTGGCGATGTGGTGGAATGACAGCTATCACGAGAACGTGCTCTGCTTCACCAACAATATTCCCCAGCGCGACGGCGGCACCCATATGGCCGGCTTCCGCGCTGCCTTGACGCGCCAGGTGGTTTCCTATGCCGACAATTCCGGCATCACCAAAAAGGAAAAAGTGACGCTGCAGGGCGAAGATTGCCGCGAAGGTCTGACGGCGGTCCTTTCGGTTAAGGTGCCCGATCCGAAATTCTCCTCGCAGACCAAGGACAAGCTGGTCTCCTCGGAAGTCCGTCCTGTTGTCGAAAGTCTCGTCAACGAGGCGCTGAGCACCTGGTTCGAAGAGCATCCGAGCGAAGCCAAGATCCTCGTCGGCAAGGTCGTCGAGGCGGCAGCCGCACGCGAAGCGGCCCGCAAGGCCCGTGAATTGACCCGCCGCAAGGGCGCCCTTGATATCGCCTCGCTGCCCGGCAAGCTTGCCGACTGCTCCGAGCGCGATCCGGCAAAATCCGAAGTTTTCCTGGTCGAGGGCGATTCCGCCGGCGGTTCGGCCAAGCAGGGCCGCTCGCGCGAAAACCAGGCGATCCTGCCTCTGCGCGGCAAGATCCTCAACGTCGAACGCGCCCGTTTCGACAAGATGCTGTCGAGCCAGGAAATCGGCACTCTGATCACGGCACTCGGCACCGGCATCGGCAAGGACGAGTTCAACGCCGAGAAACTGCGTTATCATAAGATCATCATCATGACGGACGCCGACGTCGACGGCGCCCATATCCGCACCCTGCTGCTCACCTTCTTCTTCCGCCAGATGCCGGAGCTGATCGAGCGCGGCCACCTCTACATCGCCCAGCCGCCGCTCTATAAGGTCGCGCGCGGCAAGTCGGTGCAGTATCTGAAGGACGAGAAGGCGCTCGAGGAATATCTCATCGCCCAGGGTCTGGAGGATGCCGCCCTGAGGCTCGGCAGCGGCGAGGTCCGCACCGGCCAGGATCTGCGCGAGGTCATCCTGGATGCGCTGCGCATGCGCGCTCTGCTCGACAATCTTCATTCGCGCTACAATCGCGCCGTCGTCGAACAGGCGGCAATTGCCGGCGCCCTCAACGCCGAACTCGTCAGTGACCAGGCAAGAGCCCGGGCATTGGCGAGCGAAGTCGCAAGCCGTCTCGACATCATCGCCGAGGAAACCGAGCGCGGCTGGCAGGGCGATCTGACCAGCGATGGCGGCCTGCGCCTCGAGCGCATGGTCCGCGGTGTCAAGGAGATCGTCGTGCTCGACATGGCGCTGATCGGCTCCTCGGACGCCCGGCACATCGATCAGCTGACGTCACGTCTCAAGGAAATCTATCAGACGCCGCCGTCGCTGCATCGGCGCGAAGGCGACATCGGGATTTCGGGGCCGCGGGCCCTGCTTGATGCGATCTTCGCCAGCGGCCGCAAGGGCCTCACAATGCAGCGCTACAAGGGGCTTGGCGAAATGAACGCCGAGCAGCTCTGGGAAACGACGCTCGATCCGAACGTCCGTTCGCTGCTGCAGGTCAAGGTCGCGGACGCCACCGATGCTGATGGTCTCTTCGCCCGCCTGATGGGTGACGAGGTCGAGCCGCGGCGCGAATTCATCCAGGAGAACGCGCTCAGCGTCGCAAACCTCGATATCTGATCAATATTTTCTCAGCAAAAGGCCCCGATGTCCTCGAACTGCGGGGCCTTTTGGTTGTCCGGTTTCGCTCAGTTCGCGACGAAACGGCCGTTGAAGGCGACTTCGGAGAGCGGCTTGCGCTGGCTGGGGAATTCGCGCGCCTGGTTGCGTTCGGAAAGGACGCCCTTATCGGCCAGCCGGCCGACGGCGACACCCGCCTCGACCCTGTACCCCTCGGGAATGCCGAAGGTCTTCATGATGTCTTCGTGTTTGATGCCGCCCATGCCATGGGCGTAGAAACCGGAGAGACGCGCCTGGAGCGCCAGGTGGCCCCATGCCGCGCCGGCATCGAAGGAATGTGTGTAGCTCGGCTTTTCCTCGCCGGAACCGGCAGCGCCGGTGAAGCTGCGCGACACGACGAAGATCAGCGCTGACGCATTCTTCGCCCATTCCTGATTGGCATTGACGAGCAATGCGACGAATTTCTCCCAATGCTCCGAACCTTTCAGGGCATAGACGAAGCGCCAGGGCTGCTGGTTGGAAGACGACGGCGCCCAGTGGGCGGCGTCGAGCAGGCTGAGAAGCTGCGCCTCCTCGATGATTTCGCCGGTGAAGGCGCGCGGCGACCAGCGGTCGAGAAACATCGGATCGATGGGATATTGGGATTCGCGGTTATTGCTCTTTGTCATGCTTGTTCCGGGGTCGGGGCAGAAATTCGGATCAGGTTCGGGTCAGTCCGACCAGACGATGTCGAGTTCCTCGCGAAAGGCGAAGCGCTTCAGGTGATCGTCGATGACGCCCTGCATCCTTGCTTGCTGCGCGGGGTCGGCGACGGAAAGCATCATGGTCAGGCCCGCATCATCGGCGGCAAAGGTCACCTCCGCACTATCGCTGAACGGAACCCGGCCCCTGTGCGGGTCAAAATCGACGCTGAACTTGTGGCTCCAATGTTTGCAAAGCTGCTGCAGGTAGCGGCTTGCATGTTCGGTAGGCACGACGGCTTTGGAGAAGTGCATCGGGAAAACTCCATCTCATCCTGGGCTGCGTTGAGAAGTCATATTTCGCAGCTTCGCTGCCATGGCAAGCGCAGCATCGTCGCAGTCGCCGTGCACAGACTGTTTCCAGAAAGCGGCCTTATGCCGGCGGCAAAGCACTTTGATGAATCGCGTCAATCGAGTGATCGGATGCTTTTGCCGCCGCATGCTCGACTGGCCGGGCATCGCCGAAACCGTCGATCTCGATCATATCGGCTACTACTCGGTGGAAAGCCTCAATCCGACGAAGATCGTTCCCGCCAGCCCTGACCTGTCAGAAATTTTCTAGAAGGCCGTACCGCTTCCCGGCAAAGCCGTAATGACACCGATGAATAATTCGTTCATAGGTGATCGCAACTTCGTTTTTGATGAGGAGGAATTCCATGAAGCTGATGCGTGTTGGCGAAGCAGGTCGTGAAAAACCGGCACTTCTCGATGCCGATGGCAAAATCCGCGATCTCTCCGGTCATGTCGCCGATATCGGCGGCGAGGCAATCTCGCCGGCGGGCCTGGCAAAGATTGCGGCGATCGATCCGAACAGCCTTCCCGAACTTGCTCCCGGCCGCATCGGCGCCTGTGTTGCCGGCACCGGAAAATTCATCTGCATCGGCCTCAATTTCTCCGACCACGCCGCCGAAACCGGCGCCACCGTACCGCCGGAGCCGGTGATCTTCATGAAGGCGACGTCGGCCATAACAGGCCCGAATGACACCGTTCTCATCCCGCGCGGTTCGGAAAAGACCGATTGGGAAGTCGAACTCGGCGTCGTCATCGGCAAGACCGCGAAATATGTCACCGAAGCCGACGCGCTCGACTACGTCGCCGGTTACTGCGTCTCGCACGACGTTTCCGAACGCGCCTTCCAGACGGAACGCGCCGGCCAGTGGACCAAGGGCAAGTCGTGCGACACATTCGGACCGATCGGCCCCTGGCTTGTGACCAAGGACGAGATTGCCGACCCGCAGAACCTCGGCATGTGGCTGAAGGTCAACGGCCAGACGATGCAGAACGGCTCCTCGAGGACGATGGTCTACGGCGTCGCCCACATTGTTTCCTATCTAAGCCAGTTCATGTCGCTGCATCCGGGCGACGTCATCTCGACAGGCACGCCGCCCGGTGTGGGCATGGGCATGAAGCCGCCGCGCTATCTCCGGGATGGCGATGTCGTCGAGCTCGGCATCGAAGGCCTCGGCAGCCAGAAGCAGAGCTTCGTCGCCGATCGTTAACGATGCTAACTGCGCTGAAGCTTAAGCTTTCAGTTCTATGGTGATGCCGGGGATCAACACTCTGGCATTTCCTGTGCAGGTTCGGCACGTCCATGTTGCTGTGCAACAAAAACCTGTTAGTCTGCGTTACGTGCCAGCGTGCGGAAAGACTCGATGTCTATCAATCGACGTCATCTTTTCGATAGAGAAAGGCGGCGCCTTGTATGTTTTATCAGCTTTATGAATTGAATCATGCTGCCATGGCGCCGTTTCGCGCCGCGGCGGATATCATGCGTTTTGCCTATGCCAATCCGCTGAACCCGTTTGCCCACACCCCGTTCGGCCGAACGATGGCGGCAAGCCTCGAAATGTTCGAACGCACGACACGCCGCTACGGCAAGCCGGAATTCGGCTTGAAGCAGACGACGATCGACGACCAGCCGGTTTCCGTGCGTGAAGAGGTCGTCTGGTCGCGCTCCTTCTGCAATCTGCTGCATTTCGCGCGGAACGTTCCGCCCGGCCGCGCCAGCGACCCGCGCATCCTGATCGTGGCGCCGATGTCCGGGCACTATGCGACGCTGTTGCGTGGCACGGTGGAGGCGCTGCTGCCGAGCGCCGATGTCTACATCACCGACTGGATCGACGCCCGTATGGTGCCGATGACGGAAGGCACGTTCGATTTCGACGATTATGTCGACTACATCATCGGGATGTTGCATTTTCTCGGTCACGACACGCATGTTATCGCCGTCTGTCAGCCCTCCGTCCCGGTGCTGGTCGCAGCCGCGGTGATGGAGGAAGCCAACGATCCGCTCTCGCCATCCTCGATGACGCTGATGGGCGGCCCGATCGATACGCGCATCAATCCGACCGCTGTCAACCAGCTCGCCCAGGAGCGGTCGCTGCAGTGGTTTTCCGACAATGTCATCATGAATGTGCCCTGGCCGCAGCCGGGCTTCATGCGGCCTGTCTATCCGGGATTCCTGCAGCTTTCCGGCTTCATGTCGATGAACCTCGACCGGCACCTCGTCGCCCACAAGGAATTCTTCATGCACCTCGTGAAGAACGACGGCGAACCGGAAAAACATCGCGATTTCTATGACGAATATCTGGCGGTGATGGATTTGACGGCCGAATTCTACCTGCAGACGGTCGAGCAGGTCTTCATGAAGCATTCGCTCCCGAAGGGCGAATTGATGCATCGCGGCAAACGTGTCGATGCCGCGGCGATCCGCAACGTCGCGCTTCTGACCGTTGAAGGCGAGAATGACGACATCTCGGGCGTCGGCCAGACCAAGGCGGCGCAGACCATCTGCGTGAACATTCCCGAAGATATGCGCATGCATTATCTCCAGCCGGATGTCGGCCATTACGGTGTTTTCAATGGCTCGCGTTTTCGCCGCGAGATCGCGCCGCGCATCGTCAATTTCGTCCGCGAGCATTCGCGTGCCGCGCTCAAGCCCCGCCCGGTGCCGCGCGTCATCAAGGGCGGCCGGACGGCGTAAATCAGGGCCAGCTGAATTAGAAAAATGGATTCAAGACCTTGTCCGATTTCGCGGGTAATCGTCTTGAAGCCTGCTATTGCGGTAACCACATCGATTTCAGCGTCCGGCATCTTGCCGGGCGCAGAACGCGAGGATACCGCACGATGAACCAGTCAGCATTGCTTCGACCGGATTGGACTCCGGCTACCATTGCCCTGATGATTCTCGGCTTCATGGTTTTCTGGCCTCTGGGTCTGGCCATGCTTGCCTACATCATCTTCGGCGAGCGTCTGCGCGGCTTCAAGCGCGACGTAAACCAGGCGACCGACGGCTTCTTTGCCTCCTGCCGCCGTTCGCATGCCCATCACCGCCCGCATTTCTCGACCGGCAACGTCGCCTTCGACGACTGGCGTAAGGCCGAACTCGACCGGATCGAGGAAGAGCGCCGCAAGCTGGACGAAATGCGCAAGGAATTCGATGAGTATCTGCGTGAACTCCGCCGCGCCAAGGACCAGGAAGAGTTCGATCGTTTCATGCGTGACCGCAAGAATACCAAGCGCGACGATAACGGCGGCCCGATCGCGGAATTTCAGACGCCGTGAGCGGTTGAGTGATGAAGCGATGACCGGCATCTTGACCGATGCCGGTTTTTGCATGTCTGCCTGCCGGGCAATCGTTTAGATTCGCCGCCGAATCGTATAGAAAACACCCCATGTTTCCGCTTCTGAAAACACGGCCAAAGGCGCGCAAGCCGGCTCCGCCCGAAACGCGGACGCTTGATGTCGCCGGTCGGCTGATGTCTCTCACCATCAAACATCATGAACAGGCAACGCGCATTACGCTGCGCATCGAGCCGGGCGGCCGGGCCTTGAAGATGACGGTTCCGAAAGGGCTGGCACCGCGCGAGGTCAATGCCTTTCTTGACCGTCACCAGGGCTGGCTGCTCACCAAGCTTGCCAAATTTTCGACCGATGGCGGCCTGCGCGATGGCGGCAGGATCCTCGTGCGCGGCGTTTCCCATCGGATCGAGCATTCCGGCAGCTTGCGCGGATTGACGGAGGTGGTCTTGGCGGAGAACGGACCGGTCCTGCGCGTCAGCGGCATGCCGGAGCATATGGGACGGCGCATTGCGGCGTTTCTCAAGAAGGAGGCGCGCACCGACCTCGAGAAACTGGCAGCGATGCATGCCGCAACCATCCGGGCGCCGATCCGCTCGATTTCGATGAAGGATACTCGCAGCCGCTGGGGTTCCTGCTCATCGGAGGGCAATTTGAGTTTTTCCTGGCGGATCGTCATGGCGCCGCCCTTGGTGATCGATTATCTCGCCGCTCACGAGGTCGCCCACCTCAAGGAAATGAACCACGGTCCACACTTCTGGGCGCTTTGCCGCAAGCTTTGTCCCGGGATGGAGGAGGCGAAAGCCTGGCTGAAGCGGCACGGCAGCCAGCTGCACGCCATTGATTTTGATTAGCCGAAAGCCGTGCTAAATACAGCTTCGCATGCAAATTGGCTCGACTCTTGCCGCATTTCGTGTCACTTCGCTGCCATGAAACCGGACATCAAAATCTGTGGCTTGAAAACGCCGGAAGCGATCGATCGCGCGCTGAAACGCGGTGCGACCCATATCGGTTTTATCTTCTTCGAAAAAAGCCCGCGCTACATCGAGCCGGACCTGGCGGCAAAACTTGCCGAACCGGCGCGCGGCAAGGCGAAGATCGTCGCTGTCGTCGTTGATCCCACCAATGACGAACTGGATGAGATCGTCTCGCTGCTGAAGCCGGATATTCTGCAGCTCCATGGCAGCGAAAGCCCCGAACATGTGCTGACCATAAAGGCGCTCTATGGCTTGCCAGTCATGAAGGTCTTTTCGGTTCGCACGGCCGACGATCTGAAGCGGGTCGAGGCCTATATCGGCATCGCCGACCGTTTCCTGTTCGATGCGAAAGCGCCGAAAGGTTCCGAACTGCCGGGTGGCAACGGTATTTCCTTTGACTGGAGCCTTCTCGGTTGGATCGACGAGAGCATCGACTACATGCTGTCCGGCGGACTGAACAAGAACAATGTCGCGGATGCGCTGGCGAACACCAAGGCACGTGGTATCGACGTCTCCTCGGGTGTCGAAACCGAGCCCGGGGTGAAAAGCGTTGCATTGATCGATGAATTTTTCGATGCGGTCGAAAAGGCGGATGCGCCTGTCATGGCCTCAGGGAGTTGAGAGTGAACGAAACGCCTAAACCGAATTCCTTCCGTTCCGGCCCCGATGAAGATGGCCGCTTCGGCATCTATGGCGGTCGTTTCGTTGCCGAAACATTGATGCCGTTGATCCTCGACCTGCAGGACGAGTGGAACAAGGCGAAGACCGATCCGGTCTTTCAGGCCGAATTGAAGCATCTCGGCGCGCACTACATCGGCCGCCCGAGCCCGCTTTATTACGCCGAGCGGCTGACGGCGGAACTCGGCGGCGCGAAGATCTATTTCAAGCGCGAAGAGCTGAACCACACGGGTTCGCACAAGATCAACAATTGCATCGGCCAGATCCTGCTTGCCAAGCGCATGGGCAAGACGCGGATCATTGCCGAGACCGGCGCCGGCCAGCACGGTGTCGCCTCCGCCACCGTTGCCGCCCGCTTCGGCCTTCCCTGCGTCGTCTATATGGGCGCCACCGACGTCGAACGTCAGGCGCCGAACGTTTTCCGCATGAAGCTGCTCGGCGCCGAAGTGAAGCCGGTGACCGCCGGCAGCGGCACGCTGAAGGACGCCATGAACGAGGCGCTTCGCGATTGGGTCACCAATGTCGAGGATACCTACTATCTGATCGGCACGGCCGCCGGCCCGCATCCCTATCCGGAGATGGTCCGCGACTTCCAGTCGGTGATCGGCGCGGAAGCGAAAGAGCAGATGCTGGCGGCCGAAGGCCGCCTTCCCGATCTCGTCGTCGCGGCCGTCGGCGGCGGTTCGAACGCGATCGGCATCTTCCACCCCTTCCTCGACGATTCCTCCGTCAAGATCGTCGGCGTCGAAGCCGGCGGCAAGGGCTTGCAGGGTGACGAACATTGCGCGTCGATCACCGCCGGTTCGCCGGGCGTGCTGCACGGCAACCGCACCTATCTGCTGCAGGACGGTGACGGACAGATCAAGGAAGGCCATTCGATTTCGGCCGGTCTCGATTATCCCGGCATCGGCCCCGAACATTCCTGGCTCAGCGATATCGGCCGTGTCGACTATGTGCCGATCATGGACCACGAAGCGCTCGAAGCCTTCCAGACCCTGACCCGCCTCGAAGGCATCATCCCGGCGCTCGAGGCCGCACATGCGATTGCCGAGGTGATCAAGCGCGCGCCGACGATGGGCAAGGACGAGATCATCCTGATGAATCTCTCCGGCCGCGGCGATAAGGATATCTTCACCGTCGGCAAGATTCTGGGAATGGGACTGTAAGACATGACCGCACGCATGGACAAACGCTTCGCCGAGCTGAAGGCCGAGGGCCGTCCGGCGCTCGTGACCTATTTCATGGGCGGCGATCCTGACTACGATACCTCTCTCGGCATCATGAAGGCACTGCCGGAGGCAGGTTCCGACATCATCGAGCTCGGCATGCCGTTTTCCGATCCGATGGCCGATGGACCGGCGATCCAACTGGCCGGCCAGCGCGCGCTGAAAGGCGGCCAGACGCTGAAGAAGACGCTGCAGCTGGCGGCCGATTTCCGCAAGACCGACGATGCGACGCCAATCGTGATGATGGGCTATTACAATCCGATCTACATCTACGGCGTCGAAAAATTCCTCGACGATGCGCTCGCCGCCGGCATCGACGGGCTGATCGTCGTCGACCTGCCGCCCGAGATGGATGATGAGCTCTGCATTCCGGCGATCCGCAAGGGCATCAATTTCATCCGCCTGGCAACGCCGACCACCGATGAGAAGCGCCTGCCCACCGTGCTGAAAAACACCTCTGGCTTCGTCTACTATGTCTCGATGAACGGCATCACCGGCTCGGCGCTGCCCGATCCGTCGCTGGTATCCGGCGCTGTGCAGCGCATCAAGCAGCATACCGGGCTGCCCGTCTGCGTTGGCTTCGGGGTCAAGACGGCGGAACATGCCAAGGTCATCGGCGGCTCGGCCGACGGCGTTGTCGTCGGCACCGCCATCGTCAATCAGGTCGCCACCAGCCTGACCAAGGACGGCAGGGCGACGGCGGACACGGTTCAGGCGGTCGCAACGCTGGTGCGCGGCCTCTCATCGGGAGCCCGTTCGGCGCGCCTTGTTGCTGCCGAATAGTTTTCCCACATTGGCACTCGTCAATCAGGAGTATTCGAGTTGAACTGGATCACCAACTACGTTCGCCCGCGGATCAATTCCATGCTGGGCCGTCGCGAAGTGCCGGAGAACCTCTGGATCAAGTGCCCGGAAACGGGTGAAATGGTCTTTCATAAGGATCTCGAATCCAACAAATGGGTCATTCCGGCTTCCGGTTATCACATGAAGATGCCGGCCAAGGCGCGTTTGGCCGATCTCTTCGACAACGGCGAATACGAATCGCTGCCGCAGCCGAAGGTCGCCCAGGACCCGCTGAAGTTCCGCGATTCCAAGAAATATATCGATCGCCTGCGCGATAGCCGCGTGAAGACCGAACAGGAGGACACGATCCTCGCCGGTCTCGGCAAGGTGCGGGGGCTGAAGCTCGTTGCCGTCGTGCACGAGTTCAACTTTATCGGCGGCTCGCTCGGCATTGCCGCCGGCGAGGCGATCGTCAAGGCGTTCGAACGTGCCACGTCGGAAAAGTGCCCGCTAGTGATGTTCCCCGCTTCCGGGGGCGCGCGCATGCAGGAAGGCATTCTCTCGCTGATGCAGCTGCCGCGCACGACGGTTGCCGTCGACCTGCTGAAGGAATCCGGCCAGCCCTATGTTGTGGTGCTGACCAACCCGACGACGGGTGGCGTCACCGCCTCCTATGCCATGCTCGGCGATATTCATCTGGCCGAGCCCGGCGCCGAAATCGGCTTTGCCGGCAAGCGCGTCATCGAGCAGACGCTGCGCGAAAAGCTGCCGGAGGGCTTCCAGACCTCCGAATATCTGCTGGAACATGGTATGGTCGACATGGTCGTCAAGCGTCACGATATTCCGGAAACCCTGGCGCGGCTGCTGAAGATCCTGACGAAGAAGCCCGTCTCGGCGGCCAATGACATGAACGGCGGCGCCATCGCTCTGGCGGCGAGCGCCTGATAACCGACAAGCAGGCGGGGTGCCGGATTGATACCCAGAGGCCAAACCGCGGTGAGTGAGGCAGCGCACGAGATCGAAAAACTCATGGGATTGCATCCCAAGGGATTCGACTTGTCGCTTGATCGCATCACCCGTCTTCTCGATCAACTCGGCAATCCGCACAGGAAATTGCCGCCGGTGATCCATGTCGCCGGCACCAACGGCAAGGGCTCGGTCACCGCCTTCTGCCGCGCTTTGCTCGAGGCCGGCGGCTACAGCGCCCATGTTCACACCTCGCCACATCTCGTCAATTGGCACGAGCGCTATCGCATCGGTGTGGAGGGCGGGCGCGGGCAGCTCGTCGATGATGCCGTGTTTGCCGAGGCCGTGCGCCGTGTTGCCGAAGCCAATGCCGGTCAGCACATTACCGTCTTCGAGATCCTGACGGCGGTCACCTTCATTCTGTTTTCCGAACATCCGGCCGACGCGGCGATCATCGAAGTCGGTCTCGGCGGCCGCTTCGATGCCACCAATGTCATTTCCGATCCGGCTGTTTCGGTGATCATGCCGATCTCGCTTGATCACCAGCCCTATCTCG
Organism: Rhizobium bangladeshense; assembly: GCF_001662075.1. Taxonomy (GTDB): domain Bacteria; phylum Pseudomonadota; class Alphaproteobacteria; order Rhizobiales; family Rhizobiaceae; genus Rhizobium; species Rhizobium bangladeshense_B. Next base: position 38,513 of record NZ_LYPL01000022.1, read on the forward strand.
GCGACAGGGTCGAGCTGATCGCAGCCGAAAAGGCCGGCATCATGAAGCCCGGATTGCCTGTGATCATCGGCCACCAGGAATATGACGCTGCGCTCGATGTGCTGATGTCGACGGCAGAGCGGCTGCATTGCCCGAGCGCCGTTTTCGGGCAGGATTTCATGGCGCATGAGGAATATGGCCGGCTCGTCTATCAGGACGAATACGGGCTTGCCGACCTGCCGCTGCCGCGCCTTCCCGGCCGCCATCAATATGCCAATGCCGCCGCCGCCATCCGCGCCGTCAAGGCGGCGGGCTTCACCGTCACCGAGACCATGATGGAGAAGGCGATGAATTCGGTCGAATGGCCGGGTCGGCTGCAGCGCCTGAGCAATGGGCGGCTGCTGCAGCTTGCGCCCGCCGGTGCCGAAATCTGGGTCGATGGCGGGCATAATCCCGGTGCCGGTGAAGTGATCGCCGAAGCCATGGCCAGCTTCGAAGAGCGCCAGTCTCGATCACTGTTCCTGATCATCGGCATGATCAACACCAAGGACCCGGTCGGCTATTTCAAAGCCTTCGCCGGGCTGGTCGAGAAGGTTTTCTGCGTGCCGATCCGCGGCAGCGATGCAATGATCGATCCGGTGATCTTGTCGAATGCTGCCTATGATGCCGGTTTGGTTGCCGAACCGATGTCGACGGTCGGCGAGGCGCTCGAAGCCATAAAGGCCGTTACCGATCCACAGGCGTTGCCGCCGCGCATCCTCGTCGGCGGTTCCCTCTACCTAGTCGGCGACGTGCTTTCGGACAACGGCACGCCTCCCAACTGAGGGGCGAATGAAGAGCCTAAAACGAAAAAAGCCCGGTCAAAGCCGGGCTTTTTCGTCAATGTGACATCACACGATCAGGCAGCGTTCGAAATCCAGTTGGAAAGAGCGGTCTTCGGCTTGGCGCCGACCGAGATATCGGCGACTTCGCCGCCTTTGAAGATTGCAAGGGTCGGAATGGAGCGCACGCCGAACTGCGCGGCGAGCTCCGGATTCTCGTCGATATTCAGCTTGGCCACCTTGACCTTGCCTTCCATCTCGACGGCGATTTCCTCGAGGCTCGGAGCGATCATTTTGCACGGCCCGCACCATTCAGCCCAGAAATCGACGACGACGGGTTCTGCGGATTCCAGAACTTCCGACTGGAAATTATTGATATCGACTTTCACGGTAGCCATGGGCTGCTCCTTTGGAGGAATTGGGTGTTGAACCACATGTGATGGTGCGGTGCCGAATTTTCAATGTCCGGTATTTCACTTTGTCTTGAGTCCTGCAAGCGCCAAACCAAGCGCACTTTCGCTCAGCGTATAAAGCGAGGCATTCTCGGTATAGACGAGCATGCAGTCGATGCGCTTGCCGGGATAGAGCGGCGCCAAGATCTCGCGATAGATGGCCAGCTGTGCCCGGTGCGCGAAGGGGATGGCCTCCTCGGTCGCCGGCGGCACCCGATTGGTTTTGTAATCGAGAATGACGACGCGATCGGCAAGCACGGCCAGCCGGTCGATGCGGCCGGAAACGGCATATCGTCTGCCGTCGAGCATTAATGTCCCCATGATCGAAACCTCAGGCCGGGCCTGCTCCCCTAGGACGGGCTGCAAGTCCTTCTCGTCCAATAGTTTCAGAACCGAATCGACCAGCTTGCGCCGTTCGGCCTCCGGCCAGAAACGGGCCGCCCGTTCGCCGTAACGCAGTGCCGCACCGGGCCGCTCCTCCGGCGGAATATCGGGAAGCGCCTGCAGCATGCGATGCAGCAGCCTTCCTTTCTCCAGCGAGCGATCGCTGGGTTGTTTCTCTGAAAAGAGCGGCGAAGCGACAACCAGGCCGCCTTCGTCCTCGTCGATGATCGTCCCGGCGCCGGAAGGGCTGAGGGGCCGAGGCAGTTCCGCCTGTGGCGGCAATGGCCGCAACAGGCCTTCCGGTAGGCTAATTTCGTTGTCGCGCGCCTCGTTGCGGTTGATACGCTCGAAGCTCCGCTCCACCCGCGGCACGCGCCACCGGATGCCCGGCCATTCCCCGTCGGGGTCGGAGAAGCTGGCCGCCTCCACATGCGGATGACCTTCGGTAAGCGCGGTGGAAATCATCATATGCCAGCTGTCGTTGTTGGCGCGCACCCCGCGGTAGCCGCAGACGACCAGCCGGTCGGCGGCCCGCGTCATGGCGACATAGAGCAGCCGCCGATATTCCTCTTCGGCCAGTATCTGGATTCGCGCGGCATCGTTCTGCGTCAGTGAATTGGCGAGGTCCGCGACGGGGACCCAGGCGGGCATCGGCGGTTCGTCGGGGTCGGTTTCGATCAGGCGGAGCTTCGGCAGATGCGTGTGCGTGAAGGCTTTGGAGCCGCCGTCGACCAGGAAAACGATGGGTGCTTCAAGACCCTTTGAGGCATGCACGGTCATGATCCTGACTTCGTTGCGCCCCTTGTCCTGCTCACGCTTCACCTCGGGAGCTTCGAGCTCGAGCGTCGAGATGAAGGATTGCAGCCCGGGAAGGCCTGAGCTCTCATGATCGAGGGTGAAGGTCAGGAATTCGTCGAGGATATCGCTGACTTCGGTGCCGAGGCGGGCAAGAAACTGCCGCCGTCCGCCGTGGCTGCCCAGCAGGCGCGCATAGAAATCATGCACCGATAGGGTTTTCGATTGCCGGAGGAACAGTTCCAGCCTTTCGACCGCTGCGCGGAAACGCTCGTTACCGTCGGCGGCGAATTTCTTGAGATGGCTCCAGACGCTCTCGTTGTCGCCCCGCAGTGCCGCGGCTGCAAAGATGTCCTCCTCGGAGAGATCGAAAAGCGGGCTCTTGAGCACGGCGGCGAGCGAAAGGTCGTCTTGCGGCAGAAGCAGGAAGCGGCCGAGTGCGAGCAGATCCTGCACGGCGATATGGCTGGTCAGCAGCAGCCTATCGGCGCCGGCGACGGGAATGTCGCCGCGACGCTTCAAGGCGCGGGTCAACGCGTTGACGAAGGCGTCGCGCTTGCGCACCAGCACCAGAATGTCACCGGCCTCGATCAACCGCTCCTTGCCTTTGTCGACGATCGTTTCACGGCCGACGAGCGCGCCGATCGAATGGGCGATCCGCCGCGCCAGGATTGCGGCTGGCGCGCTTTCCGGCGTCGCATCGAAGGGCGCCGTCCAATCCTCTTCCTTCACCACCGCTTCCGGCGCGACCATTTCCCAGAGGTCGACGGCGCCGGGATGTCCGATGCGGCTGGAACGATGAACGACCGGCTCGCCGACAGCGCTGAGACCGCGCGCATTGTCGGATGTCCTGAAGATCTCGTCGACGGCCTCGAGCACGTCGGCAGTCGAGCGGAAGGAGAGCGGCAACCGCACGGAAGAAAAGCTCTGCCCGCTGTCGGAGACGCGCCGCCGCGTCCGGTCGCTCTCTTCGGAAAAACGCTCGGGCCGCGCCCCCTGAAAAGAATAGATCGACTGTTTTTCATCACCGACGGCAAACAGCGTGCGCACGATCGGCCGGACGCTCTCGCCGGAAAAGAAATCCTCGGCGAGCGACTGGATGACGCTCCATTGGATCGGACTGGTATCCTGCGCCTCGTCGACGAGGATATGATCGATACCCCGGTCGAGCTTGTAATGGATCCAGGGACCGACGCCGCTCTTCGTCAGCAGGTCGGCGGTGCGGGTGATCAGGTCCTCGAAATCGAGTTGGCTACGCTGTTTCTTCAGTTCCTCGTAATCGTGATTCAGCCGGTCGGCAAGCACGAGCGCGGCCTGCGTGGCGCCGTGCATCCGCATCAGTTTCAGCCGGTCGCGGCTTGCCGCGACATGCGCGCGGGCGGCGGCGACGGCCTCCGTCAATCGCGGCGCTTCTGCAAGCATGGCCTTGACCAGGAACTGCGAGTCCGTTTTCGGCTCGCCCTTGGCCGTCAGGAAAATTTTCTCGAGCATCGCGGCGCGTCTGGCGTCATCCGGCTCCCGGCCGGCGAGCCTGAGGCCATAGGCAACCTCCTGCGCCTTGGCGCCGCCCTTTTGGTCGGCGAGCGACAGATAGAGTTCCAGCGTGCCGCTGGAAAGTTCCGGCAGCGGCCAATATTGCGCCGCGATCCCTTTCTCGGTGTCATCGGCGGCGAGACCGAGTCTTTTGCGCAGGACCGCGTCCACGCCGCCCTGCTGTTTGGCCGCGGCGGTGAAACGGCGGATGGCGTTGCGGTTGGCGACAACGTCGCCGAGCAGGTTCTCCAGGCCGGATTCGTCGCCGAGATTGAGCACGGCGGCGAAAGCCTCTGCAAGGGCGCTGCCTTCTTCCGGCGCGGTCGCCGTCAACAGCGCCCGGCGCGCATCGGAAAGCAGCGCCGCGGCGGCTCGGTCGTCGAGAACCGAGAAATGCCCGGCGACATTGGCCTCCAGCGGGAACTGATGCAGCAGCGCCTCGCAAAAGGCGTGGATCGTCTGGATCTTCAAGCCCCCCGGCGTCTCCAGCGCCTTGGCAAACAGCCGCCGGGCCTCGGCCAGTTTTATCCGATCGGGCGATGTACCTTCGATCTGCATGATCCGCCGGCTGAGATCGTCATCGTCAAGCACGACCCAGTCCGCCAGCCGTTCGAAGACGCGGTTCGACATTTCCGAAGCTGCGGCCTTGGTGTAGGTGAGGCAGAGAATGGCCGAAGGCCGCGCGCCGGCGAGCAGAAGCCGGATGACGCGCTGGGTCAGGACATGCGTCTTACCGGAACCGGCATTGGCCGAAACCCATGCCGAGCGCACCGGGTCGGAGGCGATGGCCTGCTGGATGGTGGTCCAGCCGATCCAGGCCCCGGGATCGTCGCTATCAGGAAGGTCGCTCGCCTCACTCATCGCCGCCAACTTCCTCATTCTCGGCCGTCGACCATTCGGAGACCCGGGCGAGATGATCGTAGTCGCCGCCGAAATCAAATTGCTGTGCCGGAATGAGCCGCGAGGTAAAGCCCTTTTCGCCGGATTGCAGCAAACTTACGAACTTGATCAGCTGGTCGACCGATTCCTCGGCAAGGTCGAGTGCCGATTTCGCTTTGTCGCTGCGGGCGGCGTTTTCATTGTTGACCATATCGACCTGGAACCGGTTTCCGGGACGTAGGCGGACATAGAGCAGATCCTGCGGCGTGAGGCTGCCGGCATCGCGAAAGGCGCCGGCGCGCAAGGCCGCCGCTTCCAGTGCGAGCTGCGGGTCGAGAAGCGCGCGTGCCTGCGCCGGCGAGGGGTTGTAGCCGGTCTTGTAATCGATGATATCGGCGTCGTTCGGCCCGATAATGTCGATCCGGTCCGCGACGCCATTGAGCCGGATATTGATTGCCTCGAGCTCCACGCCGCCGCGCACTTCCGTCAGCGTCCGGCGGATGGCTGGCCGTCGTCCGGCCTCCCATTCGAGGAAGGCGCGCGCCACTTCGCGAAAGCGCGGCCGCCAGACGGCATCGATATGCGGCGGCAGCTTTTCCATGTCGAAAAGCTCGGTCAGAATCTGCTCCATCGCCGCTGCTGCCTCTGGCGTGCCGGCCACATGAGCCGCGCGGATGAACCGGTCGATGATCGTGTGATAGAGCGTACCGCGTTCGGCTGCTCCGGGATCGCGATTGAACGCGTCGACCGGATCGAGCCGCAGGATGCGACGGGCGTAGATGGCATAGGGATCGCGGCGCAGCCGTCCGACCTCGCTGAAGGAATAGGATTTCGGCTGCAGCACCAGCGGCGGTTTCGGCGAGGGCCGCTGCGCCGGCGCCTGGCTCTCTCCGCGATCGATGAGACCAGCCCATTGCAGGAACCGGGTGCCACGCCCCTTGAGTTCCGCCTCGAACGCCTCCCCGCCGAGCGCCATCAGCCGCTGCAGCCAGCGCGAGGCGACCGTCGGCGTCGAGCCCTGGCGCAGCGCTCTGGAATAGATCAGGTGGCGGGTGCCGTTCGCCATCTCGAAATCATGCGCCAGCTGGCCGATGCGCCGCTCCGGCGGTTCGAGCCCGATCTCCGTCTTCATCATGCGCGGAATGAAGGGATTGTTGGCGCTCTGCCCGGGCCATGAGCCTTCATTCAGCCCGCCGAGGATCAACGTATCGACGCTCTGCAGCCGGGCTTCCAGCGTGCCGAAGATGAACAGCCTGGGGTGGCTGAGCGCCCGTGGTTTCACCGCATGGCCGGCGGCGAGCGCGGCCATGATGTCGATCCATTGCGGCCCGTCGGCCTCCATCTGCCCGTCCGTGTCGATCACTTCGCCGAGAAGGGAGGCAAGCGCGTCCCCCGCCTCGTTCGACCAGAGATCGGCAAGATTGCCTTGCGGATCGGCCGCGACCGCTTCGAGAGCACGGCCGGTGCGCGCGGCCCATTCGGAGAGGGTGAAGCTCGCCGTCTTGCCGCGATCCTCCGGCCGGTGCCCTACCAGCGCGGCGGCAAGGGGCTCCGTCGCCCGGCCAACCCGGCGGGCAAGCTCGAATGCGGCATCGGCGGCCTCTGCGGGAAGCGCCTTTCGCCATTGCGGTGCGTGCCTGTCCAGGGCCTGTTCGGCAAGCTGATGGATCAGCAGCGTCTCCAGCGCACTGATATCCACTTCCGCCACCCCGCCGCGCAGCGCCAGCAGTTCGAGCGCTTCGGTGGCGGAAATCAGGGCGTCGCGTTCGAGTCCGAAGCGGGCCAGCGGATGCTTGAGCAGCGAGACGATCGCCACCGGATCGCCCGGGCGCAGCGCTGCCTCAAGCAGCAATTGCAGCAAGCTGCCCTGCGGCGTGGCCGAAAGCGGCGTGCCGGCCGAATCGTCGGCCAGGATGCCGAAGCGGGAAAGCTCCGCCATCACCCGACGGGCTAGGTTGCGGTCCGGCGTGATCAGGGCTGCCCGGCTCTCGCCGTCCTGCCCCGGCCGTTCCAGCGCCAGTCTGAGCGCGACGGCAATCGCGGTTGCTTCCTCGCGCTCGTTGGCGGCTTCAATCAGCGAGACGTCGTTGAAGGCCGAAGTCAGCGCTGCCGCGGACAGGTCGCTCTTCCATGTTCCCCAGTCGCTGGTCGCCTCTGCAGGGGCAAGCGCCCGGGACAGGATTTCGGCGCGCCGGTCAAGATCGGCCTCCGGTCTGTCAAGGGTGCCGACATCGGCCCTTATCAGCCTCAGCCTCTTGAGCAGCGACGACAGCCCGTATTGCGGATGGCTCCGGCTGGCGGGATTGGCATGCTGGCCCGGGGCCGGTTCCGGCGCGACCATCTGCCAATGTCCTTCGGGCATGGCGAGATCGAGGCCTGGAAGCACGATCACGCCTTCAGGCAGATCGGCGACGGCTGCAATCAGATCGGCGGTCGCCGGTACCGAACCCGTCGACCCGGCGATGATGACCGGCCCGCTGGGCTTTGCCGCCGAAAGCCGGGCTGCTTCGGCCCTGAGAATGGCGTTCCTGTGCCGCGCCGGCGACGATTTGCCGAGTTCGGAAAGCCGCGCCGGCCAGAAGGCGCTGGCGATCTGCAGAAACTCGGCCGTCAGCTGCCACCAGGCGGCATAGTCGCCGGTATCAAGCTTCGACAGTTCCGACCAGTCGAGATCCTCGGTTTCGATGGAATCGATCAGCTCGGCGAGGTTGCGGGCAAGCCAGATCGCGTCGGCCGGGCTTGCCGGCGCAACGAGCGGCGAGTCCGAATGAATATGGCGGACGATCTCCGGCAGTTTGTTGCGCCAGGCAAGGATCAGGCGCGCCAGTTCGAGCAGCCGAGCAGCATTCGACAGCGGCTGGGCAAGGTCGATCGTGGCCGGCAGCGCCTCGTCGAAATAGCCGCTGTCATCGTCGGTTTCGCCGAGGGGGCGGATGATGGGCAGGATCGCCGACCGGCCGCCAAGCAGATCGACGAATTCCGAGCGCAGCACACGCACGGCGCGCCGGGTCGGCAGATAGATGGTAACTCTGGCGAGCGACAGCGGGTCGTCGGCGTTATGCCGGAAGAGCGGCGTCAACCGGCCGTCGCAGAGTGTCGTCGCCAGGGTTTTCAGGAAGGGAAGGCCCGCCGGGATCGTCAGGATTCGTGGCTGGTGCCGCTCCCTCATGGCTCACGCGAACGCCCGCAACCTGCGGATCGTTTCCTCCGCCTCGCCGATCGCCTCCGGCGTTCCCACAGTCAGCCAGTGCCCATCGAGCACCAGGCCGAAAAGCCGGTCGCGTGCGATCGCCTGGTCGAAATAGATATTCAGGTTGAAGGCATCCTGTGGCGCATCGTCGAACAGCGACGGGTTCATGGCGATCGCGCCGGCATAGACAACGGGGTTGGATGGATCGTCGCGGTAACGCCTCAGCCGGCCGTCGGCCGCAAGGCTGAAGTCGTTCTTGCCGTTGTGACCAGTGGTATCTTCGATGCCGACACAAAGCAGCGCCATGTCCATCTGATCGGCATCGAAGAATCCGGCTAAGCGCTGTAGGTTCGTCGGCCGTCCCGGCTGCTCGCCGATCCAGAAGAGGTCGGCATTCATGACGAAGATATCGTCTCGGTCCAGAAGCCTCAGTCCCTTCGCCAGCCCGCCGCCTGAATTCATCAGCCCGTCCCGCTCGTCGGATATGATGATCTCGAGGCCGCGATAACCGCCGAGATGGGCGAGCATCTGGTCGGCATGATGGTGAACATTGACGACGGCCCGTTCGACGCCGGCCGCCACCAGCGCGTCCAGCGCGTAATCGATCATGGCCTTGCCGTCGATCTTCACCAACGGCTTCGGGATCGTGTCGGTGATCGGCCGCATGCGGGTTCCGAGACCGGCGGCCAGTACCATGGCTTGTCTGATGGTCATCTTGATCCGGAATTTATGATTCGCTCTGGCCTATTCCAGCCCTTGCGCACCAATCGCGCAAGGGGGCAAGCGTCTCATGCTCGAGCGCGACGTTAAGATAGGCGAGCGTGCGCGGCATATGCTTGAGATAGCCGGGCTTGCCATCCCGCTGCAGCAGCCGCACCCAGAGACCGGCAAGTTTGCAGTTGCGCTGCGCCGACATGATCGCCCAGGCCTTCATGAATTCGGCTTCGTCGAAACCGCCCTGCGCACGGCGAAGGGAGAGATAATCGTCCATCAGCTGCCGGAAGAGCACCGGCTCGATCGTCACGCGTGCGTCCTGGACGATCGAGGCAAGGTCATAGGCCGTCGGGCCGATCATGGCGTCCTGGAAGTCGATGAGACCGACCCGTCTGACGCCGGCCTCCTGCGGGCGCCAGATGATGTTCGGCGAGTGAAAGTCGCGCAGCAGCAGGTTCTTTTCGGCCGCGGCGAGTTCATCGATCAGCGCGTCCCAGATCGCCAGATAATCCTTGCGCACTGCGTCCGAGGGTGCGGAGCCGCGCTTCCAGGCGATGTGCCAGTCGAGCACAAGCTGCACTTCCATCTTCATCGCCGTGCGATCGAAGTCGGGAATGTGATGCGTGTGCGCGGCGGAAACGGGGATATCCTGTGGAAACTGCATGGAGTGAAGATGGGCCAGGCAGGCGACGCTTTGCCGGTAACGCTCGGCGATCGGCCGGCCGGCGTCATCGAGCACGCCTTCTGTGCCTAAATCTTCGATCAGCAGGATGCCCTGCTCGTAATCGACCTTGTAGATCTCCGGCGCTGCAAAACCCCGTTCGCGCAACGCATCGGCGATGGCAACGAAGGGATAGGCGTTCTGTGCGAGATGCGCGACCTTGGGATAGGGCTTGCCGCCGTAGACCGGCGGCCCCTCGGGATGCGGGCGCCAGTCCATCAGGATTTTTCGCGGAGCAGCATCCGGATAGATCGCTTCATAGGCGCGCAGCGACGCATCGCCGGTCAGGAAGCGGCGTTTGGCGTCGAGATAGCCGGCCCCGTCAAGGAAATCGCGGATCGCGAAGACCCGGCGGATGCGCTGGGCCTGCTGGCCGGCGGCCTCGATCGTTGCCCGGCGACCGCTGCCCTCATGCACCAGCGCCAGGGCGATGCGCTCTGCCGGCAATTCGCTCTCAGCCATCTCCGGCCATTCGACGAGGCAGATGCCATTCTCCAGCGCCTCGTCGAAGCCGAGTTCCGTCAATTCGCTGGCGTCGCCGAGGCGATAGAGGTCGAAGTGCGAAACCGGGATTCGCAGGTCGTAGGATTGCACCAGTGTGAAGGTCGGGCTCGGGACCTCAAGCCCATCGTCATCGGCGATGGCACGCAGAATCGACCGGGCGAGCGACGATTTGCCGGCGCCGAGATCACCGGAAAGAGCAAGGCAATCGCCGGCCTTCAAGGCGAGCGCCAGGTCTTCACCGAGGCGAATGGTGGCCGCCTCGTCCTTGAGGAAAAGCGAGATCGTATCGGTGGTCGTCATTCGGCAGCGGCGGAATGGGGGATATTGACCGAGGGGATACGGCAGACGACCGTCGTGCCCTTGCCCGGCTCGCTGTCGATCGTCACGTCGCCGTGATGCAGGCTGACGAAACTGTCGACGATCGAAAGGCCGAGTCCGGCGCCGCCGCGTTTTCCGCTTTTAGCGCCCGTCGCGAACCGGTCGAACACGGTCGCGATCATGTCGGGCGAGATGCCGGGGCCGCGATCGCGGACGGAGAAAACGAAATCCGTGCCTTCGCGTCGGCATTCCAGCGAAATCGAGCTGCCCTCCGGCGAGAAATTCGCCGCGTTGGAGAGAAGCTTCAGCAGGATCTGCTTCAGGCGCTGCGGATCGGCGACGATCGAGCCGAGATAGGCAGGCGCGGTGATTTCGAGCGCCACGCCGCTTTCCTGCAGCCGATCGGCGATCTGCATCGAGACGTCGTCGAGCAGGTCGTTGAGATCGATTTCCGCATAGTTGAGACGCATGATGCCGGCATCGACGGTCGCAAGGTCGAGAATATCGTTGACGAGCGTCAGCAGAACCGAGGACGAGGTCGAGATATGGTCGATATATTCGGCCTGCCGCTCGTTCAGCGGCCCCACACCCTGCGTGCGCAGCAGGTCGGTGAAGCCGATGATATTGGTCAGCGGCGAGCGCAATTCATAGGAAACGTGCTGAACGAAGTCGTTCTTCAACTCGTCGGCCTTGCGCAGCGCCTCGTTCTTTTCGGTCAGTGCCCGCTCGGCCCGCACGCTGTCCGTCATATTGACGAAGGTCAGCATGGTCTGCGCGTTCGGCAGCGGGATGACGGCGTAGTCAAGCACGAGGCCGGAGAACAGTTCGAGCGTCCCCTGGCCCGAGCGGCGCTCGTCGTCAAAGCTGGTGATCAGTTCCGCAAAGGTCTTCCAGCCGTCCGGCCGGTCGTAGGAGGGGGCGCAGGCTTCGCCGAGTGCACGGATATGGGTGCCGGGTTTGGCCTCAGCTTCGGTGATCCCCCAGAGCGCCCGGAAGGCCGGGTTGGACAAGCGGATGCGTCCATCCGGGCCGAACACCGCCACACCTTCGGAAAGATGGTCGATCGTTTCGCCCTGCACCTTGACCAGCGTGTTGTAGCGCGTTTCGAGATCGACCTGTTCCGTCAGGTTTTCGAACACCCAGGTGGCGCCGCCCTGCGGGTGGGCGGTGGCGAAGACGCGTAGCGTCTGACCGTTGGGCAGGTGCCAGAGGTCCGATTGCGTATCGAGCGCGCGATAGACGGAAAGAGCCGCTTCCTTCCAGCTTTTCCAGTTGAGCTGGTCCGGCAGCTTTTTGGCCGCCCGCAGGCGCTCGAGCAGCTCGCTATTGTCCGGCCGGCCTTCGAGAAAGGCGATATCCAGCTCCCAGAGCGCCACGAAGGCCTGGTTGTAGAATTGCAGCCGGCGCTCGCCGTCGAAGATGGCGACGGGCGTGGCGAGATGGTCGAGCGTCTCGGCATGGCTTTTCAGCGTCCGGTCCAGCTCGGCGCGCACCGCCTCGATATCGGACACGTCGATCGCCATGCCGGCCGAGCCGCCGGGAAGCGTGACGTCGACGACATCGAAGAATGTTCGGTTGCCATGCACGACCGTCGAGATCGTGTCGTGGAACGGCGATTCCGGCGTCGTCGTCGCGCGAATGCGTTCGCGCGCCACCGTCGTCAGCATCTCGCGGCCTTCATTGATCGCCTGTTGCGGTGAGCGCGCCTCGACCGCGTCGCCATAGGCCTGGTTGACCCAGGTGAGGCGACCCGCGTGGTCGCGCTGCCAGGCCGGCATGTCGATCGCGTCGAGCATGGTCTGGAACGCCGAGATCGACGTCATCAGCCGGTCGCGCTCGATCCGGAGTTCGGCAAGCTCGGCGCGCAGATTGTTGAGCGCCACGAAGCGGACGAAGGCGCGTCCGCCCGAAACCCGGCCCTGCGCCTCGAGGATCTCATCGCGGATGGTCTCGACCACCATGTCGAAGCTCTGCGCCTCGTCGCGCAGCCGGTCGATCGCCTTTTCCAGGTCAGCGGCCGAGCGTGATTTCAGCCAGAGTCCGAAGGCCAGGAATTCGCCATCCTGCGGCGCGCCGGTCTCCGGCGGAAGCTGGCCGAGCAATTCAGGACGGGCATTGCCGTCCCAGATGACGATCCGCCGGTTCTTGTCGGCGATCAGCGCTTGATATTGTGAAATGCGTTGCTGGGCGTCTGAGAGCGCCGAGCGGATTTCCCGGCTCTCGTTTTCCAGATTGCCGCGCTGACGCACCAGCCAGAGCGTCGAAAGCAGAGCCGCCGATATGACGCCGATGACGACGGATACGCCGATGACCTGCGAGGAGGTGAAGAGGTGGGCCGAGGCTGCCGCCTGCTGCTCGCTTTGTGCCAGGACCGGCCTCGCCAGCGCGGCAAGCGCCGTGCCGGCCGCGCAGGTTTTCAAGAAGCGCGCCAATGATCCATGCTCTTGCTTTGCGGCCTCGTGTGCCGTTGCAGATTTATAGTCTTGGCCTGCCGCCAGCGGGCGGTGATGGGCGCGAGCGCCGTCGTCCGCCTGACCGGGCAGGCTGTTTTTCAATTCCGACATCCGCGGTATGTCTCCGTCCTTCAATGTGCCGCATTACGACAAGACATCCCATTTTCGGAGCGGTCGGACGGGGTCCGGCGCCACGAATCAAGTCTTAAAACAATACTTCGGAAGGGAATCGGCGGGAAGGGAGCGGCCAAAAAATAAGCCGCGGCATTTGTCAATGCCGCGGCCTCTACATCTTGTGGATATCGATGGTCAGATCAATATCTGTAGTGGTCGGACTTGAACGGGCCGTTCGGCGAGACGCCGATATAGGCAGCCTGCTCTTCGCTAAGCTGGGTAAGCTTCACACCGAGCTTGTCGAGATGCAGGCGCGCGACCTTTTCATCGAGGTGCTTCGGCAGGATGTAGACCTTGTTCTCGTACTGGCCGGGCTTCGTGAAAAGCTCGATCTGCGCGAGCGTCTGGTTGGTGAAGGAAGCCGACATGACGAAGGACGGATGACCGGTGGCGTTGCCGAGGTTGAGCAGTCGGCCTTCGGAAAGCAGGATGATGCGGTTGCCCTTGGGGAACTCGATCAGGTCGACCTGCGGCTTAACGTTGGTCCACTTGAGGTTCCGCAACGCGGCGACTTCGATTTCGTTGTCGAAGTGGCCGATATTGCCGACGATCGCCATGTCCTTCATCTCGCGCATATGATCGATGCGGATGACGTCCTTGTTGCCGGTAGTGGTGATGAATATGTCGGCCGAGGAAACGACGTCCTCGAGCAGCACGACTTCATAGCCGTCCATCGCCGCCTGCAGGGCGCAGATCGGATCGGCTTCGGTGACCTTGACGCGGGCGCCGGCGCCGGAGAGCGAAGCGGCAGAGCCCTTGCCGACGTCACCATAACCGCAGACGACAGCGACCTTGCCGGCCATCATCACGTCGGTGCCGCGGCGGATGCCGTCGACGAGCGATTCCTTGCAGCCGTACTTGTTGTCGAACTTCGACTTGGTGACGGAATCGTTGACGTTGATCGCCGGGAAGGGCAGCAGGCCCTTCTGGCTGAGCTGGTACAGACGGTTGACGCCGGTCGTGGTTTCTTCGGTAACGCCCTTGATCGCATCGCGCTGCTTGGTGAACCAGCCCGGCGAAGCGGCAAGGCGCTTCTTGATCTGTGCGAAGAGGATTTCCTCTTCCTCGGAATGCGGGTGGGACAATACGTCCTCGCCGGCTTCGGCGCGGGCGCCGAGCAGGATGTACATGGTGGCATCGCCGCCGTCATCGAGGATCATGTTGGAAAGACCGCCATCGGCCCACTGGAAGATCTTGTCGGTGTAAACCCAGTAGTCCTCGAGCGACTCGCCCTTGATGGCGAAAACGGGAACGCCGGCAGCGGCGATCGCGGCAGCGGCATGATCCTGCGTCGAGAAGATGTTGCACGAGGCCCAGCGGACTTCGGCGCCGAGGGCCACCAGCGTTTCGATGAGCACGGCCGTCTGGATGGTCATGTGCAGCGAACCAGTGATCCGCGCGCCCTTAAGCGGCTTTGCGTCGCCGAATTCGGCGCGGCAGGACATCAGCCCCGGCATTTCGGTTTCGGCGATCGTAATTTCCTTGCGGCCAAAATCCGCAAGCCCGATATCGGCGACGACATAATCTTTTTCAGTGCTCATAGAGGTCTCCAGGCTGAAAAACGTCTCAAAAATTGGCGCAGGCGCGAAGATGACCGCGCGACGGATAGGCCGCGTGCCGATGCATATCACCCGGATGTGTGCAGCAGTTCCGGGATCGCGAGATGCATGGGCACCAAGTGCCAAACCGCATTGCATGAACCAGGTTCGATGCGACACGCTTCAGCGCACGGCATGACCGCCGTTTAGCAGGCTTCTGATGGGAAGGCAATAAGGATATAAAGAAGTCTTTATATGTTTATATGAACTCGGCCTAGTAAGCTCACATCTCTTCGCCGAACCGGTTTTGGATCAGCTGGTCCAAGGCCTCCAGCGCTTCCTCGGCCTGGCTGCCGCTTGCCGAAACGACGACGCTTGAGCCCGGGCTTGCCGCGAGCATCATCAGGCCCATGATCGACGTGCCGCCGACCGTCATTCCGTCCTTGGAGACGGTGATGGCGGCATCGAAGGTCTCGACCATCTGAACGAATTTGGCTGAGGCGCGTGCGTGAAGGCCGCGCTTGTTGATGATGAGGAGTTCCCGGGAAAGCGATGTCATGAAGCGCCGTTATTTTCCGCTGAGCACACGGCTCGCGACATTGATATATTTCCGCCCGGCTTCGGAAGCCTCGACCAGCGCCTTCTCCATGTTGTTCTCGCCGCGCACCCCGGCGAGCTTGATCAGCATCGGCAGGTTGACGCCGGCGATGACTTCGGTATGGCCGCTGCTCATGACCGATATGGCGAGATTGGACGGCGTGCCGCCGAACATGTCGGTCAGGATGACGACGCCATGGCCATCATCGGCGCCGGAAACGGCTTGCAGAATGTCCTGCCGCCTCTGGTCCATGTCGTCTTCGGGGCCAATACAGACCGTCTCGATGAATTTCTGAGGACCGACGACGTGCTCGACAGCATGACGAAACTCTTCAGCCAGCTTGCCATGAGTGACAAGCACAAGTCCGATCATGATATTACTGCTCCCATATATGCAAACGATGGCTGAGATATCGCAATGCAGCAATTACGTCCACCGGTGGGGGCACATCTTGGCGATGAAAAGCCGAAGTGCAAGATAAAAATGCAAACATATAAGGCAGATTGATCAATCTGGAAGCCTTCAATCGCCGATATCAGACGCTTTCGCCATCAGGACCGCCAGCGGTGACGGCACGCCTGTGAGCAACCGCAACGCGGGAAGCGAAAAACCGGCGGCAAGGCTGACGATTTCGCCCTCGGGGGGGACACGGTTTTCACCGGAAGCACTGCCCGGAAGTACGGCATAATGCATGGCCGCCCGAGGGATATGGTCCAGCCGGACGACGCCGGTGCCGCGCAGTTCGATCAGCCCGGCGATCGACGGCGGGCAGGTGGCGATCACCGAGCCTGCCTCTCCTGACAGCAACACCTGATCGTCGGCAACCAGCGCCGTGAAGAGACCGAGCCGGCGGGCCTCTGTCATGCAGGTAAAGGCCAGCATCGATTTGCCCCAGCCGGAGGGCCCGCTGAACAGGAGCCCCGTCCTGCCCACGACGATCGCCGTCGCATGGATGTTGGGAGCCTCGCTCATGCTGCGGCATCGAGGGGCAGGGCGAGGATGAAGCGCGCGCCGAGTATGCGCCCGCTCTCGCCCTCAGTGATGTTTTCCGCCCGCAGCGAACCGCCATGGGCTTCGGCGATCTGCCGGCTGATCGAAAGGCCAAGGCCGGAATTCTGGCCAAAACCTTCCGATTCCGGGCGATCCGTATAGAAGCGCTCGAAGATGCGGTCGATATTCTCCGCCTGGATGCCGGGACCGTTGTCCTCGATGGTGGTGACGCAGCGCGACCGTGTGCGCACCAGTCGCACGGTGATCTTGCCGCCCTCCTCAGGCACGAAGGATCGGGCATTTTCGATCAGGTTCGTTATGATCTGGCCGATGCGCAGGTCGTGGCCGTTGACGACGAAGCGCGTCTTGATGTTCGGCTTGCGCTCGATCGCATATTCGATCTCCACCTTCTTCTTGCTGCCCCTGATCTGGCGGGACACTTCGATCAGGTCGCGCAGCAGCACTTCCATGTCGACGGAGCCGGCGTCGACCCGCGCGAGTTCGGCATCGAGACGCGAGGCATCGGAAATATCGCTGATCAGGCGGTCGAGACGGCGCACGTCGTGCTGGATGACATCCAGCAGACGTTTCTTGGAATCCTCGGATTTGGCGAGCGGCAGCGTTTCGACGGCGCTGCGCAACGAGGTGAGCGGGTTCTTGAGTTCGTGGCTGACATCGGCCGCAAAGCTCTCGATCGCATCGATGCGGTCGTAAAGCGCCGTCGTCATCTCGCGCAGAGCGATGGAAAGATTGCCGATTTCATCCTGGCGGGCGGAGAAGTCAGGGATCTCCTCGCGTGTTTTGGCACCGCGGCGCACACGGATGGCCGCTGCCGAAAGACGGCGCAGCGGATTGGCGATGGTCGACGACAGCACCAGCGAAAGCAGCACGTTGACAAGCGTCGCCACGCCGAAGACCCGCATGATGGCAAGCCGTTCGGCATGCACGATATTGTCGATGTCGCCGGCCTGCGTCGACAAGAGCAGCACGCCGAGCACGGCGCGGAAGCGCTGGATCGGCACGGCGACGGAAACGATGAGTTCGCCCTTCTCCGTGGTGCGCACCACCGCGCCGCGCACTCCGGTCAGCGCGTTCATCACTTCGGGATAGATCGAACCGTCGCCGCCCGGTGCTTCCTTATAGAGCGGCAGATTGCCGGGCTGCAGCGCCTTGTTGAACAGGGTCACAAACCAATCGCTCCAGGTCTGCTTCTCTTCCTCGACCGGCGGCAGGTCGAAGCGCAGCACCTGGCCACGCGAATAAAGGTGACGCGAATCGAGCAGCAGATTGGCGTCGGCATCGAAGATGCGGGCGCGCGTGCGTGTCGGGGAGATCAGCCGGCGCAGGACGGGGGCGACCTTCTCCGGATCGATCGGAAACTCCAGGTCCTCGTCATTCGGCACCGGGGTGATGCTCTGGCCGGCCTGCAGCTCGAGCAGCTTCTGCGGATCGATGGTGATCGAATTCGTATCGACCGATGCGGAGGCCGAAACGGCGCCGGCGATGATCTCGCCCTGGGTCAACAGGCTTTCGGCGCGGGCGTCGATCAATCCCTCGCGAAACTGATTGAGGTAGAGGATGCCGCCGACGAGCACCAGCAGTGCGACGAGATTGAAGAAGACGATGCGCCGCGTCAGGCTCGAAAAGACGGCATTGCCGAAGATGCGGCGAATCAGCGTGAAGGGATGCGACCAACGGCGGCCTCGGACGCGACGGGTGCTCACGCCCTCCGCATCGTCCAGATCCCTTTCCTGCACCAATTGTGCCAATGACAGGCCCTTTCGAAGGGCGGGGCCGGATAACCGGCCCGCAACCCTAATTATGTCTCGCGCTGCGCCGTCGAGGCTCAGGCTGCTTCGCGGAACCGGTATCCCACTCCGTAGAGCGTTTCAATCATATCAAAATCGGTATCGACCATCTTGAATTTCTTACGCAGCCGCTTGATGTGGCTGTCGATCGTCCGATCGTCGACATAAACCTGTTCGTCATAGGCGGCGTCCATCAGCGCGTCGCGGCTCTTGACGACGCCCGGACGCTGCGCCAGCGAATGCAGGATCAGGAACTCGGTCACCGTCAGCGTCACTGCTTCGCCCTTCCAGGTGCAGGTATGGCGCTCCTGGTCCATGACCAGCTGGCCACGCTCGAGCGAACGGGCCTGCTGCACGGCCCCGGCCTTCGGCGTGCCGCTCGGGCTCGTGCCGCCGGCGGCCGCGGCTTCGCGGCTCGAAGCGCGACGCAGGACGGCCCGCACGCGCTCCACCAGCAGGCGCTGCGAGAAAGGTTTGGTGATGAAATCGTCGGCGCCCATCTTCAGGCCGAACAGCTCGTCGATCTCCTCATCCTTGGAGGTGAGGAAGATGACCGGGATATCCGATTTCTGCCGCAGGCGGCGCAACAGTTCCATGCCGTCCATGCGCGGCATCTTGATATCGAAGATCGCCAGCTGCGGCGGTCGCGCCAGAAGGCCATCGAGTGCCGAGGCACCGTCCGTATAGGTCTCGACCTTATATCCTTCGGCCTCCAGTGCGATCGACACCGAGGTGAGGATGTTGCGGTCGTCGTCAACGAGCGCGATTGTCGGCATGGTGTTGGTCTCCGTCATCAGTGCGCAATCTCCCGGATTTTCGTCGTCCCCAGGCGGTCTCAGTGACCGGATGCGCTTATGGAGGATAAAGGTGGAACAAATTGTGGCAAAGATAAAGGGAGGATTGTCGTTAAATTTCCTCACAATCTTACGTGGCGCGACAAACTGTTGCAACGCGACCTCTTCAAACGATTTAAAATACCATCAAGAAATTTAAATCGATTAATTGTTTGATATTACTGAACTTTCTCAATTTTAGTCTCTTGTGTTTTAAAATTTCTACCCTTATTTTCGCATTCAGTTTTAACGGCAACGCGCCTGAACGAAGGGAAGTAGCCATGGAAAAGTTCGGAGTTCATAACCCGGCAACGGAGCTTGCAACGGTTGGATTGGGCGGCGCAGCCAGCGTTCGCTATAACTTTTCCGCCGCAGCGCTCTATGAAGAATCCATCCGCCGGGGTGAAGCCGAACTGACCGCTCAGGGCGCGCTCAGAGCTCTCACCGGTCAGCATACGGGCCGCTCGCCGCGCGACAAGTTCGTCGTTCGTGACGCCAATACCGATGGCCAGATCTGGTGGGACAACAACAAGCCGCTCTCGTCGGAGCATTTCGCCCTGCTGCGCGACGATATGCTGGCCCATGCCGCCGGCAAGGACCTTTTCGTCCAGGATCTCGTCGGCGGCGCCGAGGAAGGCCATGCCCTGCCGACCCGCGTCGTCACCGAATTCGCCTGGCATTCGCTGTTCATCCGCAATCTTTTGATCCGCCCGGAGGCGGCGGCGCTCGCCACCTTCGTGCCGAAGCTGACGATCATCGACCTGCCGAGCTTCAAGGCCGACCCGGCCCGCCACGGCTGCCGCACGGAAACGGTGATCGCCTGCGATCTCACCAACGGCCTCGTTCTCATCGGCGGCACGTCCTATGCCGGCGAAATGAAGAAGTCGGTCTTCACCGTGCTCAACTATCTGCTGCCGGCCAAGGGTGTGATGCCGATGCACTGCTCGGCCAATGTCGGCCCCGATGGCGATGCGGCCGTCTTCTTCGGCCTTTCCGGCACGGGCAAGACGACGCTTTCGGCCGATCCGGCGCGCACGCTGATCGGCGACGATGAGCACGGTTGGAGTGAGAACGGCATCTTCAACTTCGAAGGTGGCTGCTACGCCAAGACCATCCGTCTGTCGGCCGAGGCCGAGCCGGAAATCTATGCGACGACCCAGCGCTTCGGTACCGTGCTCGAAAATGTCGTGCTGAACGATCGCCGCGAGCCCGATTTCGACGACGGGTCGCTGACCGAAAACACCCGCTGCGCCTATCCGATGCATTTCATCCCGAACGCCTCGGCAACCGGCCGGGCCGGGCATCCGAAGACGATCATCATGCTGACCGCCGATGCCTTCGGCGTCATGCCGCCGATCGCCCGGTTGACGCCGGATCAGGCGATGTACCACTTCCTCTCCGGTTACACCGCCAAGGTGGCCGGCACCGAAAAGGGCGTCGTCGAGCCGGAAGCGACCTTCTCGACCTGCTTCGGCGCCCCCTTCATGCCGCGGCATCCGGCCGAATACGGCAACCTTCTCAAGGATCTGATCGGCCGCCACGGCGTCGAATGCTGGCTTGTCAATACCGGCTGGACCGGCGGCGCTTACGGCACCGGCAAGCGCATGCCGATCAAGGCGACGCGCGCGCTGCTCGCCGCCGCACTCAGCGGCAAACTCGGCCAGGTCGAATTCCGCACGGATGCGAATTTCGGCTTCGCCGTGCCGGTATCCGTCGACGGTGTCGACGGCGGCATTCTCGATCCGCGCTCAACCTGGGCCGACAAGCCGGCCTATGACGCGCAGGCCGAAAAGCTGGTTTCGATGTTCATCGCCAACTTCGCCAAGTTCGAGAATCACGTCGACGGCGGCGTCCGCGATGCGGCACCCGGCGTCAAGGTCGCTGCCGAATAAGCCGTACAGAAGAACAGATCTCTGACTCACGTGAAACCCGGCATCGCAGGATTGCCGGGTTTTTCGATTGATGGCCGATATTTTCAACCGGCTGCCGATATGAGATAGAACGCCGCATGGCCAGCGACGCGCTCTACATCGACGACAGGATCACCATCTCAGGATGGGAGCTGACGGAACAGTTCGTTCTGGCAGGCGGCCCCGGCGGTCAGAACGTCAACAAGGTTTCGACCGCGGTCCAGCTGTTTTTCAACGTCGCGAATTCGCCCTCCCTCAATGACCGCGTCAAGGCCAATGCGATCAGGCTTGCCGGCCGGCGCCTGTCGAAGGATGGCGTGCTGATGATCGAGGCAAGCCGCTTTCGCAGCCAGGATCGCAACCGTGAGGATGCGCGCGAACGGCTGAAGGAACTAATTCTGGAGGCCGCCAAGCCGCCGCCGCCGCCGCGCAAGAAGACCAAGCCGACCAAGGGTTCGGTCGAGCGCCGTCTGAAGGAAAAATCCGGCCGCTCGGAAGTCAAGAAAATGCGCGGCCGCCCCGGTGGCGGCGACTGACATGCCCGAACTGTCGAACGGTGTCCGCCATCTGCCTGAATATCTCGACCGGTCGCGTCAGGAAGCGCTGGTCGAGGTGGTCCGTGCCGTGGTCGCCGAGGCGCCGCTTTTCGTGCCCGTCATGCCAGGCACCGGCAAGCCGATGTCGGTGCGCATGACCAATTGCGGGCCGCTCGGCTGGGTGACGGACAAGGAACGCGGCTATCGCTATCAGCCGACGCATCCTGTCACCGGGAGGCCCTGGCCAGCCATACCGCAGCCATTGCTCGATATCTGGAATGACGTGTCGGGTTATGAAAAACCGCCGGAAGCCTGCCTCGTCAATTTCTATTCCGACGACGCACGCATGGGCCTGCATCAGGATAAGGACGAACGCAATCTGCAGGCGCCTGTCGTCTCGATCTCGCTCGGCAATAGCTGCCTCTTTCGCGTCGGCGGTTTGAGCCGCAACGATCGCACGCTATCTTTCAAACTGTCGAGTGGTGATCTGGTCGTATTGGCCGGCGAGGGAAGGCTGTGTTTCCACGGCGTCGACCGGATTCATTCGGCAACATCGACGCTGTTGAAGAATGGCGGCCGCATCAATCTGACGCTGCGCCGCGTCAATCCCTGAGACCGATACTCGAAGATCGCCTGCTACAATTTTCGCAGCGCCACCTGTTCGATCAGGTGATCCTTGCCCTTTTTGAGGATGAGATCGGCGCGTGGCCGAGTCGGCAGGATGTTCTGGCGCAGGTTCTTCAGGTTGATATTCGTCCACAGATCTGCTGCGATTTCAAGCGCTTCCGCATCGCTGATCGAGGCATAGCGATGGAAGTAAGAGTTCGGATCGCGGAAGGCGGTCTCCCGCAGCCGCATGAAGCGCGTGACGTACCAGTTATGAATCTGGTCTTCCGCGGCATCGATATAGATCGAGAAGTCGAAGAAGTCGGACACCATCGGCACGATCTTGCCGTCGGCCGGCAGGTCGCGCGATTGCAGCACGTTGATACCTTCGAAGATCAGGATGTCGGGCCGGTCGACGATTTTGTATTCGTCCGGCAGCACGTCATAGACGAGATGCGAATAGCAGGGCGCCTGCACGTCCGGCCGGCCGGCTTTGATCGCCGAGAGGAAGCGCAGGATCGCGGCCGTGTCGTAGCTTTCCGGAAAACCCTTGCGTTGCATCAGCTTTTCCCGCTGCAGCACGGCGTTCGGGTGCAGGAAGCCGTCGGTGGTGATGAGATCGACCTTCGGGCTGGAGGGCCAGCGCCCCAGCAGCTCCTTGAGGATACGGGCGGTGGTCGATTTTCCCACCGCGACCGAGCCGGCGATGCCGATGACGAAGGGCGTTTTCGTCACGTCGGAGAGGCTCAGGAAGCGGTTGCGCTGTTCGAACAGCATTTGCGAGGATTCGACATGCGCTGACAGCAGCCGCGACAGCGACAGATAGATGCGCCTGACTTCGTCGAGATCGATCGGGTCGCCCATCGAACGCAGCCGATTGACCTCGTCGCTTGTCAGCGTCAGCGGCGTGTCGGCGCGGAACTTCGCCCATTGTTCGGAAGAGAAGAAGTGGTAGGGCGAATAGGATTCGGACTGGAAGTGATCCAATGTTTCCGGCACCCCGATGATCTCAGTCGCGATACTCATGAACTCTGCCGGTTGGCCTTTTCCTTGAGACCGGACTGCGCGGTTCTGCGCTCAAGTTCGGCCATGACATTTTCTAACGGTATTTCAGCAATCTTCAATACGACCAATAGGTGATAGAGCACGTCGGCGGCTTCATAGGTCAGATTGTCACGGTCGCCGGTCGCCGCTGCCATCACGGCTTCGATCGCCTCCTCGCCAAGCTTCTTTGCCGCTTTGGGCTGGCCGCCGGCCACGAGTTTCGCGGTCCAGGACTGCTCCGGCGAGGCCTTCGATCGCTCTTCAACGATCCTTTCGAGATCGGAAAGGGAAAATCCGCTCATATGTCCGCCTTCAAGCCTCAGTCGAGACGCATGTCGATGCCGCACTTCGACATATAGTGTTTCGCCTCACTGACGGAATAGGTGCCGAAGTGGAAGATCGAGGCGGCGAGCACGGCATTGGCATGACCTTCCTTCACCCCGGCGACGAGGTCGTCGAGATCGCCGACACCGCCGGAGGCGATGACGGGCACGCGCACCGCGTCGGCGATCGTCCGGGTCAGTTCCAGATCGTAGCCGACCTTGGTGCCGTCGCGGTCCATCGACGTGACCAGAAGCTCGCCGGCGCCGCGCGTCACCATCTTCTGTGCGAATTCGACGGCGTCGATGCCGGTCGCGTTGCGGCCACCATGCGTATAGATTTCCCAGGCGCTGAGATTGTCACCGCCGACCGCCTGCGTGAGCCGGCGCTTGGCGTCGATCGAGACGACGATGCACTGGTCGCCGAACTTGTCGGCCGCCTCGGCAACGAAGTCGGGATTGCTGACCGCGGCCGAGTTGATCGAAACCTTGTCGGCGCCGCAGAGCAGCAGCCTGCGGATATCGGCGATGGTGCGCACCCCGCCGCCGACCGTCAGCGGCATGAAGCACTGGTCGGCCGTGCGCGACACGACATCGAAGATCGTTTCGCGATTGTCCGATGAAGCGGTGATGTCGAGGAAGCAAAGTTCGTCGGCGCCGGCCGCATCATAGGCTTTCGCCGCTTCGACGGGATCGCCGGCATCGACGAGATTGAGGAAGTTGACGCCCTTGACGACGCGGCCGTCCTTGACGTCGAGGCAGGGGATGACACGGGCCTTGAGGGTCATTTAAGCGGTCTCCTTGGCCCTGCTGGCCTTGATCAGCGCCAGCGCTTCGGCCGGGTCGATCCGGCCGTCATAAAGCGCCCGGCCCGAAATCGCGCCTTCGAGCTTCTCTGCATCGGGTTCCAGCATGCGTCTGACGTCCGCGAGCGAGGCAAGACCGCCGGAGGCGATGACGGGAATGGAGACGGCACCGGCAAGTTCCAGCGTCGAAGCCCAGTTGATGCCGGCAAGGACGCCGTCGCGGTCGATATCAGTGTAGATGATCGCGGCGACGCCCGCGCCTTCGAATTTCTGGGCGAGCTCGATGACGCCGAGTTCGGAAGCCTCAGCCCAGCCTTCGACGGCCACCTTGCCGCCCTTGGCGTCGATGCCGACGGCGACGTGACCGGGAAATTTCCGGCAGGCCTCGATGACCAGATCAGGATTTCTCACCGCCACCGTGCCGAGAATGACGCGCCGCAGCCCGCGCGCGAGCCAGGCTTCGATATGATCGAGCGTGCGGATGCCGCCGCCGAGCTGCACCGGATTCTTCGTCGCCATGAGGATCGCTTCGACGGCCTCGCCATTGGCCGAATGTCCCGCAAAGGCGCCGTCAAGATCGACCACATGCAGCCATTCGAAACCCTGCTCTTCGAAGGATTTCGCCTGGGCGGCCGGATCGGTGTTGTAGACCGTCGCCTGCTGCATGTCGCCGAGCTTCAGGCGGACGCATTGGCCGCCCTTCAGATCGATCGCGGGAAAAAGGATCATGTCGTCTTACGTCCGTAAACTGGTCGATACCATCAGCGCATTCCACGCATCTACGATATCCGAGCGGAAAAAGACAGCGGCAATGGTGGCCGCGCCGAAAAGCAGAAGAAGCAGCAGGGTGACGGCAAAGCCGGCGCGAACCTGGCGCCAGAAGCCGAGGCGTCGCTTCATCGATTTCTCGATGTCGCGTACCTCCCGCAGCGCCTGGCTGTTGACGGCGGCGAGCCGTATTTCCGGCTCCATCGCTTCGACATAGGTTTCGGCATAACTGGCAAGGATCTGGGAGGCGCGGTCGCGCAGCGTATTGCGCAGGTCGGTCGAGAGATAATTGCCGGAGACGGCAGCAAGCTCGGCCTCGTTGGGCGAACGGCCGGCATTACGCTTGCGGTAGCTGAGCACGAAGTCGCGCTTCTGCCGCTCATAGAGGGCATAGGCAAGCAGGCCGATCAGATCGTCCTCGCCTTCGATATAAAATTCCAGCACGGCCTCGGTGATGTCGCCGGCGTTGATGCCGTTGGCGCGCAGCTGCGAATTCTCGTTGCCGGCAAGGAATTCGTGGATCATCGGTCCAGCCTTTCTTTCAGCGCCCTGGCCGCATTGGAAAGCGCTCTCCGGTGAATGGCCTCATCGACACGGCGGATGATCGTTCCATCGGGAAGCCGGATGTCCGAGAAGGGCGGCAGGCCCTCTCTGGAGGGTCTCAGCGTATAGAACACCTTGCCTGATTTCCGCGAAGCCGGCATCGAGCGCACTCCTGTTCCCGTGTTTTCATAAAGGGAAAATAAGGCGGCGGTATTACGGGTTCCAGCGCAGGAAATTGGCGATCAGGGCGAGGCCGAGCTTCTGGCTCTTTTCCGGGTGAAACTGAGCGCCCACCATGTTGTCACGCCCGACCAGAGCCGTCATCGGCCCGCCATAATCGACCGTCGCAATGACGTGGTCGGCATTTTCGGCGGCAAGATGGTAGGAATGCACGAAATAGGCGTGCAGGCCCTCGGAGCCCGTTGGAATGCCGTCGAACAGCGGATGTTCGCGCTTCAGATCGAGCGTGTTCCAGCCGATCTGCGGAATTTTCAGCGCGGAATCGTCAGGTGTCATCTCGATGACATCACCGGGGACCCAGCCGAAGCCGTGCGTCACCGTCTTCTCGAGGCCCCGCGAGGACATGAGCTGCATGCCGACGCAGATGCCGAGGAACGGCCGCGCCCTCTTTTCGACAGCCTCGATCAACACTTCGGCCATGCCGGGCACGGCATCGAGGCCGCGCCGGCAATCGGCATAGGCGCCGACCCCCGGAAGCACGATGCGATCGGCGGCGGCAACATTATCCGCTTTGTCGGTGAGATCGATCTGCGCATCGATGCCCGCCTCGCGCGCGGCCCGCTCAAAAGCCTTGGTGGCCGAGCGCAGATTGCCGGAACCATAGTCGATAATTGCGACGCGCATCGTCAGCGTTCTCCATCAAAACCAAAGAGACCAAGCGATGTAGCCTGGCCATGCGGGCTGTTCGGTCGGGTCTTGTTCTCCCAACCCGGCACGGCGGCGTCCGTCTGAACCGCCTTATCGGAGAAGTAGACGTCTTCGGCAATGCCGATCGTATCGGCCGCAATGAGTGCGTCTTCGTTCCAGCCGCGGCGGGCGAGGTTGCGAACACGAAGGTTCTGGCCCTCCAGACCGACCAGCAGGTTCACGCCCAGCGTGATTGCCGCTCCCGCCGGCCAGAAACCCGGTTCGTCCATCAGCGCACCGCCGATTGCCTGCACCAGAAAGGCCGCTGCCGCGTATAGCCACAGCCGATGGATGAGCAGCCAGACCCATGGAAACAGCAAGCCGAGCCATGTGAAGCCGTCGCGGATCACTCGCGTCTCGTCAAGGCGAGTGCCTGCGCTGCCGGGCGGCGTCAGAAAAATATAGCTGGATGTCATTGTCGCCGCTCCCTTGAGAGGCTCAGACGAGCGTGCCCTTGGTCGAGGGAACACGGCCCGCCTGTCTCGGATCGATCTCTGTCGCCGTGCGCAATGCGCGGGCGACGGCCTTGAAGCATGTCTCGGCAATATGGTGGTTGTTGGCGCCATAATGGTTGAGAATATGCAAGGTGATGCCGGCATTCTGGGCGAGCGCCTGGAAGAATTCGCGGACGAGTTCGGTGTCGAAGGCGCCGATTTTCGGCGCGCTGAAGACGACGTTCCAGACGAGGAACGGCCGGCCGGAAAGATCGACCGCTGCCTTGGTCATCGTCTCGTCCATGGCAAGATCGATCGATGCATAGCGGGTGATGCCACGCCGGTCGCCGAGCGCCTTGGAGATCGCCTGGCCGATCGCAATGCCGGTATCCTCGACCGTATGATGGTCGTCGATATGCAGGTCGCCCTTGGCGTCGATTTCCATGTCGATGAGGGAATGCCGCGAAAGCTGGTCGAGCATGTGGTCGAAGAAGCCGACGCCGGTCGAAATCTTCGATTTGCCGGTGCCGTCGAGATTGACGGAAACGGAAATCGAGGTCTCGTTGGTCTTGCGGGAAACGCTGCCCGTGCGGCTTGCTGCGGTCTCGGCCATTTGGCCCTCCATCGGAATAAGGCCGTTCCTTATCAGGCGCATCGGCAAATATCCAGAAGCCGGTGAAGAGAAAAGCCGGCCCATTTGCAATCGGCTCCGGCCTGCTTACATAGGGCCCAACAAGGCCGATGTGCGGTCGGGTAAAAGCCCGCGTGATGGGCAGACAGGTGTTTTATGACAACGATCATTACTGTTCGAAAAGGCGGCAAGGTGGTGATGGCGGGCGACGGCCAGGTGAGCCTCGGCCAGACCGTGATGAAGGGCAATGCCCGCAAAGTGCGCCGCATCGGCAAGGGCGAAGTAATCGCCGGTTTTGCTGGCGCCACCGCCGATGCCTTCACGCTGCTCGAAAGGCTTGAAAAGAAGCTGGAGCAATATCCCGGCCAACTGATGCGCGCCGCCGTCGAGCTCGCCAAGGACTGGCGCACCGACAAATACCTGCGTAATCTCGAAGCCATGATGCTCGTCGCCGACAAGTCGATTACGCTCGCGATCACCGGCAACGGCGACGTGCTGGAGCCGGAACACGGCACGACGGCGATCGGTTCGGGCGGCAATTTTGCCCTCGCGGCCGCACTGGCACTCATGGATACCGACAAATCGGCCGAAGAGATCGCCCGCCGCGCTCTCGATATCGCGGCCGACATCTGCGTCTACACGAACCATAATGTCGTGATGGAATTGCTGGATGCCGAAGGCTGAACCCTATGCCTTCCGGCCGCTTGCCGTGGCTGATCTGCCGCTCCTCGCCAAATGGCTGGAAAGCCGACATGTCAGGCGCTGGTGGCGCGATCCGGCCGAGGCGCTGGCTTCAATGGCAGAGCATATCGAGACGGCCTCCGTCTCTTGCTTCATCGTCACGCTGAATGGAAAGGACTTCGCCTTTATTCAGGCGGCCAATCTCGACGACGAGGACGATGAAGCGCTCGCCGGCCAGCCGAAGGGCACCTACGGCATCGACCAGTTCATCGGCATAGAGGAGCTTGTTGGCAAGGGTCACGGACCGGCCTTTATGATAGGGTTCTGCGATATGCTCTTTGCAAAGGGCGCGCAGCGGATCCTTGTCGATCCGCATCCTGACAATGTGTTCGCAATCAGAGCCTATACCAAGGCGGGCTTTCAAGGACTTGGCGAAACAACGACTAATTACGGCCGGGCGCTGTTGATGGCCCTGGACCGCCAGGAGAATGATACGCAATGACCACCTTTTCCCCCCGCGAGATCGTTTCCGAACTCGATCGCTACATCATCGGCCAGCATGACGCCAAACGTGCCGTTGCGATTGCGCTGCGCAATCGCTGGCGCCGCCAGCAGCTCGACCCGAGCCTGCGAGACGAAGTCATGCCGAAGAACATCCTGATGATCGGCCCGACCGGCGTCGGCAAAACGGAGATCTCCCGCCGCCTGGCAAAACTCGCCGGCGCGCCCTTCATCAAGGTGGAGGCCACCAAATTCACCGAGGTCGGCTATGTCGGCCGCGATGTCGAGCAGATCATCCGCGACCTGGTCGAAGTCGGCATCGGCCTGGTGCGCGAAAAGAAGCGGGCCGAGGTCCAGGCCAAGGCGCATGTGAGCGCCGAGGAGCGTGTCCTCGATGCGCTGGTCGGCACCACCGCGTCGCCCGCCACCCGCGAAAACTTCCGCAAGAAGCTGAGGGACGGAGAACTCGACGACAAGGAAATCGACATCGAAGTGGCCGATACCGGTACCGGCATGGGCGGCTTCGAGATCCCCGGCATGCCGGGCGCCAATATCGGCGTGCTCAATTTGTCGGAAATGTTCGGCAAGGCGATGGGCGGGCGCACCAAGAAGGTCCGCACGACGGTCAAGGCTTCCTATACCGATCTGATCCGCGACGAATCCGACAAGCTGATCGACAATGAAGTGATCCAGCGCGAGGCCGTTCGTTCGACCGAGAATGACGGCATCGTCTTCCTCGACGAAATCGACAAGATCGCCGCCCGCGACGGCGGCATGGGTGCCGGTGTTTCTCGCGAAGGCGTGCAGCGCGACCTGCTGCCGCTCGTCGAAGGCACGACCGTCTCGACCAAATACGGGCCTGTGAAGACCGACCATATCCTTTTCATCGCCTCCGGCGCCTTCCATGTCTCCAAGCCTTCGGATCTTCTTCCGGAACTGCAGGGCCGCCTGCCGATTCGCGTCGAGTTGCGGGCGCTGAACAAGGAGGATTTCCGCCGGATCCTGACCGAGACGGAGGCGAGCCTCATCCGCCAGTATCGGGCGCTGATGGAAACCGAAAGCCTGAGCCTCGATTTCACCGAAGACGCGATCGACGCGCTGGCCGATGTCGCGGTGCATCTGAACTCCTCCGTCGAAAATATCGGCGCGCGCCGCCTGCAGACGGTGATGGAGCGCGTCCTGGACGATATTTCCTACAACGCCCCGGATCGCGGCGGCACGGCCATCACCATCGATGCCGCCTATGTGCGTGAACATGTCGGCGATCTCGCGCAGAATACCGACCTCTCGCGCTTCATTCTGTGATCTCGGCGCATCGGTGCATGTCTTTGCCGATGTGAATGACGGATTGTGACGACTCCAGTCTCGACAGCGGGCCTTTTACTTTCTAGTGAAGGCCCGTTTTGTTTTCCGCTGCGGCTTTATTCGGCCAAGATTCTGGTCCAGTCAGCCGCATCGCAAGCAGGACGATAAACGGACGGGATAGCGGATCGTGCGACGCCTTTTGACAAGCCTTTTGATTGCCGCTGCCCTGGTGAATTCGACGCCGGCCTTCGCCATGCAGACGGTTCCGGCGGGCAACCGTCACGTCGAGCAGCCTGATATTCCGGGCGCTTCCGTCCGCCGCACCAAGGGTACCAAGAGCAGCTTCGATCTGAAATACGAGAAGGTCCATGAGCTGCTGGCGACCGATCGCGAGCTGATGGCCAAGATCCGCAAGGTCTCCAGCGCTTACGGCATCAATCCCATCCATGTCATCGGCGCCATCGTCGGCGAACACACCTATAATGTCGACGCCTACGACCGGCTGCAGGCCTATTACGTCAAGGCCGCCTCCTATGCCGGAGAAAGCTTCCGCTTCGCCTATGACGGCGAAAACGTCGATGATTTCGTGGCGCGGCCGCAATTTGCTCAGTGCAGGGGCAAGAGCGATTCCTATACGCTCTGGTCCTGCCGGGAAGATGTCTGGGAAAGCGATTTTCGCGGCAAGACGGTCGGCGGCCAGAGCTTCCCCAATAACCGCTTCAGCGCGGTCTTCTTCCAGCCCTTTTATGCTGGCCAGACTTTCGGCCTTGGCCAGGTCAATCCGCTGACGGCGCTGATGCTCTCCGATCTCGTCAGTCGCGTGTCGGGTTATCCCAAGCTGAACGAGAAGAATGCCGGCGCCGTTTACAGGGCGATCATGGACCCCGATATCTCGCTCGCCTTCGTCGCCGCTTCCATCCGCAGGTCGATCGACGACTATAAGGAGATTGCCGGTATGGATATCTCGGGCAATCCCGGCCTGACGGCGACGCTTTATAATGTCGGCAATTCGCGCCAGCGCGCCGTCGCACTCGCTGCGAAAAACCGTTCTTCCGGTGCGACCGTTTGGCCCGAAGAGAATTATTACGGCTGGCTGATCAACGACAAGCTGGACGAACTCAAGGGCCTGCTCTAGCTTCAAGCCTGACGGGAAGCGCTGATCTTCCCCGAAAGGCTTTTCCGATGGACATGCGTCCTGATCCCTTCGTTCCACCGGCACCGCTGCCGCGTACCGTGCCGCCGAGCCGGCTTGAGATCATCCGCATCATCCTGCGCAATCCGCTCGAACTGTGGGGCGAGCCGTCCTACACGCTGCCCTGGATCAGGACGAGTTTCTTCGGTCAGCACACGCTGATCGTCAACGATCCCGGCCTGATCAAGCATGTGCTGGTCGACAACGCAGCGAATTATCGCATGTCGGACATTCGCCAGCTGGTGCTGCGGCCGATCCTGCGGGATGGCCTGTTGACGGCGGAAGGCCAGGTCTGGAAGCGGTCGCGAAAGGCGGTCGCGCCCGTCTTCACGCCGCGCCATGCCAAAGGTTTCGCCGGCCAGATGTTGCGGCAATCCGAAGAATACGTCCGCAAATACGAGGGCGACGGTCCGGCCGGTCAGATCTTCGACATCGCCGCCGACATGACCGATCTCACCTTTGCGATTCTTGCCGAAACGCTTTTCTCCGGCGAAATCGTGTCCTCCAGCGGCCATTTTGCCGACGACGTCAACGAACTTCTCCACCGCATGGGCCGCGTCGATCCGATGGACCTGCTGCGCGCCCCCTCCTGGGTGCCGCGGCTCACCCGCATTGGCGGCCAGAAAGTGCTGGAGAAATTCAGGGCGATCGTGCGCGATACCATGGACTTGCGGCTTGCCAAGATGAAGGCTGACCGCGCCGCCGCGCCGGACGATTTTCTGACGCTACTTCTCGAACAGGCCGGTCCCGACGGCCTGACCAAGGAGGAAATCGAGGACAATATCCTGACCTTCATCGGCGCTGGCCACGAGACGACCGCGCGGGCGCTGGCATGGACGCTTTATTGCGTCGCAAACAGCCCGCATATTCGTGAAGCAATGGAGGCGGAGATCGATACTGTTCTGGCAAGCGACGCCGAGCCGGTCGAATGGCTGGATCTCATGCCGGTGACGCGGGCAGCGTTCGAGGAGGCGCTCAGGCTTTATCCGCCCGCACCCTCCATCAATCGCGCCGCGATCGCCGATGACGTCTGGACCAATGCGAAGGGCGAAAAGGTCGAGATCCCGGCCGACATCACCGTGCTCATCATGCCCTGGACGCTGCATCGTCACGAACTCTATTGGGACAGGCCGCGCGCCTATATGCCGGAGCGCTTCTTTCCTGAAAATCGCGGCAGCATCGGCCGTTTCCAGTTCCTGCCGTTCGGCGCCGGCCCGCGCGTCTGCATCGGCGCGACTTTCGCGTTGCAGGAGGCGGTGATCGCGCTTGCCGTCATGATGCACCGCTTTCGCTTCGACCAGACGGAAGCGACCAACCCCTGGCCGGTGCAGAAGCTGACGACGCAGCCGCAGGACGGACTGCCGATGCGGGTGACGTCACGCATAATTTCCCGTGCGGCATAAATCTTTCGAATTATTGCGGAATTGACTGTGAATGAAAGCCGGGCAAAGTGGCAGCATTCAAAGTCGTTGCCAGGGAGAATATCGCATGAGCCGCGTTGATAAGAACGGTCTTGCCGTCGAAGCCGTCCTTCATGATTTCCTCGTCCAGGAGGTTCTGCCCGGTCTGGCGATCGACGCGGACAAGTTCTTTGCCGATTTTTCGGCGATCGTCCATGATCTCGCCCCCAGGAATCGGGCGCTGTTGAAGAAGCGCGACGAACTGCAGCTCAAGATCGACGACTGGTATCGCCAGCACGGCGCTCCGACCGATATGGATGATTACCAGTCCTTCCTGCGCGCAATCGGCTATCTCCTGCCCGAGGGGTCGGACTTCCAGGTTTCGACCCAGAATGTCGATCCCGAGATCGCTTCGATCGCCGGTCCGCAGCTCGTCGTTCCCGTCATGAACGCGCGTTATGCCCTCAACGCCGCCAATGCCCGCTGGGGTTCGCTCTATGATGCGCTCTATGGCACGGATGCCATTCCCGAGAGCGATGGTGCCGAAAAGGGCAGGGGATACAACCCGAAGCGCGGCGAGAAGGTCATCGCCTGGGTGCGCGATTTTCTCGATGCATCGGTGCCGCTGGAGGACAGCCACTGGAAGGATGTCGCAAGCTTCGCCGTCAGGGATGGAGCGCTCATCATCCGGTCGACCGATGGTGAGCAGACAGTGCTGACGGATGGCAGCCGTTTTGCCGGCTATCGCGGCGATGCCGCCACTCCGACGCATCTTCTCCTGAAGAACAACGGCATCCATATCGAGATCGTCATCGATGCGGCAACGGCGATCGGTAGGACTGATCCGGCCCATATTTCCGATGTCTGGTTGGAATCGGCGATCACCACGATCATGGACTGCGAGGATTCGATTGCCGCCGTTGACGCCGAGGACAAGGTTGTCGTCTACCGCAACTGGCTCGGCCTGATGAAGGGCGATCTGCAGGAAGAGGTCGCAAAGGGCGGCGCGAGCTTCATCCGCAAGCTCAACCCGGATCTGGACTATACAGGTCCGGATGGCACCGCCTTCGCGCTACATCGCCGCTCGCTGATGCTGGTGCGCAATGTCGGCCACCTGATGACCAATCCTGCCATTCTCGACCGCGATGGCAACGAAGTGCCTGAGGGCATCATGGATGCCGTCATCACCGGCCTGATCGCGCTTTACGATATCGGCCCGGCCGGGCGGAAGAAGAATTCCCGCACCGGCTCCATGTATGTGGTCAAGCCGAAAATGCATGGACCGGAAGAAGTCGCCTTCGCCGCCGAGATCTTCTCGCGGGTCGAAGATGCGCTTGGGCTGGCGCGCAACACCATCAAGATGGGCATCATGGACGAGGAGCGCCGCACCACGGTCAATCTCAAGGAATGCATCCGCGCCGCCCGCGAGCGTGTCGTCTTCATCAATACCGGCTTCCTGGATCGCACCGGCGACGAGATCCACACGTCGATGGAAGCCGGGCCGATGATTCGCAAGGGTGACATGCGTCAGGCCGCATGGATATCGGCCTATGAGAACTGGAATGTCGACATCGGCCTCGAATGCGGCCTCTCCGGCCATGCGCAGATCGGCAAGGGCATGTGGGCGATGCCGGATCTGATGGCGGCGATGCTGGAGCAGAAGATCGCCCATCCCAAGGCCGGCGCCAACACCGCCTGGGTCCCGTCGCCGACGGCTGCAACCCTGCATGCCACCCATTATCATCGTGTCAATGTCGCCAAGGTTCAGCAGGGACTGAAGGACCGCGCACGCGCCAAACTTTCGGATATTCTCTCGGTGCCGGTCGCGGTGCGGCCGAACTGGTCTCAGGAGGAAATCCAGCGCGAACTCGACAACAATGCCCAGGGCATCCTCGGCTACGTCGTGCGCTGGGTCGATCAGGGCGTCGGTTGCTCGAAGGTGCCCGACATCAACAATGTCGGCCTGATGGAGGATCGCGCCACTTTGCGCATTTCGGCCCAGCACATGGCGAACTGGCTGCATCACAAGGTGGTCAGCGAAGCTCAGATCGTCGAAACGATGAAGCGCATGGCCGCCGTCGTCGACCGGCAGAACGAGCAGGACCCGGCCTATCAGCCGATGGCCGGTAATTTCGATGGATCGATCGCTTTCCAGGCAGCCCTCGACCTCGTGTTGAAGGGCAGGGAGCAGCCGAACGGCTATACCGAGCCGGTGCTCCACCGCCGCCGCCTCGAGCTGAAGGCGAAGCAGGCCGGTTGAGCGCATAGTCGAGAATAAGAAAGGCCGCCGGAACGACAGCCCGGCGGCCTTCTTTATACCGAATTCGGTCTCTACCTTACTGGATGACGATGACCTTGGACGTGCCCTTGCCGGGGCGGACGCGGCTGTAGAGGTCGATGACGTCTTGGTTCATCAGGCGAATGCAGCCCGAGGAAGCGGCAGTGCCGATCGAAGCCCATTCCGGCGTGCCGTGCAGGCGGAACAGCGTGTCCTTGCCGTCCTCGTTGAAGAGATACATGGCGCGCGCGCCGAGTGGGTTGGTGAGGCCGGGTCCCATGCCGTCTTCGACATATTTGGCGACGTCAGGGCGGCGTTCAGCCATTTCCTTCGGCGGGTGCCAGGTCGGCCATTCCTGCTTCCAGGCGACGTAGGCGGTGCCGGCCCATGCAAAGCCCTGCTTGCCGACGCCGATGCCGTAACGCATCGCCTTGCCGTTGGGCAGGATGTAATAGAGGAAGCGCTCGCGCGTGTTGACGATGATGGTTCCCGGACGCTCGGTTGTCTGGTAGCTGACGACCTGGCGGCGGAACTGCGGCTTGACCCTGTCGATCGGGATCGCCGGCAGCGAGTATCCGGCATCCTTCGTCAAGCCATAGGCGTCATTGAAGATTTGAGCCGTCTGGACTGTCGGGCCTGCGCCCTTGTCGTTGATGGAGGCGCTGTCTGAGGTCGTGGAGCAACCGGCCAGAACGAGCGTCGCCAGCAGGCCAAATACAGGGAATGCATTGCGGAAGCGCATGAATGACTCTTGAAGTTTTGCGGCAAGGAGAAACGGTCTTTCGACCATCGTTGATTATGGTTTATTTTCGATTAACTTGCGCTTTGCAAGGCTGCTGCGGCGCGGCGAAATGGTCCGCCGCGCAAATTAAAAGCGCATGGTTTTTTTGCAACAACCTGCCCAGCCCCACGATGGTTATCCATGACGATTTTGAGCGTTTACAATAACAATCCGTTAATCGATGGTCGGCAATCGGACAGGGCCATGATGGTGCGGAGGGGCACGCAGATATTGCTGCATGAAATGCGACACGCGGTGCTGCCCGAACTGCCGCTGGCGAGCGGGCGTCGCGCCGATCTGATCACGCTTTCGGAAAAGGGCGAGGTCTGGATCATCGAGATCAAGACCTCGATCGAAGATTTCCGGGTCGATCGCAAATGGCCGGAATACAGGCTGCATTGCGACCGCCTGTTCTTTGCCACGCACCAGGACGTGCCGCTCGACATCTTTCCCGAGGAGTGCGGGCTCTTCCTCTCGGATGGCTATGGCGCCCACATGATTCGCGAGGCCCCGGAACATCGTATGGCGCCCGCCACCCGCAAATCCGTCACACTCAATTTCTCGCGTGCCGCTGCGCAAAGGCTGATGATGGCCGAATGGGCGAACGGAAAACCGTTCACGGTGGACGACGTCTGAGGGATGCCTCCCTATTTCGGCGCGCGTTTGGCGAGAATACGCTGCAGCGTGCGCCGGTGCATATTGAGCCGGCGCGCCGTTTCCGACACGTTGCGCTCGCACATTTCATAAACCCGCTGAATGTGTTCCCAGCGCACGCGGTCGGCCGACATCGGATTTTCGGGGAGTTCGGCCTTTTCGCCCGCCCGCTGCGTCAGCGCCGAAAAGACGTCGTCGGCATCTGCGGGTTTTGCCAGGTAGTCGACGGCTCCGAGTTTCACGGCCGTCACCGCCGTCGCAATATTGCCGTAGCCGGTGAGCACGATGATTCGCGTGTCGTCGCGCCGCTGGCGGATCGCTTCGATGACGTCGAGCCCATTGCCGTCGCCGAGCCGGAGGTCGACCACTGCATATTTCGGCGGCCTGCCTTTCGATTTCGCAACGCCTTCCGCCACGGACTCAGCAGTTTCCACCTGAAAGCCACGCGTCTCCATCGCCCGTGCGAGACGGCGCAGGAACGGCCCGTCGTCGTCGACGATCAGCAAGCTGGCGTCGGGCCCGATATGGTCTTCATCCGGCGCGGCCAAATTTCCATGATTCTGTTCTGTCATCGTCTCAGGTCCCGGCGCTTGAACGCCCGATCTTGGTCAATCGTTTTTCATTCTACTTATGCCGATAAAGTCATTTTGTCGAATTTGCGTCGAGCAGCATTCGCGGCCATTCGATGCGGATGCGCGCGCCGGCTCTCTCCGGCTCGCGGTTCTCGAAAATCAGCGATGCGCCGGAGCGCTCCAGCAGCGTCTTGGCGATGAAAAGTCCAAGCCCGAGGCCTCCGGCGGTGTCTTCCTTCTGCCGCCGGGTCACATAGGGCTCGCCGATCCGGGTCAGGATGTCGGGTGAATAACCGTTGCCGTCGTCCTCGATGACGATCAGCACCTTGTCGTGATCGTGCTCGATGGTGATCGTCACTTTCTCCCTGGCATAGTCGACGGCATTCTCAATGAGGTTGCCGAGTCCGTACATGATCCCGGCATTGCGATCGGTGACCGGCTCGCTCTTGCGCGGGCTTTTTTCGATCAGCTCGAGCGCGATGCCGAATTCCCGGTGCGGCGCAACGATCTCCTCGATCATCGAGGACAGCGGCAGCCGGCGCATATGCGCCTCGTCTTCCGAAGACAGCGTCGTCAGCCGCCGCAGAATGTCACGGCAGCGTTCGCTCTGGCTGCGCAGCAGCATGACGTCTTCGCGGAAACGATCGTCGTCCTTCAGTTCCCGCTCCATTTCCTTGGCCACGACGCTGATCGTCGCAAGCGGCGTGCCGAGTTCGTGGGCGGCGGCCGCCGCCAGCCCGTCGAGCTGTGAAAGGTGTTTTTCCCGCTGCAGAACCAGTTCGGTCGCGGCCAGCGCATCGGCAAGCTGGCTCGCTTCCATCGAGACGCGGTAGGCGTAGAAAGCGGCAAACGCCATTGTCGAGGCGATCGAGCACCAGACGCCAAACTGCATGACATTGTGCACGTTGATCTCGGCCCCGTCGAACCACGGCAGCGGAAAGGGCGAAAAGGCAAGCACCGTGATGCAGACCATTGCAATGCCGATCAGCGCGGTGCTGTAGCGGATCGGCTGCGAGGCAAAGGAGATGATAACAGGCACGCAGACGAGGGCTGCGAAGGGATTGGCAAGACCGCCGGTGATGAAGAGCAGCGCGCAGAGCTGCAAAAGATCGAAGCCGAGCAGCGCAAAGGCGGCTGGCGGTTCCAGCCGGCGCGTTGGCGGGTAGCGGATCGTCAGATAGAAATTCACCCAGGCAAGAGCGGCAATCAGCGAAGAGCTGGCGATCAGCGGCAAGGGAAATTTCAGCCAGAAGGCAACGATGAAAACGGTCAGCGCCTGCCCGCCGACGGCAAGCCAGCGCAGCCGCACCAGCGTCTGCAGGCGCAGCCTGCGGCTGCTGTGCCGATCCTCCATCGTATGGCTTTCCGCCTTGTCGATCATTCCGAGGGGCTCCTTGGGTTGCCTCATGTACCACGCGGCTTTGCCCGTGTCGTCGGCAATGCCTCTTCCGGCCGCTCCGGCCAGGGATGGCGTGGGTAGCGCCCCCGCATCTCGGCGCGCACGTCCTTCCATGAGCCGGCCCAGAAGCCCGGCAGGTCGCGTGTCGTCTGGATCGGCCGGTGCGCCGGCGACGTCAGTTCGAGCAGCAGCGGCAGTCGGCCTCCGGCAATCGCCGGGTGCTGCTTGAGCCCGAACAGCTCCTGCACCCGGATCGTCAGCACCGGCTCCTCGCCTTCGTATTGAATCGGATGTCTGTGGCCGGTCGGCGCCTCGAAATGCGTCGGGGCAAGCCGGCCAAGATCACGCTGCAACTCGTGCGGAACCAGCGACATCAGCCCGTTGGATAGCCCGCCCGCCGATACGTCCGAGAGGCCGCGGGCCTCGCTCTGAAACGGCGCGAACCATTCGTCGAGGCGGGAAAGCAGAGCGGCGTCGCCGACATCCGGCCAAGGATCGCCGATCGTCCTGTGAAGGAACCCGATCCGCTCGCGAAGCTGAACGGCTTCCTTCGAGAAGGCAAGCTGGTCGAGCCCGAGTTCGCGCACGCCTTCCATCAACGCCTGGATCACGGCTGCTCCGGAAGGGCGCGGCAGGGGCGTTTCGTCGAAGATGATCGCGCCGAGCCGGGTGGCGCGCCGCGCCCGTATCTGCCGGCTCTGTCGATCGAAGAATATCTGGTCGTCGGTTCTGATCTCGCCGGGCAGCTCGGCTTCGATATCGCCGCGCGTCACCTCGGCGGCCGCCAGAACCCGCGCCTGTGCCGCCCGGCCGGTGAGATCGGCGATGACAAGCATCCGGCTGCCGGCGAGCCTCTCGGTTTCCGGCAGCTCCGCTCCCCGCCCGTTGGCCATCACGAATCGCCCGCGTCCACCGCGCTGAAGCGCTATTCTGTCGGGGAAGGCGTGCAGCAGCAGCTGCCCCGCCAGCGCCGGCGCCGCTGCCTCAACCCTGTCGAGGCCGTTCGCCAGCCGCCCTGCCAGCCGCCGCGAGGCCTCGGCCCTTTCGCCGCGCTCGGCCCTGAAGCGCCGCAGCCGCTCCTCGATATCGAGGCTCGTTCCGCCGAGCCCCTGTTCGGTCAGCAGCACGGCGATTAATGCCGCATCCCGGGCATGCCCCGATTCGCCCGCCGACACGACCATCGCGGCAAGGCGTGGCGGCAGGGCGAGATCGCGCATGACCTTGCCGCGCGCGGTCAGCATTCCGTCCTTGTCGAGCGCGCCGAGCTGACCAAGCAGCGTCCGTGCTTCCTTCAGCGTGGTTTCCGGCGGCTGATCGACAAAGGCGAGCGATGCCGGGTCC
This sequence comes from Rhizobium bangladeshense, assembly GCF_001662075.1. Lineage (GTDB taxonomy): Bacteria > Pseudomonadota > Alphaproteobacteria > Rhizobiales > Rhizobiaceae > Rhizobium > Rhizobium bangladeshense_B. The sequence continues at coordinate 77,826 of NZ_LYPL01000022.1, forward strand.
TGAACGCCCCAGTGCGCGAGATCGAGCACCAGCCCGGAAAGATCGCTCGAAAGGATCTGCGGCGGCGTGAAGGCCGGCAGCGCCGCCGTCTGTCCCTGGTGCCACAGCCTGACGGCGATGCCCGGTTCCGTTCGCCCGGCGCGGCCGGCTCGCTGATCGGCCGAAGCCCGCGACACGCGCACCGTCTCGAGACGGGTGATTCCGGTCGATGCCTCGAACACCGGCAGACGCTGTAACCCGCTGTCGATGACGATCCTCACGCCATCGATGGTGATCGAGGTTTCGGCAATCGATGTCGCAAGCACGATCTTGCGCTGACCGGCGGCGGCGGGCCGGATCGCGGCGTCCTGTTCCTTCTGGCCAAGGTTGCCGTAAAGCGGCGCAATCAGCGTTTCGGGGCCGAATCGTCCCTGCAGCCGCTCTGCGGTCCGCGTGATTTCCGCCTGGCCGGGCAGGAAAGCAAGGATCGAACCGGTTTCGCTGGCGTGCGCGTCGACAATCGCCCGCGTTACGGCATCTTCGATGCGTTCGCCGCCCGGCCGATCCTGATAACGGATATCGATGGGAAAGCTGCGTCCCAGGCTTTCGATGACAGGCGGATCTTCCAGCAGGGCGGCCACACGTTCAATGTCGAGCGTCGCCGACATTACCAGGATGCGCAGATCCTCGCGCAGGGCCGATTGAACATCGAGCGCTAGCGCCAACCCGAAATCGGCATCGAGCGAACGCTCGTGGAATTCGTCGAAGATCACGGTCGAGACGCCGGAGAGTTCGGGATCATCGAGGACCATCCGGGCAAAGACCCCTTCCGTCACCACCTCGATCCGTGTCGACGCCGAGATCCTGTTGTCAAGGCGCATGCGGTAGCCGACCGTGCCGCCGACCTGTTCGCCGATCAACGACGCCATCCGGCTTGCCGCCGCCCGCGCGGCCAGCCGCCGTGGTTCCAGCAGGATGATCCTGCCGTCGCCGCGCCAGGCTTGCTCGAGCAGGTAAAGCGGCACCAAGGTCGTTTTGCCGGCGCCGGGCGGCGCCGAAAGAACCGCGCGCTTGTGCTCGGCCAACGCCGCGCCGATAGCCGGGAGGACATGTGAAACCGGAAGTTCCGGCAATGAAGGACTGATCGTCACTTGCGGCCCGTCACCGTTTCATAGGCAAGAATCGCGCCGGCGAGATCTTCCAGCGCCGCGCCGACAGATTTGAACAGCGTGATTTCGGTCTCATCGCATCGCCCGCCATGGGCGCCGCTGACAAGTTCCGCAAGCTCTGCCCTTATGTCGCTTTCCCTCAGCACGCCGCTTTTCAGCGGCTGGACGATATCGCCCGCCTCGCTAATAGCGCCGGCACGGGTATCGACATAGACGCTGGCGCGGCGGATCGCCTCGTCATCGCTTTCGCGCATGCTCGGCTTGAAGGCGCCGACAAGATCGAGATGAGCGCCGGGCTTCAGCCATTCGCCTGAGATCAGCGGCTCGTTGGAAAGCGTGGCACAGGAGATGATATCGGCCTTTCGCGCTGCGGCTTCCGCATTCGCCACCGCCTCGGCATTCAGGCCGAGCGCTCGGGCCTCGGCGGCGATCTTTTCCGCAGCCTGTCCGTTGCGACCCCAGACCCGGTATCTTTTGATCGACCGGACCGTGCCGTGCGCGAGCATCAGATTGAGCGACAGGCGGCCGGTTCCGCAGACAAGCATCTCCTCGGCGTCGGCGCGGGCGAGATAACGGGCTGCCAGCGCCGATGCCGCCGCCGTTCGCCGTGCGGTCAGCTCACCGCCGTCGATTGCGGCCAGCATCTCGCCGGTGGCGCCGGAGGAAAGAAGATAGGTTCCGAAGATCGCCGGCAGACCGCGCCGCATATTGCCGGGAAAGACGGAGACCGTCTTCACCCCGGCATAACGCCCGGGAACCCAGGCCGGCATCAGAAGCAATGTGGCGCTCTCCTCGTTCGGCACAGCCATCTCATGGTGATGTCGCACCGGCATGACGCAGTCGCTGTCGAACATGTCGGCGATCGCCGCAATCAGTTCCGGCCAGGGCAGGGCCGCGCGCGTCTGTTCTTCATCGAGGACAAGCATTCTTCGCTCCGCTGGATCATCACCGCTGCCAAATTAACGATCGTGCCGCGCCATAGGCAAGCGCCCTGGAATTTCGCGCCAGGCTTCCCATATAGGATCTTATCGTCCTTGCCGAAGTCCTTCCTTGAGCATTCGGCAAAAACGAATCTCAAAACCGCCCCATCGGGCGGCAGATTTGCTCGTTTTTGAAAACAAGAGATAAAAACCCTTCATTTTCAGCCTGTTACAAAAATGTCAAAAAACTTTTGGTATGGCTGTTGACTTGGAAAAGGGGTTGGTTCTATAAGCCCACTCACTGAACGAGGGCGGCGGCGCTGCTGGCGACGAAGTCTCTCGCTCTAA
>NZ_LYPL01000023.1 GCF_001662075.1 Rhizobium bangladeshense
CAAGACCGTGCTGCCGCGCGTTGCTGCCCTCGTCGATGTCGCCCAGGTCTCGGAGATCATCGAAGTCGTCAGCCCCGATACCTTCAAGCGGCCGATCTATGCCGGCAATGCCATTCAGACGGTGCAGGCAAGCGATGCCAAGAAGGTCATCACCGTGCGCACCGCCTCGTTTGCTTCCGCCACGGAAGGCGGTTCGGCAACGGTGGAGGCGATCGCAGCGATTTCCGATCCGGGTCTGTCGCGCTTCGTCGCCGATGCGCTGTCGGCCTCCGACCGTCCGGAACTGACCTCGGCGAAGATCATCATCTCCGGCGGCCGGGCGCTGGGCTCTGCGGAGAAGTTCAAGGAGGTCATCCTGCCGGTTGCCGACAAGCTCGGCGCTGCCGTCGGCGCATCCCGCGCCGCCGTCGATGCCGGTTATGCCCCGAACGACTGGCAGGTCGGTCAGACCGGCAAGGTGGTAGCGCCCGACCTCTATATCGCCGCCGGCATCTCCGGGGCGATCCAGCACCTGGCCGGCATGAAGGATTCGAAGGTGATCGTCGCCATCAACAAGGACGAGGAGGCGCCGATCTTCCAGGTCGCCGACTACGGCCTCGTCGCCGATCTCTTCGACGCCCTGCCGGAATTGCAAAAGGCGCTCTGAGCGAGCTCCATGCTTTTCTTTCGCACTTGCGAATGACTGGAAAATTGTCTTTTATCTGCTGCCGGGCGATCTTTCGTCCGGCAGTAATGCTAAAATAGTGCGGCAACGCGGGGGCGACTGCCGAGCGGGGGGTTTGGAGATGAGTGCGGTGTTGAAGAATATTGGGATCATCGGTGCCGGCCAGATGGGCTGCGGCATCGCGCATGTTTCGGCCGCCGCAGGGTACAGGGTCCACATCTACGATCTCTCGCAGGACCGCATCGAATCCGGCCTTGCCACTATCAACGGTAATCTTGCCCGCCTGGTGACGAACGGCAAGATGACGGATGAGGAACGTAAATCGACCTTATCGCGCATATCAGGCTCCGCCGATGTCAACGACCTCGCTCCGTCGGATCTCGTCATCGAGGCGGCCACCGAGGACGAAAGCGTCAAGCGCAAGATTTACAGTCAGGTTTGTCCGGTAATGAAGCCGGAAGCGCTGCTGGCCACCAACACCTCCTCGCTTTCGATTACCCGGCTTGCCGCCGCCACCGACCGCCCCGAACGCTTCATGGGCATTCATTTCATGAACCCGGTGCCGGTCATGAAGCTGGTCGAACTGGTGCGCGGCATCGCCACCGATGAGAAGACCTTCTCCGCCGCCAAGGAATTCGTCGGCACGCTGGAAAAGACCATTACCGTCGCCGAGGACTTCCCGGCCTTCATCGTCAACCGCATCCTGCTGCCGATGATCAACGAAGCGATCTACACGCTCTATGAAGGTGTCGGCACGGTCGACGCCATCGATACGGCAATGAAGCTTGGCGCCAACCATCCGATGGGGCCGCTGCAGCTTGCCGATTTCATCGGCCTCGACACCTGCCTGTCGATCATGCAGGTGCTGCATGACGGCCTGGCGGACTCGAAATATCGCCCCTGCCCGTTGCTGGTGAAATATGTCGAAGCCGGCTGGCTCGGACGCAAATCCGGCCGCGGCTTCTACGACTATCGCGGCGAAGTGCCTGTCCCGACGCGCTAAGAGGGACATCACCAAAAAGGGCGAATGGACCGGACGCCCGCGAAATGCTTTCCTTGCCGTGAACGGGGGGGAAACGCCATGTCGACCGAAACACCGATGTTCCTGCTGCAATGCTGCGTCCTTATCGGAATTGCCGGCGTTTTCCTGATCAGAGGAAATGGCGACTCCTGACCGATATCCTCACGATCCGATCGCACCCTTGATCAAAGTCTTGGCGTCCTCGCTGTCCCAGGCGGCAGGTCCGTTCATGGCGGAGATCAGGCAGCCCTTGTCGTCGAGCAGCAGCGTCACCGGCAGGCCGAAGGCGAGACCTTCCTTCTTCAGGCTATTGAAGACGCCGATCGTATTGTCGCGATAAAGCTGCAGCGCATCAACGCCGGTCTCGGCCAGGAAAGTCTTCGGCTTTTCGTCATCACCGGTATCGATATTGACCGGCACGACCTGGAACTTGTCGCCGCCCATCTGCTTTTCCAGCGCGTTCAGCGCCGGCATCTCTTCGCGGCAGGGAACGCACCATGTGGCCCAGAGATTGAGCAGCACGGTCTTGCCGGCGAAATGGTCGAGCGTCAGCGGCTTGCCGTCAGGGCCCTTGAAGGACACCGCGGTCAGCTTGCGCGGCTCGCTGGCGGCAACCATCGCCGCAACCTGCCCCTTCATCAGCGGCGCCAGGGTGACGGCGCGTTCCCTCGCCAGCGGGCATTCGGCCGAAGCCGTATCGCCGATGCCATTGCCAATCCCCGTCTCCTTCACGTATACCGCTGCCGCACCGGCAACAACGCCTGCAACGGCGGCGATTGCGATCAGTTTTACCGACGGCAGGCCGAAGGGTTTTTTTGTCGTCATTTCATTCTCCAGGACGGGCATCCATGGCCGAGAGCAACACGGACACCAAATCCTCCAACCAGATGTGGGGTGGGCGCTTCGCCTCCGGCCCGGACGCGATCATGGAGGAGATAAATGCCTCGATCGGTTTCGACAAGAAGCTATTCGCGCAGGATATCCGCGGTTCCATCGCCCATGCGACGATGCTCGCCCATCAGGGGATTATTTCAGCCGAGGATAAGGACAAGATCGTTCACGGGCTAAACACGATCCTGTCAGAAATCGAAAGCGGCAATTTCGAATTCTCGCGCCGGCTCGAAGACATCCACATGAATATCGAAGCGCGCCTGGCGACGTTGATCGGACCGGCTGCCGGGCGGCTGCACACCGCCCGCTCGCGCAACGACCAGGTGGCGCTCGACTTTCGCCTCTGGGTGAAGGAAGAGCTCGAGAAGACCGAGAAGATGCTGACCGGCCTGATTGCCGCCTTCCTCGATCGCGCCGAGGAACATGCCGAAAGCGTCATGCCGGGCTTCACCCATCTGCAGACCGCCCAGCCCGTCACCTTCGGCCATCACTGCATGGCCTATGTCGAAATGTTCGGCCGCGACCGCTCGCGGGTGCGCCATGCCATCGAGCACCTGGACGAAAGCCCGATCGGTGCGGCCGCCCTTGCCGGCACCGGTTATCCGATCGACCGCCACATGACGGCCAAGGCGCTCGGCTTCCGCGAGCCGACCCGCAATTCCATCGACACGGTTTCCGACCGCGATTTCGCCATAGAATTCCTGGCGATCGCCGCGATCACTGGCATGCATCTGTCGCGCCTGGCCGAAGAGATCGTCATCTGGTCGACGCCGCAGTTCGGTTTCGTGCGCCTCTCCGACGCCTTCTCGACCGGCTCCTCGATCATGCCGCAGAAGAAGAACCCGGATGCGGCCGAACTGGTGCGCGCCAAGACCGGCCGCATCAACGGCTCGCTGATCGCACTGCTGACGATCATGAAGGGCCTGCCGCTCGCCTATTCCAAGGACATGCAGGAAGACAAGGAACAGGTCTTCGACGCAGCCGAGAGCCTGGAGTTGGCCATCGCCGCCATGACCGGCATGGTGCGCGACATGACCGTCAACAGCGCGCGCATGAAGGCGGCGGCCGGCTCCGGCTTCTCGACGGCGACCGACCTTGCCGACTGGCTGGTGCGCGAAGCCGGCCTGCCCTTCCGCGATGCCCATCACGTGACCGGCCGCGCCGTCGCGCTGGCCGAAAGCAAGGGCTGCGACCTGGCCGAGCTGCCGCTCGCCGACCTGCAGGCGATCCATTCCGCAATCACCGACAAGGTCTATGACGTTCTGACGGTCGAAGCCTCGGTCGCCAGCCGCAAGAGCTTCGGTGGCACGGCCCCCTCCGAGGTGCGCAAGCAGATCGCCTTCTGGCGCGCCCGCAACTGAAAGAAAGGCGAAGCAAAACGCCGCTTCGCCCTTTCCCCGCACGGGGAAAGACCGTCCAACAATCAGGGTGCACAAGGCGGAGAAACTTCGCTATGAAGATGTCCATCGTTCGAAATGACGATGTCGGTCATATCTCGTACAAGAGGATATCCATGCAGAAGAGCTTGTCGCACCTCATTCGCTTGACGGCAGTCATCGCCGTCATCGGCCTTGCCGTTGCCGGATGCGGGCGTAAGGGCGATCTCGACCCGCCGAGTGCTGCGGCAACGAAAGAAGGCGACGTTTCCAAGCCGACGAAACAGCCGGGAACCGTTGACAAGCCCTTCCTTCTCGATCCTCTTCTTTAAGGCATAAGCCCGTGAACCACTTCGAGCACCGCGACGGTATCCTTCACGCCGAGAACGTTCCCGTTCCCGAGATTGCCAAGGCGGTCGGCACGCCGTTCTACGTCTATTCCACCGCCACCCTGGAACGCCATTACCGGGTCTTCTCCGAAGCCTTCGCCGATATGGACTCGATGATCTGTTACGCGATGAAGGCGAATTCGAACCAGGCGGTGCTGAAGACGCTGGGTCGCCTTGGCGCCGGCATCGATGTCGTCTCGGAAGGGGAACTGCGTCGCGCGCTCGCAGCCGACATTCCGGCAAGCCGCATCATGTTCTCAGGCGTCGGCAAGACCCCATCCGAGATGGATTTCGCGCTCGAGGCCGGCATCTACTGCTTCAACGTCGAATCCGAACCCGAGCTCGAAATCCTCAACCAGCGCGCCGTCAGCGCCGGAAAGAAGGCTCCCGTCTCCTTCCGTATCAACCCGGATGTCGACGCAAAGACACATTCGAAGATCTCGACCGGCAAGAAGGAAAACAAGTTCGGCATCTCCTGGGAGCGCGCCCGCGCGATCTACGCCCATGCCGCCAAGCTGCCCGGCATCGAGGTCACCGGCATTGACATGCATATCGGCAGCCAAATTACCGAGCTGCAGCCTTTCGACGACGCTTTCAAGCTGCTGCGCGACCTTGTCGCGACGCTCCGCGCCGACGGCCACACGATCGATCATGTCGATATCGGCGGCGGCCTCGGCGTCCCCTATAAGGACGACAATAATCCGCCGCCGCTGCCGGATGCTTATGCAGCGATCGTCAAGAACCAGCTGCGCGATCTGGACTGCAAGGTCATCACCGAGCCCGGCCGCCTGATCGTCGGCAATGCCGGTATTCTGGTGACCGAGGTGCTTTATGTGAAGGACGGCGGCGAGAAGACCTTCGTCATCGTCGACGGCGCGATGAATGATCTCATTCGCCCGACGCTCTACGAGGCCTATCACGAAATCCGCCCGGTGACGATTTCGGCGGCGAACGCGCCGCGCATCCGCGCCGACGTGGTCGGCCCCGTCTGCGAGACCGGCGACTATCTGGCGCTCGACCGCGAAATGGCGATGCCGAAGCCCGGTGATCTGCTGGCCGTCAGCACTGCCGGCGCCTATGGCGCCGTCCAGGCCGGCACCTATAACAGCCGCCTGCTGGTCCCCGAAGTTCTGGTCAAGGGCAGCGACTTCCATGCGATACGACCGCGTAGAACCTATGCCGAGCTGATCAGCCTCGACTCCGTTCCCGCTTGGCTCGACTAAAGCAGTCGCGCAACGTGTGGCGGTTTTACGATCACGACATACGCAAAACAAAGAGCTAAAGCGCGGGAAGCGACCTGAAAAATCGCGACGCGCTTCGGGTAGACCATCACTTTTTGGCGAATAAACGTGAAAAGCCGGTATTGCCGGCCGCTCGCCCTCGCCTTCGCCACAAAGAGTGTTATCCTTGTCAGCCATGAGCGTATTGCCCCGCAATCGCCGGAAGCGCCCTCTGTTCCACGTCAGATCGCGGAGACCGGACCGATGACAAGCCCCTTCAGGCAGAAGAAAGGTGCATTTGCGCTCCGCCCTGCCCTTGCCCGGCTGGTGACGACGAAACGTCTGCTGGCGCGCATCGTGCTTTTTTGCGAGCAGCTGCTGCCGCTTCTGTTGCCGGTTCTGTCGGTCGCCGCCCTTTATCTTTCCGCCTCCTGGTTCGGCGTCTTCCGCAGCGTGCCGGATTGGTTGCGCATCATTCTGCTGATCGCTTTCGCTCTCGCTTTGCTTGTCGCGCTCCTTCCCTTCCGCAATCTGCGCTGGCCGAGGATCGCCGAAGCCGACCGCATGCTGGAAGAACGCAACGGGTTGCCGCACCAGCCGGTCACCGTCCAGGAAGACGAGCCGGCTTTTGATGCGCCATTCGCCCGGGCGCTTTGGCGCGAGCACCAGCTGCGCATGGCCGAAAAGATCGCAGCGCTCGATGCGGGCATGCCGAGGCCTGACATTGCCGGGCATGACCGTTTCGCCCTTCGCGCCATTCCGGCGCTGCTTGTCGTCACGGCCTTTGCTTATTCGCTGTCGATCAATGGCGGTTCGGTCAGTGACGCATTGCAGGCAGCACCCGAACAGGTGACGGTCGATCCGGCGGTGCGCATCGACGCCTGGGTGACGCCGCCCTCCTATACCGGCCGCGCGCCGGTCTACCTGACCGCCGACGGCAGTGAACAGGCGCCGATCGGCATTCCGCAGTTTTCCGCTCTCACCGTGCGCGTCAGCGGCGGAAAGACGGCCGAAAAGGTCGTGTTCCGCAAAACGAACGGTCAGACGCAGGAGATCGCCCTGCAGGCGGACGCGAACCCGCGCCAGACAGCTGTGACGGCCGGCAACCAGCCGGATGCCGTGCCGGCCGGCCAGGCCGCCATAGCGCAGACGCATGCGATGAAGCTCGAAGAGAACGGCACGCTGGAAGTCAACGGCCGCCGCTGGAGCTTCGACATCCTTCCCGACAAGGCGCCGGAAATTGCATTTGACGGCTTGCCGAAGCCCAGCGTCAATGGCGCGCTTGAAATTGGTTTCACAGTCAAGGACGACTACGGCGTCCAGGAGGCTCATGCGGAGATAGTACCGCTCGAAACCGATCCGAAAGCAACGCCTCTTTACCCATTGCCGGAGTACAGGCTGGATATCCCCCGCCGTAACGCCCGTGACGCCAAGGGTGTGACCAGCCGGAATCTGACCGAACATCCGCTCGCCGGCAAACGCGTGCGCGTGACGCTTGTTGCCAAGGACGGAGCCGGCCAGACCGGCCGCAGCCCGCCGCACGAGATGACGCTGCCGTCGCGGCCCTTCAACGAGCCGCTTGCCGCGGCCGTCGCAGAGGAACGGCAGGTTTTCGCCCTCGACACCCGCAAGATGCCCCAGGCGATCGCGCTGAACGAAGCGCTGACGATCCGTCCTGAGGAGACCATCCCCAAACTCACCAACTACCTGTTGCTGGAATCCGCCTTGGCGCGCATGAAGCTCGCAAAGAGCGAGGAGGCGCTGAAGGATACGGCCCAATATCTCTGGGAAATAGCTCTCGGCATGGAGGACGGCGATCTTTCCCTTGCCGAGCGCAAGCTGCGACAGGCCCAGCAGAATCTCGCCGATGCGTTGAACCGCAACGCGCCGGACGAAGAGATCAAGAAGCTGATGGACGAACTGCGCAAGGCGATGCAGGACTATCTGAGCGAGCTTGCCGAGCGCATGCAGAATGCGCCGATGCAGCCGAACCAGAACGCCCAGAACATCCTGCGCCAGCAGGATCTGGAACGGATGATGGACCAGATCGAGAATCTCGCCCGCTCCGGCAACCGCGACGCCGCCCAGCAGATGCTGTCGGAATTGCAGCGCATGATGAACAATCTGCAGGCCGGCCGGCCGCAGCGCGGTCAGCAGAGCCAGGAGAACAGTGAGGCCCGCAAGCAGATCGACAAGCTCGGTCAAATCCTGCGCGACCAGCAGAAGCTGATGGAACAGACCTTCCGCCTCGATCAGCAGCTCAAGGACCGCCTGCAGCGCGGCGAACCCGACATGGGCGAAAACGATCCGCTGCTCGACGAGATGCTCCCCGGCGAAAACGGCGAGCCGCAGGAGCAGCAACAGGGCCAGCAAGGCCAGGAAGGCCAGCAGCCCTCCGACCAGATGACGGCCGAACAACTGCGCGAGGCGCTGAAACAGCTGCGCGCCCAACAGGATGGGCTCGGCAAGCAGCTGGGTGAATTGCAGAAAAAGCTCGGCGAAATGGGCATGAAGCCCGGCCCCGGCTTCGGCCAGGCGCAACGCGAGATGGAAGGCGCCGGCCGCGAACTCGGCCAGGGCCGCGGCCAACCGGCCATCGAAAACCAGGGCCGCGCGCTGGAAGCGCTTCGCCAGGGCGCCCGCGACATGATGAACCAGATGATGCAGGCGCAGCAGGGCCAGCAGGGGCAAGGCCCGAATGGCCAGGTCGGCCAGGGCGATCAGAACGGCCGCGATCCGCTCGGACGGCCACGCATGAGCGAGAGATATATCGAGGACGACGGGGTGAAGGTGCCTGACGAAATCGACGTTCAGCGGGCGCGCGAAATCCTCGATGCGATCCGCGAAAAGCTCGGCAACAATCCGCCGCAGGAAATGGAACGGCGATATCTCGAACGGCTGCTCGATATTCAATAGGCGCTCAAGCGCGTAACCCCGAAAATCGCCATCGATTTTCGGGGTTACGCGTGAAATTCCGAAGAGTGAACGCGCTTTAAGCGACGAGCGCCCGGGCAACCGCCTTGCGGATATCGGGAAGCGCGAATGGTTTGGCGACGACATCGATGATCTTTTCGGCGAGATCGTCGGCTCGTTCGCGCTGCTCGGCATAGCCGGTCATCAGCAGGATCTTCAGGCCGGGAAAGGCATCCTTGGCCTGGTGGGCGAGCTCGATGCCGTCCATCACAGGCATGCGGATGTCGGAAAGCAGCAGGTCGTAGACCCCATCCTTGAGCTTCTCCAACCCCTCGGCGCCATCGGCCGCTTCATCCGTCTCGTGACCGTCGAGCCTGAGCGCCCGGGCTACGAAAGACCGCAGGGAGTCCTCGTCTTCCGTAATCAGAATTCTTGCCATATGTGCATTGCTCCGTCTTCAGCCCCGCGACGGAAATCACCAGACTTTCCTTTTCGATCGGTAAAGATGGCGAAGCAATGGACGGGATGGTTAACAACCCGTCTCGGCGGCTGCACGGCGCGGCGCCTCTTTCAGACGTGCTAGAGCCTTTCCTGGTGAGATTGAAGCATTCTTCCGGAGCAGATTTTCGTCAGGACAGAGGCGATTGGCGATGGGCGTACCTCCTGGTACGTCCGAGCCGATCGCCTGTGATCCTGGCTAGAGATGCCCGGCCCACCGGCCGCACCGCTTCGCCGGGGCGAAGCGATCAGTGCGTCCGGCGATTTTCAGTCTTGCAGATTTGCCGGGCAAATCTGCGGGAGGGTTGGCTGAAACGGGCCGGCTGCTCGACCGGCCGGCTTGGCCGTAGAGCCAGGCTACGACGCGCGCCGGCCGGTCGACCATCCGACTCCGTTTGAGCCAACAGAATGCTTCAATCTAACCAGGAAAGGCTCTAAGGCGCTGCAGTACTCCCGATCATTCAGGCGTCGCCGGTCACCACGCCGACGAAGGGCAGTTCACGAAAAGCATAGGCGACATCCATACCGTAGCCGACGACGAAATAGTCGGGGCATTCGAAGCCGACATAATCGGCCTCCAGCTTTTCCTTACGCTTGACGCGCTTGTCGAGCAGCACGGCGATCGTGACGTTGCGTGCGCCACGCTCGAACAGCAACTCCTTGGCAAAAAGCAGCGTCCGGCCGGATTCGAGGATATCGTCGATCAACAGCACGTCGCGGCCATGCACATCGCTGTCGATATCCTTGACGATGCGCACGCCCTGCGAGACCGTACCGCTGCCATAGCTCGACAGCGTGATGAACTCGACCTCCGGGGCAAGCCCGGTGTCATGCAGGGCGCGAATCAGGTCGGCGGCGAAAATGAAGGAACCCTTGAGCACGGCGATGACGAGCAGGTCCTTGGTCGGACCGTTGGCGATCTCCCGCGCCATCGCATGATTGCGTTCGGCAATCTGTTCGGCGGTGAAGAGCGGCTCGATATTTTTTCCGCGCACGACAGGCATAGGGGCTTCTCCATGAAAAGAAGGGTAAGCCGTTAGCACATATGCGCGCTTGAAACAGCCTCGCCGGCTAGAAATTAACCGGATTGGCACCACCTGCGGCAGGAATTGGCCGTGTGGCGTGCCCGTGGTGGCTCTATGGCAGGAAGGAAAGCCGAACCTCCGGCATCTTTCCGCCGGCGTGCTGGACGCGCGCCGAAAAGCCCCGGCTCTGGCCGCTATAGATGACGTCAACAGGCGGGTTGATGATGATGCTCGCGGTCAACCGCTCGTCGGTCACGAGATCGGCGCGGATCGGCTGCAGCGTCTGCGTCGTGCCGCTGTCGTTTTCGATGATGCCGTTGATGACGAGCACGCGCATGCCGTTCGCATCGCGCGGCGTCGCCGTCACATGGGTGAAATGCAGCGGCGCTCCGGAATAGGCTCGGCCGCCCGACAGGCCCGAGAAGCCACCCGCAAGGCCGAAGACGAGCACGGCAAGCGCCAGCACCAATACGGCGAAACTGCGCATCGACGCGCGCTGCAGCCAGGTCTCCGCCTCCCGCAGAAGAAGAGCGGCCGTCGCCGGCCGAAGCGGCGGCTGTGCGGCGCCTGCCCGCTTGCGGTTGTCGTTATGGGTCCTCGCGGTGAATTCCCGCGGCCGCGCCTTGCCGAGGCTGACGAATTCGGCGTCGGCAATATCGGCAGGGCGCTGATTGCGGTACTGGCGGCTTGCGGGTTCGGGCGGCAGGAAATCATAGGCCTGGCCCGGTGTCCGGCGGCTGAAGAAAGATGCTTCCATGGTGGCTGCCTCGCAGATGTCCACATGGTTTCGCCGCCAGCGCTAATCTTGGCATTGAAACGAATCCTGCTCAGTCGTAAATTTTAATGGTTAATGCTTCGCAAAGATTGCCATCAAACGGGCGTCTTTCCGGCAAAATTTACCGGCTGTTAACGGTGTTGGTTAACAAGTCGCACGGTGAAACCCACAACAGACTGAGCTGCCCGTTGATTCACTTCGAGAATGTCGGTTTGCGCTACGGCATGGGCCCGGAAATCCTCCGGGACCTGACCTTCGACATTCCGAAGAAATCCTTTCAGTTCCTGACCGGCCCGTCGGGCGCGGGCAAGACGTCGCTGCTGCGGCTGCTCTTCATGTCGCTGCAGCCGACGCGCGGCCTGATCCGCATGTTCGGGCGCGACATTTCCGAAATCCCGCGCCCCGAGCTGCCGCTGCTGCGCCGGCGCGTCGGCATCGTCTTCCAGGATTTTCGCCTGCTCGATCATCTCACCACCTATGAGAATGTCGCTTTGCCCTTACGAGTGCGCGGCAAGGAGGAGAGCTCCTACAAGACCGACGTCCTGGAACTGTTGAAATGGGTCGGCCTCGGCGAACGCATCAACGTGCTGCCGCCGGTGCTCTCCGGCGGCGAGAAACAGCGCGCCGCCATCGCCCGGGCGCTGATGGACCGGCCGGAAGTCCTGCTGGCCGACGAACCCACGGGCAATGTCGACCCGCCGATGGCCAGGCGCCTGCTCAATCTTTTCCTCGAGCTCAACCGGCTCGGCACAGCGGTCGTAATCGCCACCCATGATTTGGCGCTGATGGAACAGGTGGAAGCCCGCCGTATGATCCTCTCGGAGGGGCATCTCGATATCTATGACTGAGCCCCCGTCCAAAAACCGAGACAAGGCGCCGGCCCAGGCCCAGCAGAAGCGGCCGGAAATGCGCGTGCGCCCGACCGCGCCGATCCTGCCGCCCTCCAACATCCAGGGCAATGCCCTGATGGTGGTGATATCGATCATGGCCTTTCTCGCCTGCCTGACGCTCGGCGGCGTCAGCATGGTGCGTTCGACGGCGGCGAGCTGGGAGAGTCAGATCTCCCGCGAGATCACCATCCAGATCAAGCCGGACGACAATCTCGACATGGAAAAGGCGCTGACACAGGCGCGCGACCTGGCGCTGACCTTCGTCGGCACCAAAAGCGGCCAGATCGTCGACGAGGCGGCCACCGCCCGTCTGCTCGAACCCTGGCTCGGCCCCGGCCTCGACCTCAAGGATCTGCCCGTCCCCCGCCTCGTCGTCATCACCATCGACGAGAGCAACCCGCCGGATTTCGAGGCGATGCGCGGGCTCCTGAAGGACAGCATCCCGCAGGCGAGCCTCGACGATCACCGCACCTGGGTCGACCGGCTGGTGTCCATGGCGCACACGACGGTGCTGATCGGCACCGGCGTCCTGCTCCTGGTCTTTTCGGCCATGGTGCTCACGGTCGTCTTTGCCACGCGCGGCGCGCTGTCGGGCAATCGCCACATCGTCGAAGTGCTGCATTTCGTCGGCGCCGAAAGCTCTTTCGTCGCCACCGAATTCCAGAAGCATTTCCTCAAGATCAGCCTCAAGGGCTCGGCGATCGGCAGCGCGCTTGCCGCGCTTTTCTTCGCCACCGCCGGCTTCTGGCAAAGCCGCACCCTGGCGACGCCGGAAACGGATCAGGCAACCGCGCTGTTCGGCACTTTTTCGGTCGGTGTACTCGGTTATGCTGGCATCTTCGCGACCATGATCGTTATCGCGCTGCTGACGACCGTCACGGCGCGACTGACCGTCATGCGGACGATCTATGAAATCGATACATTGCGCTCGGACCCGACGCGCACCGACGGCATCGCAAGTTGATCGTGACCATGTCGTTTTGTCATTGTAGCGTCTGTTCCACGCCGTAATCAGCGTATAATCACGATTCATGACCATGGGCCATACGACACGCAACCCGATTCGGCAGGAACCGGAGCTTGAACACCCGGCGGGCCTGCCGCCGCGACGCGGGCCGATCCGCCGCATGTTGCGCTGGGCCGGCTTTGGTTGCGTTCTGGCGATCGCCCTGATGTTCGGCGGCTTCCTGCGCTTTGCCGATTCCGTGACGACACTTAAGCCCCCGGCCGAGCCGAAGGCGGACGCGATCGTCGTGCTGACAGGGGGCTACCAGCGCATCGACCAGGCCGTGGAACTGCTGCAGAAGGGTGCCGGCAAGCGGCTCCTGATCTCCGGCGTCCACCCGACGACGACGACGGCTCAGATCCGCAAGATGACGCAGGGCTCGGCCGATCTCTTCTCCTGCTGCGTCGATATCGGTCATGACGCGATAGACACGATCGGCAATGCCGAGGAAACCTCCAACTGGATCCATGCCAAGGGATATAAAAGCGTGCTCGTCGTCACCAACAATTACCATATGCCGCGCACCCTCGCCGAGCTCTCCTATGTCGATCCCGACATCGAGTTCATCCCCTATCCCGTCGTCAACTCGGATCTGAAGACCCGCAACTGGTTCACCGATCCGAACGCGATGCGCGTCATGCTGGCCGAATATCTGAAGGTGCTGCTGGCCGGCGCCCGCAACATCACCGGCTTCGGCCGCCACACCGGATTGCGCTCGGCCAGCGTGTCCGCCGCAGACTAGAGCTTTTCCTGGTTAGATTGAATCATTCTGTTGGCTCAAGCGGAGTCGGATGATCGACCGGCCGGCGCGCGTCGTAGCCCAGCCCTACGGCCAAGCCTGCCGGTCGATCAGCCGGCCCGTTTCAGCCAACCCTCCCGCAGATTTGCTAGGCAAATCTGCAAGACTTGAAAATCGCCGGACGCACTGATCGCTTCGCCGCGGCGAAGGGTGCGGCCGGTGGGCCGGGCATGTTTCCGCCAGGATCAGAGGCGATCGGCTCGGACGTACCTTGGAGTATGCCCTTCACCAATCGCCTCTGCCCTGACGAAAACCTGCTCCGGCAGAATGCTTCAATCTAACCAGGATAGGCTCTAGGTTTTGCCAGAGCACGATGCCGAAAAGTGTGAGCGGTTTTCGGACGACATCATGCTCAAACTCTTTTAATTTAGAACAGGATTCAGATTTCAGGCCCGGCTTGAAATCTGAATCCTGTTCTGGGGCAACATCAAATGCTTTTTATGACGGGCAATATCGTGTAGGCCGGTCGCGTGAGCATGCCTCGGGAAAATTTCATGATCGCCCTGCGTTCCGTCCTCTTCAACACGATCTTCTATGCCAACCTCATCATCCGGATGATCGTGCTCTCGCCCTATTATTTCGTGGTGCCGCGGCTTACTGCCTATGAAATCCCGAAGAACTGGGCGCGCTCCAATCACTGGCTGATGCGCGTGATCGTCGGCACGACCTTTGAGATCGAAGGCCTGGAGAACCTGCCTGACGGCAGCTACATCCTGGCGCCGAAGCACCAGTCCTTTTGGGATACCTACGCGCTTCTGCCAAGGCTCAAGGACCCGGTCTACATCCTGAAGCGGGAGTTGATGTGGATTCCGCTCTTCGGCTGGTATGCCAAGAAGCAGCGCATGATCCCGGTCGATCGCGGTGCCCGCGGCAAGGTGATGGTTGACGTGCTGAAACGCACGAAGGAAGAGCTTTCGACCGGCCGCCAGCTCATCATCTATCCCGAGGGCACCCGCCGCCCGCCGGGCGCGGAGCCGCTCTATAAATACGGTATCGCCCGTATGTACCGCGATCTTGGTATTCCCGTCGTGCCGGTCGCCATGCACCCCGGCCTCTTCTGGCCGCGACGCAGCATCCGCCGTTATCCCGGCCATTTCAAGGTGCGGATCCTGCCGCCGATCATGCCGGGAATGGATCCGGACGCCTTCTTCGCCCACCTGATCGAGGTGACCGAACGGGCAAGCGACGAGCTCTTGCTCGACACCATCGAACGCAATCCGCATCTGCCGCTGCCACCGACAGCGATCGCCAGGCTGACCGAGCTGCGCAAAGTGAAGGCAGCGACGGCCTGAAGTCTTCAGACGCGCAAAGAACGCTGTAACACTTCGAGTTGCTGCATAATTTTATCCTTAGATCGGTACCGATTTAAGGGATCATGCAGGCAGCCCGCAGCCGTTCCACCTCGTTGACGACCTGCTCCAGCCACTGATCGCGAATGCCCATCTGCCTGAGATGCGCAAGCGTGTTGAAGACATAGGCATCGTTCGGACCGGACTGGCCGCTGGCCTCATTCACCACCCGTGCCGCCGCAAGCGCGTCGAGCGTACCGGCATATTGCTCGTGGTCGCGGTCAGCGACGTAGGTCACCGCCTCCATCCGCCGACCGCCGACAAATTGCAGCCGGACCCGGCGTTCCAGATAGACATTGGTGACAAGTTCGCGGGCGCGGAGATACTCGATCACCTCCTCCCATCTGTCCGGCGAAACACGGAAGGCCATGCCGCGGCAGGCGCCGCCCCTGTCCAGGCCGAGGACGAGGCCCGGATTGTCGCGTGTGCCGCGATGGACGTAGGAACGGACACAGAGTGAACGCCTGTAACCATGCACCAGGGCTTCCGCCCGTTCCAGGAACTCGAAGCCCGGATTCCACATCAGCGAGCCGTAGCCAAACACCCAAAATTCGTCCATATCGCACGCCAGACCGGAATCACTTTGCGATTCACCATTGGAGAACATCATGGCAGCGTCAAGCCGATCTGGCAGCGGTGAGTCCAGCAGCGGCAGGAAATTCTGGCTGCTGGGCGGAGGCATTCTCCTGGTGATCGCGCTTTATACCGGCGGCTGGTTCTATGCGGCATCGGCGTTGAAGACTACGGTGCTGAAAGCGATCGCGCCGCGTGATCAGGCGGGCGTCAGCGGCGAATGCTCCGATATCGAATTCCGCGGCTATCCCTTCCGCATCGGCCTGTTCTGCTCCAAGGTCGACGTCGACGACAGTGTCAACGGCGTCTCCGCCACCTTCGGCGCCCTGCGCTCGGCGGCCCAGGTTTACGCGCCTGGCAATATCGTCTGGGAATTGGATTCGCCGGCGGAAATCCGCACCAGCAACGGCCTTTCAATCTCTGCGCAATGGGCGAACATGCAGGCGAGCCTGGCAACCAGGCTGAAGGGCATCGATCGCAGCTCGACCATCATAGAGGGCCTGAAGGCGACGGCGGTCTCCTCCCTCACCGGCCAGACCGTCAGTTTCGACGCGGCCCGCACCGAAATTCATCTACGTCAGAACGGAGCCGATCTCGACGGCGCAATCTCCGTGAAGGATGTGAATACGGCGATCATGGACTGGCCGCAGGTGTTCCCGAAACTCACGGCCAGCATCGATCTGACCGTCGCCGGCAAGGCCGGCCTGATCGACGGCAGCGACCCGAATGGCCTCAATGGCGCGGCCGGCGATCTACGCCGCATCGTCGCCGATATTGGCGACGGCAAGGTGATGACGCTCACCGGCCCCTTCTCCTTCGACGAACAAGGCTTCCTCTCGGGAAAATTCAAATTGGAGATCGAACGGCTCGGGCCTTGGGGCGACAGCCTGAAACAGACCTTCCCCGACATCGCATCAACCGTCAACACGGCGACCAAGCTCCTGCAGTCGCTTGCCGGCGGCAAGGACAAGGTCTCGGTCGATCTCGTCGTCGATCACGGCAATGCCACCGTCAGCGGCTTCATCCCGCTCGGCCGAATACCGCCGATCTAACCGATCCGCTTGATGAAAAAGATCTCGGGGACCGACTGGAGCCCGGGCAGCTCCATCACGCCCGTTTCGGCAAATCCATTGCGGCGATGCCAGTCCTGGGGCCGGCTCTCGTCGCATTCGCTCGACGTCATCAGCAGACGGATGCCTTCGGCGCGCATCGCCTCTTCCCAGGCGAGAAACAGCGCGGTACCGACTCCCGACCGGCGGTGGCCGGGCAGGACGCGGATCATCTCCATATAGGGAACCCTGCCCCAGAAGCGGGAGAAGCGCAGGAAGCCGACGATCTCACCGGCTTCCCTGGCGACGAGATATTCTCCGTGCGCCACACATCGCGATACCCATGCCTTGCCGGCACTGGCATCCTCGCGCGCCAGCCAATCGATTTCAGACTGGCTTGCGCTCGCGACCTCCACCATGGCGGCGGCTACTTCTTGTCCAGCGGGTGAGGGCGGCCGAAATCCGGTGCGTCGACGTCCTGGCCAGCCTGGACGATCGAGCGGCGGATGGCACGTGTGCGGGTAAAAAGTTCGAAAATCTTATCGCCCTCACCCCAGCGGATCGCCCGCTGCAAATAGGCGAGATCCTCCGAGAAGCGCGCCAGCATTTCGAGGATTGCATCGCGATTGTGCAGGCAGACGTCGCGCCACATCGTCGGGTCGGAGGCGGCGAGACGGGTGAAATCGCGAAAGCCGGAGGCGGAATATTTGATGACTTCCGATTCCGTCACCGTCTCCAGATCGTCGGCAGTGCCGACGATGTTGTAGGCGATGATATGCGGCAGGTGCGAAACAATCGCGAGCACCTTGTCGTGGTGTTCCGCATCCATCTCGTCGACCTTCGAGCCGAGCGCCTGCCAAAAGCCGCGCAGCCGCTTCAAGGCCGTCTCGTCGGTACCTGCGACCGGCGTGAAGATGCACCAGCGGCCTTCGAAGAGGCCGGGGAAGCCGGCATCGGGGCCGGATTTTTCCGTGCCGGCCAGCGGATGGCCGGGGATGAAATGCACATTCTCAGGCATGTGCGGCTGCATCTGCGCGATGACGGAAGCCTTGGTCGAGCCAACATCGGTGACGATCGCGCCGGGCTTGAGGTTGCCGGCGATTTCCTTCGCCACGCTTTCCGAAGCGCCGACCGGCACCGAAACGATGATGAGATCGGCATCCGCGACGGCCTCTGCCGAAGAGGTGGTATAGCGATCGCCGAGGCCAAGCTCCTCCGCACGCTTCAGCGTGTCGGCGCTGCGTGTGGCGACGACGATCTCTTTCGTCAGCCCGAGCCGGCGAATGTCGTGGGCGAGCGAAGATCCGATCAGGCCGATGCCGATCAGCGCGATTCGGTCAAACAGCACGCTCATGCCTGACGTCCCATGAATTCGCGGAGTGCTGCAATGACGCCGCGATTGGCCTCTTCAGGGCCGATGCTCATGCGCAGCGCATTGGAAAAGCCGTAGCTGCGCACGGCGCGCAGGATGTAACCTCGGCTCGTCAGAAGTTCGTCCGCGTCGGCGGCACGCTTGCCGTCGATCTCGGGGAAATGGATGAGGACGAAATTCGCGACCGACGGCGTGACTTTCAGCCCGATCGCTTCCAGCGCCTCCGTCAACGTTTCCACCCACATCTGGTTGTAGGAGACGGCCTGCTGGACGAAAGCCTGGTCGCGGATGGCCGCGGCGCCGGCAGCGATCGCCGCCGCATTCAGGTTGAACGGCGCGCGGACGCGGTTCACCGCATCGACGATCTCGGCCGGCGCGTACATCCAGCCGACGCGCAACGCCGCCAGACCGTAGGCCTTCGAGAAGGTGCGGGTCATCACCACGTTGGAGCTGGAAGACACCACCTCGATCCCGGCTTCGTAGTCGTTGCGGCGCACATATTCGGCGTAAGCCGCATCGAGCACGAGGACGACGTGTTTCGGCAGGCCGGCCTGCAGGCGGCGGATTTCGCTGACGGGAATATAGGTGCCGGTGGGATTACCGGGATTGGCGATGAAGACGATCTTCGTCCTTTCCGTCACCGCGGCAAGGATCGCGTCGACATCGACGGTATAGTCCTTTTCCTTCACGACGACGGGCGTGGCACCCGTGCCCATGATCTGGATCTTGTAGACGAGGAAGCCGTGCTCGGTGATGATACCTTCGTCACCCGGGCCGAGATAAACATGGCAGAGCAGGCCGAGCAGTTCGTCCGAGCCGTTGCCGCAGAGGATGTTTGCCGGATTGAGGCCATGCACGGCGGCGATCGCCTCGCGCAGTTCGATCGCCTGCCCGTCGGGATAACGCCCGAGATTTTCGGCAGCGGCCTTGACCGCCTCGATCGCTTTCGGGCTGGCGCCGAGCGGCGTTTCGTTGGAGGAGAGCTTGTAGACTCGGGCAACACCCGGCGCATGTTCCTTGCCCGGCACATAAGATGCGATATCGAGAATACCGGGACGCGGAACGGGCTTGCTGATCTCAACGCTCATGGGTCGACCTTGGATTTTCCGGAAAATGACCAAGTGGCATTAAAGCGGAATGCGGTTCTTGTCGAGAGCGGGAACGGGGTCACCGGTTGCGCGCCGTCGGCACGCCGTGGGGTGCCAGCACCGGCACGAAGACGCGGCGCGACGCCCGTGCCGCCACCGGCAGCCCCTGATAAAGCCGCTTCTGCGCCTCGACGATAATGACGCCCGAAAAGGCCGGCCACAGCGTCCGGCCGATCCGCTCGAAGGCGCGGCGAAGTCGCAGGATGGTCCTGAGTTTCGAGGGCGGAAAGAACAGCGCTTCGGCCGTCGCGCCGGGCGTGAAATTCGTCTCGCGAAGCAGATGCGTCAGCTGGCCGCGCGAATAGGGCCGGCCCGAACCGAAGGGCGTATGCTCCATGCGCGCCCAGACGCCACGCCGGTTCGGCACAACGATGACCAGCCGTCCGCCCGGCGCCAGCACCCGCCAGAGTTCCTTCAGCGTCTCGCGCGGGCTTTCGGCGAATTCCAGCGAATGCACCATCAACACCCGGTCGATCGAGGAATCCGGCAGCGGCAGTTCCTCATCGAAAATCAGCGTCGTCGACGACAGCGAGCCCATCGGCCAGTTCACTGCGCCCTGTCCGGCCGGCATGAAGGCGAAGGTGCGCTCGGTATCGGCCTGGAACCGATCGAGGAAGGGCACGGCATAACCGAGACCGACCAGGCGCTCCTGCGGCAGGCGCACCCAAAGCGACGAAAGTGCCATGGCTATCGACTGCTCGGCAAAACGCCCGAGGTCGGAATGATAGAACTGACGTAGGTCGACGATATCGGCGTGCATTGCGATAAATGTTATCAGCGGCCGGTTGGACTTCAAGGCCGGAACCTCTACATTCCCGCGAGACTCGCAGGACAAAGGATTATTGAACGATGAAACCTTTGGAACTAGACGTTTTTCTCTGCCGCACCGACAATTTCGGCGTTCTCGTGCACGATCCGGAGACGGGTTTTACCGCGGCAATCGACGCGCCGGAGGAGGCGCCAATCCTGGAAGCGGCGACACGGCGCGGCTGGAAGATCACGCATATCTTCACCACCCATCATCACACCGATCACGTCGCCGCCAATCTGGCGCTGAAGGAGCAGTTCGGCTGCGAAATCATCGGCCCGATCAACGAGGCCATCGCCATTCCCGGCCTCGACCGGACGATGGCGGATGGCGACAGGTTCCTCTTCGGCAACCACACGGTCAATGCGATCGAGACCCCCGGCCACACCGCCGGCCACATCTGCTATCACTTCGTCGACGATAAGCTGCTTTTTGCCGCCGACACGCTGTTTGCTCTCGGCTGCGGCCGCCTGTTCGAGCGCCCCGCGGCCGACATGTGGCATTCCCTGCAAAAGCTTGCCGTGCTGCCGGATGAGACCGCCGTCTATTTCGGCCACGAATATACGCTTTCCAACGCCCGTTTCGCGTTGACGGTCGATCCCGATAATGAACGCCTGAAGAGCCGCGCCGCCGAGATCGAGGCTTTGCGCGCCCAGGGCAAATTCACCATCCCGACGACGCTGGGACTGGAAAAGGAAACCAATCCATTCCTGCGCGCCGGCGATCCGGCGATCCGCCGCAATCTGATCATGGAAGGCAAGACGAACGAGGAAGTCTTCGCCGAGATCCGCAAGCGCAAGGACAATTTCTGATGTCGCCCGAGGACATCGTCCGGCAACTTGGCATGCAGCCGCATCCGGAAGGCGGCTGGTACGTCGAGACATTCCGCGATACGGCGGGCGGAGAGCGCGGACATTCCACCGCGATCTATTACCTCCTGACCAGCGGGCAGCGCTCGCACTGGCATCGCGTCCACGACGCCGCCGAAATCTGGCATTACTATGCCGGCGCGCCGCTGGCGCTGCACCGCTCGCAGGACGGGGCGGCAAGCGAGACCCTGACGCTCGGACCGAATCTGATCGCAGGCGAGCGGCCGCAGGCGATCATTCCCGCCAATTGGTGGCAATCGGCCGAAAGCCTTGGCGATTTCACCCTGGTCGGCTGCACCGTTTCGCCCGGTTTCGTATTTTCAAGCTTCGAAATGGCCCCACCCGGCTGGACGCCAGGCGGCTAAAGCCTTTCCTGGTTAGATTGAAGTATTCTGTTGGCTCAAACGGAGTCGGATGGTCGACCGGCCGGCGCGCGTCGTAGCCCGGGCTCTGCGGCCAAGCCGACCGGTCGATCAGCCGGCCCGTTTCAGCCAACCCTCCCGCAGATTTGCCAGGCAAATCTGCAAGACTTGAAAATCGCCGGACGCACTGATCGCTTCGCCATGGCGAAGCGGTGCGGCCCGTGGGCCGGGCATGTTTCCGCCAGGACAGGGGCGATCGGCTCGGATGTACCTTGGGGTATGCCCATCGCCAATCGCCCCTGTCCCGACGAAAACCTACTCCGGCAGAATGCTTCAATCTAACCAGGAAAGGCTCTAAGACCTATTCCACCGCGGCCGGCCGCAGCCGGGACTTGCGACGGAACATCTCCTGGGCGGCCAGCGCCGCCCCGCCGGTGACGAGCAGGCAGGCGAGCGCGATCCGCCAGCTCGGCTCGGCAAATCCGAACAGCGTCAGGATCAGCGTCGAAAGCAGCGGTGCTGCATAACTTGCCGCGCCGAGGATCTGAATATCGCCGTTCTTGACGCCGTAATCCCAGGCGTAGAAGGCAGCGCCGACCGGCAAAAGCCCGAGCCCGATGACGGCGATCCATTCGAAGCCCGTTGCCGGCCAGACGGTCGTCTCGAGGCCGAGATGGCAGAAGAACGACAGGATTGACGTCGCAAGGCAGAAGCCGGTGACGACGTCGGTGGAGACCGCCTCGAAGCGCCGCGTCAACAGCGAATAGCCCGACCAGGTGAAGGCGCAGAGGAAGGCGGCACCGTAACCGACGACATAGGCGCCGTCGAAATCGATGCCGTTGCGGCCGACGATCAGGAAGGTGCCGCAAAGCCCGGCCAGCGCGCCCGCCACGTGATACCAGCGCAGCCGTTCGCCCGGCAGCAGCGCCGAGCCGACGACGATCAGCAGCGGCCAGAGATAGGCGATCAGCCCCGCCTCCACCGCCGGCGCGTTCCTGAGCGCGGTGAAATAGAGGAAATGGTAGCCGAAGAGCCCGGCAATGCCGGTCAGCCAGACCTTTGCCGGCTGCTTCAGCAGCGTCAGCCGCGACGGGTTGAGAATAAGCACGACGAGGCCGGGGACGCTGCCGATCGCAAAGCAGATGGCCGAAAGCTGGAACGGCGGCATCTTGCCCGAAGCAGCCGTAAACAGCGCCAGGAACGACCACATCATAATGGCCGTAAAGCCGATCAACGTCGCGCGAAGCTTCACCTGTCCCCCTTCACGGAGGCGAAAGCTCCGTCAGCTGACGCTGCCGTATTTAACGGCAGTGATCGTCACCATTCCATATTCGGTTGGAATGCGCACATAGACGGGAGCATATACATTTGCCGCGTCCGACTTGGCAAACCAGATTTCCATGCGGTCGCTCTTGCTCAGATAGTCGATATCCTTGCGGCCCTTCTTGTAGCCCGAGCGCGGCACGAAGCGCACGCCGCAGACAACCGCCTTGCCCTTGAAGCCGTCGGTCGAAAAATCCTTGTCGCCCTTCGGCGAGAGCACCAGATCCATGCGCGTCTCGCCATCGAAGATCGGCAGCGTCTGCGAGCAGACCTTGGTGTCGCCGGTGAAGACCAGGCCGGAGATCGGGTCGAGCACCGAGCGCATGTCGCGCGGCGTAACGTCGATCCAGTTCTTCGGCCGCTTTGGCTGCGGGGTCGTCGTCGCCGAGATGATATCGCCGTTGCGATAGCTGACCTCGTAGACGCGGGCTCTCTTGCCCTTCTTGTAGTAGAGCGAATATTTCAGCGCCTGCAGCCGGTCGTTACGGACGACGCCGCTAACGCTGGTCTTTGCCGAGATGGTCGTGACGAGATCGGCAAGGCCGGCGGATTTGATATCGCCGGCGATCGTATAGCTGTGATCGTCCTCGATCTGCGTCAGGAACGCGGCACGCGCGATCGGCAAGCCGGCAAGCGTCACCCGGTATACCGTCCGGTGCTGGATCTCGGCCGCCGATGCCGGTATGGCAAAAAGCGCGGCGATGGCCGAAATGAAAATGCGTCTGCCCGAATGAGCCATGTGTGAAGCCTTGTCTTGCCGCGCGCGCGGCAGCCCTTGCCGGAACGCTCTATACGCCCCCCATGCCGGGAAGAAAACAGCAGCTTTTTGACAGAATTGCGGGAAAGGCCAAGGTTTGGCTTGACGCGAGCAGGCTCTCTGACTATAGAACCGCAACTTTCCAATCATGCCTGTTGGATTGCGAGCCCGGTTTTGCCGGGGATGGCAATTCGATGGCCCGAGAAAAACAAGAATAGGTGTTCCATGTCCCGCGTGTGCGAATTGACCGGCAAGGCCGTCCTGACTGGTAACAATGTCAGCCATGCCAACAACAAGACCAAGCGCCGGTTCCTGCCGAACCTGTGCCAGGTAACGCTGATTTCCGACGCTCTCAACCAGCGTTATCGTCTTCGCGTTTCGGCTGCTGCTCTTCGTTCGGTCGAGCATCGTGGCGGCCTCGATGCCTTCCTGCTGAAGGCCAGCGAAAACGAACTGTCGATGCGCGCACGTCTGCTGCGCCGCCAGATCGTCAAGAAGACCGCCGAAGCGGCTGTCGCTGCCTAAGCTTCCGCCCTTCTTGCATAAGGCTTCAAAGGCTTGAACGGGTGAAACCGGACAAGCCTTTTGCTTTGCCGGATCGTCTCTCCAACTGGTGGCATCACCCAGGATAAAAAAATGCTGAAGACCCGCTATACCATTGCCTATGTCGCGCTGATGACGCTTGTTGTCGTCGCCTCCAACTTCCTCGTTCAGTTTCCGCTGAACGCCGAAGTCGCCGGCATCAATCTCGCTGACATCCTGACCTGGGGCGCCTTCTCCTATCCGGTCGCTTTCCTGATCACCGATCTGACCAATCGCCAGTTCGGCCCGCAGGCCGCCCGCAAGGTCGTCCTTGCCGGTTTTGTCGTCGGCGTCAGCCTCTCCTTCTTCACCTCGGCGCCGCGTATCGCCATTGCCTCCGGTTCGGCCTATCTCGCCGGACAGCTGCTCGATATTGCCGTCTTCAACCGCCTTCGCCGCCAGGCCTGGTGGCGCGCGCCGCTCCTCGGCTCGCTGATCGGCTCGGCGCTCGATACGGTGATGTTCTTTTCGCTTTCTTTTGCCGCGTTTTTCGTCTTGCTCGGCCCGAATGAGCCTTTTGCGCTGGAAGCGGCTCCCATCCTTGGCGTTTTCGCTGCCGAGGCGCCGCGCTGGATTTCCTGGGCGATCGGCGATTTCGCCGTCAAGATGATCGTCGGCCTCGTCATGCTGCTGCCCTATGGCGCGCTGATGAACGTGCTGCGGCCGATGCAACCCGCCCGCGCCAGCTGAAATCGGCGGAGACGTCACCGACGCCTTCGGACCGCGCCGGCGGCGATGGCGGGGTGCAGAAGAACCTCTGCGAGCAGATCGTCGATGTCTCGCGACGAATCGAGCCGCAGCACCGGCGCGGTCTGCGTTTCCAACCATTGCTCATGCGCCGCGAGGCTGCGGCGCTCGGGGCCGGCCGTATCGTAGCTTGCTGCCCATGCCAGGAATTCTCCGCTTTTCACTTCCATGTCACCGCCAGGCCCGATCCTGTGTCCGTATCGAGCCGCCTCACGCGCACGGATTCGCGCCATGCGAAGCTCCGGCTCGATCCTGAGGAACACAATCAGATCGTAGAGCGGCTCGCGCGGCTTTCCCCATTTCAGCGCCGATCCTGAAAGAATCCAGCCGCCGGGACGCCGCGTCTCCTCCAGAGCATTTCCTGGTTAGATTGAATCATTCTGTTGGCTTAAACGGAGTCGAATGCTTGACCGGCCGGCGCGTGTCGTAGCCCAGCTCTACGGCCAAGCCGGCCGGTCGAGCAGGCGGCCCGTTTCAGCCAACCACGAAGGGCCGGGCATGTTTCCGCCAGGATCAGAGGCGATCGGCTCGGACGTACTAAGGGGTATGCCCATCGCCATTCGCCTCTGCCCTGACGAAAACCTGCTCCGGCAGAATGCTTCAATCTAACCAGGAAATGCTCTAGCAGCGGCCTTATGCGCTCGCCGGCATCCCGCAGTGTCGTGAACGGCGGATCGGTCGGCAGCCAGAAGAAATCGTCGGTGTCGAGATGGGCAATATCCAGCTTTTCGGAAAGCGCACGGCCGAGCGACGTGGTGCCGGAACCGGACGCACCCATCACATGAATATGCACCATGATTTTCCTTCGAAAACCGCCGCTTCTGCAATACCGCCAGCGGGATAACCGAGGCATGTGACGTCAATCTGACGATCCTAGCAATTGCGGCTCTTCGGCGAGCCGGAATTCCAGCATCAGATTACGCTGCAGAATGGAGTGGTTGTCGTCCGACACCAAAACGATATGGGTGGTGCCGTCTTCCGCCTGAAAAGCATCGAGCCCCTCCATATTGTCGATCTGCGAATTGAAACTGCCTTCGAGCAGCAATTCGCCCTCGACCACAGCCCCCGGCCTGATATCGGCGCCCTTGATGCGGCGAAGACGCATGCCGATGCCCTCGGCCATGTTGAAGCGGCGTTCGAGCAGCAGCAGGTCGCCGTTCGGCAGGAAGGTCCCGTCGGTGACGTCGAAACTCCCGTCCCGCGCCACCGCAAATCGCCCTTTCAGCGGCCCGCTGAGAATTGCCGCCACCCGATTGCCCTCGTTGTCGAGGCCGCGCTCGGAGACCACAACCACACCGCCCTTGAGCGGGCTCGACCCCGGCGCAACAGCAATCGTCTCGATACCGCGATTATCCTTCAGCATCTTGCGCGGAATGAGGAGCGGAAGGGTGCCGATCGCCCGCGATTCGGCAAAGCCTGGATCGGGATAGATATCGACCCGATGATCCTGCTCGAAGGAGACCAGGATCCGGTCGCCGTCGAGCGCCAGGCCCTCGGCATCCATATATCCCTTGCCTTCCAAACTCAGGCCTGCACGGTTGCTCATCGGCGTGATCTCGACATCCGAAAGGCCCGAAAGCTTGCCCTTGGCATCGCGCTCGATGCTGCCGGTCAGCCACTGGCCGGTATCGAGCACGACCACGAAATGCTTCTGGTCCGGCCGAAAACGGATGGAGGAAAGCGAGCCGAACAGCGCCTTGCCGGAAACCATCTCCAGCCCGCCGAGAAATTCCAGCGATCCTAATTTCATCTCCGATGAGCCGATCCCGAAATCTGCTATTTGCCGGCTAATGACCGACGCATCGCCGCCCGCCCATGATGGGTTAGCGCCTGTTGCGATACAAAGAGCGATCGACGCCGCATGGCAGAGGCGCTTGCCTGTCATTCCGGACATTTCCCTGAAGCGGCGTCAGCCGGCACGGCGCAGCCGGCCGCCGCGCGGCTGGGCGGATTGATCTTCGAAAAGCGAGGCAAGCTGCTCAGTCATCGCGCCGGCAAGCTCGTCGGCATCGACGATCGTCACTGCCCGGCGGTAGTAGCGCGTCACGTCGTGACCGATACCGATCGCCAGCAACTCCACCGGTGAACGGGTCTCGATCCGTTCGATCACGGCGCGCAAATGCCGCTCCAGATAATTGCCGGGATTGACCGACAGCGTCGAATCGTCCACCGGCGCCCCGTCAGAGATCATCATCAGGATTCGGCGCTGTTCGCGGCGCGCAAGCAGGCGGTTATGCGCCCAGATCAGCGCCTCGCCGTCGATATTTTCCTTCAGCAGGCCCTCGCGCATCATCAGCCCGAGATTGGCGCGCGCCCGCCGCCACGGCGCATCGGCCGATTTGTAGACGATGTGGCGCAGGTCGTTGAGGCGGCCCGGCGTCTGCGGCTTACCGCCGGCAAGCCAGGTTTCACGCGCCTGCCCGCCCTTCCAGGCCTTTGTCGTAAAGCCGAGGATCTCGACTTTGACGCCGCAGCGCTCCAGCGTGCGGGCGAGAATGTCGGCGCAGGTGGCGGCGACCGTAATCGGCCGGCCGCGCATCGAGCCGGAATTGTCGATGAGCAGGGTGACAACCGTATCGCGGAACTGCGTGTCGCGCTCCATCTTGAAGGAGAGCGCCTGCATCGGATCGATGATGATGCGCTGCAGCCGGGCCGGATCGAGATAACCTTCCTCTAGATCGAAATCCCAGGAGCGGTTCTGCTGCGCCATCAGGCGGCGCTGCAGCCGGTTGGCGAGGCGGCCGACGGCACCCTGCAGATGCGCCAGCTGCTTGTCGAGGAAGGCGCGCAGGCGCTCCAGCTCAGCGGCGTCGCAGAGCTCCTCGGCGGTGATGATCTCGTCGAACTCTTCGGTATAGACGTGATAATCGACCTTCTCGTTGAAATCAGCGAATGGCGTGTTCGGACGGCGGGTCTCGCCCGGCGTTTCCGAATCGTCCTCGCCCTCCTCCATCATGTCGTCGTCGGAGATTTCGGCGCCTTCGGTCTCGCCGTCCTCCATCTGTTCGTCGGCGACTTCACTGTCCTCGACCGGGGCGGCATCGGTGCCGGCATCCTCGTCGACCTCGTCCTGATCCTGCTCGTCGCCGCTCGGCTGGTCTTCCTGCTCCGATTGATCGTCATTGTCGGCTTGGCTGTCGTCATCGCCGTATTCCTCGGCCATCTCCATGGCCGACAGCATGTTGCGGATCACCTTGGCGAAGGCCTGCTGGTCGTTGATCGCACCCGACAGGTTGTCGAGCTCGGAGCCCGCCTTGTCCTCGATGAAGCCGCGCCAGAGGTCGAGCACCTTGCCGGCGGAGGCCGGCGGGCGCTGGCCGGTCAGCTTCTCACGCACCATCATCGCGACGGCTTCGCCGATCGGTGCGTCTTCCTGGCGCTCGATGCCGGTGAAGTTCGCCTTGGAGTATTTCTCCTCGGTCATCGAGCGCAGGTTCGACGCCATGCCCTCCATGCGCAGCGCGCCGATCGATTCGACGCGCGCCTGCTCGACCGCGTCGAAGATCACCCGAGCGTCCGAGCCCTGCGGCGCCATCGTGGCATGCACCTTCTCGTCATGGCAGGCAAGCCGCAGCGCCATGGAATCACCAAGCCCGCGGGTGACCGCCAGCTCATGCGCCGTCGGTCGCTTGGAAAGCTCCGGCAGGCGGATGCGCTCGCCGGTCATTCCCGGCCGTTCGTTGGCGAAGGTTACCTCGACATCGCCGTCGCCGGCGACCGAGCGCACGCAGCCTGATATCGCCCGGCGCAACGGCTCGACATCGACGGGCGCGCCGGGCTTTGCTTTCGAATTGTCACCGCGAGCTGCCATGATCGGTCGGTCTCAGGCTCCGAGAACGATGTTGGCGGCACTTTCCTTCAGCTCGACGCCGAAGGCGCGCTGATAGTGCTCGGCGACCAGCGGCCGCTCCAGCTCGTCGCACTTGTTGAGGAAGGTGGTGCGGAAGGCGAAGGCGAGATCGCCGAAGATCTCGGCGTTCTCGGCCCAGGTAATAACCGTGCGCGGGCTCATGACGGTCGACAGGTCACCGTTCATGAAGGCAGCACGGGTGAGATCCGCGACACGCACCATCTTTGACACGATCTCGCGGCCTTCCCTGTCCTTGCCGAAGCTCTTCACCTTGGCGGCGACGATATTCACTTCGTGATCATGCGGCAGATAATTCAGCGTCGTGACGATCGACCAGCGGTCCATCTGCGCCTGGTTGATCTGCTGCGTGCCGTGATAAAGGCCCGTGGTGTCACCGAGGCCTATCGTATTGGCGGTCGCAAACAGGCGGAACGCCGGGTGCGGCCGGATGACGCGGCTCTGATCGAGCAGCGTCAGGCGGCCGGAGGATTCGAGCACGCGCTGGATGACGAACATCACATCAGGACGACCGGCATCATATTCGTCGAAGACGAGAGCGACATTGTGCTGATAGGCCCAGGGCAGGATGCCGTCCTTGAATTCGGTGACCTGCAGCCCGTCCTTGACGACGATTGCGTCCTTGCCGACGAGATCGATACGGCTGACATGGCTGTCGAGGTTGATGCGCACGCAAGGCCAGTTGAGCCGTGCCGCCACCTGTTCGATATGCGAGGACTTGCCGGTGCCGTGATAGCCGGAGATCATCACGCGTCGGTTATGGGCAAAGCCTGCGAGAATGGCGAGCGTCGTGTCGCGGTCGAACAGATAGTCGGGATCGAGGTCCGGCACATAGGCGTCGCCCTTGCTGTAGGCGGGAACGCGGATGTCCGAATCGATGCCAAAGGTCTCGCGAACCGAAACGGTGGTGTCGGGCAGTTCAGATATATCCAGGTCGATCTTGCTCATCATGTCTCCAAGGCGGGTGATGCCACCCGGCCATACTGTCTCAGGCCATGTCGCAACCGTGACGCCGCGATTTTATCCGCGCCGTCCAGGTCGGAACGTCGGCGATACTTCTCCGGGACTGAAACGAAACCTCGGCGGGATGATGACCGCTTGCGAGCATTCTTGAAAGAGTCCCGGACAAGAAACGCCGCGTCCGGAAGGTCGGCGGAGGCGGTGGGTAAACACGCAAATATGAGCCGCGTTTGCCTGCGGCCTCAGCCGATTTGGACCATACCCGATTGAACCCTAAGAGCAAGGACGGGAATTAACAAAAACCGTTCTGCTTCAACAATTGATAGGCCTGGATGACGGCGCGGAAACGCTCCTCCGAGCCGCGATCACCGCCATTGGCATCCGGATGGTGCTTCTTGACCAGTTCCTTGTAGCGGCTCTTGATCTCCGCCGATGTCGCATTGGCATGCAGTCCCATCGTATCGAAGGCCTTGCTTTCCAGCGATTTCAGCTTGCGCGCCTGGGGAAACCGCGGGCCGCTGCCCTTGCCGCCTTCCTTGACGAAGCCGAAGGGATCGCGAACGCGCGTATAGGCGCCGGAGCGGACTTCCGAATGCAGCGGACTGTCCTTCGCCGATTTGTTGACGCCGACCGTCCATGTCGGCCGGTGGCCGGTGATCGCCTCTTTCTGGTATCGCGCGATCTCGCCGTCCGACAGACCGGAGAAATAGTTGTAGCCCTTGTTGTATTCCTTGACGTGCTCGAAGCAGAACAAAAAGAACTGGCCTTCCGCATTGCGTCCGACGGGAGCGCGATGCGAACCTTTCTTGTCGCAGCCGTCCCATTGACAGGTAGGCGGCGCCTGCTCTGTCTCCTGCTCGCGTTTGCGGCGTGTTCGGATGCGATCGAAATATTTGGAATCAAGTCTCATGGCGGCGCTAATTATGGGGCTGTCGGAAGGCGACAACAAGAATTGACAAATGGGAATGTTGCTGGCTTGGTGGGAACCCCTTTCGCGCAACAGCAAGACCGGATGATGACCCTCAGGACCCGCATCGAAGAGAAACTTGTCGAAGCCTTCGCGCCGGAACGCCTGAGCGTCATCGACGAAAGCCACCTGCATGCCGGCCATCATCCCGATATCACAGGCACCGGCGAAACCCACATGCGGGTGAGGATCGTTTCGGCGAAATTTGCCGGCCTGTCGCGGCTGGCGCGCCACCGCGCCATCACGGATCTGCTGAAACCGGAACTCGATGCC
Source organism: Rhizobium bangladeshense (assembly GCF_001662075.1). Lineage (GTDB taxonomy): Bacteria > Pseudomonadota > Alphaproteobacteria > Rhizobiales > Rhizobiaceae > Rhizobium > Rhizobium bangladeshense_B. The sequence goes on from NZ_LYPL01000023.1 coordinate 30,475, forward strand.
GGCCTGCATGCGCTGGCCGTCGAACCGGCAGCACCGGGGGAGGCGACGCGATGGTAGAACCGCAGCCTATATAGGAACCGGCTGCCTTCGCGCCAAGCCGATCAGGCCGGCTTTGCGCCGTCTTCCCCGGCGGGCCGGATGCGCAGCTTGGTGATGCGGTTCTTCTCCCGCTTCATGACGACGAAACGTTTGCCATAAAAGGTGAAGGCCTGGCGCTCTTCCGGAATGGTCATCGATTCATGGATGACGAGGCCGGCGATCGTCGTCGCCTCCTCGTCGGGCAGGTTCCAGTCGAGCGCACGGTTGAGGTCGCGGATCGGCACGCCGCCATCGACGACAATCGAACCATCCGCTTCCTGGCGCACGCCCTGAATCTCGATGTCGTGCTCGTCGGAAATGTCGCCGACGATTTCCTCGAGAATATCCTCGAGCGTGACGATGCCCTGCACCTCGCCATATTCGTCGACGACGACGGCGAAATGTTGTTTGCGGCGCAGGAAGGCATTGAGCTGGTCTTCGAGATTGGTGCTGTCGGGCACGAACCACGGCTTCTGCGCAATCTTGACGATATCGAGGTTCTGCGGCTCCATGTTCGGCTCGGCCAGCGCGCGCAGGAGATCCTTGGCATGGACGACGCCGATGATGTTGTCGATCGTGCCGCGCCACAGCGGCATGCGCGTATAGGGGCTTTCGAGGATGGCGCGCACCACCGTTTCCGGCGGATCGTCGGCATTGATCGCCCGCATCGCGGTGCGGTGGACCATGATGTCTGATAATTCCAGCTCACCGAGGTCGAGCACGCCGCCGAGCCGGTCGCGATCGGCCTTTACCACCGATCCCTCACGGTGGAGCAGATCGACAGCGCCGCGCAGTTCCTCATGCGCCGTCAGCATCGACACCTCCCGTGAGAGATTGATGCCGAACAGGGCCAGAATCCGCCGCACGATCGCATTGACGAAGGAGGACGCCGGCCCGACGACGGCGACGAAAAGCCTGGCTGGAAGCGCCGCTGCAAGCGCGAAGCGCTCCGGCGTCGAGATCGCCCAGCTCTTCGGCAGCACTTCCGCGAAGATGACGAGGATGACGGTCATCGCCAGCGTCGCCAGCGCCACGCCGGAACTGCCGAACAGCCCGAGAAACAGGCTGGTGGCGATCGACGACGACAGGATATTGGCGAGATTGTTGCCGATCAGCAGCGCGCCGATCAGCCGGTCGCGCCGCTCGATCAGCTGGCGCACGAGACCGGCGCGCTCGTCGCCGTTGACCTCAAGCGTATGGATACGGCTGCGCGAAACGGCGGTCAGCGCGGTTTCTGAGCCGGAAAAGAAGGCGGACATCAGCACGAGCGCCGTGATCGAAATGATCTCCGGCCAATATGTCGCGAGAAATGCCAGAGCGCCTTCGACCGTCATCAGGGGTGTTTTTCCCGGAGAAAGCTGATCACCTCGGAGGCCGGAACGTCGTCGGCGACGAAGGACTGGCCGATGCCGCGCGTCAGGATGAAGGTGAGCTTGCCGCCCTTGACCTTCTTGTCCTGCGCGATCGCATCCATCAGCACCTCGGCCGGCGGCAACTCGCCCGGAATGTCGGACATCCGGGTCGGCAGGCCGACCGCCCGCAGATGCCGCTCGACACGGCGCGCATCGTCGGGGCTTGCGAGGTTCATCCGTGCGGAGAATTCATGCGCCAGCACCATGCCGATCGAAACGCCTTCGCCGTGCACAAGGCGGCGGCTGTCATAGGCGGTCGCCGCTTCCAGCGCATGGCCGAAAGTGTGGCCGAGATTGAGCAGCGCCCGCTGGCCGTTCTCTCGCTCGTCGGCGACGACGACATCCGCCTTCGCCTGGCAACTGGTGGCGATCGCCTCGATGCGGGCGGTGCCGCCAGCAAACACGGCCTTCCAGTTCGCTTCCAGCCAGGCGAAGAAATCCGGCTTGTCAATCAAACCGTATTTCGCGACTTCGGCGTAACCGGCTCGAAATTCACGCTCGCTCAGCGAGTTCAGCACATCGGTATCGGCCAGAACCAGATCCGCCTGGTGAAAAACGCCGATCAGGTTCTTGCCGTGGCGGGAATTGATGCCGGTCTTGCCGCCGACGGAAGAATCGACCTGCGCCAGCAGCGAGGTCGGCACCTGCACGAAGCGCACGCCGCGACGTACGATGCCGGCCGCAAATCCAGAGAGGTCGCCGATGACGCCGCCGCCGAGCGCGATGACGTAGTCGTTGCGCTCAACGCGGGCTTCCAGCACCTTGTCGCAGGCCGTCATCAGATGCTCGAAACTCTTCGTCTTCTCGCCGGCCGGCAGCACCACCGCAGCCGAGTCGATGCCCACATCAGTAAGGCTTGCAACGAGCGCTTCGAGATAAAGCGGAGCGACATTTTCGTCGGTGATGACCGCCGCCTTGCGGCCCTTGAGGCGGGAGGCGATTTCGGCCCCGGCCCGCGCGATCAGCCCCGGCCCGATCAGGATGTCATAGGCGCGCTCGCCGAGCGGCACATGCACCGTCTGGACGGTGGGAGCGGAGGTTATCGCATTCATGACGCTGGACTTTCTTTCTGAGCTTCGATCACCGCCGTCAGCACCTCGTCGGCCATGATTTCCTTGCGCACATCGCGCGAGAGCACGGTGAGATCAGCCTGGGCGTAGATCGGATACCGTGCGTTCATCAGGTTTTCGAGCGTCTGCTTCGGATTTTCGGTCTTAAGCAAGGGGCGGTTGTCGCGCTTGTTGACCCGCTCCCAGAGCACATCGAGATCCGCCTTCAGCCAGACGGAGACGCCGCCCTTCCTGATATGCCGGCGCGTCCGCTCGTTGATGAAGGCGCCGCCACCGGTCGAGACGACCCGCGGCCCGCCCTTTAAGAGCCGCTTCATGACCCGCGTTTCCAGCGCCCGGAATTCGTCCTCGCCATAGGCCGCGAAAAGTTCGGGGATCGTCATGCGCGACACCCGCTCTATTTCGTGGTCGCTGTCGATGAAGGGAATCCCGAGCTGGCTGGCAACGATGCGCCCGACGGCGGATTTTCCCGCACCCATCAGCCCGACGAGGATCAGATTGCGTGAACCGAGGGCGGCGCGAGCTCTGTCTTTCAGGCTGTCAGCAACGGTCAGCAGTGGTTCACTCATCGGTCCATTCACACTTTGTTTGCAAACCGTATCGACAAATGCAGATGGAGCGTCAAGTCGCGGACAAGGGATTCATGGCTTGAATACCGCTTCTTGCACTTGCAGATACGCTTCTTATAACAGAAGCAGAGCATGAAGGAGTTGCCGGATGCCGAGCCTGTTCCGTTTTCTGTTCGTCTGCGCGATGCTCGCCGGGACGGTTTACGGAGCGATGTGGGCGCTTGCGACCTTCGTGGAGCCCGAGCCGCGCGACGTGACGATCCGCATTCCGTCCGAACGGGTCAATCCGCCGGCGACGGGCACGATCGACACCACCGGGAAGTGAGCGACATGAGGGATCTCGGCCGCGTCCATGTGGAATCCTTCCTGGAAATGATGAGCGCCGAACGCGGCGCCGCCGCCAACACGCTGCAATCCTATGAGCGCGATCTCGATGACATCAGGTCCTTCCTGAACGGCCGCAGCATCAGGTTGACCGAAGCCGCCTCCGCCGACCTTTCCGCCTATCTCGCCTCGCTCGCCAGCCAGGGTTTCAAGCCCTCCTCGCAGGCGCGCCGGCTTGCGGCCATGCGGCAGTTCTACAAGTTCCTCTACGCTGAAGGCATTCGCACCGACGACCCCACCGGCGTGCTCGACGCGCCGAAGAAAGGGCGGCCACTGCCGAAGACGATGGGGGTCGAGGAGGTCGGCAGGCTGCTATTCCAGGCGCAGACCGAGGCCGACGATCCGGCCCCGGGCCAGTTGCAGCGCCTGCGCATGCTGGCCCTCTTGGAACTGCTTTATGCCACCGGCATGCGCGTCAGCGAGCTCGTCTCGCTTCCCGCCCGCGTCCTCGACCAGGAGGGCCGCTTCCTGATGATCCGCGGCAAGGGCAACAAGGAGCGACTGGTGCCGTTGTCGCAATCGGCGATCAAGGCCCTGAAATCCTACGGGCGGCTGCTGGCGGCCGAAAATGCCGTGGCGAAGGAGCCGCAGGAAAGCCCCTGGCTGTTTCCCGCCGCCTCGAAGGAGGGCTACCTGCCGCGCCAGGTTTTTGCGCGAGACCTGAAAAACCTGGCGATCCGCGCCGGTCTGACGCCGTCGCTGATCTCGCCGCACGTCATGCGCCATGCCTTTGCCAGCCATCTGCTCGCCAACGGCGCCGATCTGCGCGTCGTCCAGGAACTCCTCGGCCATTCGGACATTTCGACCACACAGATCTACACACATGTGCTCGAAGAGAGGCTGCAGCAGCTCGTCCAGACGCATCACCCCCTTGCCAAACAGGCGAAAAAGCACGAATAGGACCGGCGACGAGGGGCGGAGCCAGGAAAACGCCCCGGGCACAAGGAACGGAAACGCACCTCATGCACAATTATCTCGACTTCGAAAAGCCGATCTCCGACCTCGAAGGCAAGATCATCGAGCTGAAGAAGCTCGCAACGGAAGACGAGAGCATCGACACCACCGATGAGATCAGCCGGCTGGAGGTTCGCGTCCGTGAGGCGATCGTCGAAATCTATTCCAAGCTCAACGCCTGGCAGAAGACGCAGGTCGCCCGCCATCCGCAACGCCCGCACTTCGTCGATTACGCCAAGACGCTGTTCCAGGAATTCACGCCGCTGGCCGGCGACCGCAAATTTTCCGAGGATGCCGCGATCCAGGCGGGCCTTGCCCGCTTCCGCGGTCAGCCCGTCGCCGTCATCGGCCAGGAAAAGGGCAACGACACCAAGTCCCGACTGAAACACAATTTCGGCAGCCCCCGCCCGGAAGGCTACCGCAAGGCGATCCGCATCCTTGAAATGGCCGACCGTTTCGGCCTGCCGGTGATTTCGCTGGTGGATACGGCCGGCGCCTATCCCGGCGTCGGCGCCGAAGAGCGCGGCCAGGCCGAGGCGATCGCCCGCTCGACGGAAATGTGCCTCGGCGTCAAGGTCCCCCTCATTTCCGTCGTCATCGGCGAAGGCGGCTCGGGCGGCGCCATCGCGATCGCCACCGGCAACAGGGTCTATATGCTCGAGCATTCGATCTACAGCGTCATCTCGCCGGAGGGCGCCGCTTCCATTCTCTGGCGCGATTCGACCCGCGCCCGGGAAGCGGCGACCAACATGAAGATCACCGCCGAAGACCTGAAGTCGCTTGGCGTCATCGATGGCATCATTTCCGAGCCGCTCGGCGGCGCCCACCGGGATCCTGACAGCGTCATTGCCACAACCGGCGACGTCATCGCCAATGCGCTGGCCGAAATGGCATCCCGCTCCGGCGAACAGTTGCGCAACGAACGGCGCCAGAAATTCCTCAACATGGGCCGGAATCTGTAAGGCCAGTTGCACCTCTTTGCCGATTGAGGCCAAACCTTGGCCACATTGATGTTATCTCTAACATTTGCGCTTGCGGGGGCGTTCCTCACACGTCATAGGCTGGTAAGGATTTGTGAAGTATAAGCCGCTTATGATTCTGCCTCGTGCCAGGACTCCTTAAGCGACCGGGTCGCACTTCTTTATGGGCTAGTTTGAATGCGCATACGTCATTTTGCCTATGTTTCCCTCATGGCGCTGGCTCTTTCCAGCTGCAATGACGCGTTGGAAACCGCGCAGGTCGATCTTTCCAAGGTCAAGAACAAGGTCGAGCAGCCGCTCCCCCCTCATATCCTCACCGCCATGTCCGCCAAGGGCATGGACCGCAATTCGCCGATCATGATCCGCATCTTCAAGGAAGAAGGCGCCATGGAGATCTGGAAGGCGAAGACCGATAACCGTTTCGACAAGATCGCCGACTACAAGATCTGCGCCTGGTCCGGCCGTCTCGGTCCGAAGGTAAAGACCGGCGACCGGCAGGCACCAGAAGGTTTCTACGACCTGACGCGCGCCAACCTGAACCCCAATTCGAAATATTATCTGGCGATCAACACCGGCTTCCCGAACCGCTACGACGCGGCGAACGGCCGCACCGGCTCCGATCTGATGATCCATGGCGCCTGCTCGTCCTCCGGTTGCTATTCGATGACCGACCAGCAGGTGCTGGAGATCTATGCCTTCGCCCGCGACGCCTTCAAGGGCGGCCAGGCGACTGTGCAGCTGCAGGCCTTCCCTTTCCGCATGACGGCGGAAAACATGGTCAAGCATCGCCTCGACAGCAATTACGACTTCTGGAAGATGCTGAAGGTCGGCTACGACAATTTCGAAGTGACGAAGCGCCCGCCCGAGGTGAATGTCTGCGAGAAGAAATATGTCTTCAACCAGCAGGTAACCGATGGCGGCGCCTTCAATGCCGCCGGCAAATGCCCTGCCATGTCGACGCCGCCGGCGCTGACGGCCGCGCTTGCTTCCTATGGCAAGACCTACGATGCCGAATACGCCAAGGCGATGAGCAAATATGACGGCATGGCCTGGTATGACCCGTCCGAAGCCGAGCGCAAGGCGGTGGTCGCCAAGCTGCGCAAAGGCCGCGAGCTGGCCTTCGCCCCGACCGGCACCTCGCTGGAAGCCGGCCGCATGGTCAAGGTCGCCGAGCTCGAAGAGCTGATGGCCAAGCGCACCGCCCAAAGCGTGACCACCCAATCCGCGACAGGCGCCACGCCCGCAACGCCCGCCCAGCCGCAGGCAACGGCGGTCGCCGCAGCAGCCCCTGCCCTCGTGCCGGTGCCGGTGCAGAACCCGCTCGCCTTTACCGCGCCCGAACCGCAGGAAACGGCAGATGCCGCGGCGAAGAAGCCGTTCTGGAAATTCTGGGCGCGGAACTGAACGGCTTGAGCCCCGTTCTATACGATCTCCGTGGCCTGAAATGCCCACTCCCCGTGATCAAGACACGCAAGAAGCTTGCCGCCATGGCAAGCGGTGCACTCATTCGTGTCGATACCACCGATCCGCTTGCCGTGATCGACATGCCGCATTTCTGCAATGAGGAAGGCCACGAGCTGGTCGAGACCGAAAAGACCGAAAACGGCCACCGCTTCCTGATCCGCAAGCGCTAGAATCGTTCCTTCAGTAATCAGAGCAGATGCCGTCCCAAGCGGCAGGATTTAGCAGCCGTCGGCGAAACTCCAGGTTAATTGCCATGTTCTCGCCGCTCGCGCTCGCAACCGCTGCTGCGCCGAAAATTCATCATACAACTACACAGCTTTTGTATGTTGACATTATACTTAGCTGGTTCTAGCCATAATAAGCCGGTCGGAGGAACGGCAAAAATAGAGGAGGCTGACTAATCCACGTCTTCTGTTTCCACGAGAAGAGGTAAGTGCGCCATCAGACCGATGAGCACGCCGAGCCTGTTTGCCACGTGCAGGGATCTTCAGCACAGCCGGGATATGGACTTCTGAGAATAATCGTCATGCAAAACGGGAGGAGAGCATGAAGAACTTTGTCAAATTGGCCGCCGGTCTTATGGTTGCGGCTTCAGTCATGAGCAGCGCCGCCAGCGCGCAAACGGCGCTGAAATCGTCCGATACTCATCCGGACGGCTATCCGACTGTTGAGGGCGTCAAATATTTCGGCGAACTGGTGAAGGAGCGCACGAAGGGCCGCTATTCGGTCGAAGTGTATCATTCCGCCCAACTTGGCGAAGAGAAGGACACGATCGAACAAGTACGCTCCGGCGTGATCGAGCTCAATCGCGTGTCGATGGCACCCTTTAACGGCACGGTGAAGGAATCGATCGTTCCGGCCCTGCCCTACATCTTCCGTTCGGAAGAGCACATGCACAAGGTCATGGACGGCGCGGTCGGCGATCAGATCAAGAAGGCGTTCGAACCGGCCGGCCTCGTGGTGCTCGCCTTCTACGATGCCGGTGCGCGCTCGTTCTACAACAAGACGAAGCCGATCAATTCAGTTGCCGACATGAAAGGCCTGAAGTTCCGCGTCATCCAGTCAGACATCTTCGTCGACATGGTGGCGGCCCTCGGCGCCAACGCGACGCCGATGCCCTATGGTGAAGTCTATTCCGGGATTGAAACCGGAGTCATCGACGGCGCTGAAAACAATTTTCCGAGCTACGACACCGCCAAGCATGCGGAAGTCGCGAAGCACTACTCGCTTGACGAACACACCATCCTGCCAGAGGTGTTCGTGATGAACAAAGCGGCGTTCGACAAGCTGACGCCGGAGGATCAGGAAATCTTCAAGCAGGCAGCCAAGGACAGTGTCGCCAAGCAGCGCGAGCTCTGGGCAGCCAAGGTCGCTGAATCACGTGCCAATGTCGAAAAGCTCGGCGCGCAGATCACCACACCGGACAAGCAGGGCTTCATCGACGCGATGGCCCCGGTTTACGAAAAGCACGTCAAAGACGACGTACTGAAAAAGATGGTCGAGGACGTAAAGGCTGTGCAGTAGCCTTCGCTTGCCCTCCTTCCTGCGGGAGGCGGCGTGAGCCAATCGGGTGGAGGCCTACCTCCACCCCATTTCACCCTTCCGTTCCGCCCCTATCTTGATCGATCCTCTCTGTAAGGAGAGCGTCCGCCCGATTTCGACGAGGCCTGCATGTCGAATAACCTGACACCCGTCACCAACGTCCTGGCGCGCCTAAGCAACGCGGCCTTGTGGCTCGCCGGCGGCGGCCTGATCCTGATGACGGTCTTTGTCGCCTGGCAGGTATTCTGCCGCTACGTATTGAACGACTCGCCGAGTTGGACGGAGCCGGGCTCGGTCATGCTGATGAGCTGGTTCATATTCCTCGGCGCCGCCGTCGGCATCCGAGAGAACAATCACCTTGGATTCGACGTGCTGCTCTACGTGCTGCCGAAATCCGGCAAGCGTGTCCTGCGCATGATCTCGGACGTGGTCATCCTTGCCTTCGGCGCCGGCATGATCTGGTACGGCGGCGCCCTGATCAGCCTAACTTGGAACACGACCCTGCCGTCGCTCGGTATTTCCGGCGCCTTTGACTATCTGCCGCTCGCTGCCGGTGGTGTCCTCGCCGTCGTCTTCTCGCTGGAACGCATTGTGCTGCGCCTTGCCGGCGAACCGATAGACGACGTTCTGGACGAGGTCCTGCCGGCGGAGATTGCCGTCGAGATCGAAAACCTGAACGTCGACCCGAACACGCAAGTGAAAGTATAGCGCGATGGAACTCTGGATTTTGTTCGGTGTTTTCACCGTCTTGATGCTGATCGGCACGCCGATCGCCTTCTGCCTCGGCGTCTCCAGCTTTGCCACGGTGCTCTATATGGGCCTGCCTCCGCTGGTCATCTTTCAGCGGCTGAATTCCGGCATGAGTGTCTTTTCGCTGCTTGCCATCCCTTTCTTCATCTACGCCGGCGACCTGATGGTGCGGGGCGGCATCGCCAGCCGCATCGTCGCCTTCGCCGCCTCGCTGGTTGGCCATGTGCGCGGCGGCCTCGGCCAGGTCAACATCGTCACCGCGACTCTGTTCGGCGGCATCTCAGGTTCGGCAGTCGCAGAGGCTGCAGCCGTCGGCGGGCTGATGATCCCGCAGATGAAACAACGCGGCTATGGTGCCGACTACGCGGTCAACGTCACCTCGATGGCGGCGCTGATCGCGCTGCTCCTGCCGCCGTCCCACAATATGATCATCTATTCGATCTCCGCCGGCGGCAAGATATCGATCGCCGATCTGTTCACCGCCGGCGTCCTGCCTGGCCTGTTGCTCGCAGCCGCGCTCATGGTAACCGCCTACATCGTCGCACGCTCGCGCGGTTATCCGACGGAGCCGTTTCCCGGCTTTGTCATGGTGGCTCACCTGCTCGCCGTCGCGGTGCCTGGGCTTCTGTTGATCGCCATCATCTTCGGCGGGGTGAGGTCCGGCATTTTCACAGCGACGGAAAGCTCCTGCATCGCCGTTCTCTACGCGCTGCTGGTAACCCTCTTCGTCTACCGGCAGATGAGCTGGAAAGACTTCGTCCACGCCACGCAGGGCGCCGTGCGCACCACCGCAATGGTGCTCCTGATCATTGGCACCGCCGCCGCTTTTTCCTGGCTCATGGCCTTCCTCAAGGTGCCCGCCTCGCTGGTTATCTGGATGAAGAGCGTCGCCGACGACCCGCTGACGGTGCTGCTTCTGCTCAACGTGCTGATGCTGGTGCTTGGCACCTTCATGGACATGGGGCCGACCATCATCATCTGCACGCCGATCTTCCTGCCGGTCGCGCAGGCTTACGGTGTCGATCCGGTGCACTTCGGCGTGATCATGATCCTGAATTTCGGCATCGGCCTGAACACGCCTCCCGTCGGAGCCGTGCAATTCGTGGCTTGTGCGGTTGGCAAGATTTCGGTCTGGGAGGCTATGCGCTCGATCTGGCCGTTCTACGGCGCCGGCCTCGTGGTGCTCGGTCTGGTCACCTACATCCCGGCGATTTCGCTGTGGCTGCCGGCTGTGTTCAAATAGGAGGGCCACATGGCGGCCGATACAGCCGTTGAATTAAGGATCGAGCGAAGACCGAAACTCTCCGAGGGCGTGGTTTCGGCGATCCGCGCCCAGGTCTTGTCCGGGGGCTACGCGCCGGGCGAGAAGCTGCCGACGGAATCACGAATGGGCGAGCTTTTCGGCGTCAGCCGGACTGTTGTCCGCGAGGCGATTGCAACCCTTGCAGCCGATGGCCTCGTAGAGGCGCGCCAGGGCGCCGGCGTCTTCGTCAAAAATCACCCAACGATCGCCTTCGGCGCGATCAGCCTCGATGTGGGAAACAAGATTTCCCATGCACTCAACGTCATCGAGGTGCGCATGGGACTGGAGATCGAAAGCGCTGGACTTGCTGCGCTACGGCGCAATGCAGCTCAGGAGGCGCAGATCCAGGAAGCCTTTTTCGAGTTCGACCGGCTGCTCGAGCGCGGCGAAGCGACCGGCAAGAGCGACTTCGCTTTTCACCGAGAAATCGCGGCTGCCACGAACAATTCATATTATGTGGAGGTTCTCGATGCGCTCGGCATGCGGGCGATCCCGTGCGACATCGCCTCGCCCTGGGGCACGGACAGCACGCTGTCGCGTGACTACCAGGAAGGCCTGCAGCGCGAGCATCTGGCAATCCTGAAGGCGATTTCGGCCGGTGACCCGGAGGCCGCCCGCGCTGCCATGCGCGCCCACCTGACCGCCAGCCAGGAGCGCTATCGCACGCTTCTGAGCGGCCAGCAGGCAAGATGGCTTTCAGGCACCCGTAAACGCAAAAGCTGAAGACGATCGCCTGACAACAACATGTTGCGGCGGTTTAGATCCGCATGCCGGGAACGGCCAGCGGATTGTCCGACAGCGCCACACGATCCGGCCTATCGATGCGCGGCTTGCCAAGGAAAGCGTCGAACAGATCCTTGACGAAGGCTTCCGGCAGATCCCGGGTGATCAGCACCATGCGCGTGCGCCGATCATTGGGATCCGGCCAGGCGGCAAGCCGCACCGGCGGATGGAAAATGCTCTGCACACCATGCAGCACCAGCGGCCGCTCCGGCCGGTCGGAGACGGAAACGATCGCCTTCATTCGCAGCAGCTTCTCGCCATGGGCCGAGCGCAGCAGATCGATGAACATGTCGAGCGCCATCGGATCGATCGGCTTCTTCTCGATGATGGAGAAAGAGCGGATCGAGGCATCATGACGGTTGACGTCGTGCGGATCCTGATGAGCCTCACCGCCATCATGATGGTGATGACCATGACCGTGACCGTGATCATGATGGTGATCGTGGTCATGGTTGTGACGCGCCGCGTGTGCATCCTCGTCCTGCAGCCAGCGCCCGACATCGGCGATCTTCGTCGCCGAATCATAGAGGCCGTTGACCAGCACGGCGGCGCTGCCGGCCTCTGCGCTGTCGGCATCCATCACCGCCGCGCGCGGATTGAGCGCCCGCAGTCGCCTTTCCAGCCCGTCCGTTGCCTCGGCCATCGTCTTTTTCGAGACGATCAGCCGGTCGGCGACGGCCGCCTGTTTGCGCGCTTCCTCGTGATTGTCGAGCGTCTGCTGCCCGTTGACCGCATCGACGACGGTCACGACGCCGTCGAGCTCGAAATTCGTGGCAATGACGGGATTGCCCATGATCGCCTGCATGACCGGCGCCGGATCGGCAAGGCCCGTCGTTTCGATGACGACGCGCTTCACCGGCTTGACGCGGCCGGTCTGCACGGCATCCATAAGGTTGGCCAGCGTATCGACAAGCTCGCCGCGCACGGTGCAGCACAGGCAGCCGTCTGACAGCTCGATGATCGAATCGCCGGAGCTTTCGACCAGCAAATGATCGATGCCGACATCGCCGAACTCGTTGATGATGACGGCCGCGTCCTTCATCTCGGGGTCTTTGAGGATGCGGTTGAGCAGCGTCGATTTGCCGGCGCCGAGAAAGCCGGTCAGGATGGTGACCGGAATCCTGTCGTTGAGCGCGCTCATGTCGTTTGACCTTAAATGCTTATCTTAGAAAGACGTCGGGCGCGGCATCGGCACCGGCACATTGGCGATGCCTCCGGCCGTATCGCCAGTCGCAACTTTTTCCGGCTGCTGCGCCGGCTGCGGATCCTGCCCCGGAATGAGGCCGGCGAAGACGAATTGCGGATCGTGGTCCATTTCCAGAATATAGGGCGAGCTTACCTTCATGCGGCCGACCTCGTCGCGCGTTTCGCTGCGTATCTTGGCGCCCTTGGCGCTGCAGATATCGGCGGTAATGTCGGTCACCTGGTCCCGTCCCTGCCCGTAAGGCTTCAGCGAACCGAGCGTGTCATTGCCGGGAAATTGGGTGGTGAAGCCCTTCTGCAAGAGGTTCGCCGTCGCATCGGCGCGCGCCGCCAGGCTGTCGGTGCCGAGCACGACGGAGACGAGGGTGCGGCCGTTGCGGGTCGCCGAACCGATCTGGTTGAAGCCCGAGGCACAGATGAAGCCGGTCTTCATGCCGTCGGCGCCGGCGAAGCGGCCGATCAGCATGTTGAGGCTCGGCACGTTCTGCTGGCCAGTGGTAAAACCTTCCAGCGCGAAATAGCCGGCATACTGCGGAAAGTCGCGGCGCAGCGCTACGGTCAGCACTGCGAGATCGCGCGCCGTTGTATATTGTCCCTTGCCCGGCAGGCCGTTCGGGTTGACGAAATGCGAATCCGTCATGCCGAGCTTCAGCGCCTCGCCGTTCATTCGCGTCACAAAGCCTTCCTGCGTACCGCCGACGGCTTCGGCAACCGCAACCGAGACGTCGTTCGCCGATTTCACCAGCAGGATCTTCAGCGCGCTGTCGAGCGTCAGCTTCTGGCCGGGCTTGAAATACATCTTGGCGGCCGGCTGCGCAGCGGCGCGCTTGCTCATGACAATGGGCGTATCAAGGCTGATCTGGCCGGCGCGGATCGCATCGAACACGGTATAGACCGTCATGAGCTTGGTGAGCGAGGCGGGATACCACTTGCGGAAGGCTTCCTCGTGCTCGAGCACGCGGCCGGTCTGGACGTCGACGAGAATATGCGGATTGGCCTGAGCGAGCGAAATGGAGGCGAGAAAGGCGGCAGTCGCAGCGGCGGTGAAACGCAACGGCCGCATGGCGGCAAACAAACGGAAGTGGCTCGTCGACACGGTTCGTCCTTCAGATGTCCGGAAAATCTCGCAACCTTCCTCTATCTAGCCTATATGGCTATGACATGGCAAAGGTCATTGACGAAGTAATTTCCAAAAGCCTCACACCCTTGTGATGCGATCAAAGATTGTCGGGATTTCATAACAGGAACGCCAACATGCCGATTTTGAACAGAGCCGCCGAATTGCAGGATGAAGTCGCCGAATGGCGCCGCCACATTCATGCCCGCCCCGAGCTCCTCTTCGCGGTGGAAAACACGGCCGCTTTCGTCACCGAAAAGCTGAAGGAATTCGGTGTCGACGAGATCGTCACCGGCATTGGCCGCACCGGGGTCGTCGGGCTGATCAAAGGCAAGGGCGAAAGCCGCCGCACCATCGGCCTGCGCGCTGACATGGACGCCCTGCCGCTGACCGAGATATCGGGCAAGCCCTGGGCCTCGAAGACGCCGGGCAAGATGCATGCATGCGGCCATGACGGCCATACGGCCATGCTGCTCGGCGCTGCGAAATATTTGGCCGAGACCCGCAATTTCAACGGCAATGTCGCCGTCATCTTCCAGCCCGCCGAAGAAGGCGGCGGCGGCGGCAACCTGATGGTCAAGGACGGCATGATGGAGCGCTTCGGGATCGAAGAGGTCTATGGCATGCACAATCTGCCCGGCCTGCCCGTCGGCCAGTTCGCCATCCGCAAAGGCGCGATCATGGCGGCGACCGACGAATTCACCGTCACCATCAAGGGCCGCGGCGGCCACGCCGCCCAACCGCACCGGACAATCGACCCGATCGCCATCGGCGCCCAGATCGTCGCCAACCTGCAGATGATCGCCTCGCGCACCGCCGATCCGATCAGTTCGGTCGTCGTCTCGGTGACCAAGTTCAACGCCGGCTTCGCCCATAACGTCATCCCGAACGATGCGACCTTCGCAGGCACGGTCCGTACGCTTGACGACGAGATGCGCACGCTCGCCGAAACGCGCTTCCGGCAGATCGTCGAGGGCGTGGTTGCTGCCCACGGCGCCGAAGCCGAGATCAGCTTCCACCGCAACTACCCCGTCACCGTCAATCATCCTGATGAGACCGCGCACGCGGTCGCCATCGCCGGCGCCATTGCCGGCGAGGCAAACGTCGATGCCGAAATCGATCCGATGATGGGCGGCGAGGACTTCTCCTACATGCTGAACGCCCGCCCCGGCGCCTTCATCTTCATCGGCAACGGCGACAGCGCCGGCCTGCACAACCCGGCCTACGACTTCAACGACGAAGCCATCGCCCACGGCATCTCCTATTGGGTCCGCCTTGCCGAACAGCGCCTCGGTGTTTGACAAGAATTAAGGCTTGGCTTCGCGCCAAGCCTTTTGTATGCATGGCATGCAAGTGGTCCCGTAGCTCAGCAGGATAGAGCACCAGATTCCTAATCTGGGGGTCGCGCGTTCGAATCGCGCCGGGATCACCAGTCTTAAAGCGATGAGCAGATCGCGTATTCCTTCACACCTTGATCGGAATTCCGGCCTCGATTGCAGCCTCGATGAAAGCCTGTCGCGCCTCCTCCCGGCTTCGCTTTCCGGAGATCACGTCGGCGCATACGGCACAAGCCCGATCCAGGGCGGGGCCCTCGTCTGTCGGCCAGTCTTCAATCAACGCCCATGTCGCAGCCTGCGTGGTCTGTATCACCACCCATTGATCCGGTCCTTCAAGGGCGATCGTCACCGGCTTTTTCCAGATGGTCTGCATTCTCTTTGGCCTTCCTTGCGTGCTGCGCCAGCAATTAGAATGATCGATCGCGCCTTGTAAATCCGGCTCGACCGCATTGGCTCCCATATCGATTCATCGCACCTGGGGAGAGGTTCGCCGGCCGCGCACAACCCGCCGCACGCCAAATCCCAGCAGCGCCGCAATCACCCAAGCGCTGATAAAACCAATCGCAGCCCAGACGAGGCCTGCGAAGCTGAGCGGCACGCCGGGCACGAAATCCCGCAAGGTATTGGCGAAAACGACATCATCCGGTTCCCCGATGAGCACGAACGGCTTGGCGACGGGGGCGGCGGTGCCGAGTTTCAGCTGCTGCGACAGCAGCGTTTCGTAGCGGGCGATCGTGCTTTGCATGGAGGCGCCGCGGTCGCGCAGGAAATCATCGGAAGATTGCGCGTAGGTGTTCAGCGCCTGCTGGCGATCGAGGTCGTGCTCGGCCGCCTGCCTGTTGAAATCCTCGACGATGACGCGCAATTCGTCGATCGCTCCGCCGATTCGCTGGCGATATTGCTGGGCAAATTCCGGCGCCTGCGAAAACACCGTGCCACCGGCAAGCCCGGCGACGATGGCGATGATCCTTGCAATCGGTCCCATGATCGATGCCTCCGGCTGTTCCCTGCGCTAACGATCCGCGGCCGTAAAGGTTTCTGCCTTCGACACAATCGGTAACGCTATGTGATTGAACCGGCGACACTTCCGGCGAGTTGACACCATGACAACCAAGTTGCTTCCCGTGAGCAACTGAGAAAGAGAGGCTCGTCATGAAACAGTTCGTCCTCGCCTGCACGCTCGCCGCTGCGTCCGTTTTGTCAGCCATGCCGTCCCAGGCGGCAAGTGTGACCATCACCACGGATGACGCGCGCCCCTATTACCGTGATTCGGAACGCCCCTATTACCGCCACCACAGTCCCTATTATCGCCACGACATGCGGCGACGCTACGTTTCCCGCGATTGCTTCACCAAGACGGAAAAGATCCGCCGCCACGGCCATACGGTCATCAAGGAAACCCGAATCTGCCGCTAAGGCAAACCCCGGCCGATCCTTTCGGCCGGGGTTTTCATCTGGTATCCTTCGGCAAGGAACTTCGCAAATCCCGCCGCGTTTAGGGCGAAATGGGAGTATTCGCCATGCTTATCAAGATGACTGTTCTGGCAATCGCCTATGTCGCGGTCAGCGCTCTGCTTCTCACCATCGCCTACCAGTTGCAGGGACCGGTGGCCACGGCGAAGACCGATCGGCCGGCCGGCTCGTCTTTTCTGATCGAGCGCTTCGCCGGTTGATCAGCTGAACGCCGGCCCGAGCATGGCCGACCGAGAAGCCCGCGCGGCTCGCCATCGAGCCACGGCAGCATGGCCTATCGATCTGCGCTCCTTCCACTGCGGTGGAGCGCCCCTCACCATCAATGCGTGCCGTCCAGGGAGAACCCGCCAAGGAGGATCCTGTTCTGAACGTTATGCACGCCTTCGACGGCCATGGCGACCGCGGTCGCCCGTTCGATCTCCCCGACTGTGCCGACCGTGCCGCTGAGCACGATCTGGTCTTTTTCCATCGTCACCTCGACATCGGACGCATCGATGCCGCCGGCAATCGCCAGCGCATTGGCGACGGCCGCCTCGACCGACGCACGATTGGCGATTTCCGCTTCCATTTCAGGCTCCAGCCCGTGAAATGTCTGCTCCTTGAAAACCATGACCCGTTCCTCTGTGAAACCTTGAAAGGAAACGCCCGCCGGCTGGTTTTGGTTTCAGCGTGTTACCAGTTGAGGCGATAGCGCAGATTGACGCTGCCGGCCTCGTCCGCCGAAAACGGGTTGTTCATCGACGCATCGAGATTGAGGTTCGGCAGGATCGTCTGGCTGACGGCCACCGAACTGGAGAAGTCGCCGCTGACATTGCCGAGGCCGGCGCTGGCCGAGAGCGAGGTTCCTGTCCACGGATGGATGAGTTTCAGCGCCTGCGACGCCGTGACCGAGGCCTGTCGGGCATCGACCGGGTCGTAACCGACGCTGACGGAACGGCTCGATTGCATGTCGAGCGAGTCCGACAGGATCCAGCTGCGCGAACGGCTGAGCGTCAGCGCGCCGCTGCCGCGCAGCGTATCGACGCTGACCTTCACACCCCGCTGTGATTGGCCGGCCGGTGTGACGTTGGTTCTCACGATCCTGCCCCAGAGCATCGCCTGTTCGGAGTCGGGCAGCGGCGCGCCGCCTTTCGTCGCGGCCAGCGCAAAGTCGGCGCCGGCGCTTGTTTCCCATTCCGCCGGCAGACGAAAACCCATTGTCGCCTTGTAAGACCGGTCCGAAAGCTTGGCGGGCGACCAGATCAGCAGGTCATCTGCCTTTGCCGCCGCGGGGAGCGAAAAAGGCAGCACGGTGAAGAGAATGCGGGCTATCTTGAATATCGTCATGTGACCCGATTGTTTGACTAACTGGCTCGCCGAACGGCGCGACGCCGCAGCAAAAGTGCGCACAGAAAACCCGCAAGGGACCAGCGCGGCCAAGCCGTCCATCCCAATGTCATCCTCGATTTAATGTGTGGCCGAAACGGCCGACGGCAGCCAAGGTGCCTGTTCAATGGACGCCGCGGCGCCCTTGGATACCCATGCGACCACGCGCGGCCGCCTGAGAATCACGATTCCCTCAGGAATGTTGCCAGGATCACATCTCGCCGCTGCTCTGTAAACCCCTCGAGGCCGAAATCTGCTGCACTGCACACTTGCCGCCCCCTCCAAACCCTAGTAGAGCCTGGGCCTACGAGACAAATTTTCGCGAAATTCCACATGACGACCGGCAAAACGGCGCCGCGGCGCCTCAGCATCTTCGGTTCGACCGGCTCGATCGGCCGCAACACGCTCAATGTCGTCGAACACCTGGGCGGACGGGACAATTTCGAAATTTCCGTGCTGACGGGCAACGCTAGTGTCGAATTGCTGGCCCGGCAGGCAAAATCATGGGGCGCGCGACTGGCGGTGACAGCCAGCGACCGGCATTACGAATCGCTGAAGAGCGCGCTTTCGGGCAGCGGCATCGCGGTTGCGTCGGGAAAATCAGGCCTTATGGAAGCCGCCGATCGTGAAGCCGACTGGGTGATGGCAGCAATCGTCGGCACCGCGGGCCTGGCGCCGACGCTGGCGGCCGCACGGCGCGGCGCCGATATCGCCCTTGCCAACAAGGAATGCCTTGTCTCGGCCGGCGATCTGTTCATCGCAGCGATCCGGGCGGGCGGCGGCAAGCTGCTTCCCGTCGACAGTGAGCACAACGCCATCTTCCAGGTGCTGGAGGAAAACCAACGCCATGCCATCGAGCGCGTCGTGTTGACGGCTTCCGGCGGGCCCTTCCGCACCGCCTCGCTGAAGGAGATGGCCGGTGTGACGGCGGAAACCGCGCGCGCCCACCCGAACTGGTCGATGGGATTGAAGATCTCGATCGACAGCGCCTCGATGTTCAACAAGGCGCTGGAGATGATCGAAGCGCGGCATCTTTTCAGCCTGACGCCCGAGCAGATCGAAGTCATCATCCATCCGCAATCGATCATCCATTCGATGGTCGGCTATACTGACGGATCGGTGTTGGCTCAGCTCGGGGCGCCCGATATGCGCACCGCGATCGGTTATGCGCTGTCCTTTCCGCGCCGGCCGAACCTGCCGATCGAACGGCTGGATTTCGCCAAGCTCGCCCGGCTGGATTTCGAGGCGCCGGATGAGCTGCGCTTTCCGGCCTTGCGGCTCGCGCGCCTGGCGATGACGCGCGGCGGCGTTCAGGGCGCGGTGTTGAACGGCGCCAAGGAAGTTGCGCTCGAAGCCTTCATCGAAGGACGGCAGCCGTTCCTCGCCATGGCCGACATCACCGAGAAGGTCATGGACGATCTGGCCCACCTGCCGCCGGCTGCCGCTATGGACGATGTCTTCGCCGCCGATAGGCAGGCCCGGCAGAGGGCTGCAGACCTCATGAAACTGGAGATCGCCGGCTGAAGGTTACCGCAGCCGGTTGCCAGCCTCATCGAACAACCGGCAATCCGACGGTTCGAACAGCAGGTTGACCTCATCGCCGGCCGCGATGCTGACCGGTGAACGATGCTCGACGGTCAGCGATTGGCCGTCGCCGAGCTGACAGTAGAGATATTGGGTTCCCCCGAGATATTCCGAGAAATCGACCTTCGCCACCAGCCTGCCCGACCGATCGGGCGCCACCTTCAGATGCTCCGGTCGCAGACCGAGCGTTACTGGGCCTCCCGCCGGCCGGCCGGTGCGGGGCAAGGAGGTTTCGACGGGGACGCCGGCGACCTCGACCAGGCCTTCCCCCGTAGAGCGGGCATTCAGCAGGTTCATCCTCGGCGAACCGATGAAGCCCGCCACGAAGGTATTGGCGGGATCTTCGTAGATCTGCCGCGGTGTTCCGGCCTGCTCGACCCGACCGTCGCGCAGCACGACGATCTTGTCGGCGAGCGTCATCGCCTCCGTCTGATCGTGAGTGACATAAATCATCGTGTTGCCGAGTTCGCGGTGCAGGCGGGCGATCTCGATGCGCATGGAAACCCGCAGCTCCGCATCGAGATTGGACAGCGGTTCGTCGAACAGGAAGACATCGGGCTTGCGCACGATCGCCCGGCCGATTGCCACACGCTGGCGCTGGCCGCCGGAAAGCTGTCCAGGCCGCCGGTCGAGCAGGTGGTCGATTTTCAGGATCGCCGAGGCGGCCTTGACGCGCGTCTCGATTTCGGCGGCACTCGTGCGCGCCATTTTCAAACCGAAAGCGAGATTGTCCCGCACGCTCATATGCGGGTAGAGCGCGTAGGACTGAAAGACCATCGCAATGCCGCGCTCGGATGGATCGAGATCGGTGACCAGACGTCCCTTGATCTCGATCTCGCCGTCGCTGACGTCCTCGAGGCCGGCGATCATGCGAAGCAGCGTCGATTTTCCGCAGCCGGACGGTCCGACGAAAACGACGAATTCGCCCTCATCGATCGTCAGATCGATCCCGTGGACCACTTGCAGACTGCCATAGCTTTTTCGCACGTCCTGAAGGACGACGCTTTTGTTGCCCATACCGTTCGTCATCCCCAAAACGACCTATTTGCCCGACTGGACCCA
The DNA here is from genome assembly GCF_001662075.1 of Rhizobium bangladeshense. Taxonomy (GTDB): domain Bacteria; phylum Pseudomonadota; class Alphaproteobacteria; order Rhizobiales; family Rhizobiaceae; genus Rhizobium; species Rhizobium bangladeshense_B. The sequence goes on from NZ_LYPL01000023.1 coordinate 50,905, forward strand.
GACGAGCATCTCTCCGGGCGCACGATTGTCCCAGAGATGATAGGGCACGAAGCGCGCCGTGACGACCCGCCTTTCGGCCGGCGCCTGGCGGTAGAGCGGTGTGCCCCAGTTCGATGTCTCCTCGCGTTCGACTTTGAGATCAAGGGCAACGGCATCGTTGAGATCCTTCAGCACGACGGTTTCGGCGGCCGGCAGGGCGCGTGGCAGAACGATAGCGTTGAGATCCTCGCCATTATCGGTCGCTTCCACGCAGTAGACGAGCGGGCCGCGCATCAACGCGACGCGGCCGGCATCCTGGCGCACCTTCGGATTGGCATATTGCGGACGAAGCGAAAGCGGCAGGTGAAGGGCGACGCGATCGCCATCGGCCCATTGCCGATCGATCCTGGCATATCCGTCACGGATATGGGCGCTAAGGTCGAGTATCGTTCCATTGACGCTGAGGCTTGCGCCCTCCGCCCAATCGGGAATGCGCAGCGACAGCGCGAATGCCGCCGGCTTCTTCAGTCTGGTGGTAAAGGCCACCGCACCGTCCCACGGATAGTTGGTAGCCTGCTCCAGTTCCACTTCGGCGCCGTTAGCAAGCTTTAGCCGAGCGGTGCTCTCGCCATAGATATGCACGGCGATCTCGTCGTCGGCAACGGCATACATGTAGGAGCCGATCGACGTCACCAGCCGGGCGATGTTGGGCGGGCAGCAGGGGCAATGGTGCCATTTCCACCGGTGGTGCTTGCCCGCACTTTCGAGCGGATTGTCATAGAAGAAGGTCTTGCCGTCGGTCGAAAGCCCCGGCAGCGCGCCGTTGTAGAGCGCCTGTTCCATGATGTCGGCATAGCGGCGGTCCGGACCGCGTCCGAGCATGCGGCTTGCCCAGAACACCAGGCCGACGGAGGCGCAGGTCTCCGCATAAGCCGTGGCATTGGGCAGATCGTAGTAATCGGTAAAGCCTTCATTCGATGCGGCCGGCCCGATGCCGCCGGTGATGTACATCTGCTTGGTCGTCAGGTCGTCCCACAGCGTTTCCAGCGCCGCCGTTAGGCTGTCGTCCCTGTATTCGGTGGCGATGTCGGCCATCCCGGAATAGAGATACATGGCGCGCACGGCGTGGCCGACGACCTTCTTCTGCTCGCGCACCGGCTGGTGCGCCTGCCCATATTCATAGGTTTTCTGATGATAGTCGGACAGGCTGCGACCATCGCGAACGGCCTCCGCCGTGAAGAAATGCGGCTCGGTGCCGCGTTCGTCGATGAAGAATTTCGACAGGTCGAGATATTTCTTCTCGCCGGTGACGCGGGCGAGCTTGACCAGCGCGAGCTCGATCTCCTCGTGGCCGCAATAGCCCGGGATCTGGCCTTCGCCATGGCCGAAAACCGTGATCATGTAATCGGCATAACGGCACATGATGTCGAGCAGCTTGCGTTTGCCGGTCGCCTGATAATAAGCGACCGCCGCCTCCATCAGGTGTCCGGCGCAATAGAGTTCGTGATGATCGCGCAGGTTGGTCCACCGGCGGGATGGTTCGACGCGCTGGAACCAGGCGTTCAGGTAGCCGTCCTTGTCCTGCATCCGCTCATACATGTCGATGATCTCGTCGGCGCGCGCCTCGAGCTTCGGGTTCGGCCGGCGGTAGAGTGAATAGGCGATGGTCTCGATCGACTTGCCGAGGTCGGAATCCCAGAACATCTGCGTCGTCCCGCCCCAGGGTTGAATGGGAATGACGACACCGGGGCTCGGCTGATTGACATCGATCGCCTTGAGCATGCCGGCCTCGACGCAGCGGTCGAGCAGCGTCTCGGCGGTGGAATTGCAGACGGCATCCTGCCATTTGCCCCAGAAACCGCCGAGATCGACATCGGGAACGGCGACGGGACGAAACTGGCGGTCATTGCTTGATTTGGTCATGGGCTCGACTTTCTCTCGTTCATTTCACCGCGCCGGCCATCAGCCCGCGCATGTAGTAGCGTTGCAGGAGCAGGAAGACGATCACGCATGGGATCGTCATGACGATGACGCCGGCCTGGACCGCCCCCCAATTGATGGCGCCGAGGCGGCCGGCGCGGACCGCCGTCATCAGCACCGGCAGGGTGTATTTCTCGTTGCTGGAGAGCAGCACGAGAGCGGCGAGAAACTCGTTCCAAGCATTAAGGAAGGCAAAGATCGCCACCGTCGCGACGCCGGGCAGCACCAGCGGCAGCAGAACACGGGCGAGAAGCCGGAGATCGCGCGCCCCGTCGATGCGGGCGGCCTCCTCGATCTCCTTCGGCACGGCATCGAAGGCGTTGCGCATCATGAAGACGGAGAAGGGCAGCTGCAGCGTCACATAGACGAGCGTGAGACCGATGAGCGAATTGTTGAGACCGAGCTTTGCCAGGATGATGAAGAGCGGCGTCAGGATCGACTGAAACGGGATCATCAGCGTGGCGATGATCAGCACGAAGAGCGCGTTCTTCATCGGGAAGCGGTAACGGGAGAAGCCGTAGCCGGCGAGCAGGCTGACGAGAACAGTCAGCACAACGGTAGCGACCGACACGAACAGCGAATTGATCATGTGCCGCCAGATGCCGGCGCCGAACGTATCAAGCAGCGCATAGGCATCGAAGCTGACGCCCGATGTCGGCCAGGGCGGCAGGGGCGGCAGACTGGCTTCCGTGCCCTGCCGAAAGGAGGCGAGCAGCGTGATCGCGAAGGGCGCCAGAAAGAAGATCGAAATGGCGATGCCGGTGAGATGATAAACGGACTTCACGCGAATCGCCTTGCGCGTCCGGCGTTCCCTTGACGTGGTCATGGGCGTTCCTCCCCGACACGCAGCAGCCAGAGCTGCACGATGCTGATCGCCACCAGGATGGCGAGAAGCACGATCGACAGCGCAGCGCCGTAACCCAGGTTGAACGACACGAAGGACTGATTGAAAATGTAATAGACCACCGAGATCATCTTGTTCTGCGGCCCGCCCGACGTCATGATGTAGAACTGGTCGAAGGCGAGGATCGAGCCGGTGACCGAGACGATTAGCGCCAAGGCGATCGTCTTGCGCATCAGCGGCAGCGTCAGGTGTCGAAAACGCTGCCAGCGGCCGGCGCCGTCGATGCGGGCCGCCTCCGTCAGTTCGGACGGAATGGCCTGCAGCCCGGTCAGAAGAATGATCATCGTGAAGCCGGCGATCTTCCAGACGACCATCACCACAACAGTCAGGAACGCGGTATCGAAGGTCGCAAGCAGATTGGGGCTTTTTTCGACGACACCGAGCGCCTTCAAGGCCGGGCCGATGAAGCCGCTATCGACATTGGCAAGCCAGACCCAGAGCAGCGAGGCCGTCGCCAGGCCGACGACGACGGGCAGGAAGATGATGGTGCGATAGGCGCTGACGAACTGCCGTTCCTTTTCGACGAAGATGGCGAGCGGAAAGGCGACGGCGAAGATCGCGATGGTGACGATGACAGTGTAATAGGCGGTGAAATTCAGCGCCGTCATAAAGCGGGTGTCGTTGACCATGCGGTAATAGTTGTTGAAGCCGATCCAACGCGACGCCCCCATCAGCGGCCAGTTGTGCAGGCTCATCCATCCCGTGAACAGGACCGGCATGATGAAGAAGACGATGACCAGCGCCATGGCAGGCGCGATATAGGCAAGGCCGCGCCAGTTCGATCTGCGCCGTCGCCTGCGCCGAGGCAATAGTATCTCTGAGCCGGAACCGGTCATCGAAACGCTCCGCATCTGTCAGTTGGAATTGGCCGGGAAGCTGCCACCGCTCCCCGGCCGCGGCCACGGGAGAGTCTACTGGCCGCTATCGATGATCGATTGCATTTCCGACTGGGCGCTCGAAAACGCGCCGTCGACGTCGTCGCCGAAGATTGCGGCATTGGTGAAGCTTGCCCATGGGCCGTTGGCGCTGTTGATCAGGTCGTTGAACTGCAGCGTATAGGGCGTCTTGGCAACGCTGATCGCCTTGAGGCCGACCTGCATACGCGGATCGAGACCCTCCAGCACCTTGTCGGCGATATCGCCGCGCGTCGGCAGGCTGCCATATTTCGCCATGATTTTCTGGCCGTCCATCGAATAGATATATTCGAGGAACTCCTTCACCGCGTCGATCTTCTTCGTTCCCTTGGTGATGACGAAGTTGTCGCCGCCGGCAAAGGACGAAGGCTTGCCGTCGACGCCCGGAATGAGGGTCACGCCGAAATTGATCTCGGGATGCTGGGTCACCAAGGTTCCGATGGCAAAGGCGCCGAGGCTTTGCTGACCGATCTTGCCGTTGGTGAAGGTCAGGAAGTTCGTGCCGTTGTCGCTGGCCGCACCCGCCGGCACCAGATCTTTCTTGACCATGTTGCGGTAGATGTCGACAGCCTTGCGCATCTCAGGCGTATCGAGCGTCGCCGTCTTGCTGTCGGCCGACAGGATGTCGGCGCCGGCACCCCAGACGAGCGGCGTGAAGGTGAAGATCATGCAGCCGCCGCAGCCGCCGCCGGAGAAATAGAAGCCGTAGGTGTCGTCACCCAGCGCCCGGATCTTCTCGGCGTTGGCGGTAATTTCCTCCCAGCTCGCCGGCGCTTTCTCCGGATCGAGACCGGCCTTCTTGTAGAGATCCTTGTTCCAGGCAAAGACCGAGGTTTCGACCGAGAGCGGCAGGCCGTAGACCTTGTCCTGATAAGTGCCGAGGCGGACATGCGACGGCGACAGCGAATTGAAATAGGGAAGCGATTTTGCCCAATCCGTCAGGTCTTCCAGCTGGCCGGCCGCGGCGAAGGCGGGGTTGTAGATGAGATCCATCGACAGCGCGTCGGGTGCCTGCCCGCCGGCGATCGCGGTTGCATATTTCTGCACCAGTTCGGAGAACGGCACTTCGGTCATCACGACCTTGTTCTCATGGCTGGAATTATAGGCTTCGACGACCTTCTTGAAAGCGTCGCCGATCCCCGAGCGAACCCACATTTCGACATTTTCCGCAGCCGACGCAGCCGACACCAGGCATAAGGTAGCGATGCCGGTCGCCGCCAGTAGACGCTTGATCATGACATTCCTCCCAATATGGCGCATCTCCTCGCGCCTTCGCTCATTCTCTTGGTCTCATTCCTCGATCTCATTCCCTGGGGCTTTAGCCCCGCATGACTGCCGGACGACGAGCCGGCACGGCAATTTCCTGACACCCGGCTCGACCGGCCGTCCTTCCGCAAGCGCCAGCACCGTCAATCCGGCCTGCCGCCCGAGCTCTTTCAGTTCCATATCCACCGTCGTCAGCGGCGGCCGCGTCTGAGCCGCGACAATCTCCCAATTGTCGAAGCCGATGACCGAAACGTCCTGCGGCACCTTGATGCCGCGCTCGCGCAGCGCATCCACCGCTCCGCGGGCGATCTGGTCGTTGCCGCAGAAGAGCGCGTCCGGTTTTTCGCCCGGCCTCTTCCAAAGCTGCTCCACAGCGTCATGGCCCCAGCTTTCAGACCAGACGCCGTAAAGCACCGGCTCGCGATGGCCCGCCACCTGATGATAGGCGCCGGCACGCTCCCGCACCGAAAAAAACTCCTCCGGTCCGGTGATATGTGCAATCCGCCGCCGCCCGGTCTTGAGCAGCCATTCGACCGCCAGTCTCGCACCCTGTTCATCGTCCGAACGGAAGGTAACGCTGTTCTGCGTCCCCTCGGTGAAGGCGTAGACGACGGGCACATGCAAATTCGACAGATCGACCGGCAGACGCCGGTCCAGCCGCTTGCCCGTCGCAATGATGCCGTCGACCTGCTTGTCCAGCATCGCATCGACATGGGTCTGGGCGAGCGCCGGATCGTCTTCGATGGCGCACAGGAAAACCGAAACCCCATGATCGACGAGAGCATCCGAAATGCCCGCCATCACAGGCAGCGTGAAACGGCCATAAGTGTCATTCGTCAGCAGTCCGATGGTAAAGCTGCGCTTGCTGAGCAGACCTCTGGCCAGCGCATTCGGCCGATAGCCGATTTCGCCGGCGATCCGCTTCACCCGCTCGCGTGTTTCCGCCCCCATCCGGCCGGTATCGTTGAGCGCCTTCGACGCCGTCGAAATACTCACCCCGGCCGCCGACGCCACCTCATGGATGGTGATCCTGCCTCTTTTTCCTCCCGTCAGGTTCAGAGCGTCCTCCTTCTGAAGTGGCTTGAGAAAAGCTTTTACCAATGCTTGTGTCAAGTGAGAAAAGGTTTTCTCATTCAATTCGAAAGGCCGTCGAAGATGCTGCTGCACGGTGAAAAGCAAGCGCACGGAAGCTTATCGGTCCTCGAGACCAATAGACACGTCTCACTCGCCAGCGCCGGGGTGGGACTGTTCAGGGCAAAAAGAGGTTTAGGGGCGAAGGCTCACGGCCGCAAAACCAATCGCGGCCAGACCTCGGATGGAGATTCTGGCCGCGATTCGAACAGGGCAATATTAGAGAATCAGGCGACGTGCCTTGCCAGCGCGCAGCGCGACCAGAGCGAATGCAGCGCCTCGACGAGATGGGCGATATCGGCGTCGGAATGCAGCGGTGTCGGGGTGATGCGCAGCCGCTCGGTCTTCTTCGGCACGGTCGGATAGTTGATCGGCTGGACGTAGACGCCGCAATTGTCGAGCAGCAGGTCGGAGATCCATTTGCATTTGGCGGCATCGCCGACCATGACAGGCACGATATGGCTGGGATTGTGCATATGCGGAATGCCGCGCTGGTCGAGCATCGCCCTGAGCTTGCGCACCCGGTCCTGATGGCGGGCGCGCTCGAACTGGC
>NZ_LYPL01000024.1 GCF_001662075.1 Rhizobium bangladeshense
TCGGCCGTATGGCGCGTCGCGCGCGGAAAGTTGCCGCGGTGACGCTCGAGATCGGCAAAAACGCGGTAGCGGCCCTCGGCATGAAGCCCGTCCAGCTCGTTTTTGAAAAATGCTTCGAAATCCATCACATGCTCCTTTTGCATGGCCCAAGCGATACATGGGACCAGCCGGTCGGTATTTGATCTCCGTCAAGTTCGGCGCAAGTCGCCCGCTTTGCTGGTCGTGATCGCAGCTTTCAGAATTTGGTTGTCCCGCAAACGCTGCGACAGATCAGCGTGCTGGCCGAGGCCCGCCGGCTGCATGACAGGAACACGCCGTCGACGTGATTGCTTTCCATCGAAGATTGGAGCCCGGCAACCGGGCGAATGTCAAAAGGCGAGTCGGGATTTTCCGTGTCAAACAGGGAAGTTGACAGACGGCTTGCTCGATCTTGATAGATCGAGCAAGCCTCCTCGTCACTTGGCGCGATGACGGCGCGCCAATGCGACCCGAGCCTTCAATCCTGGCTGTGAACCGGCGACACCAGCAGGCAATCCTTGTAGCCGGCGATGCCGCCAAGCCCTTCGACGAGAACCTTGATCGCCCTGCGCTTGAGCTCGGATTCCACCTGGCCGTCGACCGTCACCTGGCCGTTGCGGACGGACACCTGCACCTTTTGCGGGGTGAGACCGAGATCTGATCTGAGCCGGGTGCGCACCGCCAGCCGGATGGCATCGTCTTCTCGCGGCAATACCGTCGTCGGAGCCTCGGCGATGACTCGCAAAATATCCCTTCGGCTGACGATTCCGACCAGACGTTCGTCTTCGACGATCGGCAGCCGCTTGATGCGGTGCACCTGCAGGCTTTCGGCGATATCGGAGACTTCGCTGTCCGGCCGCGCGACGATGACATCCTGGGACATGATGTCGGCGACGCACCATCCGTTGCTGCCGATATAGCGTTCGAGATCGATTTCGGAGATCAATTCCGGTGCGCGCGCGTGACGGGGCGCAAAACGAACTTCCCGGCGTAACAGCAGATCGCCTTCCGTGACCATGCCGCAGACGCGTCCATGATCGTCAACGACGGGAAGGCCGCTGACGTGGTTTTGCAACATCATCGCGACCGCATGACGTACGCTGACATCAGGGCTGATCGAAACCACATTCGTGGTCATTATATCCCTTGCTTGCATGGTCGCTGCCTCACTGCTCATGATTATCGTCAGAATATGCTAGAGGCCGGCCGGTCGGATTGCTTTGATCTTCGTCAATCTGTTCCGGCCATCATCGCCCGGTCATGGCGGCGCGCACCGATGACAGGCACGATCGAGACGATCAGCGCCGTCGCCAGCGCCAGCACCAGGGCGTAATGGCCGATCTCGATGATCATGGCGTCGCCTTCGCCTCCTTCCGCTGGTTTTGTCCCCCTTGGCCTTCCTGCCACAGCCCCTGCGCCTTCAGCCGGTCGGCCACCTCCTTCGGCATATAGGTCTCGTCATGCTTGGCGAGCACGGTGTCGGCGACAAAGACGTTCGTGCCTGACGCAAACATGCCTTCGGTGACCACACCCTGGCCCTCGCGGAACAGATCCGGAAGGATGCCGGTATATTGGACCTTGACCGCATTGGTGCTGCCGTCGGTGACTGTAAATTCCACCGTCGAGCCGGTGCCGCGCACGACGCTGCCCGCGCCCACCAGCCCGCCGAGCCGGATGCGGGTCTCCGGCGCCACCGGGGTCTTGGCCAGATCCGCCGGCATGTAGAAATAGGCCACCGACTGGCTGAAGGCGAACATCACCAACAGCACCGCCGCAAGGATGAAACCCATCCCGCCCGCGATCACCGCAAGGCGCTTCTGCTTGCGCGTCATCTCGAATCTCCTTGAACTGTCATGCGAGGCTCCCGCGCCAAGGCGGTCAGCGGCTTCGCGAGCGGAAGAACTGCGACGATGGCGAGCTTCGCCCATCGGCGCGCATGCGGCAGTTTCCGGCGGTCCTCAGGCTGCTGTTCGCTTGCCCTGAATAGCCGTGCAACTTCGGCACGGGCATATTCGTACTCGTTGCGCCCGAGCTGGTTCGTCTCCACCTCCCCGTCGAGTTCGCAAAGCTGTCTCTATAGACCCGGCATGCGTCGTCGGCGCCACGGTCGATGCGGGCCGGGCTCGAAGCAAGCGGATGAAGAAGGGAGGCGATGACGGCAGTCGCGATGACCGCAAAAACAATCCAGATAAGCATGACGTCCAGGTGCCTTTTGCGCCTGAACATAACGGAGCAAGCGATCGCCACATTGACGCCGGTCAAATTCCGGCGCTGTTACCGCCCTGCTTTCGAGGTCAACACGCTTTGCGCAGCAGATCGACGCTGTCGACCAGGACGACCTTGCCTCTGACTTCGACCCCTGCAGGAACAAGCGCGGCGAAAGCCCGCGAGAGGGCTTCGGGCGCAAGCCCCAGTTTGCCGGCCAGAATTCTCTTCCGGTACGGCAGCCGAAACGTGGCCTGCGATGCTGACGCCGGGCACCGGCTGGCGAGGTAATTTGCAACACGCTGGGCGGCCGTGTGCAGCCGGGCTCCCGCAATGCAATCCATCGCGCCGAGCAGATGCCGGGTCATGATGCGCATGACGTTGTGATGCATGACGGGATATCGGTCGGTGAGCGCCCGCAATTGCGAAAGTTCGAACAACGCGACCTCCGCCCCGTCTGCTGACCACGCGCTATAGGCGTAGGCGCCGCCTCCCGACAGCAGATATTCGCCGAACGTGTCGCCCGGCTCGCAGATGCAGATATCTGCCTCGCGCCCGGCGGTCTCCGACTTTGAAAGCCGCACGAAGCCGCGCATGACGCAATAGACGAAGGAACCCTGCTCGCCCTCGGCGATGATCCGCTCGTCCGGTGCGAAGCTCCGGAACTGAGCCGTGGCGGCAAAGTCTTCTATCGTCGCCTCGTCCAGGCTGTCGAACAGATCAGACCGCAAAAGTATGGGATTTTTCGCAAGCATCGGTCGTCCTTTCGTTGGCCTGTGTGCGGTTCAAGATTTTTTCCGATCGGTCTCGTCCTCGTCGAGGATTCGCCAGGCGGCGCCCTCAAGATCGTCGTACTGGCCGCTTTTCAGCGACCAGAGGAACGCCAGCAGGCCCATTCCTCCCATCAGCAGCGCGATCGGTATCAGATAGATCAGCATGTTCATGCGGTTTTGACCTCCGCATTCTCGCGGGCGCGCGCCACGGTCGGCAGGCCGGGCCGGTCGCCGAAGGCGTTCAACCGGAGCGCGTTCGTCACGACGATGATCGACGATGTCGACATGGCCACCGCCGCGATCAGCGGCGTCGCCAGTCCGGCGATCGCGATCGGCACCGCCAGCACGTTGTAACCGATGGCGAGGGCAAAGTTCTGCCGAATGAGGCTGGCGGATCGTCGCGCAACGGCGATCGCTTCCGGGACGGCATCAATCCGGTCGTGGAAAAAGACGAGGTCGGCGGCCTGCCTGCCGATGTCGGATGCCGTGGCAGGCGCCATCGAGACATGCGCGGCGGCAAGCGCGGGAGCGTCGTTGATGCCGTCGCCGATCATGAGCACGCGGTGGCCTTCGGCGCTCAGCTTCCGGCATTCCTCGACCTTCTGTTTCGGCGCCAAAGCGCCCATGGCCATGTCGATACCGAGAGCTTGCGCCGTATTGTCGACGACGGTCTGCCTGTCGCCTGAAATCATCAGCGTTTCAAGGCCGGTTGCGGCAAGCTGGCGGACGGCCGAGGCCGCGCCCGGGCGAAGCGTGTCGTCGAACAGGAAACGGGCGAGATCGGCGCCGTTCTTCGACAGGACCACTTCCGAAAACGGGCTTTCGGCCCCGGGCGTGAAGGCCGTTCCGCAGGCAAAGGCCCGGTTGCCCAGCCGGTAGACGTCCGCTCCTTTCCGGGCTTCCAGTCCCCCGCCGGGGATCTCCGTGACCCTGTCGAAGGCGACGGAGGAAACAGGCTCCATGTCCCGCACCAGAGCCTGGGAAAGGGGATGGCGTGAATGTGCCGCCAATGCGCAGGCGATGGCGGTATTGTCCGCGTCGATCCTTTCGGCCCGCACGAGGCGGGGCCGGCCCATCGTCAGCGTGCCGGTCTTGTCGAAGGCCACGATATCCGCCTCGGCCAGCCTTTCGAGGGCCGAACCGTCCTTGACCATGATGCCATTGCGGAAAAGCTCGCCGGCGGCGACCACCTGGACGACGGGCACGGCAAGACCCAATGCGCAGGGGCAGGTAATGATCAGCACCGCGACCGCGACCAGCATAGCCTGTTTCCAGTCGCCGCCACACAAGCCCCAGGCGAGGAAGGAGGCGAGCGCCAAAAGGTGCACGGCCGGGGAATAGAGTGCTGCGGCCCGATCGGCGATCCGGCGATAGCGAACCCTGCCACCCTCGGCCGCTTCCATCAGGCCGATGATCTCCGAAAGAAGCGAATCCCTCGCCACTTTCGTCGCCCGCAGAACGAGCGAGCCGGTCAAGTTCATCGCACCCGAATTCACCGCGCTGCCTGCGGCGACAGCGACCGGGCTGCTCTCGCCGGTGACGATGGAGAGGTCGACGTCGCTCTCGCCGCTGACGACTTTGCCGTCGACGGGAACACGTTCGCCGGCCGCAATCGCGATGTCATCTCCGACCGCGATCTCTTCCACCGCGACGTAGTGCCGCGATCCGTCCGGCATCATCAAGAGCGCCCCACGCGGCGCCAGTCTCGCAAGCCCGTTGATCGCCGCGCGCGCCTTTTCCCGCATTACATGATCGAGGGTTCTGCCGATCAGCAGGAAGAACAGCAGGGACACCGAAGCGTCGAACCAGGCATGTTCACCATGATGCATGGTCTCCCACAAGGAGACGGCATAAGAGAGCGCCACGGCAAGCGAGATCGGAACGTCCATGTTGGTGCGCCCACGTTTCAGCGCGTTCCAGGCCGATTTGAAGAAGAAGCGTCCTGCATAGACCAGCGCGGGCGCCGCGATCATCGCCGAGATCCAGTGAAACATGTCGCGCGTCGCCGCATCGGCGCCCGACCAGACCGACACCGAGAGCAGCATGATGTTCGCGGCGGCAAAGCCGGAGACGCCGATCGCCAGCAGCAGCTGGTTCCGGATCCTGTCGGTTTCGGGCGCCGTCGACGTGATGAGATGCGCGCGGTATCCGGCCGCATTGACCACCGCGAGCATTTCGGAAGGATCGGTCGTCCGCCCGTCGATCTCCTCCTGATAGACGCAGCTAACCCGTCTGGCGGTGAGATTGACCCGTGCTTTCCGGACAAAGGCGAGCGCCGACAGCGCGCTTTCGATGGTCGATATGCAGCCGCCGCAATGAATGTCGGGTACGCTGAGGTCGAGCTGGTGCAATCCGGCCCCGAGCGGATGGCTGGCAAGGCGGACTTCCTCGGCGCTGGAGGATGTCGCGCTGAGGGCGAGAACGCTTTCCGTATCCATCGAGCAGCAGGTCATTGGCCGAACTCCGCGGTATCGAAGCGCTTGGCCTCGTGCATGATGACCACGCCGTTCCGCCTCGATATAGCTTCGACGATCCAGTCGCCATCGGCGACCTCATGATCGGCTTCGAACCGTCCCCCGCCGGTCTTGCGCAACGTCAGGCTGAAATCCTCATGATCGCCGACGGGCCGTCTGAAGTTCAGCGTGACATCGTCGATGATCGCAGGCGCGCCCCCCTTGCCGTGGATCTCGTAGCGGATCGCGCTGCCCTTGAGGGAGAGAGCGCCCTCGACGCCTGAGGCGGCCATCGCCTTCATCGCTGCCGCCTTGCCATTGAATTGCTGGCTGGCCACATAAGTATTTTCCACAACCAGGCCGCTCCAGCTGGACGAGGCATAGACGGCCATGGTGACGTTGATGGCGATCACCACGGCGAAGAATGCCGAGATCGCAAGCAGCATGTGCCAGCCGGTAAAACCATGAGTGGAAGCCTTCATTTCCCGTCTCCCGGTGCATTGAACGCCGCGCGATAGGTCGCCCGGTCGGCATGGCCCGTATCCTCGATGACGAAGAGGAATTCATTGATCTCGGCTCCGTCGGGCTTGCGGGTGACGAAGACCTTGAGCGTCGTGGCCGCGTCGGGTTCGGCGTGGACAGTGAAGCTGCGGCCATCCTGCCGGCCGAATTCGGGAATGCGCATTGTGCCCCCCTCCAGCCCGACGAGGATGATGGTGACGTCCCGCGGCGTCGGCACCATGTTGAGGACGCGCAGCGTATAGCCGTTGCGGATTGAACCGTCGCTTTCCAGAACATATTGAGGATTGCGGTCGTGGACGACGTTGAGCTCGAGCCGTTCGCGGAAAGCGAGATGGACGACCATGGCGATGCCAATCGATGCCCAAACAACGGCGTAGAAAATGATTCTGGGGCGAAAGATGATGCGCCAGTCGAAATGCCGGACCGCCGGGATGAAGCTTCCATCGTCGTTTCGGACCTTGGAGGGCTGGATGGCTGTCCGCCCTCCGTCCGTAGCAAGCGACATGTTGCTCGAATATTCGCTGAGCGTCGCATAGGCGATCAGGCCGCGCGGCTTTCCCAGCTTGTCCATGACGCCGTCACAGGCGTCGATGCAGAGGGCGCAGGTGATGCATTCCATCTGCTGGCCGTCGCGAATGTCGATCCCCATCGGGCAGACCGCGACGCAGGCATTACAATCCACGCAATCGCCGACCGGCAGGCCCTTGGCCTGGGCCTTCTTGGTGTGGCGCGACCGCTGCTCGCCCCGCCAGTCATTATAGGTGACCACAAGCGAATTCTCGTCGAGCATGGCGCCTTGGATGCGCGGCCACGGACACATATAGGTGCACACCTGCTCGCGCATGAGACCGCCGAGAACATAGGTCGTGGCGGTCAGAATGGCGATCGTGGCATAGGCAGGGGCAGGAGCACTGCCGGTCAACAGCGACGCTGCCAGGCTCGGCGCGTCGGCAAAATAGAAGATCCATGCTCCGCCAGTGGCCACGCCGATCAGCAGCCAGATCGCATGCTTGGTCACCCGCTTCCTGATCTTGCCGAAGGTGAAGGGGCCAGCGTCGAGCTTCATCCGCGCGTTACGATCGCCTTCGATGGCGCGTTCGACGACAAGAAAAAGATCGACCCAGACGGTCTGCGGACAGGCGTAGCCGCACCAGGCGCGGCCGACCGCAGCGGTGACGAGAAAGAGGCCGAACCCGGCCATGACCAGCAGCCCCGCAACATAGTAAAATTCCTGCGGCCAGATCTCGATGAAGAAAAAGAAGAAGCGTCGCGAGGAGAGGTCGATGAGGATTGCCTGGTCAGGTGCAAAGGGACCGCGATCCCAACGGATCCACGGCGCGAGGTAGTAAATGCCGAGCGTGATCAGCATCACGATCCATTTGAACCGGCGGAATCGCCCCTCGGCGCGCTTTGGAAAAATCTTCTTGCGCGGCGCATAGAGAGGCTGGCGGTTGCGCCGGGCATTGACCGGCTCGACGCTGACGCGCTCGATGTCGTTTGGATCGGGAGCGGTATAAAGATTCATGGGACCTGTCCGGTTTCAGCCGCTCTTGTCCCATCCGCGGCACATCCGTTCCTTGATGCAGATCAAGAAAGACCTTTCCGGAAGCGAAAAGGCCACGCCTGGGGTAAGGGCGTGGCCGGAGGACAGCGGGGGAGAAACACCGCTGGGACGTCCTCGACAGGAACTGACACTACCGACTCGTCTCCTTGTGATCTTTGAGACTGGTCAAACTTACGATCGAATTGCCGATTTTTGCCGGGTCGTCCTGCTCGGCAGACGGAGGTATCGGTGTAGCGCGCGCCGAGACACGCGAACGGATGGTGGCTCGCGGCGTGCCGTAGAGACCGAGGATTGGATTGTGGTCATGAACTGTCATGGCTTTCTCCTTACGTCCCGCCGCCCAGCGAATGGACGAAAATGGTCAGCTCCTTGACCGTCGTGTCGCCGAGACGTCCCGCCCAGCCCGGCATGACGCCGTGCTTGGGAGAGGCCACCTGACGAAGGATGGCGTCTTCGCCGCGCGCCTTCAGCCAGATGGCGTCGGCGAGATCCGGCGCGCCCATTTCCGTCTTGCCTTTGGCCTCTTCACCGTGACATACGGCGCAGTTGTCGATGAAGACCTGCTTTCCCGCCTCCGGGAGCGCGGGATCGGAGGGCGTATTGGTTAGTCCCCAGACATAGGCGGCGACCTGTTTCATCTGGATGGGTTGAAGAACATCGGTAAAGGCCGGCATCTCGGAAGCCTGGCTCTCCGTATCGCCGTCGAAGCGGATCCCATGAGCGATCGTGGTCTGAATGGCATCGAGGTCCCCGCCCCACAGCCAGTCATCGTCGTTGAGATTCGGGAATCCCGGGCCGCCGCTCGCGCCCGAGCCGTGGCAGGGCGCGCAATTGACCTTGAATGCCGACGCGCCGCCGGCGATGGCGAATTCACGCAAAGCCGGATCCGCGTCGATTTCCTGCACCGTCTTGGCCGCGATCAGATCATGGAACTTCGTCTGGGATGCCTTGGCGAGATCGAGGTCCTGCTGCAGTTCGGCGCGCGTCGAGTAGCCGAAATAACCTTTCGTGGCGGAGGTGATCATCGGGATTGCCGGATAGGCGATGGCGTAGCCGATCGCCCATAAGATCGTGACGTAGAAGGTCCAGACCCACCAGCGGGGCATCGGATTGTTGAGCTCGCGGATGCCGTCCCATTCATGTCCGGTCGTTTCGACGCCGCTCAAATCATCGATATGTTTTTCCGACATCTCAATCGTCCTTCAAGGGAATATCGGCGGCTTCTTTCGCCGTCTGTTTGCTGCCTGGGCGAAGGGTGAATACGACCGCGCCGACGAAGAATGCCGCCATTGCCAGGAGGCCCCAGCTGTCGGCGAAGTGTCTCATTGCAGTATAGGTTTCCATGGATCCCCTCACCGGTAGCCGGTCGCGTCGTCATAGGTCGAGAAATCGACCAGCGTTCCAAGCATCTGCAGGTAGGACACCAGGGCGTCCATTTCGGTCAGCCTGGCCGGGTCGCCGTCGAAATCGCCGACCTTCGCCTTCGGATAGCGCGCAAGCAGGGCCGCCGTGTCCGCATTTGGATCGGCCTGAGCCCTCATGTCGGCCTCGGCATTCGCCAGCATGTCGTCGTTGTAGGGCACGCCCACGTCCTCATTGGCCTTGAGGTCCATCCCGACATCCTTGACCGTCACCTCCTGCTCCTTGAGAAAGGCATAGCTTGGCATGATGGATTCCGGCACGACGGCGCGCGGATCTGCCAGATGCTGGACGTGCCATTCGTTCGAGTAGCGTGCGCCGACGCGGGCAAGGTCCGGCCCTGTCCGCTTCGATCCCCACTGGAACGGATGGTCGTACATCGATTCCGCGGCGAGCGAGTAATGGCCGTAACGTTCGACTTCATCGCGGAACGGCCGGATCATCTGGCTGTGGCAGAGATAGCAGCCTTCGCGGATGTAGACATTCCGTCCGGCGAGCTCGAGCGGCGTGTAGGGCCGCATGCCTTCCACTTTCTCGATCGTGTTCTGAAGGTAGAACAGCGGTGCGATTTCAACGATGCCGCCGATGCTGACGACCAGCAGCGAGCCGACCAGAAGAAGCGTCGCGTTCTTCTCGAGGATCTTATGTTTATCAAGTAGCGATGCCATGTCTCACCTCATTCGGCAGGCTGTGCCTGGGGCACGAAAGTGGTCGGGATTGCCGCTTCGTCGCGCAGCTGACCGCGGATCGTCATGAAGACGTTCCAGGCCATGACGAGGCCGCCCGCCAGGTAGAGCGCTCCGCCGACCGCACGCAGCACGTAGTAGGGGATCATCGCCGCGACCGTTTCCGCGAAGGAATAGACGAGGAAGCCCTGGGAATTGTATTCGCGCCACATCAGCCCCTGCTGGATGCCGGCGACCCAGAGCACGGCGGCGTAGATCACGATGCTGAGCGTTGCGAGCCAGAAGTGCCAGTTGACCATCCGCAGGCTGTAGAGACGCTCGCGCCCCCACAGTTTCGGCGTCAGATAGTAGATCGCTCCGAAGGTGATCATACCCACCCAGCCGAGAGCACCCGAGTGCACGTGGCCGATCGTCCATTCGGTATAGTGGCTGAGCGAATTGACCGCCTTGACCGACATCATGGGGCCTTCGAAGGTCGACATGCCGTAAAAGGCGATGGCGACGATCATCATCCGGATGATCGGGTCGGTGCGGATCTTGTCCCAGGCGCCCGAAAGGGTCATCAGACCGTTGATCATGCCGCCCCAGGAGGGCATCCAGAGCATGACCGAGAAGACCATGCCGAGCGTCTGCGCCCAATCGGGCAGCGCCGTGTAATGCAGATGATGCGGGCCGGCCCAGATATACATGAAGATCAGGGTCCAGAAGTGAATGATCGACAGCCGGTAGGAATAGACCGGCCGGTTGGCCTGCTTAGGCACGAAATAGTACATCATGCCGAGGAAGCCGGCGGTGAGGAAGAAGCCGACGGCGTTATGGCCGTACCACCATTGGGTCAGCGCGTCCTGGACACCGGAGAAGAGCGAATAGCTCTTCGAACCGAGGAACGAGGCCGGAACCGCCAGATTGTTGACCACGTGCAGCATTGCGATGGTGACGATGAAGCCGAGATAGAACCAGTTCGCCACATAGATATGCGGCTCTTTGCGCTTCAGGATCGTTCCGAGATAAACGGCGAGATAGGCAATCCAGACGATGGTCAGCCAGAGATCGACATACCATTCAGGCTCGGCATATTCGCGCGCCTGGGTGATGCCCAGAACATAGCCGGTTGCCGCCATGACGATGAAGAGCTGGTAGCCCCAGAAGACGAACCAGGCGAGGCTGCCGCCGAAGAGGCGCGCGCGACAGGTGCGCTGCACCACGTAGAACGACGTCATGATCAGCGCGTTGCCGCCGAAGGCGAAGATAACGGCCGATGTATGAACCGGCCGCAGCCGGCCGAAATTGAGATAGGGCGCGATGTTGAAGTCGGGAAAGGCCAGCTGCAACGCAACTACGACGCCGACCAGGAAGCCGACCACGCCCCAGAATACCGTGGCGATCAGGCCGTAGCGGATCACCTCGTCGAAATAGCCTGAGAGGTCGACTTTCCGCCGTGGATCCGCCGGTGCGAAGTCGACCTTCCTCACAAGCAGCAGGGTTCCCGCAACCAGGCAGAGGGAAAGTATGCCCATATGAACCGCAAAGAGATGATCATGCGCGAATGCGGCTGCGAGCAGCGCTAGAAACGCTGCGACCGCGACCACCATCGTTTCCGTCGTGTAATTCATGATGTCGTCCCCAGTGCACAGACGACCGCCTCGCGGCCGGCTTTCTCGGATTTCGAGGCAGGACTGTCATGAAGCCGGGAACGGCTCCTTGATCTACATCAACAAGCGGACTGGAAGCGGCGGACGAACCGCAGCTGTTACACACTGTTACAAACTTTCACCCTTTGGCACCGTCTGCTCATTCCTGTGTGACGCAGCGGCTTTCTACTGCACCTATCGCTACAGGGGGACACGACGATGCTGATGCAGAACAACCACGCGTTCGACAATGCCGACAAGACCTTAGAAGCCCTTCATGCCGGCGAATCGTTGTCATCGCTTTTTGTGCGTTCGGCGGCCGAGCCCGTCGCAGCCGGCAAGGCGATTTGCTGGGAGGGCGATAAGGCCAACCATCTCTTCCAGGTGGAAGAAGGCGTCGTCCGCCTGCACCGCATCATCGGCGAAGGTCGCCGCGTGATCACCGCGTTTCATTTCGCTGGCGATCTCATCGGCGCCTCGTTGCAAAACGAATTCCTCTTCACGGCCGAGGCCGTCACTGAATGCAAGATCCGCCGGATATCGCGCAAGAGTTTCCACGAAGAGGTCGCTCGGTCGAATGCGCTCGGCCCGGCCTATATCTCGCTGCTCTGCCAGGAGGCGGCCGCTGCGCATGAACAGATGGTGCTGCTGTCGAAGAAGAGCGCCGAGGAGCGCCTCTGCAGCTTCATCGTCAAGCTTGCATCCCGCCGAAACTCGCAGCCGCGCCAGGGTCTGCTGCGCGTCCCGATGAACCGCCAGGACATTGCGGATCATCTCGGCCTGACCATCGAGACAGTGTCCCGCACGATTACGAAACTTGCCTCGCGCAACATCGTTGTTCCCGAGGGCAGGCACGACCTCAAGATCGTCAATCTCGCCCGGCTGGTACAGTTGTCGGGCGACGCTGATGATTTTTCGGAGGATTCCTGTCATAGGGTCAACCTGCACTGATGCAACAAGCCGCAGGATCGACGTTCATGCCCCATCGCCTCGTGTCACCCAGAACCGCATCGCCGCAGGAGCTGGATGCCATGGTGCACGTGCTCGACGGCGCAGATATCCTGGTCCATCGTTTCGATGGGACGATCACGCACTGGTCCATCGGCTGCGAGAACATGTATGGCTGGGCAAGGGAAGAAGCGGTCGGCGAGCAGGTCTACGACCTGCTGGCGACGAAATTTCCCGAACCGGCGGAACATATCCGCGACCAACTGAAGGCGCGCGGCTTCTGGCAGGGCGAGATCGTTCATCGCCACAAGAGCGGCCACGACATCTATGTCGCGTCTCGCTGCGTGCTGGTCAGTCTGCCGGACGGCGAGCTTGCCGTCATACAGACGAACAGCGACGTCAGCGCGCTGAAGCGGGCTCAGGAAGCGGTCAAATCCCGCGAAGCGCATCTCAGCTCGATCCTCGATACCGTCCCTGACGCGATGGTGGTGATCGACCATAAGGGAACAGTGCTGTCGTTCAGCAAGGCTGCCGAGAAGCTGTTCGGAATGCCGGCGGAGCAGATCTGCGGCCGCAACGTCAGCAACCTGATGCCGAACCCCTACCGCGACGCTCACGACGGCTATATCGACCATTATCTCGAAACGGGCGAGAAGCGCATCATCGGCTATGGGCGCGTGGTAACGGGCCAGCGGGCCGACGGCACGCAATTCCCAATGGAACTGCATGTCGGCGAGGCGACAGCCAACGGTGAGCGCATCTTCACCGGTTTCGTCCGGGATCTGACGAGCCGTTTCAGGATCGAGGAGGATCTTCGCCAGGCGCAGAAGATGGAGGCGATCGGACAGCTGACAGGAGGTCTCGCGCATGACTTCAACAATCTGCTGACCGTCATCAGCGGCAATCTCGAAATGATCGAGGACAAGCTGCCGCCCGGCAGCCTTCGCGACATTCTGAGGGAGGCCCAGGCCGCCGCACAGGACGGCGCGATCCTGACGGGCCAACTGCTGGCCTTCGGCCGGCGCCAGCCGTTGAATCCCAAGCATGCCGATCTCGGGCAGCTCGTCACCGGCTTTGCGGATCTGCTGCGGCGAACGCTCGGCGAAGATATCAAGCTGTCGACCGTCATCGACGGGTCGGGCCTCGACGTCCTCGTCGACAGCTCGCAGCTTCAAAACGCCATTTTGAACATCGCCTTGAACGCGAGAGACGCCATGCCGAAAGGCGGCAGTCTGACGACGACGATTTCGCGCGTCCATCTCGATGCCGACTATGCAAAAATGTATCCGGAGGTGCGCAGCGGCAACTTCGTCCTCATTGCAATGACGGATACCGGCGCCGGCATGACCGAGGAGGTCAGGAAGCGCGCGATCGAACCTTTTTTCACCACGAAGGAAGTCGGCTCGGGAACAGGTCTCGGGCTCAGCATGGTTTATGGTTTCGTCAAGCAATCCGGCGGGCACCTCCAGCTTTACAGCGAGGTCGGACGCGGCACGACGGTCAGAATCTATCTGCCGGCCGTCAACGGGGCAAAGCCTCATGAATCCGCGCCGGATCATGGCGCCGGCGAGAGCCAGCTGCCGCGCGGGGACGAGATGGTGTTGGTGGTCGAAGATGACCCCCGCGTACGCCGCGTGGCCGTCGCCAGGCTCGCTTCGATGGGCTATATGGTGTGCGAAGCCGAGAACGGCCACCGCGCCCTCGATCTCCTCAGGGTAAATCCCGACATCGCGCTCCTGTTTACCGACATCGTGATGCCGGGCGGGATGACGGGTGACGAACTGGCACGAGAAGTGCGCATCTTGCGGCCCGACATCGCCGTTCTGTTTACCTCGGGATATTCCGAGCCGGGTCTCGTGGGCAAAGGCATCGTTCCCGGCGCAAGGTGGCTGCGCAAGCCCTATACCGCAAGGGAACTGGCGTTGAAGCTCCGCGAGCTTCTCGACGCGAAGTGAGCTCGGATTTGCGGCCATCCGAATGCTCCCGCAGCGCCGACGTTCTAGGAGCGTGCGTGTTCTCCGGTCATTCCTGCATCGCTCGCGGGCGGCCATAGCGCTGGGCAAGCAGCTGAAATTTCGGATCGTCGGCTTTTTCCCCGAATTTGACGGGCGTCAAAGAACCCAGTTCCGGCATCTCCTAAAACAGATTCATGAGGCTGATCGAGCCTCGCAGAACAGGAGATGGCAAATGCGTTTGAAATTCGGTCTGATCGCTGCAGCGGCAGCCTTGATTGCCTCGGCAGCGCCGTTGATGGCCGCCGACCACCAGGTTCAGATGCTCAACAAGGGCTCGGACGGCGCGATGGTGTTCGAGCCCGGCTTCCTGAAGATCGCCCCCGGCGACACCGTCACCTTCGTTCCCACCGATAAGAGCCACAATGTCGAGACCTTCAAAGGCCTCATTCCGGATGGCGTTGCCGAATTCAAGTCCAAACCGAACGAACCATATCAGGCGAAATTCGATGTTCCGGGCGCCTATGTCCTGAAATGCACGCCGCATGCCGGCATGGGCATGGTTGCCCTGATCCAGGTCGGCGACAGCCCGGCCAACATCGAAGCGGTCAAGATCGCAAAGGTGCCGAACATGGTGCGCAAGCGGCTCGATGCCGAGCTCACCCACATCACCCAGTGATCAACGGCAGGCGCGGATGGCCGCGCTTGCGCGCCATCCCGCACAATGGAGAGCCATGATGTTCAAGCCCATGACGATTGCTTTCGTGGCGGCTGTTTGTCTCGCAGGCGCAGTGGGCGAGAGCCGTCGATCATGTGGTGCTCGGTAGGCAACCTCGCGACACGGCTCCTTCAGGCGGCCTGCGCGGCCGCCAACGAGACGCTGGACCGGCCGCCCGCCGAGATCGAGCTGCATTTCAATGAGCCGTCCGGGTCCTCCGAGCGACAGCAGCCGACGGCCGTGACGTCAATCAGGAGCTGAACGTCGCGGCATCGGGATCCGCTGTCCGATTGCGATTTGCGAATTCGGATACGGGCTTTGCCGTGATCTCGGAGCTTTCGAACCTCCCGGGCGCACTGCCTGCGATCTATCGAAACCTCACCGCCTGAGGGCATGAGCGAACAGGCCGGAGCCACCCGACTGGCGCCTCCGGCGTGGCTTGATGTTCTTTGTTGTCACGAAAATCCGCCGCCCATTTCGGGCGACCATCAGGCTGCCTTGCTGTGCGTGCGTCCGGGCGAGCCGAAATAGGCGTCGAATGCCGCCGCAACGGCACGGACCATGAAGCGTGCATCCTGGGATACGACAATCCGCTCACCGCTGATCGTCACGACGCCGTCGGCCATAAGCTCGCCGAGACGATCGTTGCGCTCGACAAGGAAGCCGGCGTCGAAACCCGATCCGTTGCTCAACGTGCCGAGATCGGCTTCGAAATCGCACATCAGCCTCTCGATGATCTTCGCCCGAAGCTTGTCCTCTTCGCTGAGAAGATATCCCTTGGCGGTCGGCAGGACGCCGGAGGCAACCCGCTCCGCATAGAGGCAGAGAGGCACGTGGTTCTGCATATAACCGGCCGGCAGCCGCCCGATCGCAGATGCACCGAGACCGATCAGGCTGTCGCAATCATCCGTGGTATAGCCCTGGAAGTTTCTTCTCATCGCGCCGTTGCGCGCGGCAAGCGCCAGCTGATCGTCGGGCAGTGCAAAGTGATCGAGCCCGATGCGCTGATATCCGGTCTTCTGCAGCTCCTCGGCGATGGCTTCCGCCTGCTCGTTGCGCTGTTTTGCGTCCGGCAGCGTGCTTTCGTCGATCAGGCGCTGATGCTTCTTGAAGGCGGGTATGTGGGCGTAACCGAAAACGGCGAAACGTTCGGGACGCAGCCTTGCCGCCAACCGAACTGTTTCGACGCAGGATTGGACAGTCTGTTTCGGAAGGCCATAAATCAGGTCGAAGTTGATGCTGCTCACGCCGGCCGACCGCAGGCCGACGACCGCCGTCTCCGTCTGCTCGAAGGACTGTAGACGATTGATGGAGGCCTGCACGATCGGATCGAAGCTCTGAACGCCGAGGCTGGCGCGGTCGATACCGTTTTCGGCGAGCGCATCGATCATGGGGGCAGCTAACGTGCGCGGATCGATCTCGACGGCGACGCCGGCATCCGCCTCGAAGGCGAAGGCGCTCCGGAGCTTTGCCATCAGAGCGGAAAATTCCTGCGGTTTCATGATCGTCGGCGTGCCGCCGCCGAAATGCACGTTCTTGACGGGCACGTCGTTGCCAGCCGCAAAGGAGACGAGCTCGATCTCCTCCTTCATCACGTCAAGATAGTCGGCGACCGGAGCGTCTTGCCGGGTGATGGTCGTGTGGCAGCCGCAGTACCAGCACATCGAACGGCAGAACGGGACGTGGAGATAAACCGAAACTGGGCCGGCGTTGGCGATATCGGCGATGCCACCTGCATATTCATCCGGCCCCACGGCGGCTGAAAAAGCCGGCGCCGTCGGGTAACTCGTATAACGCGGAAGTCGCGCATCGCCGTATTTGGCGATCAGATCATCGGACATTGTCGCATCCCTTTTCAAGAGCAGGATGCTTTATGACCTCCAGCCGCGCCGGCTTCCTTGTCCCAAATCAATGATGAGGTCTCAGCCAGGAAACATCCGGATATTTGACCACAGCGCGATGTTCGGCGTGGATCGCCTCGGCCTCTTCACTTGATCGAGGTCAAAGCATCTTTCAGCCTGGCCCTTAGCTTGCAGAGAAATCTGGCGGCAGCCGCGACGACGAGCCAATGATCCGGAGCGATAAAATGCCCTATGAAATCGTCACAGCAAGCCTGGACGTCAAAGACAAATCGGGTCGCATCGAGGTGCGCTTCGGGCCTGAGATCAAGACCCTCGTGGTCTCGCGACGCGCCCTGCTGTCGGTGGCGTCGCCGCCGCGGGCAACGGAACTCCGCCTTCGTCAGCACGTCGACACGTTCTGCCAGATCGCCGCGCGTCGCCTCGCCTCTGCGAGCGGCGACACGCTTCGGATCACCGCCAATGATGTCCGTAGATGGCTCTGCGCCTGGCAAATCTCGGAAAGCCCGGTGCCAATGCCGGCGGCTCACCATCCGTTGCACGACGCCCAATCTGGATGATCTCGGCCGGATCGGTTCCCGCTTCCGATGAGGACAACGGACCACGTGCTGGTGACACCGGCTTGAGCGGCATGTTAAAGACAGTGCCATTGGATACGATCTGTAACGAGCAACGGCTTGGCGGATGGACAATGGCAGCACCGCAGCATGACGCGCATCTTCTCGTCGTCGACGACGACCCGCGCATTCGCCAGATGTTGACGCGCTATTTCGAGGACGAGGGTTATACGGTCTCTTCCGCGGCCGACGGCACCGAAATGCGCGTGCGCCTGCGCCAGCAGAATTTCGACGCCGTTCTGCTCGACCTCGTTCTTCCGGGCGGCGCGGACGGCCTTGACCTTGCCCGCGAAATCCGCGCCCAGTCCGATGTGCCGATTATGATGCTAACGGGCCGCGACGACGTCGTCGACCGAATTGTCGGTCTGGAGGTCGGCGCCGACGATTATATCGCCAAGCCCTTCCACCTCCGGGAAGTTCATGCGCGCCTGAAATCGATCCTGCGCCGCCGGCAACCTCCCGCGCGCAACGCCGAAGCGGCCGGCGAGGAGATCATCGGCTTCGAGGACTGGAAACTCAATCTCAGCCGCCGCCAGCTGCTCGACCCCGTGGGCACGGAGATCGAACTGACGACCGGCGAATTCGATATGCTGACGACCTTCGTGCGCCATGCCGGCCGGGTCCTGACCCGCGACGTGTTGATGGACCTGACCAGGGGCCGAAACCTCGAAGCCTTCGACCGGACGATCGATGCCCAGATCGTCCGGCTGCGACGCAAGATCGAGACGGACCCGAAGAAGCCCCAATTCATCAAGGCAGTGCGCGGCGTCGGCTACGTCTTTACCGCAAGACTGGATTGACGGTTTCAGCGGAGGTGGTGGCTTCGCTGCTCCTTCGGGTTCCTCGCATTCGTCGCTCATGCCGACCGCAGCAGTGTGTCGATCTCGGCGCGTGAAGGCATGGCGGGGGCGGTGCCCGGGCGTGTGACCGCGATGGCAGCGGTCGCGCAGCCGAAACGGACGGCTTCGATCGGCGCCTGTCCTTCGGAAATCGCCGTCGCGAACCCGCCGAGAAACGCGTCGCCGGCTCCGGTTGTGTCAACGACATTTCCCGCGGCAAATGCGGGGACGAATTCGCTCTGCCCGGCGGCGTGATAGTATGCCCCGCGTGCGCCGAGCGTAATGATCACCGCTTGCGCTCCTCGATCGACCAGTGTGCGAGCCGCTGCACGTGCCTGCTCATCGGTTTCGATCGTATGGCCCACCAATTCCGCTGCTTCGACTTCATTGGGGACGATGAAATCACACAGGCCGTAGATGCTGTCCGGGATCGCCCGCGCGGGCGCCGGGTTGAAGATCGTCGTCGCCCCTGCCCTTTTCGCCATCGACAATCCATGCATAGCGGCCTTGAGCGGCTGTTCGAGCTGGGTCATGAAGATGGCGGCGCTTTCGATCTCCGCCCGGTTCGCATCGACATCCTCGATGCCGATGAGGCCCGCCGCGCCCGGCGCGACGATGATGGCATTGTCGCCGCTCACCTCGTCGACGAAGATGAAGGCGGCGCCGCTGGAAACGCCGTCCATCTTCATCACATTGGCTTTGACGCCCGCCTCCGCATAGGCTGAAAGCGCCATCGCGCCGAACGGGTCGTTGCCGACCCGTGAGATGAAGGTCACCTTGCCGCCCGCCTTTGCCGCGGCAACTGCCTGATTGGACCCTTTGCCTCCCGGCCCAAGCGTGAACCCGGAGCCCATCAGCGTCTCGGCAATATGGGGCAGGCGCTTTGCCTTATAGGCAGTGTCGGCGGCAAAAATGCCTAAAATGACGATCCCGCTTTTCTCGCTCATCGGACCGCCTCCTCCGCCGGAATGACGCCCTTGGTCAGCAGGAAACATCCATAGAACCGCAGTTCCCCCGTTGCGATCACGCAATAGGCCTTCTTGGCTATGTCGTAGAAGGCCATGCGCTCGACAGGATACATCGGCGACGGCTTGCCCTCGGCGCGATCGACAATCGCCTGGACTTCCTGCTGAATCGGCGGAATTTCATCGGGCTTGCCGATCACTTCCATGCGGCCCACCGACGGCTGGATCGGTGTGTCCAGCGGCAAGACCGACAGGACCGCGTCGATTGCCTGCGGCGCGGGAATGTTTTCCATGGTCAGCAATTTACCGAGACGCGTCTGGCGGGCAATTGAATCCGATGGAAAATTCATGTCGGAGATGACGAGATAGTCGCCGTGTCCCATGTTGCTAAGTGCTTGCAGTATGTCGCCGTTGAGCTCGGCCCGAATTCCTTTGAGCATTGGTCTTCCATCCTTCTCTCGTCGCCGGAGCACCGGCCGTGCCTCAATTGGTATGTCCTGTCATATCCGCCTTGGGTTGCGGGCATGGGCCGCTGGAACCGCGCACGATCAGCGATCCGTCGACCGTTTCGTCTGCCGTGCCCGGCGGCTCCGCCAGCAGAAGGCTGACCGCGCGCCGTGCCAGCATGTCGGCCGGCTGGCGTACGGTCGTCAGCCGCGGCACCACCAGATTGGCGAGCGAAATGTCATCGAAACCGGTGACGGATAGTTTTCGCGGCACGTCGATCTTGAGGTCCCGGGCCGCGCGTAATGCGCCGATCGCCTGCTGGTCGCTGGCGGCCGCGATCGCCGTCGGCCGGTCCTGCGCCCGGCGCGAAAGCAGGTTACGGGCAATTCTTTCGCCGGACTCGTAGTCGAACCTGCCGTAAGCGATTTCCAGGTCAACGGCCTCGCCGGTTTTGGCGAATCCGTCCATGCGGCTGACAAAGGCCTCCTTGCGTATCCGCCCTGCCTCGGTGTCGGTCGGCCCGGCAATATAGGCAATGCGCCGGTGCCCCAGCCCATAGAGATGATCGGCAATCAGAGTGGCCGCCTGCGCATGGTTGGTCGACACCAGGGGAAAGGTGCCGAAGCGCCGGTCGAGCGATATAACTGGGACCGAAGCCGGCAGCTCAAGTCCGGAACCGTCGCTCGAAGCCACGACGATGATGCCTCGCACCGCCCGGTCGAGAAAGGCCGAAACGTGGCTCTGCTCCGCCTCGCTGTCGTTATGCGAGCTTGCCAGCATCAGGCTGTGCCCGCATTCGAGCGCCGCACGCTCGATGCTTGCCGCAAGCTGCGCAAAAAAGGGATTGGTGATGTCGGGAACGACGAGGCCGATGACGTCGGTCCTGCTGGTGCGCAGCGCTCTTGCGGTGACGTTCGGCCGGTAGCCCAGCGCCGAAATGGCGTTGTTGACCTTTTCGCGCAGCACCGGTTTGACCGCGGCTTCGCCCGACAACACGCGCGAAACCGTTCCCACGGATACGCCCGCATGTTCGGCCACGTCCTTGACTGTCGGCATCTTCGCCATGTCTCACATCCCGCAGCTATTTTACGGCGCCCGCGGTCATCCCGGCGATGATATGCTTTTCCAGCACGACGCCGACGACGACCAGCGGCAGGATTCCGGCGGTGGAAAGGGCGGCCATCGACCACCAGTTGATGCCCTGGCTGCCTGTCTGGCTGGCGATCATCACCGGCAGCGTGTTGGTATTGGTGGAGGTCAGCAGCGCGGCGAAGAAATATTCGTTCCAGCACAGGATCAGCGCCAGCAGGAAGGCGGCCACCATGCCCGGCAGAACCAGTGGCACGATGATGCGGGCAAACGCGCCCCAGACCGACAGGCCGTCGACCAGGGCTGCCTCCTCGAGCTCCACCGGTATGGTGGCGAACTGGTCGCGCATGATCCAGACGACGATCGGCAGGACCATCAGCGTATAGACGGCGATCATGCCGGCATAAGTGTCGAGCAGCGCCAGTTCCTTGTAGAGAACCAGGAACGGCAGGGCGAGGACGACCGGCGGCATGATGAGCTGCGACAGGAAGAAAAAGGAGATGTCGGAATTGCGCATATGGCCGAACTTGTAGGAAAAGCGGCTGAGCCCATAGGCCGCCAGCGATCCGAGCACGACCGCAAGAGCGGATGCCGTGACCGAGATGATGACGCTGTTCCAGAGCCGGCGCATGAATTCGTCGCGCACCGTGGATATCTGCGAAATCGTATCGGGAGAGAGCCCGAGCGAGCGCCAGCCGAGCCAGCTGGGGGTAAAATTGAACCAGGGGATCAGATTGCCGCGCATGACATCTGCGGCTGTTTTGAACGAGGTCGAAACCGTCCAGAACAGCGGGAAGATGCAGACACATGCCCAGACGACGAGCAGGCCGTAGACGGCAAAACGCATGGCCCACCAGCGAATGCGCTGGCCCCGCCCGTATTTTTCGAAATCGATGCGAACCATCAGAGCCTTCCTGTCATCCGCTTCACAACGCGGTCGGAAATCTTCATCAGCCCCGTCATCCCAATGACGATGATCACCAGATAGACGAGCGCAAGCAGCGTCCCGTAGCCGACATTCGAACGGTCGCGGTATTCGCGATAGATGAAACTGGTGACGGAATCGGTCGCCCCGCCCGGGCCTCCCGATGTCACGGTAATGATGATGTCGGCGAGCTTGAGCTTGAAGATGATGCGGATCATCACCGCCGTGACCGACACCGGCAGCATCAGCGGGAAAATGACCTGCCAGAAGCGCTGCCAGCGGGTGGCGCCGTCGACTTCGGCCGCCTCCAGCACCTCCCGTGACAGGGCCTGCAAGCCGGCGAGCAGCATGATCATCATGAAGGGAATGAAGGTCCAGGCATCCATGATCATGATCGACAACCGCGCCGTCAGCGGATCGCCGAAAAACGAAGGATTTTCCCAGCCGAGCCAGCGGGCCAGGCGCGCGATCGGGCCGAAGCGGGTCTCCAGCATCGATTTACCGACCATCCAGCTCACCGCGACCGGCGACAGCATCAAGGGAACGAGGAAGGTGACCCGCCAGAATTTTCGGGCAAGGATTTCCTGGTTGAGGAGCAGCGCCAGGCCGAATGCGATCGCATATTCCACAACGATCGCCAGGGAATAAAGGATCATGTTGAGCAAGGCGTTGGCATAGAACGGGTCGGCGATCATCCGTCGCACATTGTCGAGCCCGTTAAAACGCCGCCCGGCGGAAGAGGCGAGATTCCAATCGGAAAAGCCGATCCAGAGCGCAAAGAGCAGTGGGAAGACCACCATCGACACGACGAAAAGCGCGGCCGGCAGAACAAAAAGCGCTTTCTTGCCGGCCTCGCCGTAAATGACGACGCGCGTGACGCAAAGAACCGCGGCCCAGAGGAAATATGCATAGAGGACGGGTCGCCAGTTCGCAAAACCCCATTCGGTCCAGCCCAGTTCATGGACCCCCTGCAAGACAAAGGACGCTATGAACCATGCGGCGCTGAGCCACAGAGCCGCGCGGCCCCAGAAACGGCGGCTCGCGGAAATGGAGCCGGCTTCGACCGTGTGCAGCAGGTCGCCTTCGACTGTCGACATGATATTCCTCGCCCGGATAGAAAGGCGCCGGCGGAATCGCTTTCGATGCGCCGGCGCGTTTGGTCAGTGGATCAGAGCCCAAGGCTCGCCCGATAGAGTTTCAGCTGGCTGTCGCGGCCGATCTGGTCGGTGATCTTTTCCCAGGCGGCTGCAATCGCATCGGCGGTTTCCTGCGCCGACTTGTACTGTCCGGCAAAGCCCTTCGCCAATTCGTCCTCGGCCACGGAGTAATACTGGAAGATACCGGGGATGCGCGGTTCGATCGCGGCGTTCGGGTGGTTGTAGCTGTCGGCGTTCGAACCGAGATAGTCCTCGATATAAGCGCGGTCGTAGCCTGCCTTTTCCCATTCGTCGTAGTTGAAGTTGGACTGACGGTAGGGCTGGAAGCCGGACGGATAGGCCGACGTCCATAGCGACAGATCCTTGCCGCCGAGATGGGCGGCGGCGGACCAGGCCGCCTTGCGTTTTTTCTCGTCGCTGGAGACCCGCTTGGTGACGTAGATGCCCCAGCCGAGATAGGCCATGTTGGGGGCTTCGTTATACTTTTCTTCCCATTGACCGGTCTTGCGGTTGTAGACGCGGTTGGAGCCGCGGTTGATGCCGAAGCCGACGACGTCGCCGACGACCGAGGTGTCCGAGGTGCGCGCGCCGGAACCGACGTCGCCCCACCACATCAGCATTGCACCGGTGCCCGCCAGGAACTGCGAGAAGGCCGTGGTGCCGGGGTCGGCATTGATCTGATCGGCCGGATAGGCCTTGGCCGCGATCAGATCCAGTACGTCCTGGATGGCCTGGACCCATGCGGGATTATTGACCAGCGGCTTCATGTTGTCAGGATCGAACAGCCAGGCCGGGTCGCCCGGATATTTGGCATAGGCGGTCGCGCGGTTCTCGATGAAATAGAAACCGAACCCGCCCCAGCCCTTCAGCGGATCGAGGTAGCCGTAGGCCGGCTGGCCCGTCAGCGGGTCGGTTTTGCCGATCAGCGCCTTGGATGCTGCGTTGACCTCCTGCCAGGTCTTCGGCGGTTCGGCCATGCCGCTGATCGAGCCTTCGCCGAAGTAATCCTTGCGGTAAGCGAAGGTGTGGCAGTCGCCGTCGATCGTCACGCGATAGGTCTTGCCGTCCCAGGTGCCGACCGGGGGCTTCAGGTAGCTCACCAGGTCGTCGGCTTCGATCTGCTTTGCCGCCCAGTCGGGCATCTCGTCCAGAAGCCCGCGTCCGGCTGTGTCGCCTTCGAAGGGGGCGCCCATTTCCAGAATGTCGAAATCGACAGTGCCGGTCGCAATCGACTGCTGAAGGCGGGCATTGTAGTCGGCTTGCGCAAGGTCGATCCAATTGATCTTGGCGCCGGTATAGGCTTCCCAAGGCTTCAGGAAGCCGCGGAACAGGAAGTTGTGCAGATTCTGGTTGTTGAGCCCCATGAAGGTCAGCTCGACACCGGCGAATTCGCCCTGCTTGACATTGGCCTTGGTCGGGCCCAGGCAGAGTTCGCCGACCTTCTGCCAGTCTGCGTCCGTCGGCGAGCCCTTGCCGACGCCCGGTATCTGCAGGATCTGGGCGCGCAGATCATCGGCAGCGAACGCCATGCCGGGAATTCCGCCGACCGCGCCTGACAGGCCGAGTAGTGCTGCCGCACTCGCCGTTCCGCGCAATACGTCGCGGCGGCTTGCCTGACGGCGCATCAGTGCATCGTATATTTCGACTTTCATGTCTTCCTCCTCCACGCTTCGTTGGGCTGCCGCCAGCCGGTCTCTCCGAACTGGTTCCGGTCCGATTTTTGGACTGGTTTCGTGCAGAACTATCTGGTAAGCAAGAAAATGAAACGTTTCATAATTCTTGCTTGAAACCGCTCCTCTCGGTCTCGCCATCGAGCATTAGACGGCAAGCGGCAAAAGTCAATAAGAAATGAAACGTTTCATGGAGGAGGTCTCACGGTCTCTCGGGCAGCGGCGCAACGCGGTTGCCTCGAGCCCAATGCCCGTGGATATTGTTACGCGATGCATATCCCTTGGGCCGCCCCTGGGGTGGCCGGAAAGCGATTGGGAGGAATATGGCTGAGGTTAATATTTCGGAGGCGCGTAAGGCCTACGGCGCCCTAAACATCCTGCACGGCGTCGATATCGAAATTCGCGACGGCGAGTTCGTGGTGCTGGTCGGCCCGTCCGGCTGCGGCAAGTCGACCTTGCTGCGCATGGTCGCCGGCCTCGAAAGCATCACAGGCGGCACCATCTCGATCGGCGGAAAGGTCGTCAACAATCTGCCGCCGAAGGACCGCGACATTGCGATGGTCTTCCAGAGCTACGCGCTCTATCCGCACAAGACCGTTGCCGAAAACATGGTCTTTGCGCTGCGCCTGCAGAAGCAGCCGGCCGATGTCATCAAACAACGGCTGCAGGCGGCGGCCGAAACCCTCGACCTCGTGCCCTATCTTGACCGCTATCCGCGCCAGCTTTCCGGCGGCCAGCGGCAACGCGTGGCGATGGGACGCGCCATCGTCCGGTCGCCGCAGGTCTTCCTGTTCGACGAGCCCCTGTCGAATCTTGATGCCAAGCTGCGCGTGCAGATGCGCAAAGAGATCAAGGAGCTCCACCAAAGGCTGAGGACCACGACGATCTACGTCACCCATGACCAGGTCGAGGCGATGACCATGGCCGACAAGATCGTGGTCATGCAGGGCGGCAAGATCGAGCAGACCGGAACGCCCCTGGAGCTCTACGATCGTCCGCGCAATACGTTCGTGGCGACTTTCATCGGCTCGCCGTCGATGAATCTGCTGAAAGGTCGCTATAAGGCCGATGGTGCGGTCTTCGTCACCGAGACCGGCGACGAGATTGCACTCGGTTTCACGCCGGAGGCGTCCGATGGACAGGCCGTGCTTCTCGGCGTGCGGCCCGAACATCTGTCTCTCATCCCGGGCGGCCTGGAGACCACCGTCAACGTCACCGAACCCACCGGCCACGAGACGATGGTGTTTCTGCGCTACGGGTCCGGCGAGCTTGTCGCGGTGTTGTCCGAACGTCACGATTTCGAGCCGGGGCAGGTCGTGACGATAGCGGCCCGGCCGGGCAAGCTTCATCTGTTCGATGCGGAATCCGGCAAGACGCTGCGGCGGGACTGACGTCCGGGACGTCCCGTCGATCTGCAGGCGCAGGCGGGCGAGGAGCCGCGACGATTCCCGCAAAAGCCGCTTCGCCATTCATGGCGTAAGAACGGCCGCCCCGCTCAACCGGCCGGTGCGCAGATCGTCGAGCGCCCGGTTGGCGTCGGC
The DNA here is from genome assembly GCF_001662075.1 of Rhizobium bangladeshense. Lineage (GTDB taxonomy): Bacteria > Pseudomonadota > Alphaproteobacteria > Rhizobiales > Rhizobiaceae > Rhizobium > Rhizobium bangladeshense_B. Next base: position 25,999 of record NZ_LYPL01000024.1, read on the forward strand.
AAGCGAATAGCCGGTCGTGTGCGTCTTGACGCCTGCCTGACGGGCAACGGGAAAGAATTCCTCCGCGTCGCCACGGGTGAGATTTGCCACCGAAACCACGCTTCTTTCGCCCCAGATCAAGGCATAGGGCATCTCTGGGATATCGCTCATATGAATGCCTCCGCAGACGACCCTGCCTCCCTTTCGCACCGCCTTCAAGGCGGCCGGCACGAGCGCTCCGACCGGAGCGAAGATGATGGCTGCATCGAGCATGACGGGCGGACGCTCGTCAGAGCCTCCCGCCCAGACCGCGCCGAGGCTGAGGGCGAAACGGCGAGCCGTATCATCGCCTGCCCTCGAAAACGCGTAGACGTCGCGGCCCTGCCAGACGCAGACCTGGGTGATGATATGAGCGGCCGCGCCGAACCCGTACAGCCCGATCCTCATGCCGTCGCCAGCTTTCTTCAATGAACGCCATCCTATGAGACCGGCGCAGAGCAGCGGCGCGAGCGCGACGGGATCAGCCAGCTCGTCCAGTGCGAAGGCATAATCGGCATCTGCGACGACATGGGTGGCGAAACCGCCATCGCGCGTGTAGCCGGTAAATTGCGGCTGGTCGCAAAGGTTCTCCTCTCCGTTGCGGCAGAAGGAGCAGCCGCCGCACGTATTGCCGAGCCAGGCTACGCCGACCCTTTGTCCGATCCGCAACGTGGAGACTCCCTGCCCGACCGCTTCGACGATGCCCTCTCATGGCCGGGAACGAGCGGAAGCTTCGGGCTGGCAAGGTCGCCGTCGCATACCTGGAGATCCGTCCTGCAGACGGCGCAGGCCTCCACCCTCAGCATCAATTCTCCCTTTCCCGGCACGGGATCGGGCCGCTCGACCGGACGAAGAGGTGACCCGGTCGCTTCGAGGATCATTGCCTTCATCAGTTCCTCCTCATCTGCGGCGCCCCTTCCCGGAAACGCCGGCCGGAGCATATTGCGCATTCAATGCGCGAGAAAGAGCGGACGATCGGCGTTCTCGAGCATAAAGCGGGTGACCCCGCCGAAGATGCGCTCGCGCATGCGCGAGTGGCGGTAAGCGCCCATGACGATCATCTCGGCGCCGATGTCGCGGGCATGACGGCATAGCACCTCGCCCACCGTCCGGCCGCCGCTCGCCAGCACCTGGAGGGTTGCCCTGACGCCATGCCGTGCGAGATAGGCGGCGATATCGGCGCCCGGTTCCTCGCCGTTGGCGTTGGTCGAAGCCTGCGGATCGACAATGGTGATATCGACCATGTCGGCCTGGACCAGCAGTTCCATCGCCGCACGGATCGCGCGCCCTGCCTCGTCCCGCGAATCCCAGGCGATCATGACGCTGCGCGGTTCAAGCGTTGATGCATGGCCCGCCGGCGTCAGGAAGACCGGCGCCGTCGATTGGAAAAGCGCGCCTTCCAGGGCGGATCGGCCGAGGGCCTCGTCGCTGCGGGCACGGCTGCCGATCAGCACCAGATCCGCATAACGCGCCCGTTCGCCGATCTGCGTATCGGCCCAACCAAGTTCGGCATAGAGTGTCTCGACGCCGAAGGAAATGCCCTGCGGCTCGAGCAGAGCCCCTATCTTCGCCGCCTGCTCTTCGAGCCTTGCGACATCGCTCCGGCGCTCCTCCAGCCAGGAATTCAGGACGATTTCTCCGTAGCCGGCGATCGGCGGCGGAGAGATAAGCGAAACCACCAGCACGGAAAGATGGGCCTTTGCCTGCCGGCAAAGTTCGACAGCCGAACGGATGTCGTCGGCGCCCTGATTGACGCCGATAATATTCAATATGGTCTTGAATGGCATGATCCTACTCTCTTCTCGCTATCGGATGCGGGACACGGGCAGGATGATCCCCGAAGGCGAAGCACGCTTTGATCGACGTCAAGCTCGGGCACGAATCGGCCCGATCTTCCGCCTTTTTCCTTGCGATGGGTCAATGTGCGAGGCGCACGCGCCATGCATCATCCGCGCCGGACAAACATGGTGAAGGGATAAAGATCATGCCGAGCAAGATGATGAAGGCGGCGGTGGTGCGCGAATTCGGCAAGCCGCTCGCAATCGAATGCGTGCCAGTCCCTGTCCCAGGCGCGGGCGAAATTCTGGTGGAGGTCGTCGCCTGCGGCGTATGCCATACCGATCTGCATGCCGCAGAGGGCGATTGGCCAATCAAGCCAATGCCTCCGTTCATCCCCGGGCACGAAGCAGCCGGCATTGTCGCCGCCCTCGGTCCCGGCGTCACCGAATTCAAGGAAGGCGATGCTGTCGGCGTTGCCTGGCTGCATGATGCATGCCTGCGTTGCGAATATTGCGAAACCGGCTGGGAAACCCTTTGCGAGCACCAGCACAATACCGGCTACAGCTGCAACGGCGGCTTTGCCGAATATGTCATCGCCTCGGCCGCCTTCGCCGCCCGCCTGCCCGCCCGTGTCGATTTCGCCGAGATCGCGCCGATCCTCTGCGCCGGCGTGACGACTTACAAGGGACTGAAGGAAACCGAGGCGCGGCCCGGTGAGTGGGTGGCGATTTCAGGCGTCGGCGGCCTCGGCCATGTCGCGATCCAATATGCCAAGGCCATGGGTCTCAAGGTCATCGCCCTTGATATCGCAGCCGCCAAGCTCGAACTCGCCCGCCATGTCGGCGCCGATCTCGCGCTGAACGCGCTTTCCGAGGATACGCTGGAGACGGTGCTGAAGGCGACGAGCGGCGGCGCGCATGGCGTTCTTGTCACCGCCGTCTCGCCACCGGCCTTCTCCCAGGCTCTCGGCATGGTGCGTCGCAAGGGTACCGTCAGCCTCGTCGGTTTGCCGCCGGGCAATTTTCCGACACCGATCTTCGATGTCGTGCTGAAGCGCATCACAGTCCGCGGTTCGATCGTCGGAACGCGCCGCGACCTCGACGAAGCGCTTGCCTTTGCCGCGGACGGCCGGATCCGGGCCGAGATCGGCAAGGTGCCGCTCGACGACGTCAACGATATTTTCGCCGGCCTTAAGGCGGGAACGATCGAGGGCCGCATGGTGCTCGATATCGCAGGACAGGCATCCGCAGCGGCGGAGCAGTCCGCCGCATAGCCTGCCCGTAGCCGCGGCTTTTCCTGCAGGGGGGCCGCGGGGACGTTCGCAAAAGACTGCGGCGGATGTCCGCATTTTTGTCAGCGCCGCAGCTCATCTTTGACGTCATGCGGGCCACGCCATCGGCGGATGCGCCTCGACCGTTTCGCCAGCGCCATGGCCTTGGCTTCGCCGGCCTCTGTGATCGGTTCCGCGGCCTTACCGGTATCGACAATGCGATCCGGGCGCCGCCAGTTCCGAAGCCGGTTCTCGAACACCGTACCCGGAGCCTCAATGCGACAGCAGGACAGGCAGGGTGATGTTGGTCAGCACGGCCCGCGTGGCACCGCCGAGCACGAATTCACGCAGGCGCGAATGGCCGAAGCCGCCCATGACGAGAAGGTCCGCCCGCATTTCGCAGGCCTTGCTCTGCAATACTTCTCCGACCGGCTCGCCGCGGGCGCGCAGCCGTGATGCCTCCGCCTTCACGCCGCTCTTGAGCATATTCTCGATGAGATAATCGCCTGACTCGTATGTCACCGGCTTCTCGTCCATGACGGAGAGCAGGAAGACCTTGGACGCCCGCTCCAGGAAGGCCGAGGCGTCGTGGGCGGCCCGCGCGGCGGCGCGGCTGCCGTCCCAGGCGATGGCGATGTGATCCATCCGGCCGCCGAAAGGCGCGGGCGGATAAAGGATGAGCGGCCGACCGGATCCGAACAGCACCGCCTCGACGATCGGACGGGACAGTGCCGCCAGTTCCAGAAGCACGAGATCGTAGGCGCGCGCGGCTTCTGCCAGCGCTTCGACGACGAAGGGCTCCTCAACCTTGATCTCGCGCGTACGCAGGTCGACGGAAGCTGCCTTTGCCTCGTCCACTGCCTTCTGCGTCAGCACCGAAGCGCGCTTGCGGCTTAGCGCTCCGGCCTCCCGCGCCATCTGTGCCGCATCGATGATCAGCGAGGACAGCGTATTGGAGACGTGGGGAATGGTAATCTCGACCGCACAGACCGTCAGCGTCGCCTGCATGTGACGCGCAAGGGCGACGGCGTTGGCGACCATGAATTCCGATGTCGCATCCGGATAGGTGAGGAGTGGAAGAAAGATATGGCGTTTCATGGTGTACTCCACAGCAGAGAGTGGGTGTCTGATACCCATACTCTGGCGCTCTGCCGGAATTGCGCATTGATATGCCTCAAATCGAACGTCTCGCAAGCACGCATTGACGCGGATCAATGCAGCATTCCCCGACGGCCGTAGAGTGACCGCCACTGTTCGATAACCGACTGTCGGTCGGTTGAATGGACTGGCAGAGGCCGGCATGGGCCGCCCGTTCCCGGGAAGCGATCGGTGAAGCACGAAGATCTGGAAGACAAACTGAAAACCGCGAAAGCGGACCTGCAACGCCGGCTGTCGGCGATCGACGCCGATCTCGGCACCGCGCTGGACCCGGATAGCGAAGATCGCGTTACCCAGCTCGAAAACGATCAGGTGCTGATGGAAATGCGAAGGGAAGCGGGTGCGCAAATCCAGCTGATTGACGCAGCCCTTGAGCGTCTGAAACACGGGACGTTCGGACGCTGTGTCAGCTGTCTCGCCCCCATCGAGACCGCCCGACTGGATGCTATTCCCTACACGCCCTACTGCGCGACCTGTGCTCGCCTGGCGGATGAGAGGCGTTCCTCTTAGGCTGGACAGGGAGCGCCGCCGACTCATGCTGGTTCCTCCTGTCACGACTTCGATGCTTAAGCCCTCAGCCGGGCATGATCGATCCAAGGCGAAATTGCTCTTTATCAATGCGCGAAATGAGCGTTGGCCTAGAGTGACTCCTCGATCAGTCGAGAGGAGCGTCTCATGTCATTGGGTTTACGGGAATTCACGCTGGCTGAATGCTATGCCATGCTGGAAGAAGCACGATTTGGGCATCTGGCCTGCTGCAAAGACGGCCAACCATATGTCGTGCCGATCTATTTCTCTTACGAAAAAGGCGTCGCATACTGTTTTTCGATGCCCGGCCGCAAACTGGAATGGATGCGGGAAAACCACAAGGTCTGCCTTCAGGTGGATAAGCGCGTGGGCAGAGGCTGGACGAGCGTCATCGCCGAAGGAAAGTTTGAGGAATTTCCCGATACGGAAATCTGGCGCGGCGAACGCCACCACGCCTGGGAAATGTTGCAGAAGCACTCTGATTGGTGGGAAGTCGGTTCGCTCAAGCCGAAAGAGCTTCCGGTGCTCGTCGAATCTCCGCACATCTTCTTTGGAATCCTTGTCCGGAAACTGTCAGGCCGCGCCGCTTTTGCCATCGACTAGAGCTTTTCCCGGCTCGTGGGCCGAACAGCTCCACCCCGGCTTGACCTTCGTCAAAGCGAGACTGATTTAGACCTTATAAGCTGCTTCTTCACATAAGGGTGGCCGTGGACTTGCGATATGGAATTTCAGCGAGCGGAGGCCTATCATCGGTTTGGAGGCTTTAGATGCTTTCGACAGAGCGAGATTTAAAGCGGGGCGGTGAGCGCTTTCCCATTCCTTCGCAAGGCGAAGTCGAAGGCAGGCTTTTGATGTTCGAAGTGGTTGCCGTCACCTGCCTGCAGGAGCTTCTCGCAAAAACGGATCCGCATCTGGTTTTCAGGCTTCGCCGAAAGCTCATTCGCAATCTGAAGGAGAGGTGCTCGCCGTTGAAGCTCTGTGCAGACGACGAAAAGGCAGCAAAGGAGTTCGCGCTGCAGCTGTTCAGCGCCGCTCTGGAAGCGGCAGAAGCCGGGGTGCGAACCGGTAGCCAAAATCCGCAGAAGACCCGCTAGGAGCAACTGCTCCCTCTCATCCTCGCCCTACAATCACGAGCGCCGCTGTGGGTGGAATGGGGCCGTCGATCCCTGGCAAATGATCAATCCCTTCGAGCTGTGGATGCTGACCATATTCGTGGCAGCGGTTTCATTTGCGGGCTATGTGACGATCAAGCTCAGCGACGCCAGGGCCGGACTGCTGCTGACGGTGCCTGCGGCGGTATCGTCTCCTCGACGGCCCTGACACTTTCCTTCGCTCGTCAATCGAAGCAGATGTCGGCGCTATCGCCGCTGCTTTCGGCTGGAGCGATGCTGGCGGGGGCCGTATCCTTGAGCCGGGTGCTATTGATCTGCAGCGTCATCGCACCACCAGCGGTGCTGATGGAGCTTGCGGCATTCCTCGGACCGGCTGCCGCCGTGCTCGCCATCGGCGGCGGCCTCGCCGGCTTCTCGCCGCGCTCCGACGACGGTCCCGACTTTTCACCGAAAAATCCGTTGGAGGTGATGGTCGTTTTGCGCTTTGCTCTTCTGCTCGCCGTCATGACCATCGTGACGCGCGCGGCGTTGGCATATTTCGGAACGCAGTCGCTGGTTGCCGTCGCCTTCATCACGGGCCTGGGCGATCTTGACGCGATAACCCTGTCGATCGCGAAGCTCCCGTCGTCAAACGTGCCGGCGGATGCGGCCGCGCATGCGATCACTGTCGCCGCCTTCGCCAATCTTCTTGCGAAAACCGTTCTCGCGGCGATCGCGGGAAGCTTGAGCTATGTGGTTCGGCTGGGAGTCGTGAGCGGTATTGCCACGCTCGCCGGCGTTGCCGGCTTGTTGCTGACCTAAGCGCGTCGCATCAAATTTAATTCATGCGAGGCGCTTTACTCTTTTACCACTGCTCGAAACTTTCTTAGCCGAGGTCGCTCAAGAACTCATCCGTCTCCATGAGTTCCAGCTGGACAGAAAATCGATCGTGCAGCAGTTCCAGCGACGCGTCATAAGTGTCGTCGGCGCTGCTGCAGACGGCGTCCTTCAGCACGATGACGCGATAGGCAAGATCGATGGCGCCAAGCGTCGTGGCGAGCACGCAGACATCCGTTTCCCCGCCGGTGATCACAAGGGTGTCGACCCGCTCCGACTGAAGAGTCTTATGGAGGCGGCCGTCGATCCAGGGCGAATAGGTGCGTTTGTCGAAGTATCGCGCCGGCGGAACAAGCGAGGCCAGGGAGGTAGCCAGGTCGACGAGCTCAGGCGGGAGGTGCTCGCCCGTCATCATCCACCATTTCTGGTAATAGTCGCGCCATTTTCCCGGCATCGCATCCGGATGCTGGGGCGGGACGAAGCGGGTAAAAATCGTCCGGGACGGATGCCGGCCAGCAAGCTCCTCGATCTGTGGAGAGATCCGAACCATCCAGGGCACGTGCCATGGGGTTTCTTCCGCAAACATGCGCTGCATGTCGACGCAAAGGTGCCGCCACTCGCCGATCCCGCCCATCAGATCCTCCATTCATCTTCGGGCGTCAACCGCTGCCCGGAACGAAAGTTCCCGAGTGGTGAAAGATCGAAGGCTCTCAAGCATGTCGCGCGAAACTGGGCAGCAGTATTGCGCAAAACAAGATCTAAGGGAGCGAATCTGAAAGATTGCGACGCGCTTTTAGGCAATGGCTCCCGATGTGATCGTCCGTGATCCGCCGCCGCTCTCCGATTTGACGAAGCCGTCGATTTCGCGGAGAGGAACTGGTTTGGAGAAGAAATAGCCTTGGAGATCGGTGCAGCCGAGGGCGGTCAGAAAGTCGCGTTGATATTCGGTTTCAACCCCTTCTGCCGTCGTCGAGATGCCGAGATTACGGCTGAGAGTGACGATCGCGCCGATGATGGCCGCACCGTTGGCTTTTGCGCCGAGCTGGGAGACGAAGGAACGATCGATCTTGATGCGGTCGATGTCGAAACGCACCAGATGGCTGAGGCATGAGAAGCCGGTCCCGAAATCATCGAGGGAAATCTGAATGCCCCGGCTGCGCAGTGATTTCAGTACCGTATAGACATCCGAATTATCCTCGATGAGCGAGGACTCGGTGAGTTCGAGCTCGAGGCGGGATGGCGGCAGGCCGGTCTCTTCAAGCACGGCGAAGACTTCCTCGGCGAAATTTGGTCTTCTTAGCTGGGCCGGTGACACGTTGACCGCCACAAAGGTGTCTTCAGGCCATGTGCAGGCGGCCTTGCAGGCTTCGCGCAAGACCCAGAAACCGAGGGCGTCGATGAGACCGCCCTCTTCGGCTGCGGGGATGAAGCTCGCGGGGGTAAGCAGTCCGCGCTGACTGTGACGCCAGCGCACGAGAGCCTCCGCGCCGGAAGCCGAATATCCGCCCTCGGCGCGATGCACCGTCTGGTAATAGACCTCGAGCGATCCGAAATCCGGCTTGCTGCCGCCCGGGCGAGGTTGGGGACTGCCAGCGGAGGGGGCCGTGCCTTTGGTCAGAACTTCGCGCAATTCGTTCTTGAGAATGTCGCGCGCATTTCTGCCGCCGTCCATGGACGGGGAATAGACGCGCCACTGGCCTCTCCCGCCCATCTTTGCCTCGTAAAGTGCGACGTCGGCATAACGCATGACGTCATCGGCATTTCGCCCGGCATCCGGCACGATGGTGACGCCGATCGAACCGCCGACCCGGGCGACCGCTTCGCCCCTCAGAAGTGGGAAGGGCCTGCCAAGTTCAGCAACGATCGCGTCGCATATGGACAGCAGGATTTGGTCGTCATCCTTGATGTCCCGCAGAAGCAGGGCAAATTCGTCGCCCCCGAGCCGGGCGAGCGTGTCATCAGGGCGAAGGACGGACCGAATTCGCTCGGCGGCCATCCTGATGAGTTCATCACCGGCGGCATGGCCGAACGTGTCGTTCACCGCTTTGAAGCGGTCGAGGTCGAGAAGTGCGACGGCCGAGCGCTCGGTCGAATGCCGCGTATCGGTCAGGCACTCCTCGAACCGTATGGCGAACAGGGCGCGGTTGGGAAGGTCGGTCAGCACGTCATGCAAGGCAAGCTGCCTTGCATGCAGCTCGCTTCTCTTCAATTCGCCGAGACTGCTCCGCAGCCGCACAAGCAGCACCGAAAACAGCACGGCGATCACCAGGGCGGCAATCGAAAGCGCCGGCATCAATCGGCCGATCACCCGCGAACCTGGAAGATCGGGTCGCCATACGATGAAGCCGATCGGTTCACCATTTGCCGTCGCGTCGATTTGGAACGCGACCTCATTTTCGTCGGCATCGGCCGTGCGGGCAAAGCGCGCGCCGTTGAGGCCCTGCTGCCGGCTCAACTCGTCTAGGGCCGCACCATCGAGAAACCGCACGACGATCAGGAATTGCCGCTTCGGCTGCGGCTGTCCGTCGCGAGCTTCGTTGATGGTGACGATGCCGACGATCGTCGGCCGGCCTTCCAACCGCATCAGATTGGCCAGCGCATGGTTGGGGCGAACCGCGCTCGCCCGACGGCTCTCCAGCGAGGATGGCATTCGGTCGCTGAACGTCGGAGTGTGGTGTGCCGTAAGACGGCTATCCCTGAGGAGCGGCAAAAACAGAGGCTTCATCCAGCGATAGCGTTTTTCCGTTTTCGCGTCGGTCAGCATGCTCAGCTGAGCCTTCTCGTCGACGACAAAGGCCTGATCGTATCCGAAGGCGGACATTGCGGTTTCGCTGATTGCGCTGCCGGCCGCCCCGGTCAGAACCGTATCGAGGCTGGAGGAAACACCTGCCGAACGGGACGCGGGATAAACGCGGGCGAGATAGCCGTTGCCGAACTGACCGATGACATGGGCGACCTGATCGACCTGTTCGCGCAGGCGCGCATTTACCAGCTGACGCTGGCGATCAAGGGCCGCAGCGTCGCTTTCGGCTCCCGCCCAGAGCGCCGATAGCACGACGAGTCCAATTGCTCCGAGCCCGCTGATGGCGATCAGAAAGAGAATTCTTCCCGAAGCGATCCAGGACTTCTGGAACGTGTTGGAGCTGGATGGAACAACTATGTGCAAGCCTGGACCCCTGGACACCACGTACGGGCGCATTCGTCAACGCTAACAAATAAGCGTTCACGTAGAATTAAAGGCTGCGGCGCACTATAGGGCGATCGATCACGCCCAGGGGGTTTTGGCGATGTTGCGAATATCCATTCAGACTTTATTGCGCGGCGCGCTGATGGTGGGCGGGTTGGGTGTCGTTTTGGCGGCGGTCTCGACGCTGCCGGTGGTCGCGCAAGAGCGAATGCCGATGAGAGTTGCCGTCGAAGGTGCGTTTCCGCCCTTCAACTATCTCGATGCGAATAACAAACTTCAGGGTTTCGACATCGATATTGCCAATGCCCTTTGCGAGACCGGCAAGTTCGAATGCCAATTCATCATCGAGAAGTGGGACGACATGATCCCCGATCTCATTGCCGAAAAATACGACGCGATCATTTCATCGATGTCGATGAGCCTGGAGCGGCGCCAGAAGGTCGCTTTCACCGAGAAATACTACAACAGCCCGTCAGTGTTCATCGCGCGGAAGGATTCGCCGATCACTGACATCAGTCCCGCCGCCCTCAATGGCAAAAAGCTCGGAGTGACGTCGTCGACGGCGCAGGAATCTTATGCCAACCATTTCTATCCCGACATGAAAAAGACGGTATTCCGGTCGTCGCCGGAATTGTACAAGGGCCTGTCGGATGGGCGCGTCGACATTATCCTGGAGGATAAGCTAGCCATTTACGACTGGATCGCCAATACGAAGGCGGGAACCTGCTGCGCGTTCAAGGGGCCGGATCTGGTCGACGTCACTTATTTTGGCGAAGGTGCCGGGATTGCGGTGCGTCTGGACGACAAGGAGCGCCTTGCACGCCTGAACGAGGCGTTGAAGACGATCAAGGAAGACGGGACTTATGACATGATCAATGCCAAGTATTTCCCGTTCAGCATCCAGTAGCCGGCAACAGAATTTTCGTGACTGCTGCGAGATGGCCGGTGTTCCCGGCCATCTCCGTTTTGAGCAAAAGCGCGCTGCGGCACACTCTTGCGCGATATTTGTCGTCAGGCGGCTTTCGCGACCTCTCCATGCGGGTCGAGAACAAATTTCGTCGCCGCGCCATGGTCGAAGCTCTCATATCCCTGGACGGCTTCGTCGAGCGGGATGACTTTGGCGTTGACGATGTCGGCGATCGGCAAGCGGTCGTGGAGGATCGCCTGCATGAGCTGGCGATTATATTTGAGCACCGGCGTCTGGCCAGTGTGGAAGGATTGCGCCTTGGCCCAGCCGAGGCCGAAGCGAAGCGAAAGATTACCGTGTTTGGCGGCGTTGTCGACGGCACCGGGATCCTCGGTGACGTAGAGGCCGGGAATGCCGATCGACCCTGCGGCGCGGGTGATCTCCATCATCTGGTTGAGCACGATCGCCGGCTGTTCGCCGCCCGAATGGCCGCGTGCCTCGAAGCCGACCGCGTCGATGGCGCTGTCCACCTCGTTGCTGCCGACGACCTCAGCGATCATGTCGCCGAGACGATCGCTCTTGGAGAGATCGATCGGTTCGAAACCGACCTTGGCCGCATGCGCCAGGCGGTCCTTGTTGAAATCACCGATCATGACGACGGCGGCGCCGAGGATGCGAGCCGAAGCCGCAGCCGCAAGACCGACGGGGCCGGCGCCGGCGATGTAGACGGTCGAGCCGACGCCGACGCCGGCGCGCACTGCGCCATGAAAGCCGGTCGGCAGAATATCAGAGAGCATGGTGAGATCGCGGATCTTCGCCATTGCCTTGTCGCGATCCGGGATTTTCAGCAGGTTGAAATCGGCATAGGGGATGGTGACATAGCGTGCCTGGCCGCCGATCCAGCCGCCCATGTCGACATAGCCATAGGCGCCACCGGCGCGGGCCGGGTTCACGGTCAGGCAGACGCCGGTGTCCTGGGACTTGCAGCACCGGCAACGGCCGCATGCGACATTGAACGGCACCGAGACGATATCGCCGATGTCGAGCATTTCGACGTCGATCCCTTTCTCGATGATCTCGCCGGTGATTTCGTGACCGAGGACCAAGCCCGGCATCGCCGTCGTGCGGCCGCGGACCATGTGCTGGTCGGAGCCGCAGATGTTGGTCGAGATCACTTTCAGGATGACGCCGTGTTCGATGCGGCGGCCGTCGGGCGCTTCCAGCTTCGGGTCGTCGATGTCGCGAACTTCAACCTTGCCCGGCCTCAGATAGACGACGCCTCTATTCTTGCTCATGGATTCCTCCCATTTGTTGAGTGCCTCGATCTGCAGCGGATGCAGTCGATGGCAATGCTTTCCTCCGGCCTGCCTCCTCTGCAGTCCGGTATTCACACGCCGCATCGGGCGATGTTCGAATTTCGCAGATAGCGGGGACAGACTGGATCGAGGAGAGAGTGAGTACGATAGGGGCTGGCCCGTCGTGCCGCTCTCGTCATCGCCCGCCGCAATCCGTAGATCTGCTGCGAAAAGAGCTGATTTAGGGCTACAGAACCTCCTTTCGATCCATCTGGATATCTTTCCGGATAACTATCCGGTCGTTCCTGAGGATTTCAGTCCTTACCACCGTGGCGGCGTGCCGGCGGCCTGCCTGCCTACTTCATGTCGCTCGCTTGCGCGGCAGCGCCGTGAACGTGACAAGAAAACCATGCCTGACGAAAAACAGAGCCCGAAAAAACGACACGGGTGCCCCTCAAGACGACAATCGGCAAAGTCGTCATCTCCGCCGGTAATCAGATTCTGTCGGCCAGGGCAGATGCCGTTTCCAATCGTGATTGGACATCGGCTGCGTCCTGAGCCACGCTGTTTTTGGGAGCGGACCGTCTATTTTTCCGAAGATAGGAGGCCGGAATGGAACAGTATGCACTGGAGCAGCTGAAAACAGTTGCGAAGATCAGCACGAGTATAAAGCCCCTTGAACTGACGCGGCGCGAACGCATTGAACGCTGGGCCGAATGTCTCGATCGCAGCCCCAGACCGTTTTTGAAGACGCTTCACGAGACGGAGTATCAGCCGATCGCAGATCGGCTTGCCCTGCGGGGTGACGATACCCCGATCTCCGTTGCGTTCGCTGATCCCATTCTGCGGGCGGCCGGAATGGAAAATGACAGCTATGGAGAAGCCAAACGGTTTTTCGAACTCAGCGACGAACAGTTGCACGAGCTTGTCTGCTTCTGTCATTTTGGTGAAAGCGTTAGCGCGGCGGCAGTCGCTCGCCGCGTACGAAGGATCGCAGATCCCAGACCAAGCGGGTTTTTCGCTCAGCTTCGTGCGTTCTTTGGCTAAAAGGCCATGACGCTGTAAGACTGGCGTTCGCCGCGACGAAGAGGCCTGCCACGGCAGTCGGCAGGTCATCCGCCTCGGCAAACACGAACAGGACCAGCGCAAAACGGTTGTTCCGGTGGACCGGAGGATGGGCTTCGCGTTTTTCCCAGCAAAACCGCTACGCGCTTTGCTGGAATTGCCCTAAAGCGCGTCGCATCAAATTTGATTGCGACGCGCTTTAGCCCTTTGTTTTTATGGTTGTCCCGGAACCGCGGCACTTCCGGGCGACATGCATTAGCCGTCGTAAGACCGCCGTCCTCGGTTGAAGTCGACCGCGGTATGCCAGAACACGGCGCCGAGGATGATCGCGCCGCCGAAATAGGTGGCGACGGGCGGCTGTTCTGAAAATAGCAGCCAGACCCAGAAGGGCGTCAGCACGATTTCCATCGTGCCGATCAGTGCCGCCTCGGCCGGCGGCATCCGCTTTGCCCCGGCGAGGAAGAGCACCAGCGCGAGGGAGAAATTGGTGGCGCCGAAGGCGGCGAGGACGATCCAGTTGTGCAGGTCGAGGGAGCCGACCGAGCTGAAAGGCGCGAAGATGACGAGGGTCAGGAAGGCGCTGACGACGGTCGGCGGCAGGCTCGGCACGCCGGGATCGGTGCGCGGAATGATGATGACGAGCGCGAAGGACGCGGTCATGCCGAGCGCCAGCAGATCGCCCCAGCCGGTGCCGCCGCCGATCGAGGAGGCGACGATGACGCCGACGCCGAAGAGGGACACGGCGCCGGCAATCATCGTCCGCCTGGCAACCCTCTCCTTGAGGATGAGCCAGCCGAACAGAGCCGCGATGAAGGGCGTGGTCGCATAGATCATCGTCACATTGGCGACGGTGGTCATGTAGAGCGCCCCGATGAAGCATCCCTGACTGAAAGTCTGGCATGCGATCATCGCAAGACCGGACGGATGGAAGACGGAACGCCATTGCCGCCGCGAGATGCCCCCTTCGAGGAAAAGGCAGGGGATCAGCAGGAACAGGCCGCCGAACAACGACCGCCAGGCGATCGCCGTCCATACGTCGGTCGTGAGCAGCCGCGAGTAAACGCCGCTCGCACTCCAGGCGAGTGTCGCGGCAACGATGAGAAGCACACCCTTCTCATGCTCGCTGCCTGCGAGGCGTGCAGTCGGATTTTCAATGGTCACGCAGAGATTCTCAAAGAAGGAAGTCGAACGCCGCTCATTTCTGCGCCACGAATTGACATTAGACAAACGAATAGTAGTGATAGCTATCATCGATTTTTTCTATGGCTGCCAATGCAAGAACCGATCGAAAGCGACCTTCTCAGAACCTTCCTTATTGTCGCCGAGACGTCGAACTTTTCGGCGGCCGCGCAGCGCATCGGGCGGACGCAATCTGCCATCAGCACCCAGATCAAGAGGCTCGAGGCAACAATCGGCGAAACTCTTTTTGAGCGCGGCGCCCGCGGCGTGGTGCTGACGCGTCAGGGTATCCAGCTCGTGCCCTATGCCCGCAGGGTCATCGATCTCCTGAACGAGGCGGCCGCGACGATCCGCAGCAAGCCGCTCGACGGCCCGGTGCGCATCGGAATCCCCGAGGAATACAGCCAGACGGTGCTGCCGGCGGCGCTTGCGGCTTTCGCGGTTCGCCATCCGGCAGTCGAAGTCACCGTCTCCTGCGATTATACGGTCCGCAACCTCGCAGCCCTGGAACGGGACGAACTCGATCTCGCCGTCGTATTCGACTGGAGCGATCAGAACAAGGGCGAGGTTCTCTGCGTCGATCCGACCGTCTGGGTCACGTCGATGGTGCATCGGCTGCATGACATTGATCCCCTGCCGGTTGCGACCTACCGCAACTCCACCTGGTCGCGCGATTTTGCGCTGCGCTCGTTGGAGAAGATCGGCCGCAGCTACAGGATCGCTTTCATCGCCGATACCGGTTCGGGGCTGAAGAATGCCGTGACCGCCGGCCTTGCCGTCACGACGCTTTCCCGCAGCAGCATTCCGCCCGGCTGCCGCGAATTGACCGCCGAGGATGGCTTTCCGCCAGTCGATTCCTCGAAGGTCGTACTGCGCCGCAATAGTTTCCGCTCCAGCGAGGCCGTGCGGGAATTGGCCGAAATGCTGCGGGACGCATTCCAGCCTATGTCGGTGCCGATGATATGACGCGGCGGTGCAAGCGGCGCCGCGTCTCCGACGGGCTTTCGGAAAAACTCGCCCGGTAGCTTCTCGCAAAGGCCGAGGCCGAATTGAAGCCGGTCGCTGCCGCGATGTCGGCGAAGGAGGCCGTCGTCTCGATCACCTTGCGTCGCGCCGTGTTCAGCCGCAGCGCTAGATAATGCACATGAGGCGGCGCGCCGATGCTCTGCTGGAAAAGATCCTGCAGATGCCGGGCGCTGATGCCCACCCTCCGGGCGAGCCGCGCCAAAATCAGTGGCTGCTCGATATGCTCCTCCATCAAATGCACCGCCTGCGTCACGCGCGGGTCATGCAGGCGCAGTCCCGCCGACGCGGCGGAAAGCATTTCGTCGGCGTGGAAGGAAGGCTGCTCGTAACGGAACAGCCGGCTGACTTCGAGCGCCAGCGAATAACCCTGCCGCTGCCGGATCACCTCCAGCATCAGGTCGACGGTCGGCAGCGAACCTGATGTCGTCAGCCGCTTGCCGTCGATGACGAAACGATCCTTCACGGCCCTGACCTCGGGATAGGCCAGGGCGAAATCCTCGTAGTCTTCCCAGTGGACGGTCGCCGGCAGTCCGTCGAGCAGGCTTGCTTCGGCGAGCAGCCAGGTGCCGGACTCAATGCCGGCAACGATGGTGCGGTAGCGGGCTGCCTGCGAGAGCTGCATCTTCAGCGCCGGCGTGGCGCTGCGCCGCCAGTTGTAACTGGCCAGCACGAACAGCGGCGTCTCCTCGGTCGTCGCCCGGAAACTTCCCTCAGCCGGGACGGCGATGTTGCTGGTGGTAGGGACCGGCGCTCCGTCCGGCGTCAAGAGCCGCCAGCGATAGAGTTCGCTGCCGGCGATGCGGTTGGCGCCGCGCAGCGGCTCGATGACCGACGCAATCAGGATCAGGTTCGTCTCCGGCAGCACGAGAAGATCGATATCGAGACGTTCCGTCGATCGCTGCAGCAAGGTCGCCTCCCATTGTTCCAATAATGTATCAGCAACTTCCGAAAATGCAAAGCATCTCCGTCGATCCTGCCGCGTAATGCCCGATAAGACGGGGAGAACAAAAATATGCCTCTAGCGATGAATCGCGATGTTTTCATCACCTGTGCCGTCACCGGCGCCGGCGATACGGTTTCCAAATCCAGCCATGTTCCCATCACTCCCAAGCAGATCGCGGATTCCGCGATCGACGCCGCCAAGGCTGGGGCGGCTGTTGTTCATTGCCATGTCCGAGATCCGGAAACGGGGGCCGCCAGCCGCCGCAACGAGCTCTACAGGGAGGTCACCGATCGCATCCGCTCGGCCGATATCGACGTCGTCCTCAATCTGACGGCCGGCATGGGCGGAGATCTGGTTTTCGGCAATGTCGAAAGCCCCCTCCCCGTCAATCAGAAAGGCACTGATATGGCGGGTGCCAGCGAGCGCGTCAGCCATGTCGCCGAATGCCTGCCCGAGATTTGCACGCTCGACTGCGGCACGATGAACTTCAACCTCGGCGACTATGTCATGACCAACACGCCGGCCATGCTGCGGGCCATGGCGAGGAAGATGACGGATCTTGGCGTACGGCCGGAGATCGAGGCGTTCGACACCGGACATCTCTGGTTCGCCAAGCAGCTTGCCGAAGAGGGGCTGATCGAAGACCCGGTGCTGATCCAGCTTTGCATGGGCATTCCATGGGGTGCGCCCGACGATCTCAACACCTTCATGGCAATGGTCAATAACGTGCCTCCGAGCTGGACCTTCTCGGCCTTTTCGATCGGCCGCAACGCCATGGCCTATCCGGCCGCGGCGGTTCTCGCCGGCGGCAACGTCCGTGTCGGCCTGGAGGACAATCTCTTCGTCGGCAAAGGACAGCTCGCCACCAATGCGCAGCTCGTCGAAAAGGCGGTGCAGGTGGTGGAAGGCATGGGCGCGCGCATCATCGGGCCGGAAGATGTGCGCAAGAAGCTGAAGCTGACGAAACGCTGAGGATATCATGACCAAGATCAGCAAGGCGGCCTGTATCGGCGGCGGCGTCATCGGTGGCGGATGGATCGCCCGTTTCCTGCTGGCCGGCATCGACGTCGATGTGTTCGACCCGCATCCGGAAGCCGGCAGAATCGTCGGCGAGGTCATCGCCAATGCCGAAAAAGCCTATGCCATGCTGACCGGCGCGCCTCTGCCGCCGCGCGGCAGGCTCCGTTTCTGCCAGACGCTGGCGGAAGCCGTCACTGACGCCGACTGGATCCAGGAAAGCGTGCCGGAAAGGCTCGATCTCAAGCGCGGCGTGCTGAGCGAGATCGATGCGGCGGCGCGGCCGGATGCGTTGATCGGCTCGTCCACCTCGGGCCTGTTGCCGACCGATCTGCAGCGCGACATGAAGCATCCTGAACGCCTCTTCGTCGCGCACCCTTATAACCCGGTCTATCTGCTGCCGCTCGTCGAAATCGTCGGCGGCGAGAAGACCGCGGCGGCGACCATCCGGGCGGCGATGGAAAGACTGCCGCCGATCGGCATGAAGGGCGTCCACATCGCCAAGGAGATCGAGGCCTTCGTCGGTGACCGGCTGCTCGAAGCGCTCTGGCGCGAGGCGCTCTGGCTCATCCACGACGACATCTGCACCGTCGAGACGCTCGACGACGTCATCCGCTATTCCTTCGGCCTGCGCTGGGCGCAGATGGGCCTGTTCCAGACCTACCGCATCGCCGGCGGCGAGGCCGGCATGCGCCATTTCCTCGCTCAGTTCGGCCCCTGTCTCGCCTGGCCCTGGACCAAGCTCACCGATGTCGTCGACCTCGACGACGCCCTAATTGAAAAGATCGGCCGGCAATCCGACGAACAGGCGGCGGGGATGTCAATCCGCGAACTCGAACGGATCCGCGACGAAAATCTCGTCGGCATCCTGCAGGCGCTGAAGGGTGGTGATGGCGGCAAGGGCTGGGGCGCCGGCAAGCTGCTGAAGGACTTCGAGCAATCGCTTTGGGCGCAAGGCGGAGGCGAGACCATGCCCGCCGATCCTTCGAGGCCGCTGCGGCTTGTCGAAACCAAAGTGAGCCCGGCCTGGGTCGACTATAACGGCCATATGACCGAGCACCGCTATCTGCAGGTCTTCGGCGATACATCCGATGCATTGCTGCGTCTCGTCGGCGTCGACCTTGCCTATGTCGAGGCGGGGCACAGCTATTATACGGTGGAAAGCCATATCCGCCATCTCGGCGAGGCGAAGCTCGGGCAGGCGATCCATTCGGCCTGCCAGATCCTGACCGCCGACGAGAAACGGCTGCATGTCTTTCACACTCTGCACGACACGGCGACGAACGAGCTCATCGCGACCGCCGAGCAGATGTTGCTGCACGTCGACAGCAGGGAAGGCAAAGCAGTGGCGGCACCGGCCGCGGTGCTCGACAGGGTGAAGGTGATTGCCGCGTTCCATGCGGAACTGGCGCTGCCTGAGGGCGCTGGCCGTCACGTCGGCCAGAGGCGGTAGGAGAACGGTATGGATTTCGGTCTCAGCCAGGAACAGGAAATGATCGTCGAGACGGTTCGTGCCTTCGTCGAAACCGAAATCTATCCGCATGAGAACGAGATCGAGCGCAGCGGTATCGTCCCGCCGGAACTTGGCCGCGAGATCCAGCGCAAATGCATCGAGCTCGGTTTTTACGCCTGCAATTTTCCCGAAGAGATCGGCGGCGCCGGCCTCGATCATGTCACCTTCACGCTGGTCGAACGGGAACTCGGGCGCGGCTCGCTGGGTCTGACGGTTTTCTTCGGCCGGCCTTCCGGCATCCTGATGGCCTGCGAGGGCGAGCAGCGCGAACGCTACCTGCTGCCGGCGGTGCGCGGCGAGAAGATCGATGCGCTTGCCATCACCGAGCCCGACGCCGGTTCTGACATGCGCGGCATGAAATGCGCTGCCCGCCGCGATGGCGGCGACTTCGTGCTCAACGGTACGAAACACTTCATCTCGCATGCCGATGTCGCCGATTTCGTGATTGTCTTCGCCGCCACAGGCGAGGAGGAAACGTCGAAAGGCATCAAGAAGAAGATCACCGCCTTTCTCGTCGATCGCGGCACGCCTGGATTCGAGATCCTCAAAGGCTATGATTCCGTTTCGCATCGCGGCTACCATAACTCTACCCTCAGCTTTACCGATTGCCGGATCCCTGAAGCCCAGGTGCTGGGCGAGGTGCATCGCGGCTTCGATATCGCCAATCAATGGCTCTACGGCACACGGCTGACGGTCGCCGCCACCTGCGTCGGCCGGGCGCGGCGCGTCTTCGAGATGGCCCTCCCCTATGCCGCCGAACGCAAGCAGTTCGGCAAGCCGATCGGCGCCAATCAGGGCGTGTCGTTTAAGCTTGCCGATATGATCACCGAGATCGACGCCGCCGACTGGCTGACGCTTGCCGCCGCTTGGCGGATCGATGCCGGCCTTGCCGCGGACCGGCAAATTGCCTCGGCCAAGCTCTATGCCTCTGAAATGCTGGCCCGCGTGACGGATGAAGCGATCCAGATCTTCGGCGGCATGGGCCTGATGGACGACCTGCCGCTTGCCCGCTTCTGGCGCGATGCGCGCGTCGAGCGCATCTGGGACGGCACCTCGGAAATCCAGCGGCACATCATCAGCCGCGATCTGCTGCGGCCCCTGGGAGCGTGAGCCGATGACCCCTCGCCCGCTCGACCGCCTGCTCAGACCGCAAACGATCGCCGTCTTCGGCGGCCGCGAGGCGCGCCGGGTGATCGAGCAGTGCGATCGCATGGGTTTTGCAGGCGAGATCTGGCCTGTTCATCCCAAATTGGACGAGGTGCTCGGGCGGCCCTGCTATCGCTCGCTATCCGATCTGCCACGCGCACCGGACGCCGCCTTCGTCGGCGTCAATCGAACCCTTACCGTCGACATCGTTCATGGCCTTTCGCGCGCCGGCGCCGGCGGCGCGGTTTGTTATGCATCGGGCTTCAGCGAGGCGACGGCGGAGCTTGCCGATGGCGCCGAACTGCAGCAGGCTCTTGTAGCGGCGGCCGGCGACATGCCGATCCTCGGGCCGAACTGCTACGGGCTGATCAACGGCCTCGATGGCGCGCTTCTCTGGCCCGACCAGCACGGCATGAAGCGTATCGAACACGGCGTGGCGATCCTCACGCAGTCTTCCAATATCGCGATCAACCTGACCATGCAGACTCGCGGGCTGCCGATCGCCTATGTGGTCACGGCAGGCAACCAGGCGCAGACATCGCTTGCGGATGTCGCCTGCGCGCTCATGGACGATCCGCGGGTCTCGGCGGTCGGCCTGCACGTCGAAGGTTTCGGCGATCTCTCCGCCCTTGAACGACTGGCCACCATTGCCGGCCGGTTGAAGAAGCCGGTCGTCGTGCTCAAGGTCGGCAGGTCCGAGCAGGCAAGACATGCGGCGGTATCGCACACCGCCTCGCTTGCCGGCAGCGATGCGGTAGCGGACGCCGTGCTCGCTCGCCTCGGTATAGGCCGTGTCCAGAGCCTGCCGGCCTTGCTCGAAACGCTGAAGCTGCTGCATGTCGCCGGTCCTCTCCCCGGCCATTCGATCTCGTCCATGAGTTGCTCCGGCGGCGAGGCTTCGTTGATGGCGGACGCCGCCGTCGGCCGCAAGGTGGAATTCCCGGCCTTGCAGCCGCAGCAATTGCCGCGTCTGCGGCGGGCTCTTGGCGAGATGGTGACGCTCTCCAATCCGCTCGACTACCACACTTTCGTGTGGGGTGATTTCACCCGCCAGACAGAGGCCTTCAGCGCCATGTTTGCAGGCGGTAATGCCCTCAATCTCGTTGTTCTCGATTTCCCGCGGGGCGACCGCTGTGATGCGTCCGAATGGGCGACGACGGCGGATGCGGTCATCGCGGCGACTTCCGCCACCGGCGCGCTGGCCGGTCTTCTCGCGACCCTGCCCGAAAATATGCCGGAGCCGGTCGCCGATCGACTGATGGCCAATGGCATCGTCGCTTTCTCCGGTATCGATGAAGCCATAGCTGCGGCGGAAGTCGCCGCCGGCATTGGCCAAGCTTGGAATAGCCCGCCTCCCCTGCCGCTGCTCGACGTCGCCCCCACGGCCGGCGAAATCGAGACGCTGACGGAGAGCGAGGCGAAGGCCGAGCTTGCCGCCTGCGGCCTCCCTGTTCCCTGGGGGCTGCAGGCTTTTTCTCCCCGCGAAGCCGCCAAGCAGGCCGAACGGCTCGGCTTCCCCGTCGCTCTTAAGGGGCTCGGCATAGCGCACAAGACCGAGGCAGGGGCGGTCGTGCTCAACCTCAGGAGTTCGGAGGCGGTATCGGATGCGGCAGCGGCGATGGCCTGCGATGCCGGTTATCTCGTCGAGAAGATGGTCGGTCCTCCGGTGGCGGAACTCATCGTAGGCGCCACCCGCGATCCCGTCTTCGGATTGTCGCTGACATTGGGAGCGGGCGGAATTTTCGTGGAATTGCTCGAAGATTCCGTCATCCTGCCGCTTCCGACGACGAAAACCGAGATCTATTCTGCGATTTCGCGTCTCAAGATTGCGAAATTGATTCATGGCTATCGCGGCCGGCCAAGGGGCGATCTCGAAGCCGCCGTCGATGCTGTCGCAGCTACGGCAGAATATGTCGTAACGAATGCGGTGCGCCTGGAGGAACTGGACCTTAATCCCTTGATGGTTCTTCCCGAAGGGCTCGGTGTTGTTGCTATTGATGCTCTCATACGGCGAAGGAGGTAGCACGGGTTTGAGCGACCATATTGGCACACGACGTGACGGCGGCGTGCTGGAAGTCGTCATCGACCGGCCGAAGGCGAACGCCATCGACCTTGCGACCAGCCGTGCCATGGGATTGATCTTCCGGGATTTTCGCGACGATCCTGAGTTGCGCGTCGCCATCGTGACGGGCGCCGGCGAAAAATTCTTCTGCGCCGGATGGGATCTCAAGGCGGCTGCGTCAGGCGATGCGGTCGATGGCGATTACGGAGTGGGCGGCTTCGGGGGGCTGCAGGAACTGCGCGACTTGAACAAGCCCGTCATCGCAGCCGTGAACGGCATCTGTTGCGGCGGCGGACTGGAGATAGCGCTTTCGGCCGATCTGATCATCGCCGCAGAGCATGCGAGTTTTGCCCTGCCGGAAATCCGTTCGGGCACGGTCGCCGATGCGGCCTCGATCAAGCTGCCGAAGCGCATTCCCTATCATATCGCCATGGACATGCTTTTGACGGGGCGCTTGCTCGACGTGCACGAGGCGCATCGCTGGGGCTTCGTCAATGAGGTTGTGCCGGCCGAAGGGCTGATGGGGAGAGCCTGGGAACTCGCCCGCCTGCTCGAAAGCGGGCCGCCGCTCGTCTATGCGGCCATCAAGGAAATCGTACGCGAAGCGGAGGGTTCGACGTTCCAGACTGCCATGAACAAAATCACCAAGCGACAGTTTGCGACGGTCGACAGGCTCTATTCGAGCGAAGATCAATTGGAAGGCGCGCGGGCCTTTGCCGAGAAGCGAAGCCCTATTTGGAAAGGAAAGTAAGAGGCGGCGGCAACCGCAGCATTTTCCCGCATGATGCGGGCACCGGAGGTGGAGAGGAAACCGCCTGCCGATCCTGCCCGGAAGTTCTGTCAACGCACCACAAAGAAGGAACAGGGGAATGAACGACTATACCAAATATCTCACAAGCCGCGTCACTGCGGGCGGATTGAGCCGCCGCGAATTCATGGGACGCGCCATGGCGGCCGGCATCACCCTTGCCGTCGCCGACAAGCTGTTCACCGAAAGCGCCGAAGCCGCCGAACCGAAACGCGGCGGCCACCTGAAGCTTGGCCTCGAAGGTGGTGCCGCCACCGATTCCAAGGATCCGGCGAAATTCCTGTCGCAGGTCATGTTCTGCATCGGCCGCTGCTGGGGCGACATGCTGGTCGAATCCGATCCGCTGACGGGTGCCGCCGTTCCGTCGCTTGCCGAATCCTGGGAACCATCGAAGGATGCCGTCACCTGGACCTTCAAGATCCGCAAGGGGGTCAAGTTCCACGATGGCAAGGAACTGACGATCGACGACGTCGTCGCGACGCTGAAGCGTCATACCGATGCGAAGTCGGAATCCGGAGCGCTCGGTGTCCTCGGTTCGATCAAGGAGATCAAGGCCGACGGCGGCAATCTCGTGCTGACGCTCAGCGAAGGCAATGCCGACATGCCGCTGCTGCTGTCGGACTATCATCTGGTCATCCAGCCGAATGGCGGCGTCGACGATCCGCTGGCCTCGATCGGCACGGGCCCGTACAAGCTGACGAGCTTCGAGCCTGGCGTGCGCGCCACCTTCGAGAAGAACAAGGACGACTGGCGCAGCGACCGGGGTTATGTCGACTCGATCGAGATCATCGGCATGAACGACGCGACCGCCCGTATCGCCGCACTGTCGTCCGGCCAGGTGCACTACATCAATCGCGTCGATCCGAAGACCGTCAACCTGTTGAAGCGCGCCCCCAACGTCGAGATCCTCGCGACCGCCGGTCGCGGCCATTACGTCTTCATCATGCATTGCGACAAGGCGCCGTTCGACAACAACGATCTGCGCCTGGCGCTCAAATACGCCATGGACCGCGAGACCATGGTGGAGAAGATCCTCGGCGGCTACGGCAAGGTCGGCAACGACTTCCCGATCAACTCCACCTATGCGCTGTTCCCCGAGGGCATCGAGCAGCGGGTCTACGATCCCGACAAGGCGGCCTTCCACTACAAGAAGTCGGGCCATAGTGGCTCGGTGCTGCTGCGCACCTCCGAAGTCGCCTTCCCCGGCGGCGTCGATGCGGCCGTGCTCTATCAGGAAAGCTGCAAGAAGGCCGGCATCGAGATCGAGGTCAAACGCGAACCGGGCGACGGCTACTGGACCAATGTCTGGAACGTCCAGCCCTTCTCGACGTCTTATTGGGGCGGTCGTCCGACGCAGGACCAGATGTATTCCACCGCCTATCTCTCGACGGCGGACTGGAACGACACCAAGTTCAAGCGTCCCGACTTCGACAAGCTGCTGTTGCAAGCCCGCTCCGAGCTTGATGAAGCCAAACGCAAGGACATGTATCGTACCATGGCTATGATGGTGCGCGATGAAGGCGGCGTGATCCTGCCGATGTTCAACGACTTCGTGAACGCCTCCACCAAGCAGGTGAAGGGCTATGTCCACGATATCGGCAACGACATGTCGAATGGATACGTCGCAACCCGCGTCTGGCTGGACGCCTGATGGCATGGGGCGCAGCGCCCCTCCGATCTCCGACGAAGCTGGGACCGTGGGAAGAAAACCCGCGGTCCTCCCGACGTTTTAGCCAAAGGCACTAGCCATGACCAACCCTGCCCCAAGCAATATCTTGCCGGGCTTGAGGCTCCGACAGCGTTTTCCGTTGCTTGCCCTCATCCTCGAGCGCTTCGTGCTCAGCATCGTCCTGCTTTTTGCGGTTTCCATCCTGATCTTCGGTGGGCTCGAAGCCCTGCCTGGCGATTTTGCCACCACCTATCTCGGCCAGTCGGCAACGCCGCAGGCCGTTGCCAATATCCGCCAGGATCTCGGACTGGACCGGCCGGTGACGACACGTTACGTCGAGTGGCTCGGCAATGCCGTCCAGGGTGACTTCGGCACCTCCTGGGCCAGCAAGAATTCGGTGAGCGAACAGATCGGCAAGCGGCTTGGCAATTCGCTCTTTCTGGCGGGTTTCGCGGCGGTGATTTCGGTGCCGCTCGCTGTTGGACTCGGCATGTTCTCGGTGCATTTCCGCAACCGCATGCCGGATAAGATCATCAATGTGATCTCGCTTGCAGCGATCTCGCTGCCGGAATTCTTCATCGGCTACCTGCTGATCCTCTTCTTCGCTGTCAAGCTCGGCATGGCGACCTTTCCGGCGACCGTTTACGACAGCATGGGCTTCGCCGAGCGGCTGAAGGCGATCGCGCTGCCGACTGCGACCCTCGTGCTTGTCGTGCTCGCGCATATGATGCGCATGACCCGGGCGGCGATCCTCTCCGTCATGTCGTCGGCCTATATGGAGACCGCCGAGCTTAAAGGACTCAGCGCCTTCCGCGCGATCGTCAAGCACGCCGCCCCCAATGCGCTGGCGCCGATCATCAATGTCGTGGCATTGAACCTCGCCTATCTCGTGGTCGGCGTCGTCGTCGTCGAAGTGGTCTTCGTCTATCCCGGCATGGGGCAATATATGGTCGACGCGGTCACGGTGCGCGACATGCCCGTGGTGCAGGCCTGCGGCCTGATCTTCGCGGCCGTTTACATCTTCCTCAACATGATCGCCGACATTCTTGCGATCATTGCCAATCCCCGGCTGAGGCATCCGCGATGAGAGCAAGAGACATTCCCATCACCGCCTGGATCGGCATGGCGGGCATCGCCATCGCCTTCATCTTCGCTGTCTTCGCGCCCTGGATCGCCCCCTACGGAGAGACCCAGGTCGTCGGCGACGTCTGGCAGCTGCCTGACGATAAATACATCTTCGGACTCGATAATCTCGGCCGCGACATCCTTTCGCGGCTGATCTATGGCGCGCGCACGACACTCTTGGTCGCCTCCGCCGCCACCATCATCTCCTTCTCGCTCGGCGTCATTTTGAGCTTCACCGCGGCTGTCTCGCGCGGCATCATCGACACGGTCTTTTCGCGTTTCAACGATTTGATGATGTCGATCCCGACGCTGATCTTCGCACTGGTGGTGCTGGCCGTGCTGCCGCAAAACCTGGTCGTGCTGATCCTCGTCATGGCGATCCTCGATTCCACCCGCGTCTACCGCCTCGGTCGCGCTGTGGCGCTCGATGTCGCGGTGATGGAATTCGTCGAGGCGGCCAAGCTGCGCGGCGAAGGCAAGCTCTGGATCATCTTCCGCGAGATCCTGCCGAACACGCTGTCGCCGCTGCTGGCCGAGTTCGGACTGCGCTTTGCCTTCTCGATCCTCTTCCTCTCGACGTTGTCCTTCCTCGGCCTCGGCATTCAGCCGCCGGCGGCCGACTGGGGCGGCATGGTCAAGGACAATAAGGACGGCATCATCTTCGGTATCTCGGCAGCACTGGTGCCGGGCACGGCGATTGCGACGCTTGCGATCTGCGTCAACCTCGTCGTCGACTGGCTCCTGAAACGCACATCCAGCCTCAAGGGAGGGCGCGGCGATGCCTGAGCTTCTTTCCGTTCGCAATCTCAAAATCGAAGCGACCAGCTATCCGCCCGGTGAAGCGCCCAAGCGGGTAACGATCGTCGACGGTGTTTCTTTCGACCTGCAGAAGGGTAAGGTTCTCGGCCTGATCGGAGAGTCGGGCGCGGGCAAGTCGACGATCGGCCTCTCGGCGCTAGCCTACGGTCGCGGCGGCGCCGAAATCACCGGCGGCGAGGTGCGGCTCGCCGGTACCGATATTCTGGCGCTCGGCAAGAACGGCATCCGCAAAATCCGTGGCGCCCGGGTCTGCTACGTCGCGCAATCGGCTGCCGCCGCCTTCAATCCGGCGCATAGGCTCGGCGATCAGGTGATCGAAGCATCCGTCAAGCATGGGCTAATGAGCGGGGAGGAGGCGCGCAAACGTGCGCTTTATCTCTTCCGTGTCCTCGGCCTGCCCAATCCGGAGACCTTCGGCGAACGTTTTGCCCACCAGGTCTCCGGCGGCCAGTTGCAGCGTGCGATGACAGCGATGGCGCTCTGCTCAAATCCTGAACTCATCGTCTTCGACGAGCCGACCACGGCGCTTGACGTCACCACGCAGATCGACGTGCTGGCGGCGATCAAGCATGCGATCGAGGAGACCCACACGGCAGCCCTCTACATCACCCATGACCTAGCCGTCGTCGCGCAGATTTCGGACGACATCATGGTCCTGCGCCATGGAAAGCAGGTCGAATATGGCAGCGTTCAGCAGATCATTGAAGCGCCGCGACAGGACTATACCCGGGCGCTCGTCAATGTCAGGCAGGCCTATCGCGAGGAAGCGGCCGATCAGTCCACGGCGCTGCTCAAGGTAGAGAATGTCAGCGCCGAATATTCGAACGGCTTCAAGGTGCTGCATGATGTTTCCTTGCACGTCCCAAGGGGTCAGACGCTCGCCGTCGTCGGCGAATCCGGTTCCGGCAAATCGACCTTGGCGCGCGTCATTACCGGGCTCCTGCCGCCGAGCAGCGGGCGCGTCGTCTTTGACGGCAAGCCGCTGATGCCGGCTCTCAAGAGCCGGCCGAACGACGATCTCAGGCGCATCCAGCTGATCTATCAGATGGCCGATACGGCGATGAACCCGCGCCAGACGGTGCGCGACATCATCGGTCGGCCGCTGACCTTCTATTACGGCCTGAGGGGTGGTGCGAAAACCGCACGGGTGAAGGAACTCCTCGACCAGATCGAAATGGGCAACGGCTTCATCGATCGCTACCCGGCCGAATTGTCCGGTGGTCAGAAGCAGCGTGTGGCGATCGCCCGAGCCCTTTCCGCCAAGCCCGAGCTCATCCTCTGCGACGAGCCGACTTCGGCGCTCGATCCGCTGGTGGCGGAGGGTATCCTCAAGCTGCTGCTGCGCCTGCAGCAGGAAGAACAGTTATCCTATGTCTTCATCACTCATGACATTGCCATCGTTCGGGCGATCGCCGACGGCGTGGCGGTGATGCATCGGGGCAAGCTGGTGCGCTTCGGCCCGAAATCGACGGCGCTGTCGCCGCCCTTCGACGATTACACCGACCTGCTGTTGAAATCCGTGCCGGAAATGGAAATCGGCTGGCTGGAACGCGTGCTCGCCACGCGCCGCATGGAAAGCGCGGGTCACTGAAAGACCGGTGACTGAAAGGAATGAGCATGACGTCGCGCGGCTTTACCACCATCGAGAATGAATGGATCACGCTGAAGGATGGCACGCGGCTTGCCGCGCGCATCTGGATGCCCGAGGGCGCCGATCAGGATCCCGTTCCCGCCGTCTTCGAATTCCTGCCCTATCGCAAACGCGACGGCACCAGTCCTCGCGATGAGTCGACCTACCCGG
>NZ_LYPL01000025.1 GCF_001662075.1 Rhizobium bangladeshense
CCGAGATCTCGTCGAACGGGTTCATCGACATCTTCACATTGGCAAGCTCGACACCCGAACCATCCGGCTTCACACGGATCTTCACGTTGTAGTCGACAACCCGTTTGACGGGCACGAGAATCTTCATGGGGGTCCTTCCTTCAAGAAAACTGGCTTCAGCGAGCTTTTAAGGAAAATGCGCGCTCACACGCCGCTTCGATTGTCGAATGGCGACATGGATACGCGTTTTTCCCCCAAATACAACGCTTGCATGACGCAGGCAGGGGATTGCTTCGGCAATATATGGACGTTTACGTGCACGTCAATATATCTGTCAACGCCGGTCACGGCCCCAGGGAAGACGCTCGATCCGCCCGTCCGTGCCGGCCGCAACGGCCGTACCGATGCCGGTTTCGTTCCTCACGGCGCGCGGCGTGACGATTTCCCGATCGAAGAGCGGTACGCCGCGACGACGCAGCGCCAGGATTAAAACAGCGCCAGCAAGAATGCCGCCGACATGGGCGCCCCAGGAGACGTCGGCATCGGGCGCAAACGCCAGCATGAAGAACTGCTGGCCGATCCACAAAAGCAGCGGCACGAAGGCCGGCAGGGGCAAGGGCACACGGAAGAACACCAGCACCCAGACCCTGACGCGCGGATGGAGCATGACATAAGCGGCAACCACCCCGGAGATCGCACCCGAGGCGCCGACCAGCGGCGCTTCCGGCGTCGTCGTCAGCAAGCCGTGGCAAAGCGCGCCGGCGGCCGAGCAGAGGAGGTAGAAGACCAGGAAGCGCATATGCCCCATCGCATCCTCGACATTGTCGCCGAAGACCCAGAGGAAGACCATGTTGGAGGCCAGATGCCAGAAGCCCGAATGCACGAAGGCATAGGTGAGATAGGTCAACGGCTCCGGCACGATGTCCAATCCCTCAGCCAACTGCGCCTGCCCGAAGGCGATCGCCGGGATGTAGCCGAGGCCGACCGTCGTTGCCTGGGCAGCCTGTTCGCTCTCGAGGCTGGTAAAGAGCCAAACTGCAACATTCAGCGCCATCAAGGCCAGCGTCACCCACTGGACCTTGATATGTTTCAGCGTATTGGCGTCGTGAAGTGGTATGAACATCAAGGCCCCCCGGCAATCTGATCGCGGCAAACCTATCTGTTTTTTCCCGGAACCCAAAGCACATCCGCACGACCTTGGTCATTTGCATGGCGGGCCGCGACGAAAAGGAAATCCGAAAGCCGGTTGATATATTTCATCGCGGCCCCGCCGACGATTTCGCCTTCCATGCGCGCCAGCGTCACCATCAGCCGCTCGGCCCGCCGCGCAATCGTGCGGGCCAGATGCAGATACGCGGCGGCCGGGCTGCCGCCCGGCAGGATGAATGACGTCAGCGGACGGAGGTGGGCGTTTAGTCGATCGATATCGCGCTCGATACGCTCGACCTGCGTCTCGACGATCCGCAGCGGCTCGCAGGCCGGCGGTTCGCCAGTGTCGGGCGTGGCGAGATCGGCGCCGAGGTCGAAGAGATCGTTCTGGATCGACATCAGCATCGTGTCGAGGTCGACCAAGTCTGTCGTGTAAAGCCGCGCCAGGCCGATCGCGGAATTGGCCTCGTCGATCGTGCCATAGGCTTCGACGCGCAGATCGTCCTTCCGGCGGCGCGGGCCGGAAGCCAGGCCTGTCGTGCCGTCGTCGCCGGTCTTCGTGTAGATCTTGTTGAGTTTCACCATGCTGCACCGCCCGTTGGCGGGAGGGCGGTCGCGCTCACTGGTTTTGCCTCATCAAGTCGGTTCAGGCCGGTGCCGACATCGTTGATTGCGCTGGCGGACAGCGTCCCTGACACGGGTGTATACGCCGTGAGTGGTTTCTTCAACCCACCCCACCCTCCGTCATGCTCGGGCTTGACCCAAGCATCCACACCGCATCCATCAGCAGCTACGGGGATGGATCCTCGGGTCAAGCCCGAGGATGACGGAGGGTGGGGTTGGGCTTCTGCGCCCAAGTCCTTGGGCGCGGGAGTACGTCGGATTTTGTTATTCACCGCGCGGACGCGCGGTGGCTGGATTGCTGTGACGAGCACAGGAATGAGGGAGTTCGAGGAGGCGAAAGTACCCATATTTACTCCTCTATCGTTAGGTCAGTCCTCAGGTCGGGCGGCCGCCGCCGGTGATCCAGAGCGTCAGCATGATCAGGATGACGGCGACTGCCTGCAGCAGGACGCGAAGCTGCATCAGTTTGTTTGAAAGATTGGCGTCGCCGCCCTTCATCATGTTGAAGAGGCCGCGGATCAGCACGAGCGCGACGACGCCCATGACGATGACCGCAAGGATATAGGTGATTGTGGACATGGCATTCAGCTTTCTCAGTCAGTCCGTCCAGCGCATCAGGCGGTAGAAGAGGTCCGCCGGAAGCAGCCGCTTCAGGAACATGCCCTGTTTAGCCGGAATCGTTACGGGATAATGTGGCCTTGGATTTTTCGAGTTCAATGCGTGTTTCAATACCGAATAGACCGCCTCGGGGCCAAGTTTATGACGATTGACCGGCCCCGAACCGTCGAGTCTCGCCAATTGCCTGATATAATCGGCCGCGTGCGGCGAGTTCTCGACATCGATGTTTTCCTTGATCTTTGCGAGCGCATTGGCGGTAAAACGCGTGGCGATCGGCCCGGGCTCGATCAGGCTCACATGGATGCCGCTGCCGTGCAGCTCCATGCGCAAGGTGATGCTGAGGCCCTCGAGCGCGAATTTGGAGGCGGTGTAGGCGCCGCGATAGCGATAGGGGACGACGCCGAGAATGGACGAACATTGGACGATCCGGCCCTGCCCATGTTTGCGCATCGTGGGGATGACCTGCCGCGTCAGTTCGTGCCAGCCGAAGAAATTCGCTTCGAACTGGGCGCGCAGCGCTGCCGTCGAAAGATCCTCGACGGCGCCTGGCTGGCCATAGGCGCCGTTGTTGAAGAGCGCGTCGATACGGCCGCCGCTGCGTTTCAAGACGGTATCGACCAGCTCGGAGATCGTCTCGATCCTGGCATAGTCCATCAAGAAGGCTTCAATGCCGTCGGCTTCCAGACCCGGCAGATCATCCGTTTTGCGCACCGTCGCAAAGACGTGCCAGCCATCGGCTTTCAGCGCCCGGGCGCAATGCGCGCCGATGCCGGAGGAGCAGCCGGTGACGACGATTGTGCGCTCTCCCGCCATGGAATGATTCCTGTACAAAATGGGCCTCGTTTCCCATATTCGGCCAGAGGATACAATGTGGAAAGCCGGAGACGGAATGCGGAAGGTGCTGCGCACGATCTACGACGTGGTCTATGACGCGATCTGTCACATGGTCGAGGACGACGGATTTGCGATGGCAAGCCACGTCGCGCTGTCGAGCCTGCTTGCGGTTTTCCCGTTCCTGATCTTCGGTACCGCGCTTGCGAGCTTCCTCGGCGCCGATCAGTTTTCCTCCACCGCCATCCATCTGATCTTCGACACCTGGCCAGAAGCGATCGCCAAGCCGCTGGCCGACCAGGTGCTGCAGGTCCTGACCATTCAGCGCGGCGGGCTGCTGACGATCTCGGTGCTGGCGGCCGCCTATTTCGCATCGAACGGCGTGGAAGCGCTGCGCATCTCGCTCAATCGTGCCTACCGGGTGCAGGAAACCCGGGCGTGGTATTTCACCCGCCTGGCCAGCCTTGGCTACGTGCTGATCGCGGTGATCATCTTCGCCGCGATCAGCATTCTGCTGGTGGCGGTGCCGTTGGCGCTCGATTACGCCAGGAATTGGTTTCCGCTGTTTGCCGATACGCTCGGCATCGTCTTCAGCTGGCGCATTTACGGCACGCTTGTCGTGCTGACCGTCGGCCTGCTGGTCATGCATCTCTGGCTGCCGGCCGGCAAGCGGCGGGTTTTCGACGTTATTCCGGGGGTCTTGCTGACGCTGCTTCTCTGGCTCGCCGGCGCGCTGATCTTTGCCTATTATCTGGCGACCTTCGCCAATTATACCGCAACTTATGCCGGTCTCGCCTCGGTGATGATCGTGCTGATCTTTCTCTACATGGTCGGCGCCATCTTCATTATCGGCGCCGAGATCAATGCGGCGCTGATCAAGTTCCGCGTCTTCCGGATGTTCTCGCATACGCTTTCCGTCGTCGGTCGAGAGCGTGTCGAACGGCGCTCAAAGCCTGACAAGGCGGCGAATGTCGGCCCCTGACATGCCCCGGGCACGTAATTCGGCAAGCCCGCTGTCACCTTCGCTTTTCGAAAGCTTGCGGCCATCGGCGTCAAGAATGAGACGATGATGGTGATAGAGGGGCTGTGGCAGGCCGAGCAGCACCTGCAGCAGCCGGTGCACTGACGTGGCGTGGAAAAGGTCGAGCCCACGCACGACATGGGTGACGCCCTGCAGGGCATCATCGACGACTACCGACAGATGGTAGCTCGAAGGAGCATCCGAGCGGGACAGGATGACATCTCCCCAGACGCCAGGTTCGGCGGCGATCTCGCCTGTCCTGCCGTCGCCGGTTTCCGTCCAGAACAGCAGTTCGCCGATCAGGTCGAGCGCCTTGCGCATGTCGAGCCGCCAGGCATGTTTTTTCCCGGAGGAAAGGATCTCCCGCCATTCGGTTTCCGGCCGCTCGCGATCAATCGGCGGATAATGCGGCGTGCCATCGGGATCACGCGGCCAGGATTGGCCCGTTGCCTCATAGGCGGCGACACGCGCCTTCACTTCGCCGCGCGTCAGGAAGGCCGGATAGACCAGGCTACCTTCGATCAGCGCATGCAGCGCCGCCTGGTACTCCGGAAAATGCTCCGACTGGCGCCGCACCGGACTTTCCCAGTCGATTCCAAGCCAGTCGAGGTCCCGGAGGATGCCGGCCTCGAATTCAGGGGTGCAGCGGGCCTGGTCGATATCCTCAATGCGCAGCAGCAGGCGGCCATGCAAGGCTTCGGCCATGTCGCGGTTCAAAAAGGCCGAAAGTGCATGGCCGAGATGCAGCGATCCGTTAGGGCTCGGCGCAAAACGAAAGACAGGTTTTTGACGCTCGCTCGTGGTCATGCTTTCTTCTGCCACGGATTTTGGTTTTGAACCACTGGGAGGACGCGGTGCAGATCATTCGCAACGACGATGACGTCAGCCTGGGGCTCGAAGCGCTGCTTCGCCTCGATCCGCGCCTTGCACCGATCGCCGCGGATGTGGGCCCCCTTCCGCTGCGGCTGCGCGAAGCCGGTTTTGCCGGCCTTGCCCATATCATCGTATCGCAAATGGTCTCGCGCGCCAGCGCCGAGGCGATCTGGCGGCGCATGCTCCCGGCGGATGGCCCGCTGACGGCGGAAGCTTACCTGCTGCTTCACCCCGACGCATGGCGGGAATTCGGCCTGTCGCGCGCCAAGGCCGAAACGCTGACGCGGATCGCTGAAGCGGTTGCCTCCGGCCGCCTCGATCTTTCCGGGCTCTGCCTGAAGCCGCCGGGCGAAGCGCTTGGCGAACTGACGGGGCTGAAGGGCGTCGGTCCGTGGACGGCGGAGGTCTATCTGATGTTCTGCGGCGGCCATGCCGATGTCTTTCCGGCCGGCGATGTCGCGCTGCAGAATGCCGTCGGCGCCGCGTTCGGACTTGCAGCGCGGCCGCAAGCGAAGGCGCTTGCCAAGCTTTCGCAGGTCTGGTCGCCGTGGCGCTCGGTGGCAGCCCGGCTTTTCTGGGCCTATTACGCCACGAAGATGCGACGTGACATGGTGCCGGTCGGCTGATCGGCCACACTCTTTAAATTGCCTTTATCCTCTGAATTTATTGGACTTCACAATCCTGTAACAACCGGCCTAATATACAGGTGCAGATGCCGAATCGATCAGGAGAGTCCCTTGACGATTGCAGTCTCCCCGCAGGCCCTGCCGGCGCTCGTTCTGAACGCTGACTACCGGCCGCTGAGTTATTACCCCTTGTCGCTTTGGTCCTGGCAGGACGCGATCAAGGCGGTATTTCTCGACCGTGTGAATATCATCGCAGAGTATGAACACTCGGTTTCCTCGCCGAGCTTTTCGATGCGGCTTCCGAGTGTCGTGTGCCTGAAGACTTACGTTCAGCCATCCCGCAATCCTGCTTTCACCCGGTTCAACGTCTTCCTGCGCGATCGGTTCGAGTGCCAGTATTGCGGCTCTCATGACGACCTGACCTTCGACCACGTCATCCCGCGCGCCCATGGCGGCGAGACGACCTGGGAGAATGTCGTGGCGGCCTGCTCGCCCTGCAATCTGCGCAAGGGCAGCAAGCTGCCGAAGCAGGCAGGCATGTTCCCGGCGCAGAAGCCCTATCAGCCGACGGTGCAGGACCTGCACAACAACGGTCGGCTGTTCCCGCCGAATTACCTGCATGACAGCTGGCTCGACTATCTCTACTGGGATACCGAACTGCAGCCCTGACCGCGCCCGTTTACAGCGCGTCGCATCGATTGGGGTCCCCAGGCCGCGGTTCGGCTCTTTGCTTTCATGTCGTTATCAGCGGCGCGTCGCGCATGGGCGCGGCGACATGCGTCAAGCGGCTTTGCGAACGCCGGTGAAGGCGAGGGCCGCAAGCAGGATCCCGGCAATCACGTTCCAGCCGGCAAAAGACAGGCCGAACACCCTGAGCGCCGCATCGGTGCAGGATGGACCCTTGATCGTATTGAGTTCGCTGAGCAGATCGCCGGCATTGGTGGTCATGCTGCTTGCTGTGGTCGAGCAGGTGGCAGGGCCTGGCCAGAAGTGCCATTCGACGCCGGCGTGATAGACGCCCATGCCTGCGGTGACCAGCATCAGCATACCGGCTGCAAGAATCATTGCGCGGGAAATCCAGTTCGGCAGACCCGCGAGCTCGCAGATCGCAGCGAGAATGGCGATCGGAATTGCGTAGTAATAGGGCTGGCGCTGCAGCAGGCACAGTGCGCAGGGAATATAGCCGCCGATATACTGGAAGCCGAGGGCGGCGCCGACCGCCGTCGCCATGCCGATAGCGAGCAATATGGAATAGATGAAGCCGGGACGGGCGAGCGGCGAGGCGGTGGCAGTCATGGCGGAGCTCCGCGAAAGTTTGGTCTAGTGAGCGAAAGAGCGGTAGCCGAAATATAGCACAATTGCCGCAGCGGCACCGATGCCCACGAGCTGGCCGAGGCGCTTCTCGATGAAGTCACGGATCGGCTCGCCGTAGCGGCGCAGCAGCCAGGCGAGGAAGAGGAAACGCGCGCCGCGGGCAATAATCGCCGAAACGATGAAAAGGCCCAGATTGACGTGAATGACGCCGGACAGGATGGTGACGATCTTGATCGGCGGCAGATGCGCAAGACCTGACGTGACGAGCAGCAGCAGGATCCACTCGTAGGTGACATAGGCCTTCATCTGCTCGAAGGCATCAAGTTTGCCGTAGAATTCGAGAACTGGCCGCGCCACCGTCTCATAGGCGTAAAAGCCGAGCGCCCAGCCGGCGATGCCGCCGAGCACGGAGGCGACGGTCGCAACCAGCGCGTAGCGATAGGAGCGTTCCGGTTTGGCGAGCGCCATCGGCAGGAAAAGCACATCGGCGGGGACGAGAAAGACGGAGCTTTCGACGAAGGCGATGACGGCGAGCCAGACTTCGGCCGATTTGCGCGCGGCCAGAGACATGGTCCAGTCGTAAAGTCTGCGGAGCATTCCGTTCCCTTCCTGTTGCGGTGCAAAAGAGCTTTAGGGGCCGTGCGCGGCCCTGTAAATGCTTGGCCGTGTCCTTCGTGCCACCCGCCGCCTAAAAATTTCGTGATGCGGGCATCGATGCCTCTCCCAAGATTTCATGGGATGGCGAATCGGCCATTGTGAGGCAGGCTGGTTTGAGGGCGATGTGCAGGGTGGCATGAGGATGTTCAAAGTGATCGAAGGCGGCCGCGCTCAGGCCGTGCAGATGGATGACGGGCTCGGAGCGGGACAGGGACCGAGCAGAGACGATGTGCTTGGGGAAGCGGCCCGAAGGCTGAACGAAAGCGGTTATCATCTGTCCCGCGTTCGGGAATTCGCGACCGGCGTGCCGATGCTGGCGTCTCTGAAATACCTGTCGCTGCAGATCGATTTCGCAGCCGAAACGCTGTCGCGGCTCGATCCGATCCCGGAGGATTTCCGTTCCGACGGCTATTGGCCGGCAGGCTGACAGCATCGCACAACGCAACGGGTTTGCAGATAGGTCTGTTTGGCGCCTGAACTCCGGTGTCCACGGGTCAGGACAGATCCATCGACTTTTCCCATTGCTGGCGCAGCACGTTCATTTCCGTGCGCTTCTGGGCCATTTCGCTGACGATCGCCCGCAGGTTGGGATGGTGCGACATGAACATGTTGAAGTCGCGCCGCTCGAGAACTTCGAACTGGCAAAAGTCGACGGCGATGACATCGGCCGTGCGCCGTCCGCCGCTCAACAGCGCCATCTCGCCGAAGAAGGCGCCCGGTTCGAGGCGGATCGCGCCGCTGGCGAGCCGCACTTCGACGGCGCCCGAGGAGATGAAATACATGCTGTCGCCGCGATCGCCGCGGCGAATGACGCGTTCTCCAGGCGGGGCGGCCTTTGCCTTGAAGAGCAGTAGAAGCTCCTCCTGCGCGTCCTCGCCGACCTGGGAGAACAGAGGGAAAGTTTCGATCAGCTGCTGCATCTTCAGCTGGTGCTGGCGTTCGCGCTCCTCGCCGAGCGCCCTGATCTTTTCGAGTTCCTTGCCGAGCGTCTTCTGCTTCTTTCTGCCGTAGCTTTCGAAGAGGAGGGGCCATTTCGCATGCATATATTTCTTCAGGCCGTCGCTCGCGAAGATCACGATCGGGTTGAGTGTGATCGAGAGGATTGCGGCGGCAAGGATCAGATCCTGGCCCTCATGCGGCAGAAGCCCGAGCGAGACGCCGAGGCCGGCGAGGATGAAGGAAAATTCGCCGATCTGAGCAAGTCCGCCGGCCAAGGTCAGGCCCATACTGATCGGATAGCGCAGCAGCATGACGATCGCGAAGGTGATGATGGCCTTGCCGAGAATGACGAGCGCCAGCGCCCCGATTACCGCCAGCGGCTCGCGCACCAGGACCGAGGGGTCGAAGAGCATGCCGACAGAGACGAAGAACAGCACGGAGAAGGCGTTCTGCAACGGCAGCGAATCGGCGGCGGCTCTGTGGCTGAGCTGGGATTCGCTCATGATGACGCCGGCGAAGAAGGCGCCGAGCGCAAAGGAGACACCGAAGATCGCCGCTGAGCCGAAGGCAATGCCGAGCGCGATTGCCAGCACCGTCAGCGTGAAGAGTTCGCGCGAGCCGGTGCGGGCGATCATCGTCAGCAGCCAGGGCACGATCCGGGGGCCGAGGAAGATCGCCATGGCGGTGAAGGCCGCCACCTTCAACAGGGTCAGCCCGATCGTCAGCGCCAGCGGCAGTTCGCCGAGGCCGTGATTGGTCGTATCGACCGCGTGGCCGCCGAGAAGCTCCGCCAGCGCCGGCAGCAGCACCAAGGCCAGCACCATCGCCAGATCCTCGACGATTAGCCAGCCGACGGCGACGCGGCCGCTTGCCGCGTTGACGAGATTGCGCTCCTCCAGCGCTTTCAGAAGAACTACGGTACTCGCAACCGACAGGCTGAGGCCGAAGACCAGGCCAGCGCCGAGGCTCCAGCCCCAGAGTTTGCAGAGACCAATACCCAGAAGGGTGGCGACGATGATGCGCCCGATCGCGCCGGGCACGGCGAGCCCGCGCACGGCGAGCAGGTCGGAGGCGGAAAAATGCAGGCCGACGCCGAACATGAGGAGGATGACACCCATCTCGGCAAGCTGGCCGGCAAGCGCGGTGTCGGCGACGAAGCCGGGCGTAAACGGTCCCATCAGGATGCCGGCCATCAGATAGCCGACGAGCGGCGGCAGCCGGAGCCGGTCGGCGCCATAACCGAGGACCGCCGCGAAAACAAAACTGACGGCGACCGTCGCGATGAGTCCTACTTCCTGATGCACGTCCGCCCTCGCCGATGGTAACGGCCGCCACCTTGGACGAAGCGCAAGCAAAGTTAAATAGTTGATTTGCGTTTTAGGGGCCTCGTTCGCGACACCGGCCAGTCGGAAATAGATGTCGTCGGCAAAGGCCCGCCACGCTTGGCGCGCCGCCGAGTTGGAACCGGTTTTAGCTTGCGTCTTTGGCCTTCATCACGAGAAGGGGAAACGAGATGCGGAAGATCATCCTGAACTGTTACTATGGCGGCGCTGTTACTGATGAAAATCTCAGAGAAGGGCGAGGCCCGGTTCCTGCGTGAGCAGGGGTTCTCACCTTTCGTGGCGGTGCTGTCGCAATGTAGTGGTGGAAAACCTCCGTCGATGTTATGAGCACGCCTTCGGTCGAAGCGCATTCCCAGCGCAAGGACCCGCACAGGATTTTCAGTATGATTGAGCTTACCCCGTCCCAGATCGCAGGACTCAAACTCGCCAAGGATGGAGACCTTTATCCTCAGCCGGCCAATAAATGGACGCATCAGAACGCGACCGTAACCTACGCAAAATCCGATCGGTGGAAAGAGCGGCCTCAGAAGGTGAAATCGGTCACGGCAAAAACGCTGGGTGAACTGAAAGAGCCGGGTTTCCTCGTGCGACGGCATCTGGACGACGACGCATCAAAGGACGTCTACGGCATCACCATGGCCGGCAAAATGTGGCTGTTGAAGAACAAATAGTTTCGGTTGGATGCGAATTGTTCCGTCGGGATCGAGGCGCTGCGCGTTGAAACCAGGCAGCCTTCGTTCCTGACGGAACTCCGGCTCGTCGAGCCCAAGCTCACCGAGCGGAGGCTGGTGCCCCATGCCGGGGTCGAACCAGCACTTCTTTCGAAACTCGATTTTGAGTCGAGCGCGTCTACCAATTCCGCCAATGGGGCAACGGATACCGACGAGGCGGGTGTCTAACATGTGTGCGCCTGCGCATGCAAGACGGACGAACGAAGTTATCACCGCAATCCGGTGGAGAGACTCGGGCCTTGTTTCGAAACCGGGGTCCTCTCTTAGATCAGTGGGCTGCGGCAGGGGCGGCACTCGGCAGGCCCGACTTCTTCAGCGTGATTGCCAGGATCGAGGCCAGCAGGCAGAAGGCGCCGGCGACGAAGAAGGCGGGCAGATAGCTCGACAGTTCCGTGCGCGAGAGGCCGGCGCCATAGGCGGCGGTTGCGGCGCCCAGCTGATGGCCGGCAAACACCCAGCCGAAGACGAGGCCGGCCTTTTCACGGCCGAAGCGGTCGGCGGCGATCTTGACGGTCGGCGGCACGGTGGCGATCCAGTCGAGGCCATAGAAGATGGCAAAGATCGAAAGGCCGTAGAAGCTGAAATCGCTGAAGGGCAGATAGAGCAGCGAGAGGCCACGCAGGCCGTAGTACCAGAACAGCAGCCAGCGATTGTCGAACCGGTCAGACAGCCAGCCGGAGCCGATGGTGCCGAAGAAATCGAAGATGCCCATGACGGCAAGCACGCTGGCGGCGGCCACCGGCACGATGCCGAAATCGCCGCAGAGGGTGACGAAATGGGTTTGGATCAGGCCATTAGTGCTGAGACCGCAGATGAAGAAGGTGACAAAGAGGATCCAGAAGGTCGAGGTCGTCGAAATCTCGCGCAGCGTGGCAATCGGCGTCATCAGGGCAGCACCGAGGGTCGGCCTGGCCGGTGCCGGCGTCACATGCGTCTCGCCGAGAGAGGGCAAATTGACGTCAGCCGGCCGGTCGCGCATGAAGGCGAGAACGGCAAGGGCGGCGACCATGATCATGGCGCAGACGAAAAACACCGTCGAGCGCCAGCCGTAACGCTCTGTCAGCTCCGCCATTAGCGGCAGAAAAACGAGCTGGCCGGTGGCCGAACTCGCCGAAAGCATGCCGACGACAAGGCCGCGATGCCTGGTGAACCAGCGCGTCGACACCGTCGCGGCGAGCACCATGGCCGTCAATCCGGTGCCGAAGCCGACGACGATGCCCCAGAGCAGCAGGAGCTGCCACAACGTCGTCATGAACAGCGAGCCGACGAAGCCCATGCCGATCAGCGCCAGTGCAAAGACGATGACCTTGCGTACACCGAAATAGTTCATGAAGGCGGCGGCAAACGGCCCCATGACGCCGAAAAGGATCAGGCGGATCGCCAGTGCGGAGGAAATCTGCGAGGTTTCCCAGCCGAATTCGTCCTGCAGCGGCTTGATCAGCACGCCGGGGGCACCCATGGCGCCCGCCGTCACCAGCATGGTGAGGAAGGTGGCGGCAACGACGACCCAACCGTAATGAATGTTGCGCCGGGCAAGGGTGGAGGCAAGGACGGTGGAAACCATAGGCAAGATTCCGTTCGAATTCAATTTGAGGGCGCTGCGGGACTGCCGATTTACATGATGATCATCATATTTCTTGCGTATTCATGATGGGCGTCATATATTTTGTCAAGCGACTATTTCTGGAGATAAGAATGCGGGTCAGCCGCGAAAAATTTGCCGAAAACCGCGAAAAGATCCTGAGCGTTGCCGGCGTGCTTTTCCGCGAGAACGGTTTCGACGGGGTTGGCGTCGCCGACATCATGAAGGCGGCGGGGCTGACGCATGGCGGTTTCTACGGTCATTTCGCTTCGAAGGACGAACTGGCGCTGGAGGTCAGCCGCAAGCTGATCGACAAGGTCGAAACGCGTTGGAAGGAGCATATCGCCAGTTCGCCGGACCGGCCGCTCGAAACGCTTCTCGACCATTATATCCATTGGCGTACGGTCGACGATCCGGGCGGCAGCTGCGTCTTCGCAACGCTGATCCAGGAGGTCAGCCGCAGCCGCGGCGCTGTCCGCGCCGTCTTCAGCGACGGGCTGTCGGTGCTGGTCGAGATGCTTGCCGATATCGTTCCCGGCGAGACCGCCGAGGAGCGCCGCGCCAATGCCGCCACCACGCTCTCCTCGATGATGGGCGCGGTCATTCTGGCCCGTGCGGTCGAGGACCGGGCGCTTGCCGAGCAGTTTCTAGTGACGATGCGCCGGCAACTCGATCCCGGTAGCCGGAAATAATTTGGTCGCGCAAGGCGATGAGGGCATTGGCCTCAACGATCTCGGTGAATTTACCATCCGGCGACAGGGCGGCGAGAAA
Organism: Rhizobium bangladeshense; assembly: GCF_001662075.1. Taxonomy (GTDB): domain Bacteria; phylum Pseudomonadota; class Alphaproteobacteria; order Rhizobiales; family Rhizobiaceae; genus Rhizobium; species Rhizobium bangladeshense_B. Next base: position 13,059 of record NZ_LYPL01000025.1, read on the forward strand.
CGGCGGTCATGACAGCCGATTCCTCGATATTCAGGTAACCGCTAGGACTGATCCTCTCCCGCGGCCGGGAGAGGATCTGCCTTTATGAGGGCGCCGAGAAGAGGATGCAGCTATTTGAAGCCGGCGACGGCATGCGGGATATAGGGTGCTTCCAGCACGGCGATTTCCTCGGCAGTGAGCTTGACGGTGAGCGAAGCGACTGCATCTGCCAAGTGGTTCGGTTTGGACGCTCCGATGATCGGCGCGGTCACCACGCTCTTCTGCAGGATCCAGGCGGTGGCGACTTGGGCGCGCGAAATGCCGCGAGTTCGGGCGATGTCGGCAACGGCCTCGACGATCCTCCGGTCGGCATCGATCGATTGCGTGTAGAGCGTCTTGCCAAATTCGTCGGTCTCGCTGCGCGCCGTCGTCTCGTCCCAGTCGCGCGTCAGGCGGCCACGGGCGAGCGGGCTCCAGGGGATGACGGCGATCTTCTGGTCTTCGCAGAGCGGCAGCATTTCGCGCTCCTCCTCGCGGTAGAGCAGGTTCAGATGGTTCTGCATGCTGACGAATTCCGTCCAGCCGTTCAGCCGGGAGACGTAGAGCGCCTTGGCGAATTGCCAGGCATACATCGAGGAGGCGCCGATATAACGCGCCTTGCCCGACTTGACCACGTCATGCAGTGCTTCCAGCGTTTCCTCGATCGGCGTCGTGTAGTCGAAACGGTGGATCTGGTAGAGGTCGACATAGTCGGTGCCGAGGCGGCGCAGGCTATTGTCGATCTCGTCGAAGATCGCCTTGCGTGACAAGCCGGCGCCGTTCGGGCCCGGCCGCATGCGATTGAACACCTTGGTCGCCAGAACGATATCCTCGCGCTTGGCGAAGTCTTTGATGGCGCGCCCGACGATCTCTTCCGAGGAACCGTTGGAATAGGTGTTGGCCGTATCGAGAAAATTGATGCCGAGGTCGATCGCCTGCTTGATCATTGCCCGGCTTTCCTCTTCCCGCAGGCTCCAGGCATGGTTGCCGCGGCCCGGATCGCCGAACGTCATGCAGCCCAGGCAGATTTTCGACACTTCGAGACCGGTCTTTCCGAATTTGACGTATTCCATGAAACGACTCCGTAAATTGAGACACCCCGTTCGGCGTTTCATGATCTAGTGCGAAACCGTCAAAGTCGCAGGGAGGCGCACGCGGAATCGGCGCGGCGATGCGTACAATGATACGTGATAAGGCCGTCGGTCCGTCGCCGGCTTGCGCATCTGCGCCGCAAGGTGTTAGCTGCTGCAGCATTTCACCGGAAGCCAGACTATGCGACTGCCCTCCCATGATCGTTACGACGATCTCTATCGTGATTTCTCCTGGCGGATTCCGGAAAACTTTAATATCGGCCGCGCCGTCAGCGACGATTGGGCGGCGCGAGATCCGGAGCGTGTCTGTCTCGAACATTTCAGTCCGGACGGCGACCATCTTTCGCTGACCTATGGCGAGCTCTCCGGCCAGTCTTCGATGTTCGCCAATGCCCTGGCATCGCTCGGCATCAAGCGCGGTGATCGCGTCGCTCTGCTGATGCCCCAGTCCTTCGAGACCGTGGTTGCGCATGTCGCGATCTATAAGATGGGCGCGATCGCCTTGCCGCTGGCGTTGCTGTTTGGCGTCGAGGCGCTGGAATATCGGCTGAGGATTTCGGGTGCGGCGGCAATCGTCACCAATGATTTCGGCCTCAATCGGATCCGGCAAATCCGCGATCGTTTGCCGGAGTTGCGGCATGTGATCAGCGTTGATGGCGCTCCGGACGCTCTCTCCTTTGCCGATCTCATCGTATCCTATGCGCCCGTCTTCGAGGGAGAGAAGACAACGCCCGACGATCCGGCGCTGATGATCTTCACCTCGGGCACAACAGGGCCGCCGAAAGGCGCGTTGCATGGTCACCGTGTTTTGCCCGGCCATATTCCCGGCATGCAGTTCGCCCATGAGGGCTTTCCAAAGGTGGGCGACAAGGTCTGGACTCCGTCCGACTGGGCCTGGGCGGGCGGTCTGCTCAATGCGCTGTTACCGAGCCTGATGCTCGGCGTTCCCGTCGTCTCGTCGCCGGCGCAGAAATTCGATGCCGACATGGCCTACCGGATCATGGCGGAGATGGATGTGCGCAATGCCTTCATCCCGCCGACGGCGCTGAGGCTGATGCGCTCGGTTTCCGATCCCCGTTCGAAATATGATCTCGTGCTGCGCACAATCGGCTCTGCCGGGGAGGCGCTCGGCCGCGAGACCTATGAATGGGCGCGGCGCACGCTCGGCATTACCGTCAATGAATTTTACGGCCAGACCGAATGCAATTTCGTGCTCTCGTCTGCCGCCGCCTATGGTGTCAGCAGGGCCGGTGCTATCGGCCGGGCGGTGCCGGGACACCGCGTCGCGATCGTCAACGATGAGGGGGATGAACTGCCGGCGGGCGAGCCGGGCCAGATCGCCATCGCCAGTCCCGATCCCGTCATGTTCCTCGGCTATTGGAATGACGCGGCGGCGACGACGCGAAAATTCGTCAAGGACTGGCTGCTCACCGGTGATATCGGCCGGCAGGACGCGGACGGCTACGTCACCTTCGAAGGCCGTGACGACGACGTCATCACGTCGTCGGGATATCGCATCGGCCCGGCTGAAATCGAAGATTGCCTGATCGGTCATCCCGCCGTGCAGCTTGCCGCCGCCGTCGGCAAGCCCGATGCACTGCGCACCGAGATTGTCAAAGCCTATATCGTGCTTGCGCCGGGCCATGCCCCGAGCGAGGTGCTGGCCGTCGATATCAGGGACTGGGTGAAGATGCGGCTTTCGATGCACGAATATCCGCGCGAGGTGGAATTCGTCGAATCATTGCCGCTGACGACCACCGGCAAGGTGATCCGCCGGCTGCTGCGAGAGAAAGCTGCGACGGAAGGTTAGCCCCGGCCGGCGAGCGACATGATTTTCTCGCGCAGCATCTTCGCCATGTTGCGGGTGCTGCGATACATGTGAAGCTGGGCGGCGACCTGGCGCATATCGCGGTCGCCATTCTGCGTCAGGCCGATCACCAGAGTTCCCATCTCCTCGCGCTCCTGCCAGAAGCGGCTCATGATCGGATGGTCGGAGACGGCGCAGGAATCGGAGCGGACGATATTGGCGTCGTCGAGATGCCACTCGGTGAGTTCGCTCATCAAAAGCTTGCCCGGAGAATAGCGGGCATAGTTTTCGTCATAGGCCGTCTTCCACGTATAGGCCTCTCCGCCCATCATCAACACCACGATGGCGGCGATCGCCTTGCCGTTGAGATCGATCGTATGAATGCGCACGGCGTCGACGGCGGCAAGGTTCGACACGGCCTCGCGGGCGAAGGCGGTGTGATAGCGGTCGGTGACGAGAGCGCTTCGCCGCTTGCCCTTCCAGCCACCGGCTTCCATTGCCAGGAACTCTTCGAAGCGGACGTGGATTTCGCGCGGCTGGCGGGCGACGGCATAGACCGCCGTCCCGAGTTCTTCCAGCTGACGCCACTGGCGGCGCATCTCGCGCATATGCGAGGAGGAAATGGTCTTGCTGAGATAGGCAGCCGCCTCTTCCTCGCTCTGCAGCATCGGGCGCAGATAGGGATTGGTCACGGTGAGCGGCAGATTGCGGCTGAGTGCCACGGCCTTGAGCATACGCACGAAAATTCCGTTCAATCTGAGATCCGGCAGAACCAGGGTACTGGGCAGGTTGAGATCGGGGACGGTCAGCCCTTCGAAGAAATTGTCGAGGGTTTCGGCCGCATCCTCGCTGTCGACGAGCGGCGTGCCGAGTGGGCCGAAGCTGTTCGACCAGCCGCGGATGATCGAAGGACCAACGGCAAAGCCCGGCTTGTCGACCGAAAACGGCAGCAGGAAACGCATGCGGCTGCGGCCGGCATTGTGGTCGCGGATCAGGGCGAAATTCACCTGCCTGTCTTCGAGCCGCGGCATGGCGGGCGCGAGGAAGCGGCCGGAGAAAAAGACGTTCGGCTCCATCGCCCGGTTGGAGAGGAAGTCGAGCTCATCCTGAAGTTCGTAGCCGAGCTTGCCGGGATAGAGGCAAAGTTCACGTCCGGGCCGGCCGATCTCGGCACGGGCCTCGGCCTGTGGTGCCTCGAAATGCAGCGACGCGAGATCATGGATCATGCGGTTGGTGATGCTGTCGGTGCTTGCGGTAACGGGGGGCGGACGCACCATCTATCGAACTCTCATTTCTGGCGTTGCGGCGGAGGGGCTGGCGAAGGCGAAGAGGACGATGCCGAGCGTGCGGCGCACGGCGACATGCAGAAGGACGGCCTCGACCGCCATGGCCGAGGCTGTGGCAATCGCGGTGCCTTCGATGCCGTAATGCGGGATCAAAGCGAGGTTGAGACCGACATTGGCGGCCAATGCGCCGGCATAGAGCGCGACGCAGAGGTTTTGCTTGCCGGCCATCATCAGCAGCGTTTCGGCCGGGCCGACCAGCGATTTGGCGAGGATGCCGGCAAGCAGGATCGCCATGACAAGATAACCCGCGGTGAAGGCGCCGCCGAACAGTGACAGCAGCAGGTGGCCGGCCGCGAGAACGGCAAGACCGACGCCGAGCGCCGGCCAAAAGGTCCAGCGGGCGGCATCGGTGGCGGCGCTCGCCAGCTGAGCGTGGTCGCCTTCGGCGATGATCGAGGAAAAGCGCGGGCCGGAAGCGGCCTTGACGGAAAAATTGATGAAATGCACCAGCGCCATGGTCTTGGCGGCGGCGAAATAAATGGCGACGTCGTGCGGCTCGAGGAAGATGCCGACGACGACGACGTCGGAATTGGTCAGCAGGAAGCTGACGCCCTCGATCACGAAGATCGGGAAGGCGACAGTGAGCCAAGCGAGAAAATCGACCTTGTGCGGACCGTCCTCATAGTGCCGGCGTAGGCGGTAAAGCGTCGCGCCATATTGTCCGAGTGCGGTGACGAAGGTGGCCACGAGCGCCGCCTGCATGGCGGTGACGGCCGTATGCTCCGCGCCCAACGCAATCGCAATCAGCATGCAGGCGATGATGAGGATCGGCCGGATAATGTAGACCGGGCCCAGCGCCATCACCGGCCAGTGGTTCGCCCGCGACGTGCCTTCCAGAATATCGCCAAGCGCTATCATCGGCATGGCAAACAGGCCGAGGAAGATCGGGACAAGATAATAGGGCTCGATCAGATCACCGAAGAAATGCAGCCCGAGCATGCCGGCGGCAAGCATCGCCGTGCCGGACAGCAGCGCGAAAATGCGCGCCGTACCCGTCAGGCCGCGGATTTCCTCGAAAGCGCCCGCCGCCTTGTACTGCGGCAGAAAGCGGATGATCGCGGTGTGGAAGCCAAGGCAGGAGAGGTCGCCGAAGACGACGATCAGCACCCAGACGAAAACGAATATGCCATATTCATATTCGCCCATCAGCCGGGCGAGCACGATCTGGGAGACGAAGGCGAGTGCGGCGCTGAGGATGCGGATCGAAAAGGCCGTCAGCGCCATGCGCTGGGCGGCGGCCTTCTCGCCGCCTTCGGTCAGCACGGCCGCGAGCATGCGCAGCGTACGGCCGCCGATCGGGCGCAGGCCCGCCGGCAGCATCTTCTCCGCTGTTTCTATGACCGCCATGATGGACACGCAAAACTCTGAGGTCAGGCAAATCGTCCCCGAAGTCTTGACAGAGCAGGGTTAAGAAACGGTTCCGGATCGGCCCTTGGCCCGCGGACCTGGAACTCTAGCTGGCCGGCGTTGCCGCTGAAATGCAAATGCCGCCCGAAGGCGGCATTTTCAGACTTGTCGTATTTGCCTCAGACCTGTTCGAAGGCGCCGTGGCAATGCTTGTATTTCTTGCCGGAGCCGCAGGGGCAGGCCTCGTTGCGGCCGACCTTGCCCCAGGTGGCGGGGTCCTCGGGATTGCGGTTCTCGGGCGCCACCATCACTTCGGAGGCCTGGTAGATCGGAGCGAAATCGTCCTCGCCCGTCATCGGATCGAGATGATGGGCCTGCATCAGCGGCGGTTCGGGTTCGGCCGGTGCCTGCTGCACCAGTTCGACGCGCATCAGCTGGGCGGTGACGGCCTCGCGCAGATTGTTGAGGAGGCCGGTGAAGAGTTCGAAGGCTTCAGACTTGTATTCCTGCAGCGGGTCACGCTGGGCGTAACCGCGGAAACCGATGACCGAGCGCAGGTGATCGAGGTTGACGATATGCTCGCGCCAAAGATGATCAAGCGTCTGCATGACGATCGAGCGCTCGACATAATGCATGATGTCGGCGCCGAAACGCTCGGCCTTCTCCGTAAAGGCGGCATTGGCGGCTTCCGTCAGGCGCTCGCGAATGTCGTCCTCGCCGATACCTTCCTCCTTGACCCAATCCTCGATCGGCAGATCGAGGTTGAGGATATTGGTGACTCCGGTCTTCAGGCCGACCGCATCCCATTGTTCGGCATAGGCGCGTTCGGGGATATGCTTTGCGACCAGATCCTCGATCACTTCGCGGCGCATGTCGGAGACGGTCTCCGAAATGTTGGTCGATTCCATCAGTTCGAGACGCTGCTCGAAGATCACCTTGCGCTGATCGTTGAGAACGTCGTCGTACTTCAAGAGGTTCTTGCGGATGTCGAAGTTGCGAGCTTCGACCTTCTTCTGCGCGCGCTCCAGCGCCTTGTTGATCCAGGGATGGACGATCGCCTCGCCCTCCTTGAGGCCGAGCTTGGTCAGCATGCTGTCCATGCGGTCGGAGCCGAAGATGCGCATCAGGTCATCCTGAAGCGAAAGGTAGAATTTCGAACGGCCGGGGTCGCCCTGACGGCCGGAGCGGCCGCGCAGCTGGTTGTCGATGCGGCGGCTTTCATGGCGTTCGGTGGCGATGACGTAGAGACCGCCGGCGGCCAGTGCCTTTTCCTTGAGGCTTTTGATTTCCTCGACGATCGCCTGGATCTTGGCGTCACGCTCCGGACCAGCTTCGATCTCGCCGAGTTCGCGCTCGATGCGCATTTCCAGGTTACCGCCGAGCTGAATGTCGGTACCGCGGCCGGCCATGTTGGTGGCGATCGTGACGGAGCCCGGCACGCCGGCCTGGGCGACGATATAGGCCTCCTGCTCGTGGTAGCGGGCGTTCAGCACCTGGAAGTCGGTGAAGCCCTGCTTGCGCAAACGGTCGGCAAGCAGTTCCGACTTCTCGATCGAGGTCGTGCCGACGAGCACCGGCTGGCCGCGCTTGTGGGCGTCGAGGATTTCATCAATGATTGCCTTGAACTTTTCGTCGAAGGTCCGGTAGACCTCGTCGTCCTCGTCAATGCGCTTGATCGGCAGGTTGGTCGGAACCTCGATGACATCGAGATTATAGATATTGCCGAATTCTTCCGCTTCCGTCTGCGCCGTGCCGGTCATGCCGGCGAGCTTGTCGTACATGCGGAAATAATTCTGGAAGGTGATGGAGGCCAGCGTCTGGTTTTCCGGCTGGATCTGCACCTTTTCCTTGGCTTCGAGCGCCTGGTGCTGACCTTCCGAATAACGTCGGCCCGGCATCATGCGGCCGGTGAACTCATCGATGATGACGACTTCGTCGTTGCGGACGATATAGTCCTTGTCACGCTGGAAGAGTTTGTGGGCCTTCAGTGCATTGTTGATGTGATGGACGATCGCAACATTCTCGATGTCGTAGAGCGCGTTGCCCTTCAAGAGGCCGGCCTGGCGGAGCAGGTTCTCCAGCTTCTCTGTGCCCTCTTCGGAGAAGTTGGCCGAGCGCTGCTTCTCGTCGATCTCGTAATCGCTGGGGGCGAGCAGCGGAATGAAGGCGTCGATCGTATTGTAGAGTTCGGAACGGTCGTCGAGCGGGCCGGAGATGATCAGCGGCGTGCGCGCCTCGTCGACGAGGATCGAGTCCACTTCGTCGACGATCGCGAAGTTGTGGCCGCGCTGGACCATCTGGTTCTTCTCGTACTTCATATTATCGCGCAGATAATCGAAGCCGAGCTCGTTGTTGGTGGCATAGGTGATGTCGCAGGCGTAGGCGGCGCGGCGCTCTTCGTCGGAGAGACCGTGAACGATGACGCCCGTGGTCATGCCGAGGAAGCCGTAGACGCGGCCCATGGTCGCGGCGTCGCGCTGCGCCAGATAATCGTTGACGGTGACGACGTGCACGCCTTTGCCGGAAAGCGCGTTCAGATAGACCGGCAGGGTGGCGACGAGGGTTTTGCCTTCGCCGGTCTTCATCTCGGCGATCGCATTCGAGTGCAAGATCATGCCGCCAATCAGCTGTACGTCAAAAGGTCGCAGGCCGAGAACGCGGCGCGAAGCCTCACGCACGACTGCAAAGGCGGGAATCAGGATGTCGTCGAGCGTCTTGCCTTCGGCCAGAAGAGCGCGGAACTCCGCGGTCTTTGCCGCGAGCTGCTCGTCCGTCAGAGCCTTCGTCTTCTCTTCAATGGAGTTGATCGCGGTGACGTTCGGCTGGAAGGACCGCACGCGGCGATCATTGGACGACCCAAATAACTTGCGGGCTATACCGCCAAAGCTGACCATGTGACTGGTCCTTTCTCAATATTCATCCGCCACGTTTCTTGTCCGCGGCCCAGCCGAAAATCAGGCGCACGCCTTGAAACGCCCGGAAACTGTTCTGGACGCGAGGTTGCGTGACAGATAAGAGGGGGGTCGAATGATGTCAACGGATTTGGCGGATACAGAAAGGCCACAATCCGGTGTTGATGGCTATTTTGAGCTGGAATAGGCGATGCCGAAGCCGGCGATGTAACTGTGAAGGGTTATTTGATGTTGAGCACCAATAAATTCGCCGTGCTGGCCTTTGCAACTTTTGTTGTATTCCAGGCTCCGGCCCGTGCGGAGGACGCCGTCGTCGCCAAGGTAGGCAATCTCGAGATCCACCAGTCTGAACTCGATCTCGCCGTCGCCAACCTCGATCCGCAGCTGGCGCAGCTTCCCGACGACCAGAAGAAGGTTGCAGCCCTGTCCGCCGCCATCGATGTGAAGCTGCTTGCGGCCGGCGCGACGACGGAGAAGCTCGATCAGACCGACGGATTCAAGAAGCGCATGCAGTACCTCACGGATCGCGAGCTTCACAATGCCTATTTCAAGAAGCACGTCGTCGACACCGTCACGCCTGACGAAATCAAGGCTCGTTACGACAAGGAAGTCGCAGCCCTGCCGAAGCAGGAGGAAGTCCACGCCCGCCACATCCTGGTGAAAACCGAAGACGAAGCCAAGGAGATCATCAAGCAGCTTGACGCCGGCAAGGATTTCGCCGAACTCGCCAAGGAAAAATCGACTGATCCGAACAAGTCGGAAGGCGGCGATCTCGGCTATTTCTCGCGCGGCCGCATGGTCAAGGAATTCGAGGACGCAGCCTTCGCGCTCGAGAAGGGCGCCTATTCCAAGACCCCGGTGAAGACCGACTTCGGCTATCATGTCATCAAGGTCGAGGACAAGCGCGACGCTCCGCCGCCGCCTTTCGATCAGGTTCAGGATCAGGTTCGTCAGCTCGTCATGCGCGACAAGTATCTTGCCCTCCTTAACCAGGCCAAGACGTCCGCCAAGATCGAGATCACGGACGAGACGCTGCGCAAGGGTTATGATCAGGCCAACAAGCAGCCGGAACCGGGCAGTGAGCCCGCCCAGCCGGCGCCGCAGCAGTAATATTCGCATCGGGCCCGGTTCTTCCGGGCCCTTCCTTATCGTTGTTGTTGTTGCATTTCCGGACGGCGAGCCGGTTTCCATTTCGCCGGGAAATGCTCATTGGCAGGTTTCATCATGTCCGGTTCCGTTTCTCCGCTCGCACCGAAATCCTTCGTCCAGATGCCTTCGCTGCGCGGCGTGCGCATGGCGACGGCGTCCGCCGGCATCAAATACAAGAACCGTACCGACGTGCTGATGATGGTCTTCGACAAGCCGGCCGCCGTCGCGGGGGTGTTTACCCGCTCCAAGTGCCCGTCGGCGCCGGTCGATTTTTGCCGCGCCAACCTGCCCCATGGCAGCGCCCGGGCCGTTGTCGTCAATTCCGGCAATGCCAATGCCTTTACCGGCATGAAGGGCCGCCAGGCGACCGCGCTGACGGCGAAATCGGCAGCCGCCGCCGTCGGCTGCGGCGAGAACGAGGTCTACCTGGCCTCGACCGGCGTCATCGGCGAACCGCTCGATGCCAGCAAGTTTGTCGGCGTCCTGGATAAGATGCAGGCCGAGGCCACCAGCGATTTCTGGTTCGAAGCCGCCAAGGCGATCATGACGACGGACACCTATCCGAAGGTTTCGACCCGCAGCGCCGAGATCGGCGGCGTTGCCGTCACGATCAACGGTATCGCCAAGGGTGCCGGCATGATTGCGCCCGACATGGCGACGATGCTCTCCTTCGTCGTGACCGATGCCGACATCGCGCCGGCCGCGCTGCAGGTGCTGCTGTCCGACGGCGTCGGCCCGACCTTCAACTCCATGACCGTCGACAGCGACACTTCCACGTCCGACACGCTGATGCTGTTTGCGACGGGTGCGGCGGCCGAAGACGGCCAGACCCGCATTGAACGCGCCGACGATCCCCGGCTTGCTGCCTTCCGCGCCGCTCTCAACGAAGTGCTGAAGGATCTGTCGCTGCAGGTGGTGCGTGACGGCGAGGGCGCCACCAAGATGCTCGAAATCACCGTGACGGGTGCCGAGAGCGACGCCGCCGCCAAGCGCATCGCCATGTCGATTGCCAATTCGCCGCTGGTCAAGACGGCGGCCGCCGGCGAAGACGCCAATTGGGGCCGGATCGTCATGGCCGTCGGCAAATCCGGCGAGATGGCCGACCGCGACCGGCTGGCCATCTGGTTCGGCGACGTCAGGGTCGCGGTCAATGGCGAGCGTGATCCCGCTTATTCCGAGGAAGCCGCCTCGAATGTGATGAAGGCGCAGGATATCCCCGTCAAAGTCGATATCGGCCTCGGCTCTGGTTCGGCAACGGTCTGGACCTGCGACCTCACCAAGGAATATGTTGCGATCAATGGCGACTATCGGAGCTGATCGTTCGTTGGAGCAGGCATCTATTTCCTCGCAGAATTTGCCGCTGGTCCGCAGGCTGGAGGCTGTCGGTTTTCGCGCCTGGCCGGCGGCATCCGTGCAATATGACGGCAGCTGGCAGGTCCGGTTGACGGCCGGTCACCCGTCCAATCGGCTGAATTCCATCGTGCCGCTCGATCCCTCGGACCATCGCGACGTCGAGATCCGCCTGGAAAAGGCGAGCCGCAAGTTCGAGGCCTATGGCCGCGCCGCCGTCGTCCGCCAGACGCCGCTCGCTTCGCCGGTGCTGATCGAGCTTCTCAGCGCCCAGAACTGGACGCGGTTCGACGAGACCGTGGTCATGACGTGCGATCTCGCCGAGGCTGCACTGCCGGATACGCTCGATCATCTGCCGACCCATGACGTCGGCCGTTTCGTCGATGCCAATCTGACGGTCGAGAGGGCGCCGCTGAGCTTGAAGCCGGCGCTTGCCGAAATCATTTCAGCGATCAAGCCGCCGTCGGGCCTCTTCATGATCGAAAATGCAGTAGAGGGACCGCTCGCGACCGTGCTTTGCGTCCAGGACAATGATCTTGCCGGCATCATGTCGCTTTCGGTCTGCGAAACGCGGCGGCGCGAAGGATTAGGCACCGAAATCCTGACTTCGGCGCTGCGTTGGGCGCGCATGCGCAGCGCCCGCTCGGCCTGGCTGCAGGTCAAGCTTTCCAACCGCCCGGCGATCGCGCTCTACGAGCGCCTCGGCTTTCGCGACGCCTATCATTATTGCTACTGGCAGCGGGAGACGCGATGAGCGAGGCAGGCCGGAAGATATTGCTGGTCGCCGCCTGCGCGCTGATTGATGCCGATGGGCGTATTCTATTGGCACAGCGTCCCGAGGGAAAATCGCTTGCCGGGCTCTGGGAGTTTCCCGGCGGCAAGGTCGAGCCCGGCGAGACGCCGGAGGAGACGCTGGTGCGCGAGCTCGAGGAAGAGCTTGGTGTCAAGACCAAGGTCGCCTGCCTGGCGCCGCTCACCTTTGCCAGCCATTCCTACGAGACGTTCCACCTGTTGATGCCGCTTTATATCTGTCGGCGCTATGAAGGGATTGCCCAGGGCCGTGAGGGTCAGGCTTTGAAATGGGTGCGTGCGCAGGCGCTGCGCGATTACCCTATGCCGCCGGCCGACGAGCCGCTTATCCCGATGCTGCAGGATTTACTTTAGCGTTAGCTGATTATTATTGTGCCGCGGCGTTTTCGGCTGTGGATATTAATGGATCGTTTAACACCTTCTGCCAAAGATCGGCCTCAATCAAGCATCTGGCGTGCGTGTAGTAAAAGGCTTGACGTCATGGACGATGATTTCTGGAAAGCAGTCCGGGAAAAGGAACGGGCTTCGTCTGCCTCGCGCAGGACGGGTGCGCTCAATATCGCCCTTCTCTTTGGTACGGCGGTGGTCGCCCTGACACTCATCCTGACGCCGATGCTTGCCGATCCTTCGAAGAAAAGCGTCTTTGCCAGCGCGCCGGTGGATTTCGACACGATCACCACCGGATCGATCCCGAACAACGAAGGCGGCAAGCGTTATACGATCCGCCGCAGCGTCCTGCAGGAGACGCCCGGCTCGGTCTGCGTCGTCGAGGGATACGGCGTCGGTGCCGGTTGCTGAAAATGCTGGCCATCGCCTGATGGCCAGCAATTGGTTATTGCGGTCGATTCACGCAAAGGGTTGGGGGTAATGCGTCTTTTGAAAGCATTTTTTGCGGACGGCACAGGTGCGACGGCGGTCGAATACGGCCTGATCGCCGCCGTCATCTGCACGGCGCTCGTCTCGGGCCTCGGCTTCTTTACCGGCAGCCTTCAGAACGTCTTCAGCGTCGTCAGCAACAATATCACCGTCAATTGAAGAGGCGGCCGCTACTTTTGACGAGCTGCAGCATGATGAGCTGCACTAACAGCTAACACTTTTCGATATCATCCGTTATTGCCTGAGCTTGTGCTCGTCCACTTTCAGCGCATCGGCAAGGCGTGCCTTGGCCGAACCCGGCTGGAGCGGCTTCTGCTGGCTCTCGTGAGCCGCCCATCCCGAGACATAGATGATCGAAAAGGTCGCGCGAATGCGTCCGTCGGGATCGGAATAGCGCTCGGCATAGATCTCTGCGGCGCGCAAGAAGAAGGCGCGGGTCAGGGGCATGCGGCCTCGGGCTGCGAGCGGATTGCTCATGCCCATGGCTCGGAGATCGCGCATCAGCGGAAAGGGAGAATCATATCGTACCGTATAGGTCTCAGCGTCGATCACCGGCAGGGTGAAGCCGGCGCGCTGCATGAGACTGCCGACATCACGCACATCGGCGAAGGGGATCACGCGCGGGCTGGCGCCGCCGGTCATTTCAACCTCGGCGGTCAGGAGGGCGTCGCGCAGTTCCTGCAGCGTGCCGGCGCCGGGAATGGCCGCCAGGAACAGGCCGTCCGGTTTCAAGGCACGGCGAATCTGGATGAAAACGCCCGGCGTGTCGTTGGTCAGATGCAGGCTGAGCGGCGCAAGGACGAGATTGGTCGATTGCGGCTCGAGCGGCACGTCTTCGAAAGGCGCTTCGATCAGGGTTTCGCCTAGGCCCGCATAGGCCTTCTCGCTCTCAACGCGGATCATCGTGCCGATCTTGCCCGTCGCCATCGCCGCGCGGGCCGCTGCACCGGTCGTACCATGCAATTCGACGGCGGTTTCGAAACGCCGCTCGACGACCGCCAGCCTCTCGGCCATTTCCTCTGCCGCGATGTCCAGCAGGAAAGCGGCTTTCGGGTCGTTGTTGACAAGCGCGCGATGGCGATGTGCGGCGATCAGGTCTCTGTCGAAGATCGTTTCCATGGCGATGTCCATAGTCCCGCCTCGCTGACGCGGCAAGACGATTTTCCTTTGGATGAGAACAGGCTAGTCTCGTTGGCATGAGACCGATCCTTTTCGAAAGACCGGCGGAGTTTTTGCGGACGCGGCTCTTGCGGCCGTTTTCGGAGGTTGTCGATTTTCTCTATCCGCCGGCCTGTTCCGTCTGCGGTATTTCGACCGGCGGCCATCGCGGGCTTTGCGCGAAATGCTGGTCCGGCATCCGCTTCATCGAACGGCCCTATTGCGAGGTGCTCGGCATTCCGTTCTCGCACGATCTCGGCGCCGGCATTCTCAGTGCCGAGGCGATCGCCAATCCGCCGCCTTTCGACCGGTTGCGGTCGGCGGCAACGCACGATCATGCGGTGCGGGATCTCGTTCATGGGTTGAAATATCGTGATCGCACCGATCTGGCGCCGATGATGGCCGGCTGGATGCTGCGCGCTTCCGATGGGACGGTCGAAAGCTGCGATGCGCTGATTCCGGTGCCGCTGCACCGCACCCGCATGCTGACCCGCAAGTTCAACCAGGCTGCCGAGCTTGCCCGCCATATGGCGAGCCTATCGGGAAAACCGCTGCTTGCGGCCACACTCATCCGCGTCAAGCGCACCAGCCAGCAGGTCGGTCTCGGCGCCAAGGCGCGCGAGGACAATGTCAGAGGTGCTTTCGCGATTGCCAGAGGCTGCGAGAACGAGGTTTTCGGCAAGTGTATCGTGCTCGTCGACGACGTCTACACGACGGGGGCGACGGTTGCCGCCGCAAGCCGGACGCTGCGCAAGGCGGGTGCGGCCGAGATCACGGTTTTGACCTTTGCAAGGGCTCTCTCCGAGCCTATATGACAGAAATACCCGGCATCCGTCTGGAGATATTATGGTACCCGTCACGATCTATACACGACAGTTCTGCGGCTATTGCAGCCGCGCCAAGTCCCTGCTCGAAGAAAAGGGCGTCGACTACGTCGAGCACGACGCGACCTATTCCCCGGACCTTCGTCAGGAGATGATCGGCAAGTCGAACGGGCGGACCACCTTCCCGCAGATCTTCATCGGCGCCGAACATGTCGGCGGCTGCGACGATCTCTTTGCGCTCGACCGCGCCGGCAAGCTCGATCCGATGCTGGCGGCCTGAGGAGGAACCGATGAGTTTCAAGGCTGCCGCCATCCAGATGTGCTCCGGAGTCGATCCGGTCAAGAATGCCGCCGCCATGGCGCGGCTGGTGCGCGAGGCCGCCGCCCAGGGCGCGACCTATGTGCAGACGCCCGAGATGACCGGCATGCTGCAGCGCGACCGCGCCGCGGCGCTTGCCGCGCTCGCCGACGAGACGCATGATATCATCGTCAAGACCGGTTCGGAGCTTGCTCGGGAATTTGGCATCTACATGCATGTCGGCTCGACGGCGATTGCGCTTTCCGACGGCAAGCTCGCCAATCGCGGTTTCCTGTTCGGTCCCGACGGCAGGATCCTCAATCGCTACGACAAGATCCATATGTTCGATGTCGATCTCGACAATGGCGAGAGCTGGCGTGAAAGTGCCGCCTATACGGCCGGTTCGGAGGCGCGCGTCCTGTCGCTGCCCTTTGCCGAAATGGGTTTTGCGATCTGCTACGACGTGCGCTTTCCCGCTCTTTTCCGTGCCCAGGCGATTGCCGGCGCCGAAGTGATGACGGTTCCCGCCGCCTTCACCCGGCAGACCGGCGAAGCGCATTGGGAGATCCTGCTGCGCGCCCGCGCGATCGAGAACGGTGTCTTCGTCATCGCCGCGGCGCAGGCCGGCCGGCACGAGGATGGGCGCGAGACTTTCGGCCATTCGATGATTATCGATCCCTGGGGCACGGTGCTGGCCTCGGCCGGCGCCGCCGGCGAGGCGGTCATCCTCACCGAGATCGATCCCGGCGCGGTCAAGACTGCGCATGACAAGATCCCGAACCTGAAGAACGGCCGGGAATACTCGGTCGAAAAGATTGCGGGGGCAGTCGCAGGAGGCGTCGCCGCTTGATCCGCTATTCTCTCACCTGTGACAATGCGCATGAATTCGAAGGCTGGTTTTCGGAAAGCGCCGACTTCGACCGTCAGGTCGCGACCGGTTTCCTGACCTGCCCAGTCTGCCATTCCGCCGCCGTCTCCAAGCTTCTGATGGCGCCTTCCGTTTCGACGGCGCGCAAGAAGGACGAGAGGCAGACCCTGGCGATGGATGCGATGCGGCAGGAGGCCCTGCAAAAACTGAAAGAGGCCGTCGCGGCTGTCAAAGCCAATTCCGAGGATGTCGGCACGAAGTTTCCCGAGGAGGCCCGCAAGATCCATTATGGCGAGGCGGATGCCCGCGGCATCATCGGCCAGGCGACGTTGGACGAGGCGCAGGCGCTGGTGGAAGAAGGCATCGAGATCGCTGCTATTCCGGTTCTGCCGGAGGATGTGCACTGAAATTCAGCCGGCGCATTGGCCCCAATGCCGAAATGTAGCCGGACTATGAATGTCGGATCAAGCCGGCCGTTTCGCCAGCAGCATATAGTTCACGTCCATATCTCTCGACAGATTCCACTGGTTCGACAGCGGATTGAAGAAGACGCCAGTGCGGTCGGTGATGTCGAGGCCGCTTGCGGCAAGCGGCTTTTCCAGCTCTTCCGGGCGCACCAGCTTTTCATACTGGTGGGTGCCGCGCGGCAGCCAGCGCAGGATGTTCTCGGCGGCGAAGATGGCAAGCGCTGCCGCCTTCATCGTGCGGTTGATGGTGGCAACGAAGATCAGGCCGCCGGGGCGGACCATTTTCGCGCAGGTCGTCATGAAGAACTCGACGTCGGCGACGTGTTCGACCACTTCCATGTTCAACACGATATCGAAGGTTTCGCCGGCCTCGGCGAGCTCCTCGGCGGTGACGGCGCGGTAGTCGACCGAAACGCCGGAGGCTTTCGCATGGGTCGAGGCGATGCCGATATTTTTCTCGGAAGGGTCCGCGCCGGTGACGGAGGCACCCATGCGGGCGACCGGCTCGGACAACAGGCCGCCGCCGCAGCCGATATCGAGGACGCGCAGACCCTCGAGCGGCCGAGGGCTTTTCGGATCGCGGCCGAAATTCTCGCAGGCCTTGTCTCTTATATAAGCGAGCCGGACGGGATTGAATTTGTGCAGCGGTTTGAACTTGCCGGTCGGGCTCCACCATTCCGCCGCCATCGCCGAGAAGCGGTCCACTTCGCCCTGGTCGATCGTGCTTCTGGCGCCTTCCGTCATCGTCCACTCCTTCGTTCGTCAGATGTGAAGTCGGATGATCACAGGCATAAGTCAAGGGGCGCGAAGCAGGAGACCGACAGGCGTCGAGCCGCCCGGCAACTGCTTTTATCGCGCGCGCTTGCCTCCCCCCGCCAAACTCGCTAAGAGACGCCGCAACTTGGGGCCTTAAAGGCCTGGGCTTTTAGAGCGGTTCCAGAAATTGTAACTCGGCTCTTTCGCCAAGCGGTCCGCCCCAGAGCTTTCGTGATGCCGGGTCCGGGTTTCCGTTTTCCGGCGCCAGTGGTGGTAGAGGCATATGGCACGCATCGTAATGAAATTCGGCGGCACGTCCGTCGCTGACCTGGACCGTATCAAGAACGTTGCCCGCCATGTGAAACGTGAAGTCGATGCCGGCCACGAGGTGGCGGTGGTCGTTTCGGCCATGTCCGGCAAGACCAACGAACTGGTCGGCTGGGTGCAGGGCATGCCGAAGGTGATCGGCGCCAACTCTCCGTTTTACGATGCGCGCGAATATGATGCGGTCGTCGCCTCTGGCGAGCAGGTGACCTCGGGGCTGCTGGCGATTGCGCTGCAGGCGATGGATATCAATGCGCGCTCCTGGCAGGGGTGGCAGATCCCGATCCGCACCGACAATGCGCATGGCGCGGCGCGCATCCTCGAGATCGACGGATCCGACATCATCAAGCGCATGGGCGAGGGGCAGGTCGCCGTCATCGCCGGCTTCCAGGGGCTGGGACCGGACAACCGCCTCGCCACACTCGGACGCGGCGGATCGGATACATCGGCCGTCGCCATCGCGGCCGCTGTCAAAGCGGATCGCTGCGATATCTATACCGATGTCGACGGCGTCTACACGACCGATCCGCGCATCGTGCCGCAGGCGCGCAGGCTGAAGAAGATCGCTTTCGAAGAAATGCTTGAGATGGCCTCGCTCGGCGCCAAGGTGCTGCAGGTGCGCTCGGTCGAACTTGCCATGGTGCACAAGGTGCGTACCTTCGTGCGCTCGTCTTTCGAAGATCCCGATGCTCCGGGCATGGGCGATCTGTTGAACCCGCCCGGAACGCTGATTTGTGACGAGGATGAAATCGTGGAACAGGAAGTAGTCACCGGCATCGCCTATGCCAAGGATGAGGCTCAGATCTCGCTTCGCCGTCTTGCCGACCGGCCGGGCGTCTCCGCCGCGATCTTCGGGCCGCTTGCCGAATCCCATATCAATGTCGACATGATCGTCCAGAATATTTCCGAGGACGGATCGAAGACCGATATGACCTTCACCGTGCCGTCTGGCGACGTCGAGAAGGCGATCAAGGTGCTCGGCGACCATAAGGAGAAGATCGGCTACGACGTCGTGCAGAACGAATCGGGGCTGGTGAAAGTCTCGGTCATCGGGATCGGCATGCGCAGCCATGCCGGCGTTGCTGCTACCGCATTTCGTGCACTTGCCGAAAAAGGCATCAACATCAAGGCGATCACCACCTCCGAGATCAAGATTTCCATCCTGATCGACGGTCCTTATGCAGAACTCGCTGTCAGGACTTTGCATTCCTGCTACGGTCTGGATAAGAATTGATTCCCAGCGGGCGGCCTGCTCCTTCAGGTTGAGGAGACGACGGCAGGCCGGCCGGGACAGAATGCGTTGTTTCGGGAGCTTGAGACGTCATGAGAGACCTTTCCGGCGGTCCGCGCGTGCTGCTCAGGCGGCTGCGCGAGTTGATGGCAGAGCCGCTGGAGCCGCAGGATCGTCTTGACCGGATCGTCCGGCAGATCGCCGGCAACATGGTGGCGGAGGTTTGCTCCGTCTACGTGCTGCGTGCCGACGGCGTGCTTGAGCTCTACGCAACCGAAGGCCTCAACCGCGAGGCCGTGCACCTGGCGCAGTTGAAGATGGGGCAGGGCCTCGTCGGTACGATCGCGGCTTCAGCGCAGCCGCTCAACCTTTCCGACGCGCAGTCGCATCCGGCGTTCCGATACCTGCCGGAGACGGGTGAAGAAATCTACCATTCCTTCCTCGGCGTGCCGATCTTGAGGACCGGGCGCTCGCTCGGCGTTCTCGTCGTGCAGAACAAGGCGAGCCGCACCTATCGCGAGGAAGAGGTGGAAGCGCTCGAGACGACGGCAATGGTGCTTGCCGAGATGATCGCCACCGGCGAGCTGAAGAAGATTACCAAGCCGGGCCTCGAACTCGACCTGACCCGCTCTGTGACTGTCGACGGCGACACCTATAATGACGGCATCGGCCTCGGCTATGTCGTGCTGCACGAGCCGCGCATCGTCGTTACCAACCTGCTCAACGAGGATGCCGAGAAGGAAATCCGGCGGCTGGCTGAAGCCATGGGTTCGCTGAGGATCTCGATCGACGACATGCTGTCGCGTCGCGACGTGTCGATGGAGGGCGAGCATCGTGAGGTGCTCGAAACCTACCGGATGTTCGCACATGACCAGGGCTGGGTGCGCAAGCTCGAGGAGGCGATCCGCAACGGCCTGACGGCGGAAGCGGCGGTCGAGAAGGTGCAGAGCGACACCAAGGCGCGGATGATGCGGTTGACCGACCCCTATCTGCGCGAACGCATGCATGATTTCGAGGATCTGGCGAACCGTTTGCTTCGGCAATTGACCGGTTATACCGGGCGGACGACCGCCGAAGGTTTCCCCAACGACGCGGTCATCCTGGCGCGTGCCATGGGGGCGGCGGAACTGCTCGATTATCCGCGCGCCAATGTGCGCGGGCTGGTGCTGGAGGAAGGGGCGGTGACGAGCCATGTGGTGATCGTCGCGCGTGCCATGGGCATTCCTGTTATCGGCCAGGCGGCGGGTGTCGTGGCGCTCGCCGAGAATGGCGATGCCGTGATCATCGACGCCGACGAGGGGCATGTGCACCTGCGGCCGATGGCCGATCATCGCCGTTCCTACGAGGAAAAGGTCCGCTTCCGCGCCAGACGGCAGGAGCAGTTCCGGGCACTGCGCGCCATCGAGCCGGTCACCAAAGACGGCCAGCGGATCTCCCTGATGATGAATGCCGGCCTGCTGGTCGATCTGCCGCAGCTGTCGGAATCGGGTGCGGAGGGCATCGGTCTCTTCCGCACCGAGCTGCAATTCATGATCGCCTCCACCATGCCGAAGGCGGACGAGCAGGAGCAGTTCTACCGCAATGTGATCAAACAGGCGGCCGGCCGCGCCGTCACCTTCCGCACGCTTGATATCGGTGGCGACAAGGTCGTGCCCTATTTCCGCGGCCACGAGGAGGAAAACCCCGCACTCGGCTGGCGCGCCATCCGGCTGTCGCTCGACCGGCCGGGACTGTTGCGCACCCAACTGCGCGCCCTGCTGAAGGCGTCGGCCGATACCGAGTTGAAGCTGATGGTGCCGATGGTGACCGAGGTTTCCGAGCTGAGGGTTGTGCGCGAGCTCCTGCAGAAGGAAGTGCAGCATCTCTCGCGCTTCGGCCACGGACTGCCGCGCAAGCTGCAATTCGGTGCGATGCTGGAGGTGCCGGCGCTGCTCTGGCAGCTTGACGAGCTGATGGAGGCGGTCGATTTCGTTTCGGTCGGCTCGAACGACCTCTTCCAGTTCTCGATGGCCGTTGACCGCGGCAATGCGCGTGTGTCGGACCGCTTCGATCCGCTGGGCAAGCCGTTTTTGCGGATCCTGCGCGACATCGTGCGTGGGGCGGACCGGAACAGGACGCCGGTGACGCTGTGCGGCGAACTTGCCGGCAAGCCGCTCTCGGCAATGGCGCTGCTCGGCATCGGCTTCCGTTCGATCTCCATGTCGCCGGCCTCGATCGGGCCTGTCAAAGCGATGCTGCTCGGGCTCGATGTCGGCGCGCTGGCCAAGGTGATGGATGACGTGCTGGACGATAACAGCGCCACGGTGCCGATGCGCGAGGTGCTTGCCCGCTTCGCCGAGAGCCACAATATTCCCCTTTAGCCTATATTAAGAATCGGAGTGAAGGGTGGCGAAGCTTCCCGTTGAAAAGATGCGCGAGCTGGAACGCCGTTTCGACGAGATCGAAGCGCGCATGTCGGCAGGCCCGACCGCCGACGTCTATGTGAAGCTTGCATCCGAATATTCCGAGCTGCAGCCTGTCGTTACGAAGATCCGCGCCTACGAGAAGGCGGTCGCCGAGCTTGCCGATCTCGACACGCTGCTCGAAGACAAGTCGGTGGATCGCGAGATGCGTGATCTTGCCGAACTCGAACTGCCCGAGGTGAAGGAGCGGATCGAGGCGCTGGAGCAGGAAATGCAGATCCTGCTTCTGCCGAAGGATGCGGCGGACGAAAAAAGCGCGATCCTGGAAATTCGCGCCGGAACCGGCGGCTCGGAAGCAGCGCTTTTCGCCGGCGATCTCTTTCGCATGTACGAGCGTTTCGCGGCCGAAAAGAGCTGGAAGGTGGAGGTGCTCTCGGCAAGCGAGGGCGAAGCCGGCGGCTACAAGGAAATCATTGCGACGATCACCGGGCGAGGCGTCTTTGCCAAGCTGAAATTCGAATCCGGCGTCCACCGGGTGCAGCGTGTGCCGGAAACCGAGGCGGGCGGGCGCATCCATACCTCAGCCGCGACGGTGGCGGTGCTGCCGGAGGCAGAGGAGATCGACATCGAAATCCGGCCGGAAGACATCCGCATCGACACGATGCGCTCCTCCGGCGCCGGCGGCCAGCACGTCAATACGACGGACTCGGCGGTGCGCATCACCCACTTGCCGAGCGGCATCGTCGTCACCAGCTCGGAAAAATCGCAGCATCAGAACCGCGCTAAGGCAATGCAGGTGCTGCGTTCCAGGCTCTACGACGCCGAGCGGCAACGGGCCGACAGCGAACGCTCGGCCGATCGCAAGAGCCAGGTCGGCTCCGGCGATCGCTCGGAACGTATCCGTACCTATAATTTCCCGCAGGGGCGGGTGACGGACCATCGCATCAATCTGACGCTCTATAAGCTCGACCGGATGATGGAGGGTGAGATCGAGGAGGTCGTCGATGCGCTGATGGCCGATTATCAGGCAAGCCAGCTGGCGCAGCTCGGCGAGCAGCTATGAGCCAGACGGTCGCCGATATGCTAGCCGAAGCGCGCCGCCGCTTCACGGAGGCAGGCGTCGCCGATCCGGCAACCGATGCGCGTCTGCTTGTCGCAGGCCTTCTGAAACAGTCATCGACCGAACTGTTGACGCGATCGGCCGAGAAGCTTTCTGCTGATCAGCTCGCGGTGATTTCCAAGGCGCTGGAGCGGCGGCTCGGCCATGAGCCGGTGCATCGCATTCTTGGCGAGCGGGAATTTTACGGTCTGCCGCTGCAGCTCTCGGCGGAAACCCTGGAGCCGCGGCCGGATACGGAAATCCTGGTCGATACGGTGCTTCCCTATCTCAAGGATCTTGCAAAGGTGCACGGCCATCTCCATATTCTTGATATCGGAACCGGGACGGGGGCGATATGCCTTGCGCTGTTGAGCGAGTGTCCTGAGGCGTCAGGCATCGGCAGCGACATATCGGCGGATGCCCTTGGAACGGCAAGATCAAACGCAGAAAGAAACGGGTTGCAGGATCGCTTTCAGGCCGTACAGTCGAGATGGTTCGAGGATATCCAGGGCTCCTTTCACGCGATTGTCTCAAATCCGCCCTATATTGCCTCCAATGTCATTCACGATCTCGCTCCCGAAGTGACGAAATTTGATCCGGTTGCGGCTCTGGATGGCGGCCCCGATGGGCTTGACGCCTATAAAGCCATAGCCAAGGATGCGGCAAGGTTCATGAGACCCGACGGGGTTCTTGGGCTGGAAATCGGCTACGATCAGCGAAACGATGTGACGGCGATCTTCGAAGCGAAAGGCTTCAGCTGCCTCAAATCCGTGAAAGATTATGGTCAGAATGACAGGGCGCTCATGTTCGCGCTCGCGTAAGAGGCGATAATTGCGGCGTTGGGCGGGGCATTATTGTTATTGCGAAGAAAAGGCTTGGATTTCCCAGGGAAGCAATATAGGTTGCGGACACGTGTTGGGCAGATAGGAATGAACGAGATTCGTTCGGTACTTGGTTTGCCTCGGGGGTCCGCTCTTTTAAACGAGAGTTTCAACGGTTGAACACGATCCAACGCGTGAATCAGTCAAACTGACTTGAGAACCAAGCGGCAGGTCGGCGCAGAGGCGCAGTATGCTCGCGGCACAAAGGTCCTGACCCGGTTTTCCGGTCATGGCGGTTGGTGCCATGTATCCATCACAAACAGAGAATTCAGGTGAACGATCTATGAGGCCAGGACAGCAAAACAAGCGCGGTCGAGGGCGTGGTAACAACAATAACAATGGCGGCGGCGGAAATAACAACAACAATTTCAACCGCAAGGGCGGCAATCCGCTGACCCGGACCTATGACAGTTCCGGCCCCGATGTGAAGATCCGCGGCACCGCCCAGCATATCGCCGAGAAGTATGCTCAACTTGCCCGTGATGCCCAGAGCTCCGGCGACCGCGTGATGGCCGAGAACTATCTTCAGCACGCCGAACATTACAATCGGATCATCGCCAGCGCCCAGGCGCAGATGCAGGAGCGTTTCCAGCGCGACGATCGTGGCGACTATAATGACCGCGATGCGGCGGATCGCGACAGCGACGATATTGATAACAGCGACAATGACGGCGATGATGTCGTTGTCGTCCAGCCGCCGCAGAGCAGGCAGCACCAGCCGCAGGCACAGGCGCAGCCGGCTCCCGCTCCGGCACCTCAGCCCGAGGTCATCGATGGAACCGGCCCGCAGCCGGAGATCGAAGGCATTCCTGCCGAGGTCGCCATGGACGAGGAAGGTTCCGCCGGCCAGCCGCGCGAACGCCAGCCCCGCCGCCGCAGCGCCGGCAACCGTCCCCGTCGCCCGCGTCGTGGCGCAGAAGGCGACGCCGCCTCGGAAGGCGAGGGCGCTTCCGCAGAGGCGCCTGTTCTGGCGGACGCCACATCGGAGTGAAGGATTTCGCCTTTCCTTCGAGAAGAGGCGGACGTTCATACCATCTGCGCGGATTTGCCTGAAAATCCCCGGCCTTGTGCCGGGGATTTTCATTTTACGGGCTCTTTAAACTGCTGGAACAGGCTACCATATTCTCCTCGAACTGCTTCGCCCAAACCGAGAGACGGGCAAGCGCGGCCTGCCTTTTCAGGGGGTCGATCTCAATCATCGGTCTGCGCCTTGTAAGGGCAGGGCGATCCATGGAGGTGGAATATGAATATCGAAAAATATTCGGAGCGGGTGCGCGGCTTCATCCAGTCGGCGCAGACCTATGCGCTGGCGCAGGGTCATCAGCAATTTTCGCCTGAGCACATGCTGAAAGTCCTGCTCGATGATGATCAGGGCATGGCGGCATCGCTGATCGAGCGCGCCGGCGGCGATCCCAAGGCTGCCCGCCTTGCCAATGACGCCGCCCTTGCCAAAATGCCGAAGATCTCAGGCGGCAACGGCAACATTTATCTGGCGCAGCCGCTTGCCAGGGTGCTTTCGACCGCCGAAGAGGCGGCGAAGAAGGCTGGCGACAGCTTCGTCACCGTTGAACGCCTGCTGCAGGCGCTGGCGATCGAATCCTCGGCGTCGACCTTTTCGACTCTGAAGAATGCCGGCGTCACGGCCCAGGGCCTCAACCAGGTCATCAACGATATCCGCAAGGGTCGGACGGCCGATTCTTCCAACGCCGAGCAGGGCTTCGATTCTCTGAAGAAATTCGCACGTGACCTGACCGGCGAGGCTCGTGAGGGCAAGCTCGATCCGGTCATCGGCCGCGATGACGAGATCCGCCGCACTATCCAGGTCCTGTCCCGCCGCACCAAGAACAACCCCGTGCTGATCGGCGAGCCCGGCGTCGGTAAGACGGCGATAGTAGAAGGGCTGGCGCTGCGTATCGTCAACGGCGACGTGCCGGAATCGCTCAAGGACAAGAAGCTGATGGCGCTCGACATGGGCGCGCTGATTGCCGGCGCGAAATATCGCGGCGAATTCGAAGAGCGGCTAAAGGCCGTGCTCAACGAAGTGCAGGCGGAAAACGGCGAGATCATCCTGTTCATCGACGAGATGCACACGCTCGTCGGCGCCGGCAAGGCCGATGGGGCAATGGATGCCTCCAACCTGCTGAAGCCTGCTCTTGCCCGCGGCGAGCTGCATTGCGTCGGCGCGACCACGCTCGACGAATATCGCAAACATGTCGAGAAGGACCCGGCGCTTGCCCGACGCTTCCAGCCCGTCATCGTCGACGAGCCGACGGTCGAAGACACGATCTCGATCCTGCGCGGCCTCAAGGAAAAATACGAGCAGCATCACAAGGTGCGCATCGCCGATGCGGCGCTTGTCGCCGCCGCGACGCTGTCCAACCGCTACATCACCGATCGTTTCTTGCCCGACAAGGCGATCGATCTGATGGATGAGGCGGCAGCGCGGTTGCGCATGCAGGTGGATTCCAAGCCGGAAGAGCTCGACGAGCTCGACCGCCGCATTATCCAGCTGAAAATCGAGCGCGAGGCGCTGAAGAAGGAAACCGACGTTGCTTCCGCCGATCGGCTGAAGCGGCTGGAGACCGAACTTGCCACTCTTGAAGAGGAAGCCGATGCGCTGACGGCCCGCTGGCAGGCGGAAAAGCAGAAGCTCGGCCTTGCCGCCGATCTCAAGAAGCAGCTCGACGATGCCCGCAACGAACTGGCGATCGCCCAGCGTAAGGGTGAGTTTCAGCGCGCCGGCGAGCTGACCTATGGCGTCATTCCGGATCTCGAAAAGCAGCTCGTCGAAGCCGAGAAGCAGGATGGCGAGCGCGGCGCGATGGTCCAGGAGGTGGTGATCCCCGACAACATCGCCCATGTCGTGTCCCGCTGGACCGGCATCCCGGTCGACAAGATGCTAGAGGGCGAACGCGACAAACTGCTTCGGATGGAAGACGAGCTGGGGAAATCGGTGATCGGCCAGGGCGATGCGGTTCAGGCCGTGTCGCGCGCGGTTCGCCGCGCCCGCGCCGGTCTGCAGGATCCGAACCGGCCGATCGGCTCGTTCATCTTCCTCGGCCCGACCGGCGTCGGCAAGACGGAGCTCACCAAGGCGCTCGCCCGCTTCCTGTTTGACGACGAAACGGCGATGGTGCGCATGGACATGTCGGAATATATGGAGAAACACTCCGTTGCCCGGCTGATCGGCGCCCCTCCCGGCTATGTCGGTTATGACGAAGGTGGAGCGCTGACGGAAGCCGTGCGCCGCAGGCCTTATCAGGTCGTGCTGTTCGACGAGATCGAGAAGGCGCACCCTGATGTCTTCAACATCCTGCTGCAGGTACTGGACGACGGACGTCTCACTGACGGCCAGGGCCGGACGGTCGATTTCCGCAACACGATGATCATCATGACCTCGAACCTCGGTGCCGAATACCTGACTCAGCTCAGGGACGGCGACGACAGCGACACGGTTCGCGAACAGGTGATGGAGGTCGTGCGCGGGCATTTCCGGCCGGAATTCCTGAACCGTATCGACGAGATAATCCTCTTCCACCGCCTGAAGCGCGAGGAAATGGGCGCTATCGTCGATATCCAGTTGAAGCGGCTGGTGGCTCTGCTGTCGGAGCGCAAGATCGTCATCGATCTCGATGAGGACGCCCGCCACTGGCTGGCGAACAAGGGGTATGACCCGGTCTACGGCGCAAGGCCGCTGAAGCGGGTGATCCAGAAATTCGTGCAGGATCCGCTGGCCGAGCAGATTCTGTCCGGCCAGGTGCCGGATGGATCGACGGTGAAGGTGACAAACGGGTCGGACCGGCTGCAGTTCCGGACACGGCAGACTGTTAGCGAAGCGGCATAGCTTGAGCTGTCGGATGAATGAGAAATGGCGGCCTTGGCCGCCATTTTTGTAGGCGCCCGGACACGGCGACTACTTGCTCGCCACCTGATCCGGTGTCTGGTTGTTCAACAGCGTATCGATGCGCTTGCGCTCATCCTCGAATTTCGCCAGCGGCTCGCCCTGCAGCGATTTGCCGCCGGGCAGGCGGATGCGCAGGGGATCGACCTTGGTGCCGTTGACGATCAGCTCGTAATGCAGATGCGGGCCGGTGGATTCGCCCGTCGTGCCAACCCAGCCGATCACCTGGCCTTGGCGGATCTTGGCGCCGGGCACTACGCCCTTGGCGATGGCGCTTTGGTGATTGTAGGAGGATTCATAACCGTTGGCATGGCGAATGATCGTCTGGTTGCCATAGCCGCCGGAATCCCAACCGGCTTTCTCGACCGTGCCGTTACCGGCAGCGATGATCGCCGTACCGCGGGGTGCCGCCCAATCGACGCCTGTATGCATGCGGGCAAAACCGAGGATTGGGTGCCGGCGCATGCCGAAGCCGGATTTGAATATGCCGTTCGGAACCGGGTTGCGCAGCAGGAACTGGCGGATGCTCTTGCCGTTCTCGTCGAAATAATCGACCGTGCCGTCCTCGGGATCCTGGAAGCGGTAGAACCGCGTCTGCGTATCGCCGAAACGGGCGTTGACGTAGAGAAGTTCGGAATCCTCGGTTGCCTGGCCGGCACTGTCGGCGACGGAGAAGAACGCCTCGAGCGTATCCGTCGGTCTCAGCTGCGCCTGGAAATCGACATTGCTGGCGAGCAGCTTGATGATCAGCGCGGTCATATCCTTGGTCATGCCGTAGGAAAGGGCGGCGCGAAAGATGCCGTCATAGACGCGCGGCAGGTTCTGGCCGGGCGCCGGCGCGAAGGAATTGTCATCAAAGGCTGTGGCGATAGCATCCAGCATCGGCGGCTCGCTGCCGGACACATATTTGCCCTTGTCGTCGAGAGCCACGGTGACCAGATGGCGCGTGCCGCGATAGACGCTGGCCCGGATGATCTTTGCCTGTTCGCCCTTCTGGATGATGCCGATCCGCAGCACGTCACCTTTTTCGAGGTCGCTGACTCCCAACTGCTGGGCAATGATGCCGGCAATGCCATCGGCATATTGCTGCGGATAGCCGGAATCTGTCAGCGCCTTGGCGATGGGTGCGTCGACGCGCACCGGCAGGATGTCATCGGCGAATTCTTCGGTTTGCGGCGTGATCGATTCCGGTGCGGAGACCGTCATGTTCTGCTCAAGCACACGGGCGGAGAGACCCGCGGTCAGATCGACATCGGCATCCTCGTTGGAGAAACGACGCGGGTCGACGTAATAAAGCGCTGCGAGCTGCGTATTGCCGTCGGTCAGCACGGAACCGTTGGAGCGCACATTTTCTTCGACCTCCTCGAGTGACAGGCCGGAGGCCATCTTCATACCGGTCTTGCCGGTCGGGAAGGCAATGGTTTTCAGGCTGACTTCGGATTCAACGTCGGAGCCATAAAGCGCGCCGGTGCGGCTTTGCGGGGCGGGCTGCGGCTCGTCGGCGGAGAAGATCGCCAGTGGATCGAAATCGGGATAGTCCTCGGTCGCGACATGGTTGGCGGCCAACATCATCTTCACATGCGCGAAGGGCTGGCGGCGCACGACCTCTTTTTCACCGTCGTGGACGACGGTCGAAACTTCCATGATCGCCCGGTCGGACGGTTTTGCGGCGATGGCGGGTGCGATCAGCCGGCCGCCGCGGACGACGGTCGTATCCTCATGCGCGTCTGCGACAGCACTCGCATAGGCTTCGGCGGGGATCGCCAGCTGCTGGCGGCCATCAAGGGCGGCAAACAGGGCGACGCCCATCAGGACGGAAGAGGTAATGCCGGTGAGAAACGTGCCCGAAAGCCAGCGCAGAGAAACCTCGCGACGGTCGGGAGCGCGCCTGCCGTCGGCCAGAAGCGGAGGCTCGTTGCCCAACGAGCGGATCATCATTTTCTCCGTCATCATGGCAGTCGGGTCCGCGTCCTTGCATTTGACGTCTCTGGGAGCATTTTCTTGACCATCCTGGCTGGGCGAAAGATGTGCATATTTTAGGCATGGAAGTCAAATCACGCAGTGAGGGGCAGTTTGCCCGCCTTTGCCCGTATGAATCGTGTGTCTGTTAAGACCAGCAGATTGTGATGATGTCGGGGCGCGGGAGACGAAAGAGCGTTCTTTCCCGCGAAAAGTCGAAGAATGTTCACTTCTCCCGCGCCGTGAGGCCGGTCGGAATCCGGGAAACGACCGCGTCTGCGAGACGTTCGAAATTTCATCTGCAAAAACAATCACTTGAAAGAAAAATGATTTTTTTCGAAAAGCGCTGTTGACTTGGAAAAGGGGTTGGTTCTATAAGCCCACTCACTGAACGAGGGCGGCGGCGCTGCTGGCGACGAAGTCTCTCGCTCTAAAGAAACTCAAGCGGATTGGCTGATGCTGGTTTGTGTTC
>NZ_LYPL01000026.1 GCF_001662075.1 Rhizobium bangladeshense
CGCCAAGCTCAAACAATGGCGACGTCTCGCCACACGCTACGACAAACTCGCAGCCAATTTCCTCGGCTTCATCAAGCTGGCAAGCATCATGCTTTGGCTCAAATAGTTAATTTGTCACCACGGCCTAGAAATATTCCGCGGTTGCCGGAATGCCACGAATACGTTAATGGGGTCGGCAGGGTTTAAGTTTTTTAGTAACTTTTATAACGCTGCTCGGGCGGCGCGATTTCACGAAAGTGACGGAATGGTAGCGATCGGATTGTCCGGCCTGAAACGCAGACTTGTCGTTTCTACGGTGCTCTGCTGCGGCGTGATGACCGGCTGCGCGAGCGTCGAATACACCTCCCAGGCCGAACTGACAGCCGCTCAGACCGTAGTGCCGACACCCAAGCCCGGCGAAGACGCCACACTGGCTGCAATCCCGACGGCCGAGGGCGCAGCTGGCCAGGCGGTCGCAGGCGCCATGCTTCCACAAACGCAGACGTCGCCCTCTCTGACCGCAACGGCGATGCCGACGGTTGGCGCGTCTCAGCCCGCCGATCTCACAATGCAGGCGGGCCTACAGCCGGCAACGTATGCGCAGATCCCCCTGACGCCCGAGATGACGGCGATCCAATCCGTCGTGCCGACGCCGCGTCCGGTGACCCCGGCACAGCCGGCGACGCAGCTTGCCTTTGCCGCGACACCGCAGAACAATGCACTTGCCGCACTTGCGGCAGTCGACACAACGCCGCGTCCCAGCATGGATTACGGCTTCGACGAATCCGGTCCGATCGATCCGCCGACCGCTCCCCCAATGTTCAGCGACGACGATAAGGACGACGCGCCGACCGTCGAGAAGAGTTTCGTCACCAAGCTCATCCAGAAATATTCGAAGATTTATGCGATTCCCGAGACGCTGCTTCACCGCATCGTTCATCGCGAGAGCCGCTACAATCCGAAGGCTTACAACAAGCGCGGATATTTCGGCCTTATGCAGATCAAATACAATACTGCCAAATCGATGGGCTATGACGGTGCGCCGGGCGGTCTCTTCGATGCCGAGACCAATATCAAATATGCCGCGAAATATCTGCGTGGCGCCTGGCTCGTCTCCGACAACAAGGAAGATGATGCCGTCCGCCTCTACGCGCGAGGCTATTATTATGATGCCAAGCGCAAGGGCATGAACGACATCGCCCAGGGCAATTACTGACAACCACCGGAAAAACGGATTCGATGCTGGCGCCTATGGCTGCGTCTCGACCTGCCGCTCTGATCCGGCCTGCTGTTGCGGCGCCCGCGATTGCGGCGACGCCTCCAGGACCGCCTTGAGAAGCGCCTGCGGCTGATAGCCGAGCCAGCCCGGCGTCAGGCCGAGCCGGACGACGACCAGATTGGCGGAGGGCACGATCGCCATGCTCTGCCCGTCATGCCCCGACAGCCAGAACGTATCCTCCGGCAGCCCGAACGCGGCGTTCGAGCTGCCGGGCGCAAGCCACGCCTGGCCTTGCGTATAGCGGCCATTCGACGCTGCCGTCGGCGTGCGCATCGCGCCGACGAACCCCTCAGGCAGCAATCGCCGGCCATTCCAGACGCCATCCTGCAGCAGGAACTGTCCGAAGCGCGCCCAGTCATGCGCCGTCGCGTAGAGATAGGAGCTTCCGGCAAAGGTGCCGCGCGCGTCGAGTTCGAAGATGGCGCTGCTCATGCCGAGCGGGGAGAAGAGCGCGTCATGCGGATAAGAAAAGGCTGCTTGCGCATTGCCGATCCTGTCCATCCAGATGCGTGACAAGAGCACCGCCGTGCCGCTCGAATAGCGGAAGCGCTGGCCGGGTGCCGCCTCCATCGGCGCATTGGCCGGCAGCGATACCATGTCGGGATCGAGATAAAGCATACGCGTCACATCGGCGACGCTGCCATAATCCTCATTGAAGGCAAGGCCGCTCTCCATGCCGAGCAGGTCGGAGACCTTGATCCTGGCGCGCTGATCGTCCTTCCACTGCGCCATCAAGTGATCGTCGTCGAAGGAAACCTTGCCGTCGAGCATCAGCCGGCCGAGGATGGCTGCGTTCACCGTCTTCGTCATCGACCAGCCGATCAGCGGCGTCTTTGCCGAAAATCCGCGGCCATAGGCTTCGGCGACGATACGGCCGTCACGCACCACCACGATCGCCCGCATCGCCGGGCCGGCAAATCGGGCATCGGCCAGCACCGCGGCGATCTTCGCGTCCGGCTGATTGCCGCTGCCCTCGCCTTGCGGCCACACCGCGTCGTTCGCCTGCATCTTGGCCGGTACATCGAACGGCACCGCTTTAATCGCCGCCTCGAAATTGCCGTCCGGCACGCTGGTGCAGCCGAGACCGCCGCGATAGAGCGCATAACTCGATGCGAACAACCCCATGAAACGCGCCGTCACCCGCCCGCTGTCGCGCTCGACACTCACGCGCACCAGCTTCAGCAGCGGATTTCCCGGCGCCTGGACGTCGTCATGCAGCACATCGTCGGCATCCCGGCCGGCAATGAACACATTCGAGCAGACGATCTTGGCGGCGTAGCCATCCCCGACGCGCAACAGCTCCGGCGGCCAGGCGAAGAGCCAGCCGGTCCCGGCGGCGATGATGAGAACCACAAGGAGAGCAAGCGCCTTCAGGACACGCAGGACAAATCGCATGGCATTCCTCCATGCCGGGAGAGAAGCAGGAATCGCGCCGGTCGGAAAGGGGCCGGCGCGAATAAGGCACACCATTGCGATCACTCTTCATTGATGCCGGAGCCTCGCGGGACCGGCGCCCACAGCCCGCGTCATCAAACTGTAGCAGTGGCGCGCTACACGCCCTGAACGCTAAAAAGGTGACAGACTCATGTCAGAATTTGCACCGGATGCCGGCTTCCGCAAGAACCGGAAACTCAAGGACGCCCTTCTCCGCCACAAGGCTTTTTCGAAGGAAGGTTTTTCCGAGCGTCTCTTCGGCCTCCTCTTCTCCGGCCTCGTCTACCCGCAGATCTGGGAAGATCCGGATCTCGACATGCAGGCGATGGAGCTGAAGCCCAACCATCGCATCGTCACCATCGGCTCCGGCGGCTGCAACATGCTCGCCTATCTCTCCAGGGCGCCGGCCTCGATCGACGTCGTCGATCTCAACCCGCACCATATCGCGCTGAACCGCCTGAAGCTTGCCGCCTTCAAGCATCTGCCGGGTCACGCCGACCTCGTCCGCTTCCTGGCGATGCCGAACGAAAAGTCGAACAGCCGCGCCTACGACCGGCATCTTGCCGCCAGGCTCGACGAGGCGACCCGCAGCTACTGGAACGGCCGCAAGTTCGGCCGCCGCCGCGTCACCGTGTTCGACCGCAACATCTATGAAACCGGCCTGCTCGGCCGCTTCATCGGCGCAGCCCACCTTCTTGCCCGCCTGCACGGCGTCAAGCTGCGCGAGATGACCAAGACCCGCTCGATCCGCGAGCAGCGCCAGTTCTTCGATGAGCAGATCGCGCCGCTTTTCGAAAAGCCGGTCGTACGCTGGATCACCGGCCGCAAAAGCTCGCTCTTCGGCCTCGGCATTCCGCCGCAGCAATATGACGAACTCGCAAGCCTTGCCGCCGATCATTCGATCGCGCCGGTGCTGAAGCACCGCCTGGAAAAACTCGCCTGTCATTTCCCAATGCGCGACAACTATTTCGCCTGGCAGGCCTTCGGCCGCCGCTACGGCACTGAAGGGGAAGGCCCGCTGCCGACCTATCTGAAGCCGGAGCACTATGAGGTGATCCGCGCCAATGTCGACCGCGTCAACGTTCACCACGCAAGCTTCACCGAGCTTCTGGCCCGCGAACCGGCCGCCTCGCGCGACCGCTATATCCTACTCGACGCGCAGGACTGGATGACCGATGGGCAGTTGAACGACGTCTGGCGGGAAATCACCCGCACGGCGCGCGACGGCGCCCGGGTGATCTTCCGCACCGCCGCCGAAAAGAGCATCATCGAAGGCCGCCTGTCTCCTTCGATCCGCGACCAGTGGGAATACTTCGAAGACAAGTCACGCGAACTGACCGCGCTCGATCGCTCGGCGATCTATGGCGGTTTCCACATCTACGGGAAGAAGGCGTGAGCAAGGTTGGCACCGAGGCGGCGGGAAAGAGCGATCAACATGCCAGCCTCATGGATGGCATGTACCGCTACCAGCGCCATATCTACGACTTCACCCGCAAATATTACCTCCTCGGCCGCGACAGCACGATCCGCAATCTCGACGTACCGGAGGGCGGCACCCTGCTTGAAGTCGGCTGCGGCACCGGGCGCAACATGGCTTTGGCTCACAAGCATTTCCCGGCCGCCAAGCTGTTCGGCCTCGACATTTCCCAGGAAATGCTGATCTCGGCCCGCAAGACCTTCGCCGCCAAGGCGACGATCCCGGAATTCCGCATCGCCGACGCCACGGCGTTCACACCGCGCGAATTCGGCGTCAGCGGCTTCGACCGCATCCTGATCTCCTATGCCCTGTCGATGATCCCAGATTGGGAGCGGGCCGTCGATGCGTCGATCGCCGCGCTCAATCCCGGCGGCCAGTTGCACATCGTCGATTTCGGCCAGCAGGAAGATCTGCCGCGCTGGTTCCGCCGCATGCTGCAGTCCTGGCTTGCAAAATTCCACGTCACCCCGCGCTCCGATCTGCGGGAGGTTCTGGAAGCGCAGGCTGGGGAGCACAATGCGCGATTGATCTTCGAAACCGTCGGCGGCGGTTATGCCTGGCGGGCGGCTATTATCAGCAAGCGCACATAATTCGCTTGAAACTAACCGATTTTTTACGTTGATATGGTGAAAAGAGGGTTATTCCTCTGCTGGGCTCGTCATTTTCGAAGGTCAGGCTGTGGGGCAAAGAGATCATTCGATTCACGACGGGATACCCATGCGCCGGCTTTTGTATTGCGTTCTGCCTCTGGCCATCATGCTCGCCGGCTGCTCCTCCTCCGGTTATGACTCCCTCGAAACGGCATCGATCAACCCGAAAACGCGCTTCAAGGACACCGATCCGCAGAATTTTGGCGCGAAGCACCCGCATCAGAACGATGTGCACGGCATCGACATCTCCAAATGGCAGGGTGATATCGACTGGGCGAGCGTGAAGAATTCGGGCGTCGCCTTCGCCTTCATCAAGGCGACGGAGGGCAAGGACAGGCTCGATGCCCGCTTCGATGAATATTGGCGCGAGGCCCGCGCCGCCGGTATCCCGCACGCTCCCTATCATTTCTATTATTTCTGCTCCTCGGCCGACCAGCAGGCCGATTGGTTCATCAGCAACGTCCCGAAGGACGCCATGCGCCTGCCGCCGGTGCTCGACGTCGAATGGAACGGCGAATCGAAGACCTGCCGCTATCGCCCCGACCCGACAACCGTGCGCGCCGAAATGCAGCGCTTCATGGACCGGCTGGAGGCCTATTACGGCAAACGCCCGATCATCTACACTTCGGTCGATTTCCACCGGGAGAATCTCGTCGGCTACTTCCCGGACTATCATTTCTGGGTGCGCTCCGTGGCCAAGCACCCCGAAGCGACCTATTCCGACCGCCGCTGGGCCTTCTGGCAATATACCTCGACCGGCGTTGTTCCCGGCATCAAGGGACCGACCGACATCAACGTCTTTGCCGGCAGCGCAAAGAACTGGAACAACTGGGTCGCGACCGTTTCCAAGGATAGAAATTCTTAGTAACCTCTTTCAATCTTTCTTGCTTCCGTCACATTCCTCTGTGAAAGCGACGGCATCCATTTGCTATTTTGCTATAAGGACCGCATTTCATGCACCGCTCGCTCACAAGCCGCTCTGCACTCGCCCTCCTGTTTGCCCTGACCTTTGCCGGCGGCGCGGCCGCCCAGCAGGCGCCTGCCGCCTCCGCCTCCTCGACAGCGCCCTGCGGCGGCGATCTGTCCGCCTTCCTTGAGGGTGTCAAGGCCGATGCGGTTGCCGCGGGCGCCAGTGCTGCGGCCGCCGACCAAGCGCTTGCCGGTGCCGAGATCGATTCCAAGGTGCTCAGCCGGGATCGCGCTCAGGGCGTCTTCAAGCAGACCTTCCTCGAATTCTCCCAGCGCACCGTCAGCCAGGCCCGCCTCGACATCGGCCGCCAGAAGATGAAGCAATATGCCGACGTCTTTGCCCGGGCCGAACAGGAATTCGGCGTTCCCGCGGGCGTCATCACCGCCTTCTGGGCGATGGAAACCGATTTCGGCGCCGTCCAGGGCGATTTCAACACCCGCAACGCCCTGGTGACGCTGTCGCATGACTGCCGCCGCCCGGAACTCTTCCGCCCGCAGTTGATCGCTCTCATCGAGATGGTCCAGCATGGCGACCTCGACCCTGCCACCAATACCGGCGCCTGGGCCGGCGAGATCGGCCAGGTGCAGATGCTGCCACGCGACATCATCGCCTACGGCATGGACGGCGATGGCGACGGCCATGTCCGCCTGAAGCAGAGCAGCCCTGACGCCGTCCTGACGGCGGCGAAATTCATCCAGCACCTCGGCTTCGAGCGCGGACAGCCCTGGCTGCAGGAAGTCACCCTGCCCGACAATCTGCCCTTCGAGAAATCCGGCCTTGGCGGCACGATGAAGGCCAGCGAGTGGTTCGCGCTCGGCGTCAAGCCGCGCGACGGCAACACGGCTTTCGGCGATCTCGAGGGCGACCTTGTGCTGCCGCAGGGCCGCATGGGACCGGCCTTCATCGCCTACCCGAATTTCAAGATCTATCTCGAATGGAACAAGTCGTTCATCTATACGACGTCGGCCGCCTATTTCGCGACCCGGCTCTCCGGCGCCCCGACCTATCTCAAGGGCACGCCTGAACAAGGCCTCGCCAACGACCAGATGAAGACGCTGCAGACCAAACTCCAGTCGCTCGGCCACGACGTCGGCGAGATCGACGGCATCCTCGGCTCCGGCACGCGTATCGCGATCCAGAAGGAACAGCAGCGCCTCGGCATACCGGCCGACGGCTGGGCGACGCCGGCGCTTCTCAACGCCCTCTGATCGCCGCTGCCGCTACGCCGCTCGCTTCGCAAGAAACGGGTGGCGCCGCGCGCCGTCGGCGTTAAAGCTCATGGTGAGGATCCGCGATCGGGTTTCGACGCGGCGACGCGGCTTGGGATGAAGGGAAGGCGGCATGGACAACAGAATGAACGCCTGGACCTGGAGCCTGCTGCTCCTGCTCGGTCTCATCTGGGGCGGGTCTTTCTTCTTTGCCAGCATCGCCGTCCAGCATGTCCCGCCGCTGACCCTCGTCTTCCTCCGTCTGCTGCTGGCCGCGATTGCGCTGCACATCTACATCGCCGGCCGTTTCGGCATCTATCCGATCCTGGAAGCCCACTGGCGCGAATTCCTGATCCTCGGGCTCATCAACAACGCGCTTCCGCACGCTCTGATCTTCTTCGGCCAGACCCGCA
Organism: Rhizobium bangladeshense; assembly: GCF_001662075.1. GTDB lineage: Bacteria > Pseudomonadota > Alphaproteobacteria > Rhizobiales > Rhizobiaceae > Rhizobium > Rhizobium bangladeshense_B. The sequence goes on from NZ_LYPL01000026.1 coordinate 7,411, forward strand.
TCGGCGCCGGCCTTGCGGCGATTCTGAACGCGACGACGCCGATTTGGACCGTGTTGATCGCCAACTACGTCACTTCCGATGAGAAGCTGTCATCTGCCAAGATTGCCGGCTGCCTCGTCGGCCTGGCCGGAACGATCGTGCTGATCAGCCCCAGCCTGTCGGCCAGTGGCGAAGCGCCGCTCTGGGCGCTGCTGTTTCCGGTATTTGCCGCCGTCTCCTATGGGTTCGCAGCCACTTACGGCAAACGGTTCAAGACTATTCCGGCCCCCGTCACCGCAGCCGGCCAGTTGACGGCGTCCTCGTTGATCGCCTTGCCCCTGTCGCTCTTGGCCGATCGCCCCTGGACGCTCCCCTGGCCGTCGCTCGATATTTTCGTAGCCGTACTGGCGCTGGCGCTGGTGTCGACCGCCTTCGCCTATATTCTCTATTTCCGGATCATGGCGGCGGCCGGCGCCACCAATGCCTCGCTCGTCACGCTGCTGGTGCCGCCGAGCGCCATCCTTCTCAGTGTGCTTTTCCTCGGCGAACGGCTCACACTTGCCGAATTCGCCGGCATGGCGCTGATCGGCTTCGGCCTTGTCATCCTCGATGGCCGTGCCTATCGCCTGCTGGCCAGGACAGCCTGAAGAATGGTTGAAAATCCCGCATGATTTCAACCGCTTGGCTGAGCGCCATGTTTCAGGCGCATAGGTAAATCGGCAATCGCCCGATTTAACCGCATGTTAAATTCTGTGAATAAGATTTTGCCGCGAATAGGCCTTCGATTTCAACAGTTTGCGGATTCAGTCTTCGACTTATCCACCGCCCTGTTCCGCGGTGCAGCATAGATTCCGCTTCCCAACCGACACATTTCCGACATATTATTGGCAGGTTAACGCGAGGAGACAGACATGGGACTCACGCAATCCTTGAATGTTCTGTTGGTCAGTGCAGCGTTTGCATTCGTCTTGTCCATGCTCTTTATCTGAGCTGGCCGGCGGGGTGTGACGACTGGTAGTACCTGAACTCCCCTGATCAATCCGCCAACGAGAAAGCGCATGTCCCGCCCGACATGCGCTTTTCACGTTGATGGCCGCGGAAAAAATCAGGCAGCCGCGCCGGCGTTTTTTGCCGCCCGGCGGGAGAGGCCGAGATTGTCGAGCACGGCGGAAACGAGCGGCGAACGGTTCATCGTATAGAGATGGAAATCCCGGATGCCACGCCGGACGAGATCTTCGATCTGCTCGGCGGCGACATCGGCTGCGACCTTCGCCCGCTCTTCGGGCTTGTCGTCAAAGCCCGCAAAACGCTCGTCAAGAAAGCCGGGGATAATCGCGCCGCAGGCGCCGGCGAAACGCTTGAGCTGCGTCAGGTTCTGGATCGGCATGATGCCGGGCACGATCGGGATCGAGATGCCGGCCTTGCGCACCCGCTCCAGGTAACGCTCGAAATTGTCGTTGTCGAAGAAGAACTGCGTCAGCGCCCGGTCGGCGCCGTTGTCGGCTTTGCGTTTCAGCATGTCGATATCGGCGGCTGTGTCGCGGCTTTCCGGATGCTTTTCCGGATAGGCGGAGACTGAGATTTCGAAATCGCCGATCGCCTTGAGGCCGGCCACGAGCTCCGCCGCATTGGCATAGCCGCCGGGATGCGGCTGGTAGGGCGCGCCGGCGCCGCCCGGCGCATCGCCGCGCAGCGCCACGAAATGCGTCACGCCGACCTTGCGGAAGGTTTCGATCATCTGATGCGTCTCTTCCTTCGTCGCGCCGACGCAGGTCAGGTGCGAAGCGGTGGCAAGCGGGGTCTGCGACAGGAAACGCGTGACGGCGGTCAGCGTCGGCGCCTTGGTGGTGCCGCCGGCGCCATAGGTCACCGAGACGAAATCCGGATCCCAGTCCTGCAGCTCGCTGACGGTATTCCAGAGCTGGCCTTCCATCTCTTCCGATTTCGGCGGGAAGAATTCGAAGGAGATCCCGATGTCGCGCACCTGCGCTTCTTCTTTCAAAGCCATATCATACTCTCCCGGCAAATGTAGGTTCGGCGCCTTCGCTTAGTTGCGAAGCCATGAGGCGCCTCGGATCGCGTGCGAGCCAGACGGTGACCGTCAGCCCCTGCCCGCTCTGCTGACCCGGATGAAGATCGACGACCTGCTCGACGTCGAGCCCGGCCTTGCGCAGCCAGTCGGACATCGCCTGGTGCGAAAAGCCGAGACGCACATGCGCATGCTCGTCGCGGAGATATTCGAGCGTATGCGGCGCAAGGTCGATGACCACGAGCCGGCCGCCCGGCCGCAGCATGCGCGCCGCTTCGGCGATGGCAATCTCCGGCTGGTCGAAGAAATGCAGCACCTGATGGATCGTCACTAGATCGAAATCCTGTCCCTCGAACGGCAGGTTCAGAATATCGGCGTGGCGAACGGTCGCTTTGGTGATGCGGGACTTGTCTAGATTGGCGCGCGCCACGCTTAGCATGTCGCGGCTGGCATCGACACCGATCGCCCGGCGGTAGAGCCCGGCCAGGAGTTCGAGGATACGGCCGGTGCCGGTGCCGAGGTCGAGCAGTGAATCGATCGGCTGGTTGCCGAGCAGCCGGATGACGGCGGCATCGACTTCCTCGTCGGCTGCATGCAGGCGGCGAAGCTCGTCCCATTCCGCCGCGTTGCGGCTGAAATAGGCCTGTGCCCGCTCGGCCCGTTGGCGCTTGACCGCCGACAGCCGCTCGCCGTCACGAAGGACGGTCGGATCGTTTTCGGAGACATGTTTCAGCAAGGCCCGCACGAGCATTGCCGCCTTGCCGTCCTGCTTGAGGCGGAAGTAGGCCCAGGCGCCTTCCTGATAGCGCTCTATCAGTTCGGCCTCGCCGAGCAGCTTCAGGTGGCGGGAGATACGGGGCTGGGACTGGCCAAGAATTTCGGTAAGATCGGTCACCGTCAGATCGCCGCCATCGAGAAGCGCCAGAAGCCGCAGACGCGTTGGCTCGCCGGCCGCCTTCAAGACGTCCACCAACCCATCCAGTCCCAGCTTCAAAGGTTCGCTCATCATTGGCCCAATCAAGATATAAAGATATCTTTATGTGATTTGAAAAGCGGTGGCAAGCGGCAATTCGCACTCTCCGCGAAATTGCCTGCTCAAATTGCGACAGCGCCGGACACGAAAAAGCCCCGGTCGAACCGGGGCTTTCGCAATCGAAAAGTGGGACAATCAGCGCGTCAGACGCTTATGGGCCTGGCTGCCCGGGTTGAGGGCGTCCGGGCCGAGGCGGCGGACCTTGTCCTCTTCATAATCCTCGAAGTTGCCTTCGAACCATTCGACATGGCCTTCGCCTTCGAAAGCGAGAATGTGCGTCGCCAGACGGTCGAGGAACATGCGGTCGTGGCTGATGATGATGGCGCAGCCGGCGAAGTTCTCCAGCGCGTTTTCCAGCGCGCCCAGCGTTTCCGTGTCGAGGTCGTTGGTCGGTTCGTCGAGCAGCAGAACGTTGCCGCCGGCCTTCAGCATCTTGGCGAGGTGAACGCGGTTGCGCTGACCGCCGGAGAGATTGCCGACCTTCTGCTGCTGATCGCCGCCCTTGAAGTTGAAGGCGCCGCAATAGGCGCGCGAGTTCATGTCGAACTTGCCGAGCTTGATGATTTCGGCACCGCCGGAGATTTCCTCCCACACAGTTTTGTCGCCGGCAAGCGCGTCACGGCTCTGGTCGACATAACCGAGATGCACGGTCTCACCGATGCGGATCGAACCGCTGTCAGGCTTTTCCTGGCCGGTGATCATCTTGAACAGCGTCGTCTTGCCGGCACCGTTCGGACCGATGACGCCGACGATGCCGCCCGGCGGCAGCTTGATCGAAAGGTCGTTGATCAGCGTGCGGCCCTCGAAGCCCTTGGTGATGCCCTCCATCTCGATGACCACCTGGCCGAGGCGCTCGCTGACCGGGATGATGATTTGCGCGTCGCCGGGACGCTGCTTCTCGGCAGCATCCACCAGCTGCTCATAGGACTTGATACGCGCCTTGGACTTGGCCTGACGGGCCTTCGGGCTGGACGCGATCCATTCCCGTTCGCGGCTGATGGCCTTCTGGCGCGAGGCCTCCTCGCGACCTTCCTGCTCCATGCGCTTGGCCTTCGCCAGCAGATAGGCCGAATAATTGCCTTCGTAAGGGATGCCGCGACCGCGGTCGAGTTCGAGGATCCATCCCGTGACGTTGTCGAGGAAGTAGCGATCGTGGGTGATCATCATCACCGCGCCGGGATAGTCGCGCAGATGCTTTTCGAGCCAGGCGATGGTTTCGGCGTCGAGATGGTTGGTCGGTTCGTCGAGCAACAGCAGATCCGGCTGCGAAAGCAGCAGGCGGCAGAGCGCGATACGGCGGCGTTCACCACCGGACAGGCTACTGACATCGGCGTCGCGCGGCGGGCAGCGCAGGGCTTCCATCGCCATCTCGACCTGGCTTTCCAGATCCCAGAGGTTCTGGCTGTCGATGATATCCTGCAGCTTGGCGCCCTCTTCCGCGGTCTCGTCGGAATAGTTCATCATCAATTCGTTGTAGCGATCGAGGATCGCCGTCTTCGAGGCAACGCCTTCCATGACGTTTTCGAACACCGTCTTGTTCGGGTCGAGACGCGGTTCCTGCTCGAGATAGCCGACTGTGGCACCCTCGGCCAGCCAGGCTTCGCCGGTATATTCCTTGTCCTGGCCGGCAATGATGCGCAGCACAGTGGATTTACCGGCGCCGTTCGGCCCGAGGATGCCGATCTTGGCATCCGGGTAGAAAGAAAGGTGGATGTTCTCCAGGATCTTCTTGTTGCCATAGGCCTTGTTGAGGCCGGACATATGATAGATGAATTGACGTGCCATGCTGCGCTGCTCCGGGCGGGAAACTTCGTTTCGTGCCGCTATGTAGGCGAAACAGCGCCTATGGGCAACGCCGAAACCCGGTTTAGGCAGGATTCCGGTCAGAAGCCCGCCGCATCGACGACACCTTCATCGCAGCCGAAAGAGGTTTTTCCCGCCCCCTGGATCAGATCGCCAAGCCCGGCGCTTTTCGCCGACGCCGATCCGGCAGCCTCCGAAAGCCCGATCGTCAGGCCGCTGATCATCTTGACATTGCCGGCCCGCCGGCAGCTCATCTTGACGCGATCGCCGGCGCCCGGCCCGAAGCTCTTGTCGAAAGCCGCCTTGATCGCTTCGGCCTTGACCGGTTTACCAATATTGGCAGCGAAAAGCTCGCGCACCGCCGACGCGTTGAGCCCACCCAACAGATGCACGCCGACGCCAAAATAATCCTCGGCGCTCATTTTCGTGCAGGTGCCGTGCTTCGTCCATTCATGCCGTTCCAGGCCGGATTGCGTGCCGGGCATCGCCTTTACCAGCGCCGCCTGTGTCTCGGCCGAAAGCGTGACCTGAGGCAAGCTAGCCCATTTGCCGTCCTTGTCAGCGGCCTTCTGATCGTCGCTCACGCCGCAATAGTTCTGCCGCATCGGCCAAAGGCCGTGCAGCGAGAAGTTCGTCGCATCATGGCGTTCGCCGGTCTGGCTTGCGCATTCGGCCTTCTTCTGGTTCGTCTGGCAAAAGGCGGGCTGCCAGCTCGCCGCAAGAATGAAACGGGTACGCCCGTCGGCCTGCTGCGCCATGGCGGCGCCGGCAAGGGCCATCGATACGGCGAATGTCAAGGTACGCAACTGCATGCTGCTCATTTCAACCCCCATAGAAGAACAATGCAGGAACAGATAAGCACAAAGAGTAAACGTCAGCAACCCTGAATCGCAATGCTCCTGTAATTTGTTATCAATTGCGGCAAACGCTTTAAAGTCACACCAAGGACGCTCTGTCACTTTGAGTTGAAGCATAATCCCTCAAATCGATTTCGCTTTGCGGAATTATGCGGTAGCGATCTGCTCTGCGGCTGGGAGGATCCGGATGTTTTTTGAAACGCAATGGCTCTGCGTGCCGGGAGCATCGCTGGCCTATCACCATGCCGAAGCCACCGCCCCCGCATGCGGCATTCTATTGATATCGCATGGCCTGGCGGAGCACTCGAAGCGGTATCGCCGCTTTGCCGAGGTCATGGCGGCGCGCGGCTATCACGTCTATGCCCATGATCACCGCGGCCACGGCGAGACGACGGCGCCCGATGCCCCGATCGGCCGCTTCGCGCGGCGGGATGGCGTCGAACGGGTGATCGGCGACATCATTGCCATGCGTGCTCACGCGGCCTCGCGCCATCCCGGCCTGAAGGTCATCCTCTTCGGCCACTCGATGGGCGGTCTCATCGCGCTCAATGCCGCCGTCACCGCTCCGGCCGACTTCGACGCGGTCGCCCTGTGGAACTCCAATTTCGCCGTCGGTCTTGCCGGCCGCGCCGCCCAGGCGATCCTCACCGCCGAACGCATGCTGAAAGGTTCGGACGTGCCGAGCGGCCTCCTGCCGAAACTCACCTTCGCCGCCTGGGGCCGGTCCATCGCCGACCGCCGCACGGAATTCGACTGGCTCTCGCATATTCCCGACGAAGTCGACAAATATGTCGCCGACCCTCTTTGCGGCTTCGACACCTCGGTTTCGCTCTGGCTCGATGTCTTCGAACTGACCTTTCGGGCACCGCAAAAGATCCATCTCGACCGGCTGCGGCACGACCTGCCGATCCATCTGGTCGGCGGCGCAGAAGATCCGGCGACCGAGCGTGGAAAAGCGGTAGCCTGGCTGTCAAACCATTTGAAACGCCAGGGCTTCTCCCGTATCAGCACTGAGATATATCAGGACATGCGGCACGAAACGCTGAATGACACCGGCGCAGAGGCGGCGATTGCCGCCTTCGCCGACTGGTGTGACGGCGCGGTCTGCAAAAGCTGAAGGGCCAATATCCCGGATGACGAGAACCCCACCATGAGCAGCACCTCCGCCCGGCCCGTTTCATCCCCCTCCGACGTGACGATGGGGCTTGCGCTGATGTTTCTTTCGGTGATGTTCTCGCCGCTCATCGATATCTTCGCCAAACTTGCCGTCGCCACCGTCCCCTCCGCCGAGATCACCGCCGGCCGCTTCGCGGTGCAGGCGCTCTGCATGCTGCCGATCGTGGTATGGCGGCGCCGCTTTGCTGATTTCTCCTGGCGCCAGAGCCTGTTCCACGCCATCCGCGGCGCGATCATCACCATCTCGATGATCTCCTTCGTCACCACGCTGAAATACATGGCGGTCGCCGATGCAATCGCGATCTTCTTCGTCGAGCCGATCATCGTGACGATCCTCGGCGGCATTTTCCTGAAAGAGACGATCGGCTGGCGGCGCTACACCGCCTGCGGTGTCGGCTTCTTCGGGGCGATGCTGATCATCCAGCCGAGCTTCAACGAAGTCGGCTACATCGCGCTCCTGCCCGTCCTCACCGCCCTCTGCATCGCCATTTTCGTGCTGATGACCCGCGTTCTGTCGCACAAGGAAGATCCATGGGCTATGCAGTTCCAGATGGGCATCTGGGGCCTCATCTTCTGCGCCGTCCTGCTTCTTGCCGGCGATGGAAGCGGCTCCGACATCTTCGATCCCGTCATGCCCGCAGGCAGCGCCTGGTTCTATGTCGCCGGCGTCGGCGCCATGGCCGCGATAGCGGGCATCTTCGGCGTCTACGCCTATCGCGCCGCACCAGCTTCAACGCTGGCGCCGCTGCAATATTTCGAGATCGTCTCGGCGACGATCTTCGCCTGGCTTGTTTTCGGCGACTTTCCGGATGCGATCAAATGGCTCGGGATCATGATCATCATCGCCTCCGGCATCTACATCCTTTGGCGCGAGCGCCGCTTTGCTTCCAAACCAGTATCCGATACATCTGAAGCGACGCTGGCGCCGTAGATTGCCCGGGAGGACCATGACCGAGAGCCTGACGAAAAAACCGCCGCTTGCCGGTATCCGGGTGATCGAGCTCGCCCGCGTGCTGGCCGGCCCTTGGGCGGGGCAGATGCTCGCCGATCTCGGCGCTGATGTCATCAAGGTCGAACATCCCGACGGCGGCGACGATACGCGCCAATGGGGCCCGCCCTTCGTCGAAGGTGCCGACGGCGAAAACCTCTCGGCCGCCTATTACCACGCCGCCAATCGCGGCAAACGCTCCATTGCCGTCGACCTGAAAAGCCCCGAGGGTCAGGATCTCGTCCGCCGCCTGGTCGCCACAGCTGACGTGGTGATCGAGAACTTCAAGCTCGGCGGGCTCGTCAAATACGGGCTCGATTACCACAGCCTGCGCAGCCTGAACCCGAAGCTCGTCTATTGCTCGATCACCGGCTTCGGCCAGACCGGCCCCTATGCCAGCCTCGCCGGCTATGATTACATCGTCCAGGGCATGTCCGGCTTCATGTCGATTACCGGCGAGCCCGACGGCCAGCCGATGAAGGCAGGTGTGGCGATCGCCGATATCTTCACCGGCATCTATGCCGTCTCGGCAATCGAGGCCGCCCTGATCCATGCCCTGAAAACCGGCGAAGGCCAGCTCATCGACATGGCGTTGCTCGATGTGCAATCGGCCGTGCTCGCCAATCAGAACCTGAACTACCTCGTCTCCGGCGCTGCACCGACCCGGCTCGGCAACGCCCATCCGAATATCTCGCCCTATGAGGTCGTGCCGGCGGCCGATGGCTACCTCATTCTTGCCGTCGGCAATGACGGCCAGTTCGCTCGCCTCTGCACCATCCTCGGCCTTGAAACGATCGCCGACGACCACCGTTTCGCCACCAATAGGGCCCGGGTCGGCAATCGGGCCGAGCTACGCCGGCTTGTTTCGACCGAGACGCTGAAATGGCAGAAGGCGGACCTGTTGAAGGCCTGTGAAGAGAACGGGGTGCCTGCCGGCGCGATCAATACGATCGAGGAGATGTTCGCCGATCCGCAGGTGCGCGCCCGCGGTCTGCGGATCGATCTTGCGGATGCCGCCGGTACGCTCATCCCTGGGGTCAGGACGCCGGTGGTGCTGTCCGAGACGCCGCTGCATTACCTCAGGCCGAGCCCGCGCCTCGACGAACACAGGGAAGAAATTCTGGCGGAGCTCGCCGAGCGCGAGAGGGAGGCATCGTCATGAAGAAGACCGGTGGGGAACTGATCGTCGAGGCGTTGAAGGCCAATGGCGTCAAACGCCTCTCCTGCGTGCCCGGAGAGAGTTTTCTTGCAGTCCTCGATGCCCTGCGCGACAGCGATATCGATGTCCTCGTCTGCCGCCAGGAGGGCGGTGCGGCGATTATGGCCGATTGCTGGGGCAGGCTGACCGGCGAACCCGGCATCTGCATAGTCACCCGCGGCCCCGGCGCCACCAACGCCTCCGCCGGCCTGCATATCGCCAAGCAGGATTCGATCCCGATGATCCTCTTCATCGGTCAGGTGCAACGCGAAGCCCGCGAGCGCGAGGCCTTCCAGGAAGTCGAATTCCGCCGCGCCTTCACCGAATTCGCCAAATGGGTGGGCGAGATAGACGATGCCGCCCGCATTCCCGAGTTCGTCACCCGCGCCTTCGCGATCGCAACCTCCGGCCGCCCCGGCCCCGTCGTGTTGACGCTGCCGGAGGATATGCTGCGCGACGAAGTCGAGGCGCCCCGCCCCAAGCGTTACGTGAGCGTCGAGGCGCATCCCGGCCGCAGCCAGATCGACGATCTCTATGTCAGACTGCTGAAGGCCGAGCGGCCGATGGTGATCCTCGGCGGCACGCGCTGGGATGCCGATGCCGTCGCCGATTTTGCAGGCTTTGCCGAGCGTTTCCAGCTTCCCGTCGGCTGCTCCTTCCGTAGGCAGATGCTGTTCGATCATCTCCATCCCTGTTACGCCGGCGATGTCGGCATCGGCATCAATCCTGTCCTCGCCAAGGAAATCAAGGAAAGCGACCTGCTGATCCTCCTTGGCGGCCGCATGTCGGAAATGCCGTCCTCTTCCTATACGCTGATCGATATCCCCTACCCCCAACAATCGCTGGTGCACGTCTATCCCGATCCTTCCGAACTGGGACGCGTCTACCGCCCGGATCTCGCCATCTGCGCCGCTCCTTCCGATTTCGTCGCCGCGCTCGCCGATCTCGAAGCCCCGGCCGAGCCGCACTGGGCGGAGCGCACACAGCGCATGCACCAGGCCTATCTTTCCTGGTCGAAGCCGCCGGCAACAGGTCCGGGCGCCGTTCAAATGGGCCCGATCATGGAATGGCTGGAGGCCAATACCGCGGCGGATACGATCTTCACCAACGGCGCCGGCAACTACGCCACCTGGCTGCACCGCTTCCATCGTTTCCGCCGTTTCAACACCCAGTCCGCCCCGACCTCCGGCTCGATGGGTTATGGCCTGCCCGCCGCCGTCGCCGCCAAACGACTCTTTCCCGAGCGCCAAGTTATTTGCTTTGCCGGCGACGGCTGTTTCCTGATGCACGGCCAGGAATTCGCCACCGCCATCCGCTACGGGCTGCCGATCATCGCAATCGTCGTCAACAACGGCATGTACGGCACCATCCGCATGCATCAGGAACGCGAATATCCCGGCCGCGTCAGCAGCACCGATCTGACTAATCCCGATTTCGCAGCCCTTGCCCGCGCCTATGGCGGCCACGGCGAGACGGTGGAACGGACGGAGGAATTCGCCGGAGCCTTCGAGCGGGCGCGCGACAGCGGCAAGCCGGCGATCATCGAAGTCAAACTCGATCCCGAGGCGATCACGCCGACGCGCACGCTCTCGGAAATCGCGCAAACAAAAAGCCGGTAAGCCCCCGACCGGCCCATTCGGGTTGGTCAGGCACCTACCGGCTTTGATGCAATTCTGCGGCGACCTTACTGCATGTCGTCCGGAAGTGTGCAGCGGTTCCGGGACAACGACATGCATAAAAACAAAGGCCTAAAGCGCATCGCATCAATCAAATTTGACGCTGCCGCGCTTTAGTCGATCGCGGCCGTGACGATGAACTCAACCTTGTATTTCGGCGCGGCGAGCTTGGCTTCGCTGGTGGCGCGGGCCGGCGGATTGGCCGGATCGATCCAGGCTTCCCAGGCGGCGTTCATCTCGGCGAAATAAGCGATGTCGGAGAGATAGACGATCGTCTGCAGGATCTTCGACTTGTTGCTGCCGGCCGCGGCCAGCAGGCGGTCGACTTCAGCAAGCGAGGACTTGCACTGATCGGTGACGCTTTCGCCCTCGCCGACCTGGCCTGCGAGATAAACCGTGTTGCCGTGAATGACGGCGCCGCTCATGCGTGCGCCGACGTCGATACGCTTAATGCTCATCATAGTCTCCTGAGTGAATGGAAAAGCGACGGCGCTGCGGTGCAGCGCCGGAAAATCGGCAGCCGGGACCGGGCCTAGCTGCGGATATGGTGGGTCTTCTGGTAGATCGCCGTCGAGCGGGCGCCGGAACGGCAATAGCCGAGCATCGGCCGTGGGAATTCGTCGAGCGCATCGACCATGCCCTGCACCGCCTCCTCGGTCACGCCCATCGGGCCAACAGGCACATGGGTGATCTCGAGGCCGAGTTCCCGCGCGCGCGCCTCGATGACCGAGAACGAGGTCTGATCCGGGCTCTCATGGTCGGGGCGGTGGCAGACGATCGATTTGAACCCCAGCGCCTTGATCTGGTCGAGGTCCTCGAGCGTGATCTGGCCCGAAACCGAATATTCATCGTCGATCTGGCGAATATCCATCGTCCTGTCTCCTCATAAATCCTGGGCTGAAGGTCTACGACGGAGGCCGGCGAGCGTCAACAACACTTCACTCACGGAAGGCGAAGGTCAGCACGTAGCTGCGGCTTCCGCCGGGCTCCAGCATATTGAATTCGCCGGCCGTCTCGAGCTCGTCACGCAACACCCAGCGATGCGAGACCGGCTCGATTCCGATGATATGGGCCGGCGGCTTCTGGTTCCGCCAGACCTGCAGATAGGGCAGCGTATCGGCGCCGAAGCGCACACTGAGCGTCCTGCCACCGATCGAGGCGATCGGCCCGAGACGGACCTCCGCCAGGCCCGCCTCCGTCGCCGGCGCCGGCACGCAGAAGATACCGCCCGGCTCCTCGCCGAATGCCCAGGGGAAACCGCCATTCTCCATCATTCGCCCTTCGAGCCGCGTGCCCTCGTCCAGCCATTTGCCGCCGGTGTTGATGTGATACATCAGGAAGGTCGGAACCGTCCGGTCGCTGATATTGACGACCCTGTCCTCGAGCCGCACTTCGCCGGTCGCCCCGTCGATCCGCCAGATCCGCTCGATGCGCTGCGGCAGTCCCTCGACGGTTACAAGGTCGATGTCGGCGCGGCATTCGGCATTGCCGTGCTCGTATTTCGTCCACAGCACCCTGGCTGCATTGCCGGAGGCCGATCCATGCAGCGGATAGACCTTGCCGTCGGCCCGGCCGGCAATCGGCTGGCGATGGCGGATATGATCCGGCCCGCAGGTGAAGAGGAAGCCTTCGAGCGAGTGATCGATTCGCGGATCGCCGTCATCGGGAATGGCCCGCTTCGGGGCGATGTCGACGCCTTCGACGATACATCCTGCGATATCCAGCACCGATGTTTCATCGAGCATCAGGCGCGGCCCGCTTGCGGCGGCAAATTCGATCATCTCGGGGGCTCCTCGGGGTTTTATCGGCCGCCGTAGGGTTAGGTTTCGCGCTGCCATTCGTCAATCCGCGCCGTTTCGATCTTGTGTTTTTGCCGCAACCATGGATTTTGCGGAACTGACGCAGAGACGCAAACGTTTATGAGTAAAAGGAAATCTTAGTGATTTTCATATTTTGTTCAGCACGGTTTCATAAATTCCACACTAGCGTCAAAATTTGCGGGTGTGTGTCGGCCCAGTCACTGTTCGAGGTGTGAGACGTGAATCGCTTTTTGAAGTCGGCATTTTCGCTGGCGGCCCTGCTGGGAGCCTTTGCGGCTGCAGCACCAGAAGCCGGCGCGCAGCAGTTTCGTGACCGCCGGCAGAGCGACGTCGTCCTGGTCACGCCAACCGGCGAAATTCTCGACTATGTCCCGCGCGGCTATATCTACGCCCGCGACCGCAGCGGCAACCGCGTGCTGATCGACGACTACGGCAATGTCGTCGCCACCGAGATGCGCGCCCGCGGCTACTACCCGCCGCAGCCCGGTCCGCGCGACGTCTACGCCGATCAGAACGGCAACGATCCCTATTATTCCGACGACAATTCCTATGGCGATACGCGTTATTCCGAACGCGGAGCCGTCACCGGCGGCATTCCGCGCGACGCTGCGATCGAACGCCTGCCGCTCGGCGAGGAGCCCTTTCCTGACGACAACAGCATCGGCAATCCGCAGTCGGGCGACGATTACGCCTCGATCGATCCCGATCAGCAGTTTCCGCCTGCCGACGCGCCCACGGCCGCACCCGACGAACCCGTGATCACGCTGAAGAACAAGTCGAAGCCTGAGATCGTAGCGCTGCAGGTCTTCCTCGACCGCGCGGGCATCTCGCCCGGCGTCATCGATGGCCATATGGGCTCGAACGTCACCAAGTCGATCTATGCCTACGATCAGATGACCGGCTCGAAGCTCGACCCGAACGATACCGACGCCATTCTGGAAGAACTGCGCATGAACGGCGGTCTGCCGATCGTCAGCTACACGATTACGCCCGCTGATGCCGCGGGCCCCTTCGTCGCGGAGATCCCGGAAGACTATTCGCATAAGGCTCTGCTGCCGTCGCTGGCCTATACATCGACCACCGAAATGCTGGCTGAGCGTTTCCACATGGACGAGGCCTTCCTCAAGGAGATGAACCCCGGCGCCGATTTCAGCGTCCCCGGCACCGTCATCAAGGTCGTCAACCCGGGCGATCCGAAGAGCGGCGAGGTTGCCCGCATCGTCGCCGACAAAGGCCGCAAGCAGGTCTTCGCCTATGATGGCGCCGGCAATCTCATTGCCGCCTATCCTGCCTCGATCGGCTCCACCGACACGCCCTCGCCGTCGGGCACCGTGACGGTCGAGCGCATCGCATTCAATCCCGGCTATACCTACAATCCGAAGATCAATTTCCAGCAGGGTGCCAACGACAAGATCCTCAACATTCCCCCGGGTCCGAACGGCCCCGTCGGCACCGTCTGGATGGCACTTTCCAAGCCGACCTACGGCATCCACGGCACGCCGGAGCCCTCCAAGATCGGCCGCACCCAGAGCCACGGCTGCATCCGCCTGACCAACTGGGACGCGACCGAACTCGCCAAGATGGTCAAGCCGGGCGTGACGGTGGAATTCGTCGATTGATCTCTATTGCTGCAATGTGAAAAAGCCGCCGGATCGCTCCGGCGGCCTTTTTCGTTTCATCGCAGGGATAATCAGGCGGCCGTCGCCATGCGGGCCGAGGCCGGCAGCCGGATCGGCAGCTTGCGCATCATTTCCTCGGCGAAACAGGTGGCGTTCTCTCGCGCCTTGTCCAGGTTGCTGACGCGCGCGAGGTCGATCGTGTGCAGCGTGCCGCCGCAGTCGAAGATGTCGCGGAAGGCCGAGCGTTCGATGATCGCAGTGTCGAGCACCGGCACGTGCCGCTCGCTGAGCAGCGACTTGACGAGTTGCAGCGCCCGGGTCGTCACCATCGAATTGACGCGGGTCAACACCACCGAATGGCCGATCTTGATGCCCGCCTTCTCGTCCAGATATTGCAGCAGTTCGAGCACCTGTGCGCCGCCGCGCGCGTCCATCGCACAGCCCTGGATCGGGATCAGCACATGATCGGAAAGGCCGACGGCAGTGGCGAGCAGCGGATTGCGCGCACCCGGCAGGTCGACGATGAAATAGTCGGTATTGTGCTTGTTCTCGCTAATGTGCTGCGGCAGCGAGGCGGTGGTCACGAAATCGATCACCGAAACATTCGGCACGTGACCCGAGATTTCGTGCCAGCGCGAGATCCAGTGCTGCGGGTCGGCATCGAGAATGGTGACACGGAAACCCTTGCGGGCAAGCTCGGTCGCGAGCAGCAGAACAGCAGTCGTCTTGCCGGCGCCGCCCTTGGTGTTTGCGAATGTAATGACTGGCATGTTCGGTCCTCGGAAGGAAATGGTGCGAGCCGGAATCGCTCTTTTACGCACCATCGGAGAGCATCGTGCGGTTAATCCATCCTTTCTAATCATGGTTAACAAATTCTTAACACGCGCGGCAAAATTGCAGCCGGTATTTTTCACATCCCTAAAATTCAGAATGTCCCCGAAATGAAAAGGCGCGGGAAGCCAAGGCTTTCCGGGCCAATCCTCGGGTCCGCTCTCTATGGTCTCAAAAGCAATCCCTGAACAGCGCCCTGGTGTTTTCGAGCGTCATGGCAACCGGGTTGCCGCCGGCACTCGGATCCTCGATCGCCATGGCCGACAATTCGTCGATGCGGTCGGGGGCGATTCCCATTGCCGTCAGCGTTTCCGGCACGCCGAGTTCGGAGCGAAGCTTCAACACATAATCATAGAAGCCGTCGAAGCCGCCCGAAATGCCGAGATAGGCGGCCGCGCGGCCGATCTTCTCCTCGATCGCCTTGCGGTTGAAGCGCAGCACCGCCGGCATGACAACCGCATTGGTCATGCCGTGATGGGTGTTGTAGACGGCGCCGATCGGGTGCGACAGCGCATGAATGGCGCCGAGACCCTTCTGGAAGGCGACCGCGCCCATGGCTGCGGCTGCCATCATATTGGCACGGGCTTCGAGATCGGTGCCTTCCCGATAGGCGCGCGGCAGGAATTCCTTGACGAGCCGCATGCCCTCCAGCGCGATGCCTGCTGACATCGGATGATAGAAGGGCGAGGAATAGGCCTCCAGGCAATGGGCGAAGGCATCCATGCCGGTGCCGGCGGTGATGATCTTCGGCATGCCGACCGTCAGTTCCGGATCGGAGATGACGACTCCAGGCAGGAACTTCGGATGGAAGATGATCTTCTTCACATGCGTTTCGGAATTGGTGATGACGCTGGCGCGGCCGACTTCCGAACCGGTGCCCGCTGTTGTCGGCACCGCGACGATCGGCGCAATGCCCTCGAGGCTCGCCCGCGTCCACCAATCGCCGATATCCTCGAAATCCCAGACCGGCCGCGTCTGGCCGGCCATGAAGGCGACGCACTTGCCAAGGTCGAGGCCCGAGCCGCCGCCGAAGGCGACAACACCGTCATGGCCGCCATCCTTGAAAGCCTTGACGCCGGCTTCGAGGTTCTTCTCGTTGGGGTTCGGATCGACATCGGCGAAGATCGCCCGGCCGAGGCCGGCATCTTCGAGGATGTCGAGTGCGTTCTTGGTGATCGCCATCGAGGCAAGGCCGCGGTCGGTGATCAGCAGCGGCTTCTTTATGCCGAGGCTCTTGCAGGCGTCGGCCAGTTCGCTGATGCGGCCCCGGCCGAGCTTAACGGACGTGGGATAGCTCCAGTTTGCGGTGATGTTGCTGCTCATGCTGTGACCTTCTTGAGATGATAGGATTTCGGACGGGTCAGATTCTGGAAGCCGATGATCGACAGCGAGCCGCCGCGGCCGGTTTCCTTGACGCCGGTCCAGCAGAGCGCCGGATCGAGGTAGTCCGCGCGGTTCATGAAAACGGTGCCAGTTTCGATCTCGCGGCCGAGACTCCCTGCCCGCTCGGCATCTTTGGTCCAGAGCGAAACCGTCAGCCCGTATTGGCTGTCGTTCATCAAGGCGAGTGCCTCCTCGTCGCTCCGCACCTTCATGATACCGACCGCCGGGCCGAAGGTCTCCTCGCGCATGAAGGCCATGGAGTGGTCGACATCGACGAGGATCTGCGGTGCGAGATAGGCGCCGCCGTCATCCTGTGGGAAAAGCTTCGGGTCGACCAGCGCCTTTGCGCCCTTGGAAACCGCATCGGCGATCTGCTCGCGCACCACCTTGGCAAAACGCTTGTTCGCCATCGGCCCCAGCGAAGTCTCGGGATCGAGCGGGTTGCCAAGCTTGTAGTTCGACACCCAGGCGACCGATTTTTCGACGAAGGCATCGTAGAGGGATTCGTGCACATAGATGCGTTCGATGCCGCAGCAGCACTGGCCCGAATTGTAGGTGGCGCCGTCCATCAGCGTATCGACGGCCGCCTCGAGATCGGCGTCCTCCATGACGTAACCCGGATCCTTGCCGCCGAGTTCGAGGCCAAGCCCGGTGAAGGTACCGGCAGCCGCCCGCTCCATCGACCGCCCGCCTTCGACCGATCCGGTGAAGTTGACGAAATTGAAGCTGCCGGCGGCAATCAGCGCCGAGGTCGTTTCGTGATCGAGGAAGACGTTCTGGAACACGTCCTCTGGAACGCCGACCTCGGTAAAGGCCTGCACCAGCCGCTCGCCGACCAGCAGCGTCTGCGAGGCATGTTTCAGCACCACGGTGTTACCGGCCATCAGCGCCGGCGCGATCGTGTTGATCGCCGTCATATAGGGATAGTTCCACGGCGCGACGACGAAGACGACGCCATGCGCCTCGCGCTCGATGCGGCGCTCGAACCGCTCGCTTTCCTCGACGACAAGGGGCGCCAGCGCATCGGCCGCGATCGAAGCGACATAGTTGGAGCGCTCGTTGAAGCCCTTATATTCGCCGCCATACTTGACCGGCCGGCCCATCTGCCAGGCAAGCTCCGGCACGACGGTGTCGGACATCTCGTTCAGCCGCGCGGCACCCTTCAGCACCAGCTGCACACGCTCTTCGAGCGGCCGTTTCGCCCAGGCCTTCTGCGCCTTGCGGGCCCGCAAAACAGCTTCCTTGGCAGCGTCGAGCGAAAGCGCCGGACGCTCCGCGTAAACCGATCCGTCGACCGGTGAAATGCATTGGATCATTGCCATGATCGATTTCCGTCCTCGTATTGATTCAAAAATTCCGTCGGGGCCGTAGCCCCTCATCCGCCTGCCGGCGCCTTCTCCCCGCTCGCGGGGCGAAGGGTTATGCCGCACCGTTTTCTGAACTATCAAGCGATCCGTGTGGCAAGTCCCCTCTCCCCGCGTGCGGGGAGAGGGTTAGGGTGAGGGGCAAGCCCACAAATGCCTATTAAGCTCTTTCGAAACCCCGCGCCACTTCCCAATCGGTGATGCGGCGGTCGTATTCTTCCTGCTCCCATTCGGCGGCACGGGTGTAATGGTCGATCACCTCGTCGCCGAAGGCTTTGCGCAGCATTGCCGATTCCGTCATCGCCGTCGTCGCCGCGCGCAACGTGCGCGGGATTTCGCGAATATCCTTGCCGCCATAGGCGTCGCCGACGAAGGGAGCTTCCAGCTCCAGCTTGTTCTCGATGCCGTCGATGCCGGCGGCAAGCAGCGCGGCGAAGGCGAGATACGGATTGAGATCGGAGCCGCCGACGCGGCATTCGATGCGGATGCCCTTGGTTTCCTCGCCGCAGAGGCGGTAGCCGGCAGTGCGATTGTCCTTGCTCCAGATCGCCTTGGTCGGCGCGAAGGTGCCGGCCATGAAGCGCTTGTAGGAGTTGATGTAGGGCGCCAGGAAATAGGTGATCTCGCTGGCGTGGGCGAGAAGCCCGGCAACGTAATTATGCATCAGCGGCGACATGCCGTATTTGCCGGTATGGTCGAAGAACAGCGGCTTCTCCTCCAGGCTCCAGAGCGACTGGTGGATATGCGAGGAACTGCCGGCGGCATTGTAGTTCCACTTGGCAAGGAAGGTGATGGCCTTGCCTTTCGACCAGGCGATTTCCTTGCAGCCGTTCTTGATGATCGCATGCCGGTCGGCCATGGCGAGCGCATCGGCATAGCGCACATTGATCTCCTCCTGGCCGGCGGAAGCTTCTCCCTTGGAGTTTTCGACCGGAATGCCCGCACCCTGCAGCCCGGTGCGGATCGCCCGCATCACCTCTTCCTCCTTGGTGGTCTGGAAGATGTGGTAGTCCTCGTTATAGGCGCTGGCGAGCTTCAGATTGCGGTAGCCCGACGCGTGAGCGGCCTCGTAGCTTTGGTCGAACAGGAAGAATTCGAGCTCGGAAGCCATGTAGGCCTTCATGCCCATATCTTCGAGGCGTTTCACCTGCTTCTTCAGGATCGCCCGCGGCGAATGGGCCACTTCCTCGTGGGTGTGATGGTCGAGCACGTCGCAGAGCACCAGCGCTGTGCCTCCGAGCCAGGGAATGCGGCGCAGCGTCGCCAGATCCGGCTTCATCGTATAATCGCCATAGCCCTTTTCCCAGCTGGTCGCCTTGTAGCCGGAGACCGTCTCCATCTCCATGTCGGTGGCGATCAGATAGTTGCAGCTGTGCGTTTCCTTCCAGGCGCTCTCGACAAAATATTCCGCCTGGAACCGCTTGCCCATCAACCGGCCCTGCATGTCCACCTGGCAGGCGAGAACCGTATCGATGCGCCCCTCGGCAACATCCTTCCTGAGATCGTCGATTGTGTAGCTGCTGCTCATGATTGGTCCGCCTGAACTGGGATTGAGAAAATCGGGCAACGAAATCGCATGCGCTCGACCGAACACTGCGGCCCGATGCCATTTCGTTGCCCGGTGGCTGGGCCGCGAAGGCGGCCCAGCCATTAAGAGGAAGCCTCGATTCCTAGCGTTCGCCGCTTTCGCCGACAGCCGCTTCGGCTGCAGCGATTTCCGCCTGGCGCTTTGCCACTTCGGCGCCGATCGGCGGGCCCTTGAAGCGGCGGCTCTCGAAGCCGAACCAGACGATCCCGGTGACCACGAGGAAGCCGACGGTGATATAGAGCGCCCACTCGTTCGGCGGCTGGATCCCGAGAATGAAGATCAGCACCATTGCGATGATCGTCAGGACGGCAAAGAGCTTGAAGACACCCTCGCCGAGGTTCCACGGACCCATCTTGTCCCACTTCGATGTACCCCAGGCGAAGAGGCCGAGCGTGATCGGGATCGCGAAGGAGAAGAACAGGAAGATGACCGTGCACGACACGACGATCGTATAGACCGGCGTTTCGCCGATCGTAACGAGCGAAGAGCCCCAGACGAACAGCACCGACAGGATCGAGCCGGTCCAAATCGCAGCAACCGGCGTGCGGTACTGCGGGCTGACCTTGGAAAGTGCCTTTGATGCCGGCAGACCGCCGTCACGCGAGAAGGCGAAGATCATTCGGGAAACCGAGGTGACGGTCGCAAGGCCACACAGCCATTGGCTGACGAAGATCGCGAGATAGATGATATCCTTGACGATGGGGTTCACCTGGCTGTCCATCGCCCAGAAAAACACGTTCCAGCCCTGTTTGGCCGCATCGTCCATATTCGGCAGCATGAGGACGAAGGCGCACAGCATGATGTAGCCGAAAAGCGCCGACCAGAGGACCGACGACACCATGCCGCGCGGCACCGAATGGGCGGCCTTGACCGTCTCTTCCGACGTATGCGCCGAAGCATCATAGCCGGTGATGGTGTAGATCGGCAGCAGCAGGCCAAGAAGGAAGACCCAGACGCCCGAGTTCGACGGCCAGACATTGCCGCCGGCTTCGCCGGAATAGTTGGCGAAGGTGAAGAGGCGGCCGAATTCATAGGAAGGCGCCGCGAGCAGGCAGACGACCGCCAGCGCTATGGCGGTTGCGAAAATCAGGTAACCCGAGAAGTCTGTCAGCTTTGCGGTCAGCCCGATGCCCATATGGTTCACGAGTGCCTGCGCGCCGGTGATGATCACCAGGAAGACGATCCGCACCGTGATGGTGTCCGTCAGCCCGAGATAGGTCGTGCCGAAGGAGCCCATGAAGAAGTAATAAGTGCCGACGTTGATCGCGCCAAGCACGGTGACGAGGCCGAGCAGGTTGAACCAGGCGGTCAGCCAGCCGGTGAAGCGGTTACCCAGAATCGAACCCCAGTGATACAGGCCGCCGGCCGTCGGATAGGCAGAGCTGATCTGCGCCATGGCGACGGCGAAGACGAGCGAGATGAAGCAGCCGAGCGGCCAGCCAATGCCGATGGCCGCGCCGCCGGCGCCCGAAGTCGCCTGAGCCAGCGAATTGATGCCGCCGGAAAGAATGCAGATGATGGAGAATGATACGGCGAAATTCGAGAATGAACTCATTCGCCGTTCGAGTTCCTGGGCATAGCCCATGGAATGCAGGATGTGCACGTCCTGCTTCCTGTCCAGTTCGGTATAGTCCGACATGACTTCCCCCTGTTCACGACCGGCCGCGGGATTGCTGGCCGGTTCAGTGCCAATTGTCCGCAGCATTTTCGCCAGGCGGACGTCCGCAGTTAAACTGCTCCCTCGGGTCTTCTTTTTTATCAGGCGTCCAGGCTTTGCTGGAGCAGCCCTTTTAGATAGTCGGCCATGACCCCTTGGCCGACATCGTCTGAAATGAGGTCGTTGCGGACCTCGATCATTACATTGCGCAAGCCGTTCGAAAGCCCGTGCAGGATCAGCGTGTGGGTCACGCCATCCTCGGGTCCGTAAGGCTGGTTGCGTTCCGTCCTGTAGAGCGGCGCCCCGGCGGCGGCGTCCAGCATGCGGTCGGCAAGCCGGCTGTCCTCGTCGTGCAATACGCCGAGTTCCACGGCACGTTCTCGGCCGTGATAAACCGGTGTGAAGCTATGGATCGTCACGATGACGCTGTCCTGCCCCCTCGCCCGGCGATCGCGGATCAGCCCGCGAACGGCGTCGTGAAAGGGCACGTAGAGGGCGTCGGTGCGCGCAAGCTTTTCCTCGGCGGTCAGATCCTTATTGCCGGGAATGGCATAGATCTCGCTTTTTTCAGGCATGGCGCCTGGCGAGCTCGGCGGCCGATTGCAATCGTAGATGAGCCGGGAGAAACGCTGGTAGACGAGTGTTGCATCGAGCCCCTGCGATATGCCGCGGGCGACCGAAAGCGCCCCCGGATCCCATGCAATATGGCTCGCGAGCGCTTCACCTGGCAGGCCAAGATTGCCGAATTGGACGGGAAGCGTGTTTGAAGCATGCTCACAGACGAGAAGCACCGGGCTCCGGCCGCCGGTGCGCTCGATCCCGACGCAATCGCCGTCGGCTTCACTGAGGATTTTCGGCCGGGCCAGCACCAAAGGCGCCACTCCTTAACAAATTCCTTATAAGAAAAGAATTCTTCAGGTTCCGACGAGTGTCAAGCATTCTCTGAAAATTTCTTTTCATGACAGTAGTTGACATGGATTGTGACAGCGTTGTTAACTTCGATTGGGAAAATGGCGCCAGACCATCCCGGGGAGCAGATTAGGTGACAGTTGCGTCGAAGACCGTTTCGGACGTCATACACTCGCATTTCGGGCTGTTGACGCGTGCAGAAAAGCAACTGGCCGAAAGCCTTCTCGACAATTATCCGGTCTCCGGTCTCGGCAGCATAACCACCATCGCCGAGAATGCCGGCGTCTCGACGCCGACCGTCGTGCGCATGGTGCAGAAGCTCGGCTTTAAGGGATATCCCGACTTTCAGGCACATCTGCATCTGGAGGTGGAGGCGACGATCTCCAACCCCATCGCCAAGCACGACCGCTGGGCGCAGAACGCGCCAGGCACCCATATCCTCAACCGTTTCGCCGATGCCATCATGGGTAATCTGCGCCAGACGCTGAGCGATCTCGATACGGCGACCTTCGACAGCGTCGCCTCGCTGCTCTCCAACCGCAAGCGCGGCCTCTATTTCGTCGGCGGCCGCATCACCGGCGCGCTTGCCGAATATTTCTTCACCCATATGCAGGTGATTCGGCCGGCAACGACGTTGCTGTCATCCAATTCCAGCAGCTGGCCGCAATATGTCCTCAACATGAATGCCGGCGACATTCTGATTATCTTCGACATCCGCCGCTACGAGCAGGAGATGGTGAGCCTCGCCACCGCCGCCCGAAAGCGCGGCGCCGAAATCGTCGTTTTCACCGATCAATGGGGTTCACCCGCCGCCAAACTTGCCCGCCACACCTTCCGCGTCCGGATCGAAGCGCCCTCGGCCTGGGATTCCTCCGTCGTCACTCTCTTCATCGTCGAGGCGCTGATCGAGGCCGTTCAGAACTCCACCTGGGATGAGACGAAGGAACGCATGAAGACACTGGAGGGCTTGTTCGAGCAGACCAAACTCTTCCGCAAACCGGGCTAGGAGGACAAGATCAAGGGAGGAAAAACAATGGCGGATTTTTGCGGAAACAGACCGCGCTGACGCAGATGAAACATCTGTCACAAGCGCCTGCTATTCATGCAAAACCACCGTCATGCAGCCGTCACACAAGCTTCATGTAAGCTCATTAACAGCATCGCCAGACACTGAAAACCCGAAGGAGAACAACAGTGATCTCTAACATTTCTCGACTGCTGTCGCTTTCTACTGCGATCATCGTGGCTTCGACCGCGATTGCCGCAGCTGAACCGAGCGCAGAACTGATCGCCGCTGCCAAGAAGGAAGGCACGCTGACCACGATCGCTCTTCCGCACAGCTGGTGCGGCTATGGTGATGTTATCGCCGGCTTCAAGGCCAAGTACGGTATCGAAGTCAATGAGTTGAACCCGGACGCAAGCTCGGGCGACGAAATCGAAGCGATCAAGGCCAATAAGGGCAACACCGGCCCGCAGGCCCCCGATGTCATCGACGTCGGCCTCTCCTTCGGCCCGTCCGCCAAGAAAGACGGCCTGATCCAGCCTTACAAGGTTTCTACCTGGGATTCGATCCCGGATAGCGCCAAGGATGCCGAAGGATACTGGTACGGCGACTATTACGGCGTTCTGTCGTTCCTCGTGAACAAGGACCTGGTCAAGGAATCGCCGGCCGACTGGGCAGATCTGAAGAAGAGCGACTATGCAAACAGCGTCGCGCTCGCAGGTGATCCGCGCAGTGCCAACCAGGCTGTTCAGGGCGTTTATGCAGCTGGTCTTTCCGCATCCGGCGGTGACGCCGCCAAGGCGGGCGAAGAGGGTCTGAAGTTCTTCGCCGAGCTCAACAAGAACGGCAATTTCGTGCCTGTCGTCGGCAAGGCTGCTCCCTTCGCACAGGGCTCCACGCCGATCATCATCGCCTGGGACTACAACGCAATGTCCTGGGGCGAAAGCCTGAAGGGCAACCCACCGTTCGAAGTCGTCGTCCCGAAGACCGGCGTCGTTGCCGGCGTCTACGTTCAGGCGATTTCCGCCTTCGCTCCGCATCCGAATGCTGCCAAGCTCTGGATGGAATATCTCTATTCCGACGAAGGTCAGCTTGGCTGGCTGAAGGGCTATTGCCACCCGATCCGCTTCAACGATCTTGCCAAGAACAACAAGATCCCGAAGGAACTGCTCGACAAGCTGCCGCCGGCAGCAGCTTACGAAAAGGCTGTCTTCCCGACGCTCGAAGAGCAGGCCGCCGGCAAGGAAACCATCACCAAGAACTGGGATAGCGTCGTCGGCGCCAACGTTAAGTAAACTCCGATCCTGCCTCCCCGCCCCAAAGGCGGGGAGGTTTTCTCACTCCGATGCCCCAGGATGAGCTTTTCATGAGTACCGTTTCAACGCCGATGGTGAGCAGCGCCCTCTTGATCAACAAAGACCGCGTGATCGACTGGCTGGGCATTGCACCCTTCATCATTTTTTCTCTGCTGTTCCTGATCATCCCGACGCTCTATCTCGTGGTGGGCGCATTCCTGACGCCGGAGGGCGATTTCACGCTGAAGAATATCGGCGATCTCTTCACTCCATCGATCATGAGCGCCTACTGGATCAGTATCAAGGTCTCGGTGGCGTCCGCTCTCGGCGGCGCGGTGATCGGCTTCTTCCTCGCCTGGGCCGTCGTGCTTGGCGGCCTGCCCGCCTCGGTGCGCTCCACGCTGCTGACCTTTTCCGGCGTCGCCTCGAATTTCGCCGGCGTGCCGCTCGCCTTCGCCTTCCTGGCAACGCTCGGCCGCACCGGCCTCGTGACGGTGTTCCTCAGGGAATGGTTCGGTTTCAATCTCTACGGCACCGGCTTCAACCTGCTGTCCTTCTTCGGCCTCACCATCACCTATATGTATTTCCAGATCCCGCTGATGGTGCTGATCCTGACGCCGGCACTCGACGGCATGAAGAAGGAATGGCGCGAAGCCTCTGAGATTCTCGGCGCCACCAATCGCCAATACTGGACGATGGTTGCCCTGCCGATCCTCTGGCCGAGCCTGCTCGGTACCACGCTGCTGCTCTTCGCCAACGCCTTCGGCGCCATCGCTACTGCCTTCGCACTGACCGGCAGCTCGCTGAACATCGTGCCGATCCTGCTCTACGCGCAGATCCGCGGCGACGTTTTGCACAATCCCAACCTCGGTTACGCCATCGCCCTTGGCATGATCGTCATCACAGGCGTGTCCAACATCCTTTACCTCATGCTGCGCATGCGCGCCGAGAGGTGGCAGAAATGAAAGCTCAACGTCTTGGAGCCTGGATCGCCATCATTCTCGGCGCTTCCTATTTCATCATTCCGCTGATCGGCACCATCGAGTTTTCGCTGCGCATGCGCCGCGGTGAATACAGCCTGGATGCCTATGCATCAGTCTTCTCGGACATTCAGTTCCGCGAAACCTTCGGCTACTCCATGCTGATGGCGCTGCTGACCATCGTCTTCGGCATGCTGCTCGTGGTGCCGACGGCCTATTGGGTGCGGCTGCGCCTGCCTCAGATGCGCCCGGTCGTCGAATTCATCACGCTGATGCCGCTCGTCATTCCGGCGATCGTCATCGTCTTCGGCTATCTCAGAATGTACAACTCCTCGTCCTACCTGCCCTTGACGGGTTCGACGACCGGCACCAACGCCCTGCTGGTCTTCTCCTATATCACTCTGTCGCTACCCTACATGTACCGCGCCGTCGATACCGCCATGCGCGCCATCGACGTCCGCACGCTGACGGAGGCGGCCGAAAGCCTCGGCGCCCGCTGGACGACGATCATGTTCCGCTGCATCTTCCCGAACGTCATGAGCGGCGTGCTCTCCGGCGCCTTCATCACGCTTGCGATCGTCATGGGAGAGTTCACCTTCGCCGCCCTGCTCAACCGCCCGGCCTTCGGCCCCTACCTGCAGCTCGTCGGCGCCAACAAGGCCTATGAGCCTTCGGCACTCGCCGTCATCGCCTTCTCGATCACCTGGCTCAGCATGGGCCTGCTCAATCTCGTTTCCCGTTTCGGCAAAGCCCGCCCGGCAAAGGCTTAAGGTATCCGGCTCATGTCTTTTCTCACACTGAACAACCTCCAGAAATCCTTCGGCCCGGTCCAGGTGGTCAAGAATTTCAACATGAACATTGAGAAGGGCGAATTCATCTCCTTCCTCGGACCGTCGGGCTGCGGCAAGACGACCGTGCTGCGCATGATCGCCGGCTTCGAAACTCCGACCGGCGGCACGCTGACCATCAACGGCAAGGACCAGAGCGCGCTGAAGCCGAACCAGCGCAATATCGGCATGGTCTTCCAGGCCTACGCGCTGTTTCCCAACATGTCCGTGCACGACAATGTCGCCTTCGGCCTCAAGGTTGCCGGCGCGCCGAAGCCGGAGATCGACGCCCGCGTTAAGGAAATGCTCGGCCTGATCAAACTCGATCACCTGGCCGACCGCTACCCCTACCAGTTGTCAGGTGGCCAGCAGCAGCGCGTAGCACTTGCCCGCGCGCTCGCCGTCAAGCCGCAGGTGCTGCTGCTCGACGAGCCGCTGTCGGCCCTCGACGCCAAGATCCGCGTGTCGCTGCGCGAGGAAATCCGCCAGATCCAGCAGCAGCTCGGCATCACCACGGTTTTCGTCACCCACGACCAGGAAGAGGCGCTGTCGATCTCCGACCGCATCGTGGTGATGAATGCCGGCAAGGCCGATCAGATCGGCTCGCCCTTCGAGATCTACAACAAGCCGGCCACGCGTTTCGTCGCCTCCTTCGTCGGCACGCTGAACCTGATCGAGGCCAAGGTCGTCGATCCCGACGCCAACCTCATCCAGATCGGCGATCAGAAGATCACGCTGAAGCAGTCGGTCGCAGGCCACAAGGCCGGGGAAACGATCTCGCTGGCGCTGCGTCCGGAAGCAGGCTCCCTCTCCGACACCGCTAAAAGCGATACCGCACTGACCGGCCAGGTCGTCTCGGCTCACTTTCTCGGCTCGGTCATCCGAACCCGCATGAATGTCGGCGGCAACGTCATCTCCTTCGACATGTTCAACAGCCCAGGTGTGACCCCGCCGCAAGCCGGCGAAACCGTAACCCTCCGCTTCATGGCCGCCGACCTGCTGATCATCCGCGACTGATATTTTGCCGATACCGGACGAAGGCGCTGCCACGAATCTCTTCTCCCCAGCGGGGAGAAGGTGCCGGCAGGCGGATGAGGGGGCCACACGGCACAGCATTGATTGCCCTGCTCGCTCAGCACAACAATAACGAATGCTTTGCCGTGTGGCCCCCTCATCCGACCCTTCGGGCCACCTTCTCCCCGCTGGGGAGAAGAGGGAACCAAGCCGCCTGCCCATGGCTGAACGATTGATGTTTCAGATCCCTCAGCGGATCACCCGGTCGTCCGCATCGAAGCGATGCACGCGCGTCTGGTCCGGGGTCGCGTAGACGGTTTCGTCGGGTTCGTATTGATGCTCGCCGAACAGGCGCGCCGTCAGCAGGCCGCACTGCTCGGATTCCAAATAGATGATCGTGTCCGCGCCGAGATGCTCGACATGCACGACCTTCGCGGCCCAGGTGCCCTGCTCGCGCGACAGCGTCATATGTTCGGGGCGCACCCCGATCGTCTTGGCGCTGTGATCGCCGACCTTTTCGCCCGCAATGAAATTCATCTGCGGCGAACCGATGAAGCCGGCAACGAAGACATTGGCCGGGCGGTTGTAAAGCTCCATCGGCGAGCCGATCTGCTCGATCGTGCCGGCATTCAGCACCACGATCTTGTCGGCAAGTGTCATCGCCTCGACTTGGTCGTGCGTGACGTAGATCATCGTCGCCTTCAGGCTGCGATGCAGCCGAGCGATTTCGAGCCGGGTCTGGACGCGTAGCGCCGCATCGAGGTTCGACAGCGGCTCGTCGAACAGGAAGAGTTCCGGTTCGCGCACGATGGCGCGGCCGATGGCGACGCGCTGGCGCTGACCGCCGGAAAGCTCGGCCGGCCGCCGCGCCAGATAAGGCGCAAGCGACAGCATCCCCGACGCCTTGCCGACGCGCTTGTCGATCTCGTTCTTGGGCGTTCCCGCCTGCTTGAGGCCAAGCCCCATATTGTCCTTGACCGTCAGGTGCGGATAGAGCGCATAGGACTGGAATACCATCGCGATACCGCGCTTGGCCGGCGGCGTCAGCGTCTCGTCGCGGCCATTGATGACGACGGCGCCGGATGTCACATCCTCCAGGCCTGCAATACTGCGCAAGAGTGTCGATTTCCCGCAGCCGGACGGTCCGACGAAGATGACGAATTCGCCGTCCTCGACTTCGAGATCGATGCCTTTCAGCACCTCATGCGTGCCATAGGTCTTGCGGATGGATTTGAGTTGAAGCGATCCCACTGTCTTTCCCTTACAATCTGACCGGCTGGCCGGTGCGCACGCTCTCGTCGGCGGCAAGGCAGATGCGCAGCGACGCCACCGCATCCGCCATATGGCGGTCGAGGTTCAGATCCTCGCGGATCGCCCTCAGCATGA
>NZ_LYPL01000027.1 GCF_001662075.1 Rhizobium bangladeshense
CGCCAAGCTCAAACAATGGCGACGTCTCGCCACACGCTACGACAAACTCGCAGCCAATTTCCTCGGCTTCATCAAGCTGGCAAGCATCATGCTTTGGCTCAAATAGTTAATTTGTCACCACGGCCTAGAGCATTTCCGTTTTTCTTCGAATCACGAAAATCGTCTATCTCTTTGTTTTCACGCAATTCCGGGCGCAAAACTGTGCAGCGGTTTTGCGATAACGACATGCGTGAAATAAAGAGCTAAAGCGCGACGAGCGAATCTGAAAGATCGCGACGCGCTTTAGGAGCCTCAGGCCAGCGCGGCAGTGCCGCTGTCGAAGACGGAATGGTCGTCGAGGACGTTGGCGGCCAGCATCGCGCCTTCCAGGGTGGCGATGACATGGACGGCGGCGTCCCTGGTCAGCCCGGCCTGCATCAGCCTTTCGATCCCGAGCAGGAAGAACCGCCGCACCTCAACCCTGACTTCCTCGGCAAGATCGTGCGAGGTCGCGGCCATGGCGCCGCAGAGGCACATCCTGGCGTCGCGACGCAGCGCCTCGCGGAAGACCTGCCGCCAGGCGGCGACGATCTCCTCGCCGGCCGCCTGGCGCTGATCGACGGCCTGGAGAAACCGATCGGTGTAGCGGCGGGCGACGGCTGCGGCGAGCTTCTCCTTGGCCGGAAAATGATAATGCACCGAGGAGGCCTTGACGCCGACGTCGGCGGCGACGTCGCGGTAGCTGAAGCCGCTATAACCCGCCCCGCGGATCCTCTCCTCGGCGGCATCCAGGATTGCCTCTGATGTTTCGGTCATGCGCCCATCCTCTCTATCTAATGTTAGATAGGGGTTGTGCTTTCCGGAAGCAAGCTTTATGTCCGGGGTATCTATCTAACGTTAGATAGACAAAACAGCCAAAGGAGAAGCGTATGAGATTTGCAGGCAAGGTGGTCGCCATCACCGGCGGCGGTTCCGGCATCGGCCGGGAAGCGGCAGCCCGTTTCGTGGCGGAGGGCGCCAAGGTCGTGATCAACGGCCGCGACCGCGAAAAGCTCGAAGCGGCGGCCCGCGACATCGATCCGAGCGGCAGGGCCGTGATCGTTTCGGCAGGCGACATCGCCCGGCCGGAAACCGGCGCGGCCTTGGTCGACGCCGCCCTTTCCCGCTTCGGCCGGCTCGACGTGCTGGTCAACAATGCCGGCGTCTTCAATCCGAAGCCGTTCCTCGAGCTGACGGAAAAGGATTACGACTGGTATCTGGACACCATCCTCAAGGGCAAGTTCTTCACCGCCCAGGCGGCCGCCAAGGCGATGAAGGACAATGGCGGCGCCATCGTCCAGACCGGCTCCATGTGGGCGATCCAGGCGATCGGCGCCACCCCGTCATCAGCCTATTCGGCGGCCAAAGCCGGCGTCCATGCGATGGTCCGCAACCTGGCGATCGAGCTGGCGCCCTATAATATCCGCATCAATGCCGTGGCGCCGGCCGTCGTCGAGACGCCGGTCTACAACACCTTCCTCTCCGATGATCAGGTGAAGCAGGTGCTGCCGAGCTTCAATTCCTTCCACCCGCTCGGCCGCAACGGCCAGCCGCGCGATGTCGCCGAGGCGATCCTGTTCCTCGCCTCCGAGCAGGCCTCGTGGATCACCGGCACGATCCTGCCGGTCGACGGCGGCGTCACCGCCGGCCGGCACTAAGGAGAGCCGGCATGAGCCATATGCAGGACTGGAACGCCTATCGCGGCACGCTGCTCGGCCGGGTCGGCGACTTCGCCAAACTCAGCCCCGACGTGCTGCGCGGGTTGAACATGATCGAAGGCAGCGGCGGCAAGACCGGTAAGCTCGCGCCGAAGATGCACGAGCTGATCGCGCTCGCTGTCGCGGTCACCACCCGCTGCGACGGCTGCATTGCCGTGCACGCCAAGAAGGCCGTCGAGCTCGGCGCCTCCGAGGGCGAAATCGCCGAGGCCCTCGGCGTGGCGATCGCACTCAACGCCGGCGCCGCGCTGACCTATACGGCGCGGGTGTTCGACGCGATCGAGGCTTTGCCGGAGCGGTGATGGCAATGCGGGCGGGCGCATGGCGATGCCAGCGCCCGCTTGCCCGCCGTGCTCGGCTGTGGATCCCAGGGTCAAGCCCTGGGATGACGGAGGAGAGGTGGTGGCGGGACAGGTCGACTCCGGCGGCGCGATAAAGCTTCTGACGGAGGAGAGATAGTGCCGGACGCGTCGGTTCCGCCGGCGCGATGCAAAAGCGGCGCGTCCTGCACCGGCGGTGCGTGTGGTGAGAACGCCAACCCCACACTCCGTCATCCCAGGGCTTGACCCTGGGATCCACAGCCGAGCACTCTGCCGGAATGGCAGGATATGTTTACATCGTCACCAACCAGAAAAACGGCACCCTCTATATCGGCGTGACATCCGATCTGGAGCGCCGCATCTATGAACATCGCGAGGGGCTGACGCCTGGCTTTGCCTGGAAATATGGATGCACCCGCCTCGTCTGGTACGAGGAGCATTGGGACATCGGCAGCGCGATCCAACGCGAGAAGTCATTGAAACGGTGGTATCGGCAATGGAAGATCGACCTGGTCGAATCGATGAATCCCGAGTGGGACGATCTCTATCTTACGCTGTGGTGATGCCGGCTGCGTCTTCTGCAGTGCCAGCCGCATGGATCCCAGGGTCAAGCCCTGGGATGACGGAGGAGAGGTGGTGCCGGGACGCCTAGAGCAATTCCAGGAAAAGTGCGAAGCGGTTTTCCGTCCGGAATTGCGTAAATCCAAAAAGTTAGAGCGGTTCTGCGCTTCCGTCAAAAGCTGAACCGCTCTAATCTCGCCGGCGCGATGAAGCTTCCTGACGGAGGGAGATTGCTGCACGCGTCGGCTCCGCCGGCGCGATGCAAAAGCGGCGCGTCCTGCACCGGCGGTGCGTGTGGCAACAAAGCCAACCCCACACTCCGTCATCCCAGGGCTTGACCCTGGGATCCACAACCAAGCACTCTGCCCACATGGCAGGATATGTCTACGTCGTCACGAACCAGAAAAACGGCACCCTCTATATCGGCGTGACATCCGATCTGGAGCGCCGCATCTATGAACATCGTGAGGGGCGGACGCCCGGCTTTGCCTGGAAATATGGCTGCACCCGCCTCGTCTGGTATGAGGAGCATTGGGACATCGGCAGTGCAATCCAGCGCGAGAAGTCGTTGAAGCGCTGGAACCGGCAATGGAAGATTGATCTGGTCGAGTCGCTCAATCCCGAATGGGATGATCTCTATCCGACGCTCTGGTGATGCCGGCTGCGTCTCCTGTCGTGTGCTTCCCATGGATCCCAGGGCCAAGCCCTGGGATGACGGAGGAGGTGGTGCCTGGATGGCGCGGGAGAGGTAGTGCCGCGTTGGCTGTGGAGAGGTGGTGCTTGGCTTGGCCGTGGAAAAAAAGGGACTGGGTTGACTGAGCAGAAGTGGTGCCGGGATCCATAAGCCGCGCCGGACGCGATGAAGCGAACCGCGAGCGCGGCGCGACCAGCTGCATTGCCGATTGTCGAGAACGCCAACCCCACACTCCGTCATCCCAGGGCTAGACCCTGGGATCCACAGCCCGGCGCGCGGCTTCGATTGTTTCCCGGCAGGCCATCACTCTACACGCAGCGCCAGCCGCATTCATCCCAGGGTCTAGCCCTGGGATGACGGAGGAGAGGTGGTGCCGGGACAGGTCAACTCCGTAGCGCGATGACGCTTCTGACGGACGAGAGGTGGTGCCTCGACACAAAGCTCGCCGGTGAGATGGAGACACCACAGGCGCCGCTGAAGCTGCACCGCCGGTGCCTATGGCGAGAACGCCAACCTCACACTCCGTCATCCCAGGGCTTGACCCTGGGATCCACAGCCAAGCACGCAGCTTCAATAATTTCCTGCAGGTCATCACCCTTCCCGTAGTGCCAGCCGCATGGATCCCAGGGTCAAGCCCTGGGATGACGGAGGAGAGGTGGTGCCGGACACACAGGCCGGCGCGGACGAGAGGTCGTGCCGCGAAGCATCGCCAGCAGCGGCGATGAAGCGACGGCAGATGTGGGCATTATAGGCTGCGCCGACGGAGCGTTTGGCGAGAACGCCAACCCCACTCTCCGTCATCCCAGGGCTTGACCCTGGGATCCACAACCCCGTGCTCGGCTTCAATAATTTCCCAGCTTCGGCTGCCATCTCTGTTCACGCAGTGCCAGCCGCATGGATCCCAGGGTCAAGCCCACTGCTGTCCGGTTTAAATTTGGTGGACATGGCGCACCGTGTTGATTCTACTCGTATTCGGATGTTTGGCGACAATCCCGGACACGAAAGAGGAGCAACACCGTGCGCCATGTCCACCAAATTTAAACCGGACAGCAGTGGGTCAAGCCCTGGGATGACGGAGGAGAGGTGGTGCCGGACACACAGGCCGGCGCGGACGAGAGGTCGTGCCGCGAAGCATCGCCAGCAGCGGCGATGAAGCGACGGCAGATGTGGGCATTATAGGCTGCGCCGACGGAGCGTTTGGCGAGAACGCCAACCCCACTCTCCGTCATCCCAGGGCTTGACCCTGGGATCCACAACCCCGTGCTCGGCTTCAATAATTTCCCAGCTTCGGCTGCCATCTCTGTTCACGCAGTGCCAGCCGCATGGATCCCAGGGTCAAGCCCACTGCTGTCCGGTTTAAATTTGGTGGACATGGCGCACCGTGTTGATTCTACTCGTATTCGGATGTTTGGCGACAATCCCGGACACGAAAGAGGAGCAACACCGTGCGCCATGTCCACCAAATTTAAACCGGACAGCAGTGGGTCAAGCCCTGGGATGACGGAGGAGAGGTGGTGCCGGACACACAGGCCGGCGCGGACGAGAGGTCGTGCCGCGAAGCATCGCCAGCAGCGGCGATGAAGCGACGGCAGATGTGGGCATTATAGGCTGCGCCGACGGAGCGTTTGGCGAGAACGCCAACCCCACTCTCCGTCATCCCAGGGCTTGACCCTGGGATCCATGCGGCTGCCACTGCGGGAGGAGCGATGGCCTGCTGGGAAACAATTGAAGGCGCGTGCCTGGCTGTGGATCCCAGGGTCAAGCCCTGGGATGACGGAGGAGAAGTGGTGCCCTGAGATGGAGGAAAGGTGGTGCCTTCCCCCAAAATCCAACGCCCGCGCTACGCCGCCTCTTCCTTCTCAGCCGCCCTCTCCGCCAGCTTGCGCGCCGCGACGAAATCGACCTTGCCGGAGCCCAGCACCGGCACCTTGCCGATGGTGATCTCGGCCGGCACCATCATGTCCATGGCGCCCCTGGACTTGGCGAAGGCGAGGAATTCGGCGCGGGTGGCGGTTTCGGCTTCGGTGAGCAGCACCAGGCGCTCGCCCTTCTTCGGGTCGGGCAGTGAGGAGACGACCGACAGCGCCCCAGGCCAGAGCTCGGCGGCGAGCGCCTCGATTGCCGCCAGCGACACCATTTCGCCGCCGATCTTGGCGAAGCGCTTGGCGCGGCCGCGGATCTTGACGAAGCCGTCCTCGTCGATGGTGACGATGTCGCCGGTGTCGTGCCAGCCATCGGCGAGCGGTTCGAGCACGCCCGGCCTTTCGGCACGGAGGTAACCGGCCATGACATTGGCGCCGCGCACATGCAGGCGGCCGCCCTCGTCGATGCCGGGCACCGGCTCGAGCTTCCATTCCATGCCCGGCAGGATTTTGCCGACCGTGCCGGAGCGGTTGTACATCGGCGTGTTGATCGAAATGACAGGCGCGGTCTCGGTGACGCCGTAGCCTTCGAGGATGCGCAGGCCGAATTTTTCCATATAGGTGTGGCGGGTCGAAGCCTTCACCGGCTCGGCGCCGGAGAAGATGTAGCGGATCGAGCGGAAATCGTAAGGATGCGCCGTCCTGGCATAACCGTTGAGGAAGGTATCGGTGCCGAAGATGATCGTGGCGTTGGAGACATAGATCAGCTCCGGCACGATGCGGTAATGCAGCGGCGAGGGATAGAAATAGACCGGCACGCCCGAGATCAGCGGCAGCACGGTGCCGGCCGTCAGGCCGAAGGAATGGAAGACGGGCAGGATGTTGAACACCTTGTCGCCGCTGTGGAAATCGATGCGGGCGGCGGCCTGGGCGGCGTTCGACAGGATGTTGCGGTGGGTCAGCACCACGCCCTTCGGCGTGCCTTCCGAGCCCGAGGTGAAGAGGATGACGGCCGGATCGTCGGCCTGGCGCTTGACGAGCGGCCGCGCCTTGCGGAGAAGCCCGATGAGCTTGTCCTTGAAACCGATCTCGGCTCTGAGATCATCGAGCCAGACGACCGTCAGCTGCTTTTCCAGCTCCTCGATGACAGGGCCGAGCTTGGCCTGGGCGACGAAGGCGCGCGAGGTCAGCACGTGTTTGACCTCAGCCGCCCTGCAGGCGGAGAGAATGTTGGCCGCACCCGCGGTAAAATTCAGCATGGCCGGCACCTTGCCGGCCGACATGACGCCGAGAATGGTGGCGGCGGCGCCATTGGCATTCGGCAGCATGACGCCAAGGTTCTGTTCGGGGAAACGGGCGCGGAACTTGGCGCCGAGCACGGCGGCACCGGTCAAGAGCTTGCCGTAGGTCAGCCGGCCGGTGACCGGATCCTCGACGGCGAGCTTGCCCATGCCGAATTCGTAGCCTGCCCGGATGACGCGGTCGAGCACGGTCGAGGAAGTATCGGCGGTGCGGAACAACAGGTTCGACATCACCTGGTAGAGGGCAGCACCTGCCGCCGTGCGGCGCTTGCGGCCTTTCAGCTCCGGTTCCACCTCGAGCTTCACCGGCTCGAGAATGGTGACCTTGACCTTGGGGAACAGCCGGCGGCGGATCTTGCCGTTGTCGAGGTAGGAGAAATAGGTCTTCTCCAGCCCGTCGATCTTGACCGGCACCACCATCGAGCCTGTTTTGTCGGCGACCATGGCCGCACCGTCATAGACCTTCATCAGCGTGCCGGTCACCGTCAGCCGGCCTTCGGGGAAGATGCCGATCGGGTTGCCTTCCTGCGCCACCTTGATCAGCGAGCGCGTCGCCATCGGCTTGGTCGGGTCGAGCGGCAGGAACTTGCACATTTTCAGGAAGGGGCGCACCCACCAGGCCTGGGCGATCTTGTAATCGACGGCAAAGACCGGCTCTTCCTCGGTGATGGCGAGCGCCAAGGCGCCGTCGAGCAGGCTCACATGGTTGAGCGCAATGATCGGCGCCGGGCCGGCCTTCTTGATATTCTCCAGCCCCTCGACCTCGAGCCGCATGAAGGCGCGGAACAGGATCGAGATGAAATCGCGGAAGGCATTGGTCGGCAGCGTCTTCAGCATCAGCCAGGCGACGGCGAAATTGACGATGCCGAGGCCGATCAGAATCTCAGGGATGGAAGCGCCGAGCGCCTGGATGACGGCGACGAGGCCGAGGCCGACGGTGATGAACAGCGCCGAGAGCACATTGGCGGCACCGATGACGCGGGCGCGGCGGTCCTCATGCGCCCATGTCTGCAGGCCGGCGAAAGTCGGTACGGCGATGAAGGCGCCCGAGATCGCCATGCCGGCGAGATCGATGGCGACGCGGATGGTATTTTCGCCGGCAAAGAAATCGAGGATCGTCGTCGCGTGTGAGGTCGAGGTGAGGCCCCAGAGGTTCCAGGCGAGATCGAGGCTGAAGAGGCCGAGCAGCGCGGTTCCGACGGGGGCCGGCAGCAGCACGATGCGGCCCGCCGACATCCAGGCGGCGATGCCGGAACCAACGGCGACGGCGACGGCGAAGACCGTGAGATAGGCCGGCACGACGAGCTCGGAGCCGCCGAGCAGCTCGGTCACCATGGTCGGCAGGATGGAGAGGATGAAGGCGCCGACCAGCCAGAACCAGCAGTTCATCAGCGCCGAGCGCCACAGCCGCTTGTCCTCACGGATTTCCATGACCAGCGTGTAGCTGGAGCGGATGACATTGCGGTCGATCTGAAGATCCGGCGCCTTGGAGCCGGTCGCCGGGATCATCCGGGCGGACAGCCAGCAGAGCAGCGACAGCCCCATCATCATCGAGCCGAACAGCAGCACATTGTCGCCGCTGGAAGAGGCAAGGGCGGCGATGATCGTGCCGCCGAGAATGGCGATGAAGGTGCCGCCCTCGATCCAGGCATTGGCCTTCGGCAGGTCGCGGCGTTCGAGATGATCGGGCAGGATGCCGTATTTGATCGGCCCGAACAGCGCCGAGACGACGCCGAAGCCGAAGAGCGCCACCATCAGCACTGATATCGAGGAGAAGCCGAGACCGACGACGGCAAGGGCGGCGATGCCGATCTCCGATCGTTTCAGCAGCTCGGCCACCTTGGCCTTGTCGTGCTTGTCGGCGATTTCGCCGCCGAGCGCCGAGAGCAGCAGGAAGGGCACGATGAGGATGACGCCGGCAAGCGTCACCAAGGCTGCCCCCTCGCTCGCCGACATCTTGAAGAGGATGAGGAAGACCAGCGTATTCTTGAGGAAATTGTCGTTGAAGGCAGTCAGGAACTGTGTCCAGAACAGCGGCGCGAATTTCCTCGATGTCATCAGATTGGTTTGCACGGCGAGACCCTCTTTTGGTGGGCAGAGAAGGCCACAGAGTTGTTACGCAAAAGTTGAGTGCGATAACAACTCTGCGATGTGGTTAAGGAAGATCAATCTTCATCGCTACGATTGAATTTGACCAGCAGCTTTTCGGTGCGGGCATCCTCGACCTTGCGGATCAGCTTCTCGGATTCGGCATTGTCGCGCAGCGTCTTGGTGATATTCACCGTCGTCTGCACCAGCATCAATATGCCCATGGCGAGATAGCCCTTCCCCCAGAGATCGAGCGGCATCATGTAAAGGCCGAGCGCCAGCATGAAGGCGGCGGCGCCGAAGGAGATGTAGGAGAAGCTGACCCAGCTGGCGGAATGTTTCTGGAAACTGTCGTTCATTGTTTTCAAGTCCCTTGGTTCGATGAATGAATGGCTGGATGGATTGAGATCAGGCGGCCGGCGTGATGCGGCTCTTCAGCCGGGCGAGCACGTCATCGGCCGATGAGGTGAGCGGCGCGCCGCAGCCGGCATTGGCAAGCTTTTCGATGATGCCGGCCGGCCGCGTGGCGCTTTCCATCTCCTTCAGCGCCGCCGCCGTCAGCTCGTTCTGGCTCTGGCGCAGGCGAAGCCGCGCCAGCGTCTCCTCGGCCTCGTCGAGTGTGGCAAGGCCGGGGCCGGCGACGGCGACATCGAGCTTCTGGGCCTCTTGCGTGGCGCGGGCCAGCCGCTCGCCGCGCTGCAGCGCCTGCAGCCGCGCCTCGGCATCCCTGACGATGCCCTTCAGCTTGGCGATCGATGTGGTGAACTGGCTTTGCGCCTGTTCCGACGCATCGCGCTCGGCCTCGAGAAAGGCGATCGCTTCGGCCGCTTCCCGCGCCAATCCCTCATTGCCCTTGGCGAGCGCCGCAGTGGCGCGGGTCTCGAGATCGGCGATGCGGGCAAGGATCGTCTGATGCTGCGCCTTTTCCTGCTCGTTCTGGGCGATGGCGACGGCGACGCTGCGCCGCGCCGTCTGGATCGATTGGGCGGCCTCGCGGATCTGCTGGGCCAGCAGCGGCACGGCGTGGCGATCGGCAAAAGCCTGCTCGGCATCATGCGCCCTGCCCCGCAGCAATGTGGAAATCAATTTGAACATTTCTGTCCTCCGGTTTATGAACGTTGTTCACGAGATGAGTTATGGCAGAATCATGAACGACGTTCAAGATAAATTTTGAACGCCGTTCAAAAATCGAAGGGACATGGTTAATGGCCGGCAGACGAGAAGAAAAACGCGAGGATTTGAAAGCCCGGCTGATCGAGGCGGCGCGCGAGCGCATCGCCCGCGACGGGCTTGCCAACCTGCGCGCCCGCGACATCACCCAGGACGCCGGCTGCGCCCTCGGCGGCCTCTACACCGTCTTCGCCGACCTCGCCGAGCTCGTCATCCACGTCAATTCCGCAACGCTGAAGGCGCTGGAGGCGAGGCTGACGCTTGACGAGGCCAAGGGCAAAAGCCCGACCGACCGCCTGCGCAACCTCGCCCAGGGCTACCTCGCCTTCGCGGTGGAACACCGAAATCTCTGGAAGGCGCTGTTCGACCACTTCCCCCCCGCCACCAACCCGACGCCGCAATGGCACCTCGACGAACACCTCTTCCTGATGGACGTGATCGCCGAACCCCTCGCCGAACTGCAGCCCGACATGCCCCCCGAAGACCGCGCCATCCGCGCCCGCACGTTGTTCGGCGCGGTGCATGGCGTCGTCAGCATCAGCCTGGAAGGCCGCTTTGTGGGCCTGCCGCTGGAGCGGCTGGCAAGAGAGGTGGACGAGCTGGTGCAGACGATCGCGGCGGGGGCGGAACTGCGGCGGCAGGGGATGTGAGGTGGCGGTGAGGAGAGTGGCGTGGACTAACGTCGCGGTTTTTCGCGGAGCCCACCCCTCCTCCGTTGTCACAGGCTTTGAGCCTGGGATCCATGCCGCGCGCATTGTACTGGCCGGCGGCACATAGAACGGCATCATCCGCCTGACGGCCTTGCGGCTCCGGCGCGAGCCCCACGCCCCTCTCCGTCATCCTCGGGCTTGACCCGAGGATCCATGCCGCGAGCATTGTGCTGGCCGTTGGCAATGGGAACGGGAGGGGGCATCCTATCCGTGAACGTGTGTACGTCGAGTGCTGCGGGTGGATCCTCGGGTCAAGCCCGAGGATGACGGAGTATGTGGGAACCAGCCTGCAAAACCGCACCCGCACCCCGGCGGACCTGCTCCACCATCTCGCCTCTTGCCGCTCGCGCCTCCCCATCCTCCGCCCTCCCAAGGCTTGACCCAAGCACCCCTCCCCAAGCACTCTGTGCCCACCCCACCCCACGCCGCACGCAAAAGGAACCCCCATGAGCCGCATCTTCATCACCGGTTCCACCGATGGCCTCGGCCTCGCCGCCGCCCGCACCCTCATCCGCGAAGGCCACGAGGTCGTCCTCCACGCCCGCTCCCGCGAGCGCGCCGCCGCCATCGCAGAGACCTCCGCCGCCGCCCTCGGCGTCGTCATCGGCGATCTCGCCAGCGCCGCGGAAACCCGCTCCATCGCCGAGCAGGTCAACGCCATCGGCCGCATGGACGCCGTCATCCACAATGCCGGCATCTACCTCGAGCGCAGCCGCGGCGAAACGCCGGAAGGCCACGCCACGACGCTGGCGGTCAACACGCTCGCCCCCTATCTCCTCACCGCCTGGATCACGCGGCCCCACCGCCTGATCTATCTCACCAGCGGCATGCACCGCAGCGGCAGCAGCGCGCTTGACGATATCGACTGGAACAAGCGCCCATGGAGCGCCAGCCAAGCCTATTCAGAAAGCAAGCTCTACATCGCCACCCTTTCCGCCGCCATCGCCCGCCACTGGCCGGATGTGCTGAGCAATTCCGTCGACCCCGGCTGGGTGCCGACAAAGATGGGCGGCGCCGGCGCGCCGGATGATCTTGAGATGGGGCACCTGACGCAGACGTGGCTTGCGACCAGCGAGGACGAAGCCGCGAAGGTGAGCGGCGGATATTGGTATCACCGGCAGCAGCGGGAGGCGGCGGCGGAGGTGGGTGATGTTGAATTTCAGGAGGCGCTGGTGGAGAGGCTTGCGGGGCTGAGTGGTGTTCGGCTGTTCGAAGAGCGCGGGTAGGATGCAAGACAGGCTGGCCCGCCACTTTTCAGGAGGTTAGAAGTTATTCATCGCGTTAAGCGTTTGTCGGAAACTTCTTTCTAGCTTCGATAGGCCGTTTGGTAATAGATCATAGGCCTTGCCGAGGCGCTTGATCGAATAGTGATCGGCCAGCGCTTCAGTGCCGGATTGAAAGCCTCCCGCGCGCACGATCCCGAATGTACCCTTCTTGAAGAAGGACAGGTAGCGCGAACTCCGCCTTCCCCAGAAGGTGAGAGTGTTGTCTTCGAAAATTCTACACGGCATGCCGATCGTCGTGGGGATAGTGACAAGAGCGAGATCATAAAGACGAGCAACGGTTTGCCGTGTCTCGTCGAGATTTCCATTGTTGGTCTTGTCCTTGCACTCGATGGCGACGATTGGCAGTCCTCTCGGATAGCCGCCGCCGTTCATTCGTATCGTCTCGGATATCGAAGCAGGAATGACAGAGATGTCGAGCTCGTGTTTCGCCTCGCTTCGACCTTTCCATTGCACGCTGCCCCGAAGCTCAAGATTGAAGGACGGGTCCCCAACCCGTTCCAACAAAACAAATGAAGGCCCGCGAGGATTATTTCCCGGTATTTGTGACGGACCAGCAGGTAAGGCAAAAGGGGAGCCAGGCGGCAAAGATGTCCCGTCGCCACGCCGCAGACTAACGTTCCACTGAGGTAAAATTGATGCAGTCCTCGCGAGCCGCATTAGAACCCAAGCCTCCATCGCCTTGCCGGCACCAGAAGGAATAGCGGCGGAACCATGAGCGGCGCGGAATGCCCTAAGAAGCCTCCGGAGTTCACGTTTTTGAGCTGAAGGCAATGCCACTAAGCCGCTCCATCCCGCGGGACTAAGAGCCGGGCAAGCCCCTCCTCCAGATTATCAATCGCCTCGACACGACGCGCCTGCTCGCCCTCTGACACCGGCGCCCCCTTGGTCACTGGCTCACCGTTCGTATCGATGAATACAATCGGCACGATCTTCCCGCCGTTTAGTTCGCTTGCGATTTTCTCCGCCTCAGCCAATCTACGAGCAGGCTCCGTCAAGCGCAGCTTGAGGAGATTGACGGCTTCCTGCAGTTGTTCGTCATCCGGGATCGGAACGCGCTCGGAAGCACCGTCTCCGTCTGCCAACGTGCTTTCGCGTCCAAGCGCGATCTCCATCAAGATCTCTCCTGCCAGCGCCGAAAAGCCTTCCTTATCGAGGAGCGCGACGAGGTCCATCACCCCTTCGTTCATAGCCATGTGCCTTCACCCACCAACACAATTAAACCGCGGCGCTTCAAATGACTTCGAAACACGCATATCTGGAGCCAACCACTGTCGGCACAAGCAAACCTCGGTCGAGCCTCGTATTCCGAGCCTCGCACGACGTCTCAGGGATAAGCAGACAAGCGTGACAGGCAGCGCCATGAAGATGGCGATCATCATGATCGCCATTGGGTGCATGCTCCGCACAAATCGGATCGTTTGAGCACAACTCAAGTCGATTCATCGCTCGGGTCAGCAATTCGCCGACGCGGTGAGCCATTCCGCTCAGTCCGCCGAGCGTTCCCTGGCCGCCGGCCGTCGATGTGTAGATCAGCAGCCCATACCGATCCGTCTGACCGGCACCGCTGGAGTAGACGCGCTCTTTCAAGGACGAGAGTGGATAACCGCATTCCAATGAAAGCTCGGACATAAGAGCGTGGGAAAGCGAATG
The DNA here is from genome assembly GCF_001662075.1 of Rhizobium bangladeshense. Lineage (GTDB taxonomy): Bacteria > Pseudomonadota > Alphaproteobacteria > Rhizobiales > Rhizobiaceae > Rhizobium > Rhizobium bangladeshense_B. The sequence goes on from NZ_LYPL01000027.1 coordinate 13,379, forward strand.
TAGAGCCCAGTAGGCTATTCCTAAATGCGAAGGAGGTCGACCGAACCTCTCGGCCTCACGAGATTCCCCCTCTCTCAACACACGCATCCGATCGTCCACCGCGGGTAGGCTTCGCCAGCGATTCAGATGCTCGGGATTGACGTGGAGAAAGATACCTTCGCCGAACTGCTCGATGGCCGGGAGCCACTCGACGTTCCTAGCAAGATCGGCACCATCAACTGCGAGCTGAATTTCATCCAGCTCGCTTTCGGCGGCCGTTGGCGGTGGCTCAAGGCGCGTGAAACCATACAGACAAGTTACTTCCCGAAGCCGATGAACCTTGACGACCCCCACCAAGAAATCTCGCCACGGCTGATCCAGACGCAGTACGTCCAACGGCAATGTTTCTGCGAAAAGATGAGACGACGGGCCGTCATGTCCGATGAAACGAGTGCCGGACGCCAAGATGTCAAACTCTGCGACCCTGGGATTAGCGGAAGTCGTCGCATCCCCAGTCTCTTCATCGAGCGCGCGCAAAATTTCTTCGTCTGAAAACTCCGCGAACGCATCCTTGGTATGGGGCAAACTACGCAGGATATCGATGAAATTCGGCAACGGCCGAATTGAATCGATGGTTGGTCGATGCTCCTGAACCGTTTGGCGGACCCGGTCATCCGAGTTCGTCAGCGAGATCACTGTAACGGTCTGGGCAAAATATGTGTTGGTCGCGGATCGCGGCAGCAAACGTAGGTCAATGCCACATTCCTCGTCATGAAGCCTTTGCGGCTGGAGCCAAGGGCTGTCTGATCGACAGGTGCCCAAGAACTTCGGCTTGTAGAGGTCGGCCATGGTCAGCATGGCACCGCATGTGCAGCGGACCGAGATGTCCGATGGGTCAGAGCTTACACCGCGCTCAACCCAGTACATTGGCTTTCTACACGTTTGATCGCCATTGCGATGAGCCAGGTATCGCCAACCGATGTCCTGCAGGTGCCCCTTCGTGCAGGCGGCCACGAAACGGATCGGGTTCACTTCCCGGCGCTTGCCCCGATCATCTTTGTAGGAGAGCTTGCCGCCCTTGGTGGCCGTCAAGTGGTCGAACTCCACCATTCGTCGGCGCTTCTCGAGGGCAGCAGAGGTTTGATCCCCGCCGCCACCGGACGCATCCCCATCTTCGTCGACGGTAAACCAGCTCGGAAAAAGCAATACCTCTACCCCAGGAGCGCGGTCATCGCGTCGCTCCTCGTCCTGCTCCGGTGGCTGACGGAGGCCTGAGAAGGTGGGGCTCAGCTTGTCCCCCAGCTGATCACGAAGAAGAGCGATCAGGCGATCCTCCGCCACGGTCTTCATGTTTGGACCATAGCGCCAACCCTGCAGCCCCGACACGATCACGGCCTGATCCGGGAGGTCGAGCATAGCGCCTGGCCCGTAAGTCAGGAGCAATTGGCTGAAGCTTTGTGTGATGTCTACCATGGTTCTTCTCGCTACTCGAACAAGCGGCCGTCAGGCCTTCTGATTTTCAGCAGTGCGACCGGTTCGGTATCGCGCATGGATCGAGCAGCGACGAAGAAGTTGTTTCCGCGTAGGCCCAAGGTGTCTTGCAACAGGCGCTGCACCGGCTCCGCTTTCGCGTAGACGAAGCGATCCCCGTTTTCCGTCTGTCTGTCAGCTATTGATATCCACGCGTCGCGCAACTCATCAAGCCGGGCAAGGCACCGGTCGACCAGTTCCTGCTCGACGTTCGCGGTCGCCATCTTTTCTTCGACGATCTTGCGAACAGCCGTATAGGCAGCGGGGTTGTCCCCCATCCGCGTGACAAAGTCGTTCTGGCTGAGGTCAGGCTCCACATGGCGCGCGGCGGCAACGAGTGTTGCTGCAAGTGCCCGGTCCAATGCCCGAGGAGAGAACGGAGTGACGCTTGTGGGCTCGACGGCGCGGTAGAAGCTCATGTGGAATGCGCGGAACTGTTCGTAATGCGTTCGGTCTCGCGGCTTGTGGATGTTGAGAAGTGTGATGACGAGCCCGGGCTTGGAGGCTTCACGGCCGACGCGAGACGTCGCCTGAATATATTCGGCAGCCGTTTTCGGCTGACCTTGCACAACCATCAGACCAAGGCGGCCGATATCCAGACCGACAGAAATCATGTTGGTCGCCAAGGCTACATCGACAGCGTTCTTCTCTAGCACCGGATAGCCTAGCCGCGTGCGTGCCTCCGATACCTGGTCGGTGCTGTAACGCGAAGTCAGCTCCTGGACTTCACGCAATGTCCGATCGGCGAACGGCTGCCCACTCGGTTGTTTGCGGACACGGCTGCTGCCGTAGCTGGTCAGATGCGCCCGCACCTCGTCCTCGACGATACGCCGTGCGCCTCCGAGCTCTCGAAGGGCGTTGAAGTAGCAGAGAGCCGTCAGGTAGGGGTCGGCAGGATCGTTGTCGTTCCCTGTCGAAAGGGCTGCGGCACCGGAGAGGATGGTCTGCAGCGCGCGCAGGTAAACCAGTTTCGGGCCACGGCCTGGCGATGCAATGCCGGCATAGACGCGCGATGGCGATTCCCGGTCGACCTTCGCAAAGAAGGAGTCGTGGCGGCTGATGCCGGGCGGCGGGAAGATCGCCGTCTTCGAGCGGCCGAATAGGTTCTTGATCTGGGTTTCCGCCCGCCGAACGGTTGCCGTGGACGCAACGATCTTCGGGCCACGACGCTCGCCGTTGATCTGGCGTGAGGCGAGCAGATTGAATGCCGTCTCGTAAAGGCCGGCGATGGTGCCGAGTGGTCCGGAGATCAGATGCAGTTCGTCCTGGATGATCAGGTCGATGGGGCGCAGTTCCCGCGACATGCGGGTGCCATCTGCTTCCCCGGCACCGTAGAACCCTGAATAATCCGAGCGGGTGACGTGGCCGAAGAATGCGCCTGCGCGACCTTCCCAGGGGACGCTGGCAAACTTATCGACAGTCGCGATCATGAAGGCTGGCAGACGACGGTAAATCTCATCATCGACCACCACTATCGGTAGACGGTCAGCGCCTGAAAATTCGCAATCCAGATTGTCGCAGCGAATGTCCAGGCGTTCTGGCTTGGTCAGGTTTGGATGAATCTGGAAACTGTTCTTGTTGAAGCGCTCACCACACCAAGGGCAGTTCTTCATCGGGGCCGGTGCCGGCCCGTTTCGGCTGCGGTGTTCCGCCAACCAGGCAACGGCAGTGCTTGGGTTCTTGTTCCTGGCGTCGCCGAGTGCGTTGGGGGTCGCGCCTCCCCCTACCCAGAGACCGATCTCGATGGGCCAGGTCCCGAGTTCAGGATTGCTTTTCCGCTCAAGCTCGAGCGCGCAGACGAGACCTGCCGCACGTTGCAGCTGGTCGAGCGTCAGAAGCCGCAGCGTGTAGCGCATCACGACCGACAGCCCAGCACCCTCCAGGCCCGGATTGGCCAGACGGCGGCGGGCAATGGCGAAGGCCGCGAGCCCCAAATAGGCTTCTGTCTTGCCGCCACCGGTCGGGAAGAACAGGAGATCGACAATCGGCCGATCGTCATGGCCGGGGTCAGCCAAACCGTCGAGGTTGAGAAGGATGAAGGCTAGCTGGAACAAGCGCCATGTCGGTGCGCGTTGCTCTGACAGCGGCTTCTTGTTGTCGGCCGCAGCCCGCTGTCGGTTCGCCCGCGCCATGACCTTGTTCATGATACGGAAGGCCTCGCGGCTCGTCGGGTCATTCACCAGACGATCGATCCCGCCTTCGATGCGGCGGCAGGCCTCGCGGATTTTCACAAGGCAGTCGCGCGCGACGTGTTGGCGGCGTGCTCCCGAGACGTTGGCGATCAACCCATCCTGCTCGATGGCCCATTTGGCATATTCGACCGGCAGGGCGGAAAGTGCGGCTTTCAGACTGGCGACATCAGCCGCGGCCTTCTCCAGTTCGTCCATGCTCCGCACCACAGCGGGAACGGGAATGTCGGCACCAAGCTTTTCCACCTCTTGGACGGGGATAGGATTGGTGAATACGGTCACGATCCGACCACGCTCGTCGAGCACGCACCAATCGGCTGAGGTGTTGTGGCCAACGGCAAAGGAACAGACGTCGCGGTAATGGAGATCAGCAAGGCGCTCATCGAAATCGCTGGCATCATACGATGCGCGGTCATCGCGAGGCGCAAAACCATCAACGGCATGAAGTTCGAGGCGAGCCTGGAAGCAGAAGGCGATGTCCCCGAAGCGGCGATATGTTTCCGGGCGGGCGTTCACAAGAAATACGGAGACCGCCAGAACATCGTCCCGGATGCCATCGATGCCTGCCGTCTGGGCCGGCCGCACGGTAACCACCAGTTCGAGCCCGCCCCCTGGCACCTGCGGGGCTGCGCTCTCAGGCACCACGATGCGCTGGGGAATACCCTCCTGCAATGCTGCCACATCGATGGTCAGGCGTTCCTCGCGCGGAATCCTGCGCCAATCGAGTGAACTCTTGGGCGGCTCCTTCGGCGGCTCGCCTGCCTGAACGGCCTTTTCTCTCTCGTCGGGCAAAAACACGGCTTTGTCGAGCGGCGGTTCGGTAACGTAGTCGCCCCACGTAACGCGCGCTTGAAGCGTCTTCGCCGAGCGCGGCAGCAGCACTGTCAGACCCAGTGAAGAGGGAACAAAGGAACGCATCGGCGGCCGCTCGCTCGCGCCGTCGTCGACGGCGCTGCCCGAGCCAGGTGCGCCCAGTTCCATACCCTCGGCTGAGCGCAGGGCGTCGAGCTGGGCTTCTGCCTTTTCGTCGTCGGCAGCGCCGTTTCCGAAAATTTTCTCGGCGCGGCGTTCACGGCGGTCCTTGCGGCGGGGGGCGAGAAAACCGGTGAGATACCAGGTTGAGGGGCTCGTGCCGGAAATAACTTCCCGATCGAGATCAGGATCGAGGTCAGGATGCGCTCCAACCAGATCGCGGCGCATCAGGTTCATCAAGCGTTCACGAACTTCAACGGGGGATGCCGGCTTGGGGAGGGTGCTCAGCGCATCTTGCAACGGTGTTGTGGTCGTATTGTTCGACATTACTTCCCCTCCAGCTGCGCAAGTTGCGTCAACGCCTGATCAAGCCACTTTTGTGTATATGGTGTCCTGAGGTCCAGCCTGGGCTTGAAGCCGACATCGCCAAGCAATCGCTCAAGCGACACGAGACGATCCCGCATGCCAAGGCGAATGCCGATCCGGAGACTGGCCTTGTCCGGGCCACACAACACCCAAGCGTCTTTTCGGCTGATAGCATGTGCCCAGAGCGCGCGTTCGCCATCATCAAGATAGGCGATCGAAGGGTCTTTGGTCACAGCCTCGGCGCGGTCAGCATCACGAACGGCATGAACCGCCGTGAGCGTCTTCGTCAGCACATCATTCTCAATCTGCTCCTCGGGCCGCCGCTGCTGGTAGCCCGTCTGCGTCTCGATGAAACAGTCGCCGACCGTCTCAACCGCATAGCCTCCACAAAGCGCTTTCCACGCGGAGACGCGCCAACACTCGATGATGACGTTGGTGTCAACGAGAACGGGACCATGGTGTCGTGCCATGCAGCCTCACAACTCGTAAGGCGCTTCGACGCCATGGGATAGAAATAGCTCCGCAAAATCGTCAATGGGCAGACCGAGGATCGAGGCAATCCGGCGCATTGAGGTCTGGCCTTCATCCAATGCGGTAGCAACAATTTGAACAAATGGCTTGGAGAAAAGTGGGGGCGCTTCCGGCTTCCCCGGTTTCGCCCTCCCGTTGTTTCTAAGACCGTCGTCAGAAATTGCGTCGCTCTGGACGCGGCTTAGGCGTCCCATGCCAACAAGACGCCAACGCAGAGCCTGAGACGTCACCAGCAACTCATCGGCCACCTCATTAAGGCGATCGACCAATTTCTCTTCGGTCAGATTTCCCCAATCACCGAACCGATCCAACACCGCGGCAGGCATAAGAAGCGCCGACGCGAAATTGTCCGCCAACTGCTCAACGCGGCTCCGCTTTTTCGGCATTACCTCCTCGATATGCTCAGGCGGCATCTTCTCCCATGTGAGGATGTGAAAGAGTTCGTGGGCAAGATCGAAATGACGTCGACCCGTTATCTCATTGCGATTGATGAGCACGACATCCAGCTCGGGCAGGCGACAGGCTGCGCCCGAAACGCCTTCGATCGGGTCGACCATCAAGACAAGAATGCCAAGCTTTTCAGCCATGACATCAGCCAGCCGGCGTGCAGGCACGTCTCCGAGATCAAATTCCGCCGCGAAGCGTTCGCCGTCGGCACTCGCGTCGTCAAAGCTCGACTGCCTTGATAGACTCAGCGCTGGCCGGATGAGCGGAGGCTCGCGACCTGTCTGGCGTGCGAGCGTGCGGAATGCCGCAATCAAACGGCCGGCCGACTCTTCGTAGCCGCGCAGCCGGTCGCCATCGACTCCAGTCTGCCGCCAGGAAAAACTGCCTTCCCCGGCTAACATGAACGGATCAGTGAAGTAGTCGATGGACACGCCGAAGATTTGGGCAGCACGCAGCAGCTCGTCCGCCGCGACCTTGCGTTCACCGGTTTCGATGGCCGAAAGGGTTTGGCGATCCTTAAAGCCGAATTTCTCGGCCAAATCTTCCTGTGACAGCTTCCGCTGTTCGCGCAGCGATTTAATGCGTGCGCCGATTGTCGTGATCATTGGGGTTCTCCTTGCCCCATATAATCTTGCGGAATAACATTTGCAAGAATTTCTTGCGAAACTCCATTTGCCGAAAGCGACGCCGAGCAAAAACGCGACGAGCGACCCAAGGAAGCTTGCAACAATCGGAACCCACCATCGCCAGTCTGTGTGTTGCTCGCGCGCTTTTGCATGCAGCTCAATGGCGATGTCGATCAGCGTCTTGATCTCGGTCTCCGGCACCCGCACACGCGACACAGAGTTCCGTTCTTCAGCAGAAAGTTGATCGTATTCCGGCGTCGTCAGCAGCCGATCCTCCTTGCGATAATAAAGGCGTGGCGACGCGCGCCGCCAAATCAGCGCATAGTGATCTTGGTTGTCAGGCGACTTGCGGAAGAACTCCGGATGGTCATTGAAAACGTTTCGCCAATGACCCGCCTTCATCTCGTCGCCGGAAATGAAGTGCGCCCACTTCTCGCACGGTTGGCTCGAGCGCACGTTCAGCGACATGAACTGAATCGTCGCAATCACATCGGCTAGTCTGTTCGACTTTAGATAAAGGCACCTTTGTCATACCGCGACTTCCCCATTCCCATCTTCATCGCTCCGAGTGGAGCCCTTCGGCGCGATGCCTTGTCTGACCTCCTCCGAGTGGCGCTCGGCATTGAGCGCCAGCAGGCGAGACAGCACGCGATCACGGCCTTCGGCGTTCCAGAAGTAGCGACCCTGATAGGTGTGATCGTTCTCGGTCTCCTCGGTCAGGAATATAGGATGCAGTTCATCGGCGAGGTCGTCCCAGCCATAGGCGCGCAACACGGCACGATCCATTTCGTCGTGCAGGTCTCGCAGGCGCTGGATAGGCTCTCCGCGTTCCTCCTCTTTATGAAAGCGATTGTAGGTTTTGGTCATACCCTCGTTCGAGGCGACCATCAGCTCAGCCCGGCGGTCGTGATAGAACTCCCCTGCCACTTCAAGTGTAAGGTCAGACTCATAGCCCGGCGGAAATGGAAAGGTCTCGAGGCAATCGGACGGTGCGTAGCGCAGTCTATCTTCGAGCGTGGAGGAGAAAAAGCGTGCCCAGATTTCATGAACGCGGGATTGGAGTACAGCAAAGGGGGCGAAATTTGGATAGGCAAAAACAACTGTACTATCAGCGAATATTTGATCGGCCTTAACGCGCGCAACACTATGATGAGCTGAAACACGCGAGACCGCGAGAATGTATTCTTTGCCTGAAATCGTCGAATATAGTTCTGACCGCTCTCTCCAGTATCGCCACCACTCGTAATACATGTAGCCGTACTGCTTGTTTTTTTCCTTCTGCCGTTCCGGGCGAACGTACTTGTCCAATATATTGTATAATTCCAGCCACGACGAGCGCAACTCAGTTTCCGTCAAGTCAGAGACGTTTACCACAAGCCGATTGGTTGACTGGTTTGGACTGCTATTTATGTCTTCCCCGCCCAAGTACGGATGAATTCTTTCAGCATAATTTGGGTGCTGGGCTAGAAGGGCTTCAAGGTCTTTAGTTGATGCGCAGTTACCCTTAGACGCTCCTGCGTCATCAAAAGTAAAGCCCATTCCGAGTATTGTTGATCCTTGAAATCCTTTCTCCATGTTCACGGCCAAACGATTCGGCGCTTCATCGAGTTCACCAGAAACAAGGTAAGCTGATATACGGCCAACCTGCTTCCCTTCGAGAACTGCCGAACGTAATTCGTCACCTTTCCGTATGTGCACAATAGACACTACGACTGCCGCGCCTTCGTTCGGCCACTGGTAACGCTTGTTCGCACGAAAGATACTCCCGCCGTTCCGCAGTATCATCGCTAACCCAGTTTCTCGAGTGTCTCCTTGGCCGATCGTGTTAGTAGCAATCAGGCCGAAAGCACCGTCTTTGCGTAGTAGGCTGAACGCACGGCGAAAGAAATGCGCGACGAGGTCGGCATTCCCGTGAGCGCCCTCATGCTGTTGCTGCAGCCAAGGCAAGTAGAGCGGCCCTGAAGCCGCCGAGATGGTATTCTTACCGGCAAATGGCGGATTACCGATGATGGCATCGAAGCCCGTATTGTTGCGATTGAAGACTTCCGGAAACTCAATCTCCCAATGAAATGGCCGCCATCGGTGTTCTGCTCGGAAAGCCTCCGCCTTCGCCTCCAGCAGGTCCCAACGCGGCTGAAGATGGCCGCCGATCCAGCTTTCGACCTTGGCCCGTTCCACTTCACGCGCCTTGGCCTTATCGGCGGCGAAAAACGCCGCGACGACGGCATCACCCACGATGCGTGCCGGCTCCACTTCCGTCTCGACACGGCGAAAGCGGGACTCCTGCACGGCACGGGTGACATCGTCAGGGGCATTGCGGATCGCCTCGCGTACTTCCTGGGCGCGGTCCACCGCCTGTTTGATCATGCTACGGAAAAGCGGCAGGCCGAGTTTCGAGGCATCCCAGTGCGCAGCCTCGATCTCGTGCCGCGTCAAGCCGACCAGGCTGTCGCCGCTCTTAATGGCGTGATCGAGGAAAGTGAATTCGTGATCTCGCGCTAGAGTCGCCAGCCAAAGCGACAGCCTCGCCAGGTCCACTGCCATCGGGTTGCGGTCAACGCCATAGAGGCATTTCTGGGCAACCAGACGCCGCGCATGCAGCGCCTCATCCTCATCCGGCGGAATGGTCGGTCTTTCTGCGCCGTACATGTTCCAGGCCTGTTCAAGCCGCGCGCCGAGCTGGCGGCAGGCTTCGACCAGGAATGCGCCGGACCCGCAGGCCGGATCGCATACCTTCAACGACAGCACTGCCTCGGGCGAGGCCTTGGGACCTATCCGCTCAAAGGCTGGCTCCAGCGCATGGCGAACGATCGGCTCGGTCAGCGAACGCGGGGTGTAATGCGAGCCTGATCTTCGGCGTTCCTCGGTCGGCTGCAGATAGGGCGTGCCTGGACTGATGGCGGACCCGTCCGGCGTGGCGCGCAGATCGACTAGGCTACCCAAGGCATCGAGCAGCGCCGGGACATCCGTGGCCTCCTTGACGCCCTTCGCCAGCTTGGGCGACAGCTTGATGGCGTGATCCTTTAGCCACTTCTGCCGGTCATTCGGCGTCTGGGCAAGAAGCGCTTCGAGGCCGATGAAGGTGGGCAGCTTCTTTTCGTCGCGCAGGGCGATCATATGCTCATCGGCCCGCAGGGCAGTGAATCCCATAACGGTTTCGTAGACCGAGCCGATGCTTTCGACGTCGAGGGAACGGTATGATAGGCGTTCGCGGATTTTCTCGCCCGACAGGCTTCTGGCTTCCACGGTCATCAGCCCATGCAGAATGCGCAGGATACAGCCGTCAGAGATGGGCAGAACCTTCGCGTCGTCCGTGGTGCTGCCTTTGTCCCGCCCTTCGAGAAACGGGAAAACATTCGGATCAAACAGCTTGCCGCCGCGCCGGGCGACCCAATCTCCATGACCTTCATGGATGATGCGGAAGACGGCGAGAAGCTGGCCCCAGCCGCCTCGACGCTCGTCCATCGTATCCGGATTGAGCGCTTCGTCGGTGAGGAGCTTGGCGTAGAGTGTCTTGATGGAATAGGCACCCTCCCACAGCGTCTTCAGCTGCGGATCGGGCGACGAGGGCAAGAGGTCGCGATCTTCTGCATAGAGCAGGAAGACGAGCCGCATCAGGCAGGTGAGCAGTCCCTCGTAAAGGTGGTGCGAGTCCGCTTCCGCCAGCCCTTCGATGCGTTCGGAATCGGCCTGATGAATACCGCGCAACAGCTCATGCAGCGCGCCGAGAACCTGGCCCGACAGCTTTTCCGAGACCTCGTTCTGGGCCTCTCGTGATTGCTTGAGAACCGGGCGTAGCCGCTTGTCCGGCGCGCCGGTGAACAACGCATTTCGGCCAAGGCAAAGCTTGAGACCGGCCAGCATGGGCCGACCTTCGACTCGCCCAAGTGCGGCCAGCGGCCAGGATATCCAGCCCGCCGTTTCCCCACGCGGGGCATAGACCAGCCGCAGAGTATTGCGCGCGACCAGCAGACCAACGCCCACACCGGTTTCACGCAGCAGGCGTTCCAGCCGCTGATGCGGACTTGCTTCCCATTCGCTATCACCGAACTGCCCTCGACCGTCGGCGTCCAGGTTCGGATGCACGCAGACCAGCATCTGCGCAGGCACGCCCTCTTCCGTCACGTCGTTCCATAGTACGACCATGTCCGGTGTCAGCAGGGTTTCATGTTCGGGAACCACCCGTGTCAGATCGACAGAAACCGCCGGTCCCGCTGGGCTGCCGGCGACCAGTTTGCGAGGCCAGCCGAGCACCGTCTCTAGGAAGTCCCAGGTGTTGCGCAGCACGAAGAACTTGTCGTCTTCTCGCCTGGCCTCTGGAGATAGCTCCAGCGCCTCGGCAACCGCTTCGGTATCCAGAGGCGTCTGTCGGATTGGGGTGAGACCCTTGTCCCGAAGGACGTTGGGTCCGACGACCAGACCTTCGGGCTGAAGGTAATTCAGCCATTCCGTGGTTTCGTCTGCGCGTGCGTAGAAATTCATGGGTTTGCTCAATTCGTCGCGGGCCAGAGGTAGACGATGCCGAGCGGCTCCAACTGCCGCGCCTTCACTTCATACCCGTCTTTGACCTTTTGGGGTTCGTGATCGAGGTCATCCTGCAGGCGAAGCAGTTTTTGGTCCCAGGTGCGGCGATCAGCCTCCATCTGCCGCATCTCCTTCTCCGACTGTTGACGCTGCTCTTCCGTCGAAAAGTCGAAAGCGAATTGGTCTACCGGCTTCTTCTCGCGCATCGCATCTCGCACCTTCTGAATCTGGCGTGTGAGGAGATCAGCCATGGCTTCCCCCTCACGCCGGCCGTTTTCAGCAAGCTCGGTCAGGGCCCTCTTTTCCGACGCTTCGGCTCTCGTCTCGAGGTATGGGCGAAGATCACGGATGTCGAGTTCCACCGTTCTCTCCAATCGTTCCACGACGCTTTGGATCGGCGTGCGCCCCGTGCGCAAAGCATCATCCAACTGGTCGATGGTCGTCATTTCGCCCCCTTCTGCGAAAGGCGACAGAGGGGCCTCATCTCGGCGAATATCGCGCCAAGCAGCGGTGATCGGAATGATTTCCTCATGCAGCCGGCGCGCACCAGGACCGAAGAGCGATAGCCTGCCAATCAAGACGACACGCGGCTGCGCGCCAGGACCGATGATAGCGGTGACCCTGCCGATATTGGAGCGGAAACCTTGCGACGCGAACCGGGAGATCAGCCGCTTGACCAGTCGGTGCTCCAGATGGAGCTGAACGACGTCCTGTGGCTCTGGCTGTCCCTCCTTCACGAAGGGAGGTTCAAAGACGAGGCCGCGCACCGGTGTCTTCCGACGCCAACGCTCCCGTTCATAGGGACGGCCAGGGCGGCCGGGACGGAGTTCGTCAAAAAGCGTTGCCCAACTGCGATCCTTGGCGAACGCGGGATGCTGCGGATCAAGTGCAAGAGCCTCAGGCACGCTGAAATGCCCTGGAGATAGCGCAGCGTTGTCGTCCTTCAAAGCGATCTCGACCACCTGCCGGATTTCGGCTCCATCGACACCGACCCGCTTACGTGCCTGCTCGAGAAGGCGCTGAAGTCGGTCCTGCTCTTCCTTCAGCCGCCCCAGACGTTTTTCCTGCTCGTCGCCGAGTTCCTTTTCGGCAGTCGAGACCTTGGAGGAGTTCTCGGCTTCGATCTCGGCGGAGATGCGTTGCGCCTCGCCGCGGCGAATACCATCTCGTGACAGGCGCTTCTCAATTGTCTGCCGCAACACTTCACCAGAGGCCCCAAGTTCCTTTCGGATGACCTCTGTCTTGCGCACCAAGGCATCGAGAACCCGGTCCTCCTCACGCTGGGTGTAGAAGAAATAGCTGCAGTTCACGGTCTTCGAGGGCTGTAGCTTTCTGTCAATTCGGCCGTTTCGTTGCTCCAGGCGCGAAGGATTCCAAGGCAGATCGACGTGGATCAGGTCATGGCATCTTGCCTGTAAATTCAGGCCTTCGCGTGCCGCATCAGTACAAACCAGAATGCGGACCGGTTCCTGATCAAACGGGGCATTAAAGGCAATCTTGATGCGGTCCCGCTCCTCAAGGCTGGTCTGGCCGGTGAAGACGAGGATGCGACCGTCGAGGTCGACCCTGTTGCGGCTCCGCCTGAGAAGGCCTTCCTTCAATCGATCCACGAGCCAGCGACGTGTATCATCCCATTCAGTGAAAAGGATAAGACGACGATCGCGCCATTGGTGCGAGCCGTCCAGCATTTCGGCCTCGGCCCAATCCAAAATCGCCTCTATTCGGCCGTCAGGACCGTCCTTCGCGACACTGGAAATCGCCAGCATGTGATCGACGTGGGCAATCGCGGCGTCGATATCCCCGAGCTCTGAGCGCGCTTCGACCGTCGCCACATCGATTAGATCGTTGTCTTCGGCCAGATCGATGACGTCGTCTGCAGAGACACCGGCTTCCTCTCGCTTTCGATTGAGCGTCTTGCGATGAGTTCTCAACGTTCTGTCGAACGCCGCAATTGAGGAGAACAGGCGTTGCTGGAGGTTGGCAAACAGGAAACGAGCCCGCGAGCCGCCATTGGATGACGACCGGTACTCGTCCAGCATCGCTGCGAGCGTGAGTTCGGGGGCGTTGCCAGGCAAGTTCTCAATTTTGATCGGCTTGACGATCCGCTCGGGGAAGGGCTGCCCCAGGAGGCGCAGGTCCTCCTTGAGCCTACGAACCATGACCGGTTCGAGTTCCTTCGCATCGACATTGATGCCTCTTGTGAAGCGTTGCGGGTCCAAGATTTCCAGCAGCGTCGCGAATGAGTTGGAATGACCGTTGTGCGGCGTAGCCGACAGAAACAGGCGATGTTCGAAGCGACCCGCGATCTGCCGCACGGCACGAGTCATTTGGCTTTCGGTTGCCCAGACGGTTCCGGAGGAAGGCGCAGCGTGATGGGCTTCATCAAGAATGAGCAGTGATCTCGCGCGAAATTCGCCGAGAAGGTCACGGAGGCCAGACATGTAGGTCTCGTCCGAAAGCACGCTGTGTGACACAAGGAACCGCGAACCGACGCTCCATGGATTGGCCGAGAAGCCACGGGTGCGGCGCGTCTCCAGCAGATATTCACGGTCTACGATGGTGAAATCCAACCCGAATTTCTGTGAGAGTTCATCTTGCCACTGTAGCAGCATGGAAGCTGGAGCCGCGACAACGACAATTTCAACACGTCGCCTGAGAAGAAGTTCGCGGACGATCAGTCCAGCCTCGACCGTCTTGCCAAGACCCACGTCGTCGGCGATCAACAGATTGACGCGAGGCAGGTCCAGGGCCTTTGCCAACGGCAGGAGTTGATAGGCATCCAAGCGAATGCCGGCTCGGAACGGAGCTTGGAAGAGCTTTCGATCTGCCGCAGATGCCGTCCGCCATTCAGTCGCCCGCAAAAACGCGCCGAGACGCTCAGGTCCCTCGAACGTTGTCTGGAAGAGGGCCGACCAATCGTTGGGATCGATCACCTGTTCATCAACTTCCGACGCAAGGGTGACGCGCAGCGCTTCGCCTTGTGCGTCGTCCTCAACGGAAATCAGATCAACGAACGGGATCGATCCGATTCTTCCACTTTGCTCAACGACCCAGCTTTTAGAGCGAATGCGGACAAACGTTCCTGGCAATAAGTCGTGGGAGGGTTTTGTCGTTGTCGCCGTATCCAAAATCTACTCCCCATCCACCTGCATCAAAGCCGGCGTAAACGCCTAATTCCGATCGCGCAATATTTAGCGCAACTTTTGATGGAAAGCTCCGGATAACTTTGAGATCCGAACTATTTTTGCACAGCCAATTATCAAAGATTACGCAGCTAGGCGGAGCAAAACGCACATTAAAGAAAAGTTGCGCTTCAAAGAAATGCTGGAAAACCTGGAACATTGGCTGGGGCGCCTGGATTCGAACCAGGGGATGGCGGTACCAAAAACCGCTGCCTTACCGCTTGGCTACGCCCCACCAGAGCTTGAGCGGCGAACCGCTTGCTCACAAATCGACGCCTGATTAGCAAAGCTCTTTGCCTGTCACAATGACTAAGTTTAAGCCTCGTGCAGATTTATGCGCGCGAAGCGGCGGGCGGCGTGCTAGCATAAGGCGATATTATCAACCTGAGATCATCGTCCCGCATGGAAAGTCCCGCATTCGACCTTGCTTTCGAGCCGGCCTATGGGCGCGCCGTGCCGGTTGCTCCCGATATCTTGCGCATCACGGCGGAAAATCCCGGGCCTTTCACCTTTTTCGGCACCAACAGCTATCTCGTCGGCTCTTCCTCGCTTGGCGTCATCGATCCCGGGCCGGAGGACGAGGCGCATTTTCAGGCGCTGATGGCGGCGATAGGTGGGCGGGAGGTGACGCATATCTTCGTCAGCCATACCCATCGCGATCACTCGCCGCTTGCCCGGCGGCTGCAGGCGGAAACGGGAGCGCTGACGGTGGGGCAAGGGCCGCACCGGCCGGCGCGGCGGCTCAGGGAGGGCGAGGTCAATCCCTTTGCCGAAAGCTCGGATATGGAGTTCGTGCCGGATGTCGCGCTCGGCGATGGCGAGACGATAGCGGGCGATGGCTGGGCGCTGACGGCGGTGCTGACGCCGGGGCATACGGCTAATCACGCCGCCTTCGGGCTCGAAGGCCGCGACATCCTGTTTTCCGGCGATCATGTCATGGCCTGGTCGACCTCGATCGTCGCCCCGCCGGATGGGGCGATGGCGGATTATATGGCCTCGCTCGACAGACTGATTACGCGCGAGGACGGCCTGCTGCTGCCCGGCCATGGCGGGCCGGTGCGCGAGCCGAAGACCTTTCTGCCGGCGCTGAAGGCGCATCGGCTGGGGCGCGAGCGGGCGGTGCTGGCGCGGGTCGCGGCCGGCGATCGTCAGATATCGGCGATGGTGAAGGCGATCTATCGCGATACCGATCCGAAGCTCTATGGGGCGGCGGCGCTTTCCCTCCTCGCCCATATCGAGGATCTGGTCGAGCGCGGCGCGATTGTCGCGGATGGGCCGCCCTCGCTTGCCGCGCGCTACCGGCCGGCGTAAAGGAGAGGCGGAGGGGAGATGAGCATGGGCCGAGCCGATTACAGCTATCGCACCGATCCCGCCGTGCCCGCCTTTGCCGATGACCGGCCGCTGATCGTCTTCGATGGTGAATGCGTCTTCTGCTCCGGCTGGGTGAAGTTCGCGCTGAAACACGACAGGCGGCACCGCTACCGCTTTGTCGCGGCGCAGTCGCCGCTCGGGCAAGCGCTCTACCGGCATTACGGGCTCGATTGCCGCGACTACGAAACCAATATCCTGATCGAAGGCGGCCGCGCCTTCTTCAAATCCGACGGCTCGATCCGCATGGTGGCGGGGCTCGGCTTTCCCTATTCGCTGGTGAAGCTGTTCCGGCTGCTGCCGCGGCGCGCAGCGGACGCGCTTTATGAATTCATCGCCCGCAACCGGCTGAAGATTGCCGGCCGCCAGAGCTGCATGGTGCCGACGCCAGAGCAGCGCAGCCGCTTCATCACATGAGCGGCGGCACTTTTTCCCTGCTGATCATCGGCGGCTACGGCAGCTTCGGCGGCCGGCTCGCCCAGCTGCTCGGCGAGGAACCGCGGCTCCGGTTGCTGATCGCCGGCCGCTCGCTCGAAAAGGCCGATGATTTCGTCTTCGATATGCGGTCGCCGAAAGGCGGCGCCGGGCGGCTCGGGAGTAACGATCTCGGGGCGTGGCTGCAGGCGGTCGCCTTCGATCGTGACGGTGACCTCCGGGAGCAGCTGACGCGGCTGAGGCCCGATCTCGTCGTCGATGCCTCCGGGCCGTTCCAGAGCTTCACCGGCAATGGCTACAAGGTGGTGCGGGCCTGCATTGAGCTCGGCATCGATTATGCCGATCTCGCCGACAGCACCGGCTTCGTCGCCGGCATCAGCGGGCTCGATGCGGCAGCCAAGGCGAAGGGCATCTTCGTGCTCTCGGGTCTGAGCAGCCTGCCTGCCCTCTCCTTCGCGGCGCTGGAGGCGATGGCGCCGCATTTCTCCCGCATCGAAAGTGTGGCGGCCGGCATTGCCCCGTCGGCGCATGTGAAGATCGGCCTCAATGTCGTCAGGGCGATCGCAAGTTATGCCGGCAAGCCGGTGGCGGTGCTGCGCGAGGGGCAGCCGGCCGACGGGCGCGGGCTGATCGACGAGATGCGGGTGGAGATCGCGCCGCCCGGTGTGGCGCCGCTCGCCAGCCGGATGTTCCTGCTGGTCGATGCACCGGATCTGGCGCTGCTGCCGCAGCACATTGCCGGGCTGCAATCCACCTTTACCGGGGTCGGCACCGAGCCGCAGGCGCTGCAGCGGCTGCTGAGCCTTGCCGCCCGGCTGGTGAAGCTGCGGCTGCTGCCCTCGCTCGCGCCGTTTGCGCGGGCGCTGCAGGCGGCCAGCCATCGCCTCGCCCTCGGCGCCCACCGCGGCGGCATGTTCGTGCGCGCCGGCGGGCTCGATCGCGATGGGCGGCGGCTGACATCCAGCTGGGATCTGATTGCCGAAGGCGATGACGGGCCGTTCGTTCCGATCATCGGCGTGGAGGCTCTGGTGCGCCGGCTGCTTGAAGGCATCCGGCCCCAGAGTGGCGCGCGGCCGGCGGCGGGGGAATTGTCGCTTGCGGATTTCGAAGCGGCCTTCCGGCGATTCAAGATCACCTCAGGCATCCGGCTGGACTACGAGGAGGAGCCGCTGCCGCTCTACCGGCGCATTCTCGGCAGCGCCTGGCAGCAGCTGCCGCCCGCCCTTGCCGCGATCCATGCCGGCGGCACCCGCCTCGCCTCCGGCCGGGCACGGATCGAGCGCGGCGGCGGACTGCTCGCCCGGCTCGTCGCCGGCGTGATCGGCTTTCCCCCGGCCGGCGACGATGTGCCGGTCGCGGTGCGCTTCGCCACCGATGGCGACAGGGAGATCTGGACGCGCACATTCGGAGGCAAGGCGTTCCGCAGCTGGCAGGCCGAGGGCAAGGGCGGCGACCGGCACCTGCTCGCCGAGGTCTTCGGTCCGTTCCGGGTGCTCTTGGCGCTGGTGCCGGAGGGCGACAGGCTGCGGCTTGTCGTGCGCGGCTGGCGGTTTTTCGGGGTCCCGCTGCCGCTGTTCCTGGCGCCCGGCGGCGACACCTACGAGGAGGAGCGCGATGGCCGGTTTCATTTTCATGTCGAGATCGGCGGGCCGCTGACCGGGCTGGTGGTGCGGTATTCGGGGTGGCTGGTGCTGGAGTGAGCCCTCGCCAGCGTCATGGCGTGACCTCTCTCCAGCCTCATCCTGAGGTGCGTAGCCCACAGGGCGAAGCCTCGAAGGACGGGGGCTGGCCACTGGTGCCACCCGCGCTCGCCCTTCGAGGCCCCTGCGGGGCACCTCAGGATGAGGGCTGATCGTTGTGCGGGCTGCCCTCTCCTTCCCTCATTGCTGTGTCCTCAGGAATGCGGGAGGTCAGTTGAGTGATACTGCAGGAGCGTCGAGTTTGCGGTGCTGGAAGTGGGTTGAGTTTGCCGCACCCTCTCCCGGCCCTTCGCTTGGGCTCAGGGCGTTCGCCGCTGCAATCGATTCACTGGATCGATTGCTGCCGCCTTTGGCGGCACCGCGGCTCACCCACCCGCAAGCCCCAGG
This sequence comes from Rhizobium bangladeshense, assembly GCF_001662075.1. Classification (GTDB taxonomy): domain Bacteria; phylum Pseudomonadota; class Alphaproteobacteria; order Rhizobiales; family Rhizobiaceae; genus Rhizobium; species Rhizobium bangladeshense_B. Next base: position 31,615 of record NZ_LYPL01000027.1, read on the forward strand.
AGTTCGGCGTCCAGCGCCTTCAAATAATCGCCGGCGATTGCGGCGCTGAAGCCGAGGTCGTGTTGGCCGTAGCGGGAGGCGACGCGGATGTCGACGAAGGTGGTTTCGGCCTCTTCGCGGAGCCGGATAAGGATATCGAAGCGCAGGCCGAGGACCAGCGTGCGGTTGGTCGCCTGCAGCGTCACGCCGTTGGCGCCGCGGATCAGCTTGGCGACATCGTCTACATAGGGGCGCGGGGTCGGCACGGGAACAATGCCGGGCGCGTCGGCGACGGCATCGTCGCTGCCGGGCGCCGGCTTTGCCGGTCTGTCCTCCGGGTCGTGATCCGGCTCTGTCGTGCCGGTGCTCCTGACGATGACAAAGCCGCTCTGCTTGGCGACCTTGCGCACCGCCTCCAGCACGCGGTCAAGCGCGCCCTCATAACGCCGGCCGGTCAGCTCGGGATAGGCGGCGATCTGCTTTTCGCGATCCTCCGGCGTCACGAGATTGCGCTTCAGCCAGATCTGATCGGCTTTCGGGGTCGAGAGCCAGTCAGGTGCTGCGACCGGATCGGTGGAGACGTCGTAGATGTCGGGCAGCGTCATGTAGCGCTCGGCGGCCAAGGCGCCGATGGCGAGCGGAAAGGCGGTATAGATCAGCGCGGCAAGTGCGGCGAGCCCGCCTTCGGCGCCTGATACCCAGAGGCTGCGCAGGCCGATTGCGGCCAGCAGGGCCGCCAGCAGCGCGAAACCGGCGGTGGTGATCAAAAGCAGCACGAGATAGGGAGTGGCAAGCCCGCCGAAGCGATGGGCGATCAGCACCGCCAGCGCCAGCACCAGGGAAAACGCCCCGAGCAGCCGCGAAAAGCGGGCGGCGCTGGAAACGGGACGGTCGTAACGGATGGCCATCAAACTTACCGGTTGCTCGTCAGCGCCGCGCCCTCAACCACGCAAATCGCCATATCCCTGTTTAGAGCATGATGCCGAAAAGTGTGAAGCGGTTTTCGGACGACATCATGCTCTATTTCTTTGATTTGGATCCGGATTCAGATTTTTGGCCAGCCCGGCCCAAAATCACCCGGATCGGGGCAAGATTCGGCTGAATTGAAACTGTTGTTTCGGAATATCCGATGGAATTCTCCCGACATCGCCGGGCCGATTCATGAGCCCTTGCTGATATGGGAAAAAAAGGTCATTCTGCCGCGGTTTCATCTCCGGTTTAAGGCAAGGAGAGGCGGGATGATTTCACCCGAGATAGCAGCAAGGCCGCAGGCGTCTGCGCTTGGCGGAATCGACCACGGCGAGCCGACGCTGCCGATGGAGCTCGTCGAGCTCGAACTTTCGCTCGAAGGTTATGCCGGCGGCGATGCCGGTTTCTGCGAGGCGGTGCGCCAGGCGGCAGGCCGGGCGGGCGGCGAGCTTCTGTTCGACCTGCCGGCCGGCGGCCTGATCGCCGATTGCCGGCGCATCGCGGTGCTGCGGATTCCCGATGGCGAAAGCGAGATGCGCGTCGTGCTGGCGCTGCTCGATTATGCCGGCACCGAAATCCGCATGCAGGCGCCCGACGAGGACACCGCGCATCTGGTGCGCTTCGCCGATGCCTTCGTCGAAGTGCTGGAGCGGATTTGAGCTGAATCAGCGCCGCTCGGCCGCGGCCTCCGCCAGGCTGCGGAAGGGAAATTTGCGGCCGCATTCGCATTTCAGCATGAAGCTTTCCTGGTGGTTGGAAGGGCGCTGCACGCCAAAGCCGCGCGGCAGCTGATCGACCTTGAAATCCGGATGCTTGCGCTTGGGATCGTCGATCTCCGAGGCCTCGGCAAAGCCGCTATTGCCGCATTGCGGGCAGTTCAGTTTCTTCGAAAATCGATCGCGGATGGCCATGCTGGTTTCCATGCTTGAGAGGCTTCCTCATACAGAGGAATGCCGGCTGGTGAAAGTGGAACCATCTTCCGGCGGTGCCGTTCCCTTGTCGAAAAGGAGGCGATCATGCCGAACAGAGATCCGACACCCAATGCCGATCCGCCGCGCGAGCCGACCCCGACGCCCGGCATTCCCGATCCCACGCAGGAAAAACCGCCGCTGACGCCGGCCGAGGATCCGGCCGATCCGAAGAACCCGCAAGACCGGCCGCTCGACCCGGCCCTGCTGCCGATCGGCGATCCGGCCGGGGCGGCCTGACCGTCAATCACACTCGCTCGTTCTTGTGCGGAGTCTCTCGACTTCGGCGGCTTTGACGAAAACGCCACCACACTCTCCGTCATCCCAGGCCTCGAGCCTGGGATCCATGCAACCGCTGCTGATGGACACGGGGTGGATGCTCGGCTCAAGGCCGATCCTCGGCTCAAGGCCGGGCATGACGGAACGTGGGGCGGACACTCGCTCGTTCTTGTGGAGAGTCTCGCTACTCTGGCGGCGCGTTTGGCGAAAACGCCAACCACACTCTCCGTCATCCCAGGCCTTGAGCCTGGGATCCGTGCAACTGCTGCCGGTGGTTGCGGCGTGGATGCTCGGCTCAAGGCCGATCCTCGGCTCAAGGCCGAGGATTACGGAGGGTAGTGTGGGCACTCGCTCGTCCTTGTGCGGTGTCTCGCTACTTTGGCGGCCCGTTTGGCGAAAAACGCCCACCACACTCTCCGTCATCCCAGGCCTCGGGTCTGGGATCCATGCCACTGCCGCTGATGGATACGGCGTTGATACTCGGCTCAGGGCCGAGCATGACGGAGCGAGGGGCGGACACTCGCTCGTTCTTGTTCGGTGTCTCGCTACTCTGGCGGCCCGTTTGGCGAAAACGCCCCACCACACTCTCCGTCATCCCAGGCCTTGAGCCACTGCTGTCCGGTTTAAATTCGTCACCATTGGAGGCTCATCTGGTGGAGATGGTGTGGCGGAGTGGCGGTGGGTTGCAGCAGGCGGTCGATCCTGCGGCGGTGCATGAGATTGGCGCGCACCAG
>NZ_LYPL01000028.1 GCF_001662075.1 Rhizobium bangladeshense
ACCGAGACAGGATGTCGCTCTAGCCGCATTCGGCCGGCGATCTGCTGCGGCGACCAGCCATGCATGATCCGGTCTATGACGGACTGCCTGACATTAGAAAAGCGCGATAGCTTCCGCAATTTAGCGCGCCGTTCGCACGCCATGCCATGCGCCGTAACACAGTAATAGCCGTTCAGATCCGGGACGACTTCATCGATGAACATGTTACGTCGAATCTCTCGGAAAATCGTCGAGCGATGACGCCCAAGCTTCTCGGCGATGATGCCAACAGTGAGGCCCGCCATGCGCCAGCGGGCGATCTTGCGCCGTTCATCCATGTCGATGTGCGAGTAGGTGCGTTTCATTGAAGCTTCCTTGCGAGTGACAACCCATTGGTATCATTCGCAAGTCGCACTTCATCCTTGAACCCACCCCGGCTACAGGCGAATCTGGCGTAATGCAGGTTATGGAACTCATGGATTGAAGAATACCCAGACACGACGAAGACCGGGCTCCGACAAGTTGATGAGTTTCGTCTATTTAGAGAAATGTTGCTGAACCTTTTGCTTGCGCAGGGTTATCTCGGCGGTAGCTTTCATGTTCCGCTTTGGGTCGTACTTTCGTGCCAGGCAGCAATGGCGCTCGGCACCCTATTCGGCGGCTGGCGCATCGTTCACACAATGGGCTCGAAGATTACCAAGCTGAACCCGATGCAGGGTTTCTGTGCCGAGACGGGCGGCGCTTTGACGCTCTTCGGCGCAACAATTTCCGAACGATGTCATTCTTTTACCTGTCCGCTCCCCTGGTGCGGCATCCCTGATAAGGTCGCATCAGTCTAGTACGAAATGCCCCGTCCTGGCGGCGGGGCATTTTGCTGTTCAAACCCGGCACTGCGGGAAGACTTCTCACGAGGCAGTGCAACGAGTGGTGCGACTGATTGTTGGATCGTTCAGCCAGCGAACTCCTCTAGACCTGTCTTGATCTCTGGACTGGCAACAAAGCTCACCGGAAATCGACAGAGAGGGCGTTGAAGGACGGCGGGAGCGGTGCGCGGGTCGGTGAGGAAGAAGCTGGTCGGCAGCCATCTGCCGGTCGGGCAATATCGGGGACTCTGAAGGTTCCATAGGGCGAGGCCAGCGCAAGATCGCCTCCCAGCCTAAGACGGTCCTCCTCACCGGGGAAGCATGACACGAGGCGCACCCGGCTGCAGCGAACACCAATCTGCCGCGGCCGGCGTCTCCGGGCGTTAGCGTGACATCGCCGGCAGAAAAAGGGCGAATGCAGCCAGGTCAACAAAAGGACGAAGAGGATCGCAGCGATTGCGATCGAGAACAGCCGGGCTCCTTTCGGCATTCTGGACCCGCAATGTATTGCCGCTCAAACGGGCGGTGGCTCAACCATATAAGGCCGCCGGCTTCGGCGACACAGATAAACTTCGCGTTCGGGATTGGCCTCTATCGCAAACCCTGCGCTGCGCAGCATCGCCTCGATAGCGCCCTTATTCGGAATAAACCAGTTCGTGGGATCGGCGGCGTAGCACTGTTCGACGAAGAACAATTTGGGATAATCCGGCTGATCGAAGATGCTCCATTCAGAAAAATCGTAATTCTCCTCCAGCGCGGCAATTCGCTCGTCGCCGCGCTGGAGGCATTGGAACAGCATGAGATCACCGACCACATATTCGTAGAGGAGATCGAGCGCCAGCAAAGGATGGCGCAAATGGTAAAGCACGCCCATGAAGAGCACCAGATCGAATGTCTCCGCCAGCTTCGGCAGTTCATATACCGACATCTGCCTGAATTCGACGTCGAGGCCGAAGTGGCCGGCGGCCAACCGGGCCTGCTCGAGATAGCGCGCGTCGGAATCGATGCCGAGCACCCGCCCGGCATTGCGGCGCTTCATCTCAAGCGCATAGAAGCCGGCATTGCAGCCGACGTCGAGAACGCTGCGCCCATCGAGATCTTCCGGCACCACGTGCTTGAAGCCTTCCCATTTGAAGGCTGGGTAGTCGCCGAGAAAATGGTCGGGGGCGGTTTCCACCTCGCCGAGCCTGATATTCTGAAACCAGGGACCCAGTTCGGCAACGCGGCGTTTCAAAGCCAGATTCATCATCGCCTCCACTTAGTTCGCTCAGTTGCCGGCGGGTGCAGCTTGAGGAGCAGCGGTGTTGCTAGGGCGACGGGGCACAGCCGTGCGCTTGCGCGGACGCTCCGCGAGGTTGGCGGCGAACCAGTCGATTGTCTGTGCCAGCCCTTCGGCAAGCGGCACCGTCGGCTGCCAGTCGAGAAGCTGGGTTGCACGCGAAATGTCTGGCCGGCGACGCTGCGGATCGTCCTTCGGCAGAGGCCTGTAGACCAGCGCGGTTCGAGCCGGAACCATTGAACGGATAATCTGGGCAAGTTCATTGATGGTGAATTCCCCCGGATTGCCTAGATTGACGGGCACACCAGGATTGGGCCGAACATCCATCAGCGCCATCAAACCGCCGACCAGATCGCTCACGTAGCAGAAGGATCGCGTCTGCGTCCCGCTTCCATAAATTGTGAGGGGTTTTCCTAAGAGTGCCTGAACGACAAGATTCGAGACGATCCGTCCGTCGTTGGCCTGCATGCGCGGCCCATAGGTGTTGAAGATGCGGGCAACCCGGGCATCGACGCGAGCGCCGCGCAACATATCGAAGCAAAGAGCCTCCGCGGCGCGCTTACCCTCGTCGTAGCAGGCGCGCGGCCCAGTGCAGCTGACATTGCCGCGGTAGTCCTCGCGCTGGGGATGCTCGGCCGGATCGCCATAGACCTCGCTCGTCGAGGCCTGGAGGAAGCATGCGCCATGCCGTTCGGCGAGCGCAAGCAGGTTTCCGGTGCCGGCGACGCAGGTCATCATGGTATGGACGGGGTCGGCCTGATATTGCGGTGGGGATGCGGCACAGGCAAGATTGAAGATCTGGTCCAGCGGCTCGTCGATTTCGAGGAAGTCGCAGACATCCCGTTCGATAAGCCGGAAGCCCGGATGGTTCATCAAGGGTCGCACGTTGTCTCGCGATCCGGTGATATAGCTGTCGACGCAAATGACGGTATCGCCTCTGCCGAGGAGCGCATCACAGAGGTGCGAACCGACAAAGCCGGCTCCCCCTGCTACCAAAACAGTCTTGCCTATTCTGGGACGATTGACTTGAAGCATCGATACTCTCCTTCAGGCTGAGATACGCTCGTAAGCTGGACTTATAGGAAGATTAGAAAGGATCCGAACGAGTTCGCCGGCGCGGACAGCACCTGTATGTCCATCAAGAACCCGCCCTTTGGCGGCTGCAGCAATTGCCATACGCTCGCGTTCGGAAAGCTCCATCAGCGCCAACATGACATCGTCTGCTCCACGCGCAACGATGAGAGCTTCGCCATCCGGCAGCAACTCATCGAGCCCCCGCCAGTTGTCGCTGATAACAGGCGTCCCACAGGCGGCGGCCTCAAACAGGCGTACGCTCGGCGACCAGCCGGCTGATATCATATCGCTACGGGTAACATTGAGGGTGAAACGCTGGCGGCTGTAGAAACTCGCATGATCGGCGGGCGCCAAGTGCTCGATCCGCTCCACATTGGATGGCCAGTCGATCTCGGCGGGATATTGCGGTCCAGCAACGACGAAGCGCATTCCCGGCAGGCGACGCGCCGGCTCCAGGAGGAGACGTTCTAGCGTCGGCTGGCGATCCGGGCTGTAGGTGCCGAGATAGCCGAGGTCCCAGATCGGGGGTTCGCCGGTATTGGCGTAGCGTTCCTGATCGACGGAGCAGTAGAGTGCGACGGCTTTTTGGGCGCCAAAGTTCTGCTCCAGCCGTGTCAGCACCTCTCCTCCCGAGAAGGAGAAGTAGGCGTCAAATGTCGGTATCTGTCGTTTCGCGACGTATTCCTCGTCACCACGATCAAGCTTCGCCAGGGTCACGGGCGTGTCGATGTCGTAGAAGCAGAGACGGTTCGGTCCCAGCGCCTCGAGCTTGTCGATCAGCGCCACCCCCTGCGGGACATAGGAGCCTACGATAACGGCATCGGCGTTGCGCAGCCGCTCCCCGTAGAGGGCGATCATCGCATCAAGATCGGAATAATAGGCGAGCTCGCAAAAATCCGGCGTAGCGAGATCCCTGTGATCGGCATACCAGGGCACGTCCCGCTCCAGGAACAGAACCCGGTGACCGTCCGGGCGCAGGCCCTTGATGAGGGCGCGATAGGTCGTAGCATGGCCGTTTCCCCAGGATGACGAAAGCGCAAGGCCGAGGAAGACGATGTCGAGCGGTCTTGTCATTCGGCCGCCTCCATCCGCGCGCCGAGGCGGGCGCGAAAGACAGCGTCCACCGTTTTGGCGCGGCTGGCATAAGTGTGATCGTTCAGCACGCGCCGACGCGCCCGTTGTCCAATTTCCCGCGCTGCGTGGCGCGACAGTCCGGCCATCAAGGCTGCTACCTCCTCTCCGTCTCTCGCGACAAGAACTTCCTCGTTGGGCTTGAGGAAGAAGTCGATGCCTTCCCAGTGGTCTGTGATGAGGCAAGCGCCGGCGCCGGCTGCCTCGAACACGCGCGTTGCAGGTGAGAAGCCGTTCTCAGCCATGCTGGCGCGGGATATGTTGAGCACTGCCATAGGAGTGACGTTGAAGGCGTTGTGATCGCGCGTCGATACGTGGCCCATATAGTTGACATTGGGTGACATCGGCTTGTCATGCCAGCCGGAACCGCCCAGCAGAAATCTCCGGTTCGGTAGACGAGAGGCGGGCTCCAGGAAAAAGCGCTCGACCCGCGCCTCGCGATCCGGCAGGCGATTGCCGAGGAAGCCGAGATCGGCTGCAAAACGGCCATCTTCCGGAACTGGATGATGCGTTTGCGGATCGAGCGCGTTGTACACAGGTATGCATTCTGCCGCCCCGACAGTGCGATATGCGCTAACGACAGGGTCGCCGCCGCCATAAGTCAGCACAAGATCGATCTCGGGGAGCGCCCGGCGCAAGGGATGATCCGGATCTGCCTTGAGCTCGGCAAGGGTTGCCGGCGCATCGACGTCCCAGAAGATTTTCAGGGCTCCCTTCCGCGCGTTTCGAAGCACTTCCTCCAGTAGAAGATGGTCTTCGAAACCAACGCCGCTCGCCTTGACGACGATATCGGCCTTGGCCGCTTCCGCCGTCACGGCCTTCAATGCGTCGACCGTTCCTTCGTAGACGACGACCCTGCACCAGTCGGGCGGGTCTATGTCGCGGTTTTTCTGCCGGTCATAGACATCGGGCTCGTAGAAGGCGATATCGTAACCTTTCTCTGCCAGCGCCCGCAGCAGGCCGCGATAATAGGTGGCCGCGCCATTCCAATAGGCTGAGACGAGACTCGAACCGTAAAACGCGATTTTCATTCCGCGGCCTCCCGTGGGTGCAGGCTCGCGGCGACCTTGCTCGTGCCGCAACTCGCCAGGATTGTCAGAAGTTCATCAACGCGGTGTCGGCAAGTGTGACGCGCCTTTATTGTTTCGAGGCCGGCTGCAGTCAGGCTCGCCGCCAGATCGGCATTAAAGAGGACGTCACGCAGGCTTTTCTCCATCTCCTCTCCATTGTCGGCGAGCAGGTAGTCGCAGCCAGGCGTGAAGAGGTGTTCGGCATCATCCCAGGGCGCTGAGATCAGGGGAATACCGCAGGCGAGAGCCTCGAAAACCCGGATGGTCGGGATACCCGGCAGATGCTCGACATAGGGCCGCCGCGGAATATGCACGGTGACCTTGTTTCGAGCGAAGGCAGAAGGAGCATCCGCATTGGCGATCCAGCCGCCATAGGCTATTCCGGCATTGCGAAGTTCATCCAGCGCATCATCGGGATAACGAACGCCACGCACCGTGGTCTTCAGGCCGAGATTTCTGGCAGGACGGATCAGAAACTCGCTGATCTCGGCCGATCGTTCTTCATCACCCCAGTTGCCGATCCAGATGAGGTCGCCTGTTTTTTCAATATTCGGGAACGGCCGGAACAGCGCATCGTCCGCTGCCTCATGCCAGGTGAATACGGACTTTCCCCAGCCTGCGCGAAGATAGCGCTCACGTAATGTTTGGCCGAAGGCCAGTACCCCATCGTAGTCTTTCAGCATCAGCGACGCGATGTCGCCTTCGGCTGAGACCGCGCGATGATGCGTATCGTGGAAAAGCAGAGTGAAGGGATCGCCATTGCGCCGGATGCGGCCGATGCGCTCGACCAGCTCTGGTTCCGTCCACTCATGCACGATGACGACGTCGGCGTCGGCAAGGGCTGCTTCGTGGTCGAACGCCTGGTCGTAGATCTCAGAGCGGTGCTGCGGAAAGGCCTCGTGAAATCGTTCGATCGCGCCGGGTCCCTGATCCTTGACGAGGTTGGTGCGGCTCCATGCGCCTGCCGGCTCCAGTGCCAGCGTTTCGTGACCGCGCCGCTGGAGATCCCGCATGACGCCGCGAAGGAAATGCGCATTGCCATGGTTCCAATCCGAAATGAGCGAATGTGTGTAAAAGATGAACTTCATGATCATTCCGCTGCTGTTGAAAAGAGGCGGCTAAACATGTCGGAGTAGATCCGGCACACAGCCTCCGCCTGAGCATCGAGACTGAAGCGCCCAGATCGCTCGCGCGCCTTGAGCCCGAGGACAGCGCGCCGCTGCGGATCATCTGCGAGCGCGTTGAACGCGTCGGCGAAGGCCTCGGGATGACGCGGGTCGGCAAACAGGGCAGCGTCCTCCCATAGCTCGCGATAGGTCGGGATATCCGACAAAACCAGCGCAGCGCCCGCTCTCGCTCCTTCGAGCGCTGCAAGGCCGAAGGGCTCATAAATCGAAGGTGAAGCCACGATGGCAGCCTTCCGGATGGCGTCTGCCATCTGCGGATGGGCAAGCTCACCGCGATGGATGGCGCAGCGAAACTGCATGAGCTGCCCGTTTGGGCCGTTATTCGCGCCGGCCGTTACCACCGGCCAGCGCGCCATGCGTGCCGCGCCATCGAGCACGGCGGCGTTTTTCCCCTCATCCCACCATCGTCCGGCGGCAAGAACGAAGTTTCGCTTCTGTTCATCGGACGTCTCGAGAGCGCTCGCATTGAGAACGACCCGGAGGTTCGCAATCCGCCCGTAGGCCGCTTGCATCGCTTCGGCATGACTGCGGCTCGGCGAAATCACCGCTTCCGCGCGCGCGAAGCCAGCTTCGTTCAGCCGATATTGCCATTGCCAGCCTTGCGGCACCTGGCTGCCGCGAACAGCGGCAAACCACGTGACCACACAGGAATGGCAAGCCACGATAACGGGCAGGTCCGTTTCGATGTTCGCCGCCTGTGAGGGCAGATTGAGATGCAGGAGATCGGCCTCTTCGCTCCGAGCGAGATCGGCGATCTGGCGCGGGACGTCTGCAACTGCCTTTTCGTCCTCAACCATCCAGTCGAGCGGCGCATCAAGCCAGACGAGTTTGCCGATCCGCTCTGCCTCGGCCGCCTTTTCCTCGCGGGGGGCAGGCCCGAGCCCCGCGAAGATCACGTCGACGTTGTGCGGCTTCAGCGCCGCAGCAAGATCCATGGCGTAGCGCCAGACACCGCCCACGGCATCGACGGTCATCACCACGCGGCGACGTCCCTTGCATCGTTTTTGTTGAATCATGCCGATACCTTCCGCTTTTCCCTGCGGATCTCGCGGCCGCCGAAACGATTGGCGATCAGCCACTCGGCGAGATGCCGCAGGCCCTCGCGCCATCCGATGCGGGCCCTCCAGCCGGTTTCGCGTTCGAGTTTTTGCGTATTGGCGACGAAGTAGAACTGGTCGCCGGCGCGCCACGGGCCGAAGTTGGTTTCGACCGCGCGTCCCGTCAGTTCCTCGATCGCGCGCAGCACCGACAGCACGCTGACGGCGTTGCGGGCCCCCCCGCCCAGATTAAAGGCTTTGCCGGCCGCGCGATCAATATCCGCGAGCAGGGATCGATAGGCGGCGACGGCATCGTCCACGTGGAGGATATCACGCACCTGCTTGCCGTCGCCGTAAATGGAAATGGCTTCTCCGGCGAGAGCCCGGATCAGGAAATGCGCCACCCAGCCCTGGTCCTCCGTACCGAACTGGCGAGGCCCGTAGATGCAGCTCATGCGCAAGACCGCAGCCGGTATTCCGAACGACTTGGCATAGTCGAGAATATATTGGTCGGCGACGCCTTTCGAGCAGCCGTAGGGCGTGCAGAAATCGAGAGGCTGATCCTCGGCGATGCCCTGCATGCGGATGAGTTCGTCTTCGGGAAGATAGCGGTCATCGAGGTCGATCATCGTGAGATCGTCCAGAGCGCCATAGACCTTGTTGGTGCTCGCGAAGATGACCGGCGCCCGCCTTCCGGCCCTGCGAACCGATTCCAGCACATTGAGGGTGCCACGGGCATTCGTTTCGAAATCATCGAGCGGGTCGATGAGGCTGGTGGTCACCGCCGTCTGGGCGGCATAGTGGAAGACGGCCTTGGCATCCTTGAAGGCCGCTTCTATTCCCATCAGGTCGCGAACATCTGCAAGGACGGGATGCACCCGCGCCCCATGCCGTTCGATCAGCCATGAGAGGTTCTGGTCGACACCTGATCGGCCCAGATTGTCCAGAATGACGACGTCTTCGCCGTCGCTCAGCAGGCTGTCGGCCAAATTGGAGCCGACGAACCCGCTGCCTCCGGTGACGACGACGGGTGCGGCACCGGCGGCGATATGCGGGGCGGCGAGCGCCGCGACCTCTTCCAGGCGCCCGAGCCCCCCCTCCATGAGAAGACGGCCAAGCAGCTTCGGCTTGTTGTCATGGCTGACCGCGCCGAGATGATAGTGCCGAGGATCGAACCACAAGCCTTCCTGAACCGGCACATCCGGCGGCACATCTCGCCACGAATACCAATACATTCGGTCGGCCGGCACCTTCAGCGCCTTGATGAAGCGCCGCGCCTGCTCGATCTCGTCGTTACGCCAGGTGGAATAGCCTGCTTCGGTGATCCAAATTTCCGCGTCGCCATTGTAGCGCTCGATGATCTCGCGCATCTCGCCAAGATGCATATCCCAGCCGCCCCACGTCGCCTGCTCGCTGTCCCATGTGCCCGGAAAGCCATGAAAGCCGACGGCATCGATAACGGCGAGCACACCACGCTCGCCCATCAGATTGATCCAGTAGGGATCGAAGGGGCAAGGGCCGCCAAGTACGGGCTTGAAGCCCCTCCGCTTGGCCCAATAGGCGGCGCCGCCAATCATTTCACAAAACAGCAGGAAATCGCTGTCCTGCCGCCAATCCCAGTCGAGCAGGTTGTTCGGTTCGTTCCATAGCTCGACATGACGGAAATAGCGGCCGTAGCGCGTGAGGATGTGATCGACAAAATCGGCGTAGGATTTCAGATCGACCGGCGGCCCCGATGACTTGCCCGTCCGGGAGAGAGAGGGCGGGGTATAGTGAATGCAGGGTAGAAGATCGATCTCACCGCCGACACGCGGAATCAGCCAGTCAAACCATTCCTCACCACCGGGCGCGAGATATTCGGCCCAGGACAGATGCGTGCGCAGGTAGCTGGCGCCGCTTGCGAGAATGTCCGGCAGCACGGCCTCCGTGCGCTCGTGCTCCCCCGGGCGGAACCATTCGACGAAACCGAAGCGGCGTATTTCCTGCTCTTTCAATGATCGGGAACCGGCTTTGCTCATGAAACCAGTCCTCGTTCTTCGAGCTGCCGCTTCATCTCTGCGCCGCGATCGACAGCACCCGTCTGCCGCACCCACTCGGCGAACGGACCGAGCGAATTTTCGAGACGGTATCTGGGCTCGAAACCGAGCAACTCGCGGGCTTTCGAAATATCGGCAAAACAATTGCGGATGTCTCCCGAACGTGCCTTGTTCATGACGTCGGGACCGATCTCCGGTGCTCCCATGGCGTCGGCAAGAAGCGTCGCAACATCGGCGATCGAATAAGCCTGGCCGCTGCCGACGTTGATGACATGACCGGAAGCTGCCGGTTTTTCCAAAGCCAGGCGGAAGGCCGTCGCGACATCGCGCACATGGACGAAATCCCGCCGCTGCTTTCCATCCTCGAAAATCATCGGCGGCTGCCCGTTAGAGAGGCGCGAGGCGAAATTCGCAAGCACGCCAGTATAGGGATTGGAAAGAGCCTGGCCTGCGCCGAAGACGTTGAAGAGCCGCAGGGCGACGGCATCCCGCTCGTATGCCTCGCCGAAAATCAGGACTTGCTTCTCCTGGGCATATTTCGTCAGCGCATAGATGGAAGCGAGATCAACGGGCTTTTCCTCATCGGTAGCAACCGGCGTCAACGGCTCGCCATCAGGGCCAAGCGGATCCCAGCGGCCGCTTTTAATTTGGTGCATTCGACGTCTGATATAGCCGAGCCGCCTGCCATCGGGTGTGAGATAGAGTCCTTCTCCATAGACGCTCATGGAAGAGGCGACGACGATTTTCCGAATGGGCAGGTCGATCATGGCTTGAAGCAAAATAGCCGTTCCTAAGTCGTTGCAGCCGACATAGCGGGCAATCTCATACATCGACTGGCCGACGCCAACCTCGGCGGCGAGATGAATAACCCCATCCACCCCGACGAGCGCCGCCCGCACTGCATCCTTGTCTCTCACGTCACCGCGGACGACCTCCGCGCCTTCGGGGACGCTGGCTTCCGCATCCGCATGCACCTGATCGATCAAGGCGTCGAGGATGCGTACGTCATAGCCATTTTCCAGAAGTTCTTCAGCAACATGACGGCCGATGAAGCCGCATCCGCCAGTAATCAAAATCGTCATTTTTGGACCCATTCCATTGAAGAATTTGCTTCGGAGATAGCGGCCGAACCGAGCGTCGGTGGAAAAGTTCCTTCATCAATGACATCTTTTATGACTTCATCATCAATGACTTCTTTGACTTCTACCGGAACTCTTTGGGAAGCGCGCAGTTCGAGGGGAGCCACATTGGAGGACATCCCATGGACTTTGCGAAACCCACGGCTCAGCTCATGCGGGCCGCAGTCGTGACCGGCCCCGGACGTCTGTCCGTTGAAACGCGGCCGACGCCGAAACCGGGTCCCGGCCAGGTCAGAGTAAGACTGGAGGGCTGCGGTGTCTGCGCCTCCAACCTAACCCCATGGGCCGGACCGGAATGGATGACGTTTCCCACCGAGCCAGGCGGGCTTGGGCATGAAGGGTGGGGCATCGTCGACGCTGTAGGCAGCGAGGTCACGGACCTGCAGCCGGGACAACGGGTCGCCGTCCTTTCCTATCACGCCTACGCCACGCACGACATCGCCGATGCCTCGATGGTCGCGGTGCTCCCCAAGGAACTGGGCGGCAAACCGTTTCCCGGTGAGCCGCTCGGATGCGCAATGAACATTTTTCGCCGCAGCAATATCCAAAGCGGTGAGACGATTGCCATCATCGGCATCGGCTTTCTCGGCGCGCTCCTGACACAGCTTGCTGCCACTCAGGGAGCACGGGTTATCGCCATCTCGCGACGACCCTACTCGCTGGATGTGGCGAAACAGATGGGAGCGGTAGAGACCATTGCCATGGACGATCACTGGCGCATCATCGAAAGCCTCAAGGAACTGACCGACGGCAAATTCTGCGACTGCGTCATCGAAGCGGTGGGCAAGCAGTGGCCGCTGGACCTGGCAGGCGAGCTCGTGAAGGAAAGAGGCAGGCTTATTGTCGCAGGCTATCACCAAGACGGCCCGCGGCAAATCAACATGCAGCTTTGGAACTGGCGTGGCCTTGATGTCATCAACGCGCATGAGCGCGATCCTGCAATATATATGCAGGGCATTCGCGATGCCATCGAAGCGGTGCGACAGGGTCGCATTGATCCCGAGCCCCTTTACACGCACCGCTATCCTCTGGAAAGACTGGACGAAGCGCTCGATGCGACGCGCGATCGCCCCGACGGCTTTCTCAAAGCGCTGGTACAATATTCATGAACGATTTGATCTCGATGCCGGCGGCCAATGCCGTCAAACCGTTGAGGCTGGGCTTTCTCGGCGTGGGATGGATCGGCCGACACCGGATGAAGGCAATCCTCGACAGCGGCATGGCGCAAGCCGCCGCCGTCGCCGATCCTTCGCCGGAGATGGTGGCGGAGGCCAAGGCGTTTGCTCCTGAGGCCAGGATCGCCATCGATCTGGACGATCTGCTCGGCGACGAGCTAGACGGCATCGTGATCGCGACGCCAAGCGCAAGCCACGCCGAGCAGTCGATGCGCGCGCTCCAGGCCGGCCTCGCAGTCTTCTGCCAAAAGCCGCTTGGCCGGTCGGAATCCGAGGTGAAGGCCGTCGTCGACGCTGCAAGAGCGGCTGACAGACTGCTTGGCGTCGACCTTTCTTATCGTCACACGCGCGGCATGCAGCAGATCCGAGATCTCATCCACTCCGATGCTCTTGGCAAGGTATTCGCGGCGGATCTGACATTCCACAATGCCTATGGCCCCGATAAACCCTGGTTCTACGACAAGAACCTGTCCGGCGGTGGCTGCCTCATCGATCTCGGAGTCCATCTTATCGATCTGGCTCTATGGTCTCTCGGCTTTCCGCCCGTTGCCGCCGTCACCAGCGAGCTAAGGGCGGGTGGCGAGAGACTTGCAAGTGGCAGTCAGGTCGAGGATTTCGCGACGGCGACGCTCACGCTTTCCGGTGGTGAAATTATCCGATTGGCGTGTTCCTGGCGGCTGCAGGCCGGCTGCGACGCCGTGATCGGTGCCGATTTCTATGGAACCGAAGGAGGCGCGTCGTTCAGAAATGTTGACGGCTCTTTTTACGACTTTACTGCCACCAGGTTGTCCGGCACGTCCCGTGAGACCCTGGCTCTGCCGCCGGATGAATGGGGCGGACGGGCTGCCGTGGACTGGGCAAGAAAGCTCGCCCAAGGCCAGGGCTTTGATGTCGACTGCGAACGATTTATTGCGGTCGCGGTAGCGATCGACAGAATCTATGACGCAAGTGGAAATCAGCTGCGATAGCAACCTGACGTGCCTTTCGCGATGGCGCCGGCGTCCGACCCAGTCATTTCCCCCGGAGGTGATAACGAAGGTTCCCTCCAACAAATTATCGTTTCCACCGCGGGAGGTAGCCGAAGGCAGGCACTACTCCTTTTCCGCCGCCTCGATTCGATCAAGCACTGCATCGGGTGCGACGTCCCTTTTCAACTCGTGAACTTCGGCGTCCGCCTCGGTCGCAACCTCGAGCTTTCTTGCGATTGCCTCCACCATTGAGATCAGACGTGTGGTTTCATGCTCATTTAATAAGCTCACCTGCAAGTCTAGATCAGCGCGAACATCGTCTTCCGCCGCCATGCGATTCTGGTTGATCAAGACAAACGTCGAAAGGAAAATCGCTTCCACTGACGCCTCCATTGCCAGAATAACCAATGATGGATCCCATGGCACAATCGCTGGTATCCATGCGAGGTTCGCGACGATCCAGACGCCGTAAAAGATGAGGTGAATATAAACGAATGTCATGGATCCCGCGAAATGGCTGATCAACGCCGCAATTCGCTCGTGCCGAGATGCTGCTCGCTTGTTCTCGCGGCGACGTTGCATGATAGCGTCGATATTTTTCGCCAGAGCTGGTGTAAGCCCCTCGGCGGCCTGTGTAGTTGGGCTAGAACTGGGTTGATTTCGCATGAATACCACCATGCATCAGTCAGCAACATCTCAGCCGCCCCGATGCTTGAAGCGGTGAGCATCATAGATCAAGCGCAAGTTAGCCCTGGAATAGATATCAGAATAACGTGCTGCCTAGCTTGGCTTGAACAGACGTCGAACTTTGGAGGCAATCCGAGGTTCCGCGCGATGAGCAGTTCAAGCTGGCATCTGATGTCATCAAAGCCGCGACGGAACCGGCCAGTCAACAAATCGAACTGAGCTGACGACTTGGCGGAGTTCGCTTATCAGCCGACGATATTCCCGCAAACAGTTTGTTGCTGCGTGATCAATCTCCGCCTGGATCCCGCCGTTCGGCCGCCTCTACTGCCGCGCCGATGGTCAAAGAGATTATTGGTCGCACAGCCTCGCTGCTTGGCGTTCGGCCTCATTTCGGTTCGAAGGATGCTCCCTATTCGATAGAGGACTTTTAGAGTTGGTCCGCGGCAGATGCTATGGCTGCGGCACGGGGAAAAAAGCTATCAGTTCGTCGACAACCGAGTGATTCGATTGATCAATTGTCCTGAGGAGACCTCGTAGTCGGTGAAATCTCGATCCGAAGCGTAGATCGCTGTTGGAAGAGTGGCGCCGGTAAACCGGCGCAGACCATCGCCACCCGCATGGCGCTCTGCTGGAAGAGCGGTACGAGCACCGCCTCAAGCTCGGGCGTCGGGCGATCTTCGATCGGTTTAAATTGGTTGCATAATTTAGTCTGTTGCCCCGACGTGAGGAAAGTCCACTAGATCGCGGGGACGTGTTCGGTAGCGTACCAATGCGTCCGACATGTCTTATTTAATATATTTCTAATTTAGTAATGCCTATCTCATCCGCTTGGTAGTAGGAGGACTGAGTAAGCATGCAGCGTATTGAATTTCTCGAGAATGTCGAAACCAAACCCGTGTGGTCGGTAAAGGATCTCGCCAAGCGCCACCATCTCACTGATATCGAGGAGGCCCGCTTGCTGCAGCTATTCGGCCCCTTTGCTACAGCATCCGAACTTCTTCATAACGCCCAGCGAGAGCCTCGGTGGCGGTAGTATTACGCCCGGCTCATCACTGGCCGAGCGTCCGTCGCAGTCATTTCGTGCGCACGGAAAGGTGTGGGGCTACTAACCCCTTCACCTTTTCAGGGTTTTGAACTGCAAGAAACTTCCCTCAAGCATCAGCGGCGAACTTCACCAACATGTCCTGTTGGAAGTTGTTGGCCGCTCGAAGAAGACGACGTTCAGCTTCAACTGCATACCTGCTGTGGTAGCCGCGAGCCTCTCGGCGCTCGGCTGATCCCAGGCTTTGATGGTGCATCCTTGTCTTCCGAATCAAAAGATTGGTTATGGACCAGGTTCGTCACGGGAGCGGCACGACGATGGCGCTCTCAATCCTCATGACTTACCGTGGCGTCAGGACCTCGACGGACGCGGTCAATGTCCGGCTCGCGCGCGGCGCGGTCGAGCGGCACGACCTCGTGCCGGCCGACGGAAACCACCATGTTTTGGAGAGCCTCGCGGCTCCAGCCGAACCACATGAATTCGAAGGCGAGCTACTCCTGGCACGCAGCGTCGATAGTGAGCGGTTTCCCTTCACGATGTTGGAAGCAGAGCGCCATCATCATTAGCAACAAACGGCCCGGCCGATGGTAAGCTAGTGCCGGATCCAAGCATTAGGTGACGTCACATGCCGAAAGGATGACGCATCGATCGATCAAGTCATACCGAGCTGCCGCTCAGGAGACGGGAGCGGTGCAGAGCGCCGCCCAGAGATCGTGCTTCCAGTCAGTTCTCGGCCGTGCCGAAATGTCGATCGCATAGTCGGCGGATTTGATCCGCACCGTTGCGGGCGCATCGCAGCGCACATTCGCCTGGTGTCTTCCTCCGTCCCGATAGAGCACCGTCCCGTCGCTGTCGAATTCCGACAGCGTGATGACGACGTCGAAATCAAAGGCCGGATCGCGGACGGGACCGCCCTCTGCCAGACTGAGGCTGACCGACCGGCTGCCGCCGAACGAAGCGGTGTGGAAGATGGCGAGCTCTGACGCCGCCGACGTCGATGCGGACAGCGCGCAAAGGACGCCACTACCTTTCGTCTTAGCAGCGGGTCTCGGGAACTCGAAAGATTTCCTTTCGAGGCCGTTTCTCCCGCCTTCGTGATGAGCACCGCAATTGTGCATCGGACATCGTGAGGACGGATCGACACCCGCTGCTGCGCGAGCACAAGGCCCCATCCTGATCTGGCAACTTGACCAACGGGAAGGACTTATGATTGGATCAGTGGATACAAAAAGCCAGAGCGGACGTTTGATGTCTTCATCCATTGCCTCATTTGGAAAGCATGCCTCTACCGCCGAGGAAGAGGCTTATCTGCACATCCAGCGAGCGCTTCGGCTTGGTCGCTACAAGCCAGGCGAACGACTGATTCCTGAGGACATCGCAAGTGAGATCGGCATGAGCCGCATGCCGGTGCGGGAGGCGTTCCGGCGCCTCGCTTCCGACGGGTTGGTGGTTCTGCGGCCCAATCGCGGCTGCATCGTCGCCGGTCTTACAGTTGATGAACTCTACGAAATTTTTGAAATGCGGTCCGTGCTGGAGGGCCTCGCGGTCAGACTGGCAATGCCGCGCATCGACGAAGACGAGCTCGAAGAACTCGATCGCCTGCTCGAGCGCATGGAGCGCGCCGGCAAGAGTGGCAGCAGTGACTGGGTGGTCCGGCATCAGGAATTTCACGGCCGCATTTGCGCGCTGAGCCAAAGGCCCAAGCTCACTCACCAGATCGCGACGCTGCACGCGGTGATCGAACCCTACATGCGCATCTGGTTCGACTATGTCGAAAAGCCGCTCTCCGCCCGTGAAGAGCATGCTGCAGTGATCGCGGCGCTGCGATCCGGCGATGCGCACAAGGCGGAGCAGGTAATGCAGTATCACATTCTCGGTACAGCACCGTTGCTCGCCGAGTTCGCGACACCGAGCCGGTGATCAGCGCCGGCCGGAGAGAAATGCCCCAAGCCGGCAACAGACCGGAAACGGGCGACGGGAACAGCTAGATCAGCCAACGAAAGGGGAACCCACATGAAAATTCATCGCCTGGCCGCCGTCGCGGCCCTATTCGGAATGCTCGGCTTCGGCCACACCACCCTCGCCCAGGAAGCTCCAAAGGCGATAACCATCGCCACCGAAGGCGCTTATGCGCCCTGGAATTTCACCAATGCCGACGGCAAGCTCGACGGCCTGGAGATCGACCTCGCCAACGATCTTTGCGCCCGGATGAAGATTAAATGCACGATCATCGCGCAGGACTGGGAAGGCCTTATTCCGTCACTGAAAGTCGGGAAGTTTGACGTGATCATGGCCGGCATGTTCATAACACCGAAACGCCTCGAGACGATCGACTTCACGCAGCCATATGCGGTCGATCCGGGCAGCTTCGCCGTCGCCAAGAATAGTGAACTTGGCAAGCTCGGTCTTTCCGGCGAAAAGTTCAATATGGACGACGAAGCTGCATCCATGGCCGCGATCGAAAAGCTGAAGCCCATGTTGAAGGGCAAGGTGGTCGGCGTCCAGGCAGCAACGACAATGCTTGAGTTCGTCAAGAAATACTTCGGAGATACGGTGGAAATCCGGGAATACAAGACGACCGAGCAGCATGACCTCGATCTCGCGGCGGGCCGCATCGATGCGTTGTTCGCGCAACAGACAGCCCTCGCCATAACGCTCGCGAAACCTGAATTTGCCGATTACACGCTCGCGGGGCCTGGCTTTGTGGGCGGCCTCTTCGGTCTCGGAACCGGCGCAGGCCTGCGCAAAGAAGACACCAAGCTCAAGGACATGCTGAATGCAGCAATAGACGAGGCGATCGCAGATGGCACGATCAAGCGCATCTCTGAAAAGTGGGTGAAGACGGATGTGACCCCGGTCAAGTAGGTGCGGGCGGACCTGCCCAATCGGACTGGCTTCGGCCGTGCCGTTGGGCAACGCGCTGAAAGGCTCCAAAATCACATGACCGATATCTTTCACAATTTTGGCTTCGGGCAGGGCAGCTGGGACGTCGCCCTGCTCGTGGCATCCGGTATTACGCTATCCTTGTCAGTCCTCGGCTTCCTTCTCGGCGCCGTCTTCGGCGCGCTCGCCGCAGGCGGCAGGCTATCCTCGCGTCCTGTTCCTGCCGGGCTCGCCAAGGCCTATGGCACGGTGTTCCGCGGCATTCCCGATCTGCTGACGATCTACCTGCTCTACTATGGAGGCAGCATCGCCCTGACCCAGATCGGCAATCTCGTGGGCAGCACCGGCTTCCTCGGATTGCCGACATTTGCGACCGGAGTGCTGGCGATGGGCATCATTTCCGGCGCCTATCAGGGAGAGGTTTATCGTGGCGCCTACCAGGCGGTGGATCGCGGCCAGTTCGACGCCTGCACGGCGCTCGGCCTGTCCCGATACCAGTCCTTGCGTCTCGTCATCGTGCCGCAACTCATGCGTCACGCGCTGCCGGGGCTCGGCAATGTCTGGCAGCTGGTGCTCAAGGACTCGGCATTGATCTCCGTAATCGGCCTCGTCGAACTGATGCGCCAGGCGCAGATCGGCGCCGGCTCCACTCGGGAGCCCTTCATCTTCTATATTGCGGCCGCCGTGCTCTACTTCGTCATCGCCGCCGTGACGGCTTCGATTTTCCGCTACGGCGAGGCCCGTGCCTGGCGAGGCATGGTCCACGCATGATCGACCTCGCCTTCTTTCTCGAGATCATCCCCGCACTCCTCGCCGGGCTGCCGATGACTCTGCAGCTTGCTGCCTTTTCGATCAGCATCGGATTCATCATTGCGCTGCTGCTTGCACTCGCCCAGCAGGGAGATCACCGGCTCCTGACTTGGCCGATACGGACCTTCGTCGCGGTCTTCCGTGGCACTCCACTGCTCGTCCAGATCTTCCTCATCTACTATGGCCTCGGCCAGTTCCGGCCAACACTCCAGGCGATCGGGCTCTGGTGGCTGTTCCGTGAGCCTTATTGGTGCGCCATCATGGCACTCAGCCTCAATACGGCAGCCTATGGAAGCGAGATCCTGCGCGGAGCGATGCTGGGCGTGCCGCGCGGCCTGGTCGAGGCGGCCTCGGCGTTGGGCATTCCACGCTTGCTCACGCTGCGCCTCGTTGTCCTGCCCCTCGCCTTACGCCAGGCGATTCCGAGCTACAGCAACGAGATCATCCTGATGGTCAAGGGCACGTCCCTTGCATCGATCATCACCCTGATCGAGGTCACCGGTATCGCACAGGGACTGATTTCGCAGACCTATCGTGCTGTCGAGGTCTTCATAGCCGCCGGCGCCATCTATCTGACGCTCAACTTCACCATCATCTCGGGGCTGAATGCGCTTGAAACCTGGCTTACGCCCTACCTGCCGCCCCGTACCTGAAGCAGGCCTAGCGGAAATAACGAGGAGAATGCACACGATGCGCAATTTCGAGAAGCCGACGCGTTCCGTCGCGGTATCGCGCCATGCGATGGCGGCAACCTCGCACCCTTCCGCAACGCTCACGGCGCTGCAGATCATGGAGGCCGGCGGCAATGCTATGGACGCCGCCATTGCCGCCTGCGCCGTGCAATGCGTCGTCGAGCCGGGTTCGACAGGCATCGGCGGCGACTGTTTCGCGCTCTATGCGCCGGGCGGATCGGACAAGGTCGTCGCCTACAACGGCTCTGGCCGCACACCGGCCGCTTTGACTGCCGACTGGTTCGAGGAGCGCGGCTTGGCAGAGATCCCACGCCAGTCGCCGGCCGCAGTAACGGTTCCAGGCGCGATCGATGCATGGACACGCCTGCACGCCGATCACGGCCAGCTCCCTTTTGCTGACGTGCTTGGGCCTGCCATCCGCTTTGCCGAAGAAGGTTACGCGATCACGCCGCGCGTGCATCGCGATTGGTCCTTGGAGGAGGAACTGCTCGCCGCCGATATGACGGCAGCGAGGATCTTCCTTCCGGGCGGGCGGGCGCCAAAGATCGGCGAGTTGCATCGGCAGCCGGAGCTGGCCGAAACCTTCAAACGTCTTGCCGCCGAAGGCAGTGACGGCTTCTACCGTGGTCCCGTTGCCGAGGACATCGTCGCCTATTTACGCTCTCTCGGCGGGCTTCACACAATGGAAGACTTTGCCAGCACGCGGGGTGAATATGTTATTCCGGTTACCACCGATTTTCGCGGCTATACAATTCACGAATGCCCGCCGAACGGCCAGGGCATCATCGCGTTGCTGATCCTCAATATACTGAGCCGCTTCGAGGCCAAGGGCGATCCACAATCGCCGGACCGGCTGCATGTCGAGATCGAGGCGACGCGCCTTGCCTATGCTGCCCGTGACGCCTGGGTCGCTGATCCGGACAAGGTAGATGTCCCGGTGGATGAGTTGCTGTCGGAGGCGCTGGCCGACAGGCTTGCGGCAATGATCAAGCTGGAAAAGGCACTGACCGACCTACCGCCGTTCGAAATGCCGCTTCATCCCGACACCGTCTATATCTCGGTCATCGACCGCGACCGCAACGCCGTCAGCTTCATCAACTCGATTTTCGACAGTTTCGGGACCGGGTTGGTCGCGCCGCGCTCCGGCGTCATACTGCACAATCGGGGTCAAAGCTTCTCGCTCAAGCCAGGCCATCCGAACCGAATCGGACCATCGAAGCGGCCACTTCACACGATCATTCCGGGCATGGTCACGCGCAACGGCCGAGTAGAGATGCCCTTCGGCGTGATGGGCGGCTACTATCAGGCACTTGGCCATGCCCATTTTATCTCCAAGGTCCTCGATTATGGCATGGACCTGCAAGAGGCGATCGATCTGCCCCGGGTGATGCCGACCTCCGATGGAACAAGAGTGGAGGCCGAGCATACGATTGACGGCGCGATCAAGGCCGAACTCGAACGACGTGGCTTTACCTTTTCGCGTGCGGAGGATCCGATTGGCGGGGCGCAAGCGATCCGCATCGATTGGGAAAACGGGACTCTGACCGGGGCATCGGAATCCAGAAAGGACGGTGTAGCCGTGGGGATTTGAGGACTTTTGTCCCCGTAAGAACGGAATTTATTCAGGGACTAAGATGGAAATGGCATGGCGCGCGCAATACTTGTGATTGTTGCTTGTCTCGTTAGCGCCTTGCGAGTGCGCGGCCTCGCCATGGCCCGAAACATTGCACTTAACGCAGGAAGCAAATTCTGCGTTGCGATAGCAACAACATTCGGGTGGCACTCTAGTGCAGGCTCGTGAAGGCGCGTATGCCCTTGACGAGTCTGTTTCAGCTATAAGTCCCAGGATCGGCGAGGCAGCATAAAATGCCGTCCCTGCAATTTGCCGCAGTTGTTCGTTCCTCTCAAAACCTCGAAACGCAATCGACATGTTGATCCAACGTGTTAGTCTGCCGGTCTGAGACACGGCAGCACACCATGCTGCGCCTCTTTGCAGCTCGACAGGCGGAGTGACGCGATGAAACTCGACCGGATCGATATAAAGATTCTACATGAGTTGCAGAAGAATGGGCGCGTGACCAACGTAGAGCTCGCCGACCTCGTCAACCTTTCCCCGAGCCCTTGCCTGATGCGAGTGAAAAAGTTGCAGTCGGAAGGTTTTATCGAAGGCTATTCCGCGCAGATCAATGTCGCCAAGCTCGGCCAGACGCTAACGGTTTTCACCGAGATTACCCTGAAGAACCACCGGCAGGTCGACTTCGCCCGTTTCCTGGCAACGGTCGAAAAGGTTGACCAGGTCATTGAATGCCATCTCGTCTCCGGTGGCTATGACTATCTCTTGAAATTCGTTACAGCCGGGATCAGCGAGTATCAGACGATCATGGAGCGACTCTCCGATATGGAGATCGGCATCGACAAATATTTCAGTTTCGTGGTGCTGAAGTCGCCCATCGTCAAAGCGCATATGCCGTTAACGAGTCTGTTTCCTCTGTAGGTTGGCCACGCGCTTTCAATGTCACGGGGCAGATCCTTGCCAAAATAAGCTGGAGCGATCCTCTGACCTCACAGTTGTGCCGCGGCAGCTCGATGAGCCGCTGCGGCACAACCTTATTCGTCGTCGGCTATGCAAACGCGGGCCCAGCCTTTCAAGGCTGCGCGCACATCGGAATCGGCCAGAGTATCTTCGAGCCTCTGCGGCTGCGCTCGTTGATCGCGTCGACGTCATTGCGCACCCGAGGACACCATTGGCGAAGGCGGATGTCGTGGCCACTGGGGCCTCCGGATCACCCGAGCGCCTGGTTGGTGAGAGCAAAGATGGTGGGAACGGAATCACCAATGACGATTGGCGGCTTCATCATGGCAATGGCACCGCTCACGTGAGGGAGGCCCTGCTCGGAGAGCCATTGGGAAAGGCCGGCCGCGGCGGCGGTGGTATCGACCCTGAGGAACTTGCCGGGCCGCGCGGCAATAAAATAGGAGATGAGTGCCTTGGCGTCGTCGAGGTTCGCGGCGATGACAGGACCAATAACCTCGCCACGGCCAAATGTGCGAAGGAAGGCGAAACCGGTGACCTTGCCGTTATGGCGTACGACAGCTAATTCACCGGTTTTCGCAAGATATGAGATCAGATCGCTGCGATCGGCGCCGAAAGCCTTTCGATCGAGTTCTTCGATGACAGCGACATCGGTTAGCGTTGCCGCCATCGCGGCCGGTGGCGCGGCTACTCTCGCTGCAATGCCCTGGTGCTGCAAAATACGGCCAGTCTCACGAAAACCAAACTTTTCATAAAGCGGAAGACCTTCAGCCGTCGCCACGAGCCGCAACGACCGCTCACCGGCAATGCCTACTGCGGCCTCCATTAGTCTGCGGCCAAGGCCGCGCCCCCGCATGGCTTCGTCGACAATGACCATATTAATCGTAGCACAGTCTTCCCGATACCGCGTAACGAGGACGGTGCCGACCACCCGGCCGTCCTCGATGGCGACGACGCCCTCACTTAATGCAAGCGCCATCTCCCAATCCTCGGGGCGATGGGGCCAGCCTGCCTGCCGGGAGAGGTTCACGGCGGCACTTAGATGTTCGGGGCTGAAAGCGGCAATATCGATCTGACTTGTCTGCACGACACTTCCTCGGATTTCTTGTGTAAATGTGAAGGATTGTGAGTTGGCAAATCGACTAAAGGCTGCACTCTCAGTGATATCTTTCGCTTTCCCCTCATCGTCCGCAGCATCTTATGCTGGCACTGAATGACCCACGCGCAAACCGCCACCAGCTTCTTCCTCGGTGCCTACCTGCGCACACTCTCGCCCGAGACCGGACTGTTTAAAACCGCCAAAGGAGGCCGTCGCGGTGAGATCGCGCCGGTGTTCAGTCCGGCCAAGCCGAATTCGAGTGCCGCGCGTCGACACGCCAGGCTCAGCTTTCGGTGTAGACGTAGGCGCGACGAAGAGGCTGGGGCGCCAGTAGATCTTCTCCTTTTGGACGGGGATCAGCGGCTGGCGCTGGTAATGGCGCCATTGCGCGACGATGCCCCCTCGCCAGAGTTCACGGCATCGAAAGCTGCCAAAGAACGTCCCTGGCGCGCCAGCACCAGCCCGGCAGAAAGGACGCTAACACGCCGTGCGAAAATCGGTTCAGGGCATCAAGTCCTTCATTCGGTAATAGGTGCCCACAATAGGCAGGAACCAGGGATTCCCGGCATGCAACGGAATCGCGGGCCAGGCGAAACCGTCAAGCGGGTTGGCGTCCTTACGCCCCATCGCCATATCGGCAAGCGCGTTACCCATGAAAGTCGACAACTGGGCTCCGTGGCCGGAATAACCCATGCTGTAAATCACCCCTTCGGCGCTGCCCGCCCGAGGATAACGATCCTGCGTGCAACCGACGAGCCCGCCCCAGCAATAGTCGATCTCGACATGTGCAAGCTGCGGGAATATGCCAACCATCTGCTGGCGCAGAAGCTGACCGGAGCTGACGTTGGTTTTCTGGTTCGATACCGCCGAAAATCTGGCGCGCCCTCCGAACAGCATGCGGTTGTCGGGTGTGAGACGGAAATAATTGGCGATGTTGAGGGAGTTCGTGAAGTTGCGGTTGCCCGGAACCGCCGCGGCAATCTCCTGCGGGGTGAGCGGCCGTGTCACAATGATGAAGGAAGCGATCGGCATGAGTCTTCGTCGGAAATAGTTGAAGGTGCTCGGCGTATAGGCGTCTGTCGCCAGGATGACCTGGCGCGCGGTTAGTGTGCCTGTCGGCGTGTTGAGCCGCCAGCCATTCCCCACGCGTTCGCGCGCGGTGACGGGGTTACGTTCCCAGATCTCGGCACCATGGCGGTGGGCCGCCTGCGCCAGGCCGTTGGCGTAGCGTCCCATGTGCATCATCGCGGATTTGGGAGAGAGA
Organism: Rhizobium bangladeshense; assembly: GCF_001662075.1. Lineage (GTDB taxonomy): Bacteria > Pseudomonadota > Alphaproteobacteria > Rhizobiales > Rhizobiaceae > Rhizobium > Rhizobium bangladeshense_B. The sequence goes on from NZ_LYPL01000028.1 coordinate 23,949, forward strand.
ATTCCGCCATGGAAGGCATCCGATATCACCTCCTTGCGAAGGTCCTCACGCGTCAGCCATTCGGCTGACGGGTCGACCTCCCGGCGGATTTCTGCGCACATCGTTTGGAGCTTGGCCACGTGGGACGGCTTCGAGGCCAGCTTGATTTTGCCGCCCCGGCGAAAGTCGCACGCGATCTTTTCATCCTCGATGATCCGCTCAATCATATCGATCGAGTCATCATAGGCTCGCCACAAGCGGCGTGCCCGGTCTTCCCCGAGATGCTGTTTTGCGGCGCCGAAACTTGCGAAATGACCGCTGTTGAGGTGCCCTCCATTGCGACCGGACGCACCATACCCGACGTGCTCAGCTTCCAGCAGGGCGACCTTCACCCCGGATTGCGCCAGTTTGCGCGCAGCGCTCAGGCCCGTGAAGCCCGCACCGATCACCGCCACCTCGAAATCTCCCGAGACCGGGCCAGCGGTGCCGCTTGCAAATGGGATTGAAGTTTCATGCCAATACGAAGCAAATCTCATCACCCCAAGCCCTTATGCTCGTCTGATCGAATGCATCAAGTATAGGCCTGCTTGCGCTCAATAGTGCGGGGCGATCGGCTGCGTTCCGCAATTATTGGCTTTCTTATGAGGGACAAACCACAGGATATTCTGTTTGGTGCCATGCGCCTTAGGTGCCGCAAATTTGAAGGGGCTGGCTGCCTTCCGCCGCGCCCACCGCGACGATCGCTCAGTCATAAACGCAAACTAGATTTTGCGCACCGTTTCGATGGAGGATCCGAGTTCCACTCTGCGTCGCCGGCAGGTACGACGTGACAGGTGAGTTGGTAGGCCCGATTGTCGCGCAGATTGAAGCAGCCCCCTTCCGGCCCGGGATAGAGCGTCACCTTGGCCCGCCATCCGGCGATAATTTACCAATGCAATCCGTATAGCTCCGCTGGGGTATTCTGCGACCGTCTGGCGAGAATATGTTTGGCGTTCTTGCGCGAACAGATGCCCTTGGAGGCGGCTTGAATGACACCACTTTAAGCGAAGCTGAGTGCTATTCCTGCCGGAATCGCGGCTTTGTTAGGTAAGAAATTGCGGATAATGCCTAAAAGCAAGCCGAACCTGCCGCTCTCTGTGTGTAAATATTCCAACAAGATTGCAACCTAAGCCGGGATCAGAGACACTGCCAGCGCGGTGGGCGATCCGGAGAACGGAGCGGATAGCTGAAATGCAAAAATCGGTGCGCCTGAAATCGTTCGAACTAGTCGCCCAGGATATCCAAAGCGTTGACGTAAGCCTGCTTCACGCCTTGTCGACCGGCGTGGGCTGGCCGCACCGCCTCAACGATTGGGAGTTCCTGCGCCGGGCCGGCCGGGGTATCGTCGCCGTGGACGGAATTGGACGCGTCTTCGGAAGTGCAATGTGGTTTCCTCATGGAGACGATTTTGCCACTATCGGGCTTGTGATCACATCGCCCCGAACGCAGGCAGAAGGAAACGGCCGCTGGTTGATGCAACAAGTGTTCGAGCAGTGCGGCGACCGCAATCTGGCTCTGAACTCGACCGACGCGGCTTATAAACTCTATCTGTCGCTCGGTTTCACAAAGGAAGCGACGGTTTACCAGTATCAGGGAGAGGTCGCTCCCGCGCTTCCCGCGCTGCCAGCTTTGAATGGCGAGTTGAGTGCGCTGTCGATCGATAGGATCGAGGAGATTACCGCCCTGGACACATCTGCCTTCGGGACGAGCCGAGCGCGACTGCTTGCCCTTCTTGCAGAAGGTGCTGCAATTTGCGTGCTCCGGCGCGGCGGCGAACCTGTCGGCTATTCCATGTGTCGCGAGTTCGGGCGCGGTCACGTGGTCGGCCCTATCGTGGCAAGCAATGATCACGATGCGATGCATCTCGCGGCCGTGCATCTTAAAGAGCTGGCAGGTCAATTTGCCCGCGTCGATACACGGGAGAAAGGCCCATTTGCGGACTTTCTTCAACAAAGCCGGTTGGCTATATCCGAGACCGTTACGACCATGTCTAAAGGCCGTCTCTTCCTGAATCGACAAGCGAACGAACCGGCGGTATATGGCCTCGCTGGCCATGCCTTGAGTTAGGCCAGACGAGCGAAAATCCAAAGCTGCGACCATGTAGCACGATGGTATCCCGCTGATCTGCCGCGCGAGACACGCAGACCATCGTGCAGTCAGTTGCCTCTCTCCGGCGGGCGGTCAACAAGATATGGCAATGAATGATACGGCCGGTAGCAATTTGGTCTTGGAAGTCCCGCAGTTTCCTTCCTGGCAGGATCTGCTGACGTTTAACCGTGGTCCTCCAGCACCTGGGTGAGGTTTTTTTCGGCGGGCGAAAAAAGGGGTTTGCCCTACTTGGCGAGTTTCGACCTCGAGGCAATATCACCCACACAGTGTGCTTGACTGGCTCCAAATATGGTCCGAACAGACAGTTACGCCGAAAATGAATGTCGTGCGCCTCTCCTCATCATGTTGAAGGCGAGTGGCATAATTAGGAGCCAGCGGTGCGTGATGGCCGAGCCGTTTCCCTGTTCTGCCGGTTGGCGATCAGATCGTCGACGACAGCAGGATCGGCAAGTGTCGAGGTATCGCCGAGCGCGCCGAAATCGTCCTCGGCGATCTTGCGCAGGATGCGGCGCATGATCTTGCCCGAGCGGGTCTTCGGCAGGCCGGGGGCAAACTGGATCTTGTCGG
>NZ_LYPL01000029.1 GCF_001662075.1 Rhizobium bangladeshense
GCCAGTTCGAGCGCGCCCGCCATCAGGACCGGGTGCGCAAGCTCAGGGCGATGCTCGACCAGCGCGGCATTCCGCATATGCACAATCCCAGCCATATCGTGCCTGTCATGGTCGGCGATGCCGCCAAGTGCAAATGGATCTCCGACCTGCTGCTCGACAATTGCGGCGTCTACGTCCAGCCGATCAACTATCCGACCGTGCCGAAGAAGACCGAGCGGCTGCGCATCACCCCGACGCCGCTGCATTCCGACGCCGATATCGCCCATCTCGTTGAGGCGCTGCATTCGCTCTGGTCGCGCTGCGCTCTGGCAAGGCACGTCGCCTGAGCATAGGCAAAGATTTCGAATATTGCTCGCGATCAAGGACATAAGTCTCCGCTCGCTGGACCAGAGTGAAGCAAGCACCGAGTGAACTACGCGACGTGCGTTTTCGGCCCGTCCGGCTCCGGAAAGAGTACAATTTTTTCCCTGCTTCTCGGCTTCTGCGAAAACCAGTCGGGCAGCATTTCCATCGACGGCAGGGACCCTGGCATCATCGCTCCGCAGGCTGCGCAAGGAGATCGCCATCGTCCCGCAGGACGTGACGATGTTTGCCGCCTCAGTTTACGACAACATCGCCTTCGGCCGGCCGGACGCGCTGGGCGAGGACGTCACCGCCGCATCGATCAGGGCGCAGGCGCATGATTTCGTCACGAAGCTGCCGAACGGCTACAACACGGTCCTCGGCGAGCGCGGCCTGACGCTGTCGGGCGGGCAGAGGCAGAGGCTGGCCATCGCCCGGGCCATGCTGAAGAACGCTCCGATCCTTCTGCTGGATGAGGCGACCGCATCGCTCGACTCCGAAAACGAGGCGCTCGTCCAGCGCGGCCTGGAGGAATTGATGGAGGTGCGCACAACGATCGTGATCGCGCACAGGCTCGCGACCGTATTGAAGGCGGACAGGATCCTGGTGATGGACAAAGGCAGGATCGTGGAAGAGGGGACTCACGCCTCGCTGATGCGCCAGGGCGGTCTTTACACGCGTCTGGCCGGAGCGGCAGTTCAAGCTTTCCGCCGGTATCGAACCGGCAGGACGCGGCGTGACGGCGAGCATCCGGCGCTATTCCTCCAGGAGGAGAGCCGTCGCGAGATAACCCATGCTGATGGTGCTTGCAAAGAGGTAGATGAACAGAGCCTGCGCGAGATAATTCTCGATCGCGCCCGTAAGGGCAAAACCATTCTGCCAAACGAAAAATCCCACGGGGCATCCGATTGCGAACCCCGTGGCCAGGCGCGTGAGCATGAACCTGATCATGCGAGGCATGGCACCACCTCAGACTTAACCATAGGGAATGTCCGGCAGCCGGGAATGTTCCAGCCGCAGAATGATTTTTGTCAACGACCGGCGGGAGCGGTCATGCAAGAACGGAGGAAACCGGAGACCGTAACGGTGCATCTTCTGCCTTTCGCCGCGGGCGTTTTCACGCTTCTCATCCTGCCTGGGCCGACCAACGCCATATTGGCGATGGCGTCCCGGGGTCTGACCGTCGGGCGCGCGATCGTGCTGCTTGCCACCGTCCTATCCGCCTATCTTGCGATCATCTGTCCGGCATCCGGACTGGCTGGCTCCTTTCTCCGCGACCACCCTCTGGTTTCGCAAGGCGTCAAACTTGTCTCGGCGACCTGGGTGCTTTACCTGGCGCTTCGGCTCTGGGGCGTCGGATCGAGCCACGTCGAGGCCGTGCGCCTACCGCAGTTGGCGGTGACGACGTTGTTGAACCCGAAGGCGCTGATCATCGGACTGACGATGGTTCCTCCGGCACAGGATATCCCGCCGGCGGCCTCTATCGCTGCCCTCACATCCGCGGTCCTGGCGGCTTCCGCGATCTGGCTATCGATCGGCAGAGTTATCCTGGGAGGTAAAAAACGGATACCTCCCTCAGCCCGGCGATGCGGATCCCTAACGCTGGTGGCATTCTCCGCCATCCTGACATTCAGCGCCGTTAGCGGATGAAACCTGCGGCACGTGCGCTGCGCGGAAACACTGACTCGAACAGCTCGCCCCGCCGTCCCTTCGCGCGCAGATCGAACCTCGCCACATTCGCTGCAGCGTCACACCGTGCGGGCGCTGGTACCGGAGAGGGTGATCTCCCCATTCTCTTCGCCATCCCAATAGTGAATTGAGGCCGCCGACACTTTGATCAGGACGATCCCCGGGGTGTCGGTCCCGTTGGGAAACCAGCGCTTGAGATCCGCAACCCAGTGTTTTTCAAAGGCTGACTTGTCTCGCACCAGAGCGGCGACGCCATTGATTGCAATAAAGATGCCGGGCTTGCCTAAGAGGCTCGGAGGCGCTGTGAACGTCAAGGACACGTTTTCCATGCCCTCGATCTCGGCAATCTTGCGGCTGTCCTCATAGGAGAAGAACCACGAGTCCCCGTCGTACTCGACGTCGCCATTGTTGCTCATTGGGCGAGTTGAGATCCGGCCGGAGCCGGCATTCGTCGAAAACATGCAGAAGTCGATCTTCTTCAGGTGCGAAGAGAGGTCTTCGAGTGTCATGGACGCCATTGTCATCTCCCATGTTTGAATGTGGGGAAATAGCGTACAAGGTCACTGATTGTTCCGGCAAAGCGTGATCACCAAGGCATCTGGCGTCGAATGCGAAAGTTCGCGGCCGTCTTCTCCGGGCTGATGCGCCACGTTCCGACAGAACGGAGCACAAAAGCTCACGGCATCTGAGCGCCTGTCGTAGCCACGTATATCGAATAAACCGAGCATGTGGCGGCAATGAACAGACGGTTACGCCTTGGCCCCCCGAAGGTGAGGTTCGCGACAGTCTGAGGCACGCGTATCTTGCCGATCAGTTTTCCCGTCGCGTCGAAGCAATGCACGCCATCACCCGCACTCGACCAGAGGTTACCCTCCACGTCGGTGCGGATTCCGTCCGGAATGCCGTTGTCGATCTGGCAGAAGACGCGGCCGTTGGCGAGCCTGCTGCCGTCGACGACGTCGAAGGCGCGAATGTGACGCGGCAAGTGTTCATCGTGGCTTGCTGCCGAATCCGCAACATAGAGCACCGTCTCATCCGGCGAAAAGGCGAGGCCATTCGGCTGAGTGAAATCCGTGACGACAGTCGTAAGCTCACTGGTCGCCGGATCGAGGCGATAGACATTGCGCGTCGCCTGCTCCGGCTCGGCCCGATAGCCTTCATAGTCGGACATGATGCCGTAGGTCGGATCGGTGAACCAGATCGTGCCGTCCGACCTCACCACCACGTCGTTCGGCGAATTGAGCCTCGCACCCTCAAAACGGTCGGCAAGCACGGTGATCGAGCCGTCGATCTCGGTGCGCGTCACCCGGCGCCCGCCATGTTCGCAGGAGATCAGCCGGCCCTGCCGGTCGCGCGTGTGGCCATTGGCGAAGTTGGAGGGGTGCCGGTAGACGGAGACGCCGCCCTCGGGCGTCCACCGCAGCATGCGCTGATTGGGAATGTCGCTCCACAGAAGCTGATTGGCATCGTTGAACCAGACGGGGCCTTCCGCCCAGCGGCAGCCGGAATAGAGTTCGTCGAGGCCGGCGCTCGTCACGATCATCTGCCGGAAGCGGGGGTCGTGAATTTCGTAAATGCTGGCCTCTGCCATGATGGTCTTTCCGTTTATCGCATACCGGCCCGCCGGCCGCCGGCAAGCATGATGACGCTGATGATGATGAGGCCGGTCATGATGAGGCGGATGCCGGCGCCGAGCCCGTAGGTGTTGAGCATGGAAACAACAAGGAACATAAAGAGCGATGCGCCCCAGATGCCGGGTACGTTGGAATCGCCGCCGGCAACCGCCGTGCCGCCGATCACGACGACGGCAATCGAGGTCAGCAGATATTCCGAGCCCATGTTGAGCGCCGCGCCGCCGGAGAAGCAGGCGAGCAGGTAGCCCGCGACGGAAGCGAGCACTGCGCAGAAGAGGTAGGTGACAAAGCGCGTGCCGTCGACCGGTATGCCGGCCATGCGCGCAGCCGGCATGCTCTGGCCGATTGCCGAAATCCAACGACCGTAGATCGTCTTCTCAAGCAGGAACCAGGCGATCAGCGAGATGAGCAGAGCGACGATCGCCACGTTCGGAATGCCGAGCGTGTTCGACGTGGTGAATTCCGCAAGCAAGCTCGGGGGTTTGATGCGCAGTCCGCGGTTCGTCCAGATCGCTGCGGACTGCACGATGAAGCTCATGGACAGCGTGGCGATGATCGGCGGAATTCTCAGCGCCTTGATGAGCACATAGTTGCCGATGCCGACGGCAAGGCCGATGACGATGGCAATGAGGAGCCCCGGCAGGATCATTCCGTTTTCGACATTCATCAGTTTCAGCGCCACCGTTCCAGCCAGCGTCATGGTGGCGGGAACCGAAAGATCGATGTTGCCGGGACCGAGCGTGATGACGAACATCTGGCCGATGCCGACGATGACCGAGAAGGCGGCGAAGGTGAGGGCGGCCTGCGACAGGCCGAGCGTGCTGGCTCCGAATGTGACCATGATCGTCAGGAACCAGACGACGAAGGCGGCAAGCCATGACCAGATCCAGGGTTTGCCGATAAGGTTGAGGCGAGACGTCATCGGCGTTTCTCCCGCTTCTCCAGGCGGTTCAGCATCAGCCGCAGCGCCAGCACGATGATCAGGATCGCGCCCTGAGCGCCGATCTGCCAATCGGGCGAGATGCGCAGGAAAGACAGGAAAGAGCCGGCGAGCGTCAGAGTCAGCGCCCCGATGACGGCGCCGATCGGAGAGACGCGGCCGCCGATGAACTCGCCGCCGCCGAGGATGACGCCGGCGATCGACAGAAGCGTGTAGCGCAGCGCGATGTTGGCGTCGGCCGAGGTTGTCAGACCAACGAGGGCGATACCGGCAAGCACGGCGAAGACACCGGCGAGCCCATAGGCTGCGGCGCGGGCGGCGACAATCGACCAGCCGGCGCGCTCAACCGAGCGCTGGTTGCCGCCGATGCCGCGGATCAGCACACCGAGCGAGGAGCGCGTGACGAGAACGTGCGCGGCGGCGGCAATGACGATGCTCGCAACGATCGCCATCGGCGCCAGCGGCGGCTTGACCGTCATCAGCCAGCGCACCCAGTCCGGCGCTTGCCCGCCCGGCGCCGGCAGCAGCATGACGGCAAGGCCGCCCCAGACGAAGCTCATACCGAGGGTCACGACGATGGATGGCAGATTGCGCAGATGGATGACGACGCCGAGCGTCGCATAGGCCGCAATCGCGCCGGCGAGGATCAGGATTCCGATGACAGGGGTATCGCGCAGAAGCGTGGCGCTGACACAGGCGACGAAGCTGACAAAGGTGCCCATCGACAAATCGAGATCGTTGACGGCCATGACAAGCATCTGGGCGATCGTTGCAAGCGCGATCGGCACAGCCAGATTGAACAGCAGGTTGAGCCCGACATAGCTCATGGCGCGCGGCTGCAGCCAGAAGACGGAAGCGAGCAGCAGGGTCAGCGACAGGGCGGGGATGGCAAGACGCATCGCGTCCGCGGAGAACCGGAACGTCATGCAGCGACCCCCTCGAAGGAGGCGGCGATGATGTTCGTCTCGTTGACGGCGTCGCCAGCGAGTTCGGCGGTGATGCGGCCCTCGCGGAAGACATAGACGCGGTCGCAGAGGCGGACTTCGTCCATCTCGGTCGAATACCAGATGAAGGTGCGCCCGCGCGATGCTTCCTCGCGGATGATAGCATAGACTTCCTGCTTGGTTCCGACGTCGACGCCGCGCATAGGATCGTCCATCAGAACAACGGGCGCGTGTGTCGCAAGCGCGCGCGCAAACAGTACTTTCTGCTGGTTGCCGCCGGAAAGCGACAGGATAGGGTTCGCCATGTCGGGTGTACGGATTTCGATCCGCCGCTTCCAGGCGGCGCCCTTCGTCTGCTCTGCGCCCGCGAGGATGAGCCCCCGTCGCGACAAGTCGCCGAGCGAGGCGATCGAAAAATTGCGCAGGACGCTCCACAGTTCGAAGATACCGTTGAGTCGGCGGTCGCCGGCAACGAAGGTGACGAGTGGATCGCGTTCGGGCAGCCAGTTGCCGGCCTGGGCGGCATGCAAGGCGAGGAGGAGCTCGGTCTGCCCGTGGCCGGCCAGCCCCGCCAGTCCGATGATTTCGCCCTTGCGGGCGGCGAAAGGCCGGCCCGCCGTCTGATGCGACAGAACGAGGGGAGCGTCGGACTGTAAGCGCGCCGGGCGATCGCCGGTGTCTTCCCTCGCAACGGTGCCCATGGCCTCCACAAGGCCATGATGGTCAAATTCGCGCGCCGGACGTTCGGCAACGACGCGGCCATCCTTCATAACGATGATGCGGTCGGCGGTTTCGAGGATCTCGTGCAGGATATGCGAGATGAAGATGACGGAGCCGCCGGCGGCAACGAAGCGTCGGACATGATCCAGCATCTGGCGGGCGAGGCTTGCGTCGAGCGACGAGGTCGGTTCATCGAGGATCACCAGCCGCGGCGCAATACCGGCATCGGAAAAGGCCATTGATATCTCGACCATCTGCCGTTCGGCGATCGAAAGATCGCCGACGGCGCGGCCGCTGTCGATGCCATGGCCGGGAAAGACGGCGTCGAGGCTTTTTTCGATGATCCCTGCCGCCCGCCTGCGCCAGCCGAAACCGCCGAGATGGCGGTGCATGATGCGCGTATTTTCTGCGATGGAGAGGTTGGGGCAGAGGGACAGTTCCTGGAAGACGCAGCGCACGCCCCGAGCGCGCGCGGCGTTGATGCCGTAACGCTCCAGCCGCTCGCCATCGCTTGCCACGCTTCCTTCATGCGGCGTCAGCCCGCCATTGATCACGCTGACGATCGTCGATTTGCCGGCGCCGTTGTGGCCAACGAGACCGACGCATTCGCCCGGCAGGACGCGTAGCGTGACGCCATCGAGCGCCCTGACGGCGCCGAAGCTCACCTTGGCGTCATCGACGGCGATCACCGCCTTCAAAACGTCATCCATGCTTGCCCGCCACACCTGATCGCAAGGAATGCCGCGCAGCCCTTGCGACCGCGCGGCAATCGCCGATTACTTTGCCGACTCGATGACCTTGATCGCGTCTGCCTGCGTGTACTCGACGTTGGCGACGCCACCGGCCTGGGTATTGGCGAGGTTGGCCTCGAGGTTGTCCTGGTCAATCCGCAGGAAGGGTACCACGAGATCTTTCTTGACCTCTTTGCCGTCGAGGATCTGCTGGGCCACCCAGAAAGCAAGCGTCGAGACGCCGGGCGCGATCGAAACGGACATTGTCTCGTAGCCCTTGGCGTCCTTCTGCTCTTTCCACCACTTCAATTCATCTTCGCGGTTCCCCATGATGATGATCGGCATCTTCCTGTCGGTTGCGGCGATCGCCTGTGCGGCGCCATAACCGTCGCCACCCTGCGTCACTACGCCAACGATTTCGGGCAGGCTCGGCAGGATGCCCGCAACAGCCTTCTGCGCAACGTCCTGCGCCCAATCGCCATGCACGGAGCCGACAATCTTGAACTGCGGGAACTGCTTGACGCCCTCGTGGATGCCGGCCGAGATCTCATCATCGACGAAGACGCCCGCAAGGCCGCGAATCTCGAGCAGATTACCGCCCTGCGGGAGTTTCTTCGACAGATACTCCACCTCGCTGCGGCCCATTTCCTTGAAATTGACGGCGATGCGCCAGGCGCAGGGTTCGGTAACGATGCCATCGAAGGAAACGACGGTGATACCGGCGTCGCACGCTTCCTTGACCGCACCATTCAGTGCCGTCGGCGAGGCAGCGTTCAGGACGATGGCATCATAGCCTTGCAGAATCATGTTCTGGATCTGCGCCGCCTGTTCCGTCGCCTGGTTTTCGGCCGTCGTAAAGGGGTCGGCCGCGGCAACGACGCCTGATTTCACGGCTTCGCCCGTCACTTTGCTCCAGCTTGTCAGCATGGCCTGACGCCACGAGTTGCCGGCATAGTTGTTGGAAAGGGCGATCTTCTTGCCCGAAGTGTCGGCAAGGGCAGAAACGGGCATCGCGGCGCAAGCAATAGCGGCCGATGCCAGAAGCATCTTACGAATTGTCATGTCTTCCTCCCTCATGATCGCGCCGGTCGGCGGATCGCTTCACTCCTGTCGGCCCAAGGGTCAGAGTGAAAATTGTTCTTGCACTGAGCTTCCTCCTCTCAGTAAGGGCAGGATGAGGGAGATCGGCAGGCCTGTACAGGGGCAAGGCGGCAAGTCGTTTGCGGGTTTTGCGCAACAAGCTGCGGGTTTACGCAAGACGGCAGCGTTTCCGCGGCGCTTACTGGAAAAGGATCATGGCAGGTTGAGGAGCCTGTCGTGACGGGGAGGAACTACAAATGCTGCAACTTGCACCCGCAGCCCTGTTCGACCATTATCTCGGCATTTCCCGGCTGCTCGCCGGCCAGCTCGATTTTCGCTCAGCCATCCGCTCCGTGGCAGCCGAGGTCGCGCACATCATCCCCCACGACCATCTCGACGTTTGTGTGCTGCTTGAAGGCGGCAACTATCACACGGCCTATGAGACGGGCATCGAGACTGCCTGGGGCGAGCTAGCCGGTGCGCCGGTGGTCAACAGCCCCATTCGCTCGCTCCTGCGCGGCGAGGTCGACTTTCTCCTCTCCGACGACGCCATGACGGACCAGCGCTTCCATTTCGAGGGCGCCTTCAAGCGTCCCATCGTCGAACAGTCTCTGAGAAGCCGTCTGCATGTCCCGATGAAGGTGCAGGGCACGATCATAGCAGCGCTTTCCTGTTCGTCTCACAAAGCCGGCGTCTATACGATGGAGGATATCGAGCGCGCCCGCATCATCGCCGATCTGCTGACGCCCTATTTCTTCGCGCTGCAGACGGCCGAGCAAGCGCAACGCTCTGCGATCGTGGAGGCGGAGGCCCGCGCCCGCGAAGAGGGGTTGCGGCAAGGCGCCCTGAAACTGACGGAAGCGCTTGAGCAGGAGCGTCAGCGGATCGGCATGGACCTTCACGACCAGACGCTTGCCGACCTGACGCGGCTGGCGCGCCGGATCGATCGGCTGTCGCGCAATGGCGAGGCGACGGCCGAGGCGCTGGAGCCTGTTTCACGATCACTGCAGCACTGCATGCAGGATCTGCGGCAGATCATCGAGCAGGCCAAACCCTCCGTTCTCCAGCTCTTCGGCCTCGCCCAGGCGATCGAACATCATCTCGACCGATCGACGCGCGACACCGGATCGGCCATCGAATGGGGCCTGGTCGATGAGACGAACGGCGCGCTGGAGCAGCTGGAGCCAACCGTCAGCGTCGCCTTGTTCCGGATCGCCCAGGAGGCGATCAATAATGCCGTGCGCCATGCCGCGCCCCTGGCAATCATGGTGCGGCTCGAGGCCGACAAGGAGCAGCTGTCGATCGAAATTTCCGACGACGGAACCGGGCTCTCCAAGGCCCGGGGGCGGATCGGCGGCGGCATCGACAACATGAAGACCCGCGCGCGCCTGATCTCGGCGCGTTTCACGACGGGGCCTGGTCACAACAACCGCGGAACCGCGGTCCGCGTCGTGCTGCCGCTAGAACAGGATGATTTTAGGCCCGCTCGGCCTAAAATCTGAATGCGCCGGCGGGCGAACCAAATTGAGGAGCGAGGCGAATGAAGGTTCTGATCGTCGAGGATGACCCGTTGCACCGGTCCTACCTGCACGAGGCGGTCAATGCCGCTCTGCCGGAATGCGATACCGTGATCGAGGCGGAGAATGGGACCGCCGGCGAGAAGCTTGCGCGCGACCATAAGTCGGCGCACATCGTCATGGACCTGCAGATGGCCAATAGAAACGGCATCGAGGCGGCGCGAACGATCTGGAAGGAGCGACCGGAAACACGCATCCTGTTCTGGTCGAACTATTCGGACGAGGCTTATGTGCGCGGCGTTTCGCGCATCGTGCCGGATGGCGCCGCCTATGGCTATGTGCTGAAATCCGCGTCTGACGAGCGGCTGAAGCTTGCGCTGCGTTCGATCTTCATCGAGAGCCAATGCGTCATCGACCGCGAAGTGCGGGGCCTGCAGCAGAAGAGCCTCGGCCAGACGAATGGCTTCACCGATTCCGAATACGAAATCCTCGTCGATATCGCGCTCGGCCTGACGGACCGTGCGATCGCCAAACGCCGTGGCCTGTCGCTGCGCAGCGTGCAGAACCGGCTGCAGCAGCTCTATGACAAGCTCGACGTTTATCAGGCGGCCGGTGACGACCACGAAGACGGCCGCTTCAACCTGCGCGCCCGCGCCGTGACCGTTGCGTTGTTACGCAAGCTGCTGAATTACAGCGCACTGGAACGGGCCGAGGCGGAGCTGCAGGAGTGGCTTGACGGAAAATAGCAGGGCGGGCCAGATTGGGACGCCGCCCCTCAGCAACCTCAGCGGCCGTTTTCCTTTCGCCAGGCCTGGAATTTCTGCTGGTGTTCCTCCTTGGTGCAGGGGTATAGGCCGATGATTGTTTCGCCCGCCTTAACCTGCTCGAGCACGAAGTCCTCGTAGCTTTCCATATTCGCGCATTCATCCGCGAGTTCTTCAGCCAGATGGGCCGGTATGACCATGACGCCGTCGCGGTCGCCGACTAGGACGTCACCGGGAAACACGGCGACATCACCGCAGGAAATCGGCACATTGATATCGAGGGCTTCGTGCAACGTGAGATTGGTCGGCGCCGACGGCTTGGCGTAATAGGCCGGCATGTCTAGCGCCCCGATCCCCTCGGCATCACGAAAACCGCCGTCGGAGACGACGCCCGCCGCGCCGCGGAGCGCCAGCCGGGTGATCAGGATGGAACCCGCTGTCGCCGCCCTTGCGTCCTTGCGCGCATCCATTACCAGCACCTGCCCTGGAGGGCATGTCTCCATCGCGACTCTCTGCGGGTGACTTGGGTTCTGAAAAACCGTGATCGGATTGCGGTCCTCGCGAGCGGGAATATAGCGCAGCGTGAATGCCTGCCCGACCATCACTTCCGCCTTAGGCGCCACCGGCACGACCCCCTGGATGAACTGGTTTCGAAGGCCGCGCTTGAAGAGGGCGGTGGCGATCGATGCGGTCGAAATCTTCTTGAATTTCGCTCGGGTCGCATCGCTCAGCACATACTCGGTCATTCTCATTCCTCCCTCAATAAATATCCGGTTCGCCGGCGCTTTTGCCGAAACCCGTTTCAAGAAAATCGAAGTCGCAACCCTGGTCGGCCTGCGTCACATGGCGGGAGAACATCCAGCCATAACCCCGCTGGAAATGCGGCTCCGGCGCCGTCCAGGCATCTCGGCGGCGGACGAGTTCGGCCTCATCCACCAGCATATCGAGCCGGCGGTTGGGCAGATCGAGGCGCACGATGTCGCCGGTTCTCAGCAATGCCAGCGGGCCGCCGATATAGCTCTCCGGCGACACATGCAGAATGCAGGCGCCATAGGAGGTGCCGGACATGCGGGCGTCCGAAATTCGCAGCATGTCGCGATGACCTTGCTTGATCAAAGACTTCGGGATCGGCAGCATGCCCCATTCCGGAAAACCGGGACCGCCGAGCGGCCCGGCATTGCGCAGCACAAGGACGTGGTCGGGCGTGACGTCGAGATACTCATCATCGATCGCCTTCTTCATCTCAGGATAGCTGTCGAAAACCAGCGCCGGCCCCTGATGCACATGGAACCTCGGATCGCAGGCCGCCGGCTTCATCACTGCGCCGTTGGGGCAGAGATTGCCGCGCAGGACGGCGAGCGATCCCTGGTGATAAACCGGATTGGAAAGCGGCCGGATGACGTCGTCATTATAGACCTCGGCGCCGATCAGGTTTTCGCCCATGGTCTTTCCGGTGACAGTCATGGCCGTCAGGTCCAGCCGGTCCTCAAGCTGTTTCATCAGCGCCCGCAGCCCGCCTGCATAGAAGAAATCCTCCATCAGATAGTCTTTTCCCGAGGGGCGGACATTGGCGATGAGCGGCGTCACCCGCCCCAGCAGGTCGAGATCGTCGAGCGTCAGGTTGATGCCGGCGCGCCGGGCCATCGCGATCAGATGGACGACGGCGTTGGTGGAACAGCCGGTGGCCATGGCGACGATCGCGGCATTGCGGCATGCCGCTTCCGTAACGATCCGCTCGGGCGTCAGATCCTCCCAGACCATCTCGACGGCGCGGCGGCCGCAGGCGGCCGACATCCGCTGGTGATTGGCATCGACGGCAGGAATGGACGAGGCGCCCGGCAGCGTCAGGCCCATCGCATCGGCAATCGCCGTCATGGTGCTAGCGGTGCCCATCGTCATGCATGTGCCGGCTGAGCGGGCGATGCCGCCTTGAACGCCGAGCCACTCGGCATCGGTGATGTTGCCGGCGCGGCGCTCGTCCCAATATTTCCACGCGTCCGAGCCGGAGCCGAGGATTTTGCCCGCATAATTGCCGCGCAGCATCGGCCCGGCCGGCAGATAGATCATCGGCACGCCGGCCGACAGCGCCCCCATGACGAGGCCCGGTGTGGTCTTGTCGCAGCCGCCCATCAACACGACGCCGTCGAGCGGGTGCGAACGGATCGTCTCCTCCGTCTCCATCGCCAGCATGTTGCGGTAGAGCATGGAGGTGGGCTTCGTGAAACTTTCGTCGACCGACAGGGACGGCATTTCAACGGGGAAGCCGCCGGCCTGTGAGACGCCGCGCTTCACGTCCTGCACACGCTCCTTGAAGTGGGAGTGGCAAGTATTGAGCTCCGACCAGGTATTGAGGATGCCGATGATCGGCTTGTCGCGAAAATCCTCCTCGGCATAACCGAGCTGCATCATACGCGAGCGGTGGCCGAAGCTGCGCAGGTCATCCGGCGCGAACCATCGCGCGCTTCGCAGCCTATCCGGCGTTTTTCTGTGTGTCATGTGGATACCTTCTCGGGATGGGGAAAACCGTTTTCGCGGCTATTCCTTCATTCCCCATTTCTGGATGGTGTGGCGCTCGATCGTCTGGAAGACCAAGTTTTCGACGATCAGGCCGATGATGATCACGGTCAAGAGGCCGGCGAAGACTGCCGGAATATCGAGAAGGTTGCGGTTCTCGAAGATGAACCAGCCAAGGCCTCCCTGGCCGGAGGAGACGCCGAAGACGAGCTCGGCGGCAATCAGCGTGCGCCAGGCGAAGGCCCAGCCGATCTTCAGGCCGGTGAGAATGGAAGGGAAAGCGGCAGGCACGAGGATCCGCAGCACATAGGAAATGCCCGTCAGTCCGTAGTTTGCACCGACCATACGCAAGGTGCGCGAGACCCCGAGGAAACCGGAATGGGTATTCAGCGCCACCGCCCAGAGAACCGAATGCACGAGCACGAAGACGAGGCTGGAGGCGCCGAGGCCGAACCAGATCAGCGCCAGCGGCAGAAGCGATATCGCCGGCAGCGGGTTGAACATCGCCGTCATCGTCTCGAGGAAATCCGTGCCGATGCGTGTGTTGATGGCAAGCACGGTCAGGAGTGCGGCGAGCACCGTGCCGAGCGCGTATCCGGTGAATAGGATCTGCAGTGTCGTCCAGATGCGGGCCGGCAGCGTGCCGTCGGCGAAGCGGTCGATCAGCGTGATGATCGTGTCGCTGAGCGTCGGGAACAGAAGGGGATTGTCGAGATAGGAGGCATAAACCTGCCAGACGATCGCCAGCGTGACGATCAGCAATGTCTTACGCAGGGCGCCGATGCCCCAGAGCGTTTCGAATGCACTGAGCCTCTGTTCGACCGGTTTGACGTTGTCGTAGGGTTTGGCGGCCCCGACATCGGGCGCAAGAATGATGTTTGCGGACAACATGGCTTTATCCCTTGTGGCCGGGTTCCGAGGAGAACAGGAGGTTATGGATGTCACGCTCGAGCGCTGCGGCGCTGCCGTCTTGGTGGCTGACCTTGTCGACATCCACCACTTCCGCCTTGACCCTGCCCGGGTGCGGCGACAGGAGCAGGATCCGGTTCGAGATCTTGATCGCTTCGGCAATCGAATGGGTGACGAAGATCACCGTGAACTTGGTGTCCTCCCAAAGCTGGAGCAGCTCGTCCTGCATCTGCCGGCGGGTGAGGGCATCGAGCGCTGCGAAAGGCTCGTCCATCAGGAGGATATCCGGCTGCATCGCCATGCCGCGAGCAATTGCAACGCGCTGCTTCATGCCGCCGGACAGCGTGTGAGGATAGCTGTCGACGGCGCGGGTCAATTTCACCTTGTCGATATATTCGCGCGCCAATGCTTCGGCTTCGCCCTTCGGCAGCTTGCGGGCGACCACCAGCGGGAACATGACATTCTCAAGCACCGTTTTCCAGGGCATCAGCTGGTCGAACTCCTGGAAAACCATCATGCGGTCAGGCCCCGGACACTTCACCTGGCGCCCGTTGATATGGATCGCGCCTGCCGACGGCGTCATGTAGCCGCCGACGGCTTTGAGAAGCGTTGACTTGCCGCAGCCGGACGGACCGAGCAGCACGAACCTGTCAGATTGGCGGACGGAGAAACTGACGCCCTCGGTGGCGGTGACCAAGAGGTTCGGGGTCTTGTAGCGCAGGGTCACATTGTCGACCTTGAGGAGGGGCTCTCTCTCGGCCGCCGGTGCGGTCTCGTTGCCTGTTCGGGCAATGGCCTGAAGCATTGGAATTACTCCTTGAAGAGGGGGAGCGGCGGCTCTGAAGCGCCGCCGCCCTGGTGCCGTCAATTGCCGTTGAGATAGGCGGAGTCGGGCAGGTAATAGTCGGTCCAGGCCTTCGGCATGGTCTTGAGCGTACCGATCCTGTGCAGGTGCTCGGCGAATTTCATCGTGCCCTGCGGGTCGGTGCGCCATTCGTCCATGCCCGGCTCCTTCAACATGGCGAGCAGGGCATCGAGGCTGGTCTTGTCGCCCGACACCGTCTTGTAGGCTTCGAGGGCTGCCTTGGGGTCCTTCTTGATGAAGGCAACCGCTTCTTCCGTCGCCTCGCGCAGCGCCTTGACGATCTTCGGGTTGGCATCGGCGAATGTCGTGGTGGTGAAGAAGGTCGCCTGCGTCAGCGCGCCTCCCAGGATCTCCTTGGAATCGGTCACCCTGTGCACACCCTGCTGCTTCAGCTCGATATATTGGAAAGGCGGCGCTGCGAAATGGTTCTTCACTTCGTGGTTCGGGTTGGCGATTGCCGCAACCGCGTCCGGATGCCCGAGCTGAACGGTGTTGGAATCGAATGTCTTGACCTTGTCCTCACCGAACATCTTCGCCGCCGCCATCTGCAGCAGGATGGCCTGGGTGGACACACCGACCGTCGGCACGGCGATCTTGTCGGACGGCGTGATGTCCTTCAGCGACTTGATGCGCGGATCATTGCTGACCATGATCACCGGCTGCGCGGAGCTGGTGATGATCCCCTTCACCTTTCCCCTAGTGCGATCCCAGAGCAGAAGCAGGTTGCCGGTGCCGGTATTGACGATGTCGACGTTGCCGGCAAGCAAGGCATCGGTCTGAGCGCCGCCGCCGCTGAAGGTCCGCCATTCGACGGTCACATCGGCCACGCCATCCGCAACCGCATGCTTTTCGATCAGCTTCTGCGTCTCCATGACATGGCTGGCGAGATAGAGGATGCCCGGCTGGCGGGTAATCGAAATAGCGGTCTTCTCCTGCGCCTGGCTCGCCGAGGCAAGGCCGAGCGTCACGGCCGCGGCCACAAGGCAATGTTTTAGAATTTGCATCTGGTCCTCCCAAAGGATGCGGGCATCAGCCCTCTGCCGCCTTTCCCGAGGCGGATTTCGCCATTGAAGCACTAATGCATCAGTGCATCAACCCAAAAAATGTGATTTAGTCGATTTGCACGACGCGAAAACAGGGCAGGGACATGAGCGGAATGGTTCGGGAAAGCCAGTTGGATCGGTCACGACAGGTGGCGCTGCAGATCCACGAGATATTGCGGGCAAGGATATTAACGGTGGAGCTTGCGCCGGGGACGGTCCTGTCGCGCGCCTCGCTGCAGCTGGAATTCGGGGTGAGCCAGACGCCTGTGCGCGATGCCTTGATGCGGCTTCAGGAGGAGGGACTTGTCGAAGTCTATCCGCAATATGCAACGGTTGTCGCCAAGATTGACACCGACCATGCGCGGCAGGCACAGTTTCTGCGACTATCGATCGAGCTTGAGGCGGTGCGGCGGCTGACCGAGGAGACGCCGGCTGAGACGGCGGCGGAACTGCGCGAGATCCTGGCGCGGCAGAAGGCGGTCGGGTCCCCGGAGACCTATGACACCTTCGACGACATCGACCGCGATTTTCACCGGAAGCTCTACGAGAGAGCGGGCATATTGCAGCTTTGGGCCAATGTCAGGCGCCAAAGCGTGCATCTCGACCGGTTGCGGCGCCTCAACCTGCCGATGCCGGGCAAGATGCAGACGGTCCTCGCCGACCATGAAGCAATCGTCGACGCCATCGCGTCGGGCAAGCCTGAAGCAGCAACGGCAGCGCTCAGAAAACATCTGTCGGGCACGCTGTCGATCATCGATGTGATCCGAGCCCAATACCCGAATTATATTCGCGGCTGAAGGTCGAGCGCGTCAGCTTGGCCATCGCAAGCTTTCGAGCCGAAGACGGACCCGCCGGCATGAGGAACGAAGCCCGTCCTCCGGCTTTCCGTTGACGTGGGAAGCGATCATTGCTTCGCCACAGCCGAGGATCATTTCAAATGCCTTTCAAATACCTGCGCTAATGCAGAGGATGAGATTTCCAGTCGATCGGGTTCTATGTTCACATAGCCGCGGCGGGTTCCACAAACCGCTCCGCCGTTGGCGAAAATCTCGACGATTCCGCGGTCATGAAACAGACGAAGGTCCTTCCCGCTGCCAAGCTCCACTGTCAATCGGCGTCCAAAATTGGCTCTGACGCAGTTTTGGTGGTGACGGATTTTATCCCGCGCCAATGACGCGGGCCTGGAGGAGGTTGTTTTTCGCGGCAAACGCTCCGTTCCATTCCGGTGTCCGGCCGCCCATTGAGCGTCGAGTCATGGTCGAGCCGCTGACCTACATCAGGTCGCGCGCGATGCGCTTCTCTTGGAACGTCTTCCTGAATATTTCCGTCTCGCCTTCATAGGCAATGACCGAGGCGCTGATGATCCAGTCCTTTGCCGTACAGAATATGGATGACGTCGCGACCGTGCGGACGAACCAGCCAGAGCGCTGCATGTCACATGTCCATGTCGAGATGCCGGACATCGACATCGGGTCATCCCGCGCGATCGACCAGGTTTCCTCGCGAAGCTGTCGCGTCGACAGACCAGTGCCAGGATGTTCGAAAAGGCCGGTATCCTCGTGGATTTCATAGCGGGTAAGGCCGGCCGACAGATCGCGCAAGACGTGCCGCTTCGTCGAGCCCGGCACGTGTTCGCTATATTTCGGCAGCGGATCGGGATCGTCAGGCTGTTTTACATCGATGAGCTCATGTGTCCCAAGCAAAGGCAGGCCAAGGCCGACGGAGGCGATGTCAATCGTCAGACCCGGATCTTCCGGCGGCGGCAGGACCATCGGCCAATAGGCGGTGGAAAGCGACAAGCGGATGCGGTGCCCCTTGCGGAAGCGGTAGCCGCAGGCATCCAGGGTAAGGCTCACAGTCGTGCGTTCACCTTTGCTCATCGGTGCGGGCGCTGCATTGCCGTTGCGATGAGCGAGATTGAGCACGCCAAAGGAGACGCGGGTCGCCGTGCCATCCGGATGGATGTCGACGAGCCTTGCGCAGAGATTGGCGGTTTCGGCATCGCATCTGAGCGCCAGCGTCACGACCGGGCGGCCGAGATGATCATGATCTTCAGCCAGCAGCGCGGTCTGGAAGGCCAGCGAGCCGGCATCGTCGAGGCGCTGATCGATCGCCAGCTCCGCATCCGGCTTCAGCGTGAACCATTCGCCCGAGGCGGTGCCCGTGTCGAGCGGCGAGCGCAGATAGACGGGATGCTCCGGCGCATGCGGG
>NZ_LYPL01000002.1 GCF_001662075.1 Rhizobium bangladeshense
CTTCAACAGATCCCACTGATCGTCCCGGAGAACTTCACCTTCCATCGCTGACCTCCAAAAGTCAGCGTTGAATCTGATTTGCTCCTCAAACGGAATCCCAATTCGTTAATTTGTCACCACAGCCTAGAGCATGATGCCGAAAAGTGTGAGCGGTTTTCGGACGACATCATGCTCTAACTCTTTAATGTAGAACAGGATTCAGATTTTAGGCCGACCGGGGCCTAAAATCATCCTGTTCTAGGCCGGCATCGGCCGGGCGGCGCGCCAGACGAGGGGAACGAGCACCAGCGTGACGGCCGGCAGTACGATCCAGTTGATCGTTTCCCAACCGGAGCTGTGGAGCAGCGATCCGGCCGAGAAGGAGGCGCAGGCGACCGTGCCGAAGACGAGGAAATCGTTGGCGCCCTGCACCTTGCTGCGTTCGGCCGGCGTGTGGCAGCCGGCCACCATGGCGGTGGCGCCGATGAAGCCGAAGTTCCAGCCGATCCCGAGCAGCACCAGCGAGAGCCAGAAATGGGCGATGTCGAAGCCGGAAAGCGCGACGGCCGCGGAACCGGCGATGAGCAAAAGGCCGACGGCCGCCACCCGCTCCTTGCCGAAGCGCACCATCAGCCGTCCGGTGACGAAGCTCGGCGCATACATGGCGAGAATATGCCACTGGATTCCAAGGGCGGCCTGATCGATCGAGTGCCCGTGCCCGACCATGGCGATCGGCGACGCCGTCATGACGAAGGTCATCAGGCCATAGGAGACGACGCCGGTGGCGATGGCGAGCAGATAGCGCGGCGAGGTCAAGATCGTCAGAAGCGGGCGATCGCCGGCACTCTCTGTTCCCTGCAGCGTCTGCGGCGCCGACGAGCGGAGCAGCCAGAGGACCGGGAAGGCGAGGGCTGCCAGGGCCGCCTGGCTGAGGAAGCTTCCGGCAAACGGCGTTCCCGGCAGCGCGTCGCGTGTCCAGATGACCAGCTGCGGCCCGATGATCGCAGCCGCAAGCCCGCCGACCATGACGCGGGCGATCGCCTTTTGCGCTTGCCCGCCGCTGACATTGTCGGCGGCGGCGAAGCGGTAGCTCTGGACATAGGAGGAGTAGAAACCGGCAAGGCAGGTGCCGAGGCAGAAGACCAGGAAGCTGGAGAAGACGATGCCGACGGCGGCGATCAGCCCCGAGACCACGCCGATCATCGTGCCGAGGAGATAGCCGGGCTTGCGTCCGAACCGGCGCATCACCCAGGCGGCCGGCAGCGTCCCGAGCGCCAGCCCGAGGTTGAGCAGGCTGACGGGCAGGGTGATGAGGCTGGGGTCCGGCGACAGCTGCTGCCCGACCAGCCCGCCGAGCGAAACGACGACCGGCGCATTGGCGCCGCCGAAGGCCTGCGCGACGGTCAGGACCCAGGCGTTGCGCCTGGCCGCGCGCGTCTCGGCCGCGGGCTGATAAAGGATGTTCATGTGCGATCCATGCTGGAGAGAATGTCGGCGACGGCGCGGCCGGCGGCGATGACGGCGCCGGCGAGATAGCCGGGTTCGGAAGGGCTGGTCTCGCTGCCGGCAAGGTGGAGGCGCTGATCCCACGCGCCTGCCACCCAATGATCGTCCCGCGGCAGCGGATGATCGCCGCCGGTTTGGTCGGCTGCGGTTGACGTCAGCGGATCCGCCGCCCAGTCCTTCAGCAGCGTGGCGCGCGGCGCCAGTGCCGCCGGCCCGAAGAGCCTTGCCAGCTGCCCGAGGCAGGCCTGTTTCAAAGCCGCGTCGCCGAGCGTGGCGCGCTGGCCGGCGCCGACGCCGAGGAAGCCGAACAGCGCCGCCTTGCGGGACGCGGTGGTGGCGTCGTGGATTTCGACCAAGGGGCCGACCATGCTCTGCGCCGTCCCGGAAAGGCCGTCGAGCCGCCAGAAGGGCCGGTCGTAAAGCGCGAAGAACTTCGCATGCGGCGCCATCCATGTCGGCGTCTGCCGCCAGCGGCCGGCGGTCGCGCGATCCTGCTCCGGCGTGAAGCTCACCGTTGCGTCCAAGAGCCGCGGCGGCAGCGCGGCGATGACGTGATCGGCCTGCAGGACATCGACGCTGCCGTCGCCGCTTGTCAGGGTGAGGCGGACGCCGGCGTCGTTCAAGGCCATCGCCGTCACCCTGCTGCCAAGACGGATGCGCTCGCTGGCAAGTTCCCGGCCAAGCGCCTGCACCAGCGCCGCCGTGCCGCCGGCCAGCCGCATCGACTGCTGTTCCATCGCCACCGGCCGATAGCGCTGCGGCTTCTCGCGCGACATCCGTTCGAAGACGACATCGCCCTCACTGGTCTGGGCGAAGGCGGGGAGGCCGAGTTCGCCGACGAGGCTTGCCATCGCCGGCTGCATCTGCGGCCAATACCAGGAGGGGCCGAGATCGAAGCCGTCTTCCGCCGGCAGGCCGGCTTCGTCGGCCGAAAGGATGCGCCCGCCGAGCCGATCCCGCGCCTCCACCACGATGAGATCGATGCCGGCGGCATTCAGCGCCCGGGCGGCGCAAAGCCCGGCGAGGCCGGCGCCGACGACGGCGACCTTGCAAGTCTTCATGTCACGTGTCCCCGGGCGGTTGACGATTGTCGAAGGCGCAGACGTCCGCATGCAGCAGCGGCGCCGATTTGTACCAGATTCGCGCGCCACCGCGACCGGCCTTGGCGCGAAGCCTACTGCCGGCCGGCAGGCGCAGCCAGCTCCAGCGCTCGAGAACCTCGCCGGCTTCGCTAAAGCCGCCGCCGATCACCAGCAGTTCCAGCCCTTGCCGATTTTCGATGTCGATATCGGCATCCGGCTGCCAGTCCTCGATCATCACGCGCTCGTTGGCGCCGTCGAACAGGATAAGGGAGGAGGCAACGCCGGGACGCGGGCTTCCGGGCTGACCCTCGCCGGGCAGGCGGACGAGGCGCTGGCGGTCGGTCGCCTTGAATTGCCAGAGTTTGACCAGGATCGTGCATCCACCGTCGCTGCCCGGCGCATGGCCGCTGCCCGGCGGAT
Organism: Rhizobium bangladeshense; assembly: GCF_001662075.1. Taxonomy (GTDB): domain Bacteria; phylum Pseudomonadota; class Alphaproteobacteria; order Rhizobiales; family Rhizobiaceae; genus Rhizobium; species Rhizobium bangladeshense_B. Next base: position 2,988 of record NZ_LYPL01000002.1, read on the forward strand.
TGCGGATATAGCTGCCGGCGGGGAAATCGCCGCTCTCGTCCTGGAAGATGCCGTCGAGCACAAGAAATTCTTCGCCGCCGGGATGTTGGTGATGGGAAAACCGGCTGCCTGCGGCATAGCGGACGATGGAGGTGGCGCGCGCCTTCTCCTCGCCGATCCGGAAGAGCATGCGCCGGTCCACGCCCTTGGCCGGGCTCGGTACCCAGTCGAGCCGGGCGGCGTGGACGAGGGTGCGCCTGGAAAGGTCTTCGTTGAGCAGCATGGTCAAAGCTCCGATCTGCCGCCGTCGACGACGATTTCCGCGCCGAGCATGTAGCTCGAGGCGTCGCTTGCCAGGAAGAGCACGGCGGCGGCGATCTCTTCCGGCCTGCCCATGCGGCCGAGCGGCACCTGGCTGCCGACCCGTTCGGCATAGGCGCGAAACTCTTCCGCACTCTGGTCCCGGCCGCGATGAATCGGCGTCTCGATCGAGCCGGGGCTGACGGCGTTGACCCTGATCCTCCGGTCGAGCAGCTCTGCCGACATGGTGCGGGCGAAGGAGCGCACGGCCGCCTTCGAGGCCGAAAGGATCGCCCGACCGGGCGTGCCCACCTGGTTCAGCCAGGAGGTGTTGAGGACGATGGAGCCGCCGTCGCGCATCAGCGGCAGCACCGCCTGCACCGTGAAGAAGACGCCCTTCACATTGACATCCATGATGTTGTGATAGGTTGCTTCGTCGGTCGTCGCCAGCGGTGTTGCGAGCGCTGCACCGGCATTGGCAAACAGGATGTCGAGCGATCCGAATGCCGCCTCGGTCTCGGTCCTCACCCGCGCGAGGTCGGCGAGCGAAGAAACATCCGCCGCGATGGCAAGCACATCGCCGCCGAGCGCAGCGGCCGCCTCATCGAGTTTTTGCCGCGATCGTCCGGTGATGGCGATGCGCGCGCCATTGTCGCGCAGCATCTGCGCGGCAGCAAGGCCGATCCCGCTCGAACCGCCGGTAATCAACGCCGTCTTTCCCTGAAGCATCATCCTGACCTCTTGATCCCTTTGCCGTCAGGATAGCGGTGGGAATTGCATTGGCGAGGAAAACGGCGCATATCGAACAGAAAGAAAATCTTTGCCGTGAGCGCCATGAGAGACCTGACCCGGTTGAAATCGCTGCAGGCGCTGGAAGCCGCCGCCAGGCACGGCAGCTTCGTCGGCGCGGCTGCCGAACTGGACGTGACGCCGCCGGCCGTCGGCCAGCTCGTCCGCTCGCTGGAAGACTGGGTTGGCTATCCCCTGTTCAGACGGAGCCGTTCCGGCACCGAGCGGCTGACGCCGGTCGACGAGGCCGGGGAGGCGCTTGAGGATATCGCCGCCGGCCTCGACCTGCTCGAGGCGGGCCTGCGCAAATTGCGCGGTCGCAAGGCGCGTTCGGTCGTGGTCGTGACGGCATCGCAGGCCCTGGTCGCCAACTGGCTGCTGGCGCGGCTCGACGATTTCTCCGCGCACTATCCCAGGATCGACGTCCGGCTGGATGTCTCCGACCGGCTGATCGATCTCGCCCAGGGCGAAGCCGATATCGGCATACGCTGCGGGCTCGGCGCCTGGAAGGGCGTCAAGTCGACCTTCCTGATGAGCGAGGAGATCATCGCCGTCTGCCATGCCCGGCTGCTGCCCGCCGATCGGCAGGTGACGGCCGGCTGGATCGCCGGCGAGACCCTGATCCACGACGGCACGCCGCATCCCGGCGGCGAGTTTCCGACATGGAGCGAGTGGCTGGCCAGATCCGGGGCGAACCAGGCGCCCGATGACCGCGGCTTGAAGATCAACTCGACCGCGGCCGTCATCCATGCGGCCGTCGCCGGCAGAGGCGTGGCGCTTGTCCGCAAGGCGCTGGTGGCGCAGGAACTGGAGAGCGGCCGCCTCGTGCATCTGCTGCCGGATGTCAGGTGGCCGGTGAAATGGGCCTATTACATCGTCGCCGCACAGAAGGCCTTGCGCCGCCACGAGGTCGCAGCGTTTCACGACTGGCTTCAAGGGCGCGCGTCGCAAGCGTGATCGCATCGAAGGCTTCGGCATCACCGTCGAAATCTTGGGACTCGTCCGGCCTGAGCCGCACTTTGCAGCCCGGGTTTTGCCGAACGGCACGCCGGCGCCTCGGCCGCCGATCTTGCCGATCTGCCGCTGTTGAATGTCGAGTGGGTCGAGCCCGGCTGGACCGGCTGGGAAGAGGTGCTGTTGCGCGGCGGCGTGCCGTATCACGCCGCCAGCGGAAGACGGTTCGGCAATTCAGCGTCGCGCTCCAGGCGGCGATGGCCGACCAGGGGCTGGTCGTCGGATGGCACCGTCTCGTCGGCCCCTGGTCGAAAAGGGGGATCTGGCGCGCTTCACCGATCTGGTCGTTGCCGACCCCGGTGCCTATTATCTCACCTGGAACAACACCCGCGAGCTTCCTGCCGCGGCGCTATCGCTGCGCGACTGGATCAGGATGCTCGCCGAAGAGGAAAGAAGCGCGCCGATGCCTTTGGCGCGCCAATCCCCTGAAACCGTCCTGATGGTCGCTTTGGCGTAGCTGCGGCCCGTGCCGCCCGCACTCCTCACCCTCTGTCGTCCTCGGGCTCGAGCTGAGGAGCCATGCGGGCGGGCGCTTCGTTTCAACTGACAAGACGGCGACCACTCGCCGATCTCCCTCGCAGGAGAGAGCCTCGCGGCCCGCTGCCAATCGCACCACAAATGAACGGCAGCAGCGCCGATGACGCGTTTCGCCTGTCGTTCGGCGCATATGAGGTTGTCTTGCCGGAACAGTCGCTTCACCATGAAGGCAACTTCAGCTCCGGACAGAGACAGGCAGGCAATGACAGATATCGCGCAGATGCAGCAACAGCGATTGAGCGCCCTTCGACAGACCGCGTCGGGCGCGCCGAAACTGCCGTCCAACCCGTTCTTCGGCGTCGGGCCGATCACCGATGCGACGGCCGACGAGGTCGACAGCCGCCTGCGGCGCATCGCCTTCGACGCCTGGATCGAGAAGACCTATCGCAAGTTCGACGACCGGGGCAACGATATCGGCGGTTTCACCACGGCCGAGATTTCCCGCAGCATGCATCGCGGCTATCCCGCCGACAAGATCCTGACCGACATGATGCGGGCGATCCATCGCTATTTCGGCTTCCCGAAGGTCAACCGCATGGCGGTCGGTCTCGGCGGTGGCCATAGCGGCTTCACCGTCTGCATCCAGCACCTGATGAATGCCAACGATGCCGGCCAGCGCGTCTATGTCGATACGCCGCGGCCGGAGAGCGATCCGTCGAAGGCCGCCGGCTTCTTCCGCCAGTCCTGGGCCACACAGCTGATCGAGATGCAGCGTTTCGCCGAAAAAGGCTGCGAGAGCCGCATCCATTTTGCCGCCTCTGAAGGCGTGATCCCGACGGCGGCCGAACTGACGGCGCTCGGCGTATCGATCTTCGTCGGCGTCGGCCACGAGACGACTGGGGCCAATGCCTATACCAGCGGCGAAATCCACGAGCTGTTGAACTGGCTCGATGGCGATCCGGCCAACCGCCATGCGGTGTTCGACGCCACCTCGATGCTCGGCGCCATGCCGTGGGAGCCGGAACTGGTCAGCGCCGTCATGGCGAAATGCTGCCTGTTCATGCCGTTCCAGAAGGCGATCGGCGGCATCTCCGGCTATTTCGTCGCCTCCTTCACGCCGCATGCGCTGGCGCTGATCGAGAAGAACCAGCAGGATCCCGCCTGGGCGATCCCGCGGCAGCTGAAGATCGCGCCGCCGATCGATCCGCGCCAGCCGTTTTCGGCCAAGCGCTCCGTCGATGCCGGCCCGTTCTACGATCCGGCCGAAGACCGTATGCTCGGCGGCGTCATCAACACCTATAGCGCGCTCGCCTTTGCCGAGACCACCTTCGGCCTGCTGCAGTCGGAGGCTCGGGTCGGCTCGGTCGTCGAGCTCAACCGCCGCTCCGCCGCCAACCGCGCCGTGATCGACGAATGGGTCAAGTCGCATCCGCTGCTGTCGCTTGCAGTCGCCGATGCCGAGCGCCGCGGCGCGGCGGTGACGCTGCTGAAGGTCGAGGACGCTGACATCAGCGATGCCGGCATCCACGCCCGCATCATCGCCCGTTCGAAACAGCTGCTCGGCTATGAGGGCATCACCCATCCGAACGGCGAATACGAGCCCGGCCTCGACGCCGCCCGTTATGTCAACGCCTTCCCGGGCACGCCGGGCGACTACCGCGCCTGGGTCGGCGGCATCCGCGAGCCCGACGATGTCGTGGCGCTCCTGGAAAACCTGCAATATGCCTATCTCAGAGCCAAGATCGTCGTGCTCGAGGAGGAGCTAGCCAAACACGGCGTCACCTTCGAGGCGCCCGCCAAGGCCGACGGCGCCGTGCGCAAGGACGATCCGAACCGCGCCTATACGGTGCTGATCGCCGATCTCGTCGGCCTGCGCTTCGGCGCCGACGGCGAGCCCGATTATAGCGAGGTCAAGGCCTATATTGAGGAGAAGGGCGGGGTCTTCCATCTCGGCCCGCTCGGCGATCGCGCCAGCCTCGAAAAGGGCCGCATCCATTTCTTCTATCAGCCGAACCTCAGCACCGAGACGGAGATCCTGCCGCAGACCGACAGGGGCCAATACGACGCGCTGATCGCGGCGGCGACCTTCATCCCGAAGGCCTCAATCTTTCCGCTCGGCGGCGTGCGCATCGGCGCCGGCACCGGCAATATGGGCTCGGCCTCGTGGGGCGGCGGCAATGGCGAGGGCGGCGAGGCGCCGCTGATGAACACGCCCGGCATCAACAGCCGCGCGACCGCCCAGATGGCTTTCAAGGCGATCCTGAAGGTCGTGCCCGACCTGCCGGTCGACCGGCTGCACCGCATGGTCGCCGGCGGCGATTTCGATACCGGCCGCCAGCTCAAGGATTTCCCGACGGCCAAGCTCGAGGGCCGCACGCTTGCCGTTCTCGGCTACGGCAATATCGGCCGTGAAGTCGCCAAGCTCGCCAGGGCCTTCGGCATGAAAGTGGCGATCTATGCCCGTGAGCATCACAGGCGCTGGATCGAGGCGGAAGGTTTCGACTATGCCGCAAGCCCGGTCGAAGCGGCAAGCGGCGCCGACGTGCTCTCCGTCCATATCGGCCTCGGCCGCCTGGATGCCGCGACCGGCACCTATTCCAATGCCGGCACCGTCGATGCCAAGGTGTTCGGCGCCATGAAGGACGGCGCCGTGCTCGTCAATTACGACCGCGGCGAAGTGGTCGATACCGGTGCGCTCGACGCAGCACTGTCCTCCGGCAAGATCGCCCATGCCGCGATCGACGCCGATCTCTTCAGGGATGCGGCGACCGGCAGGCTCAGCGGCCCGATGCTGCCCTACCTGCCGCTCGAGGAACGCCACAAGGGCAAGCTCGAGCTCTTGCCGCATGCCGCCGCCGATACCGACCACCCCTCGCGGGTGACCGGCGCCAGGCAGGCGGTCGACCAGATCTTCGATGTCATCCGCTTCAAATCCGTCGTCAATCTCAAGGGCGACCTGCCGGGAGGCTACGTCTCGGGCGGCAGCCGCACGCCGGCCGGCATCGGCAAGGTGACGAAGCAGGTCGTGGCTGAAGCCGGCCGCAAGGCGGAACTGCTCGAGGAACTGCGCCAGGTCTCGGAAAGGATCGCCGCCATCACCGGCGCGCTGTCGGCCGTTTCCGATCCCGGCCACCGCGCGCGGATCGTCGAGCGTTACACCGGCCTCCTGGTCGAAAACGCCGACCGCCAGCGCGCGCTTCTCGATGAGCTCGGCCTCTACGGGCCGGCGGAGGGCTGAGCTCAATCGGCCGGCTCGGCGGGCAGCGATTTTCAACAGCTGCTCGAACCGTGTCGGCCCCAGCGGCGAAAGGCAAACGATAGCGAACGCGCGGCAGCGGGCCTCGGCCTGTTGCCGGCGGATATCCCACTTACACGAGCTGATTTTCCATCAGGAATGTTAGCTCGTAGCCGTGCAGAAGCTCCCGCAGGTCGGTGTAGCTGTGACGGGAATAGAAGGCATGCGCGGTCAGGGAATCCGGGACACGCAGCACGCCTATTCCCTTATAACGGGCAGCGCTTTCCACAGCCTCCAGAAGACGCGCGCCGACACCTTGTCCTTGGGCCGCTGGGGAAACAAACACGGTGCGAACCGTGTTCCCGTCAAGGCTGGCGGTGCCGATGATCGGACCATCTTTGCGCGCGATCCAAACGTCACGGTTCGCGATAAATCCGAGGACTGCTTCTTTAGAAAAATTGCTGGCGACCCGTTCGATGATGTCGAGCGGATAGTCCACCGAATTGCTGACGCGGATCGTGTGACGCACAAGCTCACTAATTTCCGCCGCATCGTCACGTCGCGCAGGCTGGATTTGGATAGGCTCGCTCATGTGACGACTCTTGTGACGGTCGAATATCCTTCAATCGCCGCATTCACTACAATCATCCAGTGGTTGCATTTTTTGCCGAGGCCGGTAAGTTTGCGCTTCGGACCATGACTGTTTGCCTAGCCCTTGGTGTGAGGCGGGCCAACGTGTTGACGGTTGAAAAGAGACCAACGCAACTCCCTAGGGCACCGTCATAAAGACCGATGGCTTACGGGTTTAATTTGTAGAAGAAATTTCGGATTGCCGCCCATGCTCGATGCCAGCGCTGCCCCTGTTTTCCGACAAACGCCATCTGGCCTCGGCACCATCCAAGACGCGTGAACTGAAAGACTCGGCTACCCGTCATTGCTGAGGGCAATGCCGGTGAGGAGGGCGAGCGAGGAGGGACTGACGATGTTCGTTGAGGGATTGAAGAGGCTGCTGCGCGGTCGTTCCGACGCGGATGGCGACCGCGGCAGAAGCGGACTGACTGTGAACGACAGGGACGCCGTCGTCGCCGACCTCGCCTCCTTCGAGGCGGTGGAGAAGGGGCTCGGCAAGGCCCTTGCCGGCTTCGTGCTGTCGAGCGCCGGCGACGCGAGCGTGCTTCATTTGAGGAACCTTCTGAAGAATCCCAAGGACGAATTCCGCATCAGGCTTCACAACGCTTTTCTCGCCAGTGCCGATGATTGGAAAAACAAGGCGGAAGTGGAGAAGCGCAGCAAGGCAAGGGAACGGGTGATGTTCGGCCTCGAAGGGTTCGATGCCGCAGCGCTCCATCGCTACTTGCTGCTGCACAGCGAGTTTTGTCAGCAGAACCGGCCCTGGAACTTTCCCGGCAGCGATCGGTCGCCGCATTGGCTGCGCGTGGCAAGCCATCTTTTCGATTCGCGCATGTCTGCAAAGGGCGATCCGCTGGGTTATCTCACCGCCGAGCGCATGCTCGAGATGATGGCGGCCGCCGGCCTTGCTCCTTCGGTCGCGCCGCTGATCGATTGCACCTTTGCCGACGGTGACGTGCCTTACGGAAATCTGACCCAACGGATGCTGAAGCTTCCGGGCCTTGCCGAGGCAATCGCCGCCATGCCGGAGGAGGCGGCCAGGGCGATCGGCGGCCTTGCGGCAGGCGGCCGCGAGGCCATGATCAGCTTCATCGGCCAGAACGGCCTCATCGACCGGGACCCGCATTTCTTCGATCTCGCCTTCGCTATGGCCAGCGACGGCGCCAAGTCCGTCCGGGATGCAGCCGCCAATGCGCTGAAAGCGGCTGACGCAGAGAAGGTCCAGGCCAGGGCCGAGGCGCTTCTCGCCTCCCGCAAGGCGAACGAGCGGCTCGCCGGCGTCAATATCCTCGCCGCATCGCTGCGCGAGCGGTGCCTGCCGATCCTCGAAAAGCACGAAGGCCAGGAAAAATCCAATACGGTGATTGCAGCGATCGGAACGATCCGCGCCACCTATGCCGCAGGCGCCGCCGGGCCGGTCGAAGACGGCCAGGCCGATCATGCCGACGGCTATGTCGCGATCGACGGCAGTTTCGTTGCCGCGCCGCCGGCCGCCTCCGGCAATGAAATGCCGCTGCCGGCCGACCTGGAAGAGGCCTTCCGCAAGCTGCTTTCCGACGTCAATGCGGCCGCCCGCATCGACTATGACCAGACGCCGCCGGGCAAGGAGTGGAACCAGCGGCCGGCGCGCCCCTTTGCGGCGCCGTTCGACCCGGCGGTTGCCAAGCACATCGCCGCCGCCATGTCCGGCAGTCGCCTGACCGAGGCGCAGCGGCGGGAGGTCTGGACCGCAATCGACGACAAGGGCGGTTCTCACTGGGAGCGGCAGCGGAACCAGGTGCACGGCAGCGGGCTGAAGGCGATTTTCTCCCGCGCCGACATTTCCTTCGAGGCATTGTCGCGGCTGCTTTTCCAGGCGACCGATGGGCGCCATTGGCAGCATATTTTGCGCACCGTGCTCGGCGTGCAGAACTATTGGGTGCGCGGACCCGACCATGAGATCGTTGCCCGCATCAGGGCCGGCGCCGATATGCGGATTCTCGCCGACATCGCAGCCGCTGCCGGGGCGCCGTCCTTCGCCGATATGGGCGGCGCGCTTTTCGACAAGGCCTATGTCAACATTTCAGAGCTGATCGAAGAGCCTGCGCCGGCCAATGTCTGGCCGCTGCTGGCCGAGAATTTTGCAGCGATCGACGCCGCCCTTGCCGGCGACGGCCTGAAGGAGCGCTGGACCGAGGATTTCATTTTCTCCTGGCTGCGCTTCTTTCCAAAGCTGCCGCGCCGCTATTTCCCGCTGGTGGCCGATCGCGCCCTGCAGGCCGGCGTGCGCCAGCGCGAGTTTGCCCGCCACCTGCTGCGTGAGGTCGACGATCTCACGCCGCTGATCACGCCGATGCTGACGGCCGGCCCGGAAGGCAAGCGCCTTGCCGCCGCCCGCTGGCTGGCCGAACGGCGGGACGCCAATGCCATCGCGCCGCTGCGCGCAGCCATTGCCAAAGAGAAATCCGTCGCGGTCAAGGCGGCGGCCCTTTCGGCCCTTGCCGCCTGCGGCGACGATACCTCCGATTTTTTCGCCGAGGACGCGCTGATTGCCGAGGCCGAAAAGGGGCTCGCATCAACCAAGGTCGATTATTCCCCGCTGTTTGATGCCGAAAACCTGCCGGTGCTGCATTGGGCAGATGGTCGCGAGGTCTCGGCCGTGCTGGTGCGCTGGTGGTTCGCCCGGTCGCACAAGCTGAAAATGCCGGGCGGCGACCCGCTGATCCACATGGCGCTCGAACGCCTCGACCGCAGGGATGCCGAGCGGCTGGGAGCGGCGATCGTCGCTGCCTTCATCTCCTACGACACGCAGCGCCCGACCAGCGAAGAGGCCAATGCCTATGCGGCCGCCAATGCCAAGCAGCGCTACGATTATTCCAAGAAGTGGCGCAAGGATTTTACCGAGGAACTGGCCTTCGCCGAGCTGCGCCGGGAAAAGCTGGCGATCTACCTGAACAGCGCCCTCGATCATCGCGGCCTGCTGGCGCTCGCCCGTTTCGCGCCGCCGGCCGAGACCACGCTTCTCGCCAAGCGTTACCTGCGCGAGCACGGCAAGCGGCCGAACCAGTGCCGGGCGCTGATCGACGCGCTGATGGCAAACCCGGTCCCCCAGGTGCTGCAGCTCGTGCTGATCGCCTCGCAGCGCCACAAGCAGCCGGGCATGCGCAAATATGCCGGCGAGCTGATCACCGCCTTTGCCGAGGGTCGAGGCTGGACGCCGGCCGAGCTCGGCGACCGCACCATCCCTTCTGCCGGCATCGATGAGGACGGCTTCCTCGAACTGCCGATCGGCGAGCGCCTCTATCGCGCCCGGCTCGTCGCCGAAGCGGCCAAGAATGGCAAAGAGGAAATGAAGCTCATCCTCGAAAATCCCGACGGCAAGCCGATCGCTTCGCTGCCGACCCCGGCCGATCCCGAGGAGGCGGAAGAGGCGAAAGAGGCAAAGAAGCTGCTTTCCAGCGCCAAGAAGGAGCTGAAGCAGACGGTGGAGCTGCAGAGCGGCCGTCTCTACGAGGCCATGTGCGCCGCCCGCATCTGGCCGCGCGAGGATTTCGAAACCTTCCTGCTCGCCCATCCGATCGTCGGCCGGCTGCTGCGCCGCCTGATTCTGGCCGGCCATGACGACAAGGGCAAGATTATCGCAAGCTTCCGCGCGCTCGACGACGGCACTTTCACCGATGCCGAGGATGCGCCCGTCGTTCTCAAAGACTTTGCCGGCATCTCGATCGCCCATCGCGCCAGCCTCGGCGAGGCGGGTGCGAAAGCCTGGAAAGTCCATCTGGCCGACTACGAGGTCAAGCCGCTGTTCGAGCAGCTCGACCGGCCGGTCCTCTCCGGCGAGAAGCCGGATGCCAAGCGCATCGACGACCGCAAGGGCTGGATGATCGACAATCTGACGCTGCGCTCGGCCGCCGAGGGGCTCGGCTATATCAGAGGGCCGGTCGAGGATGGCGCCGGCTTCTACACCTATGAGAAGAGCTTCGGCGATTGCGGCATTGCCGCCATCATCGAATTCACCGGTAGTTATATCGGCGAAAGTGAACGCGTGCCGAAGGCGCTGACGGAGATGCGCTTCGCCCGCATCCAGCCGGGCGGCCGGGTGGCCTATGGCGGTGAGACGCCGCTTGCCAAGGTGCCGCCGGTGCTGCTCAGCGAAACATGGAACGATCTGCGCGCCATTGCCGACAAGGGCACCGGCTTCGATGCCGCTTGGGAAAAGAAGGCCGGATGGTGAAGATGGATCAGTCAGCACTTCGTCCGGCGACGGAAATCCTCCATGCGGCCGAGCTCGCCAGGCTCGCCGAGACCGACAAGGGGCTGCGTCCGCCGGGCTGGCGGCTGTCGGCGCGGGCGGTGCGCTCCTTCGTGCTCGGCGATGCCGCGCTCGGCATATCGCGCAAATTCTATGGCGACGATGCGCTCGTCGAGCGGGCGATCGTCAGCCTGATGGGCGAGCAGGGGCTGTTGCTTGTCGGCGAACCCGGCACGGCGAAATCGATGCTGAGCGAGCTTCTGGCCGCCGCCGTCACCGGCTCCACCCGTCTCGTCGTGCAAGGCTCGGCCGGCACGATGGAAGAGCATCTGCGGTATGGCTGGAACTATGCGCTGCTGATCGCCGAGGGCCCGAGCGAAAAGGCTCTAGTGCCCTCGCCGGTGCTGCAGGCGATGCGCGCCGGCCTCGTCATGCGCATCGAGGAGCTGACACGCTGCCCGCCGGAGATCCAGGACGGGCTGATCTCCATCCTGTCGGAAAAGATGATCGCCATTCCGGAATTGGGCGATGCCGCCATCGTGCGCGCTGCACCCGGCTTCAACATTATCGGCACGGCGAACCTGCGCGACCGCGGCGTCAGCGAAATGTCGAGCGCCTTGAAGCGCCGCTTCAATTTCGAAACCGTGCACCCGATCTCCGATCCCGCCTTCGAACGCGAGCTGATCCGCCGCCGTCTTTCCGACCGCCTGGCGCCGACAGGCGTCAAGCCCGAGCTGTCGGAGGCGGCTCTTGCCATCCTCGTCTCCTGCTTCCAGGAACTCAGAGCCGGGCGCACCGCCGAGGGCGTCACGCTGCAGAAGCCGGCCGCCGTCATGTCGACGGCCGAGGCGGTCAATGTCGCGCATGCGGCAGCCCTCGAAGCCGCCTATCTCGGCGACGGCATGGTGACGGGCGCCCATCTTGCCCGGCAGATCGGCGGCATCGTGCTGAAGGACGATCCGGAAGACGGCCGCAAGTTCAAGTCCTATGTCGATCACGTCGTCAAGGACCGCGCCCGCTCAGGCGGCGATTGGCGCTCCTTCTATGAGGCGGCGCGCGCCCTGAGGCTCGACTGAATGGAGGCGGAGGCGGCAGAACGCGAGGCCTTTGCGGCCTATGGAGAGCGGCTGACGTCGGGCGAAGGCGGGTTTTTCTTCTTCCCCATCCGCCACCACAGCCCGGCCTGCGCGCTTCATCTGACCGCCGCGCTCACCGAAATCCGCCCGCGCGCCATCGTGCTGGAAATGCCGTCCGATTTTTCCGGCCTGCTGCCGCTCCTGTCGCATCCCGATATCAGGCTGCCGATCGCCATCGTTTCCGTCGCCGACGGCGAAAGCCCGTCCGACGAGCGCCTTCCCGTGGGCTACTGGCCCTTCTCGGCCACGTCACCGGAATGGGCCGCACTCCGTTTCGCCGGGCAAACCGGCTGCCCGGTCCTTGCCGCCGACCGCGAAAGCGGCGCCCGCCTAGCCGCCGCCCGAAAGGAGAGGAAAGGCGAAGACGGCGAGGGGCAGGCGGCGGGCGGGCAGGAGACCGCGCCGGCGCTTTTGACCGATGAGGGTCAGCTTGCCTATTCCGATTATGCCGAAGGCCTGGTGAAGCGGCTCGGCGTGCGCGATTTCAACGAGGCCTGGGACAGGCTGTTCGAATCCCGCGCCGGGGAAAAGGACTGGCGCGGCTTTTTCCGCGATGTCGGCATTCACTGCGCCCTGTCGCGGCTTGCCACCCCAGCCGCCGAGATCGCCGCCGACGACACGCTGGCCCGTGAAGCCTGCATGCGCGCCGATATGGCGAAGGCGGCGCTCCTGCCCGGCGAAGGGCCGATCGCCGTCGTCACCGGCGGCTTTCACACGCCCGTGCTGATCGATCCGCCGGCGGAGGCGAGCGGCACGGCACCGGAGGCAAATACGCCCGTCCGCACGAAATCCTACCTGATCCGCTACACCCATGATCACCTCGACCGGATCAACGGCTACGGCGCCGGCATGCCCTCGCCACACTGGTACGAGCGGCTGCAGCTGCAGGTCGGCGAAGGCCATGACGACCCCTTCACCGAGACGGCGACGGATGTGGTGCTGGCGCTTGCCGCGCGTCTGCGCCGCGACCGGCCGAATTTCACGCCGCCTTTGCCTTCGCTGGTCGCGACCGTCGCCCAGGCGAGGGCGCTTGCCGATCTGCGCGGATTGCCGGGGCCGGGGCGGGCTGAGATCATCGATGCGGCGCGCTCCTGCCTGGTGAAGGGGGAAGATCCGCGCGATCGCTCGCCGCTGATGGAGGTGCTGTTGACTGAGCTTGCCGGCGAGGGCATCGGCGAGGTGCCGCGCGGCGCCGGCGCACCGCCGCTGGTCGAGGCGGTGCGCCGCCGGGCCCGCGCGCTCGGTTTCCGCATCGAGGACGGCACCGAGCGCAGCCGCCTGCTCGATATCCACCGCAAGCCCCGGCATCTCGCCGCCAGCCGCTTCCTGCATGCCATGTCGCTGCTCGGCACCGGCTTCGGCCGTTGCATGCGCGGGCCGGACTGGGTGGGCGGCACCGCCACCGACGTGCTTTTCGAGGAATGGACCTATCGGTGGTCGCCGGCCGTCGAAAGCCGGCTGGTCGCGCTGTCGATCGACGGCGATACGATCGAGCGTGCGGCCGACGCCGTGCTGTCGCGCAGCGTCGAGGCGCTCGGCGAGGAAGGCAAGGCGCGCAACGCCCTTGCCGCGATCCGCCTGCTGATGATCGCCGGCCAGGCCGGGCTTGCCGGCTCCTGCGGCGCGCTGATGGCGGCGATCGGCCCGGCCGTTGCCGCCGACCCGGATTTCGGCCGGGTCGCGCTCTGCCTGTCGCTGCTCGACAATCTTCGCCGCGGCCGCAAGATCCTCGGTTTTGCCGGCATGCCAGGCCCGGATGCGCTGCGCCTTGCCGCCTATCGCCGCGCCATCGATCTCTTGCCCGACCTGGAAGGCGCCAAGGAGGAGGATGTGCCGCGTTATGTCGAAGCGCTGGCGACGCTGAACGAGATCGCCGAGGCCGGCGCTGCGGCCGGCGATGACGAAGAGCGGCTCGATCTCGATCTTCTCGACGAAGGCATAGGCGCCCTGCTCGACGGCGATCTGGCGCCGCGGGCGGCGGGCGCGGTCGCCGCGATCGCCCATATGTCGGGCCGGGTGAGCGCTGCGGCGCTTTCGACCCGCATCATCGGCCCGCTGCAATTCGGCGTCGGCGCCCCGCCCGCCCGGGTGGAGCCGCTGACCGGCCTGCTGGCGGTGCAGCCGGCGCTGCTCAAGCGCACGCCGGCCCTTCTGGACAAACTCGATCTGGTGCTCGCCGGCCTCGACGAGGCCGAATTCATCGAGGTGCTGGCGCCGCTGCGCCTTGCCTTCACCGCTCTTGGGCCCGATGAGACCGACGCGCTCGCCGCCGTCATCGCCGAGGCCAAGGGCACCTCCCTCGATCTGGCGCCGCGCTTTTCCGGCGGCCCGACCGAGGCCGAAATGCTGGCCAATGCCCGCCTCAACGCCACGCTTGCCGAGCTGGTGTGGGCGGACGGGCTTGGCGCCTGGCTGGAGGAGCCGGCATCATGAGCGATCAGCAAGACGACCGGAAGACGTCGCGGGAGAGCCTGCGCCGCTGGCGCCTGGTGCTCGGCCGCTTCGCCGAGCGCCAGCTTTCCGGCTGCTGCAGCGGCGCCGACGCCCGCCGCGACGCCGTGCTGGAACGCGTCTACGGCGAATCCTATCGCCGCCGCGGCATCCGCACCGGCGGGCCGGAGGACAAGAAGAACCGCAAGGGCGGCACGGAGCCGTCTCAGATGACGCTGCCGGAATGGTATGGCGAGATGCGCTCGCTGTTTCCGAAATCGGTGCTGGAGCGGGTGGAGAAAGATGCGCTCGGCCGGTTCGGCATGACCGAGCTTCTCGACGATCCGAAGGCGCTCGCCGAGCTCAATCCCGATCCGTCGCTGCTGGCCGCGCTGCTTGCCCATCGCGGCCGTTCCGATCCCGTCATCGCGGCCAAGATCCGCGAGGTCGCCAAACGCGTCGTCGAGGAACTCAGCAAGCGGCTTCGCCTGCAGACGAGCCGGGCGCTATCGGGCGCCAGGCGGCGCGGCGAGACGACGGCGCGCCGATCGAGCGCCCGCGACATCGCCTGGAACCAGACGATCCGCAAGAACCTGAAGAACTGGGATCAAGAGCGGCGTGTGCTGATCGCCGAACATCTGCATTTCCATGCCGCCGCCCGCCGGCATCTGCCCTGGCGGATCGTGCTCTGCATCGACCAGTCGGGATCGATGGCGACCTCGCTGATCTATAGCGCCGTCATGGCTTCGATACTGTCGACGCTGCCGGCGGTAACCGTCAAGCTCGTGCTGTTCGACACGTCGGTGGTCGACCTCAGCGACGAGGTCGGCGATCCCGTCGACGTGCTGATGTCGGTCCAGCTCGGCGGCGGCACCGATATCGGCAGGGCGGTCGCCTATTGCGAGGCGACGCATATTGCCGAGCCGCAGCGCACGATCTTCGTGCTGGTCTCCGATTTTTGCGAAGGCGCGCCGCCGGCGCCGCTCTTTGCCGCCGTCCGCCGGCTTGCCGGCGCCCGGGTCAAGCTGCTCGGCCTTGCCGCTCTCGATGAGGCGGCCCGGCCGGCCTATGACCGGGATACGGCAGCCCGCCTCGTCGATGCCGGCATGGAAATCGCCGCGCTGACGCCGGAGCATTTCGCCGACTGGGTTGCGGGGCATATCAGGTGAGCGGGCCCAGGAGCGAAAATGCCGCAAGGTTCGATGCCGCGGCTCTCGGCGACGCGCTGCTGGAGGCGGCTTCCTCCAAGGGCCTGCTGCGCCGCGCCCGCCGGGACGTCGAGGCCGGCCTGGTGCGCCTGAGCGGCTGGGAGGGCGGAACGGCGCTCGCCGAAGCCGATGGCGAGAGCGTGCGGCTTTCCGCCGGGCCGCTTTCCCAGGCAAGCTGCAGTTGCCCGGCGACCGGCCTTTGCCGGCACATCCTGGCCGGCATCCTGGTCATCCGCGATGCCGGGGAGGGAGCCTCGGCCGATGCGCCTGTGACAGCCGGAAGCGAGCTGGCCCCGGCGGCGGCTGCTGCGGATGCGCATGCGGAAATCCTTGCGCTCGGCGAGGATGCCATCGCCCGCGCCTTCGGCCGCGCTGCCTATATCAAGGCGCAAACGCTGCTTTCCGCCCTCGAAGCGGATGCGGTCAGGATCGAAACGAGCGCCAATGCCGTGCGCATTCAGCTTGGCGACCATCCCCAGGTGCTCTATCCAGCCGGCGGCGGCCCGGCCGGCATGATCTCCAAGGCTGCGGCCTCGCAGCGCGCCACGCTGCATGCCGCCGCCCTCCTTGCGGTGCGCGGCCCGGTCGAGAGCGGCGCCGCTAGCGGCCAAGCACTGGAAGAGCCGGAAAAGCTGCCGTCCGGCGTGCTCGAAGAGGCGGCGGCGCTGCTCTGCGATGCCGCCCGCCAGGCGTTGTCGAAGGCGCCTGCCGGCCTCGAAGAGCGCATCGGCGATCTGGTGCTCTCCTCGCGCGCCGAGGCAATGCCGCGGCTTGCCGGCGAGTTTCGCACCATCGCCGCGATGATCCGGCGGCGGCGCGAGCGGCTGGATGCCGCCGATCCGGCCGAGCTGCTCGTCATGCTGGCGCGCGCCTATGCGCTGACGCAGGCGCTTCAGGCCGCTCCCGACGCGCCATTGCTTTTCGGTGCGGCGGGGCAAGCGCCGCAGCCGCTTGAAACAATCGATCTCGTCGGCTGCGGCTTGCGCCTGTGGCAGAGCGAAAGCGGCGCGCGCGGCGTCACCGGCTATTATCTCGCAGCCGACGGGCGAAGCTTCAGCGCGACACTGGCGCGTGCGCCGGGCAGCGATCCGGGCTTTACGCCAAGTCATGCCGCGACCGGCGAAACCGTCTTCGGCCGCTCGCTTGCGGCAATCGCCGGCAGTGCCTTTCGCCTCGAGGGGGCTGCTGTCAGCGGCGATGGCCGCCTGCACACCGGCAGCGGCCGGGCCGAGCTGCTGGAAGCCGGCTGGGAGGCGGCAACCGCCAGGATCGATGGCGTCGTCATCGACGATTGGAGCCAATGCGCGACGCGCCTGGCGCGCGCCTTCCGACCGAAGCTCGCCGCCCCGCCCCGCCGCGCCGAGCCGCTGATCCTGCGTCCGGCGCGCTTCGGGCCGCTGCGTTTCGACGGCGTGGCGCAGGTCGGACGCTGGCCGGTGCAGGACGGCGAGGGGCGCTGGCTGGAGCTGGAAATCGAGGGCGACGACCGGCTGGAGGCCAATTTCGCCCTGCTCGGGACCATCAGCGCCCGCCAGCCGTCGCTGCTTTCGGTTCTGGCCGTTGCCCGCGGCGCCGAAATCGTGCTCTCGCCGGTGGGATTCGGCGCCGACAGGCTGACCATGCTGGACCTGCCGCCGCCGCCCTCGGCGGCGATTACGCAAAGGCCGAGCCTGCTGTCGCGTCTGACCAAAAGCCTGACCTTATCGGGGTTGGCCGAGCGCCGGCCGGCAGGCGAGGGGCGCTTCGAGGCGATGGCGCGCCCGCAGGCGGCAAGCCTCAGGCTGGTCTCGGCCGCCTTCGACGAAATCCTGGCGCTCGCCGAGCTTGGCGGGCGGATGGAAGATCCCGAGCGGCTGCAGCGCATGGAAGCATTGGGCCGGAAGCTCGATGAAGCGGGTCTTGCGCTGGCCGGCGCGCTCCTCGTCAAGCTTGCCGCCGCCCCCGGCCGCAGCCGTGCCGATCATCTGCTGCGCGCCGCCTATGCGCTTGACCTGATGACCCGTATCGACCCTGGGCTGCCCCTGGTGCGGATGCTCTGAGGCAATCCCCGACGCAGAAACCGTCAGAAGCCCAAACGAAAACAGGCGGCACTTGGGCCGCCTGTCTCCATATGCCGGACGAGCCGTCCGTTACTTCTGTTCGGGCGCCAGGAACTCGGCGCAGTAGGACGGACCGTTGACGCCGGGAATGTCGGAGACGGTGCGGATGTCGCGGATCGTGTAATCGGAATTGGTGGTGATTTCCGCGTGGCAGCGCAGATAGGCGGTGCGGGCGGCGGCGATCTGCTTGCCGCGCTTGCCGTCGGCGCCCTCGGCATATTTGGCCGGAATGCGCACGTTCTTGTAGCCGCCGCGCCAGGTATAGATGGTGCTCGCACCTTCCTCGCGGTCGCTGATCGGCGGCCCGTAGGCGGCGAAGAAGATGCCGGCCGATTTGCCGACCCAGCGGGCCTCGATCGGATTGCCGGCGGAAGGAATGGTCGTGCATCCGGCAAGCGCAATGGCAAGCCCGGCCGCGGTGATGGTGCGGAGTTTCATCGTGTCGTCCCTGATCTCTGACGCATTGGCTGCGAAGCCGCCGTCGCGGCGGTTTCGCCTGTCCCGGCGAGCCCTTTAGCGCGGAACCCGGCAAAAGAAAATTGCCCCTTTTGCACTTCCGTTCGATTTGCCCGGGGTGTGTCTTTTTGCAGCAACGGCCCATTGCGGCCCCTGTCATCAACCCGTCAAAAATTCCCTCGGATTTTTGAAATTTGGCGCTTGTGCAACCAGATAGGCTGTTCTATAGAAGCGCCGCTGGTCACGGAGTGTAGCGCAGTCTGGTAGCGCACCACGTTCGGGACGTGGGGGTCGAGTGTTCGAATCACTCCACTCCGACCAGCTAGAAACCCCGCTTCGGCGGGGTTTTTCGTTTTGGAATGCCTTAAGGAAACGCGGCCGGCAGGCTGTTGTCCAGAATATAGAAGTGTTCGCCGATCTTGCTGACGCTGATGAACTCGTCCGGACCAGGGTCGAGAGTGACGCATTCCTTCTTTTTTTCCGAACAGAACGTCTGCAGGCGCTGTAGCCAGGCTGCGGATTGCTCGCCTTTGGGCAAGGCAATTTCATCGCTCTCATCATAGACGAGCGTCGAGTAGGTTTTATGCCTGAACGTATCGTCCCATGCGAATGTCCGGAAGCGCTGCCCTTCGTCCGAATGATCGGCTCGTTTGATCTCTGCCAGATAGGCTTGCTTGGTCAGCGCAAACCGGACGCTGTCGGGCATCATCCCGGCAGTGGCGATAAGATGAAGGCAGACGAGCAGCAGCAGGGGCGCCGTCAGCAGAGACAGAACGCGCCGCCAGCGCCGCAGCACCAGATTGAAGCAGAGGGAGCCTGCGATGGCGATCAGCGTTATGAAAAAGACGATCAGATCGATCGTCCCCCAGTCCCACTGGGGAGCAAGCCAATAAACCCAATTCGGTCCCAGAAACGGCAACAGCCACAGGGCATATGTCCAGGTAAATTGGTCGCTGCTTTTGATTTGCTCTGGCACGTTTGTTACCGGGTATGTTGGTTTGAGGATTACCTGGAAGCCGAATATGGCATGGCGACGACGCGCATGTTCACGTGATTACCAACTCGATCCGTCATGACTCACTTAAACGCGGTAACGAACGGGATCTTCGCCGATTTCCGCCATGCCTTCGGCGAGGGTGGACATCAGTTGTTCGCGGCGAGCAGGCCGCATCAACGACAGGCCGCGCGTCATGGCGTCACGCCACGACTGACCGCGTTCCCAGGCCTCGCAATAGGCGAGCGCAAGATCGGAATGGCGGCGTGTCGCGCCCATCGCTTCGAAAAGGTGGGATGCCTGCTGCACGTCCTTTTCGCGCTTGAGCATGCCGTTGTCGTCATTCTGCCGCCGTGAGGCGACGATCAGCTTGTGGACTGCGTAACGCTCCGGAGCGGGAACATTGACCGCGATGCCGCTCTTATGAAGAATCACGGTCCTGATGGGATTGTAGATGAGGTAATCGAGGAACCTGAGGGGTTCGGCGGAAATTCCGCCAAGCGCAGGCATATCGGCGGGCTTGTGCTGATTGTCGTCACTGCCCGTATTCGGCGTCAGGAACTCGACCTTGTAGTTTCTCGCATTCACGAACTGCGTGGAGCGCGTGGGATGGTTGAGATGCGGTACCTGCCGGAAAGTCGGGTCCAGCTTCTCAAGGACGTCTTGAATGGGAGGAATGCTGTCGTTGACAGCCGTCGAGATCGAGTGGAACTGGGCGAAGTCGGCATCGCCCGTCTGCATCAGCGATGCCGGCAATCGAACGCCGAGCACGCCGGAATAGGTCTGGAACGCCACGGTTCCGACCAGGACCGCGCGCAGACGGAACAGTCCTGCATTGGCAAGCGCCTCGATGACGTCGCCCGTAAACCTGGGCGGTGCGTTCATGCCCCCTTCTCTTGTCAGAGTGGCCACCATCCGCCGGCGGTTTCTGAGGTCATCCTTGATCGCGCCGAATTGGGTCACCCTTTTCGTGACGTCCTCGTCGCTCTTCGGCCCGACATATGACCGTTTGATGCCGTCTTGGCCCGGAAGGTCGAAATACCAGTATTCCCTGCCTTTGACGGGGACGGAGACGAACCGGCCCTCCAGCGGGAATTCGGCGACGAAACTTCCGTCCAGGGACCGCTGACCCAGTTCGGCCAGCATCGTCTGGTACATCAGGTCTATTTCGCGGATGCGCATGAGTTTCTCGCGTTATAATTTTTCGGTAAAAAGATTATAACGCTGAACTTCACCCGCGAAAAGGGCTCTATTTTTCTTGGGGTATAATTTTTCTGCGGGAAGGTTATAACGAGAGGGTTGAAGAGAGCGCGGTGCATCACCGCAGCCTGAATCAGCTTTTCTGCGCTGCGCTTCCGAATCAACCGGAACGAGTCCCAAAGTGATTCGTTGACTCGCGTTCCGTGTGAGATACTGGGCCATGAGCAAGCGACGAAGCTTCAAACCGGTGAAGATCACCATCAATGGCAAGACCCGGACGGTCTATAACGTCGTCCAGGCGGGCAACGCCTTGCTGAATGACTGGCCGGAGCAGACGCCGGCGGCCAAGGCTGCCGAGTTGCTTGTGCTCGACGTCTTCAACGATGCCGCCGGGCCCGAGCAGGTGCGCCGCGCCTTCATAACGGCGGCCAAGGCGAGCGACATCAAGTTCAGTTCCTGACCGGTGGTGCGTCCGGTTTATTCGATTGCGCCGGACGGAATGCCGCCGGAAGATCGACGGACACCTCGAGTGGCTGGAAATGCCGCTGGTTTTCGGTAACGACGGTGAGGTCATAGGCCCGCGCCGTCGCCGCAATGATGAGATCGCCGAGGCCGGGATGGCAGCCTTTGCTTTCCGCCTCATCTTCCAGAGCGCCGGCGATCCTGGCGACGACGGTATCCATCGGCAATATCCGATCCCCGAATGTGTCGGTGACGACATCAAGCCATTCCGAAAGCCGTTTTGCCCGCTCGATGCCGCCGCGGCGGTGAAGGCTGCGCATTCCCCTCTCGATCTCCGCCACGGAGAGAGCCGATAAAAAGAGAGCATCGGCTTGCCCCTGTTCGTGGAACCATCTCCGCACCGGATCGGAGGGCGGCGCCTTGCCCGGCGCGAACTTCGAAATGATATTCGTGTCGAGAAGGTAAGCCGTCACAGATCGATGTCCCTCATTTTTGAGGAGTTCCGCTCCAGTTCGACGCCGCCCGGGAAGGTCAGCAGGAAATCCCCGAAATTCGGCCGCGGTTTGTTCAAAGCCTTCTTCGCGGCCTCGGCTGCTTCGACCGACACCAGCACGGCGGCGGGTTTGCCGTGGCGGGTGATCGTCACGAATTCGCCGTTTGCGGCTTCGTCCACCAGGCTGGCGAAACCGGCCTTTGCCTCTGCCACGCTGATTGTCGACATGACGCTCTCCCGATTGATATGACCATTTATGGTCATAATAGGTTTGCGCTCGTTGGAATCAAGGGAAATCCCCATCCAGGCGACCGAGGCGATTGCTGCGAGGAGGCCGAAGGCGAGGCAGGTGAGGGCCTGGATTCGCCAGGAGACGAAGGTCACCGGCGCCGGGGTGGCGGGCTTTTCCACGCAATGCCCGGGCGGGCAGGTGCAGCCGGAAAAGGCCTGCATGATGCAATCGGCGGACATCGTCGTTTCTCCCTCAGGCGTAAAGCTGATCGCCGTCGGTGATGCCCATGATCTCGCGGGCATAGCGGTAATGCGCCGCCACGCTTGCCGTGGCGCCGCGCAGCCAGGACGGGCCGCGGAGCACATGTTCGGGGCGGCTGAGATAGACGAAACCGAGGGCGCCCATGCGCTGGGCTTCGTTGGCCATATAGGCGGCGCAGTCTTCGAGCCCGCGGGCGGCATTCCAGCGGGCGTCCCTTAGGCTCTGCTCGGTCTCGATTTTGCGGAAATGCTGCATCGCTTCGCCTCGCTCGTGCCGGATGTCGGTGTTGAGACGAAGGTATCTATTATACCCAATATCGTCAAGCATAAGAGGTATAAAAAATACCTTTCTGATTGACGGGGTACGAATCGTAGGCGTATGGGTGAGCGGTGATTGGGCGACCGGGTGCAACTCCCGAGCTGACGAAGCCCAGCGGCGCGGGAAGCGAAAGTCCTTAAGTGCGCTGTCAGAAAATCAGGACGAGGGCGAAGCGAATGGCCCCTCTGGCGCGTGTCCCATCCCGGCTCCGGCCTTCAGGACATGGCCAATGCTCTCCCGGCTTCATGGGCTCTGCTCATGGGGTAGGGGGAAGCTTTGGCCGGAACCCTCCCTCACCAGCCTTCAGGAACGGGAAAGAGATGGAAGAGAAAAGGAGGAAGAGAGATGAGGATACCACACGCGCGCGGCGGCGGTGACCGGCTTGGAGGCGGTCGCGTTCTCTAAGATTCGCTGCCTGCGCTTGAAGCGCGTGTTTCCAGGCGTGCCAGTCTCGCAAGGTCGCTGCGCACGTTTTGCGCGTGGCGATTGGAGCGACGACGGCAGGACTCGGTTTCGGCCTTGCGAGAAGTTCGCCTCAATGCAGCATTGCCCGCGCGGCGCCGAAAGCGATGATTGCTTCGGCAGGGCTCACGATAGTGAACCATATTCTGCCGGCGCGGGAGGAGCGGCGATCATCTTGAATCTTTTTTGGAAGAGCTTGGCGTTTTGCGGGAATGACGCGTTCTATGTCTTGGAATAAATTCGTGTTTTCGAGAAAATCCGGCTGTCACATCTCGATCACCGAGCGGCGGACGCGGCCGATGATGGTGACGGCGCCCTGGAATTCCGGCGGCGGCACATCCTCGTAGGAGGCCGGCTGGAAGGGCGGGTTGTCGTTCGGCCGGTAGCGCTTGTAGGTCGCAGCTCCGGTCTCGTCGGCGACGACATAAAGCGCGTTCGGCGCCAGGCGCTTGTCGCGGCGGTTGACAAAAATGATCGAACCCGGCGGCGAGATCTTGTTCATCGAATTGCCCTCGACCTCGAGCGCGATCCAATCGCCGTCCGGCAGATCGAGCGCGGCGACGGTCGGGAATTCCGAGAAGTCGGTGATCGGCGCCTGCTCGGTCAGCTGGCCGGCGCTGACCCAGGAGATCTTCGGCACGTCGGCGACGGAGACCGGCCGCTCTTCCGGATCGAGCGCGTCGCCCGTCCCGAACTGCAGCCAGTTGAGATTGACCTTGAACGCCTTGGCATATTTCTTCGCGTCGGCGATGCCGAAGCCGTTCCGGCCCGACTCATGCGCCTTGTAGACATTGGCGTTCCAGCCGAAACGATCGACGATCGCCTTCGGCCCGGCAAAGCCGGCGTTCTTCCTGGCCATGACCAGACGCTTTGCGCGTTCTTCGCGCTCAAATTGTTCCTGATCTTTCAACATGATATAAATTATACCCTAAAAAAAGGTACATGTAATGCCCTAAATCGCTTGACGTGCGAGGTATTTTACGTACCCTGATGGCCATGAGAAACGCTGAAATCACCAACGACCGGCCCAGACTTCCGGGCTCCGCCAATGAGCCGAGCATTCGCAAGATTTCGCCCGTGCGCCGCGCCCGGCACCCGGACGAGTGCTACACCGGCTGCCCGAATTGCGGCAGGGCGCTGTCGATCGCCGAGGTGATCGAGCGCCATTGCGAGAATTGCGGCCGGCAGACGAAACCGGAGGAAATCAGGCGGACGCCGATCGTCGCCCGTTCTGCCTCCGTCACCGAATCCGACAGCCTCACTCCTCCCTGAAGGCTATCGGCAGCTGGCGTCGTCGCTCCTCCCCCGGCGACGCCAGCACCCCGGCCGCGATCATCATGACGACGGCCAGAGAGACGACCGGAGCCTTCTTCCGCAACAAAGCAGGCTCCTGATGTCAGCAACGAACCCGAAAATGAAGACGGCCAATGACGGCTTCGCCGGCAGCATCTCGCCATGTCGAAGCCGAACGAGGATCAAGCGATGAGCACCGCCACAGCCTGTCAAGGCACTGAAATAAACGCCCTCGAGCTCTTCCGCTCCGGCCGGGACTATATCGAAATCTCAGCCATTCTCGGCATGTCGGTGCCGGCCGTCGAAACGGAGATCCACCGGCTGCGCAGCGCCGAGAAGGGCGACACCGCCCAGCAGGATTATGCCGCCGGCAAGCCCAGGCGGTTTGCCGGCCGCGCCGCCCGACCGGGCACCCCGGTTAATTTTGCCGGCCGGCACAGGCTGCGGGTTTGAGGCCGAAAGAAGCTTCGAGCGGAAAGGGATGCGAATGCAAAAGGAAGCGATGGACAAGGACATCATGGAGATCCTCAGCCCCGTGCTGGGGCCGGAGCTGGCGGCGGCGATCATCGAGCATCGTAGCCGCACGCTGAAGAAGCCGCTGACGGCTTACGCGGCGAAGATTCAGGTCAAGGAGTACCTGAAGACCGGCAATCCGGTCGAGGCCGCCGAGATGCAGATCCTGCGCGGCTGGCGGGCGATCAAATCGGACTGGTATTTCAATGAGAAGGCGAGGGAAGCGGGATCGACCGATGCAAACACGGGCAGAAGGACATTGGTCGATGCCGCAAGAGATTTCCTCTCCGGTGACGATCATAGCGGGGATGCTTTCGGGCTTTCCGGCCTCCGCCGGCACTGATCCCGACATGCAGATCCGCGCCTTTCTCGTCGCCATCGACGGCATTCCGGCCGAGGCGGTCTGGCGCGCCGCCAAGCTGTTTCTGTCAGGCAAGGTCAGGGACCATAACCGCGCCTTCGCCCCGAGTGCCGCGAGCTTTGCCGAACTCGCCCGCCAGCAGCAGGCGCTGATGGCCAGGGAAAGCCGCCCGCCGATCGAAGTGCGGCCCGAACCGCCGCAGCCGAAGGTCGCGGCCTACAAGATGCAGCTGCTGAGACAGGCGGCGAACGGCAGCCTGAACGCCAGGCGGGAGCTCGCAGACATGTTTCCCGACAACCCGGTCATCGCAAGGGCCGCACGAGACGCACAGGAGATAGCGGGATGAGAGACCTGTTCTGGACGGAAGACAAGATCGCCGAGGCGCAGAAGTTCTGGCAGGCGGGCTTCTCGGCACGCGAGATTGCCGAGCTGTTCGGCTCGAAGAAGAACACCGTCATCAACATGGCGCACCGCAACCGCGACCGGTTTCCCTCCCGCCAGCAGGCGCACAAGCCGCCCGGCGCTGCGGCGCCAGCGCCGACCTGCCATCCCGACCGGGTGACGCGGGTGACTTTGTCGGGCGCTCATGTGACGATGCCGCGCGTGCCGACCATCGACGGGCCGGCGCCATGAGCGCCGTCACCCCGCGCGAGCGCGAAATCATCGGCTGGATGGCGGCAGGCAAGACCGCCGCCGAGATCGGCGCCATCCTCGCCATCTCGCCGATCACCGTCAACACCCACATTGCCAATGCCAAGGCGAAACTCGGCGTCTTCAAGGAGACCGCCCTGGTCGCCGCCGCACTCCGAAACGGCATCATTCGATAGGAAGGACATCCCATGGGCGGCAAGGCCACCAAGGTGAAGACACAGCGGGCAAACAAAGGCGCCGGCCGGCCGCGCAAGGCCAATGTCGAGCGTTTCCCCTGCGGCAAGATCAAGCCCTTCGAGACCGAGAAGGACAATGTCAGCGTCGCGGTCGCCGCCCGCCGCCGCATCCACGGCTTCAGCAGGACGGTTGATGACGAGACGGTCAGGAGCCCCTATGCCGGCTACACCCTCGGCCGCATGTTCCTCGACGGCGTCATCACCGACGAACAGCGCCAGGCCGGCGACGACTATGCCGAAGCCATGGCCCGCTACCACAAGACCACGGGCATCCCGGCCCCGAGCCCGAGGGCGCAATCGCTCTTTGCCGTCAAGGGCCATGAAGGCGAGGTGACCGAAAGCCTCGCCGAGCGCGCCCGCAAGGCCAGCAACCGCATGATGGCGCTGCAGGCGATCCTGCTTGCCTGCGAGGACGGCCCGCAGGTGCGAAGCACCGTCTATAATGTCGCCGTGATGGACTACGACCATCTGCGCCACATGCCGCCGCAGCAATTGCTGTGGCTGCGCCGCGGGCTGATCGCGCTGCGGCGGTCGAGGGCTGGGTGAGCATTTTCACCCCATCCTTCGTCGCCCTCGGGCTTGACCCGAGGACCCACGCCGGCTCCTCGGCTGTGGCCATGGATTCCACGCTCGAGGCCTGGAATGACGGAGGTCGGGGAGGCATCGGCAAGAGGCGCAACCGAGGTTGGGGAGGGCGATGCAAGTGGCGCAAGGGAGGGCGGCCATCTGGAAGTGGCGCAACGCCGCTGCTATTCCCTCACCATCGCTGGATTTGCCACGGATCCCACCCCACCCTCCGTCGTCCTCGGGCTTGACCCGAGGATCCATGCCGGCCTCGTCGACTGTGGCCATGGATTCCAGGCTCAAGGCCTGGAATGACGGAGGTCGGGAAGGCATCGGCAAGAGGCGCAACGGAGGTTGGGGAGGGTGATGCAAGTGGCGCAAGGAGGGCGGCCATCTGGAAGTGGCGCAACGCCGCTGCTATTCCCTCAACCATCGCTGGATTTGCCACCGAGCCTCACCCACCCTCCGTCGTCCTCGGCTCGGGCTTGACCCGAGGACCCATGCTGGCCTCGTCGACTGTGGCCATGGATTCCAGGCTCAAGGCCTGGAATGACGGAGGGTGGCGAAGGCGATCGCCAAGGGGCGCAACGGAGGTTGGGGAGGGTGATGCAAGTGGCGCAAGGGAGGGCGGCCATCTGGAAGTGGCGCAACGCCGCTGCTGTTCCCTCACTATCGCTGGATTTGCCACGGATCCTACCCCAACCTCCGTCATCCTCGGGCTTGACCCGAGGATCCATGCCGGCCTGGTCGACTGTGGCCATGGATTCCAGGCTCAAGGCCTGGAATGACGGAGGGTGGCGAAGGCGATCGCCAAGGGGCGCAACGGAGGTTGGGGAGGGCGATGCAAGTGGCGCAAGGGAGGGCGGCCATCTGGAAGTGGCGCAACGCCGCTGCTATTCCCTCACCATCGCTGGATTTGCCACGGATCCCACCCCAACCTCCGTCATCCTCGGGCTTGACCCGAGGATCCATGCCGGCCTCGTCGACTGTGGCCATGGATTCCAGGCTCAAGGCCTGGAATGACGGAGGGTGGCGAAGGCGATCGCCAAGGGGCGCAACGGAGGTTGGGGAGGGTGATGCAAGTGGCGCAAGGGAGGGCGGCCATCTGGAAGTGGCGCAACGCCGCGGCTATTACCTCACCATCGCTGGATTTGCCACGGATCCCACCCCACCCTCCGTCGTCCTCGGGCTTGACCCGAGGACCCATGCCGGCTCCTCGGCTGTGGCCATGGATTCCAGGCTCAAGGCCTGAAATGACGGAGACCGGGGAGGGTCATAGGCAAGAGGCGCAACGTCGCCGCTACCCCCTCACTATCGCTGGATTTGCCACGGAGCCCACCCCAACCTCCGTCGTCCTCGGGCTTGACCCGAGGACCCATGCCGGCTCCTCGGCTGTGGCCATGGATTCCAGGCTCAAGGCCTGGAATGACGGAGATCGGGGAGGGGTATCGGCAACAGGCTGCGCCTCCGAACCCGCGACAGGCCGGGAACCGAGAGACGGGTTCGGTTGTTAGAAAGCGCGCAACTGAAACCGTCGGAGGCAGCAGATGAACCCGAAAAGCACATTGAGCATTGCCGGCCATCCGATTCATCCGATGTTGATCCCTTTCCCGGTCGCCTTCTTCGCCGGAACGCTGGTCACCGATATGGTTCACAGCCAATCCGACAACCCGTTCTGGCCGGCCGCGTCGAACTGGATGCTCTCAGCCGGCCTCGTCATGGCGGCACTGGCGGCACTCGCCGGGCTGACCGACTTTTTGGGGGATGCCCGCATCCGCGCCTTGCGGGATGCCTGGCTCCATATGATCGGCAACGTTATCGTCGTTCTGATCGAAGCCGTCAGCCTCTGGCGCCGGCTCGTGCAGGGCCCCGAGTTTATCGTGCCGACCGGGCTGGTGCTGTCTCTGCTCGCCGTGGCGCTTCTTTTGTTCAACGGCTGGAAAGGCTGGGAAATGGTCTATCGCCACCGGGTCGGCGTCAAGGAAGAGACTGACATCCGATGAGGTGAGGCAAAGGGCGGCCGAGCGGCTGATGGGCAACTTCCGTGCTGCTTTCCCGCGCTCCCACGCAATCATCTGCGCCCGATGCCGCCGCAGCAGCTGCCATGGCTACGGCGAGGTTGACGGGTGCGGAGGAGATCGGGTTGGCCCATTTTTTAGGGGCGGGCCGCACAGAGTATCGAAGTGCATGGCTGTGTTGTCAGCACCTCCGCACGGCCCACCATACTTACGATCGGCGGAGCTTCTTGTTCCCGCGCCGACACAATATTCCGGCCAGCCTCGTCCGTGCCGTGCCTCGGCGGTCCTCCTGTGAGGGCTGATTCAACCTCTTCCGCTCGACGACAGTCCCCTTGCCGAAAGTTGCAATCAGCTCGAACGCGCTAGCGTCGGCTGAAACGGGCCGGCTGATCGACCGGCCGGCTTGACCGTAGAACCGGGCTACGACGCGCGCCGGCCGGTCGACCATCCGACTCCGTTTGAACCAACAGAATGCTTCAATCTAACCAGGAAAGGCTCTAATGGCGGAAGCCGGACGAACCCTTTTCGTTGCCGCGCCATGAGAGTAATTTGCACTCAAACTGTCTCAACTTTGCGGTGGAGAGTGGCGGTGTTTATCGACGGCCGTCGCAAGTTCCTGCTCTTTTTAGTCGTCGCATCCTGTCAGATGGTGTTCGCGCCACGATCAGGTGCGGCGGACGATATCGTGACGATCGACAGCGGAATGCTGAAGGGTGAGAGGTCGGGCACAGTTGTCAGCTTCAAGGGCATACCCTATGCGGCGCCACCGGTTGGGGATCTCAGATGGCGCAATCCGAGACCGATCGAGGCATGGAGTGGCATCAGGGATGCCCGCGATTTCGGTCCGTCGTGCATGCAGACCGGCGACCTGGCGAAGTCAGAGGATTGTTTGACCCTCAATGTCTGGATCCCCGCCAAGCGGCCGCCGACACCGATGCCGGTGATGGTTTGGATTTATGGCGGCGCTCTTGTCCATGGAAACACCGCCCAGTATCCCGGTGGCCAGCTGGCCGCCCGGAAAGTCGTGTTCGTCAGCATGAACTACCGCATGGGACGATTGGGTTATTTTGCCCATCCGGCGCTGATGAAGGAATCCCCTGACGAGCCGGTCGGCAACTATGGTTACATGGATCAGCTGGCCGCCCTGAAATGGGTCCGGCAAAATATCGAAGCCTTCGGCGGCGATCCGAAGAAAGTGACGATATTCGGAGAGTCGGCCGGTGGCGGCTCGGTGATGGCGCATATGATATCGCCATTGTCACGGGGGTTTTTCCGGGGCGCCATTCTGCAATCACCGGGCCTGCCGACCGCGCGTGCTGAGATCACCCCCTTGTCACCTTTGAAGGAAGCAGAAAAGACCGCCTTGGACTATGCGGCTTCTCTGGGAATCCACGGCAGCGATGACGACGCTCTCACCGCCCTTCGGGCGCTGCCTGCGGAAAAGCTGACCGAGGGTGCATCGGCGCAGGAGGTGCTGGCGGGAATGGCGACCGGCAAGCCCGTCATCGGCATCTCAGGCCCGATGATTGACGGACGGTTTTTGCTCGAAACGCCGGAAGCGGCTTTTGCGGCAAGCCGCCAGGCGCCGGTTCCGGTCATTATCGGGGCCAATGATCGAGATCTCGGTCTCGGTCAGGCAGCGACGAAAGACGATCTCTTCGCGCTGTTCGGAAGCCGTGCCGCCGAAGCCCGCAGCCTCTACGATCCTACCGGCCAGCAGAGCCTCGATGAACTGAAGCAGCAGGTTCTGGCCGACAGAACGCTTGTCGAGCCATCCCGCCACCTCGCTGACGAGATCGCCCGCACCGGGCAGCCGACATGGTGGTATCGTTTCTCCTATGTCGCCGAGGCCTTGCGCAACGATCCGGCATGGAAAGGCGCTCTGCATGGCTTCGAAATTCCCTATATTTTCAACGTGCCAAACGCGCTGGTGAAAGGCAAGGTGACGCCAGCCGACTGGGCCATGGCCACATTGGCGAGTGCTTACTGGCTGGGGTTTGCTGCCAATGGTGACCCCAATGGAGGCTCACGGCCAAAATGGCCCCACCACAACGCCGCCGTCGACAGGCTCTTCGACTTCACCAATCACGGCGTGACGGTAGGAGCCGATCCGCTGAAGCTCCGGCTCGACCTCTGGCAAAGCCATTGGGAGGAGAAGAAGTGACAGGGCGGTGCACAGGGCGAGGCCGGCATAGGGGTGCATGTAGACGTCATCCACATCCTCATGCCTTCACCGCCGAGAAGAAAAGGAACCGCTGGCTCGTCGTCAGGCTCCTTCACTTTTTCAGGTGGCGCCACCGCGATGAAACCGCCGCGGTGGCGAGCTGGCCGGAAAGCTGGCCGCCCTTTTGATCAGAGGAGGAAATCCGAATCCGTCAAACCCAGGTTTGTGCCTGTCAAGACGATCGTCGTTTCGTCGCTATTCGCGTCCCCATTGGTATCGAAGTGAAGGATCGTGTTGCCGCCGCTTTCCGTGTACCAGGCACCGTGGGCTGTCACCGTTGTTCCACCCCAGGCGAACGCTTGGTCACCCGGTGTGCTCGGGTTGAGCGTATACGCGTCGAGCCCGCTCACATCGATCTTGTCAAACCCATGGTGGAAGTCAAAGATCGTGTCCGGGGCGACGGACGTGCTGTCGCCCGCTGAGGTAAACACAAAGGTGTCATTGCCGGAGCCACCCCAGAGGTCATCCTGCTCGGCGCTGCCATTGAGCGTGTCGTTGCCGGAGCCGCCGTACAACGTGTCCAAGCCTTGGCTTCCGATCAATATGTCGTTACCTGCCTGGCCGTAGAGCTTGTCGGCCCCGTTATTTCCATTCAGCGTGTCGTTGCCTGCCTGGCCATAGAGGATATCACCAGAGTTGCCGCCGCTGATTGTATTGTCGCCCGCATTTCCGACCTTGGTATCGACACCGTTGGTTTCGCCCCAATTTGTCGTTGTGGCGATCGCTGTGTCCGTATCGTGGTCATTGCTCGTATCGCTGTCGCTCTCGATCACGTCGGTGATGCCGAGATGGAAGTTATGCGAGGCATCCGGCGTGCCGCCAACCGTTGCATCATTCACATCAACGGTCACGTCGTAGCCGGCCTTCGCTTCGAAGTCCGCGCCACCGGTGAAGTACAGCGCGCCGTTCAGGATCGTGAATGAGGCGGCATCACTTCCAGACAGCGACAGCACGTTGTTGCCGGAATCGAAATCGGTGACCGCGATATCGGCAACTTTGATCACGCCCCCATTTTCGGGCGTCGACGTCACTGTGTTCGACAACACAACTGCCGTCGGCGCGTCGTTGACCGCATCAAGCGTGAAGCTCTGGCTTGCCGGCACACTGCCGCCGTTGCCGTCGGTGACGCTGTAGCTGAGGCTGACCGGGCCGTTATAGTTGGCATCCGGCGTGAAGCTCCAGGTGCCGTCATTGTTGTCGACCAGGGCGCCATGATTGGCGGTGAGGCCGGCGACTGACAGCTGGTCGCCGTCGACATCGGTAAAGCCGGCCAGCAGGTCGGCAGTGCTGAAGGTGTAGGCCGTGTCCTCGATGCCTGCCGCAAGCGTCGCCGCGTTACCGCTGAGGACCGGCGCATCATTGACCGCATCCAGCGTGAAGCTCTGGCTTGCCGGCACACTGCCGCCCTTGCCGTCGGAGACGGTGTAGCTGAGGTTCACTGGGCCGTTGTAGTTGGCATCCGGCGTGAAGCTCCAGGTGCCGTCATTGTTGTCGATGAGCGCGCCATGATTGGCGGTGAGGCCGGAGACCGACAGCTGGTCGCCCTCGACATCGGAGAAGCCGGCCAGCAGGTCGGCGGTGCTGAAGGTGTAGGGCGTGTCCTCGGTGCCTGCCGAAAGCATCGCCGCATTGCCGCTGAGGACCGGTGCGTCGTTGACCGCATCAAGCGTGAAGCTCTGGCCTGCCGGCACACTGCCGCCATGGCCGTCGGTGACGCTGTAGCTGAGGCTGACCGGGCCGTTGTAGTTGGCATCCGGCGTGAAGCTCCAGCTGCCGTCATTGTTGTCGTTGAGGGCGCCGTGATTGGCAGTGAGGCCGGCGACCGACAGCGGGTCGCCGTCGACATCGCTGAAGCCGGCCAGCAGGTCAGCGGCGCTGATCGTGTAGGCCGTGTCCTCGCTGCCTGCCGAAAGCGTCGCCGCATTGCCGCTGAGGACCGGTGCGTCGTTGACCGCATCAAGCGTGAAGCTCTGGCCTGCCGGCACACTGCCGCCATGGCCGTCGGTGACGCTGTAGCTGAGGTTGACCGGGCCGTTGTAGTTGGCATCCGGCGTGAAGCTCCAGCTGCCGTCATTGTTGTCGTTGAGGGCGCCGTGATTGGCAGTGAGGCCGGCGACCGACAGCGGGTCGCCGTCGACATCGGTGAAGCCGGCCAGCAGGTCGGCGGCGCTGATCGTGTAGGCCGTGTCCTCGATGCCTGCCGAAAGCGTCGCCGCGTTGCCGCTGAGGACCGGAGCGTCGTTGACCGCATCAAGCGTGAAGCTCTGGCTTGCCGGCACACTGCCGCCGTTGCCGTCGGTGACGCTGTAGCTGAGGCTGACCGGGCCGTTGTAGTTGGCATCAGGCGTGAAGCTCCAGGTGCCGTCATTGTTGTCGTTGAGGGCGCCGTGATTGGCGGTGAGGCCGGCGACTGACAGCTGGTCGCCGTCGACATCGGTAAAGCCGGCCAGCAGGTCGGCGGCGCTGAAGGTGTAGGCCGTGTCCTCGATGCCCGCCGCAAGCGTCGCTGGGCTGCCGCTGAGGACCGGTGCATCATTGACCGCATCCAGCGTGAAGCTCTGCGTCGCCGGGACGCTGCCGCCATTGCCGTCGGTGACGCTGTAGCTGAGGCTGACCGGGCCGTTGTAGTTGGCATCAGGCGTGAAGGTCCAGCTGCCGTCATTGTTGTCGATGAGCGCGCCATGATCGGCGGTGAGGCCGGAGACCGAGAGCTGGTCGCCGTCGACATCGCTGAAGCCGGCCAGCAGGTCGGCGGCGCTGATCGTGTAGGCCGTGTCCTCGCTGCCTGCCGAAAGCGTCGCCGCATTGCCGCTGAGGACCGGCGCATCATTGACCGCATCAAGCGTGAAGCTCTGGCTTGCCGGGGCACTGCCGCCGTTACCGTCGCTGACTCTGTAGCTGAGGCTGACCGGGCCGTTATAGTTGGCATCCGGCGTGAAGCTCCAGCTGCCGTCATTGTTGTCGATGAGCGCGCCATGATTGGCGCTGAGGCCGGAGACCGACAGCTGGTCGCCGTCGACATCGGTGAAGCCGGCCAGCAGGTCGGCGGCGCTGATCGTGTAGGCCGTGTCCTCGATGCCTGCCGAAAGCGTCGCCGCGTTGCCGCTGAGGACCGGAGCGTCGTTGACCGCATCAAGCGTGAAGCTCTGGCTTGCCGGGGCACTGCCGCCGTTGCCGTCGGTGACGCTGTAGCTGAGGCTGACCGGGCCGTTATAGTTGGCATCCGGCGTGAAGCTCCAGGTGCCGTCATTGTTGTCGACCAGGGCGCCATGATTGGCGGTGAGGCCGGCGACTGACAGCTGGTCGCCGTCGACATCGGTAAAGCCGGCCAGCAGGTCGGCAGTGCTGAAGGTGTAGGCCGTGTCCTCGATGCCTGCCGCAAGCGTCGCCGCGTTACCGCTGAGGACCGGCGCATCATTGACCGCATCCAGCGTGAAGCTCTGGCTTGCCGGCACACTGCCGCCCTTGCCGTCGGAGACGGTGTAGCTGAGGTTCACTGGGCCGTTGTAGTTGGCATCCGGCGTGAAGCTCCAGGTGCCGTCATTGTTGTCGATGAGCGCGCCATGATTGGCGGTGAGGCCGGAGACCGACATCTGATCGCCCTCGGCATCGGTGAAGCCGGCCAGCAGGTCGGCGGTGCTGAAGGTGTAGGGCGTGTCCTCGCTGCCCGCCGAAAGCGTCGACGCATTGGCGCTGAGGACCGGTGCGTCGTTGATGCCGTTGATCACAACCGTCAGCGTGCCGACGCTGAGCGTTCCGTTCGACATCTTGATCGTGTACTGGATCGTGTCAGTGAAGGATTCTCCGGCATCGAGCGCGTTGATCTGCGTGCTTATACCGGCTGCGTCATAGTGGATCTGGTTGTCACTGCCGATCCAGAATGTTGCTCCCATCTGGCTGGTTTGGCTGAAGCTGATGCCCACGCCGTCCTGCATCAGCAGGTCCTTGTTGTAATCGACAAACGCCTTGTTGCTAACGATGATCGCTGCCCCTCCGTCATCGTTTTTGACGCCGTCATCCGCCGAATAGATCGTCGTCTTCACTCCGCCGCCGCTTGCGGCCAGGACGTCGAACGTGAACTGAAGGTTGCCGTCCTCGGTGCCGGATTGTGTCAGATTGGCTGCCGCACCTGAATTCGAAAACGTGACGGTCGTGCCTGAAACTGTCGTAGTCGCCATTACAAATTCCCCCCAGTGATACTGCGAACGACGAAAGTGTTCGCCGCCCAATTACTATTTCCAATCTGGGTGCTCCACCCACGTCGCCGAAGAAATCGCGGAATAAACATGCCCGATCTGCACGGTATATTATATTTTTCTAAATAGTAACCCTGAAGATGCATAAAATGCCACCAGCTATACAATAGAGTTAAAGTTTATTGTGGATAAACGCGTTCGACAATTCATATTATTATTTACGCCAGCGTCCGAATGGCCTGCACTTTTCGTTTATCGACACGGAAGAGTTTCCCACCGCCGACGGCGTGGTGCGGTGCGCGGATAAAGGCTGGGGCCTGCTGCGGGAACTCTGCTCAACTCTCAGAAAACGCGAACGAAGAGCTTCGATGGTTGGCGGACAAACCCGTGTCGACGCAGGCGATGGAGCTGGACGATCGAAAGACGACAACCTAAAAGAGATGCGGCCAAACCCGCATCTTGCAGGAGACTAAAAATGCAGCGCATCGAGAGGGAAGTGAGCGGCGGCTGCCAGTGCGGCGCCGTGCGCTACCATGCAAGCGTCATGCTCGACAATTCGCATCTCTGCCATTGCCGCATGTGCCAGAAAGCCTCGGGCAACATCTTTGCCGCGCTCGTCGCCGCGCCCGATGATGCGCTCACCTGGACACGCGGCAAGCCAAGCGTCTGGAAGAGCTCGGAGCTCGTCGAGCGCGGCTTCTGCGCCAATTGCGGCACGCCCCTGTTTTTCCACCACCGCGAAAACGGCCGCACCAACCTGATGATCGGTTCGCTCGACGATCCCAACGCCTTCCCGCCGCTGGCCAATACCTGCACCGAGAACATGGTGACGTGGTTCGAGACGATCACGGGATTGGAAAACACCGGTGCGACCGAGACCAACGGCGCCGACTGGGCCGCGGCGATCAAGGCGAGCAACAATCAGCACCCCGATCACGATACCGCCTCCTGGGCGGTGAGGGAGCGTGAAGGCTGAGACCTGCCGCTGCCTAAGATGGCGCATCTCCGCTCCGGCGGAATGAAGCGCCGACATATAGCGGGGATTATTGGACACGGAGGCTGCGCTGGTGCCATCCGCACCGGCGCGAAACAGCCGAGGCTCCGGCTCTGGCGGCCTGAAGCGGTCGCTCTCTCATTGGTCGAGCGTCTACATCGGGGCAAAGCGGTCACTTCCTGAATTCCATCCCCTTTCACGGCCACCCTTGACGGCTCTAGGTCGATTGTCCTAGAGAGCTTTGTAGGGCAATTGTCCTACGCAATGGCGATGGAGGATCGGGCGCTTGGCGGCAGCAACCACACGACTGCAGATTGTCGAGGCTGCAGACGAGCTCTTTTACAAGCGGGGCTTCGAGGCGACGTCCTTCGCCGACATTGCGGAGGTCGTCGGGCTTTCGCGAGGCAACTTCTACTATCATTTCAAGACGAAAGACGAGATTCTCGATGCGGTCATCGCCCATCGGCTTTCAAGGACCGAGGCGATGCTGGATGCGTGGGAGGTTGGGGCTGAAGCCCCAGGCGAACGAATTCGCAACTTCATCCATATCCTCATCACCAACCAGACGAAGATCATGGCCTTCGGCTGCCCTGTCGGCACGCTATGCAACGAACTCGCCAAACTCGACCACACCGCCAGGGACGAGGCGGCGAAGCTTTTCACTCTGTTTCGCGACTGGCTCTCGCGCCAGTTTGCGGCACTTGGCCGTGAGACCGATGCCGACGCGCTCGCCATGCATATCTTGATGCGAAGCCAGGGCGTCGCGACGCTCGCGACCGCCTTCCGCGACGAGGCCTTCGTCCGCCGTGAAGTCGACAATATGTGCCTCTGGTTGGCAGCACAGCGACCCAATCCCGGCGATCATCCCGAATCCGTTCCCACCCAGAACTCGTGAAAGAGGCCCTGTATGTTCGTCGTTACACTTAAATTCTCAGCCAGCACCGCCCGAGCGTCCGCCCTGATGGAAGGGCATAATGCGTGGATCAAGCAGGGATTTGACGATGGTATCTTCCTCCTTGCCGGAAGCCTTCTGCCAAGGGCAGGCGGAGCGGTGCTCGCCCACAACACATCCCGCACCGATCTCGAAATGCGCCTCCAGCAAGACCCTTTCGTTGCGGAGGGTGTCGTCAGCGCCGACATTTTTGAAATTGCACCCGGCCGCACCGACGACCGTTTGGCCTTTCTCCGGGGGTGAGAAAGTGAGCGCGACGGTCTTCGGCCCCGATGGGCAGCCTCGTTGCCGCTGATCTCGGCGACCAGCTCAGAACGGACGAACACAGCATTTCGCTCCCTTCCAGTATCCACGGCTGACTTGCCGATGATCAGCTTGTCCATCTGCTCCCGCAGCTCGCCGGCGGAACGTTCGTTGAAGCCGGTTCCGACTCCGCCGACATAGACGAGCTGGTCACCCTTGCGCGCGGCGAGCAGAAGCCGCCCGATGCCGCGTCATCAGATACATTGTCCGAGAGTGGATGGAGAAGAGCGCCTGGCTGTCGGTGCATCAGCTGGATGAAGATGGAGAGGTAGGCGGAAAACGCTTAACTCGGTAGCCGCGTCGAACACGGACGGGGGAAACGACTACCCGGGTGGTTCAGCGTAGGTTCAGGCGACAAGTGAGAGGTTTGTTCCAACGACGCTCGGAGGTGCTCCTATGCTGCGATACGTTTTACTCGCTGGTGTTTTCGCCGCGATAAGCACTCCCGCCCTTGCCGGTCCCGGCAAGGACGAGAGCGGCAAACGTTCCTATCGAAGCTGGGAGCATCGAGAAGATTTCAGGCGTCACTCCTCTCGCATTCCCCGTGGTCATCTGCCGCCTCCGGGCTTCTGCCGCGTGTGGCTGTATGATCGACCTGCTGGGCATCAACCCCCGCCGACAAGCTGCCGCGAAGCACAACGGTTTGCTTATCGCTATGGCGGACGCGTTATCTGGGGCGGCGAACGATAGGCAAGAAGTGCTCTTGATTTGTCCGGCTTGAACCGCCGTCTCCCATCCTAACCCACGTGAGCGAGGTGTGAGGGCGATCATGATCAGATCCAAGTTAACGGAAGCACAAACTGCGATGGGAAACGAAGAGGTCGCCCTGTGCCAAAGGGTTTTTGATCGCGTCAGTTCAACACGACAGATCGTAGACGTCGAGGATCGCCAGGAGCTTGCCAGCCGAATTATCCACTCGTTTCAGCACGGGATGAAAGACGAGGACGCTCTGGTGCGGCTGTTGATCTGAAACTCTTAGCGAGAAGTGAGCAGGAATGCCTGGCACTGGTCGATATTGACGTGGTTCATCGACGCCACATATCGGAACGTCAACCCTTACGGAGTTGTGCATGTGCCGCCGCATCTACATTGATCGATCGTTTGACTCAATGGCAGAAACTTTCAGCTTTGCTAAGCGGGATAAGGTTGATGACCTTGGCAACCGCCTCCCGCGTTA
This sequence comes from Rhizobium bangladeshense, assembly GCF_001662075.1. Taxonomy (GTDB): domain Bacteria; phylum Pseudomonadota; class Alphaproteobacteria; order Rhizobiales; family Rhizobiaceae; genus Rhizobium; species Rhizobium bangladeshense_B. The sequence continues at coordinate 40,876 of NZ_LYPL01000002.1, forward strand.
CAACGGCGCTCCGGCCGAAGTTTACCACATCATCATCCAAGACAATGAACGGCAGGGAGGTGAGTCGAAACCTGCTTTCGCTATCGCCCGCTGGGGCTTCATGCCGGCGTGGATCGACCCACGCAGACACGCGCCGGCAATCGTCCGCGGTGATATAATGGCAACTCATCAGATGTTCCGGGAAGCTTACCGGTCACGCCGCTGCCTGGTCCCGGTCAGTGGCTTCATTGAATGGAGCGAGGGCAACCAGCCGCATGCTGTCACGTTGAAGGATCGGTCGACTTTCGCTCTAGCAGGGATCTGGGAGGTTTGGCGTCATCCGGTCGGCATCGACATCCGAACCTTCGCCATCGCGACCTGTGAACCCAACGAGCTGATCGCGACAATCCATAATCGCATGCCGGTAGTGCTTCGCCCCGAGCATTATGAGCGATGGCTGTCCGCAGCTCCAGACCCACGCGACCTGATGAAGCCGTTCGATCCCGTAGCGATGACGATGTGGCCGATTGCGCGCCGCATTAGCACTAGGAGAAACGGTGGACCTGAGGTCTTAAGTCGAGTTGATTTCAGCGGAAAACAGGCTCGGCAGAGAATTAGCAAGTTCAGGTAAATTGACGATTTTCCGAACCATGTCATCCTTTAACAAGCCGCTTCCCCTCGTTGCGGCGCGCCACTGATGAGTTGGACATCATTGACACGAAATGCCCCGTCCCGGCGGGGCATTTTGCTGTTCAAACCGGCACTGCGGGAAGGCTTCGCACGAAGCAGCGCAGCGAGTGGTGCGACGGTTTTTTCGACCCCGTCTGCGTTCTAAGGCTCCGAAGCTTGCCCCGCCGGTGCGATGCACCATCGGCGTTTCATCGGACTAGCCGACCCAACGCGCCGCAAGCGACTGGTGACGCAGGAAATTGCCGATGGCATCGGCGGACATTGGGGCGCCCAACAGGTATCCTTGTAGCCGGTCGCATTTTTCTCTTCTGAGCCATGTCGCCTGACCGACCGTTTCGACGCCTTCGGCCGTAATCCGCATCCCCAGCCCATGTGCAAGCCCGATGACGAAGCGCACGATCGTCTGGCTCTTCGGGTTGGTCTCGATGTCCTTGATGAAATGCCGGTCGATCTTGATCGTATCGAACGGAAAGTTCTGTAGGTAGCTGAGGGATGAATAGCGGGTGCCGAAGTCGTCGAGCGCGATTCGGACCCCCAGGACCTCGAGGGTATGGAGCGTATCGAGATTGTTGGCGGTGCGCTCAAGCAGAACAGTTTCGGTTATCTCGATCTCCAATCTCTCTGCAGGAAACCCAATCTCGTCGAGAATTCCGGTTACCCGATCGGTGAAGCCGTCGAGGAGGAATTCTGCCGGCGAGAGATTGACCGCCACGACGAAATGCGTGGGCCACGTCGACGCCTCGCGACACGCCTGTTCAAGCAGCCACGCTCCAATATCTCCCATAAGGCCGTCGGCTTCGGCCATCGGGATGAAAACACTCGGCGGAATTACTCCGGCATAAGGATGGCGCCAACGCAACAGCGCCTCGAAGCCGACGATTCCATCCGATGCCTCCACCAATGGCTGATACTCGATGAAAAACTGCCGCTCCTTGAGGGCCACACGCAAACTGCGCCGCAGCGTCTCACGCTGCTCCAGCATGATCATCATCGAGCGGTTGAACGTTCGCGCCCGGCCGCGGCCATCGTTCTTGGCAGCATAGAGCGCAATGTCGGCTGCTTTCATCAACTGTTCGCCGTCATTGCCATCAGTCGGTGCAATGGCAATTCCGACGCTTGCGCCGACAAACACATCGATCCCGTCGATGGTGAATGGCTCTTTGAACGCCCGGACCAGGGATCCAGCGAGTTCTTCCGCCTCCGCAGGTTGGTTCCGACGCCGCTGAATGACCGCAAATTCATCGCCGGCAAGTCTGTAAGCTGTCTCGCCGCCGCGCAGTACGGACTGGATGCGTTCCGCGGTCATCTTGAGCACCACGTCGCCGGCGCCATGGCCAAGGGTGTCGTTGACGGGTTTGAAGTCATCGAGATCTAACAGCATCAGCGCGAGCTTTTGACCCTTTGGCACGGGAAAGCCGGTCTCGAGATCGCTGCTGAACTGCCGGCGGTTGGCCAGTCCCGTCAGAACGTCATGCCTGGCCTGATGAAGAAGAAGGGCGCGATCGGCTTCCCGAGTCGACGCCTCCGAATTCGCGCTTCGATCGCGCGTCTCGATGACCCCAAGGCCCCGTTCAGTGCCGAAAACGAGAAGACTGCGACTGTCGCCGGACGAACTGGATGCGATCTCGATGTTGCGAGGCAGGCCGCCGGCGAGCGCGGCTTCAATCATCGATCTGGCGCCAAGATCAAGGAGCTCCGGATATAGATCCCATAGGGTCGCACCTGGAGCCGCTGCAGTTTTGTAGGTCTTCGAAACCGCCAGAGAGCATTTGGCAAGTTTCAGGCTATTGCCATAAAACGACACGAGCTCATCAGGTTGACCGGACATAGGCGCTCCGCGTTGGATCTTTCATCTCCCAACTTGTTGAGTCATGTGCGAAAGCTAACATGGCAGCAGAAATATTCAATCTTGCCCTGTGGATATCAAAAGTACGGCCTGCCGCTACAGGCGGCCTTCTTCTCTTGAAATAGAACGTGAACAGTCGTGCTGCGGCCACACCGCGCTCGCGGGCGAGCACCAGCAAGTTTGAACGTCAATAAGCTCCGGGATCAAGCCGCTCGATGTCGCCTGTCAGAAGGCAGTGACGGAACTTCCAAGACGATAGTTCCGACTGCTGCCGAGCCTTGACTGATGATTCATCGGCGCCACTTATCAAACTCGATCCTGTACGAGACCTGCGCATGTGTCGCCGCATCTACATTGATAAATCGTTTGACGAGCTGGTGGAAAACTTCAGTTTTGCTGAGCGGTGCAAGGTCGATGACCTTGGCAACCGCCTCCCTCGTTACAACGGCGCTCCGGCCCAAGTTTACCACATCATCATCCAAGACAATGAACGGCAGGGAGCTCGGTTGAAACCTGCTTTCGCTATCGCCCGCTGGGGTAATATCGCGCAATTGCGCCGCTGGCCGGCGGGCTTTTTTTCGGCATATCGGAACCGCACGGGGACATGTCAGGTTAGGTCTCTGGATCGCGGGAGAAAGTAAGTACTTTCAGATCGCACCCGCCTTTTCGCCTAGCGATCCACCCCATCCCAGAGTTGGGTCGTGCGGAGGTAAGTTTCCCAGTCTGCTCCCAAAGCGACGCTCCGCGCGGCCCGACGCCTTAAGAAATCCTGCAGATTGAACCATTGCATTCCCGCCCTACCTTTAGCATAGGGGAGTGAGGGCGTTATGATCCTGTCCCAGGTATTCCAAACCCAGAGCGTTTTGAATGATAACGAAGTCGCCCTTTGCCAAAGGGTGTTCGATCACGTCGTGTCGGTGAATAAGATCACCTCGGATTCGCAGCGCCAAGACCTCGCCTCTCGGATAATCCAGTCTTATCAACATGGCGTGAAGGATGAGAATGGATTGTTGAGGCTGCTTATCGATGTTCGATCGTAGGCCGACTAGCATTCCAAGTCCCCTTTAGTCTCGCCGGTCTTTGATCGTCTGACGACGGTGACCCAAGAAGCCGTTCGTACTCGGCTTCCGGAGCGCCGTAACAACCGTCGGCAACATCGAGGAGAACCTGTCGGTTCAGAATTTGGACGTTCCCTCGCGTCGACTTGATGGCGTGCATACCCTCAAGGATGTGCAGATGGTCGGTGACACCGGACCGCCTTACGCCAAGCATCAACGCCAAAAACTCGTGAGTAAGGGGCATATCGTTCACGAGAAGGCGGTCATGGCACATGAGCAACCATCTCGCGAGGCGCTGATGCATGTTGTAGCGGCCGGCCGCCAAAGCCGAATGAGCAAGTTGCAGCTCCCGGGTGTGAACGTAGCGGAGAAAGATCAGCCGAGCTGCCTCGTCGCGCAAAAGCGACAGGAAACGGCTGGTGGGGAGTTCTAAGCCGTTGCCTGAAACCTGCATGAAAGTCTGGTTTGGCGTCCGATCGACGCCGAGCACAACCGAATATCCGCTGATCCCTTCGTATCCAATCTGACCCACCTCGATGCCTATCCCATTCGGAGCCACGGCCACCATCGACCCTAGGCCGCTTTCGATAAAACAAACGTGCTCAATGGGTTGATTCGGTTCAACAAGGGACCAGCGGACCGGAAGATCAACGGGCGTCAAGTCTGATGCGATATGGTCAAAAGCCTCCTCTGGAAGCCTTCGCAGCAACTTGTTCCTGGTATCTTTTTGCGCAATTTTCGTCACAGCGTCGCCTCCGTGTGTCTGCGTTGGCATACGATCATTTGCCGATTCAGACCCATTCGCCCTCTTAAACGCACGAGCGAGGCAATCGATACTGTTTTAATCCAAATTGCTAATATGCTCCACCCAGCGGAACCTGCATGTGAAAAATTGGTTTGGCGACAAACTACACGGAACTGCCACGTGTGTAAGCCTGGCCTGGAAGCCTCATTCTCAGTCGCCAACGTGGAGGTGATTGCCAGACGTGGAGCGACTGGAGATGAGGAGTGCAACCGTTGCCCACCTATTATCTTGACATTAAACACGCTGGCTACGTCGTGCCCGACCCTGACGGTGAGACATTCCTGGACCTGGACGCGGCAAGAGAAGAGGCCGGCGAAGCTCTCAGAGAACTCGTTGGCAGGGCCATCTTATTCAATAAGGCGGAATTCCCGCAGGCAATCGAGATTCGGGACGTCCATGGTCATCTGGCTGCCGAAGTTCATATCGATGCAGCGATACCCCAGATCGCGCATCGGAACCGAGATCGATGATGTCAGCGTTCCATTCACCAATGATCTCCACCCAGTGCAACAGCCCGTTGCACTCGTCGTCAGGCGTTGTTTTTCGCCAGCGACGCAATGATGGCGTCGAGCCGCCGGGTGGTTTCCTTCGACGTCTCGCGGTGCTCTTCAAGATCCTTGATGCTGGATTCCAGTCGATGGATATGCCCGTCGAGATCGGAGCGACGGACGTACTCGTCACGAATCCTATTCAGCCGGTCATGCAGGACGTCATCACCCGCTTCGATTTTCCCCGATAGTCGTTCATCCATCGCATTGATCCGCGTCTTGATGTTGTTGAAGGTCGCAAAAACGATGCCTCCGACAAAGGTCGACACGGTTATCATGGCCCCGATAAGCCATCGAATATCATCTGGCATTGCTTTTCCCATCGAAGTTCGGGGTTGATTGAGTGCCGATCTGGCGGGCGTTGAAATCGTCGATATGGTCGGCGCAGCGGATCACCCGCGCGTTGGCACGATCAAGGGCGGCGCGCTCCCGATCGAGAGCGGAGAGCTTCTCGGTGCCCTCGGTGAGCGCCGCATGGGCTTCCTGAACTGGAGCCAACAAGTATCGTTCCGCAATGGGGAAAAGTGCGGATGTCATCGCGACAATGACGACAAGCGTGTCGGTCAACCCGCGGCTACTGCGTTTCCTACTGTCAGCGCCACAGTGCCTGCCGGCCTTGACATGCGACCAATCTGTATTCCTGTGTTGGTTCTCCTCATTCCATATCGGTCGAGTAGGGGATTTCGGCTTCCTTCAAAGCCAACAGGAACAACTCCCGGGCGCTTTCGTCTGAAGCATGTCCGTCCTCGACGCCTTCACAGGCTTCGAGGGCCGCGATGTAAGCCTTTCCCTCAGAGACCGGCCAACGGGCCGATAGGAGATCGAACGCCTGTTTCGCCGATCTGACGGTGGTCGGCTTTTGCAGACGTAGAATAACGACACTCTTCCACAAGACACAGGCTCCATCGCCAGCGGGCAACCCACTAACGGGCGCCCGCTTCACCCCGACCTTGGTCTACGACGAAGGTTCCTCACGCTTGTTTTCAGCCATCCGGAGGTCGAGCGCCTGTCGCAACTGGCCCGCTGACATGTCTGTGTTTGCACTCAAAAGATCGACGGCGGCAGCGTATGCGGCTTGCGCGCAATCCCCGCCTGCGTCGATGGAGTTCGCGTCGCACCAATCGGCTATTACCTTCGCGAGCATCTCGATATGCCGCTCGGAGAGTTCCGGAAGATTTAAGAGGTTTAGAGACATTGTTTGTGGCCTCACCCAAGGCAAGAGCACGTCTGATCTCCCAATCGGCATCGCCCTGCTAGATCGCCGACTGGAGTACTATACCCTTTATTCGGCGCAATGGTATGGCGATCCGCAAGGGGCAGAATTCCACGGAGTGGCAGCGGCCCCGGCCAATCGGGTGACACTCGCATCGGTCCGCCGGCCGTCAACATCTCGCAATGTCTGGTGGTGGCGGCCCGCCGGCGTGTCCAGCTTATCCGCTCACGCACATGCTGGTCAGGAGGTCGATAAGCGCTAGATTAGGAGGGCAGGGAACTCGCGCAAGCAAACGGCGTTCCCCGAATATCTTCTTCCGCTCGGTTGTCGGCGACATCCCAGCCCATTTCCAGGTCCGCATGACGACACAGCAGATCATCGCATTTTCTGTCATCGGGCTCATGATGGCGGTCTTCATCTGGGATCGCTTCCGCTATGATGTCGTTGCCTGTTGCGCGCTCGTTCTGGCGGTCGCGACCGGGATAGTCCCGCCGGAAAAAGCATTTTCCGGCTTTTCGGATGACATTGTCATCATCGTTGGCAGCGCCCTGATCGTCAGCGCGGGCGTCGCCCGGTCGGGCATCGTCGACGCCGCGATCAAGCGATTTTTCCCAAACCTCAACACGTTTCATACCCAGCTCGCGCTCCTGACGATCGCCGTGGCGTTGCTGTCCGCCTTCATCAAGAATATCGGCGCGCTCGCCATCATGATGCCTGTCGCCTTTCAGTTCGCAAGAAAATCCGGCGTTTCTCCCTCGAAATACCTGATGCCGATGTCATTCGCCGCCCTGCTTGGCGGACTGATGACGCAGGTCGGCACGTCGCCGAACATCGTCGTATCGCGGCTTCGCCAGGAGATGACGGGAACATCCTTCACCATGTTCGACTTCACGCCGACAGGTGCGATCCTGACGGTCGTCGGCATCACCTTTCTGTTGTTCTTCCATTGGCTGGTGCCGAGCCGCACCAAGCAGGACCACGCCATCGAAGATGTCGTGGAGATCAAGAATTACACGAGCGAAGTCGCAATCACCGACCAGTCGACGCTGCTTGAGCGGGCGCTCAGCGACCTCGTGAAGCTCGGCGATGGCGAGGTCATCGCCACGGCCGTCCTGCGCGGCGGCACCAGGAGGGCGCCGTTTCCTGATCTGACGCTCCGCGCAGATGATATTGTGATGCTGGAAGGCCCCTCGGCAGCAATAGACCGCATCGTATCACAAGGGAAATTGAAGCTTTCCGGCAAGCCCTTGACGAAAGATGGCCTGCCGGACAGGAACATCATTTCGCTCGAGGCGATCGTCAGCCAGGACTCGTCCCTCACTGGTCTTTCGGCCAAGGAGCTGGCGCTTTCCTACACGCGCGGGGTCAACATTCTGGCGATCAGCCGGCATGGCGAACGCCTCAAGGAACGGCTGGGCAGCTTGACCCTCGGCGTCGGCGACGTCCTCCTCCTGCAGGGCAGCCGGGCAAGCCTGGCCGCACTTCTGCAGGATTTTGGGCTTTTGCCGCTCGCCCAGAGGGAGGTGATGCTCGGCACCCGACGCCGTGCCTTCATTCCGCTGCTGATCCTGGCCCTCGCCATGGCAACGACCGCCGTCGGCCTCGCGCCGGTTCCGGTGGCCTTCTTCGCAGCGGCGCTGGGCATGGTCGTCTTCCGGGCCATTCCACTGACGGATATCTATAAAGCGGTCGACGGGCCGATCCTGGTCATGCTCGCCGCCCTTATTCCCGTCTCGGATTCCTTGCGCACCTCCGGCGGCAGCGACGTGATCGCCGGCTGGCTGGGTGCGGTGGCGATGAACCTGCCGGCATGGGGGGCACTCGGCCTGATCCTGGTCAGCGCCATGGCCGTTACGCCCTTCCTCAACAACGCCGCCACCGTTCTCGTCATGGCGCCGATCGCCGCGAGCTTTGCAACCAGTCTCGGCTTCAGGCCGGAAGCCTTCCTGCTGGCGGTCGCAATTGGCGCCGGCTGCGACTTCCTGACCCCGGTCGGCCATCAATGCAACACGCTGGTCTTCGGTCCCGGCGGCTACAAGTTTTCCGATTACCCACGTCTCGGCCTGCCGCTGTCGGCATTGATCGTCCTTGTCAGCGTGCCCACGCTGCTTTTTGTCTGGCCGGTGAATTAGGCCGCTGGGACGGCAGCCGCAGCCGGTTTGAAAAGCCATGGACAAGAAGCGAATCGGGGAGGGTGTTTGCCCTCCCCAGATTTGATCAGGCGACCTCGGTCGCAAAGCGCTGAAACAGCGGTTTCAGGCGGGGGTGGCGTGCCGCCGGCGGCGGATGAATTTCAATGGCCCGACCGGCCCTTGCCTCGCGTCGCAGCCATTCGCTGATGGTTTCGGCGCTGGTATGATCCATGTAATGGAGGTCCTCGCCGACAATCTTGACCTTGCGGCCCTCGGGCAGCTGCTCGAGCGTGTTGAGCAGAATGGGAACATCCTTGCAGGTCGCTGCGCCGCCGAGCCGGACATGGATTTCCTCGTCTATCTCGGCGTGTCTGATCGCGAGTTTGCGCCTGAGGTAGGGCACGATCTCGATGATCGACAGCGCCAGGCCGAGTGCGACGCCGACCAGCAGGTCCTGCAGGACGACCATGGCGACGGTCACAGCCCAGATGCCGACCGGGACCAACCCATGATGTTCGAACAGGTGTCTGACATGGCGCAGGCTGATCAGCCGCCATCCGGTGACGAGCAGAACCGCGGCGAGGGCCGACAAGGGAACCAGGGTCAACAGGCTTGGCGCCAGCGCCACCAGGCCCAATATCCAGATCCCGTGGAAGATGGCGGAGGCCCGCGTGCGTGCGCCGGCCTGGAGGTTGGCCGAGGAACGGACGATGACGCCGGTGATCGGCAATCCGCCGAGCAGGCCGCAGAGCCCGTTGCCGACGCCCTGGGCAAACAGCTCCTTGTTGAATCGGGTGCGCACGCCGTCATGCATCCGGTCGACGGCGGCGGCCGAGAGAAGGGTTTCGGCACTCGCGATGACGGCAATCATCACCGCCATGAGAATGACGCCGGGCTCCAGCAACCGGGCGAAGTTATCCATCGTCGGCAGTGTGATGCTGTCGACCAGCGAGGCGGGCACCTCGACGCGCGCGATCGGCAATTGCAACGCGGCGGCAAGAACCGTCGCCGCCGCGACACCGACCAGCGCTCCTGGAACCAGCGCAAGGGATTTCGGGCGGCACTTCTCCCAGCACACCATTGCAAGCAGGGATATGAGGCCAACCTTCAAAGCGGTTGCCTGGCTCGTCAGGCCAGTTCTCCAAAGACGGGCGAGACTGTCCTCCATCGCCGCGACGTTCTCCATCCCGCCGGCAGCGGGCTTGGCATCCATCAGCACATGAATCTGCCCCAAAATGATCAGAATGCCGATGCCGGCGAGCATGCCGTGAACGACGGCCGGCGAGATCGCCCGGAACCAGGAGCCGACCCGCAGGAACCCGCCGGCGATCTGCAGGAAGCCGACGGCGATCAGGACGGGGGCGAGCATGGCGACGCCGTATTCCTCGACGAAGCCGAAGACGATGACAGCAAGTCCGGCGGCAGGTCCGGAGACCTGCAGCGGCGAGCCCGACAGAAAACCGACGACGATGCCGCCGATGATGCCGGAGATCAGGCCCATCGACGCCGGCACGCCGGAGGCGATGGCGATCCCGAGGCACAGGGGGATGGCGACGAGAAAGACGACCAGCGAGGAGGCGAGGTCGCGCGAAAAGGTGGAGCTCACTGCTGTCATGGCGCTACTCCGCGGCAAGCATTGCTGCGATTTGCGGCATGACATGCGGCCGATCGCGGCCCGTCACTGCAACCGGCAGCGGCTCTCCCTCCTGCGGCACCGTGAAGGTCGCTTTCGCCCCGTCATAGACCTGGACTTCGCCTGTCTCGATGTCGAAGAACCAGCCATGAAGGGTGATCTCGCTGGTGGCGAGTTTTGCGGCCACGGAAGGATGCGTCTTCAGGTGATCGAGCTGAACGACGACGTTTTCCATCGCCACGGCGCGCACGCGGTCACTCTCGGAAAGGTCGTCCGGATAGGCCCGGCAGACGATCGAATGGGCGGCGTGGCTGTGGCGCAGCCAGGCTGCGACATTGGGCATCGGCTCGAGCAGCTCCGGATGGCACAGGCCCTTCATGGCGCCGCAATCCGAATGGCCGCACACGACGATGTCGCTGACGCCGAGCGCCAGGATCGCATATTCGATGGCGGAGGAGACGCCGCCGTTGAGGGTCGAGAAGGGCGGTACGATGTTGCCGGCATTGCGGCAGACGAAGAGATCGCCGGGACCGGCCTGCGTGATGGTTTCCGGCATCACCCGGCTGTCGGCGCAGGATATCATCAAAGCCTGTGGTTGCTGGCCTTCCCTCGCCAGCTTGCGATAAAGCGCCGACTGGTTGGGAAAAACCGCGCCGCGAAAACTGGAGATACCTTTCAGGAGATCACCCATGTTCGGATCCTCTTTCTGGCCGGACGTCGGACTGGGAGGAATGTCTCTCGTCCGGCGGGTTACAGAAGCGAGTTGTTCGCAGGTGCGAAAAGAACAGCAAAAAGTGTGCGGTGCAACCAGCCGATGCGAGCTCGCGATCAACAACACGTGAGGAGGGTGCCGAGGTCCGACGAGGGCTGGCCATTCTTTCGGCTGGAACGCAAGGTCAGCAATGCATCATCATGTCGGCCACAGTGGTGATCTTTGCCTTCGCCCGGAAGCCGACAGTCGGGTGATCACCTCGAGTGCATAGTGGCGCCACAGCCGGCCATTCCCGCAAGTTCTGTTTGCCTCAGGCCCGACTCGCCCGAACGCTCAGCCACCGATCATGGGGCCTTCCGACGTAGCGACGTATATCGCTGACGATCCAGCCGGCGTCTGTGAGTGCCGACCGCAGGGCAGGCTCGCGCCAGTAGGTCTCGACGTAGCGCCGAGGCGCTGCAGCACTGCCGTGTGTGGATAGATCCTCGCCGTCGCCCTCCCGAACCGAGACGTGCAGTCGGCCACCGGTCCGGGTCACCTCGGCAAGCCGTCCAAGCACCGTGCCGAAATCCCCGCGCGCGACATGAATCAGGCAGGCACAGGCCCAGATCCCGTCGTACGGCATGCCGGGACGCTGTGGATCGGCCAGGTCATCGGTCAGCGGGTCCAGCAGGTCGGCCTCAAAGCCACTTTCGCGCAGCAGTTCGACGAAACCCTTGGAAATGTCGGTGCGCCGGACGCTGATTCCCCACTTCTCAAGCTCCAGTGCGTCTCGCCCGCCGCCGCTTCCGATCTCCAGCACCCTGCTCGAGCCGGGGAGCTCGGTCACGAACGCATCGATCTCGGTCGCGACCCATTCGGGCATCACCGCGGCCTCGGCAGCGTACTCCGCCGCGGCCGCATCATAGGACCGTACGGTATCCAGGTCGGTGCTCATCCCAGCGCTCCTCCTTCAAGAGGCCCAATCAGCGAGAGGCCCATCAGCCCGTTGCGCCCTTCACACTTCGGCAGTCGGTGACATCGCGGGCGATCTACTCCCCAGCTTTAGCAGAAATGAGGTCAGAAACACCACCGACCGACTGCAAATGCTGCCGGGCGGCAATGCTCCAATTGCGATCATGGCCGGCGGCGCTGTAGAGTTCGCGTCCATGAGCCAAGCTTCCTCGCGCCCGCGCCGCAGGAGGGTTGTCGGCCGTCGGCTGGGGTTTTGTCGCCCAGCCATCTCAGCCGGGAAGTACCTGCAACATTCAGGAGGACGCATGACGAAGCATCGCATCTATTCGGTCAGCGTCGCGAGCGTCTATCCCCACTATATTGCCAAGGCGGAGAAGAAGGGACGCACGAAGGCGGAAGTCGACGAAATCATCTCTTGGTTGACGGGCGATAGCCGAGAGGCTCTCGACGATCAGTTGGCGCGGAACACCAATTTCGCGGACTTCTTTGCGCAAGCCCCTCAGATGAACCCCTCCCGATCGCAGATCACAGGCGTGATCTGCGGCGTCCGCGTAGAAGAGATCCAGGAAACGACCATGCGGGAAATCCGCTACCTGGACAAACTGATCGACGAACTCGCCAAGGGCAGGGCGATGGAAAAAATCCTGCGAAAATAGAAGCCTAGGTTTGCTCCCGCTCGACGGCTCGAATCGATGCCCGAGACGAACGGAACACCTTCGCCCAGCTGGATGAGCGACGGGGCCGTGGCATGGGTTCGCATTGGCTGAAAATCAACTGAGTGGGGAAAAAAGCCCCGCCAAAGGGGGCGGGGCAATTGAGTTTTAGCGTATTCCGGAGCCGCGAACCGAGGGTACACGGTACATAGAAGGATGACATACTTCTAAAAATGGTCAATTCACCTAAACTTATTAAATTCAACTGATGGTAGTATTTACTCTTACTCCGTTTTTGAAAGTGGGATGTGATCGCACTGGAATGAACACTCGTGCTATTCCGTCCGAGCCACGCCTTCGCGAAACCTTGCCGCCATCTGGAGGTCTGGACAGCAAAATGCCCCGCCAGGGCGGGGCATTTTGTATAAGCTGATACCGCCTTATCAGCGATGTTGCCGCTATTAGGGGAGCGGCCGGTTATAAGAGTTGCATATTTCGGAAAATCGTCAATTTGCCTAACTTTGCTAATCCTACTGCGCAACCCGTTTTGCGTTGAGATCGACTCGACTTAGATTCTCCGGTCCGCCGTTTCTGAAATTGCTTACGCGGCGCGAAATCGGCGACGTCGTCAACGTCGAGGCGCCGAACGGCTTCATGAGATCGCGTGGATCTCGATCTGACGACAGCCAACGGTCGTAATCCTCGGGGCGAAGAACGACCGGCATGCGATTGTGGATTGCGGAGATCATCGCGTTTGAGGGGCAGGTGACGACAGCGAATGTCCGGATTTCGATGCCGGCCGGGTGGTGCCAAACTTCCCAAATGCCGGCGAGAGCAAACATCGATCGGTCCTTCATGGCGACAGCGTAAGGTTGCTTCTTGTCAGACCCGTCCGCCCATTCGAAGAAGCCGCTCACCGGAATCAGGCAGCGGCGCGTCCGGTAAGCGTCCTGGAACAGCTCATTCGAGGCAATCTCTTCACGACGCGCGTGGACCGGCGCTTGGCGACGCGGTTGGCTCATCCATGACGGAATAAGGCCCCAGCGAGCGACGGCGAACGCGGGCCGTGGCCGGAGCCGCTGCCGTGCCACGTCCTGAATGATGACGTGGTAAACCTCGGTGGGGGCTCCATTGTATCGAGGGAGACGGTCGCCCAAATCGTAGACGTCGCCTCTATCAGCGAAAGCGAAATTTCTCGCCATCTCGTCAAACGATTGATCAATGTAAATACGGCGGCACATGCACAACTCCGATGCGTTACCAGACATTTCGATATGTGGCATCGATGAATCACGTCAACATCAAGTAGCGCGCCGTATTGCCCCCCCACTTTTCACAAAATGTTTCCGATAAACAGCCGTACCAGAGCATCCTCGTCTTTCACTCCATGCTGAAACGACTGGATAATTCGGCCGGCTAGTTCCTCACGATCAGGGTCGGTCTTGAGCTGTCGCAAAGAACTTACGTGATTGTAAACCCTCTGACACAGTGCCACCTCAGAGTCGTCCAACACGTTCTGTTCTGTTTCTAATGGGAACATCATCGCCCTCACTTCCCGGCATGGAGATGGTAGAGGAGATTGGCACGCCTCTCATAACACATCGTCGTGAACCCCAGCTGAACGGTCCTCGGTTCAATCACACCAATCAATCGGCTGCTTCGGGCTCCATGTCCTGGCAAGGCCCTCACGCAGCAGCTTCTTGCCGATTACTTCACCGTTCGTTCGGTAGATGTTGACGAGCGGCCGGTGCGTGGGTGTCTTGTCCACCGAGCCGCTGAACACGACTCGCAATCCCTTTTCGGCCAGAAGCTCTTTCAATCGTCCCTTGGCGATCAACGCGAGTTTCCGTTCTTTCAAGCACTTCGCGTGCGATCCAATCTCCGGAGTGTCGATGCCTGAGACGAACGGGACGCCTTCCCCCAACAGCCGCATATTCTGCCCGTCGCATTTCACCGTATCGCCGTCGACGACGGTCAGCGAGGCGCAAAGGATCAATCCTGCGATCATCAATAGCAGGTGGTCCTAACCTGACGGACTGGGCCACCAACCCAAGTGCTTTGCCGGGTCGACGTGCAGGTCGTCGGCGTATACGTGGGCTGCTGTCGCTGCATTCCTTGATTGTAACCCTGTCCGCCGGCAATAAGCGCGTCCCCCATCGCTCAGCACCTATCGCAGCGGTCGCGGCGGCGACTGGCTGAGATCAAATGCATCCAGAGCGACGGCTTCGCGATCGTCGGTTATCAGCGCTCCAACGCGGCGTTCGGGAATATCGGCGCCCTGCTGCTTGCGGCGCGAAAGGACGGTCAGCTCGTCTATGTCGGATCGGTCGGAACTGGCTTCAAGGCAAGCGAGGCGCTGGAGCTCCGCGCGGCGATGGACAAGCGCAAGGTGTCAGCACCTGCAGTGAGGTATACCGGCCAGCGCAAGAACCTGATCTGGATCAAGCCGTCACTCGTCGCCGAGATCGAATATCGTGACTGGACGCATGACCGGAAGCTGCGGCATGCGTCATATAAGGGGTTGCGAGACACGACAGAGGAGATGGCGGTTTGTGAGATCGAATAGAAGACGAATACTATTGTTGGTGACTTGCGGCGTGTGGACGTTGTCACAGCAATGGTAATTAAGTAGACTTAGTTGGAAGCCGATATCTAGGGCCATTAGTGATGTTTTACTGTCTTAATAAATCCCCTGACGGGGAGACTTCAGTTTTTATAAACAGGACGATGGTCCAACGCTACACGACGCCAGCAGAGCCGCCAGTTTTAACGATGAGGGAGCCCAAGTCAGACCCTTCCGTGTTCTGTGGACCAAAGCTGAAATTCGCCCGTGCGATGAAGCATATCCGGGAGGTCGAATTCTTAATCGCTTCGAGGAACGCTGAAGATTACTACGGTTTGACCAAAGAAATGGACCCAGAAACTGGCGATAACGTCTACCGCGTAGTCATTAAAAAACCTGAGAGGCCCGATGAATACAGTTCAATCATTGGCGACGCCGTTCACAATCTTCGGTGCGTTCTAGATTATCTCGTGTGCGACCTCATTCGATCCAATGGCAATGAACCAGGTGGAAACAGCGGCCTTCCGATCGACAAGCGCCCTTATCGCTACAAGCCCGGACGCGTGCCGAAAATATCCGGCGTGAGCCCAAAAGCCGAAAGGATCCTTCTTCGTCTTAAGGCCGGGCCCCAGATAAATAGAGCGCTTTATGCTTTGCATATGCTGGACATCATGGACAAGCACAATACGATTGTGACGACAGCCGCTGCGACAGTGGATATCACTGCAAAAGTCGGCATTCCCGGTTTTTTTAAAGGCGCCGATGGCAACATACGTGTGCTCGGCCCTGGCCCCGGCGGCGTTCCGTTTATGGTAGATGCCGGAATACCCGCTCAATACCGAAGTGTTTTCCCGCTTGCAAATAACATGGAGATCTACAGATCTCCAGCTGGCTTTCTTGAAGAAATTTCAGTCGACGTAGATGTGGTGTTCGGTCGCGGCGAGCTAACGACAGGTGCGGAAGGGCTGCCAGTAGTAACAATTCTTCTGGAGCTTGCATCTTTGGTTGAGCGTACCATCGAGCTGCTTGAAAGGCGCGCTATATGATGCGACGGCTTCGGCCAAAGTGTGTCAGCTGCCCGCCCGAAGCCGAGTGGGTTTCGCATCACGCTGTCCCATCCACATCGCCATCCTGCACCGGCAGATAGGTGTTCTTCTCCATCCACTCCCGGACGATATACCTGCTCAGACTGATAGCTGTAATTAACCCCTAAGAACGGTTTCCAATTCACCTTACGTTCCGGTGTTTTCACGGGTGGCGGAAGCTTGCCATTGGAAACGACTTTCCTTGTTTGTCAGGCTATGCACGGTTTCCTTGATTACTCTTAATCCGCGGGTCGTAGGTTCGAGCCCTAAGTCACCCACCAGGAGCCTCTTGATATCATTGCGTAATTCGCGAATGTGACGTGGGCTTTTTGTTGTCTGGTATCCAACAATTTGCAAACGGTTTCCAGCTCGCGGCGCGGAAGGGGATAATCTGATCAATGTCGGGGGAGTTGGAACCGGTTTTAACGAACGGTCCGACCTCTTACAATTTGTTGACTGACCCGTATTTGAGCAATAACTTATGAACCCGGTCATTGGGCTTGTCCTCACATGACGGATCGATTTCTTCAGCGTCGCCTTGCTGCCATCGTCGTTGCCGATGTGGTGGGATATTCACGCCTGATGGAGGCTGATGAAGTCGCAACGCTTGATAACCTCAGGGAACTCCGTTCTGGCGTCATCGAGCCGGCTGTGATGCGCCATAACGGTCGCATCTTCAAGGTCATGGGCGACGGATTCCTGATCGAATTCGGTAGCGCGGTGGACGCGGTCGCTGCAGCGTTGGAAATGCAACAGACCACCACTGCTATCGAGGCTTCCGGAAACCGGCGCCTGCTTTTGCGTATAGGCGTCAATCTGGGAGATGTCATTGACGATGGTTCAGACATCCTCGGCGACGGCGTCAATGTCGCGGCGCGCTTGGAGACGCAGGCCGCACCGGGAGGTATCTGCATTTCAGGCAGCGTTCACGGCGAGATCGTCGGCAAGATTGGCGACCGGTTCTTCGACGCAGGCGAACGCTACCTGAAGAACCTGACTCGCCCGGTTCACGTGTGGCATTGGCCGGATGCGCTGCAGAGCATATTGCCGCTGCCCGACTGTCCCTCGGTCGCTGTCCTGCCGTTCACGAATATGAGTGGGGATGAAGCGGACGCGCCTTTCGTCGACGGCCTGACTGAAGACCTGATCACCGACCTTTCCCGTACGGCTGGCCTGTTCGTCATCGCGCGCAATTCCGTGTACGGCTACAAGGGCAAGCCGGTCAACGTAAAGCTGGTCGCCCAGGAACTCGGCGTCCGCTACGTCCTGGAGGGGAGCGCCAGACGCGCAATGGGCCGTGTCCGCATCAACGCCCAACTGGTCGATACGCTTGACGGCGGGCACTTGTGGGCCGAGAGGTTCGACCGGACAGTGGAAGATGTTTTCGAATTGCAGGATGAAGTTAACGCCAAGATCGTTGAAGCCCTCGTCGGCCGGCTGACCATCCCGGCGCCGCGCAATCGGCCGAAGAACTTCGAGGCGTACGATCTGTGTGTGCGCGCCCGCCTCCTGACGGAAGAGTCGCCGCAAACAGAGCGTGAGGCCTATATGCTGCTCCAACGCGCGGTCAAGCTCGATCCATCATATGCCGAGGCGCTCGGTCTGCTCGCCTATAACCGTTGGCTTGCCTGGACTCATTTCGGCGAGCCCGAAGATCCTAACCGTCGGATGGCGGTGACATCAGCGCAGAAAGCGGTAGCCTTGGATCCCAACGATGCCGGCTGCCGTTACGTTCTGGGTACCATTTTGGCTTATGAGCGGCGATGGGAGGAATCGGATGCCGCCTTCGCCAAGGCCCTGGAGCTGGACCCCAACCACGCCGACACCTGGGCCGCCATGTCTGATATGTCCGTGCTGGACGGCAGGGTTGCCGACGGACTGGCGCAGATCGAAAAAGCCCTGCGGCTCAATCCCCATCCAACCTGCTGGTATCTTTGTCATCTTGGGCAGGCGCAGTATGCCGCGCGTGACTATGAGGCGGCAATCGCTACGCTCCGCAGGAAAGAAACCTATCGTACCAACTCACGCAAATTCCTGGCTGCTGCGCTTGCGCAGTTGGGCCACAGCGAGGAGGCGCGGCGAGAAGCAGAATTGTTTCTGATCTCCCACCCTCATTTCACCATCGCCCATTGGCTCAGCTCCCAGCCGCTGCGCGATGCAGCTGTACGAGACCACTTCGTCGACGGCTTCCGAAAGGCCGGCCTGCCGGAGACGTGACAGCGGATGAGGCCAATCCCGACGCGTTCGAGGACTTGATCAACGGACATGCGCTGCGCAAGAACGGCGGTCTGGATCGCAGTGCCCATCTTCTTCAGACGCGCCACAAAACGCGTCAACCAGCCCGGCGCAAAGATGCCGTTGCCGGCCGAGAGCCCGTAGGTCGGTGGGCGAACGGGCTTTTTGCAGCGGATTGCCGTCACGGAACGGCGGCGCTTGAACGATTGCCGTCTATCCAGACGCTTTCGACGGGCGTCGCCGAAAGAGCTGATCCCAGATGTCGTACCCCGCAGGGACAATCCCGATCAGGAGTGCAGCGGCCAAATCGAACCGTGGAACAAACGCCAGGATGACCGCGCAGAAGGCGACAAACGTCACGAATGCAAATATTGCAAAAAGCCGGCTTCTGTTCATCGGTCTTTCCTTTCGGAATGGGCCAGACACTGCGTCATCTCTGTCCTCCATAGAGTAGATCAGGCAGCATGTAGACGATGCTCGGGAACAGATAGATGACCACCATGCAGAGAATGACGATCAACATATACGGCATCATGCCGCGGAAGATGTCGGCCAGTTTGACATGCGCAGGCGAGACGCCCTTCAAGTAGTATGCCGACATCGCCATGGGTGGTGACAGGAAGGCCGTCTGCAGGTTGATTGCCACGAGGATACCGAAGAACAGCGGATCGATCCCGAAATGTGGCAGCAGCGGAATGAAGATCGGGATGAAGATGACGATGATTTCAGTCCATTCCAGAGGCCAGCCGAGAAGGAAGATGATGATCTGGGCCAGAATCAGGAACATCAGCGGCGACATGTCCAGGCCGGTCACGAAGTCACTGATGAACTGTTGGCCGCCGAGATAGGCGAATACCGATGCGAAGGTCGCCGAACCGACGAACAACCAGCAGACCATCGCGGTCGTTCGCGCCGTCAGATACACCGACTCCTTCAGTCGCTGCCAGGTCAGCGCCCGATAGGCCGCAGCAAGCGCCAGTCCCCCCAATGCGCCGATTGCGGCGGCTTCCGACGGCGTTGCCAGGCCAAAGAGAATGGCACCCAGCACCGCAAGAATCAGAAAGGCGAGCGGCGCGAAGGATGTAAGCATCATCCAGGCGAGTTGGACCGGCGTGTGCTCGCCCACATCTTCTTTCGTTGGCCGCGGCGCCAGTTGCGGCTGCAGCATTGCTCGCACCACGACATAGATGAGATAAAACCCCGCCAGGGCGAGGCCGGGCAGGAGCGCCGCCGCATACATTCGGACAACCGAGATCCCGGAGGTGGCCGCATAGACGATCAGCAGGATGGAAGGCGGGATCAGGATCCCGAGCGTGCCGCCCGCGCAGATCACGCCCGTCGCGTAGCGCACGTCATACTTTGCCTTCAGCATCGCTGGCAGGGCGAGCAGTCCCATTAACGTCACCACGGCCCCGACGATGCCGGTTGCCGTGGCAAAGAGTGTGCAGGTGGCCAGGGCGGCGACCGCCATCGAGCCGGGCACCTGGCGCGTGACGCTGAATAGCGTCGAGAACAGCCGATCGACGATGTTGGCTCGCTCGACGATGTAGCCCATGAACAGGAACAGCGGGATAGCCGTCAGCACGTCGTTCTGGATGACCGAGTAGGTCTGGTTGACGAACAGATCGAAGATCCGGTTGTTGAAGAAACCGCCGATCCAGGTCTGCGCCAGTGTAAAGGCATCGCCGCCGGATTCGAGCGCGCGGTCATAGCCGCGCCACATGCGGCCGGCATCGTAATAGGCATAGTATCCGAAGCCGACACCCAGAGCCATCAAGGTGAACGCCACCGGGAAGCCGAGGAAGATGGCGAGGATCAGGATGAGGAGCATCCCGACGGCGATATGTGCATCCGTCATTGAGTGTCCCGATCCCGTGGTTCACGTCCAGCGTCAAGTTCCCGCGACGGAAGCAAACCCTCGTCCTCGGTCTTGAGCACGTCCAGGCTTTTTGTTTCCAGTAGTACCTTTTCCAGTTCTTCGACATCTTCCGCCTGCTTTGGCCATTCGCCCGTCCTTATGCAGAGAATGCAGCGGAAGACCTGCGCCACGCCCTGCAGGAACAGGAGAATGCCGGCGGCGACGATCACGGCCTTGAACTGGAAGATCGGCACACCGGCGGGACTGTTGGAACTGACCTCCAGGTAGCGCCAACTGCGTGCGGCATATTTCCAGCCCGAGAACACAAGCGCGGTTATCCCGGGAAAGAAAAAGATGAAGTACAACACCAGTTCCAGCCTGGCCTGTGTGCGCGGTTTCCAGAGCCGGTAGATGAAGTCGCCGCGCACATGGCCATCACGCGAGAGGGTATACGCTCCCGCCATCATGAAGATCGTTCCATAGAGCATGTAGCTCAGATCGAAGGCCCAGGGGGTCGGCGCGCGAAAGAGGTAGCGTGCAACAACCTCATAGCCGACGCCGAAGGCCATGATGAGTATCCCCCACGCGAACACCTTGCCGAACCACGCCGACAAATCGTCGGCGAATGCAATGTAACGGAGCATGCAAGCGCCTCCCTAACCTCGATGAGGGACGAGGCCCGGAAATACCGGGCCTTCACCAACTATTTTCCGAGCTTCAATTTTCCGGGAAAATAGTGCTCATAGGCGAGTGCGAGATCGGCGGAGTTCATCAATTCGTAGTACACGACCCTCTCCACCCACTGCCGCTGACTGTCGAGCACCTTCTTCATGAACGCATCCGCTTCAAGCGTCGGGATGATAGCATCCCAGGCCTTCAGTTGCGCATCCAGGATTTCCTTTGGAGTGCGGTGCACGGTCACGCCATGTTCGGCCTGGAGTTTTTGAAGGTCGCTTGAATAGTTGTCCATCGCGGACGCTGTTATCGCCGTACTTGCTGCCTCCACGCCATATTCCAGGATCGCCTGCAGATCCTCGGGAAGGTCGTCAAACACATCCTTGTTGAAGAGGAACTCGAAAGATTCGCTTGCTTGATGGTAGGACGACAGGAAGTAGTTCTTGGCGACATCCTGCGAACCAAACCGTATGTCAGAGGAGGGATTGTTGAACTCGAAGGCGTCGATGACACCTCGCTCCATTGCCGGCACGATCTCGCCGCCCGGAAGCTGAGCGACGCTCATGCCCATGTTCTGCATGAGATCGGCGGCGAGCCCGACCGTACGATATTTGAGGCCGTTGATGTCGTTCACGGTCGCGACCGGGTTCTTGAACCAGCCGAACGGCTGCGCGGGCATCGGGAAGCCATAGAAGCCGTAAACGTTCAGCCCCATGATGTCCTGGGTGAGTTCCCGGTAGAGATCCTTGCCGCCACCTTGATGGAACCATCCGAGCATGGTGGTTGCGCTGCCGCCAAATACCGGCCCGGTACCGAAGAGGGAAGCTGCCTTGTGCTTTCCGTACCAATAGACGGGAACGGTGTGGGCTGCGTCGATCACGCCATCATTGACGCCGTCGAGCACCTGAAACGCGCCGACGACCGTACCGGCAGGCATTAGTTCGAACTTCAGGCGTCCGCCGGACATTCGTTCGACCCGTTCGACGTACAGGCGGGCAAAATCCATCCAGATGTCCGACGCGGGCCAGGATGTTTGCATTTTAATGACGGTGGGTGCCTGGGCCAGCACCGCCGGGGCGGCAAGAGCCCCAACTGCGGTTACTCCAGCGAGCGTAGATGCTCCCAGCAACTCTCGACGCGATACTGCCTTTTTGTTCATTTCTTCCTCCCTGGATTGTAGTCGAATTCTCCCTGCATTTCCTGATGGTCTGTTCGGTTGAAGAGGAGGGCTCCCAACCTTTTCGCGACCAGTATCAACAACTGATTGTTCTCATTTGTCTATTATGCACACTTTTTGCAATTCTGACAGACGTTCAATTGTTGTTGATCACAGCTTGTGGCTGTGGTCCATCGGCCAAGGCACAGTACCGCTACTCCGCGTTGTCCGGACTACCTCGGCTTAGCTGGTTTTGGCGCCCCAAGCAGACAATGAGGTACCTCGCAGGAACGTCGACTCCTGACCAGCCCATACAAATAAGAGGCAAGTGCGCTGCAGAATGGCGGAGATATCTGCGCCTGCGCGGGGTCTGTCGGCGGGGACCAAATTGGCGTAAGCTGTGCGGGAGGTACACCATGCCCAGCAGCATCACTGCAGCTATCGTCGCGCTCGTCGTTTCGCTTGGCAGCCCAGCGCGGGCGGAGATCCTGATCGGAGCGGCAGGCCCGGTCACAGGACCGCTTGCCTGGATCGGGGAGCAGATGCAGCGCGGCACAGAGATGGCCGTGGCCGACATCAATGCGACTGGCGGCGTGCTCGGGCACCAGGTGCAACTCATCACGGTCGACGACTTTTGCGATCCCGAGCAGGCTGTGGCGGCCGCCCAGAAACTGGTGGCTGACGGTGTGGTGCTCGTCGCCGGGCATTACTGTTCCCAGGCCTCGATCCCGGCATCCAAGGTGTACGAGGCCGCGGGAATTCTACAGATTTCACCGGGTTCGACCAATCCGCTGTTGACCGAACAAGGTCGTGCCAATGTTTTCCGCGTCATTGGTCGCGACGACGCGCAGGGGGTGGTAGCCGGCAACTATTTGGCCGATCGTTGGGGTGACAAGAAAATAGCGATCCTTCACGACAACACCACCTATGGGAAGGGGCTCGCCGACGAGACCAGAAAGCAGTTGAACAAGCGGGGTGTCACCGAAGCGATCTACGAGGCCTTCACCCCTGGGAAGAACGACTATACGGCCGAGATCTCGGCGTTACAGAGCGCCGGCATCGCCGTGTTGTATGTTGGCGGGTATTTGCCCGAGGTCGCGCTTATGGTTCGCGCTTCACGAGACCGCGCCTACGCACTTCAACTCGTCTCAGGCGATGGCATGGCGAGCGAGGACTTTGCACTGATCGCCGGATCTGCCGCCGAGGGGACGCTCTTCACGTTTAGCGCGGATCCACGGCGCGTCCCTCAGGCGGCTCAAGTCGTCGAGCGTTTCCGTGCCGAGAATTTCGAGCCCGCAGGCTACACACTGCTCAGTTATTCCGCCGTCCAGGTCTGGTCGCAGGCGGTGAAGAAGGCCGGTTCTCTGAGGCCGCAAGAGGTGATCGCCTCAATGCAAGGCAATCAATTCGAAACGGTAATGGGCCGGGTCGATTTCGACGACAAGGGCGACCTCACTGTGCAAAGCTGGATTTGGTATGTCTGGAAGGGTGGCGAATACGTGCCGCTGGAATAGTCAACCGCCGGCCGGGTGGATCGCTTTAGACCAATCTGTGCAGACTTTGGTGGCTGCGCAAGCCAGACCTTGCGGTTGCCGCCATGTTTGAACGCGTCGGCATACGCGGGCGCTTGTTGCTCGCTTTCTTCGGCATCAGCACCTTCGCAGTGCTCGCGACCGCCGCAGCTCTCTATGCCTTCCTTCAGGTCGGCGACGTGGTCGATCGCATCACCAAGGAACGGGTGCCGACGGCGCTCGCCTCTCTCCAATTGTCGCGCCAGGCTGAGAGGGTCGCCTCCACCGCGCCGTCCGTGCTGGCGGCGACCAGCACGGTTCAGCACAACGAGGTCTCGGCTGCGATCGGAGTCGAGATGGGGCGTCTCGAAGAGTTGCTCGCCGCACTGAAAGGCACCGCATTCAGCGCGACGGCGGTGACTGAAATCGAAGCCGCGGTGATTGGTCTACGACGAAACCTCGATGCTCTCGACGATCTTGTGGCCGTTCGCCTTACCATGGTTCAGCGCAAGGAGGCGTTGCTGCGCCGCTTGTCGGATACGACAAATGCAAGTCAGCGTCTCGTCGCGCCCGGCATCGTCGTCATGAACTCCAAGGTTCCCCAGTGGCGCGCAGCGGTGGCTGATCCCGCCGCACCACCCGACGCGCGTGCTGCGGCGACGAGCGACCTGGTCAAGGCAATTGCGGCCTACATCCCCCAGCAGAGAGCGCAACAGGAGATCTCGGCAGTCAACGACGCGCTGGTCAAAACTGCCAACGCGCCTACGCCGGGAGACCTGAAGCTGATCCTGTTTCCGCTGCGCCGGTCGCTCGCCGCACTCGAAACGCTCTCCACCGAGATCGACGAAAAGTTGCGGACCCGCTTCCAACAGCGGCTGGACGAGTTGAAGTCGCTGACCGACGGTGAGAACGGGATCCCGAAGGTACGACAGGACGAGTTTGCCGTCCTTGCACAGGGCGAAAAGCTTCTGGCTGAAAACAGTCGGCTATCGCGCGATCTTACCGCAGCCGTCGATCGCCTGGTTGCAAAGGCAAACCATGAGATCGCCGCGTCCGCCCTCGAAGCCTCGGTCGTCCAGCGCTACGGCACCGGCATTGTCCTTGGCTCCGCCCTTCTCAGTCTCCTGAGTTCGGTTCTGGTTGTCTGGCTCTATGTCGACCGCAGCCTTCTCGCTCGTCTCGGAGAGGTAAGCCAAAGCATGCTGGCAATCGCGGGCGGCAATCTGCATGCGCAGATGCCCGCCGGGGGCCGCGACGAAATCGGCCGCATGGCCGGGGCGCTCAGGCTGTTCCGGGATACTGCGGTCGAGGTGGAGGAAAACAGCCTGCGCGAGGTCGCAGTAGCGCGCCAGCGGCTTGTGGATGCCATCGAGAGCATCTCCGAAGGATTCGCTCTGTACGATGGCGAGGACAGGCTCGTGCTGAGCAATAGCCGCTACCGCGAGCTGTTGTACGCCGGCCTGGAGGAAATGACACCCGGCACGACATTCGAGCAGATTGTTCGCCGGTCCGCTGAGGGCGGCTACATCAAGGATGCTGAGGGGCGAGTCGAGGAGTGGGTTGCCGAGCGGCTTTCGCGGCATCGCAACCCTGGTGAAACGTCGGTGCAGCGGCGTCGCGACGGGCGATGGATCATGATTAGCGAGCGGCGGATCACGGCTGGTGGCACGGTGGCCGTCTACTCTGATATCACCGAGCTGAAGCAACGGGAGGAAAACCTTGCCGAGAAATCCGCAGCTCTCGAGGCGCTTTCCAGCAAGCTGGCGAAATACCTGGCGCCGCAAGTGTATAACTCCATATTCAGCGGTCGGCAGGACGTCAGGATCGCCAGCCAGCGGAAGAAGCTGACGATCTGCTTCTCCGATATCGCCGGCTTTACCGAAACCACGGACAAAATGGAATCCGAGGATCTCACTCAGCTCCTCAATCACTACCTGACGGAAATGTCGAAGATTGCTTCAGATCACGGCGCGACGATCGACAAGTATGTCGGAGACGCCATCCTGATGTTTTTCGGCGATCCGGAAACCCGCGGCGTCAAGCAAGACGCGCTCGCCTGCGTGCAGATGGCTCTCGCCATGCAAAAGCGAATGACCGAGCTTGGGGAAATCTGGCGCGATATCGGAATTGAAACACCGCTGCGCTGCCGCATCGGCATTCACACGGACTACTGCACTGTGGGCAACTTCGGCAGCGAGGACCGGATGGATTACACCATAATCGGCGGCGCCGTGAATCTCGCCTCGCGCCTTGAGCAGGAAGCGTCGCCGGGCACCGTGCTCATTTCTTATGAGACGTTTGCGCAAGTGAAGGACACGATCGAGTGTGAGGAACTCGGGCATGTCCACGTAAAGGGAATAGCCTATCCGGTCGCCACCTATCGCGTGGTCGATCTGAAGGAAAATCTGGTCCGCAGCTGTCATACTGTCCGGACCGAACTGCCGCACCTGAGATTGGAAGCCGAGCCCGAGCTTATGTCGACCGATGAGCGAAATCAGGCCGCCGCCGCACTTCGAGATACGCTCGATCGGCTTTGTCACAAGCCTGGGTCCTAGGCTCACGTAAGCGGTCATGGCTGGCGGCACTGTCGAGTTTCCCCTAGAACGGGTGCAGGCGCCTGGTCGAACTAACAACCTTAGGAGGCCAATGTGAATTCAACAGTGAGAGTAATGGCCGCGACTGAGGAAGATCTGGCGGTCGAAACAGTCGTTCTGGCGTTCGCAGCCGATCCCATGGCGCGATGGACTTGGCCGCATGCACACCAGTACCTTGCGGCCATGCCACGAATGATCCGTGCGTTCGCAAGCAGCGCATTCTCCAACGGAAGCGCCTTTAGCATCGACAGCTACGCCGGGACGGCGCTGTGGCTACCGCCCGGGGTGCATTCCGACGAGGAAAGACTTGGTGAGGTGCTCGAGAGCTCGGTTGCGCCCTCTCTTGCCCCGGAAACCACGGCCATATTCGAGCAGATGGCCACGTACCACCCGAAGGAACCACATTGGTACCTGCCCCTGATCGGCGTCGACCCGGCCCATCAAGGCAAAGGCCACGGGGACGCATTGATGGAGTACGCACTCGCAAGGTGCGATCGCGATCACGCCCCAGCCTATTTGGAATCCTCGAACCCGCGCAACATTCCGTTCTACCGGCGCTACGGCTTCGAGCCGCTTGGCGCGATCCAGGTCGGTTCGTCGCCGACGCTCGTCCCGATGTTGCGGGGGTCCCGTTAAGCTTCAGTTCGATCCGATAGTTTGCGGCATGCGGGGCCCTTTGCCGAGAGCCCCTAGAGCATGATGCCTAAAAGTGTGAGCGGTTTTCGGGCGACATCATGCTCTAACTCTTTAATTCAGAACAGGATTCAGATTTTAGGCCGACCGGGCCTAAATCATCCTGTTCTGGTCGCGTGACAGCGATGTCCTTTTTTGAAATCGGGCGATCTGCTCACCCTGGCCGGAGCTCCAGAGTCAGCTGCGGGGCTGAAGCAACGCCAGAACGATGGTCGATGCCGCCAGGACGGCTGTAAATGTCAATGGCGCTGAGGCACCAAAGTGATCGACCACATAGCCGCCGAACAGCGCACCTATGCTGATGGCGACCTGGAACGAAACGACCATCAGGCTGCCGGCAGCCTCCAGGGCGTCTGCTGCGCCCCGGGACAGGTTGGTGGGCAGTACCACCGGAGCCATCCCGAAAGCGAAACCCCAAAGTGTCACCAGGGCAAACGCGATGCCGCTCTGTGCGCCCCAGAGTACGAGAGCAAGCGCCGAAAACGCCATCAATATGCCGGTGACAGCGAGCGCCATGTGGATATTCGCGTCTGCCAGTCGGCCGCCGGCGATATTGCCGATCACGGAGGCGATGCCAAACCCGAGGAGCGCCAGGGCAATCGGGCCGGTGCCAAGGAGCGTCACTTGTTCGAGGAAGGGTCGCACATAGACCGAGCCGGCAAAATGTCCCGTCATCAGCAAGAGGATGGCGAGCATTCCGAGTTGAACAGTGCGCCGTTTCGTCAGCCGGAAGACGTCGGAAAGACTATTGCTTGTGCTTGCGGGAAGCGTCGGCAAGCTGAGTATCTGCAGCAGCATCGCAATCGCTGCGAGCCCTGCGGTCAGGGCCGTGGCGGCACGCCAGCCGAGCCAATCGCTGATCAAGGCACCCATGGATGGTGCAGCTATGGTGGCAAGAGAGACACCGAGGGTGACGATAGCCATACCCCGACCTGTCGCATTGGTGCCGACCAATCTCGCGACGACGGCAACCGAAAGCGCCCAGAAACCACTGAGCGCGACGCCGAGCCCGGCCCGGCCCAACAACAATAGCCAAAAATCCGTCGCGAGCGCGGCCAGGAGATTGGAGCCGATCGCCAAGGCACTTAGGCCAACCAGGACTGTCTTGCGGTTCAGTTTGCCGATGAGAACATTGCTCAACAAGGCCGTCACCGCGCCAACGGATGCGGTGGCGGTGACAACCTGACCGGCGGTTCCCTCGCTGACGCCAAGGTCACGCGCCATTGGCGTCAACAGGCCTGCCGGCAGAAATTCGGCTGATACGAGCGCAAAGCTTGTGGCTGCCATTGAAATAACGGCAAACCAGGTTGTTGGGCTCCATGTACTCGGAACGGTAGAATCGAGGCCGATCGCGGCGCTGTCAAGCTGTGATGTCGTGTCCGTCATTGAAGTACCTCCAGGTGTCAGAGGTCTTCATAGCGGAGTCTTTCAGGATGATATGTGTCCTAAAGTCCGAATTCTATGTCCGCTCGTCCGGAAATGGTGCGGCGCACAACACCAGGTGAGACGCTGGTGATGCGCTTGAAGGCGCGAGCGAAAGAAGCTTCGGATTCATAGCCCAGTTGAGAAGCGACCGCGGCAACCGACATGTTTTGACCGAGCAACTCTCGCGCAAGCTGCATGCGCAGACGGGCGAGATAGCGTGCCGCGCCTTCGCCCAAGATGGCGCTGAAGCGTTCCGCGAAGATCGAGCGCGATTGACCTGCCACGCCGGCAAGGGTCTCAAGCGTCCAGTCATGGCCGGGATCCCGGTGCATGGCTGCCAGCGCACGACCGATATGAGGATCACGGATCGCGGCGAGCCAGCCGCTGGTCGAGGCGCCGCTGCAATTGACCCAGCAGCGAATGAGCCGCGCGACGAGGACGTCGGCCATGCGTGACAAGACCGTGGCGCTGCCTATCTGGGGCTGCGACGCCTCTGCCGTCATGGCGGCGAGGAGGGGGCCGACGATGGGATCATTGCCGGCAACGTCACAACCCTTGATGATCGGTGGCATCAGAGCGATCAACGGGTTGAGGGCGTTCGCACCCAAAGCCATGGAACCGCAGAACAAGGTGCTCGTCGCTCCTGTTCCTTCCTGCACCACTTCGCAGACATTGCCCCCCAACTTGGTGACCTGGCAGCTCTTGAGCGAGTCCCCGACAACATCAGGCTTGCTGGCCAGTCGGTGTTCGACACCTCGTGGCAACAACACCAGATCGCCGCCTTGCAACTCCTGCCATCCCTGGGCTTCGGTATGGATCCAGCATGGCCCCTCACTGACGAAATGAAAGCGAAGCAGCTGTTGCTGCGCAAAGGCGATGCTCCATGGATGACGTAGCTCGCAGCGGCCGTAGTTGACTCCACTCAGGCGAAAATCCCGGAGAATTTCGCTGAGTGCGTCCGTCGGAATTTGCGTCGGAGGCTGGGATGAACGATCAAGCATTGGGATAATTTATATGCCGACCGTCCGGATTGCAAGTCAGGCTTAGGCGACGCTGACGCGTCGCTCAAGCCACAGATAGGCCGCAGCCGTCCAGGAAAAGCCGAGGCCGCCGCAGCCTTGGCCGGTGACCGGGTCGAAATATTCGGCGAAACCTTCCGTCTCGATCGCGGCGAGGGTGGATTTCCGCAGCTCTTCGGCGACAGCCGTGTGGCCATTGCGCTTCAGTCCGTCGATCAGCAGCCAGTTGATGATCGCCCAGGCGGGGCCGCGCCAGTAGCGCTTCGGCTCCCAGCTGGCGATGCCGGGTTTGGTCGTCGGGAAGGCGACCTTGAGATCCTGGGACCAGGCTTTCATTTCCGAGACCAAGGCGTCGGCAACCTGCTTGTCGAGGTCCAGCGAGAGGAGGGGGATGAAGCCGGCTTGCGTGGCGGCTTCGACATCTTCGCCGGAGATCAGGTCTCGAGAGACGAAGCGGGCAAGCTGCGGCCGCCACTGGGCCATTAGCGCCTTGCGCGTGCGGTCGTTGAAGGCAGCGATCTCGATCGCCTCCTCGGTCCGGTCGAAAAGGCTGGCAAGGTGTTCCAGATCTTCGCCGGCCTTGAGCAGAATGGCGGTCGTCTGGATCTCGGCGACCTTGAAGGACGCCTTCTCCCATTGTTTCGCCGGATCCCAGCCGCAAGCGGCATAGGTATCGACCAGATGAATGAAGCGGCGGTAATCCTCGTCGCGCGGACGCATGTCGGCGTTGACATGGCCGGTATCCTTGCGCACGACGGGGGTATCGGTGGTGGTGGGTACACGAGCAAGCGCGATGTCCCAGGCGGGAGAATTGTCGCTGCCGCTTTCCCAGGGATGCAGGAGCGCGACGAGCCCGGTGCCATCGGGATCGCGGGCGCAATACCACCAGCGGTGCCATTTCAGCGCCGCTTCGTAGAGCGGCAGGGTACGGGCTTCGGCCCCCTTGCCGGCGGCTTCATGCAGCTTGCGCAATGCGATCGCGAAGACCGGCGGCTGGGTTATGCCGGAGGTCGGGATCGCGTGTTTCGTGCGCCAGACATCCGGTCCCGGGAAATAGGTTTCGCTTGGCGCGTGGAAGACGATATGCGGGATCATCCCGTCCGCCCACTGGCCCTCGACCAGCCGTTCCAGCTCGCGATAGGCGCGGTCGGTATCGTAGAGCGCGAATCCCATGGCGACGAACGCCGAATCCCAGTTCCATTGAAAGGGATAAAGCCGGTCGGTCGGTACGGTATAACCGCCGCGATCGTTCTGGGCGAGGATGCGTTTCGCCTGGTCGATATGCATGTTCATTTCGGTGCTCCGGTATTCTCAGGCCAAGACGGCCGGAAAGGACTTGCCGCTTTCGGGCGAAAGCCAGGTGATGCGCTTCTGGTCGAGCTTCAGGCCGATGGTCTCGCCGCTCTTCACGGTCTCCGAAGCCGGCAGGATGACGCGGACCGGCTGGTCATGGATCGACCCAGTCAACAGCAGATGCGAGCCCATCGGCTCGGCCACGCGAACCCGCATTTCGAGACCCTGCGGCAGCGGCGCGAGTTCGACGGCCTCGCCGCGCAGGCCGAGGACGATTTGATCGCCGGATTCCTGCGGCGCCACGAGCCGTTCGTCGCCTACCGCCACCTGGCCGTTGGAAACCGGCACCTGGATGAAGTTCATCGGCGGATTGCCGAT
Organism: Rhizobium bangladeshense; assembly: GCF_001662075.1. Taxonomy (GTDB): domain Bacteria; phylum Pseudomonadota; class Alphaproteobacteria; order Rhizobiales; family Rhizobiaceae; genus Rhizobium; species Rhizobium bangladeshense_B. The sequence continues at coordinate 71,584 of NZ_LYPL01000002.1, forward strand.
GAAGCCGCCGACGAAACGTGTTGCCGGGTGGTTGTAGATCTCGACAGGATGGCCGACCTGCTCGACCACGCCGCCATGCATGACGGCGATGCGGTCGGAAAGGCCCATCGCTTCCGTCTGGTCGTGGGTGACATAGATCGTCGTGGTGCCTGCCGATTGCAGCACGGTCTTGAGCTCGGTCCGCATCTCGAGACGGAGCAGCGCGTCGAGGTTCGAAAGCGGCTCGTCCATCAACAGAACCTTCGGTTCGACGGCAAGGGCGCGAGCGACCGCGACGCGCTGGCGCTGGCCGCCGGAAAGCTTGTTCGGGTAGCGGTCGAGATATTGTTCGATATGCAAAAGGCCGGCGGCCTTTTCGACCTGCGTCTTCACGCGTGCATCGTCGGCCTTCTGCATCCGCAGCCCAAAGGCGACGTTCTCGTAAACAGTCATATGCGGAAAGACGGCGTAGTTCTGGAAGACCATTGCAAGGCCACGATCCTTGGGAGGTAAGCCGATCACCGACTTGTCGCCGATGCGGACATCGCCCGATGTTGCGGTCTCGAGGCCGGCGATGATCCGCAGCAGCGTGGTCTTGCCGCAGCCGGACGGGCCGAGCAGCGAGACGAATTCGCCGTCGTTGATCGTCAGCGAGACCTCTTTCAGCGCCTGGAAGGCTCCGAAACTCTTGCGGATGCGGTCGATGACAATATTGGCCATGTCGATGGTCCCGTTATTTGGAGGAAATGCCCCAGATCGCGAAGAGGTAACGCCTGACCGCGAAGATGAAGACAACCGAGGGAAGGATGAGCATCAGGCCGCCGGCAAAGCGGTAGTGCATCGGGCTTTCCGAGAGCACCGTCAGCAGGTAGGCGGTCAGCGTGCGGTTGCGTACCGTCAGCACCGACGCGGCAAAGACCTCGTTCCACGAGATGACGAAGGCAAAGACCGCTGTCGCGACGATGCCGGGCAAAGCCAGGGGCGCGACCACCTTGAAGAAGGCCTGGATGCGGGTGCAGCCGAACACCCAGGCGGCTTCTTCCAACTCTCTGGGCACGCCGAGGAAAATGCCCTGCGTGACGAGCGCGGCGAACGGAAGCGCCAGGACCGTATGGATGAGACCGACGCCGACGATCGTATCGTAGAGGCCGAGCCGGATGAAGGAGACCGTCAGCGGCAATGCCAGGATTGCCAGCGGAAAGGCGCGGGTCAGCAACACCAGGAGGCGGTAGCTGTCCTTGCCGCGGAAATCGTAGCGGGCGAGCGCGTAACCGGCCGGCGCGCCGAGCAGGATGGAAAGCGCCACCGTGATGCCGGCAGCCCCCAGCGAGTTGAGAAAGGATTGGGCGACGCCTTCGGTCTTCAGGAAGAGAATGAAGGGATCCAGCGACAGACCAGTGGGCAATCCCGTCTTGGGCCAGACATAAACGCCCTGGCGGCCGCCGAGTGCGCCGAGCGCGACCAGATAGATCGGCACCAGCACCCAGGCGCAAAGTGCTGCGATGCCGCTCCACAGCAGCCAGCGCCGCGAGGAGACGAAGCTGGCGGCGTTGCGGGTGTCGGCGCTCGTGTCGACGGTATCCGCGGTCATGGCAGGCGCTCCGGATCGACCTTCAAGGCTTTCAGATAGATGAGCGTGGCGGCAAGCGAGATGATCATGATGAGGACCGCGTAGGCGGCGGCGACGCTGTAATTCTGGTTCTGGTTCTGCCAGTTATAGGCCTCGCCGACGAGAACCGGGAAGTTGCGTCCGCCGAGCGCATAGACCACCGCAAAGACCTCGAAGGCGAGCACGGTGCGCAGGATCAGCGCCGATTGCAGGGCGGGGCGGATCAGCGGCAGGGTGATGCGCCAGAAGCGCGTCCACGGGCCAGCCCCGAAGATTTCGGCGGCTTCCTTGAATTCCTTCGGCACCTGGTTGAGACCGGCGACGATGATGACCATGACGATTGCCGTGCCGCGCCAGATTTCAGCAACCGCAATCGCGATGAAGAGCGCGACCGGTGTCTGGTAGGAGAGCCAGCTTGCCTGCCTGCTGATGATGCCGAGGCCGAAGAGCAGCGAATTCAGATAGCCGGTATTCTGCAGGATCGACAACCAGACGAGACCAGCGGCGAGGTCGGAAATGCCGAGCGGGATCGTCCAGATCCACAGGATCGTCTCGCGTCCGCGGCCGACCTTGGCGACCATCGTACCCATGGCAAGCGCGATGGCGATCTGCACCGGTACGACCGCGATCGTCAGCAGGAAGGTGTTCTTCACCGAGCGGGTGAAATTGATGTCCGTTACCATGCGCTCGGCATTTGCGAGCGATGGCGCGCCATTATCCGAAACCGCCAGCCAGATTGTCTGTACCAGCGGCACGACGAAGAGCAGCGCCAGGAAGGCGACGGATGGCAGGATCAGCAGATAAGGGATCCAGGGTCGGCTGTTGGTCATCGGCTCCGGCCTTGACGAGCAGAGAGGTGAAAGGGCGTCCGGGCAGTTTGTCCGGACGCTTGCTACGTGGATTTATTGAACCGGGCAGGGGCCATCGCTCTTGGCATCGGGCGCCCAGCAGGCAGCCTTCGTGTCGGCCATCAGCTTGGCCATCGTGGCGCCCTGGGCCTTCAGCACGTCTGCAACGGGCTCGTTCTGCAGCACGATGCGCTGAAAACTGTCCATGTAGACCTTGTTGAACTCGCCGCCCTTGTCACCGAGACCGACCGGGAGCAGCGAGATGACCGCGTCCTTGGAAGCCTGGGTGGCGGTGACCGCACCGGCGAGCAGGGCGACGCCGGCATCGAGATCCGGCGGCAGCTTGACGTTCAGGGTCGGGAAGAAGCCGACCTTGGAGGCGGTCAGGAGCTGCGTGTCCGGCATGGACAGGTGTTCGATGATTTTTTCTGCACCGGCCTTGTCGGGCGCGCCTTTCGGAATGGCGAGACCGGCAACCACCGGCATGTAGCCGCGACCCTTGGGACCGGCGGGGGCCGGGAAGACGACATAATCATCCGGTGCGGCGGAAATGGCATTCTTCAGGCGGGCGATATGATCCCAGGCGACCATGACTTCGCCGGCGGCCAGCGGCTCCTGCATGAAGTCGTAGCTGGTGGAGTTCGGTGTCACATAGGCCCACAGGGCCTTCAGCTTCTCCCAGCCGGCAGCCGCGTCGGCACTCTGGAAGGTGCGCACGACACCTCCCGTGAAAGACGGATAGAAATAGCCCTGGAAGTAACGCGCCATCAGCCCCTTCGGGCCGGCCGGAAAGCCGATCTGCGGTTGGCCTGTCGCCTCCTGCATGTTCTTGCCCCACGCGATCAACTGATCGTAGTTCAGCGCGTTCACGTCGGCGCCGGCAGGCAGGTATTGCAGCGCGTCCTTCTTGGCGGCCATCACATAGGTCGCTTGCATCCACGGGATATATTGCTGGGTCGACTTGCCGAGCTTGCCGAGGTCGAGCAGCGACTGCGGCATACCACTCGCCGCCAGCTTCTTGGCGAGTTCGTCGAGCGGTTCGAGCGTGTCCTTGTCGGCGAGCGGCGAAAGCTCGCCATGCAGCGCACCGACGAGGCTGACCGTGTGCTTGCCGGCCTGGCGTTCGGCCTCCATGCGGACGGCAAACTGCGGCGGCTCCTCGACCACGTAATCGACCGGGCCGACGTCCTTCAGGAGTTCCTCGCGCACGACGGTCGCCTCCTCGATCGGACGAAGCTGGGTGGACACGAAAACCGTCTGGGCAAGCACCGGCGAGGCGAAGGCCAGCACGGTGGAAGCCAGAATTCCAAACGACATGATATGTTTCATCTTCTCCTCCTTCATTGTTCTTTGTTTGAGATGCACTGCTGTCTATGCCGCCCTGAGCGGACGGCGATGGCTGTCGCGATCGACGAATTCGATCGCGTGAAGCTCCTGGAGTTCTTCGGCGGGTTCGCCACCAATGGCGCGCAGCAGCAGCGAGGCGAAGCTCGCGCCGAGGTGTTCGCCAGTCATGCGCATGGTCGAGAGCGGCGGGCTGGTGAAGGCGCCCATCGGCAGATCATCGTGGCCGACAATGCTGATCTGGTTGCCGCCATCGACCTCGCGCAGTGCGCGGAGTGCCCCGATCGCCATTTCGTCGGTGGCGCAGACGAGTGCGGTCGGACGCGACGGTTGGCGCAGAAGTTCGAGTGCTGCGAGATAACCGCCCTGTTCCAGCGGCGCGCCCTCGGCGCAGAGATCGGTCGCAAGGCCGCATTCCTCCATCGCCGCCCGCCAGCCGCGGCAGCGGTCATGTGCGAAGTAATATTCCTGCGGGCCGGCTATATGGCCGATGCGGCGGTGGCCGGCGGCATGGAAGCGCAACGTCGCGGCCCGGAAGCCGGCAAAGCCGTCGCCATCGATATAGGGATGGGGCATCAGGCTTTCTGTGCGGCCGTTGGTGACGAAGGGGATGCCGCGCGACTGCAGGAATTCGACGCGCTCGTCCTTCCGCTTGGTGCGAACGAGAAGCATGGCATCGACGCGGCGGCCATCGACGAATCGGCGGCAGATGTCGAGTTCGCTCTCGCCGCGCGGTACCGGCGCAATCACCAGATTGAGGCCGGCAGTAGCAAGATGTTCGGCGCAGCCCGACAACATATCGAGGAAATGCGGAGGGCCGATATGACCAGGATCGCTCGGCAGCGTGACGGCAACCAGTTCGGCGCGCTGCTTGCGGAGGCGGCGGGCCGAAGCATTCGGCCGGTAGCCGACCTTGTCGGCAGCCTCGCGAACTCGCTCGCGCGTGACGGCCGACACATCGGCATAACCGTCGAGAGCTCGCGACACCGTGGTGATCGAAAGCCCCAACGATTGCGCGAGTTGTTTAAGATTGGCCAAGCTCTTCCTCCCGAAGCGAGGAAACGATTGTCCAAAACGTTTTGGGAGTCAAGCCAAAACGTTTTGGAATTGCTCTATGACCAGCGACTGCTGCCTCGCGCCGTGGCACATTTACGCGGCGCTCTTGCGTTGCCGGCAAGGGGTGGAGCTGTGATGATCGCGCCGGATATGTCAGCCATGATCGGAGGTCACGAGCCGCCTGAACTGAGGACGTTCATCAGATAGACGTCCATGCCGGTATGCCATTGCTCGTCGGTAATTTCGATAATCTGGGCGCGCAGACCATGGCCGCCGCTGTTGACCAGCACGTCGACGCGGCCTCACTTATCCACCGTCGAATCACGAGGCGCTTGAGGTCGTCGTTCGACCCCGTCTACGGGCTTAGCTGCGTGTCGCGATAGCCACCGCTGCACCTCCCATGCAAAAAGCAGCGCTCCGGTTCATCATAGACATCGCCTTTGGCGATGTAAGTGCCATTCGCGCCCGGGCGCCCGCGAGTGCGAAGGGATACTGGGCGACCGCGAGGATCAGGGCTGTCGTGACAAGCAGCAGGACGATATCCGTGCTCGATAGTGCATTCACATCCACGACTGTCGGCAGAATGGAAACGTAGAACAATACAGATTTCGGATTGCCAAGCGTCACGAGAATGCCAGAGCCGAACACGCCGCCCGCGGTGGAGGATTGTTGCTGCGGCTGCAGCGAGTTGGGAGCGGTCCAGAATTGATAGGCGAGCCAGCAGAGATAGGCAACGCCGGCCCATTTGATGACGATCAGCAGAGTGGTGAAGGTCGCTGCGATATAGGCGAGCCCTGCCAATGCGGACGACAGATAGAGCACGTCGCCGACCACCATGCCGGCAGTCATCCATGCAGCCTTGCGGTATCCTGAGTGAAGTGCCTGCGCGACGATGGCAACGATTTGCGGGCCCGGTATGATGGCGGCGAGCGCCAGCGCGCCAGAATAGGCCAGAAAGCCGGAAAGCGTCATCTAATGCTCCAATTTTGTTCGCTCAATATTCACATTCCCAGGCGACAGCCAATGCCTATCGGGACCTGTCGCAGCCTTCAAGCCAGCAGCAGGCAGCGGACATCCCCACGGGCGGATGCCGACTGCTCATAGCCGGCGATCATGGAGCTCTCGCCCTGGACGCATTTTATTTTCAGCCAGCGCCCGCGCGGCCACTGCGGTAGGGGCGGTCGCGATGCTTGGCGATGATGCCGTAGCCCGAATTTTCCAATGCGCTACGTGAGGTAGACACGGATCTCATTGACCAACTGGGCTAAATACGCGGGAGATGTTGAAAAAATTTACCCGCGTTTAAATCTAGTCGCTAGCGCTGGATTGGCCGCGGCAGGGCGCGAGGCGCAAGCGGAAATTATATCCCCCGCATCGTCACGGGAGCCCTATGGTTCGACGATCGTCTCCGCGGCGGGGGAGCCGGTGTCGGAGGTAAACGAGCTTTGGCGATCATAGCTCATGCTTTGCGAGCCCGCGACGTGATCTCGCAAGGGCAACGCTGGGCTGACAGCCGAGCAGCTGTTCGGCAGAGGACTTACCTCACGCTGCGAGGACATGCTCGGTCGCCGCACGGACGCTGGTGGCTGCTGGACGACCGTTAGAACTGTGATACCCGCCTCATTGGCCGCACGCAAAAGGGCCTCCCGGAAGCGCTCCGGGGCAATTTCCCCGGTAATTGCGTCGACGCAGGCTTTTACGGCGGCGACATATTCCTCGCCATCGTCGGAAGGCCAGTCTTTGAGCAGGAGATGCGCTGCCTCGCCCAACGTCCTAACGATCTTGCGCGTTGCCGGGCCGCGCAAAGCAAGCGCGACGGGCGTGAATGCCGATGACGTATTCCAGCACATGTCTCCAACCCCTCAAGACACCGATACTGCTACCCCGTCTGCAATATAGGCGCGTATTCTGAAATTTGGAATTGAAAAAAATACAAGCCGCACCGCCTGAACGCGAGCCGCGATCGCAGCAGAAGTCAGGCAGGATTAACGCGTCCACCCGCAACGACAAATTTGCCGCCAACTTCCTCAAAACGGCTTAACCCGCCTCAATGCGGCTGTGGCTTGATAGCGTGCTGCGACCGCATCCTTGCACGAGAAGAAGAGGGCAGCAGCCCGCCGAGATGACGCCGATCGGAAATTCGGACCCATATTGGTCGGCCCCCGACTGCCGGACTCAAGCGTCTCTGACGAAAGCCGCGCCTATCGGCTTAACGTCCGCCGCTTCCAAAGCATAGCGCGCGTAACGGAAGTCACGGATCGCAAGCAGCGAATCCCCGGCCCAGCTGAGAACAATGAAATAAGCAGGGGTGCGCAGGACAGCGCACTGCTCAAACACCAAGGCGGCGGGGCGACCCTCAACCAGGCCGGGGGCGAGCCGCCACCGGTCTTCACGCGCATAATTTCCGAAATAAGAGGAAACCTTGTCTCGACCGCGCATGACGACCTCACCGACGAGTTCAGCTTTCACGTCCTCGGCGAGCCTCTCTTTCAGCGCCTCGAAGTCTCGGGCGTTGAACCGATCAACATAAAAGGCGAGGCTATTCTTCTCAGCGACGGAAAGAACTGGCAGCGGCTCATCGTCCGGTTCCGCCGCCATGTCACGCAGCCTGACCCGGCCACGGTGGAGAAGTGCCTTGACGGTGGGCAAGGTCATCCCCGTGATCGAGCAGAGTTCGCTCAAGGAGTAGCCGAGCACATCCATCAGGATGATGCTGCTGCGCTCGCGCACCGGCAGCCGCATGAAACTGCGCAGGCTGGCGGCGGCGATCTGACGCGCCTCGGTCTGGGACAGCGGTTCAGCGACCATCTCGGCCTTCTCCTCTTCGACGAGGTCCGCCCGCCTGGCACGGCGCCTCAGAAAGTCGAGCGCGGTGTTGTGAACGATACGAAAGAGCCAACCCTGCGGATTGGCAATCGGTGCTGCTGCTGGCAGCGCTTCCATCGCCTTTGCCAGGGCGTCTTGCAGAACGTCCTCTCCATCGATGACCGAACCGGTCATGCGTGCGCAATAGCGATGGAGCTTTGGCCGCAACCCGCCCAGCCGCGGACCGAATGTTTTCGCAAAGAGTTCACTGCTCATGGCGTCGCCGATCATGAGTAATCATTGGCACAACATGCCGAAATTGCCGATGATCTGCGCCGCGCTTCGGACGGGCCCTTCCAGGCATCGCTCGCCAATGCCGTTCTGAAAAGCCGAAAACGCCTCCAGATCGGTGACCGAGTTACTGCCGCCTTGCTCAATCACCAGATGGACGAAGACGCCGCCGTCAAGTCGCAGGGCAGCGTATTTCACGCCCGGCAGCGCCTTTTCGTTCAATTCGCGAAACACACCCTCGATCAGCCGCTGATTTTCGTCGGCAGTTTCGGGCTTGGTCCTGTATCGGATCATCGTGCAGTTCATTCACGTACCCCCGTTGACGGTGTCTCTCTGAAGACGTGCGCCGCAGCTCGAAGGATTCACGAGCTGAAAGAAATATTCCGCGAATCCTTTCCGGCGGTCGGGTCGTCTCTTCGTTGTGACCGGCGTCGAACCACCATTGGAGTTCGTCGCGGAGAATACCAACCAGGAGACGAGACATATGCCCACCTTTATCATCGAGGGGCCGCAGGGCCTGCGAACAGAAGCCAAGGCGACGATGATGGCCGAGATAACGATCGCGCTGGATGAAGCCTATCATATTCCGGATGTCCGCATTTTCTTGCGCGAGCACGCTCCCGCCAACGTGGCGCAAGACGGCCGCGTCGAGGCCGAGCCGGTTCGGCCCGTCTGCTTCGTCGAGGCGCCGAAATTGCCCAGCCTCGACGCCCGGCGCGTGCTGATCGACAAGCTGAATGGCGCGATAGCAAAGGCGTTTACCGGCATTGCCAACACCGACGACATCCTGATCCTGGTCAACGAGTATCCGTTGGAGCTTGCTGGCACAGGCGGGCGCCTCCAGTCGGAGAACCCCGATATCGTCGCAGCGCTCGCAGCCGCCGAATAGGAAATACTGTGTGTGGAAGAAATCCAAGAATGACCATGCGCGGCGCGTAACCGCGAAGTCAGGGTGCGACGAGGTGGCGTCGGCGACGGCCGAGCTCGGCAAGGAAGGGCCTCGCGGTCGGCGGATGGTCCGGGACGCCGTGCAGGACGAGCGTCGGTCGACCATCGGGGTCACCACCCTGCAGCGCGTGGAAGGTGCCGTGCGGCAGCTCGAAGGTGCCGTGTTCGAACTCCCTGTGTGTCAGGCTTCTACAACCTTCATGATAGCTCGCGGCAAGGAAGCCGGTGCTGGTTTATCAGAAGGCCCGCCGGCGGCAGCGGCGGAATAGTCAGAGCCAACGGCGAACCTCGGCCTTGTAGCGGCGGTAGTCGTCGCCGAACTTCGCTTCGAGATAGCGCTCCTCGCGGGCGATCACCTGCGTCTGGATCGCGATCAGCACCAACGGGAGCAAGGCGAAGGCGATCGGCCCGTCGAAGCCGATCGCAAGGCCGGCATAGATAAGCGCCATGCCGAGATACATCGGATTGCGGGTCCACCGATAAGGACCGGTCGTTGCGATGAGGGTCGTTGGCTGCGACGGCGGAATGTTGGTGCCCAGCCGCCGGAACAGCCCCGCCGCCGCAAGCATTATCGCCGCGCCGGCAACGAACAGTACCGTGCCCGTCGTGATCAGCAACCGCCAGTCGATGCCGAAAGAGCGCAGGGTGACGAACCGCTCCGCCGCCAGCCCCAACAGCAACGCTCCCAGATAGACGAAGGGCGGAGGGAAGCGCACACCCGCGCTGTCCGGTTCGACGGCCATGCTCATCTCCAATCTCTGCTCTCAAACCAGCATCGACTGCTGGGCGAAGATACCCGCCGTCGCGCCCTGCGATATTGCCGTGGTGACCGAAGCCATGGCTGGGTTTGCAAGATCGCCGGCAGCATAGATGCCGGGCATGCTGGTTTCGCGGCGCTCGTCGACCTTGAGGGCGATGCCGAAGGGCGTATCGACCGTGGCGAGGCCCAGTGGTTCATGCAGGCTTGCGGACGGCTTGTTGCGCGGATGCGCGAACAGGATATCGACCGCGCCATTGCGGCCGCCCTCAAGCTTAACGGTGGTGATTTGGCCCCGGTGATGGGCGATTTCGACGATCCGGCCATCAACGACAGGTATGTTGCGGCGCGCCAGATCGGCCCGGATATCGGGTGCAATGTCGTGACCATCGGCGAAGACCGTCAACGTTTCGGTCCAGTCGTGGTACAGCCTGACATAATTGTGCGACGGCGGGCCGGACCAGACGAGGCCCCAATGCTGGTCGGCGACTTCAAAGCCATCGCAATAGGGGCAGGGCACGATGGATGTGCCCCAGCTTTCGGCAAAGCCCGGAACATCAGGCATCTGGTCGGCGACGCCGTAGCTCAGGATCAGGCGGCGCGCCCCAAGGCTTTCGCCATCGCCAGTCAGGACGGTGAAATCGTCGATGGCGCCGGAAATGCTGTCGGCCCGGGCATTGACCAGCCTGATCGTGGGATAACGCGCCAATTGCTGCCGCGCGTCTGCCAGAATGTCCAGCGGTGGCTTGTGATCGTGGCCGAGCAGGCCATGAGAGTGGCCGGCGAAGCGATTGCGCGGCAGGCCGGTATCGACAACGGTGACCTTGCGTCGGGCACGGCCGAGCTGCAGGGCGGCGGCGAGGCCGGCAAAGCTGCCGCCGATGATGATGACGTCATCCATGGTGATAGGCTCCGTGTTGCGGATGGAGGGGTTTGGGCTGGCGCGCATTATCGTCCAGCGATGCGCGCTCGAGACGGGCAGCGAGCAGGGCTCCGGCATCGCCGAGACAGTCGCCCATCACTGTGTTGACCGGCCGGACGATGCCGCAGTCGATATCGCCGGGCGGCCCGGATTTGGAGGACATTGTTAAACCCTACCCGATGGCTTGCAGATTTCGGACACTGCATGGTATCGTAATTCAAGAATTATGATACTGTCAAGGACTAGAAATGTACGTGACCGAAAACAGCCAGCGCCGGCGCGGCCGGCCCGCCAATGAGGCGCTTGGCCAAACGATTGTCGACGCGGCGTGCGAACTCTTTGCGGAATTGGGTTTTCACGCGACGACATTGGACAAGGTCGCCCAGCGAGCGAAGATATCCAAGCTCAGCATCTACAAGCACTTCGAGAACAAGGAGGCGCTGTTCGGGGCGGCCTTTACCGCCCGCTGCCATCAGTTTTTACCCCAGGCCCTTTTTGAAGGCGTCGACGGTTCGGCCGAAGATCAGCTCATGACGGTCGGATCCTCCCTGCTTCGCACGCTGTTGCGCCCGGAGGTCAGCGGTGTCGAAGCCATGGTCATGGCCGACAAGACCAATCAAAAGTCGTTAAGCAAGCGCCATTACGAAGCCGGCCCCGCCCATATCATCGCCCAAATCGAGGCCCTGTTGCGCCAGTTGCACGCGAAGGCGGTTCTGAACGTGCCCGATCCTCTCCAGTCCGCCCGCTTGTTTGCCGCGCTTTTCAAAGGATCCGATCTCCTGATGATCGCACGCTTCGATGAGGCGAGAGCAGAGGACGACAAAGAAATCGAATCCTATTGCCGGTCGGCCGTCGCCATGTTCATCGCCGCGCACGGTGGTAACGCCTGCGCGGGCGGATAGCCTAGACGAGGATGCGTTTAGGTTTGCTCGCGCTAAGCCCGTGGACCAAGCATGTGCCGTGGCAAGCCAAAGGACGTGCAGCCGCACGGAGATTGCTGCTTCAGCGCAGAGCAGCCGAATCTTTTGACAATGGAGGATGGCCGCATCGGGGCCGTGAACTGACAGTCCGCTTCTGAAGAGCGAGGCCAAGAAAGCAGACTTACACAGTGCGTTCGGGCGGCCGCAGGCCAGTAGCTCTCGGGCGAGAGAAATGATGTCTGGAGGGAGGGTGTCGTGATCGGAACCCAATCCGTTCTCGCGAGTTGGGATGGCAGCCTGCAATACACCTGCTTTTGGGAGGATGCACAATGATATCTGTCCGCAAGAATTATCTCCTCAGCGCCCTCGCCGTAATCGCCATCATGGCCGGGAGCCCCGTTTTTGCTGAGACTTTGAAATTCACGGCTAATCTGCAAGGATCGAGTGAGGTGCCGTCTAACGACAGCGCCGGCAAGGGCATGGGCGACATTACCCTCGACACAGCCACCAAAAAGCTCACTTGGACTGTGACCTCCAGCGGCCTGACCGGGCAACCCACGGCCGCGCATTTTCATGGTCCGGCCGGTGTGGGCGAAAATGCCGGCCCGGTGGTCGACATCTCCAAAGCCATTGCCTCCGGATCTGCCGAAATCACGGACGCGCACGTAGCGGATCTGCAGGCCGGAAAGTGGTATCTCAACATCCATACCGAAAAATTCCCGGATGGAGAGATTCGCGGACAGGTGGAGAAAGCCCAATAGCAGCGGCCGCTGCATTACTCGACGGTTGTCCGCCTGCAAATCGGCGTGCGCGGTCCTGGAGCCCGCGTCAGCCAGTTCGCTATCAACGCTGGAAAGGCTGGGAGATGGTCTACCGGCATCGCGTGGGTGTGGCGGAACGCCAGGCCGGACCGCTTTAGGCGCTCGACAGGTCCGGCAGCGCCGGAGATTGGGAGAGCAGATATGACCAGAAAAGCTGCTATGCTAAAAACTGCTATGCTGTTGAGTGTCGCGCTTGTTTCAGCATCCACCTGGGCGCAGCAAGAAGGCGTGCTCCACAAGGTCGAAACGAATGTTTTCAGGCCGAAGCATCAGCCATTCAGCGAGGATGCCGTCAAGCGGCTCAAGGTTCCGGAAGGATTCGAGGTCAGCATCTTTGCCCGTGACCTCGGCAATGCCCGCATGATGGCGGTCGCCGAAGACGGCACGGTCTACGTGACGCGCCCCGAGGAAAAGGACGTGATCGCCGTCAGGGAAGGCGATCCCAAGCCGCGCACGATGGCCTCCGATCTTGACGGCATCCATGGCATTGCAATCCGGGACGGTCGTATCTTCCTTTCCACGGTCCATGCCGTTATGGCGGCCGATCTCAACGAGGACGGGACGATCGGCAAAATGGAGAACATCATCGACGACCTGCCCGACGGCGGCCAGCACGGGCGGCGGACGCTCGCCTTCGCGCCCGACGGAGCGCTGCACATCAACGTCGGCAGTTCCTGCGACGCCTGCTTCGAAAGCAGCGACGAAAAGGCTGCCAACCTTCGGCTCGACATAAAAGACAAGAAACGCACGGTCTTCGCGAAGGGGCTGAGAAACATGCTCGGCTTCGATTGGCATCCGGAGACCGGGGTCATGTGGGGCGTCGACCACGGTGTCGACCACCTCGGCGACGAACTGCCGGGCGAGGAACTGAACAAGATAGAGCAAGGCTCGCACTACGGCTGGCCGTTCTGCTACGGCGACAGGCAGCCCGACTGGGCGAGTTTCACCATGCCCGAGGGTACGCCCAAGGATGATTTCTGCAAGACCAAGACCGCCGCGCCGGCGCTAACTTTTGATGCGCATGCGTCGGTGATCAACATTCGCTTCTACGATGCGCAGCAGTTTCCGCAGGACTATCGCAACGATGCCTTCGTCACGCTACGCGGTTCAGCGAACCGGGCCGATCCGGCCGGATATAAGGTCGTGCGGGTCAACTTCGACAAAGGCGAGCCGACCAGCACGGATGACTTCCTTACGGGCTTCCTGAGCGAGGACCGGAAGACTGAATTTGGCCGCATCGCCGGGCTGGCGATAACTCCGGACGGCTCACTGCTCGTCTCGGAGGATACGAACGGCGTGATCTACAGGGTAAGCTACAAGAAGGGCGGATAGCGTTCGTCCGTGCGGCGTCTCCCGCCGTCACATCGCCTGGCGGAGCTGTTCGCAGCCTGACAAAGAGCAGGTTGAAGTCGGCGGTTACGGGGGGCCATCCGCTCTGTAGGCCTTTGCGCATCGCACACGCTGTTGCGACCGGGCGCCGCTCGGCATCGGAAGGCCGAAGAGAGAAGCGGATCCCTCGGGTGCGGCATCAGCGCATTCGCTCTGGATTTTTCTTTCCTAGCCTGATTCGCCCGGCTCCAGAGCGCTTTCGCATTTGCTTATCAGGAGTTAGTGTATTTTCCTGGCGGAGGGGCAAGCGTGGAACGTCGTCTTACTACAATAATGGCTGCCGATTTGGTCGGCTATTCTCGTCTCATGGCGGCGGACGAGGAAGGCACCATTTCGCGGCTGCGCGACGCGAACCCACGTGATTGACCCGGCAATTATGGAGGGCGGTGGCCGCATCGTCAAAACCATGGGCGACGGGCTCCTGGTCGAATTCCCATCGCCAGTGTTGGCGGTAAGAGCGGCTCTTCTAATGCAGCGCAATTTGATCTCGCGCGAGTCTCCTCAAAGGGAAGACCAACGTCTGCGTTTCCGCATCGGTATTCATCTGGGAGATGTGGTGATCGATGGCGACGACATCCTCGGCGACTGCGTCAACATCACTGCGCGTTTGGAAACCATCGCACCCGCCGGAGGCATCTGCATATCTCGTGCAATCTACGATCATGTGCAAAGCAAGATAGACGCTGGGATGACGTGGCTCGGGCCACAGTCCGTTAAGAATATCCCTGAACCAATTGACGTGTGGCAGGTCGAGCTGGACGGCACAGCGCCCAGCCCGGTTCGGCTCTCTGGACAGGTACGTGCTTCGATCGCGGTTCTCCCATTCCAGAATTTTTCTGTCACCCCCGATCAGGACTTCTTTGTCGACGGACTGGTCGAAGACGTCATTACGGAACTAAGTCGCTTTCGATGGTTGTTCGTGATCGCCCGCAACTCGACTTTCGCCTACAAGGGAACAGCCAAGGACGTACGCAAGATCGCCCGGGAACTTGGTGTGCGCTATGTCGTGGAAGGATCGGTTCGGCGGTCCGGTGAACGGCTGAGGATCACTGTACAGCTAGTCGACGCGCTGTCGGGAGCACACATCTGGGCCGAGCGCTGGGATCGTCCGATCGCCGATTTTTTTGATGTGCAGGACGAGATAACGCGCCGGATTATCGCGGGCATCGAACCAGAGCTGGGAGCGCACGAACGGAGCCTCGCCCTCGCCAAATCGACGGACAACCTTACTGCTTGGGAACTTTGTCACCGCGGCTTCGCTGAATTGCTTTCCTTCGAAGCAGGTTCGCAAGCCACTGCCGAGAAGTTCCTTCGACAAGCGCTCGAACACGATCCGAATTTTGCACTTCCCTACGCCTATTTAGCTCGTCACCGATACGCACTCGTCCTTTGGGGGCGTGTCGCAGATGTGCCGGTCGCCATCGAGCAAGGACTATCGTTCGCCACGAAAGCCTTGGAAATCGACAGGCGGAGCGATATCGCGTACGCGGTGATGTCCCTCCTTCTTACGGTGGGTGGGCGAGCGGCCGAGGCCATGCCCATCGCTGAACAGGGCCTTGCATTGAATCAAAACTACGCGTTTCTTCACTTTGCACATGGAATGGCAGCCGTGCGGCTCAGGGACGCCGATACAACGATTAGAGCCGCCCAAAATGCCATCGATCTCAGCCCTCACGATCCGTCTATGTTTGCGTTCAAGACACTGCTCGGTATTGGCTTGATGCTGAGAGGCGAGCCCGATGACCTGTCAACGGCCCGGATGCATCTACGGGAAGGCGCGTCGTTCGAACGCACAACCTATTATCCATTCATTGGGTCAGCGTTGCTCGCCCTCAGGACGGGCAACAGCGATGAGGTGAGGATGTGGATCTCTGATGCTTTGAAGAAGTTTCCAAACCTGAACGCGGAATCAGTCCGAGCCGCGGCCCACCCATTCTATGAAGGTAGTCCTTATTGCGACTACCTCGACAGGTTGATCGAGCACGGGCTCCCACCGGGAGAGAAGCGTCTGACCGAAGAATAATCGCGTCACGTAGAAGGCTCCTGTTCCCGGCTTCCATGCCGTGTTCAGGCATAACCCCTGTCCAAGTTTCCCAATCCAGCTCTGGACGTTGCGTCGACGGCATTGGAAGGCCGGCGGAAGCAAACACCTTCGCACGTGCGGACTGTGTCAGCACAAATGTATGACGGAGTGGCGCTGATCTGTAGGCGGTGTGCCCAGGGATAGGTAGATGACATCGGCGGACGGGTGGGCAGGAAGCCGCGACTACGGTTCTAATTATTGCCCGCAACGAACGGCCCTCTCGCGCCTTTCGCGTCGCTGCCGCCGTGCAGCGGCAATGACTGGTTCGGGTCGAACTCGCCCGCGAAGCTGCCGAAGGGGTACCGAGGCCATTTCGGTGGACCAGAGATTGTCGCGCCCTGTTCCACAACGGATCGTGACAACATTCAAAACCCGCCGCGTGCCGGTAGCTATTTCGATCGAAGCGTCTGGTTCCGGCAAAACAACCGCCACGGAGCCATATTGTCTGATGCTCACTCAATCTTCAGACGGTCGGGCAGCGGTTTGAGCCGATAGGCTTGCCAGAAGAAGCTGTCGGCGGCGGCCTGATCGAAAGAAAAGTTGCGGGCTTCTTTGATCTTGCCGTTCTCGATCTTGAACGCAAGCACCCAGACCGTATCGACATTGGTAAGGCCGTCACGGTTCGACCAACCGCGATGGATATCGATGACCCAGTTCTCGTCCGCTATCAGCGCGATCAGCTCGGCCCGGAAATTGCCTTTGCCGAGCTGCTGAAAGAAGGCGGCCACTTCTTGCTTGCCGCGCTTGGTGCCGGCGAGCGGATGATGGCCGGGAATGTGCCATAAAATGTCCTCGGCAAAAAACGATGCGACCTTGTCCATGTCGCCCGAGGCATAGGCGGCGTAATAGTCGGAAATCATCTTGCGGTTCTCTTCGGGGCTTGCCGCCCGGGCGATCCCGCCCATCAGGATGAAGGATGTTAAGACGGCGCCGCCGGCGATGGCTCTGAGTGACATTGATGTTCCCTTTCCCACATGGTTCGCGACAAGGGTGCCGGAATGCGGGCGCTGCGACATGCGCAATTCTTGCGCGTCTTTGGGCGATTGTTGCTTTTGCTCAAGGGACCATGGTCGATGAGCGCATATGCAGGTTGATTTTCCGCCGCGCCTCACCAGCTTCTTTCCATGAGCAATGCAGCGCGACGCGACTGGGGAGTGACGGCATGCAGGCACGATGTTCCTGCCGGCGGCGGCGCTTTCACACTGTCGGATCTGACGATCGGCCTGTTTTTGGTCGCGCAGGACGAGCATCGCCTGGCCCTCGGCTCGGACCGCCGTCACCATATTCCGCTTTCCGCCGATGAGGGCTGGATCCTGCCCGGGGGCGCCGCCGGCATATGCGAATTCGACGACGCCCATTCTTATCTGACGGTGTCCTTCGACAAGCACATGCTCGACGATGTCGGGCTCGATACGCGCATGGCGTTCAGGCCGCACGTCGGAGGCCTGGAACCCCTTCTGGCGCAGCTCGTCCGCCTTGCCGCGGATCGCGGGGAGGATTCGTCTTCGCTCTATCGGCAGACGATGGATCTGGCCTTGGCCACCCATTTGGCCCGGCTGCTGGCGCCGCATGCCGAACGCTGCGCCAGCCTCGATGACCGCCGGCTGAGGAAGGTGATTGCCTATGTCCAGGAGCATCTGACCGACGATATCTCGCTTGACCAGCTCGCCTCAGAGGCGGCCATGAGCCGGTATCACTTCGCGCGCGCGTTCAAGGCCGCGACGGGCAGATCGCCGATCCAGTATGTCATAGACGAGCGCGTCGACCGGGCACGGCTTTTGTTCAAGACGACGTCGGCAACGGTCGCCGAGGTCGCCTTCCGCGTCGGCTATACCGATGTCTCGCGCTTCGGCCAGCATTTCCGCAAGCGGGTGGGCATCACGCCCGCACAGTTCCGGTCGCAATAGCAACATAGGCCGTAAGTCGAGCAATTTTCGCGCCTGCACCGCGCCGGCGATCCTGGCACTCTCGCTTTGTTCAACCAGCGGAGAGTTCAGATGAAACGGTTTGCACTTGCGGCAATCCTTGCCACTGTGGCGGCAACGACGGTGAGCGCAGCGGAAGTAGCCACCCGAAAGGTCACATTTCCAAGCAACGGTGAAACAATCGTCGGCACACTCTACGTGCCATCGGACACGGCTGCCGAAAAACGGCGGCCCGGTGTCATCGTCGCCGGCGCCTGGACCTCGATCAAGGAGCAGATGTCGGGCCTTTATGCCAAGGAAATGGCCGAGCGAGGCTTCGTGGCGCTGGCGTTCGACTATCGCGGCTGGGGTGAATCGAGCGGCACCATCCGTTTCAAGGAGGACCCGGCGATGAAGACCGCCGATATCATCGCCGCCGCCGATTTCTTGTCGACGCTGTCGGAGGTCGATCCGGAAGCGATCAACGGCCTCGGCATATGCGCCTCGTCCGGCTATATGGCCGATGCCGTCAGCGGCAATCCGAGATTCAGGTCCCTATCGCTCGTCGCGCCATGGCTGCACAACAAGGCGATCGTCGAGCAGGTCTATGGCGGTGCCGAGGGCGTTGCCAAGCTGATCGCCGTTTCGCGGAGTGCCGAGCGTGCCGAAGAGAAGGGAAACCCAAGGATGATCATTGCGGCCAGCGCCACCGATGAATCCTCCCTCATGTACCAGGTCCCCTATTACACCGAAGCCGATCGCGGTCTCATTCCCCAATATGACAACAAGTTCAATCTCGGCTCCTGGGAGCCCTGGCTCAAGTATGATTCTGTCGCCACCGGCGCGCGCGTCGACAAGCCGGTCCTGCTGGTCCATTCCGAGGCAGCGGCCGTGCCCGAGGGCGCGCATGCCTTCCTTGGCCTGCTGAAGGTGGATGCGACGACACGCTGGTTCGAGGGCGTCACCCAATTCGATTTCTATGACCGCCAGCAGCAAGTCGACGCTGCGGCTGACGCGGTGGCCGAGCACATCGAAAGAGTTCTCAGGCGACAATCGAATTGAGGAGCGGGCCCCATGAAAATGATCGTTGCAAGTCTCGTTACCATCATGATGATGGCGGCACCCTCCATCGCCAAGGCAGATAGCATGAAGCCTGAAGACCGCCTCGCCATCATTGATGCCATTACGGACATCGCCGCCGGCGCCGACCGCCACCAATGGCCGCGGGTGCGCGGCGCCTTCGCCGAGACGGTGACACTCGACTATACCAGCCTCTGGGGCGGCGAAGCTGTCACACAGTCGGCCGATGAAGTGGTCGCGCAATGGTCGAACTTCCTGCCGGGTTTCGACAGGACGCTGCATCTCGTCACAAACCACGCGATTGTGGATGCATCCGGCGACACGGCGACGGCCGAGGCCGATTTCCAGGCGACGCATAGTTTAGGCAGGGATCTCTGGGTTCTCTCCGGCCACTATCGCTACGGGCTGGTGAAATCCGCCGAGGGCTGGAAGGTCACACATATGACGATGACTGCCACTCACGAGACCGGTGACCGCGGCCTCGTGGGCAAAGCCGCCGAGCGCGCGGCGACGAAGATGGACTAGGCGGTATTTCCGCGGGCCTCATGTGCTCTTTGCCTCTTCCGTGGCCAGGCTTCAAAGCGATGGCCCATCCAGACAGGCCTCGCTAGCCGGAGCCGTGCGGCCGCTTTCGCAAGCCTTTGCGCATCATTCAAGCAGTGAGCTCGGAACCGAAATAAGAATGTGAGGCAACAATCGCCGCGGCCCTCGTGAAAAACAACGATGCCTACCTTGCGTTGTGCAGAGCCTGCGCGCACCGCCCGGCCGACCAGCGGCCATCTTCCCCGCAATCTTCGTTAATTCGATATGGCTAATATATAGAACATGTTCATCGTGATATTCAGTTCGCTGGCAGTTGCGAGCTGCTGTATCATGGAGGGGAAGATGTTTCGATTGAGCGTACGGTTAGCAATTTTTGCCGCTTCTGCATTGGCGCTGCAGTCGAGCATCGCAGCTGCCGACGATAAGCAGACGGCGCGCGGCGAATATCTCGTCACGATCGGCGGCTGCAATGACTGCCACACGCCGGGATATTTTTTCGGAAAACCCGACAGCTCGCGATTTCTGGGTGGATCGGATGTCGGTTTTGAAATCCCGGGGCAGGGTGTCTTCGTCGGCCGCAACATTACGCCTGACAAGGAAACCGGCATCGGCAGCTGGACCAGGGAACAGATTGTGACGGCGCTTCAGACCGGGCAGCGGCCGGATGGCCGCCTGCTGGCGCCAATCATGCCGTGGCATGCATTTGCGCAACTCACTGAAGAAGATGTGACGTCAATTGCAGTATTCCTTCAAGGCCTGAAACCGGTCAGCCATCAGGTCCCTGGCCCTTTCAAGCCAGGGGAGAAGGTTTCAACCTTCATGTTTAGGATCTTGCCGCCGGGTGAAACCGCGGCTGCCGCGCCAAACTAGAGCCTTTCCTGGTTAGTTTGTCGTAGCGGAGAGGCGCGATTACGCTCCATTCGAAGTCGGTCAGATCATAGCGGCTCATCCCTGAATCTGAATCAGGTGGTGCAACGACAGGAACGTCCCAGCGCCGAACGAGCGCCGATTTAGGCCGTCGGGTCGGGGATGAACGACCATTCTTCGGCCATGAACTCAAGCGCTTCATCGCGCAAATAATATAGGAAATGCCGAGAGTTAACGGTATCTACCCCGATCTTTTCCCAAGACACGGTATCGCGGCCGGGGTCGAGACCGACCAGCTCATAGAACTCGCCCCAACGAGGAGCCACACCGCTGTAGCGACCATGGCCGTCTACCTTATGCCATTCATGATCATTGGTGCTGTCCCAGCGCCAGCGGCTGCAACCACCAAATCTCAAAGTGCCCCATGTCTGATCAGATCTCGGATTGGTCTTCGAAAACAGGCTCAACGCCCTGAGAATATCCGTCGGTTTTTTGTCGTGCACGGGCCTACGCGAGCGGAACCGGACGTTGACGGAGGAGCCCTCAACTGAAACCTGGGGCTCTGGCGCATTTGGTTCGGCCACCCAACCTTGGCCGAGTTGTAGTTTGACAAACTTGAGCATGGCTACGACTAGCCAACTTGCATGACCAATTCCACTCAATTTATGAGTTCACGGCGTAGAACAGCGCCGCAATTGACTGGCTATCGCATCAGCCCCGCCGCTCGAAGCGCGTCGTTTATGACCTTGGCGATCTTGCCGTCGGGGGCGGCGCTAGCGACGTTTGCGCGCGACCTGGCGTAGCGCAATGCTCTATCTATCGTGGATGTAGCGGCGTTGGGCTCTTCGCGGCGGGCGGAATTTCCGGCTGCCTCGGCATCCTCGACGTCTGCCGCCGTGGCGAGATTCCATGCATGCGCGATACGAACGGTCGAGGAAATCCCTGCCTCGAGCATATGCGGGCCGGCTCTGCCGATCGCGCGATCGCTGCTCGTCGCCAGGGGAACACCGTGCCCCATGCCCTTGACGAGATAGATCTCGACGGCCTCCTTGCCTTGCGCGTCGAGCCAGACTTTGCGCCTATGGCCGTGGATCAACTCGCCCCGCGTCGGCTCGATGGCAAGGGAATGCACGCCGCTCCATTGCTGGGCGATCTGATCGGCATTCCTGGCCCGGACCGTCTGGTCATGCGTGCCGTGCCAGATCGAAATCTTGGGCCAGGGCCCGCGGTGGTTCGAGGCGCGCTTGAGGGCCGACTGCAGCCTGGAGACAGTCGGCGGATTGCGGCCTTGCATGCGCTGGAAAGCCTCCGCCACGGTGCCGGCCACGCCATAGGGCAGCCCGCCGATGATGGCGCCGCCTGCAAATATCTCCGGGTAGGTCGCCAGCATGACGTTCGCCATCGCACCGCCTGCCGACAGGCCTGTGACAAAGATGCGCCTGGGATCGATGCCCTGCGACTGGACGAGATGGCCGATCATCTGCCGGATGGACAATGCCTCGCCCGCATCCCGGCTGATGTCGCCCGGCTCGAACCAGTTGAAGCAGAGATTGGCATTGTTCGACCGCTGTTGCTCGGGATAAAGCACCGCAAATCCGCGCCGCTCGGCGAGCTCGGACCAGCCGGAACCCGCGGCGTAGCCCTCCGCCGTCTGTGTGCAGCCATGCAGCGCAACGACAAGCGGGGTGCCGGGGGCCATGATCGAGGGCAGATACAGCCACGCCTTCAATGACCCCGGATTGGAGCCAAACCTCCCGATTTCGACCAAGTGGTGATTTTGTGGGGGCTTGTCGAGCACTGTCGTCTCCTTGGCCGCCAATCGGCCTCTATTCTTGATGTGGGGACGATTGCTGCGCCGCACAATGGAATTCCAAGGTTAAATCGTCCACGCAAATTTATCCGAGGCCCTTCGAGGCATGGAAAATTCCATCGCGAGCGGCAGAGTAGCCGACAAGTCAGGGGCAGGAATGCCTATCCGTCCCCCGCATACCTGCGGCGGGTGCATAGCTGCAGTGCAACATAGGCGCTGGCGGGTGACGCTGGTGCGAGTATGATTATTTTCATCGAAGCGATGCCCCTCCTCCCGCAACGCTTCGACATTCAGACGGCCACTCCTCCTCCCGAAGGGACGTCTGTTGGAACAGCGGTACTCCTCCTCCCGGGTCGCTGTTCGGTTCTTTTAGGAAAGCCTGCCGCACCTCCTCCCGCGGCAGGCTTTTCTATTTCGGGGACGTGGCCGGTCAGCCCTTCAGCTCACGCCCTGTTCCTGCTCCGGATCAGCTCAAACACGCCTGAAATATCTTCATTGCCATGTCCGGCACCGTCCCGCTTGCGGAATAGGTCCAGCATCGGGTCAAGCAGATCGGTGGCGACACCCTGCTCGCGGGTGGCAGTGAGGATGTTTTCGAGCGCTGCGGTCTGCATCGCGAGGTTGGACGCAACATTGACGCCGTGGCGGCCGGTATCGATTTTTTCCGCATATCCGGGAAGTTCACCCATCATCGCGGTCATCCAGGGGCCGAGCAGCTTGAGAAATGCACGCGCGCCGATGCCTTCAGAACCGACAAGGGCGGTGGCGTGAAAGAAGCCGGCAAAAAGGCCGTACATACCGCTGAGAAGAGCGAGATCGTGGAGCGACGCCAGTCCGGCATCCCCACCGAGATAGGTGGCTGCCCCAAGCGCCTCGAGCGTACCGACATGCGCATCGAAAGTCGCCTTCGAACCGCTGTAGAGGATAAGTGAATGTTCGCCTCCGATCATCGGAGGCGTCGCCATGATGCCGCCGTCGAGATAGGCGGCGCCGAGGCTTTCGACCCGCCCGGCGGTGGCGCGTGCCTGAGCCGGCGTGCCATTGGTGAGATTGACCACCGCACGCCCGGCAAGAACCGAGGCCGCACTGTCGAGCACAGAATTCGACGCGGCGTAGTCCAATAGGCAGATCACCGTGACGTCGCTCGAGGCGATGGCGTCTGCCGCGCTGCTGCTTTCGCGTGCTCCTTTGGCGACCAGAAAGCCAGCCTTGCCGGCCGTGCGATTCCAGAGGGTGACCGAATGCCCTTGCTGGAGAAATCGGGCGGCTAGCGCCTGCCCCATCGCTCCGAGGCCGAGAACCGAGATATTCGCCATATGTGTCATCCTTTCACGTTCCGGGTTCCGCCCAGTGAGCGGCGTGGCGAAAGATGCAATATTGGACGAGTGCGTAATAGTGGGCTAGTTGTGGATCCATCGTCTGCAAATTGGAACGACGGATAGGTAAATGCTCAATCTCAACGACCTTCTCGTTTTCGTTCAAGTCGTGGATCACGGCGGTTTCGCTGCAGCCGGTCGCGCGCTGCACCTTCCCAAGTCGACGCTCAGCAAGCGGCTTTCCGAGCTGGAGCGGAAGATCGGCGTCCGCCTGATCCAGCGGACCTCGCGCAGCTTCGCGGTGACCGAGATTGGCCGGGATTTGTATCGTCATGCCGCCGCCATGCTGATCGAGGCGGAGGCCGCCGAGCATGTCATCAAGGGCCGTCTGGCGGAGCCGAGCGGAACTGTACGGATCACCGCATCGCTGCCAATTGCCCAGTTCCGTTTGGCGGCGCTGCTTCCACGCCTGGCGGCGAGCTATCCGAAGATGCGCATCACGCTCGACGTTTCCGACAGGTTCGTGGACATCGTGCAGGAAGGTTTCGACATCGCGATCCGCAACCATTTCTCCCCGCTGCCCGATAACGATCTCGTGCAACGCCGGATCGATGACGACCCCACCTGGCTCGTCGCCTCGACTGATTATATCAGGGAGAAAGGTGTGTGTTCGCGACCCGGGGAAGCGAGTAAGCTCGATGGGCTGATGGCATCGCCCTCGGAAGCGGTTTGGACGCTCCGCAATGGCGAAGGCGCGGTCGCCAAGATCACACCTATGCCGCGCTACGTGGCCAATGAGACGATCTCGCTCTTGGAAGCGGCCAAGGCCGGTCTCGGCGTGGCCTGCCTTGCGAGCAGCTTCTGTGCACCGCTGATTGCGTCTGGCGCACTTGTCCGCATTTTACCCGAATGGACAGGAGGTGGGGTGGCGACAACCCTGCTGATGCCGCATCGGCGCGGGCAGCTCCCCTCGGTTCGGATCGTGGCGGACTATCTGATCGCAGAACTCTCCCGGCGACCGCAGGACGCCTGAAGCGACGGAAAACGCCGCATCAGCCATGCGATGAAGGCCGCTTCGCATAGGCCGGCACCTGAAACCGGCGACGATAATTCCCCGGAGCCAGGCCGGTTATCCGCCTGAACAGGCGTCGAAAGAAGGCGGGCTCCTCGTAGCCTACCTGCCAGCTGATCTCGTCGACCGAAGCTTCGGTTCGCTCCAACCGCCGTTTCGCCTCCTCGATCCGCAGCCGTTGCACATAGGCGATCGGGCTCATGCCGGTCGCCCGGGTAAACCGCCGCTTGAAGGTCCGTTCCGTCAGCCCCGCCTGCCTGACCATCTCCTCCAGCGGATTGGCGACCGAAAAATGGGCGGCAAGCCAGTCCTGTGCAGTCTGGATCGCCTGGTCGCCATGGTCGCGCCGCCCCTCGAACACCATGTAGGGAGCCAGCCCGTCCTGGTGCCATTGCAGCGCAAAATAGCGGGCCACCGTCTGCGCCGCCGTCGCCCCCGCATGGCGGGCGATCAGGTAGAGCACGAGATCGTGCCATGTCATCGAGGCGCCTGATGTAATCAGCTCGTCCCGCTGGCCGGCGACCACCAGCACCTGCTCGGGATGGATCGTGACCTCAGGATAGGCGTCGCGGAACGTCTGGGCATAGCCGAAATGGACGGTGGCATCGGCGCCATCGAAGACCCCGGTCTCGGCAAGCAGGAAGATGCCCGAACAGGCCGAGCAGATCAGCGCCCCCCTCACATGCATCCTCCGGCACCATTCCACCAGTTCAGGATAGCGGCGCTTCACCCAGCCTTCCGGCCCGAGCACGACCGACGGCACGATGACGATGTCGGTCCGCTCGATGTCGGCGACCGGCCGCTGCACCACCAGCGGCACGCGGCTGGCGAGCGTCAGCGGGCCGGCCCGTTCGCCGACGATCTCGACGTGGAAGGGAGGCGTCTTGGCAATGCCGTCGTCCGGCGGGACAATGGAAAAGGCGTTCATGACATCAAAGATGCCGCTGAGCGTCGAGACTGCCGCCTCCGGCAGCGCCACCAGGCTGACATGGAGCGGCTGCGGCCCCGGCGCCCGCTCCGCCTCCTGCTGCGTTTCCGTCATCATCGGTTCCCCCTTGGCGGCAATGATAACCCCGGAGCGCAGCCGGAGCCACTGTGGAGGCGACAGCTTGCCTTGCGTGGCGCAAATGACCCGATCATGGCCGGCACCGCTCTGCCGCTCATGCTCACGGTCTGCGATCCTTCCCTGGACCTCGAACGGAGGTTTGCAAACAGGGAGAAACATCATGGATACCATGCAAAGCAGGACCATCGACAGTGCGAAGCTCGATACGCTGGTCGGCCGCGTCGTCAGCGATCTTTCCGCCGGCTATGGAGGGGTCATGGTCAGCCTCGGCCACCGCCTCGGTCTCTACAAGGCGATGGCCGACCGCGGTCCGCTCACGTCTCGTGAGATCGCCACCCGCGCCCGCTGCGCCGAACGATATGTGCGCGAATGGCTGAATTCGCAGGTCGCCGGCGGCTATGTCACCTATCATGCCGTCAGCGGCACCTATGAGCTGACGCCGGAACAGGCCTTCGTGCTGGCGAACGAGGACAGCCCCGTCTTCATCCCGAATGCCTGGGCAACGCCGGCTTCCATGTGGGCCGACGAGGAAAAGGCGGTCGAGGCCTTCCGCACCGGCGCCGGCATCCCTTGGGGTGACCATGATGGCCGGCTCTTCTGCGGCGTCGCATCCTTCTACCGCAACGCCTACCGCGCCAGCCTCGTGCCGGAATGGCTGCCGGCGCTCGACGGCGTGGTGGAGAAGCTGAAGGCAGGCGCCCTGGTCGCCGATGTCGGTTGCGGCCACGGCCATTCGACGGTTCTGATGGCGCAGGCCTTCCCGAAGTCGAATTTCCACGGCTTCGACACGCACGAAAAGTCGGTCGACGAAGCCCGAGAGGTGGCGGGCGAGGCGGGCGTTTCCGATCGCGCCAGCTTTTCGGCCGCGCGGGCGGAAACCTATCCGGGGACGGGCTATGACCTCATCTGCTTCTTCGACTGCCTGCACGATATGGGCAATCCGGTGGCAGCCGCCACGCATGCGGCCAAGGCCCTTGCCAAGGACGGGACGGTGATGCTGGTCGAGCCCTTCGCCAATGACCGGGTGGAGGACAACATCTCGCCGGTCGGCCGGCTCTATTATGCCGCTTCGACGACGATCTGCTGCGCCCATGCGATTTCCGACGGCGGTCACATCGTGCTCGGCGCCCAGGCCGGCGAGGCAAGGCTCAAGGACGTCTTCCGCAAGGCGGGCTTCACCCGCTTCCGCAAGGCCATGCAGACGCCCTTCAACCTGATCCTCGAAGCCCGCCTCTGACCAGACCGGCGACCGAGGGCGCCGGACTTCCACCCACCCTTCGTCGCTCTCGGGCTGACACGAGGACCCATGACGCCCGCGTCGATTGCGGCCGTGGATCCCAGGCTCAAGGCCTGGGATGACGGAGGGTGGGGGTGCCGTTGCTGCCATACCGCAAAGCGCCGCTCTGGCGTGCCGACGCCCACTCCATCCTCCGTCGTCCTCGGGATTGACCCGAGGACCCATGCCGACCTCGTCGATTGCGGCTGTGGATCCCAGGCTCAGGGCCTGGGATGACGGAGGGTAGGGTGCTGTTGCTGCCTGACGACCAGCCGTTTGTCATTTACGCTCGCGCGACTAGTTTAGGGAAAGCAATCCTCCCGAATGGGAGGGAGACGACCGGGAGCAAGTCATGTGCCGAAATATCAAGCCTCTCTTCAATTTCGATCCGCCGGCGACCGATGAGGAGATCCATGATGCCGCGCTGCAGTTCGTGCGCAAGCTGAGCGGAACCAACAAGCCTTCGAAACGCAATGAGGCCGCCTTCGAGCAGGCGGTCAATTCCATCGCGAAATGCGCCCACGAGCTGCTGCATTCGCTGGAGACCTCTCAGCCGCCTCGCGACCGCGCCGAAGTCGCGGCGAAGGCGCGTGCGCGATCAGCGATGCGCTTTGCATGAAAAGAGCCCGAAAGGCGCCGGCGGATGGGACCGGGCTGCCGAAGGAGCGCACAAACATCCACCACGCCGGCAGCAAGTATGGCACCAACCGCACCCCGTCCTCCGTCATCACAGGCCTTGAGCAGCCTTGAGCCTGGGATCCACGGGCGCAGCAGAGGAGGCCCGCGTGGGTCCTCGGGTCAAGCCCAGGGTCAAGCCCGAGGACGACGGAGGTTGGGTGAGCTGTGGTGCGACACGGCGGCGCGCAACCGTGCTCCATTCAGCGAGTGATCTTTGCAGATCTGTTGTCCCGGCGGTCTCGCTTTCGGAAAGGCGGAAATTTATGCTGCAACCTGTCGACCCCCAGCTGTGAGGTCACAAGTGTTTGTCAGCGCGAGAGGATCGACATGCCCATCTTTCATGCCAAGTGTCCCTGCGGCGCGCTTTCCCTGGAGGTCGATGGCGACCCCTTGCACAACCACATCTGCACCTGCACCCGTTGTCAGCGTGCATCCGGCAGCGCGCTGTCACACAATGTCTGGTTCCGCGAGGGGGATGTCCGGATCGTCTCCGGCGATTATTCGATCTGGTTTCCGCAAGGCGAAAGCACGCCCGAGGTGATGAAAGCCTTCTGCCGGATCTGCGGCGGTGGCGGATTTTCGAAATCCGGAGATTATTTTCCCGGTTCGGTCGTCATCGCCGGCGGCACATTCGCCGATCCGGCCTTTCCCGCGCCGGATCATGTCCACTGGTGGAACAACCGTCCGCACTGGATCGGCCTCGCCGAGGCGATCGAGCGTCATGGGGAGGGGTGAACGTGTCGGTGGAGAGGATGGCGTGGCGCGCTGAAGCTGTTTCGGGAGGCGGCCGCCATGGATTCCAGGCTCAAGGCCTGCAATGACGGAGGTTGGGGAGGGCCATGGGCTGGAGGCGCAACGCTGCAGCTATCCCCTTACCATTGATCGTCGGATTTGCCACGGAGCTCACCCCGTTCTCCGTCGTCCTCGGGCTTGACCCGAGGACCCATGCCGGCCTCGTCGGTGGTTCCCCCAAGGCCTGGAATGACGGAGAGTGGGTAGGGCCACAGCCAGAGTTGAGCGATGCCGACGGACGATTGGTCTGCGCCCGACAAATGAGGTGAACCGGATCAACAAGAGCACGCACCGCCTTGGGGCGGGGCTTACGGAACCAACTGGCGTCGCGGAAGGTTATAGTCTCGTCGCTTGGCCATCGGTTTCGCTCGATCTGCGGGACAGCCGGCGCTCAGTAATCACAATGGGGAAATCCTATGGAAAATGAAGGTATAGGCTGGATCGCCGCAATCATCATCGGCGGTATTGCCGGCTGGCTCGCCGAGATGTTCATGAAGAGCAACATGGGCGTGCTGATGAACGTTCTGCTCGGTATTGTCGGCGCCATCGTCGCCAACTTTATCCTGTCGCTCTTCGGCGTCGCCCTTGGCGGATGGCTGGGTTATCTGATCGCGGGCTTCATCGGAGCCTGCATCCTGATCGCCATTGCAAGAATGATCAGACGTCCGGCCTGACGAAACAGGAGGCGCCCCAAACGGCCGCCTTCCTTCACGCACTCCTGCCGCGCGAGCGTGGCTTGAGGCGTGGTCATCTCGTGTTCAAGGCGCCCGGCGAACCTGGACGTGGCAGATGCGTCAAAAGCAGCCGGACCTTTAAGGGCGGGGGCGGATTTCCGCCTCATCGCTCAGGAGTAAAGCCTCGGCCAACGCCGTTTCGGCTCATTGCCCGTCACGACTTTTTTACCGCGACATCGTCTCCAGCTGCCCGGGAAACTGTCCATAAGCCACCAGAATGGATCTGATCAGCCCCGGGAAGCGTTCATCGAGTTCCGCGCAGCGGGTCTGGTTGCGCATCTCCACACCCTGGCGCTCGCTGCGGATCAGGCCGGATTCGCGCAGCACCTTGAAATGGTTCGACAGCGACGATTTTGGAATGACGCGGTCGCCGAGGTCGGCCAGCGCCGAGCACGTGCCGCCGCAGCCGGCGGTGGCAAGCTTCGCGAAGATGGCGACGCGCTCGGGATCGGACAGCGCATAAAGAATCGCTTCCGGCCGTATGTCCTCCAGGGCTGGGTGAAAGAGCGGTCGCATGAATTTTATATAGCGCCCCTTGACATCAAGATCAACAGTTCCGAATTTCTGAACTATGGAACAAGCCGTCACTTCCGGCGGCAGTCCAGATCAGAAGGGATCGAATATGGCCAAGCTCACGGGTAAAGTCGCAGTGGTTACGGGGGCCTCCAAGGGGATCGGCGCCGCCATTGCCAAAGCGCTGGCGGCCGAAGGGGCGAAGGTCGTGGTGAATTACGCCTCGAGCAAGGCGGGCGCCGATGCGGTGGTCGAAGCGATCGGTGCGGCCGGCGGCCAGGCGATCGCGGTTCAGGGCGATGTTTCCAAGGCCGAACAGGCCCAGGGCGTGGTCGATGCCGCCGTCAAGGAATTCGGCAAGCTCGACGTGCTGGTCAACAATTCCGGCGTCTACGAATTCGCCTCGATCGAGGAAGTGACCGAGGAACATTATCGCCGCATCTTCGACGTCAACGTGCTCGGCGTTCTCCTGACCACCCAGGCGGCGGTCAAGCACCTCGGCGAGGGCGGCAGCGTCATCAACATCTCCTCGGTGGTCACCAGCATGGCGCCGCCGTCCTCGGCCGTCTATACCGGCACCAAGGGCGCCGTGGAGGGTATCAACAGCGTGCTCGCCAAGGAGCTCGGCCCGCGCAAGATCCGCGTCAACGCCATCCTGCCGGGCATGGTCGAGACCGAGGGCACGCACACTGCCGGCGTCATCGGCTCGGATCTCGAGCAGAGCGTCGTCGCCCAGACGCCGCTTGCCCGCATCGGCCAGCCGGACGATATTGCCGGCGTCGCGGTCTTCCTCGCGTCCGACGACGCCCGCTGGCTGACTGGCGAACGGCTCGCTGCCAGCGGCGGCTTCCGCTAAGGGGATTTCCGCTCTCCTCGGATCACGGGTTGGGTGTTCAGGCCGGGGCCGGCCTGAAACCTCGATCCTGTCTGAATTAAAGAGCTAGAGCATGATCCGTCAGAAAGCCGCTCAGGCTTATCGGCATCATGCTCTCGCAGTTCTCGCGATTGCTGCGTCTCAGCCGCCACGATCGCATTGACGAGACTTACAAAGTCAATGCCGGAGCTCATCCTTGCGCCGGCAAAGCGCGGTCATCACCTGCCGATATAGGCGGCGAGTTCATCAGGCGTCCCGTTGGGGAAGGCCTGCTTCAAAAAGTCCAGGAACGCCGACACGCGCGCGCTCAGCAGCCGCCGAGAGGGGTAGAGCGTCCAGAGAGCGATCTCCGGGCCGTCGATGTCCCCCCAACTGACCAATGTGCCATCCGCCAGGTCGTGGCTCACCAGCGATATGGGAAGACGTCCTGCACCGACGCCGGCGCGCACCGCATCCCGGATCGTGATCAGCGTTGACAAAGTGAGCACGGGTTCGATCCTGATCGTCGACTGGCCGCCGGCCGTTCTCACCCGCCATATTTGCGCTTCGCCTGCGCCACGCGCAACGCCGGGAGCCGCACGTCCGCCGGTCGGGCGGGGAAGGTCGGGGCTTGCCACCACCACCAGCCGGTCGCGCAGAAAGGCCCGTCCGACCAGGCTTTCGTCGGGATCGGGATTGACCCGGATGACCAGGTCGTAGCCTTCCTCGATCATATCGACGGACCGGTCCTCACTCGTCACCTCAAGCCTCACCTCGGGATATTTGAGGGCAAATCCCGCGGCGATCCTCCCCATGGCGGTCTGGGAAAAATGCAGCGGCGCGCTGATCCGCAATTTCCCCTTTGGTTTCTGACCGCCGGACGCAATCGCCGAAGCCGTCTCGTCGAGTTCGGCAAGCAGTGCCGCCGTCCGCTCGAAGAGCGCCCGTCCTTCTTCGGTGAGCTTCAGGTCACGCGCACCCCGTTCAAACAGCCTGAGATCGAGGCTGCTTTCCAGCTCGGCGACGCGCCGGGACAGGGTAGCCTTCGGCCGGCCGGTTGCCCTGGCCGCTTTACCGAAGCCACCATGGCGAGCAACGAGATTGAAATCGGCAAGGGCAAGAAGGTCCATGGGTGTTCCACAGCTGAGACGGTGTGTCCAAAATCGCTGCCTATCGGACTGCCAGTGAACCACACATATTCGCCGTGTCAAGCAACCCGACACGGAGAAATACCATGACCATTCTCGTCACCGGCGCGACAGGCAATGTCGGCAGCCAAGTCGTCGAACACCTCGTCAAGCGCGGCGCCGAAGTCCGTGCCCTTGTCCGCGACCCGTCGAAAGCCGAATTCCCGGCTGGCGTCAGCGTCGTGCAGGGCGATTTTCTCGACATCGACGCGCTGCGCAATGCCATGTCAGGCGTGTCGACCCTGTTCCTTCTCAATGCCGTGGTACCGGACGAGTTCACCCAGGCTTTGATTGCGCTGAACGTCGCCCGATCGGCCGGCATCGAGCGGATCGTCTATCTCTCGGTGATCCACGCCGACGTCTACGTGAACGTGCCGCATTTCGCCGGAAAGTTCGGCGTCGAGCGGATGATCGAGCAGATGGGTTTCAAGGCGACGATCCTGCGCCCGGCCTACTTCATCCAGAACGACCTGATGGTCAAAGACGTCATCACCGGCTACGGCGCCTATCCGATGCCGATCGGGCCCAAGGGGCTCGCCATGGTCGATGTTCGCGATATCGCCGAGGTCGCCGCTCTCGAGCTGCTGCGCCGCGAGCAGGCTGCGGAGCCGCTGGCGCTGGAGAGGATCAATCTCGTCGGTCCGGAGACACTGACCGGAATTGATATTGCCGCCATCTGGTCAGACGTGCTTGCCCGTCCGATCCACTATGGGGGCGACAATACCGAGGGCTTCGAGCAGAATCTCAGGCAGTTCATGCCCGCCTGGATGGCCTACGACATGGGCCTGATGGGCGAACGCTTCCTGACGGACGGAATGCTGCCTGAGGCCGGCGATGTCGAGCGTCTGACAAAGCTGCTCGGCCGCCCGCTGCGCTCCTATCGCGTCTTCGCCTCGCAAACCGCTGCCTCCGCTGAGGCAAACACAACAACGATTTGACCAGAAGGGGCATTATCATGATCTATTCGACAGCCACAGTTCCGGTGAACCCGGAGGGCGCAATCTCGTTGACCCGCGCTGAGGCCTGGCAGGGCCTGGAACGCAAGGCGCGCGACGCCCGGCTCTTTCTTCCCGCCGGTCTCTGCACCCGCTGCGATGTCGTCGAGGAAAGCCCGACCCACTTCGTGCGCGAGGCGACGATTGCCGGACAGGATCTGCGCGAGATCATCACCCTCGAACCGCAAGGCAAGGTCACTTTCTTCCAGGCGACGGGGCCACGCGAGGGAGCGATCATCAATGAGCTCTTCGAAGATGAAGAGGGTCAGCTGCAGCTGCGCTTCTACTGTTATCTCGGCCTGCGCGGCAAACAGCCGAGCGGCCCGGAAGAGCAGGCCGAGCAGGCACAATTCGATAGCGAAACAGGCTATAAGGCCGCCCTGCTGTCGACGCTGAAGCGGACCCGCGAACTGCTCGCGGAGGGAAAGCTCTGAGCATCGCCGGGACCTTAAGGTTGGGTGTCGGCGCGAAGCGGCCGAAATCGGCAGATGCGCGGCCACCCCTGGCGTTCAAAGCTTTCAGCGAGTGCGGAGGCAGCCGACTGGCCTCGCACCGAACCGAACACCACGTCCTTGCCAATTCACAGGTTGCATGCGCGTCCGAGCGGTTGCATTGTGCTGGTTTCAAGATGAGGAGAGTTCTATGCCAAAGGCCGTTGGCATCGGCGGTGTGTTCTTTAGGGCGGCGAACCCGGCCGGCCTGGCGGAATGGTATCAAAAGCATCTCGGCATTGACGACCTGCACAAGTCGGTATGGCAGCAGGAGGCCGGGATGACGATATTTGGCCCGTTTTCGAAGGACACCGATTATTTCGGTCGCGCGGAACAACAATGGATGATCAATTTCCGCGTCGATGATCTCGATGGGCTGATGGCCAGCCTGACGGCAAGTGGGATCGCGGTGGAAACCCGGGATGAATGGAACTCGGAGGTAGGCCGCTTTGCCCGCATTCACGATCCCGAGGGCAATCCGGTCGAGCTGTGGGAGCCGGCGCAGGGTTGATGGCGACTGGGTCGCTCCTCGTTGGCCGATCTCGATAGTCACGCGCCTTCAGACTGGCAAAGGCTTTCGCCACGTATCCAGTTCTTCAAGCCGTTTATACCACCTTTGAATATGCCTGAACTCGGCGGCGGCTGCATAAGGAAGTGCAACGGCCTCCGTCGTCCTCGGGCTTGACCCGAGGACCTACGCCGGCCTCCTCAGCTGTGGCCATGGATTCCAGGCTCAAGGCCTGGAATGACGGAGGTCGGGGAGAGCCATCGGCAAGAGGCGAAACGCTGCGGCCATTCTCTCACTTTCGCTGGTTTTGTCGCGGAGTTTACCCCACCTTCCGTCGTCCTCGGGCTTGACCCGAGGACCCCCTCGGCTGTGACCATGGATTCCAGGCTCAAGGCCTGGAATGACGGAGGCTGGGGAGGGCCATCGCAAGTGGCGCGACGCTGCTGCTATTCCCTCACCATCGCTGGATATGCCACGGAGCTCACCCCACCCTCCGTCGTCCTCGGGCTTCCCTCGAGGACCGATGCTGGCCTCATCGGTTGCGGCGATGGATTCCAGGCTCAAGGCTTGGAATGACGGAGGCTGGGGAGGGGTATCGGCAAGAGGCGCAACGGAGGTTGCGGAGGGCGACCTGCAAGTGGCGCAACGCCGCTATTGCCTCACCATCGCTGGATTTGCCACGGAGCTCACCCCACCCTCCGTCGTCCTCGGGCTTGACCCGAGGACCCACGCCAGGCCCCTCGGCTGCTCGAGCTTGTGGCAAACGCATTCTTTATGGTTCGGCGGTGTCCTCTATCGCGCGCGCCACCCATGAGCCTCTTCCGACAGGACGGCAAGGTATAACCACCTCCTATAGTAGATATGTAACGTGATTACCGGTCTGTGGTAGTGTCCCGCCATTCCCATCGAAAAGACTGTAGCTGCCATGAGAAATCCGTTCCGCCGAGAGCCAAGCTCTGCCACAACCGGCGCGCTCGCCTATGGCGATGAGAATTTTCTCAAACTCGAACAGTTCCGCATCGACGCGCGTATCGCCAAGCGGGTCCCCCCGGTCCAGGGAGAAGCAGGACATGGTTGGTACGGGGGAGAGCCGAGGATGCCCTCGTATTTCTCGTGGCCGGTCGGACCGGACGGCGAGCCGCTGATTTTCGTGGCGCAACTGGATTGCCGTGCGTTCCCCGCGGGACTATGGGGCGGCGCCCCTGGAATACTTCAATGCGCAGATGTATTACAGCGCCCGCGATCAGAAGAGATTTCGCCAGGAGAATGCATTGCTCGCGTCCGCATACGCAGCAGAACCACCCTTTGACAGGGACAATGCAGTTCTCCTGCAGCTATTCCCGGACGCGATCTTCGGCTGGGGCTGGGGCCGGCACCTGACACTGATCGTTCCGCGCCATGAACTGGCCCAAGGCAGCTTCGAGAACATTCGCGTCGTCATAAACGGTTGAGCACCGCCTGTTGTCGTTGGCTCAGCACCGTTGGAGCCGCCGGCGAACATCTGTCGCTCAAATTGGCTCAGAGTTCGGCTTGGACCTGGATCCTCGCCGGCGGATGGCTGGTTGCCAGCGGCGGTTTTCGCTGAGAATCGAGTGGGGCGCGCTCTTTCTCGAGCGTGCGCACGGTTATTGGCACAAGGTTCACGTCACCCCCCATCGTCCTCGGGCTTCACCCGAGGACCCACCCGGCCTCCTCGGCTGCGGCCATGGATTCCAGGCTCAAGGCCTGGAATGACGGAGGTTGGGGAGGGGCATCGGCATGAGGCGCAACGCCGCTGCTGTTGCATCACCCGTCGCTGGATTTGCCACAAGCTTACCCCACGCTCCGTCGTCCTCGGGCTTGACCCGAGGACCCATGCTCGTCTGGTCGACTGCGGCCATGGATTCCAGGCTCAGGGCCTGGAATGATGGAGGCGTCGTGCATGGCGCAAGACATCCCATCCGCCTTGGCGCGCCCTTTCTCCGCTCTAACTCTGCAGCAGGCATGGAGGAAGACGAATGAAAATCCGGAAATTCACGAAAGCCGATGTCGCGCTGGAGCGCTCGCCCGGCCAGGAGGGCGACATCTTCGTGGGCAATCTCGTCGACGAGCGGCATGGCGGGCCGATCACTATCGGTTACGGACGCTACGCCCCCGGCCAGAGCCTGACCGAAACGATTGATGTCGACGACGTCATGATCGTTCTGGAAGGGCGGCTTTCGGTTTCGACGGAGGCAGGAACGGTGAGCGCCCGGCCGGGCGAGATCGTCTATATGCCGAAGGGCGAGACGGTGACGATCCGCTCGCATGAGGAGGGCGCATTCACCGCCTATGTCACTTATCCCCATTGGCGGCCGGCCCATTCGTAAGCCGCAAGGTGACGAAAGCGTTTCCCGGCGGCGCTGATTGATTTCCAGGTGGCGACGTTGCCGGATTGACCGCACGGCGATGTTGCAGAGATTTCTGTCTGTCGGCAACGAGAGGTTGGCATGGCTATCGCGAGCCTACCTGCACCACCCTATTACGTCGTCTGCTTCTCATCGCAACGAACGGAGGTCGAAGACGGCTACGGTGACGTCGGCGCTGCGATGGTGGAGTTGGCAAAACAGCAGCCCGGATTTCTGGGTTTCGAAAGCGCCCGCCGTGCCGACGGTTTCGGCATCATCAACTCTTATTGGCGGGACGAGGAAAGCATCCGGGCATGGAAAGCGGTCCTCGATCACGTCGAAGCGCAACGCCGGGGCCGGGCAGACTGGTATGAGCGTTACGAAATCCGTGTCGCGCTCGTTCAACGCGCTTATGGATTTGAAGCGGAAGCCGTCGCACTGCGATGAGATTCGCCCCAGGCGGGTGCCGTCCGTGACGGATTCAAGGCCGGTTTTCTTCCAGCGCTTCCACGAAACGGATGACATCGCCGACCATGTTATCGTCGAAGATATCGTTGTGACCCGCACCGTCATAGATCACCATCTGCTTGGGCTCGGGTGCGATGCTGTATAGCGCCTCGCCTGAAGAAAGCGGGATGCTGTCGTCAAGCCGGCCGTGGAGGAACAACTTCGGTTGTCTGACTTTGCCGATGTTGAGGTCCGAGCGGAAGGGATCCTTGAGAAGAACCGCGACCGGAAGGAACCGATAACGTGCCTGAGCAACCGACAGAACCGACAGGTACGGAGACACAAGAATGACGCCCACGGCCGGCCTGTTCGCGGCCGTATGGACGGCAACGCCGGTGCCGAGTGAGCGGCCCAGCACAACGATGCCGCTTCCGGCGTGCGCCGAGAGCCAGTCGAACGCGGCGATGCCGTCCGTCAGCAGCCCCTGCTCGCTGGGTGCGCCGGTCGATCCGGGATAGCCGCGATAGGAAATCGCCAGCAATCCAATTCTCCGCGCGGCCAGCGCCCGTGCGAGAAACGCGTAATTGTCGACGCGGTCACCGTTTCCGAAAAAGAGCAGCACACAGGGCTTGTCGCTGTCGCCCTGGCTGTACAGTCCATGAAGCATCTCGCCGTCAGGCGTCTTGACGTGGATCGTCTCGCCCCAGTTCGCGCCCTGGAGAAGAGGAGCGGCGCCGGCGCCGGGATAAAGCAGGGACCGCTGGGAAAAAAAGACCAGGGCCACGACCGCTATGTAGGCGATGGCCGCCATCAGCGGCAAGATCAGCAAGTACCTTGTAGCGCTCACGAAGAATGGACCCACTGTTTGGCAATGCCCGGAACGTTTCGCAACCGCGGCCCGTTGCGGCGTGGTGTGCTCAGCGCGGCGGCAATATTTGCACAAAGCCTTCCGATGGAGAAGAGGTCGAGACGCGTAACGCCTTCACGCTTCGCAAAAGGCCCTGCGCTTATGGCTTCTCAGGCTGGGAAAGGGTTTCGCCACGCATCCAGTTCTTCAAGCCGTCCGTACCACCTTTGAATATGGGGGAACTCGGCGAGTGGAATATCGGCGACGGCTGCATAAGGAAGTGCGGCGGCCAGTGCGAAATCCGCAACGGTCAGCGCCTTCCCGACGGCGACGCTATTGGTGGCCAAATGATCGTCGAGCACGCGACCATGCAGCCGAAAACTCGCCTTTGCGCCTTCGATCACCGCCACGTCAGGCTCGCCGCCGAACAATGGCTTGATCAGGGTTTCAAACCACAGCGTTGCCCCGTGCAGGGTGAAATGACTGGCATCCCAGCTCAACCAGCGCAGTACGTCGATCTGCCGGTGGTCATGCGGCCAGAAATCCGATGCGACGCTGTCGGACAGTCTGCACATGATGGCGTTCGCTTCCCATAGGGTCCCGGCAGCATCCTGCAGCACCGGGACTTTGCCGTTCGGGTTCAGCGCCAGGAATTCTGCGCTGCGCTGTTCTCCGCCTGCCAGGTCAACCCTGACGAACTCGACGTCGGCTTGCAGAAAGCGCGCGGCGGCGCAGGCCTTGCGGGGATTGAGCGTCTCGCAATAATAGAGCTTCATCGCCGCCTTACGCATGGTTCCGCCCTTCGGATTCAGTCCCGACAAAAGCGCTCAATCGCTCGAAACTTTCCGACCAGCCGGTTTCATGGCCCGCAAGGGACGATGCGCTTTCGAACCCACTTTGGCGGAAGGTCATTTCCGTGCCTCCGTCACTTTCCCTGAAGGTGATGGTGACGAGTGTTTCGGGACTGGTTTGCCCGGTTCCGCGCTCCCAGGCATGGGTGAAGACAAGCCTGTGCGGCGGCTCGACCTCCAGATATTTTCCGCCGACCCAATGCTCTTCTCCATCCGGTGCAATCAGGCAGGCGCGGTGTCTGCCGCCGGGCCAGGCTTCAAGTCTGTCGCCCACCGCCTTAAAACCGTGAGGACCACACCATTGCACCAAGGCTTTCGGGTCGGTCCATGCTCTGAAAACGAGATCGCATGGGGCATTAAACCTTCGCACAAGAACGAGGTCGCGGCTGGTATCGGTGTCGGTCTCCGGATTAGTCATTTTCGTATCCTTGTACCTTGGACAGATAGTCATCGAGACGATCGAAGCTTTGGTCCCAGAAGCGTGTGTAATCGGCGATCCAATCCGCAATCGTCTTCAGCGCGGCCGGCTCGAGGACGCGCGGACGCGAATTGGCTTCACGGCCGGAGCGGATCAATCCGGCTTGTTCCAGGACTTTAAGATGCTTTGATATGGCGGGCTGAGACAACGCGAAGGGATCAGCGAGTTCGGCCACGGTCGCCTTGCCCTTCGCAAGACGCCCGAGAATTGCTCGCCTGGTGGGGTCGGCGAGCGCGGAAAAAATCGCATCGAGCTGGTCATCCATATATCACCATTTAGCTATATAGCCATATGGATATATTCTCGACGGCGAGATGTCAAAGGGAATTTGGGCCGGGTGGGCAACAGGCCCGGCCGCCCTTTCGCGGGAGCCGTCCCAGCCTCACATCGGCGGCATCTTTTCGAATTTCGGTACCTCCGGGTCGAGCTTGTCCCAGGCATGGCCGCGTATAGTGTAGGTCACCAGCTGCGTCTGGTAGCGCTCGGGCTCGTCGAGGCTGGCGGCGTGGATGGTGAAGAAGTCAGGCATATAGGAGAAGGTCAGATAAACAGGCGCGCCGCAGGTGGGGCAGAAGCCGCGCGTCTTGACGTTGCCGTTGTCGGCGACCATTTGCCAATGGCTGGCTTGGCCTTCGAGCTTCACCGCCTGCCGGCTCGGGAAGGTCAGGTAGGATCCGTGGCCGGTGCCGCTCGTGCGCTGGCAGTCGCGGCACTGGCAGTCGTTCATTGCGATCGGCTCGGCCGAGATTTCGTAATGAATGGCGCCGCATGCGCAACCGCCGGT
This sequence comes from Rhizobium bangladeshense, assembly GCF_001662075.1. Lineage (GTDB taxonomy): Bacteria > Pseudomonadota > Alphaproteobacteria > Rhizobiales > Rhizobiaceae > Rhizobium > Rhizobium bangladeshense_B. The sequence goes on from NZ_LYPL01000002.1 coordinate 110,814, forward strand.
AAAGGGCTTGCTCATCTCTTCTCTCCTGTTTGTGATGATGGGACGCGACGCGCCGTTTCAGTCGGTGTCGCCGGCAAGGGCGCCGATATTCATGACGACCTTTTTCCAGCCTTCGCCCATTTTCCGGTAGGCCGTTTCGTTCTTCGGCAGCACGAAGCCGGAATGGATGAGGCGCAGCCGCGTGCCGTTTTCTGCCGGCGACAGGAGGAAAGTGACCACCGTATTGAGCGGCGAGCCATAGCCGGTGTTTTCAGCATGGCCGCCTTTCCAGGCATAGGAGAGACGCTCGTTCGGCCTCACCTCCAGCACCTGGCAATGAATGGTGCCGTCCCAGGCGCCGGCCGGCGTCGTCCGGTAGGTGAAGCGCTTGCCCTCGACCGGCTCGAAACCCTCCGGCATCATCAGCCAGCGGCCCATCAGATCGGCCGTGGTCAGGGTTTTCCAGAGCGTTTCCGGCGCGTGCGGAAACACCTCGTCGACGACGATTTCCTGCGTCTCGGGCTTGAATGCGGTCTCGGTCATGGATCGATTTCCTTCAGCAAGGTTCTGAGATCGGCAAAGCGCTCGCGCCAGAAGGTGCCGTAATGGTCCATCCAGTCGACAAGCGGCGCGAGCCCTTCCGGCGCGGCGCGGTAATAGACGTTGCGCCCTTCGGGTCGCTCTGCGACGAGACCGGCCTGCTTCAGCGCCTTCAGATGCTGCGAGACGGCGCCCTGCGTCACCGGACTTGCCCGTGTCAGCTCGACGACGGTGATCTCCTTGGAAAGGACGATGTTTTCGAACACGGCCCGCCGCGTGGGATCGGCAAGGGCGCGCATGACTGATGTGACGGAAGCGGTTTCGATCATAGGAGATTAAATAGCGCAGGCTAATTGATGAGTCAATACTAATTGGTTTGGCTCTGGCGTATGGGCCTTTCGCTTCCGCCGGCTTCTCCTGCTCGCGGAACAAAATCCCCATGGCGATGTTGGTATGGCGATAAGCACAAGACCATGGGAGGAAACCATGCATAAGTCTCTTCAGTTCATATTGGTCGGCCTGGCCGCCATGAGCGGCCTCACCATCGCGCCGACCATTGCCGCCGCGCAGGATTTGGAATTGCGCCTCGGCCCCGGTGGGGTCGGCGTTTACGACCGAGACCGCGACCGCTACGACCGCTATGACCGCCGCGGGCCACGCGGCTGCGATCCCGATGACGCGCTCGACATTGCCCGCAGCGAAGGCCTTCGCCGTGCCCAGATCGTCCGCATGTCGCCGCGCAGCATCGTCGTCCAGGGAATGACGCGCCGCGGGCCGGAACGGATGGTCTTCGCCAACCGGCGCGGCTGCCCGGAAATCTGACCGTACGAAAATGAAACCGGCCGGACGCTTCGGCGCGACATTGCTTCTTGCAACGTCGGCTGGCGAGCGTCGACCGAAGCGGTTTTCCCGTCGAATTGCCGAACAACCGATGGAGCGGTTCGCCTGAACCGCGCTGACAATCACCGGAGGAATGCATCATGATGAGTGGTCAATTGAAGGCGCTTCTCGCCGTTCTTGCCGTTGCCGGCTACCAGAACAGGGACAAGATCAGGGAGGTCCTGCGGGGTCTCCAGAATCCGCAGCAAGCCGGGGCGGGAGGGCAGCAGCCGGGCGGTCTCGGCGGCCTTCTCGGCGGACTGGCCGGCTCCGGCGGCGGCCTGGGTGGCCTTCTCGGCGGCCTGACCTCCGGCGGCATCGTCAGCGGCGGTCTCGGCGATCTCCTGAAGACCTTTCAGCAGAACGGCCACGGCGACAAGATGGAATCCTGGGTGCGCCCCGGCCAGAATGCCGACATCAATGACGGCGAACTCGCCGAAGCCCTCGGCCCGGAAGTTTTGAACGAGATCGCCAGGAATACCGGTCTCTCGCATCAGGAAATCCTCGGGCGCCTCAGCCGCGATCTGCCGAAGGCCGTCGACGATCTGACGCCGGAAGGGAAAGTGCCGAGCGAAGAGGAGGCGTTCCTGTCATCGGCGAGCCAGGCGACAAGTTCCGGGCGGCCGAGCGGCGTCTAGGCGCTTTCATTCGGCCGTGCGCGGGCATCGCTGAAAGGCAGTTACGAGATCGCCACCAGGCTCTTCAGGTTTGGATCGCAGTGATCGCCTCATACACCGTCTTCCTCGGGCTTGACCCGAGGATCCAAGAACGTCTCCCAGGCCACTGGGTTTGGATCCCAGCTCAAGGCCTGGGTAACGGAAGGTGGGGTGGCGTGGGTGCCAGACACGGTCGGGACCCGAACATGACATTGGGCGACCGGTTTGGTCTGCCCTGACACGCAAGAGCTCTACTTTCCCAAGTGCTTTCGAAGAAACGTGTACACCGTGCCGATGGATTTTCCTGCGGCGTCGCGATCGTATTTTTCGATATGGCCCAATACCCGCTTTCCCCCGGTGAACTCCGGGGCGTCGAAACCGTGATACCTGCCCTTGTAGATATTGAGCTCGATCGGCGGGCCATTGTCACTCAGACGGGCGAGCCTCTTCTGGCATCGTTCGGGCCGGCTCCAATTATCCCGTTCGCCGATCAGGATCAGGCTCGGCACCGTCGCATCGCCCCGGTCTGCGTCACAGGCGGGATAATAGGCAATCGCCGCCCGGAACTTGCGCTCGACAAGTTGCTCGAAGCCTCCGGTTTTTGTTGCATCCAGCGTTGTGGTGCCGCCTGCCGAAAAGCCCATCAATGCGACGCGCCCGGCATCGACGAAGCCTGATTTCGACAGGAAATCCAAAGCGCCATAGGCGTCAAAGGCGCGATCGGGGACATGGCTTCGACAGGGATCCTTGATATTGCGGGTGGTGAAGCTGTCGACAACAAGCACGACATAACCCCATGAGACCAGCCGCTTCGGCCAAAGCTCCCTGACGCTCGCACGCATGTGATCGCATCCATGCATGACAACGATTGCCGGGAAGGGGCCATCGCCCTTGGGGCGGGAAAGATATCCGAGCAACGGCGTGCCCTGCGGCTGCGGGAGAATGTCGCCCTGTTCGAGAGCCTTGCGGATTCGAAATGGGCTCAGCTTCACCGGCGTGCTTTCGAACCGCACCAATTCCTCGGCATTGGCGGGCTTCTCGGACGGGGGGAGCCCAAGACAAGCGACGAGGCAAAGAAGAAGTCGCGAGATAGTGGTTTTCACAGACTCCTCCACCTGTGATCGACAGCCTGCCAACCAATATAGGACTCGCTCGCTCTGGATGGTATCGCCTGGCGCCTAAGTTCATTCAACGCCCGCATTCCAAGCTGCGAGATTTGAATTCAGAGGTGGTATCGACGGTGAAGGCGGCGACGACCCTTCGGGCGTAGGATCGGCTCACCAAGGCTTGCGAACCGGTCAGCGTCTGGGCCGCGACCCCAGATTTGCCGCGGAGCTCACCCCTTGCTCCGTCCTCCTCGGGCTTGACCCGAGGATCCACGGCTGGTCTCCACCGGAGCCGGCATGGATCCCAGGCTCAAGGCCTGGGATGACGGAGGGTGGGACGGGCGTTTGGCAAATCCGTCGTCGGTGCGGGGTGGAGCAATCTGGCACCATTGTGTCGAGCAGGCTCGAATTTGAACCGGAGAGCGATAATCAGTTCTTGATCACCCCCCGCCACTTCCATTATCACTACCGTAAATCCAAGCTGCGAGATTTGAATTCAGAGGTGGTGTCGACGGTGAAGGCCGGCGACGACCCTTCGGGCGTAGGATCGGCTCACCAAGGCTTGCGAACCGGTCAGCGTCTGGGCCGCGACCCCAGATTTGCCGCGGAGCTCACCCTTGCTCTGTCCTCCTCGGGCTTGACCCGAGGATCCACGGCTGGTCTCCACCGGAGCCGGCATGGATCCCAGGCTCAAGGCCTGGGATGACGGAGGGTGGGACGGGCGTTATTGCCAAACCGGAATTTGCGCGTCGGCCGACACCGTTGAGCCGCCAGCGCGGTTTGCCGTGGAGTTCACCCCTTGCTCCGTCCTCCTCGGGCTTGACCCGAGGATCGGGCTCGACCCGAGGATCCACGGCCGGTCTCCACCGGAGCGGGCATGGATCCCGGGCACAAGGCCTGGGATGACGGAGGGTGGGGTGGCGTTTCACCAAATCCGCAGCCGGAGCAGCCCATGGAATTCCGGCGTCCACCTGGTCGAGAAGGCTCGATTTCACTCTGGCGCGAGACCGACAATCAGCGCTTGATCACCCCCCGGCAGATCATTTATCACTGCCGTAAATCCAAGCTGCGAAATTTGAATCGAGAGGTGATGTCGACGCTCAAATCGGCGTCGACTTTCGGTCTCGCGCCTCCTCAGATCATCGTTGATCCCGCCATCTTTGTCGGCCTGACCTCTCATCTCCGATCTTATCGGGATCGGGACGCGTCAGCATGGACGCTCACCTCTTCACAAGGAGAACTGCAATGGACCCTTCGATTGCGCCGGCCTCGCGAGCCGCTGTGGTCACGCCGAATGACAGTGCGATTGTCGGCGCCCGGGCGCTCTATATCGGCACGGCCGGCGATGTGGCGATTGCGCCGCGCCGCGATATGGATCCGGTGATTTTCAGGAGCGTGCCGGCCGGGACGATCCTGCCGGTTCATGCGGCGATCGTCGCGCTGACCGGGACGACGGCGTCGAATATCGTCGCATTGTTCTGAGCGTTCAGACGCGGATCCCATGGGCAGACCGAGCAAGTTTAGCCAGACGCTGGCGGAGAAGATCTGCGATCGTATTGCCGACCGGGAAAGCCTGCGGTCGATCTGTCGGGACGAGGCTATGCCGGCGAAATCGACGGTGCTTTCCTGGCTTGCCGATGAGGACAAGGCTGCGTTTCGGGCGCGTTATGCGCTGGCCCGTGAGATCCTCGCCGACGGCTTCGTCGACGAGCTGGTCGAGATTGCCGACAACAGCAGCGACGACTGGATCGAAAAGAAGAATGCCGCCGGCGAGACCACCGGGTGGCAGGAGAATGGCGAGGCGATCAGGCGTTCGCAGCTGCGCATCGCCACCCGCCAATGGGTCGCCGAAAAGCTGCGGCCGAAGAAATACGGTTCGAAGGCCGAGCCCGAACAGGGCGTAACCGGCGAAGTGTCGCAATTGCTGGAAGATATCAATGGCAAAACCCGCGGACTTCCAAACGGCGGTTGACCGGTTTTCCGACTGGCGCTGGCGGCTGAACAATCTCTATTGGATCACCGACAAGGCGGGCAGCCGCGTCAGGTTCGAGATGAACTTGATGCAGATGACGTTTTTCGAAGAGATGCATTATCTCAACGTGCTGCTGAAAGCCCGCCAGCTGGGGCTGACGACCTTCATCCAGATCTTCATGCTCGATGCCTGCGTCTTCAATCGGGATATCAGAGCCGGCACCATCGCCCATACGCTCGGCGACGTGCAGACGATCTTCCGGGACAAGATCAAATATCCCTATGACAATCTGCCCGAAGGCATCCGCAACGCCGTGCCCGTCGTCAGGACCAACCAGACCGAATTGCTGCTCGCCAACAATTCGAGCATCCGCGTCGGCACCTCGCTGCGCTCGGGAACGCTGCAATATCTGCATATCTCGGAATACGGGAAGCTTTGCGCCAAATATCCCGACAAGGCGCGGGAAGTCAGGACCGGTGCTCTGAATACGGTGCAGGCCGGCCAGCTGGTCTTCGTCGAAAGCACGGCGGAGGGCCAGGAAGGGCATTTCTATTCGCTCTGCGAGGACGCCCAGGTCAAGCAGCGCCAGGCGGCTAAGCTGACCGAGCTCGACTTCAAGTTTCACTTCTTTCCCTGGTGGAAGGAGCCGCAATATTCGATTGCGCCCGAGGGCGTCATCATCAGCGACGGCTTTGCCAAATATTTCCGTGAGCTTGGCGAGCAGGGGATCACGCTGACGGAGGGCCAGAAGGCCTGGTACGTCAAGAAGGCCGAGATCCAGCTCGGCGACATGAAGCGCGAATATCCCTCGACGCCCGCCGAAGCCTTCGAAGCAAGCGTCGAAGGCGCCTATTATGCCGATCAGATGGCGGTGGCGGACGCCGAGGAGCGCATCGGCGTTTTCCCGCATGTGGAAGGCTATCCCGTCCACACCATCTCCGACATCGGCATGGACGATGCCAACAGCGTCTGGCTGTTTCAGGTGCTGCCCGGCCGGGTCAGGATGATCGGCTATTTCGAGCATACCGGCACCGGCATGGACGGCATGCTCGACGAGCTGGAGCGGCGGGCGGGCGAACATGGCTATGTCTATGGCGTCCACAACATGCCGCACGACATCAAGGTGCGGGAATGGACGCGCGGCGGCATGACACGCATCGAAGTCATGCTGAGAGAGATCAAGGCCCGCGGCCTCGGCACGGTGCGCAAGGTCGAGCGCGCCTATGTCCACGACCGCATCAACGGCACGCGGCGCATCCTGGCAAAGGTCGAGTTCGACCAGGCCGGCTGCGCCGACGGCATCAAATGCCTGCGCAATTACCGCAAGGACTGGGACGAGGATCTCGGCGTCTTCCGCGACGAGCCGCTGCACAACTGGGCTTCGCATGGGGCGGATGCTTTCGGTGGTCTCGCCATCATCTTCACCGGCCTGGCGCCCGAACCGCTGAAGCCTGAGCCCAAGCGGCTGCCGACCTTCCAGACGATGACCTTCAACGAATTTGCCGATGCCACCCCCAGAACTAGCGAGCGTGTTTGATGGAAGACGAGATAACGGCTTTTGAGGGCGGAGAGCGCTGGGATCCGGCAAAGGTCGGCGCCCATTGGCAGCAGGAGCTCGAACGCGCCCAGCGCTATTTCAAGTCCTGGCACGACCGCTGCGTCAAGATCGAAAAGATCTATCTCGACCAGCAGGCGGACCAGACGAGCGCGGCCAAGCGCCGCTTTCCGATGCTCTGGGCCAATACCGCGGTGCTGCAACCGGCCGTCTATGCCCGCGTGCCGCAGCCGGTGGTCGAGCGCCGCTTCAAGGATGCCGATCCGGTGGCCCGCATCGCCTCCGAGCTCGTCGAGCGCAATCTCGCCTATACCGGCGAAGAGGCCGATCTCGATTCCATCATGCGCGCGGTACGCGACGATTTCCTGCTCTGCGCCCGCGGCACGGTGTGGCTGCGTTATGAGGCCGATTTCGAACCGCTCGATATGGGCGTTGCGCCCTCGGATCCCGCCGCGGACGGCTTGTTTGGCGAAATGGCCAACCGCTCGCTGGAAGCGATCGCCGACGAGCGCGTCTGCATCGATTACGTCCACTGGTCGGACTTTTTGCACTCGCCGGCGCGCCGCTGGAAGGATGTGACCTGGGTGGCGCGGCGGGTGCCGATGACCGACGAGGAAATGGAAAAACGCTTCGGCCGTGAGGCGATGGCTTCAGGGGCGGCGCAGGCTGCCGGCAGCCGCAAGGGCGAAAGCCAGGCCGAGCGGGCCGAGAACGAAGGCAAGACCCATGTCTGGGAAATCTGGTGCAAGAATGAGAATTATACCGTCTGGATCGCCGACGGCTCGCCGGTCGCACTTGAGGTTTCCGAGCCGCCGCTCGATCTGACGCATTTTTGGCCATGCCCGCGCCCGGCCTACGGCACCATGTCGACGAGCTCGCTGATCCCGGTCCCGGACTATGTCTATTACCAGCAGCAATGCGACGAGATCGACCTGCTGACCAGGCGTATCAACAAGCTGACCGATCAGCTGCGGCTGAAGGTCTTCTATCCCTCCGGCGACGGCGCGATCTCGCCGGCGATCGAGAAGGCGATGCGGCCTGAAAACGACATGGTGATGGTGCCGATCCCGGAATGGGCGGCATTCACCGACAAGGGCGGCTCGAAGGCGGTGGTGACGCTGCCGATCGACGAGGTGCAGAAGGTGATCGTCGCCTGCATGGCGGCGCGCAAGCAGCTGATCGAGGACGTCTACCAGATCACCGGCATATCGGACATCGTGCGCGGCGACACGCAGGCGTCAGAGACGGCGACCGCGCAGCGCATCAAGAGCCAATGGGGCTCGATTCGCATCCGCGACCGCCAGGCCGAGCTTGCCCGCTTCGCCCGCGACATCATCCGCCTTGCCGGCGAAATCATCTGCGATCAGTTCCAGCCGGAAACGCTGATGCTCGTCAGCGGCATCAAGCTGCCGACCGTAGCTCAGAAGCAGCAGGTCGAGATGCAGATGCAGCGGATGCAGATTGCGGCGCAGCAGGCGGCGATGCGGGCCGAGCAGATGGGCCAGCCGGCCCGATCGCCCGCCAAAATGGCGCCCTCCGAAATGGCGCCGCCCGAACTGCCGCCGCAGCTGCAGCAGATGATGGGGCAGCCGACGATCGACGAGGTGGTGCAGCTCCTGCGCAATGACAGCATTCGCGGTTTCCAGATCGAGATCGAAACGGATTCGACGATCGAGCCCGACGAGGACGCCGAAAAGCAGCGCCGCATGGAATTCGTCCAGATGGTCGGCGGCTTCATGCAGCAGGCGGGCGCGATGGCGCAGCAGTCGCCGCTGCTGGTGCCTGTGATGGTCGAGACGCTACTCTTTGCCGCCCGCGGCTTCAGGGCCGGCCGTCAGCTGGAAAGCATGCTGGAGCAGGTGGGAGGCCAGCTCTCGCAGGCGGCGAGCGCCCCAAAGCCGGAGCCGCAGCCTTCGCCGGCCGAGATGCTCAAGCTGAAGACGGCCGAGGTGAAGGCCGGCGCCGAACAGCGCAAGGCCGAGCTCGGCGTGGCGCAGGCCGAGATCGAACACCGCGCCACGCTGGCGCAGGCGCGCGGCGAGGCGGCGGCTCAGTCGCTGCAGCAGATCCAGGCGCAGCCGGCCTATCAATAGCTCCGAGAGGCGAAGATGAGAGAACGTTATTGCCGCGTCTGCGGTGGCTGGCATGCACTCGACAGGTGGCCGCACAACTGCATGCCGGTGAAAAACCTCGCGCGGTCGGATCTGCCGGCGCCGCATTTCGTCAGCGACACGATCGACATCCAGTCGATGCATGACGGTCGGCATTACACCTCGAAAGCCAAGCTGCGTTCGGCCTATCGGGCGGCAGGCGTGGTCGAGATCGGCAATGAGAAACCGCAGCCGACCGAAAAACCCAAAGCGGACCGGAAGGCGATCCGCAACGAGTTGCGGCGGGTCTACGCCGAATACAACGCCTGAACGGGCATCAATCCCCGAAATAGGAATATTCCGACATGGATATGGAAGACCTGAACGAGGCCGGCAACGGCAGCGACGATTTTGATGCGCCCGGCGATAAGCCGGTCAGCATCCGCGACAGCTTGAAGGCGGCGATCGACACCGTCGAAGGCACAGGACCGGACGATATTCCGACCCGGCCACGCGACGGCGAAAGCGGCCGCTTCATCGCCAAAGGCCAGGAGCAGGCCGCTGCCGCCGCCGACCGGCAGCAGACGCCGCAGGCGCAGAGCCGGGGGCAGGGCGGTGAGCAGCCGGCCGCCATCGGCAACCGGGTTCCGCCCGGCTGGTCGGCGGAAGCCAAGGCGCAGTTTTCGAGCCTGCCTGGCGAAGTGCAGGCGGCGATCGCCAAGCGGGAACAGGAGGTCGATCGCGGCTTCCGCGTGCTGCAGGATTACAAGGGGCTCGAGGAGTTCACCCCGATCGTCCGCCAGGCCGGCATGAGCCATGCCGATGTCATGCGCCGGGCGATCGAATGGGAAAACGCGCTGATCCGCGATCCCGTCAACACCGTCCTTCACGTCGCCAGGGTGGCAGGCGTCAATTTGCACGCCCTGGTCAATGGCGAGAGGGGAGAAATCCTGCAGCGCCAGCAGGCAGGCCGTGAGTTCCAACGCCAGACCGGGCCCATCAATGTCGAGGCCACGGTCGAACATGTTTTGAGGAAGAGGGACACCGAAACTCAAGTCGATGCCTTTCTTTCCGATACGGTCAATGCGCATGCCGAAGACGTTCTCGACGATATGGTCGCCCTCATCAATGCCGGGCGGGCATCGACACTCCAGGACGCCTACGACGCCGCATGCTGGATGCGCCCGGACATTCGCCAGCAGTTGATCAGCCAGACTGCGCCGGCGCCCGTCTACCAACAGCAAGCCCAGAGGGCCGCAGCGGCAGATCAAGCCCGTCGCGCCTCGCGATCCATCTCTGGCTCTTCCGCGCCGGGCCCGACCCGCGATGCGGCAAGAGGCCAGCCCACCTCCATCCGTGACTCGCTGCGCGACGCCATGCGCTTTTCGCGCGGCCAAGTCTGATCAAAGGCCAATTCTGATCAAAGGAATGATCGATGCCCATCTCGCCCAACCTCTCTGAAATCGTCACCACGACGCTGCGCAACCGCAGCGGCACGGTCGCCGACGACGTGACGAAGAACAACGGTCTTCTCACCCGTCTGAACAGCCGCGGCCGCAAGAAGCCCGTCTCCGGCGGCCGCACCATCGTCCAGGAACTGCAGTACCAGGAAAACTCGACCTTCAAGCGCTATTCCGGCTATGACATCCTGAACGTCCAGCCCTCCGACGTCATCACCGCTGCCGAATACGACCTGAAGCAGGCCGCGGTCGCCGTCTCCATGTCGGGCCTCGAACAGCTGCAGAACTCCGGCGAGGATGCGATCCTCGATCTGCTCGAGCAGCGCATCGAGAACGCCGAAACCACGCTGAAGAACAACATCGCCCTCGACTGCTATTCCGACGGCACGGCCGATGGCGGGCGGCAGATCGGCGGCCTGCAGCTCTTGATCTCGACTTCGCCGACCTCCGGCACGGTCGGCGGCATCTCGCGCGCCACCTGGGGGTTCTGGCGCAACCAGAAATTCTCCGCCTCGGCCGATGGTGGTGCTGCCGCCACCAACGCCAACATCCAGAGCTATATGAACCGGCTCTATATGTCCTGCGTGCGCGGCTCCGACGCGCCGGATCTCGTTGTCGCCGACAACAACTTCTTCCGCCTCTACTGGGAATCGCTGCAGGCGATCCAGCGCATCACCTCGGCCGACAAGGGCATGGCCGGCTTCCAGTCGCTGCAATATATGGGCGCCGACGTGATCTTCGACGGCGGCTTCGGCGGCGGCGCGCCTGCCAACCAGATGTTCTTCCTGAACACCAAATACCTGTTCTACCGCCCGCATCGCGACCGCGACATGGCCCCGATCGGCGACGAGCGCATGAACACCAATCAGGATGCCTTCGTGCAGCTGATGGGCTTTGCCGGCAACCTCACCATGAACAACGCCTTCCTGCAGGGCGTGCTGTTCGCCTGATCGAACGAAAGGAACAACTCCAATGACCATCGCAATTTCCCAGACCGATCGTCTTGGCGCGAACCCGTTCGTCGTCGAAGGCCCGATCGTTTCCGGCTCCGGCATTCCCGGGCCGAACTTCGCCCTCGGCGCTGTTGCCGGCGGCGACCGTGAATCCGAATGGGTCTATTGCCAGCTGGTGCTGGCCGCGCAGACGACCCTGCAGCCCGGTCAGTGGTTCCAGTGGACCAGGGATTATGTCGCTTCGCTGCTGACCACGGCAGGCGCCGTCGTCGGCCAGCGCTGCGGCGTCTTCTCCGGCGCCGCCCAGCCGCCGACGCTGACGGGCGGACCCGTCGGCGCCGTCACCCTTGCCGCCGGCACCTATTACATCTGGCTGCAGCGCAACGGCCAAGCGCCGGCCCAGGTGGCGAGCGCAACGGCGGCCCTCGTCGTTGCCGAAACCACCACTACCGCAGGCCAGGCAAGTGCGCCTGCCTCGGCAACCGTCGGCACCAAGGCGATCGCCAACGTCAACTTCGCCGCCGCCAACCAGACGTTCACGGCAGCGACGGTCAACGGTTCCAACCTGCTGACGAACCTCTCCGGCCTCAATGCCGGTTCCGGTCCGTTCATCGGCGCGGCCGTCGCCGGCACCGGCATTCCGGGCGGCACGACGATATCAGGCATCACCTACAGCCCGAACGGCGTCGTCCAGAGCATCACGCTCTCGGCCAATGCGACGGCCAACGGCACCGGCGTCACCATCACGGCGACGGGCGTGCTTGAAGCGACGCTGATGCGGCCGTTTCTGTCGAAGGTGAACTAAGCCAAAGAAATCAACGGGCGTTTCGGCGCACGCTATGCCTACTTTCAACGCATGCAAACTTCTCTTCCGTCATGCTCGGGCTTGTCCCGAGCATCTGCTGCCGGTCGATGCGTAGCAGATCCTCGGCACAAGGCCGAGGATGACGAGAGGAGATGTTTCCCACGCCCATTCCTCATCTCCCCGCCATCAATAGCGAGACCAGCAAATGCCCGACAACACCGGAATCTATGCCTCCTTCAGCCTCGAACCGGTCGAACAGACCTTTCTGACCGAGAAGGAAGGCCGGCCGATCTTTGCCGACAAGGAATTCGTCCGCATCTTCATCGCAGGCGACAAGCACACCGAGGTGTACCGCGAGGTGACCGACAACGACAAAATCCGCTTCGCCGACGCCTATAAGCGCTTCAAGGACGGCGCTGCCGCCCGCGAGCAACTGACTGGCACGCCGCTTTCGCAATGGCCCTATCTCAAACCCAGCCAGATCAAGGAGCTGGAGGCGGTCAACATCTATACCGTCGAGCAGCTGGCAGCGCTTTCCGACACCGCCAAGCAGAAGATCGGCATGGGCGCCAACGAACTGACCGCCGCCGCCCGCGCCTATCTGGCGACCGCCGAAAACTCCAGCGCGGCTTCTGCCTTTGCAGCCGAAAACGAGCGGCTGAAGGGCGAGGTCAGCCGCCTGCAGGAGCAGATGAAGGAAATGGCTGTGCGCTTTGAGGCGCTCGACAGCGAAAGCGGCGGCAAGTCCCTCGGTCGCGCCGCCTGAACCAGCATTCGCAACCTCAACCGGAGATCCCCCGCATGTCGCTCCTGACCATCATTCAGAACGTCTGCGCGGAGATCGACCTCGATCCGCCGACGGCCGTCATGTCCTCGGCGGATCCGCAGATCATGCAGCTGCGCATTCTCTCCACCCGCGCCGGCCGCGACCTGATGCGGGCCCATGACTGGTCAGCGCTGATGGTGCGCCGGCAATTTCAGGCGACCGGCGCCAATCCGGAGCCGGACGAGCCGCCCGGCGACTGGGACCGCTTCGCCGCCAATGCCAGGATCTGGAACGTCTCGCGTCTCTGGGCGCTCAATGGCCCGGTCGAGCCGCAGACATGGCAGCGCCACACGATCCTCAATGCCAACCCGGTGCCGCAGATCTGGCGCATGGCGGCAGGCAGGCTCGACATCTACCCGAATGTTGCGGGCGAGACGATCGAATATGGCTATGTCTCCGGCTTCTGGGTGGCGGTGAATGGCGGCCCGACCGCTGCCGGCAACTGGGCGAACGACACGGATACGGCGCGTTTTCCCGAAGAGCTTCTCGAACTCTCGCTGATCTGGCGCTGGAAGCGGGCCAAGGGCCTCGACTACGGCGAGGAACTCGCCAGTTTCGAACGAACCAAGGAAGCCGCCATCGGCGCCGACCGCGCCGCAGCGCCTTTCGACCTGTCGCTGCCGGCGAGGGGCGAGGCGCTTGAGAATTATTGGCCCGGTACGATCACGGTGACACCATGACCCGCAGACCTGTCCCCCCGAACGGGCGCACCCGCCGCATTTCGCCCGGCAAAGACTGGATCGCGCCGATCGGCGGCTGGCGAACCGATGTCGAGATGGCTGACATGCCCGAAGATGCGGCCTTCCAGCTCGACAACTTCTTTCCCGAGGCCAACCGCGTGCGCGCCCGCTACGGTTTTCTCGCCTTTGCCACCGGTCTTAACGCCGACGTGCAGACGGTCATTCCCTATTCCGGCGCGACCAACAGGCTGTTTGCCGCCGCCGGCGACAAGATCTTCGACGTTACGGTGGGCGGCGCTGCCGGCGCGCCTGTCGTCTCGGGGCTCGCCAGCGCCCATTGGTCGGTGCAGCAATATACCAATCCGGCCGGCCAGGAGTTCCTGCGCCTCGTCAACGGCCTCGACACGCCGCTGATCTTCAACGGCACCTCCTGGACGAATAATTTCCTGGTGGGCACGGCGGCACTCGCCACCCAGAACGTCGCCGTGCGCAACACCGCCTATACGCTGAGCTTCTTCGGCACTGGCACGGTCACGCTTTCTGGCGCCTTCTCAGGCAGCTTGAACGGGACGGGCGCCGGCAACCGGGTGTCGCTCTCCTTCACGCCTGCCGCCGGCACGCTTGTCGTCACCGTGACGGGTTCGGTCACCAATGCGCAGCTGGAAAAGGGCTCGGCCGCCACGCCTTATGTCGCCTCGACGATGATCACGGGCATAGCGGATGCCTCGCTGTTTGCCGCCGTCACCGCCTATCGCTCGCGCCTGTGGTTCATCGAGAAGAATTCGACCAATGTCTGGTACCTCGCGACCGACGCCGTTAGCGGCGCGGCTACCATTCTGCCGGTCGGCGGCAACATGAAATATGGCGGCACTCTGGTGGCGATCAATGTCTGGACGATCCCGGTTGCGACAGGCTTGCAGCAATGCCTGGTGCTGGTCTCCTCGGAGGGCGAGGTGATCGTCTTCCAGGGATCCGATCCTTCAAGTGCTTCGAACTGGGGCCTGATCGGCACCTTCAAGCTCGGCCGGCCGCTCGGCAGCGACCGCTGCCTGCTGTCGGTCGGCGCCGATCTGGCGATCATGACGACCGATGGCATCGTGCCGATCACCAAGGCGGTGCAGCTCGATCGCGGCGCCACCAGCCTCGGAGCGATTACCGCAAGAATCGGCCCGACATGGCGCGAGACGGTGGCGGCGGCCGGCACGACGTCTGAGGAGTGGCAGCTTTCGAGCTTTCCGGCGCGGCAGATGGCGATCGTCAACCTGCCGTCCTCCTTCGGCCCCTATCAATATGTCATGAACACCGAAACCGGCGCCTGGTGCCGCTTCGTCGGCATGCCGGCCTCCTGCTGGGCGACATGGCAGGACCGGCTGTTCTTCGGCGCGGCCGACGGCACGCTTTACGAGGCGGAGGTCGGCGCGAACGACAATGGCGCGGCGATCGACGCGCTGATGGTCGGCGCCTGGAGCCGCTTCGGCGACGGGCTTTCGACCAAGCTCTCGAAGCTGATCGGGGTGACAGCGCAGATCGGCGTTTCGACGCTGATGTATGGCGGCATTTCGGTCGACTACCAGACCAAGGTGCCGACCGCGCTGCTGTCGTCGGTCGAGAATAATGCGGCGGCGAAATGGGGAACGGCGGTCTGGGGTGTCGCGAAATTCCCCGGCATTTCGCTGGTGCGCAAATTCGCCTCCGCCGGCGGCGCCGGTTCGGCGCTCGCGCCGACGATCCGGGCGCTGATCTCCGGCTCGTCCGGCTCCGTCTCGGAAGCCGCCGTCGTCGGCGGCTCGGTGCTTTACGAGAGGGGCGCGCCGATTTGATCGTCTCAGAACCCAGCGCCGAGATCGCCGCCTGGGTCGGAGCCAGGATCGGGGTGGAATTCCATCCGCCCTATACCACGCTCGCCCACATCGACCGCGGCCGGATCATCGCCGGCTTCGTCTTCAATGTCTGGACCGGCCACGATGTCGAAATCTCGCTCGCCGCCGACCGGCTGTCGCTGACACTGATGCGGGCGGTGTTCGATTATGTCACCCGCCAGCTCGGCTGCCGCCGCGCCACCTGCCGCACCCGCGCCGACAACGCCAACGCGCAGACGCTGCTCGCCAGGCTGGGCGCTGAGCCGGAAGGCCGCCAGCGCGGCTATTTCGGCGATTGCGACGGCCTGCTTTACGGAATCATCAAAGAGGATTTTCCCTATGGTCTCCACGCCAAAGGCCCCGAAGGCGCCTGATCCGACCCAGACCGCAGCGGCGCAGACGGCCACCAACGTCGACACCGCCATCGCCAATGCGGGCTTGAGCCACACCAACCAGTACACGCCGGATGGTTCGCTGGAATACAAGGTCACCGGCTACCAGACGATGAAGGATCAGAACGGCAAGAGCTACCAGCTGCCGACCTATTCCGCCTATCAGACCTATTCGCCCGAGAACCAGGCGATCTACGACCAGACGCAGCAGACGCAGCTCGGCCTTGCCAGGCTCGCCAACGACCAGACCGGCAAGATTTCCGGCATTCTCGGCACCAATGTCGATCTCAGCGCCGGCAATGTCGACAAATATGTCAATGACCACTGGCAGTCCGGCTTCAACAACCAGTGGGACCGCGACCAGGCGAGCCTCGAGCAGAGCCTGGCCGACAAGGGCATCTCGATGGGCTCGGCGGCATACGACAACGCCATGCGCGATTTTTCCACCCGCAAGCAGGCCGCCTCCGACCAATATCTCGGCGACATGTATTCGAATGCGCAGAATTCGATCCTGACCGAGCGCAACCAGCCGCTGAACGAGATTTCGGCGCTGATGTCGGGCTCGCAGGTGCACCAGCCGAACTACGTCAACACGCCGACGACGCAGCTGCCGACCGTCGACCAGGCCGGCCTGATCAACGAAAACTTCAATCAGAAGATGGGCCTCTACGACCGGCAGGTCGCCCAGTCCAACGCCGCAATGGGCGGCCTCTTCGGCCTCGGCGGAACACTCCTCGGCGGCTGGGCGAAGTCCGACCGGCGGCTGAAGGAAGATATCAGACGCGTCGGCACGCTTGACAACGGCCTGCCGGTCTACGCCTTCCGCTACAAGGAGGGCGGCCCGATGCAGCTCGGCCTGATGTCCGACGATGTGCGCAAGACGCATCCGGACGCGGTGTTCGAACACGCGGACGGCTTCGACCGCGTCGATTACGGAAGGGCGGTGGGCTGATGGCATATATTTTCGGCGGTGACACCGGCAAGACGCAGAGCGACGTCAACGACCAGCGCAAGCGGCTGGCTTACGCCATGCTGCAGCAGGGGATGGATATGAGTCCGGTGCAGTCGCCGTGGCAAGGGGCGGCGCGGCTGGCGCAGGCGCTGATGGGCGGGCTGGAAATCAGGCAGCAGGATGAAGAGCGGCAGGCGGGCACGGCCAAGGGTCCCGCCGCGCCACCGGGCGTGCCTGCCATTCCGCCAGCGAAGCCTCCCGGATTCCTGTCCTCGCTGTTCGGTGGCAAGCGCAGTGTTCTATGACGATGTTGGAGCCCTCTTGCTGTCAAGATGGCTAGCGCCCGCGATCTAGGCTCACTCGCCGTCGGCCTCTTCTACCGAACGGGCAGGGGTCTCTTCTTCAAACCAAATTCCCATGAACAACCTGCAAGTTCGGCCCTTCTGAAGGCCCTCGCCAACGCGAGCGTCCCACCGTGGCTAACGCTATGGCGATCCAATCCTTGCAAGGCTCGCGAAGCTGGCGTGCGGCTCCGGTTCGCTCCGGCCGTCCCAAGACCGAGGCAGACTTTCAAGTTGCTGTTCGGAAGCTTTGTCGAGCCAATCACCATCCCCAGGAGATCATAATGTCAGATACAAATAGAGCACCGGTTGCACCACCGAGAAAAGTTGCCGAGCTTAGAAATGACCCTTATGCCGGGCAGTCCGGCGACCTCTCGGTTAACAACGCCGTACGCGCCATCGCCCGCGGCACCATCGCCGGTCCCTATCTCGATGAAGCGAGCGCTGGGACAGCTGCATTTCTGGCGCCCGTTGCTGACCCAGTGCTGCCTGATTTTTTGTTTCCGCCACTGCCGGGCCGAACGTTTGAAGAGCGGTATGATAACGCAATCGCTATTCAACGCGGGATGGATAAAGCCTTCGACGACCAGCATCCCTATATCTCCACGGCGTTGCAAGGCATCGGAGAGCTGGCCTCTGAAAAAGCGTTTAAGTTGCCGTCGGGCAAGGCGAGCGACATCGGGTTCAGTGCTGTAGAAGGTTTTGGCGACGGGGAAGGTGGCTTCAGCAACCGGATGGAGCAGGCCTTTCGTAACGCTGTCGAAGAGGCTGTAAAAGCATTCGGCATGGATGCTTTAAGGAAACGTGGCATCATGCCAGCGGAAGCCGATCCGGAAGCTGGTCGTAAAGCAGGCGCGAAGTCTGCTCTTACGCGCGCGCTTCTTAGAGTCAGCGGTCGAAGCGGCGGCGGTGGTGGTGGTGGTGGTGGCTGGTAACCGATACCCTTCTAGCTGCCCACAAAATAGCAATCCCGAGCGCCAGTGCCCGCCTTAGTAGAAACGGCTGGGTTGCCATGCCCGCAATCTTGGGGTGGCCGATCCAGGCTGCCGATCTCCGCGCGCTCAAACCCGTGCAAATGCGGCCGCCAATCCCGACCGCCTTCACCAAAACCACGATGGCCTCGCAACACGCGGGGCCTTTTTCTTTGGAGACGATGAATGCCCCGGAACCCATCAACCGGCGTCTATTCGAAACCCGCCGGAACAACGCCTTCCGTTGGCCAGGTCATCGACCCGGCGCCATGGAACGCGCTGACCACCGACCTCGGCAACGAAATCACCAATTCGCTGCCGCGCGACGGCTCGGCGCCGATGGCCGCGCCGCTCAAGGCAGCAACTGGCACGGTTTCGGCACCGGGCATCGGCTTCGCCTCGAACCCGCAGACCGGGATCTATCTCAAGGGCGGTGGACAGCTGGGTTTCACCCAGAACGGCATCGACATCGTTTTCGATAAAGCGTCGGTCTATGCGGCGAAATCAGGCGCTTACACCGCGCTTGCATCCGACGACAACGCCGTCCACCGCTTCACCGCGGCCGCCACGCTCACCCTGACCGCAGCGGCCACACTCGGCGCAAACTGGCACTATTGCGTCATCGCCGATGGCGGCGACGTGACAATCGATCCCAGCGGGTCGGAGACGATCGACGGCGCGGCCACGCTTGTCCTCAAAGATGGCTACAGCATCGAAATCATCTGTTCCGGCGCCGCTTTCTTCACCAACAAGCTCTTCGCCAGGATCCAGAGCAAAGCGGACAGTTCGGCCGTCGGCGATTTCGTCGTCGGGCTCATCCTTTCCAATAACAGCAGCAGCCCAACCACCCATGTCGATTTTTCCGCGGGCTCCGCCAGATCGGGGGCGAGCTTCGTTGCCAGCGCCGCCTCATTCACAAAGCGGGTGACGGGAACATTTGCGGCGGGAACAGGCGCGGGCGGCCTCGATGCCGGTGCCGTCGCAGCAAATGCGACATACTTCGCCTATGCGTTGCGCAAGGACGCCGACCTGACTTTCGACGTGGTTCTCTCGACCTCGGCAACGATCGCCGGCGTCACCACAACGCTGCTCACCGGCTATACCATCGTCAAGTGCATCGGTGTGGTGCTGACGGACGGAAGTTCGAACATTCGGCCGTTTGTGATGTATCCGAGGGACGAGTATACCTTCGTGACGCCGGTTAAGGATGCGATTAACGTGGCTGTCTCAACGGCATCTGCCCTATTGACTTTGACTGTCCCCAACGGGGTGAAGGTCAAAGCCAAGCTGCGGTTCCAATTCACCTCTCCCTCTGCCACAAATTCCGCATTGCTTTCGGATCCAGCGCAAGGCGTACTCATCGCGGGCATCGTGGGTGATGGTGGCAACGTCGGTGCCGTTCAAGTTGCAAGCAATTACGCTATAGGTTCTGCGGAGATATGGACGAACACCAGCAAGCAGATCCGGCAAGTAGCTGGTGCGGCCGGCACCGTTTGGATGTGGACTGATGGGTTTCACTTCCCTTGCGGAAGAAGCGTATGAAGCTTTCTGTTTCAGAAGACGAATTTTCCGACTCTGATTTCCCGACAGGCTCTTTTCTGAGGGGAGATCTAGATACTTCGTGGGCGGTCGCCGGCAAGCGCTGCGATGTGTTCTTAGTAGAAGACGAATTTCCTCGAGTGCCAGCCACGCTGGCAGTTACCGACCTCAGGGCCGCGCTGAACTTCTAAGCGCCGACACCACTGGAGACACCCATGCTACCTCTAACTGGCGCGGTGCGAGGCGCGCCTGGAGCATCCGCCTTATGGCATTGGCGCTGCTCTTCATCGTCCTCGAGCCCTGAACGGGATTGTTCAGACCTTCGTGAACACTCCCGTTACTCAAGGCGCTTCCGAGATCGCAAATCTACACTCAGGCGATCGGTTCAAGCCGGATAGACTACACCATTATGACTTTGCGCTGTCGGGACTATCGGGGCGCTTTTAAATCTCCCGGGAAAGCTGTAAACGCTCGTCTACGACGACGGAGCTGGTCAATGAGTAAGCAGTTAATAAGGGCGATCGTGCCAATGCCCGTAAGGGCCGCGGTTTCCGCATGGCGAAAGCGTGAAAAGGTCTACTGGTCGTGGGGACGAGCGGCTGCGGCGGCCGGCAACTATTCCAGTGGGAAGCTAACTGCTTTTCGGGTGGAACGGTCGCAAAAAATACTCGGAAGAGAAGAGCTTTTCCTAAAGCCGTCGGATGAACTCCTTTTGGCCATGGATTCCGCGGCCGGCCGATTCGTCGATTTCGGTGGATCTGCTGGCGAAATGTGCACGGTGCTGCAGCGGAGATTTCCAGCTTGGTCCTTCGCCGTGGTCGAAACAAAAGCGATGGCGTCAGCGTCTCAAGTTCTGCGCCCGTCGATCTCATTCCTTGATGAGATGCCGGATGAGATAGACGTTTTCTACAGCAGCGGGACATTGCAGTATCTGGCCAATCCCAATGACGTCTGGCGGCAGGCGCTTTCGAGAACAACAAGCTTCGCATATCTGGCCCGCAATGCATTTTCCAAACGGAAGAGGTTCACGGTCCAGACCTCAAGGCTTTTCGACAACGGCGCTGGTCCAGTGCCGGAAGGCTTCGAAGATATGCCGATTTCTTACCCGCATCAGACGCTTTCGGAAGCTACCGTGATCAAGATTGCTGACAAGGCGGGGTTTGACCTTGCGGCCCGCATCGCCGATCGAAACGGCGGCGTTACCGGTACCAACGGAAAAGTTTACGGCGCAGACCTCTTGTTCAAGAGACGATAACTCGCGCAGAATAAAACGGATGCAAAGGTGGCTCTTCGGGGTCGCCTTTTTCTTTTCCAGGAGTAAGTCTCATGCTCGTCCACAACTGGCGCGCCGTGCTGCGGCGCGCCTGGAGCGTCCGCCTTATGGCCTTGGCGCTCGTCTTCATCGTCCTCGAGCCCGTCACCAATGTCGTCGCCACCGCCTGGGTTTCCCACAACCTCTACATCCAGCTCGCCATGTCGGCGGCATCCGGCCTCTTCGCCGCGGCGGCGATCGTCGCCCGCATCTTTGTCCAACAGACAATCTCAGGAGAACTGAATGGCAAACCGCCTGTAGAAGGATAGTGCCGCAGCCGCCATGGCCGTGGCGCTTGTCGGCTCGTTCGAGGAGTTGCGCCAGGATGCCTATTCCGATCCTGTTCCACAGGGAAAGCCTCGGACGATCTGCTACGGCAATACCAATGGCGTCAAACCCGGGAGCTGCGGTGCCGCAGAATTTTTCAAAGTCAGGACACACCTGGGCGTAAATCCACAACCAGTCGTTTGGTTGGCAGCGACGGATGAGGCCGGCTGAAGCCTTTGATCATTTCCTTAGTAGCTACTCATTTCGACGGTTGCTGACCGCATCAACGCGTATTGTTATGCAAACATTCGGCGATGTTATGTTTGACAAATCCAGAGCCCTTAGCGACAGTCAGCGCGCTTCCTTCACAACTTGCTCGCTCAAATTAAGGAGCGCGCCTCCGGAGAAATTGGTGCAATATCAGGCCATTTCATCGGAGCCGTCGCAAAAAATGAAAGACCCATAGGAAGGTTCAGGCCATGCGGAATCAGAGCAAAAAGTTTAGTCTAAAACCTATTAACCCGGACACCTTCGACGTCGCGAACCGTCTCGAATGCGATGGTGACAAAGCGCGGTTCGAGAAGAAGATGGTCAAATCCGCATCGAGGAAGAAGGGGTGCTCGGCGTGACTCTGCGATCGGTTTTGAAGGCGCTAACCCCGCCCATAGTGTGGAGTACCGTTCGGAAGCTCAGGGGTTGGCATAACCCAGCGGAGCCGATACAACCGGGTTCAATGTTCAGCGGAGATTATACTTCTTTCGAGGAAGCAGCCCGCAATGCCGTTGGGTACGACGACCCGAACGCGGGCGCCGCAGCCGCCACGCGGCTTGCGGCCATGATTACTGGAACAAATCCAGTGGAAATCGACGGGCGGTTCCAGCAAGTGCATTCAGCCCTTTGCATCGTACGCGAAAGAATCCAAAAACAGCGGATTTCCGTTCTGGATTTTGGCGGCGGCAATGGCAATTATTATTTCCGTCTCAAGGATTATTTTCCCGAAGACTGCTTGGACTGGACCGTCGTCGAGACACAAAACATGGTGCAAGCCTGCGCTCCAATTGGATCGGATCACGTTACGTATCTCACGGATATCCCGGACGGTCGGCAATATGATGTCGCATTGGTGAGCGGGACATTACAATACCTGCCCGACGCCTATGGTCGGCTTGACCGCATAATGTCTGCTGCCAAATGGATGATCTTGACCAGAT
The DNA here is from genome assembly GCF_001662075.1 of Rhizobium bangladeshense. Classification (GTDB taxonomy): domain Bacteria; phylum Pseudomonadota; class Alphaproteobacteria; order Rhizobiales; family Rhizobiaceae; genus Rhizobium; species Rhizobium bangladeshense_B. Next base: position 133,159 of record NZ_LYPL01000002.1, read on the forward strand.
TGCCCGTGCGGGAGGCTCTTGACGACAAATTTATGGTGCAAACGGTGCCTTCCCACATTCACAACGGCTCGATGCCGATTCAGATGTTCAGCGATGCGAAAATAAGGACTGCCATCAAGACGCGTGGCAGGGTAGAGCAGACCTGGCTGGTCGCACTGGATGAGGGCTCCCTTGCACCAGTTGAGGCTAAACCTGTCGGGTTCTTGATCCAAATTCACTAAGCTGGCTGGTTGACAAACATAGTATCTCCTCACGGGTTAGTTTGAGTCTTGTGTCTTCGCGCACGGATAACAATGGCGATTGCCGGACTTTCCTACCAATACATCGAGAAACCTATTCCGCCTGCAGGATCGTGCCCGTCCCGATAGGTCGCCCGAGATCGATCTGACCTGACTATGGGCTCGCTCTGGCGGGCCGTCGTCGTTTCCATCCTATAACCTGAGCCGCCCCACGTTCGGTGCGAGTAGCCGAAGCGATGCGCGTGGCAACAGGTGCTTGTTACGCGTTGTAGCGATCATTGTGCGCTCTGATATCGAGCGTGTTTATCGACAAGCGGCCAAAGACTTCTGCCGCTCCTCGCCCACGCGAACGCCGGGCGAATAAAACGGACGTCGGCCGAAGCCTGCACAATGCCTTTTACGCAGGCTGAACTGGGCGTCCCACGACACCTGCTCAATGGAGACACCCATGCTCGTCCACAATTGGCGTGCAGTGCTCAGGCGCGCCTGGAGCGCCCGCCTCACGGCGTTGGCGTTGCTCCTCGTCACTCTCGAACCCGTCACCAATTTCGTCGCCACCGCCGGGGTGTCCCGCGACCTCTACGTCCACCTCGCCATGTCGGCAGCATCCGGCCTCTTCGCCGCGGCGGCGATCGTCGCCCGCATCGTTGTCCAGCAGACAATCTCAGGAGAAGTGAATGGCAAACCGCCTGCAGAAGGGTAGTGCCGCCGCCGCTATGGCCGTGGCTCTTGTCGGGTGCTTCGAGGGGCTGCGGCAGAATGCCTATCCCGATCCGGCCACAAAGGGGCCACCCTGGACGATCTGTTATGGCAGCACCAATGGGGTGAGGCCCGGGGATCGCAGGACGGTGGAGCAGTGCAAGGCGCTGCTGGCGCTGGAGCTTCAGACCTATGCGCGCGGTATCGAAAGCTGCGTGCGGGTGCCGTTGCCGGATGCGCGCTACGTGGCGCTGACCTCGTTTGCCTACAATGTCGGCGTCAAGGCGGCCTGCGGTTCGAGCGCGGTCCGGCTGATCAATCAGGGCAGGACCGCCGAGGGCTGCGAGGCGCTCCTCAAATGGAACCGCGCCGCCGGCATCACCTTTCCCGGCCTGACGCGCCGTCGGCAGAAGGAACGCGCCTTCTGCCTGGAGGGCAACTGATGTTCGGCCTTCTCGATACGCTGAAGATGGCCGCCGGCATCGCCGCCGGGCTCGTGCTCTATCACCTCTATGCCGTCTCGATCGGCTATCCCTCGGCGGCGCGCCAGGCGCGCGCCGGTTACGTCGTGCTGGCCGAGAAGGCTGCCGCCGAAGCCAGGGCGGCCGAGATGGAGCGTCAGCGCGACGCGGCGGCCCGCACCAGTGAAGAGCATCGCAAGCGGCTGGAGGCGGCCAGGGCCGCCGAGCAGGCCGCCAGGGACACATTGGAAAACGAGATCCGCTCCTATGAACTCGAGCTTTCGGAAAAGAACCGCGCTTGCGCTGTCACTGCTGCTGATCGTCAGTGGCTGCTCCGCCACTGAGCGCCTGAACAGGGCGGCGGTTGCCAAGGGGCAGGCTGCGGCCGGCATCGTGCTGCCGTCGCTGCCCGACGATCTCAGAAAACAGGAAGCGCATGCGCCCGTTGCCGAAGGCGAGCCGCTGATCGCGATCCTCGCCCGCGAGCGCCAGGCGCTCGACCGCGCCAACGCCCGCCAGGGGCGCATGGTGCAATTCTACGACGACCTCACCAGCCGATACGGAACACGCCGATGATGAATGCCATTTCGCTTGCCCTTGCCAATCCGCTGCTGAGCGGGACGGGCGGCAGTGCCGGAGATCCCGACCGCTACATGTTCTTTGCCACCCGCAACCGCATGCCGTCGGGCGGCATCGTCACCGCCGCCGCCGGCACGAATTATGTTTGCACAAAGATCGTCGTCAACACGCCGCAATATAAGACCAGAACCTTCCGCTTTCACCTTTCCGGCTTCGCCTCGACGGAAGGCGGAAACTCGCCTCAGGAGACTGTTGTCACCGGCACCATCGGCACGCCGGGCAATTCGGTGGTCGCCGACGCCATGTTCATCCGCGTCGCCGGCATCTTCTATCAATGCACCTTCGCAGGGCTGAACGCGGTGACGGTTGCCGACCAGACGAATGGCGCCTGGACGGACGAACTCACCATTGCCGATGTCGCGCCGGAAAGCGAAATCGAAATCTGGCTGTTTTATCACACCGCCGTCGGCGAGAAGATCTGGCCGGTCTACCGCATCCAGAAGCATCGCGGCGAACGTGTCTGGGGCGCCGGCGATCTCGCCAGCCTGCTTGCCTTCAAGGATACGCCGCTCGCCGACAGCACTGCCGCGCTCGATATCAATTATGGCCTGCAGACGCAGCCGCAATATTGGGGCGCCGATTTCATGGTTGCCAAGGGTGATTGGGACGGCAGGCCGGTTGCCCTCGGTTTCGTCGACAGCATCGGCGAGGCGCGCCAGGAATATTCTGCCGCCGCCGACAGCCGCGGCAATCTCGGCTGGTTTCGCCGGTGGCTTGACAAGGACGGCGGCGCCGGACGAATTCCGCATTGCCTGATCGGCATGCCGGGTGCCGGATCGGCGCGCGAATACACCGGATCCGGGTCGTCCATCGCAACCCGGCGAAGGGATATCATCCGCGAAATCAAGGCGTTCAACGGCAACAAGCTGCCGTTCACCGTCATCGCCAACCAGATGGGGCAGAACGATACCTCGACATCCTACAGCACCTGGTTCAACACGAATTACAGGGGCTTGGTCGGTCGCATCCGGACGGAGTATGCCGACGTCAGGATCGTGGCCTTCCCGCCGCTCGGCCGCACGACGATCACGCGCAACGTTACGCTCACATCCGTTGGCACCGTCGCCACGGCGACCATCGCAAGCGGCCTCAACGGTCTTGTGACGGGGCAGACCGTCAGTATTTCAAACGCAACGCCGACGGCCTACAACGGGAACTATGTGATCACCGTCACCGGTGCGAACAGCTTTACCTACGAGTTCGCCGGCGGCACGTCGCCGGCAACCGGATCCATTACGTGCAGCGATCTCGGCTTGCGGGCCGAATATCAGGTCTATGGCGCCAACAACAGCTGGCCCGCGGACGGCACGGACGCTTCCGGCAAATGGCGGCTGCACGATGATATCATGGCGCAGACATTGGCCTGCTGCGACGCGGCGATCGACACCTATGGAGCCTGGGTCTCGCCGTCCAGAGGCGGCGTCTGGCCCGGCATGCTGGAGCTTGCGAGCACCACCGTGACCGTGCAGGCCGGAACGGATGGTATTGCCACCTACAACACGATCGTCGTCGCCGATGCCAGCCTCTTCAGACCGGAGCAGACGCTGCACATATATTCGGGTCCGGATGGCGTCGCCCGTCTCAGCACCCAGGTCGTCGGCAGCATCGCCGGCAACGTCATCACCTATCAGGGAGCGAGCGCCGCCATCCTGCCGGTCGGCTCGGTGGTGCGGCCGGCGCCGTCGGTCGGAGAGCTCTCGCCGCTGTCCTTCATTCACCCGCAGCCCATCATGATAGACCGCATCGCGAGCGGGATTCCGCAATCCGAAAAGCTGAAATTCAATTCGTAACAGGGTGCCGATATGACATCGAATGACGATATCCTGCGCGCTCTCGGGCGCGTGGAGGGAAGGCTGAGCGGCATCGAAGAAAATGTTGCGCTGCTGCGCCAGGAGATGAGCGACGAAAAAGCCAATGCTCATGATGGAAGGGCGGTGATCCACAAGCGCCTCGACGAGCAGGCAAGGCAGATCGCCCATCTCGATACGCGGGTGGCGATCAGCGGCGGCGCCGATCAGCAGATCCGCGCCGAGATCGGGACGCTCAAGGAAACAGTCGAGAAGAACCAGGAGACGGTCGGCCCGGCGCTCGAGGAGTGGAAACGGATGAAATCGATCGGCTACGGCATCTCGGGGCTGATAGCCTTTGCCGGGCTGGCGACCGGCGGCATCATCGCCTATGCCAGCGACGGGGCGGTGGCGGCGCTCAGGCATTGGTTGAAGATCAGTTGAGGTGAACGCGGCAATCCCGGTGAAGCAATCCCAGCTAACGGCGATATCAGTACGCAAACAGACATTTCCAAATTTTAGACGTTGCTAACGAACCAAACCGCCGGGTGTTTGTTTTCCCCTCAGGAGGAAACAGACATGAAGAGCATGAACAATCGCCAAGTTCGCATTCCCGGTCCGCGGGAGCATGATGTTGCAGAGCATTGCCGCAAGTTTGGGATTGGGCCGGCGGAGGAGAAGAAGCTGAAGAAGCTGCTCGGGTCTCACGCGCCGTTGCATGAGATCCAGTCCAATGCGCCGCCACGCCAGCCGAAATGGCGGTGAGTGCATGCGGCCGAGCTGTCTGTAATTCCGAAGGCGGAAGCAGAAAAGCCGACCTGAATAGATTGTGAGACGCGCTTTTACTCGGAACGCGCGACTGTCGGTAACGGAATATTTCCGCATCGAGAAATAAGTTAGGAAATACTCCGCCGTTCAAGTATCTCCGCCGGGAACTTCCGGCATGAGCCAGTGTTTTGATCGCAGGGCCGCGTGGCAGGTTTTCGTCTCCTGTACACCCCTGCTACCCCTGCAGGCGCTGCGCGGCCCACTGACACAGTCATTCCTGGCGGACGGTGGCGTGCGGTCGCCCGCGCGTCGTTTAATGCCGCAGCTCACGCGACAGCATCAGAATGTAATCATCGGCAATATCGGCGACCACCATGGCCGCTTCCGCCGGCGGAAAGCCCCAGCCGACAGCCTCGGCGACAATCTTCATCACATGCGCTTCAAGCGCCTGCCGGCAGTCCGACACAGTTTCGACATGCGGGCATTTGGCACGAAATTCCACGACATTGCTCATGGCATACCCTCCGTTTGAAATGTTACGCCCTTGATGCATGAAGCCGATCTTTCCTGGGAAAGGCGGGCTACGGGTCCGGTAAGCGATCCCGGACAATTAGTAATCATGAAAATACGATGGCATAGGGCGGCACGCATTCAAGCTGATGCTGATATTAAGGTAAGCCGGTAGGGTTAATTCGTCCGGCGGCAGCCGGTCAGCGTCTGCCCGCCTGTCAGGCAATGGCGCAACCTGTTGTTTCCCTGTCGCTTTCCGGCACGAAAAACCACCGGTGTCGCCGGACTTTCGCCGGAAATATCGGAATTTACCATGCGCGGCGGCAGGAATGGCCCCGAGCCCGCAGCCTTGTGCCGGCGCGGGACGGGGACAAGGAAAAGCCCGTCTTCACGGGCTTTCCCTCTCCAATTTCGGATGTCGCAACACGCGGCCCTCTCAGGCCGCGGCAAATGGCACGGCGACGAAAGGCTTGTTGCCATCGCGCTCGACGAGCAGCAGCACCAATTTGCGGCCGGCCTGACGGCTTCGGCGATCGCGGCCTTGGCCTCGCGGGCATTGTGCACCGGCCGGTCGTTGACCGAGACGATGACGTCGCCCGACTGGATGCCGGCGGCGGGCCGACTTGTCCGGCTTGACGCTGGCGACCACGGCGCCGCTGACCGAGCGCGGCAGGTCGAGCTGCTGGCGCACATCGGGCGTCGGTCGGCAAGGCCGATGCATCGGCAAATGCCGGCTGGTTTCTCTCCGGCATCATCGCTCCGCGCTGATTTCCATCGAAAATAGACGGGCTTATTGCCGGCGGTCGGTGATCCGCCCGCCGCCTGCGCCCGTAATTGCCGGCAGACGATCCCGCCGCCTGCCCGGAACATGTCGCGACCATAAGATGTTAGTGGACTCTAAATTATTTCTTCTGCAGAAGGTAGAGAAGGAGAATCGGCAGCGTTCGAGTTCCGCAGCGGCAGACGGGGGGCGATGAGCAAGTCGGTGGAGCGGGGGAGGAAACCCAGGCGCGGCGCGCCTGTGAAGCTCAGCGATGTGGCGAAGAAGGTGGGCGTCAGCCCGATCACCATCTCGCGCGCGCTGCGCAATCCCGAAATCGTCTCCGAGGATCTGCGCGAGGAGATCCTGCGCGCGGTCGAGGAGATGGGCTATATCCCCAATCTCGCCGCCCGGGCGCTGGCCGGCCGCCACAACGGCATCGTCGCCGTCATCACGCCCGCCTTGCACCAATACGGCTTTACCGGCCTGATGGTCGGTATCGAGGATCGTTTCCGCGACACCGATCTCACCGTGCAATATTCCAATACGCTGCATCATGCCGAGGGCGAGGCCGGCCTGTTGAAATCCTTCCTGACGCAGAAGCCGGCCGGCGTCATCATCGCCGGCGCCGAATCCTACCGCGGTCTTCTGCCGCTGATCGACAATGCCGCCTGTCCCATCGCCCATATCACCGATCTCAGCCAGGAGCCGCAGAGGCTGGTCGTCGGCCTCGATCATCATGCGGCAGGCGCCGAGCCCACCCGCTTCCTTCTGTCGCGGGGCTATCGCAGGATTGCTTTCATCGGCCGCGGCGCCGATGTCCGCTCGCGCCGGCGCATCCAAGGTTATGAGGACGTAATGCGGGAAGCCGGGCTATACCAGGAAGATCTCGTCATCGGCGGCGACGCGCCAAGCCGGATCGGCCTCGGCAGGGAGCTGTTTGCCCGCGTGCTCGGGCGCGTGCCCGATGTCGATGCCGTCTTTGCCCAGAGCGACGAACTGGCGCTCGGTGTCCTTATCGAATGCAAGGCGCGCGGCATCCGCGTGCCGGAGGATGTCGGCATCTGCGGCTTCAACGATCTGGAATTCTCGGCCTTCATCGAGCCGTCGCTGACGACGGTGTACATCCCGCGCCAGGAGATCGGCTACCGCGTCGCCGACATGCTGCTGCGCGCCATCCGCGATGAGCCGCTTGGCGAAGAGAAGGTCGATTGCGGTTTTTCGATCATCCCGCGCGGTTCGACACGGTAACCTTTCAAGACACCGCGACAATAGACGCGGAGCCGAGCCCTGCCGAAGCTGGCGCTAGGCATCCTCTGGATTGTTCCGTATATGGACATAATGACAATCAGTGTGCTGGAAAATGGATAAGATAGGCTTGTCATTCGACAGAATGCGTACCTTTGTTCGCGTCGCCGAGCGCGGCAACCTGTCGATGGTCGCAAAGGAGCTGGGCGTCGGCCAATCCACCGTGACGCGTCACCTCAATGAACTGGAGGAGGCCGTCGGCGTGGCCCTCCTCAGCCGCACCACGCGTCGCGTCACCCTGACGCAAGAAGGCAGTCGCTATTATACCAACTGCCTGCAGATATTGCGCCTGGTCGAACAGGCTGCCGATGAAGCCAGAGATGCCCGTCAGGCCCCCGCCGGCGCCGTTCGCCTTTCCTGTACGGCAGCGCTTGGCGTCATGCATGTCACGCGAATGATCTTTGACTTCCAGGACAGGCATCCTGATATCCGCGTCGACCTCAACCTGACGGACGAGCGCATCGACCTGGTTCGCGAAGGCGTTGACGTGGCGCTCCGTCTTGGACCTCTCTCCGACAGTTCAATGAAACTTCATGCGGTCGGAGAGAGCCAGCGGCTGCTGGTCGGCGCTCCGGCGTATCTGTCCGCCCGGGGACGGCCGGAGCGTCCGGCCGATCTGTCACGCTACGAAACCGTGGTGATGTCCAACGTGGCAGGCAGCAATCAGCTCCTTCTTTCCGCTCCCGACGGCACCAGCCTGATCATTCCGGTCGGCGGTCGGTTGCGCGTCGACCACGGACTTTCGGCGCGCGAAGCCCTTGCCGCCGGACGCGGCATTGGTCCTACCCATCTTTGGTTGGTGCACGATCTTCTGGACGATGGCCGGCTCGAGGTGGTGCTTGGAGACTATCGGCCGTCGCCGGTTCCGGTGAGCTTGCTGATTGTTCCCGAGCGTGCAGCCATTGCCCGCGTTCGGCTGCTCGTCGACTTTCTTGCCGCCGAGATCGCCAAGCTGCCGGGCATCCGGCCATCGTAAGTCTTTGTTTTCAAGCATGTCGTTATTGCGAGAAGGGCTTCAAGCTCCGAAAGAGAGCTTGTCGCCGCGCCACGCCGACGTCCGCAGAAACTGCTCCCAGTTGAGCGTCTCGGGAGCCAAGCGCCGGCTCCATTCGATATCGTGCTCCTTGCCGAAATAGCCATATTCGACGGCATATTCGACCATCCCGAGCAGCTCTCGCACGAAAAATTCGTTGGCGGCAAACTCCGGAAAATAGGCCAGCAGCCCGTCCCTGTCGAAAGCGTTCCGATACTCGGCCTTGCGGCCGGTCACGCGTTGAAAGGTTTCGACCATCTGCCGCGGAGAAATGATCTCGCCGACGACCGGCAGCGTTTTGCCGTTGTAGCGCTCGGGGTTTGAGAAGATCTCGAGGACAACGGGCCCGGTCGCCGTCAGCGGATCGACAAAAGGTGCGGCGAAATCTTCCGGCAGATAGATCGGCAACAGCAGGGTGTCGCCTTCCATGCGAGGCACATAATATTCGAGAAGGTTGGTGTAGAAGAATGCCAGCATGATGAAGGAATGCGAGACCGGCAGGCCGCGGATGTAATCTGCAACGCTGGCCTTATCGGTAAAATGCGGGGCATATTTCGTCCCACCGGTGATCTTGTCGACATTCTCGAGCGTGCTGAACACAATATGCCCGACGCCGGCCTCCACGGCCGCATCCGCCAGTTGCCGGCCGAGAGGCGCCTCGATTGCCTCGGGCGCGGCGATCGGCGGCGTCATCAAAAACGCGCCATCCGCGCCCTTGAAGGCGGCAACGAGATCCTCCTGACGGCCGAGTTCGAGAGGCACGGTGGCGATCTCAGCGCCGAGTTTTTTCAAACGTAAAGCTTCCGGCGAGTCCTGTCTGCGCGTGAAAGCCCGGACGCGGAAGCGCTGGCTTTCAAGAAGTGTCGCAACGACGCTGCGTCCCTGTTTGCTCGTTGCACCGGTAACCGCGATCAACGGCTTGTCTGTAGACATGGCTTTCATCCTTTCCTGTTGCTCGCCGCCGAAGAGGTCGGCAGGCGTCTTTGCAAGGAGGGGCGGATGGACCATGCCGATCGCCCTGCCTCGACGGTGGGACACTATCGAAACAGGAACTATCGTTACAGACGGCTGAAATGCATAAGATAATGCCATTTTTTGGATAAATGGCATGGCCAAACGGCAGCTCGTTGCGGTGGATCGGAAAGACCGTTCGTGAGGCCAGGATCTCGGGTGCTCGATCTCTGCCGAGCCACATCACTTTTCGCAAAGCCGTCGGCTGCCGGAATATGGCTGATAGGTACAATCGGATGGGCGAAAGGAGCGGTAACTGCGCGAACAGGCGGTGATGTTACAGGACTGCGGCGCGCCTTGCCCATCGACGGCTGCTTCGCTCGATCGCACGCCGTTGAGCGTCCGTTCGCTCGCAGCCTCGCGCATGAAGTCCCGCCAAATATGCGCCGGCAGGCCGCCACCGGTCACCCCCTTCATCGGCGCGTCATCATCATTGCCAACCCAGACACCGACGACCAGCGCGTCCGTGAAGCCGACGAACCAGGCATCACGATTGTCCTGGCTCGTGCCGGTCTTGCCGGCCGCAAAGGTGCCGGGATCTGCGCCACGTCCGGTGCCGTGCTCGACCACCAACTGCAGGAGGCCGAGAAGATCGGACTGGTAGGGCGAAAGATCGACAGTCGGCTTTAATTGTTGGCCAACGCGAAACGTCGTCGGCTGCCCGGCCGCCTGGAAGTCGATGATGCCCCAGGGTCTGACTGGTGCCATGCCGAGTTGGACGGACGCATAGGCGCTGGTGAGGTTAAGCAGATTAACTTCGGAGGTGCCAAGTGCCAAAGACGGCGTGTTGGCCAATGGCGCATCGATGCCGAGTTCGTGCGCTGCGGCAATCACATTGTCGAGACCCACCTCTTCGGCAAGTGCCACCGACGCGGCATTGAGCGATCGCGCGAAGGCTTCGGCAAGCGTTACCCAACCGCGAAAGTCGCCGCCGGAATTGTCCGGCGACCAGCCGTTGATGTCGATTGGCGCGTCCAAAACCCGGTCGGACAAGGTCAGCCCGGCCTTCAATGCTGCGTAATAGACGAATAGCTTGAAGGTGGAACCGGGCTGGCGCATCGCCGTGACGGCACGGTTGAACTGGCTCGCCTTGTAGTCGCGCCCGCCTACCATCGCAACGACCGCGCCCTCCGGCGTCATCGCAACCAAAGCGGCCTGCGACGCGCCGACGGTCTTTCCCTCACCGTCCAGGGCTCTTGTCACGACCCGTTCGGCGATCTGCTGCAACTGCGGCACCAACGTGGTGCGCACCGAAGTCGAACCCGGCGAGGCGCCGGCGATTTCGCTTGCCTGCGGCGAAATCCAGTCGGCAAACCAGCTACCGGAACGCGGCGTCGGCGTCGTTGGGTGCAGGCTGGTAAAGTTCGTCTTTGCCTCCGCCGCCTGTGGCGCGGTGATCTTGCCATTGGCCGCCATGGCGTCGAGAACGACCGTGGTGCGCTGCCGGGCGCCTTCGAAATTGTAGATGGGATTCCATTGGCTCGGCGCCCGCAGCAGGCCCGCCAGCATCGCCGACTCCGGCAGGTTGAGCGCGCCGACATCCTTGTTGAAATAGATGCGCGCGGCGGCAGGCATGCCGGTGGCGCCGGCGCCAAGATAGACGCTGTTGAGATAGCGCGTCAGGATTTCCGTCTTGCCGAGCTTCCACTCCAGCCAGAATGCGATGACGAGTTCCTGGATCTTCCGTTTTATGGTTCGGTCGCTGTCAAGATATTGCAGCTTGATGAGTTGCTGGGTGATGGTGCTGCCACCTTCGACCACCGAGCCCGCCTCCAGGTTCCGCAAAAGCGCCCTCGCGATGCCCCTGGGGTCGACGCCGAAATGATCCATGAACCGGCGATCCTCGATTGAAAGGACGGCATCGATCAGATGCGGCGGAAACTGGTCGTATCGAGCATATGGCCCTTGATAGGGTCCCTGTCTTACCAGCGGCGCACCGTCAGCGGTTTCCAGCACGACGACCGGCTTTAACGTTCCATCGCGGATCTCGCTCCAGGGCACGTCTTTCAAGGCCCACACCAGCACGCTTCCCACGAGCAGGCAGACAAGAAAGGTGAACCCGAGAGCGAATTTTCGCCAGCCCGCCAGCAGCGATGCGCCCCGTCGACGTTCACCCAGCTTCGTGCCCTGCTCGCGAATAACGCGCCCCGCTTTGAGCAAAGCAGTCGTCACCCATTTGTGGGGAGCTGACGTGATTCCGAGCAGCATCGACCTGCTTGGCTTCGTTCTCCAAAACAATGCCGCCGTCTTGATCTTTGCCAAGGCGGAACTTGCCTGCAGATCCTGGCGTATCGCGCGCAACAGCGTCCTTGCGGCCAGCCTGGTTTGGTCGAAGGATCCCTGGGGTGGCTGCGGGTCGTCGCCTTGGGTGCTCCTCAGCGAATCCGGGGCGCCCGCTTTCGCTGCCGAATCTGGCGTCTGATCGCGACTCGAGCTCGAGCTGCTAACGCTTTCACCTGTGGATTCGGGAGAGTTGGGCATCGGTTACCGCTAAAGAGAGCCAACGCAGCATGACCCTTATAGCCGGGTGATGCCGCGTGTTCTACCGCAAAAGGCCTCGACGGATTGCTGCGATGACATTGACGGCTTAAAGGGCGACTTGGGAGGCGACCGATATCAATTCCTGGGAATTCGGCGCCTTGAATGTCTGAAGCCCAGGCTCCAGAACTTCCGTGAAGCTCCAGCGTACGATGCCCTCCCGGTCGATCAGGAACTGGCCGACAAGCTGCCCCTTGTCGGCAGTCATCATCTGCCGATCGGCATGCGTAATTGGATATCCTTCCTTCTCGTTGATAAATTCGTCCATTGCCATCGGGTTCATGGGCTCGGGCAACTCACCCGGAAGATCGATCCGTATCGCCATGACCGCGTCCATCCCGACCTCGTGTAAGCCGAAGGCTCGGTGCGAAGCCTTTACCGGGTCCGAAGCTGCAAGAAGATCGGGTATGGGATGGTAGCGGAAATAGAGCCGCGCGCGTTCGACCGGGGTGTTCACAACAGCCAGGGATTGGACGCCTTTCTCGCGCAGCATCGGGTTGAGATAGGCCATGGCCGCGACATGGCGCCGACAGAACGGACAATGCAGGCCTCGAAACAAACCGATCAACAACGGGCTGCGGCCACGAAAATCATCAAGTGCGATCTTCCCCTCACGCGAGATCGCATCAAGCACAACGTTCGGAACCCGGTCGCCCGGTTGTAGTGGGTGGTCGACAGAGAGCGTGGACATGGACAACCTCCTCGCTCGGGGATCAGTCGAGAAAAGGCGCCAGGCGCTTCGAGGTCGAAATTGAGCGTTGCAAGGCCTGACCTCTCGTCTACCGCACCGCCAGGATCCGATCTAAGAATGGTCCCACATTGGCCCGCGGGCAAGCGTAAACAGCCAATCGTGAACCGAAAAAGTGCCGTTTTCTGCAAACTCTGACTTTTTCGGCCGTAGAGGCCGACACAGAAAATAGCGCTGGGGGATCCGTCTATTTTGCGTTCAAGCAGCGTGGGGCCGCGCAGCCGAAGTGAAACAAATCGAGCGGCGACATTCGCTCAAATCACCAATTGGCTGGACACGAAGCCCCCATCGCGAAGTCCGAGATAATGATCGGCTCTTTGCCGCTCGACAGGGAATCCGCCAGCCCAGCAGCTGCGGATCCGGTCTCGCATAAGCGGATCAGGCTCGTCGGCTCCCGCGGCGTCAGGGGATCCAATGTCATGATTGCCCGGCAGCTTCCAGAATCAGGTTAGTGATCTCATCCGGATGTGAAATGAGCGACAGGTGGCTGGATTTGAGTTCGATGGCCTTAGCGCCCATGCGCCTGGCCATGAAACGCTGCAGGTCTGGATTTATCGTCCCATCTTGCGTCGAAACGGCGTAGTAGCTTGGCTTGGAGCGCCAAGCAGCGTTTGAGGTCTTGCCGGTGAGCAACGCCTTTTGGAATGGTTGTTGAACGGCATAGAGAATCCTCGCCCTGGCCTCGGGAAGGTCGCCTCCGAAATCGCGCAGGAACGCTTCCTCCGTCAGCCGTCCTTCGTCGCCGTCGAAGACAATGCCCGCGGTTGCGGGTGGTGTCGGGTAGGTTTTTGCCAAAGCGGCATAGTCCTCACCTGCATCCGGTGCTCGGGCAGCGACATAAACCAGTGAAGAGACGTTCGGATGTACGCCCGCTTCGGTGAGGATCATCCCCGAAAAGGAGTGCCCGACAAAGACAGTCGGACCGTCCTGCCGGTCGAGGACGCGCCGGGCGGCCGCCACGGCATCGGGCAGCGTGGTGAGCGGATTCTGGACCGCCGTGCAGTTCAGGCCCTTCGCTTGCAGCCGGCCGATAACCTCGGTCCAGCATGACCCGTCGGCGAAAAGTCCATGCACGAGAACGACATTGCGCGCCTTTGGAGGCGTCTGTGTGGCGGCCAGGCCGGCATGTGTCGCAACAAATGACGTGGCGGCACCGACGAGCAAAGTTTTCGAAAATGTGCGTCTGTTCATCGTCATGATCGAATCTCCAGTTTGCGAAGCGGTAGGATTATTTGAACGCGGTCCGGAGCGGCACCTCAGATTGACATGCCGCCGGCCGAAATTTTTCACGTCAGATTCTGGGCGTGTGGCGTCATTGCTGCTTCCTTGACGATTTACCTTCCATTACAATCCCTTCCGCACTTAGAGGAGTTCCGCCATGAGCGAAGACGCCTTCAACATGTCGATCCGCAAGTTCCTGAAGGAAGTCGGCGTCACGTCGCAGCGCAAGATCGAGGAGACGGTGCGCAAGGGGCAGGGCGGCGGCAAGACGTTGAAGGTCCGCATGACGCTAACGGCGGAAGGCACCGGCCTCAACCACGTGGTGGACGGCGAGATCGAACTTCCGTAGGCCGGGCGAAGCGATCGTGCGAACCGTGCGGCTGCCCCAAGTTCATGGCCCACGCCCGCGCGTAATCGAAGCATGGCCGCTCTGGGCCGAAAGCCGGCGTGCAACGTCCGGGATGATCGGTTTCATCACTGAAATTTGCGACAGTGCCTTTCGCGAGGAATAGCCAGCGGTTCGGCCTCGCATAAGGGGCCAGCCTTGCTGGCCCCTCAATCCCTGTCAGATATCGCTTGCGGCGCTCGACCAGAGGTCGGCCGCTTCGGCGGCCGTCATGCGCCGCACCTCGGCCTCGTGGCTGCGGCTGGCGAAGAGCTCGCTGGCCATGATCTGCTCGGCGAGATCGGCCGGCAGCGAGAGGATGACACGGGCGTCGCCATTGTGCAGGCCGCCGAGTTCGCTGCGTTTGCCCGTCACCATGCCGCCGGCGACCGTGTTGTTGGTCTCCGGATCGATCAGGATAAAGGAGCCGGACTGACGGTTCTGCTCGTACGGGTCGAAGATCGCCGCTTCGTCGAAGGAAAGGCGCACCTTGCCGATCGCATTCATGTAGAGCCGCTGGGCGGCGTTCCAGGTGCCGGTCTTCAATTCCAGCTGGCTCAACGGCTGCACCTGCACGCGCTGGCGGCGCGAGCCGCTCTTCAGCCAGTAGCGTTTGCCGGGCTCGATGCCCTCCGGCTGCAGTGCGACGATCTGCGCGTCGAAGGCGAGGCCGACCTGTGGCTGGGCGTCGATCGAGACGATCATGTCACCGCGCGCCACGTCGACCTGGCGGTCGAGCACCAGCGTGATTGCATCGCCGGCGACGGCGGCGTTGCGCACCAGATCGAAGGTGACGATCTTGGAGACATTGGCGACCATGCCGGACGGCAGGATCATGACGCTGTCGCCGGGCTTGACCGAACCGCCGGCAACCGTGCCCTGATAGCCGCGGAAGCTTTCGCCGGGCCGCGACACGCGCTGCACCGACAGGCGGAAGCCGACCGTCTGCGACGAGCGCACGGTGGCAAGCTCCAGCGTCTCCACCAGCGTCGGGCCGCTGTACCAGGGCATGGCGGCCTGGCCGGAATAGACGACATTTTCGCCCTTCAGCGCCGACATCGGAATGGCGGTGATCTGCTTGACGCCGAGCGACAGCGCGAATTCCCGGAACTCATGGCTGATCTTGTCGAAGCCGGCCCGGTCGTAGCCCGTCAGGTCGATCTTGTTGACGGCGAGCACGAACTGCTTGATGCCGAGCAGCGAGGCGATCGTCGCGTGACGGCGTGTCTGTTCGAGAATGCCGTAGCGCGCGTCGACGAGCAGGATGGCGAGGTCGGCAGTCGAGGCGCCGGTCGCCATATTGCGGGTATATTGCTCGTGGCCGGGCGTGTCGGCGACGATGAAGGAGCGCTTATCGGTCGAGAAATAGCGGTAGGCGACATCGATGGTGATGCCCTGTTCGCGCTCGGCCTGCAGGCCGTCGAGCAGCAGGGCGAAGTCGGGCAGGCCTAGATCGTTCTGCTTGCCGGTGGAATCGCGCTGCAGCGTGGCGGCCTGGTCTTCCTTGACCGCCTTGGTGTCCCAGAGCAGGCGGCCGATGAGCGTCGACTTGCCGTCATCGACGCTGCCGCAGGTGATGAGCCGCAGCGGGCGCGAGTCGCGCTGGGCCTTCTGCGGCTCGGCCGCGGGCAGGCTGACGGCGGTTGCGGCCGAGACGGCGGTGTTGGCTGCGGTCATCTCAGAAATATCCTTCACGCTTCTTCTTTTCCATGGAGCCGGACTGGTCGCGGTCGATGGCGCGGCCCTGGCGTTCGGACACCGTTGCAATTTCGAGTTCGGCGATCACCTCTTCCAGCGTGGTCGCCTGCGAGCGGATGGCGCCGGTCAGCGGGAAGTCGCCGAGCGTGCGGAAGCGGATCATGCCTTCCTGGCGCACTTCGCCGGGCAGGAGTTCGAGGCGCGGATCCTCGGCCAGGATCATCATGCCGTCACGTTCCACGAAGGGCCGCTTCCTGGCGTAATAAAGCGGCACGAGCGGAATGTCCTCGGCCTGGATGTAGCGCCAGATATCCACCTCGGTCCAGTTCGACAGCGGGAAGGCGCGCACGCTTTCGCCCTTGCGGATCATGCCGTTATAGATGTTCCAGAGTTCCGGCCGCTGGTTGCGCGGATCCCAGCGATGATCGGGCGTGCGGAAGGAATAGATGCGCTCCTTGGCGCGGCTTGCTTCCTCGTCGCGCCGCGCGCCGCCGAAGGCGGCGTCGAACTGGCCGGCATCGAGCGCCTGGCGCAGGCCCTCGGTCTTCATGATGTCGGTGAAGGCAGCCGAACCATGGGTGAACGGCGTGATGTTTTCAGCCGCACCGCGGGGATTGATATGCTCGATCAGGTCGAGATCGTATTTCCTGGCGGTCTCGTCGCGGAAGGCGATCATCTCGCGGAATTTCCAACCGGTGTTCACATGCAGGAGCGGGAAGGGCACGCGGCCGGGATAGAAGGCCTTGCGCGCCAGATGCAGCAGCACCGAGGAATCCTTGCCGATCGAATAGAGCATCACAGGACGCTCGAATTCGGCCGCGACCTCGCGGAAGATATGGATGGATTCGTTTTCCAGCGCCTTCAGATGCGGGTCGAGCGGCGCCTTGGCGCTCTGCGGGTTGCTGAGTTCCGTATCCGGACGGCTATCGGGCATGTCTTACTCCAGGCTGTCGGTCGTTTGCAGCTGCCCGCAAACAAGTCCTTGATGTTGGCTTTCCCAAAAGGCTGCGGCGGTCGCCGCGCCCTGATTGGGAAAGCCGTGAGGGTTGATTACTGCGCGGCGACCGCCGCGGCCTCTTCGGCGACATGCAGGCCGCATTCGCGCTTCTCGTCCTGCTCCCACCACCAGCGGCCGGCACGCTCCGGCTCGCCGGGCTTGATCGCCCGCGTGCATGGCTCGCAGCCGATCGAGGGATAGCCGCGGGCATGCAGCGGATTGACCGGCACGCCGTTGTCGGAAACGAAGGCCTTGATCGCCTCGATGTCCCAATCGGCGAGCGGATTGACCTTCACGAGGTGCCGTTCGGCGTCATATTCGGCAAAGGGCGTCTCGGCGCGGTTGGCCGATTGGCCGCGGCGCAGGCCGGTGATCCAGATCGTTGCTCCTTCGAGCGCGCGCGCAAGCGGCTTCAGCTTGCGCACGCCACAACAGGCGTGCCTGGCTTCGACGCTCTCGTAGAAACCGTTCAGGCCGTATTTGGCAGCATAGGCGTCGATATCGGCCTTTTCGGGTGTAAAGCGCTGGATGTGGATGTCGTACTGGGCTTCCGTCTCCTCGATCAGCGACAATGTCTCGGCAAACAGCCGGCCGGTCTCAAGCGTCGCGATGTCGATCGGCAGGCGGTGCGTGCCGATCTCGGCGCTGATCACCTGGTCTTCGATCCCGAGCGAGGTGGTGAACACCACGCGCCCACCAAGGCCCGCCACCAGCGACAGGCGCCCGGTAAGGTCGAGACCCGCCAGCTTGTCGTTCAGCGCCTCGGCTTCGGCAATCGGCCCTTCTTCCGCAAGCGGATTGATAACAGTCATGAGATTCCTGTCCTTTGTTGACCGGAGTATCGCAGTTCAATCCAGGATCGGACAGAAAAAGGGATTTCGAAAGCTGCGGCCGGAGGAGCAAATATCTCTCCGAAGCTGCCGCAATGCAAAAAAACAGCCGCCCGAGGCCAAAAGGCCACGCCGACAGCTTGTATGTCTACTAAAATAGTAGAGTTACACGCAGCCTGTCAATTCGAAATCTGAAGTGATGCCGAAAAAGGTGCGGAAGGCGCGGATTTGGCGTAGATTGCAAGGGCTTGGCCGAGCGTGAAAAACGAGGCCAGAAATGCTTGTCCCTCAAGGCTTTTCCCTGGCGCGTTCAAATTCCGTTCATGCTGGTTGTGCCATAGAGGCGAATGTACTCGTGAAGCGGCGCGGGATTGCGCGCCGCCTGTGTGTGTCGACGGTCTGAGATGATTACGCAAAAGGCGAAATATGCGCTGCGGGCGCTGACGGTTCTGGCGGATGCCGAGGCCGACGAACCGGTTATGATTTCCGATATCGCCGCGCAGCAGAAAATCCCGAAGAAGTTCCTCGAACAGATCCTGCTCGACCTGAAACATCACGGCATCGTCGTCAGCCGCCGCGGCAAGCAGGGCGGTTATCTCCTCCTCAAGCCCGCCCACACCATCACCTTCGGCGAAATCCTGCGCATCATCGACGGCCCGATCGCGCCGCTGCCGTGCCTGTCGCTCACCGCCTACCGCAAATGCGACGATTGCGACGGCGAACAGACCTGCGAAATCCGCCACGTCTTCGCCAAGGTCGCCGACGCCACCCGCAAGGTGCTGTTCTCCACGACCATTGCCGATGCCGTCGGCCCGAGGCACGGCGCCGAAGTCACCCGCCTACTCGCCTGATCGACGGTTCTTCCCGCAATTCCCTGAAATGCTCGATTGTTCAAGATGACGCGCGGTCGCGCCGCGCTTCATCTCGAGTCTGCGGGAATTATCTCGAGCTACGGCCTGAGACCTCCGATCGTATAGCCGCCATCAACGGTGATCTCTTGCCCGGTGACGAATTGGGCATCATCGGACAGCAGCCAGGCGACCGTCCCTGCTATATCCTCTGATGTCCCGTTCCGCCTGAGCGGTGTGTGGGCGGCCAGGCGTGCGGCAAAAGCCGAATCGATGACATCGTCCGCCATCGGCGTCAGGATAATACCTGGATTGATGGCATTGACCCGGATGTTTCGAGGTCCTTGCTCCACCGCCAAGGTCCGCATCATGGCAAGCAACGCCCCCTTCGTGCTTGCATAGGCGCCCGCACCCGGCATCACCCCGCCTGCCGTCCACGAGGCATTGATGAGAATGCTGCCGCCTTCCAGGAAGGGCAGGCAGTGCTTGATCGTGAAGAAGGTGCCCCGAAGATTGGTGCCGATCAGCACCTCGAAATCCTCTGCATCAGTCGCTGCCAGGGGTTTGAATTCGCCCAGAACCCCGGCATTGGCGAAGACGGCGTCCAGCCGTCCGAAGCGTGCGATGGTCTTATCGACGATCGCCGTTACTGCTGCATTGTCTGCGATATCGCCGGCAATCGCGATTGCCGCACCGCCCGATGTCTCGATATCGAATAGCAACTGATCGAGCGGTGCGGGGCGCCGACCGACGAGGACGAGATTGGCGTCTTCCGCCACCAAACGAAGCGCGGCGGCCCGCCCCATACCCGTTCCGGCACCCGTGATGAGAACCGTTTTGCCCTTAAACCGGGTCTGCGTCATGTCATGCTCCTTGAATGAATTGCGACATGGCGGTTGTAATTACGGCGCTGTTTCATGATAATACGAGAAAATATAGATTCATTTGAAAGAAAAATTATCGAATGGGGCTTTTTCGCTCGATGCAGGTATTTGTGACAACGGTGCAGGAAGGCTCGATGAGCGCGGCATCGGCAAAGCTTGGCATATCGCCGGCAATGGTCGGCCAACACGTGGCCGCGCTGGAGGAGCGGCTGGGTACCCGCCTCCTGAACCGAACCACGCGTCGCCAGAGCCTGACGGATTTTGGCAAGACCTATGTCGAGCAGTGCCGCGATATCCTGGAACGCGTGGCCATTATGGATCAGGATGCGGAGGCATCGCAGACGAAGCCGCGCGGGCTGTTGCGGATCACCGCGCCGACGACTTTCGGGGCCGAGGTTTTAATGCCGGCATTGCAGCGTTATCGAGAGCTTGCCCCTGAGGTGATGCTGGATATCACGTTGACGGATCGCAATGTCGATATCGTGGAGGAAGGTTTCGATATCGCGATCCGCATCGGAGACTTGCCCGACAGCCGCCTCATCGCACGTCATCTTGCGCCTTACCGAATGGTGATCTGTGCCTCGCCGGATTACCTCGCTCGACATGGGCATCCTGGCCATCCAAGTGCGCTTTCCGGCCACGAAACCATCGGCTTTACCCCGGCAGCACGCTCGCCATGGAGGCTGTCGAAAGGCAAGGATGAGGTCGAGGTCGTGCCCAGAATGTCGATCACCGTCAATAGTGGCCAGGCCGTGCGCATGGCCGCTAGGGCCGGTTTGGGTGTCGTTATGCAACCGGCCATTCTGCTCGCTTCGGATATGCAGGCTGGCCTTCTCGTTCAGCTCTTCCCCGATTGGCATCCACGTGAGCGGCCCATGTCACTCATCTATCACCGGGATCGGCGCATGACCCCGCGCGTGAGAAGCATCATCTCATTCGTCGTTGCAGAATTCGGGGCAGATTCTGAGGGCAGACGGATCGCCCGGCGGAGTGACATCAGCCATGGGATCGGCGACGCATAGTCGGGGCTTCTCTTTCTTCAACATTTGGTGAAATGGCTTTATTCGCCGCTGCGATGCTCCACCTGCCTGTTCATTCGGGTAGGGAGAAGATTCCATGTTTGCATTTTCGACAAAGCATCTGCTGGCCGCCGTCGGTCTGTCGGCTGCCCTTGCGACGAGCGCTGCCGCTCATCACGGCTGGTCATGGGCCGAGGCGGACCAGATCGAGCTTCGCGGCACCATCGAGAAGATTTCCATGGGCGGGCCGCATCCGACGCTCGATGTCGCGACCGCCGATGACGGCGTCTGGCGTGTCGAGCTCGGCAATCCGCGCCAGACGGAGCGCTCCGGCTTCGTCGAGGGCGTCGCCAAGCCCGGCGACCAGGTGATCGCCCTTGGCAACCGTTCGCAGGATCGCAACGAGAAGCGGATGAAGGCCGTGCGCATCACCATCGGCGACAAGCGCTACGATATCTATCCCGATCGCATCCGGACGAACTGACCTGTCGTGATCGCCGTCCTCGAATGGCTGTCGGCCACGATGCCCGCGGTTGCGCTCCGGCGCTCCGCAACCCTCTACATGTTCGTCAATGCCGGCCATATCCTGGCGATCGGCCTACTCGTCGGCGCCATCCTGCCGCTTGATCTGAGGCTCGCCGGCTTCTTTCGCAAGGTGCCGGCGCAGATCATCGCGCCGTTTCTGTCGCGCGCGGCGGGCGTCGGCCTTGCCGCGGCCGTCGTCACCGGCTTCTGCCTCTTCAGTGTGCGGGCGGTCGAATATGCCGCCAATCCCGCCTTCCTCGCCAAGCTCGCACTGATCGGGCTCGGGCTTCTCAACCTCCTTGCTGTCCATCTCGGGCCAGCGTGGAAGACGCTCATGACAACCGGCCTGATCCGGCCCGGCCTGCGCTTCTCCGCAGCCCTGTCGGCGGCAAGTTGGACCGCCGCCCTATTGGCAGGGCGATGGATCGGATTTCTCTGAGGATAATTGATCGTGAAACGACGTGATAGCCTCAGAAGCCCTTCGACTTGCGGACCATTCCCGGTCTGTCGCGCTCAGCCGAGTTCCTGGGCAAGTCCGATGAGAAGTCCTTCGGGGCCACGGATGTAGCAGAGCCGATAGGCATCCTCGTACCGGACGACTTCGCCGACGAGCTGTGCGCCGCGGCTGCGGAGCCTTTCGAGCGTGTCGTCGATATCGTCGACGGTGAACATGGCGCGGAGATAGCCCAGCGCATTGACTGGGGCGTTGCGGTGATCTGCCATGACATCAGGCCTGAGGAAGCGGGAGAGCTCGAGCCGGTTGTGTCCATCCGGTGTGCGCATCATGGCGATCTCGACATGCTGATCGCCCAGTCCGGTCACTCGTCCGGCCCATTCGCCTTCGATCGTGGCCCGCCCTTCGAGTTCGAGGCCGAGTTCGCGAAAGAAATCAATCGCGCCTCCAAGGTCTTCGACGACGATCCCGACATTGTCCATCCGCTTGAGCGCCATGTTTCCTGTCTCCCGAGTGTCGTTGCAACCTACAGGGCGTCGTCTGGTCTGACAACGGACGCTTGATCAGGCCCCGCCATCACCGGTCGCTGACCGCCGCCCTTGGATTGACCCAGGGTTCCTGGTTCGAGCGCGCCAGTGGCTGCTTGCCGAGAATGTGATCGGCGGCCTTCTCGCCGGTCATGATCGAGGGGCCGTTCAGGTTGCCGTAGGTGACATGCGGGAAGATCGAACTGTCGGCGACGCGCAGAGCCTCGACGCCGATCACCCGGGTTTGCGGGTCGACCACCGCCATCGGATCGTCCTTGGCGCCCATCTTGCAGGTGCCGCAGGGGTGATAGGCGCTTTCCAGATGTTCGCGCAGGAAGGCGTCGATATCCTCGTCGCTCTGCACGCCTTCGCCGGGCTGGATCTCCGGGCCGCGATAGTCGTTGAAGGCGCTCTGTCCGAAGATCTCGCGGGTGAGACGCACGCAATGGCGGAATTTCTCCCAATCCTCGGGATGGCTCATGTAGTTGAAGCGCAGCACCGGATCGGCCTTCGGATCGGGCGAGCGCAGCGTCACGCTGCCGCGCGATTTCGACAGGTTGTAGCCGACATGCACCTGGAAACCGTGGCTTTTGGCCGCCGCCTTGCCGTCATAGCTGATCGCCACCGGCAGGAAATGATACTGGATGTCGGGCTGTTTCAGCCCGGGCGCGGAACGCAGGAAGGCGCAGGCCTCGAACTGGTTGGAGGCGCCGAGCCCGCCCTTCGACAGCAGCCATTGGGCGCCAGCCACACCCTGCCAGAACCAGGGCAGCCAGGAATAGAGCGACACCGGCTTGGTGCTCACCTGCTGGAAATAGAATTCCATATGGTCCTGCAGGTTGGCGCCGACGCCCGGCCGGTCGGCCTTCACCTCGATGCCCATCTCCTTCAGATGTTCGCCCGGGCCAATGCCCGACAGCATCAAGAGCTTCGGCGAATTGAAGGAGGAGGCCGAGACGATCACTTCGCGGTTGGCCTTGATCACCTCCACCTTGCCGCCGCGCTCGATCTCGACGCCAGTCGCCCGGCCGTCTTCGATGACGATCCGGCGCGCCACACCGTAGACGATCCCGACATTGTCCCGCTTCAGCGCCGGTTTCAGATAGGCATTGGCGGCAGACCAGCGGCGGCCGGCAAAGATGGTCTGCTCCATCAGCCCGAAGCCTTCCTGCTTGCTGCCGTTATAATCCTCGGTCGTCTCGAAGCCCGCCTGTTTGCCGGCTTCGATGAAGGCGCGGAACAGTGGATTGGTGAAGCCGCCGCGCTGGACATGCAGCGGGCCGTCGGTGCCGCGCCAGCCCTCCTCGCCGCCATGCGAATGTTCCATCCGCTTGAAATAGGGGAGGACGTCGGCATAGGCCCAGCCGCTGGCGCCGAGCTCTTCCCAGCGGTTGAAGTCCTCCGCATGGCCGCGCACATAGACCATGCCGTTGATCGAAGAGGAGCCGCCGATCACCTTGCCGCGCGGCGCGGTGATGCGCCGGTTGTTGAGGTTCGGCTCCGGCTCGGACAGATAGCCCCAATTATAGCGCTTCATGCTCATCGGCCAGGCAAGCGCTGCCGGCATCTGGATGAACGGCCCGAAATCGCTGCCGCCCGCCTCGATGACGATGACGGAATTCTTGCCGTCTTCCGACAGGCGGTAGGCGAGGGCGGACCCCGCCGAGCCCGAGCCGATGATGACGAAATCTGCTTGTTGCATCTTTTTGTTTTCCTTGAGCTGCCGTGATCCGGCTGCTTCCTGTTTTCTCAGAGCCGGCCCCTCATCCGCCTGCCGGCACCTTCTCCCCGTAAACGGGGCGAAGGGGATATGCCGCACCGGCTTCCCCCATCTTCGACGTTGCTTTGGGCACGTCCCCTCTCCCCGCGCGCGGGGAGAGGGTTAGGGTGAGGGGCAAGTTCGGGTCACAGATGTCTTCAATAAGGTGCGGCCACCGGCCCCATGCCGACGTAAACCGTCTTCAGCTCGGAATAATGCTCCAGCGCCGCCAGCGAATTCTCGCGGCCGAAGCCGGATTGTTTCGAGCCGCCGAAGGGGATTTCGACAGGGCAGAGATTGTAGGTGTTGATCCACAGCGTGCCGGCCTCCAGCCGGTCGACGACGCGGTGGGCGCGGGTGAGGTCGGCGGTGAAGACGCCGCCGGAGAGGCCGAATTCGCTGGCATTGGCGCGGGTGATCACCTCGTCCTCATCGTCGAAATCGAGCACCGACATCACTGGCCCGAAGATCTCTTCGCGGGCGATGGTCATGTCGTCGGTGACGTCGGCAAAGACGGTCGGCTGCACGTAATAGCCTTCACCGGAGACGTTGTTGGGGATGCCACCGCCGGCAATCAGCGTGGCGCCCTCGGCCTTGCCCTTTTCGATATAGGCGATCACCTTCTCGCGCTGCGCCCAGGAAACCATCGGGCCGATCTGCGTCGCCTCGTCCATCGGGTCGCCGATCAGCATCGCTTCGGTGCGCGCCTTCAGCCGCTTCAGGAACTCGGCCTTGATCGGCTTCTGCACGAAGACGCGCGTGCCGTTCGAGCAGACCTGGCCGGTCGAATAGAAATTGCCGAGCATGGCCCCGCCGACCGCCGAATCGAGATCGGCATCGTCGAAGACGATGAGCGGCGACTTGCCGCCGAGCTCCATCGTCACGTGCTTGAGGCTGCCGGCCGCCGCCGCCGCGACCCGGCGCCCTGTCGGCACCGATCCGGTCAGCGACACCTTGGCGACGCCGGGATGGTTGACGAGCAGCGGCCCGGTGTCGCGGTCGCCCTGGATGACGTTGAAGAGCCCCTTCGGCAGCCCCGCCTCATGCAGGATCTCGGCGATCTTCAGGGCGCCGAGCGGGGTGTTTTCCGAGGGCTTGAACACCATGGCGTTGCCCGAGATGAGCGCGGGGGCACTTTTCCAGCAGGCGATCTGCTGCGGATAGTTCCAGGCGCCGATGCCGACGCAGACCCCGAGGGGGACACGCTTGGTATAGGCAAAATCCTGGCCGAGCGGGATATGGGATCCGTTGAGGCCGGCCGGCGCGATTCCGCCGAAGAATTCGAAGGCGTCGGCGCCCGAGGTCGGATCGGCGACGATCGTCTCCTGGATCGGCTTGCCGGTGTCGAGCGTTTCCAGTTCGGAGAGCTCGCGGTTGCGCTCGCGCATGATCTCGGCGGCGCGTTTCAAGATGCGGCCGCGCGCCATCGGGCTCATCGCCGCCCATTCCGGCTGGGCGCGTCTGGCCGCGGCGATCGCCTTCTCGACGATCGCAGGCGTTGCCGCATGCAGCCGGGCGATCACCTCGCCGGTGGCAGGATAAAGGCTCTCGATGACGGCGCCGTCGCTGTCCTCGACATATTCGCCATCGATGAAGTGCGAGGCTTTCGGCTGGGCTTTCATGTCATTTATCCTTGGATGGTGCGAAAGTAGTTTTTCCTTCCCCGGTGGGAGAAGGGGAGGCGCCGGCCAGAAGCGCGTTCACATAATCCTCCGTCAGCGCGATCGAGGCTTCGATGCCGATCGGCGCCGATTTCAGACTTCGCCTGATATAGAGCCCGTCGATCATCGCCGCAGCGCCCTCGGCGACGCGTTCTGCGGCATCGGCCGGCAGCAGCGCCTTGAGATCGGCAAGCAGGTTGGAGCGCAGCCGTCGGGCATAGATCACCAGGAAGCGGCGCGTCTCCTCCGAGCGCTGCGCCTCGGCATAGAAGGCAAGCCATGCGGCGATCGTCTCGGGCGCGAACTGGTCGGCATGGAAGCTGACGCGGATGACGGCCGAAAGCCGCTCGCGCGGCGTCCGCGCCGCCTTCAGCGCCGCCACCGTGTCGCGGCGCAGTTGCCGCAGCAGCGAGCGGATCGTTTCGATCAGCAACTGCTCCTTGCTGCCGAAATAATGATGGGCAAGGGCTGGCGACACGCCGGCCTGGCGGGCGATGTCGGACATGGTGACGGCAAGCGAGCCGTGATCGCCGATCACCCGCAGCGCCGCGTCGACAAGCGCCTTGCGGCGCACCGGCTCCATTCCGACTTTGGGCAAGGCCACAACTCCCTGAAAACCGTGCTATGTTATTTTTGATTGACTGATCAATCAACAAAAATCTTTCGCGTCTGACGTGGGTTCGGATCTTTTCGCGAGATTTTGCTGCAACATATTCAAAATCATCCGGGAGGTGCGTTATGACAGATGTCTTTGACGGAGTGCCAAAATCCCAGCTGCAGTCGAAATGGATCTGGTTCGTCGGCCTCGGCGTGCTGCTCTTCGTCTGCGGGCTGATCGCTCTCGGCAATCTGATGCTCGCGACCGTCGTCTCCGTCTATTACGTCGGCATTCTGATGCTGTTCGGCGGCGTCATCTATCTCGTCCACGCCTTCCAGGTGCGCGGTTGGGATCATGTGCTCTTCTGGGCGTTGAGCGGCCTGCTCTATGTGCTGGCCGGCATCTGCGCCTTCGTCAATCCGATCCTGACATCGGCGGCGCTGACGCTGTTTCTGTCGCTCGCTCTGGTCATCGCCGGCGTCTTCCGCACCTGGGTCGGCAGGCGCATGAAGCCGGCCAAGGGCTGGGGCTGGATCGTCGCCAGCGGCGTTATCACTGCCCTTGCCGGTTTCGTCATCGCGCTCGGCTGGCCGGTCAACAGCCTCTGGGTCCTCGGCCTGTTCCTGGCTGCCGATCTCATTATCCAGGGCTGGACGATGATCGCCTTCGGCCTCGGCATCCGCGGCTGAAGCCTTTTTGCTACGCCTATTTTGACAAGGACATGACGGGGGATTAGACTTAAGGGGTATGGACCGCTCGCCAAAAGGGTGTGGTTCTGTGTACGAACGCCGCAAATGGTCATGCATCCCCCAAAGGCAGGGTTCTGCCTGAATAAAAAAGGGAGGAAGTTCATGCCGATGGTCACCGTTTCCATCTCTCCGCAACAGGCAGCGGGCATTCGTGCCGCCGTCGATAATGGCGGCTACGCCTCGAGCAGCGAGGTCGTCCGCGAGGCGCTGCGCCTCTGGGACAGCGCCCGCAAGCTCGGCGAAATCAAGGCCGATCCCCTCGATGACGAGAGCGTTGTCTCGGGCGGCAAATGCGTCGCCGACATGTTTGCCGATCATGAGGCGCAGCGCCGTCGCTCCGCCTGAATAAGCATCTGATTGCATGGGGGAATTCGAATAAACGCGGAACGCGCAGCGATGGTTCGCGTCTTTCACAAAACTTTCACACTGGCGAAAGGGTTCGTTGATCCTTCTGCCGCATGGTCCTGGCTCAAGAAGAACAATTCACAGCGGAGCTCGGCCGAGATGAAAACCGCCACATCCCTGGTTGCTCCCGTCGAGCCCGACGTCCTGCGCCGTTATGCCAGCGACCAGATCGTCACCCTTGCCAAGCTTGTGGTCGAGAATGCCTTCCAGCCGATCGTCGAGGCCGGCACCGGCACGGTGTTCGGTTATGAATCGCTGATGCGCGGCCAGGAACGCATCGGCTTCGACACGCCGGCCGACATTCTCGACGAGGCCCATCAGGCCGGCCAGCTCTTACAGCTCGAACAAATGCTGGCGAGCCGCGCGCTCGCCAAATTCGCGACGCTGTCGAATTTCTCCAGCTCCACGCTCTTCCTCAATCTCGATGTCCGGCTGATCCCGCATGGCGAGCGCCTGGTCGAAAACCTATTGCAGCATCTGAGGACCGCGAATATCCCGCCGTCTTCGATCTGTTTCGAATTCTCCGAGCGTTTCGACAATACCAGCGTGCCGGAATTCTCCGCCCTGGTGTCGAAGCTGCGCAAGGCCGGCTTCAAGCTGGCGATCGACGATTTCGGCGTCGGTCACGGCGAAATGAAACTGCTTTGCGACTATGCTGTCGACTATCTGAAGATCGACCGCCATTTCGTCGCCGAGATCGATCGCAGCCCGCGCAAGCGTCACCTCCTGAGAAGCATCGTCAATATCGCCCATGTGCTCGGCACCCGCGTCATCGCCGAGGGCATCGAAACCGAAGCCGAATTCATCGCCTGTCGCGAATATGGCGTTGACCTTGTCCAGGGCTGGTTCATCTCGCGGCCGACGACGCATGTGTCCGAGCTCGCGCCGTCCTTCCCGCATCTGCAGGAACTCGGAAAAGGCAAGCGCGCCAGCCAGTCGCTCGACGAGATCCTCATCCGCAGGCAGATCGAACTCCTGCCGACGGTTTACGAGAACGACAGCATCGACAGCGTCTTCGAACTTTTCCGCCGCAATCCGCGCCAGGCTTTCTTTCCCGTGCTCAACGCCAATGACGAGCCGCGCGGCATCATTCACGAGCACCACCTCAAGGAATTTATCTATCAGCCCTTCGGCCGCGATCTCCTGAAGAACAAGATGTATGAGCGCAGCATTTCGCATTTCGTCGAGATGGCGCCGATTGTCGGCCTCGACAGCGATGCTGAGCATCTGATGGCGATCTTCGCCAATATGGAAGGCAGCAACTGCCTGATCCTCACCGACAATATGCGTTATGCCGGCGTCGTCTCCGCCGCCTCGCTGATCAAGGTCATCAACGAGAAGCAGCTGAAGACCGCCCAGGACCAGAACCCCCTGACCGGCCTGCCCGGCAATCGCGCCATCCGTGATTTCATGCGCCAGTCCGGCCGCGACGGCGATGAGGTCCGCCATTTCTGCTATTGCGACTTCGACAATTTTAAGCCGTTCAACGATGCTTATGGCTTCCATCTCGGCGATCACGCGATCTCGCTGTTTGCCGCGCTGATGCGCCGTTATTTCTTCGCCGAGCGTCATTTCCTCGGCCATGTCGGCGGCGACGACTTCTTCATTGGCGTCGTCGGCGGGACGCAGGACGAGCTGACGGAAATTCTCGACCGGCTGATCAGCGATTTCCATGACGACGTGCTCGACCTCTATTCCGAAGAGCACCGCGCCGCCGGCCGCATCCTCGGCCACGACCGCACCGGCACCGAGGCCCTGTTCCCGCTGATGCGCTGCTCGATCGGCGTGCTCGAACTGCCGGAAGGCCTCGTCATCGACGATATCAACCGCGTCAGCGCCGAAATCGCCGTCGTCAAATCGGCCGCCAAGGAGAGCGAGGAGGGCCTCGCCTTCCACGTCTTGGGCGAGGCGAATTGACGCCCTTGCCGCTTCCAACCTTTCCAAGCCGGCGGTGCTGATTTAATTCCCCTGTTTTAGGATCAGGGAGGATCGCACCATGCTATTGCCTGAGGAAATGCGTTTCGTCGATCTCAGCTCCTTCGGCGGGCCGGAGGTCATGACGATCGGCAGGCGTCCGTTGCCGGTGCCCGAAGCGGGGCAGGTGCTGGTGCGCGCCGAGGCGATCGGCGTCAACCGCCCCGACATTGCCCAGCGCCAGGGCAGCTATCCCCCGCCGAAGGATGCGAGCCCGATCCTCGGTCTGGAACTATCCGGTGAAATCGTCGCCGTCGGCCCTGGTGTCGCCGATCATGCCGTCGGCGACAAGGTCTGCGGCCTTGCCAATGGCGGCGCCTACGCCGAATATTGCCTGCTGCCGGCAGGCCAGATCCTGCCCTTTCCCAAGGGCTTTGACGCGGTGAGGGCGGCCGCCCTGCCGGAAACCTTCTTCACCGTCTGGGCCAACCTCTTCCAGATGGCCGGGCTGACCGAAGGCGAGATGGTGCTGATCCATGGCGGCACCAGCGGCATCGGCACGACGGCGATCCAGCTCGCCCGCGCCTTCGGCGCCGAGGTCTATGCGACGGCGGGCTCGGGCGAAAAATGCGAGGCCTGCGAAAGGCTCGGCGCCAAACGGGCGATCAACTACCGCAGCGAGGATTTCGCCGCGGTGATCAAGGCCGAGACCGGCCAGGGCGTCGACATCATCCTCGACATGATCGGCGCCGCCTACTTCGAGCGCAACCTCGCCTCGCTCGCCAAAGACGGCTGCCTGTCGATCATCGCCTTCCTCGGCGGCGCCGTCGCCGAAAAAGTCAATCTCTCGCCGATCATGGTCAAGCGGCTGACGGTCACCGGTTCCACCATGCGCCCGCGCACGGCGGAGGAAAAACGGGCCATCCGCGACGACCTGCTCTCCGAAGTCTGGCCGCTTCTGGAGGCCGGCACCGTCGCCCCTGTTATTCACAAGGTCTTCGCCTTCGAGGACGTGGTTGCGGCGCACCGGCTGCTGGAGGACGGCAGCCATATCGGCAAGATCATGCTGCGCCTCGGCTGAGGGGTTTATCTGCCATTGCGGGCAACTTGCATGAATGTCCGCATCCGCCTGCGCCGGCTCCTGCCGCTCCGCACTCGAAACCTTCCGCGCCGTTTTCGGTGCCGAGGTCGAGCGCAGCGGAACACATCCTTTTGCGCGCTCGCCGCATCACACCGCGGCAAGGCTTGGCCTTTCTAACCTAAATTATCTCGCCTAGAGATCGCCTCGTGCCCCTCATCCGGCTACCGCCACCTCCCCTTTGCGGGGCGAAGGGGAGTAGCCGCAACCTCTGAGTTCCATCTAGCTACCGAGGGGCACGTCCCCTCGCCCCGTCAGAACGGGGAGAGGGTTAGGGTGAGGGGCAGATGATCAATGTGCCGTGGGGTCCTTATCTGCACTTCTTAAGCCGGCACGAGCTGCTCAAACCTCAGGCCGGCTGCCGAACCTGCCGCCGGCTGCTTTCGAGATAGAGCAGCGCGCCGATCGCCGCGAGACCCGCGGCGGCGCCGACGAAGGCGGTACCGGAATAATCGGTGAGCGATGTGCCGAAGGCGAAGAGCCCGGCGGCGATGCCGGTGCCGATGAAGGTGTTGAGCGAGAGCAGCGAGGTTCCGAGCCCCGGCCGGTCGGCGATAAGGTCCTGCAGATAGGTGATCGGAACGCTGAGGATCGCCGCCGCCCCGCAGGCGTTGACGAGAAGCAGCGCATAGAGGTGCCAGGGTGCGGAAGAAAGTCCGAGCAGCAGCAGATAGGCGCAATAGATCAGTGCGCCAAAGGCGAGCACATGCACGGTGCGGAAGCGCCGTTGGGCAAAACCCCACATCATCATGAACGGCATTTCCAGAAGCGCCGTCAGCCCAGCGATGAAACCGACGTCGACTACACTTCCACCTGCCGCATGGGTGATGATCAGCGGAAGGAGCATGCCGTTCAGCCGCTGCAATCCGAACAGCAGCGACATGACGGCGACGCGCACCAGCACATAGGGCATGAATATCCGCTTCAGCGAAACCAGGAATCCGACGGGATCGGGGACGGGGCCGGCCGTGCCGTTGCCCGGCGCGAAGAAGAAATACAGGCAGAAGCAGACGAGGCTTGCGAAGGCCGCGATCCCATAGGCCGGCGTCATCGACGTCGAATTGACGAGATAGAGGCCGATCAGCCCCGGCGCCAGCGCCCAGGAGCCGGAAAACAGCGCCCGCACAGTTGCCGTGACCGCGGCGCCCGCACCGCGCTCGATCTGGTTGGTTCTGGCGCGCAGGCTGGCGAAAAGCAACGAATAAGTGGAATTGCTCATCGGCACCAGCAGAAGCGTCGAGACGATGAAGATTGCCGGGCTGTGGATGATCGCGATCGATCCGAAGCCGAGCATGCCGGCGACCGAAAGCGCCAGCACCAGCGGCCGCCGCTCCTTCAGCCGGTCCGACCAGATCCCGAGCGTCAGGCTCGTAATAACGTTGACGATCGCCGAGAAGAACACCAGCGCCGAATAGGTGCCGTTGCTCAAGCCCAGTTCATTGATGCCGATGATCGACTGGTAAGGCACGGTCGAGGCGTAAGTGAAGGCGAGCGCGACGAGCGTCACGGTGGGAATGCGGATTCTATTATCGCGCAGAATCAAGGAAAGAGTGGATGACATTGGGGGCGGTTCCTGACGCACCATCTTTAGCTGCGTCCGATGCATCAGAGAAACGATAGTTTTCGATCGTTTCAATCAATTCCTGTTATAATTGTTGGGTCAGATCTGCGCCGTCAAACCGGCGAGCCAGAAATCGATTTGCCCCAGGGGAAGAATGCTTCCGAGGAAACCGGTCAGCGCCGGCGCAATCGACATCAAAGCCAACCCCAGAAGGGCCCCGAAGATGATTCCAACGCTTGTCCTCTTGGGCCGGCGCGCCAACCAGCAGGCCAGACCGAGAGAGACGAGCGTGAAAAATACCCACAATATGGACGCTGAAATGGATAGACCTGATTGCAAGATGATACCTTCGAATGTGACTCGGTTGCGGGATAGCGTCGCTACGCCTCCAACCTCAAGGCTTGCGTTCACACGGGGCGCGGAGGTCGCGATCCGAGCAGCCTTCATCAATACGGCTGGAGCGAGGCGCAAGATCTGGGATGACGGAGGTCGAGACCGAATTGGCAGCATGCGCATCCTCCGCCCCGGCATTGCGGTTCTGCTCCAGGAGCCACCCCACCCGCCGTCATGCTCGGCCTTGAGCCGAGCATCCATGCTGGCCTCCGTTAGCAACGGACATGGATCGCCGGCTCAAGGCCGACGTGGCGCCTCCGCCAAACATCCCGTCGACGCGTCGGCGGCGCCGGGAACCCGCGCAGCCACCAAACAGGTAGCCTAAACCCGTTGGCTTTCGTGCCTCGACGCGTTATGCCTGCCGCATCCCGCCAGCATCCGGATGAGAACCCATGACCAGTCCCGTCACCGTCGAAGTTACCCGTGGCCTGCTTGTCGAAAGCCGCCACCGCGGCGCGGTGGCCGTCGTCGATGGCGACGGCAAGCTCGTCTTTTCGCTCGGCGATATCGAAGCCGCCGTCTTCCCGCGTTCGGCCTGCAAGGCGATGCAGGCGCTGCCGCTCGTCGAAAGCGGTGCGGCCGACGCCTATGGTTTCGGTGACAAGGAGCTGGCGCTCGCCTGCGCCTCGCATAATGGCGAGGACGAGCATGTGGCGCTTGCCGCCTCCATGCTGGCGCGCGCCGGCCGCAATGCCGAAGCACTGGAATGCGGCGCCCATTGGTCGATGAGCCAGAAGGTCCTGATCCACCAGGCCCGCACGCTGGAGGCGCCGACCGCGCTGCACAACAATTGCTCCGGCAAACATTCCGGTTTCATCTGTACCTGCTGCCACCAGCATATCGATCCGAAGGGCTATGTCGGCTATGAGCACCCGCTGCAGGTCGAGATCCGCGCCGCGATGGAAAGCCTGACCGGCGCCGTGCTCGGCGCCGAGGCCTGCGGCACCGACGGCTGCTCCATCCCGACCTATGCGGTGCCGCTCAGGAGCCTTGCCCGCGGCTTCGCCAAAATGGCGACTGGAACCGGCCTGGAACGCCTGCGTGCCAAGGCATCCCGCCGCCTGATCGAGGCCTGCATGGCCGAGCCCTTCTATGTCGCCGGCTCCGGCCGCGCCTGCACGAAGCTGATGCAGATCGCCCCGGGCCGCATCTTCGTCAAGACCGGCGCCGAGGGCGTCTTCTGCGCCGCGATCCCGGAAAAGGGCATCGCCATCGCGCTGAAATGCGAGGACGGCGCCACGCGTGCTGCCGAGGCCATGGTGGCCGCCACGCTCGCCCGCTTCTTCGAGACGGAGGACGAGGTGCACGCCGCCCTGATGGGCTTTGCCGCGCCCTCGATGCGCAATTGGAACGGCATCCATGTCGGCGATATCAGCGTTACCTCGGCCTTGGCCGAATGATTATGCCGCGGCGATCGTGTTATTGAGATCGCGATAGGGTTTCAGCCGCTCGTCGCTCATCTCGGCCGGCACGATCAGCCCGGCCACCTCGGAAATGCCGAGCACCGGGCAGGGCGAGACGAGGTCGAACTTCTCCTGCGTCAGCAGCACATGCGTTTCGGCCGAGCAGCGGGCGATATGGCGTTTAATCGCCGCTTCCTCGAAATCGCCGGTGGATAGCCCGTGCACCGGATGGGCGGCGGTGACGCCGAGGAAGAACAGGTCGGGGCGCAGCAGCGAGATCGCCGCCATCGCCGCCGCCCCCGTCGCCACCATTGAATGTTTGTAGAGCCGGCCGCCGGCAAGGATCACATCGGCCGTCGGATGGTGTTCGAGTTCGGCGGCGATCGTCGGACTGTGGGTGGCAACCGTCAGCGGCATGTCGCGTGGCAAGTGCCTGGCGACCTCCGCCGTCGTCGTGCCGCCGTCGAGGAAGATCATCTGCCCCGGCTTGACCATCGCCGCCGCTGCCGCCCCGAGTCGCGCCTTGATCTCGGACGAGACACTGCGGCGCGCGGTGAAATCGGGCAGGTC
Organism: Rhizobium bangladeshense; assembly: GCF_001662075.1. Classification (GTDB taxonomy): domain Bacteria; phylum Pseudomonadota; class Alphaproteobacteria; order Rhizobiales; family Rhizobiaceae; genus Rhizobium; species Rhizobium bangladeshense_B. Next base: position 167,199 of record NZ_LYPL01000002.1, read on the forward strand.
AGGCGAAAGCGGCATCGCCCCGCCATGCACGCGTTTCAACAGCCCTTCCGCCGCCATTTCTCGGAGGTCGCGCCGGATCGTGTCTTCCGAAAGCGAAAAATCCTCGGCGACGCGCTTAGCGATCACCTGGCCGTCACGGCGCAATATGTCGAGGATCAGGGTCTTGCGTTGCGTCGTCAGCATCGTCTCTCCGCACAAAATTGAACGAGATAGCGTGATACTGCACGAAATGACTCGACATTCAAGAATTATCGTGCATTTTCGGGAAGTCCCGTGCATGAGGCAGGGAGCGCTCAACGATGGAGTAAAAGATGCTGATTTTGATTGCCGGGCCTTACCGGTCGGGAACGGGCGACGACCCGGAAAAGATGGCCGCCAACCTGAAGCGGTTGGAGGAGCCTTCGCACAAGCTGTTTGCCGCCGGCCACGTGCCGATGATCGGCGAATGGGTAGCGCTGCCGATCTGGCATGCGGCCGGCGGCAGGTCGGTCGGCGATGCGCTCTACGAGGAAATTTTCCACCCGGTGGCCGGCCGGCTGCTGCAGCTCTGCGAGGGTGTGCTGCGTCTGCCTGGCGAATCCAAGGGCGCCGACAACGACGTGCGCATCGCCAGGGAGCGCGGCATCCCGGTGTGGCACAGGCTGGAGGATGTGCCGGGCTGCGGCTGAGGGGCGGGGGCCTTAATGTGCCCTTCGCTTGATGCTCAGCGCATTCGCGGCCCTGCCGCTCACCCCTTCTTCCCCGCGGGGGGCCGTAGGACGCTCGACCCAGGCAAAGGTGGCCGAAGGGTCGGATGAGGGGGGGCGCACGGTAGGTCCGCCATGCCAATAACCGCCATCTCCCCGGTTCCGGCGGACCCATTCCTGCGCTATACCACATCCCGAAAGGGAGACGAGAACCATGCTGACATTGTACTACGCCTCGGGGACCTGCGCGCTTGCAAGCCTGGTCGCCCTGGAAGAATCCGGCCTCGCCTTCGAAACGAAGAAGCTCAGCTTCGCCAATGGCGAGCAGCGTTCGCCGGATTATCTGAAGATCAACCCCAAGGGACGCGTGCCGGCGCTGGTGACCGAGCGCGGCGTGCTGACCGAAACGCCGGCGATTCTCGGCTTTATCGCTGAAAGCGCGCCGGCCGCCAAACTGGCGCCGCTCGGCGATGTCTTCGAGATGGCGCGGCTGCAGTCCTTCAATAGCTATCTCTGCTCGACCGTGCATGTAAACCATGCCCATCGCCGGCGCGGCTCCCGCTGGTCCGACGATCCCTCAGCGATCGAGGCGATGAAGGCGAAGGTGCCGCAGAATATGGCCGATTGTTTCACCCTGATCGAAGAGACGATGTTCAAGGGCCCGTGGGTGATGGGCGAGACCTATTCGCTCGCTGACCCCTATCTCTTCGTCATAACCGACTGGCTGCCGGCCGACGGCGTCGACCCCGCCCGCTTCGCAAAAATCAGCGACCACCACGCCCGCATGCTGCAGCGCCCCGCCGTTCAGCGCGCGCTCGCCTGCGATCGCAGCTGACGGATGCCTAGCACTATATGGGCCTCGGCAATCGCCCTTCGCGCGGCCAGCGGCAGGCTGGCATCGGCGCAGAATGAGGCGCCCGATGCATGTCGCGCGCGGCGAATCCAAAGATCGCGATGCGCTGTAAACCGACGGTGGGCTCCCGAAAAGGCGCCCCAGCAACGGCGATCAATCTGCCTGCCGTGAGGAATGCTGACGCAAGATCGTCGCCGCCTGTATCGGCATCGGCCGCCGCTCGACCCGCCTGTAGATGCTGCCATCGCGCGTCCGGCTCATCAGGCCGAGTTCGCAGAGCTCCCGGCGCAGCAAAGCGTGATCTCCAAACAGGTGCCTGTCGCGGAGAAGAGCATTGACCTCTTTTTCTGACATCTCCCTTGCGGAGGGAATGCGCGACCAGAGAAGCCAAAGCGCCGTGACCTGGTCCATGCGCCGCGAGGGCCAGCGCATGAGGCGAAACTCCTCGTCAAAACTGCGTTGAACGCGCTCGATATGCTTGCGATCGATCGCGGCATCGCGAACAGGTGCCGGTGTGGGTGGTTCTCCCTTGCTCCCGGAGCCGGTTTCTGCACGCAGGCTCTGGAAATTGCCGTGACCGGCGGCCCTCGCCAGCATGTTCAAGAACTGGAGGTGAGAGGGAAGCCCCTCATGTGCGGCAAGCTGCAGGCGCAGCGACTTGGCAAATGCCGACGTGTCGCCCACCGTGAGCGGAATGGGTTTTCTGGACATGACCTAATCCTTTGGTCGCGCCGTTCCGGATGGATTATCGGTGATCGCCCTTCCGACATGGCACGGGATCGGTGTCCATATCTTCGTCATTGTCAGGTTTAGCGTGTTCCGGAGAACGGCGATGCCTGGGTGAACTGCAGACCCGATGCAGCGATATCATCGCGATCCGATATTTCAACGGCTTTCAGGCTCGGCAGCTCCGCCTGATGGCCCGGACGAAGCAAAATCAATCTCTGACAAAGTCGGCGGCGGAAAGGGGAACCGGCCTGTAGCCGTCGAGATCGGTGATGCCGTATTCCCGCGCCAACGCCGCCGCAATCAGGGCGTGCCCGGATTTCAACATCAGCGCCGGGTCTCGCCACAGCCCCGCAATGACATGGCCGATGAACTGAGGCGATTCCGAATTGCTCAGGTCGAAATATTCGGCGTTCTCAAGAACGGCTTCAGTGCGGACCAGCCCCGGATAGAGAGCGACGGCGGCGACATTGTGAGAGCGCAGCTCATGCGCGAAGTCCGTGGCCATCTTGTCGGCGGCAGCCTTGGCGATGCCGTAGATCGCATTGCCCTCGTAGAGCTGGGCTGCCCAGAAGGAAATATTGACGATCAAGCCGCGTCGCGCCGAGATCATCAGCGGAGCGACCGCGCGCGACATCATGAAAGCGCCTCTCAGCGCAGTGCCGATCATTGCCTCCCATCGCCAGGTGGGCTGCTGCCAGAACGGCCGGGGCCAGGTGAAATCCCCGTCTTCGACCATGTTCTCGTAACCCGGCCAGGCATTGTTCACCAGAATATCGAGCCTGCCGCCCGCCCGTATAGCGTCGGCCACACGCTCGGTGTCGGCGTCTTTGCCGTGATCGCATCGGTGGACGACGATGCGTCCCGGCAGTTTTGCCGCTTCATGCTCGAGCCCCTCGAGCGAGCCCGTCGATCCGGCTTGCTGTGCCTCTGCCTCGAAACGCGTCCTGGCGGTCACATGCACCGTGAACCCTTCGGCAAGCAAAGCAAGGGCGATGCCGCGGCCAATGCCGCGGCTTGCGCCGGTGACCAAGGCGACGATGTCGTTCACGGTGGGCCTCCTGGATGGACTGTCGATCGACGCGGAGATGCGTATATTGACAGAGAGGCTCACCCTGCGCGATCGCTTTTTTGCGCGGCGCGCCGTCGCCTGAAGCGAGGCGCGATTTTTCAGATTCGCTCGGCCTGCTTTCGCTTGTCACGCATGTCGCTGCTGCAAAACCGCTGCGCTTTTGTGCGCTTCAAAAAGATCAGCGCCCCACGCCCGCGGCGCCCACCATTCGGCGCCCGCGCCTACGATGCCGGCCGATCCCTGAAACGAGCGGCCAGCTTCTTCGGCGCCCGGAATAGCCAGGCGCCGATCAGCCGCAGCCGCAATTCCTCGTCGCCGATCAGGGCGGCGCGCAGCGGCAGATACGGCCAGCCGACATAATGATCGGTCTGGAAGTAGATGTCCGGCGCCATTTCCAGGAGATGATCCTTGTCGTCAAGCGAAATCGAAATGACGATCGTCTCGGGGTTTTTCACCGCCACAAAACTCTTGCCGGCAACTTTCAGCGCCGGATTGCCGTAGGAGGTGCTCTCCTCGACGTCGGGCAGGCCGGCTTCCGCCGCCAGCCGCTTCAAACGCTGGAAGATAAGGTCGACTTCGCCGGCCATTGTCCCGCCCTTTCTCCTCGGGCGAAACTTAGCACGATGTCACGCGCATTTCGCCAGGCGCGGTTTCGCCTCTGCATGAAAACCGGTCTCCGCGCCGAGCGGCAGATCGGCGATTTCGCGCAGCGACATGCGCTCGACCTGTGGATGGCGCAGCGGATCCTCCTCCCAGGTCGGGGTATTGGCAGGTTGCGTGCTGCTGATGGCAGCAATAGGCTTCAAGAAAAACTTCAGCAACGACACGGCAGGCCTCGCTTTCTCCAGCGGTGCTGGGTCATGATCGTATGCTGTAATCTCGGCTTACTTGGGCGGATTTTCAATTGAGATTACCATGGCTCTGCTATAGAAAAATTATATGAAGAACCTCAACACGGTCCATCTCAACGGCCTCAGGGCGCTGGAGGCGGTCGGCCGTCTCGGCTCACTTCAGGCCGCCGCCGACGAGCTTGGTGTCTCGGTCGGCGCCGTCAGCCAGCAGGTGATCAAGGCCGAGGCACAGCTGGGGCAGGTGATCTTCGAGCGCACCGCTCGCGGCATGATCGCCACCGAAGCCGGCCGGCCGGTGCTTTCAGCACTCGACGAGGGCTTTACCCGCCTTTCGGCGGCGGTGTCGATCGCCAGCCGTAAGGACGACACGATCCTGACCATTTCCGTGGCGCCGGTCTTCGCCGCCCGCTGGCTCGTCTGCCGGCTCGACCGCTTCGCCGAGCGTCATCCCGACATCAAGCTGCGGCTGGATGCGACGACCAATCTCGTCAATCCGGCGCTGGGCGATGTCGATATCGGCATCCGCGTCGGCAACGGCAAATGGCCTGACGTGAAGGCGGAGCTGCTGCTGCAACAGGAGGTCTTTCCGGTCTGCTCGCCGGAGATGGCGGCGAGATTGAAAGAGCCCGCCGATATCCTGGCATTGCCTGCCATTATCGATGGCCGCGCCATGTTCAGCTGGGAAGTCTGGATGCGGGAGGCGGGACTGTCGGGCGCGACGCTTGCGACGCGCCATGTCTTCAACGACGCCTCGCTCTGCCTCGATGCGGCGATCGCCGGCCAGGGCGTCATGCTTGCCTGGCAGACCCTCGCTCACTTTGCGCTTGCCGAAGGTCGGCTGGCGGCCCCGTTCGGCATTCGCGCAAAGACCGGATTCGGCCATTATTTCATCACAGCCGAGGGTGCGCGTGAGCCCAAGAAGGTCAGGGATTTCAAGGCCTGGATCCGTCAGGAAATGGCCGGCACGCTGACGCTGTTCCGATAATCAGATCTCGACCGGCTCCTTGCCGCGCGTCTCCTGCATTCTCTTATAGGCGGGGCGGGACTGGCAGCGCTCGATCCAGGCCTTAATGTTCGGATGGGCATCGAAAAGCGCCATCTCGCTCTGGGCGTAGCGCAGCACCTCGGCAATGTTGAGATCGGCGACGGTGAAGCGGTCGCCGATGATCCACTGGCGCCCGGCGAGATGGCTTTCGAGCGCCGCAAGCGGCCGGCGCAGACTATAGCAGGCGGCCGCGATCGTCTCCTTGCCCTCGGCGCTGTTTTCGAGGCCGTTATCATAGGTCAGCACGATCCTGACCGAATGCGGCTCGACTTGCGAGGCCGCCCAGACGGTCCACATCGTCAGCAATCCGTCTTCCTCGACGGTTTGGCCCGACAGCGGCCCGCCGTGTTTGCGGGCAAGATAAAGATTAATCGCCAGCGACTCGTGCATGACGAGGTCGCCGTCGCGAATGCTGGGGATCTGCGCCATCGGATTGACGGCAGCGAAATCGGCCGAGTGCGTGTTGAGCGGCGCCTCCGCGGAGAGCGGATCGGCAAGCCGCCTGGCCTGCAGCACCGGCACCGAGCGGAACTCGAGCCCGAGCTCTTCCGCCATCCAGTAAACGCGCGAGGCGCGCGATCGATAAACCCCATAGATTGTCAGCATGACCAAATCCCCTCGATGTGTCGGGAGAAATGGTAAACGCCGCACCTCCTGCGGAAAAGCCTCCGCCACTGATGGGACGATGAAAGCTTTTGATACGCCACGGGCTGGCGGAACAATGAGCGGGCCGGCGGGTTCGACCCTCAGAGGCTGGCGCCGTCGAGGCGTCGAAAGCAGGGGTGCGTTCTCAGTTAAGGAGGAATGTCATGACGGGGAAGAAGACGCATGAACAGCAGCTTCGCGTTATCGAAAAACGCGAGAAGACGGCAAATGCCGGTGAGGATTTCGACGCCGCAGCAGATCTGCAGCGCAATCCACAGGCGAGGCAAGCGCATCGCAAGGGAGGCGATCTGAAGCCGGATCCGGATACCGGAAACGACGATCGCGCGATCATGCGCGGCCGCAACCAGGAAAGCGAGCATAAGAAGGGAAGAGGCCGTCCCTGAGAAGACAAAGGAGAATGTCATGACTTTGACATTGATCAGCAAAGCCTTCGCGCAGGATCAGCCGATCCCTAAGAAATATGCGCGCGCGGGCGAGAATCTCTTTCCGCCGCTTGCCTGGAGCGGCGCCCCCAACGAGACCAGGAGCTTTGCTCTGGTGGTCGAGGATCCGGATGCCCCGCGCGGCACCTTCCGCCACTGCGGTATCGCCAATATCCCGGCGCAGTGGACTGAACTAGCCGAAAGCGTCGACACCGCACCCGAACAGGCGCCGCGCTTCTACAAAAACGATTTCGGCAACGCCCGTTACGACGGCCCGCAACCGCCGGCCGGCGATCGCCCGCATCATTATATCTTCCGCCTCGCCGCCCTCGACGTGCCGAAGCTCCTGACACCCGATGCCGCCGGCATCAGCGCCATGTGGGCGGAGGCAAAGAAACATGCCTTGGCGGAAGCGACCATCACCGGCACCTATCAGACGCAGTGACGCTATGAATTCAAGTGCGTGAGCTCTTACCGCCGGCAGAGCCGCCGGCGGTTGAAAGCCGCCACGTCCGTCAGGAGATGCGGTTGCGCTCGACGGTGAGCTGCGCATAGGGCGAGCCGCCGTTCGCCAGCTCGCCGGAGACTTGTTTCTCCCACTCGAAGCCGAGAACCGCGCCGTCGGTGGCTTCCTGGAAGACATTGTCGGTGATGACGGCGGTGCCGGCGCCGTTGGCGACCGAGACGGCGCAGCCGACCGGGGCCTTGCGCACCACATTGCCGCTGACGACGACATTGCGCAGATAGGCGCCCCAGCCGATCTGCATTCCCCAGCGCGGCGCCCCCTCGATCACATTGGCCGACACCAGCGTATCGGCCTCCGCCGCAATGCCGATGCCGAAGCCAACCTCGTGCTGGTAGGGGCCCTTCAGCGTCAGGTTGCGCACGACGTTGCCGGTGACGCTCGCAAGCCTGCCGCCTTCGTCGAAATTGGCGATCGAAATGCCATTGGCCGCCCCGTCGATCATGTTGGCGGAGACCACAGCACCCTCGAAGGCGAATTCGACATAGATCGCCGTCTCGCCGGAGCGCCGGCACTGGTTGCTGCTGATCTGGATGTCCGAGGCCGAATTGGCGCGGATCGCCGTAAAGGCGCAGTCGGAAATATGGTTGTTCACAACCATCACCCCGTCGGCGCGGAAGATGTTGATGCCGTTGCCGTTCTGGCCGGTGCCGCCGTCATTGGCGCGGATGTTGGAAATCCGGTTGCCGGAAACCACCGTGCCGTCTTCCGCCTTCTTCCAGCGATGCACGAGAATGCCGCCATTGCCGCAATCGGCGATCGTATTTCCCGTGACCGAAAGATTGGCGGAATCGACGGCGTAAAGCCCGGCTTGGGCCGCACCGGAAATGCGGCTGCGTTCGATGCGCCCGCCGCAACGCTCCAGCTGCAGGCCGTGCTTGCGGCTGCCGCCGATCTCGCAATTGTCGATCAGCACCTCGCCGACGCCGGTAAATTGGAGGAGCCCGCCGGCATAATCGCCGAGCCAGCGGTTGCCGCCGTCGATGACGAGATTGGAAAGCTCGATGCGCCGGACATTTTCGGCCGAAAACAGATGGCCGTCGCCGGTATAGACGATCCGCGAGGCGCCGGGCACGCCCGTGATGCGGGTGTTGTCGGGCAAAGTCAGATTGGAGATCCGGTAGGTGCCGGGCGGCAGGAAGACCGGCACGTTCTCGGCCGCCGCCTGTTTGATCATCTGCTCCAGGTTGCGTGCCTTGCGGTCGCCGCTTTCGGGAATGGCGCGATATTCCACGGCGTCGATCGCGCCGCGCAGATCGGGCTGTGCAGCAGCTGTCAGCGGCGAGGCAAACGCGCGCGACGCCCCGCCCGCAACCGCCGAGGCAGCGAGAAAGAGAAGCATGTCGCGGCGTGAAGGCATTCGGGCGCTTGTCATGGCCTGCCCGTAGCAGGAAACGTGCCATCCCGCCCTGTCTTCTTTTGGCACAGACTTTTCCCCGAGTGCGCGAAATGCGGTCGCCGTCCTAGTTGAGGGCAGGATCTCGCCGCTTATTTTGGCGTGTTGTTCACTCTTTCACTTAAGCAAGCCGAAGGACTTCAGGACTACTTTGAAGGGAAATGACGATTGCGGGGCCGGGGAGAAATGGCGTCATGCACGAAACGAGTGCCAGGCGATGGGAATCGCCCGAGGCTCTGACGGCCGAGACGCGGCGCTTCGTCGCCGCGACCGAGGCGATGATGGCGTCGAGCGCCCACCACCTCTCAGAGGGCGTCGAGAACCTGCGCCTGAAAGCGATCATCCACGAACTGCCCGATTTCCTCTACGTCAAGGATCGCGACAGCCGCTTCGTCTTCGCCAATGCCGTCACCGCCAGCAACCTTGGCTTCAAGAGCGCCGACGAGATCACCGGCAAGCGCGATTTCGACCTCTTCGATTTCGAGGTGGCCCGCCGTCATTTCGATATTGAGCAGCAGATCATGGCGACCGGCCAGGCCCGGATCGACATGGGGGAAACGGTCGTTCTTCCAGGCAGCCCCCGGCCGGTCTGCCGGCTGACCTCGAAGATTCCGCTGCGCAACGATCGCGGCGAAATCGTCGGGCTGATCGGCGTTTCGCGCGATATCACCGAACGCAAGCTCCAGGAAGATCTCCATCGAGGCCAGGCGAAACTGCTCGAAATGATTGCCCGCAACGAGCCGTTGCCGATGATCCTCGAGGCGCTTGTGCTGATGATCGAGGCGCAGCTGACCGGCATCGACGGATCGGTGCTGCTGCTCGACGGCGAGGGCACCAGGCTCTATCATGGCGCGGCTCCCAATCTGCCCGGCGGCTACAGCCGCCTGATCGACGGCGTCACCATCGGCCCCAAGGTCGGCTCCTGCGGCACCGCCGCCTGGCGCGGCCAGACCGTGATTGTCGAGGACGTGATGAGCGATCCGCTCTGGGAGGATTTCCGCGCGCTGGTCGCCCCCTTCGGCTTCCGCTCCTGCTGGTCGACGCCGATCGCCACCTCGCAGAATAATGTGCTCGGCACCTTCGCCCTCTATTCCAGGGAAGTCCGCCGTCCCACCGAGCATGAGATGAAGCTGGTGGCTCTCGCCACGCACATCGCCGGCATCGCCATCGAGCGCAAGCGCGTCGATGACCGCATCCATTTCATGGCCCATCATGATGATTTGACCGGCCTTCCGAACCGTGCCTTCCTCAAGGAAAGGCTGGCCAGCATTCTCGATCAGGCCCGGCGCAACAACCGCAAGGTCACCGTCGCCTATATCGATCTCGACAATTTCAAGGAGGTCAATGACGGCCGCGGCCACGCCGCCGGCGACGAAGTGCTGAAGGAGATCGCCACCCGCATGGCCAACAGCGTCCGCGCCTCGGATATGGTGGTGCGGCTCGGCGGCGACGAATTCCTCGTGGTGCTCGTCCACCAGTCTAGCCACGACGCCGGCATCGCGCGGCGCCTGCGCGAATTGCAGAAGGCGATCAACCGGCCGATGCAGAGCGAGAGCGGTGACATCGCCATCACCTCGAGCATCGGGGTTGCCGCCTTCCCCGTCGACGGCGCAACCGCCGAAGAACTCCTCGCCAATGCCGACCGCGCCATGTACCGGGCCAAGCAGCTCGGCCGCAATACGCTGCAGCATCACGATGGCGCCGGCGCACCCTTCGGCATGCCGCTCGGCGAGCAGGAGGAGCTCCACCAGGCGATCACAGGCGATCAGCTGTTCCTCGAATATCAGCCGCAGGTCGATGTCGCCACCGGCCGCATCACCGGCATCGAGGCGCTGGTCCGCTGGAACCATCCGGCCAAGGGCAGGGTGCCGCCAGTCAATTTCATCCCGCTCGCCGAAGAGACCGGCCTCATCGTTCCCCTCGGCCTCTGGGTGCTGAACGAGGCCTGCCGCCAGGCGCGCGCGTGGCAGGATTTGGGCCTGACGCCACTGACCATCGCCGTCAACGTCTCGGCCAAGCAGTTCGCCGATCCGGATTTCGCAAACCATGTCGCCGAGGCGCTGGAGCGCCACGGCCTGCAATCCCATTGGCTGGAGCTCGAGGTCACCGAAAGCGTGGTGATGCAGGATGCCGAACGCGCGCTTACGATGATGGCATCGCTGCGGGCGCTCGGTGTGCGCCTGTCGATCGACGATTTCGGCTCCGGCTATTCCAGTCTTGCGGCGCTGAAGACCTTCCCCTTCGACCGGCTGAAGATGGACCGCTCGCTGGTCGAGGCCCTGCCGGGCGACAAGACCGCCGTCGCCATCGTCTCGGCGGTGATTTCGCTGGCGCAGACGCTGAAGCTGTTGGTGCTTGCCGAAGGCGTCGAAACCGACGCCCAGATGGATTTCCTGCGTCACGCGCGCTGCGAGGAGGCGCAGGGTTACCGCTTCTCGAAGCCGGTCTCGCCGGAGGAGATCTCCCGAATGCTGCGGGCGCAGGCTCTCTGAAGTTTCTCGATCGGCATTAAACTCGAATGATGTTGAGGCGCAGAGCGCTGACGACCGCCTGCGTTCTTGTCGTACATCCGAGCTTCTTGATCGCGCTGCCGATGTGATAGTTGACCGCATTTTCCGAGAGATCGAGAAGCTTTGCGATTTCTGCGCCCTTTCTTCCACCGGCCGTCAGCCTCAGGCAGTCCAGCTCGCTCGGCGTAAAGGCAATCGGCTTGTGTTTCTCGTTCAATGTCAGCTGTGAGAGCCGATCGTAGATCAACGTGGCGATAAACAGGATCTTTGCCATTTCGATCAAGCTGAAATTCCGGGACCCCGAAATCGACATCGCACCGCGTCCACCCGCGGCATCGTGAACAGGAAAATAAGCTCCCTTTTCCATGCCGTAACGGTGGAACAACTCGATGACCGTGGACTTTTTGCCTTCCCCGCGGTCGGTATTGATCGCTGCGACATCATAGTTGAAGGGGCTGGTCGATCTCAGCATCCGGCGGATGACGGGACTGTCGACCATCAGGTTGTAGGCGTCATAGTAATCCACCATCTCCGCCGGCCAATTGGTAATGATCTTTGTCGCGCCGATCTCGACGACGTCGACGGTGGGGAGCGTCATGATCAGGAAAGCGGTCATTCCCAGCCCCTGAGTGAGACCCTTCACGTATTTGAAGACTTCGTAATGCGTATTGAAGCCCGCGGCGGCTTCCTCAATTCGATTGAACTCGGCATCGAGCTCCATGTCGTTTCTCCGATCGCCAGTCGCATCCGGCGGCTTAATTGCTGATATGCCGACCGAATCCGTTCGTGCCGATCGTCGATTTTTGCACGCTGGAAGTGCAATGCAAACATATCGCTGCAGAGGAATGGGCTTGCAATTGCCGGGAACGCGAAAATAAGGACCATTGATGCTTAACAAACAGTAAACGCGTCTTCTGATTTTTGGCGGGCTGACTGACCAAGAATTCCGTTCCGATTGAGGAATTCCGCGACGGGAGATTTCGCCTTAGCGTCGGAAATTCGTCAATGCTGTGCCATAACCCATTGGTTTTATCTTGTTTTTGTGTTTGGTCGCCCAGACGCCGTCGGCCCCGGGTACCGAACGGTCCGGTTAATGGATACTTAAAGAATTTAGCGGATTTTATTTTCGGGGTGCTTGTCCAGCGAGCCCGTCATGGGTCGGGCAATCGATCGTTTGGATCTGAGTTAGGGGAACAGCATGAAGAAAATAACATTGGGCTTCGGATCTGACGCCAAGGCCATATTGGCCGCGATGAGCAGGTCACAGGCGATCATCGAATTCGACCTTACCGGCAAGATCTTGACGGCCAATGCCAATTTCTGTGCCGCGCTCGGCTACCAGCTGTCTGAGATTGTCGGCCAGCACCACCGGATGTTCGTCGAGCCGGCAGAAGCCTCGTCGGCCGACTATCGCGAGTTTTGGGCAAAGCTCGGCCGCGGCGAGTTTGATCAGCGCCAATACAAGCGCCTCGGCAAGGGCGGCAGGGAAATCTGGATCGAAGCCTCCTACAATCCCGTCTTCAGTGGCGGAAAGCCGTATAAAGTGGTGAAATTCGCGACCGATATCACCAAGCAGAAACTGCAGAGCGCCGAAGATGCCGGCAAGATAAACGCGCTGTCGCGCGCCCAGGCTGTTATCGAATTCACGCCGAAAGGAGAAATTCTGACAGCGAACGAGAATTTCCTGTCGGCGCTCGGCTATCAGCTTGCCGAGATCCAGGGCCGCCACCATTCCATGTTCTGCGAGAGCGCCTACGCAAACAGCGAGGATTATCGCCGGTTCTGGGAGCGCCTGGCAGCGGGTGAATTCGTGGCGGATGAGTTCCTGCGCATCGGCAAGGGCGGCAAAAGGATCTACATCCAGGCCACCTACAATCCGATCCTCGACATGAACGGTAAGGTGTTCAAGGTCGTCAAATTCGCGACTGACGTGACTGCCCGCGTCAGCAATGTCGATCAGCTTGCGGCGTCTTTGATGGGGCTGGCCGGCGGCGATTTGACCCAGGAGGTCGCAACGCCATTCATTCCGACACTGGAAAGGCTGCGCACCGATTTCAACGCTGCGGTCACCAAGCTGCGCACAGCGATGCAGGTCGTGGCTCAAAACGCGACCGGCATCGCTGCCAGCGCGCAGCAGGTTCGTTCAGCCTCGGACGATTTGTCGAAGCGTACGGAACAGCAGGCGGCTTCCGTCGAGGAAACCGCAGCCGCCCTTGAAGAGATCACCACAACGGTCTCCGATTCCAGCAACCGCGCCCAGGAAGCCGGCCAGCTTGTTCGAAGGACCCGCGAGAACGCCGAACGTTCCGGCGCGGTGGTGCGCAGCGCCGTCGATGCGATGGGCAAGATCGAGACATCGTCCGCAGAGATCGGCAACATCATCGGCGTCATCGACGAAATCGCCTTCCAGACCAATCTCCTGGCACTGAACGCGGGCGTCGAGGCGGCGCGCGCGGGCGATGCCGGCAAGGGTTTTGCGGTGGTCGCGCAAGAGGTTCGCGAGCTTGCCCAGAGATCGGCCAAGGCGGCAAAGGAGATCAAGGAGCTGATCGGGGCCTCCAACGAGCATGTGAAGAGCGGAGTGACGCTGGTCGGCGAAACCGGCAAGGCTCTCGAAGAGATCGTCGCCCAGGTTCAGCAGGTCAACAGCAATGTTCTTGCGATCGTCGAGAGTTCAAAGGAGCAGGCGACGGGGCTGAAGGAAATCAACACCGCGGTCAACACCATGGACCAGGGCACGCAGCAGAATGCCGCCATGGTCGAGGAATCGACGGCTGCCGCACATAGCCTCGCCAAGGAAGCCGACGCGCTTTTCCAGCTGCTGGGCCAGTTCAATATCGGCGGCCCAGCCTCACGCCAGCAGCGCCCCGCCGTGGCAACTGCCGCTTCGAGGCCCGTCGCATCGGCGCCGCGGGCAATGGCTGCAAAAGTGGGCGCAGCCTTCCATGGCAACGCGGCAGTCGCCGGCGGCGACTGGGAGGAGTTCTGAGGCGGGTAGCGCTCCGCCTCATTCCAGGAGCCGTCCGATCGTCTCGATCTCATTCGTCCAAATGCCTGCCGCATAATTTTGCGGCAGTCGCGCCAACTGCGCGGGGTCGTCGATACCGGTGGAAAATTCACCGCCGTGATAAGGGCCGAGCACGAAAACCTCGGTGCCGGCATCCTGCATCCGGTTGAGGAAACGGTCCGGCCAGCCCCAGAGCCAGGGCGCGATATTGATCGGCACCAGCATCATCCGCTGCTGGCAAGTATCCGGCAGCAGGCCGGTCCAGCCATAGCCGATATAGCCGGTGAGGCAGCCCTTCAGGCTCTGGCGCGAGGCCGTTTTGATATCAGGCACGCGTTGGCGGATGACGTCGATCGGCGCGTCGCCGCCATAGACGATGATCTCAGCCCGTCGTGCCGTCGAAAGCCCGTTGAACACGCCGGCGAGCTTTTCGCCCTCGGAAGGATCGCGGCTCTTGATGTTGATCAGGAAACGCCGATCCGGAAAGGTCGACAGCACTTGCGCCAGCGTCGGCATCATGCCGATGCCGCGGCCGCGAAAGGGAAAGCTCTTGCCGCCATCGGCGGTGTAGCCATAGCCGATGTCGAGCTTCTTCATGTCAGCCATCGCATGCTCGCGGGTGATGCCGTGCCCGTCGGTGCGGCAGTCGAGCGTCCAGTCGTGGAAGACGGCGAATTGCCCGTCCGTCGTCGGATGCACGTCGATCTCGACGATATCGGCGCCGGCGGCAAATCCTGCCTCCATCGAGCGAACCGTATTCTCGAGATAATCGTGTTTCGGCGGCAGCATGCGGCTCGCCGTGCAGGTGTCGTTTTTCAGATCGGTCTCGTCGAAGCGCTGGGCGATGCCGCGATGGGCGAGCAGCACCGGCTTGCCCGGACGGTGCTCCGCCAAAAGGCTGGTATTGTTGAGGTAGATACCGGCCGCGGCGACCGCGAATGCGCCGGCGCAATAGAAAAGCCTCCTGCCCATATTGCTCCCCCTGATTGCATCGAAGGATGCAACAGCTAAAAAGCGATTCTGGTTGTTCTTGGGCTGTTTTCCGGCTTTTCTATGCCGCCGCCTATAAACCCGAAAGGACTCGCCATGGAACGACACGACGACGAGCTCATCCATTTCGAAGCCCAAGGCGCGGCCCCCTTGCCGCCGGCTGCAGTCGAAGGCCATGTCGGGCGCGAGGGCGCCCGCATCTGGTATGCGAGCTACGGCGCCGGGCCGGCCGTCATCCTGCTGCACGGCGGCCTCGGCCATAGCGGCAACTGGGGCTATCAGGTCCCGGCGCTGCTCGAGTGCGGCCGCCGCGTCGTGTTGATCGACAGCCGCGGTCATGGCCGCAGCACCCGCGATGCCCGTCCCTATACCTATGAGCTGATGGCCGCCGACGTGCTTGCGGTCATGGACGAACTGCGCCTGGAACAGGCGGCATTCGTCGGTTGGAGTGATGGTGCCTGCATCGCGCTGATCCTTGCCGCGACGGCGCCGTCGCGTGTTGAGGGCGTCTTCTTCTTCGCCTGCAACATGGATCCGAGCGGCACACGGGAATTCGTTCCGACGCCGGTCATCGACCGATGCTTCAGCCGCCACGCCAAGGACTATGCGGCCTTGTCCGCGACACCGGACGATTTCAATTCCTTCGTCGAGGCGGTGAGCCTGATGATGCGCACCGAGCCGAACTATCAGGCGGACGACCTCGGCCGCATCCGCGTTCCGGTCGCGATCGTGCTCGGCGAACACGACGAATTCATCAAGGCCGAACATGCCGAATATCTCGCCAGCAGCATTCCGAATGCGCAGATGATCTATTTGCCCGGCGTCAGCCATTTCGCGCCGCTGCAGCGTCCCGCGCAGTTCAACGCCGCAATTTTATCCTTCCTCGACGGGTAAGGTGATGAAGCTCGCTTCCTCTGGCCTCACGCCCTTTGGCCTCTATCTCTTGCTGCATGAGAGCTGACGCGCTGCTTTATCCCGCCCCGGAAGGGCTCTATTGCCCGGAAGGCGGATTCTATGTCGATCCTGTGCGGCCGGTGGAACGGGCGCTCGTCACCCACGGCCATTCCGATCACGCCCGCCCCGGTCACGTGAACGTGCTCGCCACCCGCCAGACGCTCGACATCATGCGCTTGCGTTACGGCGACGGCTTCTGCGCCAACGAGCAGGCGGTCGGTTTCAATGAGGAGCTGCTGGTCAACGGCGTCAAGGTGAGCTTTCATCCAGCCGGCCATGTGCTCGGCTCGGCCCAGATCGCCATCGAGAGGAACGGCACCCGCATCGTCGTCTCCGGCGATTACAAGCGCCGCCCTGACCCGACCTGCGCACCCTATGTGCCGGTTGCCTGCGATGTCTTCATCACCGAGGCGACCTTCGGCCTGCCGGTCTTCCATCATCCCGATCCGCTCGATGAGACCGGCAAGCTGCTGGCCTCGCTCCGGCAGTTTCCCGAGCGCACCCATCTCGTCGGCGCCTATGCGCTGGGCAAGGCCCAGCGGGTCATCCGGCTGCTGCGCGATGCCGGTTACGGCGAACCGATCTATATCCACGGCGCCGTGGAAAAACTCTGCGATTATTACGTCGGGCAGGGCATCGATCTCGGCGAGCTGCTGCCTGCGACCATCGAAAGCAGCGAAAAATCCGCCTTCAAGGGCGCCGTTGTCATCGGCCCGTCCTCTGCCTTCGCCGATCGCTGGGCGCGCCGCTTCAACGAACCGCTGCCGGCTTTCGCCTCCGGCTGGATGATGGTGCGCCAGCGCGCCAAGCAGCTCGGCGTCGAATTGCCGCTCGTCATCTCCGATCATTGCGACTGGCCGGAACTGACCGAAACGATCCGCGAGCTGCACCCGGCCGAGGTCTGGGTGACCCACGGACGCGAGGAGGCGCTGGTGCGCTGGTGCCAATTGCAGGGCATCAAGGCGAAACCGCTGCATCTGGTGGGCTATGAGGATGAGGCGGATTGAGATGAGCCGGAGAACGCGTCAAAACCCCGCCCCAACCCCTCCCCACAAGGGGGAGGGGCTTAACCTGCTGCGCCGTCCCGCCACAAAATCATCTCCGCGAACGCTTTGGTTGAAAGAAGGCAGAGCAGTGCCGCGAGTTAGCCCCTCCCACCTGTGGGGAGGGGTTGGGGAGGGGTCTTCTCCTCGCGAAGTTGGGGAGGGGCCTTCTTCTCGCCAAGTTGGGGAGGGGTTTTCCCCCGGAATGCGGAGGCCAATATGAAAGCTTTCGCCGACCTCCTCGACCGTCTGGTCCTGACTCCCAGCCGCAACGGCAAACTCAAGCTGCTGACCGACTATTTCCGCGATACGCCGGATCCCGACCGCGGCTATGGGCTTGCTGCGATCGCCGGCACGCTGGAGGTGCGCAACGTCAAGCCGGCCATGCTGCGTGAGCTGGTGCTGGAGCGCATGGACGAGGTGCTGTTCCGCTATTCCTACGACTATGTCGGCGATCTCGCCGAAACCATCTCGCTGGTCTGGGACAATGAGCGGGATATCGACCGCTCCGCCCTATCCCAGCCGCGCCTCGGCGAGGTCGTCACCCGCATGAACGGGCTCGGCCGCACCGAAGTGCGCGGCTATGTCCGCGACCTGCTCGACCGGCTGGATTCCTCCGGCCGCTTCGCCTTCATCAAACTTGCGACCGGCGCCATGCGCATCGGCGTCTCCGCCCGTCTTGCCAAGCAGGCGCTGGCCGATCTCGGCGGCAAGGACGTCACCGAGATCGAAACCCTCTGGCACGGCCTGCAGCCGCCTTACGAGACATTGTTTCAATGGCTGGCGGGCGCCGGCGAGAAGCCGGCGCTGGCGACACCGGCGATTTTCCATTCCGTCATGCTCGCCAATGCGGTGGAGGAAGGGGATCTTGCCGGCCTCGCCCCGGGCGACTACGCCGCCGAATGGAAATGGGACGGCATCCGCGTCCAGCTTTCCCGCTCCGGCGACCGGCGCAAGATCTATTCCCGCTCCGGCGACGATATCTCCGGCGCCTTTCCCGATATTCTCGAGGCGATCAATTTTTCCGGCGTCGTCGACGGCGAGCTCTTGGTCGGCGGCACCGCCCGCTCCAACAGCCCGACCCGCACCTTCTCCGACCTGCAGCAGCGGCTGAACCGCAAGACGGTGACGGCGAGGATGCTCGACGACTACCCCGCCTTCATCCGCGCCTATGACCTGCTGTTCGACGGCGAGGAGGATATTCGCGGCCGCGCCTATGTCGATCGCCGCGAGCATCTGGCCGGGGTCATCGACCGCGCCCCCCATGACCGTTTCGATCTCTCGCCGCTCGTGCCTTTCTCGTCCTGGGAGGAGCTCGACGCTTTGCGCGCCGCGCCGCCCGATCCGGTTATCGAGGGCGTGATGATCAAGCGGCGCGACAGCATCTACCAGGCTGGCCGCATGAAAGGCCCCTGGTTCAAGTGGAAGCGCAATCCTTATAACGTCGATGCGGTGCTGATGTACGCCCAGCGCGGCCACGGCAAGCGCTCGAGCTATTATTCCGATTTCACCTTCGGCGTCTGGGCCGAAGACGAGGACGGCGAGCAGTTGGTGCCGGTCGGCAAGGCCTATTTCGGTTTCACCGATGCCGAGCTCGAGCTGCTCGACAAGTTCGTGCGCAACAACACCACCGAGCGGTTCGGGCCGGTGCGGGCCGTGCGCGCCGACAGGGATTTCGGCTTCGTCGTCGAGGTCGCCTTCGAGGGGATCAATCGCTCGACGCGGCACAAATCGGGGGTGGCCATGCGCTTTCCCCGCATCGCCCGCCTTCGCCCCGACAAGCCTCCCTACGAGGCCGACCGGCTGCGCACGCTGATCGCGATGATCGAGGCCAAGCCCGGGTGAGCCGATGGGCCTGCGCAACAATGACGCAGGGCGATATCTTCAACAGGATGTGTATTGGCGCCAGCGCGTTTTCCGGTGCAAAGCTTGTGGGCCGGGGAAATGATTTGGGTGCTGCGTCATGAGCTCGCATGAACAAAATTCCTTTTTCCGGCAACGCCGTGCCGTGCTGTCGGGTCTTGCCGGCGCGCTCGTCCTGCCGCGTGTGGCGGCCGCTTTCGACGTCCCGGACGAGCCGCGTCTTGCCAGGCACGATTACGCCGAGATCCGCCGCCGCTTCCGCACGAAGCTCCTGCACAAGGGGCCGGCGCCCGATAAATACGAACCGCTGACCGCACCTGCCGACGCCGAGAAGATCTTCTACCGTTCCGGCTATGGCGGCGAGCTCGAACTGGTCGCCTGGGTGTCGAAATACAAGCGCCAGCGCGCGGCCAAGCCGGCAGTGCTCTTCCTGCATGGTGGCAATGCCATGGGCATCGGCCATTGGCAGCTGATGAAGCCCTATATGGATGCCGGCTATGTGGTGATGATGCCGTCGCTGCGCGGTGAAAACGGCCAGAGGGGCAATTTCTCCGGCTTTTACGACGAGGTCGATGACGTTCTCGCCGCCACCGATCGCCTGGCGCATCTGCCGGGCGTCGATCCCCAGCGCCTGTTCATCGCCGGCCACAGCATCGGCGGCACGCTGACCATGCTGACGGCGATGAGCACTCATAAATTCCGCGCCGCCGCGCCGATTTCCGGCAATCCCAATGCCTTCCGCTTCTTCAGCCGCTATCCCCAGGACATTCGCTTCGACGACAGCAATGCGCATGAATTCGAGGTGCGTTCGGCGCTCTGCTACGCCCACAGCTTCAAATGCCCCATCCGGGTGGTTCACGGCACGGAGGAGGCGCATTTCAACGACCGCGCCGACCTGCTCGCCCGCCGTGCCCGCGCCGCCGGCACCCATATCGAAACCGACACCGTCGCCGGCAACCACACCTCGGCGCTGCCGGCCGAGATCGAACAGAGCATCCGCTTCTTCCACGGAGTGGCGGCCTGATTTTTCGGCGCGCCCATGGACCTGCAGCCAGAGGGCGGGTTCAAGCCTTCCTGATTTTTCCTTCCCGACACCAGCCTCGCGCCAGCCGCGCATGCCATCGTCGCGGCAGATATCGCTGTCTCGCCGATCGTTGATAAGGGTGGTTCGATGAATTTTCTGCGCCGGGTCCTCCCGATTGCCGGGCTCGTGATGGGCACTGCCTCGCTCAGCGGCTGCAACATCCTCATTCCCGATGTCGCCGCCGATTCGCCCGCCCGCTTCGTCCAGGAAACCTCACCAGTCTTCTATCAGCCGCCCGGCGTCGATCCGCGCCGGGTGCGGCCGGTCCCCGATCAGCCGGTGCCGCAGACGCGCGAGCTTTACAAGACCCAGTTCCATCAGACCTATGGCCTGCCGGTCACCAATCCGGTGCATGCGGCGATGTATGGCGAGCTGCGCGACGAGGATTTCACCCTGCCGTCGATCCCGGTCAGCCGCGTGCAGCCGCAATTCCTGCGCCAGGAGGTCGATTACCAGACGACCGAGCGTCCCGGCACCGTCGTGGTCGATACCAAGGCGCGCTTCCTTTATTTCGTCGAGGGCAACGGCAAGGCGATGCGCTATGGCGTCGGCCTCGGCCGCGACGGTTATGCCTGGTCGGGCCGCGGCGTCGTCCAGTGGAAGCAGAAATGGCCGCGCTGGACGCCGCCGGCAGAAATGGTCTCGCGCCAGCCCGATGTTCGTGCTTTTTCCGCCGAAAACGGCGGCATGAATCCGGGGCTCCAGAACCCGCTCGGCGCGCGCGCCATGTACATCTTCAAGGACGGGCAGGATACGCTCTATCGCATCCACGGCACGCCCGACTGGCAGTCGATCGGCAAGGCCACATCGTCCGGCTGCGTGCGCATGCTGAACCAGGACGTCGTCGATCTCTATGATCGCCTTCCCGCCAAGGCCGAGATCGTTGTGATGTAGCGCTGCAACAGCGCTGCCCATATCGTCCGCTCCATCAGGAACACGTCTGCGTGAAGCTATGGTTTATTTGGCGCAAGCCGATAGATTTCCTTATGTCGTCATTTCAGGATTCCCGCATCAAAAGGAAATCAGTCCCGCGTCATGAGTTCCGATAGACATCTTTCCCGCCGTAGCTTTCTTTCCCTTTCGGCTCTGACCGCAGCCTCCGCGCTCACCGGCTGCGCCTCCTCCGCCAACACCGTGACATCGGGCGACACCTCGATCATCTACCGTTCGCCCATGCGCCTGTTCCGGTCGCCGGGAGCCTCCAGCGTGCCGAGTGGGCCCGAGCTTGCCGTCATGTACGGCCCGGTCGAGGACGGCGGTTTCCTCATTCCCGCCGTTCCCTATGAGGAGATCGATCCGCGCTACTATCGCCAGCGCGTCGTCGATCCCACCGGCCAGCCGCCCGGCACCATCGTCGTCGATACGCCGTCGCGCTTCCTCTATCTCGTCCAGGCCGATGGCATGGCGATGCGTTACGGCGTCGGCATCGGCCGCGAAGGATTTGCCTGGCAGGGATCGGGCGTCATTCAATGGCGTCAGAAATGGCCGCGCTGGAAGCCGCCGAACGAAATGGTCGCCCGCCAGCCGGAACTCGTCAAATATTCGATCGAAAACGGCGGCATGGAGCCCGGCCTGAAGAACCCGCTCGGCGCCCGCGCGCTCTATATCTTCTCGAACGGCGAGGACACGCTCTACCGCCTGCACGGCAATCCCGACTGGCGCTCGATCGGCAAAGCCGTCTCCTCGGGCTGTGTCCGATTGCTGAACCAGGATATCATCGATCTCTACGACCGCGTTCCGACGAAGGCGCCGATTGTCGTCTGGCAATGATGCCGCCGGGGCGGCCGCCGGCCGGCCGCCTCTGCCTCTCTTCCGCCTGGCAATTCCCCGCTCGGAAAAGTTTTATTTCTGATTTAGCATTGCTTAATTCGATAAAAGGCCTACATGGTGCCTATCGAATTTTGCTTGTGACCTTTGTCCATGCGCCCAGAGCGCTTCGTCAGATCTCGTCTCAACATCGATATTTGCCCGCGGACATCCTTCCCGGGCGCACACAAACGGTTGAAAGGAGATCGTTATGAATTCAGGCGTCGTCAAGTGGTTCAATGGTACCAAGGGTTTCGGCTTCATCCAGCCCGATGATGGTTCCACGGACGTTTTCGTCCACATTTCGGCAGTCGAACGCGCCGGCATGCGCGAACTGACCGAAGGGCAGAAGGTCCGTTACGACCTCGTTCGCGACAAGCGCTCGGGCAAGAACGCGGCCGACAACCTTCAGGCCGCATGATTTGTCATTCGCCCTACAGCGCCGCGCGTCTTTTTAAGACGGGCAAAGGACGCTGTAGCACTTTGGCTGGCCACGGATGTGACAGCGAGCTGACCACGGATGTACTGGCAGCGAGCTTACCAAACCGGCAGCGGAAGGGCTGAGTGACGGGAAGAGGTCGGGTCCGCGCCCGGCCTTTTTGCTTTGGTCGCGGTCTTAGACCATTTGAACAGCCGAAGAGTTGAGGGACACTGCAATGGGCAGGCCAAACTACAAAGTCGGCGACACGATAGTGCTGAAATCCGGCCTCACGCGCACCGCGAAAGCCGAGAAGCGATGCCGGATCGCCAGCATTCTGCCCAACGACCACGGGCATGTGCAGTATCGCGTCCGGTTTGACGCCGAGAATTTCGAACGCCGCATCACCGAGGCCGACATCGATACCGGGAAATCACCATGCGAGGCGTCCGCCGAGGCGGTGGCCAAGTCGGACGGCGCCGGGTCCTGGCTGAAACTTTCGAGCATCAGGATCGGAAAATAGCCCCGCGTTTTATTATGGACAGTGCGGCGTCGCCGCCGAAGAAAGGATATCAACTTGCAGGTACTCGTCAGGGATAACAATGTCGATCAGGCACTGCGCGTGCTCAAGAAAAAGATGCAGCGGGAAGGTCTGTTTCGGGAAATGAAAGCGCGAAGCGCCTTCGAGAAGCCCTCCGAGAAACGCGCCCGCGAAAAAGCCGAAGCCATTCGCCGCCAGCGCAAGCTTGCCCGCAAGAAGCTGCAGCGTGAAGGCCTGCTGCCGGCGCCGAAGAAGGTTCTTCGCGCCCGCTGATCCCCCGGCCGCGGCATCGCGGCTCTTGCGCTGCGGAGCCACGGCTCAAACACCGTCGTTACCTGGGAAAGGGGCACATGACCGCCACCAAGGGAGAATTCTTCAATCCCGCCAAGCTGTCGCCTCGCGACAAGGCGGAAGCGACCGATCACACGGCGCGCGCCATCATCGCGGCCGAGGCCTCGGCCCGCGACAAGAAGACGGAAAAGCTGAAGGCGTTGCGCCTGCAGCAGGCGGCCGCGGCGGAAGCGGAAGCTGCGCCGGCAAAGAAGCGCCGGCCGTCGGCCAAACCCGCTCAGCGGCCTTGATCCCTCCCAGCAGGGGTCGTCAAAGCCTGTCGCGCAAAACTGTGCGCGGTTTTGCGGCAATGACATGCGGGAAAATAAAGAGCTAAAGCGCAGGGAGCGAACCTAAAAGATCGCGATGCGCTTAGAGTCGTCAGCCGCCGGCGCCGGCCCGGCCGAGATTGGCCCGCAGCCGATGCAGCATGTCGCGCATCTCACCCAGTTCCTCCAGCGTGCAGCCGGCGGCTTGTCCGATCGCCGTCATGATCGTATCGACCTCGGTCTTCATCGCCTGGCCCTTCGGGGTCAGCGACACGATCACCTGGCGCTCGTCGCGCAGGTCGCGGATGCGCTTGATCAGCCCGCCCTGTTCCAGTCGCTTCAACAATGGCGACAGCGTGCCGGAATCGAGGTCCAGCTGCTCGCCGATCGTCTTCACCGGCAGCTCGCTGCGCTCCCACAGCACCAGCATCACCAGATATTGCGGATAGGTGAGGCCGACCCTGTCGAGGATCGGCTTGTAGGCGCGGGTAAAGGCATGCGCCGTCGCATAGACCGCGAAGCACAGCTGCTTTTCCAGCCGCTTCTCCTCCTCCGGTATCTCCATCGTCTTTGCCGTTTGCGCTTTCATATCCACCATCCCAGAGCATGATGCCGAAACGTGTGAGCGGTTTTCGGACGACATCATGCGCTCACTTTTACATGGAGCAGGATTCAGATTTTAGGCCGAGCCGGCCTAAAATCGTCCTGCCCTAAGGCTGCGATTGTCTTCCTTTCGACGTCGAAATGCAATTTGCAAAATTCACTTGCGTACAATTTAATTGTGCGATAGTTAAAAACCAACCCCGATCGAAGGGCCAACCAAAGGAGATTGTCATGCCTATTCTCTATACGACCCAAGCCTCTGCCACGGGCGGCCGCGCCGGCCGCGCTGTTTCCGATAACGGCGTCCTGGACGTGACGCTGACCGTTCCCAAGGAGCTCGGTGGCGACGGTGCGACCGGCACCAATCCCGAACAGCTTTTCGCCGCCGGCTATTCCGCCTGCTTCCTCGGTGCCCTGAAATTTGTCGCGGGCCAGCAGAAGGTCAAGATTCCGGAGGAGACGACGGTCTCCGCCAAGGTCGGCATCGGCCCGCGCGAAGACGGCACCGGCTTCGGCATCGACGTGGCGCTGACCGTCAACATCCCCGGCCTCGATCGTGAAACCGCCGAAAAGCTCGCCGCCGCCGCCCACATCGTCTGCCCCTACAGCCACGCCATGCGCACCTCGACCGAAGTTCCGGTCACGGTCGCTTGATCGGAGCGATTCAGCGAAAGTGGCTGCCCTCACCCTAGCCCTCTCCCCGCTCGCGGGGAGAGGGGACGTGCCCAACGAGAGGTGAGCGCGGACGGAGAGGTCGCTGCATATCCCTTCTCCCCGCTTGCGGGGAGAAGGTGCCGGCAGGCGGATGAGGGGCAGGTCGCCCTATGCGCCCGTCGGTCGTCCACTTTGACGCGGCCGGCGCGACGTCTCAGCCGGTTTCGGCGCTTCCACCATTACCCCCGACAGCGCCTGCAGATCCTGCCGCAGCCGCGTAACGCCGCCGCCCGGCAGTCCGTCGTCGAGGGCCGCATGCGTGCTTTCCCAAATCGGCAACGCCTTTGCCAATACCGCCTTGCCTTCGCCGGTGAGCATGAGCAGGCGGCCGCGCCGGTCCCTCGGATTTTCCATCACGCTCACCCAGCCCTTGCGCTGCAAGGGCTTCAGGGCCGCCGTCAGCGTCGTCTGGTCCATGGCGAGCAGGGCTGCGACCGGCCCCATCGGCGGCGGCTCCGGCCGGTTCAGCGACATCATCAGTGAAAACTGCCCGTTGGTCAGCCCCGCCGGCCGCAGCGCGTCGTCGAACAGCCGCGCAAGTGCGCGCGCCGCCCGCTGTACATGCAGGCAGAGGCAGGTGTCGCGCACCAGCAACGTCGTGGAAAACGGAATCTCGATCGAATTTGACATGGCCATTTTATATTGATATCAAGCTTTATAGTCAAGGAGAAGGAGATGGGCCGGCTCGCCGGCGACGCCGGAGGAGGGCGCATCCATGCAGAACGAAGTTGTTTCCCGCGAGCAATGGCTGGAGGCTCGCCGCGCCCTGCTCTCGAAGGAAAAGGAGGCGACGAAGCTGCGTGACAGTGTCAACGCCGCCCGAATGGCGCTGCCCTGGGTGAAGGTCGACAAGGATTACGTCTTCGATACGCCCGAGGGAAAGAAGTCGCTCGCCGATCTCTTCGACGGCCGCAGCCAACTGCTGATCTATCATTTCATGCTCGGGCCGGATTGGGAGGCTGGCTGCCCCGGCTGCTCGTTCCTCGCCGATCACGTCGACGGCGCCCTGCCGCATCTCAATCATCATGACGTCACCTGGGTCGCCGTCTCGCGCGCGCCGCTTGAGAAGATCGCCGCCTATAAAAGGCGGATGGGCTGGAAGTTTCCCTGGGTCTCGTCCTTCGGCAGCGATTTCAATTTCGATTATCACGTTTCTTTCAGCCCCGAGGACCTTGCCAAAGACAAGGTCTTCTACAATTTCACTGCTATTGAGCCGGCCGAGGCCCATGACGAACTGCCGGGCCTCAGCGCCTTCTACCGCAACGACAAGGGCGAGGTCTTCCATACCTATTCGAGTTATGCCCGCGGGCCGGAGGAACTGATCGGCACTTTGATGATCCTCGACCGCGCGCCGAAGGGCCGCAACGAGCAGGGCACGATGAATTTCGTGCGCCGCCATGACGAATATGAGGATGCTCAAACCGCGCCATCCTGCTGTCACTGAGCAGGCACATGATGCCGAAATCCGTGGGGCGGTTTCCGGACGACGCCATGCTCTAAGAACAGGCGTCGCCATCACCTGAAGGGAGAAGAGGATGATGAAGACGGCTGAAGTGCTGAAGGAACATTCCTTCCTGGAACGACTGGTCGGCGACTGGAGCGTCACCGCACCCGAGATGGGCGGCGGCGACGACTGGACGGAGACCGTCCGCTCGCTGCACGGAATCTGGTTCGTCGCCGAAGGACACGGCCGCATGCCCGACGGTAAACAGGCCACCACGATCCTGACGCTCGGCTACAATGCCGAAAAGGGCAAGTATGTCGGCAGCTGGATCGGCTCGATGATGGACTTCATGTGGGTCTATGAAGGCGAGGTCGATGCCTCCGGCAACGTGCTCGACCTCTATACGACGGGACCCGACTTCAATGGCGAGGGTCTGGCCGATTACCGCGAGCAGATCACCTTCATCAACCCCGATCACCGCACCTTCACCTCCAGCGCCAAACAGGACGACGGCTCCTGGAAGCAGTTCATGGAAGCGCATTACACCCGCAAGATCTGACAACCACGGCGCCGCAAACAGGCCAAAGGCGTCGGAAGAGGGAGAGAATGATGTCGAAGACGCATGGAAAGTTCATCTGGTGCGAGCTGATGACCCCCGACACGTCAGCCGCCGCGAATTTTTACAGTTCCGTCGTCGGTTGGACCACCTCCGAGATGAAGGTGGAGGGCATGCCGACCTATACGATCTTCGAGGCGAACGGCATCGGCGTTGCCGGCCTGATGGAGTTTCCGGCCGAACTCGAAGGCACGGGCATTCCGCCGAACTGGACAGGTTATGTCGGCGTCGACGATGTCGATCAGTCGGCAAAGGATTTCGCGGCCAATGGCGGCACGGTGCGCCGTCCGCCGCAAGACATCCCGAGCGTTGGCCGCTTCGCCGTCGTCGCCGATCCGCATGGCGCGGTGCTCTGCATCATGACGCCGGCGCCGATGGATAAATCCCCGCCAGAACTGGCCTTCGACGCGCCCGGCAATATCGGCTGGCGCGAACTCTATGCCGGCAATGGCGAAGAGGCGCTGGCCTTCTATTCCAAACAGTTCGGCTGGACGAAGGACAGCGAAATGGACATGGGCCCCATGGGCGTCTACTACATCTTCGCCCATGACGGTCGGCAGACCGGCGGCATGATGACCAAGCCCGACAACATGCCGATGACCTTCTGGTGCTACTATTTCATCGTGCCCACCCTCGATGCCGCGATCGAACGCGTCACCTCGGGCGGCGGCAAGGTCGTCAACGGACCGATGGAAGTCCCCGGCGGCAGCTGGATCATCCAGGCCACCGACCCGCAGGGCGCTTTCTTCTGCTTGGTGGCGCCGAAGCGGTAGGCGGTTTGGCGGGCGGCAGGCTCTCATCCGGCTGCCGCCACCTTCTCCCCGTTTTGACGGGGAGAATGGGATATGCCTTAAGCTCTCCGTTTCACGCCACCTCTCTTATGGCACGTCCCCTCTCCCCGTCAGAACGGGGGTCCGCAGGACGGGTCGAGACAAGTGGCTCGACCCCGGCAAGGCTAGGGTGAGGGGCTGCGCCTGAAACGTTGAGGGCAGCACGCCGCCGCCATCCATCACCCCGCCACCGAAGCAAAGAACCCTTCCGGGCTCTCCACTTCCACCAGCCGCTTCTTCTCGATCAGCCAGAAGCGGTTGCCCACCGCCCGCACGAAACTGCGGTCGTGCGATACCAGCAGGCAGCTCGCCTCATGCCCCATCAGCTCGCTTTCGAGCGCTTCCTGTCCCTCGATGTCGAGGTGATTGGTGGGCTCGTCTAGCAGATAGAAGTTCGGTTCCGTCAACCGCAGCACCAACATGCCGAGCCGTGCCTTCTGGCCGCCGGAGAGCTGGCCGATCGGTTTTGTCTGCATGTCGATCGTCATGCCGGCGCCGGCCAGCAGGGCGCGCGCCCTGTGGTCGCCGACATCGAAACGGCGGATGATCGTGCCGATCGGTGTATCGCCGTCGGCAAGATCGGCGAGCGCCTGGTCGCCATAGCCGAGAACCAGCGACGGCGTCGCCTTGATCCCGCTTGGCGCCGTTTCCGGCCGTTCGATCGCCTGTCTCAGCATCGAGACCAGCCGCGACTTGCCGGCGCCGTTGAGGCCGAGGAGCACGATGCGGTCCTCCTGGCAGATGAATTGCCGGCCGGTCCTGAAGAGCAGCGTTCCATCCGGCGTCGTCACCGCCGCATCCTCAAGTGTCACCAGCACCTTGGCGTGCGTGCCGCGGTTGGTAAGCCGGATCGCGCCGGCCGAGCGTTCGAGATGCGACGGTTTTGCCGCATCCTCCAGCTTCTCCGCCCGCTGTTTCAGCTGCTTCGTCTTGACGACGAGCAGATCGCTGCCGGAATTGATGCCGATATTGTTGAGCTTGGCCGCCTGCTTGCGCAACTGCTCCGCCGTCCTCATGTCGCGCTCGTAGCGCCGCGCCTCGGCGGCGTCGGCCTCGTCGAGGGCGGCGCGCGCCCTGGAATAGGGGAGGGCAAAGACCGGCGATTGTTCCGGCCGCAGGAACAGCGTCCGGTTGGTCGTTGCATCGAGGAAGGCGCGGTCATGGCTGGAGAGGATCACCGGCACGTCGCGCGCCAGCGCATTCAGCCAGCTTTCCAGCTGCGCGATCTTTTCGAGATCGAGATGGTTGGTCGGCTCGTCGAGCAGAAGCACGTCCGGTTCGCTCACCCAGGCGCGGGCCAGCATGGCAAGCCGCTGCCAGCCGCCGCTCAACTGCTGTAGCGGCCGCCGGCGCATGGCCTCCGGCACCTCGAGCGATTCCAGCGCGACGTCGACGCGCCAGCTCTCGTTTTCGGCCAGATCGGCCGGCAAAGCCTGCAGGACCGCATCGCAAAACGTCGTGTCGAAAAGAGTGGCGGGCACATTCTGGGCGACATGGCCGATGGTCAGCCCGCGGGCCCTGGTGATTTCGCCCTCGCTCGGTTCGAGCGCGCCGGTGATACAGGCAAGCAGGGTGGACTTCCCGCGCCCGTTGGCAGCGACGAGGCCGATGCGGTCGCCGGCATTGACGACAAGGTTGAGCTTGGAAAACAACGGGTTGCCCAGCGTCACGCCGAGATTGCGGATAGCGATGAGTGTCATGATCGTTCTCTGGTCTTGACCGGGAGCGGGGCATCCGGGGCATCAGCCATCACGGAATTGCGCCTTTCACCGCCCGGGACGTTACAGAAATGCGCGCGCAGCTTGGGATACGGCGCCGCATTGGCCACGAGGGCAGACCAGGAAGAGATGTCGGGAACGGTCTCTGGTCAGCCCTGCAAACGCATTTGCAGGGCGTCGACGGGACCACGCTGGCGATGATGCCGGAAATAATGCTGCATGGCGTGATCCTCCTTTCTCGAAAAGGTTGCAGGACGGAAATATCATTGCGGGCGAAAAGAGGCAAGGGAGGCGGCGCCAGAGGGATGCAGGAAGCAATGTTGCGGCGTGCTTGGAGGCTACGCCCCGTGGGCTTCACACCTCAGCATGGGGAGGTTGGAGGAGGCCGCGCTCTCATAGCCTGTTTGGGAATGATAGGTGCCGGTGGTGGAGGGCGCTGCTGCTCTCCTGCAATCACCCACCCGCATCGCCGCACAATTCAAGCCGCCGCGTTATGCCGATGTTTTGCAGAAACATCTCGTCATGGCTGACGACGATGAGCGCCCCGTCATAGGCGCTGAGACCGGCCTCGACCGCTGCTATCGAGTCGATGTCCAGATGGTTGGTCGGCTCGTCGAGGATCAGCAGCGGCGGCGGCGCGGCGCCGAGCGTGCAGGCAAGGCCGGCGCGCAGCAATTGGCCGCCGCTGAGCGTCGAAACCGTCTGCAATGCCGCATCGGCCCGGAACATGAAGCGGGCAAGCGCGGCCCGGCAGCTGTTTTCATCGGCTTGCGGATTGATCCGGCGGAAATTGTCACGAATCGAAGCCGACGGATCGAGCAGGCTGACCTTCTGGTCGAGCATCGCGAATCCGGTCATCACCGCGACCGCGCCGGCCCAGGCTTTCAGCTCGCCGGTGATCAGCGCGAGCAGCGTCGTCTTGCCCGAGCCGTTCGGCCCGGTGACGGCGATGCGTTCCGGCCCCGTCACGTCGAAGGAGAGATTGTCGATGACGGGATCGTCCGGCCGGTAACCTGCCGTCACGCCGTCGATCTTCAGCACGATCTTGCTGGCCGGCAGCCCGGTCGCCGGCAAGCTCACCGACAGAGGCTGCAGGATCTCGATCTTCTCGCGCGCCGCCTTTGCCTCTTCAAAGGCCTGGGTGCGCCGTCGCTCGGCAAGACGCGCATTGTCGCCGCCCGTGGTTTCGCTTCGCTCCTTCATGCCGCCGAGCATGATGCGCGGAATGCCGCCCTTGGCGGCCATCTTCCGCCCGGCGCTGTCCCTGCGTGCCTGACGCTCCAAATTCGCCTGCGCCTTCCTGGCAACCTCCGCCATGCGCCTTTCGGCCTCGGCAAGATCATGTCGCGCGGCGGCAAGCTCGAGGGCCTTGCGCTCGTGGTAATGGCTCCAGTTGCCGCCGTAGCGCGTTGCACCGAGCGAGGTCAGTTCGACGATCTGGTCGACGCTTTCGAGCAATTCCCGGTCATGACTGACGATGACCGCGCCTGCCAGCCAGCTTGAAATCAGCGCGATCACCGCTGCGCGGCCTTCGCGGTCGAGATTGTTTGTGGGTTCGTCGAGCAGCAGGAAATCCGGCTCGCTGAAAACAAGCGCGGCAAGCGCGGCGCGTGTGCGCTGCCCGCCGGAAAGTGCGGCAAGCGGCGTCTGCGGCTCCGCGTCGAGCCCCGTCCGGTTGAGCGCGGCTGCGATCCGCGCCGGAAGCGTCCAGTCCGCCGAGGTCAGCTCGTCGGCCGTTGCCTCGCCGGCTTCGGCACGACGAAGAAGCTCGAGCGCCCCTGTCACGCCGAAGAGATTGGCGATGGTTTCATCGGCTGCGACCTGAACGCTTTGACGCAGCACCCCGAGGCTGCCGTTGACCGATATCGACCCGGAATTCGGCTGGATATCGCCGGAGACGAGTTTCAGCAGCGTCGTCTTGCCGACGCCGTTGCGTCCGACAAGACCGCTGCGCTCCCTGCCGAAACTGAGATCGAGATCGGAAAAAAGCGACCGCCCGTCAGGCGTGGCCCACGAAATTTGGGAGAGAGTGATGGATGCAGGCATGGATATGGACTTCCCCGTTGGCAAGGCGAACTGGCATTGCGATCGGGTTGAAATCCATTGCGGCACACATCCTGTTGAAATGATCGTTGGCGGGCAATTTAGGGAAGCAGGGCCGAAGGTTCAAGGCAAGGTGGCCAACTTGCCGCCCGGTTTCTCGGCTGGCTTCGTCCTAGATTAGCTTTCACACTACCCCTCTCCCCTAAAAAGACGGGGCGAGGGACATGCCATACAGGAGCGAAGTGAACGGGGAGAGCGAGCACGCCCTACGCCCTGCCTGCGCAGGAGCGAGGGGCGCGGTCAAGACTCTTGGCTCTGCGCGACAGCCGAACCTACCGCTTCAAGCTCCCCAGGATCCCACGCACCAGCGCCCGGCCGACCTGGGTCGCCACCGTGCGGGCTACGCTTTTCATCGCCGCTTCCACCACCGTTTCGCGCTGGTAGCCGGACGACCTGCCGCGCGATTGGCCGCGGCCCTGGCGGTTGTCGTCATCGCCACCGAAGCCCGGCAGCGTCCAGCCGGAGGTCGTGCCCGGCTGCTCTGCCGCTTCCTCCTGCGCCCGCTTGGCGGCGTCGGCTTCCGCCGCCTTCCTGGCGCGCGCCGTCAGCATCTCGAAGGCGGATTCGCGGTCGACGTCCTCGTCATAGACGCCGAGGACCGGGCTCTTGTCCATCACCTGCTGCCGCTCGCCGTCGGTCAGCGGGCCGACGCGGCCGGAGGGCGGGCGGATCAGCGTGCGCTCGACGATCGATGGCGCGCCCTTGGCCTCCAGCGTCGAGACCAGCGCCTCGCCGGTGCCGAGATTGGTGATGACGGTGGCGCAGTCGAAGGCCGGGTTGGGGCGGAAGGTTTCGGCTGCCGTCTTCACCGCCTTCTGCTCGCGCGGGGAATAGGCGCGCAACGCGTGCTGGGCGCGGTTGCCGAGCTGGGCGAGCACCGTTTCCGGCACGTCGAGCGGGTTCTGCGTCACGAAATAGACGCCGACACCCTTGGAGCGGATTAGCCGCACCACCTGCTCGACGCGTTCGACCAGCACTTTCGGCGCGTCGTTGAAGAGCAGATGCGCCTCGTCGAAGAAGAAGACCAGCTTCGGCTTGTCGGGGTCGCCGACTTCCGGCAGTTCCTCGAACAGCTCCGACAGAAGCCAGAGCAGGAAGGTGGCGTAAAGGCGCGGGTTCATCATCAGCTTGTCGGCGGCAAGCACCGAGATCTGGCCATAGCCGCTATTGCTGGTGCGCATGATGTCGGTGATCTTCAGCGCCGGTTCGCCGAAGAAATGCTCCGCACCCTGCTGTTCGAGAACGAGCAGCGCCCGCTGGATCGAGCCGACCGAGGCCTTGGAGATCAGCCCGTACTGGTTGGAAAGCGCGCTGGCATTCTCGCCTATATAGTTGAGCAGCGAGGTGAAATCCTTGAGGTCGAGCAGCGGCAACCCGGCCTCGTCGGCAATCTTGAAGGCGATGTTGATGACGCCTTCCTGCGGTTCGGAGGCGTCCATCAGCCGGGCGAGCAGCAGCGGCCCCATCTCGGCGACGGTGGTGCGCACCCTGTGGCCCTTCTGGCCGAACAGATCCCAGAAGATCACGGGAAACAGGTCGAATTCATAATCGGCAAAGCCGATCTGCTCGGCCCGTTTGGTGAGGAAATCCTTGGGCTCGCCCCTGGCGGCGATGCCGGAAAGATCGCCCTTGATGTCGGCCGCAAACACCGGTACGCCGGCCCGCGAAAAACCTTCGGCCAGCACCTGCAGCGTCACCGTCTTGCCGGTGCCGGTGGCGCCGGTGACGAGGCCGTGGCGGTTGCCGAATTTCAGGTCGAGATATTCCGGCTTGTTGATGCTGTCGTCGGGATTGCGGCTCGCGCCGATGAAAATCTTGCCGTCCTCGATCATCCGCTGCTCTCCCTTCGGCGCCCCCGCCATTTGTTGAGAAGGCTTGGGCTTGCGCCGCCTTCATCGAACCATCGGTTCCCTGTTATAAGCAGGCGGAAGGATGCGGACAACTGTTTGCATGGAAAGCAAAACCGCCGTTTGAAAGCGCAGCTTGAGTTGCGATCGAACTTCGAATAACGTTGACGTTAACGTCAAAATAACTGGAGGCTAACATGAATGAAATTGTAACCCAGATCGCCGATCGCGTGGGTATTGCGCCGGATCTGGCCGAAAAGGCGCTCGGCATGATGCTCGGCTTCCTGCAGCGCGAGGCTGCCGACGGCCCTGTCGCGCGGATGATCGAAGCGATCCCCGGCGGCGCTGATCTCGTCGCCCAGTTCAACGGCGCCGGTGCCAGCGGTGGCGGCCTGCTTGGCGGGCTGATGAGCTCGCTCGGCGGCGGCGGCATCATGGGCCTCGGCCAGCAGCTGATGAGCGAGGGCCTCGGCATGGGCGAGATCACTTCCCTCGCCAAGGAAACCATCGCCATCGCCAAGCAATATGCCGGCGAAGAGGTCGTCGACGAGGTCGTCGCCTCCGTCCCCGGCCTCAGCCAGTTCGTCTGAGCGACGGCGGCCAGAAGAAGCCTTCGCGGTTTTGCCACGTGTTGGCTTCCGGTCACCCCTGCCATACAGCCTCTTCTGGCTAGTTAAGGATTTCCGCCGAAAGGAAGGAGAGCCGCATGACTGTCTGGCGTCCGCCGCAGCAGATCAGGGTGAAGGTGATCGGCCTTGCCTGGAGGCAGGATCGGCTGCTCGCCGCGGAAGTGGAGGATGACGGCGGCCGCATCAAGGGCATTCGCCCGCTCGGCGGCTCGATCGAATTCGGCGAGACGCGCGAACAGGCCCTGCAGCGCGAATTCCGGGAGGAACTCGAAACGGCGATCCGCATCGTCGGCCCCTGGCATCTTCTCGAAAACATCTTCGAGCATCATGGCGCGACCGGTCACGAATATATCTTCGCCGCCGATATCGAACTCGCCGATGCATCGCTCTATGCGCGTGACGAAATCCGCTATGCCGAGCTCGACGAGACGGCGGCGACGGCGCGCTGGTTCGGCCGCGACATGGTGCGCGATGCCGGCATCGACCTCTATCCGACAGGGCTTGAGAAGGTGCTGTCACGCTGGCGCGATTGAGCCCGAGAAAACGCCTTTACGCAGCCGATATTCTGCTCGCCAAACTTTGATCGCTCGTGCTCGTCCCATAGGGAACAACGAACGCAGAATCGCTGTTTCTGTCGCATCGCCGACACCAGAAGGAACAGCATCATGCGCAGGTTTATTGCAGCAACGTCGATCGCTCTCCTCAGCCTCTCCGCCCCGGTCCTTGCCCAGACGAACATGGGCATGGATGCCAGCGGCCGGATCGACGGCACGCCGCCGCTCGGCACGTCGCCGGGTGCCGAGACGCAGACCGGACTGGTCATCCCGCTCGATTCGATCGAAACCGGCAGCATAGACGACGGCGCCCCGAGCGGCCGTGTCGACTGGGCGCGCTGCCCGCCGCCCAAGGCCCGCGGCGCGCTGGCCACCGAAGGCGGCAATAGCGGCGCCTCCGTCAGCCCCGCATGCCGTGAAGGTCGATAATGGGGAAGGGCGCTATTTGCCGTTCTTCGCCGCGCTGTGCAGGATGACGCCGAGTTCATGCCATTTGCGTCCGTCGCGCTCGATGAGGCGGTCGGCGCAGGCTGGCCCCATGCTGCCCGGGGCGTAAGTCTCGGGCATGCTCTCATCCTTTGCCCAGATGTCGAGGAAGGGCTGTACCGCCGCCCAGCCGGCCTCGATGCCGTCGGCGCGCTGGAACAGCGTCTGGTCGCCGATGAAGAGGTCGTAGAGCAGCGATTCATAGCCTGTGGTCTTGCCGATATCGAACTTGTCGGCATAGCGGAAGTCGAGGGAAACAGGCGTGGTATCGACCGAAAGTCCCGGCGATTTGATCGAGATTTCCATGCTCATACCCTCATCCGGCTGCACCTGGATCACCAGCCGGTTCGGCGGCAGGCGGCGATTGACCTCGGTCTCGCGGAACTGCGCGAAGGGCACCGGCTGGAAGGTGATGACGATCTCGGTGTCGCGCGCCGTCAGCGCCTTGCCGGTTCTTAAGTAGAAGGGTACGCCCGCCCAGCGCCAGGTATCGGCATAGAGCTTGAGCGCCACATAGGTCTCGGTCCGGCTGTCCGGCGAGACGTCATTCGTGTCGCGATAGGCCGGAAGCTCGGCGCCGTTCAGCGGACCGGCCCTATAGGCGCCGCGCACGCCATGCGTTTTTGCCTCCTCGAGCGTATAGATGCGGAGCGCCTTCAGCACCTTGCTTTTCTCGTTGCGTATCGCTTCGGCGTCGAAGCTGTTCGGCGGCTCCATGGCGATCATCGCCAGCAGCTGGAAGAGATGGTTCGGCACCATGTCGCGCAGCGCGCCTGTGGCATCGTAGAATTTGCCGCGGCTGCCTACATCGACGATCTCGGCGGCGGTGATCTGCACATGATCGATGTAGCGGCTGTTCCACAGCGACTCGATGATCATATTGGCAAAACGCGCGGTCATCAGGTTCTGCACCGTCTCCTTGCCGAGGAAATGGTCGAGCCGGTAGACTTGGCTTTCCTCGATCTGGGCGAGGATCTGGGCATTGAGCGCCCGTGCCGAGGCAAGGTCGGTGCCGAACGGCTTCTCGATGGCGACGCGGCGGAAGGTGCCGTCCTTCTCGTCGGTCAGGCCATGGGCGGCGAGCTTTTCGACGATCGAGCCGAAGAAGGACGGCGGCACGGCAAGATAGAAGGCGGCATTGGCATCCGGCCCCAGCCGCTTGCCGATCTCGACAAAAATATCGTCCTTGGTGAAATCACCCGATGTGTAGCTTATGCGCCGGCGCAGGCTCTCCCAGGCTTCGTCCTTGACCGTCTCCTCATCGCCGTTGAGGTGGTTGAGGAATGCGTCGAGCCGGCCGCGCAGGAATTCGTCGTCGCCCGGCTCGATGCCGATGCCGAGAATATTGAGATCCTCGCCGACGAGGCGCTGGCGCGTCAGATTGATGATCGCCGGCACCAGCAGCCGGCGCGTCAGATCGCCGGTGGCCCCGAAGATGACGAGGGTGACCGGCGGGGTAGGGGCAGCGTGCATGTATCATCTCCGAGATTTGTGTCCGACTATAAAGCCTGCCGGTTCCGTCGCAACATAGGCGGCGAGGGGTAACAGGCATTTGACATTTCGGGGCAGCAGGGGTGCCGAGACCCCCGGTGGCTGCAAGAGGCGGCAATGTCATGGTTGGCTCTCGATCAAGCAATCAGTGCTCAGTTATGGACGAGCGAAGCATAGAACCAGTCGATGAAGACACGCACGATTGGCGTCGCATGAGCCTCGGTTCGGCAGGCCACATAGACCGCGTCGTTGGCCGGGACCGTAAGGTCGAATGGCGCGATCAGCTCGCCCCGCGCGATCATGTGCGCGGTGGTGATATTGTCGCCTAGCGCAACGCCGTGGCCGTGCATGGCCGCCTCGATAGATAGGCGCGCGTCGCTCATCATGTGCTGGCGCGCCGGCATCGCAACGCCGGCGGCGGCGAGCCAGGTGTTCCATTCATTGCCGCGATCGGCGTTCAGCAGCATGTGGTCGCGCAGATCGCGCAGGGAGCGCAGCGGGCGCCTGTTCATGAGTGCCGGGCTGACGACAGGAAAGAGCTCCATCCGGCTCCACAGGCGCGACCAATAATTGGGCCATTTGCCGCTGCCGTAGAGAATGCACAGGTCGACATCCGGGGAGCTCAGATTGTTCGGGTCATTCGAGGCGCGCAGGTCGAGCTGGATATCGGGATATTGATCGGTGAACTCTTGCAGCCGCGGCATCAGCCACAGCGACAGCACTGCCGCAACGCAGGTCACCCGCAGCGTGCCTCCAGTTGCTGGCCGGGTCATCGCGGCTTTCGCCGCTGCGATCTCCGTAAACGCGTTGGAGACGACCGGCATCAACAAAGCGCCCTGGCTTGTCAGCTTCAGCCACTTGCCGCCGCGCTCGAACAGGCGCACCCCGAGAGATTCCTCCAATGTGCGTATTTGATGGCTGATAGCGCCGTGGGTGACATTCAGCTCGCGGCTCGCGGCTGAAACCGATCCATGACGGGCAGTGGCCTCAAAGGCGCGTAGCGGGTTGAGTGGCGGAAGACGGCTGGACATGAACGACCTGTGAGAAAAACTCGCACGAAACTGCATATTAATATCAATTGATTTTCCAGCAAGCTTGCCATTCAATGACCGGAAGAAACCGTCGGGGCTCTGCCGCAGAGCTGCAGCCGAGGACCGACTTCACACATCCGATAGCAGCATCGTCACCGTGGAGAAGGCCGGCCATGTCCTGGAATGAAACCAAGCTTTCCGAACTCCGAGCCAAGTATGGCGAGAGCCACGGCGGTGAGCTGCACGACCCCGAGTTCCGCAAGGTCGCCGAGAAGATCTTCAACAAGAGCGGCACCCGGCTCGCGCCCTATTCCGGCATTCCGACATTCCTCTCCGCCCCGCTGATGCAGGTCAACAACGAGAACCCGGATTTCGGCGACCTGCAGGTCGCGATCCTCGGCGTGCCGATGGATCTTGGGGTGACGAACCGCCCGGGCTCGCGCTTCGGGCCGCGCGCGTTGCGCGCCATTGAGCGGATCGGGCCGTACAACCATGTGCTCGGCTGCGCGCCGGTTCAGGAACTGCGCGTGGCAGACATTGGCGATGTTGCGTTTCAGAGCCGCTACCGGCTGGAATTGTCGCATGAGGATATTGAAAAACGCGTAGCACAGATCGTTGCCGCAGGTGTGCTGCCGCTCTCGGTAGGCGGCGACCACTCGATCACCCATCCGATTCTGCGGGCCGTCGGCAAGGAGCGGCCTGTCGGCATGATCCATATCGACGCCCATTGCGATACTGGCGGTGCTTACGACCTGACCAAGTTCCACCACGGCGGCCCGTTCCGCAACGCGGTGCTCGACGGTGTGCTCGACCCGACGCGCGTGATTCAGATCGGCATTCGCGGCTCGGCTGAATATCTCTGGGAGTTTTCTTACGCCTCGGGCATGACGGTGATCCATGCCGAGGAGATCTCGGCAATGGGCATCCCTGCAATTATCGAAAAGGCGAAGGCCGTCATCGGCGATGGGCCGACCTATCTTTCCTTCGACATCGACAGCCTCGATCCTTCCTTCGCGCCGGGCACCGGCACGCCGGAGATTGGCGGCTTCACCACCCGCGAGGCGCTGGAGCTCATCCGCGGCTTCAAGGGCGTGAACCTGATCGGCGGCGATGTCGTCGAGGTCGCGCCACAGTATGACGCCACCACCAACACAGCCCATGCCGGCGCGCAGATGCTGTTCGAAATATTGAGCCTGATGGCGTTCAGCCCGGCAATCCGCCGTGCCGCCTGACGGCCCTGGCCGCAGCTCAAGGCCAGGAAAGACAAGAAGGCCGCAAAGGCCTCGAATGCATTGAAAGAGGGAAGCGGCGTGCCGCATCGGTTAGGAGAAAGACGATGACGCAATTGACAATGAACCGCCGTACCGTGCTCGGCGTCGGAATAGGTGCTGGTGTAGCCATGTTGGCAATGCCCAACGTGCTGCGCGCCCAGGAGAAGTCGCTGAAAGTCGGTGTTTATGGCGGCTACTTCAAGGACTCGTTCGACAAGAACATCTTTCCGGAGTTCACCAAGGCGACCGGCATCGCGGTCGAATCCGTCGCAGAACCGACCGGCGAGGCCTGGCTGGTGCAGATGCAGCAGGCAGCCCAGGCGGGCCAGGCGCCGGCTGACGTTTCGATGATGTCGCAGGTGTCGATGCGCAAGGGCCAGGCCACAGAGCTCTGGGCTCCGCTCGATCTCGCCAAGATCAAGAATTCCAGCAATCTGCTTGATCGCTTCATCAACAAATATCCGGATGGCCGCGTCGCCGGCATCGGCGCGGTCTCATGGTTCATCACCCTGGTCACCAACACCGATGTCTACAAGGAAGCGCCGACCAGCTGGACAGCGCTGTGGGATCCGGCCAATGCCGACAAGCTCGGTCTGCTGGCGCTCGTCTCCAACTCCTTCCTGCTCGACGTGACGGCAAAGACCTATTTCGGCGGCGCCCAGGCGCTCGACACTGAGGAGAGCATCCTCAAGGTCTTCGCCAAGCTGGCCGAGCTGAAGCCGAATGTCCGCCTGTGGTATCGCGACGAGGCGCAGTTCGAACAGGCGCTAAAATCGGGTGAAATCCCGATGGGACAGTATTATCACGACGTGACCGGCCTCGCCGCCGCGGACGGTCAGCCCGTTCGCTCGACCTTCCCCAAGGAGGGCGGCATCCAGGATGCAGGCTCGTGGGCGTTGTCGAAGGCGTCGCAGAAGACGGAAGAGGCGCATATCTTCATCGACTATATGTGTCAGCCGTCCATCCAGGCCGTGCTGTCACGCAAGGTAGGCACGTCGCCAACGGTCAAGCGCGAAACGACCGACCTGAACGAGAAGGAATTTGCGGCGGTTTCCTCCGACATCGAACCGATCATTCCACACTACGACATGTACATCTCCAAGGCCGACTGGCTGAACGAGAAGTGGACGGAAATGATCGCCAGCTGACACTGATCGTGCTTTCGCAGGCCCTGTCCAGGGGCCTGCCTTTCGGTTGGGAAGAGGCATATGTCGGGACTCACGCTTCAGAATATCGTCAAGGACTTCGGCGCCTTCCGCGCCGTCAACAACGTCGACCTGACGGTGCCGCACGGCGCATTCGTCTGTCTGCTCGGCCCCTCCGGCTGCGGCAAGACAACCTTGCTGCGCATGATCGCAGGTCTCGATCTGCCGACATCGGGCCGCATCACGCTCAACGGGAAAGACATCACGAGGACGCCGACGCACCAGCGCGAGCTTGGCATGGTGTTCCAGTCGCTGGCGCTGTTCCCGCACCTGACGGTAGGCGAGAATATCGCCTATCCACTGCGCATTCGCGGCCGGCCGAAGGACGAGCAGGCAAAGCGCGTCGAAGAGCTGCTGGCGATGATTTATTTGCCGGGCTACGCTGATCGAGCCGTGTCGAAACTGTCCGGCGGTCAGAGGCAGCGTGTCGCGATCGCTAGGGCACTGGCGATTTCGCCAAAACTCTTTCTGCTCGACGAGCCGCTGTCGGCGCTCGATGCCAAGCTGCGCGAAGCCATGCAGGTGGAGCTTCGCCAGCTTCATCAGCGGCTCGGCATCACCACGATCGCCGTCACGCACGACCAGCGCGAGGCGATGACCATGGCCGATACGGTCGTGGTGATGAACGGCGGTCAGATACGCCAAGTGGCGTCGCCGACCGAGATTTATCGCAGACCGGCGGACAGCTTCGTCGCGGATTTCATTGGCCAGACAAATCTGGTCGAGGCCAGGCGGGAGGGCGGCGCGGTCAGCATATTGGGGCAGCCGGTCGCCGACCTGTCGCTGTCGGCAGGGATCGAGCGGGCCACGCTCTCGATCCGGCCGGAAGACGTGCGCCTGGGCCCGCCGAAGGCCGGTGCACTGACGGGCGAGGTCACCTTCGTGCGCGATCTCGGCGGCGTCGTCGAAACCTTTGTCAATGTCGGCGGTCAGCAGTTCATTGCAGTCTCGACGCCGCGCGAGCGCCCTGACGTGGCGGTTGGCCAGACGGTAGGCATTGCGCTCACCGACAAGGACTGCGTGGTGCTCGAGCAATGAGACGCGAAGCCCCCCAGACGCTTGGCGACTATGCCCCGCTAGCCTTCCCGGCGATCATGCTGATCGTCTTCTTCGTCGTGCCTTTTGGCACCATGATTTCCGTCAGCTTCTTCAAGCGCCAGCAGGGCGCCTTCTACACGCCTGATTTTGTCTTCGATAATTATGTCCGCTTCCTCTCTGCCTTCTTTGGCGGAGTGCTCAGCTTCTCGCTGATCCTTGCGATTGCGGTGGCCGTCATGTGTGTGGTTCTGGCCCTGCCTTTCACATATCTGCTGATCCGGATGAAGCGGAGCACCCAGGTGGTCTGGCTGGTCGCACTCCTTTCGATCCTGTCCCTTTCTGAGGTCATCATCGGCTTCGCCTGGTCGACGCTGTTTTCGCGCACGGCCGGCATCACCAACCTCTTCGTATGGCTCGGCCTCATGCAGCAGCCAGTCGCCCTGACGCCAAGCGTCGGGGCCGTTTTCACGGGTATGGTGTATCAGGCCTTTCCCTATACGGTGCTGGTGCTCTACCCGGCTCTGGTGCGGCTTGATCCGACGCTTTCGGAGGCCGCGCGCACACTCGGCGCTTCGCCTATCAGGGCCTTCTTCACGGTCGTTGTGCCTGCGCTGCGTGACACGATCCTGGCCACGCTGATCATGGTCTTCATCTTCGCGCTCGGGTCCTATCTGTTGCCGCAACTGCTCGGCCGCCCCCAGCATTGGACGCTGTCCGTGCACATTACCGACCAGGCGATCTATCAATCGAACATGCCCTTCGCGGCTGCGATGGCGGTGTTCCTGGTGTTGGTGACGCTGGCTCTGGTCGCGCTGACTCTGCTCGTTGGCCGCCGAGGAGGGACCATCGCATGACTATTCTCCGTAACGTTTTTTTCGGGCTGGTCGGGCTGTTTCTCGCGCTGCCGCTGATCGTTGTCGCCGGCGTGTCGGTCAACGCCAAGCAGAGCCTCACCTTCCCGCCGCAGGGCTTCTCGCTTGGCTGGTACGGTCAGATATTTCTCGACATGGAATGGCGCAACGCGCTGATCGCGTCACTTGTGCTGGCGCTGTCGTCGGCGGCGCTGGCAGTGCTGATCGCCTTGCCGCTAGCCTGGTTCCTTTGGCGCCGTTACGCGCCCTGGGCCAATATCTTCCAGTTGCTCGGCGTAGCGCCCTTTACCCTGCCGCCGGTTATCACGGCGCTCGGCCTGCTGACTTTCTGGGCCACGACCGGATTTTACGGCCAGCCCTGGACGGCGGTGATCGGCCACGCCATCTTCTTCGTCACGCTGCCGCTGGTGACCATTTCGCTCGGCTTTTCGGCTATCGACCGCTCGCTCGTAGAGGCCGCGTCGACCTTGGGGGGCGATGACCGCGCCGTGTTCCGAACCATCGTTCTGCCACTGATCTCGCCTTACATCGTGTCGGGCTATGCTTTTGCCTTTGTGCTGTCGCTCAACGAATATATCGTTGCCTACATGACGGTCGGTTTCACGCTGGAAACGCTGCCGATCAAGATCTTCAATTCGCTGCGTTACGGCTACACGCCGACCATGGCGGCGGTGACGGTCCTGTTCGTGGCGACCGCAGCGATCATCTTCAGCTTCGTCGCGCGCTTCGGTGACCTGCCGAAACTGCTGGGCGCGATGACGTCAAGCGAACCGTGATCGAGGCAACCCATGCCGCCACGGAACGCCAGGGCATTCCGCTGTCCTTTCCTCCTCAAAATCGAAGCACCTGAGATGGACTTAGCGCTAGAACGACGCTTTCCGTGCGTCGCCGACATGGAAAAGGCCGCGCAAAGACGCATGCCGCGTTTCGCTTGGGACTATCTCGCCGGCGGGCTCGGGCGCGAAGCTTCCGTGCGGCGCAATCTGGCGGCCATGGAACAAGTTTTGCTCATGCCGGGCTACCTTGCCGACGCCGACAAGCCCGATATCGGCGCAAGCCTGTTCGGTCATCGTTTCGACGCGCCATTTGCGGTCGCGCCGCTTGGGCTGGCCGGCCTTCTGTGGCCCGGGTCGGAGCTGCCGCTGGCACAGGCTGCCAGGCAACATAACCTTCCCTATATCCTCAGCACTTTCGCCAACACCTCGCTTGAGACGATCCGTCCTGCAGGCGGTGATCATAGCTGGTTCCAGTTCTATCCACCCAATGATCCCGCCATGGAAGACCACATGGTGGAGCGGGCGGGCAGAGCGGGCTACGACGTTCTTGTCGTGACTGTCGACATTCCAGCGTCCACGCGGCGCGAGCGCAACATCCGCAATGGTTTGACCATCCCGCCGGTCTATGACCTTTCGACGATCATGCAGGTGGCGATGCGTCCGTCATGGGCGATGGGCATTCTGCAAAACGGCGCTCCCGACTTCGCCAATCTCTCGCCCTACTACCCGAAGGGCTCGAGCCTTGCCGCGGCGGCCGAATTTGTCGGCAGGGTGATGACGGGTCACGTCACCCGCGAGCGCTTCAAGAAAATCCGAGACGCGTGGCCAGGCAAGATCCTGGTCAAGGGCGTGCTTCGCGCCGACGAAGCGGAGGAATACATGTCATTGGGCGGCGATGGTCTGATCCTCTCCAATCATGGGGGACGCCAACTCGACGCCGCGCCGTCGGCGGCGGAGGTCATCGGTGAAATCCGCGCACGACTTGGCCCCAAGGCCTTGCTGCTCGCCGACGGCGGCGTGCGCTCCGGCCTCGATATTGCCCGGATGCTGGCGCTCGGCGCCGATTTCGTTCTGATCGGCCGGGCTTTCCTATTTGCTTCCGCCGCCATCGGACATCGCGGCGGCGATCATTTGATGAACGTCCTGAAAGCCGAACTGAGGGCAACGATGGCGCAACTGGGGTGCAGGACAGT
Source organism: Rhizobium bangladeshense (assembly GCF_001662075.1). Lineage (GTDB taxonomy): Bacteria > Pseudomonadota > Alphaproteobacteria > Rhizobiales > Rhizobiaceae > Rhizobium > Rhizobium bangladeshense_B. The sequence continues at coordinate 210,675 of NZ_LYPL01000002.1, forward strand.
GAAAGACTTGCCAGCGTGTCACTGGCGGCCAAATGCAGGGCAGGTGAAAGCGAACTTGATCTCGGATGGAGAATTGCGTGACTGAAGCCGTTACGATGAGCGTCGAAGGCCTGCAGAATCGAGTCGTTGCCATCTTCGAGCGCGCAGGGTTGAACAAGATCCAGGCGGCGGCTCTGGCGCATGTTATCGTGGCCGGAGAACGCGATGCCTGCAAGTCGCACGGAATTTACCGCATCGAGGGTGCGCTGCGCACGGTAAAGGCCGGCAAGGTGAAGCCCGATGCCGTTCCTGCTCTCGCGCCGGATGACGGCAGCGCCATCGTCAGGGTCGATGCGCAGGGCGGTTTCGCCAATGCGGCGTTTGAACTCGGCGTACCCGCACTGGCGGAGCGCGCTAAGCGGCTTGGCATCGCTGCGATGGTCATCAACGATTGCTCGCATTTCTCGGCCCTGTGGCCAGAGGTCGAGGCGGTGACCGCGCACGGTCTGGCAGCATTGGTGATGTGCCCGAGCTACGCAACGGTTGCCCCATCCGGTGGCAGCAAGCCTCTGCTCGGCACCAATCCGTTTGCCTTCGGCTGGCCTCGTAAGGATCAGCCGCCTTATGTGTTCGATTTTGCCACTTCGGTGGCCGCGCGCGGCGAGATCGAACTGTACCGCCGCGCTGGCAAGCAACTGCCGGAAGGTTGGGCGATCGACGCTGCCGGCAACCCAACCACTGACCCGGTTGCTGCGCTCGAAGGTGCAATGATGCCTTTCGGTGGCCACAAGGGGTCCGCCATCGCCACCATGATAGAGTTGCTCGCCGGCATCATGATCGGCGATCTCACCAGCCCCGAGGTTCTAGACTACCTCGGCACGACGACCTTGGCGCCGTTCCATGGCGAACTGATCATTGCAATGTCGCCCGAAGCCTTCGCCAGAGGCCGCCCCGGCGATCCGTTCGCGCGCGCCGAAGTGCTCTTCGAAACGATCGTCGGACAAGGTGCGCGGCTTCCGTCGCAGCGCCGCTTCGCCGCGCGCATCCAATCGGAAGCCAAAGGTATCAGCCTGACCGCAGCTGAGATTACCCAACTGGATGCGCTGTTGGCGGGCTGACTGCTCAAAAGCGCTCGCGTCAAACGGACTAGGGCAATCTGTGCGAATAGCCCGAGAGGTGAACATACCGGCCGCAACCGATCATTTCTTCACCGCCACCATAAAAATTCGCGGGAACTGCAGCAGCACCCGCCCGTCCGACAGCTTCGGATAGGCCCTTTCCACCCGTTCCAGGTAATCGGCCAGGAAAGCCTCGCGATGTCTTTCGCCGGCATGGGCGAGATAGGGCATCAGCCCGGTTCCCTTGACCCATTCGACGATCGCCGCAGCGTCGGCCATCGGATGATTGTAGATGGTGTGCCAGATATCGATGCGCGCCGCCTTGGCAATCAGCCTGGAGTAATAGGTGGACGGCGGTGCCAGCGGCTGGCGACGCACGCTCTTTGCTTCGAAAGCGGCCTTCCAGGGGCCGGCATGGGCGGTTTCTTCCATCGCCAGATGCAAGGGTTCGCCGAGATTGTCGGGCATCTGCACGGCAAGAACGCCGCCTTCGGAAAGGCCGTCCATCAGCCGCTCGAAAATGTCGAGGTGATTGGGAAGCCACTGGAAGACGGCATTGGCAAAGAGCAGGTCGGCGGGCTCTGTCGGCTGCCAGCTGCCGAGATCGGCCTCGACGAAGGCGGAGCCGGGAAGCCGCTTGCGGGCCGCCTCCAGCATATTGACGTCGCTGTCGAGGCCGGAGACGCCTTCGGCGCCATATCGTTCGATGATGAGTTCGGTCGAATTGCCAGGCCCGCAGCCGAGGTCGACGGCGCGGCCGACGCTCCGCAGCGGCACCTGGGCCAGAAGGTCACGCGCCGGTCGCGTGCGCTCGTCCTCGAATTTCACATATTGGCTGGCGGACCATGCCATGGCGGTACCTCCTGATGTCGGGCCACATTTTCCGTGGCGGATGCCGATCATGTCGATGAGGCTCGACGATCACAAGGCGCCGGCTTTCACGCCGCAGACACAAGTATCTTGTCCACGCGCCTGCCGTCGAGATCGATGACTTCAAAGCGCCATCCGTCTCGCGTGAAGCTCTCACCCAGTTCCGGCAGATGTTTCAGTTCTTCCAGCACCAGGCCGGCCACGGTCTGATATTCGAGATCGTCATCGAGCTTGAGATTCAGGAACTCGGCGAATTCGTCGATCGGCGTCCAGCCGGACACAAGGTAGGAGCCGTCATCCCGGCGAGCAATGGCCTGCTCGTCGACGGGTCCCTCCTGCAAAGCGCCCATGATCGCTTCCAGAATGTCGCCCGACGAAACAATTCCCTCGAAATGGCCGTATTCGTCAAAAACCAGCACCATGTGGACCGGCGATTTCCGGATCGCTTCGATCACATGAATGGCGGTTGAAAGGTCTGAAACCACAGGAACGTCTTGCGTTAGGGCCTTGATATCGACGCTGCCGTGTTCGGACATCGAATCGTAGAAATCCTTGACCGGAAGAATGCCGATCACCTCGTCCGAACTGCCCTTGCGAACGGGCAGCCGGGACCGCTTCGTCCGGTGCAACTGTTCGCGAATCTCGTCAAGGCTGTCGTCGATATCGATGATTTCGACGTCGCGCCGAGGCGTCATCAGCGCTCGGGCGGTGCGATCCGCCAGCCGCATGACGCCTGAAATCATCGCCGACTCTTCGCTTTCGATCACGCCGGCGGACTGCGCCTCGGCCAGAACTGTTTTGATCTCCTCGTCGGAGACGTTATCGCCGCTTTTTCCTGTCTGGCCCAGCAGCTTGAGAACCAGGTTTCCGGAGGCGTTCAGAAGCCATACCAGGGGCAAGGCGATTTTTGAAAGCACCGCCATGGCGGGTGCGACCTTCGCCGCGACGGCTTCGGGTTCCCGCAACGCGATCTGCTTTGGCACAAGTTCGCCGACGATGAGCGAAAGATAGGTGATGGCGACGACGACCGAACCGACGCCGACAGCGTCGGCAGCCGCCGATGACATTCCCTGTGCTTCCAGCCATCCGGACAGACGGCCGCCGAGGGTGGCCCCTGAGAAGGCGCCTGAGAGAACGCCGACCAGCGTGATGCCGATCTGAACCGTGGAGAGAAAGCGGCCGGGGTGTTCGGCAAGTTTGATGGCCTGGGCCGCACCCTTGCTGCCATTGTCGGAGAGAACCTTCAGGCGAGCTGTCCGAGACGACACGACGGCGAGCTCAGACATGGCGAGCACACCATTCAGGATGGTGAGAAACGCCACAATTCCAATTTCCAGAAACACAGGGACCCTATTCGTTGAGGTTGTAATGCCGCAGTCGGGAGGCGACGCAGCGAGGCGCGCGACGAGACGCTATATCAAGGCATCGCCTATCGGCAAAACTTTCACAAGCGACCTTCTCTGCGCGAGCCCTGATCGAACCGAGGTGCGGCGGACCTTGTCATGCCGCCTGAAGTGATCGCCGGCATCTTGGGGCGAAATGTCTCGGTTTGAGCGGGCGGAGCTTGTACTGGATGGGTCGCTGTCAGGCATGGCACAATTTTGGCGGTGAAAGGCTTTCGGCGCAAGAGGCGCCGGCGAAAATCCATATAGTGTTTCGATGTGACAGTTTTGAAAATGGGGGCAGCACCGCGTTCAATTTGAGAATTGTGGGGGAAATTCCGGCTATCGCCAATCGACGTACGGCGGCGTAGAGGTGCGGCCGCAATCGCGCCTCTTTCGCATCTGGTGTGCGCCAAAAGCTGGCGATAGCTTTGCCGCCGAGTTCACAAAATCCTATCGTCGGGGAGTCAGGCGCCCTGTCGCCAATTCTGTCCGGCGGCCTTGCCAAAATCGAGGAGAAAGTTCATCGCGCCGGAACGGGCAAGGTCCCTGATTTCGGGGAGCGAGCGATTGGGCGTCAACAGGTTTCGACGATCCTTGCCATTGCCAGTGCGGCCGCGTCCACGACCGCAGGGATGAGATCAGCCGCATCTGGGCGACCAGTGCATAAAGCAGCACCGAAGTCCGAACGTGCAAGACTTTTGGCTGGCAGCAGGCCGCTTAGAATTGGTCATCCAGACAGCTTCGAGCGGAACTAGGTGCAAGCCGCGGCACCACGTGCCGCTCGCCGTCAAGGGAGGACGGTGCGAGCTTTTGGAAGGCTATACCAATAGATAGCATTCCTGATTCCAATGCATCTCTTCATCGGCGGGTACAAAAATGCTCTATTGTGAGCGCCTTCTTAAAGGCAACGAGCCGCCTAACTCTTTGTGGTGCAACGGTTCCTTTACCATCCGCTGAATGCGGGCCCTCTTCCTCTGCCGAGCTGGCGACTGGCGTCACGAGCCTCGCAGATGTCCAAGAGCCGCCGGGCAGTCATGTCTTTTAGACCGCTCAAGATTGGCGAAAGTCGTTACCACACGGAGGCCGTTCACGATGGCAGCGCAGAGATATAGCTGTTGCAAGAACCTCAATATTTACTGGACTGTGTTCGATAAGGTCATCGGCCAGCCGGCCATCATCGATGGTTTTGTCATGGACATGCTCACCGCCGAGGAGGCCGAAAACTTGGTCGATCTACTAAATCGTGGCAACCAAGAGAACCTCTGGAGTTTTGCCGAACGATGTTAGAAGCAATGGTCGATGACCGGCGTGCTCGCATGGCGCTCCGACAGACTGAAAACGTTGATCTCGACGTCTTTTGACAAGTGCGTTCATTTGGACGCTGAAACTGAATTCGCTGTGGAGAATGCAGCCGTCGTTTGGATGATCATCAAAATTGGCGTTGGCGTGACTGAGCACGGCAAACCCAGGGTTCCCAACCCACTGCCAAGGCCCTATCTGCGTCCGAAAGCGCGTAACTTTTTCGCTTTCGGTTGCGGTGGCATCTGCTATCCAATTTCGGATAATCCCTCTCATTCGGCCGTTGGGCGATGCATCGATATGCTTGGACCTCAATTCCCTCGGCCAAGAATATCGAGGGCGTCCTGGAATCTAAGGGCGGCCAGCGCCTTCGTTGCCTCGTCGGCCGGCCATCCGGCTTCCATTGCCGCCGACAGCAGGGTGGCGTCGGTGTGAAGCTCAAGTCTCTCGTAGAGGGGCTCAAGCGCTTCTCGGGCGGTAACAACGTGCTCGCCTGGAGGCGTGATAGGAGTCGGAGATACCGTCGGCATTCTGCGTCCCTTCCTAACGGTTTTGGAACCTGAAAATTGGCCATCGTTCCAACGTCGGTGAATGGCTGCCGACGCCGATGCCAACATGACCAGCCTGAGGGAGCCAGCACTCATGAGCAAAAGGTAAAACAAGCAGCGTAGATCCGCCATCATACTTGCGTATGCGCAAGTTATACGGAGGCAGCATCAGGCGGGCTCCTAGGGAGCTATGCTCGGCTCGGCCGAGGGCATTCTCATCGGCAAGGAGCGGGTGGTGTCTGATTTTCGGCAGCAGGCCCGACGTGAGCCTCCTAAACCCCTGTATAAGGCATCCCCCTCTCTTCGCTACCCGATCCTTCCCCAAGATTAATAGCAGGTCGAGTAGGGTACTGTTACGGTCAAGGTGCTTTCTCCCGCGCGGCAATGTCATCAGGCGCGCGAAGGAGTTCATCACGCCTCGTGATGCCAGCATCAAGAACAGACTTGAGGCCGGTTCGCCAACGATAGGTGGCCGGCGAGCCGATGGGGCGGACCGTTTGCCTCTTCGCTCCTCCGCGTTCTTTCTAAGGATTGACACCATGACACATGACCTCCACCGCATCCAAATCGAGCTGGTCCCATTGACGCTTTTTCCCAGCGCATATGGGGAAGCCGGACCTTGGGCTCCGGGCTCTCCGCTCCACATGCCGCCAGACATTTCATCACGGCCGACGACAGACTTGGAGGCTCATTTGATGATGTTTTCCGTCATGCCGCGCAAAACGATCGAGTGTCCCTGGGGACAAGCTTTGCACGCCTCGAGATCTGTCTTTACCCTATACGTTACTGGAACCCAGTTCAGTCTTTTTTGCTACTCCGCCGGGCTTGTCCGTCTCCTCGACGACCTCGGGAATCTCACCCCATCGGTAATTTCCGCGACCATGCATTGAGCCCGAGCCGCGTCTTGGATCCAGAATTGAGGATCATCGAGCTTGGTGCCCGGCAGCTGGTGCAGACATGTTGATGCTCTCCACCACCCCATCGGCCCGATCGCGGCGTCGTAAAGGTGAATCCAGCTCCGGCACCTCGTTCGTCTCGTGATGGAGACGAGAGACCCTTCCTAAGGCCTTCAGACTTCTCAGAGACTTACTTTCTACGAGTTCTTCAGCCGGGTGCTGGTCTTACACAGTTTCCCAACACCGCCATTTCGTCGGCTGGCGTTGCGCCTCCCATGGTCTCATCTCGTTGGAGAGGCAGGCTGAACAGAAACAGTGCCCCACGAGGGTCATTGGCGGTGGCCCACATTTGGCCTCCATGAGCCTCGATGATCGAACGGCAGATCGCCAGGCCCATACCCATGCCGCTGGATTTTGTCGTGTAGAAGGCCTCAAAAAGACGGTCCATGGTCTGCGGGTCCAGGCCTGGACCCGTGTCGCGTACCCCGACGACCACACCTCCTGAGGCCCCTGTCTCCGTACTGATCAGCAACTCGCGCTCTTCCGCATCGATGTCGCTCATTGCCTCGATGGCGTTCATGATTAGATTAAGGACCACCTGTTGCACCTGGACGCGATCTCCTTCCACGGACGGGAGGCTCGTCGCGAATTCGGTCTGCAGCGTGATGCCTTGCCGGAGCACTTCACTGCCGGTCAAGGCAATCACGTGATGAATGGCTTCATTGAGGTCGAACTGCCCCTTGCGAGGGGGCTCCTTCTTGACCAAGGCGCGGATCCGGCCAATGACATCGCCGGCTCGATTGGCGTTATCGACGATCCGGCCGAGCGCCTGAGCCACTTCCTCCAGATTCGGCGGATGGCTACCGAGCCAACGCAAGGCCGCCTGGGCGTTGGTGAGCGAAGCGGCGAGCGGTTGATTGACTTCATGGGCGATGGATGCTGTGAGCTGCCCCATTGTGGCGACGCGATTTGCATGGGCCAGTTGCCGCAGCGCCTCGCGCAGGGCTCCCTCGCTCTCCCTTAACGCCTCTTCCGCCTGCCGGCGCTCCGTCAAATCGAGGACGAAAGAGACACCTTCGTTCCTGCTTTCTTCTAATAGGGCACTGCCGATCAGCACGGGCAGACGGCTGCCATCTTTCCGAAAGTACTCCTTCTCGAACGGTTGGACTGCCCCGATCAACTTCAGCTCTGCGATGGTCCGTGCGTCGCGGTCGCGCCATTCGGCTGGCGTCAGTTCCGTCCAACATAGCCGACCAGAGGCAAGATCCTCTCGGTCGTATCCCACCATGCGGAGGAACGCATCGTTGGCCTCAAGAATGCGACCTTCGATATCCCAGATAACGATTCCGATGATGTTGGCCCTGACCAGGCGACGGATCCTGGCTTCGCGTTCAGCGAGATCGCTGTACAACCGGGTATTCTCCAGTGAGATTGCCGCCTGAGAGGCGAGCAGCTTCAGCACCGCGATCCTGGCCGGCGCGAAGACCCGAGGGGCGAGGTTGTTTTCGAGATAGAGTACCCCGGCAATTTGTCCCTGATTGAGCAACGGCACACAGAGAATAGAACGAGTACGGTGCTGACAAATGTAGGGGTCCGCGGAAAATGGATTCTGAGCTATGGCGTCGTCGAGAACCACGCTTTCGCTTGTGCGCAAGACATAATGAAGGAGCGATTGCGGCAGGATGATCCCTGTCACGATCTCGTCACGCATCTGCACCACGACCGTTTCGCCGCCTGTCGTGGCTTCTGCCGTGATCCGTGACTCACCGCCACGCGGCAGGATCAACAAGCCGCGCTCGGCGCCCGCCTGCTCAACGGCGGTGCGCAAGACAGTGTCGATCAGCTTTTGAAGCACAATCTCGCCCGACACAGCTTGCGAGATTTTGATAACGGTTGCGAGATCGAGTTGTTCGACCGGTGCGCCGATGGTGGTTGTCGGAGAGGGAGCGCGCTCTTCCCCTCTCAGATCAGGATAAAGTTGGTCAAGTTGCCGCACTTTACCGTCGGCGCCCCAGCGCCGATAGCAGCCACGCGCATTGCGGAGATAGAGACCTGTGAAATCCTCGAAGCCTCCCTGCGCATAAAAGCGGGCGGCGAGTTCATATGCGAGGGCTTCGTGATGAACGAAGCCGTTTGCGCGCGCCGAGCGGATCGCTTGTTCGTAAAGACGCACCGCGTCGATTTCGCGCCCTTCGAGGCGTGCTATTTCGGCGCCGACCAGCGCGGCTCGGTTCTCGAAGTTCTCCGGGCAATTCTTCGCATAGATCTGAAGCTGTCGGTGGTGGGCAACCAGAGCCTCCGTATGCCGCGCCCGCGGCTCAGCCACAGCATAGTCGCAGCATGCGGCGCGGGCCAACGCACCGTAGAAATGATGCTCCGGCGTTTCCTCGAAATGGGACACCGATGTCCATGGCAGCCTCTGCGCCCGCAATGAGGCATCGACCGCCGCCTCATAATCGCCGGCAAAGAACCGCGCCTGCAGTTTTCTGACAAAGTAACAGGTTTCCGCAAGATTCGGATTCTCGGAAAACCGATGTTCGATCTCACGTTCGTCAAATCCGTCGTCGTCAAAGGAGCCGAATTTTCGGGTCGACCCGCGCAGTGTCCGGACGAGTCCGAGCTGCGCGCTGGCGAGGTCTACTACAAACTGGAACCGCACCTCCCGCGCGAACGCGAGGCCAATCTCCGCTTGGCGTTGCACTTCCATAAGCGGATCGCCAGCCGCCAGCAGGTTCGAGTTCAAACTGACATGGCTGTATCCGGCGAACGTGAGGTCGCCGCTCTGGTTGGCGATGTCAAGCGCTCGCCGCAAGATCTCGCGGCCGGTTCGGACGTGTCTCGTCCACGGTATGACGTGAGCCCCGAAGTCTTTGTAAGTCCTGGCCTGAAAGCGCTTCAGGTCATGCTTTTCGACCAGACGGCAGCCTAGCTGACCAAACCGGAATCCAGCCTCATAGTCGCCGAAGCGCGGTCCGGCAATATAGCCAAGCGACACATAATGGTAGCACGAGCCGTCGCTGTTGCCTCGCTCGAGGCTCAGGTTCACAGCCAGGCAGATTGCCATGCAAGCCAGATTCGCATCTGTATGCCATACCGCCCCAACGAGCCGGGTGAGAATATCCAGCGTCGAGGAGGATGCTGGGTCGCTCATCAACGGCAGATCAATGAGTTCCTCGATCGCGCGGCTCCCGAGTTGCGACCATATTCGGTCGTATTCTCGTTGAACCTCCTCGTCGGCCGGATGCGGCGCCCAGTCGATTCCGAGATGTTGCCTCACATGGTCGAGACCGACCGCGGCCGACCTGCCGGTCTGACCGAGCGCAGCATAGAGATCGATTCGCAGGCAGGCGACAGCAGCCTGGTCGTCGGAGCAGACAGCACGATTGGAAAGCTGTGCTAATCGCTCTTCCGCGTCCGGCAGCGCGCCAAGGTGGAATTCGCATTCGGCTCGGTTCAGCTCAAGCGCGAAGGTCAGCTGGCGCTGGCGCTCCCACGCGTCTTCCGGCAGCAGCGTCGTGCCTGCAACAAAATAGTTGAGTGCCGAGGCGTATGCCGTCGACGCCGCTGCGCGCTTGCCGGCCCGCAGATTGAACTCGGCCAGTTGCTCGCGCTCCTTAGTTGAGGTGATCAGTTCGGCTCCCCGATTGAGCTGGCTGACAATCTCGAAAACATAATCGTCAATCAGCTCCGGCGCAGTTTTCGCCGCAAGCAGCCTCCCAATGCGGAGGTGCAACTCGCCGCGTCGCTCCTCCGGGATTAGCGAATAGGCGGCTTCCTGAACGCGATCGTGGACGAACCGGTATGCGTCTGCCAACCGTTCTAGCAGTTCATGAGCGACGGCAGGCCATAAGGCGCCGGCGACATCTTCCTCCGCTATCCCGAGGATGAGCGAAAGCGTCGCAATATCGGCCATGTTTCCAAGACAGGCGAACTGCTGCAGCGCCTCCCGCGTTTCGGGCGGCTGGCGTTCGAGCTTGCCGACCATGAGGTGCACGACGTTATCGGTGTATCCCTTGGCGTGAATGCGCCCGAGATCCCAGGACCAGCATGCCGCGTCATGATCGAAGGCGAGCATTCCCTCTTCGGCGAGCGAAAATAGGAACTGACGGACGAAGAACGGATTGCCGCCGGTCTTGTCGAGCATCATTTGTGCGAGCGGGGCTACACGATCGGTCTGACAGTGGAGCGTATCTGCAATCAACTGCCGGAGATCGTCTTTACTAAGCGGCGCAAGGGTGATCTCCGCTACCTTGCCGCCGGCGGTTTTGATCGCGTCAAGCTTCCGCATCAGCGGATGGGCGGCGGTGACTTCGTTGTCGCGATAGGCTCCAACCAGCATCAGGTGTTCCAGATCCGGCCGGGTCAAGAGATCTTCAAGCAGATCGAGCGTCGCCGCGTCGAGCCACTGGAGATCGTCGAGGAACAGCGCCAGCGGATGCTCCGGCTGGGCGAAGACACCGATGAACCGCCGGAATACCAGCTCGAAACGCCGTTGCGCCTCCTGCGGCGGAAGTTCGGCGATCGGCGGCTGGTCGCCGATGACGAGCTTCAGCTCGGGGACGAGGTCGACCATCAGCCGTCCGTTCGGTCCAAGGGCCTCCCTTAGCGTCTCGCGCCAGAGTGCCAAATCGGCGTCGCTCTTCGCGAGAAGCTCCCGGACAAGGCTCTGAAACGCCTGCGCCAGGGTTGCATATGGAATATCGCGCTTATACTGATCGAACTTGCCGGACGCAAAAAGGCCGCGCGGCGGCGCCAGAGCTTTGTGGAGTTCATTGACAACCGCCGACTTGCCAATGCCGGAATAGCCAGAGACCAACACCAACTCCGGCGCGCCGCTCGACACCACGCGGTCGCAGGCAGTGAGCAAGATCTCGACCTCGTGCTCTCGCCCGTAAAGCTTCTCGGGAATCAGCAGGCGGTCCGGGATGTCGCGTTCGCCGAGCGGGAATGTGTCAATCCGGTGCTGCATTTCCCATTGGCTGAGACAGTGGCTCAGATCGTGCTCGACGCCGGCTGCCGTCTGGTATCGTTCCTCGGCCGTCTTGGCGAGCAGCTTCATGACGATGGCCGAGACTGCCGGTGAAACATCCGCCACCCGCTCGTTGGGCGGCGTCGGCTGCCGTGCAATGTGGCAATGCACCCATTCCATCGGGTCGGAGGCGGAGAACGGCAGGCTGCCGGTGAGCATTTCGTAGAGCGTCACACCGAGCGCATAAAGGTCGCTGCGAGAATCGATCGAGCGGTTCATGCGCCCGGTCTGCTCGGGGGCCATATAGGCGAGCGTTCCGGTGACCACTTCGGGCGGCTCGTGCGTCTGCCGCTCGCGGGAGAGGCGCGAGGCGATCCCAAAGCCTGTTAGCCGCACCTCGGCGCCCGTGCCCGTTACTAGGATATTGGCCGGTTTGATGTCCTTGTGGACGAGACCGCGCTGATGGGCCCCACGGAGCGCAGCGGCGATGCCGACCCCGAGGCGCAGGAAAAGCTCCGTTTCCATTGCCATTCCGAGCCGCCCGGCGAGCGGCTCGCCGCCCGGATCTTCAAGCACCAGCATGGTCCGGCCGCCTTCGCGCACCAATTCAAGCGGTCGCACCGCCCATGCGCTATCGAGCTCATCCTTCAATCCATATTCATGGTCGAGGCGGTTGAGGTTCGAAGACGCCGGGTATTCGATCGTCGAAAGCACGACCAGTACCGGGTTCCACTTGCCGTCGGCACCCCGGCGCCGTTCCCGGTGGAATACGCGATCACCGTCCTCCCAAAGAACCTCCAAATTCCCATCTCCAGCAACACCGAAGAAAGAGGATGTGCTTGCTTGCCGACTTCGTCATCTCGCCTGTCGCATCTGGCACTGCCACTTTCGTTTCGGGAATCCGTCCGTCAAATTGGCCAAAGCGGGCACATGACGAACCGGACCACTTCCCCCACTTTCTTACCACATCTCGCCTGTTCGTCCCAACAACGAGCGGCCATCACCCACCCGCTCGATACGTGGTCCACCGCTACGAAAAGACCGCCCAACGGCTGCTGGGCGGTCAGGCGGGTCGTGGACCCGCAGAGCTTCGGATGGAGGAGGCGCCGAAGCTTGGTGGTAGCAACGGGGGGATTCGCCGCCTGTCTGTCCCGAGGCAACGTGTAGACTAGCAATGGAAGGGACGACGGGAAATTATACTGTGGTTTCGTCTTGGGCTACTTTGGAATACCGGCACCGATACCCATCAGCGAACTCCGCTCTGCGGTTGACATATCGGCGACGTGATCCGGGGCCCGACAGCGACTGGGCCGACAGTCTCTATCCTAGTCTAACCCAGCAAGTCGGCAGGTGGTACGGCCGCGGTGTCGCCGAAGATAAAAGGCCAGCAAATCGCCAACGTCGGCTTGCTTCGTGCCTGTCGTACCGTCAGTTGCGATTCGTTGTCGGTGTTGACGTCGAAAGTGTCTGCCGGCTCTGAGTCCAAAAAGGAGCCTCCCCGGGGTAGGGAGGCTCAAGGCTGGCCGATCGGGACGATACGGCCCGGGAGGAGGTGGAAGAGGAAAGGAGCCTGCATCATAGAGGAGGGCTCCCGCCGGCGCTATTGGCCACCAGGACGGATCGATTACCAATGAGGAGGGGGGAACCTATACGCGCAGCCAAGACCCTTACGAGTGCGTTTGCGGCTTTCCCTGCGCGAGCATCAGCTTGTCAGCCATACGAGCGAGTTCGGGTAGGGATCTGGTACCCATCTTCTGCATGACTTGGCTGCGGTGAACCTTCACGGTAATCTCGCTCACGCCTAGATCGCTGGCAATTTGCTTGTTGAGCCGTCCGGTCACCACCAAAGCCATCACCTCGCGCTCCCGCGGCGTCAGGCTATCGAAACGGGCGCGCACCGTCGCCAATGACCTTTCATTTTCAAGCCACACGCGGTCACGCGCCAGGCCGACGTGAACGGCGTCAAGCAAATCCTGGTCTCGGAACGGTTTCGTTAGGAACTCGACGGCGCCGCCTTTCATCGCCTGGACAGACATGGGAATGTCGCCGTGCCCGGTGATGAAGACGATCGGCAGCTGAATATTTTCTCGCGACAGCTCAAGCTGAAAATCAAGGCCGCTTTGCCCCGGCAGGCGGACATCGAGCACGAGACAGGTCGGTCCGCTGGGTCGCCCAGACCTGAGGAAGTCGCCGACCGAAGCAAGGAGGTTGACGGCAAAGCCGACGGACCGCAGCAGACTGCCAAGCGCCTCACGGATCTCCGGGTCATCATCGATGACAATGATGGTTGCTGGCGCCTCGGTCAATTGTCAGAACTCCCAAGCTGATTCGACATCTTGGGAATATATACTATCGCCCCCCACTGCAGCGGCAGCGGGCGAAGCCAACCAGCATAGAGCCGGTCACGCGATGAGAACACTCCTCCTGTCTCCTTCGCTATTGCCGAAACGGGTCTTCTTGCGCACACCAGAATGCGTGATAATTATCTCGGCCACAAGGCTAGATGCGGGCGGCCCTAAAAGCGCTTGCGCGCCCAACTGTCTGCCGTGGCATGTCGATGGCCGGCGATGCCGTGCTCGTCGCGCAAGTCTTAGACACGCTATACGATTGTATAGCTTGCGACGCCTTTGTCACCGTTCGATACTAAATCCATCCATTCAAGCGCGCCACAACGCTAATCCGGCACAATGCCGGTCGGCGAAGTTGGGAGGCGGCAGTGTCAACCAAGAGACCTTTGATTGCGATCGTCGACGACGACGAGTCGATGCGCGACTCTATAAAAGGGCTCATGAGGTCGATGGGATTTGACGCCAAGTCCTTTTCATCCGCAGATGATTTCTTGATATCTCCTCATGTCCGCCGCACGGCCTGCCTCGTGACGGACATCAATATGCCTGGAATGAGCGGACTCGATCTGCACCGCAGGCTCGTCGCGCTGGGCAAGAGCATTCCGACTATTCTGATCACCGCCTTCCCGGAAAAGAATATGGGCGCGTCAGCGTTGGGGGCTGATGTCGTTGGCTGCCTGACAAAACCGTTCAACGGACAGATTTTGCTTGATTGCATCCGTTCTGCGCTGACTCTCGACGGCGAGAGCGAAAGCGGTTCATGAGGTCGCAAAGACCTTCAGAGGCAAAACGCGCTGCTTGGACCCGCAAGCATTGGGCCTCAGGGCCCGCCGGCAACTGCCTGCAGCATCTCCAACTGCAGGATGCCGGTCGCGACTGGAGCCTCGGCGAAACCTCGATCCACTGGCACTCGGTCTTTGCCGCCCTCGGCCAGCTCGACAGCAATCCGCGCCTGATCATCAAGATCAAGGACAAGCCGAAATCCCGGCTTTCGATGCCTATTCGCCTGGATGGGCCATAACCGATGGCAGAAGGGACTTGTGGCGCGCGCCCTCACGAAAACCGCGTAATGACGCTGATGCCCGTCGCCTCCGCCTTGTCGAGCGCCATCAGCGCCGGCACGGCCTCCTCGAGGTTGATGCGCCGTCCGATCAGCTTCTGCGGCGCGATCTTGCCGGCCGCCAGCATCGACAGCATGGCGTCGTAGCGCCAGGCCTGCATGCCGTGGCTGCCGTAGATCTCCAGCTCGTTGCTGATCACTTGCGCCATCGGGATTTGCGGTGTCGCGTGCTCGGCGAGCATCAGCCCCACCTGCACATGCCGGCCGCGGCGGCGCAGGTTCTTGATCGAGTTGAAGCAGGTTACGGGATGGCCGAGCGCGTCGATTGAGACATGCGCGCCGCCCTTGGTGATCTCGCGCACCGCCTCGGCCACGTCGGCAACGCTTGAGGCATTGACCGTCGCCACCGCGCCGCACTCTCTGGCGAAGGCGAGTTTCTCCTCCGAAATATCGATGCCGATCGCATTGGCACCGAGGGCGGTGGCGATCATGATCGCCGACAGGCCGACGCCGCCGCAGCCATGCACGGCGATCCATTCGCCGGGTCCGGTGCGCGCATGGTCGGCGACGGCGCGAAACGAGGTGGCGAAGCGGCAGCCGAGGCTTGCCGCCGTCGCATCGTCGATCGTATCGGGCAGGTGCACCAGATTGGTGTCGGCATAGTCGATCGCCACATATTCGGCGAAGGAGCCCCAATGGGTGAAGCCCGGCTGGAACTGGTTCGGGCAGATCTGCTGGTTGCCGGAATGGCATTCGCTGCAATGGCCGCAGCCGGAAACGAAAGGCACGGTCACCCGGTCACCCACCTTGAAGCGCATCACACCGCGGCCGGTGGCGACGACTTTTCCGGCAAGCTCGTGCCCCGGCACATGCGGCAGGCGGATATCGGGATCGTGCCCCATCCAGCCGTGCCAGTCGCTGCGGCAGAGCCCGCTGGCGCCGACTTCTATGACGACGCCATCCTCTGTCGGCGTCGGATCGGGCAGGGTGCGGATTTCGGGCGCCTGCTCGAAGGCTTCGTAATACATGGCTTTCATCGGCGTCCTCCTTCATGTCTTTCCGCTCGATCGTCCATGATGCCATGCGGCAGGCAGCCATTCCAACAGAGATTCCATCATTTTTGCTGATGTACCCATCGCCGACGCTGCAGCTGTCGCGCACGAATATTGCGGCCGGGCGCTGTCCCCCGGCATTTTCTTGCTTCCGTATTTCCGGCCGGGATTTGTCCTTGACCCGGCTTGCCGCCGGGGCTTTTGCTTTCCCGGATTCGCAAGGGAGAGCAGCAATGGCCGTCGATACATCACCGCGTTCCACCACCTGGACCCACATCGACGGGGAATGGCTTCCCGGCAATCCGCCGCTGATCGGGCCGACCTCGCATGCGATGTGGCTCGGCTCCACGGTCTTCGACGGCGCTCGCTGGTTCGACGGCATCGCCCCGGATCTCGATCTGCACTGCCAGCGCATCAACCGCTCGGCGCTCGCCATGGGCCTGAAGCCGGTGAAGTCGGCCGAGGAGATTGCCGCGCTCGCCTGGGAAGGCGTTGGCAGATTCGACGGCGCGACGGCGATCTATATCAAGCCGATGTATTGGGGCGAACATGGTGCGCCGGGCAGCATCGTCTCCGTCGATGCGGCATCGACCCGCTTCGCGCTCTGCCTGTTCGAGGCGCCGATGGGCGGCCATGCCGGCACCAGCCTCACCGTTTCGCCCTATCGCCGCCCGTCGCCGGAAACGGCGATGACCGAGGCGAAGACCGGCTCGCTCTATCCCAACAGCGGCCGCATGATCGCCGAAGCCCGCAGCCGCGGCTTCGACAATGCGCTGGTGCGCGATCTCAACGGCAACGTCGTCGAGACCGCTTCTTCGAACGTCTTCATGGTCCGCGACGGCGTGGTGATGACGCCGGCCGCCAACCGCACCTTCCTCGCAGGCATCACCCGCGCCCGCGTCATCGGCCTGCTCCGCAAGGCCGGCTTCGACGTCGCGGAAGCAACCCTCTCCGTCGAGGATTTCCTCGCCGCCGACGAAATCTTCACCACCGGCAACTATTCCAAGGTCGTCGGCGTCACCCGCCTCGACGACCGCAACCTCCAGGAAGGCCCGGTCACCCGCAAGGCGCTGGATCTCTACATGGACTGGGCCCACGGCAAAAGCGAGAGTGAGGAGTGAGCCACGATCCCGCGAAGCGGGAGCAATCGATCCAGTGAATCGATTGCAGTGGCGAACGCCCGAAGCGCAAGCACCTCTCGCAGGGCACGTCCCCTCGCCCCGTTTACGGGGAGAGGGTTAGGGTGAGGGGCAATTTTCTTGCTGTGAGGGCAGCCTAAAGTCCGGATGGCTGCCCCTCACGTCATCCACCTCCGATGTTCCGCAAATCTCTCCGCCAAGAGATCGATAAACAGCCGCACCTTGGTCGGCAGGTGGCTGCGGTTGGGATAGACGGCGTTGATGTTGAATTCCACCGGCCGGTAGTCCGGCATGATCTTCACCAGTCGCCCTTCGGCGATATCGTCGAACACCACGAAACTCGGCGCCAGGAAGATGCCTTTTCCGTTCAGCGTCAGGAAACGCAGCATCTCCGCGCTGTTGGAGACGACGTTGCCGCCGATCTTGACGCTCTCTTTGTTGCCATCGCCATCCTCGAAGCGCCATTCGTCGCCATAAGGATAATAGGCATATTGTAGGCAATTGTGATCGGCGACCTCGGCCGGCGTCTTCGGCATCGGGTGGCTCTCGAAATAGGCCCGCGAGCAGACGAGCATATGGCGCCAGGGCGTCAGCTTGCGGGCGATGAGCGAGGAGTCCGGCGGCGGCACGGTGCGCATCACCAGGTCGTAACCATCCTCGATCATGTCGACCATCCCTTCGCCGACGCTGAAATCGAGCGCGATCGACGGATAAAGCTCCATAAATTCGCTGACCACGGGCAGCAGGAAACGCACGATGGCGCTGCTGGTATAGACCTTCAGCGTGCCGCGCGGCGTCGTGCTCAACGCGCCGGCCGTCCTGTCCGCCTCATCGAGCTCGGCGAGGATCTGCGATGAGCGCTCATAATAATATTTGCCGGTTTCGGTGAGGCTCACCTTGCGCGTCGTGCGGTTGAGCAGCCTGACACCGAGCCGCTCCTCCAGCGATTGCACATGATTGCCGACCATGGTGACGGACATGTTGAGCCGGCGCGCGGCGGCGGAAAAACCGCCGCATTCCACCACCCGGCCAAAGACTGCAAGGCTTGTCAGCCGATCCATATTGCCCTCGGATTATCCGCTGAGAGTTGATGATCCTTCCCGATATAAGCAGATTATCAAAGTGAATGGCAGAGCGCATCTTTCCTCGCATCGCACAAGCCTCGCCGAAACGGGGCGCCAGACGAAGGAAGAGACGATGGTCGAACTACCCCGCAAGCAGGATTTCGAAAGTGCCGGAGAGGCCGAGCGGATTTTGGCCGAGGAAGCCGCCCGGGCGCCGGCCGCCGAGGCACCTGCGATGCCCGCTGCCGAAACCCCGGTTGTCGCAGCGCCTGAAAAGACCGGCCGCAGCATCGTCAAGCGCGCCGTCATTGCCGCCGCGCTGCTTGCCGGCGTCGCTTTCGCGGGCGATTTCGGCTACCGCTACTGGACCGTCGGCCGCTTCATCGAATCCACCGACGATGCCTATGTGAAGGCCGATTACACCACGGTCGCCCCGAAGGTCGCCGGCTATGTCAGGCAGGTGCTGGTCAGCGACAACGACGTGGTCAAATCAGGCCAGGTGCTGGCCCGCATCGACGACCGCGACTTCCAGGCCGCACTCTCGCAGGCGAGAGCCGATCTGAAGGCGGCCGAGGCCGCCATCACCAATATCGATGCCCAGATCGCCCTGCAGCAGTCGGTCATCGGGCAGGCCAGGGCGACGACCGACGCCTCGCAGGCCTCGCTCGATTTTGCCGTCTCCGACGCCGCGCGTTCGGCCCGCCTCATCACCAACGGCGCCGGCACCCAGTCGCGCGCCGAACAGACCCAGTCGGCCCGCGACCAGGCGGCTGCCGCCGTCGAGCGTGACCGGGCTGCCCTCGTTGCGGCTGAGAACAAGGTGCCGGTGCTGCGGAGCCAGCGCGACCAGGCGGTTGCCGAGCGCGACCGGGCGGCCGCGGCCGCCCACCAGGCCGAACTCAACCTGTCCTATACCGACATCGTCGCCGCCGTCGACGGCACGGTCGGCGCCCGCTCGATCCGCGTCGGCCAGTATGTCACCTCGGGCACCCAGCTGATGGCCGTCGTGCCGCTGCACGCGGTCTATGTCATTGCCAATTTCAAGGAAACGCAGCTGACCTATGTCCGTCCCGGCCAGTCGGTCGAGATCAAGGTCGACAGTTTTCCCGATATGTCGATCAAGGGTCATGTCGACAGCGTTTCGCCGGCAAGCGGTCTCGAATTCTCGCTGCTGCCGCCTGATAACGCCACTGGCAACTTCACCAAGATCGTCCAGCGCATCCCCGTCAAGATCGTCATCGACGACGAGGCTTTGAGCGGAATGCTGCGCTCGGGCATGTCGGTCGAGCCCGAAGTCGATACCAAGGCTGCGCAAAGCGAGGCGTCTCAGGCCTCCGGAGAGGAAGAGCCGGGATTCTCCAGCCACGCTGGATGATCCTTCTCATCCCAAAATATCGCCGAACCGCGTCATTGAGAAAGTATTCCGCAACAGCCGGAAGGAGATAGGTCATGGCCACTCTTCAGATCGCCGCAAACGGCAATTCGCTTGCGCGCCCCGCCGCTGCAGCGCCCGCCACACCTGCCGCCATGAGCCCGCTTCGCATGTGGTCGGCCGTTGTCGGCTCGACGCTCGGCGCCTTCATGGCGGTCCTCAACATCCAGATCGTCAATGCCTCGCTTGCCGATATTCAGGGCGCCATCGGCGCTGGCACCGATGACGGCGGCTGGATCTCGACCTCCTATCTGATCGCCGAGATCGTCGTCATCCCCTTGAGCGCCTGGCTGGCGCGGGTCTTCTCGCTGCGCAACTATCTGCTCACCAACGCCATCCTCTTCCTGATCTTCTCCGTCGCCTGCGCCTTCGCGGCTAACCTGCAGCAGATGATCATCCTGCGCGCCATTCAGGGCTTTTCCGGCGGCGTGCTGATCCCGATGGCCTTTACCATCATCATCACGCTGCTGCCCAAGGCCAAGCAGCCGATCGGTCTGGCGCTCTTTGCCCTGTCGGCCACTTTCGCACCGGCCATCGGCCCGACGATCGGCGGTTACCTCACCGAAAACTGGGGCTGGGAACATATCTTCTACGTCAACCTGGTGCCCGGCGCGCTGATGGTTGGCCTGCTCTGGGCCTCGCTCGATCGGGCGCCGATGAATCTGAAACTGCTGTCCAAGGGCGACTGGCCGGGCATCGTCACCATGGCGATCGGGCTGGCGGCCCTGCAGACCGTGCTGGAAGAGGGCAACAAGGAAGACTGGTTCGGCTCCGATTTCATCCTCCGCCTGTCTGTTATCGCCGCTGTCTCGTTGAGCCTGTTCATCGTCATCGAGCTGAGAACGGCCCAGCCGCTGTTGAACCTGCGCCTGCTGCTGCGCCGCAACTTCGGTTTCGGCATTGTCGCCAACTTCCTGCTCGGCATTGCGCTTTACGGTTCGGTCTTCGTGCTGCCGATCTACCTCACCCGAATCCAGGGCTATAATTCCGAGCAGATCGGCATGGTTCTCGCCTGGACCGGCATTCCGCAGCTGCTGCTGATCCCGCTGGTGCCGCGCCTGATGAAGCGGTTCGACGTCCGCCTGCTGATCGTCGTTGGCTTTGCCCTCTTCGCCGCCTCGAATTTCATGAATGTGCACATGACCGGCGACTATGCGAGCGACCAGCTCTTCTGGCCGAACATCGTCCGCGCCGTCGGCCAGGCGCTCGTCTTCACGCCGCTCTCGGCGATCGCCGCATCAGGCATCGAGAAGGAGAATGCCGGTTCGGCCTCGGCGCTCTTCAACATGATGCGCAATCTCGGCGGCGCGGTCGGCATCGCCTCGCTGCAGACCTTCCTGTCGAAGCGCGAACAGTTCCACTCGAACATCCTGACGCATTCGGTCTCGGTCTTCGAGGAAGCCACCCGCGATCGCATCGCCAAGCTGACCGGTTATTTCATGAGCCATGGCGTCAGCGATCAGGCGCTCGCCAGCCACAAGGCCGTCGTCGCCATCGCGCTCGAGATACGCAAGCAGGCCAATATCATGGCCTTCAGCGACACCTTCTTCCTGCTTGGCGTCGCCCTCGTCGTCGCCCTGCTGGCAAGCCTGTTGCTGGAAAAGCCGGGTCAGCTCTCCGGCGGCGACGCCCACTAACCCGTCTCCGGGAGGAGAACACTATGACATCAGCAATCCATGCTCCCGATCTCGGCCAGGTTCAGCCAAAGACCACTGGTCATGCCGTCAGCACAGGCGCGCTGCTCTCGATCATCGAGTGGCTTTCCGGCGACGAATGCCACGCGCTCGATGAAGCCGGCCTCGTTTCCGGCCTCGGCCGCCGGCTTCAGGCGCTCGGCCTGCCGGTCGATCGGTTGACCCTGCATCTGATGACGCTGCATCCGGAATTCATCGGCCGCACCATCGCCTGGGCGCCGGGCGAGCCGGTCGAGATCCACGACCGGGAACACGGCGCGCGGGTCGCTATATCAAACACACCGCTGCGCAAGGTCATGGAAACCAGGGAGCCGCTGATCGTCGGGCCTGGCGGAAGCGTCCATGGCCGCTGGCAGCATATCGATGTCTTTGCCGATCGCGGCCTGATGCAGCTCGTCATCGCGCCGCTCTGCAATGTCGACGGCCCGGTCAGCGCCGCCGTCTTCGGCACCAGGCGGCCGGGCGGTTTCACCGTCTCGGAGCGTCAGGTGCTCGAGCGAATCCTGCCGGCGCTGCGCAACACCAGCGAGCTGCGCATTCTTCGCCAGGTCGAGCTCAGCCTTCTCGATACCTATATCGGTCCGCTGACGGCAAGCCGGATTCTGGCCGGCTGCATCCGCCAGGGCGAGATCGAATCGATGGAGGCAGCCCTGCTGCTCTGCGATCTGCGCGGCTTTACCGAGCTGTCGAACCGGCTGCCCGGCAGCACCGTGCTCGGCTTGCTCAACGCCTATTTCGATAGGATCGTGCCGGCCATCACCCGCGAGGGCGGCGAACTGCTGAAATTCATGGGCGACGCCGTGCTCGCCTTCTTCCCCGGTTATGACGCGGCCCATTCCTGCGGCGCCGCTCTTGCCGCGGCCCGTGCCATGCTCGATGAGATCGACCATTTCCAATATGAAGGCATCGGCGTGAAGGCCGGCATCGCCCTGCATTACGGCGAAGTCAGCTACGGCAATATCGGTTCCGGCCGCCGCCTCGACTTCACCCTGATCGGCCGCGACGTCAACCTGGTCAGCCGCATCCAGACCACCTGCGGCGAACTGGGAGAAGCCTTGCTGATGTCAGCGCCGTTCCGCCGGGACGCCGGGGCAGGGGATGTGGTGTCGGTCGGGGCGCATAGGCTGAAGGGGTTCGCCGATCCGGCGGAGCTGTTCACCATCGTGAAGTAGGTGTGCGGTGGATGCATGGCAGGTCTGCCCGAAACGGTTTCGTCTTCTCCCATCTTTTCGCCATAGTGGCGCCGGAATTCCGTAAGCGGGGAGGAGGAGCTTATGACCGTGCTGTTCGACGAACAAGGCGAGATCATCCGCGAACTGGGTGTTGCCGCCGATATCGATCCTGAGCGGGAGATCGAACGGCGAACCGCTTTCCTCAAGGATTATCTCGTCGGCTCGGGCATGCGCGGCTACGTGCTCGGCATCAGCGGCGGCGTCGATTCGCTGACGGCGGCCTTGCTGGCTCAGAAGGCGGTGCGCGAGCTGCGTGGCAGCGGCCATGCGGCCGAATTCATCGCCGTCCGCCTTCCCTATGGCGTCCAGGCGGACGAGGCGGATGCGGAGAGGGCGCTTGCAACGATCGACCCCGACCGCTCGATAGTCGTCAACATCAAGGCGGCGGCGGATGCGATGCTGGCCGCCGCTCAAGATGGCGGTCTTGCCTTTGCCGATGCCGGCCGGCAGGATTTCATTCTCGGCAATATCAAGGCCCGGCAGCGGATGATCGCCCAGTTCGCTTTGGCCGGTGCGCTCGGCGGCCTCGTCATCGGTACCGATCATGCGGCCGAGGCGGTCATGGGCTTCTTCACCAAGTTCGGCGACGGCGCTGCCGATATTCTGCCGCTTGCCGGCCTCAACAAACGCCGCGTCCGCCTCTTGGCCAAGCGGCTCGGCGCACCCGACGAGCTGATCTTCAAGGTGCCGACCGCCGATCTGGAAGACCAGCGGCCGCTGCGCCCCGACGAGGAAGCCTATGGCGTCAGCTATGACGAGATCGACGATTTTCTCGAAGGCCGGCCGGTCGGCGAGATCGCCCGTCGCCGCATTCTCGCCGCCTATCGCGCCACCGCCCATAAGCGCGCGCTGCCTGTGGCAATCAACGCGCTCTGAGGAGCGTTTACGGCTGCACCGGCACGCCGGTCCAGTCTGACGAGGCGAGATAGGCATTCGGCGCAAAATAGACGCCGTCGGCATCGAAGGCCTCGAGATCCTCGGCCCGTAGCGCTTCGCGCACCTTCGGGCGTGCCGCCACACGGGCCATGAAGCCGTGCAGTGCCGGCCATTGCTTGAGATTGATGTCCGTCCAGGGCGACCAGTTCAGGCAGACGAAGAGATAGACGTCCGCCACGGTGAAGGCCTCGCCGGTCAGGTAGGGTCCGGCAAAACGGCCGCTCAGCCAGGAAAGCCGCTTTGCGACCTGGGCGCGGATCTGCGCATGTACGCTGGCATAAGCCGGGTCGAACAGCAGCACCATCGGCTTGTGCAGTTCGGCGGATATGAAATTCAGATAGGATTGCACCTCGTGGCGTCTGAGGTTGCCGACCTCGGGCAGCATCGCGGCGCCTTGCGGCACGCTGTCGGCGAGGAACTGCGCGATTGCCGGTCCCTCGGTCAGCACTTTGCCGTCGTCGAGCATCAGCGCAGGCACATAGCCGTTGCCGTTGATGGCGAGATAGTCCTTGCCGTCGCTCGTCCGGTGGGTCTCCCGGTCGACCTCGACGAGCTCGATATCAAGCCCCAGCTCCCGGCAGACGATATGCGGCGAAAGCGAGCAGGCAGCGGCGTTCATATAGAGTTTCATGGCGATTTCCTCTCTCATGCAGGCGGTCGGTGCCCGCCTGTCCGATGTCATTGAACATCTGTACTGTTTCGCATAAAATAACCTTCGTCAAGAATTTAATGCGAAGTGGTACAAAATATGAAGGATGAGAAAAAGCGCGGCCGCCCGAGGGCCTTCGACGCCAAGGCCACGCTCGCCAAGGCGCGGGACGTCTTCTGGGACAGGGGTTTTGCCGCCGCCTCGCTCGACAATCTCAGTGCGGCGACCAACCTCAACCGCCCGAGCCTCTACGGCGCTTTCGGCGACAAGGAGGATCTCTATCTCGATACTTTGGAGGGTTATCGGCAGGACGGCATGGATGCACTGGCCCTGGCGCTCGACCCGTCGCTGCCGCTGCGCGACAATCTCGCCCGCGTCTATGAAGGTGCGCTGGCGGTCTATCTGCACGGTGAAACCGCCGCGCGCGGCTGTCTGCTGATCGGCACGGCAACCGTCGAGGCGGTCGAGCGTGAACGGGTCCGCGAGGTGCTCGGCCGCAGCCTCAGCGATTTCGACGGCGAGATCGAAAAGCGCATTCGCCTTGCCGTCGAAAGCGGCGAGCTTTCCGAGAGCGCCGATCCGCAGATGCTGGCAAGGCTCGCCTCCGCCGTCATGCATTCGCTCGCCGTGCGCGCCCGCGCCGGCGACAGCCGCGAGACGCTGGAGGCAATCGCCCGCTCAGGCGTCGAGCTGATCTGCGGCAGCGCGCGCAGCTGATCCCGATCCGGCCTCGATCATTCTGGGCCGCACTATCCAGGCATAGGCCGCACCGGCGACAAGCAGCACCGCGGTGCTGAGGAAAACCGCCCGCATGCCGATATGGCCACCGACGAAGCCGCCGAGGACGGGGCCGGCCACCTGGCCGACATATTGTGAGGAGATCGACAGCCCGAGAATGCTGCCGGCCGCGCTATCGGGCACGCTGTGGCGGATGACGGCAGCGATGCAGGGCAGCAGCCCGCCGAGGGCGGCCCCCATCAGGAAGCGCAGGACGATCAGCTGCCAGGAACTGGTGACGAAGGCCTGCGGGATCAGTAGCAGCCCGGCGGCGGCGAGCGCCCCTGCAATGACCGGCCAGTGGCCGATCCTGTCGGCGAGCCTGCCGAGCCAGGAGGCCGAGAGAATGCTGCCGAGCGCCGCCGCCGACATCACGAGGCCCGAGATCATCGTCACCTCAGTTGCATCAGGCACGATCTGCGCGACATAGACGGTGATGATCGGCTCGATCGACATATTGGCGAACATCAACAGCAGGCCGGTCGCCAGCATGGCGACGACAGGCCGCTTGTCGCTGATTGATTTCCAGCCGCCGCTCGCTTTGGCCGCCTGTTTGCGGGCCGGCGACTTCTCTTCCTTGATCAGCAGGATGGTGGCGAGAAAGGCGAGGAAGATCATGGCCCCGGCGGCCAGAAAAGTGCCGCGAATGCCGATGACAGGCGGTAGCGCCCCGCCGATGAGCGGTCCGACGAGATTGCCGGCCATGATGCCGGACGAAAGAACGCCGAGCGCCCAGGCCGAGCGGTCCTTCGGCGTTTGCGTCGCCACCAGCACCATCGAGCCGGAGGCATAGCCGCCGGCCAGGCCGACGAAGAGGCGCAGCGCCACCAGCTGCCAGACATTGCCGGCCATGCCCATCAGCGAGATCGCCACCGTCATGCCCAGGCTGGCGCGCACCAGCATCAGCTTGCGGCCATAAATGTCACCGAGCCGCCCCCAGAGTGGCGCCACGAGGGCGGCGGCCAGGAAGGTGGCGCCATAGGCGATACCCGACCATTGCACGATCGCAGCATGGTCGGCCACACCGAGTTCCTCGACATAGAGCGGCAGGAAAGGCAGCAGCAGGGTCATCGCCACGATTGTCGTGAAGGAGCCGATCAGCGAGACGGCGAGGTTGCGCTTCCAGTGGATCGAGCCCGTTCCAGCGCTGGCCGCGTCCCATTGCGTATCGGTCATTCTTTGCCTCGGCATCGATCCTGCTGCGCAGTTGCGCCGGAATCTGGATCATCTCAGGTAAAAGTGCTAGAAGACAACTGATTGTGACATGCAATCAGTTAATCGGAGGATATTCCATGAACGAGATGCGCACGAAGCAGCAGGCCGTCCGTGATCTCTACGCCGCCTATCTCGAAGACCGCAAGGATAAAGTCGGCGCCATGCTGACGGAGGATTTCACCTTCTCCAGCCCGCGCGACGATCATATCGACCGGGCGACCTATTTCGAGCGCTGCTGGCCAAAGGAACCGTTCTTTCGCGATATCCACATCGAATTCCTGGCCGTCGACGGCGACGAGGCAGTCGTCCGCTATCGCGCCGAAAAACTGGACGGCGGCAGCTTCGGCAATATGGAGAGCCTTCGCTTCCGCGGCGACAAGATCACATCCGTAGAAGTCTATTTCGGGCGGAATCTCTGACCGCGGCTGAGGCGGTTACAGGAGCCGTATTGCCGACGTCGTGATGATGACCATCGAGACTGCCACCATCAGCGCCCGCACCGGCAGCCGCCTGACGAGAATGGCGCCGAAAGGGGCGGCGATGACACCGCCGATGATGAGGCCGATCGCCGAATTGAGCTCAGACCAGCCGAGCGTCACGACGAAGGTGACCGAAATCGTCAGGGTCACGGCGAATTCGGTGAAATTGGTCGAGCCGATCACCCGCTTCAGGTCGTGACCGCGCCCGACAAGCGTGCTGGTGACGATGGGACCCCAACCGCCGCCGCCGATCGCATCGAGAACGCCGCCGAAAAAGCCGACGGGCGGCACAGCCCAGTCGCGCACCTCGCGCCGGATCTGCGGACGGAAGGCCTTGTAGAGGATCAGGAGGCCTATCGCGATCAGATAGGCCGATACGAAGGGCTCGATCACCTTGCCGTCGATATTGGCAAGCAGATAAGCCCCGATTGCGCCGCCGATCATGCCGGCAGGCGCCAGCCGCGCCACCAGCCGCCAGTCGACATTGCGGTGATAGGCATGCGACAGGCCGGACGCCGCCGTTGTGAACATTTCGGTCACATGCGTCATCGCGCTGGCATTGGCCGCCGGCACCCCGAAAGCCAGCAGGCTCGTCGTCGACAGCACGCCGAAGGCCATGCCGAGCGCGCCATCGACGATCTGTGCGCAGAAGCCGACGGCGATGAAGAAGAAGATATCCGATGTCATGCGGTCCCCTCAGACGAACGGTAGCATCAGAATCCGCGATGCGGGATTTTTTTTTGCTCAGGCGGAAAGTCCGCGCTGTTTCAGCCGGACGATCTTGAAAAAGCCGTTCGGAAAGACCGGCAGAATATCGGCCGCGGAAAAATCGCCGCGACGCTCGGCCCAGGCGAGGATGCGGTGGATGCGGAAGGCGGAGGACCAGCCGATGTGGCGCACCAGCGGCGCCACCGCCGCTTCGATTGCGCCCTGCAGGCCGGCGCCGTCGCCGAGCTTGCTCGCCAGGATGATCTCGCCGCCCGGCCTGAGCACCCGGGCGCATTCGTCCAGCGCCCGCTCGGGCTCGGGAATGAGCGTGATGACGAAGGGCAGGCAGACCACGTCGAAAGACTGGTCGGCAAAGGCGAGCGCATGCGCATCCATCACCTCGAGCGCCTGCACATGCTGCAGCTTTTCGCGCCGTACCTTTTCGCGCGCCCGGGCAATCATATGTTCGGAAATGTCGATGCCGGTCACCCGGCAACGGCTGGGATAGTGCCCGAGCGTCAGGCCGGTGCCGACGCCGATTTCCAGAATATCGGTGCCGGCCGCAGCGGCAAGGGCGGCAAGCTTGCGGTGGCCGTCGCGCAGGATGCCGCGGTAGACGCGGTCATAGACCGGTGCCCAGCGCTGATAGATTTTCTGCTGATCTTCCGCCCGGTTGCGAAGTTCCGACATGCCTAAGCCTCCTGCGCACAACCCCCGAGAATCGGAATCAATTTTTGAAAAGGATCATGCATTTATCACAAACATAGAGCGCCTCGGCGCCTCTCACAGACGCGCGGCGCTCTAAAAACCCGGCACCTCAACTCCTAAGGGTGGGCTTGGGTTCCGCCCGGAAGGTGACTGGCGTCACAAACCGTGACCGCGGCCGGCTATTTGGCCGGCGCCAGCCCAAGCTTCTTGGCATCCATCGCGCTGCCGATCTCGACCGACTTTTCCTGCTTGTCATAGACGCAGATCTGGGCGACAAGCCCCTTGGCGCCCTTCGGCTTTCCCGTCACCAAAGCGAGCCCGTAATGGGCGGTGCCGAAAGGATCGACACTGACGGCTGGCTTTTCGAGCGCGACCGCCGCCTTCCTGCATTTGGCCTCGACATCGGCCGCGAACTGCTGCCAGGCCTCGTCGGAGGAGGCATGGGCCGCGCCGGCGAGACAAACAAGCGCGGCTGCGGCCGGAAGCTGGATTATATTCCTGTACATCTCGGATCTCCCTTGTTGTGCATTGCGCTCGAAGCGGTTTTGCGGGCGGGCATGTCAGGCGATTTGAGCGTGCGATTCCAGCTCTGAAACTGAGGCAAATTTTCCTCCGGCCGATCGTTTTTTGATATTTCGCCGGTTGCCTCTCCCCCATTCCCCTCCTATGTTCCGCCTCACCTGCCGATGACGCAATCTATTGCCAAGAGGAGATCTGACATGGCTTTCGAATTGCCTGAACTTCCCTATGATTACGAAGCCCTTGCCCCCTTCATGTCGAAGGAAACGCTGGAGTTTCACCACGACAAGCACCATAAGGCCTATGTCGACAACGGCAACAAGCTCGCCGCCGAAGCCGGCCTTTCCGATCTCTCGCTCGAAGAGGTCGTGAAGAAGTCCTTCGGCACCAACGCCGGCCTCTTCAACAACGCCGCCCAGCACTACAACCACATCCATTTCTGGAAGTGGATGAAGAAGGGCGGCGGCGGCAACAAGCTGCCGGGTAAGCTCGAAGCGGCTTTTGCCTCCGATCTCGGCGGCTATGACAAGTTCAAGGCCGATTTCGCCAATGCCGGCGCTACCCAGTTCGGTTCCGGCTGGGCCTGGGTTTCCGTCAAGAACGGCAAGCTCGAAATCTCCAAGACCCCGAACGGCGAAAACCCGCTCGTTCACGGCGCCACTCCGATCCTCGGCGTCGACGTCTGGGAACACTCCTATTACATCGACTATCGCAACGCCCGCCCGAAATACCTCGAGGCCTTCGTCGATAGCCTGATCAACTGGGACTACGTCCTGGAACGCTACGAAGAAGCCACGAAGTAAGCGGCACGGGACTTGCAGGCTTCCGCGGCGATGTCTCGGCCTCTTTGATCTTGCACCCGGCGTTCTCCCGAACGCCGGGTGTTCGTTTTCGCATCCCGTCGTCACACCCCTGTCACCGGCCGCTCCTAATCACGCCCCATGTCCTCTTCCGCTCTTCCCCTGTTCCGCTTCGGCATCATCGCCGATCCGCAATATGCGGCAATCCCCCCGCATGCGGGCATGGACCGCTACTATGCCAACAGCCTCGCCAAGGTCGCCGAGGCGGTCGAGATCTTCAACGGCGAAGATTTGAGCTTCGTCATGACGCTCGGCGATGTTATCGACCGCAGCTTCAAGAGCTTCGACGAGATCCTGCCGGTCTATGAGAAGCTGAGGCACGAGGCGCTCTTCCTGCTCGGCAACCATGATTTCTCCGTCTCCGCGGGGCACCTCTCGGAAGTCGCCACACGTCTCGGCATGCCGTCGCCCTATTACAGCTTCTCCCGCCACGGCTGGCGCTTCATCATGCTCGACGGCAACGAGGTCAGCACCTTCGCGCCGCCCGAGGGCCATCCGCACCGCGCCCTTGCCGCGCAAATGCTGGCCGAGCTGGAGGAGAACGGCGCCAGCAATGCTCATCGCTGGAATGCCGCGCTGAGCAACGCGCAGTTCGCCTGGCTGACCGATGAAATCGCCAAAGCGGCCGAGGCGGGCGAAAAGGTGATCGTCATGAATCACTATCCCGTGCATCCGCCCAGTGAACACGGCATGTGGGACAGCGACCGCATCGTCGCACTGC
Organism: Rhizobium bangladeshense; assembly: GCF_001662075.1. Taxonomy (GTDB): domain Bacteria; phylum Pseudomonadota; class Alphaproteobacteria; order Rhizobiales; family Rhizobiaceae; genus Rhizobium; species Rhizobium bangladeshense_B. The sequence continues at coordinate 240,332 of NZ_LYPL01000002.1, forward strand.
TCGCCTCTGAGCGCCATGTCGTCGCCTATTTCAACGGTCACGACCATGTCGGCAATTACGGCATGGCCGGCGCCTGCCACTTCGTCAATTTCAAGGGCGTGGTCGACACTGAAAGCGAAAACGCCTTCGCCATCGTCGAGGTCTACGCCGATCGCCTCGAAATCCGCGGCTTCGGACGCGAGGAGAGCCGGACGCTGGCTCTATAACAGGAACAAAACCAAGGTATGCGGGGTGCCTCTCCGAAGAAGCGCTCAACGCTCCAACGGTGAGTTTCGCGGAACGCAATCCCACCCTCCGTCATCCTCGGCCTTGAGCAGCCTTGAGCCGAGGATCCATGCCCGCTGCTGATAGAGACGAAGGTGGATCCTCGGCTCAAGGCCGAAGAGGAGGAGAGGGCAGATGTCGGCAGTCCTTTGGCGGACGTCGAAGAACTGCCAGGCACAAGTGCGCTTCCCCGGGCCGCATGACATTGACCTCCTGCTCGGGTCTTAAACGCCGCCAGACGTGTTCGCACAATGCCTGCCCATCACCCCGCCACAGCCTTCTCCGCCCACCCGCTCGTCCACAATTCCCGCAGCCTGTCACCGTCGCCCTTGAAGAACTCCTCGCTTACCGCGCAGCGCTCCACCCGGTCACTGCGGAAATTGCGGATCGCCTGGCGCAGCTCACACCAGGCGACGATGTTGGCGGTCTGCGAATAGTAGATCAGCGCGATCGGCTGGATCGTCCGCTCGCTTCCGCGGCCGAGTTCGTCGCGGTAGGCGAGCATCAGCTTGCGTTCGTCGCGGATCGCCCGGCGCACGATCGCAAGGTCGAAGCCGGCCGGCTGCGCGATCGAGCCCCAGGCATAGAGCGCCTTGGTGTCCATTGCCTGGCGCAGCGGCGGCGGTACGGCGCCAGCGATCTTCTGGTTGACCCGGCGCGCCGCCTGCTTCAGCTCCTCGTCGGCGGTGCGTTCGAGCAGCGCCAGCGACAGCACGATCGCCTCCATCTCCTCGATCGAAAACATCAGCGGCGGCAGGTCGAATCCCGGCCGCATGATATAGCCGATTCCGCGCCCGCCTTCGATCGGCACGCGCATCGCCTGGAGTGCGGCGATGTCGCGATAGATCGAACGCACCGTTACCTCGAGCGTCTCGGCCATCACAGCCGCCGTCATCGGTTTTCTGGCGAGCCGCAGGATCTGAATGATCTCGAAAAGCCGCGAGGCCTTGCGCATTTTGCCCCTCCCATCCTTCACGCTCCTGACAATACACTGTCAGTTGGGTTTGCGTATAGAGCCGCCTATCGGATTGAAATCTCTTAGGGTCTCCAAAACGCCCCACCGAACGACAAGGCGGTAACTGACATGAATTACCACGAAAACCTCTGGCTCTTCTTCACCCTTCTCTTCGGTATCATCATCGTGCCGGGCATGGACATGCTCTTCGTGCTCGCCAATGCGCTGACCGGCGGTATCCGGCGGGGGCTGGCGGCAACCGGCGGCATCATGGCCGGTGGCGCAGTGCACTCGGCCTACGGCGCGGCCGGTGTTGGCGTGCTCGTCACCATGCTGCCGCAGCTGTTCAACGTCCTGCTCTTTGCCGGAGTCGCCTATATGATCTGGATCGGCATTTCGCTGATGCGCAGTTCGATCACCGTCGAGGCGGTCGGGCCGGCAACGGCGGGCTCCGGCTGGCGGGCTTTCCGCCAGGGCGCCGTCACCTGTCTGGTCAATCCCAAGGCCTATATCTTCATGTTCGCCGTCTATCCGCAGTTCCTGAAACCGGAATACGGCCCGGTCTGGATGCAGGGCCTGATCATGGGGGCCATGACGATCGCCACCCAGTTCGCCATTTACGGCACGCTGGCGATGACCGCCGGCCGCAGCCGCGATCTTCTCGTCGGAAACCCCGATGCGACGGCCTTCGTCGGCCGCTGCGCCGGACTGCTGTTGGTTGCGGTCTCCGCGCTCAGCCTCTGGCAGGGTTGGAAAACTGCCTGAACCTGCGTGTATCACATTGTTTTTATGGTGATCCGCCAAAACGTGACTGCCGTTCGCCATGGATTTTGTCATGCTCCCGGTGCAGATTGGCCATCGGCCGCCTTGGCCTTGAGAAAATGGAGAGGACCAGATGAATTGGAAAGCAGTAGCTGCCGCCGCAGCGATGGCCGGCATAGCCTTGGGTTCGGTGACCGCCGCCGACGGCACCCATGACTCGCGCATTGCGCTGATGAAGAAGATCGGCGGTTCGGCGGGTGCCATGGGCGCTATCGCCAAGGGCGAGAAACCCTATGATGCCGAGACGGTAAAAGCGGCGCTGACGACGATCGCCGCAACGGCCAAGGTTTTCCCCGATCAGTTCAAGCCGGGCAGCGATAGGAATGATCCCGAGGTCAACCCGAAGCTCTGGGAAAACATGGATGACTTCAAGGCGCGCGCCGCAAAGCTCTCCGCCGATGCCGAAATCGCGCTCGCTCAGCTTCCGGCCGATGCTGCAGCCGTCGGCGCCACGCTCAATACGCTCGGCGCCAATTGCGGCGGCTGTCACAAGGCCTATCGTCTCAAGGATTGATAGGCCGTTTGATCTGGACTTGATACGCGATCCGCGCCAGCCTTGCCGCCGGCGCGGATCATCTTATTCTCCGACCGTAAGGGCTGGTTGCAGCTCCGCACGGGAAATCTCGGCAAAAGGGGAGGCGGAGCATGGTCCGCAGGTTCGTCCGGTTACTGCTCTGTCTGATCGGTGTCGCCGTCCTTGGCGGCGGCGCCTTCTATCTCGTCACCGCGCCCGATCCGCTGCCGGAGAGCCATTGGGCGGGTCTCGGCGCGCCCGATCCGGTCAACGGTCAGACGGTCTTCTGGGCGGGCGGCTGTGTCAGCTGTCATGCCGCGCCCGGTTCCGAAGGCGATGCCAAGCTGACGCTTTCAGGCGGCCTGGCGCTGAAGAGCCCGTTCGGCACCTTCCACGTGCCGAATATTTCGCCGGATGAAAAGGCCGGCATCGGCGGCTGGACGCTCGCCGCGTTCGGCAATGCGATGAAACGCGGCGTCGGCCCGGATGGCCGGCATCTTTACCCGTCCTTTCCCTATGGTTCCTATGCCCGTATGAGCGACAAGGACGTCAACGACCTCTTCGCCTTTATCAAGACGCTGCCGAAGAGCGCCAACGTCGCACCGCCGCATGAGCTGCCGTTTCCCTACAATATTCGACTTGCGCTCGGCGGCTGGAAATTCCTCTATTTCAGCGATCAGCCGCGGGTGGCGCTGGCAAAGAGCGACGACAAGATCAAGCGCGGGCAATATCTCGTCGAAGGTCCCGGTCATTGCGGTGAATGCCACACGCCGCGCGATGCGCTCGGCGGCTTTGAGGCCGAGCAGTGGCTCGCCGGCGCCCCCAACCCGGAAGGCAAGGGCCTCATACCTAACATCACGCCGGCCTCCAAGAGCATCGGCGGCTGGAGCGAGGCGGATATCGCCAACTACCTCGAAACCGGCTTCACGCCCGATTTCGATTCCGTCGGCGGCCAGATGGTCGACGTCCAACAGAACATCGCCCGCCTGCCGGCCGCCGACCGCGAGGCGATCGCCGCCTATCTGAAGGCGGTGCCGGGGCGTTAGAGCAATTCCAGCAAAAGTGTGTAACGGTTTTGCGTCCGGAATTGTGTGAAAACAAAGAGATAGAGCATTTCCATGATTCGAAGAAAAACGGAAATGCTCGAGAACGCCGTTCTTGACTGCTTGGCACAGTCGCCCAGATCCCTTGTTACAAGGAGGTGGGGCCGGGCATCAGATCATAGGGATGGCGCCAGCCGGGCATGTTGCTGATACGGTCTTTCCAGGCTGCGATGGCCGGATAAGCGGTGTGATCGATCCCGGTTTCCTCCGGCATGAAGACATAGCCTGCCAAGGAGAGGTCCGCGATCGTCAGCCGGTCGCCGACGATGAAGGCCCTGCCTGTCAGGTGTTCGTCGACAATGGCATAGGCAGCTTTGGCTCTCAGTCTCAAAAACTCGGCGACTGGTGTCTCGCCGCTCTTCTGGAGACCATAGATGAACCTCAGCGTCGCGTAATAGCTCGTGAATTTGTGGTTGTCGAAAAGAACCCAACGCATAATGTCGCGCCGCTCTTCGGCTGTTTGCGCCCCAAAGTGCCCTGTCACCTCTGACAAATAATCCAGGATGACTCCCGATTGGCTGATCTTCGTGTGCCCATGTTCGAGCACAGGCGCCTCGCCTTGTTCGTTTACGGTTTTCCGCCATTCTTCGGTTCGCGTTTCGCCGCCCAGATAATCCACGAAAACGCTTTCCCACTCGATGCCGGCAAGCGCAAAGAAGAGCGCGACCTTGTAACAGTTCCCCGAGAGAGCGAAGCAATGGAGTTTGAAATCAGGCATGAAAGCTCCTTATAGGACAAAGACTTGAAGCGTCGGTCGAGCGAATCTGAAGGATCGCGAAGCGCTTCAGGCGATCGACTGCATGTAACGCATACCGGTAACGGGACGCGGGGTAAAATCCATCTGTTCGTAGAAGCGATGCGCCAGCACGTTGCCGGTCGCGGCGCTGACGGAGAGGTAGCCGCAGCCGGCATTGCGCGCGGTCTCGCGCGCCCGGTCGACGAGCAACTGGCCGGTGCCATGGCCGCGATGGCCATCGCGCACGAAGAGATGATGCAGGTCCATGCCGCGTTTGCCTTCCTGCGCCCTGTAGAGCGGCACGAGAATGGCGTAGCCGATCAGCCCATCGCTGATCTCGGCCACAAGCGCGGTAATCCAGGGCAGCGGGCCGAACAGGTCGCGTTCCAGTTGCTCCGGCGTCGCAGCGGCCGCATCGCCGTGATGGGCGGCAAGCAGCGCAATCATCTCGTTGAGCTCTGGCAGATCGCGCGGCTTGGCGGTGCGGATCGTCACCACCGATGGGCGCATCAGTGAAATTTCGCTGTCTTCGATTTCGGTCATGGTCTGCGTCCTTTGATAATCTGCCGTCAGACGCTGCCGATACAACAAAGCCGCCTGACGGCGGCTTGTTGACAATATGATCTGTCCGGCCGCCCTTACAGGTACAGCCAAAAATACGAACGGCTCTGGTGCGCGTTTTTGATCATGGATCATCCATCGCTGCAAACGCGGCATTTGTCAACGCGTTGCAGCATGACGCTCGCGTTCGGCATGGGCATTGATATCGGCCGGCATATGCTGATAGTGTACCCCCCTATATTAATTGCGAGTCCGTCATGTCCCATACCACCCTGCAAAAAAAGAAGCTCGTCGCCCGTATCAGCCGTCTGAAGGGACAGATGGAAGCGGTCGAGCGGGCGCTCGAGGCCGAACGCCCCTGCGGCGAAATCCTGCAGCTGCTCGCCTCGATCCGCGGCGCCCTGACCGGACTGACCGGCGAGGTGCTGGATGATCACCTGCGCGAGCATGTGCTGAATGCCGCCGATGACTCGGCAAGAGCCGAGGCGGTCGAGGAAATATCGGAAGTGCTGAGAACGTATCTCCGCTGAGCGCTTGTAGAAAGGAGCCTGGAATGACTGCCGGGATTGGGAAAACCCAAATGAACAGCCTCGAACATGATCATGTTTTCCTCGGCGCCGATCATGCGGTGAACGAGCGGCGCGTCTGGCTGGTGATCGCGCTGACGGCGGTGATGATGGTGGCTGAGATAACGGCCGGCACCGCCTATGGCTCCATGGCCCTGGTTGCCGATGGCTGGCATATGTCGACCCATGCCAGCGCGCTTCTGATCTCGGCGCTCGCCTATCTCTTCGCCCGCCGGCAGGCGCGCAATCCGCGCTTCACCTTCGGCACCGGCAAGCTCGGCGATCTCGCCGGTTTTGCCAGCGCCGTCATTCTTGCGCTGATCGCTATGCTGATGGCCTGGGAAAGCTGGCTGCGCCTTGCAAATCCGGTGCCGATCGGCTTTGCCCAGGCGATCGCGGTGGCGGTGGTCGGTCTTGCCGTCAACCTCGCCAGCGCCTGGCTGCTTGCCGGCGGCGGCCACCATGCACACGGCCATCATCATCACCACCATCACCATGGCCATCATGATCATGGCGATCACACCCATGATCACCACGCCCACGATAATCATGCAAAGCACGGCGACAACAATATCCGCGCCGCCTATCTGCATGTCGTCGCCGACGCGCTGACCTCCGTGCTTGCCATCGCGGCGCTGACGCTCGGCAGCCTCTATGGCTGGCTCTGGCTCGATCCGATCATGGGCATTGTCGGCGGTCTGGTCATCGCCAACTGGTCCTGGAGCCTGATGAAATCCTCGGGCGGCGTCCTTCTCGACGTCGTCCCGCACGGCGAGACGCTGCCGGTTGACATTCGCGAGGCGATCGAAACGGAGGAAGACCGGATCACCGATCTGCATGTCTGGCAGGTCGGCCCCGGCCATCACGCCGCCATCGTCGCCGTCCTCACCTCCGAGCCGCGCGATCCGGCCTTCTATAAGGCCAGGCTTTCGGCGCTCTCGGAATTGTCGCACGTGACGGTCGAGGTGACGCGCCGCGCCGCATGATTTCGGTGCGGAAGACTTCGTCGCCGCAATGACGAGATGCCGCCGCAATCGCGCCTTAGCTCTGTCCTCCTCACCGCCGGAGGATTTTCATGGATCTCAGTCTTACCCGCCGCATGCTGATAGGCTCGGCTTTGTGCCTGCCTGCCCTCACGCTTCCCGTCAGCGCCGAGGAGAAGAGCGAGGAAGGCGACGACAATGTCGAGCGCCGCCTCGCCGAGCTGGAAAAACGCACCGGCGGGCGCCTCGGCGTCTCGGTGCTCGACACCCAGACCAGCATTTCCTTCGGCTATCGCGGCAGCGAGGCCTTTCCGATGTGCAGCACCTTCAAGGCGCTGGCCGCCGGCTTCGTGCTGGCCCGCGTCGACAAGGGCGACGAGAGCCTCGACCGGCGGGTGACCTACGGCAAGGACAAGCTTGTCGACTATTCGCCGATCAGCGAAAAACACGCAGGCGCCGATGGCATGACGATCGCCGAACTCTGCGATGCGGCGGTGACGGTCAGTGATAATACCGCCGGCAACCTGCTGCTCGAAAGCTTCGGCGGGCCTGCGGGCCTGACCGACTGGCTGCGCTCGATCGGCGACGGCACGACGCGTCTCGACCGCACCGAGCCGACGCTGAACGAGGGCCGGAAGGGCGATCCGCGCGACACGACGACACCGGCTGCGATGCTCGACACGCTCGGCAATCTGACGCTCGGCTCAGTGCTGACGGAAGTCTCCTGCAACAGGCTGATCGCCTGGCTGGTCGCCAGCACGACCGGCAAGGAGCGGCTGAGGGCCGGCCTGCCGGCCGATTGGAAGGTCGGCGATAAGACCGGCACCGGCCCGAACGGCTCCCTCGGCGACATCGCCGTCATCTGGCCCCCCGACCGCGGCCCCATCGTCGCCGCCGTCTATATCGCCGAAGCGACCGTGCCGGTGAAGGACCTCAATCCGGTCTTTGCCGAGGTTGGGCGGATGATTGTCGAGATGGTTTGAACCAGGAAAGATGCGACGGCTGTCCGTTGTGCGGGTGAAAATCCCGCCCCAACGCCTCCCCACAAGGGGGAGGGGCTAACCTGCGGCATGCTCCCTCCACCACAGATGCGCTGCCACATGCGGTGTCGTCAGAAATGAAATGGGACGGGCGCGGCACGGTAGCCCCTCCCCTTGTGGGGAGGGGTTGGGGAGGGTCTTTCTTCCAAGGAACGGCAACTCGTCCATCACGGCAGCGTATAAGCAATCACATAATCGCCCGGTTTTGTCCCGACCGAGCCGTGGCCGCCGGCGACCATGACGACATATTGCTTGTTGTCATCGGTCGTATAGGTCATCGGCGTCGCTTGGCCGCCGGCGGGAAGCCGCGCCCGCCAGAGCTCTCGGCCATTTGTCACGTCATAGGCCCTGAGGTAGTTGTCGACGGCGGCGCCTAAGAAGGCAACGCCCCCCTTGGTCAGCATCGGCCCGCCGATACCGGGCACGCCGACCTTGAAGGGCAGGGGCAGCGGAGTCATGTCGTGCACGGTGCCGTTCTTGTGCATATAGGCGATCTTGCCGGTGCGCAGGTCGACGCCGGCGACATACCCCCATGGCGGCGCCTGGCAGGGGATCTGCAGCGGTCCGAGGAAGGGCCCCATGAAGACGCCGTAGGGCGCGCCGTCATTGCGGTTGAGCCCCTGTTCGCTGCCCTTTTCGTCCTGGCCGCGTGGTGGAATCTCGGCGGCCGGCACCAGGCGCGAGGTGAAGGCGAGGTAGGTCGGCATGCCGAACATGATCTGCCGTTCCGGATCCACCGCGACGCTGCCCCAGTTGAAGGTGCCGAAATTGCCGGGATAGACGATCGTGCCTTCGAGCGACGGCGGCGTATAGCGGCCCTCGTAGCGGTAGCGGTGGAAATCGATGCGGCAGACGAGTTGGTCGAACAGCGACACGCCCCACATGTCCTTTTCCTTGAGCGGCTCGGGCGAAAAGGTGAGGTCGGAGATCGGCTGGGTCGGCGAGGTATGATCGCCCGAAACCGCGCCGCCGGGGGCCGGGATCTCCTTAACCGGGATGATCGGCTCGCCGCTGCGCCTGTCGAGCACGTAGAGATCGCCCTGCTTGGTCGGGCCGACGAGGGCGGGAACCACCGTGCCGTCCTCTTTCGTCAGGTCGATCAGCGCCGGCTGGGCCGGCACGTCCATATCCCAGAGATCGTGATGCACCGTCTGTCGCACCCAGCGCATCTGACCGGTGGCGATGTCGAGCGCGACGATCGAGGAGGAGAATTTCTCGACATTGTCGCTGCGGTTGATGCCGAGCTGATCGGGCACCTGGTTGCCGAGCGGGATGTAGACCATGCCGAGCGCCTCGTCGACGCTGAAGACCGACCAGCTGTTCGGCGAATTGGTCGTGTAGGTCTGGCCGTCGGCGATCGGCGTCGTCACACCGGGATTGCCGGAATCCCAGTTCCACACCAGCGCGCCGGTCTTGATGTCGAAGGCGCGAATGACGCCCGACTGCGCCTCGGTCGAGTAATTGTCGTTCACCGCCCCGCCGATAATGATCTTGCCGGCCACCGCGGCCGGCGGTGAGGTGGAATAATAATAGCCGGCCGGGTTGAAGCGCATGCCGGTTTCCAGATGCAGCACGCCCTGATCGGCAAAGCTCGTGCACACCTTGCCGTCCGCAGCGTCGAGCGCGATCAGCCGGGCATCGGAGGTCGGCAGGTAGACGCGCTCGGCGCAGGGCTGGCCGGCGGCGACATCGGGGTCGGCATAATAGGTGACGCCGCGGCAGGTCTGATGCTGCCGGTTGGGGTTCATGCCGGAATTGGAGTCATATTTCCATTTCTCCTTGCCGGTCTTGGCGTCGAGCGCGATCGCCCAGTTATGCGGCGTGCAGAGATAGAGCGTGTCCTTCACCTTGAGCGGCGTCACCTGATAGGTGGTCTCGCTGATGTCCTCCGGCCGCTTGACGTCGCCGGTCTGATATCGCCACGCCTCCTTGAGGGTGGAGACGTTCTCGACGCTGATCTGGTCGAGCGGCGAATAACGCTGGCCGAAGGGCGTGCGGCCGTACTGATGCCATTCTCCATCCGGCACGCTGCCGCCGAAAACGGGGCTGGCGGCGACCTCATCCCTAGGCAGATCTCCGGCAAGATCATGCGGATCAGTGGTCATCGAATAGAGGGCGACGAGGATGGCGAGAACGACCGGCACGGCAAGCGGCCAGGGATTGGCGCCATAGGTGATGCCGGTCGGGCTGCGAAAGCCGAGCGGCCGGCGGATCCACGGCGTCAGCAGCCAGAGCCCGAGCAGGATGATCATGCCGCCGCGCGGTCCGAGCTGCCACCAGTCGAAGCCCACCTCCCAGACCGCCCAGGCGAGTGCGGCGATGACGAGCACCGCATAGACCCAGAGCGCCACCGCCTTGCGCATCAGAAGAAGCCCGGCGGTGATCAGGAACATCAGCCCGGCGAACAGATAGAAGACGCTGCCGCCGAGCGTGACGAGCCAGAGCCCGCCGCCGCCGAGCGCCAGTCCGATGATGATGAAAAGGATGCAGGTGATGACGATCGCCATAAGGCTGTCTCCCGCTGAGGTTCGCCGGGTGAAGAAGGGCGGAAAAGCCCCGCCGATCAGCCAGATAGCGCAAAGGACATGCCTTTCAACGGCTGCATTTGCCGCAGGCGGATGTCACGGTACGGTTGTACTGGAGCCGCTCACGTCCCGCAGAAGGTCGCAAGCACCCGCTCATGCGGCTTCGGCGGCTCGCCATAGGCGGCGAACTCCGGCTGGTCGTCATAGGGCCTGGCGAGCACCGTCAGCAGCGCCTCGAACAGCGAGAAATCGCCGTTTTCGACCGCCGCCTCGATCGCCTGTTCGACGCGGTGATTGCGCGGAATGAAGGCCGGATTGACGTTGCGCATGGCGGTGACGCGCTCGCTGGCCGTCTGCGGATCGCGCGACAGTCGCTCGCGCCATCGCGTGAGCCAGGTACGGCCGGCCTCCGCCTCGCGGAAACTTGCGGCAAAGGCGGTCTCTGCGGTTTCGTCGCCGGCCAGATCCGACAGTCGGCGGAAGGTCAGGGTGAAATCGGCGCCCTGCGCCTGCATCAGCGACAGCAGCGCCTGCACCAGATCGAGATCACCTTCCTCTTCGCCGGCAAGGCCGATCTTTTTCCGCATACCGGCCAGCCAATGCGCCTGGAACCGCTCGCCATAAGCCCGGATCACCACATTCGCCTTATCGACTGCGCCGTCGGGCTCGGCGTCGATCAGCGGCAGCAGCGTTTCGCCGAGCCGCGCGAGGTTCCATTGGCCGATGGCCGGCTGGTTGGCATAGGCATAACGGCCGTGCTGGTCGATCGACGAGAAGACGGTCGCCGGATCATAGGTATCCATGAAGGCGCAGGGGCCGAAATCGATCGTCTCGCCGGAGATCGTCATATTGTCCGTGTTCATCACGCCATGGATGAAGCCGACATGCAGCCAGCGGGCGATCAGCGCCGCCTGGCGCTCGGAGACTGCCTCGAACAGCGCGAGATAGGGATTGTCTGCTTCTTTCAGCGCGGGATAATGCCGGTCGATGACATAATCGGCGAGCGCCCGCACGCCGTCTGTGTCGCCGCGCGCGGCAAAAAACTGGAAGGTGCCGACCCTGATGTGGCTGGCCGCGACGCGGGTGAAGACCGCACCCGGCAGCACCTCTTCCCGGTAGACCGGCTCGCCCGTCGTCACCGCCGCCAGCGCTCGTGTCGCCGGAATGCCGAGCGCAAACATCGCCTCGCTGATGATATATTCGCGCAGCACCGGCCCGAGGGCTGCCCGCCCGTCGCCGCGCCGCGAGAAAGGCGTCGGCCCGGCGCCCTTCAGCTGGATATCGAAGCGCCTTCCGCTGCGATCGATCACCTCGCCGAGCAGGATCGCCCGGCCGTCGCCGAGCTGCGGCGAGAAGCCGCCGAACTGATGGCCGGCATAGGCCATCGCCAGCGGTTGTGCGCCTTCCGGAACGAGATTGCCGGAAAAGATCGCCGCGCCGTCGCGCCGCAGCGCCTCGACGTCGAGCCGGAGCTCGGCGGCCAGCGGCTCGTTGAGCTTGATCAGCCAGGGCTCCGCCACCGCCGTCGGCATCTGCGCCGCAAAGAAGCGCTGCGGCAGGCCGGCATAGCTGTTGTCGAAGGCGAAGGCCGCACCGGGCCGGTTTTTCTCGAGGGCGGAGGTCATAATCGATAGGTAGGGCCGGGTGGCCCGTGGCGCAAGCTCTTCACGAAGCATGAGGCCGATGCAAGCAATCGTGATCTGCTTTTCTCTTTCGTCAAAGCTGCTTTGCCATAAAGGACATAGCGCCGCCATGATCGCGGGCGTATAGCAGATCGTCTCCCCTTGGCATTACGCCATGTCATCCCCCGCGGCCTTGCTGCCTCTTGTGCTCCGCCGCGCCACCGCGAGTGATCCCGGACGATGTCGGATCAGATTTACCAGGCGCCAATGGCTCGGCGCGCCGCGCCCAATTTCCGGGTGATCGCGATGATCGTCGCGAGTGCGATGCTGATGGAAAACATCGATGCGACCGTGCTGGCGACGGCGCTGCCGACCATGGCGCGCGACTTCGCCGTCAGCGCCCCGGCCATGTCGATCGCGCTCACCTCCTATCTCCTCAGCTTGGCGATCTTCATTCCGGCGAGCGGCCGCATGGCCGACAGTTTCGGCTCCCGCACCGTCTTCCGCGCGGCCATTGCCGTCTTCGTGATCGGCTCCATCCTCTGTGCGCTCGCGCCGACGCTGCCCTTCCTGGTTTTGGCGCGACTGCTGCAGGGCATGGGCGGCGCGATGATGATGCCGGTCGGCCGCCTGGTGCTGATGCGCAGCGTCGCCCGCAAGGATATGGTCAGCGCCATGTCCTGGCTGCTGGTGCCGGCGCTGATCGGCCCGATCGTCGGCCCGCCGCTCGGCGGCTTCTTCGTCACCTATCTCGACTGGCGCTGGATCTTCTACATCAACGTGCCGATCGGCATCATCGGCATGATCTTCGTCTCGATCTATATCGACGAGGTCAAGGGCAAGGCGAGTGGCCCGTTCGATACGATCGGCTTTGTGCTCTCCGGCCTCTCGCTCGGTTCGCTGCTTTTCGGCTTCGAAATGTCGAGCCACGAAGGCGAGGGCGCCTTCTCGCTCTTCCTGATCGCCGTCGGCCTCATCTTCGGCATCGCCTATCTCAGGCATGCCCGCAGGCATCCGTCGCCGATCATGGATTTCTCGCTGATGAAGGTGCCGAGCTTCGGCACGTCGGTCATAGCCGGTTCGCTGACGCGCATCACCCAGGGCGCCCAGCCCTTCCTGCTGCCACTGCTCTTCCAGATCGGCTTCGGCTTGTCGGCCGCCGCCGCCGGCCAGATCGTCATTGCCACCGCACTTGGTGCGCTCGCCATGAAGCCGATGGCGAAGTTCGTCTTCAGCCGGCTCGGTTTCCGCCGCAGCCTCGTCCTCAACGGCATCTTCGGCGCGGTCGGCTACGGCCTCTGCGCCGCCTTCCGGCCGGATTGGCCGATGCCGCTTATCTTCATCGTGTTGATACTCAGCGCCTTCTTCCTGTCGTTCCAGTTCACCGCCTATAACACCATCGCCTATGACCAGATCGACAAGGAGCGGATGAGCTCGGCCACGAGCTTCTACACCACTTTCCAGCAGCTGATGCTGTCGCTCGGCATCTGCATCGGGGCCTTGGCGCTCCACGGCTCCATGGCCTTCAACAATGCCGAAACGCCGTCGCTCGGCGATTTCTCCACCGCCTTCATCGTCGTCACGCTCATCTCGATCACCGCGACCTTCTGGAACCTGCGCTTCTCACCGACCGCCGGTGAGGAGATCAGCGGCTACAAGGCCAAACAGGCGAAAGGCGCCGCCGAAGGCTGACGCCGCCTTTCCTTTCGTCAGAAGCCGACCGGCTCCCGCATCGGCTTTCGCCGCAAGCGCTTGCCCTCCCGCCGGTCCGCCTCGAGCCCGTAAGCGATCGGTCCGCCAAAGGCTGCAAGATCGATATCCCGCAACGCTACCTCCACAATCGCCTCGGGCTCGGCGCGCCCCCGCGGCCCCGTGATCGCAAGCCACAGATCACGCCAGCCTCGCCGGCGCGACGCCGCCTCCACCATCGTCATTGTCCTGCCCTCCCTCTCTGGCTCATGCCGCCTGCGGCAGGCACGCTTCGCAGATGGCCGCGACATGGCGATGATCGGTGCCGCAGCAGCCCCCCAGAACGCGCAGCCCGGGCATGCGATCGAGAAGCTTGCGGTATCGCCGCCCGAGATCTTCGGGATCGCCGGCATCGAGTGTCTCGCTGTTATCAAGCTGCTCGTGGCTCATGGTCGAAGCATTGGCGCGAATGCCGGAAATGCGTTTTACCCATGCGCTGCCATGATCGAGAGCGCCTTCGAAATGCGTCGGATGCGCGCAATTGATCATGTAGTAGACCGGCGTTCCGCCGGTGGCCATGTCGGTTGTCTCGATGGCGTCCTGAATACTGCGGCCCGTCACCAGCCTGCCGTCCGTCTCCAGCGTGAAGGAGATGGCGCAGGGCATGGCGAACGACTTTGCAGCACGCGCCACGCCGATCGCCTCGTCGATGTTCGTCAACGTGAAGGCGCTCACCATATCCGCCTCCGTGCCGGCGAAAGCACCGATCTGGAAAGCGTGGTAGTCTTCCGCTTCGGCCGCATCCATGCTGCCCGCCTTGTAGCCATCGCCGCGCGGGCCGATCGCGCCGCTGATGACGATCGGCTGCTCCGGCCGCTCATAGGCGCTGCGTAAGCCGACGAGCAGGTCGACGGCTTCCTTGTTGGCCGCCTTCAGGGCTTCAGCGGTATAGCCGAGCTTCTGCCCCCAGTCCGGATTGGCGCGCCATGTCGCGGTGTCGAGCACGAAGCCGGTGCCGTGCCGCCGCGCGATATCGAGATAACGGCGATAGTAATTCCGCATCCGCTGGCGCCCGTCTTCGGAAGCCAGCAATATGAAAGCGGCGAAATGCGGAAGCTCGATGCCTTCCTGGAAGATCATCGTCGTTTCCATGCCGCCATCGGTAATGAAGGTGCCGCCTTTAAGCTGCGGCAGACTGTTTCTGTACTTTGCCATTGTTGAAGCCTTTTCCTCGCGGCAGCCGAACAGCTGTCGTCGGACGAAGTTCTCGCGCTTAATCGGCTGCCAAACTAGGCGACTTGCGGTATACTGCCGGCGGTTTTGGCTTTTGCCGATCAATATCAATCGCTTGGCTTGACGGACGCTTCCGGGGGCGGAGGCAGATCTGAACGCGCGGCGCAGAAAACTGTACTGCGGGTACAGGAGGGGACATGCGAAAGGGCGAGGAAACCAGGACCCGCATCCTCGATGTGGCCGAAGCGGCTGTCCTGCAGAAGGGTTTCGGCGGCACTTCCATCGAGGAGCTGATCGCCGAGACGGGCATCACCAAGAGCGGCTTCTTCTATCATTTCAGGGACAAGAACGAGCTCGCCAAGGCGCTGCTCAACCGCTATATCCAAAATGACGAGCGCATCTACGACGAGATCTTCAGCCGTGCGCGCGATCTGACCGACGATCCGCTGCAATCCTTCCTGCTTGGCCTCAAGCTGCTGTCCGAACTGCTCTCCGATCTGCCGAACGGCCATCCCGGCTGCCTTGTGGCGACCGTGTGCTATTACGAGCGGCTGTTCGACCGGGAGATACAGGAGACCAACCGCAATGCGGTGCTTGCCTGGCGGCGCCGTTTCGGCCGCATGCTCCGCGATATCATGGAAGTCTATCCGCCGCGCGAGCCAGTCAATGTCGACCAGCTCGCCGACATGGTGTCCTCCGTCCTGGAAGGGGGCATCGTCCTGTCGAAGACGCTGAAAGAGCCGAACACGCTGGCCGAACAGGTGCTGATGCTCCGCACCTTCGTGAAAATGCTCTTCCTGCCGGTGGCGGAAATGCCGAGGGCGTAGCTGCCGTCAGCGATCCATCGCCGCGGCCATATCGGCGAGCTTGCGCACGGTGTTGAGATTGCGCGATGTCCCCGGCTTCAGCGCCGGCAGCTTCAGTTTCGAGCGGCCGGAACCATTGGGGTAATGCACATAAATTTCGCGGGTCGCGAGTTTTGCCTCCTCGCCGTCGGGCGCCACCATCTTCTCCAGCGCATCGGCAGGAGCGTTTTCGGGCAGGAAGTAGACCAGCAGAAAGTTCGGCTTGGCACCGGGGAAGGGGGCGTTGGTGGCGATTTTGTCGAGCTCCTTGCGGCTGCGCACCATCACGCCCGGCCGCTTGCCCATCTTCTTGCCGAGCGCCGCGTCAAGCTTTTCCTCAGCCGCCGTTTCGGATTCATCCGAGCGGAAGAGCACATTGCCGCTCTGGATATAGGTCTTCACATCCTTGAAGCCGAGCTCTTCGCAGATCGCCTTTAGCTCGGCCATCGGCAAGGCGCCGGTGCCGCCGACGTTTACGGCGCGGAGGAGGGCGATGTAGATGGGCATTTCGGTGTCTCCCTAGACCTGTTGTGCCGTGCCAGCCCCCCTCTATCAACCCTTCACATCTTCCCCGCCACCTTAATCGCAAACGCATACTCAAATGCAATCTCCTCCAGCCGCTGGAAGCGTCCCGAGGCGCCGCCGTGGCCGGCGTCCATGTTGGTCTTGAGCAGGATCGGCGCCGCGCCGGTCGTCTCCTCACGCAGCTTCGCCACCCATTTGGCCGGCTCCCAATAGGTGACGCGCGGGTCGGTCAGGCCGCCGAGTGCCAGGATCGGCGGGTAGGCTTTGGCGCCGACATTGTCATAGGGCGAATAGGCGGCGATCTGGTCGTATTCTTCGCGGCTGTCGATCGGGTTGCCCCATTCCGGCCATTCCGGCGGCGTCAGCGGCAGGGTGTCGTCGAGCATGGTGTTGAGCACGTCGACGAAGGGAACGGCGGCGATGATGCCGGCGAATTTTTCCGGCGCCATGTTGGCGACGGCCCCCATCAGCATGCCGCCGGCCGAGCCGCCCTCGGCGATGATCTTCGCATAAGAGGTGAACTTCTGTTGATTCAGATAGTCGGCCGCAGCGATGAAATCTTTGAAGCTGTTGGTCTTCTTATCCATCTTGCCGTCTTCGTACCAGGCAAAGCCCTTGTCCTTGCCGCCGCGGATATGGGCGATAGCATAGACGAAGCCGCGGTCGGCGAGCGACAGGCAATTGGTGTTGAAGCCGGCCGGAATGGTGATGCCATAGGCGCCGTAGCCGTAGAGCAGGCAGGGCGCCGTGCCGTCGAGCGGCGTGTCCTTGCGATAGAGCAGGGTGACCGGCACCGTCTCGCCGTCCCAGGCGGGCGCGAAGACGCGGCGGGTGACGTAGTCGTCGGGATTGTGGCCCGACGGCACTTCCTGCGTTTTGAGCAGGGTGCGCTCGCGCGTCACCATGTTGTAATCATAGAGCTGCGACGGCGTCGTCATCGAGGAATAGGAGAAGCGGATGACATCCGTGTCGTATTCCGCCGCCCCCGAAAGCCCCAGCGAATATGCTTCCTCGGCAAAGGCGATCGCATGTTCCTCGCCGGTCTTCCGGTCGCGGATCATGATCTGCGGCAACCCGTCCTTGCGCTCCAGCCACAGCAGATGGCGGGCATAGGCCATGTGGCTGATGATCAGCGTGCCCGGCTTATGCGGCACGACCTCGCGCCAGTTTTCCTTGCCCGGTCTATCAACCGGCGCTTCCATGATCTTGAAATCCTTGGCGCCGCCGTCATTCGTCAGGATGTAGAAGACGTCGCCGCCCTCGGTCAGCGAATATTCGATGCCTTCCTCGCGCGCCGCCACCAGCTTCGGCTCGGCCGTCAGATCCTTGGTCGACAGCAGGCGGTATTCGCTGGTCTCGTGGTCGTGGATATCGATATAGATGAAGTCATCAAGCAGCGAGCCGCCGACGCCCATGAAGAAGCCGGCATCCGCTTCCTCGTAGACCAGGCGGTCTTCCGATTGCGGCCGGCCGACAATATGGTGGAACACCTTCGAGGGCCGGTGGTTCTCGTCGAGCGCCGAATAGAAGAAGCTCTTGCCGTCGGGCGCCCAGACGCCGCCGCCGCCAGTATTCTCGATCACGTCGTCGAGATCCTGGCCGGTCGAGAGGTCGCGCACCTTCAGCGTGAAGAACTCCGAGCCCTTGTCGTCATAGCCCCAGATGCCGCGGCCGTGGTCGGTCGAATGATCGAGACCGGCGAGGCGGAAATAGGCCTTGCCTGATGCTTCCTTGTCGCCGTCGAGCAGCACCGTGCGGATCGTCTCGTCGGCGACACGGCCATCGCGAGGAATGCGAAAATAACGCGGCTGTTCGCCGCCGGTCACGTAGGACGTGCCGTAGGCATAGGCGCCGTCCTTCACCGGCACCGAGCTGTCGTCTTCCTTGATGCGGCCGCGCATTTCGGAAAACAGCTGCTTCTGCAGCGGCTTGGTGTCTTCCATCGCCGCATTCATATATGCGTTTTCGGCTTCCAGATGCCGGCGGATCTCGGGGTCCAGGATCGAGGGATCCTTGAACATCGCCTGCCAGTTGTCGGCCCGCAGCCAGGCATAGTCATCCGTGCGGGTAATGCCGTGGCGCGTATCGGAGACGGGCTTCTTCGGTGCGGCAGGCGGTGTCGGCAGGCTCTTGAAAACGGACAAGGAATTGGCTCCGGTGGGAATGTCGGGTTGGCAAGAGATAGAGGCGCGCCGCCGCCGGATCAAGCGTCAAGGCTGCGTCAAGCGGAGCGGGCGACCATTCACAGGCGAGGGGAGTGCTCTGCCCGGCCTGCCTTGATGTCACCACAATGTTTAAGAAAGTCCGCTATCCCAGAGCGAAATTTGCACGTGCCCAGCCCTCCGGCAAGCCGCCGCTGGCCCGGATGAGACTGTACAACAGCAAGGAATTTTCTCCGCAATGCCGAAACGTCTGCTCCTGCTTGTATCCCTGGCCGGCCTGGCCGCCCCCGCTTTTGCCGTCGATCCCGCGATCAAGAAGCAGCTGGAAAAACTCGATCCTGCGACCCGCCTGGAACAGAGCTGCGATACGGAGGCGATGAGCCGCATCACGAAGGACAGCACCGGTTTCAAGCCCGATAAGGTGATCGCCTATACGTTCAAGGATCCGATCGCCGGCGACAATTCGCTGCAGGCTCCGGGCGCAGTCTTCCGCAGCAAGGGCGACTGGTATCATCTTTCCTTCACTTGCATCACCGGCCCGCAGCATCTCAACGTGCGCCAGCTCGATTACCAGATCGGCGAGAAGGTGCCGCGCGAGAAGTGGGACAAATATTATCTCTACGATTGACCGCTGTTCCGGCAGCTGCGCTGACCGGCCACATGGCGGTGGGCGAAAACGGCCTCTAAACTTGCTCGATCGAATCGTAGAAGTCCGTCAATGAACCGCATCCTCATCGCTTCGGCGTTCCTTCTGGCCTGCATCTCCGCGGTATGCGCGGCCGAAACGCCGCCGCTGCCGGTCGCCGTTGCCCCGGTCATAAAGGCGCCCGCGGCAAAGCTCGTCGAGCCGCGCCTCTTTATTGCCCGTTCCAACATACCAGGCCATGCCCGCATTGCCCTGACGTTCGATGCCTGCATGGGCCAGGCGGACGAGCGCATCCTGTCGACCCTGGTGCGCGAGCGCATTCCGGCGACGATCTTCGTCACCGCCCGCTGGCTGAAGCGCAACCCCGCCGCCCTTGCCGTTTTCCTGCAGAATCCCGAGCTGTTCGAACTCGAAAATCATGGCGAGAACCACATTCCGGCCGTCGACACGCCGACGCTGGTCTATGGCATAGCCTCCGCCGGTTCGCCGCAGGCCGTCCGACAGGAAGTCGAAGGCGGCGCTGCCGCCATGCTCGCATCCGGCATTCCCGCACCGCACTGGTTCCGCGGCTCGACCGCCAAATATGACCTTTCCGCCATCGGCGAAGTCCGCGCCATGGGCTATCGCATCGCAGGCTATTCCGTGAACGGCGACGGCGGGTCGCTGCTCGGCGCCGCAATCACCGAAAAACGCATCGCCTCGGCCAAGGACGGCGATGTCGTCATCTCCCACATCAACCAGCCGACCCATGCGGCGGGAGAAGGGGTGGCGAAGGCGCTGGTCGATTTGAAAGCCGAGGGCACGGAGTTTGTTCGGCTGCAGGATGTGAAAGATATGGGCGACGATCAGACGACGGAGTAGTTCTGTGGTTGAGGGTGTGCCGTGGCTGCGGGGCACAGCAGCCGATATGAAGCCCCTATCTCAACCCACTCCCAACCCGCAGCCCATCTTCCCCAAACCGCCGCATCCCCGGCCCATCCCGGTCGAGCGCGAAATCCTCGAACCAGTCGCGATGCATGCCGGCAATCATAGCGCCGATCATTTGGGCGGCGAGGTAGGAAAAGGTAATGCCGTTGCCGCCGTAACCATAGGCGGCAACCACATGCGGCATGCCGGGCACCGGCCCGATCAGCGGCAGGCCGTCGGCCGTTTCGCCGAAGGTTCCGCCCCAGACATGGGCGATGCGGGCATCGGCTCTCGGCCATAGCCGCTTCATCTTCTCCTGGATTGCGCGAATCTTGGACGGCAGCCGGCGATCCCGCGCCGCTGCATCCGTCGTCCCGTCATCCTCGCCACCGGCGACGATGCGGTTGTCGGCGGTCGTGCGCATGTAGAGATAGGGATGGCTGTCCTCCCAAATCAACGCCCTGTCGCGCCAGAACGTGGCGGCGTGCTGCGGGACGGTGGCGAATGCCCAGCTCGAGCTTGTCCGGTGCAGCTTCGGCATATCGAGGCCGGGCATCGAATAGCCGGTTGCCAGCACCACATGCCGCGCTTCGATGACATGGGTGCCGTCGGTTTCGACCGTCACGTGGTCGCCTTCGCTGTGTAGCGCGGTTACCGAAGCCCGGACCAGCTGCGCGCCGTGCCGCATAGCCATCGCAATCAGTGCCCAGGTCAAGAGCAGTGGATCGGCCTCCGCCGAGCCCGGCGAATAGATCGCCCCATCCCGATCGAGCTCGAACTGGGTGAAGAGATCGGGATGTTCGAGATAGACGCCGGGCAGGCCGGCCCGGCGCCGCAGCTGGCGCTCTTTCAGCAGGTCGCGGGCGCTTTCCTGGTTGGCGGCGAGATAGAGCGTGTTGCGCGGCCGGAAGCCGCAGGCGATCGCGTTTGCGGCGACCAGCTTGGCAAGGCCTGCGACGGAAGCGGCGCTGCGGCGATAGATGCCGGCGGCGCGCTCGAAGCCGTACCAGGTCTCCAGCTCGCTGAGCGTACTGTCGATCTCCCATTGCAGCATCGCGGTGCTGGCGGCAGTACTGCCGAAACCCGGCTCCTCCCGGTCGACGATGACAACGGAGAAGCCGCGCGCCGCAAGGTGCTCTGCGACCAGCGCGCCGGTGATGCCGCCGCCGATCACCGCGACATCGGTGGAAAAGCTCTCAGCGATCGCTTGCCATGCTGGCCGTATGCCGGTTCGTCCCCAGAGCGAACGGCCGCTGACCATCTGCTCATGATCGGCTTCGTCGAGATCGAGATCGGATGCCACAGATGTCTCCTCGCTTGATCACTTCGGCAATTGCGGCTGCGGTCTTTCTTCGATCAGCAATTCCTCGATAATAGTCATCACGATCAGCGACAGCGGCAGCGCCAGCATCGCCCCGACCGCGCCCCACATCCAGGTCCAGAACAGGATGGCCAAGAAGACGATAAAGGGGTTGATTTCCAGCCGCCGTCCCATCACTGCCGGGAAAATCAGGTTCTCCATGACGAGGTGCACGGTGAAAAAGGCGGCGGCCGGCATCAGGCCGACGATGAAGGCGTCATAGGTGATGATGCCGGCGATGGCGACGGAAAGCGTCATCAGCGTGATGCCGAGATAGGGAATGAAGCTCGACAGGAAGGCGAAGAAGCCCCACAGCACCGGTGCCGACAATCCGCTCGCATAGGCGATGACCGTCATGACGACGCCGAGCCCGACATAGATCAGCGAGGCGGTGGCGAAATAGAAGCCGAGCACCTGCTCGACGGCATTGATGACGCGGATCGCCGCCAGCCGCTGCGTGCGGGTGCGGAAGGTCATGATGATTGTCTTGCGCAGATTGACCCGGCTGGCGAGGAAGAGGAGCAGTGCGGCGAAGAAGATCAGCCCCTGCACCAGCGCCGGCGTCAGGCTTGTGGTCACCAAATGCAGGACGTTGCCGGTGTTTTCGAGCAGCGCGCCGATCGACATCGGCCCGCTTTCGAATGTCGCCGGCGTGATATGCAGCCATTCGATGCGCTCGAGATAGGGCATGATGCGGCTGATCGTCCGCTCGACGAAAGCCGGCGCTTCGTTGGCAAGCATCGTCAGCGGACCGACAAGCGAATTGGCCAGCAGAGCGATCACCAGGGCGACGGCGCTCGACAGAAGGAAAGCGTTGGCGAGCCGCGGCACGCCCATTTTGCCGAGATTTTCCGCGGCGAGGCCGAGGATCATGCCGACGACGACGGCAAGGGTGATAGGAATGAGGATCAGCGACATCATGTAGACGGCGGCAAGGCCGAGTATGGCAAAGATGCCGATGATCGCCCAGGCCATGCTGATATCAAGCCCGTCCTTTTCAAGCCGATGCACCGGCGGGGGAGGCAATTCCTCCGCCGTCTCCCGCAATGACTGCGCCCAGGCGCTGGTATGACGTTCGCCGATGGCGATCTTCCTTGCTTGTTTCCGGATGCCGTTGGCGATGCCCATGCGGTGAGGTCCCCGAAGCCCCATTGCTTCGCCACGAAAACGCGCTGATGCGGTTCCGGTTCCGCTTGGGGTCATGCGACGTCAAAAGATGTCCCCTCGGCTTGCCGCAGGGGCGATCAGCAGGAGACCTCCGCCCTCATCGACGACCGCGTGGATTTGATGCGGCCGCCGGAACAACCTCCCGGTCGCCGACGTTCGATCTCTGAAGGAGATAGCTCATGACTGCAGATCGCGATCAGACGAAGGTCACCGAGAGCTTTTCGACCAATCCCCCTTATGCGGACGAGACGAAGCTCAAAGCCGCCGATCGTAGGCGGTGGTGGGGTTGGACCGCCCTCGTGGCGGGTGCGGCGGTCCTCATCATAGCCGGCGTAAGCGTGGCGATCTGGCCCGATCCCACCAATAACGATCCGACGGCGACAGCATCGACGAAGCCGGATCCGATCAATGCGCAGCCGTCCGGCCCCGGCACCTTCAACGATGACCCGGTCTCCGGCCCTTCACGGCCGCCCGAAGCGACGGACCGCGATCCGACGCCGAGCGGAAGCGGTAGCGGACCGACCGGGGTGACCACGCCATCCGGAACCGAAAAGGTTCAATAGATGGAGTTCAGGCCGACAGCGTCAGGCCGATGCCCCAGGGATCCCTGAGGAAGACGCCGCCATCGCGTTTCTCGCTGTCGATCTCCAGCGCGTCGAGCTTCGAGACCGCCGCATCGAGCGTCGCCTTGTCGTTGAAACGGATCTTGTAATCCGAAAGCCCGGTCATATTGTCGGCGCGCGGAGCCGCACCGCGGCTGTTCCAGATATTGGCGGCGAGATGGTGATGATAGCCGCCGGTGGCAAAGAAGCTTGCGCCGGGATAACGGGCCATCAGCTTGAGGCCGAGCACGTCGCGGTAGAAGGCGTCGGCCTGCGGGATATCGCCGACCTGCAGATGCAGATGGCCGATCGCCGTGCCCTCAGCCATGCCGCCCCAGCGATCCTCGGGCGCGCTGTCGTAAAGCGCCTGCAGGTCGAGGCGCAGAGTCGCCATCTCCACCATGCCGTCCTGATGGAACTTCCATCCTTCGTGCGGCCGGTCGGCATAGATTTCGATGCCGTTGCCTTCCGGGTCGGAAAGATAGATCGCCTCGCTGACGAGATGGTCGGAGGCGCCGTCGAGCACGACATTGTTATGCGCCGCGTGGCGCAGCCACCGCGCCAGTTCGGTGCGGTCGGGCATCAGGAAGGCGGTGTGGAACAGCCCGGCGGCGTTTCGCGGCGCGATGGCGGCATTCCCAGCGGTCGTCAGCGTCAGCAGCGGCAGAGCGCCGACCCCGAGAACCTCGCCGCTTGCCGTCTTGTCGATGACTTTCAGACCGAGCATCGACTGATAGAAGCCGGAAACGAGGCCGAGGTCCTTAACGACGAGATGCGATTGGTCGATATAGGCAGGCCGCGTCAGCGCATAGGATGTTTCGGTCGTCATGGATAATTCTCCTGCCTCTGGGATCGACGGCGCACCGGCGGTGGCGGCAACCATGCCGCCCGTGGCAAGCCCGAGAAAGTGTCGCCGGTTCATGCGCCTGATATCCTCTCGGCTGCCGTACTTGATCCCTATATGGCCCATCGCCATTGTTCACAGAAGCCTCGTTTTTGAGGATGAAGCGTTGAGCAAGCGTTGACAATCGCTTGCGTGTCCCGCCGACTTGATCGCGATCAATGCGTCCATATCTTCTAAAGAGGAAGCTTAGCATCTCAGTCATGGAGGGAAGCCATGTACAGGAAGATCATCGTGGCGATTGCGCTCGGCGGTCTTGGCAGGGGAGAAGATATCCTCCGCAAGGCCGCATCGCTGCTCGACGAGGGCGGCGAGATTATCGTGCTCAACGTCGTCGAGGATGTGCCGACCTATGTCGCGATCGAACTGCCGGCCAATATGCTGGAGGACGCCATGAAGGACGGCCGCGACAGGCTGCAGGCGCTGGTCACCGCAACCGGAGTCGCGGCAACGGTCGAAATCCGCAACGGCCCGCCGGCCAAGGCCATCATTGCGGCTGCCGAGAGCCATCGCGCCGACCTCATCATCCTCGCCTCGCATGTGCCGGATTTTTCCAACTACTTCATCGGCGCCACGGCCGACCGCGTCGTGCGCCATGCCAAGTGCTCCGTGCTGGTCGAACGGCACAAGATCTGAGCGCGCGTTTTCCCTTTTCTCCGCTCGCCACGCTTAAAGCGCGGCAGGCGCCGCGTGACCTGTCACGAAGATTTACCGCGCCCGCGATGTGCCGCTGTTGCGCCGCCATCCGTTCAATGCGACCATCACCGTCGGGCACGAAACGGATTGGCGCGCATGGCTGAGTTCAACGGCATTCGCTGGGCTTACGACAGATATGAGCTGATCGCCGATGGCATCGTCCATGGCGTCGGCCTCGTGCTGGCGCTGATCGGCGCCACCGTGCTGATCTTCTACGCCACGGTCTGGAGCTCCTACGGCGCACTCGCCGCGGCCTGGATCTATGGTGTCGGACTGGTGCTGACGCTTGCCATTTCTTTTTCCTACAATCTCTGGCCGGTTTCTCGCACGAAATGGTTCCTGCGCCGCTTCGATCATTCGGCGATCTTCATCCTGATCGCCGCCACCTATACGCCCTTCCTCCAACGCGGCGCCGACGATCCGCTGCTCTTGTACATGCTGGTGGCGATCTGGCTGTTCGCCGCAGTCGGCATCGTCCTGAAATGCGTCTTTCCCGGCCGCTACGACCGTCTCGCCATCCTGCTTTACCTCGCCATGGGCTGGAGCGGCGTGCTGGTCGCCGGGCCTGTCTCTGCGCGCATCCCCTCCGCCTCGATGCTGCTGATCGTCATCGGCGGCGTCCTCTACTCGCTCGGCGTCATCTTTCATGTCTGGGAGAAACTGCGCTTCCAGAACGCCATCTGGCACGGTTTCGTCGTCACCGCCGCCGCCGTGCACTATTCGGCCGTCTTCACCTGTTTCAGCCTGCCGGTGCAGGGTTTCTGAGGGCTGCCTCAGCGCAGCCATCCGCAAACGGCGTCTCCGCCATCTGCCGTTTACATCTTTTGCACCGCGGCGTATGCCCCCTGACAGCCAATCGAACCCGGACCAACCATGACAGACGCCGTCCTCCTTCGCGACGCCACCGAAGCCGATCTTCCGGCCATCCGCGAGATCTACAATCATGCCGTCGAGCACACGACGGCGATCTGGAACGAGACTCTCGTCGATCTCGAAAACCGGCGGGAATGGTTGAACGCGCGCAAGGCGCGCGGCTTTCCCGTCATCGTCGCCGAGATGTCGGGCAAGGTCGCAGGCTACGCCTCCTATGGCGACTGGCGCGCCTTCGAGGGCTACCGCCATACGGTCGAACATTCCGTCTATGTCGACAAAGATTGGCGCGGCGCCGGTATCGGCGAGGCGTTGATGCGGGCGCTGATAGCGCGTGCCGCTGCCGCCGAAATCCACGTGATGATCGCTGGCATCGAGGCTGAGAACGCCGCCTCGATCCGGCTGCACGAGAAACTCGGCTTCCGTATCGCCGGCAGATTTTCCGAGGTCGGCACCAAATTCGGCCGCTGGCTGGATCTCACCTGCATGGAGCTTCGTCTGCCCGCTCGAGGCGGATGACCGCCTGCCTGGGCAAGGCGGATGACCACCTGCCTGGGCAAGGCGGATGACCGCCTGCCTGGCAAGGCGGATTACCGGCCTGCCTGGGCACGGATGAGCGCTTCGGACGCAGTGAACCGGCAAATCATTGCCAGCGCGCTCGCCATCTTTTTATTGTATTCTGAGCTGTGTAGAAACGAGAGGCCGCCTGCTTCGCGAGAGGCGGCGTAAAGCGTCATGGAGATCAACAGTTCAATGGTAATGCATAGATCGCCGCTCGGCCTCCTTGCCTTGCTTCTTCTCGCCTCCGCCCCGATCTCCACGCGTGCCGCCGATTGCGGCAGCACGGCCTCACCGAAGCTCGACTGGCAGGAATGCTCGAAGAAGAACCTGATGCTGCAGGGCAGTGATCTCGAAGGCGCCAATCTCTTCAGCACCGATTTCTCGCTGACCGATCTCAGCGGCGGGAATTTCAAATCCGCCAATCTGGAGAAGGCAACTTTGGTGCGCGCCTCGCTCGAGGGTTCACATGCCGAGGGCGCCAACTTCGCCAAGGTCGAGGCCTATCGCGCCAGCTTCGCCAATATTGCCGCCGAAGGCGCTTCCTTTGCCGGCGCCGAGCTGCAGCGCGCCAATTTCGGCGGCGCCCGGCTCTCCGGTGCGAGTTTCGAAAAGGCCGAACTCGGCCGCGCCGATTTCGACAGAGCTGTGCTGACGGGGGCGAAATTCTCTTTCGCCAATCTCTCCCGCGCCGACCTCTCCAACGCCACTTTCGAAGGTCCGGCAATGTTCGAGCGCGCCTTCATGTTCCTGACGCGCATCGAAGGTTTGGACCTCTCGGGTGCCGCCGGGCTCGAACAGGCGCAGATCGAGCTCGCCTGCGGTGATGCCTCGACCAAGCTGCCGCCCGGCCTCTCGACGCCTGCGACATGGCCATGCCCTGCCGAGCACGAGTGATGTGTCGGGCTTTGAGGGTTCACGCGCGGCCGGATGATGAGCGGGGTGCGATCAATACCGCAACGAGCTAATGGAGCTTGAACTCGCCCATGACGCGGCGCCATTCGTTAGGTCCGATCAGTCGCTGATGGGTGTAGCGAACGTAGTGTAGCGGCCCGTCGAGCGTGGACTGCCAGAAATCGAGAAACTTGTGCATCTCCGGAAAGTCCGGGGCGAGGTCGTAATCCTGCCAGACATAGGTTTGCAGCACGGATTCAAAATCAGGAATGCGATAGAGGATATGCGCGGTGGTCAGTCCATAGCCGTTCAGCTGACGCTCCAGATCTGATGAAAATTGCATGCTTCATCTCCGTTTCATGACGCTCGAAAGGTGGCGCAAAATTTTGCGACCATCAACGGATATCTGAACGCGTCCACCCTGTTTATTGTTCCTTTACAGCATGTTAGCAGCCACTTCGAGTGAGTGCTAATTTTTTTATGGCGCCCTCTTGAAATGGAAAAAGCGCAAAACCAGATCATTGCGCGCAGAACGCTCGATCGAGGTTTTGCACCCGCCCGGACTGGTCATCCGGTCCGGCCAGGGGAACTACATCATTATTGTTTGTCCATTGGAGGAAAACATGTCGTTCCGACCGCTTCATGATCGCATTCTCGTCCGCCGCGTCGATTCCGAGGAAAAGACCAAGGGCGGCATCATCATCCCCGACACCGCCAAGGAAAAGCCGCAGGAAGGCGAGGTCATCGCCGTCGGCCCCGGCGCGCGCAATGATGCAGGCCAGATTCAGGCGCTCGACGTCAAGGTCGGCGACCGCATCCTGTTCGGCAAGTGGTCCGGCACCGAAATCAAGATCAATGGCGAAGACCTGCTGATCATGAAGGAAAGCGATGTCATGGGCATCATCGAGGCCCGGGCCGCCGAAAAGATCGCCGCCTGAGGCGATTTCCGCGCATTAGTCAAAAAAGCTGCCTATTGAAGGAGTGACAGAATGGCTGCGAAAGAAGTCAAATTTCATAGCGATGCCCGTGAACGCATGCTGCGTGGCGTCGACATCCTGGCCAACGCCGTGAAAGTGACCCTTGGCCCGAAGGGCCGCAACGTCGTGATCGACAAGTCCTTCGGCGCGCCGCGTATCACCAAGGACGGCGTTTCCGTCGCCAAGGAAATCGAACTTGAAGACAAGTTCGAAAACATGGGCGCCCAGATGCTGCGCGAAGTGGCATCAAAGACCAATGATCTCGCCGGCGACGGCACCACGACGGCGACCGTTCTTGCTCAGGCGATCGTCAAGGAAGGCGCCAAAGCTGTTGCCTCGGGTATGAACCCGATGGATCTGAAACGTGGCATCGATCTCGCCGTCGACGCCGTCGTCGGGGAATTGAAGGCCAACGCCCGCAAGATCTCCAACAATTCCGAGATTGCTCAGGTCGGTACCATTTCAGCCAACGGCGATGCCGAGATCGGCCGCTACCTCGCCGAAGCGATGGAAAAGGTCGGCAACGAAGGCGTTATCACGGTTGAAGAAGCCAAGACCGCTGAAACTGAACTGGAAGTCGTCGAAGGCATGCAGTTCGACCGCGGCTATCTCAGCCCCTATTTCGTCACCAATCAGGACAAGATGCGGGTCGAGCTCGAGGATCCATATATTCTCATTCATGAGAAGAAGCTTTCGAACCTGCAGTCGATGCTCCCGGTTCTCGAAGCCGTCGTCCAGTCTGGCAAGCCGCTCCTCATCATCGCCGAAGACGTCGAAGGCGAAGCCCTTGCGACGCTCGTCGTCAACAAGCTGCGCGGCGGCCTGAAGATCGCTGCCGTCAAGGCGCCCGGCTTCGGCGACCGCCGCAAGGCCATGCTCGAAGACATCGCCATCCTGACCGGCGGCACCGTCATCTCCGAAGATCTCGGCATCAAGCTCGAGAATGTGACGCTCAACATGCTCGGCCGGGCCAAGAAGGTGGCGATCGAGAAGGAAAACACCACCATCATCGACGGTGCGGGTTCGAAGGCGGAACTTGACGGTCGCGCCGCTCAGATCCGCGCCCAGATCGAAGAGACCACCTCCGACTACGATCGCGAGAAGCTGCAGGAACGTCTTGCCAAGCTCGCAGGCGGCGTTGCCGTCATCCGCGTCGGCGGCTCGACGGAGGTCGAAGTGAAGGAAAAGAAGGACCGCGTCGACGATGCGCTGCATGCAACCCGAGCAGCGGTCGAAGAAGGCATTCTGCCCGGCGGCGGCGTGGCGCTGCTGCGCGCGGTCAAGGCGCTCGACACTATCAAGACCGCCAATGATGACCAGCGCGTCGGCATTGACATCGTCCGCCGGGCCATCGAGGCACCGGTTCGCCAGATCGCCGAAAACGCCGGCGCCGAAGGTTCGATCATCGTCGGGAAGCTACGGGAGAAGAGCGAATTCTCCTATGGCTGGAACGCCCAGACTGGTGAATATGGCGATCTCTACGCCCAGGGCGTCATCGATCCGGCCAAGGTGGTGCGTACGGCACTGCAGGATGCCGCCTCCGTTGCCGGCCTGCTGGTGACGACGGAAGCCATGATCGCCGAAAAGCCCAAGAAGGAAGCCGCCCAGGCCGTGCCCGCCGGCGCCGGCATGGACTTCTAAGCGACCGCTCGGCCCGTCCCACCTTCGGGGCGGGCCTCTACGCACTATCGAATGAACGAAGTTCCATCGGTCGACATCAATGGAGCCAAGCTATGAGAAAGGAAAACATCAGCAATTCCATTAAGCAGAAGGCCACCGCGGCGATCAGCGCGGCGCATCTGCTCCATCCGGCGAAACATTTCAGCCACCCGCGTGACGTGCTGACCGCCCCCGACATCAGCAATGACGAAAAGCGGGCCATTCTCGCCTCCTGGGCATCCGATATCTTCGCGATCGAATCCGTACCTGCGCTTCGCCTTTATCCCGGGGCGGAAAGAGCCGTTTCCTACGACGAGATTCTTGAAGCGCTAAAGGGGTTGGACAAGGGTGATCAGCAATCTGAGGAGGAGGGTTCGTCCGCTTCTTCCAGTGCCCGGAGGATCCGTCGCCGAAGATTGCCGGCACCCCGGCTGCCGGGATTCGGCCTTTGCACCTATTCGAGAGGAGGACGGCGTCGACAGCCATTTGAGAGCTGACCCTCCATCTGACCTGCCGCGTGCCTGTTGAGGGCGCCGGCATGATTTTTGCCGACGACTCTTTGCTCAACTGAGGAGGTTTTGCCGATGAAGATCGCTCAGATTGCACCGCTCGCCGAGAGCGTCCCGCCCAAGCTCTACGGCGGGACGGAGCGGATCGTCTCTTATCTGACTGAAGAACTCGCCGCCCAGGGGCACGAGGTCACGCTGTTTGCCAGCGGCGATTCCGTCACCCGCGCGAGACTGCTGCCGTGTGCGAACGTCGCACTTCGGTTGAATCCGACGGTCAAGGACCATCTGCCGCATCAGGTCGTGATGCTGGAGGAGATCCGTCAGCGCGCGCATGAGTTCGACGTGCTGCATTTCCACATCGATCTCTTGCATTTCCCGCTGATCCGCGATTTCGCCGATCGCACGGTTACCACACTGCACGGGCGATTAGACCTGCCTGATCTCAAGCCGCTTTACACGGCCTTCCCGGACGTTCCGCTGGTGTCGATCTCCAACGATCAGCGCCGCCCGATGCCACCAGTCAACTGGCGCGGCACGGTTTATCATGGTTTGCCGGCCGGTTTACTTCCTTTCACGGAGAATCCGAAGGGCAATTACCTTGCCTTCCTCGGGCGGATTTCTCCGGAAAAGCGCCCCGACCGCGCGATCCAGATCGCGGCAAAGGTGGGAATGCCGCTGAAGATCGCCGCCAAGATCGATAATGCCGACAGGGCCTATTGGGAAACCGTGATCGAGCCAATGGTGAAGTGCCATCCGCATGTGGAATACATCGGCGAGATTAATGAACATCAGAAGGCTGACTTCCTCGGTAATGCAGGCGCTCTGCTGTTCCCGATCGACTGGCCCGAACCTTTTGGGCTGGTGATGATTGAGGCCATGGCCTGCGGCACGCCGGTCATCGCTTTCGGCTGTGGCTCGGTCCCCGAGGTCATTGACAATGGCATCTCCGGCATCCTGGTCGACAGTGTCGCCGAAGCGGCCGAGAACGTCGAATGGGCGCTCCGCTTCGACCGGCGCAGGGTGCGGGCCGCGTTTGAAAGGCGCTTCACCGCGAAACGAATGGCGTCTGATTATCTCGACATCTATCGTAACCTGCCGGGCGTTCGTATCAAAGCCGCGCCGATCAGCCGGTCGAACGGCGAGGCGCCCGACCTGCTGGCTGTCGCCTGACGTTAGGGAGGAGACATGTCGAACGTGTCTGCGGAGAGTAGTTCCGCCACAGCATCGTCAGGACTGACGGCGCCGGTCGCTCAGTTCTTCATTCCGGCCGCCGCGTCGCTGCAGGAGCGCCGGCCGCGCACCCTGAAACACGGCGACAGTTTCGCCCTCTTCGACCACAATGGCGATGCCTTTTCCGGTCCCGGCAGTCCGGAAGGGCTTTTCTACCGGGATACCCGTTATCTCTCGCATCTCTATCTGACGATCAACGGGCAGCGGCCAATGCTGCTGTCGTCGACGCTGCGGGATGACAACGCCACGCTGACCTGCGATCTCACCAATCCGGATCAGTTCGATGAGAAGGGAAAACTGGTTCTCGGCCATGACCTCATTCATCTGCGCAGATCGCGCTATCTCTGGAATGCCTGTTGTTATGAACGGCTGGCCGTGAGGAACTATGACGAGCGGCGGCAACATGTCCGAATCCAGATTGCGTTCAACGCCGATTTCGCCGATCTTTTCGAGGTCCGCGGAACCGCAAGGGCAAGACGAGGGCGCCATCTTCCCGCCGTCGTGGAACAGGATTGGGTCCTGCTTTCCTACGTTGGCCTGGACGATCGCAAGCGGTCGACACGACTTTCCTTCTTGCCGGAACCGGCCGAGATCCGTAGCGATCTTGTCACCTTCGATCTACATCTAGAGCCGCACGAGACCAAATCGCTGTTCATCCAGATCGGCTGCGACCAGACCTCCGCCGACCGACTGAGCCGTCTTTCCTTCTTCCTGGCCTTGCGGGATGCGCGCCGTGCGTTGCGCGCCTCTTCCTCGCGCGCGGCGTCGATCACGACCTCCAACGAGATCTTCAACGAAGTCGCGCGGCGCAGCGCCTCCGACCTGTACATGCTGATCACCGACAAGCCGGAAGGTCCCTATCCTTATGCCGGCATTCCCTGGTTCAGCACTGTCTTCGGCCGCGACGCCTTGATCACGGCGCTTCAGACACTTTGGCTCGATCCGGAGATCGCGCGCGGGGTTCTCGGCCACCTGGCGGCCAACCAGGCGACGAACATTGACCCTGCCTCAGACGCCGAGCCGGGCAAGATCCTGCACGAAGTGCGTTGCGGCGAAATGGCCGAACTCGGCGAGGTTCCGTTCCGGCGTTACTACGGCAGCATCGACTCGACGCCGCTGTTCGTGATGCTGGCTGGCGCCTATCTCCAGCGAACCGGTGATGTCGCGACGATCGAGCGTCTCCTGCCGAACCTCGAAGCGGCACTGACGTGGATCGACGAGTATGGGGATCGTGACGGCGACGGCTTCGTCGAATACGGGCGGCTGACGCAAGAAGGACTGATCAATCAGGCGTGGAAGGATAGCCACGACTCGGTATTCCATGCCGACGGCACATTGGCCAGGGGGCCGATCGCAATCGCCGAAGTCCAGGCCTATGTCTATGGCGCCTGGCAAAGTGCTGCCGAAATCTTCCGGTGGACGGGCAAGCCGGAACGCACGGCAAGCTTACTCGCGCGGGCGGAGGGACTGCGCCGCGCCTTTGACATGAGCTTCTTCGATGAGGAACTTGGCACCTATGTGCTGGCTCTCGATGGGGATAAACGGCCCTGCCGGGTCCGATCCTCCAATGCCGGCCATGCTCTGCTCACCGGTATTGCTTATCCTGAACGGGTCGCACAGGTGACCCGCACCCTGATGAGCGCCTCGTCCTTCTGTGGCTGGGGCATCCGAACCATTCCCTCCACCGAAGCCCGCTACAATCCTATGAGCTACCACAATGGCTCGATCTGGCCCCATGACAATGCCTTGATTGCCAGTGGCCTCGCCCGCTACGGCTATCGCGCCGAGGCGGCGCAAATCTTCGAGGGGCTGTTTGCCGCCGCCACCTATATCGACCTGCGGCGGCTCCCCGAACTCCTCTGCGGGCTGCCGCGTCAGCGCGCACGGGGGCCGACCTCTTATCCGGTCGCCTGCTCGCCTCAGGCATGGGCGGCAGCAGCGCCTGTGTCTCTGCTGCAATCCTGCCTGGGTCTGGATTTCGACCCGAACAACTTGCAGATCAGCTTCGACGTGCCGCGACTTCCTTCTTTCCTCGACGAGGTCACCCTGCGACGCTTGGTGATCGGTAATGGCTCCGCTGACGTCGCCATCCGCCGGTCGAGACACCAGGTCGTGGTCGATGTGATCAATCGACAGGGCGATGTCCGCGTCGTCACCACCGCCTGATGAAGGGTAGCTTAGGGAAGGCGGGTCACCCGCCTTTCCTATTCCAGTTCCTCTTCATCCGATCTCAGCAGATCAACAAGCACGGCAACCCTGCCTGTCGGCAGATGCCGGCCCTCACCCATCAGGGCCTCGTCGTTGTTGGCCCATGCAAATGCCTCGGCAAGTTCGGCCTGCGTCGCACCTGTCGCGATGACCTCGGCCACAAGTATTTTGTCGGCAGGCCCCAAGACAGCGATGACATCTTTTGAAGTCATTGTCATAGCTATGCTCCTCGCTCAAGCTTCGCCCAGATATGGGGGCGACTTCAGAAAAAATCAATTTTTCGCGTTCAGAGGTTCCGTCCTCTTGAAATGGTAAGCCACTGAATTATATCAGTATTGTCGATCGCCGAAAGGGCTCGACACAAGGTCCAGGAGACGCCGGTCGCTCTGGGCGTCTCCTTGTATCCATGTTGCTTGTAAGGAGGATATGGCTATGAGGACAAACCTCGATTTCTCTCCCCTGTTTCGCTCGAGCATCGGCTTCGAGCGGATGTTGAACGCGCTTGAGACTGCAAGCCGCACCGAAACAATCGACAACTGGCCGCCTTACGACATCGTCAAGACCGGCGAGGATGATTACCGCATTGCTATGGCAGTAGCGGGCTTCTCGCGCGAGGAGCTGGCGATCACTCAAGAGCAGAACATGCTTATCGTCGCAGGGCAGAGGGCCGACGACGAAGCTGTTCAATACCTGCATCGCGGCATTGCCGGACGGTTCCAGCGTCGGTTCGACCTCGCCGACCACATGAAGGTCGCTGATGCCCGGCTTGTCGACGGTCTGCTGACCATCGATCTCAAGCGCGAAATTCCTGAAGAGATGAAGCCACGCCAGATCGGAATCGGAACGGGGCAGGCAATGGCGAAGGCGCAGCCGAAACAGATCGAGACCGGGAAGCATGCGGCATGAGCTTTCACGGCAGCAGGCGGACATGGCGCCGGGACTAGCCTGGCGCCAGTTCAGAGCTTGCCCCAAGAACTACCAGGACTACCAGAAGGAGTAAAACCATGAGTGTCCGTGATTTGATTCCCTGGGGTCGCAACAACGGCAACCAGGTACCGAGTCTCCTTCGCGACGATGAACGCGATCCCTTCCTGTCGCTCCATCGCGAGGTCAACCGGCTGTTCGACGATGTTTTCCGCGGCTTCGGCTCCGGCCTGCCGTCATTGCGCGGCGCCAGCGGCTTCGGTGCCGGCTGGCCGAGCGTCGAAATCTCCGATAGCGACAAGGAAATCAAGGTGACTGCCGAAGTACCCGGCCTTGAGGAAAAGGACATCGAGGTCTTCCTCAATGACGGCGTGCTGACGCTGAAGGGTGAAAAGCGTTCGGAGACGGAAGACAAGGAGAAGCAGTTCTCGGAACGCTACTATGGCCGCTTTGAGCGACGCATCCCGCTCGGCACCGAGGTCAAGGAGGACCAGGTCGAGGCCACCTTCAAGAACGGCGTCTTGACCGTAAGCTTGCCAAAAACCGAAAAGGCGCAGTCACAGGTCAAGCGCATCGCCATCAGGAGCTGATCGAAACAATCGCGGCGGCCGCTCCGCGGCCGGCTCCGATCGATCTTGGCTTGCGGACCCGCTTGGCTGAACTTTGCAACGGCGGGTCCGATGAGGTCACCGGGCCCTTTGTTTCTGCGAGGCAATCCCCCGGGCGCGCTCACGTACGTGCGGCCCCTTGTTCCGCTGCTGCGGCGAAACCGTGACGGCAGGGCTGCTGCGCCAGCAGATCATGTTTCTCTGCAAACGCAACGAACAGGCCACGAGCGGTTTCCGCGTCGATTTCGCCACGGAGGGCGGCAGCACAGCCCTTCAGCGCAATCGAATGGGCCGCGTCTCGGGATATGGCCGACCATTCGTCAAGATGCCGGTATGCCTCCATGACCGTTCGGAGCTCCGCAGGAAATCCAAGGCCAACAAAAATGGTGACAGGCTGTTTGAACACATCGGGTCTCATCATTCTCTCCTTCCCTACCGCGATGTTGGACGAGCAATCTGCGTCAAGCGCCTCCGAGCTGCGATCTGCGACGAGACTTTGCGGCCTACAAACCGGGCGCTCGGCTGGCGCCAGATTAGTTGGTTTTTGACGATCTCCGATTCAATAGGACGAAGGAAAATTTGGTCCGTTCTGCCAGCTGTGAGCTGGAGCGACACCACCTCAATCCTCTCACGGTCAAGGTCGTGCAACGACGGCGTCCGCAAACCTCGGTCCAGTCGCGCGTCGCTTCAAACTGATGACGTACTTCCCTTGCTTGCCATACGAAGGGTGATGCGGCCTATTTCCCCGGCTCGAACACCATGGCGTGGCCGTTGATGCAGTAGCGCAGGCCGGTTGGTGGCGGGCCGTCGGGGAAGACGTGGCCGAGATGGGCGTCGCAGGTGCCGCAGCGGATTTCGGTGCGCACCATGCCGTAGGTCGTATCGCGATGTTCCGTCACCGCATCGGGCGAAACGGCTTCGAAATAGCTCGGCCAGCCGCAGCCGGCATCAAATTTCGTGTCGGAGCGGAAGAGCGGCGCGTTGCAGCCGACGCAGCGGTAAAGCCCTGTCTCGAAGGAATCCCAGTAGGGGCCGGTGAAGGCGCGTTCTGTACCGTGCTGCCGGGTGATGCGGTATTGCTCGGGCGTCAGCTGCTCTTTCCATTCCGCGTCGGTCTTATAGATCTTGGCGGTGGTTGCAGTTTCGGACATGACGTGCTCCTTTCGCCGAGGGGCGGTTCCGTCTTTCGACAAAATGTGGTGCGCCGTCCTTGCTTCATCAAGCCTTCGACGCCGTGCGGTGAGAATCGCGGCTAGCAGCAGTTCAGGGAAGGCGATTTCTTTTACATCCATTAAGGGTTTTCTGTTAGGGTTAATGTTACGTGCATCGAGGAAACATTGGTGTTTGAAGCGGCAATCGTCCTGCTCTACGGTCTCGTGACCGCGGTCGCCATCGCGATCACGGTGCTGGAAGGCTGGGCCAATCATGACGGCCTGACGTTCCATCGTCTTGCCGGGCTGATCGCCTGCCTGCTCTGGCCGGTGACGCTGCTGGTGTTTGTCCTGCACGGCTGGTTCGTCCGGCTGATGTCGCGTCTTTCCCGATCGATGGCCTGAGGGTTTCGAACTCTTGCAGCGCGGCTTTGCTGCGACCGAAATCGCTTGAGACGGCTTCCCGTTTCGCCTAAGTCAGAAGACGAGCCGATTTGAGATCGGCTTTTCCGTCTGGCCGGTAGAGGAGGAGACATGGCCGATGTCACGGCTCTGACATTTCTGGCCCTGTGTCTGCCGCTCGCCGGCGCCCTTGCCGCTCCCTTCGTCATCCGCATCCTCGGCGCAAACGGCGCCTGGCTGCTGGCCGCCGCTCCGCTGTTCGCCTTCCTGCATTTTCTGCGCCTGCTTCCGCAGGTCGCGCGCGGCCAGACCGTCACCGGCGGTTATGCCTGGGTGCCGAGCTACAATCTTTCCTTTTCCTGGTTCCTCGACGGGCTGTCGCTGGCCTTCGCGCTGCTGATCACCGGCATCGGCACGCTTATCGTGCTCTATGCCGGCGCCTATCTCCGGGGACACAAGGATCAGGGCCGCTTCTTCTCGTTCATCTTTCTCTTTATGGGCGCGATGCTCGGCATCGTGGTGTCCGACAGCTTCCTGATGTTCTTCGTCTTCTGGGAACTGACGTCGATCACCTCCTTCCTGCTGATCGGCTTCGATCACGACCGCGAGGCGGCCCGCCGCGCCGCTCTGCAGGCGCTTGTCGTCACCGGCGGGGGAGGGCTGTGCCTGCTCGCCGGCCTGCTCATCCTCTGGAACATGTCGGGCGTCACGCAGATGTCGCAGCTGATCGTATCGGGTGATGTCCTGCGCGAAAGCCCGCTCTATCTCGCGGCTCTCATTCTGGTGCTCGGCGGCGCCTTCACCAAGTCGGCGCAGTTTCCCTTTCATTTCTGGCTGCCGAACGCCATGGAGGCGCCGACGCCGGTTTCGGCCTACCTGCATTCCGCCACCATGGTGAAGGCCGGCGTCTATCTGCTGATGCGGCTCAATCCGGTCATGGGCGCAACGCTCGCCTGGGAAATCCTTCTGCCCTTCTTCGGCGGGCTGACGCTGGTGGTCGGCACCGCGCTCGCCATCCGCCAGACCGACCTGAAGCTCAAGCTCGCCTATACCACCGTCTCCTCGCTCGGCCTGCTCGTCACGCTGATCGGCTTCGGTTCCGACTACGCGGTGGCGGCGGCGGCGCTCTATCTGGTGGCGCATTCCTTGTTCAAGGGGGCGCTCTTCATGGTCGCCGGCATCATCGATCACGAAACCGGCACGCGTGACATCACCCGGCTCGGCGGCCTCAGGCGGGCGATGCCGCTGACATGGATCATCGCCCTTGCCGCGGCCTTCTCCATGGCCGGCCTGCCACCCTTCTTCGGCTTTCTCGCCAAGGAGGAGATCTATACGGCGCTCGTCGGCGGCGACATTCGCGCCATCACCTTCACCGCGATCGCCGTCTTCGGCAACGCGCTGATGTTCGCCGTCGCCTTTGCCGTGGCGCTGAAACCCTTCCTCGGCCGGCCGGCGCAGACGCCGAAAGCCGCGCATGAGGCGCCCGTCCTGCTCTGGCTCGGCCCGGCCGTTCTAGCCGTCCTCGGCCTGCTGTCGGCGGCTTTCGCGAGCTTCACCCATGCCGCTCTGTCCTCGCCGATCGCAGCCGCGATCCGCGGGACCCCGGTTGAGATTTCCATTTCGCTGGCGCCGCATATCGGCCTGCCCTTGGCCCTGTCGCTGCTGACAGTGCTGCTCGGCATCGGCGTCTACTTGCAGCTCGATCGGGCGCGATTCTGGACGGCGGTTTTTCTGCGCGCGGCCGGGCGCGGGCCGGACCATGGTTTCGACCTCGCCATGGCGGGCCTTGTCCGGTTCGCCGGCCGCCTCATCCGCTTTGTCCAGCCGGGACGGCTGGAGATCTATGTCGCCTGCACCTTCCTCTGCCTCGCCGCCATCCTCATCATTCCCCCGGTCCTCTATGGCGAACTGCCGCACCTTCCCGCCTGGCCGGCAGATGTCAGGCTGTATGAATGGGCGGTGTTCCTGATCGCTGCCTTCGGCCTTGCCGCCGTGCTCGTCGCCCGCGACCGGCTGACGGCGATCGTCTCGCTCGGCATCCAGGGCTTCGCCGTCGCCGTCATCTTCCTGCTGTTCGGCGCGCCGGACCTGTCCTTCACCCAATTCATGGTCGAAACGCTTTCGGTGGTCATCCTCGCCCTCGTCATGACCAGGCTTCGGCTCTCTCCCGACGATCGGCGCTCGCCCGGGCGCAGGCTCCTGCACGGTGCGCTGGCGCTTGTCTGCGGTCTCGGTTTTTCGCTTTTGCTACTGCGGGCAACGCAGCTGCCGTTCAACGACGCGCTGACACTATTCTTCAACGCCTATTCCAAATCGATCGCCCACGGCGCCAACGTCGTCAACGTCATCATCGTCGATTTCCGCGGCACCGACACCCTCGGCGAAATCGCTGTCGTCGCCGTGACCGGCCTTGCCATCCTGGCGCTGATCCGCATCCGTGCCGGCACCGAGCGCAGGCTTGCCGCCAATGATCCGGATGCGGTCGGAGCAGGAGAGTGATGACGTGAACACCCTGATCTTCCGCACCGTCGCCCCGTTCCTCACCGCGCTGATGCTGCTTTTTTCCGTCTTTGTGCTGCTGCGCGGCCATAACGAGCCGGGCGGCGGCTTCATCGGCGGGCTGATCGCCGCCTCGGGACTGGCGATCTACGGCATTGCCCGCGGCGTCGCCGCCGTTCGCCGCGCCCTGTTCTTCCACCCGCTGTCGATTGCCGGCTGCGGCCTGCTGCTGTCGACCGCGGCCGGTCTTTTCTCCATCCTCTTCGGCGTTCCCTTCATGACCGGCCTCTGGATCTATCCGAACCTTCTCGGCCTCGAGGTGCCGCTGTCGAGCGTCATGCTCTTCGACGTCGGCGTCTATCTCGTCGTGCTCGGCGCCATTACCTCGATAGCGCTGGCATTGGAAGAAAAGGAGGTGGAGTGATGGAACCGCTTCTTGCGATCCTCGTCGGCCTGTTCTTTGCCGCCGCCATCTATCTGATGCTGTCGAGATTCTCGATCAGCATCATGCTCGGCATCGCCATCCTCGGCAATGCGGTCAACCTGCTGCTCTTTACATCAGGCCGGCTGACACGTGAGGTGCCGCCGATCATCCCGGCGGGCCTCGACGCCTTGCCCGCCGGCGCCGCCAACCCGCTGCCGCAGGCGCTCATCCTGACGGCGATCGTCATCTCTTTTTCCTTCTTCGCCTTCCTGCTGGTGCTGACCTACCGCGCCTATCAGGATCTCGGCACCGACGACACCAGCGAAATGCGCGCCGCCGAGCCCGACGACCGGCCGCTGCCGCCATTGGGGTATTGATGCGAATTTCGGTGCGGATGCTCACCCCCCTCTGCCCTGTCGGGCATCCCGGAGGCCACATCTGATGGCCGCTCCCACCGCTACCGTCGATCTCGCCGCCGCCCTGGTCACCGCCCCGGTCCCCATCGGTCATTGGCTCGCCATCCTGCCGGTCGCC
This sequence comes from Rhizobium bangladeshense, assembly GCF_001662075.1. GTDB lineage: Bacteria > Pseudomonadota > Alphaproteobacteria > Rhizobiales > Rhizobiaceae > Rhizobium > Rhizobium bangladeshense_B. The sequence goes on from NZ_LYPL01000002.1 coordinate 280,202, forward strand.
CATTGCATCACGCTCGGCGCCGTGCTGCTGATGGTGCGCGTCTATCCCCGGCTGCAGGCCTGGCTGGCCATCTCGGGCCTTGCGGGCCTGGCGCTGATGGATGCGGCGCTGCTGGCCAAGGTCGCGGCCGAAGGGCCGCTGACCATGGTCATGGGGCGCTGGCTGCCGCCCTTCGGCATCGCCTTCACCGTCGATCTCTTCGGTGCGCTGATGGCCTTCGCCGCAGCCCTTGCGGGGCTCGCCGGCGGCATCTATGCGCTGGCCGATATCGGCGAAAGCGGCCGCCGATACGGTTTCTTCCCGCTGCTCATGCTGCTGATGGCCGGTGTCACCGGCGCCTTTCTCACCGGCGACGTCTTCAATCTCTATGTCTGGTTCGAGGTGCTGCTGATCTCGTCCTTCGGGCTGATCATCCTCGGCTCGGAGCGGCAGCAGATCGACGGCGCACTGAAATATGCGGTGCTCAATCTGATCGCCACGACCCTGTTCCTGGTCGGCGTCGGCATTCTCTATGCCGTCTTCGGCACGCTCAACATGGCCGATATCGCCGGGAAGGCGAGGGATATCAGCGGCACGGCGCCGCTGATATCGCTGGCAAGCCTCTTTCTGCTTGCCTTCGCCATGAAGGCGGCCGCCTTCCCGGTCAATTTCTGGCTGCCCGCCGCCTATCATACGCCGCGCATCACCATCTCGGCGCTGTTTGCTGGCCTGCTGACCAAGGTCGGCATCTACGCGCTGGTCCGGGTGATGGTCATGCTGCTGCCGGCCGAACGCGCCGAACTCAGCCTTGTGATCGCGCTCGCGGCCGCCGCGACCATTCTCGTCGGCGCGCTCGGCGCTCTGGCCGAAAACGACATCCGCAGGCTGTTCGGCCATGTCGTCATATCGGGCATCGGTAACATGCTTGCCGGCGTCGCGCTCGGCAATGCCGGCGGCATCGGCGGCGCGGTCTTCTACGCGCTTCATTCCATGGTGCTGATGACGGCACTTTATCTTGCCGCCGGCGAGATCGGCCGGCGCGGCGGCGGCTTTTGCCTGTCGGATCTCGGCGGGCTCTATCGGCAAAGCGGCGGCTTCACCGCGCTGTCGCTCGTGCTCTTCCTTGCCGCCTGTGGCCTTCCGCCCTTTTCCGGCTTCTGGCCGAAGGTCATGCTCGTCAAGGCCTCGCTCGATAGCGGTGCCTGGTGGCTGGCGGCGACAATCCTCGCCGGCGGTTTCCTGACGACCATCGCCTTCGGTCGCCTCTTCCTCCTTGCCTATTGGCGCCCCGCTCCGATGGCGCTCGCGTCGTCGAAACCCTCCTGGCGCACTGGCCTGCCGCTGGCCGCGCTGACCGTGCTCACGATCGGCTTCGGCATCCTGCCGGAACGGCTGCTGGCGCTGTCGCAAGCGGCCGCCGCCGGCCTTGCTGATCCCCAGGCCTATCTCCATTCGGTCTTTCCGCAAGGAGGTCAGCGGTGATCGCCTTCGTCTTCAACCTGCTGCTCGCCATCGCCTGGGTCACTGTTACCGGCAACGCTTCGCTGCATAATTTCGTCTTCGGCTTCCTGCTGGCGGCCCTGACGCTGGCCGTCATCCGCGAACCCTTCGGCGGCAGGGGGTATCTGCGTCGCACCCGCCTGGTGCTGTCGCTCATTGCCCTCTTCCTCAAGGAACTGTCGCTGTCGGCCTGGAAGGTCACGCTCACCGTTCTCTCGCCGGATATGAAACTGAAGCCAGGCATCTTCGCCTTTCCTCTGACGGTGACGAGCGATTTCGAAATTACCCTGCTTGCGAATCTCATCACGCTGACACCAGGCACGCTTTCCGTCGATGTCTCGACAGATCGCCGCACGCTCTATGTCCACGCGCTCGATTGCTCCGATCCGGAGGAGACAAGGCGCGGCATCGCCAGTGGTTTCGAACGCAAGATCATGGAGGCCTTCCGGTGATCACGCCTGCCGCCATCGTCGCCGTCGCATCCGCGGCCGCTCTCGTCATCCTCGGCCTGGCACTGCTTTTGACCGTCTGGCGCGTCGTTGCCGGCCCGACATTGCCGGATCGCATCCTCGCCCTCGACATGCTGACCGGCATCGCCATCGGCTTCATCGCCGTCATTGCGGTCAAAACAGGGTTTTCTCTCTATATCGATATCGCCATCTCGCTCGGCCTCGTCGGCTTCCTGGCGACCGTCGCCTTCGCCCGCTTCGTGCTGTCGCGCGGCAACATCAAAGCGCCGCCATCGGCGTCCGCAGCCAAGGGCGGCGCAAAGACGCGCCGGGCAGGGAGGAAGGGACGATGATGGCTTATCTCGTCGCAGCCGTCACCGCGCTGCTGCTGGTTGCCGGTGCGCTCTTCGCCCTTGCGGCGGCCATCGGCCTGGTGCGGCTGCCCGATCTCTACACGCGCATGCACTCGGCTTCGAAGGCCGGCACCGTCGGATCCGGCTTGCTGCTCTTTGCCGCCGGCCTCTATTCGCAGGACCCGGCGGTTATCGCCCGCGCCCTTGCCGGCTTCGTCTTCTTCCTGTTGACGGCGCCGGTTTCCGCCCATCTGCTGGCCAGGGCGGCCCATCGTTCGGGATACGATCTCGGCGCCGTCTCGGTATGCGATGATATGCGCGAACGCTGAGGGGTTGCTATTGCCATCTTAACCTGTTTTACGTCTGACTTATGCACAGGAAGCTGTGAGTAAAGCTTGGCCTAAAGTCCTATAATTCTTCGCCGGGCATTTTTTCTCAAGAAAAACGACAAATAATAATTGGCCTTTCGGCCAAACGATGGTATTTGAAAATGCAAGTAGAATTCTGATTGTGAATTACAATCGTACTGCTTCCAAGTCCCTCAGTTTTGATTTTTCAATGTCTAAACTGGGGCCATCGCCTGGAGCATGACGTAGTGGTTTTTGGTCAGGCAGTATAAGAACAGGTCTCGAACTTCGGAATCTAGGGGTGGATTTCACGTTTTTCGAAACAGAAGATTGCTTCCTGTGCTTTTGCTGTTCGCTTCTACGAGGCGGGTCTTTGGTGTGACAGTCAAAGATCGTTTGAGCATGCTAACAGGAGAAGAAATATGACGGATATGGCGACCGGCAATGGGCCGGAGCTGCTTGTGGAACTGACGGCCGACATCGTGGCGGCTTATGTCAGCAACCATGTTGTCCCGGTCAGCGACCTGGCGAATCTGATTTCCGACGTGCATTCGGCACTGAGCAACACGTCCGTACCGCAGCCCGCTGCGGCCGTTGTCGAAAAGCAGAAGCCTGCAGTCTCTGTCCGCAAGTCCGTACAGGACGAGCAGATTACGTGTTTGGAATGTGGCGGCAACTTCAAGTCCCTCAAGCGTCACCTGATGACGCATCACTCTCTCTCGCCGGAAGAATACCGCGAGAAGTGGGACCTGCCGACCGACTACCCGATGGTAGCGCCCGCCTATGCCGAAGCGCGTTCGCGCCTGGCAAAGGAAATGGGCCTGGGTCAGCGCCGCAAGCGCGGCCGCGGCTGAGCTTTTTCGAAAGCAATCAACGACAAAAGCCGGGTCTTGCGCCCGGCTTTTCTGTCTGCAACGCGACTGTGATTCCAAAAAACGCGAGCGGTTTTCGGGCGGCATTTTGTTCCGACTCATTAATTGAGAACCGGAATCAGACTTTAGTCCGGGGGAGGTCCGAAATCATCCTGATCCAAGCGACGAAAATAATCTTTCAGACTATTTTGCGCCGATCGGAAATGAAGCAGGTGAAGACGGGATATCACAGGGAGCCGCATCTTATGCTTCCGGGGTGAAGCGTAGAATGTATTCCTATACTATAAGAAAGTTTTAATATACTAAATCACGCGGCGCTGCCACGCGCGTTGGGGCCGAATCGAATCACGTTCAAGCCGCGGCGCGGACGTTCGCCTCTTCCCGGATTCTCCTCACCATCGAGCGCAGTCCGTTCGAGCGTTGCGACGACAGGTTCTCCACCAGTCCGATCTTCGAAAAGATTTCGAAGGCATCGAGCGCGGCGATCTCCGATGCCGGCTTGCCGGAATAGGTGGCAAGCACGATGGCGACGAGGCCGCGCACGATATGGGCGTCGGAATCGCCCTCGAAGCTCATGATCGGGTTGTCCGGATCGCCCGACGTGTGCGTCACCAGCCACACCTGGCTGGCGCAGCCCATCACCTTGTTCTCGGAGGTGCGCTTTTCCTCGGCCAGCTCGGGCAGCGCCTTGCCGAGTTCGATGACATAGCGGTAGCGGTCTTCCCAATCGTCCAGGAAGGCAAAGTCGTCGATGATCTGGTCGAGGGATGCCATGGAAAGCCTTTCACCATTGGCATGCCGGCAAAGCTGCACGGCAATTTTGCCTCCGGACATGCTCTAGTACTGCATATAGGTGAAAGACCGGAAGATTTGAACCGTTAAAGCGCGTCGCGGCCTCTCGTATTCGCCCGTGCTGCGGTTTTTTTTTGTTTGGGCATGTCGCGCAAGACCCCGCCGCATATTTATGCGTGACACGTTCTGAAAAGAAACGCCGTGAGGGATGGGCATCCTCACGGCGCAGCAAGATGCTGAATTAAACAGGGCAGGCACGTCAGGCATGGGGCATTTCCGCGTCATGCGGACCACCGATGCAAGCTTCGGCAATTCCGGCTGCGAGGCTGTTCTCTGTCCGGAATTGCATCAACAGAATGAAGAGGTCGAAATGCGCTGCGGGCGGACGCCCGCGCACTATCGTCAGCTCGCCGGTTTCGGCGTCGGCAGCGGGATCGCGCCGGTTACCACCGTCTCGGGTGCCGTCTCATCGTCGACCGGCGGACGGTAGGGCATCGGCTGGTTGAGTGCAGCCTTTGCCTCGCGCACCTTCTCCTGGACGGAAGGGGCGGCGAGGGAGGGCAGGTCGGGTGCTGCCCGCCTTGCCGTTTCGGCAAGCTTTGCAGTCGTCGCCGGCTCGTCGCTGAACTGGCTGTCGAGCAGTTCATAAGCGACGTGGGCGCCCTCGCGGGCCTGGTAGCCGAGCGCCGTCAGGGTCTCGGCGCCCTTGGCGCAGACCTCGGGTTTTTCCGAGCACATGCCGGTCAGATAGTCATAGGCGCCGCTCACCGCCGTAAAGGCGTCGGAAAGCTGCAATTGCGGGCCGCCGGCAAGCTTGTCGGAACCCTCCGTGCTGAAGACGGAAAGAAGCACGAGCACAAGGCCAAACCAGAAGGATCCTTTGATCAGAAACCACATTGTCGTTGCCCATCCTGTTTTCCCGTCCGGTTCTTTTCGCCGAATCAGGCCGGTTGTCCGGTGTGCTTTCACCCTATCGATAAGTTGCGAATGCCGCTTTTCGAAACTCGCGCGCATTTACGGCAAATTTAATTCAAATTTTAGCGAAGCGGATTTGAGCTGCATTTAAGTCGAATGCGAGCGATGGCCGTTAAGCATCAGGGCAGCACCTGCTTGCAATTGCAGGGCTTTTGGCCGCTCGCCTTGCCACAGGAGTTAACGTCGTGCTGAAATATGAAGGAAATCCGTTGCTTACCGGCTATTAACCACAAAAAGCAAAGGGGCACTCGGATGCTTCAAAACGGGAATTTCTGCGCTCTCTGGCTGTGAACAGCGCTTTTGCCTTATCCTTTCCTTAAGTCGCGGGGGCCTATTGTCCGGATCGACAAACAGCCTTTTTCGGGCGGGTATTGCGTGCAAGTATTGAGTGACATTGGCGGCTGGGTGACGGCGCTCGTAGACCGGGCGGCGACAAGCTGGCTCTCCCGGACGGGCGGCGGCGAAGCTGTGCGCCAGCGCGAGCTTGCGATTCTGCGCCGTCTGGTGCTGCTGTCCTCGGCCGCTCTCGTCGCCGCGCCTGTCGGACTTTCGGCCGTCACCAGCCCCGCCGTCGCCTTGCCGGCCGGTGTCGCCATGGTCTGCGCCGCCTTCCTCTTTTCCGCCGTCGGCAGCATTGCGCTTGCCCGCCAGGGCTCGTCGGCCGGCATCGCCACGCAGTCGGCCGAGGACTTCTTCCTTGCCGTCACGCCCGGCCTCGTCATGTTCCTCGATCCGCACGGCAGCGTTGCCACCATCGGCGGCCGCGACCGCCGCGATTTCCTCGCCTGGATGCGTGATCCCAAGGGCAGGGGCTTCCTGGAGCAGGTGCATGTCTCCGATCGCATCCTGTTCCTGCAGGCGCTCGATGGCCTGCGCCGCGGCGAGGATGCCGCAAGCGTCGATCTGCGTCTCGACCGGCCCTCGGTTTCGCGCGATCAGCGCCAGTTCGCCTATCTCAGAATGGATATGACCGCCCGGCGCGATGCCGATGGTGAGCTGGCCGCCGTCATCGCCCAGCTGCGCGACGTCTCCGTCGAGCAGCAGCTGCGGGCCGAGGCGCAGAGCCGCGCGGCCGACGCCGAATCGGCAAACGATGCCAAATCGCGGTTCCTCGCCGCCGTCAGCCATGAGCTGCGCACGCCGCTCAACGCCATTCTCGGTTTTTCCGACATTTTGATCGGTGAATATTTCGGCAAGTTCGAAAACGACCGCCAGCGGGAATATGTCGGCCTCATCAGAGAATCCGGCGCGCATCTGCTGTCCGTCGTCAACACCATGCTCGACATGAGCAAGATCGAAGCCGGCCGTTACGAGCTGATCCTCGAGGCCTTCGATATATCGGCCTCGGTCAGATCCTGCGAATCGATGCTGGCCTTGCAGGCCAAGAGCAAGGGCGTCACCCTGACGAGCCGGATCCAGCGCGGCCTCGGCGAGATCGTCGCCGACCAGCGCGCCATCCAGCAGATCCTCATCAATCTCGTCGGCAATGCCGTGAAGTTCACCGAGGCCGGCGGCGTTGTCTCCGTCGATGCGGCGGCGCGTGACGGCATCTTGAAGCTGACGGTCAGCGATACCGGCATCGGCATTGCCGCCGACAAGCTGGCGATGCTCGGCCAGCCCTTCGTCCAGATCCAGAACGATTACACCCGCCGCTTCGAAGGCACCGGCTTGGGCCTTTCGCTGGTCAAGGGGCTCGTGGCGCTCCATGGCGGAAATTTTGCTATCGCCAGCCAGCCGGGCGAGGGTACGATCATCACCATCGAGATCGCGGTGGACGGTTCGGGCGCCAGGCGGGCCGAAGATGCCGGCCATGGCGCGACCGTCGAGTTTCCGCCGCGGCTGAAGGACGCGGTCAAGTCAGGGGTAGAATTGGAAGAGGGGCTTTTCGATGGCCGCGCGCAAGCGAAAATCGCCTAGGGGAAAAAACCGACGGCAGCAGCCGGGCCTTGTCGTGTCAGGTGCAGCCGCTCTCGGCGGCCTCGGCCTGCAGGGCGCATCTGCGCTGGGCGGTCTCGGCCTGCAGGGCGCATCGGCGCTCGGCGGCGTCATCGGCCGCAATCCGTCCGTCGCCGGCGGCACGATCGCCTTCTTCGTCATCTTCTCCTTCGTCGCGGCCAATGCGCTCTGGTATCAGCCCGGCCTGCATCCGCATCCGATTTTCCGCACCCGCGATCCGCTGTCCCCAGCGGTGCTCGGCGCCCGCCGCCCGGCCGAAGAGCAGCAGGGCGACGTTACCACCTTCCGGATCGAACGGCCTGAGGATGCCGCGACCACCACCAGCGCGACGCCGGCGCCGGCCGCACCGGCTCAGCAGCCGAGCGAGCTGGTCATGGGGATCCAGCAGCAGCTGGTGCGCCGCGGCCTCTATAACGGTGTGCCTGACGGCATTATCGGCCCCCGCACCAGCGCCGCCATCCTGTTCTTCCAGGAGACCGTCGGCATGGCCCAGACCGGGGAAGCCACACCGGAAGTGCTGGCGGCGCTGAAAACCGACGCTGCCGGTCCCTCGACCGTGCCGGTGGAAAAGCCGCGTGAAGATGTGAACTCGAAGGCGGCGGCGGAAGACCCGGTGGCCGCCGCGATCCGCAGCGCCGAAAGGGCGGTCAAGACGGCGCCGCCAGCCGCAAAGCAGCTTCCTTCCAGCGAACTCACCACTGTGGACCTGGTGCTGAAGATCCAGAAGGGTCTGTCCAACATGGCCTACGCCAATGTCGGCGTCGACGGCGTTGCCGGCGAGCAGACCCGCGCCGCGATCCGCCACTTCCAGAAGCACTACAACCTGCCTGAAAACGGCGAGCCGAACGAGGCGGTGCTGAAGAAACTCAAGGAAATCGGCGCGATCTGAGACATATCGCGCAGCCCGAGCCTACAACCTAAGTCTAAGACGCTGGCGCCGTTTGCAACTTATTAACCATGTTGATCGAAGCTTTGCCGATTGAGGCGGGGGAACGTCGATCATGCATGCGTTCAAGGCAATAGACGATCTGGCCGGAGAACCGGCAGTCGAAGCGGAAGGCCCGGATCGCACCGCCTTGCGCCACATCCTGCAGCGCCTTGCCGAGGAGGCTTCGACGCTCGGCATCGATCTCGTCGACATAGCCGGCGCCATTCAGGACATGGCGGCGATGTCGGCCCGCCATGCCTCCGCCTTCGATCATGTCACCAGCACCGCGCTTTCGATTGCCGAAACCAACCGTTCGGTCGCCCTGTCGCTGCGCGAGACCGACCGCACCGCGGCCGAAGCGCGCCAGATGCTGAAGGAATCGGCCGACCGCCTGTCCGGCTCCGTCGCCGAGATCGGCCACATGGTTCAGTCCTCCAACGTCATCGGTGCCGAAATCGCCGGCTTTTCGAAGTCGCTGGCCAATGTCGACAAGATCGCCGACGAGATCAGCACCATTGCCCGCCAGACCAACCTCCTGGCGCTGAATGCCGCAATCGAGGCCGCGCGGGCCGGCGATGCGGGCAAGGGTTTTGCCGTCGTCGCCGCCGAGGTCCGGGCGCTTTCGCTGCAGACCTCGAAGGCGACCGGCTCGATCCAGGACACGCTGGACGAATTGCGGGTGAAGATCGACCGGCTGTCGGTGGTCGGCGGTGATGCGCGTGAGAGTGCCGCCGGTGTCCGCGACAAATCGGAGGCGATGCGCGGCGCCTTCGAAAGCATGGAACATGTCATCACCCGCATCCTGGACAGTTCGAGCGTCATGGCCAACACCACCGAGGCCGTCGACCAGCAATGCGCCGGTTTCGTCGAAAAGCTCAGCGAGATGTCGGGCGAGGTCGCCGGTTCGAATATCAGGCTGCAGCAGGCGGCAAAACGGGTCGACAGCGTCGTCGGTCTCTCCGAAACCCTGGTCCAGCTGACGGCGAGCGCCGGGGTGAAGACCGCCGACAGCCGCTGGATCGAGGAGGTGCAGTCGGTGGCGAGGCAGATATCGGGCGCATTCGAACGGGCCGTCGCCGAGGGCCAGATCGGCCTCGACGCCCTCTTCGACCGACGTTACCGTCCGATTCCGGGTACCGATCCGGCGCAGATGATGGCCGCCTTCACCGAGCTCACCGACCGCCTGTTGCCGCCGATCCAGGAGCCGGTCGTTGCCCTGGACGATCGCGTCGCCTTCTGCGCGGCAGTTGACGAAAACGGCTACCTGCCGACCCATAACCGGAAATTCTCGCAGCCGCAGCGGCCGGGCGACGCCGTCTGGAACACCGCCAATTGCCGCAATCGCCGCATCTTCGCCGATCGTGTCGGCCTTGCCGCCGGTCGCAGCACCGCGCCTTTCCTCGTTCAGACCTATCGGCGCGACATGGGCGGCGGCAATTTCGTAATGATGAAGGATATTTCCGCGCCGATCACCGTGAGGGGCCGCCATTGGGGCGGATTGCGGCTGGCGGTCAAGGTCTGACGCATCCGGCAATATCCGAGCGCGGATTGCCGATGCCGGCGCGCCGGTCTATACCGCGCCGATGAGATTACGCGCCGACATCTTCGTTTCCGCCCTGCTGCGCCGCGTCTTCGCCAGCGGCGATTTCGCAGCCGTCGAGAAGAAAGGGGCCGAGGAAGCGGGTGCGATCTTCATCCGCCAGCACTTCCGCGACGGCCTGGAAACGCTCTATGCACCGGCGCCGCAGACCGCCTTCGGCGAAGACGAGATTCGCGATCGCCTGTTCGAAATCCGACTTGCGCGCAGTGAGCCGGAAGCGGTGCGGGCGATGCTGGAGCGCGAACGGCGCTTCGACCCCGATCTGTGGATCGTCGAGCTGGAGGCGGAGGAACTGGGCGACGTGATCCCGCTCGCGCGGGATGGCTCAGCGTGACCGTCGTCCGAGCACGCGCATGTCGCGCTGCACCGGCGCCTGGCGGACGCGGTGGCTTTCCGTTTCCGCAAGCGTAGGCGTCGCGGCCGTGGGCTTGTAGGTGTAGCGGTCGGCGCGCCGCCAGGCCTCTACCCTCTCGTGGCATTCTTCCGGATCGAGCGCATCGAGCACCATCCAGGCGCGCGTGACATTGTGCTGCTGTTCGGCCAGGTGCGGATAGAACCGTTCCAGCACGAAGACGGCATCGAGAAAACCCATGCCGAGGCTCGTCAACGTCGTGGCGAGCTGCTGGCCCGATAGGTCGAGCATGATGCGTTCGGCAAGCCAGCGGCTGGCGGAAAGCGCATCGGCGAGCGCGGTTGCGAAATGGTTTGCCTCGCGCGAGCGGGCAAAGCGCACCAGCAGCGCCTCCTGAATGTCGGTCAGCGTGCGCAGGCCGAGCCGGTCTTCGTCCTTGCGGCCGAGATGGCCGGCAAGGTCGAGGATGCGCTCGCGCAACGCCTCTTCATTGGCGATGCGCTGTTCCGCCAGCGCTTCTGCCTCGTTGCCCTCCGTCGGGGCCGGTGACAGCGGGACGGCCTCCGATTCTGTGATCGGTACTGCGGGAGCCGCGGGTCGCGGCTGTGTCTGGCGCAACGCCACCAGCGCGTCGATGACCTTCGGCGACAGCGAGTCGCGGCTGACGATCGCCTTGACATGTGCTGCGCCCTGCATGCGCGCAATGGTGATCAGCGTGTCGTCGGCAATGGCCTTGGAGGCGGCGAGAAAGGGTGCGGCGATCTCGATCGGCTGATTGCCGATGAACAGCGCTACGGCTGCCGGCATGGTCGGGCATTGGGAAAGGGCGGCGACCGCCTGGCGCTTGGCCTCGTCGGAGGAGGCCTGGAACAGCGGTGTGAAAAGCTCGGCGAATTGGCGCAGTTCGGATCGCGTCGGATAAGACAGGCTCTCGAAACTGCTGACAGTCGCCATTAACACCACGTCCTTTTTCCTGACGGCCAACGGGCCCTCGAGGTCTCGAAACCGGTCACGCACATGCACACCCTGAAAACGCAGAACCAAGGGAAACCGTGGGCCGATAGTGCTGGCGGGGCGCCTGTCGGACCGCACGGATATGAACAAATCCTACACCGGTACGGTTAATGCATGCTGAAGATTTTATTAAAATGCCACAGAAATATACACGTATGGCGTGTTGCCCGATCGTTAGCCGACAACAAAAATCGCCTTGCTTTTTGACGGGCTGGTGCGGCGGTCCGCGACTCGCTGTTTCGACCGCCGCGACAGTTAGCCTGCTGTTGTCGTGGGGCGTGCAGCAGCTTTTGCGCGGCTCTCTTCATCGGCCCGCATTCGTGCAGGGAGCCGCAGGCGGCGTCTTCAGGCCCTCGCTGTTTATATGCCGTCGACCGCCGCAGCCATCGGAAGCCGCGATGTCGGGGTCGTCGGACAAGAAAGGGGAAAACACCAGCAAGGCCTGTTGCTCTGCGCTGCCGGTCGAACCTGGAAAGATCCGCGGCCGGCGAAGGCCGCAAAACGACCCTCCGATTGAGGGCGGATCGACGCCGATCGGGGCTGCGACGCAACGAATGTCGGCCTGCCGCATATTTGCAACAGTTGCAGCGCTGCCTGCCGGCGGGTCGCCGCTGCATTGTCAACTATATGAATTATCTCTAATTTTATCCTTTTGCGGGCGTCCGGACCCGCGCGCAGGCGGGATGAAACCAAATCGGCGCTTCGCGCGTTGAAGAAAGGTCACGGGAACTGTGTTTGGCAACCGTCGAATATTAGTAAACTGTTAACTGTCATGTGTCTCAATTCGGACAGGAACGACGCGATTTGAGTGTTTGGATCGTTGAAACTCCGCATCACGGTATTTCAGTCAGGTGCCGTGGGAAAGGCGCGAATGCCCTCGGTTCGGTCATGCCGGCACCGCAGGACGCGCCGGCCCGCAGATTGGCGGGCAGGGTGAAATCCATCGCAAGTTCATCCGTCTCGGGCAGTGCATGGAGACGAGAATGGCAATAGTAGTCGCATTGGCGGATCGGCGACCGCGGGCGCCGCGTCCTCAGGACAAGGAACCCCGCGAAGCCAAGATCCTCTGGTTCACCGGCGTCCGCTACGAGCGGCTGGCCGAGAGCCCGAGACATGGCCCGGCGCCTGCGCCGCGCGCCACCAAAAAGTAACGTCCGTTCAACCTCAGCGGGCGCTAAACTGCTCGCAGCCGGCTTCCGTCAGGAAGTTTCGCGCCGCTTCATCGAAACTCGCCTGCGGCGCCAGCGTCCGCAGCACGGCGTAACCGTCCGGCCGCGCCATTTCCACCAGGATCGCCTGTTCCAACTCCGGGGGCAGGTTCTTGCGCAGGTCCGTCAGCTGGATCGGACCGCCGGCCAGCACATCGAGCGCGCCGCCGACCGAGGTCCGGTCATTCATGCTGAACACCTCGTTGGAGGCGCTGTCGTAGATGGCGATCGACCAGAAGGGCACATTGCCCTTGGCGGTGAAATGCACCGGGCCATCCTCGACGTCGAAGGAGCAGACGGCGGTGCGCACGAAGGGATCGCCATTGGCAAGCCCCGCCTCGTCATACTGGTCGTTCAGCAGGTAGAAATTGTTGAGCTCACCTTCCGCCTCCACGCGGGTCGCCGCGTCCCTGCCGGTGAAATGCGGCAGCGAAAGGATGATGACGAGATGCAGAAGCGCTGCGCCGAAAAGGCCGGTCAGGATGGCGAAAATGATCCTAAGCATTGCCGCATCCGGTCTTGGTGAGCTTGGGCATTGCGAGGTCGATCACGCCGGAACTGCCGGCCGTCGGCGTATCGAACAAGGTCAGAACGAGCCGGAAGGTGCCGGCCTGCGGCAGGGCCAGCCAATTGCCCGGCTGGGCGACAGCGGAGATCTCGATCGAGAAGCTGCTGTCGGGTTGGCGCAGCACCGTCCAGGAGTTCAGCGCCGCGGGAAGCCCGGTCTTCACCGCCGCCGGATTGCCGCCATTGTCGGCCGTAAAAAGCGTCCACAGCCGGGCGGGCGGCGTCTGCCCGCTGATGCGGTAGCGGCAGCCGGCATTCAGCCGCGCGCCCGCGTCGTCGACGCTTGCCGTGAAGGTCAGCCCCTCGGCACTGCCGTAAAGCAGCTTGCCGGCGCGGGCCCGGTGCGACTTGGCGTAAGGATCGGCATCGACCGTCTGCAACGCCGGAAAGGCCTCCCAGGCACCAAGCTTGATTGCCCCGAAGCCCTGCGTCGCATCCAGCGCATACAGCGAAATCATGATCCCGCCGCCAAAGGCGACGATGAGCGTGATCAGGATAAAAAGGGGGAATCGAAACACGTTATGACCTTGGAAACCATATCGGATGAAAGGGTTACCACTGATTCTGGCAGGGTGGAATGGCGGGCAGTGACATAGACGTCGATCTGTCCGGGGTCGCGGGACATGCGTGCCTGTGATTTGCCCCTCACCCTAACCTCTCCCCGTAAGCGGGGCAGGGGACGTGCCCTGCGAGAGGCCGGTTGGGGACGGAGAGGTTGCGGCTAGGTCCCTTCGCCCCGCGAGCGGGGGTCCGAAGGACGGGTCGAGAGCGTGGCTCGACCCCGTCGGTGGCGGCAGCCCGATAAGGGGCCGGTTTCGCCGATCTCCTGGGTCTGGCTACTCCGCGCTCGCAACCTTCTGCGGCGTCAGCGGGGCGGCGTCCTTCAGCTTTTTGCCGAGGTCTTTCAGGATATTCGTCGATTGTACCGAGAGCATGCGCGGCCGGATGAGCTGCGGCAATCCGTCCTGCGGTTTGGCGGCGGCGGTCTTGGCGGCATCCTTCTCGGAGGGCGGGGGATTTTCGACGCCGGGGATGCCCCGCAGAGTCACACCCTGATGGGCGTAGTCCATGGCCCGCTTGAAGGTCATTGCCGGCAGCGAGCCGCCGGTCATCTCGTTGGTCGAGGTGTAGTCGTCATTGCCGAACCAGACGGCGCAGGTGTAGTTGCCGGTGAAACCGACGAACCACGCGTCGCGATAGGCCTGGGTCGTGCCGGTCTTGCCGGCGGTCAACACGCCGTTGTCGAGAGCCGCCTTGCGCGCGGTTCCGACATAGGGCACGCGCGACAGCATCTGGTTCATATAGGCATCGGCCTGCTCCGACAGCACGCGTTTGGGCGCCGGCTCGTCACGGTCGAAATCATAGAGCACATCGCCTTCGTAATCGAGGATCTGGCTGATGCCGTGGCGGCGCGACTGATATCCGCCGGCCGGGAAGGTGGCATAGGCTGTCGCCTGGTCGAGCACGGTCACTTCGGAGGTGCCGATCGGGATGGTGACGTCGTCGCGGATCGGCGTTTCGACACCGAGATTTTTCGCCATCGCCCGGATCGGCTGGATGCCGAGCTTCTCCTTGGCGAGCCGCACCGGCACGGTGTTGATCGACTGGGCGATCGCGGTCGCGAGCGTGATGCGCCCGACATAGCGGTTGGCGTAATTGTGGGGGCTCCAGTTGCCCCAGTAGATCGGCGCGTCGACGATCGTCGTCTGCGGCGTCATGCCGCTCTCCATCGCCAGGGCATAGGTATAGACCTTGAAGGAGGAGCCCGGTTGGCGCAGCGCCCTGGTGGCGCGGTTGAACTGGCTTTCGCCGTAATCCCGCCCGCCGACCATGGCGCGCACGGCGCCGCCGTTTTCGATCATCACCAGGGCACCCTGCTTGGCGTGATAGGCCTCGCCATATTCGCGCAGCGACGTCTCGACCGAATCTTCGGCCGCCTTCTGGATGCCCATGTCGATCGTCGTGCGCACGATCAGCGAATGCTGGTGGAAGCGCGGCGAAAGCCGCTGCACCTCGTCGAAAGCCCAGTCGAGGAAGAAATCCGGCGATTCCACCTCGTTGCGGTCGACGACGGTGGCCGGGCTGCGCCGGGCGGCGATCACCTGGCCCTCTGTCATCAGCCCGCTCTGCACGAGATTGGTCAGCACCTCGTTGGCGCGGGCGCGGGCTGCCGGCAGGTTGACATGCGGCGCATATTTGGCCGGCGCCTTGAACAGGCCGGCCAGCATGGCGGATTCGGCGAGGTTCACGTCGGTGATTTTCTTGCCGAAATAGAATTGCGCCGCTGCCGCCGCGCCGAAGGTGCCGCCGCCCATATAGGCGCGGTCGAGATAGGTGGAGAGGATTTCCTTCTTGGAAAGGTTAGCCTCGAGCCAGAGCGCCAGGAAGGCTTCGGTGACCTTGCGGTCGATCGAACGCTCGTTGGAGAGGAAGAGGTTCTTGGCGAGCTGCTGGGTCAGCGTCGAGCCGCCCTGCACGACTTCGCCGGCCTGGGCGTTGGTGACCATGGCACGGAAGAGACCGATGGCGTCGATGCCGAAATGGTCGAAGAAGCGCCGGTCTTCGGTGGCGAGCACCGATTTGATCAGCGAATCCGGCAGTTCGTCGATCGGCACGGAATTCTGATGGATGACGCCCCGGTGGCCGATGACGCTGCCGTAGCGGTCGGTGAAGGTGACGGCGAAATCGCCGCGGTTGCGCCAGTCCTCCTTGGTCGCTTCGAAGGCCGGCTGGGCAAGCGCCAGCATCAGCACCGCGCCGACCGTGCCGAGGGTCAGCCCTTCGCCGGCCAGTTCGAAGACCACGCGCTTCCAGCCGCGCACGCGGAAACGGCGGAAGAAGATGGTGGTGTCTTCCCAGATCTCGGCGGCGCGGAAGCCGGCGTTCCAGACGGTCGAATCGATCCACGAATCGATGCGCAGCAGAATGTGACGGCTCTTCGCCGGCCGCCTGCCAGCGTCCGCTGTCTGTTTTTCTGCCCCTTTTTCAGGCCCTTTTTCAGGGTTGTCCGGATCCTGCACGTCCTGTATTCCCGCCTGATCGCGCTTGCTTCATGTCCGGCCGCCGGAAAGCGACGAAAGCGCGAGGCCCGATGGGCCCGAAAAGCTTTCCGATGCCAGGAGAAAGTTCTCCGGTACCAGGAGCATGCTGAAGAAATGATTGATTTTGTGGCGGATAACAAGAGAGTAGAGCGGCGGTCACGCGAATTTGCGGGCCGCTGTTGCAAGAAACGACGATGAACGATCTGCCCTTCTGGAAGACCAAGACGCTGGCCGAAATGACTGCCGCCGAATGGGAAAGCCTTTGCGACGGCTGCGGCCTCTGTTGTCTCAACAAGATCGAGGAATGGGATAGCGGCGATATCTATTTCACCTCGGTCAGCTGCAAGCTGCTCGACAGGCAGAGCTGTCGCTGCTCGAGCTATGAGAACCGCTGGGATTTCGTACCGGACTGCGTGCAGCTGACCAAGGAGAACGTGCCCCAAATCGCCTGGCTGCCGCCGACCTGCGGCTACCGGCTGATCAACGAGGGCCGCGATCTCTACTGGTGGCATCCGCTCGTCTCCGGTGACCCCGAAACGGTACATGCCGCCGGCATTTCCGCCCGCGGCCGCACGATCAGCGAAACCGAGATCGATATCGAGGATCTCGAGGATTACGTCGTCGACTGGCCGCTGACCGTCGGCGAGGCGAAGGACGAGGAAGAGGAAGAGGCGTAAGCGGGTTCACGCTCTCACCGCGGCGAGAAAACGCCGCAGTTCCGTCTCCACATAGGCGGCCACCGGCCCTTCGGCGCTGAAACCCCACCAGGTCAGCGAGCCCTGCCATTGCGACAGCATCAGGCGGGCGATCGTCTCCGGCGCTTGCGCCGATCCGAAACAGCCTGTGATCGCCGCCGTCAGTGCCTTTCCCCAGGCCGCGCCCCGGGCGCGCAGCACCGGATCGCGAAAATCCTCACGAAGCACCAGAAGTCCCTCGCCATAGGCGGCGGCATTGTCGCCGTAATCCTGCGACAGGCCGACGAGCAGCGCGACCGCGCCATCCGGCGTTTTCGGCACGCTTTCAGCGAGCCTTGCCGTTTCCGCGTCCAGCCTGTCCCAGGCATAGAGCAGCGCAGCACGCAGCATCGCGGCCTTCGTCGCAAAACGCTGCACCAGCGTCGAGCCGGAAAGGCCGCTCGCCTTTGCCACTGCCGCAAAGGTCGCGGCATCCGGCCCTTCAGCCTGGATCAGCGCCAGCACCATGGCGAGAAGCTGCTCATCGGACAGGGTGCGGCGGCGCGGCATGAAATTCCCTCTTGCATTCAGCTTATTTATGAACGAGCATTCGTTTATATACAATGGGCGTTTTTCGGTTCTAACGCGGAGGATGGCGAAATGACAGCGGAGTTGCGGGAGAAAGCGGCTTTGGTGGCCGGCGCGACGCGCGGTGCGGGCCGCGGTATTGCGGTGGAACTCGGCGCCGCCGGCGCAACGGTTTATGTGACGGGGCGCACGACGCGCGCCCATCAATCCGAATATGCCAGGCCGGAGACGATCGAGGAGACGGCCGAGCTGGTGACGGCGGCGGGCGGCAGGGGCATTGCCGTGCAGGTGGATCATCTGGTCGCCCATGAAGTCGAGGCGCTTGTCGCACGCATCCGGGCGGAAACCGGAAGGCTCGATATTCTCGTCAATGACATCTGGGGCTGCGAGAAGCTGTTCGAATGGGACAAACCCGTCTGGGAGCATTCGCTGGACAAGGGGTTGCGGATGCTGCGCCTCGGCATCGAGACGCATCTGATCACCGCCCACTACGCGCTGGCGCTGATGATCGAACGGCCGGGCGGGCTCTTGGTCGAGGTGACCGACGGCACGGCGGAATACAACGCCGCGCATTACCGGCTGTCGCCCTTTTACGACCTGGTCAAGACAAGCGTCATCCGCATGGCCTGGGCGCATGCCCAGGACCTCGCGAAACACGGCGCCACTGCTGTTTCGATCACCCCCGGCTGGCTGCGCTCCGAAATGATGCTGGATGCCTATGGTGTCAGCGAGGCGAACTGGCGCGACGCGACGAAGGTCGAGCCGCATTTCGCCATTTCCGAAACGCCGCGCTTCGTCGGCCGCGCGGTGGCCGCCATCGCCGCCGATTCCGATCGCGCCCGCTGGAACGGCCAGTCGCTGTCGAGCGGCGGGCTGGCCAAGATCTACGGCTTCGATGACATCGACGGTTCCCGGCCGGATTGCTGGCGCTACCTGGTGGAGGTGCAGGAGCCGGGCAAGCCGGCGGATGTGACCGGCTATCGCTGAGCGCCCTTAGAACAGGATGATTTTAGGCCCGGTCGGCCTGATGCATGTCGCCCGGAAGTGTGCGGCGGTTCCGGGACAACGACATGCATAAAAGCAAAGGGCTAAAGCGCGTCGCATGAATCAAGTTTGATGCGATGCGCTTTAGATCTGAATCCTGTTCTAAATTTTCGGCATCATGCTCTAGCTTGCGGCTCTGAGCCGGGCCACGTCACGAAACGACACCAGCCGCCTCGTCTGTTCGTCCCAGAGCACCAGCTTGACGCAGCGCAGGCTTTCCATGAGCGTGATGCGGCCGATACCGGCCAACTCGGGATGGTCCCTCAGCACCTCCGGCAGCCGATAATAAGGCACCCGGCTCGCCAGATGATGCACATGGTGGATGCCGATATTGCCGGTGATCCAGCGTAGCACCGGCGGCAGGTCGTAATGCGAGGCACCGTGAAGCGCCGCATGCTGGAACTGCCAGTCCGGTTTCTTCGACCAGTGCGTTTCCTCGAACTGGTGCTGGACATAGAACAGCCAGACGCCAGCGGCTCCCGCTAGAAGCACGATCGGCAGGTGAACCAGCAGGAAGGGAACGATCCCACCCGCCCAGATCAATAAGGCGGCGGCCAGAGCGATGGCAAGGTTGGTCGCCATGGTCGAGATCCAGGGCAGGGGGCCGGAGCGCATCATGCCGAAGGGCAGTCGCTGCTTGAAGATGAACAGCCATGCCGGCCCGATCCCGAACATGACGGCTGGGTGCCGGTAGAGCCGGTAGGCAAGCCGCCCCCGGCGGGACCGCGCGTTATATTCGGCGATCGTCAGTGTCTCGATGTCGCCAACGCCGCGCTCGTCGAGGTTTCCGGCCGAGGCGTGATGTTCCGCATGCGCCCGACGCCAGTAGTCGTAAGGCGTCAGCGTCAATATGCCGATCGTGCGCCCGACCCAGTCGTCGAGGCGGCGGCGGGCGAAAAATGAGCCATGGCCGCAATCGTGCTGGATCATGAACAGCCTGAGCAGGAAAGCGGCCGCCGGAACGACGAGGATCAGGCCCGGCAAAAAGCCGTAACGAACGGCCGCCCATGCGGCGGCCCAGAACAGCGCAAAGGGAACAGCTGTGACGGCCAGTTCGAAGGCACTGCGTGTGGCCCTCGGCTGGCGATATCCTGCAAGGATCTTCAACCAGGCTTTTTCGGCGAAAAGTGCGGACGGTGCTGCAGGTTTCTGCGGATTTTCACAAGGCTCGTCCAAGGCGGCAAGCCGGATTTCCTCGCTCTCGAAGCGGTGCGCGCGTTCGATCACGAAATATCGTCGCAAAAGGCTGCGACGCTCGACGGATCGCCGATGCGGTTGATTATGTGAAGAGGAGTCATGCTCTGTGGCACCTTCCGGCTTTTTCGAAAACACGATCATCGCTGATCGCGCGCGTCCCGGCAGGACGCGCTGCCGCTTTTAGCCACACATCACCCATTACGCAAATCGATCCCGATTTGCGTTTGTCATGGAGGCGGCGAGGGGCGATTCACCCGAGGGCTCGATGCGCGCTTATTTCTTCGGCGCGCTGCTTCCGTGCGGGGCGGCCTGGGCCGCGGCCTTCATCTGGCCTGCGAAGGTGCCTGCCATCTTCGGCGCCAGCTTGTCCTTCTTCGGTTTGCGAGCCTCGCGATTGCTTCTCAACTGACCTTTTGCCATCGATCGATCTCCTGTTCAGACGAATGCAAAGCGCGTTTTCAGCTTCGCGCGCCGGGTTTGAGGTTTGTCTTGCACCTGTCGCTGGGCAATCCCTGGATCGCATAACGGTCGTATACCGGAGTGACTGGTTTCGGCGGCGCTTTCAGCTTGCCAAAGTAGTGTTCGAGCGCCTGCGAAAGCATGGCGGGCGACGTTACGCCCTCCTGAAACAGCTTGATCAGCAGCATCGCTGCGACATTGCAGCCCTTGCCGTCGTCGATCGCGATTCTGGCCTCGTAGCCCGCATTGTCGAGTACGGACTGAAGCATGTCGAGATCGGACGAGGTCAGGTATGGCTTTTTGGAAGTGGAAGACATCGGTCCTCCTTTCGTCGGGGCGAAGGTATTCATATCCCTCAGTCGGCAGCGCCCGTTCAATGCCTGCCGCGGCGAAACCATGCGCCTTTCGCCGAGGCAAGGCAATGGGAATCTCGCTGTGAATATTCGTTTTTGCTTATGAATGGCCGCACCGAAAAAGGTGCGGGCGCAAGGGTCATTCCGCCGCCTGATAGGCGGGCCTCCGGACGGCCGATGCCCTCGGACCTGCGGCCGCAAGCAAGGTGATGGCGATGGCAAGCAGCGCCACGAAGGCGACGCCGGCGACATACGGGTCCCACCCGAAATTCGGCGCGGCGCCGAAGACTGCCGAAGCGGCGGCAAGCACGATGCCGCCGCCGATCTGGAAGGAGGCGAAGAGCAGACCGGAGGCGAGCCCCCGATTTGGGAAAGCCCCACGCTCGCACGAGCCTGTGGGCAAATTGAGTAAGCACTTGTGTTTCCTATTGCTCACAATATCCTGCTGTTGCGCATGTGAGCATAAAGCGGCCGCCTGGCGTCATGAAACACAAGCCGCGTAGCCAAGAACCAGCATCGGTTGGCGAGCCGAAAATGCTGATGACCAGTTCCCGCCAATTCCTCGAAGGATGTTCGACATGGATAACCATGCCGTAATTGAAGCTCTGCTCATAACTGGAGATCAAAGGGCTGCGCTCATAGAGATAACCGCGTGTTCGAGAAGGTCGTTAATCGGATCGAACCCGAGAATGAAAACCTTACCCGCAAGCTGTGGGACCCCGGCGACTACATTGACAACCATTTCTTTCAGGACAAGGAGTTGCCGATGAAACTCGATAATGCCGACTACCTGATCGACGCGTTCTTGGTGCATCACGTCATCGACCCAGCTGTGCAGGCGGACAGGCAAGCCGAGCAGTCGACAAACTAGCAAGAGCCGCATGTCTTTTAGCCCCGGTTTTCCGGGGCTTTTTTCAGCAGTTTAACCGCGAGCGGATATGGGTTGGACAATGTTTATTTTCAGAAACTCCGTCGTCCATGTTGGCTCTTGGGTGGCTTTTATTGGATGCGCCTTTTGGGCCTACTCAAAGCCGGGCTATGAACCAATCATCGGCTTGTCCTCGGAGTTGTCGGAATTGCTTCCAACCAGCAACCCCTCCCTTTCTTCGGCAAGAAGGGCCTGGGCCTGACGCCGGAGCAGAAAATCGCGCTACGGGACAAATGGCGGCCCATTTTCAAAGCCTATTTTTTACAGGCGGCCAAAGAAAATGCCTTTCCGATGCCATCGTTCACGACGTCGCCCGCGTCGATGAGTACCCGGAAATCAACGAAAAAGAGAAACGCATTTCCTCATGGTTCCGGGTCGGCCTTATGGGCACCTATGATCGAGGCGTCCTGCTCGGCCTTCGAAGTTCCGGCTGCCGCGTGACGATTTCAAGAGCCGCGGCCGGACGGTCCCTTCACATCTCACCCTTGTGGAAATAGGCTTCGAGCCGGTAGCCGTCGGGATCGATGACGAAGGCGGCGTAATAGAAGCGGCCGTAATCCGGCCGGATACCCGGTTCGCCGTTGTCGGTGCCGCCGGAAGCGATAGCCGCCGCGTGAAAGGCGTCGACAGCGGGCTCGTTCGGGGCGACCAAGCAGAAATGCAGCCCGGATTGCATGTCGGCGACAACGGGATGCTCGGCCTGTATCACCCAGAGGCCGACCTCGTCGGCGCCGTAGCCGATCACGCCATCGGAATTGGAGAGGCGCTCATAGCCGAGCGGCGCCAGCGCCGCATCATAGAAACGGCGGGCTCTTTCGAGGTCTTTGACGCCGATGGAGACATGATCGAACATGGGCTGCAAACTCCTTTCATCTCAAGATCAATGCAACACCAGCATCTTTATCAATGCAACACCAGCATAAATGGCCAGGCGACGAAAGTGAATCCGTTCGAACGTCCAGGCAGCGTTCGCGGGGCTGATGCGGCTCACTGCAGCTGCGGTTTTTTCAGAAAGCTGTTGCGGTCGGCGGACTTGACGCGCAGCCAGGCTTCGCGGCCGTTGCGCAGGATCCGCATCGGGATCTCGGCGCCGGCCGGGCCACTGCTCCAGAGCTTGCGGTAGAAATCGGCCAAGCCATCGACCTCTTCGTCGCGAATCTCGGAGATGATATCGCCCTGACGCAGGCCGGCCTCGGCGGCCGGACCGCCTTCGGCCACGCTCATCACCACCACGCCGCTGTTGCTCTCGGCGGAGAATGCGCCGAGCCAGGGCCGTGGCGGCTTGTTGACCTGACCGCGGTTCAGGAGGTCGTCGAGGATCGGCGGCAAAAGATCGATCGGCACGACCATATTGATATCGGCGATCTCGCCATCCTGGCTCATCTGCAGGCGAAGCGAACCGATGCCGAGAAGCTTGCCGTCGGCGCCGATCAACGCTGCCCCGCCCCACGCCGGATGGGCCGGTGCGGTAAAAATCGCCTCATCCAGCAGATACTCCCAGTAGCCGGCGAATTCCTGCCGGGCGACGATGTTTGCCTGGACGAACTCGCCGATTCCATCGGCAAGCACGACGGGATCGCCGGGCCTGGCCGCGGCCGCATCCCCGATAGCCACCGCCGGAGCGTTCAGAACGCCGAGCGCCTGCACCAAGCCGAAGCCGCTTTCCTGATCATAGGCAAGGGGATGGGCGGGAACCACCCGGCCGTCTTGGGTCGTCAGCCAGACTTCCTCCGCCTCGGTGATCAGATAACCGATGGTCAGCACCAGCCCGTTGTCGCGAATGACGACGCCGCTGCCCTCCCGGACCGTGCCCAGCGTCTCCGCCGTGAAGGCATCTTCCGGAATGGAGGAACGGACGGCCACAACTGACCGCAGGATCGGATCGATATTCATGCTTTTATCCCGAGGGCGCCGCCGCGCGAGACCGAAAGCCGGCGCGCCTCCCTAATAGGTAAGAAGATGAAGGGGTGGCGGCAAGGCTGGCGCGACGGGAATTTCCGCACCCGCCTGCCGCGGCGTGGAGGGATGCCGGGAATATCCGGGGGTGACAGCGCCGCTGCGCAACAATATACAGTCAATCCTATCAGGAATCAGACGGGCACGGATCACGACATGAAGGACTGGCATCCCGATCTCAGCCGCAGCAGCAGCCCGCGTTACATGGCGATTGCCGATCTGATCGAAATGGATCTGCGCAGCGGCCAACTGGTGGTTGGAGACCGGCTGCCGCCGCAGCGCGACCTCGCCAAGCGGCTGAATGTCGATTTCACCACCGTGGCCAGAGGTTATGTCGAGGCGCAGAAGCGCGGGCTTGTCGAGTCGCATGTCGGCCGGGGCACCTTCGTCACCGGCCGCGCTGGCAAGGCGCGGCAGGCCTTCGCGCCTGACACCGTACCCGATCCGCGCCGCGCATCGATCGTTGATTTCTCGATGAACATGCCGCCGGAACTGGATGATCCGGAATTGCTCGCCGGCATGCGCGAGGGCATGTCGGCGGTGACCGCCAGTCTCGTTCCGCTTCTGCGTTACCAGGGCTTCGGCGGCTCCGGCATGGATAAGGACGCCGCCGCCGCCTGGCTTGGCCGCCGCGGGCTCACGCCATCGCAGGAGCGGATCTTCGTCACGCCGGGCGCCCATCCGGCTCTGCTGGCGATCTTCGGCCTGCTGGCAAAGCCGGGTGAGACCGTGCTGTCGGAAATAATCACCTATCCCGGCATGCGCTCGATCGCCGCCCAGCTGCGGCTCAATCTCGCCGGCCTGCCGATGGACGAGGACGGTGTCCTGCCGGAGGCCCTTGCTAAGGCCTGCGAGCGGTTGAAGCCGAGGGCGCTCTATCTCAATCCGACGCTGCAGAACCCGATGACGCTGACGATTTCAACTGGCCGGCGCGGGGAAATCGCGGCCGTCGCCCGCAGATATCAGCTGCCGATCGTCGAGGACGATGCCTATGGCTTCATTCCACAGCAAGGTCCGGCGCCGCTGGCGGCAATGGCACCGGATCTGACCTGGCATATTGGCGGCCTGGCGAAATGCCTCGGCGCGGGCCTGCGCCTTGCCTATGTCGTGGCGCCCGACAGCAAGGCCGTATGGCCTTTCGTCAGCGCCATGCGCGCCAACAACGTCATGGCTTCGCCTTTGACCATGGCGCTCGCCACCCGCTGGATCGAGGACGGCACGGCCGATGCGATCCTGCGCTTCGTCCGCACCGAGGCCGCCGCCCGCCAGCAGATGGTCGCCGCCACCCTGCCGGCCGGCAGCTACCGCGCCGATCCGATCAGCTTCAACATCTGGCTGCCGCTCGCCAATGGCTGGACCCGTTCCACCTTCGGCAGCCATATGCGTTCCTCCGGCATCGGCGTCGTGGCAAGCGATGCCTTCACCGTCGAGGGCGCCGCCCCGGAAGCGGTGCGGGTCTGCCTCGGCGGTCCGATCACCCGGGAGAGACTGCACGGCGCACTGGAATTCATGGCCCATGCGCTGGAAGGCCCGCCGGAGATGGCGGCGTCATTCTTCTAAGCTGGCAGCTTTCAACTTGCCCTCGGGCCCGCTGCGGGTCTCCTCCCTTTCGATGATGTGATGTCTGCGGTTGCCTGGTCGGCAGCGGACGGCGATCTGCGGCATTCTGGCAAGTTGACTGGCGATTGATGCGTAATGTATCCGTATTGAATGCATACATCTGTATGGCATTGATTGGCATTGAGCTGCATGCCAGAAGAAAGACGAGGTTATCATGGATACCGACTATCCCCCACTTCCTCCGATGCAGACCGGCGTCAGGGGACGCTGCCCGCGTTGCGGCCAGGGTCATATGTTCAAGGGATTCCTGACGCTGCAGCCGCAATGTGAGGTCTGCGGCCTCGATTATGCCTTCGCCGATCCGGCCGACGGCCCGGCCTTCTTCGTCATCTGCTTTGCCTGCATCCCGAGCGTGCTGCTCGGCGTCTGGCTGGAGGTAGCGTTCTCGGCGCCGATTTGGGTGCAGCTTCTGGTCACCGGCCCCTTCATGCTCGCCACCTGCATTCCGCCGCTGAGGCCGCTGAAGGGCTGGCTGGTGGCCAGCCAATATTTCTACAAGGCGGAAGAGGGCAAACTCGCCTAAAGCCTATTTCAGCGTCGCGCGCAGGCGCGGCGTCGCGAAATCGACGAGCGCCCGCAGTTTCAGCGGCACCAGCCCCTGCGAGGGATAGACGAGCTGCACCGGCGCCGGCGGCGGTTCGAAATCTTGGAGCAGCGGCGCCAGCAGGCCCGCCGCTGCGGCGCGGGCGGCCTGATAGGAGAGAACGCGGGTAATACCCAGACCGGCGACGGCCGCATCGACGGCGGCCTCGGCGGTGTTAACCGCAAGCCGAGAGCGGATCGGCACGGCAAGATCGCGCTTCCCCTCGGTGAATGTCCAGCTTCGCGTCGCGGCCATGTTCTCGAAGGTGATGCAGTCATGTGCGGAAAGATCACCTGGCTGTCGGGGTGCCGAATGTCGCGCGAGATAATCCGGGCTGGCATAGACGGTGCGGCGGATCGCGCCGAGCCGCTTGGCGATCAGGTTGCTGTCGGCCAGGGTGCCGATTCTCAGCGCCAGGTCGATATGATCCTCGACGAGGTTCGACAGCCGGTCGCCGAGCATCAGCCGCAGATTGATCTCGGGATAGACTTTGAGAAAGTCCACCACGACAGGCAGGACATGCAGCCGCCCGAAGACGATCGGCGCGGTCATCGTCAGCTCGCCCTTCGGCGCACTATATTCGCCGGCGGCCGTCCGTTCCGCCTCGTCCACCCGGTCGAGAATTTCCCGCGCCGCCTCCACATAGGAGCGTCCGGCCTCGGTCAATGTGATCTTCCGGTTGCTTCTCTGCAGCAGTTTAGCGCCGAGATGCGCCTCGAGTTCGGAGACCTTGCGGCTGACGGTTGCCAGCGGTGAACGCAGATGCCGCGAAGCGGCCGACAGGCTGCCGTGTTCGACGACGGCAAGAAGCATGCTCATGGCGTCGAGGCGGTCCATTTTATCCTTCCATCAATTGAGAACATGCCTTCCAGATTAGCATCCTACTGCAGTTCATTGGAAGGCAGTAAATTCCCCTGCAGATGGTTCGAACGGCCATCGCCGGCAAGGCCGACGCCTTGTTCCCGCCCCATCAGAGAGGAACCGTCATGAAACTCTATCATCATCCGCTGTCCGGCCATTCGCACCGGGTTCACCTGTTCCTGTCACTGCTCGGCGTGCCTTATGAACTGGTCGAGGTCGACCTGGCCGCCGGTGCACACAAGGCTCCGGAATTCCTGAAGCTCAATGCCTTCGGCCAGGTGCCGGTGCTCGACGATGATGGAGCGGTCATTTCCGATTCCGCCGCCATCCTCGTCTATCTCGCACGCAAATATGGCCGCGCCGACTGGCTGCCGGAGGACATATTGACGGCGGCGCGGATCCAGAAATGGCTCTCGGTCGCCGCGGGCGAGATCGCCTATGGGCCTTGCGCCGCCCGTCTGGTCACTGTCTTCGGCGCCAATTTTCATGCCGATGAGGTGATTGCCCGGTCGCACCGAATTCTCACGCTGGTCGAGGCGGAGCTCGCCGGCCGCGCCTTCCTGCTCGGCGACAATCCTGTCATCGCCGATATCGCACTTTACAGCTACATCGCCAATGCGCCGGAGGGCAATGTCGACACCGCGCCCTATCAGGCCGTGCGCGCCTGGCTCGACCGCATCGAGGCGCTGCCGGGCTTCGTCGGCTTCCGCAGGACGAAGATCGGCCTGGCTGCATAAAGATCGTCCCCGGTCGAAAATCGCGCCCGAAAGGAGGCCGTGATGCTGGAGCAATCAGGAGAGGATGCGGTATCGCCCTGGCATCAGGGTGAACTTGCAATGCAGCGCAGCCTCGGCGTCGTCGAACGCATGGACGGACCGGGGCGGAATTTCGTCCGCAAGGCGATGCCCGAGCAGCACCGCGCCTTCTTTCCGATGTTGCCTTTCGTCGTGCTCGGCACGGTCGATGCGAAGGGCGACGTCTGGGCGACGGTGCGGGCCGCGCAGCCGGGTTTCATGTCCTCGCCGGACCCCGAGACGCTTGAGGTCAGCCTGCCGCGCGAGCCCGCCGATCCCGCCGATGCCGGCATGGAGGATGGCGCTGCCGTCGCCATGCTCGGCATTCAGCTCGAGACCCGGCGGCGCAACCGGCTGAACGGCGTCATCCGGAGGATGGATGCCGGCGCCTTCCGCCTGCGCGTCGGCCAAAGCTTCGGCAACTGCCCGCAATATATCCAGCCTCGCGCCGCCGCCTTTATCCGCGACCCCGCTGTGCCGACAGCGCAGCCGCCGCTGCGTTCCCATGAGCTCGACAATCGCGCGCGGCGGATGGTCGAGGGCGCGGATACGTTTTTTGTCGCCTCCTATGTCGACCGGGAGAATGGCGAGCGCCAGGTCGACGTATCCCATCGCGGCGGTTATGCCGGCTTCGTGCATCTCGGCGCCGATGGCGCCCTAACCGTTCCCGATTTTGCCGGCAATCGTTTCTTCAACACGCTCGGCAATTTCCTGGTCAATCCGAAGGCCGGGCTGGTCTTCATCGATTTCGAAGCCGGCGACATGCTGCAGATGACCGGCAAGGTCGAGGTGCTTCTCGAATCGCCTGACATCGCCGCCTTTCCCAAGGCGGAAAGGCTGTGGCGCTTCACTCCCGAAAACATCGTGCTTCGCCCGGATGCCCTGCCGCTGCTGTGGAGCCGTCGCACCGATGTCTAAGCTCGAGCGCCGTCCGATGCAGAGTTGCAATATTTGTACCGATCAGTAAACTGATAACCATTCAGTACAGGAGATGTCATGTCCAGCCTCGTTCCGCCTTTCACCCTGGAGACCGCCACGCAGAAAGTCCGCCTCGCCGAGGACGGCTGGAACAGCCGCGACCCCGAGCGCGTCTCGCTCGTCTACACGCCGGACAGCCGCTGGCGGAATCGCGCCGAATTCATCACCGGCCGCGCCGAGATCGTCGCTTTTCTCACGCGCAAATGGGCCAAGGAGCTGGACTACCGGCTGATCAAGGAGATCTGGGCCTTCACCGACAATCGCATTGCCGTGCGCTTTGCCTATGAATGGCACGATGACAGCGGCAACTGGTTCCGCTCCTACGGCAATGAGAACTGGGAATTCGATGCGGCCGGCTTGATGCAGCGCCGTTTTGCCTGCATCAACGATCTGCCGATCCGGGAAACGGAGCGCAAATACCACTGGCCGCTCGGCCGCCGTCCGGACGATCATCCCGGTCTGACGGAGCTCGGCCTCTAGAACAGGATGATTTCAGCCCGGTGAAGACCGTTTATGAACGCGCTGACATCGTGCCGCTGCTCGCGGAAATCTTCCGCGAGCTCGGCTATGAGGGCGCCACGCTCAGCCGCATCACCGAACGCACCGGCATCGGCAAGGGCAGCCTTTATCATTTCTTCCCGGGCGGCAAGGAGGAGATGGCCGGCGCCGTGCTCGCCGATATCGATGCCTGGTTCGAAGAGGCGGTCTATCGGCCGCTGCGACATGATGATGCCCGTCAGGCGATCGCCGCGATGTGGACCAATGTAAATGACTACTTCCGCTCCGGCCGCCGCGTCTGCCTTGTCGGCGCCTTCGCGCTCGACGACACCCGCGAACGGTTTTCCGCGGCGATCGGCGACTATTTCATCCGTTGGATCGACGCGTTGCGTTCGGCGCTGATGCGGGCCGGCTGTACTGAAGGGGAAGCGCAGACGCTGGCCGAGGAGGGCGTCTGCTGCATTCAAGGGGCGCTGGTGCTGTCGCGCGCGCTTAGAGATGAAACGGTCTTCTCCCGGTCGCTGGAGACGCTGGCGAAGCGGCTTGGGGCCGCGACGCGATGAGGGCGGCCCTTACATCTGCGCCGCTTTGCCTGTATTTTTCAGCGCTGCTGTTGCGGCTGCCGGGTCGGGCGGATGTTCTCGCGTTCAAGGCGAATCTGGCGCCACTCGTTTTCCATCTGGTCGACGACGTGCTGGGGAATGGTGGTCTGGGTATTGACGGGCGTCTGCATCGGAAGTCTCCTCTTGTGGTGGTAAGGCTTCAGGGCGAGGAGATGCATGGCATAAGACAAAAGCCGTGTAAATCAGGGGCTTAGACACTTCAAACGATTAAGTTGATTTTAATCGATTAAGACGGTTTTAACCACGAGGCTCACGGGAAGCGCGGTATGGTTGTCCACATGGATCGGACGTTCTTTTTTGATGCGGTGCGCGAGGAGCTCTTCAAAGGAGAGCTGACTCAGCCTCAGGTAGTGGGTATCGCGGCGATTCTCGACGCCTGGGAAAGGCGGTTCGCGCAGGCAGACCGCCGATGGCTCGCCTATATCCTCGCAACCGCTTATCACGAGACCGCCTATACGATGCAGCCGGTCCGCGAGACGCTGGCTGAAAGCGATGCCCGCGCCGTCGAGATCCTGGAAGCGGCCTATGCCGCAGGCCGGCTCGCCTGGGTAAAGACGCCCTACTGGCGGCCGGACGAGGATGGCCGCTGCTGGCTCGGGCGCGGTCTGGTGCAGCTTACCCATAAGCGGAATTACGAGGCGATGAGTGGGCTGACGGGCATCGATCTCGTTGCCGATCCCGACCGGGCGATGGAGATGGATGCGGCGGTGACGATCCTAATCGAAGGCATGCTGCAGGGCAGCTTTACCGGCCACAAACTCGCCGATCACCTGAACGCGACGTCCGAGGACTGGGTCAATGCGCGCCGCATCGTCAACGGCACCGACCGGGCCGAGAAGCTCGCGGGCTACGCCGTGGTATTCAATGCTGCGATGCGTCCGGATGCCGCGCCGGGCAGGTCGCGCGGTTGAAGGCCAGGGGCGCACATGGTATCGCGCGGGCCGACCTCTGAAATCTGACAGGAGCTTCCGCGTGATCCGCCACATCGTCTTCTTCACCGTGCAGGAAGAACATCTGGAGGAGGTGAGGGCCGGGCTTTCGATCCTGACCGCCATTCCCCATGCGCGGCTGCTGGAAATCGGCACCAATGTAAAGACGGATCAGCTGGGCACCGAGATCGATCTCGTCGTCTATGGCGAATTCGACGATGAAGCGGCTCTTGCCGCCTATAAGGCGCATCCCGATTATCAGCGCTCGATCGAGCGTGTGCGGCCGCTGCGGGAAAAGCGCATCGCCGCGGACTACGACAGCCGCACAGCGGTGACGCGGCCGCTCTGAATTGGAAGGCCGTCGGCTTCCTGCCATTGTTTCCTTGAAATTTCAAAGGGATAGGAAGTTTCTCGGACACGCGGCGCTGGATGTCGAATGCAGCCGTGAGCCACCGGACCCAACTTTCGAAAAATCGGCGGCAAAGGATTCAAAAGATTCGTCAAACGCGACCGTCCATTCGTCAGCGGAAACCGCTTCCATTCCAGGCCTCATGAAACGGCCGGGCTCGGCTGGGCTGCCCGCGCGCCGCGCATCAGCGCCATCAGCATCAGCACGAAGGTCAGCGACAAGGCGGCGAGAGCGGCAGCGGTAAAAAGCGCCGGGCCGGTGCCGGCGCGGTCGAGGATGGCGGTGAAGACGACCGGGGCGATCGCATTGGCCAGGTTCTGCGGCAGCGACAGCCGGGCCGATTGCAGGCCGAATTCGCGCGGTGAAAACACCGCCAGCGGCAGAAGCGCGCGGGCGACGGTCATGACGCCGGAGCCGAAGCCGTAAAGCAGGACGAAGGTGACGAGCAGCGGCGTCGACGGACCGGCCGCCAGCATCATCAGGAAACTCATCAGCATCAGGCCGATGCCCATGGCGGCGCTGAGGACGGGGTTGCCGCGCCGGCCGAGCAGCATGTCGAGGAAACGCGCCGAGATGCCGAGCACGCCGCGGGCCGAGCCGAGCTGCAGCGCGAAGGCCGGCGTGGCGCCGGACTGGCGGAAGATCTCGAGCAGCGAGGGCGAGATGCCGAAGGTGACGAAGGTGGTAAGCGTCGTCGCCGCGGCGATCAGCAGGAAGGCCTTGCGCTGCGACGCCTTCGACAGCGGCACCGGGGCGGTGTCGGCTGGGCCGCCGTCGACATGGCCTGCGATCGGCTTCGGCAGGGCGAAGAGATGCAGCGGCAGGCAGACAAAGAGTTGCAGGCCTGCGCAAATGAGGAAGGTGAGGCGCCAGCCGACAACTTCATTGAGCAAGCTGAGGATCGGCCAGAAGATGGCGCTCGAAAGCCCGGTGAACAGCATCAATATGGCGATGACGCGCTTGCCGTTCATCCCTTCACGCTCGACGACAGCGGTATAGGCCGGCGCCGACAGGCCGAGCGCGCCGCCGACGCCGATCACGATCCAGGCGGCGGCGTAGAGAATGACGCCGTTGGCGGCGGCAAGCAGACAGAGGCCGAGGGCAAAGATCAGGGAAGCTGCCGAAAGCACCCGGGCGGCGCCGTAACGGTCAAGCCAGCGGCCGGTCGCCGGGCCGACGATGGCGCTGACCAACATCATGATCGTCAGGCCGGCAAACGCCAGCTCGTTCGCCATGCCGAGATCGGGCGCCACGATCCGGCCCATCACCCCGAGCATGTCGAAGGTCGTACCCCAGCCGATCAGCTGGGTGATGGCGAGCACGAAGACCGTCTGCGCCGAGCGGAAGCGGAGGGAGTTTGGCATTGGTGCTGAAATGGCCTGAACGCGGGAGCCGCAAGGACATAACAGTTTCAATCGGCCGGTAAAAGCTGTGATTGCAATTTCCGCCGGCCCGCCGCGCGCAGGCTTGACCCGAGCGTCCCCCGTCCAGCCCGCCGTGTGTGCCTGGAGCCGAAGACTTTAATTCCATGTGCAGAGGGGCCGCCGAAGGCCGCTGCGGCGTCGGTTTTCAGCGGCTGTCACCAGCAGTCGAGAACGGTTCTAAACGCCCTGTATTACAGCGCATTCATTTGCCATTCAGGTCACGTGAGTACATAGTCGCAGCAAGTTGGAACTACCCTTGAAAGCATAACACATGGCCTTTCCTCTGAGCGTCGCAGTAGTGGCCGCCGGGCTGGTGGTATCGGCGCCCTCATCGGACGGCGCGGGCACCCTCGTCCTGCGCGTGGCAGGCGATTGCAGCGCAGCCGCAGCCCAGGTCGTCGAGCAGACGGGCGGCCAGCTCCTGTCCGTGCAACCAGTGGGCGATAGTTGCATCATCACCGTTCTGGTGTCGGGCAACGGCCAACGTCCGCGCAAGGTGACGGTAAAGGTTCCGATGTAGGCGGAATCGGTCTATTCAGAACATGATCGATTTGAAGCGGACGAAGGCGGACCGATGCGCATCCTGGTAATCGAAGACGACGTCAACCTGAACCGGCAGCTGACCGACACGCTGAAGGAGGCGGGCTATGTCGTCGACCAGGCGTTCGACGGCGAGGAGGGCCATTTCCTCGGCGATACCGAACCCTATGACGCCATCATCCTCGATATCGGCCTGCCGGAGATGGACGGCGTCACCGTGCTGGAAAAATGGCGCGGCGCCGGCCGCGGCATGCCGGTTTTGATCCTGACGGCGCGCGACCGCTGGAGCGACAAGGTCGCCGGCATCGATGCCGGCGCCGACGATTACGTCACCAAGCCTTTCCATGTCGAGGAAGTTCTGGCGCGCATCCGGGCGCTGATCCGGCGCGCTGCCGGGCATGCCTCCTCCGAGATCGTCTGCGGGCCGGTGCGGCTCGACACCAAATCCTCCAAGGCGACGGTCAACGGCACGGCGCTGAAACTGACCTCGCACGAATATCGCCTGCTCGCCTATCTCATGCATCACATGGGCGAGGTCGTCTCGCGCACCGAACTGGTCGAGCACATGTACGATCAGGATTTCGACCGCGATTCCAACACGATCGAGGTCTTCGTCGGCCGTCTGCGCAAGAAGATGGGCGTCGACCTGATCGAAACGGTGCGCGGTCTCGGTTACCGCATCCAAGCGCCGAAACATGCGAATTAAGTCGCTCACCGCACGTGTGCTGCTGCTGACCACGGTCTGGTCGACGGTGGCCCTGGTGGTGATCGGCCTGCTGATCTCGACGCTCTACCGCAAGAGCGCCGAACGCGGCTTCCAGGATCTCTTGCGGGCGCAGCTCTATAACGTCATCAATTCGGTGACGATCGGCGATCAGGGAGCGTTGAGCGGCAGTCCGCAGCTCGGCGACCTACGCTTTGCTCAGCCGAAGACCGGCTGGTACTGGGTGGTGGAGCCGCTCGGCACCTATACGACGGCGCCGCTGGTCTCGCCCTCGCTCGGCTCGGCGCTCATTCCGGTTCCCTCCGTCGTCGAAGCGCCCTTCGACAAGAATTACGAGCGTTATTACCAGGTGACGGATGCCTCCGGGAACCGGGTGCAGGTCGCCGAAACCGAAGTGGTGCTCGACACCGACGGACGTGCGGCGCGCTTCCGCGTCACTGGCAATGTCGACGTCGTCGAGGACGATGTGCGCACCTTTTCCCACAGCCTCTATCTGGCGCTTGCCGGTTTCGGCGTCGGCAGCCTGATCGTCAATGCGCTGGCCATTCTCTACGGCTTGAAGCCGCTCGACAAGGCGCGCGCCGCCCTGGAGCGCATCCGCGCAGGCGAGAGCGAGCAGTTGAAGGGCGATTTCCCGCGCGAAATCCTGCCGCTCGCCAACGAGGTGAACGCGCTGATCGACAGCAACCGCCGTATCGTCGAGCGGGCGCGCATGCAGGTCGGCAATCTCGCCCATTCGCTGAAGACGCCGATCGCCGTTCTTTTGAACGAGGCCCGCGTTCTGGAAAAATCCCATGGCGAATTGGTGCGCAGCCAGGCGGAATCGATGCAGGGGCAGGTGCAGTCCTATCTCAACAGGGCCCGCATCGCCGCGCAGCGCGAATCCGTGCTCGCCCGCACCGATGCCGAGCCGGCGCTCGAACGGCTGGTGCGCGTCATGCGCCGCCTGAATGTCGACACTGAATTCGATCTCGTCGTCTCGCCACCGCATCTGGCCGTCGCCATGGAACAGCAGGATCTCGAGGAGACGGTCGGCAATCTCCTGGAAAATGCGGCGCGATTCGCCAAGAGCAAAGTCCGGCTTTCGGCCGTCGAGGCCGGCGAGGACGTCAAGGGCGCAGAGGCGAGCGCGCGCCGTCATTGGGTGGAGCTCGCCGTCGAGGACGACGGGCCGGGATTGGAGCCCGACCAGATCCGCGAGGCGCTGAAGCGCGGCCGCAGGCTCGACGAAAGCAAGCCCGGAACCGGGCTCGGCCTGTCGATCGTCACCGAGATTTCCAACGAATATCAGGGACGCCTCGAGCTGTCCCGTGGTGAATGGGGCGGGCTGAAGGCGAAGCTTATCCTGCCCGGCGTCACAAAGGATGTTGCATGACCAACTGCTTGATGTCACAAGGATAGTGGCAAATGAATAGCATGCTTTGCCTTAATGCTGACACGGGGACGCTGCACTTCGATCGGCTGAAATTGACCTCTGATCGTGGTTCGACGCAATGATTCTACGCTCGCAAGGCATGATCGTTTTCATCCTGCTTCTCGCCGTCGCGCTCACCGGCTGCACGACGACGAAGAGCGCTGCTTCGCGCGGCATTTTTTCCAGCAAACCCTCGGCATCGGCCGCCTTCATTACTGCGCTGCAGGGCGGCATTGTCGGCCGCAGCGGCGTCAGCTTGAGCGACAGCGACAAGCAAAGGGCGCTGGAGGCCGAATACCGGGCGCTGGAAGGGGCAGCTGCCGGCCAGCCCGTGGTCTGGAGCGGCAAGGCGGTCACCGGCAAGGTGGTGGCGGCAGCGCCCTATCAGGTCGGCTCGCAGAATTGCCGGCAATATACCCATACGCTGACGGTCGACGGCAAGGACGCCGTGGCGCGAGGCGCTGCCTGCCGCAACGACGACGGCAGCTGGTCGCCGCTCGGTTAAGATCTGATGCATGTCGCCCGAAAGTGTGCGGCGGTTCCGGGACAACGACAGGCACAAAAACAAAGAGCGAAAGCGCGCCGCATGCATTAAATTGGATGCGACGCGCTTTAAGCCGGCTGAATTGCGGCGAATAGCCTCAAATCTTCGTCATTCCGGCTTTGGCAGTTGGAATGGGCGCGCGCTTCACGTATTTGGGCCGCTATGCTGTTCTGGATTCTCGTTGCCGTTCTGACGGCAGCCGTCGCCGTCATTCTGCTTTACCCCCTTCTGCGTGGCGCGAAGGCGGCGGAGAACAGCCGCGCCGGCGAGGCGGCGGTCTATCGCGACCAGCTGCGCGAACTCGACCGCGATCTTGCCGGCGGGCTGATCACACCGGAGGAGGCCGATTACGCCAGGGCCGAAATCGGCCGGCGGCTGATCGCCGTTGCTGCCGACGAACCGGAGACGACGCCGAAACCCGCACGACATCACCGTGTCACTGAAGCCTTCGTTCTCCTGCTCCTGCCGGTGCTCGGGCTCTGTCTTTACTTGACGACGGGCAGGCCGGACCTGCCCGCGCAGCCGCTGGAGGCGCGGCTGGAAAACCCCGGCAATGACGTGGCGGTGCTGATTGCCAAGGCGGAACGGCACCTGGCCGAGAATCCCGACGACGGCAGGGGCTGGGATGTGCTGGCGCCGATCTATGTCCGCACGATGCGGGTCAACGATGCTGAGGTCGCCTACCGCAACGCGATCCGGCTTCTCGGCCCGAGCCCGACCCGGCTCGACGGGCTTGCCGAGACGCTGATGGCGGTCTCCGACGGCGTGGTAACAGAGGAGGCGCGTCAGGCGCTTGAACAGTCGCTGACGCTGGAACCCAACAATCCACGTGCCCGCTTCTATGTCGCGCTCAGCATGGAGCAGGCGGGACGGACCGACGAAGCGCGCCGGGCCTTCGAAGCGCTGGCGCAGCAATCGCCCGCCGATGCGCCCTGGCTGCCGCTGGTCAATGAACATATCGCCAAGAACGGCGGCGCGGCTGTCCAGCCTTCGGCGCCTGGCGGACCGACGTCGGAAGACGTGGCGGCGGCCGAAAACATGAGCTCCGGCGATCGCCAGCAGATGATCCGCGGCATGGTCGAAAGCCTCGACGCCAGGCTGACCGCCGAACCCAACAACTTCGACGGATGGATGCGGCTCGTCCGCTCCTACGCCGTATTGAACGATAAGGATCGCGCAGCCGACGCCCTGAAGCGCGGCCTTGCGGCCTTTCCGCCGGCGGGTGAACAGGGCCGGCAATTGCTGGCGCTTGCCAGGGAACTTGGCATAGCCACGGAGGGAATGACGCAATGACGCGCAAGCAGAAGCGCCTTGCGGTGATCGCGGGCGGGATGGGTTTCATCCTTGCGGCGGTGCTGTTGGTGATGTTCGCCTTCAGCCAGTCGGTGGCCTATTTCTACATGCCGGCGGATCTGGCCAAGACCCCGGTGGCGCCGGAGACCCGCATCCGGCTCGGCGGGCTGGTGGGCGCCGGCAGCGTCGTGCGCGGCGCCGGCTCGACGGTGGAATTTACAGTCACCGACGGCAGCACCAATGCGGTCAAGGTCAAATATACCGGCATCCTCCCGGATCTGTTCCGCGAGGGCCAGGGTGTGGTCACCGAGGGCATGTTTGCGTCAGGCACGAACGTCTTTGTCGCCGACACCGTGCTCGCCAAGCATGACGAGACCTATATGCCGAAGGAGGTGGCCGACCGGCTGAAGGCGCAGGGGCTGTGGCAGGAGGGCCAAGGAGGAAAAGGCCAGGGGCAGGAAGCGAAGGCGACGCCATGATCATCGAGATCGGCCATTACGCCCTGGTGCTGGCGCTGGCGACGGCGCTGATCGTCTCGATCGTGCCTGTCATCGGTGCGCGCCGCCATGACCGGGCGATGATGGATGTGGCGACATCAGGCTCGCTGGCGATGTTTGCGCTCGTTGTCTTTGCCTTCGCCGTCTTGACCTATGCCCATGTCGTCTCCGACTTCTCGGTCGAGAATGTCTGGGAGAATTCGCATTCGCTGGTGCCGCTGATCTACAAATATTCCGGCGTCTGGGGCAATCACGAGGGATCGATGCTGCTATGGCTGCTGATCCTGACGTTGTTCAGCGCGCTGGTCGCCGTCTTCGGCGGCAATCTGCCGGAGACGCTGAAGGCCAATGTGCTTGCCGTGCAGGCCTGGATCTCGCTTGCCTTCACGCTGTTCATCCTTCTGACCTCCAATCCCTTCCTGCGGCTCGATCCGGCGCCGGCCGAGGGCCGCGACCTCAATCCGGTGCTGCAGGACGTCGGGCTGGCCATCCACCCGCCGCTGCTCTATCTCGGTTATGTTGGCTTTTCCGTCTGCTTCTCCTTTGCCGTTGCAGCTCTCCTGGAAGGCCGCATCGATGCCGCCTGGGCGCGCTGGGTCCGGCCCTGGACGCTGGCCGCCTGGACTTGTCTGACATTAGGCATCGCCATGGGCTCCTACTGGGCCTATTACGAGCTCGGCTGGGGCGGTTGGTGGTTCTGGGATCCGGTGGAGAATGCTTCGTTCATGCCCTGGCTTGCCGGCACCGCGTTGTTGCATTCGGCGCTGGTCATGGAAAAGCGCGAGGCGCTAAAGATCTGGACGGTGCTGCTGGCGATCCTGACCTTCTCGCTGTCGCTGATGGGCACCTTCCTGGTGCGCTCCGGGGTGCTGACCTCGGTGCATGCCTTTGCCAGCGATCCCTCCCGCGGCGTCTTCATCCTTTGTATCCTGTTGATCTTCATCGGCGGGGCGCTGTCGCTGTTTGCCCTGCGGGCGCCGAAGCTTGCGGCCGGCGGGCTGTTTGCGCCGATCTCGCGCGAGGGCGCGCTGGTTCTCAACAATCTGATCCTGACGGTCGCCTGCGGCACGGTCCTGACCGGCACGCTCTATCCGCTGCTCTTAGAGACGCTGACCGGCGACAAGATCTCCGTCGGGCCGCCCTTCTTCAATATGACCTTCAGCCTGCTGATGGCGCCGCTGCTCGTCATCGTGCCGTTCGGGCCGCTGCTTGCCTGGAAGCGCGGCGATCTGCTCGGCGCCCTGCAGCGGCTCTATCTCGTCGCAGCTCTCGCCTTCGCGGCGGCCGTCATCCTGTTCTACATCGAGCATGGCGGGCCCGTGCTGTCGGTGCTCGGGCTGGCGGCCGGGCTGTTCCTGATCCTCGGCGCCATTGCCGATCTCTGGTATCGCGCCGGCATCGGCAAGCTCGCCATCGGTCTCGCCTGGCGCCGGCTTGCCGGCCTGCCGCGTTCAGCCTTCGGCACCGCCCTTGCCCATGCCGGCCTCGGCGTCAGCGTTCTCGGCATCGTCGCCGTCACCACCTTCCAGAGCGAGCATGTCGTCGAGATGAAGCCGGGCCAGACGGTCGAGGCCGGCGGCTACAGCCTTGAGTTCGACGGCATGCGGCCGGCAAGGGGACCGAACTATAGCGAGGAGCGCGGCCACTTCACCATCCGGCGCGCCGGGGTTGCGGTCGCCGACACCTGGTCGGCCAAGCGCCTCTACACCGCCCGGCAGATGCCGACGACGGAGGCCGGCATCCTGACCTTCGGCCTCAGCCAGCTCTATGTCTCGCTGGGCGACGCCACCACCGACGGCGGCATCGTCGTGCGCATCTGGTGGAAGCCGTTCATCCTGTGCATCTGGGGCGGCGCCCTAATCATGGCCGCCGGCGGCCTCGTCTCGCTCTCCGACCGCCGCCTGCGCGTCGGCGCCCCGCGCCGCAAGGCGAAGGTGGCGACACCCGCGATGGAGCCGGCGGAATGATGAGGCGACTGCTCCTGGTTTTGGCTCTGATGCTTGCGGCTGCCCCGGCCTTCGCCGTCAATCCCGACGAGGTGCTGGCCGATCCGGCGCTGGAGGCGCGCGCCCGGACTCTTTCGGCTGAACTGCGCTGCATGGTCTGCCAGAACCAGTCGATCGACGATTCCAATGCCGAGCTGGCGAAAGACCTGCGCCTCTTGGTGCGCGAGCGCATCAAGGACGGCGACAGCGACGAGGAAGTGCTGGACTACATCGTCTCGCGCTACGGCGAATTCGTGCTGCTGAAGCCGCGGCTCAATCCGAAGACAGTGCTGCTCTGGGGCGCGCCGGTGCTGCTGGTGCTCGCCGGTGGGCTGTCACTGCTGGTCTTTGCGCGCCGGAGGGCTGGCAAGCCGACGGGAAACAAGCTGACGGCGGAAGAACAGGCGAGGCTGAACGAGCTTCTAAAGAAATAACAACCCGTCGAACCGGGATGATGTTTCCAAGTCCTTGGGCACCCCAAGGAAGCGCCGGACCAGCAACGGCCAGAAACATTCCAAACATTACCAATTTTTCATTGACCGGACAGTTCGCAGTAAGGTGCGCCATCCTATATCTTCGTTATCGACTGATCCGGCCTTGCCGGTCTGAAGATCTAAGAACAAGAGAAGGTGCTCCAATGCTGAAGAATTTCAACGGACGTCCGTCCCTCGTCACTGTGCTCAAGGCTTCTACCGTCGCCGGTATCGCAGCCGCTGTGCTCGCAACCGGCGTTCCGCTCGAAATCACCCGGTCTTATGCCGAAGCCGTCAAGGTTCAGGCGCCTGCCGTACCGAGCTTCGCCAATGTCGTCGATGCCGTTTCGCCCGCCGTCGTGTCCGTTCGCGTCGAAAACCGCGTCAATCCCGTCGCCAACAACAATGACGGCTTCTCCTTCGATTTCAATGGCCGCGGCTTTGATGACCTGCCTGATGATCACCCGCTGAAGCGCTTCTTCCGCCAGTTCGGCCAGGATCCGAGCGACCAGCAGGGCCACCAGCGGCGCTTCGGCCAGAATGGTCCCGGCGGCCCGAATGGTCCCGGCAAGGGCCGACTGCGTCCGGTCGCTCAGGGCTCCGGCTTCTTCATCTCCGAGGACGGCTACATCGTCACCAACAACCACGTCGTTTCCGACGGGCAGGCCTTCGTCGCCGTTATGAATGACGGCACCGAACTCGATGCCAAGCTGATCGGCCGGGATCCGCGCACCGACCTCGCTGTCTTGAAGGTCGACGGCAAGGGCAAGAAGTTCACCTACGTCAACTGGGCCGACGACAATAACGTCCGCGTCGGCGACTGGGTCGTCGCCGTCGGCAATCCCTTCGGTCTCGGCGGCACAGTCACGGCCGGCATCGTCTCGGCCCGCGGCCGCGATATCGGCTCCGGCCCCTATGATGATTACCTGCAGGTGGATGCGGCCGTGAACCGCGGCAACTCAGGCGGTCCGACCTTCAACCTCAGCGGCGAAGTCGTCGGCATCAACACCGCGATCTTCTCGCCGTCCGGCGGCAGCGTCGGCATCGCCTTCGCCATTCCCGCCTCGACCGCCAGGGATGTCGTCGCCGATCTGATGAAGGACGGCCAGGTTTCGCGCGGCTGGCTGGGTGTGCAGATCCAGCCGGTGACCAAGGATATCGCCGAGTCCATCGGCCTTTCCGAGCCGAGTGGCGCCCTCGTCGTCGCCCCGCAGGCCGGGTCGCCGGGCGACAAGGCCGGCATGAAGGCCGGCGACGTCGTCACCGCCCTGAACGGTGAAACGATCAAGGATGCGCGTGATCTCAGCCGCCGCATCGGCGCGATGCAGCCGGGCAGCAAGGTCGAGCTCTCGGTCTGGCGCTCCGGCAAGGCGCAGTCCCTGACCGTCGAACTCGGTACGCTGCCGGCCGACCAGAAGGATGCGTCCGCCGATGACAACAACCAGCCGCAGCAGCCCGAGGCGCCTGCGTCCGAAAAGGCGCTCGCCGATCTCGGCTTGACGGTCGGTCCTTCCGATGACGGCAAGGGCTTGGCGATCACCGGCATCGACCCGGACTCCGACGCCGCCGACAAGGGCATCAAGGAAGGCGAGAAGATCACCTCGGTCAACAACCAGGAAGTCTCCACCCCTGCGGATGTCGTCAAGGTGCTGAACCAGGCCAAGAAGGACGGCCGCACCCGGGCGCTCTTCCAGATTCAGTCGAGCGAAGGAAGCCGTTTCGTCGCTCTGCCGATCAACGGCCAGGGCTGATCCCCGAAAAACGGGAGCCGTGCGGAGGAAACTCCGCGCGGCTCGATTGTCTGATTTTTGAAGGATGATCGCGATGAGCGCCGCTCCGCAGCCAGATGCTTTGAGCCTTGCCGAAACGCAGCCGGTGGGTAATGTCGGCCGCATGAAGATTCTCATCATCGAAGATGATCTCGAAGCCGCGGCCTACCTCACGAAAGCCTTTCGCGAGGCTGGCATTGTCGCCGACCACGCCAGCGACGGCGAGAGCGGCCTGTTCATGGGATCGGAGAATAGCTATGACGTCATCGTCATCGACCGCATGCTGCCGCGCCGCGACGGTCTTTCCGTTATCAGCGAGCTGCGCCGCAAGGGCATCCATACGCCGGTGCTCATCCTCTCCGCGCTTGGCCAGGTCGATGACCGGGTGACTGGCCTTCGTGCCGGCGGCGACGATTACCTGCCGAAGCCTTATGCCTTCAGCGAATTGCTGGCGCGTGTCGAGGTGCTCGGTCGCCGCAAGGGCACGCCGGAGCAGGATGTCGTCTATCGCGTCGGTGATCTCGAACTCGACCGCCTCTCCCACGAGGTCCGCCGCGGCGGCAAGGAAATCCCGCTGCAGCCGCGCGAATTCCGCCTGCTCGAATATCTGATGAAGAATGCCGGCCAGGTGGTGACCCGCACCATGCTGCTCGAAAACGTCTGGGACTACCACTTCGACCCGCAGACCAACGTCATCGACGTCCATGTTTCGCGCCTGCGCTCGAAGATCGAGAAGGACTTCAGCCAGCCGCTCCTGAAAACCATCCGGGGCGCGGGGTATATGATCAAGGACGAGGGATGAGCCGCTTCAGGGTTCTCTTCAAGTCCACCGCAGTCCGCCTTTCGGCACTCTATATCCTGCTTTTCGCCATATGCGCCGCGACCCTCGTCTTCTATGTGACGGCGATGTCCGAACGGCTGCTGACCGGCCAGATCCGCGACGCCGTCCGGCAGGAGGTGGAGCAGGTGCAGCGTGCCTATGACACCGGCGGCATGAACCTTCTGCTGCGCACGATGGAGCGACGCGCCCGCCAGCCCGGCGCCAACCTCTATATCATCGCCGGCCCCTCGGGCGATATTCTCGCCGGCAATGTCGCCTCGGTGCAGCCTGGTGTTTTCGAGGAGGTCGGCTGGACCTCGGCTCCCTTCGCCTATCAGCGTTATACGGACGGTGGTGGCGTCGAGCGCCGGCACAAGGCGATCGCCAACATCTTCGTGCTCGACAACGGCCTGAGAATTCTGGTCGGCCGCGACCTCGGCGATCCCGAGCGCTTCCGGCTGTTGGTGCGCCAGGCGCTGATGGTGGCTTTGGCGATCATGGGTCTCGGCGCGATCATCATCTGGTTCGGCATCGGTCGAAACGCGCTGAAACGCATCGACCGCATGTCGGATGCGAGCAAGAAGATCATGGCAGGCGATCTGTCGCAGCGTCTGCCGGTCGGCGGATCCGGCGACGAATTCGACCGGCTTTCGATGTCATTGAATACCATGCTGGAGCGCATCGAGAAGCTGAATGAGGGCTTGCGGCAGGTCTCCGATAACATCGCCCACGAC
Source organism: Rhizobium bangladeshense (assembly GCF_001662075.1). Lineage (GTDB taxonomy): Bacteria > Pseudomonadota > Alphaproteobacteria > Rhizobiales > Rhizobiaceae > Rhizobium > Rhizobium bangladeshense_B. The sequence continues at coordinate 322,846 of NZ_LYPL01000002.1, forward strand.
CTCAAGACGCCGCTGACGCGGCTGCGCAACAAGGCGGCCGATGCGCTCGACATGACCGATGTCGATACGCGGCGCGTCGCTCTCGAAGGCATCATTTCCGAATCCGACCAACTGATCCGCACCTTCAACGCGCTGCTGATGATCTCCCGCGTCGAGGCAGGCTCGGTCGCAGCCGAGATGACGCCGGTCGAGCTGTCGGCCATCGTTTCCGACAGCGCCGAGCTTTACGAGCCGGCGGCGGAAGAGGCTGGGCTTGGCTTGAGCGCCAGCGTCGAACCCGGGATCGAGGTACAGGGGAATCGCGAGCTGATCGGCCAGGCGATCTTCAATCTGCTCGACAATGCCATCAAATATTCAGCCGATACGGAAGGGGCGGGCGAGGTATCGCTGAAGCTTGCCCGCCGCCCGGACGGCGTCTGCCTGTCGGTGGCCGACCACGGGCCGGGCGTACCGGCCGATCGGCGCGACGACGTGGTAAAGCGCTTCGTCCGCCTCGACGAAAGCCGCTCGAAACCGGGCACGGGGCTCGGGCTTTCACTGGTGGAGGCGGTGATGGAACTGCACAACGGCCGGCTGGAGCTCTCCGATACCAATCCCGAAAAGCCGGAACAGCGCGGACTGACCGTCAGCATGATCTTCCCGGCCAAGGCTGCCTGAACGGCCCGTGCGCAAACACGATCGGTTGAATCGCGTATTGGCGGTTTGGCGCCGAGACCCTAGTTTAATCCCGATCGGGGAGGCGGGGCCGTGATTCTGGTGGCCGTTTCCTCCGCTCCAAAGCCAGGGAGAGCCTATGCTGACGAAATCGACGCATGGCCTCAAGGACGTCGCCGAAGGGCTGCTGCGTCCGTTGAGCCAGACGGAGTTGAAGCTGGCGCTGAGCGATCTTCAGCAGGCCGGCAAAAGCGAGCCGTCGGTCGCCGCGATGCTGAAGAGCGAAGGGCCACTGCGCGATTTCATTACCGCCGTGCTGACGCTCTCGCCCTACCTGCGCGAAATCGTCAATCTCGACCCGGCCATTCTCGCCGCCGCCATCACGCAACCCTTGGAGCCCCAGATAGAAGCGCTGATCGCCGAGGCGCGGGACTGCTGGCGGCCGGACGGGGAAGGGGCCGCGCCAGCGGAATCGGCGGTGATGAGCAGACTGCGCATCATCAAGCGCAAGGCCGCCTTCCTCGTTGCACTCGCCGATCTCTCGCGTATCGTCGATGGCCGGGCAACGACCGGCTGGCTGAGCGAGCTCGCCGAAGCCTCTGTCGCCGCTGCAATCGACCATCTGCTGCTGGCGGCGCATGAGAGCGGAAAGGTCAGGCTGCGGGATCCGGCGAAGCCGAGCGAGGGCTCGGGTCTGATCGTGCTCGGCATGGGCAAACTCGGCGCCTGCGAGCTCAACTATTCCTCCGATATCGACCTCGTCGTCTTCTTCGACGAACAGGCCGGCATCGTGCCCGACCCCGATGACGCCATCGAGGTATTCCCGAGGATGATGCGCCGGCTGGTGCGCATCCTGCAGGAACGCACGGCCGATGGTTACGTCTTCCGCAGCGATTTGCGATTGCGACCCGATCCCGGTTCTACGCCGCTGGCGATTCCGGTCGACGCGGCGATGATCTATTACGAGGGCAGGGGCCAGAATTGGGAGCGAGCGGCCTTCATCAAGGCGCGCGCCGTGGCCGGCGACTTCGTCGCTGGCGGCGAGTTTCTGCGCGGGCTGGCGCCTTTCGTCTTCCGCAAATATCTCGATTACGCAGCGATCGCCGATATCCATTCGATCAAGCGGCAGATCCACGCGCATAAGGGTCACGGCGCGATCGCGGTCAAGGGCCATAATGTCAAGCTCGGGCGCGGCGGTATCCGCGAAATCGAATTCTTCGTCCAGACGCAGCAGCTGATCGCCGGCGGTCGCATGCCGGCGCTGCGCGGCCGGTCGACGGAGGAGACGCTCAGAGAGCTCACCAAGGCGAAATGGATCGATGCGCAGACGCGCGACGAACTGACGGAGGCCTACTGGTTCCTGCGTGACGTCGAGCATCGCATCCAGATGGTGCGCGACGAGCAGACCCACCTTCTGCCGGAGACCGACGCCGACCTCAAGCGCATCGCCTTCATGATGGGATTTTCCGACACGCCGAGTTTTTCCGAGCGGTTGGTCGGCGTGCTGAAGACGGTGGAGCGGCGGTATGCCCGCCTCTTCGAGCAGGAGAGCAGGCTTTCCGCCGAAACCGGAAACCTCGTCTTCACCGGCCAGGGCGATGACCCGGATACCCTCAAGACCTTGAAGAAGCTCGGGTTCACCAGGCCGTCCGACATTTCCCGCATTATCCGCACCTGGCATTACGGCCGCTACCGCGCGACGCAATCGGTGGAAGCGCGTGAGAGGCTGACGGAGCTGGCGCCAGAGCTCCTGCGCGTCTTCGGCGAAAGCAAGCGCGCCGACGAGGCGCTGCTGCGTTTCGACAGTTTCATCTCCGGCCTTCCCGCCGGCATTCAGCTCTTCTCGCTGCTCGGCAGCAATCCGGCGCTCCTGTCGCTGATCGTCAACATCATGTCCTCGGCACCCCGGCTGGCCGAGGTGATCGCCGCAAAGCCGCATGTCTTCGACGGCATGCTCGATCCCGGTCTGATGGCTGAGTTGCCGACGCGCGACTATCTCGGCGAACGCCTGAAGGGCTCGCTCGTCCAGGCGCGCCATTATGAGGAGGTGCTCGACCGGCTGCGCATCTTCGCCGCCGAACAGCGCTTCCTGATCGGCATCCGCCTGCTCACCGGCGCCATCAACGGCGCAATGGCCGCCCGCGCCTTCACCCATCTCGCCGATCTCATCATCGCAGCCGCGCTCGACGCCGTGATTGGCGAAATGCGGGCCGCACACGGCGACTATCCGGGCGGGCGCGTCGCCATATCAGGCATGGGCAAGCTCGGCAGCTTCGAGCTGACAGCGGGTTCCGATATCGATCTGATCCTGCTCTATGATTATGACGACGCCGCCTCCGAATCCGACGGGCCGAAGCCGCTCGACGCGACGCGGTACTTCACCCGCATCACCCAGAGACTGATCGCCGCCTTGTCGGCGCCGACCGCCGAAGGCGTGCTCTATGAGGTCGACATGCGGCTGCGTCCCTCCGGCAACAAGGGGCCGGTCGCCACCCGCATCAATGCCTTCGGCAAGTATCAGCGCGAGGAGGCCTGGACCTGGGAGCATATGGCGCTCAGTCGCGCCCGGCTGATCTCAGGCGATAACAGCCTGATCGCTGAAGCGGAGCATGTCATCCGCGAAGTGCTGTCGGCCCGTCGCGACATCGCCAAGGTGGCGCATGACGTCGTCGAGATGCGCGAGCTGATTGACAAGGAAAAGCCGCCTTCCGGCCCGTGGGACCTGAAGCATATCCCCGGCGGTGTCATCGATCTCGAATTCATCGCCCAGTATCTGGTGTTGATCGCACCGACCAGGGGCGTCGGCGTGGCCGTCAGCGGCAAGAGCACCGGCGAGGCTCTGAAGCTGCTCGGCGATCGGCTGCTGGCCGCCGACGATCTCGACACCTGTCTCGAAGCCTTCGCGCTCTATACCAGCTTGTCGCAATTGATTCGTCTCTGCATCGACGGTGAGTTCGATCCGAACGACGCGCCTGCCGGCCTCATCGAACTCGTCTGCCGTGCCGGCGACTGCCCCGATATCAGGACGCTGGAGGGAGAAGTGAAACGGCTCTCGAAGGCGGTTCGGAAGATTTTTCTGAGTGTGTGTAAAACCTAAACATCATCCGGAATGCGCAGCGAGATCACCGTGCCCACCGCTTCGCGCGAGCGGATCTTCATGCGGCCGCCGTGCAGCGCGGTCAGCGAGCGCGAGATGGCAAGCCCGAGGCCGGAGCCGCCCTTGCTCTTGGCGTATTGGCTCTGCACCTGTTCGAAGGGCTGGCCGATCTTCGACAGCGCCGAGCGCGGGATGCCGATGCCGGTATCGGCGATGGTGACGGTGACGGCCCCGTCGACGCGGCGTGTGCGCACCGCGATGCGGCCGCCATTGTCGGTGAACTTCACCGCGTTGGAGAGCAGGTTGAGCAGGACCTGTTTCATCGCCCGGCGGTCGGCCGTCAGCGTCAGGCCGGAGGAGATGCGCTGCTCGATAACGATGTTCTTTTCGGCCGCCGGAATGGCGGTGAAGCGCAGGCTCTCCTCGATCAGCGGCACGAGGTCGATGCGCTCGCAATGCAGCCTGAGATGGCCGGCCTCGATCTTCGACATGTCGAGGATGTCGTTGATGACGTTGAGCAGATGTTTGCCGCTGTCATGGATATCGCGGGCATATTCGTCGTATTTCAGCGAGCCGAGCGGCCCGAACATCTGGTTCTGCAGGATTTCGGAGAAGCCGAGAATGGCGTTCAGCGGCGTGCGCAGCTCGTGCGACATGTTGGCGAGGAATTCCGACTTCGCCTTGTTGGCGGCTTCGGCGCGCTCCTTCTCCGCCTGGTAGTTGGCGTTGGCAGTCGAAAGCTCGGCCTTCTGGATTTCCAGCGTCTGACGCGAAGCGGAAAGATCGCCGATCGTCGCCATCAGCCGGCGTTCGGATTCGCGCAGCCGCTCCTGGTGGCGTTTCATCAGCGTGATGTCGGTTCCGACCGAGACCCTGCCGCCGTCGCGGGTGCGCCGCTCGTTGATCTGCAGCCAGCGCTCGTCGGCCAGCTGCACTTCTGTCGTGCGCGAATAGCCGGAGCCGTCGGCATCCGCGATCCGCCGCTCGATGACCGGGCGGGCGGCGGCGGCATTGACGATCGAGCGCTCGGTGCCGGGCACCAGCACGCTGTCCGGCAACCCGTAAGCCTGCTGGAAATGCGTGTTGCACATGACCAGCCGATCATTCTTGTCCCAGAGTACGAAGGCTTCCGAGGTGCATTCGATGGCGTCGGCGAGCCGCTGGTCGGCTTCCGCGTAGCGCTGGGCGAGCCGGTGCTGTTCGGTCACGTCCATGGCGATACCGATCAGGTGCATGCGGCCGGAATTGCTGCGGATCACCTGGGCGCGCGCCCGCATCCAAACATAATGGCCACCGGCATGGCGCATGCGGAAGATCTGGTCGACCTGGCCGGAATGGCCCTTGGCGATGGCGCGGGCGATCTCGTAGAGCCCGCCGTCATCGGGATGCATCAGTCGGGCAGCTTCGCCGAAGCCCATCGTCTTGTCGGAGCCCGGCAGGCCGAGCATGTCGTACATCGAGCGGGACCAGAAGAATTCGCGGTTCTCGAAATCGAAGTCCCAAAGGCCGCAGCGGCCGCGCGACAGCGCCGTCTCGACGCGCAGGTTCGATTCCAGGAAGATGTCGTCGGCGTCGCGGGCCCGCTTCACCTGCGTGTAATAGGCATACAGGATGACGAGCAGGATCGAGGAGATGCCGGCAAACAGCGTGACGTTGAGCGCCAGCTGCTCGCGCCAGAGCCGGCCGATTTCGTCGAGCGAGGTGGCGGCGACGACATAGCTGCCGGCATTGCCCATCAGCGTGATCTCGGCATAATGCGGCACGCCGCCGATCGTCGTTTCGATGACGCCGGCCCGATCGCCGAAACGCCGGATCGCCGAGACTTCGGGGAAGAAATCGCCGACATTGCTGCCCACATACGAAAGCCCGGCGGTCGTTGCGGCAAAAACCTTGCCGCTTGCCTGCACGAGCAGCACGAAAGCGCCGTTGTCCAGCCGGTCCTGCGGCAGGTACCTGGAAAGCCGGGCCTGTGCCTCGGTGATATCGCCGCTGTCGAAAATGTCGGCCGCATCGGCAAATACGGCAGAGGCCGTTGCCGCCGAAAGCGCGGTGGCATGGCGGGCGGAAGCCTCCAGCCGGCTATATTCGCTCATCATGCCGAAGAAATGCGAGGCGGCGACGACGGAGAGGAAGGCGATGATCAACGCCGGAATGGCGCGCTTCAAGATTAGCTCCGCCTTCGGCAGGTGACGCAGGAGCGGCTCCGATGTCGAGCGACCGGATAGGCTGTCTCGCCAGGCTTTCAGCCCGTCAAAATCGACACGCAGCCGTCCTCCGGCCACGGTTGCCCGCCGCACGTCCATCATCTCTTCGCCTTGTCCCTCGTGTGATTCGCGCGCCGCTCGCTCGAACCTGACCTAGAGAATCATGGGTGATTCGCCTTGTCCAGAGGCAAAGGTAAAAATCCGTTAACTATTTATATTTTCGTATTTTTCGGGGGATTCGAATCGCCCGGCGAGGCGGCCGCCGCTTGGTGCGCGACGGCCGGACCAAGCAAAATCACCCTTTAAGCGTGCGCTCGACGATGTCGCGCACATCGGTGGAAAGGTCGGGCGCCCGCTCGATCTCGATCAGGGCAGAGCGGGCGTGATCGGCGCGTACCGGTTCCAGCGAGCGCCAGGAACGCATCGAGGTTAGAATGCGGGCTGCAAGCTGCGGGTTGCGGCCGTCGATTTCGAGAATCTGACCGGCGAGGAAGCGATAGCCTTCGCCGTCGGCCCGGCCGAAACCGGTCGGATTGGCAAAGGCGAAGGTTCCGACCAGCGCCCGCATCCGATTCGGATTGGTCCGCTTGAAAAGCGGGTTTTCCATCAGGCCGCGCACCCGGTCCAGCGCTTTGTCGCCTGGAATGCCGGCCTGGATCGTGAACCATTTGTCGATGACGAGCGCGTTTTCGGCAAAGCGGTCGCGGAAGGCGGCCAGCGCCTCGCTTGTCTCCGCACTGTCGGGGAAACGATGGGCGAGGATCGTCAGCGCATGGCTGAGGTCGGTCATGTTGTCGGCTGCATCGAAGGCTGCCTTGGCGCGCGCAGATGTCTGTTCGGCGTGCGAGAGATAGGTCAGCGCGCTATTGCGCAGCGCCCGCAGGCCGGCGCTCTTGGCATCCGGGCTGAAGCCGCCGGATGTCGCCATCGCCGCATAAAGGCCGGCAAAGACATCCTTTCCGGCGTCGGCGATCTGTTTGAGGATCGCCTGCCGGCCGGCATGGATGGCGTCGGGATCGTTGTTGCCGCCGAGTTCGCGGGCAATATCGGATTCGCTCGGCAGCGCCAGCGCCTGGGCGCGGAAGGCCGGCTCGAGGCTTTCGTCGGCGGCCGCCGCAATCAGCGTCTCGACGAAGGTCGGCTCGCAGACGACCGGCTTGCCGTCGCGCGCGTCGCGGGCAGCCTTCAGAAGGTTCGGCAGCGCCAGATCGGTCAGCGCCTGCCAGCGGGAGAAATGATCCGTCTCATGGCGGGCGAGATGGGCGAGATCGGCCGGGCTTTGATCGAAATGCAGGTTGATCGGCGCCGAGAAGCTGCGGTTGATCGACACGACCGGGCGCGAACCGACGCCATGAAACACCGCCGTCTGTGTGCGGCCGGTCAGATGCAGCACCTCGCCGGCATATTCGGCGCCGTCGACCGAACTCGGCGCGATCTTGCCGCCGTTTTCGCCGAAGAGCGCCAGGCTGAGCGGGATATGCATCGGTTCCTTGCTCGACTGGCCGGGTGTAGCGGGCGTCATCTGTTCGAGCGACAGGGTGAAGGTGCCGGCCGCCGGATCATAGCTGCCCGATGCGGTGACGAGCGGCGTGCCGGCCTGGTGATACCAGAGCGAAAATTGCGTGAGGTCGCGCCCGCTCGCATCCTCGAAGCATTTGACGAAATCCTCGATCGTCACCGCCTGCCCATCATGGCGGTCGAAATAGAGGTCCATGCCCTTCTTGAAGCCGTCTCTGCCGAGCAGCGTCGCGATCATCCGCGTGACTTCGCTCCCCTTCTCGTAGACGGTCCTCGTGTAGAAATTGTTGATCTCGCGATATGTCGTCGGCCGCACCGGGTGGGCGAGTGGGCCGCCATCCTCTGGAAACTGCTCGGACTTCAGATGACGCACATCGGCGATGCGCTTGACCGGGCGCGAGCGCTGGTCGGAGGAAAATTCCTGGTCGCGGTAGACCGTCAGGCCTTCCTTGAGGCACAGCTGGAACCAGTCGCGGCAGGTGATGCGGTTGCCGGTCCAATTGTGGAAATATTCATGCGCGATGACCGCTTCGATATTGGAGTAGTCGGCATCGGTCGCGGTCTCGGGATCGGCCAGGACGTATCTGTCGTTGAAGACGTTAAGGCCCTTGTTCTCCATCGCGCCCATGTTGAAGTCGGAGACGGCGACGATCATGAAGATATCGAGATCATATTCGCGCCCGAATCTCTCTTCGTCCCATGCCATCGAGCGCTTCAGCGCATCCATGGCATAGGCCGCGCGTGGCTCCTTGCCGTGCTCGACATAGATCTTCAGCACCACTTCGCGGCCCGACATGGTGGTGAAGGTGTCTTCGACGACGCCGAGGTCGCCGGCAACGAGGGCAAAGAGATAGCTCGGCTTCGGATGCGGGTCGAACCAGGCGGCGAAATGCTTGCCGGGGCCATAGCCGGCGCCGCCGAGGAAGTTGCCGTTCGACAGGAGCAGCGGATTGGCCTCCTTGTCGGCGATGATGTTGACGGTGAACGGCGCAAGCACGTCGGGCCGGTCGGGGAAATAGGTGATGCGGCGGAAGCCCTCCGCCTCGCACTGCGTGCAGTAGATGCCGCCGGTGCGATAGAGGCCCATCAGCTGGGTATTGGCCTCGGGATTGATGATCGTGGTGATCGTCAGCTCGAAGGGGGCGCTTTCCGGCAGGTCGCGCACGGTCAGGCTTTCCGGCGTCGCATCATAACGCGAAGGGTCAAGCTCCACCTGGTCGAACAGCAGCCCCGCCAGCGTCAGCTCGTCGCCGTCGAGCACGATCGGTGCGGTAATGTCGGCGCCCGGGCGGCGGTGAAAGATCAGGCGGGATTCGACTTTTGTCTCCGTCGGATCGAGTTCGAAGGTCAAGTCCACGCGTTCCAGCACGAAGTCGGTGGGACGGTAATCTGCCAGATGAATGACCTGGCCGGTATCTGTTCGCATGGTGTTTCCTGAAGACCGTTATTTGACAACCGCGGATACAGAGGCGGGCGCGCTCTGCGAGAATTTGCCGGGCATGATTACATTAAAGTCTGAACTAAAGTTAAAGCAAATTGCCCGTGAACACGAAGTTCGCGGGCAAAATATCCTGCTCGAAACGGATGGATGCGCCGGCCGAACGGCCGCTATTTCAGATTGAGCGCGGCCTCGATCGTCGCGTCGCTTTCGGTCTGCTGCACGACGACGCCATACCAGCCGAGGCCGTCGCAATCCTCGGAGCAGACGGCGCGCGAAGGCGGCGATCGAGCCGCTATTGTCGTAATCGCTGCCTTTTGCCCGGATTTGCCGGTTTTGCTTGAGGATTTGCCGATGACGACGCCGCCGTCTTCAGACGCACAAAGCATGCCATAAAACTTTGAACTCCTGCGTATTTTATCCTGATGTCGATTCCGATTTAAGGATTATGCAGCGGGATTTTCTTTCGCTACGATGGCGGCGTCACCTGCTGCGTTCCCGAGTCGAACGCGTCTCCCCGTTTCTATTAAGTCAGCATTAGAGCCAGGATCATGCACTCGGTTCTCAGAAACCCGATGAGAGGCATTGCGCTGAAAGTCTCGTCGGTCGTGGTCTTCCTGGCCATGCAGACCTGCATCAAGCTAGCCGGCCCGGATATTCCGCCGGGTCAGGTCACCTTCTGCAGGTCCTTCTTCGCGCTCTTCCCGATCATGGCCTATCTCGGCTATATCGGACAGCTGCGCGCCGCCTTCCACACCGCCAATCCGGTCGGCCACCTGAAGCGCGGCACGATCGGCATCCTGTCGATGGCTTTCGGTTTTTACGGCCTCCTGCACCTGCCGCTGCCGGAGGCGATTGCGCTCGGCTACGCATTGCCGCTCGTCGCCGTGATCTTCGCCGCGGTTTTTCTCGGCGAGACCGTGCGCATCTATCGCTGGAGCGCCGTTCTGGTCGGCATGGCCGGCGTTGCCATCATCTCCTGGCCGAAGCTCACGCTGTTTCGCGACGGCGGCATGGAAACCGAACAGGCCGTCGGCGCGCTTTGCGTGCTGTTTTCGGCGGTTCTCGGCGGTATGGCGATGATCCAGGTGCGTCGCCTCGTCGAAGAGGAGAAGACGGCGACGATCGTGCTGTATTTTTCGCTCACCGCATCGGTCTTCTCGCTGGCCTCCCTCCCTTTCGGCTGGCTCGTCCTGCCGTGGCCGTCGGCGCTTTATCTGATCGCTGCCGGCTTTTGCGGTGGTGTGGCGCAGATTCTGCTGACCGAAAGCTACCGCCATGCCGACGTCTCCACCATCGCGCCGTTCGAATATACGTCGATCCTGCTTGGCGGCGTCGTCGGCTATTTCGTCTTCGGCGACGTGCCGAGCATCACCATGCTGATCGGCACCGTCATCGTCGTTGCCGCCGGTATCTTCATCATCTATCGCGAGCATCAGCTGGGCATCGAACAGCGGGAAGCGCGCAAGGCGACGACGCCGCAGGCCTGAGTTCACGGCAGGAGTGGTCAATTCTTAGGATGGCGTCGACCTGCGGAATATGATTGTTGAACATGAGAAACTATCATTTATTCAACGCTGTGCACGGCTGACGGCCGTTGCCACCGCGGCTTTCGATATTACTGCTCCGAAACGCTGGCCTGCGAGCGGAGGTGGAGAAAAGCGTAATGGCATTCACGGCGGAGCAATTGGCGGGGAACGGCTCCTTTCTGACGAGTATCCGCTTTCTGGCCAAGCAGACACGCGGCATGTTCGACGCCGGCCCGCGTCTGGCGCGATTGCTCGCCTCCCACCAGCGCTGGCTGCTGACCCAGACGGCCTATGCCCTTCACCTGGAATATGATCCGCGCGAACCGACCTCGGGGTTTACCGCCGTTCGGCTGACCGGCCGCATTACCGCGCACAAGGTGGCCAGCCGTAACACCGTGCTCGCTTTCATCGAAGAACTCTATACCTACCGCTTCATCACCCATACGCCCGGCGACGAGCGGCGCCGGCCACGCCATTTCGAGCCCGCCAATGTCAGCCACCAGGCGATGTTCGCCTGGATTCACGCCAATCTCGCCGCGCTCGACCTGCTCGACGGCGGTGAACGGGCGGCTGTTTTCCAGGCAAATCCATCATTGATGAGGCTCGTTCAGCCGCGCGTTGCCCGCCACTGCCTGGAAGATGCCGCCTGGCGCGAGCCGCCGGAGCAGGTGGCGTTGTTTCTCTGGACCGAAGCCGGCGGCCTTGTCGTCGACAACTTCATCGCCAGGATGGATCCGGAGGACACCGGGGCGGGCCAGTTTCTCGTTGGCCGCGTCGAGACCCGCGCGCTTGCCGCCGATTTCATGATGTCGCGCACGCACTTGCAGCGGCTCCTGGCAAAGGCGGCGCAGCGCGGCTGCGTCGGCTGGCATGATGAGCCGCGCAAGACGCATCTTTGGATATCGCGGCATTTCGTCGAGGAATATTGCGCCTGGCAGGCGGTCAAGTTCGCCTATGTCGACGAAGCCTTCGAATGGGCGACGGCCCGGATCGACGCGCTGGCGGTGTGATTACAGGACGATCGCTGCCGAGCCCGCGCCAAGATCCGCAGCGGCATTGGCCGGCTTTACCGACAGCTCTCGCTCATATTCGCGCGCGGCGCAGACCGCGGCGCGGATATGCTCGAAGGTTTCGATGTTGCGCAGAAGCGATAGCAGGATCGTTGGCATGGTGGGTGACTCTAACATGTAAAGGCAGCAAATTCAGAGCGCTACAGTGGCATCTGGAAAGACTTGGCGGCGCTGTAGCGCCTGCCGCTCAATATTGCTGGAAGTCCGAGAAAATGGCGTTTGGGCGCGCCGTGCGGCTGTTGATGCCGGTGCCGCGGGCGATCATCTGTTCGTTCGTGGCGAAGCCGAAGCGGCTGTAACCATGTGTGGAGCGAAGCTGGTCACCGGCAAGGCGAAGGGTTTCAAACCCGGAATGGATAGGACGAAATCTCTTGTTCATGGCCTTGGTTCCTGTGATTCCTCCCAAGACACAGGCTTATATTGCAGTGCAACATAGATTCTACAATGCATGCTGGCGCGATGCAGCCATGCGAAAAATGCATGGCGTGCTTCATTAAATTATTCAACTTCGGCTAATTTTTGAGCAGAGAGAGGGATCTGAGTTTTGCCTGAAAGGCGAGAAGATCGTTCCAGGCCAGCCGCTTGTTGACGGGTGCGGTTAACAGATCCTGGGGATGCAGGCTGGCGATGGCCGGAATGGCGCGATCGGCGATGACGATGTCCTTCCAGCGGCCGCGCAGGCCGTGAATCGTATCGTTTTCCCCGAGGAAGAATCGTGCCGCGAAATTGCCGAGCAGCAGGATTGCCTGCGGTTCGGCGAGCGCGATCTGGCGCTCGATGAAGGGCCGGCAGATGTCGATCTCGGCCGCCGACGCCGCCCGGTTGCCGGGCGGGCGCCAGGGAATGACCTGCGTCAGCAGGACGCTCGAGCGGTTCAGCCCGATCGCCGCCAGCATCTTGTCGAACAACTGGCCGGACTTACCCGAAAAGGGCAGGCCTTCCCGATCGTCTTCGGCGCTCGGCGCCGAGCCGATCACCATGATGCCGCTTTCGGCGTCGCCGCTGGCAAAGATGGTCGAGCGGGCACTGTGCTTGAGATTGCAGCCGTTGAAGGCTTCGATCGCGGTCTTGAGCTCTGCCAGCGATCGCGCCGCTTCCGCGACGAAGCGCGCCTGCTGCACCGCCTCGCCGTCGGGGATCGCCGGTTGCGGGCCGGAGACCGGGGCCGGACGCGCTGCTGCGGTCGGGCGCGGCGATGTCTGGCGTTCGCCGCTGCTCGGGCGCTCCCCGGCCGCTGGACGTTCCTGCTGCGCCGACGCCGGACGGCGCGCCGCCTTCATCGCCTCGAACTCGGCGAAGCGGTCGACCGCCTCTTCCTCCAGCAGCCACTCCACGCCGGCATCCGCATGGAAATGCAGAAGCGCTGCCAGCTCGGCGGGGGAAAGGTCGTTGGCGGAGATCATGCGGCAAGCTTAGCGGAGAGAAATGGGCATTGAAAGGGCGGGCGGCACATTGGCCGCTCCTGCCGGCTTTATTGCACAGTCCATTGCGCGATGTCGTCGCGCTCGCCGATCAGCGCCAGGCCGTGGGCGATCGACAGCAGTTCACCGCCGCTTTCGATCCGGTCGCGCTCGAAGCGCTCGGTGAAGATGCGGCGCACCGCCGGCACGAAGGAGGTGCCGCCGGTGAGGAACACTTTGTCGATTTCGACAGGCTTCGTCTCGGTCTTGTCGAGCACCTCGTCGAGCGCGCCCTCGATGCGGGCGAGATCCTCGCCGATCCAGCTTTCGAAATCGCTGCGCTTGATGCTGCGGTGTCCGCCGCGGCCAAGCGGCGCGAAGTCGAAGGGCGCCTCCTCGGCGGCGGAGAGTGCCATCTTCGTCGCCGAGACCGCCTGGTAGAGTGGGTAGCCTTCGTCATGGTCGATGAGATCGATGAAGATCTCAAGCTTTTCCGGCTCCAGGCTGGTGCGCACCAGCTTCTTCAGATCCTCGAATTCGCGCGTGGTCTTGAAGATCGACAGCTGGTTCCAGCGGCCGAAGCTGGAATAATAGTTGGACGGCACTTCGAGAACCTTGTCGAAGCTTTTGAAATGGCTGCGCTTGCCGATCAGCGGTGCGACGATGTTGTCGATCATCCGGTAGTCGAAATGGTCGCCGGCGACGCCGACGCCGGAATGGCCGATCGGCGTGGCCGTCAGCCTGCCGGCGACGGTCTCGAAGCGGATCAGTGAATAGTCGGTCGTGCCGCCGCCGAAATCGGCGACCAGCACGGTCGCATCCTGCTTGAGGTTCTGCGCGAAGTAGAAGGCGGCGGCGACCGGCTCGTAGACATAGTGGATTTCGGGAAAACCGAAGCGCGACAGCGCCTCGTTGTAGCGTTCGGTCGCCAGATCAGGATCGGGGCTGGCGCCGGCGAAATGCACCGGACGTCCGGTGACGATGCGGCTGACATCGGATGGCCAGTTGTCGCCGGCATAGTTGCGCAGCCGCCGCACGAAGATCTCCATCAGATCTTCGAAATTATGGCGCTTGGCGAAGATCAGCGTGCCCTGGAACAGCGCGCTTGCAGCAAAGGTCTTGATCGATTGCAGGAAGCGGCATTCGCCGGGATTGTCGATGAATTGCCGGATCGCCGCATGGCCTGCCTCCACCTTCAGCGCCGAGGCGCCGAGCTGGGCATCCTTCATGAAGGAGAGTGCGGTCCGCATGCTGTCGGCGGTTCCTGCCGTGCTCGTGAACGCCATCGAGCGCGTCGCCCCGCCATCCGCCATGGCGAGAACCGTATTCGTCGTGCCGAAGTCGAAACCCAGCGCCTGAGCCATGCCCGCACCTCTTCATGCCGATTGTTATTGGAGACGGAGCATCGCTCCGTGAAGGGCGAAAGGACGCCCGGATTCAGGAGGGCGGGTGATGCCACAGAGGCGTGGCACATTCAAGAGGATCGAAAGTCGATGTGATCGAAGGCGCACGTGTTCTCCCCGGGGGAAGAAGTCTTCTCCCCGGGGGAAGAAGTCTTCTCCCCGGGGGAAGAAGTCTTCTCCCCGGGGAAGAAGACGTGCGCCGCAAGGGCTGGCGATAGCGACGTCAGAGGGCCGTCATCATTCGGCAGCCATTGCCCTGGCCTCCTGCAACTCCGGCTCCTCGACCTTCGTGCCGCCGATCAGCCGGCCGAGGAAGTTTCCGAACCGGTCCATCTCGACGAAGATTACAGGGGTGATGAACAGCGTCAGCAGCTGCGAGACGACGAGGCCGCCGACAACGGCGATACCGAGCGGCTGGCGCAGCTCCGAGCTTGCGCCGGTGCCGAGCGCGATCGGCAGGGCGCCGAGCAGCGCGCAGAAGGTCGTCATCATGATCGGCCGGAAGCGCCGCACGCAGGCCTCGTGGATCGCCGTCGTCGCCTTTTCGCCGGTTGTGCGCATGGTCTCCACCGCCACGTCGATCATCATGATCGCGTTCTTCTTGACGATGCCGATCAGCATCAGCAGGCCGATGAGGGCAATGATCGACAGATCGAAGCCCATGATCTTCAAGGCCAGCAGCGCGCCGAAGGCCGCGGCCGGCAGGCCGGAGAGAATGGTGAGGGGATGGATGAAGCTTTCATAGAGCACGCCGAGCACGACATAGATGGTCATGACGGCCGCCAGGATCAGGTAAGGCGTATTGCCCTGCGATTGCTGGAAGATTTCCGCCGTACCGCCATAGGAGGTGAAGACGTCGGCCGGCAGGCTGATATCCTTCTTGATCTGGTCGATCGCCGCCGTCGCGTCGCTGAGCGACACGCCCTCCGGCAGGTTGAAGGAGACGGTGGTCGAGACGAGTTGGCCGGTCTGATTGATGGTGACCGGGCCGGTGGTGCGCTCGACATGCGCGAAGTTGGAAAGCGGCACCAGGCTGCCATTCGACGAGGCGACACGGATTTCCGCCAGTTTCTGATCGTCCCAGGGTTTGCTGGTATCGTATTCGACGATGACGTCGTAGCTGTCGCCGGTCGACTGGATCTCCGCCGCGGTATATCCGCTGAAGGATTCCTGCAGCGTCGTGCGCAGCGTATCGTTGTCGATCCCGTAAGCGGCCGCCCGCTCGGTGTCGATGACGATGTTGGCCTGCAGGGCGTTGTTCTGGGCGTCCGAGGTGACGTCGGTAAACAGCCGGTCCTTGCGCATCGCCGCCTGGATCTTGCCGGCCCAGAGGTTGGTCTGGTCGGCGCTCAGTGCCTGCACCACCAGCTGATACTGGCTGGCGGTCTGGCGGCCGCCGAAGCGCAGGCTCTGGTTCGGCGTCACGAAAGCCTGCAATCCGGGGATCTTGTTGATCGCCGTGCGCAGCTCGCGCAGCGTCTGGTCGAGTGGCGGACGCTCCTTCTTGTCCTTGAGTTCGACGAACATCGAGCCGTTGTTCTGCGGCTTGTTCGGGTTGCCGCCGATCGTCGACATCACGTGGTTGACCGCCGGGTTCGCCTTGACGGCAGCTGCCGCCTGCTGCTGCAGTGCTTCCATGGCCGAGTAGGAAATATCCTGGCGGGCCTGGGTGCTGATCGTCAGGCGGCCGATATCCTCCTGTGGGAAGAAGCTCGTCGGCAGCGTCATGAAGAAGTAGACCGTCAGCGCCACCGAGCCGAGGAACACCCCGAGGATCGTCACGCGATGGCGCAGGCACCAGCCGACCGCTCTGTCGTAACCGCTGAGCGTCCGCTCGAAGCCCGCATCGAAGAGGCGGATCAGGAGCGGCGGCCGGCTGTGATTGTTGGAGAGACGCGAGCCGAGCATCGGCGTCACGGTCAGCGAGACGATGGCCGACGAGATGATGGCGATGGCGACCACCATGCCGAATTCATTGAACACGCGGCCGACGACGCCGCCCATCAGCAGGATCGGGATGAAGACGGCAATCAGCGAAACCGACATCGAAATGATGGTGTAGCTGACTTCGCCCGCTCCCTTGATCGCCGCTTCTCGCACCGGCATGCCTTCCTCGACATGGCGCAGGATGTTTTCGAGCATGACGATGGCGTCGTCGACGACCAGCCCCACCGCGAGCGTCAACCCGAGCAGCGAGATATTGTCGATGCTGTAGCCGAGCACATACATCATGCCGAAGGTCGAAATCAGGGATAGCGGTACGGCAAGCCCGGGAATGATCGTCGCCGTCGCATGGCCGGTGAAGAGATAGATGACCAGTACGACGAGGCCGATCGTCAGGAACAGCGTGAATTTCACGTCGGCGATGGCCGCACGGATGGGTTTTGCGGCGTCGTTCATGACAACGGTCGTGACCGAAGCCGGGATTTCGGCGTGAAGCTGCGGCAGCTTGGCATTGATGGCGTCCACGACGTCGACCGTATTGGCATCCGGCTGCCGCTGAACGGCGAGGATGATGCCGCGCTGGCCGTCATACCAGCTGCCGGTATACTGGTTCTCGACGCCGTCCTGCACATCGGCGACATCGCCGAGATGGATCGGCGCGCCGTTCGGATTGGCGATGACCAGCGAGCGGAATTGTTCGGCATTGGTGCGCTGCGTATTCGCCGTGATGGTCATGCTCTGCGCATTGTTCTGCAGCGTGCCTACGGGCTGCTGGCTGTTGGCGGCAGAAAGCGCCTTGTTGACGGTGTCGATGCCGATGCCGCGGGTGAGCAACTTGTTGGGGTCGACCTCGACGCGCACCGCATAGGTCTGCGCCCCGAAGACGCTGACCTGGGCGACGCCCGGAAGCGTCGACAGCGACGGCGAGATGATGTCTTCGGCGATCTCGTCGAGCTTGCTGCGCGGCATGGTGTTGCTCTGAACGGAGAGCAGCATGACCGGCGCATCGGCCGGGTTGGTCTTGCGGTAGCTCGGCGGCGTCGTCAGATTGTCGGGCAGCTGCCGGGTGGCGTGCGAGATCGCCGCCTGCACGTCGGCCGCGGCCGCGTCGATATCACGGTTGAGGTCGAACTGCAGCACGATGCTGGTGCTGCCGAGCGAGCTCGAGGCGCTGATCTCGCTGATGCCGGGAATGGTCTCGAACTGCTTGATCAGAGGCGTGGCGACCGACGTCGCCATCGTCTGCGGCGAGGCGCCACTCAGCTGCGCCGAAACGTTGATCGTCGGAAAATCGACCTGCGGCAGGGCTGCGACCGGAACGAGATGGTAACCGGCAAGGCCGGCGAGAATGACGCCGATAGCAAGCAGCGTCGTGGCGACGGGGCGCTGGATGCAGAAATTCGGGATCATTGCCGCGCTCCCAGGGTGATCGTCTCGGACTGCTGCGGCTGCCGAGGCGCGTCGGCGGAAGCGACATTCAGCGCCTTTTCGTCAAACTCTTCGTGGATCGCCTGCTGATCGCTGAGCTGGCCCTGGCCCTCGACGACGACATGGTCTCCTTGCTGAAGGCCCGATGCGATGGCGGTGAAGCCGCCATTGGCGCGGGCGACGGTGACCGGCGTCAGATGCGATTTGCCATCCTTGGCGATGAAGGCGAAGAAACCGTCGGGGCCGGGGCTGACGGCAACCGTCGGCACCACCACCTGCTGTTCCTTGCTGTTGAAATGCACGACGATATTGACCGATTGGCCGGGCCAGAGCGCGCCGGAGGCATTCTCGAATTTTGCCTTGGCGAGGATCGTGCCGGAGGCGGTGTCAACCGTGTTGTCGTAGAAGCTGATTTCGCCCTTGCGGACCTGCCCCTTGGTGGAATTGGGCGCCGTGCTGACCTCGACCGGTCCGGCCGCGAGTGCCTTCTTCAGCTCGCGCAGATAACGTTCCTGCAGGTGGAATTTCACATAGATCGGATCGTACTTGGCAATGGTGACGATGGCCGCGCCGGCATTGAGGAAGGCGCCCTTGCTGACGGCGATATCGCCGAGCCGGCCGTCGAAGGGCGCGCGGATATCGGTATGCTCGAGCAGAATCTGATCGGAAGCAAGTGTTGCCTTATCAGCATCGACCGTCGCTGCGGCAGTGTCGCGGGCGGCTCTCGCCTGATCGAGGCTCTGCTGGGTGCCCGCCTTCTGGTCGAACAGATCCTGCGCGCGCACCAGCGCGGTCTCGCCCTCCGAAAGCGTCGCAGTGTCGCGGACGATCATCGCATTGTCCTTGTCGACGGCCGCCTTGGCCGTCCGGTCGTCGAGCTTGGCGATCAGGTCGCCGGCCTTGACGGTCGCCCCGTCCTGCGCGGCGATGCTGACGATCAGCCCCTGTTCCTGGGCGGCGATGGTGGTGTTGTCATCCGCGTCGGCCCAGCCGGACGCCGTCACATCCATCGGCAGTGTCGTTTTGACGGCTGCGACTGTCTTGACGACGGTCGGGCCGCTACCGCCGCGTCTGCGCCCGCCGCCCTGATGCTGTCCGCCGTCCTGGGCCTGGTCGGCCTGCGCCTGCTGACCACCGCCATTGCCGCCGGCCGGCTGCCGGATCAGCTCCGACAGATAGGGAATATGCCAGGCATAGGGGGTCAGATTGCCGAATTGCCAGAGGCTGACGGCGGCAACGGCGATAATACTGACGGTGATCCAAAATTTCCTCATGGGGCAGAACCGGGTTGAGCAAGGGTTGCAATTTTATGCTCAGATTGAACCGCTTATATTGCGGCGCAAGAAGGACATAATTCCCCGGTCGCGATCACTAAGTGGTTATAACGGCTTAAAATTTTGTAATGAATATTCCGTAATATTCAAACTATACTAATATAATAGGAGTGCGTTTGACGCGGCTTCGTGGCGGCATTGCCGCCGGTCCGCGGCGCAGGCTGATACCGTTCCAGCACGCGGATCACTGCATGCAAAGAACGGCGGAAAAACAGAGGAGGCAGGTCGTCATGACTGAGTTGGACGCCAGCGAATTTCGCTCTCTCATCATAAGCGTGTTTCCCCAACTGACGGCCTCCGTCTTCAAGCTGGCGGCGAAGGGCTGGGATTCGATGGCGGTCGACGTCGACGACACGCTGATCTTCAAGTTTCCCCGCCATCTCGGCGCCGAAAGGGCGCTGGTGAGGGAAGCGGCCCTGCTCGACATCATCAGGCCGTCGCTGTCCATTGCGGTTCCCGACATGCGCATTCACGACGGGCCGCCGATCTTCTCCAGCCACGCCAAGCTGGAGGGCGAACACCTCATTGCCGAAGATTACGATGCGCTCGGGGAGGGCGACCGCCAGCGTCTGGCAGATGATCTCGCGCGTTTTTACGCCGAGCTGCATGCGCTCGACGCCGACCGCCTGCGCGCGGCCGGCGCAACGGCGATCCAGCCGTGGCAATCGCCGGACGTGGTGCGAAAGAAGGCTTTGCCGCTGCTGCCGGCTGACATCCAGCGCTTTGCCGAGGTCGTCATTTCGGATTTCGAATTCCTGCCGCCGGATCCCTACGGCAAGGTCTACGGCTTTTTCGACGGCCACGGATGGAACATGGCCTTCGACTTTCGGCAGGGCAGGCTCAACGGCCTTTACGATTTCGCCGATTCAGGTTTCGGGCCGTTGCACCAGGAGTTCGTCTATTCGAACTTCATCTCGCCTGATCTGACCGCGCGTATCGTCTCGGCCTATGAAATCCTGACCGGGCGCCGGCTCGACCGGCGGCGCATCGCGATCATGACGGGTTTCCACCGGCTTTCCGAACTCGCCGAATTTGCCGACGATCCGGGGAATGTCGAGCAGATGATCCGCAGCGCGACGAGCTGGGCTGCTCAGGCCGCCCGCGCCGGCTGAGCAGCCTCCAGACTAGACCGATCGCGCCGCGCCGCCGTCGCAGCGGATGAGCGAGCCGGTGATGTAGCTTGCCGGCTGGCTGCAGAGGAAGGCAGCCGTTGCGGCAAACTCCTCCACCCGGCCGTAGCGGCCGACTGGAATGCGCGCCTCCTTGTCGGCGCGGATCTCCTCGAGGCTTTTGCCGGTGCGCTTTGCCGCGGCGCCATCGAGATCGTCGAGCCGCGCCGTCAGAATGCTGCCCGGCAGGAGCAGGTTGGTCGTAATGCCGAAGCTCGCCACCTCGGCGGCAAGCGTCTTGCTCCAGCCGGCAAGCGCCGGGCGCAACGTATTCGACAGCGCCAGGTTGGCGATCGGCTCGATCACGCCCGATGAGGCGACCGTCAGGATGCGGCCCCAGCCCTGCGCCTTCATATCAGGCAGCAGTGCATTGGTGAGGGTGATCACGCGGGCGACCATGGAGAGGAAGTAGGTTTCGAGTTTTTCGGCCGTCATTTCCTCGGTCGTGCCGGGCGTCGGTCCGCCGGTATTGTTGACGAGGATATCGAGGCCGCCGAACTTGTCCTTCACGGCCGTCGTCGCCGTCTCGACGAAGCGCTCGTCTGCGAGGTCGGCCCAGATCCAGTCAGCCCGGCCATTGCCTTCGCTGTTGATTGCCTTGCAATTGGCCTCGAGCTGCTCGCCGCTGCGCCCGCAGAGCAACACGTTTGCGCCTTCTCGCGCTAGCGCCACGCCAATGCCGAGGCCGAGCCCGCGTGAGGAGGCGAGAACGAGTGCCCTTTTACCGTTGATGCCGAGATCCATGATATCCTCCGATGTCTTCGAGCGATGTATAAGGCGCAGGCGACGAAAAAGGAAAGGGAGGGCGGTAACCCAGCCACTTACTAAATGTGAAATACTTTGCCGTGGAGGAATCGGTCGCAAAATTCGAAGTTAATATGGCTGATCTCTGCCGCATTTTTAACTATTCAGCACTGACTGAATGCCATCGTGCCTAGCTGACATTTGTCAGCGCGACCGCTCCAGTTTCTAATCTGAATGTTTTCAGTTGTCCCATGATATCCAGTTCGACATTCTCGCCGGAGACCTTGAAACTCCACGGAGGTTCCACGAAGGCTGACCAGAGCTTCTCGCCGGTCTTTCTCCAGACCCCAAACTCCAACTCCGCAGACATGAGGACATAATCCTCTTGCCGCGCCCAGCCCCAGAAGCCGTAATCGGTGCGATCCTCGAAGACTCTTTCCCGCTTTTCAAGGTTATAACCAAGAAGTCGTTCTCCCGCACCGATGAATAGGATCGAGGTCTCCGGAACGACAAGGAAACCGGGATGGAATGTTCCGCTGGCATCCTCATATCTCTGAGTAATGACGATCTCAGGCCACCTGTGCATGCTACCCCCATCGCACACCCCTACGAACAGCTCACGCCCTTCTAGGGCATTTGGCTCGAGCTGATCCACGAAGGCGGCGCTTTTCACATAGCTGTCGTAAATTCGCGGAAGGCTTCCGTCTTGGATCAGCAATGTCCAGTTTCCAACAGCAACAGTATGCAATCAGCGACCTCCTTCATTGAACGACCGTTCTGCACCTGAATTGACCACCTGTCAGAAAATCGGGCGTTTCGCAACGCTTGCGTGTACGCAACGCTTCACGAAAATATTTCTAACGAGAAAGCGCCTACAATGTAGCCGCTGTGGGCGCTTCAGCGTCATGATCGGCTTAAATTCCACATCTAGGTAGTGGCTGGGGCGGTAACCCGACCGGAGTTTCCTAATTGACGTTAACGTAAGCGTTATTGTAAATCTTGGATCGGCTAATATCATTGTGCGAATTGAGGATTGGCTGTCGCATCCCGGCTCGACAATGCTTCGTCGTTTTGACAAGACAGGGACCATGGGATGATGGCCACAGGTGGCCAAGCGGAGACGAATGGATGAACGAGACGACTGAGCTGCCCGAGCGCGAGAGCATGGAATTCGACGTTGTGATCGTCGGGGCAGGCCCTGCCGGTCTTTCCGCGGCGATCCGGCTGAAGCAGGTCAATCCGGAATTGTCGGTCGTCGTGCTGGAGAAGGGGGCCGAGGTCGGCGCCCATATTCTCTCGGGCGCCGTCGTCGATCCCATCGGCATCGACCGGCTGCTGCCCGGCTGGCGCGATGAGGCCGATCATCCCTTCAAAACTGAGGTGACAGACGACCAGTTTCTGCTGCTCGGCCCGGCCGGCTCGATCCGCCTGCCGAATTTCATGATGCCGCCACTGATGAACAATCACGGCAATTACATCGTCTCGCTCGGCAATGTCTGTCGCTGGCTGGCCGGCAAGGCGGAAGAACTCGGCGTCGAGATCTATCCGGGCTTTGCCGCAACCGAGGTGCTCTACGACGACAAGGGTGCGGTGATCGGCGTTGCCACCGGCGATATGGGCATCGAGAAGAACGGCGAGCCGGGGCCGAACTATACCCGCGGCATGGAGCTGCGCGGCAAGTATACGCTGATCGGCGAAGGCGTGCGCGGTTCGCTCGCCAAGCAGCTGATCGCCAAGTTCGACCTGCAGAAGGACCGCGAGCCGCAGAAATTCGGCATCGGCATCAAGGAGCTCTGGCAGGTCAAGCCCGAGCACCACAAACAGGGTCTGGTGCAGCACTCGTTTGGCTGGCCGCTCGGCATGAAGACCGGCGGCGGCTCCTTCCTCTATCACCTCGAGGACAATCTGGTGGCGGTCGGCTTCGTCGTCCACCTCAATTACAAGAACCCCTATCTCTACCCCTTTGAGGAGTTTCAGCGCTTCAAGACCCATCCGGCGATCCGCGGCACTTTCGAAGGCGGCAAGCGGCTCTCTTATGGGGCGCGCGCCATCACCGAGGGCGGTTATCAGTCGGTGCCGAAGCTGTCCTTCCCCGGCGGGGCGCTGATCGGCTGTTCGGCCGGTCTCGTCAACGTGCCGCGCATCAAGGGCAGCCACAATGCGGTGCTGTCGGGCATGCTGGCGGCCGAGAAGCTGGCCGCTGCCATCACAGCCGGCCGCAGCCATGACGAAGTCGTCGAGATCGAAAACGACTGGCGCCAGGGCGACATCGGCCGCGATCTCAAGCGGGTCCGCAACGTCAAGCCGCTGTGGTCGAAGTTCGGCACCGCCCTCGGTGTGGCACTCGGCGGTCTCGACATGTGGACCAATACGCTGTTCGGCTTTTCCTTCTTCGGCACGCTGAAACACGGCAAGACCGATGCGCAGTCGCTGGAGCCGGCCTCGCAGCACAAGCCGATCGCCTATCCGAAGCCGGATGGGGTGCTGACCTTCGACCGCCTGTCCTCGGTGTTCCTGTCGAACACCAATCACGAGGAAGACCAGCCGGTGCATCTGCAGGTCAAGGACATGGCGCTGCAGAAGAGCTCCGAGCTCGGCATCTATGCCGGCCCGTCGACGCGTTACTGTCCGGCCGGGGTCTACGAATGGGTGGAGAAGGACGGCGACAAGACATTCGTCATCAACGCCCAGAACTGCGTGCACTGCAAGACCTGCGACATCAAGGATCCCAACCAGAACATCAACTGGGTGCCGCCGCAGGGCGGCGAGGGGCCGGTCTATCCGAATATGTGAGGGCGATTGCCGGTTGCGGCCGGCAATTTCACCCGCTGACGCCTTCGTGGTCATATCCCACGGCCCTCCTTAGCGATTCATTAACCATAATTTCCTTAGCTTGCGACATCGTGTTGACGCACTAAGGACACATTCATGACGATCTCCCGTCGCGGCTTTCTGATCGCTCTGCCGCTCTTTGTTGCCGGCTGCTCTTCGACCGGCCTCAACAGCCAGACGAATTACGCCGCTCTTCCGGATGAAAAATTTCCGCTGAAGCAGGTGCCGATCGACAAGATCAAGCCCGAGCTGCGCCGCCAGGAGGTGGCTTATGAAAGCTCTCACGCGCCGGGCACGATCGTCATCGACACACCCGCGCGCCGTGCCTACTACGTTCTCGGCGACAACAGGGCGATGCGCTATGGCGTCGGTGTCGGCCGCGAAGGGCTGGCATTTGCCGGCAATGCCTATATCGGCCGCAAGGCCGAATGGCCGAGCTGGACCCCCACGGAAAACATGCAGCGCCGCGAGGAGCGCTATCGCAGGCTTGCCGGCGGCATGCCGGGCGGCCCGAACAACCCGCTCGGCGCCCGGGCGATGTATCTCTATCGCGGCGGCAACGATACGCACTTCCGCATCCATGGCACCAACCAGCCGGAATCGATCGGGCTGGCCATGTCGAGCGGCTGTATCCGCATGATGAATCATGACGTGATCGACCTCTATAGCCGCGTCGAAGTCGGCGCCAGGGTTGTCGTCATCCAGGCTTGAGCGGCTGGCGCGGACCATCAAAAAAGCTGCCGCAGCCCTGGCTGCGGCGGCTTTTGGCTTGACGCGGACGTTGGCGCGTCAGCTGCGGCGTGCGGCAATCCCCGTCGAGAGCGCCACGCCGATGCCTGTGATGACGGCGGCGCTGATTTCGGCTGTGCCGATCGTTTCGCCGAGCAGGAAGCTGCCCCCGAGCGTCGCCAGAACAGGCGTCAGCGCCGTGAAGGCGGCAGCCTGCGTTCCGCCGAGGGTGCGCACGGCCGTGCCATAGGCGACCATGGCGACGAGACCGGAAAGAATGCCCTGGCTCAGCACCTGAAGACCAATTTCCGGAAGCGGGGCTTGCGGCAGCGAGATGCCGAAGACGAGGGCCAGCACAGCCATGATCAGGAAAGACCAGACGGCAATCAGCGCGCTGGCCTGAATGGCGGTCAGGCCCGAGCGGCGGAAGGCATGCGTGTAGCTTGCCCAGAGCACGGCGCCGGCCGGCAGCAGGACAAAGCTCGTCCAGGGCAGGGAGGCATCGCCAAGGCTGCGGGCGAGCAGGATGAGAACACCGCCGACGATTGCCAGCAGCCCGGCGATGCGCGTGACATCGGGCCGCTCCCGAAACAGCAGAATGCCGATCAATGCCGTGGCAAGCGGCATCGAGCCGCCGAGCAGGATGCCCGAAGAGGCGGCCGGTGTGGAGTGAATGGCAAGGGTCGTTACCAGGAAGAAGATTGCGCCGCAGCCGGCGACCATGATCGCCAGCACATGCAGCGGCAGCCCCTTCGGCAGCAGGCCGATCCGAAGCCAGACGGGCGAAAGGGCGAGCGCCGGAATGCCGAAGCGGATGAGGCCGATATCGATCGGGCCGAGCGAGGTCGCGGCGCTGTGGCGGGTCGCCAGAAACCAGGTCGCCCAGATCAGCACGGTAATCGTGCCGGCGGCATAACCGAGGGACTGCGAAGGCGATTTGTCGTTTGAAAATGCGATCGTGCTCATCGTCCTAATCCTTTCCTCCGTCCGGATCCTGTCCGGTTGAAGGGAAGATTAGCGCCGGATGGCGGGGCATGTCCTTGCTATCTGTGGCTGGAAATTCGTGCTAAACGCAATCTTATGCCAAATGATGGCCATGGATATTATAAAAATGCCAAATCTCGATAAATTCGATATCGCCATCCTGAAGTGCCTGCAGGAAGATGCGCGGGCCACCAATGTCGAGATCGCCGAGAAGGTCAATCTTTCGCCGTCGCCCTGCTTGCGCCGCATCCGTAATCTCGAACGCTCCGGCATCATCCGCGGTTACACCGCCGATATCGACCGCAAGGAAGTCGGTCTCGGCCTGACGGTCTTCGTCGAATTCAAGGTCGTCCACCACAGCCGCGAGAATTCCGAGGCGCAGCAGAAGGCGCTGCTCGCCATCCCCGAGATCGTCTCCTGCTTCCTGATCTCGGGAACGGCCGATTTCCTCGCCGAAGTGGTGGTGGAGGATCTCGCCGCCTATGAGCGGCTTCTGACCGAGACGCTGCTGACCCTTCCCAATGTCAGCGACATCCGCTCGAACTTCGCCATCCGCAGCATTAAGACGCATGGGCCCTTGAAGCTGCCCGAGGGAAGGTAAGTTCCCCCGGGCAGTTGCGGCATGAATTACAGCAGCGTCCCGCTGAGGATGAGCAGCGCCACCGAGAAGTAGATGACGAGCCCGGTGACGTCGACCAGCGTGGCGACGAAGGGTGCCGAGGCGGTGGCCGGATCGAGCCGCAGCCTTTGCAGCACGAAGGGCAGCATCGAACCGCAGATCGAGCCGAAGGTGACGATCCCGATCAGAGCGGCAAACACCGTGATGGCGACCATCTGCCAGTGCGGGCCATAGTCGTAGAGCCCGGCGGTCTGCCAGAAGACGATACGGACGAAGCCGACGAAGCCGAGGATCGCACCGAGCACGATGCCGGTGGGGAGTTCGCGGAAGAGCACCTTCCACCAGTCCGAAAGCTTCAGCTCGCCGAGCGCCAAGGCCCGGATGATCAGCGATGTCGCCTGCGATCCGGAATTGCCGCCCGAGCTCATGATCAGCGGGATGAACAGGGTCAGCACCACGGCCTTTTCCAGCTCGCCCTCGAAATGCTGCATGGCGCTTGCCGTCAGCATTTCGCCGAGGAAGAGCGCGGCAAGCCAGCCGGCGCGCTTGCGGATCATGCCGGCGAAGCCGATCTTCATATAGGGCTGGCCGAGCGCCTCCATGCCGCCGAACTTTTGGGCCGCTTCCGTCGTGTCGGCGATCATCGTGTCGATCACGTCGTCGACGGTGACGATGCCGAGCATCTGCCCACGTTCGTCGGTCACCGGCAAAGCGAGCAGATCGTGCTTGCGGATCAGCCGAGCGACATCCTCCTGCTTCATCAGCGGATCGGCCGCAACCGGAACGCCCTTCTGCGCCACCGTAAGAATGGAAGCATCGGGCTCGCCGGTGATCAGGCGGCGCAGCGTCACCACATGCATAAGGGCATGGCTTGCATGGTCGAGCACATAAATGGCGTAGACGGTCTCGCGCGAGCGTTCGACCTGGCGCACATGGTCGAGCGTCTGGCCAACGGTCCAGCTGTCAGGCACGCTGACGAACTCCGTCGTCATGATGCCGCCGGCGGTGCGCGGCGGATAGCCCATCAGGTGCTGGATGGCGATGCGCACCGGCTCGTCGAGGCTGGCGAACAGCCGCGCACGGGTCTCGCCGTCGAGTTCGAGCAGCACGTCGGCAACGCGGTCGTTGGACATGCCGTGCAGCAGCCGTGCGGCGTCCTCGGCACTCAGCAGCGCCAGGATCTGCGCCGCGTTGCGCAGCTCCGGCCGGTCGAGGATGTTGACGGCATAGTCCAGCGGCATGCCGATCAGCACGCGGCCGGCATCCTGGACGGTGAGCGCGTTCAACGATTCGACGCGTTCGGCGATCGTTGCGCCGCGGCTGTTGTTGATGAAGGCACGGGCGACATGGCCTGCCCGAAGTGGGAAGCGATTGATATTCATTGAGGCTCGCCTTTCCGTCGATCCGCCGTAGCGTCCCGACGGGCGAGCCGACAGGAGTCGGTCAGCGCACGAAGGCCGCGTACGGCAAGGGCAATCGACTGCTACTGTCGCTTGGCATCTGAGTGATGGCTCCGTTGAAATCCGTGGAAGACAGGTGTCATCCACGTGTCATGCTAGGTGGTCCTGAACGCGGAATAAGTCAAGCGGGAGAAATGCTTAACGCCAGAATGTCGCACCCCGGGCGGCCCGCATTATCAGACTGAGGCACCCTGCGGGCTGCAGCCGCGCCGCTCCAGGCGGACCGACGCAGCAAAAACGAAGAGCCCAAGGAAGGACAGTGCTGCGCCGACATAACCGGTTGCCGCAAAACCGTAGCCCCAGGCGATGACGAGACCACCCAGCCAGGCGCCGAGCGCATTGGCGATGTTGAAGGCGGAATGATTGGAGGCGGCGGCAAGCGTCTGGGCATCGGCGGCGACATCCATCAGCCGCGTCTGCAGCGCCGGGCCGGCGGCGAAACCGCAGCCGACGAGGAAGACCGAGAGGCCGAGCATGTAGGGGCTCGCGGCGGTCAGCGAGAAGGTGGTCAGCACGACGATATTATAGACGAGCGATCCGCCGATCGTGCCGAGCAACGACTTGTCGGCGAGCCACGAGCCGATGAAATTGCCGGCATTCATGCCGACGCCGAACAGCACCAGCATGATCGGAACCGCAGTTTCCGGCAGCATCGCCACCTCGGTCGTCGTCGAGGCGATATAGCTGAACATGGCGAACATGCCGCCATAGCCGACGGCGGCGATGCCGAGCGTCAGCCAGACTTGCGGCCGGCGGAAGGCGCCAAGTTCGCGCAGGAAGCTCGCTTCTTCGGAAACCCTGTCCTTGGGAACGTGGAACCAGATCAGCGCCACCGTCAGCAGGCCGACGACGCCGACCGTCAGAAATGCCACCTGCCAGTCGAGCGATTGGCCGAAGAGCGTTGTTGCCGGCGTGCCGAGAAGGGTGGCCACCGTCAATCCGAGCATGACGCGCCCGACCGCGCGTGCCCGCCGATGTACCGGCACCATCGAGGCGGCGACCAGGGCCGCAACGCCGAAATAGGCGCCATGCGGCAGGCCGCTGACGAAGCGCAGCAGAGTGAAGGTCTCGAAGGTCGGGGCGACGGCGCTGAGAATGTTGCCGGCGGCAAAGACCAGCATCAGCGTCAACAGCAGCGTGCGGCGCGCCATCTTGGCGGCGAGCACGGCGATGACCGGTGCGCCGATGACGACGCCGAGCGCATAGGCGCTGATGACATAGCCGGCCTGCGGCGTCGTCACCGAGAAGGTTTCGGCGACATTTGGCAGCAGTCCCATGATGGCGAATTCGCCGGTGCCGATGGCGAAGCCGCCGCAGGCAAGCGCCAGTTGAACCAAGGCTACGGTCGTCGCCGACGGCAGCTCGGCATCCGGCTGGATTTCGACGGGTTCGTTGATCGCGATCTGGCTCACGAGAGCTCCTTGAGGCGGTTCTCTGCTTGGCAATGGCCCTGGCGCGGAGGCGGGCGATCGTTTGGAACGGCAGGACGTGGAGAGGTATTGGGAACCTCTATCTATCCGTGAGGCCCCTGCCGGCGTCGAGTGCATTTTTTGCAGTGCAGCGTCCTGTTATGTGCATATGTCTATTGCAAATTTTGCATTTCTGGCTCTTCTGAGGGAAAGCGGCGGCGCTTGAAATCGCCGATGCCGCGACCATCTCAGGAGCAAGGCAGGAGCAGTTCCGCGCCAGAGAAGGGAGGCCTCATGAAGCTTGTAGGCTTTTTCAATCGCGATGGCGGCACCTTCAGGACCACCGATATGCTGGCCTACGAGAAAAGGGCGGAGGCAGCGTTCCGCGAAGCGGGCCACGATTTCGAAGCCATCGTTTTCTCCGGCAAGGAGATCATTCCCGCCATGGAGCGGGCTGCGAGGCGCGACGATATTGATGGCATTGTCGCCGGCGGCGGCGACGGCACGATTTCGGCGGCGGCATCGATCGCCTGGAAAAACGGCATTGCCCTCGGCGTCGTGCCGGCCGGCACCATGAACCTTTTTGCCCGCTCGCTGCGCGTGCCGCTCGATATCTGGCAGGCCCTCGATGTGCTTGCGACCGGCGAGATCGACAATGTCGATATTGCCAGCGCCAATGGCCGGCCCTTCATCCACCAGTTTTCCGCCGGCCTGCATGCCCGCATGGTGCGCTACCGCAACGCCTACAGCTATCGTTCCAGGCTGGGCAAGATCCGGGCGAGCACCAAAGCCGCTCTCGGAGTGATCTTCAATCCGCCCGAGTTCGAGGTAGAGTTCGAGGCGGCCGGGATGCGCGAGCGCCGCTGGGTGTCCGCGGTCTCGGTCTCCAACAACCCATTCGGCGAGAACGCGCTGCTCTACGCCGATAATCTCAGAAGCGGCGAACTCGGCTTCTATACGGCAAATCCGTTGAAGCCCCTCGGTGTCGCCCGCCTTGCCATCGACATGCTGCGCGGCAAGGTCCGCGAGAATGCCGATGTCATGGTCATGCATCCGGCCGAAGTGCACCTGCACTTCCCGAAACTGCGCTCCAAGGCTAATTGCGTCATGGACGGCGAGCTGCTGCCGCTCGCACGCGACGTCTCGATCCGGCTGCATCCGGGTGAACTGAAAGTCCTCGTCAAGCAGGGTCTGGCCGCCCAGGTGAATGAGGACGAACGCCGCGAGCCGGCCGCGTAAGTCGGCTGCGGAATAAGCCTCAGAGCCGCGGCAGATAGGTGCGGTAGTCGAAATCCGACACGGTGCTGAGATGCGCAAGCGCTTCCTTGCGCTTGGTGTCGCCGTAGAGTGCCTGGTAGCGTGCGCCGAAGATGTCGGCGATGAAGGGCGAGGTGCGAAACGTCTCGACCGCGCTGAGGAAATCATGTGTCAGCCGGGTCGTATTCGCGGGCGTGTATGAAGGCGTTGTCTCCTCGCCGGGGTCGAGTTCTCGGTCCAGCCCATTCAGCATGCCGCCGAGGATTGCCGCGAGCAGCAGATAGGGATTGGCATCGGCGCCAGCGACGCGGTGCTCGATACGCGCGGCCGGCCCGTCCTTGTCAGGGATGCGGATCGCCGTGCCGCGGTGACCGCTGCCCCAGGTCAGATCGACCGGTGCGAAGGAACCCGGCTGGAAGCGGCGGTAGGAATTGGCGAGGGGCGCAAAGATCAGCTGCGCCGCGCGCATGCTGTCGAGCAGAGCGGCCGTCACCGATTTCAACAGCTTCGGCTCGCCGCCCTTGGCATCGAGGATGTTACGGCCCTGGCCGTCGATGACGCTGGCATGCACATGCAGACCGGAACCGGCATGCTCTGAATAGGGCTTGGCCATGCAGGTCGATTTCAGCCCGTGGCGGCGCGCCGCCTGTTCGGCGATGCGCTTGAGATAGAGGCAGTCGTCGGCGGCAGCCAGCGCATTGGCGCGATGCATGAGATTGACCTCGAACTGGCCCGGGCCGAATTCCGCCGTCGTCGCATCCGCCGGCAATCCCTGGGCCTTGGCGTAAGCCTTGAGCGTCTGCAGATAGTCACCGAGCGCATCGACGGCGCTCATGTCGTAGAGCTGAAAGCCGTTCGGTTCGCCGCGATAGGTGAGGCTTGCAGGCGGGGAGGGTCGCCCGGTTTCCCGCCAGCCCGCTGACATCACGTAGAATTCAAGCTCGGTGGCAACGACAGGCGTCAGCCCGCGGCTGCGATAGCGCTCGACCACCGAAGCGAGGATGGCGCGCGGATCCATGAAGCTCGGGGTGCCGTCGAATTCACACATGGTGGCGAGCGCCTGCATCGAGCCCTCCGGCGCCCAGGGCATCGGCGCAAGGCTGCGCCGGTCGGCGACGACCATGCCGTCGGGATCGCCGATCGTCAGCGACAGGCCGGTAATGTCGTCATTGTCGTCGCCCCAGATATCGAGCGACTGGGTCGACGTCGGCAGGCGGATCTCGCCGGCCCAGACCTTGCCTTCGGCGCCTGATGGAAGCTGCTTGCCGCGCAGCTCGCCGTTCATGCCGACGATCAGGATCTCGAAACGCGGGTCGCCACCGGCCTTGCCGTCCATCCTGTCTCTCGCCATGACCTTGAAAATCCTCCGGGACAAGGCCAAGCTCCTATCTCATCGATAGCAGCCTTTCAATCCGCGAGGGTCTTCACCAGCCATGCCCGACACTTACCAGCCCTCGAACCTTGCAACGATCGACGCAGCCCATCATCTGCACCCCTTCGCCGACATGAAGAAGCTGAATGCCGATGGCGCCCGCGTCATCCAGCGCGGTGAGGGCGTTTACATCTTCGATGATCGCGGCCGGAAATATCTCGATGGCTTCGCCGGCCTCTGGTGCGTCAATATTGGCTATGGCCGCCGCGAGATCGTTGAGGCCGTCGCAAGGCAGATGAACGAGCTGCCCTATTACAACACCTTTTTCGGCACGACCTCGACGCCGACGGCGCTGCTGGCGCAGAAGGTGACGTCGCATGCGGGTGCGCGTTTCAACCATATCTTCTTCACCGGCTCCGGCTCGGAGGCGAACGACACCTGGTTCCGCATGGTCCGTGTCTATTGGAGCGCCGTCGGCAAGCCGTCGAAGAAGATCGTCATCGCGAGAAGGAACGGCTACCACGGGTCGACCGTCGCCGGCGCCAGCCTCGGCGGCATGAAATACATGCACGAGCAGGGCGACCTGCCGATCCCGGGAATCGCCCATATCGGCCAGCCCTATTGGTACGGCGAGGGCGGCGATCTCTCGCCTGATGAATTCGGGCTGAAGGTCGCCCGCGAACTCGACGCGAAGATCGATGAGCTGGGCGAGGAGAACGTCGCCGCCTTCGTCGCCGAGCCGGTGCAGGGGGCTGCCGGCGTCATCATCCCGCCCGAAACCTATTGGCCGGAGATCGACCGCATCTGCAAGGCGCGCAATATCCTGCTGGTCACCGACGAGGTGATCTGCGGTTTCGGCCGGCTGGGCGCCTGGTTCGGCCACCAGCATTTCGGCGTCGAGCCGGATCTTGCGCCGATCGCAAAGGGGCTTTCCTCCGGTTATTTGCCGATCGGCGGCGTGCTCGTCAGCGATAAGATTGCCGACGTGCTGATCAACGAGGTCGGCGAGTTCAACCACGGCTTCACCTATTCCGGCCACCCGGTCTGTGCGGCCGCCGCCCTCGAAAACCTGCGCATCATCGAGGCGGAAGGGCTGGTCGAACGTGTGCGCGACGATATCGGCCCCTATTTCGGCAGCGCCTGGGCAGCGCTCGCGGACCATGACCTGGTCGGCGAGGCCGTTAGCATCGGCCTGATGGGCGGCTTGCAGCTTGCCGCCGACAAGAGCACGCGCAGCCGTCATGAGAAGCCCGATCAGGTCGGCGCGCTGGTGCGCAATCACGCGCTGGCAAACGGCCTCGTGCTGCGCGCCACCGGCGACCGCATGCTGGCCTCGCCGCCACTCGTCATCAGCCACGCGGAGGTGGACGAGATGGCGAGGATTACCAAGCTGGCGCTGGATGCGGCCTGGAAAGAGCTGAGATCCTGATGTCGCTCAGCCGGCTGGTTCCATTGCGGATGCGGCGATAAGCAGGCGCTCGCAATGCCCGCACTTCCGGGCGTATCGCAACGTTGGCGCTGAAACACAGGTGAGGCGGATGTGGTAAGGCTGGCCCAATGAAGCACCGGTTGTAGTGTGTCTCTGTACGCCGGCGGCGAGTTTGGCGAGAACGCCAGCCACACTCTCCGTCATCCCAGGCCTTTGAGCCTGGGATCCATGCGGCTGCTGCTGATGGATGCGGTGTGGATGCTCGGCTCAAGGCCACTGCTGTCCGGTTTGCGTCGACGGCTGCAGCCGGATGAGCGGGCGGCGATCTCTTAGGGCGACGATTTTCTACCACTTTAATCAAGGCTACACTTATTCCGGCCAATGGGTCCAAGCGATCGCCATATTCCTGATTTCACTCAGTTCGACCGGTCGAGCCAAGCATACCCGAATCGGTAGCGATCGTCGCCGCGCTGATAGAAATAGGGCACGTCGATCACCGATGCCTGAGGCGCGGACACGCCGAGATTGGCCTGGAGCCACTCAGCCATGGCCGGCGGAAGCGCTTCGCTTCCCCCCTTCGGCGAGATCAGCCACACGAGAAGCAGCGGTTGTCGGCCGCTAAGATCCGGGCGGAAGCCGGGATAATCCACGGAGAGGACCGGCACATCAGGGATATCCTGCCTGAGATTGCCGGCGAGCAGGCTGTCGCCGGCAAGGATCGCTGCCGGTTCGCCCTGTTTGCGCAAGCTTTCCAGCATCGTGGCATAGGGCCTGTTCAGCCGTTCGTAATGGCCGGTGAAGCGTGCAGCCGCGACGCTGCCGTAAAGGGCGGCCGGCACGCCGATCATGATGACGGCGACGACGGCCATGAAACGCCGGAACGCCGTTTCTGTCGCGACGCCGGCTGCGTCGATCTTCAGGCAGAAATAGAGCGGCAGGATGAAGAGCATCGGCACCAGCCAGCGATCCTTGATGCCGGCAGCACCGCCGAAGACGATCAAAAACAGGATGCCGATGACGAAGACGAGCATCATCCGCTCGATGAGCCGCGTCCATTCCGATCGAGCGGCCAATGCGGGGCGAAGGTCCTTGCCGAAGACGACAGCGAACACTGCCACGGTCAACCCGGCGAAGCTGACGATGGCAAGTGCGAGAGAGCCGACGCCCATGGCCACCTGCATGGGATAGCTGGCATTGTCGCTGGCGGTCATCTTTTCCAGGGTGCGGGCGGTGGCGAAGTCGAGATTGTCCTTCAGCCAGAAGAGATGCGGCAAGGTGATGACGAGGGCAACGATAGCGGTTGCCGCCAGCCGTCGATCGAAAATCCGCCCCCGCCAGCGCGCATCCGCCAGCGCGCCGATCAAGGCTGCGGCCGGCAGGATGGCGAAATTATATTTGGCGAGCAGGCCGAAACCGATGCCAATGCCTGTTATCAGATAGGAGGCAAGGCTCGGCTGTTTCAGACTGCGGATGAAGCCGTAGAAGAAGATGCTGGCCGAGAAGAAGACCGCGACCGTGTGCGTCAGGTCTCGCTGCATCTCGAAAACCATTTGCGGGATGGTCAGCAATCCGAGCGTCGCGATCGCCGCCAGCGCCTTGTCGCG
Source organism: Rhizobium bangladeshense (assembly GCF_001662075.1). Taxonomy (GTDB): domain Bacteria; phylum Pseudomonadota; class Alphaproteobacteria; order Rhizobiales; family Rhizobiaceae; genus Rhizobium; species Rhizobium bangladeshense_B. The sequence goes on from NZ_LYPL01000002.1 coordinate 357,473, forward strand.
CAAAATGAGACGCGCGGTCAGGCTGTACAGCAGGTAGGCGCTGAACAGCAGGAGATTCTTCACCACCGAAAGCGCGACAAGCGAAACACCGGCGAACTGGAAGACGGCATATTGCAGCCAGTTGTAGAACGGCGGCTGTGGGCCGTAACCGGCGGCGAGCCATTGCGAGCGGAAAACCTGTTCGGCCTCGTCGAGATCGAGTGAATGCGAGGTTGCGAGCCGCACACCGACCTGAAGCGTGAAATAGACGGCCAGCGGCACGAAAATCCAGCGCATATCGTGAAGACCGGTCTTGATCATTCTATCTGGCTCCCGGCCGAACCCAGGCATAGCCGAGTGCGAAATTATCGCCCTGGCGGCCGAAATAATAGGGAAGCGACAAGGCGCCGATCTCCTGCGGCGCGATGCCCGCCGCCGTCAGCGCCGATGAAAATCGTTCCGGCATTACGGCATCCGCCGCCGTCGCCGTCTTCTTGCCGCGCCAGACGATCAGCACCGGTCCGCTTGCTGTCGTGTAGGCCGGAATGCCCGCAACGGGAAAATCGGGGATGACGACGGGCACATGGGGAAGCTGCAGACGCATGTTCCCGGCGACATAGGGATCCGAGGCAATCACCAGCGCGGGTTCGGCCTGCCGGGTCATTTCGCGGGCGAGATCGGCCATCGGCACATTCGGTCGGCTATAGCTGCCGATCAGCCCGGCGCCGACCACGCGGAAGCCGAGCGCGACCAGCACACAAGCCATCAGCACCGGCACCACCGGCCGGAAGCGGCGCAGCCCGGCGGAAAGATCGAGCCCGGCCGCCTTCATCTTTGCCAGGAAGTAGATCGGCAGCACGAGCAGGAACGGATCGAGCCAGCGCTCACGCACCGTGGTGGAACCGGTGAACAGCACGATCAGAAGGATGCCGGCGAGGCTCGCAAGCATCATCCGCTCCATCATCCCGGTCCAGCGGTTTCCGGATGAAAGCATCAGGACAAAATCCCGGCGGAAGGCGGCGGCGAAAATTGCAACCGGGAGTGCTGCAAAGGCGAGGATGGCGACGACAAAGGCGAGAATGCCTTTGCCGATCCGCACGATGCCGGCGGGTTCGTTGCCGGCGGCCATCTTGACCAGAGTGTCGGAGGAGGCGAATGCGAGATTGCCCTGCAGCCAGATGGCGTGCGGCAGGACGATGACGAGCGCGACGGCAATCGCGATCAGCATGCGCCAGTCGAGCGCCCTGCGCCGCCATTCTGCATCGGGCAGGATGGCGATCAGCGCGACGACCGGCATCAGCGCAAAATTGTACTTCGAGATCAGCCCGATGCCGGTTGCAAGGCCGAGTAGCAGGTAGCTGCCGACGCCTGGTCGGTCGAGCGTGCGGAAGAAGCCATAGAGGAACAGGGAGCTGGCAAAGAGCAGGGCCGTCGTGTGAGTCAGATCCTGCTGGGCCATGTAGGAGACCTGGGGCAGAGTGATCAACGCCAGCATGCCGACGGCGGCGAGCGCCTGGTCCTTCAGTGCTTCGCGCCCGGCAAGGCCGTAAAAGAGGTAACACAGGAAGAGCAGGATATTCTTCGGCACGATCAACGCGCCGATCGACATGCCCGTCACCGAAACGACGGCATATTGCATCCAGTTGTAGAAGGGCGGCTGCGGGCCGTAGCCCGCCAACAGATATTGCGAGAAGAAGGACTGCTCGGCTTCATCCAGCTCCAGCGAATGCGGGAGCGCCAGTCGCAGCCCGACGTTCAGCACGAAATAGGCTGCAAGAAGCAGAGCCGCGATTCCGATCGTCCTCGTCGCGCGTTCCAGCATCGTGCTGCCGGCTTAGGCTTGGCTGTGATCGTCGAAGATCTGCCGCACGATATAGTTCGGAGAGGCGTCGTCACGATAATAGGTGCGCGCGATCATTTCCGCCAGAATGCCGGTGGTGATCATCTGCACCGACGACAGCAGCAGCACGACGCCGACCATCAGCATCGGTCGCGTGCCGATATCATTGCCCATGATGAACTTGTCGAAGCCGAGGTAAAGCAGGATCAGCATGGCGACGGCGCCGAGACCGAGACCCAGCGAGCCGAAGAAATGCCCCGGCCGCGCCTTGTAGCGCATGAAGAACATCACCGACAGCAAGTCGAGGATGACGCGGAAGGTGCGCGAAATCCCGTATTTCGAAACGCCGTGTTCGCGGGCATGGTGGGTGACGGCCATCTCGCCGATGCGCGAGCTCGGCACGACGCCGGCCACCCAGGCCGGGATGAAGCGGTGCATTTCGCCCATCAGCTTCACCTGCTTGATGATCGAGGCACGGTAGATCTTCAGGCTGCAGCCGTAATCGTGCAGTTTGACGCCGGTGATGCGGCCGATCAGGTAGTTGGCGCACCAGGAGGGTATCTTGCGCAGGAACAGACCGTCCTTGCGGTTCTTGCGCCAGCCGACCAGGAGGTCGAGTTCGCGCCGTTCCAATTCGGCGACCATCGCAGGAATGTCCTTCGGATCATTCTGCAGGTCGCCGTCCATCGTCGCGATCAGGCGGCCCTGGGCGGTATCGATGCCGGCCTGCATGGCGGCGGTCTGGCCGAAATTGCGCTGCAGTTCGACGATCCTCAGCGCCAGCCCCTCGCGCCCGACGTATTTGCGGGCGTTGACGAGCGTCGCATCCGTGCTGCCGTCGTCGACGAGGATCAGTTCCCAGCGATAAGGATAGTGGGACATCGCTGCAAGGATACGTTCGACCAGCGGGCCGACGCTTTCCTCTTCGTTGAAAACGGGCACGACCAGCGACAGCTCGAGCGATTGTACCGGATCATTCGTGCCGCGAATGGGCTCTACCGTTGTCTGCAACTTTCATCTCCAAAAGGCCGGGCGGCCTGGCGGTCCTTACTGCCGCCACCGCGTTTGCGGAAGCCTACTACATGAACTGCCCGTCCGTTGCCAGCGGCCAATGCCGGTTTCCCCGCAATCGGCCGACTTGCCGCAGCGCTATTGCGCGCCGCCCTCCACCCAGGAGTAGCCAATTGAGAAGGTATGTTTGCCGTCACCGAAAAGATAGGGCAGCGTCAAGGTATTTATCTCTTTCAGATGAATACCCGATCTGACGAGATCGTTGGCGAAGCCGGGAGAGATGGTTGGATCATTTGCGGTTTCGCCGCGCCAGACAACCAGCACCGGCCCCTTTGCCGTTGCGTATTCCGGAACCCCTGGGCCGGGGAAGAACGGGATCACGACGGGAACGTCGGGAAATTCGAGCTTCATATTGCCCGCCACGAACTTGGTCCCCGCCACGATGAGAACGGGTTTGCGGGTCGCTGTCAGTTCGGTCACGTAGTTCGCGAAGGGCACGTTCGTTCGCGTATAGGTGCCGATATATTGAATGGCGACGATCCGCAGCAGCAGGATCGACAGGATGACGACCATGAAAACCGGCACCACGGGCCGGAAGCGTGCAAGGCCGGCGGAGAGATTGAAACCTGCTGTCTCCAGTTTCAGGAACAGATAGATCAGCAGGACGAGCAGGCACGGGTCGAGCCAGCGTTCATGGATGTCGCTGGCGCCGGCGAAGACGACGATGCCGGCGAAGGCGAGCAGGCTGACGACCATCATCCGCTCGATCACCCGGATCATCGGACTGGACGAAGACAGCGCACGGAAGAAATCCCGACGGAAGGCAGCCGTGATGAGAACGATCGGCAACGCGGTGAAGCCGAGCACGGCGATGACGAGCGACAACAGCCCCTGTCCGATGCGGGGGAGGCCGGCCGCGGCCTCATGCTCGGCAGTCATCCGCTCCAGCGTCGGGGCCGAAGCGCTGACGAGGTTATCGGGCAGCCAGAGCGCATGCGGCAGGACGATCAGAATGGCGATGACCGCCGCCGGCAGCAGGCGCCAGTCGAACAGGCGGTTGCGCCACTTCCAGTCCGGCAGCACGGCGACGAAGGCGGCAAACGGCAGGATGGCGAAATTATACTTGGAGATGAGGCCGATGCCGGTGGCAATGCCGATGACGAGATAACTGCCGATCGTCGGCTGGCGAAGCGTCCGGAAAAAGCCGAAGAGGAAGAGCGAGGTCGCAAACAGCAGGGCAACAGTATGGGTGAGCTCGCGCTGCGCCATCAGGCCGACCTGCGGCAGGGTAATCAGGCTCAGCATGGCGATAGGCGGGAGCAAACGGCTCTTCAGCACCTCGCGAGCAGCCAAACCGTAGAACAGATAGCAGCCGAACAGGATGATGTTCTTCGGAACCGAGAGCGCCCACATCGTAATGCCGGTCACCGAGACGATGGCGTACTGGATCCAGTTATAAAAGGGCGGCTGCGGCCCGTAGCCGGCCAGAAGATATTGCGAGTAGAATGCTTGCTCTGCCTCGTCGAGATCGAGTGTATGTGGCAATGAGATGCGGAGCAGGATGTTCAGCAGGAAATAGACTGCCAGAAAAATGCTGGCGCTCTTGATGCTTTTGGTAATGCGCTCCAACATCGATCTCCAAGTCAGGCCGGCAAGGCCTCGCCATTTGTCGGTCTGCCGCGCGGATCGCCGGCTTGAGGCGATCCCGCCGCCACCGCCATCAACTCCGCCGTTGTGCGCAACCTTCATTTCTCCTAAAACGCCGGGACGGAACCGAGGCCCATGCCGACGCCAAGCGAGGAATGCCTACTACATGAAGAGTTCGATCGTTGAAAGCCAGCAGTCCTGGTTTATGCGCAATCGCATGACGGCGCTGACGGTCGTAATTGTCGCAGCCTATGCGCTCTTCGTGCAGTGGTTCTGGGGGTGGCCGGTCATCATCAGCCAATGGGCCGATGTCGGAGCAGGTCCGGTGATCGGCGCGCTCATGGCTCTGACGGGCACCTATTTCCTGCGCACCTGGCGCATCTACGACTATTTTCCGCAGGAGACCGCGGGCCGGTTTGCGACCCTCTTCCGGGTCACGCAGATCCACAATCTCCTGAACATCATGCTGCCCTTCCGGACCGGCGAGACCAGTTTTCCTCTGTTGATGCGCACCGAATTCGGCATACCGCTGACGCGCGGAACCTCGGCACTCCTAGTCATGCGGCTGCTCGACCTGCATGCTCTGCTGGCGGCTGCCGGCATCGGCTTTGCGCTCGCCGCAGCCGATGCACTCTTCGCATGGTCGCTTTGGGCGGCCTTCCTGCTGCTGCCGGTGGCAGCCTTCGCCGCGCGCAAGCCGCTATTGCGCGTCGCCGCCAGGCTGCTGCCTGCAAAGGCGCAGAAATTGGTCGTTGAGATCGAAAACGGCTTGCCGCTCGATGCCGCGGCCTTTGCGCGCGCCTGGGCGATGACTATCGTCAACTGGCTGGTCAAGGTGATCGTGCTCGCATGGGCGCTCGGCCTGATGGGTGTGTTTCCGATGGCGGCAAGCTTCGGCGGCGCGCTCGGCGGTGAACTCTCCTCCGTTCTGCCGGTGCACGCGCCCGGCGGGGTCGGCACCTATCCGGCAGGTATCACCGCCGGCGCCATTGCGCTCGGAGCGTCGAGCGAGCGGGCGGCGCTCGCCGTCCTCGCGCAGGCGAGCGTCAATGCCCACTTGCTGATCATCGTCTCGGCGCTGACAGGAACTGCGATCTCACTGCCGCTCGGACGCCGCGGCAAGCTCTGAAATCCTTTTGCGAAGAAAAGCCTGCTCCGGCTCCTGCCGGCACAGCGACAGCGCCGTCTCATAGGCCGCGATCGCCTCATCTCTCCGGCCGAGGCGGCGCAGGAAATCAGCACGCGCCGAATGGGCGAGGTGATAAGCCTGCAACTCCCGGCGCCTCAGGATAGCGTCGATCAGCTCAAGGCCTTTCGACGGCCCTTCCGCCATCGCGATCGCCACAGCGCGGTTGAGTTCGACGACCGGCGAGGACTGGGCTGCCAGAAGCAGGTCGTAATAGAAGACGATCCGGCGCCAGTCGGTTCGCTCGGCGGCAGGCACCTTCGCATGTTCGGCGGCGATCGCTGCCTGTACCGTATAGGTGCCGATCTCTCCCGTCCGCATCGCCGCGCTGAGGAGTGCCAGGCCCTCCGAGATTTTGGCGTGGTCCCAGAGCGAGCGGTCCTGATCGGCAAGCAGCACAAGGTCTCCCTCCGCGCCGCTGCGGGCGTTGCGGCGGGATTCCTGCAGCAGCATCAGCGCCAGAAGCCCGCAAACGTCGGGATGCGGCAGCAGCGCCAGCAGCAGCCGCGCCAGCCGGATGGCCTCTCCGGTCAGGTCGGCGCGAACGACCGCGTCTCCCGACGAGGTGGAATAGCCTTCGTTGAAGACGAGATAGATGACATGCAGCACCCGGTCGAGCCGCTCGGGCAGCGCCTCGCGGCCCGGCACTTCATAGGGGACGTTTGCTGCCCGAATCCTGTTTTTGGCGCGCACGATCCGCTGCGCAACCGTCGGCGCCGGAACGAGGAAGGCATGGGCGATCTCTTCGGTGGTCAGTCCGCAGATTTCCCGGAGCGCCATCGCCGTCTGCGCGTCGGCTGGGATAGCAGGGTGGCAGCAGGTGAAGATCAGCCGCAGCATGTCGTCCTCGATCGCTTCCATCTCGCCCATCTCCATTCCGTCGACGCTGTAGAGGCTGTCCTCGATGTGCTGCTGCGCGGCATCGAAACGTGCACGCCGCCGGATCGCGTCAATCGCCTTGAAGCGGCCGGTAGACACAAGCCAGCCGGCGGGGTTGGCGGGAACGCCGTCGACCGGCCATGTTCGTGCCGCCGCTGCAAAGGCATCGTGAAGCGCTTCCTCCGCACGGTCGAAATCGCCGAGCAATCGGATCAGCGTCGCCAGCACCCGGCGAGACTGGGTTCGGTAGATCTCCTCGATGACGCTTTCCAAGGGGGCACCTCAGTTCGGAAGGGTGAGTATTCGCACCGGTCTCAGTTCGACCGCGCCGTAGCGGGCCGACGGAATTCGCCCGGCGATCTCCTTTGCCTTCGCTATGTCAGGCGCCTCAATGACGTAGAAGCCGGCCAGATGCTCCTTCGTTTCGACATAGGGGCCGTCGGTGACGGAGAGCCTATTGTTTCGAACCCGCAGCACGCTCGCCTGGTCAGGCATTTCGAGCGCGTCGGAATGGATCATGAAGCCGTCGCGTTGCAGTTCCTCGTCGAAGGCAAAATGCGCTTTGATGAGGTCGACGCCTTCGTCAGCTGTCAGTCTGCCGTCGGTGTCGGCGCTGTTATAGATCAGGCAGATGTAGCGCATGGCTATTTCCCGTCTTGGATGGAATAGGCTGGGCGGACTTCGATCGAGCAATATTTAAGGATTGGGAAACTGGACGCGATGGCCTTTGCCTCCTCGATATTCTCGGCCTCGAGCAGCACAAAACCGCCCAGATGCTCCTTGATTTCGGCAAACGGGCCATCGGTTGCGGAGACTTCGCCTTTGCGCAGGCGAAGCGTGATCGCCGTCGATGGTTCATGCAAGGCGTGCGCTACCAGCAGATGACCGCTGTCGCGCCAGCGATTGTCGCTGACAATGCATTCCTGCGTCACGGCATCCCACTCGGCCTGGGAAACCAGCTTGCTCTTTTCGGTGTCGAACCAGATCTGACATAGAAACTTCATTGGCACCTCCTCATTGGGGTCTCAATTCATGGATTGGCCGCACCTCGATGGCGCCGAATTTGGCGAGCGGAATACCTGTGGCGATGCGGATCGCGTCATTGAGATCCTTGGCCTCGATCAGGATGAAGCCGCCAAGCGCCTCTTTCGTCTCAGTGAAAGGACCGTCCGTCACCGATGACTCGCCGCTGCGAACGCGGACTGTCACCGCCGATGTCGGCGGCTGCAGCGCCTGGGCGACGATCATGTGCCCGCTTTCGGCAAGGTCCTTGTCGTAGTTCAAGGAATTCGCGTCGAGCTCGGCTTTCTCCTCTTTCGTCATCGCGTCGAGCACCGCGCCGTCGAACCAGACCTGACAGAGATATTTCATCGCGGACAGCCTCCTTGGGATGTTTCATGACTCTGGACGATCGAGCCTGACACATTTCGACAGCGGCAGAAAAAATCTTTGTCGCTGTCGGCTGTCGAAATCGCAGGGCAGCACTCGACAAGGCTTCATCGAAACCTGTCGAGGAGACGGCAATGAGTATTCTTGAAATCGCGATCGCAAGCCAGATCTGGGCCCGCCGCCATGACAAGCCTCGTCAGGCGTTCGAGGAAGGCGATGGAATGAAGGTTCTCTTACGCACCGCTTTCACCTTCATCGCCTTCAGCCTGCTGATAGCAGGGCTGAACCTTGCTGCCGACAGACCGCAGACGCTTGCGCAGCAGGCGCCTGTCGTGGCGGGACGATGAGGAAACGGCCTATTGGAAGGCCGTTTCGAAGAAGCTGCGCAGCTTGCGCGAATGCAGGGCTTCCTTCGGCATGGCGGCCAGCTTCTGCACGGCGCGGATGCCGATCTGCAGATGCTGGTTGACCTGCGTGCGGTAGAAGGCCGTCGCCATGCCCGGCAGCTTCAATTCGCCGTGCAGCGGCTTGTCGGAGACGCAGAGCAGCGTGCCGTAGGGCACGCGGAAGCGGAAGCCATTGGCGGCGATCGTCGCCGATTCCATGTCGAGCGCGATGGCGCGCGCTTGCGACAGCCGCTTCACAGGGCCGCGCTGATCGCGCAGTTCCCAGTTGCGGTTGTCGATCGTGCCGACGGTGCCGGTGCGCATGATGCGCTTCAGCTCGAAACCCTCGTAGCCGGTGATTTCGGCGACGGCCGCTTCCAGCGCCACCTGCACTTCGGCGAGCGCCGGGATCGGCACCCAGACCGGCAGGTCGTCGTCGAGCACGTGGTCCTCGCGCATATAGGCATGGGCAAGCACATAATCGCCGAGCCGCTGGCTGTTGCGCAGGCCGGCGCAGTGGCCGAGCATCAGCCAGGCATGCGGGCGCAGCACGGCGACATGGTCGGTGATCGTCTTGGCGTTGGAGGGACCGACGCCGATATTGATCATGGTGATCCCGGCATGGCCCTTCTTCTTCAGATGGTAGGCCGGCATCTGCGGCAGGCGGGCAAGCGTCGCATCCGTTTCCGGCCCGCTCGAGCCGGGCAGGGTGACGATATTGCCGGGCTCGACGAAGGCGGTATAACCGTCGCCGCCCTCGGCCATCTGCTTGCGCGCCCAGCTGCAGAATTCGTCGATATAGAACTGGTAGTTCGTAAATAGCACGAAGTTCTGGAAATGCTCGGCATGCGTCGCCGTATAATGCGACAGCCGGGCGAGCGAATAATCGATACGCTGGGCAGTGAACGGCGCAAGCGGCGAGGGCTCGCCCGGCGGCGGGATATATTCGCCGTTGGCGATCTCGTCGTCGGTGGTGTTGAGGTCCGGCGTGTCGAAGATATCGCGCATCGGGACGTCGACGAAGGCTGAGGTCGATGCTTCCACATGCGCGCCCTCGCCAAAGGCGAAGTGCAGCGGAATCGGCGTCGTCGATTCCGAGACGATTACCGGAACATTGTGGCTCTTCATCAGCAGCGACAGCTGCTCCCTCAGGTAATGCTTGAAGAGCTTCGGCCGGGTGACCGTCGTCGTGTAGATACCGGGCGCCGTGACATGACCATAGGAGAGGCGTGAATCGATATGGCCGAAGCTGGTTGTCTCGATGCTGACCTGCGGATAGAAGGCGCGGTAGCGCGAGGCGATCGGAGCGCCTTGGGCAAGCTCGGTGAAGTTCTGGATCAGGAACGCCGTATTGCGCTCGTAAAGTGCGGTGAGCGTCTCGACGGCCTTAGCGGGATCATCGAAGCTCTGCGGTTGGAAAGGAGGTGGGGAGGATGTGTCGAGCGGCGACAAAGGGGAGATTCGTTTGTTCATGGCGCATTATAGAGAGTTGTTCTTGACAAGCAAACGACGCACGCCGGCGGAATCCGATTTTTTATCCTTCCGTGTCTGATGCCGCTCACCGCACCGTCGGCGCGCAGAAGGCCCCATTTCTCTCCAGGCAGGTATAGGTCGCGCCGAAATGCGACTGCGTACCGCCGCCGCCATCATGCACGACGACCGCTGAAAATGTGACCGCGAAGATCGCCGCAAACAGCGTGATGATGCTGAAACGCCTTGCCAGAATATAGAAGTCCATCTCATGCCCTCGATAGGCGACTTAACCGTGACATGAGTTTTGCCATGCGACGGCTGAACGAGTGCTGAGATGTCGGTTCATCCACCGTTCAGCTTGCTGGGCAGGCCCGAGCGGTCGCAACGCGATCGGAAAGCTGAGAAAGTTCGAGGCATGCCGGCATTTCGGCCGGCATGCTTGCGCGATTTGGGATGTTTGCTGCGTCGGCCTTATCGCGTCAGAGCCGTGTCCAGGTCTGCGACTTGCAGAGGATTTTCAGGACGCAGCCCTGCATCCGCAGCGAATTGCCGGAAACCTTGCCCGAGCCGCTATAGGTCTTGTCGGCGGCCGGATCGGTGATCTCCCCGGCGTAGCTACCGCCGGTGCCGGCAAGCGTGCCGATCTTCCGGCCGCTGTATTTGCCGGTTTTCAGCGTCACGCAGTAACTGCCGCCGCAGGCCGCGATCACCGCCGTTTCGCCAGAGGCGGTTTTCCAATTGCCGACGATCGGCTCTTCGGCATTCGCGGTGCCCGCGATCACGGCGATGGCGCCGGCGAGAATGAAGCTGCGGATCATCTTTTCCTCCCTGATGTCCCTTTGACCGGTCGGGAAAATAACTGACGCGAACGTAAAGGTAAATACACGTGAACGCTATCGGCGGAGATCGCCGAAAGCTGGAAAAAAGCGAGAGGTCGAGGCGTTTAAACCGTCGTCTGCTGATTTCATGATGAACGATCGGTTTATTTTCGAATCTGAATCTTTCGTAAAATTGGAACGAAAACCCCTAAACTCCAAGGCATCCGATGTTTAACAAAAATCCAATTTTACCAAGTGTTTGCACTTTGTTTGTCTCTAGTTAATCATGCATTTTAGGCGTTTTTTGAAGGCCGTTCGGCATAGTGAAGCCATCAAACGAGCGGGGCAAACCCGCCGAAACTGAAGGGCTGCAAGCCGCGATAGACGGCAAGGCCCCGAGGTAAAACAGGGTAAGTCATAAACAGGCTAACAGGGATAAAACCGATGGCACGCTTTGAAATGCACAATGCTGAAACGGCCACCATGGGTGGCGACAACAACAGCGCCGATGTCTTCTGCGAAATGGGTCTGATGTATGCGACCGGCCGCGGCTGCGCCGTCGATCTCGTCGCTGCTCACAAATGGCTGAACATCGCCGCAATCAAGGGCAACGACCGCGCCGCCGAGCTTCGCGCCGATGTCGCGGCCACCATGAACAAGATGCAGCTTGCCGAAGCTTTGCGCGCTGCCCGCGAATGGATGACGGTTCACTGAAACCGTCTTCTGCTGACAGTCGACAGAATAACAACCTCGAAAGAGGGGCTGGCGGGGCGATTTGAAACGTCGATGCCGGGAGAAGAGCACCGCGGCCGGATATCCTCCACCGGCCGCGGTTCTTCGTTGAATTATCAGCAGATAGTCCGAAACCTGCTCACGCTTTTCGGCACCATACTTTATCAGCCGATCACCTTCAGCACCTGCGGCAGCGCTTCCTCGAACAGTGCCATGTCGGTCTGCGGCCCGACGCTGACGCGGATGCAGCGATTGAGCGGCGCCACACCGGGCATGCGGATGAAGACGCCGTGCTCCATCAGCCCGTCGACGATCGCCCGCGCATACGCGCCGTCGCGGCCTGCGTCGATCGCCACGAAATTCGTCGCCGAGGGCAGCGACTCAAGGCCGTTTGCCCGGGCGATGTGGCCGATCCGCTCCCGCGCCGCATGGATCTTGCCGACCACCTCGATGAGATAGGCTTGGTCCTTGAGGGCGGCGAGCGCGGCGGCCGTCGCCAGCCGGTTCATGCCGAAATGATTGCGGATCTTGTCGAAGGCCTGCGCCGTGCCCGGCGTCGAGATAACGTAGCCGGTGCGGGAGCCGGCAAGGCCATAGGCCTTGGAGAAGGTGCGGGTGCGCACGATGTTCGGCAGGTCGATCAGCGAAGCGATCGACGGCAGCGAATGTGCGGGCCCCGTCTCGCTATAGGCTTCGTCGAGCACCATCAGCGTCGTCTCGGGCAGTGCCCGGGCGAAGGCGACGATGCTGTCGGCGTCCCACCAGCTTCCCATCGGATTGTCGGGATTGGCGAAATAGACGAGCGGCGCGTTCTCGCGCCTGACGGCATCGAGCAGTCCGTCGAGATCTTCGCGGTCGTCGACATAGGGCACGGTCACCAGCCGGCCGCCGAAGCCGGCGACATGGAAATTGAAGGTCGGATAGGCGCCGAGCGAGGTGACGACCGGCGCGCCGGCTTCGATCACCAGCCGGACGATCTGGCCGAGCAACTCGTCGATGCCGCCGCCGATGGCGATATTGGCGGAGGAGGTGCCGAGATGAGCGCCGAGCGCCTCCCTCAGCGCAAAATTTTCCGGATCATTGTATTTCCAGATATTGCCGGCTTCCTCGCTTATCGCCGCAAGCACGGAAGGGGCCGGACCGAAGCCATTCTCGTTGGCGCCGATGCGTGCCAAGACGGCACGTCCGCGTTGGCGCTCGATGGCCTCGGGGCCGACGAAGGGAACTGTGGAGGGCAGGGCGCTGATGAGGGGCGTGAAGCGCGAAAAGGCGGACATGCGAAGCCAGGTTCCCGGACATGTTGACGGTTGGCGCAACAATAGGCCGGGGTACGGCCAAGGCAAGCCAGATTATTTCGACAGCTGACCGATGGGCGACGCTTGCGGGCGGAAGATCGGCGCACGCCGTGCATCGATCGCTTCCATGTTGCCGACAAGGAAATCGGTGCGCACCACGCGGCGCAGGACATCGGGATCCATCAGGTTAATGAACCGCACGCCGATGCGTTCCTTGTGACGGTAGACCTCGGCACACCCGATTCGATAGGCGAGGCCGAGAATGTTGAGATAATAATGTTTCGGCAGACCGGCGGTGGTCGAGACAATGAAGGTCGCGCCGCCTTGCGAGATATCGATGATCTCGGCGCTTCGCATCGAAACGCCCGTGAGGCACGGCCGGACGGCGACGATACGGGCGGGGCGCTTGACGTGGAACTCTTCCCATCGCAGGTCGTAAATAGCGGATTTGACCGTGGCAAGGTGTGTGGCGCGGAGCATAGTCATCTTGCATTCTCCGTCAGGCAGGGCACAGTTGGGGTTCTTGCTCTGGTGCAAGCTGATCTTGCTCCGGCCAAGGTCACATGAATGTTTTGCGCATTCGTCAAATATAAAATGACAATTTTAACGAGTTTAAATTTTGTTCCCAAGCGGGACGCCCGATGTTCGCAATCGGGACGGGGCCGTCAGCCCAAAACCCTTTCGGCCAAGATTTCTGGCGATGAGATATGCGTCGGCCAGCGGTCGGCGCCGCAGCTGCCGGGCAACAGCGCCTGCACACGTTGCCGCGGCGGCGAAGGACGGGAAAGAAGCGAGGCCTGGAAACCGGACCGCCGCTCCCCGATTTTTCGACGCAATTTCTCGAACTCTTTCAAGGGCGGGACGTTCTGTCTTGATCGATGAAGCATGGCGCGCTTCGATGACGACAGCGAGGAGTTGAAGATGACCGACGTCAGAATTCCCGGGAAATCATGGGTCGTAGTCTGCAATGGAGCGAAAGCCCTGATCATGCAGAATACCGGCGATGCCCAACTGGTGAACCTCAAGGTGTTGGAAACCCTGACGCAGCCGAACGAGCCCGATCGCGAGATCGGCACCGACAAGCCCGGCCGCAGCCACGCCGCCGACGGGTTCAGCCGCAGCGCTGTCGAAGAGACCAGCTGGCAGGAGCAGGCCGAAGCTCAATTTCTGAGACATGTGGCGGAACGAATGGACGAGCTGTCCCAGGCAAAGGATGCACACCGCATCGTCCTCATCGCGCCGCCGAAGGCGCTCGGCACCTTGCGGCCGGCGCTCAGTGCCGAGACGCAGGCAGCGATTTCGACGGAATTGGCGAAAGACTATACCAATCTGCCGATCGACGAGATCGAGCGACATCTCGCCGCCTGAGACAACTAAGAGCAAAGCGTATTCCATTCTCTTCGCAGCGGTTCGGCTGATGCCGTGATTTGCCTCACCTCAACCCTCGCCCCGTAAAAATGGGGCGAGGGCCCGTGCCATACGAGGGTGGGCGAGGGGCGGAGAGGGTCGCGACTACCCCTTCGCCCCGTTTACGGGGGGCGAAGGACGGTCGAGACCCGTGGCTCGACCCCGGTTGGTGGCGGCAGCCGGATGAGCTGCCGGATCCACCAGAAAAATACGAAAAACAAATGGATAGAGTGCTTTCCGCCAGTTCAGTAAATCTCTAATCCTCTAGCGGGGCCCGGACGGTCTCTGCCCGGTAAACAGATCTTCATGGCCGGCAAACAGTGCTGCCAGGCGGTCGATGACGATCCTGACCTCCGGCCGTTGTCGCTCATCGTCATGTGCGACGATCCACATCTCGTAGGTCAGATCCTCGATGACAGGCCCGGCGCGCACGAGCTTGCGCTCCTGATCGCCGATGAAACAGGGCAGCACGCCACGGCCGGCCCCGCCGCGGATCAGGTAAAAGAGCATATGCGGCGTGTTCGTCCAACTGGTGATCCAATAATCCGGCTGTTCGAACGTCCATTTGTCCGCCGGCGTGATCGCGGTGTCGGTGCCAAGCGATATCCAGTTGCAATTGGTCTGCGCAAAGTCGGCCGCCTGGTAAGCGGCATGGGCCACTTTGACCGAACGGAGGATCGCGACGTTGCCGGTGTCCGGCCGGCTGTGGCGAATGGCGATATGCGCCTCGCGATAGGTGAAGTCGACGCTCGCATCACAGGTCTTATAGCACATGCGGAAACTGTCCTTCGGCGTCCAGACGCCGGCCAGATGATCGGCGATGAAGCGCAGGGTCCAGCTGTCGGCGGCCGTCGAGACGATAGGCAGCATCAGCACCTCGCCTCGCCAGTCGGAGATCGCCTGCGCCGCATCCTGCATCCGCCGGACGCGATCGAGCAGCTCCTGCCCGTCCTTGGCCAGAAGGTAACCGGTCGGGCCGCGGCTGAACAGCGACCGGCCGGTCACCCGTTCGAGCGCCAGCATGCGCCGGCCTATTGTCGGCGCGCTGAGGCCGGTGCGTGCTGCCGCGGCCGAAAGCCCGCCGCCGGTCGCGACATGGAAGAAGAGTTGCAGATCGTCCCAGCTCGCATCTTTCATGGATGAAAACCCCCTTTCCCCAGCGCCTCTACATAACCAGCGCGTGAAGGCCTAGCTCAAATGCTCCAGCAATAGATGGAGGATAGGCAATGCTTCTCAACTGGGTCATTCTCTTCGAGGAAGTCGAAACCCGCAGACGCCGCATGCGCCGCGATCCCATGGCCGATCCGCTCGATGGCCCGGAATGGCGCGGACTTCTTTGGATCATCCCGATCATCGCATATCTCTCCTCGAGAAGAGGCGAGAGGAGGCCGCGCCGCGATAAGGCGCCAATTGAAGGAGGCCTCAGGTTTCAAAGCTCAGTCGCAGCACGTGGTGCAGGAATTCCGGATTGAGCAGCATGTTGAAGCTGACCGTCACCAATTCGCCTTCGCGCTTGACCATCGTGGCGCCGATCTCGTCGTGGATGCCGAGGATTTCGAGAAAGAAATGGCTCGGCATCTCCAGGCCCGGGCTGACTTCGAGCACCGCGCCGGCCAGCGTTATCGTCCGGATCAGGCAGCGCACCTGCGTTCCGGTGCTGAGGTGATGGCCGACGAAGATGATGTTGCCGGGCCTGTCGAGGTTGAATTCCCTGTACGCACGTTCCGGCTTGGGGTGTTCTGTGTCGAGGTGCATCTGAAAGGCCCTTTTAGCCTCCGCTATCATATGACAAAATTAGCACGAGATTACTGATAGCTGCTGAAGAACATCGTTAAGATTGAAGTCTCCTCGGGAGATTGCCGGAATACCGCATCGATTTCGGGCAATTTTGCTCCAAATTTGTTCATTCCCGGTGCATCTCGGCCATTCTTGACATGTCGGCGACCTTAGCGCATACAAAGTCCCGGTTCGAGGCACCGGCCGCTCGCGGATGAAAATCCATGGTGAAGTCCTCGCGATCATGGTCACGGCCCCTTGTGCATGCTGACTGACGGCAATGCGAGCTCCCATCCACAGTCGAAGAGCATGCCTTTTGCGAAGGCCCTCTCCATGGCGACGACCTATCCCGGCATTGACGAATTGAAGGCCCAGGCCAAACGACTGCGCCAGGCGATGAACGATCGCGGCGCCGCGCTGACCCACAGTGCGGCGCTCGAAATGATCGCCCGCCAGCACGGCGCGCGCGACTGGAACACGCTGGCAGCGCTGGCGGCGAAACCCAATGCTGCTGCGCAGACACCCCTTTTCGTCGGGGCGCATATTCGCGGCCGTTATCTCAATCAACCGTTCACCGGCGAGGTTCTGGCGCTGTCGGCCTTGCCGGGAGGCGAACTCCACAGGATCACCATCCATTTCGACGAAGCGGTCGATGTCGTGACCTTCGAGAGCTTTTCAGCCTTTCGCCGGCGTGTGAGCGCGCAGATCGATGCCGACGGCGTCTCGCCGAGGAAAACCTCGAACGGCGTGCCGCATTTGGTGCTCGATCTCTAAAATCACTTTTGATTCACTTTGAGGCCGTCTGAATCCGGATGATGTCACCCGGATCGGACCTCGCCCATATTGCACGGATTTTTCCATGACCGATCTTTCCCAGGGCAATGCCTTTCTCACCGGCTGGTTGCCGGGCGTCTTCATCAGGACGGCTGCGCCGATCGTCGCGATCACGACGCTCAACGGCCTCTTCACCGTCGTCGACGCCTATTTCCTCGGCGCCTATGTCGGCCCCGATGCGCTCTCCGCCGTCAGCCTGATTTTCCCGGGCCTGATGCTGCTGATCGCCCTGCAATCGCTCGTTTCGAACGGCATGGCGAGCATCCTCGCCCGCCGGCTTGGGGCCGGCGATCGCCAGGGCGCGGGCAGGGTATTTGCCGGCGCCCATACGCTGGCGCTGGCCGTCACCCTGGTCCTCAATACGCTCTGCTGGACCTTCGGCCGCCAAATCATCGATACCGGTGCCGGCACGGCCGCCGTGGCCGATGGCGCCACGCTGTTCATGGGCGCGATGATTGCCTTTGCGCCGGTGAGCTTCTTCCTGTCGCTGCATCTCGACGGATTGCGCTGTGAAGGCAAGATCGGTTTCATGACGCTGGTGACACTGTCGGCCTCGCTGCTCAACATCCTCGCCAATTGGCTGTTCATGGCCGTGATGCATTGGGGCGTGCTCGGTTCGGCTGCCGGCTCCATCGCCTCGCAATTCGTCTGTCTTGCTGCCGTGCTTGCCTATCGCTGGCGCCGGCCGGCGGCACTCAGGCCTTCTCGAGGGTTGGCCCTTACCGAATGGCGCGGCATCGTCGTCTTCGGCGCGCCGATGAGCCTCGGCTTCATCGGCATATCGCTGGCCTCCGCCGCCATTCTCGTCAATATCTCGCTCTGGAGCGTGGCAGATTATGTCGCGACGGTCGCCGCCTACGGCATCATCACGCGGATCATGACTTTCACCTATCTGCCGCTGCTTGGCCTCAGCATCGCCCTGCAGACGATTGCCGGCAACAATCACGGCGCCGGCCTCGGGCTTCGCGTCGGCCGCAGCCTGCAGATCGCCATGCTTTCGGCGCTCGTCTATTGCAGCCTTGTGGAAATCGCGGTCGAAGTTTTGGCTGGCCGCCTCGGTGCCGTCTTCGTCGCTGAGCCTGTCATTGTCGCCGAGGTCAGGCGAATTCTGCCCTGGACGATCGGCGCCTATTTTCTCTTTGGGCAGATGCTGATCCTGTCGTCCTATTTCCAGTCGATCGGCGATGCACCGCGCGCGGCGATCTTCGGCCTGTCGCGGTCCTATCTGCTCACCCTGCCGCTCACCTTCCTGCTGCCCTTCGTCTTCGGCGAGCAGGGGATCTGGATGGTGCCGGTCTTTGCCGAGGCAGGCATGGTCGTTCTGGCCGTGCTGGTGCTGTCTCAAAACGCAAAACGTCGCGGCTGGCGCTACGGGCTTCTGCCTGCCTGAGATGGCAAAGCCGCGCCGGTGAGGGCGGCTTTGTCCGACAGTCTATTCAGTGCCTGCCGGAGCGGCCGATGTCGCGACTTCCGCTTCGTTCAGCGCCTCGGCGCATTCCTGGCAGCAGACCTCGGTCTTGCCGCCGAGCTTGACGGTGGTCTCCGCCCCGAGTTCGCAGTCGCAGGCAGCGCATGTCGTCTTCTTCATAGGATGATCCTCCGTTGATCGTCCCCGGATCGGGACAGTCTCTTAAGATCATCGTGCGCCGCAAGGCGCGCTTATGCTTTCAGCAGCCATTCGTGCTCGGCGGCGTTGTGGAATTTCCAGATGCGCTTCGGCCCGGCCATGACGTTGAGGTAGTAGAGATCGTAGCCGTGCGTTGCCGCGCACGGGTGGTAGCCCTTCGGCACCAGCGTTACGTCGCCGTCCTCGATCGCCATCGCTTCGTCAAGCGAACGATCGTCGGTATAAACGCGCTGGAAACCGAAGCCCTGCGGCGGGTTGAGGCGATGATAATAGGTTTCTTCCAGGAAGCTCTCGTTCGGCAGGTCGTCCTGGTCGTGCTTGTGCGGCGGATAGGAGGAGGTGTGGCCGCCCGGGGTGATCACCTCGACGACGAGCAGCGAATGCGCCGAGCTGTCGTCCTCCGGCATGATATTGTTGACGTAGCGCACATTCGTGCCCTTGCCGCGCGTCACCTGCGGATGCGTGCCGGGCGGAATTTCTTTCGCCTGGTAGGTGCCGCCGCCGGGCGCCGAGCAGACGGCGAGCTCGAGATCGGTCTCCGCCGTGACAGACCATGTCGATTCCATCGGGATGTAAAGCGCATGCGGCGCGCCTTCGAACGGGCTCATGCGGCCACCGAGCGTGCCGAAATCCCTGGTGCCGGCCGACGCCTTGCCCTTGCCGGTGACCCAGACAAGGCAGACTTCCCGATCGCCGGTCTCTCCCGATACGGTCTCGCCCGGCTTCAAGCGATGCAGATCGAAGCCGACATAGGTCCAGCCGGCAGTCTCAGGGGTGACATGCGTGACGCGGCCATGCGTGCCGGATGGTTTCACCTTGAGGTTTGGCATTGGTGTTTCTCCTCGTGCGTTGGTGGTCGTAGCCCCCTCATCCGGTGCCGCCACCTTCTCCCCTAGGGGAGAAGGGATGGGCCGCGCTCGCCTTGTTACCCCTCTCCCTGGGGGAGAAGGTGCCCGAAGGGCGGATGAGGTGGCTTCTTGCTCCGACGATGCTTTCGTCACGTTATCCCTTGGGAAAACCTTCAGTCTCCACCGTATAACCCGCAGCCGTCATCACTCGCATCAATTCCGCATGGCCGATCTCGGCCATTTTCTGCGGTGGTGCTTTGCGCGGATCCTGTTCGGCCTCGACGACGAACCAGCCCTCATAGCCGTGATCGGCGAAGCGCTGGACGATGGCGCCGAAATCGAGCGAACCGTCGCCCGGCACGGTGAAGGCGCCGAGCGCCACCGCATCGAGGAAAGACTGCCGGCTGCGGTCGAGACCATCGACCACAGCTTTGCGGATGTCCTTGACGTGAACATGATTGATGCGGGCATGGTGACTGTCGATGGCGCGCAGCACGTCGCCGCCGGCGAAGGCCAGATGCCCGGCATCGAGCAGCAACGGGATGCCTTCGCCCGAATTGCGCATGAAGGCATCGAGTTCAGGCTCGGTTTCGACGACGGCCGCCATGTGGTGGTGATAGGAGAGCGGCATGCCCTGCTCGGCGCACCATTCGCCGAATTCGGTGACGCGGCGCGCGTAGGCCCTCATCTCGTCGTCGGCGAGGCGCGGCTTGGTCGCGAGCGGCTTGGAGCGGTCTCCCTGGATCGAGCGGCCGACTTCGCCATAGACGATGCAGGGCGCATTGACCGCCTTGAACAGTTCGATCATCGGAGCAATGCGGTCCTTGTTGGCGGCAAGCTCCTCGTTGACCAGCGTGCCGGAGAACCAGCCGCCGCACAGCGTCACGTCGGCGGCGCGCAGGATCGGCAGCATCTCCTCCGGGTTGCTGGGGAAACGGCGCCCTTGCTCCATGCCGGTAAAACCGGCGCTGCGCGACTGCCGCAGGCATTCCTCCAGGGACACATCGTCGCTGAGTTCGGGAAGGTCGTCGTTCCACCAGGCGATGGGCGACATGCCGAGTTTGGCCTTCATCAACATTCTCCTTAAAGATAATGCGGAGGAGCGGTTCCGCTCCTCCGAAAAATGACAGCAAATGATTTAGCCGATGCGCTGGACGGCGCGTGCTTCGATATAGCCCTTGCGCGCTTTGTTGACCTCTTCGCGTGGGCTGACCTCGGGCACAGCGACATCCCACCAGTGGCCGCCGGCTTCCGTCGTAATTAGCGGGTCGGTGTCGATGACGAAGACCGAGGTTCGGTCGTTCTTCTTCGAGCTGGCGATAGCCTGCTCCAGCTCCGCGATCGAGCCGACCTTGACGGCGATGGCCCCCATGCTTTCGGCATGCGCGCGGAAATCGATCTCCGGCATCACCTCGTGATAGGAGTCCTTGAGCAGATTGTTGAAGTTGGCGCCGCCGGTTCCCATTTGCAGCCGGTTGATGCAGCCATAGCCGCGATTGTCGAGCACGACGATGTTGAGCTTGAGGCCGAGCATCACCGAGGTTGCGAGCTCGGAATTCATCATCATGTAGGAGCCGTCGCCGACCATGACGACGACATCCCGTTCGGGACGCGCCATCTTGGCGCCGAGCCCGCCGGCGATCTCGTAACCCATGCAGGAAAAGCCGTATTCCATATGATAGCTGCCGGGCGCCGTCGCCGGCCAGAGCTTGTGCAATTCGCCGGGCAAGCCGCCGGCGGCGCAAAGCAGCGTCGTATTGTCGCCGCCGATCGCGCGCACCACCGCACCGATCACCTGCGCATCGGAGGGCAGGGCGGCATTGGTCGTCGCCATGGCCTTCGCCGCAGCCTCCATCCAGACTCTCTTTTCTGCAGCCGCCTTCTCGGCCAGCGCTGCCGGCGCCTTCCAGCCGGCAAGTCCTGCCGAAAGCGCCTTCAGCCCTTCGCGGGCATCGGCGACAACAGGATGGCTGTCGTGCTTCACGGCGTCATAGGCGGCGATATTGAGCCCGATCATCTTGAGGCTGTCGTTCTTGAACAGCGCCCAGGAGCCGGTGGTGAAATCCTGGCAGCGTGTGCCGACGGCGATGACGAGATCCGTCTCTTCGGCGATCGCATTCGCTGCCGATGTGCCGGTGACGCCGACCGAGCCGAGCGCCAGCGGCAGGGTTTCGTCGATTGACGACTTGCCGGCCTGGGTGACGACGACGGGAATGGCGTGGGCCTCGGCAAAGGCGGCAAGCTCCTTCGTCGCCTGCGAATAAAGCACGCCGCCGCCTGCGACGATCACCGGCTTCTGCGACGCCTTGATCAGCGCGATGGCATTGGCGAGCTCATCCGCATCCGGCTGCGGCCGGCGGGTCGTCCAGACCTTTTCCTCAAACAGGCTTTCCGGATAATCGAAGGCTTCGGCCTGAACATCCTGGCAGAGCGACAAAGTCACCGGACCGCAATCCAGGGGATCGGTCAGGACCTGCATGGCACGCTTTAGCGCCGAGATGATCTGCTCCGGCCGGGTGATCCGGTCGAAATAGCGCGAAACCGGGCGGAAGGCGTCATTGGCCGAAACTGTGCCGTCGCCGAAATCCTCGATCTGCTGCAGCACCGGATCCGGCGCGCGGTTGGCGAAGACGTCGCCCGGCAGGAAGAGAACGGGAATGCGGTTGACATGTGCAACACCGGCCGCCGTCACCATGTTCAGCGCGCCGGGACCGATCGAGGTCGTGCAGGCCATGAAGCGCGTGCGGAAATTTGCCTTGGCATAGGCAATCGCGGCATGCGCCATGCCCTGTTCGTTGTGGGCGCGGTAGGTCGTCAATTCGCCCCGCACCTGGTAGAGCGCCTCGCCGATGCCGGCGACGTTGCCGTGGCCGAAGATCGCCCAGACGCCGCCGAAGATCGGCACTTTTTTGCCGTCGACAACGGTCATCTGTACTTTCAGGAAATGCGCGACGGCTTGCGCCATCGTCAACCGTATCGTCTTGCCCATCGGGGCCTCCCGAACTTTTTAACTCTGTGTCTGCTTTCCCCTGCCCAACCCCTCCCCACAAGGGGAGGGGCTAACCTGCCGTGCCGTTTCACGCTGATTCAGCGCTTCGTCCAGCAGGACGGTTGCCGCCTAGTGCGAGGCGGCGCCTCAAGTTAAGTCCCTCCCCCTTGTGGGGAGGGGTTGGGGAGGGGCCTTAATTCTCAGTGAAGCCCGCGCGTCTTAAGCCAGGCTTCTGTCAGTTGCCGGAAGCGGCCAGCCATGTCGGCAATCGCCTCCTCGTCGTTCATGGCGCCCGAAAGCCAGGCGCGGGCCGCATCGGCAAAGATCGTCCGGCCGACGGCAAAGCCCTTCACCGAAGGAGCCGCCAGCGTCGCCTCGAAACAGGAGATCAGTTCCTCGGCGGGCGCCTCGAGGCCGAGCAACACGATACCGCGGCACCATGGATCATTTTTGGCAAT
The DNA here is from genome assembly GCF_001662075.1 of Rhizobium bangladeshense. Lineage (GTDB taxonomy): Bacteria > Pseudomonadota > Alphaproteobacteria > Rhizobiales > Rhizobiaceae > Rhizobium > Rhizobium bangladeshense_B. The sequence continues at coordinate 380,047 of NZ_LYPL01000002.1, forward strand.
CACCGCGTCGATCTTCTTCCAGGCTTCGCTGGACGCCTGCGGCTCCAGCTTCCACCAGTCCGGCTTGATGCCGAGCGCATAAAGCTCTTCCAGCGCGGTCGCGATCGTATCGTCCGTAAGCGGTCCGTTCTTGCCGGCGATGATCTCGACCAGCAGCTCGCGGCCGACCTTGCGTGCGGCTTCGAACAGCGTGCGCAGCTTCTCCTGCTGCTCGCTCTTCAATTCGGCCGGGTCGTCGGGATGATAGAAGCACAGGCATTTGATGCAATGGCCGAGGGGCCATTCGACAAGCTGCGAGCCGATATCCTGGCTGAATTCGAAGCGCAGCGGCTTGGAACCCGGCAATTCCACCGGCCGGCCGATCCAGGAAAAATTCTTCGTCGCCGCATCGAAAAAGGCATCGCGGCCGAAGCGTTCGTCGATCAGCATGCCGTAACCGTCGCGGCCGTTCGAAACGCGCGCCGCCGCTTCGACTGCCAGTCGCTTGAAGGCGACGATTTTCTCATGGCCGACGCCGAGTTCATCGGCAACGCTGACAAGTTGCGAGCGGTGATCGATCGCCAGCGCCATCAGCAGCGGGACGTCGCCGCGCCGGGTGGATGCCCAATGAATATGGTTGATCGCCTCGTCCTTGCGCAGCGCCCGATGTTTGCTGCCGGTCTTCAGGAAGAAGTCGAGCTCCGCCCAGGTCGGATATTCCGGCGAGCAGAGCAGACGGGAGACGGCGAAAGCCCCGCAGGCATTGGCCCAGGTGGCGCAGATATTCAGCGGCTCGTCGCGCAGGAAGCCACGCAGGAAGCCGGACATGAAGGCATCACCGGCGCCGAGCACGTTGAACACCTCGATCGGGAAGCCCTGCCCGACGATGCCGGCTTCGAGATCGTCGGCGATCGGCCCGTCATAGACGATGCAGCCCATGGCGCCGCGCTTCAGTACGATCGTCGCCGGCGTCAGGCGGCGGATTTCCTTCAATGCGCCGAGCACGTCGTCGGCGCCGGAAGCGATCAGGATTTCCTCTTCGGTGCCGACGATGAGATCGCAATCAGGCAGCGTCTCCTTCATCTTCGAGGAGACCCGGTCGGATTTGACATAGCGCTCGAAGCCTTCGGCGTGGCCGGCAAGGCCCCAGAGGTTCGGCCGGTAGTCGATGTCGAAGATTACTTTGCGGCCGTTCTCCTTGGCGATGCGGATCGCCTTGCGCTGCGCGGCCTCGGTATTCGGCCGCGAGAAATGTGTGCCGGAAACGAGTACGGCGCGTGACGACTTGATGAAATTTTCGTCGATATCGCCTTCCTCGAGCGCCATGTCGGCGCAGTCGGAACGATAGAAGATCATCGGCGATACGCCCTCGGCCTCGACCGCAAGCAGCACGAGCGCCGTCAGCCGCTCCTTGTCGGTGACGATGCCGTCCGTCGCCACACCTTCGCGCGCCGCCTGCTCGCGGATGAAGCGTCCCATCTGCTCGTCGCCGACGCGGGTGATGAGGCCGGATTTGAGGCCGAGCCGCGCCGTGCCGATGGCGATATTGGACGGGCAGCCGCCGACGGATTTTGCAAAGGAGGCGATATCCTCCAGCCGCGAACCGATCTGCTGGCCGTAAAGATCGACCGAGGAGCGGCCGATGGTGATTACATCAAGCGCCGGCTCCGGCTGTGAGCCCGGATTCGATTGTACCATGATGTCCTCCCGCTAGATTTTGCGCGGCTTCCAGTGCCTGCGAATTTCAATAATGAAACATTGGTTCCGATATTTTGTCAATTCGGAATGTTTATTCCATTTTGGCTTTTCCAGCTTTTGCGTGCAGGCGCTTGCGCCGCCGCTCGGCGATGGCGACCGGCAGTGCCATCGTCAGCGCCATTGAGGCCGACAGCGAGCGGAAGCCGGCGAAATCGGCCTCCGCCACCTCGAACCAATGCGTGGCACAGGCGGCAAGCGGCGAGAAGGCCGAATCGGTGATCGCGATGATGGGGACGCCGCGGTCGGCAAGTTCCTGGCTCTGGCTGAGGCTGTCGGCCGCATAAGGCGAGAAACTCGCCGCGATCGCCGCATCCTTCGGCGTTGCGAACTGCACCATTTCAGGATCGACGCCGTTCGGCGAGGCGACGATCTGGTGGCGGATGTTGAGTTTGGAAAAAGCGTAGGTCATATGCGCCGTCAGCGGATAGGAACGCCGTTTGGCGATCAGATAGATCGTTTCGGCGGCGGCCAGGATATCCACCGCTTTCGTGAACGTATCGCTCTGCACCGTCGCCGCCAGCCGGTTGACCGACTGGCTTGCCGCGGCAATGAAGCCGGAAAGCAGGTTGGCGTCCTCGTCGTCGCCGCTCGCCTGCTCCAGGGTGACGAGCCGTTCTTCATAACTCAGTGTCCGGTCGCGCAGCCTTTCGCGGAAGATGCTCTGCAGATCGGAAAAGCCTTCGTAGCCCAGATGGTGCGCCAGGCGCACCAGCGTTGAGGGCTGGACGTCGGAGGCAGCGGCAATGCTCGCCGTCGTGCCGAAGGCGATTTCGTCGGGGTTGCCGAGCGCGAAGGCGGCGACCTGCGCCAGCCGCTTCGGCATGCTCGCCTTGCGCTCGATGATGGTGCTGCGCAGGCTTTCGAAATCGCGCGGCACGCGTGCGCGCCTCTGGGGGTCGTTATCCATGCCTGCGGCTCACGGGATGAAACAAATATTCCATATTGTCGAGCATAAACGATTTCAAACGACACGCCTAATTGTTTTTAATGGCCTGTAATTCATGGTCTTTAAACAGTTTTCGTCGGGAAGGACGCGGAAGTGCCGGTGAACGGTGTCTTGCCAAAATGATCCAAATATTCCAAAAATCCGCGCGCAGTCGTGGAGGAGACGGAAATGAAGCCACTTGGCATCGGGTTGATCGGCACCGGTTATATGGGAAAGTGCCATGCGCTGGCGTGGAATGCGGTGAAGACCGTATTCGGCGATGTCGAGCGTCCGCGACTCGTGCATCTGGCTGAAGCCAATGCCGGACTTGCTGAGGCGCGCGCCTCCGAATTCGGATTCGAGAAGGCAACCGCCGACTGGCGGGCGCTGATCGCCGACCCGGAGGTCGATGTCGTTTCCGTCACCACACCCAATCAGTTCCACGCCGAGATGGCGATTGCAGCCCTTGAAGCCGGCAAGCATGTCTGGTGCGAGAAGCCGATGGCGCCGGCCTATGCCGATGCCGAGCGCATGCTGGAAACGGCGGAGCGATCCGGCAAGGTGGCCGCCCTCGGCTATAATTACATCCAGAATCCCGTCATGAGGCATATCAAGACGCTTGTCGGTGAGGGCGCCATCGGCGCGGTCAACCATATCCGCGTCGAAATGGACGAGGATTTTATGGCCGATCCCGATGTCTTCTTCTATTGGAAGAGCGAGCTTGCCGCCGGCTACGGCGCGCTTGACGATTTTGCCGTGCATCCGCTGTCGTTGCTCTGGTATCTTTTCGGCCACGTCGAGGCCGTCACTACAGATATGGTGAAGCCCTATGCCGACCGTCCGCTCAGTGCGGGTGGCCGCCGTGCCGTCGAAAATCACGATGCTGCCAACGTGCTGATGCGGCTTGGCGGTGGCATCTCCGCCGTGTTGATGGCGAATCGCGCCGCCTGGGGGCGCAAGGGCCGCATCGCCCTGCAGATTTACGGCTCGAAAGGCTCGATCGTCTACGACCAGGAGCGTATGAATGAATTCGAACTCTATCAGGCCGAGGGGCGTGGCTCCGAACAGGGTTTTCGCAAGATACTGGCGGCACCTGCCCATCGGCCGTATGATCGGTTCATTCCGGCTCCCGGCCACGGCCTCGGCTTCAATGATCTCAAGATCATCGAATGCCGCGAGTTGATCCGGGCAATATCGGGTGAACCGTCGTCGATCGTGACATTTAAAGACGGTCTCAGGATAGAGAAGTCGGTGCATGCCATGGCACAGTCTTTCCACGAGCGTCGCTGGATCGAAATCGGCTGAAGGTAAGAAGCCGCTTTCCGTTGACGGCGCTCCGGGCAGGGGATAGGCCTTGACGTGGTTGTCGGGCGCAGTTTCGGGAGTGAAATCGTGACGGATAGATTGGTGATCATCGGCGCGGGGCAGGCCGGTTTCGCATTGGCGGCCAAGCTGCGAGCATTGAAGGATACGCGCCCGATCAGCCTTATCGGCGCCGAGGATGTGGCGCCCTATCAGCGCCCGCCGCTTTCGAAGAAATATCTGCTCGGCGAAATGAGCTTCGACCGCCTGCTGTTTCGCGACCAGCACTGGTATGGCGACAATGACGTCGACCTTCGCCTTTCCACTTGGGCCGAGGAGATCAAGCCGGACAGCAAGCAGGTTCTGCTGCAGGACGGCTCCGTTCTCGACTACGGCACGCTGGCGCTGGCCACCGGCTCGACGCCGCGCCGGCTGCCGGCCGCAATCGGCGGCGATCTCGAAGGCGTCTATGTCGCCCGCGATAAGCGTGACGCTGATCTGCTCGCCGAGGAGATGCGGCCCGGCCGTCGCGTCCTGATCATCGGCGGCGGTTATATCGGCCTGGAGGCGGCGGCCGTTGCCCGCCATCTTGGCCTTGAGGTCACCGTCATCGAGATGGCCGACCGCATCCTGCAGCGCGTTGCGGCGAAGGAGACGGCCGACATCATGCGCGCGATCCATGAGGCCCACGACGTGGTGATCCGCGAAAAAACCGGGCTCAAGCACCTGATCGGCAAGGACGGCCGCGTCGCTGGTGCGGCACTTTCCGACGGATCGACTATCGACGTCGACTTTGTCGTCGTCGGCATCGGCGTCGTGCCGAACGATCAGCTTGCCAAGGAAGCCGGCCTCGAAGTTGCCAACGGCATCGTTGTCGACGAATTCGCCCGCACTTCCGATTCGGCGATTTTCGCGGCCGGCGATTGCGCGGCCCTTCCCTGGCAGGGTGGGCGCATCCGGCTCGAATCGGTGCAGAATGCCGTCGACCAGGCCGAAGCGGCGGCCGCCGTCATCGCCGGCGGCAACGATCCTTATGATCCCAAGCCCTGGTTCTGGTCCGACCAGTACGACGTCAAGCTGCAGATTGCCGGCTTCAATCTCGGTTATGACGATACGTTGCTGCGCCCCGGCGCCCGCGAAGGCGCCCATTCGGTCTGGTACTTCAGGGAAGGCCGGTTGATCGCCGTCGACGCGATCAACGACGCCAAAGCCTATGTGACCGGCAAGAAACTGCTGGAATCCGGAATTAACCCCGACCGATCGATTCTCGCCGACCCATCCGCCGATCTCAAGAGCCTGCTCGCCTGAGCCGGGAGGCGATGCCGCAAGGAACGAGCCCTTTGCCTGACGCAGGAGGGCGCGGCCCTCTGCTGAAAGGGCGCGATTGCAATGGTTTGGTGAATCTTTGGTCGCGCGCCATTTTGCGATCCGAGAGCCCGCGAATCGGAACCGTTTCGCCATCGCTCTACCCGAGCGCTTGGCGGTAGAGCGAGGTCTCGTATTGAAGAGACGCGCGATCCAATCATGCAGATCACGGGCAGGCACCAATGCCCCGTTACCCAACCCGGTCGAAATGCCGGCCGCTGCATTTCTTCTGATGAAAACTCAAAAAACCCTTGCATTCACAGACCGGTCACCATAGTTAGGCCGCACCGGAGAGGTGGCCGAGTGGTCGAAGGCGCTCCCCTGCTAAGGGAGTATACGTCAAAAGCGTATCGTGGGTTCGAATCCCATCTTCTCCGCCATTTCGATTTCCGCAGCGCATGTCGTCTCTTAGCCTTCGGCCGGAATCGTGGTCGCCTGATCGGCGATGTCTCGCAGTCGTGCGGTGGAGAAATCTCTTCCCTTCGAAGAGAGAGAATCGCCGGCGGGAATCACCTCCCGCGTTCCTGTCCTCGGCGACCTGCGAAAGCGGATCGGTGACCGGCCGGTTACGCTTCCGGCGATCCGGATATCTCCCGCAATGATCAGATTTTGTCAAAAAAACGTCACGAATGTGTCGAAAGGCGCATGTCCAGCCGATTGTCGATCTCTACTAAGCACCCGCAAAATAAGACCTTTCTTAACAAAGGATAAAAGAAATCGAGGCCGGTTGCCCGACTTGTGTCCTTTCAGCAACAGAATGCGCGGAAGGCTCCCTCAAACCCCTCGTTGGAGTAAGTTGGTGATTGCGTGGCGGCCGCCGTCTTGTATTTTCACCCTCGGAAGCAAGGGCGACGGATCGTCCACTTCTTGAAACACGGGGATGGGGCAGGGAACGCTGCTCAGCGAAAGATCCCAAACCCGATCGAAACTTTGAATTGGAGGTCATTTATGAACATCAAGAGCCTTCTTCTCGGCTCCGCTGCTGCTCTCGCAGTAGTTTCCGGTGCTCAGGCTGCTGACGCTATCGTTGCTGCCGAGCCGGAACCGGTTGAATACGTTCGCGTCTGCGACGCTTACGGCACCGGCTACTTCTACATCCCGGGCACCGAAACCTGCCTCAAGATCAACGGTTACATCCGTTTCCAGGTTGACGTTGGTGATCAGCCGACCAATCTCTCCGAGTCTAACGACTCTGACTGGGATGCTCGTACGCGCGGCCAGGTTCAGTTCACCGCCAAGAGCGACACTGAGTATGGTCCGCTGACCGGCGTTATCGTCATGCAGTTCAATGCTGACAACGCTTCGGAACAGCAAGCCAAGCTCGACTCCGCTTACCTCGACATCGCCGGCTTCCGCGCTGGTCTGTTCTACAGCTGGTGGGACGACGGCCTTTCCGGCGAAACCGACGATATCGGTTCTCCGGTCACGCTGCATAACTCGCTCCGTTATCAGTACGAAACCGACGCTTTCTACGCTGGCATCAGCGTCGACGAACTGGAAGACGGCTTCTACAAGTCTGACGAAGAGCCGAACAACGTCGGCGTAGCCGTCGGTCTCGGTGGCAAGGCTGGTGCGTTCAGCTACCAGATCACTGCCGGCTATGACGTCGACAACGAAGAAGGCGCTGTCCGTGCAATGGGTACGGTTGACATCGGTCCTGGTACGCTCGGCCTCGCTGCCGTATACGCTACCGGCCCGAGCTCCTACTACACCAAGGCTGAATGGGCTATCGCTGCCGAATACGCAATCAAGGCAACCGACAAGCTCAAGATCACTCCTGGCGTCCAGTACTACAGCAACTACTACGTTGCAGGCGACGACTTCAGCGATGACGACGCTTGGAAGGTTGGTCTGACGGTTGATTACCAGATCGTCGACAACTTCTACGCCAAGGCTTCGGTTCAGTACCTCGATCCGGAAAACGACGACGACTCGACGGCTGGCTACTTCCGCCTGCAGCGTTCGTTCTAATCTGATCTGACTTCGGTCAATCAGGAAAGCCCGGCTCCCAAGCCGGGCTTTTTGTATCTGCACGAACCGCATGGAGGCGGTTGCGCATCGGGCCTGGACATCGGTGCCGGTTACGGAAACCCGCCGGCTTGCAAGGTTATGGCGCCTTTGCCTGTCTCAAAAGACGCGCGGCTGCAGCAGAACGGTCTCCGTCAGCTATCGGCAGCTGGCGAGGAAAGCTCCAATTGCTGCAGGGATGTCGCCAAGATGGAGCAGGGGCGCATGTCCTTGTCCCTGAGCAGCGTGCAGGACCAGGCTCGGATGCCGGCGGACCATTTCCGCGGCCGTCTCCTTTGAGAGCAGAGCGGTGTTTTCGCCGCGGATCAGCATCAGCGGCAACCGGCTCAGGTTTTCGAATTGCTCCCAGAGCTCGGGCAGCGGCTGGCTGAAATCGACCGATCGCAGCGCCTCGGCGATTGCCGGATCGAAGTCGGCGACAGGTCTTCCGTCGGTGTCGCGGTAAAGCGCAAGCGCCATCTCGCGCCAGTCTTCCCCTGCAAGCGCGGTGAACGAGGCACCGTGATTCTGCTGCAGTATATCGGCCGCCTCGTTCCAATCGGCCGGCTTCCTGCCGCTGTTCAAGTAGTCGCGAATAAGTGCCAGCCCTCCGGCCTCGATCGCAGGGCCGATGTCGTTCAGGATGACGGCTTCGAGAAGATCCGGCCGTGTCGCCGCGATCAGATGCAGTATCAGCCCGCCACGCGATGTGCCGATGAAAACCGCTCGCTCGATGCCGAAAGCCGCGCAGGCGGCAATAATGTCGCCGGCCTCGACGGCGAGAGTGTAATTGGCCTTGTTCTCATCCCATGCGGAATTTCCGCGTCCGCGCGAATCGAGCGCGATCACCCGGCGTGGGCCTGTCTCGTCGCGGCTGAGACGCAGCGCAAGCGGGTGAAAATCCCGGCAATTGCGGGTCAGGCCGGGCAGGCAGATCACCGGCAGCCGTGCGGCGCCTGCCGCCTCACCCGTCCGGTAGTCGCGGGCATAAAGCGTCAGCCCATCGGCAGAAGAATAATATCGTTCGTGGAAACCGCCTGCATCTATGTCCGCCATCGCATCCTCAAGACCTATCTGGGCCCGAAGATGTAGCCTGCTTTTCAAGCCGCGCCAAACGGCTTCAGGAGGCGCTGCGTCCGCCGATCAGGTCGCGCTCGATATCCGTCGGCTGGCCGAGGCGAGCCTTGTAGACTTCGTAATTCTCCATCACCCGCTGCACGTAGTTGCGCGTCTCGGGGAAGGGGATGCGCTCGATCCAGTCGACGATCTCGTCGATCGGCCTGCCGCGCGGGTCGCCGTAGCGGCCGATCCATTCCGGCACCCGCTTCGGCCCAGCATTATAGGCGACGAAGGTGAGAATATAGGAGCCGCCGAAGGCCTCGATTTGTTCGCCGAGATAATGCGCGCCGAGCGTTGCATTATAGCCGGCATCGGCCGTCAGCTTGTCCTTCGAAAAGGTGATGTTGTGGCGCTTGGCCACCGCCTGGGCCGTGCCGGGTAGAAGCTGCAGCAGACCGCGCGCATTTGCTGCCGAAACGGCGGCCGGGTTGAAGGCGCTTTCCTGCCGGGCGATGGCATAGGCGAGCGCCTTGCCGGAGCCGGATATATTGGCATTCGCCGGGATCACCCCGACGGGAAAGGCAAGCGCTGCGACGTCAATGCCCCGGCCATAGGCGATCTTGCCGATCTGCAGCGACAGATGGTGATTGCCCGATTGCTCGGCCTGTGCTGCGAGGATAGCCAGTTCCCCCGGGCTCTGCAGCTGGTCGGCAAGTGCGAGATAGAGAATGTCGGCGCGCCAGCCGTGACCTGCCGCCTCGAGCCGGGTGATCGCCTGCACGGCTTCGCGCGCCTGAAGGCGCTGGCGGTCGGCCGTGCTGGGCGCGGGATAGGCGACATTGAGCGTTTTTCGTCCCAGTCTTTCGGCCGCGAGCTGGCCGTAGAAGGTGCCGGGAAAATTTGCGGCCTTGCCGTAGAATTCGCCTGAATTGCCGGGGCCGCCGGCCTCGGCTGCCCGCCCGAGCCAGTACCAGGCGCGCGACACCGAAATCGGTCCGTTCGACGTCGCCAAAATCTTGCGGAAATGTCTTTCCGCCGTTGTCGGGTCCTGCAGGCCGCGGAGCGCATACCATCCGGCGTGGAACTCGGCCTCGACGATGTCGGTCGGGCTGGTTGCCGCGTAGTTCGCGACGATGCGGTAGGCCGGTTTGAATTGTCCCTGGTCGACGAGGCCGCGGCTGACGATCCGCTGCTCGTTCCACCATTCGCCGGAATTGACGAGTTCGCCGGCTTCGCGCGGCATCTTCTCCAGCAGGGCTGCCGCCTCGGCATATTTGTCCTGCTTGCGCAGATATTCGATCTTCGCAAACAGCAGGCCGGCATCGCCGCGCCATCTCGCGTCGACGGCATTAAGCAGCGCGCCGGCATTGGCGGCTTTGGCGTCGACGGCGGCCCAGGCCTTGTAGAGCGATTGCGCCTCACCCATGTCGCCGAACCGCTTGGCCTGCGCCACCCGGCCGCGATACATCAGATAGTCCATCCGTGCCTTATGGTCGGCCGGCGTCAGCAGGGCGGAGAATTCGACGAGAATCTTGTCTTCACCCGCCTTGTCGAGCGCCTCCGTGCGCCAGAGCTTGCGGATATATTTTGCCGCCTGCGCCTGCTTGCCTGAGGCAACCAGCGCCCGCCCGAGAATGACGGCGCCCTGCATCGTCTCGGGCGCGGTATCGCCGAAGGCGGCAAGCACGGATGATGGGGCGGGGTTTTCATCGTAGAGCGCCCGTTCGGAATAGGCGCGCAGCCGCGAAAGGCCGGGCCATCCCTTGAGCTCCTGCGCTGCTCTGGCGATCTCATAGGAGGGAACGCCCTTCAATCCGGATACGGCGATCGCCCAGGTGAGGATATGGCGGTCAAGCATCCCCTGCCGCATGCTGTCGCGGATCGACAGAGCCAGTTGCGGATTCTTGGCGCTAAGCGCGTCGAGGCCGGTTTTCAAATCACTGGCAACCGGCGCGATGGCGGGATTGCGCGGGATGGCGCCGGTGGTCAGCGCCGCCGGTATCGATGTCTCGGGAACGAAGCCGATCGGCTTGACGTCAGCCGCAGGAAGGTTTTCGCCGGCAAGCGGCGACGCAACGCTGCCCCACGCGGCGGCAACGAAGCCGAAGGCGGTCAGAATCAGGACAGCTTTCTTCATCCGGGATCTCGCACGAAAACACGCCCTACCCATTTGGCTGGAGGCATCTTAACGAAACCTTACCGTACCAGGTAAAATTCATTCACATCTGCTATCGGATTTTGCCCTAAACCGAACTCTCCGCGCTTGTCGCGATGATTTCGGCGCTCTATGGTGCGCAACTCTTAGTCATGGAATGCGGCCGAAGCAAGGACTTGGTCGTGAGGAGCTTTGCATGTTCAATGGGTCCATTCCCGCCCTCGTTACCCCTTTCACCGATGCCGGATCGATCGACGAAGACAGCTTCGCCGCCCATGTCGACTGGCAGATCAAGGAAGGCAGCGGCGGTCTCGTTCCGGTCGGCACGACAGGCGAATCGCCGACACTGTCGCATGCCGAACACAAGCGGGTCGTGGAACTCTGCATCGAAGTGGCCGCAAAACGCGTTCCCGTCATGGCCGGCGCCGGTTCGAACAACACGCGTGAGGCGATCGAGCTTGCCCAGCATGCCGAAAAGGTCGGCGCCGACGCCGTGCTTGTCGTCACGCCCTATTACAACAAGCCGACGCAGAAGGGGCTGATCGCGCATTTTTCGGCGATCGCCGCAGCCGTCGCGCTGCCGATCTATATCTATAATATCCCCGGCCGTTCGGTGGTCGACATGACGCCGGAAACGATGGGCGCGCTCGTCAAAGGGCACAGGAATATCGTCGGTGTCAAGGATGCGACGGGCAAGATCGAGCGTGTCTCCGAGCAGCGCATCACCTGCGGCAAGGACTTCAGGCAATTGTCCGGCGAGGACGCCACGGCACTCGGCTTCAATGCCCACGGCGGCGTCGGCTGCATCTCGGTAACGGCCAATGTCGCCCCGCGCCTCTGCGCCGATTTTCAGGCGGCAACGCTGGCCGGCGAATACGCCCGCGCGCTGGAATATCAGGATCGGCTGATGCCGCTGCACAAGGCGATCTTCCTCGAACCCGGTCTCTGCGGCGCCAAATACGGCCTTTCCAAGCTCGGCCGCATGAGCCGCACCGTCCGCTCGCCGCTGCTGTCGACGCTGGAGCCGGCAACCGAAGCAGCGATCGACGCGGCCATGCGGCATGCGGGGCTGCTCAACTGAGGAGACCGGCCGTCTTCACAAGGCCGGATCGTTCCCTTACATAAAGAGCAAGCAATGAGGGCGCGGCTTTTCGCGCGCCTCGAAGGAAATATCGTCATGGCCCCCAAAGGCAGCCAGCGCGTGGTGAACAAGGTCGTAGCCGAAAACCGCAAGGCCCGCTTCAACTACCAGATCATCGACACTTATGAGGCCGGTCTCGTGCTGATGGGCACGGAGGTCAAGTCGCTGCGCGAAGGCAAGGCCAATATCGCCGAATCCTACGCATCGGACGAGGACGGCGAGATCTGGCTGATCAATTCCTACCTGCCGGAATATCTGCAGGCGAACCGCTTCAACCACGAACCGCGCCGGCGCCGCAAGCTCCTGCTGTCAGGCCGCGAAATCCATCGCCTGCGCTCAGCCGTCAACCGCGAAGGCATGACGCTGATCCCGCTGAAGATCTATTTCAACGATCGGGGACGGGCGAAGATGGAATTGGCGCTCGCCAAGGGCAAGAAACTGCACGACAAGCGCGAATCCGAGAAGGAGCGCGACTGGAACCGCCAGAAGAGCCGCTTATTGAAGGATAATGGCTGAGCCATCAAGCCGCAGCTGATCTGCTCGCGGCGCTTTCGATCACTCCTCGAAATCGCTGGCCGGGGCGACTTCGGCCGGACGTGGCGCCCGCTCCGACGGATCGCGACCGATCTCAGCCTTCAGAGATAAGAGGTCGATGAAATGATCGGCCTGGCGGCGCAGGTCGTCGGCGATCATCGGCGGCTGGGTCGCCATCGTCGAGATCACCGAGACCTTGCGGCCTCTGCGCTGCAGCGCCTCGACCAGGTTGGTGAAGTCGCCGTCGCCGGAGAAAATGACAAGATGGTCGACGGTTTCGGATTGCTCCATGGCGTCGATCGCAAGCTCGATGTCCATGTTGCCCTTGATCTTCCGCCGGCCCATGGAATCGGTAAACTCCTTGGCGGGTTTGGTCACGACCTTGTAGCCGTTGTAATCGAGCCAGTCGATCAAAGGACGGATCGATGAATATTCCTGATCCTCGATCAAGGCCGTATAGTAGTAGGCGCGCAGGAGGTAGCCGCGTTTCTGGAACGCTTTCAAAAGCTTGCGGTAATCTATGTCGAAACCGAGGCTCTTGGATGCAGCGTAGAGGTTGGCGCCGTCAATAAAGAGTGCAATTTTTTCGCGTGGGTCAAACATCGCTTGCCAATTCCTAATGAGAGAAATCGAAATTCGCAGGGCATCAAATTTCAATAAATACAATGGCTTACTGTGATTTTTGATTTGATCCTTACTTTACTAAGTGTTCATATAAGGGAGATTTAGGGCACGATTCGCCATATTCCAAGCAACCTTCGGTGGAATTGTGACATTCTCCATGGAAATTTAGCTCAGCCACGGATAAAGACGAGGGGAGCCGGAATGAAAAACTTGTATTTGCCCGGTTTTAATTGTATCGGGCGTGTTAATCCCGAAATGACGACCGTAAAGGACAGGCAATGGCCCGTGTCACAGTTGAAGATTGCATTGACAAGGTAGAGAACCGCTTCGAGCTGGTTCTGCTCGCCAGCCACCGCGCCCGGCTGATTTCCCAGGGTGCCTCGATCACCATCGATCGCGACAACGACAAGAATCCTGTCGTCGCTCTGCGCGAAATCGCCGACGAGACGCTTTCGCCCGATGACCTCAAGGAAGATCTGATCCACTCGCTGCAGAAGCATGTCGAAGTCGACGAGCCGGAGCCCGATCCGGCCAGCATGATCGCCGCCGGCGGTGTTGCCGCAGCCGACAGCGAGGAGCAGGACGACCTGCCGGAGACGATCACCTTCGACCAGATGTCGGAAGAAGAGCTGCTTGCCGGCATCGAGGGCTTGGTGCCGCCGGAAAAGAGCGACGATTATTAAGCGCGCCGGCCGGTGCTGATCCGGAAAAGAGCGACGATTACCAATCGTCAATCTTGCGCCTTTATTGCTAAGGCATATTATTGCCCATGTGTGCGCCAATCGTTGATTGGCGCGCTTTTATTTTTACCGGAGTGGCTTTGGAATGATGCGGCAGTACGAGCTCGTGGAGCGGGTTCAGCAATACAAGCCCGATGCCAATGAAGCACTGCTGAACAAAGCCTATGTCTACGCCATGCAGAAGCATGGCCAGCAAAAGCGCGCGAGCGGCGATCCCTATATTTCCCATCCGCTCGAGGTCGCCGCCATCCTCACCGACATGCATCTCGACGAATCGACGATTGCGGTTGCCCTTCTGCACGATACGATCGAAGATACGACGGCGACGCGTGCCGAGATCGACGAACTCTTCGGCGAGGATATCGGCCGTCTGGTCGAGGGCCTGACGAAGATCAAGAAGCTCGATCTCGTCACCAAGAAGGCCAAGCAGGCGGAGAACCTACGCAAGCTGCTGCTGGCCATTTCAGACGATGTGCGCGTGCTGCTCGTCAAGCTTGCCGACCGCCTGCACAATATGCGCACCCTCGATCACATGTCGGCCGACAAGCGCGCCCGCATCTCCGAGGAGACGATGGAAATCTATGCGCCGCTCGCCGGCCGCATGGGCATGCAGGACATGCGCGAGGAGCTGGAGGAGCTCTCCTTCCGGCACATGAACCCGGAAGCCTATGAGACCGTCACGAAAAGGCTCGAAGAGCTCTCCAAGCGCAACGAGGGCATCGTCAAGAAGATCGAGGCCGAGTTGCGCGACCTGCTGGTCGCCAGCGGCCTGACGAGCGCCTATGTCAAGGGCCGGCAGAAAAAGCCCTATTCGGTCTTCCGCAAGATGCAGTCGAAGTCGCTGTCCTTCGAACAGCTTTCGGATGTCTACGGCTTCCGTCTGATCGTCGAGGACATCCCGTCCTGCTATCGCGCGCTCGGCATCGTGCATACGCGCTGGCGTGTCGTACCCGGCCGCTTCAAGGACTATATCTCGACGCCGAAGCAGAACGACTACCGTTCGCTGCATACCACCATCGTCGGTCCCTCCAGCCAGCGCATCGAACTGCAGATCCGCACCAAGCGCATGCACGAAATCGCCGAATTCGGCATCGCCGCCCACACGCTCTATAAGGACGGCGCCACCAATGCCGATGGCGACATCCTTTCACGCGAATCCAATGCCTATTCCTGGCTGCGCCATACGATCGAGGCGCTCGCCGAGGGCGACAGTCCGGAAGAATTCCTCGAGCACACCAAGCTCGAGCTTTTCCAGGACCAGGTCTTCTGCTTCACGCCGAAGGGCAAGCTGATTGCCCTGCCGCGCGGGGCCACGCCGATCGACTTCGCCTACGCCGTTCACACCAATATCGGCGACACCACGGTTGGCGCCAAGATCAACGGCCGCATCATGCCGCTGGTGACGCGCCTGGCCAATGGCGACGAAGTCGAGATCATCCGCTCCGGCGTGCAGGTTCCGCCGGCCGCCTGGGAGGAGATCGTCGTCACCGGCAAGGCGCGCGCCGCCATTCGCCGCGCCACCCGCATGGCCATTCGGAAGCAATATGCCGGCCTCGGCCACCGCATTCTCGAGCGCACTTTCAACCGGGCCGGCAAGATCTTCTCGCGCGAGGCGATGAAGCCGGCGTTGCACCGTCTCGGCCAGAAGGACGTCGAGGATGCGATCGCCGCCGTCGGGCGCGGCGAGATGTCCTCGCTCGACGTGCTGCGCGCCGTCTATCCCGACCATCAGGACGAGCGCGTCACCGTCAAGCCTTCCGGCGACGACGGCTGGTTCAACGTCCGCAGCGCCGCCGGCATGATCTTCAAGATCCCCGGCAAGACCAAGGCCGGGGCCGAGGGCGGCCACTCCGAAGTCGACGCCGATGTCGATATCGGCCCGATCCGCGGCCTGTCCGGCAATGTCGACGTCAAGTTCGCCTCGACCGGCGCCGTGCCCGGCGACCGGATCGTCGGCATCATGGATCAGGGCAAGGGTATCACCATCTATCCGATCCAGTCGCCGAGCCTGCAGCGCTTCGATGATCAGCCAGACCGTTGGATCGATGTCCGCTGGGACCTCGACGAAGCCAACAAGTCGCGCTTCATGGCGCGCATCATGGTGAATGGATTGAACGAGCCCGGCACGCTCGCCAAGGTCGCCCAGACGGTTGCAAGTCTTGACGTCAATATCCGCCTGCTGAACACCGTCCGGGTGGCGGCCGATTTCACCGAAATGATGCTCGAAGTCGAGGTCTGGGATCTGCGTCAGCTCAATCAGCTGCTCGCCCAGATGAAGGAACTCGATTGCATCGCCACGGTCCGGCGGCTCTACGAATAGGCTTTGTTAAGCCTGTCATTGGCAGCTGATCGAGAATTTGCACATTTTATAACCGTTTCAAGGTCAGGCTCGCGCATCGAAGTGGCAATGTATGCATTCAATGCATGGCTGTCCCCATGTTGCGGGCGGTGGTAATTAACCTCTGCCGGGACTATCTTCTGATCGTCCAAAACGTAAACAGAAGATGAGACAAGGAAATGTTTGATCCTATCAGGAAAATCGCTCGCGCTCTTCGCGCTCCGACTACGCAGGAACGTGAAATGGCCTATCTGAACGGCTCGTTCGATCGTATCGATCTCGAGTTTCGTCAGCGCCAAGTCGACCGCGGCCTGTTCCGCAGCCGCTAATAGCGGATTTATACTTGGATGAGTGGGGGACGTTGCGTTACGAACGCCCCTCGGCATGAAGCCGCTGCTCCGCAGAGAAAATTGAGTAGCTGTTTTGCGGGTGGTATCATTTGCCGCTCTTGTCACGGTCCTGTGCGGTGCACTAAATAGCCGCCATGTTATTTCGCCGTCGCAAGCCTGCGGGTTTCAAGGAAAAGATGCGGGAGCTTCTGTGGCCCCGAAAAGGTTTCCTTCGCCCGATCCGTTATCTGACAATGCGCATTCTGCGCCTGAGCGCTTCGCCGCATGCGGTTGCGGCCGGCGTCGCCGCGGGTGTCTTCGTCTCGTGGACGCCGTTCATCGGCGTGCATTTCGTCATGGCTTTCGTCATCACCTATTTCCTCTCGGGCAATATGGTGGCGGCCGCCCTCGGCTGCGCTGCCTTCGGCAATCCGCTGACCTATCCCTTCATCTGGGGCATCACTTGGGAAATCGGCCATCTGCTGTTGAGCCGTGAGGATCATCTGGCCGGTCAGGCGGTGGATCTCACTGCCCTCTTTCACAAGCTGAACTTCACCGAATTATGGAAGCCGGTGCTGGAGCCGATGCTGATCGGCGCCATTCCGCCGGCCGCCGTGACCTCCGTTGCACTCTATGCGTTGACGTTCTACACCGTGAAGGGGTTTCAGACGCGCCGCCGCACGCGCCTGATGGAGCGGGCGCGCCTGCGTCTGGCGGGGCCGGTCAGCGACATGCCGAGCGTATGAAACCCGTGCAGAATGCTAAAGCGACGGAAGGGTCCGGCATGATCATCGGCATTGGCAGCGATCTGATCGACATTCGCCGTGTCGAAAAATCGATCGAGCGCTTCGGTGAGCGCTTCACTCATCGCTGTTTCACCGAGGTCGAGCGGGCCCGTTCCGACCGCCGGGCAAACCGTGCCGAATCCTATGCCAAGCGGTTCGCCGCCAAGGAAGCCTGTTCCAAGGCACTTGGCACGGGCCTCGCCCAGGGTGTCTTCTGGAAGGACATGGGTGTCGTCAACCTGCCGAGCGGCAAGCCGACCATGGTTCTGTCAGGCGGTGCCGCCGCAATCCTCGAATCGATTCTGCCCACCGGCCATAGGGCCGCCATTCATTTGACAATAACCGATGATTATCCCTTGGCGCAGGCCTTTGTTATCATCGAGGCGTTGCCTGAGAGCCTCTGATCGTGGCCTCGGGTAGCGCTGATCGCGACCTCTCGTCGCTTTTGATGTTGTCGCCATTGCCGCAACCGGCCGAAGCCGCTAGAACAGGATGATCTGAAGCCGGCCGGCCTGAATCCTGTTCTGGACTAAAGAATTGGAGCATGATGTTGTCCGAAAGCTGCTGACACTTTTCGGCATCATGCCCTACAGCGCCGCGCGTCTCTTCAGGTGCGCCGAGGACGCCCGTAGCACTTTGAATTGCTGCATAATTTCCTAAATCGATTTTTTTTAGGGAATTATGCAGTAAGAGAACGACAGAAAGAATTGCGCCTCTGCGGCGTCTTGAAGGAATAAGACTGCGTGTCCGAAAAAGTCCAAACCAAGCCGAACGCCCTCTGGGAAAATATCAAGGTCATCATTCAGGCGCTGATTTTGGCGATGGTGATCCGAACCGTGCTGTTCCAGCCCTTTACCATCCCGTCCGGCTCGATGATGCCGACGCTGCTCGTCGGCGACTACATCTTCGTCAATAAGTTCGCTTACGGCTATTCGAAATATTCGCTGCCCTTCTCTCCCGATATCTTCAGCGGTCGCCTATTCGGCTCGGAGCCGAAGCGTGGCGACATCGTCGTTTTCCGCTTCCCGCCCAATCCCGATATCGATTACATCAAGCGCTGCATCGGTCTGCCGGGCGACCGCATCCAGGTCACCGACGGCGTGCTCTACGTCAACGGCAAGCCGGTTCCGAAGGTTGCGGACGGCAGCTTCACCTCGGATTACAAGCTCGATCCGGGTGAGGACGTACCGGTCTTCCGCGAAACGCTGGACGACGGCAAGACCTACGACACGCTCGACCAGTCTCCGGTCTCGCGCGGCGACAACACCCGTGAATTTATCGTGCCGGAAGGCCATTATTTCATGATGGGCGACAACCGCGACAATTCCCTCGACAGCCGCTTCGATGTCGGCTTCGTGCCGGCTGAAAATCTCGTTGGCCGCGCCAGCGTCATCTTCTTCTCGCTCGGCAACGACACGTCGTTCCGCGAAATCTGGAAGTGGCCGACCAATATGCGCTGGGACCGCCTTTTCAAGGTTGTTGAATGAGCAAGGCGCAGACGCTTTCTGCGGCGGACCGCGCAAAGCTTGAAATCCTGATCGGTCATGACTTCGCCGAAAAGGCCCGCCTGGATCGCGCGCTGACCCATGCCAGCGCCCGGACGGAAAAGGGCGGCAATTACGAGCGGCTGGAGTTTCTCGGCGACAGGGTCCTCGGGCTCTGCATCGCCGAGCTCCTGTTCCGCACCTTCGGCACGGCGGGGGAAGGTGAGCTCTCGGTTCGTCTCAACCAGCTCGTCAGCGCCGAAACCTGCGCTGCAGTCGCCGACGAACTCAATCTTCACCTCTATATCCGCACCGGCGCCGATGTGAAGAAACTGACCGGCAAGCGCATGATGAACGTGCGCGCCGATGTCGTCGAAAGCCTGATCGCCGCGATCTATCTTGATGGCGGTCTCGAGGTCGCGCGCCGCTTCATCCTGCGCTACTGGCAGGGCAGGGCGGTCAGGGCCGATGGCGCCAAGCGCGACGCCAAGACCGAGCTGCAGGAATGGTCGCATGCGAAATTCGGCGTCACGCCAATCTATCGGGTTGATGAACGCAGCGGACCGGATCATGATCCGCGCTTCAAGGTGACGGTGGAAGTTGCTGGCATAAAGCCGGAAACCGGCGTAGAGCGGTCGAAGCGTGCCGCCGAACAAGTGGCGGCGACCAAGATGCTCGAGCGCGAAGGCATTTGGCAGCAATCGCCTGCCGGAAACTGACGGACAATGACACAAGAAGAAGATATCGCGGCCGAAGCTGCTGCAGAAACCCATGGCCCGACGCATTCGGGCTTCGTCGCGTTGATCGGTCCGACCAATGCCGGTAAGTCGACGCTGGTCAATCGCCTCGTCGGCGCCAAGGTCTCGATCGTCAGCCACAAGGTGCAGACGACCCGCGCGATCGTGCGCGGCATTGCCATTCACGATAATGCCCAGATCGTCTTCATGGATACGCCGGGCATCTTCAAGCCGCGCCGCCGGCTCGACCGCGCCATGGTGACATCGGCCTGGGGCGGCGCCAAGGATGCCGATCTGATCATGCTGCTGATCGACAGCGAGCGCGGCCTGCGCGGCGATGCCGAAGCCATCCTCGAAGGGCTCAAGGAGGTCCAGCAGCCGAAGATCCTGGTGCTGAACAAGATCGACCGCGTCAACCGCGAGGATCTGCTGGCGCTGGCGGCCAGCGCCAACGAGAAGGTCGCTTTCGAACGCACCTTCATGATCTCGGCCGAAAACGGCTCCGGCTGCGACGACGTCATGGACTATCTGGCGGCGACCCTTCCCGAAGGGCCGTGGTACTATCCGGAAGATCAGATCTCCGATCTGCCGATGCGTCAGCTCGCCGCCGAGATCACTCGCGAGAAACTGTTTCTGAGGCTGCACCGGGAGCTTCCCTATTCCTCGCATGTCGAAACGGAGAAGTGGGAAGAGCGCAAGGACGGTTCGGTGCGCATCGAGCAGGTGATCTATGTCGAGCGCGACAGCCAGAAGAAGATCGCGCTAGGCAAGGGCGGGGAAACCATCAAGGCGATCTCGACGGCGTCCCGCAAGGAATTGTCGGAGATTCTCGAACAGCAGGTTCACCTCTTCCTGTTCGTCAAGGTCCGCGAGAATTGGGGCGACGATCCCGAGCGGTTCCGTGAAATGGGTCTCGATTTTCCGAAATAGCAGTGGCAAGGATTTTATCGGGCAGACGCCAGCCCCTTGTTTCCTTGGAAAAAAACCGCTTCGTTGCGGAACGAATCCATGGCTTTGCGCATTCCCTGCTCGACGGTGAGTCGATGAGGGGCCGCCGGTTTGCAAGACCGCGGGAGCAGGCATGGCAACGTCGAGACCGATCCATTCCTTCAAGACCCCATGCCAGCTGTGTCCCTTGCGGCCCCTGCCGCATTTCAGGGAGTTCAGCCCCGACGAACTCGATTTCGTCTCCCGCTTCAAGCGCGGCGAGCTCGCCGTCGATGCCGGTTCCACCATCCTGGTCGAGGGCGCCCACAGCGCCCATCTTTTCACCGTGCTTTCCGGTTGGGGCTTCCGCTACAAGATGCTGGAAGATGGCCGCCGCCAGATCCTGAATTACGTCATGCCGGGCGACCTGATCGGCCTGCAGGGAACGATTGCCGGCGAGATGCAACATTCCATCGAAGCGCTTTCGCCGGTTTCCCTCTGCGTCTTCGAGCGGGACAGGCTGATGACGCTTTATAACAGGCATCCCTCGCTCGCCTTCGACATCACCTGGATCGCCGCGCGCGAGGAGCGGATATTGGATGAACATCTGCTCAGCATCGGCCGCCGCACAGCACTGGAAAGAGCGGCCTATCTGATCGCGTTTCTGTTTGAGCGCGGCAGGAAGCTCGATCTTTTCAACGGCCGCAAATTCATCCCCATCACTCAGCAGCACATCGCCGACACACTCGGTCTTTCCATCGTTCATACCAACAAGACTTTGAAGAAACTCAGCGAACGGGGATTGATCCGCTGGCAGGAGCGCGGCTGCGAGGTGCTGAACGGTGAGGAACTGATGGCTATCGCCGGCTGGGATGGGCTTGGAGAGGGCAAGCGCCCCTTTATCTAAAGCATGGCGCGCAAAAGTGCTCCGCGTCTTGCGATAAGGAAACACGCGAAAAAGACGTGAAGCGCGAGGGTGTGAGCTGAAGGTTGCGGTGCGCTCCACGGCTATCCGACGGATGCGGCATGGGCGTGCGGAAACGCACAGCCGGCCTGTCTATGTCTTTTTTAAATGCGCATTAGCGACTGGCAAAATAAGGTCGGCCCTCGTCTTTCCTCCGATTTGATTCTTATTGGCCGGACAGAAAAATGGTTTATTCAGAAGTGGTGGCGGAATTCACCGATAGCGTGCCATGCGGGGCACCGGAGGGCAATGATGTTGGCGAAACGGCCGGGGCGCTGCGACAGGCGCTCGACGAGGGGCATGGAATCATGAGCGCAAACCGTGTTCTGGTTCTTGAGGACAGTCTGATCATCGCCATGGAGGCGGAGGATATTCTGCGCCTGGCCGGCGTCGACGGCATCGATATCGTCGGCAGCCTGGAACAGGCGAGGGCGGCGATCGCTGCGGAAAGCTATGATTTCGCCCTTCTCGACGTCAATCTCGGCGAGGGCATGAGCTTCGGGTTTGCCCGCCATCTTCTCGATGTCGGCATCCCCTTCGGCTTCGTCAGCGGCTATTCCGATATACGCGATTTCCCGCCCGACCTGCAGCATATACCGCTTCTGGTGAAGCCTTTCGACGAGAAGGCGATGTGCGAATTCCTGCAGAGGCTTCTTCCGGCCGCGGCTTGACCCGGCCGGACGCCGAAAGCACGCTGTAACGCTTTGAATTGCTGCATAATTCCTATTCGATTTCGATGGCGGGAATTATGCGGTAGGATGGAATCGTCAGCCGCAGGGACTTCTTTCGATGCAGTGGCAGGACCACGCGATTGTTCTGGGTGTCAAGCGCCACGGTGAGACGAGCGTCATCGCCGAGGTGATGACGCGTGATCGCGGCCGCCATCTCGGCCTGGTGCGTTCCGGCCGCTCTCGCGCCATGCAGCCGGTGCTGCAGCCGGGCAATGCGGTTGAGGTCCTTTGGCGCGCCCGGCTCGATGAACATCTTGGCGAATTCCGCGTCGAGCCGGTGACGCTGCGCGCCGCCCGCCTCATGGAAACTGCGACCGCCGTCTACGGCGTCCAGGCGATGGGTGCGCTGCTGCGGCTGCTGCCGGAGCGCGACCCGCATCCCCACCTTTTCGACGCGCTGGAGGTCATCCTCGATCATCTTCATAATCCGGCCGATGCCGGCGAGCTCTTCGTGCGTTTCGAGCTGGCGGTGCTCAACGATCTCGGCTTCGGTCTCGATCTTGCCGAATGCGCGGCGACCGGCGTCCGTTCCGATCTCGCCTATGTCTCGCCGAAATCCGGCCGCGCCGTCAGCCGCAGCGCCGGTGCGCCATGGGCGGACAAGATGCTGCTCCTGCCGCCCTTCCTCGGCGCCGAAGGCAATCAGGCGGCGGACTTCGACAGTCTGGCAGCAGCATTCCGTCTGACGGGATTCTTCTTGCATCGCCATGTCTACGAGCCGCGCGGTATGGAGGCTGCGGCCGCACGTGACGGCTTCGTCCAGGCCGCACTCAAGGCGCTCAATCCAGCCTTGCGGATGCTTTCCGGTCCAAGCGACGTCTCCGCCTGACCTCGTTTTTTACTGCTGCAAAACATCCTCCGGATTTGGCGGTTTACCCGCCTGGGAGCTCTTCCTATGTCTTGAAGGGCTGCCAACCACGGAGGAATCTCATGCTGACCAAGACCGCATCACCGACGACGATCACGCTCTGGAACGGCCGCGAAATTCCACGCCTCGGCATGGGATGCTGGGCGATTGGAGGTCCTTTCTTCGCCGGCGACACGCCGCTTGGCTGGGGTGAGGTCGATGACGACGAATCGGTGGAAGCAATTCATCGCGCCATCGCCCTCGGCATCCGCTTCTTCGACACCGCCTCAAATTACGGCGCCGGTCATTCCGAGGAAGTGCTCGGCCGGGCGATCAGCAATCGTGACGACATCATCGTCGCCACCAAATTCGGCTTTGCCACCGATCCGGAAACGAAGCAGGCAATCGGCGCCTTTGCCGATGAGGCGTTCGTCCGCCGCTCCGTCGAGACATCGCTGCGCCGTCTCAAGCGCGACCGCATCGATCTCCTGCAATTCCACCTCAATGATTTTCCGCTGGAGCAATCGGATGCCGTCTTCGATACGCTGGAGGCGCTGCGTGCCGAAGGCAAGATCGATGCCTTCGGCTGGAGCACCGATCATCCCGATCGCGCCGCTCGCCATGCCGGGCGCAACGGCTTTGTCTCGATCCAGCATACGATGAATGTCTTCGAGCCGGTGCCGGAGATGATCGCCGTGGTCGAGCAGAAAGGCCTGGTCTCGATCAATCGCGGTCCGCTGGCCATGGGACTGTTGACCGGCAAGTTCACCGCCGACAAGGCAGTCGGCGCCAAGGATGTCCGCGGCGCAGCGCTCGAATGGATGGTTTACTTCAAGGACGGGCGCATGGCCCCGGAATTTGCCGCAAGGCTCGATGCCGTCCGCGACCTTCTCAAATCAGGCGGCCGCACGCTGACGCAGGGAGCGCTCGCCTGGCTCTGGGCAAGGTCGCCGCGCACCTTCCCCATTCCGGGCTTCCGCACCGTCGCCCAGGTGGAGGAAAATGCCGGCGCGCTGGAGAAGGGGCCGTTGCCGGCCGGTGTCATGGCGGAGATCGATGCTGCACTCGGGCGTCCGTGAGAGGTGGGGACTTTCCCCACGCTCCCTCATTCCTGTGCTCGTCACAGGAATTGAGCCACCGCATCTGCGCGGTGAATGACTTTCTCCCGCGCCCAAGGACTTGGGCGCACTGGATTCCTGCGACAGGCACAGGAATGAGGGAGGATGTGGCGGCCCTACCGCCGTGCACGAACCTTCAACGCCCAGCCCTCCGGCCTTTCTTCGACGACGCGGACCGTGTCGCCAATCGTGATCCTGCCGCTGCCGCGCGGCGTGACGTTCCAGCCGAACAGCGGGCCGGGCACGCGCCGGTCGGCCGACATGCGGATGCGGCCCATGGCCGGCATCGGGTTTGCCACTTCGCGTGACCCGGTCAGCTGGTCCTGCGTCGTCATGATGCAGCGCGAGCAGGGCTTGACGAGATCGAAGCGGATGCCGGCGACCTCAATCGCCGCCCAGCGATCCTCCGGCCAGGCCTCGTCGGTGTCGATGACGATATTCGGCCGGAAGCGCTCCATGCCGACGCGGCCTTCGCCATGGGCGGCGAGATCGTCGTTCAGGGCCTGCAGCGAACCGGTCGTCGTCACCAGGATCTGGTAGCCGTCGGTAAAGCTCACCGGCGTGCCTTCGCCGGCCCATTCGGCATTCGCCGTCCGCTGTGTCTGTCCGTCGAAAAACACCAGCCGCACCTCGCGGCCGAGCCATTCGGAAAGCTGGCGGTTGCTCTCTGCATCGGCGACGGCGGCGCTGACGGTCGATTTCCACACATTCACATCCATGCGGATTTCAGGCCGGGGCGGCGGCACCGATATCTCAGGCTTGCCCTGCATCAGCAGCCGGAAGGCGCCGGCCTCTGGCCGAATTTCGATGCGCGCGAGGTCCGGCAGTTCGCGCTGGGTGATGAAGTGGCCCTGCGTGTCGGTGATCATCGCCCGCCGGTCGCCGGGAAGCCCATAGGCGTCAATATCGGCGGCGGGCAGCGCAATGGCGCGAGCGCTCTTGAGCGGGTAGATGAAGAGGTCGCTGACACGCATGCCGTTCTCCTAAATTTCGTCCATGAATGCCGAGAGAAAATCACGCAGGCTTTTGTCACGAGCAGCTGCCAGCCGGCGACCGGTCTCGGTCTGGAACCCTTCCGCCAGTTTGAACAGCTTCGTCTGGAAATGGTCAATGGCATAACGCTTGTCATCGAGGGCACGGTTCGATGCCGCCGGGTCGAACGGATCATAGAGCCCGGATCCCATTCGTCCGCCGATATAGAAGCAGCGTGCGACGCCAACCATGCCGATCGCGTCCAGCCGGTCGGCATCCTGTAGGATCTTCGCCTCGATCGTCCGAGGAGCCACCCCGGCGGAGAAGCTGTGAGCGGTGACGGCATGCGCCACGGCGCCGATATCCGCCGCGCTCCAGCCGAGTTCGGCCAAGATTGCCGACGCTTTTTCTGCCGCCAACGCCGATGCTTTGGCCCGTAAGGGGGAATTCTTTTCGACCGCGACACAGTCGTGCATAAGCACGGCAGCGGCGAGGATGCGTCCGTCTCCGCCTTCGCCCGCGTGGATGCCCATGGCGTTTTTGAAGACGCGCAGGATATGGGCGAGATCGTGTGAACCGTCGTCGCCTTCGGCCGCATGCGCAATCAGCGACGCTGCAAGCGTCTCATGAGGGGAGAAGGCTTCGGCCTTGAACATTGCGCCACCTGTTATTGGGGAAAATCGTCCATAGCGCACCGGCCGAAAGCGAAGCTTCCGGGAAGCGGCGCGGCTACGAAGGGCTGCGGAACACTGAGCCGGTTTTGTAGCGGCTTGCCATGCGAGTCGCAATCACGAGAAATCCGTCGCACCGTCGCTTGCCGGCGGCATGGAGAGAAGGTGCGGCACATCGCGAGCAGGGCGCGGCGGACTGATGTGATAGCCCTGGATCTCGTCGCATTCCTCGCATTCGAGCAGCGCCAG
The DNA here is from genome assembly GCF_001662075.1 of Rhizobium bangladeshense. Lineage (GTDB taxonomy): Bacteria > Pseudomonadota > Alphaproteobacteria > Rhizobiales > Rhizobiaceae > Rhizobium > Rhizobium bangladeshense_B. The sequence continues at coordinate 405,788 of NZ_LYPL01000002.1, forward strand.
CTGGGCGGCCGTCTCGACGCCTTCGACGGTGACGCGCATGCCGAGCGCATCACCGAGCAGTATGATTGCGCGCATGATCGCATGCGCTTCCTGATTGTCGACGATGTCGTTGACGAAGGATTTGTCGATCTTGATTTTGTCGAAGGGGAAGCTCGAGAGATAGCTCAGCGAGGAATATCCGGTGCCGAAATCGTCCATCGAGACGCGGATGCCGCGCTGCTTCAGTGCGTGCAGGATCGGCAGCACCTCACTGAGGTTCTCCATCAGCACGCTCTCGGTGATTTCGAGTTCGAGCCGTGACGGCGACAACGCGGCTGCGGCAAGCGCTTCGCTGACATCTTGCGTCAGATCGCTGCCGCTGAACTGGACCGCCGAAACGTTAACTGCGACCTTGATGTCTTCCGGCCATTCTGCCGCATCGCTGCAGGCCTGGCGCAAAACCCAGCGGCCAATATCGACGACGAGGCCGATCTCCTCGGCAAGCGGGATAAAATCCATCGGCGATACGCGGCCGCGGATCGGGTGGTTCCAGCGGATCAGCGCTTCGAAACCGCAGATCCGTCGCTTGGAAAGGTCGTAGAGCGGCTGGTAGTATAGCTCGAATTCCTCCTGTTCGACGGCGGCGCGAAGATCTGCCTCGAGAGCGTGGCGCAACTGCATCTGCGCTTCCATCTCGCTGGTGAAGAAGCGCTCGCGCTTGCGTCCGTCGGCTTTGGCATGCAACAGCGCCACGCCGGCATTTTTCAAAAGGATATCCGTTTCCTCGCCATCCCTGGGAGCGATCGCAATGCCCATGGAGACGCTGAGCTCCACCCTTTTTTCGCCGTGCAGGAATGGCTCGGAAAGCGCGCGGCGGATCCGGTCGGCCAACGCCGTCACGTTCCAGGGCTGCTGCCTGCCGGTCTGCAGGATGGCGAATTCGTCTGAACCCAGTCGCGCCAGAGTATTGTCCGAGCCGGCCGAGGCTCGGATACGCTCGGCGACCTGCTGTAGGATCTTGTCGCCGACCGACACCCCGATCGTGTTGTTGATCGATTTGAAGCGGTCGAGATTGAGGTGGACGAGGGCAATCTGCTCGTCCGGCTTGCGCTCCGCGAGCGTGGCGTCGACCTGCTCGCGGAAATAGATGCGATTGGGAAGATCTGTCAGGAGATCGTGATGGGCGAGATAGGTGATACGCTCTGCTGCTCTTCGATCCTCCGTCACGTCGGCATGGATGGCGATGTTGCTGCCGTCGGAGAGTATCTTCACCACGCTTTGAATAATGCGGCCGTCATTCATCAGCCATTCTCGCCGGCGGATGCTGCTGTTCCCCGCCTTAGCGGAGGCACGTCGGCCGGTTCGCCGGCCGCCGGGTGAGACGGCGCTCTCCCTGCCGCGTATCTTTCCGATGAGCTCCGTAATCGTTGCGCCCGCGGCGATATCCTCCGGCGTCAGGCCGAAGAGCTGGTGGAAGCGGCCATTGTAGAGTGTCAGCCGCTGGTCGGCGTCGAAGACGCTGAGGCCGAGCGGCAGGTTGTTGAGGACGATCTCGAAGAGTTTTTTCTGTCCGTCGAACGCCTGGCTAAGGGCCGAAAGATTGCCTCTCAGAGACAGGTTTTCCTTCAGCAGCGTTTCCGCGCCCTTCTCGATTGCGTCATAGTCGCTTTCATGGCCGCGATAGGTTGCGATCACCAGCTCCATCAAACGCTTCGCGTCGATTGACCCGTCGGCCATGACAGCCTCTGTGCATTGCCGCCAGAAGAGCGCTTCAGCTTTCATGGGAAGCGTCTTGGAGAGCGGCTACGGTATAAACCGCCCGCCGTTGATGCACGTGCCTCAAAAAGCTGGTCATGAAACCCTCAAAGACATACATGAATTCGATCTCTACAAGCGTCTGGTGGCAATACCGCAGATTATTCTGGAGCTGCCGGATTAATATTCGGTTGCAGTGCAGCAAGCGCACACGCGTGGTCCGAATTGATCTTTTGTATCAAAAACCGCTGAAATATCGGTGAGGCTGGCGACAAAGCGCCGATTTGACGGTCATCCGTTAATGCGCGTCAATCTTCATTAATGAGAAGTTAACAACTTATTGACGCACTGCGCAAATCAGTTTAACCACCGAGTCACTCGTTATTTTCCGCTCTCGTATTGCGTACAAACACCACCGGCAAAAGGCGGTGCATGGAGGTTTGTATGACCCGTACCACATCCGTTTCAGATACTTCATACGCATATCTTGCGACACTTTCGCGGCTCGATTCCAATGGTGACGGCGTGCTCAGCCGCGGCGAACGTGCCGCCGATGATAAGCCCGGTATCATCAAGCAACTGCAGGAGGACGGCACGACCGGCGACACGCAGCCGAAATTTTCCGGCAGCCTGATTGCGCTGATGATGGACACCCGCGACACCGCCTCGACGAGCAGCATCGCCGTTCCCTATCCATTGCAGCAGACTGCGCCGACGACCGGCGATCAATCCGACGATCTTTACCGGAACACCTACGGCCAGTTCGATTTTGACGCCGTCGCCTGACGGCGTCTGGATCCAGGTGATCTGCAAGCCGGCCCATTGGCCGGCTTTTTCGTCGGGTGGTCGGCGGAGGAACACCTTTCGGGTTGACACGTTCAGAAAGGACAACCGGAGGGAAGGAGATCTCCATGAAAGCCATGCGCATCATCGCCGCCGTGAGCCTGCTTGCGATTGCCCTGCCGGCAGGCGCTCAGGACAAGCAGACGGCGGTCGCCAATTTCGTCGGCAAGGACGGCAAGGAAACCGGCCGCGCGCAGCTGACCGCCGCCGCCAACGGCGGCGTGCTGCTCGAAGTGGAGATATCGGGACTGCCGGCTAATAAATGGGTGGCCTTTCATGTTCACGAGACCGGCCGCTGCGATGCGGCAACCCATCACGAATCGGCAGGCGGTCATTTCAATCCAGGCTCGGCCGAGCACGGGATTCTGGCGGCCAAGGGTCCTCATGCCGGCGATATGCCCAATCAATATGTTGGACAGGATGGCGTGTTGAGAGCCCAGATATTCGATGGCATGGTGACGCTTGACGGCAAGAAAGACGGCATCCGCGGCCGCGCATTGATGGTGCACGCGAATTCGGACGATTATCGCAGCCAGCCTTCTGGTGACGCCGGGGAGAGACTTGCCTGCGGCGTCGTTCAATAGGCCGACGCCCCCCACAGCAATGTTTCACTGTCGCGTCGGCTTTTCGGCCGTCGCGTTGCCGTTGGACCTCTTTCCCGGCGCGGGGTTTGAATCGTCCCGCAAAGCGGCCGGATCGTCCTTTTCGTCGAAGGCAAGTTTTACCCGCTTCACCATGTCACGGCTGACCTGCCACCAGTCAGCGGTCTTTGCCCAGTAGCGCAGCGTCACCGATATTGTGCTGTCACCGAGGCTGTCGATGAAAACGCTCGGGGCCGGTGACGGCAGCACCCTGGGATTGCCTTTGGCAATGCCCATCAACGTCTCCATCGCCAAATCAAGATCGTCCTCACGAGAAATGCTGACCTTCAGGTCGTTCTGCCGCGTCGGTTCGCGGCTGAAGTTGGTAATCGGCGTATTCCAGAGCGTCGAATTCGGTGCCAGCCGATAGAGCCCGTCGCCGGTCCTGAGTTCCGTCGCAAACAACCCGATCTCGCGCACCGTGCCGGTGACGCTGCTGGTCTCGATATATTCGCCGACGCGGAACGGTCTGAGGATCAGCAGCATGATGCCGGCCGCAATATTCTGCAGCGTCCCTTGCAGCGCCAGCCCGATCGCCAGGCCGGCTGCGCCGAGGGCGGCGATGATCGAGGCAGTCTGGACGCCGAATTGGCCGAGCACGGTGATGAACACCAGGATCAGCAGTGCATAGCGGATGACATTGGTGAAGAAGCGCGCCAATGTCTCGTCGATGCCATGGATGCGCGACAGGCCTTCATAGGCCCAGCGGCTGACGAAGCCGGCCAGCGTCCAGCCAACGACGAGCAGGATTACCGCTCCGAGGATGGAAAAGGAATACTGGACTGCGAGCGCGCTTGCCTGGCTCAGTGCCGTGCGGGTGGCAAGAAAGACGTCGGCTGCTTGTTGTTCCATGATTTGGCCCTGCGGATTGTGCGTGGTCGAGGGCAAGATGGAGCAGCCGGCGGCAGCGTCAACCGCAGGCGGCGTCCCGGATCCCAAGCAAGAAGGGCGCATTGCCGTCGGCATCGGCGCCGCGCCCGATTGCCCGTACGGCCGCGACCAGCCGGCCGCCGCGGTCAAGCAAGGTGTCGCCGATCTCGATCAGCCGGGTATTCGGCGTCGCGAAAGGCGAGGCTGCGCGCAGCCGCTGGGCCAGTTCTTCCTCGCTCTGATCCGGTGCGAGCGACAATGCGGCGATGAGAGCGGCGGCCGGGGATCGCGACACGCCCATCCAGCAATGGATGAGCAGCGGCGTCTCCTGTCGCCACGATGCGGCAAACTCGATAATCCCCTGCACATGCGATTCATCAGGCGCCACGAGACCGCCGGTGCCCTTGAACGTGATGTCGTTCATTGCAAGCGTCAGATGGCGTTCGGGCGCGATCACGCCCGGCCGGTGAAAGGCCTGTTCCTTGGCGATCAGGCTGATCATGTCGCGGGCCTTGTGGCGCACCGCCAATTCGGCGATGCGTGACAGCGGCGAGACGACGATGAAGCTCACGATCCGATCTCCCGCTCGGCCTCGATCGCCGCGAAGCGCTCACAGAACAGCCGTTGCGCTTCCACTGCCGGAAGCGGTTCGATCATCAACATTTCCCTGCTGACGCCGCGCGGCTGGCCGAAGAATTTTTGCGCCTCGGCCGGCGTGAAACCGGCAAGCACCGTCGCCTCGAAATAGGCGGCAATCGTGTCGGCCTTCTTGATTCGCTCCTTGAGCTCGCGCGTGGGATGCGGCGGCAGGCCGAAGCGCAGGTGTATGGCCGCCTCGAGTCGCATTTCCACCGTCTTGTAGCCGCCGCCGACCACCGATTTGAACGGCGAGATCATGTCTCCGATCACATATTCGGGCGCGTCGTGCAGCAGCGCCATCAGGCATTCCTCCGCCCGGGCATTGTTGAAGCGGCGGAAAATATCTTCGACGACGAGACTGTGCTGCGCCACCGAAAAAGCATGATCGCCCGACGTCTGGCCGTTCCAGCGGGCGACGCGCGCGAGCCCATGGGCTATGTCGGCGAGTTCGACATCAAGCGGCGAGGGATCGAGCAGGTCGAGCCTGCGTCCGGACAGCATGCGTTGCCAGGCGCGCGGAGCCTTAGTCGTCACGCGCTGGCCTCGTCGGCGCTGGTGGGGAAAACAAGGCCGGACCATGGCGGCAGGGCGAGAGAAACCGGCGTTTCGCCGGCCAGCAGCGGCGTGCCTTCCGACATCGCCGCGCCGGCGCGGTCGATGCGCACGATCGCAAGGCCGCTGCCGCCCTCGACGGAGCCGAGTGTGCCCACTGCCTTGCCGGCAGCAGTGATCGCGGTGCCCGTCGCCGGCAGAGCCACTGCGGCGGATACCGTGACGACGCGCCGGCGCGCGGTGCCGCGGTGCTGCATGCGTGAAACCACTTCCTGTCCGACATAGCAGCCCTTTTTGAAGGAGAGGCCGCCGTTCAGATCCATCAGCACGTCATGCGGAAAGGCATCCTGCAGCGCAAAGTCCGATCCCGATATCGCAATGCCGTGGACGATGCGCAACGCGTCGTAGAGCGCCTCAGCGCCATCACCGTGCCGTCCCGGCCGGCGGGTCAGGGTGATGCCGGCCTTGGTGAAGCGGCTGTCCCGGACGCCCTGGCTGTCCCGGACGCCCTGGCTGTCCCGGGCGCCCCCGGCGTCCCTGATTCCATCGGCACCTTCGCCCCAGCAAACGCTGACGCCTTCTTCGGCGACTGGCGCAAGCGTGACGGCGGCCCGCAGCCTGTAAATTGTCAGCCGCTTCAGCAGCGCATCGCGCTGGCCAACATCGGTTTCGATCACATAGCCGTCGCCGCCCTGCCAGATCATGAAGTCGAACAGGATCTTACCCTGCGGCGTCAGCAGCGCCCCGGGCCGCGCCTCGTCTGAAGCAAGCGAGGCGATATCGGTAGTGATCAGGTTCTGCAGGAAGGATTGAGCGTCCGCGCCGCCGACGGAGAGCAATGAGCGGTCTTTCAGGAATACGGATGGCATGGCGGAACCTGTCGCGTTGGTGATCGCTCAGAGGTATGACTTCATAAGGTGGATCGCAAGCGCCATGCGGCTTGCGTGGGGCGTCAGTCGCCTGCCGTAAAGAATTTCCATTTGCCGTCGGGCGTAATGCCGAGGCGGTAGAAATTATATCCGCCGAATTCCTGCATGTCGGACAGATCGCCGGCGGTGACGATGCGCAGCAGTTCGACGCGTTCCGGCGGCGTCAGCGATTTCAAATCTTTCTCGGCGAAATAGGGCCAGACATACATGTCTTCGGGTGTGCCCTGGCCGACATGCACGAAGCCGGTCGAGACGATGTCGAGCATGATGGCGAGGATTTCGTCCCCATCGGGATCGCCGGAGAGATCCTTCAGCGTGCCGATCGGATCGTCTGTAGGCTCGCCGACGGTTACCTGCGTCTGTTCTGCGCCGGCGCCCATCAGCGGACGTAGCCGTTCGAGATCGCCGGAGGCGGCCGCCTCGACGATCTGCTGACGCATCTTGCGCACCGGCTCAGGCGCCTTGCTGATGTCGTGGATCACCTCGACGGGCTTGGAATTGTCTTGCGTGCCCGGCGTTTTGTCGACGTTCTGGCTGTTGACCAGCGGATCGGCCATGGGAACGCCCGGGGTGCCGCCCTGCGGCTGGCTCTGCCCTTGGGCACTTCCCTGTGCCGGCTGATCGTTCGGCTGGCCGGGGATCTTGTGCAGTTCGGAAAGCGCATAGGCCGAGGGCGCAAGGGCGAGACTGCCGGCGGCAAGGCTGAATGCAAGCATCACCGGCGCGAGCGGAATTCGCGAAACTTTCTCTTTACCGATGCGCATCGAACTCTCTGATAATAATTATTGCAGGGTGCGGTTGGCGGAGAATTCGCCGGCAAGCATACGGTCGCGCAGCGAATCAAGCAGAGCTTCGGCGCTGTTTTCCCCGTGCAATCTAATGGTCTCGCGCAGTGCATGCGCGATGGCGGCATCAGCAATGATCTCAGGCTCGATCCCGTCGGCCATGCCGTCGGCCCAAGCCTCGTTCTGGTACTCCAGAGCCGCCTGCATCTTTTCGTGGACGATCATGTCGTCGATCTCGTTGAGGCTTGCTTCCATTGTCTTTTCCTCAGAACTTCTCATCTCTTACTGCACCGTTAACAACACTAACAGCCTTTTCCCAAAACGACACGTCCGCATGCGAAAACAGGTTAATTAAACGTTAATTTCCAAAGCGCGAGGTAATTTCTGTGGCAAGTGTTGCACCTTCGTTACGGTAGCGCTCTTCTGCCACGATGGCCGCCGGGGTGCAATCCGTATAGACCGAGGCGAAGGCGCGATAGCCGCGATTGAAGGCTGCCGTGAGCCTTTCCTTGCGTGGCGGTTCGTTGCCGGCCTCCGAATCAAGCAGCTGCTGCATGCCCTTTCGCCACTCATCACCGCCCGCCGCCTTGCAGAGGGTTCGCAGATAATGCACCGAACCCAGCACTTCGGCGAGCCGCGCGAGCTTGTCGTCATAGGGTACGATCACGGCCGGCGGCGCAACTTCCTCCTCCTGTGGAGGCGGCGTGTTCTTACCCTGAGCCATGGTGGGGCCGGCGAGCACGAGCAGGGACAGAACAACGCGTCGAACGGGAATCATGCTCCCAGTTGATACGTTGAGCATGACGGCAACAAGGCGCGCTTGAAATTTTCCACTTCTATTCGCCGCCCGCCAGAGCATGATGCCGAAAAGTGCCAGCGGTTTTCGGATGACATCGTGCTCTAAACTTAATTCAGAATAGGATGATTATCGGCCGGTTGGCCGATAATCATCCGGTGCCAGCCGTTCCGCGCATTCGAGCACGCTCTGCGGCACGGGCAATCGCCGAATTTCATCCACCGTGTACCAGCCCAGCGCCGCTGCATCGTCGGCGGCTTCCGCCACTATGTCCCGGTCGGCCTCGACGCGAAAGACCGACAGGAAGAAATGGCTCTTGATGCTGCCGTCCGGCCCGTGCGTCTTCAGGTCATAGGTCGAAAACAGCCGCGGATTATGTGCCGAGATGCCGGTTTCCTCGCGGAATTCCCGCAGCGCCGTCTGCTCCGGCGTTTCGCCCGGCTCGGCGCGCCCACCTGGAAAGGCATACATGTCGGCGGAAGGCGGGTTGCGTCGCAACACCAGCAAAAATCGCCCGTCGCGTTCGAGAATGGCGGAGGAGGCGGCTTCGGCGGTGGAGATCATAAGACTGCCCTCGTTGTGACGATCGATTCTATCGCATGGACCGATTGTTGCATGCCGCCGCTGCCCGGCTTCCGCAATTTTTGTGTGGGTCGGCTCGGAAGACAAGGCCCGAAAGGCGGTGCAGCGGTTCCCGTGATGACGACATGTGTGCAACAAAGATTCCAGATTTTCGAAAGGGCTTTGCGTGACCTATATCATCTATGCCTTTGCCGCCGTTTTCGAGATTGCCGGCTGCTTCGCCTTCTGGGCGTGGCTGAAGCTCGAAAAGCCCGTCTGGTGGCTGGCGCCGGGCATGATGTCGCTCGCGCTTTTCGCCTGGCTTCTGACGCTGGTGCCGAGCGAAGCGGCCGGCCGAGCCTTCGCAGCCTATGGCGGCATCTATATTCTCGCGTCGCTGTTCTGGCTGTGGCTGGTCGAAGGCCGCGTTCCCGATCGTTATGATATCGGCGGCGGATTGATCTGCCTTGCCGGGGCGAGCGTCATTCTCTTTGCGCCGAGGGACTGAAGCATGCCGCACAAGCGCAACGCGCTCGCTCTTTGGTCGCGGCATGTTCTTGTCGTGAAATTCCTGTACAGTCTTGCGCGGCATGCTCAGGCGCCTTGACCGGACTCGAGCCGGGTGCAAAGACAGGCCGATGTGTGGACGTTTCGCCCTGACAAGTTCCAGCGCAGAGCTAAGCAATTTCCTCTCCGGTGTCGATCTCGGCGATTTTCCGGCGCGCTACAACATCGCCCCGACGCAGCCGATCCTCGTCGTTATAGCAGGTGAGGGCAGGGAGCGAGGCAGCAACCTGGCCGACCGGCGCGCGGTGCTGGTGCGCTGGGGTTTTACCCCGGCCTGGGTCAAGGACCCGAAGGAATTTCCGCTGCTGATCAATGCCCGCGCCGAGACGGCGATCGGCAAGGCCTCGTTTCGGGCGGCGATGCGTCATCGCCGCGTGCTCATTCCGGCCTCGGGTTTTTATGAATGGCATCGTCCGCCGAAGGAAAGCGGCGGCAAGCCGCAGGCCTATTGGATCAGGCCGCGTCACGGCGGGATCGTCGCCTTTGCCGGGCTGATGGAAACTTGGTCCTCGGCCGATGGCTCGGAGGTCGATACCGGCGCGATCCTGACGACGTCGGCCAATGCGGGCGTCTCGGCGATCCACGATCGCATGCCTGTCGTCATCAAGCCGGAGGACTTCTCGCGCTGGCTCGATTGCAGGACGCAGGAACCGCGTGAGGTGGCCGACCTGACGCAGCCCGTTCAGGACGATTTCTTCGAGGCCGTACCGGTCTCCGACAAGGTCAACAAGGTTGCCAATATGGGGCCTGATCTGCAGGAGCCGGTCGTCATCGAACGGCCGCTCAAGCCAGCCGAGAAGCAAAGGCCGAATAACGGCCAGCTCAGCTTTTTCTGAAACGCTATCGGCCGCCTCTGGCACGGTGGTCTGTTCGGCTCATTCGCGATGTCACGGCGTCGCGCAAAAAGCGCGTAGCGGTTTTGCGGCAACGACATGCCTGAGAACAAAGACCCATAGCGCAAGAAGCGAATCCGCAAGATCACGACGCTTTAGAAATATGCCGCAGTCTTGGGGCAACGGCATGCCGGAAACTGGAAGGTGAAGCGCAGGTGACGGCAGTTCGAAGCTCGGCGCTTCAAGCGGATTTCTTGACGCTCTCCGGCTTGTTCTTTGCCATCAGCGATGCCGCGGCAACGGCCTTCAGGCCGACGGGGCGATAGTTGGCGGCGAGGTCCGGCTTGGCCGTCTGCTGTTCACCGGTACTATTCTTCTGCGAAGTCACGGATACTCTCCTTTACGTGGTTCTTCCCTGGATATTTTATTTTTGCAGTTTCGCCAGAAATAGCGACAAATCGGCGGCGTCGCTTATCAGGAATTGTGAACGCCCACCATAATTCGCGAGGCTTAACTGAAGCCTACGTTGGTTAATACTTACTGAAGGAAGCGGTTCCAAAAAAACTGCGCAGCCGTTTTCCCCGGGGAAAGCTCATGGCTTTCCCGGAAGAAGCGCACGTTTTCCGGGAATAGGCGAGAACAAGGGGAGAAGCATTTCAACGGGAGAGAGACCAGGAAATGCCGGAAGATCAGATGTGACGGCCGATATCATCGTCGCCGACGCCGGGCTCCTCGATCGTCAGCGTCCCATATTTCCGCCGCCATTTCCGCGCGCCGAAAGGAAGCGATACGAGATAGGCGGCCACGGTAAACACCATCACCTCCCAGGTGTAGCTCATCAGCAGAGCCACATAGAGTACGACGCCAAGCATCATCGGCAGCACGAGATCGCGCCGCAGCCGGTTGCCCTCCGATTTGCCCGACCAGACGGGCAGCCGGCTGATCAACAGGAAGGCGATGAACACGGTGTAGATCGACGAGACGAAGGCGAAGGTGCGGTCGGTCGCGATGCCAAGGAAGCCGAGATAGACCGGTAGCAGCACCAGCATGGCGCCGGCCGGCGCCGGCACGCCGACGAAATATTCCGATTGCCAGCTCGCCTTGTTCTCGCGTTCGGCCATAACGTTGAAGCGGGCAAGGCGCAGTCCGGCGGCGATCGCATAGATCAGCGCCGCGATCCAGCCGAGCGAGCGCGCCTGGTCGAGCGCGAAGACATAGACGACGAGGGCGGGCGCGACGCCGAAATTGACGATATCGGCAAGCGAATCCATTTGCACGCCGAACTTCGAGGTCGCCTTCATCAGCCGTGCCACCCGCCCGTCGATGCCGTCGAGGAAGGCGGCGACGAGCACCATGGCGACGGCGAGCTCGTAGCGATTTTCGAAAGCCAGCCGGATGCCGGTCAGCCCGGCGCAGATTGCCAGAATGGTGATGAGGTTCGGAAAGACGAGACGGAGCGGGATCTCACGCAGACGCGGGCCGCGGGCGGAATCATCCGGACCATTGGGCTCGAAGGGCGGAAAAGGCGTTTCCATATCGCGTTCCAATCTAAACCTAGCTGCGGCGGCTGATGACGGGACCCTTGGCGGAGGCGAATTCGGCGATGACGGTTTCTCCGGCGATCGCCGTCTGGCCGAGCGCGACACGTGGCGCCGCACCGGCCGGCAGGAAGACGTCTAGCCGGGAGCCGAAACGGATCAACCCGAAGCGCTCGCCGGCATCCACCGGCTCGTTGGGGTTTACCCAGCAGAGGATACGCCGCGCCACGAGGCCGGCGATCTGGACGACGCCGATCTGGCCGTGGCGGGTTTCGATCACCAGGCCGTTGCGCTCATTGTCCTCGCTGGCCTTGTCGAGCTCGGCGTTGACGAAGCTGCCGGAGCGGTAGTTGATGCTGGCGATGCGCCCGCGCATCGGCGCCCGGTTCACATGGCAGTTGAAGACGTTCATGAATACCGAGATGCGCAGCATCGGCTCGGAGCCGAGATCGAGCTCGGCCGGCGGGGTCACCATCTGGATCGCCGAGACCCTGCCGTCGGCGGGAGAAATCACCAGATCGTCGTCCTGCGGGGTCACGCGCTCGGGATCGCGAAAGAAATAGGCGCACCATAGCGTGAAGATCATGCCGATCCAGAAGAGCGGCTTGAAGATCCATCCGAGGATCAGCGAGGCGACGAAGAAGGCGGCCACGAAGGGATAACCCTCCTTGTGCACGGGGACGATCGTGTTGCGAACCGTGTTGAACAGGCTCATGGCTGCCGGTCTCCTTGCGTTGTCGTTTTTTGCTGGTTAGCGAAAAACCGCCGCCGGGGCAATGCTGCGGCCCCGACCCCCGTTCGACCGCCGGGGTTCTGAACAACAAAAGCCTGTATCGGCGTCTGGTTCCCCAATCAGTTCGCTGGCGCAAGCCGCGCGACCACGCCCATATCGTCGCTTTCGCGCACCTGTTTCAGGTGCTCCTCGGCCTGTGTGGCCTCGCGCTGGCGGTTCCACATCGAGGCATAGAGACCGTTTTCATCGAGCAGTGCGGCATGCGTTCCGCGCTCGGCAATCTCGCCGCTTTTCAACACGATGATCTCGTCGGCGCTGATGACGGTGGACAGCCGGTGGGCGATGACCAGCGTCGTCCGGTTCTTCGAAACCACGTCGAGCGCCGTCTGGATTTCCCGTTCCGTCGTCGTGTCGAGCGCTGATGTCGCTTCGTCGAGGATGAGAATCGGCGGCGCCTTGAGGATGGTGCGGGCGATCGCCACCCGTTGCTTCTCGCCGCCCGAAAGCTTGAGTCCGCGCTCGCCGACTTTCGTTTCGAAACCCTCTGGCAGCGTTTCGATGAAATGCGCGATCTGCGCCACCTCGGCCGCGGCAAAGACCTCGCTATCGCTGGCCGACGTGCGGCCGTAGCGGATGTTGTAGGCAACGGTGTCGTTGAAGAGCACGGTATCCTGCGGCACCATGCCGATCACCGAGCGCAGGCTCTTCTGCGTCACCGTGCGGATATCCTGGCCGTCGACCGTGATCGTGCCGCTCTGAATATCGTAGAAACGATAGAGCAGGCGCGACAGCGTCGATTTGCCCGCACCCGACGGGCCGACGACGGCGACCGTCTTGCCGGCCGGCACGTCGAAGGAAATCCCCTTGAGAATCGGACGGGCCGGATCGTAGGCGAAGTGCACGTCCTTGAAGGAGATCGCGCCCTGGCCGATCCTAAGTTCTGTCGCGTCGGGCGCGTCGTTGACCTCGGCCTTCACCTCCAGGAGATCGAACATCTGCTCGATATCCGTCAGCCCCTGGCGGATTTCGCGGTAGACGAAGCCAATGAAATTGAGTGGCGCGGAAAGCTGCAGCAGCATCGAATTGACGAAGACGAAATCGCCAACCGTCTGCTCGCCGCGCTGGACGGCCAGCGCCGACAGCACCAGCATGATCGTCGTGCCGATGCCGAAAATAACGCCCTGGCCGAAGTTCAGCCAGCCGAGCGAGGTCCAGACATCGGTCGCCGCCTTCTCGTAGCGCTCCATCGATTTGTCGAAGCGTTTGGCTTCCATCTCCTCGTTGCCGAAATATTTGACGGTCTCGAAGTTGAGGAGGGAGTCGATCGCCTTGGTGTTGGCGTCTGTATCGCTGTCGTTCATCGACCGGCGGATGGCGATGCGCCAGTCGGATGCGCGGATCGTGAACCAGATATAGGCCCAGACCGTAAAGGTGGTGACGGCGAGATAGGAAAATCCGTAACCCCACCAGAAGATCGCGGCCGTCAGCAGGAATTCGATGACCGTTGGCACCGAATTGAGGATCGTGAAGCGCACGATCGTCTCGATGCCCTTGGTGCCGCGCTCGATGATGCGCGACAGACCGCCGGTCTTGCGTTCCAGATGGAAACGCAGCGACAGCTCGTGCATGTGCACGAAGGTCCTGTAGGCGAGCTGGCGCACCGCATGTTGCCCGACGCTGGCAAAGAGCGCGTCGCGCAGCTGGTTGAGGCCGAGCTGGATCAGCCGGGTGACGTTGTAGGCGATCACAAGGGCGATGGCGCCGGCAAGGAGCGGCGGTACCGCGCCGGCAAGGTCCATCCTGCCGTTCAGTGCGTCGGTCGACCACTTGAAGAAATAGGGGACGAGCAAAAGGACGAATTTGGAGACCAGCAGATAGACCGAGGCCCAGACGACGCGCATCTTGAGGTCGGGCCGGCCGGCCGGCCACATATAGGGCCAGAGGTTGAGAAGCGTGCTGAGCAGGTGGGATTCCGAGACAGTTTTGCCGTTTGCCATGCGTCTCTCCAGCCCGGTCGGGATTGCCTTGGTCGCCTGTATTGATGCTGGCAAAGCGCGAGCGGGACATGCTCGAAAGCGTTTCCCTGTCACCGCCAGATAGGGTGCCGGGCGGATGAATACAACAAATGCAGGGTTCAGGAAAAGCCGGGCCGGGCGGTTATCCCGCCCGGCCCGATCATGTTGTTCTGCTATGTTTAGAGATGCCGGTCGGAAAGACGTTTGCGGTGCAGTTCCTCGGCATTCGGCAAGGCATCCTTCGGCAGACCGAAGATCTGGCCGGGGCGGATGCGGTCGGGATCGATGATCTTGTCCTCGTTGGCGATGTAGATCGTCGTGTAGCGCACGCCGAGGCCATAGGTCCGGCGCGAGATCTGCCACAGCGTGTCGCCGCGGCGAATGATGACCGCCGCGTTGTCGGCCGTCAGCGGTGCCTGTTCGATCGTCTTCGGCTGGTTGCCGGCAGCCTCGTTGGCAGCCGGTGCCGCGGATGCGGGTGCGGCCGGCGCGGGTGCTGCGGTGAGGTCGGCGATCAGCGCGCCGAGCCGGTCGAGCGCGGCGCCGACGGACTTCGCTTCCTGCGGCAGCCCCTGCAGGATTTTCAACGCATTGGAAGCGGTCTGCGAGGCAGCGCCGGAGGCTTGCTTGATGGGGTCGGACGCATCGGCGGCCGGGCGGAAGTCAACGAGCGAGCGCAGCGCGAACTCCGTCGCCGAGCGCGCCGCCGCAAGCTGTTCGGCGCCCGGCAGCTTGCCATCGGCAAACAGCCCCTTCAGCAGGCCGAAGGCTTTGCCGGCCTCGGCCTTGCGCTTGCCGAGCTCACCTTCGTCGAGCGGTACCATCGACGAAGCCCCGTTCACGTCGACGGGACCGGATTGAGCGGCAACCCTCACCTGATCGCCTGCCGGGCGATTGAAATTCACTGCCGCGCGCACGATCACCTTGCCCGCGGGATCGACGACATCGACGCGAATCTTGTGGTCGCCGACCGAGAGCGCCATCACGCCGTCGATAATGAAATGTCCGTCGGCACCGGCTGTATCCTGGCCGACGAGGTTGTCGTCGGCATAACCGAGGACCTTGGCGTTGGCGCGCGCCGTGCCGGCGATGAAGATCTTGTTGCCCTCGATCTCGACGGCGTTGACCATCACGTCAGGCGCGGTGGCCTTGTCGGATTCCGCCGCGCCGGGAGCGGCCGAGGCTGCTGCCGTGCCGCCGGCGGCGGCGTTGGGCAGGCCAGGCGTCTGCAGCGCCAGCTCACCGCTCGGGGCAGCTGTCGCGGCCGGGGCATCGGCTGCCGCGGTCTCGCCGGTTGCCGGCTTATCCGCTGGCGGCAGCCCCGGATTGGAGGCGTCGGCGACTTCGGTTCCGCCCGTCGGCGCCGTGATGATGCGGCTTGCGGTGCCGGGCTTGGAGACCATGGCGAGCAGGTTGGCGCCATTGCCGTCCTTCGGCACGGAAACGGTCGCGACCTCTTCGGAAAGCGTGGTCTTGCCATCCTTGCCCGTCACCTTCAGCACGAGCTGGTGGTCGCCGGCCGGAAGCGGATTGTCGAGGACGGCGGCGAAATCGCCGCTCGGACCGACATCGGCCGTCGTCACCACCTTTTCACCGTCGAGCACTTCGAGCTTGCCGTTCGGCTCGGCGGAACCGGCGATGACGGTCGAACCGTCAGGCTCGACGCGCAGGACGTCGAAGGCGGGAAGTTTCGGGCCGGCATTCGCCGCCGCCGCGGCGGGCTCGGGCGCGCCGGTCAGCGCCGCCTCGGCCCTGGCGATTGCGGCAAGCGCATCGGTGATGTTTTCCGGCAGCGACTGCACGATGGCGAGCGCTTTGGCGCCACCTTCCTTGGCCTTTGTGGCAACGGCTTGCGTTGCGGGATCGACGCCCTCGGGAATGGTGAAGCCGGCAAGTGCGGTGAGCGCATTGATCGTCTTGGACTTGGCGGCGGTGAAGACATCGATGGCCGGACCTTTGCCGTCGGCAAACAGCGCCTTGAGCTCACCGAGCGCCACGCCGGCATCGGCCGAAAGACGGCCCAGCTGATCAGCCACCGCAGCAGGAGAGCGCGATGTCTTTGCCGCTTCGTTAACCGTGTTCTTCAGCTCCGTGCTCGCTTGGTTGATGGCGTCGCCGACTTTGGTTGCATCGCCGCCGATGCGCGGCATGACGACGAACACCATCAGTAGGGTTGCGATTACGAGCACTGCAAGGGCCAGCAAGCCGGCACGGTTCTTCATCATTATGTCTCCCAAGGCGGCAATTTGCCGTAGTACCGAAAATTGCTAGCGATTCCCGTTGCTTTTCACAAGCATTCAAAGGAATTAGGCAAGCTAGGCATGCAGCTTTTCAGTCAATTTTCTTGACTGCATTGAAATGAAATAGTTGTTTCGCCTCTATGACCGAACAATCTGTATCGATTCGATCCATCTGCGTTTACTGCGGCTCAAGGCCGGGACGCGATCCTTCCCACATGACGGCCGGGCGTGCTCTCGGAAGAGAGATCGCCGAATACGGCCTGCGCCTCGTCTATGGCGGGGGTACCAAAGGCATCATGGGCGCGGTTGCAAGCGGGGTGCTTTCAGGCGGCGGTCAGGTGACTGGGATCATCCCGGAGTTCCTGATCGATATGGAAGCGACTCGCCATTCGCTCGGTCAGCTCAACGAACTCATTGTAACCCCTGACATGCATGCGCGCAAACATACGATGTTCGAGCGCTCCGATGCCTTCGTCGCGCTGCCGGGCGGCATCGGCACGCTGGAGGAGATCGTTGAGATCATGACCTGGGCGCAGCTCGGCCGCCACGAGAAGCCGATGGTCTTTGCCAACATCAACGGTTTCTGGGATCCGATGATGGAACTGATGCGCCATATGACCGACGAAGGTTTTCTGCACACCGCCCACCGGGTGCAGCCACTCATCGTCGAAGACATCTCCGGCATCATTCCGGCGATCATGGCCCAGGCAGCCCAGCTCGCCGCCGATCGCGACGGTGAGGACGCGGTAATTTCGAAGATGTAAGTGGGCACAGGCCGGCGCCTTCGGCGCCCGTCGCTTCAGCGCCCGCGGCTTCCCTTCAGCATCGACCAGCTATAGAAGAACAGCCCCGCCCAGATCAGCGGAAAGGCGATCATGCGCGCCGTGCCGAGCGGCTCTTGAAAGGCGAAGACGGCGATCAGGAAGATCATTGTCGGGGCGATATACTGCATGATGCCGATCGTCGACAGCTTCAGGAGCTTGGCGCCATTGGCATAGATCATCAGCGGCACGGCGGTGACGACACCGCAGCCGAGCAGCAGGGTCGTGTCGGCGAGGCCGGTGCGGTAAAGGTGCCCCTGGCCGCTGCCGAGTTCGAGATAGAGGATGTAGACGAGGGCGGGCACGCTCAGGATCAGCACCTCGAGGAAGAAACCCTGGTTTGGGCCGAGCGGCAGCGTCTTGCGGAGCAAGGCGTAAAAACCCCAGCTGACCGCCAGCGTCAGCGCCACCCACGGAATGCCGCCGCTGTCGAAGGCGAGAATGGCGACCGCCAGCGCAGCAAGGGCAATTGCCGCGATCTGCAGCGGCTGCAGCTTCTCCTTGAGGAGCACCGCGCCGAGGAAGATGCTGAACAGCGGATTGATGAAATAGCCGAGTGCCGCATCGAGCGAGTGGCCGGCGCCGATCGCCCAGACATAGGTGCCCCAGTTGACGGTGATCAGCGACGCTGTCAGCGCTCCCATCGCCACCATGCGCGGCGAACGCAATGCTGCGCTGATATCTCCGGTGCGCCCGAGCACGATCAACACGATACCGGCCAGCGGCAGCGACCAGACGATGCGGTGGGCGATGACTTCGGCCGGCTGGATATGCGCCACCGCCTTCATGTAGAACGGCAGGAAGCCCCAGAGCAGATAGGCCGTCAGCGCGAAGGCGAAACCGCGCGGACTATCTTCGTTCTTGGCCAAGGGAACGGATGCATCGGTCGACATCGGGTGTTTCCATCTTTGTTCTTCTTCTGATCCGGCCTAGCTTAAGCGCCGTGAATAGGCCAATTCATTTCGTTGAATGAATGGTGAGAGTATTTGAAGCAAAGACCACGCGATGGCGAACACCAACGGACGATCAGCCGAAAACTCAGCAGTCGAAAGTCGGCGGCGCCGGCAGCGCCGCTGAACCGGTGGAAAGGTTTATTCCGCCGCGATCTTGCCGGCGAGCTGGCGGTTCTTCATCAGCTTGTAGATGACGGAATCCATCAGCGCCTGGAACGAGGCGTCGATGATGTTCTCAGAGACGCCGACTGTCCACCAGCGCACGCCGTCGCTGTCGGTGGATTCGATCAGCACGCGGGTGATCGCCTCCGTGCCGCCATTGAGGATGCGCACCTTGAAATCGGCAAGCACCAGATCGTCGATCTCGTGCTGGTACTTGCCGAAATCCTTGCGCAGTGCCAGGTCGAGCGCGTTGACCGGGCCTTCGGCATCGGCAACCGACATCAGCGTCTGTCCGTCGATGGTGATCTTGACCACCGCCTCCGAGACGATCTTCACGCGGCCGAGACTGTCGAAGCGGCGCTCGATCATCACCCGGAAGCCTTCGATGGTGAAGAATTCCGGGATCGTGCCAAGCGTGCGATGTGCCAGCAGCTCGAAGCTCGCATCGGCGCCCTCATAGGCGTAGCCGATGGATTCCCGTTCCTTGACGATCGAGATCAAGAGGTCGAGTTTCGGATCGTCCTTGGCGACCGTGATGCCGCGCCGCTTCAGCGCATTGATGAAGTTCGCCTTGCCGCCCTGGTCGGAGACCATGACCTTGCGGAAGTTGCCGACACTTTCCGGCGGCACATGTTCATAGGTCTTCGGGTCCTTCAGCAGCGCCGATGCGTGGATGCCGGCCTTGGTGGCGAAGGCGGAAGCGCCGACATAGGGCATCTGGTGATCGGGCGAGCGGTTGAGCAGCTCGTCGAAAGCATGCGAGAGCCGGGTGAGGTTGAGCAGCCGCTCCTCGTCGATCGCCGTTTCGAACCGTGTGTTATAAGCACTCTTCAGCGCCAGGGTCGGGATCAGCGTCACCAGGTTGGCATTGCCGCAGCGCTCGCCGATGCCGTTCAACGTGCCCTGGATCTGCCGGACGCCGGCTTCGACCGCAGCAAGCGAATTGGCGACCGCCTGGCCGGTGTCGTTATGGGCATGGATGCCGAGACAGCGGCCGGGCACGCCGGCTGCGATCACCGCCTCGACGATGGCACGGATTTCCGGCGGCTGCGTGCCGCCATTGGTGTCGCAGAGCACGACCCAGCGGGCGCCGCTGTCATAGGCGGTCTTGGCGCAGGCGAGCGCATAGGCCGGGTTGGCCTTGAAGCCATCGAAGAAGTGCTCGCAATCGACGATCGCCTCCTTGCCGGCGCCGACCGCCGCCTTGACGCTTTCGGCGGTGCATTCGAGATTTTCCTCGTTGGTGCAGCCGAGCGCCACCGCGACGTGGTAATCCCAGCTCTTGGCAACGAAACAGATGCCGTCGGATTTTGCCTGCAGCAGACCGGCAAGACCCGGATCGTTGGAGACCGAAACGCCCGCCCGCTTCGTCATGCCGAAGGCGACGAAGCTCGCCTGGCTGGTGCGCTTCTCGCTGAAAAAGGCAGTATCGGTCGGATTGGCGCCGGGATAGCCGCCCTCGACGTAGTCGAGGCCGAACTCGTCCAGCATGGCGGCGATCGCAATCTTGTCCTCGACGGAAAAATCGATGCCGGGCGTCTGCTGCCCGTCCCGGAGCGTCGTGTCGAAGAGGTAGATGCGTTCTTTCATGTCGTTTCCTCCCGGCGGGCGGGTGTTGTTGCAATGCGTATGCTGCCCCTCATCCGGCTGCCGCCACCTCTCCCCGCGCGCCGGAAGAGGGCCTGGGTGAGGGGCGACCCGTTCAGGGCAATCAGTCCCGCTTCCCGGCGAACTTGTCCGTCGCCCGGATCAGCCGATCGAGAATCCCGGGCTCCGAATAGGCGTGGCCGGCACCTTCGATCAGGTGGAACTCTGCCTTCGGCCAGGCCTTGTGCAGCAGCCAGGCATATTTGGCCGGGCAGGGCATGTCGTAGCGGCCATGCACGATGACGCCGGGAATATCCTTGAGCCTGCCGGCGTCGCGGATCAGCTGTCCTTCGTCCATCCAGCCGGCATTGACGAAGAAATGGTTCTCGATGCGGGCGAATGCATAGGCGAATTCCGGCTCCTCGAACTTGCCGCTCGTCGAGGCTTCCGGCAGCAGCGTAATCGTTTCGCCTTCCCAGATGCTCCAGGCCTGCGCGGCCGCAAGGCGCACGTTTCTGTCCACATGCGTCAGGCGGCGATGATAGGCCTGCATCATCTCATGCCGCTCTTCCGGCGGGATCGGAGCGATGAAGCGCTCCCACTTGTCCGGGAACATCTCCGAGACGCCGAATTGATAGTACCAGTCGAGCTCGGCTTTGGTCAGCGTATAGATGCCGCGCAGGATGAGCTCGGAGACGTGCTCCGGATGCTTTTCGGCATAGGCGAGCGCCAGCGTCGAGCCCCAGGAGCCGCCAAACACCTGCCAGGTCTCGACGCCGGCCATTTCGCGCAGGCGCTCGATATCGGCGACGAGGTCCCAGGTCGTGTTGGCATTGAGGTCGGCATGCGGTGTCGACCGGCCGCAGCCGCGCTGGTCGAACAGCATGACGTCGTAGAGGGCCGGATCGAACAGCCGGCGGTGTGCGGGCGAGAAGCCGCCGCCCGGACCGCCATGCAGGAAGACGGCGGGCTTGGCGCCGGGTGTTCCCGAACGCTCCCAATAGATCACATGGCCGTCGCCGACATCGAGGTGACCGGAGGCATAGGCTTGGATTTCAGGATAGAGGGTGCGCAGGATTTCGGTCATATCTTCACGCCTTTTTCGGGCCAGACTTGGGTATCGTGATCGGGATGCTGAAAGGAGATGATGGCCTCCTGTCGGGCATAGAAATCCGGGTCCTTGTGCACCGGGGCTTCGAAGATCGTCTCGACCCAAGGCAGGCGGGAGTCGTAATTGACCTGGATCTGCGGCGCGAGATCGCCGCGGTCGTCGAACGTGCCGATTGCAAGCTCCAGGCCCCCAGGATGACGATAGGTCATCGGCGTGCCGCAATTGCTGCAGAAGCCGCGGGCGATATTGACGGAGGACTGAAAGTAGCTCGGCTCGCCGCGCGTCCACTCCATTCCTTCTTCGGGTGCAGTGACCAGCGCGGAGAAGAAGCCGCCGAACTGCTTCTGGCACATGCGGCAATGGCAGATCGAGGGTCGCCCCAGCTTGCCTGAGATGCGGAAGCGCACGGCGCCGCACTGGCATCCGCCTGTTCTTATTCTATCCGTCATAGGCTCTCTCCGAATGGCCAGCTTTTCGTGTCGTGGTCGGGGTGCTGATGGTTGCTTGCTGCTATCGCGTTTTCGCGGTCGGGCGTTTCAGGCTGTGGCTCCACCGGCAGGCCGTCCAGCGTGTAAAACCAGGGCATCTTGCGGCCGGTGCTCGATTGCATCACGGGCTTGACCGCATCGGGCTCATCGAGCGAGCCGAGCGTGATGTTGATGAAGTCAGCGCCCGGGATGTCGTAAAACAGCGGCGTTCCGCAATCGCCGCAGAAGCCGCGCCGCACAAGATCCGAAGACCGGAACCATTTCGGTGCGCCGCGCGTCAGCTCGAAATCCTCGCGCATGGCGGCCGCAAGCGGCAGGAAATAGTTGCCGGCCGCCTTCTGGCACATGCGGCAGTGGCAGATATGGGGATAGCCGAGTTCGCCGCGGGCGCGATAACGAACCGCGCCGCACTGGCATCCGCCGGCCTGTTTCGTCATTTCGCTCAAGCGCGATCCTCCGGTGGCCAGACGTGCGTGTCATGGTCGGGATGTTGATAGGAAACGAGTTCGTGCAGGAAGGAGCCTGCCGTCAGATCGGCCTCGGTCCGCTCTCCGGGCAGTTCGTGCAGGTGATCGACGAAGCCGATCTTGCCTTCCACGCCCCATTGAATGGTCGGCGGCAGGGACGACGGATCGTCGAAGGCGCCCGCCGCAATCGCCATTCCGTCTGGCGCTTCATAGGTGAGCGGCGTGCCGCAGTCACCGCAGAAGCCGCGCTCGACGAAATTGGAAGAGCGGAATCTTTTCCGCTCCCCCCGTGTCCATTGGAAATCGGCGCCGCGCACCGAGACGAGCGGCGCATAATAAGCGCCGAACGCCTTCTGGCACATGCGGCAATGACAGATCGACGAATCCTTGAGTTCGCCGCTGACACGGAAGCGGATCGCTCCGCATTGGCAGCCACCGGCATAGGTGGTCATGGCAGGTCCTCCCGCAGCGATGCCGATGTGAGAGAGAAGTCCCCTCCCGTGGCGCCGCCTCTTGCAATTACGATGAAGTCGCTTCGGAGTGGTGCGCCGTCGTAGCCCTGCCCCCTTGTGTGGGGAGGGATCTTATGCCCAGGCACCACTCTCACCGCTTCACCTCCCACGTCGTCACCCGCTCGCCCGTCGCCGGATCCTTGCCGTCCTTCAGCTGAATGCCTTTCGCCGTCAGCTCGTCGCGGATCTTGTCGGCTTCGGCAAAATTCTTCGCCTTCAGCATTTCCAAACGCATGGCGACCAGCGCATCGACCGCCGCTGCGACGGCTTCGTCGATTTCGGCTTTCTTCGGCAGCACCCCGAGGAGGGCAGCCGTCGCGGCAAAACGGGCGCCTGCGGCAGCATCGGTATGGGCGGCCTGCGCCAGTGCATGCAGCGCCTGCACCGCCGCCACAGTATTGAGGTCGTCCGCCAGCGCGTTCAGCACGCTTTCGTCCGGTGCGGCCTCGCCGGCTTCCGTTGCGGGCCATTTGGCGAGCAGCCGTTCGGCCTCTTCCAGCCGCTTGATCGAGAAATCGATCGGCTCGCGGTAATGCGTCATCAGCATGGCAAGACGCAGCACTTCGCCCGGCCATTTACGGCCGCCGAAGACCTCAGTGTGCAGCAGATCGTGGATGGTGACGAAATTGCCCTCGGATTTCGACATCTTGCGGCCTTCCACCTGCACGAAGCCGTTATGCATCCAGACATTCGCCATCACCTCGGTGCCGTGGGCGCAGCGCGACTGGGCGATCTCGTTTTCATGATGCGGGAAGATCAGATCCAGCCCGCCGCCATGGATGTCGAAGACATCGCCGAGATAACGCCGGCTCATCGCCGAGCACTCTATGTGCCAGCCGGGCCGGCCGCGGCCCCAGGGGCTCTCCCAGCCGGGTTCGTTGTGGGTCGACAGTTTCCAGAGCACGAAATCGCCGGGATTCTTCTTGTGCGCATCGACGGCAACGCGGGCGCCGGCCTGCTGCTCGTCGAGCGGGCGCTTCGAAAGCTGGCCGTAATCCGCCATCGATTTGGTATCGAACAGCACTTCGCCCGATGCGACATAGGCATGGCCGTTGACGATCAGCTTCTCGATGATCTCGATCATCTCTTCAATATTGTCGGTGGCGCGCGGCTCGACGTTCGGCTCCAGGCAGCCGAGGTCGGCGACATCGGCGTGAAACTGCGTCTCGGTCTTTTCGGTGACCGCGCGGATCGCGTCGTTGAGCGGCAGGCCCGGATGATCCCTCAGCGCCCGCGCATTGATCTTGTCGTCGACGTCGGTGATGTTGCGGGCATAGGTGACGTGATCCTCGCCGTAAATATGGCGCAGCAGCCGGAACAGCACGTCGAAGACGATGACCGGCCGGGCGTTGCCGATATGGGCGAAATCATAGACGGTCGGGCCGCAGACATACATGCGGACGTTGTCGGCATCGATCGGCGAAAACACCGATTTTTCCCGCGTCAGCGTGTTGTACAGCTTCAGTTCCGGCGTGCCGCCCATTTCACTCTCCCAAAATGCATGTTCAGAAAATATCGCAACCGGCGGGCCGGGGCGTTTCGCATCTTAAACTATTTGGGAGACGAAAACGGCCGGGCCAGCGCTTGCGCTAGCGAATAATCTTTCCGCAGATAATGCAGATAACCGTTTTCATGCCGCGTTTTATGGCGCGGGAATGACGTTTGGTCAAGAGGGGACGAGGAACGATCCGGCGGCTCGGTGCGCCCGCCATTTTCCCGGCGCAAATCACTTGTAGCCAGTCGAGAAGCTGCTGAAAATACGGGAGGAATGGGTGGGGAGCGTAGTTCGGTGGGGAGTCGGAGCGGCCGCAATTCTGATGGTCGCATCCGCGGTATATTTAGCATACGATTTCGGCATGCTTCGCTTCAACAATCCATCTCTATCTCGGTATCCGATCCAGGGTATCGATGTCAGCCATCACCAGGGCGACATCGATTGGAAGACGGTGGCCACCCAGCCGAACATACGCTTTGCGATCATGAAGGCGACCGAAGGCGGCGACCACCGGGATTCCAGGTTCGCGGAGAACTGGCAGCGTGCCGGCGATGCCGGCGTGGTCAGGGGCGCCTATCATTTCTTCACTTTCTGCCGCCCGGGCAAGGATCAGGCGCAGAATGTCCTGGCGACCGTACCGAAGATGCCGGGAACATTGCCGATCGCGGTCGATCTGGAGTTTGTCGGCAATTGCAACAAGGTCCCGACGCTTGAGGAAATGGCGACGGAGGTGAATGCCTTCTTCACCGAGCTGAAAGCCACCTTTCCGGAAAAGCCGATCTTTTACGTCACCCAGGAATTCTTCGATCAATATCTGAAAGGCAACGAGGCCCGCTTCCCCGAACATTACCTTTGGCTGCGAAGCGTATTCAAGGAGCCGACGCAGGAAGGCTGCGGCCGCTGGTCGATCTGGCAATTTGCCGACAATGGCACAGTGAATGGCATTCAGCGAGCGGTGGATCTCAATGCGCTCTGCCCGTCGGAAACGGGCTTCGCTCACCTGTTTCCGGCCGTTGCATCGAATTGAGGCGTCGATCTATTCCGGCAGCCGGTATTCGGCGAGCTTGTTCTCGCGCACGATGAAGAGTTTACCTGTCTCGGTCACGCCGGGACCGAGCAGCGGCAGGATCGCCTTGGCAACCTCGGAAGGATGCGGCAGCGTCTGCGGATCTTCGCCCGGCACGGCCTGCGCCCGCATCGCCGTGCGGGTGGCGCCCGGATCGACGCTGGTGATGCGCAACGGCGTCGATTGCGTCTCGCCGGCCCAGGTGCGGGCGAGCGCCTCGACGGCAGCTTTTGATGCGGAATAGGCGCTCCAGAAGGGGCGGCATTTGTGCGCAGCGCCGGACGACAGGATGACGGCGCGGCCGGCATCCGAGCGGGCGAGCAGCGGATCGACCGAGCGGATCAGCCGCCATGTCGCCGTCACGTTGATGGTCATCACCTTTTCGAATACCTTCGCCTCGATATGGCCGATCGGCGAGATGACGCCGAGTACGCCGGCATTGGCGACGAGGATGTCGAGCTTGCCCCAGCGCTCGAAGATCGAACCGCCGAGCGCATCGATCGCGTTCATATCGGCAAGATCGAAGGGCACGAGCGTTGCATTGCCGCCGACCGCCTTGATCGCATCGTCGAGATCCTCGAGCCCGCCGACCGTGCGTGCGCAGGCAATGACATGGGCGCCGGCTTTGGCAAGTTCCAGCGCCGTGAAATAGCCGATGCCGCGCGACGCACCGGTGACGAGTGCGATCTTGCCCTCAAGATTGATGTTCATTTGTCCGGTTCCGGATTGGCTTGCGAAGGTGAGGGGCGCAATTGGGCCCCTCGGAAGCGAAAGTCAAAGTGGCAAGCGGCTCAGCCGTTGCTGGCAAGCATCGAAAGCTTGTTGCCCATGGACTCGCCGTTCTTGTCGAGCAGACGGGTCGGGTAGTCACCGGTGAAGTAGTGGTCGGTGAATTGCGGGCGAGCCGGATTGCGGTCCTCGCCGCCGACGGCGCGATAAAGCCCGTCGATCGACAGGAAGGCGAGCGAATCCGCGCCGATATATTTGGCCATGGCTTCGACATCGGCATACTGGTTGGCGAGCAGCTTGTCGGCATCGGGCGTGTCGATGCCGTAGAAATCGGGGAAGAAGATCATCGGGCTTGCGACCCGAAGATGAACTTCGCGCGCGCCGGCTTCGCGGATCATCTGCACGATCTTCAGGGACGTCGTGCCGCGCACGATGGAGTCATCGACCAGCACGACGCGCTTGCCTTCGATCATCGCGCGGTTGGCGGAATGCTTCAGCTTCACGCCGAAGGCGCGAATCTGCTGCGTCGGCTCGATGAAGGTGCGGCCGACATAATGGTTGCGGATGATGCCGTACTCGAAGGGAATGCCGCTTTCCTGCGCATAGCCGAGCGCCGCAGGTGTGCCGCCGTCCGGCACCGGCACGACCACGTCGGCCTCGACCGGCGCTTCCTTGGCGAGGTTCATGCCCATGTTCTTGCGTGTCGTATAGACGTTGCGGCCGCCGACGACCGAATCCGGCCGGGCGAAATAGACATATTCGAACAGGCAGAGGCGCTCCGGCTGCGGCTTGCCGGGCTTGCGGGCATCGATGCTGATCGAGCCGTCGGGCTGGATTTCGCAGATGATGACTTCGCCGTTTTCGACATCGCGGATGAACTTGGCGCCGATAATGTCGAGCGCGCAGGTTTCCGAGCAGAAGATCGGCTTGCCGTCCAGTTCGCCCATGACGAGCGGGCGGATGCCGGTCGGGTCGCGCGCGGCGATCAGCTTGGTGCGCGTCATGGCGAGCATCGAATAGCCGCCTTCCATCTGGCGGATCGCATCGATGAAGCGGTCGGAGGTGGACGCGTGGCGGGAGCGGGCGATGAGATGAAGGACGACTTCGGTATCGGAGGTCGACTGACAGATGGCGCCGGTGGCGATGATCTGGCGGCGCAGCGTCAGGCCATTGGTGAAATTGCCGTTATGGGCAATGGCGATACCGCCTTCTTCCAGTTCCGCAAAGAGCGGCTGCACGTTGCGCATGGCCACTTCGCCTGTCGTGGAGTAGCGGGTATGGCCGATCGATATGCTGCCGGGCAGGCGGGCGAGCGTCATCGGATTGGTATAGTGGTCGCCGACCAGGCCCATATGGCGCTCCTGATAGAAGCGCTTGCCATCGAAGGAGACGATGCCGGCTGCCTCCTGTCCGCGATGCTGCAGGGCATGCAGGCCGAGAGCCGTGAGTGCGGCGGCATCGGGATGTCCCAGAATTCCGAAAACGCCGCATTCTTCGTGCAGCGTATCTCCGTCGAGCGGATCGTCGGTCGGGAAGGAATGGGACTGGTTCATTTCTGCGGGCCTCTGCTCTCACAAGAATGGATCGGCATTTCCAGTATTATATATCGGAAATCTGATCCGATAACGTCATGCTGAACGACATCCGCTTTCAAAGCCCGCTCGCCGGCTCTGAAACGGCTGAGGTCCGGCGGAGCTGAATGCCCGGCCGGACCTTTATTTCACGTCCCGCTCAAATGGCAATTGCCGGACGGCGGGTCAAGCTCTTGAACACTGTGTCAATTCGTCGGCTGCTGTGTGCCGCCTGCAGGCGCGTCTTCCGCCGGAGCCTGATCGGTGGCCGGCGGTGTGGTGCCTTCGCCGCCCTGCGCCGGCGACTGCATCTTATCACGGAAGCTTGCCTCGATCATCTGGGCAAATTGCTCCGGCAGGACGGCCTTCAGCTTCACCACCATCGAATCCAGGAACGGCTTCGACTTGGCCTCATTGACCCAGGTCGGCCGGTGGTCGACATCGACGAGCCAGTTCCAGAAAGCGACGGCGACGACCATCAGCAGCAGGCCGCGCGCCGCGCCGAACAGGAAGCCAAGCGTGCGGTCGAGCGCGCCGATGCGGCTGTCGATGATGAAATCGGCGATCTTCATCGTGATGAAGGAGATGACGATGAGTGCGATCAGAAAGACGACCGCGGCCGAGCCAGCAATCGCGATGCGATCGTCATCGGTGTATTTCTGCGCATAAGGCAGTAGGTACGGATAGAGGTAGTAGGCGGCGGCGGCCGAACCGCCCCAGCTTGCGATCGAAAGGATCTCGCGGGAGAAGCCGCGGACCATCGCCAGTACGGCGGAGAAGAGCACGACGCCGATGACAATACCGTCGAAAATCGTAATGGGCATTTAAATTCAACTCCAGGACTGTCGCTCGGCGGCCGTGTCGTGCCTTATCGTGTGCTTCCTATATCATCACCGTTCCCGGCAATGAAAGGATCAAACCTCGTCTTCCACACGTAGCGCTCCCTTCGATCCGGCGATGCGCGCGACCAGATCCGGCAGGCTTTCGACCTCATTCCATCGCCCGCCGGAACCCTTCGGCAGCTCGGCGGAGGCGGAAGGAAGCAGCGCTGTCGAAAAGCCCAGCTTCTCGGCTTCCTTGAGGCGCTGGGCGGTGTGCGCAACCGGTCGGATGGCGCCCGACAGGCTGACTTCGCCGAAATAGACGCAATCGGCGGGAAGGGCAATACCGGCGAGCGACGAAACGAGCGCCGAGGCAACGGCGAGATCGGCCGCCGGTTCGGAGATGCGGTAGCCGCCGGCGACGTTCAGATAGACGTCGTGCTGGCCGAGCCTGACGCCGCAATGGGCCTCCAGCACCGCCAGGATCATCGACAGCCGGGCCGAATCCCAGCCGACCACGGCGCGCCGCGGCGTGCCGAGCGAGGTCGGCGCCACCAGCGCCTGCACCTCGACGAGCACGGGCCGCGTGCCCTCCATGCCGGCGAAGACGGCCGCACCCGGCGATTTTTCGTTACGCTCGCCGAGAAAGAGCTCGGACGGATTGGCGACTTCGCGCAAGCCTTTGTCGGACATTTCGAAGACGCCGATTTCGTCGGTCGGGCCGAAGCGGTTCTTGACGGTGCGCAGGATGCGGTAGTGATGGCCGCGATCGCCTTCGAAATAAAGCACCGCGTCGACCATGTGCTCGACGACGCGCGGTCCGGCGATCTGCCCGTCCTTGGTGACATGCCCGACCAGCACCATGGCAGCACCCGTCTGTTTGGCAAAACGGATCATCGACTGAACGCCGGTGCGCACCTGGGTCACCGTTCCAGGTGCGGATTCAGCGAGCTCGCTCCACAGCGTCTGGATCGAGTCGATAATGACGAGATCAGGCCGTTTGCCTTCGGCGAGCGTCGCCAGAATATCCTCGACATTGGTTTCGGCCGCCAGCATCACGTCGGTATCGGCAGCGGCAAGACGCTGTGCTCGCAGACGGACCTGCGCCACCGCTTCCTCGCCGGAAACATAGATGATCTTGTGACCACGCCGCGCAAGAGCGGCGGCGGCCTGCATCAGCAGCGTCGATTTGCCGATGCCGGGATCGCCGCCGATAAGCACCGCCGAGCCGCGCACGAAGCCGCCGCCGAGCGCGCGGTCGAGTTCCGACATGGCGGTATGGATGCGCGGCGCCTCCTCGATCTCGCCGGAGAGCGCCGTCAGCGTCACCGGCCGGCCCTTCTTCGGCGTCTTGCCGGGGCCGGAGCCGATGCCGCCCATCGGGTCTTCCTCGACGATGGTGTTCCATTCGCCGCAATTGTCGCATTTGCCGGCCCAGCGGTTATGGACCGCGCCGCAATTCTGGCAGATGAACTGTGTCCTGGCCTTCGCCATCAACTCTTTCTTTCAGTCGCGTTCTACAAAGAAGCACTCGAAGGCTTCATCGAATCATTGTCGTGCTTGAGATAATGGCTATCGCGACGGATCAAAACTAATGATTTCCCATCAGCCCTCGGCATGCCTATGCTTTTCACCTCTGATCACAGCTAGGTGGAAGATGTTCGACTATTCGCTCGCGCACTGGCTTGCATTTCTATCGGCAGCGGTTTTGCTCAACCTGTCGCCAGGCCCCGACATCGCCTTCATCCTCGGCCACACGATGAGGGGAGGGAAACGCGCCGGTTTTTCCGCATTGTTCGGCGTCTGGTCAGGCGCCTGCCTGCATGTGCTGATGGCGGCATTGGGCCTTTCCGCGGTGCTTGCCGCCTCTGCCTTCGCTTTCTCAACCGTCAAATGGCTCGGCGCCGCCTATCTCGTCTGGCTGGGCATCCAGGCTTTGCGCACCGGTGGTGGCAGCGGCCTGATCAAGGCGGCCGGTGAAAGCCTGCCGGTGGTAGGGATCTACCGACAGGGAATCCTGGTGTCGCTCCTCAATCCGAAAGTGGCGATATTCTTCCTGGCCTTCCTGCCGCAATTCGTCGTTGAAGGGGCAGGGCCGGCATGGGCTCAGCTAATGCTACATGGTGGGCTGATCATCGTTGTGGCCGCATTCATCGAGCCGCCGCTCGTCCTTGTCGGAGGGCGGCTTGCCGATGCGCTCAGGCACAATCAAAAGGTCGGGCTATGGCTCGACCGCGGCCTCGGCGCGCTATTCGTGGCGCTCGGTGTCCGCCTTGCGCTAAGCAGCCGTTGAGGGGCGAGCTTCTTCGGCGACGTAGCGCCGCTCGTGGCGTAGCCCCAAGCTGGTCAGGATCTCGTATCCGATCGTGCCGGCCGCCCGTGCCACGTCGTCCAGCGCCATGTTCTTTCCGAATAGCTCGACATAGTCCCCGGCGCGCACGGCGTTTTCGGGCAGATCGGTGACATCGAAGATCGTCAGATCCATGGTGATCCGGCCGGCGACCGGAACCTTGTGTCCGGCGATGTAGCCATGTCCGCCCTGCGGCACGGCTTGGCGCAGCGGCACGCCGCCGCTCGACTGGCTGCGCATATAGCCGTCGGCATAACCGGCCGAGACGATCGCCAGCCGGCTGTCGCGGCGCAGCTGCAGCGCCCGCCCATAGCTGACGCTCTCACCGGCTTCGACGCTGCGCACCTGGATGACGCGCGCCTCCGCGGTAGCGACCGGCCGCATCGGGTTCGCCAAGCCGCAGACCGCTTCGCCGCCATAGAGCGCGATGCCGGGGCGGGTCAGATCGAAGTGATAGTCCTCGCCGAGAAAGATGCCTGCCGAGGCGGCAAGGCTTGAATCGATGCCTTCATAGGCGGCGGTAACCCTGCGGAATGATTCGAGCTGTTGCCGGTTCATCGTGTGGGTGGGATCGTCGCCGCAGGCGAGGTGGCTCATGACGAGCACCGGTGCGAAGCTTGCCGGGCGCGAGACGTCGTCGGCAAGCGCGATAGCATCGTCGATACGCAGCCCCAGCCGGTTGAAGCCGGTGTCGACATGCAGCGCGCAAGGGTAATCGCCATAATCGGCAAGTACCGCCATCCAGAAGGCGAATTGCTCGTCGGAGGAAATCACCGGCACCAGGTCATTGTCGAAGAAGCGCCGTTCCGTGCCCGGCCAAATGCCTGACAGCACGAAGATGCGTGCATCCGGCGCATAGAGGCGAAGTGTCACGCCCTCATCGACGGTCGCGACGAAGAAATCCCGGGCGCCTGCCGTGTAGAGCGCTTCGCCAGCGTCCTCGATGCCGAGGCCGTAGGCATCCGCCTTGACGACGGCTGCGGCGCGCGCAGCACCCGAACGGCGCGCCATGTCGTGCCAGTTTTCCGTCAGCGCGGTGAGGTCGACGGTCAGCCGCAGACCCGCCGAGGAAAAATAGTCGTCGTCTGAGGCGTCCAGAAATTCGCTCATGATCCACGTCGAAAAAGAGGCCGGAGAAAGGATTCTCCGGCCAGTCTAAAGCTCAACCCTGTCGAGGGAAAGGCCGAGGCTGGATGACAGCTGCAGCGTGATCAATGCTCTTCATATTGAATGAAGGAGGGATCGGCGAGATCGGCAAAGCGCGTGAATTCCGCCTGGAAGGCGAGCTTCACCGTGCCCGTAGGCCCGTGGCGCTGCTTGGCGATAATGACGTCGGCCGTGCCCTTCACCTTGTCGAACAGCGCTTCCCATTCCGGATATTTCGGATCGTGGGGATCGCGCGGCTCCTGGTTCTTGACGTAATATTCCTCGCGGAACACGAACAGAACGACGTCGGCGTCCTGCTCGATCGAACCGGATTCACGAAGGTCGGAAAGCTGCGGCCGCTTGTCGTCACGGCTTTCGACCTGACGCGATAGCTGTGACAGCGCGATGATCGGAACGTTGAGCTCCTTGCCGAGCGCCTTCAGGCCGGTGGTGATCTGGGTGATTTCCTGGACGCGATTGTCGCTGGATTTGCCCGAGCCGGTCATCAGCTGCACGTAGTCGACCACGAGCACGTCGAGGCCGCGCTGACGCTTGAGACGGCGCGCGCGTGCCGAAAGCTGAGCGATCGAGATACCGCCGGTCTGGTCGATATAGAGCGGCACCTTCTGCATCATCATCGAGCAGGCGACGAGCTTTTCGAAATCGGCATCGTTGATGTCGCCGCGGCGGATCTTCGAGGAGGAGACTTCCGTCTGCTCGGAGATGATTCGGGTGGCGAGCTGTTCTGACGACATTTCGAGCGAATAGAAGCCGACGACGCCGCCATTCCTGGCTTTCATGCTGCCGTCCGACTGCACTTCGCCCTCGTAGGCGGCGGCGATATTGTAGGCGATGTTGGTGGCAAGCGAGGTCTTGCCCATGCCCGGGCGCCCGGCGAGGATGATCAAGTCCGAGCGCTGCAGGCCGCCCATCTTGGCGTCCAGCGAGTGGATGCCGGTGGAAATGCCGGAAAGGCCACCGTCGCGTTCCTTGGCGACGGCCGCCATGTCGATCGCCAGCGCAACGGCGTCGTTGAAGGACTGGAATCCGCCGTCATAGCGGCCGTTTTCCGCAAGTTCGAAGAGTCGGCGTTCGGTATCCTCGATCTGCGACTGCGGCGGCATGTCGAGCGGTGCGTCATAGGCGATGTTGACGACATCCTCGCCGATGGTGATCAGCGCCCGGCGCAGCGCCAGGTCATAGATCGCTCTTCCGTAATCCTCGGCATTGATGACGGTCACGGCGTTGCTGACCAGGCTCGCCAGATATTGCGAAACCGTCATGTCGCCGACCTTTTCGTCGGCCTTGAGGAAGGTCTTGATCGTTACCGGGTTGGCGATTTTGCCCATGCGGATAATGTCGCCGGCGACCTCGAAGATCTTCCGGTGCAGCGGTTCGTAGAGATGGATCGGCTTGAGGAAGTCCGACACCCGGTAATAGGCGTCGTTGTTCATCAGAATAGCACCCAGAAGCGCCTGCTCGGCCTCGATGTTGTTGGGTGCTTCGCGATAATGCTGCTCCGAGGGGGCAACAGCTGCAATCTTTCGAGCGGCGTCGTTCATCATCATCCGTTCTGTCTTTTTCCAACTCCGGATTTGCAATTCCGGATGGAGAAAATCAAGGGGCTGCAAAAGGCCCGGAGGCCCGCATCGCCTAAATCCCGAACGCTGTGCACGTTGTTCGACTTCTCCACAGTCCGGGGGCGACACAAGCGAGAAATACCGGGAGTGTCACCCTCAGGACACGGCACGGAGCCGACTCAGCTCATTCGTTCCGGAGATGGACATGGTAACGCGATGACATCGGGCACGCAGCAAAAACATCCGGAAATCCCCTGTAAAAGATGATCTCCCCGGTTGTTTCCAACCAAGCGGATGAAACGAAAAAGCCCGGCGCAACGGCCGGGCTTCCTGTCGCGGATCGTGTCCGGCGAGACTTATGCTTCGTCTTCGTCGATGCCGTCGGCTTCCGGATCGAAGAAATCTTCCGGACGCAGCGCGTCTTCGTCGACGCCGTAGATCGCGTCGACCGAGGTGAGTTCTTCGCCCTTGGCCTGGCGCTCAGCCTCGTCGGCGGAACGGGCAACGTTCAGCTCGATATTGATTTCGACTTCGGCATGCAGCTGCAGCTCGACCTTGTGCAGGCCGATCGCCTTGATCGGCGTGTTCAGGTGAACCTGGTTGCGGCCGATGTTGAAGCCTTCGGCAGCGAGAATCTCGACGACGTCACGGGCAGCGACCGAGCCGTAGAGCTGGCCGGTTTCGCCGGCGGAGCGCACGACGATGAAGGACTTGCCGTCGAGAACGTCGGCGACCTTCTGGGCTTCCGACTTGCGCTCGAGGTTGCGGGCTTCGAGCGTCGCGCGCTCGGCTTCGAAGCGGGTCTTGTTGGCGGCGTTGGCCCGCAGCGCCTTGCCGAGCGGCAGCAGGTAGTTACGGGCAAAGCCGTCGCGAACCTTTACGGTTTCGCCCATCTGGCCGAGCTTGGAGATGCGTTCGAGAAGGATGACTTCCATTTTCTTTGTCCTTTCTGTGTCTCAGATTTTCGTATCGGGTTGTTTGGGGGTATCGGCATCTTTCGTCGGGGTCAGCGCGATCGCTTTGCGCGTATCGCTAAGACCCACGACCAGGATGAGGAGAGCTGGCAGCAGCATGAGCATCGAGGCCAGGTAGCAGAGGATGAGGGCCGGCAAGCGCCAGTCCTTGCCGCGCGTGCGGAAATGCAGCGAGGCGAAGCCGGAGAGCATGAAGCCGGCGCCGAAAGTGCCAATCACGGTCGCGCCGATCAGCGCCGGAACGCCGCCGAAGAAGCAGGCGGCAAGCCCGGCGAGGAAGATGAAGATCGAGTTGCGGTTCATGCGCAGCGACGAGGGAATGTCCTCGCGGGGGCGGAGGCCGCGGCCGGATGCTGCAACGATGCGCACCGCGAAATAATAGGCGGCGAACAGCATCGTCACCCACATGCCGCCCTGCAAAGCCGGCAGCATCAGCAGGATCAGCGATTTGGTCTGCGCGGTCGCCGCCGGATCGGGCATGAATTCCGGCTGCTGCTGCTTGAGAGAGGTAATCAGCAGATCGACGATCGGATCGGTGATCTCGGGCCCGTAGCCGATTATCACACCGATGACGATGACGGCGAACGTCACCAGGCCGCAGAGATGCAGCAGGATATCGGAGAGCGGATACCAGGCGAGCAGGTGGTCCGGACCGCCGAGTTCGGATGCGGGGCGGGCGAGATTGGCGAGGTGGCTGAGCCAGCCGGCCGGCAGCAGCGTCACCAGCGTCATGATCAGCGCGAAGGAGGGCGAGATGAACGCGGCGCCGAGTGCGGCTGCAGTGACGACGGCCACAATCGCGGCGGCATTGCCCCAGCCGAGCCCTACAAGCAGGATCGGCAGTGCCGAAGCAGTATAGAGGAGCGCACTGAAAAAGGACGGCTGCACGCTCGCGCCCAGCACCAGCAGGGCAGCGGTCAAGCCGGCGAGTGCGCCGGTCAGCAGCGTTTTAAGGTCCAGTCGTTTCAAGGTCGCTGTCCTGCTTCATCAAGCAGTTAGAGGATGTTGCTGAATCGAATTCAGAAACGTCTCAACATGGGTTTTTAACAGTTCCGATCCGCGCCCATCGCGGAAGGGAGGCAACCCCCGGATCAGAAATCCGGGGGTCACATATTCTATTAGGCGACGACGTACGGCAGCAGGCCGAGGAAACGGGCGCGCTTGATCGCCTGGGCGAGTTCGCGCTGCTTCTTCTGGGAAACGGCCGTGATGCGGGACGGAACGATCTTGCCGCGCTCGGAAATGTAGCGCTGCAGCAGGCGAACGTCCTTGTAGTCGATCCGCGGTGCGTTTGCGCCGGAGAACGGGCAGGTCTTGCGGCGGCGATGGAACGGGCGGCGGACCGGTGCGGAGGAAGCTTCAGACATTCTTATATCTCCTTATGCACGGTCTTCGCGGGGAGCGCGATCCGGACGCGGGCCGCGCTGGAAGTCGCCGTCACGGCGCGGCGGACGGTCACCGAATTCGCGGCGCGGGCCACGGTCGCCGCCTTCACGCGGGCCGCGGTCGTCGCGGTCGCGCTTCTGCAGCATGGCAGACGGGCCTTCTTCGTGCTTTTCGACGGCGATGGTCATGTAGCGAAGAACGTCTTCGCTGATGCGCATCTGACGTTCCATTTCCTGGATCGCAGCAGCCGGAGCATCGATGTCCATCAGCGCGTAATGCGCCTTGCGGTTCTTCTTGATGCGGTAGGTGAGGGACTTGAGGCCCCAGTTCTCGATACGCCCGACTTTGCCGCCGTTTGCTTCGATCACACCCTTGTACTGTTCTACGAGGGCATCGACCTGCTGAGCGGAAATATCCTGCCGGGCAAGGAATACATGTTCATAAAGAGCCATGACAGCTTTGCCTTTCTTGCGTTTGGTTCAACCCGATATTCGGCGGCTAAGCCTCAAC
The DNA here is from genome assembly GCF_001662075.1 of Rhizobium bangladeshense. GTDB lineage: Bacteria > Pseudomonadota > Alphaproteobacteria > Rhizobiales > Rhizobiaceae > Rhizobium > Rhizobium bangladeshense_B. The sequence continues at coordinate 441,793 of NZ_LYPL01000002.1, forward strand.
GACTGCTCCTGATAGGGCGGACCCAGGCAAGAAAAGCGTTTCCGAGACGGTCGAGAGCGGAGACACGGGAGGCTGGAACGCTTCCGTTCCGAACGATTTGCGATTAGCAAACCGGCCCTCCGTTCAGCCACCAGCCAGAAGACCGGGTTAACGAACAGGGCGGCTTATACGGATTTTTCGGGGAAAGGCAACCCCAATCGGACATTCGAGCCCGACGGAGACCAATCGTTAGCGCCGGGCCGGGCCATCAGAGCGTCAGCGGATACTGCCGGTGCACCTTGGCAATCTCCGCCAGCACCTCTTCTGAAAGCGTCAGCTCGACTGCGCCGAGATCCGTTTTCAACTGCTCCATCGAGGTTGCGCCGATGATGACCGAAGCCATGAAGGGTCTCGACAGGCAGAAGGCGAGCGCCATGGCCGCCGGGTCGAGACCGTATCGGGCGGCGATTTCCAGATAGGCCTTGGTCGCCGGCTCCTGCAGCGGCTGCAGGCGGCCGCCGATATCGGGATTGATCGAAGCGCGCGACCCCTTCGGCTTGCCGCCATCGACATATTTGCCGGTCAGGATGCCGCCGGCGAGCGGCGAATAGGCGAGCAGCCCGACATCCTCGTAATGCGAGAGCTCGGCGAGATCGAGATCGAAATGGCGGTAGAGCAGATTGTACTCGTTCTGAACGCTGGCGACGCGCGGCAGGCTCTTCTGTTCTGACAGCGTCAGGTATTTCTGGATGCCCCAGGTGGTTTCGTTGGAAAGGCCGATCGCCCGGATCTTGCCTTCCTTGACCAGTGCCCCCAACGTTTCCAGGATGTCGAGCATGTTGGCGACGGCTTTGTCGCGATCCTGGTTGAAGGGGTTGTAGTTCCAGTTCTGCCGGAAGTGGAAATGCCCGCGGTTCGGCCAGTGCACCTGGTAGAGGTCGACATAATCCGTCTTCAACCGCTTCAAGCTGGCCTCGAGCGCCAGGCGGATATTCTTTGCATCCGCGCCTTCGCCGCCGCGTATATAATCGCGGCCGCGGCCGGCGACCTTGGTGGCGAGCACGATCTCTCTTCGCTTGCCGGACTTTTCGAACCAGCTGCCGATATAGTCTTCGGTCCAGCCCTGTGTTTCAGGCGAAACCGGCGTTGTCGGGTAAAGCTCGGCGGTATCGAAGAAATTGACGCCTTTCTCGACGGCATAATTCATCTGCGCATGCGCGTCGCTTTCGCTGTTCTGCGAGCCCCAGGTCATGGTGCCGAGGCAGATTTCTGAAACGGAAATCTCGGTCCGGCCTAGCGATTTGTACTTCATGGGAAAACCTTGGGAGAGAGGTGGAAGTCTTGGGAAGCTCAGCGCGAATCTAAGCCGGATTTGGCGGAGCGCAAGAGCAAAAGCCGGGCTTTTGCGCCGGTGCGAAAGGCTTTGCGCAGAAGGTGCCGCCACTTGACTCTGCCGGAAAGAATGTCAATTGGAGGCAAAACAGCCTCGAGGGGCGCAATCAGGGACATCAGAATGACCATTGCTTTCACTTTCCCCGGCCAGGGCAGTCAGGCCGTCGGCATGGGCAAGGATCTGGCCGAGAATTTCGCCGAAGCCCGCGCCGTTTTCGAAGAGGTCGACGAGGCGCTCGGTGAAAAGCTTTCGGACGTCATGTTCAACGGTCCGGAGGACACGTTGACCTTGACGGCGAACGCCCAGCCGGCGCTGATGGCCGTCTCGATCGCCGTCGTCCGTGTTCTCCAAGCCAAGGGGCTGGATCTGAAGTCCGAGGTCGCCTATGTCGCCGGCCATTCGCTCGGCGAATATTCGGCGCTATGCGCCGCCGGCACCTTTTCGCTCGCCGACACTGCGCGGCTGCTGCGCATTCGCGGCAATGCCATGCAGGCCGCCGTCCCCGTCGGCGTCGGCGCCATGGCGGCGATCATCGGCTTGGAACATGCCGACGTCGCAGCTGTCTGCGATGAGGCCGCCGCCGCCGGCGCCTGCCAGATCGCCAACGACAATGGCGGCGGCCAGATCGTCATTTCGGGTGAGAAGGCTGCCGTCGAAAAGGCCGCCGGTCTGGCAACCGACAAGGGCGCCAAGCGCGCCATCCTGCTGCCGGTCTCGGCCCCGTTCCATTCCAAGCTGATGGCGCCCGCCGCCGAGGCGATGCGCGCGGCGCTGGCGACGGTCGCCAAGTCCGATCCTGTCGTGCCTCTCATCGCCAATGTCCGCGCCGCCCCGGTAACGGGCGCCGACGAGATCGCGAACCTCCTGGTCGAGCAGGTGACCGGGCAGGTCCGCTGGCGCGAGACGGTGGAATGGTTCGCCGGCAATGGCGTGACCACACTTTATGAACTCGGTTCCGGCAAGGTGCTGACCGGCCTTGCCCGCCGCATCGACAAAACAGTCAACGGCATCTCCGTCGGCGGTCCGGCGGATATCGACGCGGCCGTCGCCGCCCTCATGGCCTGATTGATATCTCCAGATATAAGGAACGTTTCCATGTTCGATCTTTCCGGCCGCAAGGCTCTCGTCACCGGCGCTTCGGGTGGCATCGGCGAGGAAATCGCCCGTCTCCTTCATAAGCAGGGCGCCATCGTCGGCCTGCACGGCACCCGCGTCGAGAAGCTGGAAGCGTTGGCGGCCGAGCTCGGCGAGCGCGTCAAGATCTTCCCGGCCAACCTGTCCGACCGCGACGAGGTCAAGGCGCTCGGCCAGAAGGCGGAAGCCGATCTCGAAGGCGTCGATATCCTCGTCAACAATGCCGGCATCACCAGGGACGGTCTCTTCGTGCGCATGAGCGACGAGGACTGGGACGCCGTTCTCGAAGTCAATCTGACATCGACGTTCCGCCTGACGCGCGAGTTGACGCACCCGATGATGCGCCGCCGCTATGGCCGCATCATCAACATCACCTCGGTCGTCGGCGTCACCGGCAATCCGGGGCAGGCCAATTACTGCGCTTCCAAGGCCGGCATGATCGGCTTCACCAAGTCGCTGGCGCAGGAAATCGCCACCCGCAACGTGACCGTCAACTGTGTCGCACCCGGCTTCATCGAAAGCGCCATGACCGGCAAGCTGAATGATAAGCAGAAGGAAGCGATCATGGGGGCGATCCCGATGAAGCGGATGGGTACGGGCGGCGAAGTCGCCTCGGCGGTTGCCTATCTTGCGTCCTCCGAGGCTGCCTACATGACCGGCCAGACGCTGCACGTAAACGGCGGCATGGCGATGATCTGAAACGACAAACCATCGGCATGGGGGTATTTCCGCCAATAGCATGTTGAGCAATCACGAAGCGTTGATTTTCTGGCTTTGCGGCAGACTTAAACCATGTTAAGCGGGCCATGACTGTGAACAGTCGTCCCGAGAAAGCAGACGGACCGGCGGGCTTTTCGCAAGCCTGGGAAATCTCTGAAGCCGGGTAAACGAGTTTGCCGAGGATGTCTGAAAACATCGCAGGCTGAAACAGGGTAGGGGTGCCGCAAGGGCATTCCGATCAGGACATAAGGTCGAGGAAACCGACATGAGCGATATCGCAGAACGCGTAAAGAAAATTGTTATTGATCATCTTGGCGTCGATGCCGACAAGGTCGTCGAGAGCGCCAGCTTTATCGACGATCTGGGCGCCGACTCGCTCGACACGGTCGAACTTGTCATGGCTTTCGAAGAAGAATTCGGCGTTGAAATCCCCGACGACGCTGCCGACTCGATCCTGACGGTCGGCGATGCAGTGAAGTTTATTGAGAAGGCCCAGGCCTGATTCTGTAGATTTGAGAAAGGGCGGGCCTGGAGTCCGCCCTTTTCTTTTCGGCCTATTTCTCCATAGAACATAAGAGACGGGGGAAAGCACGCGATGAGACGTGTCGTCATCACTGGTACCGGCATGGTATCACCCTTGGGATGCGGAACTGAGGTGACGTGGTCGCGGCTGCTCGCCGGCCAGAACGGCGCCCGCCTCGTCACCGAATTCGAGGTCGACGACCTTCCCGCCAAGATCGCCTGCCGTATTCCGCTCGGTGACGGCGCCGACGGCACCTTCAATGTTGATCAGTGGATGGAGCCGAAGGAACAGCGCAAGGTCGATCCCTTCATCATCTACGGCATGGCCGCCGCCGACATGGCGCTTGCCGACGCGAACTGGCATCCCGCGAGCGACGAGGATCAGATCGCCACCGGCGTGCTGATCGGCTCCGGCATCGGCGGCATCGAAGGCATCGTCGAGGCAGGCTACACCCTACGCGACAAGGGCCCGCGCCGCATCTCCCCCTTCTTCATTCCCGGCCGCCTGATCAATCTGGTTTCCGGCCAGGTATCGATCCGCCACAAGCTGCGCGGACCCAATCATTCGGTCGTCACCGCCTGCTCGACCGGCGCGCATGCGATCGGCGATGCCGCGCGGCTGATCGCGCTTGGTGATGCCGACGTCATGGTCGCCGGCGGCACGGAATCGCCTGTCAGCCGCATTTCGCTCGCAGGCTTTGCCGCCTGCAAGGCCCTGTCGACCCAGCACAACGACGATCCGCAGAAGGCCTCGCGCCCCTATGACCGCGACCGCGACGGCTTCGTCATGGGCGAGGGCGCCGGCATCGTCGTGCTCGAGGAACTGGAGCACGCCAAGGCGCGTGGCGCCAAGATCTATGCCGAAATCGTCGGCTACGGCCTGTCGGGAGACGCCTATCACATCACCGCGCCCTCCGAAGACGGCGAGGGGGCCGGCCGCTGCATGGCGATGGCGCTGAAGCGCGCCGGGCTGGCTCCGGCCGATATCGATTACATCAACGCTCACGGCACTTCGACCATGGCCGACACGATCGAACTCGGCGCCGTCGAGCGGATGGTCGGCAATGCGGCGTCGAAGATCTCCATGTCCTCGACCAAGTCGGCGACCGGACACCTTCTCGGCGCGGCCGGCGCCATCGAGGCGATCTTCGCCACGCTGGCCATCCGTGACAATATCGCGCCGCCGACGCTCAATCTCGACAATCCTGAACGCGAGACGGCGATCGATCTTGTTCCGCACAAGGCTCGCGAGCGAGAAATCAACGTGGCCCTGTCCAATTCGTTCGGATTCGGCGGCACGAACGCATCGCTCGTGCTGCGCCGTTACGCGCAGTAAAGGGCCTGCCATAGCAGGCGCGCTGGAGTTGAACGACCGGCAACGGCCTCGTTGAACTGTGGCAGAACCTGTTTTTGCCGCATTGCTTCGCGAAATAGCGGAATGAGGGCCAAGTTTTAGAGGATTGCCGGTGAGCGATACGACGAACCAGAGCAACGACAGCCAGGCGCAGAAGGGACCGATCATCCCGAAGTCGCCGAACGAGGCCCTGCGTCCGGAACGTGTTCCGGAGCCGCCGAAGCGCTCCAAGAACGCGCGCAGCCAGATCGTCCTCTTTCTGAACTTCATCATGACGATGGCGGTCCTGGTCTGCGTCGTCGCGGTCATCGCCTTCTACTACGCGACCTCGACCTATCAGAGCCCGGGTCCGCTGCAGACGAACACCAATTTCATCGTCCGCAACGGCGCGGGTCTCGCCGAAATCGCTTCGAACCTCGAGCGCAATGCGATCATCTCCGATGCCCGCATCTTCCGATATCTGACGGCGACACATCTTTCCGCCGGCGAGAGCCTGAAGGCCGGCGAATACGAGATCAAGGCGAAAGCCTCCATGAGCGATATCATGGAGCTGCTGAAATCGGGCAAGTCCATTCTCTATTCGGTTTCCTTCCCTGAAGGCCTGACGGTTCGCCAGATGTTTGACCGCATGCTGCAGGATCCGGTCCTGGAAGGCGACCTGCCTGCCGCACTGCCGGCCGAAGGCAGCCTGCGTCCTGACACCTACAAGTTCTCGCGCGGCACCAAGCGTTCGGAAATCATCGAACAGATGGCGGCGGCACAGCAGAAGCTGGTCGATCAGGTGTGGGACAAGCGTGACCCCTCGCTGCCGCTGCGATCCAAGCAAGAATTCGTCACGCTCGCCTCTATCGTCGAAAAGGAAACCGGCATTCCCGACGAACGTGCCCATGTCGCCTCCGTTTTCCTGAACCGGCTTGGCAAGGGCATGCGCCTGCAGTCCGATCCGACGATCATTTACGGGCTCTTCGGGGGCGAGGGAAAGCCGGCCGACCGACCGATCTACCAGTCGGACCTGAAGCGGGACACGCCCTATAATACCTATGTCATCAAGGGCCTGCCGCCGACGCCGATCGCCAATCCCGGCAAGGATGCGTTGGAAGCCGTCGCCAACCCTTGGAAAACCCAGGATCTCTATTTCGTCGCCGACGGCACTGGCGGCCACGTTTTCGCCGCGACGCTCGAAGAGCACAATGCCAACGTCAAGCGCTGGCGCAAGCTCGAGGCCGACAAGGGTTCGGATCCGAACATTGCGGTCGATGGCCAGCCGGAAGAGCAGCCGGGCGAGAACGGCGCGACTGTCGTGCCGCCGAAGAAAAAGAAGATCAACTGACGGATTTCGGGAGGCTCGCATGGCTTTGCAGTCCATGACCGGTTTTGCGCGGCGCGAGGGAACGAGCGGCCGCTGGCGCTGGGCATGGGAATTGCGCTCGGTCAACGGCAAGGGCTTCGACCTGCGCCTGCGCCTGCCGCCCGGCCTTGAACGCATGGAGGCGGAGGTCCGCCGCCTTGCCGGCGAAAGTTTCAGCCGCGGCAACCTGCAGGCTTCGCTCTCGGTCACTGCCGACGAGAACCGTTTCGAGGCGGTGCTGAACAGGCAAGCGCTTGCCGCTGTGCTTGCCATGCGCGAACAGCTGGTGGACGTGATCGATCCGGCGCCGCTGAAGCTCGATACGCTGCTTCTGGTGCGCGGCATCGTGGAGTTCCGTGAGGGCGAGGACGGCGAGGAGGCGCTGGCCGCCCGGGATGCCGATATCGCCGCCGGCCTCATGGGCGCGCTTGCCGACCTCCGGGCGATGCGCGAACAGGAAGGGGCGGCGCTCTCCCGCATTCTTCTCGACCACGTCGCAACGATCGAAGGCCTGACACGGACGATCGAAACGGATCCCTCGCGCTCGCCGCAGGAGATCGCCTCCCGCCTCGTGGCACAGGTCGCCTTGCTGATGGACGGCATGGCCGCGCTCGACCGCGACAGGCTGCATGCCGAAGCCGCGCTGTTGGCGACCAAGGCGGATCTGCGCGAGGAAATCGACCGCCTGAAGGCGCATGTCGCCGCAGCGCGCGACCTCCTGGTGAAAGGCGGCCCCGCCGGACGCCGGCTGGACTTCCTTGCACAGGAATTTAACCGCGAATCGAATACCATCTGCTCGAAGTCGAATGCCTCGGCGGTTACCGCCGCCGGCATCGAGTTGAAAGTCGTGATCGACCAGTTCCGCGAGCAGGTCCAGAATTTGGAGTAAGACATGAAACCGGCGAAATCCTCGCCCGTGCAGATCGCCCGTCGCGGTCTGATGCTTGTCATCTCGTCGCCGTCGGGCGCCGGCAAGTCCACTATCGCGCGCACGCTGCTGGAGCAGGACAGGCAAATCGGCCTCTCCGTCAGCGTCACCACGCGCCAGCGCCGCCCGAGCGAAGTCGAGGATGTGCATTATCACTTCAAGAGTGTGCGCGAGTTCGAGCGGCTGCGCGATAGCGACGCGCTGCTGGAATGGGCCGAGGTGCATGGCAATTTCTATGGCACGCCGCGCGAGCCTGTGGAGCAAGCCATGGCCGAGGGCCGCGACATGCTCTTCGACATCGACTGGCAGGGCGCCCAGCAACTGCAGGAGAAGATGTCGGCCGACGTCGTCTCGATCTTCGTGCTGCCGCCGACCATGACGGAACTCCAGTCGCGGCTGCACCGCCGCGCCGAGGATTCCGAGGAGGTCATCCAGACGCGTCTTGCCAACAGTCGCGCCGAGATCGCCCACTGGCGCGAATATGACTACGTCATCGTCAACGACGATCTCAATGCCGCCTTCGACGCCGTCCAATCGATCGTCAAGGCCGAACGCCTGCGCCGCGACCGCCGCCATGGCATGTTCGATTTCGTCCGTGGATTGCTGGAAGAGACGCCGTCGCTCTAAATTAAAAGCATATCGCGCAAGGCTGCGCTGCGGTTGAGGGTGCTTTAAAGGCTGTTTGCCAGAAGGCAGAACTCCTCGACGGACAACGTCTCCGCCCGCCGCGCCGGATCGATCCCGGCCTTGACGAGCAGGCTTTCGCCGCCGAGTGGCTTCAGGCTCTGGCGCAGCATCTTGCGGCGCTGGCCGAAGGCGGCCTGCGTCACCTTTTCCAGATTGGCGACGGAGCAGGGGATGGGATTTTCGCGGGGCGTCAGATGTACCACCGTCGACGTCACCTTCGGCGGCGGCGTGAAGGCTTGCGGCGACACGTCGAAGGCCATGCGCGCCTCGGTCCGCCAACCGCAGAGCACGCCAAGACGGCCGTAATGGTCGTCGTCCTCACCGGCGACGATACGCTCGCCGACTTCCTTCTGAAACATCAGCGTCAGCGACTGCCAGAACGGCGGCCAGGCTCCCGGCAGCAGCCAGTTGACCAGCAGCTGCGTGCCGACATTATAGGGCAGGTTGGCGATGATCTTGACCGGGCCTTCCGGCGCCAGGGACTCGAAATCCGTCTTCAGCGCATCGCCTTCGATCACCTCCAGCCGGCCCGGATAGTGATCGGCGATCTCGGCGAGCGCCGGCAGGCATCGCGTATCCCGCTCGATGGCGATCACCTTCCTGGCGCCGAGGGCGAGGATCGCGCGCGTGAGCCCACCTGGGCCTGGGCCGACCTCGATCACGGTCGTTTCTTCGAGCGCTCCTGCCGTGCGGGCGATCTTCTGCGTCAGATTGAGATCCAGCAGGAAGTTCTGCCCGAGCGCCTTGCGCGCATCGAGGCCGTGACGCTGAATGACGTCGCGAAGCGGCGGCAGGCCATCGAGTGCTGCCATCAGCGGCGGCTTTCCCAAGTGCGGCCGAGCTGGAAGGCGAGCTTCAGCGCCGCAACGAGGCTCTGCTCGCGCGCCAGCCCTTTGCCGGCAATGCCGAAAGCGGTGCCGTGATCCGGCGAGGTGCGCACGAAGGGAAGTCCGAGCGTGACGTTGACGCTGTCGTCGAAACCGAGCGCCTTGGCGGGGATCAGGGCCTGATCGTGATACATGCAGATGGCGACATCGTATCGAGCCCGCGCCTCGTCATGAAACATCGTATCGGCGGGCAGGGGGCCGATAGCGTCGATACCCTCGTCGCGCAGGCGCTCAATGGCCGGGCGGATGACATCCTCGTCTTCCCTGCCGATTGTTCCGGTTTCGCCGGCATGCGGATTGAGGCCGGCAACCGCGAGCCGCGGCGCATCGATGCCGAAGCGCTGCCTCAGATCTTCGTGAGCGATCCGGCAGGTTTCCATGACCAATTCGTCCGTCAGCGCCTGCGGCACGTCCCGGAGCGGAATGTGAATGGTGACGGGAATGGCCCGGAGCTTCGGTCCGGACAGCATCATGACAGGGGTCACCGACCTGCCGGTTGCCCTGGTGGCGAGATCGGCGAGAAATTCGGTATGGCCGGGAAAGCGGAAGCCCGCCTCGTAGAGCACGGCCTTGGCGATCGGATTGGTGACGACTGCGAGCGCCTCGCCGCCGATGACAAGCGATACGGCTTTCTCGATTGCCGCGATCGTGCCTTTCGCCGTTGCCACATGCGGCTCACCAGCCACGACCTCAATACCAACAGGCACGCTCATGACGGGCAGTGCATCGGCAAATATGCCGGTGGCCTCGTCGGCCCTGTCGACCTCGCGGATGGAAACCGCCAGGTTGAGCTGGCGGGCTCGCAAGGCCAAGACATCAGGATCGCCGATCAGGAAAAAAGGCGGGAGCCCGAGTTCACGCCGCCGGAGCCAGGCCATCAGAGTGATATCCGGCCCGATGCCGGCGGGATCGCCCTGGCTCAGCGCAAGCGGCCGTGAGAACGGTATAACCATCGTCGGTCAGCGATAGGCGATCTGCGCCTTCTTGCGCAGTTCATCCAGATATTTCTTGCTGTTCTCGTTTTCCGGCGGACCATTCTTGGCGGCCTTGGACTTGTCGAGATCCTCTTGGCGGAAGACCATTTCAGCGGCCTGGTCGTCGGAAACCTGGCGTTGGCTGCAGATCGCCAGATATTCGACACCCTTGTCGGTGACCCGGGTGCCGGTCGTGTTGCCCTTGGCCTGCTCGACCAGAGGCTTCCAATCCGGCGGGATTTCGGGAGCGAGCATGCGGCCGAGGTCGCGCACGGCGACATCGCGCATCGTTGCAGCAAAGACCTTTGCCTGGTCGCAGCCGGGGAATTTCGAGCGCGACGCCTCGGCTTCGCCCTTGCGCTTGCCGGTGATGGCGGCGCGCTTGGCCTGCGGGATGACGAAGATGATCTGCTGCAGCATATATTCCGTCGTCACCGGCTTCTGCTTGTTGTTCTGCATCATGCGCGAGACGAGATCGTAATTCGACAGCCGCGAGGTCGAGCCGTAGCGCGCATTGACGACACGAGGCCAGCTCATCTGCACGGCGATGAAGCCCTTGAAATGGTCGACGCCGACGCCGGCGCGGTCGAGGATCTGCGACATCTGCTCGACGGAAAGCTTGTTGCCGGCCGAAAAGCGCGCGAAAGACGCATCGACGTCCTGCTGCGAAACCGACATACGGACGCGGGCGACCTCCTGCCGCTTGAGCGTTTCGTCGATCAACTGCTCCTTGGCGGTCTTGGCATCGGCCTTCGTATGCTGCAGGCGCAGGAAGGCCTGTCGCTTGGCGACATCGCCGCTGGTGATGGCGGTGCCGTTCACCACGGCCTGCACTTCGCTTGCCGCCAGCGCCGGGCTCGCAAGGCCCGTCAGCAAGGCAAGTGCTGCGCTGGCGAGAAAGGCGGTTATGGCTTTTTTCGCGTCAATCATCTGTTGACCTCCCAATAGCGCCGCGAGACGGTGTTCGCGGCGTTCTTACCACAGTGCGAGACACGCGGAAATCGCTTCCTTCACGGCGCGAATCCCCTATGCCTCAGATATCGGCTGGCGGCAATGTCCTGCACAGGCTTACGGCGAAAGAATGACTTGAGGCCATGTTTGAGCCGTCCGCCGTTAGTTGGAGAGGGTATCTGAACCGATCTTGATGTCGCCGAGCGTGCGGAACGTCAACCGCGCGCCGATCGTCCAGTCGCTTGCCGACTCGTCTTCGGAATCCCTGCTGTCCGTATAGGCGATCGTGAAGATCGTGCATTCGTCCTCATAGGAAAGGCCGAGCGTCCGGCGGCTGATTACATCATTGTTCAGATCCCAGGCGATGCCGCCGAAGATCGACCAGTAGTCCTTGAACTTGACTCTGCTGCTGGTCTGGATCTCGTCGTTGTCCTCGGCGAAGCCATAGGCCGGCTGGGCGCTGAGATGGGTGTAGGTCACCTGCGTCTGGAAGGTATCGTTCTGGTAGGCCGTCGTCAGGTCTCCGCGCCGGAACTCGAAATCCTTCTCGTCGAGACGGTAGGAGGCGGCGACGGACACACCGTATGGCGTTTCGACGCCGCCGAGACCGACATAATCGGACCGATCGGTTTCGAGGCCCGAATCCGCGCCGACATTGACGAGGTCGTCGGTCGCGAACGAGTTCTGGCCGGCGATCTGGTAAGACTGGCCGAAAATGCCGTGCAGCTTGTAACCGCTGTCGAAGGTCCCGGTATACTGGACGCCGACATTGGCGCGGGTGCCGCCTTCGATACGGTCGTAGCCTGAGAACTTGTCGCGGTCGAAAAGCGACGTGGCATCAAAGACGAAGCTTTGCGCATCCTCGTTCGGCAGCCGGCCTGCGAGTTGCTCGTCGGGACGGGCATAGATCTGCGCGATCGGCTCGAGGATATGGGTGCTGTTTTCCGTCGTCATCAGAATTGGATAACGCATCTCCAGCCCGGCGGTGAGCATCGAACGGGTGGCGGAATTGTCGTCAAGGTAATTGCCGGCGTAACCGGTCGGATCGTTCATGTTCAGCGCGAAAGCGTCGCCGCGGGCGGCCAGAAGCGGCGTGATCACCAGGCCGGTCGGCGTGACGTAGGTGCGTTTCCACTGAAGTTCGGCGGTCAGGCGCGACGTCTGGCCCTTTAGGCCGCGGAAGCGGTCGAAACCGTCGACAGTATAAAAGTCGTCATGTGTGCGCGAAATATTCGTCAGGTTGACGTCCGCGGACAGTTCGCCGCCTGCAAGCGGCTGAGGCGCTACATAATGATAATCGAGCGAGGGATAGACGATCGCCTGCTGTTTCTCGGCGGTGTTCGTGCGGTCGGCATCTTGGACGTCGAAATAAAACGCCCGCATGTCGAAATAATTCCGTTTGCCGAGCCCGGTCAGGTAGATCTGGTTCGTGCGATCCGTGCCGCTCAGGCCGCGGAGCTTGTAGGTCTTCGAGAAATTGTTGTCGCTCTGCATCATGACGTCCCAGCCGAACGTCCAGCGCGGATTGATGCGGAACTCCGCCTTTGACGCCACCATGCCGCGCTGATCGGCTTCGGCATCGCTGGTACCGGAGCTGAAATTGCCCGGGCTCGCTTGGTCGATGCCGGCGACGCGCAGGATATGCGTGCCGTTTTCGAAGCGCTGACGGAACTCGCCTTCGACGAGGAAGCCCTGGGCCGTGTAGCCGGTTGCGGTGACCGTCGCATCCATGCTCGGCGAGATCACGTAATAATAAGGAATGGAAAGACCGAAGCCGAGATTCTGCGACAGGCTCATCGTCGGGAACAGGAAGCCGGACTTGCGCTTCACCGTATTGTCGGGAACCTCGATGAACGGCACGAAAGCAATCGGGTAACCGAGCAGCTCGAAGCGGGCCCGCTCCAGACGGATCGTATGGGTCTCGCCGTTCTGGATCACGCGCTTGGCCTTGACCTGCCAGAAGGGCGCACGCTTCGGATCTTCGGCGCAGGGAAGGCAGGCGGTGTAGACGCCTTTGTTGAGAATCATCTTCGTGCCGCCGACACGCTCGCCGCTTTCGGCGACGATACGCGTGTTGTCGGAGGTCTCGATGCGCAGCGAGTTCAGGAACCCGTCGGCAAAATTGTCGGTCACGTCCAGGTTGTCGGCATAGATGCGGTTGCCGTCCGGGCTGACGAGTTCGACATTGCCGATCGCCATCATCCGGCCGGTCTTCTGATTGTACTCGACCTTCTGCGCGACCATTTTGTAGCCGCCATAGTTGATCTGGACGCCGCCGACCGCCGAGACGAGCTCGGCGTCACGGTTATAGACGAGTTCATTGGCCGAAAGCAGAAGCTTGGCCCCTTCGGGAATCTCATTCTCGATATTTTGCTCAGGCGTGCTGGCCTGGCCGTAGGAGGCCGGGGCGCTGCCGAAATAGGAACATAGAGCCGCACCGACAAGCAGGGCAACCAGTTGTTTACTAAAATACTTGCGGTCGCCTACCGCCACTAGCCGTCCTCCTGATGAAGCAAAATAGTCGCGCCCAAGGCCAGCGCGACGACCACTGGTATCCAGGTCGCCACGAAGGGAGGCACGACTCCACTGCTTCCGAATGCTTTTACAAGCACGGTGATGACATAAAGCATGAAGCCTGACAGGATTCCACCCAGAATCACGGGGCGGGATTGGTTGAACCGGCTAAATTTTAGGGACACTGTTGCAGCAATGAGAGTCATGGCCACCAGCAGCAATGGCTGGGACAACAGAGAGTTGAATTGCGTCTCCAATGCCTTGGTCGAGATGCCGAAGGATTTGGCTGCCGCGATGCGGTTGGAAAGGTCAAAGAAACCAATTGTTTCCGGCGCTGTCAGCCGCTCCTGGACGAAATCCTGTTTCAGATTGGTGCGAAGTTGGACCGAAGCTTTGCGCAGCGGGATTTCCCCAGGCTTACGCTCAACGACGCCGTTAAGCTGCCAGTAACCATCTTCCAACTTTGCCGTGGCGGCATCCTGTCTCAGAATGACTCGGCCGCTTGAATCGAAATGGATCAACACGGCGTCAACCAGCTTGGTGCCGTTCTCCTGGACCGTCTGGGCGCCGATGATCACATCGTCGCGGCCGCTGATCTGGCGCAGCCACGGAATCTGCGGCGCCTTGCGCAGAACCGCGTTTTCGCCGCGCCAGTCGGATTCGACGAGCAGTGCCTGGCGCTGCCCCCAGGCGGCAAGCGGATTGAGCGCCGTCATCGTCAGCACGCCGAGCGCCAGCGAGCCGGCGATGAAGGGAAACATGAACTGCCAGACCGAGATGCCGGCCGCGCGGGTGACGACGAGCTCATATTTGCGATTGAGCCCGATCAGCACAGTCATGCCGACGAAGAGCGCGATGAAAGGAATTGTCTGCTGCAGGATGAGCGGCAGGCGGACGGCGGTCATCACGATGCCGCCACCGATGGTGTAGCCCGGCAGACCGGACATGCGGCCCGCAGTCTCGCTGAAATCGAGGAGGAAGGCGATCGCCGACACGCCGATCAGGAACCAGCCCGTCGTCGCCAGATAGCGGCGAAAGAAATAGCGCGACAATGTCCCGAACATCATTGGGCAGCGCCCCCGCCGGACCTGCTGGTCGCGGCAAGTAGTCTTTCCTGCATCCGTCTCCAGGAGGCCGATATCCGCTCCCAGATGAACGAAGGCATGACCAGCCGCTTGTGCATGCTGAGGAAGATGATCGAGACGATGCTGCTGACGATCGGGATGGCGTAGAGAACGGCGATATATTCCGGATCGGTGTCTATCTGGTTCGCCGCGTAGAACGCAGCCCATCGGAACGCGAAGGCATAGGCGAGCGCGCTCACCATCGGATGCAGCCGTGCTTCGCGATGCGACCGCGCATCGCCGGCGATCGCCAGCGAAAACAAGGCAAAGACGACAGGCAGGATCCAGTCCGTCAGCCGCCGATGCAGTTCGGCGCGATAGCTCTGCGGCCGGATCGTAAAGTCCTTGTCGTTCGGATCCGGATTGAACAGGAACCACAGGTCGCGGTCGCTGGCTTTCAGCGTCGCCTGACCGCGGCTCTCCGTCATGTCAGAGAGGTCGAAGGAATAAGAATCGAAATTGATGACCGAGACGTTGCCGTCAGGCGTTTTGCGGTGCACCTCGCCGTCATGCATGATCAGCGTCGTGCCGGTGTCGTCGACCGCGCCTTCCTTGGCGTAATAGATCAGCTCGTAGGCCGGGTCCCGCTCGTCGGCGACGAACAGGCCTTTTAGCATTCGGCCCGCCAGACGTTTCGAGATCTGCACATAGAGACCCTCGTCGATCTTGCGGAAGGTTTTTTCCTCGATAACCGAGGAGAGCAGATCGGCATAGGTTTCGGCGATCATCTGGCGCGCCACGGTCTTTGCCCGCGGCTCGACGATATTGTCGACGAAGAAGGAAAAGACGCTGATGACGGCGGCAAGCAGCAGGATCGGGCGGATCAGAATGCTGCGCCGTGCCCCGGCCGCATCGATGACGGTCAGCTCGGAATCGTTGTTCATCGTCGTCAGCGTCTGGGTGATGGCGATGACAAGCGCGAAGGGCAGCACGACAGGAATGATCGACGGCAGGATCATCGTCGCCAGCTTGGCGAACGACCCGATCGACTGGCCGCTGTCGGTGACGAGGTTGATGCGCTGCAGCACCTGAGTCGTCCAAATGATCGCCAGCACGGGCAGGAGCGCCACGAGAAACATCTGGCCGACGCGCCGCAATATGTATGTCTCGAGTAGTTTCATGCCGGCCCTTGAAAGCACCTGCAGGCCCCAAACGGCTTGCAGGAGAATCCCTCTACGCTCTTTGTCGCGCTTTTGCGACAAGCAGGTGTCAAAAATTCATTCAAATTTCAGAATTTTTTTGGCTCTGTTGCGACTCAGTTAACGCCAGCAGCGCTGCGAAGACGACAAGCGAGGACAGCCATCCGAGCGTCACGTCGGAGAGGTAATGCGCGCCGAAGGATAGCCGCATGGCCGGCGTCAGGATCGAGATCGCAACGACGGGCGGTACCAGTACGTAGCGCAGCGATTTCGGAACGAAGAGCAGCAGGCAGAGCAGCCAGCCGGCGCTCGCCGCCTCGCCGGAGACGAAGGAGCAGTTGGATACGCATTTGCCGGCAAGCGAACCGGCCTCGACGAAATGCAGGGCGCCGCCGAAAATATCCGTCTGCACCGGCCGCGGCCGGCCCCAATGTTCCTTCAGGATGACATTGACGAGCAGCACCGGCCCGATCAGCAGGGTTCCCAGGGCGACTTTGAGCTTGCGCGCCCGCTCGGCGTTGAAGGTTGCGCCGTGCTGCTGGTAACATTCGATGAGTTTCCACACCATCACGATCGCCACGACATAGGGGAGGCGGAAGAAGATGGTGCGCAGCAGGTCGAAGTCCCCCGAGTCGCGATAGGGAAAGCCGCCGCAGATGCTTCCGGCAGCGGCCGTCGCCTCACAATCGGTGCTCACGAAAAAAAGCTGGGAAAAATAGATGTCGATCCCGGGGAAGGCGCGAAAGACGGCAAGCAGCCCCCACCACGTCCAGAACAGCAGCATGAATGCACCGAAAGCCGTCTTCGGCAGGCGGATCGCCAGGCCCCGCCATCGATTTTTCGAAAAAACTGTCAACGCGAATATCTACGAAACTGACGAAAACATGTGGGCCTGGACGGCCGCGGGCGACCATATCAAGTGTCGCAAGCCATTGACAGACCCGACAAACGCGAAATTATCCGCCAGGGACGGATTTCAGAGAATCCCAGCGGAGAAGACATGTCAGCAAAGTTTGAAATTTCATTCTCGAAGTCGGCGAAGCTCCATGGCGGGCTGGCGATCCTGTTGAAGACTGCGGAGGCCGACGGCGCCGCAGGTGCTGAAACGGCGGATCCGGCAGGGGTGATCGCCAAGGCTGCGAAGATCGCGCGATTCTCCGGAAAATCCATGGCCGCGCTCGATATCGTCGCCCCGGAAGGCGCACTGGTCGAGCGCATCGTCGTTCTCGGTCTTGGCAAGGCGGCCGAACTTACCGCCCATGACTGGCTGAAGGCCGGCGGTGCTGCGGCATCGAAAATCAAGAATACCGACAAGGCTGCCATCTTCCTCGACGTGCCCGGCCTGACGACGGACACGCGTGCGGTCGCTGATTTTGCGCTCGGCATGCTGCTGCGGGGCTACAGCTTCGACGCCTATAAGACAAAGAAGAATGACGACGAGGAGAAGCCGGCGAAATCCGTCAAGGTGACGATCGTCACCGCCGATGCGACGGGCGCCAAGAAGGCATTTTCCGATTCCGAAGCGATCGCAGGCGGCGTCAATCTTGCCCGTGACCTTGTCAACGAGCCGCCGAATGCACTTGGCCCCGTCGAATTCGCCGCCAGGGCAAAGGAGCTGGAAAAGCTCGGGGTCGACGTGGAAATCCTGACGGAGAAGGAAATGCGCCGTCTGGGCATGGGCGCCTTACTCGGCGTTGCCCAGGGTTCCGTGCGCCCGCCGCGCCTGGCGGTCATGCAGTGGAAGGGCGGCAAGGGCAAGGATCGTCCGATCGCCTTCATCGGCAAGGGCGTCGTCTTCGATACCGGCGGCATTTCGATCAAGCCGGCCGCCGGCATGGAAGACATGAAGGGCGATATGGGCGGCGCCGCCGCCGTAACCGGCCTGATGCATGTGCTCGCCTCCCGCAAGGCGACAGTCAATGCCGTCGGCATCATCGGCCTGGTCGAGAACATGCCTGATGGCAACGCCCAGCGTCCCGGTGACATCGTCACCTCCATGTCCGGCCAGACGATCGAGGTGATCAATACCGATGCCGAGGGCCGCCTCGTGCTCTGCGACGCGCTCTGGTATTGCAATGATCGCTTCAAGCCGCAGTTCATGGTCAATCTCGCCACCCTGACCGGCGCGATCGTCGTGGCACTCGGCAATGTGCATGCCGGTCTGTTCTCCAATGACGATGAGCTTTCCGGCCAGCTGACGGCGGCCGGCCTTTCGACCAACGAGAAACTCTGGCGCATGCCGCTCGGCAAGGATTACGACAAGCTGATCGACAGCAAATTCGCCGACATGAAGAACACCGGCGGCCGGCAGGCCGGCTCGATCACGGCAGCACATTTCCTCAAGCGTTTCGTGCAGGACACGCCCTGGGCGCATCTCGATATCGCCGGCACGGCGATGGGCTCGCCACAGGATGAGATCAACCAATCCTGGGGATCGGGCTTCGGCGTGCGCCTGCTCGACGAGCTCGTCCGCGCCCACTATGAATCCTAATGACCGACATTCTCTTCTATCATCTGACCGAAACAAGGCTGGAAGACGCGCTTCCGCCGCTCATCGACAAGAGCGTTGAGCGCGGCTGGCGCGTCGCCGTCCAGACGCGTGAGCCGGCGCGGCGCGATGCGCTCGATGCGCACCTTTGGACGTTCCGCGAAGAGAGCTTCCTGCCGCACGGCACCGACGAGGCCGATTTCGCCGAAAGCCAGCCGGTGCTTTTGACGGTCACGCCAGATAACCCCAATGCGGCGACGGTGCGTTTCATTGTCGACGGCGCCGAGCCGCCGCCGGCAGCCTCTTACGAGCGCATCGTCTTCATGTTCGACGGTCACGATCAGGAGCAACTGGAAGCGGCGCGCGCGCAATGGAAGAGGCTGAAAGGCGAGGGGCATAACCTCACCTATTGGCAGCAGACGCCGGAAGGACGATGGGAGAAGAAGGCCTGAGCAGGCCTCAGGATGGTCCTTGCCGTCGGGCTGACAGACAAGGACCGCCAAGTGGCTCAATCGTGGAAGGCTTCGACGAATTTCCGCTTGCCGAGCATGAAGGCGTCGGCGACGTGGCGCAGCGGCGCCAGATCGACATCCGATTTGCCGGCCTTGATGATTTCGGCAAAGCGACGGTAGAGCGAGGGATATTCCTGCTCCGGTTCGGCGAAGGTCAGCGTCCCGTTGATCGAAAGCTTGGCGCCGCCTTCGGCAAGCACCATCTGGCCGGCTGCCGTTTCGGCGACAATGTCCCAGCTCTGCTTGCCGGTCTGGCGCCAGTCGAATTCGGCGCGAACCGGCAGGCCGTCGGCATTGCGGAAATGAATGTCGGCGGCGATCGGCGCATCGCGGTTTTCGGGAAATTCGAGCACCGCCTCAGTGATGAAGATCGGCCGCGGCAGGATGTGGGTGACGATCGACAGAGCATTGATGCCGGGATCGAAAACGCCGAGACCGCCGGCCTGCCAGATCCATTCCTGGTTCGGATGCCAGTGGCGGACATCCTCTTTCCAGATCACATGCACGCTCTTGATCGTCGTCGAGGCAAGAAACGCCTTGGCAGCCTCGACCGCCGGCGCATAACGCGAATGCCAGCTGGCAAAGAGCGACGCGCTCTGCTTTGCGGCAAGCGCCTCGAGATCGGCCACTTCGCTCAGCGTCGCGCCGGGCGGCTTTTCCAGGAAGACGTGCTTGCCGGCGACGAGCGCCTTATAGGCTGCCTCATAGCGGTATTGCGGCGGCATGCAGAGCGAAACAGCGTCGATCGAGGGCTCGGCGTCGAGCATGGCGTCGATCGTGGTGTAACTTTTGATGCCGTCGACCGTGCCGTGACGGCTTGCCGTGGCGACAAGCTCGAAATCCGGGTTGTTGGCGATGGAGGGAAGGTGCTGGTCGCGGACGATCTTGCCGACGCCGACGATGGCGAGATTGATAGGGGACATGGTGCTTCGCTCGGGCTTGTATGAAAAGTATGATTTATTGAGCTTCTTTTAGCAGAAAGAAGAGCGTCGACAAGCTCTGCTCCTCCATTATCCTATCGCATGATGGTCTGGCGAAGGAAGCTGTAACCCATCGCCGCGCGGGCGGCGCGCTCTTGCGAATCGCCGTCGCCGCCATGTCCGCCGAGGCCGAATTCATGGAAGAGCGGCTTGTGTCCTTCCTCCTCCAGCCGCGCGGCAAAGCGGCGTGCATGCGAGGGGTGCACACGGTCGTCATTGGTGGAGCTTTCGATATAGATCGGCGGATAGGCGATCTCGCTCGCCGGCCTGACATTGTGAAGCGGCGAATAACCGAGCATGAAGTCCCGATCCACCTGGACCTCCGGATCGCCATATTCGTCCATCCAGGCCTGCCCTGCGCTGAACAGGTGGAAGCGGGTCATATCGAGCACCGGCACCTGGCACCAGATCGCGCCGAAATCGTGCGGATAGCGCGTCAGCATTACGCCGGTCAGCAGGCCGCCATTGCTGCCGCCCTGGCAGGCGATCCGCGACGGCACGGTGTAGCCGCGGGCGACGAGATCGCGGGCGATGGCGACGAAATCGGAAAAGGCCCGGTCTCGCCCCTGCCGTTTGGCGCTGCGATACCAGTCAGGCCCGAATTCGCCGCCGCCGCGGATATAAGCCTGTACATAGGCGCCGCCTTGCTCAAGCCAGCGACCTGTCACGCCGGAATAATTCGGCGACAGCGCAACGTCGAAGCCGCCATAACCGTAGATCAGCACCGGCAGCGCGCCCTTGGTCCACTGTCTCGGCAGGACCAGCCGATAGGCAACCCTCGTTCCGTCTTCGGAAACCGCCTCCAGCAGCTCGGACGACATGCCGGTCGCATCGAAATAGCTCGGCGCCACGGCGTTGAACACCGGCGCGGGCTCTCTGCTGCGATCGGAGAGTTCGAGGCGATAGCAGGTGGGTGGCTGCAGGAAACCCTGGCCGACGATGTAGAGCGTGTCGTCGCCGAGATGCAGATCCGCATAGAGCGGCCTGAAATGAGCCGTCTGCATATCCGCCGGCAGTGCGATTTCCCGCTGTTCGGCATCGGGCTTCGTCAGGTCGAGCACCAGGAGCCGCGGGCGCAGCCGGTCGGAGACGATGAACACGCACCACTCGCGCATCAGCATCATCTGCGAGATCGACTGGCCTTCACCGGGTTGAAACAAGATCCGCTCCGGCCCGAGCGGAACTGTCTCAGAGTTCGGATCGAAGCGCTGCAGCACCAGGCTGCCTGTCGGAACGCGCTCATCGGTCTTTGCCCGCCAGAGGCAGTGATCGTGGTTGAACTGAAAGTCCGCCTCTTTGGGCAGGTCGATGCGCCGCTGCCTGCCGTCATCGGATATCAGGTAGGCGCTGGCGACACCGATCTCGTGCGCGGCGACGAAGATGTCGATCAAGCCGACATCCGCCGAGCCGCCCGACAGGGCAGAGTCGATAACGAGATTGAAGCCATAGACGTCTTCGTCGGCGGCTTCGAAGAGGATGGCGGCATCTTCCGGGCGCTGCCCGCGCTTTAATCGCCGACCGACGCGCGGCCATCCCGAACGGGTCGCCGAAAATCGGTCGATCGAACCGAAATAGCAGATCTCGTCGCGGCTTAGCCAATTGGCATGCGATCGCGCCGCCGGCGTATCGAAGCCGCCCGTCACGATCTGTTTCCTCTCGGCGTCGAATTCGAACAGGCGGACAAGGTCTGAGCCGCCGTCCGAAAGCGTGAGCAGCACGCGCGTCGGTTCCCAGGGGCAGGTGACGACGCCGCGCCAGGTCCAGCGCTTGCCTTCGCCGAGGCAGAAGGCGTCGAGATCGAAGACCTCCTCCCAATCGGCCTCCGGCAACGGCTGCTGATCGGCCGGCAGGCGCAGCCAGACGCCGAGCGGATTGTCCTTGGACTGGCGGAAATCGAACAGCCACGCGCCGCGGCGCATCGGCACGATCAGCCGGTCCTGTCGCTCGATCAGCGTCTTGATGGCGTCGCGATCCCTGGCGAATTCCGGGGTTCGCAATGCCGCGTCCGAAAGCGCATTGCGTTCGGTGACGAACTGGCGGGTGCGCGGATCCTCGTCCGTTTCGAGATGAAGGTTCATGTCTGATCGGCCGGCTCCTATTGGCGTCACACAGGTCTAGCGCAAAATACCGATATACGTCAGCGGTTTTCGGACGACATCATGCTCCGACTGTTCACGTGGCTTAGGCGTTGCCACGGGTGCGGAGGGATTGGTTTATGTTTCAAATGCAGAAAGAGCACAGGCTCAACATTCAGACCAGATGACTTCCGAGGCCTATATTGTCCTCAGAGAGCCGCTCGCACCAGGCTCTCATTGCCCGAGTTCTGCACTATGAGCTCTTTTCAGCGCGTCGCATCCCCAAGCTCTTTCACAGCAGTCGATGCCCATTCCTGTACCTGTTGGTCGGACATCGCTAATTTGGGGTTGCCGTCTTGAGCGAGCAGTTTCAGCTGGCGCCCTCCAATCGTGTGATCGCTGCCCCAACGTCGGTGTAGGCTTCTGTTCCTGGGTTGCATCCCTGCTTCTCGATGTATCCAAGAAACCGTGGACGCATCGGTTTTGGTTCAGCTCCGCAGTATCTTTCCGCGAGAAAATGAATGACCAGCGCGTATTCAAGCCCCATGAATCGCAACTCGACCGATTCGTTCGGCCTGATACTGTTTCTGCAAAAATTTGTAGATTCAGCATTGGCGGCAACGAGCGGTACCAAAGCTAACACCGCGCCACAAAGATAGCGAAACAAAACACTTTTTCTCCTTGAATTCTTCGACCATAAAACGAGGCATTCTGGTACAATCAATGGCCGGCTAAGGTCATTCCTTACCGGGTCATCACGAAATCAGCCGAAGCGACGAGATTGGCCGGCGCCTGGAGCTTTTTGAACTTCAGGGTCACGACCTTATAGCCTTCTCCCTCCAGGGTCGACAGCAGGGTCGGCAGCATCGTCGCCGTGCGCTTGTGGATGTCATGCATGAGAATGATGCCATGGCCGCGCTTGTGCAACTGGTCCATCGTCCGCTGCGTTACGGAGGCCGGCGTCGTGGTGAAATAGTCCTTGCTGTCGATGTCGACATCCATGATCACCATGTCGCGCATGGCGATCGCGGCCCGCAGCCTGTGGCTCTCGGAAAGATAGGGGAAGCGGAAGAAGGAGACATCGCTTCCCGTCGCCTTGGTCACCGCCAATTGGCCTTTTATCACCTCCGCCATCGCCGCGTCGAAACTCAGCGAGCTGAGGTCGGCATGGTCATAGGTATGGCTGCCGATCGTGTTGCCGTCCATCGCCACCTTGCGGGCAAGCGCCGGGTGCATCTCGGCCATGGCGCCGACCATCATGAAGGCGCCCTTGACGCCGAACTGGTCGAGGATCGCCAGCACCTCGTCGGTCCGGCCTGGGATCGGGCCGTCGTCGAAGCTCAGGATCACTTCCTTGTCCAGCAGCTTGAGATCGGCGAGCGAGGAGACCTCCAGCGTCCGTCCAGCCAGATGGTGCCAGCCGGTCATGCGCGGCGCCGCTTCGTCGTCGGTATAGGCGAGTTTGCGCTCCTCGGGGGCAATCACCGAGGAGGTCTTGATCGATGTGTCGGGGGCTTGTCTGGTCGTGCTGCAGGCGGAGAGGGCGGCCGTAAGCGCGATGCAGGCCAGGACGAAAAAGCGATGCATGGAAAGGGCTCAACAAATCGGTAATGAATGTTGAGACAACCTTTCGAATTATGGTTAACGATCGGTTGAGATCGCCGGGAATTGTCGTGATGCGCGCCACTTCGCCGCCCTTTCGACTGGGATTGTGGCTATCCCGCCATCGCCTCTTCGTATTCCGACGACAGCATCAGCCATTCTTCCTCGGCAGCAGCGAGTTTTGCCGCGGCCTCGCCGCGCTGCTTTGCCTTTTCGGCGGCCTTGGCGGGCGTTTTCTCGTAGAGAGCGGGATTTGCAAGTTCCGCGTCAAGCGCCTGAATCTGTTTCTCCAGCTTCGCCGTCAAGGATTCGATTTCGTTGATCTTTTTCTTCAGCGGCGTCAGCGAAGCGCGCCTCTCCGCATTGAGCTTGCGTTGATCGGCCTTGGAGGTCGCATCGTCAGCCGGCTGCGGCTTTTCTTCTTTTTTTTTGCCGGAGGCGACGATCAGGTCACGATATTCGTCCATATCGCCTTCGAAGGCGGTGACGGTGCCGCCGTTGACCAGCCACAGTCGGTCGACCGTCGCCTCGATGAGGTGACGGTCGTGCGAGATCAGGATGACGGCGCCTTCGTAATCGTTCAGAGCCTCGATCAGTGCGCGGCGGCTGTCGATGTCGAGATGGTTGGTCGGTTCGTCGAGAATGAGCAGGTTCGGCCCATGGAAGGCGGCAAGGCCCATCAGCAGGCGGGCCTTTTCACCGCCGGAAAGATCCTTGGCCGCCGTCGACATCTTCTCGGTCGCCAGTCCCATCTGGGCTACACGGGCGCGCACTTTGGCCTCCGGGTCGCCAGGCATCAGCCGCCGCACATGCTCCACCGCCGACTGCTCAGGGATGAGGTCGTCGAGCTGGTGCTGCGCGAAAAAGCCGATCTTCAGGGAGGGTGCGAGCTTCACTTCGCCACTCTCCGGGGCAAGCCTGCCGGAGATGAATTTCGCGAAGGTCGATTTGCCGTTTCCGTTCGAACCGAGCAGGGCAATGCGATCGTCATTGTCGATGCGCAGATTGAGGTTCTTCAGGATCGGCTTGCCCGGCTGGTAGCCGACGGCGCCGCCCTGGACCGCGACGATCGGCGAGGCCGGTTGCTTTTCGGGCTCGGGAAAGGTGATCGGCTGTACGTGGTCCTCGATGACGGCCGCAACCGTGCCCATGCGCTCGAGGGCCTTGACGCGCGACTGCGCCTGCCGGGCCTTGGAGGCCTTGGCCTTGAAGCGATCGATGAAGCTCTGCAGATGTTTGCGCGCCGCCTCGTTCTTGGCCTTGGCCTTCGTCTGCAGTTCGTCGGCTTCCGCTTTCTGCCGCTCGAACTGGTCGTAATTGCCGCGGTAGAAGGTGAGCTTTCTCTGGTCGAGATGGACGATGGAATTGACCGCGTTGTTCAAGAGATCGCGGTCGTGGCTGATGATAATGACCGTATGGGGATAGCGGCGGATGTAATCCTCCAGCCACATCGTGCCTTCGAGGTCGAGATAGTTGGTCGGCTCGTCGAGCAGAAGCAGGTCCGGCTCAGCAAACAGCACGGCGGCGAGCGCTACGCGCATGCGCCAGCCGCCGGAGAATGAGGAGGCGGGACGGGCTTGCGCGTCCCTGTCGAAGCCGAGGCCGGCGAGAATGCTCGCGGCGCGCGCTTCGGCCGAATGCGCATCGATATCGACGAGGCGCATCTGGATTTCGGCGATGCGGTGCGGATCGCTTGCCGTTTCTGCTTCGGCAAGCAGGGCTGCGCGTTCCTTGTCGGCGGCAAGCACGATCTCGATCAGCGGCTGCTCGGTCCCCGGCGCTTCCTGGGCCACCTGGCCGATGCGCGCAGCCTTCGGGATCGAAACCGACCCGGTCTCCGAGCCGAGATCGCCGGTAATGACACGAAACAGCGTGGATTTACCGGCGCCGTTGCGGCCGACGAGGCCGGCCTTTGTGCCCGACGGCAGCGACAGGCTGGCATTGTCGAGAAGCAGGCGCCCGGCGATGCGGGCGGAAATTTCGGTGAGCGTGATCATGGCCGGCGTTTTGGCCGAAAGCGCCCGCCAAGGCAAGAGCGCTTGGCGCCGGTCAGCTTGCTTGCCCGCCCTGCAAGCCTCTTATCCGCCGCAAGAGATCGAATCCGCCTCAGCGGCCGAAGGCCTGCACCGGCTGGCGAGGGTTCGATTGAGCGGCGAGAAGGGCGACGCGGGCGTTGGCCTGCAATTGCCCTGGTGTTGCCGCGTCCGTGCTGAGCGCCACGCCGACCGAGATGGTCAGCCTGCCGCTACCACCCTTGTCTGAGGTCGCGAAGACCAGATTGTCTTCGACGGAGGTGCGCAGACGCTCGGCAATCGCCATCGCATCCTGCATGCAGACATTGGAAAACAGCAGGGCGAATTCGTCCGCCTCGGTGCGGGCGACGAAGTCGTTCTTCTTGACCGACTTTTGGAAGAGACCGGCGAGCTTCTTCAGGAGCTTGTTGCCTGCCGGCGTGCCATATCTCTCATTGAGATCGGTGAAATTGTCGACATCGACCATGACGAGCGCACTGCCGGCGGCACCCTCTTCACGCTCGTAGAGGTCGGCGACCACGCGGTTGAGTGCGATGCGATTGGGAAGTCCGGTGATCCTGTCGGCGACGGCGGCCGCCTGCATCGCCGAAATGCCGCGCTCGAGCGTTTCCAGCCTCTTGATGTCATCCGCCAGCCTGGCGCCGATTTGCATCTCCGCCGCCGACACGCTCGTCAGCGAGGCCGAGAGATAGTCGAGCTCGCCGATGAAGGCGGCAAGGCTCTGGTCTTCATGACCGGAGACGGATTTCAGGATCGTGTCGCAGGCGCGCGCGAACGCGTCGCGGTGCCGCAGCCCTTCGGCAAGCCTCTCCGCCACCTCGCGCAGCAACCGGCTCGCCTCGTTCCGTGACGTCTCGCCCGCCAGCCCACAATGGCCGACGAGGCGGTATTTCAGCCCGAGTTCGTCGAGCATCGCTTGTTGCGGGTGAGGTCCGAGGGCGGCGATATCCTGTGCGAGGCCTCCGTTGAGCCCGACGATCGCCTCATGGAAGAGCTCGTAATTGCGCGGCAGCCCGGCGACGTTGAGACGCGCCATGTGCTGGGCGATCTTCTGGATGTCCGCGATCGGCCCAGGGCGCGTCTCGCGCGGCACCAGTGCGTTTGCGCTTGCATTCGGCATGACGATCCCTCGCGGCCCCGGCCCTTTCCGTCATTCCGCTATGCCCGCAAGCTTTTAAAAGAGGCTGAATCTCTGGATGGGAAGCGCTGGATTCCAGGGCCAACCGGTAAAGGCGGTTAATGCCCTGTTGACGCCGAGACGCTCACATCCACTCGCGGCCCTCGCTGCGCAGGAAATAGATCAGGTCGAGCCCGAGGCTCGGCTTGCCGAGCGCCGTCAGCGTCATGTGGCACTGGCCGCGATGGTGGGTCTGGTGGTTGAAGAGATGCGAGAGCGCGGTCCACAGCGGCTGGGTCATCACGATCGGTTGGCTCACCGGCGAGTAGGTAAAGTTGGCAGCAAGGCTTGTCTCGTCGAGCGTACCCGTCCAGGCGATGATCCGCTCGTCCTCTGCCTTGCGCGCAACGGCAAGTGCATCGAACGCCTCGAAAAGCACGGCATCGAGGCTCGTCGGCGCCTCACCGGTGCCGGTAAAGCGCTTCATCCATATTCGGTCGGCAACGAGCAGGTGGTTGAGGGTTCGATGCAGCGAGCCGAAGAAGGCGCCGCGGTCGCTGCGGAATTCCGCATCGCTGAGTTCGGCCGCCGCCGCATAGACCTGGGCATTGGCCCAGCGATTATAGGCGGCGAACATTCTGTATTGCCTGAGCATGCGCTCCTCCTGTCTTGGGAAGGGCAATCTAGCTTGCTTCCGCAGAAATCGCAGTGATGACGCCATGAAATTTCCTGATTTGATCGCAGGCGCGTTCTGTCGTCGAATGCAGGGAGTTGCGATCTCGAAAGGACTGTCATGACCAGAGCTCTCTATTCCCTCTGCGGCGCCGATGAGCGGCGCTTCTTTTCGCCCCATTGCTGGAAGGCGGTGATGGCACTGGCGCATAAGGGGCTCGATTTCGAAGAGATTCCGACGACCTACGCCCGCATCCGCGAAATCGGCGGCGGTGTCTCGCCGACCTTGCCCGTCCTCGACGACAACGGCCGGCTGATCCCCGACAGTTTCGCCATCGCTCTCTATCTGGAGGAGGCCCTATCCGGAGCGGCCGTCGCTCTTCAACGGCGAGGGCGGCAAGGCGCTGTCGCGCATGGTGGAGGGCTATTCGCAGATGATCATCCATCCGGCGATCATGCGGATCGGGCTTCTCGACATCCATGCGATCCTCGACGAGGGGGACAAGGCCTATTTCCGCGAAAGCCGCGAGGCTCGTCTTGGCAAATCGTTCGACGTCATTGCCGCTGACAGCGAGGCGGAGAAAGCCGCCTTCGGTGCCAAGCTGGAGCCGCTCCGGCACATGCTGAAGTTCCAGCCCTTCATCGGCGGTGAGACGCCGCTCTTTGCCGACTATATCGTGTTCGGCGCGCTGCAATGGCTGCGCGTCTGCACCGGCCTTGCCATGCTGGCCGCCGACGATCCAGTTATGGTCTGGTTCGAACGCTGCCTCGATCTTCATGAAAGCCGCGGCCGGACTGTGACAGCGGCGTGAAATTGCCTCTGGCCTCTTGTTTTCGGGCGTTGGGGCGGGTAAAGACCGCCCACTTTTCCCGAGAAAACAGAGGATTTGACTATGGCGATTGAACGCACCTTCTCGATGATCAAGCCGGACGCAACCAAGCGCAACCTGACGGGCGCCATCACCAAGATGCTCGAAGATGCCGGCCTGCGCGTCGTCGCCTCCAAGCGCGTCTGGATGAGCCGCCGCGAAGCTGAAGGCTTCTATGCCGTTCACAAGGATCGTCCCTTCTTCGGCGAACTCGTCGAAGGCATGACCTCCGGCCCGACCGTTGTCCAGGTCCTGGAAGGCGAAGGCGCCATCCTCAAGAACCGCGAGATCATGGGCGCGACCAACCCGGCAAACGCTGCTGAAGGCACGATCCGCAAGGTTCACGCGCTGTCGATCGGCGAAAACTCGGTTCACGGCTCGGACGCTCCGGAAACCGCTGCCCAGGAAATCAAGTACTGGTTCTCCGACACCGAGATCGTCGGCTGAGGCCATAGGTCGGCATTCCCTTCCAATACCTTGAATTCACTCTCGAAAGCCGGGGCCTTCGCTCCGGCTTTTCTATTCCGGTTCTAGAGCCTTTCCTGGTTAGATTGAAGCTTTCTGCCGGAGCAGGTTTTCGTCAGGGCAGAGGCGATTGGCGATGGGCATACCCCAAGGTACGTCCGAGCCGATCGCCTCTGATCCTGGCTAGAGATGCCCGGCCCACCGGCCGCACCGCTTCGCCATGGCGAAGCGATCAGTGCGTCCGGCGATTTTCAGTCTTGCAGATTTGCCAGGCAAATCTGCGGGAGGGTTGGCTGAAACGGGCCGGCTGATCGACCGGCCGGCTTGGCCGTAGAGCTTGGCTACGACGCGTGCCGGCCGGTCGCCCATCCGACTCCGTTTGAGCCAACAGAATGCTTCAATTTAACCAGGAAAGGCTCTAGGCCGGGCATTTGTCGGTATTCGAGAAATCGACGCTGCCGTCCGGCTTGAAGACCTCCGGGTTCTTGTCATAAAACGCACCCACGACGAGCGGCTTGCTCGGCAGCACGGTCTGGTCGAGGTCGGAGCGGAACTGCGTCTTCAATTCCTGCAGCACCTTACCGTCCTCGTCGACCAGCCGGATGCTGACGGAATAGGGACGGTCCTTGCGCACGCAATGCAGGCTTTCGCTCTGCAGCGCGATCTTATCGTCGATCGGGTAGATTTTCTGGTTCACCACCAGCGGCGCGCCGCCTTGAGGATTTTCAAATTCGGCGATGATGACCGAGCCATCGGGAATGGGACCGGTCTTCTTCAGCGTCAGCAGATAGGTGGCGCTCGCCACCCGATAGTTGAAGACGAAAAGATGGCCGGTGACCTCGACCAGGTTTTCCGCCTGGCGCTGGCAGGCGGACAGCAGGAGGCCGATTGCCGCCGCTGTGACGATCAGATGTTTCCTCATGGGATTTCCTCCTTCTTGCGGCGGTAGTGCCGGTTCGCCTTGGCGCGGTTGCCGCAGACCGCCATGTCGCACCAGGCCCGGCTCCTGTTCTTGCTGCGGTCGATGAACAGCCAGCCGCAATTGCCGCAGATCTTCATGCGCGCCGGATCGGGAATGGCGATCAGCCGCAGCACCGAATGGGCGGTCGCCGCCGCCACGCTGCCAGGGTTTGCTTCGCGCAGCACCTTCGCCATCGCATCCAGCAGCCCGGCCAGCAACCGGTCGTCAGCGCCATCGAGTATACGCTTGCGGAAATAGAGGTCGATCGCTTCCCGCAGCGCGATGAAATCCGCCGCCTTTTCCGCCGGCACCGGCGCGATGTCACCGAACAGGGCGCGTTCGGCGCAGAATTCGGCGGCGGCCCGTGAAAAGCTCCGCATCTGGTCGCTGGCCGCAAAGCGATCGATCCGCCGCGCTGCGTCGTGGCGCAGAACGACGCTGTTGGCGACATCGAGCGCCAAGGCGCCGCCGGCAAAGCGGTGAGGGGTCCATGAAAAGCTCATGATGAAAATATAACTGGCTAAATGCTTTTTGCCAGTTATATTTTATCGGATCCGGAGGATCTGGAATGGCCTACCTTCTGCAGCAGCTGGCGAATGCGGTTCCGCTTGCCGCTCTCTATGCCGCGCTCGCCTTCGGTTATGCCGTCGCCTTCGGCGTCACCAAACGGGCCGACATCACCTATGGGGCGATCTTCGCCTTTTCCGGACAGATCCTGCTGCTTTTCACCGAGCTCGCCTTCAACCGTTTCTGGCTGGTGCTGCCCGCGGCGCTTGTGGTCGGCGCGTGTGCCGCGATGATCTATTCGCTGGCGGCGGGCATCTGGATCGGCCGTTCGATCATGCTGCCACTGGTCAGGACGTCGCCGAATACGGTCATCGTCGCTGCCCTCGGCATCATGATCGTGCTGATGGAGACCGCCCGGCTCGCCGCAGATACAAGGGCGATCTGGCTGCCGCCGTTTCTGAACGACACGGTGGTCTTCTGGAGCGACGGCCCGTTCAAGGTGACCCTCACCTATATCCAGCTGATCGACACGGTGCTGATGGCGGCCATCGTCGCGGTGGGTGCGCTGATCCTCAGGCGTACCGCCTGGGGCCGCATCTGGCGTGCGGTCACCGACGATCCGCTGGCCGCCGAGCTCTGCGGCACCAGCGCCAGCCGCGTTTTCCTTGTCGCCTATGCGGCCGCCGCCCTGGTCGCCACGATCTGCGGCATCCTCGCCACCTTTTATTACGGCTCGATGGATTTCGGCGCCGGCCTGATGTTCGGGCTGAAAGTGCTGCTGATCGCCGCTGTCGGCGGCTATTCCGATCCGCTGCGCTCGGCCGGCGGCGCCGCCGGGCTTGCCGTCGTCGAAACCCTGTGGGGCGCGTACGGCCCCTTCGTCTGGCGCGATCTCGTCATCTTCTCGCTGCTCGTCCTATTGCTGGTCATGAGCCGCAGAGAGCGTGTGGTGCTCTGAGCAATTCCAGCAGAAGTGCGCAGCGGTTTTGCGTCCGGAATTGCGTAAGACAAGAAGAGCAGCGCATTTCCGTCGCTCGGACAATCAGGAAATGCGCTGATTTATTTCCACTTGTCGCGTGCTGCATCGTCGGCATCTTTCGCCGCGACCCAGTCGCCGGCGGCGCCGTCCTTGCCGTGCTCCTTCTTCCAGAAAGGAGCCGTGGTCTTCAGGAAATCCATGACGAAGTTGGCGCCATCGAACGCCGCCTGCCGGTGCGGCGCGGCCGCGACGACCAGCACAATATTTTCATTCACGGCGATCCTGCCGTAGCGATGGATGGCGGTCAGCCCGAGCAGCCCGAAACGGGCGATGGCGAGTGCGCCGATGCGGCTCATCTCGGCTTCGGCCATGCCGGGGTAATGTTCGAGTTCGAGAGCGGCGAGCATGCCGCCGTCATCGCGGCAGAGGCCGGAGAAGGTGACGACCGCGCCGACGCCAGGCTTGCCTTTGGAGAGGTGGTCGATCTCGGTCTGAAGGTCGAAGTCTTCGCGTTGGACGCGAATGGTGGGAGATATGTTCACAGCGAAGTCCTCCGCTGCTTTGGTGTCCCGCCGAATCCCCAAGCTCCCTCATTCCTGTCCTCGGGCTTGAACCGAGGGATGTCACAGGAATCCAGTGCGCCCAAGTCCTTGGGCGCAAGAGACTCTTTCAAAGCAAGTGAGTTATTCACGGCGCAGACGCGCCGTGGCTGGATTCCGGTGACATCCCGCGGGTCAAGCCCGAGGACAGGAATGAGGGAGGGAGAGGGAGATGCAGTGCTACCCATGTCACTTTTCCAAAGCCCAGACAGACCGGACTTCACCCCCCCGTCATCGGCGGAAAAATCCCGATCTCGCGGGCGCCGGATATCGGCTCGTCATGCTCGACATGCTCCATGTCGAGCGCCACCCGGATCACCTCGGGATATTGAAGTGCGGCCTGATATTCTTCGCCCAGCGTCTTCAAATGATTCAGAAGATCGGCGACGGTGACGACGGAGGAGGGGAGGTCGATCTCCTCCTCACCCTTGCCGATGCGCTCGCGCACCCAGGCGAAATAGACAAGTCGCGTCATTCCTCGTCATCCACGATATGTTTCAACCCGGCGCGGAAATAATCATAGCCGGTATAGATGGTCAGCAATGCGGCGATCCACAATAGCGCGATACCGGTCTGCGTCGTATAGGGGAAAATCTCGTCGCCGGCAGGGCCTGCGAGCAGGAAGGCGATGGCGACGAGCTGCAGCGTCGTCTTCCACTTGGCGATCCGTGTCACGGGCACGCTGACCTTCAGCGCCGCCAGATATTCACGCAGGCCGGACACCAGTATCTCGCGGCAGAGAATGGTGATCGCCGCCCAGATCGACCAGCCGGCGATGGTCTGGTCAGCCGCGACCAAGAGAAGGATCGAGGCGACCAGCAGCTTGTCGGCGATCGGATCGAGCATGCGGCCGATATTCGACGTCTGGTTCCAGATACGGGCGAGGTAACCATCGAGGAAATCGGTGAGCGAGGCGATGATGAAGATCCACAGCGCCACCCAGCGGGCCGTATTGCTGATCGACAGCCTGCCCTCTATGAAAAAGCAGAGGACGATCACCGGCACGGCAAGGATGCGACCGTAAGTCAGAAGGTTGGGAAGACTGTACGCACGCGATGCCATGGATCGTTTCTCTAATTGATGCGCCGCGATAGCGTCGCGCGTCTTGACGAAAATCGATTCCGATTTTCGGGCCGATGCCGTAGATGACGGCTTTGATCGTAGACCGTCAACATTCTTTCTGTCTTTTCGCCTCCTTTGCGTGGAATTTGCGACGGACGGCGGTTATTTCGCGGCGTCGTCGTGGAAATGGTTGTAGACCTGCCGGGCAACGGCCTCCGAAATGCCTTCTACCGCCATCAGGTCGGACAGAGCGGCGCGCGAAACTGCCTTCGCCGTGCCGAAATGCTGCAGCAGCGCCCGTTTGCGCGACGGGCCGATGCCGCCGATCTCGTCGAGCGGGTTCTTGACCATTTCCTTCTTGCGCCGCGCTCGGTGCGAGCCGATCGCGAAACGATGCGCCTCGTCGCGCATGCGCTGGATGAAGTAGAGCACCGGATCGCGCGGCGGCAGCGTGAAGCTCTCGCGCCCCGGCGGAAAGAAGCGTTCGCGCCCGGCATCGCGGTCGACACCCTTGGCGATGCCGATCGCGATGACGCTGTCGGTGATGCCGAGCTCGGCGAGGATGGCGCGCACCGCCGTCATCTGCCCCTGGCCGCCGTCGATCAGGATCACATCGGGCCAGGCCGGGAAGGGCATGTCGGCGGCGTCGGCGACCGCTGCCTGCGCCGTCCGGTCGGGAATGCCTTCCTCCTTGATCAGCCGCGAGAACCGCCGTGTCATCACCTCCTTCATCATGCCGAAGTCGTCGCCCGGGGTGATGTCGGTCGATTTGATGTTGAACTTGCGGTACTGGTTCTTCACGAAGCCTTCCGGCCCCGCCACCACCATGCCGCCGACGGCATTGGTGCCCATGATGTGCGAGTTGTCGTAGATCTCGATGCGCTGCGGCGCATAGGCAAGTCCGAAGGTGTCCTTGAAGCCCTCGAGCAGCCGTGATTGCGACGCGGTCTCGGCAAGTTTTCGCCCATGCGCCTCACGTGCATTGCCGACGACATGGTCGACGAGATCGCGCTTTTCGCCGCGCCGCGGCACCAGGATCGACACCTTGTGGCCGGCCTTTTCGCTGAGCGCCGCGGCGAGCAGCTCCAGTTCCTCGACCGTCTCCGACAGCATGATCTGCTTCGGCACCGGCTTGTCGTCATAGAACTGCGCCAGAAAAGCATTCAGCACTTCGGCGCTGGAAAGCTGCGGATCGGCCTTCGGGAAATAGGCGCGGTTGCCCCAGTTCTGGCCGGTGCGGAAGAAGAACACCTGGATGCAGGAGATGCCGCCTTCGTGATGGATGGCGAAAACGTCCGCCTCCTCGACTCCAGCAGGATTGATGCCCTGGTGGCTCTGCACATGCGAAAGTGCCGCCAGGCGATCGCGGTAGATCGCCGCCCGCTCGAAGTCGAGGTCCTCGGCCGCCTGGTTCATGGCTTCGGCCATGTGCGACTTCACCTTCTGGCTTTTGCCCGAAAGGAAATCCTTCGCCTCCTGCACCAGTTCGGCGTAACCCTCGTCGCTGACCTCGTGGGTGCAGGGCCCGGAACAGCGTTTGATCTGGTAGAGCAGGCAGGGGCGGGTTCGCGTTTCGAAGACGCTGTCGGTGCAGGTGCGGATCAGGAAGGCTCGTTGCAGTGAATTGATCGTCCGTCCGACCGCGCCGGCCGAAGCGAAGGGCCCGAAGTAATCACCCTTTCGCGCCCTGGCGCCGCGATGCTTGAAAATCGCCGGCGCCCGGTGATCGCCGGTGATCAGAATATAGGGAAACGACTTGTCGTCGCGCAGCAGCACGTTAAAGCGCGGCCGCAAGCGTTTGATCAGATTCGCTTCCAAGAGCAGCGCTTCGGTTTCCGTGCGCGTCGTCACGAATTCCATGTTCGCAGTCTGCCGCACCATCTGGGCAATGCGGTTGGAATGTACGCGGCCGACGGCGTAATTGCCGACGCGCTTCTTCAGGCTGCGCGCCTTGCCGACATAAAGCACGTCGCCTTCGGCATTGAACATGCGGTAGACGCCGGGGCTGTTCGGCAGCCGCTTGACGAATTCACCGATCAGTTCCGCGCCGATGAGTCCTGTCTCGTTGAGGCTGCCGGCGTTCCAGTCGACGGCTGCCGCAAGAGGGGCGACGGAAACCTCGCCTTCCACCTCGATATCGTCTTCGCTCTCATCCGTATCGTCGTAGAGAACGCCGCCATCCAGCAGCTTTCGTCCGTTCATTCCGTAATCTCCGCCACGTCGGGCGTCTGCCAGGCGAGGTGCTGGCCGCCGTCGAGGGCAATCATCTGGCCGGTGATCGAGGGCGTGTCGAAGAGGAAGCGAATCGTTTGTCCGAACTCGCCGAATCCCGGCCCTGCCTTCATGATAAGCCCGTCGATCTGAGCCTGGAAGTCCTCTTCCGATTGCCGCGCGCTGCGCACCGTCGGGCCGGGACCGATGGCGTTGACGCGCAGCTTCGGCGCAAAGGTCTGTGCCATCGTCTGCGTCGCCGTCCAGAGCGCCGCCTTGGAGAGCGTATAGGAGTAGAAGCCCGGATTGAGCGCCCAGACGCGCTGGTCGATGATGTTGACGATCAGTCCGGTCGTTTCGTCAGGCAACTGCTCGGCAAAGGCTGCGGCAAGAATCGAGGGCGCGCGCACATGGATATCGAAATGCTGCGCCCATGCTTCCGCGTCGAAACCGCGGGCCGAATCCTGGCGGAAGATAGAGGCATTGTTGACCAGCAGGTCGATCGGACCGAGTGCTTCCGACGTTCTTTTTATCAGTTCGCTGGTTTCGCCGATATCGGTAAGGTCGGCCTTGAGGGCGATCGCCCGATACTCCTTCCGCCGCAATTCCGCCGCCAGCTCTTCGGCTTCGCCGACGGAGCCGTTCGCATGGATGGCGACGGAAAAGCCATGTGCAGCAAGGTCTTCGGCGATTGCCCGGCCTATTCTCTTGGCAGCCCCGGTTATGAGGGCCGCGCGAAGTCCTTTATGGTTCAAAATCTTGCCTTCTGATCCCGCGAGTCTGTTGGCAGACTATATAGGTGGCCGGGGCGATTATATAAATAGGCCGCTGCAGTTGCCTTCGTTGCCCTGATATTCTATGTATTATTTAAGAATGCGATTTCTTAAAATAAGTATTTTAAGTTTAACACTTCGGTATGGTTAATGAAGTGTATGTTGCGCTTAAGCAACATCGAATTTCGGCCATGTGGCAGCCACAATGATATCACAATTTGGCTCTTTCAAATCCGCATTTCAGTTTCAATTTCAGTCTCGATCCGGAAGGGACATCTGGCAATTTCCCCGCCAATGCTTCGCTGATAGACAGATGAAAAGCGGCGCGGGACTGAAAGGAGAAAAGTATGCGTGTACTCATTGCTGGCCTTATGGCCTCTGCTTTTGCAATCGCCGGCGTCTCGGCAGCTCAGGCGGCCGATGCCGTCGATCAGGTTCCGGAAGCACCAGTCGCCCAGGACGCCCCGGTCAAGCCGGCCGGCAACTGGGAGGGCTTCTACCTCGGTGGCGCCGGCACCTACAACATGGGTGACTTCGGTTCCGACCGCCACACCTATGGTTTCGGCGGCCAGGTCTTCACCGGCTACAACTGGCAGCAGGGCCAGATCGTTTACGGCGTTGAATCCGACCTCGGCTACAGCGGCGACGACGTTTCCTCGGGTGGCGTCAAGAACAAGTATGGCTGGAACGGCTCCGTCCGTGGCCGCGTCGGCTACGACATGAACCCCTTCCTGCTCTACGGTACCGCCGGTCTTGCCCTCGGCAACATCAAGGTCTCCGACGACACCTCGGACGAAAGCAAGACGGCCTACGGCTATACGGTCGGCGCCGGCGTTGAAGCCTTCGTGACCAACAACATCACGACGCGCCTGGAATATCGCTACACCGATTATCAGAGCAAGGATTACGACCTCGACTCCGGCAGCTTCTCGCGCGGTTACGACGAGAACAGCGTCAAGCTCGGTATCGGCGTCAAGTTCTAAGCCGAACAGAAGCATCCAAACATGAAGAAGCCGGGCATTTCGCCCGGCTTTTTACTATCTGCTCGTTGTTTGCAGGCGCGCCACCCGGTTTTCGGACTATACGCTGGGCTTGAGCTCTTGATAGGCCGAAAATTTCTTTTCGAACTGCACCAGCCAGTCGATGAGCGGCGCATGATCGGCTTCCCACTGGCCCTTGAATCGCAGATCGAGATAGCCGAGCGTGGCGGCGAGCGCGAGATGTCCGCCGTGGAGTTTCTTGGCCGATTTCGGGAGATTGGCGCTGAGATGAGCAAGCCCGCTCGTCGCCTTCTTCCATTGCCGGTCGATCCAGGGCTGGTGAACCTTTTCGTCATCGCGGAAGCGGCGCTCGTAGATGATCGCCAGAAGGCAATCGCAGATGCCGTCTGAAAGCGCCTCCAGGACTTCCGCGTCGGTGCGTTTGCCCTTCTTGGAAGGATAGAGCTTGCCCTTCGCCAGCCGGTCGAAATAGTGCATGATCGCCACACTGTCGAAGACCGATGCGCCGTCGTCGGTCAGAAGCGTCGGGATCTTGCCGAGCGGATTGCTTTCCATCAGGATCGCCGGCGCGGTATTCGTGTCGACCCGGATTTCGTTCAGCTTCAGACCCAGAAAATGCGCGGCCATCCGCACCTTGCTGGAATAGGGCGACGAGGGCGACCAAAGAAGCTTCATGGGACACCTGATGGATTGTGGGCCAATGCATGTCGCCCAAAAGTGTACAGCGGTTTTGGGACGGCGACATGCATAAACAAGGAACTAAAGCGCATCGGATGAGCAAGTTTCATGCGAACGCTTCAGGGGCGGACTATTCCCGAAGCGAATCGCCCGGTCAATCGTCCTTCACCGTCTTGTTCTCGCCGCGCAGCCAGAAGGCGCGGTGCGAGGCGAAACGGTCCTGCGCCAGATGGTCTTTCAGCGCCGGCAGCAGCTGATGCAGCTCGTCCTTCAGCGTGAAAGGCGGATTGACGATGATGAGGCCGGAGCCCGTCAGTCCTGTCATGCCGCGATCGCTGCGCACGGTCAGTTCGGCGCAGAGCATTTTCGGAATGTCGAGCGACTGCAGCGTCTCGTGGAATTCCTTGATCGGGGCGCCCTTCTTCACAGGATACCACAGGCAGTAGGTGCCGCCGGGAAAGCGCCGATAGGCCCTCTCCAGCCCCTTGGCCAGACGCTGATATTCGTCCTCTTCCTCGAAGGGCGGATCGACGAGCACGATGCCGCGCTTTTCTTTTGGCGGCAGATGCGCACCGAGCGCCAGCCAGCCGTCGAGTTCGGTGATGCGGGCATGGTGATCGCCTTCGAACAGCCGATGCAAGCGGGCAAAGTCTTCGGGGTGCAGCTCCATCGCCGACAGCCGGTCCTGCGGCCGGAACAGCATGCGCGCCAGTTTCGGCGATCCGGGATAAAAGCGGACGCCGCCCTCGGGATTGAGTTCGCGAATTGCTGAGAGATAGGGCTCCAGCAGCTCGGAAACCTGCGGTCCGAGGTCGGCCTCCATCAGCTTGCCGATGCCCTCGAGCCATTCGCCGGTTTTCTGCGCCTCCTCGGAGGAAAGGTCGTAGAGCCCGATGCCGGCATGCGTGTCGAGCACGCGGAATCCCCCTTCCTTCTTCTGCATGTAGCGGATCAGCCGCGCCAGCACGGCATGTTTCAGCACATCGGCAAAGTTGCCCGCGTGGTAGATGTGGCGGTAGTTCATTTTCGCTGATGTCCGTATGAATTCGCGTCATGGGGAGTTTTTCTGGCTTTTGGCCATTCAAGCCTTGGAATATACAAATGCCATGAACATTGCGACCCCCATCGACGCCAAATCCCCGAAGCCGGACACCAGGCTGGGCCACACGGCCTGTCCGCACGACTGTCCCTCCACCTGCGCGCTGGAGGTCGAACTATCTGAGGATGGCCGCATCGGCCGGGTGCGCGGCGCCAATGATCATTCCTACACCGCGGGCGTCATCTGCGCCAAGGTCGCCCGTTATGCCGAACGTCTCTACCATCCCGACCGGCTGTTGCATCCCTTGCGCCGCAGCGGTGCCAAGGGGGCAGGGCAATGGCAGCAGATCTCCTGGGACGAGGCGCTGGACGAGATCGCCGAAGCCTTCGTCAAGGCCGAGGCACGGGACGGCAGCGAGGCGATCTGGCCCTATTTCTATGCCGGCACCATGGGCTGGGTGCAGCGCGATTCGATCGACCGTCTGCGCCACGCCAAGCGCTATTCCGGTTTCTTCTCGTCGATCTGCACCAATCCGGCCTGGACCGGCTTCACCATGGCGACCGGCGTGCTGCGCGGCCCCGACCCGCGCGAAATGGGCCGCACCGATTGCGTCGTCATCTGGGGCACCAATGCGGTTTCGACCCAGGTCAATGTGATGACCCACGCCATCAAGGCGCGCAAGGAACGCGGCGCCAAGATCGTCGTCATCGACATCTACGACAATCCGACAATGAAGCAAGCCGACATGGCCTTGATCGTCAAGCCCGGCACCGACGCGGCACTGGCCTGCGCCGTCATGCACATCGCCTTCCGCGACGGCTATGCCGACCGAGATTACATGGCGAGATATGCCGATGATCCCGCCGGTCTCGAAACGCATCTGAAATCCAGGACGCCGCATTGGGCGGCCGAGATCACCGGCCTTTCGGTCGAGGAGATCGAAGCCTTCGCCCACCTCGTCGGCACGACGAAGAAGACCTTTTTCCGCCTGGGCTATGGCTTCACCCGCCAGCGCAACGGCGCGGTCGCGATGCATGCGGCTGCCTCGGTCGCCACCGTGCTCGGTTCCTGGCAATATGAGGGCGGCGGCGCCTTCCATTCCAACAGCGATATCTTCCGCATGAACAATGCGGAACTGACCGGCCGCTCGATGAAGGATGCCGATATCCGCATGCTCGATCAGTCGCAGATCGGCCGGGTACTGACCGGCGATCCGGTGGCGCTGCGCCATCGCGGCCCGGTGACGGCAATGCTGATCCAGAACACCAATCCTGCCAACATCGCCCCCGAGCAGCGCTTGGTCAGACGCGGCTTTGCCCGCGACGACCTGTTCGTCGCCGTGCATGAGCAATTCATGACCGAAACGGCCGAGATCGCCGATATCGTCATTCCCGCGACGATGTTCGTCGAGCATGACGATATCTATCGGGCCGGCGGCCAGAACCATATCCTGCTCGGGCCGAAGCTGGTCGAGCCGCCGCCAACCGTGCGCACCAACCTCTTCGTCATCGAGGAACTGGCAAAGCGCCTCGGCGTCGCCGATCGCCCCGGCTTCGGCTTCACCGCCCGCGAAATGGTCGACCGCATCCTGAAATCGAGCGATCTGCCGGATTACGATCACTTCCTCGAACACAAATGGTTCGATCGCCAGCCGGTTTTCGAGGACGCGCATTTCCTCAACGGTTTTGCTCATCCTGACGGCAAATTCCACTTCCGACCGGACTGGATCAACCAGCCGGCGCCGAACAAGCCGCCGGCGGCGGTCGGCGCGCTCGGACCGCATGGGGAGTTGCCTGTCTTCCCCGATCAGGTCGATGTCATCGAAGTCGCCGATCCCGATCATCCCTTCCGGCTCGCCACGTCGCCGGCCCGCAACTTCCTCAATTCGAGCTTTTCCGAAACCAAGACGTCGCGCCAGAAGGAAGGCCGTCCCGAAGTGATGATCAATCCGGCCGATGCCGAGGCCAACGGCATTTCCCACGGCGATCTTGTCCGCATCGGCAACGGCCGCGGCGATCTTCGCATCCATGCCCGCATCACCACCGAGGTCAAGCCGGGCGTGCTGATCGCCGAGGGCCTCTGGCCGAACAAGGCGCATGTCGACGGCGAGGGCATCAACGTTCTGACCGGCGCCGACCCCGTTGCGCCCTATGGCGGCGCGGCCGTACACGACAACAAGGTCTGGCTTCGCAAGGACACAGTATGACGCAGCCGAAATCACGCATGAAGATCGTCAGCGAGCAAACGCTGTCGAATGGCTGGACGCGGTTGAGCAGCTATCTGCTCGATTACATCGATCGCAAGGGCGCGACCCAGCAGTTGAAGCGGGAGGTCTACCACCGTACGCCCGCCGCCTGCATCCTGCTCTATGATCCCAAACGCGACCTCGTCG
This sequence comes from Rhizobium bangladeshense, assembly GCF_001662075.1. GTDB lineage: Bacteria > Pseudomonadota > Alphaproteobacteria > Rhizobiales > Rhizobiaceae > Rhizobium > Rhizobium bangladeshense_B. Next base: position 482,462 of record NZ_LYPL01000002.1, read on the forward strand.
TTCTCGTCCGCCAGTTCCGCCTTGCCGTGCATCTGAACGGCGATCCCGCCTGGATGATCGAAGTGCCGGCCGGCCTGCTCGACGACGATCATCCCGAGGCGGCCATCCGCCGCGAGGCGATGGAGGAGACCGGCTATCGCCTGCGCGAGGCGCGCTTCCTGTTCAAATGTTATATGTCGCCGGGTGCGATCACCGAAGTCGTCCATTTCTTCGCGGCCCTCATCGACACCGACGATCGCGTCGCCGAAGGCGGCGGCCTGGACGAGGAGCACGAGGATATCGAAGTTCTCGAAATCCCGCTCAACGATGCCGCCCGGATGATCGAGACCGGCGAGATTTTCGACGCCAAGACGATCATGCTTCTGCAATGGGCGGCATTGAACAGGAACAGGATTGGATAACGGTCGGAGGTCTCGGGGCAACGTCCCGGTTGCACCTATGACGGCTCCCGCATGGAGCTGCCAGCGCTCGAGAATTCATACGTTTGTCACGAAGCGGTTCTATCCGCTCCGCTTTGTCGATCATCGGATGCAGTCAGGAGAAAGCCCATGTGGCTCAGCAACTTCACCCTCGTTCTCCCGAACGAGGTGGTGAGCGAAGGTTCCGTGCGTATTGAGGATGGCGCCATCGCGGAGATCCGGCCAGAGCCGGTCGCTGCGGCTGCGATCGACGGCGGCGGACGGCTGCTGATGCCGGGATTCGTCGATCTGCACGGCGACATGATCGAGCGCGAGATCGCGCCGCGGCCGAATGCGACGATGCCGATCGATTTCGGCATCCACGAGCTCGACAAGAAGCTTGCCGCCGCCGGTGTCACGACCGCCTTTGCCGCCGTCTCCTTCGCCACCGAAAGCGTCTACGGCCATGTCCGCTCACTGGAGACGACGTCGGCGGTAATCGAGGGCATCAACCGCCTGCGCGACAATCTGTTGATCGACCACCGCGTCCACGCCCGCTACGAAATCACCAATGTCGGCGCAGCCGCAGCCCTCCAGCGGCTGATGAATGCCGATCAGATCGACATGGTCTCGCTCACCGACCACACGCCCGGCCAGGGCCAGTACAATAACCTGCAAAGCTATATCCTCAGCATTTCCGAGCGCCGCGCCATCTCCGAGGAAATGGCCGCCGAGATCGTCGCGAAGCGCATCGCCATGCGCAATAACCCCGGCATCGAGGCCAAGCTGAGAGAGATTGTCGCGCTATCGCTGAAGCACAAGCTGTCGCTCGCCTCGCATGACGATGACAGCATCGAGAAGGTCGCCGAAATGCACGATCTCGGCGTCACCATCAGCGAGTTTCCGGTCACCGCATCCGCCGCGGAAGAGGCGCGCCGCCGCGGCCTCTGGACGCTGATGGGCGCGCCGAACGCGCTGCGCGGCCAATCAATGTCAGGCAATCTCAGCGCCCTCGATGCCGCAAGGGCCGGCCTCTTGAGCGTCATCGCAGCCGATTACCACCCGGCCGCCTTCGTGCCCGGCATCTTCAAGCTCGCCGACACGGTGGAAGGCGGCCTGCCGGCGGCCGTCGCCATGGCGACCGGCAACGCCGCCCGCTCCGCCGGCCTCTCCGACCGCGGCGAGATCGCCATTGGCCAGCGCGCCGATCTGGTCGCGGTCGAGCCGGGCGAGATCAACCGCATCCGCGCCACCTTCCGCGCCGGCCGCTTCGTCTACAGCGACGGCACGCTGCATCCGTTGCGGGCGCTGGCGGCTTGATGCATTTTCCCAAAATGCGGTTCGTGCCGATGGTTGCCCCTCACCCTAACCCTCTCCCCGTAAACGGGGCGAGGGGACGTGCCCTGCGAGTGGGACCGGAGAGGGTGCAGCATATCCCCTTCGCCCCGCGAGCGGGGAGAAGGTGGCGGCAGCCGGATGAGGGGCAGCTTTCGAAATGGAAGGACTAAGACAAGTCCGAGCATAGCGACGTGCCGGGCTTTGTTAGCAGCCTGAACCGCGTGGCATGAAAATGCCTTTTATGCGCGATCGCCGATCATAGAGATCATCTGAGCCCCGGGCGAGGCAGTCAGAGCCTCAGCGCCCACCGCCTTGCCGCCTTCCATCGTCACGCGGCCTTCGGCAAAGAGCCGCAGCGCCTGCGGGTAGATCTGGTGCTCGACAGTCAGCACCCGCGCGGCCAGGCTTTCGGCCGTGTCGCCGGAGAGAATAGGGACGGCCGCCTGGCCGATTGTCGGTCCCTCATCCATGGCTTCCGTAACGAAATGCACGGTGCAGCCGGCGATCCGCATGCCGGCGTCGATGGCGCGCTGATGCGTATGCAGGCCCGGAAACAGCGGCAGCAGGGAAGGGTGGATGTTGAGCATCCGGCCTTCATAGCGCTGGATGAAGGTTGCGGTCAGCAGCCGCATGTAGCCGGCCAGGCAGAGAATGTCGGGCGAAAGTTCGTCGAGCGCCGAAAAGATCGCCGCTTCATGCGCATCCTTGCTGGCGTAATCCTTGCGGGGAAAGGCGAAGGTGGCGATGCCCTCGGCCGCCGCCTTGGCAAGCCCGCCGGCATCCGCCTTGTCCGAGATCACGCCGACGATCTCGGCCGGATAGTCGGCGGCCTTGGCCGCCGCAATCAGCGCCATCATGTTGGAGCCGCCGCCCGATATGAAAACGACGACGCGTTTGCGCGGCGTGTTCATATGGCAAGCGTGCCCTTGTAGACCGTGCCGGCAGCGCTTTCGTCGCGGGCAATCATGCGGCCGAGCGCGACGACCTTTTCGCCTTCGGCTTCGAGCGCCTTCGATACTGCGGCGACATTCTCTTCAGCGACGACGACGATCATGCCGATGCCGCAGTTGAAGGTGCGCAGCATTTCCTTGGCTTCGACACCGCCCGTTTTGGCGAGCCACGAGAAGACCGGCGGCACCTTGACGGCCGCAAGGTCGATCTCGGCCGCTAGATGCTTCGGCAGCACGCGCGGAATATTCTCAGGGAAGCCACCGCCGGTAATATGGGCGAGCGCCTTCAGCGCACCCGTCTCGCGGATCGCCTTCAGCAGCGGCTTCACATAGATGCGGGTCGGCTCCAGCAGCGCTTCGCCGAGCTTCTTGCCTTCGGCAAACGGCGCCGGCGCATCCCAGCCGAGGCCGGAAAGCGAAACGATCTTGCGCACCAGCGAGAAGCCGTTGGAATGGACGCCGGAGGAGGCGAGGCCGAGGATCACGTCGCCCTCGGCGATGTCGCCGGAGGGGAGCAGCTTGCCGCGTTCGGCAGCGCCGACGGCAAACCCGGCAAGATCGTAATCGCCGGAGGAATACATGCCGGGCATTTCAGCTGTCTCGCCGCCGATCAGCGCGCAGCCGGCCTCGCGGCAGCCGGCGGCAATGCCGCCGACGATCGCAGCACCCTGGTCGGGGTCGAGCTTGCCGGTGGCAAAATAATCGAGGAAGAACAGCGGCTCGGCGCCTTGGACGACCAGATCGTTGACGCACATGGCGACGAGGTCGATGCCGACCGTGTCGTGATAGTCCGCGTCGATGGCGATCTTCAGCTTGGTGCCGACGCCGTCATTGGCGGCGACCAGAACCGGATCGGTAAAGCCCGCGGCCTTCAGGTCGAAGAGCCCGCCGAAGCCGCCGATCTCGCCGTCGGCGCCGGGACGGCGCGTCGAGCGCACCGCCGGCTTGATCTTCTCGACGAGGAGGTTGCCGGCATCGATGTCGACGCCCGCGTCGCTATAGGTCAGGCCGTTTTTCCCAGACTGGCTCATGCTGGTCTCCGATGGCTGTTTCAGGCGGCGGCCGCGCCGCGTCATCTGCCGGTCGCAATTGCATGACAGGGCCGTTTATGCAAGCGCCGCATGGCAAAAGCCCCCAATTTCCCGCGTCTTCCCGGAGGCTTTCCGGGATTTGGCGCGACAGGGTTGACCATCTTTGCGCCTGCATCCTATGTGCTGAATGGCGGCGGCGCATCGGGTGCGGCGTTTGGCGGCGGCGAGCGATCAGCGGGGAAGCAATGCCACAGCAAATCAGCGGCAACAGTCTCAAGCGTCAGATCTTCTTCTGGCTGGCGGTGCTCGTCTTCTTCATCGTCTTTCTCTATGTCTTCAGCTCGATCCTGCTGCCCTTCATTGCCGGCATGGCGATCGCCTATTTCCTCGATCCGGTGGCAGACAGGCTGCAGCGGCTTGGCCTGAGCCGCATGATGGCGACGATCGTCATCCTGATCGCCTTCGTGGTCACCTTCACGCTGGCGCTGATGATCCTCATTCCCGTGCTCATCAGCCAGTTCAACGATTTCGCCGAGCGGCTGCCGGGCTATATCAGCCAGCTGCAGCAGTTCATTGACGCGTCGAAAAACTCGCTGCTGCCGGAATGGGTCAGGAGTCAGGCCGGCACGATCAAGGATAATTTCTCCGGCATTCTTTCCGAAGGCATGGGCTTCCTGACCGGGCTCTTTGCGCAGATCTGGAATTCCGGCAAGGCGATCGTCGACGTCATATCGCTGCTCGTCGTCACCCCCGTCGTCGCCTTCTATATCCTGCTCGATTGGGACCGCATGATCTCCAAGGTCGATCAGTGGATACCACGCGATTACGTCGCCGATGTCCGCCAGATCGCCAAGGAGATCGATCAGGCGATCGCCGGCTTCATCCGTGGCCAGGGTTCGCTCTGCCTCATCCTCGGCATTTATTATGCCGCCGGCCTCTCGCTCGTCGGCTTGAATTTCGGCCTGCTGATCGGCCTCTTTGCCGGCATGATCAGTTTCATCCCCTATGTCGGCTCGCTGGTCGGCCTCGTTCTTTCCGTCGGCGTGGCGATCGTGCAGTTCTGGCCGGATTATCCCTGGATCGGGCTGGTGCTCGTCGTCTTCTTCAGCGGCCAGTTCCTGGAAGGCAATATTCTGCAGCCGAAGCTCGTCGGCTCCAGCGTCGGCCTGCATCCGGTTTGGTTGATGTTTGCGCTGTTTGCCTTCGGCGCGCTCTTCGGTTTTGTCGGGCTGCTGGTCGCGGTGCCGGCCGCCGCCGCCGTCGGCGTCCTTGTTCGCTTCGCGCTTTCGCGCTACCTTCAGAGTGATCTTTATTTTGGCGGGTCGCCGAGCGGCCGCGCTCAGAAGACGAAATCAGTTCCCAATGAATGACGTGAAGAACGCTGATCCGAAGCGCAAGGCCGGAGAGCAGCTGCCGCTGGTCTTTTCGCACGATGCCGCCAGCGGCCGCGACGATCTCCTGATCTCGGAGCGTCTTGCCGCCGCCGTGTCGATCGTCGATGCCTGGCCGGCATGGCCATCGCCGGTCGTCGTGCTTGCCGGTCCGGTCGGTTCAGGGAAATCGCATCTCGCCCGCATCTGGCGGGAATTGAGCGGCGCCGTCAGCATTCATCCCGAACTCGGCTCGGACGCCGCCGTCGCCGCCGCCGCCGGCCCGGTGCTGTTCGAGGATGCCGACCGCCTCGGCTTCGACGACAATGCGCTCTTCCACGTCATCAACAGCGTTCGCGAACATGGCACCAGCCTGTTGATGACCAGCCGCCTCTGGCCGATCTCCTGGCCGGTTTCACTGCCCGATCTGCGTTCGCGCCTGAAGGCTGCGACGGTCGTCGAGATCGGCGAACCCGACGAAGGACTGCTGTCGCAGGTGATCGTCAAGCTCTTCGCCGACCGGCAGCTTTATATAGATGACAAACTCGTGCTCTATATCGTTAACCGCATGGAGCGGTCGCTGAACGCGGCCCAGATGATCGTCGAAAGGCTCGACCGGCTGGCCCTGTCCCGGGGCACGAAGATCACCCGGTCTCTTGCTGCCGAAGTATTGAATGAATTGGGAAATTCGGAACCGGCCGATTGACTGTCACAGTTCCGTCGTGAAACTGATATAATTGCCGTCGCGATTGAAAACGGGGTAGCGGACCATGGATAGCGCAGTCGCAGAACATCAGGAACTCACTCCGGAAACCAACGACAACACGCCCCCGCTGGAAGAGCTGCTGACCAGCCCCGAGCGCTTCATCAACCGCGAATTCTCCTGGCTGCAGTTCAATCGTCGCGTGCTGGAAGAGACGCTGAACACCGAGCATCCGCTGCTCGAGCGCGTCCGCTTCCTGTCGATCTCGGCCGCCAACCTCGACGAGTTCTTCATGGTGCGCGTTGCCGGCCTCGAGGGTCAGGTGCGCCAGAACATCGCCATCCGCAGCCCTGACGGCAAGACGCCGGCCGAGCAGCTCGACTCGATCCTGCAGGAGATCGACCATCTTCAGATGGAGCAGCAGGCCTCGCTCGCCGTGCTGCAGCAATATCTCGCCAAGGAAGACATCCTGATCGTGCGTCCCGGCGCGCTTAGCGATTCCGACCGCCAGTGGCTGGCCGCCGAATTCGAACAGGCGATTTTCCCGGTCTTGACGCCGCTGTCGATCGACCCGGCCCACCCGTTCCCGTTCATTCCCAATCTCGGCTTCTCCATCGGCCTGCAGCTCGTCAGCAAGAACGGCCGCGAGCCGATGACCGCGCTCCTGCGCCTGCCGCCGGCGCTCGACCGATTCGTCCGCCTGCCGGATGATGCGAATACGATCCGCTACATCACGCTCGAAGACGTCGCCAACATCTTCATCCACCGGCTTTACCCGGGTTACGAGGTGCAGGGCTCCGGTACCTTCCGCGTCATCCGCGACAGCGATATCGAAGTCGAGGAAGAGGCCGAGGATCTCGTCCGCTTCTTCGAAACGGCACTGAAGCGGCGACGCCGCGGCAAGGTCATCCGCATCGAAACCGACTCGGAAATGCCAGCCTCGCTGCGTCAGTTCGTCGTGCAGGCGCTTAGCATTCCCGACAACCGCGTCGCCGTTCTGCCAGGACTCCTGGCGCTGAACACCCTGTCGGAGATCACCAAGGCGCCGCGTGAGGATCTCAGGTTTCAGCCCTACAATGCTCGATTTCCCGAGCGCGTCCGCGAACATGCCGGCGACTGCTTCGCCGCCATCCGCGAAAAGGACATGGTCGTCCATCACCCCTATGAATCCTTCGACGTGGTGGTCCAGTTTCTTCTCCAGGCTGCGCGCGATCCTGACGTTCTGGCGATAAAGCAGACGCTTTACCGCACCTCCAACGATAGCCCGATCGTCCGCGCACTGATCGACGCTGCCGAAGCCGGCAAGTCCGTGACGGCCCTGGTCGAGCTCAAGGCCCGCTTCGACGAGGAGGCGAACATCCGCTGGGCGCGCGACCTCGAACGCGCCGGCGTACAGGTTGTCTTCGGCTTCATCGAGCTCAAGACCCACGCCAAGATGTCGATGGTCGTCCGCCGTGAGGAAGGCAAGCTCAGGACCTATTGCCATCTCGGAACGGGCAACTACCACCCGATCACCGCGAAGATCTATACGGATCTCTCCTATTTCACCTGCAATCCCGTTATCGCCCATGACATGGCGAACATCTTCAACTTCATCACCGGTTACGGCGAACCCGAACAGGGCATGCAGCTCGCGATTTCGCCCTACACGATGCGCCCGCGCATCCTGCGCCACATCGAGGAAGAGATCCAACATGCCCGCAACGGCGCGCCGGCGGCGATCTGGATGAAGATGAATTCGCTTGTCGATCCCGATATCATCGACGCGCTCTATCGCGCCAGCCATGCCGGTGTGGAGATCGATCTCGTCGTGCGCGGCATCTGCTGCCTGCGTCCGCAGGTGCCCGGTCTCTCGGAGACGATCCGCGTCAAGTCGATCGTCGGCCGCTTCCTCGAGCACAGCCGCATCTTCTGCTTCGGCAACGGCCACGGCCTGCCGTCGGACAAGGCGCTGGTCTACATCGGTTCGGCCGACATGATGCCTAGAAATCTCGATCGCCGCGTCGAGACCATGGTTCCGCTGACGAATCCAACGGTTCACGAGCAGGTCTTGTCACAGATTATGCTCGGCAACGTGATTGACAATCAGCAAAGCTACGAGATATTGCCCGACGGTACGTCGCGCCGCATGGAAGTGCGCAGGGGCGAGGAACCGTTCAATGCGCAGCAGTATTTTATGACCAATCCGAGCCTGTCGGGCCGTGGTGAAGCTCTGAAGTCCAGCGCGCCGAAGCTCATCGCCGGCCTGCTCGAAGGCCGCAACAACAAGTAATACTGGACCTAAATGGTTGAATCTGAAGCCCAGGGGCGCCTTCCGGGGATCGCTCCGGTCTCCGTTGTCGACATCGGATCGAACTCCATTCGTCTCGTCGTCTACGAAGGCATGTCTCGCTCGCCGACCATTCTTTTCAACGAAAAGGTCCTCTGCGGCCTCGGCAAGGGAATAGCCGTCACCGGCAAGATGGATGAAGAGAGCGTCGGACGGGCTCTGGCGGCGCTGCACCGTTTCAAGGCCCTGTCCGACCAGGCGCGCGCCGCCACGATGTATGTTTTGGCGACGGCGGCCGCCCGCGAGGCGAGCAACGGTCCCGATTTCATCCACCAGGCAGAAACTATTCTCGGTCGCAAGGTTCGCGTGCTGTCGGGTGAGGAGGAGGCGAAATTCGCCTCGCTCGGCATCATCAGCGGCTTCTTCAATCCCGACGGCATTGCCGGTGATCTCGGCGGCGGCTCGCTGGAACTGATCGATATCAAGGGCAAGGAGGTCGGCAAGGGCATCACACTGCCGCTCGGCGGCCTGCGCCTGTCCGAATATGCCGGCGGCTCGCTTTCAAAGGCCAGAACCTTCGCCCGCAAGCAGGTGAAGACGGCAAAGCTCTTGTCGAAAGGCGAGGGGCGAACCTTCTACGCCGTCGGTGGCACCTGGCGAAACATTGCCAAGCTGCACATGGAAATAACCCATTATCCACTGCACATGATGCAGGGGTATGAGGTCTCGCTCGAAGCGATGATGCTGTTCCTCGAACAGGTGATGACGGCACGCGATTCCAGGGAGCCGGCGCTGCAGGCCGTGTCCAAGCACCGCCGTTCGCTGCTGCCCTTCGGCGCCGTTGCCATGAAGGAAGTGCTGACCGCCATGAAGCCGTCGATGATTTCCTTCTCGGCGCAAGGCGTGCGCGAGGGATATCTCTACTCGCTGCTGTCCGAATCCGAGCGCCGCCTCGATCCGCTGCTGGCCGCCGCCGGTGAATTGGCGATCCTGCGTGCCCGTTCGCCCGAGCATGCTCGCGAACTGGCGGAATGGACCGGCCGTATGATGCCCTTCTTCGACGTCAAGGAAACCGAAGAGGAAAGCCGTTATCGCCAGGCCGCCTGTCTGCTCGCCGATATCAGCTGGCGCGCCCACCCCGATTATCGTGGCCTGCAGGCGCTGAACGTCATCGCCCACTCTTCCTTCGTCGGCATCAGCCATCCCGGCCGTGCCTTCATCGCACTGACCAATTATTACCGTTTCGAGGGTCTGCACGACGACGGCGCCACCGGCCCGCTGGCGCAGATCGCCACGCCACCCTTCATCGAGCGCGCCAAGCTGCTCGGCGGCATGCTCCGCGTCGTCTATCTCTTCTCGGCCTCGATGCCGGGCATCGTCAAGAACCTGACCTTCCGCAGATCCTCGAACCCGGACTTCGACCTCGAATTCGTCGTTCCCTCCGAATATCGCGATTTCGCCGGCGAACGCCTGGACGGCCGACTGCAGCAGCTGTCGCGGCTAACGAACAAGCGGCTGGCGTTTGTGTTCGAGTAGGGTCTGCGACGGGGTGCGGCATGTCGTATGATATACCCACCAACCAAACAAAAAGGGCGGCACTTCCGCACCGCCCCTCCGTCTCACATCAAACGCAAAACTACTTCGCGTCCAAAAATTCACCAACCTCAAGCAGGCTGAACTCGTTATTGTCGGCCTTGTCGACGGCGCGGCCGGCCGAGAAGGGTAGGTTGTTGTCGTTGCCGATGATGATGTGCGTGGCGTCGACGCGGTCGACGTTCTCGATCGTCACGAAGGGCATGTCGTAGATGCCGTCCTTGGCCCCGGCCTTCTTCTTGTTGTCGGGGTCCTGGATGTTCAAGAGGTCGATGTAGCCGATTTTGCGGACGGCCTTGCCGGCATTGGCGTCGTTGAATTCGATCTTGTAGACGCGCTTCAGCTCGGCAGGGGCCTCGAAGCAATCAGGCTTCGATTGTTTCGGATCGGCGCAGGCCCTGTCCTTGGTGCCGGCGCCGCTGTCGCGCTCGATGACGAGGGCGGTCGTGTCGTCGAGCATGTTGAAGTCGCCGATCGATACGCCCTTGTCCTCGAACGGATAGAGCCAGCTGCGGCCGGTCCACTTCTTGGCGGCGACGTCGAATTCGATGATGCGGATGGCGGTGTGGCCGTCGGCCGTTTCCATCGTGCCGTCATCCTTGTAGATGGCGCCTTCGAGCAGGCCGTAGAGTTTGGCGCCGTCCTTCGACATGGCAAGGCCTTCGAAGCCGCCGGAGCGCTTCAGGTTGAAGATCGGCATCTTCGCGGCCGGATTGCCCGGCAGCTGGATCAGCGCATTGTCGGGCGACAGCACCGGCTTGCCGTCGAGCGTGGTCGCAATGACATCGGTCAGGCGGCCCGCCGTGTCGAATTTCAGGATATAGGGGCCGAACTCGTCGCCGAGCCAGAAACCGTCGGCAACCGGCTGGATCGATTCGATGTCGAAGTCGGCGCCGGTGAGGTAGCGCGTCTCAGTGCCTTCGAGCACGATCGGGAAGGGGGCGATCTTGTTGGGATCGGAGAGGAAGAGGTTCTTGACGACGTCAGCCTTGTTGGCGGCCCAGTCGAATTTCATCTGGTGCAGGAACAGCATGGAATCGGAAGAATTGGCCTTGGAGCCGAAGCCGTTGTCGGAGAGCGTCCAGAAGGTGCCGTCGGCCATCGTCTTGATGCCCGAGAAACCCTGGATCGGCTGGCCGTCGAACGGAAGCTTCAGGTCGGTCACACGTGCACCGTCCTTGCCGGGAACGGTGCCGAGCGCTTCGGTGCGCTTGCGATCCGGCGTCGTGAACTTGCCGGAATGCTTGAGGAAATCGGGGGAGTCGGCCGGAGCCGCAACCATGGTGTTGGCAGGCAGGATCGCCTGGCCGGCGAGCTTGGCCGGGAATTGCTGCTGGTCGGCCGAAACGGGGCCGGCAATCAGAATGAAAAGCGATACGGAAGCAAAAAGGACGTTCTTCATAATATCCCCATGGAACGGATGCGAATGGCTTCCGCTTAGCAGGGCTTCCGTGTCAGCGAATTGACGGTTGAGTGAAGCTTTGGTGACGGGGTGATAAGAGGGTTGCTTAGCCGTGCAGAACGACTGCAGGCGTATTGAGCACGGTAACCGCCCGCGAGGAAAGCGCCATGACGCCGAGCGCCTGGCCGCGTCCTTTGACGGCATGGATGCCGAGATCGTCGCAGGAAATGTCGTCTGGAAAGGTCATGCGCCGGGCAAGCTCCGCGGAGATCAGCACCTGCCGGTTCAGACTGCGGCAGAGCGTCTCCAGCCGGGCGGTCGTATTCACCGTGTCGCCGAAATAGCTGATCTTGTGGTGGTCGACGCCGACTTCCGCGGTGATGATTTCGCCGCCATGAAGAGCGGCCCGAAGCTTCGGCACCTGTCCGTAATTTTTCCGCCAGCCAGCGGCATTGGCTTCTATATCGGCAATGATATCGAAGATGCAGCGCACGCAGCGCGCATCCTTGACGCCGCGGGCAAGCGGCCAGGTAATGATCGCCGCATCGCCAACATAGTCGTTGATCATGCCCTTGTGGCGCCGGACCGGCTCGGCGAAGGTCGCAAACAGCGAGCTCAGCAGCTGCTGCGCCCGGAGGTCGCCATGCTTTTCGGCAAAAGCCGTCGAATCGACGAGATCGATGAACAGGAAGACACGCTCTTCCTTGACCGGATTGCGATAGCGGCTGATGAGCATGCTGATGAATACTTCGCGGCCGAGCAGCTCCCGCACGCGCAGGATGAAGATCAGCGCCGAGCAGACGGCAAGCGCATAGAGGAAGACGTCGAACGGCATGATGACGAGCTCGAGGGGCGACGACGGCTTCAGCACGCCGAGCGAGCGAAGCAGCAGGCCGGCGCAGGCAAAGCCGATGCTCATCAGGATTTCGTAGATCACCAGTTCGGTGATGATGAAGGCGAAGGTCGGCAGCTTCTGGATCCGTCGGTAGAGCCCGCGGAACAGCACCTTGCGCTCGAAGGCGATGATTGGCATGCCGATGAACAGCGCGAAGATCGCTCCGATGACCGGCGTCTGATCGGAGTAGAACATCGAATCATAGACGACGCCGCTCGCCGCCAGGACGAGGACGATCAGGATCCAGTTCTGCGTCGGAGATATTTCCCGCATGCCGCCCCTTCGCTTCGCAGTTTCGCCCGGCCATTGTTTCAGCTAGGAAAACAGCGTCAAGCGAATTCGATTTGGTGTCAGAGCGCGACGGTTTCAACCTTCCGGCCGGCGAATCGCAGCCCGATCTGGCCCTGGATCAGCTGCAGCGCCGGCTCGCCGAAAAGATCGCGCCGCCAGCCGTGCAGGGCCGCAACGTCGGCCTTCTCGCCGTCGGCGGCGATCTTGTCGAGATCCTCGCTGTTGGCGATCACCTTCGGCGCGACCCCGTGTTTTTCCGAGATCAGCTTCAACAGCACCTTCAACAGCTCGACGGCGGCAGCTGCGCCCTCCGGCGCCTGCGTCTGCCGCGGCACATGCGGCATATCTGCCTTCGGAAGAGCGAGCGCCGCGTTGACTGCTTCGACGACCGCCGTGCCGGAGGCGGAGCGCTCCCAGCCTTTCGGAACGGTGCGCAGGCGGCCGAGCGCTTCGGCATCCTTGGGCTGTTGCTGGGCGATCTCATAGATCGCATCGTCTTTCAAGACGCGCGAACGCGGCACGTTACGCGCCCGTGCCTCGCGCTCGCGCCAGGCGGCGACATATTTCAGGATCGCCAGCTCCTGCGGTTTGCGCAATCGCATCTTCAGCCGCTGCCAGGCATCGTCGGGATGCATGTCGTAGGTTTCGCGCGCTTCGAGGACGTCCATTTCCTCACGTAGCCACGACGTACGGCCTTCGCGATCGAGCTCCGCCCTCAGCGACAGGTAGACGTCGCGCAGGTGGGTGACGTCGGCCAGCGCATATTCCAGCTGCTTGTCGGAGAGCGGCCGGCGGCTCCAGTCGGTGAAGCGCGACGACTTGTCGATATGGACATTCTTGATGCGGCTGACCAGCTGGTCATAGGAGACGCTGTCGCCGAAGCCGCACACCATGGCCGCGACCTGCGTGTCGAAGATCGGATGCGGAATGAGATTGCCGCGATTGAAAATGATCTCGATGTCCTGGCGCGCCGCGTGAAAGACCTTCAACACCGTGGTGTCGGCCATCAGCGCGAAGAAGGGGGCGAGGTCGATGCCCTTGGCCAGCGGATCGACGAGAACCTCCAAGGTCGGGCTGGCCATCTGAATCAGGCAGAGCTCCGGCCAGAAGGTCGTTTCGCGCAGGAATTCGGTGTCGATGGTGATGAAGTCGGACTTGGCCAGCTCTTTGCAGGCGGCCGCCAAATCGGCGGTGGTTTCGATCATATCAATTCATTCGCAAGGAAAAGGTCGGTTGAACCTTCCTTCTCCTTTCGCTTCGATATGTCAATACAACAGCATAAGCTTCGCGCATTGCTGACGAAGAATCACGTCCAAACTGAGGCAGAGCAATGCTTCAGCTCACTCTGACATAGCTAGTCATGCCGGTCTTCTGATGCTCGATGATGTGGCAATGCAGCACCCAGTCGCCGGGGTTGTCGGCGACGAGGGCCAATTGCACCTTCTCGTCCGGCTGGACGAGGTAGGTGTCGGAGACGAGCGGCATCACCTCCCGGGTTGAGGACGAGATCACCGTGAAGCTCATTCCGTGCAGATGGATCGGATGAGCATGCGGCGTGGTGTTCTCCAGATTGAAGACATAGCTCTTGCCGAGCTTCAGCTCCGCCAGCGGCGCCGTCGGATCGGGGGTGTCGCCCGACCAGGGTACCTTGTTGATCGCCCAGAAGCTGTAGCCGAGCGTGCCGCAGATACTTTCGACGGCGGCATTTTCCGCAGTGGCGCTCAACACCAGCGGGATCTCTTCGGCGGCGGAAAGATCGGCCTTCGGAACGGGGTTTTTGGCAAGCGGGCCGAGATCGCCGAAATCGCGTTTCAACGACTGTCCGACGGCACGCAGGCTGGCAATCGTCTTCGGCGTCGTGCCGCGGAGATCTTCAAGCGTGGCGACGGCGCCTTCGCCGTCCGGCATGCGCACGGCAAGGTCGAGCCGCTGTCCGGGCCCGATCTGCAGGAGGTCGAGGGGAAAGCGCTTCGGCACCGGATTGCCGTCGATGGCGATGACGGTCGCATCGGCGCCCGCCATCTTCAGCGAGAAAATGCGCGTCACATCGGTGATGGCGATGCGCAGCCGCACCAGCCCCCCGGCAGGCGCGTCATATTGCGGCTCCCGATGCCAGTTGGCGGTGCGCACCGTGCCGTAGGTACCGCTCTTGGCCGCATCGCGCGGCCGGAAGGGGGCGATGAACTGCCCGTCGCCGCCAAGCCGCCAGTCGCGCAGGTTCAGCAGCACCTCGGCATCGAATTCGGGATCGGTCGGGTCCTCGACCACGAGCATGCCGGTCATGCCGTGGCCGATCTGCGTCAGCGTGTTGCAGTGCGGGTGATACCAAAAGGTGCCGGCATCGGGCGGGGTGAAAGCATAGTCGAAGCTGTCGCCGGTGTAGATATAGGGCTGCGTCACGAAGGGCACGCCGTCCATGCGGTTGTCGATGCGCAGTCCATGCCAGTGGATCGTCGTCGGCTCGTCCAGCTGGTTGTTCAGCCGTGCCGCATAGGGCTGACCCTTCGTCAACCTCAGAACCGGCGGCATGCCGTCATGGCCCCAGCTCATGACATCCCGGGTCGGTCCCGCCTCGGTCAGCATGGCCTCGGTCTTCACCGCCGTCAGTAGCTGCGGCGCCGCCGCAGCCGCGGCAGGCCCGAATTTGCCGGCAATGCCCATGCCGAGGCCGTAGGCGCCCGCGACGGCGGATGCCCTGAGAAGGTTGCGGCGGGTCAGGAAGGGCATGCGCGGCTCCACGACGAAAATGCACCTCCTTTTAAAGTTGACCGACATCTTCATCAATACGGCAGGCGCGGCCAAACTGCCGCAGCATACGGGCCTCGGCTTCGCCATAAACGCGTGCCAATCGCGCGGCGAGCACGCGCCAAGCCTTGACAAATCGGAGCGTCCATGCGCTTTTCCGCCCGATTTTCTTGTCGGCGCTTGAGGGGCCCTTGAACCCTTGCTGCCGTCTTAAGCCACATGCCAGGAATTGAGATCATGCATCGCTATCGCAGCCACACATGCGCCGCCCTCCGCAAGACGGATGTCGGCTCGACCGTCCGTATCTCCGGCTGGGTCCATCGCGTTCGCGACCATGGCGGCGTTCTTTTCATCGACCTCCGCGACCACTACGGCGTCACCCAGGTCGTCGCCGATCCCGATAGCCCGGCCTTCAAGCTGGCCGAGACCGTCCGCGGCGAATGGGTCATTCGCATCGACGGCCTGGTCAAGGCGCGCACCGAAGACACCGTCAACAAGACCATGGCGACCGGCGAGATTGAGCTCTACGCTCAGGAGATAGAGGTGCTCTCCGCCGCCAAGGAATTGCCGCTGCCGGTTTTCGGCGAGCCCGAATACCCTGAAGACGTCCGCCTCAAATACCGCTTCCTCGATCTGCGCCGCGAAACGCTGCACCGGAACATCGTCAAGCGCACCCAGGTCATCTCGGCGATGCGCCGCGAAATGGGCGCTGTCGGCTTCACCGAATATACGACGCCGATCCTGACAGCCTCCTCGCCGGAAGGCGCACGCGACTTCCTCGTTCCCTCGCGGATCCATCCCGGCACCTTTTACGCGCTGCCGCAGGCGCCGCAGCAGTACAAGCAGTTGCTGATGGTTGCCGGTTTCGACCGTTATTTCCAGATCGCGCCGTGCTTCCGCGACGAAGACCCGCGGGCCGATCGACTGCCGGGCGAATTCTACCAGCTCGATCTCGAGATGAGCTTCGTTACACAGGAAGACGTCTGGAACACCATGGGTCCGCTGATGACCCAGATTTTTGAGGAGTTCGCCGAAGGCAAGCCGGTCACCAAGGAATGGCCGCGCATCCCCTATGACGAGGCGATCCGCAAATATGGCACGGACAAGCCGGATCTGCGCAACCCGATTATCATGGAAGCGGTGACCGAGCATTTCGCCGGCTCCGGTTTCAAGGTCTTCGCCGGCATGATCGCTTCCAACCCGAAGGTTCAGATCTGGGCGATCCCGGCAAAGACCGGCGGCTCGCGCGCTTTCTGCGACCGGATGAACGCCTGGGCGCAGAGCCAGGGCCAGCCCGGCCTCGGCTATATCTTCTGGCGCAGCGAGAACGACAAGCTCGAAGGTGCCGGACCGCTCGCCAAGAACATCGGCGAGGAGCGCACCGAAGCGATCCGCACCCAGCTCGGCCTCGGCGATGGCGACGCCTGCTTCTTCGTCGCCGGCGAGCCGGAAAAATTCTACAAGTTTGCGGGCGAAGCGCGCACCAAGGCCGGCGAGGAATTGAACCTCGTCGACCGCGATCGTTTCGAACTCTGCTGGATCGTCGACTTTCCCTTCTTTGAATGGAACGACGAGGAGAAGAAGGTCGATTTCGCCCACAACCCGTTCTCGATGCCGCAGGGCGGCCTTGACGCGCTGCAGAACCAGGACCCGCTGACGATCAAGGCTTTCCAGTACGATGCCGTCTGCAACGGCTTCGAAATCGCCTCGGGCTCGATCCGCAACCAGTCGCCGGAAACCATGGTCGCCGCCTTCGAGAAGGTCGGCCTCAGCCAGCAGGACGTCGAGGATCGTTTCGGCGGTCTCTACCGCGCCTTCCAGTACGGCGCCCCGCCGCATGGTGGCGCGGCCTTCGGCATCGACCGCATTGTCATGTTGCTCGTCGGCGCCAAGAACCTGCGTGAGATCTCGCTGTTCCCGATGAACCAGCAGGCCCAGGACCTCCTGATGGGCGCGCCGACCCCGGCAACCCCGACGCAGCTGCGCGAGCTCTCGATCCGGCCGATCCCGCCGGTCAAGAAGGACTGATATAATAGGCTGCAAAGGGCCGGAGAGAGGTCGCCTTCGGAAAGATAAAAGGCCCGGCGGTGCGAACCGCCGGGCCTTTTCGTTGTCAGATCAAAGCGATCAGTCGTTGGCCGAAACCTTGACGCCGAGCACCTGCGGTAGCGTGTTCGGAGCGCCCATGGCGGCGCCGACGATCGTCGGGAAGGGCACCGGCTTTTCAGGGACGGCCTTGACGGTCAGGCTCTTCGGGTCGTCGAGGAAGGTGTTGACGGCGGCCGAAACGGCATTCTGCAGTTCCGGGATGTTGAGCTGCGCCAGCATGATCGGCGTCATCGTCTTCAGCGAATCCGCCATCAGCTTGCCTGATATGTTCTGCTGCGCGCCGGCATAATCGAGCGCCCGCTTGGTGATCGAGGCATCCTCGAAGCGCACCTGCGCGCCTTCGAAGGACAGCTGCTGCATCAGACCCAGCATGGCAAGGCCGAGCGCCTGCTGCGCCTGTTCCTTGTTCGGGTTGGCTTCCGACTGCTTCATCGCATCCTGCATCGACTTCATGAAGGCCATTGTGTAGCCGGAGATCTTGAAGCCGAGGTTGAGCTTGCCGATGTTGGTGAAGTCGAAGGCGATTTCTGAAACGTCGATCGTGCCGGGCCCGAGCTCCCAGGCGCCCTTCATGGTAATGTCGCCCTGGACGTGCTGCAGGGCGAGTTTCTCGATCGCATCCTTGCTCTTGGGATCGTCGGTCTTGCTGAGATCGGCCTTCATGCTTTTGAAGGCACCGTCGAAATCGAAGCCGGATTCGTCCTCGCGCAGCGTCAAATTCATGTCGCTCTGAAGCACCGAGAACACTTCCGCGCCGTCCTTGACCACTTTCAGCGGGCCGGTATGGGCAGTCTCGTAGAGCATCATGGTGTCGAGCGAGTCGCCGCCCGGCGTTGCCGGGACGGAGATGCCGCCGAGCGTCAGCTCCTGCGCCGTCACGGTGACGCCGTCTCCCGTCTTGTTAACGTCGGGAAAGGCCGCTTCTTCGATGTAATAGCCGCCTTCCTCGTCTTCCTCCACGCCGGAAAGGGTGACTTCGCCGATGGGCAGGCTTTCGCCGCCGGTCGGCTTGACCGTAACATTCTTCAAAGTCACGGTCGTGCCGTTGATATCGACGCCTTCAGCCGAAATCGTTCCGCCCTGCGCTTCATAGGCGGCATTGATCTTCCTCAAGAGATCGGCGCCGTCGAGAGCGAAAGCCGAGCCGGCGAGGGAGAAAAAGGCGACGCCCGACAGCATCAGCCGCGTTGTCCGGTAAATGTTCATGGGGTGATTCCTCTGGTGGCGTTGGAAATCTGCAGTTACGCTACTATAGATTGGGGCCGCTTTATATTTGCGGACCTCTAAATTTCTGTTGAAAGGAACGGCAAACGAAGTCCAAATTGCGGCGAAGGGTTTGTCTCATTCTTCGATGTCAGTCCCAAGTCTTCATCCACAGCTGCAATGCCCCGGATTCCTTGCCCGCCGGCCGCTTCTGGGCTAGTCAAGACCCATGGGACAAGAGATTTTGCCGCCTTCCGGCGGAGACGACGACAATATCCAACCGGTCGACCTCAAGGCGGCGCTCGAGCAGCGTTACCTCGCCTATGCGCTGTCGACCATCATGCATCGCGCTCTGCCTGACGTGCGCGACGGGTTGAAGCCCGTGCATCGCCGCATCGTCTATGCGATGAACGAGATGGGACTGAGGCCGACTTCGGCCTTCCGGAAATGCGCCAAGATCGTCGGCGAGGTGATGGGTAATTACCATCCGCACGGCGACCAGTCGATCTACGATGCGCTCGCCCGTCTCGCCCAGGATTTCTCGCAGCGCTACACGCTGGTCAACGGCCAGGGCAATTTCGGCAATATCGATGGCGACAGCCCGGCCGCCATGCGTTACACCGAATCGAAGATGACGGCGGTCTCCGAACTGCTGCTCGAAGGCATCGATCAGGACGCCGTCGACTTCCGCGACACCTACGACGAATCGAATTCCGAGCCGGTCGTCCTTCCCGGCGCCTTCCCGAACCTGCTCGCCAACGGCTCCTCCGGCATTGCCGTCGGCATGGCGACCTCGATCCCGTCGCACAATGCCCATGAGCTTTGCGACGCCGCGCTACATCTGATCAAGCATCCCGATGCGACCGTCGAAAAGCTTGTCGAATTCATTCCCGGTCCGGATTTTCCGACCGGCGGCATCATCATCGACAGCCGCGACAGCATCATCGAGAGCTACCGCACCGGCCGCGGCGGTTTCCGTGTGCGGGCGAAATGGCAGATCGAGGATCTCGGCCGCGGCGGTTACCAGATCGTCATCACCGAAATTCCCTTCCAGGTGCAGAAATCGCGGCTGATCGAGAAGATCGCCGAGCTGCTGATCGCGCGAAAGCTGCCGCTGCTCGAAGATATTCGCGACGAATCGGCCGAGGACATCCGTGTCGTCCTGGTGCCGAAATCCAGGAGCGTCGATCCGACGATCCTGATGGAATCGATGTTCAAGCTGACGGAGCTCGAAAGCCGCTTCCCGCTTAACATGAACGTTCTGTCCATGGGTCGCATCCCCAGGGTCATGGCCCTGAACGAGGTGCTGAAAGAGTGGCTGGATCACCGCCGCGAGGTTCTGCAGCGCCGCTCGCGCTTCCGTCTGGCCGCGATCGAAAAACGTCTCGAAATCCTCGGCGGCCTGCTGATCGCCTATCTCAACATCGACGAGGTGATCCGCATCATCCGCGAGGAGGATGAGCCGAAGCCGGTCATGATGGCGCGCTGGGATCTCACCGACAACCAGGTCGAGGCGATCCTCAACATGCGGCTGCGCGCCTTGCGCAAGCTGGAAGAATTCGAGATCCGCAAGGAGTTCGACGAACTCACCAAGGAAAAGGGTGAGATCGAGGCGCTGCTAGCCTCCGACGACAAGCAGTGGCAGACGGTTGCCTGGGAAATCGGTGAAGTGAAGAAGAAATTCGCCAAGGCGACCGAGGTCGGCCGCCGCCGCACCCAGTTCGCCGACGCGCCGGAGGCCGATGAGGAGGCGATCCAGCAGGCGATGATCGAGAAGGAACCGATCACCGTCGTCATCTCCGAAAAGGGCTGGATCCGCGCGCTGAAGGGCCATATTGCCGATACGGCGACGCTGACCTTCAAGGAAGGCGACGGCCTGAAGGTGGCTTTCCCGGCCCAGACGACCGACAAGATCCTGATCGTCACGACCGGCGGCAAGGCCTTCACGCTTGGCGGCGACAAGCTGCCGGGCGGTCGCGGCCACGGCGAGCCGCTGCGCATCATGGTCGATATGGACAACGACCAAGCCGTGCTGACCGCTTTCGTCCACGATCCCGCGCGCAAGCAGCTGATCGTCTCCACAGCCGGCAACGGCTTCGTCGTTGCCGAGGCCGAGCTGGTCGCCAATACCCGCAAGGGCAAGCAGATCATGAATGTCGCGCTGCCCGAGGAGACGCAGCTGCTGGTGTCCGTCAGCGGCGACCATGTCGCCGTCGTCGGCGAAAACCGCAAGCTGCTGGTTTTTCCCTTAGCGCAGGTGCCGGAAATGTCGCGCGGCAAGGGCGTTCGCCTGCAGCGTTACAAGGATGGCGGCATTTCCGACGTCCGCTGCTTTGCGATCTCGGACGGCCTCGTCTGGGAAGACAGTGCCGGCCGCACCTTCACGAAGAACAAGGACGAGCTTGCCGAATGGCTGGGCGACCGCGCCAGCGCCGGCCGCACCGTGCCGAAGGGTTTTCCGCGTAGCGGCAAATTTGCCGGGTAGAGCAATTCCTTTTCTGTCTGGAATTGCATGAAAACGAAGAGACGAGCATTTTCCTGGTGCGAACAGAACCGAAATGCTCTGAGCCATAAAAATTCCGTGCCCGGCTCTTGGCTGGCGCCGGAACTTCTCTATCTCATCGCTGTTACCCGAAAGAAGAGAAGGCCGGTTCTGTGGGCGGATGGAACGGCTGCGGTCCGCGCGCCTGGGAAAGGCGCGCGTGCCCTACCGGAGGAAAATCGATGCCCGCCAGCACCATCAAATTGCATGTCAGCCATACTTACAGAGCGCCGCCCGCTGTCGTGTATGACGCCTGGCTCAACCCCGAAATCGCCCGCCGCTTCCTGTTTGCCACCGATGACGGCCACGTCATCCGCGCCGATATCGATCCGCATGTCGGCGGCCGTTTTTTCATCGTCGACCGCCGCCCGACCGGCGACGCCTTCCACCAGGGTGTTTTCCTGGAATTGAAGCGCCCGCGCCGTATGGTCTTCTGCTTCTCCGTCGAAGAGCACGACCACAATTGTGACCGCGTCGAAATCGACATCGAGCCGCTCGGCGGCGGCAGCCGTCTGACGCTGAGCCACGAAATGTGCGCCGAATGGGCCGCACATGAGGAGAAGACCAGGCAAGGCTGGGCGCATGTGCTCGAAGGACTTGGCAGGGAGCTGGACCAGCAATTCAAGGCGGCCGGCTGAGAACTATGCTGAAATCGCGAAGGAAGCGCGGCGGCTGACCATATTTACTCCGCAAGCGGCCTGCGACTCTTCCTTCGCGCCATCCAGCCAGAATGGGCGGCGATCGCCGCCACCAGGATACCGCCGCCGACGAGTGTCATCGTCGCCGGCCTTTCCGCGAAGATCATCCAGACCCAGATCGGCGCGAGCACCGTTTCGAGCAGGTAGAACATGCCGACCTCAGGGGCGGAGAGGTAGCGTGGTCCGGTTGCCAGGCACCAGAAGGCGACCGGCATCACGATGGCGCCGTTGAGGAGGACCCACCCGGGGTGGGCGATGGAAAGCCCTGAGGGCAAGGCTTGCGCAAGGCCGAGGACGGCCGGCAGGATGGCGGCAAGCAGCGGCACGAAACCCATTTCCCGCCGCGAGGCACGTCCGACCGTGATGGCTGCGGCCAGAATGAACGCGCTGAGAAGCGCCATGGCGTCGCCAAAGAAATGGCCGCTGGAAAGCCCTTCGCTCACGATCAGTCCGACACCTGATATCATGAACAGCATGGCGATCAGCGTTGCGGCCGATGGCTTCTCCTTGAGGAAAATCCAGGAAAGAAGCGCCCCGAACATCGGGTTGAAGGCGACGATGAAGACCACATTAGCGGTGGTCGTATTGAAGACGGCCAGCACGAAGGTGAGGGAGGAGATGCCGTAGAGCAGACCAGCGAGCAGGCCGGGTCGCCCTGGAACCAGGACCGGCCATTTGCCCGAAGTAACGCGCATAGCTCCAAGGATGACGAGCGTGGCAAGAACCGTTGCGGCGCTTCGTATTCCGAGAACCGACCAGATGTCGCCATCGCCAAGACGGACGAGCGGGATATCCATCGAAAGCGCCAGGCCGCCGATCGCCGTCAGCAGCAAGCCCTTCCTGTGGCCGGAACGAGCGGAAGGTAACATTCAGTCGTGGGTGCTTTCGCGCATGGAGGAGGGATCGAAACGTTCCCAGCCGCGCGGGGTCAGATGTTCCTGTGGCTGGAAGCGTGTCTTGTAGTCCATTTTCCGCGACCCTTGCACCCAGTAGCCAAGGTAGACATGCGGTAGGCCGAGCGCCCTGGTGCGCCTGATATGGTCGAGGATCATGAACGTGCCGAGTGAACGCCGCTCGAGCCCGGGATTGAAATAGGAATAGACCATCGACAGCCCGTCGCTCATTGTATCGGTCAGCGCCGCGGCAAGCAGCTCGCCTTTCGGCCGCTCTTCCAGTCCTGAACCTTCCTCGCGCCGGCGGTATTCGACGATTCGCGTATTCACATGCGTATCTTCCACCATGATCGCGTAGTCGAGCACGGTCATGTCAGACATGCCGCCCTGCTGATGGCGATAATCGAGATAGCGTCGGAAGAGCGAATATTGTTCGCTGGAAGGCTGGGCGGTAAATTCGGTGGCGATGACGTCGGAATTGGCGGCAAGCACGCGCTTCATCGATTTCGTCGGCTCGAATTCCTGGGCGAGAATCCGCACGGAAACACAGGCACGGCAGGATTCGCAGGCCGGGCGGTAGGCGATGTTCTGCGAGCGGCGGAAACCGCCTTGCGTCAGGATGTCGTTCATCTCGGCGGCCCGCGGTCCGACCAGATGGGTGAAAACCTTGCGCTCCATCTCATGCGGCAGATACGGACACGCAGCCGGAGCCGTCAGATAAAACTGCGGGGATGGCGTTGTCTGCGTATTCATTTGTCGCGGAAGTTTCCTTGTCGAGACAGTGCCGTTTTCCGACAGCATGACCTAAGAATAGAAAACGTCAACAGCGGGACGATTTCCGCCCTTCATTTCGATCTTCTAAAGTTAAATATGGAGCGTCTGCAACAGGCGGCAAAGGGAAGGCGGAGACTTTATTTCGTCTCCGCCGCGCTTCAAGCGGTGCGCACCGTCACGGTGCCGACCAGCAGGTCGTGGATCAGGCGGCTGCGTTCGATAAACAGGCCGGCGAGCAGGATGAGCGGCGTCAGCACCGAGTTGAGGATCCAGAACAGCGCCAGATGCACGATCGCCGTCAGGAAATCCATCGGCCGCCCATCGACGCGCACGATCGCGATCCCCATTGCCCGCATGCCGAGCGAGGCCTGGCTCGGTCCGCCGACGGTCAGGCCGAAGTAAATCCCGGCGACGATGACGAAGAGGGCAGGGTAGAGAAGGAAGCCGAGCCCGAGCGTGATGATCGACAGGAAGAACAGCACGATCGCTGCGGGGATCCACAGCAGCGCCACGATGAGGTAGTCGAGGATGAAGGCAAGGACACGGCGGCTCAACACGCCGCTATAGGCGCGCCAGTCCTCCGGTGCGGCAAAAAGCGGATTGGGGTTGTAGCTCATCTCGATCTCCTGCGAAAAGCGATGCCGCTGATATGGTGTCGGTAGGGCGAAATACAATAATCGCCCTGCACTCACCGTTTTCCGAGAATTCTCGCCACCTCGACCGCGAAATAGGTGAGGATGCCGTCACATCCCGCCCGCTTGAAGGACAGCAGCGTTTCGAGCATCGCCCGCTCGCCATCGATCCAGCCGTTCATCGCCGCCGCCTTGATCTGGCTATATTCGCCGGAAACCTGGTAGGCGAAGGTCGGCAGGCCAAAGGCCTCCTTCATGCGCCAGCAGATGTCGAGATAGGGCAGGCCGGGCTTGACCATCAGCATGTCGGCGCCTTCCTCGACGTCGAGCGCGGCGTCGCGGATCGCCTCGGTGCCGTTGGCGGGGTCAATATAATAGGTCTTCTTGTCGCCCTTCAGCAGTCCGCCGGTCGAGATCGCCTCGCGATAGGGGCCATAGAAGGCAGAGGCGAATTTCGTCGCATAGCTCATGATGCCGACGTTCTGGTGGCCGGCCGCATCGAGCGCCATGCGGATCGCGCCAATGCGCCCGTCCATCATCTCCGATGGCGCGATGATGTCGGCGCCGGCGTCCGCCTGCATCACGGCGGCGCGCGCCACCTGGTCGACCGTCTCGTCATTGATGATCTCGCCGTCTCTCAAGATCCCGTCATGGCCATGGCTGGTGAAGGGATCGAGCGCCACGTCGGTGATGACGCCGATATTGGGGACCGCCTTCTTGATCGCCGCCGTCGCTTGGTTGATCAGGTTATTGGCTTCCAGGCTGTTCGAGCCGGTCTCGTCGCGCAGTTCCATCTCGATGTTCGGAAAGGTGGCGAGCGCCGGAATGCCGAGACCGGCCGCTTCGCGTGCGGCTTCGACCGCCTTGTCGATGCTCATGCGGTTGACGCCGGGCATGGCCGCGATCGGATCGACGATGCCGGAACCCGGCACGATGAAGATCGGCCAGATAAGGTCGTCGACGGTCAGCCGGTTCTCCTGCACCAGCCGGCGCGTCCAATCCGCCTTGCGGTTGCGCCGCATGCGACGATGGCCGGTGATGTCGTCGACGAGATGCGTCCTGTCCTGCATGATATCTGTCCCTGGCCCATTCCATTTATCGGAGCGCTCATTATCATGGCGCCCGGAAAATCCAAACCGGACGAATGGCCGCGGCGGAAAACACCCTTATGACGATACAACCGGAACCGATGTCTGCGCCATGGAAACCGATAGCCCGACGATCCCGAAACGCACACTGGCGGATCTCCTCTTCATTCTGTTCCTGAGGCTGGTCGCCCTATCCTGCTTCTGGTTCGGCCTGCAATATTGGGCGATGCTCGTCGGCTATTCGCTGGTCGGCGCCGGCCGCTTCGATCTCTTGAGCCTGCCGTGGAAGGTTGCGAGCACCAGCCTTGCCGTGCTTTTCCCGGTCGCGTCCCTCGGCCTGTGGCTCACCGTCTCCTGGGGGCCGGTCATCTGGGTGCTGGCAGCAGGCGGCCAGGTCCTGATGTATGGCCTGCTGCCGGATATTTTCGGACCCAACAAGCTGATCATCCTGCTGCATCTCATGGTCGCCGCTGTCTACTGCATTTTCCGCCTGCTGCTGTGGCTGGAAAAGCGCCGGCACCGCCGCCAGGTAAGCGTTGATTTACCCTGAGACAACGTGGGGTTTCCAGTAAGGCTCCGTTAAGCCTGCGGTTTAAGTCGAATTTTATATGTATTCGATAGGGTCTCACTCAAGGCGGGAAGAAAACGACACCGCCAATCAAACAGTGAGGCAGTCAATATGAACACGAAAATCAAGCCGCAGGCGGTATCGAACTTCCGTGACCAGCAGGATCAGGGCATCCGTGATCTTTACATGGAATCCCTTCATCTTGTTGAACGTCTTCACCGTCGTCTTCTCGACGTCATCAAGGACGAATTCGACCGTCAGGGCCGCAGCGACGTCAACGCCATCCAGGCGCTGCTCCTTTTCAACATCGGCAATTCCGAGCTGACCGCCGGCGAGCTGCGCTCCCGCGGCTACTATCTCGGCTCCAACGTTTCCTACAACGTCAAGAAGCTGGTCGATCTCGGCTTCATCAACCACCAGCGCTCGCGCATCGACCGCCGCTCGGTCCGCATCAGCCTGACCGAAACCGGCCAGGACATCGCCGAAACGGTCGCCAAGCTCTACGAACGCCACATCGCCTCGATCGACAAGGTCGGCGGCATCGGCACCGACGAGTTCACCCAGATGAACAAGCTGCTCCAGCGTCTGGACCGCTTCTGGAACGACTCGATCATGTATCGTCTCTAAAATCCCTGACCTCCTTTCAGGGTTGCAGAAAACCGGACGTGTCCCTGCGCGTCCGGTTTTGCCGTTTGCCCGCGTGGCATCTTTGCAACGCAGGGCAGGCAAGCGTTATAGCCTGTATTCAAGCCGTTTTTTAGCCGTTATTAACCGGCACCGTTTAGCCCGTCAGGTTCGTTGCCTCGTGTCTCCGGCAGCCGGCAGTCTATCTTCCGAGCCGGTAACACGAATTGGCCATATTGGTGTGGCAGCGGAAGTTTAACAACCGGCGCTTGAACCGATCAGAAATGTTCAGGCTGTCGCATCGCGCTTCTGTGATGGGCTAGCTGAGTTTTTTGATGCGCCGGGACAACGAATGCACAGAGATCTGCGTTACGGCGCAGTGATATCGCAAAGAGCCGCGGCCTTCTTTTTATCGCGGCATTCAGTGGTTGGGACTATGTCGAAGAAAAACGGAATTGAAGCTCTTTCGCGCCGCGCTTTCCTGGCGTCGGCGGCAACGGTTGGCGCCGGCGCGCTTGCTGCCGGTCCTGCATTGGCGCAATCGGCACTCGATGGGCTCCTGAACGCGCCGCGCCGCGGCAACTGGGACGACCAGTTCGACGCCAAGGCGGCTTCGCGTACGGCGACCGCCGTTGTTTCAAACACTCCGATCCTCGGGCCTCAATCGGTCGCCAGCGCCCAGCAGGCGATCATGCAGTATCAGCAGATTGCGGCCGCCGGCGGCTGGCCCGAAGTCAATCCCGGTGACCAGCGCCTGCAGCTCGGCGTCAGCCATCCGGCCGTACAGGCGCTGCGCCAGCGTCTTGCGATCACCGGCGACCTGCCGCGTGAGGCCGGCCTGTCGAGCGCCTTCGATTCCTACGTCGACGGTGCCGTCAAGCGCTTCCAGGCGCGTCACGGTCTGCCGGCCGACGGCGTCCTCGGCGAATTTACGCTGAAGGCGATGAACATCCCCGCCGATGTCCGTCTGCAGCAGCTGAACACCAACCTCATCCGTCTGCAGACCTTCCCCGAAGACTTGGGACGCCGCCACCTGATGGTCAACATTCCGGCCGCCTATGTCGAGGCTGTCGAAGACGGCAGTGTCGCGACGCGTCATACCGCGGTTGTCGGCCGCCTGAGCCGCCCGACGCATCTCGTCAATTCGAAGATTTACGAGGTCATCCTCAACCCCTATTGGACCGCGCCGCGCTCGATCGTCGAGAAGGACATCATGCCGCTGATGCGCAAAGATCCGACCTATCTCGAAAAGAACGCCATCCGCCTGCTCGACGGCAAGGGCAACGAAGTCTCTCCCGAGACCGTCGACTGGAATGGCGAGGCGCCGAACCTGATGTTCCGTCAGGATCCGGGCAAGACCAACGCCATGGCCTCGACGAAGATCAACTTCTACAACAAGAACGGCGAGTACATGCACGACACGCCGCAGCAGGGCCTGTTCAACAAGCTGATGCGCTTCGAATCCTCGGGCTGCGTCCGCGTCCAGAACGTGCGCGACCTGACGAACTGGCTGCTGCGCGAGACCCCCGGCTGGAGCCGCCAGCAGATGGAGCAGGTGATCGCAAGCGGCGTCAACACGCCGATCAAGCTCGCGGCGGAGGTTCCGGTCTATTTCGTCTACATCTCCGCCTGGGGCATGCCCGACGGCATCGTCCAGTTCCGCGACGACATCTATCAGATGGACGGCAACGCCGAATTGGCGCTCGATACCACGGCTGGCATGGAACAGCCGGTGCAATAAGCGGCGACCTCTGCATCGCACCCTCGAACCGCGCCCTCCCGGCGCGGTTTTTTTATTGCGGCGAGGGCGCTCGATCGCGGAGCCGCGATTCATCGGCGCCGCGCTGTCGCAAAATGACCGGAGCGCGCGCTTTGCTCAGCAAATGTCGTTCTTCGTATTGCCCTTGCCACAGGGGAAGGATAATACCTTCGCGCATTCCAGTTGAGGAGCCCGCCCATGACCAATGCTTCCACCGAATCCTTCTTCAATCGCTCGCTTGCGGACGTCGATCCCAAGATTTTCGGCGCGATCGGAAAGGAACTCGGTCGCCAACGGCACGAGATCGAACTGATCGCTTCCGAGAACATCGTCTCCCGCGCCGTGCTGGAAGCTCAGGGCTCCATCATGACCAACAAATATGCCGAGGGTTATCCGGGCAAGCGGTATTATGGCGGCTGCCAGTTCGTCGATATCGCCGAGGAACTGGCGATCGAACGCGCCAAGAAGCTGTTCGGCGTCAATTTCGCCAACGTCCAGCCGAATTCCGGCTCCCAGATGAACCAGGCCGTGTTCCTGGCGCTGTTGCAGCCCGGCGATACCTTCATGGGCCTCGATCTCAATTCGGGCGGTCACCTGACGCATGGTTCGCCGGTCAACATGTCCGGCAAGTGGTTCAATGTCGTCTCCTACGGTGTGCGTGAAGGCGACAACCTCCTCGACATGGATGACGTCGCCCGCAAGGCCGAACAGCACCGGCCGAAGCTCATCATCGCCGGCGGCACCGCCTATTCCCGCATCTGGGACTGGAAGCGTTTCCGCGAGATCGCCGACTCGGTCGGCGCCTACCTGATGGTCGATATGGCCCATATCGCCGGTCTCGTCGCCGGCGGCCAGCATCCCTCGCCGTTCCCGCATTGCCATGTCGCGACGACGACGACGCACAAGTCGCTGCGCGGCCCGCGCGGCGGCGTCATCCTGACCAATGAAGAAGATCTGGCCAAGAAGTTCAATTCGGCCGTCTTCCCCGGTCTCCAGGGTGGACCGCTGATGCACATCATCGCCGCCAAGGCGGTCGCCTTCGGCGAGGCGCTGCAGCCGGAGTTCAAGGAATACGCCGCCCAGGTCGTCAAGAACGCCCGGGCGCTTGCCGAAACGCTGATCTCAGGCGGCCTCGATGTCGTCTCCGGCGGCACCGACAACCACCTGATGCTCGTTGACCTGCGCAAGAAGAATGCCACCGGCAAGCGCGCCGAGGCAGCGCTCGGCCGCGCCTATGTCACCTGCAACAAGAACGGCATTCCCTTCGACCCGGAAAAGCCCTTCGTCACCTCGGGCGTGCGCCTCGGCGCGCCGGCCGGCACGACGCGCGGCTTCAAGGAAGCCGAATTCCGCGAAATCGGCAACCTGATCGTCGAAGTTCTCGACGGCCTGAAGGTCGCCAATTCCGATGAAGGCAATGCCGCCGTCGAAGCCGCCGTGCGCGGCAAGGTGGTCAACCTCACAGACCGCTTCCCAATGTATGACTACATGGGGTAAGGAGTAGCGATGCGCTGCCCCTATTGCGGTTCGGAAGATACTCAGGTCAAGGATTCGCGCCCGGCGGAGGACAATACGTCCATCCGCCGGCGGCGTATCTGTCCGGATTGCGGCGGCCGCTTCACGACCTTCGAGCGTGTGCAACTGCGTGAGCTGATGGTCATCAAGAAGACCGGCCGCAAGGTGCCCTTCGACCGCGACAAGCTGGTGCGCTCCTTCGAAGTGGCGCTGCGCAAACGCCCGGTCGAGCGTGACCGCATCGAGCGCGCCGTCTCCGGCATCGTCCGCCGGCTGGAAAGTTCCGGCGAGACCGAAATCTCCTCCGAGCAGATCGGCCTCCAGGTGTTGGAAGCCATGAAGAGCCTCGACGATGTCGGCTTCGTGCGCTACGCCTCCGTCTATCGGGATTTTTCGCTCGCCGAGGATTTCGAGAAGGTCATTTCCGAAATCAACGCCAAGATCGCCCGCGACCCGCTGGACAGATGAGCCATGAGCCTCACGCCGGATGACGAAGGTTTCATGGCGGTGGCGATCCGGCTGTCGCGCCGGCATCTCGGCCGCACCGCCACAAACCCCTCCGTCGGCTGCCTGATCGTCAGGGATGGCGTCATCGTCGGGCAAGCGGTCACCGCCCTCGGCGGCCGCCCGCATGCCGAGCCGCAAGCGCTCGCCGAAGCCGGCGAGGCTGCCCGCGGCGCCACCGCCTATGTGACCCTCGAACCCTGCTCGCATCACGGCAAGACGCCGCCCTGTGCCGAGGCGCTGATCGCCTATGGCGTCGCCCGCGTCGTCATCAGCGTCACCGATCCCGATCCGCGGGTTTCCGGCCGCGGTATTTCCATGCTGCGCGACGCAGGTATCGAGGTGGATGCCGGTGTGCTGGAAGCCGAGGGCCGGCGTTCGCTGGCCAGCTATCTCACCCGCCAGACGAAGAACCGGCCCTATGTGACTCTCAAGCTTGCCGTTTCCGCCGACGGCATGATCGGCCGTGCGGGGGAGGGACAGGTGGCGATCACCGGCCCGGAGGCCCGCGCCGAGGTGCAGGCGCTGCGGGCCGAAACCGACGCGATCCTGGTCGGTATCGGCACCGCGATAGCCGACGATCCGTTGCTGACGGTGCGCACACCCGGCCTGGAGGCGCAGTCGCCTGTTCGTATCGTGCTTGATCCGTCTTTGGCCTTGCCAGTGACGAGCAAGTTGGTCGCGACGGCGCGAGAGGTGCCGGTCATCGTGGTGGCGAGTGAGGACGTGTCGCCGTTAACGGCG
This sequence comes from Rhizobium bangladeshense, assembly GCF_001662075.1. GTDB lineage: Bacteria > Pseudomonadota > Alphaproteobacteria > Rhizobiales > Rhizobiaceae > Rhizobium > Rhizobium bangladeshense_B. Next base: position 513,100 of record NZ_LYPL01000002.1, read on the forward strand.
AATGTAGAGGGGTTGCCCCCCTCCGTCCTGCCGGACTACCGGGGTGGAACCACGGGTCTCGACCCGTCGTTCGGACCCCCCACAAGGGGGGAGATCAGCAAGGAGCAGGATCCGAATTCCCTCGCCCCTGTTAGCAACAAATCGACTTCAGGGAATGTAGGGCAAGGCGCCGGCCCCCAGCCGATCTCCCCCCTTGTGGAGGAGATGCCTGGCAGGACAGAGGGGGGTAACGCACCGGCCGACGCCGCCGACATGGACTCCCGCCGCGCCGCACTCGAAGCCGCCGGCGTCGAGATCGTCTATTGCAATCCCTATCATCCGGAAATCCTGCTGCCGGCGCTTGCGACACGCGGCATTTCTTCGCTTCTGGTCGAGGGCGGCGCCAAGACAGCGCGACTTTTCCTGGAAGCCGGTCTCGTCGACCGCATCCAGCTTTACCACGCGCCCGTCATCATCGGCGCGGACGGTATTGAATCGCCGCTTGGTGCAACCGACATACCATCCGGTTTCGCCCATATGGGCACGCGCATATTCGGCGCAGATCGCCTGGATGAATATGAAAGAGAGAGTTGATGTTCACCGGAATTGTCACTGATATCGGCACGATCGAGTCCGTTTCATCGCTAAAGGAGGGCATCAAGCTCCGCGTTGCGACGAGTTACGATCCTGCCACCATCGATATGGGCGCCTCCATCTCCCATTCCGGCATCTGCCTCACCGTGACCGGCCTGCCGCAGGAAGGCAGCAACGGCCGCTGGTTTGAGGTCGAGGCCTGGGAGGAGGCGCTGCGGCTGACGACGATCGACACCTGGCGGGAAGGCAGCCGCATCAATCTCGAGCGATCGCTCAAGATCGGCGACGAACTCGGCGGCCACATCGTTTCCGGCCATGTCGACGGCAAGGCGGAAATCCTTTCGGTGACATCGGAGGGCGACGCCACGCGTTACCGCCTGCGCGCACCCGAACATCTGGCGAAATTCGTCGCCCCCAAGGGGTCGATCGCGCTCGACGGCACCTCGCTGACCGTCAACGCGGTCGACGGCACGGACTTCGACGTCCTGCTCATCCGCCACACGCTGGAAGTGACGACGTGGGGCGAGCGCAAGGCCGGCGATTTCGTCAATTTCGAAGTCGATACCATGGCGCGTTACGCCGCCCGGTTGGCTGAATTTCCCAGCGCTTGAATCGAAGCCGCCATCGATTTTCGAAGTTACGCTACGATCGTCCGATTTCAGCCAATGGCTGCCCCTCACCCTAACCCTCTCCCCGTAAACGGGGCGAGGGGCGTGCCCTGCGAGAACTGGGCGAGGACGGAGACGTTGCGGCATATCCCTTTCGCCCCGCAAGCGGGGTCCGAAGGAAGGGTCGAGACGCGTGGCTCGACCCCGGTCGGTGCCGGCAGGCGGATGAGGGCTGTCCGCGTCGATTTTCGGTGTTATACGCCGGGTGGAAAGGGACAGCGCGCCTGGCCGGCCGGAGAGTTCACCAGACCGGAGAGAGCTTCGTCAGATATTGGCCGTAGGCACTCTTGCCGTGCTTCTCCGCGAGTTTGGCGAGGTCGTCCTGCGAGATGTAACCCATACGCCAGGCGACTTCTTCGGGGCAGGCGATCTTGAAGCCCTGGCGTTTCTCGAGCGTGCTGACGAAACCTGCGGCATCGTGCAGGCTATCAGGTGTGCCGGTGTCGAGCCAGGCGTAGCCCCGGCCCATCAGTTCCACGAAAAGCTGGCCACGCTCGAGATAGGCGCGGTTGACGTCGGTGATTTCCAATTCGCCGCGCGGCGACGGCTTCAGGTTGGCGGCGATATCGATCACCTGCTGGTCGTAAAAATAGAGGCCGGTCACCGCCCAGTTCGATTTTGGCTCCTTCGGCTTCTCCTCGATCGACAGCGCATTCATCTTTTCATCAAAGCCGACGACGCCATAGCGTTCCGGATCGGTGACGTGGTAGGCGAACACCGTCGCGCCTTCCCGCCTGCTCGTGCCGGATTTCATGATTTCCGGCAGCCCGTGCCCGTAGAAGATGTTGTCGCCGAGAACGAGAGCCGAGCTGTCGCCGTGTACGAAGTCGGCGCCGATGATGAAGGCCTGGGCGAGGCCGTCCGGGCTCGGCTGTACGGCATAGGTCAGCGAAATTCCCCATTGCGAGCCGTCGCCGAGAAGGCGCTTGAAGGCTTCGACGTCGTGGGGAGTCGTAATGATCAGCAACTCCCTAATGCCGGCGAGCATGAGCGTCGTCAGCGGATAATAGATCATCGGCTTGTCGTAGACCGGCATCAACTGTTTCGAGACGGCCTGCGTGATCGGATGCAGACGCGTGCCCGTGCCGCCCGCAAGAATAATTCCCTTCATGCTTTCTCCTTAAAGACCTTTATTCAAAAGGTCTTGCATGACGATCGTCATGGACTGCTTCCACTCCGGGAGCCTGATTCCATAGGTTCTGGCGAGCTTGTCGCCGTTGAGACGCGAATTGGCGGGACGCCGTGCCGGTGTCGGATAGTCCGTCGTCGGGATGCGCTCGACGCCAACGTTTCTGCCGCCCGACTTAAGCAGCGCCGCGAATATCTCTTCGGCGAAATCAGCCCAGCTTGCTTCACCGCTGCCGGTCAGGTGAAAGGTGCCGCGGAGCGATGGCGCGGGGTCCGCTATGACACGGGTCGCGATCGCAAGAATCGCGTCGGCGATGTCGAGTGCCGAGGTCGGGCATCCTGTCTGATCGGCGACGACGCGAAGATGATCGCGCGTCTCGGAAAGCCGCAGCATCGTTTTCAGGAAATTGGCGCCAAACGGCGAATAGACCCAGGCGGTGCGCAAGATGACGTGGTTCGGGTTCGCCGCCGCGACGGCATGCTCGCCGGCGAGCTTCGAACGGCCATAGACGGAGATCGGCGCCGTCGCATCCTCTTCGCAATAGGCGGAGGTCTTGTCGCCGCTGAAGACGTAGTCGGTCGAAATGTGGATGACCGGGACCCCGATCCGCGCGGCAGCCTCGGCAACCGCCCCAGCGCCTGTCGCGTTGACGGAAAAGGCAAGCTCGGCTTCGCTCTCGGCCTTGTCGACCGCCGTATAGGCGGCGGCCGAGACGATCACATCCGGCCGCAGAGCCGAGAAGGCGACTGTAATGCTTGCAGGATCCGAAAGGTCCATTTCCGGGCGGCCGACCGCGATGATCTCGACCCCCGTTTCGGCGCCGCGTCTGACCAGCGACTGAACGACCTGGCCCTGTTTACCGGTGACGGCAATGCGCATCGCTATCTCCCGTTGAAAACGCCGAGGCGTTCGCCGGAATAGACGGTTTCGCGCAGCGGCCTCCACCACCATTCGTTATCCAAGTACCAGCGCACGGTCTTCTCGATGCCGGTTTCGAAGGTCTCTTGCGCCTTCCAGCCGAGTTCGCTCTCGAGTTTCGAGGCGTCGATCGCATAGCGTGCGTCGTGTCCCGGACGGTCCGTGACGTTGGTGATCAGACGCGCATGCGGTGCCTTGTCACTGTAGACGCCGTCGAGAATCGCGCAGATGCGGTGAACGACATCGATGTTCCTGCGCTCATTGCGGCCGCCCACATTGTATTTTTCGCCGGGGCGCCCTCTGGATGCGATTGTGTAGAGCGCGCGGGCATGGTCCTCGACATAGAGCCAGTCGCGAACATTCGCGCCGTTGCCGTAAACCGGAAGAGGCTTACCCTCGAGTGCGTTCAGGATCATCAGCGGAATGAGCTTTTCCGGGAAATGGAACGGGCCGTAATTGTTGGAGCAATTGGAGACGACGACGGGCAGGCCGTAGGTGCGGTGCCAGGCGATCGCCAGATGATCGCTCGCGGCCTTGGAGGCGGAGTAGGGCGACGACGGATCGTAGGGCGTCGTTTCCTCGAAGAGACCCTCGTCGCCGAGCGAGCCGTAGACCTCGTCCGTCGAGACATGCAGAAAGCGGAAGGCACTCTTGCGGTGAGCGTCAAGCCCATCCCAATAGTGCCGTGCGGCATCCAGCAGACTGAATGTGCCGACAATGTTGGTCTGAATGAAATCAGCCGCGCCCGAGATCGAGCGGTCGACATGGCTCTCGGCCGCGAGATGCATGACGATATCAGGTCGGAAGGACGCCAATGCTTCCTGCATCCTGGCGCGGTCGCAGATGTCGGCGCGCAGAAATTGGTAGTTCGGCGCCGATTCGACGGATTTCAGCGATGCCAGATTGCCGGCATAGGTCAGCGTGTCGACATTCAGCACCTCGGCGCCGATCTCGCTGACCAGATGGCGCACCAAAGCCGATCCGATGAAGCCCGCTCCGCCCGTGACCAGTATGCGCATCGTCGATCAATCCTGGGGTTGCTGTGTTGAATAGGAAAAATGGCTTGGCAGATCGGCGAGCCGCGGCAGCGTCTTGTCCTTGTCGGACGATACCATGTCACTCTCGTCGAAAGGCCAGCGAATGCCGATCGCCGGATCGTTCCACGCGATGCCCCGATCATGTTGCGGGCTATAGGACGCGGTTACCTTGTAGCTGATGACGCTGTTCGGCTCGATCGTTGCGAAGCCGTGCGCGAAGCCGGGCGGTATCCAGAGCTGTTTGCCAGTGTCCGGCGAGAGCTCCTGGGAGAGCCATTGACCAAAGCTCGGTGATCCGACACGGATATCGACGACGACATCCATGATCCGGCCGGCAAGGCAGCGCACCAGCTTGCCCTGTGCGAAAGGTGGTATCTGGAAATGCAGCCCCCGAACGGTGCCGGCCTGCGCCGAAAGCGATTCATTGTCCTGGACGAACGCGACGTCGGCCACATTTTCCCGGAACCAGGCATCCTTGAATACTTCCGAGAAGTAGCCGCGGTGATCGCCGAAACGTGGCGGCGTGATTGCAACGATGCCCTCGATGGCGCCGGTCTCAATGTGCATGACTTACCTTTTCCGCGGCCTTCATCAGGCGGCCGCCTTCATAACGCTCAGCAGCATCTGCGCCTGCGATCGGCTCTGGATGGCCACAAGGCCTTTTGCTGCAATGGCATCGCGCTCGTCGGCATCTGCGATCAGCTTGTAGCAGCGCTCGATCATGTCGTCATACGGCTCAATTGCCAAGCCGCCGATGAAGGGCTGGAGGTCCGGATCGCGGATATCGCCTTCCGTCAGCACGCAAACGCGATTGGCGAGCAGATAGGAAATGCGTACGATCTCGAAGACGCCGCTCGCATAATGATGGATGTTGATGACGATCTTGGCGCGGGCAATCGCCGCATCGCGTTCCGCACCATAGATGTTGAAGAGATGCGCGACCTTGAGCCCGCCGTCCTTCAGCGTCTTCAGGATATGGTGGCGGCGTTCGTTCATCGAGCCGTAGAAGAGCACGTCGATATCCTTGACGGGGGCGTGCTGGATCTGGCTCAGGCAACGGCTGTAACCGATTTCTAACACACCGGCGTGGTCGATCCCCTTAGCGGCAAGATTTTCGCGGTTGCGCGGGCTGTAGTCGAGGACGGGTATCGCCCTTAGGATCGACACATAGCGCGAATTGATCCAGCTGCTTTCTTCAGACACTTGCTCGAGGTTGATGAGAACGCTGTCTTGCGGCAGGTGGCCAACGATTTCGGCCGGAAGCAGATTGCCGCCATAAATGATCGGCACACGGCCCGCGAACTCGTTCATATCCCTGACGATCGGTGCCGAACCGCCGAGTTCCTCGAAGGCGCCCTGCAGGCCGAGCGCGACTTCGTCGAAGGCGTGGCTGTGATTGTAGTTTTGGGGCGTCACGATCCAGATGCAATGGCGATCCTTATGGGCCTGCCATCCGCCGGCAAAGGGCTGCAATGCATTGCGAGGCGGCTGCTCGATCTTCGGCGCGGCTGGTATAGCGTGCCTTTCCGTTCGTATCGGCTGCTGTGGGCCTGGAGAGGCGCCTGAAGCCTGCTGAGCATAGGCGCGCGTCAGTTCGCGGCCGCCCGTGAACTGACCGCGTGGCATCCAGGCCGGTGGGTCATCGGCGCACCAGATCAGGTGCGGTTGCTTGATGAGCGGTTGGCGGCCTTCCTGCCACTTTGTCAGGAGAGCCTCCTCACGGCTCCGCAGAAAGGCTTCCTTGGCGGCGAAGAGGCCATGCAGCATCCGGCCGAGGCGGACGCCGAACTTCCACTCGAAATCGGCAGGCGCCGGCGCGAAGGCGGCGATCTTCAATCCTGTGGCTGCAGCCTGCTGGACATAGAGCCCGAGCAGGCGCTCGATCACGAAGGGGCGCATCGTCGCGTTGGCGTCGCGTGAATATTGCGCTGAACCAGCATAGGCAATGCCCGCCGGCGTGCCGCGGCGCGCTTCATTTTCCAGCGATTCCAGAATGCGTTCGCAGAAGGCGAAATATCCAGCCCAGAACTTTCTATTGCCGCAGAAATAGTTGCAGAACATAAAGGCGGTTTTGTCTTGCGGCGGCGCGATCGGGTAGCCAAGCTGCTGGATATGCAGGAAGATCGGCTCCATGCCTGGATGGCCGCCAAGCAGCGAATGCTCCCAGACGTTGCTGTAAATGGCGGCATGGCCGATCAGCGGATTGTAGAGATAGGCATCCGCACCTTCCGCCCTGGCCTTTTCCGCCTCGGTGACGAAGGATGGGAAGTCTGTGACGGATTTTACCTCGAATTTGCTGGACAGCAGTCCCCAGAACACGTCTTCGCCGAGGCCGATCGCCTCGTGGTGCGCATGGAGGGTCCGGAAGAGCTCGTATTCGCGGGTCGCAGCCTGCGTATTGAACGAGATGTCGAGCGGCACGGCAGCCGCGTCGAGCTGGCTGCGCTGCGAAGGATCGAGATAAGGCTGATAGATGATGACGGATCCGGTGCGGGCGGCTTTTTCCGTAAGAAGCGCCAGATCAGGAAGGCCGGCAGGTAAAGAAGAAATGGACTGATTTATTGTCAAGGTATCGTCCTTCGCGGTTTCCGTCTGCTTGGCGATCCGCAGAACGGCAATTCGAGCCTGTTTGGTGCCTACTATTGGAAAAGAAGCTTGCGCCACGCTGTTTGCAAGACTTTCGCTGGTCAGCCTGGAGGATTGCGGCAGCCCGACTTATCCGTGGTCAGCTTTCTCCAGCTGGCTTTGTCGGCTCAGCCGCTTCTGCTGCCAGTATCGCGATGGGTTGCGATGTTCGGAGTTGGGCCGCCTCGGTTTATACGCCGCTTCTATAGACCCCATCATTCGATACGGTCACGATATCGCCGAACAAGGACCCGGGTAGGGTATTGCCGTAGAGTTCGGATAACCGTTTGATGAGAAGATAGCTTCCCAAGCGCTCCTGGCAAAATGAGATCGCACGTTTCTGCACGGGATCTTCGGCCTGAAACGGTTGATATCGTTTCGCAAATTCAAAGGACGGCGCCACAAGGCGCACAAAAGCATCCAGCCACCAGTCCGTCGGATATGTGCCGAGCTCGATGCCTCCAGGCACAAAAGTGCCGGAATTGAAAAATTGCAAAGCTTCGGCTTGTGTTAAAGCGGTTGTTTCGATTGCGGATGCCGTATATCTGAGGAAATCAACAATATTATGGAAGCGTGCATAGTGGTGAGAAATATTCTGGAGATTCAAAGGTCGCGGCAGAAAGAAGTCTTCTAGAGAAAATGCCGGATCATCCGGTCTTGTGATTTCTGTTTCTTCTGAAGTCGCTGTGTACATCCCAGGATATTCGGGATTCGGTGTTCCGATTCTTTGTCGTATTAAATATTTTCGATATTGCCAGATGGTGATGTTGCGAGGTTTTACTGGCTCTTCCGCGACCACTTTTGCGATCGCTATCGTCCCCAGCGATCCTGACAATTTCGCGTGAAGCTCCTCTGGCTCGCTGAAAAAATCATAACCGGCAATAACATCCATCCCCCTGTTGTCCAAAGGCGGTTTGGAATTGAGCCATATGATTTTCGAGCCCTCCGGAGGAGGGTAGCTCGGCAAATCCTTATGGCAAACAATGAAAATGGTCATATCTGTAATCAGCCTCTTGTGGATGGGGAGTTTCTGCCGGCTGCAATTACCACGCTGCTCGCCCGTCATTGCCTCCTGTCAGCGTGAGGGGTGCGAAGGTATCTGCCTTGGGGATGTTTCTACAGCGCGTTCCTTGCGCGTAGCAGGTGCGAAGCCGGATCCATCCGGGAATGAAGTCGGGTGCGGCAAGCCGAAGCGCGTCGACACTCTTTTGCTTGAGCCTGCTGTCGCCATCGGCGATATCTGCAGACCGCAATAGCGGTGAGTCTCCACCCATATCGACGGGCACTAGGCAACGCGCTTGACGAAATTCCCTAACGCGAAAACTGAATGACTTCGCCATTATACTGCGCGCGCGCCATCTCGCGAAAGCCGAGCTTGGCTGCGACCCTGAGCGACGCCACGTTCTCGGGGCTGATGATGCAGCTCATCGCCATTCCTGGAAAATGCACTTCCGCCCAGCCGATCAGGGCTGTCAGTGCCTCGGTGGCATAACCGCGGCCCTGGGCTACCGGCATCAGCGCCCAGCCGACCTCCATCGTTCCCTCTATTGACGGTACCATTTCGCGGCGGGCTTCGAGAAAACCGGCTTCGCCGATGAACCGGCCGCTTGCCTTTTCCTCGATCGCAAGAAAGCCGAACCCCATATGGTGCCACATGCCGGCAATGCGCAGCATACGGGCCCAGCTCTGCTCGCGCGTCGAGGGCGCGCCGCTGATGAAGCGGACAACATCCTCGCTCGCCCACAACGCCGCGTGCGCTTCGAAATCGTCGAGGTGGTGAGGGCGAAGCGTCAACCGCTGCGTTTCGAGCGTGGGGACGTCTGTCACATCAGGTCCTCCGGGAGCTGCGCCGTCACGCGCCGGCTTCGCCGTCCCAGTAATCGAGCGGATTTTCCGAGCGTCCCATATACCGGAATCGCCCGGGCCTTGCGCCATCTCTGTTGGTCTTGGCGAGAAACTTTCCGGAATCGGGATATTCGACGATCTCGGTCTTCGCCATCGTCGAGATGCCGAGATAGACGAGGGTCGCCGTGCCGGTATTGATGATCTGGTGCGCCGTTTCAGGACCGCCGGCCGGCGCGCCGAGCACATCGCCGGCTTTGATCGCATGGCGCTCGTCGCCGAAGCGGTATTCGCCGGTGCCCGCGATCACGTAGAAGAGCTCATCTTCGACATGGTGATTGTGGAAGGGGCAGCTCGATTTGCCCGACGGCACTTCGTTATAGCTGATGCCGAGACTGGCTAGACCAAGACGTGCGCCGAACGAGGCGTCGGCGCCTTCGTAGAACTCGCCCTGTTTCCAGTGATCGAGCGCGAGATCGGCGATATTGATCACCGCTTTTGGTTCTGTCGCCATGATGTCCTCCTGTTGCAGGAAAAGAAGCTATCATCTTGGCGGAAAATTCAATGCCCGTCTGTGCTGATCCGGGATGTCCCCGGCATGGGCGGAGAGGAGACCGCCCCCATGCTTCGAGCGCCGCGCTTCGGGCGGAACGCGACGCTCTATCTTTGGCGATGCGCTGGAACCTCAGCGGACGTAGAAAGTCAGGCTTCCGTCAGCCGCCTGTTCGGCATTGACGATGTTGCGGACGTCGACGCCTTCATGGTTGAGCCGACGGGCAAGCGACCGGTTGGCGTCGATCGAAGCCTGGATGCCCCGGATGGCTTGGCCGGAGCGTTCCGGCGCCGAGCGCGGACCCGTCGTCTCGTCGTCGAGATTGCGCCAGTTATGGACCTGCTCGACGTTGAAGTCATTGCCCTGGAAGGTCCTGAGGGTCTGCTCGATGCCCTGGGCGGTGTTCATCCCAAGGCTTTCGGCCCGGCTGGTGCCGGCAAATGCAAGCGAGGAGAGGGCGGCGGCGAGGGTGATTGTGACAACGCGGTTCATGATTGTATCCTTTCATCTGCTTTGACGGTCGGCTGTCTTTGCAGGGGATCGTCTCGTCACGACATGGAATTGGCGTTGCCCACTTCGCGATTCAATGGACTAAGCCACTGAAAATCCATTAAAAATTCTTCATGAAAATCGCCTTCGAATCGCCGTTTTCCAGGCGTCCGGGGAAACTGGTTTGAAAGGCCTGCTCAGCTGTGCAGCTATCCCTTTGCCGATATTTCGTCTTTGGCGTTGCGGCATCGGGCGAAAGTGCTTGCCATTCTGATGAAGGCATGTTTTGACCGCGGCCTGCCGAGTGGAAAACGCCCCATAAAACGAAGGTGAACCATGCCGAGAGAGACCGCTCCCCATATTTTGATCGTTGAGGCCCGCTTCTACGACGACATGGCCGATGCCCTGCTCGAAGGCGCGACCTTCGCATTGCAAGAGGCCGGCGCCACCTTTGAGGTCGTCACCGTTCCCGGCGCCCTGGAAATTCCGGCAGCGATTGCCATGTCGCTCGATGGAGACGACAATGGCGGCACACATTATGACGGCTATGTCGCCCTCGGCATGGTCATCCGCGGCGAGACCTATCACTTCGATATCGTGTCGAACGAATCCTCGCGCGCTTTGATGGATCTCGCGGTCAGCGAGTCCCTTGCCATCGGCAACGGCATCCTGACCGTGGAAAATGACGAACAGGCCTGGGCGCGCGCGCGCCGCTCGGACAAGGACAAGGGCGGATTTGCCGCTCGCGCAGCTCTGACGATGATCGAGCTGAAGCAGAAACTGGGTGCATGAAGAATGAGTGACGACAAGACGGAACGGCCGGTCAAGACTGCGAACCAGCGGGGCGCTGCCCGTCTTGCTGCCGTTCAGGCGCTTTATCAGATGGATGTCGGCGGCACGGGCGTTTTGGAAATCGTCGCTGAATACGAGGCGCACCGCCTCGGTCAGGAAATCGACGGCGCGACCTACCTGAAGGCGGATGCCGGCTGGTTTCGCTCCATCGTCTCCGGCGTGGTGCGTGATCAGGTCCGCCTCGACCCGCTGATCGCTGCAGCGCTGCAGGATGATTGGGCTCTGTCGCGGCTTGACAGCACCGTGCGCGCCATCCTGCGCGCCGGCGTCTTCGAACTTCTTGACCGCAAGGACGTTCCGGTGGCGGTCATCGTCACCGAATATGTCGAGATCGCTCAGGCCTTTTTCGATGACGACGAGCCGAAGCTCGTCAACGCCGTGCTCGACCGCATCGCCAAGCAGGTCCGCGGAGAGGCCAAGAAATAGGTTCATTAGCTGCCAGACAATCTCCCTTCGTCCTTTCTTCGCAGCGTAACTGTTTTCGCCAGTTGCGGTCTTGACGCCACGTGATCGACCACGCAATCTCCGCACGGCTTAGCTGTGGCATTTCTGTGGAGAGGAAAGGCGATTCGGCGGCGTATCTGCCGGAGGAGGAGTGAGCTCCGGCCTATGGGAGGAAAGAGCGAAATGACCATTCTTTTATGCGTAATTGCATGCGGTCTGCTCTCGGTGGTCTATGCCGCCTGGGCAACTCGGTCGGTGCTTGCCGCCGATCAGGGCAATAGCCGGATGCAGGAGATCGCGGGCTATATCCGGGAAGGCGCTCAGGCCTATCTGACGCGCCAGTATCGCACCATTGCCCTCGTCGGCGTCGTTGTCTTCATCGCAGCCTGGCTGCTTCTTTCCGCCACGGCCGCCATCGGCTTCCTGATCGGCGCCGTGCTGTCAGGCGCTGCCGGTTTCATCGGCATGCACGTCTCCGTCCGCGCCAACGTGCGCACCGCGCAGGCCGCGTCTGCCAGCCTCTCCGCCGGCCTCGACATCGCCTTCAAGTCGGGTGCGATCACCGGCATGCTGGTGGCGGGCCTCGCGCTGCTCGGCGTCTCCATCTACTACACTATTCTGACCGTCGGTCTCGGCCATGAGAGCGGCTCGCGCGACGTCATCGATTCGCTGGTGGCGCTCGGCTTCGGCGCTTCGCTGATCTCGATCTTTGCCCGTCTCGGCGGCGGCATCTTCACCAAGGGTGCCGATGTCGGCGGCGACCTCGTCGGCAAGGTGGAAGCCGGCATTCCCGAGGACGATCCGCGCAACCCGGCGACGATTGCCGATAACGTCGGTGACAATGTCGGCGACTGCGCCGGTATGGCCGCCGACCTTTTCGAGACCTATGCGGTCTCCGTCGTTGCCACCATGGTTCTCGCCGCGATCTTCTTTGCCGGCGCGCCGATCCTCCAGTCCGCGATGGTCTATCCGCTGGCCATCTGCGCCGCCTGCATCATCACCTCGATCATCGGCACCTTCTTCGTTAAGCTCGGTTCGAACGGCTCGATCATGGGCGCCCTCTACAAGGGCCTCATCGTCACCGGCCTGCTGTCGATCGTCGGTCTCGGCGCCGCCACCTCGCTGACGATTGGCTGGGGCTCGCTCGGCTCCGTTGCCGGTGCCGACGTGACCGGCACGAACCTCTTCATTTGCGGTCTCGTCGGCCTCGTCGTCACCGCGCTGATCGTCGTCATCACCGAATATTACACCGGCACTGGCAAGCGTCCGGTCGTCTCGATCGCCCAGTCGTCGGTCACCGGTCACGGCACCAACGTCATCCAGGGTCTGGCGGTCTCGCTGGAATCGACGGCGCTTCCCGCCATCGTCATCGTCGGCGGCATTCTCGGCACCTATCAGCTCGGCGGCCTTTTCGGCACCGGCATCGCGGTCACCGCCATGCTCGGCCTTGCCGGCATGATCGTTGCGCTCGATGCCTTCGGTCCGGTCACCGACAATGCCGGCGGCATCGCCGAAATGTCGCATCTGCCGCCCGAAGTGCGCAAGTCGACCGATGCGCTCGACGCGGTCGGCAACACCACGAAGGCGGTGACCAAGGGTTACGCGATCGGTTCGGCCGGCCTCGGTGCGCTGGTGCTTTTTGCCGCCTATGCCAACGATCTCAGGTATTTCGCCGCCCACGGCGACCAGTATCCCTACTTCGCCAATATCGGCGAAATCTCTTTCGAATTGTCGAATCCCTATGTCGTCGCCGGCCTGCTGTTCGGCGGCCTGATTCCCTATCTCTTCGGCGGCATCGCCATGACAGCCGTCGGTCGCGCCGCCGGCTCGATCGTCGAGGAGGTGCGCCGCCAGTTCAAGATGAAGCCGGGCATCATGCAGGGCACGGAAAAGCCGGATTACGGCAAGGCCGTCGACCTTCTGACCAAGGCGGCCATCCGCGAAATGATCGTGCCGTCGCTGCTGCCGGTGCTGGCGCCCATCGTCGTCTATTTCGGCGTGCTTCTGATCTCCGGTTCCAAGGCCTCCGCCTTTGCCGCCCTCGGCGCATCGCTGCTTGGCGTCATTATCAACGGCCTCTTCGTCGCCATCTCGATGACATCAGGCGGCGGCGCCTGGGACAATGCCAAGAAGAGCTTCGAGGACGGGTTCGTCGACAAGGACGGCGTGCGTCACATGAAGGGTTCGGATGCACACAAGGCCTCCGTTACCGGCGATACCGTCGGCGATCCCTACAAGGACACAGCCGGCCCCGCCGTCAACCCGGCGATCAAGATCACCAATATCGTGGCACTGCTGCTGCTCGCCGTTCTCGCCGGCTGACGCACATAAAAAACGCGGCGCCGAAAACGCCCAAACAAAAAACCCGCCGGATCGCTCCGGCGGGTTTTTCGTTCGAGACCTCTTCGATCAGCGCAGGCTGCTGGGATTCTGCGGTGTGCCGCCGGCGCCGCCGCCGAACAGGCTGCGGGCCGCGCTCGCGGCGCTGCCGCCGGAAAGCATCTGCTGCAGGAAGGTGAGTTCCTTGCCGCCGGTCGGCGTGACGCGCCCGATCGTGTCGAACACCTTGCCGTCCTGCAGCGTATAATTGGCGCGGCGGCTGACGACGCCGTCCTTGTCGAAATAGATCGCCAGAACGCTCTGATCGACGACCTTCAGCTTCTGGAAGGCGACCGAACGCGTGCGCCGCTGCGAGATGTAATAGAAGACTTCGCCGTCGAAGGTCGCCGTCGTCGACGGGGTGCCGAGTGAAAGCAGCGCCTGCTCGCGGCTCGAGCCTTCTGGAACGAGGTTCAGCGACTGCTGGTCGGCGACGTAGCCGCCATTGAGCACGGTGCCGGTCTGGCAGCCCGAAAGAGCAGTGGTTGAGGCGATTATGAAGGCAATGGCCGCGCTGCTGAAGAACTTCATGTCAGACTTGAAATACCGTTTCTTCAACGACATCTACTCCCTTGAGTGTCGATAGCAGCCGTTTGGGCCTTGCACGCTTCCTCCTGCAAAACCATTGTGGCCATTCCGGGTCGAATGTCCCGAATTTGTTTCACTGACGCCTCGAAGACGTCGTCCCGAAACTGGCCACGATCGGCATTGCAATTCGCGCCTGCTTCGGTAAACCAGCTTTCGAAATCATGCAACAAGGCCAGACGCCAGCCGGCGTGAAGATTGAGGCATTTCCGGAAAAAACAATGATCTTCGGACTCTTCCGCAAGAAAAACAACAATCACGCGATCGTCGACAGGCAATATGCGGCGCTGACGGCCGCCGCGCGCATGCCGGAACTTTATGAGCGGCTCAATGTGCCGGATACGGTCATGGGCCGTTTCGAAATGCTGTCGATCGTGATGATTCTGTATTTTCGCCGCACGCGCGCCTCTGCCGTCAGCGGCCAGGAGATCGCCCAGGAGATCGTCGACGCCTTTTTCCAGGACATCGACTATTCGATCCGCGAACTCGGCATCGGTGACAACAGCGTGCCGAAACGCATGAAGAAGCTCGCCGGCATGTTCTACGGCCGGCTCGAAGCCTATTCGAAGGCGATGGATGTGGGCGATCGCGAAGCGCTTGCGCTGGCGCTTCAGCGCAATATCTACCCCGAAAGCCCCGCACCGGCTGACATGTCCGGCCTTGCCGGCTGGATGGTGGCGGCAGAAGCCCATCTGTCCGCCGTTCCGGAAGAGATGATCGCCAGCGGCTCGGCAACGCTGCCGCCGGTCGCTTGAAGGAGGAAATAATGAAGAATGATCGGGACGATGTTCCCTTCTCCTATCACGTCAAGGTCGGCCATATCTCCGCCAACCCCGTCGAGGTCCATATCGAGGCCGACGCCAGCGAATTGAAGGCGCTCGCCAAGGCCTGGAACGTCGTCTCCGTCGAGGATCTGAGCGCCGATCTGCAGATTGGCCGCTGGAAGCGCGACGGAGTGCGCGTCAAGGGTCGCGTGCAGGCGAAGATCGTCCAGTCCTGCGTCGTGACGCTGGAACCGGTCGAAGCCGCCATCGACGAAAACTTCGAGCAGATTTTCGTGCCCGAGGGCTCCAAGCTTGCCCGCCAGCCCGGCAATGACGCCGGTGAAATGCTGCTCGATCCAGACGGTCCTGACCTGCCCGAGACCTTTGTCGGCGATACGATCGATGCCGGCGAGGTAGTCGCGGAATTCGCCGCTCTTGCGATCGACCCCTATCCGCGCAAAGAGGGCGTCGAGTTCGAAGGTCATATCGAAGATAGCGGCGAGAACGATAAAAAGCCCTCCGCTTTCGCGGTTCTCAAGGACTGGAAAAAGGACTGAAGCCTCGCTGGCATTTGACACAATTCAGTTGTATGCGACGCCAAAACCAGTATTTTGGCCGAAATTTCGCCCCTCGGCGGAAAGAAGGATCAGGGACGCGTGATCAGAATATCTCTCGACCTCATGGGTGGCGACTTTGGTCCCCAGGTTGTCATCCCCGGCGCTGCCAAGGCGCTGGATCGGCATCCGGATATTTCCTTCGTTTTTTACGGTCTTAAGGAACAGTGCGATCCTGTTCTCGCCAAATTTCCGAGACTCAAGGAAAAATCGGTCTTTCACGATTGCGAGCTTGCGGTCAGCATGGAAGAGAAGCCGAGCCAGGCGCTGCGCCGCGGCCGCTATGTCTCCACCATGTGGCGTTCGATCGAGGCGGTGAAGACGGGCGATGCCGATGTCGCGGTCTCGGCCGGCAATACCGGCGCCTTGATGGCGATGGCGAAGTTCTGTCTTCGCACCATGGCCAATATCGAACGCCCGGCGATCGCGGCGATCTGGCCCACGCTGAAGGGGGAGAGCATCGTGCTCGATGTCGGCGCGACGATCGGCGCCGATGCGCAGCAGCTGATGGATTTCGCCCTGATGGGTGGCGCCATGGCGCGCGCGCTTTTCGAGATCGAACGCCCGACGATCGGCCTTCTGAACGTCGGCGTTGAAGAGGTGAAAGGTCAGGAAGAGGTCAAGGAGGCCGGTAGGCTTTTGCGCGAGGCGAATATCGATTCACTCGAATATTCCGGCTTCGTCGAGGGCAACGATCTCGGCAAGGGGACCGTCGACGTCGTCGTCACCGAAGGGTTCTCCGGCAATATCGCCCTCAAGACCGCCGAAGGCACGGCCAAGCAGATCGCCGAATATCTGCGTGCGGCCATGTCGCGCACGCTGCTCGCCCGGATCGGCTACCTCTTCGCCAAAGGCGCCTTCGACATGCTTCGCGAGAAACTCGATCCGAGCAAAGTCAACGGTGGCGTGTTTCTCGGCCTGAACGGCATCGTCATCAAGAGCCATGGCGGCGCCAATGCCGAAGGCATCGCCGCCGCGATCGAGGTCGGCTACGACATGGCCAAGAACGGCCTTAATCAGAAAATAGAAAACGATCTTAAGAAATATCATGCCAAGCGCCTGCCCCCGATGGGCCCGGAAGCGGCATGAGCGATGGGGTTCAATCGAATATGATCCGTTCAGTGGTTCGCGGGTTCGGAGCCGCACTTCCGAAGCGCGTGATGACCAATCGAGATATGGAAGCCATCGTCGATACGTCGGACGAGTGGATCGTCCAGCGCACCGGCATCCGCCAGCGTTACGTGGCTGGCGACGACGAGACGACGGCCTCGCTCGGCGAGGCGGCCGCGCGGGCGGCGCTCGAAAATGGCGGCCTGACGCCCGCCGACATCGATCTCATCATCTGCGCCACGTCGACGCCCGACAACACGTTTCCGGCGACCTCGGTCAACATCCAGAACCGTCTCGGCATGCGCCACGGCTTCGCCTTTGACGTTCAGGCCGTCTGCACCGGTTTCGTCTATGCGGTGACGACTGCGGACGCCTATATCCGCGGTGGCCTGGCAAAACGCGTCCTGGTGATCGGCTCCGAGACTTTTTCGCGCATTCTCGACTGGAACGACCGCACGACCTGCGTGCTCTTCGGCGACGGCGCCGGCGCAATCGTGCTGGAGGCGGCCGAAGGCGAGGGGACGTCTGCCGACCGCGGCGTGCTGACCGCGCATCTGCGTTCCGACGGTTCGCACAAGGACAAACTTTATGTCGACGGCGGACCGTCGACCACGGGCAGCGTCGGCAAGCTGCGCATGGAAGGCCGCGAGGTTTTCAAATACGCCGTCGGCATGATCACCGATGTCATCCAGGCTGCATTCGATTCGACCGGCACCACCGCCGAAGATCTTGACTGGCTGGTGCCGCACCAGGCCAATCGACGCATCATCGATGGTTCTGCGAAGAAGCTGAATATCGATGCGGAAAAGGTCGTCGTGACGGTCGATCTGCACGGCAATACCTCGGCCGCCTCGATCCCGCTCGCGCTTGCGACCGCTGCCGGAGACGGCCGCATCAAGAAGGGTGACCTGGTGATGCTCGAAGCGATGGGCGGCGGCTTCACCTGGGGCGCCGTTCTGTTGCGCTGGTAAGCGCAAATCCTAAAAAACTGGCGGCGAACAAGAGCTTGACCGTGAGGCGCAAGACAAATACTCTTCGAACGCTTTCACAAAATAATTTGTAATGGGCGGGGACCATGACCGGAAAAACAGTGACGCGAGCAGACCTGGCGGAATCCGTTTTCCGAAAGGTTGGGCTTTCCCGGACAGAATCCGCCGAACTTGTCGAAACCGTCATCGACGAAATCTGCAACGCCATAGTGCGTGGTGAAACCGTCAAGCTTTCTTCCTTCGCCACCTTTCAGGTTCGCGACAAGAACGAGCGGATCGGCCGCAACCCGAAGACCGGCGAGGAGGTTCCGATCTCTCCCCGCCGGGTCATGACCTTCAAGGCATCGAACGTGCTGAAGACGCGCATCCTCAAGGCGCATGTCGCTCGCAAGGTCAAGCTGAAGCCGCAGAATCCGGCTCTCTGATATCGGTCTTCCGCCTGCTCGGAACGGCTTTTTTCTCCCGCATCATCCATCGCCTGTGCGCAACGTCGACGCATGACTTGAATTGTCGACGCCAAACCTTTGAAATATGGTGAGTCGCCGTTGGATCGAGCATGCGAGGTTGCGTAGCATATGACGTTGGACAAGAGCCCCGATGCCTTTCGCACCATCAGCGAAGTCGCAGACGATCTTGATCTGCCGCAGCATGTGCTGCGTTTCTGGGAAACGCGGTTTCCTCAGATAAAGCCAATGAAACGCGGCGGCGGCCGTCGCTACTACCGGCCAGAGGATGTCGACCTTCTCAAGGGCATCCGGCATCTGCTCTATGATCACGGCTATACGATCAAGGGCGTGCAGAAGCTGCTGAAGACCAACGGCAACAAGTTCGTCATATCGGTCGGCCATGGCGACCTCGCCAGCGTCGAGGCGCTTGCCTCGGGCGTGCAGGAGACGGGATCGGGCGAGCCGCGCGTCGGCATGGCCGAGGAGGACCAGATTGTCGGCCGCGCCAAACCGCCCATCACCCGCCGGTTCTTCAACTTCGTCGCCGGAGACGACGATCAGCCGGAAGTCTCGATCGGCAAGTCGAGCATCGGCAAGGAAGACAGGGCGCTGCTGCAGGAGGCGCTTTACGACCTCCTCGAATGCAAGCGTCTGCTCGATCAGGTGCGTTGAGAAAACGCTCCTCAGGCTTCGGCAAGCAGCTTCATCGCCTGTTCGAGCTCGTTGAGCTGGAAAGGTTTGCGCAGCACCGGCAGCGTGCTAGGAGTGCTGCCTTCCGGCGCACTGCCATAGCCCGTCGCATAGAGATAGGGTTTGCCGCGCTCGTCGAGCAGCTTTGCGACCGGCAGCGAACTCCGGCCGGCAAGTGAGACGTCGAGGATGGCGGCGTCGAACTCCGTGTCCCTGGCAGCTGCGAGCGCCCGTTCCAGATCGGGCGCAGTCGCGCAAACCCGATAGCCGAGATCGCTCAGCATGTCCTCGAGAAGCATGGCGATCAGCGCATCGTCCTCGACGATGAATATGTCTTTCATGATCCCGTCCACCCATTCCCCTTGCTGGGCACGAAGTTTATGTGGACCGCTTGTGCTGCTCGTCAAGATGTTGCACGCAGCGGTAGTAAAACCTGTTGCGCAAAAGCCGCGCTGCGGTTTTACGGCACGATATGTGTAAACATGAAAGCCTAAGGCGCGGCAAGTGAATCTGAAAGATCGCGCCGCGCTTTTCGAAACAGCATATTGCCCGGCGAAATTCGTTGTGCAAAAGCTGGGATGCCATTTCAGCGACGCCTACTGCAAAAATTGGCGAAA
This sequence comes from Rhizobium bangladeshense, assembly GCF_001662075.1. Classification (GTDB taxonomy): domain Bacteria; phylum Pseudomonadota; class Alphaproteobacteria; order Rhizobiales; family Rhizobiaceae; genus Rhizobium; species Rhizobium bangladeshense_B. The sequence continues at coordinate 532,424 of NZ_LYPL01000002.1, forward strand.
TGGGAATCGCTTTACGGAAAGAATTATGCAGTAATTCAAAGCGTTGCAGCGTCCTTTGCGTGCGTCTGAAAGGACGCGCGGCGCTGTGAGAAGGGGTATGGAATGGATTTGCTGAGTGCCACGGATTGGCTGCGTCATAGGCCGGGCTATACCTATCCGCTGGCGGTTGCCTTCGTTGGTCTGACGCTTCTTCTGCGATTCGCCGCCAGCGATCATCTCTCCGGTTTTCCCTTCCTGAGTTTCCTCCCGGCGATCTTGCTCGCCAGTTTCATCGGCGGCGCAGGACCGGGCCTCGTTGCGGCCATGGTTGCGGCCTTCGTCGTTCAGCACTTTTTCGTCGAGCCGCATGACGCATTCTGGCCGGTCAGCGCAGGCCAATGGGTTGGCCTTTCGACCTATCTGGTCAATGCGGCGATCATCATCGGACTGATGGAGATGATCATCATCGCCCATGGCAGGCAGAGCCGCCTCCGCTCCGAGCTCAACGGGTTCAACGCGCGCCTGGAGGAGACGGTGGCTGAGCGCACTGCCGCACTCAGGCACGAGATGGACGAGAATGCCGCCGCCCAGGCGCAGGTCCGCCAGCTGCAGAAGATGGAGACGATCGGTCAGCTCACAGGCGGCGTCGCCCATGATTTCAACAACATGCTGGCGATCATCATCGGCAATCTCGATCTTGCCCAGCGGCGCATGACCGGACACGAGGATCCACGCCTGCTGAACTCCCTTCAGAATGCCAGAGACGGAGCCCAGCGGGCCGCGGTGCTGACGGCGCGCCTTCTCGCCTTCTCGCGCCAGCAGCCGCTCGCCCCGGAGGTGATCGACATCAACAAGCTGGTCGGCGGCATGTCGGAGTTGCTGCGACGCACGCTCGGCGAACATATCCGCATCGAGACCGTGCTCGCCGGCGGCCTTTGGCCGAGCTTTGCCGATTTGAGCCAACTCGAAAACGCCATGTTGAACTTGGCCGTCAACGCGCGCGACGCTATGCCCGGCGGCGGTCATCTGACGATCGAGACTGCGAATACCGAACTGGATGAGCGATATTCACGGATGCATTCGGAGGTCGAAGCGGGCCAGTATGTGATGATCAGCATCACCGACACCGGCACCGGCATGTCGCCTGACGTGATCGACCGCGCCTTCGATCCGTTTTACACCACTAAAGGACCCGGCAAAGGGACTGGCCTCGGCCTCAGCCAGGTCTACGGCTACATCAAGCAGAGCGGCGGCCACATCAAGATCTATTCGGAGATCGACCGCGGAACGACGGTAAAGATCTATCTGCCACGCCATGTCGGCAAGGCGGATGCACGCCTCGCTGCCGCCGGCGCCCAGCCGATTCCCCAGGGCAGCGTCAACGATACGATCCTGGTGGTGGAGGACGATGAACACGTCCGCACCATGACCGCCGAAAGCCTGCATGAGCTCGGTTACACCGTATTGCAGGCGGGAAGCGGCGTAGAGGCGCTTCTCCTTCTTGAGGAGAATTCCGATATCGACCTGATCTTTACCGATATTGTGATGCCGCAGATGAGCGGGCGTCAGCTTGCCGACGCCGTTCAGGAAAAATGGCCAAGAATCAGGATCCTTTACACCACGGGTTACACGCGCAATGCCATCGTTCACAATGGCGTGCTGGATCACGGCGTTTCACTGCTTGCCAAGCCTTTCAGCCTGGAGCAGCTCGCCCATAAGATCCGCGAACTTCTGAATATGCCGGTGAGGATGGGAGACGAGGGGGCGTGAGGTGGCACACGCCGTGCATCTCCCGCCCTCACTCCTTATTCAAGAACCTGGATCACGCGGTGCGTCTTCGGCTCGACGATCACCCGCCGCTCGTTGACGACCGTGTAGGCATAGTCGGCGTTGGGCACAGTATGGACCTCAATGGTGTCCGGCAGCGTGGTGCCAACCGTGATCTCGCCATCATAGACGACGGATGGCGTGTTTTGCTCCATAACATAGGTGCGCACCTCGCCGGGCAGGACGACGGAGCCGGTTGGTGCGGGATCGGTGACAACGACGGTGCTCTGTGCAAAGGCGGCCGAGCAGATGGTCAGCATGGCGGCGGTAGCCAGCATGATCTTACGCATGGGATGTTCTCCTTTTTGAACTCTGAACATCAAGGCAACGCCGCCCATAGGGCATAGTTCCGCCACCAGCTTGCCGTCGTGGCAGAGGCGGGGAGCCGATTCCCTGTTGCTAAGTCAATTTATGCTCCATACGGTTGAGCTGTCCGAATCACATTCAGTGCGAGTCTTCCGGTGGCAGCAGGGTCGGGCTCTTTACCCTTCGTTAACCATGTCGGCGGTTTATGTCAGGTGAACGGCCGGCTGGTCGTTGATTCGAAGGTCCGTCGCGTTTCGGTTCGCGAATGGATATCTGGAAAAACGATTGCGGCGGCTCGAGACATGCGCTTGCGGAAGACGATATCGCTGGTGGCAGTTGCGGGCGTGATGGCCGGCTGCACGTCGACCGGCGGTGTGCGACAGCCTTCCGGGCCGGAGACGGTGGCGCCTGAAAAGGCGCTGGTTCTGCCGCCGCCGGGTGGCCCGTCGATTGTTAGCGTCGTCGAGCGCAAGCGTGGCAATGGTGTCGAACAGACGGTCTCCCTGTTTACGTCCTCCTCGGTGCCCGGCCAGAATTTTCTGAAGATCCAGTTTTTCGGCGCTTCCGGAGCCAATCCCGGAACGGGCAATGCCGGCTTCCGCTTGATCAACGAGAGCGCTATTGCCCGCGAAATGTCCCACGCGGCCCCCGGCGTGCCGATGGCGACTTCGGCGACCTTCCTGCAGAACGCTTATGGGCCATTCGGCTATGCCTCCGGCCGAAGCCGCGCCGGCGATGCCTGCATCTTTGCCTGGCAACAGATCCGCTCGAGTGCGGCCGCCAATACGCAGGCCCGCAATTTCGGCATGATCCAGCTGCGTCTGCGCCTATGCGATGCGCGCGCATCCGAGCGCCAGCTGCTCGGCATCGTCTACGGCTACACCATATCGGGCACCTTCGACGGGGTGATCTGGAACCCCTATGGCGCCCCGCCGCCCGCCGATGCGGCGCTCGGGCGTACCGGCAATCCGATCTATCCGGACGAGGGCGGATATCGCGCCAGTCCTGTGCCAATCGGGTATGAGCCGGCGCCTGTCGTCGCCCGTCGGCCGCGGACAGCTCCGCTTCGCAGCGCCCCGAGCCGCCAGCCGGCGCAAGGCGCCGCACCTCTCCCGGCGCCCATCGGCCCGCGTGTGCCGCTGCCGGGCGAGGCGCCACAGACGAGCGTGGCGCCGGAGGCGGTCGCCGTGCCGTTGGAACAATCGGCAAGGGCGATCGGGGTCACCGTGCCCTCACCGGACTGCATAGGCGACGCGGCCATGACGGCCGTCTGCCGGAGATAGAGCGTGATGCCGAAAGGCGGGGATCGGTTTTCGGGCGGCATCCTGTTCTAACTCTTTAACTTGGAACAGGATGATTTGGGCGAGCTGACCTGAATCATCCTGTTCCGGCAAGGGTGCCCGGGTGTCGGACGATGCCTCGGCGGAGTAATTTCGAAGGAACGTTGATGCGCAAAGCCCGCAGCGTCTTCATTTGGGCCCTGGTTTCGCTCTGCATGATCGTGTTGATCACCCTGCCGGTTAACCTGCAGACCCAGCTCATCACCAGCATCACGGTTGTCACGGTGATGGCGCTGATCAAGATCCTGAAGGGCGAGGGGACGTGGCGCCTGGTGGCGCTCGCTTTCGGCACGTCGATCGTGCTGCGCTACGTCTATTGGCGCACCACCAACACTTTGCCGCCGGTGAACCAGCCTGAGAATTTCATTCCCGGCCTGCTGCTCTATCTTGCCGAAATGTATAGCGTGGCGATGTTGGCGCTCAGCCTTTTCATCGTCGCCACACCGCTGCCGCCGCGCCCTTCGCGTGCCGCCAATCCCGGGCGTCTGCCCCATGTCGACGTCTTCGTGCCCTCCTACAACGAGGATTCCGGCCTTCTCGGAAACACGCTGGCTGCCGCCAAGGCCATGGACTATCCGGCCGATAAGCTGCATGTCTGGCTGCTCGACGATGGCGGCACCTTGCAGAAACGCAATTCCGGCAAGTTGCTCGAGGCTCAGGCGGCGGCCGCCCGTCACGTCGAACTGAAGCAGCTTTGCCAGGATCTTGACGTCACCTATCTCACGCGTGACCGCAACGAGCATGCCAAGGCGGGCAATCTCAACAACGGCATGAAACATTCGACCGGCGAACTCATCGCCGTCTTCGATGCGGACCACGCGCCGGCCCGCGACTTCCTCCTCGAGACTGTCGGCTATTTCGAAGACGATCCGAAGCTCTTCCTCGTCCAGACCCCGCACTTCTTCATCAATCCGGATCCGTTGGAGCGCAACCTGCGCACCTTCGACAAGATGCCGAGCGAGAACGAGATGTTCTACGGCATCATCCAGCGCGGCCTGGACAAATGGAACGCCGCCTTCTTCTGCGGTTCGGCCGCTGTGCTGAGCCGCAAGGCGCTCGAATCGCAGAACGGCTTTTCCGGCATCAGCATCACCGAGGATTGCGAGACGGCCTTAGCGCTGCATGGCAGTGGCTGGAACAGCATCTATGTCGACAAGCCGCTGATCGCCGGCCTGCAACCGGCCACCTTCGCAAGCTTCATCGGCCAGCGCAGCCGCTGGGCGCAAGGCATGATGCAGATCCTGCGTTTCCGCTTCCCGCTGCTCAAACGCGGGCTGTCGATCCCGCAGCGCCTTTGTTACATGTCCTCGACGCTATTCTGGCTCTTCCCATTCCCGCGCACGATTTTTCTGTTTGCGCCGCTTTTCTATCTGTTCTTCGATCTGGAGATCTTCACCGCCTCCGGCGGCGAGTTCCTGGCCTACACGTTTGCCTATATGCTGGTGAACCTGATGATGCAGAACTACCTCTATGGTTCATTCCGCTGGCCGTGGATTTCCGAACTCTACGAATATGTCCAGACGGTGCATCTGCTGCCGGCGGTCGTCTCCGTCATGCTCAATCCGAGGAAGCCGACCTTCAAGGTCACCGCCAAGGACGAATCGATTGCCGTCAGCCGCCTGTCGGAGATCAGCCGTCCGTTCTTCGTCATCTTTGCGGTGCAGATCATCGCGCTCGTCATCACCTTCTACAGAATTTATGCCGAACCCTATAAGGCCGACGTCACGCTCGTCGTCGGCGGATGGAATGTCATCAACCTGATCATGGCCGGCTGCGCGCTGGGCGTCGTGTCGGAACGCGGCGAGCGCGCCCTGTCCCGCCGCGTCCGCGTCAACCGGCGCTGCGAATTCGGCGCCAACGGCAAATGGTACGCGGCCTCGATCGAGGACGTTTCCGTCCATGGCGCCAGGCTTCACATCTTCAACAAACACCTCGATGAGATGATCATCGGCGCACCTGCCGAAATGCGCTTCCGGCCCTATAGCGGCGCGGAGCTGGAAACCCTGCCGCTTATCGTCCGCAACATCGAGCCGTCGGGCGACATCAGCAATGTCGGTTGCCAGTATGTGCCGAAAAGCGCCCTCGACCACCGGCTGATCGCCGACCTGATGTTTGCCAATTCCGGCCAGTGGACTGAATTCCAGACCTCGCGCCGCCGCAATCCGGGTCTGATCCGCGGCACCATCTGGTTCCTCGGCCTGTCGCTTTATCAAACCAGCCGCGGCCTCGTTTACCTCTTCCGCAGCATGCGGCCGGAGCGGGAGGCACAGCAGCAGGCGGCAAAGGTCAATGCCGGATGAAAAGCATCGTCGCCGCTTCGCTTCTCCTGCTGAACGCTTCCGCCTTCGTCCAGGCGCAGACGGCGCCCTTCGACATGTCCGGCGAGCGCCCGCCCGGCGCGTCCGTCGCCCCGAGGCCGACGCCGCCCGCTCCGCCGGTGGCAGCACCGGTGCCCGTCACGCCTGCAGTTTCCGTAACACCCGCACCGGCGACACCGGCAGCGCCGGCGCCCGTTCCTGCACCGATCATTGTCCAGCGGCAGCCGGCGTCGGCGCCCCAGCCTGGCGCGGCTGCAAATGCCGCTTCGCAGCCGAGCCCCCGCGATATCAGGCATTATCTTGTGCCCTTTTCGAAATTCAGCCTCGGCGGCGAATACGACCGCCGCTCATGGTCCGTCTATCTGACGCCCGAGCAGGCGGCGGCCAAGGCAAGTTTCACCTTCGCCTATCAGAACTCGATCGTCGTCGCGCCCGAGGCCTCGACGCTGACCGTCTATCTCAACAATCGCCCGATCGGCCAGCAGCGCGTCGGCTCGCCAGACGCCCCATCGGCCGTCACGTTCGAGGTTCCCTCGGGTCTGCTGCAGCCGGGCGCCAACGTCGTCACCTTCCAGGCCGATCAGCGTCATCGCACCGATTGCAGCATTCAATCCACCTATGAACTCTGGTCGAACATCGATCCGGCCGGAACCTATCTGAGCTTCGCCGGCAGGAACGCCGCGGAACTATCGAGCGCCGACGCAATTCGCGCCATCGGCGTCGACGGCGCCGGCAAGACGGAGTTCGATATCGTCGTCCCGGCGCTGGAGCAGCCGGGAACCACAGAGCCGCTGCTGCGGCTGACGCAGGGCCTGTCGGTGCTGAGCAGCATGCCGAACCAGATCTTTGCCTTCAATACCGCCTCCCTTCCGGCTGCCGGTCCCGGCAGGCTCGGTGTGCTCGTCGGCACCGCGGCGGAGCTGCGGCCGCTCTTTCCCGGCCTGCCGCCCGGCGCCGAAAGTGCGCCGCTCGCCGCTTTCGTTACCGATCCGCGCAGCGGCTCGCCCGTGCTTCTGATCAGCGGTCCTTCCTGGCAGGCGGTCTCCTCGGCGATCGATACCATCGTCTCGCCGGTGGACAGGTCCGCCGATGTCCGCCGCGACGTGTTGACCACCGAACGCTGGAGCACGCCGAACGCACCGCTGATCTTTTCCGATACCGGCATTCCCTTGTCCCAGCTCGGCGTAAAAACCACCGAATTCTCCGGCCGCCGGTTCCGGACCAGCTTCAATGTCGCCGTGCCGGCGGATTTTTATGCCAATGCCTATGGCGAGGCGAAGGTGCTGCTCGACGCCGCCTATACCGATAAGGTTCAGCCCGGCAGCCACATCGATATCTACGTCAACGACAACATCGCCTCCACAGTGCCGCTCACCTCGACAACAGGCGGCATTCTCCGCCATCTGCCGATCCGCGTGACCATGCGTCACTTCAAGCCGGGTCTCAATACGGTGGCAATCGAGGCGATCCTGATGACGAAGGGCGATGCCGCCTGCGCGCCGGGCAGCAGCGCCGATGCCAATGCGCGCTTTGCCCTGTTCGATACTTCTGAATTGCATATCCCGGATTTTGCCCGCGTCGGTCAGCTTCCGAACCTGGCCGCCATGGCCGGCACCGCCTATCCCTATGGTCGGGCCACCGAGCCGACACCACTCTTCATCGATCGCACCGACGCCGACACGCTGTCGGCCGCTGCCACCCTGCTCGGGCAGATGGCGATCATGGCCGGCCATCCGATCGCCGTCGAGAGCGTGGCCTCGCCGAATACGATCGGCGATCGCGACGCAATCTTCATCGGCTCGATCTCGCAGATGCCGGCGACCGCGTTGTCGCAGACCAATGTCTCCACGGCGAGCCAGGCCTCGTGGCGTCCCGTGGTCGACGCGCAGCCCGGCGTCGTCGATACCGGCGCGGCCTTCGAGGAATGGAATTCCAAGGTCAGCGGCGGCCTATTGCGCGGACAGGTCACCGCCTTCCGCGAATGGGTGGGGCGCAATTTCGATATTACCCGCAGTTCGCTGCAATTCATCCCCGGCGCCGAAGAGATCTTCACGCCGCCAAATATGGCCACGCTGCTGGTTGCCCAGGGCTCCAGCCCCGCGGGCGCGGGCGCATGGACCGTGGTGACGGCGCCCTCGGCGAAAGATCTGCGCGAGGGACTGGAGGTCCTGACCGCGCAGATGAACTGGCCACAGATATCGGGACATATCACAACCTATTCGAGCAAGACGGCCAAGATCGAGACGGTGCCCGTCACCCGCTTCGATTTCGTGCCCTCCACACCCTGGTCGATCTCCAACTATCGTTTGATCGCCGCCAACTGGCTGTCGACGAATATTCTCTCCTACGCCTTCCTGCTCGTCGCCTTCGTGCTGCTGATCGGCATCAGCACATCGCGCATGCTGAAAAATCTGGGCCGGTCGAAATGAGGTTGTGGCGCATGCTCCTCGTTGCGGCGACGGCCATGTTCGCCCTCGCAAGCCCGCCGGCCGCCGCGCAGCAGGCGATGATCAACGCCGATGCGTGGTCCGCCTATAAGGCGAAGTTTCTCGATCCGAGCGGCCGCATCATCGATAACGGCAACGGCAATATCAGCCACAGCGAGGGGCAGGGCTATGGCATGCTGCTCGCCTATCTCTCGGCAAGCCCCGCCGATTTCGAGCAGATCTGGTATTTTACTCGCACCGAACTGCTGTTGCGCGACGATGGCCTGGCCGTGTGGAAATGGGATCCGAACGTCAAGCCGCACGTGACGGACACCAACAATGCCACGGATGGCGACATGCTGATCGCCTATGCGCTGGCGCTTGCCGGCACTGCGTGGAACCGCAATGACTATATCCTGGCGGCCTCCCGCATGGCCCAGGCGCTGCTCGCCAAAACAGTCGCGCGCTCGGCCGGCCAAATGCTGCTGCTGCCGGGCAGCGAAGGTTTTACCGCCGCTGACCGCAAGGACGGCCCCGTCATCAACCCCTCCTACTGGATCTATGAGGCAATTCCGGTGATGGCCGCACTTGCCCCGTCGGATGCCTGGAAAGAACTGTCGGATGATGGCGTGGCATTGTTGAAGACGATGCAGTTCGGTCCGCGCAAGCTTCCTGCCGAATGGGTCAGCCTCAGCGGCCCGCCGCGCCCGGCGGAGGGTTTCGACGCCGAATTCGCCTATAATGCCCTTCGCATTCCGCTCTATCTCGCGCGCGGCGGCATCACGGACAAGGCGCTGCTGACCCGCTTGCGAAAGGGCATGTTGCAGGATGGCATTCCAGCAACCATCGATCTGACCACCGGCAGGCCGAAGACCGTGTTGTCCGATCCTGGTTATAGAATTGTTAACGATGTTGTGGCCTGTGTAGTCGACGGGACCAAGCTGCCGGTCTCCGCCCTGCAATTTGCGCCCGCACTCTATTATCCGTCCACGCTTCAACTGCTGGGGCTGGCCTATATCGGGGAGAAGCATCCGGAGTGTCTGTGAAGTCTTCTCTCGTGGCGATTTCAGCGGCAGCCGTGGTAGCGACCCTCGTCACCGGGTTGAAGGATCGCGCCACCCTGCAGGAAAGGTTCGGCATTCCTGCAGTCAAGCCGGCGCCGGAGCTGATGATGATGGGCCGCATCAAGCCGTCCGACGCTCCTGCCGGCAATCCCGACTTCAATGCCGAGGCCGTCGCCGACAAGATCGAGGCGATCACCTCTCAGCAACCACCCGCACCGGACACGCCTGAGCGGAACGTCGCAAAAGAGCCGCCTGCAGTAGCGCAATCCGAGGCGCCTCAGACAGCCGGTGAACCGGCGCCCGTCCCTCCGGCGATCGTCACCGAGCCGCCGGCGCCGCCACAGGCGGCAGCGCCGCCGCAGCCTGACGTCGATGAAAGCGCGCTTCGTTATTTTGCCAGCCGCGGCGACAAAGTGCGTCTGCAGGCTGAGATCTCCCGCCTGCAGGCGCTTTATCCGAACTGGGTTCCGCCGGCCGATCCGCTCGCCGTGCCGCAAAACCGCGACAAACAGCTCGAAGCCATGTGGAAGCTCTATTCCGATGGACGCTATGCGGAGCTACGCAGGGCGATCGCCGACCGGGAGGCCGCCGATGCCGGCTGGCAGCCGCCGACCGATCTGCTCGATCGGCTTGATGTCGCCGAAGCCCGCGCCCGTCTCATCAACGCGTCGGATCTCAAGCAATATGCGACCGTGGTCGATATTGGCGCCGCGACGCCGAGCCTGCTGACCTGCAGCGAGGTCGATGTGCTCTGGCGCGTCGCCGAGGCCTTCGTTCGCACCGAGCGATCGCAGCGCGGCCAGGATGCCTATGCCTATATACTGAAGAATTGCGGCGATCCGGCCGAACGGCGGGCGACGGTCGAAAAAGCCTCGACGCTGCTTGACTATCAGCCGATGCAGACGCTGCTGGCGCTGGAGAGGCCCGCTGCCGACGGCGGCAGGGAATTTGACGCGATCCGCGACAACCTCGCCCGACGCTTCGTGGCCGAGAGCAATGAGGATCCGAAGCTTGCCATCGCGCCCAGTTACATCGCCCGCCTCGAAAAGCTGGCAGAAAGCGAAGGTCTCGCCTCCGATGCGCTGCTGCTCGGCTGGTACCAGCTTCGCCGCAACAACCCTGCCGATGCCGAGAAGTGGTTTCGCGCCGCCCGAGCCAAGGAGGAAACGGCAGTCGCTTCGCAAGGCCTGGCGCTGGCGCTGATCGCACGCAGGGCGCCTCAGGAGGCCGAGGACGTGATGTTCCGCTGGCGCGCCGATTCCGACGATGCGACCTCGACCTATCTTGCCTCTACCGCCAATCTGATGGCGCTGCAGCCGCCCGCCGATCTCACCGAAGAGGTGTTGCACCGCGTCGCCGCCGAGGTGATTGCCCGCAAATATGTGCCGACGGCGCAGCAGTTCGGCTGGTATGCACGCTCTCTCAACCAGTTCCAGACTGCCGCGCGCTGGTTTGAAACGGCGCTTGCCTGGAAACCGGACGACGAACCGTCCGCCTATGGCCTTGCCGTCACCCGGGAGCAGCTGAACGACCGCAAGGGAGTGCTCGACCTCCAGCGCGCCTGGGCCGGCCGGTCGGCACGCATCGCCAGTCTTGAAGACACGCGGGTGTCGAATGCCGGCGCGCAGCCGGCAAAGCCGCCGCTTGCCCCGCAGCAGCCGGCTCAGCCGGCAGAGCCGCCGCAGCCCCCGGCCGCTTCAACGCAGCCGGAGCCGGAAGTCTCCGTTCGGGTCGCACGGCCGGCGATGCAGACGGTGGCGGTCGAGCGCGGTCCGCGCCGGGCGCGGGGCTGCTCGACGACCATCGACGCGGGGCAACTCGGGCCGTCCGAGGCGCTGTCGCGCGGCTGGTGCCTGATGGAGATTAACCGGCCGATGGAGGCGATCCCGGCTTTCGAGACGGCGTTGCAGAGCCCGGTCCGCAAGATCCGCGAAGACGCGGCCTATGGCCAGAGCCTTGCCTATCTGCGCGCCGGTCTTTCCAGCAATGCCGCCGTCGCGGCAACCAAGGCGCCGCAAAGCCGCCAGCGCGCTGCCGAACTGCAGGTGGCGATCCTCGCCGATCGTGCGCTGCAGGCCTTCGACGCCGGCCGGTATCGCGAAACCCTCATCTATCTCGATCAGCGCGCCCAGCTGCAGCAGGAGCGCATCGATCTGATGGTTCTGCGCGGCTACGCCTATCTCAATCTGAAAATGTACGATGATGCGGGCCGCATCTTCCAAGCCGCCGCCGCGACCGGCAATCGGGATGCCACCCGCGGCCTCGCCGATCTGCGGAACATCATCCATCCCGGCGTCAATGACTGACATTGACGCCGCCGCTGCTCTCGGCTACTCGCCTGCCTACTGCCTCGCGCTCGCAAGGAAACCCCCGTGTCCGCTCTCCACGACATCCTCGACAGGTCTTATGACGCCTTTCTCTTCGATATGGACGGAACGCTGCTGAACTCCATAGCCGTCGTCGAACGCGTCTGGAGCGAATGGGCAAGACGCCATGGTCTCGAGCCGGAGGTCTTCCTGAAGACGATCCACGGCATCCGCGCCTCCGACGTGATCCGCGGGCTGGGCCTGCCGGGCGTCGATCCGGCCCACGAGGCGGATCTGCTGCTGGCCGAGGAGATGAAGGATGTCTCCGGCATCGTCGAGATCCCGGACGCCGTCCGCTTCCTGAACGCCATTCCCGAAGACCGATGGGCGATCGTCACTTCAGCGCCGATCGAGCTCGCCAGGCGCCGCATGGCTGCCGCCGGCATCCCGATGCCGAAGGTCATGGTCAGCGGTGGAGAAGTCAAATCGGGCAAGCCCAGCCCCGAAGGTTATTTGCTCGGCGCCAGCCGCCTCGGGGTCGATCCCGCCAGATGCCTGGTCTTTGAAGATGCCGTCGCCGGCATCCTTGCCGGTGAGGCGGCTGGCGCCAACGTCACTGTCATCACCGAAACTCACGCCACGCCCTTCGAAACCCCGCATTTCTCGATCGCCAACTATCAGGCGTGGCAGCCCCGCCAGACCGCCGAAGGCCGCCTGAAGATCGCCGCGATCTGATTGTTGCCAGCGAACTGCTTCCTTTTTGTGGGAGGCAGGTTTTTTCCGCTTGCATTGCACGCGCCGAAAAACTAAACGAAGCAAGCCGTTTCGGCAGGTCGGGGCGTAGCGCAGCCCGGTAGCGCACTTGACTGGGGGTCAAGGGGTCGCTGGTTCGAGTCCAGTCGCCCCGACCATTTATCCCCTTGAAATCCCAGTCAGAATGTCAGTTTAGCGGCGGGCGCCGCCGCAGGGGTGGCTGCAAGAGAGAACATCGGCCGTCAGTGCGGTTTCTGCGCGATTGCGATCATCGATTTCGCCAGGAGCGGAATCCTCCCGACATATTCGAAGTCGACGTCTTCGAAACCGGTTTCATGCAGCAGCGTGCTCAGCGTTTCCGGCGACCAGAATTTGATATGACCGTGGTCCTTCAGCGGCATGAAATGGTCATCCATCTTTCCGCTCACGGCGAGCGCCAGATTTTTCCAGTAACCGTGAAAAGGCGTTGAAACGACGGCGAGGCCGCCCGGTTTTACCAGATCGTACATGGTCGCGGTGAAAGCCTTGGGGTCGTATACATGCTCCACGACCTCTAGGCTGATGACCGCATCGAAGGTCCCGTAGCGGCTGGAAAGATCTTCGTATCCGGAGCCAATTTCCAGCGGAAGATCGGGATGGACCGCTTTCGCCTTCGCGATGCCGTCCTCCGACGGATCGACGCCGACGACATCGTAGCCTTTCTCCGCCAGCACGGAGGCAGCCCCGCCGGTGCCGCAACCGAGGTCGAAGACCGTTGTTTCGTTTGCCTCGTGGAAACTGTTTTCAAGTACATCGACCACAGTTGGCAAGATATAGGAATGAGCGGTCGCCGGCTTGGCGTGGACATAGGTAGTAGCGTCCAGTTCGATAGACATTTCACCTCCTGAAAAAGTAGGCCCGCAGAGACAATGGTACGGCGGAGTTTGACGGGAGTGTGGTGCCGTTGTGGTATTAAGGTGATTAACGCCCGAGGACGTTCGCGCCGGCAGTCGATTGACGATCCGATACAGATCGGCCGGCGTTCTTAACGCCCTCTTCATCACAATGCGAGGGATGGTGACGCGAGCACCAGAGACTCCGCGAAGCCGATTGACAGGGTGTCGAGAAGGTGCTGAAAACGACAGAAATCCGGATCCGTCGGATTACGGTGGAATAAAGGGCCGACCTGTCGGCTTCGGCTTTGGCTATTTCAAGTAAACGGCGAGCGGACGCCTCCTTAAATGGAGCGATTGCAAATAATCTCTGTGATTGTTTTAGGAATCCATTGGTCTGGTGGGTGGATAGTTGTTTTCTTGTTGAGGCTATACACGACGTTGCGGCAAGCTGTTCGGTTTTTTGCTTGAAGAATTTCAATTCGCTTCGCATGTTTCGTAAGTACGTGTAGATTAACATGATCCTTGTCACAGATCACCTGGTGCGAAGCCCATGCCGGATATGAACCAGAATCTAACTTGCAGGCAGGCTCTTGCCAGCGCGTTCCAGGCACTGTCGGACGAGGCGGTCAAGGCCGGCTGGCCGGAGGGCGACGTTGCACTCGCGCTTGCCGAACTCGCCGAGGAACGGGTGGTCGAGATGACCGCCAAGGTGATCCTGGAAGGCTCCATGCACCCGCAAATCATGGCCGTTGGTGGCCGCAGCAGATGAGCACGAAGCCACTGGAAGGCTGCGCCGTTTCGCAATTTTCTCACCAGCAAGCCTGCCATCTTCGCCGCCGTGACGAAGGAAGCCTGAGCCGCGCGCGGGCTGCGCAGCCCGTCCAGCGCGTCAAGGCAGTGCTGTAGCGCGATGCGATAATCCCGCCCGCGCTTAGCCGGCCATCGTTTCAGATATTCGACGGCGTCCCAGGCGGTGGAAACCATCAGACTGCTGGTTTGAGAATGGACTCGGACGGGGGAGGGAAAGCGTTTTTCACTCAAGATTCGGACTCGCTGATTCCTGCTTCAAAACCCGGCGTTAACGCGCGGGACAAAATATCGTTCCATAGGAATTTGCGCAGTTGCTAAAGTTCTGAGCCACGCGCATAATCAGTTATAGCCGGTTGCGGAGGGCGTCCGGCGATGCAAGCGTGACGGCGTTTGCCCTCGGAGGGAAGTGCGGCGTGATGTTACGGTCATCAATTCATCCGCATGATTTACCGCTCTTTTCGGAAGATCTCGATCTGCTTTCGCAAGTGCTGGACAAGGTCTGTGTCGAACGCGGACTTGTCAGAACGGCACCGGAGGCCGAGCGGATCGGTGCGGTCATCATTCAGCTTTACAGACAGGGCGTGAGAGACGGCGGCAAACTCGCCGACCTTGCCAAGACCTATCTCTGACCCTCGGGTTCTCTGTTGATTTAGGACAGGGCGACGGTACCGTTCCGTCAATCGTCATTGGCGGCGTTGAGATTTTCCGGCCGGATGCCGTCATCGCTTGACGTGCGTGCCCGCAGTCGGATGCCGGGGCCGCCTTCGTCCTGGTTGCCGCTCGAAAGGAAGATGATGCCGTGCGCCTCGAGCGTGCTGCGCACGTCGAACAGCGCATGCGGCTCGCCGGCGAATTCGCCTTTTTCCAACGCAGCCACCGTCTCGACCGGCAGGCCGCTTGCGGCGGCGAGCTCTTCGATGCTCATTCCGATCATGGCGCGTGCGCCGCGTATCTGCGTTGCTGTTATCATGGCGGAAAATCTAGCGCATTCGCAGCGCTTCGCAAGTGGCGTGGCGGTCGATGGCGAAGCGTGCAGGCGTGCATAACCACGCTTCGTAGATCGCAAAGGATCAGCCGCAGCGGGAAGCAACTTGCGCTTCCCGCTGCGATCTTCAAGTTTCCCGCAATTTTACCCCGAACAGGTCGTCATGCATGCGCTCGACCGCGATCCCCATGCCGCCCATGAGGGCGGCGCGGTTGCCGAAGCGGCTGATCTCGATGCGCGGCGGGTAAGGTGTGCAGCGTGGCAGGAAACGCCGGATGGCGTTTACGAGTTCGGGCCTTGAGCCGATGCTGCCGCCGGTAATCACCAGTTCGGGATCGAGGGTTGCGCCGATTGCCGCAATGGCGACCGCCGCCAGCCTTGCAGTCTCTTCAATAGCGGCGACAGCGCTCGCTTCGCCTGCGTTAAAGGCGGCGAAGAGATCGGCCACGGTGGATGCATTGCGCCCGCCGAAGCCGATGTAGCGGCGAAGCATCGCAACGCTGCCGACGGCGCTTTCAAGAGTGCCAAGCGTAAACCCGCCCGGATCAAAGGCATCGCCGCCGATTGGGAGATAGGCGATCTCGCCGGCAGCGCCCCGCGCCCCGCGCAGCAGCGCCCCGTTGGCGATGATGCCCATGCCGACGCCTGTTCCAAGCGCAACGAAAGCAAAATTGTCGATCTCGACGCCGTGCCCCCGCCAGCGCTCCCCCTGCGCGGCGAGATTGACGTCATTTTCGACGATGACCGGCAGACCCATTCTGCTGCTGAAGGCCTGCCGCAGGTCCATTGCGTCGACGCCGGGAATGTTCGGCGCGACATTGATATGTCCGGTGACTGGATCAAGGACGCCGGGAGTGCCGAGAACGACGAGGCGAAGCTTGTCGGCGGTCGTGCCCGCCGCAGATGCGAGCTCGACGATAAGATCGCTGAATTGATTTACGAGATGCATTCCGCCGCGCCGGTCGGTAGCCACTTTGGTTTCGGCAACCACGTTTCCCAGCAGATCGCAGATAGCCGCGGCGATCTTGGTGCCGCCGAGATCGATTGAAACAGCCAGTCCTGCCCTGGCATTGATTTCGTAGATAATTGCATTCCGGCCTGGTCGGCCATCGGTCCGGCCGACGGGTCTCAGCCACCCTTCGTCTTCAAGATCGCGCACGACCTCGGAAATCGTCTGTTTCGACAAGCCGGTCAGTTTGGCGATGTCGGCGCGGGAGATCGAACGGTTGGCCAGCACGGTCCGGATGACGGCGTTGGTCGATATTTTCCGTGCGATCGGAGTCTGGGCGCCAGGGGATGTCATTGTCATTCGGCTGCTCGTTCCAATTAGTTCGGAGCGTATACCTAATTAGGAGAGATATTGGCTCTCAACTATCACGAAGAAGAAAGATTGAGGCTCAGCCTCGGCAATTGACAGGAGTTCAGTACATCGAAGTCGGTGATTTGTCTATGTCCTTGACAATTGGAAGGTCGCCTGTAGGCTGGGATCAACGCGCAATCAAATGTGCGACGAAATAAACAGGGTCGAGGACAAGTATGGATCACACATATTGTCTGGGCAGCTGCATGCGCGCCAAGATCGCCCGAAGAGGAACTGGTCGTGGCCGGCTCCGCTATTTTTCCATTTTGCTTTCGGCTGGTCTCGCAACCAGGTTGTTGGGGATTTTCCCATGTTAAAGCCCTTGGCTGATGGACAGCTGTCTTGCGAAAAACCGGTTCTCCTGCCTGTCATGGCGCCACGCCTTCAAGCCGATATTCACCCGGATGGATATGCTGATCTTGCCCTGTGGGGCGCCGGCAGCCTGGGACGGGTGAGATTTTCTGCAATCAGGGGGCCTTATACCTACGGCCCGAACCGGATTGTTGCCCAACATGGCGGCGTCTTTATCGCACAGTCGCTGCCGGTTATGTTGATCAGCGGCGTGCGCCTTCTGGGCATATACCCGGCGCGTCGTTGTGCCTGGTGGCACGAGCCGGATGGGCAAAGCGCACCGGTCAGGGGCTCTCGGAACCATCATCGCCAGACTTTCGAAATGGACTGGGGTGTGCTCATCGTGGAGGCCGCAGGTTCCGATTTGCGAATTGCCGTGGGCGCCTCAAGAGACGAAGCCGAAAAAGCGCTCGATCTCAGCAGCGAAGCCATCATGGCGCAAGCGGCGGAATATGTCGCGCGTTGTGATCTGGCGCCCGATGCCGACCCGCTGATGCGCAGCATGGTCAGCCAGGGGATTCACGCCGCCCTTTCCAGCATCAGGCGCGATGAAAACGGCGCCTTCGCCGGTCTTGCCGCCGGACAGGCCTATAGTGCTCCGGCGCGAACCTATTACCGCGACGGTTATTGGACGATGCAGCCGCTTTTGACGCTGGCACCGGAGGCGGTACGCGACGAGATCCGGCTGCTCGCCAAGGGGGTGCAGCCGGATGGAGAAGCCCCGAGCGGCGTGATCTTGACGGGGCCTGCGCAATCTGAGGCCTGGCAGCACTTTGTCGCCGACAGCAAGGCCAATCCCAAAACCCACAAAAGGGCAGTCCCGGAATATCACAACCGTCCGCAGGATTGGTGGAGCGACCACTTCGACAGTCCGCTTTTCTTCATTCTGTTCATCGACGACTATGTCGGTGCAACGAAGGACCTGGCCGAGGCGCAACTGCACTGGCCGATCGTCCGGGCGATCACCGACCGCTATCTCAGCCTGGCCGGCCCCGACAGCGTTCTGCCGGTAAAGCCGCGTAACGATCGCGATTGGGCCGACAACGTCTATCGCGAGGGCCTAGTCTCCTATGACCTCGGCCTTTTTGTCGGCGCCATGGATGCGGTGGCGAGGCTTGGCGAGGCGCACGATCCGGCTCTTGCCGAACAGGCGGGCAGGGTCGCAAATCTCGCCCGCCGGGAAATCGAGGCCAAACTCTTCGTCCCGGCAACGGGAGGATATCTCGACTATGGAACACCTGGCCTATTCGTCGAGGATCATCTGTCTCTAGACAGTCTGACTTTGTCGCGGTTTGGCGCGATTTCGCGGCCGAAGGCTATTGGCCTGCTGAGAGCGTTCGAAACCAGACTGGAAACGCGCAACAATCAGGAACAGCCCTACGGCAGCTGGGGTGTCATGTGCGCCTATCCGCCCTTCAAGCGGCCCAGCGATCTGCGGTCCAAGACCGCCTTTCCCTACCGCTATCATAATGGCTCGGACTGGCCCTATTGGGATGGCGCCTATGCCGAAGAACGCCTGCGCTACGGGCTTGGAGGCGCGCGCTATGCGCTGACACGCTGGTGGGAAACCTGCCTTGACAATGGCTGGATCGGCGCGGTCGAATATTTCTCGCCGCCGTACGGACGCGGCTCCCTGCTTCAGGGCTGGAGCGCCATGCCGGCGGCGGTCGTTTTGAAATATGGGCTTGACGCCGCAAATGCGGAGCCAATGTCATGAGTGACCTGGCTCCGTCGGTTCTAGCGGGATCGCTCATCGATCCGCATTGCAAAGGCGACGGAGCCATCCCGCTCGAATTCGGAAAAGCCAAGGTGACGGTAGAAGCCTCTGGCGCGTTCGTTGTTTGGATCGACCCCGAGATGCACGGCCGTGACCCCATGATTACGAAGCGCCTGAAGCTCGGTATCGATCATCATCCGTCCCCAGCCGCTTGCCTGGAGTCCGGGAAGAATGTTGATGTGAAGATGCGCCGGATACTGGTCCTGAAGCCAGAGCGTTCCGCTGCGCGGATTTTGGATTCGCTCGAGCACGTCGGCGTCGCGCGGACGGGTAGGCGCCAGGCCGGCGATCTCTCCGCGCACGGCCGGCCACCAGTTTGCCGCCAGGTTTTGGTCGAACAGGCTGGTGTCGGGTACGCCTACGACATAGCCGACCGGCCGGTCGCCCTGAACGAGAACAAAGGCAAAGTCTTTGGCGAACTTGAGATAGGGTACCGACCAGATGTAGCCGGGCAGACGCGGGTCGCTGTAAAGGGCGCTGGCATCGTGACCGCCATTCGCGGTCCTCAGGCAGATGTCAAAAAAGGCTTCAGTATCCGCTTCAGTTGCGGGACGGATGAAGCAACTGGTGTCCATCACTTTGCCACCTCCTGCGTGGCGCTTTGTCATTTGAGGTCGCGAGAGGAGCTGATGCACTGACGATTACCTCAGATTCGCCAGCCAGGCAAAGCTCTGGGGGAAGAAAACGTTCGGCCGGCGCCAGGCGCGAAGCCGGAACGGGAAGTGGAGAATGAACCAAATGAGGTGGAGCAGATGAACAGAACCGTGAAATCGATCAGCATACTGCCGGCATACCGATTGAAAGCAGCCGTCGCGCTTGCCGGCGCGGCGCTGGTGAGTTTTGGCCTTTCCGCCGCCCGTGCCGACGATCTGGCCGTGTGGGACGACCAGACCTTTGAAGGTCAGAGCGCGGTCATAGAGCAACTGAACAAGGACTTCGAAGCCGCGCATCCCGGCGTCACGATCAAGCGCACCGCCCGCACCTTCGATGACATGAAGCTGACGTTGAAGCTTGCGGTCTCGGCCGGCGACGGCCCTGTCGTCACCAAGGTCAACCAGGGCGCCGGCGACATGGGCGCGATGGTCAAGGAAGGTTTGCTGCTGCCGGTCGACGAGTACATCAAGAAATATGGCTGGGATAAGCGGCAGTCGGATTCGGTGCTTGCCAGAGACCGCTGGGAGGGGGCGAAATTCGGGGTCGGCAAGACCTACGGCATATCGGGTCTCGCCGAGATCGTCGGCCTTTATTACAATAAAAAAATCCTCGACGATGCGGGCGTGGCGCTGCCGCAGACCTTCGAAGAGCTGTTGGCCGCTCTCGACAAGCTCAAGGAAAAAGGCGTCGCGCCCTTCATGATGGGTTCGGCAAAACAGCATCTCGCCCTGCACATGATCGGCGCCATCGATCAAGCGCATATCGACGCGGCCAATCGGGCCGAGCTTGACGACTTGATCTACGGCAAAGGCGGTACCTGGAACACCAAGGGTAATATCGAATCGGCCAAACTCGTGCAGCAATGGGCACAGGGCGGCTATTTTTATCCCGGCTTCGAGGGCATCTCGGGTGATGACGCCGTCCAGCTGTTCATATCAGGGCAGGGCGCATTCCTGATCTCCGGGACCTGGTACTTCGGCGACATGCAAAACAATCCGGATATCGGCTTCATGGCCATTCCCGCGCCGAAGGGCATTTCCAAGCCGATGAGCGTCGGCGGCGTGGATCTTGCCTGGGCGATAACCAGCCTTGCCAAAGACAAGGCAAAGCAGGACCTGGCCGGCGAGTACATCGACCATATGGTGTCGGAAAAGGCCGCTGAAAGCTGGGCCGCGGCAGGCTATCTTCCTGCAACATCGCTCCCGGCGGATGCAAAGCCGAAGCTCACGCCGCTCCTGACCTCCGGCATCGAGATGTGGAAGACACTTAACGCCAACGATGCGCTCGGCCACTACCCCGATTGGTCGAGCCCGACGATGCTGAAGACAATCGACGACAACACGCCGCTTCTCTTGTCCGGCAAGATCACGCCCGAAGCCTTTGTCGATGCCATGGACAAGGACTACCAGGCCTATTTGAAGGATAAGAAATAAGCAGTGCGGACGCCGGTCACGACGGCCCCGGGCGGTCCGACCGGCGTCCCGTTCATCACGTTAAAATAAGTGCTACGAGCTCACGGCTTGTTGCGCGATGACCAGAGCTTTGGCAGGGAGTACTGGATGAAACGCTCCGCACTGGATGGAACGCGACAGACCAACCTCATCTATTTATTGCCTGGATTGCTGCTCTACGCAGCGTTTGTGTTTGGGCCGATTGTCGCGGCTTTGGCTTTGAGCCTGACCAGCTGGGACGGCCTGACTATGCCCAGATGGGTTGGCCTTGGCAATTACGCCGATCTCTTTTCCGACAGCCGTTTTTACATCGCCTTGCGCAATAATGCCGAGCTGATGATCTTCTACTGCGTCCTGCCGCTCGTGCTCGGCATAACGCTTGCCGCCTGTGTGTGGAATTTGAAGCAGCGCGAACAGCTCGCCCTCAGAACCTTCCTGTTCCTGCCTTATATCATGCCGACTGCCGTGTTGGGCATCATCTGGGCATGGCTCTACAATCCTGCATTCGGCCCGTTCAATCAGTTTCTGCGAGCGGTAGGCCTGGGCAGGTTCGCTTTGCCCTGGCTCGGAGATTTCAATTTCGTGCTTCCCGCGGTCGGGATCGTTGCGACCTGGTATTTCTTCGGTTTTTGCATGGTCATCTTCCTCACCGGAATCCAGCGCATCGACCCGTCTCTTTTCGACGCCGCCAAGGTCGACGGCGCGTCGGCGCGAAAGACCTTTTTCTGGATAACGCTGCCGCTTCTCATGCCTGAGATCAGGGTGGTTTTGCTTCTGACGGTTATTGCCTCGATCAAAAGCTTCGACCTGATTTTCACGATGACCCGCGGTGGACCCGCCAACGCGACGCTGGTGCCGAATATCTACATGTATCAGCTCGGCTTCGAGCTCAATCGCTTCGGCGCCGCAGCCGCCATCGCCATTGTCGGCGCCTTGCTAACATTCGCAATCAATTTCGCAATTCACCGGCTGGTGGGCTCCAGAAGCAAAGGATTGGCTTGATGAGCCGTTCGTCCAACATTCCCGCCGCGCTGTTCCTTCGCATTGTCCTCTGGCTCCTGGCCTTCGTAACGATCACTCCGTTCCTGCTTCTGTTGCTGACCTCCATAAAGAGCAAGGCCGACGTTCTGAAGGGCGCATTCGCCCTTCCGGCCTATCCGCATTTCGAAAATTACATCGATGCCTGGAATGCCGGGCATTTCAACATCTACTTCTGGAATTCGATCGTCGTCGTAATACCCGTCGTTGCTGCAAGCGTCTTTTTAGGCCTGCTGACCGGTTTTGCCTTCGCCTACCTGTCATTTCCACTACGGCGCACGCTGTTCGCGATCCTGACGCTCGGCATGATGGTGCCTGCGGAGGCTTTCATCATCCCGCTTTATTATGAAATGCGCTATCTCGGGCTGATCAATACCTATGCGGCTCTCATCATCCCGCAGATCGCGATGTCGATACCCTTCTCAACGATCTTCCTTGCCAGCGCGATGCAGCAATTGCCGGAGGAAATTCTCGAAGCGGCGGTCCTCGATGGGGCCGGACGCTTCTATATCCTGCGCAAGATCGTCATCCCGCTGATGATACCGGCAATGTCGACGCTGGCGCTGTTCTTGTTCATCTGGACCTGGAACGAGTTTCTCATTCCGTTCATCCTGGTCAATGACGACGCCTATCGGACGCTGCCGCTGGGCATGCTGTTTTTCCAGGGGCGCTATACCGTCAACACGCCGGTTCTGACTGCCGGCGCGGTGATCGTCATTTTCCCGCTGATCCTGACCTATCTGGTTTTCCAGCGGCGGTTTATTGCCGGTCTGACGGCAGGCGCGACGAAATAGGATGCGCCGCTTCTTTCGGCCTCCGGCTGCGCCGGTGGCGCGCCTCCAGCGCCGCGCAGCCCCAGACCGTGCCAAGCAGCAGGTAGACGTGGCGCCAGTGATCGATGTCGATGACGTTGCCGATCGCCGCATGGCCGAGGACGGAGATCCAGGCGACCATCAGGAAGGGTTGCCACGGCCGGTCGAGCAGCAGGTTTCGAAAGCCGATCGCCAGCGTCCAGACGAGCATGCCGACATAGCTGACGAAGCCGAGCCAGCCATAGGAGGTGAGCGATTTCAGCCAGATATTGTGCTCGTCCTCGGGAAACATCGTGCCGAACACCAGCGGGCCGATGCCGAGCGGGCGCTCCATCATCATGGTGAAGCCGATCCGGTGACGTTCGAAACGGCCGAGATGTTCGCCGTCATATTGCTGTACCAGCTGGGCGCGGGCGGAAAACAGTTCGGCGACCTTCGGGACTTGAAGCGCCACCAGCAGCGACGCGATCAGCATGATGATCGCCGCCAGCGACAGCACCAGCACTCGCAGGCGAAAGGCGCCGCTGCGCTCCTTCAGCAGCATGATGAAGATCAGCAGCCCTACGCCGAGCGCAAACAGCCCCCAGGCGGCACGCGAAAAAGACAGGAAAATGCCGAGCGCCAGCACGAGCAGGGCGGCAGCCTTCAGCGGCGATTTCTTCAGGTCGCCCACGAGAATACCGTGGACGAGATAGAGCGATGGCGGCACCAGGAAGGGGCCGAAGACGTTCGGATCCTGGAAGGCGCCCTTGGCGCGGTCATAGAGGGTGAAGATCTCAGCGCCTGGAAAGGCATGGAAATAGCCGAGTATGCCGAGCGCCGAGGTGGCGACGGCGGCGAAGACCCAGGCATTGAAGATCAGTGGCAGCCGCTTGTGGCTGTCCTCGACGATTGCCGCGTAGAAGACCGAGGTCAGCGCCAGGAAGGTCGACACCGCGATATACATCGGCGCCGTCGCCAGATCCTTCATCTGCGTCAGTGACAGCATGCCGCCGATATTGAAGGTGAGCAGCAGGGCAAGCAGGGGCGCCACGCCGCGTGAAATCTTCAATCCCAGGATGAACCAGAGACCGATCAGCCCGGCCATCCAGAGTTCGTAGGGGGCCGGCTCGTCGATGACGAAACCGGAGAGGAAGACGCCGAAGGCGACGAAGGCCGAGCCGATCAGGCGCAGCGTCATCCGCTGCGGCTGGGCGACACGCGGATATGTCGCCTCGACCGTGCTCAATAGGCGTTTTCCGTGTTCAGCAGCCGGATCGGCGTCAGGAACAGGATCTTCAGATCGAACCAGAGCGACCAGTTCTCGATGTAGTAAAGGTCGTAGGCCGTGCGGAACTTGATCTTCTCGTCATTGTCGACCTCGCCGCGCCAGCCGTTGATCTGCGCCCAGCCGGTGACCCCGGGCTTGACGCGGTGGCGGGCGAAGTAACCCTCGACGACATCGCCGAAGGCGCGGTCGCGAGCCTGAGCCAGAACGGCGTGCGGGCGCGGGCCGACCAGCGAAAGCTCGCCTCTCAGCACGTTGAAAAGCTGCGGCAGCTCGTCGATCGAGGTCTTGCGGATGAAGCGGCCGACGCGGGTGACGCGCGGATCGCCCTTGGTCACCGCGGCCTTGCCGGTGGGGTCGGCCATATTGGTGTACATCGAGCGGAACTTGAAGACGTTGATGATTTCGTTGTTGAAGCCATGACGCTTCTGCATGAAGAAAACCGGGCCTTCGGAGGTCGCCTTGATGGCGGCAGCCGTGACCAGCATCAGCGGCCATAGCAGGGCAAGGGCGACCACGGTGAAGAAGATGTCGAAGCCGCGCTTGGCGACGGAATCCCAGTCGCGGATCGGCTTCTTGAAAATGTCGAGCATCGGCACCGAGCCGACATGCGAATAGGCGCGCGGCCGGAAGCGCAGCCGGTTGGCATGCGCTGCAAGACGGATATCGACCGGCAGAATCCAGAGCTTCTTCAGAAGGTCGAAGATGCGCGCCTCTGCCGACAGCGGCAGGGCGATGATCAGCATATCGATGCGCGTCAGCCGCACGAATTCGACGAGTTCGGCCACGGTGCCGAGCTTCGGATAACCGGCGACCATGATCGGCGAGCGTTTCTCGCCGCGGTCGTCGAAGATACCGCAGATGCGAATGTCGTTGTCGGCCTGTTGTTCGAGGATGCGGATCAGCTCCTTGGCTGGTTCGCCCCCGCCGACGATGACGGCGCGCCGCTCCATGATGCCGTTGCGCGCCCAGTTGCGAATGCCGTAGGCGACGAGGAAACGCTCGCCGGCAAGGAAGAGCGCGCCGGCAGCAAACCAGGAGAGATAGGCCTCGGTCATTGCCCATGTGGCGCCGCGGACGAGCGCGAACAGGCCGATAGTGAGGACGAGGGCGATCGTCCAGGCGGTGAGGATGCGCGGCATCAGCCGCAGCTTCGCCCGAAGTGCCGGGATGGTGTAGGTGTCGGCAAGCTGCAGGCAGGCCACGGTCAGGGCCGAAGCGATCGCCGCCATGCCCGCCCGCACCAGCAGGGGATCGCTGCCGTCGCCGGGCGCAAAGAAGTAGACGATCAGAGCAATCGAAAAGAGGGCCAGGAATTCGAGCAGCCGTAATTGCCCGATGATGATGACAGGCGAACGGGTTCCGTCGCGGAACTGTTCGGCGATCTGCCGGGCATAGGCATTGATTTCGGTCGGCTCGGAGGCCTGCTCCCGACTTGCATTGCGTCGCGCCTCGATGTCGGAGACCTGCTTGCGCAGCGCTTCTACGTCGAACGGATCGCTTTTTTCCAGCTTGTTCATGGGGTTTTGTCGCTCGTTGTCAGCAAGCGAAATACCAGAAAGCCCCTAAGAAATATTTACGAGACGGCAGACATTGCTTGACCCGCGGCGGGATCGACCAGCTCATGGTACAATTTCAGCACATCACGCGCCATGACGGCGGAGGAAAATACCGCCTTTACCGCCTCCGGCTTCGGCATCGTCCTGCCATGCCAGCCGGGCATGGTCAGCGTTTCCGCCATCACGCGGGCTAGGTCGTCGGCATTGCCGGGCTCCACCAGTGCCGCGCTGTCGGCGCCGAGCACTTCGGGAATGCCGCCGACGCGGCTGGCGATGACCGTCTTGCCGGCGCCGAGGCCCTCGAGGACGATATAGGGCATGGCTTCGGCGCGCGAGGGAACGACAAGGTTCTGGGCCATCGAAAAAGCCTCGTGGACGCGCATTGCCGGCAGCATGCCGATGCGCTTGCCGAGGCCGCGTTCGACCATCATCTCGCGGTAACGGTCCCGGTCGGGCCCGTCACCGATCATCAGCGCCGATAGCGGCCGGCCGAGCAGCCGCTCGGTCTTGGCAAAGGCATCGACAAACAGATCGGGACCCTTGAGGTCCCGGAGCATTCCGACATAGATGAAATGGACGGCATCCGAGCGGGTGGGGATCGGTTCGAAATCACGCTCGCCAATGCCGTTATAGATCAGTCTCGTCTTCGTCCGTGGCCTGCCCACCTTGCGCATATAGGTGTCGCGCTCATATTCGCAGATGAAGACCAGCGCGTCGGTGAAATATTCCTGCAGGCGCTCCATCCTGAGGACGAACTGTCCGCTGAGCGAGGAGCGCGAATAATGCAGGCTTCCGCCATGCGCGGTATAGAGGCGGGCTACGCGATACCTGTTCACCCGCAGGGCTGAGCCAGCAAGTCGCGCGAGCACGCCGCCTTTGGCGCCGTGCCCGTGCAGCACATCCGGCCGCAAACTTTTGATTTTCTTGTAGGTATCCCACATCGTCGCAATGTCGGACGGGCTGACCGAGCGTCGGATCGGCACGCGAGTCAGGCCGAGCGAGAGATAGGGACGAATATCGTCGAACAGGCTGTCCTCATGCTCGCCGCCGGTCGAGCTGTCGCATAGGATGCCGATCTCATGACCGGCCTTGCTGTGCTCCTCGACCAGATCGCGGACATGGCGGAAAATTCCGCCGACCGGCGACCTGAAGCAGTGGAGGATGCGGAGCGGCTTCTGTTTTCTCATAACTCAGAAGAGCCGTTCGCGGACGTAGATCGTGTCGCCGGCGATGATCGGCCCCGATATGTTGATGCGGCCGGTCAGCACCTGTCCGTTGATCTTGCGGGTGACGTCGACCATGCTCTGGTTGGCGCGGCTGGTGAAGCCGCCGGCAACGGCGATGGCATTCTGTACGGTCATGCCGGGAACATAGGCATACTGGCCGGGCTGGCCGACCTCGCCCATGATAAAGATCGAACGGTAGCGGTCGACGTCGATGGTGACGTCGGGGTCGCGAAGATAGCCCTGCTGCAGCTTCTGGGCGATCTGCCCCGAGAGTTGCTGCAAGGTTCGGCCGCGGGCAGGGACCTGACCGATGAGGGGGAAGGCGATATAGCCGGCCTGATCCACCGTATAGGTATTGGTCAGGCTCTGCTGGTCGAAGACGGTGATGCGCAACCGGTCGCCGCTATCAAGCGTATAGGGCTGGATGGTCGCCTCGTTGAAGGCTTTCGGCGCCGGCTTGTACGTCGTGCAGCCGCCCAATGCTGCCGTCATGGCTGCAAGGCTCAGGGCCAAAAAGATTTTGGGCGGGGCGACAGACATCCGCTTGTGCTCACAGAAATGAACTCGGTGAAGCCGTTATCGATCTGTTAGGGTTAATGCCCGGTAAAAAGGGCATGACAATTTCCTAAGTTCTTTGCCGATCCGGCACATTTCTTGGCAAATCACCATTAACCGTTGAGTTACCACGGTCGTTTACGCTTGCGGCACCTTTGTTGTGGAGTAAGAGCATGTCCGGCGTATCGCGTGATCAGGATGTGGACATCGATCTCGGCCAGCTGGTTCGCGCCGTCTGGGCGCGCCGGCTCAGGATTTTGACGATCACGCTCGTGGGGGCGGGCATCGCCTTCGCCGGCGCCAAGATCATGTCGCCGCAATATCGCAGCGAAACCCGCATCCTCATCGAACCCCGCGCGCCGGCCTTCGCCAGCACTCAGCAGGTAAACGACGCAGGCGCCGGTCCGCTGATGGACGAGCTGAATATCGCCAGCCAGGTGCAGCTCCTGCAATCTGCCGATCTCCTCAAGAAGGTGATCAACGACCTGAAACTCTACGATCTGCCGGAATTCGACGATGCCGCCAGCGGTTCGGCGATGAGCAGCATCCTGGTGACGCTGCATCTGAAGAAGAACCCGATGGAGAACCCGCCCGAAGAGCGGGTGATCGACGCTTTCGTCGAGCGGCTGCAGGTCTATCAGGTGCCGGGCTCACGCGTCATCGGCATCAGTTTCACCTCCAAGGACCCGAAGCTCGCTGCCGCCATTCCGAACGCCATGGCGAATGTCTATCTTTCCACCCAGAGCGGCGCCAAGCTCGATTCCAATTCCGAAGCGACTCGCTGGCTGGAGCCGGAGATCGAAAGCCTGCGCCGCAAGGTCAGCGAAGCCGAGAAGAAGGTCGCCGAATATCGCACCAGCCACGGGCTCTTGCAGACGAACGGCACGACCACGTTTCCAGCCCAGCAACTGAACGACATCTCCGCCGAGCTCACCCGCGTGCGCGGCGACAAAGCCAATGCCGAGGCGAGGGCGCAGGCGGTGCGCAATGCGCTGTCGTCAGGCGAAGCTTCCGACACGCTGCCTGACATCATGTCCTCGCAGTCGATTCAGCGGCTGAAGGGAACGGAATCGGGCCTGCAGTCGCAAGTCTCAGACCTGCAGACCAGCCTTCTCAATAGCCATCCGCGGCTGAAAAGTCTGCGTGCCCAGCTTGCCGACATCCGCGGACAGATCCGCCAGGAAACGCAGAAGATTCTGGCGAGCATCGAGAACGAGGCCAAGGTCGCCGATCTCCGGGAACGTGAGCTCGAGCGGCAGAAGGACACGGTGCAGGCCAACAGCGCCCGCGCCGGCGAGGACGAAGTCGGCCTCAATGCGCTGGAGCGCGAGGCGACCGCCCAGCGTCAGCTGCTCGAAACCTATCTGGTGCGCTACCGCGAGGCGGCCTCCCGCGCCGACAGCAACTCGAGCCCGGCCGACGCCCGTATCGTTTCGAAGGCCATCGAGCCGGTCGATCCCTATTTTCCCAAGGTCGTGCCGATCGTCGCCGTCGCAGCTGTCGCCATACTGATCCTCAGCGCCATCATCACCATGCTGGCCGAACTCTTCAGCGGCAGGGCGCTTCGCCCGGTCGATGCGTCGGCTGAGACAATCGAGACGGAAACGGGCGCCGAAGAGAAGATTACGCCGCAGGCAGCTCCCGTCGCCGCCGTCCGGAGTCCCGCCCGACCAAGCATGCTCGCCGTGGTCGCCGACCAAGAGGATGCGATCGACGAGGACGTGGAGACTGCCGCTGAGGTACCGGAGGACGACAATGAATTCTCCGTCGCCTCGGTTGCCGATTATCTCACCGGCAGCCGGGCGCCGCTGGCAATCGCGATATCTCCGACCGGTGACGATGGTTCCGCAGCGACGGTCTTGCTGACCCGCATTCTTGCCGATGCCGGCCGCCGCGTCATCCTGATCGATATGACCGGTTCCGGCTACCCCACGGAACTGATGGCCGAAGACGAGGCCGCTCCCGGTGTCACCGACCTGCTGTGCGGCGAGGCCGCCTTCGGTGATACCATCCACAGCGACCGGCTTTCCGATGCCCATCTGATCCCGCAGGGCCGGAGCGACGTACGCCGTGCCATGCGCGGTGTCGATCGGCTGTCGCTGCTGCTCGATGCGCTGGCCGCTGCCTACGACCTCGTGGTCGTCGAATGCGGCGCTGCCGATGTCGCCGGCGTCTCGCGCCTGACGCGCAGCCGGGATGTCGAGATCATCCTCTCGCTGCCGCAGCTCGAGGAGACCGTTTTCGTAACACTGATGACGGAATTCCAGGCCGCGGGCTACGAGCGCGTCGTGCTGATGTCGGAGGGCGAAGCGGCCGAGCAGAGGCTCGGCCAGGCGGCCTGACGCATGGCGCGTGTGCTGCTCTTTTGCGGCAGCCACATGGGTAGGATAGACCGTTCAGCCGATCCTTGCCCGGATCCCCTGGGCGAATCTATAGAGCTTCGGGCGCGCCTTGAGATGCGCCTTGCCGCGCGTGATGATCCTGTGCGCGGCGCCGGCGGCGATACCGATAGGCGAAACCGGCAGCACAACGTCGTAATGCGCGGTCTCGACCGGCGCCCAGGATCGTTTGTAGGTCTGATCGCCAAGGCCAAAATCGAACAACGCGACGCCTTTGCCGTGCAATCCCGAGATGGTCTGCCAATAGAGGAATTCGCCGGGGCTCGTATCCGGCACGAGGTCTTCGTCGATCGCCCCGAATTGGCAGATGACGTGATCGCCCTTGCGCGAGATGCCTGAGATCGCAGCGATCCGGTCCTCATTCGCGCCCTTCAGCCGCAGGACATGCATCTGAAGGCCGAAGAACTGCCTTGTTTCATCCTGCTTGTCGATGAGTCCGTGCAGGAAGGCCCGCGTTTCCCGGTCGGCAAAGACGTCGGGCAGGCCAAGGCTGGCGAAGCGGGTACTTTTCAGACGGAAGAAGATATCGAGCAGGCGATGCTGTTCTTCCGATGTTTCGGGGGTGACGTATTCGGCACCGCCGACGGCCTCGAGACGCCTCGATTGAACGCGGAATTTCTTACGCCGGCTCTTGGCGTTGATCTGTTTCAGCGTGTCCTCGAAACCGGCAAGGAGCGGCAGTTGATAGGCGTGGTTCTGGTTTTGCACCATCGGCAGCCCGGTGAGCGGCGTCTGCCGTCCGCGCCATTCCAACGGAATGTTTTGCAGCAACAGCAGATCGGCCTGCCCCTTCAATGCTTGCTGAAGCTGACGAGCGAATTTTTCGGCGTCGATGCTGCCGCCGCTTTCGGCGAAATTCCTCGAGAATAGACCGGTATTGATATTGCTGTGATCGGCAGCGATGAATTTCGCGACGGCAAGACCACGCGACTTGACGATCTCGACCGGCAGGATGAAAGCCGTCTCCCCGGCATAGGTGCCTTTGAGGATCGCCAGCGGCCGTCGAAAGGCGCTTACCCAGGCGGCGCACCAATCGTAGCTCTGATGTAGCGACTGGAGATTGTCAACCTCCAGCGCCCGCCAATCATCTTCCAACGGCTGCATCGCATCGCAAACGGCGATGTCGATTTTGGCCATGGCAAGTTTCATGCTCACCTGGCGTAGGCGTGAAATCGCCGTTTCGGCCAGTGCGCCATCGTCTGACGGCTGTTCATGGACGTCGCACTTTTGCGTCTGCACGGGAACTCTCCGGTCAAAATGCTGAGCGGGAAGCTAGCTATGCAGGGCGTATATTTGGTTTAATCGTCGGCTATCAGCGAGGTTTTCCGCCGATCACGGTTATTCGGCCGTTAATGGCTTACTGCTGCCGCGGTCCGGCCATCCATTTGATGATCACCATAGCCGGCAAGATCCAAAGCAGGCCGGTGAGCAGAAAGTAGAGCAGGTGCCCCCACCACGGCGCGTTACCGAGCGTCGCCACTGCGATCGTGTTCGCCACCAGCGCGTAGACGAGCACGAGCACGATGATGAGGGTCGTGCCGATGAATTTGCGGAGGCGGACGGGCATTTTGATCTCTTGTCTGGGTGGCGCGAACCGGCGCGACGGCATGCCGCAAAGGTTCGGGGCTTGTTTTGCATGAGCCGGTGGGGCAAATCAACTGCCGGATAGAAGGAGATATCATGGCCGTCGCGAACCTCACCACGGAACAGGCGATCCTGAGCGAAGTGCGCAAGCAGAACCGCAATCGCCGCGCCTTGCGGCTGTGGCTCGGCTTCGTGCTTTTAGCGCTCTTCTGTCTCGTGCTCGTTGGCGGCGCCACGCGGCTGACCAATTCCGGCCTGTCGATCACCGAATGGAAGCCGATCCATGGCGTCATTCCGCCGCTGTCGGCTGCCGAATGGGAGGAGGAGTTCCGCCTCTACCAGCGCATTCCCGAATTTCAGCAATTGAACAGCTCCATGACGGTCGACGAGTTCAAGGGGATTTTCTGGTGGGAATGGGCGCACCGGCTGATCGCTCGCGGCATCGGCGTGGTCTTCGCGCTGCCGCTTATCTTTTTCTGGCTGACGGGGCGCATCGAAAGGCGCTTGCGCTGGCCGCTCGTCGGCATTCTGGCGCTCGGCGGCCTGCAGGGTTTTATCGGCTGGTGGATGGTGTCCTCGGGTCTTTCCGTCCGCACCGATGTCAGCCAATACCGGCTTGCGACACATCTCGTCATGGCCTGCCTGATCTTTGCCGGCTGCATGTGGATCATGCGCGGTCTCTCCAGACATTCCAACGATCCGGCGCCGGCGCGCAGTTCGCGCGGTTTTGCCGCCGTCATCGCCATCTTCGCGCTGTTCCAGATCTATCTCGGCGCGCTGGTGGCCGGGCTCGACGCCGGCCTTTCCTACAATACCTGGCCGCTGATGGATGGTGCCGTCATCCCCTCGGATCTCTTGATCCAGCAGCCCTTCTGGATCAACGCCTTCGAGAACCCGAAGACCGTGCAGTTCATCCACCGCGTCGGCGCCTATGCGCTCTTCGCGCTGACCTTGATCAACATGGTCATTGCCCTGCGCGCCGCCCCCTGGACCACCCATGCCCGACGCGCCGTCGTGCTTTTCTCGCTGGTGACGCTGCAGGCCGCGATCGGTATCGCCACGCTACTGCTGCAGGTGCCGCTTCACTGGGGCCTGCTGCATCAGGCCGGCGCTCTGGTGGTCTTCGGTTTCGCCGTCGCCAACTGGCGCGGCTTTTACGGCGAATATCCGTACGCCACGGCAATCGCGGAGCGCGATTGAACCGCACGTCGTTTAACGCAGCACGCTGTCGAGCAGCGGCATGCCGATGATCGCCGCGGCGGCGATCAGCACGTAGCAGGCGATGCGGAAGGTCCGTTCCTCGGCCAGCCCGAACAGTTTCGAGCCGCCGTAAAGCCCCAGCGCATAACTCGGCAGAATGACGGCCGTCAACGCAAAGACGGCGGGGACGAACAGTCCGCCGATATAATAGCTGATGGCGCTGAAGATGGTGGAAATGGAGAAATAGAGCACGACATTTGCCCGGACGCGCGTGAAGTCGCTCTTGCCGCCGAGCCAATAGGCGACGACAGGCGGTCCGCCGAGCTGTGCGGCGCCGCTGAAGAGGCCGGCAATCAGGCCGACGCCGCTGCTGAGCGGTGCCGAAGGCCCGCCGCGGTAACGCCATCCCGAGACGAGAAGCGCGAGCAGTGAGATCGCGATGATCGTTATGCTCCAACGCAGCAGCGTCGGGTCGAGCAGTGCCAGCATCGCCGTGCCGGCCGGCACCCCGAGTGCCGCACCCGCGGCCATGACGAAGACCTCGGGCCGGTTGGCGTTGCGCCAGGCGGGTGGGATCATCCCGAGCGTGGCGATGCCGTCGATGACGAGCAGGATCGGCGAGGCCAGTTTTGGCCCGATGATGGCGCCACCGAGGGGAATGAAGATCAGCGCTGCCCCGAAACCGGAAAAGCCCCGGGCGAGCCCGGCGATGAAGGCGTAGGCCATCAGGGCATAGATACCGTGATCGGGCAGGGCGGCGGCAAACCAGGCCCGCCCGTCGCTGATAAGCGCATCCAGCGTCATGCCGTCAGGAAGCGAGCATCAGGTCCATGTTCTGCACGGCGGCGCCTGAGGCGCCCTTGCCGAGATTGTCGAGCAGCGCCACCAGATTGACCTGGGAACCGCCCGGCGTGCCGAAGACGAAGAGCTTCATCGTGTCCTTGCCTTCGAGTTCGACGGCGTTGACACGGAGGAGCGCCTTGCTGTCGGCGAGCGGCACGACGGTGACGATGTCCTGGCCGGCATAGTGAGCAACGAGAGCCGCGTGGATGGTTTCCATCGTCGTACCCTCGGCGAGATCGTCGAGATGCAGCGGCACCTGCACGATCATGCCCTGCGCGAACTTGCCGACCGATGGCGAGAAGATCGGTGCCCGATCGAGCAGGCCATGCACGGTCATCTCGGGCACATGCTTGTGGGTGAGGGGAAGACCGTAGAGGAAGTGCGGCGCGCTGATCGCATCCGGGTGATCCGGATTTTCCATCTGGGCGATCATCTGCTTGCCGCCACCGGTATAGCCGGAGACCGCATTGACCGTCACCGGATAACCATCCGGCAGGATCCCGGCGGCACGCAGCGGCCGGATCAGGCCGATTGCGCCTGTCGGATAGCAGCCGGGGTTGGCGACGAAACGGGCGCCCTTGATCTTGTCGGCCTGCGCGCCGTCCATTTCGGCAAAGCCGTAGGCCCAGCCGGGATTGACGCGGAAGGCGGTCGACGTGTCGATGACGCGCACATTGTTGTTGGCCGAGACCATCTGAACCGCTTCCTTCGATGCCTCGTCGGGCAGGCAGAGAATGGCGATATCAGCGCTGTTCAGCATGTCCTCGCGCAGGGCGGCGTTGCGCCGCTCGGCCTCGGGAATGGACAGAAGCTCGACATCGCGGCGGCCGGCCATGCGCGTGCGGATCTGCAGACCCGTCGTGCCGTGTTCGCCGTCGATGAAGATTTTCGGTGCCATGTTAACCTGCGCTTTCAATGGGTTCGGAAGGTTTCCGGATTCATTTCGGGATAATAAGTCAGCCTTGTGACACTGCGATGGCGCGTCGCTCCGCATGAAGCCCCAGCATATACATCGCCACCGTTGCCCCGGCAATGGCGGTGATATCGGCATGGTCGTAGGGCGGCGAAACCTCGACGATATCGGCGCCGCGGATATCGAGCTGATGCAGGCGCTGCAGCACTGAGAGGATTTTGGCGCTCGACGGTCCGCCGGCGACCGGCGTGCCGGTGCCGGGCGCAAAGGCCGGATCGAGGCAGTCGATATCGAAGGTGAGATAGGCCGGCGCGCCGCGCGTGTGGGATACGATCGCCGACGCGATGTCGCCGGCAGTCATATCCTCGACCTGATGACCATAGAGAATATTGATGCCGCAATCCTCCGGCGCATGGGTGCGGATGCCGACCTGAATCGACCGATCGGGGTCGATGATGCCTTCACGGGTGGCCCGCGCGACGAAGGAGCCATGGTCGATGCGCCGCTCTTCGTCGAACCAGGTGTCCTGATGCGCGTCGAACTGCACGAGCGCCAGCGGCCCATGTTTTGCCGCATGGGCTTTCAGCAGCGGCCAGGTGACGTAATGATCGCCGCCGAGCGTCAGCAGAAAAGCGCCGCTGTCGAGAATCACGTTCGCCTGGCGCTCGATAGCGGCTGGCGTGTCCTGATGATTGCCATAGTCAAGCAGGCAATCGCCGTAGTCGATCACGGCCATGTCGGCGAATAATTCGCGGTTGAAGGGATATTGCGCATCATTGTCGAAGATCGCCGATGCGCGCCGGATTGCCTGAGGACCGAAGCGTGTGCCTGGCCGGTTCGACGTGGCGGCGTCGAAAGGAATGCCCCAGACGGCGACATCGACGCCGGCGAGTTCCTTGGTGAAGCGGCGGCGCATGAAGGACAGCGCGCCGGCAAAGGTCGGGTCACTGGCGGCGGAGGTGAGGCTGGTCGCCGTGAAGGCGTGGTCGATGGTCTTGTTCGCCAAGTGGGGCTCCTTTTTCGGTCGTGAAAGGTCAAGGCGTCGACAACGGGTAGGCGACCGGGCGCCGAATTTCAAGCAATCGGAAAGGAAGTGGCGGCAAAAGCATGCCGCGATGCCGGCGTGGAAGGAGGTGCTGGCAGACCATACAAACAAAAAGGCCGGGTTTCCCCGGCCTTCGTAAAATCCATTTGTTCGAAACGACTAGCGCTTCGAGAACTGGAAGGAGCGGCGGGCCTTTGCCTTGCCGTACTTCTTGCGTTCGACGACGCGGCTGTCGCGGGTCAGGAAGCCGCCCTTCTTCAGCACCGAGCGCAGGCCCGGTTCGAAGTAGGTCAGCGCCTTGGACAGGCCGTGGCGAACGGCACCGGCCTGGCCGGAGAGGCCGCCGCCGGCAACGGTTGCGACGATGTCGAACTGGCCGTCACGGGCAGCCGCAACGATCGGCTGACGCAGGATCATCTGCAGCACCGGGCGGGCGAAATATTCCGCGAATTCCTTGCCGTTGACGATGATCTTGCCGGAGCCCGGCTTGACCCAGACGCGGGCGACGGCGTTCTTGCGCTTGCCGGTCGCGTAGGAGCGGCCGAGCGAATCGACCTTGCGGACGTGGGCCGGAGCAGCAGCTTCGGAAGCCGTGCCGAGATCCTTCAGGGAGGAGAGGTCAGCCATGATCAGGCGCTCCTTACGTTCTTTTTGTTGAGCGCGGCAACGTCGAGGGCGACCGGCTGCTGGGCTTCATGTGGATGGTTGGCGCCGGCGTAGACGCGCAGGTTCTTCATCTGGCGACGGCCGAGCGGACCGCGCGGAACCATGCGCTCGACGGCCTTTTCGAGGACGCGCTCCGGGAAGCGGCCTTCGATGATCTGGCGCGCGGTGCGTTCCTTGATGCCGCCGGCGTAACCGGTGTGCCAGTAGTAGACCTTGTCGGAATACTTCTTGCCGGTGAAAACGACCT
Source organism: Rhizobium bangladeshense (assembly GCF_001662075.1). Lineage (GTDB taxonomy): Bacteria > Pseudomonadota > Alphaproteobacteria > Rhizobiales > Rhizobiaceae > Rhizobium > Rhizobium bangladeshense_B. Next base: position 568,360 of record NZ_LYPL01000002.1, read on the forward strand.
TGTCGGCATTGATGACGATGACGTTGTCGCCGTCGTCAACGTGGGGCGTGAAGGTTGCCTTGTGCTTGCCGCGCAGGCGCATAGCGATGATGGAAGCGAGACGGCCAACGACCAGCCCTTCGGCGTCGATGATCACCCACTTCTTCTCCACCTCTGCAGGCTTCTGGGAGAAGGTAGCCATAGTGAATACTCTCTTTTGGGACCCTTGCCCGAAGGCTGGAAGGGCGTTTCTTGTTGCTTGAATTGGCAGGCGCAAGGCGTGCCAAAAAGAAAGCAGCCGGGAAGGCTGCGTTCTGGCGCGGTGTATAAAGGGAATGTGTCATCGGGTCAATATCGACATGTCCGGCAATGTCAAAAGAAACATAAGCAAAAACAGTAATTTAACAATGTGGTATTATGTTGCCTCAAATTAGTGGAGCGGGAAACTGCGATATTGAAGGTTTTTTCCCACGCCGCGTCCGGACTTGTGAGGCCGAAGCGGTGTTAATCCTTGCACTCGCGCAGACATTTCATCATTTCGCGAAGGCCGCGTGTCAGATGTTTGTCCCGGCGCAGCACCATGCCGAGCCGGCGTATGAGCTTCGGCTTCAGCGATGACGTCGTCACCAGGCCGGCACGGCCGCGCTTGAGCGCCAGCCCCGGCAGGATCGACCATCCGAGCCCGACGGCCACCAGTTCCTTGATCGCCTCGACGCTGCCGAATTCCATTGCGGGATGGGTTCTGCCATCGGGGGCGGCGAGCCACGCGTCGATTGCCCTTCTGGTATTGCCGCCCTCGTAAAGCAGCAGCGTCCTGTCGCGCATGAAGGCGGCGTCCGGTCCGCAGTCGGGCAACAGGCTGCCTGCGGGCGCGACAGCCAGCAATTCCTCCTCGTAAAACGGTTCGATCTCGAAGTTTCGTCCCGATGCCGGCAAGGCCACGACGGCGATGTCTAGGCTGTTGGCCTCCAGATCGCGCAGAATATCGTCGGCATTGCCGATATGGACGGTGATTTCGAGGCCGGGCATGGATTTCCTCGCGGCGGCGATGGCGCGTGGCAGCAGATGGATCGAGGCCGTGCCGCCGCTGCCGATGCGCACCCGACCGCTGGCGCCGTCCCTGTGGGGCATCATTGCTTCTTCCGCCGCGGCCGCTTCCTGCAGCAGACGCCTCGCGTGCGAAAGCAGGTCGAGGCCGGCCGCCGTCGGTTGCGCCCGCCGCCCGACGCGCTCGATCAGCCTGACGCCGAGCCGCTTTTCGAGGCCTTTGATCTGCAGGCTGACTGCCGGTTGTGTTACGCCCTCCTTGTCGGCGGCGGCCGTAAAGCTTCCAAGATCGGCGACGTTGACGAAGGTCGCGAGCTGATCGAGATTGAGCGGCATCCAAAGAATTCCTTATGCATATCATAATATCCATAAGCTTCTTTCGGAGGGTCTTCCAGCGCATCTTTTCTCCGTTGAGAAAGGACAAAAGATGACCTTGGAATTCGGCGAGCTATTAGCGACACCGCGCAACGCCCTTCGGTTGAAGCTTCGCGAGACGGCGCGCCGGGGCCGGTGGCTGCGGGCGGCCATCGAGGTTCGGCTCGAAAAGCGACGCAGCCGCCGCAAGCTTTCGGACCTCACCGATGATGAGCTTCGCGATATCGGTCTGACCCGTGCGCAGGCGACGGCCGAGACATCGAAATCGTGGTTCTGGTTTTGACCACGCCGCAGCCGGAGGGCGGATCCTGCTCGAAATTGCCGGCGCCTTGTGGCAGAACAGGTGTGTGGAAATCGAGCGCAGGGAGCAGCATCATGGCCGAAATCGTATCCTTTCGAAAGGACGCGGACAGGGTGGACGGATTGTTGCTCCGCTCGCTACGCGACGGCGTGCTGCGGCTCGTGCTCAACGATCCTCCGGCCAATGCGCTTTCGAATGCGCTTCTCGAGGCGCTGTTGGCCGAGCTCGAAAAGGCGGAGGCGGATTTGGATGTGCGCGTCGTCGTCATCGCCTCGACCGGCTCCGTCTTTTCCGCCGGCCATGACCTCAAGGAACTCACGGCCCATCGCATCGACGAAGATCGGGGCGCTGCGTTCTTCGAGAAAAGCTTCCGGCTCTGCGCCGATCTGATGCTGAAGATCGCGCATCTGCCAAAACCTGTTATCGCCGAGGTGGACGGGCTTGCAACGGCTGCCGGCTGTCAGCTCGTTGCCTCCTGTGATCTGGCGATCTGCACGGACACGTCGACGTTCTGCACGCCGGGCGTCAATATCGGCCTGTTCTGTTCGACGCCGATGGTGGCGGTTACCCGTGCCGCCCACCGCAAACAGGCGATGGAGATGCTGCTGACCGGCGAGACGATCGACGCTTCGACTGCCAAGGATTTCGGCCTCGTCAACCGCATCGTGCCGAAGCAGTATCTGGCGCAGGTCGTTTCCAAATATGCGGCCGTGATCGCCGGCAAATCGCCATTGATCCTGAAAATCGGCAAGCAAGCATTTTATCGGCAGCTCGAGCTGCCGGTGGAGGCAGCCTATGACTATGCCGCCAAGGTGATGGTGGAGACCATGCTGACGCAGGATGCGCAGGAGGGCATCGGCGCCTTTCTCGGCAAGCGCAAGCCGGAGTGGAAGGGCGAATGATCACGCCAGCTTCAGAACCAGCACGCCGGCCGCGATGACGACGCCGGCGGCGTAGCGCCAGATTCCGGCTTTTTCCTTGAACACGGCGACCGAGATCACCAGTGCGAAGACGATCGCGGTTTCCCGCAACGCGGCAACGGTCGCGACCGGAGCCTTCGTCATCGCCCAGAGCGCCAGTCCGTAAGATGCAATCGAACCCGCGCCGCCGATAAGGCCGCGCCACCAGTTGCGGCGAACGTGGCGTGCCACTGTCAGGCTGCCGCGCCGGGACGCCGCCCAGGCAAACAGCAGTATGGGCGGCAGCAGCGACATCCACAACGCATAGGAAACCGCGTTGCCTGAAAGGCGGGCGCCGATGCCGTCGACATAAGTGTAGCTGGCAATGACAAAGGCATTGGCAATGGAGAGGAAGACGGCGCTGCCGCTGCCGCGACGCGCCTCCAGAGCGAGCGTCAGGACGCCGGCTGAGATCGTCATGATGCCGGCGAGCGCGGCGCCGGAAAGGTCTTCCTTGAGGACGACACCGCTTGTCGCGGCGATCAGCAACGGTGCGCAGCCACGCATCAGCGGATAGACCAGGCCGATATCGCCGGCCCGGTAGGCGGCGGCAACCAGCTGGAAATAGGCGAACTGCAGGATGGCCGACGCGCCGATAAACGGCCAGGCAGCATTTTGCGGCAATGGCAGAAATGCCAGAAACGGCAAGGCCGATACCGCGCCGCCGGCCGAAATCAGCGCCGCATCAAGGGATTTATCGCTCCCCGCTTTGACGATCGCGTTCCATGTCGCATGCAGCAATGCACCGAACAGAACGAGCAGGATGACGTCGAGGGGCAAGGATAAATCCTGGACTACGGGGAAAGACAAGCGCTTCGCCCCGACGGGGCAAACTTCTGGTTAGACAACTGCGATTTGCACGAAAATGCGTTGCCGCGGTCGCGGATGTCTTGCTGTCTGCAATATCACCCTTCCAATATCCCAACAATGGCGGGTTCAGCCGGCAATTTTTACGTGCGCTCGATATGCGTTCAATCCAGACGATCTTCTCAACTATGAGATGCTGCTAATGGACACCAGAACATAGGGTGATTTTACAAGGAACGAAAGAAGAAGATGCTAGGAGGAATTCCCGCGTGGATCTTTCTATGTTGCTGAAATACAGATATTATTCTATAACTTTGACATACGCGAAAAATAAAGCTGGTGATTGCATATTCTCAGGAAAATCGCATCGCGGGATTGAGGCGGCGGACATTCCCAAACGCGAAGGGCGTAGGGCGTTGCGACAGTCACGGCAGCAAAAACCTCAGAGCTGATAACGCGGAACGAATAGCATCCCGTCAAGGTTGTCTATGTTCTGGCAGTTCAGAACGGGGCACCGGGGGTTGTCTTTCGAGGGAATGTGCGTCCACTCCGCATAGTCGGTCGCGTCGCAATAATTGCTGTTGCGGACGTAGCGATCATAGAGGGGCAGACCGCGGGATGACTGATAGCGGAAAATGACGGCGCCCTGATTGTGGATGGCGGCGCGCACGCTGTCGCAGCTCATGGTGAGCGGATTGTAGCGCGAGATCGCCAGCGCCGGCGATGCGGCGAGCACGAGCATGAGGGCAAGAGCGATTTTTTTCATCGAATCATCCTCAGAGAGTGTCCAATTCATATATACGGGATAGGCGCGCACCTGGTTTCACGCAAAAGCAAAATTACGCGCGCCGTGGCGAAAGACTTTCGCAAGTGGAGAAGCGGACATGAATCACGACAGCTACACCGATGATTTCCTCGCCGGCATTCTGCAGTCGGTGAAGACCATCGCCCTGACCGGCGCTTCGCCCAATCCGGCGCGGCCGAGCAACGGCGTCATGGGTTATCTGCTGTCGCGCGGCTATGAGGTCATTCCGGTCAACCCGGGGCAGGCGGGTAAACAGATCCACGGCCGCACCGTCTTTGCCCGGCTCGCCGACATTCCGGTGCCGATCGACATGGTCGACGTCTTTCGCGCTGCCGAATATCTGGACGGCGTCGTCGAGGAGGCCTTAGCGCTGAAGCCTTTGCCGAAGATCATCTGGGCGCAGCTCGGCGTCCGCGACGATGCGGCTGCGGCAAAGGCGGAGGCCGCCGGCATCAAGGTGGTGATGAACCGCTGCCCGGCGATCGAGTATCCCCGGCTCATTGCCTGATCTCATTGCACCCGATCTCATTGCTTGAGCTGCGCTCTGCAGAGACGGATTTTCCACCGAACGCCCGCGGGTTGAAACGGATCGCGATTAACTTTCCTCCGGGAGAGGCTATGATCCCGGCCGTCAGCAACAACGGGAGGACGACATGGCCAAGAATGATCCGGGATTCAACACGTTGGCGATCCATGCCGGCGCGCAGCCCGACCCGGCGACCGGCGCGCGGGTGACGCCGATCTACCAGACGACCGCCTACGTCTTCAACGATTCCGATCATGCCGCCGCGCTCTTCGGCCTGCAGGCTTTCGGCAATATCTACACCCGCATCATGAACCCGACGCAGGCCGTGCTGGAGGAGCGCGTCGCAGCGCTCGAGGGCGGCACGGCGGCCCTTGCCGTCGCCTCCGGCCATGCCGCACAAATGATCGTCTTCCACACCATCATGCGCCCCGGCGAGAATTTTATCGCCGCCCGCAGGCTCTACGGCGGCTCGATCAACCAGTTCGGCCATGCCTTCGAGAACTTCGGCTGGCAGGTGCGCTGGGCCGATTGCGCCGATCCGGCAAGCTTCGAAAGCCAGATCGACAAGAAGACACGCGGCATCTTCATCGAGAGCCTCGCCAATCCCGGCGGCACCTTCGTCGATATCGCCGCGATCGCCGAGGTCGCGCATCGCCATGGCCTGCCGCTCATCGTCGACAATACGATGGCAACCCCCTATCTCATCCGTTCGATCGAACACGGCGCCGATATCGTCGTGCATTCGCTGACCAAGTTTCTCGGCGGCCACGGCAATTCCATGGGTGGCCTCATCGTCGACGGTGGCACGTTCGACTGGTCGAAATCCGGAAACTACCCGATGCTGTCGAGCCCGCGGCCGGAATATAACGGCATGGTCCTGCACGCGACCTTCGGCAATTTTGCTTTTGCGATCGCCGCCCGCGTTCTCGGCCTGCGCGACCTCGGGCCGGCGATCTCGCCCTTCAATGCCTTTCTGATTCTGACCGGAATCGAAACACTGCCGCTGAGGATGCAGCGCCACAGCGACAATGCGATCGCCGTGGCGAGGTGGCTGAAGGCGCACAGCAAGATCGCCTGGGTGAATTATGCCGGCCTCGAAGACGACCCGAACCACCCCCTGCAGCAGCGCTATTCACCGAGGGGCGCCGGCTCCGTCTTCACCTTCGGCGTCAAGGGCGGTTATGAGGCGGGCAAAACGCTGGTCGAGGGCCTTGAGCTCTTCTCCCACCTTGCCAATATCGGCGACACCCGCTCGCTCGTCATCCATCCTGCCTCGACGACGCACCGGCAGCTGAGCGACGAACAGAAGACCGCCGCCGGCGCCGGCCCCGACGTGGTGCGCCTTTCGATCGGCATCGAGGACGTCGAGGACATCATCGCCGATCTCGAACAGGCGCTCTCGAAGATCTGAAACACCGTGTAATCAAAACGCCGTAGCCCCCTCGACGCGTGGCCATATTGTGCAGCAGCTTGCTGCACAATATGGGTCGTTGCCTCGGACACCCCGGATATTGGTTCTGGAAGGCTCGCTCCAAAACGCTCAAACTCGGCCGGCGAACTATCTCTCGGGCTGCGACCGCACCCCGATTACCGCTGGACGATCACTCGGGTCCCCGGCTGGACCATTTCGTAAAGTTCCTCGACATCTTCGCGGTACATGCGAAAACAACCGCTCGAAGCATTGGTTCCGATTGAGGACGGGTCATTGGTTCCGTGTATGCGCAGCAGCCCGTCGGCCAGGTAAATTGCGCGGGTTCCAAGCGGATTGGCAGGACCAGCCTTCACGACCGCTGGAAGCCTCGGATTCTTCTGCCGCATGCTCGCCGTTGGCCGCCATTCGGGATGCATTCGCTTGGATACCACCCGGGTTGATCCGTACCATTGTTTGCCTTCGCGACCGACGGCAATGGGGTAAGCGAACTGCTCTCCGCTTGCTGTCGTGTAAATAAGAGTGTGCTCACCTGTGGCGATTACGATGTTTCCCTTAGCACTTCGCGTCGAGGGTCCCCTGCGATTATACAGGGGTTCCTGATAGCGAGGGGCAGGGTCGTAATAAGGCGGAGGTGGATACGGGCTGTAGGGATCATCATAGTCGTAGCCCCCGTATTCGTCGTATCCATCATACGGTTCATAAACCTGGGCTTTGGCTTGAACCACCGTTAGCAAAACGGCCACAGCAAGAAGAGCCAGCAATCTCATTTTTCGCCATCCGCCTGTTATACAAGCCGTATTGGTCCCAACTCTATGGCATCACTATGGCGCACCGTTGACCCATACAAGGTCCCCTGGACGGGATCGCCCCAGACACCTTGCAGGTCGACCGTCGCAGGATGAACAGGTTTGTTATAACATCAGCGGCCCGTTCGGCCCTGAATGGTGAACGCCAAATTCAAGCGAAAAGCTGATGATGTGAAATTGACCACGAGTGCTTGCTGGTTCTATGCGTGGTGCATTACGAACGTTCTCAGCTTCAAGTTTGAAAATATGGACGAAGACGCGGTGGCCGTTCTTCCGTGCGTGGATGGCGTGCGATTAGATCGGCTTGTGGCTGCTTTCGAAGAAGCCGCTGGCTACCGTGATCCCGCTGGTGGCTATGGGGGGCTCATACCCTCATTCTACCGCTTCGGTCCCCTGCCGAGCTATTTCCTTGGTCAGGAAGCACCCGTGACGGGCGATGAGCGGGGGGAAATTTATCTCTTGTCGTGTGAATGTGGTGAGGTTGGATGTTGGCCCTTAATCGCCCACGTTCGCCTGCACCAGGACAAGGTGATATCGGATGGGTTCAGCCAGCCGCATCGGCCAAGCCGGAATTATGCGAGCTTTGGCCCGTTTGAGTTCGAGCGCAAGCAGTACGAACAGGCTGTCGAGGTTTTGATTCGATTTGACGATCTATGACTGAAACGTAAGCGCTGTTGCTCCGACAGCCTCGCAGGAGAGGCAAGCCGATCCTCAGCCACGGTAGCGCTTGGCACGCCCTTTTGATTTCATTGTTACGATTGCAATGATGCCGAATGTTTGCGCATCGGCATGCGCCCTGACATGGCTTCCGGATCGCCGCGGCTGCGCCCACGACTTTGACGTGATACTCTCCCCTCCAGCTGCGAAAGCCCCGGAAAGGAGCAACGGTATGCTTCGAAGATATTGAACGTATGCTGCGAAAGCGCATGGACAAACCAATGATTAAAAGCATGCCTCATACAAACGTATGCTGCGAAGAACGCTGAAATCGAAGAGATTCAGGATGACTGTGAGCAATTTCATCACCTTCGGCATCGATGGCGTCGCCCCCGAGTTCGGCGCGCCCGAACCCGGCCGGATTATCTCAGGCGATCCGCAGTTCCGGACCTGGAACCTGGAGGAGGCCGAAGGCGGCCTCTATTCCGGGATCTGGGAGGCGACGCCCGGCAAGTGGCGGATCGTTTACGAGGAATGGGAATATTTCAGCCTGCTGTCCGGCCATTCGATCGTGACCGAGGACGGCGGCGAGCCGGTTCATCTGAAGGCGGGCGACCGGATGATCTTGAGACCCGGCTTCAAGGGAACCTGGGAAGTCGTTGAAACGACTCGCAAGGATTATGTGATCAGGCTTTGATGCATGTCGCGTGGAAGCGTGCAGCGGTTCCTAGATAGCGACATGCATAAAGACAAGAGTGAAAGCGTGCCATTTTCCAAGATAGAACGGGTTTTGATCAGTCTCGTTAATTGTACCTACATCGTCAAATGCTAAACCACGTCTGCAGCGCATTGCGGACATGATGTCTCCTGCTGTCTTCACAGACATGGTCTTGCAATCGATCAATCCCGGAATTTGCATGTCGTCGACTCTTGCAGGTAGGCACGTTCGCACCCAAACCTCTTCCATCATCGCGACAACGATCTGTTTCCTTATTGTAGCGCTCCTGTTGACCGGCCTCGTGGCGCATGTCGTCACGACCATGACCCGCTCGGCCAACGAGATCGATGATGCCCGGGCCAGCCGCGCCGCTCGCGCCGCAATTGCCGCCTTTGTCGCCCGTCTCGGCGCGACAACGACGGATAATGCCATCTGGGATGATGCCTATCGTGCGGTCGCGGCTCCGGGCGGCGCCGATTGGGCCTATGAGAACTGGGGAAAGACCAGCGAGGATTATGCGCTCTATGACGGCGCCGTCGTGATTGGCCCGGACCGGACTTCGATCGTTTCCGCCTATGCCAAGGGCAAGCCCTTCCAGCCGGGCGTGTTTTTCGGCGAAGCCTTTTATCGGCAGGCCAAAGTGGCGGCCGATCCGGCGCGCGCGCCCTTGGTGAATTTCGTTAAGACCGAAAACGGCATCGCGCTGCTCGCATCGCAGGCAATCCAACCTTTCGACGACGCCGCCGACGCGACGGAATTCAGCACGCTGAGCTTTTACAAGGAATTCACCTCGGAAGTGCTGGACACTCTGTCGAACGAACATGAACTCGAGGGCCTGCGGCTCGAGGCGACGCCCAAGCCGGAGCTCCTGAACACACCGATCACCGACATGAAGGGCGCGGTCATCGGCTATCTCGTCTGGCCGAGCAAAGCACCGGGAAGCACCGTGTTTCATCAGGTGACGCCCTATATCGCGGCCGCCATCGTCATTCTTGCGCTGTTCCTTGTCGCTGTTCTGATGGTCGGCGCGTCAGAGGCGCGGCGCCTGCGCCAGCTGGCGCAGGCCGCGCTTTACGAAGCCGGCCACGATAGTCTGAGCGGCCTGTTGAATAGACAGGGACTTCTCAGCCTGCTCGAAGAGCTCGATGATACAGCTGCTTCGCCGCCCCGGCTCTATCTGGTCGACCTTGATGGCTTCAAGGCCGTCAACGATGCCTGGGGGCATGCTGTCGGGGACGATCTGATCCGGCTGGTTTCGAACGCGCTGACGGCCTGCCATCCCGAAGTCGTCGCGGCAGCCCGGCTGGGGGGCGACGAATTCGCGCTTGTGCAGGTAGGCCCTGCCACATGCGACGATATGGAAAAGGCTATTCTGGCGCTGTTTGCCGAGCCCTTCAAAATCGGCGGGCGGACAATCGAAGTCGGAGCCAGCATCGGAGCTGCCACGCGCGACGGCGACATCGAGCCCTTGGAGCTGCTGCGCAGAGCGGACATGGCGCTTTATCGCGCCAAGGCAAATGGCAGAGGCCAGGCGATCGAATACGATCCCGAACTGGACCAGGAGCGCCAGCGGGTCGCCGAACTGGAGGCTCTGCTGAAGAGCGCCATCGGCTCCGGCGCCATCGAAGCTGTCTTCCAGCCTCTTGTCTCTGCCTCGACCGGCACGGTGACCGGTATTGAAGCCCTGGCGCGTTGGCGAACGGCCGCAGGCAACGTCAGTCCGGAGGTCTTCATCCCCCTTGCCGAAAGATGCGGTCTCATCGATGCGCTCGGCGTTCACATGCTCAGAACATCGGTCGCGCATGCCAAGACCTGGCCCGATCTGGCATTGTCGGTGAATGTCTCGCCGGTCCAGCTGTGCAATCCGGAATTTGCGGCCGAAGTGATCTCGATCCTGCAGGAGCTCGATTTCGACCCGAAGCGCCTGACATTGGAGATCACCGAAGGCGTCCTGATGACAAATCCGGATCAGGCCCGGCGCTCGATCGACCAGCTCAAGCGCGTCGGCATCAAGTTCGCGCTCGACGACTTCGGCTGCGGCTACGCCAGCATCGGCGCATTGCGGCAATTCGGCTTCGATCGCATGAAGATCGACCGCTCGCTGGTCTCGGCGCTCGACGAAGGCGCAAAGGGCGCCGATGTTCTTCGGGCGACCATCTCTCTGGCGACCGCCCTGCAGATCCCCGTCACCGCCGAAGGCATCGAGAATTCGCGCCAGGCGGCGATCCTGCGGGACGCCGGCTGTGATCAGCTACAAGGCTATCTGATGGGAAAACCCATGTCGGCCCGCGACATCACCGGCAAGTTGCAGGAAGAGGCCGCCGCCTAACATGTCTTGCAAGAGTGTTTAGCGCGTTGGATTCAGCCGGTACGCCGCACGGATCCTCCAGCCGCCGAGGGTCAAGCCTCGGGATCACCAGTGCAAATCCAGCCGCTCCAGTCCGTGGAAATGGTAGACGTCCTTGACCACGGGTGTCTTCGCCAGCCGAAGGCCGGCAAGCCGCTCGAACAGGATCGGCAGCACGACGTTGAGCTCCAGCCGCGCCAGCGGCGCGCCGATGCAGAAATGGATGCCGGCGCCGAAGGAAAGGTTGGGCGCCTCGCTGCGGCCGGGCCGGAAGCTCAGCGGATCGGTGAATTTCGCCGGGTCGAGATTGGCGGCGGCGAGGATGAGACTTACCTTGTCGCCGCGCTTGAAGGAGACACCGTCGATTTCGGCAGGCTCCAGCGCCCAGCGCTGAAAGATGTGGACCGGCGCGCAGATGCGTAGCGTCTCCTCGACCGTGCGCTCTGTCGTCGCCTCGTCGCGGAAGAGTTCCGCCGGATGCGAGCCGCTGTCGAGGATCGTGCGCACCGAATTGCCGATCTGGTGCACGGTCGCCTCATGCCCGGCATTGAGCAGCACGATCGTCGTCGAGATCAGCTCCTCCTCGGTGAGATACTGGCCCTTGTGCTCGGTATGGATCATATGGGTGAGCAGGTCGTCGCGCGGCGCGGCGCGGCGCTCGGCGATCACGGTCCTGACATAGTCGGAAAATTCCTTCGCCGCCCGTTCGGCCTGGTCTTCCTGGGCGCGCGTGCGGCCGAACATGTACATGCGGACATAGGCGTGCGACCAGGCGAGCAGCTGCGGCCCCATCTCCTCGGGAATGCCGATCATGCGGGCGATCATCGTCACCGGGATGATATCGGCAAAGGCCGAGAGCAGTTCGACCTCGCGCTTGTCGGCGAAGCCGTCGATCAGCCGGTTGGCGAGTTCGGCAAGCTCCGGCTTCATCTTCTCGACATGGCGGGAGACGAAGGCGCGGTTGACGAGGGTGCGTAGCCGCGTGTGCTCCGGCGGTTCGAGTTCGAGCAGGGAATACCGTTCCGAGAGATCGAAATTCGCAAGATGCGGCATCGGCTCGCCAAGGCCGAACTCCTCGCGGCTGGCGATATGCAGGATCTGCCGGCCGAAGCGGCGGTCGCGCAACAGCGCGTTCACATGGTCGTAGCCGGTGAAGAACCACTGTTTCTGCTCCGCCCAGTAGAAGGTCGGACAATGGGCGTGAAGCGCGGCATAGACGGCATTCGGATTGCCATAGAAGGCCGGGTTGCGGGCGTCCAGCGAAACATGGCGCAGGGCAGGGTCGATCGAGAGAAAGGGCGGTATCGTCATGCCCCGAGGCTTAGCGGATTTGCCGGGCCTCGAAAAGATGCGGATGAGGAGAGCCGGCCGGAAGCAAGACATGCCCGACCGGAGGCGCCGACGACTTTAAGATCGTTGCCTAAACCTGGGGATTGATTCTATTTTCACGCTGCGGCTAATGCACGTCGCCCGGAGTGTGCAGCGGTTCCGGGACAACGACATGCATAAAAACAAAGAGCTAAAACGTGTCGCACGGATCAAATTTGATGCGACGCGCTTTAGCCGGCCCGCGACAGCGTGCCCATGCGTCGCAGCGCCTCGACCTGATCATCGATCGTCGGCACGAGTTCGCCGGCCGTCGGGCTCGGCGTGGCCGGCGCCGGGGCCGCCGCTTCCGCTTCGCCGAAGGTGACCGTGCAGTTGCGGCCGGCGGCCTTGGCCGCATAGAGCGCCCGGTCGGCGGCCGAGATCAGCTTGTCGATATTGGCTTCGATCGAGGCGGCGAGCGCAATGCCGATGCTGACGGTGACCGGAACGATCGCTTCGCCGGTGCTGACGGGAAGGCGGCAGAATTCGGTGCGGATCGCTTCGGCGATCGCCTCGGCTTCCATCTGATCCGAAACGGCGGCAAAGGCGGCGAATTCCTCGCCGCCCATGCGGCCGAAGATGTGGTTTGGAATATACTGCCGCGCCATGCGCGCGAAGGCGGTGAGCACGGCGTCGCCGGCCTGATGGCCGAAGCGATCGTTGACGCGCTTGAAATGATCCAGGTCGAATAGGATCACCGCGACCTGCCGCTGCTCGCTGTGGGCTCTTTCCTGGATGGCCTCGAAATAGCCGAGCAGGCCGCGGCGGTTGAGCACGCCCGTCAGTGAATCGGTCAGTGTCATTGCCCGCAGATGCCGTTCGGAGCGTTCCATGACCAGCCGGCAGGTCAGCGCGAATGCGATCGTGAGCAGGAAGGCGCTCGCCATCGCCGAGACGCCGCCGAGATTGGTCGCGTCGATATCGCTGGGCAGCGTTACCGCCATCGTCAGCGCCGAGCCGAAGCACAGGCAGCCCTGCACGACGAACACGCCCATCAGCTTGATGCGGGTGCGCTCGCGGCGCATGTCGCCGGCGGCGACCGCCATGGCGAGGGCCGTGGCGCCGGTCGCCGAAGCGAGATTGTAGAGCACGACGCGGTTTGAATAGTCGGTGTTGACCCAGGGTAGGAACACCCCGGCCAGCCAGATTGCCGGCGGCAGCAGCGCCCACCATTCGATCTTCTTGCGGTCGAGCGCGAGAAAACCCGCCACCCAGGCGCTCTGTCCGAGCAGCGCGATGGCATTGCCGATCTCGACGGACACCAGGCTGGGGACTTGGCCGCGCAGCGCGATCATCGCAAAGCCGATGCCGGTCAGAAGAAAGCCGAGGCCCCAATAGAGGTAGGCCTCGTTCCTGACGTTGTGGCGCCAGGCGACGAAAAGCACCAGAGCGAGCGTCATGGCCTCCGAACACCAGATGGCGAGACCTGTAGCGATATTGAACACGGCAGCAAACCCCTTGCCCGTCGACCTTGTCTGTTGGGCCGCATTCTTGCTGAGGAAGCTCGCCAGTTCCTTAATGCTGTTGCGGTGCGGCATGATTTTCGGCCGGTATCTGGCGGTAGGCTTTCCGTTGGGTAAACGTACGTGAGCGCTGCCGGATGGAGTAAGCTTTCCTTCATCCTGTCATCGAGAAAAGCCGGGGGAGATGCCGCGAGGGGCTCGCGGTCATCGGCCATTTACAGGAAAGAGGCCGCCGGCGCCGAAGCTCGATGCATGTCGCTCGGAAGTGTGCAGCGGTTCCGGGATGACGACATGCATCAAAGAGGAGCTGAAGCCGTCGTGCCCCGCCTTCTTAACGTTATCCTCATGCGTGTCTTGAAGAGGAGGGCCGGGACACTCTATGTAGGGATATGGCATTTTCTTTGATTCCCGGCGGCCGCCGGCATGACGTTGACAAAGGACGCACATGAGAAACCCAGTTGATACCGCAATGGCCCTCGTGCCGATGGTCGTGGAACAGACCAATCGCGGTGAACGCTCCTACGACATCTATTCCCGCCTGTTGAAGGAACGCATCATCTTCCTGACCGGCGCCGTCGAGGATCACATGGCGACGCTCGTCTGCGCCCAGCTGCTCTTCCTCGAGGCCGAAAACCCGAAGAAGGAAATCGCCCTTTACATCAATTCGCCCGGTGGCGTCGTCACCGCCGGCATGGCGATCTACGATACGATGCAGTTCATCAAACCGGCAGTTTCGACGCTTTGCATCGGCCAGGCCGCGTCCATGGGCTCGCTGCTGCTGGCCGCTGGCCACAAGGACATGCGCTTCGCCACGCCGAACTCCCGCATCATGGTGCACCAGCCCTCGGGCGGCTTCCAGGGCCAGGCCTCGGATATCGAGCGCCACGCCCGCGACATCCTCAAGATGAAGCGCCGCCTCAACGAAGTCTACGTCAAGCACACCGGCCGCACCTACGAGGAAGTTGAAAAGACCCTCGATCGTGACCATTTCATGGATGCGGACGAGGCCCAAGGCTGGGGCGTGATCGACAAGGTTCTGACGTCGCGCCTCGAGATGGAAGGCGAGCAGGCCTAGTAATTAATTGGGATGGTGTTTTTGCCGCCACAGTTCTATCTCATTTGTGATCGAACAAGGGCTTTCATCCGGCGGTGAAGACACTAATAGTAACTATTAATGCTATGTTGAATTTTTGTGACATAGCATTTGGCATTCGAAGGGGATTCGTTGCCGCCGGAACCTGGACATGGTTGACTGGAACCGGTTCGTAGCCCCTGAAGCCCTTCTCGGCAAAGGCTCCGGAAACGGAGTGCCGCCAGGAGCTGATAGAGTGGACCGCGATTTCGCCTTGAAATGCGGCGTGCTGGAAGGAAAAAGATATGAGCAAGGTCAGCGGCAGCAACGGCGGCGACTCCAAGAACACCCTCTATTGTTCGTTCTGCGGAAAGAGCCAGCACGAAGTCCGGAAACTGATTGCCGGACCGACCGTCTTCATCTGCGATGAATGCGTCGAATTGTGCATGGACATCATCCGCGAGGAAAACAAGTCCTCGATGGTCAAGTCCCGCGACGGCGTTCCGACGCCCCAGGACATCATCAAGGTCCTCGACGAATATGTCATCGGCCAGCGGCAGGCGAAGAAGATCCTGTCGGTCGCCGTCCACAACCATTACAAGCGCCTGGCGCACGCCTCCAAGAACGGCGAAGTCGAACTGGCGAAGTCGAACATCATGCTCGTCGGCCCGACCGGTTGCGGGAAGACCTATCTTGCCCAGACGCTCGCTCGCATCATCGACGTTCCCTTCACCATGGCCGATGCGACGACGCTGACGGAAGCTGGGTATGTCGGCGAGGACGTCGAAAACATCATCCTGAAGCTTCTGCAGGCGGCCGACTACAATGTCGAACGCGCTCAGCGCGGCATCGTCTACATCGACGAGGTCGACAAGATTTCGCGCAAATCCGACAATCCGTCGATCACCCGTGACGTCTCGGGCGAGGGCGTACAGCAGGCGCTCTTGAAGATCATGGAAGGCACGGTCGCTTCCGTTCCGCCGCAGGGCGGCCGCAAGCACCCGCAGCAGGAATTCCTGCAGGTCGACACGACGAACATCCTGTTCATCTGCGGCGGCGCCTTCGCCGGCCTCGACAAGATCATCTCCGCCCGTGGCGAGAAGACCTCGATCGGCTTCGGCGCGACCGTCAAGGCCCAGGACGACCGCCGCGTCGGTGAAGTCCTGCGGGAACTCGAGCCGGAAGATCTGGTCAAGTTCGGCCTCATCCCCGAATTCATCGGCCGCCTGCCGGTTCTGGCGACGCTTGAGGATCTCGACGAAGACGCGCTGATCCAGATCCTGTCCGAGCCGAAGAACGCCTTGATCAAGCAGTACCAGCGCCTGTTCGAGATGGAAGACGTCGAACTGACCTTCCACGAAGACGCCCTGCGCGAAATCGCCCGCAAGGCGATCGTGCGCAAGACCGGCGCCCGCGGCCTCCGCTCGATCATGGAGAAGATTCTGCTCGACACGATGTTCGAACTGCCGACGCTGGAAGGTGTGCGTGAGGTCGTCATCTCGGAGGAAGTGGTGCGCGGTTCGGCCCGTCCGCTTTATATCTATGCCGACCGTCAGGAAGAAAAGGCCAACGCTTCGGCGTGACCTTGCACTTTCGCACCATTATTTTGGGGGCTTGCCATCAGCAGGCCCCTTTCTATTTGAAAAGTCATCCGAGGCGCTGTTAGTATTTGCCGGTGGGACCGGAATTGCCTTTGCCGATGTTGTGCAGGGGTAATGCTTGGCAATGATGGGATGATCTCGTAAGCCTGTTGCTGGCGTTGTATTGAGCCTGGCCGGAAATGGTAAGCGCCGGTCCAGCCACGCGCTTCATAGTGTTGGCGTTCCGTTGTAACAAAGCTGTCACATCCGGGGAACGCGGGCGTTAGCGTGGCTTGAAAAGCGTAGTCAGAACCTCCACTTGTAGAGCCAAGTGAGAGCCGGCCGGTCCCAAGCGGCCGTGCAGAGAGCCCGGTAACGGGACGATGGAAAGGACAAAAAAATGACGAAGAAAACGTCTGTAGCGAGCAGCACTGCCTACCCTGTTCTGCCTTTGCGCGACATCGTGGTGTTCCCGCATATGATCGTGCCGCTGTTCGTCGGACGGGAAAAGTCGATCCGTGCGCTCGAAGAGGTCATGGGTTCCGACAAGCAGATCATGCTGGTGACGCAGATCAATGCCAGCGACGATGATCCGGACCCTTCGGCAATTCACAATGTGGGCACGGTCGCCAATGTGCTGCAGCTGCTCAAGCTGCCCGACGGCACCGTCAAGGTTCTGGTCGAAGGCCGCGCCCGCGCCGAGATCGACACCTATACCAGCCGCGAGGATTTTTATGAGGCGCTCGGCCATGTGCTCGATGAACCGCATGACGATCCGGTCGAGCTGGAAGCATTGTCACGCTCGGTCGTTTCCGAATTCGAGAGCTATGTGAAGCTCAACAAGAAGATTTCGCCCGAGGTGGTCGGCGCCGCCAGCCAGATCGACGACTATTCCAAGCTCGCCGATACGGTCGCCTCGCACCTGTCGATCAAGATCACAGAGAAGCAGGAGATGCTGGAGACGACCAGCGTCAAGCAGCGCCTGGAAAAGGCCCTCGGCTTCATGGAAGGCGAGATCTCGGTGCTGCAGGTCGAAAAGCGCATCCGCTCGCGCGTCAAGCGCCAGATGGAGAAGACCCAGCGCGAATACTATCTCAATGAGCAGATGAAGGCGATCCAGAAGGAACTCGGCGACGGCGAGGAAGGCCGCGACGAGATGAGCGAACTGGAAGAGCGCATCGCCAAGACCAAGCTCTCCAAGGAGGCCCGTGAAAAGGCCGATGCGGAGCTGAAGAAGCTGCGCCAGATGAGCCCGATGTCGGCGGAAGCCACCGTCGTGCGCAACTATCTGGACTGGCTGCTCGGCATTCCCTGGGGCAAGAAGTCGAAGATCAAGGCCGATCTCAACAATGCCGAGAAGATCCTCGAAGCCGATCACTTCGGTCTCGACAAGGTCAAGGAGCGCATCGTCGAATATCTCGCCGTGCAGGCCCGCGCCACCAAGATCAAGGGTCCGATCCTCTGCCTCGTCGGCCCTCCCGGCGTCGGCAAGACCTCGCTCGCCCAGTCGATCGCCAAGGCGACCGGCCGTGAGTATGTCCGCATGGCGCTCGGCGGCGTTCGCGACGAAGCCGAAATCCGCGGTCACCGCCGCACTTATATCGGCTCGATGCCCGGCAAGGTCATCCAGTCGATGAAGAAGGCGAAGAAGTCCAACCCGCTCTTCCTGCTCGACGAGATTGACAAGCTCGGCCAGGACTATCGTGGCGATCCGTCCTCGGCTCTGCTCGAAGTGCTCGATCCGGCGCAGAACTCGACCTTCATGGACCATTACCTGGAAGTCGAATACGATCTGTCCGACGTGATGTTCATCACCACGGCGAATACGCTGAACATTCCGGCGCCGCTGATGGACCGCATGGAAATCATCCGTATCGCCGGCTACACCGAGGATGAAAAGCGCGAGATCGCCAAGCGGCACCTGCTGCCGAAGGCCATCAAGGAACATGCGTTGCAATCCGAGGAATTCTCGGTCAGCGACGATGCCCTGATGGCGATCAGCCAGCAGTATACCCGTGAAGCCGGTGTCCGCAGCTTCGAACGCGAATTGATGAAGCTCGCCCGCAAGGCGGTGACCGAGATCATCAAGGGCAAGACGAAGTCCGTTCACGTGACGGCCGCCAACATCGCCGATTACTTGGGCGTCCCGCGCTTCCGCCACGGCGAAGCCGAGGGCGAGGATCAGGTCGGCGTCGTAACCGGTCTGGCCTGGACGGAAGTCGGCGGCGAGCTGCTGACGATCGAAGGCGTGATGATGCCGGGCAAGGGCCGCATGACGGTCACCGGCAATTTGAAGGACGTCATGAAGGAATCGATCTCGGCGGCGGCCTCCTATGTCCGCTCGCGCGCCGTCGATTTCGGCATCGAACCGCCGATGTTCGAAAAGAACGACATCCACGTGCACGTGCCGGAAGGCGCCACGCCGAAGGATGGCCCCTCGGCCGGTGTCGCCATGGCGACCGCCATCGTCTCGATCATGACCGGCATCCCGGTGAACAAGCATGTGGCCATGACCGGTGAAATCACCCTTCGCGGCCGTGTGCTGCCGATCGGCGGTCTCAAGGAAAAGCTGCTCGCAGCGCTTCGCGGCGGCATCAAGAAGGTGCTGATTCCGGAAGAAAACGCCAAGGACTTGGCGGAGATTCCTGACAACGTGAAGAACAGCATGGAGATCATCCCGGTCTCCCGCATGGGCGAGGTGATCAAGCACGCGCTGATCCGCCGGCCCGAGCCGATCGAGTGGGATGGCACGGTGGAAACGCCCGTGATCACGTCGGTCGAAGGCCTTGATGACACGGGCGCAACCATAGCGCATTGAGTGGCGCTTGCCACATTTATGCCCATTTGGCGCAAAAGACATAAAAAGGCTGGCGGAAACGCCAGCCTTTTTTGTGAAAACGTCATGGAGACGCTTGCTTTTCCTTGATTTGCAGGGCTTCTGGGTTCCCGGCGGGCCTGATGAAACCTATTCTGCGCCTAGCTTACATTTGAGTCGTTTCATACCATTTAGAAAGGGGTGGAAACATGAACAAGAATGAACTCGTGTCCGCAGTGGCCGAAAAGGCAGGACTGACGAAGTCTGACGCGGCTTCCGCTGTCGACGCGGTTTTCGACGTTGTCCAGGCTGAACTCAAGAACAAGGGCGACATCCGCCTCGCAGGGTTCGGCAGCTTCACCGTTTCTCATCGTGCAGCATCGAAGGGCCGCAACCCGTCCACCGGCGCTGAAGTCGACATTCCGGCTCGCAACGTGCCGAAGTTCACGCCCGGCAAGGGCCTGAAGGACGCCGTCAACGGCTGAGTAAAGATTATCCGCCAGCCGTAAACGAGACCGGCTGTGCAGGGTCTTTGAGAGGGGGTCGGCTTTGCCGGGCCCCTTTTTGTTCTGGCCGCTTGCCGCATCCGGCACTTTGTTTTACCACGGAGCTGTTCTCAGGGCGGGGTGAAACTCCCCACCGGCGGTAAGGGCTGCGGCCCGAGCCCGCGAGCGCTTTCCCAAGCTGTCGCGCGGGAAGGGTCAGCAGATCCGGTGCGATTCCGGAGCCGACGGTATAGTCCGGATGAAAGAGAATGAGCATGGCCGCGTGCGGGCAGGGGACTGCCGGCGTCAGCGTGTCGTCGCCTCATGCGTCCTGATTTATGTTGGTCCCTATTCTGGATAATAGACATGAATCAGAATTCCCTTGCAGTCTCGCAATCCCGCGCCCTTGCCGGCGCAACCTTCATGGTGCTTGGAGGCGTGGCCTTTTCGCTCCTCAACGTCGTCACCCAGTGGCTGACCATGAAGCTTGCCTTCCCCCCGGCCTCGGCGGCCTTCTGGCAATATGCCTTCGCCTTCTTTTTCTCCTTGCCCTTTCTGCGCAAGGCAGGCCTTTCGGCCATGCGCACCAGCTATCCCTTGCGGCATGTCGTGCGCGTGGTCTTTGCCGCGCTCGGCGTCGCGGCCTGGGTTTCCGGCCTTGCTTCGGTGCCGATCTGGCAGGCGATTGCGCTCGTCATGACCTCGCCGTTCTTCATCATCCTCGGCGCCCGCCTGTTCCTTGGCGAACGCGTCGGCGCCGCCCGCTGGATGGCGACCGCTATCGGCTTCGCCGGCGCGATGATCATCCTGCAGCCATGGTCCGACAGCTTCACCTGGGCAACATTGCTGCCGGTGCTCTCGGCGCTGCTCTGGGGCGCCTCGTCGCTGATCACCAAGAGCCTGACTGGCATTGAGAAGCCGGAGACGATCACCGTCTGGCTGCTGGTGCTGCTGACGCCGATCAACGGCGGGCTGGCGCTTTCGGCGGGCCTCGCCGTGCCGACGGGTGCGACGCTGGCTCTCCTCCTTCTGGCGGGCCTCCTGACGGTCGTGGCGCAATATCTGCTGACCCTTGCCTATGCCAGCGCCGACGCTGCCTATGTGCAGCCATTCGACGATCTGAAGCTGCCGCTCAACGTGCTCGCCGGCTGGCTGTTCTTCGGTTATGCGCCGGCCGGTTATCTCTGGCTGGGAGCCGGACTCATCCTCGCCGCATCGCTCTTCATCATGCGCAACGAGATGCGTCGGGAAAGGCAAGCGGCCTCTGCGTGAAATGTCACGGACTGTCATGTCTCTGTCATGGCAGTCCCGCAGAAAACCCTTGTTTCGACTATTCGACACATGGGGGATTTCATGACGATTTCATCGCGCCAGGCAGCGCTTGCTGCCGTGCTTCTCGCATCGGTTGCCTTTCCGGCCGCCGCCGAGCCGGTCTTCAACCGCATCGCCTCTTTCCCGGTCGCTCAGAACCTGCCTGATGACAAGGACAAGCTGTCGCCGACATCGGCCGAAATCATCACCGCGACCGACGACGGCAATACGCTGATCTACAGCGACAGCCCGCTCGGCGCGATCGGCTTCATCGACATCAGCGACGCCAAGGCGCCGAAATCAGGCGGCGCGCTGATGATGGACGGCGAGCCGACATCGGTCACCTCCAGCGCCGGCAAGGCGCTCGTCGCCGTCAATACCTCCGAGAGCAAGGCGAAGCCCTCAGGCCGCCTGGCGATCGTCGACGTGGCGACGAGTAAGATCGAGAACACGTGCGACCTCGGCGGCCAGCCGGATTCGATCGCTCTCAACAAGGACAAGACGCTCGGCACTATTGCGATCGAAAACGAGCGCGACGAAGACGTCAATGACGGCAAGATCCCGCAGGTGCCGGCTGGCGACCTCGTCGTCTTCCAGGTCAAGAACGGCACTGTTGATTGCGGCAGCATCAAGCATGTGACGCTGACCGGACTCGCCGGCGTTGCCCCCGAGGATCCGGAGCCGGAATTCGTCGCCTTCAACGGGCTGAACGAGATTGCCCTGACGCTGCAGGAGAACAACGAGATCGTCATCATCGATGCCAATAAGGCTGAGGTGAAGACGCATTTCTCCGCCGGCAGCGTCGATCTCACCGGCATCGACTCTAAGCGTGACGGCGCCCTGAAATTCACCGGCGAGTCGAAGGGCGTACTGCGCGAGCCCGACGCCGTGAAGTGGCTGGACGACAACCGCCTCGTCGTCGCCAATGAAGGCGATTACCAGGGTGGCTCGCGTGGCTTCACCATCTTCGACAAGACGGGCAAGCTCCTCTACGAATCGGGCGCATCCTTCGAACGCGCCGTCGCCCATATCGGCCACTATCCGGAAAGCCGTTCGGGATCGAAGGGCGTCGAGCCGGAAGGCCTCGAAGCCGCCAAGTTCGGCGACGACCAATATTTCTTCCTGCTCGCCGAGCGCGCCTCGGTCGTCGGCGTTTATAAGGATACCGGCGCCGACCCCGAACTCATCCAGTTGCTGCCGTCCGGCATTTCGCCAGAGGGTGGGATCGCCATTCCCCAGCGCAATCTCTTTGCCACCGCCAACGAGCTCGACTTCGGCAAGGATGGCGGCACGCGCTCGCATGTGATGATCTATGAGCGCTCGGAAGGCGAGAAAGCCTATCCGAAGATCGTCTCCGCCGACAAGGACGGCAATCCGCTCGGCTTCGCAGCCCTTTCGGGTCTGGCCGCCGTTCCCGGCAAGCCGGGCATGCTCTATGCCGTCAGCGACAGCTTCCTCGGCTCGCAGCCGACGATCTACACGATCGACGCCAGCAGGAAGCCGGCGGTCATCACCGATGCGCTCGTCGTCAAGCGAGACGGCGCCCCGGCCCAGAAGCTCGACATCGAAGGCATCGCGGTCGCCGCAGACGGTTCCTTCTGGCTGGCCTCGGAAGGCTATAGCGAGCGTCTCGTCCCGCACGCCCTCTACAACGTCAACGCCAAGGGCGACATCAAGGCTGAGATCGCCCTGCCGAAGGAGCTCGCAGCCAATGAAATCCGCTTCGGTTTCGAAGGCGTCACCATTATCGGCAGCGGCGACGATGCCACGCTCTGGATGGCGGTCCAGCGCGAGTGGGGCGACGACGAGAAGGGCTTCGTCAAGCTCGTCTCCTACAATCCGAAGAAGAAGGAATGGGGCGCCGTGCGCTATCCGCTCGACAAGACGGAAAGCGGCTGGGTCGGCCTGTCGGAAATTTCGGCTCAGGGCGACAGCGTCTACATCATCGAGCGCGACAACCTCGTCGGCGATGCCGCCAAGCTGAAGAAGCTCTACAAGGTGGCGATCTCGGAGCTGAAGCCCGCCAAGCTCGGCGGCGAACTGCCCGTCGTCAAGAAGACCGAAGCACACGATTTCCTCGGCGAACTCAAGACGGCGACCAACGGCTATGTGCTCGACAAGCTCGAAGGCTTCACCTTCGATGCATCGGGCAAACCCTATGCCGTCACCGACAACGACGGCGTCAGCGACTCCTCCGGCGAGACGCTGTTCTTCCCGGTTGATCTCAGCGCCACGAACTGAGGGGTCATAGAAGGATACAGGGAGAGGCCGGGCGAAAGCCCGGCGTCTCTTTTTTGATGCAAAGGAATCCATGGGGTGTCCGCATTCGCAGCGGGAAGGCGAGGGCATCCGACTGAAGAATATTTTGCAAAGCAGAGGGCTTCGGCATGGATGCTCGGGTCGAGCCCGAGCATGACGGAGATTGGGGCGACGCGACGGGGAGGAGGCGAGATGCTGGAGCAATTCCAACAGCTTGCGGGTGCGGCGAAGTTGGAGTTTGGCATGGACGATATCCCACACTCCGTCATCCTCGGCCTTGAGCCGAGGATCCATGCCGCGGCCTCTCACGCGTGCGGGTGCATGCTCGGCCCAGGCCGCGCATGAGAGGCCTTCAACAAGGGCGGCTCACCGGTGCTTCCGCAGCCCCCAGCTCCAACCCTACCAGCGCTGATGCACATGCGGCGCTATCAGCCGCGCGTAGATCTCGCGTGTCGCCGCCATGACATCGGCCGCAAGCGGCGCCAGATCGGCGGCCGCCGCATTGGCCTTGGCCTGTTCGCCATTGCGGGCGCCGGGGATGACGACGGTGACGGCGTCGCTCATCAGGATCCAGCGCAGCGCAAAGGCGGCCATCGTCGCGCCTGCGGGCACCAGCTTGCGCACCTCTTCCACGGCCTGCAGGCCGACCTCGAACGGCACGCCGGCAAAGGTCTCGCCTACATCGAAGGCTTCGCCATGGCGGTTGAAATTGCGGTGGTCGTCGCTGGCAAAATGCGTCTCGCGGGTGATCTTGCCGGAGAGCAGGCCGCTTGCCAGCGGCACGCGGGCGATGATCGCCACGTTCTTGCGCCGGGCTTCGGCAAAGAACAGGTGGTCGGGGCGCTGGCGGAAGATGTTGTAGATGATCTGGATGCTGACGACGTCGGGATACTCGATCGCCTTCAGCCCGTCCTCGACCTTCTCGACGCTGACGCCGTAGCCCTTGATCTTGCCGGCCCTCTGCAATGCGTCGAGACCGTCGAAGACCTCGGGCTGGTAAAACACCTCGCGCGGCGGGCAGTGCAGTTGCACCAGGTCGAGGCTGTCGACGGCAAGGTTTTTCAGACTGCGGTCGATGAAGCCTTCGAGATTGGCCTTGCTGTAGCCTTCGGCGACATGCGGATTGAGGCGGCGGCCCGCCTTAGTGGCGATCATTGGGCGCTCGTCGCCACGCGCCTTCAGCACGTCGGCGATGATTTTTTCCGAGCGGCCGTCGCCATAGACGTCGGCGGTATCGATGAAGGTCATGCCGGCATCGAGCGCGGCATTCAGCGCCGCGCGACCGTCCGCCTCGCTGATATCGCCCCATGAGCCGCCGATCTGCCAGGCGCCGAAGCCGACATTGGCGACGGTGAAGGGCATGCGGCCGAAAGCATGGTGTTTCATGAGAAATTCTCCCAATGCATGTTGCCCGGAAGTCTCCAGCGGTTCCGGTATAACGACATGCGTAAAACAAAGAACCAAAGCGCGTCGCATGAGCCAAGTTCAATGCGACGCGCTTTAGGTGATGAAAGATATTGGCCTATCAGCCGCGCGACTAAGCGGCAATTGCCGATCCGGCCTTGATCGCTCGCCTCGATGAAATATCGTCAGCTTACAAGGCTTCAACCGCAATGGAATAGAAAAGGAACGATCATGGAGATCAAACCCGCCGGCTCTCGCCCCTCGATGAAACCGCCGGCCGACTATTTCACCGGCGCCGTTCGCCAGGATCCGCTTATCGAGCCGCCGGCGCCGGCCCGGGTGCGGGCAACCTCCGTCACCTTCGAACCCGGCGCCCGCACGGCCTGGCACACGCATCCGCTCGGCCAGACGCTGGTCGTCACCTCGGGCAAGGGTCTTGCCCAGAGCTGGGGCGATGACATCCGCGAGATTCGCCCCGGCGACACCGTCTGGTTCGCGCCGGGCGAAAAACATTGGCACGGTGCTGCCCCGGACACGGCGATGACGCACATCGCCATACACGAGGCGCTGGACGGCAAGCATGTCGACTGGATGGAGCATGTCAGCGACGCGCAATATTCCGGCACGGTGTCGGCCGGTTAGAGCCGCTTCAGGCAATAGGAAAAATGCGCGTGTGATTCGACCGTCAGAAACTCGAATTGCCAGCCATAATCCTTGCAGAACTTGGTGACCGCCTCGACGACGCCATAGACGATCGGCTTGACCGTATTGCCGGTGCAGAAATCATGCCCGGCGATGCGCCCCGTCCGCTTCACCTTCTTTTCGCAGAGCAGCAGCTCTTGCCAGGTGAGTTCGAAGGAATGGTCGGTATCGATATAGGCCCAGTCGAGAAAATCGTCCTCGAATTCGGCGAGCTTTTCGAGTGACGTGCCCTGCATCAGATGCAGCCGGCCGGCCGCGATCTCGGTCGCGAACTGCGTATGGATCGAATCGAGGCCGGAGCTGTAGCGGTCCATCGACCAGGGATCGATGAGGTAGAGCTGCGCCGGGCGGTTCTTTTCCAGAATCTCCGCCGTATATTCGCCGAAGGCTGCCCCCACCTCGACGCCGATGCCGCCATTCGGGATCCGGTAGAGCAGCTCGCCGCGATCCGGCAGCAGGCGGGCGTTTTCCATATGATGAGCGCTGAGCGGGGTGCGCGGCATGCTCGCCCTAAGCGCTTGCCTTTCTTCACGTGTCTTCATCTCTGATCTCGGAATTGCGGGCGGTTGACGGCCCAGATGCGGTCTGCGGGGAACGTAGGAGCAGCGGACCTCGATGACAACCACATGACGGGAATTTGCTTCTTTCGGACAAATCGCTAAGTTTCATTCGTGGACCGACGAAAAAGCCTCGGGAGGAGCGATTTCATGAGACGCATGTGGCCGGAAGAATTCAACGCCGTCTTCAACGGAGCCGAGGAGGTGATGTTGGAATCACCCGCCGAGGGCGGCGAGGCGCCGTTGCACCGGAACGCGCTGAGGGCGCGCATCACCATGGAGGATTACGAGCGGATCTGGCCGCTCGCCGAGATGCGCTTCCGGCTGGGCGAAGGGGATCTGGCCGGCAAGGCCGTCACGTTGATCACCACCAATCCCCACTACCACGCCTGGCATCCGAAGGACGGCGGCAGCGTCGAGTCGGTCTCCGACAGCGGCCGCCACTTCAAGACGGATTATATCGTCGTGCATTTCCTGCTCGACGACGTCAAGGAAACCTCTCCCGCCTGATATCTCCAAGCCGGTGCCGGCCGCGAGCCCGCACCGGCTACGCATTCTGTTGACGCCGAGTGATTCCGACGCTGATGACAATCGCGGCGATTTCGCTAAGTTTGCCGAAATTTTCGTACCTAATTGGAGGTTCCCGTGACAGCGAACGTGCTGGATATTCCTGTCAAATCAGTGGATGGTCGTGAAACGACGCTCAACGACTACAAGGGCAGGGTGCTCTTGATCGTCAATGTCGCCTCGAAATGCGGGCTCACGCCGCAATATGAGGGGCTCGAAAAGCTCTACGGGGAAAAGCGCGAGCGCGGCTTCGTCATCGCCGCTTTCCCCGCCAACGACTTCATGGGCCAGGAGCCCGGCACCGACGTCGAAATCCTCGATTTCTGCACCAGCACTTACGATGTCACCTTCCCGATCTTTTCGAAGATTTCGGTCAAGGGCGAGGCCCAGCACCCGCTTTACCGGCAGCTGACCAAATCCGGCGTGAAGACCACCGGCGATGGCCCGATGCGCGAGCGCCTGAAATCCCACGGTATATCGGCCGGTGACGGGGACGATATTCTCTGGAACTTCGAAAAATTCCTGATCGGCCGCGACGGCAAGGTGGCAGCCCGATTCGCGCCTGACGTGACGGCGGATGATTCGCGGCTGGTTTCGGCGGTGGACAAGGAACTGGCGAAGGCATGATAGCCCTCGGGCTGCCAGGCGCATCGGGCCGGCAATGATTTGCGAAGGCGCTGAACGTCTTCAGATCCCAAGCACGGTCACCAGCGGCGGCGTAAAGTCCTTGAAGCCCAATCTTGGCCAGTCGCACCTTGCGTCAAATCGCGTCTTTGGTTTGTGGCGCTGGCAGTTCGGTTTCGTCTTGAATGCATAGCCAGGTAGGTTGACATAGGTGGGACTTGGCGCGCCAACGGCAATCACGATGCACAGCGTCAATGTGGAGCAGAGAGTTCTCATGGCACCCCTCCAGGCGTGAGAAACCTTCAAGCGCGGAGACTTTCCGGGCGGCGAATATTCCCACGTTTGCCGCCGCCCATCCATTCGCCCAATCGGAGTGGCGCAGTCGCCGGAGTAGTCCGTTTGGTGGAGGTCTCAGACGGCGAGCGCATCAGAATCTGGTGGACGTCGCGCCTTTGCCGCGCCGAAATTCTCCCGAATCCGCACATGGGTACGAAGGAGCTCCAAGCGTTGGTCTGCGAGCCCGCGATATCACTTGGCTATTTGAGGACAGGAGAAAAAATGGTGGGCGATGAGAGACTCGAACTCCCGACATCCTCGGTGTAAACGAGGCGCTCTACCAACTGAGCTAATCGCCCATCGCGAGCGAAGCCGGATCGACCTGCCGCGTTGGTGGCCGTGATCTATGCGGATCGCGGCAAAACCGCAAGAGTGTTTGTGAAGAATTTTTGATTTTTTTGGCGGCGGTCCCTCTCTTCGCGGCGCCGGTCGGGCGCGGCCGGGCTGTGGATAAAGGGGAGGGGAATGCGGCGGGCATCTCGGCTTCGACCGTGGCGTCGGCTTCGATCGGGCGTCGGCGCCGCCGCGGACAACGGAATTGCCGGCTTTTCGTTGTCCCCGCATGAGCCTTGCCGAAACAATTCAACGACTGTCATGGTTTTGTCTCCAAACCAGCTTGACACTAAAAGACGAACCCCGTAGTTAGCCGCTCATCGAAGCGGGCAGCCGTTTCGGTGAGGGTGCGAAGGCATCCGGATTGCTTGAAATGAAGTGCGGGTGTAGCTCAGTCGGTTAGAGTGCCGGCCTGTCACGCCGGAGGTCGCGGGTTCGAGCCCCGTCACTCGCGCCATTTCAAAAGAGGCGACAATCGCCGCCGTCCGGTTCTTCCGTCCGTCATGCGCGGGTGTAGCTCAGTCGGTTAGAGTGCCGGCCTGTCACGCCGGAGGTCGCGGGTTCGAGCCCCGTCACTCGCGCCATTCTCTTCCGAAAGCCATGCAGTTTCCAGGGGTCAGGCATGCAGCTTGAATCAGATTCTGCGGATTTGTCGCGACATCGTTGCATCTGCTTGATAATGTCCGCGCGCGACGCGTCGAATTGCCTCTGTAAAAGTCTTGCGCCGGGGCTTCGGCTGCGCTAACCACGGCTTGTTGCAACGCACGTTCGCTTGCCGGGCAATTGCCCAAATGTGCCGCCTGGCGCCTCCGGCAAGCAAGGATGAACATGATGACTGAACTGCTCAGTTCCTATATTCCGATCGCTATCTTCATCGCTATCGCGCTTGTCATCGGCCTGGCGCTGCTCATTGCGCCGTTCGCTGTGGCTTTCAAAGCGCCCGATTCGGAAAAGCTCTCGGCTTACGAATGCGGCTTCAACGCTTTCGACGATGCCCGCATGAAGTTCGACATCCGCTTCTATCTCGTGTCGATCCTCTTCATCATCTTCGACCTCGAAGTCGCCTTCCTCTTCCCCTGGGCCGTTTCCTTCGGCGCCATCGGCTGGTTCGGCTTCTGGTCAATGATGGTCTTCCTCTTGGTGCTGACCATCGGCTTTATCTATGAATGGAAAAAGGGAGCCCTGGAATGGGAGTGACCCCTGTGAGCAATCAGCCGCTCGTTGCCCAGCAGCCGAAGGGGATCATTGATCCCTCGACCGGCAAGCCGATCGGCAGCAATGACGCCTTCTTCGGCGAGATCAACAACGAGCTCGCCGACAAGGGTTTCCTCGTCACCTCGACCGATGAGCTGATCAATTGGGCCCGCACCGGCTCGCTGATGTGGATGACCTTCGGTCTTGCCTGCTGCGCTGTCGAAATGATGCAGCTGTCGATGCCGCGTTATGACGTCGAGCGCTTCGGATTTGCGCCGCGCGCCTCGCCGCGCCAGTCCGACGTGATGATCGTCGCCGGCACGCTGACCAACAAGATGGCGCCCGCTCTGCGCAAGGTTTACGACCAGATGCCCGAGCCGCGTTATGTCATCTCGATGGGCTCCTGCGCCAATGGTGGCGGCTACTACCACTATTCCTATTCCGTGGTGCGCGGCTGCGACCGTGTCGTGCCGATCGACATCTACGTGCCGGGCTGTCCCCCCACGGCAGAAGCGCTGCTTTACGGCGTGCTTCTGCTGCAGAAGAAGATCCGGCGCACCGGCACGATCGAACGCTAAGGGTTAAGGACAAGGCATATGAGTGAAGCCCTGACTGAGCTTGCGTCCTATCTTGGCGAAGCGCGCGGCAACCTGATCGCCGCCTCACAGCTGAAGTATGGCGAGCTGACGCTGACGACGACGGGTGAAGACCTGATCGCTCTTTTGACTTTCCTGCGTGACGATGCCAAATGCGGTTTCGTCAACCTGATCGATATTTGCGGGGTCGACTGGCCGCAGCGCGAACTGCGTTTCGACGTCGTCTATCATCTGCTGTCGCCGAAGCAGAATCTGCGCATCCGCGTCAAGGTTGCGACCGATGAGGATACGCCCATTCCCTCGGCTTGCGCCATCTATCCGGGTGCTGACTGGTTCGAACGCGAAACCTGGGACATGTACGGCGTGCTCTTCACCGGCCATCCGGACCTGCGCCGCATCCTGACCGACTACGGCTTCGAGGGCCATCCGCTGCGCAAGGACTTTCCGACGACAGGTTTCGTCGAAGTCCGTTACGACGATGCGGCAAAGCGCGTCGTCTACGAGCCGGTAGAACTGAAGCAGGAATTCCGAAACTTCGACTTCATGTCGCCCTGGGAAGGTACCGAATACGTGCTGCCGGGCGATGAAAAAGCGAAGCCGTAAAGGCGAATAGTGAGTAGCGAATAGCGAATAGTTGGAAGGGGCAGGCAGACGATAAACTCCTACAAGGATCTTAAGGTCTGGCAGATGGCGATCGATCTCGCGGTGGATTGCTATCAGTTGACCAGGAGGTTCCCCAAGGAGGAGATTTATGGCCTGACGGCCCAGATACGCAGGGCGGCCACTTCAAATTGCCGCCAATATTGCTGAAGGACACGGACGTGAAGTAACGGGAAGTTTCATTCAGTTTCTGCGCATCGCCCAAGGTTCGCTGAAGGAATTGGAAACGCATATGCTCATCTCTCATCGCATTGGTCTGATTGAGGAGAGTGAGTTCAGGCAGATGACCGATAAGTGCGACGAAATCGGACGAATGATTCGAGCGCTGATACGGAGTCTCCAGGAGAAACGATGAGACCGAACGAAACTATTCGCTATTCGCCATTCGCTATTCGCTTGATTGGCATCGCGTTTGGCATGGAGCACGCAGCATGACCGAACATAACGTCCGCAACTTCAACATCAATTTCGGACCGCAGCATCCGGCGGCGCACGGCGTTCTTCGTCTTGTCCTGGAGCTTGACGGCGAAATTGTGGAGCGGGTCGATCCGCATATCGGCCTCTTGCACCGCGGCACCGAGAAGCTGATCGAGACCAAGACCTATCTTCAGGCCGTGCCCTATTTCGATCGTCTCGATTACGTCGCGCCGATGAACCAGGAGCATGCCTATGCGCTGGCCGTTGAAAGGCTGCTTGGCATCGAGATCCCGATCCGCGGCCAGCTGATCCGCGTGTTGTATTCTGAAATCGGCC
The DNA here is from genome assembly GCF_001662075.1 of Rhizobium bangladeshense. Taxonomy (GTDB): domain Bacteria; phylum Pseudomonadota; class Alphaproteobacteria; order Rhizobiales; family Rhizobiaceae; genus Rhizobium; species Rhizobium bangladeshense_B. Next base: position 599,198 of record NZ_LYPL01000002.1, read on the forward strand.
GCATCCTGTCGCATCTCCTGAACGTCACGACGCAGGCGATGGACGTCGGCGCGCTGACGCCGCCGCTCTGGGGCTTCGAAGAGCGCGAAAAGCTGATGGTGTTCTATGAGCGCGCCAGCGGTTCGCGCATGCACGCTGCTTATGTCCGTCCGGGTGGCGTCCATCAGGATCTGCCGGAAAAGCTCGTTCAGGATATCGGCGACTGGTGCGACCCCTTCCTGAAGGCGCTCGACGACATCGACAACCTGTTGACCGGCAACCGCATCTTCAAGCAGCGCAACGTCGATATCGGCGTCGTCTCGCTGGAAGACTGCTGGGCCTGGGGCTTCTCCGGCGTCATGGTGCGCGGTTCGGGTGCGGCCTGGGATCTGCGGCGCGCCCAGCCTTACGAATGTTATTCCGATCTCGAATTCGACATTCCGATCGGCAAGAACGGCGACAACTACGACCGTTACCTGATCCGCATGATCGAGATGCGCGAATCGGTCCGCATCATGAAGCAGTGCGTCAACCGCCTGCTGTCGGATGCCAAGACCGGTCCTTTCTCGTCGATCGACGGCAAGGTGGTGCCGCCGAAGCGCGGCGAGATGAAGCGCTCGATGGAAGCGCTGATCCACCACTTCAAGCTCTATACCGAAGGCTATCATGTGCCGGCCGGTGAAGTGTACGCGGCGGTCGAAGCGCCGAAGGGCGAGTTCGGCGTTTATCTCGTCTCCGACGGCTCCAACAAGCCGTACCGCTGCAAGATCCGCGCGCCCGGCTATGCCCATCTGCAGGCGATGGACTTTATGTGCCGCGGCCACCAGCTTGCCGACGTCGCGGCCGTCCTCGGCTCGCTCGATATCGTCTTTGGCGAGGTGGACCGGTGATGCAGCGTCTGCCGCTTGCCGTCGCACTTCTTCTTGCGGCATCCGGGGTTTCGGCTCAGGAGGCCGACACCCTCGGCACGCCGCTGGGCCATAAGGAGGTGACGCCGCCGGCGGCGCAAGCGTCCATGGGCGAGCTTTTGTCCAAGGGCTATCAGATCAAGGCTGCCATTCCGAACGGCAGCAAATTCGTCGTATTTATGCAGAAAGACCAGTCGGCCTATGCCTGCGAAATGCAGTCTTTGACCGCTTCGCGGTGTGGAACCCTAAACTGACAAGGCGTGAGGAAGAATGTCCGTTCGTCGATTAGCCGAAGATCAATTTCAGCCTGCCGCATTCGCTTTCAGCGATGAAAATGCGGTCTGGGCGGACAAGACGATCCAGAAGTACCCCGCCGGCCGCCAGCAGTCGGCGGTCATTCCGCTGTTGATGCGGGCGCAGGAGCAGGACGGCTGGGTCACGCGCGCGGCGATCGAAAAGATCGCTGACATGCTCGACATGGCCTATATCAGGGTGCTCGAAGTCGCGACCTTCTATACGCAGTTCCAGTTGCATCCCGTCGGCACGCGCGCCCATGTCCAGGTCTGCGGCACGACGCCCTGCATGCTGCGCGGCTCGGAAGCGCTGATGTCGGTCTGCAAGAGCAAGATCCATGCCCATCCGTTCGAGCGCAATGCCGAAGGCACGCTCTCCTGGGAAGAGGTCGAATGTCTCGGCGCCTGCGTCAACGCCCCGATGGTGATGATCGGCAAGGACACCTATGAGGATCTGACGCCCGCCCGTCTTGAAGAGATCATCGATACCTTCGCCGCCGGCAATGGCGCCAGCATCAAGCCGGGCACCCAGATCGATCGGATATTCTCCGCACCGGAAGGCGGCCTGACCTCGCTAACGACGGAAGAGCCGAAGGCAAGGACCCGCGCCAAGAAGGCTGATGCCGAAAGCGTATCGGCTCCTGTCGATGCGGCTCCGGTGCCGCCCTCCGAGGCCGCCCGCCCGAAGAGCACCGATGCCGAGACCAATGCGGCTCTGAAGACGCCGGCAACGGCGCCGAAGGCGGCTACGAAAAATGCCAAGGCAGCCGAAGAACAGCCGGTTTCCGGCACGGCGGCTGCCGAGCCGGCCCCGGCTGTCAAGGCCGTAGCCCCGGCCGCGAAGCCCAGCCTGACCGACAAAAACCGTCCAGCCGGCATCGAAAAGCCCGCCGCTCCGGATGATCTGAAGATGATCTCCGGCGTCGGTCCGAAGATCGAGGCGACGCTGAACGAAATCGGCATCTTCACCTTCGCGCAGGTCGCGAGCTGGAAGAAGCTCGAACGCGAATGGGTCGACGGCTACCTGAACTTCCGCGGCCGCATCGAGCGCGACGACTGGGTCAAGCAGGCCAAGGCGCTCGCCAAGGGCGGCGAAGCGGAATATATCAAGGTCTTCGGCAAGAAGCCGCGGTAAGAGGTGAAGCATGTTACAAGATAAAGACCGCATCTTTACCAACATCTACGGCCTCAAGGACAAGTCCCTGAAGGGTGCGATGAGCCGCGGCCACTGGGACGGCACCAAGCAGATTCTCGAAAAGGGCCGCGACTGGATCATCAACGAGATGAAGGCATCCGGTCTTCGCGGCCGCGGCGGCGCCGGCTTCCCGACAGGCCTGAAATGGTCCTTCATGCCGAAGGAAAGCGACGGCCGCCCGCATTACCTCGTCGTTAATGCCGACGAATCCGAGCCCGGCACCTGCAAGGACCGTGACATCATGCGCCACGATCCGCATACGCTGATCGAAGGCTGCGTCGTCGCGAGCTTCGCCATGGGCGCCAATGCGGCCTACATCTATGTGCGCGGCGAATATATTCGCGAGCGCGAAGCGCTGCAGGCGGCGATCGACGAGTGCTATGACTATGGCCTGCTCGGCAAGAACAACAAGCTCGGCTGGGACATGGACATCTTCGTCCATCACGGCGCCGGCGCCTATATCTGCGGCGAGGAAACCGCGCTGCTCGAAAGCCTTGAAGGCAAGAAGGGCCAGCCGCGCCTGAAGCCGCCATTTCCGGCCAATATGGGCCTCTACGGCTGCCCGACGACGGTCAACAACGTTGAATCGATCGCCGTTGCGCCGACGATCCTGCGTCGCGGCGCCGGCTGGTTCTCTTCCATCGGCCGCCCGAACAATGTCGGCACCAAGCTGTTCATGCTCTCCGGCCACGTCAACAAGCCGTGCACAGTCGAAGAGGAAATGGGCATTACCTTCCGCGAACTGGTCGACCGCCACGCCGGCGGCATCCGCGGCGGCTGGGATAATCTGCTCGCCGTCATTCCCGGCGGCGCATCCTGCCCGATCGTGCCTGCCAAGGACATCATCGACTGCCCGACGGATTTCGACGGCCTGCGCTCCGTCGGCTCATCCTTCGGCACGGCCGCCGCGATTGTCATGGACAAGTCCACCGACGTCATCAAGGCGATCGCCCGCATCTCCGCCTTCTTCAAGCATGAGAGCTGCGGCCAGTGCACGCCCTGCCGCGAAGGCACGGGCTGGATGTGGCGGGTGATGGAACGCATGGCCAAGGGCAATGCCCAGAAGCGCGAAATTGACATGTTGTTCCAGGTGACCAAGCAGATCGAAGGCCACACCATCTGTGCGCTCGGCGACGCCGCCGCATGGCCGGTGCAGGGTCTGATCCGTAACTTCCGTCCCGAGATCGAAAAGCGCATCGACCAGTATACGGCAAGCGCGCTCGACCACGGCGCGGTTCTGGAGGCGGCTGAATAATCATGACGGACAAGGCATCGAAAAGTGGGAAGAAGGAAGAAACCGTCGATATCGCGGCCGGCTTCGGCCGTCTTGCCGCCGAGATGCTGGAAAGCGCACAGGCGATGCCTGTGCATCCGCTGATGGCGCATCCGGCCGCAGCCTTTGCCGCCGCAACGGCGATTGGCTTCGGTTTCTCGACGCAGATGGCAGGCGCCTTTTTCGGGGCCTTCCAGAGCGCGCTGGAAACGACCGGCAAGCTCGCGGCCGCCCTCGACGATACGCCGCCGGACGAGCCGATGCCCGATGTCGACATCCGGCCGGAAAATATCCGTCCGGCCGTCAAGGTTTTCACCAAGCCCGCGGCCGACAAACCCGAGCTCGAGAAGGTGGTGAGGCCAAGGCTGACGGTGGTCAAGCCGGCGAGCGCGACGATCCCGGCAAGCGAACCGCAGCCGGCCAGCAAGGCAAAGCCGGTCGCGAAGGCAAAGCCGGTTGCACGGGCTGCAAAGGCCGACGATCTCAAGCGGATCGCCGGCATCGGCCCGAAGCTGGAGCAGGTTCTGAATGCCAAGGGCGTTCGCAGCTTTGCCGAGATTGCCGCCTGGACCGATGAGGACATCGCCCGGCTCGACGCAGAGCTTGGCTTCGACGGCCGCATCGCCCGCGACGACTGGATCGGCCAAGCGAAGGTTCTCGCCGGGCGGAGCCGCAGAAGGAAATGAACTGTCCGGCCGTGCAAACCGGCCGGAAACATGGGCAGATCGGCGGACGGGCGGGGGCCTCACGCTGCAGATGCCGGTGCGGGTTCCGGGTCTGGAGCGCGCGACAGAAAATTTGGGCGACATCGGCTGTCGGCAGGACGAAAGATCCGGCCCGGCAATGAAAATGTTGCAAAAACGGGTTTGTTTGCCGTCATCAGGCAAACGGGAAACAGGACTGAGCGACGATGGCAAAACTGAAGATTGACGGCAACGAGATCGAAGTTCCGGATCATTTCACGCTATTGCAGGCGTGCGAGGATGCCGGGGCCGAGGTTCCGCGCTTCTGCTTCCATGAGCGCCTGTCGGTTGCCGGCAATTGCCGCATGTGCCTTGTCGAAGTGAAGGGCGGCCCGCCGAAGCCGCAGGCTTCCTGCGCCATGAGCGTTCGCGACATCCGCGGCGGCCCGAACGGCGAACTGCCCGAGGTCTTCACCAACACGCCGATGGTCAAGAAGGCCCGCGAAGGCGTGATGGAATTCCTGCTGATCAACCATCCGCTCGACTGCCCGATCTGTGACCAGGGCGGCGAATGCGACCTGCAGGACCAGGCGATGGCCTTCGGCATCGATACCTCGCGCTACCAGGAAGACAAGCGCGCCGTCGAAGACAAGTATATCGGCCCGCTGGTCAAGACGGTAATGAACCGCTGCATCCACTGCACGCGCTGCGTCCGCTTCACCACCGAGGTTGCCGGCATTTCCGAACTCGGCCTGATCGGCCGCGGCGAGGACGCCGAGATCACCACCTATCTCGAACAGGCGATGACCTCCGAACTGCAGGGCAACGTCGTCGACCTTTGCCCGGTCGGCGCGCTCACCTCCAAGCCCTTCGCCTTTACCGCGCGCCCCTGGGAACTGAACAAGACCGAATCGATCGACGTCATGGATGCCGTCGGTTCGGCGATCCGCGTCGACACCCGCGGCCGCGAAGTCATGCGCATCCTGCCGCGCGTCAACGAGGCGATCAACGAGGAGTGGATCTCCGACAAGAGCCGCTTCATCTGGGACGGCCTGAAGACCCAGCGCCTCGACCGGCCCTATGTCCGCCGCGACGGTCGCCTGCAGCCGGCCAGCTGGGCCGAGGCTTTCGGCGCCATCAAGGCTGCCGTCGACGCTACCTCGGGCGACAAGATCGGCGCGATCGCCGGCGATCTCGCTTCCGTCGAGGAAATGTATGCGCTTTCCGAATTGGTGAAGTCGCTCGGCTCCGCCAATCTCGACTGTCGCCAGGATGGGGCGGCACTCGATCCGTCGCTCGGCCGCGCAAGCTACCTCTTCAATCCGACGATTGCAGGCATTGACCAGGCCGACGCGCTGCTGATCATCGGCGCCAACCCGCGCTTCGAGGCGGCCATCCTCAACGCCCGCATCCGCAAGCGCTGGCGCCGCGGCAAATTCCCGATCGGCGTCATCGGCGAGCCGGGCGAACTGCGCTACAGCTATGACTATCTCGGCGCCGGTCCTGACACGCTGAAGGATCTGGTCGATGGTGGCCATGCCTTTGCCGACGTCCTGAAGAACGCCGCCAAGCCGATGATCATTATCGGCCAGGGCGCACTGTCGCGCAGCGACGGCGCCGGCGTTCTCGCCAGTGCCGCCAAGCTCGCCGGTTCGGTCGGCGCGGTTGTCGAAGGCTGGAACGGCTTTGCCGTCCTTCATACTGCCGCCTCGCGCGTCGGCGGCCTTGACCTCGGCTTCGTGCCGGGTGCCAAAGGCGTCAATGCCGCTGAGATGCTGACGTCGATGGACGTGCTCTTCCTGCTTGGCGCCGACGAACTCGACTTCACCGCCAAGAAGGCGCGGCTGACTGTCTATATCGGCTCGCATGGCGATAACGGCGCGCATCATGCCGACGTCATCCTGCCGGCCGCAGCCTATACCGAAAAGTCCGGCACCTGGGTCAACACCGAAGGCCGCGTCCAGATGGGCAGCCGCGCAGGCTTTGCACCGGGCGATGCACGCGAGGACTGGGCAATTATTCGTGCCCTTTCCGACGTGCTCGGCAAGAAGCTTCCCTTCGATTCGCTGAGTGAACTGCGTGGCCGGCTCTATGCCGCTTTCCCGCATTTCGCCGCCATCGACGAGATCGCCGAAGCCGATAGCGCCCAAATTGCCGCAGTTGCGAAAAAAGCCGGCAAGATGAACAAGTCTGGGTTTGCGTCGCCGGTCAAAGACTTCTATTTGACGAACCCGATCGCGCGTGCCTCGGCTGTCATGGCCGAGTGCTCGGCATTGGCCCGCAACAACTTCAAAGTCGCGGCAGAGTAAGGGCAGGGGACCATGGATTCTTTCTTTTCGACCTATGTCTTGCCGGCGATCATCATGATCGGGCAGTCGCTGCTGCTTCTGGTCTGCCTGCTCGTCTTCATCGCTTATGTGCTGCTTGCCGACCGCAAGATCTGGGCGGCCGTGCAGCTGCGCCGCGGCCCGAACGTCGTCGGCCCCTTCGGCCTGTTCCAGTCCTTCGCCGACCTTCTGAAATTCGTCTTCAAGGAGCCGATCATTCCGGCCGGCGCCAACAAGGCGGTGTTTCTGCTTGCTCCGCTGGTGACGGTGCTTCTGGCGCTGTCCACCTGGGCGGTGGTGCCGCTCGCCGACGGATGGGTGATCGCCAACATCAATGTCGGCATCCTCTACATCTTCGCGATCTCCTCGCTCGAGGTCTACGGCATCATCATGGGCGGCTGGGCTTCGAACTCGAAGTATCCCTTCCTCGGCGCGTTGCGCTCGGCGGCGCAGATGGTGTCCTACGAAGTCTCGATCGGCTTCGTCATCGTCACCGTGCTTCTCTGCGTCGGTTCGCTGAACCTGACCGACATCGTCAATGCGCAGCATACCGGCCTCGGCACCATGCTCGGACTACCGGCGTCGTTCCTCGACTGGCACTGGCTGTCGCTTTTCCCGATGTTCATCGTCTTCTTCATTTCGGCGCTGGCCGAGACCAACCGTCCGCCCTTCGACCTTCCGGAAGCCGAATCGGAACTGGTTGCCGGCTTCATGGTCGAATACGGCTCCTCGCCATACATGATGTTCATGCTCGGCGAATATGCGGCCGTCTGCCTGATGTGCGCGCTGACGACGATCCTTTTCCTCGGCGGCTGGCTGCCTCCGGTCGATATCTGGGTCCTCAACTGGGTTCCCGGCATCATCTGGTTCACCCTGAAGGCTTGCCTGGTGTTCTTCATGTTCGCAATGGTCAAGGCCTTCGTTCCGCGCTACCGCTACGACCAGCTCATGCGCCTCGGCTGGAAGGTTTTCCTGCCGCTGTCGCTCGCCATGGTCATCATCGTTGCATTCGTGCTGAAACTGACGGGATGGGCTTGATGACGCCCACTCTCGTTTCCGGCAAAATTGGAGGTTGAAGATGGCAAGCTTGTCCAGCTCCATCAACTCGCTGTTCCTCAAGGAATTCTTCGGCGCGTTCTTTCTGTCGATGCGCTATTTCTTCCGCCAGAAGGCGACGATCAACTATCCCTTCGAAAAGGGTCCGGTCTCCCCGCGTTTCCGCGGCGAACATGCGCTGCGCCGTTATCCAAACGGCGAAGAGCGCTGCATCGCCTGCAAGCTCTGCGAGGCGATCTGTCCTGCCCAGGCCATCACCATCGAGGCGGGTCCGCGCCGCAACGACGGCACGCGCCGCACCGTGCGCTACGACATCGACATGGTGAAGTGCATCTATTGCGGCTTCTGCCAGGAAGCCTGCCCTGTTGACGCGATCGTCGAGGGCCCGAATTTCGAATTTGCGACGGAAACCCGCGAAGAGCTCTATTTCGACAAGGCGCGCCTTCTCGATAACGGCGACCGGTGGGAGCGCGAAATCGCCCGCAATATCGCGATCGACTCGCCGTACCGCTGATTGGGTTTTGAAATGCCGCGATGGAGCTCTGCTGCTCCTCTAGCGGTCAATATGCACAGGAGCTTTGCCGGCCAGCGCCGCAGAAAGCTCCATCGGGCAGAAAAACTCCCGGCTGCCCGGGGGAAGATGAAAAAGGCACCAACATGGGTCTGCAGGCTCTATTTTTCTATCTTTTCGCCTTTGTCGCGGTGGCGTCGGCGTTCATGGTCATCTGGGCGAAGAACCCGGTTCACTCGGTTCTGTTCCTGATCCTGGTGTTCTTCAACGCGGCCGGCCTCTTTCTGCTGCTGGGCGCCGAATTCCTGGCGATGATCCTGCTCGTGGTCTATGTCGGCGCCGTCGCCGTGCTCTTCCTCTTCGTGGTGATGATGCTCGATATCGACTTCACCGAACTGAGGGCAGGGGTTCTCGAATATGCGCCGATCGGCGGGCTGATCGGGATCATTCTCGCTGCCGAGCTGATCGTCGTCATCGGCGGCAGCGTCATCTCGCCTGAGATCGCCAAATCAGTCGCCATGCCGATCCCGGCGCTGACGGAGCGCACCAATACGGCCGCCCTCGGCGACGTGCTCTACACCAATTACGTTTACTTCTTCCAGATCGCCGGCCTGGTGCTGCTGGTCGCCATGATCGGCGCCATCGTCCTGACGCTCCGGCACCGCACCAACATCAAGCGGCAGAATATCCCCAGGCAGGTTGCCCGCACGCCCGCCACCGCCGTCGAGGTGGTTTCGGTCAAGCCCGGGCAGGGCGTCTAAAGGCAGGTCAAGGAACAAAGAACATGGTCATCGGTCTTTCTCACTACCTGACGGTCAGCGCCATCCTCTTCACGCTCGGCGTCTTCGGCATCTTCCTGAACCGGAAGAACGTCATCGTCATCCTGATGTCGGTCGAACTGATCCTGCTTTCGGTCAACATCAACATGGTCGCCTTCTCCCACTTCCTGAACGACATCGTCGGACAGGTCTTTGCGCTGTTCATCCTGACGGTGGCGGCTGCCGAGGCGGCGATCGGTCTTGCAATTCTCGTTGTCTTCTACCGCAACCGCGGCTCGATCGCGGTCGAAGACGTCAATATGATGAAGGGCTGAGTGGCTCATGTTCCTCTATAAGGCTATCGTCTTTCTTCCCTTGATCGGTGCGATCGTCGCCGGCCTGTTCGGCCGCGCCATCGGCGCCAAGGCTTCGGAATATGTCACCAGCGGCCTGATGATCATCGCCGCCATCCTCTCCTGGTACGTCTTCTTCACCGTTGGCATGGGCCACGCCGAAGGCGGCCCGATCAAGGTCGAGGTGCTGCGCTGGATTCAGTCCGGCGGCATCGATGCCTCCTGGTCGCTGCGCGTGGATACGCTGACCTCCGTCATGCTGATCGTCGTCAACACGGTCTCGACGCTGGTTCACGTCTATTCGATCGGTTACATGCACACCGATCCGCATCGCCCGCGTTTCTTCGCCTATCTCTCGCTCTTCACCTTCGCCATGCTGATGCTGGTGACGGCCGACAACCTGGCGCAGATGTTCTTCGGCTGGGAAGGCGTCGGTCTCGCCTCCTATCTGCTGATCGGCTTCTGGTTCAAGAAGCCCTCGGCGACTGCCGCGGCGATGAAGGCCTTCATCGTCAACCGCGTCGGCGATTTCGGCTTCGTGCTCGGCATTGCCGGCGTCTTCGTGCTGTTCGGCTCGATCAACTTCGATACGATCTTCGCCAATGCCTCGAATTTCGCCCCGCATGAAGGCGGCGGCGAGGCGAGCGAAGTGATCCTCAACCTTTTCGGCATGCAGCTCGACAAGGCGCATGCGCTGACCGGCATCTGCCTGCTGCTGTTCATGGGTGCCATGGGCAAGTCGGCACAGTTCCTGCTCCACACCTGGCTGCCGGACGCCATGGAAGGCCCGACCCCGGTCTCGGCCCTCATCCATGCCGCCACCATGGTCACCGCCGGCGTCTTCCTCGTCGCCCGCATGTCGCCGCTCTTCGAACTGTCGCACGATGCGCTCGTCGTCGTCACCGTCATCGGCGCGATCACCGCTTTCTTCGCGGCGACTGTCGGCCTCGTGCAGAACGACATCAAGCGCGTCATCGCCTATTCCACCTGCTCGCAGCTCGGCTACATGTTCGTGGCGCTCGGGGTAGGGGCCTATGGCGCGGCGATCTTCCACCTGTTCACGCATGCCTTCTTCAAGGCGCTGCTCTTCCTCTGCGCCGGCTCGGTCATCCACGCCGTCGATGGCGAGCAGGACATGCGCTACATGGGTGGCCTGCGGCCGCACATCAAGGTGACCTTCTGGCTGATGATCATCGGCACGCTGGCGATCACCGGCGTCGGCATTCCCTTCACGCCGATCGGTTTTGCCGGCTTCTTCTCCAAGGATGTGATCATCGAGGCGACCTATGCTTCGCACTCGCCGGTGGCAGGCTTTGCCTTCTCGCTGCTGGTCATTGCCGCGCTCTTCACGAGCTTCTATTCCTGGCGCCTGATCTTCATGACCTTCTTCGGCAGGCCGCGCGCTTCGCACGAGGTCATGCACCACGTTCACGAATCGCCGCAGGTCATGCTGGTGCCGCTCTATCTGCTGGCGATTGGCGCGGTGTTTGCCGGCGTGCTCTTCGAAGGCCGGTTCTACGGCGAGGAGTATGCCGAGTTCTGGAAGGGCGCGCTTTTCACCGGCGCCGAGAACGAACTCGTCGAAGAGTTCCACCACGTGCCGGCCCTCGTGGCTCTGAGCCCGTTCATCGCCATGGTGATCGGCTTCATCACCGCCTGGTACATGTATATTCGCTCGCCGCAGACGCCGCGCGTCCTCGCCAAGCAGCACCGGGTGCTCTACCAGTTCCTCTTGAACAAGTGGTATTTCGACGAACTCTACGACTTCCTCTTCGTCCGCACCGCCAGAGCGCTTGGCCGCTTTCTGTGGAAGAAGGGTGACGTCGGCGTCATCGACACCTACGGCCCGAACGGCGTGGCTGCCCGCGTCGTCGCCGTCACCGACCGCGTCGTCCGCCTGCAGACCGGTTACCTCTATCACTACGCCTTCGCCATGCTGATCGGCATTGCGGCGCTCGTTACCTGGATGATGCTCGGGAGTTCCTTCTGATGACCGATTGGCCTATTCTTTCAACGGTCACCTTCCTGCCACTCGTCGGCGTGGTGCTCCTGCTGCTGATGAACGGCGAGAGCCAAGCCGGCCGCAAGAATGTGCTGTGGATCTCGCTGATCACCACCGTCTTCACCTTCGTCGTTTCCCTCGTCATCTGGGTCGGCTTCGACAACGCCAATCCGGGCTTCCAGATGCTTGAAAAGCATGACTGGCTCGGTACCGGCATCGGTTACCATGTCGGCGTCGATGGCATCTCGATGCTGTTCGTCATCCTGTCGACCTTCCTCATGCCCTTCTGCGTGCTGGCGAGCTGGCTCTCGATTGAGAAGCGCCTGAAGGAATACATGATTGCCTTCCTCATCCTGGAAACGATGATGGTCGGCGTCTTCGTCTCGCTTGATATCGTGCTCTTCTACGTCTTCTTCGAGGCGGGCCTCATTCCGATGTTCCTGATCATCGGCGTCTGGGGCGGCAGGGACCGCGTCTATGCGAGCTACAAGTTCTTCCTCTATACGCTGCTCGGCTCGGTGCTGATGCTGCTCGCCATCATGGCGATGTACTGGCAGGCCGGAACGACCGATATCACCGCGCTGCTCGCCTACAAGTTCCCGCCGGCGCTGCAGACCTGGCTATGGCTTGCCTTCTTCGCCTCCTTCGCGGTGAAGATGCCGATGTGGCCGGTCCATACCTGGCTTCCGGATGCCCACGTGCAGGCGCCGACGGCCGGCTCGGTGATCCTGGCCGGCGTCCTGCTGAAGCTCGGCGGCTACGGTCTCATCCGCTTCTCGCTCGGCATGTTCCCGGTGGCGTCCGATTATTTCGCGCCGCTCGTCTTCGCCATGTCCGTCATCGCCATCATCTACACCTCGCTGGTGGCGATGATGCAGGACGACATCAAGAAGCTGATCGCCTATTCCTCCGTGGCGCACATGGGCTACGTGACCATGGGCATCTTCGCCGCCAACATGCAGGGCGTTCAGGGGTCGATCTTCCAGATGCTGTCGCACGGCATCGTCTCGGGCGCGCTCTTCCTCTGCGTCGGCGTCGTCTACGACCGCACCCACACCCGCGAGATCAACGCCTATGGCGGTCTCGTCAACAACATGCCGAAATATGCGGTCGCGATGATGGTCTTCACCATGGCCAATGTCGGGCTTCCCGGCACCTCTGGCTTCGTCGGCGAATTCCTGACGCTGATCGGCGTCTTCCGGGTCAACACCTGGGTCGCGCTCTTTGCCGCTACCGGCGTCATCCTCTCGGCCGCCTATGCGCTTTGGCTCTATCGCCGGGTGATCTTCGGTGCGCTGGAGAAGGAAAAGCTGAAGGCATTGCTCGATCTTTCGCCACGCGAGCAGTTGATCCTCTATCCGCTGGTCGCACTGACGATCTTCTTCGGCGTATACCCGGCTCCGGTCTTCGACGCCACGGCCGCCTCGGTGGATCTGCTGGTCAACAACTACACGGCCGCCGTGCACGCAGCGCAGAATGTTGCGCTGTCTATGAAATGATGACGGGACTTATCGGACATGACCGCTGAAACAATTCTCCTCAGTCTGCATCTTTCCGCGCCGGAGCTCATCCTCGCGGTCGGCGCCCTTGTCCTGTTGATGGTCGGCGTCTTCTCGGGCGAGCGGTCGGGCCTCGTCGTCACCGGCCTTGCCATCGTGCTGCTGCTGGCCTCCGGCCTGTGGCTGCTCTTCGTGCCGGCCGAAGGCCTTGCCTATGGCGGCGTCTACATGGCCGACGGCTTCTCGCGCTTCATGAAGCTGGTGGCGCTCATCGGCTCGCTGGTCGCCCTGTTCATGACGATGGGCCACGCCCGCGAAAACCAGCTCGACAAGTTCGAGTTTCCGGTTCTGCTGGTGCTCGCGACCCTCGGCATCCTGCTGATGATCTCGGCCAACGACCTGATCTCGCTCTATCTCGCGCTGGAACTGCAGTCGCTGGCGCTCTACGTCGTCGCCGCGATCAACCGCGACAGCCTGAAGTCGACCGAAGCCGGCCTCAAATATTTCGTACTCGGCGCGCTGTCCTCCGGCATGCTGCTCTACGGCATGTCGCTGGTTTACGGCTTCACCGGCCATACCCACTTCTCCGAGATCGCCCAGGCGCTTTCCGTCGAGGGCGCGCGTTCGCTCGGCCTCATCTTCGGTCTGGTCTTCATTCTCGCCGGCATTGCCTTCAAGATCTCGGCCGTTCCCTTCCACATGTGGACGCCTGACGTCTACGAAGGCGCGCCGACGCCGGTCACCGCCTTCCTGGCCGCAGCCCCCAAGGTTGCCGCCATGGCGATGATGACCCGCATCGTCATCACCGCCTTCCAGCCGGTTCTGGCGGACTGGCAGCAGGTCGTCGTGTTCATCTCGATCGCTTCGATGCTGCTCGGCTCGTTTGCGGCGATCGGCCAGAAGAACATCAAGCGGCTGATGGCCTATTCCTCGATCGGCCATATGGGCTATGCGCTGGTCGGCCTTGCCGCGGGCAACCAGACCGGCGTTTCCGGCGTCATGCTTTACATGGTCATCTATATGGTCATGACCCTCGGCAGCTTTGCGATCATCATGTCGATGCGCCGCAAGGACGGCACCGTCGTCGAAGACGTCAATGATCTCGCCGGCCTTTCCGCGACCAACCCGTTCATGGCCGTGGTGCTGACGGCGCTGATGTTCTCGCTCGCCGGCATTCCGCCGCTCGCCGGTTTCTTCGCCAAGTACTTCGTCTTCGTTGCGGCGATCGAAGCCAAGCTTTATGCGCTTGCCATCATCGGCGTTCTCGCCTCGGTCGTCGGCGCCTATTATTATCTGCGCGTCATCAAGCTGATGTGGTTCGATGAGGCGACCGGCGAATTCGCCCGGGTCTCCGGCGCCCTGCGTCTGGTCTTCGGTCTTTCCGGTCTCTTCGTCACCGCCTATGTGCTCATCGGTGGGCCGATCGGCGGTGCGGCAGAGCTTGCCGCCGCGACGCTCTTCTAATGGTTTCCGACAGGCGGCGCCGGATATCGCTCGGCGATTTCAGGCACGAGGCGCTGTCGGAAACATCGTCCACCAATAGCGAATGCCTCGCCCGGGCGCGGGCGGGCGATCCCGGAAGTCTCTGGGTGACGGCCGAGAGGCAGACCGGCGGCCGCGGCCGCCGCGGCCGTCTCTGGGTGTCCGAACGCGGCAATCTCTATGCTTCCCTTCTATTGATCGACCCGGCGCCGATGGAGCGCCTCGGCTCGCTGCCGCTGGCGGTCGCCGTCGCCGTGCACCAGGCGATCAGCCAGGTGCTGCCGCCGGGCGCCGAACCGCTCGAGGTCAAATGGCCGAACGATATTCTCATCGGCCGGAAAAAGACCTGCGGCATCCTCGTCGAGGGTGAGCAGTTGCCGGACGGCCGCTACGCGCTGATCGTCGGCATCGGCATCAATGTCTCGGTCATGCCGGATAATCCGCTCTATCCCGTCACCTGTCTGCGTCAGCATGCAAGCGCGGCTTCGCCGGAAGAGCTCTTCGCGCATCTCTTCGCGGCGATGGCGGATGTGCTCGATCAATGGGACCAGGGCCGCGGCATTGCCGAGATCACGGCGCGCTGGCGCACCATCGCCTGTGGCATCGGCGAAAAGATCACGGTGAATTTACCGGACCGATCGATTTCCGGCCAATTCGCCGGAATTGATGATAATGGCTTGTTGATGCTCGATATCGGCGCTGGCAGGATTATGCCCATTGCCGCCGGTGATGTGTTTTTTGGATAGCGGAAAAAACGAAAATTATGGCGAAACAGGACGAGTTGGTATTCCTGCCTCTGGGCGGCGTTGGCGAGATCGGCATGAATCTCGCTCTCTATGGCTACGGCCCGCCCGAGCATCGCCAGTGGATCATGGTCGATTGCGGCGTCACCTTTCCCGGCCCGGATCTGCCGGGCGTCGACCTCGTCCTGCCCGACATCCGCTTCCTCGCCAGCGAACGCAAGAACCTCAAGGCGATCATCATCACCCATGCCCATGAAGACCATTATGGCGCGCTCGCCGATCTCTGGCCGGGTCTCAACGTGCCGGTCTTCGCCTCGGGCTTTACCTCAGGCCTGCTCGAAGCCAAGCGCAATTTCGAGAAGGCAACGATCGGCGAGGTGCCGGTGACGCCGTTCAAGGCGGGCGATAAGATCAATGTCGGCCCGTTCAGCATTGAAGGCGTGGCCGTAAATCACTCGATTCCCGAGCCGATGTCGCTGATGATCCGCACGCCTGCCGGCAATGTCATCCATACCGGCGACTGGAAGATCGACCACGAGCCCTCGCTCGGGCCGCTGACCGATGAGACGCGCTTTCGCCAGTTGGGCGACGAGGGCGTGCTGGCGCTGATGTGCGATTCCACCAACGCCTTGCGTGATGGCGTTTCGCCCTCCGAGAAAGATGTCTCCGAAAGCCTGCGCAAGATCATTGAGGATGCCGAAGGCCGGGTGGCGATCACCACCTTCTCATCGAATGTCGGGCGCATTCGCACCGTTGCCGAAGCGGCCGAGGCGGCCGGCCGCGAAGTGCTGCTGCTCGGCAGCTCGCTGAAGCGCGTCGTCGACGTCGCCCGCGATATCGGCCTGATGGAGGGTGTCAAGCCCTTCATTTCCGAAGAGGAATACGGCTATATTCCGCGCGATAAGGTGGTCGTCATACTGACCGGCAGCCAGGGCGAAGCGCGGGCAGCTCTTGCCAAGCTCTCCCGCGACGAGATGCGCAATGTGGCCTTTGCGGCAGGCGATATCGTCGTCTTTTCCTCGCGCGCCATTCCCGGCAACGAGAAGGCGATCCAGGATATCAAGAACGGCCTCGTCGAGCAGGGCGTGCACATCATCACCGATACCGAGGCACTCGTCCATGTTTCCGGCCATCCCCGCCGCAATGAGCTGCAGCGGATGTACGAGTGGACGCGGCCAAAGGTGGTCGTGCCGGTGCATGGCGAGGCTACGCACCTGACGGCGCATAAGGAGCTTGCCGAGCAATCCGGGATCGCGATCGTCCCGCGGGTGCGCAACGGCGATATCCTGCGGCTGGCGCCAGGGCCGGTCGAGGTGATCGGCGAAGCGCCGCACGGCCGCATTTACAAGGACGGCATGTTGATCGGCGATTTCGACGAGATGGGGATCGGCGAGCGCAAGAAACTCTCCTATGTCGGCCATGTCGCGGTCAGTGTCGTGCTCGACGCCCGTTATGATATCGTCGGCGATCCCGATCTCGTCTCGATCGGCCTGCCTGTTTATGACGACGAAGGCGATGAGATGGAGGACACGCTCTTCGACGCGGCGATCAGCGCCATCGAAAGCATTCCGCGCGCCCGCCGCAAGGATCTGGACATGCTGCAGGAGGCCGTTCGCCGCGCCATCCGCGCCGCTGCGAACCAGAGCTGGGGCAAGAAGCCAGTCGTTACCGCCTTCGTCACCAAGGTCTGATCATGCTCGGCCGGGTGAACCATATTGCCATCGCAGTCCCCGACCTGACGGCGGCGGCGGCCGCCTATCGTGATACGCTGGGCGCTGCCGTGTCGCAGCCGCAGGCGCTGCCGGAACACGGCGTCACCGTCGTCTTCGTCGAATTGCCGAACACCAAGGTCGAATTGCTTGAGCCGCTTGGGGAAGCCTCGCCGATCGCCGCCTTCCTCGAGAAGAACCCGTCCGGCGGCATGCACCACATCTGTTACGAAGTGGACGATATCATCCTCGCCCGCGACCGGCTGGTCGAGGCGGGCGCGCGGGTGCTGGGCGACGGCCAGCCCAAGACCGGCGCGCATGGCAAGCCGGTGCTCTTTCTGCACCCCAAGGATTTCTTCGGCACGCTGATCGAGCTTGAACAGGCCTGAACCCAATTCATGTAGAGTGCTGGCGCTGCGGCAGAGTGACCCGAAGGCGGCGAAATGTGTTCCGTTCGCTTTGTATTGGCCGCCATTCCGCCGTATAAAGGCGCGCAATTGAAAGCGAGAGGACGCTTTCGCCACATGGCGGCGCGACATCACCGGGAACCATAATGCTTCAGATCTTCCTTCAGGGATTTGCCGTCTACTTCATCATCTGGTGGATGACGCTTTTCGCCGTCCTGCCGATCGGCCTGCGCACCCAGGCGGAAGACGATGATATTGTGCTCGGCACCGTTCCTAGCGCGCCCACCCGCTTTCGCGCCGGCTTCGTCTTTTCGCTGACGACGCTGATATCGGCTCTGATCTATGGCCTCTGGTATGTCTGTGACACCTATTTCGGCTGGGGCTTCGATGCCCTTCCACAACTGGGGCCTAGCTTCTATTGAAGTAGCTTTTGCTCAAAGTTTGGGCAGATGTAAAATTCACGAAAAAACGATTTCGTCATATCGGCGTCATGCTGTTACGCAAAGAGCTCGCCTGACGGAATGAGGGCGCATTTCCTTACGGAAGGCGATCTCGTTTCTGGTTGGCATGGGAGGCAAAAGCCAAAAAAAAACAAGGCTGAAAGCCTTGTTTTAAGTATCGCGTGATCTGTAACCGTTGCCGGGGCTGCGACGAGCGCGCCTAAGATCTGATCCTCCCAAGACTTGACCGCGAATTCGGCAAGAATTTAGCTTCCTGCCTGTTTTGTGAGCTAAAGCTAGCTCAAACATTGGGCTTTGTCATTAGCTTTTTTTGCATTTTTGCTACACTCTAGCAAAATATTTCTGTTGACAAGATTTTCGTTCAAGTCCTTATAAACACGCGCTTTTTCACGCCCCTTCATTTTGCCGGCGTGAACATGCGTATCCGGGAGGCGGCCGACGGCAGTTGCGGGTTTCCTTCCCGCCGCGAAGCGGCTATGAACGCTCCCAAATTTATCAATGTACCGTCGATTCCGTTCTCCGCGGGATCTCAACTGCTTCGGAATCCGCCATGCGTCTGTCCCGCTATTTCATGCCCATCCTCAAGGAAAACCCCAAGGAGGCGGAAATCGTCTCCCACCGGTTGATGCTGCGCGCCGGCATGATCCGCCAGCAGTCGCAGGGCATCTATTCCTGGCTGCCGCTCGGCAAGCGCGTTCTCGACAAGGTCAACGGCATTATCCGCGAGGAGCAGAACCGTGCCGGCGCCATCGAGCTTTCGATGCCGACGCTGCAGTCGGCCGAGCTCTGGCAGGAAAGCGGCCGCTACGACGCCTACGGTAAGGAGATGCTGCGCATCAAGGACCGCCAGGAGCGGCCGATGCTCTACGGCCCCACCAACGAGGAGATGGTGACGGATATTTTCCGCTCCTCCGTCAAATCCTACAAGGACTTGCCGCTCAATCTCTATCACATCCAGCTGAAGTTCCGCGATGAGATCCGTCCGCGCTTCGGCACCATGCGCTCGCGCGAATTCATGATGAAGGATGCCTATTCCTTCGATCTGACGCGCGAGGGTGCGGAGCATTCCTATAACAAGATGTTCGCCGCCTATCTGAGGACATTCGATCGGCTCGGCCTGCGCGCCATCCCGATGCGGGCCGACACCGGCCCGATCGGCGGCAATCTCAGCCACGAATTCATCATCCTCGCCGATACCGGCGAATCCGAGGTCTTCTGCCACAAGGACTTCGTCGGCTTCGATATTCCTGATGAACGGACCGACTTCGACAGCGTCGAAGGTCTGCAGGCGATCTTCGACAAGTGGACCTCACTCTATGCGGCGACCTCGGAAATGCACGACGAGGCGGCTTTCAACGCGGTGCCCGAAGGCGAGCGCCTTTCCGCCCGCGGCATCGAGGTTGGCCATATCTTCTATTTCGGCACGAAATATTCCGAGCCGATGGGCGCGAAAGTGCAGGGGCCTGACGGCAAGGAACACTTCGTTCACATGGGGTCCTACGGTATCGGCCCGACGCGCCTTGTTCCCGCCATCATCGAAGCATCGCATGACGACAACGGAATCATCTGGCCGGCATCGGTCGCGCCCTTCGATGTCGTGGTGATCAATATGAAGGCGGGCGATCAGGCCTGCGACGACACTTGCGAGCTGATCTATGCCGCGCTGACCAAGGCCGGCAAGGACGTGCTCTATGACGATACCGACGACCGGGCCGGCACGAAATTCGCGACCGCCGACCTGATCGGCGTACCCGTCCAGATCATCGCCGGACCGCGCGCGGTCGCCAACGGCGAGGTCGAAGTGAAGGATCGCAAGACCGGCGCCCGCGAAACGATGACCATCGAAGCGGCGATCAACAGGTTCGTGGCTTAAGGAAACGGAGGCGAAATGGCAGAGGCAGCAGTGGACCGGAGTTCTAAATCCGGCTTGGGTCCGGCTGGCAAGCCATTTTCCAGCTTCGAGCGCCTCGTGGCGTGGCGCTATCTGCGCGCCCGCCGCAAGGAGGCCTTCATCTCGGTGATCGCCGGCTTCTCCTTCGTCGGCATCATGCTCGGCGTCGCGACGCTGATCATCGTCATGGCCGTCATGAACGGCTTCCGCACCGAGCTCGTCTCCCGCATCCTCGGCATCAACGGCCATATGATCGTCCAGCCGTCCGATGGCCCCTTCACCGATTATCCCGACCTCGCCAGCAGGCTGGCCGCCGTGCCCGGCGTCAAGATGGCGCTGCCGCTGGTGGAAGGCCAGGTGCTCGCTTCCGCTCAGGCGGGCGGCAGCACCGGTGCGCTGGTGCGCGGCGCCCGCGCCGACGACCTGACCAAGCTCAAGACCATTTCCGACAATATCAAATCCGGCGACATGGTGGGTTATGCCTCCGGTCAAGGCGTGCTGATCGGCACGCGTATGGCCGACCAGCTTGGCCTTCGCGTCGGCGACCTCATTACGCTGACGTCTCCAGATGGTGACATCACGCCGATGGGTGTCAGCCCCCGCGTTAAGTCCTACAAGATCTCCGGCCTGTTCGAGATCGGCATGTCGGAATATGATTCCTCGATCATCTTCATGCCGCTCGAGGAAGCGCAGCTCTATTTCAATGCCGAGGGGCTGGTGCAGTCGATCGAGCTTTTCGTCGATCACCCCGACGATATCGACGCTCTGAGGCCCAAAGTGGAGGAAGCGGCCGGCCGCCAGATCAACCTCACCGACTGGCGCCAGCGCAACCAGACCTTCTTTTCGGCGCTGCAGGTCGAGCGTAACGTTATGTTCATGATCCTGACGCTGATCGTGCTGGTTGCGGCGCTGAACATCATCTCCGGCCTGATCATGCTGGTGAAGGACAAGGGCAGCGATATCGCCATCCTGCGCACCATGGGCGCCAGCGCCGGCGCGATCATGCGCATCTTCTTCATGACCGGGGCGGCGATCGGCATCGTCGGCACTATCGCCGGTGTGCTACTCGGCGTTGTCGTCTGCCTCAATATCGAATCCATCCGCCAGTTCTTCTCCTGGATCTCCGGCACCGTGATCTTCAATCCGCAGGTCTATTTCCTCAGCCAGCTGCCGGCCGAGATGCAGCTCAGCGAAACCATTTCGATCGTCGTCATGGCGCTGACGCTCTCCTTCATCGCGACGATCTTTCCGGCCTGGCGCGCCTCCAGGCTCGATCCGGTGCAGGCCCTGCGCTACGAATAAGGAATGCCGTCTTCATGAATCGCAACGTCGTTCTCAAGCTTACCGGCGTCGAGCGCCATTACGGGCAGGGCGATACGCTGCTCCCGATCCTGAAGGGCGCGGATTTTTCGCTGTCGAAGGGCGAGATCGTCGCTCTCGTCGCTCCGTCGGGCACCGGCAAGTCGACCCTGCTGCATATTGCCGGCCTGCTGGAGCATCCAGACGGTGGTGAAGTCACCATCAACGGCCATGCCTGCGACGGCCTTTCAGATGAGAAACGTACCGCGATCCGCCGCAGCGAGATCGGCTTCGTCTACCAGTTCCATCACCTCCTCCCGGAATTTTCGGCGCTTGAAAACATCATGATGCCGCAGCTGATCGCTGGCCTGTCCTGGAAGGAAGCGGGCGAGCGGGCCGGCCAGCTTCTCGACTACATGCGCATCGGCCATCGCGGTTCCCATCGCCCGGCCGAACTATCAGGTGGCGAGCAGCAGCGTGTTGCGATCGCCCGCGCCGTCGCCAATGCGCCGACCCTGCTTCTGGCCGACGAGCCGACCGGTAATCTCGACCCGGAAACAGCAAGCTACGTCTTCGACGCGCTCGAGGCCCTGGTGCGCCAGTCCGGCCTCGCCGCCCTTATCGCCACGCACAACCACGAACTCGCCCGCCGCATGGATCGGCGCGTGACGATCTCCGACGGCAGGGTCGTCGATTTCTGATCGATTTCGCTTGGACGTGCACAGTGGTTGCGGGACTAAGACGAAGAGATGACGCCTCTGGCGGCAGGTTCGAATCGACCCGCCTCCGGCTCCATCAGGGGATGATCAGTCCGCCGCGATAGTCGAGCGCGTAGGCCTTCCGTCCGTCGACCATGATGCATTCATGACCGCTGAACCGTTCACAGCCGCCTTCGCTGCGATCGACACATCGGCCGAACGGATGGTCGAATTCCATTACGCCGAGAAAGCGGCCCTGCCGGTACATGGCAGAGAGCGCCGCCTTGATCACTGTTCCCGCTGCGCTGGCATCGATGAGATCAGGCGCCATGACCCAGCCGAAATAATTCATCGCCCAGATCGGCTCGTCGGCAAACCACACCACCTCCTGTCCGGCGAAGTCGGTGCCGCCGAAATAGCTGTCGAGATAGCGCCAGCCGCCGCGCTCGTTGCCGATATCGTGAGACCCCGGCCGGCAGGGCGGGCGCAGCACGCCGCCCCCGACATAGGTCGCGGCCTTGGCCTCTACGATGAAGTCATTCAGCACCGTGGTATCCAGCATTATCGTCACCTCCCTGAGTCACCATGTACGGATGTAGCAGAACAATTAGAACATAAACTGAACAAATGCGGGAGCCTTTGTCGTTGGCGGGATGTGTCCACGTTCCTTGCGGCACCGGGCTGGCGAGGCTGCGGCTCGGCATCTCAATCCGTCGCCGAAGCTTTCACCGAATCGTTGCGTCGCCGGGGTCTTTTTCAAACGCAAGCAGGGAGGAAAAGATTCCTGTTGACATTGGAACATAGATCGAACAAATTGAAAACATAACGAGTAAAGGAGAGCCATGACTGACATGATCCGTGATATCGCAGCATTCACCTCCATCGCAATGTTCGTTGCCAGCTTCTCGCTCATCGTCATCGCGATCTAAAGTTTTCAGGGGACTGCATGACCATCATGCGGTTCGAACGCGGGTCTTCTTCTGGACATCATCGCCCTCCATGCCGACAATGCGTCTGATTCATTCGGTGATTGGGAAGGCATGTTATGGCGGATACGGTAAAGGCTTCGACGGGTGAGGCAATCGGCGGCACGCCGGGCTTCATTCACCTGCGGGTCCATTCCGCTTATTCGCTTCTCGAAGGCGCCCTGCCGCTGAAGAAGATCCTCTATAAGGCGACCGGCGACAACCAGCCGGCCATCGCGATTACCGACACCAACAATCTGTTCGTCGCCCTGGAATTCTCCCAGAAGGCAATGGACGAGGGGCTGCAACCGATCATCGGCTGCCAGGTCTCGATCGACATGGAAGACGGGCTGGAGAGCGAAAAACGCGGCGGCCAGCAGGCATTGGTCAAGCTGCCGTCGATCGTTCTTCTTGCTGCCACGGAGGCCGGTTACGAAAGATTGGTCGACCTCGTCAGCCGCGCCTATCTCGGCGGCGAAAGCAACCAGGCCATTCATATCAGAGCCTCCTGGTTGGAAGAGGCAGGCACGGAGGGGCTGATCGCCTTGACCGGCGCCCTGACCGGCCCGGTCGACGCGGCTGTCAGGGAAGGCCATCCCGCCCAGGCCGAAGCGCGGCTGCTCATGCTGAAGCGTCTCTTCGGCGACAGGCTCTATGTCGAGCTGCAGCGGCATGGCACCTACGACAAGCGGCACGAGCAGAAGATCGTCGGGCTCGCCTATGCCCACGATCTGCCGCTGGTCGCAACCAACGAGGCCTTCTTTCCGACACGCGACGATTACGACGCCCATGATGCGCTGATGGCCGTCGCCCATAATGCCATCGTTTCCGACGACAGCCGCTTTCGCCTGACGCCGGATCACTACCTGAAGAGCCGCGCCGAAATGGCCAAGCTCTTTGCCGATTTGCCGGAAGCGCTGGAGAACACGATCGAAATCGCCAAGCGCTGCTCTTTCGTATTGAAGACGCGCAAACCGATCCTGCCGCGCTTCACGGGTGCGACCGACGATGCCGAGGAGGCCGAACGTGCCGAGGCGGGCGAATTGCGCCGCCAGGCGGTCGAAGGGCTGGACATGCGGCTCGCGACGCTCGGCATGTCGCCGGGTTATGAGGAAAAGGATTATCGCGAGCGGCTGGAATTCGAGCTCAGCGTCATCGAGCGCATGCGCTTTCCCGGTTACTTCCTGATCGTTGCCGACTTCATCAAATGGGCCAAGCAGCATGATATTCCAGTCGGTCCGGGCCGCGGTTCGGGCGCCGGTTCGCTGGTCGCCTATGCATTGACGATCACCGACGTCGACCCGCTGCGCTTCTCGCTGCTCTTCGAACGCTTCCTCAATCCCGAACGCGTGTCGATGCCGGACTTCGACATCGACTTCTGCCAGGATCGCCGCGAAGAGGTGATCCGCTACGTCCAGGCCAAATACGGCCGCGAACAGGTGGCCCAGATCATCACCTTCGGTTCGCTGCAGGCGCGCGCGGCACTCCGCGACGTCGGCCGCGTGCTGGAAATGCCCTACGGCCAGGTCGACAAGATCTGCAAACTCGTGCCGAACAATCCGGCCAATCCGACGCCGCTCTCCAAGGCGATCGAGGAGGAGCCGAAGCTGCAGGAGGAGGCGGCCAAGGAGCCGGTGGTCGCGCGCCTGCTCGATATCGCTCAGAAGATCGAGGGGCTTTACCGCCATGCCTCGACCCATGCCGCCGGTATCGTCATCGGCGACCGGCCGCTGTCCAAGCTGGTGCCGATGTATCGCGATCCGCGCTCCGACATGCCGGTCACCCAGTTCAACATGAAATGGGTGGAGCAGGCGGGCCTCGTCAAATTCGACTTCCTCGGCCTGAAGACGCTGACCGTCCTAAAGGTCGCCGTCGATTTCGTCGCCAAGCGCGGCATCAGTGTCGACCTTGCGGCCATTCCCCTGGACGACAAGAAGACCTACGAGATGCTGTCACGCGGCGAGACGGTCGGCGTGTTCCAGGTGGAAAGTGCCGGCATGCGCAAGGCGCTGATCGGCATGAGGCCGGACTGCATCGAGGACATCATCGCGCTGGTGGCGCTCTATCGTCCGGGTCCGATGGAGAACATCCCGACCTACAACGCCCGCAAGCACGGTGACGAAGAGCTGGAATCGATCCATCCGATGATCGACCACCTGCTCAAGGAAACCCAAGGGGTCATCGTCTATCAGGAACAGGTGATGCAGATCGCCCAGGTCCTGTCCGGTTATTCGCTCGGAGAGGCCGATCTTTTGCGCCGCGCCATGGGTAAGAAGATCAAGGCCGAGATGGACCAGCAGCGCGAACGCTTCGTCGATGGCGCCGTCAAGAACGGCGTCTCGAAGCCGCAAGCCGACAATATCTTCGAACTGCTGGCGAAGTTCGCCAATTACGGCTTCAACAAGTCGCATGCCGCTGCCTACGCCATCGTCTCCTACCAGACGGCCTATATGAAGGCGCATTATCCGGTCGAATTCCTTGCCGCCTCGATGACGCTCGACATGTCCAACACCGAAAAGATCAACGACTTCCGCCAGGACGCCAAGCGCCTCGGCATCGAGGTGATCGCCCCATCGGTGCAGACTTCCTTCCGCCAGTTCGAAACCGGCGACAACCGCATCTATTATGCGCTCGCCGCTCTCAAGGGCGTCGGCGAATCCGCCGTCGACCATATCGTCGAGGTGCGCGGCGACAAGCCCTTTGCCGGCATCGAGGATTTCTGCCTGCGCATCGATCCGCGCCAGGTGAACCGCCGCGTACTCGAAAGCCTGATCTTTGCCGGTGCCTTCGATTGTTTCGGTATGGATCGCGCCCAGCTTTCAGCCGGCCTCGACCGTATCCTTGGTTACGCCCAGCGAGCGCAGGAGAACAAGCTGAGCGGCCAGTCGGATATTTTCGGCAGCACGCTAACGTCAGGGCCGGAGAAGATCTCCCTGCCGCCTTATTCGCCCTGGCTTGCCTCGGAGCGACTGCTCAAGGAGTTCCAGGTGCTGGGTTTCTATCTGACCGCCCACCCGCTCGATTCCTACAACAACATCCTGCAGAAGATGCGGGTGCAGACCTTTGCCGAATTTTCCGCAGCGATCAAACAGGGCGCGTCCAATGCGCGCCTTGCCGGCACCGTCATCTCCAAGCAGGAGCGCAAGACCCGCACCGGCAACAAGATGGGCATCATCGTCTTTTCGGATTCGTCCGGCCAGTTCGAGGCCGTGCTGTTTTCGGAAATGTTGAACCAGTACCGCGACATGTTGGAGTCCGGAAAATCCTTCCTGCTAACCGCGACCGGCGAGGAGCGGCCGGAGGGCATCGGTCTGCGCATCCAGACGATCCAGTCACTCGAGGAAAAGTCGCTGCAGATGCAAAAGGCGCTGCGCGTCTACGTCCGCGATTCCGGGCCGCTGAAAATGGTCGCCGGCCATCTCAACGCCAAGGGCGACGGCCTGGTTTCCTTCATCGTCATCAAGGAAGAGGGCAAGCGCGAGGTCGAAGTGGCGCTGCCGGAGAAATACCGCATCACCCCTGAGATCGCCGCCGCCCTTCGCGCTGCCCCCGGCGTCGTCGACGTCGAGCTTGTGTGATAGAGACGCAGATCGCCCTGGGGCGAAGTAGATCTCCAGCGGCGAGGTGGATCGCCAGCGGCGAAGTGGATCGCCTAGGGTAATGCACCTTACCCAAGGTGACGCGCCTCGCGCCCGGGGTGATGGCCGTCAGCCGCGGGTAATGGTGATGAAATTCGTGCCTTCGCCGGTCTCCCGGCCGAGGCCGGTATCGGAGATCGTCAGCGTCGAGCCGGGCGCGATCAGCGCGTCGATCTTGCGGCGCGTCTCCTCGGGGATGGAAATCCGGCTCAGCGAACGGGCAATCGGCTTGCCGGTGACGATCGAGCTTTCCTGATTGCTGATCCCGAGCCGCTTCATCGTCTCGCGGGAGAGATTGTTTTCGAGCGTGATGCCGAGCCAGTCCGCCGTGCCGGCCTTTTCGTCGATCGCGTGCAGGGTGAAGAAATGCGTGCCGAGCGCCATCCCCGGATCGGCGATCGTCACCGGCGCCTCGAAGACCGGCTTAAACGCCCTCCGCACCATGATGACGCCGTTCGCTGGCTCGCCCTTGCCGGCCGCGGCATAGACGGCTTTTAGCAGCCTGTCGGAGATCAGGCTCCTGTCTCCGGCAAATTCCCCCGAACGCAGCGTCTTGAAGGCCGTAACCGCCTGCACGGTCGCCGGGCCGAGCAAGCCGTCCGGATCGCCGGCGGAAAAGCCGAGCTGGTTCAGAAGGGTCTGAATGTCGATCACCGTCTCGCGCAGCGTCCGGCGCGTGATGAGGATGCTGATCGGCTCGGTTGGCGGCTCGATTTCGAGCGTTGCCATCGGCATCGGCATAGCGGCGGTATCGTTCATCGCCACCTGCACCGGCTTTTGCGGGCTGTCAGGCATGGATGGCCGCAATTCGACATCCGAAAGCAGCGGCATCGCCGCCGGCGCATCGGGATGGAAAAGCGTCGGATGGTCGATCGGCTGCGGCGCCAGCTCGCCGTCACTGATGATGACGGGAATGCCGGGCTCGGTCATCCCATAGAGTATCTTTGCAAAGGCCCCGGGCATGCGCACGCAGCCGTGCGAAGCCGGATAGCGCGGCACGGAATTCGATTCATGCAGCGCGATGCCAGACCAGGTCAGCCTTTGCATGAAGGGCATCGGAGCGGCCGAATAGAGATTGGATTCGTGGTATTTCCGCTTTTCGAGCACCGAGAAGATGCCGCTCGGCGTCGTGTGGCCGTCCTTGCCCGTCGAGACCTTCGAGGTCGCGACGACCTCGGTGCCGTCATAGACCGCAAGCGACTGATTGTTCTTCGAAACGAAGATCTGCAGCGTGCGCACATCCGCGGCAAAAGCAGGGTGCACGAGTGCGGTGGCCGACAGCAAGCCGAGGCCGAAGACGAAACGCGAGACCATGATACCCAACCATACGCAATACTGGTCCGGCACATTATGGGACGAAGTTTAAGGAAGATTTTATAGGCTGAGCCAGTTGCCCGACTCACGTGTGAGGGCATGTCTCGCAAAAGTGTGCGGGGTTTTGCGATAAAGACATGCGAGAAAATAAAGACCTAAAGCGTGACAAGCGAATCTGAAGGATCGCGACACGCTTTATTGATCGCGCTTGTTGCTGCCGAAGGTGTAGCCGGTCTCGACCGTGTTCTTGCCGAACTTGTCGCGCAGCTTGTCCATCGCCGCTTCGGCCGCCGCCCGCCGGCCCGACTGCCGGTCGATGAGATCGGGCGGATCGGCGCGGGCGGCATCGCCGAGGTCGGTGACACCGATGCCGATCAGGCGGAATTTCGTGCCGTCCGTCTCCTTTTCGAGGAGCTCGAGCCCGATGCGGAAGATCCTGTCGGCCAGTTGGGTCGGGTCCTCGAGCTTACGGTTGCGGGTGCGCGTCTTGAAGTCGGCGCTCTTCATCTTCAGCACGACGGTGTGGCCGGCGATGTCGCCTTTCTTCAGGCGCCAGGAGACCTTTTCGGAAAGATTGCGCAGGATCGGCACTAGGTCGTCGTAGCGCGAGATGTCGTCGAAGAAGGTCGTCTCGGCCGAGACGCTCTTGGCGGCATCGTTGAGATGCACCTCGCGGTCGTCGATACCGCGCGACAGGCGGGCGAGCCGCTGGCCGATGCTGCCGTAGCGGCGCATCAGGTCGTTCTCCTCCATCTGCTGCAACTGGCTGATGGTGCGGATGCCATCCGCTTCCAGCGTCGCGGCAAGGGCCTTGCCGACACCCCAGATCGTGGTGACGGGCCGCGGCGCCAGGAATTCGACCGCTTCTTCGCGGCCGATGACGGAAAAGCCGCGTGGCTTCTGCAGGTCGGAAGCGACCTTGGCGAGGAATTTGCAATAGGAAAGCCCGACCGAGACGGTAATGCCAATCTCCCCTTCGACGCGCCGGGCGAATTTGGCGAGCGTGCGTGCCGGGGGGTCGTGATGCAGCCGCTCGGTGCCGCCAAGCTCCAGAAAGGCCTCGTCGATCGACAGCGGCTGCACCAGCGGTGTCAGATCCTGCATCAACGCCCGCACCTGGCGCCCGACCCGAACATATTTCTCCATGTCAGGACGAATGACGACGGCCTGAGGGCATGCCTCCAGCGCCTTGAACATCGGCATCGCCGAGCGCACACCGTGGATGCGGGCGATATAGCAGGCGGTGGAGACGACGCCGCGTTTGCCGCCGCCGATGATGACGGGCTTGTCGGCAAGCTCAGGATTGTCGCGCTTCTCGACAGCCGCGTAGAAGGCGTCGCAATCGATATGCGCCAGCGTCAGCGCATGGAGCTCGCGATGGCGCACCAGACGAGGACTGCCGCAGGATGTGCAACGGCGCGCCTCACCCTTCTGCTCGGCAAGGCAGTCGCGACAGAAGCCGGGTGTCTTGTCAGGCGTGGGCGTCATGGTGAGAACAAAGGTTGAACGTTGCGACACTACGCCTTAAGCTGACGAGTCTCAAGAGCAGGGGGAGCTTTGCCTTTGGATAACGATCTTCGTTTCGAGCCGGTGACGGCGGAACGCTGGCGGGATTTCGAAACCCTGTTCGGGCCGCAGGGCGCTTTCTACAATTGCTGGTGCGTGGCGCTGCGTCTGCCCCATGCGGTGAGGACGAAAATGGCGGGCGACGAGCGCAAGGCGCATATGCGGGAGCGGATCGAGGCAGGGCCGCCGCCGGGCATCCTCTGTTATGACGGTGGCGAGCCCGTCGCCTGGGTGCAGGTCGGGCCACGCCACGACGTGCCGCAGTTCAACTCGCCGCGCACGGTTTCGCGGCCGCTGGAAGAGGGCGATGCGCATGATCCGTCGATCTGGGCCGTCAGCTGCTTCTTCCTGCTGCCCAGGCTGCGCGGCAAGGGAATGAGCCATCGGCTGCTCGCCGGCGCGGTCGATCTCGCCAGGCGCCAGGGCGCACGGCTGCTGGAAGCCTGTCCGATCGACCACGTGAAGCAGTCGAAATCCGTGACGCTCTGCATCGGTTCGACAGCGATCTTTGATGCCGCCGGGTTCGAGACTGTGGCAAGGCGCAAGGACGGGCGGCCGCTCATGCGGCTGGAATTGCGCGACTGAACGCGCCGGAAAGGAAATGCGCCTCGATCAGTTCAGCGGCATGCGCCCAGTCGATGGCGCGGGTGATGTCGTCGGCGGCTGGCGGCGCGAAACGATGGACCGGTGAATCCGGCATCAGATGAATGAGCAGGCAATCGGCCACGTGTTCCCTGACGGAATGCAGATTGTGCGCCATATCGTCGATAAAGGCGACGGGAAAGGAGCGGCTGGCATGCAACGCGTGAACGATCGGCCCCTTGGGCTGCTCGGTGGCAAGCAGCGGAAAGACCAGACCGGCGCGGTCCAGCAGGCGGCGGCGCTGATCCTGGAACCGTGGCGGCATCGCCGTCAGGAAAAGGATATCGGCCGCCTGCGACAGCCGGCCGAGCGTGTCGACGACGTGGTCGACCGGCGTCTGCCACAGTTCCTGCGCTTCGAAAAACTCTTCGATCAGCCGGCTGACCTGGTTGCCCTCGATCTCCGCACCGTCCGCTGTCGAGATGATGTTGCCGTGCAGCCGGAACGATCGCGGCAGGAACTCATGACCCAGGCTTTGAAGGAAAAGCTGGAACGGATCGATGAACTGCAGCACCACATCGTCGACGTCACAGACGATCAGCGGCCGCTCGCCGAGGCGGATCTGCGAAATATCGAGGTCGGCCACGCTCAGTATTCCCCGGAATCGAGACCCGGCGAGGAGAAGTGCCGCCAGGCGGCGGTCACCGTCTCCGGGCTGAGGCCGCTCGCCGCGCAGAAGGCCATCGCCGTCGGTTCGTGGTTCATCAGGAAATCCATCATGCCGGAGAGGAAGCCCGGATCGTTGACGGCGCCGCGCACCTGTTCCGGCGCCACGCCGGTGAGCGCGAGGAAGCGGCCGAACATGTCGGGATCGTCGGCAAGCCAGCCGAGTACGGCGATCGCCGTCTCGTGCGGGTCGGCCGCCAGTTGTTTCGAAGTCTTGAAGTTGCTTTGCATTTCGAGGGGTAAGTTACCTTTTCTTCAACCAAATACCGCTAGCGTGCGCTATCGGTTTCACGGAGCTCTTCATCCGCATGTGTCTTTCTCATGGGACGAACCGCTGCGCGAACGGACGTAGGGACAGCTTGTCATGCCCAAACAGGTGATGATTGTAGAAGATAACGAGCTTAACATGAAGCTCTTTCGCGACCTCATCGAGGCGTCCGGCTATACCACGATCCAGACGCGAAACGGCATGGAGGCGCTCGATCTGGCGCGCAAACATCGCCCCGACCTCATCCTCATGGATATCCAGCTTCCCGAGGTCTCTGGCCTGGAAGTCACCAAATGGCTGAAGGAAGACGACGAGCTGCACGTGATTCCCGTTATCGCCGTCACGGCTTTCGCGATGAAGGGCGACGAGGAGCGGATCCGCCAGGGCGGCTGCGAGGCCTATGTTTCCAAGCCGATCTCGGTTCCGAAATTCATCGAGACGATCAAGACCTATCTGGGCGATGCCTGACGCATCGGAAAGACGCTTATGACTGCGCGAATACTGGTGGTTGACGATATTCCGGCCAACGTGAAGCTGCTCGAAGCGCGGCTGCTCGCGGAGTATTTCGACGTGATGACCGCCGCCGACGGCCACGAGGCGCTGGCAATCTGCGAGCGCAATCAGGTCGATCTGATCCTGCTCGACATCATGATGCCCGGCATCGATGGTTTCGAGGTCTGCGAGCGGCTGAAGGCCAGCCAGAAGACCGCCCATATCCCCGTCGTCATGGTCACAGCACTCGACCAGCCGGCCGATCGCGTGCGTGGTCTGAAGGCCGGCGCCGACGATTTCCTCACCAAACCGGTCAATGATCTGCAGCTGATCTCGCGGGTAAAGAGCCTGCTGCGGCTGAAGACGTTGAGCGATGAGCTGCGCATCCGCGCCGACACCGCCCATACGATGGGCATGGGTGACCTGATGCGGGCAGGCGAGGGCCGCTCCGACGAGGCCGGCCATGTGCTGCTGGTCGATGGCCGCGCCAATTCGCAGGAACGAATCGTTAGGGCGCTGAAGCCCGTGGCCGATGTGCTCGCCCTCTCCGATCCGCAGGCAGCTCTTTTCGAAGCAGCCGAGAACGTCTTCGACCTCGTCATCGTCAACGCCAATTTCGACGATTACGATCCGCTTCGTCTCTGCTCGCAATTGCGATCGCTGGAGCGCACACGCTTCCTGCCGATCCTGATCATCACCGAGCAGGGGGCTGACGAGATGGTCGTGCGCGCCCTCGATCTCGGCGTCAACGATTACATCATCCGTCCCGTCGATCCGAACGAGCTGGTCGCCCGCAGCCTGACGCAGATCCGTCGCAAGCGCTATAACGACCGTCTGCGCGCCAGCGTCAAGCAGACGATCGAGCTTGCTGTGACCGACCCCCTGACCGGACTTTACAACAGGCGCTATCTCGACAATCACCTGAGCGTGCTCTTCAATCGCTCGATGGCGCGGGGCCGTCCGCTTTCGGTGCTGATCACAGATATCGACCGTTTCAAGCAGGTGAATGACACTTACGGCCATGACGGCGGCGACGAAGTCCTGCGCGAATTCGCAAACCGCGTCCGTTCGACCATCCGCGGCGCCGATCTCGCCTGCCGCTACGGCGGGGAAGAGTTCGTCGTTGCCATGCCGGACACATCGCCGGAAGTGGCCGCCGCTGTCGCCGAGCGCTTGCGCGCTGCGGTCGAGAGCGCCCCTTTCATGCTGAAGCACTCCGGAGAAGCGCTGAACGTCACCGCTTCCTTCGGCCTCGCCTCTCGGATTGGCTCGGTGCTGACCCCGGACCAGCTGATGAAGCAGGCCGATCTTGCTCTTTACGAGGCCAAGAATACTGGCCGCAATCGTGTGGTTGCCGCCGCTGCCTGACGAATCACCCGCACGCTTTACGGCCATTTGCGGGTTTTCCACTGCCGTAAGCGAATTATTACCCGATTTTTAAGCTTCGCCCACGCGACGCAGGCCGAAAATTTCGCAACTTGCTAGCCCAAAAATGGACTCCAGGCGTTGCTGTGGATAACGGCGGAGTGCGACAGTTTCTGGAATGACGGGCGGCGCTCGGAATGAAATGGGGACTATAAAAGAATGTCTGCTGACAAGAGGGTCAAATAGAGTGCGGCGGCGTCACCTCACGTAAGGGGAGGGGCGGTTTAAGTTATTAAGTTATATTGTCGAATTTCTTCTCGGCGTTCGGCACTAGGCTTCCGAGGCAAGCAGAGGCGTCAAATCTTTGTGTGTGCCAAAACTGGACTTTTAACCATAGAATCAAGCTGAGAAAATTCATCATTAAGAATTTGTTGATTTTCTTTCATTTCTGCGCAAATTATCGGCTTCATAACAGAAGCGCTCCCATGGAGGAGCGGTCCGATACCCCATGATGCTCAGGTCCGCCGCATCTCCTGGGTCGTGGGGTCGGTCGGCTAGTAGGCAAGTCATAACGGTTCCTCGTGCCGTTTTGCATGCTGGCCGACCCCCTTTCAGGAAAACGCCGTCACTTCCCGAAGATGGAAGGGCGGCGTTTCTTGTTTGCGCTATCATCTCTCAAACGCGGTCGTTCCGGACAATAAAAAACGCGCAACCCGAAGGCGCGCGCTTTTTTGAAATCCGTCAGGCCAAGTGATTTACTTGATCTTGGTTTCCTTGAACTCGACATGCTTCTTAGCAATCGGGTCATACTTCGTCTTCGTCATCTTGTCCGTCATCGTACGGCTGTTCTTCGTCGTGACGTAGAAGAAACCGGTGTCGGCTGTCGACAGCAGCTTGATCTTGATTGTTGTAGCCTTGGCCATGGTCGTCCTGCCTTTAAGAAAATGAAAGCCGTGGAAGCCGGATGGGGCTCCACGGCAAATTCTGGCGCGAAACTACGAATCCCGCCCGAAAAGTCAAGTCCGTTTTCGAATGAACATCAATCTGATGCCGGAAAGCATGGCGTAAAAGCCGAAGAAGGCGGCAATCGCCCAGGCGAAACCGTTATTTCCGGCCACATCGATCGCTGCGCCGATCGCCTGCGGCCCGGCTACGGTTCCCATCGCATAACAGAAGACGAAGGCGGCATTGGCCGCAGCAAGGTCGGAACCGGTCAGACGCGAGCCGAGATGGCTGAGGCCGACCGTATAGAGGCCGGAGACGCAGCCGCCCCAGAAAAGCAGGAGCCCGGCCATCAGCAGCCAGTTGTCGACCAGCAACGGCAGCATCATCGAGCCGATGAAGCCCATCAGCGCCATGCCGGCCAGAAGCGGCCGCTTGTCGGGGATGCGGTCCGAAAGCAGGCCGAGCGGTATCTGAAAGATGACGTTGCCGACGCCCATCATGGTCAGCAGAAGTGCTGCCTGCGATTCGGTAAAATGGGCGCGCACGGCAAAGATTGGGAAGAGCGACAGCCCGCCGGCTTCGACGGCGCCGAAGATGAAAACGGCCGCCGTCGCCGTCGGAACCAGGAACACGTAGCGCATGAAATGCAGCTCCGGCTTTTCCTCGAGCACCGGGCTTTCGTACCGGGCGATGAAGATCGGAATGGCGGCAAGCAGGATGGCGCCGGCGCCGACCAGGAACGGGAGGATGCCGTCGCTGCCGAGCAACGAAAAGAGCAGCGGCCCGGCGGCAAAGCCCAGGGAAAGCACGGTCGCATAAATACCGAGAACGAATCCGCGCTTGGACGGCGGCGAGGCGGCGTTGATCCAGAATTCGGAGAGGATGAACAGCGTCGTCGTTGCGCCGTGGAAGGCGAAACGCAGCGGAAACCACATCCAGAAATCCTGGGCATAGTAGAAACCGAGCGCGCTCAGCGCTGAAATCACCACAGCCCAAAGCATTGTCGGCGCAACACCGTATATATGCGCGAGCTTGGTGGTAACGGGCGCCGCGGCCATCGCCGCAATGCCTGCCATCGCCGTATTGAGCCCGATCAGGGTCGATGAGATGCCGCGTTTTTCGAGGATGATGCTGAGCAGCGGAAGCCCGAGACCGATTGCGATACCGACGGCTGATATCGACGAGATGGCTGCCACCAGAGAAGGCCAATGGATTTCTTCGAGATCGCCCGGTGTGCCGTTTCTCGGCTGAGACATTTATCCATCCTTAGAAAGCTTCGCGAGCGAATCGGCCGGTCGCTTCGCATAGAAAGACACGGGCGTGCCAAATCCCAGTGACGAGCAGCGTTTCGCAGTATTTCCGATGTGAGTGACCGCCTGCGGAATGTAAAGCCTGTTCAGACAAGAAAAGCTTACCATGTCAAGTCGTTGAGGATCGACGACGCCCGCGTTCGGTAGTGGTCGGTGGAGGGCAGCCACTACACGTTAAATATGTCTGGAAGGTGAAGGCATTCAATCCGGCCGTCGCGGAAGGTCGTAATCATCGTGGTCATCGCTCTCCCCACCGAAACCGTGCATGCGCAGCGCCCACTGCAGGCCGATGACGCCGCCTTTGATCGGCTGGATCGAGGCAAGCGCGGTGACGACGGTGATCGGCGCCCAGATGGCGAGATGAACCCATACCGGTAGAACGAAAGTCATGTCAGTCAACATGTAGCCACCGACCAGGACATGGCCGAGGACGAGGATGACGATATAGGGCGGCAGGTCGTCCGCGCGATGATGATGCATCGCCTCGCCGCAGGCAGCGCAGTGATCGACCGGTTTCAGGAAAGCGCGAAAGAGCTTGCCGTCGCCGCAGGCCGGACAGCGGTTCATCAGCCCGCGCAGGATCGAGCGCCGGAGCGGACGTTCGATCTCGGGCGTGCCCCCGTAGCGGACCGTTGGATCGGTCTGGGTTCCCATCGCATGTTCCTTTTCAGCCCGAAGGCGTAGGGCTCCTGAATGAGGCTCGATGCCGTGAGATGCATTAACGCCGTCCGCGCGGCGGCCTCGTGCCGGGTTTCTTGCGGACCTGGCCTCTGTCGCGGCGGCCGGCCTTATGGAAAGAGCGCACCGCCGTCGGCATCTCGCGTCCCTCACTCAGCATTTCGAAACGCAACGCGCCGGCAAGCGGAATCGCCTCGGCAAGCTTCACGGTAACGCTGTCGCCGAGCCGATAGCCGAGCCCCGTGCGTTCACCCGAGAGCGCCTGATGCGCCTCGTCGTAGATGAAGTAGTCGCTGCCGAGCGTTGATATAGGGACGAAACCATCGGCGCCATAGTCCGGCAGAGCGATGAAAAGCCCGGATTTCGTCACCCCCGAGACACGGCCCGCAAATTCTTCGCCGACCCGGGTGCTCAAGTGATGGGCGATCAGCCGGTCGATGGTCTCGCGCTCGGCCGCCATCGCCCGGCGCTCGAAGGTCGAAATTTCCGCGGCGATATCGTCGAGAGCGGCTTCTTCGTCCGGCGTGATGCCGCCCTCGCCGAAGCCGAGCGAGCCGACGAGCGCCCGATGCACGATGAGATCGGCGTAGCGGCGAATCGGTGAGGTGAAGTGGGCGTACTTCATCAGGTTGAGGCCGAAATGGCCGATATTCTCGGGGCTGTAGATCGCCTGGCTCTGCGAGCGCAGCACCATCTCGTTGACCATGGTCTGGTGCGCCGTGCCCTCCGCCTTCGCCAGAATGCCGTTGAAGCTGTTGGCGCGCACGTTGCCGCCTTTGGCGAGCGAGATGCCGAGGGTCGCCAGGAACTCGCGCAGGACTTCCTGCTTGGCAAGCGTCGGGCCGTCGTGGATGCGGTAGACCAGGGCCTGGCGCTTCTTTTCAAGCGTCTCGGCGGCGGCGACGTTCGCCTGGATCATCATCTCCTCGATCAGCTTGTGCGCGTCGAGCCGCGGCGGCACGAAGACACGATCGACCGTGCCGTCGGGCTTCAGCAGGATCTTGCGTTCCGGCATGTCGAGTTCCAGCGGCTGACGCCGGTCGCGTCCGCGCTTCATCACCTCGTAGGCGTGCCAGAGCGGCTTCAGGATCGGCTCGAGCATCGGTCCGGTCTTGTCGTCCGGATTGCCGTCGATCGCCGCCTGCGCCTGCTGGTAGGAAAGCTTGGCGGCGCTCTTCATCATGATGCGATGAAACGTATGGCCGATCTTGCGGCCTTCGCCGGAGAAGCGCATGCGCACCGCAAGCGCTGGGCGGTCGACGCCTTCCTTCAGCGAGCAGAGATCGTTGGAGATGCGCTCCGGCAGCATCGGCACGACCCGATCCGGGAAATAGACCGAGTTGCCGCGCTTCAGGGCCTCCCGGTCGAGCGGCGAATTGGGCCGGACATACCAGGAGACGTCGGCGATCGCGACGGTGACAATGACGCCGCCGGGATTGTCGGGGGAGGGGTCGAGCTCGGCATAGACGGCGTCGTCATGGTCCTTGGCGTCGGCCGGATCGATGGTGATCAGCGGCACGTCGCGCCAGTCCTCACGATGCGACATCGTCGCCGGTTTTGCTGCTTCCGCCTCGGCCATCACGGCGGGGGGAAAGATATGCGGGATGCCGTGGGCATGGATGGCGATCATCGAGATCGCCTTTTCCGAGCCGACGGAGCCGACGACGGAGAGAACCTTGGCGCGCGGCAGGCCGAAGCGGCCGAGCCGGGCGATTTCGATCTCGACCAAGTCGCCATCCGCAGCACCACCGGTGAAATCGGGATCGATCACCATCTCCTCGCCGCGCCGCTCGATTGGCAGCAGGCGGCCGCCTCCGCCGGGCGCCGTGCGGAAGACCCCCATCGAGGCGCCGCGGCGCCTGTCGATCACCTTGATGATCCGCGCCGTATAGGCCGGACCGCCGCGATCGACGGCCGGGAAGATCTTCGCCAGGATACGGTCGCCGAGGCCGGCGACGGGCGCCTTGCCCTTGCCCTGGCGGCCTGCCGGCGATTGCTGGCGGATAGCGACGGCAGGCGCGACACCTTGCTCCTCGGGCCATTCCGCCGGCCGGCCGATGAGGTCGCCGTCCTTGTCGCGCGTGGTGATATCGAGAACGGTGACGGGCGGAAGGGCGCCGGGACGGATGAGCGACTTGCGGCTCTTCTGCAGCATGCCTTCCTGTTCGAGCTCCTGCAGCAGATGCTTGAGCTCGACGCGGCTGTCGCCCTTCAGCCCGAAGGCCTTGGCGAGTTCACGCTTCGAGGCCTTCTGCGGATGATCGGCGATGAAGCGCAGGATCACCTCGCGCGAGGGCAGCGCGCCATGGACAATGTTCAGCGGCTCGACAGCGGGAGCATCCTTGCCTGTGCGGCCGATCTTGCCCGGGCGCTTGCCCGCAGGGTTCGTTCTGTCGCGCGGTATCCTGCTCACCTCAGCCCTTTTTCGATTTCGCCGGCGCTTTCGCCTTCGTTGCCTTCGGCTTGGCGGCCGTCTT
The DNA here is from genome assembly GCF_001662075.1 of Rhizobium bangladeshense. Classification (GTDB taxonomy): domain Bacteria; phylum Pseudomonadota; class Alphaproteobacteria; order Rhizobiales; family Rhizobiaceae; genus Rhizobium; species Rhizobium bangladeshense_B. Next base: position 637,051 of record NZ_LYPL01000002.1, read on the forward strand.
GGTGGTCTTGGCTTCGGCCGCAGCCGCCTTCGGCTTGGCTTTCGCCCTTGTCGGTTTTCCGGCGGGTGCCTTGCCGGCCTTTTCAATGATCAGCGCCAGCGCTTCCTCGACGGTGATCGCCTGCGGATCCTTGCCCTTCGGCAGGGTCGCGTTGACCTTGCCCCAGTTGACATAGGGGCCGTATTTGCCGTCGCGAACGGTGATGGCGCCGCCGTCGGGATGATCGCCGAGCGTCTTCAGCGCCGCCGGCGTGCCGCGGGCACCGCGGCCCGGCGCCTTGTTCGCCTTTTCAGCGATGACGGTCACGGCGCGGTTGAGGCCGACCGAGAACACGTCCTCGACGCTTTCCAGATTGGCGTAGGAACCGTCATGCAGAAGGAACGGTCCGTAGCGGCCGATGCCCGATGAAATCATCTTGCCGGTTTCGGGATGTTTGCCGATATCGCGCGGCAGCGAGATCAGCGCCATCGCCTTTTCATAATCGATATCCTCCGGCTTCCAGCCCTTCGGCAGCGACGCGCGTTTGGCGTCCTTGCCGTCGCCGCGCTGGATATAGGGGCCGAAGCGGCCCGAGCGCAGCGTCAATTCTTCGCCTGTCGTCGGATCGGTGCCGAGGTTCTTCGGCTCGTTGAGGGCGACCCCTTCCGCTTCTCCGCCGTTTTCGGAGGAGAGCTGACGGGTGTAGTTGCATTCCGGATAATTCGAGCAGCCGACGAAGGCGCCGTATTTGCCGAGCTTCAGCGACAGGTTGCCTGTGCCGCAGACCTGGCAGATTCTGGGGTCGCTGCCATCTTCGCGCTTCGGGAAGACCAGCGGCGCCAGCGCCTCGTTCAGCGAATCGAGCACGTTGGTGACACGCAATTCCTTGGTGTCCTCGATCTGCGCGAAAAAATCCTTCCAGAAGTCGCGCAGCACCTGCTTCCAGTTCAACTCGCCAGCCGAAATCCGGTCGAGCTTTTCCTCGAGGTCGGCCGTGAAGTCGTATTCGACATATTTGGTGAAGAAGCTCTCGAGGAAGGCGGTCACCAGCCGGCCCTTGGCTTGCGGGATCAGCTTGCGCTTGTCGATCGCCACATAGTCGCGGTCGCGCAGCGTCGCCAGCGTCGCCGCGTAGGTGGAGGGGCGGCCGATGCCGAGCTCTTCCATTTTCTTGATCAGCGAGGCTTCCGAATAACGCGGCGGCGGTTCGGTGAAATGCTGCGTCGAATTGATCTTCTGCTTGGCGAGCGTCTCGCGCGCATTGATCTCCGGCAGACGACCATCCTCGTCGCCGTCGTCGCTCTGCTCGCCGTCCTCCTTCTGGTCGGTATAGGCGGCAATGAAGCCGTCGAAGCGGATGACCGAGCCGACGGCGCGCAGGCCGGCTTTCTCGCCCTTGTTGTCGGCGGTGATTTCAGCCGTTGTGCGCTCGATCTCGGCCGACGCCATCTGGCTGGCGATACCACGCTTCCAGATCAACTCGTAGAGCCGGATCTGGTCGGCGTCGAGGAATTTGCGCAGGCGATCGGGCGAGCGGTAGAAATCGGTCGGACGGATCGCCTCGTGCGCCTCCTGGGCGTTTTTCGCCTTGGTCGAATAGAAGCGCGCTTTCTCAGGCAGATAGCGTTCGCCGAACTGGTCGAGGATGGCGCGCCGGGCCGCGTCGATCGCCTCGGGCGCCATCTGCACGCCGTCGGTTCGCATATAGGTGATGAGGCCGACCGTCTCGCCGCCAATATCGACGCCTTCATAGAGCTTCTGGGCGATCTGCATGGTGCGCGACGCGGAGAAGCCGAGATTGGAGGAGGCGGCCTGCTGCAGTGTCGAGGTCGTAAACGGCGGTCCCGGGTTGCGCTTGACCGGCTTCGCCTCGACGGTGTCGACGACATAGCTCGCGCCTTCGAGCAATGCCTTGAGGCGGCCGGCATCCTCGCCGTTGCCGATGGCGCGCGGCGGCAGCCGTTTGCCGTTCGCCGAAACCAGTCTTGCCTCGAACTCGTCGCCGCGCGGCGTCTTCAGAAGTGCGGAGAGATTCCAATACTCTTCCGAAATGAAGCGCTCGATCTCGGATTCACGGTCGCAGACCAGACGAAGCGCCACCGACTGGACGCGTCCGGCCGAACGCGCGCCGGGCAGCTTGCGCCATAGCACCGGCGAAAGATTGAAGCCGACGAGATAGTCAAGCGCACGGCGCGCCAGATAGGCGTCGACCAGCGGTACGTCGATGTCGCGCGGGTCGGCCATCGCGTCGAGCACCGCCTTCTTGGTGATCGCGTTGAAGACGACGCGCTTGACCGACTTGCCGTTCAGCACCCGCTTCTTGTTCAGCATGTCGAGGACGTGCCAGGAAATCGCTTCGCCTTCGCGATCCGGGTCGGTTGCCAGAAACAGGCCGTCGGAGGATTTCACCGCGTCGGCAATGTCCTTCATCCGCTTGGCCGAGGCGCCGTCGACCTCCCAGAGCATTTCGAAATCCTGATCGGGGAGGACCGAGCCATCCTTGGCAGGCAGATCGCGCACATGGCCGAAGGAAGCGAGCACTTTGTATCCCGAACCCAGATACTTGTTGATCGTCTTGGCCTTGGCAGGCGATTCCACCACTACAACATTCATGATGATTCTCTAAAAAAGACTCCGCGCCGGCGTGGAAGCCAGCGCAACACGCAGCGCAACTTGGATACTGGCCCTCCGACATGGACAGGGAATTCGCTGCGGTCAAGGGGTTTGCTACAATTTTACTTCTTGCGTACGGTGCAATCGAGGGAAGATTGTGCACTGAATACAATTTGAGATAGCGCGCCTGTTGAATTCGACACGCGGCTACTGCAACTCTGGAGACGGCTCTCTTTTATCGCGCAAAGCTCAGTCGGAAAGCGAAACGAGGCCGCCCTGATGCCGATGCAGCCGGCCTGATATGTCGAGTTCCAGAAGAATGAGATAAACGGCGGATGCCGGAAGGCCGGTGTGGCGGATGACGTCGTCGATCTCGACGGGCGTCGGCCCGAGCGCATCGATGATGCGCATCCGGTCTGAAGCGCCGGGCGGCATCGTTATTGGCTTGCTCTCGCCTGCCGGCTCCTCCGCCCTCGACGAGGGGAACAGCTCGAGCTGCGCCAGCGGCGCCAGGGCCTCGATAACATCGGCAGGTTCGGTAACGATCGAAGCGCCGTCCTTCAGCAGGCCGTTGGTGCCTTGACAGCGCGGATCGAGCGGCGAGCCGGGCACGGCAAACACCAGGCGGCCGAACTCGCCGGCAAGGCGTGCGGTGATCAGTGAGCCCGAGCGCGTCGCCGCTTCGACGACCACGAGACCGAGCGCGATGCCGGCTATCAGCCGGTTCCGGCGCGGAAAATCGCGGGCGCGGGGCTCCCAGCCGAACGGCATTTCGCTGACCGCCAAGCCGTTGCCGCCGGCGATCTCCTCGATGAGGCCGTGATTCTCCGGCGGATAGGGCTTGTCGAGGCCGCCGGCAAGGGCCGCGATCGTGCCTGTCTCGAGGCTTGCCCGGTGCGCTGCCGTGTCGATGCCGCGCGCCAGGCCGGAAACCACGGTGTAACCCGCCCGACCGCAGTCGCGCGCCACCATTGCCGCGAATTTCGCCCCGGAGATCGAGGCGTTGCGCGAGCCGACAATGCCGACGGCCGGCCGTTTGCCGGCGGCAAGCGCGCCCTTGACGGCAAGAAGCGGCGGCGCGCCGTCGATCTGTTTCAGCGCCTGCGGATAGTCCGGCTCGCCGATGCCGACGAAGCGGGCGCCGAAACGATGCGCCACCTCCAGTTCCCGATGCGCCTCGGCTTCGCTTGCAATGCGGATTGCCCGCGTCGCGCCGCCACGCGCCGAAAGCTCCGGCAGCGCCGCAAGTGCCGCTTCAGCCGAACCGAAATGATTGATGAGGTCGCGGAAGGTCGCGGGGCCGACATTGTCGGAACGGATCAGGCGGAGCCAGGCAATTCTTTGCCGTTCGCTCAGCACCGTGCCTTTTGGTCCCGCGCGCTGCGCGTCCATTATCCCTTCGCCCCGATCTTGTTTTCCGTCCCGCCCATCAGCCGGGAGATATTGGCCCTATGCTTCCAGTAGGAGATGACAGTCATGATCGCCATGACCGCCGCAACCTTTTCATTGCCAAGGATCAACAGGGCGACCGGAATGACGAGCATGGCGACGAGCGCCGACAGCGAGGAATAGCGGGTGGTGACGGCGACCGCCAGCCAGACGGCGGCGAAGAGCACCACCATGATCGGTGCGACGCCGAGAAGGGTGCCGATATAGGTGGCGACGCCCTTGCCGCCCTTGAAGCCGATCCAGACGGGGAAGAGATGGCCGATGAAGGCGAAGAAGCCGGCGATGATCGCGGCCTCTTCACCGAGGAAATAGCCGACGATCCAGGCTGCCGCCGATGCCTTCAGCGCATCGAGCAAGAGCGTCGCCGCGGCGAGCTTCCGGTTTCCGGTTCTGAGCACATTGGTCGCGCCGATATTGCCGGAGCCGATGCTGCGCACATCGCCGAGGCCGGCCGCGCGCGTGAGGATCAGGCCGAAAGGAATGGAGCCGAGGAGATAGCCGATGACGGCGGCGGCAAGTGCGATCGGCAGCGTGATCTGCCATGACATGAGATTGGATAACATATGCCCCCTCGGCCCTCCGATGGCCTGTCCTCGGTCCAGCCGGTCCTAAAGTGCGTGGACAAGCTTTCCCGAGACGTATGTCGCGACCGCCCGCCCGCTGAAACGCGCATCCTCGAACGGCGTGTTCTTCGAGCGGGAGAGAAGCATGTCTTTGGCGACAAGCCAAGGCTCATCGAGATCGATCAGCGTGATATCGGCGGCAGCACCCGGCTTCAGCGTGCCGGCATCCAGGCCGAAAATCTCCGCCGGGCGAGTGGACATGGCGTCGATCAGGCGCATCAGGCTGACCTGGCCGCCGTGGTGAAGCCTGAGGGCCGCCGCCAGCATGGTTTCGAGGCCCACCGCGCCATCCGCCGCCTCGCCGAAGGGCAGGCGCTTGGTATCGACATCCTGCGGGTCATGCGAGGAGACGATGATATCGATCGTGCCGCGCGCCAGCGCGTCGACCATGGCGACCCGGTCGTCCTCCGGGCGCAGCGGCGGATAGAGCTTGAAGAAGGTGCGGTATTCGCCGATGTCGTTCTCGTTGAGCGCCAGATTGTTGATCGAGATGCCCGAGGTCACCTTGGCGCCGCGGCTGCGGGCAAGCTCGATCGCCTCAACCGATTGCGGCACCGAAATCATCGCGGCGTGATAACGCCCCCGCGTCAGCTCGGCGATCCGGAGATCGCGTTCGAGCGGGATGAGCTCGGCTTCTCTCGGAATGCCGGAGAGCCCGAGCCAGCTGGCGAAAAGCCCCTCGTGCATGACGCCGTTGGCGCCGAGATATTTGTCGCGCGTTTCACAGCAGACGACGGCGCCGAATTCACGTGCATAGGTCATGATCCGGCGCAGCACCTGAGTATCGTGAACGCTGGAATGGGCATCGGTAAAGGCGACGGCGCCCGCCTGCATCAGCAGGCCGATCTCGGTCATTTCCTCGCCGGCAAGATGCTTGGTGATGGCGGCGGCCGGATAGACCTTGACGGCGGCGGTATCGCGCGCCGTCTTCTTGACGAATTCGACGAGTGCGATGTCGTCGATGACGGGATCTGTGTCCGGCATGATGATGATCGAGGTGACGCCGCCGGCCGCGGCCGCCCGGCTTGCCGAGGCGATCGTCTCGCGGTGTTCGCCGCCGGGTTCGCCGATATGGACGCGCGCGTCGACGAGGCCCGGCGTCGCGACGAGGCCAGTGCAGTCGCGCACGACGGCGCCGTCCGGCGTGCCCTGGTTCTGCGCTGCGCTGCCGGCGGCAAGGATGACGCCGTTTTTTGCGATGATCGTGCCCACCTCGTCGAGATTGCGCGAGGGATCGACGATGCGGACGTTCTTGAGGACGATCGGGTTGCTCATGCCTTCATTCCGTCGGTTCGGGGACCCTGGTTCTGCGAGACGAGCAGCGTCTCCATGACGGCCATGCGCACCGCGACCCCCATTTCCACCTGTTCGGCGATCACGCTCTGCGGACCGTCGGCGACCTCGGAGGCGATCTCGACGCCGCGGTTCATCGGACCTGGATGCATGACCAGCGCATCGGCTTTCGCCGCTTTCAGCGTTTCGGCGTCGAGTCCATAGAAGTGATAATATTCACGCACCGACGGCACGAAGGCGCCCGACATGCGCTCGCGCTGCAGCCGCAGCATCATCACCACGTCGGCGTCCTTCAGTCCCTCCTGCATCGAGTGGAAGACCTCGACGCCCATCTCGGCGATGCCGGAGGGCAGGAGGGTGGCCGGCGCGACGACGCGCACGCGTGCGCCCATCGCATTGAGGAGCAGGATATTGGAGCGCGCCACCCGCGAATGCAGCACGTCGCCGCAGATCGCCACGATGATGCGCGAAAGCTTGCCCTTGGCGCGGCGGATCGTCAGCGCGTCGAGCAGCGCCTGAGTCGGATGTTCGTGCTGGCCGTCGCCGGCATTGACGACCGAGCAGGAGACCTTCTGGGCGAGAAGGGCGGCCGCGCCGGCGCTCGAATGGCGGATGACAAGAACGTCGGGGCGCATCGCATTCAGCGTCATCGCCGTGTCGATCAGCGTTTCGCCCTTCTTCACCGAGGAGTTGCCGACCGACATGTTCATGACGTCGGCGCCGAGCCGTTTGCCGGCAAGCTCGAAGGAAGCCTGGGTGCGGGTCGATGCCTCGAAGAAGAGGTTGATCTGCGTCAGGCCGCGCAGTGTCGACGTCTTCTTCTCTCGCTGGCGGCTGATCTTGACGGCTTCGTCGGCCTTGTCGAGAAGATAGGTGATATCCTGCTCGGTGAGGCCCTTGATGCCGATGAGGTGGCGGTGGGGGAAAAAGACCATGACCCTGCCTCTTGCTGTCTCTGGCGGGTCTATAAAGAGTGCGGCCCGCCGGGGCAAGCATGCGCTGTGGGCAAAGGCTTATGTCCCCATGCATTTTCGCCAGAATTCCGATAGAGCAGAATGAACCGAATCATAACTTCCGGTTTCCCTTTGCCGGGTTCTTACACTAGAAGCGAATTATGACCTCCGCCAACCGGACTGACGACAAACTCGCAGAACTCAACCAGCCGAGCCTGTGGTCCGGCATCAACGCCTACCGGTCCGATCCGCTGATCGTCGATCTGACGGCGGCCCTGCCGCGCGGCATTCGCGAGGACCTGGAAAACATCGGCCGCTACGTCACCTCGCCGGAGGCGCAGGAACTGGCGCGCATGGCCAACCAGGGCGCGCCGCAGCTGCGCACTCACGGCCCGCGCGGCGAGCGCCTCGACGTCGTCGAATTCCATCCCGCCTGGCACGCGCTGATGCGCCGCTCCATGTCTGTCGGCCTGCATTCGTCCGTCTGGGATCCGCAGGCCGACACCGACGCCAAAGACGAGGCCCACAAGGTTCGCGCCGCGCGCTTCTATCTGACGGCGCAGCTGGAAACCGGCCATCTCTGCCCGCTGACGATGACCAGCGCCTCGGTTGCCGCGCTCTCGGCCTCGCCAGCAGTGCAGAAGGACTGGGCGCCGAAGATCCTGTCGCGCAAATATGATTCGTCAAACCGCCCGGCCATGCAGAAGTCCGCGGTGACCATCGGCATGGGCATGACGGAAAAGCAGGGCGGCACCGATGTCAGGGCCAATCGAAGCGCCGCCGAAAAGGTCAGCGAAGGCATCTACCGGCTCTCCGGCCACAAATGGTTCATGTCCGCGCCGATGAGCGATGCCTTCATAATGCTGGCGCAGACCAAGGAGGGCATGGGCTGCTTCCTCGTGCCGCGCCTTCTGGAGGACGGCTCGGCCAACGGTCTGCAGTTCCAGCGGCTGAAGGACAAGGTCGGCAATCGCTCCAATGCCTCTTGCGAGGTCGAATTCACCGACACGTTCGGATTCCTGCTCGGCGGCCCCGATGCCGGCATCCGCACCATCCTCGACATGGTGACGCTGACCCGTCTCGATTGCGCTCTGGCCTCGTCGGGCATCATGCGCGCCTCGCTCGCCGAGGCCGTGCACCACACGCGCGGCCGCAGCGTTTTCGGCAAGATGCTCGTCAACCAGCCGATCATGACGCGCGTGCTTGCCGACATGGCGCTCGACGTTGCCGCCGCCACCGCACTGTCCTTCCGTCTTGCCGATGCCTTCGACAAGGCGCGCGGCAATGCCGAGGAAGCGGCCTACGCCCGCGTCATGACGCCGGTCGCCAAATACTGGTGCTGCAAGATCGCGCCCGCCTTGATCTATGAAGCGATGGAATGCATCGGCGGCAATGGCTACATCGAGGAACGTCCGATCGCCCGCCACTATCGCGAGGCTCCCGTCAATGCGATCTGGGAAGGCTCCGGCAACGTCATGGCGCTCGACGTGCTGCGTGTGCTCAACCGCGGCAAGGATCTGTTCGAGACGGTCTTTGCCGGCCTGGCACGCGATCTCGGCCCCGCCGGCAAGAAGACGATCGACGTGCTGCGCGCCGCCATCGCGCTCTGCGAGCAGGATGAGGGTGCGGCGCGCCTGCTCGTCGAGCAGCTGGCGCTTGCGGCCGGGGCTGCCGAACTTTATCGGCTTGGGGCAGGGCGCATTGCCGATGCCTTTATCGAGACGCGGCTTGCCGGCGGCTGGCGCTCCACCTACGGCATGCTCGATTCCCGCTTCGACGCCAGCTACATCGTCGATCTTCTCTATCCGCCGGCTGCGTGATCGCAGGCGGGACAGCTCGATCTGGAGCACGCCCCTCATCCGCCTACCGGCACCTTCTCCCCGTAAAACGGGGCGAAGGGGACATGCCGCAAGCTCTCGGTCTCTCGCCAACGTTTCGCCGGACACGTCAGGGGCAGCCGTGGACGCACCGCATCGCTGTCGCTCGGCTCGATTGGGGAGGGCGACCACCTGGGACAATCAACGTCTGCCGTCCGGCTGGTCGCAAGATATCTCGTCCAGTTCGCCGTCCCAGCCAATTCCAGCGAGATCTGCGATCGCATTTTTCCGGCGATGCCTCTCGACGAGATTTCGTAAAGCCAGTTCTACCGTGGCCTCTTTTGTTGCCAATCCCGTGGTGATCATTGCGGCGTCGAGCAAGCCATCATCGATATCGATCGTCGTTCGCATGACCATGCTGAGTGTACCAATATCGTGAAGGTGCACGCCCAGCCCTCAGGGTTCAACTTTGCTAAAGAAGCAGCGCCATAAACAAAATCCGGCCGCGTCGCCGCGGCCGGATTTTCTCATTTACGTCCGAAAATCAGCGTTCAGAAGAAGCCGCGGCGCTGCCACCAGCCGGCCTTCTTCGGCTTGCCGTCGTCGCTTTCGCCATTTTCGCTGCGGGTGGATTTCACCGTCGGCTCGGAGGAGGCGATGTTGGATTCGCGGTTGGCGCGAACCGGCTTTGCCTCTTCCTGGGCGGGCGTTTGAAGGTCGGCGGAGGCTTCGGCCACCTCTGGCTCGGCTTCGGCGGCGGGTGCCGCTTCTGCTTCCACTACCGGTTCCTCGACCGGCGATGCGGCGGGCTTGCGGCGGCCGCGGCCACGGGCGGGCTTTACTTCCTCGGTGACGACGGCCGCACCCTCGACGGCGGCCGCTGCGGCCTGGTCTTCGCGCTGTTCGGCAGCCGTCTCGACGATTGCAGCCTCGGCAGGAGCGACGTCACTCGAGGCGTCGTCGCCTTCGTCCTCATCGCTGCCGTTGTCTTCGCCGGCTTCACCGGCCGCCAGTTCGGAGCCGTCCTCGGCGCGGTTGCGACGACCGCCACGCTTACCGCGACGACGGCGCTTGCGGCGCTGCGAGTCTTCGTTTTCCGCACGGGCCTCGGGCGCAGCGCCGGTGGCTTCATCACCTTCGGCGCCTTCGTCGTCGCCCTCCTCGTCCTCATCGCCGGCTTCGCCCGCAGCCGATACAGGCTGTTCTGCATTGCCGTTGCGGCCGCGGCGGCGCCTGCGGCGCTTGCGCTTGCGGTTGCCGTCGCCTTCACCTTCCGAGCGCGCCGCGGCGGCACGTTCGGCCGCTGCCGGCTTTTCCTCGAGTTCCTCGTCTTCGTCCTCATCCGCCTCGATGATGATGTCGTCGTCGTCATCCTCGGGAATGGCTGCGAAGTTGAACAGCGTTTCGATCTTGACCGGATTTTCCACGGCCTCGCCGCGATCGATGGCGAAATGCTGCGCGCCGACCGAGCCGTCCGCATCGATGACGATCGCCACGCCGAAGCGGCTCTCGTAGTCGACGATCGTCTGGCGCTTGTGGTTGAGCAGGTAGAGCGCGATGTCCGGGGTCGTCCGTACGGTGATATTGTGCGTCGTATTCTTGAGCAGATACTCTTCGATGCCGCGCAGAACATGCAGCGCGACGGAGGACTGCGAACGGACGTGGCCGGTGCCGGCGCAATGCGAGCAGACCTGTGTGGTCGATTCGAGAACCGAGGCGCGGATGCGCTGGCGCGACATTTCGAGCAGGCCGAAATGTGAGATCCGGCCGACCTGAATGCGGGCGCGGTCGTTCTTCAGGCATTCCTTCAGCTTCTTCTCGACGGCGCGATTGTTGCGCTTTTCTTCCATATCGATGAAGTCGATGACGATCAGGCCGGCGAGGTCGCGCAGGCGAAGCTGGCGGGCGATTTCTTCCGCCGCTTCGAGATTGGTCTGCAGCGCGGTGTCCTCGATCGAGTGTTCACGCGTCGAGCGGCCGGAGTTGACGTCGATCGAAACCAGCGCTTCCGTCTGGTTCATGATCAGATAGCCGCCGGAGCGCAGCGTCACCTGCGGCTGCAGCATGCGGTCGAGCTGGGCTTCGATGCCCGAACGCGAGAAGATCGGGTGGATGTCGCGATAGGGCTGGACCACCTTAGCGTGGCTCGGCATCAGCATCTTCATAAAGTCTTTGGCTTCACGATAGCCGTCTTCGCCGGCAACGATGATCTCGCCGATATCCTTGTTGTAGAGATCGCGGATCGAGCGCTTGATCAGCGAACCTTCCTCATAGACGAGGCAGGGAGCGGTGGAGGCGAGCGTCAGCGTGCGCACGTTCTCCCACAGGCGCATCAGATATTCGAAGTCGCGCTTGACCTCGACCTTGGTGCGGTTGGCGCCGGCGGTGCGCAGGATGACGCCCATGCCCTGCGGCACTTCGAGCATGCGCGCGATTTCCTTCAGGCGCTTGCGGTCGGCCGGGTTGGTGATCTTGCGGGAAATGCCGCCGCCGCGTGCCGTATTCGGCATCAGCACGGAATAGCGGCCGGCGAGCGAGAGATAGGTGGTCAGGGCCGCGCCCTTGTTGCCGCGCTCTTCCTTGGCGACCTGCACCAGCAGGATCTGCCGGCGCTTGATGACTTCCTGGATGCGGTACTGCTTGCGCGGCTTGCGCTGCACGCGGTCCGGCACTTCTTCCATCGCGTCTTCGGCGCCGACGGATTCGATGACTTCCTCTTCGCCGTGATCGTCATCGTCATCGTCGTCATCGTGACGACGCTTGCTGGTGTCGACGTCCTCGGAGATCGTATCGGTTTCCACCATTGCGGCCATCGTGCCGCCGGTCGAGCCGTCGTCCTCGTTATCGACGGTCGAAGCGCCTTCCGCTTCGACATCGGTGGGAACGGCATCCTCGGTCGCCGTCGTCTCGGCAGTCGCTTCGGCAGCCTTCTTGCGGCTTCGGCGCGGCCTTGCCTTCTTGGCGGGTGCTTCCTCGACGGCTTCAGCCGATGCCGCCATCTCTGCCGTTACGGCAACCTCTTCCGCCCCGGCCTCTTCCGCTACGGCAACCGGCGCCTCGGTAGGCACGATACCGACATCCGGCTGGTCCTGGGTCGAAAGGTCGACCATCGGCGCGGTTTCGACATGCTCGACGTCTTCGTCGCGGCGATGCTCCTCGGCCTCGGCCCGAAGCAGAGCCTGACGGTCGGCGAGCGGTATCTGGTAATAATCGGGGTGGATTTCGGCGAAGGCCAGGAAGCCGTGCCGGTTGCCGCCGTAATCGACGAAGGCGGCCTGCAGCGAGGGCTCGACCCTCGTTACCTTTGCGAGATAGATATTGCCGCGGATCTGCTTCTTGTGCTGCGACTCGAAGTCAAATTCTTCTATGCGGTTTCCGCGAACGACAACGACGCGCGTCTCTTCCTCGTGAGACGCATCGATAAGCATTTTGTCTGCCATGTAAGCTGTGCTCCTCGGCGTGGCCGCGAGAGCGCATTCCCGACTGCTGTAGAAACAGAAAGAATGCGGTCCACCGTGGCCGCGCCGGATAATGAAAGTCGCGCCTGGCGCGAAGAGGAGAGCAGCAGCCAGACCGCAGCCGGAACCATTTCGGTCCGGGGCCTGTACACTTCAGATAAAACCTGCTGCGAAACCATCAACAACCAAGCGTGATCGACAAATACGAAGACCCTTTTTCGGGTCCGATGAGATTGCTCCCTGAGAGCGTGGTGGCTGATCCACCAATGAAGTTCCGACCAGAAGCCGGAAAATCAGGATCCAGTTCTAGGGTTGAAGCGCATGAGACGGCGGACGATGACCGATGTGGCGCCAGGTCCAGATCTGGCTGGCAGCCCTTGCGGCGACTCTATCCCGTCAACACTTCTACCCTAAAATGCGTTGTATGTTTTCTCTGTCACAATAGCAAGGGAAAAGCCAAATGTGCCATAATATTGATGGATTTCGGAACACATAGAAGCTGGGGGCCAGCGATTGCGATTCGGCAGGCGGCAAAGGCGTTTCGCTCTCGGGCGTCCGCTTCTGCCATGTCGGGTCCGTCGCGCTATAAATAGGATGTGGCGGTTTATTGTTTAAGAGGGCTCGGATCGCGGCGCAGTCCGCAACGCGGCGATCGACATTCGCAAGGCGGCTCATGACGGCGGTGTTTGTCGCCGGCTGTATTCTGCCCGATATCGCGGGTTCGGCCGAGACGAGAGATCCGCTGCTTGCCTATGGCGCGCGCATCATCGGCGATGACGCCAGAACACGTATTGTTATCGATTTCGACCGCGAACCGCGGTTCTCCGTTCACTATATCGCCAATCCTGAGCGCATCGTCGTCGACCTGCCGGCGACCGCCTTCGGCTTTCCGGGCAAGGATCTGGCCGCCCACGGCCTCTTCAGGGACATCCGCTACGGCAAGATGGACGAGGAGAGCGCTCGCATCGTGCTGACAGCGGCACGGCCGGTGAAGCTTTCCCTCGCCAAGGTGCAGGCCGATGAGGCCGGCAAGGGGCATCGGCTGGTGCTCGAGGCCGAGATTATCGACAAGCAGGCCTTTGCCGAACTGGTCAAGACCCAATCATGGAGCGACCGGGCCTGGAACGATCGGGACGCCGCGGCCCAGGCGACGAGCGCCATTCCCGCGCCTGCGAAAACCGCCCCCGGCGATTTCGTCATCGCCGTGGACGCCGGCCATGGCGGCATTGATACCGGCGCGATTGGCGTCGATACCAAGACGGAAGAAAAGCAGGTGACGCTCGCCTTCGCCAAGGCTCTGGCCGACCGGCTGAACAAGGAGCCGGGCATCAAAGCCTTCCTGACCCGCAATGATGATGAGTTCCTGTCGCTTTCCCAACGCGTGCTGATTGCCCGCCAGAACCATGCCGGCCTGTTTATTTCGCTGCATGCCGACACGCTGAAGCAGAAGGATATCCGCGGCGCGACCGTCTATACGATCTCGGACAAGGCCTCCGACAAGCTCGCTGCCGACCTTGCCGAACGCGAGAATCTTTCCGACCAGATCGCCGGCAAGGAAACGGTCGCCGAGCCTCCCGAGGTCGCCGACATCCTGCTCGACTTGACGCGGCGCGAGACGCAAGCCTTCTCGATCTCGATTGCCGAGAGCGTGCTGAATTCCTTCAAGGATCAGGTCGGTACCATCAACAATCCGCACCGCCATGCCGGCTTCCGCGTGCTGCAAGCCCCCGACGTGCCGTCGATCCTGCTCGAGCTGGGGTTCCTCTCGAATGCCGAGGATGAGAAACTGCTGCTCGATGAGAGCTGGCGCGGCAAGATGGCCGATCTGCTGACCGACGCCGTGAAGCGGTATCGCAGCGGCGTCGTTGCAAATGGTGGGTGATGCGTTCAGCAGTTGAAAGTGTTACAGTGTCGCTTGCGTCCATGAAAGACGCGCGGTCAGGGCACCGGCCGGTTGATTGAGGTCGATAGCCGTAAAAACAAAGAGTTGAGTGTGCCGCTTGAAATCAATTTAGCAACCGCGCGCTGCGGATCGGCGGTGGGCAGGGGCGTTGCTTGGATGTGACAGTTCCGATGAAACGCGGCCGCAGCGATGAATGCGGCGGGCAGGGCCCTATTTTGCTCACATTCACGCCGTTACTCAGGCCTATGTTTCACAGCCTGAAGCGCGGAATCGGCTTGTAGCGGTAGCGCTCATGGAGTAAGCCGCGCGCAACGTGCAAATTGCCTTGATCTGTGCAATCGTTGCGTCTGTGCCGATTGAAGATCGAAGAGACCGGTAGCTGAAAATATGGTTAGACTTCTTGGATATTTCTTCGGAATGGCCTGCGTCCTATTTCTGGTCGCGGCGGCGGGTATTGCCATCTATCTCGCCGATGTTGCGAAGGATCTCCCGGACTATGCCGTTCTGAACAGCTACGCGCCGCCGGTGACGACGCGCGTGCATGCCGGCAACGGCGCTCTGATGGCTGAATATGCCAAGGAAAAGCGTCTCTTCCTGCCGATCCAGGCCGTCCCCGACCGCGTCAAGGCTGCTTTTCTGTCGGCCGAAGACAAGAATTTCTACAACCATCCCGGCGTCGACCTGACCGGCCTCGGCCGGGCAATCCTCGTTAATCTGCAGAATTTCGGTTCCGGCCGCCGGCCGGTCGGCGCGTCGACAATCACCCAGCAGGTGGCCAAGAACTTCCTTTTGAGCTCGGATCAAACGATCGACCGCAAGATCAAGGAAGCAATTCTCTCCTTCCGCATCGAGCAGGCCTACAGCAAGGACAAGATTCTTGAGCTCTACCTGAACGAGATTTTTTTCGGCCTGAATTCCTATGGTATCGCCGGCGCGGCACTCACCTATTTCAACAAATCCGTTACCGAACTGACGGTTGCCGAAGCCGCCTACCTGGCATCGCTGCCGAAAGGTCCGGCCAATTATCATCCTTTCCGCCATCCTGAAGCTGCCCTCGAGCGCCGCAACTGGGTGATCGACCGCATGGTCGAGAACGGCTATGTCAACCAGAGCGACGGCGCGGACGCCAAGAAGCAGTCGCTCGGCGTCACCGCCCGCAGCACTGGTCCCTCGCTCTTCGCGTCCGACTATTTCGCCGAAGCCGTGCGCCGTCAGCTGATCGATCAATATGGCGAGAAGGTCCTCTACGAAGGCGGCCTTTCGGTGCGCACCTCGCTCGATCCGCAGATGCAGCTTGCCGCCCGCAAGGCGCTTCAGGATGG
Organism: Rhizobium bangladeshense; assembly: GCF_001662075.1. Taxonomy (GTDB): domain Bacteria; phylum Pseudomonadota; class Alphaproteobacteria; order Rhizobiales; family Rhizobiaceae; genus Rhizobium; species Rhizobium bangladeshense_B. The sequence goes on from NZ_LYPL01000002.1 coordinate 652,461, forward strand.
CCTCGTGACCTATGACGAGCGCCGCGGGTTCCATGGGCCTATAAAGCAGATCGATGCAGGCGGTGACTGGGGCAAGGCGCTCGCCGATGTTCCCGCGCTGTCCGACGTGCCGGAATGGCGCCTCGCCGTCGTGCTCGCCGCATCGGACAGCAATGTCGACATCGGCCTGCAGCCGGCCAAGGACGGCAGCGGCAAAGTCGCGACCGACCGCCAACGCGGCACGATAGACGCCAAGAACATGCAATGGGCCTACCGTTCGGCGGACGGCTCGCGCAAGACCGCAAAAACGCCGGCCGGCGTCTTGAACCCGGGCGACGTCGTCTATGTCGAGAAGCTCGGTGACGAGGCGTCGACCTCCTATCGCCTGCGCCAGCCGCCGAAGGTGCAGGGTGGCCTGGTCGCCATGGATCCGAAGACCGGCCGCGTGCTCGCCATGGTCGGCGGCTTCTCCTATGCCCAGTCCGAATTCAACCGCGCCACCCAGGCGATGCGTCAGCCGGGCTCCTCCTTCAAGCCCTTCGTCTATGCGGCGGCGATGGACAATGGTTATACGCCGGCGTCCGTCATCATGGACGCGCCGATCGAAATCGTCTCGGGCGGCCAGGTCTGGAGGCCGGAAAACTACGGCGGCGAATCGGGCGGCCCGTCGACCCTGCGTTCGGGCATCGAGCATTCGCGCAACCTGATGACGGTGCGCCTCGCCAACGATCTCGGCATGAACATCGTTGCCGAATATGCCGAACGCTTCGGCATCTACGACCACATGCTGCCGGTTCTCTCCATGTCGCTTGGCGCCGGCGATACGACGGTGCTGCGCATGGTCTCGGCCTATTCGGTCATCGCCAATGGCGGCAAGCAGATTAAGCCGACATTGATCGACCGAATCCAGGACCGCTACGGCAAGACGATCTTCAAGCATGAGGAGCGTCTGTGCGAGGGCTGCAATGCCAGCGACTGGCAGAACCAGGAAGAGCCGAATGTCGTCGACAACCGCGAAACCGTTCTCGACCCGATGACCGCCTATCAGATCACCTCGATGATGCAGGGCGTCATTCAGCGCGGCACCGCCGCCGGCAAGATCGATCTCGGCGGCCGCGACGTCGCCGGCAAGACCGGCACCACCAACGACGAGAAGGATGCCTGGTTCGTCGGCTTCACGCCGGATCTGGTCGCCGGCCTCTATATGGGCTTCGATACGCCGGGCCCGCTCGGCCGCGGCGGCACCGGCGGCGGTCTCTCCGCCCCGATCTTCAACGAATTCATGCAGGCCGCCGTCAAGGACACGCCGGAATCGAAGTTCGTCATTCCGCCGGGCATGAACCTGATCCCGATCGACCGCAAGACCGGTATGGCCGCCGTTGACGGCGATCCGAACACCATCATCGAGGCCTTCAAGCCAGGCACCGGCCCGGCCGACAGCTTCTCCGTCATCGGCATGGACAGCACCATGGCGCCGGAAGAAATCCTGAAGACCTCGCCGCAGGCCAATCAGGCCGTCCAGACCGGCACGCCCGGCCTGTTCTGACCATCGCCGAATTTTGAACCCCGCCGCGGCTCTTTACATCCGCGGCGGGCGTCTCTATTCACCACCATCTGAAAAGACAGTTACGGAAAAGCAGGACAATGCGAGCCGAAATCGAAAACGTGGTCGATGAAACCAAGCAGGCTATCACCCTGCTGAGGAGGCATCTTTGACTGGGACCAGGCGGTAAGACGACTGGACTGGTTGAACAACAAGGCAGAGGATCCGAACCTCTGGAATGACGCCACCGAAGCGCAGAAGCTGATGCGCGAGCGCCAGCAGCTCGATGACGGCATCAACGGCGTCCGGCAGCTCGAACAGCAGCTGAAAGACAATGTCGAGCTGATCGAGCTCGGCGAGGAAGAAGGCGACGGCGGCGTCGTCAAAGAGGCCGAGGACGCCTTGAAGGCCTTGAAGGCCGAGGCTGCGCGCCGCCAGGTGGAGGCGATGCTCTCCGGCGAGGCCGACGGCAACGACACCTATCTCGAAGTTCATTCCGGCGCCGGCGGCACCGAAAGCCAGGACTGGGCGAACATGCTGTTGCGCATGTACACCCGCTGGGCCGAACGCCAGCGCTTCAAGGTCGAGCTTCTCGAAGTTCACGACGGCGAAGAGGCGGGCATCAAGTCCGCAACCCTGCTCGTCAAGGGACACAACGCCTATGGCTGGCTGAAGACGGAATCGGGCGTGCATCGTCTGGTGCGCATCTCGCCCTACGACAGCAATGCGCGTCGCCATACGTCCTTCTCGTCGATCTGGGTCTATCCCGTCGTCGACGACTCGATCAATATCGAGATCAATGAAGGCGATTGCCGCATCGACACCTATCGTTCGTCGGGCGCCGGCGGCCAGCACGTCAACACGACGGACTCGGCCGTGCGCATCACCCATATCCCGACCGGGATCGTCGTTGCCTGCCAGCAGGAACGTTCGCAGCACAAGAACCGCGCCAAGGCCTGGGAAATGCTGCGTGCCCGCATGTACGAAGCCGAGTTGAAGAAGCGGGAAGAGGCTGCCAATGCCGAAGCCGCCTCCAAGACGGATATCGGCTGGGGCCATCAGATCCGCTCCTACGTGCTGCAGCCCTACCAGCTGGTCAAGGACCTGCGCACCGGCGTCGCCAGCACCGCTCCTGATGACGTGCTCGATGGCGATCTGAACGAATTCATGGAAGCGGCCCTTGCCCACCGCATCAGCGGCGCCGCCGACGCGGTCGTCGAGGATGTCGACTGACAGGAAGCAGCGAGATCGAATGACAAGAGGCCCCCGGAGACGGGGCCTTCTTCGTTCAGGCGATGGCGCGGATGTCGCCGTCCTGAAACAGCGCTGCAGACAGATCGGCAGTCTCGTCATGAATGGCTGCGCGCGCGATATCAGGCGGATCGGTGAAGAGCTCGGCCGCAAAGGCAAGGCCTAATCCCGTGCCCTCCGGTACGAAGACATAATGCCCGAGGCCGCCGCCGAAGATCTTCAGCGCGCTGCGCGCCAGCCGCTCATGCAGCCATGCAGAACATTCGTCGGCCGGTGCCGCCCTGTCGGCATCGCCGACCAGGATGAGAGCGGGTGCCTCGACCGTTTTCAGGCTGTCCTCGCTGAAACCGAGAACGGAGCGACCGGGCGCGCAGAGGAGCGCGGCCTTGATCCTGTCGTCACGATAGGATCGCGACATGCGGGACCATGACTGGCGAAGCACATCGCTCTTGTGCAGCAACGAGGGGATATGATCGGCAAGGTCGGGAAATTCCCTTGGGCCGCGCGGCCCACCCGGTTTCAGCCTCGACGGTTCGAACTGTGAGAACTGGGCGACGGCGCCGAGGAGCAGCATGACGCTATAGGCTCCGGCCGAAAATCCGGCCGCAAACGCACGGGCTGTTTCAATCCGGCCGGCGAGATCGCCGAGCCAGTCGCGACTGCGGTCCAGCATCAGGCTCAGGTCCGGCGCCCGTTCCCAGAGACAGGCAAAGCCTTCGGCCCGATAGGGCTCGATGCCGGTATTGCCGTGATGGTTGACGCCGAGCGCAACAAATCCGCGCGCCACCAGGCGCCGCGCCAGCCATTCCAGCCCCGCCGCGGATCCGCCGGTGCCGTGTGACAACAGGACGAGGGGATAGGGCCTGCTTGCCGGCCGAATCGGCGCGTCGCGGGCGACCGCCGCCTTGCGAAACCAGCTTCGTTCCCGAATGTCGCTTTCCCGCGCGTCATCGGCAGCCGGATACCACAGAGACCAGCTGACAGGCCTCGGGCCGGCTGCGTCCCAGTCCGGTCGTTGGTCGTCGTAAAGAACGCCGTCGCGAAAGCCGAGTTTCATCATCTAAAGCCTGTGCAAACAGCGTGCCGCTGTTCAATTGGTCGCTTTCTCGATGGTGATGTCACCGAATTCGTCGATCAGCACCGTCCAGCCATCCGGCTCGGCCGCCGGGTCGGTCTTCAGATAGATGGTGGCGAAGAGGCCGGGCTGCTTGCTGATGCCGCTCGAATTCTCCGGGCGTATATCGGTCACGTAGGGCTTCAGGTCGCTGATCTCCTGCAACTCGATGTTCGAGGCGATCGCCGGGCCGGTCTCCGTCTGGGCAATCTGCTGCAGATAGACCTTCGAGGTCCGGTCCGGCTGGCGCACGGCAAAGAGCTTGTAATAGCCATGGCGCTTTCCCTGAGGGGCGGAAACATTCTCGGCGGTGGAAGGCGCCCGCTCGATATCAGGTGCGTTGCCGTCGTCCTCCCAGTAGCCAGTGCTGGTGGCAAAGATCACCGAAGCCGGCAGGATGGCGTCCTGAGCGGGAGCGGCGATGGCGGCCGAGCATCCGATGAGGAAAATCGCGGTCGTTAATATCCGTCGCATTGCCATCGTCTTAATCCTTGAACTGCTCGGCGAGAATACGGTCGGACCAGGAGCGGTCGGGATCGGAGAGGATGCGCGCCGTCATATGCTCCGACTGGGCGATGCGGACATGCAGCACCGACTTGACCTCGGTATTGTCGGCCACCGCATTCACCGGCCGCTTCACCGGCTCGAGCACGTCGATATCGACGGTCACCTTGTTGGGAAGCAGAGCCCCCCGCCAGCGCCGCGGCCTGAAAGCGCTGACCGGTGTCATGGCGAGCAGCGGCGCCTCGAGCGGCAGGATCGGGCCGTGGGCGGAAAGATTGTAGGCCGTCGATCCGGCAGGGGTGGCCACCATCAGCCCGTCGCAGATCAGCTCCTCCAGGCGCACGTGCCCGTCGACCACGACCCTGAGATTGGCGGCCTGATAAGACTGGCGGAACAGATAGACCTCATTGATGGCAAGGGCCGTTGAATTGGTGCCGTCGGCATTGGCCGTCGTCATCTTCAGCGGCCGGAAGGCGTTTTCGACCGCGACGCAGATGCGCTCCTGAAGCCGCTCCGTGCTGTAATCGTTCATCAGGAAACCGACCGAGCCGCGATTCATCCCGTAGACCAGCTTGCCGGAGTTCATGGTGCTGTGCAGGGTCTGCAGCATGAACCCGTCGCCGCCGAGCGCGACTATAACGTCCGCCTTGTCCTGCGGCACGTTGCCATAGATGCGAATCAGCTCTTCGCGCGCGGCGAGCGCCTCCATCGTCGGCGAGGCGATAAACGAAAGCGTCTGAAATGAACGGCCCATGCGATGCCCTTTGTGAAGCTGCTCTAGCTAAAGGATAAAAGGCCGTTGCGACAAGGCCGTTTTGCATGGCCCGGCGTTTTGCCACCAGGCCGGACCGTCCGCAGGATCGGATTTTCCTTTACAGGATCGCAGAATCTGTTAGTTGGGCAGCTATTGCCCTTGTAGCTCAGTTGGTAGAGCACCTGATTTGTAATCAGGGGGTCGCGGGTTCGAACCCTGCCGGGGGCACCATCCCTATTCGCCGATACACTGCCTCTCGATGAACCCTATCTGAAGGACTGCTTCAGCGGTAGTTCAGCCGCTTCCGGGCATTGTCTCCTCATCATCAATGAGGAAGCAGCCATGAAGCTCGCACACATTATTCTCACAGCCACCATTGCCGCCGGTGCGGCTTTCGCCTCCGTCGCACCTGCTTCCGCCATGCCGGCCGAACGGCCCGGGATGACGGCGCAGGGAGATATCGTCCAAATTCGCGACAGCCGGCGAGGCGATGGTTGGCGTGATGACGATGACTGGCGTGGCGACCGTGGCTGGCGCGATGGGCGCGATTGGCGCCGCTCCGACTGGCGCGGCGATGACCGCCGCTGGCGGCGGTGGCGTGCCGAGCGGTGGCAGGAAGACCGCGAGTGGCGCCATCGCGATCGCGATCTCCCCTTCTGGCTCTATCGCGGCTGAGCGCCGTTGCGAATCGTCCGGGCCGCCAGCTCAATGAGGGCCTGGTTCGCTGATGCTTGCCTCGATCCTGTCGTTCTTGCCGGTCTGGCCGGCGCCGGATGGCGACAGGATTGCGATGCTGAGAACGGAGGCGACCATGAAGGCGACGACGGCGATCATTATGCGCATGAGCGTTCAATCCTCGTTCGGTTGGGGATGAACGCGCAATCGCCGTCCGGCGTTCCTCTCGGCCTATTGCACCGGTCCCGGCATCGCCGGGCCGGGTGTCGTCGGCGACAAAGGATCGGGCTGGTGGACCGGATGCGAGGTGTCCACCCAAATGATGCTGAGGATGATTCCCACAAAGACCGCGATGAACAGGATACCGAAAATCAGCGGTCGAATGGCCATGATGGGATCACTCCTTCTTGCTGTGACCGGTCGCTACGATCGATCGCCGCCCGATCATAGTGCTCCAGAAGGTCATTCCAAGGCAAAAGTGGATTTCTCCTGTCAATGCGCCCGGACGTGTGCAGCGGTTCCGGGATAGCGACATGCAAAAGACAAAGAGCTAACGCGCGTCGCGGCACACCAGTGAAAGCGGCCTGCCGCCTTCTTCCCTGGACTTGTCGAAATTGAAGGCTGCCGCGGCCCGTGGGCTAGCCTAGGCCTTTAAGTAAAGCCGCGCCGCGTAAAGCGCGATCGCCGCCGCATTCGAAACGTTCAGCGATTTGATCGCGCCCGGCATGTCGAGGCGGGCAAGCGCGATCACGGTCTCGCGCGTTTTCTGTCTGAGTCCTTTGCCCTCCGAGCCGAGCACCAGCGCCACCTTGTCGCCCGAAAACGTGCCTTCGAGCGGCGCCGGCCCTTCCGAATCGAGGCCGATGGTGGAGAAACCAAGCTTGTGCAATTCGCCAAGCGCATCGGCGAGATTGGTGATCTGTATATAAGGTATCAGTTCCAGCGCGCCTGAGGCGGACTTGGCGAGCACGCCCGACTCGGTCGGGCTATGTCTCTGGGTGGTGATCACCGCCCCGGCATCGAAGGCGACCGCCGAGCGCATGATCGCGCCGACATTATGCGGATCGGTCACCTGATCGAGCACGAGCAGGAGAGGGCTGTCCTTCAGCGCTTCGAGCCGGCGCACCGGAAGCGGGCGTGTCTCCAGCATGACCCCCTGATGGATCGCCTCGGGGCCGAGCACCTTGTCGATTTCGTGCGGCGAGACGATCTCGAAAGCAATGCCGAGCGTCTCGACGTCGACTTCAAGCCGCGCGAGCGCGTTCTGCGTCACGGAGAGTTTGATCTTCTTGCGCTCGGGATTGTCGAGCGCTGCGCGTACCGTATGCAGGCCGTAGAGATAGACCTGGTCGGGCGCCAACGCCGGCGGCTTCCAATCCTCGGCCCCACGCTTGCGCTTCTGCGGCTGAGGTGTCGGGATCTCGCCGCGTTCGCGCTTGGCGTCGCGGTGCGCACGCCTGAGATTGGCGTAATGTGTATCCTTGGCGGATGGGTCTGCTGCGGCCTTGCCGCCGGATTTCTTGTCTTTGCTCATGCGGCTTTATAACTATGGCCTTGGCTGCCGCCTAGGCTTTCTTTCATATGCCGGCTTTCGGCGGCGAATGAAATTTTTCGTGTTTTTTCCGTTGTCATCGTGTTGACAGACGGAAATGCTCCGGTCATATACGCGGCGCAGACGACGGGCGGCAACGCTTCGAAGTCTGACGAACTTGGTCTAACGATCCGGACGAAAACTGGAGAGATGCCCGAGTGGTTAAAGGGGACGGACTGTAAATCCGTTGGCTCAGCCTACGTTGGTTCAAATCCAACTCTCTCCACCATTCGTCATCGGATCGGACCATCCCGCGGGTATAGCTCAATGGTAGAGCAGCAGCCTTCCAAGCTGAATACGCGGGTTCGATTCCCGCTACCCGCTCCAGTTTCCCCGAAGTACGTTGATGTGACCGCTGCCGCGATGAGGTCGATGGATGTGGGATGTCGACAATGGTGGCGATCGTCTGACGGGTGAGGTCGCTTGACGCCCAGCGTCCAGCGCTCTTCTCCTGTTGTGCAGGCAATTTTCTCTGGGATTTCAGCGATTTTTGAGGGGGCTGCGGCGAATCGCCTTGCAGGCGGCGAATTGTCTCCCATATGCGCCTTCACGCCAAGAACGGCGTCTGCAATTAAGTCTTGCGCAATTTCGCCGAAAGCCTTAAACGGCGGCACTAAACCGGTTCGCCGGGGCCACCATTTCGTTCACAGGAAGCATTCAAATGGCAAAGAGTAAGTTTGAGCGCAACAAGCCGCACGTCAACATTGGCACGATCGGCCACGTTGACCACGGCAAGACGTCTCTGACGGCAGCGATCACGAAGTACTTCGGTGAGTTCAAGGCGTACGACCAGATCGACGCGGCTCCGGAAGAGAAGGCGCGCGGCATCACGATCTCGACGGCGCACGTCGAATATGAGACGCCGAACCGCCACTACGCGCACGTCGACTGCCCCGGCCATGCCGACTACGTGAAGAACATGATCACCGGTGCCGCCCAGATGGACGGCGCGATCCTGGTGTGCTCGGCTGCTGACGGCCCGATGCCGCAGACGCGCGAACACATTCTGCTGGCCCGCCAGGTCGGCGTTCCGGCGATCGTCGTGTTCCTGAACAAGGTCGACCAGGTTGACGACGCTGAGCTGCTCGAACTCGTCGAGCTCGAAGTTCGCGAACTGCTGTCGTCCTACGACTTCCCGGGCGACGACATCCCTGTTGTCAAGGGTTCGGCGCTTGCCGCTCTTGAAGATAGCGACAAGAAGATCGGTGAAGACGCGATCCGCGAGCTGATGGCAGCGGTCGACTCCTACATCCCGACGCCTGAGCGTCCGATCGACCAGCCGTTCCTGATGCCGATCGAAGACGTGTTCTCGATCTCGGGCCGCGGCACGGTCGTGACCGGCCGCGTCGAGCGTGGCATTGTCAAGGTTGGCGAAGAAGTCGAGATCGTCGGCATCCGTCCGACCTCGAAGACGACGGTGACCGGCGTTGAAATGTTCCGCAAGCTGCTCGACCAGGGCCAGGCCGGCGACAACATCGGCGCGCTGGTTCGCGGTGTGAACCGTGACGGCGTCGAGCGTGGCCAGATCCTGTGCAAGCCGGGTTCGGTCAAGCCGCACAAGAAGTTCATGGCTGAAGCCTACATCCTGACGAAGGAAGAGGGCGGCCGTCATACGCCGTTCTTCACCAACTACCGTCCGCAGTTCTACTTCCGCACGACCGACGTGACCGGCATCGTCACGCTGCCGGAAGGCACGGAAATGGTCATGCCGGGCGACAACGTCACGGTTGCCGTCGAGCTGATCGTTCCGATCGCGATGGAAGAAAAGCTGCGCTTCGCCATCCGCGAAGGTGGCCGCACCGTCGGCGCCGGTATCGTCGCCTCGATCGTCGAGTAATCCTGGGATTACCTGCAATTCAGGAAAAACCCCGCTGGCGACAGCGGGGTTTTTTCGTTTTGATGTCTGATCGACGGATTAACACGTGTTGTAAAAATATCGTTAAGTAGGCCCGTCACAGTATTTTGTTCATCTCACGTTCAGAAACCGGTTTGTGATTGGCGCATTTTAGTTCAGACTCCTTCTTGTCGAGAGGAGAATTCGCATGATTCCAAAGGCCACATTTGTTGCGACGATATTCGCAATGTATGTTTTCACGATGTTTTTCATCGCTGCGATCCCGCAAGAGGTTGTTCAATCGGCGGGCGTGCAGATCGACGAGCTCAGCGTCGTCAAGTGACGGCCCTGCAAATCATCGCCGGATTCGGCGGTGATTGGAAATGAATGATCAGGCGTCGGACGCAGGCGGCCTGATGAGGCGGGGGTGAACTCTCGCAGGACGCTCGCTTGCTCTTCGCGCGGAAGCGTCTAACTATGCCTCCGAATGACACGGAGGATATTCCATGAAGAAACGAATCCTGTTCACAGGCGGTTCGGGCAAGGCGGGTCGCCATGCCGTGCCATGGCTTGTTAATGCTGGATACGAGGTGCACAACCTCGATCTCGTGCCGCTGGATAGCCCCGGCGTCACCAATCTCATCGCCGACATCACCGATAGCGGCCAGGTCTTCAACGCGCTGTCGATGCATCGCGATTTTCCCGATCTCGACGCGGGCAGGGGCGTTCAGCCCTTCGACGCCGTCGTGCATTTCGCCGCCATCCCGCGCATCCTGATCAAGCCCGACAACGAGACCTTCCGCATCAACACGATGGGCACCTACAATGTCATCGAGGCTGCGGTGAAGCTCGGCATCCGGAAGATCATCGTCGCGTCGAGCGAGACGACCTACGGCGTTTGTTTTGCCGAGGGGCATCGCGATTTCCACCAGTTCCCGCTGGAGGAGGACTACGATGTCAATCCGATGGATTCCTATGGCCTTTCGAAAGTGGTCAACGAAAAGACGGCGCGCGCCTTTGCCGAACGGTCCGGCTTCGACATTTATGCGCTGCGCATCGGCAACGTGATCGAGCCCCACGAATATGAGAGGTTCCCTACCTATTTCGCCAATCCCGAAATGCGCAAGCGCATCGCCTGGAGCTATATCGACGCCCGCGACCTCGGTCAGATCTGCCATCTCTGCATCGAGAAGGACGGCCTCGGCTACGAGGTGTTCAACGCCGCCAACGACACGGTCTCGGCCAACACGCCGTCGAGGGAGCTTGCGAAGCGATTCTTCCCGAATGTGCCCTTCACCCGCGAGATCGGCGAATATGAGGGCCTGCTTTCCAACCGCAAGATTCGCGAAGTGCTGGGCTTTAAGGAAGAGCACGACTGGCGGAAATATGTGAAGATCTGATCGCTTTCCGGCCATCCGATTGAAAATCCGGCGCTCGCAAATGAGCAGAACGGCTTTGAAAATCGAAAATCGTGCTTGCCAATCCGCCGCCGCCGTCTTAAAGGGAGCGCCATGCATTTCGGCAGCGATTTGCGGGCCTTGGCCCGGGCGCTGAAGAAGAGGCATGAAGGGGTATAGCTCAGTTGGTAGAGCGGCGGTCTCCAAAACCGCAGGTCGGGGGTTCGAGCCCCTCTGCCCCTGCCATTTTCCTTGATAGGGACAGCACGACTGTGCTTGCAGCCGTTCCGGCCGGGGATTGATCGGTGGCAACTAATTTCGTTAAACTTCGGTTTCCCTCTTGTGTATTCGGAAATCGGTGTTTATTTAGGGTTCAACAGACACGCGGTGCGTGGGGCTGATAGTTTCAGCTTTACGCGCCGTAATTGCGTGGGCAGTCGATGGCATCCAAATCCAATCCGTTTGCGTTTCTGCAGCAGGTTCGCTCCGAGACGTCCAAAGTTACATGGCCGTCGCGCCGCGAGACGATGATCTCGACGGCAATGGTGCTTGTGATGGTGGTGTTCGCCGCGTTGTTTTTCTTTGCTGCTGACCAGCTGATCGGCTGGGTTCTGAGCTTCGTGCTCAATACCGGCAACTGATACGGGTGGAGATAAAAATGGCGGCACGTTGGTACATCGTCCACGCGTATTCCAATTTTGAAAAGAAGGTGGCTGAGGACATCGAGAACAAGGCTCGCCAGAAGGGGCTTGAGCATCTGTTCGAGAAGATCCTCGTGCCGACCGAAAAGGTGGTGGAAGTGCGCCGCGGCCGCAAGGTCGACAGCGAGCGCAAGTTCTTCCCGGGTTATGTCCTTGTCCGCGCCAACCTGACGGATGAGGCCTACCACCTGATCAAGAATACGCCGAAGGTCACCGGTTTCCTCGGCTCCGACAATAAGCCCGTTCCGATTCCGGATTATGAAGCCGAGCGCATTCTCGGTCAGGTTCAGGAGGGTGTCGAGCGGCCGAAGGCCTCCATTACCTTCGAGATCGGCGAACAGGTTCGCGTTTCCGACGGCCCGTTCGCTTCGTTCAACGGCACGGTTCAGGATGTGGATGAAGAACGTTCGCGCCTGAAGGTTGAAGTGTCGATCTTCGGCCGCGCGACGCCGGTCGAACTGGAATACGCTCAGGTCGAGAAGGTCTGATTGCAAGAGATTGGAAGCTGGCCCTTACGGCCTGTTTCCCGCGGACCTTGTCCGCATCCGCGTGGAAGGTGAGGGGTCTTAGCCGGACCCTAATGATCCGCACCACGCAACCGCAGCCGCCGGAGAGATCCGGCATCACGGGCCGGGCGACCGGTCGTTCATGAAAGGCAGAGAGATATGGCTAAGAAAGTTGCAGGCCAGCTCAAGCTTCAGGTCAAGGCAGGATCGGCAAACCCGTCCCCGCCGATTGGTCCGGCGCTTGGTCAGCGTGGCATTAACATCATGGAATTCTGCAAGGCGTTCAATGCCGCCACGCAGGAAATGGAAAAGGGCATGCCGATCCCGGTCGTCATCACCTATTACCAGGACAAGTCCTTCACCTTCGCGATGAAGCAGCCTCCGGTCAGCTACTGGCTGAAGAAGGAGGCGAAGATCACGTCCGGTTCCAAGACGCCCGGCAAGGGCGCCAAGGCGGGCTCCCTCACCAAGGCTCAGATCAAGTCGATCGCCGAAGCCAAGATGAAGGATCTGAATGCAGCGGATATCGAAGGTGCAATGGCGATGATCGAGGGCTCTGCCCGCGCCATGGGCCTGGAAGTGGTGGGTTAAGATCATGGCTGGCAAGCGCACTCGCAAGATCAACGAAGGTGTTGATCCCACCAAGCTCTACGCTCTGACCCAGGCCATCGGCATGGTCAAGGAACGGGCTGTCGCCAAGTTCGATGAAACCATCGAAGTCTCGATGAACCTCGGCGTCGATCCTCGCCATGCGGACCAGATGGTTCGCGGCGTCGTCAATCTGCCGAACGGCACGGGCCGTACGGTTCGCGTCGCCGTCTTCGCACGTGGCGCCAAGGCTGATGAAGCCAAGGCCGCTGGTGCCGATGTCGTCGGTGCCGAAGACCTCGTCGAAATCGTCCAGGGCGGCAAGATCGAATTCGATCGCTGCATCGCCACCCCTGACATGATGCCGCTTGTCGGCCGTCTCGGTAAGGTTCTCGGTCCGCGCGGCATGATGCCGAACCCGAAGGTCGGCACCGTCACCATGGATGTCGCCGGAGCCGTCAAGGCTTCCAAGGGCGGCGCTGTCGAGTTCCGCGTCGAGAAGGCTGGTATCGTCCATGCCGGTATCGGCAAGGCCTCTTTCGACGCCAAGGCTCTGGAAGAAAACATCCGCGCCTTCGCCGACGCCGTCATCAAGGCGAAGCCGGCCGGTGCCAAGGGCAACTACGTCAAGCGCGTGGCGATTTCCTCGACCATGGGCCCGGGCGTCAAGATCGAAGTTGGCTCGGTCACCGCAGCGCCGACTGCATAAGTTGATTGCCGGACCGCGGTCCGGTCACTGAATTTCCGGCCTCGCAAGGGGCCGGAATATTCCGGAGAAATCCGGAATCCTGTCCGAGATTGCAGGTGGTTTTCCCTTAATCACGTTGCCTGCATGAGACGGGTAAGACCCGAATTCATGAAGTTCGCTTCTAGAAACTCGGTTCGAGCCTTGGATGCCTTGTGCCTTCTTAGCCTTGATTGGCGCGGAAGCGCGGGGGGACAGGATCCTCAAGCGTCGCTTGGGATCTCGCATGGATCCCGGGAGGCAAAAGGCAACCCGGCGGGCCCGTTTTCGGTCCCGCCAACTGGAGATAGGCAGTGGAAAGAGCGGAAAAACGCGAATTCGTCACGGAACTGAACGAAGTCTTCAAGGCTTCGGGCTCGGTTGTCGTGGCCCACTATGCTGGTGCCACAGTCGCGCAGATGAACGATTTTCGTTCGAAGATGCGTGCAGCTGGCGGTACCGTCAAAGTCGCGAAGAACCGCCTGGCCAAAATTGCCCTTCAGGGTACGGAAGCGGAAGGGATGTCCAATCTCTTCAAGGGTCAGACGCTGATTGCATACAGCACCGATCCGATCACCGCTCCGAAGGTCGTCATGGATTTCGCCAAGACCAACGACAAGATCGTTGTTCTGGGCGGCGCCATGGGAACAACCACGCTCAACGCCGATGCAGTCAAGTCGCTTGCGACCCTGCCTTCGCTCGATGAGCTGCGTGCGAAGCTGCTGGGCATGATCCAGACACCGGCTACCCGCATCGCTGGGGTTGTTGCAGCACCGGCAAGCCAGCTTGCCCGCGTGTTTTCGGCCTACGCCAAGAAGGACGAAGCCGCTTAAGGCGGTTTTTCGCTGTTTATAATCAACCGGTTCGAACCGAACAAAAGGAACTAGTAAAATGGCTGATCTCGCAAAGATCGTTGAAGACCTCTCCTCGCTGACCGTTCTGGAAGCTGCAGAACTGTCCAAGCTCCTCGAAGAAAAGTGGGGCGTTTCCGCTGCTGCTCCGGTAGCTGTTGCTGCCGTTGGCGGTGGTGCAGGCGCTGCTGCTCCGGTCGAGGAAGAAAAGACCGAGTTCGACGTCATCCTCACGGATGCCGGCGCCAACAAGATCAACGTCATCAAGGAAGTCCGCGCCATCACCGGCCTCGGCCTCAAGGAAGCCAAGGACCTCGTCGAAGGCGCTCCGAAGGCTGTCAAGGAAGGCGTTTCCAAGGCTGAAGCCGCTGACATCAAGAAGAAGCTCGAAGACGCCGGCGCCAAGGCCGACGTTAAGTAAGCTTGAACTGCTTTTGGGAGGTGGCATTTGCTGCCTCCCATTTGCCGTTTTTCTGAACGAATTACCCAAAAGCCGCGTCAAAACGGCTTTTGGGTAATGGGTTCTTCAAAAGGATAGTCTCGCACCGAGGGCAGCACAGCAATCCGAGCTGGGCGTTCTCGGGAGTCGGACGAGATTGAACTACCCATTGATTGACGGGGTCGACTGGCCATCGGTTCCCGTCCGTTGCAGGCCCGGGTGCAAGATTTTGAAGGAGCGACGATGGCTCAGACCCTTTCGTTCAACGGTCGCAGGCGCGTACGCAAGTTTTTTGGTAAGATCCCCGAAGTCGCAGAAATGCCGAACCTCATCGAGGTCCAGAAGGCGTCCTACGACCAGTTTCTGATGGTGGAAGAGCCGAAGGGCGGCCGGCCCGACGAGGGTCTTCAGGCCGTCTTCAAGTCGGTTTTCCCGATCACCGATTTCTCCGGCGCCTCGATGCTGGAATTCGTATCCTACGAGTTCGAGCCGCCGAAGTTCGACGTCGACGAATGCCGCCAGCGCGACCTGACCTATGCCGCGCCGCTGAAGGTGACGCTGCGCCTCATCGTATTCGATATCGACGAGGATACCGGCGCGAAGTCGATCAAGGACATCAAGGAACAGTCGGTTTACATGGGCGACATGCCGCTCATGACCAACAACGGCACGTTCATCGTCAACGGCACCGAGCGCGTCATCGTCTCGCAGATGCACCGTTCGCCGGGCGTCTTCTTCGACCATGACAAGGGCAAGAGCCATTCTTCCGGCAAGCTGCTCTTTGCTGCCCGCGTCATTCCCTATCGCGGCTCCTGGCTGGATATCGAATTCGACGCCAAGGACATCGTCTACGCCCGCATCGACCGCCGCCGCAAGATTCCGGTGACCTCGCTGCTGATGGCGCTCGGCATGGACGGTGAAGAAATCCTCGACACCTTCTACACGAAGTCGCTCTACAAGCGCGACGGCGAAGGCTGGCGCATTCCCTTCAAGCCGGAAACGCTGAAGGGCGCCAAGGCGATCACCGAGATGGTCGACGCCGATACCGGCGAAGTCGTCGTCGAAGCCGGCAAGAAGCTGACCCCGCGCCTGCTGCGCCAGCTGTCGGACAAGGGCCTGAAGGCGCTGAAGGCCGGCGACGACGATCTCTACGGCAACTACCTTGCCGAAGACATCGTCAACTACTCGACCGGTGAAATCTATCTCGAAGCCGGCGACGAAATCGACGAGAAGACGCTTGCCGTTATCCTGGCGAACGGTTTCGACGAGATCCCGGTTCTCGGCATCGACCACATCAATGTCGGCGCCTATATCCGCAACACGCTGTCCGCCGACAAGAACGAGAACCGTCAGGACGCTCTGTTCGACATCTACCGCGTCATGCGTCCGGGTGAACCGCCGACCATGGAATCGGCCGAAGCCATGTTCAACTCGCTGTTCTTCGATGCGGAGCGTTACGACCTCTCCGCCGTCGGCCGCGTCAAGATGAACATGCGTCTCGACCTGACCGTCGAAGACACCGTCCGCATCCTGCGCAAGGACGACATCCTGGCCGTGGTCAAGATGCTGGTCGAACTGCGCGACGGCAAGGGCGAGATCGATGACATCGATAACCTCGGCAACCGCCGCGTCCGCTCGGTCGGCGAGCTGATGGAGAACCAGTACCGTCTCGGCCTGCTGCGCATGGAGCGCGCGATCAAGGAACGCATGTCCTCGATCGAAATCGATACGGTCATGCCGCAGGATCTGATCAACGCCAAGCCGGCTGCCGCAGCCGTGCGCGAATTCTTCGGTTCCTCGCAGCTCTCGCAGTTCATGGACCAGGTCAACCCGCTCTCGGAAATCACCCACAAGCGCCGCCTTTCGGCTCTTGGCCCGGGCGGTCTGACGCGCGAGCGCGCCGGCTTCGAAGTCCGCGACGTGCATCCGACCCACTACGGCCGCATCTGCCCGATCGAAACGCCGGAAGGCCCGAACATCGGTCTGATCAACTCGCTTGCGACCTTTGCCCGCGTCAACAAGTACGGCTTCATCGAAAGCCCGTACCGCCGCATTGTCGACGGCAAGGTGACGAATGACGTGCTCTACCTCTCCGCCATGGAAGAGGCGAAGTACTATGTCGCCCAGGCCAACGCCGAGATGAACCCGGACGGCTCCTTCGTCGACGAATTCGTCGTCTGCCGTCACGCCGGCGAAGTTATGCTCGCCCCGCGCGACAGCATGAACCTGATGGACGTTTCACCGAAGCAGGTCGTTTCGGTGGCTGCGGCACTCATCCCGTTCCTGGAAAACGACGACGCCAACCGCGCCCTCATGGGCTCGAACATGCAGCGTCAGGCCGTGCCGCTGCTGCGTGCCGAAGCCCCGTTCGTCGGCACCGGCATGGAGCCGGTCGTCGCCCGTGACTCCGGCGCCGCCATCGGCGCGCGCCGCGGAGGCGTGGTCGACCAGGTCGACGCGACGCGTATCGTTATCCGCGCCACCGAAGACCTCGAAGCCGGCAAGTCCGGCGTCGATATCTACCGCCTGCAGAAGTTCCAGCGTTCGAACCAGAACACCTGCGTCAACCAGCGTCCGCTCGTCACCGTCGGTGACGTCGTCAACCGCGGCGACATTCTCGCTGACGGCCCGTCGACCGATCTCGGCGACCTGGCGCTCGGCCGCAACGCGCTCGTCGCGTTCATGCCCTGGAACGGCTACAACTACGAAGACTCGATCCTGCTCTCCGAGCGCATCGTTGCCGACGACGTGTTCACCTCCATCCACATCGAAGAATTCGAAGTGATGGCGCGCGACACCAAGCTCGGCCCTGAGGAAATCACCCGCGATATTCCGAACGTTTCGGAAGAAGCGCTGAAGAACCTCGATGAAGCCGGCATCGTTTATATCGGCGCCGAAGTTCAGCCGGGCGATATCCTCGTCGGCAAGATCACGCCGAAGGGCGAAAGCCCGATGACGCCGGAAGAAAAGCTTCTGCGCGCCATCTTCGGCGAAAAGGCCTCCGACGTGCGCGACACCTCCATGCGCATGCCGCCCGGCACCTACGGCACGATCGTCGAAGTCCGCGTCTTCAACCGCCATGGCGTCGAGAAGGACGAGCGCGCGATGGCGATCGAGCGCGAAGAGATCGAACGCCTTGCCAAGGACCGCGACGACGAGCAGGCGATCCTCGATCGTAACGTCTACGGCCGTCTGATCGACATGCTGCGCGGCCAGGTCTCGATTGCCGGCCCGAAGGGCTTCAAGAAGGGCACTGAGCTTTCGAACGCCGTCGTCTCCGAATATCCTCGCTCGCAGTGGTGGATGTTCGCGGTCGAGGACGAGAAGGTCCAGAGCGAGCTCGAAGCACTCCGCGGCCAGTACGACGAATCCAAGTCGCGCCTTGAGCAGCGCTTCATGGACAAGGTCGAGAAGGTCCAGCGTGGCGATGAAATGCCTCCTGGTGTCATGAAGATGGTCAAGGTCTTCGTCGCCGTGAAGCGCAAGATCCAACCGGGCGACAAGATGGCCGGCCGTCACGGGAACAAGGGCGTGGTCTCGCGCATTGTGCCTGTTGAGGATATGCCGTTCCTTGAAGACGGCACGCATGTCGACGTCGTTCTGAACCCGCTCGGCGTGCCTTCGCGCATGAACGTCGGCCAGATCCTGGAAACGCATCTCGGCTGGGCTTGTGCCGGCATGGGTCGCCAGATCGGCGAATTGATCGAAGCCTACAAGGCGAACGGCAACATCGAGCCGCTGCGCAAGACCATCGGCGATGTCGTCGGTGCCGGTCCGAAGGCCGAGCAGGTCCACGAATTCGACGATGAGTCGGTTCTGCGTCTTGCCGACCAGTGGAAGCGCGGCGTTTCGATTGCAACGCCTGTCTTCGACGGTGCCAACGAAGGCGACGTCAACGACATGCTGCGTCTGGCGGGTCTCAAGGACACCGGCCAGTCGACGCTCTATGACGGCCGTACCGGCGAGCAGTTCGACCGCCAGGTCACGGTGGGCTACATCTACATGCTGAAGCTCAACCACCTGGTCGACGACAAGATCCATGCCCGCTCGATCGGTCCTTACTCGCTCGTCACACAGCAGCCGCTGGGCGGCAAGGCGCAGTTCGGCGGTCAGCGCTTCGGCGAAATGGAAGTCTGGGCGCTCGAAGCTTACGGTGCGGCCTACACGCTGCAGGAAATGCTGACGGTGAAGTCGGACGACGTCGCCGGCCGCACCAAGGTCTACGAAGCCATCGTCCGCGGAGACGACACGTTCGAAGCCGGTATTCCGGAAAGCTTCAACGTTCTCGTCAAGGAAATGCGCTCGCTGGGCCTCAGTGTCGAGCTTGAGAACACCAAGCTTGACGATGCGCAGGCAAACCAGCTGCCCGACGCGGCCGAGTAAGCATTGATAGGGCGTGCGCTGCCATGCGGCGCACGCCGGTCCCGCCGGACGCCGCATCCATGTCGGCCCGGAAGGGAAGTTTCGCCGCATCTTGCGGTTATTCTCGTTTAAGCGAGGGAGGCGGCTCCCGGGAAATTGCCGCTGACCATCGCATTTTGAGGGCGCTTTAGCCCATGAAGGAGACAGGCATGAACCAAGAGGTCATGAATCTTTTCAATCCGCAGGTGCCTGCACAGAATTTCGATTCCATTCGGATTTCGATCGCGTCTCCGGAGAAGATCCTCTCCTGGTCATACGGTGAGATCAAGAAGCCGGAAACCATCAACTACCGCACGTTCAAGCCGGAACGCGACGGTCTGTTCTGCGCGCGCATCTTCGGGCCGATCAAGGACTACGAATGCCTGTGCGGCAAGTACAAGCGCATGAAGTACAAGGGCATCATCTGCGAAAAGTGCGGCGTAGAAGTTACGCTGTCGCGCGTTCGCCGTGAGCGCATGGGCCATATCGAGCTCGCCGCTCCCGTCGCCCACATCTGGTTCCTGAAGTCGCTGCCGTCGCGCATTTCGACGCTGCTCGACATGACGCTGAAGGATGTCGAGCGCGTTCTCTATTTCGAAAACTACATCGTCACCGAGCCCGGCCTGACCGCTCTCAAGGAGCACCAGCTCCTGACGGAAGAAGAGTACATGCTCGCCGTCGACGAATACGGCGAAGACCAGTTCACTGCGATGATCGGCGCTGAGGCGATCTACGAGATGCTGGCCTCGATGAACCTCGAGAAGATCGCTGGCGATCTGCGTTCCGAGCTTGCCGACACCACGTCGGATCTCAAGCAGAAGAAGCTGATGAAGCGCCTGAAGATCGTCGAGAACTTCATGGAATCCGGTAACCGTCCGGAATGGATGATCATGAAGGTCGTTCCGGTCATCCCGCCGGATCTGCGCCCGCTGGTTCCGCTCGACGGCGGCCGTTTCGCGACGTCGGATCTGAACGATCTCTACCGCCGCGTCATCAACCGCAACAACCGTCTGAAGCGCCTGATCGAGCTTCGCGCGCCGGGTATCATCATCCGCAACGAAAAGCGCATGCTGCAGGAATCGGTGGATGCGCTGTTCGACAACGGCCGCCGCGGCCGCGTCATCACCGGTGCCAACAAGCGTCCGCTGAAGTCGCTCTCCGACATGCTGAAGGGCAAGCAGGGCCGCTTCCGCCAGAACCTGCTCGGCAAGCGCGTCGACTATTCCGGCCGTTCGGTCATCGTCACCGGTCCGGAACTGAAGCTGCACCAGTGCGGCCTGCCGAAGAAGATGGCGCTCGAACTCTTCAAGCCGTTCATCTATGCCCGCCTCGACGCCAAGGGTTACTCCTCGACCGTCAAGCAGGCCAAGAAGCTGGTCGAGAAGGAAAAGCCCGAAGTCTGGGATATCCTCGACGAGGTCATCCGCGAGCATCCGGTTCTCCTGAACCGTGCGCCGACGCTGCACCGCCTGGGTATCCAGGCCTTCGAACCCACCCTGGTCGAAGGCAAGGCGATCCAGCTGCACCCGCTCGTCTGCACGGCCTTCAACGCCGACTTCGACGGTGACCAGATGGCCGTTCACGTGCCGCTGTCGCTCGAAGCACAGCTCGAAGCCCGCGTGCTGATGATGTCGACCAACAACATCCTGCACCCGGCCAACGGTGCGCCGATCATCGTTCCCTCGCAGGACATGGTTCTCGGCCTCTATTACCTGTCGATCCTCAACCAGAACGAGCCGGGCGAAGGCATGGCCTTCTCCGATCTCGGCGAGCTGCATCATGCCCTCGAAAGCAAGGTCGTGACGCTGCACACCAAGATCCGCGGCCGCTTCAAGTCGGTCGACGAGGATGGCAAGCCCTACTCGAAAATCTATGAGACGACGCCTGGCCGTCTGCTCATCGGCGAACTGCTGCCGAAGAACGGCAAGGTGCCCTTCGACATCTGCAACCAGGAAATGACCAAGAAGAACATCTCCAAGATGATCGACACGGTCTACCGCCATTGCGGCCAGAAGGACACGGTCATCTTCTGCGACCGCATCATGCAGCTCGGCTTCTCCCATGCCTGCCGCGCCGGCATTTCGTTCGGCAAGGACGACATGGTCATTCCGGATGCCAAGGCGAAGATCGTTGCCGACACCGAAAGCCTGGTGAAGGAATACGAGCAGCAGTACAATGACGGTCTGATCACCCAGGGCGAGAAGTACAACAAGGTTGTCGACGCCTGGGGCAAGGCAACCGAAAAGGTCGCCGAAGAGATGATGGCCCGCATTAAGGCTGTCGAATTCGATGAAACCACCGGCCGTCAGAAGCCGATGAACTCGATCTACATGATGAGCCATTCCGGCGCCCGCGGTTCTCCGAACCAGATGCGCCAGCTGGGCGGCATGCGCGGCCTCATGGCCAAGCCGTCGGGTGAAATCATCGAGACGCCGATCATCTCGAACTTCAAGGAAGGCCTGACCGTCAACGAGTACTTCAACTCGACGCACGGCGCCCGCAAGGGTCTGGCAGACACGGCGCTGAAGACCGCCAACTCTGGTTACCTGACCCGCCGTCTCGTCGACGTCGCGCAGGACTGCATCGTCACGCATGTCGATTGCGGAACCGAAACAGGTCTGACGATGACGGCGATCGTCGATGCCGGCCAGGTCGTCGCCTCGCTCGGCGCCCGTATCCTCGGCCGCACGGCGCTCGACGACATCGATCATCCGGTCACCGGCGAGCGCATCGTCGATGCAGGCAAGATGATCCTCGAGCCTGATGTCATCGAGATCGAGAAGGCCGGTATCCAGTCGATCCGGATCCGCTCGGCGCTGACCTGCGAAATCCAGACGGGTGTCTGCTCGGTCTGCTACGGCCGCGACCTCGCGCGCGGTACGCCTGTCAACATGGGCGAAGCCGTCGGCGTCATCGCCGCTCAGTCGATCGGCGAGCCGGGAACCCAGCTCACCATGCGTACCTTCCACCTTGGCGGTACGGCGACCGTGGTCGACCAGTCGTTCCTGGAAGCCTCGTACGAAGGTACGGTGCAGATCAAGAATCGCAATGTGCTGCGCAACTCCGAAGGCAGCCTCGTTGCCATGGGCCGCAACATGACCGTCCAGATCCTGGACGAGCGTGGTGTCGAGCGCTCCTCGCAGCGCGTCGCCTACGGTTCGAAGCTGCATGTCGATGAAGGCGACAAGGTCAAGCGCGGCCAGCGTCTGGCCGAGTGGGATCCCTATACCCGCCCGATGATGACGGAAGTGGCCGGTACGGTTCAGTTCGAGGATCTCGTCGACGGTCTCTCCGTTCTCGAAGCGACCGACGAATCCACCGGCATCACCAAGCGCCAGGTCATCGACTGGCGTTCGACCCCGCGCGGTTCGGACCTCAAGCCGGCGATCGTCATCAAGGACGCCAGCGGCAATGTCGCCAAGCTGTCGCGCGGCGGTGACGCTCGCTTCCTGCTCTCGGTCGACGCCATTCTGTCGGTCGAGCCGGGCACGAAGGTCTCCCAGGGTGACGTTCTCGCCCGTTCGCCGCTCGAAAGCGCCAAGACCAAGGACATCACCGGTGGTCTGCCGCGTGTTGCCGAACTGTTCGAAGCGCGCCGTCCGAAGGATCACGCCATCATCGCAGAGATCGATGGTACGATCCGCCTCGGCCGCGACTACAAGAACAAGCGTCGCGTCATCATCGAGCCGGCGGAAGACGGTGTCGAGCCTGTCGAATACCTGATCCCGAAGGGCAAGCCCTTCCACCTTCAGGACGGCGACTATATCGAAAAGGGTGACTACATCCTCGACGGTAACCCGGCTCCGCACGACATCCTGGCGATCAAGGGCGTGGAGGCACTTGCTTCCTACCTCGTCAACGAAATCCAGGAAGTCTATCGTCTGCAGGGCGTTGTCATCAACGACAAGCACATCGAGGTGATCGTCCGTCAGATGCTGCAGAAGGTGGAAATCACCGACGCCGGCGACTCGACCTATATCGTCGGCGACAACGTCGACCGGATCGAGCTCGAGGACGTCAACGACCACCTGATCGAGCAGGGCAAGAAGCCTGCCCATGGAGATCCGGTTCTGCTCGGCATCACCAAGGCGTCGCTGCAGACCCCGTCCTTCATCTCGGCCGCGTCCTTCCAGGAAACGACCAAGGTGCTGACGGAAGCGGCAATCGCCGGCAAGACCGACGGCCTGCAGGGTCTAAAGGAAAACGTCATCGTCGGCCGTCTCATCCCGGCCGGTACCGGCGGCACCATGACCCAGATCCGCCGTATCGCCACCTCGCGCGACGAGCTGATCCTCGAAGAGCGTCGCAAGGGCACCGGTGCAGCCGTTGCCACGCCGATGCTGCAGGACATGGCTGAAAAGGCCCCGGCCGCTGAATAACCGCGGCTGAAGTCCCGGGAACTTAAGATAGGAATGAAAAACCGCCCGGAGCGATCCGGGCGGTTTTTTCATTTTGCCGTGCTCTGGTCGATCCGACGGGGAGGGGGCGAGCTCAGTGTCTGCCCGGTACTGGAGGCGAGAGCATTTTCAGGGTGGCGCTCGCCCTGCGGTTTCGCCGCCGCTCCGGTCAGTTGAACCGGATGATGGCGACCTCGCCGTCGACCGCGCCCTGATAGGCCGAGGCATGCGGCTCTTCGGCCGGAACCTCGGTCAGCATGCCGATCTGGTCGAGATCGGCCTCGATGAAGCCTTCCTCGGCGAGGGCGTTCAAGGCTTCGCGCACGGCCGTATCGTCGTCGGGCGCTTTCAGCATGATATGCAGGTCGATGCCTTCGCTGGAGTCGGACTCATAGCCTTTGCCGATGATGATGAAGATCATCGGCCCGTCGAAATTGTTGTCGTTATCCGGTGTCGTGATCATCGCCTGTCCTTCGGCTTTCGTGTCGATTCGATCGCTCGAATCCTGCTATGAGCGCTTAACGCCGCAATTGCTGATTCCTTAACTGCTTTTGCTGCGATGCCCAAGTTTTTATCTTGGATCACACCCGTGGATTCGTCTAGAAGGGTGAAAACAGGGCATCCGGCCCGCATATCAAGGCGATACGGCGAGTTTATTTCTTAACCGGCCTTGACGAGAGGGGTGGAAACCAGTAGTACCCCGCCCATCAGATCCCATGTGAGGCTTGGCTGTTCGGGGCGACGCGCCCTGAAGTTCACCTCAAACAAGGTTCTAAACGCACGTTGAAGTCATGATGCTGCACGCATGACGCATAATTTCATGCGTCCTCTGCTCCTTGTGGTCCATCTGCGGAAGCGGATCGGGCCATATTTTGCGCATTGAACCGAAAGCATGTGTCATTGCCGGAGACGGCGCGAGTTCAAGCCCGCAAGGGTACTGAGATAAACGTAAGGGATGGTTGAATGCCTACCGTAAACCAGCTGATCCGCAAGCCTCGCCAGGCGAACGTAAAGCGTAATAAGGTTCCCGCTCTCCAGGAGAACCCGCAGAAGCGCGGCGTTTGCACGCGCGTCTACACGACGACGCCGAAGAAGCCGAACTCGGCTCTGCGTAAGGTCGCCAAGATCCGCCTGACCAACGGCTTCGAAGTCATTGGTTACATCCCCGGCGAAGGTCACAACCTTCAGGAACACTCCGTCGTGATGATCCGCGGCGGCCGCGTCAAGGACCTTCCGGGTGTCCGTTATCACATCATCCGCGGCGTTCTCGATACCCAGGGTGTCAAGAACCGCAAGCAGCGCCGCTCCAAGTACGGCGCGAAGCGTCCGAAGTAATTCGGTTTTGAATAATCCGGCGCTGCGCGAGGTCCTCCGCGTGATGAAGCGCCTTAACGGTTGAAGAGACGAAAAGTATGTCAAGACGTCATAAAGCAGAAAAGCGCGAGATCAATCCGGATCCGAAGTTCGGCGATCTCGTTGTCACCAAGTTCATGAATGCCATCATGCTCGATGGCAAGAAGTCCGTTGCTGAAAACATCGTCTATGGTGCGTTCGACGCCGTTCAGGGCAAGTCCAAGCAGGAGCCGCTCTCGGTTTTCCATTCTGCGCTCGACAACATTGCCCCGCACGTTGAAGTCCGTTCGCGCCGCGTCGGTGGTGCGACCTATCAGGTTCCGGTCGACGTTCGTCCGGAGCGCCGCCAGGCCCTCGCCATTCGCTGGCTGATCGCCGCTGCCCGCAAGCGCAACGAAACGACCATGATCGATCGTCTTTCCGGCGAACTGCTCGATGCGTCCAACAACCGCGGCTCCGCCGTCAAGAAGCGCGAAGACACGCACAAGATGGCTGACGCCAACCGCGCGTTCTCGCACTATCGCTGGTAATTCCGAACGGTATCGAAAGGCAGTCCACAATGGCTCGCGAATATAAGATCGAAGACTACCGCAATTTCGGTATCATGGCGCATATCGACGCCGGCAAGACCACGACCACCGAGCGTATCCTTTACTACACCGGCAAGTCGCACAAGATCGGCGAAGTCCACGACGGTGCAGCCACCATGGACTGGATGGAGCAGGAGCAGGAGCGTGGCATCACGATCACGTCCGCTGCCACCACGACCTTCTGGAAGGGCCGTGACGGCAAGATGCGCCGCTTCAACATCATCGACACTCCCGGCCACGTCGACTTCACCATCGAAGTCGAGCGTTCGCTGCGCGTTCTCGACGGTGCGATTGCTCTTCTCGATGCCAACGCCGGCGTAGAGCCGCAGACGGAAACCGTCTGGCGTCAGGCCGAGAAGTACAATGTTCCGCGCATGATCTTCTGCAACAAGATGGACAAGACCGGCGCTGACTTCTACCGCTCCGTCGAGATGATCAAGACCCGTCTCGGTGCGACCGCCGTCGTCATGCAACTGCCGATCGGCGCCGAAAGCGATTTCAAGGGCGTTGTCGACCTCGTCGAGATGAACGCTCTGATCTGGCGCGATGAATCGCTCGGCGCCCAGTGGGACGTCGTCGAAATCCCGGAAGACCTGAAGGCCAAGGCTGAAGAATATCGCGAAAAGCTGATCGAGACGGTTGTCGAGATCGACGAAGCTGCGATGGAAGCCTACCTCGAAGGCAACATGCCCGACAACGACAAGATCCGCGAGCTCGTTCGCCGCGGCACGATCGACGTCAAGTTCCATCCGATGTTCTGCGGCACCGCGTTCAAGAACAAGGGCGTTCAGCCGTTGCTCGACGCGGTTGTCGACTACCTGCCGTCGCCGCTCGACATTCCGGCGATTAAGGGCATCGACTTCAAGACCGAAGCCGACATCGAGCGTCACGCAGACGACGCCGAGCCGCTTTCGATGCTGGCGTTCAAGATCATGAACGACCCCTTCGTCGGTTCGCTCACCTTCGCACGCATCTACTCCGGCAAGCTCGAAAAGGGCTCGTCGGTTCTGAACACGGTCAAGGACAAGCGTGAGCGCGTCGGCCGCATGCTGCAGATGCACTCCAACTCGCGTGAAGACATCGAAGAAGCCTTTGCGGGCGACATCGTTGCTCTCGCCGGCCTGAAGGAAACCACCACCGGCGATACGCTCTGCGATCCGCTGAAGCCGGTTATCCTCGAGCGCATGGAATTCCCTGAGCCGGTCATTCAGATCGCCATCGAGCCGAAGTCCAAGGGCGACCAGGAAAAGATGGGCCTCGCGCTCAACCGCCTGGCTGCCGAAGACCCGTCCTTCCGCGTGAAGACGGATCAGGAATCCGGTCAGACGATCATTGCCGGCATGGGCGAACTGCACCTCGACATCATCGTCGACCGCATGCGCCGCGAGTTCAAGGTTGAAGCAAACGTCGGCGCGCCGCAGGTTGCTTACCGCGAAACCATCACGCGCCAGACTGAAGAAGACTACACGCACAAGAAGCAGACCGGTGGTACCGGCCAGTTCGCTCGCGTCAAGATCATCTTCGAACCGAACCCGGAAGGCGAAGATTTCAAGTTCGAGTCCAAGATCGTCGGTGGCTCTGTTCCGAAGGAATACATCCCGGGCGTTCAAAAGGGTATCGAAAGCGTTCTGTCTTCGGGTCCGCTCGCTGGCTTCCCGATGCTCGGCGTCAAGGCGACGCTCATCGACGGCGCCTTCCACGACGTCGACTCGTCGGTTCTGGCGTTCGAAATCGCTTCCCGCGCCTGCTTCCGTGAAGCAGCCAAGAAGGCCGGCGCTCAGCTCCTCGAGCCGATGATGAAGGTCGAAGTCGTCACCCCGGAAGATTACGTCGGCGACGTTATCGGCGACCTCAACTCCCGCCGTGGCCAGATCCAGGGTCAGGAAAGCCGTGGCATCGCTGTCGTCATCAGCGCCAACGTTCCGCTGGCGAACATGTTCAAGTACGTCGACAACCTGCGCTCCATGTCGCAGGGCCGTGCTCAGTACACGATGACCTTCGATCACTATGCGCCGGTCCCGTCGAACGTCGCAACTGAAATCCAGGCAAAGTATTCCGGTCAGAAGTGACCGGAATACCAATTGACCGATAACAAGAATTAGATCCCCTCGGGGACTAGCAAAACGGAGAGCCGAAAATGGCAAAGAGTAAGTTTGAGCGCAACAAGCCGCACGTCAACATTGGCACGATCGGCCACGTTGACCACGGCAAGACGTCTCTGACGGCAGCGATCACGAAGTACTTCGGTGAGTTCAAGGCGTACGACCAGATCGACGCGGCTCCGGAAGAGAAGGCGCGCGGCATCACGATCTCGACGGCGCACGTCGAATATGAGACGCCGAACCGCCACTACGCGCACGTCGACTGCCCCGGCCATGCCGACTACGTGAAGAACATGATCACCGGTGCCGCCCAGATGGACGGCGCGATCCTGGTGTGCTCGGCTGCTGACGGCCCGATGCCGCAGACGCGCGAACACATTCTGCTGGCCCGCCAGGTCGGCGTTCCGGCGATCGTCGTGTTCCTGAACAAGGTCGACCAGGTTGACGACGCCGAGCTGCTCGAACTCGTCGAGCTCGAAGTTCGCGAACTGCTGTCGTCCTACGACTTCCCGGGCGACGACATCCCTGTTGTCAAGGGTTCGGCGCTTGCCGCTCTTGAAGATAGCGACAAGAAGATCGGTGAAGACGCGATCCGCGAGCTGATGGCAGCGGTCGACTCCTACATCCCGACGCCTGAGCGTCCGATCGACCAGCCGTTCCTGATGCCGATCGAAGACGTGTTCTCGATCTCGGGCCGCGGCACGGTCGTGACCGGCCGCGTCGAGCGTGGCATTGTCAAGGTTGGCGAAGAAGTCGAGATCGTCGGCATCCGTCCGACCTCGAAGACGACGGTGACCGGCGTTGAAATGTTCCGCAAGCTGCTCGACCAGGGCCAGGCCGGCGACAACATCGGCGCGCTGGTTCGCGGTGTGAACCGTGACGGCGTCGAGCGTGGCCAGATCCTGTGCAAGCCGGGTTCGGTCAAGCCGCACAAGAAGTTCATGGCTGAAGCCTACATCCTGACGAAGGAAGAGGGCGGCCGTCATACGCCGTTCTTCACCAACTATCGTCCGCAGTTCTACTTCCGCACGACCGACGTGACCGGCATCGTCACGCTGCCGGAAGGCACGGAAATGGTCATGCCGGGCGACAACGTCACGGTTGCCGTCGAGCTGATCGTTCCGATCGCGATGGAAGAAAAGCTGCGCTTCGCCATCCGCGAAGGCGGCCGCACCGTCGGCGCCGGTATCGTCGCCTCGATCGTCGAGTAATTCCTTCGGCCGCTCCGGCGGAGTGGCCGATTCGATGACATTATTATGAAGCAGGCGGCGCAAGCCGCTTGCTTATTACACAGAAATATAGCAAATGGCGCGCGAGCGCGATTTGCGCGCTGCTTCGGATAACGAAGCGGCGACTAAACAACCAATTAAGGTGGGCTAGAAGGCCCTGAAGACTGGATAGGGTTCCGCTTCGGCGCCCTCTCGATCTTTGAAACCGGTGGTCCGCCTTAGGAAGAAAGAACAACCCGTGTCTTGTTGAGAGACATGTGGAAAACAAACACAAGGATAACGTCGAATGAACGGCCAAAATATCCGCATTCGCCTGAAGGCGTTCGATCACCGGATTCTCGATGCTTCTACGCGCGAGATCGTGTCGACGGCGAAGCGCACCGGTGCAAGCGTCCGGGGCCCCGTTCCGCTTCCGACCCGCATCGAGAAGTTTACGGTCAACCGGTCCCCGCACATCGACAAGAAGAGCCGCGAACAGTTCGAGATGCGCACGCACAAGCGCCTTCTCGACATCGTAGACCCGACCCCGCAGACGGTGGACGCGCTGATGAAGCTCGATCTCGCCGCCGGTGTCGATGTTGAGATCAAGCTCTGAGCTTGCTCGAGCTGAGTTGGAAGGATTGAACCGATGCGTTCAGGTGTGATTGCACAGAAGGTGGGAATGACCCGCGTCTACAACGACGCCGGCGAGCATGTCCCGGTAACGGTACTGCGTATGGACGGCTGCCAGGTCGTTGCCACGCGCACTGTCGAAAAGAATGGCTATACCGCAGTTCAGCTCGGTGCAGGCCAGGCGAAGGTGAAGAACACGTCGAAGGCGATGCGCGGCAACTTTGCCGTCGCCAACGTCGAGCCGAAGGCCAAGCTCGCAGAATTCCGCGTCTCGGAAGACAATCTGCTCGAGATCGGCACGGAGCTCAAGGCAGGTCACTTTGCCGCCGGTCAGCTCGTCGACGTGACGGGCACGACGATCGGTAAGGGTTTTGCCGGCGCCATGAAGCGCCACGGTTTCGGCGGTCTGCGTGCCACGCACGGTGTGTCGGTTTCGCACCGCTCGCACGGTTCGACCGGCTCGCGCCAGGATCCGGGCAAGGTTTTCAAGAACAAGAAGATGGCTGGTCACATGGGCCAGACGCGCGTCACGACGCAGAACCTGGAAGTGGTTTCGACCGACGAAGATCGTGGTCTGATCCTGATCAAGGGTGCTGTTCCCGGTTCCAAGGGTGCCTGGATCATCGTGCGCGACGCCGTCAAGTCGGCCGCGAAGTAAGGGAGCCAGATCAATGGAATTGAACGTCAAGACCCTCGAGGGAAAAGACGCCGGGAAGGTTTCCCTTTCGGACGAAATTTTCGGCCTCGAGCCCCGCGAAGACATTCTCGCCCGCGTCATCCGCTGGCAGCTTGCCAAGAAGCAGCAGGGCACACACAAGGCAAAGGGCCGCGCTGAAGTGTCGCGCACCGGCGCCAAGATGTACAAGCAGAAGGGTACGGGCCGCGCCCGTCACCATTCGGCTCGCGCGCCGCAGTTCCGCGGCGGCGGCAAGGCCCACGGCCCGGTTGTCCGCAGCCACGAGCACGACCTTCCGAAGAAGGTTCGCGCGCTTGGCCTTCGCCACGCCCTTTCGGCCAAGATCAAGGCCGATGACGTCATCGTCATCGACAACCTGGTCGCCTCCGAAGCCAAGACCAAGGCTCTCGCGTCCGCTTTCGAGACGCTCGGCCTGACCAACGCCCTCTTCATTGGCGGCGCAGAGCTTGACGGCAACTTCAAGCTCGCAGCTCAGAACATCCCGAACATCGATGTTCTGCCGATCCAGGGCATCAATGTTTACGACATCGTGCGCCGCGGCAAGCTCGTGCTTTCCAAGGCTGCGGTTGAAGCGCTAGAGGAGCGATTCAAGTGACCGATCTCCGCCACTACGATGTGATCGTCTCCCCGGCGATCACCGAAAAGTCCACGCTGGTCTCCGAGAACAACCAGGTTGTTTTCAATGTCGCCAAGCAGGCGACGAAGCCGGAAATCAAGGCTGCGGTCGAGGCGCTGTTCGGCGTCAAGGTCACGGCCGTCAACACTCTGCTGCGCAAGGGCAAGACCAAGCGGTTCCGCGGTTTTGTCGGCAAGCAGAAGGACGTGAAGAAGGCTGTCGTGACGCTGGCTGAAGGCCAGACGATCGACGTCTCCACCGGTCTCTGAGGAATAAGAATATGGCATTGAAAACATTCAATCCGACGACCCCGAGCCAGCGTCAGCTGGTCATCGTGGACCGCTCCTCGCTCTACAAGGGCAAGCCGGTCAAGGCGCTGACGGAAGGTCTGAGCAAGAGCGGCGGTCGTAACAACCTCGGCCGCATCACTGCCCGCTTCATCGGCGGCGGTCACAAGCGCAGCTACCGTCTGGTCGACTTCAAGCGTCGCAAGTTCGATGTCGAAGGCACGGTCGAGCGTATCGAATACGACCCGAACCGCACGGCTTTCATCGCGCTGGTGAGCTATGCCGACGGCGAACAGGCCTACATAATCGCTCCGCAGCGTCTTGCTGCCGGCGACAAGGTCATCGCTTCGGAAAAGGCTGTCGACGTCAAGCCCGGCAACACCATGCCGCTGCAGTACATTCCGGTCGGCTCCATCATCCACAACGTGGAAATGAAGCCGGGCAAGGGCGGTCAGATCGCCCGTTCCGCCGGCTCCTACGCGCAGCTCGTCGGTCGTGACCAGGGCATGGCGATCCTTCGCCTGAACTCCGGTGAACAGCGTCTGGTCAGCGGCATCTGCCTCGCTTCGATCGGCGCCGTCTCGAACCCGGACCACGCCAACATCAACGACGGCAAGGCCGGTCGTACCGTTTGGCGCGGCAAGCGTCCGCATAACCGCGGTGTCGTCATGAACCCGGTCGACCATCCGCACGGCGGTGGTGAAGGCCGCACCTCCGGTGGTCGCCATCCGGTGACACCATGGGGCAAGCCGACCAAGGGCAAGCGCACCCGGTCGAACAAGTCGACCGACAAGATGATCATGCGCTCGCGTCATCAGCGTAAGAAGTAAGAGAGGAAGTCTCCAATGGCTCGTTCAGTATGGAAAGGTCCGTTCGTTGACGGCTATCTTCTCAAGAAGGCTGAGAAGGTTCGTGAAGGCGGACGTGCAGAAGTGATCAAGATCTGGAGCCGTCGCTCCACGATCCTGCCGCAGTTCGTCGGTCTTACCTTCGGCGTCTACAACGGCAGCAAGCATATCCCGGTCAGCGTCAATGAAGACATGGTCGGCCACAAATTCGGTGAATTCTCTCCGACCCGCACCTACTACGGTCACGGCGCGGACAAGAAGGCGAAGAGGAAGTAACAATGGGCAAGGCAAAAGCCGAACGCCGGCTGAAGGACAACGAGGCGCAAGCAGTCGCCCGCACGCTCCGCGTCAGCCCCCAGAAGCTCAACCTGGTTGCTGCGGCCATCCGCGGCAAGAAGGTCGAGCGTGCACTCGCTGAGCTGGAGTTCTCCCGCAAGCGCATCGCGGGCGCCGTCAAGAAGACGCTCGAATCCGCGATCGCCAACGCCGAGAATAACCACGATCTCGACGTCGACGCACTCGTCGTCGCCGAGGCTTATGTCGGCAAGTCGATCGTCATGAAGCGCTTCCACGCTCGTGGCCGTGGTCGCGCGTCGCGTATCGAAAAGCCCTTCGCGCACTTGACGATCGTCGTTCGTGAAGTGCAGGCAGCAGAGGAGGCCGCATAATGGGTCAGAAAATCAATCCGATCGGTTTCCGTCTCGGCATCAACCGTACCTGGGATAGCCGCTGGTTCGCGGACAATGCCGAATACGGCCAGCTGCTGCACGAAGACCTGAAGATGCGCAAGTTCGTCATGAGCGAACTGAAGCAGGCCGGGATCTCCAAGGTGGTCATCGAGCGTCCGCACAAGAAGTGCCGCGTCACGATCC
This sequence comes from Rhizobium bangladeshense, assembly GCF_001662075.1. GTDB lineage: Bacteria > Pseudomonadota > Alphaproteobacteria > Rhizobiales > Rhizobiaceae > Rhizobium > Rhizobium bangladeshense_B. The sequence goes on from NZ_LYPL01000002.1 coordinate 684,916, forward strand.
ACTCGGCCCGTCCGGGCCTGATCATCGGCCGCAAGGGCGCCGACATCGACAAGCTCCGCAAGAAGCTGTCTGACATGACCAACTCGGAAACGCACCTCAACATTGTCGAAGTGCGCAAGCCCGAAGTCGACGCAACGCTGGTCGCTCAGTCGATCGCCCAGCAGCTCGAGCGCCGCGTGGCTTTCCGCCGCGCCATGAAGCGCGCCGTTCAGTCCGCAATGCGTCTTGGCGCCGAAGGCATCAAGATCACCTGCGCCGGCCGTCTCGGCGGTGCGGAGATCGCCCGTACGGAATGGTACCGCGAAGGTCGCGTTCCGCTGCACACGCTGCGTGCCGACATCGACTACGGCACGGCAGAAGCAGAAACCGCATTCGGTATCTGCGGCATCAAGGTCTGGATCTTCAAGGGCGAAATCCTTGAGCACGATCCGATGGCTTCCGAACGTCGCGCGCTGGAAGGCGACGCACAGGGTCCGGCAAGCCGCGAACGCGACCGTGGCGATCGTCGCCGCGAACGCGACAACGCGTAATTAGCGCTGGCGAAAGATAAGCTCGGAGAAGTAAGAAAATGTTGCAGCCAAAGCGTACTAAGTACCGCAAGCAGTTCAAGGGCCGCATCAAGGGCGTCGCCAAGGGCGGTTCTGACTTGGCATTCGGCGAATTCGGCCTGAAGGCTCAGGAGCCCAACCGCGTCAACGCACGCGAGATCGAAGCGGCCCGCCGCGCGATCACGCGTTACATGAAGCGCGCCGGCCGTGTATGGATCCGCGTGTTCCCGGACGTTCCGGTAACCGCAAAGCCGACCGAAGTCCGCATGGGTAAGGGTAAGGGCTCCGTTGAGTACTGGGCATGCAAGGTCAAGCCCGGTCGTATGATGTTCGAGATCGACGGCGTCAGCGAAGAGATCGCCCGTGAGGCACTTCGTCTCGGCTCTGCCAAGCTCTCGGTCAAGACGCGCTTCGTACAGCGCATTGCAGAGTAAGGGATTGAGCTCATGAAAGCCTCAGATGTTCGCGCGTTGACCGCCGACCAACTCAAGGACGAGCTTGCCAAGCTGAAGAAGGAGCAGTTCAACCTGCGCTTCCAGAAGGCGACCGGCCAGCTCGAAAAGTCCTCGCGCATCAACGAAGTCCGTAAGGACATCGCCCGCGTCAAAACCATTGCCCGCCAGAAGGCGGCAGAAGTTAAGGCCTAAAGGAAGAAAAATATGCCGAAGCGCATCCTGCAGGGCGTCGTCGTTGGCGACAAGAACGAGAAGACGGTAGTGGTTCGCGTCGAGCGTCGTTTCGCTCACCCGCTGCTCCAGAAGACCGTTCGTCGTTCCAAGAAGTACAAGGCCCACGACGAAAACAACCAGTACAAGATCGGCGATACCGTATCCATCGAGGAATGCGCGCCGATCTCCAAGGACAAGCGCTGGACGGTGATCGCCGCCCAGGGCAAGTAAACAGAATTTTGCGCGAGGCCTTGCGTCTCGCCGAAATATCTGTATGAAGCAGCGTCAGAACGCTCGAATGCCGGGCGTTCTTTTGCTTTGAGCGCACGGAAGGTCCCGTTCGGGAAACCACCCTGGCACGATCGACCCCGCGCTATTCAGCTATTGCCGCGTTCCTGCTTGCCTTACGGCAGGTTGGCCGGCGAACATTTTCATAAGCCGGAGTAGGGGGCCTGGCCCAACCATTCCGGTAAACCAAGAAGGCGACCTGATATGATTCAGATGCAAACAAACCTCGACGTCGCGGATAATTCCGGCGCACGTCGTGTCATGTGCATCAAGGTGCTGGGCGGCTCGAAGCGCAAGTATGCCTCGATCGGCGACGTCATCGTCGTTTCGATCAAGGAAGCGATCCCGCGCGGCCGCGTGAAGAAGGGTGACGTGATGAAGGCGGTTGTCGTTCGCACCGCCAAGGACATCCGTCGTCCGGATGGCTCGGTCATCCGCTTCGACACCAACGCAGCAGTCCTCATCGACAACAAGAAAGAGCCGATCGGCACCCGTATCTTCGGACCGGTTCCGCGCGAACTTCGCGCCAAGAACCACATGAAGATCATCTCGCTGGCTCCCGAAGTACTGTAAGGAGCGGAAGCGATGCAGAAGATTCGTAAAGGCGACAAGGTCGTCATGCTCGCTGGCAAGGACAAGGGCCGCACCGGCGAAGTCGTTCAGGTCATGCCGAAGGAAGATCGTGCGGTCGTTCGTGGCGTCAACGTCGTAAAGCGCCACCAGCGCCAGACGCAGACCCAGGAAGCCGGCATCATCAACAAGGAAGCCCCGGTTCACCTGTCCAACATTGCAATCGTCGACAAGGACGGCAAGCCGACCCGCGTCGGTTTCAAGGTCGTTGACGGCAAGAAGGTCCGCGTGGCCAAGCGTTCTGGAGAAGTGATCGATGGCTGAGGCAAAGTACGAGCCGCGGCTCAAGAAAGAATATGTCGAGCGCATCCGCAAGGCGATGCAGGAGAAGTTCTCCTACGCCAACGAGATGATGATTCCGAAGCTCGACAAGATCGTAATCAACATGGGCGTCGGTGAAGCGACCGCTGACTCGAAGAAGCCGACGGTTGCTGCCGCCGACCTCGCAGCGATCGCCGGTCAGAAACCGGTTATCACCCGCGCACGCAACTCTATCGCAGGCTTCAAGGTCCGCGAAAACATGCCGATTGGCGCGAAGGTCACCCTGCGCGGCACCCGCATGTACGAGTTCCTGGATCGTCTGGTCAACATCGCGCTCCCGCGCGTTCGCGACTTCCGCGGCCTGAACCCGAAGAGCTTTGACGGCCGTGGCAACTTCGCCATGGGCATCAAGGAACACATTGTGTTCCCTGAGATCAACTACGACAAGGTTGATCAGATGTGGGGCATGGACATCATCGTTTGCACGACGGCGACGACCGACGACGAAGCACGGACTCTCCTTAAGGAGTTCAGCTTCCCGTTCCGTCAATAACCGTAACGACGAGCGTAGAAAAGGAACCTGACATGGCGAAGACAAGCGCAGTTGAAAAGAACAAGCGCCGCCGTACTACGGTCGCCAACCAGGCCGCTAAGCGGGCTGCGTTGAAGGCGATCATCATGAACCAGGCTCTTCCGATCGAAGAGCGGTTCAAGGCCTCGATCAAGCTGGCATCCCTGCCGCGTGATGGATCGAAGACCCGCATTCGCAACCGTTGCGAAGTATCGGGTCGTCCGCGCGCATATTACCGCAAACTGCGCATGTCGCGTATTGCGCTGCGTGAACTCGGCAATCTCGGCAAGGTGCCGGGCATCGTCAAGTCGAGCTGGTAAGGAGCAGGTTAGATGACAATGACTGATCCGTTGGGCGATATGCTCACCCGTATCCGTAACGGCGCTTCCCGCCGCAAGTCGTCGGTCTCGACGCCTGCGTCCAAGCTCCGCGCGCGTGTTCTCGATGTCCTGCAGTCCGAAGGCTACATCCGTGGCTATTCCGTTGTCGATTTCGGCAATGGCAAGTCGGAGCTCAACATCGAGCTGAAATACTATGAAGGCGCATCGGTGATCCGTGAGATCGGCCGTGTGTCCAAGCCGGGCCGCCGGGTTTATGTCTCGGTCAAGTCCATTCCGCAGGTCGCGAACGGCCTCGGCATCACCATCCTTTCGACTCCGAAGGGTGTGATGGCCGATCACCAGGCTCGCGAACAGAACGTTGGTGGCGAGGTTCTTTGCTCGGTCTTCTAAGACAGGGCAGGGATCTCCATAGCGAACAGACAGGATTGAAACATGTCTCGTATCGGTAAAAAGCCCGTTCAGGTGCCTGCTGGAATCACGGCTACGGTCGATGGCCAGAAGGTCACTGCAAAGGGCCCGAAGGGCGAGCTGTTCTTCGTCGCGAATGACGAAATCAGCCTCAAGCTCGAAAACAACGCGGTCGTCGTGACACCGCTGAACCAGTCCAAGAATGCACGCTCGAAGTGGGGCATGTCCCGCACGATGATCGAAGGCATCTTCAAGGGCGTCAAGGAAGGTTTCGAGCGCAAGCTTGAAATCAACGGCGTGGGTTACCGCGCCGCCATGCAGGGCAAGAACCTGCAGCTGGCCCTCGGTTTCAGCCACGACGTGATCTACGAACCGCCGGTCGGTATCTCGATCGCTGTGCCGAAGCCGACGGAAATCGTCGTCAGCGGCATCAACAAGCAGCAGGTCGGCCAGGTTGCCGCCGAAATCCGCGAATATCGCGGTCCCGAACCCTACAAGGGCAAGGGCGTCAAGTATGCCGACGAGCGGATCGTCCGCAAAGAAGGCAAGAAGAAGTAAGGATCACGCGAAATGGCTAGCAGGAAAGAAGCACTTGCACGTCGTGCCAACCGCGTGCGCCGTCATATCAAGTCGGTGGCCAATGGCCGTCCGCGCCTGTCGGTTCATCGCTCCTCGAAGAACATCTATGCCCAGATCATCGATGATGTGGCCGGCAAGACGCTTGCGTCCGCCTCCACCCTCGACAAGGATCTGCGCGGTTCTCTGAAGACCGGTGCCGATACCGCCGCCGCTGCTGCAGTGGGCAAGCTCGTCGCCGAGCGCGCCTCCAAGGCCGGCGTGTCGGAAGTCGTGTTCGACCGTGGCGCCTTCATCTATCACGGCCGCATCAAGGCTCTCGCCGAAGCGGCCCGCGAAGGCGGTCTCACCTTCTGATCAGTTTCCGGCCGGACGCTTTTGCGCCGGCCGGATTTTCGCCGGATCGCAAGGCACTCCCCAAGAAGGGGAGGCTGATGCGGTCCTCATTTGTTTGCCGATTGCACCCGGAAAAGAAAAAGGAAGAGGACAATGGCACAGGAAAGAAGGCCGCAGCGGGAAGACCGCCAGAGCCGTGAAGAGCGCGATAGCGAATTCGTCGACAAGCTTGTCGCGATCAACCGCGTCGCCAAGGTCGTCAAGGGCGGCCGTCGTTTTGGTTTCGCAGCACTCGTCGTCGTCGGCGACCAGAAGGGCCGCGTCGGCTTTGGCCATGGCAAGGCGCGCGAAGTGCCGGAAGCCATCCGCAAGGCAACCGAAGCCGCCAAGCGCGAACTGATTTTCGTACCGCTGCGTGACGGCCGTACGCTGCATCACGACGTTCATGGCCGCCACGGCGCCGGCAAGGTTCTGCTGCGCTCGGCCAAGGTCGGAACCGGCATCATCGCCGGCGGTCCGATGCGCGCCGTTTTCGAAACGCTCGGCATGCACGACGTCGTCGCCAAGTCGACCGGTTCGTCGAACCCCTACAACATGGTTCGCGCCACCTTCGACGCTCTGAAGCACCAGGTTCACCCGAAGGACATCGCAGCTCAGCGCGGCATCAAGTATGCAACGCTGCAGGCTCGTCGTAGCGCCTCCGGCAACGCCTCTGAAGAATAAGAGGAGCTGACCAATGGCCAAGGCTACCAAGAAGGCTGAAGCGAAGACTGTCACGATCGAACAGATCGGCAGCCCGATTCGCCGTCCGGACGTCCAGCAGCGCACGCTGATCGGTCTCGGACTGAACAAGATGCACCGTCGCCGCACGCTGGAGGATACCCCTTCGGTTCGCGGCATGATCCGTGCTGTCCAGCATCTCGTTCGCGTCGTCGACGAGAAGTGAGACGGAGGAAACGCTCATGAAACTCAATGAAATCAAGGACAACGAAGGCTCGACCCACAGCCGCAAGCGCCTCGGCCGCGGTATCGGCTCGGGCTCGGGCAAGACCGGTGGTCGCGGTGTGAAGGGTCAGAAGTCCCGTTCCGGCGTCGCCATCAACGGCTTCGAAGGCGGCCAGATGCCTATCTATCGTCGCCTGCCGAAGCGCGGCTTCAACAACATCTTCGCTTCCGACTTCGTCGTCGTGTCGCTCGCCCGTATCCAGGCTGCGATCGACGCCGGCAAGCTCGATGCGAAGGCCACCGTTGACGCAGCCTCCCTCAAGGCTGCCGGTGTCATCCGCCGCGCCAAGGACGGCGTCCGCGTTCTCGCCGACGGCGAGCTCAAGGCCAAGATCACCATCGTCGTCGCAGGCGCTTCCAAGCCTGCCGTCGAGAAGATCGAAAAGGCTGGCGGCAGCGTGACCCTGCTTTCGGCTCCTGCTGCAGCCGAATAATAATCTGATGATATGTCGCCCGGGGTGCTTCACACCGGGCGATTTTGCTCCCATATGTGGGCCTCACAAAATGTTGGCTGGCGCCCCCGCGTCATGCCGGTAAGACTGGAAACAAGGGTGAGGCATGGGGTTGCGCTGCAATCCGTTCCAAGCCCGGTTTTGGATAATTTTCATACTGATTCCGGGGCCGGCCTGTCCCCCAGAGACGGTCGGAATTGGTAGCGCGGAGAATCGCATGGCTTCTGCAGCGGAACAATTGGCATCCAACCTCAATTTTTCGACCTTTGCCAAAGCCGAGGATTTGAAGAAGCGCCTGTGGTTCACACTGGCAGCTCTCCTCGTCTACAGGCTCGGTACCCATATTCCGCTTCCGGGTCTCAACCCCGAAGCCTATGCCCAGGCTTTCCGCGGCCAGGCAGGCGGCATCCTCGGCCTTTTCAACATGTTTTCGGGCGGCGCCGTCGAGCGCATGGCGATCTTCGCGCTCGGCATCATGCCCTACATTTCCGCCTCGATCATCGTGCAGCTGATGACCTCGGTCGTGCCAGCGCTCGAAAACCTGAAGAAGGAAGGTGAACAGGGCCGTAAGATCATCAACCAGTACACCCGTTACGGTACGGTGATTCTCGGTGCACTGCAGGCCTACGGCATTGCCGCCGGTCTTGAGAGCGGTCAGGGCCTCGTCGTCGATCCGGGCTGGTTCTTCCGCGTTTCCACCGTCCTGACGCTGCTCGGCGGCACGATGTTCCTGATGTGGCTCGGCGAGCAGATCACCTCGCGCGGCATCGGCAACGGCATTTCGCTGATCATCTTCGCCGGCATCGCCGCCGGCCTTCCTGCGGCCCTTGCCGGCACGCTCGAACTCGGCCGCACCGGTGCGCTGTCGACCCCGCTCATCCTGCTCGTCATTATCGTTGCGATCGCGGTCATCGGCATCATCGTCTTCGTCGAACGTGCGCAGCGCCGGCTGCTGATTCAGTATCCGAAGCGCCAGGTCGGCAATCGCATGTTCCAGGGCGACACCTCGCATCTGCCGCTGAAGCTCAACACCTCGGGCGTCATCCCGGCGATTTTCGCGTCGTCGCTGCTGCTGCTGCCGGCAACGATTGCTGGCTTTGCCAGCACCACCGCTATGCCGGCCTGGGCGACGTCGATCGTTGCGGCGCTCGGCCATGGTCAGCCGCTCTACATGGTGCTCTACGCGGCACTGATCGCCTTCTTCGCCTTCTTCTACACTGCCATCGTCTTCAATCCGAAGGACACGGCCGACAATCTGAAGAAGCATGGCGGCTTCATTCCCGGCATCCGTCCGGGTGAGCGCACCGCCGAATACATCGACTACGTGCTGACCCGTATCACTGTCATCGGCGCGATCTATCTCGTCTTCGTCTGCATCCTTCCCGAGATTCTGGTGTCGCAAACCGGCATTCCATTAGCCCTTGGTGGGACTTCGCTTTTGATCGTGGTTAGCGTAACTCTTGATACGGTGGCACAGATCCAGGGTCACCTGATCGCGCAGCAATACGAAGGCCTGATCAAGAAATCGAAGTTGCGTGGAGGAAAGAGGGGGCGATGAGACTTATCCTTTTGGGACCGCCGGGCGCGGGCAAGGGAACCCAGGCCCAGCGGATCGTGGAAAAGCACGGCATTCCGCAGCTTTCCACGGGTGATATGCTGCGTGCGGCGGTCAATGCGGGCACGGAAGTCGGCAAGCGCGCCAAGGCGGTGATGGACGCCGGCAAGCTGGTCTCGGATGAGATCGTCATTGCCATCGTTTCGGAGCGAATCGACCAGCCTGATTGCGCCAACGGCTTCATTCTCGACGGCTTCCCCCGGACGCTGGTCCAGGCGGACGCCACCGAGGCGATGCTGAAGGCAAAGGGTCTCGATCTCTCCGTCGTCGTCGAATTCCGAGTCGATGATGCCGAACTGGTTCGTCGCGTTGCCGGTCGCTACTCCTGCGCGCAGTGCGGTAGCGTCTATCACGACACCGACAAGGTTCCGGCCAAGGAAGGCGTTTGCGACAAGTGCGGTTCAACCCACTTCAAGCGCCGTCCGGACGACACTCCGGAAACCATGACGGCGCGGCTGCAGGTCTATTACAAGGAAACCTCACCGCTGATCGGCTACTATCATGCCAAGGGAAAGCTTAGGTCGGTCGACGGCATGGCCGAGATCGATCAGGTGACCGCCGAGGTCGAAGCCATTCTTTCTAAGCTTTAAGGCTTTGAAAATAAAACTTGGCGGAACGGTTGCTTTTCAGCAGTGATTCCGCTAAACACCGCGCCAACTCGCGACATTCCATGCGATCGGCGCGGATTTCCCAGGGAAGTCCGGGTGCGGTCGTTTTGACATGTTGCGGACGTAAATCTGAACGAGCGGTTCCAAAGACCGCATAACGAAGCCCACTTGCCGGATGGCAACTGGAATGCAAGGAGAACAGGCGTGGCACGTATCGCTGGCGTCAACATCCCGACTGCAAAGCGCGTGGTCATCGCGCTGACCTACATTCACGGGATCGGTCCGAAATTCGCACAGGAAATCGTCGAGAAGGTCGGTATCCCGGCTGAACGCCGTGTGCATCAGCTGACGGACGCCGAAGTCCTTCAGATCCGCGAAGCCATCGACCGTGACTATCAGGTCGAGGGTGATCTTCGTCGCGATACCGCGATGAACATCAAGCGCCTGATGGACCTCGGCTGCTACCGCGGCCTGCGTCATCGCCGCGGCCTTCCGGTTCGCGGCCAGCGCACGCACACCAATGCCCGCACCCGCAAGGGGCCGGCAAAGGCAATCGCTGGTAAGAAGAAGTAATTTCCGGGAAACCGGGATGAGGGGGCTGGCGGTCTGCGCCGGCCTCTTTTGAGTTTGGAGCGGGACCATATAGGCGCCGTTCCGGTGTAGCCGCTGGTATTACGGCGGTGAAGAGATCAACGAAAGGAATAGCATGGCTAAGGAAGCCGTCCGCGTTCGCCGTCGCGAGCGCAAGAATATCTCGTCGGGTGTCGCTCACGTCAACTCGACCTTCAACAACACGATGATCACCATCACCGATGCGCAGGGCAATGCGATCGCTTGGTCGTCGGCTGGCGCCAAGGGCTTCAAGGGCTCGCGCAAGTCGACTCCGTTCGCCGCTCAGATCGCTGCCGAAGACTGCGCCAAGAAGGCCCAGGAGCACGGCATGAAGTCGCTGGAAGTCGAAGTCTGCGGCCCGGGTTCGGGTCGTGAATCGGCTCTGCGCGCGCTCCAGGCTGCGGGTTTCATGATCACGTCCATCCGCGACGTGACCCCGATCCCGCACAATGGCTGCCGTCCGCGCAAGAAGCGCCGCGTCTGATCATCGCTCTCGTCACCGGTGAGCGCCTTCGCGCTCCCGGTGGTTTTCAAGCTCGGTTGCCACGATTGGATGGTGGCAACGAACGGAAGGCAAACTCATGATTCAGAAGAACTGGCAGGAACTGATCAAGCCGAACAAGGTGGAGTTCTCCTCGAGCTCGCGCACCAGGGCGACGCTTGTTGCCGAACCGCTGGAGCGCGGCTTCGGCCTCACCCTCGGCAACGCGCTGCGTCGCGTTCTGCTCTCCTCGCTGCGCGGTGCCGCCGTCACGGCGGTGCAGATCGACGGCGTGCTGCATGAATTCTCCTCGATTCCGGGCGTCCGCGAAGACGTGACGGACATCGTGCTCAACATCAAGGAAATCGCCATCAAGATGGATGGCGACGACGCAAAGCGCATGGTCGTGCGCAAGCAGGGCCCGGGCGTTGTTACGGCTGGCGACATTCAGACGGTCGGCGATATCGAAATCCTCAACCCCGAGCATGTGATCTGCACGCTCGACGAGGGCGCCGAAATCCGCATGGAATTCACCGTCAACAACGGCAAGGGCTACGTTCCTGCCGAACGCAATCGTGCGGAAGATGCTCCGATCGGTCTCATCCCGGTCGACAGCCTTTATTCGCCGGTCAAGAAGGTGTCCTACAAGGTTGAAAACACCCGCGAAGGACAGGTTCTCGACTATGACAAGCTGAACATGACCATCGAAACCGATGGCTCGATCACCGGCGAAGACGCCGTCGCTTTCGCGGCGCGCATCCTCCAGGATCAGCTTGGCGTCTTCGTCAACTTCGACGAGCCGCAGAAGGAAACCGAAGAGGAAGCAGTCACCGAACTCGCTTTCAACCCGGCTCTCCTGAAGAAGGTGGACGAACTCGAACTGTCGGTCCGTTCGGCAAACTGCCTGAAGAACGACAACATCGTCTACATCGGCGACCTCATTCAGAAGACCGAAGCAGAAATGCTCCGCACACCGAATTTTGGTCGCAAGTCGCTGAACGAAATCAAGGAAGTTCTCGCTTCCATGGGCCTGCACCTCGGCATGGAAGTGCCGGCATGGCCGCCCGAGAACATCGAAGATCTCGCCAAGCGTTACGAAGACCAATATTGAGAAAACAAAAGGCAGGCTCTTTCGACTGCCTTTCCCCGTCAAACAGCAGGCCGATCGCCTGCATGTGCCAGGAAACGGCAGGCCCGCTCAGTGTAAAGGGCACCTGCATTAAAGGAGAATAGCAATGCGCCATGGTAAAGCCGGCCGCAAGCTGAATAGAACTGCAAGCCACCGCAAGGCGATGTTCGCCAACATGGCGGCTTCGCTGATTACCCACGAGCAGATCGTCACGACCCTGCCGAAAGCCAAGGAAATTCGTCCGATCGTCGAGAAGCTCGTCACGCTCGGCAAGCGCGGTGACCTGCACGCTCGCCGTCAGGCGATTTCGCAGATCCGCGACGCCGCCGTCGTTTCGAAGCTGTTCGACACGATCGCAACGCGTTACGCCACCCGCAACGGCGGCTACCTGCGCATCATGAAGGCCGGCTTCCGCCAGGGCGACAATGCCGCCATGGCCGTTGTCGAATTCGTTGATCGCGACACCTATGCCAAGGGCGCAGCCGACAAGGCCCGCGTCGCTGCCGAAGAGCAGGCCGTCGCTGCCTAAGATTTCCGCTTTCGGAAAGCTGGAAAGCCGGGCCTTTGCGCCCGGCTTTTTTATTTGTGCTGGCATTTGATGAGTGAGCAGCGCCATGATCGACCACATAACCGTCGCGGTGGGTGATTTGTCGAGGAGCAAGCCCTTCGACGAAAAAGCGTTCTTACCCCTGAGTTACCGGCTAACCTTCGGTAAGGAGAACGTCTTCTGGCCTTCGATATCGGTAGTGGCTGCCTGTTCGAGATCCAGCAGGCGGAGAGCCCGCCGCCGCTGACCCGGATTCATGTCGCTTTCAGGGCGCGCAGCAAGGCCGAGGTCGATGCCTTCCATCGTGCAAGAACGCCGGCTGCAGGAATTGCAGCGTTTGGCGCTGGCGGTTGCCATCTGCGTTGAATTCTTCCGGCTCTACCACACACCCAGGCTCGATGCATTTCGACTGACGACCGCCGGAGCTTTACTGCTTGGGGGCTTCTCGCCTTGGAATATTTTGGCTTACGCGATCGGGATAGCTGCGACCTATGCTTTTGATCCCGTACATAGGCCATCCTCGCCTGAGCGGCGTTAAACCGATTGTCGCGAAGCTGATGAGCCGACGGGCCGGCCGCGCGGCCCTCCTTGTGCTTTCTTCCGGCTGCGGGCGATCGGCCGCCAGGAGCGGTAGAGGATGAGGGCGATGATCAGCCCGACATAGATATATTGCTCGAGATCGAGGATCTTGGTCGAAAGCGCGAAGTGCAGCGCTCCGCTGGCGGCGATGATGTAGACGAGACGATGCAGCCGGTTCCAGTTCTTCCCGAGACGGCGGATCGAGAAATTGTTGGACGTCGCCGCCAGCGGAATAAGCATCGCCAGGGCCGCCATGCCGAACATGATGAAAGGGCGCTTCAGCACATCGTTGATGACCGCTTGGATATCCATCGCTTGGTCGAGCACCATGTAGACGGTGAAGTGCATCAGCGCGTAGTAGAAGGTCAAAAGGCCGAGCGCGCGGCGGTAGCGCAGATAATTCCAGCCGAACAGCTCGCGGGCCGGCGAGATGGCAAGTGTCACAATCAGGAAGCGGATCGTCCAGATGCCGAGGAAGAGCTCGAAGGTCTTGACCGGATCGGCGCCGAGCTGATCGGTCGCGCCGAGATAGAAGGTCCAGGCGGCCGGCAGAAGCCCCACGGCATAAAGCAGCCAGACCGAGGCGGGTTGCCAGCGTTTCGGGATGGCGAGCGACAGTTCCGCCATCAGAAATTCGCCTTCAGGTCCATGCCGGCGTAGAGGCTCGCCACCTCGTCGGCATAGCCGTTGAAGGGCAGGGTGGGTCGGCGGCTCGCGCCGAAGAAGCCGCTTTCGCCGATGCGCCGCTCGCTCGCCTGGCTCCAGCGCGGATGGTCGACGGTAGGGTTGACGTTGGCGTAGAAGCCGTATTCCTGCGGATTGGTGACCTGCCAGGTATTCTTCGGCTGCTGGTCGGTGAGAGTGATCCTGACGATCGACTTGATGCCCTTGAAGCCGTATTTCCACGGCACGACCAGGCGGATCGGCGCGCCGTTCTGGTTCGGCAGCGTTTCACCATAGAGGCCGACGGCAAGCAGCGTCAGCGGGTGGCGCGCCTCGTCGAGCCGCAGACCTTCGACATAGGGCCAGTCGAGCGACTGGAAGAAACCCTTCTGCCCCGGCATCTCCTCCGGCCGCACCACGGTTTCGAAGGCGACATATTTGGCGCTGCCGAGCGGCTCCACCTTGTCGAGCAGCGATGCCAGCGGAAAGCCGTCCCAGGGAATGACCATCGACCATGCCTCGACGCAGCGCATCCGGTAGGTGCGCTCCTCGATCGGAAATTCCTTGATCAGCGCCTCGATGTCGAAGGTGCCAGGCTTGTTGACCATGCCGTCGACCTTGACCGTCCAGGGCAGCGGCTTGAAATCACCGGAATTTGCCGCCGGATCGCCCTTGTCGAGGCCGAACTCATAGAAATTGTTGTAGGTGGTGACGTCCTTGAGCGGCGTCGGCTTCTCGTCGACCTTATACTTGCTCTCGACGGCCGAAAGGGCGGCCGCACTCGCCTTGCCGGCGCCATAAAGCGCCATGGCGCCGAGCGTTGCAGCACCGAGGAATTCCCGGCGGCGCATATAGATCTGGCGCGGCGTGATCTCCGACGACGCGATCTTGGGGGGGCGATAGCTTGGCATGTCGAAACCTCCAGGGCGGATTTCTTGAATATAGTTCTTAAACGAACCGCCCGCATGTTTGGATTAGCTATGCCTTGAATCGCGACGACGGGAAGCCAATTTTTTGTGTTCGGCTGTGATGGAATAGGCTGTAACAAAACCTGGCGCCGAACCGTATATCATCGATTACGCTCGAGGTGCCTTTCCCGCAGCGTACCGGATTTGACCTTGCCGGTAGTGACAGCCCCCGTCGATTGGATTAGGACAATCCCAAAAGGCAGCGTTCGCCCGGCCCGCAGGCTTCATGCCGCTTGGCTTCGCCTGAACATTTCCGACACGTCGAGGAAGACACCGATGCCAGCTTACCGTTCCAGAACCACGACCCACGGCCGCAACATGGCAGGCGCGCGCGGCCTTTGGCGCGCCACGGGCATGAAGGATTCGGATTTCGGCAAGCCGATCATCGCGGTGGTGAATTCCTTCACGCAGTTCGTGCCCGGCCACGTGCACCTGAAGGATCTCGGCCAGCTCGTCGCCCGCGAAATCGAGGCGGCCGGCGGTGTCGCCAAGGAATTCAACACGATCGCCGTCGACGACGGCATCGCCATGGGCCATGACGGCATGCTCTATTCGCTGCCGTCGCGCGAGCTCATTGCCGACAGCGTCGAATATATGGTCAATGCCCATTGCGCCGACGCGATGGTCTGCATTTCCAACTGCGACAAGATCACTCCGGGCATGCTGATGGCCTCGCTGCGCCTCAATATCCCGACCGTCTTCGTCTCAGGCGGTCCGATGGAAGCGGGCAAGGTGGTGCTGCATGGAAAGACGCATGCGCTCGATCTCGTCGACGCCATGGTCGCGGCTGCCGATGACAAAATCTCCGATGAAGACGTCAAGGTCATTGAGCGTTCAGCCTGTCCGACCTGCGGTTCGTGCTCCGGCATGTTTACCGCAAACTCGATGAATTGCCTGACGGAGGCGCTCGGCCTGTCGCTGCCCGGCAACGGTTCGACGCTTGCCACTCATGCCGACCGCAAGCGCCTCTTTGTCGAGGCTGGTCACCTGATCGTCGATCTCGCCCGCCGCTATTACGAGCAGGACGACGTCAAGGCGCTGCCGCGGACCATCGCCTCCAAGCAGGCCTTCGAGAACGCCATGGCGCTCGATATCGCCATGGGCGGCTCGACCAACACCGTCCTGCACATCCTTGCCGCCGCCCATGAAGGCGAGGTCGATTTCACCATGGCCGATATCGACGCGCTGTCGCGCCGGGTGCCGTGCCTGTCGAAAGTCGCGCCCGCCAAGAGTGACGTGCATATGGAAGACGTCCACCGCGCCGGCGGCATCATGTCGATCCTCGGAGAGCTCGACAAGGGCGGGCTGCTGAACCGCGATTGCCCGACCGTGCATGCCGAGACGCTGGGCGACGCCATCGACCGCTGGGACATCACCCGCACCAACAGCGACACAGTCCGCAATTTCTATCGCGCAGCTCCCGGCGGCATCCCCACCCAGGTCGCCTTCAGCCAGGAAGCCCGCTGGGACGATCTCGACACGGATCGCCAGAACGGCGTCATCCGCTCGGTCGAACATCCTTTCTCGAAAGATGGCGGCCTTGCCGTGCTCAAGGGCAACCTCGCGATCGACGGCTGCATCGTCAAGACCGCCGGTGTCGATGAATCGATCCTGAAATTCTCCGGTCCGGCACGGGTCTTCGAAAGCCAGGATGCATCGGTCAAGGCGATCCTCGCCAATGAAGTCAAGGCCGGCGACGTCGTCGTCATCCGCTATGAAGGCCCGAAGGGCGGCCCCGGCATGCAGGAAATGCTCTATCCGACGAGCTACCTGAAGTCGAAGGGTCTCGGCAAGGCCTGTGCGCTGATCACCGATGGCCGCTTCTCCGGCGGCACATCGGGCCTCTCGATCGGCCATGTCTCGCCGGAAGCGGCCAATGGCGGCACGATCGGCCTGGTGCGCGAAGGCGACATGATCGACATCGACATCCCGAACCGCACCATCAGCCTGCGCGTCAGCGAAACCGAGCTTGCCGCCCGCCGCGCCGAGCAGGATAGCAAGGGCTGGCATCCCACAGAAGTCCGCAAGCGCAACGTCACCACGGCGCTGAAGGCCTACGCCGCTTTCGCAACGAGCGCCGATCGCGGCGCTGTGCGCGATCTGAACGCCCGCTGATCGCTCGAATCTATCAACTGCTCTGTCGACCGGTCGCTTTCAAAGCGGCCGGTTGATGTTTTTATAGGTCTCGCCGAGCTGCTTCAGCCGCTCCTCATAGGCGGCCTTGAGGCAGGCGGCATCCGCCCCGCATTCCTGCCGCTTCTTCAGCCAGGCCGTCTGCTCGTCCTGCAATGTCCCACGTGAGCCCATGGCCAGCAGGCCGGAGAGCAGCTCGAAGGTCGTCGCCATCTTCACGTCGGCATCGTTGAGGGCGCGGTTGTCGCAGATCGTCTTTTCGTCCGGCTTCAATTCTTTCGCATCGCAGTCGAAGCTCGCCGCCTGCGCCATGCCCGACGCGAAGTTTGCAGCTGCAAAACCAAGGGCTACCGTCATCGCTCTCATTGTCATCATTCAAAGTCTCCTTGCCGCCGATCAGATCAGCTTGCGCACTGCCAGAGCCAGGAAGATGATGCAGGCAAGCCAGACGACAAGGATGAAGATCAGGCCGCTCCGGCCGGAAGGGCGTTCGATGCGTCTTGCGGCTTCTTCGCGAAGCTCGCTCATTACCGCAGGCGGAACGAGCCACGTCGCCAGCAGGATGCCGAGCGGCACGATGACGAGATCGTCGAGATAGCCGAGCACGGGAATGAAATCCGGGATGAGATCGACCGGCGACAGGGCATAGGCCGCGACGGCGCCCGCCACTGCTTTTGCATACCAGGGCACCCTAGCATCGCGCGCAGCGAGCCACAGCGCGACGATGTCACGCTTCAGTGACTTCGCCCAGATTTTGGCTTTTGATATCAGTTGCATGACCGGTCTTCCTGAATCAAATTCGCAAAGGCCTCAAGCAAAATCTCCTGAAGCCCCGACTGCCTTATTCTTCCATGCTTCCGCCCTCTTTCCTTTCTAGCGTCGGGCCGCAGAACAGGATGATTTTGGGCCGGTTCGACCTGAAATCTGAATGCTGTTCGCATTAAATAGATAGAGCACGATGTCGTCCGAAAACCGCTCACACTTTTCGGCATCATGCTCTAAAACGATCCACAAGAGGATTCAAAAGGGATACCCATGCAAGGCCTGTTCAAGCGCGCCTCCGTCTCGCTACTCGCTCTTATGCTCGCTCTGCCGGCTGCGGCCAATGCGCAGACCGCAAAGACCGTGCCCGAGAGCCAGATGCAGATGCAGCTCTCTTTCGCGCCGCTCGTCAAACAGACGTCGGGCGCTGTCGTCAATGTCTATGCGGAAAAGACCGTTCGGCGGCAGTCGCCTTTTGCCGGCGACCCCTTCTTCGAGCAGTTCTTCGGCCAGCAGATGCCGAATCGCTCGGAGAAGCAGTCCTCGCTCGGTTCCGGCGTCATAGTCGAGGCGAACGGCACTGTTGTGACCAACAATCACGTCGTCGAAGGCGCCGACGACATCAAGGTGGCGCTGCCTGATGGGCGCGAATTCCCCTGCAAGGTGGTGCTGCGGGACGATCGTGTCGATCTTGCCGTGCTGAAGATCGACACCAAGGAAAGTTTCCCGACATTGCCGATCGGCAATTCCGATGCGGTCGAGGTCGGCGATCTCGTGCTGGCGATCGGCAATCCCTTCGGCGTCGGCCAGACGGTGACGAGCGGTATCGTCTCCGCACTTGCCCGCAACCAGGTGGTCAGGAATGAGTTCGGCTTCTTCATCCAGACCGATGCCTCGATCAATCCCGGTAATTCCGGCGGCGCGCTGATGAACATGAAAGGCGAACTGATCGGCATCAACACGGCGATCTTCTCGCGCGGCGGCGGCTCGAACGGCATTGGCTTCGCCATCCCCGCCAATCTGGTCAAGGTTTTCCTCGCCTCGGCCGATGCCGGCGTCAAATCCTTCGAGCGGCCCTATGTCGGTGCGAGCTTCGATGCCGTGACTTCCGAAGTCGCTGAGGCGCTGGGGCTGAACAAGGTTCGCGGCGCGCTCGTCGTCAAGGTTTCGGAAGGCGGCCCGGCCGCCAAGGCCGGGCTGAAGGCCGGCGAAATCGTCACCGCAGTCGACGGCATTTCTGTCGAACATCCGGATGCACTGCTTTACCGGTTGACGACGGCCGGTCTCGGCAAGTCGGTCAAACTCACTGTCGTCGAGAACGGCCGCGAGGCGCAACTGCCGCTGACGCTCGATCGCGCCCCGGAAACCTCGCCGCGAGATCAGCGCACGATCGGCGGGCGAACCCCCTTTAGCGGCGCCGTCGTTGAGAACCTGTCGCCGCGTGTCGCCGACGAGCTGCGCATGCCGCCCGAGTCGGCAGGTGTCGTGGTCTCCGACGTGAAGGAGGGTTCGCCCGCCGCCCGTCTCGGTTTCGAACCGAAGGATATCATCATCTCGATCAATGGCACCGATGTGAAGACCACCAGCGAACTTTCCGAGATCGCCGAGAGCGACCCCGGGCTCTGGCGGGTGGAGATCGAGCGTGATGGTCAGCGCATCCGGCAGTTCTTCCGATGAGCAATGATCTCTTCGCGCCGCGTGTTCCGGAGGAGGTCGCCGCCAGGCGGCCGCTTGCCGACCGGTTGCGGCCGAAGACGCTTGCCGACGTCACTGGCCAGGACCATCTGACCGGTGAGGATGGCGTGCTGAAACGGATGATCGAAAGCGGTTCGCTCGGCTCGATGATCTTCTGGGGCCCGCCCGGCACCGGCAAGACGACGGTGGCGCGGCTGCTTTCGGGCGAGGCCGGGCTGGCCTTCGAGCAGATCTCGGCGATCTTTTCTGGCGTCGCCGATCTGAAGAAGGTGTTCGAGGCGGCCCGCATGCGCCGCATGGACGGCCGCCAGACGCTGCTCTTCGTCGACGAGATCCATCGTTTCAACCGCGCCCAGCAGGACAGCTTCCTGCCTGTTATGGAGGATGGCACCGTCATCCTCGTCGGCGCCACCACCGAAAATCCGTCCTTCGAGCTTAATGCCGCTCTTTTGTCGCGCGCCCGCGTCCTGACCTTCAAGTCGCACGACGAGGAAAGCCTGGAAGAATTGCTGAAGCGCGCCGAGGCGATCGAGCAGAAGCCGCTGCCGCTGAAGGAGGATGCGCGCGCCAGCCTGATCCGCATGGCCGACGGCGACGGCCGCGCGGTGCTGACGCTCGCAGAGGAGGTCTGGCGCGCGGCGCGCGAAGGCGAGACCTTCGATACCGAAGGCCTGACGCGTATCGTTCAGCGCCGCGCTCCGGTCTATGACAAGGCCCAGGACGGCCACTACAATCTGATCTCCGCACTGCATAAATCCGTGCGCGGCTCGGACCCCGACGCCGCCCTCTATTATCTCGCCCGCATGTTCGATGCCGGCGAGGATCCGCTCTATCTCGGCCGGCGGCTGGTGCGCATGGCGGTGGAGGATATCGGTCTTGCCGATCCGCAGGCGCTGGTGATCTGCAATGCCGCCAAGGACGCCTATGAGTATCTCGGCTCGCCGGAAGGGGAATTGGCTCTGGCCCAAGCCTGCGTCTATCTCGCCACCGCGCCGAAATCGAACGCCGTCTACACCGCCTTCAAGGCCGCAAGCCAGGCCGCCAAGCAGAACGGCTCGCTGCTGCCGCCGAAGCACATCCTCAATGCGCCGACCAAGCTGATGAAGGGCGAGGGGTATGGCGAGGGCTACCGCTACGACCATGACGAGCCGGACGCCTTTTCCGGCCAGGACTATTTTCCGGAAAAAATGGGCCGGCAGACCTTCTACGACCCGCCGGAACGCGGTTTCGAACGTGAGATTCGCAAGCGGCTGGAATGGTGGGCGAAGCTTCGCAAGGAGCGCAATCCACGCTGAACGTCAGGAGGACCGCGGCATCTTCTGATTGGCTGGCGCGGCGATCACCTTGACGGTGGATTCCGCCAGCCCGTGATGCCCTTCCATATCGACGACGACATGCCAGTGACCGCCTTCCGGAACGGCAAGCTTGACCGGCGACTTGCGCGCCACGCCGCCGATATATTTGAAATCGAGAACCTCGGTGAAGCGCTGGAAATTCGGCGCCGTCATCAGCCGCACATTGTTCACCGCATTCAACGACACCTCGACGATTGTCCCCGCGCGCTGTTCCCTGAGATCGTAATGGGTGAAGCGGAAATTCGGTTTCGGCATCTGTCTCGTGCTGTCTCAAGTCTCTGCGCCGAGATTTTACCAGCAAGCCGGTTAAAGAAAAGTTGGAAATCGGCCGTTCGGCAGTCTGCGTGTTACCGGCTCGGAACCGCGCGTGGAAAGGCTCAGAGCGCGGCGTAGACGATGTGAACTTCGACGCAGGCGAGCAGAACGCTGAAGACGATCAGCACCCAGGCCGTGCGCTTTTCACGTATCTGCCGGCCGCCGCGCCTGATCCTGCGTGGGCGGAGAGGGTGGAAGGCGGAGATATTTCGCATGGCATTTGACCTTTGCAGCGATGGCGAGAGTCTACTGCCGGCCGCGATAGGAAATCCATTCGGGGCGAGGGGCGAAAATATAGAAATGGCATAAAGGCGGTTGGCTGAAATTTCGAAACAGAGTGTCGGAAAAGGATCGCCACTGCCGTCCTTGCGGTATCGATGCAAACATGGAGCAAGGAACATGTCGAAGATGAGGCTGATATCGATGATCGCAACCGCGGCCGCCTTCCTGGCCGCCCTCGATATGGCAGGCGCCGGCGGCGCGCCTTCCATCGAGGACAAGGCAGCCACACCGATCATCAGGAAGGGAAGCGTGCCGGTCAACGGCATCGATTATTATTATGAGATCCGCGGCGAGGGCGAACCACTGCTGCTGCTGCACGGCGGCCTCGGGCAGATCGAGATGTTTACGCCTGTCATGCCTGTTTTCACCGATCACCGGCAGGTGATCGCCGTCGATCTCCAGGGCCATGGCCGCACGCCGCTCGGGAATCGGCCGATCGAGCTTCCGGATATCGGCGCCGATCTCGCGATCCTGGTGAAGCAACTCGGCTACGACAAGGTCGACGTCTTCGGCTATTCCTTCGGTGGCGGTGTGGCGCTGAATATGGCAGCGAGTGCGCCCGACCGGGTCCGCCGGCTGGTGATCCTCTCGGCGCCCTATGCTCAGAACGGCTTCTTCCCGGAGATGCTGCCGCAGCAGGCGGCCGTGGGCGCCGGCATGGCCGAGATGATGAAGGACACGCCGATGTTCCTCTCCTACAAGGCGGTGGCGCCCGATGTTTCAGAATTTCCAAAGCTGCTCGACGCCATGGGGGCGTTGATGCGCAAACCCATCGATTATAGCGATGCTGTCGCCAAGCTCACCATGCCTGTCATGCTGATCTACGGCGATGCTGACATGATACGCCCAGAGCACATGATCGACTTCTATCACAAGCTCGGCGGCGGTCTGCGCGACGCGGGCTGGATGCGGGAGAACATGTCGAAGAACCGACTGGCGATCCTGCCCGATCTCACCCACTACGAGACCTTCGCCTCGCCCCTCGTGGCAACCGTGGCGATGACCTTCTTCGACGGCGGCGGCAAGGCGCCGAACTGGGCGGAGCAGGTCGGAAAGTAATGGAAGGCGGCCGGCCCTGGCCGTCTTTTCCTTGCCATCAGCTGTCGCGCCGGTTTCTCCCGATCCAGCTGCGTCACCAGCGCCTGGATCGTTATGAGACCGGCCTCGGCACGTGCCGAGAGGCGAATGCCAATTTGCCGCAAGGCGTTCCTTCCCGCGTCAAGATGTGCCGCCGCCGCATCCGGAAATGTGGATGCATCGGCGGCATCGGTTTTGCCTCTTCAGGCCACAGCCGTCGTTTCGCTTGCAAAATCCGTAGAGAGAGCGAGCTCCCGCCAGGCGGCCAGTTCCTTTTCGACGCTCGCATGCTGCGCCTCGATCATAGCCACCGTATCGCTGCCGAACGGCATGCGCAGCGGCGGGTTGGCCGAGTTGACAATCGTCATGATACCGGCAGCGAGCTTGGCAGGATTGCCGGGCTGCGCATGGTTGGCGTCGGCGGCGAAATTGCGCATGTTGCCGGCCGGCGTGCCTTCGTAGTCGGCAATGGAGGCCGGGCTGACCGCCAGCGACGTGTCGGAAAGGAAGTCCGTCCGGAAGAATCCGGGTTCGATGATCGTCACCTTGATGCCGAAGGGTTCGAGTTCGGCGGCCATCGATTCCGACAGCCCCTCGACGGCGAATTTCGTCGAGCCGTAGACACCCCAGCCGGGATAGCCGAAATAACCGCCGATCGAGGAGAAGTTCAGGACATGGCCGGAGCGCTGGCGGCGCATATAGGGCAGTACGGCGCGTGTCACCTTCAGGAGACCAAAGACGTTCGTGGCATAGAGCTTTTCGATCTCTTCGGCGGTGGCCTCCTCGACTGCGCCGAGCAATCCGTAGCCGGCATTGTTGGCGAGAACATCGATGCGGCCGAAGCGGGCGATGCCGGCAGCCGCAGCCTCTTTCGCCTGCGCCTCATTGGTAACGTCGAGGGCGACGGCAATGAGGTTCGGATGATCACCGAACTGCTCGGTCACTGTCTTTGGATTGCGGGCGGTGGCGATGACGCCATCGCCGGCGGCCAGCGCTTCCTTGGTCATCAGCGCGCCGAAGCCGCGGGATGCACCAGTGATGAACCAGATTTTCATGACGAAATCCTTTGTGCTGAGTGATTGTGCTGGTGTCGTGTCTCTGTGTTGACGGGACGAATTTGATCGATAATTTGCTGATGTATAAGATTTACTATTCTTGAAACTATGATGAGTGAAATTCAGCAATGCGCGCGACCGAACTCTCCGAACTTGCGGCCTTCGCGGCGGTGGCGAGGCATGAGAGCTTCCGCAAGGCGGGGAGGAGCGGGGCGTCACTGCCTCTGCCGTCAGCCATGCCGTGCGCAATCTCGAGGACCGGATCGGCATCCGTCTGCTCAACCGCACGACACGCAGCGTTTCGTTGACCGAAGCCGGCGAACTCCTGATCTCCCATCTCGATCCGGCCTTCGAGGAAATGGCGGCGGCGCTCGATGCGTTGAACCGTTATCGCGACACGCCCTTCGGCAAGGTGAGGATCAACGTGCCGAATTCGATCGGTCCCTTCGTCATCGGCCGCATCATTGCCCCGTTGCTCCAGCGCAATCCGAATTTGCAGCTAGAGATCAACGCGACCGACAGGCTGGTCGATATCGTCGAGGAGGGTTTCGATGCCGGCATCCGTTTCGGGGAGCGCGTCACCGAGGGCATGATCGCGCTACGCATCAAGCCCCGGATGCGCCTGGTCGTGGTCGGTTCGCCCGCCTATTTCGAGACCCGGCCGAAGCCGGCAACGCCCCACGAGCTCAAGCGCCATCTCTGCATCCAGAACATGTTTCCATCAGGTGCGCGTTATGCCTGGGAATTCGAGAAGGACGGCCAGACGGTGAGCTTTCAGCCGACCGGATCGTTGTCGCTCGATGACCACGAACTGATGATGCAGGCGGCGCTGGGCGGCGTCGGCCTTGCCTATATCTGGGAGCCCCGTGTCGAAAAAGCCGTTGCTGGCGGCGAGCTGATCCAGGTGCTCGACGACTGGTGCCAGCCGGAGGAACCGCTCTATCTCTACTATCCGAGCCGCCGCCATATGTCGGCGGGTTTCAGGGCGGTCATCGACGCGATCAGGGCGGAGTAAAGACGCTCAATTCCTATCCGCGCATGCCGGCGATCGTCTGAAGCGCCTCAAGATAAATCGTCAGGTCGCGGGCAGGATCCTCAGGCAGCTCTGCGGCACGGAATACCTTGCCTCCCGTCGCCTCGATGCCCCCGTCGATCATCAGGTTATCGGCCATGCCGTGATTTTCGATCGCGATGCCATCGGGTCCGCGCGGGCGTCCGCTCGCGACATCGATCTCCAGCCCCGCATACCAGATCGAACGAACACGCAGGCCATAGTCGTCGGGGTGGTTGGTATAGGCGAAGACCGATTTTCCGAGCGCGATCATGAATCCGATTTCGTAGACCGTGCCCGGGTCGGCGCTGACGCCCCGAAACGGCGTGATGTTGGCAAGGCAGATATCGGCCCGGCGCATGGCGTCGTCGTTGCGTGCGTAGATCTCTGCTGCCGTCCGCTTCACCGGCGTCTGGTTTTCGTCGCTGCCGGGACCGGTCGGTTCGAAACCGAACTGGCGGGCCAATCGGCGTTTTTCGGCCATGACGGGCATGGCATCGGGAAGAAAGACTTCCGGGCCGGCAAGGTAAATGGTGGTCATCGGTAATCCTTCATGCCAGCGCGAGCCGAAGCGCCGGGTTAGGGCAGGGCAGCTTATTTCCGACGGAAGCGCGGCAATTGGCAAGCCGCGCCGGCAGGGATTGTCGTTTTTCTTTTCGGCCATCGGATGAGGCGGGCGCATAAAAAGCGTGAGGTTCATGCCCGTCCCCCTTTTGACTCTGCTGGACGAAGCGGCCAAAGATACCGCCATCACCAGCATCATCGGGAGAGGTTGATGAAGGGTCGGATTGTGCCAAATCGAAGAACGCCAAAGCGGCTCAAATATCTGTTTGCCGCTTTGGCCGCGCTGATGCTATCGGCATCGGCAGCGTTCGGGCAGGATGTCGGACCGCAAAGCCAGGCCTCGCGCGAGCAGGTCGAAAAACTCGTCGGCCTCTGGAAGGATCACTTTGCCGGCGCCGATAGCCTGCAGCAGCGCCGCACCGCTTTCAAGTCGCTGATGGAGACGACGCCGGGGCCGACACGCATCCAGGTTCGGCAGGTCGATGCCGACGGCGTCGATGCGGAACTGATGTGGCCCGCCCGTCTTCATCACCCGATCGGTGAAAGGGTGATCCTCTATATTCATGGCGGCGGCTTCTCCAGCGGCTCCATCCGCACGCACAGCCTGCTTGCCGGCTCGCTCGCCAAGGCCGCATCCAGCGACGTCCTTCTCATCGATTATCGGCTGATGCCCGAATATACCTATCCGGCGCAGATCAGCGACGCGCTAACGGCCTATCGCTGGCTTCTCGACAATGGCTATCGGAACGACAACATCGTCGTGGCAGGAGACGGCGCCGGCGGCAACATCGCGATCGAGACCGTGCTGCGGCAGATGCAGGTCGGAAAGGCGCTGCCGGCGGCCGTCATTGCGCTCAGCCCCATCACTGATCTTGCCGCGACGGGCGGATCGATGACATCGAATGCCGAAAGCGATCCGCTGGTCGGCAAAGACTGGATCGAGATTTTGCGCAAGGCCTATCTCGGCCGAAAGTCTCCGACCGATCCCCAGGCATCGCCGCTCTATGCCGACCTGACGGGCTTTCCGCCGCTATTGCTGCAGGTCGGTTCCGGCGAGGCCCTGCTGGACGACACGCTGCGTCTTGCCGACAAGGCGCGCCAGGCGGGGGTGAACGTCACGACCGAAGTCTGGCCGGGCATGCCGCACCAGTGGCAGCTATTTCCTTCGCTGCTCGACGATGCCGATCGGGCGAGTCAGAATATCGCTGAGTTTGCAATCCGCCATTTCGCCGACAAGCCGGAAGAGTAGCAACCGGCGCAGCAACGGCAGCCGCCATTATCGCGTGATTGCGATGGACCGCCGGACGGGCAAGGCGAGATTGCTAGGCAAGAGCTTGCACGCCCGGACCGAGATAGCTTGCCATCAGCCCCGGATCGACGGCGAGTTCTGCAGCCGGACCGCAACGGCGTACTTCTCCAAGTTCGACGAGATAGCCTTCGTCGGCGATGTCGAGCGCGGCGCGGGCGTTCTGCTCTACCAGCAGGATGGATACGCCGGACTGGCGCAGTTCAGCGACGATCCGCAGGATGTCGGCGACGATCAGCGGTGCGAGTCCGAGGCTCGGCTCGTCGAGAAGCAAGAGCCGAGGCCGGCTCATCAGCGCGCGGGCCAGTGCCAGCATCTGCCGCTCGCCGCCGGAAAGCGTCCCGGCCAGTTGCCTGCGGCGTTCGCGAAGCCGGGGAAAGCGGGCATAAACCTCTTCACGCGTCTCGGCACGCTCGGCGCTGGAGCGCAGGAAGCCGCCAAGCTCGATATTGTCCTCGACCGTCATGGAGCCGAAGAGTTCGCGCCGCTCGGGCACGAGGCAGAGCCCGGCGGCAACCCGGCCTTCGACCGTATCGGGCACCGGCGCGCCGTTGTAGAGGATGGTGCCGCGCGAGGGCACCACGCCCATGATCGCGTTGAGCAGGGTGGTCTTGCCGGCGCCATTGGCGCCGATGACGGTGACGATGCTGCCGGCTGTCATCGACAGCGAGATGCCGTGCACCACCTCGGCGCGGCCATAGGCGACATGGATATGGTTGATTTCGAGCAGCTTGTCGGTCATGCGGCACTCCCGAGATAGGCCGCAATCACGGCCGGATGTTGCCTGACATCGCCGGGCTTGCCCTCGGCGATCAACGTACCGAAATCGAGCACGACGAGATGGTCGACCAGACCCATGACGAAACCCATGTCGTGCTCGACCAGCAGCACACTCACGCCCTCCGCCCGCAGTTTCTTGAGAAGATCGGCCAGTTCCTGCTTTTCGCCGTGGCGAAGACCCGCTGCCGGCTCGTCGAGCAGAAGCAGGGTCGGGTTGAGGCAAAGCGCGCGAGCGATCTCAAGAATGCGGATCTGCCCGAGTGCCAGGTCGCCGGCCGGCCGGTCGCGATAGGCGCTCAGGCCGACCCGGTCGAGCTGATAGGCGGCCTCGGCGAGCAGCGCTTCCTCCTCCTTGCGGTCGAGCCGGAAGAAGCTGCGGAATACGCCGGCCGTGCCACGCAGATGCGAACCGAGCGCCACGTTTTCCAGCACCGACATGCCTGGCAGGACCTTGGCATGCTGGAAGGTTCTGGCAATGCCGCGCTCGGCGATCAGCCGCGGATTGAGGCCTGAAAGCGGTTCGCCGGCATAGGAGACCTCACCGCCGGAAAGGTTGAGGATACCGGTAATCAGGTTGAAGGTCGTGCTCTTGCCGGCGCCATTCGGGCCGATCAGACCGACGATCTGTCCGGCTTTGATCTCGAAGCTGACATCATTGACGGCGACGAGGCCGCCGAACTCCTTGCGCACCCTGTCGACCCGCACCAGCGTGGAGCCAGCGGCCGGCATCTGCCGCTTGCCGAGCGTGCCGCCATCCACTGGAAGCCTGCGCGGCGGGCGCGCCGGCAGCCATTTCTGCAAAAGCGGCCACAGCCCGTCGCGCGCGAACTGCAATATGACGACGAGCAGCACGCCGAACACGATCATTTCGGCATTTGCGGTCGTATCGAGGAGGCCGGGCAGCAGGCGCTGCAGGATTTCCTTGAGTATCAGCACGACACTTGCGCCGAAG
The DNA here is from genome assembly GCF_001662075.1 of Rhizobium bangladeshense. Lineage (GTDB taxonomy): Bacteria > Pseudomonadota > Alphaproteobacteria > Rhizobiales > Rhizobiaceae > Rhizobium > Rhizobium bangladeshense_B. The sequence continues at coordinate 711,529 of NZ_LYPL01000002.1, forward strand.
ATCGCCCCGCCGACGCGACCGGAACCGCCGACCACGGCCATCAGCAAATAGGTGATGCCCATGTCGAGGCCGAAGGGCGTGGGGTTTATTGCACGTTGCATATGGGCATAGAGCCAGCCGGAAAGGGCCGCGACCACGGCAGCGAAAACGAAAACAGTCAGCTTGGCGCGCTCAATATTGACCCCAAAGGCTTCGGCGGCTTGGACACCTCCGCGTAATGCCCGAATGCCGCGCCCGACGCGGCTGTCGAGCAGGTTTTGCGCTCCGATCGCGACTGCAATGACGAAGCTCCAGATGACATAGTAGATGGAGCTGCCGCTCAGCATAGGTTCGCCGGCAAGCGAAAGCGGGGGAATGCCGGATATGCCGTCATAGCGGCCGAGCATTTCGATGCGGCCGAAGAGATAATAGATCGCCAGCCCCCAAGCGATGGTGCCGAGCGGCAGATAATGCCCCGCGAGCCTGACCGTCATCAGTCCCAGCGGCAAGGCGACAACGGCGCCAACGAGCAGCGACAGCGGCAAGGTCATCCACGGAGAAAGGCCGTAGGCGGTGGTCAGCACGGCCGTCGTATAGGCGCCGAAGCCGCAGAAGGCTGCCTGGCCAAAGGAGGTCAAGCCGCCGACGCCCGTCAGAAGAACGAGGCCGATCACGACGAGCGAGGCAAGACCGATATTGTTGACGAGCGTGATCCAGAACGGCGGCACCGGCAATAAGGGGAGGACGGCGAGCATGGCGACGGCGGCGATGCCAGGATAGGAAGGCTTATGGCTGACCACGTTTACTCCTCCTCGTGATGGCTGGCGCCGAACGAGAGCCAGATCAGGACCGGGACGATAAGGCCGAACACGATGATTTCCTTGAAATCGCTGGCGAAGAAGGATGCGAAGGATTCGACCAGTCCGACGCCGATTGCCGCAATCGCGGTCACGGGAAAACTTACCATCCCGCCCAGAATGGCTGCGACGAAGCCTTTTAGGCCGATCAGGAAGCCGGTGTCGTAGTAGATCGTTGTGATCGGCCCGATCAGCACGCCTGAAATCGCGGCGATTGCGGCGGCCATGACAAAGGCGGTGGCCCCGGTCAGCTCGGTACGCACACCGACAAGCCGGGCGCCGAGCCGGTTGACCGCCGTCGCCTTCAGCGCCTTGCCGAACAAGGTCTTGTCGAAGAAGATATACAGGCCGACCATGATGAGAATGGTTGCCACGTAAATCATCAGGCTTTGGACGGTGACGAGCATTGGCCCGAGCGTGAAGCTGCTGTCATCCAGCGGCGCTGCACGGAAGCCTTCCGGACCGAAGAATATCAGGCCGAGGCCGACGATTGCCAGATGCACGCCGATCGAGGCGATCAGCAATACCAGCACCGATGCATCTGCGAGGGGTCGGTAGGCGATGCGATAGACGTAATAACCCATCGGGGCGATGATAGCGATGGTAATCGCCGCACGCACAAAGGAGGGCAACTGCAACGGCGCGAGAACGAGGACGAGACCATATACGACCCCGGGCAGCAGGAGGTTGACGGCGATACTGCGGAGCAAATGCGTCAGCCGCGCGTCCTGCCGCATGCGCCATAGGTCGAGCAGAAAACCGACCGCGCCGAAACAGAGAAGCAGTTTGGTCGTGCCCGGCACGCGGCCCGCATCCAGCATTGCAAGCGTCAGCGCCCCATGGGCGACAAACTCGCCCTGGGGAATGAAGATCACGCGCGTGACCGAAAAGACCAGTACGATGGCCAGGCCCAACAGCGCATAGACCGCCCCGTTGGTGACTCCGTCCTGGATCAGGAATGTCGCAATTGTCTCGTCCAAGTGCTTCCCCCGCATTTTGTGGTGATATGGAACTACAGCTTGCTGCCTGCCACGAGAGAGATCGCCGGGTCTGGCGGCGGGCCGCCAGCCGGTCTTTCGGAAAGAGCGGGTCCAGGGCAGCATCCCGCCTTGGACCCTCGGCCGGCCCGCCTATTTGTTGCTCGGCAGAATCTGGAATTTGCCATCCTTGGCGGTGAGCAGCACGACACCGCGCTGGTCGAGCCCGTAATGATCCTTTGGCGTGAACTGGTACACGCCGTGAGTGGCGTCATAGGGACCACTGGTCTCGATAGCGTCGCGCAGAGCCGTGCGGAACTCCGTTGTGCCGGGCTTGGCCTTCTTGAGCGCGACCGGCACGGCCTTCTTGAGGATTGCCATAGCGTCCCAGGGATGCGAGCCGAACTGGGTGCGCGTGTTCGGACCAAACTTGCCTTCATAGGCCTTGAGATAGGCCAGGCCCTCCTGCTTGGTCGGTGAATTGTCTGCCTGATCCTCGGCGACCATGACCGGGCCGGACGAGAAGATGGTGTTTTCTACGTTCTTGCCGGCAATGCGCAGAAAATCGAAGGTCACCGCACCGGAGACGACATAGATCTTGCCCGTGAAGCCGCGCTCGCGCACCCCGATCTGCGGTAGCGCCGCACCGGTGCCCGAGGCGCCGATGAAGACAGCATCCGGCCTGGCCGCAACTGCCTTCAGCACTTGGCCCGAAACGGAGGTGTCGGCGCGGGCATAGCGTTCCTCGGCCACCACTTCGAGACCGTACTTCTTGCCGGCGTTCTTGAGCTCATCGATCCACTGCTGGCCATAGGAGTCGGCGAAGCCGATGAAGGCTACGCGCTTAACGCCGTCCTGCTGCATGCGGGTGAACATTCCCTCCGCCAGCACGCTGGAGAACTGCGGCATGACGAAGTTCCACTCTTTGACCGCCGTCGGTGGGATTGGCGAAAAGGCGAAGTGCGGCACGTGGGTCTCGTTGGCAACGCCCGCGACGGCGATGGCCGCAGGCGTCAATGCCGAGCCCATGATCACGTCGACCTTGTCGTCGTCGGCGAAACGACGGGCATTGGTCGTCGCGGCTGACGGATCGCCGCCGTCATCGAGAAGGATGACCTTCACTTTTTCGCCGCTGATCTCGGTCGGCCACAATTCGATGGATTGCTTCATCGGAATGCCGAGCGCAGCACCCGGACCGGTGATCGGAATGGTAACGCCGATGGTGATGTCGGCGAGCGCAGTGCCCGCCATCATTGAGAGAACGACGGCGGATGCCATCCAGGTCATAATGCGCTTTTTCATTTCTTCCTCCCAAAGAAAAGGGCGATATCGAACGCCCAGCCACGTTGTATGTCATGCACTCGGACTCTTCAGGCTGCCGCTCCGGCTTGCTGGACGAGTCGATTTTCTGCCGCTGCGACGCGCACGGCCATCCATGCGACAAATGCTTCCCAGGCCGCGTGCAAATAGGCATTCGCCTGGTAGAGGCCGGTTTCCGCCTCCGACTGCAACGCCATCATGCGCGCGCTTTGCTCCTCGAAGGCCGTAAGCACGGCACGCGCCGTCTCGGCCTCCTTCGACCCCGATGTTGAAACTTCGCTCCGCGCACGATCCAGGAACAGCTGAAGCCCCCTGCCTGCTTCACCCCACAGACGCCGCGTCAGAAGGTCGATCGCCTGCATGCCTGTCGTACCTTCGTAGATCGTCATCACCCGGGAATCGCGGAGATATTGTTCGAGCGGCCACTCCCGCGTGTAGCCCGCGCCGCCCAAAACCTGGATCGCCTGATTGGACACTGCGAAGCCTGCGTCCGCGCCGAAATTCTTGACGAGCGGCAGCATCCAGCGGGCAAGCGCCTGCAGGTCGGAACGGATTTTCGCATCCGGCTCGATCCGGGCCAGATCCATGATGGTCGCGAGTTCGAGAGTGGCAGCGCGCAGGGTCTCGGTTCGTGCGCGGATCTCGGCGAGTTGGCGGCGAATATCGGGATGGTGGACAATGGCGAGGGCAGGCTTTTCCGGGTTGCCGCCCTGCCGGCGATCTTCCGCGTAGGTCTCGGCGATGTCGGCAGCCGCCGAGGCGAGTCCCAACCCCTGGCAGCCGGTCTGCAACCGCATCAGCTCGATCATGGTAAAGAGCTGCGGCAGACCGCGTCCTTCCTGTCCGAGCAGTCTGCCGCGGGCGTCCTCGAAACGCAGGGCGCAGGTCGGCGAACCATGAAGGCCCATCTTTTCCTCGATGCGCTCGACCGATACGCCATTGCGTTCACCATCGATCATATCCGGCACGAGGAACAGGCTGACGCCGCGGGTGCCGGCCTGGTCATTGGTGCGAGCCAAAAGGCAATGGCCGATGCGCCCTGCCATGTCGTGATCGCCGAAGGATATCCATATCTTCTGGCCGCTGATGCGCCATTCGCCGTCCTTCATCACAGCCCGGCTTCGTAAGCGGCCGATATCAGAGCCGGCGTCGGACTCGGAAATACAGATGGTGGCTGCCCATTCGCCGGCGGCAAGCTTCGGCACCCATTCGCCGGCAAGCTCTTCATCAGCGACCTCGGCGAGCAGGTGGCAGGCGGCGCGGGTCGAACCGGCCGCCATCATCAGCGACACGCAACCCCGCTCAAACAGCGGCGCGCAGGCCGCCTGCAAAGTCAGCGGCAATCCCTGCCCGCCGAAGCGCTCCGGCACATCCATGGAAAGCCAGCCGTCTCCAGCGTGCCGCCGGAAGCCTTCCGCAAACCCGGTCGGCACCCTCACGCGGCGATCAACGACACTGCAGCCCTGACGATCGCCTGGCACATTGAGTGGGGCCAGCGCGGCCTCGGAAAAGCGGCCGGCTTCGTCGACGATTGCCGTCAGCAGATCGTCGTCGCACTCGGGACGAAGTGCCTTTATCCGCTCCCAGCCGGGGGTTGCCGTCAGCAGATTGATCGTGCGGGCCGCCTGCGTCGCGAAGCTCATGGCGTCACCTGGCCTGCATTCGTATGGCGCCGTCGAGGCGGATGACCTCGCCGTTCACATACTGGTTCTCGATCACGAACCGCACCGCATCTGCGAATTCAGCGGGATCGCCGAGCCGCGACGGATAGGGAATGGCGGCCGCGAGGCTTTCCTGCGCCTCCTGCGGCAGCGTGTGGAGCAGCGGAGTGAGGAAAATTCCCGGCGCAATCGTGTTGACACGAATGCCGAAACGCGCGAACTCGCGCGCCGCCGGCAGCGCCAGGGAGACGATCCCTCCCTTGGAAGCCGCATAGGCCGCTTGTCCGACCTGGCCCTCGAAGGCGGCGACGGAAGCGGTGTTGACGATGACGCCGCGTGCCTTGTCTTCGTGCCCCGGCGCTTCGGCCATGCGTGCGGCCGCGAGCCGCATCATATTGAAGGTGCCGATCAGGTTGACGCTGACGACGCGCTCGAAATCGGCGAGCGGCATCGGTCCGTTTCTGGATAGGACGCGTCCTGCCGGGCCTATGCCGGCACAATTGACGAGGATTCGGAGTCCGTCGGCAGCCTTTGCCGCTTCGTCCACTACCCGTGCCGCGTCCTCTTCCGACGTCACGTCGCCAGCGACGGCGACGCCGCCAATCTCGGCGGCCACTGTCTCAGCTGCCGCGCCGTCGCGGTCGAAGACGTGCACGCGGGCGCCGAGGCCAGCCAACAGGCGCGCCGTCGCTGCGCCGAGTCCGGAGCCTGCCCCGGTAACGATCGCACTTGATCCCGCTATTTTCATGCCGTGACCTCCTTGCTGGCCAGAATGACGTCAGGCGCGCCGGCATAAAGCGCCTCGATAAGATCGGCGCGATGCGTCCGCATTGCGCGCTGATTCAGCGAGCCCTTGTCAGTGATTTCGCCCTTGTCGAGGCGCGGCGGCTCTCGCAGCAACATGAGGCGCATGATCCGCGTCGACGAGCCGCTTGCATTGCGCTGATGTTCAGCGAGTCGGCCCGCCAGAAGCGCCTTGACATCGGGGTGCGAGAGCACCGCCTCGTCGGAAAGTTGGCCCGCGTCGCCTACGGCGTTGCGCAACGCTTCGAGCACTGGGATAGCTAGTGCGCCGAGTTCGGCCCGGTCCTCTCCGGTGATGATCACATCGCGGATCAATCCGCCGAACTGATCGATCAACTCCGCCCGGAGCTTGCCGACCGACACCCAGGTTCCGGTCCTGAGCTTGAAGTTCTCCGCCGTCCGCCCTTCAAAATAGAAGCCGCTGGTCGGATCACCAGGAACGGCGAGCCGCACCGCATCACCGATCATATAGAAGCCTTCCTCGTCGAAAGCCTCGGCGGTAAGCTTTGGATCGCGCCAGTAGCCGGGGGTGATGTTCGGTCCCGTCAACCTCAGTTCGTACTTATCCTCTATAGGCACCAGCTTCAGCGTGATGCCTTGCGCGGGAATGCCGATATTGCCGGGGCTCTCCTGCGGTTCGGTACAGAAGAGCGAAAAAGGGCCGGTTTCCGTCGATCCGAGGCCGGTGCAGATCAGCATTTGCCCACCCGACACCTGTTTGGAGAACTCGGTCAGCGCATCCCAAGTGTGCTGAGCCATGCTGGCACCCGCGTACATCAGGATCTTGAGATTGCGAAAGAAACTGTCCCGCAGACCATCGTCGCGCCGCATGGCATCGACCAGCATCTCATACCCCGCCGGCACGTTGAAATACCAGTTCGGAGAGACATCGCGCAGATTGGCGATCGTGTCGCCGATCAGCGACTGCGTCGGCTTGCCGCGATCCAGGTAGAATGTACCGCCATTGTAGATGACGAGGTTGAACACCTTGTTGCCGCCGGCCGTATGAGTCCAAGGTGCCCAGTCCACGATCACCGGTGGCTCGTCGCGCAGGAAAGCGTAACAATCGGCAATCATTTCCTGGTTGGCGCAGAGCATGCGCTGCGTCTGCGTCACCGCCTTCGGGGCGCCGGTCGTGCCTGATGTAAAGAGGAATTTCGCGACAGTATCCGGCCCGACGGCAAGGAAGGCACGCTCAACATGGGGACCCATATCTGTTTTCAGCAATGTCTCGAACCGGATCGATGCATGCTGCCTGGAAGGTAGAGCGCAGACCGATATGACCGGCAGGTCGGTGCCGAAGGCAGCGTCGATAGCGCTGCTAAAGGCTAGCCCATCCCCTACGAAGACGGCGCCGGGCGTCATCTGTCGCGCTATATCTCTAAGCTTGCCAAAACCGGGATCGGCCGTGGCGTAGGCCGGAGTGACCGCTGCCGATGGAATGCCGACATGCTGGGCACCGAGCGCCATCAGCGCGTGTTCGATTGAATTTTCGGAAAGGATCATTAACGGCCGTTCGACCGAGAGGCCGAGATCGAGAAGCGCCTGGCCGATGTGACGGATTTTTTTAAGCCCTTCGCCGTAGGTCATCTTGCGCCAATTGCCACGGTCGTCACGCTCGGCCATCCAGACTCGGTCCGGATCGGATTCGGCCCAGTGGACGAACCGCTCATTCATGCAACGAGGGTAGGGCCCAAGCTGGTCCTCCCGGCGCATGATAATAGTGCCGTCAGAACGCCGCTCCCACTTAAGTCGTGGCGACCAGAGCTTAAACGTCTGCCGAGGCCTTTCCGTCATGACTTTCCTCCCAAGCGCAAGTCACGATATGCCGGCTCGATCTCGCGAGCCGAATTTTGTTTACAAGGAAACAATCCGCATGTAAACAATCAACTTGAAAGCAAACAAACAAACTGATGATTGAGGAGAGAGGCGACCATGGGCGGAGACGCAGCGTCGAATTTCGTGACCTACGAGATCGTGGGAGAGATCGCGCATATCGGTCTCCACCGGCCGGAAAAGCGCAATGCGATCAGCGATGCATTCGTCGAAGCCATTGCCGAAGCCGCCGCGCGGGCCGAGCGCGAAGCGAAGGCGGCGGTGCTCCACGGTCACGGCAAGCACTTCTGCGCGGGCCTCGATCTTGGTGAGCATGTCAAGAAGTCGGCTATCGAAGGCGTGCGCGGATCCCGCCGCTGGCATGCTGTCTTCTCCAGTATCGAGCATGGCACGATTCCCTGGATTTCGGCGCTGCATGGCGCGGTGGTCGGCGGCGGCTTGGAACTGGCGGCCTCCACCCACATTCGCGTGGCGGACGAGACCGCATTCTTCGCCCTTCCCGAAGGCCAGCGCGGCATTTTCGTCGGCGGCGGCGGATCGGTCCGGGTCGCCCGGCTTATGGGTGTCGCGCGCATGACCGATCTCATGCTGACGGGCCGGGTCGTCTCAACGGAAGAGGCCGAACGCTGGAATCTCGTGCAATATGTCGTTCCGTCAGGCGAGGCGCGCAGGAAGGCGCACGAGCTGGCTGTAGCGGCGTCCTCCAATGCGGCGCTCTCCAATTATGCCGTGATCAATGCCCTCCCACGGATCCAGGATATGGCGAAGGAGGATGGCCTTTTCGTCGAATCCTTCATATCGTCTTTCACAGCCACGAGTCCGGAGGCGGAGGAGCGGCTCATGGCTTTCCTTGAAAAGCGCGCCGCCCGTCTCAAAGCCCCCGGTGAGAGTTGAGGTCACTGCATGGATGCTCCAGTACGCCATCTTGATCAGGTAAAGCTCGGCCAGCTCGGCCATTCCGTCGGTTTTCTCCTGCGCCTGGCGCAGCTGCGCGCCTTCGACGATTTTTTCTCGGAGAACGGGCCGCAGGGCCTCAAGCCCGGCGAGTTTTCGGTCCTGTGGGTGATTGCCCGCAATCCCGGCATAAGGCAAAGCGTGCTCGGCCAGCGGCTGATGATCAAGCGTGCACATATGACCAAGCTGATCCGGACGATGGAGGATGCCGGTTTCGTGTCGCGCCGCATACCCGATCGCGACAGGCGTGCGGTCGAACTGACATTGACACCGGCGGGCGAGCATCAGGTCGAAAAGGCGGCCGTGCTTTTCTTCGATTATGAGCAAAGCACCGGCGCGCCGCTCGACGATCGGGAGCAGGCGGTCCTTGTCGCGCTCCTCAAGAAATATGTCGGACTGCAGGGGGAGGCGCAGGGATGAACATCGACGAGCTCGTGGCCATCGACATCCACACGCATGCGGAGGAGCCGTGCTGCGGCCCGCGCGACGACGGATATCACGAATTCCAGGCCGGCATGGCCAAATATTTCAGGAATCCCGCCGGCACTCAGGGGATGCTGCCCACGGTTCAGGAAACGGCTGCCTATTACCGCGAGCGCAAGATCGCCTGCGTCATCTTCCCCGTCGATGCCGAACGTGAGACCGGCTTTCGCCGCTACGAAAATGAGGAAGTGGCGAAGATCGCGGCCGACAATTCTGATATCATGATCCCCTTCGCCTCGATCGATCCGGCCAAGGGCAAGATGGGCGCACGCGAAGCTCGCCGGCTGGTGCGCGAATTCGGCATCAAGGGCTTCAAGTTCCACCCGACGATGCAGGCCTTCTATCCGAACAATCGCGATGCCTATGTCCTCTACGAGGCGATCGCCGAGGAAGGTGCGATCGCGCTCTTCCACACCGGCCAGACCGGCGTCGGCGCCGGCATGCGCGGCGGCATGGGCATGCGGCTCAAATATTCCAATCCCATCCATCTCGACGATGTCGCGGCCGACTTCCCCGACATGCCGATTATTCTCGCCCATCCTTCCTTCCCCTGGCAGGACGAGGCGCTCTCGGTGGCGACCCACAAGCCCAATGTTTATATCGACATGTCCGGCTGGTCGCCGAAGTATTTTCCCTCGATCCTGATCCAGTACGCAAACACGATCCTGAAGCACAAGATGCTCTTCGGCTCCGATTGGCCGGCAATCACGCCGGACCGCTGGCTCCGGGATTTCGAGACGATCGACATCCGCGACGATGTCCGTCCGCTCATCCTCAAGGAAAATGCGCGGAAGCTGCTTAAGATCTGATCCAGTTGACGGACTCAGATTTGGGCCGGCTCGCCCTGAACTCATCCTGATCCAAGGGGGCGCTCGACCTCCCGTCCGACGCTGAGCGTCTTTCGCACATTCGGCTCCAGCCGTTCCATATAGGCGTGGTCGGGTGCAGCGCCGAGCGCATCCAGCATTTTCGAGAAGAAACAGCGGGCCGCCGCCGCGGCTGTGACGTCGAAGATCTCGGCATCGCTCAGCCCGTGTTTTTTCAACCCGTCTATATCCTGCTGCGTGACTGATGTCGCATCGCGCGCCACCTTGGCGGCAAAGGCCATGATCGCGCGTTCGCCGGCGTCGATCGGCGCCTTTTCCGTCTCGTTGACGACGGCCGTCAACCCGTCGCTGGTAAATCCCTCGCGCAGCAGCACGGAGCCGTGCGCCAGCATGCAATAAGAGGATTTCAGTTCCTTGGCCGCCGCCAGCGTCACCAGTTCATAGCGCCTGAGGCTCATATGGTTGCGAATGCTCGCAAGCAGCGCCGCCCAGCACTCCATCACCTCCGGCCTGTGGCCGAAGGCACGATACATGTTCGGCAGATAACCATAATTCGCCTCGGCCGACGCATACATCGACGTCGTCTTCTCGCTGGCGGATGCATTGGGGGTGTGAATGAAAGCCATGGCATGGTCCTCCTCTATTGCGAGAAGGATAGGGTATATATGCCGGACAGCAATCCTGCGCCGTCAGTTCAAGCGCGTGCCGTCAGCCCTGCTTAAGAGGCCTGAGTGATCGCGCAATCATTGTTCGCCGGAACGTCGCCATGTCTGTTGATCGGAAGGGTGACGGTGAACGTCGATCCGCACCCTCTTGCGCTTCGCACCTCTATCGAGCCCTGATGCAGTTCGACGATCTGCTTCACCAGGTTGAGGCCGATACCGGTTCCGGCAATCCCGGTCGAAGTGCGGGCGCGGAAATAGCGCTGAAACAGCCGAGGCACGTCTTCGGCATCGATCCCAACCCCGTCGTCGCTGATCGAAACCTTGACGTTGCCGGTTTCTTCCCATGCCGCAATGCGAATTTCGGACGTTCCGGGCGCGTATTTGACGGCATTGGAAATGAGATTGGTAAAGACCTGCGTCAATGTGCGGGGATCGGCATCGATGAACTCAGGCAGCCCGTCTATGTCAATGATGAAGCTGTGCGTCTTCGAGATCGTCGACTGCCGCTCGCAGCAGCTTCGGATCAATGATCTGAGCGCGCAGGCGCCGTAGCTGATATCGATCGTGCCGGTATCAAGGCGTCCGGCTGACAGGATGCTCTCCATCAGATCGACGATGCGGCTTACCGATGTACGGATCTGTTCGACCTTGTCGCTCAGAAATTCGGGCTCGACCGCGCCTCCTTTTCGCAGCAGCCGCTGGGCGGCAGCGTCGATGATCGCGAGTGGCGTGCGGAACTCATGCGATGCCATCGCCACGAACTGCCGCTGCAATTCGTTGATGTTTCTTTCCTGAGCGAGCATTCGCTCCAGTTCACGCGCCTGCCGCTCGACCTCGGCCGTGCGGTTGCGCACCGTAACTTCGAGCTGATCGTGGTGGCGGCGCAGCTCTTCGGCGAGCCGCACGGTCTTGGTCACGTCCTCATGAGTCGCGACATATCCACCGTTCTGCATCGGATTGTGAGTGATTTTGACAATGCGGCCGTCGCTCAGCGCGATGTTCTGGCTGGCCGGCGCACCGAGTGCCGTCGCTTCAAAGACGACGTCGAAATAGGTGGCGGTGTCGGCCGGACCGTTTCCCTCCTGGGCCCGATAGGCCAGGATATCTGCGAGCGGAGTCCCCGGTTGTGTCAGCCGATCCGGCAGACTGTACATCCGCGCGTAGGATGCGTTGCACAATATCAGCTTCTTGGTTGAATCGAACATGCACAGCCCATGCGGCATATTGCTAAGGGCTGCGTCGAACCGGTGATGTTGCTCAGCCAGGCTGTCTTCGATGCGAATGAGCGTAGAGATGTCTTCATAGCTCAGGATCCAGCTTCCCTCTCTCGAGGGCGCGCAAGTCAGCGAGATCATCCGTCCGTCGGGCAACGCAAACTGCGAGGCGCGCGGCTTGCCGGTCGGCGAACGCGAACGTGCCGCTGCATGACAGTCCAAGGTGCCCGGCAGTTCGCCGATATCCATTCCCTTCAGGAGGGCGCCCTCCGGAAGGCCGAGAATTTCCAGCGCGCGGGAATTGAAGGCCGTGACCGTATTGGCAGAATCAAGCAGAACGATGCCCTGCGGCAGGTTTTCCAGAATGGATTCGAACGAATGCGGCATCATCCGGCCCTGCTTAAGATCTGGCGCGTTGCGCGTATCCGTAGCATTCGTCAGAAACAATAAAGTTTCGCTAATGTCCGTCGATGGGAGCTCCTCGACGGAAACTCAGCCGAGTTTGGCCAGTTGTTCCTCAACAAGATCAAGGCTGTCCTCTCCCACCTCATTGACGTTCGCTCGGCATAGGCTCGCCGGTCTCTTGAAAAGCAAGGCAGGCGACGTACATGACTGCCGTCGTGAGCGCATTCCAGCCGCCTTCGCTGGGCTTTCCGGCCGCCTCGGAGAGCCGGCGGAGCGTCCCGCGCTCATCGTCGCCGTAGACAAGATCGGAGACGGATCGGCCGGTCAGGCCTTCGCCATCGCCACAGGCGCGGACGCCAGCGCGGCCTCGGCTTCCGTCGCGTAGGGTTCGGTGCGCCTGATTTGCTCCACCAGACAAGCGGCGACGGCTGTCAGGTGCCGGGCTTGTTCGCGGGGCGGCAGAGCGGTCAGTTCGGCGCGCAATGTCATGACTTTATGCTCTTCTCCACTGATCGCGGTCACATTGATTGTCTCGACAGCGTAGGGGACAAGCCCCGAATCTACCACGACTTTGCCGGCCCGGGATGTCCACAAGTACCTCTCAACCGTGACTGAAATTTAGATCGTTCCAATTTAGGAGTTGAGCTGCTGATGGCGAGTATGGCTGAATTCCTAATAGAAATAAATAAATTCACCGGGGCTCTCTAATTTTTCCTTGACAAAATTGGAACGTTCCAAATATTTATTCCATCGGTTGACGTCGTGATCGGAGAGGGAAATGACAAAGGCGCGGGTAACCGTCATTGACATCGCGAGGGCCGCCGGCGTCTCCAAGTCGACGGTTTCGCTGGTGCTGCAGGGTTCCTCTCTGGTCAACGAGGCGACGCGCGCCAAGGTCAATGCCGTGATGCGAGATCTCGGCTACGTCTACAATCGCGGCGCAGCCAATCTTCGCCAGGCCGGTGCCAAATCGCGGATCATCGGAGTTGTTGTGAACGACCTGACGAACAGCTTCTTTGCGGAGCTGGCGGTCGGCGTCGATATGGTCGTCCAGTCGGCCGGCTTCGTGCAGTTCCTGTCGAACACCGGCGAGAGCATCGACAGGCAGCGTGAGGTTGTCGCATCGATGCGTGAGCACGGCATTTCCGGCCTCATCGTCTCGCCGGCCCGCGCCACCGATGCCGCCGACTTCAAGCCACTCGTTGCGGCCGGAATTCCTGTCGTGGTCGTCGTTCGAAACCTGCCCGGCGCCAAAGTCTCGTCCATCGTCTCCGACAACCGGGCCGGCATGGTCTCCGCGGTCAAGCATCTGGCCGGGCTTGGTCACAAGCGCATCGCCTTTCTCGGCGGCTTTCCCGACACCGCCGTCTTCGACGATCGGCTTGCCGGTTACCGAAGCGGCGTGGAGGCGGCCGGGCTCGATTATCACGAAGAACTCGTCATCTCGTCGGCACCGTCGCGGGCGGGCGGGGTGGAGGCGATTGGAAAGGCGATCGCGCTCGGCCGTCGGCCGACCGCAGCCGTCTGCTTCAACGATGCCGTTGCCTTCGGTGTTTGCGACGGATTGCGCGCGCGCCGTCTGGAACCTGGCGCCGACTTCGCCGTCGTCGGTTTCGACGACGTAATCGAGGCTCAGGCGGCAGTTCCGGCGCTGACGACGGTCTCGGTCGACCCGCAGGGCATCGGGCGCCGCGGCGCGCAGATGCTGCTCAAGCAGATCAATGCCGGCAAGGCCGAGGCCGAGACGGTGACGACAGCCGTTCGGCTGGTCGTTCGCGAGAGCTGCGGCGCCGGCAAGACCGCGCCGGCAAGGGCCGGCAAAGGCGTAAAATCGAAACAGGACGCTGAGTAATGCCCATGAAGAAGCATCTCACCCCCGCCGAAGCGGCCGCGCTCATCCCGGACGGCGCCGTCGTCACGGTATCGTCTTCGAGCGGTCTCGGTTGCCCGGACCTCATGCTGAAGGCGATTGGGGAGCGTTTCGAGACGACCGGCCATCCTCGCGACCTCACCACCCTTCATCCGATCGCCGCCGGCGACATGAGCGGCATCAAGGGCGTCGACTACATCGCCAGGAAGGGCCTGCTCAAGTGCATCATCGGCGGGTCCTATCCATCCGGGCCGTCATCGTCCGAGCCGCCGCTGATCTGGCAGATGATCACCAACAACGAGATCCCGGCCTACAACATTCCCTCCGGCATCCTGTTCGACATCCATCGCGAAGCCGCCGCCAAGCGGCCGGGCGTGTTGACCAAGGTCGGCGTCGACACCTTCGTCGATCCCCGGCGGCAGGGATGTGCGATGAACAAGCTGGCTTCGGAACAGCAGGTGGTCAAGCGCGTCAGCTTCGAGGGCGACGACTGGCTGTTCTTCCCCTCGATCGTCCCTCAGGTCGCCATCATCCGCGCCACCACCGCCGACGAGCGCGGCAATCTGACCTACGAACATGAAGGCGCGTATCTCGGCGGCCTCGATCAGGCGCTTGCCGCCCGCAACAATGGCGGCATCGTCGTCGCCCAGGTCAAGCGGATCACCAAGGAGGGCTCGCTGAAGCCGCATGACGTCCGGGTGCCGGGAATGCTGGTCGACTATATCGTCATCGATCCCAATCAGAAGCAGACGACGCAGACTTTGTACGATCCGGCGATATCAGGTGAAATATTCCGCCCGCTCGATAGCTTCAGCGTCCCGGAATTCAATGTTCAGAAGGTCATCGCGCGCCGCGTCGCCCAGGAACTGCAGGCGGGAAGCTGCGTCAATCTCGGCTTCGGCATCTCGGCCAACGTGCCGCGCATTTTGCTGGAAGAAGGGCTCCACGGCGCCGTCACCTGGGTGATCGAGCAAGGCGCGGTCGGTGGGGTGCCGCTGCTCGACTTCGCCTTCGGTTGCGCCTCCAATGCGGACGCCTACATGCCGTCTCCTTATCAGTTCACCTACTTTCAGGGCTCGGGATTCGATGCGTCGCTGCTCTCCTTCCTCGAGATCGGCAAAGATGGTTCGGTCAACGTTTCCAAGCTCTCCTTCCGGCCGCATGTGACGGCCGGCGCCGGCGGCTTCGTCGACATTACGGCGCGGGCAAAGAAGATCGTCTTCTCCGGCATGTTCAACGCTGGGGCGAAGCTTTCGATCGCCGATGGGACTCTCGTCATCGAGAGGGAAGGCAAGCTGAAGAAGCTGGTGAACGAGGTCGAACACGTCACCTTCAGCGGCAGGCGGGCGATCGAACAGGGGCAGGACATCATCTATGTCACCGAGCGGTGCGTGATGAAGCTGACGCCTGAAGGCATCGTTCTGACCGAGGTCGCGCCCGGCGTCGATCTTCAGTCCCACATATTGGATCAATCGGAATTTCCGCTGATCGTCGCGCCCGGCCTGAAGATCATGGACGCCGCGCTCTTCGGCGAGGCGAATATCGGCCTGTCGCTTCCAACAAAGAGTGCGCGGACACTGGAGGGCACCTTCCATGGCTAGCGGAACAGTCAGAATCGACCTTGAGGGACATGTTGCGACACTGACGATCTCGCGTCCGGAAAAGCTGAACGCGCTCGATCTCGACATGCTGAAAGCGCTGGCAGAGGCGGCCGACGCGGTGGAAGCGAACCCGGATGTGCGCGCTGCCATTCTCACCGGTGAGGGTAAGGGCTTTTCCGCCGGCGGCGATATAAGGGCCTGGGGCGGAATGCTACCTCAGGAGTTCGGTCATCTCTGGGTCCGGCACGGCCATCGTGTCTTCGAAAGACTGGCGACGCTCCGGGTGCCGTTGATCGCAGCATTGAACGGCCACGCCCTCGGAGGAGGACTCGAGCTGGCCGGCGTTGCCGACATTCGCCTTGCAGAGGAACACATCAAGATCGGCCTGCCGGAGACCGGCCTTGGGATGGTGCCGGGCTGGTCCGGCACCCAGCGTCTCGTGCGCCGGTTCGGCGCGCAGGTCGTCCGCCGAATGGCGCTGGGCGGGGAGATATTTACCGCCGAGGAGGCGCGCCTGCTCGGCATCGTCGACGCGGTCGTCCCGACAGGAAACTCGTTCGCCTCCGCCAGACAATATGCCGAGCGAATTGCGGCGCGGGGACCGGCGGCCGTCGAGATCGCCAAATTGATGATCGCATCGGCGAATGGCGAAGACAATGGAACCGCGGTCGAAGCCCTTGGCTCGATCCTTGCCGCGAAGACCGGCGATCTGAAGGAGGGCGTCGCGTCATTCAGCGAGAAGCGCCCGGCAACGTTCAAGGGAGAATGGTAATGACGGTTCTGGTCAGCCCGACGGCGCTCAGCGACCACAAGGCGCGTGATTTCAGGATGCTGATCGACGGCAGATGGGAAGCCGGCGCCTCCGATCCGATCGAGCGCATCGCGCCGAGCCATGGCGTCGTGATCAGCCGGTTCGCGACCGGCAGCAGGAAGGATGCCGAGCGCGCGATTGCCGCGGCACGCAAGGCTTTCGACCAAGGGCCATGGCCGCGAATTACCGCCTCCGAGCGCTCCGCGATCCTCCTGAAGGCCGCGGACCTGATCGCGGCACGGGCGGAAGAATTGGCATTTCTCGATGCCATCGAGGCAGGCAAGCCGATCACGCAGGTGCGGGGAGAAATTGCCGGCTCGGTTGACATCTGGCGCTATGCGGCGGCCCTTGCCCGTGATCTCCACGGCGAAAGCTACAACACGCTTGGCGACGGCACGCTCGGCGTCGTTCTGCGCGAGGCGATCGGCGTGGTCTCGATCATTACGCCTTGGAATTTCCCCTTCCTGATCGTCGGCCAGAAGCTGCCCTTTGCGCTTGCCGCCGGCTGCACGAGCGTCGTCAAGCCTTCGGAGCTGACATCGGGCTCGACGCTCGTTCTGGGCGAGATCCTGCAGCAAGCGGGCGTTCCGGATGGTGTCGTCAACATTGTCACCGGCACGGGACCTGAGGTCGGCGCGATCATGACGTCCCATCCTGACGTCGACATGGTCTCCTTCACCGGGTCGACCGGTGTCGGTAAGCTGACGATGTCGAATGCCGCGCAGACGCTGAAGAAGGTCTCGCTGGAGCTCGGCGGCAAGAACCCGCAGATCGTCTTCCCGGATGCCGATCTCGATTCCTTCGTCGATGCGGCGGTCTTCGGCGCCTATTTCAATGCCGGCGAGTGCTGCAATGCCGGCTCGCGGTTGATCCTTCACAAGTCGATCGCTTCCGACGTCGTCAGGCGTGTCGCCGAGCTGGCGAAGGGGGTGCGGGTCGGCGATCCCCTGGATCCGTCGACGCAGGTCGGCGCGATCATCACGCCGCAGCATCTGGAAAAGATATCGGGATATGTCACCGGCGCGAGGAGCAGCGGCGCTCGCGTCGCTCACGGCGGCGACACACTCGACCTCGGCATGGGTCAGTTCATGTCGCCGACGATCCTCGAAGCCGTCACGCCCGATATGGCAGTGGCTCGCGAGGAAGTCTTTGGTCCGGTCCTGTCAGTCCTGACATTCGAGACGACTGCTGAAGCGGTCAGGATTGCCAATTCCATCGATTACGGCCTGTCGGCTGGTGTCTGGAGCCGTGATTTCGACACCTGCCTGACCATCGGCCGATCGGTACGGGCGGGCACGGTCTGGATGAACACCTTCATGGACGGTGCCTCGGAGCTTCCCTTCGGCGGTTACAAGCAGAGCGGCCTCGGCCGCGAGCTCGGCCGTCATGCGGTCGAAGACTACACCGAGACCAAGACGCTCAACATGCACATCGGCAAACGCACCAACTGGTGGATGCCGCAGGCGGAAAGGCCGGTCTAGGTAGCAAGGAACTACGCCCGGGGAGGGCGGATGATTGATGCGGGAATGGTCCCGCATTTCAAAAGAGGGAACTGGGAGGTTCTTCGATGAATAGGTTTCTAACCACGACTGCGGTGATCGCGTTGGCTCTGGCCGGCGCGCATGTCTCCGCCCGCGCCGCCGACGTCAAGGAAGTGCAGATGCTGCACTGGTGGACGTCCGGCGGTGAGGCGGCGGCCTTGAACGTGTTGAAGGAGGATCTGTCGAAGGAAGGTTTTGCCTGGAAGGACGTTCCGGTTGCCGGCGGCGGCGGTGATGCGGCGATGACGGCGCTGAAGGCGATGGTTGCGGCCGGCACCTATCCGACCGCCTCGCAGATGCTGGGTTACACCGTGCTCGATTATGCCGAGGCCGGCGTCATGGGCGATCTGACCGAGACGGCCAAGAAGGAAGGCTGGGACAAGTCGGTGCCGGCGGCGCTGCAGAAGTTCTCCGTCTATGACGGCAAATGGGTCGCAGCCCCGGTCAACGTCCATTCGGTCAACTGGCTGTGGATCAACAAGGCGGTGATGGACAAGATCGGCGGCACTGAGCCGAAGAGCTTCGACGACCTGATCGCCCTGCTCGACAAGGCGAAGGCGGCAGGCGTCATCCCCTTGGCGCTCGGCGGCCAGAACTGGCAGGAAGCGACGATGTTCGATTCCATCGTGCTGTCGACCGGCGGCCCGGAGTTCTACAAGAAGGCGATGAACGACCTCGACGAGGAGTCTCTGAAGTCGGAGACGATGAAGAAGTCGTTCGACAACCTGGCCAAGATCGTCAAATATGTCGATCCGAACTTCTCCGGCCGCGACTGGAACCTGGCGACCGCCATGGTCATCAAGGGTGACGCGCTGGTGCAGGTGATGGGCGACTGGGCCAAGGGCGAATTCGTCGCCGCCAAGAAGACGCCGGATACCGACTTCCTCTGCTACCGCTTCCCCGGCACCGACGGCAGCGTCATCTACAACTCCGACATGTTCGGCATGTTCAACGTTCCCGATGACCGCAAGGCGGCGCAGGTGGCATTGGCGACGGCAACGCTGTCGAAGAGCTTCCAGTCGGCCTTCAACGTCGTCAAGGGTTCGGTTCCGGCCCGCACCGACGTTCCCGACACCGACTTCGACGCCTGCGGCAAGAAGGGCATTGCCGATCTGAAGGCCGCCAATGAGGGCGGCACGCTGTTCGGTTCGCTGGCCCAGGGTTATGGCGCGCCGCCGGCGATCGCCAATGCCTATAAGGACGTCGTCTCGAAGTTCGTCCACGGCCAGATCAAGAGCTCCGACGAAGCCGTCACCCAGCTCGTCCAGGCGATCG
>NZ_LYPL01000030.1 GCF_001662075.1 Rhizobium bangladeshense
CCTCCCCAACCGACGCAAGGTTTGCGGTGGCCGAGACGCCGCCGCGATTCCTCTTCTCCCCAGCGGGGAGAAGGTGCCGGCAGGCGGATGAGGGGGCGACACGCGCCTTCATTCAACCTGCCGTAATCAGAACGGAGAACGGGATATGGCAACCATCGCAGCAGAAACGGAAGAGGGCAGCCACGGCGCCCGCCGCAGGCGTTCTTTCCGTCTCTCCCCCTCTGCCATCTCCTATCTCCAGGCGACGCCGCTGATCGCCATTCTCGGTTTCTTCTTCCTGCTGCCGATCGCGATGATCGCGGTCGTCAGCTTCTGGGATTATGATTTCGCCGGCCTCTATCCCGATTTCCTCACGATGAACTACACCGATACGCTCGGTTCGTGGGTGACGTGGAAGACCTATCTCAACACGCTGAAATTCACCGCCATCGTCTGGGCGCTGACGCTCGTCATCGGTTTCTGGGTCGCTTATTTCCTGGCCTTCCACATCCGCAAGACCTCGACGCAGATGATCCTCTTCCTCGTCTGCACCGTGCCGTTCATGACCTCGAACATCATCCGTATGATCTCGTGGATCCCCGTGCTCGGGCGCAACGGCCTCGTCAATTCGACGCTGATCGAAATGGGCGTTATCCCGCAGCCGATCGAATGGCTGCTCTATTCCGATTTCGCCGTCGTGCTCGCCATGGTGCACCTCTACACGCTGTTCATGGTGACGCCGATCTTCAATACGCTGATGCGCATCGACCGCTCGCTGTTCGAGGCGGCGCGCGATGCCGGCGCCTCCGGCTGGCAGGTGCTGTGGAATGTCGTCATTCCGCTCGCCAAGCCCGGCATGGCGATCGGCACGATCTTCGTCGTCACGCTCGTCATGGCCGATTTCTCGACCGTGCAGGTGATGTCCGGCGGCCAGAGCGCCTCGGTGGCGCTGATGATGAAGAACCAGATGTCGCTGCTGCAATATCCGGCCGCCGCCGCCAATGCTGTCGTGCTGCTTGCCGTCGTTTTGCTGATGGTCGCGGCGATCCTGCGGGTCGTCGATATCCGCAAGGAGCTTTGAGATGAACCACGAGAAACGCGGCCTCGAATTCTATCTGCTGGCGATCTTCTTCGCCGTCTTCGTGCTGTTCCTCTACGGCCCGCTCTCGGCGATCCTGATCCTCTCCTTCCAGGGACCGGACGGCGGTCTGACGTTCCCGATGAACGGCGTTTCCACGGACTGGTTCTTCAACCTGTTCGAAAAGCAGGCGGTCGGCGATTTCGGCGCCTCCTTCCGACGCTCCTTCTCGCTAGGGCTGATGGTCATGGCGGTGACGGTCGTCGTGTCGTTGCTCGCCGGCCTTGCCTTCCGCCGCCGTTTCCGCGGTTCGACCGTGCTGTTTTACGCCACTGTCGCCAGCCTCGTCGTGCCGTCGATCATCGTCTCGCTCGGCATTGGCGTCGTCTTCCAGGAGGGAGGGCTGAAGCCCGCCTGGTATTCCTCGGCCTTCGGCGCGCATCTGACCTGGACACTACCCTTCGGCGTGCTGATCATGTTCGCCGTCTTCAATCGCTTCTCGCCGGCCTATGAGGAGGCGGCGCGCGATCTCGGCGCCACTTCCTGGCAGACCTTCCGCCATGTCGTCCTGCCGATGATCGCGCCGAGCCTGATCGGCGTCGGCCTGTTCGGCTTCACGCTGTCCTATGACGAGTTCGCCCGGACGTTGATGACGTCGGGCACTTACAATACGCTGCCGCTCGAAATCTACGGCATGACGACCAATGTCACGACGCCGGTGCTCTATGCGCTCGGCACGGTGACGACGCTGTTTTCCTTCACCATCATTCTCATCGCGCTCGGCATCATGACCATGCTCAGCCGGCGGCAGGCAAAGATCCACTGACATGCGCATCCTCATCGTCAATCCGAACACCACCGCCTCCATGACCGAGAAGGCGGCGACCGCCGCCCGCGCGGTCGCCGCATCCGGCACGGAAATCATCGCCGCCACCGCGCGCATGGGGCCGGTTTCCATCGAGGGCCATTATGACGGGGCGCTGGCGATCCCCGGCCTGCTTGTCGAACTGAAGGAGGCGGCCGGCTACGACGCGGCTGTCGTCGCCTGCTTCGACGATACCGGGCTCGACGCGGCACGGAGCTTCGCCGATGTGCCGATCCTCGGGCTCTGCGAATCCGCAGTCGCAATGGCCGGTTTCCTGGCGCAGCGTTTTACCGTCGTGACGACGCTCGAACGGTCACGGGTGCTGATCGACAATCTGGTGCGCCGTTACGGCATGGGCGAGCGCGCCAAGGTGCGGGCTTCCGACATTCCGGTGCTGGAGTTGGAGAACGCCGCCTCGGGCGCGATCGGCAAGCTCAGGGCCGAGATCGAGCGGGCGCTCGCCGAAGACGGCGCCGAGGCGATCGTGCTCGGCTGCGCCGGCATGACGGATCTCGCAAGGGAATTGCAGGAAATCTACGGCGTGCCCGTCGTCGACGGTGTCTCGGCCGCCGTCAAGCAGGCCGAGGCGCTGGTCTCGCTTGGGCTTTCCACCAGCAAGCGCGGCTCCTACGCCTCGCCGCTGCCGAAACCTTTCATGGGGGCGATGAGCGCCTTCTCGCCGATCCGCTCGGACGGTTGATCATGCCGGTTTCCTTCGACTTCAATGAACTCAGCGCGCGCGAGCGTTACAAGCTGATGATCGGCACGATCATTCCGCGGCCGATCGCGCTGGTGACGACCGTCGATGAGCACGGCCGGATCAATGCCGCGCCCTTCAGCTTCTTCAATTGCCTGTCGGCCGATCCGCCGATCCTGGCGATCGGGGTCGAGAACAATGCCGACATGTCGTTCAAGGACACCGGCCACAATATCCGCATGACCGAGGTCTTCACGGTCAATATCGTCTCCTTCGCCATTGCCGAGGCGATGCATGTCTGCGGTGCTAGGTATCCGCGCGGCGTCAATGAACTGAAAGAAGCAGGCTTGACGGCGATGCCGGGCGTGAAGGTGGCATCATCCTATATCGCCGAGGCGCCGGCCGCCTTCGAGTGCCGGCGGCATGTGACGCTGGAGCTCGGCCGCTCGCGGCAGATCGTCATGGGTGAGATCGTCTACGCACATTACCGCGACGGCATCGTCGATCCGGAACGGCTGCATGTTGATCCGGCCGCGATCGACGCCATTGCGCGCCTCGGCGGCGATACTTGCGCGACAACACGCGACCGTTTCGAGATGCTGACGCCGAAGCTCTGACGCCGGGGCTGGTTCAAGTTTTGCTTTACTTTTCCGCCTCCGGCGAGAATGGTCTGCAGCGGATCATTGCGGCAGAGGAGCGCCTTATCATGACACTCGACGACGATCTCAACCGGATCGCGGAGCAGGAAAAAGCGCTGAGCTTCGACGCCTTCGACCTGACGACGGCATGGCAGCTCGGCAAACTGCTGCAGGAACTCGCCACCGAGCGCGGCCTCGGTGTAGCGATCGACGTGACCCTGCATTCGATGCCGGCCTTCTATGCGGCGCTGCCTGGCGTGACGCCCGACAACGTCAACTGGGTGCGCCGCAAGCGCAATATGGTGCTGCGCTATTTCCGCAGCAGCTATGCCTCCGGCTTGAAGTTGAGAAAGGACGGCAAGACAGTCGAGGACAACGGCCTTTCCGGCGACGACTTCGCGCCGCATGGCGGCAGCTTCCCGATCAACGTCAAGGGCACCGGCTGCATCGGCGCCGTCACCGTCTCCGGCCTGCCGCAGCGCGACGACCATAATCTCGTCGTCGAGGCCCTGGCGCTGATGCTGGCGAAGGATCTGGATACGCTGCGGCTCGCCCCGCTCTGAGCGGGGCGTTGGCTGCGCCGGCGGTTGCCGGCAGTGGACCTCAGAGCCTGCCGCCGGCCTCGGCGATGCCTTTCGTCAGGCTGCCGGTTGCCGGGAAGAGCGGGATGAGGCAGGCCTGCAGGGCGTGGTAGATGTCGCCCTTGCCGGGAAAGAGCGAATGCGAGGGAACGAGATCTTCGGTCAGTTCCTCGTGCCAGCCGCCGTTCTTGTGGTCGATGAAGGCGCGTTCGATCACATTCCAGATCTTGCGATAGCATTCCTCGTGGTAGTCGCTCGGCAGGTGCTCGTTGAGGAAGTGGGCGGCGGCGGCGCCCTCGCAGGCCGGCCACCAGAGCTTATTGCGCTTGGCGGGCGTGTCGTTCCAATCGAGCGTATAGAAGAAGCCGCCCTTGTCGCTGTCCCAGCCAAGTGCCATCGACTGCTCGAAGAGCGCCTTGGCCGCATCCGGCATCCATTCGATGCGTTTGCCGCCGAGCACCCAGAGCTGTAGGATGAGGCGGGCCCATTCCAGCCAGTGGCCGGGCGTCGTGCCGGCCGGGCGGAACATTTCGTTCGGATGATAATATTGCTTGTCGAGCTTCCACTCGGCGTCGAAATGTTCGGCGACGCGCCAGTCGACCGAGCCGGCCGCCCGGCGGATGACGAGATCGGCGATGCTTTCGGCCTTGGCGAGGTACTGCTTGTCGCCGGTCGCTTCGAAGGCGGCCATCAGCGCTTCGGTCAGGTGCATGTTGGAGTTCTGGCCGCGATAGGCGCCGCCGTCGAGCGGCTGCCAGTCGGCGGTGAATTCCTCGGCGATCGCGCCGTGGCGCGGTTCCCAGAACTTGGTGTTGAGGATTTGGGTAATGTCGGCGAGCATGCCGTCGGCGAGCGGATGGCCGATCGTCTTGGCGGAGGAGGCGGCGAGCAGCACGAAGGCGTGGCCGTAGCCTTGCTTGTTGCTGTCGACCGGACCATTATTGTCGAGCGACCAGAAATAGCCGCCATTCTCTAGGTCGCGGTGATGGTTCCAGAGATAGTCCATGCCATGGTCGACGAGGTCGGCAGCACCCGGACGGCCGAGCAGCGCGCCGATGGTAAAACAATGCACGGCGCGCGCGGCGATATGGATGCTGCGGATCTGACCCTCGGCATCGAGCGGCTTGCCGGTGTCGTCGAGGTCGTAGAAGCCGCCCTTGGGATTGACCGAATTGTGCTGGAAGAAATCGAAGAGGCCGTTTGCCCGGTCGAGCAGCCAGGCGCGGTGATAGGCGCGGCTCGTCCAGTTTCCAAGCGCGGCGCTGCCGGTTACGGGTGCCATGATACTCCTCCGATCTGGTGGGCAATGCGTATCAATTGCCTATATAGAGGCCGTTCAAGCCTGTCATCTGGCGAGGCTTGCAAAGCACGAAATCGACAGGCATATATTGACATAAAGATATCTTTATGTGATTTGGACTGTCTGGTCTTACGACGTCAAGGAGCCTCCCGTGTTTGACAACCTCTTTGGTCCGGAAACGGGCAAGCGTGACGGCAATGAAGTTTTCGCAGCGCTGCGCAAAGCCGCGAGCGAACGCATCCTCGTCCTCGACGGCGCCATGGGCACGCAGATCCAGGGGCTCGGCTATGACGAAGACCAGTTCCGCGGCACCCGATTCATCGGCTGCGCCTGCCATCAGAAAGGCAATAACGACCTTCTGATCCTGACCCAGCCGGATGCGATCGAAGAGATCCATTACCGCTACGCCAAGGCCGGCGCCGATATTCTCGAGACCAACACCTTCTCCTCGACCCGCATCGCGCAAGCCGATTACGAGATGGAAAATGCGGTCTACGACCTCAACAAGGAGGGCGCCGAGATCGTCCGCCGCGCGGCACTGCGCGCCGAGCGCGAGGACGGCCGCCGCCGCTTCGTCGCCGGCGCCATCGGCCCGACCAACCGCACCGCCTCGATCTCGCCAGACGTCAACAATCCCGGATTCCGCGCCGTCACCTTCGACGATCTGCGTTCCGCCTATGGCGAGCAGATCGACGGTCTGATCGACGGCGGCGCCGACATCATCCTGATCGAGACGATCTTCGACACGCTGAACGCCAAGGCGGCGATCTTCGCCTGCGAGGAGCGCTTCGAGGCCAAGGGCGTGCGCCTGCCGGTGATGATCTCCGGCACGATCACCGACCTTTCCGGCCGCACGCTGTCCGGCCAGACGCCGACCGCCTTCTGGAACTCGGTGCGCCACGCCAATCCCTTCACGATCGGGCTGAACTGCGCGCTCGGCGCCAATGCGATGCGCCCGCATCTGCAGGAGCTTTCCGGCGTCGCCGACACCTTCATCTGCGCCTATCCGAACGCCGGCCTGCCGAACGAGTTCGGCCAGTATGACGAAACGCCGGAGCTGATGGCGGCGCAGATCGATAGCTTCGCCCGCGAGGGCCTCGTCAATATCGTCGGCGGCTGCTGCGGCTCGACGCCTGAGCATATCAGAGCGATTGCCGAGACTGTCGCCAAGTATAAACCGCGGCCGATTCCCGAGCATCGTCCCTTCATGTCGCTGTCGGGCCTCGAACCCTTCGAGCTCACCAAGGACATTCCCTTCGTCAATGTCGGCGAGCGCACCAACGTCACCGGCTCGGCGAAGTTCCGCAAGCTGATCACCAATGCCGATTACACGGCAGCGCTCGATGTCGCCCGCGATCAGGTCGAAAACGGCGCGCAGGTGATCGACATCAACATGGACGAGGGCCTGATCGATTCGGAAAAGGCGATGGTCGAATTCTTGAACCTGATCGCCGCCGAGCCCGATATCGCCCGCGTGCCCGTGATGATCGACAGCTCGAAATTCTCGATCATCGAAGCCGGCCTGAAGCGCGTGCAGGGCAAGGCGATCGTCAACTCGATCTCGCTGAAGGAAGGCGAGGAGAATTTCCTCGCCCAGGCGCGGCTGCTGCACAATTACGGCGCTGCCGTCGTCGTCATGGCCTTCGACGAGACCGGGCAGGCGGATAATTACGACCGCAAGGTGGAAATCTGCACGCGCGCCTATAAGCTTTTGACCGAAAAGATCGGTTTCCCGCCCGAGGACATCATCTTCGACCCGAACATCTTTGCGGTGGCGACCGGCATCGAAGAGCACAATAATTACGGCGTCGACTTCATCGAGGCGACGCGGACGATCCGTCAGCGCATGCCGCTCGTCCATATCTCCGGCGGCGTGTCGAACCTATCCTTCTCGTTCCGCGGCAACGAGCCGGTACGCGAGGCGATGCACGCCGTGTTTCTCTACCACGCCATCCAGGCGGGCATGGACATGGGCATCGTCAATGCCGGCCAGCTGGCGGTTTACGACAATATCGACCCCGAACTCCGCGAGGCCTGCGAGGACGTGGTGCTGAACCGCCGGCCCGACGGCACCGAGCGGCTGCTTGAAGTGGCCGAGCGGTTCCGTGGCGCCGGTGCAAGGGAAGGCCGCGTTCAGGACCTCTCCTGGCGCGAATGGAGCGTCGAGAAGCGCCTCGAACACGCGCTGGTCAACGGCATCACCGAATTTATCGAAGCCGATACCGAGGAGGCCCGCCAGCAGGCCGCCCGGCCGCTGCATGTTATCGAAGGCCCCCTGATGGCCGGCATGAACGTCGTCGGCGATCTCTTCGGCTCGGGCAAGATGTTCCTGCCGCAGGTGGTCAAGTCGGCACGCGTGATGAAGCAGGCGGTCGCCGTGCTGCTGCCCTATATGGAAGAGGAGAAGCGCCTCAACGGCGGCGAAGAGCGGCAGTCGGCCGGCAAGATCCTGATGGCGACGGTCAAGGGCGACGTGCACGATATCGGCAAGAACATCGTCGGCGTCGTGCTCGCCTGCAATAATTACGAGATCGTCGACCTCGGCGTCATGGTGCCGGCGACGAAGATCCTGGAAACGGCGATCGCCGAGAAGGTCGATGTCATCGGCCTTTCCGGCCTGATCACGCCGTCGCTCGATGAGATGGTGCATGTCGCGGCGGAAATGGAACGGCAGGGCTTTGAAATCCCGCTGCTGATCGGCGGAGCGACGACCAGCCGCGTGCATACGGCGGTGAAGATTCATCCAGGCTACAACAAAGGCCAGGCAATCTACGTCACCGATGCGAGCCGCGCTGTCGGCGTCGTCTCGGCGCTGCTGTCGCCGGAGACGCGCCAGGGGTATGTCGACGATACAAGAGCCGAATATGCCAAGGTGGCGGCCGCCCATGCGCGCAGCGAAGCCGAGAAGGTGCGGCTGCCATTGCCGCGGGCGCGTGAGAATTCCCATAAGATCGACTGGTCGGCCTACCAGCCGACGAAGCCGCAGTTCTTCGGCACCCGGGTGTTTGAGGATTACGATCTGGCGGAGCTTGCGCGGTATATCGACTGGACGCCGTTCTTCCAGACCTGGGAGCTGCGCGGCCGCTTCCCCGCCATTCTGGAAGACGAGAAACAGGGCGAAGCGGCGCGTGCGCTGTGGGCCGATGCGCAGGCGATGCTGAAGAAGATCATCGACGAGAAGTGGTTCCGTCCGCGCGCCGTCATAGGCTTCTGGCCGGCCGGTGCCGTCGGCGACGATATCCGCCTGTTTACCGACGAGAACCGCAGCCAGGAGCTTGCCACCTTCTACACCTTGCGCCAGCAGCTTTCGAAGCGGGACGGGCGGGCGAATGTGGCGCTCTCCGATTTCGTCGCCCCGGTCGCAAGCGGCGTGCAGGATTATGTCGGCGGCTTCGTGGTGACATCAGGCATCGAGGAGATCGCCATCGCCGAACGGTTCGAACGGGCGAACGACGACTATTCCTCGATCCTCGTCAAGGCGCTGGCCGACCGTTTCGCCGAAGCCTTTGCCGAGCGCATGCATGAGCAGGTGCGTCGCGAATATTGGGGTTATGCGAGGGATGAGCACCTCAGCAACGAGGACCTCATCGGCGAAGCCTATGCCGGCATCCGTCCGGCGCCAGGCTATCCCGCTCAGCCCGATCACACCGAGAAAAAGACGCTCTTCAAGCTGCTCGATGCGGAACATGCCGCAGGCGTGAAGCTGACGGAGAGCTATGCGATGTGGCCCGGTTCGTCCGTATCCGGCCTCTATATCGGCCACCCCGACTCCTATTATTTCGGGGTCGCCAAGGTGGAGCGCGATCAGGTGGAAGACTATGCCAAACGCAAGGGCATGGAAGTTTCCGAAGTCGAGCGTTGGCTCGGACCGGTGCTCAATTATGTGCCGCGCAAGACGGACGAGGAGATCGAGGACGCCGCGGAGTTTCCGTCGTTCTTAATGCAATGAATCAAGAGACATTGAAGCCGGAAAGTGATTCACTTTCCGGCTTCATATTTTTGATATTGCGCGATTATATGCGCCGGCCTACGCCGCTCCGATCGTCAGTTCCGCGACGAAATCATAAGCGTCACCGCGATAAAGCGAGCGGGTGAATTCGACGGCGCGGCCGGAGCCGAGATAGGAGATGCGCTCGATCGACAGGCCGGCGGCGCCGATGGGGACGCCGAGAAGCTGGGCGTCGGCTTCTTTCATGTTGGTTGCTGAAATGCGCTGCACTGCGCGCACCGGACGGACGTTGAGGCGTTCGAGTTCGGCGTAGAGCGAATTGGTGACGACCGACGGATCGGGCAGGAATTCGCCGGAGACGCTGGCATTCTCGATCGCCAGCGGCTGGTCGTCGGCAATGCGCAGGCGCGAAAGGCGCGAAACCTTCACGTCGGTGCCGAGGCCGAGGATCATCATCTCATCCGGCGAGGGGGTATGGACGCCCTTGTGCAGCCATTCGGAGCGGGAGGACATGCCGCGGCGCGCCATGTCCTCGGTGAAGGAGGTGAGCTGTGACAGGCGTTGCTCGACTTTGGAGACCGGCTTGGCAACGAAGGTGCCCGAGCCATGGCGGCGCACCAGCAGGCCGTCGGCAACGAGCTCGTCGATCGCCTTGCGCACGGTGACGCGGCTGACGGCAGCAAATTCGGCGATGTCGCGCTCTGGCGGCAGCGCATCGCCGTGGCCGAGCGTGCCGGTGCGCACGGCTTCTTCGAGCGTGCGGCGCAGCTTCACATAGAGGGGGCCTGTGCCGGCCGCCTGCAGGCGCTGCAGGGACAGGAGGGTGGCGAGGTCGTCGGTCATGCCGCACCTCTCTGCCGATCATTCAGGAGCTTCACCGCAAGTTCCACCGCGCCCTGCAACGCGTCGTTCTTCGGCTTGGCGAGAAGCGGCTTGTAGCGTTCCGAAAGCCAAGGCTCATAGGCTTCCGCAAGGCCGCCGAGCAGGCAGATGGACGGGCATTCCGGCCAGAGCAGTGCATCGAGGCTTTCGCCGATCGCCGTTGCGGCATCCCTGACGATGTCGACCGCAACGGCATCGCCCTCGGCCGCATGTCTGAAGACCATAGGCGCGTAACGGGCGAAATCCGTCGGTCGTGCCGTATGGGCGAAATTGACGATCCGCTCCGGATCGTCCCCATATTCGGCCATGACCGCTTCTGTGACCGGCGATGCCGGGCGCACTCTGTCATGGGCGAGCAGCGACCGCTCCATGAGGTCGCGGCCCAGGCGGGCGCCGCTTGCCTGGTCGCCGACGATGAAGCCCCAGCCGCCGATGCCATTCATCCGGCCGCCCCTACGCGCATTGTAAACCGAGCCAGTGCCGAAGGCGCCAACGATGCCGTCGGCATCGCCGAGCGCTCCTTGCAGGGAGATCAAGGCATCGGTGACGACACGGCCTTCGGCAAAGGGCAGAGCTTTTTCGATTCGTTGGCCGTAGTCCGTGACATTGGCGCCCGCGACGCCGACGACCGATACAACGGAGGTAACGACTTCGGCGTCGAGACCCGCGTCGCCGAGCGCTTGCTGGGCGGATTCGACGATGTTGAGAAGAGAGTTTTCCAGGTCGGACAGGATGTTGGCAGGACCTGCCTTGCCGCGGCCGAGAATGTTGCCGTCTTTATCCGCGACCGCTGCCCGGCAGCTCGTTCCGCCGCCGTCTATGCCGATTGCAAGCTCCGTCATCGGCCCTCCGATACGCCGTTCCCCTTGGTTTTTCCTACAATACCAAAAAAATACCATTTACCAAGTGGGGATGGTCGCAAAAGTCGATCTTTTTATCTATTTGATTTTGTTCGGTAAAATTTTAAAATGAATTTTCGGAAGCTAAAAAGTTAAAATTCGGCTGGACAATTGGTATTTTTTTGGACTTAATTCGGTAAAGGGAACAGCAGTTCGAAGCCCGCGAAAACCGGCAGTAAAGTTAAGCCGGGCCGCTTCGAGGATGATCAGAGAATGGCCCGTCGGCTTGCTAAGCCGATGGCGAATTCAGGGGTCTATCGGCTTTCCCACTTCATTCGCCGCGCCCGGCCATCATGCCAGGGCGCAGTCCGACCGCAGGCAATCCCGCTTTCGGTCCGTCGAGCTTTCGGGGCCGCCAGTCGCTGGCGGCCCTCCAAGGGGCATTGGGTGTTTCCTCAGACGCGCCAATTGCTTGTTTCAGATCAAAACGGCGCCTTCGGGTGCTAAAAACAGGAGAGGGAAATGAAAAACACTGCTCTGAAAAGTCTGCTGCTTGCCTCAAGCCTGCTGAGCTCAGCAGGTCTCGTCCAGGCCGCCGACGTCACGCTGACGATCGAAAGCTGGCGTAACGACGACTTGCAGATCTGGCAGGAGAAGATCATCCCGGCGTTCGAAGCCAAAAATCCCGGCATCAAGGTCGTCTTCTCGCCGACCGCGCCGACCGAATACAATGCTTCACTGAACGCCAAGCTCGATGCCGGCTCCGCGGGCGACATTATCACCTGCCGCCCGTTCACCTCGCTCGAACTCTACAACAAGAAGCAGCTCGTCGACATCACCAGCCTGCCGGGCATGGAGAATTTCTCGCCGGTCGCCAAGGCCGCCTGGACGACCGACGACGGCAAGTCGACCTTCTGCGTGCCGATGGCTTCAGTCATTCACGGTTTCATCTACAACAAGGATGCCTTCGACAAACTCGGCATCTCCGTGCCGAAGACGCAGGACGAGTTCTACGCAGCGCTCGACAAGATCAAGGCGGATGGCACCTATATTCCGCTCGCCATGGGCACGAAGGATCTCTGGGAAGCCGCGACCATGGGCTACCAGAACATCGGCCCGAACTACTGGAAGGGTGAAGAGGGCCGCGAAGCGCTCATCGCAGGCAAGCAGAAGCTGACCGATCCCGAATGGGTCAAGCCCTTCGAAGAGCTTGCCAAGTGGAAACCCTATCTCGGCGACGGTTTCGAAGCCCAGACCTATGCGGACAGCCAGAATCTCTTCACGCTCGGCCGCGCCGCGATCTATCCGGCCGGTTCGTGGGAAATCGCGCTCTTCAACACGCAGGCGCAGTTCAAGATGGGCGCCTTCCCGCCGCCGGTTCCGAAGGCCGGCGATCAAGGCTACATCTCCGACCATCCGGATATCGGTGTCGCTCTGAATGCGAAGAGCACGCACCCCGAGGAAGTCAAGAAGTTCCTTAGCTGGGTCGCTTCGCCTGAATTCGCCGATACCTATGCCAATGCGCTGCCGGGCTTCTTCAGCCTGAACTCCACTCCGGTGAAGATGTCCGATCCGCTCGCTCAGGAGTTCGTCTCCTGGCGCGGCCCGTACAAGTCGACCGTGCGTTCGACCTACCAGATCCTGTCGCGCGGCACGCCGAACCTCGAAAACGAGACCTGGGTCGAATCGGCCAATGTGATCAACGGCACGGATACGCCGCAGGTTGCTGCCGAGAAGCTGCAGAAGGGCCTCGACAGCTGGTACAAGCCGGCAAAGTGATGTGGTGAGGGGCGGCGTTTGCAGCCCCTTATCTGGCCTGCCGGCCACCTTCTCCCCGCTTGCGGGGAGAAGGAGACTCGCAGCGACCTCCCACCCCGATAGAGCATCTCAGCAGGGCGTTCCCTCTCTTCCCAGGCGGCAGAGAGATGGGGTGAGGCGCAACGTTTTCCATCTGCGCCCGCAAGATTGCGGCCAGTGACAAGAACAGGCAAAAGCCATGAGCGAAACCGACAACGCGGCCGATATCGTCCCGATCAAGCGCCCGGTGCGCTGGCACATCTTCGTCTTCATGCTGCCTGCGGTGATCGTCTATTCCGCCGTCATGGTGCTGCCGCTCATCGAAACGCTGAGGCTTTCGCTCTACAATACGGTCGACGGGCAGCCTGCCTTCGTCGGCCTGGCGAATTTCAAGGTGCTGTTCGGCGATCCGCGCTGGGCGCATGATTTCTGGAACGCGCTCGTCAACAACCTGATCTTCTTCGTCATCCACATGTGCGTGCAGAATCCGATCGGCATTGCGCTTGCTGCCCTGCTTTCAGTGCCGAAGCTGCGTGGTGTCGCCTTCTACCGCACGGCGATATTCCTGCCGACGCTGCTCTCCTTCGTCATTGTCGGCTTCATCTGGAAGCTGATCCTGTCGCCGATCTGGGGTGTCGCACCCTGGATGCTCGATCTCATCGGCCTGAAATTCCTGTTCGCGCCGTGGCTCGGCAAGCCGGGCTCGGCGCTAATTGCCGTGTCGCTGATCTCCAACTGGCAATATATCGGAATTCCGATGATGCTGATCTATGCCGCGCTGCTCAGCATTCCCGAAGAGGTGATCGAGGCGGCCGAATGTGATGGCATCACCGGCTGGGCGCAGTTCTGGAAGATCAAGCTGCCGCTCATCCTGCCGGCGATCGGCATCATCTCGATCCTGACCTTCGTCGGCAATTTCAACGCCTTCGACCTGATCTACACCGTGCAGGGGGCGCTTGCCGGGCCTGACATGTCGACCGACATTCTCGGCACGCTGCTCTACCGCACCTTCTTCGGTTTCCAGCTTCAGCTCGGCGACCGCTCGATGGGCGCGACGATCGCGACCGTGATGTTCCTCATCATCCTCGCCGGCGTCTCGCTTTATCTCTTCGTCATCCAGCGGCGCATGCGTCGCTACCAGTTCTGAGGAGCGCGCATGTCCAAGGCACGCACATCTCCCATCCGCACCGGCCTCGTGCATCTGGCGCTCGGCGCCTATACGCTGGTCGCGCTGTTTCCGGTGTTCCTGACCATCGTCAACTCGTTCAAGGATCGCGCCTCGATCTTCCGCGAGCCGCTGATGATCCCGACGCCGTCGACCTTCAGCCTCGTCGGCTACCAGACGGTGCTGGGGCAGGGCGATTTCGCCACCTATTTCCAGAACAGCTTCATCGTGACGATCGTCTCGATCCTGCTGGTGTTGCTCTTCGGCGCCATGGCAGCCTTCGCGCTGTCGGAATACCGCTTCCGCGGCAATGCGCTGCTTGGGCTCTATATGGCGATCGGCATCATGATTCCGATCCGCCTCGGCACGGTGGCGATCCTGCAGGGCATGGTAGCGGCCGGTCTGGTCAATACGCTGACGGCGCTGATCCTCGTCTATACCGCACAGGGCATTCCGCTCGCCATCTTCATTCTGTCGGAATTCATGCGCACGGTTTCTGACGATCTGAAGAATGCCGGGCGCATCGATGGGCTCTCCGAATATGCGATCTTCTTCCGCCTGGTGCTGCCGCTGGTGCGCCCGGCCATGGCGACGGTCGCCGTCTTCACCATGATCCCGATCTGGAACGACCTCTGGTTCCCGCTGATCCTGGCGCCTGCGGAAAGCACCAAGACCGTGACACTCGGCTCGCAGATCTTCATCGGCCAATTCGTCACCAATTGGAATGCGGTGCTGGCCGCCCTGTCGCTCGCAATCCTACCGATCCTGATCCTTTACGTCATTTTCTCGCGCCAGCTGATCCGTGGCATCACGTCGGGAGCTGTCAAATGAACCAAGAGAAGCCAATCCGTGTCCTCGTAGCCGGCCTCGGCAATATGGGCCGCAGCCATGCGCTTGCCTACCATAATAATCCTGGTTTCGAGATTGTCGGTCTCGTCAACCGCTCAACGCCCGCGCTGGAGCCCGAACTGCAGGGCTATACTGTTCATCCCGACTTCATGACGGCGCTTACCGAGCTGAAACCGGACCTCTGCTCGATCAACACCTATTCCGACAGCCATGCCGATTATGCCGTCGCCGCGTTCGAGGCAGGCTGTCATGCCTTCGTGGAAAAGCCGCTGGCGACCACCGTCGCCGACGCCGAGCGTGTCGTGGCGGCGGCGAAGAGGGCGGGGCGCAAGCTTGTGATCGGCTATATCCTTCGCCATCACCCATCCTGGACGAAGCTGATCGAGGAAGCGCGCAAGCTTGGCCCGCCTTACGTCTTCCGCATGAACCTTAACCAGCAGTCCAGCGGCCCGACCTGGGCGACGCACAAGTCGCTGATGCAGACGACCTCGCCGATCGTCGATTGCGGCGTGCATTATATCGACGTCATGTGCCAGATCACCGATGCCAGGGCGGTCGAGGTGCGCGGCATGGGGCTGCGCCTCTCCGATGAGATCGCTGCGGAGATGTACAATTACGGTCAGCTGCAGGTGCTCTTCGAGGACGGTTCGGTCGGCTGGTACGAGGCCGGCTGGGGGC
Organism: Rhizobium bangladeshense; assembly: GCF_001662075.1. Classification (GTDB taxonomy): domain Bacteria; phylum Pseudomonadota; class Alphaproteobacteria; order Rhizobiales; family Rhizobiaceae; genus Rhizobium; species Rhizobium bangladeshense_B. The sequence goes on from NZ_LYPL01000030.1 coordinate 15,298, forward strand.
CGATGATTTCTGAAACCGCCTTCTTCGTGAAGGACGTAATGTCGCCGAAGGGGGCGGTGTCGATCGTCATGGATCCGAATGCCAAGTCCGACGACATCGACACGCACACCAAGACCTCCGTGATCCGTCTGCATACGGCCGAAACCGGCCCGGACGGCAAGTTCATCCGGCCAGACCAGGATATGAGGATGACGGGCGAGCCCGGTCATCAGGCGCTTTGCGACCTGGAACAGGCTTTCATGCTGAGGGCGATCCGCGAGGATCTGAACCTCGACCGCCATATGGCGGATGCGGTGGCGTCGCTGCGCATCTGCCTTGCCGCCGACGAGAGCGTGCGCACCGGCCAGCCGGTCAGATTGTAAGG
>NZ_LYPL01000031.1 GCF_001662075.1 Rhizobium bangladeshense
CCGCGGGGTGGAGCAGCCCGGTAGCTCGTCAGGCTCATAACCTGAAGGCCGCAGGTTCAAATCCTGCCCCCGCAACCAAACTCCTCAATAGACAATACTCAAAAAGCCCGCCTCGTGCGGGCTTTTGGCGTTTCTGTGCGACAGAACAGAGAGCGATGAACTCCCGCGCGTTCTGATCGATTTCCAAGAAGCGGCTGCCGCTCGTATTGCTGCTCCGCCCGACCTTGGAGCGACATGCCTTAGGGTTTCCCGAGCCGTTCGATGGCCGATTGCAAAGGTGCATCGGAAACATGGATCAGGCCGACATAGGGATTGGCCATGTCGGCAATCAGGAAGATCGCGCCGGCGACGGACAGGGCGCAGACGAGCAGAATTGACAGCAGCGTCGGATTGGCCGGCGCCTGCAGCCCGAAGGTCGCAAAAAGCAGCCCGAGCCAACAGACGAGAACGGTGAGAAACGCCCAGGGCAAACCCTCTTTACCGGATTCGACCAGCAGCCAGTGGGTCTCGGCCACCATGCCGCTTACCTCAAGAGCTCGCGTCTGGAGAGAGCGCTGCACGGCATCCCTCGGCGAGAGCGCCCGCAGGTCGCCCTGAACCGCCTCGATATCCTGGTATTCCCCCGGCGCCTTGCCGGATGCCTCGTCGGTGGTGTCGGCCGACCAGCCGCGGCTTAGCCGTTTCTCGATCAATTCACGCAGCAACTGCCGCGCCTTGTCGGTTTCCGGCCCGTATTGGGCCATGACGCGGTCAAGCAAGAGCACACGTGCGGCCGCCGTTCTCATCTCCACTTCGGCGTTGTCGTAGGTGGACTTGGCCGAGGCGATCAGAAGGCCGAGGGCCAGGGCCGACAGGGTTCCCACCACCGCAGTCGCCAGCCTGATGACTTCCTTGGATTCCGCATTGAGGTGATGATCCGGCAAGCGGTCGCGCACGATCAATCCTATCGACGTCGCGGTCGACAGAAACACGAATACAAGCCCGCCAAGCAACAGTGAGCCCAAGTCCGGTCTCCGTATCGCCAGCTACAGCGCCGAGCGTCTTTTCAGACGCGCAAAGGACGCTGTAGCACTTTGAGTGCTGCAGCCACTGTGATTGCCTGCAAGCCGTGCAATAGCGCCCGCCATCATAGCGGAAGACAGACCAGGCGCGGACTTTTACTTTCCTGGTATTGCAGCGCCGCCTTCGAGCGGAGATTTCCTTCGGCAAGATGTCGCCGAGCGGGCGTCATTGCTGGAAAATGAGCAGCACGTAAGCCAGGAAAAGCACCAGGTGCACGGCACCTTGCATGAGATGCGTGCGGCCGCTGGCAAAGGTAATGATGCTGACGGCAAGCGTGAGCAGGAGCATCACCAGATCGCCGCCCTCCAGGCCGAGCGTCACGGTGTGCCCGTAAAGCTGGCTGACAACGAGCATCGCCGGCACCGTCAGCCCGATTGTCGACAATACCGAACCAAGGAAGATGTTGACGGAGCGCTGAAGATTGTTTGCGATGGACGCACGCACGGCGCTGATTGCCTCGGGCGTCGCGACGAGGACGGCCATCACGACACCGCCAAATGCGGTCGGAGCATGCAGGGTTTCGATAATGTAGTCGATCGGCCGCGCAAGCTGTTCGACCAGGAAGACGACGGGACCCATATGGGCAAAAAGCAGAATGGCATGAGGCCAGGCCGGGCCATGGTGAGGGAGACGTTCGCCGTGAGGTTTGTGACGGTTGCTGTCGTCGGTGAAATAGTTCCGATGGCGGCCGGCCTGCAGAAACAGAAATGTGGCATAAAGGCCGACCGATATTATGCCGAGGATCAGCTGTCTCGGCGCCGATGAATGCTGTCCGCCCGGGCCTGCCAGAAATGTCGGCATGACCAGGCTCAAGGTGGCCAGCGGCACGATCACCCCGAGATAGGCGTTGGCGCCCTGCAGATTGTGCTGCTGTTCCGGCCGCCGCCACGCGCCCAGCAGTAACGACAGGCCGACCATGCCATTCAGGATGATCATGACGACGGCAAACAGCGTATCGCGGGCAAGCGTCGGATTGTTTTCACCGTGAAGCATGACGGCTGAAATCGCCATCACCTCGATTGAGGTGATGGCAAGCGTCAGAATGAGTGTGCCGTAGGGCTCCTTCAGCCGCTCCGCCAAATGATCCGCGTGCCGCACGACCGACAGGGCGGAGCCGAGGACGACGCCAAACAGCCACACGAAAACCACGGTGAACCAAAGCGGATCGGAAAGCCGCCCGAAAAGCTGCTCCTGGAAAGCCAGAAATGCGAGGCTCGTCGCGACGCTGACGCCGAGGAACCATTCATCGCGCACCAGGCTGGTGGCGCTGACGGCGGGCAATGCGGGACCGTCGGTCATCGAAACCACCTGCCTTCCGGCAAATGCCGCCGCAATGCGATCATCAACACCATCGCGCCCCGCCGCTGCCCTCGCCTCCGATGAGAAAGAATCGTACCGCAAGCCGGACGGCATGTAACGGTACAAAACGTGCAAGGCCTTGCTTTATTCGCGCCCGGTCGCCGGGATCGCCGCGCCGGTAACGACGGCTGCGGCCGGTGAAATCAGGAAGGCGATGAGGCGGGCGATCGATTGCGGCGATACCCAGCCGTCCGTTTTCGCATTGGGCATGGCGGCGCGATTTTCAGGCGTGTCGATCGTCCCGGGCAGAATGCAGTTGGCGGTGATGCGGTGTTCGCGGTTTTCCGCAGCGATCGCCTCGGTCAGCCGGATGACGGCGGCTTTCGAAGCGGCGTAGGCCGCCTGATTGGCTCCGGCCTTCAGGCCGGGGGCGGCGGCGATGTGAATGATGCGGCCATAGCCGGCCGCCTTCATGGTCGGGAGAACAGCAGCGCTGATCGTCAGCGCAGTGCGGGCGTTGGCGGTCATCATCGTGTCCCATTGGACCGGCGCATCCGGCCCGACCGGTCCCATCTGGAAGCCGCCGACCGTATTGACCAGCGCGCTGACCCCGCCGAAGCGCTTGACGGCGCGGGCGACAGCGGCGGCGCAGGAAGCGTAATCGGTGAGTTCCGTTCCGGCGATCGACAGGAACTCGGTGGAGGCGGGAAGCTCCCCGGCCAAGCCTTCCAATTCCTGGCTCGACCGGTTCATGCAGACGAGCTTGGCGCCGCCTGCGGCAAGCTCGCGGACAACGGCGCTGCCAAGGTTGCCGCCGGCTCCCGTGACGATCACGGCTTTCTGCTCGTTCATGGCAATCGATCTCCTGACGGTGCCGGTGCTGGATGATGCCGCGCATTGTTGATCCAGGCTGCGCCGCAACGCAACCCCCCGTGCAGCTGCGCCACGGTCAGGTATCCCAGGATTGTCGGCAGAGTTCCTCGTGGAGAGCTCTGCCCGCGTCATCGGCGGTTCGCCGAGCCAGGCTTCAGTGATATTTTTCCCGTTCGCGGCCGAGGATGACCGGCGCATCCAGCTCGGAGATCGGGCGGCTGACATCGGCGGGGATATCCCCGGTGAGCTGCAGGTCGAGATAGCGAGCGCAGCAGACGCGCAGGAAGGATGTGAAATTTCCGAGATCGTGGCCGGCATCGATCGACTCATGATGCAGCCGGGTGATCAGTTGCACGACGTTCATGCCGTCGCGCCGGGCAATTTCCTCGAGCTTCGACCAGAAGAAGTTCTCCAGCCTGACACTGGTGACCATGCCGTCGATGCGCAACGACCGGGTGGTGCTTTCCCATAGCCGCGCATCCGCTTTGATGAAAAGTTCACACATGTCGTTCTCCCGGTGCCGGCCTCCTCAGGCGGCGTTGGTTTCGCGCATCGACGCGGCGTCGAGCACAGCCATGAACTGGCGCAGCCACGACGGGTGGGCCGGCCAGGCTGGCGCCGTGACCAGGTTGCCGTCCGAAACCGCATCGCTGATTGATATGTCGGCATAGATGCCGCCGGCCAGTTCGACTTCCGGCCGACAGGCGGGATAGGCCGAGCAGGTGCGGCCCTTCAATACGCCGGCAGCGGCAAGCAGCTGCGCACCGTGGCAGATGGCTGCAACAGGTTTTCCGGCATCGAAGAAGTGCCGGACCGAGTTGATGAGTCGGCATTGAGGCGAAGATATTCGGGCGCGCGGCCTCCGGGGATGACGAGGGCATCGTAATCCTCTACCCGCACGTTGTCGAAAGTGGCGTTCAGCGCGAAATTATGGCCGCGCTTTTCGGAATAGGTCTGGTCGCCCTCGAAATCATGGATTGCGGTGGCGACGCTCTCACCCGCCTTCTTGCCGGGGCAGACGGCATCGACCGTATAGCCGCAGGCAAGCAAAGTCTGGAATGGCACCATCGTTTCATAATCTTCGGTGAAATCACCGGTGATCATCAGGATCTTTGAAGCTGGCATCATATCCTCCTTTGAAACCAACGGACCAAGATTAACAAAGACCGTCGGGCAGAAGGTACTATGGGAATACTACAGGCGAAATTCTCAGTGGGAAGCATGTTGCGCGCCAGGCGGCCGCCTGTGCGTCTTAGCGGCATGCATCAGACTGTTCTCACCGCAGCATCCGGGACGGCGCAGGCCTCTCCGCCGCCGAAGAGGCGCGAACGGGTGAGGAAGCGTTTCTCCCGGCCGTTATCGAGCGAGAACATGCCGCCGCGTCCGGGCACGACGTCGATGATCAGCTGCATATGCTTCCACGCCTCGAACTGGCTGGCGCTGATATAGACCGGCACGCCGCCGATCTCGCCAAGCTTGACGTCGCTGTCGCCGACCATGAATTCATGGGCGGGGTAACACATCGGCGAGGAACCGTCGCAGCAGCCGCCGGACTGGTGGAAGAGGATATCGGGATGATCGCGCTTGATCTCGGCGATCAGGTCGAGGGCTGCCTCGGTTGCGAGAACACGCGGTTCGCCGTTGATGGTGGTTTCCATTAGGAATTCCTCCAAGGTTTTGGGAGGTGAGTTCCCCTCCCCAACCCTCCCCACAAGGGGGAGGGGCTAAGCCGCCGCACCGGCAGCTTTCCTCGATGACGTTTCAGCAAGGAGATCTGTGAGTTCCAGAGCGGTTCAGCGGGTTAAGCCCCTCCCCTTGTGGGGAGGGGTTTGACCCTCTCCCACCATGCGAGAGCATCTCAGAAGAAACCGAGCGCCTTCGGGCTGTAGCTCACCAGCATGTTCTTGGTCTGCTGGTAGTGCTCGAGCATCATCTTGTGGGTTTCGCGGCCGATGCCCGACTGCTTGTAGCCACCAAAGGCGGCATGGGCGGGGTAGGCGTGGTAGCAATTGGTCCATACGCGACCGGCCTGAATCTCGCGGCCGAAACGGTAGCAGCGATTGGCGTCGCGGCTCCAGACACCGGCGCCGAGACCGTAGAGCGTGTCGTTGGCGATCTCGAGTGCTTCCTGCTCGTCCTTGAAAGTCGTGACCGAGACCACCGGCCCAAAGATCTCCTCCTGGAAGATGCGCATCTTGTTGTGGCCCTTGAAGATCGTCGGCTTGACGTAATAGCCGTTTGCCAGATCGCCGCCGAGATCGTTGCGGGAGCCGCCAGCCAGGACCTCAGCCCCCTCCTGCTTGCCGATGTCGAGATAGGCGAGGATCTTTTCGAGCTGTTCCGTCGAGGCCTGGGCGCCGATCATCGTCGCGTTGTCGAGCGGGTTGCCCTGCTTGATCGCCTCAACACGCTTGACCGCCTTTTCCATGAAGCGGTCGTAGATCGATTCCTGGACGAGGGCGCGGCTCGGGCAGGTGCAGACTTCGCCCTGGTTGAGGGCAAACATCGCAAAACCTTCGAGCGCCTTGTCGAGGAAGTCGTCATCCTCGGCCATCACATCGGCGAAGAAGATGTTGGGCGATTTGCCGCCGAGCTCCAGCGTCACCGGAATGAGGTTCTGGCTGGCATATTGCATGATCAGCCGGCCTGTCGTCGTCTCGCCGGTGAAGGCGATCTTGGCGATGCGGGGGCTGGTCGCCAGCGGCTTGCCGGCCTCGATGCCGAAACCGTTGACGATGTTCAGCACGCCGGGCGGCAGCAGATCGCCGACCAGTTCCGCCCAGAGCAGGATCGAAGCCGGGGTCTGTTCGGCGGGCTTCAGCACGACGCAGTTGCCAGCGGCAAGCGCCGGCGCAAGCTTCCATGTGGCCATCAGGATCGGGAAGTTCCATGGAATAATCTGGCCAACGACGCCGAGCGGTTCGTGGAAGTGATAGGCGACGGTATCATTGTCGATCTCGCCGATCGAACCTTCCTGGGCGCGGATGCAGGAGGCGAAATAGCGGAAGTGGTCGATCGCCAGCGGAATGTCGGCCGCCATGGTTTCGCGGATCGGCTTGCCATTGTCCCAGGTCTCGGCCTGGGCGAGCAATTCCAGCTTGTCTTCCATGCGCTGGGCGATCTTCATGAGGATGTTGGAGCGCTCGGCAGCGGAGGTGCGGCCCCATTTCTCCTTGGCCGCATGGGCGGCGTCGAGCGCGAGATTGATGTCCTTTTCATCGGAGCGGGGAATGTCGCAGAGCTTGCCGCCGGTGACGGGCGTCAGGTTTTCGAAATACTTGCCTTCGACCGGCTCGCGCCATTCGCCGCCGATATAGTTGCCGTATTTCAGCTTGAACGGCGACTCGACGATTTTCTGATGAAGCATGTCATCCTCCCAAGATGAGCCAGGTTCCCAAGTGAACCAGTGGAGGCAAAATGGACGTGTTTTGCCGAAGCGAACAGGGGAGGTCTTCCATACCGCAGTGCACACTGTCGCAGACATGCGACAGGGCCGCGTCAGGATAACCATGTCAGTGACATGTTCGGGATCGGGCTAATGCAGGTCGAACTTTTTCATCTTCCGGTGCAGCGTGGCGCGGCTTATGCCGAGCGCGATCGCAGCCTGCGAGACGTTGCCGCTGGTGCGCGACAGCGCCCGCAGCAAGGCCGCTTTTTCCGCCTCGACCATCTCTTCCTGCTGTGAGACGACGGCTTCGCGCAGAGCATCGGCGGCCGGGATGCCGGCCGCAATCCGCTTGTCGTCCAGCTGCAGCGCGATGCGGGCGGCGCGGGTTGCGCCAAGCACGAGATCATGCCTGTCGACGGCAAGCAGGGCGGCGGCGGAATTGGCGCCGGCCGGGACCATCAGGAAGCGGGCGCCGGGAAACGCCGAGCGAAAGAGGTTGAGTTCGATGCGCATCGCCGCATCGCGCACGGTCTGCGTCAGGATCGCCAGCGTCATTTCGTTGACGTCCTCGCGGCAGGTGGAGATGTCGAGGGCGGCGGCGAGTTCACCGCGATGGTCGCGGACCGGCGCGGTCGTGCAGCTCAGGCGGATATTCGAGCAGAAAAAATGCTGGTCGCGGAAGATGGCGACGGCGCGCTCGTCGGCAAGTGCGGTGCCGATGCCGTTGGTGCCGATGCTCGCCTCGGTCCACACCGAACCGGTCCAGAGACCGAGTTGGCGGAAGTCCTTATCGTCGCCGGCAGCGCCCCGGCGCTCCAGCGCAATGCCATTCCTATCCGTCAGAAGGATGCAGCAGCCGGCTTTGCCGACCGTGGTGAAGAGCCGGTCGAGCTCCTCGGTCGCGCCGGCGACCAGCCGTTCGGACTGTTCGCGGGCCCGGTGAAATTCCTCGTCAGTCAGACGCAGCGGCGCACGTTCGTCCTCGGGCGCGAGCCGGTGCATGGTCATGCAACGCCGCCAGGAAGCGACAATCGGAGAACTCGCGACGGCGGAATTCCGCTGCGCAGAGCTATAGACATGCTCCGCATGTGCTGACTGTTCGTGCATCTGCTCCTCCCACGGAACTTCAGCATAATCTGAGGGAAAAGCGGCCGGTTTGCAATTGCACGCAACGACGGCCGCCTTCCTCCTCGCAAAAGCATGCGCGATCTTTGCACGACGGATACGCCACGTCTTTGATCTAGATCGGGTTCACAGTCATTCGTCTCTCGCGTCGGAATCCTTACCCAGTTTTGTTGGAGATGGTTAGCGTCGCAGCCAAGCCTGGATGCCGCGGGCGGCGGCGCGGCCGGTCGCAAGGCAGGCGGTGAGGAGATAGCCGCCGGTCGGCGCTTCCCAGTCGAGCATTTCACCGGCGACGAAGGTGCCCGGCAGCGCCTTCAACATGAAGTGGTCGTCGATGCTGCTCCAGCGGATGCCGCCGGCCGAGGAGATGGCCTCGCCGATCGGCCTCGTTTCGAGGACGGGCACCGGCAAGGCCTTGATCATGCCGGCGAGACGGACGGGATCGGCTCGGTCGCGCTCGGCGGCGAGCTCACGCAGCAAGGCCGCCTTGACCCCGTCGAGGCCGGCGCCCTTGCGCAGGCGGTTTGAAAAGCTCGACTTTGCGTCCTGCCGCGTGAGGTCGCGGGTCAGCCTTTCGAGCGACCGGCCCGGGGCGAGGTCGAGCGTCAGGGCCGCGCTGCCGTGGCTCTGCAGCCGGTCGCGGAGGCTTGCCGCATGGGCATAGACCAGGCTGCCCTCAATGCCGTTTGCGGTGATGACGAATTCGCCGGGAAAGGTGCCGGCGTCGGAGGTGGCGGTGACCGATTTCACCGGCTCGCCGGCGAAACGCTCGCGTAAGCTCTCGCTCCAGCCGACGACAAAGCCGCAGTTGGCAGGCTGGAAGGCGTCGATCTCGACGCCCTTCTCCGATAGCCAGGACAGCCAGCGTGCATCGGAGCCGAGGCGCGGCCAGCTTGCGCCGCCGAGCGCCAGCAGGGCTGCGTCGCAATGGACGATGCAGCACTCTTCGGGCGTTTCGAAAACATAGCCCTCATCGGCAAAACCGATCCAGCGGTGGCGAGTGCGCAGCGTAGCGCCCTGCGCCTCCAGCCGCTTGAGCCAGGCGCGCAGCAAGGGAGAGGCTTTCATCACATCAGGGAAAACCCGGCCGGACGAGCCGACGAAGGTCTCGGTCCCGAGCCCTGCTGCCCAATCTCTGATATCGCCAGGGGTAAAGGCATCGAGAGCCGGGCGCAGGCGGGCAGAGGCGGTGCCGAAGCGCGTGGCGAAACGGTCGTAATCCTCGGAATGGGTGATGTTCAGCCCCGACTTGCCGGCCAGCAGAAACTTGCGGGCGAAGGTCGGCATGGCGTCGTAGACCGTCACCGCATGGCCGGAGAGCGAAAGCAGCTCGGCGGCCGCCAGGCCCGCCGGGCCGCCGCCGATGATCGCAATTCGCTTCTGGTTCATGGATGTCTTCGCCCGATTCTATCTGGTGCAGTTTTGGCGCGGGCGTCGATTGCCTGCAAGGGCGGGGATCAATGGTGCGGATGCGTGCACTGGCCGTGGTCGGCGAGAACCTCGATGACACGGCATTGGTCGACGCGGCCATGGCCGCAACCTTCCACCATGGTTTCGAGTTCGGCCTTCAGCGCCACCAGGCTGCGGATGCGCTGCTCGACCTCGACGAGACGAGCCTTGGCGATGGCATCGGCAGAGGCGCAGGATTGGTGCGGATCATCCTGCAGGGTGAGCAGCGTGCGGATCGCCTCGATCTCGAAGCCGAGTTCGCGGGCATGGCGGATGAAGGTGAGGCGGCTGATATCGGCGGGTTCGAAGGAGCGCTGGTTGCCTTCGCTGCGGCTTGGGGCCGCGAGCAGGCCGATGCTCTCGTAATAACGCACCGTCGGCACTTTGACTCCGCTCCGGCGAGCGGCTTCGCCGATCGTGATCTTTTTCATGATTTTCCTCTTGCACCTCTAGTCGCTAGAGGATGTAGGAGGGATGCTTCTGTTTGACAAGGAAGCGGATCATGGCTGAGACGAGCGAGACACGATACCGGGTCGGCGGCTTGGATTGCGCCGCCTGTGCGACCAAGATCGACACGGCAGTCAGGCGCGTGGCGGGTGTCGCCGATGTGTCCGTCTCGGTGGTGGCTGGCACGATGACCGTCCGTCATGACGGCAGCAGCGACCTCACGGCGATCGAGAAGAGGGTGACGGGGCTCGGTTATTCGGTTTCGCTCTTTGCCGGGAGCGCGGCGCAGGCACAGGATCACGGCCCGCGCGATCATCACGACCACGGCGATCATGCCGGCCACGACCATGACCATGATCACGCAGATCACGATCATGGCAAAAAGAAAATCGACGGCCTGCATGGGCGTGACCATGCGCCGATGACCGCTTCCTGGTGGCAAAGCCGGAAGGGCCGATTGACCATCGTCTCGGGTGCAGCGCTGGTCGCCGCCTATGCCATCGGCCATCTCGTGCCTGCGGTCGCATCCTACGCCTTCGTGATCGCCATGCTGGTCGGGCTAGTGCCGATCGCGCGCCGCGCTGTCATGGCGGCGCTATCGGGCACGCCGTTTTCGATCGAGATGCTGATGACGATCGCCGCCGTCGGCGCCGTCATCATCAATGCCGGCGAGGAGGCGGCGACTGTCGTGTTCCTGTTTCTCGTCGGCGAGCTGCTGGAGGGGGTGGCGGCCGGCAAGGCGCGGGAAAGCATCCAGTCGCTGTCGGCGCTGGTGCCGAAAAACGCGCTGCTCGAAGAGAATGGCCAGACGCGGCAGGTGCCGGCGGAAAGCCTCGCTGTCGGCGCGATCATCATGGTGCGTCCCGGCGACCGCATCTCGGCGGATGGCATCATCGTCTCCGGCGAGAGCGCGATCGACGAGGCGCCGGTGACGGGCGAGAGCACGCCGGTGCGCAAGGGTGTCGATGCCGTCGTCATTGCCGGAACTGTGAATGGCGATTCTGTGCTCAGGGTACGCGTCACGGCGGCCGCGGCCGACAATACCATCGCCCGCGTCGTCAGGCTGGTGGAAGAGGCGCAGGAATCGAAGGCGCCGACCGAACGTTTCATCGATCGGTTTTCGCGCTATTACACGCCAGGCGTGGTGGTGGTGGCAGCACTGGTGGCGGTCGTTCCACCGCTGCTGCTCGGTGGAGTGTGGAGTGAATGGGTCTATAAGGGCCTTGCCATCCTGCTGATCGGCTGCCCCTGCGCGCTCGTCATTTCGACGCCGGCGGCGATTGCTGCTTCGCTGTCGGCAGGCGCACGGCGCGGGCTCTTAATGAAGGGCGGCGCGGTACTGGAGACGCTCGGCAAGGTGACGATGGTTGCCTTCGACAAGACGGGCACGCTGACCGAAGGCAAGCCTCAGGTGACCGATATCGTTTCCTTCGGATTGAGCGAGGCGCAGGTCTTGTCGCGCGCGGCGGTGTTGGAGCAGGGCTCCAGCCATCCCTTGGCGCTGGCGATCCTCAACCGTGCTCGGGCGGACGGCGTTCCCGTGCCGCCTGCCTTCGAGCTGGAAGCGCTGCCGGGCAAGGGCGTCAGCGGCAAAGTCGGCGGCGAGACCCTCCACCTCCTGTCGCCGTCCGCTGCCCGCGAGCGCGGAGCCCTCGATGGCGAAAAGGATGCAGGCATTGCTGTTCTGAACGACGAGGGCAAGAGCGTATCGGTGCTGCTCGTCAATGGCGTTGCGGTCGGCCTGATCGCCATACGCGACGAGCCGCGCGAGGATGCCAAGGCCGGGCTTTCCACGCTCGGATCGGCCGGCGTCAAGGCGATGATGCTGACAGGCGACAACAAGCGGACGGCGGCAGCCGTTGCCGGCATGCTCGGCATCGAGTGGCGCGGCGAGATGATGCCTGAGGATAAGCAGCGGGTCGTCGGCGAATTGAAGCGTCAGGGCTTCATCGTCGCCAAGGTCGGCGACGGCATCAACGACGCTCCGGCGCTGGCCGCCGCCGATATCGGCATCGCCATGGGAGGCGGCACCGACGTGGCGCTGGAGACGGCCGATGCCGCCGTGCTGCACGGGCGCGTCGGCGACGTGGCGCGGATGATCGAACTGTCCAAACGAACGATGCGCAATATCCTAGAGAATATCACCATCGCCCTCGGGCTGAAGGCGGTGTTCCTGGTGACGACCATCGCAGGAATCACCGGCCTCTGGCCGGCGATTCTCGCCGATACCGGCGCCACCGTGCTGGTGACGATCAACGCGCTGCGATTGCTTCGAGTAAGGGGATGAATGTATTGCCGATGGCGGTGTGGAGACCGCCAATGACCGAGAACCGAAAATCGCGGAGCCGGTCATCAGTCAGGCCGGATCTCGGTTTGTTGACAAAGTCTCCTCCGTCATGCTCGGCCTTGTGCCGAGCATCTAACCACGGCAATTGCTTGACCGGAAAACATCTATTTTCCAGTCATTTGACTTGACCGGCGCAGATCCTCGGTACAAGGCCGAGGATGACGTCGTGGGTTTTGCTGAGGTTCATCAGCAACTTGGGAGCCGACTAGGCCGTGGTGACAAATTAACTATTTGAGCCAAAGCATGATGCTTGCCAGCTTGATGAAGCCGAGGAAATTGGCTGCGAGTTTGTCGTAGCGTGTGGCGAGACGTCGCCATTGTTTGAGCTTGGCG
>NZ_LYPL01000032.1 GCF_001662075.1 Rhizobium bangladeshense
GTGAACTTCGCAAACGCTTCGACGGCTTCAAAGACCAACTGCGCCTATGGCTTGTACAAACCCGCTCTCCGACCTTTGCGGGCAAACACGCGCTCGTTATGGCGGAAGCCGCTCGGCTGGACGGGCTCGATCTGGAAGCGCAACGCCTCTACGAGGAGAGCATTCGGCTATCCCTAGAAAACGGGTTCTTGCAAGACGAGGCGGTCGCCTACGAGGCCGCTGCGCGGTTTTATGCGGCGCGTGGCTTGGGAAAGATTGGCCTTCTATATTTGCGGGAAGCGCGTGAGCGCTTTCACAAGTGGGGAGCGGACGCAAAGGTCGCTCTCTTGGATAAGGGGCTGATCGCTTGGACGGACGCGGTCGACGGGCCGACTCTACCTCGAGACGCATCTCCGGATTCGCTGGAACAATTGGACTTGGCCACCGTCATCAAAGTCCATGAGGCGGTATCGAACGAGATCGTCCTGGAAAGGCTCATTGACATCGTGATGAAGGCCGCGATCGAGCATGCCGGCGCGCAACGAGCTGTCCTGTTGCTAGACATCGGGGGCGCAGATTTACGGGTGATGGCGGAGGCATCCACCAGACTGGGCGCTGTAACAATTAGTCAAACCCAGCACGATGTATCTTCGATTGACCTTGCTCGATAGGTTGTTCTTTACGTTGCGCGGACCGGTGATCCAGTCGTTCTCGAGGATGCGTACGCAACGGGCATGTCTAGGGACGATCCGTATGTTCGCGATAACCGCCTTCGATCAGTTCTCTGCGTTCCCCTGACGAACCAGGGGAGCGGGGTAGGGCTTCTCTACCTTGAGAACAATCTGGCTCCCGGAGCGTTTACGCCCAGCCGACTCGCTCTCTTGAAACTTCTGGCATCACAGGCGGCAGCATCTCTCGAAAAAGCGCGTCTAATTCGCGACTTGGAAGAACGTCAATCCAGAATCCGGCGACTCGTCGATGCAAACATAATCGGCATCGTCATCTGGGCACGGGACGGGCGACTGCTGGATGCCAACGACGCGTTCCTTCAGATGACCCAATACACCAGGGAAGACTTGGAGCGAGGCCTGGCCTGGCACGACATGACACCACCCGACTGGCAGACCCACGTAACGGGCTCGCTCTCCGAATTAACCGCTACCGGTGTAATGCAGCCGCGCGCAAAGGAGTACTTCAGGCGCGACGGAAGTAGGGTAAGGGTCTTGATTGGCGCGGCGGCGTTCGATGCCCAGGCGAGCGAAGGTGTCGCTTACATACTCGACCTGACAGAACGGGAGATCGCGGAGCGCAAAGCTGTCGAAAGTGAACAGCGTTTCCGCGACCTGCAGGCGGAATTGGCCCACGCAAACCGGATCGAGACTGTCGGGCAACTTTCGTCGTGGATCGCACACGATATCCGACAGCCGCTTGTCGGCATGGTGGCCAGCGCAAACGCGGGGTTCCAATGGCTTTCCGCGACCCCACCCAACGTCGGGGCAGCGCAACGTTCGCTCCAGCGCGTCGAAGAGGAGGGGCATCGCGCAGCGGACATTCTCGACAAGATCAGGGCGCTCATGAAAAAGAGTGCGCCGGTTCGCGAGCGCGTCGACTTGAACGATCTGGTGTTGAGCACGCTTCCCCTGCTGCATTCTGAGGCCCGGCACAAAACCATCAACGTTCAAGTTGATCTCGCACAAGCGACACCGCTCGTCTCAGCCGATCGAGTTCAGTTGCAGCAGGTCATCATGAACATGGTGGTCAATGCTATCGACGCGATGTCAGTGTCGGGTGAAAAGGAGAAGAACCTAACCATCGCCACCCAAGTCGATGACAAAGGAGGCGTGACCACGTCCGTAAGCGATACAGGTCCCTTACTGCCGGCGGAAGAATATGACCGCTTCTTCAAGGCGTTCTACTCCACGAAGCAGCACGGACTGGGAATAGGCCTGGCCATTTGTAGAAACATCGTCGAAAACTACGGCGGGCGGATATGGGGTGAACCTTGCGCACCACACGGCACCAGCGTGCGGTTCTGGCTACCCGGGTTCACGTCCGCATCGGGCGCTGGTGAATAAGCGTTGGCCGTTAACTTCGAACGTCCCGGAATAACGTCAATCCTGAGGGTTGTCCGAAGCGCTCGACGAGCAACTCTATGAGAATCCGCACCCGAGCCGGAGCGTTCGTACCGTATTCCCACGGTCACGGCCGTCTTGTGATGTGAAGCCGAACATTGGAAGTCCTAGTGGTAGCACTAGGGGTAGTCCTATGACGAAGCAGCATATTGAGGTGATCACGTCGGTCGGGCGTCGGCGGCGCTGGTCCCTGGAAGATAAAGAACGGCTGGTCGCGGCGACCTTTGAGCCGGAAGCGGTTATCTCGGATGTGGCGCGCTCGGCGGGGATTCACGTCAGCCAGTTGTTCCGGTGGCGCAAAGAGCTCTGCCAAATATCAGCTCCGTCCCTGCCGCCATTTGTCCCTATTGAGGTTGTCGCGGCGTTGCCAGCGCCTGATCCGTTGGAGGCGACACCGCCACCTCGACCGCGCAGGAAGATAAGCATCGTGACGATCGAGCTTGGCAGTGGTCGGCGTATTCGTGTGGACAGTGACGTCGATACCGAAGCTCTGGGGCGCATCCTCGATGTCGTGGAACGGCGATGATCCCGGTTCCCAGTGGCGTGAAGGTGTGGCTGGCTACCGGCTATACGGACATGCGGAGGGGCTTTCCTGGCCTGTCGTTGATGGTGCAGGAGACGCTGAAGCGTGATCCGCATAGCGGCCATTTGTTCTGCTTCCGCGGCAGGAAGGGCGGACTGATCAAGGTGATCTGGCACGACGGTCAGGGTGCCTGCCTGTTCACCAAGAAGCTCGAACGTGGCCGCTTTATTTGGCCGTCAGCGGCCGACGGCACGGTGGTGATTACGCCGGCGCAGCTCGGCTATCTGCTCGAAGGAATCGACTGGCGGATGCCGCAAAAAACCTGGCGTCCAAGCTCCGCTGGATAGTGGAAATGGCTGGAAAGGTGGGAGCGAATATGATTCCATCTCGTCATGACCGATGCGGCCGATCAGCTTCCCGACGACCTTGCCAGCGCGCATGCGATGATCCTTGCCGAGCGCGCGGCGCGCCGTGAAGCCGAGGCCGTTGCTGCCCGAGCGCAGGCGGTGAACTCGCATTCGGATGCGCTGATTGCCCGGTTGAGGCTGGAGGTCGAGAAGCTCAAGCGCGATATTCATGGCAGCCGCTCGGAGCGCAAGGCCCGTCTTCTCGAGCAGATGGAATTGCAGCTCGAAGAGTTGGAAGCTGATGCCAGCCAGGATGAATTGGCTGCGGAGTTGGCGGCAAAGTCCTCTACGGTCCGAGCCTTCGAGCGCAAGCGTCCTTCAAGGAAGCCGTTTCCCGAGCACCTGCCACGCGAACGTGTCGTCATTGCCCCGCCAACAAGCTGCCCATGCTGCGGCTCGGCCAAGCTGGCAAAGCTTGGCGAGGACATCACCGAGACATTGGAAGTGATCCCGCGCCAGTGGAAAGTCATCCAAACGGTGCGCGAGAAGTTCTCGTGCCGGGAATGCGAGAAGATCGCCCAGCCGCCGGCACCCTTCCATGTGACGCCGCGCGGCTTTGCCGGGCCAAACCTTTTGGCGATGATCCTGTTTGAGAAGTTCGGCCAGCATCAGCCGCTGAACCGGCAGAGTGAACGCTATGCCCGCGAGGGTGTCGACCTCAGCCTCTCCACACTCGCCGACCAGGTGGGGGCTTGCGCCGCGGTCTTGAAGCCCTTGCACGGATTGATGGAGGCGCATGTGCTGACCGCCGAGCGTCTACATGGCGATGACACGACGGTGCCGATCCTGGCCAAGGGCAAGACCGATACCGGGCGGATTTGGACCTATGTCAGGGACGATCGGCCGTTCGGCGGAACGTCGCCGCCAGCCGCCCTCTACTATGCCTCGCGTGATCGACGGCAGGAACATCCCGAGCGTCATCTGAAGACCTTTACCGGCATTCTGCAGGCTGATGCCTATGGCGGCTACAACCCGCTCTTCAAAATGGACCGCGATTCCGGTCCGCTGACCCAGGCATTGTGCTGGGCCCATTCGCGTCGCAAGTTTTTTGTGCTCGCCGACATCGCCACGAACGCCAAACGCGGCAAGAACGCCACGCCGATCTCGCCGGTTGCGCTCGAGGCCGTGAAACGGATCGATGCCCTGTTCGATATCGAGCGTGACATCAATCGTCTCGCTGCAAGTGAAAGACTGGCGCGACGCCAGCAGGACAGCCGTCGTCTTGTCGAAGAGCTTGAGGCCTGGATGCGGGCCGAGCGGACAAAGCTGTCGCGCAGCTCGCCGGTCGCCGAGCCGATCGACTACATGTTAAAGCGCTGGAAGGGCTTTACGTCCTTCCTGGGCGACGGTCGGATTTGCCTGACCAACAATGCCGCCGAACGCGCTCTGCGCGGCTTCGCTCTAGGCAGGAAGTCGTGGCTGTTTGCGGGTTCCGATCGTGGTGCCGATCGCGCCGCCTTCATGGCGACGATGATCATGACCGCCAAGCTCAACGATGTCGATCCGCAGGCGTGGTTCGCCGATGTTCTAGCGCGTATCGCCGACACGCCCGTCACCAAACTGGAGCAATTGCTTCCTTGGCATTGGCAGCCCCAGCAATTCCTGAGAGATCAGGCCGCTTAAAATGCGGCCTCACCCGAGGCTTACCATAATGCGTAGCAAGAACGAATATATCGGATTAGAAGCACTTTCTCGCACAAAGAGCCTCTCTAAAATTAAAACTGAACCTGACAGTTGGAAGACGGAGTATCGGGACGACGCTACGGGGGAGACCTGGATTCTCGATTACCCCCACTCTGAAGAGCATGGTGGCGGAAGTCCCAGACTTCGAAGAAAGCCACGATAACTGAGCAAATCCTCGAGCTCTCGGTGCCAGCCGCCGCGGTCCTCACCGGAGGCATACTTCGTACCAGACGGTCTCACAGCGAACATACCATACTCCGGAGCGGGAAACTCCTCGAACAACCCTATCAATTTCCCCGGGGCGATCTTATCCTCGACGAACTCAGACGAGATTGTAAAGGGCATGGATGTTCCCGCGGGTCGCTCGGCAATAAGGACACTCAAGTCGAACCGCTTCAATCAACGCGATGCAATGTCGCGATCCAGTTCTGGGATAGATATCAAGGCGGACACCGACGACATATCCCTGATCGTCCGACGATAAATCCACATTGGCATATATCCTGAGATCGGAATGGAGCTTGACTCGCCTGAGGTCGGCGACATGTTTCAGCGAACTTGCGAAACTCACTGACCAGGCAATCGCGACAAGCTGCTCAGGGTTCGTGCCCAGTCGATTGCCGGCGGGATTTGAAAGTCTAATGTCGAGAGCACCGTCCGAGCTGCGCGCGAAGCCGTTCTCTCGGCTGCCAATTGTCTCTCTCGTGGCAGTATGCACATGTTGCATGATCGTACCCCGGTGAAGGAGTCCGGCGCGCGCATATGCGCGCGCCGGACAGGTCAGCTATCTTTCCGCAGGCTTCGCAACCCAGTCCGAACCTCGTCCGTGAAGAGCTTCGGCTGTTCCCAAGCTGCGAAATGCCCGCCCTTTGCCACCTTGTTGTAGTGGATGAGGTTAGGGTAGGCGGCCTCGGCCCAGGTTCGCGGCGTTGCGTACAGCTCGTCCGGGAAAACACTCAACGCGACTGGCACCTTGACGCCCTTGGGAGAAAAGAATGCGATCTTGTTCTCCCAATACAGGCGAGCAGCCGAAACGCCCGTGTTGGTCAGCCAGAAGAGCGTCACGTTGTCGAGCACGTCGTCGGGCGTCAACCCCTCAGCTTTTCCATCAAACGAGCGGGAGATCATCTCCAGACTCCGTGCGTCGTGGTCGAGCATGAAGGTTGCGAGACCCATGGGCGAGTCAGCCAACGCGACCAGCGTTTGTGGCCGTGTTCCCATTTCGAAGGCGTAGTAGACGTGTTTGTAGAAGAACGCGAGCTGCTCGTAGGCCGCCTTCTCCTCGTCAGACAGACCGGCTGGAGTTGGTCGGCCAGCGAAAGCTGCTTGGTCAATCTCCGGAGGAACTGTTTCGGGGAAGTTCGTATGGATGCCGAGTAATTCCGGCGGGGCTTGCACGGCAATCTGGTTGGTGACGATGCCGCCCCAATCGCCTCCCTGGGCGGCGAAACGTTCGTAGCCGAGACGCCGCATCAACGTGATCCAGGCACTCGCAATACGCTCCGGTCCCCAGCCGGTTGCCTCCGGCTTCCCGGAGAACCCGAAACCGGGCATCGATGGAATGACGACGTGGAACGCATCCGAAGCGTCACCGCCGTGGGCGGTGGGGTCGGTGAGGGGCTCGATGATCTTCAGTTGCTCCACGACGGAGCCCGGCCAGCCATGCGTGATGATGATCGGCATGGCATCCTCGTGCTTCGAACGAGCATGAATGAAATGGATATCCAACCCGTCGATTTCGGTGATGAAGTTCGGATAGCTGTTGATCCGCGCTTCCACTTTCCGCCAGTCATAGTTTGTTTGCCAATGCTGAAGGACCTGCTTGATCGTTTTAAGCGGCACGCCCTGGGAAAAGTCGTCGACCGTTTCCTTTTCGGGCAAGCGGGTGGCCAGAAGACGGTTGTGGAGATCGGTCAATTGTTCGTCCGGCGCTTTGAATTGGAAAGGTCTGATGGCCTCGTTGTCTCCGGCGGACACGGCAGTTTTTCCTGCGAAAAGACCGACAGTACCTGCGGCCGCAGCGCTAGCGAGAACGGTACGGCGCGTGATCTTAGATGATATCGATGACATGGCACTTCCTCCTTTTCTCGATTACCCGAATAGGAGGTCACACAATCAATCGGGTCGCTATGCGATATCCGAAAATCCCTTGTTTTCGTTTTTCGCATAGGGACGAAGGAACTCCCAAGAGGCATAGGACTCCGCAACTTACGGGTCGTCGTATTGGCGTAGCTCGCCGACTAAAATCCCGTAGCATTATGCTTCAAGGGTATGGGGCGTGATCATGGAATTCCTGGGCACACACCGGATTTTTGCGAGCGGCGATCTCGACGAAGGCGCGGAATTCGCAGGTCAGGTCTGGGAGAGAAACCGCAGCGTCAAGGTCGACCATCTCCGCTACGGCATCCGGTGGAACCAACTGGATATGGGGAACGTCGGCTTTTCCTACATCGAGCATGACTGCGCCGTGGATTTAACGGCAGAAGGGCCACTTTCCGATCACTTTCGGCTTTTCCTACACGAGGATGGCTCTATTCGTCACCGGGTAGCTGGGAATATATTTCACTCGCATCCGGGTAACGCAGTCATCCACGCTCCTGGGTCTGACCTTCATCTCGACATTAGTCCCTTTAAGCTTCTTCTCCTGACCGTCGACGGTGATCTCGTGAAAGCTTCCGTCCAACAACGGTTCCGCAAGCTGCCGGAGTTTGCCAATTGGCTCAATGTGCTGCCGGAGAGTGCGAGCGTACAAGCTCTGCGCTCGATGGCGAGATGGATGGCGTGCGAAGTTGAACGCCAGGGGTCGCCAGTAGCAGAAGTGGGGAAATCACGCCTTTACGCTGAGCGTCTTCTGGTAAGCCTCATCGTTGACTGCATAAGCGAAGCATCGCCTGAAACCGCGGAACCCGTGCAGGATGTCAGCCGTGGTCAGGTGCGAAGCGCCGAGGAGTGGATCGACGCTCATCTGACGGACGCCATAGGTATCGAGGAAATCGCAGCCGCAAGTGGGGTTGGCGTCCGTTCACTACAGCTTAGCTTCAAACGCGTCCATGGATGCTCGCCTCACGAGTTCGTTGCTCGCCGCCGACTCGAGGAGGCACGGCGGAAGCTTTTGGCGGCACCTCCGGGAGCAACCGTAACCGGGATCGCGATGGACATCGGCTTCTTCGAGTTGGGCCGATTTGCTGCTCGTTACAGAGAGCAGTTCGGGGAAACTCCTTCGGCTACGCTCGCGCGAGGTGACGGACATCAGGCCTCACACTGAGGAGGATGTGTCGTCAGATACGGTCGTCCCGTTCACCTAACGTATAGGCGGTCGGACTGCAAACCCAACAAGTCATCGTGAACCTCATCAGAAACGCTGCGGAAGCTATGTCCGAAAGCGGAGCTGAGTGTATGCGGGTGGTCGTCCGGACGAAGATGGAAGAGGCCGATCTCGTCGTCCAAGTGGAAGCCCGTGGACCGGGCATTGCGGACGGCGAACGGATTTTTCAGCCGTTCGTGACGACTAAGGCATCAGGGATGGGAATGGGACTATCGGTATCGCGATCCATGATCCACTCTCATGGTGGTCGGCTTTGGGAGGAAAACCTGGAGCAGGGAGCCCGGCTCGCATTTGCGCTGAACATGCTCCAACAAAGCTAGGTCCTATCCAATTCTTCGAGATTATTTGATAAGATTACCGCGGCAGACCGGGGCAGGGTCCGGCCAGATTTCACCCTATAGAAACGTATAATGGATTTCGGAGACAACCACAGTTAGCGTGTTCGACGAGGGGTGCGGGTATGGTACGTCGACTTTCCATCTATCACCTGACGCTCGGCCAATCCTCAGCAGGCCGAGCTGCTCTCGTGAATGCCAAGTATGTGTAGGCGACCGAAGGTGCGCGAATGCAGGCTACACGCCACCGCTCCCCATTTCTTAGGCTCCGCCGAGGACGAAATCCTCTTCGGGGGCAGCCGTTGTCGACTGCTTTCTGCAATACCTTGTAATGTCGTGACGGCGCACTTTGAGCTCCCAAGATGCAAAGTTTGGTGCCGTTGTTAGATGTGGTAGGCTCTCCGCACGCGCATGAAGGAGTTGCATTCAATGTCGCATGGAGACGAACTGGTCATCGTTGTCGACGACGACCCCGTCGTCCAGGTGTCCTTGTGTGATTTGTTCGCTTCCGTGCGAATTCGCAGCGTGGCGCTCGGTTCTGTTAAGGAATACTTGGCTGGACCTAGACCCGAGCAACCTACGTGCTTGGTCCTCGACATTAATCTGCCTGACATGAGCGGTCTCGAATTTCAGGCAAAAATCCATAGCGATGACCATCCGCCGATCGTCTTCTTGACTGGATATGCCGACATTCCTTCGTCCGTCAGCGCGATGAAGCTTGGCGCGGTCGATTTCCTCCTCAAGCCGTTCGCGGGCGAGGCCCTCCTGAGCGCGGTGCGGGGGGCGATCGAACTTGACAGGAGGCGTATGCAGGAGCGCGAGGAATTGAGTGCACTCAGGGAGCGCTTTGAAAGCCTCACACGACGAGAGCGGGAGGTACTGCCGCTTATCGTGAGTGGTCTACTGAACAAACAGGCTGCTGTGGAACTCGGGATCAGCGAAATAACCTTCCAGGTCCATCGCGGCCACGTCATGCAAAAGATGAAGGCGGCCTCGTTGGCCGATTTGGTACGCATGGCGACGAAGCTCGATATCTCCATCTTGCACTCGAGATACGCTGGAGCGCATCCTCAATGAGCGCCCCCAGGCACATGGTGGCCATCGTCGATGATGACCAAAAAGTGCTGGAAGCTTTGCAGGACTTGCTTGAATCCAAGGGATTCGCGGTTTGTGCATTTAGTTCGGCCCGCGACCTCTTGTTGGACAAGCGCCTCGCAACGATCGACTGCCTGATTACCGATATCGCGATGCCCGAAATGAACGGAGTGGAACTGAGCCGTCAAACCGCCCTCAAGCGACCAGAGCTTCCGGTTTTCTACATCTCGGGCGATTTAGAGATGGCGGCGCTGGCCGAGTCAAACTCCGACAACAGGGAAAGAGTTTTCAAGAAACCCTTCGACAGCAAGGCGCTCGTCGCCGCCGTCCAGGCTGCTATCTAGCTCGCCTCCAGGGGTTCCTCATGGAAAACGATGACAGGCTTCAACGTCGTTGGGCATTATGTTTCCTCATCGTGCCGAGACGCCGGCGATGATCGATGGCGTGCCTGAAATTCGCTTTGTGAACCTCATCGGAGATCGGCCTTCCAGCAATCACAAGCAGGGGAACTGCGTAGGAAGTCAAAGCAGCGAAAATTCACTTTTCTTAATTTGCCGGAGTCAGGGTTGGGCGTGCAGCATCATGGCCGAGCTTTTGCGCGACTGAATCGTTGGGCGAATGCAGATTTCTGGTGAAGTGATGGATGGGCCGCTACTTATACAAATCGGGACAGCCGAGTATCGTCGTCTGTCTATAGCCATGGTCATGGCCGGCTTCTCGACGTTTTCGCTTTTGTACAGCGTCCAACCGCTCTTGCCCGAGTTCGCAAACGCCTTTCACTTGTCAGCTCAAAGCGCCAGTCTCGCGGTTTCATTGGCGACGGGGCCGATGGCGGTCGGCATTCTGGTCGCAAGCTGGATTGCGGATAGGTTCGGGCGTCGAACCGTGCTGATGTATTCGCTGATCCTCGCGGCCCTGTCCGGCTCCCTGGCTGCATTGGCACCCGCCTGGGAAACGCTGCTCGTGTTTCGGTGCATTGCCGGCTTGGCACTCGCAGGAGTGCCGGCAGTTGCTATGACGTACGTCGCGGAAGAGGTGACGCCGGCTGCGATCGGCCCCGCGCTCGGATTGTACATTGCCGGATCGGCCATCGGAGGGATGATCGGGCGGCTTGGCGTCTCGATGGCGGCCGAATGGTTGGATTGGCGGTGGGCCCTAGCTGCGATGGGCCTGTTCAGCACCTCGGCAGCCGCTATTTTCTGTCTTACCGTCCCGCAGTCGAAAGGCTTCGTGCCGACACGGCGGTCTTTGTCGGCGTTCATCGGCGCTTATAGGACCGTGCTCGCTGACAAAGTGCTCGTCGCGCTCTATGCCTGCGGCTTCCTCACCATGGGCATATTCGTCACCGTCTACAACTATGCGCCGTTCCGCCTTGGCGCTCCGCCATACCAGCTAAGTCATTCGGAGATCGGAGCGATCTTCCTTTTGTACATCGTTGGTTCCGCGAGTTCCGCGCTATTTGGAAAGCTCGCGGGACGAATTGGCGTTCGTTCGGCCTTGGGCTGGCCAGTCGTCATGCTGCTGGTCGGGTTGCTCCTGACGGCAGCTGAACCGCTTTGGCTGATCATAACCGCAATAGGCGTTGTTACCGCGGGCTTCTTTGGCGCGCATACCGTCGCGTCAAGTTGGGTGACACGTCGAGCGTTCGGGAATCGTGGCCACGCAAGTGCCCTCTACCTCTTCGCCTACTACGCGGGTTCGAGCTCACTCGGTTCAGTCGGAGGTGTTGTCTGGGATCGCTTCGGTTGGCCGGGGTTGGTGATTGCCACGATGGCCGTCGGCGGCCTCGTCCTGGCGCTCGCTCTTGCAATTGCAGGCAGCAAACCGCTCCAGGACCCGCGCCAACCAAAGTTGGGACAGGAGCTTCCCGGGTAGGAGTGGCTCGCCCGAGCACATCGAAAAACACGCACAAAACAGAGCTAAGGAGAAAGCTATGACGATCCGGATTAATAACTACATCGGCGGGAAGGACGTTGGGGCGTCGGTCGATGAGTTTGGCGTCAAGATCAATCCGGGAACCGGCGAGAAGTTGGAAGAGGTTACATACAGCAGCGCCGTGGAGGTGAAGAACGCAATCGACGTCGCGGATGAAGCTTTCTCGGGGTGGCGTGACATGCGGCCGTCCGAACGCGGGCGGGTTATGGTTGAGCTCGGCCGGGTGATCCGGGCAAACGAAAAGCGTCTCGGCGAAATTGAG
>NZ_LYPL01000033.1 GCF_001662075.1 Rhizobium bangladeshense
CGATCGCCTGGACGAGCTGGGTGACGGCTTCGTCGGAGCTCTTGATCTGGCCGTGGACGAACTTCGAGACGACGTCCTTATAGGCATTGGCGATCGCCGGCGGCGCGCCATAACCCTGGGCCAGCGAGCCGAACAGCGTGCCGCCCTCATTGGCGGCCTTCAGATCGGCAATGCCCTTCTTGCCGCAGGCGTCGAAGTCGGTGTCGGGAACGTCGGTGCGGGCCGGAACCGAGCCCTTGACGACGTTGAAGGCCGACTGGAAGCTCTTCGACAGCGTCGCCGTCGCCAATGCCACCTGCGCCGCCTTGCGGTCATCGGGAACGTTGAACATGCCGAACATGTCGGAGTTGTAGATGACGCTGCCGTCGGTGCCGGGGAAGCGGTAGCACAGGAAGTCGGTGTCCGGGGTCTTCTTGGCGGCGACGAACTCGCCCTTGGCCCAGTCGCCCATCACCTGCACCAGCGCATCACCCTTGATGACCATGGCGGTCGCCAGGTTCCAGTCGCGGCCGGAGAAGTTCGGATCGACATATTTGACGATCTTGGCGAGGTTGTCGAAGGACTTCTTCATCGTCTCCGACTTCAGAGACTCCTCGTCGAGGTCGTTCATCGCCTTCTTGTAGAATTCCGGGCCGCCGGTCGACAGCACGATGGAATCGAACATCGTCGCTTCCTGCCAGTTCTGGCCGCCGAGCGCCAAGGGGATGACGCCGGCCGCCTTCGCCTTGTCGAGCAGGGCGATCAGGTCGTCGAAGCTCTTCGGCTCAGTGCCGCCGATCTTGTCCATCACCGCCTTGTTGATCCACAGCCAGTTGACCGAGTGGACGTTGACCGGGGCTGCCACCCATTTGCCGTCATAGACGGAGAACTTCTGCAGCGCCGCCGGCACCGACTTGTCCCAGCCTTCCTTCTTGGCCGTCTCGGTCAGATCGCCCATCACACCGGCCTCAGCATAATCGAGCACGGTATAACCGAGCATCTGCGAGGCAGTCGGATAAGTCCCCGCCGCCACCATCGCCTTCAGTGCCGTCATCGCCGCGTCACCGCCGCCGCCGGCAACCGGGACGTCCTTCCAGGCAAAGCCTTCCTTCGACAGATCCTCCTTCAAGACGTTCAAGGCCGCCGCCTCACCGCCCGATGTCCACCAGTGCAGCATCTGCACTTCCTTGACGTCGGCGGCCTGCGCCGCGCCGAGGCCAGCCATCATCACGACGGCAACAGCCGCCGAGCTCAAAAACTTGCGCATGAAATTCCTCCCATTGAAAATCGGCGGCGGGCCCTCCCTGCCGCCCGATGCTTTCCGCGTTGCGACGGTCAACATTCGGCCGCGCTCCTCTGCACGGTTGCTAATTTAAAACGTTATAAGCCTCTGATCGTCAAGTCCTTTCTCGACTCCCGAGAAAAATATGCCTTATCTATTATCCTATTGAATTAATTACTTTATTAACCCTTCTATTCACCAGTCCACCTATACGCCTTTGAGAGCCAGAAGCGGTCTCCAGTCGCCCGCGAGTGCGATCTCATCCGCAGCCGACGTAAATCGATAGCGCATTGTCGCCAACGCCATCCACGAGGATCGGCCGCGGATCAATTTTCCGATCATTAGGGCCCCGCCTATTTCCCTGGGGCGTGATTTGCCGTAGAAGGACGCCGTAATCCGGTCGCAGCCCACCCGGTCAAAACAAGGGAATCCAAAATATGAAGACTCTCGTCGTCTGCTCTGGCGGACTCGACTCAGTTTCGCTTGCACACAAGATGGCAGCGGAACAACAGCTTATCGGCCTCGTCTCCTTCGACTACGGCCAGCGGCACCGCAAGGAACTCGACTTCGCCGCCCGGTGCGCCGCGCGTCTCGCCGTTCCTCATCATATCATCGATATCGCCGCCATCGGCGGCCATCTCAGCGGATCGGCGCTGACCGATAATGTCGAGGTCCCGGACGGGCACTATGCCGAGGAGACCATGAAGGCCACCGTGGTGCCAAACCGTAATGCCATCATGCTGGCGATCGCCTTCGGCCTGGCCGCTGCGCAAAAGGCCGATGCCGTTGCCGTCGCCGTGCATGGCGGCGACCACTTCATCTATCCCGACTGCCGGCCGGCCTTCATCGACGCCTTCCAGCGCATGCAGAACGAAGCGCTGGACGGTTATGCCAAGGTCAGACTGCTCGCCCCCTATGTCGATGTTCCCAAGGCGGAGATTGTGGCCGATGGCGCGAAGCACGGCACACCATTTGCGGAAACCTGGTCCTGCTACAAAGGCGGCAGGCTTCATTGCGGGCGCTGCGGAACCTGCGTCGAACGCCGCGAGGCTTTCGATCTTGCCGGCATTTCCGATCCGACCGATTATGAAGACCGGGATTTCTGGAAAGCGGCGGTGTCGCAATATTCCGCGGCGGAGGTGCGTTGATGTACCGCATCACCAAGGAATTTCACCTCTCCGCCTCGCACCAGCTGGATCATCTGCCGGCCGACCATCAATGCGCCAGGCTCCATGGCCATAACTACATCGTGGTCGTCGAACTCTCCGCCGAAAGCCTGAATGACGACGGCTTCGTTCGCGACTATCACGACCTGTCGCCGCTCAAGCGCTACATCGACGAAGCTCTCGATCATCGTCACCTGAACGAGGTCTTCGGTCATTCGAAAGTCACGTCCGAGTTCCTGGCAAGGCACTTTTACGACTGGTGCAAGCAGCGCTTCCCAGAGACATCGTCCGTCCGCGTCAGCGAGACGCCGAAGACCTGGGCGGAGTTCCGTCCATGAGCGGAGAGACCATTCGCGTCAGTGAGATCTTCGGCCCGACCATTCAGGGCGAAGGCGCCTTGATCGGGTTGCCGACGGTGTTCGTCCGGACAGGCGGCTGTGACTATCGCTGCTCCTGGTGCGACAGCCTCCACGCCGTCGACAGCGCCTTCCGAGATCAGTGGATTCCCATGTCCACTGAGGCGATCTGGCAAGAGGTCACGAAGCTCTCGGCAGGCCGGCCGATGACGGTTTCCCTTTCCGGAGGCAATCCGGCGATCCAGCCGCTGGGGCCGCTGATCGAATTCGGCCATTCTCAAGGATACCGCTTCGCGCTGGAAACGCAGGGGAGTATCGCCCGGGACTGGTTTCGCGATCTCGACGTCCTGGTCTTGAGCCCCAAGCCGCCGTCGAGCGGAATGCTGACGGATTGGGATCAGGTCGACAGCTGCCTCCGGCTCGCCGCCGGTGGCCCGGAAATCGCCTTGAAAATAGTCGTCTTCGACGATGACGATTACGCCTTCGCCCGAGAGGCGGGTCGGCGCTATCCCTATGTTCCCTTGTTCCTTCAGCCGGGCAACCATACGCCGCCGCCGCCCGATGACGACGACGCCCGCATCGATATCGACGGCGTCATGGATCGGATGCATTGGCTCGTCGCGAAGGTGATGGCCGACGGATGGTTTGCTCCGCGCGTGCTGCCGCAGCTGCACGTGCTGCTGTGGGGAAACAAACGAGGGGTGTGAACGCCTCTGCCGAAACCTATCATTCCGGGAAAGCGAAGACATCGACCGGCTCGCCGAGCCCGCGCAGCGGGACGGTGCCGAGACTGTCCATGTCTTTCGCGCAGCCAGCCATTTCGACGAAGGCCCGCGACAGGAGCACCGGACGCTTGACCTCCTTGGTCAGGCTTTCCAACCGCGAGGCGATATTCACCGCCGGGCCGATGACGGTGAAATCCAGTCGCCGACGCGAACCGATATTGCCGTACATCACGTCGCCGACATGCACGCCGACGCCATAACGCAACGGTTCGCGGCCGATCCGTGCGTGCTGCTCGTTCAGCTCGGCCATCGACGCCTGGCCTTCGCGAATCGCCTGCAGCAGATCGGTGCAGGCCGTTTCCTTGCTTAACGGGAAGATGGCCAGCAATCCGTCGCCCATGAACTTCAGGATCTCCCCGCCATAGCGCTCGATCGGATCCGACATCGCGTCGAAATAATCATTGAGCAAATGGATGACATCGTCGCGCGGCCAGAGATCGGAGATCGCCGTAAAGTCGCGCAGATCGCAGATCATGATTGCCGCGCCGACGGTGGCACCGCTGCCGCGGGTCGTCGCTCCCGACAGGATATGTTCGCTCGCGTGCGGCCCGACATAGGTCTGCAGCAGCGTGCGCGCCATGATGTTCTTCAGCCTGATTTCGCTGATGAGGGTCAGCGCCGGCAGGAGATCGCGCAGGAAATCGACATCTTCGCTCGTAAAGCCGCCGGGCCGGCTGGTGGAAAATGTCGCGACGTGCCGTTTGCCGAAAGTATGTTCGACCGGCCAAGCGATATATTCGGTCAAACCGTCATCCCGTAGCTCCTGATAGAGCGGATAATCGTCGGCAGCGACTGGATCCTCCAAGCGTTTACGCACCTCCGGCACGCCGGTATGGATCGCGTTGATCGGGCTGTGCTGAAACTCAGGCGTGTTCTCGACGCCATGGGCGAACGTATTGATCTTCGCCTCCGCAAATCCCTCCTTCCAGAGGATACGCGCGCCAATCCATTGGGGATGGTTCGTCCTGAAATGCAATGTCGCCCGCGCTACCGGCACGCCCGCCGCCAGCAGCTTTTGGCACATCTCGACCAGGATGTTGTCGATGAAGCGCTCGCCGCGTGTCTCATTCACCAGCCAGTCGAGAATCCGTCTCCGGCGGATCGGCCAGACGCCCTCGTCCGCTTCAACGATAGTCCCGGCCCTGTTCAAAAATGACGACATCAGAAACTCCCGCCATGCCACGTCATCGGCGATTACCGAATTTAGCTTCCGCTGAATGTGGGCGATAGGGAAGCAAATGATAAGGGGAGGCTGCGATTAAACCTCAGAAATCCCAATCCTCGTCTTCGGTCGCCACCGCCTTGCCGATCACGTAGGAGGAGCCGGAGCCCGAGAAGAAGTCGTGGTTCTCATCGGCATTCGGCGACAGCGCCGACAGGATCGCCGGATTGACCTTGCAGGCCTCGACCGGGAAAAGCGCCTCGTAGCCGAGGTTCATCAGCGCCTTGTTGGCGTTGTAATGCAGGAATTTCTTGACGTCTTCGGTCAGTCCGACGCCGTCATAGAGCGCCTCGGTATATCTGGCCTCGTTGTCGTAGAGTTCGAGCAGCAGCTCGAAGGCGAAATCCTTGATCTCCCGCCTTCGCTCCTCGGAAAGCCGCTCCAGCCCGCGCTGGAACTTGTAGCCGATATAATAGCCGTGCACCGCCTCGTCACGGATGATCAGCCGGATCATGTCGGCCGTGTTGGTCAGCTTGGCCCGGCTCGACCAGTACATCGGCAGATAGAAGCCGGAATAGAACAGGAAGCTTTCCAGGAAGACGCTGGCAACCTTCTTCTTCAAGGCATCGCCGGCACCATACTGCTCCATGATCAGTGCCGATTTGCGTTGAAGGAATTCATTCTCCTCCGACCAGCGATAGGCATCGTCGACATCGGGCGTCGAGCACAGCGTCGAGAAGATCGAAGAATAGGAGCGAGCATGCACCGCCTCCATGAAGGAGATATTGGAAAGCACCGCTTCCTCATGCGGCGTTACCGCATCCTCCATCAGCCTGATGGAGCCAACGCCGTTCTGGATCGTGTCGAGCAACGTCAAGCCGGTGAAGACGCGGATGGTCAGCTGCTGCTCGGCCGCCGTCAACGCCGCCCAAGAGGGAATGTCATTGGACAGCGGCACCTTTTCCGGCAGCCAGAAATTGCCGGTCAGCCGGGTCCAGACTTCGAGATCCTTGTCGTCCTCGATGCGGTTCCAGTTGATGGCGCGCACGCGGCTGATTGGCTTTAGCGCGATGTTCATGGTGATTATGTCCTTCCAATAGATCTGATGGCGCTCGGAGCCCCCTCACCCTGCCCTCTCCCCGAGGGGAGAGGGGACGGGTCCGCCGCGAATGCCTTCTCCCCATCGGGGGTCCGAAGGACGGGTCGAGACCCGTGGCTCGACCCCGGCCGGTGCCGGCAGGCGGATGAGGGGGCCATTCGCTCAAAGGCTCACGGCCGAATTCAACTCACAGCGTACAAGACACGCAGCCCTGCACCTCGGTGCCGGACAGCGCCATCTGGCGAAGGCGGATGTAGTAGATCGTCTTGATGCCCTTCTTCCAGGCGTAAATCTGCGCCTTGTTGATATCGCGCGTCGTCGCCGTGTCGCGGAAGAACAGGGTCAGCGACAGACCCTGATCGACATGTTGGGTCGCCGCCGCATAGGTATCGATGATCTTCTCCGCGCCGATCTCGTAGGCATCCTGATAATAGTCGAGATTGTCGTTGGTCATGAACGGCGCCGGATAATAGACGCGGCCGATCTTGCCTTCCTTGCGGATCTCGATCTTCGAGACGATCGGATGGATCGAGGAGGTCGAATGGTTGATATAGGAGATCGACCCCGTCGGCGGCACCGCCTGCAGGTTCTGGTTATAGAGACCGGAGGTCATCACCGCCGTCTTCAGCGCCACCCAATCGTCCTGCGTCGGAATATGGATTCCTGATTTGTCGAACAGCGCCTGCACCTTCTCGGTCGCCGGCTTCCATTCCTGCTCAGTATACTTGTCGAAATAGTCGCCCGAGGCATATTTCGAATTTTCGAAGCCCTTGAAGCTTGTGCCGCGTTCGACCGCCAGCAGGTTCGAGGCGCGGATCGCGTGATAGGTCACCGCATAGAAATAGATATTGGTGAAATCGACGCCTTCCTCCGACCCGTAGAAGATGCGTTCGCGGGCGAGATAGCCATGCAGGTTCATCTGGCCGAGCCCGATCGCATGGCTTTCATCGTTGCCCTTCTCGATCGAAGGGACGGAGGCGATTTGGCTCATGTCGGAGACGGCCGTCAGCGCCCGGATGGACGTCTCGATCGTCTTGCCGAAATCGTCGGAGTCCATCGCTGCGGCAATGTTCAGCGAGCCGAGATTGCAGGATATATCCTTGCCGAGATGCTCGTAGGAGAGGTCGTCGTTGTATTCGCTCGCTTCGCTGACCTGCAGGATCTCCGAGCAGAGATTGCTCATCGAAATACGCCCGGCGATCGGGTTCGCCCGGTTCACCGTGTCCTCGAACATGATGTAGGGATAACCGCTCTCGAACTGGATTTCGGCGAGCACCTGGAAGAATTCGCGGGCCTTGATCTTCTTCTTCGAGATGCGCGCATCCGCCACCATCTCCCGGTACTTTTCCGTCACCGAAATCTCGGTGAAAGGCACGCCGTAGACGCGTTCAACGTCGTAAGGCGAGAACAGATACATATCCTCATTATTTTTCGCGAGCCCGAAGGTGATGTCGGACACGACGACACCGAGCGACAGCGTCTTGATGCGGATCTTCTCGTCGGCATTTTCGCGCTTGGTGTCGAGAAACCGCATGATGTCAGGGTGATGAGCATTGAGATAGACCGCTCCTGCTCCCTGGCGCGCGCCGAGCTGGTTGGCATAGGAGAAACTGTCTTCGAGCAGCTTCATGACCGGAATGATGCCCGACGACTGGTTCTCGATCTGCTTGATCGGCGCGCCGGCCTCACGGATGTTCGACAGCGACAGCGCCACGCCGCCGCCGCGCTTCGACAATTGCAGCGCCGAATTGATCGACCGGCCGATCGATTCCATATTGTCCTCGACCCGCAGCAGGAAGCAGGAAACGAGTTCGCCGCGTTGCTTCTTGCCGGCGTTGAGGAAGGTCGGCGTCGCCGGCTGGAAACGGCCGGAAATGGTTTCGTCGACGATGTCGCGGGCAAGCGCCTCGTCGCCGCGCGCCAGGGTCAGCGCCACCATGCAGATGCGGTCCTCGTAGCGCTCGAGATAGCGCTTTCCGTCGAAGGTCTTCAGCGTATAGCTGGTGTAATATTTGAAGGCGCCAAGAAAGGTCGGAAAACGGAATTTCCTCGCATAGGCCTGGTCGAACAGATCGCGGACGAAATTGAAGGAATACTGGTCGAGAACCTCCTGCTCGTAATAGCCCTCGGTCACGAGGTAATCGAGCTTTTCCCTCAGATTGTGAAAGAACACCGTGTTCTGGTTCACATGCTGCAGGAAATACTGCTTTGCCGCCATGCGGTCCTTGTCGAGCTGGATCTTCCCCTCGTCGTCATAAAGGTTCAGCATCGCGTTAAGCGCGTGATAGTCGAGCGTTTCCGCCGCTTTCAAAGGGCGTTCGCCGCCCGGATGAGCAAAACTATTATGCGGTTTTGCGCCCGCATCCCGCGTCAGAGTTGTTCCCGTGTCCAAAATCGTTCCAATCCGTATCTGACCTTGACGACGTCCTCCTCCGTGCCGATGAGCTCGAACCTGTAGAGGTAAGGCACCCGGCATCTGCGCGAGATCACGTCGCCGGCAAGCCCGTATGTCTCGCCGAAATTGCTGTTGCCCGCGGCAATCACGCCGCGGATGTGTCCTCGGTTCTCCGCATCGTTGAGGAAGCGGATCACCTGCTTCGGAACCGCCCCCTTGCCGCCGTCGCCGCTATAGGTCGGCACGACGAGCACGAAGGGCTCGCGGATATGGAACGCGTCTGCGCCGCTTGCGGGAATGCGCGCCGCGCGCAACCCGAGCCTGGCGACGAATCGATGGGTGTTCTCCGATCGGCTGGAATAATAGACGATCAGCCCCATCGCCTTTCCCCGGTCAGGAGAGCGCGCTGATCATATCGGGACGGAAACCAGCCCAATGCCGCTCGCCGGCGATGACGACGGGCGCCTGCATGTAGCCGAGGCTGCGGACGCGATCGAGTGCTTCGGCATCCTCAGAGATATCGACGATGTTATAATCGACACCCAGACGGTCGAGGGCGCGGTAGGTGGCGGTGCATTGGACGCAGGCGGGTTTGCTATAGACGGTAACGCTCATCATCTTCCTCGTGATGTCAAAGAATTCGGGACGCAATACTGGGATCGGGCGCCTTGCGGCGTCCGGGCAACGTTTGATCGTGATCTGGCAAAGTCGGCGCTTTAAACGCCCAATATGATCCCTTTCGGGATTTGAGCGGGCGGCGGCCTTGATATTCTCGACATGACTTCAACCCCGAAGTGCTCATGCGGACGTTCGGGGCAGCGCAGCAGGCGCGGATCACTCCGCTTCATGCACGCGACCTTCCGGACACCCCGCCCGTGGACATCTAGTTCAAGGCAGGTCTCCTGGCTTGCGGGTCGAAGCACCCTGCCCCTAGCCTTCCCGAGGCATCATGCCTCAGTGACCTGAAATCGGACAGTTGCTCGCCGCTTACAGTTGCGGGGGCAGCTCCGGCTTTGTTTCGCCGTCATGGCGAAACGCACCGCATTCCTGTCTTAGCCCGCGATCCTGACGAATCGAAGGAACCTTGAACACTAGATATAGTACGCGAATCCGAATTCGCGTCAACGGATGGTTTGTGCGTTATGTTACGGCAGGTTTGTATCGCTGCGTTCCTGTGAAAAACAGGGATAACGAAAGCTTAACAAAAACAGGCTGTGGAAAAGGTCGTGATGGGCAGGGCCAGCCTAGGCTGTGGTGACAAATTAACGAATTGGGATTCCGTTTGAGGAGCAAATCAGATTCAACGCTGACTTTTGGAGGTCAGCGATGGAAGGTGAAGTTCTCCGGGACGATCAGTGGGATCTGTTGAAG
>NZ_LYPL01000034.1 GCF_001662075.1 Rhizobium bangladeshense
TTTTGTTGATGGGCTCCGCCTGGCGAACAACGCGTCCAACCCGAACACGCACATTGATTTCGCGGCCGGTTCGGCTCGGTCGGGATCGTCAGTCGTCTCCAACGCCAGCAGCTTCACCAAGCGCATCAGCGGCACCTGGGCGGTGGGGACTGGCAATGGCTCGCTGGACGCCGGGTCAGTAGCAGCCAATGCCACCTATTTCGCCTACGCGCTGCGAAAGAATTCCGACCTGTCTTTCGACGTGGTTTTCTCAACCTCGGCGACGATCGGCGGCGTGACGACGACTCTGCTCACCGGCTACACCATCGTGAAGCAGATCGGCGTGGTGCTGACGGATGCAAGCTCGAATATCCGGCAGTTCATCATGTACCCGCGTGACTTCTATCAATTTGTCACGCCCATCAGAGAAGCAACCAACATTCCCATCTCAACTGTGTCAGCGCTGCTGGCCATCACGGTTCCAAATGGAGCGAAGGCCGAGGCGAGGCTACGGCTTATGTTTTCCTCGAGCGCGACCACCAACTCCGCTCTGAGAAACCATCCGTCCAGACCCAGATGCTGCCGGACGCACCTGAGACGTAGCGAACCTGCTTGCTGGTGTTCGTCCAAACGTCGCCTCCCCCGACCGCGAAGCCACTTGCGACTTGAATAGTGCCTACGTTTCCGCCCGAGTCGTTACCGCCGGCGACCAGTGTTCCTTTAGCCGGGTCGTGGACTCCTCCCGCATGGAAAATAACTGCATAATGCCTTTTGTCTCACGATCGACCGACAGCACGATCGATGGTCTCTTCGAGCAGCCGCAGCCGGGAACTGCAGAAGAATTCCTGCTGGACGACGATCCCGCCGTTATCGCGTATATGAATGTGTCACCCGAGGTTTCCTCGGTATCAGCACGTCAGTTCCGCCTGATGCTCAGGCGTTCCGGCCTGCTCGACCAGGTCAAGGCATGGGTGGCCCAGCAGGACGGCGAGACGCAGGATGCATTTGAGTATAGCGGCACCTTCGTGAAGGATAGCCCGATGATGGCGGCTGGATTTGCGGCCATGGGATTCACCTCGCAGCAGATCGACGGCTTCTTCGCTGCGGCCGCCCAACTATGAGCGCGTCGATCGTCCGCTACATCGCCTACTGGCCGGCAAACCTCGCGTTCGTGCTGCTCTCCTATCTGCTGTCACCCGCTCTGGCTGCCCTGTCGCTCCTGACCGGCCCGCGGCTGCCTGGCGTATTGCAATGGTTCTCGACGCTCGACGCCAGTCTGGACGGTGGGATAGCGCAGGGCGTCAAAGGCTATCGCGCCGATCTCGCCGGCTGGCGCCTCTGGTGGCAGCGGACATGCTGGATCTGCCGAAATCCAGCCCACGGGTGGCAATCGCGTCTCTTGGGAATGCCGGCGGCCGGCACCATCATCATCAAGCAGCAGATCACCGAAACCCCTAAAAATCAGTGGTACGTCATGGAGACGGCCAAGGGCGTCCGGTTCTTCTGCTTCAAACGTGACCAGCCGCTCATCGGCGGCTTCTATCTCAAGATTTGGCTCGGATGGGTAAATAAGCCCTACGACGGCCAGAACCATCACTACTCTTTTCAGGTCGGCCCGAAGCGCTCAGAACGTCTTGCTGGCAAATGAGCCTCCTCTACTTGCCCTGATTTCAACGCTTCAGTAAACGACAAATGAGAATGTGCCATTGAAGCAAACGCCCACTTGCGACTTTTGCTGCAAACAATACCCTACAAGGGGGAGATTTCATCATGAGCGGCGATTCGAAGGCGACCGTCATTTCGGCTTTCAGCGAAGAGCAGGTTTCGCGGCTGACTGGCCTTAGCGTGGACCGTCTCCGGTATTGGGATCGAACAGCCTTTTTCTCTCCGAGTTTCGCGGCTGACAATCGACGAATTGCGTTCAGCCGGGTCTATTCATTCACGGATATTGCCGCTCTTCGAGTTTTATCTGTGCTTATAAACCAGCATAACGTTCCGGTCTCTCACCTCCGAAAAGCCTCTGGAAAGCTCGGAAGTATGGACAACGGAGCGTGGCATCGGACGACACTTTACGTCATGAATCGCAAGGTGATTTTTGACGATCCGGAAGGCGGTCATCAGAGAGAAGTTGTAAGCGGCCAGTATATGATTGGAATTCCACTCGAAAGGGTCATATCCGACACAAAAAAGGATGTCCGGGCGCTCTCGGCGCGGAGCGAAACACAGATAGGCCGAGTCTCAAAAAACCGTCTCGTATCGCACAATGCGGCTGTTGTCGCGGGAACACGCGTACCCATCAGAAGCATAAGGGAATTTGGGGAAGCAGGGTATTCTCCCGAGCAGATTGTGAAGGAATATCCGACACTGACAGTAGAGGATGTCAAAGCTGTGCTGGGGAACAATAGGGCGGCGTGACGAACGGAAAATCGCAACTTAGATTTTTTTTGGACGAAGGAGTCCCGGATAGCGTCGGAAAGAAGTGTTCCGACGCTGGTCATGAAGTCATCTACTTGCGTGATTGTATCGCAACTGGCTCGCCCGACGAACTTGTGTGCGTTGCCGCTGAAAAAAACGAAGCCATACTGGTTGCTTGCGATGGTGATATGAAGCAACTCGTAAAAAAATTTGGCATCGGTAACGGGCGTTTCAAGAAACTCAGCTTGGTGAAACTTTCCGTAAACTCCCCGCTGGCGGCTCCAAGGATGGAGCAGGCTATGTCACTCATCGAGCATGAGTGGGATGTCAGCAAAACAAAAACAGCAAGACGTATCTATGTTGAAATCGGCGTGCATGCGATCAGGACTTTGCGGTAATTTTGTCTCAAGGATGATCCCTTGTTGTTGAGACACCTAGCATAGAGGCTCGCTTCGGCGGGCCTTTTTCTATTCCCCTCACAATCTGGAGCATACCCGATGGCGCGACAAGTCAACGCCACGACCGAAACTGCGCTCAAGCAGTGGGAGTTTTTCATTCCGTTCGTCTATGACGACGCTGATCCAAAGCCGGGCCTGAAGAAGACACGACTGCGGCCGGGAATGAAGATCCGCGGCACGGCAACACAGGGCTACGGACATACGGGACCGGACGTCTATCCCGGCGCTCCTGACATCACCGAGGCCCAGGCATTGGCGTGGCTCCGCAATGACCTCGATCCGTGCGAGCGCGCCGTCGCAACGTCGGTGAAAGTCGACCTGACCGATAACCAGTTCGGTGCCCTCGTCATGTTCGCTTTCAACACGGGTGTAGGCGCTTTCAAGTCCTCGACGCTGGTGAAGAAGCTGAACGCCGGCAACTATGCCGCGGTACCTGGCGAGCTGGCGAAGTGGAACAAGACGACGATCGAAGGCAAGAAGGTGGTCAGCAACGGCTTGGTGAACCGAAGGGCGGCAGAGGCCGGGCTCTGGGCAAAGGGTGGCTATATCCAGTCCAGCGGCACGCCTGCGCTTCCGCAGCGCGCTCCGCTCATCTCCAAGGAAGTAACGACGACGATGACCGCCGTCGCGTCCGGCGGCGCTTTGCAGTTCGTCCCGACTGATGGACCGCTTGCCTATGCCCTGGCTGCCATCCTCATCGGCACTGCGCTTTTCGGCCTCTACCTCTACATCGACAAGCGGCGCGAACGCTGATGGGTGGTTTTCTCCTCAAGCTCATCCCCGACAGCCTGAAGCTTCCGATAGTTGGCGTGCTCGGGCTAGTTCTCGGTGCGGCCTTGGCCTTCTACCCCTCAAAATTAGTGGGTGCTCGCGAGGAGCGCCAAGCGCTGCAGATCAAGGCGGCCAAGGAAGCGCTCGACCGCATCAACACCCTGGAGAAGAACAATGCGAATTTCAGGAATCTTCCTGCTTTCGAGCGTTGTCGCGTGTTCATGCGCGATAGCGGGCTGCCAGCAGACGAATGCGGTCAACGGTAGCGGCTACCAGTTTACGCGCTTCTCCGATCCCAAAGCGGCTTTCCTGGCCTCGCAAGATCCGATCGCCGGGCCGGCCATCGCTGCGAACAACATGCAGTGCCGCAAAGACGCGGCCTGCCGGAAGTAAGCGTCTGGGGAATTCAAAGACCGAAATGCGAGGCAAGACACGATGACGAGCGCACAAGGCGACCGGCAGGCGGCGGTTCGCGGCTACACCGGGACATCACTCAACTACGAAGGCGACTGGTCCGCTCTGTTCGACCAGGTCGGCATTCCCGCCGATGGCGGGTTCAATGGGCGCTTGCTTGCCTGGATCAATCAAGCGCTCGGGACCAGCTACACCGAGATCAACGGCGCCATGGCGGCCTATGCCGCGTCGGCCGGTGCGGTGAACTGGTCAAGCATGAGCACAGTTCCGACAGGTGGCGGAGGCGGCGACCCTGACCGCTACATGTTCTTCGCCTCACGCAACCGAATGCCATCCGACGCCATAGTCACCGCCGCCTCCGGCACGAACTACGTCTGCACCAAAATCGTCGTCAACACGCCGCAATACAAGACGCGAACATTCCGGTTCCACCTGTCAGGCTTCGCGTCAACGGAGGGCGGAAACTCGCCGCAGGAGACGGTTGTCACGGGGACGATCGGCACGCCAGGCAATTCCGTGGTGGCCGACGCCATGTTCATCCGCGTCGCCGGCGTCTTCTACCAATGCACCTTCGCCGGGGCGAACACGGTGACGGTTGCCGACCAGACGAACGGCACCTGGACGGACGAGCTAACTATTCCCGACGTCGCGCCGGAAAGCGAAATCGAAATCTGGCTGTTTTATCACACTGCCGTCGGCGAAAAGGTATGGCCGGTCTATCGCATTCAGAAACATCGCGGCGAACGCGTGTGGGGCGCATCGGACCATGCGACATTGCTGGCCTTCAAGGATACGCCGCTCGCCGACAGCACCGCCGCGCTCGACACAAGCTATGGTCAACAGGCGCAGCCGCAATACTGGGGGCCTGATTTCATGGTCGCCAAGGGCGACTGGGATGGAAGGCCGGTCGCCCTCGGCTTCGTCGACAGCATTGGCGAGTCGCGCCAGGAGTTCAGCGCCGCCGCTGATGCCCGCGGAAATCTCGGGTGGCTGCGCCGCTGGTTTGACAAGGACGACGGCATTGGACGCATCCCGCATTGCCTCATCGGCATGCCGGGAGCCGGCTCGGTCCGCGAATTTACCGGCTCTGGATCCTCGATCGCCACCAGGCGCCGAGACATCATCCGCGAAATCATCGCCTTCAACGGCAATGAATGGCCGTTTACCGTGGTCGCAAACCAGTTGGGGCAGAACGATACGTCTGTCTACAACACGTGGTTCAACACCAATTATCGCTCGCTCGTCTCCCGCATCCGCGCCGAATACCCCGGCATCAAAATTGTCGCGTTCCCACCGCTCGGCCGCACCGAAACGCAGAAAACCTTAACCTCAGTTACGTCGGTAGGCACAGTCGCGACTGCAACATTAGCGTCTACAGCCGGGCTGCGATCTGGGCAGACGCTCACGCTCTCCGGGGCAACTCCTGCCGCCTACAATGGCAATGTCGTGATCACCGTGGTGGACGGCACGACATTCACCTATAGTTTCGCAGGTGGGACGTCGCCGGCAACCGGAACCATCCGCGCCAATGATCTCGGCCTGGACGTCGCATTTACAAACTACGCTACCAATAACACTTGGCCGGCGGACGCGACCGACGCTTCCGGGAAGTGGCGGCGTCGCAATGACATTCTCGGCAAGACGTCTTCTTGCTGCGACGAGGCGATCGACACCTACGCGGCGTTCGTGTCCGCGAACAAAGGCGGCGCATGGCCGGGCATGCTGGAGCTGCCAAGCACGACATTGACCGTCCAGGCCGGAACTGACGGCGTAGCGACTTACAATCAAATCACGGTCGCCGACGCCAGTATCTTCCGGCCGGAGCAGCAACTAAATATCTACTCCGGACCTGACGGGTTCGCCCGGCTGAGCACGCAGACGATTGCTAGCATCGCGGGCAATGTCATCACCTATCAGGGGTCTAGCGCCGTGGTCATGCCGATCGGCTCGGTTGTCAGACCATCGGCTGCGCTTCAAGAGGCCTCGACGCCGATATCGCTTGTCCATCCATTCCCGATCATGATCGACCGCATCGTGACGGGAATAGCGCAATCCGAAAAGTCGAAATTCGTAATTTAAGGCGTCCCCATAGATGACATCTAACGACGATATCCTCCGGGCCCTCGGGCGTGTTGAAGGCAGGCTTACGGGTATAGAGGAGAACGTTGCCCTCCTTCGTGGAGAAGTGAGCGACGAGAAGGACAACGCTCACGAAAGCCGATCGGTGATCCATCGACGCCTCGACGAGCAGGCAAAGCAGATCGCGCATTTAGATACGACTGTGGCGATAAGTGGCGGGGTGGATGCTACGTTGCGCGCGGAGATCAAGAGCCTGACGGAAACGGTGGACAAGAACCACGCAGCAACTCAGCCGGCCCTGGAGGATTGGAAGCGTATCAAGACGATCGGCTACGGGGTCTCAGGCCTGATTGCCATTGCGGGCCTGACGGTCGGCGCAATTGTAACTTGGGCCAGCGATGGCGCGGTTGCATGGCTGCGACACTGGTTGAAGATAAACTAGCCACATTGTTCGGATGTTGGTACTATTTGGTACGATAAATCCGCGAGCTTGGTCCGGCGGCATATCGGCATCGACTACGTTTGCTGAAACAGTGGGCCAGCAAGGGAGGCGGTCATGGACCGCGCAATGGTGGAAAGGCACTTGGAACAGGCCCGGCGCCACATCTCCGAGGGAGAACGACACATCCTGGGGCAGCAAAACCTTATAGCCCGTCTTGAGCTGGGCGGAATGGGCACAAGTGAGGCAGCTAGGTTGCTTGCAAACTTTGAGGATATGCAACGCCTGTTTATCGCAGATCTTGATCGCCTGGAAAAGCAAATGGCTGAGCTTCCGCCAAACAGGAGCAATCCCTAACACGGCGAGAGGGCGCCCATCTCCCGTCATGGAACCGCGGAGGGAAATTTCCGTTTAGCTGCTCGCGAGGAGCAGCCAATGCCGAAATACTACTTCCATTTAAGTCGAGGTGAGGATCTGGACTTGGACACGGATGGCCTTGAGTTCGCCAGTGTTGCGGAAGCTTACGACGAGGCAGTCGAGGCGGCTCGAGAGATGCTTGCCGAAGCCATCTTGGCAAAGCGACGGAGCGGCGGCGACTGTTTCGAAATCACCTCGGAAGATGGCGCACTCGTGGCGACGGTCCCGTTCAATATTGTCATCCCAGATCGCTGAACTACTGATCCTTATTCGGTCAAAGAGACAGCCGCATTATCGCTCCCGGCTTCTGAGGGCGATCTGGGGTATCGCTGCATCGATATGGACTTCGGCAGCAAACTGACCGTCTGCGTCCCAAATCTGAATCGCAAGCGGGAGATCGGGCCGCCCCTTCGACAGGATGGCCCTGCCGACAAGTTCTCGAAGGCTCTCGCTGGCGTCCTCTTTTGCTGACGCCAGATCTGAAAATTCCCCGCCTTCGTAGTCGGGGACAATATGCTCAGCGTATTTAATGCGAAAATAGTAGGCGGACAAGACACACCTCTCTTTTCCGCAGCTTAATGATTTCAACACTTTTGGCAAGGAATTGTGCGGCATCGAACTAAGTCGCGACAGCTCAGAGAAACAATTGCAATTCCGGTCAAATCATGAGCTTCAGCAAAGTGCCTTCGTCCTTCACCCCTTGCTGATACGAGTGGATAATCCGGCTGGCCAGGTCCTGACGCTCAATGTCGGTTTTGATTTGCTTCAGCAAAACGACTTGATCGAACACCCTCTGGCAAAGAGCCACTTCGGCGTCATTCAGAACAGTCTGTGCTTGGAATATCTGGGACAGGATCATAACGCCCTCACTCCCTCACTTTGAGGTAGGGCGCGAATGCGATGGTTCAAGCTCTCCGGATCATCTGGCTTGTGTTCGGCCCGCATCGACCGCCAATTTTCAAAGGGGTTGCCGCACTCTGGTTCATCTCAGTCGCAAACGTTTCTCCTTCGATATCCAGAAGCAAAAATGCCCCGCAAAGAGCGAGCGGGGCACCTTTTGAATCAATGGCGCCGCAATACCAGGTTCTGAAGATGGTCAATTAGCCCTAACTTGCTAATCTTGTTGCGTCGGGGCACCCTTACTCGCACCAGTCATTGCGCCGCATCGGGCTCCAAGTGCGCGC
This sequence comes from Rhizobium bangladeshense, assembly GCF_001662075.1. GTDB lineage: Bacteria > Pseudomonadota > Alphaproteobacteria > Rhizobiales > Rhizobiaceae > Rhizobium > Rhizobium bangladeshense_B. The sequence goes on from NZ_LYPL01000034.1 coordinate 8,157, forward strand.
GAAGCCTTCCTTGAGCAGCTTCTTCCCGATTTCTTCACCGTTCGTTCTATAGATATTAACGAGCGGCCGGTGCGA
>NZ_LYPL01000035.1 GCF_001662075.1 Rhizobium bangladeshense
GTTCTGAGGGAGTTCTACGCCGTCTATGGGTGATCTGTTCTTGAACACGACGCCTTCGCGTCCGTGCGTGATGACAATGGAACCGATAGCTTGAGCGTCTTCGCCGTACGGCTGCGGCGCGCCCCCTGGTTGGTTGGCCTTTCCGCTTCGCCTCAGGAGCTCTACGAAGGTGTCGTACAGGCTAATGCCTTCGCAACGGAACTGTTCGGCGTGGAATATGTTCTCAAACACCGATGCTCGAAAGAACGACTTCGCCTTGGGATGATCTGCATGGGTGATGCCGGCTCCCGGCAGTATGATCTTGCTCTGGTTTGACTTCTTTTTGAGTTCCGCAATATCGACGGGGTCGACGAATGCGGTGTTGCGGTCGCGCAGCCGCTTGTATTGGTCGACAAAGATCAAAACGTTGGAAAATTTGATGACCCCGACGCGTACCGAGGGAAAGTTTTCGTGGACGATCGACTCGTACGGGGAGGCGTCGCTTGCCATGACCACGCCTTCATCCAACTCCTTGACCAGATGGCTGACATCGACCATTCGCTGCCGGATCAAATCGATCTTCCCGCTGTGGTCTTGCACCGTCTGCACTGAGTTGATGAAGCGCTGCACTTCCGGATCGTTTAGAACATCGAAACCGCCGCCCGCCGAGGCCCTTTCATTCATGTACGGCATTTCAAGCTCCGGTCTTCAGCGGAGAGAACCAACTGGATGCCGAAGCCTTGGCGTTCCTGTACTTGCTACCCACGGCGGCCGGATCAAAAAGCATGATCTGGGTCGGCGTTGTGAAGTTCGAACTGAGCGTTTTTATCCTCGCGAAGCCTACGTCCTGGCAGCGCTTGAGACTGGGTGCGAAGTCTTCAAAGTCGTAGTATTTCGAAAGCGTTCGTATCTCGTCGTCGTTGTTCAGGTGCGTGACGAAAAAGTTTTCGGTGTTCGAAAGAATGTTCGGATGGATGGAAGACGGCTCCTGTGTCGCGTACACAAGCGACATGCCGTACTTTGCTCCCTCTTTCGCAATTCTAGGCCAGGTCGTGTTCAGATCGGCCTTCTTGCCTATGAGATTGTGGGCTTCCTCAACATAGAGAACGATGCGCGGGGCAGCCTGACCGGATGGAAAAAGCGCCGACGAGGTGTTGAAAATCCCGCTCGCGATGCGCTCCGACATGGTCTCTCTGATGGAAGGCTTTCCAACCGAAAGGTCCACGATCACGATGCGGCCAGCAGAGAGCAGGTCGTAGATTTCCCGGGTGATATTGAAAGACCCCGAGGCCGAGTGAAAACCAGCTGCAGCCGATTTGATGGCGTTCAGAGCGCGGATTAGCCCGTCGGTCTTGCTGGACTTTCCAACAAGCACAGCAAGCATCGCCACGTCCTCAGTGTTGAGCCACTTCTCGTCCTTGGCTTTTTCTATCCCTCCGGTCGTCGCACGTTCGACATTGCGGACTTCGGACCAGAATCTCGCAGAGCAAGACGGCGAAACCCGATACCCAACACCGCCTGGGGTCAACTCGAAATGCTGGACGACGGCGGCGATCCGCTGGTCGGCGTTCGTATATTTTGCGTGGTCGTCCTTTGGAATGACGTGTTCGAACATCTTGGCAAGGGCGGCTTTGTTGGCTTCGAACTCGATGGTGAAACCATTCGGATATTCGAATCCAGCCTCGGCCAGAATGGTGCGGTAGAGCGCCACTCGGCGTTTCCAGCGCCCATGAACACTTGGATTGGACTTGTCTGGCTCCACGAGATCACATGACGCGAACGTCTTGAGATCGTCATTCAGAGAAGCGCCGTCGGAGTTGAGATTGTCGACGATGAACTGATGTCCGACTTCGAGGTTCTCGTAAAAGTTCACCCGTACGTCCCGGAAACCTGCTTTTTCACCGATGCGATAGCGGACCGTGTTATCGGAGAAAACGTCGGCGATGGAACTTCCGGCGTCCTGGTTGTTGGCGTTTGAGTATTCGCCGTTGATATCGAGAATAATCTGCCCAATCGGAGAATCCGACTCGAACGCAGACAGAGCGACGGCGGATACCATCGTCTTAGTCGTGTTTGATTTCCCCGTGCGGGTCATTCCGAATACAGCAGTTCTGCGGGCCAAGAAGTCTCCGGGGAAGATTTTTACCGGGACAGCGGGCTGACCAGGGCGGAGAGAGAGCTGGTTTGACGACGTAAAGCGGACCGTTCCTACCTCAAAGGCAGCGGGCGGGCGTTTCATTCCCAGCGCGAGTGCGTCCTTCTCGGCCTTGGCTTTTCTGATAGGGTCAACAAAGTTGACGATCGTGGAGAGCGCCTCGGGGCCTGGCTTGCGGACTGTCATATGCCTTGCGGCAAAGAAGTCTTCGGCGTCAGCGCCGAAGTTTAGCTTGGATGATCCGTCGAGGTAAAATGTACCGAGGATTTTACATTCGACGCCGCTCCACTGGAGCATGGAGAACGAGATAGGTTCGTCCATCCGGAATGCCGGGTCCTTCGTGGCAGGATTGTCCTGGAAGTGCTCCATCACTGCACGCACCACGTCACGATCGGTCGCGAGTTCCGCGCGGCCAACTACCCGCAAGAGCAAGATTCTCCTGTCGATGGGGTGAGCGCCCACCATGTCCTTCGGATCGGCGCTACAAGCCAGAAGGTAGCTGTTCATGGGGATGCCACCGGCTCCCTCCCGCCACTTGTCGTTCGTCATGACGATCGTGGAGTCGTAGGAGGTGTGGATGGTGTGTCCCACTAGGGCCGATCCACTGCTCTCGTCTAGCAATGCACTAAGGGGATTTGTACCCGCGGACATGGTTTTGACGAGGCTTTCGATCATCTAAGTTCTATCCAATCGCAATGTTTCGTTCGACGACCTCAATATTAGCCGGCGCATTCTGCCGGCGGCGAGGTATCTGAATTACTTCTGCGCCGTCCTGCAATTTGCCTGCTGCCCGGAGTTCCGAAATGATATCCGAGACCACGATCTCCTTTGCCACCAGTCGGTTTTTCTCGTCGATCCGGGCGGAATACTGCAGATTGACAAGAGCATAGCCGGGATGACGGCCGTAGAGCCTCCGAGCTTCGGGATGGTCGTCATAGGAAAGCAGCCATCTGCCCGGTATGCTTTCGGTGGCGCGAGCTAGGGTCTCGTGGTCTCGATGACCAAAATGGCACCGATAGAGTTTGTCCGCCTTCGCGAAAAACGGCGGATCGAGGTACCAGAAAACCTTATTGGGACTGTCGCGGTAAATTGCTGTTCTGCGGATGTCACGGACTGTCTTCGCATAACTTTCATTTCTGACAAACCGTACACGATGACGAAGACGGGAAAGTTCGAGGATTCGTTCTGCCAGCTTAGACTGATTGAAGCGGCAGCCGATCTTGTAGTCCCCGGCTTGGGTCATGCCTCCGATAGGTCCAGCCTTGCGGTTGAGGGAGCCGGAGAAGCTGGTTCTATTCAGGAAGAGGCATTTGTAGGCCGCTTCAAGGCCTGTCGCGACATCGGCATGCTTGAGGCGCTTCCATTCGTCCAGGGTCACGTCAGCATCGTAGACCATGTTGGTGAGTGCCTCCGCCTGAGGCGAAAACACGACCTCCCAAAAGGAGGAGAGGAGAGGGTCAGCGTCCGCGAGCGCGATCGTATCGACGTGGTTCGCCTCGAGAAGCGAGATCGAAACCGATGCCCCTCCAGCAAAGGGCTCAACAAACAGAGCTGGCCGGATATTCGTTTTCGAGATCAAGTCTGCAATTAACGGTGCGAGTTTTCTTTTCCCGCCAGGGTAGCGAAGCGGTGAGATGTCCGATCGCGTGCACCAATTTACGACCCTCATGGTATCGGCGGTATCTACGTGTTCCTGAGTTTCAACTTTCATATACCATCCCGCCGCGAATCTTCGCGCTAAACTAACGTAAGTCGCTCAGGAATATTCCACAACACCAGAGCTAAACGCTTATCACTTCATCCATAACAACTGTCGCGGCAACAATCGCATTTGTCACCCCCCGGTGTTGGACGCTGATGTTTGAGGCCGGACCTGGCTAGCCCAAGGGAGCCTCGACCTAATGGCGAGCCCGAGGAACGAAGCTATCCGCCCGAGTGCGATCGCCGGCAGATAGCTGCGGATCAGTCCGACGGAGCGGGGGACAGGAAACTGACTGGAGTTAAATGGGAAGGGGAGGCCCGGCCTCGTTCTTCAGGTCCAGCGCGGCGTAAGCCACATCTGTCATGAATTCCCTTGGAAATGCAGGGGCTTGCCGCACGGTTGCAGAGTTGGTCAATGGAACGCGATGTAGATGCCGCACCTGATCAAGGGTATCTGAGGAATCGACCAATGGTATCTGAAGCCGGTTTCAGAAAAACTGAATGTTTTCAATTCGGCGCTTGTCAGAGGTATGTGACGAACCACACCAGTCAATGCAGAGCCAGAGGGGAAACAGAAAGCCCCGACATCTCCAACGGTGAAACCCAAGGTCACAAGCGCCGAACCCTGAATTCAAGAACTCAATCCTAGCATGCTGATGATTTCAGCCACAAGATAGGCGGCGGCCAGCCTCCTGAGTCGCATTCGAGGTGTGTTTATGCGCGAAATGTCTCTTACACCGGAGCTCGTTGCGCTTTGCGAACGAGAGGAGCCGGAACCCGAACCCGATGGACGGTGGACACCACTTTCTGATGCGGACTACGGCGAATTGGTTTCTAGGTTCTCTGAGGAAAACGGAGATGGTGATCTCTGGATTTTTGCATATGGCTCGCTCATCTGGAAACCGGAATTCGAGATCACCGAGCGATTGCGAGGAGCGGCCTTTGGTTGGCACCGATCGTTTTGCCTCGAGCTGCTCACGTGGAGGGGCACGCCTGAGCAGCCAGGGCTAATGATGGCCCTCGAGCGGGGCGGGCGATGTGACGGATTTCTCCTCAAGGTCGCGAGAACTGACCGCCGAAAGGCGATCGAGCGGCTGCTGCGTCGGGAGGTTTGGGACCAAGAAAGCGTATACACGACGCGATGGGTCAGGACCTTGACCGAGAAAGGACCGATCAAGGCTTTGAGTTTCTGGGTAGGGCCTATCGCCGGCGATGGGGTTGCGCTTCGACAACCGCTTGAACGCGTGGCATGGATTTTGGCCAGAGCGTGCGGCTACGCTGGCTCCTGTGCCGAATACCTCTACAACACCGTTCTCCATCTCGAGGAGTTCGGAATACACGATCGAAAACTATGGCGGCTTCAGCAATTGGTCGCTAACGAGATCAGAATGCTGCACCCGAGCCACGCCGTCTCGCTCCCGCATGCGCATCGACGGGCCGCTCCAATCACTCCCTCGGCAGAGTTCGTTGAAAAGCAGCGCTAGGCGTCCGGTGAAACTTCCTGCCGGGAGCGCTTTCCACTGAACATCGGCCTGCCGGCATACAGCCCTCCGGAAATCTCAAGTTGAAAGCGTTGGCTGTCGCGCTCGCGAACTCCGTCGACGATTTCATCGATCTGATGCAATTCCGCACCCAACGTTTCGAGTGCCCTTCGGCCAAGAACCATGGCGGACTCGAAGGTCTCGCGGATGTGAAAATCAGCGCCTGCCTTGAGAAGGTCGAGCGCATGGCGTCGGTCGGCCGCGCGCGCCAGGACTGGGACGGAGGGGAACTCTGCCTTCACAAGTTCGACGATCCGCGTCGCGTCCTCGGATTTGTCGACACAAACGACGATCGCCTTGGTACGTTCAGCCCCCGCTGCATGCAGAATGTCGAGCCGCTTTCCATCGCCATAGTAGACCTCGAAATCGAACTCTCGCGCCGTGTTGATCATCTCGACGTCGGTATCAATGATCGAGATGTCATGGCCGCGGTCGAGCAGGAGCTGACTAACGATCTGCCCAACTCTGCCAAAGCCGATGATCAGGACGCTTCCTTTGAGATTCTCCGGTCGCCGAGCGCCTTCCAGTGAAGGCGGAATGGACTTCTCCACGAAACTCAGGAGCGCGATCAGCAGCGGTGTCAAAACCATCGAAATAATGATGATAGAGGTCAGTATCGCGCTCTGTTCGAGGGTAATGATACCGACCGACAATGCTGCCGTGTAGAGCACGAAGGCGAACTCACCGCCTTGTGCCATGAATATCGACCGCTCGAGTGCCTCCCAATGGGAGGACCTGAAGACCCGGGCAACCGCGTAGATGACAAGCGCCTTCGCGACCATGTACGCGACAACGTAGAAGAGGATGGTCCGCCAGTTGTCAGCAATGACGCTTAGATCGAGCGACATGCCGACTGCCAGGAAGAACAGGCCCAGCAGAATGCCGCGGAACGGCTCGACGTCGGCCTCTAATTGATGCCGGAAAGCCGACTCTGACAACAGCACACCGGCAAGGAAAGCGCCCATAGCCATAGACAGGCCGCCGCGTTGCATCACGTAGGCGGAGCCGAGCACCACGAGGAGTGCCGCGGCAGTCATGACCTCCCGCGCACCAGCGCTGGCTATCATTCCGAACAGCGGGTTCAAGAGATAGCGCCCGGCAAGGACCAGACCCGCGATCGTCGCCACCCCGATGCCGATGGCGAGCCAATTTATGCCTTCATTCGCGGCCGGAGTTCCCGGAACGATCGGCGCGAGAAATGCGACCAATGCCAGCAAAGGCACGATCGCCATGTCTTCCAGCAAGAGGATGGAGACGATTCGCTGGCCTTTTGGTGTCGGAAGCTCGGCTCGTTCCTCGAGAAGCTGCATAACGATCGCTGTCGAGGTCAGCACGAAACCGGCTCCCGCGACGAAAGATGGCGCTAACGGAAAGCCCGTAAACACACCAATTGCGGTGAGGCACACAGCGCATAGTCCAACCTGCGCAACCCCAAGCCCAAAGATTTCGCGCCGGAGACCCCACAGGCGCGAGGGCCTCATCTCAAGGCCGATAATAAAGAGGAACATCACAACGCCGAGCTCGGCGACATTCAGGATGAAGGCCGGATCATCGAGCAGGCGAGCGCCAAATGGGCCTATCACAACGCCGCCGGCGAGATAGCCGAGGACGGAGCCAAGGCCGAGACGTTTGAACAGCGGAGCCGCAACTATTGCCGCACCAAGGAGCCCGATAACAGGCAAAAGGTCCATGCCGTGTGCTTCAGCAGCCATTTCACACTCCCCGACCACTTGGCGAACTTTACGGCCCGCGTTTAACGTTGCTCCGCCGAATGTCCGATGGGCAATCGCTTTCTCACCAGGCAGCAAAAATTCACAACTCGGTAGCGAGCTGTCCTGGAGACCTGAAGGTATCTGTCGTACCCAAGCGAGGTCAGCCCGGGCGGGATGTCGCCAGGGCCGACCAAAACGAGGTTAGGCGGTGAAGTCGGTGGATACCGCCAATTCCCTCCACTGTGCCAGTTCCTCGGACACGCTCGCGTTCTG
>NZ_LYPL01000036.1 GCF_001662075.1 Rhizobium bangladeshense
GAACGTCAAGGGCTGCTCTTGAAGGTACAGTACCGCGAGCGGGCGCTTGTATAGCTCAGCAGCTTTTCGCAGCTGGGGAATGGATGGCTGGTCTTCACCCATCTCCCAAGCAGCAAGCTTTTCCTCATCGACGTCAAGCTTTTCGGCTGCGGTCGAAAGGTCAAACCCCGCAGTCTCCCTGGCCCATACCAATAGGGTGGGCTTGATTGTCGCTTTTGGTCGCTTGCTCATTTCAGTCCGTCATCCCCATAGGGCAAAGATCATTTTCGGTTCGGTTTGTAAATATGAGGTCAACGCCGCGGGAGCCAAGTGACGCCTGGCTGAGGCAGGAGGGTCCATTTCCGTGCGTGGCCGACTCGCGCTACCTCTGATGTAGGGCGTTCAAACGTACAATGCGAATTCTTGGCGCTACAACGATTCGCTATCGTTCTGGGAAAGGTGAGACGGGATGACGGCTGATGACGGCAATGAGCAACCTGCAGAAGCGGTAGCCACTAGGCCGCGATACCATTCCATCACCGCAGAGATGCTTGACGGTGTCAACTTCGAGCGGGCCATCGACGGAGCGGCCGCCGCTGACTGCCGCGAGTATCAAGACCTGTTCTCGAAAGCGGCGGAAGTTGCCGGAGAAGACGGCAACGAGAACTACGCAGTCGTCTATGCGGCACTGAGTGCGTTGTGCGGCTTTCATTTCAGGCCAAACGACGTCAATGACCCGTATGGGCCGATGGTGCAAATGGAAGGTAGACGATCCGCAATACCTGCAGACTTCCAAGCCACGGCAGATGCGGTTGCCATGATGGCCGAAACCGCTACTGACACAACGCTTAAAGCTCGCCTTTGCGATGTTGCCTGGCTTCTGAACCGGCGGCGTGTCGATCTTGGCCTTGCGGCGATCTCCGCCTACTGTCAGACAGTCCGTGACGTTGCAACCGGAGCCAAAAAGTTCCGATTTGAGAGGTCAAACTCCCCCTATAGCGCTCAAGCTCGCGATCTGTTGAAGCGAGCGTTAAGTCTCGCGACTATGCGATCCGTCGGCCTTGGCAGGCCTGAGGAAGCTGATGCTCGACAGTTGGTGGGTGTGCTTTTCCGCGACGCATTAACCGGAACAAATCTGCGAGACGTGCAGCGCATAGCCAAACTCGCCCTTCAGTACGATGTCGTTCCCGCGCTCGATATCGGCGGTTCAACTGAAGGTTGGCTGCAGAAGAACGACGTCGCTGATGACCACGACCGCCTCGATCTCCTTAGGCTTTCCGCCTCGGCTTACCATCAGGGCGGATCAATGCCTGACCATTACCGATGCAGGCTCGAAGCGGTCGATACCCAGGTGCGTATGGCACAGCGAGCGGAGGGAAATTCGGCGATGATGGCCGCGGGACTTCTTGCCGATGCCATCTCCGAACTGCACGGGATACCCGACGTCAAAGAACGGCGACGCGAACTTCGCCATCGTCTCGTCGATGTGCAGACCAACATAGCCGAAGAGATGGGAAGTTTTTCCCACGAGATTGATCTGAAGGAAATCATTGCTGAAAGAGAAGCTTCGTTCGAGGGCCTACCTTTGCGCGACATGCTCTTCGGCTTCGCCGATATGTCACATTCGCCATCCCCGGAAGAGCTTCGTGCGGAGGCAATAAGAAGCATCGACGACAACCCGTTGTCCTCGATCATTTCCGCTTCGTTTCATGATCGAGACGGAAAGATTTCGTATCGCTCGCCAGGCGTTGATCTGATGTCGGCCCCTACAGATGAAAGCCTCAGGGCGTCGATTGCACAATCGGGACGTATTCGAAGGCAGATATATGCCGCTGGGGACATTCAGACAGCACGCAGGCTGATCAATGAGCGCTATTTTGTGACGGACGAAACATTCTCCGCGCTGCTGAAGTACAGTGGGTTCGTGCCGAAAGAGCTGGTCCGAACGTACAGCAGAGGTTTTCGCCGCTTCTTTCAGGGTGACCCGGTGAGCGGTCTCTACATCTTAACGCCACTGCTGGAGGCCTCGATCCGCCACATGCTAAAAGGACGAGGCCACGACGTTTCCACGTTCGACAACGCCACCAA
>NZ_LYPL01000037.1 GCF_001662075.1 Rhizobium bangladeshense
ACACAGCAGGACCTTACCATTTCGGCAATGTTCGATCAGATGAAGCCTGAGCTTGTCGAGGTGTTTGGAAGCGCCATCGTGACAGACATCGAAAACGTCTTCCTATCCCAACCAGGGCCGACGATCAGGCATGAAGTGGCGCACGGACTTATGACCGACGGTGGACCGTTTGGACCGGATTCCGCTTATGCTTGTTGGTTGATCTTCCGACTGTGCCTGCTCCCGCTGTTCCCGTACCGGGAGCAATTTGACGACAGGCTTTGGCAATAGTGGATGGGATTGCTTTCGCCTAGCGTCGGTCCTTGCTTCGGGGTGAATCGCCCTCAGGATCGGATAACTCGTTTTTCTCCGCTTGCGACGTCCCAAGTCCGCTTATGGCGCAATAGTCGCCGTGCCCATCAAGGCTGCGTTCCGCATCATCGAACCCAAGGTGCGAGCGACACACCGCTCTGATGTTGAAGAAGCTGCCGCTCTCGCGAACGGGCCTCTCATGATGATCGCGTATGGGTGGAGGCGGAACTCAAGGACGTCGGTGATCAAGCTCTGATGCGCGGGTTGCTTACCGCATTCCCGATTGTGCGTCCGGGGCTGTTCCTATCTTACTGCGGGCGTCGGACAGTGCCGGCCACAAAGCGTCTGACGGGTGTTCCCCTGCCGTTGTCCCGCCTCCGCCCATGCGCGAGTTGCAAGTCTGGTGCGGTGACTACGATCTGATCGTCTGCGCCTCCCTTGCAACGGCCCACATGAAGCCCGCCAGTTCACGGGCGATCGCAGTGCAAACCACCGTCGTTCGCTTTCCTCGTCCGGCCAACATGCGATAACGAGCCGTCAACCGACTCTGAGCCTTCCATGCGATCTCCCGCACTTTCGGCGGCGCTTCCTCCAGACGGTATAGCTTCCTCGCGCCGACCTTCGGCGGGTGGCGATAAGTCCACGCGCTCTCGACCAGCATGTGCCGAACCCCACCGTTGCCTGCCTTTGTGATCGAGCCCCGTCTGACCGTCTCACCCGTTGATCGCTCACCAGGGACCAAGCCGAGATAGCCCATCAACTGGCGCGGACTTTCAAAACGGCTCACGTCGCCGACCTCAGTGGCGAATGTGACGGCAACGATCAGATCGACCCCTCGCAGCGTCTGCAGAGCTCGAATGACCGGAGCCAGGGACCAATTCGGGACGAATTCCTCAATTACCGTCTCCAGACGTCCGACGCGTTCTTTCGAAACGCGCACCGCCTCGACCATTTCCTGCAAGGCTATCTGATGCGCCGGATGATCGAACTGTTGCTCCTGCAGCCAGAAAGGTATCGCATCGTCCAGGCTTTTTTGCGTGGATAGATACGACTATGCTTGAGCATAAAGGCACTTATCTGTTGTCGGTGAACCCGCAAAGTCTCGACAGCGGCAGCTCGAGCGCGAACGAGGTCCCGCATCGCCTCATGGCCCTCATCAGGAACCCACACTGCGGTGAGCTCGCCGGCCCTCAATAGCCGGGCGAGCGCAAGCGCATCTCGACGGTTCGTCTTTACCCTGTCGCCTGGTTTCCTTGGTATCAGCGAGGGAGCGACAACCACACATTCATGGCCAAGTGATCGGATTAGCCGATGCAGGCCGTAGCCAGTTGGGCCTGCCTCGTAGCAGAAATGCACGTGATCAAACTTTGCGGCTATTCGCTGGATGATGCGGCGCATGTTGGCATCCGATGCATCAACCTCACCCCAGAAGCGCACCTCTCCCTCCCGGCCGGATTCAGCGACAGCAATCCCATTCTTCAGTTTGGCAACATCGATTCCAACGAACACTTCTCTATTATCTGCCACGGCTCGTCCTCCTGTGATGAGGATCGGCTCGGCCTATCCGAGCAACCCTCGGAAGACCAGTGTAGGGCGAGCCACCTCAGCCTCGAAGACGGACATATGGTCTTACCTTCCAAGTATCGTTCGTCGACTGTAGTCGTGTAGTCGCATGCTTGGCGCGATACCTACGTGACCGGTTTGGGCCAATCGGGAAGCCGTGGGGAATGCTAGATTTCAATAACGAGACTCGGATCAAACCCTGTACTCTCCCCCGGATAGGGAACTCATACCGCGGTATGATCCAGATGTGCGTCAAGAAAGCGGGGTCGAAGTCGAACTCGTGGGGCTTCCAAGGCAGACTGCGCCCGCTGAAGAATCCGGTTTTCTGACGGCGGTCAACGGTGACTTAGACGCGCGTTCCCAGTTATCGCGGCAGGTTGAGAATCGGCTAACCGAACGTTTGCTTTTCACCTTCTATGAGAACGGTAACTCGGTTCACGGAGCCACAAATGACGACGCCGTTAGACGACCCTGACGTCCCTATTGAACATAAGGAGTATCTTTGCCAGAAGACCGGCGGCGGTGCCGACGGTCGGAGCGGAACCGAGTATGAGGTTTTCGTCGCGGCTTTCGAATTGATCAAGTTGGCGAAGGCGGTCCTCCTTGGAAACCTCCGTGCGACGGGCGTGCATATCACGTGGCAAGCCATCGGCATGTATATCGACGACGTCGTCATCAGGACCGGGAACCAATTTCAGCATTTTGAGATGAAGACCGGAGGCAACGAAATCTGGGGCAAAGCCCCAAAGACGATCCGCTGGAACTTCGAGAAACAAAAATTGTTCAACGAGCGGCATAGCCGCCCCTCAACTTATGGCCTCGTTCTCGCAAACCCGGATGTCTTCCACACGCTTGATGGATCGCGCGCTGAGTGGGTCGACGTCATTTTCTTCCCCAACACGTCCAAGCCCACAGAGATAAACCCTCACGTCCGCGGGTTTATTGAAGCGATCACAGACCTATTGCCTTTTGAGAAACAGGAGCCCCTCCTGAAGAAGCTCGCAGGAAAAAGACGCATTTACCTCGAATTCGACCACAACGATGTTGCGACGGCATATGAGGGATTCCAACGGGCTTTCCAGGACCTTGAGTCAGGCCATGAGGAGACGGTCGACAGAGTCTTGGCTGACGCTGCTCGGCACACCCACGGTTTAGTGCGATACCAGCAGCAGGGTTTTGACGAAGGAGTGCAGGAGAAACTAGACGAGATCGCCGGCATTAAGTTTGTCGCTTTCAACGGAGTAGTATTTTTTACAAGTGTGGGAAATATTTTTGGGCGAGCTCCGATCGAACTGGGCGGTCTTTCCGGCAAAGTTTTCCAAGACTTGGTGAAGGATAACTACTTTACCCACGCCCAACAGCTTCGGGCGCACATGGAAGAACTGGCTGTTGAGGAAGACTGGGACGGGGACGGCTATGACGATGAAGACTGATTCCGACGTTGACGATCTGATTGCTCTCATACTCGATCCGAAATCGCATGGTTCCGAAGCGTTCGAGCAGGGCATGAAAACCGCCGGCGCATGCCTTGCCATGAAATTCGCTGAGGAAACCGACACACCTGATAAGTCTTTTGCTATCGTCACCCCTGCTCAAGACCGCGAGTTTTTCGCATTGGGCTTCGCTGACGCGCCGTCCGGGTTTGGAGCCCGGGTCAGCATCTCCACGCTCTGGAGCAAGTTCTTGCTGCCGAAAGGCTTCGTGA
>NZ_LYPL01000038.1 GCF_001662075.1 Rhizobium bangladeshense
CAAGTTCTTTCCGCCGAAAGGCTTCGTGAGAAGCACCACCATCTTTCTTGCCCAGCATCACGACCCTCAGCCGGAACGCGTCGACTGTGTCGCATACGTCTGCTCTTCGTTGGCCGAAGACGCCACCGTCGCGGAGGGGCTGAGCCGAATGTCAGGAGTGATCGAGGCCGACGAATTCCGGGTATTCTCATTGGTCGCCTCGGAGACCGAGAGGGTCAACCTCGATGATCACCTGCACTATCGAGATTGCCCGCAGCCGGCCATTCATCTCCTCGAGGGAGGTCGCTCCTTCGATCTCCCTTCGAGGGGCGCAAGCATCCGAAAAGCGCTGCGAGACCATCTCAAGCAAGCCTACGGCTGGAAAGGACTCGCTTACATCCCTCAGTCTTTAGGCGGGCCGAAGCCCGATTACGTGTCGGAATATGTGCCGGGTCTGCAGTTCTAGCCGCTCCTAGATTTCGACGGTGAACGCTGGGTCAAAGTTCGCCCCCTCGCCCGGATATCCGCGTGGGTTGGAAACGACCCGGCAGTCGCCGACCAAGTAGTCGTTCCGATGATGGACGTGGCCATGTACCCACAGCGCCGGCTGGGTATCGACAATTAGGTTCTCGAGATCAGACGCGTAACACGCCGAGAGTGGATCGCTCCGAAACTCGTTCGAAATAGAGCGCGCCGACGGAGCATGATGCGTGACGACCACGGTCTTTGTCGTCCGTGAACCCTCCATTTCCGAGGCCAGGAATGCGCGCGTCTCCATATGTTTGCGGTAGGCGTGTATCGGTTTGAATTTTTGGAATGGCACCTTCGCGAACTTGATCTTTCGGAAGTCGTTCATGCCGGACTGGGCGGCAGCCATTGCTAGTTGCGGATCGCCGCCGAGGACACGGAAGTCGGTCCACAAGGTGCCACCGGCGAACC
>NZ_LYPL01000039.1:0-2500 GCF_001662075.1 Rhizobium bangladeshense
GTCAGGACGAACACTAGCGTGTTCGCCTTGTGATGAGCATGGTCAATGAGAACGATCAAGCCGATCGAGCTATTAGTACCGGTAAGCTTCATGCGTTGCCGCACTTCCACACCCGGCCTATCAACGTGGTCGTCTTCCACGGCTCTGATAGGGAACACTCGTTTTCAGGTGGGTTTCCCGCTTAGATGCCTTCAGCGGTTATCCCGTCCATATATAGCTACCCTGCTATGCCCTTGGCAGGACAACAGGTCCACCAGAGATATGTCCATCCCGGTCCTCTCGTACTAGGGACAGATCCTGTCAATATTCCTACACCCACGGCAGATAGGGACCGAACTGTCTCACGACGTTCTGAACCCAGCTCACGTACCGCTTTAATTGGCGAACAGCCAAACCCTTGGGACCTGCTCCAGCCCCAGGATGCGATGAGCCGACATCGAGGTGCCAAACAACCCCGTCGATATGGACTCTTGGGGGTCATCAGCCTGTTATCCCCGGCGTACCTTTTATCCGTTGAGCGATGGCCCTTCCACGCGGGACCACCGGATCACTATGACCGACTTTCGTCTCTGCTCGACTTGTCAGTCTCGCAGTCAGGCGGGCTTATGCCATTGCACTCGACGACCGATTTCCGACCGGTCTGAGCCCACCATCGCGCGCCTCCGTTACTCTTTCGGAGGCGACCGCCCCAGTCAAACTACCCACCATACACTGTCCCGGACCCGGATGACGGGCCGCGGTTAGACATCCATGACGATAAGGGTGGTATTTCAAGGATGGCTCCACGGAAACTGGCGTCCCCGCTTCAAAGCCTACCACCTATCCTACACATGCCGACACGAATGCCAGTGTAAAGCTATAGTAAAGGTGCACGGGGTCTTTCCGTCTGACCGCAGGAACCCCGCATCTTCACGGGGAATTCAATTTCACTGAGTCTATGTTGGAGACAGCGGGGAAGTCGTTACGCCATTCGTGCAGGTCGGAACTTACCCGACAAGGAATTTCGCTACCTTAGGACCGTTATAGTTACGGCCGCCGTTTACTGGGGCTTCGATTCAAAGCTTGCACCTCTCCTCTTAACCTTCCAGCACCGGGCAGGCGTCAGACCCTATACGTCGTCTTGCGACTTCGCAGAGCCCTGTGTTTTTGATAAACAGTCGCTACCCCCTGGTCTGTGCCACCCCAAAATACTTGCGTAAATTGGGGTCACGCTTCTTCCGAAGTTACGCGTGCAATTTGCCGAGTTCCTTCAACATAGTTCTCTCAAGCGCCTTGGTATACTCTACCTGACCACCTGTGTCGGTTTCGGGTACGGTCTATACGGTGGAGCTATTTCCTGGAACCGCTCCGCTGCCCTGATAATCCAATAAACCAGAACAACTTGTGCAATCCGTCACTACCACCAGGCCCACGAATATTAACGTGGTTCCCATCGACTACGCGTGTCCGCCTCGTCTTAGGGGCCGGCTAACCCTGCTCAGATTAACTTTAAGCAGGAACCCTTGGTCTTTCGGCGAGAGGGTCTCTCACCCTCTTTATCGTTACTCATGTCAACATTCGCACTTCCGATACCTCCAGGAGCCCTCACGGGTCTCCCTTCATCAGCTTACGGAACGCTCCGCTACCACGTGTATTGCTACACATCCTCAGCTTCGGTGCATGGCTTCAGCCCCGTTACATTTTCGGCGCAAAGACCCTTATTTAGACCAGTGAGCTGTTACGCTTTCTTTAAATGATGGCTGCTTCTAAGCCAACATCCTGGTTGTTTTGGGATCCTCACATCCTTTCCCACTTAGCCATGACTTGGGGACCTTAGCTGGAGGTTAGGGTTGTTGCCCTTTTCACGACGGACGTTAGCACCCGCCGTGTGTCTGCCGAGTAGTACTCCCCGGTATTCGGAGTTTGGTTAGGATCAGTAAGACGGTGAGTCCCCATAGCCCATCCAGTGCTCTACCCCCGGGGGTATTCGCTCGACGCTCTACCTAAATAGATTTCGCGGAGAACCAGCTATTTCCGAGTTTGATTGGCCTTTCACCCCTAGCCACAAGTCATCCCAATCTATTGCAACAGATGCGGGTTCGGTCCTCCAGTTGGTGTTACCCAACCTTCAACCTGCTCATGGCTAGATCACTCGGTTTCGGGTCTAATGCAACGAACTATGACGCCCTATTCAGACTCGCTTTCGCTTCGCCTACACCTACCGGCTTAAGCTTGCTCGTTACACTAAGTCGTTGACCCATTATACAAAAGGTACGCCGTCAGGGTTGCCCCCTCCGACTGTTTGTAGGCATCCGGTTTCAGGTTCTATTTCACTCCCCTTGTCGGGGTGCTTTTCACCTTTCCCTCACGGTACTTGTTCGCTATCGGTCATGCACGAGTACTTAGGCTTGGAGAGTGGTCTCCCCATGTTCAGACAGGATTTCTCGTGTCCCGCCCTACTCTAGGACAATCGTGATATCTACGCGTACGGGGCTGTCACCCACTACGGCCGCACTTTCCA
>NZ_LYPL01000040.1 GCF_001662075.1 Rhizobium bangladeshense
AACTTCCGACGGCGGAACTGTCGGCTTTGGCCAAAAGCCTGGTCAGAACCTTGTCGGTGAAGAACGCCGATACGCTGCAGACGATGAAAGCAGAATTTCCGTTCGGAATGACGAGCGTGGACGCGCCGTCGATGGTCTCAGCACCGTTCGGGTCAACCGTTACGTCGCCACCGTCGGCGATCACGGTAATGACCCAGTTGGCAGCGAGGGTAGCGGCCGCCGTGAGCGTGAGTGTCGCCGCCGCAGTGAACCGCAGCACGGCGTTGTCATCCGTAGCAAGAGCGGTGTAATCGCCTGACCTGGCCGCATAGACCGATGCGCGGCCGAACGCGATATCAACGCCGTTCTGCGTGAACCCCAATAGTCCGCCGCCCTTGAGATATAAGCCGGTCTGCGGGACTGACGCAAAGCCGATGCCAGGAGCCGAAACCGTGCCAGAGGCGAGTTTCAACGGTGACACCATAGGCGCAGAGCCATCGCGCGGAAGCGAGTTGGTGATTTCGTTGCCGAGGTCGGTGGTCAGCGCGTTCCACGGAACCGGGTCAATGATCTGACCGACTGAGGGCGTCGTGCCGGCGGGCTTGGAATAGACGCCGGTGGATGGGTTTCTGGGCATTCACCATCTCCAAAAGAAACGGCCCCGCGAATTGCGAGGCCTCGACGGTTGTAGTATTGGTTGCGCCATGCTGAGAGTTCTGCAAATCACGTGCATCGCCCTTACCACCGCGATCCTCTACGGGATCAACTGGGCGGTCGACGGCATTGGTAACTTCCTTGGGGGGTCGTTCGATGCGGGATTTGTGATGGGCATCTGTTTTGCTGCCCTGCTCTATCTCGCTATTTGCTGGATTGACCCGTCATCGCGTCCTCGCGGTTCCGGCGTTCAGAAGCAGGGCTTTGACAACAGGGTCGACTAACGCAGGCGTCGTTCCCATTCCCTGCGCTCTAACCAGTCCTTCGACTAGCTTTTCCCGCTGCTCGCCGATAAGTGCCCGTGCCAGGCTCTCGCGGGTGACGTTACCGGTATTACTCGAGATCAGCGCCTTGACGATGTCGTCGGCCTTATCAATAGCCGCCGATCGAGCTGCACCAAGGAAGCCACCAGCCTTGAATGCTTCCTTCACACCGAAATTACCGGCACCGCCGCCCAACTCATTCTGAGCCGCAATTCGCGCCGCTGTTTCGCTGTTGCGCGTCACGGTGTTTGCGGTGTCGGCATAAATGCGCTCGTTCTCGAGCACCTTGAACAGCCGATCGGCCTTCTCCGGTCCGAAAAGGGTAGATAGACGCGCGCGGTTCCAATCGCCCTCTCCTTTGATCAGCTTGTTCATCGCGGCGATATCGTTGGAGTTGGTGCCGACGATGCGGTCGATCTCGGCCCGGGCGCCCTGCGACAGACGCAGCGGGACCGCAGACGGACCGATCTGCATCCCCTGCGGCTGAACTCCCTGCTCGACCTCTGCGGCCAATTCGGAGGGTCGCGGCGCCGTCCGTCCACTGTCGAGGACTTGTTGACCACGTGTCAGAGCTTCGTCCTGACGGGCCAACTCAGAAAATCCCGCGTCGAGCTCCTTGATGCGAGGAACGGCGCGAGTAAGGCCGTCGTCGAGCATCTGGCGGGCTTCCATCAGCGTGGCAATGGCCTTCGGATCAATTTCCGTCTTCAAAAGCCCATCGATTGCCTGGCGCGTCTGGAACATGACGCCTGGATCTGTGGAAAGGACGTTCGAGTTCGCAACGTTCAGCATATCGCGAACCTGCCGCAACCGGGCTTGCGCCGGACCGCGAAGGCGGCTGATATCAGCTTCCATCGCTTCGGCTATCGGACTCATGTCGTAAGGTCGGGCTCCCCTGAAGACTTCGCGATAGTGAGGGCTGAACATATCCTGATTGGCTTCGATTCCGGCCCTGACTTCCGAGGGAACAACGTTTGGACCCATCGTCTCATCGATGGTTTGACCAATGCGAGCGTTTGCGCCGGCCTGGCGGTCGGTGAGCGCGTTTCGGATCGTCGCCTGTGCCTCTCCCGGCGTTGCGGCAAGCGCGCCGGCCTGCTTCTGAAGGTTCGGGCCCAGATCCGCCGGAATAGCCTCAGGACCCATTTCTGTGAGCCTGCGCGGCAGCGCAGACGCATCGAGACCGTCATCAGTGACCGCGCGCCGGAAGTAACCGAACGCCTGCGGGTCCATGCCAGCGACTTTGGCAGCCGTGCGCGCGCGGAGTGCGTCGGCCAGCGACCTGGCTCCAGCCCCGATGACCTTTCCGACCATGGGGCCGCCTAATCCGAACAGGCCGCCCCATTTTGCCCCATGCCACATTTCGTCGACGTCACCGCCGCTTCGAACACCTGCATCTGCGCCCCCAATGGCGGCGCCGGTGCCCGCAGAGATACCCGATCGCAGGAGCAAGCTACCGCCACCCGCGCCGAAAGCGGCTGGGGCAGCCATGATTGCAGGGATTGTCCCGGCAACGGCGCCGGTTATCTGTGCCCCCTTATCGATGATCGGGTTCGCTTCCTTTTCAGCTCTGGTCGCTTCGTTCAAACGATCCATTACCTGATCGTAAGTTTCGTCCGTGAATGCGGCGACTGTCGCTGCTGCAGCCTTCTCGGTACCGTAGCGGATGGGCGGGCCAATGATCGGAATACCCTCGAGGAGGCCGCCGACGCCTGTCCTGGCGACTGAAAGGGCGTCATCGGCCGGCAGGCCATTCCGATCAAGCACCGGCTGCCTATCGCGCTTGGCGTCGAGATCAGCATAAATGCGGGCTCGCAGCTCTTCGCCGGTCTGAGGTGGCGGCTCTGCTACCGGGTCTACCGCCGAGGGCTGCTGCGTCTGCTGGGTTCGGCTGAGACGCAGACGCGCGGCGGCAATCGCCATAGCTTTCTGCTGCTCGGGTGTCATTTCTGCCATAGCTTACGCTCCGCTGGCGTCATTGCGCCCCATACATCAGCCGGCACCCCTTCCGGCGGTGCACCTATGTCCGCCGCGGGCGGCGGCGTCAGGCTCGGCACTTCTGCAATATCTCCGAGCGTCGGCAGGATATCGGCCTCGTTCATGCCGCGTCGGCCAATGATGCCGCTATACTGACCGATATCGTTATCAAGCGCGCCACGATAGGCGCCCATGCGGCTGCGCGCCTCGGCAAGGATTGCCTGGCGCGTCTCCGGCGTGAGCCGTTGGCCACCGTTGACGCTGTTGATTATCCCCGAGAACCAGTCCGGCAGGCTCGCGGTGTTGTTGACCATGACCATTTCGCCTTCACGGACAACCGAGTTCGGGTCCATGATCTTGCCGAGGCCATAGACAAGGTTCAGGTCAGACGCCTTGCTGTCCGTCTTCGCCGTGTCGATCATCGACTGGTAAACCGGCGCTGCCTGCTGATAGCTCTTGTAGGTCGGAAGATTCTGGACCTCCTTGCGGAGGTTCGACACGTCTTCGGGTTTGTAGCCGGTGCCCTGATAGACGACGCGCTCCTGACCTGGACTGAACAGAGTTTCGCCAGGTTGGACAACCACCGGCTTGTTCCTCTCGAAGTCGGACTTTTGCCGTTCCAGATCGATGTTTGCCTGCTCAGCTGCGGTGAGAGTCCGGCGGTTTGCCTGCTCCTGCTCGAATTTCTGTCTCTCGAAATCGAGCTTCGCCTGATCAGCCTGCGACATTTCAGAGCGATAAACGGGCGTAAGCGTCCCAGTGCGCGGATCTGAACGAAGAACCGTTCCATCGGGCAACGTCTCAAATCCGTACTCAGGCGGTCGCGTCAGAATCTGCAATTGCTGCGCCGCCAGCGCTTTGACCTGAGGCGATGCATTAGGATTCATGATCGACTGCACCAACGCCTGAACGCGCGGGTTTGCCATGGGGTTCGGCGCCTGCTGCGGCGCATTGTCGAGCGCTTGGGCCAACCTCACCGGCGCGGGCTGAGGCGACGCCTGCTGAGGCACGGCGGCGACGTTCGGATCAGCGCTGACTGTCGACGTCGGGAGCGGCGGCAAAGCAGCCTGGGGGCTAGCCCGTGGCGGCATGACCTGCGCCGGATCGGATGCGCGCATCTGCCCAGCAGCGCCAGGCATGGGAATGCCGATCGAAGGGTCGAGGCTTGCAACTTCACCCGGTGCGGCTGGCGGCGGCTGTGGAGCGTCGGGACGTCCGGCCGTCGTCACCATCGGGTCGCGATAACCCGGCGTCGGAGGTGCTGGAGGAGGGTTGACCGGCGGCTGGACCGGCGAAGGAGGTGCAGCGATGGCTGGGGTTGCGCTTGCGACCTGGGCACCGGCGGGGGTGGCCACACCGCCGGATTCAAGATCAGCCACGATCTGCGCCATTTCGGCATCGGGAATATTCTTGAATCCCTCCCACTCAGATCGCAGCGCCTGGATCTTCCCAGGCAGTGTGTCGGCGGAAGCGATACGCTGGCGAGCGAGATAAGACGCCACCCGATCTTGTGTGGCCCTATCATAGGGAGCGTTCGGATCAAGCCCAAGGGCACTCACCGCGCCTCGCAGCGTCGTGCCTACTGTCTGATACTTCCCGACAGGCGTGGCGACACGACCAACCTTGCCCTTGACATATTGAGCATAGGGGCCGCTCGGATCGGTGAAGGCCAAGACGTCTCTGATCGGCATGCTGGAAACGGACGTGCCTGCAAATGGCCCATCCTTTTGAGCGTGTCCGAAGAGAGTATCGTAATCCCCTGCCCCCTCCGTCCTGTTGACCGCGGCAAGAAAGGAAGACGGCAGCTCACTATTGGTAGGCGTGGCGGCGACATTTCCGGACGCGTCCACCTTCGGCATAGACGAGCCCGTTGCGCCGGGATTGGATGGCTTGTTGCCGCCACCGAACAGAGATGACAAGAAGCCCTTGGGCTGCTCAGGAGGCGTGTAAGGCTGGCCAGTGATGGCGGAGATTGCCTGAGCGTCTGCGGTCCGCTGCTGGTTTGCCTGATTGCGAACCGCGAGGCCGCCCATCAGGGCCTGCGCCATCCGCGCCGCGCCTTCCCATGGCGACTGGATCGGGCTTGTGTCGGTGCCCTGCTGCAGCATCACCGCTGCGAGGCGCTTGCGGGCGTCCGTGACATCCGCCTGCGTCTGGCCTGTATCGCCGCCGAAGATGAAGCCCATCACAGAACCCCCGCGTAATTGACCATCTTGAAGCCGCCGGGACCAACGGCGACGGCGCCGGGAGCGACCGTCTCGACCTCATCGGCCATCAGGCCGACTTGCCGGCCGCCGCCCCAGAGATATTCGTATTCGTAGACTGGCAGTCCGGACGCTGTTTCGCCGATCCGGTGAACGGCTTGCTTCAACCGTCGATCGGACATTGCCCAGCCGCCAAGCAGTGCCGAGCCGAGGCCGAACAGGCCACCCATGGCCGCATTCGACCTGGCGACCTCCTGATTGTACTGCCCCATTTTCTGATTGTAGTTTTCGTTGATCAGGCCGGCCTGGTCGACCGTGGGAAGCTGTGTCGTCGGCGAGTTCACATAATTCGGCTGATTGACCTGCGAACCCGACATCAACGCCGAGATTTCGTTCAGCGGCTGGTTGCGTTCGGTCAGGATCGAGTTCT
>NZ_LYPL01000003.1 GCF_001662075.1 Rhizobium bangladeshense
CTGGTGCGCGCCAATCTCATGCACCGCCGCAGGATCGACCGCCTGCTGCAACCCACCGCCACTCCGCCACACCATCTCCACCAGATGAGCCTCCAATGGTGACGAATTTAAACCGGACAGCAGTGGCACAAGGCCGAGGATGACGTCGTGTGGAGAACGAAATCCTTTTTGGCTGCGTCTTCACCAATCGGATCATTTCCTCGGCGCCGGCGCATTCTGCTGAAAAGCCGGTATCGTCTCCAGCTTGGTGACGATCTCCGCGATATTCGGCCACCGGGCAAGGTCGAAACCCATCCGCCGGGCGCTGATCGCCTGTGGAAAGAGGAAGATGTCGGCTATGCCAGGCCGGTCTCCGACGGCGAAAGCGCCATTCCTGCGGCCGGCAATCATCGTCTCGACCGCGGCCATTCCCTCGCCGACCCAATGACGGCTCCAGGCGGCAACGGCGTCGGCGTCGGCTTGGAAGACAGCCTTGAGATGCAGGCCGATCCGCGGCGGCAGCAGCGCGTGGATCTCGGCTGCGATCGCAAGCGCGATCGAACGGGCCTGCGCCTTGCCTTCAGCCGCATCGGGCAGCAGCGGCGGCTCGGGCTGAACCTCGTCGAGATATTCGACGATCGCCAGCGACTGGGTGATCAGCTGGCCACTGTCCGTCAGCAAGGCGGGCACCAGCCCCTGCGGGTTGACGCTTCGATAACCGGCCTGCCGGCTTTCGGCATCTTCTCCGAGAATGCTCACCGGCAGTGCCTCTGCCGTCAGCCCCTTGAGCGCCAGCGCGATCCGAACCCTCGAGGTCGCAGAAGAAATTTCGTTCTGATAGAGTTTCACTGTCATTCTCCCTGCTGAATTTAGAAAAACGGTTGCTCAACCGCGGAAGCCACAGTTACAAGGCCTGCAAGTGGCGATGGCTCGTGCGAGCTGATGTCGAAGATACAGGGGGCGGCGAAGACCGCAGCTGCCAGAACGCAGATGATCATCAATCTCATTGGACCCTCCATCGGCGAAGCCCGGCTGGGCCTCGCCTATTTCCTTTCTTCTGCCGCCTTCAGGCAATGCTCAGCTCGACATGGATATTTCCGCGTGTCGCCTTCGAATACGGGCAAGTCCGGTGCGCCTCGTCGACAAGCGCCTTGGCGACATCCGGCTCGATGCCGGGCAGGCTGACCTTGAGACGGGCCTGCAGAAAATAGTCGCCGTCCGTCGTTCCGAGATCGACTTCGGCATTCACCGCAGTCTCCGCGGGAAGCCTAATCTTCAGCTTGCCGGCGGCAATGCCCATCGCACCGATGAAGCAGGCGGACCAGCCGGCGGCGAAAAGCTGCTCGGGATTGGTGCCGGGCCGCGCGGTGCCGGGAGGCGAGAGCTTCACGTCGAGCTGGCCGTCGTCGCTTTGCGAAGCGCCGTCACGCCCCCCGGTGGTGCGGGTCTTGCCGGTATAGAGAACCTTTTCGATATTTGTCATGGAAACACTCCGTAGATTGGCCGCCAAACACGAAGAAATCGCTGCTGCGGCCGGGTTGACGAAGTGAGTTTTGACCGGCCGATATATCCTGCATGTTTCCGAAATCTTCCGAAATGTCACAAAACGTAGCATCGGGTATCCGGGACATTCTTCCATACAAATCCGCCGGAAAAACCTCCGGCGGCCCTAAGGTCACCGAAGAGTGACTTCCGCGGCCAATCCGCCACCTGCCCGATTGTAGAGCCTGAGTGAGCCGCCGATCTTGGTCGTCAGCTGCTGGGTGATCGCCAGGCCGAGGCCCGTGCCGCCGGTCTCCCGGTTACGAGATTGCTCCAGCCGGAAGAACGGCTGCATGGCGGCTTCCAGCATATCGTCCGGAATTCCGGGCCCGCGATCCATGACCGATATGACGACATGCCCTTCCGCGTCATGCCCGACGCTGATCTCGGCGGAGCCGGCAAATTTCAGGGCATTGTCGATGAAATTCGACAGGATGCGCCGAAGGGCATGCGGTTTGGTGAAGGCGGCACCCTCAACCAGCCCGACGACCGTGACGGCCTTTCCGGTGTCCTGATAGTCGTAAGCTATGCTGTCGATGAACGACGAAAGATCGATGCGGGCGTTCTTATCCCCGCTGCCGTGGGCGCTGCGTGCATAGGCTATGCCGTCCTGCACGAGGCGCTGGATCTCGGCGAGATCACTCACGAGCTTGTCCTTTTCGGGCGAATCCTCCGCCATATCGGCGCGCAGCCGCATGCGGGTGATCGGCGTCTGCAGATCATGTGAGATCGCCGCCAGTATCTGGACGCGCTCTTCGAGGTAATGAGCGATCCTCTCCCGCATCGCATTAAACGCCCTCGCCGCATGCGCCACTTCGCTCGGCCCCGTTTCGCTCAAGCCGGGACCGTCCTTATCGGGATCGAGCGCTTCTGCGGCGGCGGCAAGCTCGCCGAGCGGCCGGATTGCCAGACGAACCGCAAACCAGGCGCAGAGGATGAGCAGCGTCATCTGGACGGCGAAGACGTAGGGTAGCCATTCGGCGATCGGCATAACGCCTCTCGGTGTCACATCGATGGTAAGCGGACTGCCATCGCTCAGCGTCATATGTGCCTGCAGCCGGTTCATCTCGCCCGGAATTCGTTCGATGCGGATCGGGAAGCGGTGCCCGACCGCCGCCTCTATCTTTCCTGCGATCTCCCTGCCCTTGCTGGAGGTGTCGGGCACACCGGCGAGGCCAGGCCCGAGCTCGAAACGGTAGTTGCCGCGGCTCAGCCACTCCATAAGGTCGCCGCGCTCGGCCGCCGGGAGCCGATCGAGAACGGCAACCGACGTTGCGACGTCGTTCTCCAGCGTCCCGAGCATTACCGCCTTGGCCGACATGTAGCGCTCCATGTAGAGAACGCTGAAGGAAAGCCCATAAGCGAGGGCCAGGCCGATCAGCAGGATGAGAAAGATCCTCGACCGCAGCGTTCTCGGCCACACACGGCCCGAAAGCATGGGAATCCCCGCCCTCATTGGCGCGGCTCCGAAATTTCGACCGGAACCGAGAAGACATAACCTTCGCTACGCACCGTCTTGATGTAGGTCGGTTCGCGCGCATCGTCTCCCAGCCGCTGCCGCAAGCGGCTGACCAGAAGATCGATCGAGCGATCGAAGAGTTCGGCGTCGCGGCCCTGCGTCAGGCTCAGAAGCTGGTCGCGATTGAGCACCCGCTGCGGATGGTCGATAAAGACACGCAACAGGCGGTATTCAGCGCCGCTCAGCGCTATCGCGGTGCCTTCCTTGTCGAGGAGGTGGCGAGCGACCGTGTCGAGCCGCCAGTCACCGAAGGTCAGCAATTGTCCCGCCTCGCTGATCTGTAGGTTAGGCGGCAGCATGCGCGTGCGCCGCAGCACCGCCTTGATGCGGGCGAGAAGCTCGCGCGCGGCAAAGGGTTTGGCGAGATAGTCGTCGGCGCCCATCTCCAGCCCGAGGATCCTGTCCATCTCGTCGGTGCGGGCTGTCAGCATCAGGACCGGGGTTGCCTTGTGCCGGCCGCCGCGCAGTTCGCGGCACAACACCAATCCGTCGTCACCGGGCATCATCACATCGAGCACGATCAGGTCGACTGCATTGGAGTCCAGAAAACTGCGCATCTGGCGCCCATCCGCGGCAACGCTGGTCCTGAGGCCATTCTTCTGCAGATAGCCCGAAACCAGCTCTCGGATTTCACGATCGTCGTCGACGATCAGGATATGATCGACATGATCCATATTTGCTTATCCCTCAACGCTATGGCCGCGCCCACCGCCTCGGTCATGATGCCGAAGCGCAAGACGCGACCTACGCATATTCCGCCGGTCGGAGCAACGAGGCTCTGCGGCTTGATGCCGCCTCTAAAAGCGATCGACGTCGATCACCGCTTGCGCAAAGGCCTGTGGCGCCTCCTGCGGCAAGTTATGGCCGATGCCGCCACCGATCGTGCGATGCTCGTATCTGCCGGAGAACTTTCCGGCATAGGCGGAGGGCTCCGGATGCGGCGCGCCGTTTGCATCACCTTCCATGGTGATCGTCGGCACCGAAATCATCGGCAAGGCGGCCAGCTTCTTCTCATAGGCGTCGTACTTGGCCTCGCCTTCGACAAGCCCCAAGCGCCAGCGATAATTGTGAATGACGATGTCGACATGGTCGGGATTGTCGAAGGCGGCGGCGGATCTGTCGAAGGTCGCATCGTCGAAATTCCACTTCGGCGAGGCCGTCTGCCAGATGAGCTTTGCGAAATCATGGGTGTTGCTGGCATAGCCCAGACGGCCGCGCTCGGTGGCGAAATAGAACTGGTACCACCAGGCAAGTTCGGCCTTCGGCGGAAGCGGCTTCTCGTTGGCTGCCTGGCTGCCGATCAGGTAGCCGCTGACCGATACCATGGCCTTGCAGCGCTCCGGCCAGAGCGCGGCCATGATATTGGCTGTCCGCCCGCCCCAGTCGTAGCCGGCAATTATTGCCTTCTCGATCTTGAGCGCATCGAGCAGGGCGATCATATCGGCGGCGAGCGCCGAAGGCTGGCCGTTGCGCGGTGTTTTGTCATTGAGGAACCGCGTCGTGCCGTAGCCGCGCAGATAAGGTATGATCACCCGGTAGCCGGCCGAGGCAAGCAGCGGCGCGACGTCGACGAAACTATAGATGTCATAGGGCCAGCCGTGCAGCAGCAGGACCACAGGACCATCCGCCTTGCCGGCTTCGGCGTAGCCGATATCGAGCACGTCGGTCTTGATCTGCTTCAGCGCTTCGAAGGACGTGTGGGTTCCAGCCTTCACATCAGGCAAGGCTGCGGGCGAAGCCGGCGCCGGCTGGGCGGAGGCCGCGCCTGCTACGCCGAATTCGAACGCCGCAAGGGCGATGGCTGTCATGCCGAAGAAGCGGCGGCGGTGGTGGTTGATTTGCTCGGACATCGGTCTCTCCTGTCGAATGGATCACGGTGCTTAAAAGACGGTCGGGTTGTATCGCTCGTATGTCATAAGCCGCGGTTTTTGAATGCGAATGTAGCCCCGGCCCGCCGAGATACATTCTGATACAATTGCGCTGCCCGCCTTTGTCCGAGCGCCGGATACGCCATCCCCTCTGCGGATAGGGCAGTTTGTATTCTTTTGTATCACCTGCGCTCCAGCGCAATAGTTCGGTACATTTTCCCGCCAAACCAGACACATCCGAGATACCTCCGCCCGGCTACATCGCGCCGTTGCTGGTTCAGGCCCATCGCCGTCCAGAGCCCGATCAATCGGTTTCAAAGGGAACGATGATGACACTTCTGATCATTGCCTATCTCGGAGGCGTGCTGACCATTCTCAGCCCCTGCATCCTCCCCATCCTCCCCTTCGTTTTCGCCCGCGCCGGCCAGCCCTTCGTCAAAAGCACGTTGCCGATGCTGGCAGGCATGGCCGCCACTTTCGCTCTCGTTGCCACCCTTGCCGCGGTCGGCGGCAGCTGGGCCATTCGCGCCAATGAATATGGACGCCTTGCCGCAATCGTCCTGCTTGCACTCTTCGGCGTGAGCCTGCTTTCGCCGCGCTTTGCCAGCACCCTTGCCCGTCCGGTCGTCGACCTGGGAAATAACCTCGTGAACGCCAGCGGCAGCGGACGCACGGCGCCGACGGTCAGGAGCGCCCTCATTCTCGGCGTTGCTACCGGCCTGCTCTGGGCGCCTTGCGCCGGGCCGATCCTCGGCCTTGTTCTGACCGGTGCTGCCCTGCAGGGCGCCAACCTGCAGACGAGCTTCCTGCTCGCGGCCTATGCAGCCGGTGCGGCGACCTCCCTTGCCGTCGCCTTGTCGGTCGGCGGAAAGATATTTGCGGCCATGAAGCGTTCGCTCGGTCTTGGTGATCGCATTCGCCAGGTGCTCGGCGCCGCCGTGCTCACAGGTGTCGCCATCATCGCCCTCGGCCTCGACACCAGCCTGCTGTCCCGCCTCTCCTATGCCAGCACCGCGTCTCTGGAGCAGGCCGTGCTCGACCGGCTGCATGTAAAGGAGCTCGCCGGTGCACCCTCTGAGGTCGCGAGCAACGACGCGACGATCGTCGCGGCCGATGCAAAGAAGCCTTTCCGCAGCGATCTCCCCATCGAGAGTTATGCGCCCTCGCTCGACGGCGCAGTCGAATGGCTGAACTCCAAGCCCCTGACCACCGAAGAGCTGCGCGGCAAGGTCGTCCTCGTCGACTTCTGGACCTATTCCTGCATCAACTGCATTCGAACGATCCCCTACACCAAGGCCTGGGCGGAAAAATATGCCGATCAAGGTCTCGTGGTGATCGGCGTCCACGCTCCGGAATTCGCCTTCGAAAAGAAGATCGACAACGTCAAAAGCGCGATCGGTGACTTCAAGATCGGCTACCCCGTTGCCGTCGACAATGACTACAAGATCTGGCGCGCCTTCGAGAACAGCTACTGGCCAGCGGCCTACCTGATCGATGCCAAGGGCCAGATCCGCTACCACCACTTCGGCGAAGGCAATTACGGCAGGACCGAGAAGGCCATTCAGGACCTGCTGCGCGAGGCCGGAAGTGAAATGACCGCAAGCGCGCCGGTCGCCCCCGATGCCAAAGGCGTGGAAGCCGGTCCCGATCTCGGCAACGTCCGCTCCGGCGAGACCTATCTCGGCTACGAGCAGGCGACGAACTTCAGTTCACCCGAGGGGCTGCAGGCGGATGCTCCGCAGAACTACTCGATCAGCAAGCCGGGCCTCAATGGCTGGGGCCTATCGGGAACCTGGACCGTTGGTAAGGATCAGGCAACGCTCGATCAGGCAGGCGGCGGCATCACCTATCGCTTCAGCGCCCGTGACGTGCATCTCGTTCTCGGACCCGGCGATGAAGCTAAACCGGTCCGCTTCCAGGTGAAGATCGACGGCAAGGCTCCGGGTGCAGACCACGGCTCCGACATCGATGCCGACGGCAACGGCGCCGTCACCGCGACGCGTCTTTACCAGCTCGTGCGGCAGTCCGGCACCGTCGCTGCCCGCAACTTCGAGATCCGCTTCCTCGATCCCGGCGTCCAAGCCTACGCCTTCACCTTCGGCTGATCCGACACCGTTCCATTTAAAGGCTTCAACATCGCCCACAAGGAGTAAACCCATGAACAAGCATCTCACTTTCATCGCAGCCCTCGCCTTCGCCACCGCCGGAATTGCTTTTGCTGCCGAGGCAGCATCGGTGAAGAACATCGTGATCGTCCACGGCGCCCTGGCAGACGGCTCGGGCTGGCGCAAGGCGACCGAAATCCTCGAAAAGCGCGGCTTCAACGTCACCATCGTCCAGGAACCGCTCACCTCGCTCGATGACGACGTGGCCGCGACGAGACGGGTTCTAGACCTTCAGGAAGGACCGACGCTGCTCGTCGGCCACAGCTACGGCGGCATGGTGATCACCGAAGCCGGTAACGATCCCCATGTTGCGGGTCTCGTCTATGTCGCAGCCTTTCAGCCCGACAAGGGCGAAAGCCTGCTGAGCCTCGCCAGCTCGAAGCCGGCCGGCAGCATGGACATCAAGGAAACGAAGGACGGCAAATATCTCTATCTTGACCCCGGCGCCTTCGCGGCGGATTTTGCCGCCGACCTTCCAAAAGCCGAGACCGATTTCCTGGCAAAGTCGCAGGTCTTCGCCGCAAAGCAGGCCTTCGCAGCCAAGATAGAAGAGCCGGCATGGCGCACGAAGCCCAGCTGGTCGATCGTCGCCACTGAGGACCGCTCCATCAACCCGGAACTGGAGCGTGACATGGCCAAACGCGCCGGCAGCGAAGTGACGGAGATCAAGTCCAGCCACGCCGTCTTCGCATCCCAACCGGAAAAAGTTGCCGACGTCATCGAAAAGGCGGCCAGAAAAGCCGGCGAGTAGAACCGGCAGGATGGGGGCGGCAGGTGCTCGAAGCCCGCATGCCGTCCCTATCCAACCTTTGTTCACATGGAGTGTGGGACAGCCAGTCCAGTTGCCCCTCTCCACGAATGGAGAGGGGCAACATCGTTCACTGTTTGGCGGCGACCGGACGAACCAGCGGCGTGACGCGGCGGATAGTGACGCGGCGGTTTTCCTGCTCCGGCTCTGATGTATTGACCTTCAAGTAGCGCTCGCCATAGCCCTGTGTCGCCAGGTTTTCCGGCGCTATGCCGTAGACGTCAGTGAGCACGTTGGCGACCGATTCCGCCCTCTGGTCGGAAAGGATCAGGTTGCTCTGGTCGGAGCCGACCGCATCCGTATGGCCTTCGATGAGGAAGGTTTCGCTCGGATCCTTTTCGAGTACCTGGTTGATTGCGTCGGCGACCTTGCGCAGCGTGCGTGCCTGGGTCATCGGGATCTCGGCGCTGCCGGTCGCGAAGGTGATCGTATCGAGATCGATTCGGCGCACCTTGTCGCGAATACGAGCGGAGTACTTCACCTCGTCAAGCGAATAGACCCGCTCCACCTGCTCGACCGGCGGCTCGCTGAGGAACTCGTAATAGTCCCGATCCGGATCGCTGCTGGTGTCGATGATGTAGTCGCTGAGCGGGACACGCAGCCGCATCGGCGGCAGATCAGCGCCCGGGTCGTCGAAATAGCCGCGATCAGGATCCTCGTAGAGATCAGGTGAGTAGTAGAGCACGTATTCGCGCCCGCGGGCATCGACGCGCGACCGCTGGATGATGTCGCCGTAGCGGTTGCGAATGGTGACGATACGATAGCCTTCCGGCCGCGTGATGGTCTCGCGATAGCGATTGTCCGGGAGCTCTTCATAGATCGGTCGTTCACCGTCGCGCAGGAACCGTCTGTCGTCGTCGCTGCGCACGATGATCTGATTATTGTACTGGATAATCACCCGAGTATCGTCGGTCTGGTCGTCGATGCGCGCTCCCTCGGGACGGGCAAATTGCGGCCGCGTGTCGAGCCTCGTGCCCTTCTCGCTGGTGACTGCCTCGAGCTTTATCGCCGGCGCAGCAGCAGCTGCAGCGGCCTGCGCATCGGCATCCGAGGTCGGCACCTTCACCTCCTGGCTCTCGGCCCGCAGCTTGTCGCGATCACGGCGGCTTTCGCGGCCCTTGCTGCGATCGGCATCCTTGTCGCTGTCGAGCACGGCCGCGCCATTCTCAACCGGCAGCACGACGGTCTCGTTGCTCTTGGCCGGATCCGCGGCAACCTTCTTGCGGCGCTCCAGTTCCTCGGGAGAAACCTTTTCCGGTGCCGGAATCGCCTGCTCGACCTGCTCAGCGCCGCTGGCATCCGGCGCAGGCTGGGCAGTGTCGGTGCTGGGCGCAGCCGGTTTTTCGCCGGCAGGCTGCTCGGCGGCAGGCTTTGCGGCCGTGCCGTCGGCGGGCTTTTCGGCGGGCGCAGCTTCCGGGGCTGCCGCCTTGTCTTCGGTTGCCTTCTCCGCGGGTGCGGCAGCCTCGCCCTTCTTCGGCTTCTTCGCGGCAGGCGCTTCGGCCGTGGGTTTTACCTCCGGCTTGGGTTCGGGCGCGGCCTGTTCCTCGGCGGGTGTCACCGCTTCGGGAGCGATAGTTTCACTCTTCGCCTTAGCCTTATCCCGGCCCTTTTCCCGCTTGCCGCCTTCGGGCTTCGCCTCGGGCTGCGCCTGTTCCGTCTCCGGCTGGGCTTCCTTCGCGGCCGGCTGCTGTTCGGGCTCCGGCTGGACCTCCGGCTCGGCCTGTTTCTTCGGCTTCCTCGGCTTTTCCTGGGTTACCGGCTCCTGCTCTTGCTGGGGCTCGGCTTCCGGCTTGGCCTCTGGCTGGGCTTCCCTTTTGGATTTGCGCTCGGGTTTGCTTTCGGCTGGCGGTGCCGGCTCCTCATTCGGCGCGGCTTCGGCCTTCGGCGGCTCCGGCTCTGCCTTGGGTTCCGGCGCTTCCTTGCGCTCTGCCTTCGGTTTCTCGGCGGGCGCCTCCTTCGGCTGTTCCGGGGCCGGCGCCTGCTCGGCCGGCGCCTCCTCCTTCTGCTTGCGCTTCTTCTTCAAGAGCTCTTCTTCGGAAGGCGCGTCCTGCGCCACTTCGAAACTGCCCTGTTCCACCTGCTGCACGGCCGCGGCGGTCGGCGTCGTGACGTCGCGGACGGCAGCCATCGTCGTGGCGGGCTGGAGAGCCAGCGATAGGGAAAGCAGCGGGAAAGCTGCACTCGCAAACAATCTTGATTTCTTGCCCATCGGGTTTCCTCGATCCTGTTTGAGCTTCCTGAAGGCCGACAGGCCTTGGTTCGCCCCTAGCTACGCAATGAGGCGAAACGGCGAATTGGCAAAGCGCCAAACCGCCGATTTGTTCCGGTTCTAGGAAGCGCTGGATTAACCTCACGTGAATGTTGCAGTCTGCTTTCGTTCATCTCGCCTGTCATTTGCACCGCACAATTGCGCGGGAATTTGTGTTGCAATTCCCTGAAAAAAAGTCTGATTATCGCCTCAAGGCGGTGTCGACACCGTTGAATTGCGGTCGCGAGTCCAAGAGAAAAACAGGCAGCGGCCACCAACAGAGAGGATCCTCATGTTTAACTCCACCCGTATCTTCGCGGCAGCCTCGATTGCGGCAATGTCGCTCTTTGCCGGCTCGGCCATGGCCGAAGGCGAAAAATACGTGATCGGCACTGATTCCACCTATCCGCCCTTCGAATTCGTCGATGCCAGCGGCACGATCCAGGGCTTCGACATCGATATCGCCAAGGCGCTCTGCGCCGAGATGAAAGCTGAATGCAGCTTCGTCAGCACCGACTGGGATGGCATCATCCCTGCGTTGAATGCTAAGAAGTTCGATATGATCGTCTCGTCCATGTCGATCACACCGGAGCGCCTGAAGCTCGTCGACTTCTCCAACAAGTACTACAACACCCCTCCGGCCATCGCCGTACCGAAGGATTCGAAAGTTACCGATGTTGCCGGCCTCAAGGGGAAGGTAATCGGCGCGCAGACCTCCACGACGCATGCCAACTACGCCGAGAAGCACCTCGCCGACACCGAACTGAAGCTCTACCCGACGGCTGACGAATACAAGCTCGACGTTTCCAGCGGCCGTGTCGATGCCGTTATCGACGACGTCGTCGTTCTCTCCGAATGGGTTAAGTCCGACGCAGGTGCCTGCTGCAAGATCCTGACCACGTTGCCGGTCGACAAGGAAATCAACGGCGAAGGCGCCGGCATCGCCATCCGCAAGGGCGATCCGCTGAAGGAAAAGCTAAACACTGCGATCGCAGCGATCCGCGCCAGCGGCGAGTACAAGAAGATCCAGGACAAGTACTTCGATTTCGACGTTTACGGCGACTGAGAAATTCGGTATCTGGCCGATCAAGCGAATGGCGGAAGGCTTGCTCTTCCGCCATTTTTGTTTGACAAAGGTGGCAAGATCAAAACGGCAAAAGCCGTGAGGGGAATTCTCGCATGGGCGGATTGTTTTCCGCGCTCGGCTCCTTCTGGAGCTCACTTGTGCACATTTTCGATCCGCTGTGCGGACCCGTTGGCATTTTCACCTGGTTGGGTCGGTCGACGATCCTTGCCTGTGGCGACACCGGCTGGGGCGACGAGATTGCGCTTGGTCTCCAGGTCACCGTATCGGTGGCGATGGTCACTCTACCGATCGGCCTCGTCATCGGTTTCCTCGTGGCGCTCGGCCAGCAATCGGAAGAAAAATCGCTGCGCCTGGCGGCCGGCATCTACACGACGATCTTCCGCGGCCTGCCGGAGCTTCTGACGCTGTTCATCATCTATTACGGCATGCAGATGCTCATCCAGTCTCTTCTGGAGCTTGCCGGCTATGTCGGGCCCCCGGTCGAGATCAACGCTTTCTTTGCCGGCGTCATCGCGCTGTCGGTCGTCTTTTCCGCCTATTGCTCGGAAGTGCTGCTCTCGGCCTTCCGCGCCATTCCCAAGGGCCAATATGAGGCCGGAGACGCGCTCGGGCTGCATCGCGGCCGCACGCTGCGTCTGATCGTTCTGCCGCAACTCGTGCGCATTGCTCTCCCCGGCCTGACCAATCTCTGGATGGTGCTGCTGAAGGACACGTCCTACGTCTCGATCATCAGCCTTGCTGATATCCTGCGCCAGACGAATGTCGCCGTGCGCGTGACCAAGGAGCCGTTCTTCTTCTACGGCATCGCCTGCTGTCTCTATCTCGCGCTCGCCATCCTCTCCTCCTTCCTGCTCGTCTATGTCGATCGCTGGGCCAAGCGTTCGGAAGTCCGCCGATGAGCTACGCCGAAACATTAATCCCGCCACAGCCCGCACCGCGTGAGGCGGCGAAGCCGATGACCGCCGCGCGCCTCGCCGGCTATATCTTCGTTACGGTTTGGGCGTTGTTCGCCGCGCTGCTGATCCTCACCGTCATCAATGGCTGGGATCTCGAGAAGTTCACCCGCTACGGGCCGCGTTATCTGCATGGCCTGTGGGTGACGCTCAGTCTAGTTGCCATTTCGGTGGTCTGCGGCGCTGTCCTTTCGCTACCGCTTGCCATGGCGCGCCTTTCGAAAAACAGGCTGCTGAACTGGCTTTCCTACGCCTATATCTATTTCTTCCGCGGTACGCCGCTGCTTGCCCAGCTCTTCCTGGTCTATTACGGCCTCGGCGTGTTCCGCCCTCAGCTGGAAGCTGTCGGCCTCTGGTGGTTCTTCCGCGACGCTTGGTATTGCGGCCTGCTCGCCATGACCATCAACACCGCAGCCTATCAGGCGGAAATCCTGCGCGGCGCAATCGAAAGCGTACCGCACGGCCAGCGCGAAGCAGCAGCAGCCCTCGGCATCCATAAGACTATCGCATTCCGCAAGATCATCCTGCCGCAGGCCTTCATCGTCGCGCTTCGCCCCTACGGCAACGAGATCATCCTTCTGATCAAGGGCTCGGCCGTCGTTGCTATCATCACCGTGCTCGATCTGATGGGCGAAACCCGCTACGCCTTCTCCCGCACCTTCGACTACCAGACCTATCTCTGGGCGGCGATTTTCTACCTCACCATCGTCGAGGCGCTGCGCCATCTCTGGGCCTGGATCGAGCGTCGATTGACGCGGCATCTGAAGCGGTGATGCACGGGGCCAGGCGCACGATTTTCGTCTGAGCGCGTGCATCAGCTTGGCAGCACTCGTTTGGACATGCTGCCAAGTCATTGAAAATAAAAGAATACCTCTCCAGAAACCTATCTGTTAAGCTTGCGTTAACCACTCGCATGTTTCCATTTCATGTGGCACTAATAAAGCGCGAGTGGGAACGAGAAGAAGCTGAATACAATGCACAAAGACATGGAAAAGCAACTACAGGGTTATGGTCTGACGACCGCTCAGATCCTCTACCACCTGCCGGATCACCCGAAGATCCTGCAGACCTACGTCTGGCAGGACTATGACCTTGCCCCTGATTTTCCCGAGATGCGCGGCTTTTTGAAATTCTGGCAGGAAACGCTTGACGGGCCGTTGCATTCGGTG
The DNA here is from genome assembly GCF_001662075.1 of Rhizobium bangladeshense. GTDB lineage: Bacteria > Pseudomonadota > Alphaproteobacteria > Rhizobiales > Rhizobiaceae > Rhizobium > Rhizobium bangladeshense_B. The sequence goes on from NZ_LYPL01000003.1 coordinate 13,339, forward strand.
CGCTACGTTCACCGCAAACTGATCTCCGCAACGGAGTGGCGGGCGCTGAAAGGCGAGTTCATCCTGCACTGATCAGACATGCGCCTCGCCACGGCCGAATTCGCCCTCGTCGCGATCCGGACGCAGCGCAAAACAGAGGATGCCGGTGTAGAAGGCGACGACCGCTGCGATGACTGCGAGGCCCGGAACGGGTCCGAGCACGGCATTGTCAATGACGTAGGCCCATGAATGCGCCTGCAGTGCCGGCGCTCCCTCTGTTTGCAGTTTCGGCGTCGAAATCTTCAGGCACCATGCAAGCAGCAGGATGAAATACATCCAGCCGTAATTGCGTTTGAGCCGGCGGTGCATCGCCTCGCCGTAGCTCAGCAGAAAGCGCGGATGGCGCAGGCTGCCGGCGATCACGGCAGCCCATTCGCTGCCATGCTTGGGGTCGGGCGCCAGAATCTGTGCGAAATAGCAGCGCTCGATCTGACGGATGCGGGCCCGGTAAATGTCGAAGAATCGGTAGCGCCGCGCCTCGATCATCAGAAGCAGCGTGATCAGCATCACGCCGAACAGCAGCACGCCGTGGTGCGAGGTCGGCGTCGACAGCGACACCGAGAGCAGCGCCGCCACCACGGTGATAGCCCAGTTGGACGTCCGGTCGATTCGATCGCGCCAGCTCGTCATGCGTCCGAGTTCGCCACGGTAATAATGGATCAGCGTGTTGGTGATCTCGCCCGGCGTCCCGGGCAGCAGCAGAGGGCGCTCACCCTCCTCTCCCACTGCCGGTGGCAGCCTGTCTTGCTCCGCTTTCATGGCATTTCCTCTCGTCGTTTTCTTTTTGACCATTCTGCACCCGTAGCAGCGCCATTGCAAAACATCCAAAGCCGTCTTAGAGCCATGCCTGCAACAGAAGGACATGGACCGCTATGGCAAAGAAGATCGACGAAGAAGCCCTTGCCGAGGCCTATAACCGCGCACTCGCGCTGGAAAAGGCCGGTGATGTCGACGCGGCCGTGGCGGCCTATGAAGAAGTACTGACGATCGATCCGGACGACCACGGCGGAGCCGCCGTGCGCATCGCCGCGATGGGCCGCGGTGAAACACCGGCCAAGGCGCCCGACGCCTATATCGAGACCTTGTTCGACCAGCATGCCGAGGTCTTCGAGGACGTGCTCGTCGAACAGCTTGGCTATCACGTTCCGATGCTGGTGCGCCAGCGCCTGCAGCAGCTGAAGCTCGGACCATTCAAGCGGTTGCTCGACCTCGGCTGCGGCACGGGTCTGACCGGCGGCGCCCTGCGCGACTTCTGCGAAGACATGACCGGGATCGACATATCGGAAAAGATGGTCGAGGTTGCTCATGAGAAGGATCTCTACGAGACACTCTTCGTCGCCGAAGTCGAGGATTTCCTCGAGGACAATGACGAGGAAGCCTTCGACATCATCACCGCAACCGATGTGCTACCCTATCTCGGGGCGCTCGAACCGTTGTTCTTCGGAGCCGCCGAGAACCTGGCAGCGGGCGGCCTCTTCATTTTCTCCTCCGAAACCCTGCCCGAAGAAATTCTCGCCGGACGCGCTTACATGGTCGGCCCGCATCAGCGCTTCGCCCATGCCGACGCCTATGTGAGAGAGCGGCTGACGGCCACCGGTTTTGAGCTTGTCGAGATAACGGACATCAACGTGCGGATGGAAGATGGACGGCCGACGCCCGGCCATCTGGTGATCGCCAGATATACCGGCTGAAGGAATACTTGCATGATCGGCGAAGTATCTGTTGCGCGATGCGAAGCAAGTTGTTACTTAGTCGATCGGTAAAGTTTTTCCGAATTGGGAAAGGTCGCCCCATGTCGCTTGTGCTTTATGGGCATCCGCTCGCCTCCTTCTGCCACAAAGTTTTGATTGCGCTTTACGAAAACGGCACGCCCTTCGAGAACCGTCTCGTCGATCTTTCCGACGAGACCTCACGCGCCGATCTCTTCCGCTTCTGGCCGATCGGCAAGATGCCGCTGCTACGCGATGAGGCCCGCGACAGCACAATCCCCGAGACCTCGATCATCATCGAATATCTCGAGCAATATTATCCCGGCCCCGTTCGCCTGCTGCCGCTGGAGATCGACCGGGCGCTGCAGGTCCGCCTCTGGGACCGCTTCTTCGACCACTATGTCCAGGCGCCGATGCAGTCGCTGGTCAGCAATCGTCGCCGACCCGAGGGCGAGGCGGATGAGATCGAGATGGCCGCCTCCCGGGCGACACTCGGCACCGCCTACGCGATGATTGAAAAACAGCTGGCCGGCAAGCAATGGATATCCGGCGACGATTTCACCTTGGCCGATTGCGCCGCGGCCCCGGCCCTCTTCTACGCCGAGACGCTGATCGCATTTTCATCGGAACAGCCCAACCTTCGCGCCTATTACGATCGGCTGCTGGCGCGCCCATCCTTTGCAAGAACGCTGGAAGAAGCCCGGCCCTATTTCAAGTTCTACCCTTACCATGACAGGCTGCCCGCCCGCTTTCGGGATGCAGCGGGATGATCGACGGCCAGGCGGAGCTCGACCGCATGTTCCATGCGCTTTCCGACCGCAGCCGCCGCGGCATGATCGACCGCCTCGGCCGCGGCCCGGCCTCCGTCACCGAGCTGGCGGCGCCGCTTGCCGTCGCCCTGCCGACGGTGATGAAACATCTGCAGGTGTTGGAAGACAGCGGCCTTGTATTCTCCGAAAAATCCGGCCGGGTGCGGACCTACCGCCTGCAGCAGGATGCGTTTGCCGCCGTCGAGCGCTGGGTGGAACAACGGAAGACCCGCTGGACCACTGCCTTCGACAGGCTGGATCAACTTCTCGCCGACGAGCCGGAGACCCTACCCGAATGACGACACGATCCGCAGAACACGCCACTCTCGTCATCGAACGCCACCTGAAGGCGCCCGTGGCCCGCGTCTTCCGCGCCTGGTCGATGCCGGAATCCAAGCGCCAGTGGTTCGCCTGCCACGGCGATTGGGTACCGCTGGAATACGGCCTGGATTTTCGCCCCGGCGGACTGGAGAGGAATTATGTCGCCGATACGGACGGGCTCCTGCACGCCTATGAGGCCCGTTACATCGACATCGTACCCGATGCGCGGATCATCTACGCTTATGAGATGAGGCTCGGCGAAACCCGCATCTCGGTCTCCCTCGCCACCGTCGCCTTCGAAGCCGAACCCGATGGCACAAAGATGGTCTTTACCGAACAAGCGGTGTTCCTTGACGGCTATGCCGACAACGGCGCCCGCCTTCAGGGCACCGAAATCGGCCTCGACAATCTCGAACACTTTCTCGAGCGCGGGACAAGCCAGATCCATTAGCAAGTTTCAGATATTGCATCACTTTTTAGAACGAGAGGCCTTGGCTGACATGTTCAACGCGACGGCGGCGCGAACGAGCGCCTTCAACGCCTCTTCGTCGATCTTGTCGTTCTCGTGGATATCGATGGCGCGCCGGGTGTTGCCTTCGAGGCTGGAGTTGAAAAGGCCCGAAGGATCCTCCAGCGCGGCCCCCCTGGCAAAAGTCAGTTTCACCACGCTCTTATAGGTCTCGCCGGTGCAAATGATGCCGCTGCGCTCCCAGACCGGAACCCCTCGCCACTTCCATTCCTCGACAACGTCAGGCTCGGCCTGCCTGATCAGCGCCCGGGCCCGCGCAAGCGTCTCGCCGCGCCAATCCTTGAGCTCCTCGATCCTCGCATCGATCATTTGGGAGGGCGAGGCTTCTTCGGCCTCCTGCCCGGAACCGCTCTTCTTCATGCTTGCCGTCGCTTTCTTCATGATTGTCCCTCTTCATCGGCCCTGACGTCAATGACATCGCTGCGGTCACATCCGCTCTCCGGGCAATCGGCTGGCCTGCTCCACCCAGGCGGTGAGCTGGGCTTCATCGATGTCGTCATCCTCACGGATGTCGAGGTAACGTACGTCTTTCTGCTTGGACGCGCCCGGTGGCGGAGGATCGAGCAGGGCGCCACGGAAGAAGGCCACCTTGACGTATTTCGTGAAGCAATGGACGCCGAGGAACCAGCCCTGCCCTTCGATGCCATAGAAGGGAGAGTTCCATTTGACTGCCTTGGATACGCCCGGCACCGTGGCGGTGATTATCCCATCGAGGCGACGACCGATCTGACTTTTCCAGCCGGGCATCGCCGCGATATAGGCTTGCACGGGCGCGTCGCCATGGCCTTTGGCGACCTGCGGGTTGCCACCCGACAGCAGCTTCGGCGTCGCGGCCGGTTCGGCGGCCGTCTTGCTTTTCACCTTGGCCGCCGTCTTGGATTTCTTCTCGGCCATTGCATTCACTCCCATCTCCCGCGCCACCTCGCGGCATAGGGCAGCAGGTTAAAGACCAATCAGCATCAGCAGGCAGGGCGGCAACAGTGCCAAGAGGCCTACCCAGTCGGTCGATTTCCCCCGCGGCACGGCGATGATATTGACGATGACAGCCTCCGTAAAGGCGACGGACAGCCAGCGATGAATTTGCCGAAACCGGTTGTTCCCGTTCAAAGGGACCTCCCAGCCCGGGAAAATGAGCTTTGGCGACGGACGATTCGCGCTTCGACGATCTCACTCCGACCGCGCCAGAACCTGCTCCAGATTTGCGAAGAACTGCGTCCACCAGCTGCTGGCGCCCCCGTAAGCCTGTCGCTGATCCGCCCGGAAGCCAGACTGCTCCATCCGCAAATGCGTGCCGGTGCCGGTTGGGGTGAGTGTCCAGGTGACCACGCTTTCCAGCCCATAGGCTTCCCAGCTATAGGACAGGGTTTTGTTCGGCTCGACTTCCAGGACCTTACAGTCGACAGAACCCCAATCCGCGCTGAAACTGAAACGATGATCGATGGCGGGCGTAAAGTCGCTCTTCATCAGCCACTCCTGAAGCAAGTGCGGCTGGGTGAGCGCCCGCCAGATCTTTTCCGAGGGATAGGGCATTTCCCGCTCGATGACGACGGAGCGGGTTTCTGTCGAAGTGTCGGTCATTGATCCATCCTTTTCAGCAAATCTTCGAGAGCGTTAAAGCGGCTTTGCCAGAAGCCGGCCATCTCGCTCGTCCAGTCGACCAGCGGGGCCAACGCGCCAAGCTGCGCACTGTAATGCGTCTGCCGTCCTTCGTGGCGGTCGCGCACCAATCCGGCCTGCTTCAGGATCCCAAGATGTTTCGAAACAACCGGCTGCGAAACGCCGGCCCGCTCCGTCAGAGCCCCGACCGTCTTCTCCCCTTCCCGGCACAGCCGCTCGAACAGAGCCCGCCGCGTCGGATCGGCGAGCGTCCTGAAAAGCATGTCGTGAGCATCTGGCATTGGCGATTCATACCTCTGAAGCTATGAATTGACGTATAGCTGTCGAGGCATACGTGAGTCAAGCGGCGAGCAAGAGTGCGAGGTACTGATATAGACAAGCGAAAGAGAACCAGGGGCTAACGGCCCACAGCAGCCGAGAGTTTACATAGCTTTGCAGCTATGAATTTAAGCTTACATCAATCGCGCAACGTCACTGCGACAGGCATATCTGCCGTAGCATCGAGCGCCCCGCCGTGCCAGACTGAAGATATGCCTCAAGAACTCTCCGGACGCTCGGCCTCCAGCCGATCCCGAATGAAGGTGGGGCCACCGGCAAGACGCGCCGCAAGCAGGCTCGCGGGATCGACCAGACGCCAGTAGGGCGTCACTGTCGAAACCGGCTCGCCCGCCGCCACCGCGCCGAAGGACAGTTCGGCGATGGCTCGCAAATGCCGCTGCACCGTCACCGGACAGCAGGCATCCGCCCCGTATTGGGCGGCGAGGCGGCGGCGAAGGGCGCCGAGATCGGTGCGAACACCTTGCGGCGCTGATCGGATCTGCTCCGCCACCATCTGCTGCGACGGAATGAGCATCGCTTGCATCCCACTGCGGCCCTTGCGCCGCTGCTTGATCGTCGGAATTTCGCTCATACCGTTCCCCGGAGCATTGCGCCTTCCTGCAGTGTAGGGCTGGACCGAACGACGGCCAGCCTCACGTCGATCGACGGGAACTCGCTTTTGACGGCTTTTCTGCTCCCGCCGTTTCGGTTAATCCTCGGGGCCTCTCACTCAGGAAAGGATAGGACATATGGCTAAAGTCGCGTTCATCGGTCTCGGCGTCATGGGCTTTCCCATGGCCGGCCACCTGAAGATCAAGGGCGGCCACGATGTTACCGTCTACAATCGCACCGCCGAGAAAGCCGCCGCCTGGGCTGAGAAATTCTCCGGCAAATCCGCCCCTACCCCGACTGCGGCGGCGGAGGGAGCCGATTTTGTCTTCGTCTGCGTCGGCAACGATGAAGATCTCCGATCGGTGACATCAGGCCAGAGCGGCGCTCTGCATGGCATGAAGCCGGGGTCGGTGCTGATCGACAACACCACCGCCAGCGCCGAGGTCGCTCGCGAACTTTATGCAGCGGCAAAGCAAAAGGGTGTCGACTTCATCGACGCTCCGGTTTCTGGCGGCCAGGCCGGCGCCGAAAACGGTGTCTTGACAGTCATGTGCGGCGGCGACGAAGCCGCTTATGAGCGCGCCAGGCCCGTCATCGAAGCCTATGCCAGGATGGTCGGCCTAATGGGCCCGGCAGGCTCCGGACAGCTGACCAAGATGGTCAACCAGATCTGCATCGCCGGCCTCGTCCAGGGACTTGCCGAAGGGCTGCATTTCGGCAAGCGCGCCGGGCTCGATATCGAAAAGGTTGTCGAGGTGATCTCAAAGGGTGCGGCGGGCTCCTGGCAGATGGAAAACCGCCACAAGACCATGAACGCCGGCAAATATGATTTCGGTTTCGCAGTCGACTGGATGCGCAAGGATCTGGCCATTGTGTTGGCCGAAGCCCGCCGCAACGGCGCCAAGCTGCCGGTCACGGCCGTCGTCGATCAGTTCTACGGCGACGTGCAGGCGATGGGCGGCAATCGCTGGGACACGTCCTCGCTGCTCGCCCGTCTCGAGAAATGATCGGCCCCTCCTCCGATCCGCCAGAACTGATCGCGCATCTCGAAACGCTGCGCTCGGAGGAGAATGTCGCCGGGATGGCGCGATTCGGCATCGTCACCGCTCGCGCTCTCGGCATTTCCAATCCCGATATCAGGGCGGTCGCCAGATTGGCGAAGAGGGATCACATCAGGGCAATGCAGCTCTGGCAAAGCGATATCCGCGAAGCCCGCCTGCTTGCCCTCTGCACAGCTGAGCCGAAACGGTTGACGGCGGAAGAGGCGAGAAGCTGGGCCAATGATTTCAATTCCTGGGAGATCGTCGACTGCGCCGCCGATCTCTTCGTCGAGGCCCGGCTAGACGAACTCATACCGGAATTCGCCGCCGACGCGCGCGAGTTTGTTCGCCGCGCCGCCTTCGCCATGATCGCCGGCGCCGCCGTCCACCGGAAGAACGAGAGCGATATGGCTATCCTTGCCTGGCTGCCCCTGATCGAGGCGCATTCCGGCGATTCCCGCAACTTCGTTCGCAAGGCTGTCAATTGGGCACTGCGCAGCATCGGCAAACGCAATCGCGGCTGCCACGGCCCGGCACTGCGGCTGGCGAAGCTTCTGGCCGAAAGTCCGGATAAAACCGCCCGCTGGATTGGGAGAGACGCGATCAGGGAGCTGAGCGGCGAAAAGCTCGTGGCGCGGCTGAAATAGCGCGATGAGCATGCAGCGGTTTTGCGAATCAACCAAGGTTCAAAAATAACGCCGGGCAGCAATGAGCCGGAACCTAAAATGGAACCTGTCGCTGCGCGCGAGGTTGATAAGCAGGAGGATTCAGTTATGGCCAAATGCGACCAGTGCGGCAATGATTATGACAAGGCCTTCCAAGTAAACCTGGGAAATGAAACCTACACCTTCGATAGTTTCGAGTGCGCTATTCAGAAGCTCGCTCCGGCCTGCCCGCATTGCGGCGTCCGGATCATCGGGCATGGCGTCGAGCAGGGCGACATCATTTATTGTTGTGCGCATTGCGCCGAGCAGGAGGGAGCCGACGCTCTGACCGATCGCGCGCCTTGAGACAGTCTTCGGTCTCTGCCTTATTCCAGCGGCCTATTCGGGAAGCCCTTTGTCGTTTGGGTTCGGTGCCGGCGTCTCTCTTGTATCTCGTGGCGGATGTTGGCGATCGTCAGCCTCCGCGGGGGCCGCCTGGTCGTCGGAACGGTGGACAGGCTGCTCTTTAGGGTCGATCCTTTTGGCGGGGGCAGCAATTTTTCTAGGCATAGCCAGTTCCTCTAGCTTCACTGACAAGAACCGGCTGCCCCGCTGAAGGTTCCGAATGCAGAAGCGCTGCTTGGTCAGGGATGCCGCCATCAACGAGGAGAAAGAAGAGATAGCTCCGGCACAATTTTCACGGTTCGCGTCGAGGCGATTTCGACGACGGCACGCCGGCACGTAATCAGACGACCGGGTCTTGGCAGGAACGTTTCCGAACGGCGCGCGTTGATTCTCCTTATCCCGTGCGAGACGCGCGGGCAGCACAGGGAGGTTATCATGAAAGTCAGCAATTGCATGACCACAGACGTGCAGATCACCGATCCGGAGCACACATTGCGAGATGTCGCGTCAATGATGGGACGTCTCGATGCCGGCGTTCTCCCGGTGGGCGAGAATGACCGGCTGGTCGGCATGATCACCGATCGCGACATCGCCATTCGTGGCGTGGCAGAGGGCAAGGGCCCCGACGCAAAGGTCCGCGACGTAATGAGTACCGATGTCAAATACTGCTTCGATGACGAAGATATCGAAGACGTCCTTCACAACATGGGGGATCTTCAAGTGCGGCGCTTGCCGGTGCTGAACCGAAGCAAGCGGCTGGTCGGGATCATCTCGCTTGGCGATCTCGCCATGAAGGGCGAGACCATGGAAACAGGCAAAGCACTCAGTGACATTTCGCAACGCGGCGGTCCACATTCACAGACGGCCCACTGACGGTCCGCGTCGCGCCACAGATAAGCTGTCCGCGGGGCCGGCGGTCATCTGCTCATTCAACTCTCGACTCTCGCTCCATTGCCTTTGGCGCGAGAGTTCTGCGATTGCGCACATCAGGGCGCTTCACGTGGCTCCGGTTGTTATGGCCCGAGCGCCGGTTGGAACGAGTTGGGTTAGCTTCTGTTTTGCCTCGGCCTTGGCACCTCAGCCGAGGTCAACCACTATTCGGTTGAATCACCGGTGGTGGCGCGTCGCTCTTATTGCTGCCGCGATCAAATGGCGTGATCGCCAGGATACCCAGTATCGCAGCAATCATTGCTCCAATGATGAAGATGATCAGGGACGCCCCCGGCCAAAACTCAACATTGGTCGCGGCAGATCGTTCTATTGATTGTTCGTACCGCATGCTCGTCCGTGCCGCGGTAACCGCACTTCGATGCGGGCTATCCGACTTGAACGATGACAGGCCGCCGCTCGAGCTTCTTACCGCCTAGGGCCTGGTCGTCTGAGGGCGCTACCGCCATGCCCCGGCTGAGCCCCAGGATTAAGTCGACGGCCAGATCTTCGGCAAGCATCCCTATAGGGCCGAAGCTTTATCCGTCAGTGATGCCTGGATTTTTCGACCAGAAAATCGATCAGCACTCTTACCGCCCGTGGCATGCCCCTGGCCGTTGTGAAGACGATATAAAACTGGCTTTCTTCCGACTGCCATTCCGGCAGCACACGCACCAGCCTGTCAGCCTGCAGATCCGCCTCACAGGCGCTTTCGCGCAGCAGCCCGAAGCCGAGCCCGGCCCGGGCTGCACCGAGAATGGCGGTCATGCTGCGGCAAGTCAGCCGCGGCTGATGCCGGATGACCCGTTTGTCATCATTCGGGCCGATGAGCTCCTGGTATGGAAGGTCACACACGAGGTCATCGCCAGCGTCGGCTGATCGGCGAGCTCGTCCACGCAATTCAAACCACCGCTGCGCTCCACGAGCGACGGACTGGCGACGAGGATGCGGCGCGCCCGGTCGAGCTTGCGCATCGTCCGCGTCTCCGGCTCGTTGGTCGCCCTCACCTCGAGGTCGATCCGTTCGTTGATGAGGTCGGCGCGCCGGTCGGAGCCGATGATCTGCAGCTTCATCTTTGGGTATCGTTCGAGGAATTCAGGCAGGATCCCGCGAACGGAGATGTCGACAAGGCCGAGCGGGCAGGCCATCCGCACCACGCCCTGCGGGTCGGACTGGGCCTCGGTGACGATCGATTTGGCACGATCGGCCTCCTGCAGAATGGCCTGGCATCTTTCGTAAAAAGCCTGGCCGATTTCAGTCACCCGAAAGTGCCGGGTCGAACGCTCTATCAGCCGTGCGCCGAGCCCGTCCTCAAGCCGGCTCACCCGCCTGCTGAGTTTCGAACGCGGTATCTTCAGATCGCGACTGCCGACGCAAATCCACCGCTGGAGACGACGGCTGCGAAATAATAGTAGTCGTTGAGATCTTCCATAAGAACAAGCTAACGGAGAGTAGGAATGAATGCTGCCCGCTGTAAGCGGTTGTATCCTCCCTCCCCAAAAACGTAATCACATTGTCGGCATTCGATTTTCTTTCCGCGACCCGTCGCGGCAAAGCAAACCGGTGCCCGTCGGTCGATTTGATTTCTCTTGGGATGAAGAAATGGGAAGCCTCGATGAAGGCTGGCAGGATGCCGACTTGCGATACGCAACATGCCGGTCGGCCTACCTAGATGGCGATCAAAAAAAACTGCCATGGAGATGGGAGCAAAAACGCTGCAAGGACGGTCCGGCAGGGAAGACCGGACCCGTCCCCGTAGCTGATCGGAGGTCACTCGGATCAGAAACTGATTGGGTGCCCCCGGCCAGAAGACCGGGAGCATCACTAGGTCGATTAGAACGAACGCTGCAGGCGGAAGTAGCCAGCCGTCGAGTCGTCAGCATCTTCCGGATCGAGGTACTGAACCGAAGCCTTGGCGTAGAAGTTGTCGACGATCTGGTAATCGACCGTCAGACCAACCTTCCAAGCGTCGCCATCGCTGAAGTCGTCGCCGGCAACGTAGTAGTCACCGTAGTACTGGACGCCAGGAGTGATCTTGAGCTTGTCGGTTGCCTTGATTGCGTATTCGGCAGCGACAGCCCATTCAGCTGCGGAGTAGTAGGAGTTCGGGCCGGAAGAGTATACGGCAGCAAGGCCGAGCGTACCGGGACCGATTTCAACCGTACCCATTGCACGGACAGCGCCGTCTTCGTTGTCGAAGTCCCAGCCGCCGGTGATCTGGTAGCTGAACGCACCAGCAGTGCCGCCAACGCCGAAGGCAACGCCAACGTTGTTCGGCTCTTCGCCCGTCTTGTAGAAGCCGTCTTCCAGTTCGTCGACGCTGATGCCGGCGTAGAAGGTGCCGCTTTCGTACTGATAACGGAGCGAGTTATGCAGGGTTACGATCGAACCGATGTCGTCGGTTTCGCCGGAAAGGCCGTCGTCCCACCAGCTGTAGAAGAGACCAGCGCGGAAGCCCGCGATGTCGAGGTAAGCGGAGTCGAGGATGGCATCCTGTTCCGAAGCGTTGTCAGCATTGAACTGCATGACGATGACGCCGGTCAGCGGACCATATTCGGTGTCGCTCTTAGCCGTGAACTGAACCTGGCCGCGCGTACGAGCATCCCAGTCAGAGTCGTTAGACTCGGAGAGATTGAGCGGCTGGTCACCAACGTCAACCTGGAAACGGATGTAACCCTCGATCTTGAGGCAGGTTTCGGTGCCGGGGATGTAGAAGTAGCCGGTGCCGTAAGCGTCGCAGACGCGAACATATTCAACCGGTTCCGGCTCGGCAGCAACGATAGCGTCAGCTGCAAGAACCGGCGTCGATGCAGCAAAAGCTGCTGCTGATGCGAGCAAAACCATTCTGATGTTCATTTACCAATCCATTCCTTTGTCGATCGGGGCTGGCTTCCAATCGGGTAGTCGATTTGAAGCCGGCCCAGTTTGAACAGCCATCTCGGCGTGCGGATCGATCGAACCGCCAAACGGTCATCCCATACCGGGCGTTATCAAGCAATTCTCGATATATGTGCGAGGGGGCCGATCGGGCCATTTTCCCCGAAAGCGTGATTTTTATACAACAATTTCAATTGGTTATGGCAAAAAACGCAAAAACGGCCCAGCGACGGAAGCCTTCCATCGCAAGCCGCAAACACTATATTCTTTCATCAAAATCCTCACCGCCCGATCTTCATCGGACATAGTGGTGAAGCTCATAAAACACTACCGCCGGCTAATGAACGCAAACAAGGTGGCGGCTTAGGACATAGTGTCCTGATTTCGATACCAATGCGTCAAAATGATGACATATTGCCCACTGGTTGTACGCACCATAGCCCGCTAATCGTTACTAGGCTATGTATATTTTCAGGATTTCGCCGCGATTCAAGCGCTTTTTCGCTATTTTTGAGTCTTTTCTGCAGTCAGATCCCTCTCCCGGCCTTGCCGGCTGCCTCATTGCGAACATCCTCGCGGATGATGAGAATGCCGCTGGAAGCCCGTTTCTTGTGGAGGATACCCCCTACGGTAGCATACCATGCCTCGATATTTTGATTTTTAACCGCCATTCCAGGCGGTCGCGGATCGCACGTTCGGACTCAGTCTTCGTTGGACTTGGCGTTCTCGAGAATCATGTAGTCCAGCGGCAGCTGCGTCGAATACTTGATCTGCTCCATCGCGAAGGCGGAGGAAACGTCGCGAATCTCAATCTTTGCAATCATCCGCTTATAAAACGCATCATAGGCGGCGATATCGGGCACGACGACTCGCAGGAGATAATCCACGTCACCGCTCATGCGGTAGAATTCGACCACTTCGGGGAATTCGGCGACCACCTCGGAAAAGCGGCGCAGCCACTCGATCGAATGGGTAGCGGTGCGAATCGACACGAAAACGGTGACCTTGGTGTTGACTTTCTCGGGATCGAGGATGGCAACACGACGCTTGATGACGCCGTCCTCCTCCATTTTCTGGATACGCCGCCAGCAGGGCGTCGTAGAAAGACCCACTTTTTTAGCGAGATCGGCAACGGCAAGCGTCGAATCTTCTTGCAGCAGACGCAGAATTTTTCGGTCGAGGCGGTCCATGCGCACGTCAGTCCTTTCGAATTATTTTCTTTGTATAACTCGATTCCGCCCAACGAAAAGAATTTTGTTTCAGGAAACCAGCATTTTCGTCCGCTCCTGCAAGACAGGCAGCAGTTCTTTCTCGAACCAGGAATTGCGTTTCAGCCAGCCGCTGTTGCGCCAGCTCGGATGCGGCAGCGGCAGCACCGCCGGCGATCGCCCGGACATGAGGCTGTCGCGCCACCCCCGCACCGTCTCGGTCATACCGCCTCGCCCTCCTCCGGCCATATGCCAAGCCTGTGCATATCGGCCGATGACCAGCGCCAGTTCGATCTGCGGCATCGCCGAAATGACTCTTGGCCGCCAGAAGGGCGCACATTCGCGCCGCGGCGGCAGATCCGCCCCCTTTTCGTCGTAGCCGGGGAAGCAGAAGCCCATCGGCACGATGGCGAACCGGTCGCGGTCGTAGAATGTTGCCCTGTCAACGCCGAGCCACGATCGCAGCCGGTCGCCCGAGGCATCATCGAAGGGCAGGCCGCTCTCATGCACACGAAGTCCGGGCGCCTGCCCTGCGATCAGGATGCGGGCGTTCGAAGAAATCACGGCCACCGGCCGCGGCTCGTGTGGCAACCGGTGCGCGGCGCCCTTTGCCGGCGCGTCGCGACAGACGCGGCAGGCGGCGATTTCACGTCGCAAAGTTTCCAGCTCGGCTTCGTCGCTCATGGCTTTACTCCCATCCGACAATTCGCCCGATGAAGCGCAGCGCCGCGTCGAAACTTGAATTCTGGCGGGCATGGTCGCGCACATCGCGCGGCCGCTCGAAACTTCCGGCCCACATCCCGGCCTTCGCAATCCTCGCTTCGGCCTCCTCCTTGCCGTAACCGCCATAGGAGATGGCCATGCCCCGCCGCACCATCGCGGCATTGACGTCTTCGCCTGCCCCATCGCGGCAAACGACGAGCAGCCTGTCATAGCGGTCGCGCCGGTTGCCCTGGCACAGCGTTCCCGATGCCAGCACCATCTCTTGCAGCGCCTGGCGCGCGGCCCGCCCGCAAGCCCAGACCGCTCCCGCCCGCTCGCAGCTCTGATTAAGCTCCGGTGCATCGATGCCTTCGAGGCGGAAGCGTTCCCGCCCCAAAGACAGACTGTCGCCATCGGCGGCATGAAAGGCGCCCTTATGCTTGATGGCGGCAGTATCGTTGACCTTGGCGGCGATCAGGGCCAGGAGCGCCAGCAGGGCAAAAGCGGTCACGCCGTCGCGAATCAGGCGCAGGCCCCGTGTCACGCTTTCGCCTCCTTAAAAAACAAATCCTTGGCAAAGATGGCAAACATCTTCTTAAGAATTGCCGGTTAAGCTCTTATCCACCCTGGGATGAAGTTTCAACGTGCACATGAGTACCGGCGTAAGCACATCGACCGACAAGATTATCGTCGACAGGTCGCGCAGCCACCGCAACAAGGCCGTTTCCAAGGCCGTGCGGCAGACGCGCGAACGTCTTCAGTCAGGCCATGCGTCCAATTCCTCCTTCGACCGTGATGTACTTAAGATGTACATCGCGTCGATGCTGCAGGGCGCGACGATCATGCCGCTCTTTGTCGTCATCATTACCGGGCTCGGCGTTTATTTCACCCAAGATACCCGATTGCTCTTCTGGGCGCTGCTGACGCTCACCTGCCACACCGGCAATATCCTGCTCGCGCGGCGGGCGCGCCGCCAGGAAATCACCGCCGAGAGCGCCCGCAAATGGCGCCGCCTGCTGCTCTTCGGCCAATTCCTGGTCGGCTGCTGCTGGGCCGTCTTCGCGCTGCAGAGCTGCGACACCTGCGAGCCGTCGAGCTTCATTCTTTATAAGGGCGCAACATTGCTGATTGCGCTCTCCGTCACGGCGATGTCGAATTTCATGCTGACGCCTGCCGTGCTGGTCGCCTTCGCACCGGCAGTGCTGGCGCTCGGCGCCAAGAGCGGCCTGTCGCGCGACCTCCTCGAAATCAGCCTGACCGGGCTGTTCACGGCCACCCTGGTCTTCTTCAACTACATTAGCGATCGGCTCTTCAAATCGAACCTCAGGATCCTCTCCTATCAGTCGGAGAAAGACGACCTGATCGCCGAGCTGGAAGTGGCGAAATCGATGTCTGACGAGGCGCGTCGCCGCGCCGAGGAGGCAAACCTCGCCAAGTCCCGCTTCCTTGCCTCCATGTCGCACGAACTCAGGACCCCGCTCAACGCCATTCTCGGCTTTTCCGAGGTAATGTCTGCCGAAGTCATGGGGCCGCTCGCCAATCCGACCTACAAGGAATATGCCGGCGACATTCATCGCTCCGGCCAGCATCTGCTCGATCTGATCAATGAAATCCTCGACCTGTCGCGCATCGAGGCCGGCAAGTACGAACTGAGCGAAGAGGCGATCTCACTGCTCGATATCACCGAGGATTGCATCGGCATGGTGCAGTTGCGCGCCCGGGCCAAGAACATCGCCATTTCGGATCAGATCGAGCGGCAGTTGCCGGCCATCTGGGCGGACGAGAAGTCGATGCGCCAGGTGGTGCTCAATCTTCTCTCCAATGCCGTCAAATTCACGCCGCAGGGCGGCGAAATCCACGTCAAGGTCGGCTGGACGGCCGGCGGCGGCCAGTACATCTCGATCAAGGATAACGGTCCCGGCATTCCGGAGGAAGAGATTCCCGTCGTCCTCTCGGCCTTCGGCCAGGGCTCGATCGCCATCAAGAGCGCAGAACAGGGCACCGGCCTCGGCCTGCCGATCGTCCAGGCGATCCTTGCCAAGCATGACGGACAGTTCCTGCTGAAATCGAAGCTACGCGAGGGCACAGAGGTCATCGCCATCCTGCCCGCCAGGCGCGTGCTCCAGAGCCTGCCGGCTGTCGAAGAGGCTCAGGCGGTCGCGCGCAAGCGCAAGAGCTTTGCCTGATTCAACCAAAAAACAGGTGTTTGCCGAGAACAAAGCCGAGATAAAGGCAGCAGGCGGCGATCATACAGGTCACCGCGAAGGAACCGAGATCCTTGGCATGTTTGCCGACAATCGATATCTCCGGCGAAATCCGGTCGATCACCTCTTCGACGGCAGTATTCATCGCCTCCATCGAAAACAGCCCGAGAAACAGCAGAACCGCGACAACGATCTCGCCGGCCGTCGCGCCCACCAGCGCCAGCGCCACGAGCGACACGACGAAGAATCCGAGCTCCTGGCGGAAGGCTGCCTCTTTCAGCACACGCAGAAAACCCGCCCAGGAATAGCTGGCAGCGGCGGTGAAATGCCGAAATCCGGTCTCTTTCGTCACCGCAGGCTTCGTCAAGACGCCCTCTCCTCTTTCTGTTGCGCCCCAGACCGGGGAAAGGCTTTGCCGTCTCCCCTTTGGTGAGCGAATACGCAGATACCCAATCCACCTCGGCGGCGCAAGCAAACCGGAGCCCGCATCACCGGTGCTGCGGCCGCGGCCTCAATGCTTGCCGCTCACCCCGGCCTGGGCGAAGGTCGCCATCCCGGAATGACATGCAGCGGCGGCCTTGACGATGCCGGCGGCCAGCGCCGCACCGGTGCCTTCGCCGAGCCGCATGCCGAGCGCCAGAAGCGGCGTCTTGCCAAGCATCTCGATCGAGCGCAGATGCCCGGGTTCGGCGGAGACGTGGCCGATCAGGCAATGATCGAGCGCGGTAGGGTTTGCGGCTTTGAGGATCGCCGCCGCGGCAGTCGCGACATAACCGTCGATCAGCACCGGAATGCGCTCCATGCGGGCGGCAAGAATGGCGCCGGCCATCGCCGCAATCTCGCGCCCGCCAAGCCGCCGCATGATCTCGAGCGGATCGTCGAGATGGTCGCTATGCAGCGCCACTGCCTTTTCGACCGCCGCAATCTTGCGCTCCAGCATATCGCCTTCAGAGCCGGTGCCGGGTCCCACCCAGTCCCGCGCCGAACCGCCATAGAGGGCATAGTTGATCGCAGCCGCGATCGTCGTATTGCCGATGCCCATCTCGCCGATGCACAGCAGATCGGTGCCGCCAGCGATCGCTTCCATGCCGAAAGCCATGGTCGCGGCGCAGTCACGCTCGGAAAGCGCTGCCTCCTCGGTGATGTCGCCTGTGGGATAATCGAGTGCCAGGTCGAAGACTTTCAGGCCGAGATCATAAGCGACGCAAATCTGGTTGATCGCCGCACCGCCGGCCGCGAAATTCTCGACCATCTGCTGCGTCACGGCTGGCGGAAACGGTGTGATGCCGTGCCTGGTGACGCCATGATTGCCGGCGAAGATTGCCACCAGCGGCCGGTTGACGGCGGGTGGGCGGCCGGTCCAGGCGGCGAGCCAGAAGGCGATTTCTTCGAGCCGTCCGAGCGCACCCGGCGGTTTGGTCAGCTGCGCGTCGCGTTCGCGTGCGGCCACCAGCGCGCGGGCATCCGGCCCCGGCAGGTCGCGGAGCAGGGTACGGAAATCGTCGAACGGCAGGCCTGAAACGCTCATCTGTGCGGTGTTCCTATGAATCGGCTATTCTTGTTTTTTTCACGCAAATCAGCTTCTTTGCGGTGGCTCTCTCTTAAAGCCGGCAAACGAAGCGAACAACACCAAAAGCGCCGCCGCGACCAAAAGCCGGGCCTCCGGCAGAACGAAACAGAATGAAGATCAAGGATTATGCGGTCGATACCGCCCGCGCCGTCGCCTTCCTCAGCCGCCTTCCCATGCCGCCAGCGCTGTTCAACGGCTATGACGGCAGGCTCGGCCGCCTGGTGCGCGCCATTCCCTTCGCCGGCCTTCTCATCGGCTTTGTCCCAGCCCTCGCCCTTCTCCTTCTTTTAGGCCTGCGCGCCGATCCACTGGTGGCCGCACTGGTCGCACTTGCCGTCCAGGCTCTTGTCACCGGCGCGCTGCACGAAGATGGCTTGGCCGATACGGCCGACGGCATCGGCGGCGGCAAGAGCCGCGAACAGAGCCTCAGCATCATGAAGGACAGCCGGATCGGCACTTATGGCGCAATCGCACTCATTCTCTCCTTCGCGATCCGCGCAGCAGCGCTTGCCGCCATTGTCCGCCATTCCTCGCTACTCGCAGCAGTCCTTGCCATTCCCGCCGTCGCGGCGCTGAGCCGCGGCGCGATCGTCTGGCATTGGCAGCGGCTGCCGCCGGCAAAGGCCGATGGCGTGGCGGCCTCCAACGGTCAGCCGGATGAGGCGGCGATGCATTTTGCGCTCGTCTCGGCCGGTCTTCTCGCCGCGCTTCTGATCTGGCCGGCCTTCGGCCTGCAGCCGCTCGTCGCCAGCCTGCTCGCCACCGGCGTCGCAGGATTTGCCTGCACCGTCTTCATTCGCCGCCGGCTTGCCGGCCACACCGGCGACACGCTGGGGGCAACGCAGCAGATTTGCGAAATCGCCACTTTTTGCGCACTTGCCACGGCTCTTTGAAACTCCGATATATCTTCCATGCAAACACCCTGCATTCATGTCTGCTCCATGGTTTCAGCCACCGGTTTTTGCGCCGGATGCGGCCGCACTCTTGAGGAAATCGGTGGCTGGATGACCTATACCGATGCCGAGCGCGGCGGGATCATGGCGCTGCTGCCGGCGAGGCTCGCAGCCGCCACTAGGAGCCGCATGAAAACAAGCCTCGCGGCGCGGCCGGAGCAGCCCTGATGATCCGTTTGACTGTCCTCCTCGTCGTGATTGGCATCGGCCTTGCCGTGCTGATCCTCAACAATGACGGCAGCCGCATCCTCGGCCTGCAAAGCGACGATTTCGGCCGCTTCGTTTACCTGCTGCCGATCGCGCTGATGTTGTCGGCCGGTATCTGGGGAAGCCGGCGCAGCGTCGGTGAAACCATACGCCAGATGATGATCTGGCTGGTGATCATCCTGGCACTCATCACCGTCTATCTTTATCGCCAGGAAGCACTCGGAGTCGGCAATCG
This sequence comes from Rhizobium bangladeshense, assembly GCF_001662075.1. GTDB lineage: Bacteria > Pseudomonadota > Alphaproteobacteria > Rhizobiales > Rhizobiaceae > Rhizobium > Rhizobium bangladeshense_B. Next base: position 32,265 of record NZ_LYPL01000003.1, read on the forward strand.
ACTGCTCGCCGGCCTCGTTCCCGGCCGCGCCGTCGTCGTCACGACGAGCGAGGGTGGCAGGGAAATCATCCTGCACAAGCTGTTGAACGGCCATTTCGAGGCTGACGTCAATGTCAATGGCCGACCGGTCGAGATGCTTGTCGACACCGGCTCCAGCATGGTGGCGCTCTCGCACGAGGATGCCGAACGCATCGGCATCGATCTCACCGGCCTCACCTACTCGATGACGGTCATGACCGCCAACGGCCGCAGCCGCGCAGCCCCGATCACGCTCGACCAGGTGGCGATCGGTCCGATCGTCCGCAACAACGTCGCCGCCAGCGTCGCCGAGGATGGCCGGCTCGACCAGAGCCTGCTCGGCATGAGCTTCCTGGAAACGCTGGGCTCCATGCAGATGCAGACCGACGAATTGCGCCTGCGGGATTGAACCGGCGGCTTAATTTATCCCCGATCCGCTTTCTGATCGCTCTCGATGAGGAACGTCGACAAAAGCTGCGAAAAGCGCTGCCAACAAAGCAAGCAACGCCGATGTCAGCAACATCGCGTATAGCGTCGGAATCGCGCCGGCCTCCCGGAGAAACAGTCCGGCGATCGTAGCGATCAGCGCTCCGCCGGCGATCGACATGGCAGCGGCAAGGCCGGCAGCGGTGCCGGCGAAATGGGCACGAACCGACATCACCCCTAGATTGGCGGCGGGAAAGGTCAAGCCATTGCCGATGCCGATAAACATGCAGGGTCCGAAAAACTCCAGGACATGTGTGACGCCCGACATCGACAGGATCAGCCCCAGCGACAGACCCATGCAGGTCGTTACGCGCGCAATAATGAGCGTGATGCCGAGCGGTTTTCCCGCCAATCGGGCAGCGAGATAGCTGCCCAGAATGAACCCTGCGGGAACCATTCCCATGAACAAGCCCAGCTTTGCGCTCGATCCGCCGAGCAGTGAACCGACGGCTAAAGATGCCCCTCCGAGAAAGATATAAAGTGTGCCGGTCGAGCAGGCCATGCACAGCGTATACGCCCAGAACCGCGACGAACCCAGAAGCTGCCGATAGCAGGCAAGGTAATTGCCTCTCGGTCTCGACGCATGTCCGGCGGTTTCCTTCAGCTCGCGCATGGAAATCGCAAGGATGGCTGCGCCAAGCAGCGCAAGAGCAACGAAGATCGCCCGCCACCCAAACGCTTCGTCCAGAACGCCGCCGAAACTCGGACCGAGCATCGGGGCGATTGCCCAACCCATGGCGGCGTAGCCGATCCTGTTGGCAGCCTGGCCCTCGCCCGCCGTCTCCTTGATGACGACAAGAGCGACGCAGAAACAGGCCGCGATCGACGCTTGCATCACGCGAAACAACAGGAAAATGCCGATATTGGGAGCGAGCGCGCAGCCGATCGAAGCAATGATGAAAATCGAAACGGCGATCAGCGCGACCGGCCGGCGCCCGTAGCGATCCGACATCGCGCCGGCGACAATTTCCGCCAGGGCGTTGATGATGGCATAGCCCGCAATCGAAAGATTGACGAGGGCGAAATCGGCCTGAAACGTGACTGCGATGTTTGGCAGCGCCGGCAGATATATGTTGACCGGCAACACCGAAAGCGCCGTGAGCAGCAGGAGGGTCGTGCGTCGGGGTGCGGCGGTCGAAGCCGTGGCCGTCTTCTCGGTCAGGCGGCTGCCGGAAGTCTGAACGATATTATCGCGTGGCATGGTCTTGCCCGTCTTGTCAGCGAGGTTTCTGGAGTCTGACGGGGCGAGGCGCAAATTCAGGGCACAAAAAAAGCCCCGTCAGGAGCTTGATTTACCGCGCATGGGGCTGATCGCCGGATGGTTACACCATCCTGCCCATGCGCCCTATCACCACGACAAAAACCATTGCGATCTTCATAACCGATACAACTAGAAAGGAATCAGCACCTCGTCAACTCGCCATTCAGAGAGATTCCACTTTATTGCGGCAGCCCGATCTGCCACCTTCAACCGCAAAACAACAAGACCACAAAGAGCAAAAAGAAACTCCTAGTCTGGTGGCCCGCATGTCCGACCGGCTGGAGTTTCGCGATGAATTCAATCTGGCCGATCATCGTCGGCGGCGTCCTGCCCGCCATTTTCTGGGGCATCACCGCCATCTTCCAAAAGCAAAGCGCGGTCGCCGCCACCGGCTCCGCCATCTATTTGATCGCCTTCGGCACCGCCTGCGCTCTCGCCGGCCTTATCGCCGCACTGACTGGGCGCCCTGCCCCCTGGACCGCCGAAGGTCTGGGTTTTGCCGCTACCGCAGGGGCCTGCTTCGCCGTGGGCACCGGCCTTATCAGCTTCGCGCTCTTCACTTATGGCGTGCCGGTCTCCAAACTCGCCCCGATCTGGAGCTGCAACGTGCTGGTGACGCTCGCCATTGGTGCGCTTTTCCTCGGCGAAGCCGCCGAGGTCGACACACTCAAACTGGTCGCCGGCACCCTCCTCATTCTGTCGGGGGCTCTGCTCGTCAGCAGCGCTTGACGGACATCAGTAAGCGATTAGCACCTCGCCGATCCTACGGCGCGGCTTCCAAACCAATGGAGTCACGATAGAAACCCTCTCCCCAGAAAAGATCTCGATCATAGCCCGACGGTCCGGCAAGTCGATCGATGATCGCAAATTCTGAAAGGAGCAGGGTTCGGCCGAGCAATAACGCGTAACTCACTATGCGCCCTCGAGCCGGAATGCACGGTTATACTGAGTTCAATGTTGGGCTCGTTGTGCTCGGCGAGCTGGCAGGCGCTGTCGGGAACGCATGACGACTCGCCGAAGGAGGGCTCTTTTCCCTTCATCATCACGGCGTAGGTGACGTGAATGGAATGGACGATTTCCTCTCCTGACAAGCTTTCCTGCGGGGCTGAGCAAAACATCGTCGCGGCTGTGGAGCATCCAAGCACATTGCGGCTGACCATCTCTTATCCCCCATGACCGATGACGTCATGGCTGGCAATCTTCATGTTGAAATTGCGACGCTTCTCCAGCGCCGGATCAATTGCGCAGCCGGTAACCGGTCTTGAAGATCCAGCCGAGCGTGCCGAGGCAGATTGCCAGGAACACCGTGATCATCGCCAGGCTGGTCGCCGGATTGACATCGGCGATCCCGTAGAAGCTCCAGCGGAATCCGCTGACGAGATAGAGGACCGGATTGAAGTGGCTGACTGCCTGCCAGAAGGGCGGCAGCATGTTGATCGAGTAGAAGCTGCCGCCGAGGAAGGTCAGGGGCGGCACCACCAGCATCGGAATAAGGTTCAGCTGCTCGAAATTGCCGGCCCAGATGCCGATCATGAAGCCGAACAGGCTGAAGGTGACGGCCGTCAGCAGGAAGAACAGGATCATCATGAAGGGATGCTCGATCCTGACGTCGACAAAGAGATTGGCGGTCAGCAGGATAATGAAACCGATGATCATACCTTTGGTCGCCGCCGCCCCGACATAACCGAGCAGGATTTCCGTCATCGCCACCGGCGCCGACAGCACCTCGTAGATCGTCCCGGTGAATTTCGGGAAATAGATGCCGAAGGAGCCGTTGCTGATGCATTGGCCGAGCAGCGTCAGCATGATCAGGCCGGGTGTGATGAAGGCGCCGTAGGATACACCCTCCACTTCCTGTATGCGCGAGCCGATCGCCGCGCCGAAGACGATGAAATAGAGGGATGTCGAAATCACCGGCGAGATGACGCTCTGCAGCAGGGTGCGGCGTGTGCGCGCCATCTCGAAGAGATAGATCGATTTGATCGCTTCGACGTTCATTTTGCCGCTCCCACCAGGGCCACGAAGATGTCTTCGAGCGAACTTTGCCGCGTCGAGAGATCCTTGAAATGGATATTGTTCTCGCTCAGCCGGGTGAGCAGGGTCGCGATGCTCTCCTGCTCATTATCGGCATCGAAATCATAGGTCAGCCGGCAGCCTTCGGCTTCCAGCGTCAATCCGTTGCCGGCAAAACAGTCCGGCAGCCGCTCGAGCGGTTCGGTGAGATCGAGGATGAGCTGCTTGCGGCCAAGCTTCGCCATCAGCGCCGCCTTGTCCTCGACGAGCAGCAATTGCCCGCCATTGATGACGCCGACCCGGTCGGCAATCTCCTCGGCCTCTTCGATGTAATGTGTTGTCAGGATGATGGTGACACCGGAAGCCCGCAGCTGCTCGACGACATTCCACATATCCTTGCGCAGCGTCACGTCGACGCCGGCGGTCGGCTCGTCGAGGAAAAGGATCTCCGGTTCATGGGAGAGCGCCTTGGCGATCAGCACGCGGCGCTTCATACCACCGGAGAGCTGACGCAGCATATTGTCCTTCTTGTCCCAGAGCGAAAGGGCGCGAAGCACCTTCTCGATATGGGCGGGATCGGCTTTCTTGCCGTGCAGCCCGCGCGAAAAGCTCACCGTGTTGAACACCGTCTCGAACTGATCGGTGGTCAGTTCCTGCGGCACAAGCCCGATCATGGAACGCGTTGCGCGGAAATCCTTGACGACGTCATGGCCGGCGACCAGCACCTGCCCGCCGCTCGGATTGGCGATACCGCAGATGATCGAGATCAGCGTCGTCTTGCCCGCGCCATTTGGTCCGAGCAGCGCCAGGATCTCGCCCTTCTCCACGTCGAGGTTGATGCCCTTCAGGGCCTCGAACCCATTGGCATAGGTCTTGGTTAGGTTCTGAACGGAAATAATGGGGGCCATGCGGAACTCTTAAGGATTCTCGAAGTATTTCGGCCCGCTATATAGTTCGTCTGTGACGGTTTGACATCCTTCGGTAACGTGAACACTGCATTCACGCAGCGCCAACACCGTCACTGACGACGACGAAGTCACTCCCTGGCGACATGACCAAGATGCCGGCTTTTCGGCTTTCACCGCAACGTTCATGCCGGCGAAACGAAAGGTAACGGCCGGTTTGGAATGTCATCATCCGGTGATCTTGATGCCCGATAAGAGAGGCGAGGCAAGCACCGGCATCCGCCCCGCCGCCCATCCCTTCGCGGAGCCGTCCTTCGGCGTTCTCGTTGCGCCCTTTACCGCTGCCTCGGGTTGTAGTGAAAGTTATTGTTCAGTCACGAAGTGTTTGGAACCGGCGAGTATCCCTGTCCAGCCGCGTTCGTCTCAGCCGGCCCCGGGCCGGCTTTCTTTTTATCGGTTCCGAGTAGCCGCGGTCGCCCTCACAACTCTTCATAATTAAACCAATCAAAATCCGCGACCTTCCCCCGCCCGGACGTATCGAAGGCAAACAGGCCGGCGAAAGCGCCGGTGAACGAGCCGTGTTCGCCGCGTCCACCCTCGTCGGAGATCATCCCGGCGTCCAGCACCGGGCCGATCGGCTGCCAGGCGCCCTTGCCTTCGGTCTGCCAGAAGAACTGCAGGTCGTTCTCGCGAATCTCCATGGCGAGCTGGACGCGGCCCTCTGCGGCGATCGCCACCCCGCTTTCAGCCGGAAAGATCAGGCGTCCGTTCGGATAGTCGCCATTGCAGGAAAGGATGGTGACGCAGCGGCCGAGTGTTTCGTGGAGCGTGACGGCGAGTGCGTGGAACTTGTGGCGGTTATAATAATGCGTCAGTCCGGCAACCTGCTGGTAGGTGTCGGGAGAGAACTCGATCACGGTCTCGGCGCGGAAGCTGTGATGCTCCTGCCGGCGGGCGACCAACGCCTGTTCGAACCAGGAACCGATGCTTTCGCGCCCGATCAACCGGAGATGACCGGGACGGTCCGTCAGGTTGACGATACGCTGCGGCTCGGGCGTGCGTAGCCACTGGAAGTCAGCAGGCAATGCCGTGCCATCGAAGCTATATTCACTACGCATCGGCTTTTCCACCGGCGCAGCACCAAAGAGACCCGGCACATCGACATCAGGCACGCAAGTTCCGTTTTCGAGATAGAGCCAGTCATCGTCGCGCCAGCTGCATTTCTGCAGGCTCGTCTCGCGCCCCAGCGTGCAGCGCCGCTTCGGCGGCAGCGGTCGGCCGCAGAGATGGGTGTGATATGCCTCGCCCTCTGGCGTCTCGACATATTGGCCGTGCCCTGCCCGTTGCAGCACCGCGCCGGGATGATCCTTGGAGGTGATGAGGTGCATGTTCGGATGCATCTCATAAGGCCCTTCGATGCGGCGCGAGCGCGCCATGGTGACGGCGTGATCGTAGCCGGTACCACCCTCGGCGGTCGTCAGATAATACCAGCCGTTCTTCTTAAAGAGATGCGGGCCTTCGACGAGGCCGAGCGGACTGCCGGCAAAGATATTCTTGATCGGTCCCGTCAGCGCCTTCGCTAGCGGGTCCCATTCCTGCAGCAGGATGCCGTCGAAGGCAGGCGATTTCGGCGAGCCGCCATAGCTTTCGGTGCGGTGGTTCCATTGCATGTTGACGAACCACTTGCGGCCGTCATCGTCATGGAAGAGCGAAGGATCGAAGCCGGAGGAGTTGACATAGACGGGGTCGGACCATTGGGCCTCGATCGAGGGAGCGGTCACGATGTAGTTATGCGCATCCTTGAAATTGCCGTCGAAGCGCTTGACGTCGGTATAGACCAGCCAGAATTGCCCGTCGGCATAGGAAAGGCACGGCGCCCAGATGCCGCAGCTATCAGGGTTCCCCCGCATGTCGAGCTGCGACTGGCGTTCCAGTGGCCGGCGCACCAGCGTCCAGTTTACCAGATCGCGCGAATGGTGGATCTGCACGCCCGGATACCATTCGAAGGTCGAGGTGGCGATATAATAATCCGCGCCGACGCGGCAGATCGACGGATCGGGGTTGAACCCGGGCAGGATGGGATTGCGGATCATGGACGACCTCCTCCTAGATTATCGTTGTGGTACGTACGTCAGACGAAGGCGGGAAAATCTTCTCCTCCCTCATCTCTGTCCTTGGGCTTGACCCGAGGGGTGTCACAGAGATCCAGCCAGCCCAAGTCCTTGGGCTGAAAGAACTCTCGCCGCGCAGACGCGCGGCAGCTGGATTCCTGTGACAAGCACAGGAATGAGGGAGTCTAGGGCGACTATGCTGCCACAAACTCCCACTGCCCATGCTACTCCAACTCTGCGGACTCGGCCCAAAGGTTAATATCCGCCTCCCTGGCGTAGACGTCGATCTGCTTCAGCTCGCCTATTGTGAACTCGAGATTGTTGAGTGCGGCAACGCAATCGACGATCTGTGACGAGCGGCTGGCGCCGATCAGCGCCGACGTCACGCGTCCACCACGCAGGACCCAGGCGATCGCCATCTGCGCCAGCGTCTGGCCGCGCCTTTCGGCAATCCCGTTGAGCTTGCCGATATTGTCGATGATAGAGGGACGAATGAAGTCGCGCTTCAGGAAATGGTTCTGGGCTGCGCGGCTGTCGGCCGGAATGCCGCCGAGATACTTCGTCGTCAGCATACCCTGGGCCAGCGGCGAGAACACGATCGAACCCATGCCGACCTCGTCGAGCGTATCGAGTAGTCTGTCGTCCTCGACCCAGCGGTTGAGCATCGAATAGCTCGGCTGATGGATCAGGCACGGCGTGCCGAGATCCTTGAGAATCGCGGCCGCTTCGCGGGTGCGCTGCGAATTGTAGGAGGAGATGCCGACATACAGCGCCCGGCCGGAGCGGACGATATGGTCGAGCGCACCGCAGGTCTCTTCCAGCGGCGTGTCCGGGTCGAAGCGATGCGAATAGAAGATGTCGACATAATCGAGGCCCATGCGCTTCAGGCTCTGGTCGCAGGAGGCGATCAGGTACTTGCGGCTGCCCCACTCGCCGTAAGGTCCCGGCCACATGTCGTAACCCGCCTTCGAGGAGATGATCAGCTGGTCGCGAAGCCCGGAAAATTCGGTGCGCAGGATCTCGCCGAAAGCGGTCTCGGCGCTGCCGGGGGGCGGGCCGTAATTGTTGGCGAGATCGAAATGAGTGATGCCGAGATCGAAGGCTGTGCGGCACATGTCGATCTTGCGGTCATGCGGCGTGTCGCCGCCGAAATTGTGCCAGAGGCCGAGAGAAACGGCCGGCAGCTTCAGGCCGGAACGCCCGACCCGGTTATACTTCATCTTCGAATAGCGGTCTTCGGCCGGCTGCCAGCTCATATGAAGGTCTCCTGAACCTGTCTAAAATTGCTTCCCTTTCGTATCCGTCCTGATCGGCGGCCGAAAGCTAAAATCATCTCCACGGTCATGCTCCGCCTTGTGCCGAGCATCTGCCGTGCTCTCGGCAGCGTACTCGCCTCTTCGGCGAAAGGGCCTCCGCCGTCCAACGTCGTCATCCTCGGGCTTGTCCAGGCTTGTCCCGAGGATCTGCCGTCCTGTCAGTAGATCCTCGGAACAAGCCCTGGGACAAGCCCGGGGATAACGAAAGCGGGGAGCACGCGCGCCGGGCAAAGCGCACCGGCGCAGGTCCTCAATCACTTCAACAACGCCTGTGCCTCTTCAATGCCGAGTGCTGCCGGCTGGGTGCAGGTCGTGGTGAGGTCGATGAAACGGCCCTCCTCGCCTGATTTCAGGATCGAGGTCATGACGTCGACCCCGTGGAGCGTGCGGTCGAGCGAGCAGCGTGCATCGCGGCCTTCGATCAACGCCATCGCCATATCGGCAAGGCCGGCCGTGCGGTAATTGGCACGCGAGCCGCTGGGGCTTTCCTGGTTGATCTTGCCGAAGGGATGCTCCCAGGCCTCGAGCGGCTTGATGTCCTTGTCGCGGCCGCTTGCCTCGACCGTGCCGCCGAAGAAGTTCGGGTCCGGCACGTAGAGCGAACCGTCGGTGCCATAGAGCTCCATGTTGGCATGGCGATGCGACCAGACATCCCAGCTTGCCGAAAGGGTCACCGTGGCGCCGTTGACGAATTCGAGCAGCGCCAGGATCGTCGTCGGCGTTTTGACCGGGATGATCTCGCCATTGCGCGGCTCACTGGTGATGGTGCGCGTCGGCGATGCCATCGAGGTCATGGCGCCAACGCGTTTGACGGGCCCGATCAGGTTGATCAGGTTGGCGATGTAATAAGGGCCGAGATCGAGGATCGGGCCACCGCCTGGCAGGAAGAAGAAATCCGGATTCGGGTGCCACATCTCCATGCCGGGGCTCATGACATAGCAGGCGCCGGACGTTATCCGGCCGATGCCGCCGTCATCGATGAACTTGCGGGCAAGCTGGTGTGCGCCGCCGAGGAAGGTGTCCGGCGCGCAGCCAACGGCGAGATTCTTCGCCTTGGCGATGCGGCGAAGCTCTTCGCCCTGCTCCAGCGAAAGCACCAGCGGTTTTTCCGAATAGACGTGTTTTCCGGCTTCGAGGATCGCCTTCGACACCGGAAAATGCGCATCCGGAATGGTGAGGTTGACGACGACATCGATCTCGTCATTGGCGAGCAGCGCGTCGATCGTCTGGGCCTTCACGCCATATTCCTTGGCGCGGGCCTCGGCGGCCTGCACGTTGATATCGGCGCAGGCCAGCACCTTCAGCCCCTTGAAGAGCGGTGCGAGCGAGAAATAGGTTGTGGAGATGTTGCCGCATCCGATGATGCCGACGCCAAGTTCCCTGGTCATGATGTGCCTCAATAAGTCTGGAAGGATGCAATCGAGCGGCTGATGTTGCGGTCGATGTCATTAGGATTGTCATGTTCGACGACGAAGTGCTTGGCCTTGGTGCCGCGCAGCGCCGCAATCAGCTTGGCCCATTCGACCTTGCCATGGCCGACATCGGCCCAGCCGTCTTCGTCTTTCGCCTCGCCCGCCGGCGCAATGTCCTTGACGTGAACTGCGGTGATGCGCGAGCCGAGCTTCTCGATCCAGGCGAAGGGATCGGCGTCGCCGCGGATGACCCATGCGATATCGGCTTCCCAGGAAATGTCAGGCGCGCCTTCGAAGATGCGCTCGATCGGCAGCGAGCCATCGGTGAGCTTGACGAACTCGAAATCATGGTTGTGCCAGCCGAACTCGTAGCCGGCGTCCTTGTAGGGCTTGCTCATCTCCTGCAGGCGCTTGCCGAAGGCAGTCCAGCCGGCGGCATCGGAGGGGCGTTGGTCAGCGGCCAGATGCGGCGCATAGATCGAATCCATGCCGAGGACCTTGGCGATGTTGAGCGACTTCTGAACTTCCTTCTCCAGGAAATCGGGGCTGAAATGCCCGCTCGCCATGACGAGGCCGTTCTTGTCGAGTTCGGCGCGAAGGTTCTTCAGGCCGGCATCGTCGAGATCGGCATAGATGCCGCCGAAGCCCTCGACTTCTGCATAACCTGCCTTGCCGAGCTTCTCGAAAATCACAGAATAAGGCTGGAAATTGCGCGCGCTGTAGAGCTGGTAACTAAGTTTCGTCATCATATTCTCCTTGGGCCTCGTGCCCATGCTTGGGAAGGATCAATCCGCAGATTGGCAGGAATGCAGGTCGTAGAACCGGAAATCCGGCAACTTGCCGCGCGTAAGCGGTTGTGCCGGAGTGAAGGTAATGCGGCGGCTCTCGCCGGATGCAAGGTCGAAGGCGTTGTCGGAATATTTGCCGCCTGTCTCGCTCTCGATCATCACGAAGAGCGCAAGTCCCTTCGCGGTGACGTTGATGTCGACGGCGCCGCTCGCCTCGATATATTCATGGGTGACCGTCAGCCCCGAAGGCTCGAGCTCCAGCGCCTTATAGGTACCGTTGACGTGGTGTCCCTCGCCGCCCATGCCGTTCGACGCGGTGAAGCGCCAGGCAAGCAGTGTGCCCTCGGCAATATCGGACACATCGATGGTCGCGGCTGTCACCGCCGCATCCGGCGAGCAGACCGCCTGCACGTCTTTCACGTGCTTCCGCTCGCCCTTCATCGTCAGCAACGAGATCGAAAGATCGACGCTGACATCCGCAAGCGTGTCGTTGACCAGCGAGAAGCGGATCGTCTTGCCGTCCTCGGAAGGAATGGCGGCGACTGCCACCGGCTGGAAGAAGCGCTTGACGAGATAATGCATCGCCTTCCAGCGCCCGCCATAATCGAGGCTCGACCACGAGGCGACCGGCCACGTATCGTTGAGCTGCCAGTAGATCGTGCCCATGCAATGGGGTTTGAGCGAGCGCCAGTATTCGACCGCCGTCTTGATCGCCAGTCCCTGCTGGATCTGGGAGAGATAGACGAAGTTCGGGAAATCCTTGGGGAAGCGGAAATAGCGGAACATCGTCCCGGCGATGCGCTCGTTGCCGCCGGCATTCTTCTGGTGCAGCTCCATGACGGGAGAAGCGATATTCATATCCTTCTCCTCGGCATAGGTCCTGATGACAGGCAGCGAGGTATAAGACTGGAAGCCGAATTCCGAACAGAAGCGCGGCCGCACCGAGCGGTAATTGTCGAACGACTTGTTCTCGTGCCAGACCGACCAGTAATGCATGTCACCGGAGCCATCGGCATGCCAGGCATCGCCGAAATCGAGATAGCCGGAAGCCGGGCTCGATGGCCACCAGAGCGCGCCGGGCAGCGCCTTCTTCACTGCCTGCTCGATTGTCCGGTTGAGCCGGTCGTAGGAGACGAGATAGCGGTCGCGATCCTTCCTGGATTCCTCGAACCAAGTCAGCGCCCCGACCAGCTCGTTGTCGCCGCACCAGAGCGCGATCGAGGGATGGGAGGAAAGCCGGCGCACCTGGTAATCGACTTCGATCGCCACATTCTCGAGGAAGTCTTCAGTCGAGGGATAGAGGTTGCAAGCGAACATGAAGTCCTGCCAGACCATCAGGCCCAGCCGGTCGCAGAGATTGTAGAAATGTTCCTGCTCGTAGAAGCCGCCGCCCCAGACTCGGATCATGTTCATGTTGGCGGCTTTCGCCGATTGCAGCAGGTCTTCCGTCTTCTCCGACGAGGAGAGCGAATAGAGGGCATCGGCCGGAATCCAGTTGGCGCCGCGGCAGAAGATCTCGCGGCCATTGACCTTGAAGGCAAAACGGGCGCCTGACGCATCTGGGGTGGTGATCAGCTCTATGGTGCGAAGACCAATCTGCCTCGTCACCACCTCGTCGGATAGTTCGACCGAAAGCGTATAGAGCGCCTGCTCGCCGCTGCCGGACGGCCACCAGAGGCGCGGCGTGTCGATGTGGAAGAGATGGTTGACAATCGTCTCGCCCTTGACCCCGACATCGAGGCGCACGCGCTCGCCGTCGAGATCGAAATAGACCTGGGCGACGCCGGTCTGCTTCGCGTAGAGGCTCGCCGTCACCGTCAGGTCAACGGAACCGTCACTGTTATGCGTCTGGCGGGTGACGACATGTTCGATGCGTGCCGTCTCTAGCTTCTTCAGCGCGATCGTGCCGTAAAGGCCGAAAGGCGCAATGGCGATATTCCAGTCCCATCCGAAATGGCATTGCGGCTTGCGCAGCATATTGCCGTCCGGGATCGGCGAATTGCCTGTGCTGTAGGGAATGTAGAAGGGTTGCTGCTTCTGCCGCTCGGCGCCAACGGCGGGGTTGGAGGCGAAGACAATGCGGATGACGTTGTCGCCGGATTTCAGCATGCTCGAGACGTCAGGCCGGTAGCGCCGGAAGCTGTTGTCGGCTTCGAGCACCAGGAAGCCGTTGACGTAAACGGAGGCAACCGTATCGAGATAGTCGATATCGAGATACCAGTCGCCCTCGGCCTCATGCAGCGTGAAGCTGCGTTCGACCGCCCATTCACGCTGGGCAACCCACTGCACCTTCTCCTCGTTACGGCCGAAATAGGGATCGGGAATCAGCCCGGCCAGGTGAAGCGCCGTATGCACGTCGCCCGGCAGCGTGATCGCTGTCCGGATCTCACCATCGACAGAGGTCAGCTGCCACGAACCGGAAAGGCCGATGCTGATGTTGGTTGATTGCTGCGTCACGATTTCAATTCCGATTTCGAAAAAGGATTGTGGTCTTGAAGGAAGGGCAAATGTCACTGGTCGGTGGCCGTCACCTAGTCGTTCGTCAGAGACGTGTGCTTTTTCTCCTGATCGGCACTCCGCTCTCCGTCATCCTCGGGCTTGACCCGAGGATCTACACCCGCATCCACCTGCAGCAGCGGGCATGGATCCTCGGGTCAAGCCCGAGGATGACGGAGGGCGGGGTTGGCCCTTTCGTCAAACTCGCCCCGGCTAGTAGCCTCAACCCACAGAACCTTCTAAAGACGCAACTCGCTCTCGGCATCGAACACCGAGGCGACCGTCATGTCGAAACTGAGCTTCACCTTGGCGCCGACATTGAAGCGGCGGGCGCCGTTGACGCGGACCGACATCGTGTGACCCGCATGTTTCAACCACAGGAGATTGTCCGCGCCCATCGGCTCCTCGATATCGACGGTCGCGTCATGTTCTTCGCCGCCGGCGTTCTCGTTGACCTTGATGTGCTCGGGACGAACGCCGAGCACCACCTTGCGGCCGGGCTGCAGTGCCTCGTTGGCGTCATAGGCGGCAAGCGAGAAGTTGACGCCGTTGGCCGTAAAGGCGATCCCCTCGCCCGTCTTGACCAGCTCGCCACGCAGGAAATTCATCGACGGCGAGCCGATGAAGCCGGCGACAAAGAGGTTGCGCGGCCGGTTGTAGATCGTCGTCGGATCGTCGAGCTGCTGGATGATGCCGCTCTTCATGATGGCGATACGGTCGGCGAGCGTCAGCGCCTCGATCTGGTCGTGGGTGACGTAGATCATCGTATTCTGCAGCGACTGGTGCAGGCGCTTGATCTCAACGCGCAGCTCCGAGCGAAGCTTGGCGTCGAGATTGGACAGCGGCTCGTCGAACAGGAAGACGTCGACATCGCGCACCAGCGCCCGGCCGATGGCGACGCGTTGGCGCTGGCCGCCGGAAAGCTCGGCCGGTTTGCGCTTCAAGAGCGGCTGGATCTGCAGGATCTCGGCGGCGCGCGCCACGCGCTTGTCGATCTCCGCCTGCGGCACCTTGGCAACGCGAAGACCGAAAGAGAGATTCTTTTCGACGGTCATCTGCGGATAGAGCGCGTAGGACTGGAAGACCATGCCGATGCCGCGGTCCTTCGGCTCCTCCCAAGTGACGTTCTTGCCCTTGATGAAGATCTGGCCTTCCGAGGCGTCGAGCAGGCCGGCTATGCAATTGAGCAAGGTTGACTTGCCGCAGCCGGATGAGCCGAGCAGCACAAGGAATTCGCCGTCGTTGATGTCGAGGTTGAGATCCTTCAGCACGCTGACCGATCCGAAGTTCAGCGACAGATCCCTGATCGAGACGCTCGAATTGGAGACAGTAGAATTCATGTTCATGTGATCACCCCTTCACTGCGCCTGCGGCGATGCCGCGAACGAAAAGCCGGCCGGAGACGAAATAGACGATCAGCGGCACCAGGCCGGTCAGGATCGTCGCTGCCATGTTGACGTTGTATTCCTTCACGCCCTGGACGGAATTGACGATATTGTTGAGCTGCACGGTCATTGGATAGGTATCCGGCCGGGTAAAGACGACGCCAAACAGGAAGTCGTTCCAGATGCCGGTCACCTGCAGGATCATCGCGACGACGAAGATCGGCAGTGACATCGGCAGCATGATCTTCAGGAAGATCTGCCAGAAACCCGCCCCGTCGACACGCGCCGCCTTGAACAGTTCTTCCGGCAGCGACACAAAGTAGTTGCGGAAAAGCAGCGTCAGGATCGGCATGCCGAAGATCGAATGCACGATGACGAGGCCGGTAAGCGTACCGTAAATGCCGATTTCGCGCAGGATGATGACGATCGGATAGATCATCACCTGATAGGGAATGAACGCCCCGATGATGAGGATCGAGAAGAAAAGCTCGGATCCCTTGAAGCGCCAGTTTGCCAGCGCATAGCCGTTCACCGAGGCGATGGCAATCGAGATGATGACCGACGGCACGGTGATGCGCACCGAATTCCAGAAGCCGCGCGACAGGCCATCGCAGTTCAAGCCCGTGCAGGCCTCCGCCCAGGCTTTCACCCAGGGCTCGAAGGTGATTTCCATCGGCGGTGAGAAGATGTTGCCGAGACGGATCTCCGGCATGCCCTTCAGCGACGTCACCACCATCACGTAGAGCGGCAGCAGATAGTAGAGCGCCGCGATGGTCAGCGTACCGTAGAGCATGATGTTGCGCGGCGACAATGCCGGGCGCGGCTTTGGGCCGGTCGGTCCGTCGCCGAGTCTCCCTGAGACGGCATCGATGCCCGCCGCCGTGGTGTTGAGAGTTCCGATATTAGCCACGCTTGCGCCCTCCTCCGAATTCCAGGTAGGCCCACGGAACGATAATGATCGCGACCGTGAGCAGCATCATCGTCGAGGCGGCAAAGCCCTGGCCCAGGTTCTGCGCCTGGAACATGTAGTCATAGACGTATTTCGCCGGCACTTCCGAGGAGATGCCGGGACCGCCAGAAGTCTGCGCCACGACGAGGTCGTAGACTTTGACGATGCCGGAGGCGATGATGACAATCGTCGTGATGAACACAGGCCGCATCATCGGAATGACGATCAGCAGATAGGTCTTCCACATCGGGATGCCGTCGACGCGTGCGGCCTTCCAGATATCCTCGTCGATGCCGCGCAGGCCAGCAAGCATCAGGCACATGACAAGACCCGTTCCCTGCCAGAGTGCGGCGATCAGAATGCCGTAGATGACGATTTCGGGCGTATAGAGCGGATTGAAGGTGAAGCTCGTCCAGCCGAGCGAGCGCACCACCGACTGGACGCCGAAATCCGGGTTGAGGACCCATTGCCAGACAAGACCCGTCACGATGAAGGACAGCGCGAACGGATAGAGAAAAATGGTGCGGAAGGTGTTTTCAAAACGGATCTTCTGATCCATCAGCGCGGCGAGCACGAAACCGATGACCAGGCTGAAGATCAGCGAGAGGATGCCGTAGAGTGCCAGATTTTCGATCGCGGTCACCCAACGGGGTGCCGCCCAGAGGCGCTCATATTGATCGATGCCGACGAAGCTCAACCGCGGGAGGAGCTTGGAATTGGTGAAGGAATAAAAGACCGTCCAGAATGTACCGCCGACAAAGATCACCAACGCCGTCAGGATCATCGGGATAGACGCAATCTTGGCATTCAGATTGCGCAGTAACTTGATTGGCCGGCCGGCTTGCGCTTGACCCGTCATGAACGCTTCTCCTCAAATCGCAACTGCGGCCCGCGACAGCAAGGCATGGCACCATCTGCCATCCCTGCCCCCGTTTTACCGGGAGCGGCCGGAGAGATGCCGCCAGCCGAACGTCCGTCCGGAGAAGGATCCGGCCCTTGCGG
This sequence comes from Rhizobium bangladeshense, assembly GCF_001662075.1. Classification (GTDB taxonomy): domain Bacteria; phylum Pseudomonadota; class Alphaproteobacteria; order Rhizobiales; family Rhizobiaceae; genus Rhizobium; species Rhizobium bangladeshense_B. Next base: position 48,407 of record NZ_LYPL01000003.1, read on the forward strand.
CGCCGGATCCGAAGGCAGCGAATCTATCGATCAGTCAGCCGAAGCGATGATATCGGCGAAACGCTTCTGGGCGTCTTCCGGCGTCATCGACGGGTTGGCGAAGAACTCGGAGAAGAGGTCTTCCTTCTGCTTCTGGCTGTCGGCCGAAAGCAGCTGGTCGGTCCCCTGGATCACGTTGCCCTTCGACAGGATATCGAGACCCTTCTTCATGCAGTCGTTGGCAGCGGCGAGATCGACGTCGCTGCGAACCGGAAGCGAACCCTTCTTCAGGTTGAAGGCCACCTGAGTCTTCGGATCGAGCAAGGTCTTGGCGAGCACGGCCTGCGCCTTGGATTTTTCCTCATCCTTCAGGAGCGGGAAGTAAAAGGCATCGCCGCCGGTTGAGATGATCTCATTTACGCCGAGCCCCGGGAGGCAGGTATAGTCGGTACCGGCCTTCTGACCGGCGAGCGCGAATTCGCCCTGTGCCCAGTCGCCCATGATCTGGCCGCCGGCCTTGCCCGTGATGACGAGGTTGGTGGCCTGGTTCCAATCCTGGACATTGGTGCCCTTGGACATACGGCGCGCATCGTCGGCGGCCTTGAAGACCTTGGCGATTTCAGGGCCGGCGGCAGCTTCCGCATCCTTGTCCTTAAAGACCTTGTTGAAGGTATCCTTGCCGGCAATCGCCACCATCAGCACGTCGAAGGCGCCTGCAGCCTGCCACGGCTGACCGCCGACGGCGAGCGGAAGGATGCCGGCCTTTTCCAGAGCCGGGGCGGCGGCAACGAATTCGTCCCAGTTCTTCGGCACCTCGACGCCGGCCTTCTTGAAGGCGGCGTTCGAAAGCCACAACCACTGCCAGGAGTGGATGTTGACGGGAGCGCAATAGATTTTACCGTCGATGGTGCAGGAATCGAGCAGGCTTGACGGACGAATGATGTCCTTCCACTTCTCCGCGGTCGCGACGTCGGTCAGATCGCGCATCAGACCAGCCTGGACGAGTTCCTCGGCCTGACGGCCGTGGTTGAACTGGGTGGCGCCCATCGGGTCGCCGCCGGTAATGCGGCTGATCATGATCGGACGGGCGGTACCGCCGGAGCCGGCGATCGCGCCGTCGACCCAGTGGTTGCCGGTGGCGTCGAAAGCCTTTGCCAACTCGGCGACGGCGGCGGATTCGCCGCCTGAGGTCCACCAATGCGTGACTTCGAGATCGGTGGCACTGGCGGCGCCGAGCGGAAGCGCGACTGAAGCGGCAAGCACAGCCGCCATCATACGGATTTTCATGGGTTCTCCTCCCTCACTGAAACGTTGCCGGAAAAACTTAGATCAATCGATTTCACCACGCAACTGCCCACCCTCAAATTTTTCGACGAAGGCCGGAATTGCTATTTCTAGCTGTTTTCCGCTGCAGCGTTACCCGCCTCATATCGCGATTTTATAAAGCGATATCGCACATGCACAATCGATTTATCCTACTGAAATAAAATGATTATTTAAAGCCAATCAATCTTCAGCTCGGATTGGCTTTTTCGCTACTGCGGAAAAACAGGGCACAAATAACGGATTCAACCTGCGGGGATATTACCGCAATGCACACAAGAAAAAGCCCTCGACATTTCAACTGTATCGTTACAGATTGCATTCCCAGGGAGGCGCGATTTTGGCAGGCGGCGGGCTTACGGCGCTTGAAAAAGCCTCTATAAGCGACACCAATTCGCGCGAGGCAGGCCTACAGGGATGGAAAACAAGGGAAATTTCGGGCAAGCAGCATCGACGCCGGCGGCGCGCGAGCGCCCGACATTGAAGACGATCGCCTTCATGACCGGCCTTGGCGTGACGACGGTGTCGCGTGCGCTGAAAGACGCGCCTGACATCGGGGCCGAAACCAAGGAGCGAGTGCGCATGGTCGCCCGCCAGCTCGGCTACCAGCCGAACAGGGCGGGCGTGCGCCTGCGCACCGGCAAGACCAACGTCATCGCCCTCGTTCTCAGTATCGACGAGGAGATCATGGGCTTCTCGAGCCAGATGGTCTTCGGCATCTCCGAAGTGCTGTCCGGAACGCCCTATCATATCGTCGTCACGCCGCACTCCCACAGCAAGGATCCAATGCTGCCGGTGCGCTATATCCTTGAGACCGGCTCGGCCGACGGGGTCATCATCTCGCGCATCGAGCCGGACGATCCGCGCGTGCGGTTGCTGACCGAGCGCGGCATGCCCTTCGCCACGCATGGGCGCACCGACGCCGGCCTGACGCATCCCTTCCACGATTTCGACAACGAAGCCTTCGCCCATCAAGCGGTGGAGCGGCTGGTCAAACGCGGCCGCCGGCGCATTGCCCTGCTGCAGCCGCCGAGCAAGCTCACCTATTACGCCCATATTCGGATCGGCTTTCAGACCGGCCTGCACGATTACGGCGCCGAGGAAGTGCCGCTGCGCATCAACACCGACGCGCCGCTTGCCGATATCCGCGACGTCGTCGAGGTGATGATGCGCTCAGGGAACGCCCCTGACGGCATCGTCTGTTCGGCCGGCAGTGCAGCGATCGCCGTCAACGCCGGCATCGAGGCCGCCGGCAAGGCGCTGGGGCGCGATCTCGACATGGTGTCCAAGCAGTCGGTGCCGATCCTGAACTGGATCCGTCCCGAGATCATCACCGCCCAGGAGGATGTGCGCCAAGCCGGCCGCGAAATGGCCAAGGCCGTCATCGCCCGCATCGACGGCGTCGAGCCGGAACTGCTGCAAAGCATCAGCCAGCCGGTCTGGCCGGAGAACGGCAGATAGGCGTGAGTATGAACCCTACCCCAGGATTCGTAAGCAGGATCGGCTCGAAAAAGCCAAGATTGCCCGTCATGTCACAGCGAGTCACGGGGATATCGACAGAATGCAGCAGAGCGGCGTGCCCTATTTCAGCCAATGGGAAACACCCGGAATGACGCTGCCGGTACTTGCCGAGGGCTCGCAAGCGCTGCTCAGCGATCCGCTCTGGCGTGGTTCGGGAGCCGGCACCATTGAGGAATATGCACGCTGGGCCGTCAATGTCTGCGGCATGGCCTGCCTGAAGATGATCCTTGCCGCCCGTGGCGAAATCCGTCCGACCCTCGAACTTGCCCGTGCCTGCACCGCCTACGGCGGTTATGTCGTCAACGAGTTCGACGCCTCGATCAAGGGGCTGATCTACGCGCCGTTTGTGCGCTTCGCAACCGAGCGTTTCGGGCTCGATGCCGAGACGATAACCGGCATCGAAACCTCGGCCATTCCTGATCTTCTGTCGAAGCGCCGGTTCTTCATCGCCTCGGTGCATTCGGCCATCCGCTGGCCGGAGCGCGAACCGCCATCGAAGGGCGGCCATCTGGTGCTGGTGACGGCAGCCTCGCAGGAAACGGTCCGCTTCCACAATCCATCCGGCCATGACGGGGCGAGCCAGGCCGATGTAACGCTGCCGCTTGCCGTCTTCGACCGCTTCTTCGCCAATCGCGGCATATCGGTCGACGCCTGACCCTTTCAAAACCTGATCCTTCCGGAGGCTTGCATGACCCCTTCCCCCAACAGGCTGCGTATTGCCGTGCTTTTCGGCGGCCGCTCGGCCGAGCACGAGGTGTCCGTGCTCTCGGCAACCAACGTCATGGGTGCGCTCAAGCCCGAAAAGTATGACGCCTTTCCGATTTTCATCACCCGCGAGGGTCGGTGGCTCACGAGCAGTTTCGTGGACGGCGCCTTGGCGACACCTTCGTCGGGCACGGAAATCTGCCTCGTGCCGGGCGGCTGCGGCCGGGTGATGGCGATCCCCGCCAATGGCGCACCGCATGAGTTGGCGGCGATCGACATGCTGTTTCCCGTGCTGCACGGCCTCCATGGCGAAGACGGATCGGTACAGGGTGTGGCGCAGGTGGCGCGCGTGCCGCTTGCAGGCTGCGGCATCCTCGGTTCGGCCGCAGCGCTCGATAAAGAGATCGCCAAGCGGCTGCTCAGGGCGGCCGGCCTCCCGGTCGCCCGCGCCGTAACCATCCATGAAGGGACGACTCCGTCGCTCGCAGCGCTCGAAGGCGAACTCGGCCTGCCGCTGTTCATCAAGCCGGCGCGCCAGGGATCGTCGGTCGGCGTCGCCAAGGTCCATGCCAGCCAGGAATTCGCGCCCGCCCTCGCCGAGGCCTTCCGCCATGATCGCACCCTGCTCGCCGAGGAATTCATTGCCGGCCGCGAGATCGAATTCAGCGTGCTGGAGGATGCGGCTGGAAAGCTTTTCGTTTCGCGCCCCGGCGAGATCGCCCCGGCCGAAAGCCACGGCTTCTACAATTATGATGCCAAATATATCGACGAGAACGGCGCAGCGCTGAAGGTGCCGGCCGAGCTGCCGCCCGAGGTCGAGGCCGCCATGCGCGACGCAGCGGCAGAAGCCTTCCGGGCCGTCGGCTGCGACGGCATGGCGCGCGTCGATTTCTTCCTGACCCCGGACATGCGCTTCGTCATCAATGAGCTCAACACCATCCCCGGCTTCACCGATATCAGCATGTATTCCAAGGCGATGGCAGCAAGCGGCGTCAGCTATGCCGAAGTCATCGACCGGCTGGTGGAGCATGGCATGGCGCGCGCCGGCCGGACTGTCTGAGGCAAGGTCGGACAGCGGACGTCGGCGAAGTAAGCCTCACCGCCTGCGAAAGACACACCACTGAAAGGACTGCCTGCCGCCGCCCGGTGTCGTGTGCTCCTCGCGCCAGTCGCCTTCGAGCGCAAAGGCGGAGGAAAATTCGGTCGCAAGCGCTGCCGCGTCGTAACGCTGGACCGGCAGGCCGCTGCACCGCTCCGGCCCGTCCGGCGCGAAAGTCGCGATGATCATGATGCTGCCCGGCGCCGTACCGGCTTCGAGCGCATGGCGATAGGCGAGCCGCTGCCCGGGATCGGTGAGGAAGTGAAAAACGGCACGGTCGTGCCACACATCGTACCGGCGCTCAGGTTTCCATGCGGTGACGTCGCCAACCAACCAGCTGATTCTGACGGCTTCGTCCCCGAGCCGCGCCTTGGCGACGTCGAGCGCCGGCGCGGCGATATCGAGCACGGTAAGATCGGACCAGCCGCGCTCGACAAGACGGTCGACAAGGCTCGATGCCCCGCCCCCCACATCGATCAGCGAAGCCGTGGCCGGCAGTTGCAGCTCTTCGAGCACATGCAACGAAGGACCCGGCGTCGACTGATACCAGCTGACGCTGTCGGCCGCTTTCGTGCGATAGACCTCGTCCCAATGTTCCCGTTTCGCGTCGGTCATCCGGCACCCCATCTCTTGCAGAGCCCGATCCTGACCTATCAAGATGTAAGGATTGAGACGTCCGTCAACCGCCTCACGCCTGCGAAACTGATCTCACTAAGCCGAGTGACGATAGACGAGATCGGCAGGAACGGTTCGGGGCGCCGCGGGATCGAGACGCGCCCCAAGCCGCTCCGCAACGGCAACGGAGGCGGCATTGCCGGGAGCGATATAGCTGACGAGCGACGGCAGCTTGAGCGTCGAAAAGGCCCAGTTCCTCAGAGCCAGGGCCGCCTCGGTCGCATAACCCCTGCCCTCATGGCCCTCATAGACGTACCACCCCAGTTCCTTCTCAGGAAAGAGCGGACCATGATTGATCCCCACCTGACCGACGCACTCGCCGCTCTCGGCAAGGTCGATCATCAAAGCCCCATGCCCGAAAAGCTGCCAGAGCGCCACGTCGTGGCAGAACATCCCCCACGCGGCCCTGAGATCGAACGGGCCGTCCATTCCGGCGGATCGCGGCGAAGCCATCAGCCGCGCATAGGCTTCGAAATCGTCGATCTCGGGCTTCCGGAGAATCAGCCGCTCGGTTCGGAGAGTGATCGCGCCGGTTCCGGACATGTCATCGCCTTTCTGCTTAACATCTAGCTCTCGAACGCCGGAGCGAACCGAAGCGTGCCGCCCGGTGCCGGCCCGTGGAGGACAATGTGCTGCACGAACCGCGTATCGAGATCGTGATAGCTGAGTCTCCCGTCGCTGCAGAAGCCCGCGCCGCCGTAGACCTCGGGATTGCCGATCAGCACGCACCCGCTGGCGCCCATCTCCTCCAGCAGTCCGAGCCCCTTTGCGATCAGCGCCTTGCCGATACCCTGCCGCTGTCTCTCCGGCCTGACCGATATCGGTCCCAGCCCGAACCAGCCGTCATGCACGCCGTCGATCGTCACCGGCGAAAACGCCACATGTCCTAGGATCTCGCCTTCTTCTTCGGCGACCAGCGATATCGTCAGATCGCCACCCGTGCGGAGCCTCCGGATTATCTCCGCCTCCGTACCAGCGCTATAGGGCATGGGCGCGAAGGCGATCGACGTTAGATCATGGATCGCGTCAATATCCGCCGGCGTCTCGTATCGGATCAGCATCTATGTCCATCCCTGGTGTGCACGAGATATTGCCATCCCTATGATGGCTTTGACCATCTCCGCCATTTCGATCGGCAAGGTGATTCTTAAGGATTGAGTTGTCCGCATGGAACTGCCCCTCGTTTTCACTATCATCTCAGAGCACGATTAAATCCTACACTTTTCCCTGTTTCCGCGCTGGCAGTTTATGCCTGCATGCATGCAAGAGCACGTATAACCACGAAAAAGCCCGGCGCGATGGCCGGGCTTCCTTTATCTCGTCTCGGCAAACCTCAGAAGGTCGCCGCACCGCTGCCCCAGGGGCCGTGGTGGAAATCCTTGCCGTCCAGGCGATCGAAGCCGTGGGCGCCGAAGAAATCGCGCTGGGCCTGGATGAGGTTGGCCGTACCCCTGCCCTGGCGGTAGGCGTCGAAATAGGTGAGTGCCGAGGTCAGCGCCGGCACCGGCAGGCCGGCGGAGATGGCGGCAGCGACAACACGGCGCAGCGCAGGGATCGATTCCTTGACCATCTCGGAGAAGGCAGGCGTGACGATGAGGTTCGCAGCGTCCGGCGCCTTGGTGAAGGCCGAGGTGATCTCGTCGAGGAACTGCGAGCGGATGATGCAGCCGGCGCGCCAGATCCGGGCAATGGTCGGCATCGGTAGCGACCAGTTGAACTCGCGCGAAGCTTCCGCCATCACCGCGAAGCCCTGGGCATAGGCGCCGATCTTGGCGGCAAAGAGCGCCAGTTCCAGATCCTTGTTGAGCTCGGGACCGTAAGCGATCGGGAAAGATACGGCCTGCGTGCCGAAGATCTTTTCCGCCGCTTCGCGCTGCGACTTCATCGAGGAGAGGCTGCGGGCGGCTACAGCGGCTTCGATCGCCGTTGCCGGAATGCCCATGTTCTGCGCTTCGATCGCCGACCATTTGCCCGTACCCTTCTGGCCGGCCTTGTCGAGGATCATGTCGACCATCGGGCCGCCGGAAACCGGATCGGTCGCCGCAAGCACCTTCTCGGAAATCTCGATCAGGTAGGAGTTCAGCCGGCCCTTGTTCCATTCCCCGAAGATGCCGGAGATGTCGGAGGCACTCTTGCCGAGGCCGTCGCGCAGTATGCCGTAGATCTCGGCGATCATCTGCATGTCGGCATATTCGATGCCGTTATGAATGGTTTTGACGAAATGGCCGGCGCCGTCATTGCCGAGCCAGGCGACGCAGGGCTCGTCATTGTAGCGGGCGGCAATCGAGGTCAGCACCTTCTCGACGCGCTTCCAGGATTCCTCGGTCCCGCCGACCATGATCGACGGGCCATGCCGCGCACCTTCCTCGCCGCCGGAAACACCCATGCCGATGAAGGTAAGATCGGTATCCTTGAGGCGGTCGAAGCGGGCGACGGTGTCGCGGAAATTGGCGTTGCCGGCATCGATCATGATGTCGCCCTTGGAGAGGTGCGGGCGCAGCGCTTCCATCTGCTGGTCGACGGCATCACCTGCCTTGATCATGATGATGATCGGCCGCGGCGGCCGGATCGCGTCAACGAACTCTTCGATGGTCTTGCAGGGAATGATCTGCTTTTTCAGATCGCCGGCGCTTTCGTAGAATTCGTCGGTTTTCTCAGGCGTGCGGTTGAACACCGCAATTTTATTGCCTTTCTCTGCGATGTTGAGCGCCAGGTTGGAGCCCATGACCGCAAGGCCGATCAGTCCGATTTCTGCCTTTTCCACGACAAACCTCCGATGTGTCATTTGGACCGGTGTTGTGGCACTGTCTCGCTCAAACGGCAAGTCTGCCAAGGGTCTAATCGGTTCGCAAAAGCCAATGAAATGAAGCTCCCCAGGCCCGCTTGTCCGACAACCTGGCATCTGATCGGCAAGCAGCGGTGTGGCGTGACCTGCCCTTAGCGGATCTGCAATGCCCTATCTCGTGCTATCATAGGTCTTTCGGGAGATATTGCGTGGCATCGGAAAAACGAAACGGTGGAATTCTCCTGGCGGCCCGCGCCGGCCGCTATCGCGAATATCCGCCGCCGCCGGCGGTGCGGCGCCATTTCAGTCGGCTCTGGGCGCATTCGCTTCACGACGGACCGCCGGCAACGGTGGCGATCGTGCCGGACGGCTACTGCGATCTGCTCTGGATCGGCGGCCGATTGGTCGTTGCCGGGCCTGACAGAACGGCGGCTTTTCCCCTTATCCGACCGGGCACAACCGTCATTGGTGCGCGGTTTGCGCCGGGCGCCGCCGCGCCCTGGCTGAGCACGCCGCTCTCGGCGCTGGTCGGCTGCTCGGTGCGGCTCAGCGACATCGGCCGGAAGGGCACGGCTGAGTTTGAGGCGCGGCTGGAAGATTGTCGCGACGCTGCGGACGCGATGTCGTTATTCGCCCGATTGCTCGAAGAAGCCGCGCGCGAAGAGGAGGAGCCCGCCCCCGACGCCGCGGTGATTTTTGCCGCCGCCGAAAGCGGCTGCTGCCCGTCCGGCCTGCTCCACCGACTCGACATCAGCGAAAGACAGCTGCGCCGCCGCTGCCACCAGCATTTCGGCTACGGCGCCAAGACGCTGGAACGCATCCGCCGGTTCCAGCGTTTCCTCGACCTCTGCCGCAGATCGCACGCGATGCCTTTGGCCCGTCTTGCGCTCGAAGCGGGTTTTGCCGATCAGGCCCACATGACGCGCGAGGTCGGCGAACTTTCATGCCTGACGCCCGCCGTCGTTTGCGATCAGCTCAACGTGCAGGAACTGCCGGGCTGACCGTTTTGTTCAAGACGCCTCGGGTCGGGCTGTTACTCTCGCTCGACCACTATCAAGGACCTGCAAAGCCATGTCGACTATGCCCGCAAAAATCATCCACCAATCCATCGAGCGTGACTGGCGCGACGTCTACGACTTCGCCGGCAAGCCGGAGAATATGCCGCTCTGGGCCTCCGGCCTTGCGACCGGTCTCGAGCCCAATGGCGCTGACTGGGTCGCCCATGGACCTCTCGGCACCATCAAGGTGAGCTTCGTGCCCGCCAATGAATTCGGCGTGATCGACCATACGGTAACGATCGAATCCGGTCTCAGGGTCTATAATGCGTTGCGCATCGTGCCGAACGGCGATGGTTGCGAGATCATGTTTACGCTGCTGCGTCTGCCCGGCATGACCGACGCGCAGTTTTCCGCCGATGCCGCCCATGTCGAGAAGGACCTCGCCATGCTGAAAGCCCTGATGGAGAGATAGATGGCCGAAAAGTCAGAAAACCACGATCGCCGCATCGATTATGTCGAGTTCAACGTCGCCGACATTGCCGCCGCCAAAGCCTTTTACGGCTCGGCCTTCGGCTGGCGTTTCACCGATTACGGGCCAAACTATTGTGAATTCGACGATGGCCGCCTGAAGGGCGGCTTCACCGATTTCGGACCCGTGCGGCCGGGCGGCCCGCTTGTTGTCGTCTATGCCAATGACCTGGAGGAGGTGTTGACGTCGGTGGAAAGGGCCGGGGGCACGATCTGCCGGCCGATCACCGACTTTCCCGGCGGCCGCCGCTTCCATTTCCTTGATCGAGACGGTTATGAGCTCGCCGTCTGGGCGACTGCATAAGTTGGATCACCGATCCATCACGATCAGAGCGCCGATCACCGTGCCGCCGGCATCGCGCAGCGGCGACATGCGACAGCGCACCTGCCGCGATGCGCCATCGCTGGTTGCCCGCTCATAGGTGTAGTCGATCTGCTCGCCGGCAAAGCAGGCATCCAGCTTATGTTTAGCGCATCCGGCAAAGCGTTCCTCGCCGATGAATTCGGAAATGTGGCGGCCGATGAGCTCCATCGGCTTCCTGTCGAGATGAGCGCTGTTGGCCGCATTGGAATAGAGGTAGCGATAGTCCCTGGTCAGCACCGCCACCCGATCCGGCAGGCCTTCGAGGATCGCCGCATTGAGAAACTGGCCGTTGTCAGTGTCGGGCACATAGGCGGCCGGCGGCTCAATGCGCACATCCTGCGGCGAAGGCACCCGCCAGTCCGGCGCATGCGTGCCGAAATAGCCATCAAGCAGGTAAGAAAGCACCGCCGTATATTCCCGGACGCTGGCGCTGTCGTCGGCATCCCTGGCGATGAGATGGCTGACGAATTGCAGTTGCATATAGACTTCGAGCAGATTGGCTGCCCGACAAGCGAGGATCGCCTCGACCAGCGGCTCGACATGCCGGTCGAGCGACATGACGCGCTGATCGTCGCCGACGCGTATGGCTTCCTCTATTTGCGCGTAGCGCAAGGAAAAGGCTCGAAAAAGCTCCAGCAAGACGCCTCCCACTCCCATTGTCCCAAGCGGCGTATCCATAACCGATATGACTGCAACTGCGCCTTACGGTAGATTTTACTCGCGCCCTGGTGGTGACGGGTAACATGAAGTGTACTCGGTTTCAATCCGAGAGCACCTGCCGCTTTTCACCGCTGACAAATGGGGGTGGACCTTCTTACGCGAGCGTCTTCTTGATCTGCCAGCGGTCGTGATACCAGAGCCACTGCTCCGGATATTCCCGCACCCAGCTCTCCACCTTGTCGTTGAGGAGCTGGGCGGCTGCCGGCAGGTCGAGATTGCCTCTTTCGTCGCGCGGCATATCGAGCCGCGGTTCGATTTCCAGCCGGTAGCGATTTCCCGGCAGGCGGATGCAGCGCGCCGGATAGACCTCGCAATCGAACTGGCGCACCAGCTTCGGCAGCAGCGGATTGGTCTTCACTTCGCGCCGGAAGAAGGTGCCCTTCAGCCCCTTGCCGAATTTCTGGTCGACGAGCACGCCCACCCCCTGGCCCGCCTCCAGCTGACGCGCGAGCGCGAAGGATGAACCGGCATGAGAGGGCACCAGCTTGCCCATGCGGGCGCTGCGGAAGTCGAACACCTTCTTGGCGACGTAAGGGTTGTTGGGCGGCCGGAACAGCACGGTCACCGTCAGCCCGAAAGCCGCACCCGCCACCGGCAGCAGCTCGAAATTGGCGGTATGGCCGGTGAAGACGATAAAGGGGCGCGGATTGTCGCGCAGGTCGAGGAAGATCGGAATGCCCGAGACTTCCACTCTGCCCGGCTCCGAGTTCTCGGGATCATAATCGAACAGCTGGTCGAGGAAGACGTATTCGGCCGCAAGCCTTCCCATATTGCCCCAGCTGGCGAGCGCGATCTCCTCGATCTCGGCCTCGCTCTTCTCGGGAAAGGCGTTGCGCAGATTGGTCAGCATCAGCCTATGGCGGCGGGTCCGCCGGCCGAGGCGACGCATCACCTTATCGGCAAAGCGGATCGCGCCATCGGCTGGGAACAGCTTCAGTAGGTTCAGGAAGCCGAACATCGCCTGCGCCACCAGCCATTGCTGGAAATTCCTGAGCGCCAGGACGATCCGGGTGATGATCAGCTTCACGTGCGCTCAATCCATCTTCAGGATGATCTTGCCGAAGATCTGGCGCGATTCCATCCGCTCCAGCGCCCGGTCGATATCGTCGAAGCCAACTTCGGTGTCGATGACGGGATGCACGAGCCCGCGGCCCATCTTCTGCATCGCATCCGCCATGTTTTCCATGCGGCAGCCGAAGGAGCCGAGCAGCTTCAATTGCTGCTGGAACAGCATCATCAGGTTCATCTCGGTGGAAACGCCTGACGTCGAGCCGCAGGTGACGAGACGACCGCCGCGCTTCATGCAGAGCATCGAACCGGCCCAGGTATCCTTGCCCACATGTTCGAAGACGACGTCGACGCCCTTCTTCTTGGTGAGCTTGCGCACCACGCCTTCGAAGCGATCGGTGCGGTAGTTGATGACATGGTCGGCGCCGAGCGCCTTCGCCTTCTCGATCTTGTCGTCGGAGCCGACGGTGGTGATGACGGTGCAGCCGATCTTCTTGGCAAGCTGGATCGCCGCCGTGCCGATGCCGGAGCCGCCGGCGTGGACGAGGATCGTTTCGCCGGGCTCGAGCTTGGCATTGTCGAACAGCATGTGCTCGACCGTGCCGAAGGTGACGGGGGCGAGCGCCGCGCCGATCGCGTCGACGCCGGGAGGAGCCGGAACGAGCAGGCGGGCCGGCAGGTTGACCTTCTCCTGCGCGAAACCGTCGAGATGGAAACCGTGCACGCCGGAAACATGTTCGCAGAGATTGTCACGGCCTTCGCGGCACGGGCGGCAGAGGCCGCAGGTGCGCGCGCCGTAAATCGACACCAGCTGACCCGGCAGCACATTGGCGACGCCCGGCCCGATCGCTTCGAGGACGCCGGAAGCTTCCGCGCCGATGACGAGCGGCATCTTGCGCTTGGCGAACGCCATGCCGCGCCAGCCCCAGACATCGATATGGTTCAGCGCAACCGCCTTGACGCGCAACGTCACTTCGCCGGCTGCCGGTGCATCCGGTTCCGGCAGGTCGGTGATCTCAAGCTTGCGGTCATCGATCAGTTGCAGCGCGCGCATGATATATAGTTCTTTCTTCTACGTGGATCGTCGTCATGCTCGGGCTTGTCCCGAGCATCTGCCAGCGGTCATTGAGTGACGCAAGTAGATCCTCGGGACAAGCCCGAGGATGACGTCAAAACCACTTCGTCCCAAAATCAAGGAGGGTCTCTAAGCCGGTTCGAGCGCCATGACAAGGCTGGCATTCTGCCCGCCGAAGCCGAAGGAGTTGGAAAGCACGGCCGAAACCTGAGCTTCCCTCTTCTTGTTCGGCACGACATCGAGCACGATCGACGGATCGGGATTGTTGTAGTTGATCGTCGGCGGCAGCGTTCCCGTCAGCATCGTCTGCAGCGAGAACACCGCCTCGACCGCGCCCGCCGCCGTCAGCGTATGGCCGATCATCGACTTGTTCGACGACACCGGAATGCCAACCAGCTTCTCGCCGAAGACGGCCGACATTGAGCCATATTCCATCTTGTCGTTCTCAGGCGTCGAGGTGCCATGCGCGTTGATGTAGCCGATGCCGCTCTCGTCGATACCCGCATCGGCAAGCGCCGCACGGATCGTCGCGATCGCCGGGCCGCCGTCGGGCGAAGACCGGGTGCGGTGGAAGCTGTCGGCCTTGTCGCCGGCGCCCTTCATGATGCCGAGCACCTTGGCGCCGCGGGCGACCGCCGATTCAAGCGATTCCAGCACGAGCGTGGCCGCACCCTCAGCGATGACGAAGCCGTCGCGATCCCTGCTGAACGGCTTGGAAGCCTTGGTCGGCGGATCGTTCTGCGTCGAAAGGGCCGAAAGCAGCGAGAAGCGGATCAGCGCTTCGGCGCTGAGCGATCCGTCAGTGGCGACGGTCAGGGCGCGGTCGGTGCGGCCCTGGCGGATCGCCTCGATGCCGAGCTGGATCGCGGTCACACCGGAAGCACAGGCCGTCGACAAGGTTACGGGAAGGCCGCGCGTGCCGAACCGGTCGGCGAGGCGCTCGGAAATCGCGCCGAACAGGGCCGCCTCGTGGAAGGCCGGATCCGGCCGCTGACGCAGCGCCGTCAGGAAGCGCTCATAGGCATCGCCTGGATGGTCGGCAGCCGGTGAACGGTCTGCAAGTTCGAAACGGGCGCTCCATTCGGGTTCGATCGGCGGCGCGGCAAGAAACAGCGGGCCGTTGAAATCGCCTGAAATGCCGGCCTCTGCCAGCGCCTCGATGGTCGTCTCGCGCGCAAAGGCATAGGAGCGCTCGACGGCGTTCGGCGCGGGAATCTCGATGAAATCGACAGTGCCGGCGATCCGCGTCGAGAGGCCCTCTGTGGGAAAACGGTTAATCGCGTGGATCCCCGAGGTGCCGGAAGAAAGGGCCGCCCAGTTGTCCTTCAGGCCCTGACCCAGCGACGTGATTATGCCCATGCCGGTCACAGCGACGATCGGCCGGCCAAGATGATCCTTGTAAGCGGAATCTGTCATATCTCTCTCCTCACGCCTCTGCGGAAAGAACGGCGACGCCCTCGCCGCGCTGGTGTCCGACTGTCGTTACGACCGCGGCCTTCGTGGCCGCCTTCATCGGCGCTTCATGAGCGGCGTCGAAGGGCGGAACCTTGGCCCTGGCATCGATGGCAAGGGCTGCGAGCGCCAGCCCCAGCGGGAAATGCGCCTCGATCGTATGACCGGAAACGCCGCCGAAGCCGCGGACCGCAGCGCCGGGAAGCTGATGCTCCAGCACCGCCTTTTCGCGAGCGGCGATTTCATGCATGCCGGTCGAGCCGGAGAAAATCGCCGTCGCCTCTAGCGGCAGCTCGGCGGCAGGCTTGAGCAGCCGCTCCATTCGTACTTCGAAATTGCCGGCGCTACGGCTGCCGCGGTCGCCCTCGACGGCGCTGATCGTCGCATAGATATGCGCGCCGCGCTCTTCGGCATGCTTGCGCGATTCCAGCACCAGAAAGGCGCCGGCTGAACCGGTGATCATGCCGCCGCCTTCAAGGCCGGAGCGCGACCAGAGCGGCGCCCATTCGTCGCGCGTATGCGCGCCGATCGCTTCAGTGAGCAGGATCATGTCGGGACGTTCGGCAGCAAAAGCGCCGCCGACCAGTGCATGGGTGGATTCACCGGACCGGATGCGCCAGAAGGCCGTCTCGACGGCGGAAACGCCTGAGGCTTCCTCGCCCATGAAGGTGCGCGAGGATCCGGTGACCTTGTGAACGATGGAAATGTTGCCGGCCAGCAGGTTGGAAAGCTGCGCCAGGAACAGCGTAGGCCTCAGCTCCGTCGTCAGCTTTTCGTTGAGCAGCAGCTCGCGGTCATTGCGCTTCAGGCCCTCGTCCACGATCAGCGTATCGACGTTGATGTCGCGCTCGCCGCCGCCTGCCGCCACGATCATGTCCATCGTGCCGCAGGCCTCGATATTGTCCTTGAAGCCGGCATCATCGAGCGCCAAACCCGCGGCGAAGACGCCGATGCGCTGCCAGTTTTCCATCTGGCGCTGGTCGCCGCGCTTGGCGATCTGCTGCGACCAGTCGATCTCAGGCAGCGGATGCACCGGATAGGGTTTGAACTTCTCGGTCTCGACGATCGCCTTCGGCGCACTTTCGGCCGAAAGAAGCGCGATATGCGCGTCCTTGCCGACACCCTGACAGGTAACGATGCCGACGCCCGAAATGACGACGTCGTTTGCAGCCTTGCTCATCCAATCACTCCCTGCGCTGCGATCGCTTCGAGAAGCCCGACTTCGCCAGCGCGTTTTTTCACGATGTCGCCCAGCGGCATCTCGCTGAAGGGCATGGTGCGCAGTTTCAGCTGCGCATCGCAGACCTTCTTGCCGCCGCTGGTGATCTTGGCCTTGGTGACAGCGAAACCCGAACCGTCATGCTCTAGCACAGCCTCGATATCAAGCACGGCTTCCGGCTCGACAAAGGTGCGCATCTTGGCGCCGTCGACTGACATCAGAAAGGGCATGGCGGCAAAATCGGTGGCGGCAAGCACCAGCATGCCGGAGGCCTGCGCCATGGTTTCGATCAGGAGCACGCCGGGAACGAGCGGCATGCCGGGAAAATGGCCTTCGAAGACGGGGCTTTTGGCCGGCACAACAGATCGTGCCGCAAGCGTCCCCTTCTTCAAGTCCACCGCTTCGACGCGGTCAATCATCTGGAAATATTCCAGCAGCATTCGGATCCTCCGGCCCGGCAGGCCAGATCTGCCCGCCGGTGACGCCTACTTAGAGCAATTCCAGGAAAAGTGCGAAGCGGTTTTCCGTCCGGAAGTGCGATCTAAACTGATCTAGGAACGAAACCGCCCGGCCGCCATATTCAGGGCGGCAGGGCGTTCAAAAAAGACTGATATGTCGCTCAGGCCTTGGCTGCTTTGAGCTCGTCGATCTTGGCGCACAGGTTCTTCAGCACGAAATACTCTTCGGTGGAAACCTTGCCCTCATTGACTTCCTGCGTCCACTTTTCGAGCGGAATCTTGATGCCGAATTCCTTGTCGATCGCAAAGACGATGTCGAGGAAATCGAGGCTGTCGATACCGAGGTCGTCGATCGTATGGCTCTCCGGCGTGATCGTGGCACGATCGATCTCGCTGGTTTCTGCAATAATGTCGGCAACTTTATCGAATGTAGCGGTCACGCGCTGTACCTCATGAAATGACGATTTAAACCCCCTCATAGGCAAATCCATTTCAAAAGCCAATGCTTTCGTCCGGGCGTTGCGGCAATTTGGCAATCAGGTGTTGCCTAAACAGCAATGGAGTGCCGGACGTTCCAGAGTGATGCGCGAACCCTCAAAGGCGATGCAAGGCACTCTCGGCGCGCGATAAGAGGCTGCCCGAATCAAATAGGCGACGCGCTCGATGCGGCCAACATCCGTATCTGAGTTTGATCTGGATCAAATCCGGACGCCGGTCATTTGATAATCATCAAACCGCGCTGGAAGAAATTGAGATCGCGGTCCGGGCATGTCTCGCCATGCGCCGGATTTTCGAACGGATCAGGATATGGACATCGCACGCAGTGAGGTTTTCGAGGCCGGCACGCCCATCGCGTGCCGCTCCTGCCGGGCGCGGCACGGCGTTGTCTGCGGCGCCTTGTCGAACGCCCAGCTGAAGGAGCTCAACCGCCACTCCCTGCGCCGCAAGGTCGAAGCCGGATCGGCGATCATTGCTCAGGGCTCGGAGAGCTCATTCTACTCGAACATCATGCGCGGCGTGTTCAAGCTCTGCAAGATGATGCCGGATGGGCGCCAGCAGATCGTCGCCTTGCAGTTCGCTCCCGATTTCGTCGGCAGGCCCTTCGTGCGCGAAAGCACGCTGTCGGCCGAAGCGGCCACCGATGCCGAAATCTGCGTCTTCCCGCGCAACCTGCTCGACCGCATGATAGCGCAGACGCCGGAGCTGCAGCGCAGCCTGCACGATCAGGCGCTCAACGAGCTGGATGCGGCGCGCGAATGGATGCTGACGCTCGGCCGCCGCACGGCGGAGGAGAAGGTCGCAAGCCTGCTCCATCTCATCGCCACCCATGCCGAGCCGCAGACCGCCATCAGCGCCGCCTTCGACCTGCCGCTGTCGCGCGCCGAAATCGCCGATTTTCTCGGGCTGACGATCGAAACCGTGAGCCGGCAGATGACCAGACTGCGCAAGCGGGGTGTGATCCTGATCGAGAACTCCAGACATATCGTCGTACCGGATATGGATGAGCTGGAGAAGATCAGCGCGTAACGGGATCGGACGCCGATTCGGGTTCGGGCGCTGATCCGGGATCAGCGCGTGATGACCACCCGGGTATTGGCGAGCCCTGCCTGCCGCGTCAGCGAAAAGAACTCCGCCGCATTGTCGGGATGCAGGCGAACGCAGCCATGCGAGGCCGGCCTGCCGAGACGCTTCAGATCGAAGGTGGCGTGAACGGCGTAACCGCCGTTGAAAAATACCGCGTAAGGCATCGGCGCGTTGTCGTATTTGCGGGAGCGGTGATCGCGCGACAGCCATTTGGCGCTCCACGAGCCGGTCGGCGTGACATAACCATTGCGCGCGGTCGAAACCTTCCAGCGATACTTGACGAAACCGTTCTCGGTGACGGTCATCGTCTGCTTGCCGATGCTGATATTGGCAACCAGCGTTGCTGCCTCAGCCGTAACCGGAGAAAACTGCAGCAATAAACTTGCGGTCGCGGCCGCAAAAATCGTCTTCATAATAACCCCTCTTCGCACCCGCGCAGTTTGATTGCGCCCTCACGAAAGAGAGACTACGACGATACTTATTATATAGCTTTAACCCGAATGGTAATCACAATTCTAACGAGCGAAAGCGTGACGGAGACGCCGCAATATGGCGCTTGTTCACTGAAGCTTACGCGCCGCTGACGGCCGCTTGAGCTGCTGGTAGGCCTTGTTCATCTTCTCGCGGATGGAGGCCATCGTCCCGAGATTATGGCCGCACGCCGCGCAGGTGATAATGTCGGTCTCCCGGATCTCGGGGCGCTCGAATTTCATCTTGGTGCTCTTGCACTTCGGGCACGGCAATTCAACCTGGACTGTCATTGCTCTTTTCCGGTCTGATGGAGATAGGAGGCGCTTCGCATAAACCTTTGCGGCGGGAGTGTCCACTAGGGTGCCTCACGGCACATCCTACAAGAAACATAAAAACAATCCGAAGATCAGACCGGTAAGCACCATGCAGCTGGCATAGAACACCGACACGCCGTCCTCGATATCGCCGGCGGTGGCAACGTCCCGGCCGGCGTTGTTGATCATCGGCTCAGTCACGATGACACCGCCGTAGATGCGTGGGCCGGCGAGCTGAACGTTGAGAGCACCGGCCATTGCCGCCTCCGGCCGACCGGAATTCGGCGAGCGGTGCAACCCGCCGTCGCGCATCGCCACGCGGATCGCCTCGCGGCAGGGGCTCATGCCGCGCCGGATCCAGGCGCCGGCGGCGATCAAAAGGACGGAGAGCCGCGCGGCCGGCCAGTTGGCGATATCGTCCAGCCGAGCCGCGGCCCAGCCGAAATCGATGTATTTTTCCGACCTGTGGCCGATCATCGAATCCGCCGTGTTCAGCATCTTGTAAGCGAGCAGACCCGGCAGCCCGAGGACGGCATACCAGAGGGCCGGCGCCACGACGCCGTCGGAGAAATTTTCTGCAAGGCTTTCGATTGCCGCGCGGCAGACGGCCGGCTCGTCGAGTGTCTCGGGATCGCGCCCGACGATGCGGGAGACGGCGTTCCGGCCGCCGGCAAGCCCCTCGCCGCGCAAGGCCGTAGCGACGGCCACGACATGATCGGCCAGGCTCTTTTGCGCCAAAAAGATCGCCACCAGCCCGGCCTCCAGCACGAGACCGGCAAGGCCGAAGAGCGCGAAAAACCGTTCGAACACCAAGCCTGCGGCGATCGACAGCACAAGCAGGACCAGGATCGCCGCGACGCCGTTCATCCGGCGCTGAGAACCCGTGAGGCTTGAGGGATTGAGCTGCTGGTCGGCGTAAGAGATCGCCGCGCCGAAGATGACGACAGGATGCGGCACCCGCGACCACAGCCATTGCGGATCGCCGACGATCCGGTCGAGCAGCAGCGCCAGAAGCAGCACGAGGAGGTTTTCGTCGATCATCATCGCTCAAATCCTTGAAGGGCTGCGCCAAGGCGTCTGTCTGCCGCCGGATCGGGCGTCAGCCCGAAACGCAGCCAATCCGGCGCATAATCGAACTTGCGGACGAGAATATGATGCCGGCAAAGATGCTTGTAAATGTCGCTCGCCTTGCTATCGGCGACAAGCGTGAACAACGCCGTTCCCCCCCTACTCCGCAACCCGGCAGCGCTCAGCGCCGCCTGCAGCGCGGCGCTGCGTTCATCGAGAAAGCGGCGGATCACAGCCACATCCGAACCAAGTAGCGAGGCGGCAAGCGACAGCGCCGGGCCGGAGACCGCCCAGGGGCCGAGCCAGTCGTCGAACCGCGCGAGAATGTCCTCGCGCGCGATTGCAAAACCGAGCCGCAGGCCGGCAAGCCCGAAGAACTTGCCGAACGAACGGAAGATTATCAGGTTGGGAAGGTCTTGCGCGCGGGCTGCGAGGCTTAGCTCCGGATCCGCATCCCCGAAAGCCTCGTCGACAACAAGCAGGCCGTTTGCCGATTTCATCCTGTTGTGCAGGGCTGCCAACGCTTCGGCCGGCCATATCCGCCCGTCGGGATTGTTCGGATTGACGACGACGGCAAGCCGATATTGGCCACTGATCGCAGCGATATCGTCGACCGCATCGACGGTAAAACCGGCCGAGGCGAAGGCGCGCGCATATTCGCCATAAGTCGGCGACACCACGGCAATCCTATTGTCCGTCACGGCGACTTTGTCGTCCGTCACGGCGACTTTGTCGTCCGTCAAGGCGACCCTGTTATCCGTCACGCCGACCTGGCTTCCCTGTCGAAGCAGTCGCGGCAGAAGCTGAATCACCGATTGCGTGCCCGGCACCGGCAGCGGCAGTATCTCGCCGCTGTCATAATAATCCCGCGCCGCCCGCCTTGCCTCATCGACCAGATAGCTGTCCGGCAGACGGTGCCAGACCCTTGTCGGGATCTGCGGCAGGGCGAGCGGGCGTGGATTGATGCCGGTGGAAAGGTCGAGCCAGTCCTGCGGCCTGCCGCCAAAGGCGGCGGCTGCGGCGGTGATGCCGCCGCCATGGACGATCGGCGCGCTCATCCAGCCGCTCTCGCAAGGTCAATCAGATGCATGTAGGAGCCAGCCACCTGGCCGCGCCGGAGCCCGACAGCACCGAGATCAGTGCCGAGCGCATCTTGCGCTGTAAACAGCCGCTTCCCCTCCCCCTCGGAGACGACTGTTGAATAGTGGAATTCATGCGCCGTCATCGTCCGCGCGAAAAAGGCGCCGTCAAGCGGGGTCACACGGCGATAGCCGAGATGGCGCCGGCGCTTGGCATAGCTGGTGACAACAGGCAGCAGGCCGAGCATTTCGTGGCGCCTGCCCTCAGCATCGATCAGCCCATCGCCCAGCACCATGTATCCGCCGCACTCACCGTAGATCCGGATCCCGCGCGCCGCCGCATCGAGCATGCCGGCGCGAAAATTCTGTGCTTGGGAAAGCTGCCCGGCATGCAGCTCGGGATAAC
The DNA here is from genome assembly GCF_001662075.1 of Rhizobium bangladeshense. Lineage (GTDB taxonomy): Bacteria > Pseudomonadota > Alphaproteobacteria > Rhizobiales > Rhizobiaceae > Rhizobium > Rhizobium bangladeshense_B. Next base: position 69,238 of record NZ_LYPL01000003.1, read on the forward strand.
CGCCCGGCAGATAGATCGCATCGGCATCGGCGGCGGGCGCCTCGTCGGCAAGCGGCGAGAAAAAGGAGATATCCGCCCCGCGCCGCCGCCAGCCAAGCAACATATGCTCATAGGAAAAGGCGAAGGCGACATCGCGCGCCACGGCAACCCGGGCGCCGATCGGCATCAGTCGGTCGATATTGGCCGCCGACGGCCGGTTGAGGCCCTGCCTTGCGATGCGCAGCAGGAATTCGAAATTGCACTCCTCGGAAACGGCGTCCGCCGCATGGTCGATGAAATTCTCGAGGGTGGCATGTTCGCCGGCCTGGACAAGGCCGAGATGGCGTTCCGGCAAGGCCAGCGCCTTGTCGCTGCCGATCACCGCGATAACAGGCATGCGAATCGCTTCGAGCGCCTGACGCAGCATCGCCTCGTGCCGCTCGCTGCCGACCTTGTTGAGGATGACGCCGGCAACGCGCACGTCGGCGCGGAAGCCGGCAAAACCTGATACCAGCGGCGCCACCGACTGCGACATACGCGAGGCATCGACGACGAGCACCACGGAAAGACCGAGCTGGGCGGCAAGATCGGCTGCCGTCCCCTTCCCGTCAGCCGCCCCGTCGAACAGCCCCATCATCGCCTCGATCACGAGAATGCGGTCACCGGAACGGTGCAGCGTGGCATTGGCCGAGATCAGCTCCGGTCGCATCGCCCAGGGGTCGAAATTCAGGCAGGGCGTGCCGTTTGCCGCCGCATGGAAGGCGGGATCGATGTAATCGGGCCCGGCCTTTCCCGGCGCGACCGCGATGCCGCGCCGGCGGAGCGCCCTCAGCAGCCCGAGCGTCACAGTCGTCTTGCCGGCGCCGGAGGAAGGGGCTGCGATCAGGAGGCCGCTCATGCCGTCACCTTGCCGGAGCGGCCAAAAGGATCAGGCTGCAGCCGCTTGCCTGCAAGGGCGCCGAGCCAGTCGAGCGAAGCCCGCAGCCGCACCACCTCACCGACCACGACGATCGCCGGCGGCTCGAGCCCGGAGGCTTCAGCTGCATCGGTCGCTTCGCCGAGCGTCGTCTCCAGCACCTGTTGCCCGCCGGTCGCCGCGTTGCAGACGAAAGCGACGGGCTCGGATGCCGAGCGGCCCGACGCCATCAGCTTGGCGCTGATCTGGCCGATATGCTTCATCGCCATATACATGACGATGACGGGAGAACCCTTGCCGATCGCTTCCCAATTGATCGCATCGGGCACGATCCCGGAGGAATCATGGCCGGTGAGAAAGGTCACGGCATGATTGATCTCCCGATGCGTGACCGGAATGCCGGCATAGGCAAGCCCGCCGATGCCGGCGGTAATGCCCGGCACGATGCGGAAGGGGATGTTGTGCTCGACCAGCGTCAGCGCCTCTTCCCCGCCCCGCCCGAAAACGAAGGGATCGCCGCCCTTCAGCCGCAGCACTCGCTTGCCGGCGCGCGCCAGCTCCACCAGCCGGAGCGAAATATCCCGCTGCTTGGCGGACGGCTTGCCGCCGCGTTTGCCGGCATATTCCAGTTCCGCGCCTGGCCGTGCGAGCTTCAGACAGTCCTCGTTGACCAGCGCGTCATGCACGACCACATCCGCCTCCGCCAACCCCTTGGATGCAAGCAGCGTCAACAGCCCGGGATCACCGGGACCGGCCCCAACGAGCCAGACGCTGCCCGGCTCCAGCGCCGGCAAATGTGAGAATGGGCTGTTCATCATTTTGTTGATCTAGGCCCACCAAGGATCAAGGTCAACGCCGCCCGCGCCACCTCACTTGAAGTTGCTGAGTTGACGATGATTCACTTTGCGAGGAGGCGGATTCGAACTCTCGGCAAATCCGGACAACGCTATGAATGTTATAATGAATAACGCTCACCTCCCTCACGTCGTCATCCTCGGCCTTGTGCCGAGCATCTGCTGCCGGAACAAACGGAGGCAGATGCTCGGCACAAGCCCGAGCATGACGAAAGAAGTGTTGGCGGGCCTGGCCAGCAGTCTGCACCGGCCTGCCGGCCGCTCAGGCCCGAAGCAGCGTATCGCGGATCAGATCGATCACCTTTTGCGACTCGATTCCCGTAGCGACGATCTGGCTCGGCAGGCCGTCCCAGTCGCCGGGCGGGAAGCGGCGGCCATCCGGTTTGATGACCGTCTGGCCATCGGCGATGCCGCCGCAGACGACGCGCACCGCGCCGGTGATGGTGGTGAAAAGCTCAGGCGCCACGACGTAAACGGCGGCGCAGCTGTCATGCACCATCATGCCGTCATCGACGGCATGGGTGTAGAAATCGATGTAATGCTGCGACAGCCCGTCGAGCAGCTTCACCGCCGCGTCGCCCTTGGCCGCCATTGCGCCGAGATAGCTGCGGCGCATCGTGGTGATCGAGGTGACGTCGAGGCCGATGACGACCACCTTCCACGGCGCCGTCATGACGATGTCTGCCGCTTCGGGATCGCCGTGAATATTGGCTTCGGCGACAGGCGAGACATTGCCAGGCACATAGAAATTGCCGCCCATGATAACAACGTCCTTCACCAGGCCGGCAATCTCGGGGTCTTCCTTCAGCGCCATCGCCAGATTGGTCATCCGCCCGACGGCCACCAGTCTGACCTCGCCGGGATTGGCCCGTACCGTGTCGATGATGAAGCGGTGCGCCGGCCGGGGATCGAGCGGCAGGTCGATCGTGTGCGGCACCTCGATATTGCCGAGGCCGTTGTCCCCATGCACCATGGCCGGCCATTCCCGCTCGGCGCGCGCCACATCGATGGTGACGCTCGCGCCCTTGGCGACGGGTGCCGGAATATCCCATTCGCGCTTGAGGAAAAGCGCATTGCGTGTCGTCGTCTCGACCGAGGCATTGCCGAAAACGGTGGTGATGCCGATCACATCGATCTCGGGATGGCGGTGCAGGAAAAGAAGCGCCATGGCGTCGTCAACGCCCGGGTCAGTGTCATAGATGACCTTGTGCATGATTGTCCTCTAGATATGAATCGCTGAGCTGCCGGTTGGCGCCGCGAGTTGCCGCCAACATAACGACCGTCAGGGTTTCTGCAACCCGATGCGGGCAATCGCCGCTGTCGCACGCGCGGATTTGATCTTGCCGAGCACCAGTTCGGCATCCGCGCCGATCGCCGCAAGCGCCGCCGATTCCGCCACACCATGGCAGCCGACGCGAGCAAATACGATGGCCGAGGGATTTTTGAGCCGCGGCGTTTCCTGCTCCAGCCGCAGTGCATCGAAGAAAACGGCAGGCACGCCAAAATGCGCCGCAACGGCAAGGATCGCCGCTTCTTGCCCGCGGCTGTCGATGGAAGCGATGGCAGCAAGCTCCGTCCTGCCGATGCCGGCCGCCTTCAACGCCTCGACGGCAAGCGCCAGCACCTCCCCGGACGGCGTCCCGCGCTCGCAGCCGAGCCCGAGCACATGTCGCCTCGCGCTATCGAAAGAAATATCACTCATGGAAGCCGTCGAATGCGCCCGCGCTGTGTCCTCGCAGCCATTGCAGCTTGGAGGGGGAAATGCAACAAGCCGGCTGAAAACCCTTCTGGAATAGCCTCTTGCCTGACATCGCCCTCCATCTGCTTCTGCTGCTCTGCGCGGCTGCCTTCTTTGCCGGTTTCGTCGATGCCATCGCCGGCGGCGGCGGCCTCATCACCGTCCCCGCCATGCTGATTGCCGGCATTCCGCCGCTGCAGACGCTCGGCACCAACAAGGTGCAGTCGATCTTCGGCGCCGCCTCGGCAACGCTCGCCTATGCCCGCAAGGGCCATGTGCAGTTGCACGAACAGCTGCCGATGGCGCTGATGGCCGTGATGGGGGGGGCGATCGGCGCCGCCCTTGCCACCATCGTGCCAGGACAGGTGCTGCAGGCGATCATGCCGGTGCTGCTCCTGGCGATCGCGATCTTCTTTGCCGTCAAGCCGAACCTCAATGATCTCGACAAACACCGGATCATCACGCCTTTCGTCTTCGGCCTGACCTTCGTGCCGGCCATCGGCTTTTACGACGGCATCTTCGGCCCCGGCACCGGTTCCTTCTTCATGCTCGCCTTCGTCACGCTGGCCGGCTTCGGCGTGCTGAAGGCGACCGCCCATACCAAGCTTCTCAATCTCGGCTCCAACCTCGGAGCACTCATCGTCTTCGCGAGTTTCGGCGCGATCCTGTGGAAAATCGGTCTGTTGATGGGTATCTGCCAGTTCCTCGGCGCCCAGCTGGGCTCACGGCTTGCCATGCGTATCGGCGCCAAGCTGATCAAACCGTTGCTCGTCATCGTCTGCCTCGCCTTGGCGGTAAAGCTGCTCGCCGATCCCGCGAACCCGCTGCGTGTCTGGCTCGGCGCCTAACCGCCGAATCCTCCAAGCGCCTCAGAATTCGACGCCTGCCTGGCCCTTAATCCCCGAGCGGAAGGGATGCTTGATAAGCTCCATCTCGGTCACGAGATCGGCAATCTCGATCAGCTCATCCTTGGCGTTGCGCCCCGTCAGCACGACATGCGTCATGTGGGGCTTCTCTGTTTTCAGGAACGCCACCACCTCGCTGATATCGAGATAGTCGTAGCGCAGTGCGATGTTGATCTCATCGAGCAACACCATGGAATTGCGCTCGTCGCGGATCAGCTCCTTGGCCTTTTCCCAGGCGGCCGAAGCGGCTGCAACGTCGCGGGCGCGGTCCTGCGTTTCCCAGGTAAAACCCTCGCCCATCGTGTGGAACCGGCAGAGATCGGAGAAATGCTTCTCGATTAGATCGCGTTCGCCGGTCCACATCGCCCCCTTGATGAACTGGACAACGGCCGATGGCTTGCCGTGGGCGATATGGCGGAAGATCATGCCGAAGGCGGCCGACGACTTACCCTTGCCCTTGCCGGTATGGACGATGATCAGGCCCTTGCCATCAGTCTTTGTCGCCATGATTTTGTCGCGTGCAGCCTTCTTCTTCGCCATCTTCTCGGCGTGGCGTGCATCATCCTTGGCCGCTTCGTTTTCCGGAGTTTCGTCGTTCATCGGTGCACCTCATTCAGTTGCGTGGCGGCCAGGTCGAACCGGGCCGAATTGCTGCGCGGCGTCCAGAGCTCGCGGTCGATCGCCTCGCGCAGCCGCTCCTTCATCTCGCCGAATGCCGCAGGGTTCTTCTCGACCATGAAATCGCGCACGGCGGGATCGGCGACGAAAGCCTGGTAGACCGCTTCGAAATGATGCGCGCCGACCGCCCCCGTCGTCGCCGCGAAGGCGAAGAGATAGTCGACGGTGGCGGTGATTTCGGCCGCTCCCTTGTAGCCGTGGCGCATGACGCCGGATATCCATTTCGGATTGACCACACGCCCGCGCACCACCCGGCCGATCTCTTCCTCCAGCGAACGGATCACCGGCCGCTCGGGTCTCGAATGATCATTATGATAGATTGCGGGACGCGCGCCGCTCAGTGACTCGGCCGCAGCCGCCATACCACCCTCGAACTGGTAATAGTCGTCGCTGTCGAGCAGGTCATGCTCGCGGTTGTCCTGGTTCTGAATGACGGCTTGCACAGAGCGTAGCCGCTCCTCGAACAGGCCGCGTTCGGCCTTGCCCTCCTCGCCGGCGCCATAGGCATAGCTGCCCCAGACGAGATAGGCTTCGGCGAGATCGGCGCGCCGCTCCCAGCCCTTTTCGTCGATCAGCGCCTGCAATCCGGCGCCGTAAGCGCCGGGTTTCGAGCCGAAGACCCGGTAACCCGCCCGCCGTTTCGCCGAGGCGGCGTCGAGACCGGCGGCAGCAAGCCTTGCCGCTTCGCCGCGCATGCGCGCTGCGACCGGATTGTCGGAATCGTCCTCTTCCAGCGCGCCGACGGCGCGAACCGCCTTGTCGAACAAGGCGATCTGCTCGGGAAAAGCGTCGCGAAAGAAGCCGGAAATCCTGAGCGTCACGTCAACGCGAGGCCGCCCAAGCACCGCCTGCGGTATGACCTCATAACCGGTGACTCGCCGCGAGCTCATATCCCAGAGCGGCTTGACGCCAATCAGCGCCAGCGCCTGGGCGATATCGTCGCCGCCGGTGCGCATGTTCGACGTTCCCCAGGCCGTCAGGCCGACGGTATCAGGCCACTCGCCGTGGTCCTGCACATAGCGGCGTACCAGCAGTTCCGCCGATTTCCTGCCAAGTTCGTAAGCCGCCGGCGTCGGCACCGCGCGGCTGTCGACCGAATAGAAATTGCGGCCTGTCGGCAGCACATCGGGCCGCCCGCGCGTCGGCGCACCGGAGGGACCGGGGGCAACGAAGTGGCCGTCGAGGCCGGCAAGCAGGCCGGATATCTCCGCCGGGCCGCAGGCAAGGATAGAGGGCTTGAGACGGGTCTCGATCTCGGAGAGCACCGCCTGCGTCGCCGTCCATTCCGCGGGGCAGGCAATCTCCCCGGAGACGAGCCTGGCCGCCAGCAGCTCGATCCGCTCGACGGTGTCTCCGTTGGTGCGCCAGGGGGTATCCAGGAGGTCGGCGAGAATCTGAGGACGTGAGCCGGTCCAGGCAGCGGCCATGTCGCAGTCGAGAGGGTCAACAGAAGACCCCTCCCCAACCCCTCCCCACAGATGGGAGGGGGTTGCGGGGCGCGCTGTCTCGTCATCGACTTTGATCTCAGAGGTAACCGCGCGCTCAACGGTAAGTCCCTCGCCCTTGTGGGGAGGGGTTGGGGAGGGGTTTTTCAACACATCCCCCGCAATCGCCCGCTGCAGGCTCGCGTCCCCGCCCTCGCCCAGTCCGCGCGGCACCCGTGCCAGCGCCACGGTCAAATCCGTCAGCAACCGCCCCTCGGGCGACACCCCGAAGACATGCAGCCCGTCGCGGATCTGCATTTCCTTGAGGTCGCAGAGATAGGCGTCGAGCTTCTTCAGCGCTTCGCCCTCGCTTTCGCCGCTGATTATACCGGCATCCCGGTCGAGGCCGATATCGGTGACAAGGTCGAGAATCTGCCGGCTGAGCAGCCGGATGCGGCGCGGGTCGCCGCCGGAGGCCTCGTAATATTCGTCGACCAGCGCTTCCAAATCCTTGAGCGGTCCATAGCTCTCGGCCCGGGTCAAAGGCGGCGTCAGATGATCGATGATGACGGCGGCAGCCCGCCGCTTGGCCTGTGTGCCCTCGCCCGGATCGTTGACGATGAAGGGATAAAGATGCGGTAGCGGCCCGAGGATGGCCTCGGGATAACAGTTCTCCGACAGCGCCAGCGCCTTGCCCGGCAGCCATTCGAGATTGCCGTGTTTGCCCATATGGATGACGGCGTCGGCGCCGAACTCGCGGCGCAGGAAAGCGTAGAAGGCAAGATAACCGTGCGGCGGCACGAGATCCGGCGAATGGTAGCTTTCCTTCGGATCGATATTATAGCCGCGCGCCGGCTGAATGCCGACGAGAATGCCGCCGAAGCGGGCGAAAGGCAGGGCGAAGACACCCTCGCGAAAATACGGATCGTTCTCGGGATCGCCCCAGCAGGCTCTCACCTCATCCTGAATCTGATTGGGAAGAGACGCCAGGAAACTGTTGTAACGACTGAGGGATAACGTCTCGCGGATCACCCGGCCGTCATGCCCTGAATTGGTCGGCCCCTGCATCAGATGCCGGATCAGCGCGTCGCCGTCGGCCGGAATATCGGCGGCCGGATAACCCGCGGCTTCCATCGCCCGCAGCACCTCGATGCTGCCGGCCGGCGTATCGAGACCGACCCCGTTGCCGAGCCGGCCGTCGCGATTCGGATAATTCGCCATGACGAGGGCGATGCGCCGGTCACGCGCCGGCGTGGTGCGCAGCCGCGCCCAATTGGCGGCGAGTTCCGCCGTATAGCGCACCCGGCCGGTGTCCGGTTCGCTGGCGACGATGTTCGTCTCGACCGCCGCATCGTAACGCGCCGCCGTCTTGAAGGAGACCGCCCGCGCCAGCACCCGGCCGTCGACCTCGGGCAGCGCCACGTTCATGCCGAGATCACGCGCCGACAGGCCTTGCGAGGAGGCGGCCCACGCCTCCCGCGACGAGGCCGACAGGATCGCCTGCAGCACCACCGCGCCGCTCGCCTCCAGCACGGTCGGCTGCCGATCGGCGCCGGGTGCGGAGACGGCGAAGCCGGTCGTGTTGATCACGACATCGGGTTTCAGCGCCGAAAATACGCTTTCGAGAATGCCTGTGGAGACAGGATCCTTGAGGCTATATGCAAATACCGGCAGCGGCCGGAGACCAAGTGCCTGCAAGGCTTCGATTATCGCTTCGATGGGGCGGGTTTCGCCGCTTTGGACGAGGGCGCGGTAGAAGCTGACGGCGACGATGGGGGATGTTGTGGGTTCGAGTTCCACCTTCTCCATCCCACGCTCGGCGGCCGAAGGTGGCGCAACATGCGAACCGGCAACCTGCCGCCACTCCTCCACGCCGATCAGCCCCCGCCCCGGCCACCAGATTCCCGCCTTCATCAGCGGCACCGCCGGTGCCGGCTTCTCTCCTCCCGAAAGCATCGCTCCGGCATAATCGAGAAAGGCGCGTGCATTGGCATCGCCGCCCTCGATCAGATAGGCCCATAGGGCATTGAGATCATCGAGCCCGATATTGGAAAACGGTGTCAGCCCCGCATCCGGCCTGGCGTCACCCGGCAGTACCGCGATCAGCGCGCCGCTGCGGGCCGCTGCCGCATGCAGCGCCTCCAGCGCATAGTGGAAATAGCTGGCGCCGCCGAGTGCGCGCACGATGATGAGCTTCGCATGCCGTGCCGTGCGCTCGATATAGGTATCGACCGACATCGGATGTTTTAGGCTCATCAGGCTGGCGAGCCTCAGCGAGTGCGGCCCGCCGCAGGCGCGATGGGCGGCCGCGATCGCCGCAAGCTCGCTGTCGGCCGCCGACAGGAACAGGATATCGCCCGGCGTCTGCCCGAGGTCGATTGCCTCCTCGCCATCGCTGATCGTTCCCTGCTGGGCCAGAAGCAGATGCATCGGTTAAGCCAGCGCCTCGATCGCCGTTCTCACGGCGTCCTCATCCATCTCATGCAGGCCGATGACGACGAGGCGCGTGGCGCGCCTTTCACCGGCTGCCCAGGCACGATCGAAATAGTGATCGATGCGGCTGCCGACCGCCTGAAGCTGCAGGCGCATTGGCTTCCCGGAAACGTCGACAAAGCCCTTGAGGCGCAAGACGTCGTGAGCAGCGATGATCGTCTTCAGCCGTTCGACGAAGCCGGCAACATCGACGATCGGGCCAAGCTCCACGACGAAGCTGTCGAATTCGTCGTGGTCGTGCGGCGCACCGTCCTCATGCTCCAGCTCGTGGTGCGACTTGCGGTTGGCCAGATCATTCTCCGTGCCGATACCGAGGCCGAGCAGGATGCCGGCCGGCACCTCGCCGTTTCTCGCCTCGATCATCGCGGGCTTGCGCTGGGTGCGGGAAGCGACCTCGTCGCGCACGCGGCCGAGACCGGCCACATCGATCAGATCGGTCTTGTTGAGCACGATCAGATCGGCGCAGGTCAGCTGATCTTCGAACAGCTCTTCGATCGGACTTTCGTGATTGAGCGATTCATCCTCGCTGCGCGCCGCCTCGACGGCATCGTGGTCGTCGGCAAAGCGGCCGGCAGCGACAGCCGCGCTGTCGACCACCGTGATTACGCCGTCGACGGTCACTTGAGTGCGGATATCGGGCCAGTTGAAGGCGGCGACCAGTGGCTGCGGCAAGGCAAGACCCGAGGTTTCGATGACGATATGGTCGGGCCGCTGTTCACGCTCGAGCAGCTTCGTCATCGTCGGAATGAAATCGTCGGCAACGGTGCAGCAGATGCAGCCATTGGTCAGTTCGATAATGTCGTCCTCGCTGCAACTTTCGGCGCCGCAGCCCTTCAGCACGTCGCCATCGACGCCGAGATCGCCGAACTCGTTGATGATGAGCGCGATTTTTTTGCCGCCTGCATTGGTGAGCAGGTTGCGGATCATCGTCGTCTTGCCGGCACCGAGAAAGCCGGTGATGACGGTTGCGGGAATCTTCTGGTTCATGAAACTTTAACCCTTCATTTTCAGCGGCAGGCCTGCCGCGATGAAATAGACTTCGGCGGCTTTCGCCGCGATCATCTGGTGCAATCGGCCGGCATGATCGCGAAAATCCCGTGCCATGCGATTGTCCGGCACGATGCCGAGCCCGACCTCGTTGGAGACAAAGACCAGCCGCGCCTTTGCATGCCCCACGAAATCGACGAGCCCCGCAAATTCCGCTGCCATGTCGCGCTCTTCCATCATCAGGTTGGTGACCCAGAGCGTCAGGCAGTCGATCAGGACGATCCGCTCCGGCCCGTCGATGGCGGCAAGCTTGCCGACAAGATCGAGCGGCTCCTCATGCGTCGTCCAGGATGGGCCGCGATCAGCCCTGTGCTTGGCAATGCGCGCCTGCATCTCCTCGTCCCAAGCACGCCCGGTCGCGATGTAATGGCACTCGAGGCCGCTCGATGTGACGAGGTTTTCGGCGAAGCGGGATTTCCCAGAGCGCGCGCCACCGAGGACGAGGGTGGGATTGGCGAGGAGATCGGTCATGCCGCGACACTCCTGCCAGGGTGGGCGGCGCTTCGATTTGCTCCGCGTATTCTACCGTTGGCCGACGGGGACGTAATACCCCCCTCTGTCCTGGCGGACATCTCCCCCACAGGTGGGGAGATGTCCGCCAGGACAGAGGGGGGTGCCACATACCCGACGCAGGAGGCTGAAAGCCCCCCATCTGCCACACGAGGCCGCGCCGAATTCAAACGTTCAGCCAAAACAACCTCCGTGCTGGCAGCGGGTCTCTTTGCCCAAGGTGGGCTTTTCGCCCGGTACGGAAGGCAGGTCTCCTGGCTCGCGGTTATCGGCCGCGATCGGGGCGGACCGGAAAACCGGTCGCCCCTGATCGTGCCGGCGGATCCGCCTCGCCTTCCCGGCTGCATCGGTGAAAAGGTGGACGATTCCTAGAGATAGAGGCGTCCGACCCCGGTTGATCACCATGCATTTCCAGTGGCTTTTCCGGCACGTCACCCGTCCCGCCCGCCTGCACGATTGCAGGCCGCCGGCCGGAAGGGCTCGATGCCGGATGGAGGACCCTGACCGCTCTACAGTCGCGGGGTCGGCTGTGATGAAGGCGCCCGGCTTGGGTCCGCCCCGTCACATTCCCTTTTCATCCGGAAGGGCAACTGCCGATCCGGAACCATCCGTTATGTCAGGATGGTCAAGCGACCATCCGTTGAGGGATGGTTAGGCAAGGCAGAGGATAGAGTCAACCGGCGTTGACGACCGAGGCGACGGCCGGGCGACAGAAAGCTTCCAACAACACGACTTACCCTACCGAAAACATCGTCTATTATCAGAGGCTTACGTCCATAAAAATTTGTCCCGCGCGCCGGCTTTTCGCCGCAATTGCATCGCAAGCGGACACCACCGCCGCCCTTGACCGGGCCTCTCCCCGCCTAGTTGTGTAGCCATGCTTATGAAATTGGATCGGCGCCGTTTCCGGGCGCTGCGTGTTTTCTTCGACCCGGGACGGCTGCGCGCGCTGACCCGCCGCAGTGAAGTCGGCCTGTCGCTGGCAGGCGCCATCGTCGGCATTGCCTCGGGGCTTGCCGTCACCGGCATGAGCTACGTTTCCAACGAGCTGCACCAGCTGGTCTTCGGCATCGCCGACACCGAAAGGCTGAGCGCGTCGGTCATCGAGGACAAGATGCTGCTGCTCACCGCGCCCGTCGTCGGCGGCGTTCTGCTCGGCATGCTGCTCCTGATGCTCGCCAAACGGCGCAAGAAGCCGATGGTCGATCCCATCGAGGCCAATGCGCTGCATGGTGGCCGTCTTTCGCTGACCGACAGCATCATCGTCGCCGTCCAGAACCTGATCTCCAACGGCTTCGGTGCCTCCGTCGGCCTGGAGGCCGGCTATACCCAGCTTGCTGCCGGCATTGCTTCCAAGTTTGGCCTGAAGCTGCAGCTGCGCCGCTCAGACCTGCGCATTCTCGTCGGCTGCGGCGCGGCCGGCGCCATCGCCGCCGCCTTCAACGCGCCGTTGACGGGCGCCTTCTACGCCTTCGAACTGATCATCGGCACCTATACGATCGTGTCACTGACCCCGGTCGTCGTCTCCGCCCTCGTTTCCACCCTCGTCGCGAGGCTGCTTGCCGAAGGCGATTTCACCATCGATATCGGCAGCTTCGGCTCGGTCGTGCCGGCCGATTATATCCCGGCGCTGCTGCTCGGCGTCTTCTGCGCCGGCGTTGGCATTCTTCTCATGCAGGGTGTGGCCTTCGTCGAGGAGCTTGCGCGCAAAAGCTCGATCGCCCCGCCCTTTCGCCCTGCGCTCGGCGGCATCATCGTCGGACTTCTCGCGATGATCTCGCCGCAGGTGCTATCAGCCGGTCACGGCGCACTGCACCTCAACCTTTCCCGCGACGTGACGATCCCGGCCCTGATCAGCCTCTTTCTCTTGAAATCGCTGGCCTCGGCAATTTCGATCGGTTCCGGCTTCAGGGGCGGCCTGTTTTTCGCCTCGCTGTTCATGGGCGCCCTGCTCGGCAAGCTCTTTGCCTATTGCGGTCCCTATTTCGCCGATGCCACGCTGACGCCGGTGATCTATGCCGTGGTCGGGATGAGTTCGCTGGCCGTCGCTGTCATTGGCGGACCGCTGACGATGACCTTCCTCGCGCTCGAGATCACCGGCGATTTTCCGATCACGGCGCTGGTGCTTGCCGCCGTCATCACCTCCTCGCTCGTCGTGCGCTCGACCTTCGGCTATTCCTTCGCCACATGGCGCTTCCATCTGCGCGGCGAAAGCATCCGCAGCGCCCACGACGTCGGCTGGATCCGCAACCTGACGGTGAACAAGCTGATGCGCGCCGACGTCAAGACCGCAAAGGCGAGCATCTCCTTGGATGAGTTCAAGAAAGCCTTCCCGATCGGCTCGACCCAGCGTGTCATTCTCGTCGAGGAGAACGACAAATATGCCGGGCTCGTGCTGGTGCCCGAGATCTACGCCAATCCGACCGATGTCCAGGACGAGGGCCAGACGCTTGCCGATTTCGTCCGCTACCGCAACGACTTCCTGCAGCCGCAGATGAACGCCAGGCAGGCGGCTGCGATCTTCGACAAGAGCGAAAGCGAAGCCCTCGCCGTCGTCAACAATCTGATCGAGCGCAAGGTGGTCGGCCAGCTCAGCGAAAGCCACACGCTGCGCCGCTACAGCGAAGAACTCGATCGCCGCCGCCGCGAAGTATCGGGCGAGATCTGAGCCGCTACGAGGCGGCGCCGGCAAGCCTGAAGACGTCGGCCCTCTTCGAAACGCCGCGAAGCTCGAAAGACCCGAGATAGTCACAGGGCACGGCACAGGTTGCCGCGAAACTCTCCGACAGCAGCAGGTGCTGCTCAAGCATTCCGCACAGCTTTTCCAGCCGCGAAGCTTCGTTGACGGCTCTGCCGATCACCGTGAAGTCCAGCCTGCCGTGAGCGCCGACATTTCCGTAGAAAACCTCGCCGAGATGCAAGACGACATCGATGCCGATATCCGGCCCCCCGTTGCGCGTGCGCTGGCGATTGAGCTCTTCGTTTGCCTTCAGCAGACTTTGGGCCGAAGTCAGCGCCGCCTTGCAGGCATTCTGCGGGTCATCGGCCTCCGTCGGAAAAATCGCCAGCACGCTGTCACCCATGAATTTCAGAATCTCGCCGGAATTTTCCTCGACATGCCGGTCGATCAGCTCGAAATGCTCGTTGAGAAACCCGACGATCTCCGCAGGCTGGTATACTTCGGTCAGCGCCGTGAAATTGCGTAGGTCGGCGAGCAGGATGGCGGCATCGATGGAGCCGCCCATTCCCCTGCGGGTTTCGCCTGCAAGGATACGCGCACTCGTTCTGGCGCCGGTATAGACAGCGAGGATTTCCGTCGCGGTCTTCGAAACCGCGACACGGTAGGCGGCCAACCCCAGAGCCGGCAACAGCTCCTGGATGATTGCCAGCTGGTCGTCGGAAAATCCGCCGGGCGCATCGCTGGTGAGCGAAAAGCCCAGTCCGCGTAGCGCGACCTCCTTCGGGAATTCGAAAATGCTGATGACGTGATCCGTGCCGCCGGCAAGCGCGAATTCGTGAAGCTCGGCATACTGGAGCCCCTCGCCTTTCGCCAGGTTCCATCGCCCGGTTTTCTCCCCGCGGCTCAAAAGGTGAAAGATCGGCGTCATCTCGAAGCTACGTTCCGTCTCGCTGCCATGCTCCGCATTCTCGAGAACGATTGCACCGCCCCGCTCGAAATTGGCGGCGACGCCGCGATACATGGGATGGAGGGAAGGCATTCTGATGCTCGCACGCCAGATCGGAACGCCGGCCGCAATCAGCCGGCCGCATAGACCGGCGACGAGGTCGCCAATATGCTCACAGGTGATTCCCTGGTCGATAAGCCACTGAATATGATCGTTAATTTTTTCAATCTCCGAATGAGGGCGACAAGCTGAAGGAAGCTTTCCGGCCCAAATCGCCCGACAGGCGATGAAAGAGCGATATCGCGCGAACTTCCCATCCATTAGCCTGCTTCCTGTCGCGATGCTACTCCCGGTCGAGTGAAACTGATGCGCAATTCGGCCGCACCGCTGCGGCTAACCGAGCAGCCCCGCCAGCCAGTGCGGATCGAGGTGACGTTCCAATTCCCCGGCGATCTCGTCGAGCGCCTGCTCGACGCTGTCACGGTAATTCCGCCGCTCGCCGGATAGGCCGAAGCTCTGAAGCAGCCGGGCGCGGTAGGCGTCGCTGCCGAAGAGCCCATGCAGATAGGTGCCCATGATCCGCCCGTCCGCCGACAGCGCTCCGTCGGGCACGCCGTCGACAATCGCCGAGGGCCGGACGCAATCCGGGCCGCGGGTGACGCCGAGATGGATCTGGTAGCCGGCCAGCGATAGGTCGTATTCTGTCGAACGGGCCTGGCTGTTGCGCACGGTCTTCTCAGGCGCCATCTCGGTCTCGACGTCGAGCAGCGCAAGCCCCGCCGCCTCGATCGTCCCGCCTTCTATGCCGAGCGGATCGCGTACCGTGCGACCGAGCATCTGGTAGCCGCCGCAAATGCCGATCACCCGGCCACCGCGCCGGACATGCGCCGCAAGATCGCGGTCCCAGCCTTGAACCCTGAGATCGGCGAGATCCGAAATCGTCGATTTCGAGCCGGGAAGAACTACCAGGCTCGCATCGATAGGCAGCCGCTCACCTGATCGCACGAAAACAAGTTCGACATCCGGCTCCGCTCTCAACGGATCGAGATCATCGAAATTGGCAATGCGCGGCAGCATCGGCACGGCGATTTTCAGCGCCCCCGTCCCGCTCCTCACCAGTCGTTCGAGCACGACCGAATCTTCGGCCGGCAGGCGCGCGGCATCCGGCAGCCACGGCACGATGCCGAAGCAGGGCCAGCCGGTGAAGTCTTGGATGGCGCGGATGCCATCGTCAAACAGCGAAACATCGCCGCGGAACTTGTTGATGATATAGCCGGCGATCATCGCCCGGTCGCCGTCGTCGAGGATCGCATGCGTGCCGACCAGCGAGGCGATGACGCCACCGCGGTCGATATCGCCGACGAGCACGACGGGCACGCCCGCCTTCGTCGCAAAGCCCATATTGGCGATATCGCCGGCTCTGAGATTGATTTCAGCCGGCGAGCCGGCGCCTTCAACGACGACGAGGTCGGCACTGGCAGCCACTGTTTCGAAGCTCTCGAGCACGGCGCCGAGCAGTCGAGGCTTCAGCCGCTGATAATCCCGCCCCTTCGCCTGTCCGAACACGCTGCCCTGCACGATGATCTGGCTGCCGTTTTCCGATTGCGGCTTGAGCAGCACCGGATTCATATGCACCGAGGACGGCGTGCGGGCGGCGAGCGACTGCAGCCATTGCGCCCGGCCGATCTCGCCGCCGTCGTCGGCGACCGCCGCATTGTTCGACATGTTCTGAGGCTTGAACGGCCGGACTGCCAGTCCGCGATTGGCCGCCAGCCGACAGAGCCCCGCGACCAGCACCGTCTTGCCGACATCCGAGCCGGTTCCCTGCAGCATGATCGCTCTTGCCATGGCCGTCGCCTTTCGTTGAGGCGAGGCCTACAATGGCCGCCGATCCCGGGTCAAGACGTGATCTGCCCGGTCAAAACGCGAAAACCGCGCATAGCCTTGGCTCTGCGCGGTTTGCCGAAAACTCAGGCGTCTTCGCCCCTACACGGCGAAGCTCGCTTGCTCCGGTACGCACTACCTGAACCGGAGAAGCAGCGGTTGTTGCCGCCACGACCCAACTGATAGCGGCACATTCTTACCGGAGAGTTATTGAAGGCTTACGCAAATGTTAATTTTGACTTTTTTTGATATTCTCGCCAAGATTTCTGCAGGAGAGCCGCCGGCGGTCGCGGACTGCGCGTATTTTCGCTGAAAGCCGCCATTTTCGGGATTGTGACATAAATTCTTCGAATTCAATGATTTAGACACGCAACCAAGAGCAGAAGACGGTTGATTTCTACGAGCGAACGCGTAGGCTTCACCAAAATGCGCCACTATTGAATATGGCCTGCGACGAGCTGTTGGAGCCGCAAGGACGACGGCGCCCGTGAACCGGAAAGCCTGTTGCGGCATCGCCCGGCAGGCATTTCCCTTTTAGGCGCCGGAAAGACCTACTGGCGGATTTTAGATCTGAGAGCGCGTCCACCTAAGAAGAATTTGGGGGTGACGATGAAGAGGCTTTTGGTTCCGGCCGTCTTTGCCGCGGCTCTTTTTACCACCGCCGCGCCTGCCGAGGCCGCCGAATGCGGCAGGGTTTCGATTGCCGAGATGAAATGGGCCTCGGCCGGTATTGCGGCAAATTTCGACAAGATCATCCTGGAAAAGGGCTATGGCTGCTCCGTCACCATCGTCGCCGGCGACACCCTTCCGACCTTTGCCTCGATGAACGAGAAAGGCACGCCCGACATCGCCTCCGAATATTGGATCAACTCCGTCAGGGCCTTGCTCGATCAGGCGATCAACTCCGGCCGCCTGGTGCAAGGGGCCGAAATCCTTGCCGATGGCGCCGTTGAAGGCTGGTGGATCCCGAAATTCATTGCCGACGCCAATCCGGATATCCGCTCGGTCGAAGACGCATTGAAACGGCCCGACCTCTTCCCTGCCGAGGATGATGCATCGAAGGGCGCAGTTTACAACTGTCCCGCCGACTGGAGCTGCCAGATATCGACCACCAACCTCTTCAAGGCCCTTGCCGCCGAAAAGAAAGGCTTCGAACTTGTCGAAACCGGCAGCCCCGAACGGCTCGACGCCTCGATCGCCCGAGCTTTCGACAACAAGATCGGCTGGCTCGGCTATTACTGGGCGCCGACCGCCATCCTCGGCAAATACGATATGACGCGGCTGAGCTTCGGCGTTGGACACAGCAAGACCGAATGGGACAGTTGCACGGCGGTTGCCGGCTGTGTCAGGCCCCAGCTCAACTCCTATCCAGTCTCGCGCGCCTTCACGCTGATGACCAGGTCTTTCGCCAGCCGCGCCGGGCCTGTCACCGCCTATCTCAAGAGTCGCAAATGGGACAATGAGACGATCAATCAGGTGCTCGCCTGGCAGGATGAAAACCGCGAAAGCAACGAGGATGCCGCGATCTATTTCCTGCGTAATTACGAGAGCCTGTGGATGAAATGGGTGCCGGTCGATGTAGCCGAGAAAGTCAAAGCGAGCCTATAACGGCAGATAGCACCAACGACCGGACGATTCGAATGACAGCCAACATTCCCTTTCCCGACCGCGATACCTTCGCGGAAAAGCTCGCCGCGCTGTCAGAAGCCGATAAGTCCTATCTGGCCCTGCTCATGGAAAACGCCGCGCAGGACGATAACCTGCTCGACGGCCTGCGACGCCATCTCGACCTTGCCACGGAATCGCGTTTCCTGAACTCGCTGAAGCTTGAAAATCTTGGATTGTGGCTCGGGACGCAGGCGCCGGATCGGCTGCAGATACGGTTGATGGAAACGGCCCGCTCAAGCCAGCATCCCGCCTACCAAGCCCTCCGGACGGGTCTCGGCCGATCCGGTGGTCTCGAAAAGGCATATCCCCCGGTCGTCCGTTAGGACGGTCCGGGCCCGGCCGGTCCCGGCCACTCGCTGGAGTGGTCCGGTTTTAGGCTTCAAGCTATCCTCTACCGCTCACTTCTTCGCAGCGCGATCGACCGAGCGGCCGGCATCCTGCGTGGCGTTGACGGCGCTCGCCGTATCTTTTCCAATGCCGCGGATCGTGTTGCCGCAGGAGGAAAGCGCGAGAAGAACCATGAAGGCTGCGGCAATTTTGGCCGTTGTCGTCATTTCGAATATCCTTGTTTGAAATCAACCCCGAACGGCACTTATGGGCCGTTCGCGCCGATAACGCACAAGGGAACAAAAGGTTCAACGGTTGAAAGCATCCTCAGGCGGCAACTGCCTTGGCTCTTTCGGCAAAAGCGCCGCGAATGCTGTCGGCCACCGTCTCGATCGGACCTGACACCTGGGCGGCGGTTAGAAGCCGGATATCGAAGGAGCCGAGCTCCGGCAGCCCTTCCTGCAGTCCGAGTATCGCCATGTCCTCGCTGACATAGGAAAGCGGCAGCGGCGCGATGGCGAGATCGGAAAGCACAGCGGCACGCTGGGCCATCGTGTGACCGCTGAGATAGGCGACGCGATAAGGCCGCTTGTTGCGTTCGAGCTGGGAGAGCGCCTCCTGGCGCCAGATGCAGCCGTCCTCCCAGATCGAGATCGGCAAAGGATCGCGGCGATGCGCCGAACCGCAACGGGCGCCGGCCCAGACCAGCCGCTCGCGGAACACCACCTCGCCGCCGGTCGGGAACGGCCGCGTGGCGCAGTTGATCAGCGCCAGGTCGAGCCGCTGCTCCTCCATGCGCTTCTTCAGACCAACGCTCATGTCGATCGTCACGTCGACCATGATGCCGGGATAGCTTTCGGCAAAACTCTTCAGAATTCTCGGCAGCAGCCGCTCGCCAATATCCTCCGGGGCGCCGAGTCTCACGACACCGGTCAGCTCCGGCATGATGAAGCGCGATACTGCTTCGTTCGACAGCGCCAGGATGTTGCGCGCGTAAGAAAGCAGCATCTCGCCATGACGCGTCAGCGTCACCGAGCGGGCGTCACGCAAAAACAGCGTCGCGCCGAGCTGTTCCTCGAGCTTCTTGATCTGCATGGAGACTGCCGACGGCGTGCGGAAGACCGCTTCTGCGGCGGTGGAAAAATTGCCCGTTTCGGCGATGGCGACGAAAGTGCGCAGCACATCGTTGTCAAGCAAAGGAATGGGACGGCGAAAGGGTAGGCTCATCGTCGCATCTTTCAATTTTTCTGATTTATAACCCAATATCATTTGGTTTGATTGAATGTCAATCGCTCCCCATAGTCTGTGTATCGGAAAAACGATGCAGCAAAGGAGGCTCGACATGGCGCAAGCAAGCACCTGGAATATCCTACAGACCCTTTCCGCATTCAAGTCGCGCCGGCGCAGAGATGCAAACCACGAACATGCCCTCCGGGAATTGAAACGATTCCCATCGCACCTGCTGGCCGATTGCCAGCGTGAAGAGTTGCCTTTGCCGAGGGTAGCCGCTCGGCCGAATCGCCACCTGAGGATCGTGGAATCGCGCGCGTAATGTGCGCAGCCGAAGTTTTCGGATCTCGGCGCAAGGTCACGACAGCTGTCGAAACACCCGCCCGTCAAAAGGTTTCCACCCCCATTGATCCAACCTGACCCTGGCGCCAAGATGTCGTGACCTCGGATGCCTGATCCGCGAAGGCGATCACATCCCGCCCATGAGCTTGAAGGCGATGATCCACATGGTCGCAGCGACCAGTGTTTCCAGCATCCGCCAGGCCGACGGCTTCGAGAAGATCGGCCGGAGCCAGGTCGCGCCATATCCGAGGGAAAAGAAAAACAGGAAGGAACCGGTCACGGCGCCTGCGGCAAAGGAAGGCTCCTGTCCCGGATAACGCGTCGAGATCGTGCCGAGAAGCACCACCGTGTCGAGGTAGACGTGCGGATTGAGCCAGGTGAGCGCGAGGCAGGTCGCAAGCGTCTGTCTGAAGCTTGCCGTTTTGGCCTCGGCGGCCGCGAGAGCGGCGTTCGACCGCAAGGCGGAATAGAGGCTTTTTGCGCCATACCACGCGAGAAACGCGGCTCCTCCGTAACGCATGACCGGATCCAGCCAGGGCATCAGCCTGGCGATCTGCTGCAGGCTGGTGACACCGAGCACGATCAGCACGGCGTCGGATAGCGCGCATGCGAGGCAGACGGCAAAGACATGCTCATTGCGCAGGCCCTGGCGGAGAATGAAAGCATTCTGAGCGCCGATTGCGACAATCAGGCTGAGGCCCATTATCAGGCCGGTAAAATAGATTGAAAAATTCATCGCTTCTGCAATCGCCTTTCGCTTCGACGGGACTTCGCTATCGCGGCGAAGAGAATTAGGCTAATTAATCTGCCTAATCTCAATTAAGCAGCGCTAATCCATGCTTGACTACTCCGCCCTCCGTGCCGTCGCGACTGTCGTCCAGACAGGCAGCTTCGAACGCGCCGCGACCGTGTTGAACGTCACCCCTTCGGCCGTTTCGCAGCGCGTCAAGCAGCTCGAGGAGCGTCTCGGCGTTGTGCTCGTCGTTAGAGGCACGCCGTGCATCGCGACCGAAAAGGGAGAATGGTTGTGCCGCCATATGGAAAACGTCGGCATGCTCGAAGCCGAGCTCTTCGGCCATCTGCCCGCGCTCGTTGATCCCGGCGAGCCACGCCAGAGGGTGACGCTTCAGGTCGCCACCAATGCCGACAGTCTCGGCACCTGGTTCGTGGAAGCGATGTCGACCTTCGCCAGAAACTCCTCCTATCTGTTGAATATCGCCGTCGACGATCAGGATCACACCGCCGAATGGCTGCAGCGCGGCCGCGTGATCGCGGCCGTCACCAGCCTGGAAAAACCGATAAGGGGCTGCCGGCGTTTCGCGCTTGGCGTTCTGCGCTATCATGCGACGGCAACGCCCGATTTCGTCGCCCGTAACTTTCCGCAGGGTGTGACCGCCGAGGCAATCCGCAACGCCCCGGCTCTGACCTTCAGCCAGAAGGACAGGCTGCAGAGCACCTGGGTCCGCCAGACCTTCGGACGCGATCTCGACTATCCCACCCATTGGCTCCCCTCGCCGCAAAGCTTTGTCGAGGCAACCCTGTCAGGCATGGGATGGGGAATGAACCCGACTCAACTGACCCGCGAGCATCTGGCGTCGGGACGACTGGTCGAACTGATTGCCGACACCCCCCTCGATGTTCCCCTGTTCTGGCAGATAAACCGCTTTGCCGCCGATCGACTGGCGGAGCTGACGCGCGAAGTCATCAGCGTGGCAGGGCGCAATCTCGGAAAAGACAGATCGAAAACCAATCCCCCGGCGTTTGATCGCGCCTAAGAAAGTATTTCGATCACACCTAAGCCTTACGGCTGCCGAATTCGCTGGTTTCATCGAAATTCTTCGTGCCGATGCGTTCGCTCTCGCCGGAGATTTCCCCAGGAGCTGCGGCAGCGGGCTTCGACGAGGCCGGTGCCTGGCCCTTGCCGCTCGGTCGCTTCGATCTTGGCGATCTTCGCTTCCAGCGTCTCGATCGATTTCTCGATTGTCGCCTTCTCTCGCTCGTCATACGTCTGCGACAGAGCCGCTTGCTTTTGGGCAAGCTGCGCTTCGAGAGAGGAAAGGTCATCCGACGGACTGGAAGACGAGGTTGAAGCGCGGCTGAACTCAAAACGGTGGATGCAGAACTGGAAATTCCGCTGACCGTGAACATGAATTTCGATGATGAATGTCACCTTCTAAGCCGCGGGTGGTAAAGGCTCCATAAATAAAGGACCTAACAGTACCAATTATGACGATGATTGGCTGCGCTTCCCCGGTTGCCGCCTTTGCACCGTCTCTATGCGATGGCGATGATCTCCAGCTCATGGCCACCCACCTCCACGGCATCGCCGGCAGCCTTGCCCATCAAAAGCCGCGCCACCGGCGAGACGTAGGAAATCGATCCAGCCTTCGGCTCTGCCTCGTCCTCTCCGACGATCCGATAAGTTTGCACGCGCCCATCGTCGCGGCGGAAGGTCACCGTGCTGCCGAAGGCAACCACGTCGGCTGACGTAGGGTCAGGCATCAGTTGGGCGGTGCGAAGTCTTGCCGCTAAGTAGCGAAGATCACGCAAAGGATTGGCAGTCTGCCGTCGCCGTTCATTCACATCTTCAATGATGCTCGCCGCATCATAGGCCTCACGCGCCTGCTGGAATTGCAGTTCGAGAGCCTTCAGCCCCGCTTCCGTAACGAGATTCGGGTGCGGCGAAACCGGACGGTCGGGCAATAGGGTTTCCGACGCGGTTTCGAAACTCTCTTCTTTGGTAAAGGCAACGGCCAATCAAGAACTCCATGTCAGGCGCAGTGCGCCGATCACTAACAGGGCGCCTGCGCCCCCTATTCTGAGACTATACATACACCGACTGCGGACGAACCGCCAATCTTGCCCATCGGTAGCCGCTTTCCCCGCCACGACATCGGGAACGTCCTGCCGCGCATAGCGTTTATCGCCGCATAACGCACAGGAGGATCGAATGCCCGGCGAATGGCGATATGTCTTCGACAAGGACTGGAGCGAAACATGCCTTCGTTCCTGACGGATAGCATGCCGCTGACACCGAGCTGGTGGGATATTGCCGCACGGATCGCACTGACGGTGATCGCCGGCGGCCTTATCGGCCTCGACCGAGAGCGCGGCGGCCATGCGGCCGGCTTCAGGACGACCATCCTGGTGGCGCTTGCCGCCTGCCTGGCAATGGTCCAGGCCAATCTCCTTCTATCAACCTACGGGAAAACCTTCAGCTACTTCACGCAGATGGACGTATTGCGCTTCCCCCTTGGCGTCCTGACGGGCGTTGGCTTCCTCGGCGGCGGAGCGATCCTCAGGCGCGGCGACATGATGACCGGCGTCACCACGGCGGCGACCCTGTGGTTCATGACGGTGGTCGGCCTCTGCTTCGGTGGTGGCCAGATTGTCACCGGAACCGTGGCGACGGTTGTCGCCTTCATCGTCCTGTCGCCGATGAAGCGCCTGGACGCCTGGCTGACCTGCGAACGCAAGGCGACGCTCGTCATCCACAGCTCCGAAGTCGATGTGCCCGACTTGTCGGCGGTGCTGAACCCCTTGGGATGCCGTGCCCTCTTTGTTGCATACGGGCCGACGAGCGATGGCCGAACAGGCGTGACCTTCGAGCTCCGATGGATGGCAGACGACCGCGAGGCGTCATCCCGGGCGATTTTGAACGCACTTTCCGACCATGCTGTCGCGGGTTTCTCGATGCAATCGACGACGAACTGAGATTCCGGACGGTCTTCCTATTTGGAGGCGTGCTCGGGCTTGCCCTTTCTCTTGGTCGAGGCGAATTCTTCCAGTTGCTTTTCGCTCATGGACTCGATCATCTGTTTCGAAGCGCCCTTCAGTTCCTTCTTGGGCGTCTCGCCGCGCTTGGCCGAGAGTGCGGCGCCTGCCGCCTTCTGTTGGGCCTTGGACTTGGCTGGCATATCGAAACCTCCTTCTGCTTGGGGTGAGGCCCTCAACGCTTGCTGAGTTTGGCGGGCCTGTGCGCGGCCCGCTTTCCCGATTTATCGCTTTCGACGATATATTGCGGCTTCTCCGCCGAGGCCTTCACCTCGTGGCCCCTGATCTTCGTCGGGCTGCTCTGCTTCTTGACCACCTTGCCCTCGGTCTTTCCCTGGCTAGTAGTCCAGTCTACCTAGTCGCCCTTGTTCAATTGCTTCGGCATGGGCGGGCTCCTTTACAAGCGACGGCCTGCAGGCCGCGGCCGAACGCAGCGACGCGCGTCTTTTCAGACGCGCGAAGACGCTGTAACTCTTTGAATTGCTGCAGTTATCCCTCAATCGGTTCCGATCCCAGGGATATGCAGCCGCTGTCAGTTGATCGTCGCCCATTGGCTGCGGACATCCCGGGCGTTCTTGGACAAATGAACATGGGCATCCACGTGATCGACCCAATCGAGAGGAATCAGGTGATGCTTGCCGTCTTCGGAGTCGGTCTTGGTCAACTTGATGCGCGTAGGACCGTCGAGATGATCGACCGTGCCGACATGGGTACCATCAGCAGCCCGCACTTCCATATGTTCACGGATCTGATCTGCGGAAATCATTGTTGCCTCCTTTGCATCATTGTCAGTTACCAGACGGCAACGATGCGGCGCAGACTTGGTTCCAAAGCTTCTTGCCCCATGCGTCGGAGACACCTGTTGTTCGACCGCCCGTCCGGCGCGGCGTCGTCGTCACCCCTCGCCGCATTTGATGGTGCATTATTTTCTTTAGAATGGAGGGAGTACTATGGGCCAGGTTCTACGCGGGAAAGAGCCCTGGCTGAGCGTCCGCAGACGAAAGATATGATTTCGAGCGCACTCCCGCCGCATCTGCTCCCGTTGAGGATGGACGTTCGCTGCAGGTCAGCGTCCAAGGCTGCCAGCGGCGGCGATGATCTCCGCCGCGGTCGGGAAGATGCAGAGGCTGTTTGGCCCGTCGAGCGCTTCGATTTGTGCCCAGCCGATAGTGCCGTTCGCATCGACCAGGAAGTGCCCGACAAGCTGAGTAGCGTGCTTCTCGAATATTGCCTTATCGGCTTCATCAAGCTCGAAGCGGTCCTTGGCATTGAGGATCGTGTTGGCTTCCATCGGCTGCAGCGGTTCTGGCAGCTCGCCCGTCGGGTTGATGCGTGCCGCTTGGAATTGCGCCATCGTTGCGCCATATGGCCATTCGGGCTGTTCGCTGCTCCCGTCGGGCAAGAACTCTGCATGCGGCACGCCGTAGGCGCGATGGGTGCGGCAGCCAGGGTCGCACAGAAGCGTTACCGGCGTCGGCCGGTGGCGGAAATACAGGCGGGCGCGTTCCACCGGCGTGTTGATAACGGCCACCGTCTCCAGCCCGGCGGCGTGCAGGGACGGCTGCTCGCTTGCGAGCTGTTCTACCTGACGCCGGCAAAACGGGCAGTGCAGCCCGCGAAAGAAGCCGATCAAGAACGGGCGACCGCTCAAGTCGGCGAGCGAGACCGTTCCGTCGAAGTTGGCAGTGGCCAGCGTGAACGCGGGCGCGGAATCTCCAGGCTGCAGCGGGCGCTTCTGGTCTGCCATGGAATAATTCCTTTTTCGTATTGTCCAGGTGAACGACCTAAATTCAACTGTATCACTTGTCGCAAGAAGGCCAAGCGCTCGATGTTGAGTGCGGTTCGGCATGCCATTCGCCGCTCCGACCGTTGTCAAAGCTACCCCCGGGGGACGTATCGGGATCATTCAAAATCGTTGATGTTATCCATAAACTCTATTCGTTTGAATGATGGGTTCCCGAAGCCCATATTAGCAGCATGGACAAGGACGAACCTCCCATCGCGACCATGTCCTGGCTCAAGAAAGGAACCGAAAAATGACCACGCTCACCTATCGGGGTGGTGGCAAGACCCTCACCTCCAGCGAAGGCCGCTTCGATCTGGGCCATTATGCCCACAAGCTCGTGCTCGCCTGGACCCGCTGGCAGACTGCCCGCGAAATCGAAGCCATGCCGTTCGACGTCCGCAAGGATATCGGCTGGCCGAGCACCGACGACAGCAAACACCGGACTATGTAATGAATGCGACATTCCTCCTGAGATGAGGGCGGCGTCTGCATCTTGCAACGCCGCCTTTTTCGTGTCCGCCATCTCGTTTCCGATTGCACTTTAGCCGCTGAATTTCGGCTGGTTGTGAGATTTCTTCCACGCCGCCAGCGCCCTCGCCCGGGACTTGACCGGTCAAATCGCGGTCGATGTCGCATATTTGTCTTCCCGGCCGCATTTTTCCATGCCAGTGTCGCTTTCAGGACATCGGCGCGACGCATTCCGCGCAACGAATATGTCATCGTCCCTCGAGCATGGATTTCGCTATGAACAGGATGCAGATCAAGAAGCGTTCACTGGTCTTCTTTATGGTACCGCAATTCACCATGCTGCCCTTCTCGGCCGCCGTGGACACCTTGCGCATCGCCAATCGCATGCTCGGCTATCAGGCCTATACCTGGCGGCTCGCCTCCCTCGACGGGGAAAAAGTCTATTCCTCCTGCGGCATCGGCGTTGAGGCGAATTCCTCGCTCGCCGAGGAGCGCCGCCATCTCGGCGGCGAAAACCGGCCGGGCATGGTGCTCGTCTGTTCCGGCATCGATGTCGAGCAGTTCAACAACAAATCGGTCAATGCCTGGCTGCGCGAATGCTACAATCGCGGCGTTGCCGTCGGCAGCCTCTGTACGGGCGCGCATGTGCTGGCCCAGGCCGGGCTCTTGAACGGCAAGCGTTGCGCCATCCATTGGGAAAACCTGCCGGGCTTCTCCGAAGCCTTCCCACAGGCGGAGGTCTATGCCGATCTCTACGAGATTGACGGCAATCTCTATACCTGCGCCGGCGGCACTGCCTCGCTCGACATGATGCTGAACCTCGTCGGCGAGGATTTCGGCGAGAGTCTCGTCAACCGCATCTGCGAGCAGCACCTGACCGATCGCGTGCGCAATCCGCACGACCGTCAGCGCCTGCCGTTGCGCGCCCGCCTCGGCGTGCAGAATGCCAAGGTGCTGTCGATCATCGAGCTGATGGAAGGCAATCTGGCCGAGCCGCTGTCGCTGATCGAGATCGCCGACGGCGCCGGCCTCTCGCGGCGCCAGATCGAACGGCTGTTCCGCCAGGAGATGGGCCGCTCGCCCGCCCGCTACTATCTCGAAATCCGCCTCGATCGCGCCCGCCACCTGCTGGTGCAATCCTCGATGCCCGTCGTCGAAGTCGCCGTCGCCTGCGGCTTCGTCTCGGCCTCGCATTTCTCCAAGTGTTATCGCGAACTCTACCATCGCTCGCCGCAGCAGGAGCGCGCCGAGCGCAAGATGACCATGGCGACGGCAAGGCAGGCGGTCGCCGCCTGAGGTGGCCGCAACACAAGAAGCTGACCATTCCCTCGTCATGCTCGGCCTGTGCCGAGAATCTACCGCGGGTTGATAGGGCAGAAGATCCTCGGCACAAGGCCGAGGATGACGACCAGTGGCGACGGCCCACCCTACTGTGCCGCCTCCTCCGTCATCCTTGCGTCGGAATAGACCTGGTTGCGGCCTCTGTGTTTGGCCATGTAGAGGAACTGGTCGGCGGCGTTCAAATAATTCTCGAAGGTCTCGTAGCCGCCGATCTCGGCAATGCCGATGGAGATCGTGACGCCGAGGTCCTCGTCGTCGGCAGTGACCTTCAACCGCGATATGTCCGAGCGGATCTCATCGCAAAGCTTGGTCGCAGCGGCTGAATCCATCTGCGGGAAGAGGATGGCGAATTCTTCGCCGCCAAGCCGCGAGAGAAGATTGTCGCTGCCCTCGAAGATCGTAAACAGCCGGTTGGCGACCGCCTTCAGCACCTTGTCGCCGATCTCGTGACCGTAGGTATCGTTTAGACGCTTGAAATGATCGATATCGAGGATGGCGACTGAACTCGGCACTTTCAGCCGCAGGCATTCGTTCACCAGCTTCGGGCCGTTGTCATAAAAGTAACGGCGATTATAGAGACCTGTCAGGTAGTCGCATGCCGCCGCCGCCCTCAGCTGCCGCATCTGCGCCAGCGTCTCGGCATTGTTGGCAATGCGGCATTGCAGCTCCTCGGCGACAAACGGCCGGTACAGGAAGTCGCTGGCGCCCGCCTTCAGGAAACTGGCTGACAGCATGCGATCGTTGGACGAAGACACGCCGATGACACGCAGCCGGTCCGAACCGAAGCGATGGCGGATGCGCCGCGTCAGCTCGTAACCGCTCATATCGGGCATATGGTGATCGGTGACGACGAGTTCGATGTCGCTGTAGGCTTCGAGAGCTGCCAGCGCCTCGAGGCCCGAGCTTGCCTCGACGACGAGATATTGCTGCGCCTTCAAGAGGTCGACGAGCACCTGGCGTGCCGAGACGACATCGTCGACGACGAGCACCCGCGTCTTGCGGTTGGAGATCGCCCGGCGGACGGTAGCGACCAGATTGTCGAGCGCGAACTCATTGTCCTTCAACACGTAATCGATGACATTGCGCTCCATGATCCTGTTGCGCGTGTTGAGATCGAACGTAGCGGTAAAGACGATCGCCGGGATATCGTGCTCGATCGTGCAGTCGAGCGCCTCGCCATAGGGCGAATCCGGCAGGTTGAGGTCGACGACGGCCATGGTGTAGCCGTGACCGTCTTCGGCAAGCTCCCGGCGAAGCGCTTTCAGCGACGAGCAGGATTTGACGGCAAGCCCAAGTTCCGTCTGGAATCGGTGGCAGAGAACGGCGGAAAACATCCGGGAATCTTCAACCAGAAGTATTTTGAGGCCGCCGGAGCGCAGCCCGATTCCATCTCGTTGAAAATCCGCTTGAAAAGCCACAGCCGCTATCCCCCCATGCGTCCGACGGGCTCGACTCGGCCCCCTCCCCGGCGGAGCGGACGATAACCGAGAGGCCTATGCGCGTGAAGGGGACAACTGTGAGTGTTACTTATAATTGCAGAAATTCGTTGACGGTTCCCCTCCGTCATCGCCCGCGCCGTCGCGGCACCGATGCTTGAAGAGCCGTCAGGCAACCGCCCGCTCCTTGCGCATCGATTGAATTTGCAGAAGCGTATCGAGATTCTGGTTGACGCGGCAGTAGAACTCCTCGTCGATGAAGGGGCGCAGCATGAAATCATTGCCTCCGGCCTTCAGGAACCGCGCCGAAAGCAGCCGGTTCGATGAGGAGGAAACGCCGATGATGCGCAGTTCGTGCGAGCCGATATTGGCGCGGATGCGTCGCGTCAGTTCGAAGCCGTCAATATCGGGCATGTTGTAGTCGGTGATCATCAGGCCGATATCGCGATTGGCCTTCAGGATATCCAATGCCTTGCCGCCGCTCTCGGCGACGCTGACGCGGAAATTATAGCGTTTCAGCCGGCTCGACAACAACGCACGCGCCGTCGCGCTGTCGTCGACGATCAGCACATGGTGGCGATGATTGGTCAGGAACCGGCAGATCGACTCCGCCAGCAGATCGACCGCGAAGATATTGTCCTTGAGGATATAGTCGACGATGTCCTTGGCCATCAGCTTGTCCCGCATGCCGTCGTGGAAGGTGCCGGTGAAGACGATCGTGGGAATGGAAAGATCGACCAGATATTCGAGCGCTTCGCCGTTTTCGGCGCCGGGCAGATTGATGTTCGAGATCGCCAGCGTGATCGGATCGGAAGATTTGTCGTAGGAATATTGCAGGTCTTCGAAGTTGCGGCAGATCTCGACGTCAATGTCAAACAACTCCTTGAGGCGTTTGCTGATCATCGAAGTGAACACGTTTGAATCTTCGGCGACAATAATTCGCGCGCCGGCAAACATCTCTCCAGAATATTGCATCCCCGAAATACCTAAAAACGCCATCGTAAAACCTTTAATGTAAAATCCGTCCCCAATTCCACCGGATACATCAATTGATTTGACTAATCATTAATCAGCACTGTGGATACGAAAACGGAGAGACGACCCAATGGCGCCGATGCCGATTTTCTTGCGGATATGATTAAGAAATCAGGCGCGAAGCCCCGCGTTCTCGACATTGAACGGGCGTTCGCCGACGACGATCACATTCTCCGCTTGTCAATCGGGTGCCGACCGTTCGTCACAGAGGCAGCGCGGCGTTCAACTCTCCAGAACACCGATCGGGGCGCCGGCTGATCAGGGTGAGACGTTGACGCCCGCGCAGGCACTCGGCTGGCAGCGCGCGGGCGAAGCGATTATAAACGGGTGGTCGACCGACCGCCGAGAGGTTTCCGATGGCCCAATCCGACCCGGTGATTGCATGGCTACTCGACTCCGACCCGTCGATCCGGTGGCAGGTCATGCGTGACCTGCTTGACGCACCGCAGCGGGAATGGATGGCCGAGCGGGCAAAAGTGGAGACCGAAGGGTGGGGCGCAAGGCTGCTTGCCTGCCAGGACGAGGACGGGCAATGGGCGGGTGGCGCCTTTCTGCCCGCCGGTTTCGACCCTTGCGAGTGGCGCGAGTGCGGCCAGCCTTGGACGGCCACGACTTTTTCCCTTTCGCAACTGCGGGAATTCGGTCTCGATCCCGCGTGTGAGCGGGCGAGGCGCACCGTCGAATTGATCGGCACCCATGCCCATTGGGAAGAGGGCGGCCAGTCCTATTGGAAGGGCGAAGTCGAGGAGTGCATCAATGGCCGCACGGTCGCCGACGGCGCCTATTTCGGTGTCGACGTCTCCTCCATTGTCGAGAGGCTGACCGGCGAGCGCCTCCAGGATGGCGGCTGGAATTGCGAACGGTGCAACGGCTCCATTCGATCGTCCTTTGCCAGCACCATCAACGTCCTGGAAGGCCTGCTGGAGTTCGAGCGAGCGACCGGCGGTACGCCGCAATCCCGGGCGGCACGCAGAACGGGCGAGGAATTCCTGCTGAAGCGCAACCTCTTCCGCCGTCTCGGCACCGGCGAGCCGGCCGACGAACGCTTCCTGCACTTCCTGCACCCGAACCGATGGCGCTACGACATCCCTCGCGCCCTCGACTATCTCCGGTCAAGCGCCCTCCTCACCGGCTCCGCTCCCGATCCGCGCCTCGGCGAGGCGATCGACCATCTTCGCTGCCGCCGTCTTCAGAACGGCAGATGGCCGCTCGACTGGACCCTGCCGGGCCGTGTCTGGTTCGAGATCGATGAGGGAGAAGGTCAGCCCTCACGCTGGATCACGCTCCGGGCGATGCGGGTGCTCAGATGGTGGGATGCCCACGCGTCAGTCAATTCCTGATGCCAGGCGAGCGCGGGACATGCGGACCGCTCGGCTGTTACACGACCCCCGCGGGTCTCCCCGTACAGCAGCCGCTCCCCCGTCGCCGATGGACCGCAGCAGGCCGCAGCCTTTCTACTCTCCTCGGCGAGCCAGCGGTCGCGCGGCTTGCGGCTTGCCGGCCGCGGCAAAAGGCATTGCCGCGCAATAAAGCAGCAGGCCGAGGCTTATCTCCTCCGCCTGAATTTTATTGTTGTCGATGGCATTCATCTGCGCTAATCCGTTTCAACGATTCAAGGATTATTGAAATATGGATCAACGCCAAGCCCTCGCCGCATTCGGCGCGCTTTCGCAGGAAACGCGCCTCCATATCATTCGCATGCTTGTCGTCTCGGGTCCTGACGGAATGGCGGCGGGCTCCATCGCCGAAAAAGCCGAGGTTTCGCCATCCAACGTCTCCTTCCACCTGAAGGAGCTGGAACGATCAGGGCTGATCGCCCAGCAACGTGAATCGCGCTCGATCATCTACACCGCCAATTACGAGGCGCTTGGCGGTCTGATCCGTTTTCTGATGGAGGATTGCTGCGGAGGGAACGCCGAAATCTGCGCGCCCGCCGCCGCCGTCGCCGCATGCTGTGCACCTGCAACCAAGGAGGAACTGCAATGACCACAGACCGTGTCTACAATGTGCTCTTTCTCTGCACTGCCAATTCTTCACGCTCGATCCTGGCGGAGTCGATCCTCGAGACCGAGGGCAAGGGCCGGTTCAAGGCCTATTCCGCCGGCAGCCAGCCGAAAGGCGAAGTCAATCCATTGGCGCTGAAGGAACTGCAGGCGCTGGGTTATCCCGCAACCGGATTCCGCTCGAAGAGCTGGGACGAATTCGCCAAACCCGGCGCACCGGAGATGGATTTCATCTTCACCGTCTGCGACACCGCCCACGGCGAAGCCTGCCCCGTCTGGATCGGCCATCCGATGACCGCTCACTGGGGCGTCGAGGATCCGGCCGCCGTCGAGGGCAGCGAGGTCGAGAAGGGCCGCGCCTTCGCACAGGCCGCCCGTTTCCTGAAAAACAGGATCATGGCCTTCCTCAGCCTGCCTTTGGCCTCGATCGACAAGCTGGCGCTGGAATCGCATCTGCATCAGATCGGGGCGATGGAAGGCACGACGGCAAAACCGGCAGGGGCCGCTTGATGGCTTCTTACGATCTATCGCGCCGATTGGTCGCGGAGGCGCTCGGCACCGCCATGCTGGTCGCAACCGTGGTCGGCTCCGGCATCATGGCGACATCGCTGACCGCGGATGTCGGGCTCGCCCTGCTCGGCAATACGCTGGCGACCGGCGCGATCCTGGTCGTGCTGATCACCGTGCTGGGGCCGATTTCCGGCGCCCATTTCAACCCGGCCGTCTCGTTGATCTTCGCCATGTCGGGCTCACTGCCGAAACGCGACCTCGGCGGCTACGTGCTGGCGCAGTTTGCCGGCGGCGTGGCCGGCACGATCTGCGCCCATCTGATGTTCAACTTGCCGCTCCTGGAATTGTCGAGCAAGGTCCGCACCGGCGGCGCGCAATGGTTTTCCGAGGGGATTGCGACCTTCGGCCTCGTCGCAATCATTCTCGCCGGTATCCGCTTCGAGCAGAAGGCCGTACCATGGCTGGTCGGGCTTTACATCACCGCCGCCTACTGGTTCACCGCCTCGACCTCTTTTGCCAATCCGGCGGTGGCCTTCGCCCGCTCCCTGACCGACACTTTTTCCGGCATCCGCCCGATCGACCTTCCGGGGTTCTGGCTTACCGAAATCGTTGGTGCGGTCGCAGCCCTCCTCCTCTTCAACTGGCTGCTGCAGCCGGTCGAGACATCGTCAACCCTATCCTCCGAAGCGAAACTATGAACGTCACCATCTACCACAATCCCGCCTGCGGCACCTCTCGCAACACGCTGGCGATGATCCGCAATGCCGGCATCGAGCCCGATATTATCGAATACGTCAGCACGCCGCCGTCACGCACGGAGTTGGTGAAGATGATCGCCGACGCCGGCCTGAGCGTGCGCCAGGCCCTGCGCGAGAAGGATACGCCCTACGCCGAACTCGGCCTCGGCAATCCTGATCTGAGCGATGACCAGTTGCTCGACGCCATGCTCGCCCAGCCGATCCTGATCAACCGGCCCTTCGTCATCACCCCGCTTGGCACACGGCTGTCGAGGCCGTCCGAGGTGGTCCTGGAAATCCTGCCGGAGACGCATAAGGGCGCCTTCACCAAGGAGGACGGCGAGAAGGTGCTCGATGCCGAAGGCAAACGCATTGTCTGACCTGCCAGCGACTTCGCCGGCCCACCTTCGTCAGCCGGATCTGGCAGCCTTGCGGCCGCCCTTCTCAACGCATAAGCCGCGCATTCTCATCCTTTACGGCTCGCTCAGGACCGTATCCTACAGCCGTCTCCTGGCGCATGAGGCATCACGGCTGCTCGAGCATTTCGGCTGCGAAGTGCGGATCTTCGATCCGCAGGGGCTCCCCCTTCCCGACGGAGCGCCGGTCACCCATCCCAAAGTGCAGGAATTGCGCGAATTGTCGGCCTGGTCGGAAGGCCAGGTCTGGGTCAGCCCCGAACGACACGGCGCAATGAGCGGGATCATGAAGGCACAGATCGACTGGATACCGCTGTCGGTGGGTTCGGTCCGGCCGACGCAAGGCAAGACGCTCGCAGTCATGCAGGTTTCCGGCGGATCGCAGTCATTCAATGCCGTGAACCAGATGCGCATCCTCGGCCGGTGGATGCGGATGATCACCATTCCCAACCAGTCGTCGGTGGCAAAGGCGTTCCAGGAGTTCGACAGCGATGGGCGCATGAAGCCCTCATCCTTTTACGACCGCGTCGTGGACGTCTGCGAGGAACTGGTGAAATTCACATGGCTGACGCGCGACGTCTCGGCCTATCTCACCGACCGCTACAGCGAACGCAGGGAAGAAGCCGACAAGCTCGAAGGGCGCGTGGGCCTCAAATCCATATGACGCCCGCCGCCTCCGAAAGGCCGCCCGACATGGCTGGTCGGAATGGACCTTCGGCGCGCTGTCGGCGGCGCTTCTCATCGGTGGCCTGGATCCTGGTCGCTCGATTACCGCCACGCTCGGCGCCGCGGCCGTGGCGGCATTCCTCGCCATCCGACCGCTGATGCGGATGCCCGTGCCGGCGCACACGGCTCTGGCGCGCGGAGAGCCGTAGCCCAACGGCGCCGCAGCCTTATTTAACGACGGCCGAGCCCTTGATGATGTCGATCGTCTCGCCGCCGTCGAGGCCGATGCGGTCGCCATCGGGCGTCGTCATGAAGCAGCCGGAAGGGCAGAGGTTTTCCGAAGCTCCGGCATCGACGACGACCTCGACACGCTGGCCGCCCTCGGTGATGACGAGCACCACGGCGGCAGGATCGGTATTGGTGACGGATGCCGCATTGACCGCCGGCGCGGCAAGCAGCGGGATAAGCAGCGCGGCGGCAAATCTTGCCATCATGTGCGGCGGCGCGGGTGCGCCCTCCCCTCGAACGATCGGTGCTGCCCTCGGCAGCGATCCCGATGCAAGGGATCATGCACATAGACCTGTGAATGATGGCTGAATGAGCCGTTCAGCTCTTCAGGCTGGCCTCGGCGGTCCGGCCACGTAGTTGTCGCACCCGATGCTCCTCCTCGCCGGCAGCGCCGTCCGCGGAGCTGGGCCTGACGTCCTTGCCCACGTTGGCGATAGCGGCGGGCGCCTCGCGATGGATGGTCAGGTCGCTCTGCGGCAACGGGATCTCGATACCCTCCGCCTTGAAGCGCTTGAGGATCTCGATCCTGAGATCGTTGCGCACCGTCATGCCGTCGCCCATATCGGCGAGGAAGAAGCGTAGCTCGAAGTCCAGCGAATAGGGACCGAACCGCAGAAATTCGACATGCGGCTCGGGGTTGCGCATCACGAGCGGGATCTTCGCCGTCAGTTCGAGCAGGATATCCATCACCTTCTGCGGATCGGCGTCGTAGCTGACGGAGACCGGAATTTCCGAGCGGCCGATCTTGTTGCGGTGCGTCCAGTTGCCGACCAGCCCGTTGATCAGCTCCGAATTCGGCACGATGATCGACTGTTTGCGGAAGGTCTCGATCTCGGTGGCGCGCACCGAGATGCGTTTGACGATGCCTTCGGCCGTGCCCGAGACAACATGGTCGCCGACCTTGAACGGCCGCTCGACCAGAAGGATCAGGCCGGAGACGAAGTTGGAAACGATGTTCTGCAGGCCGAAACCGATGCCGACCGAAAGCGCCGAGGCAACGAGCGCAAAGCTCGACAGATCGATCCCGGCGGCCGAGACGCCGATGATCGCCGCCACACCGACCCCGAGATAACCGATCCCCGTCTTGACGGAGTTGCGCACGCCGAGATCGACATGGCTTCGCGCCATGACATTGCCATCGAGCCAGCGCTGCACCCAGCGCGTCAACAGGTAGACGCCGGCAAACAGCAGAATGCCGGTGCAGATGCCGAGCAGCGAGATGCTGATGCCGCCGAGCTTGACCTCGGTAAACAGCCGATAGGCGAGAAGCTGCAGGTCCTGCACATGGAAGCCCCAGAGCAGCAGGATCAGCGGGATGCCGACGAGCAGCGCCACCGCATAGATCGCAAGGCCGACGAGCAGGCCGACCTGGTCGATCGCCACAGGCCCCAGATTGAAGCGGCGCGTCAGGAAACGGGCGAAGAAGGTGTCGCCGAAGCTCTCCTGTCGGGAGATCGCCTTGCCCGACAGCAGACCGACATACATGGTGGCGACGACCGCACCGGTGATGATGAACTGCGTGGCGACGAAGCGCGCCAGTCCTACATAGCCTGCGAGCGCGGTGACTATGAGGCCGGCGCCGGCAACGCGCAGGATGATGGCCATGCCGCGCGGCCAATGCCGGCCCGGCGCGTCGGGATCGCCGTTCCGTGCCAGCATCGGCTTGCCGAAGGAGGCAGCGATAAGGATCACGCCGATGATGAGCGCGGCGATCAGGCTCCTGACCACCGTCAGCACCAGCGGGGAACCCATCGCCTCGCTGACCGTGCCGAACAGATAGTCAAGGCCGTTGACGACAGCCATCGCCAGCAGGCAGTAGCCGATCGAGCGGGCGCCGAGATTGGAAAGCTTCACCAGCCGCCAATGCGGTTCACGCGGCGCGAAGATCGCGTTGACGAACCGGCCGACGAAATAGACGAGCCCGATCGTGCCGAACAGCGCGCCGATGACGGGTGCGATATCGGGCCGCAGCACGTTGAAACTATTGAGGAAGAAAAACGAGGTTACGAGCAGCACCGCAAGCGCCAGAGTGCGGATCAACGTCGACCAGAAGGCAATCGACAGCCGGCCGATATAGGACGGGTTCTCGACCGCCTCATCGCGGCGCAGATATGCGCCGAACAGGCGGTAGCTGCCGGAGAGCAGAATGAGCGCCGAGGCGAGCGACAGGAAGATCGCCGCAAACAACGGGAAGCGCTTGAACTTCCAGACGAAGGCGCCCCAGCTGGACAGGGCCTGCGAGAATTCGCTGACCTCGTGCACGAAGGCGCCGGCGGCGTCGTCGAGCACCGAGACGGAGATTTCGGTACGTCTGAGAAGCGTATCGGCGAAAAGCCGCCGTCGCATCTCGATAATCTCGTTGACCAGCTGCGTCACCGCGATCGACAGATTTTCGGCGTCGCCTGTCACCGCATTGATCTGCGCACGCTCGGCGGCAAGCGCATTGCGCTCCTGGGTGACGATCTCAGCCTCGGGCGGCTGTCCATCCTTCGGCGGATCGCCGATCTCGCCAAGGCGGTTTTTGATCTGATCGAAACGCGGCCTGAGATTGACCGAGATCGTGATGACAGCGCGGCTGAGTTCGTCGGCCTTGGCAGCAATCCCGACCAGCGCATCGTCATTATCGGCGTTCTGTTTGACGCTGTCCTGAAGCGAACCAAGCTGGACCTTCGCTTTTTCGATTTCCTTCGCCGCCTGAGCGGATGGCGTATCGACAAGCGGCGTCTCTGCCGTCGCCTGCGTCTGCGGCTCCTGCGCCAAGGCTGCGGCACTCTCGAAATGGGCGCCGGCCAGCGCCAGCGTCATCAACAGAATGGTGCGAAGCAGGATCGTTCTCAGCCGCAAAAGCGCCTCCGGGAGGGTTGTCGTCAGGATAGAAAGTCAGCTTTTCATTGCAAACAAAGGCGACAGAAAGGCGGGAAATGCCTAAAGCGCCTCGCAGCGTACTTGAAAGACCTGAATGAGAAGCACTCAGAAGCCGGCGCCCGGCCGGGAGAGATAGTCACGCTCCGCAGCCGTCGATTCCCGTCCGACGATGGCATTGCGGTGCGGAAATCGGCCATAGGCGGCGATCACATCGCGATGACGGATGGCATAATCCAGGTATTCGGCGTCGCCTAGCGCAGTGAACAAGGCCACCGAACGTTCCTGCTCGTCGAGGTTTTCGGCATGTTCGAACGGCAGATAGAAGAAGGTGCGACAGGCGACCTCGACCGCCTGGTCGCCACCGGCCGCAAGTGCGAGCTTGGCTTCCCGCAGCGCCAGTCCGTCGGTTGCGAAGGCGAGCGGCGTGCCGCGATAGATGTTGCGGGGGAACTGGTCGAGCACGATGACCGCCGCCAGCCGGCATATCGCATCGGCCCGCCATTCCTCACTGATGCCTGCCGCCAGCGCTAGATGCGTATCGCGGTAAACATCACGGATCTCCACGTCAAGTTCCGGCGGCGGCTGGAACCACAGCTCCCGGCCGCATCGAACGAACCAGAAATCATAGACTTCGCGCGGCGTACGGATTGTCGTCATGGTTGTCCTCCCCTTGCGTTAGGTTTGATGATGCGATGCCGGTAAGCTATTGCAGAAAAATGATGATGCTGTGCCGTGAGGCCCTCATCCGCCTGCCGGCACCTTCTCCCCGAGGAGAGAAGAGACCCGTGGCAACGTCTCGATTCCCCTTCTCCCTTTCTCACGGGACGCCCTGCACCACACGTCCTACTTCCCCTCATGCAACGAAAATACGAGCGTCGCCCTCGTCCCATTATGATGGGGATCATAGGCGAAATCCGATTTCAGGCTCGCGGCCATCCCGGTCAAAATACGCGTACCGAGCCCCGTCCCTCTGGCCGGGCTCTCCGGATCAAACCCCGCGCCGTCATCCTCGACGATGACCTTCAGCACCTCTTCTGTTTGATCGACGCTGACACGGATCTCCCCCGTCACGCTGTCCGGATAGGCATATTTGAAGGCATTGGTGACGAGCTCGCTGACGATCAGTCCGAGCGTGATAACCTTGTCGGTCGCCAGTTTGACCGGCGCCGCAGTCAGCATGATGCGATGCGGCCGCTTGTCGTCACGCATCGACGCTTCGAGTTCGGTCAGCAGGCTGTTCAGATATTCATCGAGCTGCACCGTTCCGACCTGCCGGTTGGTATAGAGCCGGCGGTGCACGCTGGCGATGGCGTTGATCCGCATCTGCGTTTCGTGCAGCGCATCGATCGCCACCTGGTCCTTGGTCATCGAGGATTGCATGCGGATCAGCGCGCCGACCAGCCCGAGACTGTTGGCAATGCGGTGATTGACTTCGGCAAGCAGCATTTCCGCAAGATCGCGCTGCTGGCGGATCACCTCCTGCGCCTGCGCCGTCTCGCGGCGAAAACGCGCCCGCTCCAATGCCTGTTCGAGGGCAGCCGCGAGCAGATCGAAATAATCGGCCGAGATCTCCTTCAGCACGTAGTCGTCGGCACCCGCCTTCAGCGCCGCGACCGCGATGCTGGTATCGTCCGAACCTGTCGCATAGATGACCGGTGGATGATCCGGCATCGCCGTCATGCAGGGCAGAATGTCGAGACCGGTTTCGTCGGCCAGCATGTGATCAAGCACGACGGCATCGATTCCACCTTCGCCGAGTCTTGCCAGACCGGCAGCGCCGTTCTTAGCCCACTCGACCGAAAAGCCGCGCCGAAGCAGGTTTTTCTGCATCAGCAATGCAAGCTCCTCGTCGTCGTCGATATAGAGGATGTGGATCAGGACATCCGCATCGCCGCTAGAATTGCTCATTCCGTCTCCCGGCGTTCTCCCGCAGCGACGATGGACCGCAAGCGCGACTCGTCCGCATGGCAATGTCGTATTGCATTGACCGCCCGAGGTAAACAGCCGCTGTCCCCCGCTCTTGTCGCAGGCGGCGCGAAAGGATGACAACGGAAAACCGGTACCGCAGAGCGGCTTGATTGGTTTCGTCGGCAGGTTAGTTTTTCTGGAATTTCCGATGACCCGAAACTTCCGCTCCCGCCTCCGCAGGCAATTGCAGGAAGCGCAGCGACGAGATGACCCCGATCGCTCCGACCAAGACGAAGGCCCAACGGAAGTCGGCAAGAACGGGGGTCTGGACCCCTCTGAGAGCCGCGGCAATGTTGAGCACGGCGGCCGCCACGGCCACGCCGAGCAGCATCGACACCTGCTGCAGCATGCTTGACAGCGTCGAGGCCGAGCTGCGCTGCGCCGGACCGATATCGGCGAAAGCCAGCGTGTTCAGCGCGGTGAATTCCATCGACCGCGACAGGCCGGCGAGAAAGAGCAGCGCATGGATGAAAAACTGCGGTGTATCAGGCGTCAGAAAACCGCAGGCGACGATCGAAAACGCCGCGATCAGCCCGTTCAGCACAAGTACCGTGCGGAAACCGAAGAAACGCAGGAGCGGCGTCGTCACCGTCTTCATGCCGAGATTGCCGAGGAAATAGACGAGCAGATAAGTTCCGGCGGCAATTGAACTCAGCCCGAATCCGAGCTGGAACAACAGCGGCAGCAGGAACGGCGTCGCATTGATGGCCACCCTGCAGGCCGTGCCCGCCGACAGCGTCGACATCGCGAAGGTCTGGACGCGGAAGGCTGAAAGGTCGAGAAGCGGATTGTCGACAGCGAGGAAATGTCGCGTCGCCATGACGGAGAGCACGGTGCCGGCCGCGAGCATTGATATCACCGGCAGAAGCCCACCTTCCCATTTGACCGAGAGTTCCAGGGCGGCGAGCAGGAAGGTGAGCCCTGCAGCACTGAACACGAAGCCGACGAGATCGAGACGGCCGGCGTCGGCCTCACGCTGCTCGGGCACGAAGCGCAACACCAGCCCCATGCCGAGAACACCGATCGGGATATTGATGAAAAAGTTCCA
Organism: Rhizobium bangladeshense; assembly: GCF_001662075.1. GTDB lineage: Bacteria > Pseudomonadota > Alphaproteobacteria > Rhizobiales > Rhizobiaceae > Rhizobium > Rhizobium bangladeshense_B. The sequence goes on from NZ_LYPL01000003.1 coordinate 109,200, forward strand.
GTGCCAGCTGGCATAGGTGGTGATGAAACTGCCGAGCACCGGGCCGATCACCGGCGCGGTCAGCGCCGGCCAGGTGATCAGCGCGATCGCCTGGACGAGTTCGGACTTGCGGGCGTTCTTCAGCACGATGATGCGCCCGACCGGTGTCATCAGCGCGCTGCCCGCCCCCTGGACGGCGCGCCACAGCACGAATTCCATCAGGCTGCCGGACAGCCCGCAGAACAGCGAGGCGCCGGTGAAGACGCCGATCGACATCAGGAAGATACGGCGCGCGCCGAAGCGATCGCCGAGCCAGCCCGACAGCGGAATGAAGGCCGCCATCGTCAGCATATAGACGGTGATGCCGATGCTCATCGACACCGGCTGCACGCCGAAACTTGCCGCCATCTGCGGCAACGAGGTGGCAACGATCGTGCCGTCGAGAATCTGCATGAAGAAGGAGACGGCAACGACCAGCGCCACGATCTTCGCCTGGCGGCCGCTTGCCGCCTCTTGCCGGTTCTCGCTCGTCTCTGCTGTGGTCATCGATCTCATAATGCAATTTGTCGGCGCGGCTGGGAAACCGGAAGGAGCCGATCGGAGGATCTGCCGCGGAAAGCGCGCGAGCGACGCCGCGCGTTGGCTGAATACGCCCGTTGCATCAGGCCGGAAAGGCCAAATCTTGCAGTCGGACAGAAATTCCCGATACGGCCGGCGGTCGGCCCAAAGAAAAAGCCCCGCCGAAGCGAGGCCAAGTTTGAACCCTCCCGGGAAAACAGGAGCGGCGTCGACCTCCATATCCTGCGGCCCATATCGCCGCGAGGCCAGATTTCGTCCCATTGGTACGCCTGCCGCAGAAATTTCCCGGATTTTCCGAAAAAGAGGGCAGGACCCGCTCCGCCGATCGACGCAGCGCGTGCGACGCAGCGACGAATGTCGCTTGCAATGTTTATAAAAATACGTATCACTAAACATATTGCTAAACATGATGATTGAGAAGTTCATGTGAGCATTCTCTAAAACGGGTGAACATGCGACGCCGGCGGGGAGCCGGCATTGGTTCTGGGAGGAACTTATGCAGAAAACATCGAAAGCCCTTCTTGGGCTGTCCGCGGCATTCGTCATGTCGTCGGCATTGCCCAATCTCGCGAAAGCCGATGAACTGACGCTGTGCTGGGCCGCCTGGGACCCCGCCAATGCGCTGGTCGAGCTGTCGAAGGACTTCACCGCCAAGACTGGCACGCAGATGAAGTTCGAATTCGTTCCCTGGACGAGTTATGCCGACCGCTTCCTCAACGAGCTGAATTCCCATGGCAAGCTCTGCGACCTCATTATTGGCGACAGCCAGTGGATCGGCGGCTCGGCCGAGAACGGCCACTACGTCAAGCTCAACGACTTCTTCGACAAGGAAGGCATCAAGATGGATGACTTCGTGCCGGCGACGGTCGTCGGCTACTCGGAATGGCCGAAGAACACGCCGAACTACTGGGCGTTGCCCGCCATGGGCGATGTCGTCGGCTGGACCTACCGCAAGGACTGGTTCGAGAAGCCGGAACTGCAGAAGGAATTCAAAGCGAAATACGGCCACGCTCTCGCAGCCCCGAAGACCTACGACGAACTGAAGAAGATCGCCGAGTTCTTCCAGAAGCGCGAGATCGACGGCAAGACCGTCTACGGCGCCTCGATCTATACCGAGCGCGGCTCCGAAGGCATCACCATGGGCGTAACCAACGTCCTTTACGACTGGGGCTTCCAGTACGACAACCCGAAGAAGCCTTACGACATGGAGGGCTTCGTCAACTCGGCCGACGCGGTCAAGGGTCTCGAATTCTACAAGTCGCTCTATGATTGCTGCACTCCGCCCGGCAGCTCCAACGTCTATATGGTCGAATCCGCCGACGCCTTCAAATCCGGCCAAGTCGCGATGCAGATGAACTTCGCCTTCACCTGGCCCGGCCTCTACAAGGACGAGAAGGTCGGCGGCAACAGGATCGGCTTCTTCCCCAATCCTGCTGAAAAGGCGCATTTCGCCCAGCTCGGCGGCCAGGGCATTTCTGTGGTGTCCTACTCCGACAAGCGCGACGCCGCCCTGCAATACATCAAGTGGTTCGCACAGCCCGAAGTGCAGGCCAAATGGTGGGAGCTCGGCGGGTTCTCCTGCCTGAACTCCGTCGTCAACGCGCCGGATTTTACCAAGAGCCAGCCCTATGCCCAGGCCTTCCTGGACTCGATGGCGATCGTCAAGGACTTCTGGGCCGAGCCGAGCTACGCCTCGCTGCTACAGGCCATGCAGAAGCGCGTCCATAACTACGTGGTCGCCGGCAACGGCACCGCCAAGGAAGCGCTCGACGGCCTGGTGAAGGACTGGAGCGACGTCTTCAAGGACGACGGCAAGATCTAATGCCGGACGACGCGACAGTCGGCATCCTTCTGCGCGCCATCCTGACTAGGATGGCGCCCGGATCGGCAGACGAACGGGCCGCCAGATCTTCCATATCCCAATAGACCGGGTGAAAAATTGACCATTTCCCATTCCTCCATTGTCGAGAAGGCGGCCGATGCGACAGCAAGGGCAACGCCGGTCTCGGTCGCCAGGCGCGTTCGCGGCCTCTCAGACAGGGCGATCGCCTGGCTGTTCATTGCGCCGGCCATCACCTTGCTGTTGGCGATCAACATCTTCCCGCTGCTTTGGGCGGTCTATCTGTCCTTCACCAATTACCGCGCCAACCGGCCCAATGCGCCGGTCCAGGGCATCGGCCTTGGGAACTACGAACGCGTTCTCAACGATCCCGATATCTGGCAAGCGATGCAGACCACTGCGCATTTCGTCTTCTGGACGATCGTGCTGCAGACGGTGATCGGCTTTACACTCGCATATCTCATCGACCGCAAGTTCCGCGGCCATGCCTTCTGGACGACGATTATCCTAATCCCGATGATGCTGTCGCCCGCCGTGGTCGGCAACTTCTGGCGCTTTCTCTACGAGCCGCAGATCGGCCTCTTCGCCTATGCCGTCTCGCTGGTGTCGGGCATTCCCACATCCGATGTCCAGATGCTCGGCAATGTCTCTCTGGCGCCCTGGGCGATCATCATCGTCGATACCTGGATGTGGACGCCTTATGTGATGCTGATCTGCCTCGCCGGACTGCGCTCGATCCCCGACTATATCTACGAGGCGGCCGAGGTCGATCGTGCATCGCCCTGGCGTCAGTTCTGGTCGATCACCGTGCCGATGGCCCTGCCCTTCATCATGCTCGCGGTGCTTTTCCGCGGCATCGAGAATTTCAAGATGTTCGACATGGTGACGCTGCTGACCGGCGGCGGACCGGGCTCGGTCACCGAGGTCGCCTCGATTACGCTGAAACGCGCCGCCTTCGAAAGCTGGGCGACCGGCCGGGCCTCGGCCTTCGCCATCGTCCTCTTCGTCGCGGTGTTCGGCCTCGCCAACATCTACGTCAAGGCATTGAACAAGGTGAAGCAAAGATGAGCGCCGCCAACTCCGCCCATTCGGTCGTCGAGCCGAGCCTCACCAGCAAGCGCATCGCCGGCACGATCGTCGTCCTCTATGCGCTGATCACCCTCATCCCGCTCGTCTGGATCTTCCTGACCAGCATCAAGTCGCCGCCGGATTCGATCAGCTATCCCCCGAAGATCGTCTTCACGCCGTCTCTCGAAGGCTATTGCAACCTGTTCACGACGCGCACCCGGCAGACCCCTGACTATATCGCTTCGCTGCCGGCGCCGGTCGGCGCCTGCGATGAGGTGACGCGCAAGCGCAACATGGTGATCGCCGGTCCGTCGAATTTCTTGCCGCGCTTCGTCAATTCGCTGGTGATCGCTTTCGGCTCCACCTTCCTCGCAGTCTTCCTCGGCACGCTCGCCGCCTATGGCTTCTCCCGCTTCAAGATCCCGCTCGCCGACGACCTGCTGTTCTTCATCCTGTCGACTCGAATGATGCCGCCGATCGCCGTCGCCATCCCGATCTACCTGATGTATCGCGAACTCGGCCTGTCGGATACGGCCCTGGGCATGATCCTGCTCTACACTGCCGTCAACGTCTCGCTTGCCGTCTGGCTGCTCAAAGGCTTCATCGACGAGATCCCGCGCGAATACGAGGAAGCGGCGATGATCGACGGCTATACCAGGCTGCAAGCCTTCCGCAAGGTCGTGCTGCCGCAGGCGACCACCGGCATTGCCGCAACTGCGATCTTCTGCCTGATCTTCGCCTGGAACGAATATGCCTTCGCCGCCCTTCTGACCTCGGGCGGGGCCCAGACCGCGCCGCCCTTCATCCCGACGATCATCGGCGAAGGCGGACAGGACTGGCCGGCAGTCGCCGCCGGCACGACGATCTTCCTCATCCCGATCCTCGTCTTCACCATTCTCCTGCGCAAGCAGCTGCTGCGCGGCATCACCTTCGGAGCCGTTCGCAAATGAGCCACCTGATCGAAACACGCACCCGCACCCCTGCCCGCCCGAAACGGTCATTCTTTCTGCGCCGCCGCCCGATGGAAAACATCGCAACCGTGCTGATCGGGCTCGGTTTCCTGATGCTGTTCCAGCCCTTCCTGCTGGTGCTCTACACTTATTCGCTGGTGACCCTGCTCTTGGGTACCGTGATGTTCATCATCGTTTCGAAGTTCCCGGAGTGAACCATGGCGGACATCCGTATTGAAAATCTCCGCAAGGAATTCGGCAGCTTCGTCGCCGTTCAGGATTCGAGCTTCACCGTTCATGACGGCGAGTTCCTGGCGCTGCTCGGTCCTTCCGGCTGCGGCAAGACGACGACGCTTCGCATGATCGCCGGCCTCGAGTTGCCCTCGAGCGGCAAGATCCATCTCGACGGCGAGGACGTCACCTTCAACCGCGCCAGCGCCCGCGACATCGCCTTTGTCTTCCAGCTCTTTGCACTCTACCCGCATATGAATGTGCGCAAAAACATCGGCTTCCCGCTGTTGTCGCAAGGCATGTCGAAGGCCGAGATTCGCCAGCGCGTCGAGGAGACCGCCCGTCTGCTGCAGATCGATCATATTCTCAACCGCTCGGTCTCTGGCCTTGCCGGCGGCGACCGGCAGCGCGTGGCGCTTGGCCGCGCCATCGTCCGCCGCCCGAAATGCTTCCTGATGGACGAGCCGCTCGGCACGCTTGACGCCGAGTTCCGCGAGATCATGGTCCATGAGCTCCGCGAATTGCACAACCGCATCCATGCCACCACCGTCTACGTCACCCACGACCAGCACGAGGCGATGGCCATGGCCGACAAGATCGCCGTCATGAACCACGGCGTCATCGAGCAGTTCGGCACGCCGCAGGAGATCTACGCCAAGCCGGCGACCATGTATGTCGCCGATTTCATCGGCTCGCCGCCGATGAACTTCATGCGCTTCACCTCCGGCCTAAAGAGCGGCGACAGATCCATCCAGCTCGACGGTGTCAATGTTGCCGTTCCCGAGATTCATCAGGACATGGCCGAGAGCGAACTGGCGCTCGGTGTCAGGCCGGAGCACATCCGCTTCAGCGACGCCTCGCGCCTTCGCGGCGCCGTCTACGGCAGCGAATATCTCGGCACCAACCAGGTTGTAGCAGTGGAAACCCCGGGCGGCCTGATCAAGGCCCGCGTTCCCGCCAACCGCAGCTTCCGGATCGGCGAGACCGTCGGCCTCGAATTCAACCCGGCGAACCTCGCGCTCTTCGACTGCGTCTCGGGCCGCGCGGTGCCATCCCAGCTCTATCAGGAGACCCGGCATGGCTGATGTCGTCCTCAGAAATCTCAGCAAGCGCTTCGGCGACACCCAGGCTCTTGATGAGCTCGATCTTTTTATCCGCGACGGCGAATTCGTCGTGCTGCTCGGTCCCACCGGCGCCGGCAAGACCACGACGCTCAGGCTGATCGCCGGCCTCGAAAGGCCCGACAGCGGCCGCATCGAGATCGGCGGCCGCAATGTTGCGGCCGAAGCGCCGGCCGGGCGCGACGTCGCCTTCGTCTTCCAGCAATATTCGCTCTATCCGCACATGACAGTCTACCAGAATCTCGCCTTCCCGCTGAAGGCACCGGTGCGCATGCTGAGCGCGGAGGAGATCGACCGGCGCGTGCGCGAGGTCGCGCGCATGGTCCGGATCGACCACAAGCTGGAAAACCGTTCGACAAGGCTCTCCGGCGGTGAGATGCAGCGTGTCGCGATCGGCCGGGCGCTGGTGCGCCGGCCGGCAATCTATCTGATGGACGAGCCGCTCTCCTCGCTCGACGCCAAGCTGCGCGCCGAACTGCGCCTGGAGCTGAAGCGCATCCAGAAGGAGCTCGGCTCGACGCTACTCTACGTCACCCACGACCAGGTGGAAGCCATGACCATGGCCGACCGCATCGGCATCGTCGCCGAGGGCCGGCTGATGCAGGTGGGAACGCCCCGCGAGATCTACGGCAATCCCGCCAACCTGCATGTCGCCGCCCGCCTCGGCCAGCCGCACATCAACCTTCTGCCGGCGGACCTGCTGCCCGGCGGCCGTCCGCCCTCCGGCACCAGAACAGTCGGCGCGCGCACCGAACATCTCGATATCGTCGTCGGAAAGGATGCCAATGCCGAGGTCGATTGGATCGAGCATCTCGGCGACCAGAACCATCTGCATATCAGGGCGGGCAATCACAAGCTCGTCACACTTGCGGATCCATATCTGGCGATCGCCCCGGGCGACCGGATCAGCCTGACGCTGCGCGATCCGCTTTATTTCGATGCGGCTGGACAGCGCCTGTCCTGACCGGCAAAAAAGATGATGGCATGAAAAACAAACAGACGGGTCTCAATCGATGAAACACTTCTTCAACCGCAGGGAAACCATCGTCACAGAAGCTCTGGACGGTTTGCTTCTGACGACGAACAGCGGCCGTCTCGCCCGTCTCGACAGCTTTCCCGACATCAAGGTGGTCCTGCGCGCGGATTGGGACAAGTCCAAGGTGGCGATCATCTCCGGCGGCGGCGCCGGCCATGAACCATCCCATGCCGGCTTTGTTGGTAAGGGCATGCTGACGGCGGCCGTCTCCGGCGAAATCTTCGCTTCGCCGAGCGTCGATGCGGTGCTGACGGCGATCCGCGCCGTCACTGGTCCGAAAGGCGCCCTGCTGATCGTCAAGAACTATACCGGCGACCGCCTGAATTTCGGCCTTGCCGCCGAAAAGGCGCGCGCCGAGGGCTTCGACGTCGAGATGGTCATCGTCGCCGACGACATCGCCATCCCCGGCATCAGCCAGCCCCGCGGCGTCGCCGGCACGCTGTTCATCCACAAGATCGCGGGCTATCACGCCCAAAGGGGCGAGGACCTGACGACGGTCGCGGCGCATGCCGCGGCGGCTGCCGGCGACATCGTCTCCCTCGGCATGTCGCTCTCCACCTGCAGCGTGCCCGGACAGGTGCATGAGGATCGCCTCGGCGCTGATGAAGGTGAACTGGGCCTCGGCATCCATGGCGAACCCGGCGTCGAGCGCATCGCGCTGCAGCCGGTCGCCGATATCGTCGCCACCATGGCGGCGCGCCTGACTCCAGCCTTGCGCGAGGAGGCAAACCACGCCCTCCTCATCAATAATCTCGGCGCTGTGCCGCCGCTCGAAATGACCGTCATCGCCAAGACAGTGCTGGCCTCGCCGCTTGGCCGCCACATCAAGCTGATCGTCGGCCCGGCGCCGTTGATGACCGCGCTCAACATGAACGGCTTCTCGCTGTCGTTGATCCGGCTGGATGCCGCGCGCGAAGCGGCGCTGACGGCAGCGGTCGAGCCACATGCCTGGATGCCGGCCGTCGAACGCCATGAGATTAGGATCATCCCTGCGCCGAGGACCGCCGCCGGCCTGAACGGCGCGGACACGGCTGGCGAGAACAGCCGCAACCGACGTCTGATCACGGCACTCTGCGAGCATCTGATCGCACAGGAAAGCGAACTCAACCGGCTGGACGGCCGCGTCGGCGATGGCGATACCGGCTCGACGGTAGCCGCCGGCGCCCGCAGCGTGCTGGCCCGCCTCGATGCGCTGCCGCTCGACAAACCGGCGGCAACTCTTGCCTCGCTCGGCGATATCCTCGGCACCAGCATGGGCGGATCGAGTGGCGTGCTGCTGTCGATCTTCTTCACCGCCGCGGCAAAGGCGATGGCTGATAAAGCCGATATTTCAGCGGCTCTTCTTGCCGGGCTCGACAGGATGACGTTCTATGGAGGAGCAGGGGTCGGCGACCGGACGATGGTCGATGCGCTGTCGCCTGCCCTGCAGGCGCTCGCCTCAGGCGACATCGCTGCCGCCGCAAGGGCAGCGGCATCAGGCGCGGAGTCGACAAAGACAATGACGAAGGCGAGAGCCGGACGCGCCTCCTATGTCGGCGAAAGAGATCTGGCGGGTGTCGCCGATCCCGGCGCGGTCGCGGTTGCCGGCGCTTTCGGCGTGGCGGCAAGCCTCGCCTGACCGGGTAGAGTTCGAAGCCCCTAGCGGAGAGGGCGACAGGGAGGAAGGCAGTGCAGGCGGAACCGGTGCTTGTGGCGGGACTGATCGAAGTGTGCCGCGCGACGATCGCGGAAAACGCCGATCACCTCTGCGCACTCGATCGCGTCATCGGCGATGGCGATCACGGTACCAATATGCGGCGCGGCTGCGAGGCTGTCAGCGCCGAGGGCGAAAGCCTGTCCAGCCTGCCCTTCCCCGACGCGGTGGAAAAGATCGGCCTGATGCTGGTGATGAATGTCGGCGGAGCGGCCGGCCCGCTCTACGGCACGCTGCTGATGGAGATCGGCCGCGAGCTGCGCAAGAATGAGGAGAAGGCCGACTTTTCCCCGGTGCTGAAACAGGCGATTGACGCCGTGGCAAGGCGCGGGCGGTCGCACGCCGGCGACAAGACGCTGCTCGACGTACTCTATCCCGTCCATGAGGCGCTGGCGAAGCAGTCACCGCTCAGTGACGTCGCCCGCAAGGCCGAACGGTCCGCCGACAGGACCGCCGCCATGAAGGCGATGCGCGGACGCGCCGCCTTCCTAGGCGAGCGCTCAATCGGCCATGTCGATCCCGGTGCATCGAGTTGCGCGCTGCTGACCACGGCGATCTGCCGCTATCTCGGGGAGCACCGCCCCCAATGAATGAAAGGACCGGCATGAATGGACAGACCGCAAATGTGGGCATTGTGATCGTCTCCCACTCGCCGCTTGTGGCAAGGGGCATCGCCGACATGGTGCGGCAGATGGTCGGCGACTGCGTGCCGCTCGCCTGGTCGGGCGGCAACGTTCAAGGGGAACTCGGCACCGACGCCGGCGGTATACTGAAGGCGATCGAGACCGCCTGGTCCGATGCCGGGGTCGCCGTCTTCGTCGACCTCGGCGGCGCCGAGACCAACAGCGAGATGGCGATCGAAATGCTGGGCCTTCCCCGATCGGCCCGTGTCTCCATATGCAACGCGCCACTCGTCGAAGGCGCCGTTGTCGCCGCCGCCGAAGCCTCAGGGGGCGCGTCGCTCGCCAGGGTCGTCGCCACAGCCGAGGAACTGTCCCCCTGATGACGAATCGATTGCGTATTGAGAAACAGGAGCCTGATCCTTTGCACGTGAATTGTCAGACGGAGGTGGAAGTCAAGCACGGCGTCGGGCTGCATGCCCGCCCCTCCGTCACCTTCACACGACTTGCGAAGTCGTTCCCCTGTTCGATCGAGATCGCCGTCAACGGCACAGACGTCTGGCTGAACGGCAAGAGCATCATCAAGGTCATGGGTGCGAGAATCCGTAAGGGCTCGATTCTCAGGATACGGGCGGACGGCATTCTCGCCGAAGAGGCGATCCGCGCGCTCAAGGAACTCATCGAGCGCAATTTCGATGAGGAAAAGAAGCATGGCAGAACTGCTTAGGCTGAAAGCAAAGAGCGCATCCCCGGGCATCGCATCCGGCCCGGCCTTTCTCGCCGAGGAACCGAACGCTGCTTCCGCGCCGGGAACCGCCGGCGGCTACGGCGCGCTTGAGAAGGCGATCGATGTCTCTATCGGCGAACTCGAGCGCCTCGCCGAGGGCGCCGACGTCGAAAGCCGTGATATCATCGATTTTCAGATCGAGGTGCTGCGCGATCCAACGATCGCCGAAGCAACAGGCGCGCGCATGCAAGCCGACGAGAATGTCGTCTTCGCCTGGGTCGCCACGCTCGACGCCTATATCGCCGAACTCGAATCGGCCGACGAGGAACAGATGCGGGCGCGCGCCATCGACATTCTCGACATCAAGAACCGCGTGCTCGGCGCGCTCTCCGGCGCCCCGGTCGCCGATTTCCCGCCCGGCTCGGTCTTCGTCGGCAAGGACATGGAGCCGAGCCGCTTCCTCGCTCACGACTGGTCGAAGGGCGGCGGGATCGCGCTGTTTGCAGGCAGCGCCGCCGGCCACGTCGCTTTGCTCGCCCGGGCGAAATCTGTGCCGATGGTGGTTGGCACAGGCCGTTTTTCAGCAGCGGACGGCGATCCCGTCGGCGTCGATGGCGACGCCGGCGCTGTCATCCTCGAGGCGGGCGGCATGTTGATCCCGCCACTCGCACCGCTCGGCGACACCAAGACCGAAAGCGGAGAGTTGCGCACTGCGGACGGCGTACCGATCCTCATCTCCATCAATATCAACGATCCCGCCGAGATCGATGCGCTCGATCCCGCAACGGCGGGCGTCGGGCTGATGCGCTCGGAATTTTCAGTCACCTCTATCGCCGATGCCGCCAATGAGGAACGCCAGCTGGCGATCTATCGCCGCGTGCTGGAGCAGGCGGGCCAAAAGCCAGTAACTATAAGAATGCTGGATATTGGCGGTGACAAGCCGCTGGCCGGCCTCGAAGATCCGCCGGCTCTCGAGCCGGGCCTGCGCGGCATCCGGCTGCTGCTTGCCCGGCCGGAAATCGCCCGCGTCCAGGCCCGCGCCCTGCTGCGCACCGCCGTCTTCGGCAAGCTCTCGGTGATGCTGCCGATGGTGACCTTTCCCGAAGAGGTCGACAGGATGCGCCAACTGTTCCGCGAGGAAGCCGAAAAGCTCGGCCGCCGCGCCCTGCAGCACCGGATGCCGCCGATCGGCATGATGGTGGAAGTGCCGTCGGCCGCGTTGGTGATCGACACCTTCGCATCGGCGGCCTTCTTCTCATTCGGAACCAACGACCTCACGCAATATCTCGCCGCCTCCACCCGTGACGGCAACGAGGTCGATACCGGCAAGGCGGCCCCCGCCGTGCTCCGTCTGATCGAGCAAGCGATAAAACTTGCCGGCGGCAAGCCCGTCAGCATCTGCGGCGACATGGCCGGCGATCCCCGCTATCTCCCGGGGCTGCTTGCCGCCGGCCTCCGGCATTTTTCCGTGGCGCCGGCCCGCCGTCCCGCGATAAGATCGGCGATCATCGGGCTCAACGCCGATGGCACAAGGGCAGCCGGAGAGTAGGATGGCGCGCGAAGACACCGAAGACGCCATTATTGCCTACAAGTCCATTTTGGCGCAGATCATCGACAACAGGCCTTCGGGCACGCGCCAGCGCCTGGCAACGGCACTTGGAAAACACCGAAGCTTCGTCACCCAGATCACCAGCCCGACCTATGCGACGCCGCTGCCGGCGCGCCATCTCGCGACGATCGTCCGCGTCTGTCATTTCAGCGCCAGTGAGGAGGAACGCTTCCTCGAAGCCTATCAGGCCGCCCATCCTGGCAAGCTGCCGGATCTCGGCCACTCCGAGAAATTGCGGTACCTGTCGCTGATGGTGCCGGATTTCGGCGACGACAGGAAAAACCGCCTGCTGGAAGAGGCGATCTCCGATCTGGTACAGAAGATCGTCGCGATATCGGCGCGGAATGACGAGTGACATGCTTGACGTAACGTAATGCCCTTGGCCTTGGGAGGGGCTTGATGAAGAAGTTCATGAACACTGCGGAAACCATGGTCGCCGAAAGCGTCGAAGGCTTCGTGCGCGCCCATGAGACTTTCGTGATGTTCGGGCCGGAGCGCAGATTCATCCGCCGCCGCCATCTTACATCGGGCAAGGTGGCGCTCATATCAGGTGGCGGCGCCGGCCATGAACCGATGCATATCGGCTTCGTCGGCCACGGCATGCTGGACGCCGCCTGTGTCGGCCACATTTTTACCTCGCCGACGCCGGGCCAGATCATTGCCGCCATCGAAGCAGCCGATACCGGCGCCGGCTGCCTGCTCGTGGTTAAGAATTACGACGGCGATCTGATGAATTTCGAAATGGCGATCGAGATGGCTGGCGAGCGCCACCGCCTCGACATGGTCATCGTCAGTGATGATATCGAAACGTCGAGAACAGGCGAAAGCCGAGGCCGTCGCGGCGTCGCCGGAACGGTGATCGTCGAAAAGATCCTGGGTGCTGCGGCCGAACGCGGCATGCCGCTTGACGAGCTGAAGGAGCTCGGCGAAGGGTTGAACACACGCATCCGCTCGATGGGGGTGGCGCTGAACGGCGTGACGGTGCCGCAGACCGAGCGCACGACGTTTGCGCTCGAACCCGGCGAGATGGAAATGGGCGTCGGCATCCATGGCGAGCCCGGCCATGCCAGGCAGCCCTTCGCTGCCGCCGACGCCATCATCGGCCATCTCTGCAAAACGATCGTCAGTGACATCGCCGTGATGCCGGGCGCCCGGGCGCTGCTCTTCGTCAACGGCCTCGGCGGCACGCCTCCGGCCGAACTTTACCTCGCCTATAACGGCGCCCGCCGCTTCATCGAGGAGAGCGGCATCCCGATCGAGCGCTCGCTTGTTGGAACCTACGTCACTTCCCTCGACATGCAGGGACTGTCCGTTACTCTCGCTTTGCTGACTGACGAGGAGCGCTCGCTCTGGGACGCGCCGGTGGCAACGGCGGCTTTATATTGGCCGTGACCGACAGTATTCAGATGTAAAGCGGCGCCATCTTCCGCCAGGCGCCGGCGCGATGAGCGCGGCCGTCCCAGACATGCAACTGATGGCGAATATTCTTCTCGCCCAGCAGCCGGCTGAGATAGCGGTTGTTATCGAGGAAGGGATCGGCGTCGCCGATGGTTAGCACGATGTCGATCTCGCGCAGCCTGTCGAGCCGCCAGTCCGCGCCGAGGCCGGGCAGGAAATGTGTCGGCGTGTGGAAATAGACGCTGTCGTCGTAATAGCCGTCGAACAGGTCGCCGAAGGATTCCACCTTCATCGTCAGGTCGTAGCGCCCGGAAAAGGCGACAAGCTTGCGGAAGAGATGCGGGTGGCGGAAGACGAGGCTCGCCGCCTGGAAGGCACCGAGGCTGCATCCATGTACAATGGTGCAGTCATGCGAATTCTTCGCCGCCATCAGCGGCAGCACCTCGTTGAGGATATAATCCTCCAGCGCCGCATGTCGGCGGATGCGCTCGGCCGGGTGCCGATGGAAGCCGTAGAGGCTGTCTGCCGCCAGGCCCTCGATGCAATAGAGCTGGAGATGGCCGGCCTGCAGCTTGTCTGCAAGGCTTGCGACCAGGCCGAGCTTCTCATATTCGAAAAAGCGCCCTTCCCGCGTCGGGAAAACCAGCACCTTGGCGCCGGCATGGCCGAACACCAGCATCTCCATGTCTCGTTGCAGACGCTGACTGTACCAGCGCAGATATTCGCGGTTCATGACACCCTGAAGAACTGTCCGATCTTGTCGCGGAGCACCGCCTCTTGCTCAGCACTTCCAGGGTAGTCGAAATGCCCGGCGTCCAGGATGAAGATTTCATTAAATTTCGGTATCGAATTGGCGACAGCGAACTGGCAGGGCGGCGCGACCGAAGGATCGAAAAGCGCCACCGCCGTCAGCATCGGCACCCTGATCCGTGTCGCGGCCGTCGCCGCGTCGAAGAAGCGCAGCGTCTCCAGCACGTTTGCATGTTCCGCCTGATATTCCTGCACCGATTGGGCGCTGCCGACGCTCGGCAGCTTGAGGCGCAGCGGCTGGTGCCCGAAGCTTGGAAGCGCGAGATGCCCGCGGTCGATGCGGTCGTCATAGGCGATTGCCATCGCCCCGACACCGCCGCCGAAGCTGATGCCGCTATAGCCGATATGCCCTGAAAGCCAGGGATAGAGTGCAACGAGCGTCGAGGCGGCAAGCCAGATATCCTCGACGCAGCCGCCGATGATATAGGAATCCTTCTTGTCGATATCGTGCAGCACATGCCAGGAAGGATTCTCGGAAATCGGCGGATGGGCGCTGAGCGACAGCCCGCGGCAGCAGGGAAAGATGAGCGCGGTTTCGGTCACCGGCAGGTCGAAATCCGGACGCTCGCGTCCACCGTACCCATGCCCGACGACTAGGCCGCGCCGCACCTCTCCCTCGCGCGGCAGCAGCAGCCAGCCGCCGATCCGGAACGCATGCGTGGAGAGATAGACGAGGTCGAGCACGTGCCAGTCGGAATGGGTGATCTCGCTGCGGGAAAGCTCCGGCTGCGGATCGACCGTCAGCGCCTTTTGATACCGCGTCTCCCAGAATGCGTCGAAACCATCCGGCGCCTCCGGCGGCTCAACCGCAAGCAGCTCGTCGAGCTGCATGCCGTAAGTGGGATCGAAGGCGAAAGGATGTGTCGCGGGAATGCTCATCCGGACTTTGTCGCGTGAAAGCACCGGCCATGCAAGGCTATGTGGTGGCTACTTGCCCGTTTGATCTCGCCGCAAGGCAATGCGGGTTCAAAGGCCGATGGGGCAGGCCGCACCCGCGCGGTGGCCGGACGAACCTAAAGTGAGTCTCCCGCGCCCAAGGACTTGGACGCGCTGAAAAAATTCGGCTGATCCGTCCGAGGCCGAAAGCTGCCCGCCGCCGGCAGCTATGCTGTAGGCGCAGCCGGACGGTCACCGGAAACACTCCGATCACCATTGCGATTTAATCGGATGCGATATATATAATTGCGCTAGCAACCGAGACAGGATAGCCCCATGCCCACGTCCAAATCCGCAAAACAGTCTGTACCCGCCTCTCCTGGAAGTGGCGGTGAGATCCGTAAGCTTTCGACCTTCCTGTGCTTCGCGGTCTATTCGGCCAATCTCGCCTTCGGCCGCGCCTACAAGCCGATCCTGGACGCGCTCGGCCTGACCTACACCCAGTATATCGCCATGGTGGCCCTCTCCGAGGAGGACGACCAGACGGTCAGCATGCTGGGAGAAAAACTGTTCCTCGAATCCAACACGTTGACGCCCATTCTCAAGAAGCTGGAGTCGGCCGGCTTTATCACCCGCCATCGCGATCCCACCGACGAACGGCAGGTGCGCGTCAGCCTGACGCCAGCGGGGCGCGATCTTCTCGAAACCGATCCCGGCTCCGCCCTGATCGACGCCGTCGGCCTCGGCGACGATTTCCCCGTCGTGCAGAAATCGGTGACGCGGCTGCGCGACAACCTGCTGCGGGCGCAGGCGGCATCGCAAAAATCATGATCGTGGCACATGTCGGCACCTGTTGACATGGCCGAGATCGCAATCGGCGCATTGATTGGGAACGGGAGCGTTCTTCTCGCCAGGCGAAGTTCGGAGCGCAGGACGCACCCGGATCGCTGGAGCCTGCCGGGCGGTCACGTCGAAGACGGCGAAGATGCCGAGACGGCACTGCGCCGGGAATTGCTGGAAGAAATCGGCGTGACGCCGCAGCACTGGCTGTTGGCCGGAGAGTTCGTTTCGGAAAGCCCGCCTGGGGCATCCGCCACCTTCCATGTCTATCACGTCGACCAGTGGCAGGACTCTCCGCGACTTATCGGCGATGAACACACGGCACTCAGATGGTTTACCGCCGCGGAGATAGAATGCGAAACCGAACTGGCGCCGCCTCAGCTTCGTGAAATGCTCTTAAACCTGCTCAGACCGAAATCGAACAACCAGGCATGATGACGCGGAGAAGCAGCGCCACGCCTACAGCGCACGCTGCCGAACCTCGGCAAGCGCGCCCTCCTCCATCATCTCGGCCGCCTTCGCGTAACCGCCGCCCATTCCATCGAGGAAATGCAGATGCGAATCCGGCCGCCCCGATGGCACGAGGCAGGTCATCAGCGCGTGAGACTGGCGGTGCAGCCCGAAATCGATCTCGCCGCGCGCCCGCGCTTCCGCGAGCATGGCTTCGACGCTGTCGATCTGGTCCGGTGCGCAGTCCAGCGTCAGACGCAGGCCGTCGTCGAACTTGCGGAAATCCGAATTGGAGGCGACCTCCGACCAGCGTTTCGCGCTGACTTGCTTCTCTCTTGCGATACCCGTCCCTCCGGAAAGCGGATGGGACCGGCGCGGCGCGGCATCGAAAACCGCGAGCACGCGTCTTGCCAGCGCCGCAAAGACCTCCAGGCGCGTGTGGTCGCGCGGCTCGACCAACAATGACAGGATCTCGCCGCGCCGGCTCGGGAACGGCGCCCAGTCGCAGCTCAAGCCTGTCAGGTCAGGCTTCATCGCATAGCGGCCGGGCTTGACCAGAAAGCGGCCATTCTTGACCTGCTGCTCCGCCCATTTGAGCCCTCCTCCGGCAAACATTGCATAGATCGCGCTCTCGGAAGCGGCGTAGCGCGCGATCCTGACGTCGCGCCCTTTGGCACGGATTTAGCCGACGGTGACGAGCCCGACACGCAAATCGAGATGAAGCTCGGCTTTGGCGAAGCCCGCGACGTCACGCAGGGCCGATGTCGCCGCCATGATGCCGTTTGCCGGCAAGGCGAAGGCTGCTCCGTCTCCGCGAAACACGAAGGGAAAATCGAACGAACCCCAGGCATTGCCGAGGGCGGCGATGATCGATGCGCCGGCATAATTGACGTCTTCATAGTGTCCCGATCGGATCGCCGCGGTCGAGCTGACGACATCGGTGATGCCGATCAGCCAATCGTCAGGCAAGGGCTCGTAGACATCGGGATCGAGCACCAGCGAAAACTCCTCATAGGCCCGGCGCGGCCCCGCGTGGCTGTTGATTATGGCATGTTCTCCGGATCGGCAGGTTTGGCTGTTGGCTCGGAAACGGGTCTGCCGCCGATCGGCAGACCCCCGCTTGAAGGTGACGGCGAGAGGCCGGCGCTTCCTGTTCAGATAAGCTTGGTTTCGACGTCGATATTGCCGTGGACTGCCTTGGAATAAGGGCAGATGCCGTGGGCCGCCTCTATCAGTTCCTGTGCGATCTCGCGGTCGATGTCTGCAAGGCTGACATTGAGTCGTGCACGCAGGAAGTAGGAGCCGTTATCGCCGTTGAGCGTAATCTCGGCATCGACCTCGGGACCGGCTGGCAAGGTGATCTTCCGCTGCGCGGCGGCAAGCTCGATGGCACCGATATAGCAGGCTGACCAGGCGGCCCCGAACAGGTTTTCGGCCGCCGGATGCGGCTGCGGCAGCTTGATGTCGAGCGTGCCGTCGCTGCTGCGTGCATAGCCATTGCGACCGCCGGCGATGTGGGTCTTGCCGGCGAAAAGAAGCTTCTCAGTCATTGTCGTATCCTTCGGTTAGATGGTTTCTAGCGCACCCGATTAAATCGGATGCGCGTTAATAGGCCAACCTGAATTCGATGTCAACACTATTCCGATTTAATCGGATGCGATTTATTTTGGGAAGACTTGAGCGAGCCGCGTAGGCTGGCTCGACCGGTTTATTCACGTCTTGTCCGGAAAGGAGGCCCTCTATAGGCTTGCTTCGAGGTTCGGGGTTTCACGAGGAAGGTGGAGAGTTGAGATGTCCGCCATAACCGAAGGCAATGCAGGACAATATGGCGACAGCCGCAAGCTCGCCGCCCGCGCCAGGCTCCATACGGAATATACCATCGCCGAAACGGGCTGGTTTCCATGGGTTGCCGCGCAACTGCCATTGAAACCGGCAAATCGCGTCCTCGACGTCGGCTGCGGGCCGGCGTGGTTCTGGGCGGCAACGGCGGGTCTGCTGCCGGAGAATCTGCACCTGACGCTCGCCGACCTTTCGCCAGGCATGGTCGACGAGGCAGTGGCGCGCTGCAGGGCACTGCCCTTCGGTTCCGTTCGAGGCTGCCGGGCCGATGCCGCCGCACTTCCCTTCGAAGACGGCGCCTTCCATCTCGTGATCGCCATGCATATGCTCTATCACCTGCCCGACCCCGCCGCCGGCATCGCGGAGATGGCGAGGGTGCTGAAACCGGGCGGCTTTCTCGCGGTCACCACCAACGGCATCGGCAATATGCGCGAGATCTATCGCCTGACGACCGTGTTCGGCAGCGCGCCGATCGATCCGGCCGCCGTAGCCTTTGGATATGACGCCGCCGAGCAAATGATGCGGACACAATTCGGAAACGTCGCCATGTCGCAGTATCCGGCAAGCATGCGGATCACCGAGCCCGAGGATGTCTTCCTTGCCCTGACTTCCTATCCGCCCGGCGAAGGCGCCGGCGAGCCTCAGCTCAGCGGTTTCCGCCGGGCGATCGCAGATGCCTTCAGGCAAGGCAGCGGCGCGCTCGATGTCAACAACGAGACCGGGCTGTTCCTCAGCAGGAAGACGGCCTGATTGGATCGCCGCCTTTCAGGAACGCGGCCGGGCGGGACAGAGCGGCCCTCAGACCTTCTCTTTCTTCCTGACCTTTTCCCTTGGCTCCACCGGTGCATCGGGCGTCGGGGCGAGCAGCTTGCGCAGTGATGCGATCTTGTCCTTCACCAGCGGCCGGAAGCGCGTCGCGCGATAGGGCATGTCGGCCGCACCGTAGCCTTCCGGCCCGTCATCATTGCCGCGATGGATTTCCGCGAGCTTCACGCCGATGAAGGTGCCGTCGACATAATGGGTATATTCGCCCACCCAACGGATCGTATAGATCTCGCCCTTGCGTATCAGCTGGTCGATGCTGACATGCTTGAAGGTGTCGTTGATGCAGACCACCTTCTGGCCGACATGAAATTCATAGCTCATGGATCAAACTCTCAAACGGCAATCCGTCGCCGATCTATAGCGCGCCCGGCGGCGGGGATGAACCCTTTTCTGCCGGCGGACTTCATGCCGCGTGATTGTGCCACTGCGCCACAATGTGACAAGCTCAGTCGCAATAGACCTTGCCGCTCTTGCGTGAGCGCAGATCGAAGTGGAAGTGGTTCCAGTGTTCCGGGTTGCTGCCCGGCCCGAGCACCGTGTTGAAGTAGCGGCAGCTATCCGTGCGCACCGCCTTCAGCAGCCGGCCCTCGCGCAGCGAAAACAGGCCCTTCTTGCGCACGTCGATCTCGTGGCCGTTCTTCAGCACGAACTTGCCGACGTCGATGGCGTTGCCACGGGCGTGTTCCGACATCGGATTGTATCGCTGCCGGCTGTTATTCATGCGCCGGCACGAATAGCCGCCGAGCGGCTGGATCGTTCTGATGCCGCTCCAGTAGCGGTAGCGGGCCGACGGCGCCAGCTCGTTTTTCACCCATTTGGCGAAGGCGAGCGTCACCTGGCAGTTCAGCGTCACAGCCGGCTTCACGCCGATATTGCCGGAAAGCCCCTTCAGCGATACCGGATAAGGCACCTGGCAGGCCGGCCCTTGCGAGATCGGCGGCTTTTCGTCGAAGAGCACGCCCATGCGTTTCAGTTCACGGCGGCAGGCAAGCTCGGAAGCCGGCATGACGCTCGGATCGACAGGTGCAGCCGGCTCGCTCATCATCGGATTGTTCGGCCGCAGCATCGCGACTTCCTCGGCCTCGTCCTCTTCGGGAACGCGGGATGGCGCAGTGACCGGGCTGCCGTCGCTCCAGGTGGGCGTCCGGCTCATTTCAGCCTGCGCCGCCGGCTGTGGCACTGCCTGCGGTGCGGGCTGGCCCATCGTTTGGTTGAGCTGCATCGGATTGTCGGTGCCAATGCCATCGACGACAGGCTCGGTAGCGTTACCCTCGGCAATTTGCTGTTGCTGCTCCTGCGCCAGCCCTACGACGGGTTCGGCGCCGAGCTCATCATCCATGTTGACGCCGCCGGACGGGATCGCAAGGTTTTGCGTGCCGCCCCAGTTGCCGTTCGACTGGCCGGCCGCCATCGCCTCGTCGCTGTCGATCATCGGCAGTTTTCGCCCCTGTGCCCGCGGCGCGCGAGCTGCATGGCCGGTACCGGCGAGGTTGGGCGTATCAAGATAATCGACCGAACCTTGTGTGTTGCCGACCGGGGCGCTGGAAACCGGATAGGACGCTTGGCTTTCCACCGGCGCCATGCGCACCGCCGGCGCCATGCGCGCGGCACCCCGTGACGGCGAAATCGAACTGACCCTGGTGCCGCTGTCGACATTGGCCGGCGGCACCAGCCCGTCGCTGATCGAGCAGGTCGTCAGCGCCACTGACAGCAGCACGGGCAGGAAGGCTCGCCGAGGAAAGGAAACAAACGCCATACTCTTATCGCTTCCGTGGGCCGGCCGCAGAGTGACCGAAAAAACTCGGTCCAATTTTAATTAAAAACGGTGAATGAAAACTTACCGACGCAATCTTGACGCGACGGAAATGAAAAAGGCGGCTTTCGCCGCCTTCCAACCGCTGCCGAACTCACGCTGCCCGTGTGTAACGGGCGTCCCGCTGCTGCTCCGTTCCGCGCAAGCGGAAATTCGCAAGCAGCGTCTTCAGCTGGGTGCTCTCGTCGGCGAGCGTGCGGCTTGCCGCCGTCGTCTCCTCGACCATCGCCGCGTTCTGCTGCGTCATCTGGTCCATGTGGTTGACGGAGCTGTTGATCTCGTTGAGCCCGGTCGACTGCTCGCGCGCCGCCGTCGCGATCGAGGCGACGTGATCGTTGACCTGATTGACCAAGGCCTCGATTTCCAACAGCGCATCGCCTGTCGAGCGCACCAGCGCCACCCCGCCCTCGACTTCGGTCGCCGACCGGCGGATCAGTTCCTTGATCTCCTTGGCGGCGTTGGCCGAGCGCTGCGCAAGCTCGCGCACTTCCTGGGCAACGACAGCGAAGCCGCGACCCGCCTCGCCGGCCCGCGCCGCTTCCACGCCGGCGTTGAGCGCCAGAAGGTTGGTCTGGAAGGCGATCTCGTCGATGACCGAGATGATCTGGTTGATGCGACTTGAGGATTCCTCGATCCGGCCCATCGCCGTCACTGCATTGCGGACGATCTCGCCGGAGCGTCCGGCGCTCGCCTTGGTCTCGGCCACCATCTCGCGCGCCTCGTTCGCCCGCTCCGATGCCGTCTTGACCGTCGCGGTGATCTCGTCGAGGGCTGCGGCCGTCTCTTCGAGTGCGGCCGCCTGCTGTTCCGTGCGCTTCGACAGATTGCCCGTCGCTTCGCTAATATCGGAGGCGCTGTCGTTGACGACGCGGCTCGATTCGGCGATCGCGTGGATGACGCCGTTCAGCGCATCGACCGCCGCGTTGAAATCGTTTCTCAGCTTGGCGTAATCGTCGCCGATTTCGCCGATCGCAACCGTCAGATCGCCGCTCGCAAGCCTTTCGAGGCCGACGCCGAGCGCCTGCATCGCATGGGTCTGGCGGTCGGAAGCAGAGCGCAGGCTCGCCTCGTTGCCGCGGCGCTCTTCTTCGATCTGCCGCTGCCTCTCGTCTTCCCGGTCCCGCAGCGCGCTACGCTCGTCGACGGAGTCGCGCAGCACCATTAACACCTTGGCCATCTGGCCCACTTCATCGCGATACTCGCTGCCAACGATTTCTACCGACGCTTCTTCGGCTGCGATCTCATTCATCGCTTTCTTCAGCCGCGCGATCGGCGCGGTCACACTGCGCACGATGGCAAAGGCGATGGCGATCGTCGCCGCAGCGCCGATCAGGCAAGCCATCGCGGCCCAGAACACATTGTGACGATAGAGAGCCGCCAAGTCGTCGCCATAGACCCCGGTGCCGACGATCCAGCCCCAGGGCTCGAAACCGGCGACGTAGGAATATTTCAGCACCGGCTCCTCGGCGCCCGGCTTCGGCCAGTAATAATCGACGAAGCCTTTGCCGTCCTTCTTCACCTTATTGACGAACTCGACGAACAGGAACTTGCCGGTCGGGTCCTTCATCTGGGAGATATCGGTACCGTTCAGCGCCGGCTTGATCGGGTGCATCACCATCTTGGGATGCATGTCGTTGATCCAGAAATAGCCGTCGGCGCCGTAGCGCATGGCGCCGATCACATCCTTCGCCGCCGTCTGCGCCTGCTCGCGGGTCATCGTGCCCGCCTGCTCCATCTTGTAGTATTTGTCGAAGATGCCGAGCGCTGTCGCATCCAGCTGCGCCAGCCCTGCCTTTCGCTCCTCTTCCAGCTCGGAATAGGAATAGTTCAGAAAGAAGACCATCGTCGCTGCGAGCACGACAAGCGTGAAGGCGACGAGGCAATAAAGACGAGTGGAAATCTTGACGTTGCGCATGAGGTTCCCGGCGATTCTTATGAGAGATCTGTTTCATTCTGCACCACCGGAATTACTGGAGCGTAAAGCTTATTTAGGGTTGACTTAAATAGCGTCCGGAGAGGTTTTGGTTGTAAAATTCAAACCGTTGAATGAGGTTGGGATTTGGGTCGGCATCACCCGTTATTTTCCACAAATGGTGTTATCCAGAATGTGACCTCGAACTTTTCTGTCGACCCTGGGAAAACCGCTGACACGGCTCGCGATCATGCACTAGGGTGATCTCGATGAATCGCCGGCCCCATGACCAACATCAGATGGAGAACCCTTGATGACCGATGCCGCCAAGCCGAGAGGCGAACTGACGCTGCGCACGCTCGCCATGCCCGGCGATGCCAATCCCGCCGGCGATATTTTCGGCGGCTGGGTTATGGCGCAGATGGACCTCGCATCCGGCATCCGCGCCGCCGAGCGCGCCAAGGGTCGCGTTGTCACCGCCGCCGTCAAGGAGATGGCCTTCGAACTGCCGGTCAAGATCGGCGACACGCTGTCGGTCTATACCGATATCGAGCGCGTCGGGCGCACCTCGATCACGCTCATCGTCGAAGCCTGGGCGCATCGCGCCCGCTACGCCAAGATGGAAAAGGTCACCGCCGGCACCTTCATCATGGTGGCGCTCGACGAAGAGGGCAAGCCGAAGGCCGTCCCCGCCGAGTGACACGCTGAAACGCGAGGAATAGGGATGGAAACGGTCAGCTCGCCTGAAGTCTTCCTTCACATCAAGGTGGTGATGGGCATGGTCATCAGCCTATCGCTCGCGAGGCTCCTGACCGGCGTTGCCGGCATCGTCCAGCATCCCGCCAAGGCGAAGGTTTATCCAATCCACCTCGGCTGGGCGCTGTCCCTGTTCCTGTTCATCATTCATATCTGGTGGTGGGAATATCGCCTGCAGGCGGTCCCCGCTATCGGCTTCGGCATCTATCTCTTTCTGATCTGCTTCTGCGGCCTGTTCTTCCTGCTCTGCGCCCTGCTCTTTCCGGCATCACTCGACGAATACGGCGGCTACGAGGAATACTTCATTTCCCGTCGCAGATGGTTCTTCGGCATCCTCGGCCTGATCTATGCCGTCGATATTCTCGACACGGCGATCAAGGGACCGGAGCGCATCCTCTCGCTCGGCTGGGAATATCCCGCCCGCAACATCGTCTACATCCTCCTCTGCGCCATCGCCGCCTGGACTCCCAGCCGCCGCTTCCACACCGTTTTCGTCCTCGCCAACCTGGCCTACCAGATAAGCTTCATCTTCCGGCTTTATGATGTGTTGGAGTGAGGCCCGGTCCCGCGCAGCGGGAGCGATCGATCCAGTGAATCGATCGCAGGGCCGAACGCCCTGAGCCATAGCGAAGGGCCAGAGCGGTCGGGCGCAGCCTGAGCAATCGATCAAGTGAATCGATTGCAGCGACGAACGCCTGAGCGCTAGCGAAGGGCCGGGCGGCGGCTTGCTCCCTCGGCGAGGCACAACCTCTCCTCCGTCATTCCTGTGCTTGTCACAGGAATCCAGTGCGCCCAAGTCCTTGGGCGCGAAAGAACTGCTTTGCTGCCACGGCGCGGACGCGCCGTGGATGGTTTCCTGAAGCACAGGAATGAGGGAGGGAGACGTGAGTGCTCACCACTCAAACCTTCAAAAACTGCGAGCCCCTATCAAATCCCAGCCCCGGAAAGATCTTCCCCGTCAAATCATCCACGCCGACATCGAACTGCCGGTACAACATTGCCGCCGCCACCTCGCGCACGTCAGCGGTCGGCATCAGGTCGCGGTCCTCGAGCAGCTGGCCATCGCCGATGCCCGGCCACTTCCCAAGGATGCGGCCGCCATTGATCGCGCCGCCTGCCAGCAGCGCGCAGCCGCCGGTGCCGTGATCGGTGCCACCGGAGCCGTTCTGGCGGACAGTGCGGCCGAATTCTGTCATGGCAAGCACCACCGTCTTTCCCCAGATCTCCGGCCCGAGCGTCGTCTTCAGCGTGTTGATCGCCTGCGCCAGCTCCTGCGCCGGCCGCTTGAACTGGCCGGCCTGGCCGATATGCGTGTCCCAGCCCGATATCGAGAAGCTGGCGATGCGGTAATCACCCTTCAGCATGTTGGCGGCGAGTGCCGCCACATTGGCCACCTTTTCGCCGCGCTGGCCGTCCGGCTCAGTCATCATCGAGGCGGTGTCGGCCCGCGTCGCCTCGGCAAGTGCTGCGGCAAACGGCGGATCGCCGGCATAAAGCCGCGCCAGGAACTGCATCTCGTCACGCGCCGGCGCCAGGTTGGAATCCGACGCCCAGACGTCGACTTCGTTCGGCCCGGAGAGGATCAGTTCCGTCGAGGTGTTGACGTCGATCGCCTTGCGCGCATCCGAGCGCGGAATGACGGCAAGCGCCCGGTTCAGCCAACCGGTCCTTTCCTCGGCGACATGCTCGCCGCCAGTTTCCAGCATGTCCTGCCCGTCGAAATGGCTGCGCTGGTCACGATAGGGTGTGGAGACGGCGTGCACGAAGGCAAGCTCCTTGCTCTTCCACAGCGGCAGCAGATCCGCGGCGGCCGGGTTAAGCCCGAAATGCCCGTCGAGATCGAGAAGCCCGGTCTCGGGCGTCAGCGCCAGCGTCGGCCGGAGCGCCGCAAAGCCGGCATCGCCATAGGGCTGCACCAGATCCAACCCGTCCATCGCGCCGCGCAGCACGATGGTGACGAAGCGGTTATCACCCGGCATCGCCGCGAAGGTGACGGGTGTGAAGACGGGCGCGGCGGCAAGACAGCAGGCAGAGGTCAGAAACCCGCGGCGGGAAAGCGAAATTCTGTTCGTCGACAGCGTCATGGGCGGGGCCTCTTGAGCAGGTTCCGGAAAAGTGTCCAGCGGTTTTCCGGTCGGAACCTGCGACAAAACAAATGAGCTAAGCGGAGGAAGCGTTGGCTTGCCAACGAACGTCTGCTTAGCGGCGGTTGAATTCGGGCGATGCCAGCACCAGGGTCAGCCCGCTGATCTTATTCGGCGCCTGCGACACCACGCGGATCGTCTCGTCGCGGGCCGCATCGGCAAGCGTCGATTTCAGGAATTCGCGCGGATCTTCGTCACGGCCGAACTGCGCTGCGGCCCGCCTTGCCCAAGCCAGCCGCTCGGCGAGCTGGCTGCCGGTGATCCAGGCGGAAAAACCTTCCTCGAATCCGGCCGGACTCGGCGGCAGCCAGGTTGGCTGGCCCATGCGCTTCAGCGCCCCCTGCCCCAGCGCCCGCGCCGTCCGGAAGGCCCTGAGCCGCTTTTCCCGCGCCTCGCCGGCCGGATCCGTCGTCACCGGCGCTCCGGCCATGCCGGGCGTATTCGCCGCCATGTCGCCCTCATCGGTGCCCTGCTGATTGGCGGCCAGGAAGCTGCCGACGACGCCGTTGACCGGCCCGGCATTCAGCGCCCTGAGGCCGGCAACGACATAATCGAAGGGCTGGCGCGCCTTGGCGCCTTCGTTCTGCCAGGCGGCGGGATGGTCGAGCATGGCGGTGTAGACGGCAGTGAGGTCGCCATCCGTCTTCTTCCAGGCTGCCGCCATGTCGGAGACCATGCCCTCGTCGGGCTGATCGGAAACGAAGTGAACCGCAAGTTTGCGGCTGATATGCGCGGCCGTCTTCGGATGAACGGCGAGGTCATCGAGCATGTCGAGATAATCGTCGCGCGAGCGTTTGCGCCCGCCATAGCTGACGCCGAGCACCTCATGGGCGCCGGGCTCGGAAATATTCGGCCGGAAGGCGATGTCCATCTCCTTGCGGTCGATCGTGAGCCCCGTCAGCACCTTGGCCGCAGCGGTGACGTCCGCCTGGGTATAGCCGCTGCCGGCGCCGAGCGTGTGCAGTTCCAGAAGTTCGCGGCCGAGATTTTCGTTCAGTCCCTTGTTGCGCTTCATGCCGCCGGCCGATTCCGGCCCGAGCGAATCCGCCTGGTCGAGATAGATCAGCATGGCGGGATGCGCTGTGGCGCTGCGCAGCAAATCGCCGAACCTGCCCGATATGAACGGCCGGATAGCCTCTGCCTCATAGAGCGGCACGATAAGGCGCATCGGCAGGCTTTTGTTGGCGCTGGTGGAGAAATGGTCGGTCCAGAAGGTCGAAAGCCGCTCGTAGAAGCCATAGGGCGACAGCACGGCCTGCATCAGCCGCAGGTTCGCGTCGTGCTGGAATTGTTGCTGGGCCTGCCGCTGCACGCCCTTGCGCATCTCGCGCCGCCCTGGGTCTTCTTCCGTCGTCTTCGCCTGCTGGCGGATCTGCTTCAGCTGCTCCTGCAGGCTGAGGATTGCGCGGTGACGCATGTCGGGGCCGCCAAGCGGAAAATCCGGCGTTGCCGCCGCCCCTATGGATAGCTGGCCGATCAGCTCATCCTTGCTTTGCGGCGGCGCCTCGCCCGGCCGGAATCCATAACCGAACCGGATCGCCGCCATCGTCGGAAAAGAGAGGCTCATGGCCGGTCACCTCCTGATCAATGGATCGTGATAGGCTGCCAGCCGATTGCGACGGCAATCTGTAGGAATTGCGGCGATATCTAGACATGGACGATTTGTAATCTATTGAAAAAACTACAATTTAGGCCCGAAAGGTGAAGGATGCTCGATTGCGATGAGCGCAAAGCCGATGGCGTGGTTCCCGGTCAGGTCCAGGAAGATGGCCGTGCCCTTGTGCTTGAGCTGGCCATACAGGCAAAGGTTATGAAAATGTTGGAGGCAAACAGCATGACGACGGGCCATACAGCGGCGGGAGAAAATGGCATGGGTATTTCGGCTGTGGAGGAAACGGTCGATCCGGCAGGATACCGGCGCGCTGCCCTAGCATGCCGCCATTCGACGGCCAGGGAGCGGACCGATCGTCTCAGGCGGTGGGCGGTGATGCAGGATAACCGCAGACCCAACTCTCGGCACAAGACCGCATCGCGAGACAATCGCAAAAGCCTGTATCAATTATGGCGAGATTTGCTACTTGATGTTGAAAGATATTCTATGCGCCGGACCAGCGGCTCGATGTTTTAGGGAGCATATGGCGTACACCACCGAGATGCCGCAGCCGGTTACTTTGCCTCCTCGCTATTTCTGGCGACGCCTCGAAGCTTTCACCATCGATTTCATCATCTTCCAGGCAGTTATCCTGATAATCGTCTCGCATATTTCAGCTGCATTCCACCTGGATTTCCGTTTCCCTGGCTGGACATCCACGTGGTGCGGCGTGACAGTCCCAGATCAGCTCGCGCAGCGAATTGACGCAGGATGGCCATTGAGAGGAAACGAATCCCGTGAGACCTCTATCTGCGAAGTAACGCAAATCGCTTTAGGAAAGCAGAGATACCTGCAAACAGGTGCTGCGGAAGATACAGAGCATTGGGTCTGGAGTGGCATGCCGACCTTTCCTCTTGACGCACACAACAATCCGGTGACCACACCGTTGCCCGCCTATCCCATCCTAATGTCAGGCGTCGCAAACACTGTACTAGTAGCGGGGGCGTTCGCTTACTTTTCCGCGAATGGCCGCCGCACTCTCGGAAAGTCGCTCGCGGGCCTGAAGGTCCAGTCTGTCGATGGGCAAAATCCCGGCATCGGCATCACGTTCAAACGCGAGTTCCTGAAATTCAGTCCTAGCCTCTTTTTCAGCGTTACCGTCTTTGTGCTTTCGCTGTTTCCACTTCTTCCCACGGAAGACTTCGACACGTTGCTGCGCATGATGCGCGACGGATATACCATCCCCGACGATGGCGGGACGGGATACTATGTCATGCTGACAGTTGCGGCCATGGCCTGGTGGCTCCTGCCGTTCGTCGCCTGGCAAGGACAGGTCTTCTACGATCGCATCTGCGCCTGCAAAGTCGTGTCGCCCTTGGAGGCGAGCCGCCCCGTTGAAGCAGACCCCAGGCAAAACAGGCCGCGAATCTATCGCAGGCTGGCGCCTATTCGCGGTAGCCGCCGCCGGAGGCGAAGGGCTTACCTTCGAGCACCACATTGAGCAGCGCATAGGAGGCCGCGCCTTTGGCGCAGCCTCCTCGAAAATAAGTCAGGCGCTGTGCATCGCGCGCTGCGGCGCTTCACCCTCATCCGTGCCGAAGCGCACATCCTTCTTCTCGTAACCGAGCAGGGCGACTACGAGCGCTGCGACAGCCGCGACGATCGGCAGCGCATAAGCGTAATCGCCACCCCAGCGGGCGGCGGGCGACGCCTCACCTTTCTTTCCTCACTTCTGTGCTCGTCACAGGAATGAAGGAGAATGGGGTAGGCCGCGCCTAATATCTCAAACAACCTTCCCTCGGCACGCCCACGCCACAGACGCGAACGACCGGGGCCCATCCGGCTCCCCAGCCTCATAAGCCGCTCTCACCGCGGTATCGACCGCCTCCCGCTTGCCTGCCTCCAGCTCGGAGACATACTTGCCGAGCGGCCCCTCGCCGGCGGCGATCGGCTGCCAGTAGTCGTCGAAGGAAAGATAATCCATCCGGATCAAGAGCGAGGTTTCCTCGACGTCGATGAGGCCCTGCGCGACGAAGCTTTCTCTCATTTCGCCCGGCCGCATCATCGGCTGGAAGCAATATTTGCGGCGCAGCGGCAGCGCGTTCTCGTCGAGCATGACGACCGTGTCCCACATCATCCGCATACCGGACATGCCGCCATAGTGATCCCAGACGGTGGCCGCGACCACGCCGCCGGGGCGCACGACGCGGGCCATCTCGGCCACCGCCTTGCCCGCTTCCGGCACGAAATGCAGCACGAGCAGGGACATCGCTCTGTCGAAGCGGTTATCTTCGAACGGCAGCGCGCAGGCATCGGCTTGCCGAATGGCAATGCGCGGATCGGTATTGCGCCGCATTGCCGCCTCGACGAAAACCGGCGAATAGTCAATGGCGGCGATTTCTTGCAGGCTTGGTTTTTCAGCCAGCGCAAATGTCAGGCTGCCGGTGCCGCAGCCGACGTCGAGCACACGATCCCCATCCGCCAACCCGGCGAAATCGATCAGCATCGGCGCCAGCTTCTTGCTCCAGCGCCCCATCAGCCGCTCATAACCATCCGCACTTTCGACATTGAAACTCGATGGCATCGAAACCTCCCTCTTCAAGAACGATGGTCGATCGCTGCAGAGCTGAGCGATCCGTCGCCTTGCGCGAGGCGGATCCGGCTCTCCGTCGTCCCCGGTTCAAGCCGGGGCAGCGGAGAGTGTATCAGGTGGCCGCCTTGCCGAGAACGCTCCAATCGAAGCCGCGGCCCAATCGGCACAGCTGTGCCAGCGACATCGGGAAAATCCCGCGCAGGCGGCGATATCGGCGTCGTAGCCGGTGCGATCGAACCATTCGAACATCAGCGCCAAGCTCTGCTGCCGCTCGCGGCGATCGGCAATTCCTGGTAGCGTATCGGTCGATCGAGCGCCTCGGACAGGATCTTCGCCTGCTGCTCGCCAGACAATTCGTCGCCGGCAATATCGAAACGCTTGTTGAACACCTGTTCGCGTCGCTCGGCCAAGGCCGCGACGAAGGCCCCGATATCCTTGATGGTGATCTGTTACCTTGCCGTCGAGGCATTCGATCAAGGTGGCGCTGGCTTCATTGAGGCCGGCGACTTCCCGTCAGTGCGAGAGCACTGGCAATCAGTGCATGCTTCCTCCGGCAAGCTCCTGCTTGCATCGGCGGCCGGACGCCGCGCTTCACCTCGCGCGGTCACATGATGGCATTGCTGCCATCGAAGTCCCTGCGCAAAGCCTGCGCCCGCGAGAGCGCGCCGGCAATCCTGTCGTCGGTGAAGGGCTTGGGAATGACGTCCAGCGCGCCTTCGATACCGTTTCCGACATTCTCCGGGCTGCCGGTCACGAAGATGACGTCGACGCCATAGCGGTCGATCAGCCGGCGGGCGAGCTGGGCGCCGCTCTGGCCGTCGGCAAGGCTGAGATCGACAAGCGCGATGTCGCTTCTCGGGGCATAGGCAAGAGCCTGCTCCACCGTCGAGACCGGCCCGACCGTCTGGTGCCCGGCGTCCTGGGCGATGCGTTCAAGCTCCAGGGCGATAAACCCCTCATCTTCCACGATCATGACTTTCATGAAACATCCTCCTCCCGTTCTCGCCGGCAGGCGCACCGTCGGCCACGGAGATAACGCGGACTCACGCTCGAAGGTTTCCGTTTCCGAAGAGATGCGCCGGGAAAATGGTAACCAATTTCGCAAGACCGCACGCAGCGAGGGGGCGGCGGGCCTTCGCTGCGTCGTCACTGAACCTTATCGAAGAACCGCCTGACGGCGGGGTCGTTGCGGCACCGCGAGAGCGGCAATTGCCGGACGGAGTGAATGCGCGTGATCCCTTCCTCGCCGTCCGTATCGACGTTCATGCAGGCGCAGGCATAACCGTGCGTACCATAGGTGTAGACAAATTCGCCGGCGGTCAGGTCCGGGATCTTGTCCATTCCCTCGGCCGCCTTGTAGCCGCTACCGTTATCCATGATGGTCCAGCCGCCGCCGGCATCCATGAGCAACCATTTGGCCATCGAAGGATTGTCCAGCCAGCCGCAGCGACGCTCGGCATGCGCCGCGGCGGGCGCGAGAAACACCATTAAGGCAAGCGCATGCAATCTGGTCATCGGCCCCTCCGCGTCGCCTGCCACTATGCATGGTCTGTGGCCGGCAAGGCAACAGAGCTTATTCCACATGCCTCCGCCTGGCCCGGCTAGGGCCTCCGACAGGTGCCAGCCACCCCTCCCTCGTCCTCGAGGCTTCATCCTTCAGATTTCACGCCTTGGAATGCGTGCTGACCGTAGGCATGGCTCACGGCTTCTCGTTGGCGCTCTCGGCCCGGAACGCCGCCTCGCCAGCGTCGGAAACTTCGACCCATTTCTTGTCCGGCGCCGCATCCGGAACGTAGCTGTCGTGCCAGTTCCACCATTTGTAAGTCGGCGTCTGCGGATAGCCCTCGGGTGAATCCTCCCAGACCTCCTGCCGGCCAAGCGGCGTAATGTCGAGATAGTTCCAGGTGCCACCCATCTGTTCGTCGCCGCGGTTATTGACGAAATAGGTGCGGAAGATGCGTTCGCCGTCGCGGTAGAAAACATTGGTGCCGTGCCATTCGTCGACGCCGAAATCCTTGTCGAAACTGTCGGTGATGGTCACCCATGGCATGTTCCATCCCATCCGCGCCTTCAGCCGCGCGATCTCGACTTGCGGCGCGCGCGAGGCGAAGACCAGGCTCGTGTCGCGGGCGTTGAGATGGGCGACATGAGCGACCTGGTCGGCCACCATCGAGCAGCCGCGGCAGGCATGATCGGGCCAGCCGAAAACGCCGGGCTCGTAAAAGGCGCGGTAGACGATCAACTGATGCCTGCCCTCGAACAGGTCGCGCAAGTTGACCTTGCCCTCAGGCCCTTCAAAAACGTAATTCTTCTCGACGGCCATCCACGGCATGCGCCGACGTTCGGCGGCGAGCGCATCACGGGCACGGGTCTGAGCCTTCTCCTTCACCAGCAGTTGCTTGCGGGCCGCCTCCCACGCATCCGGCGATACGACCGGGGGTTTCTGTATGGACTGTCCGCCCGTTCCATTCTTGGCTGTTGCAGTCATCGCTTCGATCTCCTCATTGGGGCGAATTTCCGTGCTTCTCCATCGAACCGCGGCTCTTCGCGCATTGGTCGGACATAGTTTCGCAGCGGAATTCGAACAGTGGGAGTAACAAGTGTGACCGTATTTTCGCCGCGTACGTTGCAGCAACGGCCCCGCGCTGAGTTCGGGCAATATCCCTCGGGGACGAAAGGTGACCCCGAGCCAAATGGAAGAGTTGCCAAAATCCTCGGACTGACAGAAGCTTGGTGTGGGCCAGTGTGGACGGATTGTGCGATATGACGACAGAATCCACTTACGGGGAGCCGGCCAGGCACGGCAGCGCCAGGATCTGCCGCGGCTGCTGGGACCAGATGCATATGCCGATCCCCATTGGCGGCCCGCTCGCCTTGCCCTTCCGCGCCTTCGGCATCACCCGCAGCAAGATGAACCCTGACATCTGCACGATCTGCGAACGATCCTTCCAATATGTCAAAAAGCAGCGCCAGATCACCGTCGACGCCACCATCCTGTTTGCCGATATCAGGGGCTTTACCGATCTCTCGGAGCGGATCGAGGCGGTGCGCTTAACCGAAATCGTCAGCCTCTTCCAGGATCGCTGCGCCCAGGCGATCTGGGCGCATGACGGCATCGTCAACAAGCAGATGGGCGACGGCCTGATGGCAATTTTCAATTTCCCGATCACCAGGAAGGATCACGCCGCCGCAGCGATCCTGGCGGCGCAGGCGATCCAGCGAAACTGCGCCGCGGCGCTGAATAGCCTGGCGCCCGACGCCGCGCCCGGCCGCCCCCTCGGTGTCGGCGTCGGCATTCATTCCGGCGAGGTTCAGATCGGCGAATTCTCCAGCTTCCGCAGCGATTTCACTGCCATCGGCGGCGTCGTCAATCAGGCCGCGAGACTTGAATCCCAGGCGGCGGCCGGCGAGATCCTCCTCTCCGCCGAAACGGCGGCAATGGCCGCCGCGCTCATTGCCGGAGCGGAGGAGCGCACGCTGACGCTCAAAGGCATCGAGCAGCCAGTGCGTGCGCACGTGCTGGTCAAGCGCTGAGCGATCTGCCTCGGCCGACCGCGCAGCGATCTTTGATGCTGACCACGTCCAAGGGAAGTGCTCGGCGAGGCTGCCAAGCGTCCACTTCCTTAGTACTTCATGTACCGCAATTCCGGAAAATCATAATAACGCAGCCGTTTATCATGGCAGCGATAGTCGTTCTTTCTCAGGTACAATATCATGTCGTGTTGCAACCCCAGCCCGATGTAGGGCCAGTCCGGATTGCTTCGTTCCGTCGTGCGCGTGTGATATGCTATGTCACTTCCTTTACACCGCAGGATTTTCAACGGAACTTGTGGTCCCATTCTCATCATCCGCGATCGGCACCCCGGCCTCCAGCGCCGCGAGGATAAATGCCTGCCGTACGGTTTCAGCTGGCATGCGGCCCGCTAGCCAGGCGCGGCAGAAATCGATCGCTCTCTGCTGATGCACGCCGCCATTGACCGGCCAGTCGGAGACCAGTGCAAAAAGTGCATCCTGCGGTGAGCGGAGAACCAGCCGTTCGCCGGTATCAAGATCGATCGAAATCGGTTTCTTCCAGAAGGCGGAATGGTCGTTAATGGCAGTGGCACCTGAGGCTGGGTCGACAGGACAGTAACTGCCAAGGGCCGTTTCCAGTTCCGGTACGACACGCGACCGTGAACGGCAGGTCCTCGGCGCACTCTTTGGCAAGGGCCGGCCTACAAAGCCTGTCATGCCAGCCGGACGCCACAAGGAGCCGCTGGTTGTCGCCCTGACTCGGGAACTGACCAAAAGGGCCGATATACCCCTTGCTCATGCGAGCGGCAGAACCGTCATCGATAGCCAATGCCCGAATTCGGTTCGGTTCGACCTCCTTCGTCACCACGACGGTCAGCCGGGCAGCTTACAACCCTTGCTCATGCAGGCGGACTGCAGGGCGGAAACCTTGCCTTTTGATGCGGCAATTTCGCCTTCCTTGTCTCCTCCGGCAACGCTGCCGATCGGGACGCCGACGAGAAAGACGCCGAAGGCATTGCCATTCGCCGCGCTGATCTGCTGCTTCGCCAAATCGTCCAGCTTGGCCCGCTCCTGCTTGAGTTCGGCGGCGAGAGCTTCGCAGCTGAGGTTCGTATGAGCCACCAGCCGCCTGACCAACATTCCGCGCCAACATTGTTCACCAATCCGAACGATTCATTCGTTTCCCTTTTGTACTCTTTCCCTCTTCCATTTCGCGCTGACTCTCTCCATATTCCCGCCATGGCCAAATCTCCGAAGAAATCCCCCGCCCCGAATGGCTTCGAGGAAGCCCCGCAATCGTCCTTTGAAGGCGCCCCGCTTTCAGGCTCCGTTGCCGACTGGGTGAAGCAGCTCGAGGCGGATGCGGAAGCATCGGGCGTCGAGAGCCAGCGTGATATCGCCTCCAAGGCGGGCAAGCATCGCAAGGCGGTGGAAAACGCGGCGCGCAAGCATCCCGAAGCCGTCAGCGTCAACAAGAAGGCGACGGTGGGCAAGACCGCGCGTGGCGTCTCCATCGGCGGCTCCAGCGATCCGAAGACGCGTGCCGCCGCCGGGCTCAACCCGGTCGCCGGCCTTGATATCTCGCTGGAGGATGCCGGCAATATCTCGCCCGGCGGCGTCACCGCCACGGTCGAGGCGCTGTCGAAGCTGATCGAGAGCGGCAATCCGCTGCACAAGAACGGCAAGATCTGGACGCCGCACCGCCCTGCCCGTCCCGACAAGTCCGAAGGCGGCATCCGCATCCTGATGAAATCGGATTATGAGCCGGCCGGCGACCAGCCGACGGCGATCCGCGATCTCGTCGAGGGGCTGGAGAATGGCGACCGCAGCCAGGTGCTGCTCGGCGTCACCGGCTCCGGCAAGACCTTCACCATGGCCAAGGTGATCGAGGCGACGCAGCGCCCGGCCGTCATTCTGGCGCCGAACAAGACCCTGGCTGCCCAGCTCTATTCCGAATTCAAGAACTTCTTCCCCAACAATGCGGTGGAATATTTCGTTTCCTACTACGACTATTACCAGCCGGAAGCCTATGTGCCGCGCTCCGACACCTATATCGAGAAGGAAAGCTCGATCAACGAGCAGATCGACCGCATGCGCCACTCGGCGACGCGCTCGCTGCTCGAGCGCGACGACTGCATCATCGTCGCCTCGGTTTCCTGCATCTACGGTATCGGCTCGGTCGAGACCTATACGGCGATGACCTTCCAGATGTCGGTCGGCGACCGGCTGGACCAGCGTCAATTGCTGGCCGACCTCGTTGCCCAGCAATACAAGCGCCGCGACATGGATTTCACCCGCGGTTCCTTCCGCGTGCGCGGCGACACGATCGAGCTCTTCCCCGCCCACCTTGAGGATGCCGCCTGGCGCATCTCGATGTTCGGCGACGAGATCGACGCCATCACCGAATTCGATCCCTTGACCGGCCAGAAGGTCGGCGATCTCAAATCGGTGAAGATCTACGCCAATTCGCACTATGTCACCCCGCGCCCGACGCTGAACGGCGCCATCAAGTCGATCAAGGAGGAGCTCAGGCTTCGCCTCGCCGAGCTGGAAAAGGCCGGCCGCCTGCTGGAGGCCCAGCGCCTGGAACAGCGCACCCGCTACGATATCGAGATGCTCGAAGCGACCGGCTCCTGCCAGGGCATCGAGAACTATTCGCGTTATCTGACCGGCCGCGACCCCGGCGATCCGCCGCCGACCCTGTTCGAATACATTCCCGACAATGCCCTCGTCTTCATCGACGAAAGCCATGTCACCGTTCCGCAGATCGGCGGCATGTACCGCGGCGACTTCCGCCGCAAGGCGACGCTGGCCGAATACGGCTTCCGCCTGCCCTCCTGCATGGACAACCGGCCGCTGCGCTTCGAGGAATGGGACGCCATGCGCCCCGACACCATCGCCGTCTCGGCCACCCCCGGCGCCTGGGAGATGGAACAATCCGGCGGCGTCTTCGCCGAACAGGTGATCCGGCCCACCGGCCTGATCGACCCGCCGGTCGAGGTCCGCTCGGCCCGCACCCAGGTCGACGACGTGCTCGGCGAGATCCGCGAGACCGCGGCCAAGGGTTACCGCACCCTCTGCACCGTTTTGACCAAGCGCATGGCCGAGGACCTGACCGAATATCTGCATGAACAGGGCGTGCGGGTGCGCTATATGCACTCCGACATCGACACGCTGGAGCGCATCGAGATCATCCGCGACCTCCGCCTCGGCGCCTTCGACGTGCTCGTCGGCATCAACCTTTTGCGCGAGGGCCTCGACATTCCGGAATGCGGCTTCGTCGCCATTCTCGACGCCGACAAGGAAGGTTTTTTGCGCTCGGAGACGTCGCTGATCCAGACCATTGGTCGTGCAGCGCGTAACGTCGACGGCAAGGTCATCCTCTATGCCGACCAGGTCACCGGCTCGATGCAGCGGGCGATGGACGAGACCGCCCGCCGGCGCGAAAAGCAGATGGCCTACAACCTCGAAAACGGCATCACCCCGGAATCGGTCAAGGCCAAGATCTCCGACATCCTCGACAGCGTCTACGAACGCGATCACGTCCGCGCCGACATCTCCGGCGTCTCGGGCAAAGGCTTCGCCGACGGCGGCAACCTGGTCGGCAACAACCTGCAGACCCATCTCAATGCGCTCGAAAAAAGCATGCGCGACGCCGCCGCCGACCTCGACTTCGAAAAAGCCGCCCGCCTGCGCGACGAAATCAAACGCCTCAAGGCCGCCGAGCTTGCGGTCATGGACGACCCGATGGCGCGCGAAGAATCGAAGGCAATGGAAGGCATCAAGCGGAACGCCAAGGCCACCCGCGAGTCCCTTCTCCCCGCCGGGGGGCCGGAGGACGGATCGAGACAAGCGGCTCGACCCCGGACGGTGCCCGGCAGGGCGGATGAGGGAGCCACATCCTCCTACTTCTCGCGCCCCTCCCTCGACGACATTGGCCCAGGCACCGACACGACCACGCCCCTCTTCCGCAAACCCGATCTCGATGAAATGGGCCGCGACCCCACCACCCCCGCCGGCAAGAGCCTCTTCCGCAAGAACGACCTCGACGAGATGACAGTCGGCCGCACCGAAAAACCGGTGATCGGCCGCGTGCCGGAGAAGCCGGATGCCTCAAAGAGTACGAAGCGCTTCTCGCCGCTGCTGGAGGGACAGCCGGAACGCGATGACGGCGTGCGACCGGTGGTGCGTGGCCGCGTCGGCGCCGGGAGCTATGAGGAGCCGGGCGAGCAGAAGCGCAAGGGCCGGACGAGGGGGAAGACCGGGCGGCCGGGGCGCTAGCGCAGGTTGGATTTCCGCTACGGGAATATGGACGCGCGTCTAAGGTATCGCCCCTGGCTCGCTACGAGTCCCTGCTGGGGTTTCGCGGCACCAACCGTGAACGCAAAGGACCCTGCTAAATTAGCCAGGCTTACGAACAAACCGGTCCCCACCCATGCCCGAATTCCGCATCGATCCCTTCCCCTCGCCCGCCGAACTCAGCACGCTCTGGTACGCCGCCTGGAACACACCGGAAGCACCTGACTTCTCCCGCATCCTGCCTCGCAGCCTCGCCCATATCGGCGCCTATCACGACGACAGGCTCGTCGGCTTCGTCAACGTCGCCTGGGACGGCGGCGTTCATGCCTTCCTTCTCGACACCTGCGTTCACCCCGAGATGCGCCGGCAGGGCATCGCGACGCAGCTGGTCAGGGAAGCCACGCGGATTGCCCGCGAGCGCGGCGCCGAATGGCTGCATGTCGATTTCCAGCCGCATCTGACCTCCTTCTATCGCGCCTGCGGTTTCCGGCCGACCGAGGCCGGCCTCATCAAGCTGGCCTAGCCTCCTCCTCACCCAAACCCCATCCTCTCCTCGCCCCTCGCCAGCGCAAAATAAATTCGCTCCACCCGACAGGCTGCACTCCTCGCGCTCGCTTCATACCCCGCCGCCGGCCAGCCGCGCCGGGGGCTGCCATCGGCGGCGATCAGCCAATACCAGCGCTCACTCGAATCCATCAGGTCGATCTTGAAGATCCGTCCCATGCAGACGTCGCCGTCAAAGCCGATGAAATCGTCGCCGGGCTTTTCCTTCCAGGCGTGGCGCCATTTCCCCTTCGGCTTCTCGCCGCTGGTGATCAACTCCCAGCTCTTCCAGCCGTTAAAGTCCGATTGCGCGGTCAGAGAGCCGTCATAGGGCTTGTGGTCGATCTGCAGGCAGCCTTCCAGAAACTCCGCAACAGAATGACAGAGGGTTGTCCACGCCTCGTCACTGTGCCGGGTCAGCTTGAAGGCAAGCTCGTCGGAGACGTTCCTCAGGGCTGCTGCGATGGCGGAGGCAACGCCTTCCTTGCTCGCCGGCTCGCCGCGCAGGCTGATGCAGAGATAGGCGCAGAGAAATTCCGCCGTATCCCGCGCGATCGGTTCGATGACATGCAGGTTGCGGCGCTTGCCGACCTGATAGCCGCCGAAATCCCGAATGCGGCGCTGAGACTGTCTGCGAAGGGCATTGTTGAGGAACGACCGCAGGAGTGTTGCGATATCGTCTTGCATGCGTGGTCCTCTCCTCGTGAGGATGTGTTTGCCGCATGGTTTCGCGAATGGCTCCCGCCCGAGCCGGTGACATCAGAGCAATTCCGGAAGCAAGATCGCCGCGGCTTGCCGGAAGTATCCTAGATCAGCGT
This sequence comes from Rhizobium bangladeshense, assembly GCF_001662075.1. GTDB lineage: Bacteria > Pseudomonadota > Alphaproteobacteria > Rhizobiales > Rhizobiaceae > Rhizobium > Rhizobium bangladeshense_B. The sequence goes on from NZ_LYPL01000003.1 coordinate 147,673, forward strand.
CGGCTCGGAATCGTCCTCGACCTCGTCGATGAGGTCGGGCCTGTCGTTCTTCGGCGAGCCGACATCCCGGCCGATTTTCCACATCACCATCAGTTCCGCCGGGAAAGGTTTCATCAGATCGTTCGGGTCCGGCTCGGGAGACAGCCAGCGCTCGTAATCATCGCGACACAGGATAACGGGCATGCGGTCGTGAATCGTAGCCATCATCTCGTTCGGCTCGCAGGTGAGGATGGCGAAGTTGCGGATCGACACGCCGTTCTCATCCTTCCAGGTCTCCCAGATGCCGGCGAGCGCGAAGGCGGAGCCGTCTTTCATCGCGATCGCATAAGGCTGCTTGTTCTTGCCGGTCCCGAAAATATCCTTCCATTCGAAGAAGCCGTTGATCGGCACCAGGCCCCGGCGCGAACGGTATGCCGCTCGGAACATGCCGTTGGAAGCGACGGTCTCACAGCGGACATTGACCAACGGCCGCCCGCCGGGCTTAGCCCAGGAAGGCATCAGCCCCCAGCGGGCGGCGGCGAAGATGGGACCTGATGTATCCGGCTCGCGCACGATGTCTCTGACGATGATGGGATAATCCTGCGACGGCGCGCCGTTCCACCGGGGAAAGCGATTTCCAAGCCCGTCAATATCCCCGCCCTTCACGGCGAAGGGGAAATTGCTGATCAGCTCCTCAAGAGACGTCCTGACGAATATGCGTCCGCACATGCTGTTTCCCCCGCCGGCAGAAGTTTATGTTCCCATTATGTTCTTGGTCGGAAGGGTGTCAACGAAGCCTCAGTTGCGCCCCTTCGCGAATGCCCGCTGACCATTCAAGCTCGTATGAGCCCCGCTCGGGAAGCCGGAACAAGCCGAAGCCCACCACCAACCTGCGATGGCTACGCGGATGGCCGCCCGACGCGGCACTATGGAAGAGTTGGCTGAAAACACAATCTTCGCGAGCGTATCCAAGTCGAGAATGAAAGGCAATACTATTTAGAAAACCATAATATGGCTTTGAGTTCTCAAAATAAAAATCGCTCCCCAGTATGTCATCCTTAGTTTTTCATTAAAAATGCAATGAAAAGACACAATTTTGCATTGAAAACTTAATCGGGGGTTGGCATAGATCCCCGGGGGTTGTCATCCGCTGAGCAATAAAACAGCTCTTTCGGGGATGTCTCATATTGCCGAGTAACAACGCATCTTTTGGGGAAAGATATATATGGCATTGAATATTCTGGACACGAACGGCGCCACAATTACCAAGACCGGCGCTGAGTTCGAAGCCTACGATGTGATCCGCAACTCCGAAGCCAATCCTTCCGCCCCAGTCTCCCTCACCATTTCCGATTCGTCCGTGGTGGATCTGGCCGACGAGCTGGGCTCGGTTTCCGCAAACGTAATCGGCACAAGCGGCGACAACACGATAAGCACGGGCGCCGGCAACGATACGATTTCGGGCGGCGACGGCGCAGACACGCTGAGCGGCGGCAACGGCGACGACACGATCTACGGTGATGCGGGCAACGACAAGCTGATCGGCGGTGATGGCAACGACAGAATTACTGATGGTGGTTTTGACTTTGTGTGGGGACCTGGTGGCCCGCAACCTGAAATCATCGACATCGACGCCGGCGAGGGCAACGATACAGTAACCATTGAGCGATTCGCTCTAACGAAATCGGGAACGATCGATGGCGGTGCCGGGATCGACACCTTGCGAGCCTCGGCGCTCCGCAGCCTGACGATCGAGAACGTCGAAGTGCTTGAACTGGCCGATTTCCAGGTAAGCGGCTCGAGCGCGCAGTTCGAAAGCTTCGACAAGATCGCCAGGTCAACCGATCCCTTCTTCAATTTTGACCCCTCTTTGACCGTGACGGACAGCGCCCACCTCGATCTTTCCGACGAACTGGGGGTTCTCGACACTCTTGTCAGCGGCTTCTCCGGCATCGACGTCAAAACAGGCGACGGCAATGACGAATTGAGGGGCAGCGGCGTAAACGACATTCTCGACGGCGGTGGCGGCAACGACATCATTGATGGCAACGACGGCAACGACAGATTGACCGGCGGCGACGGCAGCGACACCATCGATGGCGGCGCCGGGGTCGACACGGCGGTCTTTTCAGGCAATTTCGCGAGTTACTCCCTTGGGTTCGAAAACGGAAGCTATGTTGTCACCAGCGTACTTGAGGGCACGGACAGACTGACGGAGGTCGAACTCGCGCGCTTTGCCGATGGCGTCTACGATTTCGCCACCCAGACTTTCACGGTCAATAGCACCGAGCCGCCTACTCCTTTGAATATCCTCGAGACGCACGGCGCCACGATTACAAAGACCGGGGCCGAGTTCGAAGCCTACGACGTCATCCGCGACTCCGAGATCAACCCTCTCGTCGCGGTCAACCTGGTCATCTCTGATTCCGGCACGGTAGACCTTTCCGACGAGCTGGGCTCAGGCTCCGCCAATATCACCGGCTCAAGCGGGAACAATGCGATCACCACAGGCGCCGGCAATGACAATATCAAGGGCGGTGACGGCAATGACACGCTGAACGGCGAGGTCGGAAACGATCAGCTTCATGGCGGCGATGGCCATGACACGCTGAATGGCGGTGACGGCAATGACCAGCTCTGGGGCGACATCGGAAATGACATTATGAGAGGCGGCGCGGGTAACGATACGATCTCGGATGGTGAGCTTTTTGGTCTTGCCTCTGAAGTGGTTGATATCGATGCGGGCGACGGTAGCGATGCCATAACTCTTGAGACATTCGCCCCAATGAATTCCGGAACGATCGATGGCGGCGCCGGGATCGATACGTTGCAGATAAGCTCGCTCCAGGGCCTGACGATCAAGAACGTCGAGATTCTTGAAACCGCCGGATGGTCGGTCGCCGGTTCGAGCGCGCAGCTCGAAAGCTTCGACAAGATCGTCTGGTCAACCGATCCATTCGGCGACTTTCGGGCAGCGGTGGCTCTGACGGACAGCGCTCATCTCGATCTCTCCGACGAACTGGGAAATCTCGGAGCTTTCATCGATGGCCACGCCTCCGGCATTGACGTCAAGGCAGGTAGCGGCGACGACGAGTTTACTGGCACCGACGGCAACGACATTTTCGACGGCAGCGGCGGCAACGATGTTCTCAATGGCAATGCCGGCGATGACAAATTGACCGGCGGCGCCAGCGACGATGCCATCGATGGCGGCGCCGGCACCGACACCGCGATATTCTCAGGCAATTTCGCCAATTATTCCCTCGCGCTCGACAATGGCAATCACGTCGTGACAAGCGCCGCGGAAGGGACGGATACGCTGAAAGGCATCGAATTTGCGCGGTTTGCCGATGGCGTTTATGATTTCGCCACGGAAGTCTTCACGCCCAAGAGCAACGCCACGCCGACCAGTATCCAGCTCTCGAAAACCGCGCTGTCCGAGGACACACCGATCTGGACGACGGTCGGCCTGCTCAGCGCCAAGGACGCCGATGGCGACGCCCTCACCTACACGCTCATCGACGGCGCCGGCGATCACTTCCGCCTGAAGGGCAACCGCATCGTCACCTCGAAGGCGCTGGACTACGAGACGGCCAAGTCGCACACGATCAAGGTGGCGGTCTCCGACGGTAAGGTCACCGTCGAGAAGGACATCACCATCAACGTGCTCGACGTCAACGAGGCCCCGGTCAACCAAGCGCCGATCAAGCTCTCCTTCTCGCGCAGCTCGATCTCCGAGAATGTCGCGATCGGCACCTCGGTCGGCCTGCTCTCCGCCGTCGATCCGGAAGGCGGCGTGGTCAAGTGGCGGCTGACCGATAATGCCGACGGCATCTTCAAGCTCGTCGGCAACAAGATCCAGACCAAGGCGGCGATCGACTACGAAAGCACCCACAGCCTGACCTTCACCGCCGAGGCCTATGACGCCGCCGGCAACGTCACCAGCCACGACTTCACGCTGGCCGTGAAGGACGTCTTCGAGCCGTCAAGCCTGCTGCACGACGCCTTGATCTAGCCCGCGCCGCTACCGATCAAGGGCGCACCCTGCGCCCTTGGACGCGGACCAACCTCCGAACGGCTCGATCAAATCAGCCGCGCCGACTGAATGCGTCGGCGCGCCCCGCTTAAACCAGCACCGCTCCAGTGCTGGCAGCTTCCAACTTACGGCGGCCGAATCTCCGAATGCGGCGGCCACCGTCCCGTCATCCGCTCTTTCAGAGAGCAACACATCTTTTGGAAAGTTTGAATATGGCCTTGAATGTTCTGAATACGAACGGCGCACCGATTACCAAAACCGGTGCCGAGTTCGAAGCTTACGACGTGATCCGCTACTCCGAAGCTAATCCTCTGGCCGCTGTCACCCTCCAAATTTCGGGTTCGGGCGCCTCAGACCTTGCCGATGAGCTGGGATCGGTTTCCGCAGCGGTGACAGGCTCAAGCAGCGCCAATGTCATCACAACCGGCGCAGGCAACGACACCATACTGGCTGGCGGCGGGGCAGACACGCTGAACGGCGGAATCGGCAACGATTTGATCAATGGCGAAACCGGCAATGACACGCTGAATGGTGGGGACGGAAATGACCGGCTGTTCGGCGGCCTCGGCAATGACGTCATCAAAGGGGGCGCGGGCGACGACACAATTGTTGATGGCGATTTTTTTTCGGACGTTCCTGAGACTTTCAATATCGATGGCGGTATTGGCAATGACACCGTGGCTGTATCGAAGGGTATGTTCACTACGGTATCCGGAACAGTCGACGGCGGCGCCGGCACCGACAAACTGCAAGCCGCCGATATCACGGGCCTGACGATCAAGAACTTCGAAATCCTCGAGACCGGGCCACAAACTGTGCTCGCATCGGCCGCACAGCTCGAAAGCTTCGACAAGATCGTCAGTCAGTATCAAGGCATGGACATCACCGTGAGCTTGACAGATGGCTCCCATGTTGACCTCTCCGACGAACTGGCAAGCGGCACAGTGCACATCTATGGCAGAGTCTCGGGCATCGACGTCACGACCGGGAGCAGCGAAGACCGCTTGTACGGAACGGACGGCAACGATATTTTCAACGCAGGCGTGGGAAATGATGTCTTAGACGGCAAGGACGGAAATGACTTGCTGATCGGTGGTGAGGGCAACGACTATATCTACGGTAGGGCCGGAAATGACGTCATCCGAGGCGGAACGGGCGACGATATAATCGTCGATGGCGATGTCTTTTCCATCGAAGGATCCGGAGTCTTCGATATTGATGCAGGCGACGGCAATGATAGCATCGACTTAGAGACCTACGCTGTCGCATTTTCCGGAATAATCGACGGGGGCGCCGGCACCGACAAGCTGCAGACTTCCAAGCTGACCGGCCTGACGGTCAAGAATGTCGAAATTCTTGAAACCGCGGGGTCGATGGTTTCCGGGTCGGCCGCGCAGTTCGAGAGCTTCGAAAAAATTGTTTATAACGAGGGCGAGAGCAACCTCCTCGCCCAGCTGACGTTGACCGACAGCGCGCATCTCGATCTTTCCGAAGAACTTGCAAACCGTGGGGCGGAGATCAAAGGCACCGCCTTCGGCATCGACGTCAGGACCGGCGGCGGCAATGACCGGTTGACCGGCGCTGGTGGTAACGACATTCTCGACGGCGGCGCGGGCAATGACCAGATTTTCGGCGGCGCTGGAAATGACATCATCAGGGCTGGCGCGGGCGATGACAAGATCACCGACGGCGACAATGTGTCCACCGCTCCTGAAATCTTCGACATTGACGCCGGCGATGGCAATGATGCCATCAACCTGCAGACACACTCTTCCGCGCTTTCCGGAACGATCGATGGCGGCGCCGGCACGGATACGCTGCGTGTGATCGAGCCGACTTTAGGCCCTGGAGAGGAGTTCATCGGGCTTGCCGGATTCACGATCAAAAACGTCGAAATTCTTGAAACAGCAGGAGCCCAGGTTTTCGCTTCGGCCGCCCAATTCGATAGCTTCGACAAGATCGTCATATATGACAAGCTGGGCTATGAGAGCGACGTACTCTCCTTGGTATTGACGGACAGCGCCCATGTCGACCTCTCCGACGAGCTGGCAAACCACCACGTCGATATTTTCGGCAGCGCCTTCGGCATGGACGTCAAGACCGGCGCCGGCGACGACTATTTCTTCGGGACTGACGGCAACGACAGGTTCGAAGGCGGCGCGGGCAACGACGTGCTGTTTGGCGGCGCCGGCATCGACACGGCGGTCTTCTCCAGCAATTTCGCCAACTACTCCTTCTCGACGAACAATGGCGATCACATTCTGACGAGCGCCAAGGAAGGGACGGATACGCTAAATAACGTCGAGTTCGCACGTTTTGCCGATGGCGTCTACGATTTCACCAAGGGAAGGTTCACGGCCGATCACAACGCCGCACCGACCAATATTCAGCTCTCGAAAACCGCCCTTTCCGAGAGCACCCCGATCTGGACGACGGTCGGCCTGCTCAGCGCCAAGGACGCCGATGGCGACGCCCTCACCTACACGCTCATCGACGGCGCCGGCGACCACTTCCGGCTGAAGGGCAACCGCATCGTCACCTCGAAGGCGCTGGACTACGAGACGGCCAAGTCGCACACGATCAAGGTGGCGGTCTCCGACGGTAAGGTCACCGTCGAGAAGGACATCACCATCAACGTGCTCGACGTCAACGAGGCCCCGGTCAACCAAGCGCCGATCAAGCTCTCCTTCTCGCGCAGCTCGATCTCCGAGAATGTCGCGATCGGCACCTCGGTCGGCCTGCTCTCCGCCGTCGATCCGGAAGGCGGCGTGGTCAAGTGGCGGCTGACCGATAATGCCGACGGCATCTTCAAGCTCGTCGGCAACAAGATCCAGACCAAGGCGGCGATCGACTACGAAAGCACCCACAGCCTGACCTTCACCGCCGAGGCCTATGACGCCGCCGGCAACGCCACCAGCCACGACTTCACGCTGGCCGTAAAGGACGTCTTCGAGCTGTCGTCTCCGAACCTCGCACATGAGGCGCTGGTCTAGCACGACAGTTGCCGCCAACCAGAGATGCGTCGTAGGCGGCTGTCAACACCGGTGGGGTTAGCAGTCTTGCGAGCCCCACCGGTGAGACTCTTCCGGCGGTCGTCGCGGGCACCGCCCGGAAACGGCCGGGCCGGCGGCCATGCTGTACCCTCCGAAAATGCCGCTCCACGTTGACGCTCGTTTCGGCTATGATTCTCCACCCATCCGAGGAGAGCCTGCATGCGTCTGTCCACATTCATCCTCGCCCTTGCCGTCTCGGCCTTCGCGGCCCTGCCCGCCGCGGCGGAGACCTACAAGACGCCGAAAGCGCTGCTCAAGGCGCTTTACAGCTACGACACCGATAGAAGCGACGCCGAGGCGCCCTCGCCCTATTCGATCTTCTTTTCCGACCACCTGAACAGGCTTCTCCAGGCAGATCTCGACAACACGCCGGAGGGTGATGTCGGCGCGGTCGATTTCGATCCTGTCATTGCAGGCCAGGACGGCGAAGCGAGCAACGTCCGGATCGGCCAGCCGATCCTACTGGACGACAAGGCCGAAGTGGAAGTGCAGTTCAAAAACGGCGAGGAAGTCACGCTGTTCTACACTTTGGTGCGCGAGCACGGCGGCTGGAAGGTCGACGACATCGCCAATCAGAAAGGCGATGCTCCCTGGAGCCTGACCGCGCTGTTGGGGGATGCGCAGTAGGCGGCGGCAAACCCAAGCGCGCTGCCCTCTTCTGCTCGTCAGAGAAGCGTGCCCGGCATGTCGGCAACGAGACAGCGCATGCACCGAGCGCGAGTAAAGAGCAATGCAGGGTTGCTGCGCATCGCCTCGTTCCGTTTCGGCACGCCGATCCCGCTATGGCACAGCCGTGCAAGCATCTGCCAACTTTTCGTCAAGTATCTGAATCTTCGGCATTTCCTGTCACGATAAGCGGCATGCCACAATAATGGCGCTTGCCTTTTGACCGAAATGATGGCACGAATCCACCTACTCGGGCATTAGCATGCCGGTGACTGGACTGATGTGGCAATCCCTTCCGTTACGGAAGGAGACGCGGGAATACCCGCCTGCGTAGACGTTCTTTCCCCGTACGTGACTTCTCCGACTGACCCTTCGTCCCATCGATTCGGGGCGAAAGCTAAAGCCGTCCGCTTCCCCTCGGGGGCGCGGATACTAGACAGACTAAGGGAAAAGGACGATCCCAATGGCCACCAAAGGCACCGTAAAATTCTTCAACCAGGACAAGGGTTTTGGTTTCATCACGCCGGACGGCGGCGCAAAGGACGTTTTCGTCCACATCTCCGCGCTGCAGGCTTCTGGCATCCAGTCGCTGCGCGAAGGCCAGCAGGTTACCTTCGACACCGAGCCGGACCGCATGGGCAAGGGCCCGAAGGCCGTCAACATCTCGGCTTCGTAAGTCAGATTTCCGCTTTCTGCGGCATGAACGGCGCTCCGCAAGGGGCGCCGTTTTCGTTTACGCTTGCGAATTTGTCGATCGCACCGGCAAGTGTTATATGCGCCCTTTATGATAACCCGCCGGCGCGCGGCAGGAACGGCGCCCTGCCACGGCAGCCTGCGACCAAAGGAACAAGAAACGTCGATGACGCAGAAAAGGCCGATTTTTGCGGTCGCCCCGATGATCGACTGGACGGATCGGCATTGCCGCTATTTCCACCGCCAGATCAGCCGCCAGGCGCTGCTCTATACCGAGATGGTGGTCGCCGATGCGATCATCCACGGCCCGCGCGAGCGGCTGCTCGGCCATGACGTGGCCGAACATCCGCTGGCGCTGCAGCTCGGCGGATCGGATCCGGACAAGCTTGCCGAGACGGTGAAGATCGCCGAACCCTATGGCTATGACGAGATCAACCTTAATGTCGGCTGCCCCTCCGACCGCGTGCAATCGGGCACCTTCGGCGCCTGCCTGATGCTGACGCCGGAGACGGTGGCCGCATGCGTCGCGGCGATGAAGGCCGTCGCGACCGCGCCGGTGACGGTGAAATGCCGCATCGGCGTCGACGAGCAGGAGCCGGAAGTGGCCCTACCCGCGCTTATTTCTCGTGTTCTCGATGCCGGCGCCGATGCGATCTGGATCCACGCGCGCAAGGCCTGGCTGAAGGGCCTCAGCCCGAAGGAGAACCGCGAGATCCCGCCGCTCGACTACGAGATCGTCTACCGGATGAAACAGCGCTGGCCCGAGGTTTTCATCGGCATCAACGGCGGCATCCGCACGCTCGACGAGGCCGCGAGCCACCTCACCCATGTCGACGGCGTCATGCTCGGCCGGGCGGCCTACCAGAATGCGGCTGTGCTTGCCGACGTCGACCACCGCTTCTTCGGCGCGCCGGCGGCCGAACCCGACTGGCAGGCGCTGTGCGGGCGGATGATGGCCTATGCCGAGCGCCATATCGCCGGCGGCGGCCGGCTGCAGCACGTCGCCCGCCACATGGTCGGCCTTTTCACCGGCCTGCCCGGCGCCCGGCGCTACCGCCAGATCCTCTCCACCGACGCGGCAAAAAGCGGCGCCGGACCGGAGGTGCTGGCGGCAGCCTTCGCGGCCGTGGATTTTTCCGGAGCGGAGCAGGAAGCGGTCAGCGCCTGACGTAACGTTATGCCTTCGTCGCTACCCACGGCTTAAGACCGCGCAATCGGCAGCAAGATCTTCTTCTCGATCCGGCCGGCCACCGAGAACACCAGGATTTCCGTTTCTTTGCCGATCCGGCTGCCATCCATCAGTCTGACAATATCGTCGACGCCGCCGACCGGGCTGGCGTCAATGGCGAGGATATAATCGCCCTCCTGCAGCCCGCCCTTTGCCGCCGGCCCGTCCGGCTCGACACGCCGGATGCGAACAGAGGTCGTTAGCACCGTTCCCGCCGCTAGCGCGACCCGGCGCGGCAGCACGATCGTGTCGCCGGCAATTCCGATGAAAGCACGCCGCACCTGGCCGTAGCGGAGGATTTCCGAGACGACGAAATTGGCCGTATTCGAGGCCACGGCAAAGGCAATGCTCTGCGCGCCCTGAATCACGGCGGTGTTGACGCCGATGACCTCGCCACCCGAAGACACCAGCGGCCCGCCGGAGTTGCCGGGATTGAGCGCGGCGTCGGTCTGGATGACATCTTCCATCAGCCGGCCGCTTGCCGCCCGCATCGAGCGGCCGAGCGCCGAGACGATGCCGGCAGTGACGGTCCATTCGAAGCCCAGCGGGTTTCCGATCGCAATCGCGATATGACCCCTGCGCAGGCGCTGGGAGTCCCCGAGCTTCGCCCAGGTCCCGGTGCTCGCATTGGCCCGAACAAGGGCGATATCGGTATCGACATCGCGGCCGAGCACACGCCCCTCGGTGATGAATCCGTCCGGCGTCGTGATGCGAACGAGCTTGGCGTCGTCGACGACATGGCTGTTGGTGACGATCAGGCCATCGGGCGAGACGGCAAAGCCCGACCCGTGCCCCTGCCGGCCTCCCACCCGCTCGATCCGGCTTACCGCCGGCCCGACCATGTCGACGGCGGCTGCGATCGATTGCGAATAGGCATCGATCAGCGCCCCGTCATCCTGCGGGGCGATGTCCTTATCCATGTAACCCATGATCTGATCCTCTGGCGGCAGCAACGGCCGTCCCGCCGCCGGCAAAGCAATCGCGATTGCGATCGTTCGCCATGGCGCTGTTTGAGAGAAATAGATGGTTGGGCGTCGATCCGCGTTCAAGTGAGCGCGAGCGCAGCCTGCAATCCCGGCACAACAGGAGAGAACGCGACCCTAGGCGAACAGATATATCGAACTACCGCGACAGATATATTGAACGATTGGAGATAACGTGGCTCATTGCTGACATCACCGGATCTCAGCCGCTTGCCGCGACCGAGATGCCGGGGGTCAAACGAATGTTCGCAGCACGATGCAGTCAGGCAAGGCGCGCCATGTCCTGTCGCCGCAACCGGAAGGATAGGCGCCTAGTACGATATATACCTATTAAAACTTCGTCATATCAATGGAATAGAACTAGGTGTTCAACAAGCGCATCATTCTATCTTGAGTCGATATTGATCTGCGCAGACGCGGTTCTCCGGCCACCGGCGTAACGGTTGCTCGTGGGCCTTGCCGATCCCGTCTGCAACGGTCTGTTTTAGTCCAATCCGATCAATCAAGGAGTCATGACATGAGCACAGTCACCACCAAGGACGGCGTCGAGATTTTTTACAAGGATTGGGGGCCGAAGACCGCCCAGCCGATCATGTTCCACCACGGCTGGCCGCTGAGCGCCGACGACTGGGACGCCCAGATGTTGTTCTTCCTCGAGAAGGGCTACCGCGTCGTCGCCCATGATCGGCGCGGCCACGGCCGCTCCACTCAGGTCGGCGACGGCCACGACATGGATCATTACGCCGCCGATGCCGCAGCTGTCGTCGAGCATCTCGATCTCAGGAACACCGTTCATGTCGGCCACTCCACCGGCGGCGGCGAAGCGACCCATTATGTCGCTCGCCACGGCCAGCCGCAGGGCCGCGTTGCCAAGCTCGTCATCATCGGCGCCGTGCCGCCGCTCATGGTCAAGACAGATGCCAATCCCGGCGGTCTGCCGATCGACGTTTTCGACGGCCTGCGCCAGCAGCTCGCCGCCAATCGCTCGCAGTTCTACCATGATCTGCCGGCCGGCCCGTTTTACGGCTTCAACCGGCCGGACGCGAAAGTGTCGGAACCAATCATCAACAATTGGTGGCGCCAGGGCATGATGGGCGGCGCCAAGGCGCATTATGAAGGGATCAAGGTGTTCTCGGAAACCGACTTCACCGAGGATCTGAAGATCATCATCGTGCCGACCCTCGTCATGCATGGCGACGACGACCAGATCGTGCCGATCGCCGCCTCCGCGCTGCTCTCGTCCAAGCTGCTGCAGAACGCCACGCTCAAGGTCTACGAGAAACTCCCGCACGGCATGTGCACCACCCATGCGGATATCATAAACCCCGACATCCTCGCCTTCCTCAAGGGCTGATGCCCAGGCCGCCGGGCGCTGAAGAGGCGCCCGACGGCCATGCCGTTTTCTGGTAAAACGGCTTTGGCATGAAACCGTTTTCGCCAATTTGCGTTTAGCGGCCATGAAAAGAGAACGCGAACCCTCATCAAAGGCTTATCGGCAGGATCGTTTCGAAAATACCGAGCGAGCCGCCAAGGAAACCATCGAGGCGGAGCAGCGGGCTCGTCGGGAAAAGACCAAGCGGCTGAAAGAACTGCGCTTGTCGCAGCAAGGCGGCAAGGACCCGGCAACCAGGTAGATCTGCGCCGATGCCGTCAGTCCGCCCATCTCCATGCCCTCGCCCGCGTCTTTGCGCGCCTCGATTTCAACGCCGCGCGTTTTTTTGGACGCGCATAGGGCGCTGCAACATCTTGAAGCGTTGCATTGGTTTTTTATTTCAGACGTTCGCCCATCTTGCGGAGCAAGGTCTGCGAAATTATCTTTTCTCGCAATAGCGATTCACGGCATCGAAAAAGGGCAAACTGCGATGTCAGACAAGCTGTTCAGCACGCGTGACGAACCGCTCGCTTCGGAGGACCTAGCTGTTTGCAGGCGTGTCCACGAAGCCCTTTGCAGCGGGCTCGATATCGACAGGTCAAGTGAGGAAGCCGATCGTCTCGGCGCCCTCATCATCGAGCTTTACCGGCAGGGTGTGCATGACGAGACCCAGCTTCGCCTGCTTGCCGGCGGCAAGCGAGGCTGATCGCGAAGGTCATCCCAGGCCCGTGATCAGAGGCCGGTGGTTTCGGCGTTCGTTGGCGCCGACGTTTCAGTCGGATCGATGGCCGGCGCGGATTCGGTCGTTCCCGATACCTCTTCCACGCTGCCGGTGTCGGCTTCCGACGTTTCCGCGGTCACGGCAGGATCTGTCGTCTCGCTACCCTCGACTGCATCGCTAGTCTCGGTTACAGTTCCCTCTGCAGGGGTTTCCGCCGCCGGGGCCTGCGCCGCCATGGTCTCCCGCATCTGGTCAATCGTGCCAACGGCCGCTCCGACGCCGAGTGCGTCCTTTGCCCAGCTCAAGGTTTCCGGAGTGACCGTGCCCGTCTTGGTCGCGGCAGCAAGCGCTGCCGTGAGCGCCGCATCACCCAGGAGCGGATCGTCGGCTGGCGGAGCAACGCCGTTGGCCATCTCATACTGCGCATAGGCTGTTGCGAATGCCGCGATTCCAGCCATGCGCGGATCCGCGGTCTTCATGAGGGCATGGAAATTGCGCTTAAGGGAATTGAGACCGGCAAGCTGTGCCGCCTGTTTCTTTGCCGGTTTTTCCGCAGGCGCTTTCGCAGAAGTCGTCTTCTTGCCGGCGCCCTTCGCAGTCACACCCTGCTTGGTCGTATTTGTTTTGCCCGTCTTGCCGGTGGACTTGTTGGCACCGCGGCCGTTTTCAGCCTTTCCTCCCGATTTGGTGCTTCCGTTTCCGCTGCCGCTGCCATGGCTGCTGCTGCCGCCGCCATGGCCGCCGCCGCTGTTTCCGCTACCACTCCCGCCGCCGCCTCCGTTGCCGCCGCCTCCACCGTTGCCTCCACCGCCGCCGTTGCCGCCACCGCCGCCGTTGCCGCCGTTGCCGCCACCCTTGGCGAAGGCAGGCGAAAGATCGGTAAATACGATGCTGAGCGGCGTAAGCGCCAGGGTTGTGGAGAGACAGAGAAGGCCGATGATTCTGGAGAGCTGCATGATAGTCTTTCTGACATGAGAGTGACGCCGTTACATGCCAGGTATTGAAGCAGCACCGCTATAAGAACTGGTTTAGTATCTACTTGCAATTTGAACTTCTTGCCGAATTTCGGCACGATCATCTTCTGCTGATATTCGCCCAGAACCGGAGAATGCGTCATGCATCTCCCTGGTCAGGTCTCGGCCAGCATCCGACTGCGTTAGCGAAGACGCACATAGATCCGCGTCCCGCGTCCCAAATTGAAACTTATTTCCTTAATCCGCGTTATCCCCCGATACATCCGTGACTCATGGTGAGTGACATGAACAGATTCGCCATCATTGCCCTGTCGATAGCGACGGCTTTCTCCGGAACGCCTGTTTCGGCAGGCCCGGCCTTCGTGCCGAGCCCAGTTCAATCGGCCGCCCAGCCGGTGCCGGGCGATACCGATGCCCGGATCATGACCGTCGGCTGCAGCAGGTTCTCGATCGTCTGCTCGCGCTATGGCGACAGGCGCAGACATTACAGCGATCGCCGTTACTACCGTGACCGTCACTACTATCGCGACCGAGACTACTACCGCGATGACCGGTACGGATGGGACCGCCGCTATGACCGCAGATGGCGGCGCCACCACGACAACACCGGCGCCATCATCGGCGGCCTGGCGGCAGGCGCCATTATCGGCGGCATCATCGCTTCGCAGCCGCGTGCCTACAGTTCGCGCGGCTACGGCTCGCACGCCGAATATTGCTATAGCCGCTACCGGTCCTATCGCGCGTATGACAATACCTATCAGCCAAATTACGGTCCGCGCCGTCAGTGCCGCTGATCGGGTATGACAATCCCAACAGCCAGCCCCGCATCAAGATGCGGGGCTTTTTGCTGTCACACGCCCAAGAAAAATACCTGCAAAAGACGGACGGAGCACGGCTTTTCCGTCCCGGCTCCGTCCGTCCCGTCAGCCCAGCCTTCGGGTTGGCTGAGCACGCGGTCAATAAGCGGCGGCCGGCTTCGGCTTCTTTTCCGTCCATTGCGGCGGCGCGCCATATTTGGCGGCGACGGCGCCGACCAGCCCAGGCTCACGGCCGAAGGCATCGCAGGCGACGTATTTCGGCTTGCCGCCGAGCCAGGATTTCATCCGCTGGCGCGAGGGAAGCGAGAGGTCCAATCCCTTCGGCTCCTTGCCTGCGATTAACATGCGGGAAAATTCGCTGCCGAACTTGGAAGCCAGGCCGTAGGCATCGCCCACCTCGGAAACGCGCGGATTGTTCTGCAGCGAGTTTGCCCCGCGCGCCCAGACCATCGCCGCCCGCTGCGCGCCCGATTTGTCGACCGCCTCGGCTTCCACCGCCAGCCCGCCGAGTCCGACAGGCAGGCGCGGCACGCCGACCGGCAGCGCAAAGCCCGTGCCGACGGTCACGACCGTGGAAACCCCCGCCATCGTCTTGTTGGTCGGCACAATGTCGGTGACCATCGAGCGGATCGTCAGGTCCGCGCTCTCGCCTGCCGCCACCATCTGGTACCTGTCGCTCAGGGAAATGCAGAGCGCCCGGTCGAGCGCGTTCGAGACCATCGCCCGGTCGGCCGGCGATTTGATCCGGCTTGCCGCAGCGAAGCCGAAGCGCGTCGGCTCGATGGCGACCGTCTTTATCGGGGCGAGATTGAGGCCATCGACATAGACGCGCGATTTCGAAAGCTTGCCCTTCGGCGCACCGAGATTGGAATAGGTGGAGAGCGTCCCACTCTCCTTGAGCGGTACCGAGCTGCACCCGGCCGCGGCCGCGGCCAGCGCCAGCGGCAATGCCAGAGACACCAATTTCGAAGCCTTTGAAAAGGATGAAATAAAGGGATTGCTGCGCACTCTGCATGGCCTCCGTCGCCGATAATGTGCGGGGAAATTGGCGGCGAAGAATTGCCGCAGCATTACATTGTTTCCGGCAGCATCGGCTTCCGGAAACAACCGGCGTCATCTGAATTGTATCGCCACCTCGGTGCCGGCAGCAGCGCTCGCGATGCGGACCTCGCCGCCATGGTTCAAAGCTATCTGCTTGACGAGGCTGAGGCCGAGGCCTGCCCCCGTGCTCTTCGGAGTAACCCGGTAGAAGGGCTCGAACACCAGTTCCCGGTGCTCGGCCGGAATGCCCGGCCCTACGTCGGTGACGCTGATCCGCCCGCCGCCTATATCCGAGACTGAGACCGTGATCATGCCTCTACCGCCGCCATGGTCGATGGCGTTGCGCACCAGATTGCTGACGGCCCGCGGCAGCGCCGAAGGGCTGCCCTTGCGCTTCAGACTCTCGACCTCACTCTGAAACGAGATCTGGTAGCCGGCGCCGATCGCCAGCGGCGCAAGATCGGCCACCACACCGCGCGCGATCTCGACGAGATCGACGGTCTCCTGGAGATCGCTCGCCTGGTCGTTGCGCTCGAAATCGAGCAACTGTTCGGCCGTCTCCGCCAGGCGCGCGACATCGTCGAGCAATCGCCTGCGGTCCTGCCCCTCCGCCGTTCCGTCGATCCTGGTCTGCATGATCGCGATTGGCGTCCTCAGCTCATGCGCCGCGTCCATCAGGAAGTGCTGCCGCTTGCGGAACTCGATTTCCAGCCGGCCGAGCGCCTCGTTGAAGGCAACCACCAGCGGCGCGACCTCCCTCGGAATGCCGTCCAGCGGCAGGCGCGCATCGTAGCGGCGCGGCTCGATCTCCGAGGCTTTGCGGGCAACCTCGCTGACGCTGGCAAGGCCCCTCCGGATGATCCTGGGAACGGTGAAGAAAACCGCGGGCAAGGCAATGGCGAGCAGCGGACCGTAAATCGCATAGGCGTTGCTCATCAGCGTGAAAATTGGCCAGCCCTTGTCCGCGACACCGCCGAAAAGCACACGCAGCTCACCGATGCCGGTTTCCACGCTTTCCACCGAGGCGATCTCGTTTGTGCCGGCCGATCCCCTGATATCGGCTCCTTCAAACAAATAGGTCAGACGTACAAGCTCGGCGTAAACAGGGGGAATGGTCCCGTACGACACGAAGGAGCCGTTCGGCGTCGCCGCGACATACCAGAGCCCGTCATATTGCTGCTTGAGCGCATCAAGCTCCGGCGTATTCCTTATTTCGAGCCGTCCCTCGGCATCGAGCGAGACGGCTGGAGCCAGGACCGCGGTGATATGATCCTCCAGCGCGACATTCGGAGAGAGGATCGACGCGCCATAGAAGCAGAGCCCGATGATCACCGCCGTCACCACGCCGACGAAGACCAGGCTGAGCTGCCAACTGAGCCGCCACCAGAGCGACGGATTGGTGTTCCCTGCCCCGCCCATCATTCTTCCTTCAGGAGATAGCCGACGCCGCGGATATTATGGATCGAGACCTCCGCACCGGCATCGGCAAGCCGCTTGCGCAGCCGCGATATATGGGCGTCGAGTGCGTTCGACTGGATCTCTTCTTCATAGTTGTAGACGGCCGCCTCCAGCGTCGAGCGCAGCACGGTCTTTTCCTTGCGCCTGGCGAGCGCGGCGAGCACCAGAAGCTCGCGCCGCGGCAGATCGAGCGGCGTCTCGCCGACGGTGACGCTCAAATGCAGGGGATCGATCACCATCCTCCCGGCGATGATCTTCAGTTCGGAAAGGTTCGGCGGCCGCCGCAGCACGGCCCGCAGCCGCGCCATCAGTTCCTCCACAAGGAACGGCTTGCCGAGATAGTCGTCGGCGCCGAGATCGAGCCCTTCCACTCGCTCCTTCGGCGCGTTCAGCGCCGTCAGCACGATGATCGGCGTATCCTTGCCGGTGCGCCTCAGCTCCGGAATGAAGCGCAGCCCCTCGCCGTCGGGCAGGCGCCGGTCGAGCAGAATCGCGTCATAGGGGTTCTGCCGCGTCAGCTCCACGGCATCGGCAAGATGCACCGTGTGATCGGTCACGATCCCATGCTTGCCGAGCGCCGCAGTCAGCGCTTCAGCCAGCTCCTTCTCATCCTCAATCAGCAGAATCCGCATCGCCCAACCAACCCTTGCGCCCCTGTCTCTGCCGCGAGGGTTGCAGCAACATTGCGGAACTTGAAAGGCAGCCGGTCATGCTGCTGCAATTGTTGCTACCGAGGATCAGGCAGCACAATGCAGGACCTCAAGATGATCCGTCTCAAATCCGTCCTCCGCCTCCTCGAAACCTACCTGCTCTCCGCCTTCATCCTCGCCAGCCTGCTGGCCGGGCCGCTGATTATATTGTTCGTGAGGTAGATACGAAGCTCGGCCAAAGGAAACGACAATGACAATTGAAGATTGACCGTAATTGGCTTTTTCCGGCCAGCGAAGATGGAAGGCGTGCCGTGCAGCCCCCTCCAATATCGCTCCTTGCCTACGCCCCCCCAGCCGCCAACTTCTCCCGCACCTCCAGAAACGCCGCCGTCAGCCGCGCCAGCACTGGCGAGGTGACCGTCCCGTTCGCTCCTGCCACCGGATCGACGATATGGATCTGCCGGAGATCCTCCATGAATTCGTCCCAGAGCGGCTGCCCGCCCTCTTCGAGAAGCTGCGCGCGAATGCTGAGATCCTCCGTCACCGGCAGGTGACGCCTGCCCCAGGCGCCGATCATGGCGAAGACGGGCACGAGCTGGATTGCCGGCTCCGTCAGGCTGTAGATCGCCTTCTGGCTGTGGCTCGGATCGTCCCGCTTGCTGATGAAGCCGAGCGAAAGCAGCCGCTTCAGCCGCGCCGCCAGAATATTGGAAGCGATTCCCTCCTCCGAATTGTTGAGCAGGTCGCGGAAATGCCGGCGGTTGCCGAACATGATGTCGCGGATGATGATCAGGCTCCACCGGTCACCCAGCACTTCCATTGTCAGGTTGATCGGGCAGCCAGACCGCAATTCGATATCCACAAAGTATCTCCTGTAAAAACCAGTTGCATTATAGGATCACTTATGGGAGAAAACAACTAGTTTCATATTGCAATCATATGGAGGACAGCATGGCCAAGGTGCGCGTTGCAGGGTTTTCCGTTTCCGTGGACGGTTTCGGCGCCGGCCCGGAGCAGAGCCTGAATGACCCCCTGGGAAAGCGGGGGCCGGAAATGTTCCAATGGTTCTTCCATACCCGCACCTTCCGCGCCATGATGGGCAAGGACGACGGCTCTGAAGGCATAGACCAGGATTATGCCGCCCGCGCCATGGCCGGTTTCGGCGCCTTCATCCTCGGCCGCAACATGTTCGGCCCGATCCGCGGCGAGTGGCCGGACGATGCCTGGAAAGGCTGGTGGGGTCCGAACCCGCCTTACCATGCGCCGACTTACATCCTCACCCATTACCCGCGCGAGCCGATCGTCATGGAGGGCGGCACGACCTTCCACTTCATCACCGGGGGCATCGAGGAAGCGCTCGACAAGGCGACGGCCGCCGCGGGCGACAAGGACGTCAAGATCGGCGGCGGCGTCAGCACTGTCCGGCAATATCTGCAGGCCGGCCTGATCGATGAACTGCACTTCGCCGTCGCCCCGTCATGCTCGGCAAAGGCGAAGCAATGTTTTCAGGCATCGACCTGCTGGATCTCGGCTTCCGCGTCACCGAACATGTCGCCAGCGAACACGCCACCCATATCGTGCTCGCGAAATAATTGCCGGCTCAGGCGATCCGGGCAAGGCGGTCGCAAGTGTTGCCTCCTCGCGTCAGATCTAACCCGGCATCACCCGGTATACGCATGCCGTTCCCTCGACGCCCCGCAGCGGGGCGTCGAAGGCGGCCAGCCTGTGGCCGGAAAGCAACTGGGCGACACCAGGTGCCGAAAACAGCGCTTCGGAAATGCAAATCTCGCCGGCATCGGCCAGCGACTGCACCCGGGCAGCGACATTGACGGTCTGTCCGAAATAATCGAGGTTGTCGTTCAAGGTCACGGCAATGGACGGGCCGCAATGGGCGCCGATCTTCAGGATGATGCTGGGATCGCCATGTTCGCTGTTGAAACGCTCGATTTCCCCAAGCATATGCAGCGCCGCCGAAACCGCATCGGCCGGGCGGGAGAAGGCAGCCATCACGGCATCGCCGATCGTCTTGACAATTGC
Source organism: Rhizobium bangladeshense (assembly GCF_001662075.1). Lineage (GTDB taxonomy): Bacteria > Pseudomonadota > Alphaproteobacteria > Rhizobiales > Rhizobiaceae > Rhizobium > Rhizobium bangladeshense_B. The sequence continues at coordinate 167,382 of NZ_LYPL01000003.1, forward strand.
GCCCGAATGCTCCTGCACCGTGGCGCCGAGCAAGGCGAAATGTTCGCGCACGAGCGCATAGGCGTTGAGATCGCCGAGCCGTTCGTACATCGCGGTCGAACCCTTGAGATCGGTGAAGAGCAACGTCACCTGGCGGATGCCGAGCCCTTCCCTCTCGTCGACGCGCTCGGAGCGGAACAGGCGCCGGAAGGTCTGGCGTGCCAGCAGCATGCCGCCCGACATGTAGGGATCGAAGTCGAGAACCGGCTTGGTCGTCTGCGCCAGGATCTCCGGCGGCCAGTTGATCAGCAGCAGCGAGCCGCGCATGGCCGCCGAGCTCTCGATTTCAATGATGACAGGGCCGGGCCGCACCGCTGGCAGCGAAGCGGAGAACCGCTGCCCGTCATATCGGACGCGCAGGAGCGTCGGCACCGTCACGGGCTCGCCTGCCACCGGCAGCGCGAAGCTCGCCTGGGTCTGCACATTTATGCCGGCGAGCGCCCCGGGCCCGAGCTCCGCCCTCACCGTCGTGACCGACCCCGGCGCCAGAAAGGTCAGGCCGCGCACCATTCCCTTGAGGACATCGAGAAAGCGGGCCTGCTGGCCGGGCAGCCGCGCATCACTGAGAAACCGCGCCTTCCAGTGAAAATCCTCGACCGAAAGCGAGCCCGGATCGTGAAACGGCAGCCGGCGCAACTTCGGCGACACGGTGAAGGTCACCTCGATAAAATCGTCGAGGTCGGTTTCGCCGGAGACGTCACAAAGGCCGCAGACATAGTGGGTCTTCAACGTCCGCAGCGCGCCGAAACTGTCGAGCACCATGCCGGATTGGGGACAGACGACGTCCCAGCTCATCTCGAACAGGCCGCTGCGTGTCGCATGGAGAAAGAGATCGATGCTTTCGGCCTCGGAGATCGCGTGGTCGCGCGCGAAAGCCAGAGGGTTGATGCGGTAGAGCGAGAAATCGTCGCCGCTGCGGATCAGGCTTTCGAATTTGGAGATGACGCGGGGGCTCCAGGATCGGGCAAGTTCCATCTCGGTCATCTTGCTGTCGAGGAGTCGTTCCTGAACATCGCTCATCTCACACCTGCGCCTCGATTGGCCAGGCCATGGGATCCACGGCGGCTCCCGCAATTATAGCAAAAAAACAGGCCGTGCGTCCGCCTTCTGCAGCCTTGAACCCGGCAAAGGCAAGGTCCGCCCGGCGGCCGCCGGACCGCGCCAAAATAGCTGTAGCTTTGCTTCGGAATAAGCGTAGACTTGCTACGTCGGCCCACTGGATCATCGGCGAGACCGCTTGAGAGACCATAAATGCTCTCGCCGCTTCATGGGGGGAACCACTGTGCTCCTTTGCCAAATCCCGCTCGACGATTGCGAGATAGCCACTGTCACCGACGCCGTCCGGCAATGGTGCGAAGAGAGGAAGCTCGACATCGACGGCATCGAAGGCCGCCGTGCCATCACGCTTGCCGTCGATCTCATCCAGACCAACCCCGGCCACGACCACGACCAGCTTCTTGCCGAACTGTCGAAACGGATGGCCCCCCAATAGCGGCGGCCATCGACGCGAGACACGCCGCCGCAGGAAGCGACAGGTGAACTGTTCAAGCCGCACCGATAACGCGCTGATGTGGAAACATGCCGTGGCCTCTCTGGAAAACGGCCGCTTCCTTCGCTGAACCCCTGCCGTCCCCGGCTCTGCCTCATCCGAGCCTTTCCAGATAGGCGCAGAACATATCCGCCATCGCGTCGGCATAGGCCTCGATCTCCGCCGAGCTGCGTGGAACCTCCGAAAACCGCTTCCCCACCGTGGCAAGCGTCGTGCCGACCAGGTCGCCGGCCAGCGCCCGGGTCGCCTCCGGCGCCGATGGCAGCGCCTCGCACATGAACAATTCGATGATGCGGTCGCCCGATGCCCTTGCCGCCTGCGCCTCCGGCGCATCGCGATAGAGCGGGGCCGCGTCATGCAGCGCCACCCGCATTGCCGCCTCCTCGCACTCGGAGCGGAGAAAGGCGTGGACAAGGCGGCGCAGCCGGTCGAGCGGCGGCCTTTGCCCATCCTCCAGGATCGTCGCGAGCAGGTCGGTCGTCTCGCGCCACTCGTCGCTCTGCAGCCGGAAGAGGATCGCCGCCTTGTTGGGAAAATACTGATAGAGCGAACCGATGCTTACGCCTGCCCTTTCGGCCACTCGCGCCGTGGTGAAACGCTGGGCGCCTTCCCGGGCCAAAACCTGAGCAGCGGCATCGAGGATCGCCGCCACGAGCTCGTTAGAGCGAACCTGCTTCGGCTGCTTTCGTGAGGAAATCCGGGCACTTGGCCGGTCGGTCATGGCGGCGTCCTGCAATGCGATTAGCAAATGCGACGAATTATTCGTATTTATTCACCCGAGGCAACATCCTCCCAAATCCAAACCGGAGATTCACCCATGACCACACTGACGACCGCGCCGCTGGCGCCCCTGCTCGATGCCCTGTTTGCGGAAGCCGCCGCGGCGACGAGCCCTGCAATGTCGGGGCTTACAGGCGAAGAACGCATGCGCCTCATTGAGAGCAAGACCGAATATCTTAATCTCTACGGCCGCTTGAAGGACCTCTGGCTTCCCGTCTCGCGCGAAACCGGCGCCCTGCTCTATATGCTGGCCCGCAGCAGCCGCGCCTGCACCATCGTCGAGTTCGGCACCTCCTTCGGCATCTCGACCCTTCATCTCGCCGCAGCCCTGCGTGACAATGGCGGCGGCCGGCTGATCACCAGCGAGTTCGAGCCCTCGAAGCTCACGCGGGCGCGCGAAAACCTGACGGCCGGCGGCCTGATCGACCTCGTCGACATAAGGGAGGGCGACGCCCTGCAAACGCTGAGCGTCGACATGCCCGAAACGATCGACCTCGTCTTCCTCGACGGCGCCAAAGCGCTCTACCGCGATATCCTGGAACTGGTGGAAGATCGCCTGAGACCGGGCGCCCTCATCATCGCCGACGACGCCGATGTCAGCCCGGACTATCTCGCCCGCGTGCGCACCCAGGCCGCCGGCTACCTCTCGACGCCGTTCGCCGACGATATCGAACTGTCGATGCGGGTTTGATATCAGCAATTGGAGCCGCGTGCTTCCAATACGAAATCTGCCCTTCGCTTGCGCTCAAGCACCAGCGAGGGCAAACACGCAACAGTCCACCGCCCTCACCCCACTTCCTCGCCTAAGGCAATACAACCTCCCTTCCGCAAGGCCGCCCGGTGCTCCGCTTCATCCCCCCACGCCCTCGCAGCTCTTATACTGACGCTGCTCACCCAGATTGGCGCACCTATCTCTTCGCCCTTGCCGTCGTGCGCATATGCGGCCTTAGGCGACTTCCCGCCAAGCTTGCGCTCTTCCTTTTGTGCTACGCCCGCGCGACCGTCGCCACACAGTTTGCGGCACCGGCATTCGGCCGCGTTCCACTCTCCTGCCTGTCAAGCGTCGAAGACAGGCTCATGGTCAGCTCGCCGATCTACTGCGCGCCGAACCGCCACTACGTCACGCCCAAGCTTCGCGATCTCGCAGAGTCGCTCGCCGCCCATATGGACGCGCAATTCCCCGGCACCGTCACCTTCGCGCTGGATGCGAATTTCCCCTTCGTCAACGGTTTCCCGCTACTGCCGCATCTCTCGCATGCTGACGGCAAGAAGCTTGATTTCGCTTATTATTACAAGGATGCCGGCGGTGCCTTCCTGAATGGCGCCACCCGCTCGCCGACCGGTTATTTCGCTTTCGAGGAGCCCGGCCCGGGCGATGAACTGCCCTGTGCGGACCGCCATGACTGGCTTACCACCCGCTGGGATTTCGACGCGCTCCAGCCTTGGTTTCCGGCCTATCAGATCGAGGAACAGCGCACCTCGGCCGCCATTGCCTGGCTGACGACGGAAGGGGTTACGCGCTTCGGCTTGCAGAAGATGTTTATCGAACCGCATCTGAAAACCGCCCTCGGCATCACCGATGCCCATGTCCGCTTCCAGGGCTGCCGCGCCGCCCGCCACGACGACCACATCCATATCCAGATCAAGTGAGCGCAGTCGAACCGCCAGCTCGCCTTCCGCTTGCGCGAAACGGGAAATCCGTTAGATCTGTCCAAGCACGAAAGCCTCCGCAGAGAGCTGTGATTCGAGGTGGATTATGGGACATCATATGGTCGGAGTCGTCGGTTCGCCCGCCGCCGTGGCGACAATCGTCCAGGCGGCAGATTGCCCGGAACCCACGGCACTGCCGTTCGGCCTTGAGATCGCTCCCTTGGGCGATCGACAGATCGATCGACTGACGAAACTTCAGCCCGGCGCCCACCGCGACGGCTTCAGAAGCCTCTCGGCCGCGCTCGAGCAGGCTCTGGCGGCCGCCTCTGGACATGGCCGGCTGGCCTATATCGAGACGGAATATTTCGGCGGAACCGGTTCCCAGGCAGCAGCAGCATTTGCGGACGGAGACATGATATTCAGCGCTGCAAAACCGGATAGGCAGGACCCGATCGGCCCCGACGACCCGATCAACGCAGCCTTGCGACGTCTCGACGTCGAGGCCGCCGGCCATGCCGACGAGTTCGAGGTCTTGGGGCTTCGGCGCTTCCGCAGCCTTGAAGACCTCGGCCTTGACGAAGACGAGGATGATTAGAGTCCGGCAAGATCTGTCCCTGGCTGCCGGATCGAACGCCGGGCCAAGTGATCCGCCTGCCATTTTGATCGGGCGCCGCAACCATCCGTGGCAGCGCCTCTTTCCGGCTGCCGCCCGATTGGCTATTTTCGCCATCCATGTCCCTAAACGAGAGGTTCGCTTGTGAGCGTCGGCCTGATTGCCCTGCTTGATGATGTTGCCGCGCTTGCAAAGGCGGCCGCTGCTTCCCTGGACGACGTGGTTGCTCACGCGAGCAGAGCCGGCGCCAAGGCCGCCGGCGTCGTGATCGACGACGCAGCCGTCACGCCGCGTTATGTGACCGGCCTGTCGGCGGCGCGCGAACTGCCGATCATTGCGAAGATCGCCGCCGGTTCCCTCAAGAACAAACTTCTGTTCCTCCTGCCGGCAGCACTCGTCCTCAGCCTTCTCCTGCCGCAGGCGGTGACGCCGCTGCTGATGCTCGGCGGGCTCTACCTCTGCTACGAGGGCGCCGAAAAGGTCTACGAGCTCGTCGTGCCGCATGCCGCCCATGCCCACGAGGCGGGACTCGAGACGATCAGCGTCGATGCCAAAACCTTCGAGGACGAAAAGGTCGCGAGCGCCGTCAGGACCGATTTCATTCTGTCGGCCGAGATCATGGCGATCACGCTCGGCTCCCTGTCCGAGTCGGGGCTGGCGATGCAGGCGCTGGTTCTCGCCGTGGTCGGAACCGTGATCACGGGTACCGTCTACGGCGTCGTCGCTCTGATCGTGAAGGCGGATGATTTCGGCCTCTGGCTTGCCCAGCGCTCCTCCCCTTCTCAAGCCGGCGCGCTCCTGCGCATGCTCGGGCGCGTTCTGGTGAAGGGCATGCCTTATCTTCTCAAGGTGCTCGGCCTGATCGGGACGGCGGCGATGATCTGGGTCGGCGGCGGCATTATCGTGCACGGCGCCGAAACCTTCGGCTTCGCTTGGCTGAGCCATCTCCTCCACGATGCCGGGGAAGGCGTCGCCCATGCAGTGCCGGCTGGCGGCGCCGTGTTTTCCTGGCTGGTTCAAGCGGCCGGTGCGGGTCTCGTTGGCATCCTCATCGGACTGGCGACAATCCCGGCCGTCGGCTACATTGTTGCGCCCACGTGGCAATGGTGCGCGGCCCGGCTGCGCCGGATGAAGACCGTCTGAGCGAGCGGCAGCAGGTTTTGAATACCGCGCCAAGGGTGGCGGAGCAGGCGCCATGATGACTCCAAATCCTTCACCTGCCGGTCGGGCGAGCAACGCAGGCGCGTTGCGGCCCGACCATCACCGGCATCCCTTTCATCGTAAGCACGCTGCGCGCAGGTCGCCGCCATCCTCTTCGAAGCGATCGGCAAGCCTGTCGCCTATAACGCCGTCTCCGACAAGGCCTTCATCGCCATGCTGATCGGCACTTGCGTACCGGCCGATTACGCAAGCTTTCTCGCCTCGGTCTTCCATCCCGTCCGCCAGAACTGGACCGGCGATGTCGAGACTCTGACCGGCAAGGCTCCGCGTTCACTGCCGCTTATGCGGCCGATCACGCCGCAGCGTTGAAGGCGTAGTCAGAACGACGAATGCAGATGGCGGATCGCCGCCGTCTGCCCGCGACACCAGGATAATCGATCGGCCACGCCCCGGCTTGCACGCCTTGCTGCGGGTCTCGAGCAGCAACGGCGCTCCTCTGACACGGCGCCGCGCGTAAGCCGCGCCTATCGCAGCGGCAACTCGTAACTCCGCTTCAGCGTTTCCATCGGCACGTCGGTCTTGGCCGTCCGTAACGGAAGATACCGCGACTGAGCTCGAAGCGGCAACCCTGATTGACCGCTCCCGCCGCCGATCAACCCGATCATCGTCGCGGAGTTTCAAACGATTTTAAAAACCAAGCGTCCAGAGTTAATCGATTTTAATTTTATTATTAAAATTTTCTTGTTGCGACGCAAAAGAATCTCAGCATTAGCTTTTTTGCCGATGCTCAGTTTGTCATTTGGAGAACTCGCATGACTGTGACATTTCCGCTGACCGAGAAGCGCGACGCAGAAGCGTTGCTCAAGCATTTGACGCTGCACAAGCTCACCTATCCCGGAAACTGCGTCGTGTCGCTCAAGGCGCACGTCGCCCAGGTTTCATCCTCGCACACGACAGCCCTCGGCACGGCCCGTACCGCCTGGTAGGAACTGCCCCTGACGATCCACTCTCGCCTGCTTGCCAGGGTGATGTAGCCCCGGCGCCACCCGGCACGGATAGCGCCGAGAACCGCATCGAGGCATTCGACTTGGTCGAATCCATTGCACCGGTAGCTGCGTAGACATTCACACACGATCCAGCAGAAATCATCGGCTGCCAGTTACAGAAGGCGATCATTGCGGGTATCTACGGAGTTCCCACTCCCCGCAGTGCCGCCAGAGCGGAAACCGGATTCCGGCTCGGCGGTGCCAAATCGGAACCCCAAATGACCTATCTAAAATACGGCATGCTCTCTCTGACATTAGTGCTGGCAGCCTTATTGCCCCTGCACCACGCGCAGGCCGAACAATGCGAAAAGGTCACCTTCGATGAGGCGAAATACGTCGTCTGCACTTTGGAAGTGGGAAAAGTCGATCTGCGTCTGTTCTGGAAGGGCGCCGACGGAAAGCCATACCGCGCCTTTTCAAACCTTGCCGAAGCCGCTCGGGCCGAAGGGCGAAGGCTGACTTTCGCCGTCAATGCCGGCATGTATCGAGCCGACTTTTCGCCGATGGGACTGTATGTCGAGAACGGCAGGGAACTGAGACCCGCCAATATGGCGGCTGCCGAACGCGCCGCCGGCCAGGTGCCGAATTTCTACAAGAAGCCGAATGGCGTGTTCTTTCTGGGCGAAGCCGGCGCCGGCATCCTACCGACCGATGCGTTCCTCAAACTCGCCCCTAAGGCACGCTTCGCCACCCAGTCCGGCCCGATGCTCGTCATCGCCAACAGGCTCAATCCAATCTTCATTATCGGTTCGACGGACCGGACCCGCCGAAGCGGCGTCGGTGTCTGCGAGAAGGGGACCGTTCGCTTCGCGATCAGCGAAGACGGTGTGAATTTCCACGATTTCGCGCGGCTCTTCCGCGATCGTCTGCACTGTCCGGACGCCTTGTTTCTCGATGGTGGACGCGGCGTCGGACTTTACAATCCGGAGATGGGACGCAACGACTGGTCCTGGCACGGCGGCTATGGCCCGATATTCGGGCTGCTGGAATAACGCGCGGGAAACTGCATCGAGACCCGCAATCCTCAGCCGGCCTTTGCGTTCGGCCGAACATCGATATCGACCGTGACGGGGAAAACGGATGCCCGACTGACAGGCGATTTTTCATCCCGTCGTGGGCAGATCGCCGGCGAGGTCGGCAAGGATTAGTCGATATCTTCAGGAATAAAACCGCCGGTCTGGCGTTTCCACAGGCGGGCAAACAGACCATCCCGTTCCACCAGTTCGTCCGGCCTGCCCTCTTCCACGATCCGCCCGTGATCGAGCACGACGATCCGGTCCATCCTGGCAATGGTTGAAAGCCGATGTGCGATGGCGATCACCGTCTTTCCCTCCATGACGAGGTTCAGCCTTTCCTGGATGGCGGCTTCGAATTCGCTGTCGAGGGCCGAGGTCGCTTCGTCGAGCACCAGGATCGGCGCGTTCTTCAGAAGAACACGAGCGATGGCGACACGCTGGCGCTGGCCGCCTGACAGTTTGATGCCGCGGTCGCCGACGAAGGCGTCATAACCCTTACGGCCTTCGCCGTCGGCAAGATCGGCGATGAAGGCATCGGCGCTCGCCATCTTCGATACCCTTTCGATCTCTTCCTGCGTCGCCTCCGGCCGGCCGTAGCGGATATTGTCGCCGACCGAACGGTGCAGCAGCGCGACGTCCTGCGCGATCACCCCGATGGCGCGGCGAAGGCTTGACTGCGTGACCGCCCGGATATCCTGTCCATCGATCAGGATCGCGCCCGCCTTGATGTCGTAGAAGCGCAGGAGCAGATTTGCGAGCGTGGTCTTGCCTGCCCCCGAGAGGCCGACCAACCCCACCTTCTCGCCCGGCCGCACCGTCAGCGACAAGGCGTCGATCACGGGCTTGCCCGATTTATAGGCGAAGCGGACGTTCTCAAACCGGATCTCGCCCTGTTGCACGGCAAGTTCGCTCGCATCCGGCCGGTCGCTGATCGTCGGCGGCGTCGTCATGACGGGCATGGCGTCCTTGATCGTGCCGATCGCCTGGAAGATCTGCTGGCCCATCTGCAGGAAGACGAAGATCTGCGACGACAGGCGGTGGAGGATGTAGACCGCGCCGACGAACTCGCCGACCGTGAGGAAGCCTTTGACGAGGCCGGAAAATCCGATCGACAGCATGGCCAGCCACAGCAGGGTGTTGAGAACCACGACGGTCACTTCCGACGAGCGATAGATGCGCTGCTCGCTGTGCTGCGTCTGCACGGCCTTCTGAATGATGCGGCGGATTGCGCCTGCCTCACTGTCTTCGGCCGCAAACTGCTTGATCATCTGCATGTTGGTATAGAGATCGGTGATAGCGCCGGCCACCATGCTGCGCTGCTTGGCGGTGCGCCGCGAGCGTTCGACAAAAACAGGCACGATCCTGGCGGTGAAAGCGACGTTGAGCGCGATCCAGACGACGACCGGCACGGCAAGCTGCCAGGCCAGAGCGCTCAGCAGGATGACGGAGCCGACCAGTTGCATCAGGAAACGCGGGACGGACTGGAAACCGGCAAGGATCTGCTGCTGGACGGCGGAAGACACCTGCTGCAGTCGCGAGGAAACCTGGCCGGCAAAGAGATCATGGAAGAAGGCAAGGTCCTGCCGTTCCACCGCCTTGTGGCCCTGCCACTGAATGGCAGCCGGCATGGCGATGCCCAATGTATGCGAGCTAAGGGTGTTGAGCGTAAAGGAAACGATCGGCATCACGGGGAAGATCAGGAAGCCGAGGACAGCAAGCAGCAGCCATTCTTTCTCCAGGAAGGCGGCAGCACCCTGTTGCGTCACACCATCGACGATGACCGAAAGCCCCCAGACGATCGTCAGGTTGATCACCTCGAACACCATGGAGCAAAGCGCAAGTGTGATCAGCACGCCGCGAAACATCGAAATGAAGTGCAGAAGGACGGCCACAGGCCCCTTGGACGGCAGTGGCCGATAGGCAATATCGAGCGGCCTGATCCAGGTTTCGAAAGGACGATAGATCGCATCTGAGATCGACATTGGCCACCCGGATCAAATGGGGAAGAGACGTGGACTCAACTACGCCAGGTCGCATGGGATCATCTTCCGGCCTCAACCTCAATTAGAAATTTCAAAATGATCGAATGGGCGGTTATCGCGATGGCTCGGCCCGGGAAGCAACGATGTCCAATTGCCGTCACTATCCGATTGAGGCAGGATGCGGCGTGTGAAGAGGCGCAGAGGTTGAACGCACGCGCATGCTGACGGGCTCATGTCATTGCGGCAAGACGAGTTGGATGCTCGAGGGCGATCCCGGCTCGATTACCGCGTGCAACTGCACTCTCTGCCGACGCTACGGCGTACTGTGGGCCTATGACTATGAGGGGGAGCGTATCGCTCTGAGCGGGCAGACCGCTTCCTATACCCGAGCAGGCAGGGAAAACTCATCTCTCGAAATCCTGTTCTGCCCCTCCTGCGCCTGCGTTTTGAGCTGGCGCGGCCTGCGGCTTCAAAAGGACGGCCGCCGCCGCATGGCCGTCAACATTCGGCTTGCGCCGCCGGATCGCGTGGCTGATTTGCCCATCGATCACTTCGATGGGCTTGAGACATTCGAAGACCTTCCCTCCCAGGGACGCTGCGTGCGCGATCTCTGGTTCTGAAAACCCGCCATGCACCAGCCTCGGCCGGGGCGCCGATCGTCCGCGCCGGACGGGCTCAGCCGCGCCGGGCGGCCTCGATCGCCGCAACGTCGATCTTCCGCATGGTCATCATCGCATCAAAGGCGCGCTTTGCCTCGTCACCACCTGCGGCAAGCGCCTCGGTCAGCACCCGCGGCGTAATCTGCCAGGACACGCCCCATCTGTCTTTACACCAGCCGCATTCGCTTTCCTGGCCGCCATTGCCGACAATGGCGTTCCAATAGCGGTCGGTTTCTTCCTGATCCTCGGTTGCGATCTGAAACGAGAAAGCTTCGCTGTGTTTGAACGTAGGACCGCCGTTCAGTCCAATGCAAGGAATACCCGCAACCGTGAATTCGACAACCAACACGTCTCCCTGCTTGCCCTCGGGATAATCTCCCGGCGCACGAATGACAGCACCGACGGCGCTGTCCGGAAAAGTCGCGGCATAAAAGCGGGCGGCGGCCTCAGCCTCTCTGTCGTACCATACGCAAATCGTATTCTTTGCCATTTCACGGCCCTTTCGCTCCTCGTTTTCTGCTCCTCTCTGAAGTAAGAGCCGAACCGTCTTTCTCCAGCCTATGCAGAATATTTCCTGCAGATCAGGGGCTGCTACATCGGCGGCGCTGGCCATGGCAAAGCATCAAGCCGGGGGGCCCCAATCGACGCTGCAGAAGTTCGCGCCGGCATCAAAAGGGGGGCGGGAAGCCGTCACATGAATCAAATTCCATGCGGCGCAGTTTTTGTGTCCTCAACACAAAACTCGTGTCAGACTGCCATGCCTGCGCGACAATCGAGAGGCCGAAGCCATGCACAAGTTCACCGTATCAATTACCCGCGAGATCGAGGCCGATACAGCCGAGGAGGCCGCTCTACTCCTATATCAGGAATTATCAAAAGGGCCGGTTCCTGACGCCTATTCGGTCACCGACGAGACGCAGGTGGCGACCGAGGTCAAGCTGGACCGGAATAAAGCTGACGAGTTTGCCAGCATCGATCACACCGCCGACCCCGGCAACTGGTAGATGCAGGAAAGCCCCCGGCCTGGCTCACATCCAATAGACCGCAGCCTCTGAGAAACCTGATGGAGCACAATCCACATTACCCGACAATCCTGCCGGAATTCCTTGCGCTTTCGCTTGTGTTTGTTTCGAACGTCTCATACCCGTTTCGGCTATATTCATCGCGCGAATGCTCAAGCGGCATAGATGGCTGCCGCATGCACTGGCATTTTTATGGGTGTTTTTCTCGCCGATCACGCTCGCCATTTTGGCAACGCCGACGATGGCGCCGGGAGAAGAGGCCGGGGCTGGCGACGGCATCATTCTGATTCCCGTCGTGGCGGAAATACCGATCGTACTCATTGTTTACACTATCGCTCTGCTCTATTGGCGTCCAGCGCGACAAGACCCCTCCGCCTCGCATTCACCCTCCTGAATTAGGAAAGAACGTGACCACACCAATCAAAGTAGCCGTCGCCGGCGCGAACGGCCGCATGGGGCGAGCCATCTTGCCGCTGCTGGCGGCCGATCCGGATTTTGCCTTCGTCGGCGGCATCGGCCGTGACGGCGCCGCAGGCGCCGGGTTGATCGATCGTTCGGCCGCGATGGCGGCCTCCGATGTGATCCTGGATTTCTCGACGGGAGCTGCTGCCGCCGAACTTGCCGGCCTGTGCACCGCGGCGGGCGGACCGGCTCTGGTGATCGGCGCCACAGGTTTCGAACCGGATGAGCTTGAGCGGATCGCCGAGGCCGCGCGCACCATTCCGATCCTGCGCTCCGGCAATTTCTCGATCGGCGTCAACATGCTGGTCGGCCTCGTCACCCAGGCCGCGCGCGCCCTTCCTGCCCATGGTTGGGATATCGAAATCCTGGAAGCGCATCACAACAAGAAGATCGACGCGCCATCCGGCACGGCGCTGATGCTCGGCGAAGCGGCCGCCGAAGGACGCGGCGTTTCCCTCGCATCCGTCGAGCGGCACGGCCGCGACGGCATCACCGGTGAGCGGCCGCCCGGCGAGATCGGCTTCGCCGTACTGCGCGCCGGCGGGCTCGTCGGAGAACACAAGGTGCTGTTTGCCGCCGCCGAGGAGGTTGTCACGCTTTCGCATTCGGCTCTCGATCGCGGCATGTTCGCCCGCGGCGCGCTGGCCGCCGCCCGCTGGATCGCAGGGCGCGCGCCCGGCGAATACAATATGCGGGACGTCCTGGGCCTGACGTGAGAAGGCGAACAGACGCTGCGCTCACCACGATCAGAGGCCTCGAAGGATCATCCTGAGGCCCCCGAAGGACGACGGCGAGTGATTGGGATATCGCCGAGGCGACGACAAACCGCTACGCGAAGAAAATCCGCGTAATGTCTACTCGACGATACGGCGCGCCATCATCACGTCGTCAATCTCCCTGCCCTCCTCCAGCACCCCGCCGGGAATCCTGCCGATCTCAGAGAAACCCTGACGTTGGTAGAACCGAATTGCCGCGGGGTTCTCCGCGCTGACGAACAGTTCCAGCTGCCGGACGCCGATATCACGCGCGTGATCCGAGATCGTCTCCAGCAGCGTCCCGGCAAGGCCCGTTCCACGCAGCTCTGCGCGGACATAGACCATGATGATGGTGGCGCGATGGATCATCTTGCTCGACCGCTGCCGAAGCAGGCCCATAATGCCGACCGGTTCGCCGTTCTGAAACGCGACAAAAACCGGGTCGCTCAGTCGATTGCGCCACTCCTCGATGGAAAGAGCCTCCCAGTCTTCGTAGCGGCTGGCAAAGAGGGACGGTTCGGCGCGCAACGCTTCCAGACGGACACGCCGGAAAGACTCCACCTCGTCTGCCTGGATAAGCCTGATCGTCACAAAGCTCGCATCCATCGAAACCTCCTGCAATCAACGCGATACTGTCAATACTGACAGTTCGGGGCAATGCAATCGAGGTCGGTACCGACAAGGGGGATTGTTTCCGCGCAGTGGCGCGGCGTCTTCGAAGATGCGCAAAGGGACGCCGAAACAGTGACAAACGCCTATCGGCCCTATTTTCCGGCTGATGCGTATTGGGTCCAACAGGCGTTGCGCCTGCGGTACTCCGCCGGTCACTGCATCGGCGTTCCTACCCGACCGCCTTTTCGTGCGACCGATGAATCGAATGGCTCCCCCGCCGGCGAATTCGTTGGCCGGAGGTCCCATTGATCAGATTGCCGGACGGGTGGTTCATAGGGCGCAGGCGCGGGAGTTGACCCTACAACTAGGTCATCTGGCCGGATCGGCGCACTGCCGACCGTCCCGGTCGCGGTGTCATCGATCATTCGGGCGGCGATGGAATGGTTTGGCCCGTCCACGTCGAACGGTGCGATCTGATGGATGACGACGAGAAGGACTACCCCAACCGCCGAGCACACGAGCGCGTAGAGAACAAAATATTTCAGCGCATATCCCTCGCTGTTGGCAGAACGACATTGACAGAACTGCGAATGATATTTCCACATCTTTGATGGATACTTACAAAAAAGGCAATGAATTTTAAAGTTACCCGGAGTGATTAGAAATCACCGCACGAAATCGCTAACAATATTAAAAATTACCTCACGTAATGATCGATTTCACCGTGCGCATCGCGGCTAAGATGAAAGATCCTCATATAACGGCTGTCGCCCCGCGCCCCTCACATTCTCCGGTACCGCGCTCGAAATTGGCTTGGGCTGCAGCTTTCATGCTCGTGAAAGAGGCGCGAGAAATAAAACGGATCGTCGATGCCGATCCCGGCGAGCCGCGCCACCTCCTCGACATGGCGCAGCGCTATAACGGGGAGCCGCTCGGCGATCAGGCGCAGGCGTACATCACTGGAGCCTCGCGGATATGCTGTAGCGTCGATGGCCGCGCAGGAGGCGAGGCCGCCACCGTTTCCTGATGTCCGGCTGAATGCCTCACGAAGCCATGCCGCGTAGGGTCGTGGCCGCGCGTTCACAGGAGCGGCAAGACAGCGTCGGCAATATCGGCTAGACTGCCTGCGTCAACAGCTTGCTTTGAGGAGGTTCTGTCAGGGCCGGAGCCGTTGGCGCGGGAGATCCGATGTCGGCAATCGCAACTCTGTTTCAGGAGGCAGCCCGGCTTGCGGCCGGGTTTCGGGAAACGGCCTTTGCCCGCCATGTGCCAAGCAACGACTACGCCGCCTGCCTTGCAGTCTTCAACGAGCCGCTTTCGGCGGCCGGCTCCGATATGCTCGATGTCATCCGGCAGCTCTCCGACGGCGCCGAACCCGGGCTGCATGCAACCACCGGCCCGCGCTTTTTCGGCTGGGTCATCGGCGGCTCTCATCCGGTCGGCGTCGCAGCCGATTTTCTCACCAGCGCCTGGGGCCAGAACGCCGGAAACCATTTCGCCGCTCCGGCAGCGGCTGCCGTTGAAGCCATAGCGGCACGATGGCTTCTCGATCTCCTGAAATTGCCGGCTGAAAGCTCGGTCGGCTTCGTGACCGGCGCCACGGTGGCCAATTTCACTTGCCTTGCAGCCGCCCGCGGCGAGGTGCTGCGAAAGGTCGGCTGGGATGCCGATGCCGACGGCCTGTTCGGCGCGCCGGCAATCACCGTGTTGATCGGCGACGATGCCCATACAACCGTCTTCTCCGCGCTTCAGTTCCTCGGTCTCGGGCATGACCGTGTGCTGCGCCTGCCCACCGACGCGATGGGCCGGATCGACCCGACGGCACTTCCCGGCGCGCTTGACGCGGTCGCCGGCCCCTTGATCGCCGTTCTTCAGGCCGGCCAGATCAATACCGGCGCTTTCGACGATTTTGACAGGCTCATCCCACCGCTGAAGGCGAAAGGCGCCTGGGTGCATGTCGACGGCGCCTTCGGCCTGTGGGCGCAGGCATCGGAGAAGGTGAGCCATCTCAGCCGCGGCGTCGAAGCGGCCGACAGCTGGGCGACCGACGGCCATAAATGGCTGCAGACGCCCTATGATTGCGGCTATGCGATCGTCCGCGACGAACTCGCCCATCGCCGCGCCATGACGATCGCCGCAAGCTACCTGCCGCTCGCCGGCGAAGGCGAGCGTGACCCCTCCCATTACGTGCCGGAGCTTTCGCGACGGGCACGCGGTTTCGCCACCTGGGCGATGCTGAAACATTTCGGCCGCAACGGCATCGAAGCCCTCATCGACCAATGCTGCGCCTCGGCCCGTCTGATGGCCGACCGGCTCGCGCGCGAACCCGGCATCGCCATTCTGAACGAGGTGGCGCTGAACCAGCTCGTCCTCCGCTTCGCAGCCGATCGCCCGGACGACGAAAGCGACGTGCTGACGCGAAAGGCGATCGAAAGGATCCAGGCTGACGGCATCCTCTTCGCCGGTGGCGCCAAATGGCGCGGCCGCGACGTCATGCGCCTCTCTGTCACCAACTTCCAGACGACATCGGATCAGGCGGAACTGGCGGCGGAGAGCATCATCGCTGCGTTCAGGAGCGTCAGCCGAGGGTGATGCCACGAGGCGTCGTAGCCGCTATCCTTTTCCGTTCGTCTTCCCTTTGCCATAGACTGCAACTATAGCTTGCTGCTCGTTCGAACCGGGCAAGGAGAGAGTCATGAACGCCAATGACGTTGCCGCCCATTGGGAGAGCAATGCCGAGACCTGGACGATCTACTCCAGGGCAGGTTACGACAAATATCGCGACGCGCTGAACACACCGGCTTTTCTGAATATGCTGCCGCCTGTCGCGGGTCTTGCTGGACTCGATCTCGGCTGCGGCGAAGGCTCCAATACCCGCGCCGTCGCTCGTCTCGGCGCCCGCATGACGGGCCTCGATATTGCCCCAACCTTTATTCGCTATGCCCGCGAGAGCGAGACCCAGGCGCCGCTGGGCATCGACTACGTGCTCGGCGACGGCCAGAGCATCGATTTTCCCGAGGCGAGTTTCGACTTCGTCACCGCCTTCATGTCGATGATGGACATGGCTGACCAGCGTGGCGTACTGAGGGGCGTCCACCGCATCCTAAAATCCGGCGGCTTTCTGCAGTTTTCTATCCTGCATCCCTGTTTCGTGCCGCCCAAGCGCCGCAATGTCCGCAACGAGGCGGGCGAGCCAATCGCGGTAGAAATCGCCGATTATTTCGACGAGAGCGACGGCCGGATCGAGCGCTGGATCTTTTCATCCATACCTCAAGGCGAACGGGCGACGCTGACACCGTTCTCCATTCCGCGCTTTCACCGCACGCTTACGAGTTGGGTGTCGATGATCGTCGAAGCCGGGCTTGTCATCGAGTCCTTCGGCGAGCCCATGGCTTCACCCGAAGTGGCGTTGGCCGAGCCCGTCGTTGCCGACACCCGCGTTGCGCCGATCTTCCTTCATGTCAGAGCGCGCAAACCATAGGCCCGCCGCTATCGAGGTTTGGGAACGAACGTCAAGGCACTGGGAATTCCGCTTCGTGACTGGCGGCCTGCCTCATCGTCGGACGGCGACGACGGAGCTTGCGCGGTAACGCGACAGCTGCACCCGGTTGGATTGGTTGCCGCCGAAGAGGTAGACGTACTGACGCCGCTGGTCGAAATGGTCGAACAGGCTGACGTGGAAGCGCTTGCCGCTTCGGATCACCACCACGTCGCCACGCCTGGCCGAGCGGGCGACGACCGGCTTGCCGAACTTCATCCAGGACCGCGCCATGTTGGGATTATCAGGCGGCTGCCGCGAGGATCGTTTGGCAACAAACGCGAGGAACGCGCCGCACCAGGATATTCTGCGAGGATTAACGCCGAGGAAGGAGATGGAGCGTTCATGCATGCGGTCATATCTGGAAGCCGTACCGAGCATGTCGGCTTCACAGGGGGCGGCAAAAAGCGTGAGGGCTATGACGAGAATAATTTTCATTGTTTCTCACCATTGTTTGGATAATTTGGAACATCAGAAATGTGGCGAAGAAAAAATCGCGGCCGGGAACGTATATTTGAATCATGGCGGCAATTAGAAACAATCTGACGGTGAATTTTTCTAGATTACGCAGGCAATCTCCGCAGCATTCAAGGGCTATACTATCTCGGAAAGGTCATCTCGGAACGTTCGGCCTAATTGCAGACAAAACCTGAACTCTGCCGCAGAATTGGCCATCGTCGACAAGCCACATTGGGTGATGTCGCATAGCGCCGCCATTGCCCGCACGAATTATAGTGCAAACGACACAGATAATACTTTCGGCGCAGACGGTAATACGTCGTCGTCTTTGAGACTTGCAAGACCCCGCTCCAGCTCGACAACGTCTCGTCATCGATCTCGTCGGCGCGCCCCGGCTCGGAAACTGACTTCGAATGCCCTACAACAAATTTCCCGGATCAGTTCATCCTGGCCGGTTCAGGGCCATCATTCCAGCCCGCATCTGGCGCCTGGCCGTCACGAAAAGTTTGCATCGGCGCCAATTTACTTGCCGTTCTCCAATGCGGCATATGTTTCTGCGTGTAAGCAAGCGCCATGAGCGGGGAACCATGACTTCAACACATGCAGACAAGACCGGTGATGCCGGCAGCCGGAGCGGCTTTGTCGGGTTGGTCGTCGGCGCAATCGGCGTCGTTTACGGCGATATCGGCACCAGCCCGCTCTATGCCTTTCGCGAGGCGCTGAGGCCCTTTTCCGCCGATGGCATACACGAGCCGGAGGTGATCGGTCTGATTTCGCTGATGGTCTGGACCCTGACCGTCATCGTGACCTTCAAATATGTGCTGTTCCTGCTTAGAGCCGACAATGACGGCGAAGGCGGCACGCTCTCGCTTCTCGCCCTTCTGATGAAGAAGATGGGTCGAAACGTGCCGGTGCTGTTCTTCGCCGGGCTGATCGGGGCGGCCCTGTTCATCGGCGATGCCATGATCACGCCTGCTCTCTCGGTCATGTCGGCGCTGGAAGGCCTGAAACTGGTCACGCCGGCCTTTGCCGACTATGTCCCGCTCGCGTCGGCGGCGATCATGATCGTCCTGTTCGCCGCCCAGTCGAGGGGGACGGCTGCTGTCTCGATGTTTTTCGGGCCGGTTACCGTCTTGTGGTTTTTAGCCATGGCAGTTGGCGGCCTCATCCACATCGGCGACGACTGGAGGATCCTGGCTGCGCTCAATCCGATTAATGCGCTCTCGTTCCTTGCCCATGCCGGCAGTGTCGGCCTTATCGTACTTGGCGCCGTCTTTCTGACCGTGACAGGTGCCGAGGCGCTCTATGCCGATCTTGGGCATTTCGGGCGGCGCCCGATCCAGACGGCATGGTTCGTGCTCGTCTTTCCGGCATTGCTCCTGAACTATCTCGGCCAAGGCGCACTCGTTCTCTCCCATCCCGAGACGGCATCAAACCCGTTCTTCCTGATGTATCCCGATTGGATCTTGCTGCCGGTGGTCATTCTCGCGACGATGGCAACGATCATCGCCAGTCAGGCCGTCATCACAGGCGCGTTTTCGCTGGCCCGTTCGGCGGTTCATCTCGGCTTCCTGCCAAGGCTGCGCATCAAATTCACATCAGAGACCAACACCGGCCAGATTTATGTGCCGAGCGTCAACCTGCTGCTGCTGATCGGCGTGTTGATGCTGATTTTTTCCTTCGGCGATTCGGAGTCACTGGCGACCGCCTACGGCATCTCGGTGACCGGTACCATGGTCATCTCGACGATGCTAGCCTTCCAGTTCCTGCGGGCCGTGTGGGGCTACTCCCTTGTGCTCGCTGTCGCCCTGTTGCTGCCTCTTTTCATCATCGAGGTCCTGTTCCTGGCCGCCA
Organism: Rhizobium bangladeshense; assembly: GCF_001662075.1. GTDB lineage: Bacteria > Pseudomonadota > Alphaproteobacteria > Rhizobiales > Rhizobiaceae > Rhizobium > Rhizobium bangladeshense_B. The sequence goes on from NZ_LYPL01000003.1 coordinate 186,579, forward strand.
ACCTGCTGAAGATCCATGATGGCGGCTGGGTTCCGGTCGCCCTGGCGCTGGCAATCATGATCTTGATGTGGACATGGACCCGCGGGCAGGCCTACCTGAAGAGACTGCGGGCCAACAGTGAGATCCCGCTCGATTCCTTCATCAAATCGATCGAGCGGAAGTCGGAACATTCGCCGGTCACCGTTCCGGGAACGGCGGTCTTTCTGACCAGTGTCCCCGACCGGACGCCGAGTGTTCTGCTCCACAACCTCAAGCACAATCATGTGCTCCACGAACAGAACGTCATCCTGACCGTCTGGACCGAGGACGAGCCTTATGTCCCCGACAGCAGACGCATCAAGATCAGCCAGCTGTCGCCGCGATTTGTCCGCCTGGACATCACCTTCGGCTTCATGGACGATCCTGATGTCACCAGGGCCTTGGCGCTCTGCCGGGAGGCGGGTTTCAAGTTCGAGATCATGAAGACCTCCTTCTATCTCGGCCGCCGCAACCTCGTCAGAACGCCGAACACCGGACTGCCCGGCTGGCAGGAACGGATCTTCATGGCGTTGGAAGGCTTTGCGATCGACCCGTCCGATTATTTCAACCTGCCGTCGAATCGCGTCGTCGAGCTCGGCGAACAGGTCGCCATCTGAGGCGCGAGGATCGTCTCGCCTGCCGTCGATCATTGCCGGGATTTAACTCGAAATCGCGGTCCATTCGCTTTACACGCTCTTCTGCGGCAAAGGAGGACAGATGAAGAGGCGGACTCTTATGCTTGGCGGGGGGACCATTGTCGCATCATCGGTCGCTGCGGCGGCATTCTGGCCGCGGCGACATATCGTCGTGGCCGCCGGGACATTCGACTGGAAGGGCACTGATTTCCTCAGCGGCGGCACACGGTCCGTCGCATTGGCAAAGCTGCCCGCGCCGCTCTTTCGGACGAGCCCGAATTGCGTCGCGACTGTCGCCCAGACCCTTGGCCCCTGCCATGTCAACGATATCCCGGCCCGTCAGGACGTCACTGAAGGAAAGGCTGGGCTGCCCTTGCGCCTGGCCGTCCGCATCGTCCACGCACGTGATTGCCGACCGGTTGAAAACGCCGATATCGAAATCTGGCATACCGATCACCGCGGCATCTACTCCGGCCGGGAAGCGGCTGACATGTGTACACTCGACGATGCCGAGGCGATCAGCGGGCTTGCCTTTCGCGGCCGCCAGTTGACGGATCCGGCCGGGCAGGCAAGCTTTCTGACGGTCTATCCCGGATGGTACAAAGGCCGCACGCCGCATGTTCACTGCCGCATCCTTGTCGAAGACAGGGAACTTCTCGTCAGCCAGATCTATTTCGACGATGCGCTGAGCGACATCGTCTATGGCGGGCATCCCGACTATCGCCAACGCCCTCCCCGCGATACGCGCAACGACGAGGACGGCCTCATCCCTCAGGACGCCGTCGATCACATATTCGATTTCGAAAAGCTCGACGGCGGCGTGCTTTCCGCCACGATTACGATCGGCCTTTCCTCCTGAGCCGACAGGAGTGAGAACTTTCCTGCATGGCCATGAAACCAGATGCAGGATTTCTGCGTACTACCTCTCGACAGCAGCACCTCACTTGATTCAGGCAGCGAGGGATGACGGCATGATCAGAAAGGAAGGCATCGCCCCGATCGCCAGGCATGCCGCCGAACAGGGGCTGGCTCGGCTGATGATGAGATTGCCGGCCACGCGAGCGACGATCAGAGCCGCCGCGGCGAGCCAGTCCCATCTCTACGAATTGTGCGGGGCCTATGGCGAAGCCTGCTCCGTCCTCGACCGCATGCGTAAGGATGGATCGGCCGATCCTGCGATCGTCGCTGAATACGAGATCATTTGCACGGAAATCGAAGCCGACGTCTTGCGAACGCTGCTCGGCGACCGCTGAGTGCCCTGCTGCCACGGCACCTAGAGCATGATGCCGAAAGGTGTGAGCCATTTTCGGACGACATCATGCTCTAACTCTTTAATTGGAGAACAGGATTCAGATTTTACGCCAACCGGGCCTAAAATCATCCTGTTCTAGTCGTAGCGGCGATCGCCCGGCTGCCCTCAGTGCAGCAGGTCGTCTTGGAGGATGGAGACGATCGGCCCGTCCGCTGGTGGATGATGCAATGGCTGAGGTGCGCTCTCATGGTGGGAAATTCCGTTGCCGTTTTCCGGGCCAACGAGATCGGCAGCTTCGATCGTCAGACCGTGATCGCCATTGCCAAGGGTCAGCCCGTGCTTTTCCAAGGCAGCCGTGCCGAAATGACGCAGCAGCAAGGTCCCATCCGACACGCCGTTTTCACCGACAGGAGCGTCGTGATGGGCGCTGGCCTTGTCTGGTGCGGTTTTGTCGAAGCTAAGTTTCAGGCCGTCAGGGGATGTGAGCCCGGTATCCGACACCAGGCTGATGCTGGCATCCGTGGCGACCAGACTGTCGGCGCTTGCTAACGTGACGCCATCTTCTTCGATGGTCGTGTTGTCGCTGACGGGGAAGGTGCCTGCGGCAATGATCGAGGGGGATATGTTGTAAGGCGTGACGTCGCTCGCAATGAAATTATCGTGGAAGGATCCGGATGCCGGTCGGTCGACCTTCAGCGCCGCCTGCGTCAGGTCATCGAAAAGATTGCCGTAAATATCGATGCCCTCACGAACATAGGTCGTCGTGCCGGCTGCGCTGACCGACACACCCCAGACGCCGTCATGGATATAATTGCCGGAAATATCGTAGTTGCGGGTGTCGCCCTGGTCACCCAGGCCGACGGCGTAAGACCAGCTGTAGCCGCCATAGCCGGAGATATCATTGTCATGGATGGCGACATTGGTGCCGGCCTGCGCGCTGATCCCGAAGCCGCCGCCGATAATCGTATTTCCCTCGATCACCGCATCCACGGGCCGCACCAGCGTCAGCACGCCCTTTGGCGTCACCGCCCCCGTCTGATCAAAAGTATTGCCGCTGATGACGATGTTCTTGCTGTCGTTTAGTTGGACGGCATCCGCCGCGGTGCCGTGGGCGTTGGTGACAGTATTGTTGAGGAGAGTGACGCCGTTGATCTTCTCAATCCAGATGCCGTCGCCGTTGACGTCATTGATGGTGCTGTTTTCGATGGTGATGTTCGAGCCGGTCCGGAAGGTGATCGAACCGGATTTGGACAATCCGGTGTGGTCGACCTCGACGTTGCGCACGGTCCAATTTGAGACATAACCGGCATAGATAGCCGCGCCCGATGTGTCGGAGATAGTGATGTTCTCGATGACGATGTTTGACGCATAGAGGCTGTGAATGCCGTCGTTGGGGCTATGGATGACGGGGGCATCGCCGACGCCGTAGCTGCCGATGGTGATCGGGGCATCGACAGTGCCGGAATATTTCAGGTCGAGCTGATCGTTGAACACGCTTCCGGCCGCAAGCAGGACACTGTCGCCAGGCTGTAGCTTCAGGCTTTCCACCGCCGAGAACGACGCAAAGGGCGCGTCCTCACTGGTTCCGGCGTTCGTGTTCGCGCCCGTCACTGAATTCACATAATAAATTGTCATATCGCCTTGTTCTCGCATTGTCGCTCAGTCGTCTCAAACGGCTGCAACGAGTGGATCGGATGCGGTCGGGGGCTGAAGCCATCCAGGATGGCGTTCGATTGCCGTTACGGCGGCGACAGGCCATGGGCCTGCCTCGCTCCCGAGATACGCCTGGCGGTGGCGCATCCTCAAGATACAACTTTTAAGAAAATAATCCAGAAAACAGTGACCAGAAGGTGAACGAACGGTAACGCACCGTCTAAAAATTTACGTTACGCGAGTGGGACAATATATCAACGAGCGCTCAGCGGCCGACCAGCGGCGGCGGCTGGGGACCGTAAATCCTTCGAGGCGCCCTTCCAGGGCGCCCCTGCGTCAGGTCGGAGAGAATTCGGGCTGCATTGCCCGCTCCTCAGCTCAGCAGACCATCCATATGGATGAAGACGGTCAACGTATCCCTGTCGCTATGCTGCGAGGTGCCATCGTTGACCCCGTAGCTGAAGGTTTCGCTCACATGTCCGTCATGATCGGCAGGCAGCTTCGTCTCATCGAGGGCATAGGCATAGCTGCCGTCCCGGTCGACATGAATGGTGCCGTATTCGCCGGTCAGGGTCAGCCCGTGCTTGCCGACGCTTTCGTCACCGAAGCGGCGAAGTGCCAGGGTTCCATTGTCGGAGCTGTCGTTTTCCAGGAGGTTGCCGCGATGCGCCTCGCCCGTATCCGTGAATATCTTCAAATTGTCATGAACCGCGACAACCGCCGGATCAGCCATCGCGTCCGTCGTTGCCGCCGCCCTGGTGGCAGTGGTCGCTAGCGCAGTCTCTACATTGGCGACTGTATGGTTGTTGCTGACGGAAAAGGTACGCGCGTCGGCGACGGCAGGCGATATGCTGTAGACGTCGACGCCGCTTTCGATCGTATTGTTATAAAAAGAGCCGGATGCCGGCCGGTCGACTTTCAGCGCCGACTGCGTGAGGTCGTCGAAGACATTGTCATGGACCTTGATACCGCTGCGGACATAGCTCGTGCCGTCGACGGGAGCGGTGACGACCACGCCCCACGCCCCGTCATGGATATGGTTGCCTGCTATATCGTAATCTCTGCTATTACCCTGATCGCCGAGACCGATGGCGAACGACCAGCTGTAACCGTGAAAGCCCGATATGTCATTGTCGCGGATAGCGACATTCTTGCCCGCAGGGGCGCTAATGCCGAAGCCGCCGCCGGTCAGCGTATTGTCCTCGATCACTGCATTGGTGGCTCGCACCAGCGCTATGACGCCTTTCGAACTATCGGCTTGCGTCTGATCGAGATGATTGCCCTGGATCAGAATATTGCTGCTGTCGTTCACCTGGACGGCATCGGCCCTGGCGCCATGGCTGTTGGTCACCGTATTGTTGAGGAGTTTGACGCCATCGACCTTTTCGATCCAGATGCCGTCGCCTTTGACGCCCGAGATCTTGCTGTCTTCGATCGTGATGTTCTTGCTGCTGCGAAAGGTCACCGAACCTGCTTCGGCCAACGATCCCGCGTTGTCGATCTCGACGTTGCGCACCGTCCAATTCGAGACATTGCCGCCATAGATGGCCGCACCGCCGCTGTTTGATATCTTGAGGTTCTCGATGACGATGTTCGAGGCGTAAAGACTGTGGACGCCGTCATTGCCCCCATGGATGACAGGCGCCTCACCCGCTCCGTAACTGCCGATCTTGATCGGCGCGCTCTCGGTGCCGGAATATTTGATATCGAATTGCTCGTTGAAGACGCTTCCCTTGGCGAGCAGCACGCTATCGCCCGGTTTCAGCGTCAAGGATTCCACTTTGGACAAAGTCGCAAAAGCCGAGTTCTGGCCCGTTCCGCTGTTGCGGTCGGAGCCATTCGCTGAGTTCACATAGTAGATTGTCATATCGCCATGTTGCCCTGTTCATCGGATCGCTATGTCGCCGCAGAGCTCGACCGGGATCGATCGACCGCATGCGGCGGGGGCAACCGGCCACGGCAAGAAGGCGAGAAGATGTTGTCAATGCGGCAGCGGGCAAATTCGCGGACCTTATTCCACGGGCAACCGAGCAGGCTTCGCAAAGCCACAACTTAAGCCGGAAAAACAATAGATTCGAGGCGAGTAAATCGCAGCTGAGCGGATGACATACGGCTTGAGTCGATTAGATTAGCCCCCAGCCGGGATGAAGGTGATTCGGTAGCCGCGTCGGCGTCTTCTACCCCTTCGCCCGCAATACCGAACTCAGCGGTAGCCGCGTGGCGGCGATCGCCGGCAGGGCGCCGCCGAGGATGCCGATCGCAAGGCCCAGCAGGCCGGCGGTGAGGATCACATCGCCGCTGACGTTGAGCTGGAAAGCCATCTTGGTATGGTTGACGCCCATCGTGCTTGCCTGCCAGCCATCGAAAGCCAGCCTGGAGGCGAGGACGCCGAGGCCGGCGCCCGCCAGCGAGAGCAGTACCGCCTCCACCCAGGTGGAGGCGAAGGCCGGCAGGCGGGCAAAACCAAGGAGGCGCAGCGTAGCGATCTCGACGCTGCGGTCGGAGACCGAACTCACCGTCGTATTCAAGGCCCCCGCCGTCGCTCCGATCGCCATCAGCAGTGCGATCGGCCAGCCGAACAAGCGGATGAGGCTCTCGGTCCTCTCGGCCTGGCCGGCATAGAAATCGGTCTCCGACACGGCGGTAAGCGGCGTGCCGGGCAAGGCCGACAGGCGATCGCGCAACGCCGCCAGCGCTGTTGCGGGATCGCCTGCGTCATCGAGCCGCACCCGCAGGCTCTGCACCTGCCCCTGCCGGTCGAAAGCCGACTGCACCGCTTCCAGATCTGCCCAAATCTCGGATTCGAAGGCGCTGCCGCCTGACGTGAAATGCCCGACGATCCTCCAGTCGAGTGCGCCGAGCCGGATCGTGTCGCCGACCGCAAAGCCGGGGAAGGTGTCCGCGATGCGGGCGCCGACGACGATCTCGCGCGCACCCGGCGAAAACAGCCGTCCCTGCGAAAGCCGCCCGCGCTCGCGCAAGGCAGGGCCGGTCACGTCCATGCCCCTCAGCGACAGCGTATGCTCGTCCCCGTCGCCTTGCCTGAGATCGACGGGGACGACGGTCTCGCGCGACAAAGCCGGCTCGCCTGCGCCGTCGCGGGCGATCCCAGGGTTGCGGGCAATCCCAGGGTTGCGAGCAATCCCGCTATCGCCGCCCATGACGGCAAGGCTGCGGATTGCTTCGGCCGGCACCTCTGAGCCGGTTTCCTGCTTGGTGCCGCCGCCGAGAACGATGGCGATATCAGGCGAGCCGGCGCCGGCAAGCGCGGCCTCGAAGCCGCGTGCCATCGCCAGAAAGCCCGCCAGCACCGCCACGACGAGGGCGACCGACAGCACCATCGACAGCGAGATCGCAAGCCGCCGGGGCAGACTGCCGAGATTGACTCTGATCATGAGAAAGATCTGCTTGAGCGCTGATGACATTGGCTTATCTCGTTCTGAAGGCGTTGACGATCGGCAGGCGCATGGCGCTGACCGCAGGCAGCAGCCCGGTCAGCAGGCCGAGTCCCGCGATGATGGCGAAAGATTTGATGAGGAGGGTCGCGCCGAAGACGAGGCCGAATTCCGACCCGATCGAAAGCGTCGCGAGCTTGGCGAGAACGAGCCCGCCTGCGCCGCCGACAACGAAGATGAACAACGTCTCGCCGACGACAAGCGCCATGATCCGCCCACTGGAAAAGCCGAGCACCTTCATGATGCCGATCTCGAAACGACGCTCGCGCACGTCAAACAGCATGGTGTTGATCGCGATCATCAGGATGGTGACGAAGGCCGCACCGACGACGAGGCTGACGATCAGGCCGACATCGGCGAATTGCCTGAGAAACGCCTCGAGGAATTGCTTTTCCGATTGCGTCCGCGTCTGCGCCGCCGAATTGGCGAACAGAGCGTCGATCCGCGCCGCCAGTATGCCTGGCGACACGCCCGGCCGTGGACGCACCACGAAGGCGTCGACCGTATCCCTGTCGCGCGCACGCACGGCATTGAGCGCGTCATAGCGAGCAAGCATGAAATAGGTGTCGGTGCCGGCATCGGCGCCCTCGAAGATGCCGGCGATGGTGAAGCTCCAGTTCCGGCTGCCGTCGGTCCTGGTCAGCTGGCCGGTGAAGCCGATGCGCTGGCCGATCGACCAGCCCTGAGCCTCGGCCAACGCCCTGCCGACCAACACCCGGTCGCCGCGCTCTTCGAGCGCCGCAGTCAGCTCCGGTGTCAGCCCGAGCTCTTCGCCGTTGGCCGCCGCAATGGCCTGCGGCTCGACGGCGCTGACGACAACCACATTCTTCTCGACCTCGACGAAGCCCCGCATGCGCGCGGTATAGGCGACGGCGGCGATATCGGGGTCGGCCGCGATGCGATTGATATAGGCAAGCGGCAGGGGCAGGCCTCGTCCCGCCTTGTTGAAGACGCCGAGTAGATTATCGCTGGCGCCGGCCGCGCCCTGGCTGCCGGCAACGAAGCTCGCCGTCAGCCCGTAGATCAGAAAGGCGACGCCGACCGAAAACATCAGCAGGATGGCGCGCAGCCGCTTGCGCCAGGCATTGCGCCGCATGAGCTCGAAGAAGGTCATCGGCTTGCCCTTTCCTCGTTGACGAATTCGCCTTTGTTGAGATGCAGCGTGCGCCGGGCGAAGGAAGCGGCCTCGGGATCATGCGTCACCATGATGATGGTCTTCTGAAGCTCGCGATTGAGAAAGCGCAGCATCTCGAGGATATCATTGGCCGATTTTCGATCGAGATCGCCGGTCGGCTCGTCGCAGAGAAGAAGATCGGGATCGCCGACGATGGCGCGCGCAATGCCGACACGCTGCTGCTGCCCGCCGGACATGCTGGAGGGAAACTGCCGCTGCCGGCCGGCAAGCCCGACGAGTTCCATGACGCTATCGACGCGGGCCCGCCGCTCCTTGCGCCCGAGCGGCTTCAGAAGCAGCGGCAGCTCGATGTTTTCCGCCGCATTCAGCATCGGCAGCAGGTTGTAGAATTGGAAGACGATGCCCATGCTGTGTGCCCGCCAGGCCGCCCTCGCCCCTTCGCCCATCTGTTCGAGATGGCTGCGCCCGATCCGGATCTCGCCGGCATCGGGGCTGTCGATGCCGCCGAGCATATTCAGCAGCGTTGATTTCCCCGAGCCGGACGGCCCCATGACGGCAACGAAGTCGCCGCGCGGAATGGAAAGATCGAGTCCGGAGAAAATCGGGATCGTCTCTGTCCCGATCCTGAACGCCTTTCTGACGCCGGCGAGCGCGATGAAGGGGTCTTGGCTGTCGGTCATTGCTTTACTCCTTGGTGATGGATTGTCGCTATCGCTGAGGCCGCCCTCGTCCTTCGAGGCCATGCAGGGCACCTCAGGACGGGGGCGGGTGATGAGCGCCCGCGCTCCCCTCACCCACCCCAAGCCGGATGCGCGCCGCCATCGCAGGCCGCATGCCGGAAGGCGGCGACGTGAGCGACAGGCGCAGCGTCACCGTCCCCTTCTCCCGTGATATGACGGGCGCGATCTTCGCCACCTCGACTGCAAAGGGCTGACCCGGAAAGCCGTCGAGCACCGCCTCGCCTGACAGGCCCGGCCGCATCAGCGCGATATTGGCTTCGGCCACATCAGCATCGATGACCATCTTCGCCGTATCGGTAATCGCAAGCAGGCTTTCATTCTCCCGCACGCTGTCCTCGCGCGACAGCACGGTGTCGCCGACATGCGCGTCGAGCCGCGTCACAGTGCCCGAAATCGGCGCTCTCACGGTCAGCGCCTCGACCTGCTCGCGCGCCCTGTCGATGTCGAGCCTTGCCTTGGCTACATCCTGTCGCGCCCGCAGGGCGGCATTCTCGGCCGTGTCGAAAGCCGTCTTCGCCTCCTCCAGGGCTTGCGCCGACATCGCATCCCGCCCGGCCAGCCGCTCGGTACGTGTCAGCGATGACCGCGCCTGCGCGAGTTCAATAATCCTCGCATCAAGCGCCAGCGCCGCCGCTCGCTCCGATATCTCCGCACCCCGGAGCGTAAACCGGGCGCCGGCATCGTCGAGCCGCACCAGCAGCTGCCCCGCCTCGACCTTGTCGCCCGCCTCGACCTCAACGGCGACAACCCGGCCCTCATATTTGGAAAAAACGACAGAGGTGTCGGGCGCCACGACGTAGCCGGAGCCGGCAACCTCACGGGACGGCGCGGCCCTACTCTTCGCCCCATCATCTCCCTCAACAATGGCGCCGCCCCTGGCCGGCGCCTCATGAGCGGATATCGCAGGGTGGTCGCCCGAAATCTCCGCAATCGCGGCATCGATACGCTCCAGCGTCTGAGGTGCAAAGAGAGCAACCGCCGCCAACGATGCCGTCGCCGCAACGACAAGTATTGCGCCAGGGACCATGCGCCGCCGGATACGAGGCTCCGGCAGCTCCGTCTTGAATGCCTCAGGCTCGATCGAAAGCGATCTCAGCTGGGCGGCAAGGGTTCGATCATGTTCTGATGTCGTGTTCATGCCGGCCAACATCGCCGACCCGGCAGAAATCGCGACCTCGAACACGATCCGGGACGTCCTCGATCGCGATTGTGTACTTGGTCGTGGCCGCCCTCGTCCTTCGAGGCCCTTGTGGGGCGCCTCAGCATGAGGGCGGAGAGAGGTTGCGGCTCACCTCAACGGCGAACGCGGGCGCCCTGCCGCCGAGAGCCTGGCCGCAGCGCACAACAACCAGCCCTCATGGTGAGGAGGCCCGCAGGGCCGTCTCGAACCACAAGGGCGGGTGCCTGCGCACTACAGCTTGTCTATCACCGACGAACCGCCGCCCCTCTTCTGCCGCCAGGCCAGCGGCGTCATATCCGTCACCCGGCGGAATTCGCGGTTGAAATTGGACTTCGTCTGGAAGCCGACGTCGAACATCACTTCGGTCACCGATTTCTTGGTGGCCGAAAGCAGGCGGCAGGCCTCGCCGATCCTGTAATCATTGACATATTGCGAGACGTTCTTGTCCATCGCCCGGTTGATCGCCGCCGAGATCTGACGCGCGGGGATGCCGGCCTTGCGGGCGAGCCGGTCGAGATTGAGATTGGCGTCGCGATAGAGCTTCCTTGTTTCCATCAGCGCGTCCACGGTAGCGATCGTCTCCTTGTCTTCGCTCGCCTCCGGCCTCGCCGCCGCCTCCGCCGTTTCGGCCGGCGCCCGGCTTCGGCTGGCGGCGGCCGCCGCAGTGCCGAGAATGACGAGGGCGGCGAGATTGCCGACGCTGATCACGGTCAGCGCGTGCTCGCCGTGCGCCCGGGTGAAGTCGAAGAAGACGAAGGTATCGACCGCAGCCGACAGGCAGAGCGCCGCCGCCGCGAAGATGATGGCCCGATAGGCCGGCACCACTCCCTCGAAAGGCGCGAGCCGAAGCGCATCTGCGCCCGGGCGCATCAGCAGCAGGATCGCCACGGCGTAACCGACGAAGATCAGCACCAGCGCAACGTCGATCGCCTCCCGCCAGAAAACCACCAGCACCAGGATGAGGACGGCGGGTACGGCATGCAGCCCGAGGCGTCCTGCAAGCGGCCGCCAGCTCGTCCTCACCAGCCTGGAAACGCCGGCATAGGCGAGCGGCGGCACCGTCGCCGCGATGACGGGAGCGATCACGCCGACCACCTGCATCTCATAGCCCCAACGCAAGCCGGCGAGGATGGATTGCAGCGCGCTCAGCAGGATGAGCACCAGAAACGGCCGGTTGGGTTGCCCCTCCTCGTCGCGTCTGAGGACGATGACGAAGAGGATGAGCAGAAGGAGGGCGACGACGAAGGGAAGCGGAATGAACAGCATGGCCTGGCGGGATCGGGGTCACGGATAGACGGCCATCATTGCCGACAATCCTCGCGCGAAGCGACCTCCATCGCGTTTTAGAACGCGTTTTCAGGAGAAATTCTTTCGAATTGGCGGCCGCCGGCCGGGCTAGCCATGAACGCCGGCATCAGACGCGTTGCAGGAATGAAAGCACGCGCGCTGTGAGGAGCGCGGTCGCATCCGCGTCATAGGACGGAAGCGAGCTGTCGGCGAAATAGTGCTGGTCGCCGGGGTAGAGAAAAAGCTCCGCGTCCGCGACCTTCGCGACGATCTCGCGGGCGGCATGGATGTCACCCTCGCCGACGAAGATCGGATCGTTGTCCATACCGTGGATCTGCACCGCGACACCATCCGGCCAGGGTCCGAAGGCCCATTCGCCGCTAATCGGCAGGCAGGAATAGAAAAGCAGCGCCCCACGGGCTCCAGGCCGCGTCTGCGCCAGCTTCTGCGCTGGCAGCACGCCGAATGAGAAACCGGCATAGACAAGTTCGGCAGGCAGTTCGTCGGCAACCCGGACGCCGCGCTCCCTGATGGCGTCGAATCCGTTCTCGCCGATATGGGCGAGACCTTCCTCGATGCTTCCGAACGTGCGTCCGTCGAACAGGTCAGGTGTGTGCACGATGTGGCCGGCAGCCCTGATATCGTCGGCGAAGGCCCGCACTCCAGGCGTCAGCCCCTGTGCGTGATGGAACAGCAAGATTTCAGCCATAGGGGCCTCCGGTCGAGAGTCGGCATATTTTGATAAAAGTTCGAAGCAGTCCGGATTGAGCGCGCGGCAGTCGTCTCCGATGTCGCAGCTCTGCCCCGATGACCGGTTCTACGGCGTCGCGCCGAAGAAGGCGAGCCGGGTGAAGATCGTATACTGTGATTCCGATACCATCAGCGCGACGAAGACCAGCACCAGCACCGGCGGCAGCAGGATAGCGTAGACGAGCGCCAGCCGTTCCCAGGCCATGTGCATGAAGACCGCAACGATCAGCCCGGCCTTCAGCATCATGAACACCAGGATGAGAAACCACCGGAGATAGCCCTGGATGCCGAGATAATCGACCATGTAGGAAAAGGCGCTGAGCACGAAGAGCAGGCCCCAGACGAAGAGATAGAGCCGGATCGGATGCTGCTGCCCGCTATGTGCCTGTACATGCACCGTTTGGCTTTGCCCATGCGCCGTTGTCTCGCTCATGACGACCTCACCACAGATAGAAGAAAGCGAAGATGAAAACCCAGACCAGATCGACGAAGTGCCAGTAGAGGCCCATGATCTCGACGGCCTCGTAGCGCCCTTTCCGGCTGGTGAAAAAACCGCGCCGCTCGACGTCGAAATCGCCGCGCCAGACCTTTCGGGCGATAATCAGCAGGAAGATAACGCCGATCGTGACGTGGGTGCCGTGAAAGCCTGTGATCATGAAGAAGGTCGATCCGAATTGTGCCGCCCCCCATGGGTTCTCCCAGGGGCGTACGCCTTCGGTGATCAGCTTGGTCCATTCGAAGGCCTGCATGCCGACGAAACATGCCCCGAGAAGTGCTGTCAGCAGCATCAGGACAGCGGTCCTGCCGCGGTCGCGGCGATAGCCGAAATTGACCGCCATCGCCATGGTGCCGCTGCTTGAGATCAGCACGAAGGTCATGATCGCGATCAGGATCAGCGGCACGTCCTGGCCGCCAATATGCAGCGCGAAGACCTCGCTCGGATTGGGCCAGGCGACGGGCGTCGACATGCGGGCGGTCATATAGGCGAGCAGAAAACAGCCGAAGACGAAAGTGTCGCTGAGCAGAAATATCCACATCATCGCCTTGCCCCACGAGGCGGTCTTGAAGGCGCGCTGGTCCGAGGCGAAATCGGCGGCGACGCCGCGCAGGCCGACCGACCTGATATCTGGCTCGCCGTGTGTCTGGACAGGATGTGCCATCTGCAAATCTCCCGGTTGAGCCCCTAATTCAGCAATGTGCGGCAGAGATCGACGAAATCATTCGCCCACCCGGCAAAGAGCGCAAACAGCAGCAGCCAGACGGCAAGCATGAAATGCGAATAGATCGCCGAAAGGTCGACGCTGAGGCTGAGCCTGTCCGACGCGATGTCGGTCGCGAAAGCGCGCAGGGTCGTGTGACCCAACACCATGAGCCCGCCGAGAATGTGCAGGCCATGCAGACCGGTCAGCATATAGAAGAAACTGTTGGCAGGATTGTCGGCCAGCACATATCCAGCCGTCGTCAGCTCGCGCCATGCCTGGATCTGTCCGGCGAGAAAGAGAACGGCAAGAGCAAATGCGACGGCAAGGGCCGGCCGCAGGCGTTCGACGCGGCCATGCCGCGCTTCGCGTCTGGCCCATTGCAGCGCGGCGCTGCTCAAGGCGAGTGCTGCCGTGTTGACCCAGAGCAGACGCGGAACCGGCATCCCCCACCAGTCCGCTGACGCCATGCGCATGAAGTAGGCGCTGACGGCAAGGCTGAAGAGAGCGCCGACGACGCCGAGAAATACGAAGAGGCCGATCTTCACCGCCGGCACCGGCTGCTGTCGCCGGTCGCCATCGTCGTGGGCCGGCAGTTGCACCGACCCGGTTTCCAGCCAGGGCTTCGAGGTCAACCGCTGTCCGGCCAGCCACCAGATGATGATGGCGCCGACTGCGGCAAGGAAGATCAGCGTGACGTTCATGCCGGAACCTCCCGTGTGACGCCGCCGCTTGCCGGCTCCGTCTGCGGAATGAAATCCTCGGCTGCCCCCGGAACGCTGTAGTCATAGGCCCAGCGGTAGACCACCGGCAGGTCCTTGCCCCAGTTGCCGTGCGCCGGCGGCGTCTGCGGCGTCTGCCATTCGAGCGTCGTCGCCCGCCACGGATTGCCGCCCGCCTCTCTTCCCCGGAAAAGGCTCCAGACCAGATTGAACAGGAAGACCACCTGCCCGGCCCCTACGACGAGCGCCATGACTGATATGAAGATGTTCAGCGTATGCGCCGAAGGTGGAACGAAGGCCGCCTCTCCCATCTCGAAATAGCGGCGCGGCACGCCGAGCAGGCCGAGATAATGCATCGGAAAGAAGATCGCATAGGTGCCGAGAAAGGTGATCCAGAAGTGGATATGGCCGAGCACGTCGTTCAGCATGCGCCCCGTCACTTTCGGGTACCAGTGATAGATCGCCCCGAAGATGACGAGGATCGGCGCGACACCCATAACCATGTGGAAATGCGCGACGACGAACATCGTATCCGACAGCGGCACGTCGACGACGACGTTGCCGAGGAAGAGGCCGGTCAGGCCGCCATTGACGAAGGTAACGATGAAGGCCAGCGCAAACAGCATGGGTAGCGTCAGGTGGATGTCGCCGCGCCAGAGCGTCAGCACCCAGTTATAGACCTTGATCGCCGTCGGAATGGCGATGATCAGCGTCGTGGTGGCGAAGAAGAAGCCGAAGGCTGGGTTCATGCCGCTCACATACATGTGGTGCGCCCAGACGATGAAGCTCAAGGCGCCGATGATGACGATCGCCCAGACCATCATGCGGTAGCCGAAGATGTTCTTGCGGGCATGCGTGCTGATCAGGTCGGAAACGATGCCGAAAGCCGGGAGCGCGACGATATAGACCTCCGGATGCCCGAAAAACCAGAACAGGTGCTGGAACAGGATCGGGCTGCCGCCGCCATGCTGCAGCTGCGTGCCCATTTCGACGATGGCGGGCATGAAGAAGCTGGTGCCGAGCAGGCGGTCGAACAGCATCATGACACAGGCGACGAAGAGGGCCGGAAAGGCCAAGAGCGCCATCACGGTCGCGGTGAAGATGCCCCAGACGGTGAGCGGCATCCGCATCAACGTCATGCCGCGCGCCCGCCCCTGCAGCACTGTCACCACATAGTTCAGCCCGCCCATAGTAAAGCCGATGATGAAGACGATCAGCGAAGTGAGCATCAAGAGGATACCCCAGTCCTTGCCGCCGGGCGTGCCGGACAGAACCGCCTGCGGCGGATAAAGCGTCCAGCCCGCCCCCGTCGGGCCGCCGGGGGCAAAGAAGCCGGCGGCGAGGATCAGCACCGCGAGGAGATAGATCCAGTAGCTCAGCATGTTGGCATAGGGAAACACCATGTCGCGGGCGCCGACCATCAGCGGAATGAGGTAATTGCCGAAGCCGCCGAGGAAGAGCGCGGTCAGGAGATAGATCACCATGATCATGCCGTGCATGGTGATGAACTGGTAATAGTGATCGGCATCGATGAAGGTGAAATAGCCGGGAAAGGCAAGCTGGATCCGCATCAGCCAGGAGAGCACCAGCGCCACAAGACCGATCGCGATCGCCGTCAGCGAATATTGCACGGCGATGATCTTGGCATCCTGGCTGAACACATATTTCGTCCACCAGCTTCTCGGATGATAAAGCTCGACATCCTCGACTTCGGCGGATGGGATGCTGCCGGATGGAATCTCGACCATGATCTCTCTTCCCTTTCCCCGATGCGGCCTTAGGGCCGTCGTCCCGCCGGTTCCCTGAACCGGCTTGCGGCCTCCGGCCGTCCTGGTCGCGTCAGTTCGCCGGCCCAGCCGACGCCGTCAACTGAGTGAATGTCTGCTGTTGCCCGAGCCAGGTCTGATAATCCGCGTCGCTTTCGACGACGACAGTGCCGCGCATTTGCGGATGGCCGACGCCACAGAGTTCGGCGCAGAGGATGTCGAAGGTCCCCGTCCGCGTCGGCGTGAACCAGAAATAGGTGATCATCCCGGGGATCATGTCCATCTTGGCGCGGAATTCCGGCACGTAGAAATCATGGAGCACATCGACGGAGCGCAGCAATATGTGCACCGGTTTGCCGATCGGCAGATGCAGCTCGCCGCCCTCGATGATGACGTCGTCGAGGCCGCTTGCATCGCTCTTGTCGAGGCCGAGCGGGTTTTCCGGGCTGACGTCGCGCGTCTCGGCACGGCCGAGTTTTCCATCCGCTCCCGGCAGGCGGAAGCTCCACAGCCATTGCTGGCTGACGACCTCGACTGATGCGGCATCGGCAGGCACCGATATGAACTGGTTCCACACGATGAGGCCGGGCGCCAGCATCGCC
Source organism: Rhizobium bangladeshense (assembly GCF_001662075.1). Classification (GTDB taxonomy): domain Bacteria; phylum Pseudomonadota; class Alphaproteobacteria; order Rhizobiales; family Rhizobiaceae; genus Rhizobium; species Rhizobium bangladeshense_B. Next base: position 202,973 of record NZ_LYPL01000003.1, read on the forward strand.
GCGACGCCGACCGCCGTTCCCGATGCCAGCAGCACCTCCAGCCTGCGGTTTTCAGGCTCGTAATGCGCCTTATTGCCCGGCCTGTGCCGGAAGCGGAAGACGCAATAGGCCATGAACGAAACCACCGCCACGAAGACGATGCCGGTGATCCAGAAGGTAATGACGAGGGTAGTGTCGATATAGGTCCAGTTGGACGCGATCGGCGTCCACCACCAAGGGCTCAGCACATGGAACAGCACGGAGCCGACGACAATCAGGACGAGGATCAGCACGACAGCCATTTCCGCTCCTCCTCGAGCAGGTTGACCCGTGAAACCGCATTCCGCAAAAAGTCCGTGTTTATTATCGCACAGATAGAAAATATCGCAATTACGGCGATTTAGCCATCCGTCTCTCGCCGCTAACCCGTCGTTCGGAGTATTGCCATCTGAGAATATTGCCCGTCACTGTGAATATTGTTTGAGATAGGCGATGAGATCGGTGATCTCCTTTTCGTCCTTCACGCCGACAAAGGCCATCTTGGTGCCCTTCACCTTCGCCTTCGGATTGTGCAGATATTCGCGCAGCACCGTCTCGTCCCAGATGAGACCGCCTTCGCCGGCCGCCTTCATTCCGGCCGAATAGGCGAAATTGGGATGCGTCCCGGCCTTCCTGCCGAACAGTTTGTTCAGAGACGGGCCGACCTTGTTCGTATCGGAGTCCACGACATGACAGGTCGCGCACTTCTTGAAAACAACGGCGCCCGCCGCCGCGTCGCCCTCCTGCGCCCCGGCGTTAGCGGGAGCAAAGGCAGTTACAGCTGCACCAATCAGCAGAACGACACGATAATCCATGGCAAACCTCATCCTCCTCAAGGTCGCCAGCCACTCACACCGTCCACTATCTCTCGCGTGTGGGTGGTGGTTGTTATACCAGGAAGATTAGTCCTTCGCGGATGCAAGTCAATCGCTTCCACTGTTGGAACGACCTGAACGAATTTGATATCAGGTAGATCCGACGCGGATAACGGCCGCTACACCCCGATCGAAAGAGCCTCCTTGACCGCCAACTCGGCCATGGCAAGCGCCGCCTCGCGGCTCCCGGCGGCGGCGATGAAGCGGCCGTTATGGCAGAAGCTCGCGCCCTTTATGCCGCAAACCGCCGCCAGCTCTCCATTGGCAAGACCGGCCCAGGCCGCAGGCAGGTCAGCCCTTAGCTCGAACCCCTCCTCGGCGCGGCGGATGCCGGTTACGCACCAATCCTTTTCGCGCGGGTGGACGACGAACAGCAGGTGATCCGCGCCGGCCTTGACGATAGCAGGACGGAAGGGCATCCCCCTCGGCAGTTCCAGAATATGGCCCTGCCCCGCAGCCTTGATGGCCTCGTGCACGATCGCCTCAGCCCGCAATTTTGCAGCGTTCTGAGAGATCTTGGCCTCGACGAAACTGCGGGCAATGGCAAGGGCCGCGTGAAAGGCGCGATCGTCGGCATCCGGCTCCGCTTCGTCGAAAACCGGTTTCAGGGTCTCGAGCAGCGCCGGCAGCGCCAAGCCCGCCAGCGGCCCCGAGGGGCTGAGCGCGCCATTGTCGGTCAGATCGATCGGCAACACGAAGCTCGCATCGAAAGAGCTATGCACGGCTTCGACATGGTCGGCGGGAAGGCCGCGAGCGGCGAGATAATCGCGGCCGTAATGTTTCCAGATCAGGCCGAATGAGCTGTAGGGCTGTCCATCGTCGCGCAGCGGCGCGCCGCGCTGGTGATGATCGAATATGCCGGCATCGGCGTTATAAGCTCCGCCGACATCATAGATGATCCGGTCCTGCCCTGGCGTGATCCACTCCGGCGCCCGGCTGCGGATCAGGCGCGCCTGCGGGAAAAGTCGGGTCAGGATGACGCTCGACAGCAGTTCGTCGGCATGAAAACCACCGGAATGGGTGACGAGGAAATCGGGGATCATGGAAATTATGCGCCTTGTCGTTCGCGGCAGGTCCGCTTGCGGGGTCCGAACCAGATAGCCGTTGCCGACCATGATCTCAACCCATCTTCGCGCATTCAGCAGGGCGCCGGCCCGTTGCCGGAAGGCGCGCTGCAGTTTTGGAGCGACGACAAGTGTAAACGCGCAGACCTAAAGCAGTGCCGGTGCCGGCTGTGCCGCGACAAGCGCGCGGCTAGCCGCCGCCCCGGCATGCAGGCAGATGAGTCCGATCGCGGCCAGAGAATTGATCAAAAGAACCTCAGCCACAACAGCTGCCGAAAACGCCCCGTCGCCGGACGGAAGCACGGCCGTTGCGGCAAAAAGCACGCCCTCGTAAGCAGCGAACCCGGCGATGAACGCGCCGGCCATCGTGACGGCAGGGCCTGCCGTAAGGCGCAGCACCCCGAGCGCCGCCGCAAGCGATGCAAATGCCGCAATCCCGATCGCCAGCCCCCAGGCATAGCTGTCGAAGGTCTGGGGATAGCCGAGGACGAGATAGCCGACCGTCTGGTTGGCAAGCCAGGCAAGCAGCACCGCCATCAGCGCCATCCGCCGGGGAAGCACGACTGCCGAGACCGCCGCCAGCGCCACGAAAGGCGTCACGCAGGCAAAAAGCAGGCTGAGAGCGACGCTGGCACCGGCAATGACGGCGACCCAGGCGACCGCGAAACCGGGGGCGGCAGGGCGCAGGGGAAGCTGATTTCGTTCGAGCATGGTAGAACTCCCTTCAACCACTGGGAATAATAGCCGAACTGCACGAAAAGACTAGCGAGGCCGGGTCGGTACGAGATTATAGATTCCTATGTAAGGCACGGACCATAAGGCACGGACGGTCGCCGGAGGAAGCACGAACCCGCCGCCGGATCTCGGAACAATCCCCGCCTCCAATGCCCGGCGCCGACGGCCGGCAATACCTGAGGGCACCACCTGCGCCATATCAGTACAGCGCCACGCAACCCGGCATCCCTCCTGAGAAGCGCGCAGAACCACGGCAGTGATTTGAGAACCATTCACATCGAAAATGAAACACGTTTTGGTTTTATATTTTTCAGCCACCTGCGATGGATGTAGGCTCGCCTATCGTGAAGAACTGCAAGATCTCACCGTTTCGGAGGCCATCATGACCAGTTGGTATTTCATCCAGACAGCCTCCGGCACGGACGGCGTCAGCTACGGTCTCAACGTCCAGGGCGCCGGCAGCGCACCCGGCACTCCGATCATCACTTGGGGTTGGCAGGGCGGGGCCGATAACGAGCTATGGGCGATCGGCGACGACGGCTCGGTGGTGAGCGCGCTCGGTTCCGGCCTCTATCTCGCTCCGTCGCCGGAGGGAAGCGGCCTCGTCATCTCGGCGACGCCCGCCTACTGGTCATTCACCGCGCAGGGCACCATCGCCGCCGAGGACGGGTCAGTGATAACGGCAGCCTCAGGCGAGCTGCTCCAGGGAGCGCTGGTCCAGCTTTCGCCGGCCGAGGACGGTCCGCCGGCGACGCAATCCTGGTGGACGGCCCCGAACATGCAGGCGATCCCGCAGCAATTCAGCGCCTGGCGCTACATCGTCAGCAATCTTACCGACGGTGACGGCACGACCTTCGTGCTGAATGTCAAAGGCGCCGACGAGAGCCCGGGCACGGATGTTATCGTCTGGCAGCTCGAGGCGGATTCGAGCAATTCGATGTGGCAGATCACCAGCGACGGCCGCATTCTCAGCGCCATGAACCGGTCGCTGCTGCTCGGAGCGGCGGAAAGCGACGGCGGCCCCGTCGTCATTCAGTCGGCGCTCAGCCCTGAGAGCGGCCAGACCTGGAACTTCGGCCCTTCCGGCGTGATCGGCAATCCCGATACCGGCCTTTCCCTCGGCATCGACGGCCAGCCGGATTCGCTGCAGCCGGGAACGGGGCCGTTGGCTGTCATCGGTGCGGTCGGGGGTTCCGATCCGCCGCCGAGTTTTCAATGGCAGCTGGCGCCGGACAATCCGCTGAACACGATAGTGATGCAGAGCCCGCAGCCGTTCCCGGCTTTCTTCGATGAGCAGGCCACAGTCTATATCTATATCATGAACGCCCTTGGCATCGCTGACATCCGCAGCGAATATGCCAACCTCACCATCTCACTTTCGGATTGGCACACGACAATCAGTACTATGCCTCGCCCGCCGGAGATGGACAAGACCGCCTGGAATGCCGTGGTGGCCGAACTGGGAGACGAGATCACCCGGGCCGACAGCGTACGCCTGTTCTTCGACGAATTCCGGGCCTACCAGACGAGCCTCCAGGCGAGCTGCACCGATCGTGGGCTCGACATCGGCACACTTGCCGGGTTGGAGAAGGGCAGCAGCATGAGCATCGGCGGCCTGATTCTGTCGGTTTTCGAAGGCATCCTCTATACCGTGCTCGAAGCGGTTCCGGGCGGCGAAGAGGCCGTGTCAACGGCATCGATCATCGGCAATGTGATGGAGGGATGCATTAACGTCGCCACCAACGCCGCCAACGTCAGCACCACGATTTCGGCGGACCCGTTTCCAGGTGGCCTACGCCAAATTGTGGGACGACATTGGGACGGCCTTCCAATCGACGACGGACGCCGCCGGCCTGATGGAAACCATCATCCTCTCCGACTGGGGCAAGATGCAGGCCTTTTATGCCGCGTCGATGGGGACCGGCCCGAACACGCTGAGCTGGCCCTCAGGACAGACCGCAACGCTGGTGGACAATTCACTTCCCGGTTTCGAGATCTCCGCCCTGCAGATGCTGCTGCCGGCCAAGTTCCAGATCTATTTCTACTACCAGAACGACGACAGCCCCGTGAACGGCGTACCGAGCGAAGCGCAGTGGGTCACGCCGGGCGGCGGCGGTACCTGGGTGAAATACTGGATCGCGGGGCAGGATAGTTGGGAGGCCTATCCCGACAGCGATTTGATGCAACAACATGTATGGGGCAACGGCGTTGCCCGGTCCGACTTCTTCCAGTCCTGCAACGGTTGGGGGTTTGCCACCTCCTATTGGGAAGGCAAGCACAATGTCGTCCTGACGATCTGCAACCAGACGCCCAATGTGCTGACAGTCGGCTATGAAGTCATCGACGGGAGCGGCGCTTTTCTTCGGCCGAGCCTCCTGCCTGGAGTGAGCACGGCGCCCCTGCCGCCCTACGGCTCGAATACGCTGCTCGCCACGTCGGGCATGTATCTGGATGCGCCGATATGGGTCAAGGATCAGTCCGGCAACTTGATCGCGGAACTGGTCGTCAATCGCGATCCGAACGGCTTCGAGGCCGGCGATGTCTGGATATCGAACCAGGCGACCAGCGGCGGCTACAGCCTTTCCTCCCCGATCTGCAATAGCGGCGACATCATCGACAAATGTAGCGGTGCGGCCCAGATCACGATCTTCTGGTCCGGATCGTGAGATAATGCCTGCGCCCGGGGAAGCACAGTCTCTCCTCCTCATTCCCGTGCCCTCAGGCTTCGCCCTAGGGATGTCACAGGAACCTAGCGTGCCCAAGTCCTTGGGCACGGGGAACTCCTTTCTCAGAGTGTCCCTCGACCGTCAGCCCTACAACACATCCAGCGGTATCTTCAGATACCGCCGGCCGTTCCCCTCCGGCTCCGGCAGCCGCCCGCCGCGGAGATTGACCTGCAGCGCATGAAGCATCAGCTTCGGCTTGGGCAGGGTGTGGTCCCGTGCCTGGCGTAGCGCCACGAAGCTGGCCTCGTCCTTGCCTGCTATGTGGGGATTGTCGCGTTTCTGGGCGGCGACGGTGCTCTCCCAGCGCGGGTGGCGCCCGTTCGGCTGGTAGTCGTGGCCGGAAAAGAGGCGGGTCTCGTCGGGCAGCGACAGGATCGCCTGGATCGACCGCCACAGGGCGGCGGCGCTGCCGCCGGGAAAATCCGTGCGCGCCGTGCCGGAATCCGGCGTGAACACCGTGTCGTGCACGAAGGCGGCATCGCCGATCACATAAGTCACCGAGGCGAGCGTATGGCCGGGCGAAAACATAACGCGAGCTTCAAGCTCGCCGATCTCGAACCTGTCGCCATCGGCAAACAGCCGGTCCCATTGCGAGCCGTCTGTTGCGAGAGCCGGCCAGTTATAGATCTCCTTCCAGAGGATCTGCACCTCGCTGACATGCGCGCCGATCGCTATCGGCGCGCCGATCTTTCCCCTGATGTAATGGGCGGCGGAAAAATGGTCGGCATGCGGATGCGTGTCGAGGATCCACGCGACCGTCAGCCCGCGGCCTTCGATATCGGCAAGGATGGCATCGGCGCTTGACGTGCCCGTCTTCCCCGAGGTCTCGTCGAAGTCAAGCACAGGGTCGATGATCGCGCAGCGTCCCGTGACAGGATCGGCAACGATATATTGCACGCTCCATGTAGCGGGATGGAAGTAGGCCTTCACATCGACCGTCTGCGCCGCTCGCGCCTCCAGCCAGCGGCGCGCGCCGGCAAGGTCGAAGCCGAGACTTTGGCCTAGCGGCTCGACATCCGCAGGCTTCATCCGCCCGTCCAACACCTCGCCCAGCACGTAGAGCGTCAATGCCCGCGTACCGCTTCTGCAATGGGCGACAATCGGCCCCTTCGCCGCGGCCATCGCTGCCTGAAAGGCGCGAATGTCTGCCTCGGTGATTTCGCTCCCCTTCACCGGCACGAAGCTATAGGAAAGTCCAGCGGCGGTGGCGGCAGCCTTTTCCGCTGCATTGCCCGGCTGCCCCGGCTCCTCGCCATCCGGCCGGGCATTGATCACTGCGGCGAAACCTTCACCCGCGAAAGCGACAAACCCGGCGGCATCGGGCTGCCCCGCCACCGATATCAGCTCATTGACCCTCACGGACGTCATTGAAGCCTCCGCGCCGCCCTCATCACATGGCATCACATGTATAAGGGTACAATCTCACGAGTATATTGCCGAATGCAACAATAGTGCTGGCATATGCCTCCCACCCGGTATGACTGATCAAAATGACAGCGTCGCGGCACCTTCCCTGATCTCGGCATGCATGGCGCTGGCGCCGACGATAACGACGCCATCGAGCAGGTCCTCCTGCGTATAGCCGCGCGAAGCCACACAGGGTGGGCAGGCCCAGATCGAGCCGCCGCGCTGCTGGAAATTCTCAATCAACGTCGAGAGCGGATCGAGCGGCGGCACATGCGTCATCCGCTGGCCGCTCTTGCGCACCAGGTCGATCCCAGTACTGGTGAGGAATACCGAGACCTTGAGCCCGGCGGTAATGCCGCCATTGGCAATGGTAAAGGCGACGGAGGAAAGTTCGGATTCGATGCCCTTGGTGACGAGCACGACCAGTTTATCGCTTTGACTTTGCATAGTATTCTCCAGTTGAATTCAAGATTACTTGGACTGAACGTGACCATGATAGGAGGGTGCGCGGCGCGCGTATTTGGCCGGAATGCGTGAAACCTTGTCCGAAAATCCAGATGCCGAGAGCGGCGTCACCCGTGATGACGTGCTGTCGGCGCTGCTTTCGACGATCCGTCTTTCGGGATCACTGCAGTTCTGCTTCATGCCGACGGGCGATTGGCAGACCGATGCCGCGCCGTCGCTTGCAGGCCTCTCGGCAAAGGCTACGGGCACAATGCCGTTCCATATCGTCGTGACGGGCAGTTGCTGGTTGAAAGCGGAAGGCGAAGAGACCGATCTGGAAGCCGGCGACGTCTTGGTCTTTCCCTTCGGCACCGGACATCAGCTGGGTGTCGGAAGAAATGGCACGCTGGTGCTGCCGACCCGCGACTTGCCGCAGAAGCCGTGGCGGGAGATTCCGGTGCTTCGCTACGGCGAGGCGGCGCAAAGCGTCCGGCTGCTCTGCGGCTATCTGCAATGGGATGGGCTGAGCTTTGCGCCGCTGCGCCAGGCGTTGCCGAAAATGATCCATGTCAGGACGCGGGCGGCCAATAACGGCGACTGGCTGCGCGCCACTATCCGCCAGATGGTCGAGGAGGTAGACAGGCCGCGCGCCGGCGGCATCTCGATGCTGCCGCGGTTGACCGAAATCATCTTCATCGAGATCCTGCGCCATCAGATCATGATGGCCAAACCCCACGCGATTGGCTTGCTGGCAGCGCTGGCCGACCCTGCGCTCTCGCGCTGCCTCTCCCTCATCCACGACGATCCCCGGCGTGACTGGTCGCTGGAGCTACTGGCGGCGGCATCGGGATCGTCTCGCAGCACGCTGACCGAACGCTTTCAAACGATGCTCGCCACATCGCCGATCCGCTATGTCAGAGACTGGCGACTCTATCTGGCAAGCGTGGCACTTGCCACGACAAGCCAGCCGATTGCAGCGATCGCCTATGACGCCGGCTACGCCACCGAAGCTGCCTTCAACCGCGCCTTCTCCCGCAGCTTCGCTCAGCCACCGGCCGTTTGGCGGGCGGCGCACGGCTGAACACGGTTCCAGTCGACGCATCCCGCATCTCACCCTCGCCCTCTGACAAGAAACCGAATCCGGCGCGAGGCTTGGGCAGTCAATGCTTTTCAGCTGCGCAACGTCGTCCGCTGCATCGAGTTCGAGCAGCAGTGATCAGTTGCCGTTCGGCGGTCGGCAAACGCGACGGCCGAAAAAGCTAGTTCTGGCCCTGCAGGCGGTCGATCACCTCTAGCAGCAGATCAGCGCAGGCCTTCATTGGTTCGTCCTCGGTGCATTTCAGATCGATCCGTGTGTTGCCGTCCTCAACTTGGAAATGGGCGGCCTTCGACGGCCGCGGCATGCGATGGCCCCGGAAATCGCGGAAGCCCATGTCGTCCCTCGAACCGTGCCACCGGTCGTCGGGGCGATCTCCGGATCGTGCGTCCGGGCTGCCCATCATCCGCTCGTCATCATCGGGAGCGGGCTGAGGCGGCGGGGCTGGCGGCGGCGGAGGCGAGCTAGGCTCGGTCGCGGTGGGTGGCGTTGCGGCGGATGGTGGAGGCGGCGGTTGTTGTGCGACGGCGGTGCTAGCGAGTGCGGCAAGGGCAATGCCTGATAGAAGAAGTCTTTGCATGGGTCGGTCCTTTCGGAGAAGTAAGACATGTCTGTAAACACCTCGGCAGGCCTTTGGTTCACACCCTCTCAAAGCGTCTGATCGAAATCCGCAAAGCGCGCATTGGCGATCTTCATCAGGGCAACAATCATCGGAACGTCGCCGCTCCCGACTCCTTTCGCCTCGCCTCCGCCTTGTTGCACGTTTATCCTCACCGTCGATTCGCTGTCCGCGACGAGGGCGCGGCGCAAGATTGCATCAAAGGAGAGTGCGATGACGGACGCCAAGAGCGGCATTTCGGGATTACGGCCGCATATTACGGTTATCGGCGTCGGCGGGGGTGGCGGCAACGCCATCAATAACATGATCGCGGAAAAGCTGGCGGGCGTCGAATTTGTCGCCGCAAATACGGACGCCCAGGTTCTCGCCACCTCAAAGGCGTCGCGCCGCATTCAGCTCGGCGCGAATGTGACGGAGGGCTTGGGCGCCGGTTCGCTGCCTGAGGTTGGTCATGCGGCCGCCGAGGAGTCGCTGGATGAGATCATGGATCACTTGGCCGGCTCGCATATGTGTTTCGTCACCGCCGGCATGGGCGGCGGTACGGGCACCGGTGCAGCCCCCGTCATCGCGCGTGCCGCACGTGCGGCCGGCATCCTGACGGTTGGCGTCGTCACCAAGCCCTTCACGTTTGAGGGCAATCGCCGCATGCGGACGGCGGAAGTCGGCATCGAGGCGCTTCGTCAGGCCGCCGATACCGTCATCGTCATTCCCAATCAGAACCTCTTCCGCATCGCGGATGCAAAGACCACCTTCGCCGATGCCTTCATGACGGCCGACCGCGTGCTCTTTGCCGGCGTCGGCTGCATCACCGATCTCATCGTCAAGGAAGGCCTGATCAACCTCGATTTTGCCGACGTGAAATCGGTCATGCAAGGCATGGGCCGCGCTATGATGGGCACCGGCGAAGCCGCCGGCGAAAGCCGGGCGATGAAGGCGGCGGAAGCGGCAATCGCCAATCCGCTTCTCGACGATATTTCCATGAAGGGCGCCAGGGGCGTGCTGATTTCGATCTCCGGCGGATCTGATATGACGCTGTTCGAAGTCGACGAGGCGGCAAGCCGCATTCGCGACGAAGTGCAGGACGACGCCGATATCGTCGTCGGCGCGATTTTCGACCGCAGCCTGGACGGCAGGTTCCGCGTCTCGGTCGTGGCGACGGGCCTGGAAGCCAGCGCCCCGCCGCTATCCGCGCCCAACCACGCGGCTGAACAAGTCCAGACGCGCACGCTGCAATAGCACGGCCGCAGTATCCTGACTTGCTCACGCCGGCCCCAGCCGGACAAACGTCGCTCCGCCGTATAAACGGGACGGGGCGACGTCAGGCCAAAGGCCGGAGCCTCGAAGGACGATGCGGGGTGCGCCTCGCGTCAGGCCCGCAGTCAATTGACACAATGAAAAAATCAAATATCCCTTCAAGCCGAAGTTGAGGATTTGAAGTGAAAGACGCGTTTGTATATTTGATATTGGCAGCTGCGATGATTCCGCTTTCGAGCTGCACGACGACTTCCGAAAGCTCCCGCCAGCAGTCGCTGTCGATCACGGCGCAAAGCGGCGTCAGAACGCTGGTGGCCAAGAACTGGCACATCGATGACGACTGCCGCCATATCGACTACCCCGCCATCAATATCGTCGAACGGCCCGAACACGGGCGTCTCGAAATCGTCCACGAACCGCTCTTCCCCAAGCTCGACGGAAAAGCGTCCAAATGCGAAACGATCAAGGTCAACGGCGTCGTCGGCTACTACACATCCGATCCCGGCTACACCGGCAGCGACCGACTGGTCATCCGCTCGCCCTATGAAGATGGAAAGACCGAAGAAGGCGTGTTGAGCGTGAAAGTAGTCAAGTAGGAATCCCCGCCGAATAGCCTCGGCGCCAAGCAGAGAGCAATCTTTCTGCACGATTCAGGAGTCAGCGACGCCGTCACTCTGGCCGCTCCGTCGGCTTGACGTGCCGCCGTCTCGCTGTCACGGGAAGAGGCGACGCAGCATCTCGGTTGGTTTGAAATCTTTGCGGGCTTCGATGTGCCCGGCTCAAGCGCGCATACCGAGGCACTTCTCGACTGGGAGCCGACGTAGCCTGGCCTCCTCGCCGATATCGACCACGCTGCCATTCGGCGAGTGATCGATATCGCCGGGGCCGAGGCGACGCCAATGAAAAAAGACTAAGGCAAGTCGCATGACTCAGATTTTATCCGCGTCTCAGCGCATGCGGCCCTCATTCATATCGGCGGGATCATAATTGATGTCCCAATCCTTGTCCGGCTTCTTCTTGCCCGGCGGGTTCCGGTTGACCGTAGCGTCCTCCGAGCCGGTGATGACGGTCGGCTTGGCGCTCGCAACGCCGCTGGCCTTTCGGTCGCCCCGGGATTTGGCGAATTGGCCGGCCGCGTCTTTCTCGGGATTGCCCATCTCATTCGCCTTTCTGCTTCATCGCGTCGCTGAAATCCTTCATTTCAGGGTCGCGGTTGTTTTCGTCGTTGGCGTCGCGGTTCTTGTCCGGATCGTCCTTGGCCTTCAGGTAGCCGCGCGGCTTATTGCCCTTCGGTCCTTCCCAGCGGGGGGATTGATCGGTGGTGCCGGGAGCGCCGTCCCTGGGTGTCGTCATGCCCATCGTCGTTTCTCCTTGGTTGAGTAGGAAGAACCGCAAAAGGCCAGAACAGTTCCAACCCTACGGGATCGCCGCGGAAGCGCTCGGCGCAAAAAATATGGAACAGTGTCGCCGCCCATCGGTTGGTGAGAGGTCGCAACCCTGAAACATGGAGCCGAAAATGAGCAAGACCAACGTTCGTGATCTTCAGAAACGCGCCGAACAGCAGGTGAAAAACACCAGCGCCGGCGGCCACCTCGGCGGCACCTATTTCGGCCAGCAACCCGACGGCAAAACCACCTCGGACAGCAGCAACGACAGCGCCAAGGCTCGGCCGAACGATGGGAGCAATTGAAGCGATAGCTACGTCTGGCCGGTTAATAAGGCCATCCGCTCAATAAATCCTTTGCGCCCGGCGACCTGGGCTCACTCCTACGGGGCTATTCAAGCCGATCGATCGGCGACTGTGGAAACCTTTTGATCAACCTCGGCGATCTCGTCGCCGACGGCTACCGCGTCGCCCGCGATGTCGAAAAACATGGCGCCATCGGCTTACGGAGGATTACCTCCCCCTGACCCGCATCATCCTCAGCCGCGATCCCGACGAGCACTGGGGCGCGACGGCGGCGCGCCAGGCGCTGGCGAACCGCGGCATCGAGCTTTAGACAAGCTCAAGGCGCGTAGCGTGTGAAGACATAGTCATGGTCTTTCACATTGCCGACATGACAGGAAAGACAGGTTTCGTGCTGGGCAACGTCAACCGGCTTGCCGTTGACGAACCTTCCGAAGCCCCAGCCATGGCTGTCGGGATATTTCTTCGAGTCTTTCACCATGACCTGCACCGTGGTCGGAGCCCCCGGCACCGTCGCCGGCGCAAATTCCGTCGATTGTTTGCGTTTGTAGGCAAGTTTCACCAGGATCGACCCGTCGGGAAACGGCAGTGTGCCCTTCTTGTATGCATCGACGGCAATATCGTTGCCGAGGACGGCGCGCAGTTCATCGAGCGGCGGAGCTTCCTGTGCCGGCGCGATGAATTTCCAGTCCCTGTAGCCATCGGGAATGGTGACGCCGTAGATCGGCGAGGCGTTTTCCGGCGGGGCGTCGGGGGCCGCGGAATAAGATACGGCGACACTGAGGGCGAGACTGGAAATGGCCAATAAGCCAAGGAGAGCAAGCTTCATTGAAAACTCCTGCCGGACCGATGTTCTGCGGCAAGATCGTTTCGGATTGTATCTGACGAATGTCAGTCTGCGGCCGAAATGTACCGAAGTGTAGCCGTATTCGCCCCGGCTGGGTATTCCTGTCCCTCGGCCTCTCCCGACGGATACCGCAGGAATGGCGGAAGGGAGAGGCAGAGCGCCAAGCTACGAGGAGACGCAGCGATCCGCCGCGTGTGCCATCTCTCGCAAACCTGGCGCAGCCGCCTTTATTCGTTGATGTCCGGCTCGACGACCTTGGCGAGATTGCGCAGCGATTCCTGCCAACCGAGATAACAGGCCTCGGGCGGAATGACGTCGGGCACGCCGGCCTGGGTGATATTCACCTCGGTGCCGACCGAAACTTTCTTCAGCGTGACGGTGACGTCCATTTCGCCCGGCAGGTTCGGGTCTTCGAACTTGTCGGTGTAGCGGACGCGCTCACCCGGGACGAGCTCGAGGAACTCGCCGCCGAAGGCGTGGCTGTTGCCGGTCGTGAAGTTGCGGAAGGACATTCTGAAGGTGCCGCCGACGGCCGGTTCCAGGTGATGCACGGTGCAGAGAAAACCGTTCGGCGGAAGCCATTTGGCAAGGGCGTCTGCCTCGATGAAGGCGCGATAGACCTTTTCCGGGCTGGTCGCGAAAACGCGGTGCAGGCGTATGGTGCTTGGCATGATGGTGATCCTTTTGTGGACGGAATGAACGAGCTAAGGACGGATAAACAGTCGCCGACCCGACAGGGAACTGATCTTTTCTTCAAGAAAAATCACGCGAAGCTGATTGCGCCGCGCCGCAGACACGTTTTTCCTGCGCGTCAGGCCGCGGCCTGATTGCCCAGCGCGTTGAGCAGCAGGCGTGCGGCCTGCTTCGACGATGCGGGGTTCTGTCCGGTGATCAGCTGATCGTCCTGGACGACGTGCACGGCCCAGTCCTTAGTCGCTGAGAACTTGGCCCCCTGCTCCTTCAGCACGTCTTCGAGCAGATAGGGCACGACCTCGACGAGTTGCACGGCAGCCTCTTCGGAATTGGTGAAACCGGTCACCGTCCGCCCCTTGGCGATCGGCCCGCCATCCGGCGCCTTGACCTTGGTCAGGATCCCCGGCGCGTGGCAGACGAGCGCCAGCGGCTTTCCTGCCGCGAGCGTTTCCTCGATCAGCGCATGGGCGTTGCGGTCGTTTGTCAGATCCCAGAGTGGGCCATGGCCGCCGGGGAAGAACACGGTGTCATAATCGGCCTGATCGATGTCAGACAGCCGCAGCGTATTGGCGAGCGCGGCTGTGGCGGCTGGATCCTGTTCGAAGCGCCGCGTGTCTTCCGTCTGAAACGCCGGCTCGTTGCTCTTCGGATCGAGTGGCGGCTGGCCTCCTTTTGGCGATGCCAGCGCGACCTCCGCCCCGGCATCACGGAAGACGAAATAGGGAGCAGCAAGTTCCTCGAGCCAGAAGCCCGTTTTCTTGCCGGTATTTCCCAGCTGATCATGCGATGTGAGAACCATGAGAATTTTCATTGCCAGCTCCTTCGGCCCGGCCGGCGGACAAAGCCTTCCGCGTCCGTTCAACGGTGAAATACTGCCTGCAATCTCATGCTGAATGCCGAAATCATAGATCGGCCGCCTCCGCGACACAAGCCTCCTGGCCTCGACCGGTTCCGCCCGAATACCGCTGTCAGTTTTGAGGCTGAGGTGTATGAAGAACGACAGCTTGCGCATACGATCGCCGACGTCGCGCAAGCGTCCGGGGACGTTGGAAATGAGCAAGCCGAATTATCGGGATATCGCCCGCCACGCCGGCGTTGGAACCGCCACGGTCGAGCGGGTCCTGAACGGGCGCGGCGGTGTGCGCCCGGAGCTGGTCGAGAAGGTCATATCCGCCGCGCGCAGCGTGGATTACCCGCGCAAACTTCCCGACGCCCATCGCGGCCTCCTCCGGATAGAAGTGCTGATGGTGCGTCCGGAAACGAGCTTCTATCGCCGCCTTTCCCTCGCCTTCGAAAGAATTGCGGCGACCCTCGATCCATTGGTCGTCGTGCACCGCAGTTTCACCGACGAGATGAATGCCGAGGCGATCGCACGGCGTATCCTGTCCGCCGACCTTCCCCGCGCCGGCCTGATCCTGGCCGTGCCGAGCAGCCCCTTGATCAGCGCCGCGGTGGAGAAGGTAAATTCGCAAGGCCTGCCCGTCGTCCACGTCGTCACCCGCGCTTCCGAGCGCGTCGGCGACTTCATCGGCATCGACAATGCTGCCGCCGGCCGGACGGCCGCGCTCTATATCAGCCGAATGGCGCCGCGGACGGGACCGGTCGTGGCGATCTGCCATCCGATCTACCAGGTGCATCGCGATCGGATCCGCGGCTTTTCGGATTATTTTGGCGATCATCCCGGCGCCTCCAGCTTCGAGTGGCTGGGGTTCGGCGGCGACGAGGAGCGCGCCAGCGCCGATCGGCTGTGGTCGGCGCTGGAGATGTATCCCGACCTTGCCGGTCTCTACAACGCCGGCGGCGCCAATTCCGCCCTGATCGAGGTGCTGCGCCGGCATCCTGGCGGCCGCGAGGTGTTTTTCGTCGGGCACGAACTGACCGACTATACGCGTCAGGCCTTGCTGGACGGCGTCATGGACGTGGTGCTCGACCAGGCGCCGGAGGCGCAGGCGCGGCGCGCGCTCGATCTCGTTCTGCACCGCATCGGCCTGACCGATATCAAACCGGACCAGGCACCGATCCGTTTCATCACCATCACCAAGGAAGGGCTTTGATCTAATTAGATCAAGGAAGGCTTCGCCGTTCGCAACGCCCGCTGCTAGTTTCGCATCAGGGAGGCGATCCGGCGCGGGCCAGAACCCGGTGGATCAAGGCGCAAGTGGCGCTCTCCTTTAGCAAAACATGTGCAGGCCCGGAGACGTCCGGCACCCGGAGGAGATGCGAATGGATGATCTGAAATTCGGCAAGCGCAACAAGCGCGGCGATTGGGCGCCGGACCGGCCGGTCGAGACCGCGCCGCTTTTCGCCTTCCCGCCGCAGCTGACGGCGGTCCTGAAATGGCTGCCGCACTATTTCCTGCCGTGGAACCTGATTTTTGCCGCCTCCGCGCTCGCCTACTGGGCCTGGATCATCCCCCCTGTTGAAACGATACGGACGCTGAGCCTCGGCTGGATCGCCTGGCTTTACGCCGTCAACGCAATCGCGGTCCTGCTGTTCTACGGCGCCTTCGAACTGCATCTCTATGTGCTGAAGCGGCAGGAAAACCGGTTCAAGTACAATGGCAAATTCCCGGCCGAGCAGAAAAGCAGCGCCTTCTGGTTCCAGAGCCAGAACTTCGACAACATGCTACGCACCTTCCTGTCGGGCGTGGTGATCTGGACCGCCGTCGAGGCCGGCATGCTCTGGGCCTATGCCAACGGTTATGCGCCCTGGCTCGGCTTTGCGGAAAATCCCTGGACGCTGGCACTCGTCGCGCTCGTTGTTCCGGTCATCCATGAATTCCACTTCTTCTGCATCCATCGGCTCATCCACACGCCCTTCCTCTACAAATGGGTGCACTCGGTCCACCACAATTCGGTTAACCCCTCGCCCTGGTCGTCGCTGTCGATGCATCCGATCGAGCACATGCTCTATTTCGGCACGGCCTTCTACCATCTGCTCCTGCCGTCCAACCCGATCATCATGCTCTACCAGCTGCATTATGCCGGTTTCGGGGCAATTCCCGGCCATGTCGGCTTCGACAAGGTCGAGATCGGCAAGGACGGGCTGGTCGATAGCCACGCCTATGCGCATTACCTCCACCACAAATATTTCGAGGTGAATTACGGCGACGCGCTCATCCCGCTCGATAAGTGGTTTGGCACCTGGCACGACGGCTCCCCGGAAGGCGAGGCGCAGATGCAGGAGCGCTACCGCCGGCGCAAGGAAATACTCGCCGCACGCAAGGCGCGCCTGGAAGTCGAAGGAGCCGCCGAATGACCTGGGTCACAGCTGGCAAACTCGACGACATCGAACAGGAAGGCGCCATCCGCTTCGACCATGGCGGACGCACCTACGCGATCTACCGCGGCCCCGACGACAGCGTCTACTGCACCGCCGGTCTCTGCACCCACGAGGCGATCCATCTCGCCGACGGACTGGTCATGGATTTTGAGGTGGAATGTCCAAAACATTCCGGCGCCTTCGACTACCGCACCGGCGAGGCATTGCGGCTGCCGGCCTGCGAAAACCTGAAAACCTATCCGGCAGAGGTGATCGATGGAAAGGTTCGCGTGGCTGTCGGTTAGCGCACGCGCATCGGACAGGCCGATGGGGCTTCCGGGAGGAGAAGCGGGCGGCCCGGCGCCCCAAGGGAGGACGACATGAAATCGATCTGTATGGCGGCCGCTCTGGCTCTCCTCCTCACCAGCGCCGGCCACTCTCTTTCAGGAGCATAACATGGACGGTATCGTCATCATCGGCGCGGGCGAGTCCGGGACCCGGGCGGCCTTTGCACTGCGCGAAGCAGGCTATCGCGGATCCATCACGCTGGTCGGAACCGAACCCCATCTGCCCTATGAACGGCCGCCCCTGTCGAAAACCGTCGACGGTGCGGTGCAGCTGAAGCTGATCTGCGCGGCGGATGCGCTTGATGCAGTCGGCATCACCTATCTCAAGGGATTGTCCGCCACCAGGCTGGATGCCGACGCCGCGACCGTGACGATAAGCGACGGTCGGATATTGCATTACGAAAAGCTGCTTCTGACCACCGGCGCACGGCCGAGACGGCTTGCCTGCCCTGGCGCCGAGCGCGCACTCGACTTCCGCACCCATGCCGACGCCGAGGCCATCTTCTCCAATGTCGCCCCCGGCCGGAGCGTCGCGATTATCGGCGCCGGCCTGATCGGCATGGAGCTCGCAGCGGTCCTTCGCGGCAGAAACGTTGCGGTCAGCGCGATCGAAGCCGCGCCGAAACCTTTGGGCCGCGCCGTCCCCGCCCGATTTGCCGAGAAGCTGCATGCCCGACATGTCGCCGAAGGGGTGCGTTTCCATCTCGATCGGGGTGTGGCGGCAATCGGCGAGGATGGAGTCACCCTGACCGACGGCAGCGTGGTGCCTGCCGATCTCGTCGTCAGCGCCATTGGGGTCCTGCCTGACATCGCCCTGGCGGAGGCGGCGGGACTGGCCACCGGCAATGGCATTCTGACGGATGCCTATCTTCGCACCAGCGTGCCGAACATCTATGCGGCAGGCGATTGCGCAGCGGTGGCTGAGCCCGGCGGAGGACATATCCGCTATGAAAGCTGGCGCAACGCCAGAACGCAGGCCGAGACCGCGGCGCGCAACATGGCCGGCAACGCCGAAGCTTTTGCCGCCATTCCCTGGTTCTGGTCCGACCAGTACGATCTGGGCCTGCAGGTGGCGGGACAGCCGCAGCCCGCTCATCAGCCTGTCCGGCGTTTGATGCCGGCAGGCGAGCTCGAATTCTATCTCGACGATGGCCGCCTCGTGGCGGCCGCCGGCCTTGGCATCGGCAACAGCCTGGCCAAGGATATCAAGCTTGCCGAGCTGCTGATTGCCGCAGGCGTCAGTCCCTCACCCGCGGCGCTGGCCGATCCGAACGTCAACCTCAAGATGCTGCTGAAAAGCGCGCGGGCCGCATGACCCAGAAGCCGCTGATCTTCCAGTCGCTCTGGGCCATGGAGCGCCGGCACACGGACGGGTTCGAGCGCACACTCGACGAGAACATCGCAACCGACAGATGGGCCGAGGCACTGGCGCTGCGCCAGATGGTGCGTGAGCTGTGGGATGCCCAGGAACGGCTCTAACTCCTTCTCTCGCCCGCCGCTTGCGGCAGCTTCTCAATGCCGGCGATCGCTCCGTCTCATCGGTGCGGGCGTCCACAGCGGCGAACAGGCCGGGGTTGAGGTTTGGGGATTGTTAATCAGAAATGCCTAATGTAAATCTTAACGAGCACAAGTTGTGCGGGAGTAGAGTTGCTATAATATCTGGTAGGATATTCGATAAGGAGAGCCTCCTACATGCGGAAACCTGCTGCCCGTTTAGCCCTCGGAAAGCCGGAGGCAGAAGCTTCGAGCTTGATCGACCGGCTTCTGTTCTTTGACCGCGATCTCAATCCCGTCGAGGATCTGCACGGCAATGCGCTGCCCCCGTCCGTTAAACCGGCCGCCTCCTTCTGGGAGCATTTTCCGGAGCTGGACAAATCAGCAGTTACACTCGCGTTCCGTTCACTGGATGATAGCGGCAAGCCGCTGCGAATATCGGGCCATCTCGGCGCCCCTGACTCACACGGCCTGACGATCTACCGAATCGGCGACCTGTTCGCCGTGGTCCGATCCGAGGGATCGGTTGACGATGAACGCGCAACGCTTTTGCATCTCGCAACCCATGATCCGCTGACTGGACTGCCGAACCGGCGCCAGTTCAGCGAAGATCTGGCCACTCTGTTGCAGGAAAACGCGGGCTCCAACGAGACTCTGTCGTTGATGCAGCTCGACCTTGACGATTTCAAACCCGTCAACGACACGCTCGGGCATGCCGCCGGCGACAAGCTTCTTCAATCGGCGGGAAGGCGTATTCTTGCCTGCCTTTCCAGCGATGACAGAGCCTATCGGCTGGCCGGCGATGAATTCACGGTGATATCAGTGGGCTCGGGACAACCGGCCAAAGCGCACCGTTTGGCGGAGGATCTGGTTGCTGCGTTCAAAAAGCCCTTTACGATAAACGGCATCGCAGTCTTTGTCGGCACCAGCATCGGCATATCCACGGCTCCAACGGACGGGACAACTCCGGAGGAGCTTATGAAAGCGTCCGACCTCGCACTCTACACCGCCAAGAAAGACGGGCGCGGGCGAGCAAGAGCCTTCGACCCGGCAATGCTCGAATTGCTGGAGCAACGGGAACTGCTGCGCCGCAGTCTGCGCATGGCCCTGGTCCAACAGCAATTCTATGTCGAATACCAGCCTATCGCCGAGGGCGGCTGCATCGTCGGCTTCGAAGCATTGCTGAGATGGCATCATCCCCTGCTCGGAAAGATTCCGCCTGCGTCGTTCATTCCGATGGCCGAGGCGGATGGAATGATGCCGGAGATCGGCGCGTGGGTTTTGCAGCAGGCATGCCATGAGGCGATGAAGTGGCCGGAAAACTACCTCGTCGCCGTCAATCTGTCCGCGGCGGAATTCCTGACAAGCGGCCTCACCGACCGGATTTCCCAGACGCTGGACCTGGTCGGACTTCCGCCCGAGCGTCTGGAGCTCGAAATAACCGAGAGCGTGCTGCTCGAGCGCACCGTCAACAACATCGACACCCTGAACACTCTCAACGTGCTGGGCATTCGCATTTCGCTGGATGATTTCGGGACGGAATATTCGTCCCTGAGCTATCTGAAAACATTTCCTTTCGATACGATCAAAATCGACAAATACTTTATCACCGATCTCGAAACCGATCTGAAGAGCCAGGCAATCGTCCGCTGCGTCGTCAACCTTGCACATGACCTCGACATGCAAGTGACAGCCGAGGGGGTCGAGACGCCGGGTCAGGCGGAATGGTTGCACAGCGTCGGCTGCGACAGGCTGCAGGGCTATCTGGTGAGCAGGCCGCTTGGCGTGGAGGCAATTGACGACTTCATTACCCGGGCGGATGCATCGAAGATCCACGCTCGACAATAGTGCTTTACCGATTTTTCGCCGTGCTTTTAAATTGCATGCAAATCTGACGCTCCAGACCGACGAACGGAGGGTGTATTGGAAGAGGAAGCATCCCGCTTCGACGACCACGCATTTGTGCCAATGGTATCGCTGGAAATGAACGTTGCGGTGTTCAAATCTCAATGGCGGTATTGCGACGAGATTACCGAATATCTCTCCGATATTCTCGGCCAGGGTCACAGCGATCCCGCTCGGTACGCCAACTTTCTTTCAGTCGCGGCAAACGAGCTGATCGAACTCGCTTTTCGCGCGACGAACGGACGGGGCATGATAAGTTTCAGCCTCGCCCGCAGCGCGACGTACAATCGGCTGCGAATTACGTTTCCTTGCGATGAGGAGTTTCGCCGCAAACACGTGAAGGCAGGATCAGGCAAAATCCAGCCTGGCCCCAACGGCAGGCCCGATCACCCGGTCACGAAGTCCGATGAGGCTTTGCTCAACAATTTGGCGACAATATTCGGCGCCGCCATCCACATCGAGAAAGACGGCGCGGACAGGATCGGCATCATTGCCGATTTCCCCTCGACCGAGGATTTTCAATGAGCCTGCTTTCCATGCCCTTCACCGTGCGGTTTGATGCGACAAATCAGGAGCTCGTGCTGTCCGGCAAGATGCGGCCCGAAAGTGCCGCAGAGATTGCCGATGCGCTCGAGCTGGTGCGGCAGAGTTTGGAAAAATACAGCGGCATCGTTTACCTCAACGTCAAACGTCTGACGCACATCAACATGACGGCCTTCACCGCACTGTGCGATATCCTCGCCGCCGGCTGCCGAACGAGGCCGGAACGGAAGATCAAGATCGTTACCTCGAGCGTGATGGCATGGTCTGCTTCGCTGTTCGAAATGCTGGCGGCATCGCTGCCGAACCTGTCGGTCGAGGTCTATGACTCGGCGTTTTATCCCGGCCAGAGCTTTGTCGAGGACGAGTCTTTCATTCCCATCCTGCGCACGCAGACGAAAATGACCTGGAGGCACGAACGCGAACTCTTGCCGCGCCACGGTCTGCGCAGCGGTGTCGCCATGGCGGATATCTGCTGCGGCATCGGTGATTTCGCGGGTTTGGTTCAGCGGGAATTCAAACCGGCGCGCCTTGTCGCGCTCGATCATTCCGTGCGCAGTCTCGACTATGCCCGCAAGGTCGCTGCCGACTTCGATCTGCAAGGGATCGAATACACCTATGGCGACGCTTCCCAGATGCTGCTTCGAGACGATCAGTTCGACTTTGTCACCTGCCGGCACTCGCTACAGATTTTCGACCGCCCCGAAATGCTGCTGCGAGAGCTTTATCGCATCTGCAGGCCCGGCGGCCGGGTCTACATCACCAACGAAAAGAATTCGCATTGCCTCGGCGAGCCGCATGCCGACTCAATAAAATGGACTTACGAGGAAGTCGCCAAGCTGTTCAGCCACTTCGACATGGATGTCGAGATGGGACCGAAAAGCCGCCATCTCCTGCTCAATGCCGGCTTCGAGGACATCAAGGTCGACTGCTTCATGGTGACGAATCTTGACGGCGATCCGCAGGACTTCGCCGACATCATCGAAGCCTGGGAAAACGTCTATGCCGGCGAGATGGCGGTGCGCCGCGGCGACTCGGCGGATTTCATTCGCCGGTTCCGGCAGGGATTCAGAGATCACGTCTTTGCCGCTCTTCACCCCAAGGGTTATGCAGGCTGGCCGATCTGGGCAGCCTCTGGTCGAAAGCCGCTGTGATGGACGGACACGTATCGAAGAGACCGATGGGACTGCGCTCGTTTCGAGCAAAGTTCATCCTGGTCGTCGGTGGCGCCGTTCTTTTCGACTTGCTGGTCAGCGGTGGCCTGGCACTTTGGAACGTCCAGAGGCTGTCGCGCGATGCAACGCTCGAAGTCGGCCAGGGTCTTGAAGCCGCAAGCCAGGAATACATCCGCACCTATGCCGACTCGACCGCAGCCCAGGTGAATTTGCTGCTGCGCCAGGTTCACAACGACGTCGACACGCTGGCGGGCGTGCTGCAGGCGCAGATCGACAATCCCGCCCGCAATTCCGACGTCGGCACGGCGATGGCCCGCACGTCGCCCGGCAGCGTCACCGTGTCCTACGACGAGAAGGGGAAATGGTCGCAGAACGCGCCCGGCTCCACCTCGGTCGTCAGCGTCTGGGGTTACCTGCTCGGACAGGACCACCAGCCGACAGCCGATATCAAGCGTGATCTAGAGGCAAGCGCGGTTCTCGATCTGGTTGCCCCGAGCCTGCTGCAGCACGGCGCTTCAAAGCTGCAGATGTATTACATCGGACCGAAGGAACGACCGATCTTCAGGACGGCGCCCTACACCGACCAGGCCCAGACCTTCGATCGCCTCTACCCCGGGCACAATGAGGCCGATTTCTGGGACTTCTTTTTCCCCGGCCTCTATGAGTCCTGGCAAAGCTGGGCCAGGGATGCGAAAACGCGGCCGGTCGCCGACGACATCACCCAGACGGCGCCCTATACCGATGCCATCACCGGCAAGCTGATCGTCAGTTTCTTTCACCCGCTCTGGACCGCCGACCGGAAGGATGTCGCCGGGACGGCCGGCGCCGATATTACGCTCGACCAGCTCGCCCAGACGGTGGAAAATGTGAAAGTCGCCCAGTCCGGCTTCGGATTCCTGGCAATGTCCGACGGCAATGTGGTCGCAATCAACAGTACAGGCGAAAAGACGCTCGGCCTGGTTTCGGCGAGCGGCGCGAGCGGGACCGGCGTCACCGGGCTGGAGCGTTCGCTGAAAGGAAGCTCACAGCCTGCGATCGCGAAACTGGCGCTCGACCGCGAACAGGGCATCCAGCACCTGCTGTTGCAGCGGGACGGCAACGAAGTTCCCTATATCGTCATCGTCAAAAAGCTGCCGGCAACCAATCTCTGGTCCAGCGGCCCGGTTCGGCACGAGGCGATGCTGCTTGGGGTGGTTGTGCCGGAACGGGAAATCGACGCCTCCCTCTATGCCGCCCAGGCCAAGATTTCCGAGGCCACCAACCGGATCGTGATCTACCAAATCCTCGCAATCCTGATGTCGCTGCTGATCGTGGCGATCGCCGTGTTTGCGGCTTCGAAACGCATCACGAGCGGAATCAGCGCCCTTGCCGGTGCCGCCAAACGGATTCAGGCGCAAGACTATTCGGTCAGGGTGGCGATATCGAGCAAGGATGAGGTTGGTGCGGCCGGCGAAGCGTTCAACCGGATGGCCGAACAGATCAGCTATCACACCGAAAATCTCGAGCAGCTGGTCGAGGAACGAACGGCCCAGATCGAAGATGCGAAGGAAGAGATTTCGGCGCTGAACGCCCAGCTCCAGCGAGAAAACCGCCGTCTCGGAACGGAGCTCGCCGTCGCCGAGAGAATCCAGATGATGGTTCTTCCACTGCAACAGGAGCTCGAGGAATTTCAGGACATTGAGATCGCAGCCTATATGCGGCCCGCCGAAGAAGTCGGCGGTGATTATTACGACGTCCTGAAGAACGGCAAGCGGTTGAAAATCGGCATTGGCGACGTCACCGGCCATGGGCTCGAAAGCGGCGTGCTGATGCTGATGGTCCAATCCGTCGCCCGCGCCCTGCAGGAAGCAGGAAATACTGACGCCGTCGAGTTTCTGGCGAACTTGAACAGCGCCCTGTTCAAGAACATCGTCAGGACCAGGATCGACAAGCATCTGACCCTCGCCTTCCTCGACTATGATGGCAAAGAGATGATTCTGTCGGGCCAGCACGAGGAAGTCGTCATCGTGCGGGCGAACGGCGAGATTCAACGCATCGACACGATGGAACTCGGCATACCGATCGGGTTGGAAGCCGATATTTCCGCCTTCATCAAAACCCGTGAAATAGCATTCGAGAAAGGCGACCTGATACTCCTGCATACCGACGGGGTGACGGAAGCCGAAAACGATGCGGGAGAACTGTTCGGCATGGAGCGCCTGTGCAGGGAAGCGCTCCGCTTGAAGGATCAGAGCGCTGAGAAAGTCATTTCGGAAATTGTCGCGACATTAATGCTCTTCATCGGATCCCAGAAGATTTACGACGACATCACGCTTCTCGCAGTGCGGCATAGGTGAGATCATGACGGCCAAAATATACGGTCTCGAATCTCTGGTGGACATCAGGCTGGATTCAGGCGCTCGCCTCACCTTGAGGGACGGGCCGCTTCAGCTTGGATGGAGGCATTCGGGAATGACGTCGGACTTCATCGCCGAGATCATGGCCCTGCCCTATGCCCGTTCGAAGAAGGATTACCTGCAGGCGCATCACGACATCGGATATCTCAGCAACGAGCTGATCGAAAATGCCGTCAAATTTCGACAGCCCGGCGAGATCCTGATCGAAGCCGGAGTGGTCGAGGGAAGCTTTTTGATCAGGGTGCAGAACGCCATCGACAGCGCGACGGCATCTCGCTTTCAGCAGCTCCTGCAACGCCTGCAATCGAGGGAACCCGGCCTTCTGCTTCTTGAGCAAATCGAAACCAATGCCATATCGTCAGCAGGCGGTTCCGGCCTGGGTTTGCTCACCCTCCTGAGCGATTACGATGCAAGAATGGCATGGACATTCGAAGAAAATGACGACGAGCACATCATACTGACGACGACGGCAGCCGTGGCGATGCCCCCCTCCTCCAATTTGTGAGCCAAGAATGGAAATCAGCGACGAAAACTTCCGCGTATGGGCGGAAAAGAATGAAGTCTTTTTCGACGGCGTGTTCCGCCTGGCGGGACCCGATGCCTATGCACCGATTTATTCATTGATAACAACCCTCCTTCACGAGGGGCACAAACAGGTAACCTTCGACCTCACCGGCCTCGAGTTCCTCAATTCCTCGGGGATCAATCTCCTGGCGAAATTGACGATCGAAGCCAGAAAAATGGGCGATCTCCTCCTCATTGTGAAGGGCACCAACCAACATCCCTGGCAAGCGAAATCCCTTCCGAATCTGAAGAAGTTGCACCCGCTTCTGGATTTGCGCCTGGCGTGAGTTGGGGTGAGGAACCTCTCCTTGCTCAATCCTGTGCCTGTCACGGGAACGTGGTGCATTCACGGCGCAGAGGCGCCGTGGCTGGATTCCTGTGATAGGCACAGAACGAGGAGAAGATGTTGGCGCAGCGAACGGCCTGCGGCAATGCCCCAGCACAGCGCCCCCTGACGCTCCGCTATGCCCGCCCCACCCTCCGTCATGCTCGGCCTTGAGCCGAGCACCCACGCGGCACCCACCAGCGCCAGCGGCATAGGTCCTCGGGTCAAGCCCGAGGACGACGGAAATTGGGGTTGGCCTCGCGCCAAACTCCAGCGTTCTATAAGGCACGCGGGGTTGCGCAAGCGTCGTCAGGCCAGCCTATGGGTTTCCCAGGCCGGCACCACCCTCATCTTGTCCTCGTGTCGTGACCCTGGGAATGCCGGGGTGCGCCGCCCCAATCTGCGGCAACGGGTTATCTCCATGGAACTGCATGTTGCATAGCAGGCACGGTCTCTCACCCAACCGGATGATTGCAATCACCGGTCCGGACTATAGTTTAGAACAGGTTTCCGGCGACTCCGCGCAAGTAGTCGTCGATGGGGCTCGATCTTCGCGACGAACTCTTTTTGAAAGAGCATGCCCGAAAAAGCAAATGTGGC
Source organism: Rhizobium bangladeshense (assembly GCF_001662075.1). Classification (GTDB taxonomy): domain Bacteria; phylum Pseudomonadota; class Alphaproteobacteria; order Rhizobiales; family Rhizobiaceae; genus Rhizobium; species Rhizobium bangladeshense_B. Next base: position 229,045 of record NZ_LYPL01000003.1, read on the forward strand.
TGCTGTCAGGAACCCTCGTGGTCGAAGCAGCGTTGATCGGTCCAATAGGCTCCACGTTATCGGATGATGCTTAGAAGATAACGACATGCGCAGTACAATCGCAGTCGGCCTGGCCGCCTTGATCGCCATGTACTTTCTGGGCGGCATGAGCGCGAGACATGAGATCTTTCCTTGGCCGCAACTTTCCGCGCTGAGGACAATGGTCGGCGGCGAGAAGGCGGCGGCTCCAAGCCGTTATACTTTCGACGGCAAGGAACGACTCATCGGGGATGAATCAAAAACGCCTGTGACCTGCCCGACGCAAACCGAGCGAACTGCTGTCTTACTGCTTCTTGGCCAATCGAACGCGGCCAACGACGGTGGACAGCGGCACCGGTCAAATTATGGCGCTCGCGTTGTAAACGCCTTTGACAACCGGTGCTTCATCGCGGCGTCGCCGCTGCTTGGAGCGACCGATACCAAGGGAGAGTACTGGACGCTCCTCGGGAACCAGCTGATCGCATCGGGACAGAATGACAACGTCATCCTCGCACCTCTCGCATATTCCGGATCCGAGGTCGCACGATGGGCGGCAGGCGGTGACCTCAATCCGGTGCTGGTCGATACGATGAAACAGCTTGAGGATTCCGGCTATCGGATAACGAGCGTCCTCTGGGTGCAAGGAGAGGCAGACCTTGTTTTGGGCACCACTGCGGAGGACTATCAGGCACGTTTCCTGTCGATGGTCGACACATTGCGCCAGCACGGCGTCGAAGCACCCGTTTACATTTCAATCACATCGAAATGCCTCGAACCGAGCAACGGCGGCTTCAAGGAGCATATTCCGGACAATGCGATCGTACGGGCGCAACTGGCCCTCTCAAAAAGCGGCCAGGGTATCCGAGAGGGCGTAAATACCGACGCGTTGCTCGATGGAGACGACCGCTACGACGATTGCCATATCGGGGCCTCAGGCGCGGAGAAAGTGTCGCAAGCCTGGCTGGACCTTCTGCGCACCGATCGCCGCCTGGAAACCTCGCGATAGTCTTCCCTGAATCAGTTTCGCGCCTTCGCGAGCTTCGGCCATGACCGCCGGCTCGGCGCCGCTGTGCCTCATCTAAGACCATAGCCGCTACCCTGAACCGGACCTCAGTCCGATGTGCAACGCGCGATAGCAATCTATCTTTCAAGTCTGTTCACGTCGTGCAGTGCACGGCATCTGATGGTCTCATTCGGAGGAAAACGATGCGGATAGCAACCTTAGCGTCCCTGGCCGTGCTTTCGCTGGCGGTTGCAGCAAGCCCGGCAACGATTGTCGGGCTCGACATGGCTGCACTTGCAAAGGACGGCGGAAACGGCGGCGGCAATGGTGGCGGGGGCGGCAATGGCGGCGGCAATGGTGGCGGCAACGGAAATGGTGGCGGCCAGAACAGCGGTTCAAATCATGGCAGCTCCAAGTCGCAATCCGTGAGAGGCAAATCGTCAGAGGCAGCCGGCAAGAACAAGTCCGGGAAGACAGACACCGCAGCCAAAAGCACGAAAGAGAAGAACCTGTCGGCGCAGCTTAAGGGCCTGAATTCCCTGAAACGGAATTACCGGGCGCTGATGAACACATCGGACCCGCGCATGGCTGCCATTTCGGCCTACGCCGTGGCCTACGCCCAGTATGAGCTCGACAACGGAATCGAGCCCGCAGCCGACGACCCCGTGCTGGGCGATGCGGCGTTGGAGGATGCCTTGGCTTCCGCCACCAAAACCGGCGAGGTCAGCCCGGCGGTTCTGGACGAAGCCAAGACCATTCTCGGCGTTGGCGAAGCCGACGGCAAGATTGATCAGATCCGCACCTCGCTCGAGAACGCCGCGTCGACGACGTCAGATGAATAGCCACGAGTGAGTTGCGAGCGGTGCGAAGCCACCGGAATGGCTTCGCACGAACTATAAGAGCATTTCCGATTTTGTTTGAGTTCGGAAATGCTCCTTTTTTTGCAAATTTTTCGACCTCCTCCCGGAACCGGCCGAGCGCGAGGCTTGGCCATGACAATCAACTGTCTTGCGTTCGGCAGATCACTCCCGCGCAAGTATGATCTTCCCGGCGCAAATCGGAGCTCATAGAAAATCCGCACGGACAGAACGACGCCGGCGATCAGTACAACAATCCCAGCACCCTCGATCGGGGTCGGCCAACGAGCATGCACGACAAGTCCACCGATCACACCGAAGGCCGTTTCCGAGACGATCAATTGCGCGGCCAAGGCAACCGGCAGGCTCCGCGACGCAATGTTCCAGGCCCAGACGCCGCCAACGGTTGCGAGCAGCGCGAAAGAAGCGCCCCAAATATACAAGCTGCCGGCGGCACTCCAACCGAACCCCAATGTCGGAAGCCGGAAGAGGTCCAGCGCGGCACCGGCGGGGTAGAAGGCCAGCATCAGGACGCCACCACCGACCAGTATCAGCGCAGCCCACACGCCGGAGGGCATTTCCGGCCGGGCGGCCAGTGCAGCCTGATTGGCAAGAGCGAACCAGACCCAAAGTCCGACGGCGGCAAGGGCCAGCGGCACGCCAACCCACAATGATCGCACGGAATCCAATCCTTCGGCCGTGAATGCCGTGCCGTTGACGAGAACGAGGCCGGCCAGCACCAGTGCCAGCGGTATCATGAGGGATCGCCACGGCAATGATCCCTGACGCTGGTTACCAACCACCATCAATACGATTGGCACCAGGCCGAGAAAGGCGGGAGCGATGACCGGGCCGGCAAAGACGGCCGCTCCCGTCACGGTCAGGAAGTAGCCGACATATCCGATGAAAGCGAGCCAGATGACATTCAGGCAGTTGCGAAGTGTGAGGTGGCGCAGGACACCCTTTTCGGAAAACAGCATGTAAAGGCCGACGAGCGCCGAAACAACATGACGGATGAGGGCAAAATCAAAGGTGGAATAGTCGCCGATGATGAAGGGCACGATAAAGTTGAGCGAAAAGGCAAAGGCCGCAAACAGAGCGGCCGACACGCCAACATAGAAGAACCTGTCCATGACGATTACCCCTTTTGAGTTGCGTCTCCTTGATCGGATGGGAGAAATGTACCGGCCGGGAGCCCTGGCCGGCAGCCGGTTAAATTGAGAACCACCCTCTCAATGCTCATCCACCGGATCGTGAGCGGTTCAGCATCATCGAGGCCGTTTGAACGACAAGAGGCTAGCCCGGTGATGATGAGGCGACGCCCGCGGCCATTGCTGTTCATCAGAACCGATTTCTCATATCCTCAAGATCGAAGCTTTCAGTCGTCGGGGTGTCATGGATCGGCTTGATGCAATGCGGGTTCTGCTTGCGGTGGTTGACGCCGGCAGCTTGTCGGCGGGCAGCCGGAAGCTGAACGCGCCGCTGCCGAGCGTCAGCCGCAAGGTTGCCGATCTGGAGCGATATCTCGGCGCAAACCTCATCATCCGGACAAGCCGCAACCTGCAGCTCACCGATGCCGGCCGCGACTATGTCGACGCGGCACGCAGGATTATTGCCGATCTCGAGGAGGTCGAACGCAGGGCGTCAGGCGAATATCAGACGCCACGGGGACTGCTGACCATCACGATGCCGATCGAATTTGGCCACCGCTACGTTCTGCCGATCGCGCTCGATTTCATGAACAAGCATCCCGAAGTGACATTGAACCTCCTGTCCCTCGACCGCTCTGTTCATCTGGTCAACGAACAGGTCGACGTCGCCATCCGACTTGGGGAGTTGGCCGACAGTTCGCTGTATGCAGTCAAGGCCGGCGAGTTCCGCCTCTTGACCTGCGCAAGCCCGGCCTATTTGGAGCGGCATGGCACTCCCCAGCATCCGACCGAGCTCGCCGATCACGACGGGATCATGTTCAACGACCGGTCCTTCTTCTGGAGCTTCGAGATCGACGGGAAGCCGGTCGAGGCGATGCCGCGGAGCCGGATCGAGGTGAACACCGCGGCCAACTGCGTCGCCGCCGCGTGCAATGGAGCCGGGATCGCCCGCCTCTTCGACTATCAAGTTCCGGAGGAGCTGTCTTCGGGCATGCTCGTGCAGATCTTGAAGGATTATGACGGCGGGCCCAAGCCCATCCACATCGTTTATTCCCGTCAGGGCCTGCTTGCCCTCAAGCTGCGCGCCTTCATCGATTGGATTCTGCCGCGGCTTCGCGCGGCCTGCAGCAATTATGGCGATGCGCCATCACCGGAATGAAACGCGCGCTTCCCTGACCGTCCGCGCCCAATCCTGGTGATGCCGATAATCGCCAAGCATGGTCATTGTCATCGGCCACCGAGATTCGGTTCGTCAGCGGACGATGCGGTCGACCTGCGCCTGAAGCTGTGGGCCAATCAGCAGGATGGCGGGAATGACGATGAGATAGGCGATGCTCCACGAGCGCAGCCACGTCAGCACGAATCCCTTGGAAAAACCCAGATTGAGCGCGAGCAGCGTGAAAGAGATGAGCCCTGTCGTTACGATGCCCATCGACAGGGCGAAAGCGATCTTGCGTTTGAAATGCGTGTTCATATCCGTCTCCTGACTGGATGAGAGATCAAGACCGCCTCGGCAGGTCGATCCCGGTTAGCGCTTCGAAGATCGCGCAATGCCGGCACCGGCGGTAGCGGGAAAACCTGAGAGGCAGCCTCTTGAGTTCGGCAAGTTCCGAACGGCAGGGAATCCTCGGCGGTTGGGAGCCATATGCCCCGCAACGCGCTACTTTTTTCGACATCCTCCACAGCGCTCCGGCCTCTCGCAACCTGATGCAAGACTGAGCGAAAACGAGAGGCTTGCTCTCACTCCTGCTCGCTACCGGGACGGTCTGGCCGAGCTCATATTCCCGTCATCGCCGCGTGGCGGCGCCTGAAAAACCAGCAGCCCGCTATGTCGCCGGCTGAAATCGAACAAGGAATATCAAATGTCGAAAGTCATCTATACCGGCACCACCCACACCACCGGCGGACGCGACGGCGCGTCTCGCACGTCCGACGGTCGCCTCGACGTGAAACTCTCCCCGCCCGGTTCCTCGGCCCCGGGCACCAATCCCGAACAGCTCTTCGCCGCCGCCTGGTCTGCCTGTTTCCTCGGTGCGATCGGACGAGCGGCTGCCGAACGCCAGCTTCGCGTGCCCGCCGATGCTGCCGTCAATGCCGAGATCGACCTCGTCTCCAACGATGACGGCGGCTATGTCCTGCAGGCGCGGCTGAATGCGAAGCTGCCGGGCATCGAGGCTGACCTCGCCAAGTCCCTGGTCGAGCGCGCTCACCAGCTCTGCCCCTACTCCAAGGCCACGCGCGGCAACATCGCCGTCGAACTCAACGCCGCCTGATCGGCTCCAACTCAACGTCGCGCCGGTGCCCCGGCAATGCCGGTCACGACTGGCGCGACCACAAGGGATTATGTCATGACCAAGACCGCAAGAGCCCTCGCAACGGCAGCTTTCCTGCTCGCCGGCACATCCCTCCACGCGCAGACGCCGCATCAGGCGGCGACGCAGTTCCTTCCGATCAAGAACGAAGCCGCACCCGAGCTCTTCGTGGATCAGCCCCTTCCCGAACCGCTGGCCACCAGAGGCGTGGCGATCATTCCCTATCGAACCGAGAACTTCCGCATCCTGCCCATTTTCGGCGCCAGCGCGACCGATGTCTCGCCTCGGGCCGGGCACCTTCATGTCAGCATCGACGACCTGCCATGGCGGTGGGCCGATGCGGGCGGCACCGGCGCCATCGTGCTGACCGGCCTGCCGCCCGGCGAACACAAGGTGCTCATCGAACTCGCCACACCAGCGCACGAAGTGCTGGGCGGAAAGCTTGTGAAATTCACAGTACCGTCAATCGGCGGTGCGCAACATTAGAGGTCTGTTTTCCGATCTCCCCAATTTGACCCAAGCACCATGGTAGTGAACTTGGATGAAGGAAATCCGGGGATATCGATCTTGCTAAGAAGTCTGTCGCTGCTGGTTGGAATAACATTGGCGGTGCCAGCCTTTGGCAATTGCTTAACCGCCAATGAGACCAAACAGGGCGTGCTGCTGACCAGAGAAGCGCCTTTCTATTCCGTATTCTACAAGCCGGACGGCCCGGGTCTCACCGAACAACGGCTGATGGAGCGCGACGGTTCATTGCAGCCGGTGTCGGCGGTCTATTTGCACCCCTTGCTCGTCGAAAAGAGAGTGAGCGCCAGCGGGACGCATGAGCTGAAATACGCGAATGCGATTGCGTTAGACGATCTACCGCAGAAGAAGAACTGGCAATCCGACACCACGCTTTTCATCAATGGCAAAAAATCCGTGTCGGGCACGACTTTTATCAGGTTCGACGGCTTGGGAGAGGAAACGATTGCATCTTGTTCCTACAATGTCTGGGTCATCAACAGCCGTCTGAAACTGACGGAATTGCCTCCGATCATTTTCGAACAATACTATTCCCCCGAGCTCAATCTCGTTCTTCGTTCGGTAAGGCTGAGCGCCGCCAACCAGCCGTTGAGCGAGGTTCGATTTGATCGGTTCCAAATCGGCTGGGGCAACTAGGGGGACACCCCTCTATCATCCCAGTCGATGCAGAAGGGCTAAGATGGATGGAACTGGCCGGTTTCAGGCCTGCCGCCCTGCGGCCGCCCCGAAATTCCCGTCCGCGCTTTTGATCCGGATGACGAAACCGCGATGGCCTCATTTCTTGCGGAGGATGAGGACGCGATAGCGCTCGCCCGCTTCAAACTGTTGTTGAAGAGGCAGCAAAGGATGCTTGAAGACAATGTAAATGGACCATGTCAGTTCACGCGAGAGCAAATTCCGGAGATCAATCGCCATCTGAAAAGGCGGGTCGATATCCTGCTCCGGAATCAGAGATCGTGATTGCTTCGCTCGGACGGTAAGCCACAGAAAGATCATGCTGCTCGGTGACGCGTGTGAGAATGGTGAACATGGAAGAGGCTCTCTATTTGCGGGTACAGCGGTTGGACAACACTCGGATTTATCATCGCCGGCCCAAACATTTTGGTTCACAGAACCCCACGAGCGTCTGCGCAAGTTGCTCGCAAAAAGGGAATGCGCTTTACTTGCCTAATGGCGCGCACACTGATTCTCTCGGAACAATCTGAAGAAGTAAGAAAGCTTACTGAGTCGTATATTCAGTCTGGAAACCTGAACTTCCTTGTCGGGTCGGGAGCGTCGATGCCCGCGATGAAGGTTGCGGGGAACATCGAAGCAGAAATAAACAACCTCTTGATTGGCGGCAATCCTGCCGACGCCGATCTGATGGCACTTGAGTTCATCGAAGAGCTGGCGGAGACGAACATCGACCTCCTCGCAGATATTGACCAGGAGTCTATAAAAGACACTCTCGCGAATTATACAGACTTCCTTTCGGCGGTCGACGGAATACTCTTCGAAAGAAAGAATATACTGCTACCCCGACAGGCGAACATTTTCACGACTAACTATGATCTCTTCATCGAGAAGGCCGCTTCGAAACTTCCTAATGTGACATTGAACGACGGCTTCGACCGGACTTCTACGGTCGGCAGCAGATATCTGTTCTCACCCGAGAAGTACTTCGACAGGACCTACCGGTCAGGTAGCACCAACGGCCGGATTGCGGAACTGCCGGTCCTCAACTTGATCAAGGTACACGGCTCATTGAGTTGGCACAGGGATGCCGACAAGGAGATTCGTTTCTCGTCAAACGGTGTATCGCTATCAGGCCATGTGCAGAAGAACGATCCAGCCGCGGTCTCCAACGCTTTGGCTAATCGCGCGCTGATTCTTCCCAATCTTCGCAAGTTCGAGTCCACAATGCTAGAAAGGGTTTACTTCGACCTGCTCCGGCTATTCTCTAACTGCATGGACAGGGACAATGCACTCCTCATCGCGTTCGGCTTTTCGTTCGCGGACGAGCATATTCTGGACATCACCAGGCGCGCTTTACGCAACCCGACCGCCCAGTTGCTCATATTCGCTTATTCCAGCGCGAACGTCGCTGCATTCTCAGATAAATTTTCCCAGAACCGAAATGTAGTTATCGTCGACCCGGGGACAGGAGCTCCTACAGACTTCAAGGTCTTCAACTCCATCCTGCGCGAAGTCGTTCCCGACGGCGGTAAACCACTATGAGCGACATCCGTCTCCAAAAAGAGGCAGTCCTCCGGGTTGGGGAAGTTTCCGGCGTCACCGGGCGGCGGGTTCTTGTCACCGTCGACAAAGACAAGAACTTGTCCGAATTGTTTTACGATGGAGACCTCCTAAGGAACATCGCGGTCGGCAGCTACGTCGACATCAGGAAGGGCTTTGTCAGCCTCATCGGCAAAGTTGACGGTGAGAACGCGAATCCGGACTCCTCCAGATCGGAAGACCCCGATCCGATAATGCGTGGTCGGCGCGTGCTCTCGGTGTCCCTAGTCGGCTTCATCGACAGGAAGGGACATTTCTACGGCGGTACAAAGGAGCTTCCACTTGTCGGAAACGAAGCATATCTTCTCACCCGTGAGCGGGTGCTCCAGGTACACAACCTCATCGCGGAGGACGGGATCGCACTCCACATCGCGACCTCCGAATATGAAGGCTACGAGATCGCCCTTCCGGTAGACGGGCTGATGAACAGTCATATTGCTATCTTCGGCAATACCGGGAGCGGCAAGTCAAACACGCTCGCGACGCTATACCAGCACTTCGTCGCAAAGATGAGGTCGATGAACGCAGCGATGTTCAACGAAAATTGTCGCATTTTGCTGTTCGACTTCAACGGCGAATATGCGCACGCCGACTGCATTACCGACGACAAGATAGTCTACAACCTTTCCACGCGAAACGACCAAGGCGATAAGCTGCCGTTGGGCAACGCCGGCCTCCTAGACATTGAAATGCTGTCCATTGTCTCGGACGCGACGGAGAAGACCCAAAAACCCTTCCTGCGCCGAGTCCTTACGCAATACGAACGGGTAACGGAAGGAAATGATCCAACCGAGCATCTCAGGAACATAATCCGGCAGCAGGTTTCGCAGGTGCTTCAGATGTCGGACAAGATACGGATCGACCTACTCTTCGATTACCTGCGGCAAGTCCTTCCTGAGCAGGACGAAAACGGAAATCCCGTAGAGATAGCGTCAGACCTCGAATGGTATAGCAACTCGGCTCAGTTCAAATGCGGCCAAGACTGGCTACGCGGCAATCAAGGAGCGATTTTCAATACCATCGTCTACCAACACGTCGCCCGGTTCACCTTCGCCAATGACATCATCGCCGATTTCATCACATTCTCATACGTCCAGCTCATTTATGATGTCCTTGCGAATCGTGCCCAGAACGAGCATATCGCCCCTGTCATAAACAAATTGCGCAGCAAGCAGAAAGACATCCGGAAGGTATTCGACCCGGCGTTTCAAGGAGAGCTTTTCGGTAGCAATGTCGTCGTGGTCAATCTGAACGACGTCAATCTGGAAATGAAGAAAACGATCCCGCTGCTGCTGTGCCGCCGCATCTACCAGGAGCACAAGACTTCGTCTCAGGGTAAGGCGCTCAACATCGTGATCGATGAGGCTCACAACATTCTTTCGACTGAGTCCTCTAGGGAGACGGAGAGCTGGAAGGACTATCGCCTAGAAACGTTCGAGGAAATAATAAAGGAAGGACGCAAGTTCGGTGTCTTTGTGACCATCGCTAGTCAGCGGCCCAACGACATTTCCCCAACGATAACTTCTCAGGCGCACAATTACTTCATCCATCGACTGATCAATCAGAAGGACCTGCAGTCGATCGCAAGCGCCGTATCTTACATCGACAAGCTGACGGAAGAGTCGATTCCTACCCTTCCGACGGGAACTTGCATTTTTAGCGGGATGGCCGGCCAGATGCCTCTCAAACTAAACATCAAGGCTCTTGAACACAGCCTGCAGCCCAAGAGCAACACCTTGCGATTTGCCTCTTTGCTTGCCGGTAACAATTAACGGCGTCGAAGAAGGTTTCGTTACGCTTCTACGCCTGGATTGACGAGGCTGCGATTTGATTGGATCGAAATCCATTCCTAGCCTCATTCCTCCAACTCCACAATCGAACATCCATACCCCTGAAGCTCCAGCCTCCCCGCCACCCTCTTCTCCCCATCCAGCAAATCCCGCCCGGCCGGCACCCCGCCCACCGTCACGGCTTGATCCATATAATTCTGCACAAACAGCAGCCGCCTCACCTCATTCATCCGCATCGTCACCTCCACACCCTCGGGCAGCCCGCCCACCAGCGGTTTGATGCCGGCCGGCGCAAACAGCCGTTCCGTCAGCGCCTCGGTCAGCTCCGGCGTGAGATAGGTGCCGAGATAGACCACCTGCCCCTTGCCGACCTTGCGGGAGGTCGCCATCGGTTGGCCTTCGGCGTAGCGGTTGGACCAGGCGGCGATGATCTCGACGTCGGGGGCGATGGTGAGGTTTTCGTAGAAATGGCCGGCGGCCAGTTCGCGGTTGCCGATCTTGAAGCGGCGGACGCGGCGGTGGCTTTCGGCGGGTTTGTTCGGCGGGATGACGAGGCCGCCGGAGCGCTCCATCACGTCAAAGAGGCCGTTGGCGCCCGGGGCTGCGAGACGGCCGAAATCTTCGACCCGGACACCGGTCAGCCTGGAAAGCGCAGTACCCGGCGCGGTTTCGCGGATGACGTGGTTGTCCTCATTGCGGGTGCCGGTGCGCGCGCCGATGACGACGGTGCCGCCGGCTGCGGCGAAGGTTTCGAGCCTCGCCGTCCATTCGTCCTTCCACATCACCCAATGGGGGACATAGAAGAGCTTCAGCCTGGAAAGATCGTCCTCCGGATGGATGAAGCCGCAGGCGATGCCGCGGTCGTAGCAATATTGATGCAGCAGGATCGCGTCGTCCTGCGGGCTCGGCAGGCCGATCGGATAGGTCTTGTGGGCTTCCTGATTGTCGAAATCGGAGCCGGCGATGCCGACATCCATGCGGACATAGGTGCCGAGGATCTTGTCTTTCAGCGCCGTCATCTCGGTCGCGAAGCGCGTCGCCTCCTCATAGCGGTGGCGGCCGATATCGTCATGGTCGATGATGCCCATCCAATAGATCTCGGCGCCGAAATGGGCCGGCCGCCAGCGGAAGAACATCAGGCCGTCCGCACCGTGCGCGACCGAGGAGAGCGCCATGCGGCGCAGCTCGCCCGGCTCCGGCGTCAGCGTGCAGAAGCCCGGCTGGCTGCCGAAACCCGATTGCTGCTCGGGCACGATGTAATTGCCGGAAAAGCCGCGGCAGATATCGAGGTGCAGCGCCTGCACCTTGGCGTGGTTGCCGAGCCGCATGAACTCGTCATAGAGCATGGGATAGATGTCGTAGCCGACGAAATCGAGATCCTTGCTGAACTGGCCGCGGAAATCGATATCCCGGAGGCCGCCGAGATTGTGGAAGACGAACCAGGAAGATTTCACCTCCCTGAGGATCTCGACCTGGTCGTGCTGGAAGCGTGCCGTGGAGAAGGCGAGGAAGCGGTGGTAATCCTGCAGATGGCCGGGGCTCGGGAAGGTCGGGCCGAATTCGATCGGCAGCACCACCTGATCGAAGCTGTCATAGGCCGTCGCCCAGAAATCCCCGCCCCAGGCGGCGTTGAGCTTCGATATCTCGCGATATTTATCGGCGAGGAAGGGCTGGAATTCGCTGAGCGTCGCCTGGGAAAAGCTCTCCGGCATGCTGGTGTTCAGTTCGTTATCGGTCTGCCAGCCGATGACATGGGGATTGCCGCGATAATGCTCGGCCATCGCCCGGGTGATGCGCTTGCTGTGCTCGCGGAAGACCGGACTTGCCGTGTCGCAATGCTGGCGCGAGCCGTGGCTCATCGGCCGGCCCTTGCCGTCGACCCTTAAAATTTCAGGGTGGGCAGCCGTCAGCCAGCGCGGCGGTGTCGCCGTCGGCGTGCACATGATCGTATCGATGCCATGGCGCCCGAGGATTGCTATGGCGCGGTCGAAGAGATCGAAATCATAGGTGCCGAGCTTCGGCTCCAGAATGTGCCAGGCGAATTCGGCCATGCGCACGACATTGAAGCCGGCTTTGGCCATGCGCTCGGCATCGCGCTCCCAGTAGCTTTCATCGACATGTTCGGGATAATGCGGGACACCGACGAGGAAGCGGTCGGTCTGGACGGTGTTCCATACGGAGAGGGTCTTGTCGGACACGGGCGGTCTTTCCTTATTTGTCGAGAGTGGTCTTGCGGGCGCTGATCGTGCGGCCGCCATCGGGGGAGAAGAGATAGAGCTCGTTCGCATCGAGCTTCAGCGCCACCTTCTGCCCGGCGGCGAAGGGCGCGACATAGGAGAGCTGCGCGGTGATGTTGCCGGTGCCGCTTTCCGACGCGATGGTGCGGAGATTGCCGGCATCGACATAGAGAATGGTCTCGCGGCCGAGATGCTCGATGAGGCGGACTTCGCCATGCACGGCCCCGCCCTCGCTGCCCTCGGCGACCACAGAAATCGCTTCCGGCCGCACGCCGAGCGTCAGGCCGGTGCCCTTCGCAAGCGACGTCGGCTGCGAGAGCTCCACCGTGAGCGGCGCAAGGCCGGGCGCGGAAACGGTGACGCTGCGGCCGGAGACGGCGTCGAGGGTGACGCCGAGGAAATTCATTCTGGGCGCGCCGAGGAAGCCGGCGACGAAGAGATTGTCGGGGTTGCGGTAAAGCTCCAGCGGCGAGCCGACCTGCTCGATGATGCCCTTGTTCAACACGACGATGCGGCTTGCCATGGTCATCGCCTCCACCTGGTCATGGGTGACGTAGACCATGGTGGCGCCGAGCTCGGCATGCAGGCTGCTGAGTTCGACGCGCATCTGGGTTCTGAGCGCCGCATCGAGGTTCGACAGCGGCTCGTCGAACAGGAAAACCTCCGGCGAGCGGGTGATCGCCCGGCCGATCGCCACGCGCTGGCGCTGGCCGCCGGAAAGCTGCTTCGGCCGCTTGTCCAGCTGGTCGTCGATGCGCAGGATCCTGGCGGCGCGGGCGACCGCCGCATCGATCTCGGCCTTCGGGCGCTTGGCCATCCTGAGACCGAAGCCCATATTCTCCGCCACCGTCATGTGGGGATAGAGCGCATAGGATTGGAAGACCATGGCGATGCCGCGATCGCCCGGTTCCTGCCGGCTGACATCGCGCCCGTTGATCAGGATCTGGCCCGAGGAGATCGCCTCCAGGCCGGCGATGCTCTTCAACAGCGTGGACTTGCCGCAGCCGGACGGGCCGACCATCACGATGAACTCGCCCTGCGCCACGGAAAGATCGATGCCGCGCAGCGCATGATAGGAACCGTAATTCTTGTTGATCGCACGAAGTTCGAGACTGGTCATATCCTGGCCCTCTCTTGTTGAAACGGAAGACGCCGGCTCATCCCTTCACCGCGCCCATGGTGAGGCCGGCGATGAAATGCCGCTGCATCAGGAAGAACATCACGACGGGCGGCACGGCGACGACGATGGTGCCCGCCGAAACCAGGTTCCAGGCCGAGACCCATTCGCCGCGCAGATTGGCAAGGCCTGCCGTCACCGGCTTGACGCTGTCGCTGACGGTCAGCACCACGGCCCAGAAATAATCGTTCCAGACGAAGGTGAAGATCAGGATGGCGAGCGCCGCGAGCGCCGGCCGCACCAGCGGGATCACCACATGGATGAGCGTCTGGAACGGAGAAGCGCCTTCGGCGCGGGCCGCCTGGAACAACTCGTCCGGCAGGGCCGCGATGAAATTGCGCATGAAGAGTGTGGCGAACCCCGTCTGGAAGGCGACGTGGAAGATGATCAGCGCCACCGTCGTATCGATCAGGTCGAGCCGCACCATCAGGTCGCGCACCGGGATCATCATGATCTGGTGCGGCAGGAAATTGCCGCCGACGAAGAGCGCGAAGATCAGCATGTTGCCGCGAAAGCGGTAGCGCGACAGCACGAAGCCGGCGAGCGTCGACATGATAAGCACGCCGATGACGGAGGGAATGGTGATGATCAGGCTGTTGAGGAAATAGCGCGCCATCGGCGTGTCGGTGAAGACGGCCCGGTAATTGTCGATGACGCCGATCTCGGTCGGCCAGCCCCAGAGATTGCCGCCCATCACATCAGCCGTCGAGCGGAAGGAGGTCAGCACGATCGCGAAGAGCGGGCAGAGCCAGAGGATGAGCACGATGATGACGGCGAACACATAGAAGCGGCGCTGCCAGGTCGCGGTTTCGGGTATCGGACGAGGATACATCAGCCTCCCCTCTCTTCGCTGCGGATGATGTGGGTGAGATACCAGGCGATGAAGACGGCCATGATCACGAAGAGCACCGAGGCGATCGCCGCGCCGTAGCCGAAGCGGTAGGAGAAGATCGACTGCTCGTACATCTGGTAGGCGAGCACCGAGGACGAGCCGAACGGCCCGCCCGCGGTCATGACGGAGATCATGTCGAAGGAGCGCAGCGCGCCGACGACCGTGACCGCGATGGCGATGAAGGTGACCTGGGTCAGCTGCGGCAGCACGATGTGGCGCAGCATGTTCCAGCCCCGAGCGCCATCGACGCGGCCGGCGCCGATCAGCTCTTCGCTCAGATTGTTGAGGCCGGCGAGATAGAGCACCATGCAGAAGGTGATCTGCGGCCAGAGCGCGGCGATGACGATCGCGAAGGTGACGAAATGCTCGTCGGAAAGCACGGCCGGCGCCACCGCGCCGAAGGCCTTGAAGATCAGCGCCAGCAGCCCGAATTCCGGCGTATAGACCCAGGTGAAGACGACGCCGACCGTGACCGAGGCGAGCACCAGCGGAATGAAGAACAGCGATTTCAGAAAGCGCATGCCTGCGATTTTCTGGTTGACCAGCAGCGCGATGGCGAGCCCGATCGGCGGCGCTGCCATGAACATGACGAGCCAGATCAGATTGTTCTTCAGCGACACGTAGAATTGCGGATCGTTATAGAGCTCGACGTAATTGCCGAGCCCGATCCAGACCATGTCGCCGAAACCGTCCCACTCGTGAAAGCTGATCCAGACGCTGCGCACCGCCGACAGCAGGATGACGGTGAAGAACAGCGCGATCGCCGGCGCGATGAGCAAAACCGGAGTCAGCCACCACCGCTGGCGGCGCCATAATGTCTGCATGTCAGGAGCCCTCATGTTATTCGTATGAGCTTTTCTGCCCTCAGATCGCTGTTAAAGCCCGCCAACCCCTCCTTTCGTCATGCTCGGGCTTGTCCCGAGCATCTGCCCCCGGATCGATAGGGCAGCAGATCCTCGGCACAAGGCCGAGGATGACGCCGAGTGGAAGGCGGGCGTCGCCGGGAGTAAAGCGACGTCCTCAGCCTGCTGACAAAGCCCGCCACCCCTCCTTCGTCATGCTCGGGCTTGTCCCGAGCATCTAACCCCGAACCGATAGGGCAGCAGATCCTCGGCACAAGGCCGAGGATGACGTCGAGTGGAAGGCGGGCGTCGCCGGGATTAAAGCGACGCCCTCGGCCTGCCGGCAAAGCCCGCCAGCCTCTCTTTCGTCATGCTCGGGCTTGTCCCGAGCATCTGACCACGTCGATGCGCAGCAGATCCGCGGCACAAGGCCGAGGATGACGTCGAGTGGAGGCGGGCGTCGTCGGGAGTAAGGCGACGCCCCGGTATGCTGGCAAAACCCGCCACCCTTCCTTCGTCATGCTCGGGCTTGTGCCCCGAGCATCTAACCCCGAACCGATAGGGCAGCAGATCCTCGGCACAGGGCCGAGGATGACGTCGAGTGGAGGGCGGCTTGCCAACAGACTGGGCTGCGGCACCCAGCCTCAGATCTTGTAAATCCGCTTCCGCG
This sequence comes from Rhizobium bangladeshense, assembly GCF_001662075.1. GTDB lineage: Bacteria > Pseudomonadota > Alphaproteobacteria > Rhizobiales > Rhizobiaceae > Rhizobium > Rhizobium bangladeshense_B. The sequence goes on from NZ_LYPL01000003.1 coordinate 244,793, forward strand.
TGCCCTCGAGCCGCGTCAGGATCGCCTTGCGCCGATCGGGTTTGGCCATGAACTCCTGGAAGCCGACGAGGCCGGCCTGGGCCATGTCGGGGTCGCTGTCGCGGTCGTAATATTGCGAGGCGCCCTGCACCGTCTTCATCGTTTCGACGGCGACATTGACGAGCGGGTCCTTGCTCGCCGGCAGGTCGTTGCGCGGCGGCACGTTGCCGCCCGGCTCCAGATAGGCCGCCAGGTTCTCCGGCTTGTAGAAATGGGCGAGAAAATCGCGGGCGCCCTGCTTGTTCTTCGCCTTGGCGGGAATATGGACCGAATTGACCGAGAACTCCTCGAAATGGCCGATCTTCGGATCGAGCACCGGGAAGGTCGCGTAGGCAAGCTGCGGCAGATCCGCTTCGGTGAAGGCCGAGCGCAGGAAGGCGCCGAGGTTCATCATGCCGGCTTTCTTCTGCGCCAGAAGTGCTGCGGCCTCCTGCCAGCCGAAGGAGGTGTGGTTCGGGGTGAAGAAGCCCTTTGAAATCATCGCTTCCCACTGGTCGAAGACCGGCGTCAGCGCCGGATCGAGATAGCTCATCTCGCCGTTCATCAGCGCCATGTGCCTGTCGAGGCCGTTGATGCGGAGGTTCATCTGGTCGAACCAGCCGGCCGCCGGCCACAATTCCTTGGTGCCGATCGCAACCGGGGTGATGCCGGCTGCCTTGCACTTGTCGCCATAGGCCAGGAACTCTTCCGCAGTCTTCGGCACGGTCAGGCCGTATTGATCGAACACGTCCTTGCGATAGAACATGCCCCAGAGCGTGCCGCCGGTGGGCAGGCCGTATTGCTTGCCGTCTTCGGTGACGGCGCTGGCCGTCGCACCCAGCACGTCCTTGTATTTTTCCTTCTCGAAAAGGTCGGAAATATCGTCGAACAACCCGCGCTTGACGAAGGCGCGCATGCGGTTGCCCGAGAACCAGAAGCAGATGTCGGGCGCGCCGGCGACGAGGTAGTTGCGGATCGCCGTCTTGTGGGCCTCGTGGTCCATATTGTTGACGACGACGTTGACGCCGGCTTCCTTGGTAAAGCCCGCCGCGATCGACTTCAGCGCATCGAGGGCGGCGCCGTTATTCTCCGACGAGATGATGGTGACGTCCTGCGCCTGCGCGATCGCAGGCATCGGAAAGCTGCCCGTCACCGCCGCCGCCGAAACCACGCCCGCCCCCTTCAGGAAGCTTCTGCGGGTGGTTGAGGGAAAATGCTTTAAGAATACCATTGAATTCCTCCCGGTTGATCGACAACACCGCCTGGCCGAGCCGCCTCCTCCTTGGAGCGCGCTCACCCAGGCCTTCAACGCGCCGATCCCGCCTCCTGAACTCGACCGTACAATCCGGCTGCCTCAGTTGATCGGCGGCCGAACTTATGCATAGATTGTGCGAGCCCGCAATAATTAATTTACAAAATTAAGGAATGCATCGTGAAGCTGAAAGGCGACCAGACCACGGCGAGAGCCATGAACCGACGCCTCATCCTCAACCTTCTCCGCCGCGAAGGGCCGAGGAGCCGCGCCGATATCGCCACCGTCATCGGCTTGAGCCCCGCTGCCGTCACCTTCGTCGTGGCGGACCTGCTGGAAGAGGGCATTGTCACCGAGGGCAAGGCCGTGCCCGGCCCCGCCGGCCGCCGGCCGATCCCGGTCGAGATCAATTACGAGCACTCGCTCGCGCTCGGCTTCAAGCTGATGGTGGATTCGGTGGAATGCGTGGCGACCGATCTCGCCACCAATCCTCTCGCCGCCACGCGCGTCGATCTGAAGGGCCACGATCCGGATTATGTCGCCGATCTCCTGGCGGCGACCGTCCCCGAACTGGTGAAGCTCGCCGGCCGGCCGAAAGCCAAGCTCGCCGGCATCGGCATCTCCATGCCCGGCGTCATCAACCACGAGCAGACGGCCTGCGTGCGCAGCCACCGCTTCAAATGGGACAATGTTCCCCTCGCCGCGCTGGTCGCAAGCCGCGTCCATGTGCCGGTCTGGCTGGAGGACGATACCAATGCCTATGCCATCGCCCAGCAGCTCTTCGGCCTCGGCCGCCAGCACCGCAACATGGCGGTGCTCGCCGTCGGCGTCGGCATCAGCTGCGCGCTGGTCATCGACGGCAAGCTCTATCGCGGCGCCAATGGTGCCGCCGGCAAATTCGGCCACACGCTGTTCGAGGAAGGCGGCCGGCTCTGCGAATGCGGCAAGCGCGGCTGCCTGATGGCCTATCACTCGGAGCTCTCGATGCTGCGCCGCTGGCGCGAAACGACCGGCCGCGAGGACCTCGGCCTCCCCGAACTCCGCGAAGCCCTCGCTTCGGGCGATGCCACCGCCACCGCCCTCGTCGCCGCTTCCGGCCGCGGCATCGGCACCGCACTCGCCAACCTCGTCAACATCACCGACCCCGAAGTCATCGTCGCCGGCGGCGAAGCCGTCTCCCTCGGCGATGCCTTCCTCACGCCGCTGCGCGAAGCCCTCACCGTCCGCACCTTCCGCACCGCCCCGCCGCTTTTGCCCGATTGGGAAGACAATTCCTGGGCGCGGGGTGCGGCAGCGCTGGTGACGCAAAAGATCTTCGACTTCGAATCGTCAGGCGGGGTGACGGATGTGACGCTGGCGGGCGTCACAGGCTCGACGTCGGCGGCTTGACGTGCGGTAGAAGGCGGATTGCCTTATCGGACGGTGTGTGGCCCCTCTGGCCTGCCCGGCATCTCCCCACAAGGGGAGATCGGCAAGTGGGATTTCGCGCCCACTCGCCGCATGGACTTTCAGCTCGACCTTCCCTTCGTCCGACTTAGGGATGTTACAGGGCCGCGCTGCCTATTGCTGCTGTTGCGACTGCGCCGGCGGCGGTGCTCCGATCTTGTCCAGGACCTTCTTGGCGAGAGCCGGGTCGCTCTGCGCCGCCGTCAGGATCGAGGAATATTCCTCGACCGAGATGTCGTTGGAGGACTGGACGGTTTCGACCATCTCCTTCTTGGCCTCCTCCTGCAGCTTTTGCTTTGCTGCCTGATCCTTCGTTGCGTCGATCTTGGCCGAATATTGCTGCCGGACCTTATCGACCTGCAGGTAGGCGACGGCAAAGGCTTCGAGTTTCTGATCGCTGACGGGCGCGCTCGTACCCCCGCCCTGTCCCTGCATCGGCGCCTGGCCTTGTTCGGGCTGCTGTTGCGCCTGGGCCATCTCCACAGCGGATGCCGGGCTGAGAGCCAGCAGGCTGAAGACCGCAGCGGTCATCGTTGCAAGGGATGTGTAACGAGTGATCATTTTCATTCCTTTTCCGGTGATTTCGGTCGATCGCTCAGCCACGCAAAAGGCTGGCGAGGTCGCGACGATGAAGCCTGAAAAGGGCAGGATGCGGCGGTAACAGGGCTATTTGCTGACGATTGAGCGGCGGCTTTGTGACCGGCAGAGGCCGGCGCAAGCCCTACCGCGCAAACTTCCTCGCCCCCGCCACGCACAGAATAACGGCGACCGTCACCCCAAGCATGCTCCATGTCACCGTCTCACGCAGCAGGGTGGCGGCGAGCGCCAGGCCGAAAAAGGGCTGGAGCAGCTGCAGCTGGCCGACGGCGGCGATGCCGCCCTGGGAAAGACCGCGATACCAGAAGATGAAGCCGATTAGCATGGAGAACAGCGAGACATAGGCAAGGCCGACGAGCGCCGGCATTTCGATGCCGGCAAAACTCACTGGCCGGTATAGAAAGGCGACCGTGACCATCAGCGGCAGCGACAGCACCAGCGCCCAGGAAATCACCTGCCAGCCGCCGAGGGTGCGCGACAGCCTGCCGCCTTCGGCGTAACCGAGACCGCAGACAAGGACCGCCGCCAGCATCAGGACGTCGCCGACCGGCGATGCGGTGCCCCCTTGCGCCAAGGCAAAGCCCGCCACCAGCGCACTGCCGAGAATGGAAAAGAACCAGAAGGCCGGCTTTGGCCGCTCGCCGGCGCGGACGACGCCGAAGGTCGCGGTTGCCAGCGGCAGAAGACCGATGAAGACGATGGAATGGGCCGAGGTGACATGCTGCAGGGCGATCGCCGTCAGCAGCGGAAAGCCCACCACGACGCCGAGCGCGACGACGACGAGCGAGACGATATCACGCCCTGACGGCCGTTTTTCACGAAAGACGATCAGCAGGCAGAGCGCCAATACCCCGGCGATCGCCGCGCGCGCGACGGTCAGGAACACGGGATCGAACTGCGCTACCGCGACGCGCGTCGCCGGCAGCGAGCCGCTGAAGATCACCACGCCGACCAAGCCGTTGATCCATCCTGCCGTCATGCGTTCCATCATGCACTCTTCCTTCCCGATGCATGCCGTCCAAGGCGCCCTCAGGTTGGACAGCATGTATGAAAACAACGACCTAAGGCGCCTCACTTGAATCAAATTCGAAAGCGACGCGCTTCAGCCTTTATCGATCAGGACGGATGGTCAGGACAGTGACAGTCTGATACGATTTCGACAAACTGTTATGGTTCGGAAAGCAGTACAGATGAACGAAGAACTGGCAGGACGCACACGCGTCGAGATGGTGATCGCAACGATCCGGCAGCGCATTGCCGGCCGCAGCCTGACGCCCGGCGCAAGGCTGCCCTCGGTCCGGGGATTGGCGGCGACGTTGAAGCTGTCGACCTCGACCGTGGTCGATGCCTATGAGCGCCTGGTCGCCGAAGGCGCGATCCTGGCGAGACCAGGCTCCGGCTTCTATGTCGCCAACCAGGCAGCACCCTTTGCGCTTGCCGAGGCCGGGCCGAAACTCGATCGCGCCGTCGATCCGTTCTGGATATCACGGCAATCGCTGGAGGCCGGCGAGAGTGACTTGAAGCCCGGCTGCGGCTGGCTGCCGCCCTCCTGGCTGCCCGGCGAAGCCATGCGCCGCGGGCTCAGAACACTGTCCCGCGCCGACGGGCCGGCGCTTGCCGACTACGGTTCGCCGCTCGGCCTGCCGCCGCTGCGCCAGCTGATTTCGCGGCGCATGGGCGAACGCGGCATCGAAGCTTCCCCCGACCAGATCATGCTGGCCGATTCCGGCACCCAGGCAATCGATCTGCTCTGCCGTTTCCTGCTGGAGCCCGGCGACACGGTGCTGGTCGACGACCCCTGCTACTTCAATTTCCACGCGCTGCTGCGCGCCCATCGGGCAAAGATCGTCGGCGTGCCCTATACGCCGTCCGGCCCCGATATCGAGCTGTTTGCCCAGGTCGTCGCCGAACACCGGCCGCGGCTCTACATCACCAACTCCGCCATCCACAACCCGACTGGCGCAACGCTTTCGCCGGTGACGGCCCACCGGCTTCTGAAGCTCGCCGATCAGTTCGATCTCACCATCATCGAGGACGATATTTTCGCCGATTTCGAATATATGCCGGCGCCCCGCCTTGCCGCCTTCGACGGGCTCGAGCGGGTCATCCACATCGGCAGCTTTTCGAAGACGCTCTCAGCCTCGGCCCGCTGCGGCTTCATCGCCGCCAAACCGGAATGGGTCGACGGACTGACCGATCTCAAGATCGCCACCTCCTTCGGCGGCGGCCGGCTGACGGCGGAACTGGTGCTGAACGTCTTGAGCGACGGCAGCTACCGCAAACACATGGAGACGCTGAGACAGCGGCTTTCCCGGGCGATGGGCGAGGTCTCGGCCCGGCTGAAAGGCCTTGATATAACGCCCTGGCTGGAGCCGCCGGCCGGGATGTTCCTCTGGTGCCGGCTGCCCGACGGCATCGATGCGGCCGACGTGGCGCGGGCCGCGCTGGAAAGGAAGATCGTGCTTGCCCCCGGCAATGCTTTCAGCCTGTCCCAGTCGGCGACGAACTTCATGCGGTTCAACGTGTCACAGATGCTGGATCGGCGGGTGTTCGAGGTGCTGGGGGAGGTATTGGGGAGGCTGAGGAAGTGAGGCGGGGATTGGGCCGAGACGCTGCGACAGCATCTTGCGACGGCCGTGGTCACCTCGCGCCAACCCTTCCTCCGTCATTCCTGTGCTTGTCACAGGAATCCAGCGCGCCCAAGTCCTTGGGCGCGGGAGACTCTTTTTCAAAGGTCGGATTAAGTCATTCACGGCGCAGACGCGCCGTGGCTGGATTCCTGTGACAAGCACAGGAATGACGGCGGAGAGGTTAGGCTAATCGATGCCAGGCCCGGGGCCGCACGGCACGGCCTTCATCCTCATCTCGTTCAACGCCACACCTCAAAACGACCGATTGACCGCCTTGTCGTTCTCCAGCCGCGTCACGCAGCCTTCGAGCTTGGCGAGCAGCAGGTCGAAATCGAGCGGCTTCGTCAGGTAGTCGGCCGCCCCGGCGCGCAGGCCGGCGAGCGTATTCTCCCGGTCGGTCAGCGCCGTCAGCAGGATGAAGGGGATGTTGGAGAGCTCGGGGTGGTTGATCTGGATTTCCGCCAGAAGCTGGTGTCCGTCCATGACGGGCATGGAAATATCGCTGATGACGATGTCTGGCCATTTCGACAGGATCATTTCCAGGCCTTCGGCGCCGTTCGAGGCCTCGAGCGTCTTGTAGCCGGCTTCGCTCAACTCTTCGACGAGGAGATTCCGGATCTCGACTTCGTCTTCTATGCACAGGACGGTAACCATGAGCTCTTCCTTAAGCTGCGACTTGTTGACCCGACAATAGAGACTCTATTGGCAGAGAAATGGTAAATGTTGTGCCCTTGCCAAGCTCGCTCGTCACCTCGACGCTGCCGCCATGCAGCTCGATAACCTGCTTGACGACATTCAGGCCGATGCCGGTTCCGGCAATGCCCGTGGCGCTGCGGGCCCGGTAATAGGGTTGAAACAGTTTCGGCAGGTCATCCGCATCCATGCCAATGCCGCTATCGGCGATGGCGATTTCCACCTTCTTTTCATCAACCCGGGCGCGAACATGAATGTCAGGCGCATTGGGCGAATATTTGACGGCATTGGAAATCAGGTTGGTGAAGACCTGTTCCATCGCGCTTCGATCGAAGGGCAATCGGTCAGGCATCAGCTCGAGATCGAGATGGAAGACATGCGAGCGGCTGAGCTTGCGCTGTCTGTCGCAGCAGGCGACGAGCAGGGCTTTCAGATCGCCTTCGCTCCGCTTCAATATGATCTGTCCGGTTTCGAGCCGGCCGCTGGCAAGGATGCTCTCCATCAGATCGACCATGCGCACGACCGCGCTTCGGATCACTCCGGCTTTTTCGTGAACGTACTCGCCGCTGACATTGGTCGTCGAGCGGCAGAGCCGCTGGGCGGCGGCGTCGATGATCGCAAGCGGGGTTCGAAATTCGTGCGAGGCCATGGCGACGAACTGGCGCTGGAGCGCATTCACCTGGCGCTCGTGTACCAGCAGGCGGTCCAGCTCCTCCCTCTGTCTTTCGATTTCTGCGGTTCGATCCGCCACCATCTCTTCCAGGTGGTTGCGATGGTGGGTGAGCTCAGCCTGATTGTCCAGAAGGGTCAGCGAGGTGCGATGCAGCCCTCGTCCGAGCCAGAACACCGCGGCGATCAGCAGGGCCAGGCAGCCGAGCCCCGCCGGCGCGATCTGCTGAAGCAGCATGAAACCCGGCCGGATCGGCTGCCAGACGAGATAGCCGATCGTGCCGCCGTCATGCGACGATACAGGCACCTGCGCCCGTGCGTCACTCTTCGATGCGGTAAAATGCAATCCTTCGAGCCGCGCATAATGGGCGATGCTTTCGACCGCCTTTCCGTCGAGGAACTTGACCGAGACGGCGATGAACTCCTGGCCGGCCTCGATCTGCATCCTTGTCGAGCTCGGCAGAATGGGGCGCGCGCTTATTATCGCCGGCCGGTTGCCGATCATGATCGTGCGGACCCTGGCGAGCTGACCAAGCGGTTCGGCGCCCGGCTTTGTGCTCTCGAGGAGAGCAGCCCGCATCTCGCCCGCCAGCGCCGTCATCTCCTGGCCGTCGTCGCTGCCGAGACGCGGCGGCATGGTGTCCGTTCCATCGCGGAACGCAAACATCAGGTGATTGGTGTCGTCGAAGACGTAGGTTCTGTCGTGCCCGAAATATTGGCTCGTCCAGCGGCCGACATTGTCAAGCAGCCATTCATGGTTCCGCTGCTTGGCCGAAAGGAAGGCGTCGTCCCATTTGGTGACGCTTTCCTGTTCCCGCGGAAGCGCATTGATCTGCTCTTCCAATCCTTGGGTAACGAAGTCGGCCTGCCGGCGCAAATAGAGATCATCGACCTTCACCGCGGCGAGCCACGCAAATCCGCACAGCAACACGGCCGCCGCGCAGGTGAGCGTCACGAGGACAAGCGTGATGCGCGATGTGAGCCCGACCTTCAATACTCGCAACCTTTTGATGGCGCCCGTTAGCTGAAAATTAACACGCAAAAGTTGACGGACGGTGAATTATGCGCTCCCGTGCGGGTCGGCGAGATGGCGATTACGGCATCTCGCGATCTTCGAAGGAGCGCTTATGGACGCCGCAACATCGCCCAATATGTCAGGCATCGGGATCGAACCGATCGCTGCCGCGCACATCGACAGCTTTCATCGCGCCCTCGATCTCGTCGCGCGGGAGAAAAAATACCTGTCCATGCTGGAAGCAACACCCCTGCCGCAGACGCGGGAGTTCGTGATGGGCATGATTGCAAACGGCAATCCGCAATTCGTTGCCGTGAGCGGCGAAGAGGTGGTCGGCTGGTGCGACATCAGCCGGCATTTTTTCCCGTCACACGCCCACCGCGGAAAGCTCGGCATGGGAATCCTGCGCGCCTATCGCGGCCAGGGTCTCGGACGAAGGCTCATCGAGACGACATTGAGAGCGGCGCAGGACGCCGATTTTGCGCGGGTGGAACTCGATGTTTACGAAGACAACGCCCGTGCTATCGCCCTCTACGAAAAGGTGGGATTTGCCCGCGAAGGCATGGTCCGGCGTGCGGCACGCATTGACGGCCGGTTCATCGACGCGATCAGCATGGCGCTTTTGTTCGACGAGCGCGGCTCGGCATAGATCCTGGTATCGCCGTCATTTTTAGAACAAGCTCTCTTTTGAGCAATTCCAACTATCGCGACACGATTGTGCAGACCTCCGCCGGCCAGGCACTCCCTATCGGGCGAAAGCCTCGAACGGATTCACGTGGGTCAGGTGCATCAGGGTCCCATCGTCTATGCCTCGCCGTCTTAGCTCGGGCAGCAAGACCGTGGAAAGATGGGTGTACGGTTTCGGGGTCCCGCCCATCGGCAGCGCCGGATCGAACCAGCCGCGGTCATGGCTCAACAACAGGCGGTCGCCGCAACCGGCCTCCAGCGCCCTGATCACCAGGTCCGCCACCTCGTTATCTTCAGCCCGGCCGACATGGTCATACTCGATCCAGGCGCCGCGCTCGGCGACGGCGACGTTATAGCCGAAGTCCTTTTCTTCCTGCGTATGAATCGAGATAAATCTGTCGGCCCGATAGCCCTCCCCCTCGATGACGTCGAGCTGATCCATGACGACCCGCCCCCTGATCGTATGGCTGCCGATGACCGCGTCTGTCTGCACCGCGGCGCGCGCCGCTGCCCGCAGGATTTTCGTCTCGAGCGGCGTCATGCCGTCATCGCCGGCGCTGAGCTTGATCCAGCCGGCCTGAAACCCGGTCTCGTCGATCTGCTCCGTCAGTTCGCGAAGCATCCACGCCTCCAGTGCCTTTTCGGAAGCATGGCGGACCCATTCGGGTATCCAGGGTTCACGGTAATTGCCGGTGGGAACGACGATCGGAAAATTCGTTGCAAGTGACACGGCAAGATCGATGTCCGCACGCCGTCCGACGCCGCCCGTCGAGCATTCGACGAGTGCCGTCACCCCGAGCTTCTTGATCCGCTCGATTTCAGGCGCCATCAGCCGAACGACGTCTTCGGTCTCCGCTTCGGCATAACCGGGCTGGTCCGGCGTCCTGAGATCGACGAAAACGTGCTCGTGCGGGAGGATCATCCCAAGCTCGGATTTGCTCTTAGGCCCGAGCGTCGTGCGCAGGTATTTCAAAGTCTCTCCTCGCGGTTGGATCGGCTTGCGTGGAGCCCCCTCGACCGGCGCCGAAGCCTCGCCACTGCCGCGAAAGTAGATCGTCAGGTGACGAAATCAATCACCCGCTCGATCGAGATTCGCGTTGCGGGGACCGGGCTCCACCGCGTGGCGCATCGCGGTCACCCCGGCCGGCGCACGGCGCGGATCTTGCCACTGCCGCCGCCACCGCAGAAGAAGCGGTCGGCGCCGTCGGATTCGAGGCCGGAGACGCCGATCCCTTCAGGCATTTCAAGCCGCTCCAGCACCTCTCCCGTTTCCGGATCGATGCGCCTGACGTCGCTGTCGTCGCCCTCCCAGGTGCCATGCCAGAGCTGGCCGTCGATCCAGGTGACGCCCGTGACGACACGGTTCGACTCGATGGTGCGCAGGATCTTGCCGGTCTCGGGATCGATCTGGTGAATCTTGCGACCGCGGTGCTGGCCGACCCAGAGTGTGCCTTCCGACCAGGCGAGGCCGGAGTCGCCGCCATTGCCGGGCGCCGGGATGGTGGACAGGACGCGGCCGGTCTTCGGATCGATCTTGTGAATGACATCCTCGGCGATCTGATAGAGAAACTCGCCGTCGAAAGCCGTGCCGGCATGCGATGCGACTTCGATGGAGCGCACGACCTCTCCACTTTCGGGTTCGAGCGCGTTCAGCCTGTCGCCCGAGGCGAACCAGACATGCCTGCCGTCGAAAGTGACGCCATTGACGCGCTCGGCGCCGGGAAACGGCCCATATTCACGCAGGATATTCGCAGCTGATTTTTTCATCGCTTCCTTCCCTCCAGTTCGGCTCATCCTAATCGCTCGGCAGCGGTCCGGGGAGTAACAAGATCGTCGGGAAACCCGGCAGTGGCGGGCTCATCCACCGCCGTGCACGACCGCGCCCGAGCGACTGCACCTTGCCTTCGCCGGCAAGGGCATCCAGCGCACGCTGCACGGTGCGGGGGCTGGCCGCAAGCGCAATCGCCAGGGCCGAGCTCGACCACGCCTCGCCATCAGCCAGGAATGCGAGCACGGCCCCATGCTGACCTTCGACCAGCGGCGCCAGCACGGCAATATCGCCGGGGGCGCGTGGCGAAATCGCAAAACCGCGCTTCGTCGCCGAGACCTCCGCCAGTCCGGCAAGTGCTGCGCGCAGCCGGCCAATCTCGACGCGCAGCCGGGCGCGATGTGATTCATCAGCGTGTTTGCCACGAAAGGCGCGCGCGATGAGTGTACCCCTTGCCACATCCGCCGGCCAGGCTTCGGCGAGCGTACGGGCGAGTGCAAACAGCACCGGCCGCGTCGCCAGCGAGACGGCATTGCCCGCGCTCCACACCACATGACGGCAGGCATCGACGACGAGCGTGCGGGAGGAAAGCAGGGCTTCCACCTCCGCAAGCCGCAGCGCACGCTCCTGCCCGCGCGACACCAGCCGTGCCGTCGGGGTCGCGAGCACCAGCGCGGCGGCTTCGACCTCCCGCGTCAACACGGGGATATCGGCCGTGTGCGCAGCAAGCCTCGCCCGGTCGAAGGCAGATCGTGCCGCCTCGGTTCGCAGACGCCGGACGGCAATGCCTGATACCACCAGCTCGTGGGCAGCCCGCAAAGCCGGCGGCAGCGGCGTCGGATCGAGCCCTGCGAGCGCGCGTTCGGCCTCGTCGAGGCGGCCGATCAGCACCAGCCTGCGGATGGCGACATTGCCCGCATGGGCGGCGTTGACCCTGTCGCCATGCGCCTCCAGCACCTTGCGCGCCGCGTCCAGCGCCTTGACCGGCCAGGTCAGATCGCGCGAGACAAGCGCGATCTCGGCCTCGGCCACCACGCAGCGCGCCCGCGCCACAGCCTCCCGCGGACCGAAAGCGCGCGCGGCATTCTTCAAGAGCGCTTTGGCGCGGACGAGATCGCCGAGCTGCGCCATGGCGATACCGCGCAATGCCAGCGCCGGCGCGTCGTCGCGCAGCGCCACCCGCTTCAGTGCGCCGAGTGCATCGCCCGATGCCAGCGCCAGCGCCGCGGCCGTGATCAGCGAGTCCATTCAAATCCCGTCACACTTGTCACTCCCGCCATTCCCCTGTCCAGCCGTAATCTGCTCGGCGCCGGCAGACAATCCGCGCCGGATAGTACGACGACAGACAGGCAAAGGAGAAGACCCATGACGGCACAGCTGAATGCAACACGCGAGCAGTGGCTGGCAGCAAGGCTCAATCTACTCGAGGAGGAGAAGGAACTGACCCGCCAAAGCGACGCGCTGGCCCTGAAGCGCCAGCAATTGCCCCGCGTCAGGATCGACAAGGAATATCGCTTCGACACCGAAGGCGGTAATGCCTCGCTGAAGGATCTCTTCGGCGGGCGCTCGCAACTTCTCGTCTACCACTTCATGTTCGGACCGGATTACAGCGCCGGCTGCCCCTCCTGCTCCTCGATCGCCGACGGCTTCAACGGCTTCTTCGTCCATCTCGAAAATCACGACGTCGCCCTCTGGGCCGTTTCGCGCGCGCCGATTGCAAAGCTCATGGCGTTCCGGCAGCGCATGGACTGGCGCTTCCCCTGGGCCTCCTCCGGCGGCAGCGATTTCAACAGCGATTTCGGGGTCTGGTTCAGCGACGAACAGCAGCGGCTGGGCGGCGTGGAATATAATTACCGCCGCGAACCGCCCGCTCCCGACCCGATGCCCAGCCGGAACATTGAGGAATCGCAGCAAGGCGGCAGCGACGAGCCGATCACGCAAATCGCCGCCATGACCGGTACCGATGTGCCCACCTACGTCCGCGACCGGCCGGGCGTCAGCGCCTTCGAGCTCATCGACGGCGCCGTCTACCACAGCTATTCCAGCTATGCGCGCGGATTGGATGGCCTCTGGGGCGTGTACCAATGGCTCGACCGCGCGCCGAAGGGGCGCAACGAAACCGGCATCTGGTGGCGCCACCACGACCGCTACGGCAAGGAGTGACGGTGATGCTGCTCTCTGGCGACAGCTCGAAAAGCGGCAGCGAACACGCTGCACCAGGTGGCGGAGCCGCCTTCAACACAGCCGAATGGCTGACTGTATCGGCCGCCGCCGACGGAGCGGCCGGCAGACCGGGCGATTCCGCCCGGAGCTTGCCCGCCGCCGAATGGCTGTCGCTCGCTGCCGCGCCGACCTTCGCAATCATGGCACTGCTGACGGCCGCGACCGGCAGTACCGACATGATCTGCATGACCGCGCCCGAGACCTTCCCGATCGGCGGAATGGTGCCGATGTATCTGCTGATGAGCGGCTTCCACCTCGCGCCCTGGCTGCGGCTTGTCGCAGGTTGGCAGCGCGTGAGCCGGAGATAATGGATCAGCTTCACTCCATACGATCCTCCGCTAAGCCGGTTTACGTACCGTGTGGCACGGCGCAAACAATCACCCTTCCATGAGGCTCTGCGCGATCGCCTCCCAGCTCCCCGCATCCGGCGCCAGCAGCAGCCTGCCCTTCGTCATCGACGGCCGGTAGGCTTCGCCGCTCAGCAGCGCGCCGTAGCCGCCGGCTTCGCGGTGGATCAGGACGCCGGCGGCGTGGTCCCAGGGTTTAAGTTCGGCGTTGAGGGAAAAGCTCATCGCCCCCGTCGCCACCGCCCGGTACTCATAGGCGGAGCAGCGCCAGGTCGTGGTGCGGGCAAAGCGCAGCAGGTGGCGGGCGTAGGCCGGCTGGTCTTCGGCGGGAAACATGTGCAGCGGCATGAAGCCGTGCATTTCCCCGACGGGCGACGCCGGCGCGACGGCAAGGCGGGTCTGCGCGCCGTCGCGGGCGATGTGCCATGCGCCCAGGCCTTTCCGCGCGGCGAGAAAATCGCCGGTGGCGGGGTAATGGATCAGCCCGGCCACGGTCTCTCCGCCGGAGACGATCGCCACGATCATGCCGAAGAGCGGCACCCCGTGGGCGAAGTTCCAGGTACCGTCGACAGGATCGATGAGGACGGCGAGATCGGCATGGGCAAGCCGCGCCAACAGCGCGGGATCAGCCGAGACCGCCTCCTCGCCGACGAGCAGCGCTTCTCGAAACCGCACCGAAAACGCCTCGCCAAGCCGCCGCTCGGCGCCGAGATCGGCATCGGTCACCAGATCGTCGGGCGCGGTTTTGGTGCGGATGCCCTCGGCGGCGACGCCGAGGAAGCGGGGCAGGATTTCCGCCCCCGCCGCCGCACGCATATCCTCCATCAGCGCGGAGAGCAGCGCATCGGAAATCTCCCTCACTTCTGGCGCGCCTCGATATAGGCCTTCAGCGCCGCCGGCTGGTCGGTCTGGATGACGCTGATGCCGGATGCCATCATCCGGCCCCAGATCGCATCGGGATCGGCAAGGGCGGCGCTGTCGGTCAGGCCGCAGCAGGAGACCGGATCGAGCGAGTTGACCCAGAGCGAAATGCCGGCCTCGCGCAGGCGCGGGTGCTGCCCGGCCAGCGTCTCCAACCGGTCGAACTTGGCCTCGCACATGAACGGCCTGATAGAAAGGATCGCCTCGGCCGTCTGATCGGCGCTTCCCTCGCGGAAGAAGGCTTGGCCCATGAAGGGAATCCCGTCGATGCCGCCTTGTGCGGACAGCCAGGCGAGAGCCTCCGGCGTGCCGGCGGCCGCCTTGAGATCGACCTGGTCTTCCATACCCATTTCCTTAACCTTGGCGGCGACGATGCCGAACATCTCGCGGTCCTTGAGGTCGAGATCGACGAAGATCCGGCCGCGCGCGGTTTCGAGCACCTGTTCCAGCGTCGGAATGGTCTCGGTCGTGAACGGCTGCTCCGGCCCGCCGTCGGCCATGCGCAGCCGGAGGCTGGTGATTTCGGCGATCGTCATTTCCTCGGGAACGCGGGCGATGCCGGCCATGCGCTCCAGTGTATCGTCATGCAGGATGAACAGCATGCCGTCGGCGCTTTGGCGGATATCCACCTCGACGATGTCATAGCCGCCGGCGATGGCGGCCTCGATCGCCGCAAGGCTGTTTTCGGGAGCATGATGCCAGGCGCCGCGATGGGCGACGATGGCGCAGGGACGCGACGGGTCGGCAATGTGGTCGATGTATTTCATGGAAGTTCCTTCAATTTGCGCCGAATGCGCCTGGTATGGCCCTGCCGCTCGCTGCATCGAAGAGGTGCAGGCGGGAGGCCGGGAAATGGAGAGAGAGCTGGGCGTGGTCGGCGACCTCGGCCCCGAAGGGTGTGGCGATCCTGACGGTCGAGCCGGCAAGCTCGGCGGCGAGCACCGCGTGTGAGCCGAGGTCCTCGCGGAAACGCAACGCGGATGTGAGCCAATGGCCGTCCGCCCTGCCGCCGAAAAGGATATCCTCGGGCCGGATGCCGAGCTGATACGCGCCGGTGAGCCTCGATTGCACGACCGCCTGTCCGTCGGCGAGTCTCAGCACCGCGCCGTCGCCGGTGACGGGCAGAATGTTCATCGGCGGTGCGCCGATGAATTTCGCCACGAAGACGGAAGCCGGGTGATGATAGATCGCCTTCGGCGTGTCGAACTGCTCGATGCGGCCCTTGTTGAGGATGAGGATGCGGTCGGCAAGCGTCATCGCCTCCACCTGGTCATGGGTGACGAAGACGGTGGTGGCGCCGATGCGCCGGTGGAGTTCGGAAAGCTCGACGCGCATGTCGTGGCGCAGCTGCGCATCGAGATTGGAGAGCGGCTCGTCGAACAAGAGCACGCCGGGCTCACGCACGATGGCGCGGCCGATCGCGACGCGCTGGCGCTGGCCGCCGGAGAGCTGTCCCGGCTTGCGAGAGAGGTAGTTGGAAAGCCCGAGCATCTTCGCCACCGCGCCAACCCGCTCGATGCGCTCCGCCTTCGCCATGCCGGAAACTCTGAGGCTGTAGGCGATGTTGTCGAAGACGCTCATATGCGGATAGAGCGCATAGTTCTGGAACACCATGGCGCAGCCCCGGTGTTTCGGCTCGAGATCCTGCACCTGCCGCCCGCCGAAGGCGATCGTCCCGCCGCTCACCCGCTCGAGGCCGGCGATCATCTGCAGCAGCGTGGACTTGCCGCAGCCCGAGGGGCCGAGCACGACGGTGAATTCGCCGGCCCTGAGCTCGACGTCCATCGGCAGAATGACGGTGGTCGCCGCGTCATAGGCCTTGGTGACCCCCGCAAGCGTGATATTGGCGGCAGCGGCGCGGATGGCCAAGTCGATCGCATTCATCGCTATTTCTCCGTGAGAGCGAGGCCCTGGACGAGAAAGCGCTGCAGCAGCGCGATCATCGCCAGCGGAATGATGGAGACGATGATGGCGCCGGCCATGATCATCGGGAAATCCGGCATCTCACCGTCGGCATCGGGAACGAGCCGCGCCAGCCCGACGACGGCGGTCTGCATGTCGGGTGTGGAGGCCGCGACCAGCGGCCAGAGATATTGCGTCCAGCCGCTGAGGAAGGTCAGCACGAAGAGTGCGGCAAAGCTGGTGCGCGATAGCGGCAGCAGAATGTCGAAGAGGAAGCGGAACGGCCCCGCCCCATCCATGCGCGCCGCCTTGAAAAGGTCCTTGGGCAAGGTCAGGAAGAACTGGCGGAACAGGAAGGTGCCGGTGCCGTGCGCGACAAGCGGTGCGATGAGGCCGAGATGCGTGTTCAGCACGCTCCATTCCAGCTTCACCGGCGAGCCGAAATAGTCCGAAATCAGACCGTTGAGGCCGGTGACGTCGAGCAGCCCATTGACGGGTGAAAACACGTTCGCCGCCACCTGATAGGTGGTGATGACGCGGATATCGAGCGGCAGCATGATGGTCGCAAGGACGAGCGCGAAAGCGGCACCGGCCCAGCGGATGCGGAAATAGACGATGGCATAGGCCGACAGGAACGACAGGATGCAGGTGAAGACCGCAATGCTGAAGGCCGTCACCATGCTGTTGACCATCTGGATCGGAATATGCGTTTCGGCAAAGACCCGCGCCAGGTTTGAGAACAGCCGGCCTCCCGGATACCAGGCGAGGCCGTTGCGCAGCATGAATTCGTAGGATTGGGAGGCGGTCGACAACGTCAGGTAGAGCGGCCCGAGGATATAAAGGATGCCGGCGATCAGGATGAGGCTGGCCACAATATTGAGGGAGCGGGCGTTTTCGATCATGGTTCACCTGTCGTAGCTGACGCGCCGGCCGACGAAGAGGAACTGCGCGGCGGTAAGGAGGACGACGAAGACCATCAGGATCGTCGTCTGGGTCGAGGCGCCGGAGAGATCGTAGCCGGAGAAACCGTCGGTATAGATCTTGTAGACGAGCAGCGTCGTCGAACCGCCCGGCCCGCCGTCGGTCATCGTATCGATCAGCGAGAAGGCCGAGGTGACGCTTTCGGTGAATTCCAGCACCAGCGTCAGGAAAAGCTGCGGCGCAATCAGCGGCAGCTGCACGTCGAAGATGCGCCGCCACGGCCCTGCCCCATCCATCGCCGCCGCCTGGTGCAGGCTGCGCGGGATCGACTGCAGGCCGGCGAGCAGGATGACGAAATTGAACGGAATGCCGCCCCAGACATGCGCCGCGATCAGCGTGATGAAGGCATCCGTGCCGTCGATGCCCGGCGCCCAGATGCCGGGAAAGGCGGAATTCAGCGGCGCCAATAGGCCGACGAACGGATTGAAGATGAAGGCGAATACGACGCCGATCGACGCGCCGGCAACCCCCTTCGGCCAGACCAGCACGTTGCGCGCCGGCAGCGACATCAGGATCTTCCGGTCGGCCGCAAGCGCCAGGATCAGGGGGATCAGCACCGCAAGCGTCGAACCGCAGACCATGAAGGCGATGGTGCGCCGGCCGGCCTTCCAGAATTCGGGATCGGAAAGCACCCGGGCGAAATTGTCCCAGCCGACGAACATCGAGCCGCCGCCGAAGGGGCGTTCGAGGAAGAACGACCAGTAGAAGGCCTGGAAGATCGGCACATAGAAGAACAGTACGGTCAGCAGCATGAGCGGCGCCACCAGCAGTAGCGGCAGCCAGCGATGGCTGAAGAGCGAAGATTCCGACGTCATGCTGGGAGGTCCTGCTTTGAAAGGCTGCATAGGCGCGGATTCGGCGCGCCTATGCGTGGGAGTTCGGAAAATCAGGGCAGCTTGACGCCGCTGTAGGTCTGCTCGAAGCGGCGCAGCAGTTCGTCGCCGCGCTTCTTGGCGCTGTCGAGTGCCGCCTGCATCGTCTGCTCGCCGGCAAAGGCCTTCTGCGTCTCCTCCATGAAGACCTGGCGGAACTGCACGTAGAAGCCGAGGCGGATGCCGCGCGTGTCAGGCGTGCGCGGCTCGTTCATCGAACCGATGCCGACGGCAGCAGTCGCATATTTCGGCGATTGGCCCTCGCCGCTCTTGGCGATCACCTCCATAACGTCGTTGGTGACGGGCACGTAGCCGGTGGCTGATGTGAAGGCCATCTGTTGCTTGGGATCGCGCACGAAATCGAGGAAGGCCTTCGCGCCTTCGATCTCCGCCTTGCCGTGTCCCTTCATGATGTAGATCGAAGCGCCGCCGACAAACGTGTTGTGGCGCTCATGGCCCTCGTACATCGGCGCCATGCCGACGGTGAGTTCGTATTTGCCGTCGAACGCTTTGGCGGAGGCCGTATAAGAGCCGGAGGAATTCTCCATCATCGCGCATTCGCCGGCATTGAAGGCGGCGGTGAAATTGCCGGCCTTAGTATCGCTTGCCAGCTTGACGAGGCCTTCCTTGCGCCAATCGACAAGGTTCTGCAGGTGCTCGGCGGCGAAGGTGGTGTTGAAGACATATTCGGCGTCGAGGCCGTCATAGCCGTTGTGTTCGGAAGCGATCGGCAGGCCGTGGCGGGCCGAGAACTGTTCGAGCACGCGCCACGTGTCGCCATCGGTGGTGAAGGGACAGGCGTGGCCCGATGCCTTCAGCTTGCGGGCAGCCTCAATGATCTCTTCCCAGGTCTCGGGCGTCTCGGTTACTCCGGCCTTCTGAAGCTCGGTCTTGTTGGTGTAGAAGAGCAGCGTGGAGGCATTATAGGGCTGGGCAAAAAGCTTGCCGCCCGAGGTTTCGTAATAGGCGCGAGCGCCAGTGATATAATTGTCCCACTTGACGTCGGGCAGCTCCTCCTGGACCGGCACGACGGCGTCCGACAGCATCAGGTCGAGCGTGCCGGCGTCGAAGAACTGGATGAGGACGGGATGGTTCCTGGCGCGGAAGGCGGCGATCGCCTTCTGCATCGACACCTCATAGCTGCCCTGGCCGATGCAGGTGATGTGATGCTCGGACTGCGCAGCATTGAAAGCAGCGCACTGATCCTGAATCGCCGTCTCGACGACGCCTGTATTGCCGTACCAGAATTCGATATTGGCGGCCTGCGCAGAACACGCGCCCGCTGTCAGCGCGGCCGCAGCCGCCAGGATGGAAATCTTCATCTTGCCCTCGCCTGTTTGATCGGCCGGTTTCGCGCCCGGCTCGGTGTGACGGCGGCTTTATTACACATATTGTGTAACAATTTGGTGACGAACGTAGGGCGCTTGTGGGCGAGCAAGGCTGCTGCTAAAGGGTGAACGAACGGATGAACCGAGGTGACGGCGATAATTACTACGCGCCGCTGGTAATTATCGGTGAAGGAGATATTGGTATGGCCTATTTCCCGGAGCCGCTGATCGCGCCGCATTTCCTGCGCGAGGGCGGTGGGGTCGTCTCTTCGAACGAACGTGACCTCCTGCGGCTGATCTGGCGTCACCCCGGCCTTTCGCGCTCCGAAGTCACCGCCCACACCGATCTCACCCAGCAATCGGTCTACCGGATCATCGACCAGCTGGAGGAACGCGGCATCGTCTCCTTCGGCTCGCCGAAGCCCGGCGCCGGCCGCGGCCAGCCGAGCCCGACGCTGCGCCTCGAAGGCCGCTATGCCTATAGCTGCGGCATCTCCGTCAATACCGATGTCATCGGCATCTGCCTGATGGATATATCAGGCAGGGTGCTGGCCGAAAGCAGCGTCACGCTGCGCGAGCGTTCGATGGCGCAATCGCTCGATCTCGTGCGCGCGCAGCTGATCGAGCATCAGCGGGAAAACGACCTCTCCGACGAGAGCTTCTTCGGCATCGGATTTGCCATTGCCGGCTTCCACGTCAGCGGCACCCGCTACAACGCACCGCTGCCGCTGCACGAATGGTCGCTGATCGAACTCGGGCCGCTGCTGACGGACCTCTTCAAGAAGCCCGTCTGGGTCCATAATGGCGGCAAGGCGGGCACGGTCGCCGAATCCATGTTCGGCGCCGGGCGCTACATCAAGCATTTCGCCTATCTCAGCTTCAACTACGGCTTCGGCGGCGGCCTCGTCAGCAATGGCGAACTGCTGCATAGCGGCGTCGGCAATGCCGGCGAGTTCTCCGGCATGTACGATGCCGAGGAAAACAAGCGCCGGCCGGCCCTGCAATACCTGATCGAAAATCTGAACCGCAACGGTCTCGACATTCCTTCGATCACCTACATGCGCAAGCATTTCGATGCGAAATGGCCGGGTGTTGCGGAATGGGTGGACGAGGTGACGCCGGCCTACAGTCGCCTCATCAACGCGATCTGGGCGATCTTCGATCCGCAGGGAATCGTCTTCGGCGGCCAGATCCCGCCGGCGCTGGCGCAGATGCTGATCGACCGCACCGAAATCTTCGACCGCCCCCGCTACGGCGTCGCTCGCCCCCGCCCGAAGCTGATCATTTCCGAAATCGCAAGCGACGCCTCAGCCATGGGGGCGGCGATCGCTCCGTTCAAATCGGCGTTTTATTGATTCTCGGCAGCCTATCGACGCGAGCAGAAACCGACTACCGTAATTCCCTCCGCTTCCGCTTGTTACGCATTTTTCGCTCCGAGGCGGCGCAGGCAATTTTCGGCCGAATGGACCTGCGCTATGATCTGATTCCGGCGCAGCCCACGCCTCCCCCCTCCATCGGGAAAGTAGACGTCATGCAGGGCTACCTGACACCGAACCGACTGTTCGAGCACTGGCATAAGGAGGGATTGCGGACGACGCTCGCAAATAGGAGGTTTATCCATGAAGACCACTCGGCCCATCTATCACCTCAAGCGTAAGGCCAAAGCGTTGTCGCGGGCCGAGGACATACCGCTGCATCAGGCGCTCGACCGCATAGCCAAGGACGAAGGCTATGGCCGCTGGAGCCTGCTGGCGGCAAAGGCATCCGACACTACGCCCGCCGGCGAGCTGTTTACACACTTGCAGCCCGGCGACCTCCTGCTCCTCGGCGCCCGGCCCGGCCACGGCAAAACCCTGATGGGCCTCCAGCTCGCGGTCGAGGCGATGAAGACGGGCCATCGCGGCATATTCTTTTCGCTGGAGTATACGCGAGAGAATGTCGAAGACCGCTTTCGTACTATCGGCATCGACCGCACGCAGTTCGATCACCTGTTCGAATTCGACGGCTCCGACGCCATCAGCGCCGACTACATGACCGAAAAACTAGCCTCCATGCGCCGCGGCACCCTCGTCGTCATCGACTATCTCCAGCTGCTCGACCAGAAGCGGGAAAATCCGGAGCTCTCGGCCCAGGTCAGAACGCTGAAGGCTTTCGCTCGGCAGCGCGGCCTGATGATGGTCTTCATCGCGCAAATCGACCGATCCTTTGAGACGACTGAGAAGTCCCTGCCCGATATCACCGACATCAGGCTACCGAACCCGCTTGACCTGAAGCTGTTCGACAAGACGTGTTTCCTGAACAACGGAAAGATGGCCTTCGCTGCGGCGCTTTAGGAAGCTGCGTTGCCCCGGTCGCAGGTCTCACGCCTGACCCGCGACCGGGTGTTTGCCGGCGGAACAGTTCGCACCTCCGGCGTGAACGCAAGATAGTGGAGCTTGCTCCGCTGAGCCCGTTTAATCATAGTGCCGGCATGAGCGGATACGATAGCCCTTTCGAGTATTATGTTCGGTGTCTGCTAACAGTCGAGCTCGCCACCCGGCACAACGACCCGACGATGAACCGGAGAGAGACCGGGGGAAGACTCGGCAACAGGCATATGGCAGTGCCGATGCATGCGCCCCAGTTCCGATTGTCATGCAACCCGAAACTGTGCCATGACCTGTCGACCCAGACACAACGGATCAAGGTGCGGTATCAGTATGAAGAAGATCGGATTCCTTTCGTTCGGGCACTGGACGCCCTCGCCGCAATCGCAGACGCGCTCGGCGGGCGACGCGCTGCTGCAGTCGATCGATCTTGCCGTCGCCGCTGAAGAGCTCGGTGCCGACGGCGCCTATTTTCGCGTGCACCACTTCGCCCGGCAGCTGGCCTCGCCCTTCCCGCTCCTGGCCGCCGTCGGTGCTAAGACCAGCCGGATCGAGATCGGTACTGCCGTCATCGACATGCGCTACGAGAACCCGCTCTATATGGTCGAGGATGCGGGCGCCGCCGACCTGATCGCCGGCGGCCGACTGCAGCTCGGCATAAGCCGCGGCTCGCCCGAGCAGGTGATCGATGGCTGGCGCCATTTCGGCTATGCCCCGCAGGAAGGTCAGGACGAGGCCGAAATGGCCCGGCGCCACGCGGAAGTCTTTCTAGAAGTGCTGCGCGGCGAAGGCTTTGCCAAGCCGAACCCGCGGCCAATGTTTCCCAACCCGCCCGGTCTCTTGCGTCTCGAGCCGCATTCGGAGGGTTTGCGCGAGCGGATCTGGTGGGGCGCCAGCTCCAACGCCACCGCCGTCTGGGCGGCACAGCTCGGCATGAACCTGCAGAGTTCGACGCTGAAGGACGACGAAACGGGAGAGCCGTTCCACGTCCAGCAGGCCGACCAGATCCGCGCTTACCGCGAGGCCTGGAAGGCCGCCGGCCACGCCCGCCAGCCGCGCGTCTCGGTCAGCCGCAGCATCTTCGCGCTGGTCGACGAGCGCGACCGCGCCTATTTCGGCTATGGCAACGACGAAAGCGACAAGATCGGCTTCATCGACGAGAAGACCCGGGCGATCTTCGGCCGCAGCTACGCCGCCGAGCCCGACGTCCTGATCCGACAGCTCGCCGAAGACGAGGCGATTGCCGAGGCCGACACGCTGCTGCTCACCGTCCCCAACCAGCTCGGCGTTGCCTACAACGCCCATGTCATCGAAGCGATCCTGACCCACGTCGCCCCGGCGCTCGGCTGGCGGTGAGGACGTCGGTCGCTGTGATGGACTGATCGACGAGCGGGGTCTTGGACGCGAGCCATACAGGCGATGACTAGGGGGCGTGCAGGAGAGCGCATCTGCCATCCCACCGCCGCGTAAACGATGCCTCGGGACCTTACTGCCGCGCCGGACGTTGATGGTGCGAACCTTGAATCGGTCGCCGCACGACCGAATTAAGGCCTAGCCCGAACCGCTCGAGTTGCCCCATGCCGCGTACGAACCTCAACGATATCCTGATCTTCATGGCCGTCGTCGATGCCGGAAGTTTCATCGCCGGCGGCCAAGCCATGGGCCTGTCCCGATCGGCAGCCGGAAAGGCCGTCATCCGCCTGGAAGACCGCCTCGGCACGCGCCTCCTCAACCGCACCACGAGAAGGCTGAGCCTGACCGACGAAGGCCGGGTATTCTATCACCATGGTCTGGAAGTCCTCGCTTCGGTCGACGAAGCGGAGGCGAGCGTGGCGGGTCAGAGCGCCACGCCGCGGGGTGTTCTCAGGCTCACCGCTCCCGATGCCTTCGGGCGGCTCGTCGTGCTGCCCATCGTCGAAAAATATCTTCTGGCCTGGCCCGACATCCAGGTCGAAGTGAACTTCACCGATCGCAAGGCCGACATTCTCGAAGAAGGTTTCGATCTGGCGATCCGGATCGGCACGATGCCGTCGGAATCCGACACCTGGCTGATTTCGCGGGTGATCGCCGCCGACAGGGCGCGGCTCTGCGCCTCGCCATCCTATCTCGCCGACCGTGGTGAACCGCGCGGCATTGACGATCTCGCCGCCCACGATTGCTTGATCTTTTCCAGCCGCGATCAACGGCAAGGCTGGCGCTTTCGCGGCGAAGGCGGAGCCTGGGTCAAGGCGCAGGGCCGCAGCCGCCTGAGGCTCGACAGCGACGAAGCGATCCGCGACGCTGCCGTCGCAGGCCTCGGCATAGCTCTGCTCCCCGGCTTTCTCGTCGCAGGCGATCTCGCCGCCGGCCGCCTCCGCCACGTCTTGCCGGAGCTCGAAACAGACGATGCCAAGATCGTCACACTCTATCCCGACAAGCGCCTGCTGGAACCGCGGGTGCGCCGCTTCATCGACTTGATGACCAAGGAACTCGGGCATCAGTGAGCGCAGCGATCTCCCCGTCAAACCCGCGAAAACTCTTCAGTGCCAGCGGCGCAAGCGTGGTCGCAAGGTAGCCGCCCCCCATCAGGAACAGCGCCGCGGCAAGGCCGAGTGTGCTGATCAGCGCGCCGCCGGCGAGGCCGCCGAAGGGGACGAGGGCGAAGCAGAGGGCGGTGTTCAATGCGGTGACCCGGCCGGTCATCGGCTTGGGGATGCGCTGGAAGA
This sequence comes from Rhizobium bangladeshense, assembly GCF_001662075.1. Taxonomy (GTDB): domain Bacteria; phylum Pseudomonadota; class Alphaproteobacteria; order Rhizobiales; family Rhizobiaceae; genus Rhizobium; species Rhizobium bangladeshense_B. The sequence continues at coordinate 269,213 of NZ_LYPL01000003.1, forward strand.
TGACCGCCGACAGGATCGGGTTGAGGAAACCCGACGCGAAGCCTGCGATGACGAGTGTCGCAAAGACAAGGCCGATGGGCGCATCCAGCGCGGGAACGAGAAAGCGCGGAAAGCCGGTCAGGAGGAAGGCCACGGTATAGACCACCAGGCGCGGCATGCGCTCGCCGATCGCCGCGGCAATCGCAGCACCAGCGATCGAGGCGCCGGCGAAGGAAGCGAACATCGTCCCGAGCAGCTCGGGACCATGGCCGGCATCCCGTGTCCAGACCGGCAGCAGCACGGCATGATAGGCCTGGTCGAAGAGATTGGTGACCGCCACCATGGCGACGATGCTGACGAGCACGGCATCGCCCCGCAGAAAGCGCCAGCCCTCACGGAGATCGTCGAGATAGGAAGCCCGTTCGGCCGGTGGAGATTCGAGCGCGGGCGCGCGGCGCGGCCCGGGTATGCCCACAGCAACGATCAATGCCGCGGCGGCGAAGGTGGCGGCATTGACGAGCAGCGCCTGGCCCGGGCCGATCAGCCCGATCAAAGCGCCGGCGCCGGCCGCCCCCGCCGTCGAGGCCAGCCGCTCGATGGCGCTTGCGACGCCGGTCACTCGTTCGAGCGGCACGCCGGCGAGCGTCGCGATATCGGGAACCATCGCCTGCTTGGCCGCATCGGAAGGGCCGCGCAGCACGCCCATGGCAAAGACGAGCGGCAGCAGCACCGGCATGCCGAGCAGGCCGAAGAGATCGAGAAGCGGCACCAAAGCGACGACGAGCACCGAGGCGGCATCTGAGATGATGGCGATGCGCTTGGCGCCGGCGCGGTCGATCAACGGTCCGCCGAGCGCCTTGGCGACGACATAGGGCAGCATCTCCATCATCGCCGTCAGCCCCGTCAGAACGGGGCTGCCCGTCGTGCTCAGCACCAGCCAGGGAATGGCGATGGTCGAAAGCCGCGTGCCCGAGAGCGAGAATGTCTCGGCAGCCGCGAGCGCCAGGAACGGCCGGCCCCTTCTCAAGGCTCGCCCTCGCCTTCGCGATGCGGAAGGCGGCCTGGATAGGGAAAGGCGTGCAGCATGACATAGAACGGGACCATGCCGGGCTCTCGGGACGCGGGCTCCCCCAGCCGCGGGGCCGCCTGCATCGCCTCCAGGATGATATCCCTCAGCCGTTTCGTCAGAGCCTCGGCCTGCGCCGCCGTCATCGGAATGATGATGTCGTCGGCGGCCGTCGCCTTGCGCCATTCGGCCGGCAGCTCGGCATATTCCTCCAGCGCCTGCTGCATCTGGCCGACCTGCAGCGAGAGTGCGGCCTGGTTGAAGGCGATGTCGAGATCGAGCGCCTCGCCTTCGGCTTCGCTCGCCGGCACCGAGGTCAGCTCGTGGCTGGCGCGCCACCAGCGGTCGCGCCGCGAGACATGCGGCGCCTCCTCGATGAAGCCGTAATGGGCAAGCTGGCGCAGATGATAGCTTGTCGCGCCGCTGTTCAGACCGAGCCGCGCGGCAAGCTGCGTCGCCGTGGCAGGCCCATCGATCCGCAGCATGCCGAGCATGCGCAGCCGCACAGGATGCGCCAGCGCTTTCAGCGCGGTCGGCTCGGGCACGACCCGGCTGACGATGCGGGCAACTGCGACAGGTTGGGAGAGCGGATGTTTCACGTCAAAAGTATACAATCGCAAACATATCTTTGCAAAGCTCTCTTTGCAAAATATTCGGCGGCTGTGGAAGGCGCTCTAAAACCGCCTTCCGATCTAGCCAAGCATGAGTACGCATCCTAAGACCGTCACCGTGATCGGCATGATGCGAGGGGCAAGAGGATGACTGAGGAAGCGCAGAAAAACATCGGCACGTGGTATATCGATCCAGACGCCGAAGACAGGATGGCCGATGGACATGCGCCCATCTGGCGCCACCTGATCGACCTCATCCTCGAGCGCGACCTGACCGACAAGAGCGTGCTCGATTTCGGCTGCAATCAGGGCGGCCTGCTGCGCCATCTCTATGCGATCCGCCCCTTCCGCAAGGCGCTCGGCATCGACATCGCTGAAACCTCGATCGCCAAGGCCGAGACGCTGAAGGGCAATCTGCCGATCCAGCATCAGGTCGGCGGCAGGCTCGACGGCTGGAGCGAAGAATTCGATCTCGGCCTCAGCCATGAGGTCATCTATCTCGTTCCCGATATCGACGTCCACGCTGCCGACATCTGGCGGGCGCTGAAATCCGGCGGCGTCTACTATGCCGTGACCGGATGCCATACGGATAACCCGCTCTGGCCGAAATGGCGCGAACTCGTCGCCAACCGCACCAACACCGTCGTCCAGGACCGGTCGATCACCGATTACGGCCGTGCCTTCGAAAAGGCGGGCTTCGACGTCTCCGCCCGCAAGCTCGAATATGACGGCTTCATTCCCTTCGTCGCCGACGGCTGGACGCCTGATTTCGCCGATGCGCTGAATTACTACACCCAGACGAAGATCGTCTTCAGGCTGGTGAAGCGCTAAAGCGCTTCGCGTCAAATATGATTCATGCGACGCGCTTTAGCTCTTGTTTTGATGCATGTCGTTGTCGCCGGGAGACATCGTTGTCCTCGACAATCTCGGCAGCCACAAAGGCTCGGCGGTGCGTGCGTCGGGCTATCAGAAAGACAGGGGCAAAGCTCTTCTTCCTGCCGCCTTACAGCCCTGACCTTAATCCCATCGAACAGCTCTTCTCCAAGATCAAACAGGCCATGCGCACCGCAATGGCCCGTTCCGAAGACACAGTTCACGACGCTTTGGCTCGAACCATAGAGACAATCAAACCAAACGAATGCGCAAACTACATCCGAAACGCAGGATATGGGTCAACCTAAATGCAAAACGGTCTAGGATATCAATCGCCGCGCGAGTTCATCAGCTCGCGATCTCACCCCTGAGCATGTTCGTCGTTTGGGGGCAACTCCACGGCTCTCGTGGGCATCTCTGTTGCAGCGCCGCCCTTATGCGCGTTTCGGCGGCCGTTCGTCGGTGACCAGCGTCACGCCAAGCCGTATTTGCGGAGCTTGTCGTGCAGGGTCGCCTTCGGTACGAGCAATTCCTCGCTGACGCGAGCCAAGCTGTTGCCGTTGCGGCTGAGAGCGTCGACTATAAGGGCGCGTTCAAACTCTTCGACATACCTTGCCAAGGGCCGAGAGGGGGTGTTCGTCGCCTCGCGGAATGGCGGGAAGCCCGCTGCTATGCCCAGCACGCAGCGTTCAGCGACATTGCGCAGCTCCCGGACGTTGCCGGGCCAATGGTAGGCGAGCAGTCGCTGGGTTCGCTCGACGTCGGGCGCGAGCTCGCCTCGCTCATGGCGTGATGCCGCCTCCAGGGCAAACTGCTCGAACAGGAGGCCAATGTCCTCGCGCCGTTCGCGCAACGGCGGCAATGGCAGCATCGCCACGTTCAGACGATAGTATAGGTCCGGCCGGAACCCTCCTTTTTCGGCAAGCACTGCCAAGTCGACCTTGGTCGCAGCGATGACACGGCAGTCGACGGCGATCGGGCTGTTCGATCCAAGACGCTCGAGCGTGCGCTCTTGCAGGACCCGAAGCAGTTTCACCTGCATGGCCATCGGCATGCTTTCGATCTCATCGAGAAATAGCGTCCCGCCGTTGGCGTGCTCGATCTTGCCTATCCGCCGTTTGGCGGCACCGGTGAAGGCACCAGGCTCATGGCCAAATATTTCGCTGTCGAACAGGTTTTCCGGCACACCGCCGCAATTGATGGCGACGAAATTGCCGCTGCGTCTCGGACTGGCCTCATGCAGGCATCGCGCCACAAGCTCCTTGCCTGTTCCAGTTTCGCCGTGGATCAGCACATCCGCCGCGCTGTTGCCAAGCTCGCCGATGAGGTGACGCACCCGCTCTATGACGAGTGAACGACCGATGATGCGAGCCGTGGTCGATTGTTGCCCCAAAAGCTTGGCGCGCAGTTCGCGCACCTCGAGCGTCAACCTGCGTTTCTCAAGTGCCCGGCGCACGACCTCGACGAAATAATCGGGGGAGAAAGGCTTCTCGATGAAGTCGTGCGCTCCGTCCTTCATCGCCTGAACCGCCAGCGAAACATCGCCATGCCCGGTCATCAACACCACCGGCAGGTCGGGATCTTGGTGGAGGAGATCGTGCATGAGCGCCATGCCGTCATCGCCCGGCAGGCGGATATCGGTGACGACGATGCCTGGAAAGTGGGCGGGAACGAGCCGTCGTGCCTTCTCGGCGCTTTCCACCGCTTCGACATCCATGCCTTCGAGCTCGAGTGTCTGCTGGCACCCGAGGCGGACATTCGGCTCGTCCTCGACGATCAGGACCTTGAGGTTGTCGCTCATGGTGTGTCTCCGATACTGGTTGCGGGGAGAGCGACGGTGAAAACCGCGCCGCCCTCGGGATGGTTCGCGCCGGTCAGCGTTCCACCGAAATGGTGCACGATTTCCGACGAAATGGCCAAGCCGAGCCCAAGGCCCCTGTTGCTTTCCTTGGTCGTGAAAAACGGCTCGAAGAGGTGTTCGCGCACATGCTCCGGCAGGCCCGGCCCGTTGTCATGGATGTCGATGACGACCCGGGTGTCCTCGCGCCGGGCGCAAAGGCGGAGCGTCGCTGACGCGGTGCCCTCGATCGCGTCCAGTGCGTTGGCAATGAGGTTGACCATGACCTGCTCCAGGCGGTTGGCATCGCAGAGTGCTATCACCTCATCCGCCTCAATCTCGGTAGACACGTTCACGCCCGCGCGGCGCAGGCGCTGGTCGAGCAGGAACAGCGCGTTGTCGACCGCGCGCCGCACGTCGACCGCACGCACCGTGCCCGGGGATTTGCGGGCGAAGGACTTGAGCTGGTTGGTGAGCGTGCCCAACCCGTCGACGATGCTGCCGATGCGATCGAGATTGCTTTCGGCGGTCGCGACATCGCCGCGCCGAAGAAATTTGACCGCGTTGCAGGAGAGCGTGCGCAGCGCCGCCAGAGGCTGGTTTATCTCATGGGCGAGGCCGGCGGAAATCTGGCCGATCGTGGCCAGCTTGGCGGCATGGACGAGCTCGTCCTGGGCGGCACGCAACGTCCGTGTCCGTTCCTCCACCTTGCGCTCCAGTTCGTCGTGCGCGCGCTGCAGCGCCTCGCGTGCCCGCAACCTGTCGCGCAGATGCCGCCGCCGTTGGTCGAGCAGCACCAGCACGATGCCGACGAAGGCGCTGGCGATTGCGGCAAGCGCTGCACGAGTCCAGGCGATCGCGCCGATTTCGTCGGCGGGGGAGAGCACCGTCAGCGACCAGCCGGTCTCGGCCATCGGGGCGGTCTGCGCCAGAAAATTGCCCGATAGCTTGGAACCGCCGTCCACCTCCGCCGATGGCGCTAACCGCACGAGGGCGGCAGCTTCACCGAAAGCCTCCTCCTGCCTCAGGCCGAGCGAGGGAAGCGGGCGAGCATTGTATTGCAGGCTGCGGTCGAGCCGCCGGCGTTCTGCATCCGGCAGCGGGCGCAGTGTGGTGAATTTCCAGGATGGGACGGATGCAAGGATGACGATGCCGTTCTGATCCGTGACGATAACGGGCACCTCGACGGTCGCCCAGGACTGTTCCAACTGTTCGAGGCTGACCTTGACCACAGCCACGCCGACGACCCCGCCATTCGCGAGCAAGGGCGAGGAAAGGTAGTAGCCAGGCTCGCCAACCGTCGTGCCGATGCCGAAAAGCCGTCCGGGCCGGCCCCGTATGGAATCTTTGAAATAGGAGCGATAGGACAGGTCTTCGCCGATGAAGCTGTCCGGCCGGTTCCAGTTGCTGGCGGCGACCACATGTCCTTGCCGGTCGAGCAGGTAGATCGAGAGCGTACCCGCCCGCTGGTTCAGCTGCTCAAGATAGCGGTTGACGGTGTCGGTGAGCGGTTTCCCGTGCGCGATCAGGTCGATTACGTCTCTCTCCAGCCCGAGTGTGGCGGGGAAATAGGCGTACTTGTCGATCTGCCTGTTCAGGCTGGTGGCGTAGAGCTCGAGCCGCTGCGTTCCCGTTCTTTGCAGTTCGGCAAGCCCCAGGTTCTCGCTGATGCGAAAGCCCGCAATGCCGACGGCAAGCGCCACCGCGACGAGGCCGGGAAGCAGCAAACCGTATTTGCGAATGAGAGAGGCGATCGACATAGGAATGAATGGAAGCGGATGCGCACGCCGCAACAGTGTTGTTGATCCGGCTCTCTACCACATCCGATGAGGCCGAGCGAGCATGCAGTGATCTGCCCGCCTTCTCAACGGGCGGGCAGATCTTTGTCTTGCGCCGGCCTATTCGGCCGCGACCAGTCCTTCGCGCGTGCGCTCTTCCGCTTCGTCAGGAATGTCGAGCGCGTTTTCCCACTTGGCGACGACCGTGGTGGCGATCGCATTGCCGAGCACGTTGGTGGCGGTTCGCCCCATGTCGAGGAAATGATCGATACCCATGATTAAAAGCACTCCCGCCTCCGGCAGGTTGAACATCGGCAGCACGGCGGCAACGACGACCAGCGCGGAGCGCGGCACACCGGCGATGCCCTTGCTCGAAACCATGAGCACGAGCAGCATGACGATCTGCTGCTCCATGGTGAGCGGCAGGCCATAAGCCTGGGAGATGAACAAGGCGGCAAAGGCCGTATAGATCATCGAGCCGTCGAGGTTGAACGAATAGCCGAGCGGCAGGACGAAACCGATGATGCGCTCCTTGATGCCGAAGTCTTCCAGCTTCTCCATCACGCGCGGGTAGGCCGCTTCGCTGGAGGCGGTGGAAAAGCCGACGAGCATCGGCTGGCGCACTTCCCGGACTAGGCGGAATACGCTTGTCCCGAGCACGAGGAAACCGGCGCCGATCAGCACGGCCCAGAGCACGACGAGCGTCGCGTAGAAGCTGCCGACGAACTTGCCGTAAACCATCAGGATCCCGAGGCCTTGGACGGTGACGACATTGGCGACGGCGGCAAAGACGCCGACCGGTGCGAAGCGCATCACATAATCCGTCACCTTCAGCATGACCGGGACTGCGCCTTCGATCACTTCGATGAGGGCGCGCGCCTTCGTGTCCTTCAGACTACCGAGCGCGAGACCAAAGAACACCGAGAAGACGAGGATCTGCAAGATCTCGTTGTTCGCCATCGCTTCGAAGATGTTGCGCGGGAAGACGTGGGTGATGAAGTCCTTGAGATTGAGCGACGACGTCTTCAACTCGGCCGAGGCCGATACATCGGGCAGCGGCACGCCGACATTGGCGCCGGGTTGGAAAAGGTTCGCAAAGACGAGGCCGATCGCCAGCGACGCGAGCGAGGCCATCAGGAACCAGCCGAGCGCCTTGCCGCCGATGCGCCCGACGGTGCGGCCATCGCCCATGCCGGCCATGCCGGCAACGAGGGTCGTGAAAATCAAGGGCGCGATGATCATCTTGATCAGCCGCAGGAAAATGTCGGTCACCATCGCGAAATAGCCAGCGATGTCTTTCGCCGCGGCCGGGCTGCCCGACAGCACGTTGCAGCCATAGCCGACGATGACGCCCAGGATCATTGCGATGACGATCCATGTCGTCTGCTTGTTTATCTTCATAATAGTCTCCTTCCTCCCCCGCCCGGTTCATCCCGGCGGTTTTTGATCAGCAATTTGGATGGTTCAGCTGCGCGCCATGCTCGGGCGCGGCTTGGTCAGCGCCTCGGGGCGCAAGGCCTCGGCTAGCGCTTCGGCCGTCATCAGTCCACGCACCTCCACCAGTTCGGCGACGCCCCTCCCGGTCCTGTGCGCTTCCGCTGCGACTTCGGTGGCATTGGCATAGCCGATGATGGGATTGAGGGCGGTGACGATGCCGATCGAGCCCAGCACGCTCGCCTCCAAGCGCTCGCGGTTCGCAGTGATGCCATCAACGCATTTGTCGGCAAGAATCAGGCACCCCCGGCTGAGGTGGCCGATGCTCTTGAACAGGCTGTGGGCGATGATCGGCTCGAAGGCGTTGAGCTGCAGCTGGCCCGCCTCGGCGGCGAAGGTCACCGTCAGATCGTTGCCGATCACTTCGAAGGCGATCTGGTTGACGAGCTCCGGGATCACCGGATTGACCTTGCCGGGCATGATCGACGAGCCGGCCTGGCGGGGCGGCAGGTTGATTTCGCCGAAACCCGCCCGTGGGCCGCTGGAAAGCAGGCGAAGGTCGTTGCAAACCTTGGACAGCTTGACCGCGACGCGCTTCAAAACGCCCGAAAGCTGGACGAAGCTGCCGCAATCCTGTGTGGCTTCAATGAGATTGGGCGCAGTGATGACAGGTACGCCGCTGATCTCCGAAAGCAGCCGGCAAACCAGCGGCGCGTATTCGGGATGGGCGGTGATGCCGGTGCCGATCGCCGTGGCGCCGAGATTGATCTCGCGGATCAGCAAGGCAGCCTCGCGCAGCCGCTGTTCGTCTTCGGCCAGCATTACCGCATAGGTGGAGAATTCCTGCCCCAGCGTCATCGGCACCGCGTCCTGCAGCTGGGTCCGCCCCATTTTGAGGATGTCGCGGAATTCGTCCGCCTTGTGCTCGAAGGCCCCCCGGAGATGGGCCATGGCATCGATCAAACGGAAAATGCCGGTATAAGTCGCAAGCTTCAGCGCCGTCGGATAGACGTCGTTGGTGGACTGGCCAAGGTTGACATGTTCGTTCGGGTGCAGGTGCCGGTATTCGCCACGGACGTGGCCCAGAAGCTCCAGCGCCCGGTTGGCGATCACCTCGTTGGCGTTCATGTTGGTGGAAGTGCCGGCGCCTCCCTGGATGACGTCCACGACGAATTGATCATTGAGCGCACCGCCTGCGATTTCCCGGCAGGCGGCGACAATCGCCCCGGCCCGTTCGGCGTCGAGCTGCCCCAGTTGCAGATTGGCTCGCGCGGCGGCCATCTTGATTTGCGCGAGGGCGCGGATCAGGTCCTGATAGTGTGAAATCGGAATGCCTGTCACCGGGAAGTTTTCAAGGGCGCGCAGGGTGTGAACACCGTAGTATGCGTCCAGGGGAATCTCTCGGTCCCCGATCAGGTCATGTTCAATACGGCTCAAGGCAACAGTCATTTTTGGGCTTGCTCCTCTCCATCCACCCGCTGTCGAGCGGGCTATTGGCTGAAGAGAGCAACACGTGTGCCAATTGGAACAGGCGCGAGAGCGGCCGCTAAGCCATTGAAGGCGAACTATCTTTGCTTGCCTTGCCTAGGACCTTATTCGGATTTCCGGATAGAAGAGGGGCGAGCGCGTTTGGAAATCCGAATGAGCTCGCCGTCGGCCAAAATTATCAGGGCTCGACATCATGACGTCCCGCCAGCAAAAACACGACTGGCGCTCGCGCTTCGCGATATCGGGCGCGCCCATCTTCCTGCCGCAATGGTGGCAGAACCCCGAAATGCGCCGGAATGTGCCACCGCCGGTCTCAACAAGAGCGAAGCCCAGCACCCACCGGCCCGCGCACAGTTTTTCAATCGCCTTGGAGCTGCGAGACATCCGAAACGCAGGATATGGGTCAACCTAAATGCAAAACGGTCTAGAGGCCATGGTCGTCTCGCTGAAGCCGCATCAGCTCGACATCGAAATGCGGCGGGCTGTCGGGCGCGACCTGGACGAAACGGCCTCTGACGCGGAAGATTTCCTGGATCAGCCCGCGTTCGGCAAGCTCCCCAGGGGCGCCGTCGAATCGGAGCTCGCCTCTTTCGAGCAGCGAGATGCGGTCGCTGACGGCGACGGCCTGGTTGATGTCGTGGATCGCCATGACGACGGTCACGCCCTTTTCCCGGCTCAGCCGATGCACGAGGTCGAGCACCTCGACCTGATAGCCGATATCGAGAAAGGAGGTCGGCTCATCGAGCAGCAGGATCTCCGCCTCCTGGGCGAGAGCGGCCGATATCCAGGCCCTTTGCCGCTCGCCGCCGGACAGTTCCCGAAGGCTGCGGTCGGCGAGCCCGGACAGGCCGGTACTTTCGAGCGCCCATTCGATCGCGTCTTCGTCACGCCTGTCATAGGAGCGGAACAAGCCGACATGCGGATAGCGGCCCTGGCGCACGAGCTGGGCGACGGTCATTTCGTCGGGCGCGGTCGGTTGCTGCGGCAGGAAGGCGAGCCTCTTCGCCAGCATGCGGCGCGACATGGAGGCGACGGCAACGCCGCCGAGCGACGCCCTGCCCCCGGCCGGCCGGATCAGCCCGGCCAGCGCATGCAGCGCCGTGCTCTTGCCCGAGCCGTTCGGGCCGATCAGCGCGCGGATCTCGCCCTTCTCGAGCGAAAGACTGAAACCGTTTAAGGCCTTTCGCTTGTTGTACATCACCGAGAGGTCGGAACAGGACAATGGCATTTCGGCCTCACATGGTTTTGCGCAGCAGCGCGAGCAGGAGCGGCACGCCGAAGACGGCCGTGACGACGCCGATCGGGATTTCCTCGGCTTGGCCGAGCAGCCGGCCGATGAGATCGCCGAGCGTAACGATGACGGCGCCGAGCACGATCGTCAGCACCAGCGCCAGCATGAAATTCCGTCCCGCCAGGAAACGGGCAAGATGCGGCACGACGAGGCCGATGAAAACGACAGGGCCGACCGCGCCGACCGCACTCGCCGCAAGTGCAGAGGATACGATCAGCACGACCGAGAACTGCCTGCGATAGCCGAGGCCGAAGGAGCGTGCGACGGATGCATCGAACTGCAGCAGCGTCAGCGGCCGGTAGATGACCGGCAGCATGGCGAGCCCGGCAATGGTGAAGGGCAGCAGGAAGAGTGCGTGATCCCAGCTGCGGGCGTAAAGGCTGCCCGACAGCCATTCGAGGATGATCTCGATGCGGGCCGATCCCCAACCGGCGATGAGGCCGATCGCCACTGCATGCAGCACGGCCCCGACCGCCACGCCGCAAAGCGTAATGCGCAGCGCACTGAGGCCAAGGCGAAAAGCCAGGAGATAGATGACGCCGCCGGCGAGCAGGCCGCCGGCAAGCCCCGCCGCCGGCAGCCATGCGACCGGCAGCTCGGCAAGCGTGTTCGAGCCCGGCTCGAAGATATAGACGGTGAAGAGCAGGAAGATCGTCACCGACAGCGTCGCCCCTTGCGACACGCCCATCAGCGACGGATCGGCCAGCGGATTGCGGGTGATGGTCTGCAGCAGATGTCCCGCCAGCGAAAAATGAATGCCGGCCAGAATGCCGGTGGCGATGCGCGGCAGCCGGATATCGAGAATGATCAGCCGCGCCTCCGCCGAGCCGCCGCCGGTCAGAACGGCCGCGACTTCGGCCATCGGAATATCGGCAACGCCGAGAAAGATCGCCGCCGCCAGCGACATGACCGCCAACACAGCAAGCATAGCGGCCATGCCGAAGCCTGGCGAAGCAGCCGATGTCGATGCCGGGACGCTCATCGTGCCTCACCCGCAAGGCTCAGCCGCCCACGCTGGACGAGATAGATGAAAACAGGACCGCCAAGCAGCGCGGTGACGATACCGACGGGCAGTTCGCGCGGGATAGCGATGCTGCGCGCCAAGACGTCGGCGACGGTGACGATCAGCGCGCCGAAGGCAGCACAGAGCCCGATCTCCCATCCCGTGCCGCGCGGTCTGAGGAGCCGGGCGATGTGGGGAGCGGCCAGCCCCACGAAGGCGACCGATCCGGCGACCGGCGCGACGCCGGCGACCGGAAGGACGGCGAGGATAAGAATGAGCGGCTTCCACAGGCCGAGTTGCAGGCCCATGCCGGCCGCCGCATGATCGCTCAGCGTGAACATGGCGATGACGCGCCGCAGAAGCAGCGCGCCGACGACGCCGGCGATCGTCCAGGGCAGCATGTAAAAGAGATGCGACCAGGTGCGCCCCTGGAAACCGCCGGCAAGCCAGAAGAGCAGCGACGCCGATTGCGGGCCAGTCAAGAGCAGCACATAAGTGGTGATCGCACTCAGGAAGAGCGAGACGCTGACGCCGCCGAGCGCAAGCTGCAGCGGCCGCCCCTGCCCGCCATGCGACACCCAGAACGTCACCGAGGCTGCCGCAAGCCCGCCGGCAAGGCCGATGAAGGGATAATAGGCCGGCGATATCCAGGGCAGGAAGACGAAACAGCAGACGATCGGCGCGACCGCCCCCGATGTGACGCCGGTGATGCCGGGATCGGCCAGCGGATTGCGCGTTAGCGTCTGCAGCACATAGCCGGAAACGGCAAGGCCCGCGCCGCCGGCAGCCGCCGTCAGGCTGCGCGGCAGGCGCAGCGTCCAGACGAGGATGGATTCGATCTTGCCATCGGGCGCCAAAAGCACGCGGATGGCGGTCTCGGCCGACAGCGTCTTGGCGCCGATCAGCAAGCCGAACATCGCCGCCACAACGGCGGCGATGACGATGAGCCCGATGGCCAGGAATGATTGCCGGGAGCTCATCGCCGGTCTTGTCACTGGCTTAGTTCTGCAGGTCGGCCGGGATCAGCTTGGCAGCTTCCGCCTTGACGTCGACGGCCGGGAACGTGTCGGGATAGAGGTAGTGTGCGGCCTCGCGCAGCACGATCTCGCGGGCGATCGGACCATTGGTCTCGACCCACTGGTCGCCGACATAAAAGACCCGGTTGTTCTTGACGGCCGACAGCTGCGACCAGATCGGGTTGCTTTCGTGCGGGCGATCCGGGCCGGAATCGTAGACGAAGATCACTTCCGGGTCCTTCTCCAGCATGGTTTCGAGGCTGAGGTCGATGCCGAACTCGCCGCCCGGGGTCTTCGGGCCGGGAACATTGTCGCCGCCGATCGCAGCGACGATCGAGGCCGAGGTGTTTTCCGTGTGGAAGGCGAAAGGTGTCGCGCCGCCCCACATGATCAGGAAGCGCGGATGCACGTCCTTCGGCGCCTTGGCGGCGAATTCTGCCAGATGCTTGCGGAAATCGGCGTTCAGCTGCTCGCCGCGCTCGGGCTTGCCGAGCAGCTTGGAAAGGGCGGCGGTCTCGCTGTAGCTCTCTTCGAGCAGCTCCATATTATAGGCGACGTAGGGCGCGATGTTCTGAAGCTGCGCGGCATTGCCGACCGTATAGCGGCGGATCGCGATGATGAGGTCAGGTTTGGCCTCGGAGAGAAGCTCGAGATTGGGCTTGGCGCGCTGGCCGATCTGCTTCATCCCGGCAGTCAGCCCCAGCAGGAAAGCGGGCTCGCGGCCTGCCGTCATATAGGTGCTGGCGACCGGCTTGATGCCGAGCGCCAAAGCGACATCATCGGCGAAATAGGATATCGAGGCAATGCGTTTCGGCTGCGCCGGGACTTCGACGGTCACGCCGCGGTCGTCGACGATCGAGACTTTCTTGTCTTCGGCCTGAGCGACTGCGGCCAACAGCATTGCAGACGCCCCCAGCACGGGGAAAAATTTGCGCATATATCGAGTCATGTTTGCCCCATTCGATGTGCGCACAGGCTTTAGCCAAAAAAGAGGAGTTTCACAATCATGATTCTTGCCGGAGTTTTACGAAGCGGAGAAAGCCGCGGCCGGGAGTAACCCCGCATCTGCGCCTTTCGGCAGCATCAGCGCTGAGGTCAATTCTCGGGCAGGGTGAATACCGCGCAAGGATCGGCGATGCCGCGCAAGGCGTGCTCTCCGAGTGGCACGAGCGCCGCTGTCGTGTTCGCCGCCACCGCCCCGGAGATCAGCACGCTGCGGCCGAGCGGCTTGCAGAGCCCCTCCAGCCGGCTGACAAGATTGACGGCGGGGCCGATGGCGGTGAAATCCAGCCGGTCGGCCGCACCAATGTTGCCCCACAGGATTTCGCCGAAATGCAGCGCGGCGCCGAAAGGCAGCGGCGCCAGCCCCTGCCCCTGGCGAACGTGGTCGAGATGGGTCATGCCGGCCCGGCTGGCGGCGATGGCCCGGAGCGCCGCCTCGCAGGCATCGCGGTCGCCTTGCGCCTTACCCGCCGCAGGCGTGACGGGGAAGATCGCCAGTACGCCGTCGCCGATGAATTTCAGCACCTCGCCGCCGAAGGCGTGCACGGCGCCGGCGACGCGGTCGAACCAGTCATCGAGCGTTGCGATCATCGCGTGCGGCTCCGTCACCTCGGAGAGTGCGGTGAAGTCGCGCAGGTCGGCGCAGAGAAGCGCCGCGCGGATGGTTTCTCCGGTGCCGCGGGCAAGTGCCCCGGCCTGCACCCGCGCCGCGCTGCGCCGGCCGAGATAGGCCTCGAGGAGGGCTGCCCGCGCCTCCCGCGCCGCGAGTGCGGCAAGCGGCGCTGCGGCAAACCGCGCCACCTCGCGCAGACGGTCCGCCTCGGCCGCGCCGAAAGCGTCCACCGCCGCTCCATTGCCCATGCCCGCCCAGCCAAGCACCGGGCTGTCCTGTGACGGACCGATCTGTTGCTCCCATACCGGCCCGAGCCCGGCCAGCCACTCACGGCCGGCCTCGACGGGCGGGGCCGCAGCGAAAGCGAGCGCCTCGATGACGGCTCCGGTCTCCGCCCGCCACAGCCAAGTGCGCCGCGCGATGATCGGATGCGGCACCGAAAGCGTCAGCGCGCCGCCGGCAAGCGGCAGACCATCGCAAAGCAGCCGGCGTCCGAGCTCGGCCAGGAACCGTTCGGGACCGGGCGCGGCAGCGGCCTCGTCAACCAGCCAGGCAAGGGAGGAAGGCAGATCCATGACTCAGGATGACATCGCCCGGAGGCGTCCGCAAGCGGACGGTTGCGCGCCGGCGGCTCTTGCCAAAAACAGTGTCGAAAATCCGCAACCGCGGTGGAAAGCAGAAAAATAACACTTTAAACTTGCGCTGCTTTGATTCCACGATAATGTCGGGTCATCATCCGCGATTGAGGGGTTGCGATGGGCACGACATTCTGGCCGAAAGATCCGCTGGACGGAAACGACATGACGCTGCTGACGTCGATCCTGCGGCGCTGGTGCGCGCGCTATGGAATCGAGTTTACGGCGGACGAAAGCCGTCTGAAGGCGAAGGAACTCGTCGAATGGTTTGAGTTCGGCGTCAAGGATCCGGCCGAACTCGAAGAGCTGATCGACGGCAAGCACTGGCTTGTCAGCCGGATCTAACCTGAGCGCAATTACAGTTTCCAAAAGAATAGGCCGGGCGAAATATCGCGCCGGCCTTCGTCCGTCAGCCTCATGCCGAGGTTTTTAGTAGTCGTCCCGCCAGCGGCGTTCGCGATCCCAGCGGCGTTCATGGCGCCAACGCGGGCCATCCCAGTCGCGGTGGCGGCGCTCCCAACCCCAGCGGGGTGGACCACCATAGAAAGCCACCGGCGGCGGGCGTCGCCAGTTGCGGCGGCATTCGCCCCAGCGGGTCAGGTGCCAGCCGCGGCCGCAGGCGTAGTCGACCTTCGTGACGTCGCTTGTGACCTTGCTCTCGACATTGATTGTCCCCATCGGCATCGCCTGCGCAGAGCCGATCGAAAGGCTGCCAGCGAGCAAGGCAGCCGCGATAGATAGTGCCTTCATCGAAAACTCCATTTCATCCAGCCGTACCCACTTTAGGGCCGCCAAATTGAACTGGAGATGAACCGGGCATTCATGTTTGCAGGTGAAAAAAACTTGCTTTTTGACGGCCGGTCGGAGCGCCGGCCGGCCGTTTTTCCCGCAACGGCAAGCGCTTGAAAAGCGCCCTACGCCCGGGAAAAATCGTTCATGTCCTGCCATAAAAAGGATCCGGCCCCGGATCACGCCCGGCGGCGACCGCGGTGAGCCTCCCGAGATAATGCTCCCAGCCCTCGGCATGGCCGGCGCACTGCTCCTCGTTCGGCAGGCCGCTATGGGTGAGTCGGAGTAACGTCCCATCCGACTGCTCGATCAGGTCGATCTCGACCAGGCTGGAGCCCGGCGGCACGACCTCGCTGCCATCCCATCCGAAGCTGTAGGCAAGCCGATGCACCGGCACGACCTCGCGAAACGAGCCTCGCGCAAAGCGGGCGCCGGTAACGTTGACGAGATAGAGCCCACCCGGCTCCGGCTCGATCTCGGCCTCTGTTCCCATCCATCGCAAGATCCTCTCCGGGTCCGTCATCAGCGCAAACACCGCAGCCGGCGGCGCCGCAATATGCGCCTCACGGCGCACGACAAAAGACTCTGGCATGCCTCCCTCCCATGATTGTGGCGGCCAACCCCACCTGATGCGGGACGGCGCGTGATACTGTTTCGGCGTGAGTGTCCTCATGGAAGCATGTAGGCGGAGGGGCGCACGCAGCAAGGGTGATGGGAATGCGCGTCTCCTTCTCCCATTCGCCGGCTCTCATTGGCGGGCGTGGCACCCGCCAACCGCTCCTCATGCTGAGCCATGCAGCCCGAGAGGGCGAAGCCCCAAAGCACGCCCCGCCCACCAAACCAACTCCCCTATTGCCAGCTCGCCGCCTTGCCCCTATTGTCCGCGCCGTTCTCAGGGCGGGGTGGAAGTCCCTACCGGCGGTATGCAGTTTCGATTGCGAGCCCGCGAGCGCCTTCTCCAGGGAAGGGTCAGCAGATCAGGTGAGATGCCTGAGCCGACGGTCATAGTCCGGATGAAAGAGAACGCGCGTTCCTGCTGCCCTTACCGGCAGCCGGTGAACGTTCGTGATCGCCTTGGGTGACGTGTCTGTACGCCAAAGGAGATTACCATGACACCCACCCGTTATGCCTTCGTCAAAGCCGGCTGGCACGCCGATATCGTCGATCGTGCGCTCGAAGGTTTCCAGCAGCTCATTCCAGCTGAGCAGATCGACGTGTTCGACGTTCCCGGCGCATTCGAAATGCCGCTGCTGTCGCGCGATCTTGCGGCGACCGGGCGCTATGGCGCCGTCATCGCCGCCGCCTTCGTCGTTGATGGCGGAATTTATCGTCACGAATTCGTCGCCCAGGCCGTCGTCGATGGCCTGATGCGCGCCGGCATGGATACCGGCGTTCCGGTGCTGTCGGTTTCGCTGACGCCGCATCAGTATCAGGAAACCGAGCATCACACGCAGATCTACCGCGCGCACTTCGTCGAGAAGGGCCGCGAGGCGGCCCGCGCCGCCCTGACGATCGGCAAGACGCGCGCCGCTCTTGCGGCGTAGGCGACTCGCAACTGACGGCGGGGCTGGCCCGCCGTCTTCTCCTTGCCGACAGAAGAATTGATTCGACGCTCTGCCCGCGCTGTGGTCCACTCGCGCACGACATGTATCGCCATTCTTAATGCGTCCAAACCTCGAGGAGCTGAAGATGAGCAATGCAATGCGCAGTGAAACCCCTACAGAATCCATCAGAACGCGGCCCGCCGACACCAAGCTCGAAGTGGTGGTCATCCCCGTTTCCGACGTCGACCGCGCCAAACGCTTTTATGACGGCCTCGGCTGGCGGCTCGATGCCGATTTCGCCAATGATGCCGATTTCCGCGTGATCCAGTTCACCCCACCCGGCTCCGGCTGCGCCATCATCTTCGGCAGGAACGTGACCGCCGCCGCGCCCGGCTCCGCTCAAGGCCTCTACCTCATCGTCTCCGACATCGAGGCCGCCCGCCGCGATCTCATCGCCCGCGGCGTCGAGGTGAGCGAGGTCTTCCACGACGCATCGGGCGTCTATGCCGGCAAGGACGAACCCTATCTCTTCGGGCGCCTGCGCATCGCCGGCCGCGATCCCGAGCACCGCAGCTACCGCTCCTTCGCCTCCTTCAAGGATCCTGACGGCAACGGCTGGCTGTTCCAGGAAGTCACCACCCGCCTGCCCGGCCGCATCGACGCCGACGAGACCGCCTTCTCCACCTCGAGCGACTTGGCCTCCGCGCTCCGCCGCGCTGCCGCCGCCCACGGCGAACACGAGAAACGCAACGGCGGCAAATACGACGAGAACTGGCCGGACTGGTACGCCGAATATATGGTCAGCGAACAAGCCGGCAGAGAGCTGCCGCTATAGGCAGTGAAAAGCCCCATCCCGAGGCGCGAGACGGGTGCTCCGAACACCAAATGAATGCAGGGAACACTGTTGCAGCGCGTCCTTCGACGCTTCCGGCCTTTAGCCTGCGCCTCGAAGGACGCGCTTCAGCATCGCTCTCGCGGGGCTCACCGCCTGGCTGCCTTCGCTGCCGCCACCATGCCGTCGAGCCAGTCCCGATAGCCATTTATCATCGGGTTGGGCCAGCAGCCCGCTCACCGATCAAACATATCCCGCCACTGCTTCTCCCCGATCAAGCAGTCCGTTGCCGGCTCCACGCCGGCGATCGGCTGCACCGTCGCCGGCAAAGACAAGCCGCTGATCTCCATCACCAGCTTGCGGCGCACGGCGACGGCGAAGTCCTCGATCTTGCGGACCGGCAGCACGAAGGCGCCGGGGCCGCCAATGACGCAGTCGGCATAATATTTGTCGAGCCCGTCAGGCGCATCGGAAGGCCGCAGCATGAGGGCGAGGCCGTTGATGACCATGCCCGATGCCACCGCCTTGTCGCGGACGGGCGTGACGGGATTGCCGGAATTGTTCGGGCCGTCGCCGGAGACATCGATCACCTCCCGCCTGCCCCGGAAGGGGCTGGCGATGATCATGCTGACGCCCTGGGCAATCGCGGTGGAGATCGAGGTGCGCCGCTGCGTGCCGATCGGCCGGGCGTCGACCTTGTCGGCAAAGGCGATCGCATCCTGCTCCGTCGCGATCACCTGCCAGTCGATCACCGAACCCTGGACGACGTAGCCCGCCCATTCGAAATAGCTGATGGCGATGCGGCCGGTGAGCCCGCCCCTCACCGCGTCGATGAATTCCTTGTGTTTTAGCGCCTCGACATAACCGTCGCGCTGGATGCCGATCTCTTCGAAATCCATCGACCGCGAGGTGTCGACGGCAAGCACCAGGGTGACGTCGACCTCGTTTGCCGCAGCCTGCGCGGCCGGCACGACACCGGAAAGACCCATGAGCACCGCAAGTGACGTCAGCATCGGTAGATCCCCGCGCCATTCTCAAGCCGGGCGACTCTAGCACAGCTTGGCCGCTGCCGAACGCGCCGTCGCGCGGGCTCCTTCAATTTTCGGTGATGGCACCCCTCAATGCAACGGCAGCCACAAAGGACTTTTCCATGCCTTCAGCGCGTCGAGGAAGACCTGCAGGCGCAGGGGCAGGAAGCGGCGCGTGGGATAGACGGCGTGCACGAAGATTTCCGGCGACGACCAATCCGGCAGCAGGCGGATGAGCGCGCCTCTTCGGATCTGCTCGTCGCAATAGGTCGAAGGCAGGAGACCAATGCCGTGGCCACGATAGGTGAAGGCGCTGACCGCATCGAAATCGCGGCTCGATGCCGGCCCCGACACGCGCACGTCGGCCGATTTGCGGCCGCTGACGAGATGCCATTCCGCTTCGCCGTTGCGCCCGTTCAGGAGCACGCACCGATGGTCCTTGAGATCTTCGGGCTTTGTGGGAAGCGCCCTCTCCTTCAGATAATCCGGGGCGGCGACCAGATAGCGCACGCTCTTGCCGAGCCGCTGCGCGACGATGGTGGAATCCTTGAGGTCGCCGAAGCGGATGCCGAGATCGATATTCTCCGCGACCAGATCAAGGAACAGGTTAGTGACGAAAAGATCGACTTGGATCTCGGGATAGGCCTTCAGGAAATCGGAGATGAATTCGTAGAAGACCTCTTGGCCCAAGATGACCGGCACCGAGATCTTCAGCAGGCCTTCCGGCTTTCTCTGCGTTTCGGTCAACGCCTGCTCGGCGTCGACGAGATGAGCGAGCGGCTCGCTGCACCTGTCGTAATAGGCCCGGCCCTGCGCGGTGAGGCTGAGCTTGCGGGTCGTGCGCTGGATCAGCGTCACGCCGAGCTGCTCTTCGAGCGATGTCACCTTCCGACTGACGGTCGAAACAGGCATACCGAGCGAATGGGCGGCGCGGCTGAAGCTGCCATATTGCGCCACCTTCACGAAGACGGCGATGTCGTTGAGATCGGCCATGCCGGCATTTTTGCACTGATGCAAAAGAGAATCCAGATATTTCCATCTAATCGAGCAATGACGTTTTCGCCATATTCACCTTGCGAAAACAACCAACAACCCGATGGCGGCGCGATCGCGGCGGCCCCATCTCGAGCGACCCACCTTGCCAGGCCTGCGTTGCCCGAACCAGATTATGGAGTTCAACATGACCAAACAAAGGACTGTCATCGTCACGGGCGCCTCCCAGGGTATCGGAGCAGGGCTCGTCAACGCCTTCGTCGAGCGCGGCTACAACGTTGTTGCCACCTCGCGTCAGGTCAGCGCTTCGGATGCCTTCCAGGCTTCCGACAGGCTGGCTCTGGTCGACGGCGACATCGGCGATCCCGAAACAGCGGCCCGCGTCGCCAAAACCGCAATCGACCGGTTCGGTTCGATCGACGCGCTCGTCAACAATGCCGGCATCTTCTTCACCAAGCCGCTCGTCGATTACACGATGACCGACTTCCGTAAGCTCTCGTCGACCAATCTCGAAGGTTTCCTGCACCTGACGCAGCGGGTCATCAGGCAGATGCTCGCCCAGAACACCGGCGGCAGTGTCGTCAGCATCACCACGCCGCGGATCGACCATCCGATCGCCGGCATGCCCGCTTCCGTGGCGATGATGACCAAGGGCGGCATCGACGCGATTTCGAAGAACCTTGCGATGGAATATGCAAACGAGGGAATCCGCGTCAACACGGTCGCCCCCGGCGTCGTCGACACGCCCCTTCACAAGGACAATCCGAAGGAGTTCCTGAGGACGCTGTCGCCGATGACAGGCATTTCGAATGTCGATGAAATCGTCGACGCGGTGGTCTTCCTCACTGAAGCTCCGCGCGTCACCGGGGAGGTGCTGCACGTCGATGGCGGCGCACATCTGGGCAAATGGTAAACCATGAGAAAGCGCAGGCAGCCGGCGCGGAACGGCGGCTGCAGGAACTCGGCATCACCCTTCCCCCGCCGCCGACACCCTTTGGGGCCTATGTCGAGGCGACGAGAACAGGCAATCTGGTCTTCTTCAGCGGTATGCTGCCGGTTGTCGGCCACGAGCCCCTCTATATCGGCCGTGTCGGCGGCGCGCTGACTTCGGAAGACGGCCGCAAGGCAGCCGAGGCGGCGACGCTGAGCGCGCTTTCCGCCGCCAGGGATTATCTCGGCTCGCTGGACAGCATCGTGAGGGTCGTGAAGCTCGGCGTCTATATCGCCACCGAGGGCGATTTCCGCGACCACCCCAGGGTCGCCGACGGCGCGTCCGAATTGCTGCTTGCGGTCTTCGGCGAGAAAAAGCTCTCCGGCCGCGTCGTCCTCGGCGTTGCCAGCCTGCCCCTCGGGATGCCGGTCGAGATCGAGCTCGTTATCGAAGTGGAGGATTGAATGAGCGGGGCGCGCGCGTCTCAGAGCGCGCCCCGCATTCTTGCCTTCGCTTGCGCTCAGCCTGCCGCCAACAGCAGCACATAGGCAATGACGCTCACCATCAACCCGCGAAAGGCGAAGGTGACGCAGCTATATTTGCTGCGGGCGATGCAGGAAAGAATTTCGGCGTTTTCGAGATACTGATCGAAAAGATAGCGCTCGTCGCGCCGCAGGGCCGCCTCGAAGAACAGGTCGCGGTGCTTGGGCCAGCCGCCCCAAAAAAGCGATGTCGACGTGCCCAGACGACGGGGCAGCACGACGAGGATGGCTGAGAGGATGGAGAAGACCGAGGCTGCGGCAAGCAGGCCCGAGAACAGAATGCTTCCCGGCGCGCCCCCGATATAACGGCCCAGGCTGAAGACTGCCCTCACCTCGCTGGAGCTCACCAAAAAGGCGAGCATGAAAGTAAAGATATAGGCGGCCTTCTGGTCGGATATCTTGATTTGATCATAAAATATGTCGTTGATTTTCTTGATGTGGTCAAAATACTCGGCGCTGACATCTCCGCTCGACGGCCTGCTCTGCATAACCTCCGTGACATTTTCGAATTCGCTCACCTGAATACTCCATCCCCTAAAGTGTTTCCCTGATATTACACTTTGCAACGAAAGCAAGAACACGTGTGCAACGTGCTTGACTTTTCCACTCTGCAAAGACAAAGGGGAAGCGGGGAATGGGGTCGAGGTCATGCGGGGTTATTCCAATAACATCTGTCGCATCGGGGTGGTGCTGGCGTTTGCCGTGCCCGGTTTCGGGCTGCCTGTCATGGCCGATCCCGTGCCGCGCGCAACGCCTGCGGCCGGCTCCGTCATCGCCCGCAAGACCGGCGAGGAGGTCCGTTTCATCGACGTATCGGACTGGCGCGTCGTCGACATCAACCAGGATCTTCTGACCGGCGACGTGCTGCGTACCAATGCCAACGGCCAACTCGCCATCGTCTTTTCCGATCACACCCAGGTCCGCCTCGGCCGCAATTCCTCGCTGCAGGTCAAGAAGATGGCGGCGAGCGGCGATACGGTTCTCAATCTGCAGTCCGGCACGATCTGGGCGCGTGCCGAGCGCGGCGGCCAGGGCCTGACGGTCGAGACGCCTGCGGCAGCCGCCGCCATCCGCGGAACCGACTGGACGATGACGGTCGAGGGCGCCAAGACCTCGATGATCGTGCTGGAAGGCCGCGTCGCGCTCTCCAACCCGCAGGGCAGCGTCGAGGTGAGCCAGGGCGAAGGAGCGGTCGCCACCATCGGCCAGGCGCCGACGAAGATCATCAGCGTCAATCCCGACGACCGCGAGCAGATGCTGTTCTATCTCGACCTGCGCGACGGCTTCGACCTGATGCCGACGTCGCCGCTGCGGGCCGACCGCATGGCCGCGGAGCGGCGCCGCCTGCTGGCGCTGCCGCCGGAGCGGCGCACGACCGAAGACTGGCTGGAACTCGCCGAAGTGCAGAGCGCCTTCGACGGCCGCCAGGCCGCGGCCGCAACCTTGCAGAAGATCCGCGGCCGCAAGCTGACAGCGGCCCAGCAGGCGCGCGTCGACCTGATCGACGCCACCATCGCCGGCTCGGAGAAGCGCTACGGCGATGCCGCCAGGCTGTTTCGGAAGGCCCTGCCGCATCTCGACCCGACGCGTCGCAACATGGCGCAATTCGGCGGCTATTTTGCCCGCTCGCTCGCCGATCCCGCCCTTGCCGAACAGCCCCCGGCCAATACGACCGGCCCCTATGGCGCGATCATGCAGGCCTATACGACGGGCTTCCTGAAGGACCCGCGCGCGGCAATCGAGATCATCAAGAAAGCCGAGCAGCGCTACCCCGACGATCCGACCCTGCCGGCAGTCCGCGCAGAGCTGGCAGAACTCACCGATGACCGCGAGCAGATGAAGGCAGCGATAGAACGCTCGCTGTCGCTCGACCCCGATCATCCGATGGCGCTCTCCGCCCGGGCGAGCTACAAGGCGGTGTATGAGAGCGACATCAACGGCGCGCTTGCCGACCTGAATCGCGCTATCGAGCTTGCCCCCGGTGGGTCAAGCACGCTGAATTCGCTCGGCCTGCTGCAAAGCTCGCGCGATGCCAATGGCGAAGCGGAAAAGGCCTTCAAGAAGGCGATCGAACTCGATCCGCAGGATCCGCTGCTGCACGCCAACCTGGCAATCCTCTATCTCGACCAGGGGCGGATGAAGGAAGCCAAACGCGAGATCGACACGTCAATCGCCCTCGATCCGTCCTTCGACATCGCCCTGCTCGCCCGCGGCCGCTATTACCTGCAAACCGGCGAACGCGACAAGGCACTGCAAGACCTGCTTTCCGCCAGCACCGCCAACCCGGCGCATTCGCAATCCCAGCTGATGCTCGCCGCCGCCCATTATGAAAAAGGCGACCGCATTCCGTCGCAGCAGGCGCTCGACAATGCCGACCGGCTCGACGACAACGACCCGGCTATCTCGGCCTTCCGTACTGCGGTCGATATCGACGATTACGACGCCGACGGCGCGATCCGCAACGCTCAGGAATATCTGCGCCGTTCGCGCGCCCGCGGCGGCGATTACAGCTCGCTCGGCGCCAATGCGAGCGCCGGCTCGACGCTCAACAACGCCTTCCGCCTGCAGGGCCTTGATGCTTGGGGCCGTTATTACGGCGATGCCGCCTTCGACCCCTTCAAAGGCACCGGTTACATCGACCAATCGATCAAGGGCAGCATCTTCCCCTATGTCAACGCGACCAGCTTCAGCGACGACAACATCATCCAGAACCGCGGCAACGCGTCGAGCTACTCGTCTTTCATCCAGGGGCTGCTCATTTCTCCGCACATGCTGTCGGGCCGTTCGCGCTCGGCAACGCTGTTCGACGTACCCTTCATCGAAGGCTCGCTCGGCGGCGGCATCAACAGCGTCGACGGCCATACCAGACGCATCGGCGAAGCCGATATCCAGGGCTATTCCAACGAGACGATCCCGATCAGCTTCTATGGCAACCTGACTTGGGAAGAACTGGCGCTCGATGGGGACTATCGCGACTTCGGCGGATATGCGACCGACAATAAGCTGCTCAGCGGAAACGGCTATCTGACGGCGACGGTGACGCCGGATGACCGCGTCGTGGCCTATTTCAATCATGCCAACAATGATGGAACGTTGAATGCGCTGTCGACGGACCCCTCGCTCTCGGACGCGCTGAACCCCGTATTGCGCTTTTTCGGTTTGCCCCTGGCGCCGGACGAACTGCCGCTCTACACAACTCGGCGAGACACCACCCGACTTACCAGCGCCGGCCTTGGCTGGAGCCATACTTTCGCCTATGAGAACGTCCTCAACGCTGCTGTGCTCTATCAGCAGACCGAAGCCAAAACCACCAACGACATACAATTCGACTGGGCAGACGTGCCGCTTCTCGGCGGCCCCGGCCGGGACATTAGGCCTTTCCTGCAAACCAGCGACGAGAATGACTCGAAGGCCTACATCGCGGCCCTCAGCCACATTATTGGCGACGGGTCGCTGACCTGGCGTTACGGCGTCGAGGGCGGCTGGCTCGACGCGTCGCGCGAGACCTATTTCCATCTCGAGGATGTCATTCCAGGCCTCGTCGACGGCGTAACCGACGGACCCACGAAAGTTGAGACCCGCATCAATATTGGCCGCGCCTATATCGATCTCCTGCACGAAATCACGCCGAACCTGAAGGCCGAATATGCGCTCTTCGGCACGCGCCTGGAAGGCGACGGCGTTGACGTCAGCCGGCTCGAACCACGCTTCGGCCTTGCCTGGGCGCCGACGCAGAACCATTGGCTGCGCGCCGCTTTCATGCGCCAGAGCGCCGACACGGGCGTTCCCACGCTTGCGCCGATCGGCATCCTTGGCCTTCAGGCGAACCAGTTTTCCGTTGGCACTGAGGGGTACGTCGATACGGCGGCCTTTCAATGGGATGCCGAATGGACCGATGGTCTGTTCACCACGGTGGAGTACCAGCATCAGGAGCTCCATGATTTTTCGATCGGTCTACCCCTGATCGCTCTCCCGGCCATCGACAGCTTTCCGCTCTCGCGCGGCAGCATCGACCGCGCCGCCGTCACCGCCAATGTTGCGCTCGGCAACGGTTTCGGTCTTTCGGCCACCTACGCCTACATGGATTCGGAAAACAAGGATCCGGGGACCTTCAATTACGGTGGCTCCCTGCCCTATATCCCGAAGAATTCCGGCCAGATCGCGCTGACCTGGGTCAACGAGGCCAAGGTCAAGGCGACGGTGGCGGCAAATTACATCGGCGAGCGCGACGGCGACGATCTCGGCACCAAGCTCGACGACTATTGGAGCCTCGACGCCCACCTTGTCTGGGAACCCTTCGACAAGCGCATCGAGCTGGAGGCCGCCGCCTATAACCTGCTCGACGAAGAGTTCGAGATCACGCCCGGCGTGCCCGGCTGGGGCCGCGCTTTCAAGGGCACGCTCAAAGTCCGCTTCTGATGCGGACGCAGGAGAAGGCCCGCCAGGCAAGGCAGACCGGCAGCCGCCAATTGAGGCTGCTCGTGCTTTCGCTGACGACGCTGATCGCCATCTCTTTGCTGTCGCGCCTGCCCGCCTGGTCGCTGCTGGAGCTTAGAAGCTTCGACTATCTCTCGACCGTCGACGATCCCCGTCCGCCGCCCGGCGGCCCCGTCATCGTCGCGATCGACGAACCCTCGCTCGCCGATATCAACGCGCAATGGCCCTGGCCGCGCAGCCTGCATGCCGAGCTCATCCGTCAGCTGCGCGCCGCCGGCGCCCGTGTCATAGGTCTCGACATCATCATGGCCGAGCCCTCGAACCCGGATAATGACGCGGCGATCACCAAGGCCGTCGGTCCGGATGTCGTGCTTGCCGGCGATGAAACGCTGATCGAGACGCCGCAGGCCTCGCAGCTGATCCGCGCGACACCGCTGCCGCAGCTGACGGAAGCAGGTGCCGTGACCGGCATCGCCTCGATCGATCTCAGCGGCGACGGCATCTTTCGGCGCATTCCGGGCTATGAGGACGGCTTTGCCGCCATGCTGGCCAAGGCGGCCGGCGTGGCTCCCGAAACCCTGCCGGCCGGCCAACTCATCCAATCCTTCGGCCCGGCCCGCAGCTATCCCACCGTCTCTTATTATCAGGCGCTCGACCCGAAGGGCCTGCTG
Source organism: Rhizobium bangladeshense (assembly GCF_001662075.1). Lineage (GTDB taxonomy): Bacteria > Pseudomonadota > Alphaproteobacteria > Rhizobiales > Rhizobiaceae > Rhizobium > Rhizobium bangladeshense_B. The sequence goes on from NZ_LYPL01000003.1 coordinate 295,606, forward strand.
CCGCCGGATTTTTTCAAGGACCGCGTCGTGCTCGTCGGCCTCAGCCTGCAGAATGCGCCCGCGATCGACAAGGGCGGCGTCGACGCCTTTGCGACGCCCTACACGGTGCATACCGGCAAGCTCGTCTCCGGCGTCGAGATCCAGGCGACGATCTACGACAATATCCGCCGCGGCCTTTCGATCGCCGAAGCCCGGCTGCCGACCGTCGCCGCCTGCATCCTCATATCGGTGCTGCTGGCCGCCACCACCGTCTGGCGCTCGACCGGATGGCTGACGATCGTCACCAGTGTCGCCGCCCTCCTCGCCTTCGCGGCCGTCAGTGCCGCCGGCATCCGCCTTGCCCATGTCTTCGTCTCGCCGCTCGGCCCGACAGTCGCCTATATCTCCGTCGTCTTCGGCCAGGCGGCCTTCGATTACGCCGAGGAGCGCCGCAACAAGCGCCAGATCATCCGCGCCTTCGCCCAATATATCTCGCCCGACCTCGTCAAGCGCCTATCGAACGATCCCTCGCAGCTAAGGCTTGGCGGCGAGCGGCGCACGCTCTCGGTGCTGTTCTCAGACGTGCGCGGCTTCACCACCATCGCCGAGACGCTGAAGGACGATCCAGAGCAGCTGACCGGCCTGATCAACCGACTGCTGACGCCGCTCTCCGACGTAGTCATGGATCACGGCGGCACGATCGACAAATATATGGGCGACTGCATCATGGCCTTCTGGAATGCGCCGCTCGACGATCCCGATCACGCGCTGCACGCTGTGCGCGCCTCGCTCGCCATGCAGGCGGCGATTTCGAGGCTGAACACTCAGCTGGAGCGGGAGGCGGCAGCCCTCGGCCGCAAGCCGCACGTCCTGAAGATGGGCGTCGGCATCAACACCGGCGAATGCATCGTCGGCAACATGGGCTCGACCCGCCGCTTCGATTATTCCTGCCTCGGCGACAGCGTCAACCTCGCCTCCCGCCTCGAAGGCGCTTCGAAGAATTACGGCGTGGCGCTGCTGCTCGGCGAAGAAACCGCAAGGCTCGTGGCCGCCAGCTACACCGTCGTCGAACTCGACCGCATCATCGTCAAAGGCCGCACCGTCCCCTCACCCGTCTTCACCGTCGTGCACAAGGCCGACGCCGCAGCGCTGGCCGCGCATGAGGCGTTTATCCAGGCGAAATATGCCGGAACGCTGATGCCGTCCGATGCCGTTTTCGACAGACTGACGGCCGGTATTCCTGAGCTTGCGGCCTATTACATCCTCGTGCGGGATGCCTTGACCGCCGACGGGAAGGAATGATGTAGCGGTGGTCACCGCTCAGCAACTCGACGCCCGCAGCCCCGCAATCTCAGGTCCAACCACCGCGATGAACAATCCGGGATCGCCGAGAGCCCTCGCCGAGAGCATCGCCCCATGAACCGAGGCCATCAGCATCTGCGCCTGCTCTTCCGGCCGCCTGTCCAGCCGGAACAGGCCCTGCTCCACGCCGGACTGCAGCACCGAGGTCAGCCATGCCGCCAGATTTCGGAAATGGGCGCGCACGCGCAACGCCACCTCATCGGGCAGCATCTGCATTTCGCTGGCAAGCATGGCGCAGACGCAGAAGGGCTGCGAGGCGTTCTCGATGCAGGAACGCCAGTAGTCGATGTAGAACTGCAGCTGATCGGCGGGGCTTGCGGCCTGCTCGAGCAGCGACTGCAAACCCGCCTGCGCCTGCATGGTGTAGCGATCGACCAGCACCGCGACCAACTCTGCCTTGGCAGGAAAATGATGGTGGATGCTCGCCTTGCGGATGCCGATCGCGTCCGAGATGTCGGCATAGCTGAAGCCGTTATAGCCGCCCGCCACGATGAGCGATTGGGCGACATCGAGGATCTTGTCGGAGGTCGAAGCCACTGATTTCATAGCGTCGCCTACCTTCTGGTAGGAAGACCGTCAAGCCCTGAGGCTCCTCTCTCCCGTTCACAAGAAGGTGTGCGCGAACCGAATTGACTCCGTCTGTTCGCCTTCCTACTAGTAGGTAGACAAACAAAGGAACATGTCTATGCAAACTCGATCTTCGAACCAGTCCGACTGGCTGCGATCCTATTATTTCACCCGCGCCGCATTTTCGCTCATCTGGATTGGTGCCGCCATTCTCCTCGCCGGCCAGCCGGGCGCTGCGGCTTTCCTGCTGGTGATCTATCCCTTGTGGGATGCGCTCGCCAATCTGGTCGACGCCCGGGTTAATGGCGGCCTGCGGGCCAATCCGTCGCAGACGCTGAATGTCGCGGTCAGCACGGTCACGGCGCTCGCCGTCATCATCGCGCTTGGCGTCGGCACCCATGCGGTCCTCGCCGTGTTCGGGGCCTGGGCCATCCTCTCGGGCCTGTTGCAGCTCTATACCGGCGCAAGGCGCTGGCGCACCGAAGGCGCCCAATGGGTGATGATCCTGAGCGGCGCGCAGTCCGCCCTTGCTGGCGGCTTCATGATCGGCCGATCGCTCGGCACCGCCATCCCGACGATCCTCGATATCGTGCCTTACGCAGGTTTCGGTGCATTCTACTTCCTGCTCTCCTCGATCTGGCTTGCAGTCGCAGCCTATCGCAAGGCGCATGCATAAGCGCGATCACGCCCTGCGGCGGCAAACGCGCCGCCGCAGGGAGTCGCATCGGCCCATTCAACATCTCGGCAACTGGAGATTTGCGGAAGACGATGACATTCTTTCACGCTATGAAGGGTGATCACAGTCCGCCCCAGACCCCGAGGTCACTCCCATGGCTTTGAAAGTTCTCTTCATTGGCGGCACCGGCCAGATTTCCTACCCTTGCGTCGAACGCGCCGTCGCCGCGGGCCACCACGTCGGCGTATACAATCGCGGCTTGAGAGATGCCGCCCTGCCCGCCGGTGTCACCTCGATCGTCGGCGAACTGGGGTCGAGCGCCTACGCCGATCTCGCCAAGGCCCGATATGACGTCGTCTGCCAGTTCATCGCCTTCACACCCGATCAGGTCGTCCGCGATATCGAGGTTTTCTCCGGCAATTGCGGCCAGTACGTCTTCATCTCTTCGGCCTCCGTCTACGAAAAGCCGCCGCGTCACTACGTGATCACCGAAGAGACGCCGGCGATCAATCCCTACTGGCCCTATAGCCAGGCCAAAATAGCCTGCGAGGAACTGCTGAAAAAATCCGGCAATCTCACCTGGACGATCGTGCGCCCCAGCCACACCGTGCGCACCGGCCTGCCGATCATGATGGGCGACAGCGACATCATGGCACGGCGCATGCTGGACGGCGAGCCGATCATCGCCGCCGGCGACGGCCACACGCCCTGGACGCTCACCCGTTCGGTCGATTTCGCCGTGCCTTTCGTGGGCCTGTTCGGCAAGCAGGCGGCGCTCAACGAGATTTTCCACATCACCTCCGACCGCGCGCATATATGGGACGACATCCAGAAGACGATCGCAAGGCTGCTCGGCGTCGAGGCAAAGATCGTCCACGTGCCGACGGACACGCTGATCCGCTACAACGCGGAATGGGTCGGCCCGCTCCTCGGCGACAAGGCCTGGACCGCGATCTTCGACAATTCGAAGGTCAAGCGGGTGGCGGGCGACTTCACCTGTGCCGAAAACCTCGACGAAATCCTCGCCGACTCGATCATGCACCTCAAGCAGCGCCTGGCCAAAAGCCGGCCGCCAAGGGGCGAGTTGGATGCGCTGATCGACAGGATTTGCGCCGAGCAAGGAGCTCTTGGTTAGGTTTTAGCGCGGCATCCTCCAACGCTCCTCATCCTGATGCGCGCAGGCCAAGGGCCGGAGCCTCGAAGGGCACGCGCCGACGCTGCTCCTCGCCCTTCGAGGCCCATGCGGGGCATCTCAGGATGAGGCTCTCTTGGGCGCGGGCGCCTTGGCGGCATGATTATTCCCGCCGCCGCGCCTCCAACGGAGCCTCCTGCCTGAAGCCGTCGAAACGGCGGCCGCCGTGCGAAGCGACCTCGCGGTCGGCCAATGCGAGGAGCCGGCCGCCATCGCCCTGCGCCGCCAGCCTGAACGCCGCATCGAAATCGTCCGCCAATTGCACATCGAGCCTGCGTATGAGGCGCGGCGCCCATTTGCCGCGGCCGGTCCATGCGCCGCGCCCGAGCAGCATCAGGTCGGCAAGCTTCTGGTAGAGAGCCGCGGCGATGGCGGCGATTTCTTCCGGCGGGCGGTCGCCGCGCAGGTCATCGGCAAGATCGGTGACCTGATAGCGCAGCATGTCGTAACTCGCGCCGGCAAGCGGCTTTGGCCCTGCCGCCAGCACATCCGCCGCCCTCGCCTGGATCAGGCGCGCGCGCTCGCTCTCCGGCCCGACGATGCTGCCGGTTGCAACCATATTGACCATGATGGGATAGCCGCTCTCGGCATCGGCATGAAGATAATGCGCCAGCGTCTCTTCGTCGTGGACGAAGGCCTCGACAGGGAAATCCCCTTCGGTGAAGGATTCCCGCCAGGCTCTTTCCAGCGACGGAAACACCACGACCAGGTCGATATCCGAAAATACGGTGCCCTCGCCGCGCATGAGCGAGCCGGAGACATAGGCGAAGGCGGCCCCGGCATAGCGGCTGGCAAGGGCGCGGCGGGCGGCGGCAAGCGCCCGCTCGGCAATGATCTGTTTCTGGATATGGTCCACGATCTCGTCCTCGAATGGGGAGACGAGCGGCAACAAAAAACCCGCTCGTTTCCGGCGGGTTGGGTCTCGGCAGAATGAACGGAATTCAGTTCACGCGTCCGCCACCCACCGCCAGGCGGCGGTCGTAGACGTCGTGGAGACTGCGAAATTCCTGCTCATGGAGGACAGCGTAGCGCCCGGCGACGGCAGCGTCAATCCGGCAAGAATGCTTCCCCGCCCCGCAGTTTTGCGTCTAAGATGCGCCAAAGACTCGATGAACACAGGAAGGTCCGCCCATGTCCGAGCCCGCCACCGTCATCCCGCTTCCCGCTCCGGTTCTGCTGCCGGTGGATGGCCGTGACGATCGTTTTCCGGTGCGCCGTGTCTATTGCGTCGGGCGCAATTATGCCAACCATGCGATCGAGATGGGCCATGACCCGACCCGCGAGCCGCCCTTCTTCTTCCAAAAAAATGCCGACAACCTGCTGCCGGCAGGCAATGGCTTTCCCTATCCGCCGCTGTCGAGCGACGTGCATTACGAAGTCGAATGCGTGCTGGCGCTGAAAGCGGGCGGCGCGAACATCAAAGCCGAGGATGCGCTCGACTGCATCTATGGCTATGCCGTCGGCATCGATTTCACCCGCCGCGACCTGCAGGGTGAGGCCAAGAAGCTCGGCCGCCCCTGGGAACTCGCCAAGGCCTTCGAACACTCCGCCCCGGTCTCGGCGATCGTGCCGGCAAGCCGCCTCGGCCATCCCGCCAACGGCCGGATCTGGCTGGAACAGAACGGCAAACTCGTTCAGGACGGCGACATCAACCAGATGATCTGGAAGGTGCCGGAGATCATCGCAGAGCTCTCCAAGCTCTTCGTGCTCGCGCCCGGCGATGTCATCATGACCGGCACGCCGGCCGGCGTCGGCGCGGTGTCGAAGGGCGACCGCATCACCTGCGGCATCGACGGCGTGGCGACGCTATCGGTCGACGTCGTGTGAGGAGAGGCCCATGCCCATCTACGCGCTCGGAGGACTGACCCCGAAGCTGCCGCCCGCCGGCCTCCACTGGATCGCGCCGGATGCGCATGTGATCGGCGATATCGAACTCGGCGAGAATGTCGGCATCTGGTTCGGCTCGGTGCTGCGCGGCGACAATGAGAAGATCACCATCGGCGCCGGCACCAACATCCAGGAAGGCGTCATGGCCCATACCGACATGGGCTTTCCGCTGACGACGGGGGAGAACTGCACCATCGGCCACCACGCCATCCTGCACGGCTGCACGCTCGGCGACAACGTGCTGATCGGTATGGGCGCGACGATCCTCAACGGCGCGAAAATCGGCAACAACTGCCTCGTCGGCGCCAATGCGCTGGTGACCGAAGGCAAGGTGTTTCCCGATAATTCGCTCATCGTCGGGGCACCAGGCCGTGTCGTGCGGGTGCTGGATGAGAAGGCCGTCGAGGGCATCAGGCGTTCGGCAGAGAATTATGTGAAGAATTGGCAGCGGTTTGCGCGGGATCTGAAGCAGATCGGGTGAACTGGCGGAGGTTTCTCTCCAGGAATATATCCTCCATCTGCCTTTCGCTTGCCGCCAAGGCGCTCGTCGCTCTCGCTCCTCACCCCGTCATCTGCCCTAACGGGCATCTTCTTCCCGCTGGGGCTAAGGGGAGCAAGCCGCACGGGTCCTCGTTCTCATAGCGAACGTTTCAAAGGGAGCGAGACGCTGCGGTGATTCCGCTTCTCCCCGGCGGGAGAAGATGCCGGCAGGCAGATGAGGGGGTGAGGGGGTGAGGGGCTGAGCCGCGAATGCACGGAGCGCAGCGAAGGGCAACATAGGCACACCACAATCACCCCTCACCACACACCCGGAACCCACCGCCACCGCACCCGCTCCATATATTCCGCATATCCCTCGAGCCCCCGGCGCAATTCCATCTCCTCCCCGAGCGTCCGCCCGAACAGCACGACGACCAACAGGCCCGCGGGAATCAGCGCGTAGAGCGAGCCGAGCGACAGCGCCATGCCGGCGGCGAGCACGATGGCGAAGGCATAGCCCGGGTGACGGATGACGGCATAGGGGCCGCTGTCGATGACCTTGTGGTCGCGATCGGTCTGGATGCGCACGGTCGGCTCGAAATGGCGGTTGACCGATTGCGCCCAGGTGAGGCCGAGATAACCCGCCGTCATCAGGAGATAGCCGATCAGCACGAGCCAGCCCGGCTGCGGCGCCCAGTGGAAGCGCCCGTCATCGAAGGCGCCGACCGGAAGGATGGCGGCGAAGAGGATGATCGTCAGCGTCGCCACCACGGCGTCCCATGGCTTGGTGCCCTTCTGATATCGGCTGCGCGCCGCAAACAGCTCCGGATTCGTCCGCCAGATCCAGGCGATCGCGAAGGCCGTCAGCAGGATGAAGAGACCGAGGAACATCCAGCCGCGCGGCCAGTCGAGCCGGCCCGCCGGCCAGAACAGCGCAGCGAACATGACGATGACTGTTATGGCGAGCGAGCCGAGCGATGGCGCGACGGCCTCGCCGAACCGTGTCTGCTCCTGTGTCATGACCGTTCTCCGCTCCCGCGGACGCGCCCCCGCTGCCGGCAGATGCCGCCCAGGTCTAACAGCCCCAAACCTGATTTAGGAGGTGAAAGGCGCGCAGCAAGCCGACGGCACCGACGAAATGAAAGCCGCCCTACTCCGCCGCTTCCAGAAACTGGCTCGCGCCGGACGAAGCGGCGAGTGCCCGAACCCTGGCTTCGGTCTTGGCAATCAGCTGATAGAATTCGTCCTGCGCTTCGACATCCAGCTGAATGACGGCGTTGACGTCGTCGGGCGTGTCGCAGATGCAGGCGACCGCCGAAATGGGACAAATGCCACCGGGATAACGCTTGCCGGTGCCGGTATAGGCACGGCGGCCCCAGCGCTCGGAATAGACCGTTTCCTCGCGGTCGAGATGGAGGATCGTTCCCTTGCAGGCGGTCACGATGGCTGCCTTGCCGTAAGCGAACCAATGATAGTTCAGCTTGCGGAGAATATATTTGCCAGTGATGTCTTCGCCGGCGAGCTCGGCCGGATTTTCTATCATTCGGATCATGACAGGGTCCTCAACATTTCAGCAATATCCGTCATCTCTCCTTGCGTCGCAAGTCGAAAAACGCTGCTTTTGTAGGGACTTAGTCACAAAGTGTTTCTGATTCTTACATTTTGCACGCCTCAGGCGGCAAGTCGGACATGCAATTCTTCCTCGAATTTGGCGCGGCCGCACCCGAATTCCGCCTTTTCCGAGGCGTGGCCCATGCCCTCTTGCGATTTTTTCGCTCAGAACCGATATGTCTCCATGACGGCCCGCCCTCGCCAACCGCTGGAACCGTCGGCAGGAGAATTTTATGGTCGACGCGATCAAACCCATCACCTCCACTGCCGCATCAGAGCCCACCAAGATCGGCATCAGCACGTCGATCGACGCCGAGCCCGACAATGCCTGGATCGCCGCCCGCCAGTCTGAGATCACCGCCGATCAGCTGGCATTCAAGACAGCCGTGGAAAAGGAAGCGGCAAACGATCTCATCCCGCATGCCGATCTCCTCGTCGATGACGAGGAGGCGCAAAAGCGGCGTGGGCATTCAGCGTCGGAAGACGGCGAACAGCAAACGGAACCGCTCCTTCTCTCCGGTGAAAGCGAGCGGATCGGCACCCGAAATTTCGACGACGACACGCCTTTCGGCGAGCGCACCGCCATCATCTGATCCAGCGACGGACCATCAATTCCCGCCCGCCAGCTGAGCCTCGATTGCCGTCTTGTCGACGACCGACCAGGCCTTGACGATCCTGCCGCCGCGAAATTCATAGATCACGTTCTCGGTGAAGGAGATGCGCCTGGCATTGACATCGAGGCCGAGAAACGTTGCCTTCGGCCGGCAATCGAAGCCGAGCCGGCAGGCAACATAAGGCGGATCGCAGACCAGCATCAGCACATTGAAACGAAGATCTGGAATATCGTCGAAGTCGCGCTCCAGCATGGCGATGTAGCCTTCGAGCCCAAGCCGCCGGCCATTATGGACAGCGCCGTCATCGACGAACCGGCCGAGATCCGCCCAGTCCTGCCGGTTGAGGCAGGCGATATAGCCGCGGTAGATGTCTTCGAGTTCGGTCTTGGTCACGGGCGCGCTCCTGGCTTGCCGACAGCGTCGCGGCAGAGATAGCGCCGAAACCCGCGCTTGCCAGCGGCGAGTGCGCCCGAGCACGAGGCGATCGTCAAGTTTAATAAGGGCAAGAACCATCTCCATTCGCCGACGGAAAATCTGTCGGCGACCTTAGTCCACCCACCCTCATTCCTGTGCTCGTCACAGGAATCCAGTGCGCCCAAGTCCTTGGGCGCGGGGACTTTTTTTGAAAAGTAGTAAGTCATTCACCGCGCGGACGCGCGGTGGCTGGATTCCTGTGACGAGCACAGGAATGAGGGAGGAGAGCTTAGCGCCCCGAACGAAACCCCGTCGGCGCGATAGGATATGGCCACTTACGCCGCACAGGCCTCGCACAGACCGCGGATCTCGATCGTCGTTTTCTCCGGCTTGAATTTCTGCCCGCGTACCCAGGCCATCAAGCGATGGTCGACCTCATGGTCGTGGAACTCCATCACCTGACCGCAGCTTTCGCAGATGGCGAAGGCGACGATGCCGTGGCTGTGGCAATTCTCGCCCGGGTGGGCGCAGGCGACGAAGGAATTGATGCTTTCCAGCCGGTGCACGACGCCGTATTCGAGCAGTTTCTCCAGCGCCCGGTAGACCTGCAGCGGGGCGCGAAAACCATGATCGCGCAGCTTGTCGAGGATGGTGTAGGCGCTGAGCGGGCCTTCCGCCTTTTCGAGCACGTCGAAAACCAGCGACTGGTTCTTGGTGAGTTGCGGTGTCGTCATGAGCCTTGTCCTTGCGCGACCGCGCGATGGCGCCTGACGGGAAGCAGGCTGAGAATGAAGAGAATGAGCGCCGCGACCACGATCGATGGACCTGACGGCGTGTCGTAGGTGAGCGAACCGAACAGCCCGCCGACGACGGCCGCCGCGCCGATCAGCGAGGCGAACACCGCCATGATCTCCGGCGTGACCGAGAAACGCCGCGCCGCCGCCGCCGGAATGATCAGCAGCGAGGTGATCAGCATGATACCGACGATCTTCATGGCGATCGCGATGACGACGGCCATCAGCAGCATGAAGAACAGCCGCGCCCGCTCGGGTCTCAGCCCCTCGGCGTCGGCAAGCTCGGCATTGACGGTTGCCGCCAGAAGCGGCCGCCACAGCCAGGCAAGCGCCGCGAGCACGAACAAGCCGCCGCCCCAGATCAGCGCGATGTCGGTCCTGGAGACGGCAAGGATATCGCCGAACAGGAAAGCGATGAGATCGATCCTGACCCAGCTCATGAAGGCGACCATAACGAGGCCGATCGCCAGCGTGGCATGCGAGAGGATGCCGAGCAGCGCATCGGCCGACAGCGCCTGACGCTTCTGCAGGAAGAGCAGCAGCACCGAAACGAGAGCGGCGACGGCGAAGACGGCGAGCGTCAGGTTGAGTTCGAACAGCAGCGACAACGCCACGCCCAAGAGCGCCGAATGGGCGATCGTATCGCCGAAATAGGCCATGCGCCGCCAGATGATGAAACAGCCGAGCGGTCCCGTCGTCAGCGCCAGCCCGACGCCGGCTAGGATGGCGCGTACGAAAAAGTCGTCAAGCATGGCGGCCCTCCCCGTGGTGGGCATGGGCATGCGAATGCTCATGCCCGTGATGATCGTGGACATGGTTGTGCCCATGATCGTCGCCATGCACATGATGACCGTCGTCGGGGTGGCAATGGTCGGTCACCGAGCCGTCCGCATGGCGCACGCGGCCGTCGGGCAGGTGCGTATGATCGTGGTGGTGGCTGTAGACGGCTAGCGTCTCTGCCGCCCGACTTCCGAAAAGGCGCACATATTCCGGGCTGCGGCTGACGGATTCAGGCGTGCCGCGGCAGCAGACATGGCCGTTGAGGCAGATCACCGTGTCGGTCTCGGCCATGACGACGTGCAGGTCGTGCGAGATCAGTAGGATGCCGCAGCCGCTGACGTTGCGGATCGATTTGATCAGGTCGTAGAGCGCAATCTCGCCGGAAAAATCGACGCCCTGCACAGGCTCGTCGAGCACCAGCAGATCGGGCTTGCGGGCAATCGCCCGGGCCATCAGCGCCCGCTGGAATTCGCCGCCGGAGAGATGCTGCACCTCCGCATCGAGCATATGAGCAATACCGGCGGCGTCGAGGGCTGCACGCATGTCGCGCTCGGGCAGCGGGCCGGTCAGGGTCATCAGCCGGCGCACGGTAAGCGGCAGCGTCCAGTCGATCGAAAGCTTCTGCGGGACATAGCCGACCTTGAGGCCGGCCAGCCGCTCCACCCTGCCCTCGTCAGGCTTCAGCACGCCGATTGCTGCCTTGGCGCTCGTCGATTTACCGGAGCCGTTCGGCCCGATGAGCGTGACGATTTCGCCGCGCGACACGGAAAACTCGACGCCGCGCACCAGCCAGCGGCCGCCGCGCAGGACGCCGACATTCTCGAGCGAAACCAGCGGTTCGCCCTTCTTGTTTGCGGGAGAGAGCATCAAATTTTCCGACAGCGCTGTTGCATCCTGCTATTGCACACGTTATAGCATAACGCAATTGATGTAATAACATAACACTTGCAATTCAAGCGGAGCACCTGATGAAACGCGCCCCGGGCCTTGCCCTGAAAACCCTGGCCCTCAGAATTCCGGCCGTCCTCGCCATCCCGGCCCTGGCAGTCCCTGCCCTGCTCTTTGCCGGCAGCATGCGCGCCGCCGACGCGCCCGTCGTCGTCACGTCGATCAAGCCGATCCATTCGCTGGTTTCGGCAATCATGCAGGGTGTGGGCGAACCGGAGCTGATCGTCGATGGCAGCGCTTCCCCGCACACCTACAGCCTGAAGCCGTCGAATGCACGCGCGCTGCAGGAGGCCAAGGTCGTCTTCTGGGTCGGGCCGAACCTGGAAGCATTCCTGGAAAAGCCGCTCGAAGCGCTGGGCTCGAACGCCAGCGTCGTCGAGCTGGAGAATGCGCCGGGGCTGACCAAGCTGCCCTTCCGCGAAGGCGGCGCCTTCGAGGCGCATGATGATGGCGACCATGAAACCGCCGCGGCCGATGGCCACGGACATGAAGCCGCCGGCACCGGCCACGACGATGGCCACGGACATGAGGAAAACCACGCCCATCACGACGATCACGAAGAGCATGAACACGGGCATGGCGCCTTCGATACGCATCTCTGGCTCGACCCGATGAATGCAAAGGCGATGGCCGCCGTGATCACCACGACGCTGGCCGCCGCCGATCCCGCCAATGCCCTGACCTACCAGGCCAATGCGAAGGCGCTGGACGATAAGCTCATCGCGCTGGACAAGAAGATTGCCGCGACGGTCGCCCCTGTCAAGGACAAGCCCTTCGTCGTCTTCCATGACGCCTACCAATATTTCGAGCATCGCTACGGCATCCGCGTCGCCGGCTCGATCACCGTCAGCCCGGAGACCATTCCGGGCGCCGAGCGTGTCTCGGAAATCCACCGCAAGGTCGGCGAGCTCGGCGCAACCTGCGTCTTTGCCGAGCCGCAATTCGAGCCGCGCCTCGTCAAGGTCGTCATCGAAGGCACGAGCGCCAAATCGGGCGTGCTCGATCCGGAAGCGGCGACGCTGAAGGCCGGGCCGGATCTCTACTTCACCCTCATGCGCGGCATCGCCGACAGCATGAAGGCTTGCCTCTCCAGCGCATGATTGCCGTGCAATTTCCTGGAAAGAGCTGGGCGGAAAGAGGTGGATGACCCCGTTCCGCTTTTTTTCGGCACGATCAATGTAATGATATAACATTAATACCAATGAGGTTCCGATGGACAATAGGCTTCCGGTCACGGTGCTCTCCGGCTTTCTCGGCGCCGGCAAGACGACGCTGCTCAACCACGTGCTCGCCAATCGCGAGGGCATGCGCGTTGCCGTCATTGTCAACGACATGAGCGAGGTGAATATCGACGCCGCCCTGGTGCGCGATGGCGGCGCCAATCTCTCGCGCACCGAGGAACAGCTGGTCGAGATGACCAATGGCTGCATCTGCTGCACGCTGCGCGACGATCTTCTGAAGGAGGTGCGCGATCTCGCGGCACAGGGCCGCTTCGATTACCTCCTGATCGAATCCACCGGCATCGCCGAACCCCTGCCGGTCGCCACCACCTTCGAATTCCGCGACGAGAACGGAGAAAGCCTGTCCGACGTGGCAAGGCTCGATACGATGGTGACCGTCGTCGACGCCGCTAATCTCCTTGCCGATTACGCCTCCGCCGATTTCCTCGCCGACCGCGGCGAAACGGCAGGTGACGGCGACAACAGGACGATTGTCGACCTGCTTGTCGAACAGATCGAATTCGCCGATGTCGTGGTGCTAAACAAGATCGGCACGGCAAGCCTGGAACAGCGCGACGCCGCGCGGAAAATCATCACCGGCCTGAACCCGGATGCGACGCTGATCGAGGCGGATTTCGGCGAGGTGGCGCTGACGGAGGTGCTCGGTACCGGCCGCTTCGACATCGACAAGGCCGAAACTCATCCGCTCTGGTACAAGGAGCTGCACGGCTTCACGGACCATGTGCCGGAGACCGAGGAATACGGCATCCGCTCCTTCGTCTATCGCGAGAAGCGGCCGTTCCATCCGGCCAAGCTCCAGGCTTTTCTCGACAGGACCTGGCCTGGCGTGGTGCGCGCCAAAGGTTTCTTCTGGCTGGCGACCCGCCCGCACCACGTCGGCGAGATCAGCCAGGCCGGCGCGATCGTGCGCACCGGCAAGATGGGCCTCTGGTGGGCAGCCGTCCCCCGCCAACAATGGCCGCAGGAGCCCGGCTTCCTCAACGCCCTCGGCCCCTATCTCGATCCCGTCTGGGGCGACCGCCGCCAGGAAATCGTCTTTATCGGCGCCGACCCGATGGACGAAGCCTGGATCAGGAGAGAACTCGACGCCTGCCTTGTCGAAAGCGATGCCTTTATGCCGGAGCGCTGGCGCAACCTGCCTGATCCTTTCGCCAGCTGGAACAGGCAGGCCGCATGAAGGCGGTTGCGATCAAACGCTATCGCTGCGTCTGCGAGGAATGCGAGCCTTTACCGCCGATCGACGAGCTGCATCCGCAGACGCATGAGCGGGAGGCTGAGGCCGAAAGGCCGAAGCGATTGCTCGGGATCATTGCCGAGCGGGTGATGTCGCCACGCCGATGGGAGTGACGATCTATCTGTGCAGGAAACGCGTCTGATTTTGCGCAATCCGCGTTCCTCTCTCATTCCCGCGTCGGCATGCTGTGGCCACCCCCTCTGCCCTGCCGGGCATCTCCCCCACAAGGGGGGAGATCGGCTGGGCGTGATGACTTCGCCAAACAATGACAGCCTGATGTTTCCGCACGACGGCGGAGAGGGACTGGCGGGCCAACCTTTTGCCGATCTCCCCACCTGTGGGGGAGATGCCCGGCAGGGCAGAGGGGGGTGCTACACGCACGCCTCCCTCTCAGAATCTGAAAGGGCGGCCGAAGCCGCCCTTGCCATATCCGCCATCAACGCCCGGCGATGATGCTGGAGATGATACCGCTGGTGATGCCGATCAGCAGGAAGTCGTTGTCGGCGCGAACCCAGCGATAACCGCGCGGCGGAGGAGCGAGCCGGTAGCGGCGGTAGTCGTTGACGTTGGAGAAGCGGCGGCGCTCGCTGGCGTTGACGCTGTATCCCTTCTTCCAGTGCGGCCGGACGACAGTCTTGTGGATGACCACCTTCTTCTGCACGACAACAGGCGGACGGCGATGATCGTCGGCGCTGGCCTGTGAGACGACCATCGGCGAGAGAAGGAAGGAAGCGGAAAGAAGAGCGGCAAAGATCTTTTTCCATGTGCGGTTCCTCAATTTGGGCACGGGAGAAAACTAGGCCCGAAAAGATGAACTGAAACTGAAAGCTAAATTAAACTTCCGTAATGAAATCCGTGGCCTGCGCGGCGCATCTTACATTTTAGATTATCTTATACATCAACATTCGTGGCCGCCCTCGCCCTTCGAGGCCCTGACGGGGGCACCTCAGGATAAGGTCTGAGCGAAGCTGCGGCCGCCGCCGGAAACCGGAGCTGCAAGACGCACCGCTCGAAGGCCGGAGCCTCGAAGGACGGGCGGGTGAAAGACAGAGGCCAACCACTTCAACGTTAGAATGCCGTCTGCACCTTGCCGCTCGCGCGGGAGCGTGTAGTTTCGGCCGCGCGTCAATTCAGAGGTAAGCACGACATGTCCCACTCCCTGCGGAGGCAGCGATGAGCGCTCGTAACGATGCCCTACCGGTGGCCGAACCCGCCGACGGCTCGCCGTTCGAGGTTTTCCGCGTGTTCCTCAAGCTCGGCCTCACGTCCTTCGGCGGACCGATTGCCCATCTCGGCTATTTCAGGGACGAGCTGGTGGTGCGGCGCAAATGGATCGACGAGGCTGCTTATGCCGATCTGGTGGCGCTCTGCCAGTTTCTGCCCGGACCGGCCTCCAGCCAGGTCGGTTTCTCCCTCGGCGTCCTCAAGGGCAGAGGCCTTGTCGGCGGGCTGGCCGCCTGGTGCGGCTTCACGCTGCCCTCGGCAATCATGCTCTTTGCCTTTGCACTAGGCGCCGCCGCCTTCACCGGGCCTGTCGCAGAGGGCCTGCTCCACGGGCTGAAGCTCGTTGCCGTCGCCGTCGTCGCACAGGCGATCTGGGGCATGGCGAAGAGCCTGACGCCGGACCGCGAGCGCGCCGGCATTGCGCTGGCGGCGATCGCCATCGTCGTCTTCGTCGGCGGATCATTCGGCCAGATCGGCGCGATCGCACTTGGAGCGGCGGTGGGCCTCTATTTCTGCCGCGCCGATGCGCCAGCGCTTGCCGGCCGTCTCGGCTTTCCCGTATCGCGCCGTGCCGGCGCGATCGCCCTTGTCCTCTTTGCCGCCTTCTTCCTCATCCCGCCGCTTCTCGCCAATGCGACCGGCCATCAGGGGATCGCGCTCTTCGATGCTTTCTACCGCTCGGGTGCGCTGGTCTTCGGCGGCGGCCACGTCGTGCTACCGCTGCTGCAGGCGGAAGTTGTCGCTCCCGGCTGGGTGACAAACGAAACCTTCCTCGCCGGTTACGGCCTTACGCAGGCCGTGCCGGGGCCGCTCTTCACTTTCGCCGCCTATCTTGGCACGGTGATGACACCCGCGCCGAACGGATGGGCGGGCTCCGTCATCGCGCTTGTCGCGATCTTCCTGCCTGGCCTTCTCCTCGTCTACGGCATGTTGCCCTTCTGGGATGGCTTACGCACACGCCCGGCCATGCAGGCGGCCATGCGCGGCGCCAACGCCGCCGTTGTCGGCATTCTGGGCGCTGCGCTCTACAGCCCCGTCTGGACGAGCGCGGTGCTTTCGCCGCGGGATTTCGCGCTGGCGCTTACCGGCTTCCTGCTGCTCACCGTCTGGAAGGCGCCGCCCTGGATCATCGTCCTGCTGCTCGCGGCAGGTTCGGCCTCGCTCGTCGCAGCCGGCGCATAGCACCAAGATCGGATTCGATTTTCGCAAGGATTAGGCGCAGATTTGAAACAGGAGCGTCCGCCGCGCGTCCCATCGGGCCGCCGCGCCGGATTCCCCCGCAATGGCGAAAAACACCATGGAGGAAGCCATGCCCGGCATCAGCATGCGTTATATCGTCGACGACGTCGACGCCGCGGTGGAATTCTACACCAGGCATCTCGGCTTCTCCGTCACACTTCATCCGGCACCAAGCTTCGCCATCCTTACCAGAGACGGCTTCCGACTGCTGGTCAGCGGCCGACGGGTCCGGGCGGAGCTTCCCAGGCAATGCCGGACGGGCGAAAACCGGAGCCCGGCGGATGGAACCGTATCCAGATCGAGGTCGCCGATCTCGAGGCCGAGGTCGCCACGCTGCGCCAGGCCGGCGCGCGTTTTCGCAATGACATCGTGCAGGGCAACGGCGGCAAGCAGATCCTGCTGGATGACCCCGCGGGAAACCCGATTGAGCTGTTCGAAGCGCCGAAAAGATGAGCAGAGCGACATCGCAAGAACGACGGCTGCGCCTTGTCAGCCGTGCCCCAGCGTGTAGTTTCGGATTCGCGTCAATTCAGAGGTAGGCAAGATATGTCCGAATCCGCGGGCGGGCTCTTCGACTATGTCGGGATACTAGCCGTGTTTTTCCTCGTCGCCGCCAATGGCTTCTTCGTCGCCGCCGAATTTGCCCTGGTGTCGGTCAGGCGCAGCCGTGTCGCCGAGCTTGTTGCGGCAGGCCGCATGAACGCCTCCGCACTCCAGCGAGCCGTCGACAATCTCGACGCCAATCTCGCCGCCACCCAGCTCGGCATCACCATCTCGTCGCTGGCGCTCGGCTGGGTCGGCGAACCGGCGCTCGCCCATCTGATCGAGCCCCTGCTCTCCTGGCTGCCCGAGCCATGGGCGACGACCGGCGCCCATACCGTCGCCATCGTCGTCGCCTTCGTCATCATTACGGCGCTGCATATCGTGCTCGGCGAGCTCGCACCCAAAAGCCTGGCGCTGCAGCGCAGCGAGGCCACCTCGCTGGCCGTCGTGCGTCCGCTCGGGTTCTTCCTTGTATTGTTCAAGCCGGCGATCTTTACCCTCAACGGCATGGGCAACCTCGTGCTGCGGGCCGTCGGCCTTCGCGCCGGAACCGGGGAATCCTCGTTCCACTCGCCGCAGGAATTGAAGTTGCTGGTCGCCGAAAGCCAGGAAGCCGGGCTCCTGAACCCGGTGCAGCAGCAATTGGTCGAGCGGGTATTCAACATCGGGGACAGACCGGTCTCGGACATCATGACCCCACGTCTCGACATCGAATGGTTCGATGCCGATGACAGCGAGGCGGAGATCCTGAAAACGATCCGCGAATGCAGCCACGAGCAGCTGCTGGTCGCCCGCGGTTCGATCGACGAACCGATCGGCATGGTGTTGAAGAAGGATCTTCTCGATCAGGTCCTCGACGGCGGCAAGGTCCGGCCGCTGGAGGTGATCAAGCAACCCCTGGTGCTGCACGAGGGCACCAAGGTCGTGCGCGTCATCGACAGCTTCAAGGCGTCGCCCGTGCGCCTCGCCATCGTCATCGACGAATATGGCAGCCTCGAGGGTATCGTCACCCAGACAGACCTGCTGGAAGCCATCGCCGGCGATCTGCCGGGCGCCGACGAGGAACCCGACATCGTCGTTCGGGAAGACGGCTCGCTGCTGATCGACGCGATGATGCCGGCCTTCGACGCCTTCGAACGACTGGGCCTCAAGGATCGTCCCGACGCCGATTTTCACACGCTCGCAGGCTTCGCGCTGCATCAGCTTCAGCACATCCCCGAAGCCGGCGAAACCTTCCTCTTCGATGGCTGGCGCTTCGAGGTTATCGACATGGACGGCATGCGCATCGACAAGATGCTCGCAAAGCGCATTGCCGCCGAGGGAGCAGAGGGGTGATCAGTTATCGCCAGCGTCCAGACCATTCCGGCGGCGGCGCAGCTGAGCAGTGTCGCGATGACGGAAGCCTTGAACCGGAAGATCGCGATCGCGGCGGCGGCAGACAGCGCCATTGCCGCCGGCACGGCCGATTGCAGCACGGGGATATCGAGCCGCAGGCCGCCAAAGCTGACGACGGCAACCTCGGCAAACAGTGTGTGCAGGCCAAACCAGATGGCGAGGTTGAGAATGACCCCGACCACCGCCGCCGTTATCGCCGACATTGCCGCTGCCAGCGCGATATTGCCGCAGCTTTTCGATGAACGGCGCCCCGAGGAATATCCAGAGAAAACAGGGCACGAAGGTCACCCATGTCGTCAGGATCGCTGCAAGCGTGGCAGCCTGCATGGGATCCAGTGATCCAGGATTGCGGTAGGCGCCCATGAAGCCGACAAACTGGACCACCGTGATCAGCGGTCCCGGGGTCGTTTCGCCCGGCTTCAGCCAGCCAAAGTGCTGCACGGCTTCCTGCGCGACATAGGCAAGTACGGCATAGGCCCCGCCGAAGGTGACGACAGCCATCTTGCTGAAGAACAGGCCGATCTCGGCAAAGACGCTGTCCGCCCCGAAGACCGCGTAGACCGCAGCGACCGGAATGAGCCACAGGGCAAGCAGCACCGTCGACATGCGCAAGGACCAGGCGAGATTCGGGCGCGCATGCGCCGGTATGTCCTCGCCCAGCATTGAATCGGCATCCGATAGCACCGGCCCGCTGCCGGCCTTGTGCCCGCCGCCGGTCTTGAAGGCGGCAAGCCCGGCCCGGCCGCCGACAAAGCCGGCTGCGAGCACGATCAGCGGGAACGGCACATGAAGAAAGAAGATGACTACAAAGGAAACGTCGGCATCGTCGCCGGCCTGTTCTTCGGCCTGAAGGCGGCCGTGCTCGCCATGGCAAAATCATGCGCAAAGAGACCCACCCATGTCAAGCGCTCAGCCCGCCAGGGCGGCGGTGCGCTGACATCGCCCACCGGCCGCGCCGCAGGTTTAAGCGCCGATTCTGGCAGGCTGCAGGCGGAAATCCCTGATATTGCTCGCCTCGCGGCTCCAGAATGGAACAAAATGCTCTTTGCTCCATTTCTTTGTCACCGCAAGAGGAGAAAGTACCATGACGTACGACCCCAATAATGCCAACGACCCGAACCGCCCGCTGAATCCGAATCTGGATTTGCGCACGACTCCGACCGCGCGCACCAGCAATACGTGGGTTGTCTGGGTTGCTGCATTGGCCGTGATCGCTGTCGCTGCATTCGCCTATTCGCAGTGGAGCAGCACCCCCGGCACCTCCCCGGACACGACAGCCTCCACGACCCAATCCGAGCCGGCGCCGGCTACGCCGATCGCTCCGACCGACAACAGCGCAACGCCCGCACCCGCACCGGCACCAGCCCCGGCCACGCCGCCGGCTGCCCCTGCCCAGCAGTAAGCGCAACGTCGCAGAAAGAAGCCGACCCAAGGCCGGCTTCTTTTCCGCGGCGGGGCCTTGAACGTCGCCACGCAAGCCTTATCTAAGGGCCATAGAGTTTGTCTCTGACGGTTGACCACGGATGTACTGGCAGCCGTTGTCGAGACAAATCGAGGAAGGGTCGGTGCGAGTTTCGCCCGGCCTTTTTTCTTGCCCTGTCGCTCGGCGCCAATGCATACCTTCTGGTGCCCGCATTCCGATCTTATTTGGGGATCCTGTTGTAGAAGGATTGGGGATCGTACACGCACTCATAGTCGAGAAGGCACATTTTGCCGTCCGCATCCCTGACCGTTGCCGTGTCGTATTTGTCACCCAGATTGCACCTGGCCGGCGGATAACGGAAGCTGCGACCGCCGATCCCCATGCGCACGAAGACCTTCTTGTTCTGACGGATGATCTGCGCAAGCTCGCGGCAGCTATGATCACCCGCTCTGACCTCCGTTGCGCCGGCGGCAAAAGCCGGCAGCGGCAACGATAGAGCGACGGCAAAAACGACGATTCTCATGACCCCTCCGCTTGGTAAAGAAAGATAGGGCGCGCATAGACAGCCGCTGCCAGTCCTAAGCATGCGGCCCGCTTCGGCGCAAGACCCGCCTTGACCTCTAATATCTCAATCTTATCAAGAGATTTGGTGGGTGATGTAGGGCTCGAACCTACGACCCGCTGATTAAGAGTCAGCTGCTCTACCAACTGAGCTAATCACCCGTTCGCGCTTGGCTGCGCGGTGTGACGGGGCGTATAAACAGGATCGGCTGGCTTGTCCAGCGCATCGACGAAAATTCTTTGGTTTATCTCAAAGATTTTTCCGCATGGCCGAAATGCGGCGCACGATCCTGAAAGCCGGCGCCGATCTTCGCAAGGATTATGCGCAGATTCAAAGTGATAAAGCTTCCACAGCGCGTCCTGTCGGACGCAGCGGCGTTCTTATGAAATCAAAGGTCGAGGGTGCCGCTGGCCAGCCGCACCGCTTGACCGCCGATCCGCGCGTTGGAAATCGCCCCGCCTTCGACGTCTATATGCAGGTGGATGAAAGAGGGGCGACCCATCTCGACGCCCTGCTCGATCATGATCGGGTGGTGCCCGTCCGTCAGCCGGTCGAAATGGCGGATGGCCCCGGAGAGTGCCGCTGCCGCCGCGCCGGTGGCCGGGTCTTCGACAATGCCCATGCCGCTGGCGAACATGCGCGCATGGAACTTCGCCACGTGGTTGACGCCGCCGCGACAATAGACATAGGCCGAGGCCAGCGCGCCATCGACGAAGGGCACGATCTTTTCCCAGAGCTGCGGATCGAATTCCACCCGCTGCGCCGTGCCGACATCGTGCACTGGAATGAGCAGGAACGGAACCCCGGCGCTCCAGAGCGAAGGAACGTGATTTTCAAAGCCGATCTCGGTGACCTTCAGTGATAAAGCGTCGGCGATGCCGAGTTTGTCGAGCGGCATGACGGCCTGCTGCGATTTGCGCGGCAGGTCGAATTCGGCAAAGCTCGCCTCGCCCTCCCTCAGCCGCACGGCGCAACGCACCGGCCCGACATTTTCCTCGAGCACGGTAACGAGATCGACCGCCGCGGCACCATGAGCCCTTTCCGCCAGCGCGATCGCCGTGCCGACCGTCGGATGGCCGGCAAAGGGCAGTTCGCGGCCAGGCGTGAAGATCCGGAGCTTCGCCGCATAGGCGGGATTGGTCGAAGGCTGCACGAAAACCGTCTCCGAGAGATTGATCTCCCGGGTGATCGCCTGCATCGCCTCGTCGCTGAGATCGTCTCCGTCGAAGACCACCGCCAGCGGGTTGCCGGCAAGCTTTCGATCGGTGAACACGTCATAGACGCTGTAGCTTCGCGCCACATCGGCCTCCCTGAATCGTCATCGCGCCGTCAACCTGCCCGACCAAACGGCTGAGTGCAAGGCGCTAACGCCGGTTACCCTTTCCGAAATACCAGTCGATGACGGGCAGCATGGAGACGTTATAGGGATGGGCGGCGGGATCGGCCGAACGGATCGCCGCCGCACCTGCGATTTCCTTGTCCTCGGCGACCAGCATGTGGGCCTCGATCTGCTTCACCATCTCGTCTGCCGTCAGGTCGAAGCGGAAGAGCCTGAGCAGCGTCACCGTGCGCCTGGCATGGCTGGCAAAGAGCCCTTCCCCCGCGACCGCGTCGGCCAGGTCCAGTCCGGTCTCCTCGTGAACTTCGCGGCGCATATTGGCCTCGATGTCGCAGCGCCCGTCGATGATATCCTCCGGCTCCAGCGAGCCGGCCGCGAAATAGACCTGACCGGGATTGGCGGTATGCGCGCCCATGCGGATCGCCACGAGGGCGCCGTCGGAGCTTTCGAGCACCGGATAGGCGAAGATGTGCAGGCCGCCTTGGCGCTGCGGCTGCCGGCGCCACCACATGAAGGCAGAAAATGGAGTGACGTAGCCCTCGCCCGCAATCCCCTCTTCGCTGAACGACAGCCGCTGCTGGAACACCAGGCGGCCGTCGAACAGCGCCGGGTTGGCGGCGGTTTCCTTCGCCCAGTTTTCACGGATTGCCGCTTCCTCAGCGAGGACGAAGGGATGGGTGCCGGGCAGCACACGCAGGTCGACGCCGGCGATCGGGAAAACGGTCGCTTCCGGCGGCCAGTCCACAAAATCACCGGAAATATCGCCGGTCGGAAATTTCAAGTTCAAATTTGTTTTCATGGGAGATCCAGTGTCATGACGACGGGGCAATGATCGGAGGCTTTCGGCCGGTCCCAGCCGGTGCGTGGATATCGCTCCACCTCCTGGCCTGGCGGAAAGACGGTGCGGTAGGGTTGGCCGTTGCGGATGATTTCGGGCAGACGGCCGCTATTATGGGCGGCAAGTGCCGGCGAAAGCCAGATATAATCGAGCTGGCAAAGGTGCTGCTCCTGCGGTCCGCGCGCGTGATAGAGCGTCCAGCGGTCAAGCGGCTGGCGACGGACCACGACATTTTCGGCAAAGCCGTCATGACTGAACACGTCGAGCGCGCTTTCGGCTTCTAGCTGATGCTCGAAACGATAACCGGCGCCGCGCCGGCCGACAACGTCGACGCGCTCCTGATAATCGTTCATATCACCACAGATGGCGAAGCTCTTCTTGGCGGTGCGGCCGGCGCCGAACCTGTCCTCGATTATGCGGCGCACCGCGCGCGCCTCGGCGCGACGGAGCGGCAGTGTCGATTGCCGCCCATCCAGCCCGTCGCGCGGATTACCCATCGATTTGAAATGCACGACATAGAGCGAGAACGGCCGGCCGCCGATCAGAAGATCGAGCTCCAGGCAGTCGCGCTTGAAGATCTTGTCGTCGATGCGGTTGGTGAGCGCCAGGTCCTCATCGAAGAGATCGAAGTCGCGATAGGTCGTCATCGCATGGCTTCTGATGTCCTTGAGCTCGATCTTCTGGCCGTCGCGCGTTTCCTCGCGCATCAAGACGGCGACATCGATGCCGCGGCTGTCATTGCCCTCGACCAGGAATTTCTGGCGGTAGCCGTTTCCGACCATGCGGAAGAGATAGCCATATTCGAAGGCCTGCAGCGCCGCCATATTGTCGATTTCCTGCAAGCAGAGAATGTCGGCATCCGCATCCGCGATGGCGAGCGCCGTCATCTGCCGGGTGTCGTCGGTGGCGGCAATCACCCGCGCCTGTTCGAGCTGCTGATAGATGCCCTCGCTATTGACCTCGAAAAGCTTGATGACGCGGTCCTGGCGCAGCTGGTTGCGGAAGCCGGTGAAATCGAAACGGGTCAGCAGGTTTTCGACATTGAAAGTGGCGAGGCGAAGCGACATGGCGGGAATCCGGTTGCGGGCGGTACCTTAACCGGCAATTGCCACAGGGAAAGGTGGCGGGACCAAGAAAGTTGCGGACAGGCATGGCTTTTGCCGAGCTCGAATGCGATAGCCCGCCTCCCTCAGAGCCGCCAGCCGGCGCGGATGGACCCGCACTGCATCATCCGGCACGACAGCCGCGCGGCTGAAGGCGCGCAACGGCTGGCAAAAGGCGCCGCCACTGACCCGTCCCTCAGACGATTTAGTCGCCTTCGACGATACGGCAGGCGCGAAACCAAAAACCCGGCCCATTTTGGCCGCCCGCAGAGCCTGCGTAAGACGGCCGCTCAGGAAAAATATGCGGTTTAAGGGAGGGCTTACCCACAAATCGGGGCCTTCGAGGGCAGCCGGACTAACGGCCACCTCGTCGTCATGAAGATTCGGCCACATACTCACAGTACCGTCGCCAAATTCCATGACCTTTTGTGAATACTGGCGCAGGAAAGTGTCCTTGCGCTCGCCGATGTTGAGACAAAAATAATCACCCTCCACCGGCGTCTTGCGGTCATGCTGGAAAAGCTTGATCGGATAGAGCGAGGAATGCCCAAGCTCGAATTGGCGGAGCACTTCGGCGCAGGCCGCTGAAACCACTACCGCGCCTGCGGCAAGCACGAGATCCGCCAGCTTCTTTTCCTTCTTGTCGGGATACTTGGCAAATATCTCCTTTGGAAAATGCTCGGCGGACATCGGCTCGCCGGCTTCGTTCAACTCGGCCATCTGGCCAAGACTCATGCCCGTCGGCAACAGATCAGCGGTAAACGCCTTGATCCGTGTTGAGTCCATGAAGGCGCGGCTGGCCCAGACCCTTGCATTTTCCGATTGCGTCATAGCGATAATAATCTCCTGATTCAGTTCACATGGGCACAGGCCAAATCCTGCCCAATAGTAGGGTGAAGTAGATTGTTCCACTCACGCTCGTGGCCAAGTTCAACGAGAGATTATTAACCGCATTTGGCAAGCGAATTCGTAAGTGACGACACACCCATTAATCAACGATACTTCTGCATAGAAAAAAGAAGTCTGCGAACACTCCGCCACTCCGAACTGGCATTTGCAGCTAGGACCACTATTCATGATAGACTTTAGCTATGTTGCCAACTATAATTTGCAACACGCTCTGCAAATCTTTACCGATGGGGATCGCCAGCGCCGCCATCGGCCGCGTGTCGTCGGTGACCACGAAACCCGCGGCTGCTCAAGCTGCTGATAGACGCCCTCGCTCGACCTCATGACGCTTCAAGAGCCAGCTCCCCTCGGTGGCCCTTGGGCTCGTCAGGGATGCTTCCTCCCGGCGATTCATGTGTTCGGCTTTGAACCGTCCCCTGTTCTAGGCAGCTCCATCAAAGTCGCCAGCCTGCGCGGATGACGACGCGCACGGCCTCACCAGTCACGACAGCCACGCGGCTGAAGGCGCGCAGCGTCTGGCCGTTGCGGAGGGTCAGCTTGACGGCGTAGCGCTCGCCCTCGAAAAGCACGGATTCGACGGTCGCACGAGCTCCCTCGCCGCCGATGAGCACATCTTCCGGCCGCACCAGAATATCGGCACCACCGGTATTGGCCGCCTGCAGCGCGTCCTGCAGCTCGTGCCACTCCAGATGGCGTTCGCTGCCCATCACCGGCAGCGTCAGGATCGCGCCGCGTCCGATCAGGCCGCCGACGATGCGCCCTTCCGGCCGGGCATAGATTTCGGCCGGCGGCGCCACCTGCAGCAGGCGCCCCTCCGACATGACGGCGACGTCGGTCGCGAGCGCCATCGCCTCGCTCTGGTCGTGGGTGACGTAGATCATCATCGCGCCCGAGCGTTGGTGAAATTCTCTAAACGTCTCCTCCATCTCCTGCTTCAGGTGCCGGTCGAGATTGGCGAGCGGCTCGTCGAGGAGGACGACGTCGGGCGATGTCACCAGGCAGCGGGCGAGCGCCACGCGCTGGCGCTGGCCGCCGGAGAGATCGGCCGGCCGCCGCTCGGCATAATCGGCAAGCCGCACGGTGGAAAGCGCCTCGCCGACTTTCGTTCGGTATGCCTCGCCGGAGACGCCGCGCACCTTCAGGGGATAGCCGACATTGTCGGCGACGCTCATATGCGGCCAGAGCGCATAGGACTGGAAGACCATCGCCATGTTGCGCTTCTCGGGCGGCAGCGATTAGGCAGCATCGGCAAGCAGCCGCTCGCCGAGATGGATGGAGCCGTCGGAGGGCGTCTCGAAACCGGCGATCATGCGCAGAACCGTCGTCTTGCCGCAGCCGGAAGGCCCGAGCAGCGCCAGGAAGCCGCCCTCGCGCACATCGAGCGAGACATCGCTGACGGCCGCGCGGCCGGTACCGAAATCCTTGGCCACCCGGTTGAGGATCAGTTTCGCCATGGGACCACCCCTTTCGGCAGGTGTTTCGCCAGGAGTTCGAGCAGCAGCATCATGACGACGACCATGAGGACGACCAGCACCGAGAGCGCCGAGGCAAGGTCGGAGCTGCCGCTGTCGTCGAGATTGTAGATGGCGACGCCGAGCGTCTGGGTGCCGGCCGACCAGAGCAGTGCCGAGATCGTCAGCTCGTTGCAGGCGATCAGGAAGACGAGGATGACGGAGGCCCCTGCGGCCGGCGCTATCAGCGGCACAATGATGTCGGAAAGCCTTCGGAAGAAGCCGGCGCCGGAAAGCCGTGCCGCCTCCTCCAGCGCCGGATCGAGCTGGTGGAAGGCGCTGACCACGGGCTTCAGGCTGACGGCGAAGAAGGAAGAGAAATAGGCGATGAGGATGATCCAGATCGTGCCGTAGAGCGAGATGTGGAGGAAGGGGATGGGGGCGGCGAAGACCAGGATGAAGGCAACCGCCATGACGATGCCGGGCAGCGAATAGGGTATCTCGATCAGGCTCGCGATGATCCGGGAGGCCGCATCCTTGCGCCGCGTCAGCATATAGGCCGCAAGCACGGTCACCACCAGGAGACAAGCGGCGGTGGCGCCAGCAAGCGAGATCGAGTTGACGAAAGCCGTGCGCGTCACCGCCTGCCGGAAGAGGATCTCCTCGAAGGCATAGAGCGACATGGTCTTGAAGGTGAGCGGCACGCCGTAGGCCGGAACCAGCGCGCCGGCGACGAGCGCGAAGAAGGGTGCGGCGAGCATGAAGAACAGGATCGCCCAGAGGAGCGGCGTGAAGACGAACCGCCAGGCGCCGAGCTCGAAGGCCGCACTCGCCCCGGACAGGCCGATGACGCGGTAATCGCGGCCTCTGAGCGCCCGGTCCTGGATCATCAGCCCGGCGACCGAGATCATCGCGATGATCGCCGACAGCACGGCGACGTCGCCGAAGGTGCGGCTGGTGAAGGCGGAAAGCTTGGTGAAAATCAATGTCGGCAGCGTGAAGATCGAGGCGGGAATGCCGAGAATGGCGGGGATGCCGAAATTGCCGGTGCAGGAGACGAAAGAGATCGCCGCACCCGCGATGATGCCGGGCAGCGACAGAGGCAGGATGATGTCGCGGAAGACCCGAAAACTGGAGGCGCCGGAAAGCCGCGCGGCCTCGACGCCGTCGCGCGGCAGCGTCATCAGCCCGGCCCTGAGCGCGAGGTAGACGAGCGGCGCATGCTGGACGCCATAGAGCAGCGCGATGCCGCCGACGGAATAGAGCGGCTGCGGCGAGCCGAGCGGCGGCGCTAGCGAAAGCGCCTTCAGCAGCGGGCTCGACGGCCCCGACATCTGCACCCAGGCAAGCGCCGTCACCTGCGGCGGGATCATCATCGGCAGCACGAAGAAGAAGCTGAGCGGCCCCTTGCCCGGAATATCCGTCAGCGTCAGCAGGAAGGCAAAGAGACAGCCGATCAGGAGCGAGACGATCGTGCCGAGAACGGAGGTGACGATGGTGTAATAGGTGGCCTGCCAGAGCGCCGGATCGGCCAGCACATCGGTGACGCCGCCGCTGGCGAAGGCCGCGATCCCGACCATGGCGAGGCGAGCGAGCGGCAGCACGCTGAGGATCAGGACGGTAATGATGATAAAAGGAAACAGCCAGGCGGGCTGGCTGTTTCCTACTCTGACATAGCCTGGCATGAAGAGATCAGTTCGAGCCGTAGATGCCCGAGAAGGTCTTCAGATCCTGGTCGGTATTCTTCAGCGCTTCTGCGGCATTGACCGGCAGGACCTTGATCGTGTCGCGCGCCGGGAAGCCTTCCGGCACCTTCATGCCGTTCCGGGCCGGGATATAGCCGAGCTTGAGGAAGCCTTCCTGGCCCTTTTCGGAGAGCACGTAATCGACGAACTTCTTGGCGGCCTCGGCATTCTTGCTGCTGGCGAGGATGCCGACCGGCTCGGTGACGGCGGAAACGCCTTCGCTCGGGAAGACGAATTCGACCGGGGCACCCTTGGCCTTCTCGCGGATCGGCAGGTAGTCGACGACCATGCCGTAAGCCTTCTCGCCCGAGGCGACCGACTTCAGGACGCCGCCATTGCCGCCGGCGGCGATCGCGCCGTTCGCCTGAAGCGACTTGTAGAAGTCCCAGCCGAGGCCGGGAACCGCGGCAAGCGTTTGGGCATGGATGAGGGCCGCACCCGAAGCAAGCGGGCTCGGCATGGTGACGAGGCCCTTGGCTTCCGGCTTGGTCAGATCCTTCCAGCTCGCAGGCTTCATGCCGGCCGAGGTGTTGTACATGATGCCGGTGGTGATCAGCTTGGTCGAGTAATAGTAGCCGTCGGCGTCATAGAGCGAGGCGTCGTATTGGACGGCTTCCGGCGACTTGTAGGCGAGCAGCTTACCCTCTTCCTTCAGGCGCTCCAGCGTCACCATGTCGGCGATCAGGAGAAGGTCGGCGACCGGGTTGCCGGCCTGGATCTCGGCCTGCAGCTTGGCCATGATCTTCGGCGTACCGTCGCGCACCCAGTCGACCTTGATATCGGGATTGGCGGCCATGAAGCCATCGACCGTCGCCTGCGCGTCTTCGTTCGGCTGGCTGGTGTAAAGAACGAGGTTTGCGGCCGAAGCCGGAATGGCAAGCAGGCTCGCGGCGAGAAGGGCTGCGGCGGAAACGATCGTCTTCATAGGGAGGAGTCCTCGGGATTGCGTCACCCCTCCCTTATTAGGGGTCGTTGACAGCGATGTGACAGGCCGCCACAAGTCAAAAATCGCCGCCTTGCCGCCGGTGCAGCAAGGCCACGGCGCTTGCGTGCCATGGCCGTTTGAACGAACTCTACTTCGCAGCTTCCTCGATGAGTTCTGCCACCTTCTGCGGTTGCGAAACCATCACGACATGGGAGGCGCCATCGACGACGACGGTCCGCTTGGACCCTGCCCGCTCGGCCATGAAGCCGAGGGCTGCGGCCGGGATGTTCTTGTCGCCGGTGCCGTAGACGAACCACGACGGCAGCTTCTTCCAGGCCGGCTCGCCGGATTTGTCGGTCAGCGCGGCCTCGGTGACCGGGCGTTGGCCGGCCGCCATCAGGGCCGCCTGCTCGGCCGGCACGTCGCTGGCGAACTGATCATGGAACTTCGCCTGGTCGATATAGAGATCGACACCGCCGCCGCTGAGTTTCACCGGGGCCGCCAGCGCTCCGCTTAGCGTGCCGCCCGGAAACTTGCCGGCGAGATCGGCAACCGATTCCCCTGCCTCCGGCGCGAAGGCCGCGACATAGACCAGCGACTTCACGTTGTGATGGCCATTGGCCGCGGTCGAAATGACCTGGCCGCCATAGGAATGGCCGACGAGAACCACGGGGCCGGCGATGCTGCCGACGACGTCGGAGACATAGGCAGCGTCATTGGCAACGCTGCGCAGCGGATTGGCGGCCGCTACGACGGGGAAGCCGTCCTTGCGCAGGATTTCGACGACGCCGTTCCAGCTGGATGAATCGGCAAAGGCGCCATGGACGAGGACGACGGTCGGCTTCGCCGGCTGAGCAACGGCAGCACCGGAGAACAGAGCGCCCGCCAGGGCGACGGCAGCAGCAAACTTGAACATTGGTTATTTCCTTTCGTCGGTTGAGTGTCGGAGGAGCCGAAGCGGGTTTGGGGCGCTTCCCGCTTCTCGCGTTCGTCATTTAATTTGTAAGCGATTTATTTGTACACGATCTATTTAGTGCATCTCTTCCGGGGCGTCAATAGCTTGCAAACAGATCGCGCACAAATTATATTGAGCCGAAGGAGAGCGTGATGAAAGACACCACATCGAATGATCTCGCCGCCGTGCCCAAGATCGATGAAATGCTTTGCTTTTCGATCTATTCAGCCGGCCACGCTTTCAACCAGCTTTACCGTCCCCTGCTCGACGAATTGGATCTGACCTATCCGCAATTCCTCGTCATGACAGCGCTGTGGGCGCGTGACGACCGCACGGTGAAAGATCTCGGCGAGACGCTTTTCCTCGATTCCAGCACCCTCACCCCGCTGCTGAAGCGGCTGGAAAATGTCGGCCTCGTCACCCGCAACCGAAATCCCGCCGACGAACGCCAGGTGCTCTTGCGCCTGACGCAAGAGGGGCAGGCCCTGAAAAGCCGCGCCACCCATGTGTTCGACTGCATCGGCAAAGCTGTCGGCCTCGACGCCGAGACTGTCGGCAAGATCAGGGACACGATCGCTTCGATCCGCGACACCATTCACAACAAGGATAAGGGCGAGGTCTGACGCGAGTCCGCCTCCCCGCGCCGCTGCGACGATTTTCGTTCGAAAAGCCGATAGCATATTGTAGGATCTATCGGCTGCCGGCACGCGCGATCGGTCATCACCGCCACGCGGCCCGAAGATGCCGGCGCCCGCAATCTTGCCCAAGCCTCACGCAGGCGTGAACCACGCCGCCATTGCCATTCGGCCGCGCTGAGGTACGTCAATCGTGTTTCGATGAAGGAGGAGTTTCAATGGAATATCGTCTGCTCGGCCGCTCCGGCCTGAAAATCTCGACATTGACCATGGGCACGATGACCTTCGGCGGCGTCGGCTGGGCGAAGATGGTCGGCGATCTCGGCGTATCCGAGGCGAAAAAGATGATCGATATGTGTATCGACGCCGGCATCAATCTGATCGACACCGCCAACGTCTATTCATCGGGCGAATGCGAAAACATCATCGGCGAGGCGCTCGCCGGCAAGCGGCCGCAGGGCGTGCTGCTCGCAACCAAGGCCCGCTTCGGCATGGGCGACGGTCCGAACGACCGGGGTCTTTCGCGCTACCACCTGATCCGCGAATGCGAGGCAAGCCTGAAACGCCTGAAGACCGATGTCATCGACCTCTATCAGGTGCATGAATGGGACGGGCAGACGCCGCTCGAAGAGACGATGGAAGCGCTCGACACGCTGATCCGGCAGGGCAAGGTGCGCTATGTCGGCTGCTCCAACTATTCCGGCTGGCACATCATGAAAGCGCTCGGCATCGCGAACGAGCACAAATACCAGCGCTTCGTCAGCCAGCAGATCCACTATACGCTGGAAGCTCGCGACGCCGAATACGAGCTGCTGCCGATCTCGATCGACCAGGGCCTCGGCGTCCTGGTCTGGAGCCCGCTGGCCGGCGGCCTGCTCTCCGGCAAGCACCGCCGCAACCAGGCAGCACCCGAAGGCACCCGCCAGTTCGCCGGCTGGACCGAACCGCCGATCCGCGACGAAAACCGCCTTTGGAACATCGTCGAGACCTTGGTGGCGATCGGCGAAGAGCGCGGCGTCTCAGCCGCTCAAATTGCCCTCGCCTGGCTGATCGGCCGCAAGGCGGTCACCTCGGTCATCATTGGCGGGCGCACCGAAGTCCAGTTTCGCGACAACATCGCCGCTGCCGAGCTGAAGCTGACGGAAGAAGAGCGCAAGCGCCTGGACGCCGTCAGCCTGCCGCCGATCCTCTACCCCTATTGGCACCAGCTGAACACGGCAAGCGACCGATTGGGTGAAGCCGACCTCGAACTCTTCGGCCCGCACCTCGAGCAATAGCAGCCGAGGCCTGCACGGCGGAGGATACGCGTCACAAAAGATGCACTTTATCGGTGCTAGCATGAGATCCCGCCACCGCAGCGAGGTTCTCATGCTGAAGAATTACAAGGTCCTGAAGGGTACGGCGAGCGCGCTCGCCCTCGATGACGACAACGATCCCCATATCGAGATCCGCATCGAGGCGGACGGCGTCAGTTACCGCATTGCGCTGAACGTCCGCTCGAAGATGTCGCCCCACGACCTGCTCTACGCCAATATCGTCGATTTCAAACACGCGGCACTGACGGAGGCGCTCGAAGCTCTGCCGATGGGCCTGACCGACATCCGCAAAGACCGCCCGGAGCTTGCGATCGATTATGTCCGCGGCGGCCTGATCGAACGCGAGGATATGGATGTCGCACCCTTCCAGCTCTCCGGCCCGAAGAACGATCTGAGGGAATTCATCGAGCCGATCGTCGAGGAAGGCATCACCGATCCCGACATCCACTTCTATGCCTTCGGCGAAGCCTGGGGGCCGGAGCACGGCAAGCCCGATCAATATTTCGATTTCGAGCCGGGCAACGGCATCCACGACATCCACATGAACCAGGGTGACGGCGGCAGCTTCAAGGCCACCAACGGCCCGAACCAGGACGGGGCGCTGCTCGTCCATTTCACCGATACCGACGAATGGGCGGCGATCTTCCTCTGCTTCCAGTCGCAGAACTGGAACACCGATGCTGAGACCGGCCACCCCGTCTCCGAAAACCGCGGCGGCCAGGGCCGCGGCGAAGGCACGCGCCGGCCGCAGCCGGTCGTCGCCTCGTCGTTGCGCATCATCGCCGCCTTGATCAATCCGGTGAATGGCGAAGGCGGCACCGAGGCCGAAACGGTGACGCTGATCAACCGCTCCGATATGTCGGTGTCGCTCGACGGCTGGAAGCTGGAGGACGAAAACGGCCGGACGCAGACGCTATCGGGAACGCTTGCCGCAGGCGAGATCCGCACCATCGCGCTCGATGCCGCAGCCGGCGGCCCGCAGCTCGCCAACCGCGGCGGCGACATCATCCTCCGCAACACCGACGGCGCGGTTGCCGACCGCGTCGGCTACGGCAAGAGCGAAACCGCGAACGAGGGCTGGACGACGATTTTCTGATTGGGTGCTGGTGCACTGATTTGCGAAAAGTATGGCAATGGAAGGATAAACGCTTACCCCTTTCCTCTGAGAGAAGAAGGCGGAAGCGCTCGTCACAGGAATCCAGCGTGCCCAAGTCCTTGGGCACGAGAGAGTCTTTCACGAATAAGAGTAAATCACCGCGGGGACGCGCCGTGGCTGGAGTCCTGTGACGAGCACACTAACAGGAATGGGGACGGCGGTGAATGTCACTGCCTCTTCTCATCCCTCCCGGTCACCCGTCGATCTCATCGGCAATCAGCTTGCCCAACCGGCCAATGCCGTCCTCGATCATCTCCTCGTTGGCGCAGGAGAAGCTGACGCGGAAGGTGTTGACGCCGGAGCCGTCGGCGAAGAAGGCCTTGCCGGGTACGAAGGCGACCTTGGCGATTTCGAGCGATTTCGCCAGGAGCTTGGCGCCATCCATGCCTTCCGGCAGCGTGACCCAGATGAACATGCCGCCTTCCGGCTTCGTCCAGCTCGTGCCTTTGGGCATATACTTTTCGAGGGCCGCCAGCATGCAGTCGCGGCGATGGCTGTAGGCGGCGTTGATCTTGGCGACCTGGGCATCGAATCCGCGCTCGGCGACATGGCTGATCGCGATCTGGTTGATGGTCGAGGAATGCAGGTCGGCCGCCTGCTTCATCAGCACCAGCTTGCGGATGACGGGCGCATTGGCGACGATGAAGCCGACGCGAAGACCGGGCGCCAATGTCTTGGAGAAGCTGCCGCAATAGATCGTGCGGGTATCGTTGATATGGCCCTTTTCGGCAATCTCCAGCGCCAGGATCGGCGGGATCGGCTCGCCGTCGAAGCGCAGCGACTGATAGGCGGCGTCCTCGATAACGGCGACATCGAGTTCTTCGGCAAGCGCCAGTACCTGCTTGCGGCCGGCGAGATCGACCGTTTCACCGGTCGGATTGGAGAAATCGGCGGAGAGATAGGCAAATTTCACCTTGCCGCCGGCGGCGGCTGCCGCCGCGCGGTAGGATTCCGGTGTCCGGTTGCCGCCTGGCGTCAGCTGGTCATAGGCCGGCTCATAGGCGTTGAAGGCCTGCAGCGCGCCGAGATAGGTCGGCCAGGTGACCAGCGCAGTATCATCAGGCGACAGGAACAGCTTGCCGAGATAATCGAGCCCTTGCTGCGAACCGGAGACGATGAAGATGTTGTCGAGTTCGCAGGGAATGCCGAGGGCCGCCATCTGCTTGGCCAACCATTCGCGCAGCGGCTTGTAGCCTTCGCTGACCGAATATTGCAGCGCCGAATTGACGGCAGGACCGGCGAAAATATCGGCGTAGGCCTGCTTGAATTCCTGATCCGGAAACAGCGCCGGATCGGGAATGCCGCCGGCAAAGGAGATGATTTCGGGCCGGTCGAGAAGCTTCAGGAGCTCGCGAATTTCGGATGCGCGCATGCGCGACGAGCGCGATGCAAACATGGTGTCCCAGTTCAGCATGGGGTTTCCTCGTATTTTTCTATAATACGGCCGACAAACCATGCGGCGGAAATTATGTCAATAATACTGACCTATTTTCTTGTCGTGGTGACATGTTGGAAGACCTCATATTCCAAAGCCTTGGATGTTCCGGATCTCCCTGGATATTGACGCCATCCGATATCGAAGCCGCTCGGTCCCGTATTTGCTCGACAGCAGCCACATCAAGCGATTATTCCTCCGATCAAAGCCGGAACCGACTGATTCAGACCTTTCCAAGACCGGCTCGGCGGCGGTAGTGTCGCCGCCACTCTTCAATTTACTATCAAGGTGCAGCAATGACCGTGACGTCGGCCTCTCAGGAAATCAAAATCGAACTCCACAAGTCTCCCGTCTCGGACGCCGAACGTATTAAGGCGCTGGAGGCGCCCGGCTTCGGCAAGCTCTTCACGGATCATATGGTCCTGGCACGATGGACGGCCGAGAAGGGCTGGCACGATGCGAAGGTTACGCCGAGGCGGCCCCTGGAGCTCGATCCTGCGAGCGCCGTGCTGCACTACGCGCAGGAAATCTTCGAGGGCATGAAAGCCTACAAGGCGGACGATGGCCGGATTCTGCTCTTTCGGCCTGAAGAGAACGCACGCCGCTTCGCGCAGTCGGCGACCCGCATGGCGATGCCGCCCGTACCGGAAGAACTCTTCCTAAAGGCGGTTGAAGAATTGGTGCGCGTCGACAAGGCCTGGATACCGTCCGGCGATGCCAGCCTGTACCTCCGCCCCTTCATGTTCGCCAACGAGGCGTTTCTCGGCGTTCGTCCGGCTCAGGAATATGTCTTCTGCATCATCGCCTCTCCGGTCGGCGCCTACTTCAAGGGCGGCGCCAAGGCCGTCTCCCTTTGGGTCGAGACCGAATACACCCGTGCAGCCGCCGGCGGCACCGGTGCTGCAAAATGCGGCGGAAACTACGCAGCCAGTCTCGTGGCGCAAGCCGAGGCGTCGAAGAAAGGTTGCGATCAGGTCGTCTTCCTCGACGCCGCAGAGCATCGTTGGGTCGAGGAACTCGGCGGCATGAACGTCTTCTTCGTGATGAACGATGGATCGGTGGTCACCCCGCCCCTTGGCGGCACGATCCTGCCGGGCATCACCCGGGCCTCCGTGATCGTGCTCGCCGAAGAGAGGGGATTGCGCGTCGAGCAGCGCCCCTACTCGTTTACGGAATGGCAAGACGACGCTGCCAGCGGCAGACTGGCCGAAGCGTTCGCTTGCGGCACCGCCGCAGTCCTGGCGGGCATCGGCCTGGTTCGACATGCCGGCGGCGAGTTTCTGATCGGAGACGGACAGACCGGCAAATTGACCAGCGAACTGCGCCAGCAGCTCGTCAGTCTGCAGAAGGGTGTAACGAACGATCAGCATGGCTGGACGCGCCTCATCCCGACCTGAACTCGGTCGTGCGCCGACCGCCTTCGGAGAGACACCTTCAATCCAACAGACCTTGGGGATCGGACGCTCCGCATGCACCGTGACAGCACCTCCGCCTTCTACGACGAAAACGCCGAGATTTATGCAAATCGGGCGCGCAGCCTGCCAAAGCAGCAGCTCGATGCCTTCCTCGCGCGGCTCGCACCGGGTGCCGCAATCCTCGAACTCGGCTGCGGCGGCGGGCAGGACAGCGCCTACATGCTGTCGCAGGGTTTCGACGTGACACCGACCGACGGCTCGGCGGAGCTTGCAAGGCAGGCGGAGATGCTAATCGGCAGGCCGGTCAAGGTCATGCTGTTTCAGCAGCTCGACGCCGAAAGCGCCTACGACGGCGTCTGGGCGCATGCGAGCCTGCTCCATGTTCCGAGATCCGAGCTCGCCGACGTTTTCGCCCGCATTCGCGGTGCGCTCAGGACCGGCGGCCGCCTTCATGCAAGCTTCAAGGCAGGCGAAGCAGAAGGCCATGACGGTTTCGGGCGCTACTACAACTACCCCTCCTCAGAGTGGCTGTCAGAGCTTTTGACCAAAGGCGGCTGGCGCGACATTGCCATCAGCGAAAGCGACGGCAGCGGCTATGACGGCAAGACGACGCGGTGGATCACCGTATGGCGCTGAGGGCCGCATAACGCGATACCGGCGCGGCGACAGCTCATAAAGGTGGCCGGAAGAGGGGCTCGTCCCGGCCGCTTATGGCATTCGCAGTGAATTGGCAGCCTGACCGCCACTCGCCCCAAGGCTCGACGCGGCGTTTCCTGTCGTCAGACTGCAATCTTGCCGCCGCCGGCCTTGGTATCGCAACGACCGCAGGACGCACCGGCATATCAGGTTTGAAGTCCGGCCAGCGGGCCGAAACGTCCTCGTAATAGGATGGGCGGTCCATGGCCCGGCCAGTCCTCGCCGCCATCGCCAGGATGCTGCCGGCGACGAAGGCGGTTTCGTCATCCGGCGTGAAGAGAGCGGGCCGCACATTTTGGCGCCGACCGGCACGCGGAAGAACGGTTTCGAGGTGGCGCGCCGCCCCTTCCGTATCGACGGCCCATAGTCCGTCGGTGCGGCCGGTGGGCTTGTTGCTGTTGCCATCCGTCGACACCCAGAGGCGGCCAGCAACATCGACGGCACACGTATCGGGCATGCCGAACCAGCCGTTCTTGGTCGTTTCGGTCGAAAAGGTCGCCGACGGCCGCAACCGAGGGATCGCAGCACTTGAGGAGCACTTCCCACTTGCCTGACGTGGCAGTGAAGTCGCCGTCGTTGCCGATGACCAGCGATCTCGTCATCATGGCTCCAGCCGCTGACGTTGCGGCCGGCGCTTCGACCGCTGCGTCCTTATGTCCGGCTAGTGCGACGCAAGCAGAAAGCCGCAACCGAAGGCAACGGCTTGGCTGCACGACATGCAGGGAGGCAAAACTGCAAAGCGCGCCGCATGAACCAGGTTCGATGCGGCGCGCTCTTGAAAATCGCTTAGTTGACCGACTTGTCGACCAGCTTGTTCTTGCCGATCCAGGGCATCATGCCGCGCAGCTTGGCGCCGACTTCCTCGATCTGGTGGCTGTCGTTGTTGCGGCGGATGCCCTTGAAGCGGGCAGCACCGGAGCGGTATTCCTGCATCCACTCGGAGGTGAACTTGCCGGTCTGGATGTCCTTGAGGACGCGCTTCATCTCGGCCTTGGTCTCTTCGGTGATGATGCGCGGACCCGTGACGTATTCGCCCCACTCGGCCGTGTTGGAGATCGAGTAGTTCATGTTGGCGATGCCGCCTTCATAGATCAGGTCGACGATCAGCTTCACTTCGTGCAGGCACTCGAAATAGGCCATTTCAGGCGCGTAACCTGCTTCGGTGAGCGTTTCGAAACCGGCGCGGATGAGCTCGACGAGACCGCCGCAGAGAACGACCTGTTCGCCGAAGAGGTCGGTTTCGCACTCTTCGCGGAAGTTGGTTTCGATAATGCCGGAACGGCCGCCGCCGACGCCGCAGGCGTAGGAGAGAGCGAGTTCAAGGGCGTTGCCGGAGGCGTTCTGGTGAACGGCGACGAGGCAGGGAACGCCGCCGCCCTTCTGGTATTCGCCGCGAACCGTGTGGCCCGGGCCCTTCGGCGCGATCATGACGACGTCGACGGAAGCCTTCGGCTCGATCAGGCCGAAGTGAACGTTGAGGCCGTGGGCGAAAGCAATCGCAGCACCGTCGCGGATGTTCGGCGCGATATCGGCCTTGTAGATGTCGGCCTGCAGCTCGTCCGGCGTCGCCATCATCATCAGGTCGGCCCAGCCGGCGGCTTCGGCAACCGTCATGACCTTGAAGCCGTCGGCTTCCGCCTTCTTGACGGTCGGCGAACCGGCCTTGAGAGCGATGACGAGGTTCTGGGCGCCGCTGTCCTTCAGGTTCAGCGCGTGAGCGCGGCCCTGCGAGCCGTAGCCGATGACGGCGACCTTCTTGGCCTTGATGAGGTTGAGATCGGCATCACGATCGTAATAGACGCGCATTTGAAGTTCCTTCCCTTGTGCTTGTCCTGTTGACTGTCTTAAGGCGAAATCAGCCGAGAGCCGGCATCTCCGCCAGTACCTTTTCCGTGCCGTAGAGCCGGAGGAAGGCGGTCACCGCCTTCTCCGCCTGGCGCGCGGTATCCTTGAGGCCGGGTTCGCCGAGCAGCATGCGCACATGCAGGTCGGAGACCACAAGGCCGTAAAGCGTATGATAGGCCTCGTCGGCATCGGCAAAGCGCAGGAGCCCTGCCCTCTTGCCGGCATCGATCAGCGCCATGGCGCGACGGTCGATCTGGCGGCGGCCGCGTTCGAGCAGCAGCTTGCCGAGCTTCGAGCCGTCGCGATGGGACTGGCCGATGGCGAGCCGGTTCAGCGCCAACGAGACGTCGCCGGCCAGCACTTCGAGCAGGTCGCGCGCGAAGATGACGACATGGTCGTGCAGGCTCGCCGCCGTCAGCCGCTCGCCGTTGCGCTCGAAGGTGCGCACCTTGCTTGCCTGATAGGCGATCATCGCCGAGAGCAGACCGTCACGGTCGCCGAACCACTTGTAGAGGCTTTCCTTGGAGCAATTGGCGGCACGCGCCACCCCCGAGGTCGTCAGCGCCTTCTCGCCGCCATCGACAAGCAGCCGCAGCGCCTGCTCCAGAACGGCGTTCTGGCGCGGCGAAAATTCGCTCGGCTCTGCAGTATCCACAGACACGGTCACGGCTCCCATATACGTACCGTACGGTACGGTTCGTGAGCTTTATGCGGCAAATCGATCGGGCCGTCAAGCAGGCCCGGCAGATTTTTATACGGGAAAGGCGGGCGCCGCACCAGAATTGGATAGGCGGATACCGGGCGGAGACTGCATAATGTTGCAGAACCTCATTGCCGGAAGCCAGTCATGTCTCGCCTTTCTGCCGCCCTTCTCCTGGCCGGAGCAATGCTCCTGGCAACGGCGCCATTTACCGGCCGCGCCGCCGCGCAATCGGACAACGAGGTCTATGACCGCATCGAGGAATTGCACGGCGATGCCGCGGGCTTCGACCGGCCGCTGCGCCAGCTCGTTCTGGCGATGCGCTCCGGCGACGCCGAGACCGTCGCCGTCCTTGCCGAATATCCGCTGACCGTGAAGGCCAATGGCGAGACCTACGATGTCGAAAACGCCGAGGATTTCATCGAGAACTTCGGTGATTTGGTGACGCCGGAGACCCGCCGCGCCGTCAGCCGCCAGCAATATGAGGATCTCTTCGTCAGCAGCGAAGGCGTCATGCTCGCAAACGGCGCCGTATGGATGGGCGCGGTTTGCGACGACAACGCCTGCGACGAGAGCCATTGGGCGATCATCGCCATCAACAATTAGCCCGTCGCGCTTGTCGCGCAGCGAGGTCAGCCATCTCTGCGAAACTTGCGCGCCAGCGTCTGAAGCTCCTTGAACGCTTCGTAACGCTTGCGGTGGAGATCCGAAATCTCACCCTGCGACGGCTGAAAGCGTATTTCCACCCTGGTGAGTTCGCTCATCGCCGCGCGCACATCGGCAAATTGGCGGCCGGCGACAGCGCCGAGGATGGCCGCCCCGAGCAGCACCGGCTCCTCGGCCTTGGTGGCGACCACCGGCTTGCCGCTCGCATCGGCGAGCACCTGGCGGACGAAATCGTGCTGGCCGGCGCCGCCGCTGATGACGATGTTTTCGACGGTCACCCCCGCCCCTGCCTGCGTCTCGATGATCTGCCTGAGGCCGTAGCCGATGCCGCAAAGCCCGGCAATGTAGAGCGAGAGCAGGCTGTCGACGTCCCGCTCCATGCCGAGACCGGCGATGACAGCCCGGGCATGCGGATCGGCAAAGGGCGCGCGGTTGCCGAGGAACTCGGGAACGACATGCAGCCCGGCCGCCAGCTTGACGGCATCGGAAGCATGGCCCGCCTTGCCGGCGGCCAAGTCGGCGAGCAGCACCGGCAGCGCAACGCCTGCGCCCTTCGCAAGCTCCCTCGCCTCGCCGGCGGCTGGATGGAAGGAGAGGAGATGGTCGATCGCCGCGCCGGCGGCACTCTGGCCACCCTCGTTCAGCCAGAGGCCCGGCACCATCGCCGAATAGTAAGGACCCCAGACGCCGGAAACGAAAGACGGTTCCGCCGTCGAGGTCATCGTGCAGGAGGAAGTCCCGAAAACATAAGCAAGATTGGCCTGCGGATCGGCGCCGACGGTTCCGACGCCGCCGGCATGGGCATCGATCAGCCCGGCGGCGACGGCCGTGCCCGGTATCAGGCCGAGGTCCTCTGCCGCAGCAACGGTCAGTCCTTGACCAAGCGCTGAGCCGGGCTCGACGATGGAGGTGCCGATGCGAGCAAAACCTTCGTCTGCCAGCACGCCGAGGCCGATCTGATGGAAATAGCTGCTGTCCCAGCGCTTCTCATGGGCGAGATAGGTCCACTTGCAGGTGACCGTGCAGGTCGAGCGCGAAAGGTCGCCGGTCGCCCGCCAGGTCAGGAAATCCGCAAGGTCGAAGAATTGCCAGGCGGCATCGAACACCTGGGGGCGGTTTTCCCTGAGCCAGAGAAGCTTGGGCGTTTCCATCTCGGGCGAGATTCGGCCGCCGACATAGCGCAGCACGTCATGCCCGACGGCGTTAATGCGTTCCGCCTGCGGGACGGCGCGATGATCCATCCACACGATGATGTCCCGGTCCGGGTCTTCCGAAGGGCCGACGGGCAGCGGCTTGCCGCCTTCGCCGAGAACGACGAGCGAGCAGGTGGCGTCGAAGCCGAGCCCAACCACGGACGCCGGATCGACACCGGCTGCGGTAACCGCCTCCCGCACGGCCGCGCACACGGCGCGCCAGATTTCGCTGCTCGATTGCTCGACGATGGAACCGGCTTCATGAAACAGGCTGATATTGCGCTTGGCGGAAGCAAGCATGCTGCCGGCCATATCGAACAGGCCGGCCCGGGCGCTGCCGGTGCCGACATCGACGCCGATGACATATCTGGCATCCGCTTCCGGGGTGTGGAATATGTCGCTCATGGTCTCTCGCTTCAGATCGCCTGCGATCGGGTTGATGGGCAGTTTCAGCCGGATTTCAAACTCTATGTCTGGAAGGATCGCCTCCAGGGAGGCTGACATTACGCAGTCGCGGCGCCATGGCAAGGAGGCCAACGCGCCGGGCAGATGCCGTCACAGTCTCCCTCCGACATTTTCGAGAATGGCGGTGAGTTCCCCCGCCCCTGTCGCAACGGCGCCTGCTCCGGCGGCATCGAGCGCGGCGCGGCGACCGGGCCTCGGATCAGCCGGATCGACGAAACCGATGGCCGTCATGCCTGCGGCGATTGCCGCCGCCACGCCGTGAACGCTGTCGTCGATCATGACGCATTTGGACGGGCGGGCCTTGAAGCGCTCAGCGCAATGCAGCAGCAGGTCGGGCGCCGGCTTCGGCCGGGAGACGAATTCGGCGCTGAACACGGCCTCGCCGAAGGCACTCCAGAGATCGAGCTTGCCGAGGCTGTTGCGCAGCCGCTGCATCGTGCTGTTCGAGGCGACGCATTTCGGACGGTCGAGGCTGTTGACGACCTCGGCAATGCCGGCAATCGGCGTCAGTGATCGGGCGAATTCCTGGAACAGATGACGATGCCACCTCTCGAACAGCGTCTCGACATCACTGATTGCGTATTCGCGTCGACACATTTCGGCGATGATGCTTTCCGAATTGCCGGTGAATTTGACATGGGCCTCCGCAGCGCTGATCGCAATACCAGCGCCTTGCAGTGTTTCGGCGAGTGTGCGGCTGGCGATCGGCTCGCTGTCGATCAGCACGCCGTCGCAATCGAAGATCACGAGGTCGATGCTGTCCATGGCGCCTCGCGTGCCGGGATGATCGATGCGGCTATCGAGCATGTCTCACCCCCGCGCCTGCAGGGCGAGATCCGGCCGGTCCGTGGTGATCTGCCGGATAGGTTTGGCAAGCCAGTATTCGAGATCGCTCGTTTCGTTCGGAACCCAGGCGCCGAGCCGGTCGAGCGCCACGAGATCGGTGATCTCGTCCCACTTCGCCTGAAGCAGCGATTTTTCGATGGCGATGATATCCGAGCATTGCTTCATCAGGCGGAGACCGTCCGTCAGACCGAGGCGCTCGGCCGACTTGGCGTCGAAAGACGACAGGGTGCGAATCCCGGGCGCGGCCTTGCGGATATCGGCAAGCACCTCGGGATGAAAGCTCGTCAGGATCGAGCGCTCCATTAGACCAAGCCGCTCGACGGCGGCGAATGCCTTGGCCGCCAGCCCCTCGTAAGGCGTCCCATCGGCGTGCGTCTTCAGTTCGATATGAAGCTCGAGCGGCGTGTCCTTGAAGACGGCAAGCACTTCCTCCAGCGTCGGGATCGCCTCCGCCTCGCTCTCCTTGAGGCGGATTTCCCGATGTTTTCCCATGCCGAGGTCGGCGACCAGGCCGCGCGCATCCGTCGTGCGTTCGAGCGTCGGGTCATGAATGACGAGCATTTCGCCCGAGCGCGTCAGGTGGGTGTCGAACTCCACGCCATCGACCGGCATTTGCGCAAGTTTTCGGAAGCCCGAAAGACTGTTTTCAGGCCAGAGATTGCGGCCACCGCGGTGGCCGATGATATGCACCATCGTCTGAATTTCCTTGAGATCTTCGTGTTATTTTCCGGAGTCCACCAGCCCCTTGGTGAACCAGCGTTGCATGAAGAGAATGACGGCCGCCGGCGGCAGCATGACGAGCAGTGCGGCGCTCATCGCAATGTTCCAGGCAGGGGCGGAGTCGGAGACCGGAACGAGCTGCTTCAGCCCGAGGACCGCCGTTCCCATCTCCTTGTCGGTGGTAAAAAGCAGCGGCCACAAATACTGGTTCCAGCCATAGAGAAACAGGATGATCGACAGGGCCGCGATATTGGCGCTCGACAGCGGCAGCAGAATATCCTTGAAGAATTTCAAGGGGCCGGCGCCGTCGAGCTTGGCCGCCTCGCAAAGCTCGTCGGGAACGGTCAGGA
This sequence comes from Rhizobium bangladeshense, assembly GCF_001662075.1. GTDB lineage: Bacteria > Pseudomonadota > Alphaproteobacteria > Rhizobiales > Rhizobiaceae > Rhizobium > Rhizobium bangladeshense_B. The sequence goes on from NZ_LYPL01000003.1 coordinate 338,474, forward strand.
AGAACTGCCGGAACAGGAAGGTCGCCGAGGCGGAGGCGATCAGCGGCAGGATCAGGCCGGCATAGCTGTTGACCATGTTCCATTTCAGCGAGGCTTCGATGCTGTATCCGGTCAACCCTTCGACGACGCCGGAAAGGCCGATCGTGCCGGCCAGCCAGCGGATCGGCCCGGCGGCATCGGCGACCGCTTCATAGGTCGGGATGATGCGGACCTCGACCGGAAGCATCAGCGACACGAAGATCAGCCAGAACGCCGACATACGGAACGGGAAGCGGAAATAGGTGACGCCGAACGCGGCAATCAGCGAGATCGCCAGCTTGCCGACGACAATGCCGGCGGTGACAATGATCGAATTCAGGAACAGCCGCGAGAATTCGCCCTGCTGCCAGGCGGCGGCCAAGTTTTCGAAGAAATGCGAGCCTGGCAGCACCGGAAACGGCGCCTGCTGAACCTCCTGCAAGGTCAGCGAGCCGGCGACGAAGGCGAAGTAGAGCGGCAGGCAGACGAAGACCGCGCCGATCAACAATATGGCATGGCAGAAGATCGAAAGACCGAGATGGCGTTCGGGCATGGCTACACCTGGTAATTGACCTTGCGCTCGAGCGCGCGGAATTGAACGATGGTGAAGAGGATGGCGATCAGCATCAGCAATACGGATTGCGCGGCCGACGAGCCGAGGTCGAGCTGCACGAAACCATCCTGATAGACCTTATAGACCAGGCTGTTCGTCGCCCCCGCCGGACCGCCGCGGGTGACCGCATCGATGATGCCGAAGGTTTCGAACAGGCCGTAGACGAAGTTCATCACCACGAGGAAGAAGATCGTCGGCGAGATCAGGGGAAGCGAAATGGTGAAGAATCGCCGGACAGGCCTTGCGCCGTCGAGCTTTGCCGCCTCCAGCAGCGAGGCAGGCACGGCCAGCAATGCGGCGACGAGGAAGATATAGTCGTAGCAGACATTCTTCCAGACCGAAGCAATCGTCACCAGAAGCTGCGCATCGAAAGGCCGGCGATTCGGGTCCCATTCAAAGCCGAACCCATGCAGAAGCTGCGCGATCGGCCCCACCGCCGGATTGAACAGGAAGGCCCAGATCACACCCGATATGACAGGCGCGATCGCATAGGGAAGCAGGATGATGCTCTTGTAGATCCCCCTGCCCCTGATCACGAAATCGGTCGCAAAGGCGAACAGGCCGGCAAGCAGAAGCGTTGCGGCGTTCTGTGCAACGGTAAACCAGAGCGTGAACAGCGCGCTACCGCGATATTCCGGACTGGCGAAGAGATTGTAGAAATTTGTGAGCCCGACGAAAATCTGAGTGCCGCCGAAGGGATCGACCTGAACGAAGGCCAGCGACAGAGCCTTGTAGGACGGGATGAAAAAGAAGAACAGCAGGATCAGCAGCTGCGGCGCTACCAGACCGAAGGCAAGCCACGGCCTGTTGAAATGGGCGGACTTCAACCCGGCCTCCGAAGGCTGCGCGATCGAGCGCCCCGTCGACAGAATATCCGGAATGCGAAGGCGCCGGGCGGCGCCTTCCATCTTTCCCATGGTTCTACTTTGCTGCATGAAGCTGCTCATACTGGCGAAGGATCTGGTTGCCGCGCGCCGCCGCCGCATCCAGTGCCTGCTGCGGGGTCTTCTGGCCGGTCCAAACGCCCTGGATCTCTTCCACCAGAAGCGCCATCGACTGGTTGTGATTGCCGAAGCGGAAGCCGCGAGAATTGTCGGTCGGCGTGCCGCGCGTCAGCTGGAGAATGGCGATCTCGCGGGTCGGGTGATCCTTGAAATAGCCCTCGGACTTGGCCTGTTCATAGGCGGCGTTGGTCACCGGGACATAGCCGGTCTGCTTGCTCCACCAGACCTGCGTCTTCGGTGAGGCGAGGAAGTTCAGGAAGGCGGCGGCGCCGGCATATTCTTCCTCCGACTTGCCCTTCAGGACCCAGAGTGCGCCGCCGCCGATCGTGCTGTTCTTCGGCTCGATGCCTTCCTCATGCGGCAGGAACGTCGCGCTCCAATTGAATTTCGCACCGCTTTCGACGGCAGCATGCGCCGCGGTGGAGGCCACATAGGTCGAGCAGGTTCCCGAGGTGAAGAGCTGGTCGGGCGAGAGGCCCTGCCCGGCGATCTGCAGGATGCCGGCGTCGAGCCAAGTCTTGAGGCGCGTTACCTGGCCGACCACCAGCGGACTCTTGTTGAAGATAAATTCGGTGTCGAGGCCGCCGAAGCCATTCGCCTTGGTGCCGTAGGGCTGGTCCTGGATCGCCGCGTAGTTCTCGATCAGGCTCCAGTAGAAGTCATTCGCCAGCGCCATCTGGCACTTCGAAACGCCCTTCTCCTTGATGGCACGCAGCTGCTTGTCGAGCTCCTGCCAGGTCTCGCCCGGCTTGTCAAAACCGGCTGCCTTGAAGTGATCGGCATTGTACCAGAAGATCGGCGTCGAGCTGTTGAAGGGCATCGCCGCCGGCTTGCCGTCGACCAGATAGAAACCGGCGACCGGCGCGACGAAATCGTTCCAGTCGATCTTGTAGCCTTCCTTTTCCATCAGATCAGGCACCGGAATGATGGCGCCGGAATTATACATGGTCAGAAAACCGCGCTCGGCCGCCTGGATCAGCACCGGCTGCTGGCGGACGCGATAGGCGGCCACCATCGCCGCCATGGTCTCCTCGTAGTTGCCCTTGCCGATGCCAACGACCTCGTATTTGTCCTGCGAGGCATTGAAGTCGGCGATCAGCTTGTTAGTGATTTCGGCCAGGCGCCCGCCTGCCGCGTTCCACCATTCGATCTTGACGCGATCGGCTGCACTGGCCTCACCGGCAGCTGCCAATCCAAGCGTCGCCAGTGCAGCACCCGCCGCGAATGAGCGGATCACCCGCCGGAATCGGGCGCCCATCGAAGATTTTGCCGTCATTTCGTTTTCCTCTCCATAGCCGTTTTCGCCGACCGGCGCGCTTGCGCCGATCAACCCCTCCCAGAGTGGCGATAAAACAAGGTTGGGGTTACTTGTTACAAATGTCAATAGCATGTTACAAATGTATGACGACGCCGAAGGAGGATGCCATGGCAGCGATCGAACTCATCGATTTGAAGAAGAATTACGGAGCGGTCCCCGCGGTGAGAGGGGTCAATCTCAGTGTCGCCGACGGCGAGATGATCGTGCTGGTCGGGCCTTCGGGATGCGGGAAATCGACCATGCTGCGGATGATCGCCGGCCTTGAAGCCATAAGCTCCGGGCACTTGAGGATCGCTGGAAACGACGTCGGCCATGTCGATCCGGCCGACCGCAACATCGCCATGGTCTTCCAGAACTACGCGCTCTATCCCCACATGACCGTCCGTCAAAATCTCGAATACGGGCTCAAGAACCGCCGCGTGCCGCGCGACGAGATCGACCGGCGTATCGCCAATGCCGCCGGCATTCTGGAGATCGGCGAGTTCCTCGAGCGGCGTCCTCGCCAGCTCTCGGGCGGCCAACGCCAGCGCGTCGCCATGGGCCGCGCCATCGTCCGCGATCCCGCCGCCTTCCTGTTCGATGAACCTCTGTCCAACCTCGATGCGAAGCTTCGCGTACAAATGCGAGTCGAAATCCGCAGGCTGCAGCGGCAGCTGAAGACGACGAGCCTCTACGTCACGCACGACCAGCTCGAGGCCATGACGCTCGCCGACCGGCTGGTCGTCATGAACGGCGGCCGGATCGAGCAGATCGGCACGCCGATCGAGGTCTATCGCCGCCCCGAAACCGTCTTCGTTGCCGGCTTCATCGGTTCTCCGCCGATGAACCTCATCGATCTCGATGAGCTCGGCCCCTGCGACTTCCCGCTGCCGAGAGATACGGATCTTATCGGCATCAGGCCGGGTGCGGTCGATCTCGGTGCCGGGTCGGCGCGAGATCTCCAGTTCAACGCCCATGTCGAATTGATCGAGACCGTTGGTGATGAGAACAACGTGCATCTGCGCATCGACGGCAGCGATAAGCGCATCGTTGCGAGCGTTTCCACCGATCAGCGGATGCAGGAGGGTGAGTGCATTTCCTGTCATGTGCGAAGGGATGATCTGCATCCCTTCAACCGGACGACGGGGCGGCGAACCGATTGACCGGCTGATGGCGGGCCCCTGCGATTGACAAGCGCCGGGGATTTGAGATCCATGGCGTCGAAGCGGAGGCGCAGTTTATCGCATGTCACAGAACAGAAGTGCTTCTCTTGCGCCCGCAGCACTGCCCGACGAGCAGATGCAGGTCCGCGTCGTCTGGCTCTATTATATGGAGGGACGCACGCAGGGCGAGATCGCCGAAGCGCTGTCGACCAACCGGCTTCGCGTCAACAAGATCATCGCCGAGGCGCGCCGCTCCGGCCTCGTGACGATCACGCTCAATTCCCGGCTCACCTCCTGCGTCGCCCTGGAGCAGCGGCTGGCGGCGGAATTCAACCTCAATCGGGCGATCATCGTACCGACGCCGGAGGATGCGGAACTCATCCCCGTTCTGCTCGGCCAGGCGGCCGCCGATTATCTCGTACAGCTGGTGAACGGCGGCAACATCCGCGGTGTCGGCGTCGGCTGGGGAGCCACACTGCGCGAAATGGTGCGTCACATGCCTTCGCTGAGACGGCCTGAGCTCTGCGTCAATTCGGTCATGGGCGGGCTGACGCACGGCATCGAGATCAATACGTTCGACATTGCGAGCGACCTCGCCCGCCAGCTCAACGCCGAATGCGCCTATCTCGCAGCGCCGATCTATGCCGGCAGCCCGGAATCGCGCACCGCCATCATCAAGCAGGACGTTTTTGAAACGGCCTTTCGCCAGATCGAGGCCAACGACGTTATCGTGCTCAGCATCGGCGACATGACCGAACGCTCGCTGCTGATGCGCTACGGCCTGCCGCGCAGCATCAACATCGAGGAACTGGTCGCAGCCGGCGCCTGCGGCGATGTTCTCGGCCAGTTCGTCGACAAGAAAGGGCGGCCGATCGAACATGCGATCAACAGATGCGCGATCGCGCCCGAGCTCGAAGCCCTGCGCGCCATTCCGAAGGTCATCTTCGCCTCTGGCGGCCTGAACAAGGCGCAGGCCATCGCCGCCGTGCTGCTGTCGGGTCTGGGCAACGTGCTGATCTGCGATGAGGACACGGCCCGCCAGGCGCGGCAGCTTGCGCTCGATCTCAGGGCTGGCAGCGGCTCATAGAGCCGCCGCGCAATCGGCAGGAACCGAAAGAGGTTCTCCCGGCGCCGCCTTGTCGATCGCGTAGAGCTTGGCGAAACCAGCATCCTCGACCAGCGTTAGGCCGGCCGGCATCAAGGCGCCGACATAACGGTCGGGAATATCGGCGTTCGCGACCAGGATGAAATCGAAGCGGCTGCGCCAGTCGGAGAGATAAGGCGCATAGGCTTTGTGAACCTGCATCATCTCAGGGCAGGAAAGCACGCCAATCGATTCCAGATTGCCCTCGGGAACCGCGATCTCCGACCAGGGCGGCAGAACGGATAGCGGCTGCTTGCCTTTTGCCGTGAACAGCGTCGGCACGAAAGCATGCGACAGGGGTACTGCGAGCGTCGGCAGGTGCCGGAAGGTATCCAGCCCCCAGGAAAAATGCCGGTTGGAGTGGGCAAGTCCGCCCACCGCCTCGGGTTCATGCCCCAGAGGCAGCACGGCCGCACCGGCCGGCACCCTCTTCAGCACGGTCTCGACGGCAGCAACGTCCTTCTGTGCCAGCCACCAGTTCCAGCCGATCCAGCAGGTCCTGCCAAAGACCGCAAGATTGATGACGAGCGCCAGCAACAGCGCCTGCCGGCGCGTAAGATGAGCAAACGGGCACATCATCGCCATGGCGACCAGTGCCGCCATGGTCGGAAAACGCCAGCTGATCCAGCCGGTGCCGAGCATATGGCGGGGTGCGACGCAGGAGAACAGCAGCAGGCCGCCGGCGGTGACCGCAAGCCCCGCATGCACGCGGATGTCGCTCGCCCGTACGGCGCGCGTGCAGATCAAGATCAGCGGCAGCACCAGCACGACGTCCACCACCGGGACATAGGTCGTGATGGCGGAGAGCAGATTGAGGGCGATCAGGACGAAGCCGTCGTTCCAGGCAAGGCCAAGGCCGTCTTCACCGGCGTTGGGCAGGGCCGCTGTATGAAGATAGAGCGCGAGCGGCGGCAGAATACAAGCCCCAAGCGCCATCGCCAGCCGGCCGGCGAGCCTGGCGAGACCCGCCTTCGATCGCAGGACATCGAAACGCCAGGAAAATTCGAGGCCGCAGACAACAGCCATATAGAAGCCGAGCGAGAAGATGTGCATCACCGTCAAGAGCAGCGCGGCGGCAAGCCTCCAGGCAAACAGCAGGGCGAAATTTCGGCGCTGCAGCCGCAGATCGGCACAGGCGAAGAACAAGGCCATGCCGAGGCCGATCTGGAAATTGATGAAGCCGCCGATCATCGTGGCGCACCAGCCAAGCGACAGCATGGCGATCTGCCAATGATGCCGGCCGCCGAAGAGCGTCCGATGCAGGCTGATCGCGCCAAGCGGCGGCAGCACGATCGCCAGGAAGAGCAAGGCGCGAGCCAGCCGGTCGGCGCCGACAAGCGGCCCTATCCAGGCCGCCAGAAGATCGATCCCGACATTGGTGAAGGTGCGGTTCCAGTCGATCGCGTAGATCTCGGGAAACGGCTGCTCGCCGATGCCGCCCGAAAGCAGCCAGATGCGGGCGTAATGATTGGCGTAATCGAGAACCGGCGGGAAGCGGAACAACACCACGAGCGCAGCGGCGAGTGCGACGAAAGCAACGATCGCAACCGTGGAGTCCTGCCGGGCGGTCAGATCCTCAGGCCCGGCTGCCGCATGAACAGGCGCAGCAATTCGGCCCATCATCCGGCCCGGCTGTTCTTTTTCGAGCGCGCTTCGCCTGGTGCAAAGGCCGCATCCAGCGCGGCGCGCTTGTCGCCGGCGCCCATCTCGGAAAAAGCGGTCGGCAGCTCGGCATGTTCGCTGCCGCGCACGATCGTCTCGATCATGAACATTGGCCGCCTCTTGCTCTCCTGCACGAGACGGCCGAGATATTCGCCGATGATGCCGATGCAGATAAGCTGGATGGCGCTGAAGGCGCTGACGGCGGCCATGATCGACGACCAGCCCGTGACCGTCTCGCCCTGCAGCCAGCGAACGAAGGTATAGACGAGCAGCGCCATCGCGACACCGGCGCTGATCATGCCGAGCCATGTGGCGATGCGCAGCGGCGTCGTCGAAAAGCTGGTGATCGCATCGAGCGCGAAATTGATCATCTTGCGCAGCGGATATTTTGTCGTGCCGGCAAAACGCGCATCCCGCTCATAGGGCAGAGCCACCTGCCGGCCGCCGATCCAACTCACCATGCCGCGGATGAAGCGGTCGCGCTCCGGCATTGCCAGCAGAATATCGACGACGCGCCGGCGCATTAGCCGGAAATCGCCGGTATCGCGCGGAATGGTCACGGAAGCGAGCCTGGAGAGCGTGCGATAGAACAGCGAAGCGGTGGCGAGCTTGAACCAGGTTTCGCCCTCGCGGCGCGTGCGCTGACCGTAGACGACGTCGGCGCCGCGCTCCATGATCGGCATCATCATCAAAAGCAGTTCGGGCGGATCCTGAAGATCTGCGTCGATCAAAAGAACGCGCTCGCCCCGCGAAGCGGAAAGGCCCGCCGTTGACGCCAGCTGGTGGCCGTGATTGCGCAACAGACGAACACCGAGCACCTGCGGCACCTTTGCCGCCAGTTCCGAAATGATCTCCCAGGTGCCGTCGGAGGAACCATCATCGACGAGGATGAGCTCGAAGGCATCGCCGGCAACGGTCTGCGCGGCAGCAGAGGCGCGGCGGCAGAATTCGCGCAGGCCCTCTTCCTCGTTGTGACAAGGCGCGACGATGGAAAGAAACGGTGCTTGCGTCATGCGGACGACGGTGCCTGCTTGATTGATGGCGCCAGCCTAGCCGGGAAACGTCAAACATCCTTTAATACCGCGCTTGGCCGGAGCCGCCGACGTCATTCGGCCGCCATCATCTCGCGCACGCCGTCGATGTCGCGGGCCGGCGACGCCCCGTAGAGGCGGCTGTATTCGCGGCTGAACTGGGACGGGCTCTGATAGCCGACGCGATGACCGGCGGTGCCGGCGTCGAGCCGCTCGATGAGCATCAGCCGGCGCGCCTCGTGCAGGCGAAGCTGCTTCTGGTATTGCACCGGCGTCATTGCCGTCACCGACTTGAAGTGGTGATGGAAGGAGGACACGCTCATATTGACGCGCTCGGCGAGGTCCTCGATGCGCAGCGGCCGGGCGAAATTCTCCTTCAACCAGGAGACGGCCCGCGCGATTCTGTTGCTATGGCTGTCCGATGTGGCGATGTTGATCAGTCGCGCACCGTGCGGCCCGGTCAGCACGCGATAGAGGATTTCCTGCTCGATCAGCGGTGCCATGGCGGGAATGTCGGCTGGACGATCGAGCAAACGCAGCAGGCGGACGGCGGCATCCATGAGCTCCGGCGGCGCGACGTTCACCACCATGCCGCGCTGCCCGTCGGTATCGGCGGCCGGGCGGGGAATATCGATGCGGCTGAGCAGTTCCAAGAGCTTTTCCGAATCGATCGCCAGCCCCAGGCAGAGATGAGGAACCTCGGGGCTTGCCTCCGTGACGCGCCAGGCGACCGGCAGATCGAGCGAGGTCAAAAGATAATCCCCGGTCCCGTAGCTGATGCGTTCTGTGCCGAGCTGGAGGCTCTTGGCTCCCTGCAGCACGAAAGCAAAACAGGGCCGGTAGCTGCTGTGCAAGGGATCGCTGGGCTTGGAGCGGCGGCTGACATGAAGATTGCCGATCGCAGTCGAGAACTCGCCGTCGCCAGGCGCGAAGCGCATCGCGATGTCGACGATTTCCTGGTAGGGGCTGAAAGGCAAAGTCATGCAGCAACTCTTTCTGTCTGACGCCTGCTGAACGGCTCATATCCGAAACGGCTTCTATCTAGGTTCGCCCTGGCATTTCGAAAACGGGCCGCCCGCTCATTTTTGCAGGATCGTGCAAGAAGCTTGGAGGATCACTCTACCTCCCTCGCTGCGATCGGGGCAATAGTGCGTCATCCCGCTCAACCCCCCACCTCAAAATCGAAAAGGAAGGTTTCCATGCCTATTGCGAGAGGCTATGCCGCCACCGACGCTTCCAAGCCGCTGACCCCTTTCACCTTCGAACGCCGCGAGCCGAACGCAGACGACGTCGTCATCGACATTAAGTTTGCCGGCATCTGCCATTCCGACATCCACACCGTCCGCAACGAGTGGAAAAACGCGGTCTATCCGATCGTGCCGGGCCATGAGATCGCCGGCATCGTTTCGGCTGTCGGCTCCGCCGTCACCAAGTTCAAGGTCGGCGACCGTGTCGGCGTCGGCTGCTTCGTCGATTCCTGCGTCGGCTGCGCCGAACGTGACCTCGACCGCGAACAGTATATGCCGGGCCTCTGCGGCACCTATAATGACTTCGAAGCCGATGGCAAGACGCGGACGCAGGGCGGTTATTCCGACTCGATCGTCGTCAGGGAAGGCTACGTCATGTCCATCCCTGATAATCTTCCGCTCGACGCCTCCGCGCCGCTGCTCTGCGCCGGTATCACGCTCTATTCGCCGCTGCGCCACTGGAATGCCGGCCCCGGCAAGAAGGTCGCGATCGTCGGCATGGGCGGCCTCGGCCATATGGGCGTCAAGCTGGGTTCGGCGATGGGCGCCGATATCACCGTTCTCTCCCAGAGCCTTTCCAAGAAGGAAGACGGGCTGAAGCTCGGCGCCAAGGAATATTACGCCACCAACGATCCGGAGACTTTCACGAAGCTCGCCGGCACCTTCGACCTCGTCATCTGCACCGTCAGCGCCGAAATCGACTGGAACGCCTATCTCGGCCTGCTGAAAGTCGACGGTTCCTTCGTGGTCGTCGGCGCGCCTGAGAATCCGATCCCGGTGCATGCCTTCTCGATCATCCCCGGCCGCAAGAGCATCTCCGGGTCGATGATCGGCTCGATCAAGGAAACCCAGGAAATGCTCGATTTCTGCGGCAAGCACAACATCGTCTCCGAGATCGAGAAGATCAACATCCAGCAAGTCAACGAAGCGTATGAACGCGTCCTGAAGAGCGACGTCCGCTACCGCTTCGTCATCGATATCGCCTCGCTGGAGGCTTGAGGAACAAAAGCGGCTCCTTCGGGAGCCGCTTTTTTATTGGTGGCCGGCATCCGCCCTCATGCTGAGGTGCGATCCACAGCATCGCCTCGAAGCATCACCCACCGACGCCGCTCCAATCCGCCGCCATCGGAGCGCCCGCCCCGTGCTTCGAGGCTCCGGCCTTCGGCCTGCGCACCTCAGCATGAGGCTCTCTTGGCCTGCAACCGCAGCAAATATTCCACCGGATTGAACGGATCAGGCCCCGAACGCGGCCGCAGACGCGGCGGCCCTGATATCGGGGCATAGTGATCGAAAGCCGTCTCCATCGTCCCTGCCCCGCTCGTTAGCCCCGGCAATTGCTGCTGGACGCTTTGAACCGTCCGAGACGCCAGAGTACCTTCGAGCCGCGCCACCCCATCGGCAATCACCGAATCCGTCGTCGCCGCCGCGGATTTCGCCAGCAGGGTCAGTACGCCGCCCAGGCTCTCGGCCGGCGTTTCGAGATGAAAGCGGTCGACCGGTTCGCAGAGCACGGTTTGCGCGGCCGAAAGCGCCGTTGCCAGCACCCAGGGCGTCAGCTGCCGGAAGTCGGCGGCAGTGCTGGCCGGCGAGCTGTGGCGCGCTGCCGTCATCGCCACGTGGCAATCGATGACCTGCCAGCCGAAGATGCCCTGCTTCAGCGTTTCGAACACGGTTTCCTCGACCGCCCGGTAAAAGGCGACCGGCATCTGGCCGACATCCACTTCGAGCGCGAAGCTGTTGCCCGTCCCGGCAGGACGCGGCTCGACCCGCAGGCCGACGGTGGCAAGAAACGGATTGGGCTCCTTGAAGAGGATCTGCAGGCCGCTTCCTGTTGCCGCCGGCCTCTCAGCCAAAATGACCGTGCTTTCCTCGAAGCTCGCATCGAGGCCGAAATCCGCCAGCAGGGTCGATTGGATAACCTCCTTCTGCACCTCGCCGTAGAGCGAGACGAAGACCTCGTCGACATCTTCGTTCCGGTGCAGGTTAATTAGCGGATCCTGTTCGGCCATCTGGCTCAGCGCCAGCCACAGCGCCGCCCTCTCCGAAGGCCGCCGGGCAAGCACGCGGGTTTCGAGCGTCGGCGGCGCGAAGTGAGCCCTTCCGGTCGCACCCCGATCGCCGCCCACCGCATCGCCGATCCGGGCGCCGGCAAGCCCGCTGACGCGCGCGATTTGTCCGGCGGCAAAGCTCTCGGCGCCATGGCTGCGCCCGACCTGAAAGAGCTGGATTGCGGTCACTCTCTCCGGGCCATTCGGCAGATCGAGATATTGCCGCAGCCGCACCGTGCCCGCCGTCAGATACACATAGCACAGCTTCTCGCCGCCCCAGCCGCGCTCGATCTTGAAGATCCTGCCGGCGACCGGCCCATCCGGGTCCGGGCGCCGCTCGGGCAAGATCGCCGCGATGGCCGAGGCCAGCGCCGGCACGCCGGCGCCGGTCATCGCCGCGCCCGCGAAGACGGGATGCACCAAGCCGCGCGCCACCTGATCGGCCAGAGCACGGCCGAGCCTTTCCCCGGTCAGGCGCTCGGGGGCGAGCACATAATCATCGAGCAGCACTTCGTCGTTTTCCCCGAGCGCCTCGCAAAGCGCCGAAAAAAGTGGCTCGCTTCCCGGATCCAGGGGTTCCACCCGGGAAATTTTGCTGCCGGAATCGATGACCGAAGACATGGGGATCGGCTGAACGGCCAGCTGCACGGCGAGCGCCTCCATCACGTCCTGATACCTGGCGCCGAGGCGATCGACCTTGTTGATGAAAAAGACGAAGGGAACGCCGAGCCGCCGCAACGCCCGCACCAGCACGCGCGTCTGCGCCTGGACGCCCTCGACCGCGGAGACGACGACCACCGCCGCATCCAGCAATCCCAGCACCCGTTCCACCTCGGCGATGAAATCCGGATGGCCGGGCGTATCGATCAGGTTGACGGTCCTGCCGCCGATCGCAAACGACACCACCGCGGCCCGGATCGTGATGCCGCGCTGTCGTTCGAGTTCGAGCGTATCCGTCTGCGTATCGCCGCTATCGACGCTGCCAGGCTTGTCGATGACGCCGGCGTTAAAAAGCAGTCTTTCGGTGAGGCTAGTCTTGCCTGCATCCACATGGGCGAGGATGCCCAGATTCATAGTGCGCATGAACCACCAACTTCTCAGAAATTCGGATGTGATTTTCGTGAGAAGTGACTCGGCGCATTGGAACCTCTGTCCGTTGTTACGGCTGGATGCGGCATCCCGGTGGCGGGGAGACGCGGGCGGAATGCTACGGGTGGGTGGGGAGATGAGTCAAGGTTTGGCGCGCGCGTCGGGCACAACGATCAGCCCTCATGGTGAGGAGGCCCATAGGCCGTCTCGAACCACGAGGGCGGATGGCTGGGCGGCACGCGATATCGCCGGTAGAGATTCGGTGCATTCCCCCGCCCTCATCCCTGTGCCCTCAGGGCTTCGCCCAAGGGATGTCACAGGGATCCAGCAAGCCCAAGTCCTTAGGCGCGAAAGACCTTCGTTCATGGAAGTCATTCACGGCGCGGACGCGCCGTGGCTGGATTCCTGTGACATCCCTTGGGCGAAGCCCTTTGGGCACAGGCATGATAGAGGAGAGGTACGCCGTGTGGCACCCCCTCTCCCCGCCGTCCTCCAACTTGAGCCTACCCATCCTCCCGCATCGTCTCCCGCTGCGTGATCAGCCGCGCGCTGTGCTGGCCGCTCAGATAGATCCACAGCCAGTTCCAGGCGACGGCAAAGCGCGAGCGGGTGCCGATCAGGAAGTAGATATGGGCGATGCCCCAGATCCACCAGGCGATCCAGCCCTTGAGCTTGACCTTGCCGAAATCGATGATTGCCGCACTCTGGCCGATCGTTGCCAGGCTCCCCTGGTGCCAATATTTGAAAGGTGCTGGCGCCGGCTTGCCGGCCAGGCGAGCGCGGACGACTTTTGCCACATAGCCGCCCTGCTGCTTGGCGGCGGGCGCTATGCCAGGCACCGGCTTGCCATCCTCCCGCATGACAGAGGCCGTATCACCGATAATGAATACATCAGGCAGGCCCGGCGCGCTCAGATCCTTCTCGACGATGGCGCGCCCTGCACGGTCGGCCGGAATATCGAGCCACCGCGCCGCCGGTGAGGCGGTGACGCCGGCCGCCCAGACGATCGTGCGGCTGGGCGTGAAAGTCTCACCGATTCGGACACCGTCGGCGCTGCACTCGGTGACCGGCTTGCCAAGAAGGACCTCGACCCCCAGTTTCTCCAGCGCCTTTTGCGCATAGGCCGAAAGCTCCTCCGCAAAGGTAGGCAGCACCCGCGGGCCGGCCTCGACGAGCACGACGCGGGTCTTGCGCGTATCGATATTGCGGAATTCCTTCGGCAGCGTGAAGTGCGCGAGCTCGGCGATGATGCCGGCGAGCTCGACCCCGGTCGGCCCGGCGCCGACAATGGTGAAGGTCAGAAGCGCGTCGCGCACGGCGGGATCGGCCTCCAGCTCCGCTTTCTCGAAAGCGAGCAATACGCGGCGGCGGATCGTCGTTGCATCCTCCAGCGTCTTCAGCCCCGGCGCCACCGGCTCCCATTCGTCACGGCCGAAATAGGCATGCGTTGCCCCGGTCGCCAACACCAGCGTGTCATAACCGAGAGTCATGCCGTTGCGTAACGACACCGTCTTGGCGCCGCTATCGACACCGGTGACCTCGCCGAGCAGCACCGTCACGTCGGGCCGGTCGGCATAGAGGCGGCGGATCGGCCAGGCGATCTCCGAAGTGGAGAGAATGGTCGTCGCCACCTGATAGAGCAGCGGCTGGAAGAGATGATGATTTCGCCGGTCGACGAGCGTAATCTTCACGCCCGCGCCCTTCAATCCGTTGACTAGCTGCAGCCCGCCGAAACCGCCGCCGACAACGACGACATGGTGATCGCTCATGCCCTGCCCCTTTGCGCCATCTTGCTGAAGTCAATGTGGCCCTCGCGGCAAAGGATGCAACCGCCGTTTCGGAATGGCTCCCCTGCACCGATCGCAGTCGACAGAGCGTGTCGCGCAAAATACGCTGCGATTTTCGGGCGAGCACCGCATGTCGGATATTAAAGATTTAATGCACGAGGTGCGCATCTGCGCTGCGCCGTAAAGCCGAGATTATCACACAAGCCTGCAATCCCAGCCAGCAAAGCTGGCCGAGCGGAAGTCACGCGTAGTGATCGCTTGTCCGGCCTCAACTCTGCAAGCCGACATTGGTCGGCTTGCAAGCAGTTCCGAGCGCCGATGCGCAAGCGCCCATCAATAAGGACTGATGCACTGGCGACGGGGTCCATAATAGGGCTGGAACGTGTTGTCGAAAGCCCTGTACGAACGATAACGCGCGTAGCACCAGTTCACATGGCTGCCGCCCCGCCCATAATAGACGGTCGAAGCATAGTTCCGATAGGGCGGGGCATAATACCGTCCATAATAGCGGTAGGGCGGGCCATAGTAGCGGTAAGGCGAGCCATAGTAGCGGTAGGGCGGGTCGTAATACCGATAGGGTGGGTCGTAATACCGGTAGGGCGAGCCGTAATAGGGCTGTGACAATGCGCTGCCAATGATGGTGCCGACGGCTAGACCACCCAAGGCCCAGCCCCAATTATCCCGCCGATGATGCCCGCCTCTGCCACGCCACCGTATCTGCTCTATCTGTTGCTGCTGCGCCTCGATCTTGGGTGGGGTGATAGCGGGAAACGCCTGAGCCGGCGTGATCCCAGGGGCACCTATGATCAAGCATAACGCGGCGACGGTTAGCTTTCTCATGACTGTTCTCCTCTGTCCTCCAACTGGAGAAATATCCTCCCCTCATCCTGAACCAAAGGTGAACGCATATGTCGAAAACCGTTCCATAAAGAGACGAAATTAATCATGATCGATAGCCCGGGTTGTCGGCTTTTCAGGCAACGAGCCTGGCTTTTTCCCAGGATATTATGGACTTGCCTTGCGCTGTCCGGGACGCCCGGACTAGAGCAGTCTTTCTCCTGGCGAAAATGGCTATGAATATCGCTATTGCGCATAATACACAGCCCTCAAAATACCGGCTTACCGTGCGTAACCCACGGGTATCGCCATTCCCTGTTTCAATTCTTCCATCGAGATCGACGCTGAAACGTCGAAGAGTTCTAGCTTGCGCACGATCTGCTTATAAATCACGTCGTAATGCTCGACGCGCGGCAGCACGATCTTCAGGATGTAATCGTGGTTTCCGGTCAGCCGGTGCGCCTCGACGATCTCGGGGACGTCGCTGATGATCCGGCGGAAGGCTTCCGTCCATTCGTCGGAATGGTGGGCCGTCTTGACGAGGGCGAAAACCGTCGTCGGCACGCCCATGCGTTCGCGGTCGAGCACGATGATGCGCCGGGCGATATGGCCGCTTTCTTCCAGCCGCTGAATGCGCCGCGAGCAGGCCGATACCGACAGCGCCACGCGCTCGGCAAGATCGGTGACGGATATGCCGGCATTCTTCTGCAGCATGTCGAGAATGCGTTTGTCGCGATCATCAAGCATTGTGTAAAATGAACCCCGCGCTCTCAGTTTGCGCCATTTGGCCAATTGATGCAAAATAATAGCACGTCTCCTTGATAAAGGACAAACAATGCAAACACGCCGCGTGACCATTGCGGCATCATTTTCGAAACTCGAACATGGGAGCACGAAGAGATGGAAACGATCGGCCTGATCGGCGGCATGAGTTTCGAAAGTTCGGCGGTTTACTATCGCCTGGTCAACGAGATGGTGCGCACGCGCCGCGGCGGCCTCGCCTCGGCCGAACTCATTCTGCATTCGGTCAATTTCGAGGAGATCGTCGCGCTTCAGAAGGCCGGCGATTGGGCTGGAGCGGCCCGCCGTCTCGGCGACGTGGCCGAGCGCCTCCAGGCTGGCGGCGCCGGCTGCATCTTAATCTGCACCAACACCATGCATCTGATCGCCGATAAGGTCGCGGCAAAAATCTCCGTGCCGCTGATCCATATCATCGACGAGACGGCGAAATCGCTGCATGCCGCTGGCCACAAGCGGCCGCTGTTGCTTGCGACCCGCTACACGATGGAGCACGGCTTCTATACCGAGCGGATGAAAAGCCTCGGCCTCGATATCATGGTGCCCGACGCTGCCGACCGCACCACCGTGCACGACATCATCTTCAATGAACTCTGCGCCGGCCAGGTGCGCGACAGCTCGCGCGAGAAGCTGATCGACATCATTGACCGCGCCGTGGAGCACGGCGCCGACAGCATCATCCTTGGCTGCACCGAGATCTGCCTGATCCTCGATCCCGACCGCCTGCCGCTGCCGGGCTTCGACACCACTGCAATCCACGCAAGGGCGGCGGTCGATTTCGCCCTTGGCACGGAGGACGCAGAGGCGGAAGAGGCTGCGTGAGGCGCCTATAATTTAGTTGACTCAGTCAACTAAATGCATGACATATGTCTTCATGGGAGTTCTTTTGTCAGTTTGTTGGCGCGTCGGCCGCTCCTTCCGTCATGCTCGGGCTCGTCCCGAACATCTGCCGCCGTTCGATAGGGCAGCAGCTCCTCGGCACAAGGCCGAGGATGACGGCGAGCGAGGAGCGGGCCTTTGTCAACAATCCGGCGAGGTCTCCCCCTGGAGATCACTATGTCCGACACCGCCCTCATCGAAACCGCCCGCGATTTTAACCGCTTCTATACGAATTTCCTCGGCCTGCTGAACAAGGCCTATCTCGGCTCGCCCTACACGCTGACGGATGCCCGCATTCTCTTCGAGATCGGCTCGCATCGGGGCGTCAGCGCCGTGGCGCTCGCTCGCGACCTGCATCTCGACCCGGCTTATCTCAGCCGCATACTCAAGCGCTTCCGCGCCGAGGGACTGATCGAAACCAACCCCGATCCGGCCGATCTGCGTAGCCAGATCATCACCGTCACCGAACGGGGACATGCGCAATTCGAGGAACTCGGCCGGCGCGCCAATGCGCAGATCGCCGCCCGTTTCGACACGCTTGCGACCGGCGAGCCGGAGGCGGTCGTCTCCGCCATGGACAAGATCCGCGCCCTGCTCGACCCCGCTGCCAAACCCGCGCCCGCCGTCATCCGCCCCCACCGCGCCGGCGATATTGGCTGGATCGTGCAGAGCCAGGGGCGCTTCTATGCCGAGGAATATGGCTGGGACTTGCGCTTCGAGGCGCTGGTCGCCGAGGTCGCCGGCAAATTCCTCGCCAACTTCGACCCCGCCATGGAATATTGCTGGATCGCCGAACGCGGCGGCGTCAATGTCGGTTCGGTCCTCGTCACCAATGGTGGCGATGGCATCGCCAAGCTGCGGCTGCTCTATGTCGACAAATCGGCCCGCGGCCTCGGGCTCGGCAAGCTGTTGGTCGACGAATGCATCCGCTTCTGCAGGCAGAAGCGCTACCGCGAGCTTTCGCTCTGGACCAACGACATGCTGGAGACGGCCCGCGCCATCTATATCAAGGCCGGCTTTCACCTTGTCTCCGAGGAGAGACATCGTATGTTCGGCCCTGAATCCAACGGCCAGACCTGGGTCCTCGCCCTCTGAATTTGCTGCGTCGCAAAAGTTTCGCTTGATTTGGAAACGATCATTTCCTAATTAGGCGGACATGACCGACGCCGGCCTCACACCAGATGAAACAACGCGCAGCCGTGGCCGGCCGCGCGAGTTCGATATGGACGCAGCGCTGGATTCGGCCCTGCGGGTGTTTTCAGAACGCGGCTACCACGCCACCTCGATCAGCGATCTGACCGAGGCAATGGGCCTCGCCTCCGGCAGTATCTACAAGGCGTTCAAAGACAAGCGCGGCGTCTTCCTCGCCGCTTTCGGCCGTTATCGTCAACTCGGTCGGCGGCGTCTGGAAGCGATGATTGCGTCCGCGGCGACGGGTCGCGAAAAAGTCTTCCAGATGGTGATGTATTATACGGAGCTCTCTTATGGCGATGCCGGCCGCAAAGGCTGCCTCGTCGTCGGCGGCGCCAATGATTTCGCCCTGTTGGATGAGGAAACCGCCGCCCATGTCGCGACCGCCTTTGCCGCGGACGAAAAGCTGATGGCCGATCTCATCCGCACCGGCCAGGCCGATGGCACGATCCCGCAAACGGTGGACGCGGATGCCGCCGCCCTCGCCTTCCTCTGCCTCACCAAGGGCCTGCGCGTCATCGGCAAGACGGGACGCACCCGTCAGGAAATGATGTCAGCGGCCGAAGCCGCGATGAAGCTCGTGAGCTGAAAACAGGCGAGCGAATACCGGCACCCGGTCGAGGATCGGGTGTTGCAACCAGCATTTTTGCATTCAATCTTCCCGATCTTCGAACAATACCGGAGTTTCAAATGAGCATTTCAGCCACTACGCCGGATGAGGCCGTCTCACGGGCCCTCTCCCCCTGGCTCACCTTCCTTTTCGCCACTGCCTGCGGGCTGGTGGCAGCCAATCTCTATTACGGCCAGCCGCTTGCCGGGCCGATCAGCGCCGATCTCGGCTTCACGCCGGCCGCGACCGGGCTGATCGTCACGCTGACGCAGATCGGCTACGGCCTCGGCCTGCTGCTGATCGTGCCGCTCGGCGACCTCACCGAAAACCGCCGGCTGGTGCTGGCGCTGGTCGCCGTCTCCGCACTCGCCTTGATCGGTGCCGCGCTGTCGACGACACCCGCCATGTTCCTCACCGCCTCGCTGTCGATCGGCCTTGCCTCGGTCGCCGTCCAGGTGCTCGTGCCTTTCGCCGCGAACATGGCGCCGGATGCGACGCGCGGTCAGGTCGTCGGCAATGTCATGAGCGGCCTGCTCTGCGGCATCATGCTGGCCCGCCCCTTTGCAAGCTTCGTCGCCGAGGCCTCCTCCTGGCACATGGTCTATTACGTCACCGCGGCGCTGATGCTGGTGCTCGCCGTCGTCCTGCGCGCCAACCTGCCGGTCCGCGTGCCGAAGACCAAGCTCGGCTATGGGGAACTGCTCGCCTCCATGGCGCATCTGGCGCTGACCTCGCGGGTGCTGCAGCGCCGTGCGCTCTATCAAGCCGGCATGTTCGGCGCCTTCAGCCTGTTCTGGACGACGACGCCTCTGCTGCTCGCAAGCCCGGCCTTCGGCCTGACGCAAAACGGCATCGCCCTATTCGCACTTGCCGGGGCGGCCGGCGCCGTCGCCTCGCCGATCGCCGGCCGGCTTGCCGATCGCGGTATGACCAAGGTCGCCTCGACGATCGCCATGCTGCTCGGCATGGCCTCCTTCCTGATCAGCCATTTCGCCGCTGACGGCTCGCTCACCGCAATGATCTTGCTGACGGGGGCCGCGATCATGCTCGATTTCGGCGTGACGACCAACCTGGTCTGCGGCCAGCGTGCCATCTATGGGCTGAACCCGGAACATCGCAGCCGGCTGAACGGCCTCTTCATGGCCACCTTCTTCGCAGGCGGCGCGCTCGGCTCGGCGCTCGGCGGCTGGGCCTATGCCACCGGCGGCTGGACGATGACCGCCTGGATCGGCTTCGCCTTTCCGGCACTCGCCTTCATGCTGTTCCTGACGGAAGGGCGCGGCAAGGAAGCCTAACCATCGGCGGAATCAAAACGCGAGCGGGCGGCGCGCACCGCGTCATGGTTCGCTTCCGCCCAGTTCAAAAGCTGCGACAGCGGCTGGTAGAGCGAACGTCCGAGATCGGTCATCGAATATTCGACGCTCGGCGGCTTGGTCGGGAAGACTTGGCGATTGACATAACCATCCCTCTGCAGGTCGCGCAGCGTCTGCGTCAGCATGCGTTGCGAGATATCAGGCAGCATCCGCCGAAGCTCGCCGAAGCGGCGGGGCTCGGCCGCCAGCACTTCGAGCAGTAGCGTCGACCATTTGCCGCCGATCTGCTGCATCATGTCCCTGACCGGGCAATTGGAAAAATCGAGGCCGGCGAGATCGATCTCGCGCCGCATCCCCGGCATCCTGTTCTTGAGGCTGAGGACCTCGCTGCTCATGGGATGGTTCCTTTTCAGTAACGTACAGCCGAAAAACTGCCTCCTTTACACTGCGAAGTCAATTCCTATTCTAGCGTTAGTCTCTTTTTGAGACCATCATCAAACGCAGAAGGAAATGACGTATGAGCGAAACCATCCTGGTCACCGGCGCCGCCGGACAGCTCGGCCAGCGTGTCATCCATCACCTCATCCAAACCTACAAGGTCGCCCCCGGCAAGATCGTCGCGGCGACGCGCAGCCCGGAAAAGCTCGCCGAGCTTGCAAACAAGGGCGTCGTCACCCGCAAGGCCGATTTCGATGATGTGGCGGGCTTGGAAAAGGCTTTCGCCGGCGTCGACCGGTTGCTGCTCATCAGCACCGACGCGCTCGACACCCCCGGCAAGCGCCTCGCCCAGCACAAGGCTGCCGTCGCTGCCGCCACCAAGGCGGGCATCAAGCACATCGCCTATACCTCGATGCCGACGCCCGACGATTCCCTCGTGATCTTCGCGCCCGATCACCTCGGCAGCGAAAACGCCATCAAGGCAAGCGGCCTCGCCTATACGATCTTCCGCAACGCCTGGTATCACGACAATTACCTGCACGGCATGCCGCACAACCTGCAGGGCGGCAAATGGTACAGCGCCACCGGCGACGGCAAGATCTCGACCATTGCGCGCGACGACTGCGCCCTGGCGATCGCAGCCGCCCTTGCCTCCGGCACATCCGAAAGCGCCACCTATACGCTGACCGGCACCGAACTGCTAACCAACCGACAGGTCGCCGCCACCGTCTCTGAGGCCGCCGGCAAGCCGCTCGACGTGGTCGACGTCAATGACGAACAGCTCGGCCAGGGCATCCGCGGCGCCGGCCTCCCCGGCTTCATCGCCGACATGCTGGTATCGGCCGACGCCAACATCCGCGCCGGCAAGTTCGAGATCGTTACTGCAGACTTCATCAAGCTGACGGGTAAACAGCCGCAGCCGCTGAAGGATTTCTTCGTGGCGCATAAGGCCGCGTTGACGGCTGCTGGCAGCGCTGCCCATTGAACATTCTGCTCATCCCTGCGCTTGTGGCAGGGATGAGCGGTCTGGTTTTGAATGAGAAACTCGTACCTCAGATGAGTCACTCACGGCGCCGACGCGCCGTGGGTCGATTCTGTGACATCCCTTGGGACAAGGCCCCCCGAGGCGCAGGAATGGAGGATAGGAGGTGCCGTGGGACACCCCCCTCTGCCCTGCCGGGCATCTCCCCCACAAGGGTGGAGATTGGCTGGGCGCAATGGCTTCCCCAAACAACTACCGTATAGCTACTGCGGGAACGATGGTCCAACCTCTTGCCGATCTCCCTCCTTGTGGGGGAGATGCCCGGCAGGGCAGAGGGGGGTAACCCCAGGCGCTGCAGATGCGACAGCAAAACCAGTTGATGCCACCGTGCCGTCGCTGGACGATACTTTCAAACCTTCTGCCCGCACGCCCTGCAGAACCGCCGCACCGTTTCCGCCATGCCATATTCCAGCGCATCGGCGGTCAGCCCATGGCCGATGGAAACCTCGGCAAGATCAGGAATGCGCTTCACCAGATCAGGCAGGTTTGCGACCGTCAGATCGTGCCCGGCATTGACCGCAAGGCCGATCGCCACGGCCGCGTCCGCCGTCTTCCCCAACGCTTCGAGAATCGGGGCGGCCCGCTCCGGTGCGTCATAGCAGCCGCCATAGGGGCCGGTGTAAAGCTCGATCCGGTCAGCGCCCACCGCCTTGGCGATCTCGACCGCTTCGGCATCGCCGTCGCCATCGGCAAAGAGCGAGACGCGGCACCCCATCGTCTTCAGCCGCGCGACGACATCGGTGAGGAAAGCCTGATGTTTGCGGAAATCCCAGCCGTGATCGGAGGTTGCCTGGGAGGGATCGTCGGGCACCAGCGTCACCTGCTCGGGTGCGGCGCCGGCACAGAGATCGAGGAACTCGTCAGTCGGGTAGCCCTCGATGTTGAACTCGGCCTTGGGGAACTCATCGTCGATCAGGTTGCGGATGACGGGCAGGTCGGAAAATCTTATATGGCGCTGGTCGGGGCGCGGATGCACCGTCAGGCCGCTGGCGCCCGAGGCAAGCGCTATGCGCCCGAAGGTTTCGACGCTCGGCCAGGGCAGATCACGCCGGTTGCGCAGCATGGCGATGGCGTTGAGATTCACGGAGAGCTTGGCGGGCATGTTTGATATCCATCGGCGCTGAAACGGAGGTTCCGCTTTTAAGCCAAGTGCCCGGCGATGGCCAACGAGATTCGCGAATGGATCCTATACCGGTTGCTGATGGGATGCCGTAGGGTCGAGGTTCGCTGGCCACCGCCGCGCCGACAGCAGTAATTCTCGTCGCCCCTGAAGATGGCCGGCCGATGCCGCAAGGCGGCGGATGTTTTACTGCAGCACACGGCAACAGCCTGCGATTGATGCCGTCGCGTTGCTATCCCATTTAAAAGAGATTATTTTTAGCACTTCTAAAAAAGATCGTTCACGCATAACGTGGACATTGTGTCGCGTAAACGTACGCCGCGTACTGCTTCTTTCCCCCTGTAAGACGCTCAGAGGAAACCCCACTCGCCGCGACCGGGAAGCAACTGGCAAAATCCGCATGAGGTGCAACAACATGCCCTAGGAGGGTTCATGCCAGACGGCTCCAAACGCCTGTTTGCTACCGCCGGTATCACTTCGGAGGCCCGGTCGAAATACCGGTTCCTGCCTTCGGCCGCGCTGCCGCCGGATCTGCCTGATGGTCCCGTGCCTATTGCCGATATGGCAAACGCATTCGGCGTTACGCACAGGACATTGCATTTTTACGAAGAAAAGGGATTGATCTCGGCCAATCGCATCGGCCTGATGCGGGTCTACGGCCAGGACGACGTGATGCGCATGGCCGTCATCACCGTCTGCCGCGAGACTGGCATGCCGATCGCCGTCATCCAGGAATTGATGCACGAACTGCGCGGCGCCGATTCGCAGGAAACGGCCGAAGCGATGTTCCGCGAGGCCCTGCAGGTGCGCAAGCGAGAGCTGACGGCCGAAATGTCGACGCTGCACCGCCAGCTCCAGCAGGTCGGCGATCTTCTGGATTTCGACGACGGCATGGAAATACAGCCACTCAACGACAATCAGGACAGTTCCAGCCTCACCTCCCAGGAACGGCGTTGCCTGGAACTGATGGCCGAGGGCTATTCCACCCAGCGCATCGCCCGGGCGCTCGACCTGAAGCATGACGAGACCCGCGACCTCGAAGCCGGAATCATCCTGAAATTCCGTGCCAACAACCGCTTCCAGGCGATCGCCAAGGCCGTTCTGCTCGGCATCGTGCAAGCATAATTCCGCTGACGGCCGCCACCGTCCCCTTCCCAACTGGGATCAACGCACGATCGTCAGCGTCTCCGCCGCGCGCGTGATCGCCGTATAGAGCCAGCGTTCCCTGGTGTCGCGAAAAGCCCAGCTCTCGTCGAAGAGCACGACGTCATTCCATTGCGAGCCCTGCGCCTTGTGGACGGTCAGAGCATAACCATAGTCGAACTCGTCATAGCGCTTGCGGGTGTTCCAGGGAATCTCGCCGTCGACATCCTCGAAGGCCTGTTTGAGCAGCTTGATCTTGGCCGCACCGCGATCCATGTCGTCGTCTTCGGGACGGACGAGGAGATTGATGCCCGGCTTCGTCGTTTCCTTCGACGAGGTCATCACCTGCCAGAGCGAGCCGTTGAGCAGGCCCTTGGCCGGATCGTTCCGCAGGCAGACGAGCTTGTCGCCGGTCTGCGGATAATCGGCGGAAAAACCCTTCAATTCGCGCAGGCGCTGATTGTAGCGCCGCCGCGTCCTGTTGGTTCCGACGAGCACCTGGTCGGCGTCGAGCACGAGTTGCTGCGTCACCTCGTTCTTCGAAATCACCTTGGCCGTGCCGTAGTCGCCATACATGATCTCGTTGCCTTCGCGCACCTGCATGGCGAGCTTGATGATCGGATTGTCGCGCGCCTGCCGGTGGATATCCGTCAGCAGGTAATCCGGCTCCTGATTGGTGAAGTAGCCGCCGCCCGAAACGGGCGGCAGCTGGCCGGGATCGCCGAGCACCAGGATCGGCGTGCCGAAGCTCATCAGATCCTTGCCGAGCGCCTCGTCCACCATCGAGCATTCGTCGACGATGATCAGTGCGGCTTTCGCGACGGGGCTCTGCCGGTTGATCGAAAACATCGGTGCGATCGAGGTCTTGCCGGTTTCCTCGTCTTCCACCGCCTCCTCACCGCGCGGGCGATAGATCAGCGAATGGATCGTCTTGGCGTTGGAGGCGCCGCGCGAACGCAGCACTTGCGCCGCCTTGCCGGTGAAGGCGGCAAACAGCACGTCGCCATCGACATTCTCGGCAAAATGCCGGGCAAGCGTCGTCTTGCCCGTTCCGGCATAGCCGAACAGGCGAAAGAGCGGCGAGCGCCCTTCGTTCAGCCATTTCGAAACAGCCTTGAGGGCTTCGTCTTGTTGCGGCGCAAATTGCATGACCAGACGACTTGGCAGGATTCGCCTGACTTAGGCAAGGCGGAAACTGACGCGGCACGGCCGATGGCGGCAGATCCCTGCACTCACCCGTTCCAGCCCCGGTCCGCGCCGCTTGCGCACATCGACGGGTCCTGCCCCATCGCATCCATCAGAAAATCCAGAACCGTCTTGACGCGCAGCGGCATGTTGCGTCGCGAGGGATAGACGACGGTGACCGGCAGCCGGCTCGGCTGGAAATCCTTCATCACCGTGATCAGCCGGCCGGCGGCGATGTCGGGCTTGGCGATGATGTGGGAGAGCACCGCAAGGCCTGCGCCGGCAAGGGCCGCCCTGTGAATGGCGACGGCGTTGCAGGCGGTCAGCCGCGGCGAGATCCGGACGGTCATGTCTTCCGAGCCGTTCGAAAAGGACCATATGTTGGCCTCGCCTGCCCTGCTGTAGCACAGGCATTCGTGATCCTTGATGTCCTTCGGCGCGCGGGGCGCCGCCCTGCGTGCGAGATAGGCGGGAGACGCGACGAGGAAGGCCGTCGTCCAGCCGATCCGCCGGCAGACGAGGCTGCTGTCGGCGACCGGGCCGAGGCGCACTTCGAGATCGAGGCGCTCCTCGATCATATCCGAGCTTTGCTCCCTGAAAAGGAGCTCGACCGAGAGCTTCGGATGGGCGGCGAGAAGATCGCCTAGCCGCTCGCTGAGATAGAGGCCGAGTGGTGCCGGAACGCTGAGCCTGACTTTGCCCGAAGCGATCGCTCCATCCGATCCGGCGGCATCGCCGAGCTCCTCCACCGCTTCGAGTATCCTTACCGCCATCGGCATCATCCGCTCCCCCTCCGCCGTCAGCGACAGGCCGCTCGTCGTGCGATGCAGGAGGCGGGTGTTGAAATGACCTTCAAGTGCCGCGACCTGTCGCGAGACTGCCGGCTGGGTCACGTCGAGATCATGCGCGGCGGCTGAAAACGAGCCCGTCTCCACGACACGCTGAAAGGTCCGCAATGCCGAAACGATATCCATGACAGGCCCCTCATACTTTTGCGCATAGGCGTTATACCGCCAGACTAAGCGAGAATGACTTTACAGTCCAGCAATTAAGGATATCTTCCATCCATAAGGATACCAAATGTCCTTAATAACGGGAGAAAGACATGACCCAGCGATTGAACTACGCCCAGCAGTCCCCCGAGCTTTTCAAGAAGTTCATGGAATTCAGCATGGCGCTGAGGAGCAGCGTGATCGACGAGAAGCTGCAGGCCCTGGTCGAAATCCGGGCTTCGCAGATCAACGGATGCGGCTTTTGCCTCGACATGCATGTGAAGCAGGCAAAGATCCATGGCGAGAGCGAGCTGCGGATCTATCACGTCGCCATCTGGCGGGAATCGAACCTGTTCATCCCCCGCGAGCGCGCAGCGCTTGCCTGGACCGAAGCCCTGACGAAGCTGCCCGAAGGCGGCGTTCCCGACGAGATCTACGAGCGGGTTCGCGGCCAGCTTTCCGAAAAGGAAATCTCCGACCTGACCTTCGTCGTCATGGCCATCAATGCCTGGAACCGCGTCAATGTCGGCTTCAAAACCGTGCCCGGCACGGCCGACAAGGCCTATGGCCTCGATAAGGCTGGCCTGAACTAACCCTCGCAATTCATTGAGAAGATTCAATTTTGACGCTGCCGCGCCCCGGAGCGAAGGGAGACCCGTTATGAAAATCGTCGTCATCGGCGGAACCGGCCTCATCGGTTCGAAAACTGTCGAACGCCTGCGCAAGCGCGGCCATGAGGTGATTGCCGCCTCGCCGAACTCAGGCGTCAACACCATCACCGGCGAGGGGCTGGCGGAAGCGCTGGCGGGCGCTCAGGTCGTGCTCGATCTCGCCAATTCGCCCTCCTTCGAGGACAAGACCGTGCTCGAATTCTTCGAGACCTCGGGACGCAATCTTCTCGCCGCCGAGAAGGCCGCAGGCGTCAAGCACCATATCGCCCTTTCAGTCGTCGGCACCGAGCGCCTGCAGGAAAGCGGCTATTTCCGCGGCAAGCTCGCCCAGGAAAAGCTGATCGAGGCCTCGGGCATTCCCTATACCATCGTGCATTCGACGCAGTTCATGGAATTCCTGAATGGCATCGCCCAATCAGGCACCATCGGCCAGACGGTCCGCCTGTCACCGGCCTATGTTCAGCCGATCGCTTCCGACGACGTCGCCGACGCCATGGCCGACGTGGCGCTTTCCGCCCCCGCCAACACCACGGTCGAGATAGCAGGTCCGGAACGGGCCCGCCTCAGCGAACTTGTCGCCCGCTACCTGAAGGCAGCGAAAGACCCGCGCACCGTCGAGGCCGACGCCGAGGCGCGATATTTCGGCGCGAGACTGAACGATCAGTCGCTCGTCTCCGACGACAACCCGCGGCTCGGTACGATCACCTTCGAAGAGTGGTTCGCCACATCAGTCCCGTCGAAGTGATTGACTTGCCTCAGGACGCGGCCGCTTGGGCGCGTCCTCTCCATCCCAGCAACACAGGAGATTCCCATGATCAG
The DNA here is from genome assembly GCF_001662075.1 of Rhizobium bangladeshense. Taxonomy (GTDB): domain Bacteria; phylum Pseudomonadota; class Alphaproteobacteria; order Rhizobiales; family Rhizobiaceae; genus Rhizobium; species Rhizobium bangladeshense_B. Next base: position 365,615 of record NZ_LYPL01000003.1, read on the forward strand.
AGCATCAATCATCGCCGCCGCCCTCGCCTTTCTCACAGCGACCGGTGCCGCCGCCCATGACAGCAGCAAATCCGCGAAGGTGACGCTCGTCTATGAGCACGAACTGCCGAACGTGCCGGGCAAGAGCATCAAGGGCGTGCTGGTCGAATACGGCCCGGGCGGCTTCTCCGAAGGCCATACCCACCCGGAGTCGGCATTCATCTACGCCACCGTGCTCCAAGGATCGATCCGCAGCCAGGTCAATGACGGCCCGGTCAAGGTCTATCAGGCCGGAGAGAGCTTTTCCGAAATGCCGGGCGACCGCCATGGCGTCAGCGCCAACGGCAGCGAAACCAAGCCAGCCCGCCTGCTCGCCGTCTTCGTCGTAGATACCGATCAGAAAGAGCTGACCTTCCCACTGCAGAACTGATGGCCGGTCAATGCTCACCCGCGCAAGCCGATGCTTGCGCGAGTGGCCGACATGCTGAATCATGTGCCGCTCGCCCTCCCGGAGACAGAGAGAGATGATCTACGACGCGCTCTTCGGCAAGCCGCTGATATCCCTCATCGTGGTCGGCTTCGCCGGTATCGTCGTCTGGTACTTCCTCTCCAGCCAGCGGCCGACGACGCGGCTGGTGGTGCAGATCCTCTTCTTCGCGGTGATGACGCTGATCCTCGTCGGCAGTGGCATGGAACCGCACCGCTTTCAGGGATATCAGTCCGAAGACTCGCAGGCCATGCTCGTCATCGTCGCCAAGTCGCTCTGGTGGGTCCACCTGGCATGGGCCGTTGTCGGTTTCATCAGGCTTTATCTGGTGCTGGAGGGCAGTCCGCGCGAGGCCCGCCTGCTCCAGGATCTCGTCATCGGCGTCGTCTATATCGGCATGATGCTCTCGATCCTCGCCTTTGTTTTCGGCGTGCCGATCGGAACCCTTGTCGCGACATCGGGCGTGGTCGCCATCATTCTGGGTCTGGCGCTCCAGAACACGCTCGCCGACGTCTTTTCCGGCATCGCCCTGACGCTCGGCCGCCCCTATGTCATCGGCGACTGGATCCTGTTGAGCGACGGCACCGAAGGGCGCATCGTCGAGAGCAATTGGCGCGCGACGCACATCCTGACCCCTGGCAACAATGTCGTCGTCCTGCCGAACAGTTTTCTAGCGAAACTCGGCCTGACCAATGTCAGCCGGCCGGACGAGACGCATCTGCTGATCCTCACCATCCGCATCGCCCCGACGCGGATGCCGGCATCGATCCGCCAGGTCATGCTCTCCGCGCTCACGAGCTGCAATTCGATCGTGCGCGAGCCGCCGCCGGTCGTCGCCCTGAAGGGCCTGGATGCCACCGCGCTCGAAGTCGAGCTGCAGTTCCGGGTGACGAGCCCCAGCCAGCGCGTGCCGGCGCGAAACGAGGTGCTCGATCTCGTCTATCGCCATTGCAAATCCGCCGGCCTGCTTCTGGCCGTTCCACCCGCGGCCAATGTCGTGACCGCCGTCCTACCGACGGAAGAAAACGCCAAGCCGCCGAGCGTCACGCCGCTTGCGCTGATCGAAGCCATTCCGGTCTTTGCGACGCTGACGTCGGATGAAAAGCAGAAACTCGCCGAGACCACCACGGTCCGGCAGTTCCGCAAGGGCGACGTGATCGCGCGGGAGGGCGAAATGCTGCCCTCGCTGATGATGGTGCGCGCCGGCATCATCGTGGCGCGGCGCGAAGGCGAAGAGCGCGGGCGCTTCGCGCCGGGCGATTTCTTCGGCGAGACCGGCCTGCTCGCCGGCATGCAGGAGATCTGCGCCCTGGAGGCCCTGACCCCGGTGACGGTCTATGAAATCGACCAGGAGGCCTTCGCGCCGCTGCTCACCGAACGCCCCGCTTTGGCCGAAGAAATCGCCGAAGCCCTCGCCGGCCGCACCGAACGCTTCCGCGACGGCGCCGCCCTGCCCGCGGAACAGGCCCGCAACGCCCACGCCATCCTGAAGACCATCAGGACTATTTTCAGGGCGTAGAGATTCGCACCCTCTCAGCCGGCGCGCTTCAGCACCCATTCGAAGGTGCTCTGCCAGATGTCGGGCCGCACGTCCTCGGACAGGGTATCGACGAGATCGGAGAGCCGGACGGTTCTCAGCGTATTCCGCCAGGCTTCGTCGGCTTCCCACATGATGCGGGCGACGGCGCACGGCTTGCTGTCGCAATAGCCGGCCGGCCGGCACGGGTTGTTCTCGCGGATGTTCGTGCAGGTGAAGCTGCGCTCCTTTCCCTCGACCGCCTCGACGATGTCGAGGAAATTGATATCGGAGGGGGATCTCGCCAGCCTGTAGCCGCCGCTCGGGCCGAGCGTGGTATCGACGAGCGAGGCTTGCGAAAGGCTTTGCAGCGCCTTGGAGAGATATTCCTTCGGCAGACCATGAAGCTCGGCGAGCGCCTTGGTGGAAAGATACCTACCCTCGGGCAGGCCTGCGAGAATGGCGCAGCAATGCAGCGCCCACTCGACCTGGCTTTTCAGGATCATTCAGCAACTCATAATGGCCGGTTCTGCGAACCAAATTAAGGATACAGAATATCCGCAAAGCGGCATGATGTAAATGACCGGCAGCGACGGCGAGGATGTCCAGCTTCGCCGAGCAGATCGCATCCCTCGCTTGTATCGTGGTCTCCGCGACCTCTCTCCAGCCTGATCTTGAGTCGCGAAAAACTTTCGCTCAGCCGGGAATAAAACCGCCTCGTCCGGTGTCTCATCTCAGGTATCGCAGCATTGCGTGCCCAACCCGAGGAGAGACATCATGACATCCGTGAAATTCGTGTCCGTCGCAGCCGCAGCCGCCCTTGCCGCGACCGCTGCTTTCGCCGCCCCTCCCGTCAAGGAAGTCGAATCCGCCAAGGGCAAGGTGCTTGCCGGCGAAAACGACATGACCCTCTATACCTTCAAGAAGGACGCCAAAGGCGTTTCCAACTGCTACGACGATTGCGCCAAGAACTGGCCCCCGCTGATGGCGGCTTCCGATGCTAAGGCCGATGGTGCATATTCGATCATCGAACGCAAGGACGGCACGAAGCAATGGGCCAAGGACGGCATGCCGCTCTATTACTGGGTCAAGGACAAGAAGGCCGGCGACATCACCGGCGACGGCGTCGGCGGCAATTGGGATCTCGCCAAGCCGTGACGCCAAGAGAACCGGCGTGAAAACACCCGCACCCGAAACATTCGAGGGCCAGATCCTGGCCCTCCTGCCCTCGCTCAGGCGCTATTCGCGCAGCCTGACGCGCTCGGATGCCGATGGCGAGGACCTGCTCCAGGACTGTGTCGAGAAGATTCTGGCTCGCCGCGGCCAATGGCGCGGCCTCAACCTGCGCGGCTGGGTCCTGACCATCATGACCAATCTCTACCGCAACGGCCGGCGCGGCAAGGCGCGCGACGGCCTGATCGAACTCGACGCCGCGGAGGATATGGCAGCGCCCGAACTACCGGCCGATCCGCTGGAGAGCGCCCGGCTCAACGATGCGCTGAACAGCCTTTCCGAGGAGTACCGCGCCGTGCTGATGCTCGTCGTCATCGAGGGATACAGCTACAGCGAGGTCGCCGCCGCGCTCGATATCCCGATCGGCACGGTGATGTCGCGCCTGTCGCGCGCCCGCCGGCGCGTCGCCGAGCATCTGAAGGCCGATAACGTCATTACGCTTCGGAGACCGAAATGAACGAGACCAACCCGATCGTCACCGAAGCCGATCTCCACGCCTATGCCGACGGGCAGCTGACGGAAACGGCCCGCGCCCGCATTGAGGCCTACCTTGCCGACAATCCGGATGAAGCGGCGATGGTCGCCGAATGGCAGGTCCAGAACTCGGGCATCCGCTCGCTTTTTACCGGTTACGAGAAGGCCAGGGACATCGATCCCCTGCTCGTCGCTCCGCTGCGCGCCGTCTCGCCCGCGCGGCAGCGCTGGGCAGCAGCAGCCGCGGCCCTCCTCGTATTCGCCCTCGGCGCCGTCAGCGGCCACTATGGCCCTGTCTTTTTGGAAAAGCCGGAACTGCAGCTCGCCGGCTCCGAAACCTTCCCGAAACAGGCCGAGACCGCCTTTACCGTCTATGCTGCTGAGGTCCGCCATCCCGTCGAGGTCTTTGCCGACGAGGAGGCCCATCTCGCCACCTGGCTCGGCAAGCGCCTGGCGATCCAGAACCTCAAGATCCCCAACCTGCAGCCGCTCGGCTTCAAGCTCGTCGGCGGCCGCCTGCTGCCGGTCGACGGCAGGCCGGGCGCGATGTTCATGTACGAAAACCAGGCCGGCGAGCGCCTGACCGTGATGGTCGGGCGCAACAAGGAAAACCGCACGACGAGCTTCCGCTTCGCCTCGTCCGGCAATCTCGAAACCTTCTACTGGGTCGACGGCGAACTCGGCTACGCCGTCACCGGCGAAATCTCGCGCGAGTCGCTGCGCGCGGTGGCCGAGGAATGCTACAAGCAGTTTCCGTCGTGAGATCAGCGCAGCGGATCGTTGGCGAGCTCGATCGGGTGGCCATGCGGTGTGGCTTCGGCGGCCCGCTGCCAGCTTTGCTGCAGGTCGAGAATGGCGGATGCGTCGGCCACGCCGCGGCTGACCAGCAGCTCCGAAAGCGCCGCCACCCAGCAGTCGAAATAGTCGCTGCCGTCTTCCGCCCGTCCGGGCTGGTGCAGTTGCCGTGAAAGGCTTTCCGCCCATTCGCTCCAGGAAAACAGCCCCTTCTCATGCAGATGCACGGTCATGGCGAAAGCCTCGGCCGCCCAAGGCTCGGGAAAGACAGGTGCGCCCTCCGGAGATTTTGGCAGATCGGGCGACTGGCTGCGTTCGGAGGGTATTTCACACACGCTCAAGATAGCTCTCCCACGCATCGATCGAGACCGTCAGCGACGGATCCGCGCCCTCGCCCCAGATCTCGCCGCCGTCGAAAACGACGGTATAGAGCCATTGCGGGTTCTCGCCCTTGCCATGCGCATTATCGTCAGGAAAGACGAAGGAGCCCTGCACCGCTTCGACGACGCCGGCCTTGGCGCGGGCATAGCGCGGCAATCTCGTATGCGTCGCCGGATTGAAATTCTTCGTCTTCACCCGCTCGCCGACCGCAAAGCGTGGCTCGCCATCCACCGGCCTGTCGCAAGGCCCGCCCTTGGCAAGCACAGCCGGCACCCTCTCCGCCTTCAACACCCGTTTCGGCGTCGAGCCATCCTGCAGCTTGTGGCCGGACAAGAGCTCCTCGCGCGTTACAAAGCCGTGGTGCGCAAGCAGCGTCTCGACGCCGCGGATCCAGATCTCGTAATAGCTCGCCGCGAGGTAATCTGCCGGCGGAATATTCTCGCGCGCATGCCGGCTTTCATCGATCGTCCATGCGCCCAAAGCGCCGCAGGAGAGCGTGATGCCGAGCGCCCGCTTTTCCCATTCCGCATGAAAATAGGGCTCGTCCCTTTCGGGCGCGACAGGCCCGAAACCCATCTGCCCGCCGAGATCATGCGGTCCGTTCATGGCAACGCCTCCGGGCTGCCGGCGACTGCCGTACCGATCATCGCGTCGCGGCTCACAAGGCCCGCAAGTGCGGCCTCCTCCATGCCCTCCGTTCCCTCGGGCCGCTCTGGGATCACGAGATAACGCAGCTCCGCCGTCGAATCCCAGACGCGGATCTTCTTGCCCTCCGGCAGGGTCAACCCGAATTCGGCGAGCACGCCGCGCGGATCGATCACCGCCCGCGAACGATAGGCCGGCGCCTTGTACCAGACCGGCGGCAGGCCGAGCACCGACCAGGGATAACAGGAGCAGAGCGTGCAGACGACGAGGTTATGGGTCTCGGCCGTATTGAAGACCGCGCGCATATGCTCGCCCTGCCGGCCGGTATAACCGAGACTCGCAATCGCCGCCGTCGCATCGCGCCTCAGCCAGTCGGAGAAATCAGGATCGCTCCAGGCTTTCGCGACGACATGCGCGCCGTTCCTCGGCCCGACCTTGGTTTCGTAAGTCTCGACGATTGCGTCGATGGCATGAGGGTCGATCAGCCCCTTCTCCGTCAGCAGCGTTTCCAACGCCTTCACGCGGGCCTGCATGTCCGAGTAATGATTGTCATGATCATGCCCGTGGGCATGGTCGCGGTGATGGTCGTGATCATCGTGCAAGGCAATCTCCTCCAAAACGGTGGCTGGGTATCCCCTTCTCTCGAGCGGGGAGAGAAAGGACGCCGGCAAGGTCCTCGCCCTTGTCTCCATAAAACCGTCTCTTCCCACTACCATACACCACAACCCCGCCAAGCCCTCCTATCCCACTCAAACTTTTCCGCTAATCTCCCGTCATGAACATCCTGATTCTCGGCGCAACCGGCTTCATAGGCTCCATCGTCGCGGCCCGGCTGGTTGCGGACGGCCACGCCGTGACCGGACTTGGCCGCTCTCCCGCGCGGGCGCGTCTCAAGCAGCCGGCGATCGATTGGCGGCAGGCCGATTTCTCGCGGATGACAAAGCCCGAGGACTGGGAAGGCCTCCTCGAACACCAGCACGCCGTGGTCAATTGCGCCGGCGCGCTGCAGGACGGGCTCTCGGACGATCTTGCGGCGACCCAGGCCGATGCGATGCTGGCGCTCTATGCCGCGGCGAAACGCTTGCGTCCCCTGATCGTCCAGATATCGGCAAGGACGGCGGGTGCGGCAGGCGAACTGCCCTTCCTCGCCACCAAGCGGCGGGCCGACGAAGCGCTGGCGGCAAGCGGCCTGCCTTATCTCATCCTGCGCCCTGCCCTGGTTCTCGGCCGCAACGCCCATGGCGGCTCGTGGCTCGTCCGGGCGCTCGCCGCCTTTCCGCTGGCGCTGCCGCTGGTCCATGCGGAAAGCCCGGTCGAAACGCTTTCTGTAGATGATGTGGCGGACGCCGTGTCGCGGGCGGTCGCAGGCGACCTTCGCGGCGATATCGATCTCGCCGCCAGCGAGGTGCTGACACTCGCCGAACTCGTCCGCCTTCACCGGCAATGGCTGGGCCTGGCGCCTGCCCGCGTCTTTTCGCTTGCTGCCTGGCTTACGCGACCGGTGACCTGGCTTGCCGATATGGCGGCCTGCTCGGCTGGCGTTCGCCCCTGCGCTCGACGGCGATGACAGTGATGTCCGAGGGCATACGAAGCAAGGGAGAAAGCGGCCTCGCCGTGACATCGGCGGCGGCGACGCTCGCGGCCAATCCCTCCGGCGTGCAGGATCTCTGGTTCGCCAGACTCTATCTCCTGAAGCCGCTCGTCATATCGGGCCTGTCGGCCTTCTGGCTGCTCTCCGGCCTGATCCCGCTGCTTTCGATGGAAAGGGCCTCGGCGCACTTCCTGCCCTTCATGCCGGAAGCGGCGGCAACGGCGCTGACGCTTGTGACCTGCCTCATCGATGTGGCGCTCGGCGCCGCCATGCTTGTTCGCCCGCTCGCCAGACGCGCCCTTCTCGGCATGCTCACCGTCTCATTGGCCTATCTCGCCGGCGGCACCCTTCTCGAACCCACGCTCTGGCTCGATCCGCTCGGCCCCCTCGTCAAGGTGCTGCCGTCGGTCCTGCTGACCCTGACGGCGCTTGCCACCCTGGATGAACGTTGATGCTCGAGCAATGGCTGCTGCTTGCCCATGTCATCGGCGCGACCGTGCTTTTCGGCACCGGCGCCGGCATCGCTTTCTTCATGGTGATGGCGCACCGCACGCGTGATCCCGCCCTGATCGCCCATGTCGCCGCAACCGTGGTCATCGCCGATACGATCTTCACGGCCACCGCCGCCATTGTCCAGCCGGTGACCGGCTATCTCCTCGCCCGTTGGCTGAGACCTGTCGGAGGGCTGGATCGCGCTGTCGCTGCTGCTTTACGTCGTCACCGGCCTGTTCTGGCTGCCGGTCGTTCGGATCCAGATCCGTCTGCGCGATCTCGCCCGCGCTGCCGCGGCATCGGCGAGCGCCCTGCCGCCCGCCTATTTCAGCCTCTACCGCATCTGGTTCGCCTTCGGCTTTCCGGCCTTCTTCTCCGTCATCGGCATTTTCTGGCTGATGCTGACGAAACCATCGATCGCATTATTTTAGCATCGGCCAGAGGCTCGCCACGAGAAGCACCGCCATGGTGATGTTGAACCATTTCAGCCGCGCCGGATCGGAAAACCATTCCCTGAGCGCCAAGCCGAAGCCCGCCCATGTCGAAACGCTCGGCACGTTGACCACCGCGAAAGCCAGGCCGACGATCAACACGCTGGCAAGATAGAGTTCGGGATTGGTGTAGGTCGCCATCGCCGTAACCGCCATCACCCAGGCTTTCGGGTTGACCCACTGGAAGGCCGCCGCCGAGAAAAAGGACATCGGCGCAGCGCTGTTCCTGCCTTCGCTCAGCGAACGCGAGGAGGCGATCTTCCAGGCGATCCAGACGAGATAGGCGCCGCCGGCGAACTTCAGCACCGTATAGACCAGGGCATCGTATGCAGCAGCGCCCCGAGCCCGAGGTCGACGCCGATCAGCAGCGAGAAGAAACCCGCGCCGATGCCGAACATATGCGGAATCGTCCTGCGGAAGCCGAAATTCACGCCCGAGGCAAAGAGCATCATGTTGTTGGGCCCCGGCGTGATCGACGTCGTGAAGGCAAAGAGAACAAGGGCGAGAAACGTATCCAGCGGAATGCGACCTCCCAAAGCCGGCTCTTTTCCGCGGCCTGCTTTATTTAGGTCAGCGTAACTGCCCTAAACTCTTGACGCCATTACATCATTGTCATGGTGACAGGATTAGGTGAAAGATAAGAACGCTGCGCAATCTCCTGAAAAATGGAAAAAATCATGCAGGACGACCCCATCCCCTCCGTCAAATTCCCGAACGGCACGGAAGTGCCGGCGCTCGGCCAGGGAACCTGGGCCATGGGCGAGGATGCCGGCCATGCCAGGATCGAAATTGAAAGCCTCAAGGCGGGCATCGATCTCGGCATGACGCTGATCGACACCGCCGAAATGTATGGCGACGGCGGCGCCGAGGAGATCGTCGGCCAGGCGATCAAAGGACGGCGCGACGAGCTCTTCCTCGTCAGCAAGGTCTATCCTTGGAATGCCAGTCTGAAAGGCACGGTCGAAGCCTGCGAGCGCAGCCTGGAACGGCTCGGCACCGACCGGATCGATCTCTATCTCCTGCACTGGCGCGGCAACTATCCCCTTACCGAGACCGTCGCCGCCTTTGAAATGCTGAAAGCGTCAGGCAAGATCGGCGCCTGGGGCGTCTCCAATTTCGACACCGACGACATGGAGGAGCTGCTCAGGGTTCCCGACGGTGGCAATGTCGCCGCCAACCAGGTGCTCTACAATCTCTCCCGCCGCGGCATCGAATATGATCTCCTGCCCTGGTGCCAGAGCCGCGCCATTCCCGTCATGGCCTATTCGCCGATCGAGCAGGGACATATTCTGCATCATCCCGAACTCATCCACATCGCCAAGGCCTATCAGGCAACGCCCGCCCAGCTGGCGCTCGCCTTCCTGCTCGAACGCGACGGCGTCATCGTCATCCCGAAGACGTCGAATGCCGAGCGCGTGGCTGAGAACCGCGATTGCGTCTCGCTTGAGATCACCGATGAGGACTGGCAGGCGCTGGACGCCGCCTTCCCGCCGCCGGCAAAGAAAAAGCCGCTGGAGATGCTATGATCTCCAGCGGCCCGAACTGCTGACAAGCCCGCCAACCCCTCTTTCGTCATGCTCGGGCTTGTCCCGAGTATCTGCGCCGCTCGATACGTGGGCAGATCCTCGGGACAAGGCTGGACAAGGCCGAGGATGACGCCGAGGAAGGGATGAAGCTGTACCTCACATCCCCTGCGCGCCGCGGTTCATCGCCGCGATGCCCGTGCGGCAAACTTCGATGAGGCCGAGCGGTTTCATGATCGCAATGAACTGGTCGATCTTCGAGGACTTGCCGGTGATCTCCAGAATGAAGTGATCAATCGTCGCATCCACCACCTTGGCGTGGAAGGCATCGGCAAGGCGAAGCGTCTCGGCGCGCATCTCGCCCTCGCCGATCACCTTGACCAGCGCCACCTCACGCTCGATCGGCCGCTCCTGGCCAAGTTCGCGGGCGCGCACCGTCAGATCGACGACGCGATGAACCGGCACGATGCGATCGAGCTGCGCCTTGATCTGCTCCAGCACGTGCGGCGTGCCGCGGGTGACGATGGTGATGCGCGAAAGATGCGCCTGGTGCTCGGTCTCCGAAACCGTGAGACTTTCGATGTTGTAGCCGCGGCCGGAGAACAGGCCTATGACGCGGGCAAGGACGCCCGGCTCGTTATCGACGAGCACCGAAAGCGTGTGGCTCTCGATTGCCGTCGTTTCCGGCGAGATGAAGTAGGCAGAGCCCGTGGGCTGAAGATGTGCGTTCATGGTCCTGGGTTCCTACCTTATTGTTATACGAGCTGACGGCCCTTGGCATCGATCGCGTTGGCGACCGCTTCATCCGTGGCTTCGTCGGGCAGCAGCATTTCATTATGGGCCTTGCCAGAGGGGATCATCGGGAAGCAGTTGGCGAGATTGGCGACGCGGCAATCGAAGATAACCGGCTTCTTGACCTCGATCATCTCGACGATGGCGTCGTCGAGCTCATCCGGCTTGTCGCAGCGCAGGCCGACCGCGCCATAGGCTTCCGCCAGCTTGACGAAATCAGGCATCGCCTCGGTATAGGAGTGCGACAGGCGATTGCCGTGCAGCAGCTGCTGCCACTGGCGCACCATGCCCATGTACTGGTTGTTCATGATGAAGATCTTGATCGGCGCATCATACTGGATCGCCGTCGACATTTCCTGGATGCACATCTGGATCGAGGCGTCGCCGGCAATATCGATGACGAGGCTGCCGGGATGGGCGATCTGGACGCCGAGCGCCGCCGGCAGGCCGTAGCCCATCGTGCCGAGGCCACCCGAGGTCATCCACCGGTTCGGCTGTTCGAAGCCGAAGAACTGCGCCGCCCACATCTGATGCTGGCCGACCTCGGTCGTGATATAGGTGTCGCGGTCCTTGGTATGCGCATAGAGACGCTCCAGCGCATACTGCGGCATGATCACGTCGTTGCTCTTGGTATAGGCGAAGGAGTTGCGCGCCCGCCAGCGGGCGATATCGCTCCACCAATCGGCGAGACGATTCTTCTCCGGCTTCTTCGACAGAGCCCGCCACAGGCGGACCATGTCTTCCAGCACATGGCCGACATCGCCGCGGATGCCGATATCGACGCGGACGTTCTTGTTGATCGAGGACGGATCGATATCGATATGGATCTTCTTCGAGTTCGGCGAGAAGGCGTTGAGACGGCCGGTGATGCGGTCGTCGAAGCGGGCGCCGATGCAGACCATGACGTCGCAGTCATGCATCGCCATGTTGGCCTCGTAGGAGCCATGCATGCCGAGCATCTTCAGCCAGTTCTTGCCCGAAGCCGGATAGGCGCCGAGGCCCATCAGCGTCGAGGTGATCGGGAAATCGGTGAGCTCGACCAGTTCGCGCAGCAGCTTGGAGGCCTCAGGGCCGGAATTGATGACACCGCCGCCGGAATAGATGATCGGCCGGCGCGCATTCGCCATCAACTCGATTGCGGCATGGATCTGGTTGAGGTCGCCCTGGATCTTCGGCTGATAGCTCTTCTGGATCGGGTAATCGGCGGGCGGCGTATAGGTGCCGGTCGCAAACTGCACATCCTTCGGAATATCGACGACGACGGGGCCTGGACGGCCGGACTGGGCGATGCGGAAGGCCTCATGAATGATAGCGGCGAGCTCGTTGACGTCCTTGACCAGCCAGTTGTGCTTCGTGCAGGGCCGGGTAATGCCGACCGTGTCGCATTCCTGGAAGGCGTCGGAGCCGATCAGCGGGGTCGGAACTTGACCGGTCAGGCAGACGAGCGGGATCGAATCCATCAACGCGTCCTGCAGCGGAGTGACCGCATTGGTGGCGCCAGGGCCTGAGGTGACGAGCATGACGCCGACCTTGCCGGTGGAGCGGGCGTAGCCTTCGGCCGCATGACCGGCCCCCTGCTCGTGGCGGACGAGGATGTGCTTGATCTCCTCTTGCTGGAAGATCTCGTCGTAGATCGGCAGGACTGCGCCGCCGGGATAGCCGAAGATATGTTCGACGCCGTTTTCCTTCAGCGCTCTGAGAACGATCTCCGCTCCCGTCATCCGATTGCCTGCCGCCTGATTGTCCGTGCTCATCTGTCTGTTCCGTTTGATGCTGGGATTGCGTTTGTGGCCGGAAGCCCGAATTTCGGGCATAAAAAAAGGCCCCGGAGGAGCCTGTCATCTAGCGCATGGGTGGCTACCGCCGGATGGTTACACCATCCTGCCCATGCGCTTTCCCACCACGATAAGAGCCGTTGCGATTTTCATGGTCGGAAGTGATAGACAGAAAATTTCGCAGCGTCAACGCATGCCGCAATAAAAAACTGCCCCGTGCCTGCGCCGCTGAAATCGACAGGATGAAGGATTTATTAAAGGATCGACGTTATCCTTTAACGCTACTGTAGGAGTAGCCCGTTGCTCAACAACGACTTGCGCATGTCTGGCAAGGCAGGCGAGCATGATCGCCGCGATGGCCTCGCGCCGGGAAATCGCTTTCTCGGCCGCGTCGTTGCATGCAGCGGCGCGCGGGCGACGATTGCCGCCGTCGCCGTTGAGGGCAACACCGATCTCACCGAACTCTGGTCCGTCGGCCGGCTGATCTCGATCAGCGTCGGCCGCAACCGCGTCGTCGCACTCGTCTATCAGATGAATACCGGCAGCCATGCCTGGGGCGAAGGCGAGGACAATGATTTCAAAATCGAGACCGAGCTGCTCGGCGAAGTCCGCGTCGACGAGGACGGCCGCGAGGAATTCTCGACCGGCATCTCGCGTTATCCCTATCTCGGCGCCATCGCACACCGCATCCGCGCCGCCGACCTGATGCGCATCTACGATGCCGGAACGGGCACGACCGCCGTCATCGGCAAGCTGACCCAGGACGAAAGCATCGATGCGGCGATCCACATTCCCTCGATGCTCTCCAAGCATTTCGCCGTCGTCGGCTCGACCGGCGTCGGCAAATCGACGGCCGTATCGCTACTGCTGCATAAGGCGATCGTGGCAGATCCGAAGCTGCGGGTGCTGATCCTCGATCCGCACAATGAATTCGCCGCTGCCTTTCCCAAGCACGCCGTCACCATCGATACCGATACGCTCGACTTGCCATTCTGGCTGATGCGGTTGGAGGAATTCGCCGAAGTCGTCTTTCGCGGCCGCCCGCCGGTGCCAGAAGAGCTCGACATGCTGCGTGACATCATGCCGGAGGCCAAGCGCGCCTTCCGCGGCAGCGACAACTCGCTGGTGCGCCGCACGACGGAAAAAAGCTCGATCACCGCCGACACACCGGTTCCCTACCGCATGGCCGATCTGCTGGCCCTGATCGACGAGCGCATCGGCCGCCTCGAGGGCCGAGCGGAAAAACCCGTCCTGCGGTCGCTGAAGATGCGCCTGATCGCCGCAATCAACGATCCGCGCTATCACTTCATGTTTTCCAACAACACGATCAGCGACACGATCACCGACACCATCGCGCAGATATTCCGCATTCCCGGAGACAGCAGGCCGATCTGTACCTTCCAGCTTGCCGGCATTCCTTCCGAGGTGGTCAATTCGGTCGCCTCCGTGCTTTGCCGCATGGCCTTCGAGGTGGCGTTGTGGAGCGACGGCGCCATCCACATGCTCGTCGTCTGCGAGGAAGCCCACCGCTACATCCCCTCCGACCCGAGCCTCGGCTTCGTGCCGACGCGCCAGGCAATCGCCCGCATTGCCAAAGAAGGCCGAAAATATGGCGTCTCGCTTGGGATCATTACCCAGCGGCCGGGCGAGCTTGATCAAACGATCCTGTCGCAGTGCTCGACGCTGTTTGCCATGCGCCTGGCCAACGACCGCGACCAGGAAATCATCCGCTCGGCCATCCCGAATTCATCGATCTCGACGACGAGCTTCATCTCCTCGATCGGCAATGGCGAGGCAATCGCCTTCGGCGAGGCGATCAGCGTGCCGATGCGCATGCGCTTTTCCCGCGTCGAAGAAAATCTGCTGCCGAAGGCTGCCAGCGCCAACAGCAAGCATAGCGAGGAAGATCCGGATACGGTCGATCTGCGCAAGATCGTCACCCGCATGCGGGCGGTGACGGTCGGGCCCGATATTTCGAATTTCCAGCAGAGCTTCGGCGCATCGGCGGCAGGTTCCGACGAGGCGGATGACGTCGACGAGGCTCTCGAGGCCAAGCCCTACGCACCGCCTCCACCGGCCTCGCCGCCGCCGGTATCGGCGCCCCTCGAATCCTACCGGCGCGAACTGCTGCCGCAGACGCCGGGGCTGGACCCGGCCGCACCTCCACCCGTCGATCCGCGGCTCGATGCGCTGCGCCGCGAGATGCGCCGCGAGGAACCGATCTTTCCGCGACCTGCGCCGCCGACCGACCAGCCGGCCATCACCCGCCGGGAACCCGGCTCGTCGCTGCGCGAAAGCATTCTGAAAAAGCCGTTGAGCAGCCTTTACAACAAGGACTGAGTCTTCCGCCCACCCTCCAGAGCGATCAGCGGCTCGATGACATCGAGCACACGCTGGCGGTCCGCTGATTTCAGCGGCAAAAGCGGTCGCGGAAGCTCCGCCCGGGCGAGTGAGAAATGCTCGAGCAGCATATAGACCACGCGGATGCTTCCGAATGCCTTGAAGGTTTGCCATAGCGGCTCGAAGAACTTATCGAGCCGGCGTGCCTCATCGACGTCGCCGGCCATGGCGGCCTTGGTCAGGCCGAGAGCCGTGCGCGGCAGCAAACCGCCGATGACGCTGTACCAGGCGTCTGCGCCGTAAAGCAGCGCATCGGCCGCGCCCCAATCGCCACTGTAGCCGACCGCAAGATCGGTCTTCTCCCGCAAGGCCGCAAGTTCCCCTGACAAATCGCCGTCAAAAGGCAGCGGCATCTTGACGGCCCTGATCGTTTCGATATCGGAGAGGCGCTGGAGAAGCTCCCGGCTGAAGGTGAAATGGGTCGTGCCCGGATTGTTGTAGATGCAGACCGGCAGCTTCGTTGCCTGCGCGACCGCCAGGAAATGCTCATAGGCTTCTTCCTGCGTCAGCGGCGTATAGGAGACCGGCGCCAGCAGAAGAGCATCCGCACCGGCCGCCTCGGCATCCCTGGCAAGATCCACGGCGTGGTCCGTTCTGAGAGCCCCGGCCCCGACGACGAGAGGAATACGGCCGGCGACGCATTCGGCCGCGGCCTTGACGGCGCGCAACCGCTCCTCGCGCGTGAGGTAAGCATAGATCCCGGTGCTGCCGAGAAGCCCGATAGAGGCGACGCCCGCGTCGCACAAGCGTTCCAGAAGGCGGCCGAGGGCTTCGGTGTCGACGCGGCCGTCGATATTCGCGGGCGTTGCCGGAAAGGCGGAAAGGCCGTGAAAGGGAGAAGCCGAAGACATGATTTGATCCTGCAAAAGCGTCAGTTTGAGAACAGCAGCCGCGATCCGGCGCCCGCGAAAAACACGGCGAGGCCTGCCTCGATCCAGCGGCGCGCCCTGGCATAGCCGCGCACCATCGGTGCTGTCGAGAATAGCAGGGCATAACCGGCGAATATCGATATCCC
The DNA here is from genome assembly GCF_001662075.1 of Rhizobium bangladeshense. Taxonomy (GTDB): domain Bacteria; phylum Pseudomonadota; class Alphaproteobacteria; order Rhizobiales; family Rhizobiaceae; genus Rhizobium; species Rhizobium bangladeshense_B. The sequence continues at coordinate 381,204 of NZ_LYPL01000003.1, forward strand.
GAGCAGCACACAGCCGCCGAAAGCCGTCACCGCGATCTCGGGCGAAGCGCCCGGTTTGAGGCCGAGCGACATGATCGCGACCCAGGCCAGAACCGCTTTGGGGTTTCCGAGATGCATCAGGATCCCACGGCGGTAGAGCACGCCGAAGTCCGTCGACGGCCGGGCTGGCTCGCCTGCCGGCGTATCCGCGGCAGCGGCCGAGCGAGCCGCCCTCCAGGCGAGCCAGAGGAGGTAAAGTCCGCCGGCGATCTTGAGGAATAACAGGGCATGAGCATAGCCTACCAGCAGGGTCGAAATGCCGGTGACGGCAATCAGTCCCCAGCATGTCGACATCGATATCACGCCGGCGGCAAGCGCTAGGGCCGGTCGGCGCCCCTGGCTCATCGCGACATTCATGATCGCCATGTTGCTTGGCCCCGGGCTTCCGGCTGCGACGATATAGGCGATATAGACGACGAGAAGATCCTGCATGTCCGCTTTCCTGAAGTCGCTGAGGCCTTCCTTCTCTTCTAAAATTGGTTCATCATGAAGCGCCATTTTCAAGAATCTTCATGGACCATTTTGCAATGTCGAAGCGGCGGGCCACCATCGAAATTCCGTCTCTCCACGGCATCGATAGAAAGGCCCATGTCGGCCGCCGGCTTGCACAAGCCCTGCGGAACGCCATTGCCTGCGGCGAACTGAGGCCAGGCGAGCGTCTCCCTTCGACGCGTAGCCTTGCCGCCTCTTTGAAGATCGCCCGCGGCACCGTCGTCGAAGCCTTCGACCAGTTGACCGCCGAAGGTTATCTGGAGGCGAGAGTGGGCGCGGGAACCCGTGTTGCCGCCGCCCTGACGGACATGGCGCCGGCACTTCCGCCGCCGCCCCCCGCGCCGGCGTCCGCAGAGGCGATGGATCTGCCTGCCCCGGCTGCCCGGCTAATATCGATCGCCCGTGCGCTGACCCCTCACCCGCCCGTTCCCTTCGCCATCGCCGTGCCCGCTTCCGGCATTGCGCCCGACGACAATTGGCGTCGTGTCGGCAATCGAATGCGCGCCTCAAGACGGGCCGCACCCTCGGGCTACCACGATCCGATGGGTGTGCTCGAGCTGCGCATAGCCATCGCCGACCACGTCCGCCGCGCGCGGGCTGTTCATTGCGAACCAGAGCAGGTCATTGTTACGTCAGGCACCCAGCAAGGCCTCTACATGGCTGGACGAGTTCTTCTGTCGCGTGACGACCCGGTATGGGCCGAGGATCCCGCTTATCCCGGCCTGACGGCAGTGCTCGACGATCTCGGCGTTCGGACGCATCGAATCCCGGTCGACGCACAAGGAATGAGTGTGGAACGTGGCCTCGAACTCTGCCCGGAAGCGCGCGCCGCATTCGTCACGCCTTCACACCAATATCCGGTCGGCATGCCGCTCAGCATGGCGCGGCGCAACGCTCTGATCGCCTGGGCCGACCAGAACCGAACCTGGATCGTAGAGGACGACTACGACAGCGAACTGCGTTATGCCGGACACCCATTTCCCTCCATGCAGGGGCTGCGTCCGTCGCGCGTCATCTATCTCGGCACCTTCAGCAAGGTGCTCTTTCCGTCGTTGCGCCTCGGTTACGTCATCGCGCCGGCGCCGCTTGCAGAAGCCTTCGCCGGCGCACGCGCGATTCTTGACCGGCATTCGCCGATATCAGAACAGCACGTTCTGGCCGCCTATATCAGGGAAGGTTATTTCGAGGCCCATATCAGGCGCATTCGGGGACTTTATGCCGAACGCCGCGCTGTTCTGCTCGCAGCGCTCGAGCGGGTTCTGCCGGAAGGGTGCCATGTTCAGCCGAGCGATCAGGGCATGCACATCCTTCTATGGCTGCCCGAGGAAGCCGACGACGTGCGGCTGGCGGCGCGCGCCCTTTCGGCCGGCCTCGCAGTGCGGGCGATCTCCCCCATGTATGGCGCGCAGCCGGCACGCCCCGGCTTGATGCTGGGTTTCGGCGGCTTTCCGCAGGAGCATCTGCAGGCGGCGGTGGCCGAACTCGCCAAACTGCTGCAGGTGCGCGGCGCGTAACTGCATTGAAGGAGCAGGCCCTGACTTGCGCGCTATAGGGCCAGCCGCTCCCAGCTCTCGTCCATCTGATTGCGGAACCAGGTCATCTGCCGCTTGGCGTATTGCCGCGTCGCCGCAGCTCCCGTCTCCAGCACCTCCTCGCGCGTCATCTCACCCTTCAGCATCGCCGCGATCTGCGACACGCCGATCGCCTTCATGACAGGCGCCTCGGCCGGCAGGCCGAGGGCAAGCAGCGCCCTCACCTCGTCTTCGGCGCCCTGCTGCAGCATCTTTTCGAAACGGCCGTTGATGCGGGCATGCAACACCGCCCGATCCGGCAGCACGACAATCTTTCGTGCCTTCTCGGCATGGATAAGAACTGGTCCGGACCGTCCCTGAAAATCGGCGATCGACCGTCCCGTCGCCTTGATCACCTCCAGCGCCCGGACGATGCGCTGACCGTCCTGGCGGTTGAGGCTTGCCGACATGGCAGGGTCGATCGCATCAAGTTCGGCATAGAGCTGATCCGGCCCCTCCTCCAGCAGCCGCGTCCTGAGTTTCTCCCGAAGCGCCTCGGGTATCGCGGGCATTTCGGAAAGGCCGCCGGTCAGTGCCTTGAAATAGAGCCCAGTGCCGCCGACGAAGACCGGCGGCTGCCCGGCGGCTTTCAAGGCCGGCAACAGCGCCGAGACGTCGTGCAGCCAGGCGCCGGTGGAATAGGCGGCCCCTGCCGGCACGTGGCCGTAGAGATGATGCGGCACGCCTTGCATCTCTTCTTCCGACGGGCGCGCGGTCAGCACCCGCAAGGTGTCATAGACCTGCATGCTGTCGGCATTGACGACCGCGCCGCCACAGCGCTTTGCCAATTCGACGGCGAGCGCGGACTTGCCGCTGGCGGTCGGCCCGGTTATCAGGATCGCGTTCTCTACGCTCAGAAGGTTTTCCATCATGGCCCTCGTTGCCACGCTTGTTGCCAATCCGTCAAATCCTGTTCTGACCCCCGGTATCGCCGAACAGGCTGCCGAGGCCGTGGAAGCCTCCGGTCTCTATTGGCTGGCCGACGGCGTCGCCTGCGACATCGCGCTGCGTGACGGCAGGGATGCGCACGCAGCCGAGGCCAATATCCTCGCCGTCATCGCCAGCGCACCGATCGACCTCGTCATCCAGGAGCAGGAGATCCGCCGCAAGAAGCTGCTCATCGCCGATATGGATTCGACGATGATCGGCCAGGAATGCATCGACGAACTCGCTGCCGAAGTTGGCCTGAAGGAGAAGGTCGCCGCCATCACCGCCCGCGCCATGAATGGCGAAATCGCCTTCGAGCCCGCGTTGCGTGAGCGTGTCGCTCTGCTGAAAGGCCTGCCGATATCGGTCGTCGACGAGGTCATTGCCCGGCGTATCACGCTCACCCCGGGCGGCCCGGAGCTGATCGCCACCATGAAGTCGAAAGGCCATTACACCGCCCTCGTCTCCGGCGGCTTCACCGTCTTTACAAAGCCTATCGCCGCCACGCTCGGCTTCGATGAGAACCGCGCCAACACGCTCCTCGAAGATGACGGCATCCTCTCCGGCTTCGTCGCCGAACCGATCCTCGGCAAGCAGGCGAAAGTGGATGCGCTGAGCGAAATATCGGCACGCCTCGGCATTTCGCCGAAGGAGGCGATCGCCGTCGGCGATGGCGCCAATGATCTCGGCATGCTGCAGCTCGCCGGCTCCGGCGTCGCCCTCCACGCCAAACCCACGGTCGCCGCCCAGGCGCAGATGCGTATCAACCACGCTGACCTGACGGCGCTGCTCTATATCCAGGGATATCGGAAGACGGATTTTGTGACGGGCTGAATGCTCAACTCACTATCGCTGGACGGGTCACCAAATCAAAACGGTCGAGCACTGTCGAATGCGTCAGCATGAAATTTGGCGCAGCGCTTACCCCACTCTCCCTCATCCCTGTGCTCGTCACAGGGATCCAGCGCGCCCAAGTCCTTGGGCGCGCTGGGCCTCTCTTACCTCTATGAGACTCACTCACCGCGTAGACGCGCGATGGCTGGATTCCTGTGACAAGCACAGGAATGACGGAGGAGAGGTTGAGCGACAACAGGAAGGCGGCGCTAGGCGCCGCGGTTCCCCTACTCCATCGGCACCGCCACGAACCGCAGATCGCCGTTAGCCGATGCGATCATCAGCTGGGCGTTGCGGCGGCCCTCCTGTTTCAGCGATTTCACCTTGTCTGCGACCGCGCCCGGCGACTTCATGAATTCCTGCGCCACCTCGACGATCACGTCCCCTGGCTTCAGCCCCTTTTCGGCCGAGGCGGAGCCGGGCGCCACCTCCGTCACGACGACGCCGTCGACGCTCTCGGCAATGCCGAAAACCTTGCGTGTCTCGGGGCTCAATAGCGACAGCGACAATCCGAGCACCTCCTTGGGTGTTGCCGCATCCGGCGATACCTGGCCCTGGTGCTGGTCGGGCGCCGGTGCGCCCGGTACGGGCTGCATCTGATCGCCGGTATCCGGCTGGTCCAGGTCGTTGTTCTCGTCCGGATCAGGGGTGATCACGCCGTCCTGCGAGCCATCGGGCGCTGCATCACCGGATGCAGCCTGATCGCTGTCCTCGAGGCGGCCAAGCTTCACCTTGACGGTCTGCTCCTTGCCGTCGCGCAGCACTACGACGTCGACTTCCTTGCCGACCGTGCTTTCCGCCACGACACGCGGCAGATCGCGCATTTCATTGACCGTCTTGCCGTCGAATTTCAAAATCACGTCGCCCGCCTTGATGGAGCCGTCGTCGACGGGGCCGCCCTTGATGACGCCGGCGACCAGTGCACCCTTGGCCGTGTCGAGCCCGAGGCTGTCGGCGATATCGTCGGTCACCGGCTGAATGCGAACGCCGAGCCAGCCGCGCCGCGTCTCGCCATATTCGCGCAGCTGCGCAACGACGCCGGAGGCGAGTTCCGACGGCACCGAGAAGCCGATGCCGATCGAACCGCCGCTCGGCGAAATGATCGCCGTATTGATGCCGATGACTTCACCTTTCATGTTGAAGAGCGGGCCGCCGGAATTGCCCTTGTTGATCGCCGCATCCGTCTGGATGAAATTGTCATAGGGGCCGGCATTGATGTTGCGGCCACGCCCGGAAATGATGCCGACCGTCACCGAGCCGCCGAAGCCGAAGGGATTGCCGATCGCCATCACCCAGTCGCCGATGCGCATCTCGCTGGAATCGCCGAATTTAACCGCTTTCAGCGGCGTCTTCGGCTCGACCTTCAGCACCGAAAGATCGGTCTTCGTATCCGTGCCGATCAGCTTCGCCTTGAGCTTCGAGCCATTGGCGAAATTGACCTCGATGTCGTCAGCGCCCTCGATCACGTGGTTGTTGGTGACGATATAACCGGTCGGGTCGATGACGAAGCCGGAGCCGAGCGAGCTGACATTGTGGTTGGGGCCTCTGCCGTCCTGCTTCTTGTTGAAGAAGTCGTTGAAGAACTCCTGGAATGGCGATCCGTCGGGCGCGCGCGGCGCCGGACCGACCCCTTCGTCATCCTTCACATTCTGAGAGGTCGATATGTTGACCACGGCATCGAGCAAGCCCTCGGCGAGATCGGCGACGGAAGCCGGTCCGTTGTTCGGCACGACGCCCTGAAGCGGCGGAATCTGCTGCGGTGCCGCGGATGCGGGTGGTGTCGGCGCCGGAGCAGCCGGAACAGGCGCGGCAACCCCGGGTGCTGCTGTTTCAGGCGTGGCTTGCGCAAAAGCAATCCCGCTCGTGCCGGCTTGCGCCAGAATTGCGGCGCTGGCCATAAGCGCGAGCGTTCGTCTGAAGGGCGAGCCAATCGTGGGGGCCATCAAGCTTCCTCATAAGCGGTAAATGCGCACATTGAGCATCAGCATAAGGCGGAATGATGGAGGGCGAAATCACCTTTTCGCGAAATCCCCGTGCAATCCGACGGACCGTCATAAAAGCCCGGCCTTGGCTCTTGGAAACTAAAAAGGGCCGGCGGCAGGCCGGCCCTTTCTCGATCGTGGCGGGAAACCAATCCTGCGTTCTCAGTTCGCCGGCTGGGCAGGCGCTGCCGGAGCGGTTGCTCCGGGTGCTGCGGGAGCCGGCGTTGCCGGTGGCCGTTGAGCGGTCCCCGCTGCGTTGTCGAAATAGCGAAAGAATTCCGAATCCGGTGACAGGACGAGCGTCGTGTCCTGCGATGAAAGCGCCGCCGAATAGGCCGCCATCGAGCGATAGAACTCGAAGAAACCCGGATCCCTTGAGAAGGCTTCGGCGAAGATGCGGTTGCGTTCGGCATCGCCCTGGCCGCGCAGGATCTCCGAATCGCGCTGAGCACCCGCAGTGAACTCAACGACTTGCCGATCGGCGATGGCGCGACGGCGCTGGCCTTCCTCATTGCCCTGAGCCCGAAGAAGCTCAGCTTCCGCCAGGCGCTCGGCCCGCATGCGGTTGAAGGTACGCTCGGAAACGTCCTGCGTCAGATCCGTGCGGCTGATGCGCACGTCGTCGAGCGTGATGCCAAGCGTTTCCGCATCGGCCTGCAGCTCGTTGCGAACCTCGAGCATCATTGCCACACGCTCCCGGGAAAGCGCAGCTTCGATGCTACGAACGCCGTAAACCCGGCGCAGTGCGGAATCGAGGCGTGTGCGAAGCCGGGCTTCCGCCGCCTCTCTGTCGCCTGAGACCGTTTCGCGGAAACGGCGAGCATCGTTGATGCGGTAGATGATGAAGGCATTCACCTCGTAGAATGCACCGCCCGAGACCTGAACACGTATATTGTCGAGGTCGAAGCGCAGCTCCTGCTTCGGCACGTACTGCACCCGGTCGGCATCGGAAAAGGCGAAGGGCAGTTTGAAATAGATGCCCGGGTCAGTCTTGACCGACTGGATTTCACCGAAGCGAACGACGATAGCCTGTTCGCGGGCATTCACCACGAATACCGATGAATAAAGGCCGACAAGCACGACTGCCAAAACGATCAGAATTACGGGAAGTCTGTTCGACATGGGTCTCAACCTCCCTGCTGCTGTTGTTGTTGCTGCGTCGGCCTGTTGATCTCGTTGAGAGGCAGATAGGGCACGGCGCCAGCCTTTTCGTCTATGATCACTTTCTTGGAACCCTTCAGCACCTGTTCGATGGTTTCCAGGAACAGCCGCTCCCGCGTCACGTCCGGAGCTTTGGAATATTCGTCGTAGATCGAAACGAAGCGTTGCGCTTCACCTTCGGCCTCCTTGACGATCCGATCCTTATAGGCCGCTGCCGCTTCGCGGATGCGAGCCGCGTCACCGCGGGCCTGGCCGAGCTTCTGGTTCGCGTACTGGTTCGCCTCTTCGACCAGACGCTGCTTGTCCTGGTCGGCGCGCTGCACTTCCTCGAAGGCATCGGCCACATCACGCGGCGGTGCTACGTCCTCGATCGTCACGCGGTTGATCGCAATGCCGGCGCCGTAGCGGTCCATCGTGTCCTGGATGATGTTGCGCACCTCGGTTTCGATCGGTCCGCGATTATCGCGGAAGGCATCCTGCGCCGGGCGCCGGCCGACGATTTCGCGCATGGCGCTTTCGGAAACCTGCTGCAGCGTTTCAGCCGGATTTTCGAGACGGAAAAGATAGGATTTCGGGTCATTTATCGTGTAGAGCACCGAGAACTGCACGTTGACGATGTTCTGGTCACCGGAAAGCATGAGGCCAGCCGTCGAATTTGTGTTGTTGCGTCCGCCGATATTCTGCTGCTGCTCCGTCACCTTCACGATCTCGACCGTGTCTATCGGCCAGACGTGGAAATGCAGGCCGGGCATCGAGATTTCCTCCCGCGGCTTGCCGAAGCGAAGTTCGACGCCGCGCTCATCCGGCTGGACGGTGTAGATGCACTGGATCAGCCAGAAGACGGCAACGATCGCCACGACGATCACCGCTACGCCGCCGTTGAAACCGCCGGGAACGATGTTGCGCAGCTGGTCCTGGCCGCGCCGGATAATGTCTTCCAGATCGGGCGGTCCGCCCTTGCCGCCGCTGCCGCGCGGCCGGTTCGGCCCCTGACCCCATGGTCCCTGATTATTACCGCCGCCGCCCCAAGGGCCGCCGCCGCCATTCTGATTGCTCCAGGGCATCAAAACCTCGTTGTTCGTTAAGTCTTCCCCGCATCCGGGACCGTGGGGGCTGACCGGCCGATGCGTTGGTCACCGTTATAAGTATCACCGCACCGGCTTTCAACGCAGCGTGAGAAACTTGGTCAATTTAATTGGAAAATAGTTCGTTTTCAGGCGTGACGGCGTTCATAGACGACGTATCGGGTGGGATAGCTGTCCTTCTCGCCGGACGGAACCACAATCGTCTCTGCCGCCTGCCAGACGGCCGGATCGATCGCCGGAAATGCCGCATCCCCTTCGAGATCGGCCTCGACATGGGTGATGCACAGCCGGTCGGCAAGATTGATCGCCTGAGCATAGATCTGGCCGCCGCCGATGATGCAGATCTCGTCGCCGGCGGTTTCGCGTGCCAGCCTTTCAGCCGCGTCCATCGCCTCGGGCAGCGAATGCGCCATACTGACATCGGGATGATCAATTGCCGCTTGCCGCGAAATCACCACGTTCGGCCGTCCCGGCAGCGGCTTGCCGATCGAATCATAGGTCTTGCGGCCCATCACGACAGGCTTGCCCAGCGTCAGTGCCTTGAAGCGCTTGAGATCGCTCGACAGCCGCCACGGCATGTCGCCGTCGCGGCCGATGGTGCCGTTGCGGGCAACGGCGGCGATGATGGTCCTGCGTATATCGGCCATGAAATGTCCCGGATCAGACGGCGATCGGCGCCTTGATGCTGGCATCGGCCTCGTAGCCGATCAGCTCGAAATCATCGAAGGTGAAGCCGAAAATGTCCTTCGCATCGGGGTTGATGCGCATGAAGGGCAGCGGCTTCGGCCGGCGCGTCAGCTGCAGCTTCGCCTGGTCGAAATGGTTGTGGTAGAGATGCGCATCGCCGAGCGTGTGGACGAAATCGCCGGGCTTTAGCCCGGTCACCTCAGCCACCATCATTGTCAGCAGCGCATAGGAAGCGATATTGAAGGGCACGCCGAGAAAGATGTCGGCTGAGCGCTGGTAGAGCTGGCAGGAGAGCCTGCCGTCGGCCACATAGAACTGGAACAGGCAATGGCAGGGCGGCAGCGCCATATTGTCGACTTCGGCCGGATTCCAGGCCGAGACGATGTGGCGGCGCGAATTCGGGTTGTTGACGATGCCTTTGACCAGATTGGCGATTTGATCGATATGGCCGCCGTCGGGTGCCGGCCAGGATCGCCACTGGGCACCATAGACCGGGCCGAGCTCGCCGTTCTCGTCGGCCCATTCATCCCAGATCGAGACGCCGTTCTCCTTGAGATAGCGGATATTCGTTTCACCCTTGAGGAACCACAAAAGCTCGTGGATGATCGAGCGCAGATGCAGCTTCTTCGTGGTCAGCACGGGAAAGCCTTCTTCGAGATCGAAGCGCATCTGGTAGCCGAAAACCGAGCGGGTACCGGTGCCGGTGCGGTCGCCCCGGTCGGAGCCCTTTTCCATCACATGCTTCAGGAGATCGAGATATTGCTGCATGGCGCGCTGATTCCGTTTTCTCCAATTTAAGCCTTCACCTTCAGGAAACCAATCGCCAGCCGGCATTTTCCCGTCCTTTCTGCTGCCGGAGGTAAAGCTTTTATGACGTTTGCCCTTTCCTTGGGCGAAGGAAATCACTATATCAACCCTGCCGGCTTTCGGGTCGGCTATGGCAATAAATGAGCGGTGTAATAAACCTATTGGACCCGGGGGCGGTACCCGGCGCCTCCACCAAAAACCGGCGGCATGGAAGGCCGGCTTTTGATGGGGGCGAAACAGGATCGACAAGGGTGTAAAGATCGACTTTTTGCTCGGCATTGTACCGCCGTTATCGGGCTAAAATTGTAGTTGCAAACGACAACTATGCGGAAGCTCGTCTCGCTGCTTAATCGCGGTGTGACACTTCAATCAAAGTCCTAGTGGTTCGCACCTCTAGGCGGGGTCCGAAGGCACCTGGCAACAGAAGCCTTCACCTTCTCCCTGCTGACGAAATCATGTATGCTGCGAAAAAACGTGACTCGGCTCCGGCCTTTCCCAAGGCGCCCGGACGTGGCATATAACCTTGTGAAAAGACTTCCGAACCGACGAAAGACAGGAAAAGCATGGGGCAGGATCATATCCGCTACGACATACTGGCGCAGGATGCACTTCGCGGCGTCATCCGCAAGGTTTTGGCGGAAGTCGCAACGACGGGCCGTCTGCCCGGCGACCATCACTTCTTCATCACCTTCCTGACGGGTGCGGCCGGCGTACGAATTTCCCAACACCTGAAGTCGAAATATCCAGAGCAGATGACCATCGTCATCCAGCACCAGTTCTGGGACCTGAAGATCACCGAGACGCATTTCGAAATCGGCCTTTCCTTCTCCGACGTTCCCGAAAAGCTGGTCATACCGTTCAATGCGATCCGCGGCTTCTACGATCCCTCCGTCAATTTCGAGCTCGAATTCGACGTGCCGCTCGCCGATGGCGAGGAGCTGCCGTCCGGTGAGATCACCGCCTATCCGGTCGATGCGGCAGGAAAGCCCGACGAAACCGCCGGCGCAAAACCGGCCGAGGGTGAAGAGAAGAAACCGGGTTCCGTCGTCTCGCTCGACTCCTTCCGCAAGAAGCAGTGATTTCAAAGGGAGGCCCAGCCTCCCTTTTTTAAGGGATTTCAGCCACCGCATGAGCGCCGAAATCATCAATCTGCGCCAGTTCCGCAAGAAGCAGGCCCGCTCCGAGAAGGAGAAACAGGCCGAGCAGAACCGTATTTCCTTCGGGCGCACCAAGGCCGAGAAGCAGCTCACCCGCAGCCTGAACGAGAAGGCCGACAAGGCGCACCGCGACGGCAGGATCGAGACGGACGACGACGGCGCATGAGGCTTCACGTAAAGCTTGAAAAGACGAAAACGAATCTGCGATCAGCCACTTGCCCGATTTGCTTGAATCGACCCTCGAAGCCGATTGCGATGTGAACGTCCTTCATGATCCGCAAGCACTCGGCAACACTGCATGGCCATCGCACCAGTTTTTCGCTGGAAGATGAATTCTGGGCCGAACTGAAGACGATCGCGGCAGGCCGCTCTATGTCGCTGGCCGCCCTGATTTCCGAGATCGACGACCACCGCCAGCCAGACAGCAACCTGTCCTCGGCGCTACGGCTCCATGTGCTTTCCTGGGCAAAGGCCGGCGGTGGCCGCCAGCCGTGACGCAGATATCAAGGCGATTTCAATGACACGAAGACCTGCAGCGCCTCAGGTCAATCAGATCTCGCGCGCCGTCATTGCGCCTGAACGCCCGGCACCTGATCGAAATTGAGTGGACCGGGCTGCGCCTGCCCGCCGCGCCGCGCCGCTTCCGCAGCCGCCCTCGCCTGCGCATCGGCCTTGTCCCTGGCTTCCGCCGCGCGCGCGGCCTCCGCCTCGGCGGCCGCCTTCTGCGCCGCCGCTGCTTGTGCCAGTGCGCGCAGCCGCTCTTCCTCCGCCTGCCGTTGCCGCTCGATCTCGGCGGCCCTGACGCGCTCGGCGTCATTGAACCGATAGAGCGCGGCCTCGCGACGCAGCCGCTGCTTTTCGAGCACGATCGCCTGCAGCCGCTCGACGCGCCGCCGTTCGCGTTCGAAGGCGCGCAGGGACAGGTAGCTGGTGATATCGGTCACATCCATCGTCTTGCCGGGGGACGGCAACAGGCCGGAAAAATTCAGCCTGAGCGCCGGCTCGGCGCCGGGAAGCGTTTCCGTACCGGGATTGAGGCCGATACCGACCGTCGCACTGATCCGCTCTTCCGGCAGCGCAATCTGTGCGTCGGCGGTGACGCGGGCCAGATCATTGGCGACGGTGACATTCTGTACCCTCAGCGTCCCGTCGGTAATGTTGAAGGGAACTCCGAGCGGCGGCAGCTTCGCCTCGCCGTTGCTGAGCAGCGTCTCGACGATCGGGTGCACCTTGCCGGCATTGATCTGTTCCTGCATCGTGTCGGTCGCTGCAAGCAGCGGCGGAAGGATGGCAAGGTTCAATCCGCGTATGCTGGTGTCGCCGAGCCGCAATTCACCCGAACCGTTGAGCGAGCTGGCGATTTCGCTGACCGTCTTGCCCGAGGCTTCCATCGACAGCGACAGGCCGAACTTACCATTGGCGATCGGCGCACCGTCACGCAGCCAGACGACGCCGGCAAGGTCGGAATCGGCAAGCGCAAGCTTCGTCTGCAGAAAACCGGTGCCGTCGGCATTGGTAAAAAGCAGGTTGCCGGAGAGCTTGCCACCGTCCCAGTTGCCGGCCATGTCGTTGAGCTGCAATTCGTTGCCCTTATAGGCGACGTTGCTGGTAAAATCGGACACCGCCGTTTCCGGCAGGCCGGGCCAGAATTCCTTGGCCGAAAGCTTCACCTTGACGTCGACATCCTTGAAGACGGGCAGACCGAGCGGGGCCTTCGTCAAGGCGCCACTGGCGGGATCGACGATCTGGCCGAACACTGCCTCGCCGAGCCAGCCGGCGTCGGCTTTGGAGATCGTCAGCGCGCCGCTCGCCGTCGTCTTCGCGGCCTTCCGGTCGAAGCTCAGCGCTCCTGAAAACTCGTTGTCGGCCGCATGCCCCTTGATATCGGACAAGGCGATCTTGTCGCTGTCGACGGCGGCATTGACCTGCAGGCTGAACGGCAATCCCGTTCCGGTTTGCGGCAGGGCGATGCCGTTCATGATGAGATAGTGGTCAATATCGGCGCTATCGAGCGAAAGCGCGACCTGACCATTCATGAAACTCTCCGGCCGGACATCGACCTTGCCGTTGGCGGTAAAGGAAGTCCGGTCGGTGGCAAAGGTCAGCGCCGCATCGGCGGGATCATTGCCCGATGCCTTCACCTTGAGCGTCAGGCGGCCGTTGGCGCCGACATCGACCGGCAGCGGGTCGAGCCCGGCCTGGCCGAAGAGGATGGACGGCACGGCGTTTTCGAGCGTCGCCTCGAGGCTCGTCGTGCCGTTGCCGGTCAGCGCCAGCAGATCGGACATGCGATAGTCGAGATTGACGCGGCTGCCATTCGCCACACCGGCCAATGTCACCGTCAACGCATCGCCTTCGTCGCCGCCGAGCGTCAGCGCCCCGCGCAATGCCGTATTGCCGTACCAGCCGGCATTGCGCACCAGCCGGTCGAGCACCGGGTGGTGCGGCAGATGCTCGCGCAGCATGGTGAAGAAGCCGCCGGGATCGGCCGACTTGAAGGTGATCTCACCCGCACCCTTGTAGTCGAGCAGCGAGCCTTCCGCCCGGCCCGTCGCCGTCAGCTCGGCACCGGCGAGATTCTTAACCGACAGCCGGTCGACCGCAAGCGCCCCGTCGGCGATCGTGAAGGTGGTTTCGACATTCTCGGCTTCGACACCGAAGGCGGTGAACTTGTCGGCCTTGAGCTGGGCGGCGATCTTGTGATCGAGGACATTGTCGCCGGTGTCCTGCCCGGTCGCGAGCCCGGCCAGCGCCTGGAGCGCGTCGAGATCGAGCGTGTCGCCATTCAGCGACACCGACAGGGTCGGCGTCTGGCCGGAAACCGCCTGCCGCTCCAGCCGGCCTTTCAGCGTCGCCGATCCCATGGCGATTTCGAGATTTTCGAAACGCTGCAATTCATGAGTGAGGCTGACATTGGCGGAAAAGCCCGCTTGCCGCAATTGCCGGATGGCCGGGTCGACCGAGCCGGCAAGCCAGGAGGCAAGCCCCGTCGGCTGGTTAGAGGCCACTACGATCTGTCCGTTGAACGAGGGCTCGCCCTGGAGCAGGAGCTTGCCCTTGCCTTCCACCTGGGTGCGTCCCGGAAGCGTGCCGATAGCGCTGTCGATCATCCAGCCCGTTCCGGCCGGCTCCAGCTCCAGTTGCACGTCGCGCAATGTCGTGTCGCCGGCGACGATCGCCGGCAGCTTGACGCTTGCCTTGCCCGGCACTTGCGGGATCGGCACCTGCGCGACGATGTCGATCAGCGAATTCAGTCGCTGCCGCGCCGAAACCGCGGGATCACGCGTCGTCTTACCGGCCGCGCCTTCATTGCCGATGCGGTTGACATCGATTTGCTGACCGTCGGCCGTCAACAGGAATTCCGGCGCATTGCCGGTGTCGAGCGTTGCCTCGCCTGTTATGACATAGGGATCGTCCGTCGGGCCGATCTCCATGCGGTATTCCGGGATGCGGATGCGTTCGTTGGTGAGTTCGAATCGGCCCTTGACCCGCGGCGGCTGCTCGTTCTTGTTGGCCGATTTGGCGCTGTTGCGGTTTTCGATCGCCGCTGAAAGCTGGCCCTGGTAATTCGGCTTGCGATCGACGAGCTTCAGCTCGCCGTCAAGATCGATACTGACCGGGTGCTTATCAGGGGAAAGCTTCGTGCGCATGCGCAGCACGCCCTTCTCGTCCGGCTGGCTGCTCGAGATCGAGAAACTCCCATGTTCGCCGTCGAGCGCCGCATCACCCTCGATGCGCCAAGGGCCGGCGAGCGATTTGGCCGACATCTCTGCATTCAGGCCGGTGATGCGGCGCGCCCGACCCGACTGGTCGTCGATGAATTCGACTTCGCCGCCGCTGACATGCACATTTTCGAGAACAACCGTCTTTGCGGGAATTTCGGCGCGGCTGCCGCGCATCCAATCGAGTGTGCCGTCCTTGAGCAATCTCAGACGCACCTTCGGATTGACGACCCGCATATCGAAGATCAGCGCCTCGCCCGACAGGAAAGGCGCAAGCTCCGCATCCATGGAAAACTGCTCGACCCTGACGATCGGCGTGCCGTCCGCTTCCTGGCCGACGCGCAGGTCATGCAGCGTGACCGATGGAAACGGCAACAGGCGGGCATCCACCGTGCCGTGGACGGTAACTTTCTTGCCGATGATGCGGCTTGCCTGATCCTCGAAGTTCTTGCGGAAATCCGTCCAGTCGATGAACAGCGGCGCAAGCAGCGCCACAAACAGCGCTACAACGATCACTCCCCCCAGAAAGACGAGGAACCGGCCTACCAATGCAAGGATTCTCCATTCGGGATTCTATTGCCGACACTAGCGCTATTCATGCCGGGGGCAAGGCCCAAGTTCATGAGAATATTCCGTTTTCAGCCGTGATGGAAAATCTTGCCGGGATTGAAGATGCCGTCCGGATCGAGCGCCTGCTTCACCTGTCGCATCAGATCCACCGTCCCTCCCAGTTCCTGCTCCAGAAAGGCCATCTTTCCCTGCCCGATCCCATGTTCGCCAGTGCATGTCCCGTCCATGTCGAGCGCTCGCCGGTTGAGCCGCTGCACGAAGCTCTCGGCCCTTGCAATGTCGTCGGCGCTGTTGTCATCGAACAGCAGCAGCA
Organism: Rhizobium bangladeshense; assembly: GCF_001662075.1. Classification (GTDB taxonomy): domain Bacteria; phylum Pseudomonadota; class Alphaproteobacteria; order Rhizobiales; family Rhizobiaceae; genus Rhizobium; species Rhizobium bangladeshense_B. The sequence continues at coordinate 396,611 of NZ_LYPL01000003.1, forward strand.
CGTGGAAGTTCCCGTCGCCGGCATGACCGACGATCGGGCCGAGCAGCCCGTGTTCCTCAATATCCGCCTGCGTCTGCGAAACACAATCGGCAAGCCGCGATATCGGAACACAAACATCGGTCGAAAGTGCGGCAAGCCCGGGCGCCAGCGCCCTGGCCGACCAGTAGGCATCGTGGCGCGCCTTCCAGAGTTTGGTCCGCTCCTCGGCATTGGCGGTCCAGAGGAATTCGCCCCCACCGCATTCTGCGGCAATCTCGCCAAAGGCTGCCGATTGCAGCGGCACGGTTTCGTCGGTGCCGTGGAATTCGAGGAACAGCGTCGGGCTTTCGGCATAGGAAAGCCCGGAATAGGCGTTGCACGCCCGCATCTGCACAGCATCGAGCAACTCGATGCGCGCCACCGGAATGCCCATCTGGATCGTCATGATGACAGCATCGCAAGCCGACTTGATGCTCGGAAAGGCGCAGACGCCACCAGCGATTTTCTGCGGGATCGCCTGCAGGCGCAGCGTCACCGAGGTCAATATTCCGAGTGTGCCTTCGGCGCCGACAAAGAGCCGCGTGAGATCGTAGCCGGCCGAGGATTTGCGGGCGCGCCGGGCGGTACGGATTTCCTCGCCATTGGCTGTGACCACCGTAACGGCGAGCACATTGTCCTTCATCGTCCCGTAGCGTACGGCATTGGTGCCCGACGCCCGTGTCGACGCCATTCCGCCGATCGAAGCATTGGCACCGGGATCGATCGGGAAGAACAGGCCGGTATCGCGCAGGTGGATATTCAGGGCCTCGCGAGTGATACCGGGCTCGACCGTGCAGTCGAGATCCTCGGGATTGACCTCGAGCACGCGGTTCATGCGGCTGAAATCGATCGAAATACCGCCATTGGCGGCATTGACCTGTCCCTCCAGCGAGGAGCCGGTACCGAAGCCGATCACCGGTACCTTGTGGGTCGCGCAGACCTTGACCGCCATCTTCACATCCTCGGCGCTCTCGGCAAAGAGCACGCCGTCTGGCGGCTGCGACGGAATATAGGTGGTCGTGTGCGCATGCTGTTCGCGGAAGGATTGGCCGGTCTGGAAGCGCTCTCCGAAGCTCTGCTTGAGAATGCCCAGCACAGCGGCAATGCCCGCCTCGTTGCGTGTGCCGGCCTTTGCGTCCTTCAGCGCCATCTCTTTGATCTCCCTGCCATTCCAAGAAACCACGTCGTGTTTCGTGGGACCAGGCAGGGTATGCGGCAAGTCAAAGCGGCTGTCCAGTTAAGAATGGGAGAAGATTTCATTCCCCTTTTGTCATAGGATGGTCCGCTTTGTCCGACACCTCAGACGATCGGCGGATTGAGTCGGGCGAAGCCCTCCTGCCGTCGATATGGGAAATAGGGATAGGGCGCCGTCGCGGCGCTGACTGCATCGAGCCTTTCGATCTGCTCCTTCGACAGGCTCCAGCCGACGGCACCGAGATTCTGCCTGAGTTGCTCTTCGTTGCGGGCGCCGATGATGACGCTCGACACCGTCGGCCGGCCGAGCAGCCAGTTGATGGCGATCTGCGGCACCGTCTTGCCGGTCTCCGTTGCGACGGCGTCCAGCACCTCGACGATGTCGTAGAGCTTCTCGTCGTCGACAGGCGGGCCGAACTGCGCCGTCTCGTGCAGGCGGCTTGCCGCGGGCAGCGGCTCACCGCGGCGGATCTTGCCGGTCAGCCGCCCCCAGGCGAGCGGGCTCCAGACGAGAGCGCCAACCCCCTGGTCGGCGCCGAGCGGCATCAGCTCCCATTCGTAATCCCGCCCCGCCAGCGAATAATAGACCTGATGGGCGACATAGCGCGGATGGCCGTGGCGCTCGGCGGCGGCGAGCGATTTCATCAGTTCCCAGCCGGCAAAATTGGAAGCGCCGATATAGCGGATCTTGCCGGAGGCGATGAGCCCGTCGAGTGTCGCCAGCACCTCGTCGACCGGCGTCGAGCCGTCGAAAGCGTGAAGCTGCAGAAGATCGATGTAGTCGGTCCCAAGCCGGCGCAACGCATTCTCGGTCGCGCGGATCAGCCGCGCCCGCGACGTTCCCCAGTCCTGCGGCCCCTCGCCCGTCGGCAACGCCGTCTTAGTCGAGATCAGCACGGCATCGCGCCGGCCGCGGATCGCCTGGCCGAGCACCTCCTCGGAAGCACCAGCCGAATAGACGTCCGCCGTGTCGAAAAGATTGACGCCAGCTTCGAGACAAATGTCGACGAGCCGTCGCGCCTCCTCGGCATCGGTATTGCCCCATGCGCCAAACAGCGGCCCGCTGCCGCCGAAAGTGCCGGCGCCGAAGCTCAAGACCGGCACCCTCAGGCCGGATGCACCGAGATTTCTATATTCCATGGCTCTGTCTCCTGTGTTTATCCTGAGATAGACTCGGCCCCTGCGGTGATATAGATTGCCTATCAGCAAAGCATTTGTGATTTGAATTCATCATGGGCCGCCAGGACATCAACCGCTCCGGCGAGATGGAAGTTTTCGTCAGCGTCGTCGAGCGCGGTGGCTTTTCGGCGGCCGCCACGGTGCGGCGCATGACGCCGTCCGCCGTCAGCAAGCTCGTCGCCCGGTTGGAGGCTCGCCTCGGCGTTCGCCTCGTCAACCGCTCCACCCGCAGACTGCAGCTGACACCGGAGGGCTGCGCCTTCTACGAGCGCAGCATCGCCATCCTTGCCGATATCACCGATGCCGAACGCCAGGCCTCATCCGGCGAGGACGCGGCAGGCCGCATCCGCATCAACACCAGCGGCTCCTTCGGCAATCATGTGCTGGCGCAGCTCGTGCCTGCCTTCATGGCGCTTCATCCCGCTGTGACGCTAGATATTGCCCATACCGACAAGGTGATCGATCTGATGGAGGAGCGCGCCGACGTCGCTATCCGCGCCGGCCCCTTGAAGAGTTCCAGCCTGATCGCCCGCAAGCTCGGAACAACCGGCAAGATTATCGTCGCCTCACCTGGTTACCTCAGGCGTCACGGCGAACCGCGCACGGTCGCCGATCTCCGTCGCCATTGCCGTATTGGCTTTTCCTATGCCCGCGCCATCGAGGGCTGGCCGATGCGGGAGAACGGCGAGACGGTGACGATCCCCATCACTCCAGGCATTCAGGTCGCGGACGGCGAGGCCATGCGGCATCTCGCACTATCCGGCGCCGGCTTAGCACGACTGGCCGCCTTCACTGTGCGCGCCAATATTGAGGCAGGTCGCCTGGTACCGGTCCTCGAAGAGGCAAACCCCGGCGATCTCGAGGAGTTCTACGCCCTTTATATCGGCCAGGGTGGTCCGCTGCCGGCGCGCGTCCGCGCCCTCCTCGATTTTCTCGCTGGCCATGTGCGCCTCTGAGGCATCGGACAAGGCGACTCCATGAAAACAGCGACTTAAGCCGATCAATTGAATCAAACTCGCATCAAAAGGCACCGAGAGGCAGATTTCGCAATTGACCGCATCCGGGGCACCCCTCTATACCCGGGCCTGCGCCAGCCGACGGTTGCTGCCGGCCTCTCTTCGTCACGCCGGAGCTTCCTCCCCCCTTCAGCCTCAGGGCTTGGCGCCGGCTAGGAAAGATACGGGACACATGCCATCCAGCCGCCTGCTGCGCGATGCCGGCCTGCCGAAATGGGCGCTGTTGCTGGCGCTCTCGACCGCCTTCACCGCCTTCCTCGAGCTCTTCGGGCTGCCCGCCTCGCTGTTGATCGGACCGATGGTCGCCGCCATCGTGCTGGCGCTCACCGTCGGCAAGGGAAAGCTTCGCATCCCGCTCTGGCCGCTGCAACTCGGCCAGGTGCTCGTCGGCCTGATGATGGCGCGTACCATCACCCCCGATATTCTCGGCACCATGGCAAAGGATGCGCCGCTCTTCCTGCTGTTCATCTTCTCCGTCATCGCTATTGCCACCGGCCTCGGCTGGCTCCTGACGCGCTGGCAGGTGCTGCCCGGAACGACCGCCGTCTGGGGCTCCTCGCCGGGCGGCGCCTCGGCGATGGTCATCATGTCGGAAGCCTATGGCGCCGATGCCCGGCTCGTCGCCTTCATGCAGTATCTGCGTGTCGTCTTCGTCGCCGTCGGCGCCTCGGTGATCTCGCGTCTTTGGGTGGCCGCCGATGGCGCCGAGCCGCCGCCGCTCATTCTCTTTCCCGAAGTCGACTGGCCTGCCCTTGCAGCGACGATGGCCCTTGCCGCCCTCTGTGCCTATACGGTGTGGCGCCTGCGCATCCAGGGCGGGATGATCATCGTGCCGCTCTTTCTCGGCGCTTTCCTGCAAGGCATCGGCCTGATGAAGATCGAGCTGCCGATGTGGCTGCTCGCCATCGCCTATGCGCTCGTCGGCTGGAGCATCGGCTTGCGCTTCACCCGCTCGATCCTTTCGCATGTGGCGCGCGCCCTGCCGAGGGTATCGGCCTGCATCGTGCTGCTGATGGCGCTCTGTGGCTGCATGGCCGTTGCTCTTCATGTCTTCGCCGGCATCGATCCGCTGACCGCCTATCTCGCCACCAGCCCCGGCGGCGCCGATTCCGTCGCCATCATCGCCGCCTCCAGCGATGTCGACGTGCCCTTTGTGATGGCGATGCAAACCGGCCGCTTCCTTGTCATCCTGCTGATCGGCCCGACCCTCGCCCGCTTCATTGCCCGCCGCTCCGGCCCTGCGGAAAATCCCGTTTGAAGCGCCCTCAACCCATGAACCTGTGCCTAGCTGCCGGGACTGCGCGCCAACGCCGCCCACTGCCCGGGCGTCATGCCGTAGGCCTTCTTGAAGTGGCGGTTGAGATGGCTCTGGTCGGCAAAGCCGGTGGCCGCCGCCGTGTCCGAAATGCCCTCACCCGCGCCGATCATGACGCGGGCCTGCTGCAGCCGCCGCATCAGGAGGTAGCGATGCGGGCTGGTGGCGAAGGCCGCCCGGAAATGCCGCGATAGCGCGAAACGATCGAGCCCGGTGACCGCTTCCAGTTCGCCGGAATGAACCGGCCGTGTGGCATGCGCTTCAAGATAATCGCGCGCCGCCCGTGTCTGCCGCCAGGCGATCGCCCCGAGCGGCCGGCGCGGCAACCGCGCGTGCCGTGACAAGCCGCCCGTCACCCGCGACACGAAATCGTCGACGAAGAGCTCATCCAGTTCGCGGTCGAGTTCGCCGAGGGCGGCAAGCAGCACGCCGGCCAGCGCCGGATCGCCGATGACCGGTTCATCGACGAATGGCAGGCCAAGGCCTTCCGCCTCCAGGCATTCGAGCAGCAGCGCCGGCTCCAGATAAAGCATGCGGTATTGCAGCCCGTCCTCCGTTCCCGCCCCGCCGTCGTGTTCCTCGTCGGGGTGCAGCACGATCACCTGCCCCGGCAGGCTGAAGCGCCGTTCGCCGCGATAACGAAAGGTCTGCACGCCTTTCACGGTGACGCCGAGTGCATAGGTGTCGTGCCGGTGCGGCTCGAAGGCATTGCCGGAGAATTGCGCGCCGATGCGCTCGATGCCGGGAAAGGCGGGTGCGGTCAGAATGCCGTTGCCGGATGGCCCCGTGCACAAACGTTCAAGACCTTCGAAGACCTGCGGATGTAGATCCTGGCTCAATGCCCTCGATACTCCTATTCCATGCAGAGGTGAAAAACTGTCCGATGTTTGATACCAAAATCGCCGTGGTCCTGCGAAACAATCTTGCCGCCTGGCAGAAGCTGAACGTCACCGCCTTCCTGATGACCGGCGTCGCCGGCGGGCATCCCGAGATCATCGGCGAGCCCTACCGCGACCGTGCCGGCAATATCTACAATCCCTTGTCGATCCAGCCGATCATCGTGCTATCGGCCGACGAGGCGACGATGTCGGCAATCCACCGCCGCGCGCTGGAACGCGATGTCACCGCCTCGCTCTTTATCGAGGAGATGTTCGCGACCGGTCACGACGCCGCCAATCGCGCCGTCTTCGCCGAATATGCGCCCGACGATGCCAAGGTCGTGGGCATCGCGTTGCGCGCCGAAAAAAAAATCGTCGACAAGGTCACCAAGGGCGCGACGATGCAGCATTGAACACATGTCGGCGGGCCCGGCACAAGATACGACGCACGTTGACGCTTTAACAGAAAGGGCCGGGCGCGACCCGGCCTTTCCTATACTCTGTCGAAACAGGCTCAGCCCTGGGTGATCGGCGCGATCTGGATTTCGACGCGGCGGTTCTGGGCGCGGCCCGCCTCGCTTGCATTGGAGGCGACCGGCTGGGACGGGCCGAAGCCGACGGCGGAGACGCGGCGCTGGTCGATGCCCTGGCCGCCGAGATAATCGGCAACCGAAAGCGCGCGGCGCTGCGACAGATCCTGGTTATGCTGCAGGCTACCGGTCGAATCCGTATGGCCGTTGACGTCGATCAGCGTGCGGTTGAACTTGCGCAGCACGATCGCCACTGAGTTGAGCGTCGGATAGAAGCCCGGCTTCACCGCATCCTGATCGACGTCGAAGGTGATGTTCGAGGGCATGTTGAGGATGATGTTGTCGCCGTTGCGGGTCACCGAAATGCCGGTGCCTTCGAGTTGGGCGCGAAGCTCTGCTTCCTGCTGGTCCATGTAATTGCCGATCGCACCGCCGGCGAGCGCACCGATGCCGGCGCCGATCAGCGCCGCATTGCGCTTGCCATGCCCGCCGCCGCCGACGGCGACACCGACGAGAGCGCCGCCAAGCGCACCGAGCGCCGCACCGCCCGCCGTGTTGGAAACCTTCTGTTCACCAGTATAGGGATCGGTCGTCGTGCAGGCGCTGAGATAGCTTGCTGCGACAGCCAGAAGTATGAATTTCTTAATCATTGACAGGATGGTCTCCGTTCGAAGCTGCTGCGAGCAAATGGCAAGGATTGCGGCAAGAAAATGAAACTATTCTCTTGATAGGGGAATTTCAGGCGCCGAAACAGCGGCCATGTTGCTTGAATGCGCTGATATCACCAGTTTTGCAACTCGATCAAGCTGACGGGCGGCAGTCGCGACGATCAGGCCTCATGGTAGGGAAGCCCGGGGGGCGTCTCGAACCACGAGGGCGGGTGCCGATACCGCATGAGTGCCGGTGGCCGGCCCCGTCCTTCGAGGCCCTGCGGGGCACCTCAGGATGAGGCCGGAGAGAGGTTACCGCTTGCCCAAGGGAGAATGCAGTGCCTTGCCGCCGATAGCCTCGCGGCAGGGCACAACAACTAGCCCTCATGGTGAGGAGGCCTGCAGGGCCGTCTTGAACCCACGAGGGCGGGTGACTGGGTGATCGCACCTTTAGAAATTCTGGAACAGCTGCCGCACCGTATCGTAGGTCGCGTTGGCGATGTTCAGCGATTGCAAGCCGAGCTGCTGCTGCGTCTGTAATGCTTTGAGCTTGCTGGCCTCCTCCTCCATGTCGGCGTCGACGAGCCGGCCGATGCCGGCGGTGATGTTGTCGTGCAGCTGGGCGGCGAAGTCGTTCTGCAGCTCGATGCGTTTTTCGAGCGCGCCGAAGGCCGAACCCACCGTCGTCAGCTGCGTCAACGCCGCATCAACGACACTGATCATCTCGCCGATCTGTCCTTTCGTCGTGGCGGCAGACAGCGAAATGGCGACCTGCCCTGTGGTGGTACCGTTCTTGCTGGTCATCAGCACGTAATTCTGCGAAGCGCCGAGCTCGGTGGCGAAATGGTCCGAGGTCAGCACGCCGTATTCACCCGTGCCGGTGGCGCGGTCGTCGATCAGGTAGCGTGCGTCCTTGGAGGTCGTGGCGCCGACCGGCGTGTTGTCGATATGATAGCTCAGCATGCCGACCGAAACCGTGCCGTCGGCATTGCGGATGAAGGAGGCCGGGATCTGGCGCGGCTGCGTCGGCGTGGCATCGTTGGTGAGGATCACCCAGTTGTCGCTGTTGAAGGTCGCCGATTCCGAAACGCTGCGCAGCTGCTCCTGCAGCTGCTTGAGCTCTTCGTTGATCTTGTTCTTGTCGACCCCCTCCTCGGTGGCGGCAACAAGCTTGGCCTTGATCTCGGAAACGATGTCGATGACGTTCTGGACGCCGGTATAGGCCGTGCCCATCGTCGCAGCCGCCATGCCGAGCGCGTCCTGAATGGCCGAAACGGCCTTGTTGTCGGTGCGGGCGGTGGTGGCGATTGACCAGTATACGGCGTTGTCGGCCGCTTTGGCGACACGCATGCCTGTTGTGATGTGGTTCTGCGTGACCGTCATGTTGCGATTGATATCGCGCAGCACATAGAGCGCCGCATCGATGGAGACGCGCTGATAAATACTCACGGGAACTAAACTCCAAAGCCACAACAGAACGCAACTGAACAGGAATGAACCTTCCGCGCAGACACTCATGTCCGGGGTCGCTGTGCTCCAGCGCATGCAGCCTTCAAAAGACGAAGAAGACCAGTCGGTTCCTGGTCACGATCATTGCCGCTTATACTTAAAAAACGGCTAATCTTCAGACGAAATTTATCTTATTTCCCAAGACTTCATACACCAAAGAACGCCGCCGGACGGGAATCCGGCGGCGTGCTCAATGCAAATGGAAGGCCTATTCGGCGGCCTGCAGCCGTTCCTCGTCGGGCGCCGGCCGCGGCCGCGTGGCGACCGACATTTCCTCGTGCAGGCGCGCTTCCTCATGGGCATGCGGCTTGGCGAAGCGGGCAAGCAGGAGATAGGCGACCGGCGTGATGAACAGCGTCACCAGCGTGGCGAAGCCGAGGCCGCCAACGATCACCCAGCCGAGCGCCACGCGCGCTTCCGCACCGGCGCCATGGGCAAAGACCAGCGGCACGCCGCCGAGAATGGTGGCGATCATCGTCATCATGACTGGGCGAAGGCGCAGCGCGCAGGCCTTCTCGATCGACGAGCGCACGTCCTCGCCCCTGTCGCGCAGCTGATTGGCGAATTCGACGATCAGGATGCCGTTCTTTGCCATGACGCCGACTAGCAGCACCAAGCCGATCTGGCTGTAGATGTTGAGGCTGGAGCCGGTGATGACGAGCGCGAAGACGGCGCAGGCAAGGCCCAGCGGCACCGTCGACATGATGATCAGCGATGACAGTACGCTTTCGAACTGCGCCGCCAGCACCAGGAAGATGATAACGATAGCGAAGCCGAAGGTCAGCGCCATGCCGTTCGAGTTCTCTTCCAGCGTCGCAGCCTCTGCAAGCGGCAGCAGGCGCGCGCCCGGCGGCAGCAACGGCTCGGCGAGTTCGGTCACCTGCTTGACGGCATCGCCGAGCGACATGTTGTTCTTGAGCCCGGCGGTGATCGCGACGGAGGCGAGCTGCTGCTCGCGGTTCAGCTGTGGCGCGACCGAGCCCTCCTTCATCGCGGCGATGACCGACATTGGCACGATCTTGCCGTCGCCGGTCTTCAGGAACACGTTTTCGAGGTCGGTCGGATCGTCGATTGGCCGCGTCGTCGAGGTCAGAAGCACAGGATAGGATTCGCCGTCGACGAAGACGTCGACCACCGAGCGTCCTTCGAGCAGCGACTGGATCGCCGTCGAAAGCCCCGTAATGTCGATGCCGAGATCCGAGGCGCGCTCGCGGTCGATCGCCACCGACACCTGCGCCTGGGTGGGTTCGTTGGTCAGGCGCGGCGTATCATATTGACCGGTGGCCTCGAGCGCCTGAACCAGCTTGGCGGCCGCCGCCGTCAGCGCCTGGTGATCATTGCCGACCAGCGCCATCTGGACGCCGCTGCCGGCACCGCGGATACGCAGGCTGTTGGAGGAGATCGCATTGCCGCGCAGCGCCGGCACCCTCGCGGCAGCTTGGTTGATGTCGGCGACGATCTCGGCCTGAGTCCGGTCACGTTCACCCCAGGGGGCAAGTGTCAGCACCATGAAACCGCTGTTCAGCGAGCCGCCCTGGCCGGAGATCGAGAAGACGTTGCGGATGTCGCCGCTGTCGACCAGCGGCTGCAGATATTCCTCGACGAGCTGCATCTTGTCGCGCGTATATTCGAGACTCGATCCCTGCGGCGTCGTCAGCCGCATCATCACCATCGACCGGTCCTCTTCCGGCGTCAGCTCGCTCTTGACCGTGGAAAAGGCGATGACCGCTGCAGTGGCAAAGATCACCGAAAACAGGATGACGACTATGGGCGCGTTGAGACAGCCATGCAGCGCCCATTTATAGAGTCGGGCAAGCGCGCCGCCGAAACGGCCGAGCGCACCGTGATCCTCGATCATCGGCTTCGTCAGCATGCGCGAGGCGAGCATCGGGCAGAGCGTCAGCGCCACGATCGATGACAGCCCGACCGAGAAGGCGAGCACGAAGCCGAATTCGCGGAACAGGCCACCGACCTGACCCGGCAGGAAGGAGAGCGGAATGAACACCGCCGCCAGCGTCGCGGTCGTGGCGACGACGGCGAAGAACACCTCGCGCGTGCCGAGCACGGCGGCCGCCCGCGGCCCCATGCCCTCGGCGCGGCGGCGCACGATGTTTTCGAGCACCACGATCGCGTCGTCGACGACGAGGCCGGTCGCCAGCACGATGGCAAGCAGCGTCAGGATGTTGATCGAGAAGCCAACCATGTAGATCGCCGCCAGCGTCCCGATCAGCGCCACCGGCATGCTGACCGCCGGGATCAGCGTCGCCCGCCAGTCGCGCAGGAAGAGATAGATGACGGCGGTGACGATGACGGCGGCAAGTAACAATGCCAGCACCACCTCATGGATCGCGCCCTGGATGAAGACGGCGTCGTCGCTGGTGATGGCGATCGTCGTTCCCTCCGGCAGCGTCTTCGACAATTGCTCGACGGCGGCCTTGATGCCGGTTGAGATGTTCAGCGTGTTCGACTGCGCCTGGCGGATGATGCCGAGGCCAATGCCGGGCTTGCCGTTGGAACGCAGCGCAGTATCCCCGTCGCGCGGCCCAAGCGTCACCGTCGCGACGTCGCCGAGGCGGACACGGTCCTGCAGCATGACGTTGGAAAAATCGGCCGGCGTCTGCAGGTTGGCGGTGGCGCGCACGACGATATCCTGCGTCGTGCTCTTCAGCGAGCCGGCCGGCACATCGAGCGCGGCATTGTCGAGCGCCTTCGTCAGGTCGCCGATCGTCAGTCCGCGGCTTGCCAACGCGCCCTGGTCGACATCGACACGGAAAACCTTCTCCTGATCGCCATATTCCTCGACATCGGCCACGCCGTCGACGGAGGCCAGCCGATCGATCACCTCGTTCTCGACGAGCTGCGTCAGGTCGTCCATGTTGAGGTTGGTGGAGGTGACGGCCAGGCGCATGATCGCCGAGGAGTCCGAATCCGCCTTGACGATCTGCGGCGCATCCGCCTCGTCGGGCAGGTTCTGGCTGATGCGACCGATTGCGTCGCGCACGTCGTTGGCGGCGACTGCGAGATCGATCGCATCGGAAAATTCGAGCGTCACCCGGCTCTGGCCGAAGGAAGAGGTGGACGAGATCGATTTCAGGCCGCTGACGCGGGCAACCGCCCCCTCGATCACCTTGGTCAATTCCTGGTCGATCGTCTGCGGCGATGCACCGTCGAAAGTGGTGCGCACGGTGACGACGGGACGGTCGACATCCGGCAGCTCGCGGACTTCGACGCCGACATAGGCGGCAAGGCCGGCGACGACCATCAGCGTGTTGAACACCAGCGCCAGGATAGGCCGGCGAACGAAAAGCGCGGTGAAGCTCTGCTTGCCCGACGATCCGCCCTGATGAAGCTCGGTCACGTTCATTGGGTCGCGACCTCCCCGTTCGCGGCGACATCGGCGGAAACACGCACCGCCCCGCCCTCACGCACCCGCTGCAGGCCCTGCGTCACGATCTTGTCGCCATCCTTGAGGTCGGCCTTGACGAGAATGAAATCGGGATTGCGCTGCACGATGCTCACCCGCACCTTATGCGACTTGTCGTCAGTCACCTGCCAGACGAATGAGCCCTGCGAATCCCACTGCACGGACTGCGGATCGACCGCTGGATATTTGTCGCCGGGAAATTTCATGCTGACGCTGAAGGACATGCCGGCGCGCAACTCGTCCGACGAGTTGTCGATCCGGGCGCGCAGGCGCAGCGTGCGGCTCGCCGCATCGATGCGGTTGTCGACGGCCTCGATCACCCCGGAGAACACCTGCCCCGGCTTTGCGACCGACATCGCCTCGACCGGCTGGCCGACCGCAACCGTATTGGAGAAGCGCTCCGGCACCCAGAAATCGACGAGGATTTCCGAACGGTCGTCGAGGGTGACGATCGGCGTCGTCGTCGTGACGTTGTCGCCGATATTGACCGGCACGATGCCGACAATGCCGTCGATCGGCGCGATGATATTGCGCCGGGCGAGGTTGAGCTCGGCCGCCTGGAGCTGCAGGCGGGCGCCCTGCTCGGCGATCTCAGAATCGAAGACGTCCATGCGCGACACGCTGGACTTGATGTTGTGATAGAGATTGGATTTTTCGACGGCGGCCCTTACCGCCACATCCGCCTGGCCGCGGGCGATCACCTGCTCCTCGCTGTCGAGCTTGGCCAGCACCTGACCGGCCTTCACCCTGTCGCCCGACTTGATGAGAATTTCGCGAATAGTCCCGGATGCCTGTGGCGTCACCGCGACCGAACGGATCGCGTCACCTGTGCCGATGGCGTTCAGTCGATCGTTGACGACGCCCTGGACGACAGCCTCGGTCGCGACGAGAATCGCGCTGTTGCGCCCGCCATTGCCGCGGTTCCGCCCCTCGCCCTGGCCACGGCGCTGGCTTTGCGTCCCGGCCGGAGTGCCGGCATCGGCCGTCTCTTCAGCCTTCGGCACAATCTTAGAAACGAGGCTCTCTGGAATGCCTGCATCGCGCATCATATCGCCGGCACCCGGCGCAAAGAAAACCCATGCGGCAAAGCCGGCAATAATGACGATGAGCGAAAGTATAAACTGCTTCCAAAAGGCCATTCACGTCTCCGGAGGGACTCGAGGTTGGACCAGGGTCGGTTGAAAGAGGCGCTGTGGGATCGAAGTCCCCCAGGGATCAAGAACCCCTGTTGATGCGACAATATCGCGCGTTTACAGCTTAGCGGCAAGCATCAGCACCCGGCATTACCGATTTGTAATATCAGCAAAGAATGGAAATAACCCGGACGCTCACTTTTGCTTGAACGAAGCTCGCAAACGTCTTGACGAAGCCGGTTTCGAGGCAAGATTGCTCGGCAAAACCAGTGACGGTGAATGTCTACCGACGCATTGACCACCGCAGGCCGACTACCGCGGCCAGTCCCAAGACCGGCCACACCGCCCAGAAGCGTCCTTCCCAGGTGAAGAGGTTGATGCCGATGATGCCGAGTGCCACGATCGCCAGCGCCGCGAGCTTACGATCGAAGAGGATCTGGTCACGGTTCCAGGCCAGCGCCGCAACGACAGCGAGCACAAGGACGGGAAAGCGCGCCCAAAATACGCCCTGCCACGACAAAAGATTGATACCGATCAGTACGGCGGCGATGACGCCGAGTACGGCAAACAGCCTTTGTCCGCCGGGAGCCGGCCTTGCCTCCTCCGTGACCGCGAGTGCGGGCGATGGCCGGGCAGCGGCAGGTCGCTCGGCAGACGGCGCCTCGTCGCCGATCCTCACTGCATAGCTAGGCACGCCTTCTTCGACATTCTTGACCATCAGCGGCCCGAGAAACTCGAAACCGACCGCCACCTTGTTGCGAACCTGGTCGTAGACGGTGCTCGATATGACAATTCCGCCCGGCGCGGCCGAGGCCTGCAACCGCGCGGCGATATTGACGCCGTCGCCATAGATGTCGTCGCCCTCGACGATCACATCGCCGAGATTGATGCCGATACGGAACAGCATGCGCCCGTCGTCCGGGCGGCGGGCGTTGAAGCCGGCAAGTTCGTTCTGTGTATCGACGGCTGCACGCACGGCCTCGACCACGCTCGGGAAATCGGCGATCAGCCCATCGCCCCAGGTGTTGACGACACGGCCGCCATGGCTTTCGATCAGCCGCCCCATCGCCTCCCGGCAGCGCTTCAGCGTCGCAAGCGTCCCCTCCTCGTCGGCCCCCATCAGACGCGTATAGTCCTGCACGTCAGCACAAAAGATCGTCGTCAGCTTGCGCCGCGTTTCACCCATGGTCCTTCGTCTCCGCGCTGTCCGACCCGGAGGGATCGCAACGAAAGCAGATTACGAAGGCTTTGCCTTTGTTGCCACCGGTAATTGCCGATCGATCATCCATCATTCCTGATGTAAGCGGTTCAGCTTCTTTCGCCCATCCAGTCATCGACCTTTAAAGGCCCAGAAATGCGAGCAAAAGCCTTGTCACGCGTGACGAGGGTCGCCGCGGTCACGACGGCATGAGCGGCAATCATCATGTCCAAAGGCGCCAGAATGGTGCCTTTGGCTTCACAGGCGGCGCGCAGGTCACCATAGGCTCGCGTGACGTCGTGATCCTAGGGGAGAACATCGACCCTGAGAAGGGAATTGCCTTACCCGCTCGGATAGCGCCTTCGGATAGCCTCGCTTGGCAAGACCGTAGAACAACTCCCCTTCCGTGATCGATGAGATGACGATCTCGTCCATTGGAACAGCCGCCAGTCTTTTAAGTATCTCCGGCCGATCGCCTTTGATGGCATGACTGGCGACATCGGTGTCCAGCATCCATGCCGTCATTCCTTCCAACCTTCGAACGGATCACGATCTTGCGAAGGCTGGCTACGATCGGCCGGGTCCAAGGAAATCGTCCGGAATCGGATCCTTCCGATGGAGTTCGAAAAGACCATCCCATGACTTCGGCTTGCGCGATAATATGACATCACCGGTCTTCGGATCACGACGAACGAACACTTCGCTCTCCTCAAAGCGAAACTCCGCAGGGAGCCTTACCGCTTGGCTGCGGCCGGTCGTAAAAATCTTAGCCGTTTTCGTTGCCATGATAGCCTCCCCATTGCGATAGCTATCATGATATATATCATCGACATGCAACAGACAGCATGTCACCGGTGGCCGCGATTATTGAACGATCTTGCGCGGGCTCGCCGTGTGCTCCCTCGCCACCGTATTGGAACCGTCGATCTCCTGGAGCAAGACGTCGTAGCCCCAGAGATCGGCGAGATGCTGCAGGACGAGTTTCGTGTCGTTGTCCTGAAGATAGCAGCCGTTCATGACGATGTGCTGCAGCAACAGCCGGCGGTCGCCGGCGAGGTCGACATCGACGATGTCGATGGCCGGATCAGTCCAGCCGATATCATATTCGCGCGAGAGCTGGCGGCGGATGCGCAAGTACCCGCGCTCGTTGTGGATCGCCGAAACCAGCACACCCTCGGCCTGTTCCGGATCGTCGTAAAGATGGAACAGGCGCAGCTGCCGGATGAGGTTCGGGCTCAGGAACTGGCTGATGAAACTCTCGTCGCGGTAATTGGCCCAGACGTCGCGCAGGACCGCCATTGCATCGCCGCGGCCGGCGATGTCGGGGAACCATGCGCGGTCCTCCTCCGTCGGCTTCGTGACGATCCTCTCAATATCCTGCATCATCGCAAAACCAAGTGCATAGGGATTGAAACCCGAAAACCGCCGGTCGTCATAGCTTGGCTGGAAGACGACATTGGCGTGCGACTTCAGAAATTCGAGGAAGTTCCCATCGCTGATCTGCCCCCGCTCGTGAAGCCGGTTCATGATCTGGTAATGGACGAAGGTGGCAGTTCCCTCATTCATGACCTTGGTCTGCCGCTGCGGATGGAAATATTGCGCGACATGGCGGACGATGCGAAGAATCTCGCGCTGCCACGGCTGCAGCCGCGGCGCAGACTTCTCAAGAAAATACAGGATGTTGTCTTGCGGGAGGCCGAGCGCGGCACGGCGCTTTTCCAAGCCGATGTCACCTGCCTTTTTCGCCTTGCCGACGGGAACCGTGCGCCACAGGTCGTTGAACATCTGCTCTTCGTGGGCGCGGCGCTCCTGCTGCCGCTTCTCCTCCTGGCGAAGGTCGGTCGCAGTCTTGCCCGCGTATCGATGCACCCCGTGCGACATCAGCGCATGCGCTGCATCGAGCGTCCGTTCAACCGCCGTCTCGCCATACCGTTCTTCGCAGCGCGTGATATAACCCTTTGCGAAATCGAGGTAATCGAGAATTCCCTCCGCATCGGTCCAGAGCTTGAAGAGATAATTGTTCTTGAAGAAGTGATTATGGCCGAAGGCCGCATGGGCGGTGACGAGCGTCTGCATCGTCGCCGTGTTCTCTTCCATTAGATACGAAATGCAGGGGGAGCTGTTGATGACGATCTCGTAGGCAAGGTCGCGCATCCCGCGCCGGTAGAATGTTTCGTGATGCGCGAAGTGTTTTCCGAAGGACCAATGGCGGTAAAAGAGCGGCATGCCGGTTGAGGAATAAGCATCCAGCATCTGCTCCGAGGTGATGACCTCGATCTGGTTCGGATAGACGTCGAGGCCGAGTTCGCCGAGCGCAATCGCCTCGCAGGCATCGTGAATGCGCTGCAGCGTTGCGAAGTCCCAGTCGGCACCCTCGAACAAAAGCCGGTCTTTCGGCCTCACCGTCATGGTCATGGCGTCACCCTCGACTGTGCGTCACGTTTCTGGAAGAGATCGTGGAAAACGGGGAATATCTCGCCTCGCCGGCAGACCTTGCGCATTGAAAGCGGCAGCGCTTCGGAACGGATCCCGTCATAGAGCATCCAGAGCGGTGACCGGGATACGGAAGAATCGCCGCCTTCCTCGCCCACCTCGATATAGGCAAAATACTGGCACAACGGCAAAATCTCGCGCAGCAGCTGCCCGGTCAGGTTGCCGTCGGAATGGGCGTTGTCGCCATCCGAGGCCTGGGCACCGTAAATATTCCACTCGGCCGGATCGAAACGCGCCGCGATGATCGCCCGCATCGCTGCAAGGGCGCTGGAAACAAGCGTGCCTCCCGTCGCCGGACCGTAGAAGAAGGTTTCCTCGTCGACCTCTTCGGCCCTGTCGGTATGACGGATGAAGACGATTTCCACTTTCTTGTAGCGTTTCGACAGAAAAAGGTAGAGCAGCAGATAGAACCGCTTCGCCAGGTCCTTCATGTGCTCCGACATGGAGCCGGAGACGTCCATCAGGCAGAACATCACCGCTTTCGCCACAGGCTTCGGCTCGTTTTCGAAGCGGCGATAGCGAACGTCGAGCGGATCGATATAGGGAATGCGCCGGCTTTTTTCCGTCAGCGATTTGAGCTTTGCCTCAAGCGCCAGACGGCTCTCGTCGTCTTCGCTTTCCTCGATCTGCCGCTGCAGCGCTTCGATCTCTTCGCGGCGTGGGCGTCCCAGGGCGACGCGGCGCATCATCGCAAGTTTCGTCGTGCGGCCAACGGCAATGTTGGACGGCGATCCTGACACGGAATAGCCGGCACGGAAGGGAGTTTCCTCCTCGGTTTCGGCCAGACGCCGCTTGGCGAGGTCGGGCAGTTCCAGATCGTCCAGGAACACATCGAGGAATTCCTCGCGCGTCAGCACGAAACGGAAGCCGTCCTCGCCGTCGCCTTCGCCCGCATCCTTGGGTTTTCCGCCCCTGCTTCCCGGCGGGCGCGGAAGAATGTCGCCTTCGACGAAGGCCCTGTTTCCGGGCAGAATATGATCGCGGATGCCGCCATCGCCCCTCCGCAGGTTCGGCTCGGCCATCCCGTCGATCGGCAGGCTGATTTCCCCGCCGTCGAGCACATCGCGAATGTTACGGTTTTGCAGAGAACGTTTGACCGCCTGCTGCACGGCGCCCTTCATGCGTCGAAGGAACCGCTGCCGATTTTCCAGACTTTTACCGCGCGGATTCAGCCGCCGGTCGACAATGTGCATAATGGCTCCGCATTAACTTGCCTGTTTGACGCGCATGTACCATTCCACAAGGCGTCGAACCTGCCTCTCGGTGTAACCCCGCGCGGCCATGCGCGAGACGAATTCGCTGTGCTTCTTTTCGGTTTCCGAATCCTTCTTCGATCCGAAGGAAATGACCGGCAAAAGATCTTCGACCTGCGAGAACATACGTTTCTCGATGACTTCCCGGATCTTCTCGTAGCTCGTCCATGACGGATTTTTTCCGCCGTTGGCTGCCCTCGATCTCAGCGAGAACTTGACGATTTCGTTGCGGAAATCCTTCGGATTGGCGATTCCCGCCGGCTTTTCGATTTTCGTTAGTTCCTGATTGAGGAGCTCGCGGTCGAGAAGCTGGCCGGTATCGGGATCCTTGAAGTCCACATCTTCGATCCAGGCATCGGCATAATCTACGTAGCGGTCGAACAAATTCTGTCCGTAGTCTGCATAGGATTCAAGATAGGCCTTCTGAATCTCATTGCCAATGAACTCTGCGTAACGTGGCGCAAGATCGGCCTTGATGAATTCCAGATAGCGCTTCTCGACATCGTCGGAAAATTGCTCGCGACGGATCGCCTGTTCCAGCACATACATCAGATGGACGGGATCGGCGCCGATATCCGTGGTGTCGTGATTGAAGGTCGATGCGAGAACCTTGAAGGCGAAACGGGTCGAGATCCCGTCCATGCCTTCGTCGATGCCGGCAGCGTCGCGGTACTCCTGAACGCTGCGGGCGCGCGGATCGCTTTCCTTCAGGCTTTCGCCGTCATAGGTGCGCATCTTCGAGAAGAAGGTCGAGTTCTCATGCTTGCGCAGGCGGGATAGCACGGAAAAACGAGCCAGCATTTCGAGCGTAGCCGGGGCGCATGGCGCATCCGCCAATTCCGATCCCTCGATCAGCTTTTCGTAGATCTTCTGTTCTTCCGTCACCCGCAGGCAATAGGGGACCTTGATGACGCAGATACGGTCGATAAAGGCCTCATTGTTCTTGTTGGCCTTGAAGGTCTGCCACTCCGCCTCGTTCGAATGCGCAAGGACGATGCCGGAGAAGGGTATGGCGCCGATATTCTCGGAGCCGATATAGTTGCCCTCCTGCGTCGCCGTCAGCAGCGGATGCAGCATCTTGATCGGCGCCTTGAACATCTCGACGAATTCGAGAATGCCCTGGTTGGCGCGGTTGAGCCCGCCCGAATAGCTGTAGGCATCGGGATCGTTCTGGGAATAGGTTTCCAGCTTGCGGATATCGACCTTGCCGACCAGCGACGAGATGTCCTGATTGTTCTCGTCGCCAGGCTCGGTCTTGGCAATTGCGATCTGGCGCAACCGCGAAGGTTGTATCCTGACGACGCGGAATTGCGAAATATCGCCGCCGAAGTCGTCGAGCCGCTTCAGGCACCATGGGCTCATCAGACCGTTCAGCCGCCGCAGCGGGATGCCGTACTGCTCCTGGAGGAGTGAGCCCATTGTCTCAGGATCGAAGAGGTTGAGCGGGCTTTCGAACACGGGGCTGATCTCGTCGCCCGCCTTCAGGACGTAGATCGGATGAACCTCCATCAACTGCTTCAGCCGCTCCGCCAGCGACGATTTGCCGCCGCCGACCGGGCCGAGCAGATAGAGAATTTGCTTGCGCTCTTCGAGTCCTTGCGCCGCGTGCCGGAAGAAGGAAACAATGCGTTCGATGGTCTCTTCCATGCCGTGAAAGCCGGCAAAGGCTGGATAGACCCGGATGGTCCGGTTCATGAAGATCCTGCCGAGGCGCGCATCCCTGGCGGTGTCGACCATTTGCGGCTCGCCTATGGCTGCGAGCAGGCGCTCCGTCGCGTTGGCATAGGCGATCGGTTCTTGTTTACAGAGGTCGAGATATTCCGAGACCGACATGTCGGCCTCGCGGCGCGCTTCATAACTGCGCGTGAACGCATCGAATACGGATTCACTCAGCATGGGACCTCCATTAAGGTTATGCCGCAGGCTCTAAGCCGTATAACCATCGAGATGGCCACGGCGTTCCTAAGAATCAATAGTTTCGTAGGTATATTCGACGCTCACCGGCTGTTTGTAGCAATGCACAAAAAATTGCATGCACCGGTATTTTTTTACTCTGCGAAACTGTTTCATATTGTAGTTGAAAAAAGGCCCATTGCGATATCAGCACATTTAGCGACGTGACATGAATGTCAAAAAGGTGTGCAATGGCGCCGGTGATTCGAGAATGCGAGAAAACAGCGATCGGCAGCCGATCAGGGCAGCCCCGATCGGGCGGATACCGATGCGCCGCCGGCAAATTCAGTAAATTTCAGGGGAAAATGGCGCGCGTGGCGATCACGCGCCCCGATTCGTAATCGCGCCTCCGCCGGCCTCAGCCGTTGAACGCCCCCTCCAACGCAGCAAGATCAATCTTGATCATGCCGAGCATCACCTCGGTGACGCGCTTGGCCCGCTCTCGATCGCTGTCGGCGACCATCTCGGAAAGGGCCCGCGGCACGATCTGCCAGGAAAGGCCCCAGCGGTCCTTGAGCCAGCCGCAGGCTTCAGGCGTGCCGCCATTGGCGAGAAACGCATCCCAGATCCGATCGATCTCGGCCTGGCTGTCAAGCAGAATGGCAACCGAGAAGGAATGGTTGAAGCTGTCGAGCGGGCCGGCCCTCATCGCCAGGAAGGCTTGATCGCAGAGCGTGAATTCGATCAGTTCGACGCTGCCCGGAGGCCCGCTCGGGGTTTCCGCCGGCAATATCGTGGTGCGGCCGATCCTGGAATCCGGAATGACCGATACGTAGAATTCGACGGCTTCGCGCGCCTGCTCCGCGAACCAGAGATTTGAAACGACCTTCGGCATGAACAGCCTCCTGTTGGCGAGGGTTGCCGGACTCCTGTCCGATGCCCCGAGGACGTCTCGCTGGCATCGGTTCCGACAGGCTGCGCTCGGATTTTTTTGCTGCGCCGCCGTACGACGATCGCAGTCACACCCAGCGGCGGCCCTGCCGCCCGTGTCGGTCTACAATCGCGGTGGTTCAGGAATGAAAGCAGAACATCTTTTCTGGTCTTTCCCTCCCGAATCACTACATTACGCGCCATGAGCAATAGTTTCGACGATATTCCCTTCTTCGACGAAGAGCCGGGCGAGATGGCGCGCAAGCCGCAGCCGGCTGCCGCACCCGTCGGAAGGGCGCCCGCGGCCGGCGGGATCGCCGCCCGCGCCATGGCGGCGCGCGACGGCGGCAAGCGACCGGATTACCTCGCAGGCCTTAATCCCGAACAGACGGAAGCCGTAGAAACCTTGGAAGGTCCGGTTCTCGTCCTTGCCGGCGCCGGCACCGGCAAGACACGGGTACTGACGACGCGCATCGCCCATATCCTCAATAGCGGCCGCGCCTTCCCCTCGCAGATTCTCGCCGTCACCTTCACTAACAAGGCCGCCCGCGAGATGAAGGAGCGCATCGCCCTGCTCGTCGGCGGCGCCGTCGAAGGCATGCCCTGGCTCGGCACCTTCCATTCGATCGGCGTCAAGCTTCTGCGCCGCCACGCCGAACTCGTCGGCCTCAGCTCCGATTTCACCATTCTCGACACCGACGACGTCGTCCGTCTGATCAAGCAGCTAATCCAGGCCGAAGGTCTCGACGACAAACGCTGGCCGGCCAAGCAGTTCGCCGGCATGATCGACACCTGGAAGAACAAGGGTCTCGGCCCCGCCGATATCCCCGAAGGCGACGCCCGCGCCTTTGCCAATGGCCGCGGCCGCGATCTCTATTTCGCCTATCAGGCGCGCCTGACGACGCTGAACGCCTGCGATTTCGGCGACTTGCTGATGCATCCGATCGCGATCTTCCGCAAGAACCCGGATCTGCTCAAGGAATATCACGGCCGCTTCCGCTACATCCTCGTCGACGAGTACCAGGACACCAACACCGCCCAATATATGTGGCTGAGGCTGCTGGCTCAGCGCGCCAAGGGCGAGCCGCAGAATGTCTGCTGCGTCGGCGACGACGATCAGTCGATCTACGGTTGGCGCGGTGCCGAGGTCGACAATATCCTGCGCTTCGAGAAGGATTTCCCCGGCGCCAAGGTGATCAAGCTCGAACGCAATTACCGCTCTACCGAACATATCCTCGGTGCCGCCGCCCATCTGATCGCCCATAATGAAGGCCGCCTGGGCAAGACGCTGTTCACCGACCGCGCCGATCCCGATGACGTCAAGGTGCAGGTCCACGCCTCCTGGGATTCGGAGGAGGAAGCTCGCGCCATCGGCGAAGAAATCGAGCAGCTCCAGCGAACCAAGCATCTGCTGAACGACATGGCGATCCTCGTGCGCGCCTCCTTCCAGATGCGCGAATTCGAAGACCGCTTCGTTACCCTCGGCCTCAACTACCGCGTCATCGGCGGCCCGCGCTTCTATGAGCGCTTGGAAATCCGCGATGCCATGGCCTATTTCCGCCTGGTGGCGCAGCCCGCCGACGACCTCGCCTTCGAACGCATCATCAACACGCCGAAGCGCGGCCTCGGCGATACGACGGTGCGCGCCCTGCACGATTATGCGCGCGCCCGCGACATCCCGATGCTGGCGGCAGCGGCCGACATCATCGAGACGGACGAGCTGAAGCCGAAGGCGCGCAAAGCCCTCTTCGACGTGATTCAATCTTTCCGCCGATGGCAGGAACTGCTTGAAAACACACCGCATACCGAACTAGCCGAGCAGATCCTCGAAGAGTCCGGCTATACCGACATGTGGAAGAACGACAAGAGCGCCGAAGCGCCGGGCCGCCTGGAAAACCTCAAGGAACTCATCCGCTCGATGGAAAGCTTCGAGTCGATGCGCGGCTTCCTCGAACACGTCTCACTCGTCATGGACGCCGAGACCAACGAGAATCTCGACGCCGTCTCGATCATGACGCTCCACTCCGCAAAGGGCTTGGAATTCGACACCGTCTTCCTGCCCGGCTGGGAGGAAGGCCTGTTCCCGCACCAGCGCTCGCTGGATGAGAGCGGCCGCGCCGGCCTGGAGGAAGAACGACGGCTGGCCTATGTCGGCATTACCCGCGCCAAGCGCCGCTGCCATATCTGGTTTGTCTCCAACCGCCGCATTCACGGCCTCTGGCAATCGACCCTGCCCTCGCGTTTCCTCGACGAACTGCCGGACACCCATGTCGAGGTCGCCGAGATGGAGCAGAGCTACGGCGGTTACGGCCGCGGCGGCTACGGCCAGTCCCGCTTCGACAAGGCCGAGCCTTTCGCCAACTCCTATTCCACGCCCGGCTGGAAACGCGCCCAGGCCAACAGGACCGACGCCACGCGCGACAACTGGGGCACCCGCTCCGGCCACGCCGTCGAACGCATCGGCTATGGCGAAAGCGGCCCGAAGGGACGCACGATCGATGGCGAACTGGTGGCGAAGTCGACCTCGTCGGAGCCGTCGCGCTTCACTCTCGGCGATCGCGTATTCCACATGAAGTTCGGCAATGGCAACATTACCGGCATCGAAGGCAACAAGCTGACGATCGACTTCGACCGTGCGGGGCAGAAGCGGGTGCTGGACGGCTTCGTCGAGCGCGTCTGACCGCGCGACGATACCGCAGGGACAGTCACCCGAACATCCGCATACTGCTGAGCCCGAGGATATCGTTCAGCAGGGCGATCCCCATTCCGATGGCGACGATCGACAATCCGATCAGGAACAGCCGGCGTGCCCGGTCGTATTTGACGGCGAGCAGCGAGTCTCGCGCCAAGAGATCGGCAAACACCTTCACCTGAATGGCGATGCCGACGGTCAGGAATGCCATCGGCAGCAGATCGACGCGGCTCCAGTCATTCGGGTTGGAAACCCACAGACTGATGAAGTTGAGCGAGAAACCAAGAATGATCCCGGTTGCCGTTAACGATCCGTTGCGGAAGGTTGCATCGATCTTTTCATCTGTCAGGGGTTCGGACATGGTCTCGGTCTCGGCTTGCTAGTGGGGCAAGAAAGGCAGAAATCAGGGCGGCCGGCAAGGCCGGCCTCTTTGCCGGCTTATTGAGACGCAACCGCACCTATCGCATTGGTTGAATTAGTAAATCCTTTTCCGCCGACTGCTACCACCAGTAACAGAATTAACGCTTGCATGCGGGCTCCCGGGAATTCACTAGTTGATGCATCGGTGCACTTGGCATTTGCATAGCAATAACGCGAAGGGATTGGCCTTGATGAAAGCGCTGCTGCTCGTCGATATCCAGAACGGCTTCTGTCCGGGTGGAAACCTGCCGGTGCCGGACGGCGACAAGGTCGTGCCCGTCGCAAACAGGCTGATCGACAGCGGCAAATATGATCTGATCGTCGCCTCCCAGGACTGGCACCCGCCTGGCCACGGCAGCTTCGCCTCTGCCCATCCGGGTGCCGCCCCCTTCGAGATGGGCGAATTGTCCGGCAAACCGCAGATGATGTGGCCCGACCACTGCATCCAGGGCACGATCGATGCCGAACTGCATCCGGAGCTCAAGTCCGAAGAAATCGACCTCATCCAGCAAAAGGGCGAGGATCCCAGGATCGATAGCTATTCGGCCTTCCGCGACAATGATCGAGACGCTTCGACCGGCCTTTCCGATTTCCTCGAAGATCAAGGAGTGACCGATCTCGACGTCTGCGGTCTGGCGACCGATTACTGCGTCAAATTCTCCGCGCTCGACGCACTGGAGATGATGCCGGGCGTGCGCGTGCGGTTCATCGAAGACGCAAGCCGCGGCATCACCCCTGAAGGCGTCGCCGCTGCCGTCGAGGAGATGCGGGCGCATGGCATCGCCGTGATCAACAGTGCGGATGCCTTGCGCGAATGAACCGCCGATCTTCTATTTCAACAGATAGGCATCGAATGTCTCATCGCTGCCGGCAACGGGGCCGAAACGCTTGACGAGGGTCGTCTCGCTCTGGAATGCGGAAATCTCCTCCGGCGTCAGAGACAGCAGCCAGCTGTAACTTTCGCGCAATGAGACGGGCGCGGCAATTCGGTCAAGCCGCTGTGAGAGAAGGATGACGATGGGCGCGTGCTCGCTCTGCTGCAGTTGCCGCGCCGTCTGCACTATATCGGCAAGGCTGAGCGAAAGCCGCGCATTGCGGGTATACCGCACGATCGCGCCGAACCGTTGCTCCCGTAGAAGGTAGGTGCGATTGGGGATGTAATAGGGCAAGGGTTCCACGAGATAATCGGGATCCGCCATGACGATCGCATCCTTGAGATCCGGGCGCGATTGAATGAACGACCCGAGCTCCCGGGCTCGGCTCAGCGGAATGTCGGTGAAGAGGAACTGATGGACCTTTTCGATACCGGAGGCGACCTGCAGCGCCAGCAATATCATGAAGCACAGACGCCCGATCTTGACGACGCCACCGACTGACTCGACACCGGCAATGCCCGCGGCTGCCGACCGGGAGCGGCGGACCAAGGCAATCATGCCGATCATGAAGACCAACCATAGGGCCTGATGTCTGTAGCTACCTGGGTAGACGAGCGTAAAAAGCAGCGAAAACCCTAAGAGAACCGATGCGGCCGCGAGCATCGCCGGCCGCCGATTGGCCAGCCCAAGTAGACTGCCATAGATGAGCACCGCCATCAGCGAGGCGAAAACCCGGGCGAGCGATGGATCAGCCACGACCAGCCGAAGGATCCTGTCGGGGTAGAACTCCATGAAATAGGAACTCGCCCCGGCAAAGGCATAAAGGACCAGCGGGGCGAAATTCTTGCCTGCGAGATCGTTCTGCCCGGCATCGTTGAAGGTGGGATAGACTGTCATCACGCACAGAACAACGCCGAACGCAGCAATGGCGGTGGCTGTCGCAAAGGCCCGATATGCTGACAGAGAAGGTGTTGGACGCGCCAAGACCAGATCGAAAATCCAATAGGCAAGAAAGCCGCCGACCAGCACGACCGAGTGCACATTGGTATTTGCCAGCAAGGCAAACAACAGGCCGAGCACCATGCCGTTGCGCATTCCCCTCTCCCAGCTCAGGACGATAAGGAAGACCAAAAGCATGCTGATGCCGTAATTTCGCGACATCGCGGCGTAGTCGAAAACCGAAAAGCTGCTGAACAACGACAGCAGCATGATCGATCGCGGCAGTTCAAGCCTGAAAACAAGAAGGTAGGCCGAGGCGGCCGCGATCGTCAGCGCAACGATTTTCAGGACGACGGGAGAGCCGACGACAAGATGAGCAGCGCGCAACAGGATATACCAGAGTGCTGGATGACCTTCGCCATGCATCTGGCGAAGCATATCGATGAAACTCGCTCCCTGAAGGGCGAGCGACAAGGCGCGAACCTCATCGCGCCACACGGCTTCTGACCAGCAAAGCGCGGATGCCAGCGCAAACCAGACCACCAAGATCAACGTCTTGCAGAGCGTTGTTGATCGAGCTTCATCGATTTTAGAGACAATAACAGCCAACGGAAGCAACCCGGTCATCGAAAATGCCGTGACGATAGCGGCGCCCCGATAATTTGACGTTAAGGTGAAATATCCTGCTGGAGTGATCCGTCCGGTGTCGGTTCGGCTTATACCGATCCGTCCTTGCTTCTGAACGAACCAAACATGGGAGTTGAGAGATGAGAAAGCTTGTAACTGCGGCCTTCGTGAGCCTGGACGGCGTTATGCAGGCGCCCGGCGCGCCCGAGGAAGATCCGACCGGCGGCTTCAAACTTGGCGGCTGGACCGTCAATTACTGGGACGAACCGATGGGAGAGTTCATGGACGGGATTTTTACCGATCCCTTCGCTCTGCTGCTCGGCCGCAAGACCTACGAGATCTTCGCCGCGCATTGGCCCTTTGTCGGGCAAGACGACCCCATCGGTAAGGTCTTCAATGCTGCGACCAAATATGTCGCGACGACATCACAAGAGCCGCTCACCTGGGAGAATTCCCTTCCGCTGCGCGGCGATGCCGTCGCCGAAATCGCCCGCCTGAAGGAGCAGGACGGCCCCGACCTGCTCACGCAGGGCAGCAGCGGACTGCTGCAAACGCTGCTGGCGCACGACCTGATCGACGAACTCCGGCTCCTGACCTTCCCGCTCATCCTCGGCCCCGGGAAGCGCCTGTTCGGCGCGGGTGCCACGCCGGCAGCCCTGAAGCTCACCGCCAACTCGGTATCGACAACGGGCGTCATCATGAGCGTCTATCAGCGCGCCGGCGAGATCAAACCCGGCAGCTTCGCGATGCAGGAGCCCTCGCAGGCCGAACTGGCGCGCCGGGAGCGCATGAAGCGCGAGGCCTAGAGCCTTTCCTGGTCAGATTGAAGCATTCTGTTGGCTCAAACGGAGTCGGATGGTCGACCGGCCGACGCGTGTCGTAGCCTGGCTCTACGGCCAAGCCGGCCGGTCGATCAGCCGGCCGGTTTCAGCCAACCCTCCCGCAGATTTGCCAGGCAATCTGCAAGACTGAAAATCGCCGGACTCACTGATCGCTTCGCCCCGGCGAAGCGGTGCGGCCGGTGGGCCGGGCATCTCTAGCCAGGATGAGAGGCGATCGGCTCGGACGAACCTTGGGGTATGCCCATCGCCAATCGCCTATGCCCTGACGAAAACCTGCTCCGGCAGAATGCTTCAATCTAACCAGGAAAGGCTCTAAGGCGGGCCGCTCAGGCGCCCGCGGCCTTGTTCTTCTCGTCACGCTCGAGCAGATAGATGTCCTCGGCGAGGTCCTCCATCTTCTTCGAAAGGGCGGCGTGTGCATCACGAAGACCCTGATTGTAATAGTGAGCGCCGATCTCCTCGGCGAAGAAATCGAGCAGGAACTCCGCCGGCAGCGCGCCGATCGGCTGGTCGAGTTCCGTCTCGAAATAGCGGCGGATGCGCGAGACGATCGCCGCTTTCGCTTCCTTGGTAAATTCGATCTTCTTCATGGGCACCTCTCCGCCGGTTGCGATCAGCACGTTGATGCTTCAGCGAAATCGATTGATCAATCAACGAAATTCAATTGCCGTTGCAGGTCGCAGACCATAAGGGAAAGCTGGATTTCCAACAGGATCACCCAGATGAATCGCGCCGACTTTGTTGAAGGTTTGCGGGGCGGCTCCGCCGTTGCGCTGGCGTCGGCGCCCTTCGGTGCGCTGTTCGGAGCGCTCGCGGTCGGAAACGGCATGTCGCTTTCCGAAGCCGCCTTCATGAGCGCCACCGTCTATGCCGGCGCCAGCCAGATGGTCGGCATCGAGCTCTTCGGCCACAATGTCGACGCCTGGCTGATCGTGCTGTCGGTCCTCGCCGTCAATTTTCGCCACGTGCTCTATTCGGCGGCGCTGGCGCGCTATATCGGCCATTTCACGCCGGTGCAGAAATTCTTCACCTTCTTTCTTCTCGTCGATCCGCAATTTGCCGAAGCGGTGAAGCGCAGCGAGGCCGGCAAACAGCTGACCTTCGCCTGGTATTTCGGCTTCGGCATCATCATCTACATTCCCTGGGTGCTGATCAGCGTCGCCGGCGGCATGCTCGGCGGCTTCATCGGCGATCCGAAGGCGATCGGCCTCGATATCCTGCTGCCGGCCTATTTCCTCGGCATCGTCCTCGGCTTCCGCAAGCGCGACAATTTCCTGCCCGTAGCACTCGTCAGCGCGGTGGCTTCCGTGCTCGCCTATCGCTATGTCGGTTCGCCCTGGCATGTAAGCCTCGGCGCTGCCGCCGGCATCGTGCTTGCCGCCCTGCTGCCATTGGCGCCGCAAGAGCCCGATCTCGAAGCGGACGCCCTTCAATCCGAAGTGCACGAGGTCTGAGCCATGGAATTCGATCTTCACATGGCGCTCGTCATCCTCGCCGCCGCTGCCGCCACCTTCGCCACCCGTATCGGTGGCTACATTCTCATTACCCGGATGAAGAGCATTCCGCCGCGTATGGAGGCGGCGCTGAATGCCGTCCCGGCGGCCGTGCTGACGACGCTGGTGGCTCCCGCCTTCTTCATCGGCGGCTGGGATTCGAAGCTGGCGCTGATCGTCGCCCTCTTCGTCGGCCTGCGCGTCTCCCACAGCTGGATGCTGGTCGCCGCCTGGGTCGTCGTGATGATCTGGCGCCACGCCGGCGTTTAGCACCGCCGGGATGGACCCTCCTAATATTCCAGCGGAAGCGTCGCGTTTTCAAGCCACGCCCTGACATCGTGATCGTGGATCAGCGGCATCAGCGCCTCGCGCGTGCGGCGGTGATAGTCGTTGAACCAGTGCAGTTCGTCATGGGTCAGAAGCTCGGGGATGACCAGGCTGCGGTCGATCGGGCAGAAGGTCAGCGTCTCGAAGCCGAGCATGGCCATATCGCCGCCCTCGATCTCCTCGGCCCCGCGCACATAGATCAGGTTCTCGATGCGGATGCCGAAGCTGCCCGGCCGGTAATAACCGGGCTCATTCGAAAGGATCATGCCGGGCAGCAGTTCCTGCGTCGAAAGCCTGGAGATGCGCTGCGGCCCTTCATGCACAGAGAGATAGGAGCCGACGCCATGGCCCGTACCATGGGCGAAATCGGCCCCCGCCCGCCACAGCGCGATGCGCGCAAGCGGATCGAGATCGCAGCCGCGCGTACCCTTCGGGAAACGCGCCGTGCTGATCTGGATCATGCCCTTCAGCACCAGCGTGAAGAAGCGGCGATGCTCCTCCGAAACCGCGCCTATGCCGACGGTGCGGGTGATGTCGGTTGTGCCGTTGATATATTGCGCGCCGGAATCGATCAGGAAGAGTTCGCCGGCCCCAATCATTCGATTGGTCTCGGTCGTCACGCGGTAATGCATGATCGCCGCATGTTCGCCCGCACCCGAAATCGTATCGAAGGAAATGTCCTTCAGCGGGTTCTGCATGCTTTGGCCGACGCGGGCACGTGCCGCTTCGAGCCGCTCTGCGGCTGCGATCTCGCTCACCGTGCCGGGTTTTTCTTGCGACAGCCAATAAAGGAATTCCACCATCGCAGCGCCGTCCTGCAGATGCGCGGCAGCCGAGCCGTTGATTTCGACGTCGTTCTTCACCGCGCGCGGCAGCTTGGCGGGGTCGATACCCTCCACTGCCTCTCCGCCCGCCTTGCGAATGACCTCGGCGAGCGCATAGGAAGCGATATCGGGATCGATCAGCACACGGCCGCCATCCCTGGAAACAGCGGCGAGCCGCTCTTCCAGAGCCGAAGGCGGCAGCTGGGTGCAGATCTGCCCGAGATAGGCCTCCGGTTCGATGCCGGTCTTGCGCTTGTCGAGAAAAAGTTCGGCCCCCCCGTCGGCATGGATGATGGCCCGCGCCAGCGGATGCGGCGTGTGCGGCACGTCGGCGCCGCGGATGTTGAAGATCCAGGCGACCGACGACGGATCAGCGATCAGCACCGCCGCGAGTTCCTTCTTCTTAAGATTGGCGGCGATCGTGGCGATCTTGTCGCTCGCCAGCACGCCGGCCTGGGCGACATTCTGGATGGTCACGGCGCCGAGCGGCTCGGCCGGCCGGTCGTTCCATAGCCTGTCGAGCGGATTGTGCGGCAGGAAGACGAGGCTGCCGCCGATCTCCGAAAGCGCCCTTTCCAGACGGCGCACTTCGGCGCCTGCATGCAGCCAGGGATCGATGCCAAGCCGCAGACCCTTGCCGCCGTTTGCGGCAAGCCAGACATGCGGCGGCTCGTTGACGAGATCGCCGCCCGAAAACGTCGAACCGTCGACCTGTTCGGCAAGCTGCGTCACATAGCGACCGTCGACGAAGACGATCGCCTGGGTGCGCAGGATCAGCGCAACACCCGCCGAACCGGTGAAGCCGGTCAGCCATGCCAAGCGCTCGGAGCAGGCGGGAACATATTCACCGTTGAATTCGTCGGCGCGCGGCACGAGGAAGGCGTCGATGCCGAGCGAATCGAAAGTGGCGCGCAACGCCGAAACCCGATCCTTGCCGAAGTGCGGCGTGGAGGTAACCTCGAAAGACTGGAACATGCTGGAAACCCGAATGATTGAAACGAATCCGGTTAATGGGATGCCGGCCATGTTAGCGAAATTTCAATCGATGGGGAGAAAAAGCGTCGAAACGAGTCGAAGTCGCTGCAGGCGCCCAATATTTTGACAGAACTGTGACGCCAAAGTTAATTTGGCACGCTTTATGCATTGGCCGCATGGCTCCCATGAGCAAAACCCTCTGCCTCCGCATTTCAGAATAGCTATATAGGCGCCATCGAACGGTTCGGACGAACCAGCAAACAAAGGATTTTTGAAATGACCGCCTCTCTCTCGCGCTTCGCATACAGCAGCCCGGTGCAGGCTGGCGAACGCCAGACCGTGCGTCACGTGATCGGCGGCCGCCGCCCGCAGAGCGAAGACAGCCTCAAGCTGCTCGGCGCCGGCCAGCGCGTCACGCGCCACCAGGGCGCCCCCAGCTACGCGTTCTAAGCCTGAAAGCCCGTCCGTCTCCTCCCTCCCGGACCGGCCTATTGGAATGCAGTAGAGCCCGCTCGAGCGCTCCTCCTTCGAGCTCGCGGGCATTGGCCGGATAAACCGGTCCAAGGCGGTGCCACCGGCACCGCCTTTTTTGTTTTCGTCGGTAGGGTAGGAACCGCCCCCTGCAACGGGAATGGAGCTATTCCACCGGGCCACCGTGTTCAAATTGGCCAGAGATCGTATTCTTTGGTGTAGCTGGCGGACGGGCCTGACATGAGCGTCTGCACTTTCCCCCGGACGCGCCATCGGACAGGCACTCACCTGGCAATTCCGGCGACTCAAGACCGATCCAAATGGATCGTCACCCAGCCGTTCCGCCAGATGGTCCTGACATGCCGGAGTCTCGCACCGCTATAGGCGGCGATCACCTTCCATCGCTGCGCGGCCAGAATCCCCGAAAGAATCACCGACCCGCCGGGCGCAAGGTGGGCGGCGAGCTGCGGCGCCATCCGGATCAGCGGCCGGGCAAGGATGTTGGCGATGATGAGATCAAAGGGACCATGCTCGGAAAAAGCAGTCGAATGAAAGCCTGGTGCGGTTCTGGTCACGATGCCCGAGGCAATGCCGTTACGGCGGACGTTGTCGGCGGCGACCCGCGTGGCGATCGGGTCGATGTCGGTGGCGAGCACAGGTATGTTCTTGAGCTTGCGCACGGCGATCGCCAGCACGCCGCTGCCGGTACCGAGGTCGAGCGCGTTGCGGACGGGGCGCGACCGGACTACACGATCGATCACCTCAAGGCACCCGGCCGTCGTGCCGTGATGGCCGGTGCCGAAAGCCTGGCCGGCATCGATCTCGATGGCGATGTCGCCGGGACGGACCTTGTCGCGGTCATGCGAGCCGTGCACCAGAAAGCGCCCTGCCCTGACGGGCTTCAGCCCCTCCAGCGACTTCACCACCCAATCGACGTCGGGAATGACCTCCCGCAGCAGCTCAGCATCAGGAAAGGGGCTTTTCAGCGCCGTCTCGACACGGGAGCGCACCTGCGCCTCGTCCTCTGCCATCATGTAGACGGAGGCTTCCCAGATATCCCTCTTCTCATCGACCTCGGTGGTGCCGATGGCAAAATCTTCTTCGCCGAAGACCTCGCTTAGAAGGTCGAGAATCTGTTCGGCCTTGCTCTCGGTCGTCGATACGTAAAGGCGGATTTCACTCACGATAGGCGGTCTTTCCCGTTTCCGTTGCCCGCCACCGGTCGGGCCAGCGCCCTATCAACCCTTGCGGACGAGATTCTCCAGCTTCTTTACCGCCGTGTCCGGGTTTTCGCCATAGGCGATCGTTCCGGAAAACCGCCCGGCCGAATCGAGCAGGAAGACCGAGGCTGTATGATCCATCGTATAGTCCCCGTTCGGATCCTTCTCGTCGACCGGTACTTTTTTGGCGTAGACACGGAATCCTTTGATCACCTCGGCGATCTTATCGGGCGGGCCTGAGATGCCGGTGATGCGTTTTGAAACATTGGAGACGTATTCGTTCATGATCTCGGGCGTGTCGCGCTCCGGATCGACGGTCACGAAATAGGCCTGCAGCTTGTCACCCTTGGGATCGACCTTCTCCATCCAGCCGTTCAACTCGAACAGCGTCGTCGGGCAAACTTCCGGGCAATGGGTGAAGCCGAAGAACAGCGCCGTCGGTTTGCCGCGCAACGCCTCTTCCGTGATCGGTCGGCCGCTCTGGGAGACCAGTGTGAACGGCACGCCGAAGGGCGGTTCCGCCACGACCTGGGACTTCATGGGATAGAATTTGACCGCGCCGAGAACGCCGGCAAGTATCAGAACACCGACCCAGACGGCGATGCGGAATGTCTTCATTGGCGTGATCCTCGATCCAGGCAGATATGGCCGCCCCTGCCGGCGTGATTATAGTCTCGGCCGAAGGGGCGCAATTCAAGAATATGTTTTTTGACCTGTGATTAATTGTCTCGAAGGCAGAGGCCGTTCGTTACGGGAAGTCAATCGAACTGGAACTGGCATCCATCAAAAAGCGGCGCAGTTTGAACGACTTGCCGCCAAATTGAACAGACAATTTCAACAGAAACATCATTAGGAAAGGCTTAAATCGTCGTCTCTATATTTAGCACTGCGTACGGCCCATTGAGCCGTTTTGACATGAAGTCTGCCGAGTGGCGAAAACCCGGACGTCCGCATGAGGATAGGAAAAACATAAACCCGAGCGGTTTGTGAAGGGGTCATTTCATGACGAATTCAGCAGTGCGCAAGAGCCTATCGGTCAGCCAGAGGCTCTGGACGCTCGGTGGTGCGGCTTTCATCGGTTTCGGAACGATGCTCGGCGTCGGCTGGTACGAAAACATGCGGGTCGAAGCGGCCCTGCACCGCGCCGGCGAGATCCAGCAAAACGTCAATCATCTCGGCGACATGCGGCTTGCGAACCTGACGATGGTTTTGGCCGCCATGGACATCATCGTCGACAAGGATAGCAAGGTCGTCGAGCCTGAACGCATCAAACTGATCGGTGATTCACTCGCTGCCCTTTCCGGCGGCTCAAAGGAAATGCGCCTTCTTGCCAGAGAAATGCACGACGAGGCACTGTTGAAGAGCTATGACGCCGACGTTGCCGCAATCGGCAAGGCAATACAGGTCGATCTGATCGCGCTGGTCCAACAGGGAGCTCCCGATGCGGAATTCGACAAGATCGACGACGCGATCGACGGCGCCGGCGAGGATCTGACCGCAACGCTCGACAAGCTCGCCGCTGACGGCACCGTCTTCGCCAGGCAGCATGTCGAGCTCGCCAATGCCGTATCGCGGGAGGCCCTCATTCTGCAGGTCGGCCTCGGTATCTTGGCTATCCTCACCATGGGCGTCCTGCAATATGTCCACGGCGGCTCGATCCGCCGCGGCATCGGTGCCGTTCGGGAAAGCATGCAGCGCATCATGAGCGGCGATTTTGCCAGCGAGGTTCCGGAAAAGACCCGCGGCGACGAAATCGGCGAAATGGCTCGCGCCGCTGACGGCTTCCGCCTCGCCGCCATCGAAAAGCGTGACCTCGAAGCCCAGACCCAGACCGACCGGAAGCGCAGCGATGCCGAGCACCGCGCCCGCGAAGCCGCCAAGCTTGCCGACGCAGAGGCCCTGAACGCCGCCGTCGCCGCTCTCGGCGCCGGCCTCACCCGTCTGTCGGGCGGCGACGTCACCGTTACGATCGACCAGCCGTTCCGCGAAGAGCTGGAGCGTCTGCGCCTGGACTTCAACCAGACGACGGCGACGCTGCGCAAGGCGATGGGCGATATTGCCCTCAACAGCAGCTCGATCGAAGCCAACAGTCGTCAGATGCGCGCCGCAGCCGACGATCTCGCCAAGCGCACCGAGCAGCAGGCCGCTTCGCTCGAAGAAACCTCGGCCGCCCTCGACCAGATCACCGCCACTGTCCGCAATGCGACCAACCGCGCCGAGGAAGTCGGCCACATGGTTTCGCATACCCGTGAGAATACCGCGAAATCGGACATCGTCGTCGGCGATGCGATGGCCGCGATGGAACGGATAGAAGGTGCCTCCCGCGAAATCGGCAAGATCATCAACGTCATCGACGAAATCGCTTTCCAGACGAACCTCCTGGCGCTCAACGCCGGCGTCGAGGCGGCGCGTGCCGGCGAGGCCGGCAAAGGCTTCGCCGTCGTTGCCCAGGAAGTGCGCGAACTCGCCGGCCGTGCCGCGGGTGCGGCCAAGGATATCAAGGCTTTGATCGGAAAATCCGGCGAGGAAGTGAAGATCGGCGGCGAACTGGTGACGGCCGCCGGTGAAGCGCTTCGCCAGATCGGCGAAGATGTTCTGCGCATCGACGAACACGTTAAATCAATCGTAACCTCTGCGCGCGAACAATCGGTCGGATTGAACGAAATCAATACATCGATCAGTCAGATGGATCAGGTCACGCAGAAGAACGCGGCCATGGTGGAAGAGACGAACGCCGCAAGCCACACGCTCGCTATCGACGCGGAAAACCTGACGCAGCTGATCAAGCAGTTCAAGACCGGCGAGGGCATGACGGCCCGGCAAACGCCGCGAGAAGCAACCGCCGCCTCGCATTCGAGACCTTCTCCCGCACGCAGCCTGATTGGCAAGGTCGCGGGCGCCTTCAACGGCGGCTCTGCCGCCAAAGTCATCGCCTCTCCCGCCGGGGACAACTGGGAAGAATTCTGACCATGAACAACAACGCCATCAAGCAGTCAGGCGCCTATCTCGAAATCGTTTCGTTCCATCTGGGTGATCAGGAATTCTGCATCGACATCATGGCCATCCGCGAAATCCGCGGCTGGGCGCCGGTGACGCCGATGCCGCATACTCCGCCGTACGTGCTGGGCCTCATCAACCTGCGCGGCGCGGTGATCCCAGTCATCGACATGGCCTGCCGCCTCGGCATGAAGATGACCGAGCCTTCCGAGCGCTCGGCGATCATCGTCACCGATATCGCCGGCAAGCTGGTCGGTCTGCTGGTCGAGCAGGTTTCCGACATGATGACCATCAAGAGCGAAGACCTGCAGCCGCCGCCGGAAATCATCCCGGAAGCCCAGCGCGCCTTCTGCCGCGGCATCGTCGCACTCGAGAAGACCATGGTCTGCTTCCTCAACCTCGATACCGTGATTGCGGACGAGCTGAATCAGGCGGCTTGAAATTTCTTCACACTGACGTTGGAAGGCCCGGTTCGTCCGGGCCTTTTTCGTTGAAAAGGCCGGTTACCGCCAATCTGTGTGAGCGGCACAGGACACTTTCTCCTCTCTCATCTCTGTCCTCGGGCTTCGACCCGAGGGATGTCACAGAGATACAGCCACCGCGCGTCCGCGCGGTGTATGACTCACTTGCAGCAGATAAAAGGGTCTCTTGCGCCCAAGGACTTGGGCGCGCTGGATTCCTGTGACGGGCACAGGAATGAGGGCGAGGAGGAGGCAACGACCTGCCCAAAATCGAATCTGCCCTCGCCCTATTGCGGCTTCCCATTCTTCCAGGTCACGTTCTGCCCATAGAGCGGAACCGTCGAAATCGACATCTTCGCCGAGCCATCCGTCAGCTCCCTGGAATGGGCGAGATAGATTAGCGTGTCGTTCGCCTTGTCGTAGATGCGGTTGACGACCAGCGTCTTCCAGATCAGCGACATGCCTTGGCGGAACACTTCGCTGCCGTCTTTGGACAGGTCGATATTGCCGACCTCGATCGGTCCGGTCTGCCGGCAGGCGATGGAATTGTTGGACGGATCTTCGAACCAGTTGCCTTTCTTGAACCTGTCGATCAGGCTGCGGTCGAAATAGGTGACATGGCAGGTGACACCCTTCACCTCGGGATCGGAGACTGCCTCGACGATGATGTCGTTGCCGATCCAGTCGACCCCGACCTTGCCGACGACTTCAGCCGGAGCGGCGCCCGCCGAGACTGCTAGGAAAGACAGGGTGGCGAGGAAAAGATTACGCGGCTTGGACATGGCTGCTCCCTGGGAGCGCCGCGCGTCCGACGGACGTGCCAAAAGCGCTCCATCGCTTGATTTGCCGCATTCTAGATAAGTGCGCACCCATGCTTTGCAAGAAAGGCTCAGGCCTTTCGGCAGGTGCAGGGGGCATAGCCGCGCGCCGTCAGCCGCCCCGGCGTCATGCCGATCAGGGCCGGGATCGCCTCGACGGCTTTCGCCTTGACCGCCTTCGCCATCTCGATCGCCGCCGCTGCGCAGACCGCGGCATCCTCGGCGGCGTTGTGATGCATGAAGCGCAGGCCGAGATGCTCGGCGATCAGGTTCAGCCGGTGCGATAGAAAGTGCGGCCAGATCCGCTGCGCCATCTTCAGGCTGCAGAGATAGGTCAATTCGGGATAGGATTGCCGGTAGGGATCAAGGCTTGCCCGCCAGACGCTGAAATCGAAAGCCGCATTATGCGCAATCATCGTCGCGCCCCTGAAATCGTCATGGAACTCGTCCATCACCTCCGGAAACTCCGGCGCATCCTCGACATCTTCCGGCCGGATACCGTGGATCGCGATATTCATCCCGGAAAAACGCATATCGCGCGGCCGGATCAGCCGCTCCTCGACGCGTGTCACCCTGCCCTCCTCGATCCAGGCAAGGCCAACGGAACAGGCGCTGCCGCGCTGCTCGTTCGCCGTCTCGAAGTCAATTGCGATCGTCTTCAATGCCGCATCCGAATCGTTTCACCAACCGCAGGAATAGCGCTCGGCTTGCGGCGGTGCAAATTGCCCACGCGCGTCGGTTGACATTTCACGACAGATATCCAAAATTGCTACCCATGATCGGTTCCGTGACCATGGCAGCGCTTATCCATCACACCACGACCCTTGAAGGGTATGCGGGAGCAATGGCGCGTTAACGGCGACCCGATCATCCCGAAACCCTGCCGAGGCGAGCAGGGTTTTCGGAAACCGGCTCTCCTCCTGAAACCAACGGAGAGCACCCAATGTCCGAAAATGATGAGAATGAGCCCCGCGACCGAGCGCGCCTGCCGGATGGCGTCGTCGTGCGCGCCGTCCGCCTTTCCGACGCGGAAGAAATGACCGATCTCATGAATTTGCCGGGCTACCGGGCCGGCACGCTGAGGCCGCCATACCAAACGATCGAAGAGGTTCGCAAGCGCATGGAAAACCCCTCGCCGGGCGCGCTCAATCTCGTCGTCACGCTGAACGGCAAGATCGTCGGCAATTGCGGCCTCAACCGCCTCGGCGGCCGCCGGCAGCACGTCGCCAGCGTCGGCATGGGCGTGCATGACGATTTCACCGGCCGCGGTTTCGGACGCATCCTGCTCGGCGCCATGGTCGAGGCCGCCGACGACTGGCTTGACGTCAAGCGACTGGAACTGACCGTCTATACCGACAACGACGCCGCCATCGGCCTCTATGAGAAATTCGGCTTCGAGCGGGAAGGCCTGCTGAGGGCCTTCGGCTTTCGATCGGGAGCGTATGTCGACGCCTATACCATGGCGCGGTTGAGACCTTGAGCGAACCAGGCTGACGGCTCGCCGTCAGCCTCTCACCCGCTGATCAGCGCCAGCCACTCGTCCTCATCCATGGTCTGCACGCCGAGTTCGCGCGCCTTGTCGAGCTTGGAGCCGGCGCCGGGACCGGCGACGACGATGTCGGTCTTCTTCGAGACCGATCCCGCCACCTTGGCGCCAAGGCTTTCCGCCCTCGCTTTCGCCTCGTCACGCGTGAATTTTTCCAGCGAACCGGTAAAGACCACGGTCTTGCCGGCGACCGGGCTTCCTGCCGTCACCGGCTGTTCAGCCTCCTGCGGCGTCACTTCGTCGAGCAGGCGGCCAATCACCTCGACATTGCGCGGCTCCTTGTAGAATTCGACCATGGCGCGCGCCACGACCTCGCCGATGCCCTCGATGGCGTTGAGGTCGTTCCAGGCATCGCCGGACAGCGGTGCAGCCTCCTGCATCGCTGTCGCAAAGGCTTCGTAAGTGCCGTAGGAGCGCGCCAGCAGCTTCGCCGTGGTCTCGCCGACATGACGGATGCCGAGCGCATAAATGAAGCGGTGAAGCGCGATGCTGCGCCGTTCGTTGATCGCGGCATAGAGCTTGCCAACACTGACCCTGCCGAAGCCGTCGATATTCTCCAGCTTGGTCAGCGATTGCTGCTGGCGCTTCTCCAGCGTGAAGATCTCGGGCGCCGTGCGGATCTGCAGCGACGCGTCCTCGTGTTCGAAGAAGAAGTCGATCTGCTTCGAACCGAGCCCTTCGATATCGAAGGCGTTGCGCGAGACGAAGTGCTTCAGATGCTCGGTCGCCTGCGCCCGGCAGATGAAGCCGCCGGTGCAGCGGCGCACCGAATCCATCTTGCCGGTCTTCTCGTTGACCTCGCGCACGGCATGCGAACCGCAGACCGGGCAGGTCTTCGGAAATTCGTATGAGCGGGCGTCGGCGGCGCGTTTTTCCATCACCACGTCGAGGATCTGCGGAATGACGTCGCCGGCACGCTGGACGATCACAGTATCGCCCTCGCGGATATCGTGCTCCTCCGGCCGGATGCGCTCACCGCTATTGCCGATGCCCTTGATGTAATCCTCGTTGTGCAGCGTCGCATTGGTGACGACGACGCCGCCGACCGTGATCGGCTTCAAGCGCGCCACCGGCGTCAGCGCGCCGGTGCGGCCGACCTGGATCTCGATCTTCTCGACCTCGGTGAAGGCCTGCTCCGCCGGAAACTTGTGGGCCGTCGCCCAGCGCGGCGAACGCGAGCGGAAGCCGAGGCGCTGCTGCAGTTCGAGGCTGTCGACCTTATAGACGACGCCGTCGATGTCGTAGTCGAGATCCGGCCGCTCGAGGCCGATCTCGTCATAATGGGCCAGAATGTCGGCGACCGAATTCAGCCGCTTCATCAGGGGATTTACGGGAAAGCCCCAGTCCTTGAAGGTCTGCACCATGCCGAACTGGGTGTCGGCGGGCATCTCCGCCATCTCGCCCCAGGCATAGGCAAAAAACTTCAGCTTGCGGCTGGCCGTCACCTTGGCGTCGAGCTGGCGCAGCGATCCGGCGGCCGTATTGCGCGGATTGACGTAGGTCTGCCTGCCCTCCGCCTCCATCTGCCGGTTGAGGGCAAGGAAGTCGCTCTTGGCCATATAAACCTCGCCGCGGATCTCCACCACGGCGGGAACGCCCTTCGGCAGCTCATTCGGAATCTCCGCGATGGTGCGGATATTGGCAGTGACGTTCTCCCCGGTCGTACCGTCGCCGCGCGTAGCGGCTGTTACCAGCCTGCCGTTCTCGTAACGAATCGACATCGACAGACCGTCGATCTTAGGCTCCGCCGTAAAGGCGATCGACTGGTCCGGCAGGCGGCCGAGGAAGCGATAGACGCCGGCGACGAAATCCTGCACGTCCTCCTGTGAAAACGTGTTGTCGAGCGACAGCATCGGCCGCGCATGAATGACCGGCGAGAAGGTGACGGAAGGAGCGGCTCCGACATGCCGCGACGGGCTGTCCTCGCGGATCAGCTCGGGAAACCGCGCCTCCAGCGCATCGTTGCGGCGCTTCAGCGCGTCGTAATCGGCATCCGATATCTCCGGCCGGTCCTCGCCGTGATAGAGCGCATCGTGATGCGCGATTTCCTTTGCCAGCCGCTCAAGCTCGGCGGCAGCCTCTTCGATCGTCAACGCATCGACGGCGGAACCTTCGGT
Source organism: Rhizobium bangladeshense (assembly GCF_001662075.1). GTDB lineage: Bacteria > Pseudomonadota > Alphaproteobacteria > Rhizobiales > Rhizobiaceae > Rhizobium > Rhizobium bangladeshense_B. Next base: position 436,868 of record NZ_LYPL01000003.1, read on the forward strand.
GGACATGCAACCTCACTCCAGGGAATCTGGCCAGAATATCTGCATTGTTTTTAGAGCAAAATTTCCGGATGAAAAGAGAGGCCGGATATGCTGCATGCCGGGTCGCCCGCTATCGGATAGAGCCGCCCACCTCTCGCCCTCATCCCTGTGCTCGTCACACCCGGCGGATCGCCAAGCGCCGCCTTCAGCACCGGCATGAAACACTACAGCTCGCCGACTTGCCGGCCTATTTCCAGTCTCGCGCATTGCGCAACCGAACGCCGCTGACGTGCAAGCCGGTGTTCCAGAGGTCCCTCAACGGCCGAAGGTTATCGACCACCCGGAGATCCACCTTGCGTGGCGCAAACTCCTGGTCGAGCTGCGACATGGCGGTCCGCTTGACGGGAACGACGCGTCTGCTGGACACCCACATGCCCGCCTCGAGCCTTTCCAGCCAATGACGCTCGACGAAGGCAACCGCGCGCCAATCACCGAGCCAGCGCCGCCGTTCGGCCCCCGGCGTATCCGGCGTCCCCCACATTAGGATACGCGGACAGTCTCGCGGAAAGAGGTACATAAAGTCATGATCGCCATCGATCGCCCAGACGCGCGGGGCATTCAGCCATTCCCGGCCAACCAGGCGAACCGAGGGAATGAGAACAGGGCGCGGCTCGAACACCGCGATATCCGGATCATCGCTGAAATGAAAAAGGCGCATGGCAAACGGATCGCGTCGGATCGGAAAGATGCGCATAGCGCGAAGCGCGGTGCTTGTCACCCTAGAGCCTTAAATCGGGTTAGGCGATCAGCCGTTGCCGGCAAGCAGCCGCTTGGCGGCCGCCCTCGCCTCTTCGGTCACCGAAGCGCCGGCCAGCATGCGGGCGATCTCTTCGGTGCGGTCCGTCTGCGCCATCGTCGCCACGCGCGTGGCGATCTTTTCCGAACCGTCGGTCGTCGGTCCCTTGGAGATCAACAGATGCGTTGCCGCCCTTGCCGCGACCTGTGGCGCATGCGTCACCGACAGCACCTGCACCCGATCGGAGAGCCGCTTCAGCCGCTGGCCGATCGCATCGGCCACCGCACCGCCGACGCCGGTATCGATTTCGTCGAAGACGAGCGTCGGCGCCGATCCACGATCGGCGAGCGCCACCTTCAGCGCCAGCAGGAAACGCGACAGTTCACCGCCGGAAGCGACCTTCATGATCGAGCCTGGCCGCGTGCCCGGATTGGTCTGCACATGGAATTCGACGACATCGATGCCTTCGGCAACGGCCTCCTGCGCATCAGTGTTGATCTCGACCATGAAACGGGCGCGCTCGAGCTTCAGTGCCGGCAGCTCGGCCATGACGGCCGCGGCCAGCGCCGTGCCGGCATGATGGCGCTTGTCAGAGAGCGCACGCGCCGCGGTATCGTAATTCTCCCGCGCCAGCCCGACCTCGGCTTCGAGGCGCGCAAGCTTCTCTTCGCCCGCATCGAGATCGGCAAGATCGGCGATCATGCGGACGGCAAGCGCCGGCAGCTCGGTGACCGGCACGGAATATTTGCGCGAAGCCGCCCGGAGGGCGAAAAGCCGCTCCTCCACCCGCTCCAGCTCGCGCGGATCATATTCGGTATTGCGTAGCGCCGCCTCGACTTCCATCTGGGCGTTGGAAAGCTGATCGAGCGCGGCATCGAGCAGCGTTACGGTGTCTTCGAGCAGTCCCGGCGCCTCATGGCTCTTGCGCTCCAGCCGGCGTACCAGCGAGGCGATATGGGGCACCGGCGAGGCATTGCCGTTCAGGAACTCGGAGGCTTCGGCGATGTCGCCGGCGATCCGCTCGGCCTTCATCATCTTCTGCCTGCTTTCGGCGAGTTCGTCCTCCTCACCGTCCTGCGGCGAGAGTTTCTCGAGCTCTTCGACGGAGGAACGCAGATAGTCGGCCTCGCGCGCCGCGCTTTCCACCTTCTCGCGGTGCTTCTTCAGCGTCCGCTCGCTGTCGCGCCACAGACGATATAGCCGCGAGACTTCTGCAACTTCATCGGTCAGTCCGCCGAAGGCATCGAGAAGGGTACGATGGGCGTTGGTATCGACCAGGGCGCGATCGTCGTGCTGGCCATGGATTTCGACCAGCATCTGGCCGGCCTGGCGCATCAGTTGCACGCTGACCGGCTGGTCGTTGACATAGGCCTTGGTGCGCCCGTCCGCAGATTGCTGGCGGCGGAAGATCAGATCGCCCTCGTCGTCGATGCCGTTTTCACGCAGCAGCGCACGGGCACCATGATCCATGCCGACGTCGAACACCGCCGTCACCTGGCCCTTGTCTTCGCCATGGCGCACCAGGCCGCCGTCGCCACGCCCGCCGAGCGCCAGCGAAAGACTGTCGAGCAGGATGGATTTGCCCGCCCCGGTCTCGCCCGTCAGCACGGACAGGCCGGTCTCGAAGGCAAGATCCAGCCGCTCGATCAGGACGATATCGCGGATCGAAAGCTGGATCAGCATTGGCCTTAGGAACCGAGCAGGAGTTTCTTGCCTGCCGCAGCGATCCACGAGCCCTTGTTTTCACGCGGCTCGGCGCCACCGGTCTGCAGCAGCTTGTAGGAATCGGCGTACCACTGGCTGTCGGGATAGTTGTGACCAAGAACCGCTGCCGCAGTCTGCGCCTCATCCACGATGCCCATCGCGTAATAGGCTTCGACCAGACGGGCGAGCGCCTCTTCGATCTGGTTCGTGTTGGGATATTTCTCGACCACGATGCGGAAGCGCGAGATGGCGGCGAGATATTCCTTCCGCTCCATATAATAGCGGCCGATCTGCATTTCCTTGCCGGCCAACTGGTCGCGCGCATAGCGGATCTTCGCCTGCGCGTCGTCGACATATTCGGAGTTCGGGTAATTGTCGACGACGGCCTGCATCGCTTCGATCGTCTTGGCCGAGGCGCGCTGGTCCTGCGTCACGTCGACGATCTGTTTGGAATAGGTGAGACCGACGAGATACTGCACATAGGCGGCATCCTGGGACTTCGGATATTGCGCCATGTAACGGTTGCCCGAGGCAAGCGCATCATCGAGCTTGCCCTGGCGGTATTTGACGAAGGTGCTCATCACAAGCGCCTTGCGCGCCCACTCGGAGAATGGATTCTCGCGGTCGATGGCGTCGAACTTGCGCGCCGCTTCCGCCATGTTGCCAGCCTTCATGTTGGCAAGGCCCTGGGTGTAGAGCACGTCAGGCGGGTCGGTTTCGAGGCCGAGCTTGGTGATGTCGATATCGGGGTCCGACTGGCAGCCGGATATCGAGGCGCCTGCGCTTAGCACCAGAAGCGATGCGAACAAAGCGCGCGCTGTCTTCATCATACCTTCAGATCCTGCATAAGCCATTCGAAAGAACCCCACTGCCGCCGCTCGCTCCATGGCAGCCACGCCTCGCTGGCGTTTCTAGCCACAAATGTGCATCGAGAGCAACGCAATGATAAGGCATTAACGCATTTTTGTGGCAGCCGCGGCCGGAATGACCGGCTTTTCACCTTCTTTCCGACCTGTTGCAGCTAAGCACCTGCCGTAAATGCCAATCGCTGCAGACTCGGGACGACATAAAAAAACCGCCTCCGGGAAAGAGGCGGCCTGGTCTTAAGAATATGCTGGAGGTCATGCCGACCAGGGAGCGAATTCCGAAGCGCTGACGGCGATCATTTCCCGAGCAGCGACGCGCTGGCGCGGCGTCGACGTCTCGACAACTTCGTAAGCGGAGGGATCGGCGAGCAGCGCCTTCAAAGCATTGGCATTCATCTTGTGGCCGCCACGATAGGAACGGTAGCAACCGATGAATTGGACGCCGGCGAGCGACAGGTCGCCGACGGCATCAAGCGTCTTGTGGCGGACGAACTCGTCCTTGGCGTAGCGCAGCCCTTCGACGTTGATAACGGTGTTGTCGTCGGAGATGACGACGGAATTTTCGAGCGACGAGCCGAGCGCATGTCCGGAAGCCCAGAGCCGCTCGACATCGCGCATGAAGCCAAAGGTGCGGGCGCGGGAAAGCTCGGTCTTGAAGACCGCGGCGCTCATGTCGCCGGCCCATTTCTGCCGGCCGATCAGCGGGCAGTCGAAATCGATCTCGACCTCGAAGCGCGTGCCGTCATAGGGACGGAATTCGCTCCAGGAACCGCCATGCTCGATTCGCACCGGCTTGGTGATACGGATATAGCGGCGCTTGACGCCGAGCGAGACAAGACCGGCCTGCTCGATCGCCTCGACGAAAGGCAACGAGCTGCCGTCCATGATCGGCATTTCGGCGCCCTGCACTTCGATCATCACATTGTCGAGGCCGAGCGCATAGATGGCGGCCATGACATGTTCGATCGTCGCGACCGAATGCGCCGGCGAAAAGCCGAGCACGGTGCAGAGGTCGGTATTGCCGACCTGCGACGAGACGGCTTTGAGTTCGGTGATGTCGCCATTGTCATGCAGGCGCTGGAAAACGACGCCGGTGTCCGATTCGGCCGGGTTCAGCGTGATCGAGACATTGGCACCCGAATGGACCCCGATGCCCGAGAGCGTCACGGGACGCGATACCGTCGTTTGAAAACCCAGCAAGCCAATTGCCATAAATTCTGCCTTTATTCTTCCGCTCCAGCGATCTGTTCCACGGTGCGGTTTTCATTCGTTCTGCAGAAGGAGCCTCGTTGAGGAGTCTCCTAGGGCAGTTTCCTTGCACCATACTTACGTGCGCCGGCGCTCTAATCCAAATCACTGTTTCTTTCGGTTTGTTACGAAGTCACACGATTGATATCGCTCAGCAATTCCGGCCTGAAAAACGCAAATGCCCGGGACCTGGATCCCGGGCATGAACGGTGTCGAATCGCAGCCTCAGTTCGACTGGCGACGCAGGAATGCCGGGATTTCCAGCTGGTCGTCTTCCTGCATCATGCGGGCCTGCGGAACCGCACGACCCTGATCGTCGAGATTACCGCGGCGCGGTGCGTAGAGGCTTGCTTCCGGCGACAGCGGACGGCGCTGCTGCGAAGCGGCAGGAGGTGCGGCGGTCATGTCAGCGGCAACCGCATCGTCGTCGCGGCGCCCCAGCGAATTGGTGATTCGCTTGAGCAGGCCCATTGGGCCGCGCTCTTCCTGGCCATGCGCAGAAGCCGCCTGCGTGCGGTGGTCGAGTTCGGCCTGAACGACCGGCGGGAAATCCTCCACCTTCGGCATGCGGACGGGTTCAGCCGACTGACGGATGACCGGCTCCTGCCGGACCGGCTGCGGCTGGATCGGCTGCTGCTGGATGGGCTGGCTCATCACCGGCTGGCTCATCACCGGTGCCGGAGCCTGCTGCTGCACCTGAGGACGCATGGCCGGAGCCTCCGGTGCAGGCGCGAAAATCTTGCTTTGCGGACGGAAGACTTCCTGCTGCGCAGCAGGCTGCTGAAGCGGTGCGGCGGCACGCGGGGCCGGAATCTCGAGCTCGCGTTCCATCTCGGCTTCGCGGATGGTCTGGGCGATCGGATCAATGGCCTTTGGTGCCTGCATCACCGGCGCAGGCTGAACTGCGGCCGCTGCCGGAGCAACAGCCGCGGAGGGACGGATAGCGGGCTTGGCAGCCGGCTGGAAGTTGCGCTCGGCGGCTTCGCTGATCGCCCGGTCGATACCGGTCGCAACGACCGAGACGCGGATGATGCCTTCAAGCGATTCGTCGAAGGTGGCGCCGAGGATGATGTTGGCGTCCGGATCGACTTCCTCGCGGATACGCGTTGCAGCTTCGTCGACTTCGAAGAGGGTGAGGTCGCGACCGCCGGTGATGGAGATCAGCAGGCCCTGAGCGCCCTTCATCGAGGTTTCGTCGAGCAGCGGGTTGGCGATCGCCGCTTCGGCTGCCTGCAGCGCACGGCCGGCGCCGGAGGCTTCGCCGGTGCCCATCATCGCGCGGCCCATCTCACGCATCACCGAGCGGACGTCGGCGAAGTCGAGGTTGATGAGACCTTCCTTCACCATCAGATCGGTGATGCAGGCAACGCCCGAATAGAGAACCTGGTCGGCCATGGCGAACGCGTCGGCGAAGGTCGTCTTGTCGTTGGCAATGCGGAAGAGGTTCTGGTTCGGAATGACGATCAGCGTGTCGACAGACTTCTGCAGTTCCTGGATGCCCATCTCGGCCAGACGCATGCGGCGGCCGCCTTCGAAATGGAACGGCTTGGTGACGACGCCGACCGTCAGGATGCCCTTGTTGCGGGCGGCCTGCGCGACGACAGGAGCAGCACCCGTGCCGGTGCCGCCGCCCATGCCGGCGGTGACGAAGCACATATGCGTGCCGTTCAGGTGATCGATGATCTCGTCGATGCACTCTTCGGCGGCCGCGCGGCCGACTTCCGGCTGCGAGCCGGCGCCGAGGCCTTCGGTGACGTTGGCGCCGAGCTGGATGATGCGCTCGGCCTTCGTCATCGTCAGCGCCTGCGCATCCGTGTTGGCGACGACGAAGTCGACACCCTGGAGGCCGGCGGTGATCATGTTGTTGACGGCGTTGCCGCCGCCGCCACCAACGCCGAACACGGTGATGCGCGGCTTCAGCTCGGTGATGTCAGGCTTTTGCAGCTTGATGGTCATGGTACCTGTTCCTTCTCTCTCTGGCCGCATCGCCACGCCGGCCAATTACTCAATTTCAGAAGCTTTCCTTCAACCACTGGCCCATGCGGGCTATGCGGCTGTTATTTCCCCCAAGCGACATGAGCAGCCCGCTCTGTGACGCATGTGTCTCCATGTCCGCGACCTGCGGATAGATCATCAGGCCGACGGCCGTCGAAAAGGCCGGGCCCTTGGCGGCCGTCGGCAGCCCCGACACGCCCATCGGGCGGCCGATGCGGACGTTACGGGCAAGAATGCGCCGCGCCACTTCGGCAAGGCCGGTCAACTGGCTCGCGCCACCCGTCAGCACGACGCGCTTGCCGACGATCGGGCTGAAGCCGGAGCGCTGGATCCGGTCGCGGATCAGTTCCATCGTCTCTTCGATTCGCGCCGAGACGATGCGCGAAACCAGCGCCCGCGGCACCTGCGACGGCTGGTCGCGATCATCCTCGCCGATCGGCGGGATCGAGATCAGCTCGCGCTCGTCGGAGGAATTCGAAAGCGCCGAGGCATGCACGACCTTCAGCCGTTCCGCATCCTCGATGCGGGTCGAAAGGCCGCGCGCCAGGTCGGTGGTGACGTGATGGCCGCCGAGGCCGACGGCGTCGGTGTGAACAAGCTTGCCCTCGGCAAAGACCGAGATCGTCGTCGTGCCGCCACCCATGTCGATCGCCGCGCAGCCGAGCTCGACCTCGTCGTCGACGAGAGCGGCAAGGCCGGATGCATAGGGGGTAGCGACGATGCCCTCGACCGAGAGATGCGCGCGATTGACGCTGAGCTCGAGGTTCTTCAGCGCCGAGCGCTCCGCGGTGACGACATGCATGTCGACGCCGAGCGCATCGCCATACATCGCCAGCGGATCGCGGATCCCGCGCTCGCCGTCAAGCGAGAAGCCGGTCGCCAGCGAATGCAGCACCGAACGGTCCTGGCGCAGCGACTGCTGGCAGGCGGCCGAGAGCACCTTCTTCAGATCGTTGAGCTCGACTTCCTGGCCGCCGAGATCGATGGTAGCGGTGTAAATGTCGCTGCCGAGGCGGCCGGCCGTCAGGTTGACGATCAGGCTCTCGACGGTCAGCCCCGCCATGCGCTCGGCCGCATCGACGGCGAGCCGGATGACGCCTTCCAGCGCGTCGAGATCGGCGATGACGCCGGTCTTGATGCCGCGGGAGCGCTGATGGCCGATGCCGATGATCTCGATATTGTGCGTGCGGCCCGGCAGGATCTGGCTTTCCTCGCGCGGCGTCAGCCGGCCGATCATGCAGACGACCTTGGTCGAGCCGATGTCGAGCACCGAAACGATATGCGACCGCTTCGACGAAAGCGGCTTCAGGCGCGGCAATCCGAAATGGGATGAACCGAACAAGCTCATATATTCTGCCCCGCCTTCTTCAATTCTTTCGTACGCTCCGTTACTGCCGCCTGCCGGCGAACCGCCGCTTCCGGCGTCAGCTGGATGGCGGTTCTGTCCGGCAATCTCAGATCGACCGCGGCGATGTCGCGCTCCAGCAGCTGATGCTGCTCGTCGAACTTCGCAAGTGTGGCCAGCGCCTGGTCGATGCCGTCTTCCGGCAGCTTGACGACGACGCCATTGTCCATGTGCAGGTCCCAGCGACGGCCCGATATCCAGACATAGGCCTTCACGCGCGCCTTCACGTCGGGCCATTTCGAGAAGGCCTCGTCGAGCGAAGCCGCTGCCGTTTCCGCATCGCGGCCAACGACGAGCGGCAGCGCCGAAAACTTGTTGTCCCGCAGCGGCGCAATGACGCTGCCGTTCTTTTCGATCAGCGAAAGCTCCTGCCCGTGCTGCCAGATCGCATAAGCCTGGCGTTCCCTGAGCTTCACCTCGATCGTCTTCGGGTAGATCTTGCGGACCTCGACATTCTCGACCCAGGGAAGATGGGCGATCTTCCGGCGGGCGGCATCGACGTCGAGCGCGACCAGCGATGTCGTGCCGTCGAGGCCGATCAGCTGCAGGATTTCGATTTCGGAGGTTTCGGAATTGCCGGAGACCTTGACATCCTCGATCGCAAAGCCCGCCGCCGTCGTCGTCGCCTGAGCGACGGCTTCCGTGTGACCGCCGAGCGACATGCCGTAAAGCCCCGTCGCGCCTAAGAAAGCCAGCGCTGAAACCGTGCCGGTATGGGCCGGGATATAGATGCGGCCACTGCCGAGGCTGATCAGGAAGCGAGTGACGCGGCGCAACGGACGCGGCAGGACGAATCGCTCTTCGGCTTCCACGGTCGGAAGCACGGCATGATGGCTGGGGCGCCCTACCTTCTTGACCATCAACGCAAACAAGACGCGTCCTCCACCATCCACCGGAGAAACTCACCAAAGGAATAGCCGGCATGGCCGGCCATTTCGGGCACGAGCGAGGTTGGAGTCATGCCAGGCTGGGTATTGATCTCCAGCCAGATGATTTCGCCGTCATCGGAGAAACGATCGTCGTAACGAAAGTCGGACCGACTGACGCCGCGACAACCGATTGCCTGATGCGCCCTTACGGCCAATGTTTGTATTTTTTGGTAAATATTCGGTGAAATTTTCGCCGGGATGACGTGTTTTGAACCGCCCGCGGCATACTTGGAATCGTAATCATAGAAATTGTGTCCCTGCGGCACCACCTCGGTGACACCAAGCGCCGTCTCGCCCATGACGCCGCAGGTGAGCTCGCGGCCGTAGACGTAGCGCTCGACAAGCACTTCCTCGCCATAGTGCCACTCGGGCGAGCTGACGACCTGCGGTGGATGCGCCTGATCTTCCGCGACGATGACGACGCCGAAGCTCGAGCCCTCGCGAACCGGCTTCACCACATAGGGCGGCTTCATCGGATGCGTCGAGGGAAAGGCAAAACGGTTGATAACCCGCGATTCGGCAACCGGAATGCCGGCGGCGGCAGCAACAAGCTTCGCCTTGTCCTTATCCATTGCCAGCGCCGAGGCAAGCACACCCGAATGCGTATAGGGGATTTCGAGATATTCGAGGATGCCCTGGATGGTGCCGTCCTCGCCAAAGGGCCCGTGAAGGGCATTGAAGACGACATCAGGCTTCAGCGCCGCGAGCTTTTCGGAAACGTCGCGCGCGACATCGATGCACGTCACCTGGAAGCCTTCCGCTTCGAGGGCTGCTGCGCAAGCCTTTCCCGAGGAAAGGCTGACCGGCCGTTCCGAGGAAAATCCGCCCATCAGGACAGCGACATGCTTGCGACTCATCAACACCCCCAAAAATAACTTCCACTTTTGAAATCGACGCTTGCGCGAAGCTGTCTGCGCCGTTTCGGGCCTTTGTCCGATCTGCATGCATTAGAGCATCATTATGGTTAATGAAGTGTTTACTTTCGTTAACTCCTGCCCCGGAAATTCGCGTTCCTTTACCTTTTGCTCATTTCGCCACCATTCCCACGCCGTCCGGGGAGGGACTCGAGCCGAGGAGGAAAATCCTATATTTTCAACAGGATATCGTGTCGCGCTGAATCACGATGGGCTCAGTCAAGGGAGTGCGATGTCATCGCTCAACGGCGGCCGGCGGCTTGATTGATTAATGCGGAGAGGGGCGATGCGCGATCCGCCCTGCTTTTTTATTGATGCGGATCTGACTTCCGGTTAGCGAATGCGCATGGATGAGCAGGGAGAAGATCATGCGATGCCTCGTCACCGGCGCTGCCGGCTTCGTCGGTAGTCCACTTGTCGAGCGGCTGCACGCAGAGAAGATTTGCGATCTTGTGGTCACCACCAGATCCGAAAGGTCTGCCTTTCCTGATGACGTCAGGCATTTTCCGATAGACATAACCGACAGGACCGACTGGGCGGCGGCGCTTGCAGGCGTCGACGTCGTCCTCCATCTTGCCGCCCGCGTTCACATCATGAACGATCGCGCAGCCGATCCGCTGGCGGAATTTCGCCGGACGAACACTGCCGCCACACTCAACCTCGCCGAACAGGCCGCCCGCGCCGGCGTGAAGAGATTCGTCTTCGTCAGCACCATCAAGGTCAATGGCGAAGACAACGATCGGCCGTTCCGGCATGACGACACGCCGAAGCCGATCGATCCCTACGGCATTTCGAAATTGGAAAGCGAAATCGGCCTGCGTGAAATCGCTGCCCGCACCGGCATGGAAATCGTCGTCATCCGCCCACCGCTGGTCTATGGCCCCGGCGCCAGAGGCAACTTCGCTCTTCTCGTCGGGCTCGTCCGCAAGCGGATACCGCTCCCTTTCGCTTCCCTGAAAAACCGCCGCACATTGGTGGCGGTGCAAAATCTCGTCGATCTGATCATCACCTGCGCGGCGCATCCCGCCGCCGGCGGCAAGATTTTCCTTGCCGGAGATGGTGAGGACCTGTCGACCCCGGAGCTCATCCGGGGAATTGCCGCGGGGCTCGGCGTCAAGCCGATGCTGGTCCCCTTCCCCGCCGCATTGCTGCATATGGCGGCGAAGGCTGTCGGGAAAGCGGCCGTCTATCAACGCCTTTGCGGTTCGCTGCAGGTCGACATATCCGAGGCGCGCAAGGTTCTCGGCTGGACGCCGGTCGTCACGCCACGCCAAGGCCTGAAACTGGCAGTGAAGTAGCTGTTATTCGCTGGTGACGCCCTGGAACGGGCGCACTTCGCGGCCGGGCATGAAGACACCGAGGCGCTTGATTTCCCATTCGAGCTTGATGCCATCTTTCTCGAAGACCTCGCGGCGCACTTGCTCGCCTAGATATTCGAGATCGTAGCCGGTCGCCTGCCCCATATTGATCATGAAGTTGCAGTGAAGCGACGACATCTGCGCGCCGCCGATGACGAGGCCGCGGCAGCCCGCCTCGTCGATCAGTTTCCAGGCCGAATGGCCGGGCGGGTTCTTGAAGGTCGAGCCGCCGGTCTTCTCGCGCACCGGCTGCACCGTCTCGCGATGATTGCGCACGGCGTCCATCTCGGCGCGGATCTGGGCGCGATCCTCTGGATAGCCCTCGAACAGCACCGAGGTGAAGATCAGATCGGCAGGGGCTGCGGAATGCCGGTAGGAATAGCCCATCTCGGCATTGGAAAGCACATGCTTGTTGCCCTTGCGGTCGACCGCGTTGACCTCGACCAGCCGCTCGCGCGTCTCGACGCCGTTGGCGCCGGCATTCATGCGCGCCGCGCCACCGATGGCGCCGGGAATGCCGTAGTAGAAATGGAAGCCGCCGATGCCGTTGTCCATTGCCATCGCCGCCACATGCTTGTCCGGGCAGATGGCGCCGGCAAGGATGCGGTTTTCACCGGCCAGCTCGACGAAGCCGAAGCCCTTGGCCGACAGGCGCAGCACGACGCCGGGGATGCCGCCGTCGCGCACCAGGATATTGGAGCCGACCCCGATCACCGTCAGCGGCACCTCTTCCGGCAGGATCTTCAGGAAGGCGACGAGATCGTCGACATCATGGGGCTGGAACATCAGCTCGGCGAGCCCGCCGGCCCGGAACCAGGTGACGCGATCCATGGGGGCATCCGGCGTGATGCGGCCGCGGATATCCTTTACACCGTCTCCGAGAGACGCGAGAAGCTTTTCCCCATTCACCTGTTTCATGCGGACTTTCCCGATAGGCCTTCCAGTTGTCTAGGCAGTGCGGCTGCCCAGGATGTGATGCTCCCAGCCCCCAACAAAACCACGAAATCGCCAGGCTTTGCAACCTCTGCAACCATCTGCGGCAGAAGCTCGGCCGAAGACAGGAAGCGGGCGTCGCGATGGCCGCCGGATTTGATGCGCGAGACGAGCGAGGTGGAGTCGACGCCTTCGATCGCATCCTCGCCTGCCGCATAGACGGGCGCCAGAAAAATGCTGTCGGCATCGTTGAAGCAGGCCGCGAATTCCTCGAACAGGCTTGCGAGACGGCTGTACCGGTGCGGCTGGTGGACGGCGATGATGCGGCCCTTGCAGGCTTCGCGGGCAGCGCGCAGCACCGCCTTGATCTCGACCGGATGGTGGCCGTAATCGTCGAAGATCTGCACCCCGTTCCATTCGCCCGTCAAGGTGAAGCGGCGCTTGACGCCGCCGAAGGAGGCAAGCCCCTTGGCGATATCGGCGCTCGATATGCCGAGCCGGTTGGCAACGGCGATCGCCGCCGTCGCATTGGAAATATTATGCCGGCCGGGCATCGGCATGACCAGCGCCTTGAGCTCGGTCACCTGGCCGGTGCGGCGGCGGCGGATCTCGACATCGAAGATCGAGCGCGTGCCGTCGATGCGCACATTCTTGAAGCGCACGTCGGCCTGCGGGTTCTCGCCATAGGTGATGATTTTGCGGTCCTCGATGCGGCCGACCAGCGACTGCACTTCGGGGTGGTCGAGGCACATGACGCCGAAACCGTAAAACGGCACGTTCTCGACGAACTGCCGGAAGGCGGCGCGCACCGCATCGAAATTGCCGTAATGGTCGAGATGCTCCGGGTCGATATTGGTGATGACGGCGACATCGGCCGGAAGCTTCAGGAAGGTGCCGTCCGATTCGTCGGCCTCGACCACCATCCACTCGCCCTCGCCCATCCGGGCATTGGTGCCGTAGGCATTGATGATGCCGCCGTTGATGACGGTCGGGTCGAGCCCGCCGGCTTCGAGAAGAGTCGCCACCAGCGAGGTCGTCGTCGTCTTGCCGTGGGTGCCGCCGATTGCAATAGCATTGCGGAAGCGCATCAGTTCGGCCAGCATTTCGGCGCGGCGCACCACCGGCAGCAGCTTTTCACGCGCCGCGATAAGTTCCGGATTGCTCTTCTTGATCGCCGTCGAGACGACGACAACTTCGGCATCGCCGAGATTTTCAGCCCGATGGCCGACGAAGACTTCGATGCCCTTGTCGCGCAGGCGCTGGACATTGGCGCTGTCGGCCTGGTCCGATCCCTGTACCTTGTGGCCGAGATTGTGCAGCACCTCGGCGATGCCGCTCATGCCGATGCCGCCAATGCCGATGAAATGGACGAGACCGATCGCCTTCGGCAGTTTCATGCGCGTGTCCTCTTGAATTCTGAGACTGTCTTACCGGCGGCAATAGCCTCAACCATGTCGGCAAGCAAGTTTGCCGCATCCGGTTTTCCGGCAAGCTTCGCCGCCGCCGCCATGTGCGACAGCTTTTCCGGATCGTTCATCACATGACTCAATATAGAAGCGATACGCTCCGGCGAAAGCTCGGACTGAGCAATCACCTTCGCCCCGCCAGTCGCAGCCAGTGCGGCGGCATTCGCCGCCTGGTCGTGGTCGAGCGCATGTGGATAAGGCACGAGGATGGCCGGGCGTCCGATGACGGAGATTTCCGAAACCGTGGACGCGCCGGAGCGGCAGATCACCAGATGCGCATTGGCAAGACGCTCGGCCATATCATTGAAAAACGGCGCGATATCGGCACCCATCTGCAGCTGCGCCACGCAGCCGCGCACCATCTCCATATCCTCCGGCCGAACCTGCTGCGTCACCCTGAGTCGCGCCCGCAGCGCGTCGTCGAGAAGACTGATCGCCGTCGGCATGGCCTTGGAGAAATACTGCGCGCCCTGGCTGCCGCCGAAGACGACGAGATGGAATGGTTCGCCGGGATGAGAGGGCGTATAAGGCTGTTCGGCTGCCGCAAGGATAGCCGGGCGCACGGGATTGCCGGTCGCAACCGTCTTATCGGAAAAAACATCGCCGCTTTCCGGCAGAAAGCCGCCGGCAATCGCCTTGACGCGCGGCGCCAACGCCTTGTTGGCGCGCCCCATGACGGCGTTCTGCTCATGCAACATCGAGGCGACACCGAGCCGAGTGGCGGCCAGCAGCGGCGGCACCGTGGGATAGCCGCCGAAACCGACGACGATGACGGGCCTCAGCCGCTGGATCAGCTTCTTGGCCGCCCGCATGCCGCTCCACAGCGTCCACAGCGAGCGGGCGACCGCAACCGGATTCTTCGAACCGATCGTCGCCGACGGTACGACATGGATCTCCTCAGCCGGGAATTTGCCGGCATAGCGCTCGGCCCGGCTGTCGGTGACGAGATGCACCGCGTAGCCACGCTCCTTCAGCTTGAAGGCCAGCGCCTCCGCCGGGAAAACATGGCCGCCGGTCCCCCCGGCGGCAAGCAGCACGATGCCTTTGCTCATGATCTTCTACTCCGCCGGCATGCCGTGCGGGACGCGGAAGAGGCTCCGGTCCTGCGCGCGCTTTTCCGGCCGATGGCGCGTCAGCGCCAGAATGAAGCCGGCGGTGACGCAGATCGCCACCATGGACGAGCCGCCGTAGGAAATCAGCGGCAGCGTCATGCCCTTGGCCGGCAGCAGTTCGAGGTTGACGCCAATGTTGATGATCGACTGGATGCCAAGCTGCAGCACCAGGCCGGCGACGGCAAAGCGATTGAAGTCATTGCGCTCGCGATAGGCATGCGACAGGCCGCGCAGCACCAGCACGGTAAACAACGCGACAAGCGCCATGCAGAAGACGATGCCGAATTCCTCGGCTGCAACCGAAAAGATGAAGTCGGTATGGGCGTCGGGGATGATCCGCTTGACGATGCCCTCACCCGGTCCCTGGCCGAACCAGCTGCCGCGGATGATTGCCTCGCGCGCGGTATCGATCTGGAACGTGTCACCCTCGCCGGTCATGAACTTGTCAATTCGGCCGGCGACGTGCGGAAAGACGTAATAGGCGCTGAGCAGGCCGCCGGCGCCGCCGATCCCGAGCAGCACGATCCAGATCCAGGGCATACCGGCCATGAAGAACATACCGCCCCAGACGGCGGTGGTCAGGATGGTCTGGCCGAGGTCCGGCTGCGCGACGAGAAGCGCCGCGACGATGCCGAACAGGATGATGGCGAAGAGATTGCCGGGAATTTCAGGCTGGCGCGCATGTTCGGCAAAAAGCCAGGCGCAAACCACGACGAAGGCAGGCTTCATGAATTCCGACGGCTGGATCGAAAGGCCGGCGATCCAGATCCAGCGCCTGCCGCCCTTGACCTCCTGACCTATGAAAAGAACCAGCACCATCATTGCCAGCGAGATGATTAGCAGCAGGATCGCGGTTCGCCGCACCTGGCGCGGTGTCAGGAACGACAGCCCGAGCATGACGGCGATCGACGGGATCATGAAGGCCGCATGGCGCTTGACGAAGTGGAAGGGTTCGAGCCCGATGCGCTCGGCAACCGCGGGAGAAGCGGCGAAGGACAGCATGAAGCCGATGCCCATCAGGAAGATGAACATTGCCAGGAAGAAACGGTCGATGGTCCAGAACCAATCGGCCAGAGGCCCACGTTCCGCGCGGCTTACCATGTCATTTCTCTCCTGCTTCAGGACCGATCAGCATCGTCATTCCGTCAAGCGCGGCCACATGGCCGACGAAGGCATCGCCCCTGACTTCGAAGTTCTTATACTGGTCGAAGCTTGCGCAAGCCGGGGATAACATCACGGCCGAAGCAGCCGCCTCGTCGCGATCCGCGTCGGCTGCCGCATGCGCGACTGCGCGCTCCAGCGTGCCCGAAATTTCGTAGGGCACGGCCTCGCCGAGTGTCGCCGCGAATTCCGCCGCCGCCTCGCCGATCAGATAGGCCTTGGCGATGCGCGGAAAATAAGGAGCAAGCGTCGTGATGCCGCCGGATTTCGGCAGGCCGCCGGCAATCCAGTAGATACGCTCGTAGCTCGAAAGGGCAGGTGCTGCCGCATCGGCGTTGGTCGCCTTGGAATCGTTAACGAAGACGACACGGCCGCGTCGGCCGACCGGCTGCATGCGATGCTTGAGGCCGGGGAACGAGGCAAGGCCGGCGCGGATGTCGTCGGCGGAAACCCCGACTGCAAGGCAGGCGGCAACGGCTGCCGCGGCGTTCTGCGCATTGTGGCTGCCGCGCAGCGTCTGAATGCCGTCGAGATCGACGAAGGGCAACATGGCGCCGCCGGCGGCCTGGACGAGTTTCGTGCCCTCGGCATAGATGCCTTCGGCCACCACGTTGCGGCGCGAAATGCGGACCACCTTGACGCCTGCTCGCTCAACGCGGTCGGCGATCAGCGCCGAAAGGCTGTCGTCGACACCGACGACGGCGACATCGCTGCCGGCGACCAGCCGTTCCTTGACGTCGGCATAATGCTGCATCGTGCCGTGACGATCGAGGTGGTCGGGAGTCAGGTTGAGCAGAATGCCGGCCGAGGGGTTCAGCGTCGGCGCCAGATCGATCTGGTAGGACGAGCATTCAACGACGAAGTAACGCCCCGCTTTCGGCGGGTCGAGCGTCAGCACCGCCGTGCCGATATTGCCGCCGAGCTGCGTGTCATAGCCTGATGATTTCAGAATATGGGCGATCAGCGCCGTCGTCGTCGACTTGCCGTTGGTGCCCGTGATGGCGATGAACGGGCTGTCCGGCGCATGGGCGCGGCGCTCGCGCACGAAAAGCTCGACGTCGCCGACGACGTCAACACCGGCCGCGCGCGCAAGATCGACAGTCCAGTGCGGCTTGGGATGGGTGAGCGGCACGCCGGGCGACAACACGAGCAGCGCCAGCTGGCTCCAGTCGATGTTGCGCAAATCCTCTGCCCGGATGCCTTCGGCGGAAGCTTTGGCGACGCTGTCGGGATTGTCGTCCCAGGCAGTCACATCGGCCCCGCCAGCAATCAAGGCACGTGCGGTGGCGAAACCGGAACCGCCGAGCCCGAAGAGCGCGACCTTCTTGTCCTTGAGCGTCGTGACCGGAATCATCGCCGCCTCACCTAAGCTTCAGCGTCGAGAGACCAAGCATGGCAAGGCCGACTGCGATGATCCAGAAGCGGATCACCACCTGGCTCTCGGTCCAGCCTTTCTTTTCGAAGTGATGGTGGATCGGCGCCATCAGGAAGACGCGCCGGCCGGTCATCTTGAAGAAGCCGACCTGGATGATGACCGACAGCGTCTCCATGACGAAGAGGCCGCCGATGATCGCCATGACGATCTCGTGCTTGGTGGCGACGGCGACGGTACCGATCGTGCCGCCAAGCGCGAGCGACCCTGTGTCGCCCATGAAGATGGCGGCCGGCGGCGCATTGAACCAGAGAAAGCCGAGACCGGCGCCGATGACAGCGCCGAGCACGACAGCGAGCTCGCCGGTGCCGGGCACGAAATTGATCTGCAGGTAGTTCGCAAACACCACGTTGCCGGCGAGATAGGCAATGACTCCGAAGGAGGCGGCGGCGATCATCACAGGCACGATGGCGAGCCCGTCGAGGCCGTCTGTCAGGTTGACGGCATTGCCGGCGCCGACGATGACGAAGCCGCCGAAGACGACAAACATGATGCCGAGATTGATCAGGAAGTCCTTGAAGAAGGGAAAGGCGATCGAGGAACCGAAGGTCGAGCCGGCGGTCCCTGAGGCCAGGGCGGTGCGCATCATGAAGTAGACGGCGATGCCGGCGATGACGAACTCGATGCCGAGGCGGGCCTTACCGGAGAAGCCCATATGACTCTGCTTGGTAACCTTGAGATAATCATCATAAAAGCCGATCGCGCCAAAGCCCAGCGTCACCAGCAACGTGGCGACGACATAGACGTTGGAAAGATCGGCCCAGAGCAGCGAAGCGCCGACGATGCCGGCAAGAATCATCAGCCCGCCCATGGTCGGCGTGCCGGCCTTCTTGAAATGCGTCTGCGGCCCGTCGGCGCGGATCGGCTGGCCCTTGCCCTGGCGGATGCGCAGCGAATTGATGATCGTCGGCCCGAACAGGAAGACGATCAATGCGGAAGTGAAAAGAGCGGCGCCCGTGCGGAAGGTGATATATCTGAACAGGTTCAGAAACTTGAAATATTCCGACAGTTCGACAAGCCAGATCAGCATTCGGGGCCCCTTGTTACCCGGTCAAAGTTCGCGTTGCGTGTCGGAAAATGCCGGGAACTTGTCAAGAAGCGCGGCGACGATCTTGCCGAAACCGATGCCCAGAGACGATTTCACCATCAACACGTCGCCCGGGACGACCGAGTTCAATATATAATCCATCAATTCGTCCGTCTTTTCGCGATACTCGACATGGACGCTTTCCGGCAGTGATTCTTTCAGCGCAGCCATATCGGCACCCGCTAGCCAGACGTGCTCGATACCGGCCGCAAGCAGCGGCCCGGCAAGATCGGCATGAACCTTCTCGGCATAATCGCCCATTTCGAGCATGTCGCCGAGCACGGCGATACGGCGTCCGCGGCCGGTCGGCTCGGCAGCCGCGAGCAGCGCGATCGCCGCCCGCATCGAGGCGGGATTGGCATTGTAGCTCTCGTCGATCAGCGTGAAGCTGCCGTTACCACCGCCGATCGAGAGCCGGTGGCGTTTGCCCCTGCCCTTTTCCGGCTTCAGCGTCGCAAGGTCCGCGATCGCCTTTTGGAGGTCTGCGCCGACGATCGTGACGACACCGAGGGCCGCAAGCGCATTTTCGGCAATATGACGGCCAGGGGCACCGATCGCGACCTCCAGCGTTTCGCCGCCGATCGTCAGCCACAGTGTGGAATTCTCGTCCGCGCCGTTGAATTCCGCGAGCCGGAACTCCGCCTTGGCATGCTGACCGAAGGAATGAATATTCTCGATGCCGAGCGACTGCGCCGTGCGGTCAAGGAAATTGAACTGGTCGTTGTCCCGGTTGAGCACGACATGGCCGCCGGGTTCGAGCCCCTCGAAAATCTCCGCCTTGGCGGCGGCGATCTCCTTGATGCTCTTGAAATTTCCGAGATGCGCCGGTGCAATCGTCGTGATGACGGCGACATCGGGGCGGATCATCGCCACCAGCGGCCGGATCTCGCCCGGATGGTTCATGCCGACTTCGAATACGCCGTAGTCCGTATCGTCAGGCATGCGCGCCAGCGTCAGGGGAACGCCCCAATGATTGTTGAAGGAGGCAACAGACGCGTGCACCTTGCCGGAAGGCGATAGCACCTGCCGCAGCATTTCTTTGGTGGTGGTCTTGCCGACCGAACCCGTCACCGCGATGATCCGGGCCCGCGAACGCTCGCGCGAGGCAAGGCCAAGTTTGCCAAGAGCCGCGAGCACGTCTTCCACAACGATCATCGGCACCGTCAGGCGGCCCATGGCGGGGAGCCTTGCCTCGCTGACGACAAGTAGGGAGGCACCGTTCGCCATCGCCATCGACGCGTAGTCGTGACCGTCGACGCGGTCACCCTTGATCGCGAAGAAGGCTTCGCCTGATGTGATCGATCGGCTGTCGATGGAGATGCCGGTGATGCCTTCGGGCAGCGTGCCGAAAGGGCGCCCCGCCATCGCTGCGATCATGTCGTCGGTCTTCCAGAGCCAGCTCACGATTTCAGTTCCTCCAACGCCTTGCGCACCTCCGCATGATCGGAGAACGGCAAAGTGACGGCGCCGATCGTCTGACCTTCCTCATGTCCCTTGCCGGCAACGATCAGCGTATCGCCCGATTTCAGCATGGCGACCGCCTCGCGGATGGCAGCGGCGCGGTCGGCGATTTCCGAGGCGCAAGGCGCGGCTGCCATGATCGCCGCCCGGATCGCTGCCGGCTCCTCCGAACGGGGATTGTCGTCGGTGACGATGACGACATCGGCAAGACGGCAGGCGATTTCGCCCATGATCGGCCGCTTGCCGCGGTCGCGGTCGCCGCCGCAACCGAAGACGACGACGACGCGGCCGGTCGTGAATGGCCGGACAGAATTCAACACGTTTTCCAGCGCATCGGGCTTATGGGCATAATCGACATAGGCGAGCGCGCCGTCCTTGGTATGACCGACGAGCTCGAGGCGGCCGGACGCACCGACGAGTTTCTCGAGCGCGGCCATCGCAACTTTCGGCTCGACGCCCGTCGACATGGCAAGGCCCGCGGCGACCAGTGCATTGGCAACCTGGAAATCGCCGGCCAGCGGAATATCGACCTCGAAGATCTCGTCGCCGATATGGATCTCAGCCGTCTGCTTGTGGCGGAAATGCTCGACGCGTTTCAGCGTGAGGTACTCGCCCTTGCGGCCGACGGTACGGACATCGTGACCGGCGTCAGCCCCGGCCTTGATCGCCTGCGCCGACCACGGATCGTCGGCGAAGATCACCGCTGGCGAACCCTTCGGCAGCAGCCTATCGAAAAGCCGCATCTTGGCGGCCATATAGGCCTCGACGGTCGGATGGTAATCCATGTGGTCGCGGCCGAGATTGGTGAAGGCGGCGGCGGCAAGCTTCACGCCGTCGAGCCGGCTCTGGTCGAGACCGTGGCTGGAAGCCTCCATCGACGCATGCGTGACGCCTTCATCGGCAAGTTCGGCCAGGAGCTTGTGCAGCGACACCGGATCGGGCGTCGTCAGTGCGCCATATTCGTTGCGCGTCGGCGAAACCACGCCCGTCGTGCCGATCATCGCGGCCGCATGGCCTGCATGCGCCCAGATTTGCCGGGTGAACGAGGCGACGGAGGTCTTGCCCGCCGTGCCGGTGACGGCGACCATGGTCTCGGGCTGCCTGCCGTAGAACCGCGCGGCGGCGATCGAAAGGAAGCGGCGCGGTTCCTTGACCGCAAGCACCGGAATGGAAGCATCGACCGGCTGGGAGGCAATCGCGACCGCAGCGCCTCGGCCGGCGGCATCGACGATGAAGCCCGCGCCATCCGCCTTTGTGCCGGCGACCGCGACGAAGGCGTTGCCCGGCGCCACAAGACGGCTGTCCGAAGACAGGCCTGAAATATCAAGCAGGCCTGCCGGGCCTTCGAGCTGTGCTTCAAGTTCCGGAAACTGATCTCCGGCCAAGTCTCGCAATTTCATCGAATGCACTTTTCCCTCTTGAAGCCGGTCCGCCCCTCGCGAATCGGCGCCGATATTCATTCACGCTCAATAAGACACCAGCAAGGCCGAACCACCTTCCCCGAATTTCGGCTCGATGCCGAGAATGGGAGCCGCGCGGCGGATGATATCACGGGCAATCGGACCGGCGGTACCGGCGGACAGCGTTCCGCCATATTGTTTCTCGCCGGTCTTCGGCTCGTCGCAGAAGGTGATCACGGCATATTGGGGATTGTCGATCGGGAAGGCGGCGATGAAGGAATTGAAATTCAGCGTCGAGGAATAACGCCCGTTCACCACCTTGTCGGCAGTGCCGGTCTTGCTGCCGACGGCAAAACCGGGCACGCGGGCCACGCGCCCCGAGCCCTTGTAGCCGTTGAAATCAAGCAGATAGCGAACTGCGTCGCTGGTCGACTTCTTGAGGACCTGCGTGGCGATCTGATCGGCCTGTTCGCGTGTGCGCGGTAGGAATGTCGGCTCGATCAGCTTGCCGCCGTTGACGAGAGCCGCCGCCGCCACCCCCGTCTGCAGTGCCGTCGTCGAAACCCCGTGACCGAAGGAAATCGTGATCGAATTGATCTTCTTCCAGACGCGCGGCTGGCTCGGCATCTTCACTTCCGGCAATTCGGTCTGCATTTTCGTCAGCAGGCCGAGCTTGGTCAGATAGTCCTTCTGCGAATCGATGCCGACGATGTCGATGACGCGCGCCGTGCCGATATTCGACGAATACTGGAAAATCTCAGGCACGGTCAGCCAGCGGCGCTGCCCGTGAAAATCGTGGATCGTGAAGCCGCCGATATAGATCGACTTGCTGGCATCGAAACTGTCGGTCATCTTCACCTTGCCGCTGTCGAGCGCCATCGCCAGCGAAAAGGTCTTGAAGGTCGAGCCCATTTCGAAAGTGCCGTTGGTCATCCGGTTGAGCCAACCCTCCTTGGCCCCTTCCTGCGGATCGTTCGGATCAAAATCCGGCGCCGATGCCATGCCCAGCACTTCTCCGGTATGCACGTCGATGACAGCTGCACCCGCACCCTTGGCCTGAAAATTGTTGACGGCGTTGACCACAGCGTCCCGGACGATGTTCTGCACGCGCAGGTCGATCGAAAGCCGCACCGGCTCGAGCGGCTGGTCGCTGGTCATGCCGACCGAGGCGAGATCGGCGAGCCCCTGATCGTCGATGAACTTCTCCATGCCGGCAACGCCGCGGTTGTCGATGTTGACGTAACCGAGGATATGCGCGGCGGTCGGGCCGCCCGGATAGAAGCGGCGCTTCTCCGGCCGGAAGCCGATGCCGGGAATGCCAAGCGCCAGGATCTGGCTCTGCTGTTTCGGCGTCAGCTGCCGGCGTAGCCAGGCGAAATGCGAGGTTTTGACCGAGAGCTTTTTATAGGTATCCCGAACGTCGAGCTCGGGCAGAACCGTTGCAAGCTTCTCGACCGCCTCGTCGGCATCGACGATCTTGTTGGGTTCGGCAAACAGCGAGACGGTGCGGATATCGGTCGCCAGCACCTCGCCGTTGCGGTCGAGAATGTCGGGACGCGACGCCATCAGCCGATCGGGCGGCAGGATGCTGGAGACGACCTCCTGATCCTTCATCGCATATTCGACGAGACGGCCGCCGATGACGACATAGACGCCCATGAAGCCAAGGATCAGCAGGCCGACGCGGCTTTTTGCCTGTCCTGATTTCTTCTTGCGCGACCCCTCGATCGCCAGGCCGGCGGGGGACGGACCACCGAACCGGTTATAGACGCCGGCGGAGAAATGCGCCTGGCTCTTCAAGACCATGATGCGGGAAAGAAACGACATTATTCCACCGACCCCGTTTCGATCTGGTCTGCATTATCCTCTGCCTCGCCGCGCGGCGCGGGCATTGGAACCGGCTGGGCCTTGACGGCGCCCGGCACGCCCTTGGCGCTGGCTAAGGTCGCGCCCTTGGCGCCGGCTTTGGCCTCCGTCACGTCAGGCACGGGAACCTCGGATTTCAACATCGGCAATTCCTTGGCATGCACCAGCGCCGTCGAATCCGTCGGCTGCAGCTGCAGTTCGCCCTCATAGGCCTTGACCAGCCGCTCCAGACGGTTCGGCTGTGATTGCAGCGCCCAGTCGGCCTTGAGAAGGTCGATCGTATCCTCCTCGAGCTTGATCTCGGCTTCGAGGCGATGGACCTCTTCGAGCTTCAATTCGGCGCGGTGCTTGATCGTGTAGGTGACGGCGGCAGTTGCCGTCATGACGCCGATGAGCACGAGATCGAACGTTTTCAGCATATCAACCTCCAAGCTTTCCAAGGCTGGCAAGATTGGGAAAACCGAAGAGCGACATATCCGCAGCCTCGGCGGCGGCGTCCGTTCTTCGGCCGGCGCGCAGCTTGGCCGAGCGGGCGCGCGGATTGGCCTCAGCCTCCGCCTCGCTTGCCGACACCATCGACTTGCCCACAGCCGCAAAGGTTGCCGCCCGCTCATGTGCGGCCGGCAGGTGCCGCGAACCCGACGCCTTGCCGGCGCGGTCGGAAAAGAACTTCTTGACGATGCGGTCTTCGAGCGAATGGAAGGTGACGACGACGAGCCTCCCACCGGGCTTCAACACCGTTTCCGCCGCAAACAATGCCTGCGCGAGTTCGGCGAGCTCATCATTGACGAAGATGCGAAGCGCCTGAAAGACGCGCGTCGCCGGATGGATTCTGTCTTTCATCTTGCGCGGCGTGACCAGTTCGATGAGGCCGGCGAGATCGCGTGTCGTCTCGAATGGTTTTTCGGCGCGGCGCTTCTCGATCGCATGCGCGATGCGCGGCGCCTGGCTCTCCTCGCCGAGAAAATGGAAAATGCGGATGAGATCGGCGACCTTGGCACGGTTGACGACGTCGGCGGCGGAAACACCTGTCGCCGACATGCGCATGTCGAGCGGTCCGCTCTTCTGAAAGGAGAAGCCGCGCTCGGCCTCGTCGATCTGCATCGAGGAAACGCCGATATCGAGCACGACGCCGTCGAGGCCGCCTTTCGGCGCATGATCGGCCAGATGCGAGAACTGTGAATGAACGAGCTTGAGACGGCCACCATGGGCGGCAACCATCGCCTGGCCCGCCGCAATCGCCGTCGGATCGCGGTCGAGCGCAATCACCTCGGCGCCGGCGGCAAGAATGGCCGAGGTGTAGCCGCCTGCACCGAATGTACCGTCGAGGATGAGCTTGCCGGGCGCCGGCGCCAGCGCCGCGAGGACCTCGTCGAGAAGAACCGGAATGTGACGAACCGGTCCGCCACCGGCATCAGTTGAACCTCCGCCAGGATTCGCCGCCATTCCGTTCCCTCGCTCTTTCAGGAACGCTTGCCCGCCAGCTTGCGCTCCCCTCGTGCCTGCGCCTGCGCAGCCATAAAAGCCTGCGGCTGCCAGAGCTGAAAATGATCCGCCCGACCGACGAAGGTCACTTCGTCCGAAATACCGGTGAAGCCGCGGATGAAATCCGTGACCATCAGCCGGCCCTCGGCATCGAGCCGCATGAAGACCCCGCCTCCGTGAATCAGAAGCGACATCTCGTTCGCATCCGGCGAAAACGGATCCTCCGCAGCAATCTGCCGTTCGAATCTTTCGAGAAGATCCGGACCGCCGACGCTGATCGCCGGAAACACAAAGTCCTGAAAACAATAAAGCTCCTGGACATTGCGCTGCGCCAGCACGGAACGAAACGCCGAAGGCACGGAAACCCTGCCCTTGGCATCGATCCTGTTGGTCGCATTCGAAAGGAAGCGGCTCATCACACGAAACATCCGTTCCCGCAGGGATCCGGACCAAAAGACGCCCGAAACTCCCAATATCAGGCACAGCTTCGCAAGCCGGATGAGCAAAAACCCCTCCGACGCTTCCGGAAAGGAAGACGCCTTTGCTTTGCGATGAATGGGCAGGTGATTGCCCTGGTGCAGTGCGAGTTTGGGATAGCATGGGACCATATGGGCGTCAATGGGATACGCCTGTTTTGCAATAGACGCATGATCAAAAATTTATAAGCCGTTAAGTTTAACAAAGGGTTAGGATCACCCTCCCGCAAGAGACGCGCGACGGTGCTTTCGCAAAAACAATTTTCGCGCGGAGGATTGTATGAGCATTCGCTTGAAAACTGTCGATTTCAGCGACTTACCTGGAAGTGATTCGTCAAATCGGAGATATTCGCGCCACGAAAGTTTATCGCCAGTTGGCCTGTAAGCCGGGTTCTGTATGGCTCCGGCGTGAACCGGAACGTGGCAGCCATTCCTCTGGGACAGCGTTCGCACGCTGCCTCGCGCAACCCACCCGGATGACTGGCCTGGAAACCGGCCGGAAGGCCTTTCGGCCCGCCGCGTCATCCCTATTCGGTCTTGCTCCCGGTGGGGTTTACCGTGCCATATCCGTTGCCGGAAATGCGGTGGGCTCTTACCCCACCCTTTCACCCTTACCTGTCATGACAGGCGGTTTGCTTTCTGTGGCACTTTCCCTGAGGTCGCCCTCGCCGGACGTTATCCGGCACCGTGTCTCCGTGGAGCCCGGACTTTCCTCACCTTACCGCCTTTCGGCATTGATAAAGCGCGGCTGCCCGGCCAACTGGCAGGGCTCACATAAACGAGAGAGAGCGCAATTTCCATAAAAAATGATAGTTTCAGGAAAATTGCGGTGTAAAATCCGTGGAATAGCCCTGCTGGCTGATCCTGCCCGACAAAAGCAGCTCCGCCCCGAGCCGTCCGATTTCGTCCGAACTCTTGGCCGACGTGCCGGCACAGCCCGTCAGCACGGCAATGGCAGGCGACGAGGTGTAGCCGATCATCGGGTAGCCGCTTTTCGTATAGGACACCACGCAGGCAGCCGTCGAAATCGCAAGCGGCGCCAGATCGGGCACCAAGTCGGCAGCGATGCGGTGAAGATGCGTCCGCACGGTTTCGCGTCCCTCCGTTCTGAACCAGGCGCGCATTTCTGCCTCGTCGCCGAGCACCAGATCGTCCGGATCACCGCCGATCTTCAGATAGAATTTGCCGTCGGGATAACGGATCGGCGGCAGCAGATAGATATGGATGCCGGGCATATCGAGAATGAGCGACGGCATGGTCGCAAGACGCTCGGCATCCGCCTCGCTCACCTCGAAAAGCGTGACCGTCCGGCCATAAACCGTCATTGCAACGGGACGCGGCAACAGATTCTCCGCAATGGAAAATCCGCCCGCGGCGAGCAGCAGCTTGTCAGCGCGATAGGTCAGGCCACCGGCAGTTCTGACGACAGCCGAGCCACCCTCCTCGCGAATGGAAACGGCATGGTCGCGGATGACGGCGGCACCCGCCTTTTCCGCCAGCAGCGACTGCGCCTTGACCAGCTTGCGCGGGCTGATATGTCCGGCGCCCCTCGCCTCGAAAACCCCGGCGCAGTCATTGGGAAAGGCAAAGAAAGGAAAGGCGGCCTTCAGCCCCGCCTGGTCGAGAAGGCTGGTTTCGACGCTAAGCGAAACGGCGGCCTGTCGCGTCTCCTCGATGTATTCGCTTCCACCGGGCGCGGCGACGACGCAGCCGACCTCGCGATAAAAATCGATGCCGCTGTCGCGAGCGATCTCGCCATAACGGCCGATCGAGCGGTTGGCGAGCAGAGCCCAGTTGCCGTTGGGGTCGATGGTGCGGGTGATGCGCCCCTCGTCGTAATGGCTGGCGAAGACGCCCTGATGCGCCTTGTGGTCGGCTGGCTCGTCCGGGCCGATCACCGCCACGCCATCCACTTGGCGCGCCAGATGCCGCGCGGCTGCCGCCCCCATCAACCCGCGGCCGACGACGATATATTTGAAATCGACTGCCATGATGCTCCCTTTCAGGCAAAGACCGGCGTCAGTTCGCCGCCGAAATCCGAGTCGCCAAGCCGCCCTTCGGTCAGAAGCACCGCGCCCAATCGTCCAAGTTCGTCGGAGGATTTGGCGGCGACGAAATTGCCGCCGGTCAGCACCGCGATGCGCGGCGACTGCGTGAACCCCGCATAAGGATAACCGGTCGGAGTGAAATTCGCCACGCACGGCCCTGATGTCACCGGGCAGCCTGCAAGTGCTGGCATTAGTTGCAGGGCGATGCGGCAAAGATGATCGCGCTCGGCAGCGCTGCCGTCGGAACGAAACCACGCACCGGCATCCTCCAGCCGATCGATGGAAAGCGTCTCGGTATCGCCGCCGAGCTTCAGATAGATTTTTCCGTCCGGATAACGCACCGGCGGGAGAATATAAATGTGATCCTCTTCGCGGTCGCCGAGCACGATCGTCGACGGCATGTCGCCGAAGACCGCCATTTCGCGCTCACCGATTTCATAGAAGACGACCGTGCGCGCCATCACCTTGGTATCGACGGGACGCGGCAGCAGCGCATGGAAATTGCTGAAGCCGCCAGCCGCGACCAGCACCCTCTCGGCGCTATAGCGCCTTCCGTCGACCGTCACCTCGACATGGGCACCGGTGTCGCGCACGGATGTCGCGGTTGCCTCGATCAGCGTAACGCCACCCTGTTCCGCGAGCATCGCCTGGGCGCGCACGAGCGCTCGCGGATTGATATAGCCGGCGCGCTTGCGTTCGAAATAGCCGCGAAAATCAGGATCGACCGCAAGAAAAGGGAAGCGGCCTGGAAGTTGCGCCGATGCGATGGTCTCGATCTCGCTGCCGAGCGTCCGGCTGACGGTCAACGCCCGATCGATGTAATCCTGCTCGCTTTTCTCAGGGGCTGCAAAGAGGCAGCCGACTTCCGAAAAGAAGGAAATGCCGCTCCTTGCCTCGATCGCACGATAGCGGTCGAGCGCGCGGGCGGCGAAACTTCCCCAGGCCAGATTGCCGTCGAATGTCCGGGTGATGCGCGCCTCGTCGTAATGGCTGGCGAAGACGCCCTCATGCGATTTGCGCTGAGCCGGCTCTCGCGGACCGATCAGCGCAATACCGTCGGCCATTGAAGAGAGATGCCGGGAAGCCGCGGCACCCATCATGCCGCGTCCGATGATGATGAACCTGAAATCGACTGCCATATCCCACCTCGCTAAATTCCAGCGATACCATGGCAATCATCTTGAATCATCCAGCTCTTGTCAGGGATAAGCGCTACAGGCTCAGAGCATTGCGAGAACCTTGCCGCAATAGGACTTGGACACCGGGTTCATGCGCGTGGCGCCATGACCGGCATTGTATTTGAGGATGGTGTTGCAGGTCTCGCCACCACCGAGATCATGAGCGGCAGCCAGATATTTCATGCCGTACTTGATGTTGGTTTCCGGATCGAACAGGCCCTTGGCGCTGCCGGAATAGCCCATCATGCGGGCAGTTGCAGGCTTTATCTGCATCAGGCCGATTTCACCGCGGCTGCCGCGCGCATTCGGATTGAAATTGCTTTCGATACGGATGACAGCGGTCGCAAGCGCAACCGGTACATCATATTGGTTCGCATATTTGCTGATCAGTGCGGAATAGGAATTGCCGGAAACATTAGCGACGGGATAACCGCTCTGGCGCTCGACCGTCTTCAGTGTGCGTTCCGCCGTCTTGAGCGGACGCTTCGCCGGCTTGACCGAACGCTCCGCTTTCTTCAACGGACGCTCCGTCTTCTTCGAAGGACGCTCGACTTTCTTCACCGGCGCATCAGCTCGCACACCCCAATCATTCGCAAAGGCAAAGCTATTTCCGGCCAGCACCATGCCAACGCATGTTGCAGCAACAACAATCAGTTTTCTCATGTAGTCTTGAACACTCCGACCCAAAGAATTTCCGGACGGCGCGCCTCGCTGTCACAATGAATACCAGATCAATGACCGATCTGGATTCGCGGCAATTCTTATAGTTTCACATAGCGCCCGTGGTTTAACTCGAAAACAACCCCGAGTACCGCTTGGCGGAGGTTCTTAGACCATCGCAATGAGGAGATAATAGGGAAATGATGTGGCAGGCCGAATTTCGCGCTGCAGTGCGAAACTCGGCGTTTCAGTAATTGTCGAGGAATCAGGAATAACGCGGCAAGGCCGACAGTAGCCGGTGCAACGTGTCGATCGTCGAGAAATCGGCGATGCCATCTATCCGTTCGGGCCGAAAATGCCGCTGGAAAGCTTCCACGTCGCCTGCCGTTTTTTCTGAAAATTGCCCCGTGATTTCAGTGCCGTAACCATAGAGCGACAGCATCGACTGCAGTGCTTCGACGGGTTGGCCGGCATCACCGCGCTGGAAGAAGCGTCCGCCGGTGATCGTTGCCGGCTCGACCCAGTGCCCGATGCCCGCCCGGTGGAGCTCCGCCCAGGGGAACTTTTCACCCGGATCGACCTTGCGAATCGGGGCGACATCTGAATGCGCAAGCACCCGTTCCGGCGCGATCGACCAACGTTTGACACAGTCCCGACACAATTCGATCACCGCCGCGATCTGCTCTTTCGGATAGTCGGGAAGGCCGCCGGGATGGCCGGCGTTGGCGATCTCGATGCCGATCGACAGCGAATTGATATCGCTCTCGCCGTGCCAGCTGCTCTTCCCGGCATGCCACGCCCGCCTGCTCTCCGGCACAAGTTGGATGACCTCGCCATTCTCATGCACGAAGTAATGGCTGGAGACCTGGCTTTCGGCGCAACAGAGCCAGTCAAGCGCGCCATCCGGCGTCGGCATGCCGGTATAGTGCAGCAAGATCATATCCGGGCGACGCCCGTCCGTCCGCTCCCCGTGATTGGGCGAGGGCCGGACGCGAGCTTCCGCGTAATCCGCCTCGAAGGAGGTCATGCGGCCCGGCGTTCCTTCTCGATGGCCGCATAGGCTGCGTTGAGTGCCGCCATGCGCTCATTGGCAATCACATGGAATTCCTTCGGCACGCCGCGCGAGATCAGTCGATCGGGATGATGTTCGCTGACGAGGCCGCGGTAACGGCGGCGGATCGTCGGAAAATCGTCAGAAGGCGACACGCCGAGCACCTTGTAGGGATCGCCGCCGGACGAGACATGGCGGGCGGCGATCTGCTCGAAGCGGGTCTCGCTCATCTGGAAGATCACGCCGATGTGACTGAGGAAATTCAATTCCTTTTCGTGAATCAGCCCGTCAGCCTTGGCGATATGGAAGAGGCCGTCGAGCACGTCTTCCAGCACCGTGCAATTGGCCGCACAGGTAATGCAGAGCGCGGAGAGACGTTCGGCATAGGCCTCATAGCCGGCAACATCCTGACGCGCGAGATTATAAAGTCTGGCGACGTTCTTCGCTTGATCCTGCGGAAACTCGAAGATTTCCCGGAAAGCCTCGACCTCCCTCTCGCTGACGATGCCGTCGGCTTTGGCCATCTTCGCCGAAAGCGCGATGATCGCTACCGAGAAAGCGACCTTCCGCCGTGTCTCCGGATCGCCTTCGAAAACCGTGCGGATGGCCTCGACCACCGCGGACAGCGCATTGCCCGCAGTATTGCCAATGGCATTCACCAGTTTTTCCCAGAAGGACATTGAAAATCTCGCGTACTTGTCAACTTATAAGCAAACAGCTTGATCAAATAATCGTAGCCTTTGCAAGGCGACGATTGGTCCTAGGCGCGAACACAGTTTTCACGATTTAGTAATTGTCGCACCGCAGCAAACGATTCACCCCTTTCGATTGAGGGAAGGCGCGCACCGCCGCGTCCTTTTGACAGGCGCGCGACGCGGCGCCGCAATTTCCACAACAGTTCTCGGTCCGCGTGTCGGGCTTCAAACGATTATATCAACCCTTCGGGCCGCAAAGCGGAAGAAGGCTGCATTTTTCGCAAATTCTTTACTTTACAGGCCCCCTTCCCTGCCGCATCCATGCGCTGATGCATGCGCCCCGGAAATCTACGGCGGCACCGGGGGCACGGCATGCACATACAACGGGCAAACGCATCGCATAAACGAAGTTCGATGCGACGAGCCTTAGCCAGCGCCGCCGCATCGAAACGCCATAGGAGGAATCATGGCCAAGCAGAAAGTTGCAATGCTGACCGCCGGAGGCCTCGCACCCTGTCTTTCCTCCGCTGTCGGCGGCCTCATCGAACGCTATAGCGACGTTGCCCCTGAACTCGATATCGTCGCCTATAAGTCCGGCTACCAGGGCGTACTCCTCGGCGACAGCATCGAGATTACCCGTCAGATGCGGGAAAAGGCGCCACTGCTGCACCGCTATGGCGGCTCGCCGATCGGGAACAGCCGTGTCAAGCTCACCAACGCCGCCGACTGCGTCAAGCGCGGCCTCGTCAAGGAAGGCGAGAACCCACTGAGGGTCGCCGCCGAACGCCTTGCCGATGACGGCATCACCATTCTCCACACGATCGGCGGCGACGACACCAACACCACAGCCGCCGACCTTGCGGCCTACCTCGCCGCCAACGGCTACGATCTGACCGTCGTCGGCTTGCCGAAGACCGTCGACAACGATGTCGTGCCGATCCGCCAGTCGCTGGGCGCCTGGACGGCCGCCGAGGTTGGCGCCCATTTCTTCGATAATGTCGGCAACGAGCAGACCGCCGCCCCCCGCACTCTCGTCATCCATGAGGTCATGGGACGCCATTGCGGTTGGCTGACGGCCGCCACCGCCCGGGCCTATCTCCAGCGCACCAGCCGCAATCAATATGTCGACGGTCTAATGATGGATGCGCAGCTGAAAGGTATCGACGCGGTCTATCTGCCCGAAATGGCGTTCGATCTCGATGCCGAGGCCGCCCGGCTGAAGGAGGTTATGGATCGCACCGGCCATGCCACCGTCTTCGTGTCGGAAGGCGCTTGCCTCGACGCGATTGTCGCCGAGCGCGAAGCCGCCGGCGAGACCGTCAAACGTGATGCCTTCGGCCATGTGAAGATCGACACGATCAACGTCGGTGCGTGGTTCCAGAAGCAGTTCGCCAGCCTCTTGAACGCCGAGCGTTCACTCGTGCAGAAATCAGGCTATTTCGCCCGCTCGGCGCCGGCAAACGGCGAAGACCTCAGGCTGATCCAGAGCATGGTCGATCTCGCCGTCGAAAGCGCACTCAATAAAGTGTCCGGCGTCACCGGCCATGATGAATCGCAGAATGGTAAATTGCGCACTATAGAATTCCCGCGCATCAAGGGCGGGAAGGCTTTTGACCTTTCGACGGCATGGTTTGCCGAAGTCATGGACAATATAGGCCAGAAATACAAAGAAGCATGATTGACGGATGGTTAATAAGGTGTCTTTGCTTGTTCCTGAGGAATGGGAGGAGACACCATGTCGTTTGAAGCCTGGCTCGCTTTTGCGGCCGCATCCGCCATTATGCTGGCCATACCGGGACCGACGATACTGCTCGTCGTCTCATATGCGCTTGGCCACGGACGCAGGATGGCGTTTGCTACCGTCAGCGGCGTGGCGCTCGGCGACTTCACCGCGATGACGGCTTCACTCTTCGGCCTCGGCGCCGTCCTTGCCGCCTCTGCCACTCTTTTCACTGTCCTCAAGTGGATCGGCGGCGCCTACCTGATATGGCTCGGAATCAAGCTCTGGCGGGCTCCTGTCATCGGTGAGCCGGTTGCCGATAACGACAATCTTCCGGAGGAAAGATCGCTCAGGATTTTCCTCCACGCCTACGTTGTCACCGCCCTCAATCCGAAGAGCATCGTCTTCTTTGTCGCCTTCGTGCCGCAGTTTCTCAACCCGGCCCTCCCCTTCTTCGGGCAGATGGCGATCATGGAGGCGACCTTCCTCGTGCTGGCGATCCTCAACGCTTCCGCCTACGCATTCCTCGCCCATAGGGCGCGCGGACTGATTCGCAAGGCAAGCGTCCAGCGCGCCGTAAACCGAACCGGCGGCACCCTGCTGATCGCTGCGGGCGCCGTAACGGCCGGCTATCGCCGTATTGCGGCTTAGAGCCTTTCCTGGTCAGATTGAAGCATTCTGCCGGAGCAGATTTTCATGGGCAGAGGCGATTGGCAATGGGCATCCCCTGGTATGTCCGAGCCGATCGCCTCCGTCGACCATCCGACTCCCTTTGAGCCATAGAGTGATGCAATCTGACCGGGAAAGGCTCTAGGCTGTGGTGACAAATTAACGAATTGGGATTCCGTTTGAGGAGCAAATCAGATTCAACGCTGACTTTTGGAGGTCAGCGATGGAAGGTGAAGTTCTCCGGGACGATCAGTGGGATCTGTTGAAG
>NZ_LYPL01000041.1 GCF_001662075.1 Rhizobium bangladeshense
CCTGCCTGGATTTTTCGGAAAGCTGCCGGCGATGGGCGATTTCGTCACACGCAACCTGCCGGCCTCTTTCGTCGGGCGGTGGGACCGATGGATCAGCCGGCATCTGGTTCACCGATTTTCGCAAGGGTCAATGGAGAACGCTCCGGTCCTGCGGTTTCTGCTGGGCGGGGAGACATTTGGCGCCATGACTGGCGTAGTGATGGCAAGCGCTGACCGTGCCGGTCGCCGGTTTCCGCTGACCATCGCTGCACCGCCGTTGCTTGCCGCCGCGGACATAGCGAGCGTAGCGGCGGACTGGTTCGATGCACTGGAAGCGACAGGGAAATCGGCAAGAGACAGCAAGATGGAGGGGGACAGGCTGGCAACCTGCCTTGCGGCATTGCCTTTTCCGCCAATCAAGGTGTCGGACGAGCCGGTCCGGGGCATGATATTCTGGACGCGGGGTCGCGAGGCGGTGAAGGTCGATGCCGATGCGCCTGAAACAATGCTCGCGCCGTTTTTCCCCGGCGCCGAGGGTGACGCCTGATGCAGATCTGGAACCAAACCGGTTATCCAACCGAATTCACGATGGGCATGGACAAGGCCGGCCACGAGTACATCGTCGTCGTCGTCAAGGGGACCTTTGACTTTCCGGAGGCACCCGGCGGCCTCGTGCGGAAATCATCCATTCAGATGCCGCTGGTCATGGCTGACACACATACGGGTCAACCGGGCTATTCGGCTACGCTTTGGGAAACGGATTTTGCATTCCGCAAGCCGCGTTGTGACGTCATCGCCAATGGGTGCGCTTATGCTCCGGGCGGGCGGCCAGCAGAACGCGTGACGGTTGGAATGAAGCTTGGAAACTGGTCGAAGGTATTCGACGTCTTCGGTCATCGGGAGTGGCGGGCGCTGGGACCAGTCTTTGCTGTCTCCACCGCGCAACCCTTCCTGCGGCAGCCGTTTTCTTATGACAGCGCATGGGGTGGTACTGACCGCCTGGACCCGGACGACGATCAGCCCGCGAGCTACAGGCATAACCCCTTCGGCACCGGATGGGCTCGCACGCGCAGTCAACGTCACATTCCCGGGCTACGGCTGCCCAACACCCAGGCCACGAACGAGGAAATACGCTCGCCGTTCGGCGATTACCGCCCCATGAGCTTTGGCCCGTACGGCAGGGCCTGGCCCGGCCGGATCGAATTCGCTGGCACCTACGACCAAAACTGGACCGACAACATCTTCCCGTTCCTGCCCCCCGATTTCGACGAGCGCTATTTCCAGATGGCGCCTCCCGACCAACAGGTTGATTTTCCCAAGGGCGGCGAAGACGTGGTGATCGTTAACCTGACCCCGTCAGGGCGCGAAAGCTTTCGGCTGCCGGCTACCGGCCTTCCGATCACCTTGTTCAAGGGCAATGAAAAAGCCCTTGAGAGCGAGATACTGCCCGATACTGTTTTGTTCGACCTGGAAAATCGGCGCTTCTCTTTGGTCTGGCGCGTGTCGCAGCGCATCCACCGAACGATCCTCGATTTTAGCGAGTGCTGGGTTGGCCACCCGACAAGGGGGATGCTCAGGGCAAGGGCTGCTGGCAAGCGCTACATCCGCCTCTTTGGCCTGCCGGTTCGCGAAGCGGAGGCTGATGCCGCATGAGCGCCATGCTGGATATTGTATCAATCGGCATGGTGACCGCGGTCGGTCTTGATGCACCATCATCCTGTGCCGCGATGCGAGCAAAGCTCGACGGATTTCAGGAGACGCAGTTTGTTGGCCCGGGTGGAGAGTGGTTGATCGGCGCGCCGGTACCGATGCCACGCAATTGGATCGGGGAGAAACGCCTCGCCCACATGGCTGCAGCAGCAATATGCGAAGCTTTCGATGAGGTTCCCGA
Source organism: Rhizobium bangladeshense (assembly GCF_001662075.1). Lineage (GTDB taxonomy): Bacteria > Pseudomonadota > Alphaproteobacteria > Rhizobiales > Rhizobiaceae > Rhizobium > Rhizobium bangladeshense_B. Next base: position 1,871 of record NZ_LYPL01000041.1, read on the forward strand.
AGCGCGCGGCAAGACAGCGCTTATCCTCTGCCTTCCAGAGGCGGATCGACAAGGTCGGCCGCTGCAAGAAGGTGCTTCTTTGTTACGACAAGTCAGCCAGATCGCCGAGGTTGAATTGGGTTCGCATTCGCGCATCATCTCCCATGGCAGGCCCTCCGGCCATGTCGCCTTGGACCAAGCCCGCAGCCTGCTCGCTCGCGACACAACCCCTTTCGTTATGATAGCCGGCGTCGACAGCTATCTGACTTCAGCCGCCTTATCGCACTATCTCGGCGCCGAGCGCATTCTGACACCGAATAATTCGGACGGCTTCATACCCGGTGAAGCTGCGGCCGCGGTCCTGTGCTCACGTTCTTTCAGCGGGAAGTTTCCGCTCTGCGGCCTCGGCCTCACACGTGAGCCGGCCTCTATCTACAATGGCGCGGATCTCCCGTTGCGTGGCGACGGAATGACAGGGGCCTACCGGATGGCGCTGGACGAAACCGGCATTGCTATGAACCAGATCGGCTATCGGATCGCCGATCTCACCGGAGAAACCTACTGGTTCAAGCAGACAGCACTGGCAAACTTGCGGCTGCTGCGGGGGCGACATGACCCGCAAGATCTGTGGTCTCCCGCAGAATCCCTTGGAAATATAGGGGCAGCCGTCGTGCCATTGATGCTGGGAATGGGATGGATGGGCGCCAGGAAAGGTTACGCGCCGGCGGCGCCGGTGCTTATAGAGGCATCAAACGATGCTGGCGCATGCGGCGCCGCGATCTTGGTTCCGCAGGAAAGCTGATGTCCAACGTCTTTGCCAATAATCTCGAAATTTCCGGCAAGGCCGTCAACGCCCAGACGATTGCGGCCTTTCCGGATGTCTGCTTCACGCCACCGCAGACGCCGGCAACCCCCCCTGGGGTGCCGATCCCCTACCCCAGCTTCGGAATGGCTTCAGACACCGAGAACGGCACCGCTACCGTCAAGATTGGCGGCAAGGAAGTCAACATCAAAAACAAATCCGACGAGAAACGGACCTCCGGCACCGAAGCCGGCTGCGCCCCGAAAAAGGGTATCATCACATCGCAAAACACCGGCAAGAAGTACTTTCACAAATGGTCGCCCGATGTGAAATTTGAAGGCGAGCCGGTCATACGATTTTCTGACTTGGCGACGCACAACCATGCGAGCCCCCAGGGGCAGACTCCCCCTTGGCCTGAAATTTGCAAGTTTTCGCCCAACAGACTGGATTGTGCTACGATCCTGGCAGAGTTCGAAGTCCATACGCACCGAGACGCGGATTGCCCTCACGGATATGAATCCGAACACTTCGTTCAAAACGAATATCTGCAATGGGAACGTGGCGTCGAGACCGCAACGCAATTTGAGAACTACACGACAAACGGGGCACCATGTATCTGCATGGCGTCTTATGCCAAAGGCCCGGGTGGTGGGTTTCGGAGAAAGGGGTCTGGCAGCAAAACGGGGTCGCCACATAACTTGAAGACAAGGCAATGCAATGACGCGATCCGCAAGCGCACCCAGACACCGACGCTGAGCCAGGTTATAGATGACTGCACGAAAGCGGTTGTCGACAACGATCCGCGCGCCAAGAACGCCAAGCCAAAGCCGGCGGCACAGAAGAACATCCAGGAATGCTTGAGGGCCTTGTTCATGGAATATCTCGATCGCGCGGTCAAGGAAAAGGACCCGAAAAACTCGGCGGCAAAGACGGCGCAACAGCCTATCGCCTGGGACGTAAACCCGGACCCGACAAGGATGTGGGCTTGATGACTCCCGTTCACAAAAAGGTGGTGGACCTGCCGCCGGAAATGCAGTCGTTCAATGCGCTGAATGCATATGAGCTTGGTCGCGACCATATCCGGGTCGCCTGCCAGTTGTCGGATGTGCACGAAGAAGTCGGAGAGGTCGCAATCCTGCGGATTTCCATGATTTCTATGGGCGTGGATCTGGAGGATGCGTTCGATGAGTTTGCCATGGCATTTCACTCCACCCGCACTCATCGGGATGTATTGCTCGAAATCGGCGGCCTCGTGAGACTTCACACGAATTCGGGATGGAGAACGGACGTTCTAAAGTCATCGTTTCTCATTGGCGCATATTCGCTCGACACACTTGCCGACTTTGTGTTTGGAGACGACGGCCACATCTGGCGATTTGACGGTGCGTCCGCCTGGTCTCAAGACACGGTCGAAGCATCAGACCGAATTTTTGACATGCATGGCTTGTCAAAGGATCGATTATACGCGGTTGGCGGAAACGTCCTGATCTTGAAATCGCGAGGACGAAGCTGGGATCGGATAGAGGTCAGGATAGGGACCGATTTCCGTTGCGTCCTTGTAGAGAATGACCGCGTGTTGGTTGCTGGGGACCATGGAATTGCTGGCTATCTTAAAGACGATGAATTCGTGCTGTTCGAAACAAGTATCGAAAGCGATATCCTATCGATATGCTCGTTCAGGGGCGACATCTATTTTGCCGACTCCGATTTCGGCGTGCATGTCCTTTCGGCTAATGCATTCGAGCCGGTCGCCAACCTCGGTTACACGTATCGCCTCAACGCCAACGAGTGGCTGACGGCAGCCTGCGGTGAGTATATTTTCCAGTTTGACGGAGCGAGTTGGCGCGGGATCGAGCTTTCCTACAGCGGCGGCTACAAAGCGGAACCATTCGATACGACGTTCATAAAATGATCTGACATTATCGGTCAACCCCGCGGAAGATTCTGAGCCAGATAAGCCCTGACCCTGTCGAGTTGCAATTCGAAGATGGGTATTGGATTATTCGTCGACAGCATCCGCAGAACGAATAACTCCCCCGCCTCCGGAAATTCATCGTATCGCTCCTGTGCTATCTTACGTCCCTCCTCACCGGCGACCCGCAATCCGTCCAGGTGCGCTTCAAGGCGCGCCACGAGCCGGGTAATACGCACTTCGTCCATATCCGGATTTTCGTCCGGATGAAGCAAGTGGTAATCGTAAACGGTCCATAGAAACGCCGCCAT
>NZ_LYPL01000042.1 GCF_001662075.1 Rhizobium bangladeshense
TGAGAAGCTCGTGAATTGCGTCCGCACGAAACACTGTCGAGTGGTAAGACGATCGATGAACGGCTTCTGGAGGAAGGATGTCACTATTCAGCATTTTCATGACTGTCTTAGGGTGCACACCATACTGTTGACTGGCTGTATGCAGTGAATGGATCAGGCGCTTCTCCAGGCGATAGCCGAGAAACTCTTCGCCCGGAGCCATCGGTAGGGTGTTACAAGCGTCAAGCCATAGCAATTCGCGGATCGGTGCCCACACAGGATCGGCAGCTTCTCTGGCCATCAATGAGTAGATTCGGCCGTATTTTGCATTTCGAGTGAGGCCTCTCCCTTTGTCGAATTTTCTCGCGTGGCGTTCGAGATGCTCCAGAAAGTTCGCCCGGCCACGCGCTAGGAGTTCGAACCCGGCGCGCATACGTGCCGGCGCACGGTTTGGGCCCCCGTCAGCAATCGCACGTGCATCGCGGCCTACTGCTTCACAAAGGCGGATAAGGTACGCGAGCGGGAGATCGTCGAGCATCTCCAGTGGTTCGTTTTCCCCCGTAAGGCGACCACGGAGATAGACATCCAAAGGATGAGCGCACGTAAATTGTGCCGCGGCCGCGATAGCGAGAATCCTTGGAAAATTCTGCGATACGTAGGAGCAGAGGTCGGGCGCGAAGCTCCGCTTGCCGCCGTCGGTCACAGCCATGTCACATCCATGATCCGGGCATTTCTCGATTGCAGCCCAAAGCCACCAGAACCTTTGAAAAGTGCGGGCACCAATTGGCCCGCTGCCTTTTTCAACGTCCTCTACAACACACTTGGGGCAAAATCTCGCCTGGAGCTTGCACACCTGTGTGGTGTGGACCTTATGATCTCCCAGCATCGCGTAGCCTTGGCCCGGTCTGGGTGAGTGGCGATCGAACCGAGAGGGATCGATCCCAGCCATCGCGGCGAAGCGAACAAAGCGCGATTCAATATTGTTCCGCTCGTTCGACTCTCCGAGCAGGCGAGCCATGTCAACGACGGACACCATCTGGTGAAGCGCCGCGAGCCTCGAAACGAAGCTGTCGCGGGTCTCGTATTCACGAAAAGGGGGCACAACTTCGAACTTTTCCGTCATCAGCTCTGCACCAATTTCTTGCCGCGGACCGCGAACGTCTTTTCATGCTTCATCTTGAGGGCGGTGAACGCTTTCCCGTTTGTGATTCGCTCGGGCAACTGGACGTCGCGCCAGGCACCCGAGGCAAAGAGGTTGCGCTCCATGTTGCGGCTTCCGACGAGCATGCTGTAGACCTTCACGAAGTCTTCGATGCCAACCTCGGTCCTCCCTTCAAGGATCACTTCCTCGCACGCGAGGCGGATGGTCTGGATGACATTGCCGAACTGATGGTTCGCGGCCTTGGAAAGCCGCATGACGAACTCCTTGCCATCCAGATCAGCCACCTCGAGCTGCGCGTGCTTGGTGATGATGCCGTTGACGACCTTCTCAATAACCGGGCCGTCGGTGGCGGGATCGAGGCTTTCGAGGTCGAAGTGGAGGGTACGACCGTCAAGTTCAGGGCTCGTGGTCCTGAAGTCCGCGATCACAGGCGTGCCCGACAGGATCAACTGGACGGGCCAGTCGGCGCTGATCTGGACGAGCATTTTCATGGCGTCCTGAATTTCCTTGATCTGCGTTTCCGTATTCGAGCGCATGGCGTGCTGGAATTCGTCGATGTGCAGAAACATGACGCCCCGCAACGCGAACCATTTCATGGCAAGGTCACGCATCTCGGGCAGATTACCAGGCTTTGAAACCGGGAAACCGCAGGCCTTCACGATCTCTGCGAGAAGGTAGTTCGGGGCGCACTTGGGCGGCGCGTCGATGCTGACATAGGGCAGATTGTCGTGGTCCTTTCCGGGCATGCGGAAGCGCTGGAAGGCGGGATGGGTCTCCATGCTCCGGATCAGGTGGGTCTTGCCCGAGCCCGAGTTCCCGGTGACGACGATCCCGGCGAGCTTGGCCGTCTCCGTCTGGGTGTTACGGAACAGGCGCTTGTAGAGCTTCCGGAGCTCGGCGTCGCGAACGGAGCCGACGTGGTAGGCGTTCATCGCCTTGATGCGGGCGACGGCTTCGAGTTCGCTCGGGTCCATGTGGGACGCGATGCGGAGTTGGACCTGCTGGCGGTCGGTGAGGATATCGTTCATGGCTGGTCTCCTCAGAGCTCGATGTCGTCGGCAGTGCCGACCGGGTTGTTGGCGTTCTTGCGGGAGGTCTTAGTTTTTGCGGGCCCTCCGCGGGCGACCTTTTCCGCAAGTTCGAGCGCCTCGTCATCGGTCACGATGTCGTTGTAACCGGGCGCGTTGGCGCTCAGGAATGCGCTGCGGCGGCCGACGGGAGATGCCAGCGGCGCGGGGGCGGCCAAAGCGGCCTGTACGGTGAAGCCAGCCTTGTGGAGAAGCGCGCGTTCATAGGAGCGGACGTTTTCCATCGTGACACGGCGCAGGCCGAGGGGGTTGCGCAGCGCCGCGGCCTCGCCGCTCTCGCGAAGGTCACGAAGGGCGGCGTAGAAGATGTCGAGCGTGACCGCCGTGCTCTTGGCGTACTCGCGGGTCACGCGCTCCCACATGGCCATCCACTCGGGCAGGCTGATATCGTCCGGCAGACCGATTTGGTTGTCGGCGATGTACCAGTGCCCGTCCTTCTTGAACGAAATCGAGCGGATATTGCCGACGTCCACGCGGATCGGCACGTCCACGCTGCCGTCCTGCAGATGCCATTTCGCAAGCACGGGGGAGTGGTAGTTGATGCCGAGGAAGCGAAGGCCTTCAGGCCCAAGGGTGCGGACCTCGTCCATCCCAAAGATGTGACGCTTGACATCGGGTTCGATCAGCGGACGCATCTTGTAGAGCTGGGTCTGGCGAACCCAGGCGTTGTGCGGCGTCTCACCACCCAGGCCTTCGTGAGGAGTGTTGTGATAGATGTCGAGGATCGCACGGAGGTACTCGCGCTCGATGCGGTCGATCGGTACCGAGGCTTCCTTCACCGGATCAGCATCGCCCTTTTCGACGACATCCTTGAAGGTGCGACCCTGATAGAAGCTCACGATGCGCTGATGTCCGCGAAAGCTGGACTCAATGTGTCCACGCGCCTGCGGCGTGCCAGCGGTGGGGCGTGCGTGCCCGATTTCGCACTCGGCGATCTTGGGAGCGACTTCGTCGTTCACCAACGCGGAGCCGATGTCGGTGTAGAAGCGCTCGGGGCGGCCATAGCCGATCCACTGCGATTGCGCGCCGACGAAATCCGAAATCTCGGACTTGTCCTCCATCACCATGCGGATGACCTCGAGGGTGGTCTTCGAGTTCGGCTTCGTGCAGAAGCGCATGCCGAGGATGTAGCGGGTGGCGATGTCCATCGCCACGACTACCCACAGGCGGATGCGCCGGGCCTCGTTCTTCTCGTCGTCGGTGAGCTTCTCCCACATGTCGGCGTACTTAAAGAGCGCCATGAGGTCCATGCGCTTCTCATCGATGTCCACGCGCTGGCCCGGACGGAAGAAGCCGAATCCTCCGCGCGTAAATCCGAACTTCTTGTCAGCCGACGCCTTACCGTGGCGGCCGCGGTGGATGTGGTAAGCCCCCAGCCCCTTGATGATCTTGGCGAAGACCTTGTACGAAGGAGGCTGCAGCATGTGCTTCCCCTTCGTGCGGGCCTTGTTGAGGCCATCGAGGGCTGCCAACAGGAGGTTGTGCTGCTTCTTCACGCTGGGGCGGTTGGGCAATGCATAGCCTTCGGCGTACTCCTGCCAGACCGCCAGGCTTTCCGGATCGACCCGATACGTGCGCTTAGGACCTTCGTCCTTGGAGACAAGCGTGATCGTTCTTCCACCGGAGTCCTTGAACAGGCGGTACATCTTGTTGAAGTGACCGACAGACGGAATACGCTGCAGCTGAACTGAGCCGCCGCCGTTCTGCATCTTTCCGACGATGCTCAGGGCTTCGAGAGCCAGGCTCGCCATGCGGGGACCGAGTTCTTCGACCGTGCGGTTAATGCCGCCCTCCTTGTCAGAGAGGTTGTCGTAAGCGTGGATGAGCTGCTCGTAGAAGAGCGCCTTGGCCTGCTTCTTCGGCGAATAGTCGGTGAACAACCAGCCGGGATGCACATCGGGCGTCTTGCGGTTCTGCGAGAAGTAGTTCTCCTCGATCTTGATTTCGCCGCGTACGTGTTTCTCGTAAAACTCGAGTTCCGAGAAGGACTCGAAGCGCGGCATTTCCTCGACGGTTTCGAGAATCACCTCGCCCCCGTAGTGGCGGGACAGGCGATAGTGCTGGCTGCCGATCGTGACGCGGTCGACGACGGTTACCTTGATCGGCATGTAGCTGAACGGCTTAGGCGACAGATTGGACATAGCTCTTGAGCTCCTGTGCGAGAAGGGGACGGTTGACGTGGACCTTGCTGTAGTCAGCAAGGCGTTCGAGTTCGTTCGCGATGACGATGACGCCGCGATCGATCAGGTTCAGGAGGGCCTCGCGTCGGTCGGCGAGGTTGCGCGCTCCCTTGAGAAGGCTGTGGAAGTAGACGGCACCGTGGATGCCCTCGAGGGACACAAGTGCGTCGAGATAGTCCTCGGCGTTGTAATTTTCGCGGGCCGTCAGGATGCATAGCGCGTTCTCGAAGCGCCAGAGCGTCGCCATTGTCTCGTTGACCCAGACCATATCAAAGCCGAGGTCGACGTCGTTCAGCGCATCCAAAACCGCGTCCACCTCGGCCTTGTGATAGATGTGCTTAACATTGAAGGCGAAATGGGTACCGTCGTGG
>NZ_LYPL01000043.1 GCF_001662075.1 Rhizobium bangladeshense
ACGTAGTCGGCGATCGTGGCGGGGCTGATTGCCCACGAATTGTCATTCAGGCAGTCGGTACGGAAGCAACCCGGCTCGACGATCGTCACCTTGATGCCGAATGGCGCGAGCTCGGTCGCTAGCGATTCAGAAAGGCCTTCGACAGCGCACTTCGTGGAACCGTACACTCCCCAGCCAGGATAGCCGAAGTAACCGCCGATCGAAGAGAAGTTCAGGATATGGCCGAAGCGTTGACGGCGCATGTGCGGCAGGACCGCACGAGTCACCTTCAGAAGCCCAAACACGTTCGTTGCATAGAGTGCCTCGATTTCGCTGTTCGTAGCTTCCTCGACCGCGCCGAGCAGGCCGTAACCGGCGTTGTTGGCGAGAATGTCGATCCGGCCGAAACGCTGGATAGCGAGCGCTGCGGCTTCCTTTGCCTGCTCTTCGTTGGTGACGTCGAGTGCAACGGGCAGAAGGTTCGGATGCTCGCCGATCTGTTCGATGACAGTCTTGGGGTTACGTGCGGTAGCGACAACGGCGTCGCCGGCGGCCAGGGCTTCCTTGGTGATCAGCGCCCCAAATCCCCGGGATGCGCCTGTGATGAACCAGACTTTCATGATGGTCTCCTTCCGAAGTGATGTTCTTCAGCTCGCTGCTGATGTGATGGAAGTTGACCGATTTCCGTCTGATGTATAAGAATACTCTTTTTTGAGATAATCATGAGCTAGGTTCATTAATGCGCGCCACCGAGCTTTCCGAACTGGCGGCTTTCGCGGCGGTCGCCCGTCACAAAAGCTTCCGCAAAGCGGGTGAAGAGCGGGGTGTCACTGCATCGGCAGTCAGCCATGCCGTTCTCAATCTGGAGCAACGTATCGGTATCCGCCTTCTCAATAGAACGACGCGGAGCGTCTCGCTGACCGAGGCTGGCGAGTTGCTACAATCACATCTCGACCCTGCATTTGGTGAGATCGCCTCAGCCCTGGATGCCCTGAATCGCTTTCGCCATACACCATTCGGAAGGGTCAAGCTGAACGTCCCGAACTCCATCGCTCCCTTTGTCATTGGTTCGATCATCGGTCCGTTGCTGGAGAAGAACCCAAACCTAGAGCTGGAAATCAGCGCTACGGACAGGCTCGTCGACATCGTGCAAGAAGGGTATGACGCTGGCATTCGCTTCGGGGAACGTGTGTCCGAAGGAATGATCGCGGTCCGCATCAGGCCGAGGTTACGCCTCGTCGTCGTGGGGTCACCGTCGTATTTCGAGCGCCGGCCCGTTCCGGAGACCCCCCATGACCTCAAGCGGCACCTTTGCATCCAGAACATGTTTCCCTCCGGCGTGCGCTATGCATGGGAATTCTCCAGAAACGACCAGGCGATCACTTTCCAGCCGACAGGTCCTCTGTCGCTTGACGATCACGAGCTCATGACCCGGGCGGCATTGGATGGAGTGGCGCTGGCTTATGTGTGGGAAGACCGGGTTGCCGAGCCGTTGGCCGCAGGCAGGCTAATCAAGGTTTTGGACGAATGGTGTCAGCCCGAAGAGCCACTGTACCTGTATTACCCGAGCCGTCGAAACATGTCGGCGGGATTTCGGGCCTTTGTCGATACGATCAAAGCATAGCTGCTAAGCTCGAGGTAAAAAGGGTTTAGGGCGGGTGGTCTCGTAGTGCTACTGCCACTGTGCCCCGCAGCAGGCGAATACGGATCGGATTGCGCGTTTAGGCGATTGCTCAGCGAGGAACACCCAACGCTGGCTGTTCTCCCGACCATTGTGTTTCACCGGTTGGTCTGGCGTCGAGCAAGCACTGAGCCATGGCGAGCACGTACCGAGAAGGAAACCTCGTGGATTTGGAATTTGACGCTTTTCGAGAGAGGGCTTACCTTGTTCCCGCAGAGGGATTTCGTCAATATTTAGCACCGGCATCTTAGGATTGTCGGCGTGTGATTAATTCGCAGACGCGCTCACAGTTTTCGAGGTGGCAACGATGACTGGCAGGTCCAAAGGTGATCGTGTTGCTCGATGGGCAAGAAGGACTGATCACCCCAATTCGAACTTTATTGAGCAGCCTGCGGCGGTCCCCAGCGTGCCGCCCGCTCAATCTCGAGCTTTAGACGGAGACTGGCGGTTTCCGGAGATCGGCGTCAGCGATCAACGCGTCCTCCTTGAAAACGGCCCGAGGCGATATTTGCGCGATGTTTTCCATCGATTGGGATGAAGACTCTGATGCGGCAAATGCCGAAGTGCTCTGGCTTGACGATGATAGGGCATTTCACAGAGTCGCCTTCAAAGACGGCGCGCCGCCCGCCCTTGTCGTCCTTCCCTCTGAGCGGGGCGTTGCGCGCGGATATCTCCAACGACTGAGCCGTGAGTTCCAGATAAGGGATCAACTCGACAACAAGTGGGCACTACGACCCCACAGTTTTGAGGCGGAATCCGGAACCCTTGCGTACGACGACCAACCATGCCGCCCGCTCTCCGCATATATCCAAACGCGGTTGGAACTTCCTGACTTCTTGCGGGTGGCGGCCGCGGCCAGTCGTGCCGTCAACGGGATGCATGTCAGCGGATTGATCCACAAGGACATCCGGCCGGGTAACCTCCTGGTTGGCGAAACGTTCGACGATATCCGAATTACAGGCTTTGGCATTGCCTCCCGCCTGCCGCGCGAACGGCGTTCCACGATGCCGCCCAAGGTGATCGAGGGCACACTCCAGTATATGGCTCCAGAGCAGACAGGCAGAATGAACCGGTCCGTAGACGCTAGAAGCGATCTGTACGCACTGGGCGTCACCTTATACGAGCTCCTCACGGGATTTTTGCCTTTCTCTGCATCCGACCCGGCCGAATGGATTCACTGCCATGTCGCTCGTCACCCGACATCCCCTCGGGAGCTGTCGCCGGATGTTCCGGAGGCGGTCGGCGCGATCTTGATGAAGCTCATGGAAAAGTCTGCCGAGGCTCGATATCAGACCGCAAGAGGACTGGAACAGGACCTAACACGGTGCCTGAACGAACTGGAGAGCGGGAATGCCATCGAGGCATTCGAGCTCGGCAGCGGCGACGCATCTTCCGAATTGTCGATCCCGGAAGGATTGTACGGGAGACGGCGCGAAGTCCAAAAGTTGACCGCAGTCCTGAACGAAATGGCGGTATGCAATTTGTCGAGACTGGTGCTCGTCTCAGGGTATTCCGGCATAGGAAAGACTTCAGTTGTAAACGAACTCCAACGGGCGCTTGTCCCGCTCCGAGGCCTCTTCGCGACCGGAAAGTTCGACCAATACAAGCGCGACATACCTTACGCGATCTTTGCGCAGGCCTTTCAAGGCCTTGTTCTGCAGTTGCTGGGGAAGGAAGAGGACGAACTCGCCGAATGGCGCGCCAATTTCCTTGGCGCGCTTGGGTCCAACGGGGAACTGATGGTCAACCTCATCCCGGAGCTTGAAGCCGTTATTTGCAAACAACCGCCGGTGCCCGCCTTGTCCGGGCCGGAAGCCCACACTCGGCTGATGTCGGTTTTCCAGAGTTTTATCGAGGTCTTCGCCACAAAGGCTCGATTTGGCCACGCTCGATCTCTTCACACATGTTTCGACGCGGCTGGACCTCAAGCACTTGATGATAATTGGAGCCTATCGCGACAACGAGGTTGGGCCTACTCACCCTCTGACCCGCCGCTTGGACCTGATCCGCGCCGCCGGTCGACCGATAGATGAAGTTCGGCTCACCGGGATATCGTCCAACGATGTGTCTACGATGTTGGCCGATCTGCTTGAGACCGAGCCGGGCAGGGTCGAACCTCTGTCGCGCGTCATCACCAGCAAGGCCGGCGGCAACCCCTTCTTTATTCTCCAGTTCATTGGCGCAATGGCCGATGAGAAACTGATCTACTATGACACCACTACATCAGCATGGCGCTGGGACGTAGACAGGATATCGACGAAGCAGATCAGCGAAAACGTCGTCGACCTCATGGTCGAGCGATTGAGCAGGCTTTCCCTCGACTCTTTGCAGACACTGAAACTGGCCGCTTGCATGGGGAGTTCCATCGACATCGAGCAGTTCCACCGCGTCCTCGGGAAACGGGAGCGCGAGGTCCAGGACCTCCTGAAGGGGGCGCTTCGCATGGGAATGCTCATTAAGGCAGATGCGACTTACGCTTTCGCCCATGACCGAGTGCAAGAAGCGGCTTACGCGATGCTCAGCGAGCCAGAACGACGCTCCACGCACAGGCATATCGCTTCACAACTTGCCGTGCTTTACGGCGACGATGTGGACGAGCAATTATTCGATGTCGTTGACCAATTCAATCGAGCAGCGATCCCACAGGATGAGGCGGAAACGCGGCTCCTTGCAGCATCATTAAATCTCCGCGCGGGGATCAAGGCGAAATCAACCAGCGCGTATGCGGCGGCTCGAGGCTACCTAGATCAGGGGCTCGCGTATCTCAACGACCGGTCATGGCACGGTAACTATGATTTGACATTCAATCTCTCGCTGCAGCAAGCGGAATGCACGTTCATGGCAGGTCAGCTCGACGAAGCAAGGACCATGGTAGAGCACCTTCTGGAACAGGCTCAAACGAAGGTTCATCTTGCAACGGTTTATCGTCTGAAAGTCGAGCTTCATCTGGTCCAATCGGACAATTTTTCAGCCGCTCAACGCGGCCTT
>NZ_LYPL01000044.1 GCF_001662075.1 Rhizobium bangladeshense
CGCCTTTGTGATAGGCGAGCACCTCCGCAATCTCATCATCAACTATGGCTTCGCCGATCGGCTGCTCGCGCATTCCGTGCTCCATACTCAGTTTTCAGATTGGCGGCCGCCTCGCCGATGTTCTTATTATGTTCCCATCGTCCGATGAGTCAATAATCATTCTAGGCAAATTGCTTTTTAAGATGTTGCTGCTGAACTGCGGGAATGACAAAGCCGCCTCGCAAGCCTTCCAAGCCGCTGCTCGGTGAGACCGAAGCGCCGATCCGCAGCCGCCCGCGTAAGAAGCGTGACCCAGCTCAGCATCAGCTTACCCTCGACCCAATGCCGGCACGCATCGACCCGTGTTTGGCGTTGCTGAAGCCGAGGCCGCCGAAAGGCCGGCAATGGGCGTTCGAGGTCAAATGGGATGGGTATCGCCTGGCCATTCATATTGAACCCAAGGGCGTCCGGGTTCTGACGCGTGGCGGTCATGACTGGACGGAACGATTTCCTGCCATTGTCGCCCAGGCTAAGCGCCTTCCGGTCTCGACCGCAGTCCTGGACGGCGAAGCCGTCGTGTTCGACGAGCTGGGCCGGTCGGACTTCGGCAAGCTTCAGCAATCGCTCGGCGGCCGCGGCGGAAAGCGAACATCGTGGGAATCGGTCTGCATGGTCTTCGACCTCCTCTATCTCGACGGTCGCGACCTTACTGAAACCGAATTCACCGCGCGGCGCCATCTCCTCGAGGGGGTGGTGCCCGCCGGCGGGGAGGAGGCAATCCGCCTATCCGAGGAGATCGAGGCTGATGGAGAAACACTTTTGCGCATCGCCTGCGAGCATGGGCTTGAAGGCATCATCGCCAAAGACCGGAACAGCACGTATCGCGGCGGGCGCGGTGGCGAATGGCAGAAGATCAAATGCATCCAAAGCGACGGCTTCGCCATTGTCGGCTATCAGAGGTCCAGCTCGGCGTTCGGAAATATCGGCGCGCTGCTGCTTGCGGCGCGAAAAGAAGGCCAGCTGGTCTATGTCGGATCGGTCGGTACTGGCTTTAAGGCAAGCCAAGCCTTGGAGCTTCGTGCTGCGATGGACAAGATTAAGGCGTCGGCGCCTGCGGTGAGATATTCCGGCGGGCGCAAGAACCTGATTTGGATCAAGCCGAAGCTTGTTGCTGAGATCGAATATCGGGACTGGACGCATGACGGGAAGCTGCGCCATCCCTCATATAAGGGGCTGCGCGACGTTCAGGACAATGCTGGCATCTATGAGATCGGATAGGCGATGTGAATTGCCTATAACGTCACCGTCCTCAACTGGGGCTGGAGGCCAATCGTATGGAGTTTCCGCGAAGGAAATCAGGGTGTCCAGCACCCCTTGCTCTTCGGGCGTGGCTGCAACTTTGATAAACCGCTCACTTCCGCCAAGATACGATGCGGTGAGGCCCATCAATTGTGCAGTGACGAGGATATCCTGCGCGCCCTTGCCCCCCGGCCCTCCGGAATCAATTATTCTGTAGATCATCTCATGCACTCCCATCCACATCGCCATCTTCGTCGAGCTCGTGCACCGGCAGATAGGTGTTCTTCTCCATCCACTCCCGGACCATGAACCTGACGGTATCGTTACGCGTCTTGCCGAACTCGCCAGACAGATCCCGAAGAGCTTCTTCTATGTCAGCGTCGAACGCGATCGATCCGGAGTTGCGCAACAGCAGCGCTGCGCGTCGAAGCATGATCTGCAAATCCGGTCGAGAGACTTCGGCGATCCGATCGGCGGCGTCTTCGAGTAGGGTGGCGGTGTCGGGCATCTTCGTCATCTTACCATTAAAAGTGCGAACGCCAGCGAGGTATGTAGCAACTCGCCGGCAGCGAAAGGCTAGGAAAAATCTCGCAGCGCGAGAGCCGATAATAACCCTCTGCCTCCATGCAGTAGCTGGTATAGAAGCCAGACACGTCAGAGGCTATTTGATGCTCCATCCGCCTCACCTCGCAAGCGTACCACTGGTTCATCTTGCTATCGTCTTCCCACCGGAAAACCACAATCAGAATCAGGCCGATCAACACAGATGCGGCTAGCAAGATTTTGACCAAGCTGCCTAGCGCCTTAAGCATCGTCATCTAACGGTCAGCCGGTAAACCGATAGGCCATAGTAGTCGCCCTTTAATTTGCCGACACCGCATTCGTAGTCTCCCCGGTTAAAGCCCGCGTCCGAAGCGTCAAAGGCCAAGCCATTCACCGCGGCTCGGCACTCACTGACGCTTTTAAGGCCGGGTCTACTTTTGAACACAGTTAGGTTTGATCGATCAGGATAATAGAAGGCATCAACGGTTTCCCATGGTGCCGCGTCGTCCTTGTAAAGTTGATTTGCAACAAATTTCCCCGGATCACCGAACCAGAACCATAAGGCAACGCCGCTGCAAACGAGGAGTGGCACAAAACCGTTGTCACTCATTACCACCCCCCAGGGCGAGACATCGCGCTTCGGTTCCCGCAAAGGCTACCATCCGCCGCACGGTCATAATAGGAATAGCAATTGCCAGGATAGCGCCTATACGGCGTGTAACCTCCAGCGCCGCAATTACCATTCGCGCATATCGCTGCCGCCGTCCCGACCAGCGCGAGCCCTGCCATCACCGCAGCCGCTTGCCTTTGCTGGATAACCATCTGCTGGCATTCAGGGATACTCATTCCGCGTCGGTTAAGTTCCGCAACGAGCTGGAGCTGGAATTGCGGGTCTTGAGTTTCGAATACGGTCTTGCAGAGCGCAGCTTTGCTGACTGCAGACGGTTTCTTATTGAACTCAGCCGGCGTTGTCGTGCAGCCCGCCAACGCAAGCGCAATGGCCACGACGCCGAAGCGTCGAGCTAACAGATACGTTTTCACGGATAACCCCTCAGTTGCCCGCTGCTAGCATCGCAGAATTCGGTTCTACGTCAAATTGCATATTAATCTATCGTTAACGCAACTGTACGCCGGGCATGTGCAGCCCCGCTGCATCGAGGCGTCGCTAAAGGTCAGCGTTAATCTGACGACCCAGACCAGGAGGCAAGCGCAACAAATGACCCATTCTGATACACTTCTTGTTGACTCCGGCACCAAGAGATTCAAAATTCTCTCGTTCCGCGGGAGGATTTATAAAATGTCCGAACTCGAAGACCTCTTACGACAAAAAGCTGAAATTGAAGCAAGGATCGAGAAAGTCAGGGCTTCAGAAATAGATGACTTGAAACGACGGTTTGCCGACATGGCCTACCAATTGCGCGAGTTGAATGCGCTCCCTGCTGCGCTTGTCGAGGCGTTTACAGACAAAGCCGGCACCTTCAACGTCTTCCGAACAATGAAAGTCAAGAAGCCTTCCTAGAGGAGGGGATTTTGCACTTACGTGACTTAGCACGAGGCGCGGCGTCGGCCGCTCGCCTGCGCGGCCATATTCTTCGTTCCGGATATACCTTGTTCGGTCAGCAGGTCTGGACTGAAGGCGAGGATCTGATCTGCCGCCTCTTTTACCCCGATTACTTCGCCCTGAGGCAGATCCTGTACACACGGACGGCGAGGGCCATCCGTGTGCACTGCCAGGTTCTCGGCTTATGCAAGACCCGCCACACTTGGGGACCGCTGGACAAAATGCGGCTGAAGAAGCTCTATCCGACTGGGACCCGCGAAGAGATCTGTGCGGCTTTCCCCGGCATTGAGTGGGAAAACATCTGTGCTGTCGCACGCTACTACGGTTATCGGCGCAAAAAGAAGCCATACAAAATTACGGGCGTGCCAGCGTTGGATGCCGTGAGGCTTCGTTGCTACGATGTGAAGATCAATATGCGGGAACTCGACGAGGATTGCCGCACCAAGAAATACTTTCAGAAGCGAGGTTGTCAGCCGCGCTATCCAAATTTCAGAGCCATAAATCGGGCTGCGTCTTACCTGGGAGGCTATCTCGACTTTCACTTTCCTACTGATACGTGAGGCAGAGGGGTCGGCACCGCAGCTGGATTTGCAGTCAGTTCCTTGACAAAGTCAGCCCAGCCGATCAGCGCCGCGCGCTTTTCCTCGGCATAGTCATAACGATTATAGACGGCTGCGACCCCTTTGATTGATCCTGATCGGTGATTGATCACGGCTTCCACTACATGCACAGGCACGCCTAACCGTGCCATTCCGCTCGCCGCGGTTCGTCTCAGGTCATGGAATGTCCAGGGCTCAAGTTCGAGCTTTTCCGCGGGGCGTCCAGCCTGCTTTGCCTCCTCTTTGGCAATCTTCAGCATTTCAGCGTCGAGGTTCCTTTTGGCTCG
>NZ_LYPL01000045.1 GCF_001662075.1 Rhizobium bangladeshense
CGGTCCCTGCGCCTGCTGAGACGGTAAACGATGCGGCAACAAGGATTTCTGAGCAGCAAACTGGAGCAGCGCCGACTGGCGCTGCGGGTGGCTCTCCAACGGCCAAGAAGGCTCCTCTCGACCTTACGGTCGTTCGCGACGCAACGGAGGCTGACAAGATCCGTGGTGCTGTTCGGTTGGCCTACCAGGTGCCGGAAGTCGATGGTGGTCCTTGCGGTCGAACGTTCGAGGACGCCTTCATTCTCGCCAATCCAACACTCTTCAATCTTGCGACTGGTACGCCCGATGCGATGGCCACAGCGGCGGAAGCTGAGGCGAAGAAGCACAAGAAGTCCAAGTTCGCGCTCAAGTACGCCATCGACGTGACGAGTTGGACGACACCCAAATATATCGCTGACGGGCTGCGCTGGCTAGCGGTCAATACGGTTTCGGAGGTCGATCCTGGCGTCATGGGGGCTGCGGTGGCGCATGTCGAAGCAGCGGCAACCAGGCAAGAAGGCAATGGAGCCTGTGCGTGAGCGAGGCGCTGCAACTCAATCCTGCAGAGGCCGCCGCTGCGGAAGCGTGGAGCACGCTGCGATTGCACCTGGAGGACGGCTCCAGCTTCGTTTTCGAAGCAGGCGCCGGCGCAGGCAAGACCTACTCGTTGATTGCGGCCCTGCGCCATATCCTCGACGACCGCGCACGGGAGCTGATCAGGCGCCATCAGCAGGTCGCTTGCATCACGTACACGAACGTCGCGCGGGACATGATCATTGCCCAGACCGATGGCCATCCTGCGATCTACTGCGAGACAACCCACGCGTTCGCGTGGTCGCTCATCAGCAGATTTCAGAAGCGGCTGTGCGAACTGGTGCCGACCTTGGAAGGCTGGCAGGGGCGCTCGGATGAACTCGCGAATGCTATCGACAACACGGTGTCACCGAACCCCGAGGCGCTGCCGACGACGGGGATTAATGCAATCGGATACGCTCTCGGCCGACGGTCCATTGATGGCCGCACCGCCAGCCTGCACCACGATGATATCTTCCCGCTCTATATCAAACTGATGAACTCGGCGAAGTTTCGTAGCGCGCTGACGAGCCGTTTCCCGATCATCCTAGTCGACGAGTATCAGGACACAAATGCGGAGTTGGTCGCGGCTTTCAAAGAACACTTCCTCGGGAAACAGGGTGCACCGCAGTTCGGCTTCTTCGGCGATCACTGGCAGAAGATCTATGGCGACGGCTGCGGCTCAATCCAACATGCGTCGCTCAAGCGTGTGGAGAAGAAGGCCAACTTTCGTAGCGCGAAGCCGATCGTCGATTGCCTGAACAAGATTAGGCCGGATCTGCAGCAAGCGCCGCGCGATCCAGACTCACACGCAACGGTCAAGCTCTTTCACACCAATGGCTGGATTGGGACGCGCCGGACGGGCGCCCATTGGGGCGGCGATTTGCCGGAACTAAAAGCGGCGGCTGCATTCCAGGCAACGAAAAACACGCTAATAGCGGACGGATGGGATTTTCGGTCAGACACCAAGGTCTTGATGCTCACGCACCGGGCGCTCGCGAACGAGATTGGCTACTCGTCGATGCGCGACGTGTTTCGCTTCAACGACTCGTTCGCGCGCAAGGCCAACGACATCATAAAGTACTTCCACGAGCACCTTGAACCTTCGGCGAAGGCATTCCTCGAGAAGCGCTTCGGGGCAATGTTCTATCACATCGACACCCAGCGTCCCGTGATGAAGGGGCCGGCTGACAAAGCGCGCTGGTCAACAGTAATGAGCCGTTTGTGCGAGCTTCGAGAGACAGGGACAGTCGGCGACGTCATCGCTCATCTTCAAAACTCTGAGCTGCCGCTTCTCAGCGAGGCAGTCAGCCGGATGGAAAACGACCTGGCGCTAGCGAATCAATCTCAGGAGCCCCTTAGCAACCGCCTTGAGGAGCTCGATAAGCTCCACGCAGTCCGGTACCGGGAGATCATCGCGCTCTGCGAATATCTCGACGGTCATTCACCCTTCGAGACAAAGCACGGTGTGAAGGGCGACCAGTTTGAGAACGTGCTGGTCGTGTTCGGCCGAGGCTGGTCGGACTACGACTTCAATGCCTTCCTAGAGGTAGTCGGCGATCCGCACCGCATTGCTCAGGAGCGCGAGCGCTACGAGCGCAACCGGAACCTCTTTTACGTCGCGGTATCAAGGCCGAAACGCCGGCTTGCCCTACTGTTCACCCAGCGTCTAACGCCGAGCGCCATGACTACACTAACAGGCTGGTTTCATGGCCATCCAATCCAAGATCTCGGAAGCGCGCTCTGATGGCGGGTCTGCCCCCGAGCTTCACCGCCGCATCGCAACCGGTTAGCGCCAAGGTGCACAACTGCCCGAACGGCTCCTCGAGTATATAAACGAGGAGGCGCCGACGCCCCTGCTTAGGTTTTCGCGGCTGTTAATTGAGGGGTGTGGCCTGCGACCGAGCAGTTCTGAGGAGCGAGCGCGATCGGCTGGCTGGCTCCGTTGGCGAGCACTCGAGTGCCCCACCCACGGATCGATTCCAATGGCGTTAACTGCAGTCAGCAGTTGGCGCTCGGATGGCCATCGACCCCGATGAAACGAACATTATCGACATATAATGCGCGATATTATTTCTCCACATATTAGCGCCAGTATTGCGCCAATACTCGTCAACATCTATTGTGTCTCTCGTGTCGCAGGAAATACAATACTGGAGCGTGAAATGGAAGCTGCGGGCAAGAAGCGGGAGAAGTTCCGCGAGCTGGCGTCCAATAGGACTGACAAGGCGCTGGAAGCCATCGAGCGGATCGGGAACCTGTCAAACCGACAACTCTACGAGTGGGAAGCTGGCGAGGTTCGCAAGATCATCAAGGCGCTGCGAGATGAGGTGGCGAAAGTCGAAGCAAGATTCGAAGCTCCCAACATCCGGCGGCGCGACCGCTTCAGCCTTTGAGGTCAATATGCACAACTACAGCGCGGTTTCAGCTCTACGGGTCGACGATCAGGATTTTTTGGTCAGGAGTACCATCGACCGGTGCCCCAAAATCATGATGATCCGGGAGTTGTTCAAAAACGCATTGGAGGCCGCACAGCAGGAAACGGATGGGAAGGTGATCTTCTCCGTTGCGCATGAGGGCGCACCCAAGCTCTCCATCTGGAACAACGGTCCCGGGATGGATGATGAGGAACTAGGCCGGATGACCAACTTGGCCGCGTCGATTGGGAAGTTGAAGGGCCTCGACAAGAACTTCGGCATGGGAGCGAAAGTCGCATCCCTTCCTTCGAATCGTCGTGGTATCCGCTATCGCACCTGCAAAGACGGACGGGTTCATGAAACAATCTTGTGCGAGCGGGAGGGCGTCTACGGACGATTGCGCCGGTTCGACACGAACGGTGACCCGCTTGGTGACGTTATCGATGTGACCGATATATTGAAGGTAGAAGGTGGACACCGGCTTGACGAGGACTGGACCGAAGTTGTTCTGCTGGGCAACCGTGCCGAGCAAAATACTTTATTGGACCCCTACGACGGCGACCCAACCCAAAAAGCGTTCTGGTTGGCAACATACCTTTATCACCGATTCTACTACCTGCCTAACAATGTTGAGGTGCGATTACTTGAAGGCACGCATGCTCGAAAGGACGGCTCCCGTCGCTTCGAAACGATCTCAAGTCGCCGGGCGAAAGGGGTGTTCGCCCAGCATGAAACGATCGAACTCGCCAACGGAATCAAGCTGCACTACATCTACGACGAACAGATGGGCGACACGTCGCACAACCGATCGGTAAGCGGCTCAATCGCGTCAAACCTCAGCACC
>NZ_LYPL01000046.1 GCF_001662075.1 Rhizobium bangladeshense
CGTTTACGCTTTTACGGCATTGGCGAACAAGCGTTCTGAAATCGTAATGCAGCGGCTTGGGATGACGAGAGTTGAGGGCGGCGAATTCCCTCATCCCGATTATCTGCCGACCGACCCGAGCGCGATGCACATGCTGTATGTTGCCGAAAAGACAACATGGATGTCGGATAGCTAGGCCTTAAACTCGCAAAAGCGGACGGTCGCCTTTTCCATCCCATCTCAGTCGAGTCCGCTCATGCAATGATCGCTTAGGGCCGACAGCAGTCGCGGGTCGCACGGATTGCCAGTAAAGGTCTTTCGACCTCTCATCGAAATTAACCATGTAGACCTCCTTCGATCGACTTCGGCGAAAAGTCCAGATAAGAACCTGGATCATGTTCAGGATGATACGCATACAGCTCTGATCCCCCGGCGGCCTTCGGCCGCCGATCGGCTGTGCCTGCTGTCGACCTCTGGAGCCTGAACATGACCCCCAGGCGTGGCGACGGCTTCCCTGGTGAAGCTCGCGGAAGCCGATGCGTTTCTGCCGTCGTTGAAACTGGAACGCCGTCAGGCGCTCTGGGACAT
Organism: Rhizobium bangladeshense; assembly: GCF_001662075.1. GTDB lineage: Bacteria > Pseudomonadota > Alphaproteobacteria > Rhizobiales > Rhizobiaceae > Rhizobium > Rhizobium bangladeshense_B. Next base: position 568 of record NZ_LYPL01000046.1, read on the forward strand.
CAAAGCCTTGCGCGACGAGCCTTTGGAGCGTTGGGCCGCGGCTGCCGAGCGCGAAGCTCGAACCGTCTCGGAAGTGCATGAACCCGAGCCATGCGAAAGAAGGTTGCGCATCCACGCTATTCGCTCCACCGCATCGAGGCGCTCCATCATCGCGTTTTGGCTGGCGCATAGGCGTTGAGCGTAGGCGCGCCAATGGGTGATGATCGGCCCTCGAAGCACTTATTTTTGTTCGTTGGAAGCTGCGAGTTGCCGACGCATCTCGGCCTCCAAAAAACTCCACTGGATTTGGACCTGCCCAAGTTCGCAGGCCAGGTCGCGCAGAGTCGGAAGGGCTTCATCAGCAACGGTCATGCCCCGTAGTATCAGAGTTGGCCGGGTTTTCGCCAGGTTAGTCTGCCGCCGCCGTCGGTGTGATGTACATAAAGCTATCTGACATGCTTTCGCCGAGCGTTTGCACGTACAGACCATCCATGATTTCGCGTAAGCTCTACTGCGGCGATGCGTTTGAACAACTCGGCAAATTCGAGGCCGTGATCAAATTGTAAATGGGGATATCGCAGCGTATTTCCGTCAAGTCCATTTCGTGCATGTCCAGGCGTACATGCGCGAACGCTTCGTCGGAGTGTGCATGACCTTGTGCCTAAGGCCGAGGATCGACTCGTGCAAGGCGCGCTCACTCGAAGTGAGAAAAGCCGATCCGCTTGAGGGGGACGATTGGGAAATTGGTTCCCCTACTTTTGGTGAATGCTCGCCCCGTAAGATACGACGAAGGTCGCGTCTCGTAGCATCTGAACCGTCTGAGTTCGATCTTGCAGTAGGTCGCGTCGGCGTCGATCTCGCAAAGGAATGTAATCGCGCTCAACACCATCTGGATTGGCATGAGAGGCTCTGCTCACGCTCCTGGTAGGAAGCTCATCTCGCGCGCCGCGGCCAGAAGTTTGTAACTTTTTGGCTTTCCGTGCGTTCTGTCGGGCGGCCACAGCGAACGGGAGGCAGTGATGTTGAAGCGCGAACTCATCGATACCGGGACCGACAAGCGCTACGTGCGGCGCGACGAAAGCGGGAAGTTTAAAGAGTCGGTGGACGTCGGCCGTGCCCTGTCGTCGGACAGGAAACAGACGGCGGAGCACGACGCCAAGCCCGGCCAAGGCGACAAGGGCGATCGCAAGAACTAGGTCCGTGAAGATCGCCACCTATAACGTCAACGGGGTGAATGGCCGTCTGGATATCCTGCTGCGGTGGCTGGAGAAGGCGTCGCCTGACGTAGTCTGCCTTCAGGAACTGAAGGCACCAGACCCGAAGTTCCCCGTCAAAGCTATCGAAACTGCCGGATACGGAGCGATTTGGCACGGCCAGAAGAGTTGGAATGGCGTGGCGATCCTCGCCAGAGACAGGGAGCCGACGCTGACGCGCAAGGGCCTTCCCGGTGATCCGGACGATACCCACAGCCGCTATATAGAGGCAGCGATCGATGGCATGGTGATCGGCTGCATCTATCTGCCCAACGGGAATCCCTATCCGGGACCGAAGTTCGAATACAAGCTGGCATGGTTCGACAGGCTGGCGGCTTATGCGGCAGAGCTGCTGGAACTCGACGTGCCGGTGATTCTCGCTGGCGACTACAACGGCATGCCGACGGAACTCGATGTCTACAAACCGGAACGTTGGGTGGACGACGCGCTGTTCCGCATCGAGGTCAGAGACGCCTATCATCGCCTGCTTGAACAAGGCTGGACGGATGCCCTCAGGCAGCTGCATCCCGGCGAACGCGTCTACACTTTTTGGGACTATTTCCGAAATGCCTTCGCGAGGGATGCCGGTCTTCGCATCGACCACTTCCTGCTCAGCCCGGATGTCACCAGGAGGCTTTCGGCTTCGGGGGTCGACAAGCATGTCCGGGGATGGGAGCACACAAGCGACCACGCGCCGACCTGGATTGAACTTTCAGATCGGCCTACGGAGGAAGGTCAATGACGATGAATGATTGGCGCGCCGAGCTGCGCCTCGAACTGGAAAAACTGGTTGACGCCGCCGTCGTCGCCGGCGCGCGCCAACAGGATGTCTACGCCGCCCTTCTTGACGAGACTGGACAGCTTCGGCTCGGCTACGAACGAGACCCTGATCCCGCCGACGATGTCAGCGAACAGGTGATCGAAGAACCGTCCAACAATTGGCCAGCCGCCGACAAAGGCTGAGTGAAATTCGAGAATGATCCTGCAGGGACGATACTGGGCGTCGCCGGTCAGAACTGGATTATAGAGCCGCGCGGGCTGTAAACCGAAGAGCCAGATGGCGGCAGCGACGGCCAACTCTAAGGAGTTTGATCCCCGCGGTCCTGCTGGTCCACGGCTACGACGACACAGGGGACATGTGGGTTCCGTTGGCCACGGAACTAGTGGCTGACCACACGGTAATCGCACAAGGAGCGCAACTGGCATCGCGCGCTGACCACAGCAAAGTGAAAAAAGGGTACGTACCTCAACTAGAACGCCATATTTTCAACTTGTACACCTAATACTTTAGACTAAGCTTGCGCCTGCCGGAGGCCGCAGGGAGGCGGTTTCCCACAAAAAGATATCAGTCCCCGGGAGGAAAATGATGCAAAAATCCGATATTGCGATACCCCCAAAAGACCTCGATTTGCTCCAGACGGTTCTTGACGCTTGGTGCGCGCAGCATCGCATTCCTCGCAAGGAAGCGACTGCCGAAGCGAAGATATTAATCAACGAGTACAAGCGCGGCACTCGTTCCCAGATCAAACTCATCGACGCGCTTATCGACGGCACCAAGCACTAGCGGGCTCAGCCTTCTTTTAGTCGAGAACCCGGCCTAACCAGCCGGGTTTTTCATGCCGAAACGGCGTCACGATCGATCCGATGGAGGAACC
>NZ_LYPL01000047.1 GCF_001662075.1 Rhizobium bangladeshense
GCGATCTGCATCTTGAACATCATGGCCGCCTGATGGGTACGGCTGGTGCGGCGATGAGTACACTTGATGAATTTGTTTCAGCGCACGGGATCGATCGCGTCGACTTCATAAAGCTGGACGTAGACGGAAACGAAAGCGATGTGATCCTTGGCGCCAATACAACAATAAATATGTTTAAGCCAAACATTCTACTGGAGCTTGCGCCTTACGTATACAAATCTCAGCCCGAAAAATTTGATGCGATTCTGAATTTACTCTGGAGTGAGGGATATGAGATATCCGACGTTGCCAGAAATCGAAAACTGCCGCGAAACCCGGATGTTGTTAGATCGATCATTCCCGCGGGCGGAGGATTGAACGTGCTCGCCACTTGCGTTTGATCTCGCGGAAAGCATTTCCGCAGCCACGACTTGGGAAATTGGAATCTCAGGAGACATCATGAGCGACTACGTTCAACGTGGGCCCAAAACAAGCAGCTTGGTTCTGCTCACTATTTCAGTTTTGTGTACGCACTGGATGGCCTTCGTTAATGAAGGAATATTTGCGGAAGACGCCGGCCTGTTCTCGTCGCTGTTTTTCAAAGACTGGAACGCAATCATGAACATGTATTCGTCCGCAGCAGTACCATTGTTCACATACTATGTCTGGCCACTATCTTATATCCCAAATATTTTTCTGCTTAAATCTATAGTTATTTTCGGCGTTTATATAGCTGTTATTTTTTCGTATCTGATTGCCTTAAAAAGCGAGTTTCTCACTGAACGAGAATCCTTTTATATTGCGCTACTTTCGCATTTACTGCCAATAACAACAGTTACTGTAATAATCACATACTCAACGTACTTTAACGCGTATGCGCTATTCCTGGTAGCTACATATCTATTTATCTCTCTTGAACGGACCCGTGGAAGACTTTACTACCTCGTCAGGGGGGCCTCCATTTTTATTTACTTTGTATCATTTACGCTCAATTCTTTGCTCGTACTTTACGCTGCCGCTTTCATCCTAGCCTATCTCGTCCACATGAACCAAGCGGCTCGACAGCTTAGCGACCTACGAGGGTTCATACTCACGTTTCTTTCATTTTGTAAATCAAAAGTAGATTTTGCAGCCCTTCCTATCGCATATTGGCTGCACAAAGGATTATTCCATAACAAGACTGGGCTTTATAACAATTATAATAGCTTTTATTTAGATCTCTCTAGCATTACCCACAATTCTTACCAATTCCTTACCAATGGAATCGTAGCGCCTATTGCAATTAGGCCTTTTGCAATTGGATTAATCGATTTTAATATTTATGTATTTTTGAGTGTTTTCGCGTATTCGGCGCTTTTTGTCACTTTATTTTTTCTCCTCAGAACACCAAATGCTGCAGATCCTGGTATTAACACCCGGAGACTAGGCGGTAGTCTCAAGATAATAAGTTTTGGACTCTTCTCCCTTCTTTGCGGAACTCTTCCCTATATCCTTGTCGGGAAAAGTCCGGAGCTTGGAGTGTTGATGAGAAATGCCATCTTGATGCCCCTCCCCCTGGCTGTGATCGTGATCGGTTTTTTGCGATTTCTGGAGCGACGAGCGCCTATCTTGCAGGGCAAGAGAACTTCGTTTGTGTTACTTCTGATCGTTCTTACATTGTTTACAAATCGATGGTGGGGAAGTTACGCGGCTTGGCAGGCACGAGCTGCCAAAGACTTGGCGGTCTCGCAATACCTTGTTGACAATCCACAATGGTCGACCTTTTCGAATTATTGGATAAACGATAAGTTTCCTATGCCGGGGGAAGCCTCGGAATATGGGTTTGCTGATTACACCTCCAAATTTCACATCATTTGGGGCGGACAGACCAGGATGGCATTTACGCCTCCCCACATAGAGTTCTTCGGCATCGACTCGGCGCCAGGCGTAAGACCAGTTCATTCAACGAACCCTGCACGTATCGCCTTTTTCTGCGACGCCTGGGCCAGCGCAAAAGATATCGATCTGAGTGGACCGCAAGCTCAGCTGGAAATATCATCCAAACAAAGCTCGTGGAATAATGCATCTCTCGCATACGAGTATCTATATTTTCGTTTTATCAGACCTAGCGAGTTGAAAGCCCATTTAAGCGGCCTGGTAAGTGTAACGCTGCGAGCACTTTGATGTATAATGGTGTGTGAGACGCTGGCTTCCTCACCACTGCTCTTCTTGTATTCTGCGTCTAATCGTCGGACCGATTAGCTGCGATATTTAACGACCTTCGCCGGTGAACCAACTGCAATTGCATAATCCGGGATGTCTGTAGTTACCACGGAATTTGCCCCGATCACCGCCCCAGTCCCTATCGTGACGTTCATCAATATTTTCGCACCCGCTCCAATCCAGACATCATTACCAATCTCAACAAAGCCTATTTCAGCCTTCTGCAGTCTGATCGGTATGTCTCGTCTCATACCGTGGCCGTGATCGATGATCTGGACATCAGAACCGATGAGCACGTCATTGCCTATGGATATGCGGTTCTTGGCGGTGATAATGTTCCGGCGCCCGATGACGGTGTTGTTTCCAATAAACACCTTCGGCTCAGGCATCGTGAGTTGGAAGAATGAATGGTCTTGGATTGTGACATTGCTGCCGACCTCAAGAACGGCATGCTTCACCATCCGGAACTCGGCGCTGCGCTTGACAACGAGGTTGGAGCCGGCGCGACTGAAGTAGCGAAGCCGCTTATATGCGGTGACGAGACGCTGAAGAATTCCTCCGCGGTTCCGGTACGACGCTTTATCGGCTCTCATGACTACCTCCGAGTTCGAGGGTCATTAGCTCACAGCGTCAATTATTGCCAGTGACCGTCGGTGCATATCCCCGGTAGAAGCTCAGGCACGCCGTCCATTGCACCATAGCTTGAGAGCAAACGGCGTTATGCATATCTCCCACACGGGAAATAGAAACCATCGGTCCACACCCAGATATTGCCGGCAGCGCCAGCGACCTGCCTGACCTGCTTGTTCGTGTTCGTCCAAACATCTTGGCTCCCTACGACATAACTGCCCGCCACCTGGATGGTGCCCATGTTGCCGCCATCGGCAGAGATGCTAGCAAGAAGAATCCCCTGCGCCGGATCGTGGATCAGTACGGCATTGGTTGTCGCGCTCGATGTAAATTCAAACCGTAGCTTCGCCTTGACCTTAATCCCATTGGGCACGGTCAGTGTGAGAAGCGCCGAGCTCGTAGAAATAGCGGCACTTACCGCATCTTTGGCCGGCGTCACGAAAGTATACTCGTCTCGAGGATACATAACGAACTGCCGAATAAGCGAGTTGGTATCCGTCAGCACCACGCCGATGCAGTTGACGATGGTATAGCCGGTGAGCAGCGTTGTGGTGACGCCGGCGATCGTTGCCGAGGTCGAGAGAACCACGTCGAAAGTCAGGTCGGCGTCCTTGCGCAACG
>NZ_LYPL01000048.1 GCF_001662075.1 Rhizobium bangladeshense
TGCTGTTGAAAGCTATTACCTGCGGCGAAAGCCAGCGTTCATTGACCGAGAATGCAATTGTAACGACATGTGATTAGCGCCCAAATGGCGGTTGAGAATCAGGGTGGGGCCTTGCTTTTATGATTCATGAAATAGACTTCGTTCAGTACCGGAAGCTCAGGAAGATCAAAATTGACTTCCGCAAGGGCGTGAATCTCATCTCCGGAACAAACGGTACTTGCAAGTCCACGCTGATGCACATCATCAGCAATTCGTTCCAAGCCGTGAAACGCACTGATCCTCGGTTTAAGTCTGCAGAACCGGCGAGCATTCTCAGCAGGTTCGTGGACAAGGTAAATCCGAAGATTGAGACGGTCTCGAGAGGCGACAAGGGCAGCTATAGCAATCCCGCGAACGGGAAGACGGGCGTGCTGTTCTCGGTTAAATACCTGAATGGGGACACCATCGCGTTCAGACGTCATAACTCGAAAGACCCGCAGCAGGTCAATAACTTCAGGTTCTCCATCAAACCTCAGTACGGTCGCGCGAAAAAGGACCAGCTTCCGGCGGTCCCCGTCGTCTATCTAGGCCTTTCGCGCCTTTTTCCATATGGGGTCTCCCGCGAGGCCTTGGGCGAAAT
>NZ_LYPL01000049.1 GCF_001662075.1 Rhizobium bangladeshense
CAAACGGCAGCACGACAATCGAAGCCACCTGCGGCAGTGCCGGCACGGCATCAGCGCCGCCCCGTACCGTCGAAACGCCATCCGCAGTTTCCCAGATCACCCGAAACACCCGCACGGGACGGGCAATGTTCTTCAGCGCACACTCGCCCTGATCGACGAACTGTACCGGCAGCTTTCGATCGACGTGCTCGTGTACGCTGTGACTTATAAGCACGCCGCCTAGTTCGGCCATAGCCTCCAGCCGCGCGGCGACATTGACCCCGTCTCCGAACACGTCCTCCTGGTCAGCCAGGACGTCCCCAAGGTTGGTACCCATACGGAAATCCAGCCGTCGATCTTCGGCACCTTCCTTGTTCCGCTCGGCTGTCAATCGCTGGACATCCACGGCGCACCCCACGGACGGCCTCGATGGCGCTTGCGAGTTCCGTCAGGAAGCCGTCCCCGGCCGTCTTGAAGATGCGCCCCCTGTGTGTCTCCACGGCTGGCCGCACGACACCGCGCAACACCATCTGCAGCCGCTCGTGGGTGTCCTCCTCGCCGCGTTCCATCAAGCGGCTGTAGCCCGCGACATCAGCCGCAAGGATGACTGTCAGCTTCCTTTCGGGTCCGGCAGGAACCAGTGGTGGTCCGTCGTTGTCCGGCATCTTTGGAGGGTACGCCGCGCCAGTTCTGCCTTCAAGCAAAGAAGAAGCTCCCCGAGGAGACGTGGAGCTGTCCACGCCACCTCTCCTGAAGCGCGAAGATTCCGACGGCCTGAGCTGATGACTCAGAGCAGGAAGTCTCCCGACGTCAGCTGTATCCTGCCGATGAGGTTTATCTGGAAATCCGTTTCCGGCGTCGCGTTCGTATTACCCTCGATGATGGTGTACTCGACCCCGTTCGCGTCGGTCTGATATCGGTAGCCGATCTGCCCACGCCCGAGCTGACCGAAGCCTCCGCTCACGGTCGTGACCTCCCCCGCGAAGATGAACGCCGGATTGCCCGCCAGACCGCCGTTTGCGTCGATCTCACTGACATCGATGCGATCGCCAGGCGCGAAGTCCCGTATGACGTCGGCGGTAGCGCCCTTTCCAGCGGCAGTGACGGACGCGAAGACAAAAGTATCGGCTCCGTCGCCCCCTGAGAAAACGTTGCGGGTGGTGCTTGCGACGATCGAGTCGTTGCCGATACCGCCGATCGCGTTTTCAATTCCTGTCAGCTGGTCGGTCCCGGTGTTGGCGCTGCTGGCCGATCCGTTGAGGAGGTCGATCCTGGCGTCGGCTTGAAGTCCGTTCAGGCTGAAGGTGTCGCTGCCGCCGTCGCCGAAGTAAAAGTCATCCCCGTCATTCAAAGTGGCCAGGAAGGTGTCGTTGCCCGTCCCGCCTGACACCTCGTCAGACCCTTCGTTGCCGATAAGTTCGTCATCCCCTCCGCCTCCGTGGAGGTCATCATTTCCAGCCCCTCCCACAACCAAATTGGCAAGGCTATTTCCCGTTCCGACAAAAGCTCCTATTCCGGAAAAACGAAGGACTTCCACGTTCGCGGTGAGAGTGTATGACGGTGCGGTCGCATATACGATGTCCCGTCCGCCTGCGGAGGTTTCTACCACGATATCGCTGGCGACATCGACCAAGTATGTGTCGTCGCCTCCGAGACCTACGAGGCGGTCAGCCCCGCCAGCGCCATCCAACACGTCCTGTCCAACGCCGCCGGTGAGCGTATTTGCGAGAACGTTCCCAGTGCCGTGGAAATCTCCGGACCCTTTGAAGACAAGATTTTCGACGTTGGCGGAAAGGACGTAGGCGGACAGGGTCGTCTCGACAGTGTCGGTTCCTTCTCCCGGCAATTCGGTGACGGTGTCGTCTGCCTCCCCGACCACATACGTGTCGTTGCCCGCCCCTCCTTGCATCACGTCGACGCCCGTCCCGCCGTCGAGACGATCAGCTCCGATCCCGCCGAGGAGCGTGTCCTTGCCCCCGCCGCCATTCAGGACATCATTGCCACTGCCGCCGTCGATCAGGTCGTCGCCAGCGAGGCCCGAGATCGTGTCAGCACCGCCCTGCCCGCGTGTCGTGTCCTCTTCGTTGGTTCCCGTGAAGACATTGTTGCTGGCGTTTCCGGAATAGGTCGCGCCAGCGGTATTGGTCACACTGATTGCCACGTTCTTTGGGATCGCATGCACGCCGTCGGACGCCGCGACCACAACGTCGTAGACGTTGTCTCTGTTCGCGTCCGCAGGGTTTTCGAAGTCGGGAGCCGCTTTGAACGAGACGATCCCGGTAGCGGCGTCGATGTTGAAGAGTGCCGCGTCCGTACCCGAGAGCGTGTAGATCAATGCCCTGAGGTTGTCCGCATCTGTGGCCTCCGCGCTGTACGCCACGCCAACCGTGTTCTCGGCAATGCTCGCGGCCGCCCCCGAGGAGAAGACAGGCGCATTGTCGTTTCGGTTGCCGACGGTCACCCGGGTCGTCTGGGCTATTGTTCCGCCCTTGCCATCCGAAGCCTGAACGTCGACGACGTATTCATTGTTTGCGTCAGTATCGCCCGGATTTTCAAAGTCGGGTGCGGCGATGAAACGCAGCACGCCGGTCTGGGCATCGATCTGGAACTTCGCTGCGTCGTCTCCACCGACGATTGAATAGGTGACCGTATCGCCGTCTGGGTCGACCGCGGCCACCGTTGTAACCGCCGTGGTGTTTTCGCTGATCGTGGGAGACTGATTGAGATCGTTCAGGAAGTCATTTCCAAGAAATGCAA
>NZ_LYPL01000050.1 GCF_001662075.1 Rhizobium bangladeshense
TGCGCAAGAGACCGTCTTCGCACCTGAAGAGTCTGTTTATTCAATTGTCAACGGAAACGACTCTGCGGAGGGTATGGCGACCCTTATAAACGCGGAAAGGGGAATATTCCTGACGGCCAGCCATGTCGTATCGAACGCAAATACCATGTTTATTCGCCGCGGGAATATAAAGGTGAAATTCAAGGTGCTTCTTCGAGGTAACAACATTGCCAGAGCGGTTGAAGACTGGGCGCTGATACAGGCGGATCCAAACGACTGGAAGCCGTATAACATCCGTCAACCCTTAAATTTGATTTATGACCTACCGAATGCCGCGGATCTGACTAATGGGGTGATACTCTCGGCACCAAACAAATCATCCAATTTCGCGGCCTCGCAGTGGGCTGAAGGGCAGGACGGCGTCCAACCATGCACCGTGGATTCAGTCATCCTTGCGCAGACAGCGAAATATGACAAAGGTTTCAGCGGTGCGGCCGTTTATGTAAGGGCCGCAAAGCGGGGTGTATTCGCCATTACAAGCCGTTTTCAAACAGACGGCACCCCTGCCGACAGTGAGACGATACAGCTATTCGCAAAGGTTTCAAAAGCGATTCAGGAGGAGAGAGGAGACGACTCACCTATAGACTTCGACGTGCTTCGTGACCTTCTGAAGGACCACATCTTCGTTAAAATGGTGCCGGTGAAGTGCATAATCGATCAAATTATCGCACAAGACACATTGAGAACAAGAATGTTTGAAACTGAGGAATCGGCTCAGGTAGAAGCGATCGAGACGGCGATTACTAATTACATGCCGGAGAGCGTTGCCGACAAGGATCGTTTGGCAAAGGTTCTTGAAATAATGAACGCTATTGGTCGGCTCGATAATTTCTCGGTGGTCAATGCACTCCAAGTGCTCGACACATTTGTACGCACTTTCAAAAACAGTAAGAAGACGATGGATGAGGTGAAATTCCTACTCTTTGCAAGCATCACCCAAAAGTCTCAGACAATTTATGCCTACAATCTGCCGGCTGCATACATACGCGCTAGTACAGTTGAAACTGGTGAGGCACTGCCGGTGCTAGTGTCAAATATAGTTCCCTCCACGAGCGGCATGCCCGCTGAGGCGAGCGGTGTCGTTAAGGATTTCGTTGATCGAAATGCTTCCTGGAAGCTTGATACTACAGCGACACACGTCAACTTTGACACTGCTTCGCTTCCAAGTACCGACTTAAGGCCGGAAGAAAATCTAGCTGTCGGTACAGCAATCAGTAAAATCTTAAGCGACAATAAGCTTAAGGAGATAATGACGCCAGAAACCAAAGCGTTGGTGCAAGGGTCAGCAGTCATATACTTGGCAAACGGTCTAAATAACGCGCCGCTGTTGGATGAAAGCAAAGTTCTGGCAACAAGTGACGACGCTACATTGAATGCGATGGCGACGCTTGGCCAAGTGCTGGTTGATGCTGAGGGCGTGAAGGTGGCGGACGTTTTCGATCCGACTCGAAATGTAACCATCGGTGAACGGCTCATTTCCAGCAAGTATGGCCAGATCGCAGAGAGACAACTGTATCGAATGCTTACAGAGGGCGGTGCGGCGGTAGAAATGACTCCAGATGCCCGACTGAGCGGTAGCCAGTTCCAGCTTCCTCAAATGCAGTTCCACCAGATTCCGCAGATTCAGCTTCCGGCCGTTGGTGGTTCGGAAATACCAGCAGTCCGTTAGCAGGTCGCGCGCGGTTGCCATATGCATAAACACGGTCAACTCATGAAGATAGATAATTTTGACCTTTCCGCGAGTCCTCGGCCGACCTTCCAAGCTCGATCCCCCCACATTGTCCCGAGTGGCGTCAGTTCTTATCTGAGTTTTCCAATTAGGATGCGCTGAACACTCGCATGACAACGCTACTGAACAAGTGTACCGGAAGCCCCAAAGACTGCGTTGGTTACGGTTGCGGTTTTCGCGTCCTTCGGTTTAATCCGTCCGCCGATCACACCGCCAATTGAACCGCTTGCACCAAAGCCACGTTTAGACCACGTCTCGACCTCTTTACCAACAGCTGTGCCATCAACAACCAGATAGGGCCTATTTCGGGGAAGTACATCGTCGTAGCAGCTACCCGTCCCGCGCTTAACATTTTCCAACACATATTGCGCCGAGATATACTGCGTGCCGGTGCTTGCCTTATAGGTAGTGTACCCATTAACCTTTATGCTGTCGTAGCTCGGACCAATCGAATGCCCTAAGACTTCAAGTTCGACATCATCGAGCCTGGGTGTGTCTTCGATTCGATCGGTGCTGTCGCGGACTACCTGTTCTTGAAGAATTTTGAGTTTACTTTGCTCCGCAATATCATCGCCGCAAATCTCTTGAAATTGACCAGCACGAACATTGTAAATATGGCCCGGTTTCAGTTCTGTAGGAGACAGCAAGGCGACTTGGTACGCCTTAACACCGGGCAGCGCATGTTGTGCGGCTGTTTTGCTAATGAAAACACTTTTCGGAACTAAAATTTGGTCCTTAACACAAGATGCAAGTGAGGCACTTGCGATACTCAATGCAATAATAGATCTGATCATCACATTTCCCCGGCTTAAAACCTGAGGTAGTTGGCGTGATTCTTAAGTACTCGTCAATCTATATCATGTTGTCGCGCGGCAGAATGTGAAAGATCTCTGGGTGATATTGTGACGAATCGTGACGCCAGCTTTCTCCGAGACCATAAGAAAGCCCGTTCCGTTAATTCACTCCTCCTGAGCCCAGATAGCGATCGAAGGCGGAGTGCTATTTGGTCTGAGACTGGGCGCGGATTACGCGAAGCGGAACCAAATCCCGTCCTCTAGAGCATGTCGCGTTTTACCGGATTCGGGATTCCCTTGACGTTGCCTACATGGAGGTTGCGCATCTTCTTCTTGAAGGAGAAAGGATTTTCCCATCACGGTAGCGTATAGGCGATCACGTAATCGCCGGGCTTCGTGCCGACAGAGCCGTGGCCGCCGGCGACCATGACGACATATTGCTTGTTGTCGTCGGTGGTATAGGTCATCGGCGTCGCCTGGCCGCCGGCGGGAAGCCGCGCCTCCCAGAGCTGCCGGCCGTTCGTCACGTCGTAGGCGCGCAGGTAGTTATCGACCGCTGCCCCCAGGAAGGCGATGCCGCCCTTGGTCAGCATCGGCCCGCCGATGCCGGGCACGCCGACCTTGAAGGGCAGGGGCAGCGGGGTCATGTCGTGCACGGTGCCGTTCTTGTGCATATAGGCTATCTTGCCGGTGCGCAGGTCGACGC
>NZ_LYPL01000051.1 GCF_001662075.1 Rhizobium bangladeshense
ATGCAGGGCTATACAGGCAACATGTGCTCGGAGTGCCAGAACTTCACAATGGTGCGGAACGGCACTTGCGAGAAGTGCGACACGTGTGGTGCGACGAGCGGGTGCAGCTGAGCGGGCTTGTGGTTCTGTCCCGTGCCCACAGATTTGCGTCATAGCCCGTGATGTGCGTCTGACAGACCTTTAAAAGTGCGTCTAAGGGCAAAAGGAAATAAATCGCGTTCGGTGTGAGAACATCGAATGCAAGTCGGAAATGGAGGGCACCCGCTAGCCGCATCTCGCCCCTCCAACGCATACACCTCCGCCGGCACGACTCGTGTCGGCGGAAAACGGCCAAGGAACAAAACAGGAATCAGACACTAGGTGTGTGAAAACGGTATGGCTGACGCGGTGATTGCAAACTAGTCCGGACACGACTACCAAGCTGGGGCCTTCTGGATACACGCTTCAATCCAGGCCTCCGGTCGGCGTTCCTTCAGGTCGAGACCGCCCACCATCAGGTAAAGTTCCCCGTCAATCAGGCTGGACGCTTCTGGAGTTTCATGCTGGGGGGCGGTGTCTAGTGTCCACCGCGAAAATCTCGATATCAAGTCCTAGTCGAACATGCGATCGGTAGGAATAAAAGAATGCTGGGCAAGAGCATTGTACACGTCACCAAGCGAACACCTCTGTCCGAGCCTGAAACCGGTCTGAAAGCTTGCGGAAAGTCCGGGTCTCGCACAGATGCTGCCGGGAGATGCCCAGCAAGCTGGCCAATAGAATCTTTGGCTCCTGATAGCCGGAAGGATGTCATCAAGGCTAGCACACCCTCAGATATTGCTTGACGCGAGTGTCGAAGCGGAACCACCATACCTCATGGTAATAGGAGAGGTCATGGAAACGAGGGCGCTTTTCAACAAAGCAGAGGCAACGCTTAGGGCCGTCACGAAGGAAGCTGAGTTCATCCTTCTCGCGCTTCGGGGAGCGGAGAAAGAGGCGGAAACCGAGCACCTTCGGGCAAACGAGGCGCGTGATTGGGAAGATAAAAATACAGTGCTGGCGGCGACGCACGCTTATGAGCGCTACTCGGCAATCAGTTTGGCGGTTCGGGATGTTTCAGGATTTCTGGTGGGAGCGCAATCTGCCCTTGACGCGCTCGATATGAAAACTTGTGAATGGGCGGTGTACGCAGCGAGGAACGATATTGCAGCGTAGACGTCGGCGACGGACATGGTTGCGCAGGTTGCAATTTGACCCGGTGCAGGAGCCATGACCAAAAATTCCAGCCATTTTACATACGACGAGGGACTTTTGAGATAGGCATTGATCTTCGTCGACGGCTGCTAGGATAACTCCCTCGCCGAGACGATCAACGGTCTCGGCAGGGCCGAGGTCATCCATCGACGCGGCCCACGGCGAATCTTCGAAGCAGTAGAATTCACCACGCTCAAAATGGGTGGATTGGTTCAACAACCAGCGTCTTCTGGAGCCTATTGGAAACATCCCGCCAGCCAAAGCCAAGGAACAGTATTACTGAATGCGCCAGTTATGACCACATAACTAAAGGAAAAGGCCTCCGGCAAATCCGGTTCGGTTCAGATTGCCTCCGCATCTGACGTAAACGCCTAAAACCAGTGGCGCTTCACCAGCCGTTATGATCTTGATGGGAATAGCGAGATTATCACATAGGCGATCCGTCCCAAGAGTTCACGCTCCGGGCGGACTTGCTCATCGCAGGCATGATGAATCTCAGCGCGCCCTCGTCACCGCACCAATATGCCGCCCGCAGCAATCACTTCGTTAGGTGTATCGACATCCAAAAGAGCGGCATGACCGATTGCAACGCCGACAACCGGGTAGCCAGACGCCTCGATGATTTGACGGGCTCCGATATCTCCACGAAGGCCGAGTATCATAGGGACCAGCGATCGAGGGAGAATTGCCGGATTTCCCGGTATTTCACCGCAAACCGCTCGAACAATCGATCGCCCCTCGTTAGCAAGAAAAACCGAGATAAGTTTATCGAGATGATGGGGCGTAATGCCGGGCATGTCGGCCAGCATCACGAGCACACCTTCGGCATCTCGTATCGAAGCCGCAGAACACGCGGCGACAAGGGAGGATGCCATGCCGAGCAAATAGTCGGCATTGAAAACGATACCCACCGGCAAACCGGATATCGCTTTCTCGATCTTCTCTCTCTGATATCCGGAAACAACGGTGATAGACGACGCGCTACATTTCAATGCCACCAATACAGAGCGTCGGATCAAAGGTACCCCTTCAAATTCCGCAAGCAGTTTGTGGTAGCCTTCCCCACCCATTCGGCTCGCTCGGCCGGCAGCTAAGATGACGACTGAGACAGGTCCTTGCGATCGTTGTCGATCTTTGAGTTCATTTAGGTCCATGGCTTCCCCGAGGGAATTGGTCTCCAACGTCAATTCGGCAATTATGGCACCGAAGCCAGCCGTGCTGCTGCAACGTCGGCAACGATCGCACGCGCCAGAGAATTAGAATCGCGCGCAGGCCCGAAGATTCCGATCGGCGCTTTGATCCGGGAGATTTGAGCGCGTTCTATTCCAGACATTTCCAGCCTTCTCGTGCGTTCTCGGTGGGTACGCTCGCTTCCAAGCGCGCCGATGTAGAAGACCTCCGAATGAAGAACAGCTTCGAAGATCGGAATCTCCTTTTCAATATCGTGATGGAGGAGAACAATCGCGCTAAAAGCGTCAGCAGCTTCGGAGAAATCGAACTTTCGCTCGGATTGGGACAAGACACCGTAGCCTGCGGCCTCAGCAACGCGCCTTACAGCGTCTGCTTCGGCATTGTTCCCGGAAATCAACAGACGAGTTGGCGGGCTATAGACACGTACGAAATCCCCGGCAACCCACGAAGTCCGCTCACGCCGCGCGGCGACAGTCAGACGGGAATACAAAGTTGAATAGCAAAGGGCGACTGGCCGTCTCCAACGAAGTTCTTCAAGTACGTGCTGTATCTCCGAGATGCCGCGCAGGACGTGGATAGCGACAACAAT
>NZ_LYPL01000004.1 GCF_001662075.1 Rhizobium bangladeshense
GCTGCGGTTCTCGTTGCGTCTGCCGCGCCGTCGATGGCCGCCGATCATCAGATTCAGATGCTCAACAAGGGCGCCGAGGGCGTCATGGTCTTCGAGCCTGGGTTCGTCAAGATCGCTCCCGGCGACACCGTCACCTTCGTACCAACCGACAAGAGCCACAACGTCGAAACGTACAAGGGCCTCATTCCGGACGGCGCGGCGCAATTCAAATCGAAGCCGAACGAGGAATTCCAGACCAAGTTCGACGTCCCCGGCGCCTACGTCGTCAAATGCACGCCACATGCCGGCATGGGCATGGTCGCACTGATCCAGGTCGGGGACGCGCCGGCAAATCTCGATGCCATCAAAACGGCAAAGGTGCCGAACCCGGCGCGCAAGCGCCTCGACGCCGACCTCGCCCAGGTCACCCCGTAGATTACAATTCTGGCAAGATCAGGTGGCGGCACAAGCCGCCACTCAGAATGGGTCGAACTTGCCTCCTCCAAGAAGCAACGCCACTGAATGCGCCCCGTGACGCCCGCCGCTCGCGGCTATCGGCTCAACATGGCACTGATGGGAGTTTCCTTCCCGGTGTTCATGAACGTCAGCAGCTTGTCATTTCCATAGATCGGGTTCGTCGCCATGCGTACGCATACCAAGGCGAAACCACTCGCGCAGCTCGGGCGTAATCAGGTCCAAGACGTCTTCTGCGATCTGCTGATAAAATGACGCGTTTCGGCCCTCCATTGAGGTGCCCTGAACCGCGGTGACAGTCAATGTCCACAGGCCCGACACGGCGGGCATCCGCATCGCCTGCACCCACGTCGGATGCTTCAAGCCTTCGAGATATTCGATTAAGCCACCCCCGCCCACCGTTTCCCAATAAGGAAAGCTCGGGCAGAAAACTGCCGACCACAATGGCTGATCAAATTCCAAGACCCGAGCGTCAAGGGAAACAACCTAGGACGCAGGAGCGGGAATCTTGTTTCCAGCCTACTAAGCTTTATAGATAAGCAGCTAGGCCGCTTCAGCTTCAGGCTGGACCGCTGGATCGCCAGGAGGATTATTACCGCCAACGGCCTTCCGGATCATCCGCAGGATTTCGCGTTCGGCCTTAATATGCTTGCGCATCGAGTGGAAGAACGAGCGTAGCAGGTAGCCTACCGCATCCCATGACATGCGGCATCCGCCGTCCTTCAGGGCCGACAGTACCTCTACCACCTCGCGACCGTTGTCCAAGTCGAAAATCCGTTCGCACCTTCTGCCTTCCTCGGCTTCGGCCCTTTCTCCTTCTCCAATGACGAGATGCAGACCTGCCGAAATTACCTGCTCCTCCAGGCGGTGCGTCGCCTGCAATAGCGGAACGAGGCCGATCGTTATCGTATCGCAAAGCCGCTCGTCGACGTGACACGGCAGGAAGTCGGCGATCGCCTCAAGGAGGTCGCACCACGACG
Organism: Rhizobium bangladeshense; assembly: GCF_001662075.1. Lineage (GTDB taxonomy): Bacteria > Pseudomonadota > Alphaproteobacteria > Rhizobiales > Rhizobiaceae > Rhizobium > Rhizobium bangladeshense_B. Next base: position 1,434 of record NZ_LYPL01000004.1, read on the forward strand.
CAAGTTGCCCGTAGCAGCCCTCGAGGTCGGCGAACTTTTCGGGATGATGGTTATGCATAGTCTACCTTTGCAGAAAGAGGCTCGCGGCGATGCCGACCGTGGCGATTACGGCAGAAATCACACCGGCGCGCTGGAGAACGCCCATGCGATAGAGCGCTATCGCAAATATGACGATCACCGGAGTGGCGATTGATAGGCCCGTCTGTGCGTCGGTCATTGAGGTTCTCCTTTGCAGTTGAACATATGGCGGCTCGCAAGACCGGTCTTTGAGATCGATCAAACACGGAGAAGATGCGCGAAAAGGGGATCGCGAACGCGAAGGCTGAGACCTTCTCGCTCAGATGGGCTGCCCGGAATACCGGCTAGCAGGTTTGTCCAGCGTGACCGTCGACCTTTGCACCGATCAAGGCCCGCTGCTTCCCGCGTCTTCAATCCTTGCCTTTCGGCAAAGAAGGATGCCGACATAGGTTTTATTCGGAGTGCATGACAGTGACGACGACGCGCTATGAACTGGAATGCGGATCCCGTGCCACGGGCGACGATCTTCTCGTGTGGATCTTATCCTGGAGCGAACTGGCGGCCTTCGGAGCGCTTCTTTCCGCCTTCGTAGCAGTCTCCTGGATTCATCCAGAAGAGGTTGCCGCCGGTAGGGCGAAACTTCACCATCTCATCCCCATCGTCAACACCGTGGTGCTCCTCACGAGCGGCTGGTTCGCCGCGGTCGCAGGTAGCCAGACGACTGTCCTTAGGCAACGAATCGCTCTACTTGGCGCTTCAGCCGGCGGAATGTTGTTCGTGGCCTTGAAGATACACGAATACAATCTGGAAGGCGCCACGCTCCTCGCGGACGACACCTTCTCGACCTTATATGTACTGATGACGGGCTTTCACCTCGCGCACGTGCTGTTCGGTTCACTCGTGCTTGCCTTGCTCATGCGATACCCCTCGCGACAGAACGTCCATATGATGACGACTCTCTGGCATGTGATCGACATCGTCTGGCTAGTCATGTTCCCCGTGGTGTACTTCTTATGAAAATCGACGCCGCCTCAAAACGAGCAACACGGACACTGGCGGTCCTCCTTGGCCTTACCGCCGCGACGCTGGCCGCCGTCTTCCTGCTACAAGACGCTGCCTGGAAAGCAGGTCTGACCGTCGCCGTGGGATTCACATCGATTTGCAAGGTAAGGCTTGTCGTCCTGGATTTTTTGGGCCTTCGGACGTCGGGCTCGGCGCTCATACTGGCACTGCAGGCCTGGGCCGCCGTCGTCCTGATCCTCGCGGCGGCACGACCTATGGCCGCCGCGTTTGCGCTTTTTTGACCGGCCTTCGATCTAACTCCATACCCATCGAGAGTCTCTGCTTTAGCCTCAAGCGGAGGGCATGGCGACGTCAATCCTTCTCCGGAGCGATCGCGCCACGGCGCCCTCGGCCCCTGTTGGACAGATCTTTCGACCCGATCGCAAAATCGATCGGCTCCTTGCGAATCCACAAAGACCGCCCGCGCTCCTTCGATCATCCCATTTCTGCGAGCCAACGGCTCGATTCCGACGTCAAGGCGGCAGCGCCACTGACCTGAAAGGATGATCGATGGCTGAACGCCTGACCAAAACCGCGGCCCGAAACGTGTTCTACGGCGGCTCCGCATTCTTCTTCGCAATTTTCGTGGGCCTGACGGCCCACAGCCACTACTACATCCGCACCGTCTCCACCGATGAAACGACGCTCACCGAGGGCGTCGCCCGCGGTAAGCATGTCTGGGAGAAGAACGCCTGTATCAACTGCCACTCGCTTAACGGAGAAGGCGCCTACTTCGCGCCGGAGCTGTCGAACGTCTGGATCCGCTGGGGCGGCGACAAGGATTCGTCGAGCGCCCGAGAGGCGCTCCACGCCTGGATGGCGGCACAGCCCTCCGGAGTCGAAGGCCGCCGGCAGATGCCACAGTTCAACCTGACCGACCAGGAAGTGGACGATCTCGCCGACTTCCTCGAGTGGGTGAGCAAGATCAAGACCCAGAACTGGCCACCGAACCAGGCCGGCTGAGCGCGAGAGGATCACAAAGATGAAATACAAGACCCAAAGCGTGGCCATGCTCTACTTTTACGGAGCACTCGGCCTATTCATGGCGCAGCTTCTTTTCGGCGTCCTCGCCGGAACGATCTACGTGCTGCCCAACACGCTCTCCGTCGAGCTACCCTTCAACATCGTCCGTATGATCCATACGAACGCCCTCATCGTCTGGCTGCTCATGGGATTCATGGGCACGACGTACTTTCTCATTCCCGAGGAGTGCGAGACCGAACTGTACAGCCCGAAGCTGGCGATCGCCCAGTTCTGGATCTTCCTGATCGCAGCCGCGGTAGCCGTCGTCGGCTATCTCTTCCACATCCACGAGGGGCGCGAGTTCCTTGAGCAGCCGTTCCTGATCAAGGTCGGGATCGTCGTTGTCGCGCTGATGTTCCTGTTCAACATCACGATGACGGCGCTCAAGGGCCGCAAGACCACGATCACCAATATCCTGCTGTTCGGCCTGTGGGGCGTCGCGATCTTCTTCCTCTTCGCCTTCTACAACCCGGTCAATCTGGCGCTCGACAAGATGTACTGGTGGTACGTCGTCCACCTTTGGGTCGAAGGCGTTTGGGAGCTCATCATGGCGTCGGTCCTGGCGTTTCTGATGATCAAGCTCAACGGCATCGATCGCGAGGTCGTCGAGAAGTGGCTCTACGTCATCATCGGCCTCGCCCTCTTCTCCGGCATCCTCGGCACCGGTCACCACTACTATTGGATCGGCGCTCCCGGATACTGGCAGTGGATCGGCTCGCTCTTCTCGACGCTCGAAGTGGCTCCCTTCTTCACCATGGTCGTATTCACCTTCGTCATGACGTGGCGGGCTGGCCGCAAGCATGAAAACAAGGCGGCGCTCCTGTGGTCGATCGGCTGCTCGGTCATGGCCTTCTTCGGCGCGGGCGTCTGGGGCTTCCTGCACACCCTGTCGTCGGTGAACTACTACACCCACGGCACGCAGGTCACCGCGGCCCACGGTCATCTCGCCTTCTTCGGCGCCTACGTCATGCTCAATCTCGCTGCAATGGCCTATGCAATACCGCAGATCCGCGGCCGCGCGCCCTACAACCAGTGGCTCTCGATAACCAGCTTCTGGATCATGTGCGGCGCCATGTCGGTGATGACATTCGCCCTTACCTTCGCCGGCATAGTCCAGGTGCACCTGCAGCGGGTCCTCGGCGAATCCTACATGGACGTCCAGGATCAGCTCGCCCTGTTCTACTGGATCCGGCTCGGTTCCGGCGTCTTCGTCCTCCTCAGCGCGATCATGTTCATTTGGGCGGTCCTCGTTCCAGGCCGCGCCCGCGTTCACAACGTTGCAGCCCAGCCCGCCGAATAGGCGGGCTTCCCCCACTGGAGATCTGAAATGACCATAGCTCTGAACCTTCCGCTGAACCCAAAGTCGGAAATCCCCCACTATTCGCCCCAGGGCAACGAATGCGCGCTGTTCGAGAGCGCATGGACGCGTCAATTGCCAGTGCTTCTCAAAGGACCGACCGGGTGCGGAAAGACCCGATTCGTCCACCACATGGCGGCTCGGCTCGGACTTCCCGTATCGACCGTCTCTTGCCACGACGACCTCACTGCAGCCGATCTCACCGGCCGCTACCTTCTCAAGGGCGGCGAGACCGTCTGGGTCGACGGACCGCTTACGAAGGCAGTGCGCAACGGGGGCGTATGCTACCTGGACGAAATCGTCGAAGCCCGCAAGGATGTCGCCGTCGTCCTCCATCCCCTCACGGACGACCGTCGCATCCTGCCGCTCGAGCGAACGGGCGAGATACTCGAGGCTCAGTCTGCTTTCATGGTCGTCGTCTCGTACAATCCGGGCTACCAGAACCTGATGAAGGCATTGAAGCCGAGCACTCGCCAGCGGTTCGTCTCGATCGAGTTCGACTTCCTTCCCCGCGACAAGGAGATCGCCATCGTTTCGGTCGAGAGCGGACTTCCGGAAGGCAAGGTCGCGCCGCTCGTCGACCTTGCCCGGCGCCTGCGCGTTTTGAAGGGACAGGATATCGAGGAAGGCGTGTCGACGCGACTTCTCATTTATTGCGCGACGCTTGTCGACGCCGGCATGCCCGTCTCAGAAGCCGTTCGGGCGGCCATCATCGAACCTCTCACGGACGAGCCGGACGTCAAGGCTGCGCTCCTCGAAGTCGCCAAGGCGACGTTTGCTTAGGATCGACATCATGTTGGAATTTCTGGAACTTGAAGAGACCGTCGGACGAGCCTGGCATCGCATAATCGGCGAAACGAGTTCGTGGCCGCACCATCCGGATCAGGCTGTGCATCTGGCCGACGTCAAACCGCAGCTTTCCGTCTGCTTTCGAGCCTTCGGGGGGGCGGCCACTTTTCAGATCCAGAAGTCCCGGCAGAAGACCTCCTCACATCGCCTGCGGCTGCGCCAGGTCGTCGGCCTGGGCGAAGAAAGAAGCGAGCATCCGACCTGGGACGACGCGGCCATACATCTCCCAGGCACGATCGACGTCTTCAGCGATCAAGACCTCAACCGAGACCTCTACTTCTGGCTCGCAGGCTATGTCGCGGTGGCCGTCGCTAAGGATCCGCCTTCCGACGCCGCGCTCGCGGACATCGCCCGCGTCGAAGCCGGCAGGCGGAACTCGCGGCGTCTGGTCAAGACATTTCCAGGCATGGCCGGCCGGTACGTGCGCCTCGCCCACGCGCTGACTCCCTGCCGAAAGCGCGGCAGGCTCCCGCTGATCGAGTCCCGTGTCGAGACGTTTGCGATGACCGCCCTGTCGGTCCCGCTCGAACACGAACTTCCGCTCGACGCCCGACCCGCCATCGACGCCGCCCCCGCGGGCTATCTCCCGATGCTTTCCATCCCCCTCTGGCCAGACTTCCGTGGACGGACGGAGATCCAGTCATCCGATCGTGACGATCTCCCCTCCGACGCCGCGCAACGGGACAGTGAGGAAAGGCTCTCGCACGAGGCGAAGCGGCGGAAGGATAGCGACGACCGCAAGCGCGATCCTTTCATTTTGAACAGGTTCGAGAAGATCCTCGCGATGGCGGAGATGGTCAACGTCGACCGACCGACCGACGATCGCGAGGACGACGAACCATCCGCCGCCGACGAGCTCGACGACATCGCGCTAAGCGAGACGAAGGAACGGCCGAAGTCCAAGTTCCATTTCGATCTCGACCTCTCTCCCGAGGCGGTCGACGCGTCCCGCATCGAAGGCGAACTTGTCTATCCCGAATGGAATTTTCGCAAGAACGAATACCTGGAGGATCATTGCCGCGTCATAGTGGGTACTGCTCCCGACGCCAAACACGCGACTTTGGCGACAGATCAGTCCGTCGTCCGCAAAGTCAAGAAGCAGTTCGAAAACCTGCGCCCTAAACGCGAAGTCCGACGCGCGCAGTTGGATGGAAACGATCTCGACATGGACGCCGTCGTCCGCTCGCGTATCGATCTTCTCATCACCGGCGAGCCGAACGACCATATATACGAGTGCGCTCGGCCGGCCGCGCACGAACTTGCGACCACGATACTCGTTGACGTATCGCTGTCGACCGATTCCTGGGTCGACAATCGGAGGGTTCTCGACGTGGAGATGCAGGCCCTCGACGTGCTTTCCCGTGGCCTTGACGCCTGTGGCGACAGGTTCTCCGTCCAGACATTCACGTCCCGTCGCAGGGACTGGATTCGCATCGACACCATCAAGCGGTTCGATGAGAAGTTCTCGCCGGCGGTCGCCTGCCGCATCGCCAGCCTCAAGCCTGGCTACTACACCCGCATGGGCGCCGCGATTCGGCACGTCTCGGGCCAGCTTGACAAGCAGGGCGCTCGCAAGCGGCTGCTGATGATCCTGACCGACGGCAAGCCGAACGACGTCGACCACTATGAGGGCCGGTTCGCTCTGGAAGACTGCAAGCGCGCCGTCATCGAAGCGAGAGGTCGGGGTCAGGCAGTCTTTGCCGTGACCGTCGATCGGAACGCGCAAGATTATCTTCCCGCCATATTCGGACGTCAGGGCTACGCGCTGGTCTCGAACATCGCAAGGCTGCCGAGCGCGCTACCTGCGATCTATCGGAATCTGACCGCATGACGGCGCGGTGTCGCAACGCCGCAGGTGATCCAGATCAATGCGAGGAACTTTGGAGAACCTTAATGGTTCATTCGCCGACGGCTTCTTCCGTCTTTTGAGATCGGTTCTCCAATGTCGACCACATGCTGCGGCCGTTTCTTCTTCAACATCCGATCTGAACAGGATCTGATCCGCGATTACAGCGGCTGCGTTCTCCCGGACATCGAGGCCGCCATTTCCGCCGCCCTAGTAGGCGGCTCGCAGATCCGTCCCGACGCGGGCTGCTTGCGACACCCGCAGCAATTCGAAATCACGTCCGAGGACGGGAAACTCGTCGCAATCGTGCCAATAGATTATTGAACAGTCGTCGGACACTTCCCTAGTGCGTCGATACGCCAATCACGCAGCTTTGCTATGTGTCCTGCCGAGCGCACCAAAGTACGCGTCGAACGCGGCCGCGACTGCGCGCACCATGAAGCGCGAGTCCTTGGCCACCGTGACGCGACCATCGGCTATGCTCGCCACGCCGTCGCCGATAAGGTCCGCGAGGCGTTCGTTTCGCTCCAGGAGAAATTCCTCTTCGTACCCCGCCTCGTGGCTGAGGCCGGCGAGATCGACCTCGAAATCGCACATCAACCGTTCGATGACCCTGGCGCGCAGCTTGTCCTCTTTCGTTAGAAGGTAGCCTTTCGCCGTCGGAAGGACGCCGGACGACACCATCTCGGCGTATCGACCGATCGCCACATGATTCTGATAGTAGCCGGAGTCAAGGCGCCCGATCGACGACGCGCCAAGTCCGATCAGGGTTTCGCAGTCGTCCGTAGTGTAGCCCTGGAAGTTCCTGTGAAGCTTACCTCCCACGGACGCGATGGCCAGTTCGTCCGCCGGAAGCGCGAAATGGTCGAGACCGATGCGGACATATCCGGCTGCAACGAGTTCTTCAGCTATCGCCTCGGCCTGTTCGTTGCGCTCGGCCGCGCCGGCAAGTGCGGCCTCGTCGATGAGCCGCTGATGCTTCTTGAACGCGGGAACGTGAGCATAGCCGAAGACGGCGAACCTTTCCGGACGAAGTTCGATGGCCATCTGCACCGTCTCGACGCAGGAATCGACCGTCTGGTAGGGAAGTCCGTAGATAAGATCGAAGTTCGTGCTCTTGATGCCGTAGGCCCGCAATCCTGCGACCGCAGCCTTCGTCTGGTTGAACGTCTGTATCCGGTTGATGGCCTTTTGAACGACCGGGTCGAAGCTTTGCACGCCGAGACTTGCTCGATCCACGCCATTCTCGCCCAGCGCGACGATCATTTCGCTGTCGAGGGTTCTGGGGTCGATCTCAACCGCCACGCTGGCGTCTTGTTCGAACGCGAACCGGGTCCTCAGCGTCTTCATTAACGCGGCGAATTCGTGCGGCTTCATGATCGTCGGCGTTCCGCCGCCGAAGTGAAGGTTCTTGACGGGAATGCGATCGCCGGCGGCTTTAGCGACGAGTTCGATCTCCCTGCTCATGACGTCGAGGTAGTCGAGGATCGGCGCATCTTGCTTGGTGATCGTGGTGTGACAGCCGCAATACCAGCACATCGACCGGCAGAAAGGAACGTGCAGGTACAAGGACGCCGGCTCGCCCTTTCCAGCCCCCCGAAGAGCCAGCGCATAATCGTCGGGACCGACCGCGGCTGCGAACGCAGGGGCGGTCGGATAGCTCGTGTAACGTGGGAGGCGGGCTTCGCCGTATTTGGCCACAAGCGCGTTCGACATCTTCTTGTCCCTGGATTTCATCGTCCCCCCTTATGACCGTCGGCAGCGAGACTTTCCTTGTCATAAGTCAATGAACGCGACCGCAGATTGTCTGAAACCTTCCTGGTGTTTGCTCGCTGTCAAAGTTCGATGGGCATCTGCCGAGTATCTTCAGGACCGATCGGGGCGAGCCGCCGCTCCGTCATAGACAGAAAGCGGCGATCGAAAGGAATTCGAGTCACATGTCTGAGGCGCAAACTCAAGCAAGCGAAGTCTCGCACATCGATGTGCGGACCCTGCATCCCGGCGAACGTCATCCGAAGATTTTCGGAACGCTTCACACCCTGACGCCGGGCGGCGTGCTGCACATCACGAGCGATCACGAGCCGCGCCCTCTCCAGTACCAGCTCGAAACCGCGCTGCCTGGCAAGTTCTCCTGGGAATATCTGGAGCAAGGGCCTGAAGTCTGGCGCGTGGAGATCACCAGGCTCGACGCGGGCTGCGACTGCTGCTGCGGAAGCCACTAGAACGGAGAAGCACGATGATCCCTACGGGGACGAGCCTATCGCGCTGGACGATGTCCTATTTCGCAGCGGCGCTCTTCTTTCTGCTGTTTGCGGAGGGCCTGCTGGCGGCAGGAGGCTGGTCGCCGTCGCTGGACGTCGCCGATCCTCGTTCGCTCATCATCGTGCACTCGACCACCATCGGTTGGCTTGCCCTGCTGATGATAGGTGCACTCCTGCAGTTCGGCCCGGTTCTGACAGGTCTCGAACTTCCGAAAGGCAGCCTTGGGCTGGTCGTCCTCTGCGGAATGGTCGTGGGCCTGGTCCTGCTCCTGTCGGGCTTCGGACTGACGAGCGTCGGTTCGGCGCTCGCGGGTCCGGTAATGTGCGCCGCCGCCGCTACGCTGGCCGTCTCGTTCCTTTCGATCGCGGCGGCTCTTTTCACACTGTTCTGGCGGGGACGGCATGCGCACGAGGCGTCGCGATTCGTCCTTCTCGCCATCGCCAGCCTTGTCGCTACCGTCGCACTAGGGGCATTCTTCGCGGTCGTCGTTTCCGGCGTTGCCGAAGCCTTCCCGCTCGTCTCGTATGTCGTCGCCGCCGCGCCGCTGCACGCAGGTCTCGGGCTTGTCGGTTGGATGACTTTCGCCGCGATCGGCGTGAGCTACAAGCTGCTGCCCATGTTTCTGCTGTCCGACGACATGAGGCATTCGGACACACTTCGTCGCAGTTGCTTCGCCGTCGTCGGCCTTCTCGCGGCGGCTGCGGCGTCTATTGCCTTCGACGAGGCCGTTGCCGGCGCCGTCGCGCTGCTGGCGACGCTGGCGTTCCCGGTGGCCGCTGCCGCGTACCTTGCCGAACTGGCGAGGGCCTACTGGGGCCGCCGGCGCAGGATTCTGGAACCGAATACCTACTGGTCGCTCCCGGCCTTCGCCATGTTCGGCGTATCCGCAGCACTTTTTCCCGCCGCGCTCGCACTCCATTCCGGTCCGACAACGTTCGCGGCGCTGGGCTATCTCTTCGTGTTCGGTTGGCTGACCGGTCTGGGCCTGGCGCAGCTTCTCAAGATAGTTCCCTTCCTCACCTGGATCGAAGCGTTCGGTCCGCTTCTCGGACGCCGGCCCACGCCGAAGCTGGCGGATCTGGTGAACGGCGCCCGCTCGTCCGTCTGGTTCAGCGTCTTCTACTGCGCGGTGATCGTCGCGTCCGGCGCCATTTTCCTCAGACTTGACGATGTCTTCAGGATCGCCGCCTTCGCGCAAACCTTTTCGACGGCCGCGCTCGCGACTGAGTTGGCCCTGTCGCGAGCTCTGGCTGGCGTCGACGCGGACGCCAAGAAATCTCCCTTCAAACACCCGGCTTTCTTCTTCGCCGGCAACCATAGAGGTGACGCCAATGGTTCAGCTTCGTGAACTAGACGTACGACAGATCCTGCGCGATGGCGGGATGCCCTTTCAACTGATCATGGACACCTTCGCCAACCTTCAGCCGGGCGAAGGCGTGAGGCTTCATGCGATATTCGAGCCAAAGCCGCTGATGCGGCAGCTCGCGGATCGCGGTTTCGAACATACCGCGCGACGTCTCGCCGACGACGACTGGGAAATCGATTTCGTTCCCGCGCCGACGCAGGAGGAGGCCGAACAGGAGGCTCTCTGGCCGGACCCGGTCTGGAACCTCGATCTCACGGATCTACCGCCGCCGGAGCCGATGGAGCGGATCCTTGCAAGGCTGGAGATGATGGACAGCGGCGAGGTGATGTTCGCACTTCTGAACCGCGAACCAGTCTTCCTCTTCAACGAGCTGAAGGAACGCGGCCACGAATGGGTCGGCAACTTCGATGAAACCGGCAAGGTCTATCGTATCATGATCCGCGCGACACCATCGGATTCCGCCTGTGCCAGAACATGAACTCACGCCTGAGGACGTGCTTGCTGCCCTGCGGGACATCGAGGACCCGGAGGTTGGAACGAATATCGTGGATCTCGGACTGATCTACGAAGTTCTTGTTGCGAGGGACGGGATGGTGAACGTCAAGATGACGACGACGGCGCGCTTCTGTCCAGCGTCGGGGTTTCTTGCCGACGCGGTCAAGGTCCGCGTAGAGCATCTCGCCGGCGTGCGGCGGGCGCAGGTCGATCTGGTCTACGAGCCGGCATGGTCGCCGGAGATGGCGCAGCGTTTTTCGCTCGATGATTAAAAAGGTGAACGCGGCATGGACTGCGCAGAACAGATTGACATTGGGGAGCTGACGATCGACGCCGCTTTTCTGGCCCGCCGGTTCGCCATCTCGCCCGACGCCCTTCGACGTCACATGAAGCTGGGCCTCGTCCGCAGCTTGGTGGAGCGGGGCGAGGGTGAGGACGCTGGACGAACCCGGCTGACCGTCCGCATCGGAAACCGCACATGGATCGCGGTGATCGCTTCCGACGGCGCTGTGGTGAGCGAGCGCATGGCGCATGCACCCGCCCATCTTGCTGCAGGATCCAGGCGATCCTGACGGCTAGCGCCAACGCATTCACACGGTCGCTATTCAGGGAAGGATGGAGGTTCGGAGCGGATGTCGAAGTCGGACAACACGGGCGGCACAACAATCCGCGTTGCGGCGGCCAGTTCATTCCCGCGACCACCATTCCGGCGGCTCTCCGCTGGTCGAGGATGAAGCCGGCGTTCACCGGAGAGACGCGAACAGCCTCCTTGGCGTATACAATTCCATCGCCACCGCTTCGGATCTGGCGCTAAGCACCGCTTAGGCTGCTGGCAGGCTCATGGCCAATCCGCGCTGGAATTACTTCCCTCGGACGGTCAACGGCTTCCTGCCGGTGCACAGCATCGACGCATGCTCCACGATGAAGAGGGAAAAGGCCGCGATCCAGCCCGCCGCGGCCACGAGCAAGACCGGAGCGCTGTATTCCGGTAGAAGCTCGGCAGCAGGTCGCACGAGCGCAACGGCGCCAAGCACCACGTAGGAAATATTGGTGACAGGTGCGGACGTCAGCTTTCTGCCTGTGTGGCCGCGGCTCGCACGGGTCATAACAGCGAGCATCATCAGCGAGATAGAACCGATCGCGAAGACGTGCAGGACGGCGAGTTCCGGAAGCCCTATGGCCTGTAGCGCGATGGCCGCGAATCCAAGCGGAACGAAGGCGAAGGCTGCGTGGAGCACGAATACAATGGGCTCCGACCACGTCGTCCATCCACGCCAGCGCACGAGCCTGATGAGGTTGAGCACGGTGGCAGCCAGCCCAAGCAGGCCGCTCAGGAAGGATTCTGGCCCGATGGACCAGACGCCCAGCGAGGCGGCTCCTATAGTGATGGTCGTCGCGTCGAAGCGGTTGTAGGGCACTGGGAAGTCGGTGCGACCGAACTGGTTGATCCAGTTTCGCGTGAAGCTTGGAAGGATACGACCGCCCACGATCGTCACGAGCAGGACGTAGGCGCCGAGACCAAGGCGGATCGGCAGCTCGGGGCTTTCCCCCTGCACGACCTGAAGCTGGAAGCAGGCATTGGCTACAGACAGGACAAGGAGACCGGCAACGACCTTCAGATCCTTCCACTTTCTCCCGGCCACGACCTCCCGAGTGCAAATCACGAGCATGGCCGGCAGAAAGAGGCCGTCGACGAGCGCCGCGGCCATGACGCCAACCGAGCTGCTGACAAGCATGGCGATCCGGCCCGCGCACCACAGTGAAAACAAAGCTATGAGCCGACGTCCGGCGATCGGCAGTCTACCCGTCCAGTTTGGAATGGCCGTGAGAAGAAAGCCCGTCAGGATCGCCGGAGCGAATCCGAAGAGCATTTCATGTGCGTGCCAGTAAAGCGTCCCGTATTGGGTGGCGACCGGCAGGTCCATGGTCAGAAAGCTCGTCCATAGCAGCATGCTCAGGATCGCCCATAAGGCGGCAGCTAGGAAGAAGGGACGGAACCCGTAAGAAAAGAGGACGAGGCCGTCGCGCGACATGCCGCGAGGAGCCCGCGGTTCGGCGTCCATGGTCTTCTGCATGATCATTGTCTCCAGTTGTCACGCAGCAATGCCTGACATCGAAGAGCAGGTCGTTGAGATTACGCAAATAAAGTCTCGGTCACTTTGCGGTGCAGCAAACAGGGAGTTTGCTCCAAATCAAAGAGTTCCGTGCCGGTTCTACTACTCTCCTCCTCGAAACCGGGCGGTGTTCGCCCGCTCTTCAACTAATGGAGATTGGGGCATGACTAATACTCTGCAGATGACAAGACGCACGATGCTGACGGGCGCAGCCGTCGCAGGGGCGCTGACCCCAATCCTGGTTGCGAGCGCTCCCGCCCATGCCGACGAGCACGCAGCGCCCGGCGCCAAGAATAGCGGCAAGAAAGTCGATCTCTCGAAGCTTCCGCGCGAGAAAGTCGAACTCGTGAAGCCTCCGTTCGTCCACGCACACGGCCAGAAGGCTATGGGCGGACCGAGGATCAAGGAATTCACCCTCACCATCAAGGAACAGAAGATGGTGCTGGACAAGGACGGCACCGAAGTCAACGCGATGACGTTCGACGGATCGGTTCCCGGCCCACTCCTGGTCGTTCACCAGGACGACTACGTCGAGCTGACCCTCGTCAATCCCGATTCCAACACGATGCAGCACAACATCGACTTCCACGCCGCCACCGGTGCGCTAGGCGGAGGCGCGCTGACGATCGTCAATCCCGGCGAAAGCACGGTGCTGCGTTTCAAGGCCACGAAGGCCGGCGTCTTCGTCTACCACTGCGCACCTCCCGGCATGGTGCCGTGGCACGTCACTTCGGGCATGAACGGCGCGATCATGGTGCTTCCGCGCGAAGGCCTCACGGACGGCCACGGAAAACCAGTAGTGTACGACAAGGTCTACTACGTCGGCGAGCAGGACTTCTACATTCCGAAGGACGAGAACGGCAAGTTCAAGAAATACGATAGCCCCGGCGAGGCCTATGAGGACACGATCGCCGTCATGAGGACTTTGACCCCGACGCACATCGTCTTCAACGGCGCCGTCGGGGCTCTGACGGGCGACAATGCGATGACCGCGAAAGTCGACGAGACGGTGCTGATAGTCCACTCGCAGGCAAACCGCGACACGCGTCCGCACCTGATCGGCGGTCACGGCGAATACGTATGGGCCACAGGCAAGTTCAACAACGTGCCGGACATCGACCAGGAAACCTGGTTCATTCCCGGCGGCACCGCGGGAGCGGCGATCTGCAAATTCGCACAGCCGGGCATCTACGCTTATGTGAACCATAACCTCATCGAAGCCTTCGAGCTGGGTGCGGCGGCGCACTTCAAGGTCACCGGCGAATGGGACGACGATCTCATGACCTCGGTCAGAGCTCCGTCGGGCAGTTGATGGTCCGAAGTGAGGGTGCGCGGGGCTGACAGGACCCGCGCACCACCTGTTCACAAGGAGGCGCAACCTGCGATATAAGTAATGACTGGGAAAGACGAGGTTTCGGCGATATCCATAGCCATTCCCCTTGCCCTGCTTGCGATCCTGTCCGGTGCGGTCGCGGTCGCGGCGGGGCTCGTCCCGTTCCACGATGTCGACCCCGCTCTCCCGTCTCCCCAATCTGTCTTCATCGAGGGTCGAACCTTCGCCTATCGCGACTCGGCCGAGTACTTTCGCAACGGTCTTGCGGTCGACGCGCCCCGCAAGGACGTCGAAGTCCGCACACGCCTGCAGATCATGAAGTTTCAGACGACCCGTGGCGAGTACAGGCGATGCGTCGACGACGGCGCCTGCATCCCTGCTGACGAACCGGAAGGCGCGGTGACGCCCGACATGCCGGTCACCGGCGTCAGCTATGAAGACGCGGTACGCTACGCGGCGTGGCTGTCCAAACGGACAGGTCAGACGTGGACCCTGCCCACGGACTTCGAATTCGCCCACGCCGCCGCCGACCGTTTTCCGGACGATGCCTTGGGCGTTTCAGAGGATGAAACGAATCCGGCCGTACGTTGGCTTGCCGACTACGAGCGGGAGGCGCGGAGAGCCGCGTCGATGGACCCGCGCCCGCAGCCGAAAGGCACATTCGGCATCAGCATCACCGGGCTTGTCGATTTCGGCGGCAATATCTGGGAATGGACGTCGACCTGCAACAGGCGAGTTGATCTTGATCAAGGAACCCGGAACGAAAAACCGCCAGTTTCCGACTGCGGCATCTTCATCGCTTCCGGCAAGCACCGCGCCCCGATGAGCAGTTTCATTCGCAACCCAAAGGGCGGCGGATGCTCGGTGGGGGCGCCGCCGGACAATCTTGGATTTCGGCTCGTCCGCCACATGACGCTGATGGAAAGCATCTCGGACTTCGCCCGAAGAACCGCGACCGACATTTTCGCCCGGTCCACGAAGGCGTACATGGAGACGAGCAGCAATGAAGGTTGACCGCGCAGTTTTGAAGTCGCTGTCATTGTTTGAACGCATGACGGATCCGGACCTGGATTCAATGCTCGAACATGCGGCACCGCGCCGGGTCGCTCAGGGCGACGCTGTATTCGAGCAGGGTGGGCATGCGAAGTCTTTCTTCCTCCTTATTCATGGGAGGCTGAAGGTCACGCAAGTCACTCTTGACGGTCAGCAGATCATCGTCCGCATGGTGCACCCAGGCGACCTTTTCGGCTTCGCAATGGCCCTCCGTCGCACCGACTATCCCGGCACGGCGCGGGCTGCGGCTGAAAGCCTCATCATCGGGTGGCCGACCGAGATGTGGTCATGCTTCGTCGAGCAGAACCCCCGCTTGGCAATGACCGCGATGCAAACGATCGGACAGCGCCTCGAGGAGGCCCACACACGCATACGGGAGATGTCGACGGAGGAAGTCGAGAAGCGGGTCGCCCATGCGGTACTTCGCCTTTCAAAACAGGCTGGAAGGGCCGTGCAGGAGGGCATACGCATTGACTTCCCGATATCGCGCCAGGACATAGCCGAGATGACAGGCACCACCCTGCATACGGTCTCTCGCATACTGAGCGCCTGGGAATCCAAGGGCATAGTCGAGGGCGGGCGTCAGAAGTTGACGCTGACGGACCCTCCGCGACTTTTGAGGCTTGCCGATGGCGAGAGGCAATAGCGCGCGTGCCTGTACTGCTTTATCTCGGCTGTCGCTAAACCACCAACGCTCCATACGGCGTCGAATCATTGGGTTTGGACGAGATCGCGGCGAGGCTCCAGCAGACAAAGTCGCAGTCGTCGAAAAGGAGCGCGTCCACGGGACAGTGCTGATGGTCGGCGACGGCGTGAACGACGCGCCAGCGCTGGCGGCAGCCGACGTCGGAATCGCGGTCGGCGTCGAGAACCTTGCGGCGGCAGCGGAGGCCGCGGATATAGTACTCGTCCGCGACGACCTCACCAGGATAGCGACGGCGATCGGCATCGCGCGTCGTTCCCGCAAGATCGCGCTTCAAAGCATCCATGCCGGCATAGGTCTCTCGCTCCTCGCGATGGGGTTCGCGGGAGCGGGCTAACTTCCGCCGGTCGGCGGCGCGGTGGCGCCGCCATCCCAGGCGATGGCGGTCGTATCTACACGAGAGCAGACGCTGGTGGCGGGAAACAGCACGAGGGGTCGGCCACTCCCGAACAGCAGCATCTCGGAAAGCTGCCGGGAGAGCTCCGAGGCCTCGACGATGGAAAGTCCGAGGCCGATTGGCGGAAGGTACCGGCAGAACAGCCAAGTTCGCAGCGGTTGAAATCCTTGCCCCCAATCCTTGTCATAGCCAAGCACCTATTGCCGCGTGAAGGTCTGCATCTCCTCGGGCGTGACCTTGCCGTCCTTGTTCGAATCAACCGCGTCGAATACACGCTTGTGGATCGCAGTCACCTCCTCGAAGGACAAGGCGCCGTCTCCGTCCGCGTCGGCGATTGCAAACATGATCTTCATCATGTGCCCCCGCATGCCCATGGCCGGCATGCTTCCCATCATGCCCGATTGCATCATATCCCGCCCCATCATCCCGCCAGGCACCATGTCGGCACCAGGCATTGCTCCGTGGCCCTGTCCAGCCACGGCATCCGTTCCGGATGGCGAGGCTGCCTGCGACGCGTCTGCGGGATGGTGCGGGTCGGAATCGTTCGTCTGTGCAAGCGCGGAACCTGCTGCACCGAACGCAACAAGCGCGGCCAGCAGTGTCCTGTGTGGCAATCTATTCGTTTTCATGTCATCTCTCC
The DNA here is from genome assembly GCF_001662075.1 of Rhizobium bangladeshense. GTDB lineage: Bacteria > Pseudomonadota > Alphaproteobacteria > Rhizobiales > Rhizobiaceae > Rhizobium > Rhizobium bangladeshense_B. The sequence goes on from NZ_LYPL01000004.1 coordinate 17,952, forward strand.
TTTAATTTCTTCGGCTCGCCCTGCACGCCGTATTTCGTGGGGGACGGGCGTTTGGAACGTCGTGATCCGGCGGAATAACCGCCGGGCCACCTAGTCGATCGACGAGCGTCGCAGCCGCAACGAGTTGCCGATCACGCTGACCGACGACAGGGCCATGGCGGCTGCTTGCGCGCTCTGGCAATGCCCTGCAGATCTCCCTTTTCGGCGAGCTGGCTTGCGGTGGCGGTCGGGGCCGCGCTGAGGGCGGGCGTCGACACCACGTCCTTGACGCGCCAGTTTCGGGCCTTCACGTAGGCCGACAGCGCATCTTCACGGTCGCGCGTATGTGGTACCGCCCGTCTCGTCCAAGACGACGCCACCCGGCGCAACAGGTCTCCCTCGGTGACAATGCCCGCGAACCGACCTTCGCCATTGGCGATGGGCACCGCGCCAATCTTGTTGGCGTTAACGATCTCGACGGCTTCCCTGACGTTGCGTCCATCGTCGATCGCCACCACCAGGGTCGCCATGATGATGTCTCTGGCAAGCATCACACTATCTCCTTGTTGACCAGACAATTAGGGAGCCAACACACGTCGAGCGCATTGACGTGGATCAAGCCGCGCAAGGAGCACCACGTAGGCCGCCTTCGCGCGTGGGCGTCTCAGGAGCCGACCAAGTGTGGCATCAGGCACGCCGGTCGATGCGTAAGCATGCAGCCTTAGCAGGATTTGAGACAACGAACGGACGGTTCCTCGTATTCGCGACACACTGCTGCAATGCCATTAGCGATCGACGAGTGCCGCCTCGCCGCGTTGATAAATACTGGATGCGCCGGCCTCGAGGACGCGATGGAATCGCATCCGCTGCAGAGCGAGAAGGGGTCAAACAGGCTGAATCTGACGCTAAAAAGCCTTTCTTTTCACGCGGAAATCCCGCCGAGCGCGAGGCTGCTACCTCGCACTCGAATCGTCTCTCCTGCTGGACGGCCTGGCCGCGACAGTATGGCTGGTGGCAGTTGATACCCAATTCCGGTCATCAGTCACCCTGGGAGGAGCGTGCCCAGCGCCAATTCTGGATCTCCTGCATATCTTCTCCACGCTCCCGCACGAACGCCCGGTGCTCGTCGAGCTTTGCATGCAGGTCTGCGATCACGTCTGGGACCTTTTCGGCGAGATCGGGCACCCGCGCGATCGCCTCGAGAGCGAGATGATACCTGTCCAGCTCGTTCAAGACGGTCATGTCGAACGGCGTCGTCGTGGTGCCCTCCTCCATGAACCCGCGCACGTGGATGTTGCCGTGATTGGTGCGCCGGTACGTCAACCGGTGGATGAGATAGGGATAGCCGTGGTAGGCGAAGATGACCGGCCTGTCTTTCGTAAAGATACCATCGAACCGCGCGTCGTCGAGACCATGGGGGTGCTGCTGGGGGTCCTGCATTGCAAGCAGGTCGACGACGTTCACCGTCCTGATTTTCAAGTCGGGTATCGCCTCGTGCAACAGCATCACGGCCGCGAGCGTCTCCATCGTCGGCACGTCTCCCGCACAGGCCATCACGACGTCAGGCGCGATCGAATCCTTCTCGAAGCTGGCCCACTCCCAGACGCCAATGCCCTCCTCGCAATGCTTCACCGCCTCGTCGATCGTGAGGTACTGGGACTCCGGCTGCTTGCCGGCGACGATCACGTTGACGCGGTCGTATGTCTTCAGGCAATGATCGCCGACCCACAGCAGCGTGTTGGCGTCCGGCGGTAGATAGATGCGGACGATGTCGGCCTTCTTGTTGGCGACCAGATCGACGAAGCCGGGGTCCTGATGCGAGAAGCCGTTGTGGTCCTGTCGCCAGACATGGGACGTCAGGAGGTAGTTGAGAGACGATACCGGCTCCCGCCATTCCAATTCTCGCGAAACCTTGAGCCACTTGGCGTGCTGGTTGAACATCGAGTCGATGATGTGGATGAAGGCCTCGTAGCATGAGAAAAGCCCGTGGCGGCCGGTAAGGAGATATCCCTCCAGCCAGCCCTGGCAGAGATGTTCGCTGAGAACCTCCATGACCCGTCCGTCTCTGCCAAGATGGACATCGTACCCTTCGATCTCTTGCATCCAGACACGGTCCGTCTGCTCAAAGACGGCACCCAGCCGGTTCGACTCGGTCTCGTCCGGCCCGAAGATCCGGAAGTTTTTGGCATCTGCATTGAGCCGCATGACGTCCCGCAGATACCGTCCTAAAATCTCTGTCGACTGGACCTGGGAAGCGCCACGAACGTCGATCGCGACCGCGTGGTCGCGAATGTCTGGTAGCTGCAGCTCCTTGCGCAACCGTCCACCGTTTGCGTAGGGCGTCGCTCCCATGCGCTTCTCACCGGTCGGCGCCATGGCCCGCAACTCGTCCTTGGGCCGCCCGTCCGTTTCGAACAGGTCATCGGGATCATAGCTACGCATCCAGTCTTCGAGGATCTTTCGGTGGCCGGCATCCCCGCGGCAATTGGCGACAGGCACCTGATGGGCGCGCCAGAAACCCTCCACCTTCTTGCCGTCGACCTCCTTCGGCCCGGTCCACCCCTTGGGGCTGCGAAGCACGATCATCGGCCACCGCGGCACGCCGGCCGCGGGCGACCCGTTCCTCGCCGACGCCTGCAAGGATTCGATGATGTCGAAGGCCCTGTCGAAGGCGGCCGCCATCTGCCGATGCATGTCCGCCGGCTCGTGACCCTCTACGAAGATCGGCTCATAGCCGAGTCCGATGAACAGGCTGCGGAGATCCCCGTCGCTTGTCCTCGACAGGATCGTAGGATTGGCGATCTTGTAGCCGTTGAGATGCAGGATCGGCAGCACCGCGCCGTCGCGAGCAGGATTGAGAAACTTCGTCGAATGCCAGGCCGCCGCAAGCGGGCCAGTCTCCGCTTCGCCGTCGCCGACCACGCAGGCTACCACGAGGCCCGGATTGTCGAACGCGGCGCCGAAGGCGTGGACCAGTGCATATCCGAGTTCGCCGCCTTCGTGGATCGAACCGGGGGTCTCCGGCGCAACGTGGCTCGGTATCCCACCGGGAAAGGAAAACTGCCTGAACAGCTTGCGCATGCCATCGGCATCCTGCGAGATGTCGGGATAGACCTCGCTGTATGTTCCCTCCAGATAGGTGTTCGCCACCATTCCCGGCCCGCCGTGGCCCGGCCCGCACACATAAAGGACATCTCCGTCGCGATCCTTGATGACGCGGTTGAGATGGGCGTAGATGAAATTGAGGCCGGGCGTCGTTCCCCAATGTCCGAGAAGGCGGGGCTTTATGTGTTCCGGTCGAAGCGGCTCGCGCAGAAGCGGATTGTCCATGAGGTAGATCTGTCCGATGGACAGGTAGTTGGCGGCCCGCCAGTAGCGGTCGATGAGTTCGAGCTCGCGCTCGGTGGGAGGTAGGCTGTTACGTTCAGGCATGATGTATCCTCAAAGCTTGTGGCGGCTGATGACTTCGATCGCTTCGTCGGCGATCACCTGTTCCTCGTCGGTCGGAATGACGAGGGCGACGATTTCGCTTTCTCTCGCGCTGATTACGGTCGCGTTCATCTTGTTCGCCGGCTCGCTAAACGAGAGACCCAGCCAACCCAGATGGTGGGCGACGCCATTGCGTATCTCCGGCTGATGCTCGCCTATGCCGGCGGTGAAGACGATGGCGTCGACCCCGCCCAGAGAGACCGCGAGCCTTCCTATCTCGCCGGCGGTCCTGAAGCAGAAGAGATCGAGGGCTTCCCTGGACGCCGGATGGAAGTCCTCCAGCAGGACACGGACGTCGCCGCTTTTGCCGGAGACGCCGAGCAACCCGCAACTGTGATAGAGGAAATCCTCGAGACGATCCGCGTCGTGGAAATTGTTGCGCAGAAGGTGGACGACAGCGCCGGGGTCGAGGGAACCAGGCCGGGTCGACATCGGAATTCCGTCCAGCGGGGAGAAGCCCATGCTGGCGTCTATGCTCACGCCGTCGACCATTCCGCAAAGGCTCGCGCCGCTTCCAAGATGCGCACAGATGACACGGCCGGCGGCCAGGTCGGGATCGTGTTTCCTGAGTTCGCCGGCGACGTACTTATAGGAAAGACCGTGGAAGCCGTATCTGCGGATCCCGGCGTCATGCAACTCTCTTGGAATGGCGAGCCGTGCGGCAAGACTGCTCTGCGACGAATGGAACGCGGTATCGAAGGACGCCGTCTGCGGTATGTCCGGATATGCGCTCCGCACTGCGCGGACGATCGCAAGCGCCGGAGGGAGGTGCACCGGCGCGAGGTGCCTCAGATCCTCCATTCTGAGGACGACCTCGGGCTCCAGTAGAACGGGGCCATCGAAGACCCGTCCGCCGTGGACGATGCGATGGCCGGCCACCACGGGGTCGAACCCTCTGCGGACGATGCAATCGACGACCTGCGAAACCAGCCGCGCGTCGATCGCTGTCCCGGACGGAAGATCGACAGTCTCGTCCCCGTTAGAAAATCGGAAGGTGAATCTTGACTGGTCTCCGAGCGTGGCAACACCGCCTCCCAGCCGGAGTGCCCGACCGTCCTTCAGCCTGAAGACGCCGACCTTTAGGCTGGAGGACCCGGCGTTGAAAGTGACGGCAACCCTATCCATGGACCGAACCCTTAGGGCGTGCAGTCCCAGCAGATTTCGTAGCCACCTTCGTTGCTCCCTGCCTGCCTGCCTCCTTGCTTGCCTCTTCGAAGAACTCGCATGCGTACTCCAAGGCGGCCTTCTCGTCTTCCGACGACAGACCGAACGGCGCGCACTGCACCTTCATCGCCCGCAGAACCTTCTTCTTCAACGCGGCGACCGCAAAGGCATTCTTCGAAGCGAGAACCTCCCGCAGGCAGGTTATAGCGACGACCTCCAGGACGACAAGCTTGCCTTGCACCTCCCCCTGGCTCGGTATCGCGAAGCGTTCCCCGCCGCGCTTGCAGTCACGATCCATGATTAACATTGCCGTCTCTCCTCCCTTGGACCGCCGGAGCATCGTCCGGGTCCAGTGCGCGTCGAAGCCTGCGCAGCACGATGGCGCGGCCCTTTTCGTCGGCGACGGATTTCAGACGATCGGACAGGTCCAAAACGAACCGCTGATAGTCGTTGTTCCAGTCGGGCCTGCCGGGCACGACCGGCTTGATACGTGCGGGCGTCCTGTCCTCGATGAGGCGTGGGCCCGCCGGTGAAAGCTCGTAGGCGTCGTCCAGCGACGGGCAGACGACCTTTGCGGAAACTTGCTTCGAGAGACGCGCGGCCATCGCTTCACGAGCGCTCTCCTCTCCATGGACAAGGAAGACCGCGTTCCGGATCGGCTCCCGCTCGGCAACCCACGCATCCAGTTCGCTTGCATCCGCATGTCCGCTGTAGGCGTCGAGCGTGGCCATCCTGGCGCAGACGTGAATCTCCTCGCCCTGGATGCGGACGTCGGTTGCGCCCTCCTGCAGGATGCGGCCAAGCGTCCCCGCCGCCTGGAAGCCGACGAACAGCACGGTGCATTCCCGTCGCCAGAGCCAGTTCTTCAGGCGGTGGCGGATCCGCCCCGCCTCGCACATTCCGCTTGCCGCGATAATGATGTGAAAGCCCCGGACGAGATCGAGCGCCTTCGACTGCTCGGCCGTCTCGGTGAAACGGACGTTCGGCGCGTTGAGCGCGCGAAGGAACGCCTTGCCGTGACCGAGGTTGGCCACATGCTTCTTGAACGCCTCGGTCGCTCGCGACGCGAGCGGCGAGTCTATCATGATAGGGCACCGCGGCACCTCTCCCTCCCCCATGAGGGCGACGAGATCGGTCAGCACCTCCTGCGTCCTCTCGACGGCAAAGGAGGGAATGAGAAGAACCCCGCCGGGGCTGTTCGAGCTCGCCACCACTTCGCGCAGCCGGTCCCGTCGATCTTTCAGGGCGTACTCTTCCCGTTCCCTGTCTCCGTATGTGCTTTCGCAGATGAGGTAATCGACCCCGGAAGGCGCCAGAGGGAGGTTTTCGAACAGCTTGTTGCTCGCGCCGACGTCGCCCGAGAACAAAATTCTTGTCGCCCCGTCGGCGCCGGGCGTCTCGACTTCGATGGATGCCGAACCCATCAGATGTCCGGCATTCCAGTAGCGGAACCTTACGCCGCCGACGGTCTCCCGCCACTCGCCATACTCGACCGCGATGAACTGCGGCAGCATGCTGCGGGCGTCGTCGGCGGTATAGATGGGCTCCACCGTCTCTCGCGCCCTTCTGCTATTCCTTCGGTTGAGCTGTCGGACCTCCGACTCCTGGATGTGACCCGAATCCTGCAGCATGATCGTGCAAAGGTCGATCGTTGCTGCCGTTGCAAAGATTGGCCCGCCGTATCCCGCCTTCGCGAGCTTCGGAAGCAGGCCCGAGTGGTCGATGTGCGCGTACGTGAGCAGCACGGCGTCGATCCGCAATGGTTCGAAGGGGAATGGCTTATAGTTGAGCTCCTTCTCAGACTTCGAGCCCTGGAACATTCCGCAGTCGATCAGAATGCGCGTGCCACCGGTCTCTAGAAGGAGACATGATCCGGTGACCGACCCCGCGGCGCCGTGGAAATGGAGAATGGGATTGGCCATGACAATTCCTACTGTTGTCACGAACCTACGCCGCCGCAGGCGATCGTACGTTGACGAAGGTCAAAGACAAGCTAGACGACGGATCCATAGCAGTCGGACGCCTAAGAGTTGCTGCAGGATGGCCTCATTTGCATCCACAAGAGACGCTGGTGACGCATCGGATGCGGCCGCCTTCGCCATCGAGATATTTTGATCTTGGCGATCGATCGCGTTGCGAAACCTCCGTCGCGTGTAGCCGGTGAAGCCGGGCTCGGCGCATAGACTATCGCGACCCGCAGCGCCCGCGGGCGTGGCCCAACCCCGAGGCGAAGCGTACGGCTTACTCGTCAAGCACCAATTGCCCTAAACGTGTCCCTCCACAATCAGAATCTCATCATCGCCTCCCCGACCTTGGCTTGATCCTGGTGAAGCATCCGGATTGATGCTCGTCAAAGACGGATTGCCTTGGGGCAGATAGGCTCCTGGACACAGCGCCACGACCTCATCCAAAGGAGACGGACATGCGCGAACACGAAAAGACCTGCAAGACAGCAACCGACGCAGCCATGACCATTCCCCCGGTCGAGCGAACCTCCGCAGACCTTGTTCTCGGACGTCGGGACGAGGATCGCTGGGAGGTGACGGCGGCGACGCCGCGAGGCCAGGCATGGGCGAGAGACCATTTCTGCTGCGCGCTCCGGCAATCCTTCACTGGCACCATGTGTCTCGACATCATGAGCGCCGATCGTCTTCTCAAGGAAGCGCATGACGATGGACTGACGACCGAGTTCGTTAGCCTGTCTGGAAAGGACATATACTGACATGTTCGCCACCGTCGTCTGCGCCATCGGCCGGGGATCCCGGCAACGCATGCTCCAGCTCGTCGAAACGGCCCGCGCGCAGCTCACCCCCAACGGAAGCCTCCACCTCGTTCACGTGGTGGAGGGCCTACCGTCGTCGGCCTCGCCGGATGATTGGGCGATCGAGGTGATGGCCGCCGCCGAGACCAGACTTTCGGAAGCTCTGCGGTCGGCTGACACTGCTGCTTCGATACACGTCCGCGCGGGTAACCCGTCTCAGATCATCGTCGCCATCGCGAAGGAGATCACCGCCGATCTCGTCGTGATCGCTTCTCACCGGGACGACGTGCTCGACCGGGTCTTCGGCTCGGTCGTGGATCACGTCGTGCAGCGCGCACCATGCTCCATCCTCGTCTTGCGAACAACCCGGTGACGCTGTGCGCTTCACAAGAGCCTTTTCGCTTCAGCCTCACTGGCCTGACCGGCGGCAACGTCGCGACACAGTTCGGCGGCTTGCGACAACGTTCGTGACCCGGCCTCCCACAGCCGCGCCACCTCCCTGGGATACTCTTCCAACTCGCTCTCAACATAGTCCGAAAGAACCTCGACCGCATCGGCGTGGTCGATACTGCAGGCAAGTCGAGTCAGAAATTCAAGGCATCGAAGCCCTCGCCGGGCGGCGGACGCCGTCAAATCTGCAGTGACCGTGGCTGACCCGGCAAAAATCTCGTCGTGAATCAGAGCGCCCGAGCGAAACGCGGGTGCGAGGTTGAAGTTAAATGTGGCGCTTGGATATAGGCCGCGTAGATATGGCATGTGGTGCTCCGATTGTGGGATGTAGGTTCGGCTCGAGCCTCGACGGTCATTCCGTTCTGACTGCGCTGCGTCCCGACACGGCCGTGACGGCAACGCCGTAGAAGACGTGAGGAGAGCCATCGTGCATGGGAAGCTCCTGGGGCTTCATAGAGCCGATCTCCCACCAGTCCGAAAACTTTTGGAGAAGCGACCACGCATGAAGCCTTTCGCTTCGTCGCGCGTCGCTGTCGGGAAATTCCTCGAACCTGCCTTCGACGACGATGCTCGTCCACCCGCCGACGCTCGAACGCTGCTCGACGTGAAGGCAGACCTTGTCGTTTCCCCGCATCCAGTCGAGCTTCTTGCCGGGCATGGTGAAGCTATAGGCGACGCCGCTGGAAAAGGCGAAATAGATCGCCGCCACGTAAGGCTGTCCATCCTTGCAGCATGCTAAATGACCGAAGCGCTCTTTCTCAAGGATCCGGTAGCACTCACCGGGGTTGATCTCTGTCAGCTTGATCGCCATGGCCGAGTCCTCCAGCTTTGATGAAGGCACGATTATAGGAGCTTCATTGAGCCGCGACATTGACAAAGCGCAATGCGAACTCTCTCGACGGCATGCATCATGACGGCAGTATAACCTCAGGAGTCCAGCATGAAGCCGCAGTTCCATCTTCCGTTGTCAACCTATCCCGACCCGAGTTCGTTCACCATCATCGACAACGCGATCGACCTCGCTCGGCAGAACGACGCCGATCTCGTCGCCAGCATCCCGCAAGTCCGAATCCCTCAGGTCCATCAGCCCTTCCCCACCTTTATCGATGTCGACACATGGCGGGAACGAGCAGAGGGGTATAGCCGAGACAGCGGGACTTCGCTGCGGGCACACGTCGCCGACGCTGTTTCGGAAACTGGCTTCGAGGTGCGAATCCACGGATTCGAGGTCAGGGAACCGTTTGTCTATGAACGCTTTTCCGAAATTGCCAGGTGCCATGACCTATCCATCGTCGAGACTTCGGAACTGTCCCCACAGTTTTCCGAGACGCTGCTGTTCGGGAGCGGCCGTCCACTCGTGCTATTTCCTGCGACCAGCGTCTGCTCTCGTGTGGACACGATCGCCATTGCCTGGGACGGCAGCGCCACCGCAGCACGTGCCCTTTCCTGCTCACACATCTTCATCGAGCGTGCGACCAAGGTGCAGGTCATCTCGATCACCGACGACAAGGAGATCGACGAGGCGAACCGCGCACTCCTGATCTCTTCTTTGAAGCACGCAGGATTGGACGTGGAAGACGTTGCGATCCAGGCAGGCGGCGAGACCGCGACCGCTGCCATCCAATCGGCCGCTCTAGAACGAAAGGCAGACCTCCTGGTCGCAGGCGGATTTGGCCATTCCCGGCTTCGTGAGTTCATCCTCGGCGGCGTCACTCGGGAACTGCTCGTCAAGGCCGAACTGCCGGTGCTTCTCGCCCATTAGAGGGCGCGAAGGGCGTTGAGAATGACCGCGACGTCGATGGCCTCCTGAAGCAATGCGCCGCCGACCGGCGGAAGGTAGCCCGCTCCTGCGAACCCCATCGCGAGGAGCGAGAGACCTATGCCGGCATAGATGCTTTGAAGCGCGATCTTGCGCGAACGACGCGCAATGCCTATCGCCGTCGCTATCCTGGTGAGGTCGTCGCGGACGAGCACGATATCCGCGGCCTCCGCGGCCGCCGCAAGGTTCTCGACGCCGACCGCGATTCCGACGTCGGCTGCCGCCAGCGCTGGCGCGTCGTTCACGCCGTCGCCGACCATCAGCACTTTCCCGTGGACGCGTTCCTTTTCGACGACTGCGACTTTGTCTGCTGGAGCGAGCCTCGCCGCGACCTCGTCCAAACCCAGCGCGCGAGCTATGGCTGTCGCGATAGCCAACTCGTCACCAGAAGCCAGGACTACTCGAGAGATTCCTGACGCCCTGAGCTGGGCGACGAGTTGGATAGCATCTCCTCGAAGACGGTCTTCGAGCGTGATCGTGCCAGCGGGCGTGCCGTCAAATAGCACCTTTACACGCATTGCACTGCCTGACCCGTTAGGCCCGGACGGCGGCGCCTCTCCGAAATACGTGTCTCCTCCGACGCCGACACGCACGCCATCGACGATTCCGGAAATTCCGGATCCCGCGGTCTCGGTCACCTCCGATGGGCGGCTCAGTACCAACCCACGTCTATGCGCCTCGTCCACCAGCGCGCGTCCAACCACGTGCCCCGACGCCTGGTCCAGCGAGGCGGCGAGCCGCAGGATTCTGTCGGGATGCTCCGGACCCGCTATCACGCCGACTTCCGGCTGTCCCGCGGTGAGCGTCCCCGTCTTGTCGAACACCGCCACTGTGGCCTGGGCGAGTGCCTCGAGAGGTCCCGCACCCTTCACCAGAACGCCCTCCTTGGCGGCTTTTGAAGTGCCGGCCGCAAGTGCGACGGGTACGGCAAGGATCAACGGACAGGGGGTGGCGACGACCAGCACGGCCACGATCCTTGAAAGATCTCCGGACATGAATGCCGAGCCTCCTGCAATCGCTACCGTGGCGAAGAGGAACCAGACCGAAAACCGGTCGGCCAGGCGCATCAGCTTCGCCTTGGAACGTCTCGATGCTTCCACGAGCCTGACTATTCCGGCATAGGTGCTGTCCTCGGCGCGGCTCAGAACGAGGATTTCGATAGCGTCCCCCTCGTTCGTGGCGCCGCTCGAAATCTTGCCGCCCCTGGCAATGCGCACCGGGAAAGGCTCTCCAGTCAGCACCGCCTGGTCGATCGTCGCGGCATCGCCGACGAGGGCCCCGTCGGCCGGTACGACGTCGCCCTTGCGTATCAGGAGCATGTCGCCGACTGCGACCGTCTCGATCGGAATTTCTTCGAGACCGGCTCCGGCAAGCCGCAGGGCCGTTCGCGGAACTTGAGCCAGCAAAGCCGACATGCCCTCGTCGGCGCGACGGTGTGCGTATGCCTCCAGAAACTGACCGCCGGAATACATGAGACCGACGATCGCGCCGGCAAGATATTCGCCGAACCACAAGGAGGACCCCATGGCCAGGGCCGCAATCAGGTCCAGGCCGTATTCCTCTTTCCGCAGCTTCCTGGCGATCTCAATACAAAGAGACAGCAGGATCAGGCTGGTGCAGCCCACGAGAACTGAACGATATCCAAGGCCATGATCCGCGAGATAAAAGAGGAGTGCGGCCACAAGCGCAAGGAGCGACGACAGCACCAGAAGGCCCGACCGGGAGCCTGCCGCCCTCAGTCGCGACATGCCGCCGTGAGGCCACGTCCACCTGCCAGCCCTCCAAGCCGCCGCTGTAGCCACCTCTCACCCTCCCATCGATTAGAATTCAGCGGAACGATTTTGCGCAATCGATGCAGAACGGCGTGTAGGGAACGGCCGCAAGCCGCTCATTGCCGATCGGATGGTGGCACTTGGCGCATTGCCCATATGTGCCGCCGTTCAGCCGGTCGATCGCCGCGTCGATGGCCGCGATCTGATCGCGCCCCTCGGCTTGCATCTCGCGAAGAACTTCGTCGTTCTCAACCTGGGTCGCGCGCTCCTCGCTGTCCTTCTCGAGTGCCACGCAGAGATCTGCATCGATCGCTCCAAGACGACGGAGAAGATCATTCTTCATAGTCTGCAACACGCTCTGTGCCGAGCCTTTATTCATTTTGATTGCCTTTCAATCTTGCAGGATCAATCTGGGTCTACGCAATGCCGTCGGAATACCGATCCAAGCGCAGCGTCTTCGAAACGGAGTGGCCGCATAAGCCGCGATCCACAAATCGTCTGCAGCATATCTCAGTCCGGTCGAAACTCCTTGATCCCGGTCAATGACCCATGCGCGGGTGCACGTAGGCTGTCGCGCGAGCTTTCAATGAATCGTTGCGACAAGCCCGGAGCCCATCATGAATCTCACGGCGCAGACACCCGCCCCCACGACGCCCAGAGCGAACGGACTGACGAGCGTCGAGGCCGAGCAACGCCTTGCCGAGCTCGGGCCAAACACGCTGCCCGAGCCTGAGCCCCCATCGCCGCTGAAGGTCTTCCTCGTTCAATTTCGCAACCCGATCATCTACATCCTTTTGCTGGCGTCGGGGCTCTCGTTTGCGACCGGCAGGATCGAAGACGCCCTGTTCATTCTCGTCGTGCTTCTGATCAATGCCTCAATCGGCACGTTCCAGGAGTATTCTGCGGATCGGGCGGCCACCGCCCTTCGCAAGCTCGAGCAGCCGTCGACCAGGGTCATCCGGGACGGCGTGGCTTGCCGGATCGAAGCCAAGCGGCTGGTCGTCGGCGATCTCGTTCTTCTGGAATCCGGCGACCGAATCCCTGCCGATCTGATGCTTGTCGATGCAAGTGATCTCCGGTGCGACGAATCGCTTCTGACCGGCGAGTCGATGCCTGTCCCCAAGGGGCGCTCCGTCGAAGGCTCGTCGGATGAAACTCCCAGTTCCATGCTGCTGCTCGCGGGCTCCCTGGTCACGCGCGGACGAGCCCAGGGCGTCGTGACCGCCACTGGCACGGCGACTATGCTTGGCGGCATCGCCGCCGAGTTGGGAAGAGCCAGTTCGTCGCAGCCCCCGCTCGTCGCCCGTCTGGCCAGGTTCACGAACGCGCTCGCGGTTTTCGTGGGATTGGCAGCTTTGGCGCTGGTCGTCGCGGGCCTGATGCGGGGCCTCCCTCTGCACGATCTTGTCATGATGTCCGTAGGTCTGGCGGTGAGCGCTGTTCCTGAAGGGCTTCCGATCGCGATCTCCGTCGCGCTTGCCGTCAGCATGCGACGGATGGCTGCCCGCAACGTCATCGTCCGAAGCATGCCGGCCGTGGAGGTCCTGGGTTCGACCACGATGATCGCCACGGACAAGACGGGTACCTTGACCAGCAACGTACAGACGGTGACCGAAATTCGCCTGCCTGATGGCACAGACATCGCCCTGGACGCCCATGCCGATCTCGACAGGTGCGAGATCAGGGCGAGCGGCCTGGACGGCGACCTGGTCCGCGAGAGGGCGCGCAGGCTGCTACGCGCTGCACTGCTCGCAAACGAAGGAAGCCTCGTTCGCCGGGACGATCTCTGGGTCGCCGCCGGCGACACGGTCGACGTGGCGCTTCTTGCAGCAGGGCGAAAGGCAGGACTGGCACAGGAAGAGCTGAACGACCGATTCCCGCTGGCTGCAAGGATCGCCTACGAGCCCGAGCAAAAATACGCTGCATCTTTCCATCACGGCAGCGATCGGATCCATGTCTTCGTCAAAGGGGCGTCGGAAGTGCTCATCGAGATGGCGGATCGGATGGACGTTGCGGGCAGCGCGGTCGAGATCGACCGCGCTTCGCTTTTGGCGCAGAAGGAAGAAATGGCTGCTCGGGGCCTCAGGGTGCTCGCCTTCGCCGAAGGGGAAGTCGGCGCGACGCTCGCCGGCAATCTCGGACACGGCCACCTTGTCGATCTCGTGTTCTTGGGGCTGGCCGGACTGCAGGACCCGGTCCGGCCTGAAGTGCCGAATGCTATGAAAGACTGCCACGCGGCCGGCGTGGAGGTCGTGATGGTGACCGGGGACGACCCGCGGACCGCTGCCGCGATCGCCAGAGATGCCGGCCTGGGCTTTCACGCCAGCCAGGTCGTTTCGGGCCACGACATCGATGAGGCTGCACGAGCGGGCGACCGACGCCTAGACGAGATTACGAGAGAGGCCCGCATCTACGCCCGCGTGCAGCCGGCGCAAAAATCGGCGATCGTCGCATCCCTGATCCGCAATGGCCACATCGTCGCGGTGACCGGAGACGGTGTGAACGACGGTCCGGCGCTGAAGAAGGCGCATGTCGGCGTCGCGATGGGGCTCAGGGGAACCGAGGTGGCGAAGGAGAGCGCCGATTTGGTCGTCACCGACGACAACTTTGCATCCATCGTCGCGGGGATCGCGGAAGGCCGGTCAGCCTATCGCAACATACGCAAGGTGGTGCTGATGTCGGTCGCAACAGGCGCCGCCGAGGTCCTGCTCTTCATGCTCGCGCTGCCATTCGGCCTGCCCATGCCGCTCCTCCCCGTTCAGCTTCTATGGCTCAATCTCGTGACAAACGGTATCCAGGACGTTGCTCTTGCAGGTGGCAGGCCGGAAGGAGACGAGCTGGCGGGTCCGCCGCGTTCTCCGCTAGAGCCCGTCCTCGACCGGACGATGATCCGGCGCGTCGTCCAATCGACGATCGTGATCGGCGGAGCAGCGTTCCTCGCCTTCCAGTGGATGATTGCGCATGGATATGGCGTTCCCGAAGCCCGCAACATAACGCTTCTCATCTTCGTGCTGTTCGAGAACGTCCAGACTCTGGCATGCTCCTCCGAAAGACGGTCGATATTCTCAATCGATATCCTTCGGAACCGCTTTCTACTCCTCAGCGTGCTCGCGGCACAGACGATCCACATCTCGGCGATGTACATACCTTGGCTCAGCGGAACTCTTGGCCTTTCGCCGATCACGCTTCTTGAATGGGGTCTCAGCATGCTGATGGCCAGCTCCCTCGTTTTCGTGACCGAGGTCGACAAGTTTTTCTCCCGGAGACGCCGCGATCGTTCATCCCGTGTTGCTTGACGAAGATCAAAGACGTCGCCGCAAGTGCCGTTATCCTCTCGATATTCAACAAGAGAGGTGATCGAAATGTCCATTCGCACGGTTTTGAGCATTCTGAGTCCCAAGTATTTCGGTGACGACCTGAAGGCTGCCGCGGAGTTTTGCGAAGCCTCAGGAGCGCATCTCAGCGCGGTCGTGATCTGCATGGGAGCGTCGCCAACGACGGGAGGATACAGCTCCCTGTCGACCGTCTGGCTGGAAGAACGCCAGCGCGAAATCGAGGAACTCGTCAAGCAAGCCGAAGAGATCAAGGCGTTTCTCTCGAGCACCGAACTGTCCTATGACGTCCAGGACGTCTATACGGAATATGCTTTTGCGCGGGAGGATATCGCAGAACGGGCACTCTATGCTGACGTCGTACTCGTCGGTCGCCAAGCCTGCAAGGACGAAGAACTCCAGAGACGTGTCATTGAAGGCGCTCTGTTCCAGACGCCGACGCCGGTCATCATCAACCGCGGACGGCGGCCGCTCTCTTCCACTTCCAAGTCGATCTTACTGGCGTGGGATTCGAGCGACGAGGCGTCGCGGGCCGCAAGGCAGGCCCTCGACCTGCTGAAGACGGCGGACTGCGTCTACGTGACGATGGTCGATCCAGTCTCGCGAGAGCGGGTGAATGGAGAAGAACCGGGCGCCGACATCGCGAGGTTCCTCTCCCGTCACGGGGTCAAGGTTCAGGTGGACCGCGTGGCCAGCGGCGGAAACGCGGCCGACGAGGTCCTGAGGCGGCATGCGATGGACGTGAACGCCGATCTGATCGTCATGGGAGCATACAATCACCCTCGCTGGCAGCAGACCCTCTTCGGAGGCGTGACGCGCAACATGATCGAGCAAAGCAGCATGCCAATATTCATGGCTCACTGAAGGGATGAACCCGGCGGCACGCGTGCGTCCCGCCGGCTCGCTCAGGCCGACGCTGTTGTCGAGGTGGTCAGCGAAATAGCCGACCGCCGACGTATCTGCCGCCGAGAAGAGCGACGTCAACTCCTTTACGCGGCGCCCGCCGTCGCACGCTCAGTCTCGAAAAATCTGTCGAGTACCGCCTCTTCGGGCGAAGCATGTTCTTTGAAGCAGACTATACCTTGTCGAGGGCCGACTTCACTTGCCGGCACTACTTCCCGGCCGACACTACTTTCCGATCGAGCCGCTCGACAACCAGCGGCCTGCTTTTCCTTGCTCGCGCCAGGCAGTCCGATCAACACGAATCTCATCAACGCAGTTCTTTGCTGCAGATCGGTCTTTAGTTTTTCGTGGCAGCAAGGCGGCGAGGCGTCGCTTCATCGAGCACCTAGTGCAAGCGCGACCGTTCCAGCTTCCACGCGGTGACGTCGCTGGCGGAGACGCTTAACCGGGAGTGGGGGGAACCTTCGTCACTCAGGATTTTCGAAGTCGCTATTTCGCAGATCGCGCCGAGGCTCTGCTGAAGCCGGGTCTCGTCGGCCCGAGGCGGGTTGGCCATCTCGCAGAGCGCGGCGCGATCGACTACGATCACACGATGGGCGCCTGCATGTTCCATCACCACGACGCCCGCCTCGCCGGATGATTTCAGAAACGCGGTAACGAACCTCGGCAGCATCGCACTCTCCATGTCGTGCAGTTGATGGAGAGCATGGTAGACGTCCGCGCAAATCCGTCTTTGAGGGATGTCAAAGAAGGGAACGCTCTCCAAGTCTATAGTCGTTGAAAATCTTGGAGATGAAGATGCGTACCCTGATGATGACGGTCGCCTGGGCCTCGGTCGCCGCTGCAATCGTCGGTATTTTCCTGCCTCTGCTTCCGACGACGCCATTTTTGCTGCTATCGGCGGGAATATTCGCCCGCACCTCGCCAAGGTTCGAGTCCTGGCTTCTGGATCATCCATGGTTCGGCGCTTCGGTAAGGGCATGGCGCGAGCGTGGAGCGATCAGATCAAGGGCGAAGGCTGTGGCGGCGCTGACCATCGCGGCCAGCTTCCTGCTCCTCGTCTGGCTTGATCCCGGTCCCTTGCCACTCGCAGTCGCCGCTACCATCCTCAGCGCCTGTGTCGCATTCATCATCACCCGTCCGTCGGCGTGACCTTTCTGCAAGAACCTCAGCAAAGAACCGTGACAATGCAAAAGAAATCAAGACCATTCGTCGTCGAGATCAAAAAGTCTCGGCAACGGAGGCCGCAGTGCGTCTCGACCCCTCCCGTCGCCGCGCCAATTGGCGACCGCCCGCAAGAGCAGCTCTTGGTCGTGGAATGGTCTTCTACAGGAACGAAGCCAGCCAGGTCGCGCAGAACAAGGCGGTCGCTATGACCGCCGGAACCGTAGCGAGGATGCGGCGGGCGATTTCTTTGCTATAGACGCCCCCAATCCTGAAAAACAGCGCCGACGACCATACGCCGCAAAGAACGACTGCTGCTCCGCGGCTCGCATCGACTCCGGGAAGAACTACGCCATCCGAGCCTAGCTGGCTCGTGGTCAGCGCAAGGAGGCCGCAGAAAAGCGACGCGCTGGCGAGCGGAATGAAAGCCTGCGCGAGATGATTAACGATCCGCCTCGGACGACGAAGGATCGCAGCGGCGGCGGCGAGAGGAAGCGCGAACGCGACGGTGGCGGCGAGCGCACCCAGGCACACGAGTACTAGAAAGGAGACCGCGTCTACGACGTTCATGACGTCGTTGACCGATGGGTAGTTGGTGAGAAGCCACCAGGGAATTCGCAGAGAGAGCGGCCAGGACCAGCTCATGTCGACGCAGAGTTCGACAAGCCATTGCCGAATGGACTGGAACACGCCGCTAGCCGTCCAATGAAGCGCCGTTGGCACCAGACCCAAAAGCACCGGGACGATGAGGATCGTGTCCCAACGGGTCGCCATCCGCCCGGAGCCGAATACGATATCCGAGGACGGCTTGCGCCAGGCGAGCCGTATCGCGCCCCGATGCCCGCTGCAGCGGCCGCACATATGACAGGCCGAACTTCCCTGCATCGTCTTGATCGGAACGAGCGGTGCGCAATTCACACCTGAGCCGCCCACTGCGGCCGAACGTTTCCAAACCTCCGGGTACACTCGAAAATGCAGCGGCGCGATTTTCGAAACGACCCCGAGGACCCCGCTCACCGGGCACAAGAACCTGCACCATACGCGCTTTGACTTGCCATATCGGGCTCCGACGACCGTCGCCGCGAGCGTCGATCCTCCGAGCAGCAGTGCGGCGGGCTTAGGGTACTGGTAGACGCTCGTGAGCTGCCCATAGATGGTGGTCGTAACGAATGCGACGACAGGCCAGCCGGACCATTTCATCCAGCTCGGAATGGCCCGACCTGCACCTCGCTCGCTCGCAAACTCCGAGAGCGATCCTTCGGGGCAAAGGAGTCCGCACCAAAATCTGCCGACTAGCGCCGTCCCCAGGATCACAAAGGGCCACCACACGCCCCAGAATACGAACTGTACGAACCGCGACAGATTATTCCAGATGTAGTCGCTGCTGCCCGGCAGCGGAAGCAGCAGCGGGATGACGAGGAGCGATAGGTAAGCCATGATCATGACCCATTGCGCTCGGCGGATAAGGCCCTGATGCGCGAGAAGGACGTCGCCGAGACCACCGGCAAAACTGCGCGTGACTGTCTGGACAGCGTTCATGCGTGAGCCTTGTCCCCGGCCGCCTGTGCGTAGGCCAGCGACGCCGTCATCCAGTAGAAGCCCAGAGCGAGGAGTGGGAGAAGCTCGGGTCTCGAGCGATAGCCTGCCAGACCTGAGAAGAAGGCGCCCGCCCCCGCCGCATCGTCCAATATCCAGCTCGTGTCCCAAAGCGGCGACGTCAGCGTCGACACGATCCCAAGCGAGATCGCTCTGTCAACCGCAGTCATCATCAGGCCACTTCCGAGGATCAGGATCAGCACCTGGCTCGTCATCGACAGTGCTCTTTTGGAGAATACCGACGCGCCGGATCTAAGGGCCAGGAAGGTCAAACACGCCGTCGCGAGCCCGAGTGCGCCGGAACCGGCCACGAGCGATGCGCTCTCATCCGAGCCGGAAAGCATTCCGTACAGGAAGACGACCGTTTCGGCGCCTTCTCTCGCCACGGCAAGTGCGGAAAGCAGACCGAGCGAGGCCCAGTTCCGGGCTTTCCCAAGTCCGGCAGCCTGCGACTTCAGGTCCCTGGACTGGCTGCGCACGGTCCCCTGCATCCAGAACACCATGCGGAGCATGAGGCAGGACGCCAACGAGGCGAGCACGAGTTGAAGGGCGTCTTCGCCGTCACCATCGAGGATATCGGCTGCGCTGGTCATGAGGAAGGCCAGTCCCACGGCGGCGATCAGTCCGACCGCCGCGCCGCCGGCGATCGACCTCGCCGCTCGCCGCCGGACGGCCGCCCCCTCGTGTACCGTCCAGGCGAGAAGGATTCCGATGATCAGCAGGGCCTCGAAGGATTCCCTCCACACGACGGAAGCGATCCTGAAGGATTGGAGGAGGACGTCCGCTGTCATCGCGCAATCAGTTTGGCTGGTGGCATGTCGAGGTGAAAGTCGTCGAAGAAGGCGTACTCGCCCACCTGCAAAGATCTGAAGACGAGAAAGCTCGAAGCTCCCGGCGCGAGCACTTTTTCCTTGCGGAGCGGGATGCTCTCGAACTCGATCGGAGTGGAACCGTCGTTATGAAGTTCCAGCTTGAAGCGCTTGTTCGCCGGAACCGCGATAACCGCGGGCGAAATCACGCCGTTGCTGAAGTGGACGTCGAAGACCGGGTCCTCGTCCTCGGCGGCCGCAGGAGGCGGCCCGACAAGAGCTGCCGCGAGCGCCAGCGTCAGGACGGTCGAAGGTCTGATCGCCTCCATCAGTAACCGCCCTTCTTTCCGACCCCCGCGAACACGAACTGATAGTCTAAACTGAATGCCTCCGGCCACTCGGCGACGCCAGTTTCCTTGTCGACGTGCCGACCGAACGACATCATCCCGTGCCCTCCCGGATGAACGGTCAGCTCGAGGGCGTAGCGGCCCGGACCCGAAAGTTTGACATTGTCTCCGTAGTGCGGGCCGTCGCTGGCCACCATCGCCTCCAGAGCGCCGGCCGCTTCCGCACCGCTGTCCAGGTTCTTCACTTTATATTCGACGTGAAGATTGGGAACCCAGTCGCCCTCCGCGAATCCATTCGCGTTGTCGCCGGTGGCGTGAATGTCCGCTTCCAGATGGACGTCTGACTCCGCGGCGGGCCGCATCATTCCGGGAGGATCCATCTCGATCGGCTGCAGGTACACCGCGGCCACTTCCATCCCGCCGGCAACCTGAGGTGCGCCAATGGGAAATTCAGCGGCATTCAGGACTAGCGGCATCGCGGCCAAGGCAACGGGAGCGAAACAAATGGAACGAATTCGGAGCATGATCACAGGCCTTCAAAGATGACTAATGCCGTCACCTTTAAGTGGGTGAAAGACCAGGCTCTTTGCGCTGGCGCAAAGACGCACGCAGATCTCGGCGTCGAGCCGGTCCGATCCAACCTGTCTTCGGATTGTCGAGGATTTCAGCCGCACAAGGTGTTGCAGATTATGATTGACGGCGATCAAATTTGGCGGAAGGCGGATCTGCTATGGATGGAGGGTCTCCAGGAGGCCCTCATGATTTCGTTCATTGCTGCATTTGCAGTCTTCCTACTTCTCCATTCCATCCCCGCGATCCCAGCGGTGCGGGCTGGCGTCATTTCACAGGTAGGCAAACCAGTCTATCTGATCAGCTACTCGGTTGTATCGATAGCGGCGCTCGTCTGGCTGTTTTCAGCCGCACTGTCTCTCGATTACGTTCCGCTTTGGGATCTGCGGCCATGGCACGCGGCGGCAGCCTTCGTCCTCGCACCGCTGGGTGGCTTCCTGGTGCTCGCCGGCCTGTTTAGTGAAAACCCGCTTTCGGTCGCAGTGAGGTCCTCGGAAAGAAGCGGGGCCGTGGTGCAGGTGACAAGGCACCCGGTACTCTGGGGCTTCGCCATCTGGGCGTCTGGACATATCGTCGCGAACGGGGACCTCCGGTCGCTCCTGCTGTTCGGAGGATTCGCGCTCTTCGCTCTCGCGGCCATTCCCATGGCTGAGAAACGAGCGCGCCGACGCCTCGGCGGTCGGTGGCGGGCGTTGTCGGAAGGGACCTCGATCGTTCCACTCGCGCGTCTTTTCTCGTGGCGGCGCCCAAGAGTGGACCCGCCCATGCTTCTCGCCGCCGCACTTACCGCCGGAATTTCATGCTGGCTCCTCCTGGGAGACGGTCATGCGACGCTCTTCGGAGCGGACCCGATCGCCGTCCTCGGCTGAACGAAAGAGGCCTCTCCCGTCCATGGTCGCGACTGATGTGGCATGTTAAGGCCGAGGAGGTCGATGGCCCGGCCAGCCAGATGGTCGACGACCTCCTGGAGAGACTGTGGCAGGTTGTAGAAGGCAGGCACCGGCGGCATGACGATGGCCCCCATTTCGGTAACGGACGTCATGTTGCGGAGGTGACCGAGATGAAGGGGCGTTTCACGCGTCAGGAGGACCAGTCGTCGACGCTCCTTGAGTTGGACGTCGGCGGCACGTGTCAGAAGGTTTTCTGACAAGCCCGTCGCGACTGCGGCAAGCGTCTTCATCGAGCAAGGCGCGACGATCATGCCGGAGACCGGAAAGGAACCGCTCGCGATCGCCGCGCCGACGTCCTTGTGGTCGTAGCATCGATGCGCCTTGAGAAGCATCCTGCCGTGAGCCTCGGGGCCGAGCTCGTGTGCCAGGGTGCGCCGTCCGCCGGCTGTGACGACGAGATGCACTCTGACACCTAGGGCCGTCAGTCGTTCCAGAACTGCGACACCAAGCGCCGCGCCCGATGCACCGCTCACTCCTACGACCACGTCGTGATCACCGTGCGAGTCCACGTCCGATCCTTTCCCAGATTTCGTCCGCGCGTTTTGTCAACTCTTCCGGCATGCGAAGTTCCCGTCCCCATTCCCGCTCTGTCTCGACGCCGATCTTGTTGGTGGCGTCCATTCCCATTTTCGTGCCCAGTCCAGCTTTTTGAGATGCGAAATCGAGGTAGTCGATCGGTGTGTTCTCGAGGACGACGAGATCGCGCGCGGCGTCAAAACGTGTCGAGATCGCCCAAAGCACGTCGTCCCATCGGCGGACCGGAACGTTGGCATCGACGATAATGACGAGCTTCGTGTAGTTGAACTGCGGGAGCATCGACCACAACCCCATCATCACGCGGCGAGCCTGGCCGGGGTAACTCTTGTCGATGGCGACGACGGCGGCACGGTAGGAGCAGGCCTCCGGTGGCAGCCAGATGTCCGTTATCTCCGGGAACTGGCGTTTCGCGATGGGGACGAACAGTTCGTTCATCGCTTCGCCGAGTACGGAAGGCTCGTCCGGTGGACGGCCGGTGTAGGTGGTCAGATAGACCGGAGACCGCCGGCTGGTGATTGCGCTCAGATGGAGGACGGGGAAGGATTCCACGCAGTTGTAATAGCCGGTGTGGTCGCCATACGGCCCCTCCGGCGCCGTCTCGTCCTTGGACACGAATCCTTCGAGGACGATCTCCGCGTGCGCGGGGACGGACAGCGGCACGGTGCGACACTTCGTAACCTGGGTACGCGATCCCCTTAGAAGGCCGGCGAAATTCAACTCGCTCATTCCTTCGGGCAGTGGAATGACCGCCGAGAGGATCGTCGCCGGATCGGCGCCGATGACGACCGCCACCGGCATGTCCAATCCCTTCCGTTGCCACTGCCGGAAATGTTTCGCACCGCCCCGATGGGCAAGCCAGCGCACGATCAAGGAATTCCTGTCACGGACCTGCATGCGGTAGACGCCCACGTTGACGTCCTCCGGGTCGTCGGGGCTGCAGGTGATGACCAACGGCCATGTGACGAGCGGCGCTGGTTCGCCCGGCCAGCACCATTGGATCGGCAGCCGACCCAGATCAATTTCGTCTTCTTTGACGACCACCTCCTGACACGGCGCCTTTCCGGAATAGCGAGGACGCATGGCCGACGCGGCCTTTAGAAGCGGTATCTTGCTCCAGGCGTCGACAAGGGATTTCGGCGGGCTCGGCCGCTGCAGCTCCGCCAGCTCGTCCGCGAGACGAGGAAGGCCGCCGGTACAGAGGCCGAAGCCCAGTTCGATCCGTTCCCGCGTCCCAAAAAGATTGGCGACGACCGGCACGTCCGACGTTCTCCCGGAGGCGTCGACCGGCCGCTTGAACAGCAGGGCCGGCCCCGCCTCGTGCAGCACTTTTTGATGGAGGGCCGTAACCTCGTGCACAAGCGACACCGGCTCCTCCACGGCGACCAGCAGTCCCCGCCTCTCCAGGTCGAGAAGGAATCCCTGTAGGTCGACATGCTTCTGAACGTTTCGAAAGTCTTTCAACATCCGTCAGCAATCGCATCGCGAAACGGTCCGGTCTTTGTCGAAGATCAAACAGCTACCCGTCGAACGAAACTAAAGTGCCCCGTCAAACCAAAGAGGCCCCAATGCTCGCTCCAGCCCGCCTGATGGCGACTGCAAGGTTGGTCCCGTTGCCGATCGCGGCGCGGATCGCCGACCTGCTTCTACAGCAAGTCCTACGAACTCACCCGAAACTGTTCGACCGCCTGGGCGAACATCGGACCACGCGTTTCGCGTTCGTTCCGACGGATTTTCCATTTTCGTTTTCAGTTCGGCCCACGGAGCGCTCGGTGCAGACGGCCAGACGTGGCAAGCTGCCCGAGGCGGACGCCACCATCACCGGACCGCTGGTGCTGATGCTGGCGCTCGCCGAGGGCCGGGTGGACGGAGACGCGCTCTTCTTCGCCCGTAGGCTTGTCGTGACCGGAGACATGGAAGCAGTGCTCGCCCTGCGAAACGCGCTCGACGACAACGAGATCGATCTCGTCCGATCGATGAGCAAGCTCGCCGGACCAATGGGCGGCTTGACTGCAAAGGTCATGGACGCAGCTCGACGCCAAGCCCTCAAGACGCAGGGCGTGCGATGGAACTGATCTGCCCCGCAGGAACCCCGGCCTCGTTCCGGGAAGCCGTCGACGCTGGCGCCGATGCCGTCTACTGCGGCTTCCGCGATGAGACGAACGCCCGCAACTTTCCCGGTCTGAACTTCGACGTCCCCGAGCTTCGCGGGGCCATCGCATACGCCCGCGCCCGCAAAGTGAAGACTTTCGTGGCCCTGAACACGTTCATGACCGCCGGCAAGGAGGACCTCTGGTATCGGCGAGCCAATGAAGCGACGGAAGCGGGCGCCGACGCCCTGATCGTCGCCGACTTCGGCCTCATGGCGCATGTGGCCGAACATCATCCGGGGCAGCGGCTGCACGTCTCCGTCCAGGCCTCGGCCTCGAATCCGGATGCGTTGGCCTTCCTTGTGGAAAGTTTCGGAGCGGCGCGCGTGGTCCTGCCACGAACCTTGACGATCCAGGACATCGCCAAGATCGCCCGACGCGTCGCATGCGAGCTCGAGGTCTTCGTGTTCGGCGGGCTTTGCGTAATGGCGGAAGGCCGTTGCTCACTTTCCTCGTATGCAACGGGGAAGTCGCCAAACATGAACGGCGTCTGCTCCCCGGCCAGCCACGTGCGCTATCACCAGTCGGGAAACGACATGGTTTCGGATCTGGGCGGCTTCACGATCAACCGCTTCGAGGCGGGAGAGGCGACGGGATATCCGACTCTCTGCAAGGGGCGATTCGAGATCGGCGACAGCAAAACCTACGCCTTCGAAGATCCCGTCTCCCTCGACGTGATGGACCAGCTCGACGAACTCCGGGATGCAGGAGTGAAGGCGCTGAAGGTCGAAGGTCGGCAGCGTGGCAAGGCTTACATTTCCGAAGTCGTATCTACGCTGCGCGCCACCTTGAAGGCGGCCCCGGCCGACCGCGCCCGCCTGATGGCGCGCCTTAAGGCACTGAGCGAGGGCCAGCAGACGACGCAAGGCGCGTACGTGAAGCGGTGGAGATAGGACGTGATGAATCCCCTCCACCTCACCCTTGGGCCGCTCCTCTACCTTTGGCCGACTGAAAAGTGGCGCGACTTTTATTACAGGATCGCCGACGAGGCGCCCGTCGACGTCGTCGTTCTTGGGGAGACGGTCTGCTCCAAGCGGCTCCACTTCATGGAAGGCGAAATGGCCGCGGTCGTCGATCGGCTAGAAAACGCCGGCAAGATCGTAAGGTTCTCGACACTCGCCCTCGCCACGCTCGACCGGGAATCGAAGTACCAGAGGACGGTGGCCGAAGAGGACACCCACCTCGTCGAGGCGAACGATCTTTCGGCCCTCCAGCTCCTGAAAGGTCGCCCACACTCGATCGGTCCTTTCGTCAACGTCTACAACGGCGCTACGGCGAGGCTTCTCGCACGCAACGGAGCGACGAGTATCTGCCTGCCGCCTGAAATCCCGGCGGCGTCGGTGATGGAGATTACGAGGTCGTGTCCCGGTCCGGAGTTCGAGCTTTTCGCCTTCGGCCGGATCCCGCTTGCCATCTCGGCGAGATGCGCTCACGCCCGTTCGAAAGGCAAGATGAAGGACAACTGCCAGTTCGTCTGCCAGGACGATCCCGATGGCCTACCCGTCAACACGCTCTCCGGACAGCCGTTCCTGGCGTTGAATGGCGTTCAGACGGTTTCGCATGCCTGCCAGGCCCTTCTCGAAGGGCCGGCCGAAATGCTTTCGCTCGGAGTCTCGTCTTTGAGGCTTTCTCCACAGAACTGCGACATGGCGCTCGTGGCCCGGCTTTTTGTCGATCTCTGTCGAGGAAATATCGAATCGGACGAGGCAGCCGCCTGCTTGCGGAACGTCTTTCCGGCCGCGCCGCTTTCCAACGGCTTCCACTACGCCGTGGCTGGTGCGGAGTGGGTATCGAGGCTCAAAAACTCTCAAGGACACACGCGATGACGAGACTGATGGAATCACCGTGCAGCAAAGACAGAGCCTTGTCGGCTCTTCGCCAGATCAAGGCGTTCGCGAAGCAGCCGGAGGTGGGCTGCGGCTGCTCGACCGTCGTGGGCGAGGTCCTGACCAACCTCGGGCCGGCGGAGCGCGCGGCGGTCGTCCGGGAGCTTTTCGCGTCGGCGGTTCGGCAAAGATCGAAAGCGGGGACGCTGCTGGAACTTCTTCGCGAGTTGGATCAGCTCGGACCTGCGACGGACATCGGGGAACTGGAGGAGGCGGCGATGATCTTCGATGATCTCGCCGAGCAGGCACGTCTGGGCTCTCAACTTCTTCGCGCTTTCACCTTCAACAGACGCGACCTCCGTCGACCGCCGGATGAAAGTCCCGCCTTGGCAGCGGAGGCGGGACGATGACGTATTCATGCCGCCAGAACCTCCATCTAGATATTCTCGAACTGGTTAGTTCGGGCGTCTTTCTCGGAGGCGAAGCTCAATCAACCTTGGAAGCCTATCTCCTGGATGCGCGAACGTCCTTCCGCATCGCAAGTTATGCAGCGGCAGCGCCGGATAGCCGCCCGAGAGGCGCTTGGTTCAAGCGGGACCGCCCGTCATGAAGCCGTGGTCGTCCATCGAGTTCGACGGGGGAAGCATGACCGGGAGCCTTTTCTTGCAGATCGGTCAGAAAGCATCGTGCGGAATTGTCGTCAAGGTAACCCGGCGGGCCATCCTAAACGTCGCATCGCCTCCTCGGGCCACCGAGGAACGCTTCGCTCAACACGTCGAATTCTTCAAGACGATCGCATTGGAAAAGTTTCACCGCGTCGCTTCCTGCGGACGGATCGACGTCACCGCCGAAGATGTGCGGGTCTGGCGCAGCCGCTACGGCCCGCCTCTTCCGACCGACGGGCAAAGAAGCGGACGCATCTCGCCTTTGCCGCGAATATCTTCATCGTGATCGCGCAGCCGATTGATCTGCAACAAACGAGAGTGCATCAGCTTCGGATAGTCTATCGGCGTCCAATGAAGGGAGACGTCCATGGGAAGTTTTAGCGCGTGGCACTGGGCCGTTGTACTTGTCGTAATCCTGATCTTTTTCGGACGAGGAAAAGTCCCTGAATTGATGGGCGACGTCGCCCAAGGTATCAGAGCCTTTAAGAGAGGCCTCCGCGACGACCAGCGGACCGATGGCGAACTGGACCAGCAGGACAAGCTCTAGGAGTTGCAATCTCGCCTAAATGCGACGATCGCCGCATGGAAGGCAGATCCGCCATGAAGTGACGCCGGACGTTGACGCAAGTCAATGAGCTTTGTCACCCCAGGCGGACAAATAGCTGACACCCGCGTCAAAGGTAAGGAGACACGAGATGATGCCAGTGGTCGTTCATGCTGCTCTTGACGAACGCGAGCGGTCGGGAAGAATTGAATTCCGTCGTGAGGGGCGAGCGGGTGTCGTAATCGTCTCACGGCGGGCGCTTTTGGCAGTCGCGTCACCCCCGAAGGCCACGGAGACCAGGCTAATTCAATACGCGGCCATCTTCTGCGAAATCGCAGTCGCCCGCTCCAGGATCATCGACGGCAACCGGGACATCTTTCTGGTTACGGCGAACGATGTCATGAACTGGCTCCGGGGTTGGCGGCCTGCGGAGTCGGTTATGTTGCACCGACACACAGCCAGAGCGGCGTCGCCGAAAGCAGAAGTCCTTTCGCCACGTCTCGTTTGGGACGCAGGCAAAGCGGTGTAGAGGCTGTTGCTACCTGCATTGAAAGCGTCCGCGGGCCTGCTGCTTGGAGAGGCCCCGAAGCGAACCGTCGTCGCAACGTCTTCTGTTGGCGAGGATGAGCTTCAACAGCTCCCATTCCGTAACGGCGGTCCGTTTAAACCACGGTTCCGTCGCGATTTCTTCATGAATTCGGCCAACTAGAGCAGCTTCATCCGGTTCCAGATTGAGCACTGAAATTGTCCTTTTCGGTATTTGTCGGTGAAACTGCAGCCCGATCTGAACCGGGTGGATGCACGACAGCTCCTTAGTCGATGTGAGCCGTCGTTGCGTGGAAATGGATGGCCCCTTCTCTCCTGTCAGGGCGGCCATCACTCGGACTTGCCATGGTCATCGGGGAAACTCACCCGAGGTAGCCGATCATCGCTCCCTCGACAATTGGACGTCTTTGATGCAGGTCCACCACGCGTAAGCTTTCAATCGTCATTCTGGAAAAGAGCTGTCGCCAGGTAGCCCCCGCCGATCGTGCTCGCGAAAAGGTAGATGAACAGGCCCTGCGCCAGCCATCGCTCCGAAACGTTCGAGGGAAACATTTCCGAGAGGCCATTGATCCAGACAATGGCGCCCGCGATGCCGCCTATCGCGAATCCGATGGCGAGACGAGTGAGCATGAAAGAGATCAGCGGCGGCATTCGAACCTCCATCCCGATCTCGGGAAACGAGCTCGAAGGCAAGCGGTTCCGAACATGATCTGAATCAATTACACGCACAGAGAAGAGTGCGAGGTAGCGGCACGAAGGAGACAACCGTGGAACATCTTGCATTCGCTTCCGCATCATTCGCCTTGCTCGTGCTTCCCGGACCCACGAATGCGATGCTCGCTCTCTCAGCCACTGAGCTGAGCACGATCCGCACACCTCTTCGTGTCGGAACAGTCGTCGTGGGATATCTTGTAACCATCGTCGGCATCGCCAGTATCGCCGGCCCGCTTCTCCACGATCATGTGGCGGTCGAGCGGATCGTCAAGCTGGCCTCCGCTTTCTGGGTGCTTTATCTGGGGTTCCGCCTCTGGGCCCCTGTGCAGTCTTCGGAAAAGTCTCTGATCGGAAACGTTCGCCTGCTGGTTACCACGCTGCTTAATCCAAAGGGCGTTGTTCTTGGCCTGACGATGATCCCGCCGTCCCAGAACTTGTTGCCGTCTGCAGCGATCGCAACGATTGCCGTCGTCGTGACCGTGACATCCTGTCTGTGGCTTCTCGCCGGTCGCCTTCTCCTCGTTGGCAGTCGTCGCGTCGCTGTTGCTCGCAAGGCCGGTTCCGCGATTCTGTTGCTATTCTCCACCTTGCTGGCCAGCAGCGCCCTATCCTGAGGACCGACGGGTTCCGCGCTCCTCAGGCTTCAATCTCCCACTAGAAGCAAGTTTCGTTATGTCAATGATCGCTCTTAGATATGCTAATGTTGCCATCGACGGTCGCAGGAGGAATCTGATGATCGGAGATGATGGGAACTGGCGGACTCCCTGTCCGCACTTGCAAAAATAGCTATCTCCCGCGGTGATTCGAACCCTTGCCGACGGCGAGATTTCAGTCAAGGCACTTGCCCGCTTGCGTAGGCCTCAACCAGTCGGCCCTGTCGCGGCATTTGAACGTTAACGGGCGCAAACTTCAATTGCCTCACGAGTTCCCTTGCGCAGGAGAAACGGCTGCAGGATGGTTTTCACCCACGAAAGCGCCTTAGGGCGCGACCACAACAAGTGGTTCCAAGGCATTGCGCGCTGCCGGATACATTCGCGACAATTTTCAATGGTTGTCAACGGCTACCCGCTCGATGGTGCCAGGCTAACCGCACGTACTTGAAGTCGGCATCATCTATGTATCTGGCCATCCGTTGCCGCTGCGAACTGCAAGCTGCTGAGGACACTCTCGCGCAGTGGCACCCATGCACGGATCCGTTGGCGCTCCCACGTCACAAACCGATGAAATTGCCTGGCGCCCGATGTACTTCCTGAATGACCCCAGGGCCTTCGAGCCGCCCTTCGACCTGGGCCGCCCGCAAAGATCGACACTCGAACGTCCGATGGTGATCGCAACCACTCAGTCGACCAACCGAAGGATCACCTTGGTGAAGCCGAATTTCAAGGGTTCGAAAGACGAGGAGAATCTCCGTTACAGCGACTCCTGGGGAGCTCGAGAACCTGTGGAGAGACCCTGGATCGGCCAGTTCACACCCTCCCATCTTTTTCGACATCGCATGGACTAGAGGGTCCGGGAAGGGTGCATCGCGGACAGATCAACGTCCGACACCGATACCTGGGGAAATCTGCCTCCAGGGTACGTCGGCCGAAGATTTCATCAGCCAGACGTGCTCTGGCTACGCTAACCTCGGTCGCTGGATAATTCTAAGGAAGCTAAATACCGATGCCCTTTTTTCTGGTCAATCATACCTCCCTTGTCGAGGCGGATGACGAGATTGCAGCTGCCGAAAGGATACTGAAGAGGCTCCGAGATGGAGGTGCACAGACGTTCACCGTCAAGTTCGATGAGGAAAACGTGCACCAAGTTGTTCTACAGGTTGCGCAAGCGGTGCCGCTCTCTGATTCGCATCCCATCGAGCCGGAAGTCGGTGCCAGCGACGCTCTTGAAAAAACGCCCGCGCTTATCGCCGATCGCGACATCCCCAGTGCAACGATGAACAGGGGCCATCTGAGCAGAGCGATCACCAGCCTTCTTATTTTTGCGGCTGGCCTTTCTCTGGGCTTCGGTGCCTACGCCTTCACCCAGTAGTATCGCTCGTCCAGGAAATCCCGTCCGCGGCGTTGACTATGGACGCCGCCCGTCCATATGGTTTCGCAACCCCATGGAACTGGCTGCGTACATCATTGTGGCTACGTGGGCGCAGCCGAGCCGAGCGGCAATGGCGTAAAAAGGCAGGAATTCCCGTAGTATTCGGAGCTTGGCCTGAATGTTCGAATGGGGGGTATGAAATGGGACAGCTCACGACAGGGGAACGGGACCTCGCAGGAGGGGTTCTGGTTTTCATGGCCGTTGTCGGGATAGCAATGGCAGCTATGGGGGGAATGGAGCCGCTCGGCATTCACGGCGTCATGGTGCTCTTGTGCAGCGTTGGCCTTCTGTTCGTGCTCATGTCCAGTGCGTTTGGTCCAGCTCCCGATCCCGCCCGGTTGAGCAAGTACTATGACGATCCGATCAAGGTCGGTGTGGGCTTTACCCTCGCATGGGCGATCTTCGGCATGTTCATCGGCGTCTGGGCTGCCGCCCAGCTTGCATGGCCGAGCCTGAACTTCGACACGTCCTGGGCGAGTTTCGGCCGCATCCGTCCCGCTCACACCTCTGGCGTGATCTTCGGCTTCGGCGGGAATGCCCTGATCACGACATCCTACCACGTCGTCCAGCGGACGTCCCGCGCACGTCTCGCCGACCAGTTTTCTCCCTGGTTCGTTCTCCTTGGCTTCAACCTGTTCTGTCTGATCGCGGTTTCCGGCTACTTTCTCGGCGTCACCCAGTCGAAGGAATACGCGGAGGCGGAGTGGTACGCAGATATCTGGCTGGTTGTCGTCTGGGTGGCATATTTCGTCCTCTATGTGAGAACGCTGGCGCGGCGGAAGGAGCCGCACATCTACGTCGCCAACTGGTACTACATGGCCTTCATTCTCGTCGTCGCCATTCTGCACATCGTCAATAACCTGGCGGTACCGATTTCATTCACGCAGGCGAAGAGCTATACGATCTGGGCGGGGGTACAGGATTCGATGGTGCAGTGGTGGTATGGCCACAACGCCGTCGCCTTCTTCCTGACGGCCGGCTTTCTGGCCATGCTCTACTACTACCTACCCAAACGGGCGGAGCGGCCGATCTTCTCCTACCGCCTATCGATCCTGAGCTTCTGGGGCATCACCTTCTTCTATATGTGGGCCGGTTCCCACCATCTGCACTATACGGCCCTGCCGCACTGGGTGCAGAACCTCGGAATGACCTTTTCGGTGATGCTGCTAGTGCCGTCCTGGGCTTCGGCGGGGAACGCCTTGCTGACGCTCAACGGGGCGTGGCACAAGGTGCGGGACGACGCTACGTTGCGCTTCATCATGATGGCGGCGTTTTTCTACGGGCTTTCCACGTTCGAGGGGTCCTTCCTCGCGATACGTCCCGTCAACTCCCTGTCCCACTACACCGACTGGACGGTGGGGCATGTTCACGCGGGCGCGCTGGGGTGGGTCGCGATGATTACGTTCGGGTCGCTCTACACACTTGTGCCGTCGATCTGGAAGCGAGAACGGATGTACTCGGCGACACTCGTGGAGGTCCACTTCTGGCTCGCTCTCGTCGGTACGCTCATCTACGTCTTCGCCATGTGGAATTCCGGCATCATCCAAGGGCTGATGTGGCGGACCTATTCCGAAGACAATGCCCTTGTCTATTCCTTCGTCGATACTCTGGTCGCGATGTACCCCTATTACATCGCGCGCGCGTTTGGAGGGTTGCTGTTCCTTATCGGCGCGATCGTCGCGTCGTACAACGTCTGGATGACCGTCCGGACTCCGAACGCCGCGCCGTCTCCTGCGGGTGATGATGTTCCCGTCGGGGAACATCCAGCCACAATTCCATCGGCCGCGGAGTAAGCACATGACCGATACGCCCCACAGGAAACTGGAACGGTCCGCGACTGGCTTCATGCTGGCTATCGTGGCCGCCGCCAGCGTCGGCGGGATCGTCGAAATAGCTCCCCTTTTTACGATCGACAACACCGTCGAAAACGTGGAGGACATGCGCCTCTACACGCCGCTGGAGCTCGCCGGACGTGACATCTACGTCCGCGAAGGATGCTACGCATGCCACAGCCAGATGATCAGGACGTTGCGTGACGACGTGGAGCGGTATGGCCCGTATTCGCTTGCTGTTGAGTCAAAGTATGACCACCCGATGCTCTGGGGATCGAAACGCACCGGACCGGACCTCGCCCGCATCGGTGGCAAATACTCAGACTTCTGGCATGTCGCCCATCTGAGCAACCCGCGGGACGTCGTCCCGGAATCCAACATGCCGTCTTACCGTTGGCTCGCCACGACGCCCCTGAAGCTCGGCAACCTGCCTCTTATGCTCCAGGCGCAGCGCGCCGTGGGCGTGCCTTATACCGACGAGATGATCGCCAGCGCTTCTGCCGATGCCCGTGGCCAGGCCGTGCCGGACAGCGAGCAGTCTGCTGGCGTATCGGAGCGGTATGGCGCGGCAACGCAGGTTTCCGCATTCGACGGCGTGGCGACGAACGTCACCGAAATGGATGCGCTCGTCTCCTATCTTCAGGTGCTGGGACAGCTGACGAAAGCCGCTTACGATAGCACCGCGGCCCCCGAACGGATGCCCAACCCCAACAATTAGGAGGACGCGATGGAGTTTACGCACGACACGGTCGTCGCAATCTCAAAAAGCTGGGGCCTGTTTTATCTGATCGGATTTTCGATCTGCGTGATCGTCTACACCTTCCTGCCCTCGAACAGGAAAAGGTTCGAAAGCGCCGAGAGGGAAATTTTCGACAAGGACGATGGCCCATGGAAGTAGAAGAGGTCGATCCCGTCAGCGGCCGCAAGACGACGGGCCACATCTGGAACGGCATCAAGGAGCTGGATACCCCGATACCGCGGGGCGTTCTGCTGTTCCTGATCGTCACGCATGTATTCGCGGTGCTCTGGTGGTTCCTACTTCCCACATGGCCGCTCGGCAGGACCTACACGAAGGGGCTGCTCGGCATTGACCAGAAGACGACCGTGGAGGAGACCTTGCGTGAAGGGACGGACGCCAGAGCCTCGTGGATGAGCAAGATCGACAGCATGTCCTACGACGAGATACGGGCGGACGAGCGGCTCATGGCGACGGTGCGGACCACCGGTAACCAGCTCTTCGGCGACAACTGCGCAGCCTGTCATGGCCGTGACGGCAAGGGTGGCAACAACTATCCCGACCTGACGGACGATGACTGGCTTTGGGGAGGCGGGCCGGAGAAAATCCAGCAGACCCTGATGGTGGGCATCAATTCCAGGCATCCCGAAACCCGCGTTGCCCAGATGCCCGCATTCGGCAGGGACGAGATGCTCGATCGTCAGCAGGTTCTCGACGTCGCCGCCTACGTCATCTCCCTGAACGATCCGACAACGTCGACCGCCAAGAACGTCAACCAGATCGACAAGGGCCGCGAAGTGTTCCTCACCACCTGCGCCGCCTGTCACGGTGAGAACGCGAAAGGAAAACCGGATGTCGGCGCACCAAACCTCACTGACGGTCAGTGGGTGTATGGCGGCAGCCTGCAGAGCATCGTCGATACCATCCACGGAGGGAGACAGGGGCATATGCCGACGTGGGACGAACGGCTTTCGCCGTCCGAGATAAAAATCCTCGCGCTCTATGTGAACGCACTCGGACAACAGGAGCCCTGAATGACGGAGACGGCGGGAAAAAGTCGTGGATGGGTCAGGCCATTGTGGATACTCTCGGCTGCTGTGCTGCTCGTGCTGCTGGCGAACGCACATCTCGTCTACGTCGCCGTCTCCTCACAGCCCGACTGCGTCCCCCATCTCAAGGAGAGGGGCGGTTCACCCGGAGCATACCGGGCCGCCAAGTCGGCATGTTGATGTCAGGAGATCACGATGGCCACTAGAGACAACACGCCCGTTCTGGTTTCCGAGCTATCGGACATCGAGGAGACCCGTAACAAGCGATACAAGCGTGACGTCTCCTACGAAGCGCCTTTCCGCTGGCTTGCGGCTGGATGGCGTGATCTCTGGACCCGGCCTGTCCCGAGCCTCATCTATGGTGTGGCAGTGTTTGTCGCCTCCTTGGTCTTCATCGTCTACATGTACGATACCGGGAGAGACTACTTCCTGTTTCCGGCGCTTGCGGGCTTTATGATCGTGGGGCCGCTTGTCGCCGCGGGGCTCTATCTGAAGAGCCGCAGTATCGAAAGCGGCCAACGCGTCACCCTCGGGTCAATGCTGTCCGTGCAGCCTCTCGCGGGAGCTCAGGTGTTCTTTACCGGAATGGTCCTCACCATGCTCATGCTCCTGTGGATGCGAGCGGCCGTCCTGGTCTACGCGCTGTTTTTCGGGGTGCGACCCTTTCCGGGGCTCGACCACGTCGCGGCCATGCTTGTCATCAGTCCGGTCGGCTGGGCGATGCTTGTCGTCGGCAGCCTGATCGGCAGCCTGTTCGCGGGCTTCGCATTCGCCATCAGCGTGTTCTCGATCCCGATGCTCCTCGACCGCAGGGTGGATGCAATGACGGCGATGGGCGTGAGCATGGCGATCGTGTGGAACAACCTCAGACCGATGTTGCTTTGGGGCGCGATTGTGCTGGCGCTCTTCCTGATCTGCGTTGCCACGGGGCTTATTGGATTGATCGTGATTTTTCCCTGGCTCGGACACGCGACGTGGCACGCTTACAAAGAGATGCGGTAGACGGACATGACGTGCTGCACCTCGAGCACTGCTGCGATAGGTATCGGGCATTCTGACGGATGTTCGCCGGAGGAAGTCGCGTTCTCAAGCCAAGAGCTGAGAGACGGAGTTCGACAGATCACCCTGTCCGTGCCCGAAATGCACTGTGCCTCCTGCATCCGGGCGATTGAGAATGCCTTGGCGGCAGTCGACGGCGTTGAGGCCGCCCGCGCCAACCTTTCTCTTCGGACGGTTGTCGTGAACTGGAAAGGAGATCGCGGGGCACCCCCCGATCTCACGGGCGCGCTGTCGGCTGTCGGCTATTCGTCCCATCTGCCGACCACCGATATGGGGGAGGAGGATCGCGTTCATTCGCACCTGTTGCGCGCCCTTGCCGTCGCAGGGTTCTGTTCCATGAACATCATGCTGCTTTCGGTTTCTGTCTGGGCCGGTGCAGACGCAGGAACGCGGCAGGCCTTTCACCTGCTATCTGCCGCTTTGGCTCTTCCCGCCGTCGTGTATTCCGGCAGCGCCTTTTACGCCTCGGCGTGGCGCGCGCTGGTCCACGGCCGGATGAACATGGATGTGCCGATCAGCGCCGGCGTGCTCCTGTCATTCGGCCTTAGCCTCTACGACGCCATTGGCAACGCGGCGCAAGCGTATTTTGAAGCAAGCACATCGCTGTTGTTCGTAGTTCTCGGTGGGCGTATGCTGGATCACATGATGAGGCGAAGGGCGAAGTCGGCAGTAGCAGGACTGGCGCGCATCATGCCTCAAGGTGCAAACCTCGTGGAGGCCGACGGATCGGTCGGTTACGTCCCCCTGAAAGAGGTTCACCCCGGATCGCGGTTGCTGGTGGCAGTCGGCAGCAGGGTTCCCACGGATGGCATCGTCGTCGAGGGCCGGTCAGAAGTGGACAGCTCCCTCGTCAGCGGGGAAAGCGCCTGGCAGACGATCGATCTCGGAAGCCGGGTTCGGGCGGGCGCGATCAACCAGGGTGCACCCTTCGTGTTGACCGCCTCCGTCGCTCCTGCGGACTCGCTTCTCTCGGAAATGACAAGGATGCTCGCGGCCACAGAAAACAGTCGTTCGACCTACCGACGCCTGGCGGATCGCGCGGCGGCCCTTTATGCCCCTGTGGTCCACTCCCTGTCTCTGCTCGCCCTGATCGGCTGGTTCTACGGCACAGGCGATATTCATAGAGCGTTGACGATTGCGATCGCCGTTCTTGTCATAACGTGTCCTTGCGCCTTGGGGATCGCCGTGCCGATGGTCCAGGTGGTCCTCGCGCGCCGCCTGTTTGACCGTGGAGTAATGGCGACCGACGGCTCCGCCTTCGAGCGCCTGGCCGGAATCGACACCGTCGTGTTCGATAAGACAGGCACACTCACGACCGGCCAACCCAGCCTTCTCAACCTCGACGAGATATCGGAGGAACACCTTGCCATTGCCGGGTCGATGGCGCGTCTGTCGCGACACCCGATATCCATGGCATTGTCGGCAGCTCACTCGAACTCCGGTCCAGGGCTGATCGCCTTTGACGAGACGCGAGAGCTCGCCGGCTACGGCCTCGAGGCCACGATCGGCGCAGATATCTATCGACTTGGTAAGGCTGAGTGGGCGGCAGGCGCGGGTTTCACTTCGGGGGACGGGGAGCCACCGCCCATCAGTCTGTCGCGGAATGGCCAGGCGTTGGCGACGTTCACGTTCGGGGAAACACTGCGTCCCGGCGCAGCTGATCTCGTCAAATCCCTTCAGGCGAAGCGGATCGGTGTTCGGATACTGTCGGGAGACTCCGAGCCCGCCGTCGCGCGGATCGCCCACTTCCTGAACATCGAAGGATTTTCAGCCGGTCTGCTGCCCGGCGAGAAGGTGACGGCCATCGCCGACCTGCAGGTACGCGGCCATAAGGTCCTGATGGTCGGCGACGGGATAAACGACGCCGCCGCGTTGCGCGCTGCGCATGTTTCGATGGCACCGTCAACGGCAAGCGACGTCGGACGTAGCGCCGCCGACTTCGTGTTTCTGGGCGACAGTTTGTCGGTGGTCGACGAGAGCCTCGAGGCGGTGAACAAGGCTATGGGACTGGTCAGGCAGAACTTCGCGCTGGCGGTGATCTACAATATTGTCAGCCTTCCGCTTGCGCTTGCCGGATTCGTAACACCTCTCATCGCGACCGTGGCTATGTCGTCATCGTCCATTCTCGTGGTAGCAAACGCGCTCAGACTATCTGTTGGCGGGAAACAGATAGAGCAGGAGCGAATGCCTCGGCCTCACCAAGTGGTGGAGGCGCGCGCATGACAGCTCTGAGCGTGTTGGTCCCCTTGACCCTCGTGATGGGAGCGGCGGGCCTGCTGGCCTTTCTGTGGTCGATGCGGTCGAAGCAATATGAAGACCTCGATGGCGCGGCCGAAAGAATATTGTTGGACGACGATGACATTACCGATTGACGCTGAGGGAAACCGAGCGGGGTTGATTGCGTTCTAGGAATGAGACAAAGGAGCGAGCATGGCTACTGAAACGGGACAGGACACGCCTGCGGAACAACCATCTGGGACCAAAGCACATCGCATTCTGATCGTTGACCCGGCCGATGCGGTAACCGGAATGAGTATCGTCTTCGGAGTGATCGGCGCGCTGGTGGGCGCTATTGCCGCCGTGGTTGTGACGCCTGGCCTCAGCCTCGCTGTGTTGGGCTATTGCGTGCTTGCCGCCCTTGCAGGCGGTTCGGCAGGTATCGTCACAGGGGGAATGGTCGGTGCAATTCTCGCCGTTGCGAAAGGAGTTACTCCGCCGCGGGACATTGGCAGTTAGATGTCCGACAATCGGCTCATGCGAGGCCTCGCCAGCTATATCCGCCAGAACGACAGACAATTCGGGCACTGTCTTCCCCAGAGCAGTACGACGCGATACTCCTCCGCGCCGAAGCGGCGTTCGAACTCGAACTAATCCACGGTTCTGGGTCACTCTTGAAACTGCGGCGCCGTTTGTCGCTTTGCCTTTAATTCCGAGATTTTTCGCGTTGTTCGTCGACAGACGCCATTTTTTGCCCTTAAATACGAGACGCCGATCAGCTTCGTTCGACAGTATTTGATGCTGAGGCGCGACGTCGGTTCTCAATCTGGCGACCGATCCGGTTGACGGTTACGAGCAAGCGGTCGTCCTTTCGATAACTCCGGAGCAAGGCGACTGTGGCGAAGTCATCGATACCAGTGGCAAACAACGCCGCTTTGAGTAGCGGACGCTTCTGGACTACTGCAATCGCGGCGAGACAGAAGAGACGGATGTCCGGATCGAAGCTCCGCAGTGCCAAAACAGGATCTCCGCGGATATTCTTTAGTGCCATCGTAAAAGTAACGCTCCGCATTGCCCGTCGGATTTGGCGGATGCTGTTCTGCATTACCGCTTGTTCAAGCAGAATCGACCCAGTCCGCGCGCGTTGAAGCAATTTTTGAGGCAGGACGGCCTTACCCAATTTGGGTAACGTCGGCGTGAGCATCGCCCCACAGATTTGACAGTCGAATGCCCAAGCTCGCCGCCAATGCTTGAGTGCGAGGCTGCGCATCGTACAGTTCGGACAGGCTTGGAATGGAAAAAGCGCGGTCAGCGCAGCTTCGGCATCATTCAATGCCGGAAAGGTCAGGGACTGGACAAGTTGAGGAGTAACCCTCGCGGCCAAGGCGATTTTTTCGGCCGTGCCTGCTTCGAGCCCAAAATCGAGAGAAACCGCATACCGATAATCTAGGCCAACGTGCGCCAGGAGATCGACGAAATCGCAGTAGTTGGAAGTCGCAAGCCGTCTAAGCCAGCCAGAAAGCAACTCGTCTTGGATAGGCATGACGGTTTTTGGCAGCGGGCGCAGTTTAGGGGCCTTGACCTCTAACTCTTCGAAGGACCCGCAATTTGCAGCGCTTATTGATCGCTTCGCAAATTCTGCAAGTGCAATGACGAGGCCGAAGAACGAGATCTGCGTGATTCAG
The DNA here is from genome assembly GCF_001662075.1 of Rhizobium bangladeshense. Lineage (GTDB taxonomy): Bacteria > Pseudomonadota > Alphaproteobacteria > Rhizobiales > Rhizobiaceae > Rhizobium > Rhizobium bangladeshense_B. The sequence goes on from NZ_LYPL01000004.1 coordinate 56,702, forward strand.
GGCCGAAGCCGTCGCGACAGCAAAGAACCGCCCTTAAAACTCAAAGTGGTCGCCTTGAAGGGACACGAACCTGCGACCCCTTTATCTAAACTCTAACCGTCTGAAATTACTTGCCTTCTTCCTTATTCGAATGACCGAATAACGCTTGCAACGGCCTCCGGGCTAAAGTTAGGTTACTCTCTCACATGCCGGGACAGCATGGCGGACGTGACCGTTCTTGACTGAAAGCCTAGCGCCGTGGCTTTTGGTTCATTGATTCCTGCTTCTGAAATCTTGGTAGCGACAGCTTCTGGCTTGCTTGTTCGATCAGAAATTCCGCCATGCCCTCGCCATTGAACCAGTAAATGAAATCCACGGAGTTTCTGTCCGGGCTATCATCGCTAAACGCCGTGAAGCCCTCCAGCAGCAAATCCAAGGCATCGTTGTCGCCTGTAAAATCGAACCACTCTCCTGAGTACCAATAGCTTGCAAAGCCGGTATGTAGGCACCGTTCGTGATGCGACATTCCCCAGAACGGTTTTTGCCCGATTAACGTCATGTCGGGTAGCCAGGTTTTCGCCGCCTTGAGTCGATTTGTATCCCGCTTGGACTTTCCAATTTTGTACTTGCCATGGTTCTCGACGATGTAAATATATCCAGGATCCACTCGGCTGATCTGCCAAACTGGCATTATCGTGCCGGCATCTTTGAAAATCATTTTATGGCTCCCATTCGAGCAGACGGCCCGATTCTGAATATCGGCAGGAACCGACGTTCGAATTATGGATGGAGGGCGTCATAAATCCCGCCCGATGCGAAAATATTGAGCTTATCGGCACGCGTGGAAGTGTCTCATCGAGTTTCAGAGCGCTAGCTCAAGTTCCTCCAACTGATCTCGCCACCAATAGATTGCTTCCCGCAGTAGTTGATGACCATCCATATCTAGCGTGTCATGAAAAAGACCTTTCTCATCTACCTCGACACCGAATTGATAGGCCTTCAGGAGATTGTTTCGCTCATCTTCGATGAAGTCCCAAAATATCCAGTTATGCCCTCTTTCAACTTTCCATTTCGCCCACATGTCATTGATTGCGCGTTTGTGTAAGGTCGATGTCTCCACGTCGACTTTAGCTAAGACATGTCCGATTACACGAAGCAACGTGACTTGGCTCAGCCACATCATTCTCCATTCTGGGTGTTCATCATCGCACTCTTGATGGTTAAAAGAAAAATATATCCCTAAAACCTCCCAATATGGCTCCCACGCAGCAAGTGTTGTTTTCCCTGCTTTCTTTACGAAAAGATCATCCCGACCGTTCGCAATATGCCTTTTCATAATTTTATCTCCAACGATCATGTTTTGAAAATCACCAGCTTCGACAATGCGACTTGGAAGATCTTTCAAGAAAGAAATGGTGACGCCCGCGGCAAGCCGGAAAGCTGTTGCAAATCTGACGGGTTACCACGAGATCAGCGAACGGCGGGCGTTTAAAGCCATCGACTTTTGCCGGATGACGATCCGTTACGAAAAGGCGCATCGATGACCATGACCTTCGCGAGTGAATGAAGGCGCTGGCGCATGAGCGCCATCGCTTTGGATATCGACGCCTTCATGTGCTGCCCAGGCGCGAGGGTCACCTTGTGAACCACAAGCGGCTTTTCCGGTTCTACCGCGAGAAGAAGCTGACGTGGTGGCCGTAAGCGAGCGATGGGCACACGCGCGCCGATGCTGATCCATCTTTGGCGCTCAATTTCCGGCCACCACGTGTCTACGAATGTGCCGAGCTCTCCACAAAATTCTTCTACTGCCGCTCGACTCTGCGTTGCAGTTAATCCGAGCGACCGTTAATAGGGATAGTGGAAGAGGGCCAGAGTGTTAGCTAAGATACGGTTGCTGCAGATAGGTGACATACATCTCGTCTCAAACGCGAGTAGCGAAGCTTTTCTTGACGACAAGGATACGACATTCCCTTTCAACTTGAAGAATATTATCTCCCGTAACCCCCTCAAGACGGTCTTTCGCAGGATTTATGAAATCATCGAACACGGTGATGTCGATTGCGTCTTGATCATGGGAGACCTGACGGACTACGGCAAGCTGGACGGGTATGCTGCTTGCGCGAAATATCTCGCAAGCGCCCTGCAGATCGGAAGCAAGGGGATCCACCACGACCTTCCTGTCGGTATCGTTCCGGGAAATCACGACATCGATCGCGGTCTTGCAAAGGATCCTGGTAGCAACACCAAATTTGCTCCCCTTCTCCAGGCTCTCGCTGAAGCTGGATTACCTCCCTTACCGGTCGTCAAACCCATCCCGGTCACAGTTCCCAAAGGACCGTCCCGCGCGGAAATTTTTTTGCTGAACAGCTGCTGGGGATGCGGCGAAGAAGCGTTTATACCGCCAGAATTCCGAACCCAGATTGCAGCAGCTATCGAGGCCGTCATCACCGGCCCTGACGCCGACGGTGCCATCAAGGCTTACTATGACCGCCAATTGGATACACCCGCGATTGCCGAAGACAGTATCGCAGCTGTCGTTCAAGCGCTCGAAGGGACCCCTGGATCGGCCATCGCGGTACTCGTGGCGCATCACAACCTCCTGCCGCAGCGAAGGACCCGGCTTGCGCCCTACACAGAACTGGTCAATGGTGGCGCCTTGCGCGGAGCACTCGGTGAACTCGGGCGACCGGTGGTTTATCTCCATGGACATATCCATGAAGATCCCGTGGAAGTCGTGCAACTCCCGAACGGTGCTCCTCTGGTATCCATCAGCGCCCCAGACATCCCCAAGGGATTCAATCTGGTCGACATTCTCTTTGGCGAAAACTCATTGCCGCTTGCCTGCCACGTGACGCCGTTTCGGATGGATAAATCCGGTCTCCTGAAGCGCGAAACGACGATTTCGATCTCGTTGAACAATGGTCGTCGTCGCAGCTCGGACCGCAGTACTGGGTTTGTTTTCGCAAAGATTGTCGAGGCCGGCCAGATCTATTGGCCTGAACTGAAGGCACTGGTGGAAAATGCATCATTAGATCTGTCCGATGAGCGATTGACCACGATTGTTGAAGAGCTTTTCGCCGAAAAAAGCATTGACATCGGCAACTATGATCTCGAGCAGAAGAACTGGATTCTGAGAGGGGAAATCTGAGTGGTTGTTTTAAATCCCTTCCGTCCGACAAGGTGGGAGCATGATAGCTCCGGTTCGCCCTTGATCTGGTTTACGCCGATAGCGGCACATCTATCTGCAGACAAATCGGTATACGTTTATGGAAGTCGCGGGAGTGGCAAGACAACCCTGCTGAGGAGCATATGCTGGGAAGACCTGCTCACCAATCCCTCTCTGCAGATTCAAAAAACCATTTCAGACTTCAACCATATTGGAATCTATATACGGCTGCCAGACCATGTCTCGGGATCGATGGGATACATGGGCTGGAACGAAATCTTTCCGGGATCACCCAACCCAGATTATGAATTCTTTCGTTTCTACTCACTTGCTCTCGAGCTGATCGCTGCCGAAAAGGCGCTATCGGCGACTCATCAACTGCGTGTCGAAGGGGTGATGTCACTCTCGGCCGGCGACGAGCTTTCGCTCGTCACCAATACCTGTGACGAGTTCCCACAACTGTTGACCTTCACGGAAAGATCGCCGACAACCTTCATCGATCTGGCAAGAACGCTTCGGACCCTTGTAAGGAGGATGAACGAGGCTTGTGGCCGCGGTCAGGTACCCGGCCTTTTGCCGATGTTGCCGGCTCGCGAGCCTTACGAGTTCCTGGCATTTGTCATCGAACAGCTTTCCAGGGCGGTCGAGCACGCGAAAAGTCCAGGCGGTACAAAACTTGGGTTCAAGTTCTGCCTCGACGACTGTGAAGTAATGAGTCCTCTGCAGCGGAAATCTGTCAACACGCTGGTTCGCAAAAGCCGGTTTCCGATTTCATGGGTCGTCTGTTCGGTCGGTGAAGCGATCGAAGCCGGCGACACGTTTATTGACGAGCAACCTCTCACCGATGCGGATCGGCGCGTCCTTTCCCTAGACGATCGAAGAAGCCCGGAATTTCTTGCACTATGCGAAGCGGTTGCCAGTCTGAGGGTCTACTTCTCGATCAAGGAGGACCGGAGGCCACCAATCTCCGGATCAGAAGTCGCAAACTATTTCTCTCTCAAAAGTCGCCTCGGGACCGTCGTGGTCAATGATATGATCGACACGATGATCAAGCGCTCCACAGCCCCTCTGGCAGTACAGATCAGGAAAGCTGCCGATTACCTCGACGGTCTGGGCCTGAGCCATTATGGGCTCGGAAAGACCGCGAATTCCGCGCCTCCGTACTACCAGGCCTATGTCCTTCTCCATTGGACCGGCTCAAAGGAAAACTTCACGGCAAATCCGCCCATGGATGATTTCTCGAGGCTAGAGAAGAACGCCAGAATGCTGAAATCGAGGAGCCAGCAAGCTTGGTTGCGCCGTAAGAACGTTGGAGCGATGCTTCATCTGGCAAACCGCCTTGGCTACCGAAAGCTGCCCCTCTCGGGAGTGAGCATCGTCACCGCATTGGCAGACGGCTCGATCCGAGACTTTCTCGAGATTATGGCGGAAATTTTTGATCGCTTCGCGCGGCAGACAAAGGCCCGATCGCCCGAAGATACTCTGGAGAAATTTGTACGCTCTGGCGGCAAGATCGCAAACCAGCTCCAGACCGATGCCATCTATGCGTCAAGCGACGCGTTCTATGACGGGATCGGGATATTGACGGATTCAAATGCGGAAGCAGTCCTCAGATTTGTCAACGCGCTTGGCCGACTAACACACTATCTCCAGGCGGATTTTGAAGACACCTCCGCGCTTGCAACCTCGGAACGAGGGCTGTTCTTCGTGGAGCAGGCGCGCACATATGCGGCAAACGCTGCTCAGATCGAGGCAGTCAATCAAATTATCCACCGCGCTGAACTCGCGGGATATCTTCGTGCAACGACGTCCAAGCGCACAGTGGATGAAGACGAAGAGGAGACGCCGAAGATCACGGGCTTCCGGCTCCACCGGCGTTTTGCGCCTCGATTTATGTTCTCATACCGAGGCGCCTATGAGCCTGTCAGGCTCACGGAGGATGTCCTCTTCCAGGTATGTGTTGGAGCGCTCGACACCAAAGCCGACGAATGGGCCCGGCAATATGCACGGAAAATCGGCTCGTCTGAAGCTCGGCAGCTCTCACTTAATCTGCGTCCCGAGGTGATCAACTTCGATGATTAGTGATGTTCCAGTCGGTACGCTCAGTATTTCGGAGCAGATTCTCAAGGATCAAACCCCGCTTCGCGATCGCTACGATCTGGTGCTGGCGGCTGTGAGTTGGGAAAGTCGATGCCATGCTTGTGCAAATCTACTGGCGGGTCGAGCGGACCAGACGTTGATCATACATTTCGCTTCATCCGACGGTGAGATGGAAAAGCGCAAGAAACAACATCGCGAGACGATTGAAGCATATCTGTCCGATGCCAGGTTTCTCGACCTCCACCGCTCCTCCCAATTCACCGAAAACGCTAAGGCGCTTGAGGCGGAGATCACAAAAATCGCTCGCACCAAGGGGCGGGCCTTGCGGGTCTTGATGGACATGACCTGCATACCAAAACGGTATTTGCTGTTTCTAATGGGCCTCGGATTTCGACGCGAGATGTTCTCCTCCATCGACATCGTCTATTCAGAGGCTGAAAAATACGAAATTGAGATTGCTCCTACCGATCTGTCTGGGCAGCAAAGTGCGCTGATCTCCGAGGGTGAATGGACATCTGCACAGATCCCCTACCTGGAGGCGGACAATTATGTCCCGACAAAACGCGATCTCTATATTTCCGTTGGCGCGGAACTTACACAGGCGAGCCCGATCGTCGATCGCTTCGAACCCAACAAGCTCGTGTTGTTCCACATCACGGAAGGTCAGCGCCGGCTGCCGTCTTCTGTGATTGATCGCGAAAAGCCTGCCTTGGATCAGCTCAGCGCAGTTTCAGGCGTTCGACAGGAATATTTTGGCCTGCATGAGATTGCGGGGGTTGCGACCAGCGTACTGAAAAGCCGCACCGGAAGCACGACCTGCTTTGCAATTGGGCCAAAGACCCATGCCGTAGCATTCTGCCTAGCGGCTCTCGCAGATGACCAAATCCAGGTTGTTTGCAGGACGCCATCTGCCTATGTGGTCAACGAAGTGAAAGCATCGGGTACAACATATTTCTACCGAATTCACGATCGATTTGATCCATGCTCATTTTGGGACGAATGATGACGGCGCTTGCTAGTTTCCACGCCGCAATGCGATGTGACCTGGCGGCTGCCGAGGACGACCTTTGAATGTCAATCAGCATCCAAAATTGGGTCTGACGCATTTTTGATGACGATTTCTTTCACATTGCCCCGATCAATCGTGCCTGAAGAAGATCCAGCTTGGCACGCCCATACATTTGCCTTTTAACGAGCTTCAGCTTGTTGATCTGTCCTTCGACCTGGCCGTTCGACCAAGGTTCTGTGATGGCGGCGGACACCGCTGCCTTGTCTTTTAGTATCCCGTTGGCGAAGGGGGCGAACAGACTGTCGCGCGCATCAGCGATCCATGGGTCGAGTTCTGTCCTGGCCTTCCTTCGGATCATTGTCTGGAACCGATCAATTAGATTGCGGGCTTGGATCAAGGCGGGAACGCCGGCTTCTATGGCCGCAATGGTGATGGTGTCAGCTTTACTCAGTTGATCGCGAGCAGTTGTCATCAATCGGGCAATCGTTCTGGCGGATGGCACTTTTTGAAGTTGCTGGTCGCAGATCCGCTCAGACCGCCGTCGCCTTGCGGCCCACTCGCCGACGACACGAGAACAACCACGGAAGCCTTTGCACTTTAGCTGTCGCCAGAGTTCAGCGCCGTTGTGCTGCCCAGATCTCCAGAGTTGATCTAACAGCGGCAGATGGGCCTCAAGGGAACTTTGTCTGACACGGAACACATCAGTTCTGTGACCGCGGACGATCTGGCGAACTGTGCCGCGGCTATAGCCGGTTTGTCGCACGATTTCCTTTATTGGAACGCCATCGGAGGACAGCTTGGTGATCGTCGAATTCTCGTCCTCACGCCGCAGATAGCTGTCATATTGCAGTCGTTCAGCGCAGGTGAGTAGCGCAGGATTGATCGTCGTAGCACCAATTGCGGTACGGATCGCTCGCATGGATTTGCGCACGACGTCGAGGAACGCCGCGCTGGCGTTCTCCATCAAATGCCAACGATCTGCGACCTGCATGGCATGGGGTAAAGCCTTGGCGGCAGCTTCACGATAGCCACCGCCTCGGTCGCGGGAAACAATCGCAATTTCGGGGTGCTGAGCAAGGAAGGTGGAAACTGTCGCGATCTCTCGATCGGGCAGAAGCTTTATAATCCTTCGCTTCTCAAGATCACATACGACGGTGCCATAGCGGTGATTGCGGCGGAAAGCCCAATCGTCGACGCCGACGACGCTTAGCGCGTCATCCGACGCCGCGGATCTTCTTCTCACCGCGCGGATCAGGGTGTCATTGCTGACTGGGATCATCAAGCGTTTGGCAAAGGCTGCTGCGGGCCGCCCTCCCAGAGCCAACCCGAGATGATGTACGACGGTATCAAGCCGAGCGGTCCGACGGCTGCGCTCCGGAACGACAAGCTCTCCAAACCTTTCGACGAAGATCCGGCGACGGCAGAATGTCATCTCACAGATAAAGCGCCTTGCCGATAATCGCAGTTGGACCCTGGTGCCAGCACAAGGCAAATCAGCAATTTTCCGAACGTAGCGGCTATGAACACGATCTGACATTCGGTTGCATAAAGGGCAGGAACGTCGATCGGCGGCAGCCCGCGCTGAAACAATGATAACCCCGTTGCTCTCGTCGGAACGCTCAACAATCAATCCGGCCGGGATCAGGGACGACAGACGAAACTTGGTCGCCATGGTGCTGATTCCTTTCTGATAACCGCGCCAGTTTCGACCGCGAAATCATCAAATATGAGTCAGACCCAAATTTGCACGCCGAAACACACTTTGAATGCTCGAGAAAGCAAATGGACATGGCTGAACTCTCACAAGAGCATGTGATCATAAAGAGACTTGGATCTGAACTGGCGCCGGCCTTGCAGGGCGCGAAGACTATTTTCGTTTAAACCGCCGATAAATTCTCAACGAACTTCGCTGAATGAAATCCGCTCCGCCTGCAGTGTATGTCAGGCGGGTACCTCTGTTTCAGAATCCGCCGTTTCGGCATAAGGCTCGTCGTTGAAAACATAAGGCAGGACTGCGGCCAGAAGCTTCGGCAGCTTGTTTTTTGGAAACGAGACAATTCGCTCCAGGTCGATCGTCGCCAATGTCATCTGACGAGTCGCTAATGCCACGAGAAACTCCAGGACGGCCTCCCCCTGGTTCTCGGCATGACGCTCCATCATTTTCAATACTAAGTGCCCGATCTTGGCGCTGTGATTTGCCGTCGTTGTGTGGGCGTAATTTAACTCATGCGGAAACGCTGCCCGGAGAAGTGATGCCTGAATGATGCCGTCATTGAACCGCGTAAAGTTTTCGCTCGACAACACCGTCAAGTGAAACGGCGATTGCGCAAGCTCGGGCGAACCTTTTGCTTTCGATGGCTTCCGGCGACTTTCAAGGATGCTCGCAATCGTCGCGAAAACGTCTCCTTGCTTAATGACGTCGGTTTGATAGGTGCCGTCCCAAAACGCAAAGCTCGGCCTCAGCTTAAGCGGATGTCCTGCTGTATTCGTAAGGAAGAAGTCATCTTCCATGAGATTTCGCAAAAGGATGCGAATTCTGCGTTCGATGACGCTAGTAACTTTTTTCGTGTCATAGATTTTTGGCAGGTCCGCCTTAACCTTCCTCCAGAACTTCAGCTCTTTGTCCCAAGATGAAAATTGATTCTCATGAGGTAAAGTTAATGCGTCGACGACGCAGAAAATGTGCTTGTGCTCCCTGTTATTATGCTCGAGATCCTTCAGCAAAGTTCCCTGATACTCAGCGAGGCTGTGTTTATTGACCCCTGCAAAATAAGTACGGGGCAGGTTTCTGAAAGGTGTTCGAAGATCGCGAGACGCATCCTGGAAAGACTGTCCTGAACCAAGGGTAGCCGCAACGATGACAACGCCTTTCCGCTCTCTTGTCGCAGTGCCAGCTGACTTGCTCGAAAGGATCTCCGGCCTCGGAAGTCCGAGCGCGCTGATTTCATCAGCAACAATCTCTGCAAGTCGCTCGCTGTCCTGACTTTCCGTCGGCAGTATATGGGACGTCGACGCAGGAATATTTCGCTGTACCATTTTGCTGATGGCAGCACGGTTGCCGTTAGCAAGCAAGGTATGTTGCAGGTCGACAAATAGGCCGTGCCCCGCTTGCTCTGGATGCCGCCGAAGACCGAATGCATTATTGCCGCGATATTTCTGCATTATCGCTCTGAGAGCAGGCGAGGCGGCGGCCTCGACAATGGTATAGGGCAAGACCACAGCGGCATCCGCGAGAAACTGATCTCCAACAAATGTAATCAGTCGCGACCCATCCCGGCACCATGGGCATTGCGTGGCCTCGAAGGTCTCAAGCATCAGTGGCTCAAGCCCGCGGATTGTTTCGCGCGCGTCGAACACGACTGTTCCCGATGGCTTTTTTGAGGTCGAGAATAAGGTAACGATCCGGCTTTCCGGCAGTCTCGTTTTGGCGGCCACGATCTCCGGAAGGGAGCCACTCGCGGAAGCGGAAATAAGTACTAGCTCTTTCGAAGGATCTTGGATTTGGAGCCGGTCTACCCCTTCATAAGAAAGAAAGCTCTGAATCTGAATACAGCTTATTTTATTGATGAGGCGACCCTTCAAAGCATAGGCCGCGTAGACCAATGCAGCTATCGAAGAAGAATCTACCCAAACCTTTTCGTCCACCTCACCGAGGTAGGGCAGCAAAACTAAAGCTAAGAACCCTATTTCTTCGCCTTGGATGAGAGCATTTGCAGTTCGTAGGAAGGCCCGAGAATGTTTACGCCGAGGGTGCACAAAGTGATGCCCCGGAGGTGCCTCGAGAACAGCTTCGCGAGATGTAACGAGATGGAGCGTCCCAGCGCGGACGATGCTAGAGAAATCCTCACTTTCAAGTTTCAAATTGCCCTGAAGGGTGTCGGAAGCCCCGACGGCGATTTGTCCACGGTCGTCAAAAGTCGCAAGTACGATCGCCGTGTCATCCGGCAGTCTCAAGAGAGCCTGCGTGCCTATCATGGTTGTCAAAGCGTTCTTCATTTCTGAAGCCGCATCTGCAGGCACGATGACAATAAGAGCTTCGGGATATGGATTGCCACTTATTAGGTCTCGATCGACAATCTCCATGAAGTCTTGCTGCACGAAGCCCGCAAGCGTTGTCATAAGCACGAGACAATCGGCGTGCTCCTCACGTGCCCAGTGAAAGTGGTAAAAGGCGCTCATCAGTTCCCGAGCCCGATAGGTATGAGAATGGTGAAAACAGCTCCTTCAACGCGCGCATGATGTCTCGGCGGCCCACCAGTAATGTCCATAAACTGCAGGTCGTCCGAAGTAACGTGGGGTTCCTTTTTTCCCGGCGGAAACCACTTGCATAGCGACAGTCGGCCAGTTCTTAGCCGCATGAAACCACCAGCAGATTTTAAGGCGAGCATTACACGCGGTAGACCCCAGCCATGCGCTGGATTGGGTATCGAGGTGCGACTCGTCAGAAAACATTCGTGTACTAGCTCATATTCTCGCTCAATCGACATATCGGGAGGAATGAGCGAGCGAAATGACCGCGCGGCCAGACCCGGCCCGCTATCAAACACTGAAACTTCTAGGAACTCGACCCGCGGACGGGCGGCCTCGCGCTCCATGCTTTCAATGTAAGCCTTCAGCGCTGGCAATCCGGCCGCGAAGGATTCGTGCGGGATATCGACGGGTCTCAGAGCGAATACAATCCCGCGGGCAGAGCGCCTATAAAGCGCTCCTTCTAAATCCGTCCTTGCGTGAAGATGTGTATTCGAAAACAACTCTCTAAAGAGACTTGCCAGTAACCCGACGTCAATGTCCTCCACTCGAAGTCTGTTTCTCTGTATAAGACGGTCCAGCGCCTGCCTCACGAGTCCTGTAAAATCACCCAAAACCTCCTCGGTCTTCGAGTGGTAAAGAAACGGATTAGGTCCAGCTCGTTCGAGATGGTCGATGGAGACGAGTGGAAGAGATTGGCCGTGGATTATCTCGTCAAATCTACCGGTGTACAGTTCTTTTAGGCGCTTGTTTACAAGATGAAGCATAGCAACGCTAACGTCGCGAGTTCCGTCTCGGCCAATGATTTGATCAGCAAAGGACGCCGCAATCAGTCCATAGGTTCTGTCCAGCAGCGTCTTTGCCGCGAGCTCAGGCTCGACGTCGTTGTTAAGGTACAAAGTTGCCTTTGCTTCGTTCCGACGCGACCAAGTTATCGCCAGCTGCGCACCGCTGACCGAACCACCGGCCCGCGCTTCAAACGCCCATTTGTTTGGGACAGTCAAACCACTTCTGCGCTCATTGATAAGGTTGAGCGCTGACTCAACCTTATCGTACATTGCCGTTTGAGCTAGACGATCGCGAGGTTCTGCACTAGGAGCCATAGCGGAAAGACTACCGTTTCGCGAGGATTGACGTGAACTCGTCCCATTCACGTTTCGACATGGCGGTATCGCCGTGTTCGACTTTCTCTCCGGACAGCATCCGCCGCAACGCCTTGACACCCTCACCTGAGAACGTTGCTGCGTCCAGGCGGTGTTCGCGGAATGCTTCATATGTCAGCGGAACCCACTTGCGGAGTATTTCCAAAATGACGTCAGCATAAACCCTAATTTCATACTGAGCGTGGGCGTCAGCACGCAGCCTGAGGAAATTCATAAGATTGTGAAGGTCGGTCTTCCAGTACCATTGGGTGTAGAAATTCAACGAAAGGTTCATCCGCGCCAGTTCTCGTGCGAGCCCCTGTCTATCCTCGTCAATCGGAGCTCCGGTTTCGTCGTGATTCAACATATCGAGATAGTGGTCGTACGACCGCTGCGAGTCTTCTTTGAGTATGTCGAGGATACGCGAAGCTTCAGCCGGGCCAACAATGTTCCCGCGGCCCTGCCTATTCTGCACCGATTGTGCAGCTAGTTGCTCCGGGGCGGGAATGTAGAATTCTCGATCGAGTATCGAATAGCGTGCAGAGTATTCATTGACATTCGCCATCCTGTGCCGGATCCACTGTCGAGCGACAAAGATCGGCATTTTTACGTGAAGCTTGATCTCAGCCATTTCAAACGGCGTGGTGTGCCAGTGCCGCAGCAGATAATTGATGAGGCCACGGTCTTCACTGACCTGTCGGGTGCCCCTACCATATGACACACGTGCCGCTTGCACCACGGCGGAATCGTCACCCATATAGTCGACCACCCGAACAAATCCGTGATCAAGCACGGGCATGGCTTCGTAAAGTATTTCTTCCAAGCCAGGGGAAACAATCCTTCGGGTGGGGGCAGATACCTCACGCGACTGTTGGATTTGGAGCTTTTGTTCGTCTGAAAGTGCGCTCATGAATATCCTCGCGTGCTTAGATGCCGAGAAACTTTCTTGTCTCTTCACCAGGCTGAACCCTAACTGCTTTTAAAGGTTCGGTGCAAACAAATGGTTGAAGGAGCGGATATTGAAGCCGCTGCATTGTGTGTCCACGGGTCTACTGTTGGTGAGAAACACACGCGCCAGACGTTTACAAAATCCCCCATGCGCGAAACCTCCCCCTGCCCGTCATCTCGCGTAAGCCGAGCTCCGCAACGATCCGCCGCGCCGCCTGCGGCGTCACATCGATCGTCTTCGCCACCATTTTTGCCGACACCAACGGTTTGGCCATCACCAACTCAACCAGCTCCGGCAGTTTTGAAGATGTCCGGCGCCCTTCCAGCTTTCGCTCGAACAGTGTCCGGGCCAACGCCAGCCGGTCATGTTCTTTCAATCCGATCTCGGCGGCCGCGATCAGTCCGTGGGCGATGGCCAGCATCCGGGTTTCCCGGTCGCGATGCCGACGACGATCGACTGGAATGGATTTCAGGCCGGTATTGATGGCGGCGAGATGGGCACCGGTGGTAACGCCGGTCTGGCGCAATATCGACGCGGCCAGCGGCCGGCCAAGCCAGGGCGCATGCTGAAGGACGGACAGTTCGTTCCAGGCGTCGAGGGCGATGATGGCCTGCAGCACCGCCGGCAAGTCTTGCGTTTGTCGCAACACGCTTCGCCATTCTTCCAGCCGGGCGTCCTCGTCCCAGTCGAGATCATAGATCAGCGGATCTTTTTCCGCCGCGCCGCCACGGCCAGGCCGTGTTGCATTCTCGATCGCCGCTTCCGATCGGGCCAGCACCGCATCGATAGCGACATAATCGATGCCGCGGAGATGTTCGATGTCGTCGGCGTCTTCCCCCTCGCCTTCCGGATCGTTCGCGACCGCGCGCCGGATGGCATCGGCGGGCGTCGCCTCGTCAGCGTCGACCGACGTGATCTCCGAGGTTTTTCGCAGTGTCCGAAGTCCGTCGGCCGATAGGGCCCAGCCAGGCAACTGGCCAGCAATGCGCCGACGCGTGCGCAGGACGTCGCGGGCGATGGTCAGCTCGTGGGTGGGTGTGCGAATATCTCTGACATGGTCGTGGAGGACGAGGTCTTCGAGATGGACGAGTTCGCCGTCGATCCACAGCGAGGCGCAGGCATCGGTGAACTGGGCGCGCTCGAGGAAGCCCGCTCCGACCGGCGAGCGGGCGATGCGCTCGTCCAGACGCGTCAGAGCGACGCCGGCGTCGAAAGCCGGCCGTATCAGGGCAGTCATGCTGATTTTTGCGAGATCGTAAGCCATTGAAAACATGGTAAATGATTTCTTATACGAACGCTATTGTAAAGTTATGGTTCGTCACATGGTATGATTGCTGGTTGACGCTCTAACCATCGATAAGTACTGGTTATCGATGGTAGATTGATTTCGAGGCGCAAATCAGAGAGAATCGGGGCAAAACACGGCCTTGGCGGCCGTCGAAACCGTCCTTTTGGAGCGTCCGTGGCCAAACCCAAGGCATCATTGACCGCCGTCGAGCGCCGTGCCGAAGAACTCGACACCATTGCCGCCGTGCTGCCGCTCGAGCGCCGCGACGAACTCGCCGAACTGCTCACCGACCAGGATGTCGAGACGCTGCGCCATCTCGTCAACCAGGGCATGGGCGACAACACGCTGCGGGCATTAACCTCGGATCTGACCTATCTCGAAGCCTGGGGGTTGGCGGCGACCGGACGCTCCCTGCCCTGGCCCGCGCCCGAGGCGCTGCTTTTGAAATTTGTCGCCCATCACCTCTGGGACCCAGAGCGCCGCGAGACCGATGCGGATCACGGCATGCCGGCGGAGGTCGACGAAAACCTTCGGAGCCAGGGGTTTCTCAAATCCGTCGGCCCGCACGCGCCAGCAACGGTGCGGCGGCGACTGGCGAACTGGTCGACACTAACAAAGTGGCGCGGGCTTGATGGTGATTTCGCCTCCCCTGCCCTCAAATCAGCCATTCGGCTGGCGATCCGAGCCGCGCCAAGACAACGTCTTCGCAAGAGCGCCAAGGCGGTCACCGGCGATGTGCTGGCCAGACTGCTGGCGACCTGCGCGACCGACAGTCTGCGCGATCTCCGGGACCGGGCGATCCTGATGGTCGCCTTTGCCTCCGGCGGCCGGCGGCGCAGCGAGATCGCCGGGCTGCGCCGCGAACGGTTGACCGTCGAGCCGCCCATTCCGGTCGAAGGCGGGAGCCCCCTCCCCTCTCTCGCCATCCATCTCGGCCGCACCAAGACGACCTCCGGCGAGCAGGACGACGTGGTCTATCTGACCGGCCGGCCGGTGGATGCGCTGAATGCCTGGATGGTGGCCGCGAAGATCGAGAGCGGCAGCGTGTTTCGGGCGATCGGGCGATGGGGGACTGTGTCGCGACGGGCGATCGATCCGCAGTCGGTCAATGCGATCATCAAGCAGCGGGTGGAACTGGCTGGATTGGAGCCGGGGGAATTTTCCGCGCACGGGCTACGATCTGGATATCTGACGGAAGCGGCGAACCGTGGCATCCCCCTGCCCGAGGCGATGGAGCAGTCTCGCCACCGGTCGGTGCAGCAGGCATCAAGCTACTACAATAATGCTACGCGTCGAAGCGGACGGGCTGCCCGTATGCTTTAATTGCGGAAGGAGGAGGATTTTCTTAAACCCGAGCAGCTGCATTGGACTGCAACCCCACAGCGGCCGTTTTTCCGCCCTAGCTGGTGGCAATGATTCTCGTCAGTGAACTCGCTTGGATGCTAATTTGAGTCGCCAAATGGGTTATCGCCACCGCAAAATGTATCCCTTGCGCCTATTGCTTCGAAGATTCCGGTGTACGGGTGAAAACGGCATCCGGAGATACAGCCTCGATAACATCTTGTTGTTACACAATAATGTTTAGATCTCTTTGCACGAGCGACGGTCGGCATTAAGGTTTTGTTAACCCTAAATAGCTTGCCAGCCTGTTAGAATCGATGCTTATTGCAAGCAGCGGAGTGATTAGGAAATTCCGCTCAGAAGCGCTATTTCAAGAAATCAGGTCCGGGGAATGCCCAAAATCGCTGCAAAATTACCGCCAAAAGATGAAGACCTGATGGGGTTAATTGAGCGCCATTCTCGTTCCTTGTCGGCGCAACTGCAAGAGCATCAGCTCGCGACCTTTCCCCCTACGGCGGAAAAGGGCATCCGCACGTTTCAGCCAGCGGAGGCAGCAAAGCTGGTCGGCGTGAAAGAAGTATATCTGCGCCAGCTCGCAAACGAGCTCGAAGGTCTCCAAGTCAGCACCAGTCCGACCGGGCGCCGGTCGTATTCCGTTGAGGACATGCACAAGATCCGCAAGCACCTCGACCAGGTGGGCCGTGGCAATCGCCGTTATCTTCCACACCGCCGCGACGATGAAGCGTTGCAGGTTATCTCGGTCATGAATTTCAAGGGCGGGTCCGGCAAAACCACGACTGCCGCTCATCTGGCCCAGTATCTCGCGCTTCGCGGCTACCGGGTGCTCGCTATCGATCTTGACCCGCAGGCGAGTCTGTCCACACTCTTTGGCAACCAGCCAGAAACCGATGTCGGCGTAAACGAGACGCTTTATGGTGCGATTCGATACGACGGCGCTCGCCCAATGGCCGAGATTGTTCGCGCGACCTACATTCCTGATCTTCATCTGATCCCCGGCAACCTCGAACTTATGGAGTTCGAACACGATACGCCGCGGGCGCTGATGAAGCGGAAGATCGGCGATACCATGTTCTTCCACCGGATCAGCGAGGTGCTTGACCAGGTGGCACCCAATTACGACGTTGTGGTGATCGACTGCCCGCCACAACTAGGCTACCTCACCCTCTCCGCCCTGACCGCAGCCACCTCGGTTCTGATCACCGTGCATCCGCAGATGCTCGACGTCATGTCGATGAATCAGTTTCTGTCGATGACATCCGATCTGCTCCGGGAGATCTCATCGCACGGTGCGCGCTTCGACTATAACTGGATGCGCTATCTCGTGACGCGGTTCGAGCCGAGTGATGGGCCACAGAACCAGATGGTCGGGTATCTCAGGGCGATTTTCGGAGAGAATGTTCTAAACTTCCCGATGCTGAAGACAACGGCCGTTTCCGACGCCGGTCTTACTAACCAGACCCTTTTCGAGGTGGAGAGAGGCCAATTCACCCGGGCCACTTATGATCGCGCGCTTGAAGCGATGAACAACGTCAACGACGAGATCGAGTCGCTGATCAAGAAAGCATGGGGAAGAAAGTCATGAGCAGGAAGGACATCCTCCGCACCCCCAAGCCAACCGCCGCTGTCGCGGCGCCGGTTGAAAGACCGATTAAGAGCCGAAGCATTCTTCCACTCATGGGCTCCCCACCATCGGAAGGAGCGACACCGGCATCATCGCGTCTCACTAGCCAGGTTGGCGGTGCTTTCGCAGAAGGTAAGGCGAGGTTTGAGCGCGCCGAAGAAATCGAAAAACGCCTGGCTGAGGGCCAAACCATCATCGAACTCGATACGGATACGGTCGATCCATCTTTCGTTCAAGACCGCATGCCCGGTGATATTGCCGGTCTTGTTGAAGCGATCCGCGAACAAGGCCAGCAGATCCCTATTCTGGTGCGCCCTCACCCCGAGGCACCGGGGCGCTATCAAGTCGCATTTGGGCACCGTCGTTTGCGCGCAGTCTCGGAACTCAACCTGCCGGTCAAGGCGGTTGTCAGGGAACTTACAGACGAGCAGCTCGTAATTGCCCAAGGTCAGGAGAACAATGAACGCCAGGACCTGACATTCATAGAAAAGGCGCGGTTCGCCTCCCGGCTGACCGAGCAATTTTCACGAGATGTCGTGATGGCAGCGTTGTCTGTCTACAAAAGCGATCTCTCGAACATGCTGTCGGTGGTGACCCGCATCCCCACGGAAATTGTCGACGCAATCGGCTCGGCGCCCGGGATTGGCTTGAAAAGTTGGGTGGCTCTCGCCGAGCTTCTCACGCGCGACGATGACCTTGAACAGGCTTCGACTTTCCTGCGATCGGCCGAGGCGAAAGCCCTGCCCTCGCCCGACCGGTTCAAGTCGCTCGTCGCCAGCCTCAAACCTACACCAACCAAGCGCGGACTACCGGATCTCCTGACAACGCCCACGGGGCTACGTTTGGCCCAGGTAACGAAGAGCAAAACCAAGTTGGACCTGTCGATCGATCGGCGCGAGATGCCAGATTTCGCCGCCTTCGTCTTGGAGCGCTTGCCAGCGCTCTTCGAGGAGCATCGCTCCAGGAACAGCGCTCAAGACCATTTGAACAACGGAGATTAGCGGAAAAAGAAAAAGGCCCCCAAAACGTCGCCGTCGTGGAAACCTCTTTCAGATCTAAGCAACCTGAGAATCGCACTTCCACGGATATTCGTCAAGAGTCTTTGGCACCGATTTGGTGAGCCGATTTCTTTTGCCTTTTTGAAAGGTGAAAGACGATGCAAACAGGAAGTGTGACGACGCCCTTCGGGCGGCGGTCGATGACGCTTGCCCTCGTGAAGCGACAAGTCGCTGCAAGAGAGATCAAGGCGGGAAAATCTGTCGAAAAATGGAAGGTCTTTCGGGACGCTTCTGAGGCCAGGGAAGCGCTCGGCCTGCAGTCGAGCAGCCTTGCTGTGCTTGACGCGCTGCTGAGTTTCTACCCGGAGAACGAATTGCGCCAGGAAGCACAGTTGGTGGTGTTTCCGTCGAACGCACAATTGATCCTGCGTGCCCATGGCATGGCTGGAGCAACACTTCGCCGTCACCTTGCATTGCTGGTGGAATCCGGGTTGATCGTTCGGAAGGACAGCGCGAACGGCAAACGCTTCGCGCGTAAGAATAATGCTGGGGAAATCGAGAAGGCCTTCGGTTTTGATCTCTCGCCAATGCTCGCCCGATCCGAAGAACTGGCTCTCATCGCTCAGAAGGTCGTTGCCGCGCGGTCCGCTTTCAGGAAAGCCAAGGAGAACCTGACGATCTGCCGCCGTGACGTTCGCAAGCTAATTTCGGCAGCAATGGAGGAGGGAGCTGAGGGCGATTGGCCAGCCGTTGAATCAATATATGTCAAACTCGTTGCCCGCATCCCCCGTTCCCCGACCATGAACGACGTAGCTGGGATTCTGGATGAAATGGAGCTTCTTCGCGACGAGATCATCAATCAGTTGGACAATCAGCAGAATTCACAATTTAATAGCACCAATGACGCTCAATTTGAGCAGCACATACAGAATTCAAATCCCGAATCCATCTCTGAACTTGAACCTAGCTCTGAAAAAGAGCAGGGCGCGAAGCCGAGCAAGCCCGACAAGCGAACGATCGAGCCGCTGAAGGCTTTCCCTCTTGGTGTGGTGCTGAAGGCCTGCCAACAGATTGCTGACTATGGGCCGGGCGGGGCGGTCGGAAGCTGGCGCGACCTCATGTCAGCCGCGGTGGTGGTGAGATCGATGCTGGGGATCAGCCCAACAGCTTACCAAGATGCGTGCCAGGTCATGGGGCCGGAAAACGCCGCGGTGGCGGTCGGCTGCATACTTGAGCGCGCAAATCTGATCAATACCCCAGGTGGGTACTTACGGGATCTGACGCGGCGCGCTGAGCGCGGTGAGTTTTCTCTCGGTCCTGTGATAATGGCGCTGCTCCGCAACAATGGGGGCGGCCTCCTTCGAGCCGTGTAATTGGCCGTTAGTTGCGACTAACCGCGCTAAGCGGCTCAAATGATAGGTGTTTCCGGATTGCTTGGCGTTTCCGTCGCCGTTCCGGGATTCCGCGGTCTGGCAAAGTTCGTTGTACTGCAATACCGGCGTCGCGATATTGGAGCCCGGAAGACGGAATGTATAGTGCTGGGATGCAGAGTAGCGGGTGCAGATGCGTGGGTAAATTTGACCCTACCAGCGTCTCAAATACAAACTGGTCGGAGTTTCAGTTCACAGATGATCGGGTGCAAGACAGGTGCATGCGTCGGTTCGCTCGAATTGCTCGACAGGCATCGCTGACGGGATGCTCATAGTCGTTAGTCGTGACTAACCGCCTCAAGCTACTGAAATCATACCTTTTTCGAAGGTATTGACCAACGGTCTTTGTTGCCGCCAGTTTCTTCGAGTTCAGCAGCGCGCCGGCAACGAGTTCCTGGGCTTTCGAGAGATCCTTGGACCCCCGGCTGCTGCGTACTCCTGAGTTGCGTCGGATACCGGCTCAAGATCATCGGGTTTATAACGCGATGATGCTGCGTGTTCACGAACGCATCGCAGGACCGGCTAGCGGGCGCGGATCGACCCTACGCGCCGCCAGTGGGTCGTTCCTCACGGTCTTGAGAACGCATGATCTAAGCTGCTCGCCCGGCGAGACAGGGGGAAGAAGAGTGGCGAGTGCCGTGCGGCGAAACCCCAAGCTTCAATCTCGGCTGACCCCCGTTTGCCAGGCGGCCTAAGCCTTCGAAAAATGTCCGCCATGGCTTTCGCCATTTAACTTGGCGAAGCGCGGCGTCGCCCGTGCCCAACCAGCGGATGCCATCAACTGGCCAGAAGAAGCGACCGTAGGGTGGTTCTTCGAGCGAGGAGCGCCATTGCCGGGACGGCTCTGTGTGGCTTGAACTTGCGACGGCCCGTTGAGATAACGGCCCAGAGTAAAGTGACGTCGAAATCGCATTGTGTCCTCCGGCGAAATGCCGGTTGTAGATTTCGACCAGCCGCCTCGCACTTTCGATAGACCGTAGGTGCTGAAGCAGCGATTTAGAGAGCTGTGTCTCTTCATTTCCCCGGAAGCCAAGCGCCTTCTTGATATCCCTAAGAAACCGCTTTCGGGCCGGATCGTCGACCGGATGGACATAGGGCAGGAGAATCCAATCGCCCCTGCGCCATGAGTCACCTGTAATGGCTTGCCACTCCAGTTGGAGATACGAACCGGATGCAGCCACAAACGCCCCGCTTTGCGTCTGTCGTGCTGTCGGATCCGCAGGAGTGAGCTTTTCAGCGATCGGCCCGTGTGGCGCACGCATGTAGGTCGCCAGTCTGTTTGCCGAAAAGCCTTTGGACGGAGCGTCATCAAGTCGTATTCGGCGTCCAGCGGACGGAGCGTCAATCGGACTGTCGGGTTCTGCGCCACGGGCCGGAGGGATATCGTCGGGCCTGCCCGGCTGAAGGAAGATGACTCGCTCCGCGCCTCTCCCGAGCCACCAGTCTACAGGGTTCTCAAAGTAGTCGAGTGAAGATCGGAAGGCCGCACCGAGCTCGAAATCGGAGAGAATAAAAAGTAGGCGCTCTACGACGTCCAGATAGGGAAGAATGACCGTCTTCGCTGGCGCCATTGCCTGCAGACGATCGATGCCGTTGATGTGGTCGGCATGAAGATGTGAAACAAAAAGCACGTCCGTCTTTCCGTCGGATGCCGCACGGTAGAGCGACAGTTCACTGTTGAAGGCGTCGCTTCGTTCCGAGCCGCAATCATAGACATAGGAAAAGCTTGTGACGGGGCGCTCATTGGCCGAGCGTACGCCGGGCGGCCCCTCGACCGTCGAAATCAAGCCGGAGTGAAAACCGCCATGGCCGACCGGGTGCTGGGTACGTGTGATTTTTGCGTGTTGCATCTACGTCCGGATTTTCAGGGGTAAGGGTCCTCGTTGGAAGTCGAGGATCTCTCGTTCGAGAATTGGGGCGGCGTTCGACTTCGGCTCAAGACATGGTGGATGACGTGTGTTGCATTTTTCCGCGGCCGAGGAGGCTCGCGCGGATCTGCTCTGATTTTGTCGCGCCCGGCGTCGGGGAAGGGGAGGGTGAAGAGGGCTCTGAGTTTCGCTCACCGCCGGCTGCCTTTTGCTTCAGCCTAAGAAAGCAGTTCTGAGCCGTCATGCGATCACCCTCACTCAGAGCTTCCAGCGGCCTACCGTCCAGATCATGGCGAACGGAATCGGGCTGGGCGCTTGCGAAATAATAACGCTTCGAGTGGACAAAGGCAGCAACCGCGCGGCGCAACGTCGTCATGCCAACACCAGGTTTCAGGAGCGGGCGAATTTCCTCAAAGAGCCCGATAGCAAACGGTCGGATAAGATCACCCGGCCTTGCCGGTAAGATCCTGACCGGACGAGCAAGCAACGCGTTTATAGCGTCTGCTTTCTGGATGTCGATCTGCGAAGCTACGATCGGGCCGCGGCTGACTGTCCAATTTTTTGCCATACGTTTCGACCCATCTTCTCTTCCCTGCAAGGCTGGGACCTGCGTCGTCTACGCTATTCTTGTTGCAGAAGTGCATATTGTGGAAGTCGATCTCAAGGCCCCAACGGTGCTCCATCCTTCTATTTGGTACAAAACAGTCTGGGCAGGGACGCTATATACATACTCGCCTGCGCGAGTGGCGCCCTCTGGCAGAATCCTCTATATTGCAAACATGAGCGACGAACAGACCATATCGAACTCCACCAAGTCGGCCGTTGAAAAGGTCCTCCGTGATCGGCTTGGCCAGGCAGGGTTTTCTGGCGCCGACATTCGGGCCGATCGAGACAGCGATGGCGATCCGATCCTGCTGGTCGACGTGAAGTATGCTTATTCGGACAAGCCGATCAATTCGAAACTCACTTACGGTCTTTCCACCGAGGTGCGAAAAGCTTTGAGCGCCCTTGGCGAGACGCGGTTTCCGCATATTCGGCATCATTTCGACGAACAGCAGAAGATCGCAAGCTAAGTGTCGAATGATTTAATCGCCACCGCTCGGCGGCTTGCCAAGGCTAGCCCAAAGCGTCCACGCCAGTCCGACCTCAAACGTGGTGTCAGTACAGCTTACTATGCGCTGTTTCATGCGCTGGCTCGCGATTGTGCCGATCTTCTGGTGGGGACAGGCGATACGCGCAGTGAGCCGGCATGGACGCAAGTCTATCGGACTCTCGAGCATGGTGTCGCGAAGAATTCCTGCAAAGCGGCGGCAAGCCGCGGCTTTCCGGGTAGTATCGTCTCATTCGCCGATACGTTTGTCATCCTGCAGGAAGAACGTCACCGCGCCGATTACGACCCGCTTGCGCGTTATGTCCGGGCCGAGGTCCTCGTTCTGATCGACAACTGTGAGCAGGCAATCAGAGATCTTGCATCGGCGCCGCGATCGGATCGCAAGGCGTTCGCGGTATGGGTTCTGCTCCAGAAAAAAAGATAAGGCCCTCTCCTAGAGTTAGCCGCAGAACAAATCAAGAACACAAATAGCTTTGAACATGAGCTCTGTGTGCAACGCTCAAGCCTGGCTGCCCCAGTCGTCACCCGAAGGGCCCAATCCCTGGCCCAGTATTGCCGGCTCCTAGGCGCAGGGGAAGGGTCGCCTGCCGAAGAGATGGTGGGACATGGTGGGAAGGCGATAGAGGGAGAGGAGGGAAGGGGATTTGTGGCGGGATAGGAGGCTGGAGAGAGGTTCCGGCCGGTCCGCCATGGAGAAACCGACATGGCCCAGGCAATCCAGAAGATCACCCTCAGTGCAGCCCGGGATATTCCCTTCAACAAGCTGGTTCTCAGCCAGCAGAACGTCCGCAAGATCAAGGCTGGTGTCTCGATCGAGGACCTTGCGGAAGACATCGCCCATCGCGGGCTGCTCACCAGCCTCAACGTTCGTCCCGAACTCGACGGCGACGGCAACGAGACCGGAATTTATCGCATTCCGGCTGGCGGGCGCCGTTATCGCGCCCTCGAGCGCCTGGTCGCGCAGAAGCGGTTGGCCAAAACCGCCGGCGTTCCCTGCCTCGTCAGCAAAGGCGAGACCCTCGAGGTCGAGGACTCGCTCGCCGAAAACGTCCAGCGCGTATCCTTGCATCCGCTCGATCAGTTCCGCGCCTTCCAGACCCTGCGCGAGCAGGGGCTCGGCGAGGAAGAGATCGCCGCGCGCTTCTTCCTTTCGGTCGCGACCGTCAGGCAGCGCTTGCGGCTGGCCACCGTCTCACCACGGCTTCTCGACTTCTATGCCGAAGACGAGATGACGCTCGAACAGATCATGGCGTTCTCGATCACCAACGACCACGTTCGCCAGGAGCAGGTCTGGGACACGATCTCGCGTTCGCATAGCCGAGAGCCCTATTACATCCGCCGGCTCCTGACCGAAACCGCAATTCGTGCCAGCGACCGCCGCGCCGTTTATGTCGGTATCGAAGCCTACGAGGCCGCAGGCGGTGTCACGATGCGGGACCTGTTCGACCAGGATCAGGGTGGCTGGCTGCAGGATCCGGCGCTGCTTGAGCAGCTCGTGATGGAAAAGCTGAAGGCTGACGCCGAGGCAATCCAGGTGAGCGAAGGCTGGAAATGGGTCGAAGCCGCGTTTGATTTCCCGTACGGCCACACCTCCGGCCTCCGCCGCTTCTACGGCGAGCAGGCCGAAATGACTGAAGATGAACTGGCACGCTATGACGCCACCCGCGCCGAATACGACAAGCTCGACGCAGAGTATGCGGATGCGAACGAGTACTCGGAAGCGTCCGAACAGAAGCTGGAGGAACTCGGCAGCGGGCTCGACCGGCTCAACGACCGTCCGTACGTGTTCGATCCACAGGAGGTCGCCCGCGGCGGTGTCTTCGTGTCGCTCGGCGCCAGCGGCGAGCTCAAGATCGAGCGAGGCTTCGTGCGGCCGGAGGATGAACCGAAGGCCGAGATCGATCCCTCGGCTGATCACGGCGAAGGTCGTACCGACGACGGCGGCGATCTACCAGTATCCGCCGGCGCCGGCAGTGAAGGCACTGAACCGGACGAAGAGGACGAAACGATCAAGCCGCTTCCCGACCGCCTGGTTCTCGATCTGACTGCGGCGCGCACTGTGGCGCTGCGCAACGCGCTGGCGAACGATCCTGTCATCGCCTTTGTCGCCGTCCTGCATGCCTTTGTTCTAAAGACCTTCTACGTCTACGGTTCGGATTCATGCCTGGAGGTGACGCTGCAGAGCGCCCGCTTCAGCCAGACGCCCGGTCTCGGCGAAACGGTCTGGGCGAAGGAGATCGATCAAAGGCAGGAAGGCTGGGGCCAGGATTTGCCCAAGGATCCGAACGATCTCTGGGATTTCCTGATCAAGCTCGATGAGGTCAGCCGGCAGGCCCTGTTTGCGCATTGCGCCTCGCTTTCGGTCAACACGGTGATCGAACCCTGGAACAAGCGGACCCGGGCGATCGCCCACGCCGAGCAACTGGCTCGCTCGATTGGTTTCGACATGGTGGAAGCCGGTTGGACGTCGACCGCCGACAACTATCTCGGCCGTGTCACAAAAGCGCACATCCTGCAGGCGGTTCGTGAGGCAAAGGGGGACCAAGCAGCGGAGCTGATCGGCCATCTCAAGAAAGCCGACATGGCCCGCGAGGCCGAGCGGCTGATGACAGGCTACGGCTGGTTGCCTGAGCCCCTTCGCATGACGATCGGGGAAGGCACGATCGAAAGCGATGCTGTCGCAGATAGTGCCGTCCAGCCCGATGAGGTTGAGCCTGTATTCGAAGCTTCGGACCTGCCGGCCTTCCTGCTCGACGAGCCGGAAACGTCGAGCGATGGCGACGGCGATACGGAAAGTGGGATCGATGGCGAGCATCTCGCCGCCGCCGAATAGGTTCACGAGCGTCACATCAGCCTGACCCGATCGCATTTGCGGTTGGGTCTTCTTTCCCAACAGCCCGGCCATCGCGCCGGGCTTTTCCGTTTCAGGAGGCACCTATGCCTGACTTCACCATCGAAACCACCTATCACCTGCCGGTGTTCCGGCGTCGCACCTATGAAGCTGGCACGCTGGACGAGGCGTGCCGTGCTGCCATCGAGGATGACAGTTGGGATATCGCCGAGAAGGACTTCGATTCCTCGGGAGCAATTCATATCACCGGCATCTGGGACGGCGCACATACGGCCTATGCGGGTCCGCCGATCCAGATCCCCCAGCAATTCGATGAACCTGTCCAGCGCCGGGCGCGTCATTTCGAGATCCTGCTCGGGCTGCTGAAGATCCTGTTCGATGACATCAGTGCTGCCCGGCAACCGTCGCCCGATTGGCTCGCCCGATCTGCCTGGGCGATTGCCCGCGGAGAAGCCATTCTCGCCGGAGACCCGGATCCTGAAGAGCCGGTCGACCCACCTAGGACCGGTCATGTGCTCGCTCGGCTGCAGGACGATCAGGTCCGCCATGCGGTGGCCGCCGTGCTGGAGGTCGACCGAAGTTTCGACCCTCTCACCCCGGAGGCGGTCACTGATGACGACATCCACGCGGCGTGCATCACCGCAGTTACGGCATTCGACGTCTCGGACGTCGTTGGCAGCGCCGAATTCCAGGCCGCGCTCTTGGCAATCCGGTCGGCACGCCGCCGACTGGCTTCCGATTGATCCTTCCTCTTCCTCAAACATCACTCAACCTCGCCCGGCCGCCGTGCCGGGTTTCTGCTTTTAAGGAGATAGCTTATGACCACTCTCACTTCCAACAACCCGTCCGCCCGTTCCGCCTTCAAGGTCGATATCTCCCGCGGCGAGCGGATCGGCCGCGTTTCGTCGGAATGGTTTTCCCGTCCCGACGATGAACGCTTCCTGTCGCTGAGCGATCTCTACGACACCGTCCGGTCCCGAGCGGAGCGCGCCCATGCCCGAACGATCGAAAGCGCTGCGATCCGCGTCGAGGCAACGCGCGACAATGCGGAGCGGCTTGAGCTTGTTGTCCCAGGTCAGCGCCAAGCGATCGCACCGACCCACTGGAGCTACGGGCAGCTTTGCAGCCTGGTTGGCGCTCCGGCCACCTATATGCGGCAATTGCCCGCGCCGCTTGCTGCCATCAACCTGCAGCACGGTCTGCTCAACCATCGTGCCGAACTCGTCAAGACGCTTGAGATGGATGACGGTCGGCTGGAACTAAGGGCCGTGACCGGACCGGAATACGGTCGCATCTGGGATCACGAACTGGTCTCGTCGGTCATGAAGATCGCCGGTAATGGGACCGGCGACACGATGTGGAAAGTGCCGGGCGTCCTCGATTGGGCGACGATGACCCACAATCCCTTCGTCGACATCACCAAGGACACGACCACCCTTTACGCCAGCGACCGGGACGTTTTCCTGTTCCTGGTCGACGACACCCATCCGATCGAAGCCGGACGGCTGCCGAACGGTGAGCCCGACCTCTATTTCCGCGGCTTCTACGCCTGGAACTCGGAGGTTGGATCGAAGACGCTCGGTATCGCCTCCTTCTATCTGCGGGCGGTTTGCGCAAACAGAAATCTCTGGGGCACGGAGAATTTCGAGGAGATCACCATCCGCCATTCGAAGTTCGCCGCCCAGCGCTTTGCGCATGAGGCAGCGCCTGCGTTGACCAGCTTCGCCAATTCCTCACCGGCACCATTCATCGCCGGCATCAAGGCGGCACGGGAGCGGGTCGTCGCGCGCAAGGATGACGATCGCGAGACCTTCCTGCGTCGGCGGGGCTTCTCGAAGGGCGAGACCGGCAAGGTGATCGAGATGGTCCTGTCGGAGGAGGGGCGGCCGCCGGAGTCGGTCTTCGACTTCGTGCAGGGCATCACCGCGCTGGCGCGCACCAAGACCAATCAGGACACGCGTCTCGAACTCGAAGGCAAAGCGAAGAAGCTGCTGGAGAGTGCCTCCTGACGCGCCTCGAGACAGATCAAACTAGCCTCAACATCAACATCAACATCACCATCAGCCCGGCCCCGTGTCGGGCATTTCCGTTCATGGAGCACTGCAATGGCTCTCCCCGATTACGCACGCTTGAATTTCGATACGCTGCTTCGCGCCGCGTCCGACGGCAATCTCGCTCTCATGGAATGCCTTGATGCCGCGACCCGCGAGCCGCGTTACGTGCTTTGCGCCGTCGGCCGCAGTGAGGGCGAATACGCCTTCACGCCGTTTGGCCATCTTGCCGACGGCAATCCTTACGATGCCTATCTACCGCCCGATCCCGACGATCCGACTGGCTTCCTTGTAAGCCCGACGACCTAGACACTGACAATAGCCGGCGGTTTAAGCCGGCGATCCCCGATCCTGCCCTGGCTGCCCGATTTCGTTCCTCCGACCTTCGGCAGGACGCTGGGCTCCCCTGTTCTTTCCTCACTCTTGGAGCATCCTTCGATGAATATCATCTCGCATTCCCAGATCGTCTCCACCTCTCCACGTCCTGATATCAAAACGCGCACTGAAGCACTTATGGATGCTGGCGGTCAGATCACGCCGTTTCTGGAGCAAGGTAAAGTCCTCACCACAGCTGACCTGCGGCAAATTATGACCGAGGTTTTCGGCGGCAGCGACGCCGAGGGCGTCTGGCTCTGGAAGGAGGCCTATGAGGCGGCTGAGATCGCCCAGGTGCTGTTTCTGCGCAAATTCCGCGCGATCGTGTCCCGCACCCATTCGCCTCAATCGACGCTCGCGATGCTGACGAAAGTGGCAAACCTCATGCCGACCCATACACGCCGATCCGAGGAGAGCCAGGCACTACAGCAATTCTCGACGCCGATCCCGCTTGCCTACGTCGCAGCTCGTGCTGCCGGCATCATAGCCGCTGACGTGGTTCTCGAACCGTCGGCTGGAACCGGCCTGATGGCGATCTTTGCAGAACTCGCGAGTGCACGCCTGGCGCTCAACGAATACGCGGTGGTCCGGCACTCGCTGCTGGCGCGGCTCTTCGCCGGCGTTTCGGCCTCTCGACACGATGCCGCGCATATCGACGATTACCTCGACCGATCTATTCGGCCGACCGTGGTGCTGATGAACCCGCCTTTCTCAGCCGGCGTTCACGTGCAAGGTCGGGTGGCTGATGCTGCCTGGCGGCATCTGGCCTCCGCGTTCGCGCGGCTTGCTCCCGGTGGGCGGCTAGTCGCGATCACTGGCGCGAGCTTTTCTCCCGACGATCCCGCATGGCGGGACGCTTTCGTGCGGCTGCAGGAGAAGGGCACGGTGCTGTTCACCGCAGGGGTCGACGGTGGCATCTATGCCCGTCATGGAACGACGATGGAAACCCGGCTGATCGTGATCGACAAGATCCCAGCTGACGATACGTTGAAGCTGGTGACGTCGAAGGGTACAGCGCGCGATCTTGAAACACTGCTCACCTGGATCACCGGCCTTCCGCCCCGCGCGCCCGCGGCGGCGTCGAACTCCATCGGTGCGCTCTCCAACAGTAGCCTGCGATCGGAGACGATGCGTCCAGCAGCGGTTGCCGCACCGTTGCATCGTCCTGCGGTCGGCGGGCAGGCGAAGCCTTCACCGATGGCCCGCCCTGCACCCGTCGATGACGAGATCATCGAACTCTCCTACGAGCTGCGGGACGCTCAGCCGAAGGATGAATCAAACGCTGCTGACGGCATCTACGAGACCTACCGGCTGCAGTCGATCCACATTCTAGACGCAAAACCTCATCCTGACACGCTGGTGGAATCGGTTGCGATGGCCTCGGTCGCACCGCCGAAGCCGAACTATCGCCCGCACCTGCCGAAGCGCATCGTCACCAGTGGCGATCTCTCCGACGCCCAGCTCGAAAGTGTCATCTATGCCGGCGAAGCCCATTCCGGTTACCTCGCTGGCCACTGGAGCGTCGATGCCTCCTTCGACAATCTCAAGGCTGTGGCGCCCGACGCGGAGGATGCCGTTCGCTTTCGCCGGGGATGGTTTCTCGGCGATGGCACGGGCGCGGGAAAAGGCCGCCAGGCTGCCGGCGTCATTCTCGACAACTGGTTCAAGGGCCGCCGTCGCCACGTCTGGATTTCGAAGTCCGACAAGCTGATCGAGGACGCGCAGCGTGACTGGAGTGCGCTCGGGCAGGAAAAGCTGCTGGTGACCCCGCTGTCGCGCTTCCGCCAGGGCAAGGCGATCAAGCTGGAGGAGGGCGTCCTCTTCACGACCTTTGCGACGTTGCGCAGCGATGAGCGCGAGGGCAAGCGATCGCGGGTTCAGCAGATCGTCGACTGGCTCGGGAGTGATTTTGACGGCGTCATCGTCTTCGACGAAGGCCACGCCATGGCTAACGCTGCCGGCGGCAAGTCCGAGCGCGGCGACAAGGCGGCGTCGCAGCAGGGCAGGGCAGGCCTTCGTCTGCAGCGCGCACTGCCGGATGCCCGCGTCGTTTACGTTTCGGCGACCGGCGCATCGGAAGTCGAATCCCTTGCCTATGCCGAGCGCCTCGGTCTCTGGGGCAGCAGCGACTTTCCCTTTCCCACACGCTCCGAGTTCATTGCCGCGATCGAAGACGGCGGCGTCGCCGCCATGGAGGTTCTCGCAAGAGACCTGAAGGCGATGGGCCTCTACGCCTCCCGTTCGCTCTCCTTCGAAGGCGTGGAATACGAGATCCTCGAGCACGAGTTGACCGAGGAACAGGTTCGCATCTACGACTCCTATGCTGAGGCCTTCCAGGTCATCCACAATCACCTCGACGCCGCGATGGAGGCATCCGGTATAACCGGCAAATCCGGGACATTGAACAAAAACGCTAAGGCGGCCGCACGCTCGGCCTTCGAAAGCTCGAAGCAGCGCTTCTTCAATCATCTTCTGACGTCGATGAAGACGCCGGCCCTTCTCAAAGCGACCGCTTCAGATCTGAAAGAGGGTCACGCTGCGATCGTCCAGCTCGTCTCGACGGGCGCGGCTTTGACCGAGCGCCGGCTGGCACAGATCCCGACCGAGGAATGGGGCGATCTGCAGGTCGACGTGACGCCGCGGGAATATGTCATCGACTATTTGATGCACTCCTTCCCGGTGCAGCTCTTCGAGGAATTCTCCGACGCCGAGGGCAATCTCAGCTCGCGGCCGGTTCATGACGCGGACGGGAACCCTGTCATCTGCCGGGAGGCCGAACGGCGTCGCGACGAACTGGTCGAAACCTTAGGTAGCCTGCCGGCGATCCCGACGGCCCTCGACCAGATCGTTCAGCATTTCGGCACCAGTAAGGTCGCCGAGATCACCGGCCGCTCGCGCCGCATCGTCCGCCGTGAGGACAGCACGTCCATCGCCCGCTATGCGGTGCAGAGCCGGCCGGGCAGCGCCAATCTCGACGAGGCCCGCGCCTTCATGGACGACGACAAAGACATTCTCGTCTTCAGCGACGCCGGCGGGACCGGCAGATCCTACCACTCGGATCTCGCCGCCAAAAATCAGCGCCTGCGTCTTCACAATCTTCTGGAGGCAGGTTGGCGCGCCGACGTGGCGATCCAGGGGCTCGGGCGCAGCCATCGCACCAATCAGAAGCAGCCGCCCCGGTTCCGGATGATCGCCACCAACGTCAAGGCCGAACGGCGCTTCCTCTCGACCATCGCCCGGCGTCTCGACACGCTCGGCGCCATCACCCGTGGCCAGCGTCAGACCGGCGGACAGGGGATGTTTCGCAGCGAGGACAATCTCGAATCCCAATATGCCCGCGACGCGCTGCGGCAATTCTATGGATTGCTGCATGCCGGTAGGATCGAAGGCTGCTCGCTGGAAACGTTCGAAAGCATCACCGGCCTGTCGCTGACATCAGAGGAGGGCGGATTGAAGGATGAGTTGCCGCCGATCCAGACCTTCCTCAATCGCATGCTGGCACTGACCATCGCCATGCAGAACGTGCTGTTCGGGGCCTTCGAGCAGCTGCTGGCCGCCCGCATCGAAGGGGCTATTGCCGCCGGGATCTATGACAAGGGCTTGGAGACGATCACGGCCGACAGCATGACAATCGCCGAGCGGCGGCTGATCTATACGCATCCGGTCACCGGCGCGCAGTCGCACCTCTTGACCATGAAGCGCAGGGATCGCAACCCACCGATGCAGCTCAAGGACGTTCAGAGTCTTGTAAGGCAGGATCCGCGCGCGAAGCTGATGATTAACGGCAAGTCGGGGCGGCCGGCGGTGATGGTGCCGACCCGTTCGATCATGCTGGTCGATGGCTCGGTCCAGCCGCGCGTGTCGCTGATCCGGCCGATGGACGAGCTCCAGTTCGAGACCCGCCAGCTTGAAGAGACGTCCTGGGAGGAAGCCGACGAACAGGCCTTCGCCCTTGCCTGGAATACCGAGGTCGCCGCCGTGCCGGAATTCTCGACGTCGGTAATGCATATCGTCAGCGGACTGCTCCTGCCGATCTGGAAACTGCTGCCGCAGGATTTCTGCCGCATTCGTCGTCTGCAGACGGATGACGGCGAGCAGATCGTCGGCCGCGTCATCGCGCCCGACCGGCTGGCCGGCCTTTGCCGCAACTTCGGGATCGATCAGACGCAAGTATTGAGCGGCGACGAAGTCTGGACGGCGCTGGTCGACGGATCGTCGATCGTCGGCCTTGCCGGTGACATGACGCTCCGCCGCGTCCGCGTCATGAACGAGTACCGAGTCGAACTAACCGGCTTTACCGACGGCATGCGCGACTGGCTGCGGTCGATCGGTCTGTTCTCGGAGATGATCAGTTGGAAGCTGCGCTTCTTCGTGCCGGTGACAGATGGAGGCACGGAGATCCTGTCGAAGCTGATGCAGCGTCATCGCCTCGTCGATGTCGCGCGCCGGTCCTGATGGAGGCCTGCCCATGCTGTCCGCCTCCGATCTGGCGGGCCGTCTCGCGCAAGACGCGGAGGCGGTCTGCCGTCACTATCTTTCCGCCGGCCGCCGCGCCGGCAACTACTGGCTCGTCGGCAATGTCGCCAACAACAAGGGCCGGTCGCTCTACGTGCATCTGGCCGGCCCGCGCGCTGGCCGGTGGACGGATGCGGCGACCGGTCAGTTCGGTGACCTGCTCGATCTCGTCCGCGAGACCTGTGGCCTCGTGGACTTCCGGGACGTTGCCGAGGAGGCGCGTCATTTTCTGAGCCTGCCCCAGCCCGAACCGGTGTCGGACCTCAGGGGCGACGTAAGTGACGCCTCTCCGGTCGAGCGGCCGGCGACAGAGCGGGCACGACGGCTGTTTCGAATGACGCAGCCGTTGGCGGGTACGCTCGCCGACATCTATCTGCGCGAACGCGGCATTCTGCGGGCGTTCACCCATGGTGCGCTCCGTTTCCATCCGTCCTGCTATTATCGCGATCTCATCACTGCTCGGACGACCAGCTTTCCGGCTCTCATTTCGGCAGTGACCGATGCGGCCGGAGCCATCACCGGCGTGCACCGCAGCTGGCTCGATCCCGATGGCGTCGGCAAGGCCAAGGTGGACGATCCGCGCCGTGCTCTCGGTGGGTTGCTCGGTAATGGCGTCCGTTTCTGCTATCCAGTTACCGATCCTGTACCGGTCCTGGCAGCGGGCGAGGGCATCGAGACCATGCTGTCCCTCTCACATGTGATGCCCGGCATGCCGATGGTCGCGGCACTCACGGCCAATCACCTCGCGGGCTTCCACTTCCCGCCCGGATGCCGGCGTATCTATATCGCGGCCGACGCGGATGCCGCAGGCCGGCATGGGGTCGAGGGGTTGAGCCGACGGGCGCAGGCGCACGGGATCCTGCCGTTGGTGCTGTCGCCGGAACTCGGCGACTTCAACGATGATCTTCGCTGGTTGGGGGCGGACCGGCTGACCGCAAGCCTCAAGGCTCAACTCACTCCGGAAGATGCGGTGGCCTTCCTGACCGCCTGAAGCTGGCCGCAAAGGCTGGGGGAGGGGCCGGCGACGGCATCGGCGAAGGGCGGTCCATTGGTCTTATTCCGGATTGGCGCGCGCCCGCGGGCCTGCCGAGAGGCGACCCTTACCACGCGGGCCTCCGGCCTTCAGCGGGTCAGTCGGGTTTCTTCCCCTGCCGGTCCGCAGGCGCGGCCCGTCATTCCTCGCGGATCAAGAAACCCTCTTGTCCCCGCCCGGCGCTTCGCTGGGCCGCTGCGCTTCACTCGCGGTTCCGGCCTCGGCCCGCGTGACCGGGTTCGCCGTCAGGCCGCGAGAGGCGCGGCCCACCGAACGGAGACCACCATGGACCTGATCCTTCACCCCGACGACGGCGTCGAGCCCCACCACGCTTCCTCCCCGACCGACCGCTTCATCTACGAGATGCAGGTCTACGGCTATCGCCCCTTCCAGGACGAGCCCGACCCGCGGCCATTGCCGGAGGAACCGCAGGTCCAGTCATCGATCACCACGATCTTCGACGCCCTCGCCGAAATGCTCGGCAACACCCGCCTGGAGCCCGATCTCGAAGACCTGTTCTGGTCGATCCCTAATCTCTTCCATCGCGCCGGCGAGCGCATCCAGCGTGAGCTCGACCGCAACGAGGAAGCGCAGCGCACCGGCCAGCGTGAGCAGGACGGCTCGGAGGTGAAGAGTGTCGAGCTCGAACGCCTCATTGCCGAGGGCATCACGCTCTTGGAACGCAGGAATAGCTTCGAGTTCATGCGCGACTATGCCGCCGACCTGTTCGAGGCGCAATCCGGATCGTCCTGGCGGCCGCGCACCGGCTCGAAGGTCAACCACATCAACATGACGGCGGCGATG
The DNA here is from genome assembly GCF_001662075.1 of Rhizobium bangladeshense. Taxonomy (GTDB): domain Bacteria; phylum Pseudomonadota; class Alphaproteobacteria; order Rhizobiales; family Rhizobiaceae; genus Rhizobium; species Rhizobium bangladeshense_B. The sequence continues at coordinate 90,602 of NZ_LYPL01000004.1, forward strand.
ATCGACAGCCGGGACTTCCTCTCCGCTCGACGCCGCGCCGAGACCGAGGTGCTGATCCCCGCCGGCACCAAGATCGCGTTCTCTGGCGGCATGGACTATAACGACCATGAGCGGATTTGGGCCAAGCTCGATCAGGCGCATGCGAAGTATCCTGACATGGTATTGCTGCACGGCGGCTCGCCGAAAGGCGCCGAACGGATTGCTGCATGCTGGGCTGAAGCCCGCAAGGTGACGCAGATCACCTTTAAGCCGAATTGGACGAAACACGCCAAGGCCGCACCGTTTCGGCGCAATGACGATATGCTGTCGGTCATGCCCGCCGGATTGATCGTCTTTCCCGGAAACGGCATCACAGGCAATCTCGCCGACAAGGCACGCCGGCTCGGCATTCCGGTCTGGCAGGCTTCAGGAGACGGCGCGTGAGCGCCGTCTTCCCGGATACATGGAAAAGATGGAAAACATGGGAAAATGGATTATATGGGAATCGAAGTGGAGATCTTTGCGATGAAGCAGTTCACGACAGGCGACCTCAACAAGCAGATCGGCGACGTTACCGATGCGGCAAGCCGCGAGCCGGTTGTTCTGACTCGCCACAAGAAGCCTCGCTTCGTGCTGATGAGCTACGATCACTATGAGCGCATGCGCACCGGCGGGGACCCGCGCCGCGCCTTTCATATCTCGGAAATGCCCGCCGAGCATGCGGAACTGTTCGACGAGGCGCTCGATCGGCTGGCGCATGGCGAAGGCTACGACGATGAGCCGTGAATTCCGACCCGGCGAGGTCATCTCCTATCCCTACCTCTGGGCCTGGCAGCAGCAACGCGGTGAGACCGAAGGCCGCAAGCAGCGTCCCGTCTGCGTCGTCGTCGCCATCCGCAATGCCGCCGATGGATACCCATCTGGCGCTTCTCGCCATCACCACCCAACCGCCGCAAATGGGTCGCGCCTCATTGGAGATCCCGGACATCGAGCCCGGTCAGGATATCCTCGGCCGCTTCAGCAAGTCCTTCATGGTGAAGATCGCCAGACTGTTTGCCGAGGCGCGCGGCCGAACCGGCCGGGTCAACCGCCCCGACTGAGACTTGCCGCATCCCCGCCGCCCTCCGAAGCGACATCTCTTGAAATCACGTCCGTCACGTGGTCCTGCTCCGCAGAACTGCAGTCGCGTCAGGAGAGGCCTGCGGTTCGAGCGTGATGCCGACCGAAGCCGTCTCTGACGGTGAGGATGGGATCGGGACGGTGCTGATCTCTCGCGTCGCGTCCGACTAGTTGACGGCCAGCGTCCGTTGACCCGAACACCACCGACGCATGTCACGCGTGCGGTACTCGGCGGGGCCACATCCGGCAACCAAGGCGAGGTCTCCTGCCGACGTCGCAATCAAGGACCATTCCCGTTCTCTATGTCGCCTTTCTAAGGGACCGGCCGCGATCAGCGTCAACCCCGCAAGGGGGTTTCCCTTCGCTACGCTGCGGTGACGCCTGCGGCGCAGCCCCTTCTTCGGGCGCCATCGGGAATGGTCCCGATGCAACGAAGGAGACAATCCCATGGCTACCACGATCGCAACCCTCACCGAAAAGACCGACGGCACTCTCGAAGGCGTCTTCGCCACCATCCGGGTCAACGCGCCGATCGCCCTCGTCCCGAACACCAACAAGGCGAGCGAAGAAGCCCCGGACTACCGCATCATCCACCGTAAGACCGGCTTTGAGATCGGCGCAGGCTGGAACCGCGTCTCCCGCCAGACCGGCGAAGAATACATCTCCACGAAGCTCGAAGCGCCCGAGATCGGCGTGATCTTCGGCAACGTCGCCCCAGCGCCCGGCGGCGAGCCCGGCAAGAAGGTCATCCTCTGGAACAGCCCGGCCTGAACCGGACCGCCGGCCCCGAAATCGGGGCCGGCCTCCCCATTCCAAAGGAGGCCGCCATGAGCCGCTACACAATTGCCGTCACCAGGACCGCACTCCGCCACGCCGACCCGAATGCCATTATCGGCTATGACCGCCCGCTTCAGACGTTCTTCCTCCAGGCATTTCCGGATGCCAGTGGCGAGGATCTCGAACTCTGGCTTGGCACGGACTTCCGGGAGTTCGAAACACTGTCACAACTGCGGTCCGCAGCAATCGCACGCGGTTTTGACTTCATACCCTTGGCATCCGGCATTCTTCACAAGCTGCTGGAAGACCATGCCCGCGAAGCGCATCACGCGGTCAGCGACACGATCATCCAGGATCTTCTCAACGGAACATCCGCCCTCTGACGCAAACCCAAAACGAAAATAGCCCGGCACGGCGCCGGGCTATTTTTTTGCTTGGCTGAGAAGATCACTTGTTCAGCGCATCCTTCAATGCCTTGGCCGGGGTAAAGGCTAACTTTTTGGCCGCGGCAACCTTGATTGTCGCGCCGGTCGACGGGTTGCGTGCCTCGCGCTCGGGTGTCGACTTCACCTTGAACTTGCCGAAGCCGGGGAGGGACGTCTCGTTGCCGGCAACGGCTGCCTCGGTGATCGATGCAATCACCGCTTCGACGATCGCCTTTCCCTGGGCCTTGGTGAGGCTGTGTTGGCCGGCGATCTTGTCGGCGATTTCATTGGTTGTGGTCATTTTCTTCTCCGCATCAACGTTAATGCGAGAATCCCTGACAGGGGATCAAAGCGCTGTCATCGACGCACCGCGTCAAGATCAACGATTTGCCCATTTTTCCACAACTACCAAGGACTTTGAGCCATCACCGTGGGTCTGCATGGTGGATCCGCAAGCGGGCATCGAGCCCGCTTGCGGATCTCTGGTGCCATACCTGAGGGAATGTCTGCTCAGTTCGGCCGAGGATGCCATGGCGGCATGAAGGCCTCAAGGACGAGCGGTCCCCCCAAATTTCAGGCCCGGACCTGCGGCCCGAACCAGAAATTCGGCTCCCCCACTCGCCGGCTCCGCCGGTCGCTCTGCGATCCTTGACCCCTCCATCCCGCCATGACCGGAGCGCTTGTCTTTCACAAACGTCAAGGAGACGACGACAATGACAAACGAACTGGATCGGACCATCGTGGAACTGCAGGCCGAGTTGCGGAACGCGCACCCGGACGAACGTCGTCAGATCGAGGCGGAGCTCGAGCTGGCACTGGCCGAGCGCGAGGTCCTGGCGGCAGAAGAGGAAGGCCGCCTCAGCGCCGAGCCACCCTTTTGAGGGTGGCTTTCGCCATGTCGCCTGGACCGACGCGCCGGATCGACCGGCGCTTCAGGCCCGAAGCATCGCTTCGCCATCGGCACGTGCCAGATCCTGCGGTGTTTCCTAAGGAAACGGCGAAAGCGGTCGGACACCACCACTCCTGTTTCGATCCCATGCCAATCGACATGAGGATGCATCCGCCCCACGGCACTCCCTTCGCTATCGATCACCCGACGCATCTTGCCGTATATGCGGTTTCGGCCTGTATCCGCGCGACCGCCTCTTTCGCAAAAGCTGAAGGAAGAGCCTGACTGCCTCTTCCTCCCGCGTGAAATGATGTTCCCGCCTTTGACCTCTGGCGCCGATACGACCCCACCGGCGGATGAGACAGGCCTCGCCGAACAGGTTGGGCTCGATCGACATGGCATAGTAGCGGGCCATGTTTTTCGAAGCGTCGGTGCGTTCGACATAGAGCTGGTAGCGTTGCGCAATCATCACACGGAGAATCGGGTAAGGCCGACTTGGCGTCCAACGACATATTTGAATCGGTCGGTCTCGATTGATTCATGCTGATGATGGGTTGCCAGCCGATGATCCGGGCGAGCCGCCTGCGGCGGACGGTGCTATTCGCTCTCGCTCACGGAGCCCGCAAGCGGTCTCCGCCCTTCGGGTCACGCCCCTCTCGCGCCTGCTGCTCCGGCGGCGCGAAGTCTCCGCGATGGTGGACGAGGATAGACTGCATGGCCGGCTGGACGCCGGATACGGACACGGCGCCTGGCGGCGCCGTGGTCTATCTCTCTCTCTGACGTCCCATTGTGCACCCGCCACTCCGGCGTCAAGGACTGCGCGGCCCCTCCAATTTTCAGTCGCCGTCCCTTCGGGCCATCACCAGAAAATCGGTTCCTCCGCTTGCCGCCGCTGGCGGTCGCGTCCGCGATCCCTGACCCCTCGCGGCTACGGTGCGGCCTCCTTTCGTCAGAGACGGAAAGGAGACACTACAATGTCCAATGACTGGTACTACGTCCATCAGCTCGCAGTGCTTGCGGGCTTCAGGCTCACCGTCCTCGCAAATCGCTTGGGTTGCGAAGATGAATTCCTATTGGAACTGCATGACAAGCTGAGCGAGGGACTGGCATGTGCAATTGCGCGGGTGCAATCCATCACGGCACTGGAGCGCCAGCTTGCCAACGAGCCGGACGAGGGAGGCCTCGCCGCTTTCCAGCTTCACGGCGAAGAGGAATGGCTTGCCCGTTTCCGGATCACGCTGCTTGATCATCTCGAAATCGACGTCGACACTCACGAGTACCGTGTGAACGGCGGCGACTGGCACTATGCGCTCGCGGCCGATTGCGACGGCATCGAGATCAGTTATCCGAGCCTTGTCGCCCTCACCGACGCCGAGTTGGGCACGCTCGCCCCGATCATGCGCGCCATCCGCAGCGAGGCGGGCATTGGTATCAGCATCGCCCGTGTCATCTACGGTTGATGCGCCGGCGAGGGGCGGCTACGGCCGTCTCTCGCCTTTTCTGCTGGCTTGACCGCTCGCGGGCGTCGAGCCTGCGCGCGGTCTTGAGGGGAGGGACTTGCCGCCTCTCCCCTCAACTCCTCTCTCCCTGTGGTGCGGGTTGAGACCCGCCCGGCCCGTCGGGCCGGTAGGCGGACGCTGCCGCGACTTCCCCAAACAAGACGGAGAGGACGAGTACCTTGCGCTGCGCCCTCCTGCTTCGGGCATCCGCTCCAGGTGCGCGTCCACTCCTGCGGTGCGCTCGCCGTCTCATCGTTCGCATGTCGTCGAGGCCGTTCCCTCCGGTCACGGTCCTCTCGACTGCTCACGACGACGGCTTGCTTCAGCATCTCTCAAGAAATCTGTCCGGCCCACTGTGCTGTTCCTCCGGCGCGGATCACAGGCAATGAGCCCGTGATCGCTGTTGCTTTGTCTGGCGACTCGCAACAGCATCGGCGCCTCGGGCACGGTGGGCCAGACAGATTTCTTGAGAGATGGCAGGATAGGCTAACGGTATACCATTAGCCGTTTTCGCCCGAGGGGCGATTGCCGAGAGGCGTGATCAGTGCCGGAATCTGTCACCGCTTATTCGCAGGCGTAGGGTCTGCCCGGACATGGACTTGGTCCTGGTAGAGTTCGTTCGGCGGCAGAAAGAGGCACCTCCTCACGGCGCCACCTTGAATCGTTAGTCGGTGAATCGGCGGGCGGGCAATTCCCCCGTTTCGCCAATCGGTAGAAGAGAGATCCGGCGTTCTCGCGTTTCGGCGGTTGGGCTGGTCGGTGGAGCAGCGAATAGGTTCGTCCGCGATTGTGCGGCTGGGATAATGGGCGATGGGGTGCTTCGCCAACTCCGCGCATCGGCGAACCGGCGATGGCGTTTATTACTCATCGACGATTTCGGCGAATAGGTGGTTGAGCAAAGCGGCGTTTTGCGGATTGCGCGTATGAGCCGGTAGATGATTTCGCGAATCCGCGGTTCGGCGATTGCGCTGATGAGCGATCTTGCGAATGATGTCTCGGCTACTTTTAGCGGGGAGGCTCTTACCTGCCATTTGCCAACGTAAGCCGCCAGTTCATCGGGCATTTCGTTGGGAACCGTCTGCTTGAGAAATTGCAGGAAAGCTGCCAGGCGTGCGCTGAGCAGTCGTCGCGACGGATAGATCGCCGACAGTGCGAACTCAGATCATCAGCAGGTGCGGGTTCAAGACCTCGTTTGTGCGTGGCTGCGGGTGAGGCAAACGACCTTACGGCGAGCCTCGGTCTTCAACACGAGTCTTTCAGATGGTATGCCGCCCGATCAGAGGAGTCCCTGTCCGAGCGATGGAGGTTGATGATCCGAGCGGCATCTTTGAGGCTTATCCCGTGCTTCTTGGCGAAGTAGTCGACGTCATACGGATCGGAAATCTTCTTGCGTGTCTCCTGCTCGATTTGTTGACGTCGCTGCATAGAATCTCCTGAACTGATTGAGGGAAGGGTTCATGCAACGATGGCTGCTTCGTCGTTGTTTGACGATAGTGAATGCTATTCAGCAATCATCTTGGAGGCAGTTCCTGGCTGGCTGTGGCAGCGAAGACTCTGCCGCGTCAGCGGGAGGGACCGCTTCATCGGGTTTTGGTGCTTCCATTGATGTGGGCGGCGCCCCTTGCTCAATATAACCCTCATGCGTCGGATGTTGCGGCAGGTCGTCTCCGCAGCATTTGAAGCCCTCAGGCGGCCTCATCTGGTTGATAAAATATTATACTGGAGTATAAGTATAGCTCGCTGCGCGAGGGGTAAGGTCGGAGATCAGAACACCACCTGCGCGCCCTCTACGCTGTTAACAACCGGGTCTGCATCTGACACACAATCGATCCCTACTGACGAAGGAATGGTACAAAGTTCCGATATCCATCGATTGCCCGGGCTGCGGCGCACAGACCCGGTCCGCCGGCATTGTCGTCGGACCATCGAGCCTCGTCAACGCTGCCGACAGCTCTGAGAACGATGTTCTGAAGCGGCCATGGACACCGCTTGATGCCTTCGCATTCGTCGAGTCGCTCGGTGGTCGAACGAAGAATGTCGAGCAGTTCATTGTCAACCGCTTTCACAACGCGTTCAAATTCAGGAACGATCACTTGCTGGCGATCTGCCAGCACTGCGGGGAGAGTCTTTCACCTGCCGCTACCCGCTCTGTCGCCATGAACGGCTTTGTCCGCCTTGGGCAGAGACGTCTGCTGATCAACGAACGGATGCTGCTCTTCGCATCGCACGTTGTTTTGACGGAATTCCATGGCGGCACGTCAATCGAGGAAAGCGGCCTGCCGCATCCAGATTACGCGCTCATGCTGATCTGCGATGCGGAAAGCACAGGCGGCGAAACCGGTACCGTCGAACTGTGGCACAGCATCGCGCGTAATGACTACGCCATCACTGTGAAAGGTCACGAAGGTCGGGAGATTTGCCGTGACACCCTCCATGATGACCTCGCCGTCGTAGTGGCCACTGTTTCCAATCTCGGACTGGTCCTGACGCAGCTCCATCTGGCACAGCCATCATCACCCTACTGCCGGCTTGCCCGTGATCTCTTCCTCGAAACCCTTGCCCATGCCGGATATCGGCAGGAAAATTAGAAAGCAACACGATGCGGATTTCCAAAACGCGATCGGGATCTTTGGCTATATTGATCCTGTTGTCCGGATGTGGCGACCTGACACACCCAACGCGACCGCTGCCCCCAGTCCCATTTGCTTACCTCAGCCTCACCGCTTGCAGAGCCTATGCCAGCAATATCGTCGAGTGCCAGCTTGAGTATGGTACACGGTTTGGACGCCAACGCCTCGGTCCTGTCCAGCAGACGGGTCTTAATATCAGTCGCGGTGACAGCCGCTATCAGGTCGCGTCCTGCTATCCGGTCTCGAGGATCCAGAGGGAATTGCCCAATTTCGTCTGCCGAATCTATGAGCCTCGATCAGGAACGGATGTCAGTCCGGTGTTGATCAAAGGAGGCACTGCGGTGCGCTTAGCGCGTGTTCTGGGCGATCGCGAACAGATCCAATATCGCTGGATGCCAGATAAATGGTCGCGGCTAGACGACTGAATTTGCTCAGGAAAAGAGCGCCCCGCCATCGCTATCGCTGCCGATAATTATACCGGAGTGAAATTTTAAGGTTGATTTCCGTAACGGAATGCAGTTCAAAATCTTATACCGCAGTATAATTATGAACTGGTTCGGCCATGAAACGAATCCCACTTCCGCCTGTGAAAACACCGCAAAAGGCATGGTCGCGAAGCACGCTGTGGGTTGCTGGAATGTCGACAATTCTGCTCACCGGTTTCGCTTCCAACTCCGGCGACAGCGGTCTGCCCTTCTATTCAGGAACGCCTGCTCACGCTGTTGGGCCTGGCGGTATCACGACTGAGAAGGTGGGGAGAGTGGCAGCCCGGTTGAACCCAATCGCCGGGTCAAGTCTGGCCGCTGCAGCCAAGCAGCCGCCACAGCCGACAATCGATTGGGTCAGCTTCAGCCAGCGCTTTGACGCGCCGAACGATGAACGTCCGATTGGTGCCAGTGCTCTCCCATTGGAAAAGGTTGAAGAGTTTGATAACCGGCGTGCGGGTTTACCAGGAGAAGCGGCTGATACTGCGAATGCACGGCGCGATCGCACCGTGCATTCGCCAATCGGCGTCTTCTCTTTCGACCAGAGGCCAGCCACACCGGTCATTGATCCGGCGGCCGAACCAAACTCGGATGCCAAACAGTCGTTGGCGCCGCCTCGAGCTGATCTGCTTTCCGGCATTCCCGAAGAATATGCAAAACTGGCAGTGACGATCGCCGCTGCGGAAGAGGTTGACCCGAACTGGGTGCTCTCGATCATGCGGGCCGAAAATGCGAGCTACGATCCACGCCTCGTCAGTCCTGCCGGTGCCGTCGGTTTGATGCAGGTGATGCCGCGGATCGGCGCAGCCTTTGGTGCGAATGATCTCACCGATCCCGAACAGAATATCCGCGCCGGCACTCGATTCCTCCGTGTTCTCATCGACAAGTATCGCAATCCTGTGCTTGTCGCCTCTGCTTATAATGCCGGTGAGCCTCGTGTCGATCTTCGCCACTCCTTGCCGCTGATCCGGGAAACCGCGGACTATGTCACGCGTGTCGTCGGGTTCTACGTTGGCGCGGTGGCGACCGCTACGGGCATGCATGGCGGCCTGTTAGTTCCGTCGGAATCCGGCTCGAAGCGCCGGGCAGGAACTGCCGACCGCGCGAAGTCGCCGATGCTTGTTTTTTCTGTTGCAGATCCGCTCACAGCGGCGAACCGCTCCCCCCAGGAAGACGGACCGACCCACGTTGGCGGTCCGGTTAAAATCGTCAAGGAAGAGGTGCATTGATGAATGTAATCGCAATGGCAGTCCTTTATGCCGGCGTCGCCTGGCGTTCGAGGGCAAAACGCAAGTGGGTCGGCAATGCCGCGATGGTGTTGGCGACCAGCCTGATCCTGCTTGTCAGCCAGTTCGAACCAGCGGCGGCGCAGAACCTTGATGCGCTGCAAAATGCCGCTGACCGGCTGGTGCAGTTCTTTACCGGCCCCTTCGGCCGCTCGGTCGGAGCGATCGCCTTCATCGGCATGTTTCTGGCCGCAGCCTTCGGATACTGGTCCTGGGGCGCCCTTCTTCGGGTCGGGGGAAGCCTTGCCGGCATGTTTGCTGCCGCCGAACTGGTCGACTTCCTCGCTGGCAGTGGATCGTAATCATGGCGGCATTCAGCGGCAACACCGACGGCGGGGACGACTACATCGAATGCCATCCGGTCATCCTCGCTCTGACACGGCCGCCGACGGTCATGGGGATCCCTTACACATACTTTCTGGCGGAATGCTTCATCTCGCTGATGGTGTTCATGATCTTAGGCTCGATCCTTTGGTTCCCGGTCTCCTTCGTGATCCTTCACAGCATTCTCTATGTGCTGACGGTGAAGCTCGACCTGTGGTTTTTCGAGATCGTTGGACGCCTCAGCATGTGCGGCGTCAATCCTCTGGGTCGAAGGCTCGGCGGTGGCATCAGGACCTATGGGGCGTGATCGATGGGCACCATGGCGAGATCGTTGAAAGGGAGCTTGTCGAAAGGTTGGGAGATATTCGCCGACCGCAGCATATCGACACACGTCCCGTTCTATGTGCCGATCGAAAACGGCATTATCAGACTGAAGAACGACTGCCTGGTCACCACAGTGCAATTGACCGGCTTTTCCTTCGAGACCGCCGATATCGAGACGATCAACATGCTGCAGCGGCAGCGGAACGCCGCTTTCCGCGCGATTTCGTCGATCGGCAATTTTGCTCTCTACACCCATGTCATCAGGCGCAAGGTAGCGCCGTCGCTGCCATCGGCGTTCGCCGATCCCTTCATGCGGCGTCTCGATGACGTCTATCAGTCGAGCATCTCCAGGAACGAGATGTTCGTCAACGACACCTATGTGTCCCTTGTTGTACGGCCCTTGTTCAAGAAGGGTTCGGCGCTCTCCCGTGTCATGGGCATCGGCGGCGATGTCGTGCGCAGGGAGCAGTTTCGTGCGATGCGCGACAAGCTTGTCGAAGCAACAAGGGCACTGGAAAAATCGCTTGCCGCCTACGGTCCGAAAGTCTTGCGAGACGTGCGGCGCGCCGAGGTCGATCTTGGCGACGGAAAAACGATCTACCGGACCATCTCCGACGACACGATGCTTGAGGAAGGCACGCGAACAATCTGGTTCTCGGAGCAATGCGAGTTCTTCTACACGCTGCTGAACGGCGGCCGTGTCCGGCCGATCCGTCTCGGCAACATACCGATCGACGAGATGCTGCCGGCGCGGCGCACGTCGATCGGCAACCGGATCATCCATCTCCAAGGCGAAACATCAGGCGATGATCGCTATGCCGCGATGGTATCGCTGAAGGAATATCCGCCCGAGACCGGCGCCGGCATGCTCGACTACATCCTCAAGCTGCCCTTCGAGATGGTGCTGACCCAGTCGATGTCGTTCATCGACGACATGGCTGCGCGCAGCCGCATCGAAAGGCTCGATCGGCAGATGTCGAAGGCCGACGAGGGCGGCTCCAGCGTGCAGGCCAATCTCGACATCGCCCGCGACGAGCTTGCGCGCAAACGCGTTGCCTTCACCGAGCATCACCTCACCATCATGCCGGTCGCAAGGACGACGGCTCAACTCGACGATGCGGTGGCGCTGATCGGAAACGAGCTTGGGGCGCTTGGCGCCTCCTATGTTCGCGAAGATCTGAACGCCGAGCCGGCTTACTGGGCGCAACTGCCTGGCAACCAGGCCTATATTGCGCGGCGCGCGCTCATCTCGACGCTCAATTGCGCGGGCTTGAGTAGTTTTCACGCCTATCCCTATGGCAAGCCGGACGGAAACCACTGGGGACCGGCGATCACCATTTTTGAGACGACCTCCGGCACGCCGTTCTTTTTCAACTTCCACCAGGGAGACGTCGGGCACACGACGGTGTTCGGACCGACGGGTTCAGGCAAGACCGTTATCATGGCTTTCTTGATTCTGCAGGCCTACCGCGTCAGCCCGCGACTGAAGACGATCGTCTTCGACAAGGATCGTGGTCTCGACATCATGGTTCGTGCGGCAGGCGGGCGATACATGACACTCGAACCCGGCGAACCGGCGGGCTGGAATCCCTTGCTTCTCGACGACACCGAGGAGAACCGCGTTTTCCTGTACCGGCTTTTGAGCTTCATGCTGAAGCCATCGAAGGAAGGCGAGAGCCTGACGCCACAGGAAGAAGCGATCATCCGTAGCGCGATCAAATCCGTCCTTAAGACGAAGGACAAGTCGTATCGTCGTCTATCCTCGCTGCGGGCGCTGCTCGCTGGAAGCGAGAGGACCGAAGGCAGTCTGATCGCACGACTCGACAAATGGATCGATCGCGGCCCCTATGCCTGGCTCTTCGACAATGCCGATGACAATTTGGATATTTCGAGGCCGATGATCGGCTTCGACATGACATCGATCCTCGACGATCCGACGGTGCGTACCGCGGCCCTCCTCTACATGTTCCATCGGTTGGACGAGGTTTATGACGGGAAGGCGCCGATCATCAACCTGATGGACGAAGCCTGGAAGCTGCTCGACGACGACGAGTTCAAGCGCACCATGAAGGACTACTTCAAGACCATCCGGAAACGGAACGGTCTGGTGATATTTGGCACGCAGTCGGCCGACGACGTCGTGCAGTCCAGCGTCAGCCGCACGATCATCGAGCAAACGTCGACCAATATCTTCTTTGCCAATCCGAAGGCCGACGAGCACTCCTACATGGAGAATTTCGGACTCTCGAGGGCCGAATTCGAATGGGTCAAGAACGGCGACCCGAGCTCGCGTTTCATGCTGATCAAGCAGGCGAAGAGCAGCGTGATCGCGCGTGTCGACATGTCCCACATGCCGGAATTCATCAAGGTCTTGTCCGGCCGGGAGGAGACCGTTCGCGAGGTCGAGATGCTGCTCGACGAATACGGAGACGATCCGAAGAACTGGCTGTCGAGATTTTGCGACTGGGAGGGAAAAGCGTCCGATGACCAACGCAAGACTTCCTGAGCTGGCGACGGCCGCCGTGCTGGCGCTGGCGACAGTGGTAGCCCCCGCCGCCACCCGCGCCCAGGTTCCGGTCATCGACAATGCCCGCCAGAAGATCCAGCAGGCGACCTTGAACTGGTACCAGGGCTATCAGGCAGATACCCGGAAACTGAAAGGCGCCTCGGGCGGAACGACGGACAGCGTGGCGCCCGGCCAAGGCTCCGGCGCACCCGCCGATTGCTCGGCAGGTGGCATGAGTGGCGATACCGCACCGGCGGCATCATCGCAGCGGACGCCGAGTCAGCAGGAAGTCGCCCGCATGGTCGAGGACGAGGCGATCCGCCAGGGCGTCGATCCGAATTTCGCGCTCGCCATCGCCGAACAGGAATCGCGTTTCCGACAGTCCGCGCGCTCGGCGGTCGGCGCCACCGGTGTCATGCAGCTGATGCCAGGAACCGCAGCTCAGCTGGGCGTCAATCCCTACGATACGCGCGATAATATCCGCGGGGGCGTCAAATACATCAAGCAACTCCAGGGAATGTTCGGCAGTCGCTACGACCTGATCTCCGCCGGCTACAATGCCGGGCCATATCGCCAGTCGCTGCAGAATGGTCAGATCCCGAACATTCCTGAAACCCAGGATTATGTCAAAAAGGTCTCCGCCTACTACGGCCGCAACAAGGCGCAGAATGGCGACCGAACCCCACCAGCTGGCGACAACACCGAGCCCGAAAGCGCGAGCTACGGGAACGGTTGCGGTGAGCAGCTGAAAAAGGCTGTCGATCGCAACACGCAGGCGCAGGTCGAGCGCGGATCGGTCTGGAATGATCTGCTTGGGAAATCGATTGAAGCGAACCAGCAATATCTGCAGCGCCTGCAGGCCGGGCTGCAATCGTCATCGGCGAACTTGCGCGGCTCCGGTGGCGGCAATTCCAAAGATTTCGACGGCTCGCTCGTCATGGCGCAAATCCAATGCCCTTCGACGATCGTCGACACCGGCAGCACCCGCTGCTTTGCCGTGCCGTCGAGTGCCACGACCGAGCAGATCCAGCGCTGGCTCGATGACCTGCAGGAACAGGCACGCGCCAATGGCACCATCGCGACCTTTTCGGCGATGCAGGATCCCGTATTGGGCCTGGTGACGGTCGTCGATGCCAGACCGACAGCAAACTGAACGGACAAGAGAGGTTAGGCACATGAAGACATTTGTCATCGCGGCAGCCCTTGGCATCGTTGCCGTCTCGCATGCTTACGCGCAGGTCCCGGTCAAGGATTCGGAAAACATCTCGCTTAGTGAGGACATCAAGAAACTGTCGTCTGAGATCCAGCAGGACACCTCGGTCGTCAAGGACAACACGACGAAGACCTTGCAGGCGATCACCGGCGATCGCAGTCAAGATGCCAGCCAGTTTGCCAAGCTTGCGACCGGCAATGGCTTCAGCATGGGGCAAGCGCCGGATTTCGGGAGGATCCTGTCGGGAAACCAAGCCGTGTTCGGCGGCATCAGCGGTGAGTTTCAGAATACGGCCGCCAAACTTATCAACGGCCTCAACTTGGTGAAGATGGTGGTCGATACCGTCAAGGGTGGAGAGCTCTCCGGCGCCAACCAGGCCTATTCGCAAGGGGTCAATGCCTTGACGACGATGACGGCGCTGACGGATGCGATGAACAGCGCCACCAAGGATCGGCAGAACTCGTTCATGCAGGCAACCGAGAAGATCGGCACGGCTCAGGATCTGAAGGGTGCGCTCGAACAAAACACCCAGATGGTGCTGCAGGGCAATCAGACCGCCAATGAGGCCGTTGGTTCCCTCAACAACCAGGTCATGCTTTTAAACCAGCAGTACAAGGCGGCGCTCGCCACCTCGTCGCAGAACCTCAAGACCTTCGCACCCCTTCCCGACAGCGTGATGCGTGATGGGGGCGGGGAGCAGCAGGGGGCCTCGGTTCGAGATCAGTTGAAGGCGTTCCAGGAGCAGGAGCAGTGAGGCTGACCCTCATCCTGGCATTTTGTTGCGCGGCCCTCACTGGCTGCGGCGGCAAATACGAACAACTGGCGAAATGCTCGGCCGACGAAAACCCGGTGCCGGCGCTCGGCTACGATAGAGCGCCGCAACCAGCGCGGCCGGAACAGGCGCTGGCGAGAGCCGTCACGGATGATTGCGGCCCGATGCGGCCTGTCAATTAGGATGCGACATGGATCCAGTCAGCTACGCGATCAATTTCTATGGCGATGCGCTCAGATATTTCGACAAGATCAACGAAGCCTCCCTTGAACGGGCCTGGGGCCTGTTTGCTCAACACAGCAATCTTGTCTCAGCCATCCTGGCGATCTTCCTGATCCTCTACTTCCTCTGGGGCGCACTCGGACTGTCTGCTGTCTCCCTCCAGGATATGGCGGTGACAGGTTTCAAGATCGCGCTGGCTTACGCCTTGGTCATGTCCTGGGCTACCTTCTACGACAATATCGGCCAGTTCGTGCTGTCGACGCCACAGGATCTCGGTTCGGCTATTTCCTCGGCAATGGGCGGCCAGTCGGCCGGTTCCGATCTGGCCCAGCAGGTCGCCAGCATGGCACGCAAGGTCTACGACTTCGCCATGCAGCTTTTCAATTCTTACGAGTCGGGATGGCTGCCGAATGTTACTGGCGCCGTGGTCGTGTTCATTGTGCTGGTGTTCGGTCTGCTGCCGATGCTGCTCATCCTCACCGGCGTCACGCTGTTTGCCAAGATGATCACCGCCGTCATGCTGGCGATCGGGCCGATCGCGATCCTCTGCTACTTCTTCGGCACCACGCGATTTGTCTTCGACGCGTGGGTGAGGGGCGTCGCCTACGGCATGTTCATGCTGCTCTTCACCTACATCATGGCCGGCCTGTCCTTCGGTTTTCTAATCGGCATGATGGACACCATCAACGGTGACATGGCGACCAAGGAAAATGCGCTGGCGATCGTGCTCGCCATGGTGCTTTACCTGGCGCTGATCTCCTATTTCATTTTTCAGGTGCCGGATTTCGCCAGAACCTTTTCCTACGGGACGGCAATTTCGGGCGTGCCGGGTGGAGGCGGTGTCGATACCGGTTACAGCGCCGCGCGCAGAACACTCGCATCCAGCAATTCGAGGGCCGGGCAGGCGGGAGCCGTCGCGCTTGGCATGCTGGCTGGACCGAGAGGCGCCGTGACGGCGGCAGCACTTGCCGGCCGCGGTAGTGTGGCAGGTGTCGGCGCGCTTGGCCGGATGCTGACCAATCGCCGCCGCAACAGCGAGTGAACGAGACACCGTTATTCGAGGGCAACACTTGGCATTGTTCAGAAGACAGACAACACCTGCGCCGACCGATCATGTCCCCGGGCCGCAGGAAATCTATGACCGGCACTTGTCCTGGGGCGAAAAGAACCGTTCGCTTCGGACCTTGATCGGTCTGATCCTGCTTGTGTTCGCGGTGGCCGGCTGGGCTATCGCCGGGATACTCTCATTTTCGGTGGCACAACTCTTCCCGCTTGTCCGCACCGAGGTCGTACCCCTGATCGTGGACAAGAACACCGGCTACATGGAGACGGTGACGACGCTCGACAAGGATCGGTCGAGCGTCTCGGAAATCCAGGCCGTTCGCGCCTCCTTCGTCGGCAACTACGTCATCCGCCGCGAGACCTACGACCCCCGCTATCTCTCGGATAACTTCGACATGATCGCGCTCTGGTCGGAACCGAACTCGGACGCCTTCAAGGAGTATGAGGCGTGGATGAACCCAAGCAATCCACGAGGGCCCGTGAAGACGCTTGGTGCCACCGGCGACATCCAGCCGGAAATCCTCTCGGTCAATCCTCTCAATGCCTCGACCATGGCGGTCCGATTTGAGACGCGGGAGCGCCAGCGCGGTGGCGACGTCGTCAATCGTTGGTCTGCCACGGTGCGCTACCGGCAGATCAATCTTCCCGCCAGCAACCGGGTTCGTCTGTACAATCCGCTGGGCTTTGTCGTCACCGAATACGCGAGGGTTCCGGAAACCATGCCGTCGGGGCCCGCCCAATGATGAAATGGATGGCGGCGCTCTCATTCTTACTGCTGCTGGGAACCACGGTCGGTCATGCCGAACTGGTTGCACGTCCGGGAAGGCTCGATCCTCGGGTGCGCTCGCTACCCTATTCGGCTGAACAGGTTTTCCTGGTGACCGGCACCTACGGGATGGTGACGACGATCCTCTTCGGCACGGACGAAGAGATCACCCAGGTCGTTGCCGGCGACACTGTCTCCTGGCAGATCCTCACCTCGGCCGACCGGCGTTCCCTGACCTTGAAGCCAATGGAAAAGGACGCTTCGACCAATCTCTCCGTTGTGACCACCAGGCGGACCTACTCCTTTGATCTGCGGGTCAACGACAGCAAGGCGATCCAGAACCAGACCTTCAAGCTGCAGTTCACCTATCCCGAAGATGCCGGGCTGAAGGGGACTGCCGAGCTTTGGAAACAGGCGCAGGATGCTGCGCGCAATCCGAACCTCAAGAACATCCGTCGCGACAAGGTCAACTACGACTATGGCTTCAAGGGAAGCGATGCGGCAAAGCCGCTCTGGGTGTTTGACGACGGATTGAAGACCTTCATGAAATTCACCGGCGACATTCCGGCGATCTTCATCGTCGACCGGAAACGCCGCGAGAGCCTCGTGAACTACCGCCGCGAGGCCGATTACATCGTCATCGATACCGTCTCGCGGCAGTGGTCGCTGCGCTATGGCACCGAGGACGAGACCTGCCTGTTCAATCTGCGAACTGTTCCCGCCGATATTCCGGCGCCGATCGAAGGTGCGGTTGCGCCGAAGCGGATCGGTGCCGGCGGTCCCCCGCAACAAGCTCAACACTAGGAAAGCGCGCCATGTCGGATCCAAATTATCATTCGCTCGACACCGACAGCGCCATTGGCGGTCCGGTCCGGAGGAGCAGCGTTGGTCTCATGCGGCCGATCGCGGTTATCGCGGCCATCGCCGGCGTCGGCGTCGTCCTTTATTTTCTGCTTGCCGGCGGCGAGCAGCAGCCGGCGATCGACACGACGCCGCGCGAGGAGTTCCGTCCGGTCCAGACACCCAGGAACGAAGGGTTCAGAACGCCGGCCCCGCCTCCTTTGCCGACGGTCGTCGTTCCGGAAGCGCCGCCGCCACCCCCTCCGCCGCCGCCAGCGCCCGTCGTTCCGGCGGCTGCTCCCGTTTTGCCACCGGCCGAGGTCGACTGCACCAGAGGCAAGAACCCGGACAATCCCCGCTGCATCGAGCTCGCACGGCAAGCCAAGCTGCTGGAGCGTGTTCGCTCTTCCGCCATGGTCTTCGATCAATCGGATCAGAGGAACGGCGCGGCACGGGCCTCAACCGACGTCACGGGTGCGGGACTGTTCGGCGCCAGTGGTTCGTCCGGGGCGCAAACGGCAGCAGCGTCAAACGGCGGCGGCGCGGTCGACAATGATCGTGCTTTCCTGAAGGCGATGGGCGGGCAGGGTGTGGACGTTTCAGTCGCAACCGAGAACCGCCGCACGGACGCCTGGATCCCGCAGGGCACGATGATCCGCGGCACGCTGGAGACGGCGATCAATTCAGACCTCGCCGGCATGGTGAAGGGGATTGTACGGGAAGACGTCTATTCGTTCGACGGCCGGCGCATCCTCATACCGGCAGGCTCGTCCCTAATCGGCGATTATAAATCCGGGGTCGAGCGGGGGCAGGAGCGGATCCTGATTGTCTGGACACGGATGATCCGCGGAGACGGCGTTTCGGTGCAGCTCGGCTCCTATGGCACCGATCGGCTTGGGCGCTCGGGCATGACGGGTGTCGTCGACCGCAAGTATTGGGAACGGTTCGGGCCGCCGGCGATGATGACGTTGATTGGTGGCGCCACTCAGTACATCGCCCAGCTCGGCCAGAAGCAGGACCGCAATATCACGATCGTCAACACGGATGGAACGGTGACCAGCATTCCTCAGGATAATGGAAGCACGTCACAGGATCGTGCCCGCGAAATTGCTGCCGAGACGATTGCGTCCGGCATCCAGCAGCTGGCGTCAGGAGCTTTCCAGGACAGCCGCAACATCCGGCCGACGATCCACATTCCTCAGGGCTCCGACATCAATGTCTTCGTCACACGCGACCTCGACTTCGCCGGGCTTTATCCGGATCCGGTCCGCGAAGAGTTTGAGAGACTGCGCAGAAGGAAGCTTGGCAAATGAACGCGCGCCCGTCGATTTCTGCTGAGCAGCATTTTCTGTCTGAGGCCATCGAGCCGATCCGACCGTTTCTCGACGATCCCGGCGTGGTTGAGATTTCCTGCCAGCGCAGCAATGAGATCTGGCTCGAGCGTATCGGCCAGCTCAGCATGATGAGGCAGCAAGTCGACGGCCTCGACCAGGAATCAATCCGCCATATGGCATCGCGCGCCGCCTCGTTCACCAAGCAGACGGTCAACGCTGAACATCCGCTCCTATCGGCGACGCTCGTCAATGGCGAGCGCGTGCAGTTCGTGCTGAACCCGACTTCCGCGACGGGCCACGCCTTCTCCATCCGCAAGCAATTCATCCGCCGGTTCGATTTGAACGACTATGAGAAGGCTGGCGCGTTCCGCTTCACCAAGGTGACGGGAGACGACTATATCGACGACGTCGATATCGAGCTGTCGCGGCTGCTGCGGGCCGGCAAGGTTCGCGCCTTCCTGGAGCTCGCGGCAATCAATCACCGCAGCATGCTGATTTCGGGCGGCACCTCCACCGGCAAGACGACGTTTCTGAATACGATGCTCACCGCCATTCCGAACCATGAGCGGTTCATCCTCATGCAGGACACGGCTGAGCTGGAGCCGCTACAGGAAAACGTCGTCTCGCTGCTGGTCTCGAAGGGTGGCCAGGGCGAGGCAAGGGTGACGATGGGCGATCTGCTGGCCACGGCGCTCCGTCTCAGACCGGATCGGATCTTCATGGGCGAGCTGCGCGGCGACGAGGCCTTCGACTTCCTGAATGCGATCAATACCGGGCATCCCGGTTCAATGTCGACGATCCATGCAAACTCGCCGCACCACGCCTTCAACCGGCTGTCGACGCTGGTACTCAACAGCAATGTGCGCATGGAGCGCGACGACATCATTCGATACATCCGCTCGATCATCCCGATCGTGGTCCAGTTGAAGAAGAGTGATGCCGCCGGCGGCCGCGGCGTCAGCGAGATCTACTTTGCCGACGAGGTGGACGAAAATGGCAAGCGTATCCACGCACACCGAGACTGACCGCCCGAAATGGACGGGCCTGCAGCGGGCATCATTGTTCACCTTGCCGATCGCACTGCTCGGAATCGTTCTCCTGTGGCTCGCCTTCTTCACGCTGATCTACGACGCCTACATCACCTCGTTCGGATCTTCGTCCTACTTCGACTATGTCGCACAAGCGCGCTGGATCGACGCCGTGCGCTATACCTGGTCTATCATCCATGTCCGCAACACGGTCGGACTTTCGCTGCTGGCCTTCGTGGTTGCCTTGCCGTTCCTGTTTTTCTTGGCTTGCCTCTGGATGCTGAAAGGCGGCAGGGCGTTGTCGCGCAAGATCCTCTACCTGCTGCATGTCCGGTCGATGTTCAGTCTGATCGCCCATACGGCTCTCATCTTCGCCGCCGCCTATGCCGGCGTCATCGTCTACGGCGTGGCCTTTTATCTCGTTGCCACAAAGGCCGGTGAGCATGCCGAGATTGCCAGCTACTACGGCAATCATCTGGCCGCGATGTATCAGGCTCCTTTCGGCGCAATCGATGCAGCCGGCGCCTATC
Organism: Rhizobium bangladeshense; assembly: GCF_001662075.1. Classification (GTDB taxonomy): domain Bacteria; phylum Pseudomonadota; class Alphaproteobacteria; order Rhizobiales; family Rhizobiaceae; genus Rhizobium; species Rhizobium bangladeshense_B. The sequence continues at coordinate 110,612 of NZ_LYPL01000004.1, forward strand.
AAAAACCCTCCCGGCAGACGGTGCTCGCCGCGCTCGCCGGTCTCGCTGCCGCCGGTGCCATCGTCGGATTTCCGATCGGCGCGGCAATTCAGAAACGCCAGCGGATGATCATGGGAAAGGCACGCCTCGCCACCTTGAAGGACGCAGCCGATTTTCGGCTGCGCGACAAGCACGGCATCGTTCTCGGACTGAAGCAGGGATTGCTGCTGCGCAACGACGGCGATCAGCACGTCATGGTCATCGGTTCGCCGGGACAGGGCAAATCGCGCGGCTTCGTCATCCCGACGATGATGAGTTTTCAGGGATCGCAGGTCGTCCTCGACATGAGCGGCGAGCTCTTCGAGGAGACCTCCGGTTATCTCAAGGACAAGGGGCACGAGGTCTTCCTGCTCGCTCCGGGCTCGAAGTTCACCGACGGCTACAATCCCCTCGACCTGATCAGTGACGAGCCGAACCAGCGGATCACCGACCTGCAGAAGCTTACGCAAATGCTTCTGCCGGAACGTCTGCGATCGGATTCCTCCGACTTCTGGGAGGAAAGCGCCAGGATCCTGTTGACGGCCATGCTCGGCTTCGTGCTCGAATGCCCCGACACCCGCAAGTCGCTCAGCGAGCTCTATCGCATTCTCAATTCGATGTCGGACGAGCGCAAGGCGATCATCCAGCTATTGGAAAACTATGAGCCGGTTCTCTCCGACCAGACCCGGATGCAGCTCACCAAATTCGCCGGGCGCCATGAAAAGCTCGGGGAGGGGATCGCCGCGGAGATCGTCGCCAAGCTCAATTTCCTGCAGAACCCGCTGGTGGAAGCGCTGACCTCGATCACCACGATCCCGATCGGCACCATCAGAAAGCGGAAGATGGTGATCTACATCCAGGCCGACTGGAACGCCATGCAGATCTATGAGCGGCTGATCTCGATGTTCATCCAGCAGATGGCCGACAAGCTCGTGCAGATGGGACCGTTGCGCAACCGTGAGCATGAAGTGCTGATGATGCTCGACGAATTCGGCAATGGCGGCCGGATCGATACGGTGCTGACGCTCGCCCCGCTGATCCGCAAGAATGGCGTGCGGTTCGTCTTCATCCTCCAGGACGGCGCCCAATTGGAGCGGCTGTACCAGCGCTCCGGCCAAAAGATCCTGATGGGCGCTTCGACGATCAAGCTGTTCATGAATTTCCAGAACCAGGAAGATGCGACCGCTGTCTCGATGGCTGCTGGCAAAACGACGGAGTGGGTCGAACAATCGTCTTATTCGCATCGCCACGGCCGAAGACAGCGATCGATCTCGAAGGTGCCGGTCTCGGTCGATCTTCTTCCCGTCAACACGCTGATGATGATGAAGCCGGAAGAGGCGATCCTGCAGGTCACCGGTATGCCGCTGATGCGCATCATGAGGCTCGATTCCGGCGGCGAGCGGATGTTTTCGAAAGTGCGGAAGTTCAAGCCGGCGAAAAGGCCTTGCATTGAGCCGGTTGAATGGACGATCGACGACAGCAAGTCCGCTGCGGCGGCCCCGGCCTCGACAGGCACTGACAACGACGCCGTGCGCTTCGTCGTCAAGGATGGTGTCCGCCACGTCTACATTTCCTCGCTCGACGAGCTGCGTCATCGCCTGGATCTCGACGAGACGCGCGAGGCCGGTGTGGCGGAGGAGGAGGTACAGGCGGAAAAGAAGAAGCAGTCGGGAGACAAGCAAAAGGGGGATTCGGCGAGCGGGCAACGAAAGCGCGGCATACCCAAAACGCCTGGAGCCGCTCGCGAGAGTGACATCGGTCTCGATATCGACGAGGAGAAGCTCAGCCGCAATGTCTATTCGGGCTCACCGGCACATCGGAGCGTTCGAGCCAAACAGGCCAATGGTCCGTCGGATCAAAGCGGCCCTCGGCCTGCTGCAACTGTTCTTCGGCGGCAGGAGGTCAGAGACGTATTCGGGGCAGATCTTACCGCGTTGAACGAGGTGATCTTCCAGCAGGCCGAAGAGAACGCGCTTGAGCCGGTCGAGCTGAACGCGGATGTCGAGCTCTTGATAGAGAGCCTGTCGGATCGGCTCACGGAGGACAGCTCGAGAGCCTACCTGCGCCAGTTCGCTAGCTTGGTGCGGGATCCGCTGGGCGAGGATCGGGAGCAATCTGAGACCGAGGCGCATGCTGAGTAGATGCGACGTCGCCCGCAACGACGCAACACTGCGTCCCCATCCGCCAGGGAAAACGATACATGGGTGAGATCCGACATTTCTTACACGGCGATATTTCAAATAATGGTCATCTCGAACGAATTGTCGCTGCCGCCACGGCTGACGCCGGCTTTTGGCTGATGGTGAAGGAGCGCGAGATGGAAAGGCAAACGATCGGAGCCGAAGTTGACCTGGAGGGCGATGGTGAGGATGCGATCGACAAGTCGGCGCCGGCGAGGCTGACGCCCACGATCACAGAGCTGGCTGACGACCTCGTCTCGCGCATGTTCGGAACTTGCCCACCCGAGGTACTGGTGATCATCCAACAGGCGCTCCTCGATGCCGCGAGAGTCGAGCTGAGCGCTGTCCGGTGAAGGCCAATCAAACGCTGAGGAAAACGGCGATCATAAATTGATCTTCAGGTCAGGATGTCGTCATCGGATGTCGGGGAAGTGTCGTATCCAGGCCGACGAACCTGATCGATCACCCAGTCTTGTAGCCGCCTGGCGGTGTCTGCGGCCTTCGCCTCAGTGAGATCCTTGGGAGAAATCCCAAAGATCGGCCCGAGATTCTTCATGCGCGGCAAAGTCCTTTCCTTCGCCTTTCGATATTCGTCGGTCTCCATCCCAAAGGCTTCGATAATGAGGGTCACCGAGAAGGATCCTCCATATGTTGCCTCTAACATGAAGTCCGGCCTGCACAGACCGGCGGGAGTCTCTGATGCGAACAGCGGCTTGGTGATCTTGATGCGAAGGTCCGGTACCGCGTCGAAAAGAGCTTGCTGCAGCCAGAACAACAGATGCGAAACATCTCTTTCGAATCCCGATTCCACCGGAAAGAGCGTGTCGCCGTTATAAACCGGCTGCGCATAGGCCTGGATCGCCCGCACGGGTCCCTCGTCATCGTCCTGAAAATCGACGTTCAGCAATGTCAGGAACGGACCTCTGAGTGTGGGATCGCCACGCAATGGCTGGCGGACTTTACCGAGCACATCGATCTTTCTCAAGGACGATGCCGGCATGATCGCCTGCGCCGACACGGTTTTGACAAACAGCAACATAAAGCCGGTTCGCCGAAGGCTCTCCGGCCAGTCGGGACGAGAGGTCCAGAGCAATCGCTGCCAACGACTATCTGGATCCCAGTAATCCGCGGCCCATGTCGACATCAGCGCGTTGAGCGTCCAGGTCCGCAGCACCCTGAGCTCCCGCGCGGCGGAACGTATCCCTGAGAGCTGACCTCCTAGTGCAAGTTCGGGATTGTCCTGCAGCGCAGGGATAACATTCGTGCCTGCCTTGTCCAGCATCCGCCACAGGATGCTCGCAAGTCTGGAAGGACGGTCGTTTCGTTCCCTCGATCGGGTGGGATCATCCTCCGAGATATCAGCAAGACGGTTGGGAATGGCCGGAAGGGCGTCGATATAGCTGCGCTCGGATTTTGGCAGCGGGCGAATCTGATAGCGACGGTTGAACAGAGGCGGAGCAGCGTCCTTGTCCACATGGAACGGGCATGTCTGCGCATGGTTTGGACGCTCTTCATTTTGTTGGGGGTCCGCCTCCTTCGAGGTCAGTCGTCGCAGCGTAAATGTACGCTCCTGTTGGATCGGTGCGAGCAATGGCTGCAAGCCAGCGGCGAGGCAATCGCATTCAATCCAGCCGTCCATCACTTTGGCGCGTTTGATGACCGAAAGCGCAATAGCCTCATCTTCCTTGGATGCAGCGTTGCCATACCAGGCACGCAACGCGGTTGCCTCTCGGTCGGACAGGTCGGCAAGTGGATGCGCTGGACTGTTGCGAACGACGATCCGCATGCCAGACCTTCAATAGCCGAGGAGCCAGAGCCGATAGCCGAGGTATCCCACACCGGCGGCGGCGCTTGCGGCGATGATCGTCTCTCCCCAAGCTCGGATGTTCCAAGCCCTGCCTTTGTCGATGCGCGAACCTTCGAGCACAGCCGAAAGGAAGGCATAGATCGGGATCATCATCGCGTAGCCCACCGTGAGACTGTCTCGGATTACGATGCAGGCGAGGAGGAAAACAAATCCGAAAACCAGGGTCGCCAAACTTAGCCGCTGCAAGTCAAATCGGTAGTCACGCTTTTTAAGCGACGTCATCGAGTGCCTCCTTCGAACTCAGTCTCGAAAAATATAACTGCAGTATAAGTGGCGGGCAAGCTACGGCAAGGGGTTCGGATCTATGGAGGGACCTATCCATGAGGATTCGTGCCAATTGAAGACGGTGCCCCAATTACGGGGCTCAGTGACCCGAGGAGGCTCTGCCATCCTCTTGCAGGGCGTGATCGTCGCGGTGTAAGACGTGTAACAAAGTTGTGAATGCTTGGATGCAAGAGATAGGCAACAAAGGGTTTACGCTTGGTCATCATGGTCTCTAGCCGGCGTCAGGCATTGGATGAGCAGTAGAATCCCGAACAAATCCCCGGCCAGCAGCTGTGGCAGTACCCTCTGTCGGCGGGATAATACGTTTGCTGGTCCCGTATCGAGCACATCTTCCGCCAGGGAAGGCGTTTCATGTCGCGTGTGAAAAACGATCAGTCCGGCAACGCAGTGGGCGTCTCGATGTTGAAGGCACTATCGTTTCAAGAAAGGCTGGCAATCGGCCTGCGCCGATTGAAGGCCGAGCGCGGCCTAACGAACAAGGATCTGGCCGAACAACTGGGCGTATCAGAGGCCTATATGTCGCAAGTGACCCGCTGCATGCGTGACGTCAAGCTGTCGACGCTCGACAAGATGCAGCGGGAGTGGAATGTCATTATCGAGGATTTGCTCAGAGTCACCGAAGACGATCTCTCTCTGATAGAAGCGTTGAAAGCCCGCCGTGGGAAGAAAAAAGCTCCCGAGACCGCGACCTGATTTTCTCCTTCATAGCGTGGGATCGGCCCGGACTAGTGATCGAGGTTAAACCAGAACCTTTCCTTCATGCCTTGGTCATTCGGGATATCAAAGAAATAGGGATCAGCGCGCCGCGGTCGCGGGGTGGCAACTTGCTGGATGCAGCCATCATGGCCGTTGCCGAAACTGCGCTCTATCGTCATACCTGACTGTCTCGTGTGGGCATTGCGCTCCATCGGTGATCGGCAGACATCGACTGTTTTGATGCACTGGTCGGGCTCGCCGCGCCAGCCACCGTCGCCTTGCGAGCTATAGCCGACCGTCGTTCCGGCCGGGCAATCCTCGTAGTTTTCCCGCCCCGGCTTGCCGGCCTTAGCCTCATGGCAAATCGGCCAGGAAAATCCCGGGTCCTTCATCGCGGCAATGAGCCTTGTCATAGGTGGAACGCAATAGGCAACGCCGTGCCATGACGGATTTTTTGATGCCGCACACAACAGAACCTGGCATCCCCACGAGGCGTCCTCGGCTTTTGCGCCGCCGACCGGGGTTCCAAGGCTGTACCTATCAATGTTGCGACGAGAATCACCAACGGTCTCATAATTCGCCTCCGTTATCGACTACTGGATTTGCGCCCAGGCACCGTCGATCCTCGCAAAGGAAAGCACGCCCGGTTGCGCCGAGCCGGCAAAGGTGCCTGACGTTGTTGTGATGATGCCGGTACAGGTGACGCCAGGTATTGCCTCGCGCGGCTTGCACTCCGAGATCCTGATTGAACGGCCTGACTTCGCGATTGCAGCACTTGCCTCTTCGTCACTCGGAGCGTCCACGGGCAACGGTTGCTGGGCCGACTCCTTCAGTCGGACGATCTCTTTTTCCAGGTCTGCGATATGACCGGTTCGCGCCAGCTCACTGATCGCATATCCTCCCGCTGTTCCAGCAAGGAGGGCGATGGCGGCAGCAATCACCCTGGTATCGGGACGCTTGGCCATCGGGAACCTCAATACCCCTCGATGCCCAGTCGCTTGAGGACAGCAACCGGATCGGTCTCGCAGACCTTCTTCCAGTCCGCATGCTTGGCGCAGGCGTAAGCGTATTGGCTAAGGTCTGCCGATGACAGGTCGGCAAGCCTGTTGCCAATTGCTTTCCATTGCTGCACGTCCGTCGGATCGCAGCCGGCGCCGCCCGCGCCGCAAAAGTCCGGATCACGCTGATCGGTCAGATTAGGAGTGGCGCTATCTTGCGCGCCGCTCGCGACCGGAGCGAGGACGAGCAGGATTGCCGCGGCAACGACGGAGCAATAGATGCGGTTCATTCAATCTCCTTACACGTTTTTGAGTTTACCGAGCCGCTTGGGTAACAGGCAAAGGCAGGGGCAGGCCCGTCTCGGCTTCTGGTGATTGGCCGTCCGACTTCTCTGCGGCCACAGTCGATGCGGTGTAAAGCCAAGGGGGAAGCAGGTCCGGTGACGACCAGACTCCAAAGCCCAGCCCCCTGGCTTTCCGCTCAATATCGAAATATGCAGGGACTTGTGGCTCGTTGCGGTAGTTGAATGCGTAACCGATACCCTCCGCAATTGCCGTTGCTGCCAGATTTGTTTCGCCGAAAAAGCAATGAGCGATCAGGATCTTGTTGGTGTCGCGGCCAATTGGCGCGCAGTTGACGTTCTGCCCAAGTGTCCGGAGGATCATCCAGGCACGCGAAACCTGACCGGCGGGCCACTCCACGCCATCGCTCGTTGCGGTCTGCTCAAGGCGAGGGGCTTCATACCCAGCCAGGCGGACGATCTGTCGGCTCTTGACGAATTCGAACGTGGTCGCATCAACGACCTGAACCTTGCCGTAGATCTGACGCGGCACATCGGACGGGCGGCTTTGCGCAAGCAACGCCGTCGGGACCATTACGAGCCATAGGATCGAGGCAGCCGCAACTCTCATTGTTGTGCCCCCGCCTGTTGTTGGAGAACGGAAACCGGATGCGGTAGGTCCGAATAGGCCCAGAGTCCGGCGCGCGCCGAACGTGCAGATTCCTCCGCAACCCGGTAACCTGGAACAATCAGTCGCCCCGCGCTGTCGACGGCGGCAAATCCCCAACCTTGGGCAATCATATAGGTTGCCAGGTCGTACCGATGCCGGCCTGTCGTCGTTTGGCATGCGACGACCGCGTTGTTCTGGTCGAGATTTTTGATGGTCGCGCAGACGGGCCTCGTGTCTCGGATCAACGCCTGCGCCATGACCAGATCGAGCTCTCCGCAATCCCGGACAACGCCGGCAGAGACGGTGACGTTGGTTCCCCGGAGACAGGCCTGCAGGCCATAGAGGCGATAGCGTCGCCCGCCGGAGTTCCAGGTGTCGCCCGTCTCGAATTGTGCCTCCGTCGGAAACGGAACGAATTCGGGTTGGACGCGACCAGCGTCAACGGCCGAGGGAATGTCGGTTTGCGATGCCTGAACAGGGACGACCGATGGCGAGAAATGCGGTTCGCGCGCGACATTGCCGTCGGCGAGCATCGGCATGATTGTCGTGGCAGCACAGACACCGGAAGCTGTGATCGTCGAAATGAACATAAGAAGCCCGATCCGCATCAATTGGTCGACGGATTGACCGGGTGGTAAGGATGGGTGAACTGGCCGTTTGCCCAGATTCCGGCCTGCTCACCGCGTGCGGTTTCCTCGGCTTGCAGGTATTCCGGGAAGACAGGCCGACCGGCGCGGTCACGGGCAGCGAACGCCAAGCCCTTGCGGATGAGCGCTTCGGAGAGCGATCGAACCGCGCCATTCTCGACGAAAAAACATTCAGCAAAACGCACGGTCGGTCTGCCGGGATTTTGCGCGAAAACGTGGCAAGGAAATGCGTCGCCGGCACCTGCCTTTGCCTCATCGAGCGTCGCAGTCATGCCGGCAAGCGAAATCATCGCACAGGTCGTCGGCATTCCGGCAAACTCCAGTGGCTCGGCCGAGAGGCAACCCTGGACGCCGGCTAGTTTGATCACGTCACCATCGGCGCCGAGAAAGGCGCTGCCGCTCAGCGCGGCCTTTGGGCTAACAGTTTGCAGATCAAGTCGGGACGCGATCGATGAGATGTCCAGCGGTATTTGTGGGCCAGGAATCAGATCCCGGCCCTCTGCGTAGGCGTTCTGATAATAGCCGACAAAATCCGAGACCGTGTCGGCCCGCGCGGCAGAGGGCAGGGCGAGCAAGGCATTGAGAAGGGTGCAAAAGAGGAGGCGGTCGAACCGCCGAGCGCCATTGTTCATGCTCGCATCCGTCACCTGTTGACTGTTTCGAGCATGCACGAAATTATACTGCAGTGCAAGTCTGGAAAATGGCCTTGGATTGCAGTATGTGTTGTTGGACACTGGAAACGTGCAGATGGAGAAGGGTAATGTCCGCGGCAAGAAAGGCGCTCGGGGTTGTTGTCTTCCCGTTTCGGGCGGCATGGTTCTTAATATTGATCGCGAACTTTTTGGTCGTCTCGGCCGTCTGCCTTCTTGTCGCGTCCCTTCTTGCATACGGCGTTGCCCTGGCCTTTTCGTATGCCTTTCTGCCGGCAGAATGGACGCAAACGCTGTGGCGATGGGTGGTCGATCTTTATGTTCAGTCTTCCTGGTTCAAAGCTGCCATGATCGCTTTCTTCATATTCTTGCTCTTGCCCGTCCTCCGATTTTGGCTGGCGAGGGATCCGGTTGCGGATGTAGCCCGAGAACGCGAGATCACCAGGCTGAATGATGATCTGATTGCCGCGCGGCGGCAGGAACAGTTGCGAGCCAAATTTCGGGCCTAAAGGAGAGGCAGCTGGCACGTTTGCAGGGCGCCGGAGCCCACAACGTCCTTGTCTCCAAATTCTGAGGCTGTCGGCCGCCACTGCGATGGAAGATAGTTTGCAGCGGCGGTGACTTTTGTTGCAAAGGGCGAGGAATTCAATGGCAGCCAAACCACTTTCGCTTGCTATCTCGACGTTCAAAGGCGGTGCGGGAAAGTCGACGCTGAATGTCAATCTTGCAGCGGAATTCGCGCAACAGGGACACAGAACGCTGCTCATCGATTGCGATGAGCAGGAGTCGTCGACACGCTGGTACAATGTCTCGATGAAGCGCGGCTTGCTTCCGACCGACGGCACGTTGCTGCACCTGCGAGTGGCGCCCGGAGATCAGTTTCGGGACCGGTTGGCCGACGCGCCCGAGGCGGATATTCGGATCTATGACGTTGGCGGCTATGTCCATCAACGCGCGATCGAGGTCTATCACGAGTGCGACGCCGTTCTCATTCCGATTATTCCGGAACCGACCGCCGCGACGTCAGCGATCAAGGTCGCAACCATTTTGAAAGAGATATCCAAAAAACGGCCCCAGGGACCGATCCCTTACGCGGCGATCTGGAATTATGTCGACATGATCGCTCTCAAACATAACAGGTCGCTTCCGGAAGTCCATGCGATCCTGACGAGCGGCAGGATTCCCATGGTGGAGACCGTCATCCGCAAGAGCAATCATTTCAGCGATGTCGGGGCAGGCTTCGGCTCGCTCTATTCCAAGCTGGCCAGCATTGAGAACAACCCATCGTTGACCCCATCGGCCAAGCGCCGGGCAAGCGAGAGCGTGCTCGATGCGATCGATCTCGTCAAGAAGATCAACAACGAATTCATCGGCCTCCTGCAGGCGGAGGCGGCTTAGAGAGATGGCGGGGGAAAGAACACCGGCCGGCAACATTCTAGCCCTTGCCCGATCGAGAGAGGATCAGGCCAAGGAGGTGGAGGAAACTGCAACCTCCTATATGCCGACCAATATCGACCTTGAAATGCTAATGCCCGATGAGGCTCCTGAAGAGCAGGATGAGCGCGTCACGCCGAGCGTCAGTTCACCGGAAATACGCACTCCGGACAAAAAACGACGCCGTGAGCGACTGGCCTCCAAGGGCGCCACAGCGGCAGGCGAAGCCACGAAACGCAAGCGTATCTCGCTATATCTCGATGACGACGTGCTGACGAAGATCTTCCAAGTTTCGTTGGAGCGTCACGAGCAACTGTCCTCCGCGACGCACCGGCTGATTGTCGAGGCTCTGAAGGCGAGGGGGCTGTAGTCGATGCGCGAACCGGCCATCATGTTCCGGCTGCCTGCTCAGGTCTTAATCAACCTCGACGCCCTTGCCCGCAGGCTCGATGTCTCCGTCAACATCGTCGCCAAGCTCATTGTCACCAGGGAGATCATGCACATTCCGGCGATGCTCGAGGAGCACGACCGGCAGCTGGCAAACATGCACCAGTTTTTACGAGATCTCGCCTTCCGGAACGAGGAGTTCCTCTCGGAGGAGAGTGTGCATGCCGAAAGTACCAAAGCGATCGCGCATCAGCTCGAAGAAGTCATGAGCGCTCTTGATGCCATCCGCGACGCTGCCTTCATCCGGCCGTCCACATTTATCGCCGATCTGATCAGGAGCCACGATGAACGACCTGTCCAGAAGTCGCTCCGCATCTAGACCCGGAAGTCGTCGGCTGCCGAGCTATTTCGATCTCATCGAAGACGAGCTGCGGCGCCGCGGGGGTGGTGGCGGTGGATCGGCGAAGCGGTCGACGTTTACGAATTCCGGCTTGCCCTCCGCCAAGCATCCCGGAGCTGCTTCGGCGTTCAGCCGTGCGGCCGGCAACAATGCGGTCGTCGTCAAGGTCTTGTCTTACGGGGCCGGCGCGAGTTCGGCCCGCAACGTCCTCGCCTACCAAAGCAAGGAAGAGAAAGCGCGCGACCAGGACGGTCGCGAGGTCACCGATCTCAATGCCGCCGTCCGGTCCTGGGAGAGGGAGTTTGGCAACCGGAAAGGCAGCCAGGACATTCTCCGTCTGACCTACGAGCTTGAAAAAGCCAACCGCGAGCACTTAGGGCGCGCTCTCGCTTCGCTGGCGGAGGATGGGTTCCGTCAGCCGGGCGACGGCGATCGAACCTATGTCTTCAGCGTCAGCGAGGGTGTGAAGGGGCAGACCCGTCTGCAATTTGCTCTGGTAATTGCCCACGAGAAGAAGGACAGGTCGGATCGAAGCAGCGCCAATCGTATTCCTGCAGAAATCGATGATGTCCGCGCGATCGATGAGCGACTCGACAAGGTATTGCGCGGCGCCGGTATTACTCCGGTTTCGCGCTATCCCGCTGAATGCTCCTCCGGGCCTAAAGGCCTGACCGCCACCCTACATGCGATGCAACGGGCAGGGGCGGAGGTAACGCTGTCGACGAAAACACACCTTAGAGACCGCCCTGGCAAGAGCGGCCGTTACGGGCGCGGCGCAGAACGGCGCGAAGTCACGACCAAAGACCACAAGGAATTGACGGCCGAGGGCAAGGTCGTCGGTGCTCTCATGCAGACCCGCCAGCCGCGGGACTTCATGCACCTGTTGCTCTCGGGGCCGGCCAACGTTGATCGCGACCGGTTCATCCTGGCGGGCCGAGATTTCCTGAGGGAGCAGTTTGAGGGCCACCGCTACGCCTATGCCGTCCATAATCGCAATGATCTTGAAAAGCATCCGCACCTGCATGTCATCGTTGCGCTGCGCAACGCGAGCGGAAAGATGCTCAACCCCAATATCCGCGACTTCACCGAATGGCGGGTCCGTTTTGCTGACAAGGCGCGGGAGCGCGGCATCCCGATCGATCGGCAGAAGCGCCTCGAACGTGCTGGCCCGCCGCCCGTCAAACGATGGGAGTGGGAAATGTTTCGCCGGATGGGAGCAACGGCGCCGTCGAACGTCGTCGAAAAGGTAATGTCCAAGCTCCGCGACACGCCGACGGCGCCGAAGCGTGAGGAGGCCAGGACGCGGTTCGACCAGAGCCGGCGTTCGGTCGGGCACGTCATTCGCATGCTGGATGGTATTGCCAAGGACCGCGGTGCACCGAGCACCGCACGAGAACTCAGCCAGGATCTGTCCATCGGGCTTCGGCGCGAATATGGGCGGCTTAAAACAGCGGTCCGCGAAGGCCGTGATCCCACACGAGAGAAAGGCGAGGACCACATGCTGCGATCCACACCCATTAGTGCCGCGCAAGCAAAGGCGGCGAAGGAAACGCTGGCGAACACCGCGCTCACGGTTGCCGCGAAGATTGCCAATCCATCTGATCGGCTGATCTTCGAGCAGGCGACGAAGATCATCGGCAAAGTCGTCGGGCTGCAGCTCGACTCACGCGTTGACAAGAATCGAGACCGAACGGAGTCTGGCAGGGATAAGCGGAGTTCGGATAGCCTCGAAACCAAGTCGGCTGCCGGTCGCGATCATATTGCGGAGCAGGGCGTGGTTAATAGGAGTTCGAACAACCGTTCTCTCGACGCATCGCGCATCGCCCGGTCTAATGCGGAGCATGACGCGCCGGAAACAGATCGTTCGAATCGGGAGCGCCCGAAACCCCAGCAGCGGGATCGCGACATACCAAAATCGATCAAACTTCGCCCGCCTCAGGAGAAGGACAGGGACCGCACCCGCTAACCCTGCGAACCGCACTGTTGGCCACAGTTAAGCTCTCCAGCGATGGACCAGCCCAACGTCGCCTGGATCTTGGCGCGGAGTCGCTGGACCTCCGTGGCTTCAGGCGGAGACAAATTGGGGACACGCTTTAGGGCCGCACCCTGAGCGGTTCCCTCGCTTCGGTTGTTGAAGTAGTCGATTACCGAGACACCCGCATCGTCGGCAGCGAGGCTACCAGCGGTCGAGCTGCCGATGAAAACGGTTTCCTTCCTGCCGATCCCATACCGCTCCATAACTTGGAAGATCGCTCCGGCGCCAGCCTCCTGTTGCCGATCCGCTTGGCGCTGAAGGCCGGTTCCGCTTGCATGTGGGACGTCACTCCATGTCACCCAGAAATCCGGCATGGCACATCTGATGCTCAGTAATGCGTCAAGCAATTCGGTCAGGGTTGCGAATTCTGATCTTCCATAGGCACCCGCGTCCATCCCACGCTCGTCCGAAATAAAGCCGAAACGAGCATTGAGGTGTCGCAGATGCCTTAACATTTCAACGAATTCTTCGTTGATATCTCCGAGCATGTAATCCCCGGAGGGACTAGTCTTTCTCAGGAGGGTGCCATCTCTCTCAAAAATGACGAGGCCGGTTGAACCGATCCTCCTAAAGATCCTGTCTGCATATTTTGCATGATTGTTCATTGGCTAAATTCCAAACCTTGAAGCCAGCTTCGCCATCACACGACTTCGAAATGACGCGCAGCTTCCTCTTGGGGCCAGTCGGTGGCGATTGTCGTCGTTACCCGGTTATCGGATGGGAAATCAGCGCGTTTCGGTGAGGAATCTCCGGCGTTCCTACAAGCGAGCGGCAAAATGGCTTCCTCCTCTCACTCGCTGCTCATCTGTTCTGAAATCAGCATCCCAAACTTCAAAATTTTGCTCCTGATAGTAGAATCGCTATGCAGTTGCGTGTAGTTGCGATACCCGTTGATCGGGCACAAACGCACGAAATCTACCGAAACGAAACGAAACCAGAGCCGGTAAGCCATTGCCAAAGAATGGAAAGTTATTTCTCCCTCCGCCGAAAGACGGAAGTGATTTCAAAGAACTCTTCAAACAATTGGCCGCGGCAGGAGCGGGCCGGCCGTTGGGAAGTGATGGCTTTCCCGCAGGCCCGTGGACGCCGGAACTTCTCGCTGAGGCGATTTCACACATCGATTCCAACCGGACCGGGGTCGATCTACGAACGGTCCAGCTTTGGTTTCAAGAAAATGAGAAGGGTATCAGCACCACCAATATTCGTTGGCTGGCAAGGGTCTTCGGGTGTGATGATCCGGTAGCAACAAGCGAATGGCAGATGGAGCTAAGTGCGGCGCAATCTCGCTTAACGGCGAAGAGGCGAGGTTTGAAGAAAGCGGGAAGCAGCCCCGCGGCAGAGGTTCCAAATCTGGCACGGAATGTCGTCGATGAGGAGATGGAGTCGCCGGCAAAGCTGGAAAGGGATACTGAGGCTAATCAGCCGAGCCGACGTTTTAATTTGGCGAGGAGGTCGGAGGCGCTATTTAGCCGCGGATCTACCTTAGATCTACCAGCGTCGGTGTTTGCGGGTGCCACCGCCCTTGGGTTTCTCTCGTATATTGTGGGGATCCACAACGCGACTTACAATCGGGCGGATGGTCTCGTCAAACAGGTAGGTTTCCTCTGGGCGCCCAATTGGACGTTCCTCTTTATGGTGTTCTTGCCACTGTTTTTTGCGTTCGTCATAGAGTTGCTGTTGTTTTGGAAAAATGAAGGACGCTTACGGATTGTAGCGGCGGGCAATCGTGTGGAAAGCGACGCCGCCTGGGCCCGAAACGTAGATGCTTCTTCGTATACATATTGGGCGGTCTTTATCGTCTGCGTGTTGTTCGCCGGTGTGTTTCAATGGATCGGTGTGTGCTTGGTCCCGTTGGTAAAAGGCGGTGGCAACTATGCGATAGATTGGGGCAAGTTAGCGCTCGTGCGGCCCGAAGTCATATCGGTGCCGATGGAGATTGTATTCACGGCGTTCGCTTATCTCTACATGTGCTTGTGCTTCTATCTCTTCTTCGTAGGTCTCATTTTGCTTCATACGATGATTAATGACCTTTGGAAAATCGGAGGAGCATTGAGGAGCCGGCCGCGAATTGATTATCAATACCATGTCCATGAAATCGGCTTACGGGTGATGCGCGGAATTTTTCGGTGCACTGTTTTAGGTCTTCTGATCGCCGTATGCATGAAGGCCCAAAGCTCCTACTTGGCGTCGAATGGAAAGAACATCGTGGCTTGGCTGCTTGCCGATATGTCGTCAGCTTTGTATGAGGGCAAAGACATGGGCAAAGGATTCAGCTACAGGATGCCGACCCACTACAGCAGCCTTCTTATCGCTATTTCGACGATTATCGTTTTTCTTTACGGTTCTATCCGTCTAGGTGCCGGAAGCCGATTTCATTTTCCCATGTGGAAGATGTCAGCGGCAGTAGGGTTACTTTTTACCAGCTACCTGCTGATCGACGCATTTACAGGCTTTTCGATCCTTCTGTGCCTTGCAGTGCTGCTCGCGATGTACGGCCTCATTGATCCAGAGCTTGGGCGATGGAGGGCGAGCGACTGGGGAAGCAATCAGAATGTATCATAGTTGGCTTGATCGTTGGGATGAGCGGCGGGCAAGGCGCGGTGAGGAATCCAAGGAAATAAGCGATTTCGTCCTTGATGCCAACCTCGCCTTCGCACGCGCCAAGAACATAGGAAGTATCGGCGAGTTTTGTGTCCTCGCGGACCAGGCCGCGGCTGATCCAGCCTTTTTCGATGAACCGAGCGGGGACGATCAGCATTTTCAACGGCAAGACGGGTGGATCAAATTTCCGTCGGACATGTCCACTGGCGTCGAAGAGAACAATGTAGTCTGGGCAAAAATCACAGAAAGCGGATCCTTCGATCAGGCGTTGGTGATTTTTAATCACTGGAATGCAAGTGCACGCAATCGTCAGATCGCCAACTTTTTCTCACAGCGTGGAATCACGGTTGTCGAGATCGCTATGCCTTATCATTTCGAGCGCAGCCGTTCCGGGTCCGTGTACGCCGATTTTATGCTTAGCCCTAATCTCGGTCGAACCATCCAGTCTGTACGGCAGGCGGTATGGGACGGGCGAAAACTCATTCGTTGGTTGAAAAGCGAAGGCTATCGAGAGATTTCTGTTCTCGGTATGAGCTTAGGTTCCTGGGTCGCAGGCTTAATCGCTGCGCGCGACTTGGCTGTGTCAAAAGCCTCGTTGTTTCTTACAGCGGGAAGTCTCGCGGATATGGTTTGGACAGGGCGCGCGACACGACCGATACGTGAAAGCCTTGAACCCGTTATTGAGCTGACCGATCTCAGAAGGGCGTGGGGTCCGCTTAACCTAGAGAATTACGCGCACAATTTGGCAAGGACCGATCTCGAACTTCACGTTGTGTTGGCTAAGAGGGACAAGGTCGTTCTGCCAGAGATATCACAAGGGTTCATGCAGAGGCTGAAGGCCGCCGGAGCTAGGCCAAACATTTTGGAATTAAACTGTGGTCACTATTCGCTCGGCATGCCGCCTTACATTTTGTTGGCTGGCTTGAGCCTGAAACGGTTTCTGTCGTTCCGCCAGGCTCAGGGCTCATTGAACAAACCCAGAAGATGACGGTTGTTGCGATCCAGATTTCCGAGAAGAGGATTTCCACACGATACTGACGCTCGGTTCCGTGCGAAAATCAACAATGTTTGGATCCGGCTCTTTCCTATCAACAGGGGTGGTGGTGGGGGACGGTGCGGTGTTCGTTCCGACAGTCGGCTCGCGGGAGAGCCATGAATAGGTTGTTATGTTATAACGTATCGCATAAGCAGATTTATGGAACTGCCACGAAACGTCTATCGATTCTGGCCCGACAACGAGGACGGCATCGTCATGCCATTCCATGCTGTCGAAGATCCGAGCGTTCTTTATTCAGTTTTGAACTCATCGGGTTTCCGTAACCTTCTTCAGGTTTGCGGGTGCATCCGGATTGTGACCTCGCGAACGTGACCAGGCTTCGACGAACACGTAAAATGGCAGAATCAGCACCAGTGCATCGGTGATTGCGTGGCCGGTCTCGACCAAGGGGAGCGGCTTTGCCTTTGTCCCAAGTGTCGACGTGATGTGGACGAAAGCGCCTTTGGCAACCAGTTCGTCAGCCACGGCTGCTATGGAACCCTCCGCAGCATCGCGAGCAGCAAGCGCCAGTATCGGGAAACGCGTGCCGACGATTGCGAGCGGTCCGTGCAGGACTTCGGCCGCGGAAAAGGCTTCGGCATGAATCCCGGTCGTTTCCTTGAACTTCAATGCCGCTTCGTTGGCGATCGCCAACCCCGGGCCGCGACCCAGCACGTAGATGGATTCGGCTTCATCGGCGTCGGCGGCAAATTCCCGCCAATCAAGTTTCGCAGCGGCGGCAAAGTGCCTCGGTAAATCCGCCACCGCCCGCTTAAGCGCAGAATCCCCGGTCCACTCAGCCAGCACCGCAAGGCCTGCGACGACGGAGTTCACATAAGACTTGGTAGCGGCGACCGCATTTTCCGGACCGGCTAGAATGTTGAGGGAATGTTTGCAGGCGTTCGCAAGCGGTGAGGGGAGCGTGTTCGTCAGAGCGATCGATGTGGCGCCCGCGCGCGTGGCTGTTTCCGCCAGGGCGACAATGTCGGGGCTTTTTCCAGATTGCGAGATCGCGATGGCTGCGCCGCGACCAAGTTTGAGCTCGGTGCCGTAGATTGACGCGAGCGACGGTCCAATCGAAGCCACGGGCAATTTCGCCGTGAGCTCGATCGCATATTTCAGGAACAAGGCGGCGTGGTCGGACGAACCGCGCGCGACTGTGACGACGAATGCAGGATCCTTGGCGCGCAAAGCTGCGCCGGCGGTAGCGAAGTCTTCGACTGAGCGATCGAGTAATCTGGCAGCAGCTTCTGGAATTTCGTCGATCTCTCGGCGCATGTTCGTCTGCACGGTGGCCTGCATGATAGCATCCTGTCTTGTGGGAAGAGTGGTTCAGTTATCGAGAAAGGTGAGCTCGGTGACGAAGCCGTCTGCATCGCCTCGATAAAGTGAGCGGGTGAATGCAATAGCGCGGCCCGAAGCAAGGTAGGCAACTTGCTTCGTCAGGAGACCGGCCGCTCCAATCGTGACGCCGAGCATGCTGGCGTCCGGGTCTTTGATGTTGCATGCGAAAATGCGCTGGATCGCTCGGACGGGTCTAAAGTTTGCGTCCGCGAGCGTTTTGTAGATCGAGGAGATAACGTTAAGCGCGTCGGGCAGGAACTCCGACGAAATGCATGTGCGTTCGATAGCAAGCGGCCGGCCCGCCAAACTCCGCAAGCGTGTGAGACTAGCAACGCGACTGTCGCCGGACAGGCCGAGTGTCATCATCTCCTCTGGTGACGGATAAGACGTGCTGCGCTCGATCCACTCGACCTCCCCGTTCGATCCATGCCAGGAAACGTCACCTGCCAATGAGTTCACGCGTGACAGAGGCTGATCTGCGCGGACCGCTGATCCGGCAACGAAGGTTCCCGAGCCAGGCCGACGGACCAGAAACCCGTCGCGGACGAGATGGGCGATTGCTTTGCGGACTGTGACACGGCTGACGCATACTTGGTCGGCCAGCTCCCGCTCGGGATAAAGAACGTCGCCTTGCTTGAGTTTACCCGAGAGGATTGCCTCTTCAATCGCCAAGCGAAGCCTATGGTAGAGTGGACCGGCTCCGCCGATGTCTATGCTCCATCGTGGAAGCACGGCCGCAAGCCTGTCACTCATCCGACCGCCTTCAGGCGCCCGAAACGCGAGACCGCTAGGGCTACGGCCCCGGTAAGCGCATCGCCCTCAGCTAAGGCCATGAGATTTTGATGTCGTGGGGCGATCCAGGACGAATAGAGCGGCCCCAGTCCACCGAGAAGGCAAATCTTCTGTGTTCCTCGTGCGACGAGGCAATCGAGCGCTTCATCAACAGAAACAGCGGCTTCTTTCAGCAGGCGCGTGGCAACGCTATCGCCCTGTTTGGCATGTTCGAATACTCGTGGCGCATAGCGGCCGAAGGTGCCGGGCTTTGCCTGTCGCGCGAACTCGACGATATTTCTCGGATCGTTCCTGAATTCCGCAAGGACGGAGGCGCTCACCGCCGACATCTCATGGATGCCGTCATGAGCCAGTAGCGCTTCTTGTAAAAGCGCATGTCCTATACGAGCGCCGCTGCCAAGGTCGCCGACAGTAAAGCCCCATCCGCCGGTATAGGTTACTGTGTCGCGCTGGCGTGCGATGTAGATCGTGCCGGTTCCTAGGATGGCGACGGCGCCGTCGTTATCGCCCAGCGCACCCTGTAGCGCGATCAACCCGTCTGAGACGATCTCTGCCTGGGCAAAGGGCAGCCTGTTCTTCACATAGTGAACGGCGTCCCCGACATTGTTGCCCGCGACGCCGAGAACTGCCCGCGCTGAGGCGATACAATTCTTATCAAGACCTGCCGCGTTGATAGCCGAACGGGTTGCGTCGGCAATGTTATCGAGTGCCGTATTTGGATCGGAAAGAATGTTGGCTGGGCCTGCTTGTGCCCGCCCAAGGATACGCCCGTCAGGACCGGCCACAGCGGCACGGCAGCTCGTGCCGCCGCCATCGATTCCAATCAGATAGACTGTCATACGCCCGTTCCTTAGAGGGGATGGTGCACGCAATGCCAATGCGTCCAAGCTGCTTCGGAGAAATAAGTGCGTGCGTCGCACAAACATACCGGATTGTCAAATGGAAACCGGGTAAGAATGATGAGGTACCCAAGCTCAAGGAACTTGCCGAATGCCCTGTGATGTCAATCCATTCGACGCTGACGCGGATCGCCATGCCATCTGGGAGATGCTCGTGCGCAAAGACGTTGACGGCTTTGTCGCCCAGGATTGGGCGGTCTTTGCCCCATCTTTCAAGTTTGACGGCTTTTGCGGACTGGATGCGAGGGGCTCCCTCGATCCCGCGGGCTGGGAGGTTCGGTTTCCAACAGTCGAAGCCTACCGTGACGCCTGGCTCGCCGATGCCCAGCGCTCAGCTTCGACCCGATACGCCGAAGACCGCAGAGATGCGCAAATATGCTCGACATCCGCGTGGAAGGGCAAACGGCTACCGCGAGAAAGACATTCAATGACAAAATTTCCCTCGAGGATGGCGGCTTTCAGGCATTGAACTGGCAGTCGGTGTTCTTTTGCACGAAAGAAGAAGGCGCCTGGAAGATCAGCGGTTTTGTCGGCTTCCTTCCGTTCGCGCCCGGCTGAGGAGCACAAGTTTTGAAGTCGTTCCGCAGGGCTAACCTTTTGCTCCGTCTGGTCATGGGATTTTTCATTCGTTATCGGGGTTGCAACTCCGCGCCTGCGATAATCGAGACCTTTTGATTTATTTGGTCAGGAACAATAAGGGAGGGCTTCTTTGCTGCAAGGCAAAGGACATGTCCGGCCGCACAATCCCAGAGGTTGGTCCCGTATTCAATATATCCGGCGAGCCGACCCGTCGCGACAAGGGCCAGGGCAGCTGCGCAGCTACCGAGCCTGACGACATGGTACCCGGCAGCCTCGATTTCAGCTTCTACCTCTACTCTACGCTCCGTCGGCCATACCCGGTTTCGGCCAGTCCCAAAGGCTGCGGACACGTTCGCCTCTATCGTCTGCAAAGGCCCATCGACGTTAAGAGCGCCGTCCGATGCGGCCCACAAGATGGTTCCAAGCGCAGGCAGAGCGACTGCGCCGAGCACAGGCTTGCCCGCCAAGACGTAGGCGATCGAGACTGACCAAACCGGTATCCCGCTGATAAAGTTGGCGGTACCGTCCACTGGGTCTATAAGCCAGTAGTCGCCTGCCGCATCACCGCCGTGTTCCTCGCCAACGACAAGGTAGCCTGGGACGTCGTCTGCAAGGAGTCGCCGAGCGAGGGTCTCGGCGTCGCGATCGACGGCACTGACGTAGTCGGCGGGTCCTTTTGTCTCGACTGTCCATCCTTCCCGACCGTGGAACCGTTCAAGCGTGAACGCTGCTACCTTTGACACGACCTCGTGGAGAGTTGCGAGACGAGCGGTAAGCGCATCCGGCGTCATGCGCTTTTCCTCGCACGCGCCTCGGCGACCATCTCCTCAAGCTTGACGGCAACGCTGTGCGCGCGGCGATAGTATGCGGATTCTGGAATCCCATACCGATCCATTGGTGTCTCGAAGTTGAGCGGCGTCTGGTAAGGAGTTGCTGCGATCGCCGAGATGATGGTGTGCCAATCCAACCGGCCGTCGAATGGCAAAAGATGGTTGTCCATTGCTCCGAAATTGTCATGAATATGGGTAGCGATGAGACGATCCCCGAAATGCTCCAAAACGCTGAGCTTGCCTGGCTCGATCAGTTCCCAGTGGCCACAATCGAAACAGACGCCGATGAACTCCTTGCCGTATCGAGCGAACAGGCGATCATAGAGGTTGAGGAAATTCTGGGCGTTGGCGCAAAGGAGAGTTTCCGCGGCAATCTGCACGCCCTTTTCGACGCAGTAAGGCCTGATCTCGTCGAGAGACTGGAACAAGGGATCGAAGAACTCTCGTTCGGCGGCTTCGCTGCGGAACACGTTGTCGGTGATATCGATGTGCAGAACCACGTTGGGGGATTGGAACGCGGCTGCCAGGTCGATACGGTTACGCAACAGCTCTACGCCACTGCGGCGCTGCCATTCATGCGGCGACAGCAAGTCTTTGCGCATCTCCATCGCGAAAGGGCTAGGGTTTTTGTGGCCGATCTCGGTGATCGGATTACGGCCATTGCTGGCATGAACCGAGTGCACCTTCAGCCCGGCATCGGCCACGATCTTACTTGTAAACTCGATCTCGGCGTCGGCCAGCCAGTACGAACTGCCGGAGTCGGGATTCCAGTTGATGTGTGTGAAGCCAGCTTCCTTGATCAGGGTGAGCGAGTTGCGAATGCCTTCGTCGTACCAACGCTCCTGGTGCGGCCAATGCCAGATGGTGATGCAGGTATCCAATGGTTCAGTCTCCTTTTTTAAAGTGTTGTGGTTTCCGGACCTTTGCCGAGGCCGATGCGCTCGGCCAGCAGAATGATCGCCAGTGAAAACGCCATTATTAGAGTGACGTAGACGAGGCTAAGCGCGGCCTGCTCAGGATCGACAGACAGCGAGCTGTCGACGATTGCGATCGGCAGCGGCTTGTTGTTGACGTTGTACAGGAACGCCGACAAGGGGTATTCCGATAGGAGATCGTTGAATGCCATCCCGGCGACGAGGATCGCTGTCGGCGCCACTATCGGCAGGATGATGCGGCGATAGCGGTAGAGACCCGTGGCGCCCATCGTGCGGGCCGCCTCGTCATAGGCCGGATCGATCCCCATGAAGGCCGCCCGCAGGAACCTCACCATAAGCGGCAAGGCGACGATGGCGTAGCCAATCGGCAGTAGCCAGTAGCCGCCGAGGAGGACTGCGTTTCCGACGAGCGGGTTTGGGGTGTCGAAGGTGACGATCAGCCCGACTGCAAGCAGAATGCTGGGAACGACCCATGGCAGGAAGAAAGTGATGTCCAGAAGGCGCGTCAACCAACTGCGCCGACCCAGGATAACCGGCACGGCAAACAGTGTGACGCCGAGCGCCGCCGATACCGCGATAAGGCTCATCACTATTGAGTTGAAGAATGGAAGAAAGGCAGAGCCCTCGGTAAACACACGCGCATAGTTCTTCAGTGTCAGGCTGGACGGGATCACTTCGATGCCGATACTCGCGGCCGGGGCGAAGGAGAAGAGCACGACAAGAGCGATGGGCACCACGTAGATAGCCACAAGAAGATAGCCGAAAAAGTGTAGCACTGCGTTGCCGATCGGGCTGCGTATTTTACGCAGTTGAATGGGCGCGGTCGCTTTCGCTCCGCCGACATCGGAGCCGCGCGATTCGTAATATTGAGACAGCAGGATAAGCCCCATAAGACACAGCCCCATCATGAGCGCCAGCAAAGCTGCCATGTCGGGGCGACCCAGGCTGTTCAGCGTCAGCACCATCTGGCTCAGCATGTGGAAATCGCGACCGCCCAGCACCTGTGGGGCGGCGAAAGAGCTGATCGCGGTGTAGAGGGTGAGGAGGGTTACAGCGAGCAGCGTCGGCAGGATTGCGGGCAGTACCACACGCCGCAGAATCGTATATTCCGAGGCACCCATACTGCGCGCGGCTTCAATGGTTGCATAGTCGACGCGGCGCATCCCAGCACGCAAAAAAAGATAGTAAAAGGTGGTCATCAGAAAGGTATGTGTGAAGAGCACGCCAAACCAGCCGATGAACCAGTCTTGCGGTAGGCTGGGAAAGATCGCCTTCACCAGATGTGTCACCGCACCGCCGGGACCATAGGTGAAGTTGTAGCCCGCCGCCGCAACGACGCCGCCGAAGACCAGCGGTGTTGCATAGGCGATTTTCAAGAGTGTGCGACCGCGCACGTGAAAATATTCAAGGACGACCACCTGGAAAAGCCCGACAACGGTCACCGTGACCATTGTCGCTGACGTCATCCAAACGGTGTTCCAAAGGGCAGCGCGCACTCTTCGTGATCTTGAAAGTTCGCTTACGATCTGTCCGACCACTAAGCTGCCGTCCTTGAAAAATGCAGCCTGAAGCGACGCGAGAAGCGGCAGGATCAGGAACGTGACGACAATCCAGATCAGAGCTGCCAACCCGATCCAATAGGCTACACGCTCCACGACAGCGGCGCGGTTCATCGGTTTACTTCCCCGAAGATATGGGCAGAGCCCGGCCGGATGGTCCAGGACACCGTCTCACCGATTTCGGGCAACTCGTGGCCCATGCTGGCCGCCGAGACAAGGTGCCCGCCGGCATCCAGGTCGACGCGGCTGTGGGCGCCAAGGAATTCCACATGGCGGACGGTCGCCGGCAACCCGGCTTGGACCGCTTTCCCAACGAGAACATCTTCGTAGCGGACAAAGACGCGCCCCCGAACGTCGCGGCCCAGGATCTGGGCACCAAGCGGTGCGGGCAGTTCGTTGGATGTGCCGATGAATTCGCAGATAAACGGCGTCGCAGGCTCCCGGTAAAGAGTACGCCCAGTACCGATCTGTTCAACGCCACCGTTCGCCAGCACGACGATCGTGTCCGACATGGTCAGTGCATCTTCCTGATCATGCGTGACAAAGACTGCCGTGAATCCAAAATCCTGCTGGAGCCGCTTGATCTCGCGGCGCATCGTCACTCGCACCTTGGCGTCGAGATTGGACAATGGTTCGTCGAACAAAAGCACCTTGGAGCCCGCGACGAGTGCGCGCGCAATCGCTACCCGCTGTTGTTGCCCGCCTGACATGGTCGCCGGCTTCTTGTGCAGCTGCTCCGTGATCCCGGACGTTTCAGCGATCTGCGCGACGCGCCTGACAATTTCGCTCTGCGGCATCTTCGCGACACGCAAAGCAAAGGCGATGTTTTCGAATGCCGTCATCGTTGGAAATAACGCGTAGTTCTGGAACACCATGCCGACATTGCGGCGCTCCGGAGGCTCGTTGGTGATATCCTTTCCTTCAAGAACGATGCGGCCGCTCATGACCGAATGAAAGCCCGCGAGGGCCCTCAGAACGCTGGATTTGCCGCTGCCGGAAGGCCCGAGAAGAGCAACAAACTCGCCTTCGTGAATGTCGAGCGACATGTCGCGAATGACGACCTTGTCACCATAGCCAATATGGAGTTTGTCGATGAGGAGGGTCGGAGTTGCCATGATCATGCTCCTTTGAAGCCTTGGCGATCTGCACTGCCCGATCCAAGACCCCTACCGGATCTCGAGTTCGACCCTCTGCAACCAGCCGTCTAGCTTGGGCGCGATCGCATCCCAGTCGATCGGCTGCGCCTTGACCAATTCCGCATTCGCTTGCACTTCGGGTGGTGATTTCGCCAGCGCCGCTGGCAGCACCGGCACCTGCCCGAACTTCTGGGCATAGGCGGCCATGACATCGGCCGAGCCGAACCAGTCGACAAATGCCTTCGCCTGCTCCAACTGATCGGTTCCCGCCATGATCGCAACGCCTTCGGAGATGACCGGCGTGCCGCCTTCCGTGTCAATGACCTTGACGTGCGTGCCGAGCTCCTTGGAATCCTTGATGACGCCACCGAACCAGTTCAGACTGATGATTGCGCCGCCCGATTTATAGGCCTCCTTCCGCGCATCTGCATCATCGACAACGATCGCGTTCGCATAAAATGCGCCAAGAAAATCCCATCCGGCTTGAGTGACTTCGCCCCTGTCGTCGAGGAACCGGGCCAGGATGCCGGCCAGGTAGACCCGTGTTGTCTGCCAGGCGGTGTTTCCGATGACGTATTTGCCCTTGAACTCGCCTTTTGTCAGGTCCAGCCAGCTTTTCGGCGCCTGCTCAGCGGCTAGCTTGTAGGCATCATAGGCGATGACGATCGTTGTGCTCCAGAATTTGTGGACAATGCCTTCCTTGTCCTTGTATTGGGCGGGGAGGTCCGCCGCCCAGACCGGGGTGTACGGCTGGAACAGGCCGTCCTTTTTCAGCAGAGCCATGGACGTGTCAACCATGCCGAGGACGACATCGGCCTGGGGGTTGTTCTTCTCGGCAACCAGCCGATCAAAGAGTTCTCCTCCGGGCGCGCGCAGGAACTGCACGTCATGACCGGCGGCTTTAGCCTGCTCGGCGATCCAATGGACGTTATCCTCCCCTTGAGGTGAATAAACGACAAGGCTGTCGGCCAGGGCCGGAAAGGCGATCGCAACAAACACTATCGTGCGGGTCAATAAACGTTTGATCTGATGCATGGGCGTTCTCCCGTTAGTTTCGCCGTTAATTACAATCGAGCTCCTTGGTACGGGAGCAACATGACGTTTTAATTACATTGCGTAATTTAATTTGGTTTGAGATAGCTCCAAACAACAAACAATTTGGGGCATGCCTGGAACGATGGACCTTTCACGGAACGAACGACGACTGGTCGAGTTGATTTTTGTGTGTAAAAAGATTGCGCGGGTCGACCTTGCCGAACGTTCCGGCATGACGGGCGCTTCGGTTACGCGGCTGATAGGCCGTCTGATTGAAATGGAGCTTCTGATCGAGGTGGCCGAGCGGACCGGCGCCCAAGGCCAACCTCGGCGCTTGCTCAGTTTGCGAGCTGACCGGTATCTTTCGGCCGGGATAACATTCTCCGTCACCCGCATGGAGGTCGCAATTGTCGATCTGGCGGGCGAGATTCTTGCCTCCAGATCAGTCGGCATCGAGACCAGCACTGCTCTGTCTGTGGCAAAGGCGGCGCAGGCGGCAATCACGGCGATGCTGGCCGACCTTGGAGCACCTAAGGATAGGCTTCTCGGGATCGGCTGCTCGGTACCCGGCAATTTCGGCACAATGTCGAGCATCCTCAAGGCCCACAGCTTCTTCCCGGCTTTCGATGATGGCGGGGCGGACAATGCCTTCAAAGCGACGTTCGAGGCGCCCTACTACATCGAAAACGATGGAACAGCTGCAGCGCTCGGAGAGTACGTGTTCGGCGGACGCCCACTGCAGCCGGATCCAATGTTCTTCATTCACATAGGCCACGGCGTCGGGGGAGGGGCAGTTATCGACGGACGGCCGTACCGCGGTGTCAATGGAAACGCCTGCCTGCCCGGAGTTCTCTACCCGTACGACCTGCCTCGCCCATCCGGCCAAGACCTCTTTGCCACCCTCAATGATGCCGGCTTCGTCATCCACGACTTCCCCGATCTTGAGCGTTTGCCAGACAGGGCCAAAGCGGCACTGGAAAGCTGGATTGAACGCGCCGGCAAGCAACTCAGCGAGACGGTACGTGTTGCAACGGCGATGTTCGACCCGGCCCTGATTGTCCTTGGGGGACGGCTGCCAGAATTGGTGACAGACAAACTGATGAGCGCAATTTCCAGCCAGCCAATCCTGGGCCCGTCGCGCGGTTTGCAGGCTGCCCCAGTCGAGGCATCCCGGCTTGGCCCCCGCGCCGGTGCGATCGGGGCTGCCTGCATTCCGTTCTTTGCTTCTCTCTTTTCCGCTGCCGTTGCAGACGATGGCAGCCCTTACCTTAACGGTCGCAAGCCTAGGTCCCGACCGTAGAAATTTGATTGCGTGCCCGCGTCTCTGAATGGGGTCTACGCAGCGGTCCAGGCGCGAACTGACCCCTTGCAGGCCGGCAACGTCGCCTCGTTACGGTTCGGCGCCGTTGTGACGTCTCAAATGACCAGCTTGAGGTGGCTCGATAGAACCAGGCCCGCCGCGCCGCGCAGAGCCGTATGGCCTTCGCCGATACCATTCACCGTGATCGATATCTCCTGACCGGGTCTCTTCACCACAAGCTGCTCGACATGTTGCCGGATCAGCTCTGCAGCCCTCACGCCGCCTCCGGCGACGTCTCCATGAAGGACGTAGGAGTTAAGGGACAGTGTTTGCTGCAGATTGACGATGCCGAAAGCGACATTGCGCGTGTAGCGGTCGAGCAACTCATCTGCCGCGTTTGAACCCTCGTCTGCTTCCTTGACAAGCCGAGCACAGGTGATGCTTTTGGGATGTGGCAAGCCCATTCGGGCGGCCTCTTTTCGCAGCCAGGGAAGGGCAGCGACAGTCTCCCAGCAGCCATGCTTTCCGCAATTGCAAAGGGCACCATCGATCTGCACCACGCTGTGACCGAGCTCGCCGCCGGATCCGGCAAGTCCACGGTAGACTTTGCCATCGATGAAGAAGGCTCCGCCGAGAACCTCACCGGTATAGACTGCCGCAAAATTTTGTTGGCCGCGCCCGGGCCCGAACCATCTGTCCCCAACAAGTAAGGCACGGGGGTGATGATCGATGACAACCGGAAGAGAGAAGCGTTCTTGCAATATCGCTACAAGTGGAAGTCCCGTCAGGACGGGAGCAAGGTTGACGGTAAGAATGGTCCCATTGTCGCTGTCGATCATTCCAGCAGAGGCCACGCCAATGCCAAACGGCGCCTGCTGGGCCTCAGACAGTGTAGCTGTAAGCGTCTTTGTCATGACTGCGATGAAGGCTTCTGTGTCGCCAAGCGGATCGAACTCGGCTTTTGTGACCGCCTTGATTTCACCGGTTAGCGCGACAAGGCAGGCTTGTATGGTGCCAGGCAGTAGGAGGACAGCGCCAAGCATCGGTGCGTCGTGGTTGAAATAAAGCGGGCGAGCGGGCTTGCCGCCTTTGACGTCCGAGGGCGAAGCGTCTCCTTCGACGAGGAGCTGATCCTCGATCATTGGCTGCACAATTCCAGTTATCGTCGTGCGGTTTACGCCGGCAAGTCGCGCGAGATCTGCCC
This sequence comes from Rhizobium bangladeshense, assembly GCF_001662075.1. Lineage (GTDB taxonomy): Bacteria > Pseudomonadota > Alphaproteobacteria > Rhizobiales > Rhizobiaceae > Rhizobium > Rhizobium bangladeshense_B. Next base: position 138,410 of record NZ_LYPL01000004.1, read on the forward strand.
GGCTTTTTGGCCCGTTGTCATACAATGCTTGTAGAACGCGGCCACGGTTTATGGCGCCAAGTGCCGCCTGCGAGACAAGCGTCACGTTGCCGCCACTCTCTCCGGCAGCGGCTTCTCTGCTCGCGGGGGTGCGCTGGCCCAACGAATAGGACGGCTGGCTCTCAAACTTCAATTTAACATCTCCAATCTGCTTATTCCTTTGTAGCCTGTACGTTCTCGAACGACCAGACAGGATAGGACCTTTCCAGTGACGCCAGCAGGGTGGCGTGCGCACGTCGCTGTAAAGCGGAATTTCACTGCGGCGACTTCTTGACACTATCATAAGTTTGTGCGAAGTACAAACTAACTGCTGACAAAAGCAAACTAGGGGTAACAATCTCGGTATCAATGGCGGAAGCCCAAGGGCTACGCTGAGCTCCCGCGATTGGATTACAAAATCAATTGAGGAGGCTCTTATGACAATCGATATCGGAAATATGTCGCGCCGTGACCTGCTGAAAAGCGCTTCCGTCGCAGCTCTTGTGGCTGGCGCGGGATCACTGGCCATTCCACGGCGCGGAGCCGCGCAGGATGCGAACACGGTTCGCGTCCTCTCCGTTGAAGACCCATTCTTCTTCTCAATGAAGGCGTTGGTGCCGGAATACGAGAAAGAAACCGGTATCAAGGTCGAACTGGAGAGTCTCTCCTATGACGCCCTTCAATCGCGCCTCGTGTCTGCCTTTGTCGCCAAGACCTCAGACGCCGACGTCATCGTTGTCGATCAGATGTGGCTCGGGCAGTACCTCGACAATGGCTGGATCATCTCGCTGAATGATTTTATTGCCAAGGACAGCGAATTCGACCTCTCAGACTTCATCCCGGAGGTCCTTTACTCCTCGAACATGTGGCGCGGCCAGATCGGGACATTGCCGGTCGCCGCCTATGCCCAAGGGGTTATGTACCGCAAGGACGTGTTTGACGAACTCGCCATTGAAGCGCCGCCGACCAAGACCTCGGAAGACTGGACCTGGACCAAATATGTCGACACACTGAAGTCGATGGAAGGCAAGTCATTTGGCGGCAAACCGTTGTTTCCCACGGTGGTCTGCGGCTCCCAACCGTCGCCGATCGTCCACATGTTTACGCAGGTGTCGGCAAGCCACGGTGCCAACTGGTTCAAATCATTCCCTGCCGACCCGTGGGATTTCTCTCCGCAGCTGACAAGCCCCGCCTGGGTCAAGTCTGTTGAAGTCTATAGGCAGCTCTACAAGCTGTCTCCGCCTGAAGCGATCAACTATGTCTGGTTCGACGCCGGCACCCGTTTTGCCAAAGGTGACATCGGGATGTTCTACTGGTGGACGCCGTACTTCTACCTGATCAAAAACTCGGGCTACATGACCGGCAAGAAGTCGGACGTGATGGACAAGTACGCGACGGCGGCCTTGCCCAAGGCTGAGGGCGTGCCTCAGACGGTCAGTCTCGGCGGATGGAGCCTTGGCATCCCATCCAGTTCCGAAAGGCAAGAAGCAGGCTACGCCTTCATCAAATGGGCGACCTCGAAAACCACGCAGAAGAAAATGGCTCTTTGGCCGGACCTTAACTACCAATTCTCCGACTTTGCGCGCGTTTCACTCTACGAAGACGAGGAAGTCAAAGCGCTCTATCCTTACCTCGATGTGCAGTATGCGATGATGAAGCAGGGCAACGGCAAGGTCACTCGCCCGCCTGTACCTGGTTACACGGCCATTGAAAGCGTGCTGGGCCTCACATTGAACCAGCTTCTGACCGGTAGCGAAGAGCCGAAGACCGGCCTCGAACGTGCCAACAGCCTGTTCGAGAGCATCCTGAAGGGTAATCTCATGATCCCTTATCAAAAAGCCAGCTACGCAGACACTCTTGACGGGGCCAAAGCCCTGATCGCCAAGAGGTAATAGAGTTCTCCTCGGGCCGGCGCGACAGCGATCGCGCCGGCAGCTACTTGAAGAAGAACTGGATCTGGCAATGCACACGACAACTGTTCGCTCTCCGCGAGCCTTCAGGCCCGCCCGGAAGAGCTTTATCCGACGAAACCTGCCATACTTGCTGATCGCGCCTTCGGTCGTGATGCTGCTCGCTCTGATCGCCTACCCCTTACTGTTTGCCCTACGATCGAGCTTCTACTTCTGGAACCTGCAAATCGGCCCGGAGCCGCTTCAGTTCGTTGGCTTCGAGAATTATGTGCAGGCCTTTAACGCCTTTGACTTTCGCGCCGCACTGACCAACACCTTGATCCTGTCAATCCTTGGCACGACACTTGAGTTCACGTTTGGCCTGGCGATCGCCCTCATCCTGCTCAAGGCACTGCCTGGCATGAACGTCGTGCGTGCCCTGCTGATCCTCCCAACCACGATTGCCCCTATCGTCGTCGGATTTTTGTTCCGCTATCTCTATGATCCAGGCGGTGGATTGTTGAGCTGGGTGTTGCAGTCGCTTTGGCTACCTGTGCCGGCAGAGGGAATTCTTGGCTCGCCTTCGACCGCACTTGCGGCAATCCTCTTCGTCGACATTTGGCAATGGACGCCGTTCTTTGCAATCGTGCTCTACGCAAGCCTCTTAGCCGTTCCTGACGAAATCTTGGAAGCCGCGCGACTGGATCGGGCTTCCGCCTGGACGATCCTGATGCGTATCAAGCTGCCGCTGATCAAGCGCACCGCGATCATAATCGTCATGCTTCGCTTCATGCAGATCTTCAACACCTTCGACACGGTGCTTGTGCTCACCCGCGGCGGACCGGGCACCTCGACGCGCACGCTTGGATACTCGCTCTACGAGCAGGGCCTCGTCAACTTCAACATTGGCATTGTCAGCGCAATGACCTGGATCACAGTGCTGATCGTCAATGTCATCGTTGCCCTCTACGTCTTCTTCGCGTTCAGAAACGAGGAGTGGTAAAATGTCCCGTCGTCGCACAAGCTTCAACACGGCACTCACCTACGCCGCCGGCCTCCTCTTCCTGGCAATCTTCGTTGGGCCGATCCTATGGTTTATCGCTCTTGCCGTTCGCCCGGCCGAAACGGCCTTCACCATGCCGCCGCAAATTACCTTCGAGCCCAATCTCGACGCATTCCGGCACATCCTCGTCGATCCCGGCACCAACGCACCGCAACTGGTCAACAGCCTGATCGTCGCAATCGGCGCCGTGTTACTCAATCTGCCCTTTTCCGTTCCTGCTGCCTACGCGTTGTCCCGCTTCAAGCTGCGCGGCAAGAAAAACATCATGTTGTGGTACCTCGGCTTGCTGATGGCCCCGCCAGTCGCGTTCCTGATCCCTTATTTCATCCTCATCACGCGCATCGGTCTCCAGGGTTCCTACTTCTCGATGGTCCTCGTCCTGCAGACGCTGACGATCCCGTTTTCCGTCTGGTTGATGAAGAGTTTCATCGACGAGGTGCCGGTGGAACTGGAGGAGGCCGCTCGCGTCGACGGCGCCCGTTGGTACACGATTATGTTGCGCATCACGCTACCGATCGTGCGTCCCGGCATCATCGTAACCTCGATGTTTGCCTTCGTGTTCGCATGGAACAACGCGGCTTTCCCGCTGGTGCTGAGTTCGCGCTCCACCGCCACCCTCCCGATCGGAACACTTGGATATTTCGCGACAAGCGGCGTGACGTGGAACTACATCGCCGCCGCCGCAGTGCTCGCGATGATACCGCCGATGATCATCTTCCTTGTTTTCGATCGATACGTCGTTCGAGGCCTCACCTTCGGTTCGGTGAAGGGCTGAGCTTTCCCTTATGAATGGAGTAATGCAATGAACAAACTGCGAATGGGCGTCATCGGCGCCGGTCTTTGGGGCGGCAATCATGCCCATACCTTTAATGTCTTGCCGGAGACCGAGCTGGTCGGCGTCTGTGACCTCGATGAGGGCAGGGCGCTGAAGATGAAGGAAACCTACCGCGCAACGCAGGCCTTTACCGACTATCAGAAGCTGATCTCAAGCGATCAGATCGATGCCATCTCGGTTGCGACACCTGACTTTACCCACACGCCGATCATTCTGGCCGCTCTGAAAGCCGACAAACACGTATTGAGCGAAAAACCGCTTGCGACGACAGTGCGCGAAGCCGAGGAAATTGCTGCGGCCGCCGCAAAGTCCAAGGGCAAGCTGATGATCGATTTCCATAATCGTGTGAATCCAATCCTCGCCCAGGTTCGTGACATGATTCAAGGCGGTCAGATCGGCTTGGCAAAGCACGGCACTGCGCGTCTCTCGAATACGACATTCGTTCCGTTCGAAATGCTGAGCTGGGCCGCGAAGTCTTCTGCACTCTGGTTCCTGGGCAGTCATCTGGTGGATGTCCTGCGCTTCATCCTGGCGGACGAGGTCGTACGGGTTTATGCCGTCGCCCGCTCGGGGACCCTGTCGGCCGGCGGCGTGGATACAAAGGATTTCCATGTCTCGGTGCTTGAATTTTCCAAGGGCACGGTGGTGACCGTGGAGAACAGCTGGATCCTGTCGCGTGACAATCCTTCGCTTGTCGATTTCAAGATCGAGTTTGTCGGCGAAAAGGGCCAGGTCCAGGCGGACCCCACCCACAATGGCGGCCTGCGAAAGATCGTCGACGGCGGATTAAAATACAATGACTATATCGGCATAACACCAACCGGCGCGACGCGCATCGGCGGCTTTGTCCTGGAATCCATCGCTCGCTTTGTCGATAGCGTCGTGCGCGACGCTCCGCTACTGGCAGATGCACAGGACGGCCTGGCGAACACCAAGACCCTGGCAGCCATCGAGGAATCCGTCGCGACCGGCAAGGCTGTGAACATCGGCTAGAGCCGGAACCAAAAGCGCGGGGCATGTCCGGACGAACAGTGCGGCTTGCCTCGCTTGAAAATACGGGGAGTAAATAAAAATGGCGTCCATGACCTTCGACGGGATCGGCAAGACCTTTCCGGACGGAACCGTTGCCGTTGCGAATGTAAGTTTTTCGGTCGCCAACGGAGAATTCGTCGTGTTGGTCGGCCCGTCCGGTTGTGGCAAGTCGACATTATTGCGGATAGCAGCGGGTCTTGAAACGCTCAACAGCGGCCGGTTGCTCATGGATGACGCTGATGTCACCGAGACTGAGCCCCAGGACCGGGATATCGCGATGGTTTTTCAGAACTACGCGCTTTACCCCCATATGACTGTCTACGACAATATGGCCTTCGGTCTGCAGCAGCGCAAAATGCCCAAGGACAAGATCGATAAGCTGGTGCGTGACGCGGCGGAAATGCTCGACCTTACCCGCTATCTCGAACGCAAACCAGGGGCGTTGTCCGGTGGTCAGCGCCAACGTGTGGCAATGGGTCGGGCGATCGTTCGCCATCCCATGGCCTTCCTGATGGACGAGCCGCTTTCAAACCTTGATGCCAAGCTCCGCGTACAGATGCGCGGCGAACTGAAGCTGCTCAACCAGCGGCTCGGCGTAACGACGCTCTACGTAACCCACGACCAGGTCGAAGCCATGACCATGGGCGATCGTGTCGCTGTGCTGAAGCCAGTATTCAATGGAGAGGAGAGCAATCTTCAGCAGATCGACACCCCGCAAATGCTCTACGACAAGCCCGCCAACCTCTTTGTCGCGGGCTTCATCGGATCGCCCGCGATGAATTTTGTGCGCGTCGAGCTGACTGCGGAAGCCGGGTCACTCAAAGCTGCGGTAACTGGAACGCAGATATCCTTCTCCGTCGCCGCCAAGCCGGCACTTTCGGAATATAAAGGCCGGCAGGTCATCGTTGGAATTCGCCCGGAGATGTTTCTGGTTTGCCCCGCGTCTGAAGCCCTCTTCAACGAGCAGGTCCCGGTTGCCGAAGCGCTGGGAGCCGACACCTTCGTCTTTTTCGACATCGCGTCACCGCCGGTCAACGTAAACGATGCCGAAGATACCGAAGACTTTCCAAACAAAGGTAACAACCGACTTGTCGCGCGGATCCCACCGGCGCTCACACCGCGTCCCAACCAACATTTGCCGCTCACTGTCGATCTGGAGAAATTGCACTGGTTCGATCCGGTAACCGGAACTGCGATCCGAGACTGACAGGACATCCGCAAATTATCGCCACACTAGGAATTCAAGTCTTTTCTCCTGCCCTCCCAGGCAACTTGGCTGTCGTCGAATACGAGGTCGGCGGCAGCCATTTTTTTCTTCGGATTCCGAATTTTGAAATGCAGAACCTGAACATTCATGCACCGTGACAGAGCTTAGAGGAGTGGCTTGTGAAACATGTTTCCATTGTCGGGAAGTTCTTTGTCATCATGGCCATTTTTGGTGTCACGGCGCTGGGACTGACATTCTATCAGAGCCGCCAGATGCTTGCGGTAAACGACGGTTACCAAGGGCTTCTCGACCGGGATGCATCTGCAGCGCTTCGATTGACACAGTCAAACAGAAGTCTCGAAACGGCGCGTGCCAGCATCAGCGACATGGTGATGACGCGGTCGAAAGAAGCGAAGGCGCGGGCAGAAGCAGGTCTGAATGACGCGCGAGAGAACTTCGTCAGGTTCATGGATCTGGCCATCCAGGCAGTTCCCGAGCAGGGTGAACTGCCGAAGTTGAAGGCGGATGGATTCTCTGTCCTGACCGACACGTGTGGTGCAGCGGTCGCTGTGGCCCGCGGCGCGACCAGTGAAGCCGAGCTTGCCATGGTACAGCAACTCTATCTGACTTTATGTCAACCCGCCTTCGCTGCCATTTCACCGAGGTTTACGTCCGTGACGGAAGAACTCGCTTCAGACGCGGAGCAAAAGCGTGCTGATGTTTTACGCGTTGTCGGTGACACGTCAGTAGTGAGTTTGGGAGCAGCGATTGCCGCACTGCTCGCCGTCTCATGCTTTGGTTTCATCACAATTCGCTCCTGGTTGGTCAAACCTATCAAGCAGATGGTTTCGACGATGAAGGTCATTGCCGAGGGCGATCTGACGTTGTCTGTTGAGGGAACGATCCGCCGTGACGAGATCGGATCCATGGCCCGCGCAGTGCAAATCTTTAAGGACAACGAGTTACGGACACGCGATCTCGAAAAGGATGTAGAGGCCAGTCGTGGGGCAAGCGAGATCGAACGTACCCGCCTCGCCGACACCGAGCGCCAGCGGGCACGTGATATGGCGGAGGCCACGGCCGGGCTGGCTGAGGGCCTGAAGCAGCTTGCGGGCGGCAACCTCGTGTTCAGTCTCGACGTCAGTTTCGCTGAGGATTTCGAACCATTGCGCGCAAATTTCAACGCCGCTGTTGTTCAACTCGCTGAAAGCCTGAGAGCCGTGTCGCACACTACCAGATCGATAAATGATGGCGCGCAGGAGATCGCTTTGAGCGCGCAGGACCTGTCCCGGCGGACTGAGCATCAGGCCGCTTCTCTGGAGGAAACTGCCGCCTCCCTCGATCAGATCACCCAGAATATCGCCAGCTCTAGCACGCGCACGGCGGAAGCCCGACACGTTGCGGTCGAGGCGAACAAATCCGCCCGTCATTCCGGGAAAGTTGTTTCCAGCGCTGTCGCAGCAATGCAGCGGATCGAACATTCTTCCTCGCAGATATCGGCTATTGTCGGCGTGATCGACGAAATCGCGTTTCAGACCAATCTCCTGGCCCTCAATGCAGGCGTTGAAGCGGCACGGTCCGGCGAGGCCGGAAAGGGCTTTGCAGTCGTTGCACAGGAGGTGCGGGAGCTTGCTCAACGCTCAGCGCACGCAGCAAAGGAGATAAAGGACCTGATCCTCAATTCCGTTGACGAGGTCAGCAGTGGCGTCACGCTGGTTTGCGATACCGGTGAGACGCTCAAGATAATCGAGGAACAAATCGTGTTGATCAACACCCAGCTTGATGCAGTCACGGTTGCTTCCAATGAGCAGTCGGCAACTCTTTCCGAGATCAATCGGACCATCAATCAATTGGATCAAGTTACGCAGCAAAATGCTGCCATGGCCGAGGAGTCCACGGCTGCAAGTACTGCACTTGCCGCAGAGGCAAAGCGGCTGCGGTCGATCGTCGCCGGGTTTCAGATTGACATCGGCAATGGGATCTCTGACCAGCGAACCGATCAGACCAACGCCGGTACAGCGTCAATGTCTTCACCACCGCGACTTAGGCTGGGAAAGGGTGCGCACCCAGCCGGAACATTGAGATAGCTCGGCAGCGCCATTTGGTGCCGTACAATACATACCCGAGGATCGCATGCGGAGGCCGTTAGATGACGAAATTCAGCAATTCAGAAAGAAGCAGACTGGCGGCACCGCGTAGAGCAGCCAGGCATTCGCCATCTCCGAAAACAAGGGCGATATCATCACCTGGGCGATGAAATACCAGATCGTGGAAGCTTTCCTGAATCAGACGAAGAATGGGGCCTCCCCCCCGCACAATGTCCCCGTGAATAACAATGAAATTCGGCGCCATAAACTGCTGGAGGTTCGCCAGGCCAACCGCGATATTGAACGCGTAGTCGCGAATGAGATCTCTCGCGCCCGGCACGTCCTTGTCGGCCAGCGTCGACAATCGGCTCACATCCAGGGAGAGAGGTCGTGGCAACCGCCTGACCTTAGCTTCGGTCCTTAGCCACTTCGAGCTGGCGATCGTTTCCCAGCATCCGCGTCTGCCGCACTGGCACATCCGACCTTTGATGTCTACGGTCGTATGACCGATTTCACCACCTGCACCTGCGGGTCCGCGATAGAGATGTCCATCAAGGTAAAGCGCTCCGCCCAAAGTCTCTCCGATATAGACCGAGGCGAAGTTCCTCCGACCGCGGCCCTGTCCAAACCAGCGATCCCCAACGAGTAACGCCCTCGTATCCTGATCGACGCAGACTGTGACTCCGAAACGCTTGTTCAATTCGGTTTCGAGCGGAAATCCATCGAGGAAAGGCGCAAGGCCGACGGTCACGATCGTGCCAGTCTCCGTATTGATCATTCCTGCGACGGCTACACCGATCCCCAAGATCGGCTTTCCAAATGCGACGGCTTCTTCGATACAGGTGCTTATAATACGGAATGCGTCGGCCGCATTTGCTACGTTCTTCGGGAAGTAGACGACATTTTGCGCATAGACCTCGCCCTCCAAAGAGACCAAACACGCACTCACTCGGTCGTGCAGCAGGAGCACCGCGCAAATTGGCCTTGCGTCCTTGGAAAACCACAATTTGGTAGCCGGCTTGCCGCCTGTTTCATTGGGAGGGATCACCTCTCCTTCTGCAAGCACCCCCTGATCGAGTAAAGGCTGCACAATCCCACCGATAGTTCCTCGAGTCACACCGGTAACGCGGGCCAGATCCGCCCTGCTAGATGCTCCTATGTCGTACAAAGCTTGTAGCAATCGTCCTCGATTTGCGGCCCCTAAAGTTCCCATCGAGATTAGTTTTTGAGCCAACATAATGCCCTTACCGCTTTCGCTTTTATGGCTATCGTCAGGGCTGCTCTCATTCTCTCCAAGCCGGAAAGCTTGAAGTCTTTTTATCAACGAGTCCATTTCATCCGATCCTGTTTATGAATCCAACTGAGCCGCAACAGTGAGCACTACCGACCGGCTAATCGGAGCTTCCCATTCGGACGGTCTCGGATTCTGGCGTTAGAGCCACCTGGGTTCCTTAAACGCGTCTTATGACCATGGAAAACCATGAAGGATCCCCTCACAAGCCTTTCTTCAATGACCTCAGATGTCCGAGCAATCGTTAAAAAACAATTGAAACGTCGACGTAACCAGCCGAAGCGGAGCGGCTCTAACGGTTGGACCAAGCAGTCTACGCAACCATGTTCGGAAATCGGTATTTACTTGTCTATATTACACTTCCCAAATATATATTATTATATACTTATTTTTATACCGACTTTTAACTTTTGCATCTCCGAAAACGGTGCTAGCGATTGTGAGGGCTGATCAGCATTTCAATGAACGATTGATTGGACAATGCAATGAACGGATTTGGTGCACCAGAGCGCAAAACGCGCAACGCGCAAGGTGCTTGCGCAGCCGAGAAGCTCGCCATTTTCGGTGGGACGCCTGTGATCCCTCTGGGACGCGTCATACCTTGGCCCGCGGCAGAGAAAAAGCACTTGGATGCGCTTCGCGGAGTTGTGGATAGTGGAAAATATCACCGCGTCAATCATCCAATTGTCAGCGATTTAGAGCAGAATCTTGCGAGGTGGATTGGGAAGTGGCAAGTGCGCGCTGTTGGCAGCGGAACGGCGGCTATTCACATTGAACTCGACTACGTCAAGGAGCGCGGAGAGCAAGTTGTTACCGCGGCACTGAATTGGCCGGGAGCGGTCGGACCAATTACAATCAATGGCCTTGAACCCGTCTTCGTCGATGTCGACATGAGCGTAGCCGGAATTGATCAGCGGGCGGCCGCTGAGAGGTTCAACCCCAACGTCGCTGCAGTTCTGATTACGCACCTTTTCGGGAACAATGTTCTCGTCCCCGATGGAAGGCATGCTGCGCGTGCTCAGGGAATTGCAGTGATAGACGACATCTGCCAATCGATCGCAGCCGCGAAAGTAATCGTCGGCGGCTCTCATCTTGATACAGACGCACTCGCTCTTTCCGGAAACGGCGCTAAACACCTTGGGGCCGGCGAGCTGGGATTTGTCATAACGGAGGACGCCGACCTAATTGCACATGTTGATCGCGTATCGCTGTCAAGCTCGTCTCGCAGCGGAGCGCGAATATTTTCACCTCTTTCCCAAGGATACAATTACCGGCCCAACGTATTCTCTTCATCTATTGCGAAGCTGCGGGTCACAGAGATGGATGCGCAACTCGAAATCCGAAGAGACAACAGTAATCTGTTATGGGAGATGATCAGCGACCTAGCGGGTATACTTCCGCTTTTCGACCCGTCAGACTGCGACCATTCGATGCTCAATTTTCCTTTGCGCATTGAACCTGAGGCGCTTGGCTTTGCGCCAGGTCCGGCTGCGAGGGATTTCGTCGTCAAATCGCTGCAGGCCGAAGGTGTGCCTATCTGTGTTTGGCTCACGAAGCCCGTTTTTGAATACCTCCCGGAAATTCGCAACAACTGGAACGCCGCCGATTTTCCAAACACCGTGAAAATATTGGATACGATGTTCTACGTCTCCGAGATCGCGCCGCCCAACGGTGGCGAGTTGATGCACCTTTACGCAGATGCTTTTCATAAGGTTTGGAGTGCTCTTCATAAGCAGGGGCCGGAGATCGCCGCTGGAGCAATTTCCGGCTAAGCATCAAGCGTCGCGATAACTCCCCAGTGCCGCAATGGTCTACCCCCACAGCTTTTAAGCACTCCCTTCTCAATGGACAAAATCCGACGCTGCACTGGGACAAAACCCCAAGCCATTTCTACGACGAGGCTCCTTGTATGTCTTTCTTAAAAAAACCGGAATTGTTGATCTTCGACTGCGACGGGGTCCTCGTCGACAGCGAGCTTATCGCAACCGCAGTGCACATCGAAGCGTTGGCGAAGTGCGGCTATATGATATCCGCTGAAGAGTATAATGATCGCTTTGTGGGAATGACCGACCAGCAGAGTTATTCAGTCATAGAATCCGAGCGAGGCCTCCGCCTACCAGAGAATCACCATGAAACTGTGATGGCCGAGATTGCAAATCGTTATGCGCGTGATCTGCGCGCGACCAGCGGCGTTCGGCAAACCTTGCAAGCTATCAATTTAAAGAAGTGCGTGGCCTCGAACAGTGACACTACAAAGCTTTGCTTGGCGCTTATAGTCACAGACCTACACAATTTTTTTTGGCCCCATGTCTTCAGCGCTTCGCAAGTTGCGCGTGGTAAGCCGGCTCCAGATCTCTTTCTGTTTGCAGCACAAAATATGAAGACGCCGGCCGACAGTTGTCTCGTTATTGAAGATAGTGTTGCTGGTACTCAGGCGGCGGTGGCTGCCGGGATGACGGTGATTGGCTTCGTGGGTGGCTCCCATTGCCTACCTCGGCACGGAGGTAAACTGGCAGAGGCAGGTGCTATAGAACTATTTAATGACATGGCGACACTGCCACAGATCCTGGCGGGTTTGTAATCAGCAATTGCGCGATGGCGACCACTTGAGTCCCGGCGTCCCTGTCCAGGTCATCGTGGGTGATAGCATCAGGATAGTGCACGGTCTTCCTCGTTGACCTATCCGCGCTTGTTTGCTCGGACCGCTAAAGACATGGAGACACTATGACCGAGAAACCAATGGCAGCTGAAACTCCGGTAACGATCGATTACCTAGAAGAATTTCCGAATTTCCTCTCCGTTTGCACAAGCTGGGCCTTCGGACAATGGGGTTGTCAATCGTATGGCTCATATGAAAAAACGCGACGTGAGTTTGAAGCAGCAACGAGCAGTTCAATGCCGCTAACACTTATTGCCATTGAAAACGCGGTGCCCGCAGGAATGATTACGTTAGCTGATCGTGACTTCGACGGAAAATCCAATCTATCCCCGTGGCTTAAGTCGTTGTATGTCCACCCATTCCACCGCAATAAAGGAATTGCCGCGTTGTTGATCGAGCGGCTAGAGCAGGAGGCATTGCGTCTCGGTTGCAAAAGCCTTTACCTGGTAACAGAGGACGCGCGCGTTCTTTACGAAAAGAGTGGCTGGCAGGCAATTGACTACGTCCAAACATCGTTTGGCCCAGCAGATTTGATGACAAGGGTTTTGCCGGACACTCGTCGTGCCTGAGAACTCCTACGTCACACCCGTTGAGAACGCGATGTCGCCACCCCTTTGGCGTGATCCGATTTCATGGACGATCTTGAAGTTGTTGTTGCAGCCATAACGCGAGTGATGACCGAGGCGCTGGGTAACAGTCTCTTTTCGCTGCGGTGGCCGTTCGTCCCTCTTCCTTTGCCACCGGTTCAGCCACTGCTGAGACGCTTGTGCTTTGGCAAAAAGCCCGCAGAACAACACGTACAGCATAGCGAAGCTATCCAACATTCTCATCGAAAGGCTCTGGATCTTTATGCAAGCCAGCAACATTGTAGCAACATCAGCGACCCCTCATTCTAGCACCTTCCGTTTTGGCCACCTCTGCAGCCGGTGGTATCTGCGAGCATCGCTCATATTGACTTCTTTTTTTGCTTTCGGTGTTTCATCCAGTGCCGAAGCAGCGGCTCTGCTGCCGGTAAATCCTTCGCCATATCTTGTAAGTGCGATTACGAGAAACATGTTTAAGCTGCCGGAACCCGACGATGACCTGGTCATCTTATCTGCGCACCGCGGATCCTGGGAGATCTATCCAGAGAATTCAGCCTACGCCTTACAAGACGCCTGGAATTCGCAAATCGAGAGCGTGGAAGTGGACGTCCGCTTCACTGCCGATAAAGAAGTGGTTCTATCTCATGATTACAGGATTGAGCGTGAGTCAACTGGAAGCGGTCTTCTGTATAATCAAAACTTTTCTCAATTAACAAAGGCGGATCTAAGGGACCGGCATGGTCGCGTTTTTACGGATTCGCACGGGCGCAAGGCTAAGTTCCTGACGTTCTCTGCCGCGCTCGATCTACTCGCCCAATATGTTTCCGACGGTGGTCGTGGCTACGTGATGATTGTGGATGTAAAGGCGGCGGTCGATGATCAGGACCCGACCGATCCCATCGAGCTCATGCAACATTGCCTTGACATTCTTGCGACCAAGGCAAATGCGCAACTCAGTAAAGCCGTCGTATTCAAAATCAAAGCGAAGGATGCGGTGGATGTCGGCACGGTCTTGAATCGGACGACCTACGACCCCGGCCTCATTGGTGGGTTAATTATTGTCGAGAACCCTGATGACCAGAACGTGAAGGATTCCAGCTATGATCCGCACGAGGATGCAATCTACGATCAATGGAATGTGGCGCCGTTTTCCATTCAATTTGAGATGAACCAATTCTACAAAGGCGACGGTCTTCAGCCTTATTTCGACTATACCGACCAGAAACAGGGCTTCGCCACCTACCATGAAAGTAACTACTATCCAGAGGGCGTTGCCAATAGCGCCGGCAAATGCTGCTTCGAGCATAACACCGATCCTAAGTCGACCGCGCAACGAGGCATCGTGCCCGATTATCGAGGTGATCCGGAGATGGCGATCGTCAATCGCACTAATCTTATCACCACCGATTTGCCCGATGTAATCGGCGATATGCTGCGCCAGATAGGGCGCCGCAACACATCCAAACTCAGCCGCTAAGGCAGACCAACGCGTCCACAAAGGATTGTCTAATGAATTATAGGAAAAAAATCTTTCTACTGTTTTCTGCGGTGGGTTGCCTTGCTGCTGGCGCGGGCCAATCGGCATCATGCATCGATGAAGCCACTTGTCTAAGAAGCGCATCCGACAAAGTATCTCAGACCCTCACACCGAAGGTCGTGCCGATTTTCGGGCAATATCCAAAGGTGTACATACACGACTCGGCGACAGGAGTGGATTATCCAGTGCCTGAAAATACGAGGCAGGCATTTGACTTTTATACCAATAAGACTTCTTTCAACTTTCCACCGAACGGGTCAGTCGAGACTAGTCAACCCGCATCGATCAGACCCGACACAGGATTCACAGTCCTTTTAGTGGAAAAGACCCGAGATAATACCGTTCCGAATGGCGGTAGCGCGCTGTCGCTACTTAGTTCCACTTCCAACGGCGCCCACCTATCGTTCGCGCTAGGCGCCACGCCTAACGCGAACGGCCAAAAGTGGTCTTTTGCGAAAAGCCTGCTTCAAAGTGGAAAGGCGGATACTGCGTGGTGGCAAAAGCCGTGGGATATGAACGTCGTGGGGCCAACAGGCGCATTCTCCGGCACAGAGTGGATTTACTACACCTTCACTCCAGACGGCAAACTTCGCATCGACCGTTTCGCGCCATATTCCTATCTTTTGGTGCTTACAGCTTACCGATGGGATGAGGCAGTGCTCGACAGCGGGTTTCCGCATTCTGCCTACAGCTCTGGTACGCCAACCGGCCGCCCGAAATCCGTCACTTTCGACTCGGTTGGCCCATGGGTTATTGGCGCGGCCGCAGTGCCCGGGCAGAGCTCGCCCATGATCGAGCCAATAGAGGCACTGCCGGGCTTTGAGGGGGCGACGGTCTTTTCGACGCCGTTGTCCATGAAAGAAGTTGTAGCGTATCAGAATTCTCTGAAGTCGAGCGATTTTCTCGGTGTCAACATGCTGCCATGCAACAGCGGTCAGTACCTTTCCAGGGAAATCAGGACCCCCTGTGGTACGGGTAGTCCTGGCAATCCTCCGTCGAATGTTAATTCGGTGGCTCGAGATGGGATCAGCACCAATGTCGAACGCCAAAACTAGGCACGTTGGACGGCCCTCATTTGTCAGACGGCGATTAGTGGTCCGTTTTCCTTTCCCCGTTTCTCGCCGACGGTAGGTGCATGCTTCAATTACAAAGGCGAGGATTGTGGTTTCAGACACTGGAACGAGTATGCCGGTGACGTGCCCCCCGGTAGCGGCCGGGACCAGTTCTTATCCGATCGCTAACAGGCCAGCGTGCGCGTTGCAGGTTCGGTAACAGCCTATCGCGCGTAAGCGTCGCCCAGAACCAGCTTCGCATATTCGTGCATCCTCTGTATCGGGGAGGGTATATCTCCAGTGGAAGCCACATGATCGGAAAGTTTCTCTATACGCATAAGTAGCTTTCCGGCTTGCATGTAATGATGCCTGAATACCGGGACAGGGTATACTGCCGAAATATAGGTTTGCTGCGCCCCATCGAGATAGCCTTTCGACAGCTTGATGTCCAGCATCAAACTCAACATCATGTGCGGCGCCGTGAACCATCCAAATGTCGTACTGCCAAGAGAATAGGCAATCACGGCAATTCTCTTTGGATCGCGTTTGGTAGGGTAAAACTCGACAGGTTGGATTACATGTGGGTGATGACCTAAGAGGAGATCTACTCCAGCCTCGACCAGTTCATGCGCAGCATCTATCTGACTTTTCCGAGGGAAAAACTCAAACTCCCAACCCCAGTGGAGCGAGCCGACGATGAAATCGCAGCCTTGCGCTTTGCAGTCCGCTATCTGACGTTTCAATAGCTCTAGTTCGGGTGCAACATATTTCGAGCAGAGTTTGGCGACGTGAATGCGATGCGTCTCATGAGCCGGCAGCTTGAATCTTCGGATGCCGAAAGTTGCAGAAACGAATCCAATTTTGATACCCTTACTCGTCAGAATGCTTCCACGGCCATATTCGTCGACGTCTCGCGGCGTACCAACATTCATGATTTCGTATTGCTCGAGCAGCTTCTGCGTCGTTTCCAAACCCGCGAGATCGAGGTCGAAGGTGTGATTGTTTGCGGTGTTGAGAACGGTGAAATGTTTGCCGTTATGCTGAGTCAACGTCGAATACTGTTCCGCTGAACAGCACATCGTGAATGAGCGTCCGTCACCCAGGACTTTCTTGACTTTATCATCTTGTGCAACGACGGACTCGTAATTTGCAAACGAGAGATCTTTTTGGAAAAGAACGTCGGCTACATTCGAGAAGAGCACATCTTTCGATCGTTCAAGGCCCTCGGCTTGAATCAGATCGCCCGCAACTCCCATTGAAAGGGAGCACTCCACCTTGAAGTTGGGAGACAGCGTCAAGGCATTATTGTCACGGCGCTTTAAGAGGTCACGTGCACCGGCCTCTGGTTTGGTGATCGGTCGCGCGCTCTTATAAAACCAGTAAACCTCGTCACGAAAACCAAATTCAGCACCATCGGTAGCAGCGCCTTCAAGCGGCGCGTCCCAATAATCGACAAGCAACGCCCCGCGTGCGGCAAGTTCTATCCAGCGAGCGTCCGGCCTATAAAATTTGTAGGGGGTTTCAGGAAGCTTCGGGGCTGTCAAACTCATCTTTAGTCTCCAATCATATCGCGGTCTAACGAGCTGGCTCTTCTGTAAGTCTGACAGCTCAATAGGAGTCGGCGATTGGGCCTCGCGCCGACGGCGCTTGAATGCAACAACCACACCGCTACAAAGGTGTCTAAATATTTATCAGCAAAAGCCTTTATTTTTTCCGATTTTCGGGAATCCCTTCGGCTAACCGAGTTGGAATAGCGGTTTGTCCCTGGTTTATTTACGGGTCGCCTGAGGCCGGCACCGCCTGTAAGCAGGCAAAGATGAGTGCAACGGATAATGTGGCAAGCGCGCATGCCAAAAGCAGTAATAGGGGAAGAGAATTGGCTGCTAGCATTCCTGCAACGGCGGTCGCGGCGCCGTACCCAAGCCAAGAACTTAGCTGCAGCCAGCTATATGTCCTTGTGAGCTGGGATGAAGACGTAAGGCGCGCGACTTCCGTAGCAAGAACCGAGAGCATGGGGGCAACGCCAACGCCACTAGCAATAACGGCGACGACAAACCACGATGATTTTGACGCCGCCAATGAGGCCATAGCAATACAAGCGACGGCAGGGATAGGGAGTAGCACTAGACGAACTTGATCCCGACTTTTTAACTGACTCAGACAAAGCCCTCCCAAAAACGAAGTAGTTGCCCACGCAGATAAGATCAGCGCTACCGTAGTTCGTTCGCCAAACCTAGTTACAGTAGCCACCTCGATAAGTGCCTGCATTCCGTAAGCAGCGGCACCCGAAGTTATCAATGCGATTACTTTCCAGTCTGTTATATAGCGACTTTGGTCTACCGGCATTTCTTCTTTGCCACTGAAACTGCCTTCGGCTCCCTTGCCGGTTTGAGAAAAGATCAGAGAAGCTAGGGCGAACAGTCCTGCACAACAGACTAGTGGCCCCAACCTGCCAGCAAGGCTTGCTATGGCAATGACTAAGGTACCGATAACGACAGCTGAACTGCCTAATGCTGCCTCCAAGTCGAAAGCAGCTGCCATGCGGCTCCCGTCAAGCACCCGCGCAAGAAGGGCCCGCGTTGGGGCGGTGATAGGCGGGACCGTAGCACCAGCCAAAACAGAGGCGGCAACGGCAGCGTTGCGCCATTCACAACTCCAATGGCCACGTGACAGGAAAAGGTCACTAACCCCAGCCCTAACATTATCGATCGAAGTCCTGTTTTCGTCGCGACCCAAATCCATAGTGGTTGGCTAAAAGCGCCTGACCTTGCCCCGTTGAAATAATCCATTTTGAAGTAAGCTCTGGCCCATTTGAGAGGACCAGAGGATGAAGCGCAATCGTTTCACAGACGAACAGATCATCGGCATATTGAAGGAGCACGAGGCAGGCACGCCGGTCTCGGAGCTTTGCCGCAAGCATGGCGTTAGCGATGCCAGCATCTATAAATGGAAGGCCAAGTTCGGCGGCATGGAGGTGTCCGAGGCCAAGCGGCTGAAGACGCTTGAGGACGAGAACACGAAGCTGAAGCGGCTTCTGGCGGATGCGATGCTCGACAATGCTGCCTTGAAAGACCTTTTGGGAAAGAAGTGGTGACGCCCGCGGCCAAGCGGAAAGCTGTTGCGCATCTGATGAGCCATCATGGGATGAGCGAACGGCGGGCGTGTAAAGCCATTGGTTTTTGCCGAATGACGGTCCGTTACGAGACCAGGCGCGACGATGATCATGAGCTTCGCGAGCGAATGAAGGCGTTGGCGCATGAACGTCGCCGCTTCGGATATCGACGCATTCATGTGCTGCTCCGGCGGGAGGGTCACCTCGTGAACCACAAGAGGCTCTTCCGGCTCTATCGGGAGGAGAAACTGACGGTGCGCAAGCGCGGCGGTCGCAAGCGAGCGATAGGCACGCGAGCGCCGATGCTGGTGCCGATGGTGGCCAATGATCGCTGGTCGCTAGACTTCGTGTCGGATCAGTTCACCGATGGGCGCAGGTTGCGGATTCTGACCGTCGTCGATGATTGCACGAGGGAGTGCCTGGCGCTCGTCGCCGATACATCGCTTTCCGGTCTTCGCGTCGCACGGGAGCTTGACCGGATTATCGAGGTGCGCGGCAAGCCGAGGATGATCGTCAGCGACAACGGCAGCGAGTTCACCAGCAACGCGATCCTGCAATGG
This sequence comes from Rhizobium bangladeshense, assembly GCF_001662075.1. Classification (GTDB taxonomy): domain Bacteria; phylum Pseudomonadota; class Alphaproteobacteria; order Rhizobiales; family Rhizobiaceae; genus Rhizobium; species Rhizobium bangladeshense_B. The sequence continues at coordinate 157,336 of NZ_LYPL01000004.1, forward strand.
GCGGACCGGACCAAGGTTGACTGGCATTACATCGCGCCTGGAAAACCGATCCAGAACGCTTTTATCGAAAGCTTCAACGGGCGGCTGCGAGACGAGTTCTTGAATGAAACTCTGTTCTCGTCGCTTGCTCATGCCCGGTCTGCGCTTTCAAACTGGCGTAGCGATTATAACGATCAACGCCCGCATTCAGGCCTTGGCTGGCTGACACCGGCCGAATTCGCTCAGACACTCAACCCGCGACGTGATGCGGTGCTGCGCAGCCGAAATGGCTCCGCACCGCAACCCGCCGCTACCGAACCAACAACAGCAACCAAAAACCGCTGGAGCGAACTCAAAACTGGATAAAACTTGGGGGCAAGGTCACGCCCATTAAGGTCCAGCCCGTTAGCGCAATTGATGCAGATGCCATCGAAGGTCTCTCGGAGAGCGTGAGGAGGATCGCTAGGGGCGCCATTGCCGCGGCGATACGATAGAGAAACGTTATGCCGAGGATACCCAGCGCACTTGAAGGAAGTCTACTCATGCTAGTGACATTCACGTGGGTCAAAACTCGGACTAACTTTCCCAAAAAGAGGTGACTGTCTCCGAACTAAGGAAGATTGATTGCTCCTGCCATTGATCTCGCCCGGCGATTGTCGCGCCAGTGTGTCCAGCCTTGCGCGAACGTTCGGAACCGAGATCGTCGGCGTCGCATTGCTAGAACGTGCGGTTTGGAACTACCCGCATACGGTATTCTTCGATACTGTCAGACTAGGTAGGGTCGCATTTCAAGGTGGAGGTGGGCGGCATGATCAAGGTGTGGCGCTTGACGAGACCCGCTAAAAGGGGATCAGCCAAGCGACCTACTCTAACTGATGCCGCCCGAGAAGAGGCGAAGCGTGAGAAACAAGTACGCGCCCGTTTCCCCGCGAAACTCGCTGACGTGACCGATTTGAAAATCCTCGCCAGTTGAGTTGACGGGCAAACTCGGCCTCGCTCATGAGCAGCGCCCTCGCAACCGAACTTGATCACCAATTCACCGCGGGTTCTAGGACGACGATTCTCCGGGCCGCGCACTCTCTTGTTCTGAAACAAAGCTTCGCATCACCTCGAATCCGCAGCAAGACTAAATTTTTCCCTTTCTCAAAAAACGGAAAGATAGACACTCAATATTGATAATTCGGTAGACTTTGCATGTGCGCTGTGACTTCCTCAAGAGACGCCTTTGAAGTTTGCTCAAAGCGAGAACTACAAAACTGGGCTCATCAAATAACCACAGGGGAACTCACATGCGCCTAACATCATCAATCGCATACCTCACTGCCGCATTCGCTCTTACAGGTGCAGCAGCCACTTCGGCGCAAGCTTCTGTGCTCGAGAATGTTAAGCAGCGTGGCGTGCTCAATTGTGGAACCGACAATACCACGCCAGGTTTCGGCTACCTTAACCCGAAAACTTCGAAGATGGAGGGGGTTGATGTAGACCTTTGCCGCGCCGCTGCGGCCGCCGTTCTGGGTGATCCCGACAAAGTCAACTTCGTTGTTGTGACGGATAAAAGTCGTTTCAACGCCGTACAGACAGGTCAGGTTGATATCGTTTATGCACATACTTCTCTGTTTGCGTCCCGAGCAGCGGCGCTTGCAGTCGATTTCCTTCCCCCGTACTTCTTCGACGGAGGCGGAGTCATGGTCACTGCCGCGTCCGGTGTGAAGTCGATCAACGATCTTTCTGGCGCAGCAATCTGCACTACTCAAGGATCCGGCAGCGAGGCGACGATTGCCCAAGAGGTCAAAGCCCGTAACATCACGAACACGAAAATCCTGACCTTTGACACAAGCGAAAAGCTGTTCTCTGCACTCACCAGTGGCCGGTGCAACGCCATGTACACAGACAAATCGGCTCTTGCAGCTTGGCGGGGAAACTCCCCGAAGTCATCTGACTACGTCATATTGCCGGAGACGCTCGGAGTAGCTCCATTTGCCGGAATTGTCGTTCAGAACGATCCTGAATGGCGAAAACTGATGAGCTGGACGCTCTACGCTTTGCTTCAAGCCGATGACTGGGGCATTACGAGCACGAACCTGGCCGAGATGCAGAAGTCTGCGGATCCGTCGATTCAGAAGTTTCTTGGCGTGAATGGCGGATTTGGTGCCGATTTCCACGTCTCGGATAGCTTTATTTCCGACATAATCAAGGCGGTCGGCAATTATGGCGAAATCTATGACCGGTCGCTTGGGCCGAAGACACCGCTCTTCCTAGAGCGCGACAAGACTCCTAACGCTCTCCCGAAAAACGGTGGCATCTTGTACTCGATCCTGTGGCTTTGACGCCGCACCGACCATGCCAGGACGTTTTTGCTTAGGGCCGTGATATGATGAATAACCTTACGCAGGTACGGCTCGAGCCGGCTACGCCGCTGTCAGCAGGACGGCGGCGTAGCGCCCGGATCCGCCACAAGATGATCCACGGCAGCATCGTCATCGCTGCAATTGCCCTCGTTGCTGCCGTTGGCGTAGCAATCCAGCAAAGTTTGATGGCTCGGGGCATTTCCTTCAGCTTTGATTATCTTTCGCGACCGTCGCAGTTCAATATGAGCGAAGGTTTTGCAACTGCCTGGCAAGGCTGGTGGCCGGTATTTGCCGAGGTCACGTCGGCGTCCACAAACCTGCAGATGCTCACGGCAGGATTGTTCAATACGATAAAGGTAGCGATCCTTGCGGTCATATTCTCCACCCTGGTCGGCGTGGTTTTCGGTGTCGCTCGACTATCGACGAACTGGTTAATACGCCAGTGCGCTTTCATCGTCGTAGAGTTTGTTCGCAATACCCCGCTGCTCATACAGGTGGTCTTCTGGTACTTTGCATTCTTTCTTCAGCTTACGCCTGTAACAGATGCGGCGAATGTTGAATCGTGGTTTGTCTTTGGGCAATCCGGCCTGTTTTTGCCTTTACCTCAGATTTCTAGCGGCTTTGGCGGCCTCGCTCTGGTCGTCGCGGCGATAGCTTTCTTGTTGGCGGCCTGCTCTTCGCGGCTCTCTTCCACCCTTCGGTGGTCGATGCTCGCCGCAGGTATTTTGGCAGCTACCGCGAGCTATGCCGCAGGGTTTCGCATCGAACTGGCTTTGCCGATTGTTGGACGTTTCGGTGCTACTGGGGGAATTCAGTTATCAGCTGAGATGTCTGCGATCCTCACGGCCATAATTGTCAATAGTACAGCCTATATCGCGGAGATCGTTCGCGGCGCTATTGAAGGGCTGCCGAAAGGTCAGTGGGAAGCCGCCGCCTCTGTCGGGTTATCCCGTCGAGACACGATACGAGACGTAATCCTTCCCCAAGTCTTTCGAATTATTTTACCGTCCCTCGCAAACCGCTACATCAGCTTGACTAAAGATACTTCACTCGGGATTGCGATCGGATTCCCTGACCTGTTCAACGTCAGCGGCACGGTCGCAAACCAGTCGGGACACAGTCTCGAGACAGTAGTGATTGTTATGGCCGTTTATCTGCTGCTCAGTTGGATAATCAGCGCCCTCATCAGCTATGCGAACGCACGCGCTACTTTGGAGGGTTCACGGTGATGGCAAGATCGTACCTGTGGATACGACGGAACCTCTTCAGCAGTCTTTTCGATTCCGTTTTGTCGATACTTGTGCTCGCGCTGCTCGTTTGGGCTTCGGCGCGCTTGCTAGGCTGGGCACTACACGATGCACATTGGCGCGGCATATATGAAAGCCGACGCCTTCTGCTGGTTGGCTTATATCCGCCGGAGGACATATGGCGGACGTGGGTAATGCTTGGGGTCGTAGCCGTTGCGATCGGCGCCATGATGCTCCCCAAGCTACGTCGTTTTCCGATTTTGATCTTCCTGGTCGCGAGTGCAGCCGCAATTTTGGTTTTGGCGCCTCCGGGATTTGATCGCTGGGGCGGCCTGCTTCTGAGCCTTATGCTCGCTGTGATTGTCTCAGCTGCATCCCTGCCGCTTGGTGTCCTGCTAGCCTTCGGCCGGACCAGTCGTAACCCGAGCCTACGAGCCTGCTGCACCGGGTATATCGAGGTGATGCGTTCAGTTCCATTGATCCTCGTTGTCTATTGGATCTGGATCACAGTGCCGTTGTTTTTGCCTGACGGGTCAGTCTCCTCTCTCGTGCGTGGTATGATTGGTTACACCGCATTCAACGCCGCTTACGTCGCGGAATTTGTTCGCAGCGGCATCCAAGCCGTGCCGCGTGGGCAGGCGGAAGCGGCCAAGTCTTTGGGAATGTCGAATTGGACAATCTCCACCGAAATCGTTTTGCCCCAAGCCATTCGGTTTGTTCAACCAGCCCTTGTGGGCAACGTACTCGACGTCTTCAATGGTGCAACACTGGTGTTCATTATCGGATTGACCGACTTTTTGCGAGCAGGACAGATGATCCTGGCGGATCCGGCTTCAAGCGGCACGGTCACCGAAGTGTATGTCTTTATGTTCGCCGTGTACTTCCTGATCGGTTCAGCAATCACCTTCGGAGCTCGCCGGATGGAAGCTCGTATGCAGAGGAGTGCTCGTTAATGCCAATCCAATCCAATGGCTCCCATCCAACGATTGTCACGTTCGCCAACGTTAACAAATTTTATGGCAGGTTCCAGGCACTATCAAATATCAGCCTGTCGGTGACAGCAGGCGAAGTTGTGGTGCTCATTGGCGCGAGCGGCTCTGGGAAATCTACCCTCATCCGATGTGTCAACGGCCTGGAGACATATCAAGACGGCTCATTGACGGTCGACGGCCATTCCATGCCGACCACGGAAGATCTCGAGTCCAGCGGTGCCAAGGCGCTGCATCAGATCAGGCGCGGTGTGGGCATGGTGTTCCAGCAATTTAATTTATTTCCGCACAAGACAGTGCTGGAAAATGTCACGCTCGCTCCAATTCGCGTTCGTGGGAAGTCTCGGGCAGACGCGGAGGCAACGGGTATGCGGCTACTTGATCGCGTTGGATTGGCAAACCAAGCACAAAAGTATCCAGGTCAATTGTCCGGCGGACAGCAACAACGTGTCGCTATCGCACGTTCTCTAGCGATGGAGCCGCACGTCATGCTGTTTGACGAACCTACATCTGCGCTTGATCCCGAGTTAGTTGGTGAGGTGCTCGACGTCATGCGCGAGCTGCGCAATGAGGGCATGACCATGATGATCGTGACCCATGAAATGGCATTTGCTCGCGAGGTCGCCAATCGTGTCATCTATATGGACCGAGGAGCGATTGTGGAGGTTGGTCAGCCGGAACAAATATTCGACAAACCGACGAATGAGCGCACTCGCACCTTTCTGTCTCGTGTGTTGAAGCACTGAGAACGACCAGCTGAGCGCTGTAGATCTGGCTCGAGTTCGCAGCTTTTTAGCTTTGGCAACCATCAGTTCGATTGCTGGTGCCTCAACTTTGACTATCAGCTTATCGAACTGAATTTCATGACGCGGAGCACGTTGCAGAACTCTAGTAGGCCTGCCAGCGGGTTCCGCCGTAAATAGGTTTTAGGATGGCAACGGAAATTCAAAACGCAAATATTCTCGTTTTGGCGACTGGTGGATCGATCGCGCAAACGTCAACCGACGTTCCAACGTTGACCGGAAAGTCGCTGCTCGGCGCCATTCCCGAATTTCAAAATAAGGCCGGTATTGTCGTAGAGCAGATTTCCCAAGTTTGCAGTCCTGACGTCACTGAGGGTCATTGGCTGGCATTGGCGCGCCGCGTCAACATGGCAGCAGTAGATGACCAGATCCATGGAATTGTTGTGACGCATGGTACCGATACTCTGGAAGAGACTGCATTCTTTCTGCATCTCACAGTCAAAAGTGACAAGCCGGTGGTCGTCGTGGGCGCAATGCGTAGGCCCTATTCACTCGGCGCGGACGGGGCGGCCAACCTCCGCGACGGAATCGTTGTCGCGGGTTGGCCAGAGGCGAGAGGTAGGGGCGTTCTTGTTGTCCTGAACTCTGAAATCCACTCCGCCCGGGATGTCTCTAAAACCAACTTCAATCTCGATGCATTCAAGTCTCCGGATTTTGGCATTCTTGGCCAGGTGGTCGCTGGGCGGCCCCGTTTTTATCGACGCGTGGAACGAAAGCATACGCTTGGCACCGCGTTCACAGCCGATTTACCGCACCTGCCACGTGTTGCGGTCGTCTACAGCCATGTTGGCGTGACACCGGACATGCTCGAGGCAATTGCGACGTCCGGGTACGAAGGCATCGTTTGGGCTGGCACCGGCAGCGGTAGCCTTCCTCAGGCAATAAGGCCAGCCGCCACGGCACTCGTGAAGAATGACGTGGCTTTCCTACGCTCATCACGCGTGAACTGCGGCCATGTCAAACGCAATGATGAAGTCGATGACGATGCGCTGGGGTTCATCACCAGCGATACGCTCAACCCGCAGAAAGCGCGCATCCTGTTGATGCTTTCGCTCACCCAGACCAAGGACCCCGTGGAGATACAGCAGCTATTTGACACTCACTAGAAGAGTACCGTGCGGTGGCGTTCGTTAAAGGCTCCCCACGGCTCAACGGCGCATTAGAAGCACAACGTGCTGGCTAACCTTCACACGGGAAAGGACCGATAGATGTCGAAATTGAATGGCGCATTTGCTGCGGACATGCCGGAGAAAAAGTTGAAGAGTCTAGAAAAAATTCTGAGCTACGCGGACACCAATATAAGCGGCAGCTTAGACCGGCTTTTTCAGTTGTTGCGCATACCTTCTGTCTCCTGCGATCCGCATTATGCCGACCAATGCCAGGAAGCGGCAAGATGGTTGTCTGACGAACTCGAGAACATCGGGTTTGCCTCTTCGGTTCGGGAAACAATTGGACATCCGGTCGTTGTTGCACATCATAAGAACTCTGGCGGTCCGCATGTCTTATTCTATGGTCACTATGATGTTCAGCCGATCGATCCACTTGATGAATGGGAGGCAGACCCATTCGACCCACAACTAAGAGTGCAGTCGAGCGGTGAAACCCATATTGTCGCGCGTGGTGCATCCGACGACAAAGGCCAGCTTTTAACGTTCATAGAAGCGTGTCGGGCCTGGAAGGCTGTGACAGGCAGCTTGCCCATAAGCGTTTCTATGTTCTTCGAAGGCGAGGAAGAGAGTGGCAGTCCCAGCATGGATGCATTTCTGGATCAAGCTGGGGCTGAATTAAGCGCAGACATCATGCTGCTGTGCGACACATATCTTTGGAATGACGCGGTTCCAGCAGTCACTGTCATGTTCCGCGGCTTGCTTGAAGAAGAAATCGAAATCACTTGCGCCAATCGTGATTTGCATTCGGGTGCCTACGGAAATGCTGCTCGCAATCCTATTCAGGTTCTGGCCGAGGTGATCGCCAGCTTGCGAGGCCCGAAAGGGGAAGTTGCGATCGCAGGGTTTTATGACGACGTCAAAGAACCCGGCCGAGAGCTGAAGGCCGAGTTGGATAAGCTCCATTTCGACACCGAGACGTTCCTGAACAACGTCGGGCTGTCACAGTCTGCCGGCGATCAAACGTATTCCGTCTTGGAGCAGGTTTGGACGCGCCCCTCATGCGAAATCAACGGCATTGCGGGCGGATATTATGGCGATGGTTTGAAGACGATCGTCCCCTCCAAGGCGACCGCGAAAATATCCTTTCGCTTGGTAGATGGCCAGGACCCTGATCTGATCCGGGCCAAGTTTCACGAGCACATCCGCACCAGAATGCCATCAGACTGCGCTGTCAAGTTCACCGAACTTGGCGGAAGCAAAGCTTCGGTCATCCCCTGTGACAGCAAGTACCTGCGGCGCGCTCGCGCCGCATTGAAAGATGAATGGGGTTGCGACTCGGTGCTGATTGGGTCCGGTGGCTCCATCCCAATCGTCAGCGTCATGCAAAGCAAGCTGTCCATCAATTCCTTGCCAATTGGCTTTGCGCGATCCGACAATCGCCACCACAGCCCGAATGAAAAGTATGATCTCTCGAGCTTCAAAAAGGGGATCCGGTCCTGGATCAGAATCTTGGCCGAGCTGTCAGCCGATGAGGGTAATTATGGATATCTGAAGCCGCACCCACAGGTTTGACGGTACCCCGCAGGAAATGGAGAATAAAATGGCTAAGAGAACAGCTTCAGATTTTGATCATTTGGGACCTTTCCTTTCAAAGCAGCATCCAGAGTTCCTGAAAATCTTCGAAGCGATCGACGAGCTGCCGATCGATGATGCGCATTGCCATCTGGTAACTGACCGCGAGCCGATCATGACATCAACGCGCTTCCTTGAGCGGATGTCTTTGGCAGCGATGGACACTGTGCCCGCCTACTTCCCTGCAGGTGTTTATGATCGATGGCTCGTCGCTGACGAAAAGGTTCGACACGAGCTCAACGCGAAATTTGGGATTCAGCAAAAGATCGACGGGATCATTGGTGACATATCGCAGAGTATCTTCGTCAAGTTCCTTGTGAAAGAGATGGCGCAGTTTCTCGGCTGCGAGCCAAATCTCGAAGCTGTCATGGAGGCCAGGAATGCTCGTTCAAAGAACTGCTGGAGTTATGTAAGCAGCCTGCTTCAAGACGTCAGATATGAAAATGTCATGGTTGATACGGGCTATTGCGAAGGCGCTTCGCGCGCGGAAATCGACCGGTATGAAGAGGGTATCCTACCGTGTCGGATGAACAGACTGGCGCGAATAGAGATGATCCAGAAAGAGCTCTTTCCGCTGGAAATCACGTTCGAGGAGTACGAGCAACGCTACACCGCTCGCCTTCTGGATTTGCTCGATGGGACGGGAAACTATGGCAAAAAGTCCTATGGGATGAAATCCTATCTTCTCCCCTACATCGGGCTGATAGAACCGCTTTATGACAGGGAAATCGCTCGAGAATCCTGGCAGGCACTGAGAGCGTCATATCACAACATCCCGACGATGGACCGCCAGTCGGAATACAACTTGTCCAAGGATCTTCGACGGTACAATTTTACCCTTGCTCTCGAAGAATGCCTGACGCGCGACATGCCAATGCAAATCCACACGGGTGACGGCGAGGCGCCGTCCGTCATCCTGCGCAATCAGGATCCGTTCTACCTGGAGGAAGTTTGCCGGTTTGATCGAGACGGGGTTATGCGCATGCCGAAAATTATCCCCCTCCATGCGGGCTACCCTTCGGTGGGAAAGGCCGCCTGGCTCAGTCACCTTTATCCGAATTGCTATTTTGAACTGTCGATCATGACGCCCTTCGTGCACCAGAACTTGTTTCAGCGATACATGCAGGTGATGGAGGTCGTTCCGCTGTCCAAGATCCTCTACGCAAGCGACGCATTTCACGTTCCGGAATTATATTGGCTGGCCGGGCGCTGGGGTAAGCGATACCTCGCCAAGGCATTGACCGAGTATGTCGTTGGGGGGAGTCTAGACTTCGACGAAGCAATTGAGGGTGCGAGAATGATACTTTATAAAAACAACAGATCGCTGTACGCACTCGATTAGGCCCTCGGCCGGACTCGCTCATCTCATCGCTGCCCCTATCGGCCGGGTGACTTGACCGGCGGACTGGGTCTTCTACGCAATGGCTGCTCTATGCCTCGTACCGTTTTCTTTGCCAGGCTGCGAGCAGGTAAGCTCCCAACGGGTTGGACAGCCCGTAACGTGACTATGCGCTTAATTCGGCCGTGGAATCGTCGTTTGTCTCCAATATGGTTGCCGATAAAAGCTTCGCTGCTCGGACTAACGGTTCACGAAAGTTCTGGAGGTCGTCAAAGCTGACGCGGGCCACGGGAACCGAAACCCCAAGACAAGCTATCAATGTGCCGCCGGGCGCAAGAATGGGGACAGCACAACCGACCACTCCCTTAACGAACTCCTCGTTGGTGCGAGCCCACTCGCTTCTTCGTGTCTCTTCCAAAACCTGCAGGAGCGCTTCAGGATCCGTTATCGTGTGGTCGGTGTGCTGTTCCAGATGCAAAGCGCGAACAAGCTTCTCACGAGGCTTTGTGGCAAGCATGCTCAAATAGATCTTGCCGGTCGATGTGCAGTAAAGAGGAGCGCTATGACCAGGATCAAATTGCAGGCTTTGTGGGGCTTTTACTCGTACGCTGTCCACATAGACGACGGCGGTATTCCTGACGATCCCGATCTCGCATTGCTCTCCGATCTCTGCAGCGACATTTTGCAGCACGGCATGCCGCCGCGCTGTTCGAAACGCCGATCCTATCGTTTTGCCTGCCAAGGTCACGAGGTTGTTCCCGACCACGAAGCGTTTCGTTCCCGCTGCGCGCTGCAGCAGTCCACGGGACTCAAGATTGCTGATCAACCGGTGGGCGGTCGGCAACGGCAGATTGAGATTCTTGGCAATTTCTGCCGCTGTGACCGCTTTAATCTGAGCCGCGACGAAGTCGAGGATCGCGAAGGCCCGATCGAGTGGACCATCGGTTTGGATGCTGGGAGTCATTGATACGCCGTTTCATGATGTTTTCGATCGAAAAACGGAAAGAAATTTTCCGATTAACAATCATAGCAACGATTGACAGGTTTGAGAATGCCGCTCGTCCACAATGTACAATCATATGCATCTTTCCAAACGCTATCGCTTCTGCGCCTTTGAAACAGGGCAAACTAAAAAGACCTTAAGGGAAGGGAGATCGAAAATCTTCCTTGGATTCTCACAAATTGGAATAAAAGAAGCTGGAAAACGATATATCGATGGACCCAGCAAGCGTTTTAAATATGCTCTGAATGTCACTGGGCGCCCGCCTCAAAACTCGCAGCGCCGACGCGGCAGATAAATTTGCACGGATGTAATGGCTAGCTCCGCCTGCGGTTGGCTGCCAGTCGGAGAATTAAATGAAGCAGCACTACGATGTAGCCGCGGTGAGGAAGTTGTTTCCCGCCGTCGATAAGATGACGTACCTTGACTCTGGCTTCCAGACGCCGATGTGCGCTCCCGTCAAGCGGGCGCTAGAAGCCTTCTTAAACGAAAGCTACGAAACGGCTGGGCCGAAATCCGTTTGGCTCGAGCGTATGGAGGCAACACGGACCAAAGTTGCCAACCTCCTCAATGCGACGCCAGAAGAAATCGCCTTCACAAAAAACACATCGGAGGCAATGAACATCGCCGCCAACGCTTTGCCGCTAAAGGCCGGAGATAATGTTCTGATGATCCATGGGGATCACCCGAACAATGCCTATGCATTCTTGAACCTCAAGAAAAAGGGTGTTGAGGTTCGCTTCATCGATATGACCGAGACGGTCAATGCGGACAGCTTTCGCGCCGCGATCGATGCGAACACAAAAGCGATCTCGATGTCATCCGTTACCTTTCACGCCGGACATCGCTTTGACATCGAAAGCGTAGGCAGCCTTTGCAAAGAAAGTAATCTTTACTTCGCGATCGATATTATGCAGGCCGTCGGTGTAGTCCCTATTGACGCAAAGAAAGTTGGAGCAACATTCATCGGCTGCGGCACTCATAAAGGGCTGCTCGTTCCTCAGGGCCTGGGCCTTCTCTATTGGGATCGAACGCGGACCGAATTGGAGCCGGCCTATCTGGCGGCGATTAGTCTCAGGAATCCGCCTGCCGATTTCATCGCACGTCCTGACGACATGGTGGTAGCGGTCACGGCAGCCAGATTCGAGATTGGAAATTTCAATCTTCCGGGTATCCACGCCCTCGACGCGGCGCTCGATCTGATCGCCCAGATTGGGATGGAGAATATTCAGGCGCATTGTTTCGAGCTTGGAGACAGGCTCATTGCCGGCCTTGATGCATTGGACATCCAATTGGTAGGACCTCGCGACCGTGCTCTTCGGGCACCCCACATCTACGTGGCTGCACTCCCCGCAGATGAATGGGTGGACTACTTTACATCCGTCGACGTCCGCGTCTCGCCGGAACGTGACGGAGTGCGGATCTCACTTGGAATGTTCAACAATGCCTCGGACATAGACCGCCTTCTGGAGGTCATACGCACTCGGCGCCAGGCAAATGGCCAATCGACGCAGGCGGCCTAGGTTCGGTCGCTTCAGCGCATTTGCGCACGGGCATTCGACCGCCCGGGGCGGCCGAGGGCCTTCACGCACTAAACGCGATTTTCCGATGAGAACTCACCAGAGGACCAAGCAAATTGACCAGCGCTCCTACAATTGAACGCATCGAGAGAGATTCGCTTGGGCAGGTATGCATTCCGGCGGCCGCCTATTATGGACCGCAAACGGCGCGAGGGATTGCCAACTTCCCGATCTCAGGAATTTCGATCAGTCAGTTTCCAAACTTCATTCGGGCTCTGGCTTACGTGAAGATGGCGGCAGCGCGAGCAAACGCTAAACTTGGCGACCTCGATTTCGCCAAAGCCGATGTGATATACGCGGTTTGCGAAGAAATTCTCGCGGGGCACCATATGGGCGAATTCCCTCTCGATGTCTTCCAGGGCGGGGCGGGCACATCGACCAACATGAACGTCAACGAGGTCATCGCAAACCGGGGCCTGGAAATCATGGGGCTGCCACGGGGACAGTATGCCGACCTACACCCAAACAACGATGTGAACCTCGCCCAATCGACTAACGACGTCTACCCCACGGCGATCCGGGTGGCGATCCTGCTCTCACAAGGAACGCTGCAGCGTGCTCTTGGCCAACTCGCGAGCGAGCTAGAAAGCAAGGCAGAGCAGTTTTCGGGCGTGATCAAGCTTGGCAGAACCCAGCTTCAGGACGCCGTCCCAATGACCTTGGGACAAGAATTCCAGGCGTTCGCAACGACGTTGCGTGAGGATGTTGCACGCCTCGGTGAAATCAGTGCGTTCTTCCACGAAGTGAACCTTGGCGGAACGGCAATCGGAACAGGAATAAACACGAGTCCTGAATATCAAGCCGAAGCTGTTGCTCAATTACGATTGGTATGTGGACTGCCAATCGTTGCCGCCGGCAATCTGATCGAGGCTTGTTGGGATACCGGCGCATTTGTCCTCTTCTCAGGAATGTTAAAGCGAACCGCGACCAAGCTCTCGAAGATCTGCAATGATCTGCGATTGCTTTCCAGCGGACCGCGGGGCGGCCTCAACGAGATTAACTTGCCCGCACTCCAGCCGGGCTCGTCAATCATGCCGGGCAAGGTCAATCCCGTCGTTCCGGAGGTCGTCAACCAAGTTGCCTTCCAGATCATCGGCTATGACCTCACTGTTACAATTGCTTCCGAAGCGGGGCAGTTGCAACTCAATGTGATGGAGCCGGTAATTGCGTATAATATCCTGCATTCACTTGAGCTTCTGACCAACGCCGTCGACGTGCTTCGAACAAAGTGTGTGACGGGAATCACCGCTAACATTGGGACATGCCGCAAGCACCTCGAAGCAAGTACTGCCGTTGCCACAGCACTCACGCCGGCGATCGGCTATGAGCGGGCTGCTGAACTGGCCAAGGAGGTGCTGGCTTCCGGGAAGACTATCCGCGAGGTCCTCGCCGGGCATCTGGACCTTTCGGAGGATCTGATAGCGCAAACGGCGGATCCGCACCTTCTCACCAGCCCACGCAGATCCACAGCATCGCGATAACTGGTCGGCTGTCGGACTGGCAGACGCCACATTCAGACACTCTTGAATCCGAAGGACCCTATCGATGAAGAGCAGAGCAGCTGTCGCGTGGGAGGCCAATAAACCTCTTTCCATCGAAACCATCGAGATCGGCGGTCCAAAGGCGGGGGAGGTTTTGGTCGAGGTGATGGCGACCGGCGTATGTCACACGGACGCCTACACGCTTTCCGGCCTTGATTCTGAGGAAAAATTTCCAGCCATTCTTGGTCATGAAGGTGCCGGCATTGTCCGTGAGATTGGCGCGGGGGTCACAACACTGAAGCCGGGTGACCACGTCATTCCGCTCTACACCCCAGAGTGCCGGCAATGCAAAACGTGTCTTTCCCAGCGGTCCAACCTCTGCACCGCAATCCGAGCCACTCAAGGTCAGGGGCTTATGCCTGACCAAACCACGCGTTTTTCCTGCGATAGCGGCGAGATCTTCCACTATATGGGTTGCTCGACCTTTTCGAACTTCACTGTTCTGCCCGAAATCGCGCTCGCGAAGGTTCGCGAAGATGCTCCTTTCGACAAGATTTGCTACATAGGCTGCGGCGTCACCACCGGCATCGGGGCAGTGATCTATACCGCCAAGGTGAGGGCCGGCTCAAATGTTGTCGTTTTCGGCCTGGGCGGCATCGGTCTAAATGTCATTCAAGGCGCGCGCATGGTCGGCGCCGACAAAATCATTGGGGTCGACCTGAATCCGGCGAAAGCCGAAATTGCCAGAAAGTTTGGAATGACGCACTTCGTCAATCCCAATGAGGTCGGCAAAGACAAGGTCGTACAAGCGATTCAAGATTTAACTGACGGCGGTTCAGACTATTCCTTTGACGCGACGGGCAACGTGAATGTCATGCGCCAGGCGCTGGAATGCTGTCATCGAGGATGGGGTGAATCTATTGTAATCGGCGTCGCGGAAGCCGGCAAGGAGATCTCAACCCGCCCCTTCCAGCTCGTGACCGGCCGAGTCTGGAAGGGCACTGCCTTTGGCGGAGCTCGCGGGAGAACAGACGTACCAAAGATCGTTGACTGGTACATGGAGGGCAAAATCAATATCGATGACCTCATCACGCACACAATGCCTCTGCCTGAGATCAACACGGCATTCGATCTGATGCATGAGGGTAAATCGATCCGGTCGGTAATCGTCTACTAAGCAGAACCAAGCCGCGCTCGCGGCAACCAGGAGGAAACTATGAACGTTCGGCTTCTTCATCCGTCTATCGAGAACGACATCCACAGGCATGATAGCGATAATCAGGGTGGCATTCTCGTCTGCAAGTGTTACGAGAGGCCAGTGAAGGTCAAAGTCGTGGGCGGTATTGCGCATAACCACGCCTGCGGATGCACGAAATGTTGGAAACCAGCGGGTGCCGCATTTTCAGTTGTCGCCGTGGCGCCGACCGAGAACGTCTCGGTTGTTGAGAATGGCGACAAACTTGCGGTCGTGGACAAAACGGCCCTGATCCAGCGGTACGCTTGCGATGCGTGCGGCACGCACATGCATGGTCCGGTTGAACGGGAGCACGCCTTTCAGGGATTGTCATTCCTTCACCCCGAACTATTTGAGAACGACAACTGGCCGCAGCCGACATTTGCCGCTTTCGTGTCCTCGGTTATCGAAGGCGGTGTCGACCCCTCGGAAATGAGCGGGATCCGAGGCAGGTTTAACGATCTCGGACTGGAACCGTACGACTGCCTCTCACCGGCGCTCATGGACTACGTTTCCACGTGGGCAGCGAAGAAGAGTGGCGCGTTGGGTCAGTGAACAGACGCAGGGCGATCGGACCTATTCGGGTCTCTCTCCCGCCATAGAAGCACAGTCGCGGCCTTGAATAAACTACTAACGCGGCGGCGCTTTAGATCAATAGTGGATCGACTGTGTCGCCTTGTTCCCGACTTTGGCGGCGTGGCAAGCTGTGCGCCGTGCCGGCTGGTTGAACGGGTATAATGACGACCTCAATGGCAGGGTTTTGCCTTGCTCGATGCCATAGATGGCCGCGTTCACGACCTGAAAGCGATCGGCGAGCGAGCCTAGATCAGGGCAGGGGAATGCCGATCGTGACGTTGAAAGCTATGCGTGTGGGGAAGGAATACGATGCCGGATCATGGACTTAGAGCGCCAATTGTAATCGAATCAGCCGAACTGCGGCTGATAGAACTTCCCTTGCTAAAGCCTTTCACAATTTCCTCTGGAACAATGGTGACGAGGGTGGCGCCCATTGTTGTACTGCGAGGCGGTGGATGTGAGGGTTACGCGGAGGGTGTGGCAGACGTGCTGCCTGATTATTTGCCCGAAACTATTGTCTCGTCGATGATGATGATGCGGGACGTGCTATTGCCGGCTATCGTGGGTAAGCACTTTGCCAACCCGCAAGAGATAGAACGATCGTTTCGTCCTTGGCGCGATCACCAGATGGCAAAGGCGACCGTCGAGTTGGCATTTTGGGATCTATGGTCCAAGGTGCAGGGTCTGCCGCTATGGCAGGTTCTTGGGGGTACGCGCTCCCAAATCGAGGTTGGCGTATCCCTTGGGATCAAAGAAATTTTTGAGACCCTGGAGGAGGTGGCTCTCCACGTGGAGCAAGGCTACCGCCGGATCAAGCTGAAGATCACTACCGGCCACGACTTGAAGCTTCTCGATTGCAGTGCGCGCCAGGTTCCCTGACATCCATCTGACCGTAGATGCGAATTGCTGCTATACGATCGCTGATTTAGCTCTATTGCGAAAGCTGGACAGTTATGGGCTGGACTATATCGAGCAACCGTTGGCATGGAACGATTTGCACGATCATGTGCGCTTGCAATCCATATTAAGCACTCCAATTTGCCTGGATGAGTCTATCCGCACTTTGGCTGATTGCCGTAAAGCGCTTCACTCAGATGCCGGACGGATTATCAACATTAAGGTTGGTCGTGTAGGCGGCCACACCGTAGCGAAGCAGATACATGACTTGTGCCTCGCCTATGATGCGCCGGTCTGGTGCGGAGGCATGACCGAAACCGGAATTGGCCGCGCACATAACATTCATCTCTGCACGCTCGAGCAGTTCTCACGGCCCGGTGACACTTCGTCGTCGTCGCGATACTTCAAACAAGACGTTATCGTCGAACGGCTTGAAACTTCCGACGGCCTGATGCCCATCCCGGCGAACGGCGCAGGAATTGGCTTAACCGTGGATTGGGATTTCCTCGACGCCATCTCCACTTCAGTCGAAACGATCAAAGCTTGAAGTCCACATTTACGGCGGGTCCTGGTTCAACCTTCTCCGAATGGAGGTTCTGATGGCTGACCTTTTTGCCGAGGGAGCATCCGATGGCGCGGCTATCGCCGCACTTTCCGCTTTCTCATTTCGGCCCACAATCAAATGTTTCTTCGCGGTATCACAGACGCGTATGTGTTCATCGCGGATAAATGGCTGTCCGCGCGTCGAAGTGCATCGAGAGCCGCCGCACGATCCTTCCTTGCCAACAAACCACAAAGAACCTCCGAAACAGCCAAGGCTGGTGTGAGGGTATGAAAAAAGGTATGGCTCTCCGTCGGGAAGAAGACAACATCTCCCGGTTCTCCCGCTCAAGAGCCTTCATCTTCTCGGCCATATCGCTCGGAACGCCTGCTCGTTTGCCGCTGTCGACTTCGGCCTTCTTGACCCATTCATGGAGCGTCTGCGCCGTGCAGCCGATCTTGGCGGCGATTGAGGACACTGCCGCCCATCGCGACGCATGCTCGCCTTCGTGATCCAGAACCATGCGCACCGCTCGGGCGCGAACTTCAGGTGAAAACTTGTTCGTTGTTTTGCTCATATCGGCTCCACTTTCTCAGAAGTTGGAGCCTCCGGCAAACCCGGCGCGGTTCATGCACGTCAGGTAAACCAAGCAGGAGCCGCGCCGACGATACCATGGAGGCACAACGATGGTTCGACCACCTCACAAAATACTTTGCCGGCGTCGTACTTCGCGCATGTCCTCTCGCCGGCCGACACCACCTTAAATCGCACCGCTGTTCTACCTGCAGAACACGATTGAAAAGGTGGAAGGCATGCGGCCGTATACGCCGCTCGAGCTGGCCGGCCGGAACATCTACATCCGCGAAGGCTGCTACCTCTGCCACAGCCAGATGATCAGGCCGTTCCGCGACGAGGTCGAACGCTACGGCCATTACTCGCTCGCGGCCGAGTCCATGTACGATCATCCTTTCCAGTGGGGATCCAAGCGAACCGGGCCGGATCTGGCCCGTGTCGGCGCACGCTACTCCAACGAATGGCATGTCCAGCATCTCGCGGATCCACGGGCAGTCGTGCCGGAGTCGATCATGCCGAGTTACGCCTTCCTCAAAGAACAGAGGGTGACGGTCAAGGACGTGGGAATGGACCTGAAGGCCAACGAGGATGTGGGCGTGCCTTATAACGACGACATGCTGGCGAATGCGGAAGCCGACATGAAGGCCCAAGCCGATCCGAACGCAGATACGATGGCCCTGCTTGCCCGCTATCCGAAGGCGAAGACCGGCGATTTCGACGGCGATCCTGCTGCGCTGACCGAAATGGATGCCTTGGTGTCCTACCTGCAGATGCTCGGAAAGTTGGTCGATTTCTCGACCTACGACGATGCGACCGGCTACCGATGAGGTGATCCATGGAAACCTACACTGCAATGAGACACTTCGCCGACAGCTGGGGCCTCCTGGCAATGGCGGCATTCTTCGTCGGCGTCGTTGTGTTCACCCTTCGCCCAGGCAGCAAGCAGACGGCGAAAGAGGCCGCCGATATTCCCCTGAAGGAAGATTGAGATGTCGGAAAAACATATCGACGAATTTAGCGGCGTCGAAACGACCGGACATGAATGGGACGGCATCCGCGAGCTCAACAATCCGATGCCCCGCTGGTGGGTGTGGACCTTCTATGCCACCATTGTCTGGGCTGCGGGCTATGCAATCGCATATCCGGCGATCCCGATGATTACCGACCCCACGAAGGGCATGCTGGGTTTCTCCAGCCGCGCCGAGCTGCAGCAGAACCTGGATCAGGCCAAGGCATCGCAGACGACGCTTCATGATCTGATCGCCGCCAAGACGGTGCACGAGATCGATTCCGATTCTGCCCTTCGCGAATTTGCGGTCGCCGGCGGCGCATCTGCATTCAAGGTGAACTGCGCGACATGCCATGGCTCGGGAGCAAGCGGCGGCCCGGGATTTCCGAACCTCAACGACGACGATTGGCTGTGGGGCGGAGACCTGGATGCCATCCAGGCGACGATCGCGCATGGGATTCGCTTCGACGGGGATACGGACACTCATGCTTCCGAGATGCCGCCCTTTGCCGATGTTCTGGATCCTCTCCAGACAAGGCAGGTCGCGGCTTACGTCTGGGGGCTGACCAATACGCCGTCGGACCCCGGTCTCGCAGAGGCCGGAAAACAGGTCTTCGTCGATAACTGTGCCGCATGTCACGGCGACGACGCCAAAGGAAAAGCCGAAATGGGCGCGCCGGATCTCGCCGATGCGATCTGGCTGAAGTCACGCGGCGAGGATGCGATCATCCGCCAGGTCGCCTCTCCCAAGCATGGCGTCATGCCTGCCTGGGCCGGGCGCCTGGGTGATACGACGGTCAAGGAACTTACCATTTTCGTCCATTCACTTGGCGGCGGGACGTGAGGAGAAAAGCCATGTCAGCTCATGACCACAATCCAATCCTCAGCCTCTACGGCACATCGCGCACCGCCATCCGATCGCGTATATCGGAACGCGCTAAGACGATGCCCCCATCACCCGAGCAGGACGTTCCGCCAAAGATCGCCAATTCGATCGTAAGTTTGACCGGTGTCAAGGACCACCAGCAGACGGGCCGTTAGTCCTTAGCTCGTCGAGGATGTGTCAGCCGTGCCTCTCCTCGGCGGCTCCTGCAGGCCGCGCCCTTCTGTCCAGGGCGTGGCCTGTTCCGGAAGATCACTTTCCGACGAGATTGCATCTGGGCGTTTCTTGATCTGCATCAAGGAACGGATGCGCCACAGGTGGGACAAGGTCGGGTGAAATCGGATAGGTCCCATGAACCTCTACACTGCACCAGATCCCGATAACATCGAGCGGCTCAATGTCGAGCCGGTCAATGCCCGTCGCAACCGGCAGCCTCTCTACGCACCTCGGAAGAAGGTTTTTCCCAAGCGTGCGGAGGGACGATTCCGTCGGTTCAAGTGGATCGTCATGCTGATTACGCTCGGCATCTACTATCTCGCGCCATGGTTTCGCTGGGATCGCGGTCCCTACGCGCCCGACCAGGCAATCCTCATCGACCTTTCTTCACGGCGTTTCTTCTTTTTCTTCATCGAAATCTGGCCTCAGGAATTTTATTATGTAGCGGGTCTCCTCGTCATGGCGGGGTTCGGCCTGTTTCTCGTCACTTCCGCGGTTGGCCGCGCATGGTGCGGCTATGCTTGTCCGCAGACCGTGTGGGTTGATCTTTTTCTCGTCGTCGAACGTGCGATCGAAGGCGATCGAAACGCGCGAATGAAGCTTGATGCTGGTCCCTTAAGCTTTGCCAAGCTGAGGAAGCGTGTCGTCAAACACTCGATCTGGTTGCTGATCGGCGTCGTCACGGGCGGAGCGTGGATCTTTTATTTTGCCGACGCGCCGAGCCTGTTTGCTTCGCTGTTCACCGGCCGCGCTCCTGCAGCCGCCTACACCACCGTCGCCATCCTTACCGCGACGACCTATGTGCTCGGCGGTCTCATGCGAGAGCAGGTGTGCACCTATATGTGCCCATGGCCACGCATCCAGGGTGCGATGCTCGACGAAAATTCTCTCGTCGTCACATACAATGACTGGCGGGGCGAGCAGCGGTCGCGTCACGCCAAGAAGGCTTTGGTCAATGGCCTATCGGTCGGGGATTGCGTGGATTGCAATGCCTGCGTGGCGGTGTGTCCGATGGGAATCGACATTCGCGACGGACAGCAGATGGAGTGCATCACATGCGCGCTCTGCATCGACGCCTGCGACGGTGTCATGGACAAGCTCGGAAAGCCCCGCGGCCTGATCGCCTACGCCACGCTGAGCGAATACTCGAGCAACATGTCGGTTGCCACGGATGAAGGACGAACGGCCGTCCAGCCGTCCAGGGTTCGAAACGAGGATGGGACCTTCGTTCCGGCGATCCGGCACTTCGACTGGCGTATCATCTATCGTCCGAGAACCGTGTTTTACGCAGTCGCCTGGGCGTCGGTCGGCGTGGCCATGCTCGTCCATCTCACCTTTCGGGAGCGCCTTGAACTCAACGTCGTTCACGACCGAAACCCCCAATATGTTCTGGAAAGCGACGGCTCTCTCAGGAATGGCTACACGCTTCGTGTCCTGAACATGGTGCCGACGCCGAGGGATGTGAACATAAGCCTGGTCGGGCTGGAGGGGGCGACGATGCGCATCCCCGAGTTCGGCAAGGAAGACGCTCGCAGCTTTACAGTCCATGCCGAACCCGACGCGGCCACGACGCTCAAGGTCTTCGTTACACGCAAGCCTACCGGAGCCGCGATCAGTGAATTTCTGTTCGTTATCGAAGATACCGATCATGCCGATCGGGCAACCTACCGCGCGGCGTTCAATGCACCGGGAGACATCAAATGAAGACCTCCGCTCAAGGTTTTACAGGCCTGCACATGCTGCTTGCGACCTCGGCATTCTTTGGCGTGGTGATCGCAGTGAACGTCACCATGGCCCTCTATGCCTCCTCCAGCTGGAGCGGTCTGGTCGTGAAAAACACCTATATCGCCAGTCAGGAGTTCAACCGCAAAGCGGCGGCGATGAAGGCAATGGCCGCTTCCGGCATCGAGGGCAACCTCTCCATAAAGGGGCACGAGATCCGCTACGACATTCACGACAAGAGCGGATCGCCTGCGATCGTCGACGACGTCGTTCTGAATTTCAAACGGCCCGTCGGAGACCACGAGGACTTCCTCCTTACGCTCAAGAAGGCAGCCGCGGGGCGGTTCGAAGCGGAACATGATCTAGCCGAAGGTGACTGGATCGTCGAGGCCATCTCGCGAAACAACGGCGTGGTCGTCATGCATGAGGCAAAACGCATCGATACCGCGGAGTTAGGCCAATGACCTGCTGTACCATGGACGCGGAAAGCGTGCTTGCCCTCAGCACGACATCATTCAGTGCCGAAGAGGTCCGCCTTGCCAGCCAGCCGCTCGGCGAAGGATTGCGCCAGTTGGACCTGAGCGTTTCCGACGTCCACTGCGGCGGCTGCATTTCGACCATCGAAAGGGCGTTGTTGACGCTTCCCTTCGTCAAGACAGCGCGAGTCAATCTCACGGCTCGAAGGGT
Source organism: Rhizobium bangladeshense (assembly GCF_001662075.1). GTDB lineage: Bacteria > Pseudomonadota > Alphaproteobacteria > Rhizobiales > Rhizobiaceae > Rhizobium > Rhizobium bangladeshense_B. Next base: position 179,181 of record NZ_LYPL01000004.1, read on the forward strand.
CACCTGCGTCTACCAGGAGGAAATCGAGGCGGGCGCAACCGATCCGTCCAAGATCCTCGCAGCGATCAACTCGGCCGGATATCGCGCGCATCTCTTCACCCCCTCAGCTCCCGAGAACGACAAGACCAGAAATCAGCTTCTCCTCGCGATCGGCGTTTCCGGTTTTGCGGCTGCCAACATCATGTTGCTCTCGGTATCGGTCTAGTCGGGCGCAGATGCCGCGACGCGCGACATGTTTCATTGGATCTCGGCGATGATAGCAGCGCCCGCGCTGGTTTATGCGGGGCGCTTCTTCTTCAAATCGGCCTGGAATGCGCTGCGGCACGGGCGCACCAACATGGACGTTCCGATCTCGCTCGCCGTGTCGCTCTCCTATGCCGTTTCACTGTGGGAGACCGTCCATCACGGCGAGCATGCGTGGTTCGACGCTTCGGTCTCGCTGCTCTTCTTCCTGCTGATCGGCAGAACCCTCGATCATATCATGCGGGAAAAGGCTCGGGCAGCGATCAACGGACTGGCACGGCTGGCCCCGCGCGGAGCATTGCTGATCAATCCGGACGGGTCGCGACGCTACATTGCAGTAGAAGAGATCGCGGCGGGGGATGAAATCTCGATAGCCGCAGGCGAACGGGTTCCCGTCGATGGCATAGTCGTCAGCGGAGAAAGCGACCTGGACCTCTCCATCGTCACCGGCGAGAGCAGCCCCGTCGCCGTCGCCAGCGACAGCGAAGTGAGTTCCGGGGCGATGAATCTGACCGGCTCGCTCGTGTTGCGGGCGACGAGAATTGCCAAGAATTCACTTCTCTCGGAGATCATCGGTCTCATGGAAGCCGCCGAGGGCGGAAGAGCTCGCTATCGCAGGATCGCCGATCGCGCTGCGACACTCTATTCGCCGGTCGTGCATCTGCTGGCGCTGGTCTCCTTCCTTGCCTGGGGCTTCCTGGGCGGAGACTGGAAACAGGCCATGCTGGTCGCCGTAGCGGTCCTGATCATCACCTGCCCATGCGCATTGGGTCTTGCCGTGCCCGTGGTCCAGGTCGTCGCCGCGGGGGAGCTTTTCCGGAAGGGCATCATGGTGAAGGACGGCTCAGCACTCGAAAGACTGGCCGAGACCGACACCGTGGCCTTTGACAAGACGGGCACTTTGACGATGGGCAGTTCGCGCCTTGTCAGAGTGGACGCCATGGACGAGAGCGCCACTGCAATCGCCCGTGGATTGGCAGCGCATTCACGGCATCCTCTTTCTCGGGCTCTGGTGCGGGACACCGAAACTGCCCCCATCTCCTTCGACAGGGTCACGGAAATCCCCGGCGGGGGACTGGAAGCCAGGAACGGAGCGGATATCTATCGCTTGGGCAACGCGGCGTTTGCCTGCGGAACCAGCTTCGTGCCCCGCACCGCCGACAGTCCGTTCTCGGAAGTGGTCCTGTCGAAGAATGGCGTCGATCTTGCCCGCTTCTTCTTCGATGACACGCTTCGTCCGGGTGCGTGCGAGGCCATCGACCGGCTCGATGCAGCCGGCCTTGAAACGCTGATCTTGTCGGGCGACAGGCAGACCGTCGTCGACAATACGGCGCATGCCCTGGGTATCGACAGGGCTTTGGGCTCTCTGACGCCGAAACAGAAGGTCGAGGAATGCCAGAGGCTGAATGGCGAAGGTCGTCGCGTGCTCATGGTTGGCGACGGGATCAACGACGCCCCGGCGCTCGCTGCCGCGCATGTCTCGATGGCGCCCGCCACGGCCTCCGATATCGGCAGACAGGCGGCCGACCTCGTCTTCTTCAACGATCGCCTTGACGCTGTTCCGGAAGCGATCGCCGTTGCGCGACGATCCGCCAGCCTCATCCGGCAGAACTTCGCTCTCGCCATTGGTTACAACGTTCTGGCGGTGCCGATCGCCATCGCCGGATTGGCGACGCCGCTGATAGCGGCGGTGGCAATGTCGACATCTTCGATCATCGTCGTGACCAACGCACTGCGGCTGAACGCCCTCAGCAAGCGTCCGGATATGCACATTCGAGGAGGGATCGGCAGGAGTGCGGAGGTCAAAGCCGCATGAACATGTTGAACTATCTCATACCGATCGCGCTGCTGATGGGAGGAATAGGACTCCTGGCATTCCTTTGGTCGCTGAAGAGCGGCCAGTATGACGACCTTCAAGGCGCCGCCTGGCGAATCCTCGCCGAGGACGAAACCGATCAACGAGAACCCTGACCGCACACTGGGTCCAAACACGAAAGGAAGATGGATGCTTGCGAAAAATTCTGTACTTCTGCAGTCTGACCTGTTTGCTGGCCTGGATCAGGCGACTGTGGAGCAATTCACCGCAACGGCGGAGCTTCGAAGCTTCGCCGCTGACGAGAAGATCATAGCCGAGGGCCAGCAGGCATCGTTCGTCTACTGCGTCATGAACGGGTTTGTCCGACTTTCAAAATCGGAATCCGCCGGGCGCGAGGCGGATATCTGCGTGTGCGAGCCGGGCGACACCTTTGGAGAGTATCTACTCTCGGGAGGCGGCTCCTACGCTTACAGCGCGCGGTCCGCCGACGGGGCTGAGGTCGCGCTGTTTGCGCTTGCGGACTTGCAGGCGTTCGCCGACCAACACCCGGTCGTACACCGCAACGTCATGCGAATCTTGGTCAGGCACCTGCTCGGCGCGATGGAATGTATTGCGGGAGACCGCTTGCTCACAGCCGCGCAACGGGTGGCAAACTACCTTATGAGCCGCTGCCCCGCCTCGGCGGCCACCTCGCGGGTTACGTTCCGCCTTCCTTACCGCAAGCGAATCCTGGCCGGCAAACTGGGACTGGCGCCGGAAGCCCTTTCCCGCGCGTTTGCGGCGCTCGCCCCGTCGGGGGTCGAAGTCAGAGGCAAGGTCGTCCTCGTCGATCGCGTCGACCTGCTGCGGGAGGCATGCTAACCTTCACGTCACCGGCACGAGAGATCCGATATTGCGCGCAAGCAGTAGCGCCTCACGCAGTCGGAACGGCGTAATCTCCAACGTCGCGGTCGTGCTCTGATCGCACTCAGCCCGGCGAGGAGATGATGGCCGATAGTGGCCACAGGAACCCGCATCTGCCTTCGGTCGGCTGGAGCTTATTGTGAGGCGAATAGGGGCGGGGCCTCGTCAAAGGACTGTGAGAAGCAGCTCATGCAGAGATGTCCTCAACCGTCATAGGATCAGCCGCTTTGTTTCTTTTTCGAGCATTGCAGCGATCAAAACAGCTCCCCGCTGCTACTGCTTGCCCGAGTACGGCCCCCGAAAGTCGCCTCCGCTGAGGCATCGTCTTTGCAACAGGTCTTTAGAACGGACTCGTGCAGCGTCGAGTGGATTCGCCTTAGGGCCACAGGTTATGCGATATCACAAGATTCAAGCCGGCCGAGGGAAACCTGTTAATCCACGTTCGTTCACCTCTCGTACGACTCTCGGAACGGCACCCTGTTCTAAATCAAGATGGTGCATCAACTCAGACTCGATGTGGTCCGCTGCCGCGCCTACTTTAGACATCACGCCATCTAATCTCGCGAGGCTTTCAACGAACGCAGGGCGAAGTTCCGACGTAATTATCTCCATTCGCAGAGGATGAGTGCAAAAACAGAATCGGTGAACGATTTTGCAAGCCTCGCAATTCGATGCTTCTTCGGCGATGCTAGTAAATATTGATTCGGCACTCAAGGCGAGCTCGTCGGGGGACAACGTGTCGGTCACCCCGCAGCTCTCTCTTACGCGCGGCCGCATTCGTTTTAAAGCCGAGATCAGGGTCTCACGTCCAACAACATAAAAATCTAACAGCGTGCCCTCCGACATTGGCCTCGTGAAAAATCCTCTTTGAGGGATGTATTGGATCTTCCCTTCCGCTGCGAGCCGCTGAAGTGCTTCGCGAACTGGCGTTCGGCCAAGATCGAGCTTATATGCCAGATCCTGCTCTCTGAGATGTTGTTCCGGCACACGGCCGTAACTGCGGAGTAATCTTAGAATAGCGTCGTAGGCAATATCTGCCTTTGCAGGTTCTGGTTCAGTAGCAAAATTCAAGTCGTCCCCGCGACGTTGGGGCGCGTTCTTGCAACACCGCATTTGATAGTTTCCTCTGTCGATGTCCTTTAGGACCCTACAGCAGCTCATTCGTTCATATCGGGCATCGTTCCGATTTCAAGGTCGAAATTATCTGACCTCCTTATAACCGGCACGAGCTTGACCCGAGCGAGTTCGCTGGCCTGTATTACAGCTGCAGCCCCAGTTGTCTGCTATTGCAATCGTTCGCCGCTTAATTTCAATATTGATGATAAGAGGCCTAGGTCACGCTCCCCAATTAGGAGGGCAACCTTTATTATTGGCCTTTCAATTCTGGGACTGTCTGGGTGCATCTTGTCACATCGGTTCATCTAAGCCTCCCGTCGCTGACCGGGGTAGGCCCCCGTGCCGAGTGTTGACCAGATCTAGACGGGGCCTCGCCATAGATCAACTAAGACAATAATATATTTTTTAATATCTTTTGGTAATCGCGCCGCACTAAGCTTTTGTATTTTAGCTATCGGCAAACGACTGTGTATAACTTTAGCGTATCAGGTATTCGTAAGCGCTTCACGAATATTTCGACAAACATCTCGCAGTTGACCGGTCGCATAGCTTTAAGCGGTTCATTCGCATACGAATTGCTCTATCAGCATGATAAGCGCCCATTCTTGGCAGAGAATCCAACATCTTAGGTCGATGATGAGTTCCTCCACACGCACCCGATGGCCACGGATAGTCAATTCCAATCGAAGAACATGCAAACCGCGATGGAAGTGTATGATGCTGTTTGTTATGGCAGGGAATTAGGCACTCTCGAGCACATGGGTAACGAAGACTTTTATGAGCCTTTAGGTGTATTTACGCCCTAAATCACGAAGCTGGCTCTGGTGATGCTTGATCATTGGTTTCACAATAAACAGCAAGAGGCTCTATCGGGGGGAGAGGCAGGATCGTGAGCAAGCGCGGCGGGCTCGAGCGAGCGCTCGGCGTACGATGGTGAGTTCAAGCTGAACCGCGACCTGCGGGCTTTGAGAGGCTAACCGGTACGCCTGATTTGCGCGAGGAGTTTCTGGCGGAAGACTTCTGCCGGCGTTTTGTAGCCGAGGCATTTGCGTGGCGTTGCGTTCAGGCGGTTGCAGATCTCGGTGAGATCGCGGTCGCTGAGAGACAGTGGATCGACCTCTCTCGAAAGCCATTTCCTGGCCCGTCTATTGGTGTTCTCGACAGTGCCCTTCTGCCACGGGGATTGCGGATCGCAAAACCATGTCTGCGCTCCGATGCTGGCCTGCAGGTAAGGCCAGTCGGTGAACTCCGTGCCACGATCGAAGGTGATCGAGCGACAGGCGAGGTGGGGCAGGGATTGTAGCACCTGGATCAGGCCGTCCATCACCGGCCTCGATTGCCGGTCATTGTTGCGCAGCAAGACGACAAACCGGCTGACCCGTTCGACCAGCGACGTCACGTTGGCCTTTCCGAACTTCTTGCGAAACTGGATGAGATCGCATTCCCAATGCCCGAACTGTTTTCGCTCGGCGACGGCGTCTGGCCGGTAGAGAATGTTGACATCCGGGGTGAACCGCTTGCCATGGCGGCGTCTGGCGTGCCGCGGCCGGCGTCTGGCACGATGCTCCGGCAGGTGTCGCCACAGTTTGATGGCGTGACCGTCCGAGGAATAGGCGAACTTATAGATCGTCTCATGGCTGACGGAGATCGGATGGCGCTCAAGCTGCAATCGGCCGGCGATCTGTTGCGGCGACCAACCATGCATGATGCGCTCGATCACCGATTGGCGGAGCTGCGCGAACCGGGCAAGTTTGCGCAGCTTGGCACGCCGTTCTCGCGCCATGTCATTGGCCATCACGCAGTAGTAACCGTTGAGGTCCGGCATCTCACGATCCTCGAACGTATTGCGGCGCAGCTCACGGAAAATGGTTGAGCGATGTCGGTGCAGCTTCTCGGCGATCACATCAACGCTGACCCCAGCCGTGCGCCAGCGGGCAATCTTGCGGCGTTCATCGATATCGATCTGGGAGTAGGTGCGCTTCATGTCTCGTTCCTTGCAAGGATAAACCGTTGTTATCTATTGCAAGTCGCACTTCATCCTTGAACCCACCCCCCTTACATGTGAAAGTGGCGTAAGCATACTTATGGAACCATAATCAGCTGCCTCCGGTCCAGGCCGCAATGACTGGGCCTAAGATGCCGATGACCAGTTCGCGCCACCCGTTTTGGCTCTCCCGATTGGCGATCACTTTTGCGAATTGTAGCGGCCGACCGCACCGCTAATTATCTTCTTTGCGACATTGACGTCCTGCCAGCTGGCTATCCTCACGCACTTGCCGGCCTCCAGATCTTTGTAGTGCGAAAAGAAGTGCTCGATCTGCTTCGCCAAAATTTCCGGTAGGTCGGTGTAGTTCTCAACCTTGTCGTAGCAGCGCGTCAACTTCGCTACCGGCACGGCGATGATCTTCTCGTCCTTGCCGCCATCGTCTTCCATGACCAGAACACCTATCGGACGCACATTGATGACGCAGCCCGCAACGAGCGGCCAGGTGTTCACAATCAAGACCTTGATCGGGTCGCCATCTTCTGAGAGCGTGCGCGGCACGACGCCATAATTTCCCGGATACGTCATCGAAGTGGAGAGGAAGCGTTTGACTACGAGTGCGCGGGCTTCCTTGTCCATTTCGTACTTGATCGGCCGGCCGTCAACTGGCACCTCGACAATGACATTCACGTCGTCCGGCGGGTTCTTGCCAACGGAAATCGCATCGATAAGCATGGAGGCCCCTTTTGGTGAATGTAGGCAGACAAGCTACACAGGTAGTGATCGCGACGGCGGTCCAACCGTGATCAATCTCATCGTTTCCCACGTCCGTCTGGCGGCGGACTTCCTTCTCTGGCCCGACGTGGGTCCCAGTGCGGCAACGCGCCGGAACCCACCTGTTCATCTTGTGCTGTCGTCACCATCGTTCAGATTCAGTCGGTTGTCGATCAGGTGCTCGAGGACCGAAGGCTCGGTGAGCGTCGAGGTGTCGCCGAGTGCGGTCAACTCGTCCTTGGCGATCTTGCGCAGGAACCGGCGGATGATTTTCCCCGAGGTTGTCTTCGGCAGGCCGAGTGCAAACTGGATCTTGTCGGGCGTGGCGGTCGCGCCGATCTCCCTGCGCACCCAGGAAACGAGTTCCTTGCGCAGGTCGTCAGAGGCAGCCTGGCCGTCGATAAGGGTGACGTAAGCATAGATGCCCTGCCCCTTGATGTCGTGCGGATATCCGACCACCGCGGCCTCCAAAACTCTGGCATGGGCGACTAGGGAGGACTCGACTTCCGCCGTGCCGATGCGGTGGCCGGAGACGTTGATGACATCGTCGACACGGCCGGTGATCGAGTAATAGCCGTCTGCATCGCGCCGGGCGCCGTCGCCGGTAAAATATTTGCCGGAATAGAGGGAGAAATATGCCTGCTCGAAGTGGTCGTGGTCGCGGTACAGGGTGCGCATCTGGCCCGGCCAGCTGTCGGCGATCACCAGGTTTCCGTCTGCAACGCCGCCGAGCACGTCACCGGCCGCATTAACGATCTCAGGCTTGACGCCGAAGAAGGGTTTGCTGGCGGAGCCCGGCTTCAGGTCGGTGGCGCCGGGAAGCGGCGTGATCAGGATGCCGCCGGTCTCGGTCTGCCACCAGGTGTCTACGATCGGGCAGCGACCGTCGCCGACGACGCGGTGATACCATTCCCAGCTTTTCGGGTCGATGGGCTCGCCGACTGAACCAAGGAGGCGGAGCGAGGCACGCGAACACGATTTCACCGCGTCCTCGCCCGATCCCATCAGCGAGCGGATCACCGTTGGGGCGGTGTAGAACAGGCTGACTTTGTGCTTGTCGATAATGTCCCAGTAGCGCGACACGCTCGGATAGGTTGGGATCCCCTCGAAGATGAGGGTCGTCGCACCGTTGGCGAGCGGCCCGTAGACAATGTAGCTATGGCCGGTGATCCAGCTGATTTCGGCGGTGCACCAGTGGATATCGCCGTCGTGGTAGTCGAAGGCATATTGGTGCGTCATGGCGGCATAGACGAGATAGCCGCCTGTGGTATGCACCACGCCCTTCGGTTTGCCCGTCGACCCGGACGTAAAGAGGACGAACAGCGGGTCTTCTGCCTTCATCTCCTCTGGAGGGCATTGATCAGGGACGGTCTCGGAGAGTTCGTCATAATAGTGGTCGCGGCCTTTCAGCATGCCGACCGGCGCGCCGGTGCGCTTGACCACGATGACGCTTGTCACCACCTCGGGAAGCTTGTCCAGCGCAGCGTCCAATTCGACCTTCAGCTCCAACTTGCGCCCGCCGCGCTGGCCTTGGTCGGCGGTGACCACGACGGTGCTCGCCGCATCAGTGATGCGGCTTGCCAGGACTTTGGGCGGGCAACTGGTGGAGAGCGCCGAATGGATCGCGCCGATGCGCGAGCAGGCGAGCATCGCATAGACCGCCTCGGGGATCATCGGCAGGTAAATGGTGACGCTGTGGCCCTTACGAATGCCCTGCGACTTCAGGACGTTGGCCCATTTCATGACATGGGCGTGCAGTTCACGATAGGTGATTCGGGCGTCCTCCTGGTCGTCCCCTTCCCAGATGATGGCAACCCTGTCGCCCCTCTCGGGCAGATGCCGGTCGATGCAATTATAGGAGACGTTGGTGGTGCCGTCCTCGAACCACCTGATCGAGACCTTGCCCGGCTCGAACGAGGTGTTCTTGACGGTGCTGTAAGGCTTGTACCAGTGGATGCGTTTGCCGTGTTCGCCCCAGAACTCTTCGGGGTCGGCAATCGAGGCCGCGTACATCGCCTCGTAGCGCTGCGCATCGATAAACGCTCGTTCGGCCCATTCCTTCGAAACTGGGTAGACGCCTGCCGCCCGCTTGTTGCTGTTCATTGTCGTTATCCCTCCTAGTACGCTCTTCGCAGCTCCCCCATCGCCTCGACGGGTGGAGGATCGTCATGCACGAGTTATGCTTTCCGTTTGGACAGGCCGGCCTCACCTATCCTTTCGGAGTGTCGCGGCTTTGCGAAACTCCTCGAAATTCTCGGTCATCCGCTTGCGGGCGATGGCGAAAGCGTTCTCGCTGGCCGCGGCCGCCATGCTGGTGACCTCGCGCATTAGCGCCATCTCGTAAGCCTGTTTCGCCAGTTCGGCACGCTCCTTGGGGGTAAGGGCCGCATCAGCAAACATCATCAGGAGCAGTGAGGAAGCCGCGCGGAACAATTCCAGCTGCTTTTCGGCGACGTCGTAGGCGCCTTTGTTGGCAACCTGCGTGGCCTGCACGACGGCCTCGATATTCCTGGCCTGTTCCTCAACAAGTGCTGCCGGATCGACGCCTGGCATGTTGAACTTGGCGAGCATCTCATTGATCTGGTTGGTCAGCGTCTGGATATCCGGGGTCTGTGATGTGGACATGGCTGGTTTCTCCTCAGATGATAGGGTTACGAGGCGTCGGATGGAACTTGCTGAAACCCATCGGACTGTCGTTGAATATCGCCGCTGCCATCTGGCGCGGCTTGCGGATGATGGGCGGGAATTTCATATGGGCGAGGATGTCGCGTTCGATATCGATACCCGGCGCGACCTCGGTCAGCTCCAGCCCCTCGGGCGTTAGTGAGAAGACGCAGCGCTCGGTGACAAAGAGCACGGTCTGGTGCCTTTCGCGGGCATGTCTGCCCGAGAAGGTGATCTGGTCGACCTCTTCGACGAATTTCATGATCGAGCCTTCCTGCAGAATGGCGAGCTTGCCATCCTTAACCTCGGTGAGCAGGTCACCGGCGGTGAACATGCCGCAGAAGACGAGCCGGCGGGTGTTCTGTGAGATGTTGATGAAGCCGCCCGCGCCGGGGAAGCCGCCACCGAACTTGCTGGCATTGACGTTGCCATGCGCATCGATCTGCCCGAATCCTAGAAAGGCTACGTCCAGCCCACCGCCGTCGACGAGATCGAACATCTGGTTCTGGTCTAAGATCGATTCGGGATTAACGGCCGCGCCGAAATCCAGCCCGGCCTGCGGGATGCCGCCGATGCTACCGGCTTCAGTGGTGAGCGTGACGGACCTTATGATCTTCTCCTCCGCCGCGACCGCCGCAATCCCTGCCGGTATGCCGATGCCAAGATTGACGACATCGCCCGGCAGCAGTTCGATGGCGGCGCGCCGCGCGATGATCTTGCATGCATCCAGTTTCATGGAGGGGGCGCTGTCCAGTGTCGCCCGGAATTCGCCGCAGAAGGCGCCGTTGTAATGGGTCGCATAGGTCTGCATGTGATCTTCAGGTTGGGCCACGACGACGTAGTCGACCAAGTGGCCTGGGATTTTGACGTCGCGTGACTCAAGCGAGCCGGCGGGGACGATGCGCTCGACCTGCACGATGACGATACCCCCGCAGGCCTTGGCGGCCATGGCGAGCGACAGGTTGTCGAGCGTCGCGGCCTCCTTCTCCATCGTGACATTGCCGGATGGATCGGCAGTCGTGCCGCGCAGGATGACGACATCGATGGGAAACGTTTCGTAAAGGAGCCATTCCTCGCCGTCGATTTCCCTCAGCTTGACGAGGTCTTCCGTCGTGTTGGCATTCATTTTGCCGCCGCCGTTGCGCGGGTCGACGAAGGTCCCAAGCCCGACTTTCGACATCAGCCAGGGCTTGCCCCCGGCGATCTCGCGGTAGAGATGGGATATGACACCGAGCGGCAGATTATAGGCCTCGCACTTGCCGCTGAGCGCCAGTTGCGTCAGCTTCTGCACCAGCCCGAAATGCCCTCCGATGAGGCATTTCACCAGCCCATGATGCGCCAGCCGGTTGAGGCCCTTGTCTTTGCCGTCGCCCGGGGCGGCGGAAAAGACGAGGGTGAGATCGCGCGGTTCGCACCTTTCGAGGAAACGCTTCTCGAGGGCGGCGATCACCGCTTCCGGCGTGCCGTTGCCGACAAAGCCGGAGAAAACGACCGTATTGCCCAAGCGGATCATCGCGACGGCTTCGGCGGCGGACAAAATCTTGGTTTTCATAGCTATTACCTCCGCACGCCTTGGCGCATGATCGCGTTTGCAACCGGATGAACCCAGATCTGTGCGGAGTCAGGCACTTGCTTTATGCAGACCACGATATTCATGCTGTCTTTGGCTCCAACCGAATGTAGTTTTTGTATCTCGGTCGGTCCTAGCACTCGTCGTGCCAAGCCGATTGCAGGGTGATCAGCTCGCGAGTTTCGGGCGGGTCGGGTTGGCTAGTGGTCGACAGTGCGACAGCTTTGTCAGTTTTCCGACACGCGTGTCCGCATGCGTTCGCTAGGTTGCAGCACCGCTTCCGAGATTTTTTAACCGCCGCAAACAACCGAAGATATCCGCCGCAGCCCTGTTGGTTTCGGCGAGCGTGATGCACGATCGTGGTAAACGTCAACGCGAAAGAGTGCCTCTGGGTAAACCATGGCCATCCAATTTCGCTAAGGGACAGCGCGGCTTCTCATTGCCAGCATTTGCAACAAGTGCAGCTCATTCGGTCGACATGTGCTTGCGCCTTGGCGCCTACACTCTGCTGTCTCTTCGTGAACATCACGACATATATGCGACATTGTCGTCAATTTTGTCGGCTTCGTGACACTCCTTATATTTCTTAGGTCCGGTATTTTATCCCTCTAAGTGTTTGCGGCAGCACCAGCTTCCGTTTTGCCCCATCAATCAGCTGAATTGGCACGGCGCTTGAAAATTGTTCCCGGGCTGCGACGGAACCAGCCGCGTCCGATGTCGCGGCATCACCTCGGCCGGTTCGAACACGAAAAGGAAGTGATAATGGCTGCTCTGCGCCGGAAAGAAGCGTTCTTCGTCAAGCGGGTTAGAGGGAACAGGTGGAGGTTCGGGAAGGCCGATTTCGCCAAGTGGGGGGCCGCCTCCACGTCCAAGCGTAACCGTGCGTGCCACCGGTCAGCATCCGGCATTTATGTCTAACGAAAAGGAAAACAGCATGCCCTACTCGGAAAAACGCGCAATCAAGGCATCCGACTGCATCGCGGAGCTTGTGAAAATGGGGGTCCAGCGCATCTACTGCCCCCCCGGCGAGGACCTCCACCTGGGATTTCGTCGACGCCACGGACCAGAGCACTGAATTGGAGAGTGGATATGAAGCGCCAAACGAAAACACCCGGCCTTAAGTGCGGACTGCGCATGAAGGTAAGCGACCTCTCCGTCGCGGAGCTTGTGGAATGGGGGGTCGTGCGCGTCTACGGCGTCCCCGGCGAGGAAATCCTCGACTTTATGGACTCGTTGCGCAATTCGAACATCACGTTCGTGCCGACCCGCACCGAGTGGGGTGCGGCCCTCATGGCCGCCACCGAAGGCCGGCTCACAGGCCGTCCAGGCGTCTGCATCGCCACCTGCGGCCCGGGCGGGCTCAACTTCCCCAACGGCGCTGCGTATGCCTATCTCGGCGGATTTCCGATGGTGATGATCGCCGGCCAGAAGCCGATCAACAGCAGCCTCCATGGGCACTTTCAGAACACCGACCTCGTCTCCGTGATGACACCGCTGACCAAGCTCGCAGTACAAATCGAGTCGCTGCAAATGATCCGGCCAGTCCTCCGTGACGCATTCCGCATCGCGCAGGAGGAAAAGCCGGGGCCAGTGTTTGTTGTGATACCGGAAGACATTGCGGCCGAAGAAGGTGAGGAGAATTAATCATGATTGCGAAACCCCTCGATCGCGCGACGAAAATGATCCTTGCAGCCAAGTGTCCGCTGATCATGGTGGGTGGGGCGGCAAGCCGCCTCGACCAGCACTCGATCGCCCAAATCCGCGACATCGCACGTCGCCTCGGCATCCCCTATTTTGCCACGCAACTGGGCAAGGGCGTCATGGCCGAGGACTCCGACCTCTATATGGGCACGGCGGCGCTTTCCAAAGGTGACCATGTCCACGTCGCCGTCGACAAGGCCGACCTGATCATCGCGGTCGGCTACGACAAGTGCGAAAAGCCTCCGTTCATCATGCTTGAGGGCGGGCCGAAGGTCATTCACATCGCATATCAGCCTGCGTCCTTCACGCAGGCCTATCGGCCGCACCTCGAAGTCATCGGCGACATCGGCTCTTCAGTCACGGCGCTGGCGGATCGCCTCGAGGGCAAGCTGCCAAATGCCGGCGCATTGCTGCCGCTGCGCGAGGGGATCCTCGCCCTTAATTGCGACGGCGCCGATGAAGAAATGGGACTGGTCACGCTGGATGGGCTGGTGCACGCCGTGGAACTTGGGCAGAAAATCCTCACCGCCGACTGCGACCCAAAGACCGAGTTCACGCGATTGATCCTGTTTGCGAAAAAGAAAAAAGCGTCCTTCGCAAAGCTCAAGGACAAGAAATTTGCATTTGGAAAGGCGGATTACGGCAAGCAGAAGGACCGGCCGGATATCATCGTCAAGTCAAAGAAGAAGCCAAAAGGTAAGAAGCCAAAAGCCTAAATCGTATAGTTGGGAACCGCTCCACCGCGTCGCAGCATCAACCAAAAAAATGCCTGGAGGTCAAAATGGCGGCCGATAAAACCAAAATTGATGGCGTACAGCGTATGGTCAAGGGGTCCGACCTCTTGGTCCGGACGCTGGAGGAATTGGGTGTAAAATCGAGCTACGGCGTTCCCGGCGAAGAAAATCTCGACATGAGCCTGCGCCGTATACGCACCAGCGGCAACCAGTTTGTGCAGTCGAACGGCGCAGCTATTCGCCTCAAATCCATCAACTGGTTTGGGGCAGAAGGGGAAAACTATACCCCGCACGGCACGTGGGGGCGGTCATGGCGCGGCATCATCGATCAGATTAAACAATTGGGCTTTAACTGCATCCGTTTGCCGTTCTCCGGGTATATGGCCACCAGCAACCCGGTACCGCCGTCATCCGTCATCAGCGCATCGACTAACCCGGATTTATTGGGCCGGACAGCCCTGCAGATCTTCGATAAAATCATCGACTACTGCCTCGCGAGCGGAATCTATGTTGTCCTCGACCATCACCGGCGCACCGCAGGCGTGGGTGCGGACGGTTCACCAGCGGGTATCGGGTACACGCTGGCGAACTGGCAAGCGTCATGGGCAATCATGGCTAACCGCTATGGTGGCAAAATCAACGTTGTCGGCGCGGACGTGCATAACAAGCCGCATGACCTGAACTGGGCGACGTGGGCCGGGTACGTCGAGGAGTGCGGCAATCAAATCCACACCATCGCCCCTGACTGGATCATCTTCTGCGAAGGCGTTGGTAGTGATGCCAGCCGCGCTTTCTGGTGGGGTGGGGCACTTGGAGGTGTAGTGACACGCCCGGTTGTGCTCACCCGCTCCGGACGGCTGGCCTACAGCCCGCACGAATATGGCCAGAGCGTCGGCGTGCAGTCGTGGCTTGCCTACGATGGCCAGACAGCACCGGCAGGATGGCCAAACAATCTCTACGCCCTCTGGCGGGCTCACTGGGGCTTCACCTTCGAGCGGAATATCGCGCCTATCTGGGTGGGCGAGTTCGGCGGCAAGTACGGGTCGGACGGCACCGGCGCGGTTAATCCGACACTCTCGCCCCACGGCGACCTTGAAAAACAATGGACGGCAAACCTTTGCAAATACCTGAACGGCGATTTCACCGGGGATGGCAGCAATGACCTTTCTGCCGGTAAACTGGGAATCTCATTCGCGTACTGGGCACTCAACCCCAACAGCGGCGATACAGGCGGCATGTTGAAGGATGACTGGCAGACCGTGCAGACGGTCAAGCGCGATCTTCTCAACACGATACTGGCGGGCTAATTATGGCGACGCAGGCTTCAACCAGGAGGAGTAAGACATGTACCAGATCGTATCTATAGATATGCAAGACACGACTGTAAAAGAGGCTGTCGACGCGATTATGAATGGCCGCCAAAATTGCATAAGTAAGCCCACGGGCGAATTCGAACTAATCACCGAGAACAGCGCATCAAAGCAAGGAAACGGCGATTCGCAGAAATTCCTCGTCATCGTTGGGCATGGCGGTCCTGACGGTGTTAGCGGCACCACGACCTGGAAGAATTATTGCAAACAGCTCTCCAAGATGCCCGATGAGCCCGAGACCATATATGTCGTCGCCTGCTCGACCGCGAGCGAGGGGCGGCTTTTCCTCTACGGGAACTTTGCGCGAAGCGTGAAGGAAAGCTTTCAAAACGCAACCGTGTGGGCGTCGGAAGATTTCGTCGAGGTGCCGTCCTTAGATGGCAAGTGGATCGTACTGTAGCTTGATGCCCGGGCGGCGGATCGATGAGGCGGATGGGATGTTTTCCCGTTTTTTGCGGCTGGCGCTTGGGTCGTTGGGCGAAGATATAAGGAATTATCCCGAAGGTAAGCGCGTCGTTTAGTCTGAGACTAGAAGTACTCTAATTATCGAAGTCATGAATTGAGGAGAATGAAAGTGGGACATTCCCCATCTATCGCGGAACTTGCTGCAAAGCAAACTGCCTTCAACGACTACCTGAAGACGCTTGAATCTCAGCTCGATCAGAAAGCCGCCGGAACCGAAATGGAACTACAGAATTTAATCAATAATACCTATAAAACGGATGGGTGGCATCATCAGGTATACATCAAGGGCAAAAAGACTGAATTCATACGGTCTTCTGATTGGTCGTTGGACAATGTTAAGAAGATCATCGGTGCCGTCGGCAAGGCGATGTTTGGCAACTCCAAGGACATGCCCAATGGCATCAACATGGAAGCCGAAACCGAAAAGATGGGTGCGGCAATCAAGGGTATGGCGAACCTCGAACTCTACATGACCTCGAAAGTGTTCGATGTGCTGTCCGGTGTAATCGAAAGCTTCGGCTCATCGAGTTCGCTAACTTACAATACAGAACTAAAAACCGAGCCGCTTGGCAACGGTTTCCGGCTATTCGCAGCAGTTTCGGCAGACTCGTTCAAATCGACCGAATTTTTCAACAGCGATTCGATAAGCGAGTACATCTACACTTTTGAGGTGCATTTCTCCGAGCAGGAAGCTTCACAGCAGGGGTCAATTACGATTACGAAGCTCTATGAAGACCAGATTACGGCCTTCGTTCAGAAGAGCGAGGATTTGCTGAGCCAGCTCGAAAATGACAGGCTAGATCCTGTTCAGTACCAGTCACTTGCTGATGAATATCAGAAGATGATTGAGGCGGCGAGAGCAAAGCTCAAGGCGCTCGAAACATCGCCTCAGAGCCATGCAGTCGTCTCCATGTAAGGACGGTGAGACAATCGATGCATGAATAGCCCCTAGAATTTGAGGCAGGAGGCCTACCTGGGCAAAGGTAATTTCACCTCGTCAGAAAATCGCCGCGCACACATGAGGCCGCCGCTCGGGCTACGCCCTCCCGAAGGTCTCATGCGTGCGCCGCTAGTGACCTGGTTTTACTCCGCCGCCTGGCCGGATTTTACTCCGGTGTTGACACGCTCAGATCGGAAGCGAAGCGTTCAAAGTGAAGGGCCGTGGCTTCGTAGCCTGACACTATCAGGCGTGTGTGTCCCAGTTCAACAAGCGAATCGTGAACAGAGATGGTTCGGTTTGTCTGAACAGATTGCGGCGTTTCGCTAAGTGGATTTCCGCCTCGGTTATGCCGCCACCATCATTGGCGTCAGCGCGTTGAAGTAAGCCTGATCCGGCGTCTGCCGGTCAAGGGGTGAATGTAGGCGTCGAGTATAGCTGATATCCATTGCCCAGACCTGATTGGGTCTGGTGACCGCCAGCTTCCTAAGCAGATATGGATAGACGTTGTGACCAGGTGTCGGTTTAGAGGTGTTGGGACGACGGTAAATCGCCTCAATGCCCATCTTCTTCATCATTGTCACAACGTGAAGCCGCCCTGTCTGAAGCCCTTCTGCCTTCAAAAGCCCTTGCAACATCCGACCCGGCAAACGCGTAAGCGAGATGCAGTTCATCGATCCGCCGCATCGAGGCCAGATCGCCGTCTGACACAGGACGCGGCGAATAATAGAGGCTGCCACGACTGAAGCCGAGAAGCTTCGCCTGGCTGACAACGGACAGTTTGTGCGATTGTGCTCGCGGTTGATCATTTTCTTTCCGCTCAGCAGTCCGGCTTTGCCGAGCGCACTGGATAAAAATTATTCTCCAGCGTCAGCTCCCCAATCTTGGCGTGCAGGGTTTTGACATCGACGGTCGGAGCCGTCGGTTCCGCTTTGGCGTCATCGCCGAAAACGCCTGTCACCCCTTCAAGGAGCTGGTCTTTCCACTGCTTGATTTGATTGGCGTGCACGTCGAGCTGCTGGCATAATTCCACCAGCGTCTGTTCACCCCTGATGGCGGCAGGCGCAGCCTTCGCCTTGAAGGCCGGGCTATGGTTCCCGCGCGGTCGTCTCGTCATGGTATCTCCTGTTCCGGCATCTAAGCCGAAGTCAGGCAGAAATTCCACTTATCCGTGCTGTCCAAATTTCCCGAGCTAGCTCTCTAGGCGAAGGTCCGTTCGACCACCCATCGACGCGGCAGAACCTCGAAGCCTTTCGCCTTGTCTGAACGCTTGATGATCTCGACCGTCCAGCGCCCGATCTTCTTCAGTCGCCGCTTCAACTTACCGCCCGCATAGCCACCAAAGACATGCAGCAACCATGGCCACCTGTGGCGGATGGATTTCAGAAGATCGGGAGCATCGTCGCGATCCTGGATGTCGGCGCTGTGTACCATGAAACCGACCATCAGTCCGAGCTTGCGGCCCTTGGTCTTCTTGCCTGCATCATAGCCCCGGATGTCGCCGCTTTCGGTGGTCTTGAGGCTCTGGCTTGAATAGTCGAATAGGCGCCGCCAGCACCGACGGTCAGGATGGTACTTCCGTGTGTTGCAGTGTCTTCCGCTTGACAGCCGGCGAATCCGGAAACGGAGCCCAGCGCCTGTCACAGGGCGAGACAACACTATCACCCGCGGGCGCTGCGAGACCAGGAGGGCGGGGCACCGCGCCGCCCGGTCCAATGGCTAGATTCGCATACTCGACCTGCCATGTCACATCCGTGCCGAAGCGCACACCATCGAACTTTACGCCGAGCGCGTGCGCCTGGTCTTGGCCGCGAATGACGAGCGTTCCGCTCTCTCCCACGACGTCATGCAAGACGATGTCGCGATAGATGGGGATGCTGCGCCCCTGCGCCTTATCGTCATAGTGCGTATCGAAGTCGATCGGCTTTCGATTGCCGCGCAAACAGACATTTTCATAGCGCACATTGCTAACCGTTCCACCACGGCTGATGTCGCTCTTGATCCTGAGGCCCGAAGTCGTGCCGTCGAGCGTCACATCACGGACGAGAATGTCACTGACACCTGCGACCGTCTCGCTCCCGATCGTCAAGCCGTGTCCCCAATACAGATGAACGTCCACGATCGAAACATGGCTGGTCGGGCCATTCCTTGCCTTGAGCGCGATATTGTCGTCGCCGGTGCGGATGAAGCTGTGAGCGATGGTGATGTCCTGCGACGCGCCGGGATCAATGCCGTCGGTGTTGCGGCTATCTGCGGGCGTGTCGATCTGTACTCCCCAAAAAGTCGCACCTTCAACCCTATTAACACGACGTGAAAATTGGGCGAATCGCGCAGCTTCACCTTGTAGAAGCTGATCTCTTTCGCATGATCGACCTCGATCAGTCTGGGATTGTTCTGCTCGCCCCCTTCGCCTGAGCGCGACGGGCAAGCTGCCACCAAGTTTCACCATGGCCAGACATAGTCGCGCCGCCCTGGCCGTCGATCACTCCGTCGCCAACGATGCCGCCGCCCCGCGTTCCGGCAAATAGGATGAAGGGACGGCAACCATTGCCTTTGTCATCGATCGTCCCGCAACGCCCGTCGCGATCATCGGCACGCGGATCGGCAATCGCCGCGAGCACCACACCGTGCTCAAGCCAGAGGGTGATGCCGGACTTAATGGTCAGCGGTCCGCTGACAAAACGTCCACCCCGATCACCCGCGATCAAATGGACGGCTTCACCCACCGCGCAGTGATCGATAGCGGCCTGAAGACGGCGGGTCCCGGCTTGATCATCTCCGCCAAACGGGGCAATCATCGGCGACAGCGTGGAACACACATGTAATGGCAAGGCCGGTTCAGAGACAGTCCTGCGATCCTGCGCCCAAGCGGGAATGACATTTACCACCAAGAAGAAAAAGAGGACGAAACTTGTTAGAGGGGATGGAAAAAACGATATCAGTTCGTACCTGCGTTCAGTGGTCATCGACGTCCTCAAATTAGTGGCACATGCTGCTTTCGATCGTGTCCCATAGCGTGGTGCAGCTCGGCTGATTATTAGGCTTTTCGGCGGGGCCGGGAACGGATCAGCTTGCGCTAGGCAAGTTGATAAGCGGATCATCGCTCATTGTGGCAATCGTTTACGGCGTCATGGAGCGCGAGGTCGTTGTCACTTTGTCTGCGGCTTAACGGTTGGCGAGTTAGTTGCGGGGGACGAGCATCTCTACCATCAGTGAAAGAACCACTGCTTTCCACCGCAGATTATCGCCCCTTGCGACATCGCCATTCAAGAGCCTCCATGTCAGTTTTGCACTCGTCAGCGCCTCATCTGGCCGCGATGAACGCCAACGCGATAAGGCAGCGAGTACCCCAGTTCCGTACCGACTAACACTCTGAAAGCCACATTGCCACAGGCATGTGGGGAAGCAGCTCGCCGCCCGACCGAAGTTTTGATGTATGCGTCCGGTGAGGGCCGGCTTGCGAGGTTGAGACCGTAGCGACGATTTAACTTCTTGGGATTCCCAAGGGCAAGCAAATCAGATTCAACGCTGACTTTTGGAGGTCAGTGATGGATTGCGATGCCCTTCGGGATGATCAATGGGAACGGATCAGAGGCTTTGTACCGGGAGGGACCAGGGGCAAACGTGGTCCGCGCTCGAACAATCGATTGTTTCTGGACGCGCTATTGTGGATGGCCCGTTCCGGCGGCCGCTGGCGCGACCTGCCCGAGCGACTGGGCGACTACCGCTCGGTGAAACGACGTTACTACCGCTGGATCGAAATGGGTGTGCTCGATGAGATGCTGGCGATGCTTGCCCGAGAAGCAGACCTGGAATGGCTGATGATCGACAGCACCATCGTGCGGGCACACCAGCATGCGGCAGGGGCGCGTAAGGTTAAAGGGGGGCGGATGCCCAGGCCCTGGGCCGGTCTCGGGGCGGATTAAGCACCAAAATCCATGCGGCAACGGAGTCGCTCGGGCTTCCGGTTCGTCTGATCGCGTCTCCCGGACAGCGTAACGACATCGCCTTTGCTCACGATCTCGTCGAGGGCATCCAGGCTGCGGCTACGATTGCCGACAAGGGCTATGATGCCGATCATCTGTGCGACAAGATCACTGAAACCGGTGCTGACGTCGTCATTCCGCCGAAACGCAACCGCAAGCTCCAGCGCCACTATGATGCCGATCTCTACAAGGAGCGAAACCGTATCGAACGCTTCTTCAACAAGCTCAAACAGTTCAGACGCGTCGCAACCCGATACGACAAGCTGCTCGCAAACTTCATGGGCTTCGTTAAACTCGCCGCTATCGCTATTTGGCTCAAATAGTTAAATCGTCACTACGGCCTAGGTCAAAAACGCTAGAACATCCCAATACAGCATCCCAAGCCATAATGCCGGAAACCCGCAGCCCTCCCACATATTTCACCTTGCAATCGTTTGACACGCCAACTTCCGTTGATGTGGATCAAGGTATGCTTTTCGAGCCGGGTTATGGTTTCAGGCAACTTGCCGAGGGAGTCTAAGAGCTTTCCTGCGGCAGGTTTTCCTGGGAGATCAACCAGTCAGGAGATAAGATGATGTCATTAAAGCTGATCAGTGGAATGATGAAGTCTTCCGGCGACGAAGCGTTGCTTGCGATGGATGCGGGCGGCGCAAATCAGATGGTCGTCATTGAAAAAGGAGCCCTCCTCGAGGTCGCAGAGCCACGACGTTGCGACGAGAACCGGCTTCAGGAAAATATCGATCTGTTCAGCCGGATTGCGTCCGCGAAATATGATCGCGGCGACGTCGAACCGGATGGGCGCATCCGAATTGGCGCAGATGATCTCCTTGCATGGCGGCAACATGTCAAAAACAAGCCGGAAAACGTTGGACGGGTTTCGGAGTGAAAACTCTGCAGCTGGAGCGCCGCGACGGCAGCCTCGATAACACGTTCGTGAACGAC
Source organism: Rhizobium bangladeshense (assembly GCF_001662075.1). GTDB lineage: Bacteria > Pseudomonadota > Alphaproteobacteria > Rhizobiales > Rhizobiaceae > Rhizobium > Rhizobium bangladeshense_B. The sequence continues at coordinate 200,386 of NZ_LYPL01000004.1, forward strand.
GCCAGCGACCTAGCTGGCTTGAAAGGCCCATGCTTTGCGCCGGCTGGAAGGCAAGTGCCGGCCCGATGAGATTGGGCCTACAAGCCATCGATCAACGCCGTCGCCATTGAGAATGGGCGCCTGTGGCGAATATCAGGTCTCGCCTCTTTCCGTCTGGAGATTAGCATGAAGCAACACCTCTTCCGCTCCTCACGTATCCGGATGCGACTTCGAAATTCATGATTGCCAACGCCGTCGCAATTGCGCACCACATGCGCTTACGGTCTGTGCGGTGTGGAGGTTGCCATTCCTGACGTTGCCAATACACCGTCGTGGCTGATCATCGATGCGGCGACGTTGCGAGCAGACCTTCTTGTCATGGGCGGTTTCGGCCATTCGCGTCTGCGCGAATTCGCGCTCGGCGGTGCTACCCCAATATCATGCTGTCGCATTGGGCGTTGGCCGACGCTGTCCAAAGATCGAACTCGGAGCGGCCGGCTCCGAACACGCACCGTGAGAACAGCCGAAGGCAGGAAACATATGCATGCTGGGTATAGATTCTCCTGTCTAAGCCTAAAGCGCGTCGCGATCTTTCAGATTCGCTCGTCGCGCTTTCGGTCTTTGTTTTTACGGATGTCGTTATCGCAAAACCGCTGCACAGTTTTGCGCGATATGCTTTAGCGACCGGAAGGACCACGCATCGCCCTCAACCGACGAATCGTCTCGCAGCCGCCAGGCTTTGATGAGACAGTCGTCTTTCTGCCGGCCGCTTCGGCCGCAGCTTCCACCAGTTGAAAAGCATATTCCACCGCTGCTTCCGTATCATCGTGGCAGAGTTTTTCAGCTTGGCAGTGGGTCTCGAGCGACCGTCTGATCCGGCGTTTGATTGCAGGCATAATGGCGCCATCCGCGTGAGCGAAAAGCTGTCCAAGGCAGCTGGTGGCGACCACTTCGGAAACCAGAAGTTTTCCTTCGATTTCACCGAGCGTCGGCACGGCAAATCGGGCTCCTCCAGTCTGGCTGTCACGATCTGTAACCAACATCGTCGTTCTCCTGTTGCTTCGGCTTTCGATCATTCGTCATTGAGCGCTCTTTTCACGCAGCGCAGAACCACCGATCGTCCCTTATGCATCCTAGCCGGCGGGAACATCGCCCGCTTTGCGTTAGATCAACGAGTGGGAGAGCGAGAAAGGCTAGGGTTGCCTATCTCCAGCAAGAAAGGCGATCTGGTCGTGACCATCACTTCGATGAAGACCTGAAGGGTGCCATCGACTTTTGCGAAACTCACGGCGCCCATCTCACCGCAATGCTGATTTCGATGGGCGCAGCACCCCCTATCGGTTCCTACGAGGTCATCTCGACCGTCTGGATCGATGAACGACGGCGCGAAATCGATCGCTTGGCCGGTAAGGGACTTCCGATATCAAAGCGATGCTTGCAAGGAGTGGAACCTCCTTCGAGGTGCAGGAGATCTACACCGAATTCGCCTGGGCGGATGAAGATATCGCCGAGCGAGCACTCTATGCCGATCTCGTCCTGATCGGCTCGCAGGCCGCCCGGGACGAAGAACTTCGGCGCAGGATTATAGACGGTGGATTGTTCCGGTCGCCGACACCCATGCTGATCAACCCCAAAAAGACGAATGTCGGGCTTGCTCCAAAGGCGATCCTGCTAGCTTGGGACTCCAGCGACGAGGCTTCGCCCGCGGCAGATAACAATCGGGCATGCTGCCGGGTCATGCCCCGGCAGCATGTATGAAAGGACCGCCTGAGAAGTAACCGAGTTGGACGGCAATCCGGCACGAGCGCCTTTCCCGTTCTTGTGCATGCCTGCAGCATCCATGCGGTTAGCAACGTAAGTCTTCCGCTTGTAGGCTCGGCTCCTTCCAGCTCGTTCCAAAGCCGCCTTCAGATCCTCCACAGATACATCCGGCTGCATCGGAGCCAATCTCGCATTGTCTAACGGCATGCGCGTCCTCTCTCGCTGACCGTCCCGCGTAAGAGATAGGACGGGTTGGAGACAGGGCAATGACGTAGCGGGAGGTTGGAGAATCAGCGTGGCTGGGCAGGCGGCCAGCCGTTCACGCGGAAAAGCGCGAGGCGCTGATAGCTGACCTCGTTCTTTCCTTGGGTTCGCGTTCGGCGGTCATCCAGCCCCTTCCCCATGGTTAGAGTGCCTCGCTTTGAAAGGATTCGAACCGTTGGTAGTTCGTCTGATTATCTAAAACTTAATAAATCAACGTTCTTGCATCGATCGACGGGGTTTCCAAGGTGCTCACAAGAGGATTGACGAAATTGTTGATCCTGCGACGTCCAATCTTCGGAAGAGCATCCGGCCATTGCTGCGCCCCATGGAGGACTGTCGTCTTGGTCACCGAATAGGCGGCGCCATAAGGCGTACCGGAAACGACCAGTTGCCCGCCGCCGGTATAAATCGCCGGCTGCTGGAAGAAGTAGAAGTTTTGCGTTTGGGATTGGTAATTTTTCACGTTGATGGTCAGCAGTTGCGGCATGGTCGAATCCTCTCAGTTTGCCTCGGTCGGTCCTAGCATTCGTCGTGCCAAGCCGATTGCGCGGTGATTAACTAGCGGATTACGTGCGGGTCCGCGTCGCTGGTGGTCGACAGTGCGACAGCTTTGTGAGACTTGCGACTCGGCTGTCTGCATGTGCTCGGTAGATTGCAACACAGCCTTCCGAGGTTTGTTTATCCGCCATAAACGACCGAAGATCTACTTCGCAGCGCGGTTGGTTCCGGCGGCCGTGATGCACCATCGTCGCCCCCGGAAGCACCGCAGATTTGGGTACCTCTTCATCGTCTGATCCAACCACGGGACTACTCCATTTCAGAACATGGTTGAGAGCCCTTCGGGCACTCAGGAGCGTTCCTGGAACGTCCTTCGCGCTACATATTGGACTTCGAAGGCTAAGGAAAATTACAAATTGGTAGGGCGCTCCACCAGCGGTTCATCCTTGTTTGCTGACTTGCGTTGAGCCGCCGAATGGCTCCATTTAATATCGCCGGTGGCTGCATGCGCTCGGTAGGTCACAACGCTGCTTGCGAGATTTCTAACCGCAAACGATTTGCCAGAGCACCGCGCCGCTTTCTATTGCCCGCATTTGCAACAAGTGCGGCTCATGTCGATCGACATGTGCTTGCGCCTTGGCGCCTACACTTTGCTGTCTCTTCAGGAACATCACGACATATATGCGACATTGTCGTCAACTTTGTCGGCTTCGTGACACTCCTCATAATTCTTTGGTCCGGTATTTTATCCCTCTAAGTGTTTGCGGCAGCGCGAACTTCCGTTCTGCCCCATCAATCAGCTCAACTGGCACGGCGCTTGAAAATTGTTCCCGGGCTGCGACGGAACCAGCCGCGTCCGATGTCGCGGGATCCCTCGGTCGGTTCGAACACGAAAAGGAAGTAATTATGGCTGCTCCAAGTCTGAAGAAAGGCCGTCCAGGCGTCTGCATCGCCACCTGCGGCCCGGGCGGGCTCAACCTCCCCAACGGCGCTGCGTATGCCTATCTCGGCGGATTTCCGATGGTGATGATCGCCGGCCAGAAGCCGATCCTCAGTGACGCATTCCGCGTCGCGCAGGTGGAAATGTTTGTTGTGATACCGGAAGACATTGCGGCCGAAGAAGGTGAGGAGAATTAATCATGATTGCGAAAACCCTCGATCGCGCGACGAAAATGATTCTTGCAGCCAAGTGTCCGCTGATCATGGTGGGTGGGGCGGCAAGCCGCCTCGACCAGCACTCGATTGCCCAAATCCGCGACATCGCACGTCGCCTCGGCATCCCCTACTTTGCCTCGCAACTGGGCAAGGGCGTCATGGCCGAGGACTCCGACCTCTATATGGGCACGGCGGCGCTTTCCAAAGGTGACCATGTCCACGTCGCCGTCGACAAGGCCGACCTGATCATCGCGGTCGGCTACGACAAGTGCGAAAAGCCTCCGTTCATCATGCTTGAGGGCGGGCCGAAGGTCATTCACATCGCATATCAGCCTGCGTCCTTCACGCAGGCCTATCGGCCGCACCTCGAAGTCATCGGCGACATCGGCTCTTCAGTCACGGCGCTGGCGGATCGCCTCGAGCGTAAGCTGCCAAATGCCGGCGCATTGCTGCCGCTGCGCGAGGGGATCCTCGCCCTTAATTGCGACGGCGCCGATGAAGAAATGGGACTGGTCACGCTGGATGGGCTGGTGCACGCCGTGCGCAAGGTCATGGGGGAAAAAGACATCGTGGCGCTCGACAATGGCTTATACAAGATCCCGTTCGGCCGCGGATATCGGACCAATCACCCCAAGACACTGCTGCTCGACAACACGCTCGCGACCATGGGCGCCGGCCTGCCCTCGGCGATAGTGGCCGCGCTGCGCTATCCCCGGCGCCGCGTAATGGCGGTCTGCGGCGACGGCGGTATTCAGATGGCCGGTCAGGAACTGATGACGGCCATCGAACTCAAGCTCAACCTCGTCGTTGTCATCGTGGTCAACGACGGCTGGGGCATGATCGAAGCGAAGCAAAGGGGCAAAGGTTTCCCGAATTATGGCACTAGGTTTGAGAATCCGGATTTTGTGAAGTGGGCCGAAGCCTATGGCGCCAAGGGTACTCTCGTCGAAACGATGGCCGATCTGGTGCCGGCGCTGAAAACCGCTTTCGAGGGCGGTGGGGTGCACGTGGTCGCAGTGCGGGTCGATGATTCGAAGTACAAGCGACTGCTCGCCGGCGAGAGCGACCCGGAATGAACCTCCCGTGGGAGCCCCGGCGGACGGTCGACAGCAAGGATCGCTTCTCGAAGCGGCAGGCCCTGCCGCCCGAGAGAGCCAAACAGAAGGACTAAAGCCTTGAAGGAATTCGCTTTCCATACCCCCCTCAACATCCTTTTCGAGGCAGGCGCATCCAGCAGGATCGCCGGCCTCCTCAAGGACTACAAGGCCTCCCATGTCCTGCTCGTCACCGACAAGAACGTGCGGGCGTTGGGACTGACGCGCGATGCGGAAGCGGCGATTGCCGAAGCCGGCATTGCGCTCACCGTCTTCGACGGCATAGCCGCCGACCCGCCGTCGCATAGCATCGAAGCCGCAACAGAAATTTGCCGCGGACGCGGCTGCGACGCTGTCGTGTCGATCGGCGGCGGCAGCGCACTGGATACGGCAAAGCTCGTCGCCTATCTCGCCAAAACTTCAGACAAGCTCGAAGACATCTATGGTATCGGCTTTGCCACCGGCGAGCGGCTGCCACTGGTTCTGGTGCCAACTACGGCGGGTACCGGATCGGAAGTGACGCCGGTCGCCGTCGTCACGACGCCCACCAACGAGAAAAAGGCGGTAGTCTCACTACGCCTCATCCCCGACTGGGCAGTCCTCGATCCCGTACTGACGCTCGGCCTTCCGCCGGACGTCACCGCGCAGACGGGCATCGACGCAATGGTGCATGCGACCGAGGCCTATACCGGCAAGATCAAGAAGAACCCGATCTCCGACCAACTCGCGTTGAAGGCGCTGGCGCTGCTGGCGGCCAACATCAGGAAGGTGTACGCGGACGGCTCGGACCTCAAAGCGCGCTCGGAAATGCTGCTCGGCTCCATGCTGGCCGGCATGGCGTTTGCCAATTCGCCGGTTGCCGCAGTGCACGCGCTCGCCTATCCGATCGGCGCGCTCTTCCATGTGTCGCACGGCCTCTCTAACGCGCTGATCTTGCCTTATGTGTTGGAGTTCAACCGGCCGGCGGCCGAAGCGCTCTATGCCGAGCTTTCTGAGGTTATCCAGCCCGGCTATCGCCGCCAATCCAAGGACGCGGACGCTGCTGCCTTCATCGCTGAGATCAGGGCGCTCTGCCGCGATTGCGGAGTGCCAAGTTCGCTTTCGGCAGTCGGAATTGGCGAAGGCGATCTTTCCGGCCTGGCGGAGGATGCGATGAAGCAGACGCGCCTACTGGGGAACAATCCGCGTGATCTCGATTACGACCAGGCACGGGCGATCTATGCCAAGGCGCTTGCGGGCCGCGGCCCGGCCGCGGGCGAGTGAGCCGGCCACGGCCCCGAGTTCGGAGGACCGGCCGGAATTCTCTCATAACCTGCTGCGCATCACGGAAATGTGGCGCGGCAACATGGAGCAAGCAGGTGACGTTCGAAAGATTGTGGTTCAACTCAATGATGCCCTTCTTCACCACGCGCGCGGCCGACAGCAGCCTGTTTGCCGTCGCGCAGGGCGACAACCTTAACCGGCAGGTCTACGCGCTGATGGCGGCCTGGGTGGACGTATGCCAACGCACAGCGGCCTACTACGCCATCACCTCCGTGCCGTGGAGCAAGGCATATGAGCGCTACAGCGCGTCGCTCGCTGATCCGAAGGAAGAAGAAGCCAACGATTTCGACTGGCGCAAGGGCTTCAAGGCGTGGTGCGCTATCGCCGACGAGGAACTGATCAGCACCATGCGCTCGCCGGATTTCCTCGCCGTGCAGCGTGAATTGCTGCGCGCCGTGCTGGACCTGCACAATCGCCAGCAGGAAAAGGCCGACAGCGTCTGCAGGCTGTTCGGCGTTCCGACCCAGCACGATTTCGACGAGCTGGCGCGGCAGATCACGGAACTCAGGCGGGAGGTGCGCGCCGGCTGCAAGGCGACACAACGAGATCCGGTCGAAGATGCGGAGGTGGCGCCAGACAACCAGGAAAGGGATAAGTCATGACCGAACCCCGCGACACCACCTTCAAAAGCTTCCTGAAGGATCGCGCCGAGAATGTAGGCAGGTTCCACAAGGCGGCGGACTTGCTCGCCGGCATCCGCGACGAGGATATCGATGTCGGAGCGACGCCGAAGGCGCTCGTCATGCGTCGGGACAAGGTGGAGCTGTTCCGCTACGAGCCGACAGCCGAGCGCGCCGTCGAGACGCCGGTCCTCATCGTCTATGGCCTGATCGGCCGCTACACCATTGCGGACCTCCAGCCCGACCGCTCGCTGATTCGCGGCCTGCTCGGTAAGGGCATCGACCTCTATCTGATCGACTGGGGCCAGCCCGGCCGCGGCGAGCGCTGGCTGACAATGGACGATTATGTCGACGACTATATCCACGAGGCGGTGCAACGAATCTGCCGCGAGACGGGCCATGACAGAGTTACGCTACTCGGGATCTGTGAGGGCGGCGTCCTCGCCACCTGCTTTGCGGCGCTCCATCCGGCGAAGGTCAAGAACCTGGTTCTGATCGTCACGCCGATCGACTTCCACGCCGATATCGACGACGCGGCGGCCCATCCCGGATTGCTCAATACCTGGACGCGCTCGCTTGCGCCCGAGGATATCGACCATATCATCGATACGCTAGGCGTCATCCCCGGCGAATTCATGGGCGCAATCTTCTCGCTCATGGGGCCGATGGACTCGCTAACCAAGTACAATGGCGAACTTTTCGGCAAACTTGACGACAAGGACGGGCTGATGAACTTCCTGCGCATGGAGAAATGGCTGGCCGACCGGCCGGATCACCCTGGCGCAGCCGGCCGGCAATGGCTGAAGGAGCTCTATCAGGAGAACCGCCTGGCCGAGGGCAGGTTCGAGCTGTCGGGCCGCATCGTCGACCTCCGCGCGATCAACATGCCCGTGCTCAACATCTTCGCGCGGAACGACCATATCATTCCGCCGACCTGTTCCAAGGCGCTCGGCGGCAAAATCGGCAGCACCGACTACAAAGAGATTCAGTTTCCGGTCGGGCATATTGGCCTGCTCGTCTCGAGGAAGTCGCAAGGCAGGGTGGCCGAAAGCATAGTTGGATGGCTCCAAACACGCGACGGGTAGGTGATGGCTATGAAAAACAAGATTTTCTCCGCCGCGAAGCCGTCGCGGACGATCCGTTCGGCCGATAGGGATGCCTTTCCGGATATCCCGCTGATCGCGGACGGGGGAATCGGGCCACGGCCGAGGCGTTCAGAAGGCGATCGAGGCGGGAAGGCTCGATTATCTTTCCGGACTACCGGAGTCGCGCGAGATGGCAGTACCGTTTCACCCTGTTGTCGGAAAGGTCAGTGTAAGAGACATGATCTTCCACGCGCGCTGTTGGTATGCACGAAATTCACTGTCACTGATCGAAAGTGAAGGACGATTTCCGGGTTAACAACGCATGGAACGGTATTCCTCTAGAAAGAGGCAATTGGCGATGACCCTGCGCCTCCGTGTGGGATGCGCTATGGGCCAGGTTCTTCATGGGAGCTACCCTATCGGCTACTTCCACATTGACATTGCCGAGGTGCGCACCGAACAGGGCAAGCTGCACATGTTTGTCGCCATCGATCGCACCTCGAAGTTTGCCTTCGTCGAACTGCACGAGAAGGCTACCACTGCCGTCTCGCGCGAGTTCCTCCTACGCTTGATTGCGGGCGTCCCCTACAAGATCCACACCGTGCTCACCGACAACGGCATCCAGTTCACCACACCCGGCGCTGGCGGCTCGGCTGTCCCGCTGATCAAAGAAGCGATCGCCAATGGCGAACGCTTCCGGGCCCATGCCTTCGAATACACCTGCGCCACCAGCGATATCGAGCACCGCACGACCAAGCCGAAGCATCCGTGGACCAACGGTCAAGTCGAGAGGATGACCCGTACCATCAAGGATGCCACCGTCAGACGCTTCTACTGTGAAAGCCACGATCAACTTCGTCAGCACCTCGTCGACTTCGTCGCCGCTTATAACTTTGGCCGCAGGCTCAAGACCCTCAAGGGCCTCACACTCTACGAGTTCATCTGCAAGGCATCGGCTTCACAGCCCTAGCCCGAACGCTTTACCCTCGATCCGCTCCATCAAATGCCGGGACTAAACATCTGGCCTGCCTACAGCGTCAGCCAGCGGTTCGCGGCCTGCTTTCCTGCTGGTATCGAGCTGGGTTTTGCTGAAGGGCGCGGCACAGCCAAATTGTGCTCAATACGACAATAGAGATATCGATGATCCGGCGAGCCAGCTCAGGCAGCAGGATGATGTTGGGCTGACCGCCGAAGAGATAGAAGCAATTGAAGGATGACCATGCGGCGACAGCGAGACAGTGGTGAATACTCAGTTTTTCTGACCTGCTAGCGTCGCGTGAGCGCCACCGGCGGTACAGTTTCTCAAGTCCGCAGCCCAGGCCAAGTGACGATGTGCAGGCGATAGCGAGCGTGAGAGGCGCAGCGCAAATCTTTGGCATGCGCCAAGCCTGACCGAAAAGGTAAAAACCAGGTTGAAGCAGTTTTGACCATATACCCTCTTCATGCGTCCAAACACCAGAAAAGTAATAACCCCAGTTGCCGGCGTAGAGATAATAGTACCCATAAAATCCGATTATGAGACCGAAGAACATATAGTAGACATTCCGGAATTGTGGATCGAGCACGACGTTCCAATACGCTCGCTGCAGGTCGATGTCGCCGCAATTGGCCACACAGCCTACACACGCGCCTATGTCACCTTCCGCATTTGCATTCCGGCACATAGATTGAGGCAGCTTGGGGCGAAAATGATGGGGATGGCTTTCGAGGATACCTCCAGGTGCGGTGTAGATTTTCTGAACGATATTCGCCGGACAGAAATAATTGCACCAAGTCTTACCGCCCCACAGAAAACCGGTCAGCAGCGCAGCGCTGATAATCGACAGCGACGCGATGGCCATGGCCTTACGATCCGTATTAATGACGAGGATCCGGGCCACAATCCCGATGAATAGCAGCCCGAACTGCACATACAAACTGTTGCGGGCAAGCCAACTCTGCCGGCTGATCACTGGCGGCGTCTTGCGAATGTCGCCGGCGCGGCGCTCTACTTTCCTGCTATAAAGCTGCAGGCCAACGAGCCCCGGCATTTGGGAGGCGAGCGACAGGGGACACACGCGGCGCCATGCTTCGTGTCCAAATACCATAAGGAACAACGGCATGATCGGTATCACGATTGTCCAGAAGACCCAAGTGCCGAGTGCATACGGCTCAACACGAAGCTCCACGTCCTGCACGATGACAGCATGATGAGCTACGCTGAATGGGCTACTTCCATTGACACGCTCAGTCAGCCCAGCCGAATAAGGATCCCAAAAAAGAGACATGATCAGGGTGAGCCAAGCCAGGAGCAACAGGCTTCGCACATACAGCATTTTCCGCTCTGGCACTGAGGAGAGCATTGAACACCCCGCTTCTCTAAGATGACCTCTAGCTCGCGGGCGAGGGTATATTCGCGAGTATCGACGACAGTACCTATTCTCAGACTGTGCGCTTTGTAAGATGGGACGATGCAAGCGCGGATGGTTGGGGCACTAAGCGCCCAATTTGTCATTCCGCCTACGCTTCGATGGCGAGGAGGTCGCGATGTGCGTTGCTGAGGCTTGTCAGCGCCGAGCCGATGTCGTTGGGACGATCCGAGCAGAGGCGATTGACATGGCGCGTGCCTGATCGAGATGCTGGACCCATCTTCGCCGATCAGTGATTGTTTGCGGCAGTGGACCGAGCGAAGTTCCACAATCCATAGGCACGCCGGATCGAGACATCCAATCCCGGCACATGTTCCTCACCACACCCCGCTTCCGAGCAGGCGTTAGAGTTTTCGCCGAATGAAGTCCCGCAAGATTTGGTTTTCCATCGTCTGATCTGCGAGGTTCCGTTTCAACACGGCGTTTTCTTCTTCGCACTGGTTCAGCTTCCTGATTGACGGAAGGACATCGCCCGAGTCTCGAGGCGTGCCCGCGTCTGGTGAAGGTTTCACATTTTTGAGGAATTCGAGGATCGCCGCCGGGTTGAAACCTCTGTCTTTTCTGAGCGATGAGATAGTCTTTAACAGGGCAAAGTGGCCATCGTTGTACAGCCGGTGGCCCTTGTCCGAGCGATCCGGTGTGATGAGACCCTGCTTCTCCCAAAGCCGAATCGTCGATGGAGCAACCGCCGCGCGGCGTGCAGCTTCCTTAATGCGATAGCTTTGAATTTTGTGGTCCATCTCGGCACTTTCGTTAATGCGCAATTTGTGGGTACGAACAATTTTAGATCCAAGGTAGCGTCTTGACGGCTGGGGTCACACCGGCAATGGCAGCCGGCCGCTCCATGATCTCCAGGCCTGCCGCTGAGACGCCGCTTTCGGCACGTCGCTCGCAGTGTTTGCAGAGCGCGCAGGCCTCCAGGCTGGTGTCTTCAAGGTCGTGCTCTAAGGGAGAACGAGAAGGTGCGCAAGCTCGCCTTCGCCGGTGCGGACGTTGTCGGCGAGATCCTGATGTTTCAGGGCGCCAACGAGATCATGAAACGCTGCGCTGAGCTTGGCGGCAACGGAGTGTTCATCGTTTTCCATGATGTCTCGTGGCGGATGAGAGTAAAGCGGACCGTCTCGGCTAGCTTGGACTAGCCGGAGGCCACTGATTTCTGATTTATCACCCCGAGCACGGTGGCGTGGCCGAACAGCGTCACGAGGACGGCATCATCGCTGGCTCGCCTTAAGCAAAAGGGCTCTCCCGCCCCCTATTTGACTTCAAGGAATGCTCGAATTCGCTCTCCCGCCTGAGCAATGCTCAACAAGCCGTCCATGTGCCCTCGCGTACCTTCCAGTTCGACCAATTCGACCGGCGTACCGTCGGATCTGATAATCGTTCCTGTCTCTCGCACTGCGTTTCCAGGAAAAATCAGGTCTTCATCGGTATAGATCAGCATCACCGGTACATCGATATCCAGGAGCCCTTTGTACAAGCTGTCTTTGGGCTGTCCAGCGACGAACAACTGATTGGCCCGCGCCAGATAAAGGAAATGGTTCGCATCTGACTGGGCAACGCGTGCTGCGCCCGCCTCGTTCAGCTTCGTGACGACCTTGTAGTCGTTCGCCCAACTCTGCCCGGGATCTGCACCTTCTATGGCCCAGTCCCGCCCAAATGTACCGTCGGTCCATTCTGCCGAATTTGCCTGCAGTGTTAAAGTCTTCAGGGCTTGAGCCAGCCCTGCTTTTGGCGCCTGGCCTGTGTAATAATCTCCACCATTCCAGTTTGGATCCAGTTTGATAGGCGACGCCCAGACGTCCAGCCACGCGATTAGATTCGCATCCGCCCAGCCAGAGGAAATGACTGGAATCACTCGCTCCAGTTTGTCGGGATAGCGTGCCGCCCATTCATAGCTTTGCAGCCCTCCCATGGAGGCGCCCATGACAGCATGCCATTTTTCAATCCCCAGTCGCTCCATTAGCCCTTTCTGCGTATCAACGAAATCGCCGATCGTCATGATTGGAAAATCCATACCCCAAGGCTTCCCTGTTTTGGGATTGATCGTCGCCGGTCCGGTGGTGATGACGTTCGGATCGTTGGCACCGAGATTGACCGGTGTGTCGACCGACACGACAAAGTATTTGTCCGTATCGATGGGCTTGCCGGACCCGATGATCGCATCCCAATAGCCGGCGCTTACATCCGCCTCCCTGTATTTTCCCGCGGCGTGACTGTTTCCACTGAAATAATGCGGAATCAGGATGGCATTATCTTTGGCGTCGCTCAGCGTGCCATAAGTTTCGTACCCCAGCCGCATTTCGGGAACCGTCCTGCCGCCACGTGTCACGAAGTTCTTTAGGGTAAATTCCCGCTTCTCAACTAAAGGCTCGTACGCCAATGCCGGGCCGGCCATCATGGCGACAGTGATAAGTACTTTCAGGCGCATTTACTTCTCCTTGGTCGGGATTACCAACGAAACAAAGCGGTGGCCTCAGCCTTTCAAAGACGTATCCTGGTCACCGGATTTCACATTGATCCAGGTCAAAACTTTTCAGCTTCTAAGGGGCTTATTCGCCCCATTAGGATCATGTCGCGGCCAGACCGCAGCGACTTCTCAAGAGTAATACTCTGGTGCCTTCTTGAAGGTCGACCACGCATCCGGGTCGTGACCGGTGACGACGTTTGCCCCCGTTCTTTCCGCGATTGTGCGCAGCTTCTGTACAGAGCGAACAGTATCCACCGTCGATGCGAGGAAGCCCGGCAGCGCCTTTTCATCCCAATGGTCGAGTGTGTAGGCGGCATCGATCGTCAAAAGCAGCGGCTCACTATTGGGAAGGCGGACGAGAAAGGATTGATGGCCCATCGCATGGCCAGGACTGAAGATCGTCGTCAGCGTTCCGTCGCCATAAACATCATAAAAATCGTCTTGAGTGCCGTTCAAAAACTGCCATTTCAGACCCGGGCGATCGAAATCCTTGCGGATATAGCCGCCATCGGCAAACCAGTCGGGCGTGAAGGCATATTCATATTCGGCCCTCTGCACGATATGCGTGGCATTCGGAAAGCGGCCGATCGCGCCGGTATGGTCGAGATGCAGGTGGGACTGCACGACGTATTTAACATCCGCCGGATCGAAGCCGAGAGCTTTGACCTGATCGACGCAACCTTTGTCCTTGTCAAGCACCGGCCAGTACACATCGCAAATACCACCCCAGTGGCCGCGCGGGTCCGTCGCGACTTCAATGGCGTTTCCACCGTCGATGACGGTGTGGCCGTCGGGATGGGTGATCAGATAAAAAGGAACCGGGATTTCGTAATCCGCCCCATTTCCCTGATTCATTTTGATGTTGTGCACTTTGCATTTCAGGGTGCCGGACTGAAGCATGTAGAGTCGGATATCCGTCACGTTGGATCCTCCCGTAGTGATATGAACGGTGAATTTCTGCGGAATATTTAGAAGGCTTCCCGATACAGCGCCAATGCATCCTCTTCCCGAACCTCGACCGGATTGTTGACGAGCAGGCGCCCCTGGTTTTTTATCGCATCCGTGGCCAGCATGGCGAGGCTGTTGTCGGTTACACCGACATCGCGGAGCCGGCGCGGCGCGCCGCTTTTATCCATCAGCACCTGCATATGGGTAACGAAGTCCTCGGAACGGGCCGCAGTGTCGCCGCTTCCCTTGATTCCAAGCACATTGGCAAGCTCGGCGTAAAGCGGGGCTGCCGCCTGTGCGTTGTAACGAAGGACTGGGCCTAGCATCAGGGCGTTCGAAAGACCATGCGGAATATGATAATGTCCACCCAGCGGATAGGCCAGCGCGTGGACCGCAGCCACCGGAGAGTTGGAGAAAGCCTGGCCCGCAAGCATTGCACCGAGAAGCATGCCTTCGCGAGCATCCCGGTTTGTCGGCTCCTTGCAGGCAGCGATTAGATTGCTGCCGAGAAGCCGCAACGCCTCACGCGCAAGCGCGTCCGAAAGCGGGTTTTTTTTATGCTTACTTGTATAGGCTTCGATGGCATGCACCATCGCATCGATGCCGCTTGCTGCGGTGTGAACCTGCGGCAAACCAACGGTCAATTCCGCATCCAGGAGCACGAAATCCGCATAGAGTTGCGGCGACACGACTCCCATCTTGGTCGTCTCGCCGGTGGTTATGATGGAAATGTTGGTGACTTCGGAACCGGTGCCCGCAGTTGTCGGAACTAGAACCAGTGGAACACGCCCCCCCTGAACTTTGCCGATGCCATACATTTCGGCGAGCGGTTGTGCCGACGAGAGCAGCACCGCCGCGAGCTTTGCTATGTCCAGGGACGAGCCACCACCGAGACCAATGACAATATCGGCTGCGACTTGCCGCGCCTCCTCGACACAACCATACAAAACACTTTCCGGTGGATCTGGCACAACCCTATCGAAAATCGCCACACTGAAACCAACCGCCTCCAGACTGGCGGCAATGGGTGCAACCATGCCGGCCTTCGCAAGGCCACCATCGGTGACCAAAAGCACCTTGCGCGCACCAAAACGCGTAGCGATGATTTCACCTAATCGCTTAGCTCCGCCCCACGCCATTTCAATGGATGGAACAGTTCGAAACTCGAATCGATTGATCGTCATTAACTCCCCCCTTATCGTCGGCTGCTTAAGCGATTGCCGAGCACAGATATTTGATTTCCAGATAGTCATCGATTCCGTAACGGGAGCCTTCCCGTCCGAGGCCGGACTGCTTGACGCCGCCAAATGGCGCTACCTCGTTCGAGATCTGACCGGTGTTGTGACCCACCATGCCGTATTCCAGCGCTTCGGCCACTCGCCATGTCCGACGGACGTTTTCAGTATAGAAATAGGCAGCCAATCCGAATTCCGTATCGTTGGCCATAGCGACCGCCTCTTCCTCTGTCTCAAAGCTAAAGAGAGGCGCGACTGGCCCGAAGGTTTCCTCGCGTGCGATCGTCATCGCCTGTGTCGCTCCCGTCAGGACTGTCGGTTCGAAGAATGTTCCACCAAGGCTGTGTCGCTTGCCACCTGCGACCACTTTCGCTCCCTTCGCGACCGCATCGCTAATATGGTCCTCGATCTTGGCAATGGCGTCAGCATCAATCAGCGGCCCGATCGTTACGCCCATCTTCGTACCTTCACCGACTTTAAGCGCAGAAACCTTCGCGGCAAGCTTTTCAGCGAAGGCAGCGTAAAGACCGGACTGCACGTAGATACGGTTTGTGCAGACGCAGGTCTGACCAGCATTACGGAATTTCGAAGCGACGGCACCATCGACGGCGGCATCGAGGTCCGCGTCGTCAAAAACAATAAAGGGTGCGTTGCCGCCGAGCTCCATGGATAGTTTTTTTATCGTCGACGCCGACTGCGCCATCAGAATTCGCCCCACCTCGGTCGATCCGGTGAAAGAGAGTTTTTTGACTACGTCGCTTTCCGTCAGCACCTTGCCGATCTCGCGTGCTTTTCCTGTCACAACCTGGAAAACGCCGGCGGGAATACCTGCCTGATCGGCCAGAACGCCGAGAGCAAGCGCCGTGAGGGGTGTCTGCTCAGCCGGCTTAACCACCATTGTGCAACCGGCAGCCAGCGCAGGCGCCGCCTTGCGTGTAATCATTGCTGCCGGGAAGTTCCACGGCGTGATCGCAGCGCAGACACCGATCGGCTGCTTGAAAACCAGGATGCGCTTGTCGGTCGTGGGCGCGGGTATGATGTCCCCATAGACTCTCTTTGCCTCCTCGGCAAACCATTGAATGAAGGAGGCAGCATAGAGTATTTCCCCCCTGGCTTCGGAGAGGGGCTTGCCCTGTTCAGCCGTCAACAGCGCGGCGAGATCGTCTGCATTTTCTACTATCAGATCGAACCAGCGAAGCAGGACTGCCGCTCTTTCCTTGGCTGCAAGCGCGCGCCACGATCGGAACGCCATCTCGGCCGCTGCGACCGCCTGCTCAATATCTGCCGTCTCCAGCGCAGGGACGGTGCCGACAATCTCCCCCGTCGCGGGGTTCTTGACGGCTACGTAGTTCTGAGAGCTCGCAACCCACTTGCCATTTATCAGGCATCGATCGCGCAGCAGTTCCTTTTTTTTTAGATTGACCATGACCTCCCCCAAGCGTAGAGTTCAAGTTATTGAACCAATATCGGTGTATTGAACCAGCCTGGCAGGAGGTATCGAAAGTGTCAAGTGCAAGATTCGCCGCAGTGAAAGACACTGCGATCGGCAAATCCGTCGACTCTGTTCCGGCGCTCAGGCGCGCGGTCTCAATCCTCGATCTTATCACCAATTCCAGCGACGCAATGTCGGCCGCCGACATCACCCGGGCGATGTCGTTGCCAAAAAGTACGGCTCACGGTCTACTTGGCGTGATGGTAGAGCTTGGCCTTCTTGTTCGCAAACAGGACGGCACGTTCCGGCTCGGCCCGCATCCTATGCGTTGGGCGCACGGTTTTTTATCCGAGATGGACATGGTGTCAGTTTTCCGGAATTATTTCGCGTCCGAAACCACACTGTCTCCCTACACGGTCACACTGACGACTCTTGACCGTCACGAAGTCGTCTATATTGATTGCCGTAATTCCGACCAGCCCCTGGGGCATACTTTCCGGATTGGAATGCGCCTTCCTGCCACCTTTACCGCGACAGGCAAGATGCTGCTTTCCGAAATGCCGGAGGATAAGCTCGAGGCTCTCTTCAGAGCGAACTTTCCTTTGCCCCTCACCTCTAGAAGCGTCAAAAATCTTGCCGCGCTAAGGCAGGAGCTGGCTGACATACGTATGCGCGGTTTTTCGATCGATAACGGTCAGGTTCGCGAAGGGATGATCTGCATCGGCACCGCTCTGCGAGATCATACGAGATGCGCGGTTGCCGGCATTGCCATCAGCCTTCTGGAAAGCGAAACGACTCCGGCGCTTATCGAGTCACTCGGAGAGACGATGCGCAAATCAGCCGCCATTCTTTCCGAGCAATTGGGGCATAACAGCTCATCACGCATCAGTGTCGAAGGATAGCGTAGCGTTTGGAGAGAGCGGAAATTTACTGCCGACCAAAGGAGACCAGGTGGGGTTGGCTCAGCTTGAGCAACGTGGCTGCTCTTTGACCCTAACGCAGGCCGTCGCAGCGCGTCGAACCGAATGGCTGCGAAAATCGTGCATTTGGGCTCACCGTCAATCCGTTGCAAGTGTCAATGTCGCGGTTCGCTCTCCAGGAGAATGGCTACATAAGCAGCTGACGAAAATCCTCACCACGTCGACTTGTTGATGGAGTTTTGCCAAAAGCGAGCTTCTGGCGGAGTTCAGGAGAAGTCGTACTCGGTGATTCTTTATGAGGCTGACGGCGCCCGTTTCCCTTTTAGGAATAGTTCGCGCCGCTGATTGTACTCGCCTTCTGGCTGAACAGCCGCTCCTCCATCTTGACGTTGGTTGCAATACTCACTATACACAGTAATGAACTGAGTTCAACATAATGAACTAAGTTGCGTGACCGGAGCGTGAGAGGACGCTTCGGCCTACCACGCAAGCGTGTCATTGCACCGGAACAGGCAATTTGCCGTAGAGGAGGAATCTATGAAAAAGTCGTGGTCTCTGACCATTGCAGCCATCTTTCTGTCTGCCACCGCCCCCGATGGCCTCTGGGCTCAGGAGCCAAAGCCCTTCACGATCGGCGTTGTGACATTCCTGTCCGGTGCACCGGCTGGACCCTTCGGCATCCCCGCAAAGATTGCCGCCGAAGTCTTTGCCCAGCAGGTCAATGCCGGTGGCAAGCTGCCGGCGCCTTATGACAAGGTCGGCTTTGGCGGCCGTCCGATCGAACTCGTCATTATCGACGAGGCCGGTGGCACCACCAAGCAGGTGTCCGAACTACGCAATCTCGTAGAACAGCAGAGCGTAGACATGATCGTCGGCTACACGTCCTCGGGAGATTGTCTTGCGGTCGCGCCTGTTGCCGAAGAACTGAAAACGATGACACTTCTCTTCGATTGCGGCACGCCGCGCATCTTCGAGGAAGCTGACTACGAATATGTATTCCGCCCCGTTGCAACCGCGACGATGGACAACGTTGGTGCCGCGCTCTACGTCAACGAGACAGGCAAGAAATTCAATACCTACGCTGGCATCAACCAAAACTACGCCTGGGGTCAGGACGCTTGGAACGACTTCGAGGGCACACTGAAGAGCCTTCGCCCCGAAGTGACGCTGACGACCTCGCAGATGCCGAAGCTCGGTGCTGGCCAATACAATACCGAAATCTCCGCAATTCTCGGCAGCAAGCCCGACATCATTCATTCGAGTTTCTGGGGTGGCGATCTTGAGGGTCTCGTTCTTCAGGGAGCGCCGCGCGATCTGTTCAAGAACGCCACCGTCGTCTTGACGGCAGGTGAAACGGCGATCCATCGCCAGGCCAAACAAATCCCTGATGGCACGATCATCGGCGCCCGCGGTCCAAACGGCATCTTTGCACCGGAAAACGCCTATAACGACTGGTTCAAGACCGCCTACAAAGCCAAGTCCGACACGCCGCCCAGCTATCCCTCCTACCACATGGTGCAGACGCTTTTTGCCGCGAAGTTCGCTTATGAGAAGGCACAGGGAGGCGACACCGCCAAGACGCCGACTACCGAGGAGATCGCCGCTGCTCTCAAGGGCGCCACCTTCCAGAGTCCCTCGGGCGAAGTGAAGATGTCACTGGGCAAGGGCAACCAGGCTGTGCAGGAAATGGTCTATGGCCGCACCAAGATCGTCGATGGCAAGCTGACCTTCGTCGATGTGATTCGCTACGCTCCAGAAAAGGTGAACCCACCGGAAGGCATGACCAGCCACGAGTGGGTCAAGAATAAGTTGAAGTGATCGGGAAATATTCACCGCGGCATCGCTTGCGCGGGGTTTCCCGCGCGTTTGGCGCCGCAATCCCTTTGAAGCGGTTTTCACTCTTCGCGAGCCAACAGGCACCGAAAGATGGATCCGCCCCTCCTTTCGAAACGGTGTGTGGCATGAACGCGTTTCTAGGCGCCGTTATTGACGGCATTTTGTATTCCGCATGGCTCTTTATCATCGCGGTCGGCCTGACGCTGATCTACGGTGTGATGAAGATCCTCAACATGGCCCATGGCACGTTCTATGCCATCGGCGCCTACATGTCGGTTACTCTGCTGGGTTACTGGTTCGCCCAGGGGCTGCCGCCCGCGGGCAGCATTCCGGTCATGATTGTCGCGGCGCTGATCGCCGGTACGATTGTCGGCCTCATCGTCGAGCGGGGCGTCCTGCGCTTCTTCGCGGGCCGCGATCCCGTCGTGCTGCTGCTGGTAACCTACGCACTCTTCCTCATTCTGGAAGACGTGGTGAAGCTGATCTGGGGTGTCGATCCATGGATAGCCTCCGACCCGGTGTGGGCTTTTGGCAACGTCTATCTCGGCCCCCTTGTCTATCCGACCTACAATCTCATTATCGTCGCCGTGGCGATCGTCAGTGGTGGTCTCCTCACGTGGTTTCTGCAATTCACTGCCAAGGGCAAGATGCTGCGCGCCGTCATCCATGATCCGGAAGCATCGCTGGCGATGGGCATCAATGTCAGCCGCTGGAAAGTGTCGGCCTTTGTGGCCGGCTCGATCCTCGCCGCGCTCGGCGGCGCCTTCACAGCTCCGACCATTTCCGTGGCGCCTGGCATGGGCGTCGAAGTGGTCGTCATGATGTTCGCCGCGGTGGTGATCGGGGGGCTCGGATCGATTCCTGGCACCGTCGTCGGCGCACTGATCGTCGGCTTCGTCCGCTCGCTTGCGGTCCACTACTGGCCCGAAGTTGAAGTGTTCAGCATCTATGCAGTGATGGCTATCGTTCTCGCCCTGCGTCCGCAGGGGTTGTTTTCCGGTGTGGAGTTGCGCAAGATATGATGAACAAAGCCCAAACCTTTGTGCCTCTCGCCGTCAGCGCGGCCCTTTTCCTTATCGCCGCAGCCTGGGCGCTGCCCACCTGGAACTTCGTCATCTCGATCGGCCTTGCCAAGGGGCTCACGGTACTCGGCCTCGTGCTGATGATGCGGGCAGGGCTGGTCTCGTTCGGCCAAGGACTTTACTACGCAATCGGCGGCTATTCCGTCGGCCTGATGGTCAATCTTTGGAAAATCAACGAAGCGATCCTCCTGCTCATCGCCCCGGTCGTCATCGCAGCGGCGACTGCTGCAGTCGCCGCTCTCCTTCTGTCGCGTTACCGCGACATCTTCTTCGCTATGCTGACGCTCGCCCTTTCGATGCTTTTATACGGTCTTCTGGTCAAGTCGGTGGAACTTGGCGGCACGGACGGGTTCAACATCCGAGGTGTGACCTTGTTTGGCCTGCCGCTTAGCGGTCCTGCGCGTTTCAACGGCCTGGCTATCCTCATCCTGATCTGCTTTACAGCGGCGATAACCGTTTGGTACTTCGGCAAGACGTCTCTCGGTCGCCTGCTGCCGGGCATCAAGGATAACGAGATCCGCGTTGAGTATCTCGGTGCGTCCGCAAACAAGACGATCTATGTCTCCTACATCCTTGCCGCAGTTCTAGCGGCCCTGGGCGGCGCCATGAGCGGCATTCTCGTCGCGCATGTGGATCCGGAAATGGCGTTCTGGGCAACCTCGGGCGAATTCGTAGTGATTGCGGTCCTTGCCGGGACTGGCAACATCTTCACGCCTTTCATTGCCGCGCTCGCACTCGAATTTGTCCGGACGTTCGCCTATCAGCATGCCCCCAACACTTGGCAACTGGTACTTGGAGTCATCATCCTTTCGATGATCCTGCTCCTGCCGACAGGCCTTGGCGGCATCCGTTTCGGTAAGCGCAAGACAACCACCGTCGAGGCAGGAAAAAAAGCATGAAGCCAATCATCGAAGCAAAGAGCCTCGTCAAGCGGTTCGGCGCGGTAACTGCCGCAAACGACGTGAATGTCGACATCATGTCTGGGACGATCTCGGGCCTGATCGGCACCAACGGCGCCGGCAAAACGACGTTTATCAACATGATTACCGGCTATCTGGGCCCGGACTCCGGTTCGATCCTGCTCGACGGACGGGAAATCGTCGGGCTTTCGCCGCGTCAGATCACCCGCCGCGGCGTTGCCAGGTCATTTCAGATCCCGCAATTGTTCAACTCACTGACAGCAATTGAGAATCTGATGTTCGCCTACAGCGCCACCGACGGCGTTGGCGCTAAGGGCTTTTCGATCCTTGACGACGACGAGCTCACGACGCGTGCTGACGAGACGCTCAAGGTGTTCGGACTTGAAACGTTCGGTGACTCAATTGCCGGCACGATGCCCGAAGGCATCCGGAAGCTTCTCGACATCGCAATTGCCATGGTTGGCAAACCGAAGGTTCTTTTCCTGGATGAGCCGACGAGCGGCGTCGCAAGTGAAGAAAAATTCTCGGTCATGGACCGCGTTATTGACGCGACCCGTGTCGCAGGCGTCAGCGTGCTCTTCGTTGAGCACGACATGGAGATCGTTCGCCGCTACTCCGACCGCGTGCTCGCTTTTTTCGAAGGCCGGGTGTTGATCGACGGAGCTCCTGAAACAGTCCTGGACGACCGGCAAGTGCGCGAACTCATCATCGGTGAAGAACAGGGCACTCCCGCGGAGGACAACTATGCTTGAAGTGAAGTCAATCAACGTCTCCATTGGCGGGGTCTCTATCCTGCGTGACGTCTCCATGAAGGTCGAAGCCCGCTCGATGGTCGGCATCGTCGGCCGCAACGGAGCCGGCAAGACCACGTTGATGCGTGCAATAATGGGGCTCTTGCCACTCCGGGCAGGTTCGATCCATTATCAGAAGAAGGACATTTCCCGTGAACCGCCGCATCTGCGCGTGCATCACGAGATCGGCTTCGCGCCGGAAGACCGGCGCCTCATTCCCGAACTGACGGTTGAGGAAAACCTGCTTATTCCGGCATGGGCAGCCGGCGTTACAGATCCGCAGAGGCGCCTTGACGATGTCTATTCACTCATTCCGGAGGCAGCCGACTTCCGCCATCGCCGTGCCCTGCAGCTTTCAGGCGGCCAGCAAAAACTTGTCGCCATAGGTCGTGCACGCATGACGGGCACCAATCTATTGATGCTGGATGAGCCCTTCGAAGGCGTCGCGCCTGCGCTTTCCAAGCGAATTTCCGAGGTCGTCGCATCACTGCGGCCGCTTGGTCTTTCCATCCTTCTTTCCGGCGCCGATCTCCGTCACGCCGGAAAGGGGCTCGATATGGTTTATCGTATGGACCGTGGTCAGGTCACCTCTGATTGACTGTCACATTGCCGGTGCCTGCGCATCTCGAATGCGCAGGTCCAGCAGAATAGATAACAAATGCCAAAAGCAGTTTCATCTGCTATCCATTGGGATAGCTGTTGCAACCGGCGCCACCCTCGCAAGCGGCGTCGTTTGTCGGCCCGACTGCGATTGATCCGAGGCTTGCTCCCTTCACGAAGGCCGTCATCGAAGTATCATTTTCGACTCCAGTTCTTCGGAAAGAACGCCCGATGCCCCGCATCTAACGGGGGCATTGACCTCCAATGAGTATCTTCAGGCGTCGCCGCGGCTGACCGTCCACTTCGAAGCGGCAGGCCCTTTCTGTTGTTTTAATGTTGAGAGGCCCAAGCTCCCCCGAAGCCTCGATCAATCAGGTGTCAGGTCAGATTGCTCGCAGCACACTGCGAAGCGTATCCGATAACGCTGGAGCGGGAATGGTTCAAGCTGCTCCAGAGCGTCCAGGGCGTCGGCGCCAGGGTGGCGATCGCGGTGCTCTGCTTTGCGGCATTAAGCACCTTAGTGTTAGCCTGAGCTTAAATCAACTCGAGCGCTGTCGCCTTGGCCACCGCTTCACTCGTCGTGGCGACGGTCAACTTCCGTCGCGCCGATGCGAGATAGAGCTGCACCGCGCTCGTCGAAATGCACAAACGAGCACAAATCTGCTTTGCCATAAAGCCGTTGGCGGTCATCTGCAAACATTGCAGCTCGCGACGGGACAATTTCGGAAAGTCCGTATTTCGCGTGCCCGACAGAACCATAGCCCTGTCGTGGAGGTGGTGAGCGAGAAACTGCAGGTCGCGCATGCTCTCCATGCGGAACTGTTTCCAGTAGGCATCGGGATGGTTGGAGGTCACTGTAAACAACGATCGCTCCCCGTGGGGTCCCCGCACCGGCAAGGTAACGCCTTGCCGGCCAATACCGAAGGCCATCGCCTCCTTGAAGAAGCCATACGCCTGCCCCGAATCCCATTTTGACGCGGACCATTCCACGGGCAGGAAGCCGCGCCGGCCGAGGTGTATGACGGGATCGATACTGAAGTAATCCCGGGCAACATACTGCTTGACCCACTCGGGCGGATACGTGAGCATCAGCAATGGATTGATGGTCGCCGCGCCCGAGGAGCGGATCACATGCAGAACCATGTGCGATATCGCGTAGATGTGACGGACTTCGTCCAGCGTCGTCTCCAGGTCCCCCAATGTCGGCGATGCGGAGATACGGTCCAGACTGTAGAAAAAACGAGAACTGCTCAGCATGAGATGGACTCGCGGTGTGTGTTTCCCTGGCTGCCAGCATGGTAACATTTCGCGGGTTCCGAGAACAGCATATTCTGCAGCAACCAGGACGCGATATGAAGAACCGGTTAAAGAGTTTGGCGAGATTGGCCAAACAGCCACTGCAGTTATCGTATGCCGCCGTCGGCAAGGGCTCTGCCAGGACAGTGAGAGGCTTGCTCCAGAAGTCGGGACAGGTTGGTCCGAAGTGTCCGACTAATGTCTGCAGTCACCTCCCACAAGCCGACATACAGTTTGCCCATTTCAGGAAGTGATCGGGCAAGCGGCGTCGGCCTCCAGCCGATCCTGCGATACACCCCGACCATCGCGCCATCATAAACGCCGACGATACTTTCGATACCGGTTTCGAGCGCAAGATCGCAAAGCCCTGAGAGGAGCTCCGTGGCGACTGTGCGCGATTGTTCCATGTGTCCGGCAAACGGGTGAACGCAAAAGCGGGTACATTCCCAAGTTGTTGGACTGTCAACGTCGATAGGCTGATTGAAGAAATGCCGGAACTCGCTTTTGAGCATCGTCCCTCCCGTGGTCGGCAGCAGGCGCAGCGAACCTGTCAGTGTGCCGGAAGGTCGTTGCGTGACAAGATAAACGGGATCTTCCGCCTCATCGTATCGGTCCCTCTCCCACTGGTTCCGAACATCAACCCGCCACCCGAGCCGATCGCAAAAGACGGCGGCGCGTGCCCGAAACATTTCGTCGAAAGCACGTCCATCGGTCTCGAGCATGTCTTTGGTGAGTATCCGCAACATATCCATCCCTCCTGATGTGCTGACGTTTCACAACAGGAAGCCGACCGGGAGCAATCTGGATATTTCACCAGGTTGACCGGTGCTTCGCTTTGCCTTTCATTTTCGCTTAAATCTCCAAAGCTTGACCGATCCCAAGCTCTGTGGCTGCCAATTCAACGCACCCGAAGGAAGAATGGTCATGACCTACGACCCAGCGCGCGGCAAACGTATTCGAGAAGCGATTTCTCGGGGCAACTTTCGGAAAGTACACGCTCTCGCGGCAGAACTGAATGTATCCGTAGCGGCCGTCTCCCGCTGGCAGAATGGCGGCCACACGTCCCTGGAAAGCGCCTGCGCTCTCGCCCGCCTTCTGGACGTGTCCCTCGACTGGCTACTCCTTGGGCGAGGCGCCATAGATGGCCATAAGAACAGCACGATCTCCGCGGCGGAGTTGCTATGGGTCATGGCGCTGCGCGGCCGGTCCGCCGCGGCCCAATCCAATCTCATCGGGCTGCTCGAATCGATCCCTCGGGAGCACGCATTACGCTAAGCACAAATTCGCACGGCGTTTTTACGTTGCGCTCAACAGCGTTAGATTGCACAAGCCACGACCATAAACGATCTTTCTAGTTAGGGTTTCAACGACGGCACCGGTAGCAAAGCTAGCCCACCTGCCCTCGCCGCGGTGAAGACCCTCGTTTTCACTCTCAAACGCAGAAGGGTTGCCGACTATGTCTACGATGCTGACCATCAACGTGAAAAATTACGAATCCCAAACGCAAAACTTCTACTTCTTCCAGCAGCCGGCGATTTATACCGGCGGCGGGCAAGTCTATTCGAACAGCCTGTTCTCGCAATCGCTCGGCAACTACGACAACACCGGTGCGATCCTGACCTTCCAGGTCAACCTGCAATATTATGCCGGCATCCAGCAGGCAAACACACCGCCGCAAATCGGCGCTTCATCCGGCTACTCGTCAGCCAGTCGCGCCATCGATCTTGCTCCGAGTCCGGGTGGCGGTGGTAAACCGAACGACTGGACGACTGCGACGGTCAACCCTCTCGGTCTTTCCTCGCCGGTCTACGGGGAGGGTGTGCAGCCTGGCGCGTTTCGCATCACCACGCCGGTCTTCAACTCGCCGCCCTATTTCAATGTCGGCTCGGCGGTTGCCGTCAATGGCGGCATCGTGCTCTCCAACTTCGTGCAGGCAAACCCGGCCAGCAACACCGATTGCCAGCCGATCCTGAAATACTACGTCCAGACCGGGGCCTACACGCCAGGTGTCGTCATGAACTTCACGCAATCGAGCGTGAACGCGGCGCTTTCGGATTTCACCGGCGGCTATTCCGTCTGCAACGTGAGCCTGAAATCTGACGGGACCTGGACCACGCAGCTCCAGTAAACCCCGGCAGGCACGCAGGTGAGGAATCGCCCCTTCTTCACCTGCATGCGCACCATTCGTTCGGTCGCTACCGCCCGTTCCGGGCGACGGACAGGCTTGGTCTCAAAGGGAATTCTCACACGCCATGACCAGTTCGTCCTACCAGATCATCGTTCGGAACCTTTCGCAGACGACGCAATATTTCTATGTCTTCCAGAAGCAGGCCGCATTTCCGTTGCTGCCGAGCTCTGATCCCATCCTCAGCGGCAGTCTCGGCTGCCAAGGCGTCGGCAATTACGCGACTACGGGAGCGCAGATCAATTTCGGTTTGGACAGTCAGGTCTACGCAGGTGTCCTCAGCACCAAACAGGTGTCGCTCTCCCAGCTGATCGTGCTTCTCTCGCTCAATGCAGCCACGCTATCGGTGGTCGGCAGCACCTCGGCGTTCCGACCGGTTACGCTCACGACGGACTATGGTTCGCCAGACAATTGCACAACCTTGACGCTCGACCCGCTCGGACTTTCGGCGCCGGCCAACCAAGCCGGAATTGCGATCGGAGGGTTTGGCATCAACGTGCCTTCCTATACGCCGTTGCCGCATCCCGAACTCTATTGCGGCGTCGTCGCACTGAACAACAATCAGGCGGTCATACTCTCGAGCTTCGTCGCTCCTGTCCCCAATGCCGTCATGAACTGCATACCAAAGCAAATCTTTTTCGTGAAGATGGGCTACCAGCCGGTCGGAAGCACAGTGGCTTACGACGAGAGCAACGCCGCCTGCTGCGATTTCACTACCGGCTACGCAACGTACATCGTGACCTACAATGCCAACGGGACCTTTTCGGCGACAGGAGGACCATAGACCAAGAATTAGGATCATCACAGACGCTTGAGCAATCCCCTCAATCCCTGCAATTAGGAGAATAGCCATGTCACGAATAACAATGAAGTTCACTGGCCAAACACGTCGCTGCAATATCGCTGCCAAGCTTGCCATCGCCACGGTCACTATCCTCGCAACAGCGCTACCCGCCGCTGCACAACTCGTCTTCTCGTCCGATTGCCGGAACCATCAGCCTATCGCAGTCGCGCCACCACAGAATGCCATCCTGTTCACCAAGCAGCCGGTACCCCATCCGAATGGAACAGCCTCGGTCTTTGCGATCAACGGATTGGACACCTATGTCATTCCGGCGGGGGCAAACTCATGCGTCGTTGCAGCTCCCCATGCCAATGACAATTACTGCTTCATTGCCCGCAACGACAACACAATCGACGGCGTCGGTTTCGCCCCCATTCAAAATCCGGGCGGTCTGACTGCCTGCCAGTAAAGAGGCGAAGCGCCTCGGCCAAACGGTTCACTCCCCGCACTTACGCGACGGTCTAGGCGGGGGTGGACAATGACGCGTTGAGATGCCCGCGCCGCATCAAGAAACCGATTCCGCATGGATCTTTCATCGTTGACGCGAAATTGCGTTCAGGAAGTGCGGATCTATATAGTCTCGACTGCAATTATCCACCTGTTCGCGGCCGGTTAACCTGACGGCACCAATCAGCCGTCCCTGTAGTAATAGCTGTAGCCGTTGATTGCCGGGGCGCCGCCGAGATGGGCGTAGAGCACCTTAGAGCCCTCGGGGAAGAAGCCCTTTCGCGCAAGATCGATCATCCCCTGCATCGACTTTCCCTCATAAACAGGGTCATCATCGCCTCGGTGCGCGCCGCGAGTCGGATCGCCTCATTTGTCTCCTCTGAGGGCACTCCATAAGAGGGATAGGCATAGTCAGGGTTGATGACGATCTCGTCTTCACGCACCGACCGGCCAAGGTTCACGAGTTCTGAGGTCGTGTCGACGATTTTTCGCACCTGATCCCGGGTCTGCCGGAGTGTGCCCGAGGCATCAATGCCAATGACTCTGTCAGCCCTGTCCATTGCAGCGAAGCCGACGATCATTCCGCCCTGGGTCGAACCGGTGACAACGCAGACAATGATGTAGTCGAAGGTGAAGCCTAGGTCCTTCTCCTGTGCCGCGACTTCCTCGGCGAAGCCGACATAGCCGAGGGCTCCGAACTTATGTACCGAAGCGCCAGCCGGGATCGCATAGGGCTTGCCGCCCGCGTCCTCCACCGACTGAATCGCGTCCTCCCAGCTCTTGCGGATGCCGATGTCGAACCCAGCGTCGACTAGCCGGCTGTCGGCGCCCATCAGTCTCGTCATCAATATATTGCCGAC
Source organism: Rhizobium bangladeshense (assembly GCF_001662075.1). Classification (GTDB taxonomy): domain Bacteria; phylum Pseudomonadota; class Alphaproteobacteria; order Rhizobiales; family Rhizobiaceae; genus Rhizobium; species Rhizobium bangladeshense_B. The sequence continues at coordinate 228,436 of NZ_LYPL01000004.1, forward strand.
ACGGTCATAGATCGCATCGTAGTGCGGCACCCATTTCTCCTGGATGACGACACATTTCATGCCAATCTTCGCCGCAGTCGCAGCCACCATCCGCGTATGGTTCGACTGGACTCCGCCGATCGACACCAGCGTATCTGCGCCGGAGGCGATCGCGTCGGGCACGATATATTCGAGCTTCCTGAGCTTATTGCCGCCCATCGCGAGGCCAGAATTGCAGTCGTCGCGCTTGGCATAGATCTCGATTTTGCCGCCCAGCGCCGCAGTAAGCCGTGGCAAGTGCTCGATCGGAGTCGGGCCGAAGGTGAGCGGGTAACGTTCGAACTTTTCCAACAATGACATCAATCAGGGCCTCCGTACCGATTTGTGGCACAAGGCTAGCTGATATCTTTTGAAAGGTGCTCTCTAATTTTCCTGCAAGAACTTTCTCGATTGAGATCAATTTTCGGTATCGTACACCACTTCTTCAATTGTGAGATCCAATATGGAAGTTTCTTCCACAGTGGATTTTGACGGAATAGACCTCAAGATTTTACGCGCTCTTCAATCGGAGGCCGGCTCAGCAATGCCGATCTTGCCGAGCGCGTGAATGTCAGCGCTGCAACTTGCCATAGCTGAAGGAAGTGCTGGACTGCAGTCTGGTAGCCGGAGATTTCGATTACCTCCTGAAAATCCGCGTCGTAACCGCCCGATTGCTACCGCGGCGATTTTGCTTTGATGCGAGCGACGAGCAGCTCGTCGTCAACAAAGCTGTCGAGGAAGTCGTTCCATTCTTGGGATGTGCGGCGGGCATCTTTGAGCATCTGCTCCAATTCGTCCATGCCGTCGTCCGTCAGTGCGGTCACGGATTCGTCGTCTCCGGTGTACACGGAGATGATGCTGCCGTAGCTCAGATTATCATCGTTGGAGACGATTGCCTGAAGAAGTTCCGGGTCCTCTTCGAGAACTTCGGCAACAAATTTGATCGTACGGACGTAGGTGACTGTCGCCATCGGGCTGCCTTCGCGTCGATTGTGGTGATCGTCGACCAGTTCCACGGAAGGAGTTCGTCGAGTCGATTGATCTTGTGATCGTGGATGCGATCGAGCACGTCAGTCAGATAGGCTTGCGGGTCAAGACCATTCATCTTTGCCGTCTCGATGATCGTCATGGCGCGTGCCAAGGTCTCCGCTCCCGTATCGGCTCCCGCGAAGAGCCAGTTCCGTCTTCCCACGCCTATCGGACGCAGTGCCCGCTCGGCGGCATTGTTGTCGATCGCGACACGGCCGTCTTCGAGGAACAGACAGAGTGAAGACCATCGGCTCAAACCGGTGGACGTGCTCTTCTTTCCACTCAGGAGCAAAATAGTAGACTGCACCGGGCGGGGAACTGCCTGCCCATGGACGCTGATCGCGGACATACGTCCAGATCCTGCCCTTCTTCACACCCTTGCCCAACCCCTTGTCTCGCAGCGAGCGATCCAGCACCCTGATCGGGGTGTCGTCCGCATGAAGCAGGTCACTTGCCATGACCGCCGTTTCGATCCGCTCGATGAGAGGCTGCAGAACCTGCATGGCGCGACCACACCAATCAACCATCGTGCTGTCGGGAATGTCGGCGCCCATGCGGGCGAAGATCTCGTTCAGACGGTACAGTGGCAAATGGTCGTCGAACTTCGAGACCAGAATGTACGCCAAGAGGCCAGCGCCGGCCATGCTGCCCGGTATCGGGCGGCTGGGTGCTGCCACCTGAACCATTTTCTCGCAGCAGCGGCAGGACTTCTTCAGTCGAGCAACTTCGATGACTTTCATCTGCGCGGCGATCATGTCGAGGATTTCGCTGACGTCCTCACCGACAAGACGCAATTCACCTCCGCATTCCGGGCAGCAGGAGCCAGGATCGAGCTCTCGGCGCTCGCGAACCGCCTTGTCCGAGACGCGTGGGCGCCGGCGCATGATCTTTTCAGACGTATCCGCCAAGGGAACAACAGACCCCGCCTCATCAGGTTTATCGATTGGCGCCGTACTGCCTTCAGCGGCGGCGATCAACAGATCCTCAAGCGCCAGTTCCAACTGCTCGATTTCACGCTCAATCTTTTCAGACGACTTGCCGAAGACCTGTTTCTTCAGCTTGGCAATGCGCAGCCGCAGCGTTTGGATTAACTGATCATGCGCTTGCAATGTGGCCGACATCTTCGCGTTTTTCGCCTGCAAAGCGGCAATCATTGCCTTGAGAAAGGCTGGATCGTCCGGAAGATTTGTCGTCGCGCTAGACATGATCCTGACTACCACGAGCCAGGATAAATTTCCATAAAAACCAGTGGTTTCAGTGGGATAAAATCACCCGACACGGGCCGGTGGCGCACCCCAATCAGGACGACGCCAATCGATCCCTTCCCACAACATCGCCAGTTGGGCCGACGTCAGCCGGGCAGTCCCGTCGGATGCAGAAGGCCAAGGAAACCGCCCCTTCTGCAAGATCTTGTAATACAGGCAGAAGCCCTGTCCATCAAAATAGAGCAGCTTCAAACGATCGCCACGTTTACCGCGAAAGGCAAAGACCGCGCCGCCAGTCGGCTTCTGACGCAAAACATCCTGCGCGAGCGCGGCAAGGCCCTCCACCCCCTTGCGCATGTCCGTGATGCCGCACGCAAGATACACCCGAACGCCGGTCCCAGGTCCAGTCATGCTGCTTCCACCGCTCGGATAACCTGCGTCAGGATGTCGGGCGCCACCGAACTCTCGAAGCGAAGTGTGCGGCCGCAGCTCAATCGTAGCTCGATCATCCCGCAGCAGCTCTCCCTGAGTTCAGGGACATCGGTCTGCACGGCATTCATATCGACTGGAATGAACAATGCATTCGCAGATGCCGACAAAAGCCCCTCTCTTTGAGCTCGCTACGCCAGGCGTATATCTGCTGCCGCGTTAAATCGTGACGATGAGCAACCTCTGTGATCGTGGCTCCAGCAACCCCAACCGACATGACAATCGCAAGCTTGTCTTCTTCGCGCCACCGCCGTCGACGTTCCTGCCCAAGAATTTCAACACGCATCGCAATCTCGCCTAAGACACGTCGCTAACGACGTCGTTAAACACGTCTCTTAGGCCATCAAGACGTTAGGCGGCAGGCGGTGCCAATCGGGCGGTTACTCCGCGTCCGTGACATGGCCGATTTCAACAAGCTGCACGGCCAGAAGCTGATCGCCCTGCCGGGCGTGCGCCAGACGCGCACTTTCTTCGTGATGAAGGAAGTCAAGGAGAACGCGAGGTTGCCCTTCTAGGCGTCTTCGGCGGCGATCCGTTTGCCGCGCCGTTTTCGTCTGACCGGGATGCCTGGGCCGCGATCATTCCCTCCACGATCGGAGACTGAAGCGGCGCTCCATATCGTGCAGTTGATTGCTTCAGCCGTAGAGCGGTGGACGACAAAGTGGTCTTGACGGTTGCAGCCAAAGAAAGGAAGTGCAATATATGCAATAATATATGCGAACTTATATTCTTATAACCTACTGTTTTACCAGGAGTACGAATTATTGCATTCTATAATTGCGTTATAACAGAAAGTATATCCTATCGAGTACGTTGCTTTATGTATCAACTTCATCAAATGTCCCGCAACTCGGCTTCCGATATCACAACAGGACAGACTTTTTCCTATGAAGCTGAACCCTTGCAGGCGACATCATCGCCGGCAGGTTTACACAAGGAGCACGATGGCATGGAGCGCAACAAGAAATCAGACAAGTACCTTGCCGACTCGCGTTTGCGGGCAGCGACCGTCGACCACCGGCAGAAGGACTCTGCGTCGAAGAAGAAGACCCTTTTTCAACAATTGCTCTTGGATTGGGCTTACGGCTGCGACCTCTTTTATCCAATCCAACGACATGAACATTTCGCAAAGAGCGAGGAGGACGACAAAGGCGCTAAAATCCGTAGGTGAGGGTTACGAGTGTATAGAACTCGGAGAGTTCGGACGGGCCGCCACGTTCCCGATTTAAGAGTCAGTCTTGTTTCCAAATTCCAGGGTGAAATCGCCGACGCAGTCGCCATCGGTTTCAAACTCCAACAACAGCTCGGCGCGCGGGGGTGGAGGTTGTCATCGACGATATCGATGCGATGCAAGCGAAGGACAGCTTGGGCCTAGGCTTCACAGGTGCAGGCCAATAAGGCTAAGAACATCGAAAGGTGGTAAGCAGTCAATCGATAACCTGGCCCTTATCCGGTACACGCAAGGCGCAGTTCAAACCTTGCTGCAGGAAGCAATGCTCGCCTACCAAAATCACAAAATTTGACCCCCACAGTTCGCCCATCAAATCTGCCGCAGAAAAGGAGTTCATTTTCAGTGTTATTATCTTCTTTGAAATGCATTCGCATCGCCGGACTTGCAGCGGTCGGCATGGTGCTGGGCACGCAGATTGCTTTTTCACAAGGATCGTCCACGCGGTCTCAGTGGTTGAACACGCCGGGATCTCGAGTAGAAGCGCTTGCGGTCCTCCAGACCTTGAATGCCGCTCTCCTGAGCAACGCCAGTGCTACGTTGACCCTTGACCGCTGGTGCGCGGCGCATAAGCTCGCGCCGGAAGGTTCCAAGATCGTAGCACAGCGTGTCCGCGGGCAAGACAAGCCGGCCGACGAGCACGTCCGTGAACTTCTGACCGTCGGACCCGGTGAGCTGGTCGCTTATCGCCGCGTCCGCCTGGTCTGCGGCGACCGCGTCTTGTCGGAAGCCGACAATTGGTATGTACCCGCAAAATTAACTGCAGAGATGAATCAGGCTTTGAAGACCAGCGATATCGCGTTTGGCAGAGCCGTTCAGGCTCTTGATTTCACTCGCACAAACCTGTCTGCCACGTTGCTCTGGTCCCCCCTATCCGAAGGCTGGGACATGGACGGCTTAACAGCGCATGAAACAAGTTCCCCTAGCCTGCCGCCGTTCCTGCTCGAACATCGTGCCGTCCTTAAACTTCGAGACGGAACGCCGTTTAGCGCCGTGGTCGAAAGCTACACGGATAATGTGCTAGACTTTCCAGTTCCGCGGTTGCTTTCTCGATAGAGCTTGTGCGACGGCCATCCAATTCATTTTTCGAAAGAGAACGGGTGAACGCGAGTCATCTTGATCAGTGTCAAGCACTGCAACTCCGCGTCGGTGCACGGATCGTTAGCGATCTGAGTTGGGCTCGACGAAATCGCAACAGCCTTGTCTTTTAGCCGTGCCTGCCAAAATACGATTGCACCCGCCACCTTAACATCGAAAAGATGAATTCAGAGTGGCGAAGTGGCCCGAGCACGAAGTAGGACTTCATCGGCGTGACAGGATTATAGCACAGTCCGGTGCTGGAAGGACATGGCTATCCACGGCGGCTATCGAAAGGCTCCGCCCGTCCAGCCGAATACATCAAAGGAGCGCGTAGCTCATCTGACTTCGATTGCGAGAGTCACGCTCCTCAGCATTTTTTCCCCACAGCGCTTGCTGCAGATGAGGTGGAGCGGTTGGGTGGGGCAATGACGATCCGCACGGAGAATGAACGATGCATGCAATCTTATGGAATGGCCGCAGGACCAGTCACATGCTTCGCGACCGTGACCTAGCTGTCACAATGGCACGCGCGTGAGTGTAACCTGCATCCCAAGCCACCGCGGATCGTCGCTTGACAGTACCTCGGCAACCCTCTACCCATTTTCGCATTCACCAGGGGGGTCCCGGCAAGGGGCTGAGATACTGCTATCGCGCGCAGTGACCCGTTGAACCTGATCCAGTTCATACTGGCGTAGGGACGGTGCAAGCGCTCCAAGGCAGTGGATTCACGCGTGGAATCCGTGCCGGCGTCTTTTCATCATTCCGGCTGAGGACTGGGTCTCCAATCGAAAACTTGGAGCCTCAAACCATGAATATCGCAGGCACCCCAACCGTCACCACCGGCCCCTTGCCGGCATCCAAGAAAATCTACATTCGGGGAGAAGTCCATCCCGAAATTTGCGTACCGATGCGCGAAATTAGCCTGCATCCGACATTGGGCGAGCAGCCCGTCGTCGTCTACGACTCCTCCGGCCCCTATACGATCGAGGGCGCCGAGATCCGTATCGAACAGGGGCTGCCCTCACTGCGACGCGACTGGGTTCTCGCCCGCGGCGACGTCGTGGCGTATCAGGGCCGCCATGTCCGTCCCGAAGACAACGGCTTCGCCAGCGGCGAAAGGCTGACGCCCGAATTTCCCACGCTACGCCAGCCGCTGTGCGCGAAGGACGGCAAGGCCGTCACCCAGTTCGCCTATGCGAGGGCTGGTATCATCACGCCGGAAATGGAGTTCATCGCTATACGCGAAAACCTTGGCCGCAAGGTGCACGCGGATGCGATGGTCCGCGACGGCGAAAGCTTCGGCGCGCACATTCCGGACCATGTGACGGCGGATTTCGTCCGGCAGGAAGTGGCGGCGGGTCGGGCAATCATCCCCGCCAACATCAACCATCCCGAAGCCGAGCCGATGATCATCGGCCGGAATTTCCTGGTGAAGATCAACGCCAATATCGGCAACTCGGCTGTCACCTCGTCGATGGCGGAAGAAGTCGAGAAAATGGTCTGGGCGACCCGCTGGGGCGCTGACACGGTCATGGATCTCTCCACCGGCCGCAACATCCACAACATCCGCGAATGGATCATCCGCAATTCGCCGGTGCCGATCGGTACCGTGCCGCTCTATCAGGCGCTGGAGAAGGTCGAGGGCATTGCCGAGAACCTGACCTGGGAGGTCTATCGTGACACGCTGATCGAGCAGGCCGAGCAGGGTGTCGACTACTTCACCATCCACGCCGGCGTGCGGCTCGCCTATATCCCGCTGACTGTCAATCGTGTTACTGGCATCGTCTCGCGCGGCGGTTCGATCATGGCGAAGTGGTGTCTCCATCATCATCGCGAAAGCTTCCTATACGAACATTTCGAGGAGATCTGCGACATCTGCCGCGCCTATGACGTTTCCTTCTCGCTCGGCGACGGCCTGCGCCCTGGCTCCATCGCCGATGCCAACGACGCAGCGCAATTCGCCGAACTGGAAACACTGGGAGAGCTGACCAAGATCGCCTGGGCGAAAGACTGCCAGGTTATGATCGAGGGCCCCGGCCATGTGCCGATGCACAAGATCAAGGAGAACATGGACAAGCAGCTCGAGGTCTGCGGCGAGGCACCTTTCTATACGCTTGGGCCGCTGACGACCGATATCGCACCAGGCTACGATCACATCACCTCTGGAATAGGCGCAGCCATGATCGGCTGGTTCGGCACCGCGATGCTCTGCTACGTCACGCCGAAGGAGCATCTCGGTCTTCCCGATCGCAATGACGTCAAGACCGGCGTTATCACCTACAAGATAGCGGCTCACGCGGCTGATCTCGCCAAGGGGCATCCAGCAGCACAGCTGCGCGATGATGCGCTCTCGCGTGCCCGTTTCGAATTCCGCTGGGAGGATCAGTTCAACCTCTCGCTGGACCCCGAAACTGCCCGCAGCTTCCACGACGAGACGCTGCCGAAGGAAGCCCATAAGGTGGCGCATTTCTGCTCGATGTGCGGCCCGAAATTCTGTTCCATGCGAATTTCCCACGACATTCGTGCCGAAGCCCAGAAAGAAGGGCTGGAAGCCATGGCCGCGAGGTATCGCGATGGCGGCGATCTCTACATGCCGATCACCGAAGCGGCGAAAACGCCAACCGGAGAATGACGATGCACATTCTCGTCAAGGGAGCCGGCGTTGCCGGCCTCACCGTTGCCTGGCAGCTCTACCGGTACGGTCTCCGGGTCAGTGTCACTGAACATGCCGACAAGGTCGGAGCTGGCGCTTCCGGCTTTGCCGGCGGCATGCTGGCGCCATGGTGCGAACGGGAAAGCGCAGAGGAGCCGGTACTGGCGCTCGGCCGTCTTGCCGCCGATTGGTGGGAGGCGGCATTGCCCGGCCATGTCCATCGCCGGGGAACACTTGTCGTGGCGGCCGGGCGCGATGCCGGCGAACTCGACCGCTTTTCCCACCGGACAAGCGGATGGGAATGGCTGGACGAGCAGGCGATCGCGGCTCTTGAACCTGATCTCGCAGGCCGTTTCCGTAGGGCACTGTTCTTTCGACATGAAGCGCATCTCGATCCGCGACAGGCACTCTCGGGGCTGGCCTCCGGACTCGAGGAAGCCCGCATGCGTCTGACACTCGGCGCCACGCACAATGCTGACGTTGCCCATTATGATCGCGTGATCGACTGCACCGGGGCGGCCCAGATCGGCCAGCTGCCCGGATTGCGCGGTGTTCGCGGAGAGATGCTCTGCGTCGAAACGAGCGAGACAACGCTCTCTCGTCCCGTTCGCCTGCTGCATCCGCGCCACCCCATCTATATCGTGCCGCGCGAAAGACATCGCTTCATGATCGGGGCGACGATGATCGAAAATGACGATACCGGCCCGATTACCGCGCGTTCGCTAATGGAGTTGCTGAATGCCGCCTACACGCTCAATCCTGTGTTCGGCGAGGCACGGGTCACGGAAACCGGCGCGGGCGTGCGGCCAGCTTATCCCGACAATCTGCCGCGTGTGACGCAGCAGGGGCGCACCTTCCATGTCAATGGCCTCTACCGCCACGGTTTTCTGCTGGCGCCGGCCATAGCAGGCGAGGTGGCGCGGCTTCTTCTTGAAGAAGGCAAGCAACCGGATAGGAGGGCATCATGACCTATATCATCAATGGTGAGGAACAGGAGGTCGCGGCCACAACGCTCGCAGATCTTCTTCTCGCTCTGGACTGCGAAGGCGAATGGATGGCAACCGCAGTGAACGGCGAGCTGGTGCACCGCGAGGACCACGCCCAATTCAGGCTCGGCGAGCGCGACCGCATCGAAATACTCTCACCCATGCAAGGAGGCTGAGATGCTGAAACTTTATGATGTTGAAGTCCACTCCCGCCTGCTGCTCGGCACAGCCCGCTATCAGTCTCCAGCTGTCCTTGCAGAAGCGGTGAAGCGCTCAAAGACCGAGATTGTCACCGTTTCACTTCGCCGCGAAACTGCCGGCGGCAAAGCGGGCGGCGCCTTCTTCGAGCTGGTCCGCGGGCTTGGGGTGCGCGTGCTGCCGAATACGGCCGGATGTCACAGCGTGCAAGAGGCCGTGCTGACGGCGAAGATGGCGCGCGAAGTCTTCCATACCGATTGGATCAAGCTCGAAGTGATCGGTCATCACGATACGCTGCAGCCTGACGTTTTTGGCCTTGTCGAAGCGGCCCGCATCCTGAACGGCGAGGGCTTTCAGGTGTTCCCCTATACGACCGACGACCTTGTCGTGGCCGAAAGGCTGCTGGAAGCCGGCTGCCAAATCCTGATGCCGTGGTGTGCGCCAATCGGCTCTGCCATGGGACCGGTGAACCCGATGGCGCTGCGGGCATTCCGAGCGCATTTTCCGGATGTGCCGCTTATTGTTGATGCCGGCATTGGTCGCCCGTCTCATGCTGCTGCCGTCATGGAGTACGGTTATGATGCCGTTCTTCTCAACACCGCCGTTGCCGGTGCAGGTGATCCCGCCGCCATCGCCGAGGCCTTCGCGCTTGCGGTCGTTGCAGGTCATATCGCGCATCGCGGCGTGCCTCTCGAGCCTCGCGACATGGCCGTACCCTCCACGCCGGTGCTTGGAAAGGCGGTATTCACATGAAGCTCGATCCGTTTAACCTGATCGTTGACAAAGCCGAGTAGCTTGGCTTTGCCCCTCGGCATTAAGCTACTGCAATTGCGCGTCAAGGATCGCCCGGAGACGAAACCATGCGCCGAAATCCGTCGCACGTACCGAGTGTTTAGCCCCGGCATTTGACGGTCCTGCCAGCTCACAGGCCTAGAGAAACTCAATATGGACAAATACTGATGGGAGGCGATCTGACGAGCAATACAAAATAGTCTAGCAAGCCTGAAGGTTCTTGCGGAGCCGAATGGGATCGACCAGATGATCGTCGCCAAATGTGGAGCCTCAGCAGGTTGTCCCGGTTAAGGGCAAGGCGACTGATGGGCGTTTTTGAATTTAGACTGCCGTGAGGGCGATGCCAATTGTACATACGGGTCCAGTTGGGCAGATGCGATTTTCGGTGCAGGCGCAGGCGTAGGCCATTGGGGCAAGGCCGTCTGGATGAAGCGCTCTGCCTTGCCGTTGGTCTTCGGCGTGTAGGGTTTGGTGCGGATATGCATGAGATCGAGCACTTTGCAGGCTTGGCGAAATCCTTGGCCTTGTAGCAGGAGCCGTTGTCGCTCATCACCCGCGTGACGGTGATGCCGAGGCTGTTGTACTAGGCGACTGCAGCCTTGAGGAAGGCAACCGCGCTGACGGCTTTTTCGTCTGGGAAGATGTCGGTGAAGGCGATACGGGAGGCATCGTCGATGCAGACATGGACGTATTCCCAGCCGACGCCGCGCGAGTTGCTCTGGCCGGTCCTGTCGCCGGTGATGCGGTGGCCGACACGGTCGAAGCGGCCGAGGCGCTTGATGTCGAGGTGAATCAAGCCGCCGGGCTGGGCATATTCATAGCGCACGACCGGTTCTGCCGGCGCCAGGTCCTTTATCCGCGACAGGCCCGCGCGTTTGAGAACGCGGCTGACGGTGGCGGGCGACACGGCAGTTTCCACCGCGATATGCTTCCCGGTCCGGCGTTGCCGGCGCAGCGTGACGATCCGCTCTGCCAAGGCTTGATCCGTCTGTCTTGGGATGATGTTCGGCCGCGACGAGCGATCGACCATCGCACCACCGCCACCGGCCTTGTAACGCTCGACCAAGCGCAAACGATCTTCGACGAGACGCCGTAAACACGGGCGGCCTGGGCTTGGGACAACCGCCAATCGACAACCGCGCAGGCCATTTCCGCTCGACGCACAGGTGTCAGTCGGGCATTCTTGTGGATGTCCATTCGGAGCGATCCTGGAAAACTGTTGTGTGGTAACTCCAGTCTCCTAAATCCGCTCCGAATGGCAACCTCCTGAAAGCTCACATCTAGACTGTCATGGAAGCGTTCCTGTTAAATTCCAAACCGTGCCGCTATCCATGCTTTGATTGAGCACCGAGATGGTGCCGTTGGCCGCTCCCCTTTGATTGGCGGGATCCGTCGTCTGTTGCACGGAATTGAAGATCATTGCAGCAGCGACCGTACCTCCACACATCTGGACTTGGATGTTCGCATCACCCGCTGCGGTTCGTCCCTGCATGTCGACGCGGGCAACGCCCACGGTATGCAATGTGCCAGCCCCACGTCCTAGATCGGCGAAAGTGATTTGTGCAATGACAGCCTTACAGTCATTCCGCTGCCCACTGTTCGGGATAGTTCTTCGCCGGATTGCGTTGTTGGTGTTCGTCTTGGTCAACGGCATGATGAAACTCCTTCGTGCTTCACTGATGATGTATGCCTGAAGGGTGACGTCTTTCCCCAGATCGCCAACGAAACGCTTAGGTTCAGTTTTTGGACATCTTTAATCTCCAGATCGCCTCGAGCTCAGAAAGCCTTGGCCGTGCGTGAAGCATGATACGTCTTCGGCGCCGCTCCGACATCGACATCCTCGTCGCTGATGCCGGCGAGCACGTCCACTCCCTTTTGGAACTTGACGACATTCTCGGCGATTTGCCAGTTCCGCACTTTCCCGTCATAGATAATGTTCCTTCATGAGCTCGAAGCAATGCGGTTACCCCGCCTCCCGACCTGCAGCAGCGGATCGCGCTCGCGGACTTCAGGTGAAAACTTGCTCGTTGTCTTGCTCATGTCGGCTCGACTTTCCTAGAAGTCGGACCCCCGGCAAACCTCGGTCGGCCGGGGGCTCCGCTTGTGTAGGATTTCGGCATGGCTCCCTTGCAAGTACCGACGACTTTCCCATCCTTGAACATTGCAAGGGTCGGAATGGAGCGCACACAGAACTGTGCGGCAAGTTGCGGGTTCTCATCGATGTTCAGCTTGGCGACCTTGACCTTGCCTTCCATCTCGATAGCGATTTCTTCGAGGCTCGGAGCAATCATCTTGCACGGGCCGCACCATTCGGCCCAGAAATCGACGACGACGGGTTCTGCGGATTCCAGAACTTCCGACTGGAAGTTATTGATATCGACTTTCACGGTAGCCACGGCCTGCTCCTTTAGCGGAATTAAGTGTTGAACCAGATGTGATGCCACGCTTTAAACCGAGTCACGAACCGGTTCGGGTGTGGTAATGTTTCTTAGCGTGCGACCTCCTTTTTCTTCGATTCCGAGTGGCTGCTCACGGCCCGGTGACCCTCGATACGAGGATGGGTAAGCCTCGGATGAAAGGGTCCGGCGATATTCACCTCATTAGTACGGTTCTGGAGGTGCGCGAGCGGGAGGCAGATCATGGGTCCCTGGAATTATATTGGCGACTTCGAAGATCATATCGCGAGTTCCTCGATAAAGGATGTTCAGTTTATGCTGGCTGCCTATGCGGTCGAAGACAGGAAAACCAACTCGCATCAGAGGAACTGCGAGGCGTTCTGCGGCCTGTCGGCCGTGGGAGTGCGTGACGAGTAGATCAGCGTCTACGGCGAGTTCTTCCAAGTCACCAAGATCACCGACCTTGACCGTATCGGTTGGTACTATTTGCAGCGCCTTTGAGTGCCCGGTCGTGGTGACCGCAGCTGTAATGACCGCCCCCATGCCGATAAAGAATTGCGCGAACTGCAAGAGCTGGTCCGGTTCGGAGCCGATGGCGACCTTCTTCCCTGCAAAATGAAAATTCCCACTGAGCATCGCCTCCTGCAGCTGCATGCGGCCACGACGGACAGCCGTTGGCGCGTTGTCGCACAAAATCGCTGCAAGGAGCCAGGCGAAACGGTCGGCGTTGTTCAGGCCCGTGAGAGATCCGAACATCACGTATGGCAATCCAGTTAGACCCTGCAATGCTTCAGCCGGTCGGCGCATCTGTTCGCCGATGGCGATGCACAGTGTTGCCGCCCCGAGATCGCGGATAAGCTCTACCTTCGCGCCACCGCGTGCGATCGGAATCCATCGATCGCGGACAGCTTCTTCAGGCCCGCCGGACACGTCAGGCAAAATGAGGGGTGTTAAGCCGAAGCTCTCGACCGTTTCCCGCAAATGCTCTACATCGGCAACTGTGATGTTCGAGCCCGGCAGGATGACGACCTTCGCCGGATCGCGATCCTGTGTCCCGGGCCGGGTGATTGCCTCGATCGTAGCCGTAACGGCCTTCGACCACCCCTCCTCCACCGCCCCTGCAAAGTCGGGAGTGCGTGCGAGGACCACTTCAGTATCAATGAGCTTTCTCGGGCGCGCGCCTTTCGCGTTGATGATATCACCCGCGATATCTTCGTCGCGAGTTTCCGCCACGGCGGTGGTGCAGATCCCGATCAGCCGCGGCCACGTGCGAGCTTTTAGCTTAACGAGAGCTTTCTCGAGAAACTCGGCGCCGCCCACCACCGTCGCCATCTGGTCCATTGCAGTAGTCTGCAGCGGGACCATATGCTTGAAATGCCTCACGAGCAGCACAAGCGCGAAACTGGTACATCCCTGGCTGCCATGAAGGATTGGCAGTGCGCCATCGATGCCCAAAAAGGCCATGGCAGCGCCCATTGGTTGAGACGACTTTAGAGGGTTAACCGCTGTCGCTTTTGTTTGAGTTAGAATACGGGCCATAGTTGTTACCTCAATGGAAGCCACTTGCGGCCTCGGCGGCGGACCTCGATATAAATACCGATCCTTCCGCCGGTCTCGCAGTGGTAACGAATTGCTTCCACGGCGCTGGTTCGCGCAACTGCGCCCAGACGGGGTTGTGGATTGCCAAATCAATCTGGCGTGCCAGCTCCACCATGCCTTCGTAGCCGGCGTAAGCATGCTGGCGCTCCTGATTGACATCGAGCCAGGGAATCTTCGCTTCAAGCGCGACAAACTGAGTGCGTCCGCCCGACAGCATGATGTCAGGCTTGTGTTCACGTAACATCGCATAGAGCTCGCTCGCTGCCATCGATTGGTGAAGGTGGTTTTCGTCCTTAAGCATCTGCTTGATTCTCTCCTTGTCCCTGGCCGTCGATTTCCTGACGGATGTACCGACAATTTCCATGCCGATTTCGATCAGTGCGTGCACGATGGACCAGGATTTTACCCCGCCGGTGTTCAGATGAACGCGCTTCCCCTCAAGCCTGCGCCGATACACTTCCAGCTTTTTCCATGCCCTCTCCTCCTCTTCTGCTAAGAGAGCCTCGACGTGTTGGAGCAACGCGAAACCTGCGCCTTTCTTTACGAGCAGTTGGGCGATCCGCCGCAGCGATTCAGAGGTGCTGGAAATGCCGTAGAAGGAGCCTTCGAAGAATGGAATGTTCCAGCGTTCTTCCATTTTGCGAGCAAGATTGATGAGAGCAGTGGAGCAAACCATCATAGCTGCACGCGAGCGGTGGGCGGAAGCCACCTGCACGAAGCGCGCGTCGCCGGGAATGCAGGCGCGGACACGGATACCAAGTCGGTCCAAAAGCGGTTTCACCAACCAGAATTCCCCCGAGAGGTTGAATTCGCCGAGTATATTAATGTCGTATGGACCTGAATCATCGGCCTCCACCGTGCCTATGACGTGCTCGAGCAGAGCCTCGCCGGCGAGCCGGTTACCGAGGTTCTTCGAACCGCCGAAGCCTGGCGACTTCACCGGCACCACTGGTATTGCGAACTTCTGCGCTGCGTGCCTGCAGACCGCAGCGATGTCGTCACCGATCAGCTCCGTGCCACATGTTCCGTAGACGAAGATTGCCGCCGGCGCATACCCCTCCTTGATCTCCCGGATAGCCTTGAGAAGCTTTCGCTCACTATCTCCCGTCACTATCTCGAGTTCGGTAAGATCAGTGGTGAAACTTGTGCGCCAAAGAACTGGACCTGACGACGCGGCTCCCCGGTTGTCCCAGGAGTTGCCCTCGCACGCGAGCGGCGCGTGAACGAGATGCGCGACATCAGTGATCGGCTGCAGCACGACCTTAGCACCGTCAAAGGCACAGCCACCACCGGCTGCTGGTCCCTGCTGCGGCGCCTCGTGACATACCCGCTTGGTTTCCTTACTGCGGAATATCTCGTCGGTGGCATCTCGCATTTGTTTCTCGGTCGATGACATCGCGCAACCTTCCAATGCAGCGGCGGATGGCCGGCCTGCGCCGGCCAAGCATTTAGCGCGTGAGGTCGTACGAAACGCCCTCCCACATGGTCTCCTGATCAAGCTCGTCGAAGATCTTGTCGAGAATGACCGTCAGAAGACGCAATCCGCCTTGGTAGCCCATGAGAGGAAAGCGATGATGATGATGGCGGTCGAAAATCGGAAACGTAAGCCGAACCAGTGGCGTGTCGGTGTCACGCTCGAGATACTTGCCATAGGAATTGCCGATCAGCAGATCCACTGGTTCCGTCAAAAGAAGCGAGCGCATTGCCCAGAGGTCTTTGCCAGCCCACACCTGCGCACCTCCGCCGAAGGGAGAGGACGCGAGCAATTCCTTCATCTCCGCTTCCCAGGCTGCGGTGCCGTTGGTGGCAAGGCAATGTGTAGGATGGCCACCGGTTTCCATGACGAAGCGCGCCATTGAGTAGACGAAGTCCGGGTCGCCGTAGATTCCGTATTTCTTCCCATGCAACCAGGATTGACTATCGGCTACGGCATCGATCAATCGACCCCGATCACGTTCGATACATTCGGGAATTTCCCTCTTGGAAAGCTCGGATATCTTCATCACGAATTCGTCCGTGCCCCCAATGCCCAGCGGGTAGTGGAACGAGGCAGTCGTCTGACCAAGTTCGCGACAATAGTCCAACGTCTTGCGCGTATTGTAGTGCTGCAGCGATATTGTCGCCTCCGCATGTTTGGCTGCCTTCACGTCCTCGATCGTTGTCCCTCCGTCATACATGCGGTACTCGCCGTCGGAAGGTGTGTCGAACTGGTCCGAGGCGTCTTGGATGAAAACGTAGGTCACTCCCATCGTGTCGAGCAGGCGCTTGATTTCTCGATTATTGCCGACGCAGAAGCCATCGAAGCCTGGAATAATGTTGACGAGTGCTGGCGTCGGCACGCGTTCAGTGCTCTTCCAGAAATTTTCGAGAATGCCTTTGACCATGCTGTCGTAGCCATCGATATGGCTGCCGACGAAGGCTGGGGTATGGGCGAAGGGCACGTCGAAATCGACCGGAACGGAGCCTTCATTTTTGGCATTTTCAATGAAGCCGTGAAGATCATCCCCAATGACCTCGGCCATGCAAGTCGTCGAGACCGCAATCATCTTGGGATCGTAAAGCTTATAGGTGTTGGCGAGCCCGTCGATCATATTCTTCAAGCCGCCAAACACAGCCGCGTCCTCTGTCATCGAAGATGAAACTGCAGACGACGGTTCCTTGAAATGGCGGGACAGGTGCGAGCGGTAGTACGCGACGCAGCCTTGACTGCCGTGGACAAATGACATCGTCCGCTCGAAACCAGCCGCTGCGAAAACGGCGCCCAGCGGCTGGCAAGCCTTCGCGGGGTTTACCACAAGGGCTTCGCGGGCCAGGTTCTTTTCTCGATATTCCCATGTCTCGGTGAATTCGCTTTGAGCAGAGACGACCTTATCCGGATGCGGACATTCGAACTTCAACTTCTTACGGGCGAACATTTTCCTGTATTCCGGCTCGCAGAACAGAGGAGCATGATCGAGAACATTCTCGGCCGATTGCGGCATAGTTTTCATCCTTTTTTTGCCGCGAATGCGGCTGCGTGGACCTTGGGCGGCTTCTTACATCTTCGCTCCGCGAAGACTATTCGTCTTGTCCGCTGCAACTGCAGGCATGGCTGCAGTGCGTTTCTTTCCATGGCGCGTCGTAGAGGCCCCAGATCGGATTGTTGATGGCAAGATCCATGTCTCTGGCAAAGATGGCGAAGCCGTCATAACCGTGATACGGACCCGAATAATCCCAAGAATGCATCTGGCGGAACGGTATGCCCATTTTTTGAACCGGGTATTTTTCCTTAATGCCCGAGCCTACGAGGTCCGGACGAATTGCCTCGATGAAGTTCTCGAGCTCGTAGCCGGTCACATCATCGTAAATAAGCGTACCTTTTTTGACATAGTGGCCGGTGCGCTCGTAATCGTCGCCATGGCCAAACTCGTAGCCCGTACCAACGATCTCCATTCCAAGATCCTCATAGGCGGTGATGACATGGCGGGGACGCAATCCGCCGACGTAGAGCATCACAGTTTTGCCATCAAGGCGCGGACGGTACTTATCCGTCACCGCCTGGACGAGAGGTTGATATCTGGTGATGAGTGCTTCGGCTTTATCTTGGGTCTCCGGCCCGAAAAACGCGGCGATATTGCGTAAAGAGGCTTCGATCTGGGAAGGGCCAAAAAAGTTGTACTCCATCCAGGGAATGCCGTACTTTTCCTCCATATGCCGAGCGATGTAATTCATGGACCGGTAGCAGTGAATAAGGTTGAGCGTGGCTTTTGGCGCTCGCTCCACCTCCGCGAGTGTGGCATCTCCCGACCAGTTGCCGACCACCCGCAACCCCATCTCCTCCAGCAGAATGCGCGAAGCCCACGCATCGCCGCCGATATTGTAGTCACCTATGACGTTCACGTCGAAAAAGCTGGGTTCGAAGTAGGTGTCCTTCTTATCGAAAACCCAGTCGCGTATCGCGTCATTGGCGATATGATGGCCAAGCGATTGCGACACGCCACGAAACCCTTCGCATCGCACCGGCACGATCGTTTTGTTGTGCTCCTTGGCCTTCTTGCGCGCCACAGCTTCAATATCGTCTCCGATCAATCCGATTGGACACTCGGACTGCAAGCTGACACCGTTATTCAGTGGAAACAATTCCTCGACTTCATCGATGAGCTTCTCGAGCTTTTTGTCGCCACCAAAAACAATATCCTTTTCTTGAAAGTCAGACGTGAATTGCATGGTAACAAAGGCGTCGACACCCGTCAGACCGACGTAATAGTTGCGGCGTTGCGACCAGGAATAGTGCCCACAACCGACAGGCCCATGCGATATATGGACCATATCTTTGATCGGCCCCCACACGACACCCTTCGAGCCGGCATAAGCGCAGCCGCGTACGGTCATCACGCCCGGAATAGACTTGATGTTGGATTTCACCCCGGTCTCGCAAAGCCCATCGGACCCCCCCTCGGCCGCCTCTCTGCCCTTCGCGACGCCGAGGTGCTTTTTGCGGCGCTTGGCTGTCTTGTCCGGATATTGCGAGAGTACCGCATCTATAAGCCTTGCGTTGAAATCACCGTCGTTCTCGTAGTCGAGGCTCATAGGGCCTTTCCTCTCTCGAAGGTTCGCATGGAGCCCCGACAAGGAGGCATGGTTTGTCGATCAACGCGGTGCTTACAGCTCCGCCCGTCTTTAGGATGTCGCCTGCCCCTCCTTCGTGAGAAGTTCTTCGAGCATCTGCTCGTCCGACTTCATGATACCGAAGTCGAGCAGCATGTCCTCCAGTTCCTCCATGGTGATAGGAGTAGGGATAGTGCCCTTTCCCGAATTGGAGTGAATCTTCTCAGCCAACCATCGATATTCCGCCGCCTGTTTGGAGCGTGGCGCGTATTGGATCACGGTCATCTTTCTAAGCTCCGCGTGCTGGACAATGTTGTCGCGCGGCACGAAGTGAATAAGCTTCGAATTGAGTTTGGCGGCCAGCGCTTCAGCCAGGTCTAATTCTCGATCGGTCTGCCGCTCATTACAGATCAGGCCGCCCAGCCGCACGCTTCCGGCGCTGGCATATTTGAGGATGCCTCTCGCGATGTTGTTTGCAGCATACAGGGCCATCATCTCACCGGACATGACGATGTAAATTTCCTGAGCCTTGTTCTCGCGGATGGGCATAGCAAAGCCTCCGCACACCACGTCTCCGAGCACGTCATAGGAGACGTAGTCGACATCGTCATAGGCGCCGTTTTCTTCCAGGAAGTTTATCGATGTGATGACGCCTCGCCCGGCGCAGCCGACGCCGGGTTCAGGGCCGCCCGACTCCACACATTTGATGCCGCCGTAGCCAGTTTTGAGCACATCGCCGAGTTCCAGATCTTCGACAGAACCTTTCGTTGCGGCTAGATCGAGAACCGTGCCCTGCGCTTTGGAATTCAGGATCAATCGTGTCGAATCAGCCTTTGGGTCGCAGCCGACGATGAGGATTTTCTGCCCAAGTTCGACAAGGGCGGCGAGCGTATTCTGGGATGTAGTGGATTTGCCAATGCCTCCCTTTCCGTAAAACGCGATCTGACGCAGAGCAGCCATAATTACTTCCTTTTCGTGTTCGAACCGACCGAGGTGATGCCGCGACATCGGACGCGGCTGGTTCCGTCGCAGCCCGGGAACAATTTTCAAGCGCCGTGCCAATTCAGCTGATTGGTGGGGCAAAACGGAAGTTGGTGCTGCCGCAAGCACTTAGAGGGATAAAATACCGAACCAAAGAATTATAAGGAGTGTCACGAAGCCGACAAAGTTGACGACAATGTCGCACGTATGTCGTGATGTTCCTGAAGAGAGAGCAGAGTCTAAGCGCCAAGGCGCACGCACATCTTGGCCGAATGAGCCGCACTTGATGCAAATGCTGGTAATTGGACAGCGGCGCGGCGCTCAAATCTAGCAATTCGTTTGCGGTCAAAGACCCCTGCCAAGCGCATGCATCCACCCGTGTCGCAAACCTGACAAAGCTGTTGCACTGTGAACCACTAGCCAACCCGGCTCGCGCGAAACACGCAAGTTAAACGTCGATCAATGGGCCTGGCACGACGAGTGCTAGGACCGACCGAGATACAAAAGCTACATCCGGTTGGAGCCAAAGACAGCATGAATATCGTGGTCTGCATAAAGCAAGTGCCTGACTCCGCACAGATCCGGGTTCATCCGGTTACGAACACGATCATGCGCCAAGGCGTGCCGACAATCATCAATCCTTACGATCTTTTCGCCTTGGAAGAAGCTCTTGAACTGCGTGATCGGTACGGGGGTAAAGTCACTGTGCTTACCATGGGTCCGCCGATGGCAAAACAAGCGCTGGAGAAAGCTCTGGCATACGGCGCAGATCAAGCGGTACTCCTGAGCGACCGTCACTTTGCGGGGGCAGACACCTTGGCAACTTCATTTGCTATCTCGCGAGCTATAACGAACCTTGGTCTCCGCGATGCGCCTGAAATCGTGTTTACTGGCAAGCAGACGATCGATGGCGATACTGCGCAGGTTGGGCCGGGAATTGCCAGGCGTCTCGAACTGCAACAACTGACCTACGTAACGAAAATTGTTTCAGTCGATCTTCACGCCCGAGAGATCACGGTGGAGCGCCGTTCGGAAGGCGGCACACAAATGCTGAAGAGCCGACTGCCGTGCTTGATCAGTGTCCTTGACGGCGTCAACGCCATCCGTCGCGGCTCCGTCGCTGACGCGTTACGTGCCGCACGCACGAAAATACCGACATGGCGTGCCGCGGACGCCGGTATTGTGGAGATAGCTAACTGCGGCTTGAGAGGATCGCCGACTGTCGTCAAGCGCGTATTCGCCCCCACCCCACGGGCCGAAAAAGCAATCCAAATCGAAGTAAACGATGACGCGTGCGGTCCGCCGTCTGACGAAATAATCGCATCAATTTTCGAGCACCAGCCAGCATTGGAAGCGAGCTTTCGACCGAATGGGCTCACGTGAGAAACAAGGAGCATAAATGGAAGCCCACGAAGCTGAAAGTCAGCCTCCAATCCTCAGTCGCGCCAGCGCGAAGAAGGAATTGCCCAAACACTTCCGCGACAATCGGCACGTTTGGGTTTTCATCGAGCTGGAGCGAGGTCAAGTGCACCCCGTGTCTATTGAACTGCTCGGTGAAGGGCGCAAGCTTGCCGATAAGCTGAGCGTTCAACTGGCGGGAGTGGTCATTGGAACCGAAGGCCTGGGAAGTCGGTCTGCCATTGCAGAGGCGTTCGCTTACGGGGCCGATCTCGCCTATGTGGTCGAGTCACCGCTGCTATCGGACTACCGAAACGAGCCCTTCACCAAAGCTCTCTCAGACCTGGTCATCCTTCACAAGCCGGAAATTCTGCTGCTTGGCGCCACCTCGCTTGGGCGAGACCTCGCCGGTTCTGTGGCAACTACCTTGGAAACAGGGCTTACGGCCGACTGCACCGAATTGGATGTCGATGCAGACGGCTCGCTCGCAGCCACGCGGCCGACATTTGGCGGCTCGCTGCTCTGCACGATCTACACTCTCAACTGTCGCCCGCAAATGGCGACGGTGCGTCCCCGGGTCATGGCGACCCCCAATAGAGTGACCAATACGAGTGGACCTATCGTTCGCCATGACCTGATGATGATTGAGGAAGAGATTGTCACAAAGGTTCTCGGCTTCCTTCCGGATGGGCGATCAGAGAAAATCAACCTCGCCTATGCCGACATCGTGGTAGCCGGCGGGATTGGTATTGGCACCGCCGAGAATCTAGAGCATGTGATGGTTCTAGCGAGGACGATTGGCGGTGAATTCGGCTGCTCCCGACCTTTGGTTCAAAAAGGTTGGATGGAGGTTGATCGGCAGATTGGCCAAACGGGCCAGACTATCCGGCCCAAACTTTATCTTGCGGCTGGAATATCAGGGGCGGTCCAACATAGGGTTGGCGTCGAAGGGGCTGATTTGATCGTTGCCATCAACATCGACGGCAACGCCCCGATCTTCGATTTCGCCCATGTCGCGGTTGTGGCTGATGCGGTCGGTCTTCTGCCGGCACTGACCGCGGCGTTCACCAGGCGACTAGCGCCGCATAACCAATCGATGCAAGTAAACTGAGGTGCGGCTGATGAAGAACGAGAAATTCGATGCGATCGTCGTCGGGGCAGGCATGTCGGGTAACGCGGCTGCTTATGCGATGGCCATGCGTGGTCTGAAAGTTCTGCAGTTGGAACGCGGCGAGTACCCGGGTTCGAAGAACGTCCAAGGAGCGATACTGTACGCCGACGCGCTGGAGAAGATCATTCCGGACTTCCGCGAAGACGCGCCTCTTGAACGGCATCTGGTCGAGCAGCGCTTCTGGATCATGGACGGCGCGTCGCACACCGGAATTCACTATCGGTCGGATGAGTTTAACGAACGGCGGCCAAACAGATACACGATCATCCGTGCTCAATTCGATAGATGGTTCTCGGCCAAGGTGCGTGAGGCAGGATGCACCGTTCTCTGCGAGACATTGGCCACAGGACTTATGCAGGATTCGAGCGGCAACGTGACAGGCGTATGCACCGACCGCCCCGGCGGGTCCATTCTCGCCGACGTCGTGGTGCTTGCTGAGGGGGTGAACGGCTTCCTGGGAAAACGAGGACGTTTGCGCAAAACTCCCACGCCGGACAGCGTCGCACTTGCCGTGAAAGAGATGCATTTCCTACCGGAGGACGTTATCACAGAACGCTTTGGCCTGACTGCAGACGAAGGCTGTGTGATCGAGGCAGGTGGGACAGTTTCGCGGGGAGTCCCGGGGCTTGGTTTTCTGTATACGAACAAGGAGTCCATCTCGATTGGGATAGGCTGCCTCGTTTCCGGTTTGGCTGCAGCCATGGAAAGGCCATACGACATTCTTGAAGCCTTCAAGCACCATCCTTCGATCCGGCCGTTGATCGCCGGGTCTGAAGTGAAGGAATATGCTGCGCATCTCATTCCCGAAGGCGGTTTTACGGCTATCCCACAGCTCTTCGGCAATGGGTGGGTCGTTGTTGGAGACGCGGCCCAGTTGAACAATACCGCACATCGGGAGGGATCAAACCTCGCAATGACGTCAGGTTACCTGGCGGGTCAGGCGATCGCCGACGTAAAGCATCTCGGCGGCTCGATGGTGCAAAGCAACTTGGCTTTGTACAAGAGCATGCTCGACTCATCCTTTGTCATCAAAGATCTGATGAAGCATAAAGAGATGCCAAGGTTTCTCCATGCCAACAGCCAGAGTTTGTTTGTTTCATATCCAAAGTTAATATCTAAAGCTGCGCAAAATTTTGTCCGTGTCGATGGGACTTCAAAAATCGACAAAGGAAAGGCCATGTCTGCCGCCTTCTTGAAAGCACGATCCCGGTGGGGATTAATTTCAGATGCAGTCCGGCTCGCCCGCGCGTGGCGCTAAAAGGAGATCCAGATGAAGGCCATCGTTAAACGGCGAGTTGAGGACAAGCTTTACCAGAACCGATATCTGGTGGACCCGGGCCGCCCACACATATCGGTCAGGAAACACCTGTTTCCAACCCCAAACCTAATCGCCTTGACGCAAGTGTGTCCGGCGAAATGCTACCAGCTGAACGACAGACGTCAAGTGATCATCGTTTCCGATGGCTGCTTGGAATGCGGAACATGCAACGTATTATGCGGACCCGACGGCGACATTGAGTGGACGTATCCACGAGGTGGGTTCGGCGTTCTCTTCAAGTTTGGATGAACAGCTTCTTCTGTAAGTCGATTCGGCCGTTCTGAACCCCACCATAGGTAAGCAAACTATGACGAACTGGCTGGTGGAGCGCCCTACCAATTTGTAATTTTCCTTGGCCTTCGAAGTCCAATATGTAGCGCGGGGGCGTTCCAGGAACGGTCCCGAGCGCCCGAAGCGCTGAAATGGAGTAGTCTCGTGGCTGGATCAGATGATGAGAAGGTGCCCAAAACTGCAGTGCGGTCGGGTGCTGAAATTGTCGGCGAGAGTGCCGCACTCAAGGAGGTTTTTGAAATCGCCCAGATTGTCGCGAGGAGCAACTCGCCTGTGCTGTTGCGAGGTGAGAGCGGCACGGGCAAAGAATTCTTTGCAAAGCTGATACACGATTCCTCGTCGCGCCGCGAAAAGCCCTTCGTAAAGTTGAATTGCGCTGCGCTGTCGGCAGGCGTTTTGGAATCGGAACTGTTCGGTCACGAGAAAGGCGCCTTCACCGGCGCTACCTCTCAGAAAGAAGGTCGGTTCGAGCTGGCGCACGGTGGAACTTTACTGCTCGACGAAATAGGAGAAATCTCGGCCGAGTTTCAGGCCAAGTTGCTGCGCGTCTTGCAGGAAGGCGAACTTGAGCGTGTCGGTGGGACGAGAACATTGAAAGTCAACGTCAGGTTGGTATGCGCGACGAATAAGGATCTTGAAACGGCCGTGGCGGCGGGAGAATTCAGAGCCGACCTATATTACCGGATCAATGTCGTACCGATCACTTTGCCACCACTCAGGCAACGCGAGGGTGACATCCCGCGTTTGGCTCATGAATTCCTGCAGCGTTTCAACAGGGAGAACGGTTGTTCGTTGAGATTCGCACCCTCGGCGCTCGATATCCTGTCGAAATGCGAGTTCCCGGGCAATATTCGTGAGCTGCAAAACTGCGTACAGAGGACCGCAACTCTCGCCCGTTCGGACGTCATCGTTCATCAAGATCTCGCCTGTGAACAGGGCCGATGCTATTCCCCGCTCCTCAAAAAGGCGGTTGCCGAGCGAAGTGGCAAGAGCGCAGTTCATGGGCTCGCTCGAGGTGAAACCGTATCAATGGGACAGCCGCGTGATGCCGCCGTCTTCGCGGCCGAAGCGGTAATGGGACACTCAGGTCTGATCGGCAGAGAACTGTTGGAACAGGCGATGGCGACGGCCGGAGGGAATCAGGCTAAGGCTGCGCGGCTCCTTGGTCGTACGCCGCGACAGGTCGGTTACTCTCTGCGCCGGCACGGGATCGAACGAAAACTCTTTTAGCCAAGGAGAACGTTGGCGCAGACCTGGTCCGCCAGTTCGCGCCCCACAAACGCACAGTTTCCCCCAGCCGACAAGGTCTGCCAAGTGGCCATGTCGTGTCTCCAACGAAAGCCTGTAGCAAAGAGGTCTAAAACGGACAACGAAGAGCGTATCAGGCTGGCAGGGTGACCTTTCTCAGACTGGCATCGCTCTTGCTCGCGGAACTGAGCTTTCAAGTGTCATTGGAGTTCGTAATGTCCAGAGGGATGAGTAAGTGTAGGATCACCAACGCAGCACCTGCCGCACGCGTGTCGGAGGCAACAACGTTCGGTGACTATGCACCTTCGTCCCGTGGCAGTTCAGAGCCGGATGCTATGGATCCAGCGATCCGTGAAAAGATCAAAGACCACCCGTGCTTCTCGCGGGAGGCGCATCTTTATTTCGCGCGGATGCATCTCGCGGTCGCACCAGCCTGCAACATCCAATGCAATTACTGTAATCGAAAATACGACTGCGCAAACGAAAGCAGACCAGGAGTAGCATCACATAGGCTCACTCCCGACCAGGCGCTGCGCAGGACCATTGCGGTGGCAAACGAAGTGCCGCAGCTTTCAGTGGTCGGCATCGCCGGGCCAGGCGATGCCTGCTACGATTGGAGGAAAACAAAGGCGACGCTCATGCCGATCGCCCGGGAAATCCCTGACGTCAAGCTTTGCATCTCGACCAATGGTCTCGCACTTCCTGAACACGTCGACGAGCTTGTCGACATGAATGTCGGGCACGTGACGATCACCATCAACATGGTAGATCCGAAGATCGGGACCAAGATCTACCCCTGGATATTCTATGACGGCCGCCGCTACAACGGCATCGACGCGTCCAGAATCCTTCATGAGAGGCAAATGCTGGGGCTCGAAATGCTGACAGAACGGGGCATCCTCACCAAAGTCAATTCGGTGATGATCCCGGGCGTCAACGACGAGCATCTCATCGAGGTTAACAGGTGGGTCAAGGACAGGGGCGCGTTCATGCACAACGTGATGCCCCTGATCTCAGAGCCTTCACATGGTACTGTCTATGGTCTGAACGGTCAGCGTTGCCCTGCACCTTTCGAGGTAAATGCGCTTCGGGACCGGGTTGAAGGCAACACGAAGGTGATGCGCCATTGCCGCCAGTGCCGTGCGGATGCAGTCGGTTTGCTCAGTGATGATCGCGCACACGAATTCACGATTTCCCAACTCCCAGCTGAAGCGACCTACGACAGCGGCAAGCGCCAAGCCTATCGCAAGTTGATCGAGCGCGAGCGACGCGGCCAAACGTTGGATGCGAGGGACGAGGCCACACCGGTCTCAGCTCCATCTGACGAACTTCTCCTTATAGCTGTAACCACCAAAGGTGGAGGCCGGGTCAATGAACATTTCGGTCATGCGCAGGAAATGCAGATTTTCTCAGTCTGTCAAAAAGGCATCGGATTGATAGGTCACCTGAAGATCGACCCGTACTGCCTTGGTGGATGGTGGGAGAAGGCTACTCTCAACAGTATCATCAATGCGCTCGAAGGCTTAGATTTGCTGATCTGTTCTCAGATCGGCAATAGCCCTAAGAATACGCTTGCACGCCGAGGTATTCGAGCAACAGGCGCATATGGCGGCTCCTACATCGAGCAGGCAATCGACTCGCTCTATAGCGCGATGCTTCACGATGAAGCTTTAGCAGCTGCGACTTGAAACACACTTTAATTAAACCAGAGGAGCTGAATCATGGCCTTCAAAATCATCGCCTCACAATGCACCCAATGCGGCGCATGCGAATTTGAGTGCCCCTCAGGCGCAATCAGTTTCAAAACTGACAGGTTCGTGGTCGATCCAAAAGTATGCACCGAGTGCAGGATTGAGTTTGACGCGCCCAAATGCAGAGCCATTTGTCCCATGCCGAATACCTGCGTTCCTGCCTGAGTAGCCGTACTAAACGAAAGCAAAAAGGGCTCGCCTGCGAAAGCATTTTGGCGCAGGCGGGCATCCTCCCCGACAGCAACCCCTGCAACAATGAGGTGGTTGAGCGTTGTAGCATCGTCGGTTCCAACCGGTGCGAAATGGAGCAAATTTCACGTGTGTAAAACGAGGTACAGTAAATGAAAGCAATGATCCGGAGAAGTGGGGCCGGCTTGTCGATCTATATGTCCAAAAAGGATGTCGAGGAGCCCGTTGTCGCGGTGGAGAATGAAGACTTCTGGGGCGGGTTTGTGTTGGTGAGGAATGGATGGCTGCTCGCCCTCCCCGAATTAGCGCAGAGCACCCGTTTACCGATTACAGTCGAGGCAAAGAGACAATCCGATCAGGACTGACGCGGCACGCCGAACTTAGGGGTTTGCGCGACTGACTTGGTGACGAAATAGGCTGCGCCAAACGTTTAGGTCTGCTCCCCGGCTGGTCGTCGCTAACTCGCATACAGTTTGGAAGAATGAAGTTCCCCGTCGGCCGAGCAGGAGCTGGCATTTCCCGGTGTAACAAACCACTATTCGACATGGTTACACCCAATTTCACCAGCCGCCGACAATGAGCTTCTGAAGTCAAGCATTATGCAATCAGAGCTGGCTCGGGAAATCTGCAGCTAGGATAAGTGGAATTTCTGCCTGACTTCGGCTTAGATGCCGGGAACAGGAGAAATCATGACAAGACGACCGCGCCGGAACCATAGCCCGGCTTTCAAGGCGAAGGTGGCACTTGCCGCCATCCGAGGTGAGCAGACGCTGGTGGAGTTGTCCCAGCAGTTTGACGTGCACGCCAACCAGATCAAGCAATGGAAAGACCAGCTCCTTGAGGGGGCGACAGGCGTTTTTGGCGATGAAACCAAGGCCGAACCGGCCGGTCCAACCGTCGATGTCAAAACGCTTCATGCCAAGATCGGCGAACTGACACTGGAGAACGATTTTTTATCCGGTGCGCTCGGCAAGGCGGGATTGCTGGGCGGAAAGAAATGATCGACCGCGAGCACAAATCGTCGGTCGCACGCCAGGCGAAGCTTCTCGGCTTCAGCCGTGGAAGCGTCTATTATCTACCGCGTCCAGTGTCCGACGGCGATCTGGCCTTGATGCGGCGGATCGACGAGCTGCATCTGGATTACCCATTTGCCGGAAGTCGTATGTTGCAGGGGCTTTTGAGAGGAGAAGGGCTGGAAACCGGCGGCTGCACATCGCCACGCTGATGAAGAAGATGGGCATCGAAGCGATTTGCCGTCGGCCGAACACCTCCAAACCAGCGCCTGGGCACAAAATCTATCCCTATCTTCTGCGCAAGTTGGCGGTCACCCGATCCAACCAGGTGTGGGCAATGGACCTGACATATATTCCGATGGCACGCGGCTTTGTCTATCTCTGCGCCGTCGTCGATTGGTTCAGTCGCCGCGTGCTCTCATGGCGGCTGTCGATCACGATGGAAGCGGCATTCTGTATCGAAGCAGTCGAGGAAGCTCTGGCCCGTTATGGCAAACCCGACATCTTCAATACGGACCAGGGATCGCAGTTTACCTCTGTCGACTTCACGGCGGTGCTGAAGAAGGCGGAAATCGCCATCTCGATGGATGGCAAGGGTGCGTGGCGGGACAACGTGTTCGTCGAACGGCTCTGGCGGTCGATCAAATACGAGGAAGTCTACCTCCACGCCTACAAGACCGTGTCCGAGGCCCGCATCGGCATTGGCCGATATCTGACCTTTTACAATAGCCGACGCCCACATTCATCCCTTGACCGGCAGACCCCGGATCAGGCCTACTTCAACGCGCTGGAACCAATGATGGTGGCGGCATAATCGAGGCGGAAATCCACTTAGCGAAACGCCCCAAACTGTTCAGACAAACCGAGCCATCTCTATCGAACATATTTCTTAAAAGCGTGCCTTTGCTACAGGGCTGTATCCGCCCCCGATGGCACTATTGAGGGCGACATATTCTTTCGCCCACTGCTGTATGGCTGTGGCGAGACTGGCTTGTGCAATCGAGAGGGACCTCTGGTCTTCCAGCAAGTCGAGAAGCGAAGTCGCTCCATCCTTGTAAGACGAGGTTGATAGCTTCAAAGTTTCTTCCGCAGTTTCAACCGCTGCCTTCAAAGCTTGCACAGTACGCGCGTCACGATGCATAGCTACTAGCGCATTTTCAACTTGCTCGACGGCCTTGAGCACAGCGGATTTCCAGTTCAAGTAGGAAATCGTCACTTTGGATTTGGCTACTTCTACATTTGCACGCAGACCTCCCCCGTCTAGAATGGGAAGGTTCAAGCTAGGCCCAAATGACCATGGTGTGAGATTCCCATAGACCCCGCGTTCGTTCTTGCCGAAAGATGGCGAAATAGAGCCGGAAAGCGTAATAGATGGAAACAGTTTCGCTTCCGCCACCCCGATCTGCGCAGTGCTGTCAGCAAGATCGCGCTCGGCTTTTCGAATGTCCGGTCGATTTCGAATGATATCTGCAGGGATGCCAACATTTACATCCTCGCGAAACGCGGGCTGATTTGAACCTTTTGCAATCTCCTCGACCATGGAACCGGCGGGTTTACCAAGCAACGTCGCTATCCGATGGGCTGAGATGCGAAATTTAGCCTCAAGGCTAGGAATTTCAGCCAGCGTCGATTGCACCAGCCCCTCCGCGCGCACAACATCCATGCGAGCCACGGCTCCTGCGTCAAACTTAGACTTCGTGAGCTCAAAAGTCTCCCTTCTTGATTTAAGGTTAGCCTGCGAAAGCGCCAGACGCCGCTGGTAATAACGAGCGTCAACATAACTTGAGATAATATCGTTTATGAAGGCGAGTTTCGCCATATCTACTGACGCGTACTCCGCATCGAGGGCGGCCTCCGCGCTCTCAGTATTCCGCTTGTAGACGCCAAAGAGGTCGAGAAGCCATGATAGCGACAACTCACCAGTCGAGGTATTGCTAGTGTAAGTCTGCTTGCGGAGTTTACCCTTTTGCCCGCTTACCGTATTAGAGCCACTCAACGTGAGATCTGGAAGTGCGCTGGCTCCAGCTATCGTGAGATTAGCAGCCGCCGAATTAATCCTTTCGATCGCCTGCTGGACATCCAAATTTTGGCTTATGCCTTGTTCCACGTAAGAGGTGAGCATTGGATCATTGAATGCGGCCCACCAAGCGGCCACAGTGACGTCGCCGTTTGAGGTGACTCCACCCTCGCTGAATTTCGCAGGTAGCGGCATTTCAGGTGGCACATAATTGGGACCTACCACGCATCCCGAGAGCAGCAGCGAAAAAAATGGTGTCGTGTAGCGGATAAATTGCATCCCTAACCTTATCGAAACTTATCAGCCGTTGCCGGGAGCTACCGCGCCGAGTGAAAGCAAAGGCTTGTCTGACCATACAGACCAAAGCATTGATCTTCCGTCGGGATGCGCTCCACCAATGAGCGTCAGCGCAACAGGCGACGTCGCAGCAAGGCTGTCGATAAAAAGAATGGGATGACGATGTAGCTGCAAAGTGCGCCGACGTGCAGGCAGACATCCACCACGGGGTGACCGAGCATTATCGGACGTATGAGGTCGATCGAATGCGACAGAGGAAGAAATCGCGCCGCCGTCTGGAAGACAATGGGTAGTTGATCGACTGGAAAGACGGCACCTGAGAGGAACAATATAGGTGTGATAACAAGCGTCTGATAAAAGATGAAATAATCATAGCTCGGAGCAAGGGCGGTGACGACCATCCCAAGGCTTGCAAAGGCCAAACCCGTCAGCGCGATGACCGGAAGCGCATACAGCAGCGACAGCCACTGCGTGTATCCTAGAGCGGCGGCGACCACGCCTATGCCGGCACCCGCCAGAGCGGCCTTCGTCGCCGCCCAGGCCATCTCACCGAGAACGATATCGCCTAGCCTCAGCTGTGTGTAGAGCATCGCCTCCCAAGTGCGCTGACCCTCCATCCGGCCGAAAGCTGCGTAAATCGTCTCAAACGTTGCAGCCGTCATCGCACTTGTCGCGACCATTCCAGCTGCCAAGAAAGCAGTATAGGAAACGCCACCAACGCGGCCCACCATCACGCCCAAACCAGCGCCAAGGCCAAACAGGTAGATCAAGGGTTCGGCCAAATGACCCAGAAGCGACGCCAGCGCCGCCTTCTTCCATGCAAGATAATTTCGACGCCAGACAGCAATCCAGTTCAAGCTGCCGCCCGGCAATGCCGTTACGCTATCTCCACTCATTGGTACTTCCCCATCTCGCGTCCGGTTAACCGCAAGAAGACGTCCTCTAGGTTTGGCGGCCGCTCCAGGAGGCGCAGACCCCAGTGTCCGCGGAGTTGCGCCCGAACTTGTTCTGGGTCGGGGGTGTAACAGAACAGTGTCTCGCCGCTGATTTCGATGCGCCGTGCGTTTGGCTTGATCAAAAGGCTAAGCTCCTGCGGGTCTCCGCCATAGATCTCGATGACGGGGCAGCCGATCTGCTCCTTTATCAGGTCAAAGGGGCGGCCTTCGGCTATCTTAACTCCACCTTCGAGCACGCACAGCCGGTCACATAAGCGTTCTGCCTCTTCCATGATGTGGGTCGTCAAAAGGATCGTCTTGCCTTGCGCCAACAGCGATCGCAAGCGCTCCCAGATCAGGTGGCGTGCGTGCGGGTCGAGACCGGTGGTCGGTTCATCTAGTATGAGGATCTGCGGGTCATTGATCAGCGCGCGCGCCAATGATAGGCGCCGCTTCATGCCTCCAGAAAGATCGGCCACCCGAGTATCTGCCTTGCTCTCGAGGCGCGCAAATTCCAGCAGCGAGGGCACGATCGCTTCGATCTCCCTGGCTTTCATGCGGAAGTACCGGCCGTAGACAAACAGGTTTTCCCGAACCGTGAACTCCATGTCGAGATTATCGAACTGAGAAACGACACCGATACGGGCGCGCGCCGAGCGAGCCTGCCGGGGTACTTGCACTCCGAGCACCGAAATGTTGCCCGCATCTGGCGACGTCATTCCTAGAATCATACGGCTGATCGTGCTTTTTCCGGCGCCGTTTGGGCCTAATAGGCCAAAGCACTCTCCTGACCCAATGCTGAAAGACAATCCGTCAACTACGGCCTTCCCACGATATGATTTGCTAACGCCGACGAGCTCGATCGCAATAGAAGATATTGCTCCTACTTGGGGAGCGAGTGCTTCTGAAATCGAAATGCACGGTAGGTTGCTTCGGCGGCGGAGTGTCTCAGCCACAGCTGCCTGTAGATCCGATTGACCGTTCATGTGGTTCCTAAGGTTTGCAAGATGCGGCGACACAGCGATTATTCGCCGCTGAAATTAGCTTCGGGAGCCGCAAGCATTGGAGGTTCGGATGCCTTCTGCTTTCGAACGGCACCTGAAGCGTTGACTCCGGAGCCGCGCGACAGCCAATCACTGTTGGACAACGTACAGAGCGCATAAGCCTTCACCGGAAGTAATAGAAAGACGTTCACGAGCGTGTGCAGCGAGAAGCCAAGAAATCTAAGCTGCTTGGCACGATAAGCAGCTACGCCGCATCGTATCAGTGTCAACAATCCAATCGTTCCTATCGTCCACCAGGGCACTGAACCCGTCAGGACGAACTGTGCAAGACCCGCCAGTACGGATAATGCGAGCAGAAGAGGGCCGGCATTCTGCCCGACGACGTCCAAAGTCAAATACCAGTTCATGCCACGGAGGAGGTGAAGCCCAAGCAGGGTATCTCGGAATGTACTCCGTGCCCAACGCAGTTGCTGGCGCAGATAGGCAGCCAAACCGTCAGGAACGACGGTTGCGGCGATGGCGCTTGGGACATATTCGGTACGGAAGCCGGCGCTTAGCATTAGGATGGTCAGATGACGGTCCTCGCCAAAGTCACTCGGCTTTCCCCGATAAAGCTGCGTCTCGTATTGATCAAGAAGCAAGACGAAGGCGGACCGGCGGTACATGGCACAAGGTCCACAGCAACACATCACGGCACCGAAGCGGCCCTGCGCGGCGCGCTCCTCATTGCAGGCCAGCCAGTACTCCATGTCGATCAATCGGGTCAGCCACGAGTCGCTCTGATTGCTTGCTACAAGCTGCCCCATCACCGCACCGACCGTCGGATCGCGCATTTTCTGACTGAGTTTGGAAACAACATCGCTGGCGAGAGTGGTGTCTGAATCGACGTTCAGGATCAGGTCCCCGGATGATCGGGAAATGGCCGCGATTTGCGCTTTGCGCTTTCCGACATTCCTGGGAAGCATGATGAATTCGAATCTCGCGTCGCCCGCATAGGCAAGCTGCTCGGCCACCACGGCGTCGCGATTTCTGGAACCGTCGTCAACCACATAAACTCGCAACACCCCCGGATAGTCCTGGTTGGCGAGGGATGCCAGGCAATCGGACAGGACGCGCGGGCTCTCGTTAAACGAAGGCACAATGATGTCCACACTTGGCAAAGAGCTCTCTTCGAGGGTGTTTTCCGCTGTTTCCGACTTGAGACTTCGCCGAGCATGAAGGACCTGTACACTCCTATAGGCGGAGGAAAGCAGTCCATAAAGCGAGACGGCGGCGATGCTGGTTGTTTCAAGCAAGGTCATGGTTTCTCGTCGATTTAGTTTTACTGGGGAAGTGAGCGAAGGGAAAATCCACGGCTATGCAGTGCCGGGATAATCGCCAATAGTGCCGAAAGCGTTTGATCACGCAGTCCGGTGAGCTTGCAGTTCCCGACCTCATCAGGTGGGCAACCGTCGTGCAAAAGCACGATTGCACCTGGCCGAGCAGCAGCGAGTACCGCGTCCACGATAGAATCGACTCCAGGACGGGACCAATCTCTCGGATCTATCGACCAGTGAACGGGTCTAAGTCCGGCGTTCATCGATGTTGAAAGGACATCCGCGTTCCAGGCGCCGTATGGCGCTCGTAAATGTTGAACCGCAGCTTGGGGACACGTTGAGAGGATGGCTTTGTTTGCCTCATTTATCTCTCGTTCGATCGCCTCCGAGTCACAGGCCGTAAGATCAGGGTGGGTCATCGTGTGATTGGCGACCAAGTGACCTTCTGCTGCAACACGGCGGACGAGGTCGGGATGCTCTTTGACATAGGCCCCAAGGACGAAGAAGGTGGCTGGTACGCGGTGCTCGGCGAGCACATCCAGGATCTGGCCAGTGCAGTGCGGATTGGGACCGTCGTCGAACGTCAAGTAGATGCTACGATCGTCGCTCCCTGCCTCATCGAACGGCACTTCGCTTATATAAGCGCGCCGCTTCATAGCTCGCACCCGTTTCGTTCGATCAATGATCCAGAAGGCCACTCGCTCATTGGTCGTCCTATCGGAAATACCAGGACGAGCACGTCTTCGGTGCGCGTGGAGGGCATATCCGGCAGCGCATCTGGAAGGGTCGAGCGTACACGAACCCCCGTGACGATATTGGAGATACCGTCTCGGCAGAATCTCTCCACGTGGTTCCGCATAGCATGTCGGACGGTACCGAACGCGAAGGGCACCGCCAGTTCCTGCAAAGCCGGAGCCAAAGCGCGGATCGAGTGAGGGATGCCAAGCCCCTCCAGATCCGGCCGCACGCCGTACAAGCCAAGTTCGGCGACCAGCAAATCGGTATCACCAACTTTTATGAAACGACGCAGCAACCCCATGTGACTTGCTATGCCTTTTGAATCGTAAGCAATTGCCCGGCGTTCCGGCCTCGCACCCGCCCAACTGCGGCCAGTCTCGAAAGGTTTGGCATTGAATGCGCCAGTCGGACCATAGGTTGCTCGGAAAAATTCAGACAGTTCCGCATGATCCGACGGTTCGAGATCATTTTCCCAGGTTATTTTCCACCGCACTCCAGCAGACATGCAAAGCTCCAATTCGTTCCTCAGCCAACAAGCCCAAAGCAGCAGAGATTGGTTCAGGCGCACACGCTGATGGGACAGATGGGACCGCTCGTCGTCTATTTGCGACAGATACGATCCGCCTCCGCTCGCTAGTTTGCTTTGGCGCCTTGATAAGTTCCGGCCTTTCTAATAAGCACTCCGAAAGATTGGTAAAATTGATTGTTTGGATCACAATCATCTACATCATGGATCGAATATGCGTTTTAAAGGCCTGGATCTAAACCTTCTCGTGGCGCTCGATGCTTTGATGACCGAGCGGAAGCTCACCGCGGCAGCGCGCAGCATCAACCTCAGTCAACCGGCTATGAGCGCAGCCATCGGTAGGTTGCGCGCCTACTTCAATGACGAACTATTTGTGATGCAGCAGCGCAGACTTGTCCCGACACCGCGAGCCGAGGCGCTCGCCCCTGCAGTTCGCGAAGCTCTTCTGCACATTCAGCTCTCTGTCATTGCGTGGGATCCATTAGTCCCTGCGGAATCTGACCGGCGCTTCCGAATCGTACTGTCCGATTTCATGACGCTGGTATTCTTCGAAAAGGTGATAAAGCGCGTAGCGCGCGAGGCACCCGGAGTCAGTTTTGAATTGCTCCACGTCAATGATGATCCGGACGAGCGTCTGCGCAGTGGAGACTTGGATTTTTTGATCCTTCCAGATCAGTTCATGTCAGCCACTCATCCCAGTGCGAAGCTGTTTGAAGACAAGCTCGTATGTGTCGCCTGCCCTAACAATCAGCAGCTGCGCGCGAAGCTTTCCCTCGAGCGATTCATGTCGCTCGGACACGTCGCGGCCATGTTTGGACGTACTTTGAAACCATCCATTGAACAATGGCTATTGCTGGAGCACGGTTTTAAGCGGCGTGTCGAAATCGTGGTCCCCGGTTTCAACTCGATCCCAATGTTACTTCAGGGGACGAATCGGATAGCAACCCTTCCCTTGCTGCTTGTCAGACATTTCGAACCGACGATTCCCCTTCAGATCGTAGATCATCCCCTACCTCCTCTCTCGTTCACAGAAGCACTACAGTGGCCGTTGCTTCACAATTCTGACCCCGGGAACATCTGGATGCGTAACATAATACTGGAGGAGGCTTCGCGCATCGAGACATCCTTCGAAAGATGCTCTCAAGAGGCCAGAGCGACCGAATCCTGATAGAGCTGCAGTCGCTTACGGTATCTCACTGCAGGCGTTGGCGACCTGACTGCTTCGCGCGTTGACCAGTCGAACCCTTTTTAGTTTCGCGATTAGTTTTGATAAGGATAGCAAGTGACGCTGCGAAAGCTTCCATCCCTCGCATTCCGCGTTTACACCTAGACGAACTTGGATAAAAATCGTGTGTTTTTGGCCGGCAGCTACGCTCGGCTCCACCAGTCAAAGTAGCTACTCTACGCGAATCTCCGCGTGCCGGATTTCGGGCTTCATATGCGCGCCATATCAACAAAGGCACAAAGCAAATGGTGCGCGTGGATCATTCCATGATCCATACTGCGGATGCTTTCGATCCAATCAATCAATTTTACCAATCCTTCGGCATGTTCCATAGCACAAAACCAGACGTAGGACCGGCCCCTCCCATGGGAGCATCGAACGTGCTTAAGCAATTGCTTAGCCCCGATGTCCGCCGCGTTCATGACTCACTGGAATATGGAAAGGAACACGATGGCCGATCAGCTCACAGTAGAAATTATTGCTGCAATCAAAAATCTCGCCCAATCGGAAAATGGCGGGAGGATTCCTGCAGCAATCGGAGACATCACCGCTGATAGCGAATTGACCTCCCTTGGCATCGATTCACTGGCTTTGGCCGATGTGCTCTGGGACCTGGAGCAGGCCTACGGTATCAGGATCGAGATGAACACGGCCGATGCTTGGTCTAATCTGAAAAATATCGGCGATGTCGTCGAAGCCGTTCGCGGCTTGATCGCGAGGGAGGCGTGATGGACAGGCGCGTCGTAATCACGGGAATCGGCGGACTATGCGGATTAGGAACGAACGCTTCATCTATTTGGAAGGAAATGCGGGAAGGCCGCTCCGCAATCAGCCCGATCATCACCACAGATCTTTATGATATGGAAGGCACCGTTGGTGCCGAAATCAGGGCGATACCGGGACACGACATCCCGCGCAAACAGCTTGTCTCTATGGACCGCTTCAGCCTGCTAGCAGTGATTGCTGCAACCGAAGCCATGCGACATGCCGGGCTTTCCACCAATGAACAAAATGCCCACCGCTACGGCGCCGCGATGGGCGTCGGCGGGCCTGGCTGGGGAACGATTGAAGAAACATACCGCAGTATCCTTCTAGACGGAGTGACCCGCGCGCGCATTTTCACAGCACCGAAGGGAATGCCAAGCGCGGCGGCTGGCCAGGTCAGCATTTATCTCGGCCTGCGCGGCCCCGTCTTCGGCGTCACCTCCGCCTGCGCGGCGGGAAATCATGCAATCGCTTCCGCGGTAGATCAGATCAGGCTGGGCCGTGCAGACGTCATGCTTGCCGGTGGAAGCGATGCGCCGCTCACATGGGGAGTCCTGAAATCATGGGAAGCACTGCGCGTGCTTGCCCCTGATACCTGTCGCCCGTTCTCCGCTGACAGAAAAGGTGTTGTCCTTGGCGAGGGTGCCGGAATGGCTGTCCTGGAAAGCTACGAGCACGCCGCTGCCCGCGGTGCGACTATGCTTGCCGAGGTTGCCGGAATCGGACTCTCCGGCGATGCCTACGACATCGTCATGCCGTCCATCGAGGGACCGGAGGCCGCAATGCGCAGCTGCCTCGCCGATGCCGAGCTAAACCCGGACGATGTAGACTACCTGAACGCGCACGGCACCGGCACCGTTGCCAATGACGAGATGGAGACGGCAGCGATCAAGCGCGTCTTCGGAGACCACGCCTTTCAGATGTCCATCTCCTCCACCAAGTCCATGCACGCCCATTGCCTGGGTGCGGCCAGCGCACTTGAAATGATTGCCTGCGTCATGGCGATCCAAGAAGGTGTCATACCGCCCACCGCCAACTATCGTGAGCCTGACCCCCAGTGCGATCTCGACGTCACGCCCAATGTCCCGCGTGAGCGCAAGGTGCGCGTAGCGATGAGCAATGCGTTCGCCATGGGAGGCACCAACGCCGTCCTGGCATTCAGACAAGTGTGAAGAGGCGGACGATGTGGCCGGAATGGCTCCAGCTGCAACCGCGAGGATGGTACCGCTGGAGAGAAGCTAACTGGCGTGCCGTTACCAATGAGGTCAATTCGCACCAATGGCTAGCCCATAACGGCTCGCCGGGGATTGCTCACAAGGCGGGGTGAGGAAAATATGGTTGCGTTCCGTAGCTATGATCATTCAAGCAACCGGCTGGAAAGAGCGCCCGCTCCGGGTTTGGCACTCGGAGCGGCTCTTCAACTTCACTTGCTATCGATTCCGCTTGCCGGCCGGGCTGGTCACTGCCACTTTCAATCCACTGCTGTCGAACGAGCCTCTGGACCACGCAAACGCCGCGTTGTCGACCGTTTTCCTGCCGGGACTTCTCTTCTGCGCCATGCGATGTTGAGCGTCGAGAAGAGGAGCCTATCTGAACCTCGTTCAAGCCGGGCGTCAGAGGACTAACAACTTCATCGATGAACGCGAACTGAGAACAGACAATGACACGCACTCAAAAAGAAAAAATGCTGGCGGGCGAGATGTACAACCCGGCGGACGCGGAGCTTCAGACGGACCTGTTGGCCACGGGAGCTTGGCTGAAGAGATATAATGATACTCTGGGAAGTACGGCCGAGCATTGGAACGCACTTCTCCTGGAGCGACTAGGAGAGGTCGGAACTGGAGCCGTCATCCGTCCGCCATTTCATTGCGACTACGGCTTCAACATCAGGCTTGGTGCCTACGTTTACATCAATTTCAACTGCGTAATCCTTGACGTAGCAGAAGTGACGATCGGTGCTGGGACGGCAGTCGGACCGGCTGTGCAAATTTACACCGCCGACCATCCGCATGATCCCGAGCAGCGGCAGGCTGGTCTGCAGCTAGGTCGGCCTGTGCGGATTGGTAAAGACGTCTGGATTGGTGGTGGAGCAATTATCCTCCCAGGGGTGACGATCGGCGACAACGCCGTCATCGGCGCCGGAAGCGTAGTCACCCGCGATATACCCGCAGGGGAAAAGGCCATGGGAAATCCGGCTCGGTTGAAGCGCTGAGGCAAGCCGCTGAGAACGCCATAGTCAAGGCGGTGCTTGCGAACCAACACTCCCACTTGCCACCAAGCCGATGTGGTGTGGTTGATTCTTAAATCTTGGATATCAGACCGGCCAACGCGGCAACCACGACGGCTTTCTGACGCATGCACATATGTACGCTTTGCACGTCTCGTCGAACCAGTGGAAACTCAACTCGGCTGAGAAGGCGAGGTGTTTCACCATCAATTCAATGAAGGGTTGGTGCGGCATCTCCACCTGCATTGAGCGGATCTCGTAACGCGATGGGGCGAGTTGCATCCATAATTTGAATGTCCGCGATCACAACAATCGATTTTAAATATCTTACCGGATGCGATTAGAAGGTTCCGCAAATGGGTCGCGGTTCAAAGCATCGTGGCACCTGCGTCCTTTGGCACACCGAACGGAGACAAATCAATGTGTGGGATTGTTGGCATCGTCGGGAGGCACCCGGTGTCGCAGCGACTGCTCGACGCGCTAAAGCGCCTGGAGTACCGCGGATATGACTCCGCTGGCGTTGCCACGATCTCTGAGGGCAGTTTGGAGCGCTGCCGTGCGCAGGGCAAGCTCGTCAATCTTGAAATGAGGCTGGAGCAACAGCCCCTGAACGGAATGATCGGCATTGGCCACACCCGCTGGGCTACTCATGGGGCGCCGACAGAACGAAACGCTCACCCCCATATTGTCGACGGTATTGCTGTTGTTCATAATGGTATCATCGAAAACTTCGCGGAGCTGAAGGCCGAACTGGAGGCGACTGGTGCGGATTTCGCGACGAGCACCGATAGCGAGGTCGTCGCGCATCTCCTCGCAAAATCCTGTCGCGAGGGTATGAATGGCCAAGAGGCTATGCATGCGATGCTGAAGCGTCTGAAGGGGGCCTTCAGCCTTGCGGTACTTTTCCAAGATGACCCATCCATTATCATGGCGGCGCGCAATGGACCTCCGCTGGTGATTGGTCATGGCGATGGGGAAATGTTTCTTGGCTCCGACCCTATTACGCTTGCTCCCTTGACCAACGAAGTTACCTACCTGGTCGACGGCGACTGGGCCGTGATCGAGAAAACAGACTTCAGGATCTTCGACAGTGAGGGCAATGTCGTCACACGCCCTCGACACACCTCGATGGCTTCAGCCGACCGAGTGACCAAGGGTGATTATGACCACTTCATGCAGAAGGAGATCTACGAACAACCCGAGGTCATAGCCGGTGCTCTTGCCCGCTACATCGATATTGCTGGCCTTCGGGCAGTCCCAGTATCAAGGGGAATGGATTTTGCAAACGTCAGTAGCCTCGTGATCTCCGCATGCGGCACCGCCTATCTGGCAGGCCTGATCGGCAAGTACTGGTTTGAACGCTACGCACGCCTTTCAGTAGAAATCGATGTCGCTTCAGAGTTCCGCTATCGCGATACCCCCCTGTCTCCGCATATGGCGGCGCTTTTCATCTCGCAGTCCGGTGAAACCGCCGACACGCTAGCATCAATGCGATATTGCAAGGCACACGGCCTGAAGGTCGGCGCCGTCGTCAATACAAGCGAATCGACCATTGCCCGAGAAGCCGATGTCATCTTCCCGATCCTTGCAGGTCCTGAAATCGGGGTCGCCTCGACCAAGGCGTTCACTTGCCAGCTCGCAGTTCTTGCTGCTCTGGCGATCAGTGCAGGCAAGGCGCGCGGTACTATCACCGAGGACGAGGAGCGGCAACTGGTCATGAGTTTGATTGAACTGCCGCGCATCATGAGGCGGGTGCTGCGGAACATTCGGCCAAAGATTGAACTCCTGTCGAAGGAACTTTCGGGATACTCTCATGCGCTCTTTCTTGGCCGCGGCACTAGTTTCCCTTTGGCGATGGAAGGCGCGCTAAAGCTCAAGGAAATTTCTTATATCCACGCTGAAGGCTATGCCGCCGGCGAACTGAAACACGGCCCGATCGCGCTTGTCGATAAAAGAATGCCCGTCATCATTATCGCGCCACATGATCGATTCTTCGACAAGACCGTCTCCAACATGCAGGAGGTCGCCGCACGCGGCGGTCGCGTCATTTTTCTCACCGATGAGAGCGGAGCTGCGCGTTCGAAGCTCGCTACCATTCACACGCTCGTGCTGCCGGACGTCGAGGAAATAATCGCCCCCATCATCTTTTCTCTACCTCTACAGCTGCTTGCCTACTACGTGGCGGTCACCAAAGGAACCGATGTCGACCAGCCGCGCAATCTCGCAAAATCGGTCACTGTCGAATAATTGCATAGCTCCTGGAGCTAGCACGATGTCGGGCAAATACCGAAACCTTCCCATTGAAATTTAGAATAAGTGAGGTCGTATGAATGAAATTTCGCTCGCGGATGTGTCTGGGCGAGTTGGCCAGGAAGTTGGAAGATCCGAGTGGATCATGATCGATCAATCAACAGTCGATCTCTTCGCGGATGCGACGCATGACCATCAGTTCATTCATGTGAACCCCGAACGCGCTGCGGCGGAAAGCCCGTTCGGCGGAACGATCGCTCATGGTTTCCTGACACTCTCGCTGTTGTCGGTGATGAATTTCAGCGGAATGCCAAAAATTCGCGAGCAGTCAATGGGCCTCAACTACGGCTTCGACAACGTGCGCTTCATGTCGCCCGTTAAGACTGGCAGCCGCGTACGCGGCCGCTTCGTATTGTCTGACTGCCGTTTTCGGGGCTCAAGCATGCTGGTGACGACCTACGAGGTGACGGTCGAGATCGAAAACGAGAACCGGCCCGCACTCACTGCCAATTGGATCACGATTGTCCAGTTTGATCCAAAAGATCGGCCAAAGGCGTCTCATAGTTGATCCAAGTTATAGGTAGTACCCATTGATGTTGTTGACCAACGAGGGCAAACGATCTGACGGGGGATGCCAATGCCGCTCGGGTTTTTATCCGCAGGCGGCATTGGGGCGAAATCAGTCACCACGGCGCAAACCGCTCTCTCCCTCGACGACAGGCCGTCTGATCCTCGAGAAGCGGCAACTGCACCGTCTTGGCTGCAGACAACTAAGCCGTCCACCGCCACACCTGAGTTCTGTTCGCAATACAACGCCGAAAGGTTGCGCGGCATCTGCCGGCTAATGGACATTCATGGGACCATCCAATGAACACTCATCCGGCCACCGGAACAACTTTGACCTGTTAAGGCTCTTTGCCGCCTGCCAAGTGATGTTCAGCCACGCGTGGAATTGGCTTCACCTGGGCGATTCTTTGAACGGCACAGCGGCCTTCAATCTGTTGTTTTCGACACCGGGTGTTGCGATCTTCTTTGTAATCAGCGGCTTTCTAGTAACAGATTCTTATATTCGCTCATCGTCTGCGGCCTCCTTTTTTGTTAAGCGGTCGCTCCGGATCTTTCCTGCACTGTTCGTCAACATCGCCATGATGGAACTTGCCCTGCTGGCAACTGGGGGATTAAATGTCACTGGCATCTTGCAGTATCTGTCTTACTTCACGGTATACATCCTGACCGCTGCACGAATCTGGGCCGTCTACTTCACCTACGAGCCCTACACGATGAGCGGCTTTTACGGCGTCTCTGACCCAAGTGGGGTGCTGTGGACGCTGACGGTGGAACTGACATTCTACCTCACCCTGCCAACGCTGCTGGAATTTTGGCGGCGGTGGAAACGAGCAGGGGCGCTAGTCGTTGCCGTCGCCGCTCTCGGGTCTTGGGTCATGGCGCAGCACTTCAACATAACTGATAGGTACAATCCGTTCCTGTCGGTGACAGTAGGCCCGACTTTCTGGATTTTTTCGATGGGAGTTCTTGCTCGGCTTTACTGGCATCGCGTAAGCAGGATCTTTGCGGGGAAGCTCTTGTGGTGGCTGGCAACTCATCTCGCAATAACGTCGTGGGTAGCAGGGACGTCCGCTGCATTCATCTCTATCAACAATGCGGCGCCTGTCGATGCATTCCGAATCGCTATTCTTGCCGGTCTAGTCCTGTCGGCAGCGTACTCATTTCCGCGCCCTAACCTTTTGCGCGGGCAGGATCTTTCTTACGGGATCTACCTCTACCATATGCTCGTCATGCAAACGCTGATCGGCATCGGATGGGTCGGGCACTGGTGGCTTTGGATCGTCGAGCCCGTCGGGACCGTGGCATTAGCCGCTCTATCATGGGCGCTGATTGAAAAGCCGGCCATGAAGCTTCGCACATCGTTAGTCGCCAGAAGGCTTTCGGTCGCTTAAACGGAACGCTCCCGTAAAAGATCGGAACTCAATCGAAGCTGCCACACTGGACGCGCCCAGGTCGGGAAAATCGTCGTTCGTCCATGCGATTGGGCTGATAGCAATTTGACGGTCATTCGACTGTTCTTCATACCGATTTCCGGGCCGGGCTATTCCCGCTGAGTTGGTCGTAAGGGCGATGGAAGATCAGTTCGCCAGCCGTAAGCTTCAGACGCACCGAGTTGGTGGGGGTTCCCAGATCGGAACCTGGAGTCATGTTGCATGAGACCATCAGCGGATATGTTCAAGGCACCGGCTCCTGTCATTATCTTTGGTTCT
Source organism: Rhizobium bangladeshense (assembly GCF_001662075.1). Classification (GTDB taxonomy): domain Bacteria; phylum Pseudomonadota; class Alphaproteobacteria; order Rhizobiales; family Rhizobiaceae; genus Rhizobium; species Rhizobium bangladeshense_B. The sequence continues at coordinate 271,632 of NZ_LYPL01000004.1, forward strand.
GGAGGCTCGCCCGACGAAATGTTTACGATCGAGTCGCAAAGGATCCAAGCATTGCCGCAACGGCGGCTTTTTCCACCGTGATCACAACGACCCCTTCATTCCGCTGCCGAGGTATTCAACCAAGCACGTGATCAGTTGATCGCTCAACTTCCCCTGAAATGAGGGCATGCCTATTCCCGACTCACGCCCGGCCGAGCCTTCCTTGAGCTTTCTGGTCAATGTTTCCACGTCGAGGTTAAGGGCACGGTCCCCAGCAAGCGGAGGGATGGCTGCCTTAACACCTTCACCATGGGTGCCGTGGCAAGTCGAACAATTTAGCTCGTAGAGCAGTTCAGCCTCTGCGATCGGGCAGGAACTTTCATGCGTCGTTGCGCCGGCACCAACAACGATCGGCGGGCTGCAGGCCCGATAGTCCGCATGCCCGAGGGTAGCGACAAGGAGCAGAGCAGTGCTATAGAATTTTGCCATTGGTCAGTTCCTTTCCAACGAGCCAGGTTTGCCGGCATAGTCATTTCTTATGGCGTGCGCGGCCCGCAACGCTAGCGCACCGACGGTCCCTGTCGGGTTGTAACCGGCGTTGTTAGGAAATGCCGATGCGCCTACGATGAAAACGTTATGGCAGTCCCAACTCCGCAAACTGGAATTTACCGCCGAAGTTGTCCGATCTAATCCCATCACAGCGCCACCTGTCGTATGGTTTGACGCGCCAATGGCGGTGGTGAACGGTTTGTCGGCGAAGTTGAATGCTGAGAGATGCGAGGCCCCCATTCGCTTGCCGATTTCCATCGTCCGGCTCACGATGAACCTTGCCATTGCGCGGTCATTTCGCGCGTAGTCGTAAGTCACGCGCAACAGCGGAATTCCAATCGGGTCCTTGTAGGTTGGGTCGAGATCGAGGTATCCGCGCTTGGTTGGCATTGAAGTCCCTTGGTTGAACACTACGCCATAGTTCTGGTAGTATTTGGAATACCCTCTCTTGAAGCTTGAGCCCCATCGTGGGACTCCCGGAGGCAGCTTGTCGGCGTTGGCAATCGGTGGGCCTTCGCGCGAAAGGGCCAGGATTCCCGCACCGCCGATGAAATCGAGCGACGAATGGTCAAAATTGTCGCCGTTGTAATTGTCGATCTGAGAGCCCAGGCCACCCGCCCCAATGAATGGATTAATGTGATCATCCTCAAACCAGAGATCGACGCCAGATATGGTCTGAAAGCTGAAGTTGCGCCCGATGACACCCTCATTCGTGATCGGATCATACGGCCTTCCTATTCCCGACAGAAGCGATAAGCGAACGTTATCCAGCTGGGATGCTGTAAGACAAACGATATCTGCCGGTTGGAAAATTTCGTTACCATGCTCGTCAATATAGGTCACGCCGCGTGCGGACTTCCCGTCGGCAGTTTTGTCGACGTGCGTGACGCGGGCCTCGGAGATCAGCTTGAAATTCTGCCTTTTATTCAGAGCGGGATAAACACACCTCTGCGGGCTTGCCTTGGAATAATTGCCGCATCCGTAGTACTGACAAAAGCCACAATAACTACACGGTGCCATCGTCGCGCCCAGTGGATTCGTATAGGCCTTCGAAGCACTCGCACAAGGAATGGTAAAAGGGTCATAGCCCATTGCCGATGTCGCTTCATTGAAGATCTCCATCATCCGGAGGGTCTTCAGTTTGGGCGTCGGATAGTCCCGCGATCGCGGGCCTTCGAAGGGATTGCCCTTGCCCGTGAGGGTCCCCCCGAGATTTCCTGCCTGACCCGCCACGCCTGCTATCTGCTCCCATCGATCGTAATCGGACTCCAGTTCGTCGTAGGTGATGCCCCAGTCCTGCAACTGCAATTCGCCGTCTTCAGCCCGAGCCTTGCCATATCGCTCGATTGTCTCACTACGAACTTGAAAGTCCCAGCGAGGAAAGCGCCAGGCCATCCCCGCCCACTGAAAGCCCTGGCCTCCGACACCCGCACCGAGCTCGATTACGCCGAAATCTCGCTGCGGCACAGCCGTCTGGTCGAGTGTGTTGCGCATCGTCACAGTATTGTCGCGAGGCGGCGCGAGCAGTTTTTTACGCGATCTCCAGCGCAACTCGTCGGGATCAATGGTGATCGGCGTATGTGTCGACGAATCGCGCAAGGCACCGCGGTCAATGGCGACCACATTCATCTTCGCGCAAGAAAGTTCTTCCGCCATAAGCGATCCGGCCCAACCGAGGCCAACGATAACGACATCTGCTTTGGCGTTTTTAATGGACATCTTGGTTCATCCTTGATGGGTTCCGGAAGCGGGGAAAGCACCAATCCTTTGAAACAAGGCTAATGGGAAGTAGATCGAGCTCCTCTCCTGTCCGGTCGGCGTGAGCCCTGTAATCGTATCGGGCGCCGGGGAAGCCGATCATCTTCCAGCCCGCCATATCTTTGTTCCCGCCATAACAGGGATCGGCGAAATAGCCCTCCCGGACATTCATCAACATCAGTTCAAAAAACGCTTTCGTGTTGAAGTTTTCGTCCAGTTTGATGATGCCCTGCTCCATGCCAACGAGGATTTGATCCTGACGGTTCGACGGCAGTTTGGCGAAAGGCACGCCGTCCGTTATTAGAGCGTACGCGTTGAGCGCTTTTAACCCGCGGTGATATCGCGCACGCGGTGTTGAAATAAATTGGGCCCTCTGAAGCATTTGCTCTTCATGAGCCTGCTCAGGCTCCTGTCGATAGAGCGTCGAACCTTCTCCGTAAGCATCGGCAAGCTGTGCATCGAGGAAATCAACACAGCCGGCATTTGATGCTGAGGGGCCGGGTCCATCCTCCGGAATGAGGCGGTCGAATACGGCCGTTATAGTCGCCTCCTCGTCTTCCGTCAGAACCTTGCGAGAGCTTCCCCGCTCAATCATCTTTGGGAGGGTATTTCTATTGGCATCATTGGACGTGGGGTAAAGGCCAACCTCCTTGCCATAGGAGGCCCTCGAGGCATTCACACCAACGGCAAAAAGCGCCCCGAGGAAAGATAGCAGTTCTCGTCTCTTCATTCTGAGGGTTCCCATGGAAGTAAATCCTCTTTCAGAGCGGGCTCACGAGAAATCTCTTTGAGCTGGTGGGCATTTGCGCCCTCGAAATAAACCCGCCGCACAGATCAGCGTCACTCCGACCGCAGCGACGAGTAGCAAAGCTCGATCGAGTCCTAAGGCTTCGGCCGTAGCGCCAACGAGGGGTGGACCAGCGACAAATCCCGAATAACCACAGACAGAAACAAAAGCGGTGCCGATGCTGCCTGACACATTTTCCATCTGACCCGCATTGCAGAAGATGATGGGCACAAGATTTGCCATGGCTAAGCCAAGCAAGCCGAAACCAAGGAGCTTCGCCGCCAGATTCGGGCTGAACAAGGCAATTGCCATGCTCGCTGACATAAGGCTGCCACCGATTGCGATCATGGCGCGGTCCCCAATGACAGCTGCAACGCGGCCTCCCAAGATCCGGCCGGCGATCATAAAGATCGCAAAAGCCGAGTAGCCTAGGATTGCGGTCGGATGCGATACCGACAAAGACTCGAGATAGAGCGTGCTCCAATCAGCGATTATGCCGTCGGTCATCATTGTAAGGAACGAAAGAATTCCGAACATAAGGAGCCTGCCGTTGCACAATTCTCCTTTCGTGGGCCTGTTCTTGCGCCGATCGCTTGTATCAGCGTCCACAGCAAGGTGTGGAAACAAGCGCCAAGAACTCACGAGCGTAACTCCCAGCAAGGCATAGGCCAGGGTAGCCGGTGGATATTTCTGACCAATACACCAGAACGAAAGAGCTGCGCCTGCAAGGGAACCGATGCTGGAAAAGGCGTGCAGCAGCGACATGACGCTGCCCGATCCCCTCGCGCCGAGCAGCCTGCCCTGGTCATTCATCGACACGTCCATCGAGCCGTTGGCGGCGCCCAGTAGGCTGACGCTGACCAAAAGGACCAAATGGTTCTGGGCGGCAAACGCCAGGCATAAGGCGATCGGGAAGAGCAGACAGGACAGGATCGAGATCCCACGGCTGCCGAAAATGTGTACGAGATAACCTGTGAGCGACATAATGGAGACAGCCGCTACTCCCATTGTCAGCAACACGACGCTAAGCTGCCAATGCGAGAGATGGAACGCATGTGCAATAACCGGTATGTTGACCGCCCACGTCCCAAATACGATGCCGTTTGTGAAGAATAGGGAAGCCACTGCCATCTTACGCTTACGCGAAATAGTTTCAGGGGTGTACATTCGAGGTCCCACTTTCGATGTGAAGATGACCAGGATGCACCTGGCCATCGGGCTTGGATGGTGTCGAAGGATCGCGTGCTCATGCCAGGGCGGAGAAGTGATCGGTCCAGACCTGTCTAAGCTTCGACACAAGTGACGCCATGGTTGCGGGTTCTTGGGCAATCAGCGGATACTTCTCATCGAACACGATGAAAGAGTTTTCGATTGCAAGGTGCCCCGCGGATTTCGTCCAATCGAACGTCCCCGCATATGGCCTGAAAACCTTCTGAAGCGGGAGGATCGGTGCGGTCCAAAGCGTGCTAGCGATCCCCCTCTTGGCAAGACTGTTGCGCAGGCCTTGCCTGAGGTCCGCCATCGGCATTCCGTAATGATCGACTGCCTCGTAGCCGATCCCGACGCGTATCTTATGCCAGACATGCGTTTGATGGGGGGCGGGCTGGGTAATCTGGAGAAAGGGAATCTGTGCCGCAGTCGCAAGCAAAGGCGCCATTGCCGCCTGCAGACTCTCGATCCGCGGCTGGAGGTGCTCAAGTTGATCCTTCACTAATGCAGCCGAAAGCGGGTTCAGTCGATACATGCCGCCGATCTGCTCGCACTCACGATAAACGGCATAGCCATCACGCTGCCCTTCCTCGAAGCGGTAGTTTTGCTTCGGCGTGGGAAGACCGAAGTTGCAGATGTTGCGCGCCTGCTGGGCAAGGACAGGATCCCTCGTCACCAGAAAGCCGCCATCTCCGGCTGAGAAGTGCTTGCTCTTTTGCATGCTGAAGCAGCCCATGTCGGAGAGGAGCCCGACCTGCCTGTTCTTGTAGAGCGCGCCGTGGGCTTGGGCGCAGTCCTCGATGACGGGAACACCCCTTGATCGCGCAATGTCCATGATCGGATCCATGTCGCAGCTCATCCCATGAATATGCACGGCGATCACCGCCTTGACGTCGGGTGCCATCGCTTTTGTCAATGCCTCGGGGTCGATGTTGTAAGAGTTGCGGTCAATGTCCACGAAGCGAGGGGTAGCGCCGATTAGCAACGGCGCCATTGCGGTTGCGCCCCAAGTATAAGAAGGCACAAGAACAACATCGTGCGGCCTGATACCGAGAGCCAAAAGTGCAACCGTCAGCGCGTCAGTGCCGCTGCTTGTCGAGACGACGTGGCCTCCCCCGAACCAGTTCTCAGCGCGCCTTTCAAAAGCGTTTATGACGGCCAGACCCGAACCGGACAGCTCCCCCGACGACATACAAGTGATGACGTCTTTGAAATTTTCACTCGTTAGAAGCGGCCACGCGTTGAGCGTTTGATTTGCGGTTCCTGGAGTAGAAGATGATTGATTGGCAGTCATAGTTCTTTACCCTCGTTTGGCAGCCTGTGCACGCCACGGCGTTTAAAGTCGCCCGCATGACCGTGATCGCATGACAGCATTTCAGGCCTGTGGACGGAGAAGGATTCGCAAGCGTCGTGCCAGGCCGGAACACTTGAAGAATAAGGGAAAAATCGAACTGCGATGTGTCTGATGTTGGACATTGAACATTCATGTCTGGTTTGTGGTTTGGCATTTTTAGCCAGTGGCTCAGGCTCTACGCTCATACGGGGCACAATCCGTTTTTTCTTGAATCGCACTCAGTCTTGCACCCGTCGTGCCAAGTAGACTTCAGGGAAACAAGCGGTCTTGAGATCGTCCCGACGAGGAGACGGCTCGAGCGCTCCGTTTGCTGCAGCTCCCCTCCTTCGGCCGAGATCGATTTGCCCTCGCTGCTAGGGTTAAGCTTCTGCGGAGCAGGAGAAATTAATATCGTCTGGGGCTCACAAATGTGGACCTGAGAAATTGCCCAGAAATGGCTCTGTTGGTCGAACCAATATTATCTAAAGTTCTTTCACTCGCGACTGGACTGCACTCACTCGGGAGAAAAGGGGAACAACAATGAAATCTCTGAAAGCAATGCTTAACAGCATTGCGACAATAGCAGATCGTATCGGTCTTCCGGCCGCAAGCAGATTGCGATTTGCACTCATACTCATCTGCTTTTCAAACGTGGCACCTGCATCTGCGGGAGACGACATTACCATCTACTTCGTCGGCTGTGCTGCGCCGACTGGTTTCCATGGTTATCTGGCCCGGGGCGCTGAAGAAGCCGGAAAGAACCTCGGGGTCACGGTCAACTATATCTATCCCGACCAGCTGACCATTCCCAACCAGGTCCAAAAGATCGAGGAAGCCATGGCAGCTCAGGCAGACGGTATTGCGGTTTGCGCTTTCGCCGACGATTCCGCATATGCCGATGTGGGAGCACGAGCCAAAGAGGCCGGGATCGCGTTCGGGAGCGCTGCGGCACCTCCGCCCGGCTCGCACATTCGAAAGCCGGACGACATTTTTCTCTTCCGCGCCGGCTCTGATGAAGGCGCTGCGGGACAGCTGTCAGCCCGGCGTCTTCTCGACATGGGCGTAAAAGGACGCGTGGTTGTTGCCAATCAGCAGCCAGGCGACGCAACTTGCCAGCTGCGTGCAACCTCCGAGATAGAGGCGCTCAAAGCCGGGGGAGTCACGGCGGACTTCCTGGAAATGTCGATGGATCCAGGCCAGCAGGCTGAAACCCTATCCAACTATTTGCGTCGCAACCCCGACACAGCCGCCGCGACAAGCACCTGTGACGTCGTGGACGGTTTCCTGACGGCGAAAGCCGACAGCGGTCGCAACGACCTGATCTTAACAGGCTATGACATCAATGCTCAGTCGCTTGCAGCAATCAGTGATGGCCGCCAGGCGTTTACGATCGACCAGCAGCAATTCTGGCGCGGCTACATGCCAGTTCTGCTCCTCACCCACTACCTCAAATATGGCTTGATCGAAGGAAACTACTTCCTGACTGGTCCTTCGGTCGTTGACAAAGCCAATGCCGAGAAAGTTCAGGCGCTCGTGAACAAGGGCTATCGTTAAGATCTTGGCCCGCCAGCTTGGCGGGCCAGGTCATTCTTCCAATTAGATGGCGGGAGGCCACAATGTCTGACGAAGCCGCGCAATATCCTGCACGCAGGATCATCTATGCCGAAGCGATCCGCCGTTTCATGCTTCGTCCAGAAGCAACATCCATTGCCGCTGTGGTCATCCTTTTCGTTTTGTTTTCCCTAATGGCTCCACAGCTGTTCCCGACCAAGATCACCTATATCAGCATAATGGCGATCGCCGCCGAACTTGGCGTCGTTTCGATTGGCGCGACGCTCTTGATGATCTGTGGCCATTTCGACCTTTCCGTCGGTGCCGTGCTCGGCCTAACCTCCTATATCTGCGTTGTTCTGATGCGTGATTTCGGATTCAATCCAGTGTCGGCATCCCTCATCGCGGTCGCAGCCGGTGCGGCGCTCGGGGCGATCAATGGGTATATGGTCGTTCGCTTTCGGATCCACTCGTTCGTCGTTACACTCGGTACGATGCTGATCTGGCGTGGCGTGTTGATTGCGCTCACCGGCGGGTTTCCGATGACGGTCGATATCCCCCCAAGTTTTCGTGCGGCCATGGCCGGACCCTTGCTCAGCGGTTTCCGGATGTCGATGCTTTGGTTTCTCCTCATCGGGGTTGCTTGCACGTTTTTGCTCTCTCGCATGAAGCTCGGAAACTGGATCCAGGCGCGAGGCCAAAACGAGAACGCAGCCCGAAACCTTGGTGTTCCCGTGGATAAGGTGACGATCATCGTGTTCTCGATCTGCTCGGCGCTGGCTGCGGTTGCAGGCATCATCCAGGTCGCTCGCTTTGGATCAGTCGACGCGTTGCGGGGCGAAGGATTTGAACTTCAAGCGGTCGCCGTCAGCGTCATTGGCGGAACGCTTCTCTCCGGAGGTTACGGCAGCGTCGTCGGAACGATATTGGGTGCCATCACCTTCGGCATGATCCAGGTGGGTTTGGTTCTGGCGGGGGCTCCTGGCCATCTCTTCAAAACCCTCACCGGGATCATCGTCGTTGGCGCCGTTATTCTCAACACGTTGATCAGCAAGCGCATGTCAAAGTCGCGACCAATGTCTGGCTATCGCCGTGACAGTTCGTCAGCCGATGCAGCAATCAAAGCACAGGTCGTGACCACCGAGACTAGGAAGGGATAATGGAAATGAGCAACAACGTCATCATGAATGATAGCGAGATAGCTGCCGCTGCCCGCGTCCTGCCAGCAGGTAGCGGAACGGATGATATGCGCGGGCTGACACGCGGGATCGAGCCGATCAAGGCGACCGAGATTCCAGTCATTGAAGCAGTCGGATTGTCCAAGGGATTCGGTGCGACAACGGCACTGGTGGACGTGTCCCTCAAGGCATATTCAGGTCGAATTTTAGCTCTTCTCGGCGACAACGGCGCCGGTAAGTCAACCCTAATCAAGATCCTTTCTGGGGTGTTTCCACCGGATCGCGGCGAACTCCGCTTCAACGGAGAGCCTGTTATTTTCCGGAACCCGCGGGACGCGAGAGAAAGAGGCGTAGCGACCGTGTTTCAGGATCTCGCGGTTTGCGAACTTCTTTCTGTTACCCGCAACATTGTTCTAGGGCGGGAACCGCAGAAAGGCTTCGGCCCGATCAAGTGGCTTGATCTCAAACGCGCCAATGAGATGGCGCAATCGGCACTTCATCGGTTGGGCGTGCGCTGGGAACGTGGCTTGGACGAACGGGGGGCCAACATTTCAGGCGGTGAGCGCCAGTCGCTCGCGATCGCGCGGGCGATGCACTTTGGATCTTCTCTTCTCATCCTCGACGAGCCGACCTCCGCGCTTGCCGTTCGGCAAGCAGGCAAGGTTCTTGATCATATCGTCGCGGCGCGGGATCAGGGGCAGGCCGTGATTTTCATTACACATAACTTCCGGCATGCACTCGCGGTGGCCGACGATCTGGCGGTTCTCTCCCAAGGCAAGGTTGTGGGCACCTTCCGAAGGGACGAGGTCGAACTTGATGACCTGACAGACCTCGTGGCGCGTGTCGGCTAACTGATTAGGAGAAATCTATGAACGAAAATTACGCAAAGAAGCGCGTCGTCATTCACGAAGACGACGTCGGAATGAACCATGGCGCCAACCAGGCATATGTTAAGCTTTCGCGTTTCGGCACCTGCAGCTCGGGATCGGTCATGGTCCCCTGCCCTTGGTTCCCAGAGGCAGCCGAGCTCGCCCATCGCGATGGTTCGCTCGATCTGGGTGTTCATCTCACATTGACTAGCGAACAAAAGCCTTACCGTTGGCGGCCGCTAACCGCGCCGCCAAGGTCAGCCGGCCTGACAGACGAATTTGGCTACTTCTGGCCTGATGTGCCGACAGCACGAAAGGCGCATCCCGAAGCAGTCGAAGCCGAACTTCGGGCACAGCTAGACATAGCGAAGGCCGCCGGCTTCGATATCACCCACATCGATGCGCATATGGGCACTGCGCAGATGCCGGAATTCACCGCCATCTACCGGCAAGTTGCAAAGGACTACAACGTCCCGGCGATGTTGATCAAGGACCTCAGCCGCTATAATCCCGCGACTTATGCAGGAAATATAGACGTAGCACGGTACGACGCGGAAATCGCCAAGGCAGGTGAAGCTGGCGAGCTCTTGTTCGATGCCGTGCTTGAAACGCCGTGGTCTCGCTCCACCAACGCCGAAGCGGCATATCATGAGCTGTTTAAGGCGATCCCACGGGGTCTTACTTTCCTCTCAATGCACTTTAGTACCCCCGGCGATTTCGAAGCGATTAATCCTCCCGATGCGCACCATCGAACGGAGGAGTATGAATTGTTCATGACGCCGAAGGTCAAGGAATGGATCACGGAGTTTGATCTTGAAATTGTGGGTATGCGGCAACTTCGGGATGAACTCCGCGCCTAGCCCGTCTCGCCGAGCGGCATCATTGCCGCCGATGTTGGAAGCGAGCTCTGTTCTATAGGCATGGCAAACCGAAAGATAAAAGGTCGCGGAACGTGTTCCGCGACCTCGTACGTTAGAAGGTGTTGTTTGAACACTAGGCGCTAAAAATCGAACGCGTTGGGCTTGAGAAGCACGATAGGAATACGTCACGTCAGCGGCGTTTCCGGCTGCCTGCTAGTTGCCCTTGCGATCAGTTCTTTAGCTGCGCTTTGCAACGGCCTGTGCTGGTTGCACGGCCTGTAGGAGGGTCCTACGCGCCGCTGACTGCTGGCCACATTTCAACGTGTTCGCCATCAGCATGGCGATGGTCATAGGCCCCACGCCACCTGGAACAGGGCTGATCTCTCCGGCAACTTTTTCTGCTTCGTCGAACACGACATCTCCCACCAACCGCGTCTTGCCTTCGCCGATGTCTGGAGCCGGGACGCGGTTGATGCCGACGTCAATGACGGTAGCTCCCGGTTTCAACCAGTCGCCTCGAACTAACTTCGGGCGGCCGACAGCAGCAACTAGAATATCAGCACCGCGGCATAATGCCGGTAGATCATTTGAGCGAGAATGCGCGATTGTTACGGCAGCGTTGGCGTGGAGCAGCAATTGCGCCATGGGTTTTCCAAACAGGTTTGTGCGGCCGATCACAACGGCCTTGTGCCCCGATAAGTCATCGCCTCGCGCGTGCTGGATAAGCATCATTGCTCCTGCTGGCGTACAGGACACAAGACCGCTCGTGAAATCTCCCGTGGCGGCCTTTCCGGCATTGACGACATGGAGGCCGTCGACGTCTTTTCAGGAACAATCGCCTGAACAATTTCTTCCAGCCTTCACATAGGTATGGCTGGCAGGGTCATCGCCAACGATGATTACTGCCAGCCCTATTTCAATGCCGAACGTTCCTTGGAGCAAGGCAGTCCCTGCCCTGACTGTATCGATCACAGTTTCGGCGATTGGCTTCCCAAGCAGGAGGTGGGCCATGCTTCATCCCATCCTTTCCGAGGCAAAGCTCCCGGGGCTTGCCGGGAAGACCACGGTGCGGTTGCCGTTCAGGAAGGTACGGTGATGGATATGGGCATGGATGGCACGCGCCAGCACCTGGCTTTCGACGTCGCGGCCGATCGAGACGTAGTCGTCGGGCGACTGCGCATGGGTGATGCGCGCCGTGTCCTGCTCGATGATCGGGCCTTCGTCGAGATCGGCGGTGACATAATGCGCCGTCGCGCCAATCAGCTTCACGCCGCGTTGATAGGCTTGCTTGTAAGGGTTGGCACCCTTGAAGCTCGGCAGGAAGGAATGGTGGATGTTGATGATCTTCCCGGACATCTTCTGGCACATCGCATCCGAAAGCACCTGCATGTAACGCGCCAGCACGATCAGTTCGGTGCCCGTCTGTTCGACGATCTCCATGATCTGGCCTTCGGCCTGCAGCTTGTTCTCCTTCGTCACCTTGATGTGGTGGAAGGGGATGTCATGGTTGACCACGACCTTCTGGTAGTCGAAATGGTTGGAGACGACACCGACGATATCGATCGGCAGCGCGCCGATCTTCCAGCGGTAGAGCAGGTCGTTCAGACAATGGCCGAAGCGCGACACCATTAGCAGCACCTGCATGCGGGCATTGCCGTCGTGGATTTCAGCGTCCATCTCAAACTTCTCGGCGATCGGCTTGAAACCTTCAACGAGGGCGGGGAGCTTCACGCCCTCTTCGGAAATGAAAGACACGCGCGTGAAGAACTTGCCGGTGTCGAGGTCATCGAACTGCGAGCTGTCGACAATGTTGCAGCCCTTGTCGGCAAGGTAGTTGGAAATCGCCGCAACGATCCCGCGCGTCGATTTGCACGTCACCGTCAAAACATAGTTGGTCATTCTGGATCCCTAATTGACGATCCCACCGGGGCTAAGTCATCTTCCGGCGGAAGCGTCTATTCGCTTTCTATTTTGCTCAGAAAGTTTTCGAGCTCGTCCGGCGTGATGCTCACCAGGTGCCTCTTCTCCGGATAAGCTCCAGAGCGTACATCCTCCGCATACTCCTTGAACGCTCGCACGCGTTCCCCCTGTAGCCGCTCGAATTCAGCGGCGAAATCGCGGTAGACCTTGGCGTGGCGCGGATGATGACTGCGGTTCTGCCCAAGAACGTCCTCGGCAAACAGATATTGCGCATCGCATCCTGTTCCTGCACCCATAGAAAGCATCAGCAATGATGTGCGTTTGGATATGGCTGCGGCGATCTCGCCAGGGACGACTTCAATTTCAGCAGCAAAGGCGCCTGCCTCCTCGAGAGCTTTCACCTGACGCCAGACCTCGAGTGCACTGGCGGCAGTTTTACCGACTGCGCGAAAACCGCCCGTCCATGTTGCCTTGGATGGAATGAGCCCGACATGCCCGCAGACGGGAATACCTTCTTCCCGTAGCCGCCGCACGGTTGACAGTCCGGCGGCGCAGTAAACAGCGTCGCCACCTGCGCGGATCGCCTCAAAGGCTGCCCTAAGATAGTCATCTGCGGTGATCAGGTCATCCAGGCCGGGAAAAGCAAACACCGTGGGGGCCGCCTCGCGAAATGCGGGCCCAAGCAGTTCCGGAGGAACAGAGACGAGGTCAATGCCCGCCCTCTCGGCTGCTTCGGCTTCCTCAAGGGTGACGACCCGCAGCATGCTGAGCTGCCTTTGACCCCTCGTGGACAGTAAATCAGCAACGGTCGGGCGGCGATGTTTCATAGGGCTCTCCAGCTCGTATCAGAGTGAATAGAGGACCGCCTCAGGCGGCCAATAATTTCTTGAGATTGGTTTTAGAGCAGGCAAGTGCCGCTGGATCTAGCCGCCGTCTTGCAGCAATCAGCATCTCGGCGAGGCGAATGTCGCGTGCGACGGCGTTCCCGGGCCCGACGCCACTGGCAGCAATTAACCGGCCTTCGCCATCGAGATGAAAGAGGATGAACGCACGCTCATCAAGGTTGCGTCGAACAGTTGTAGCGGCATCGTCAAAAAGACCGGCGATCTGAAGCGTCAATTCATATTGATCCGACCAAAACCATGGCACGCCGGCGAAACCTTCGCCCCTCCCAAGCAGATTGGCCGCAGCTACCGTTCCCTGATCCTGCGCATTGCGCCACGCTTCAAGCCGGACCCGCCGGTTGCCATAGAGGGAAAGGGGAAAGGAGCAGCAGTCACCGGCGGCAAAGATGTCGGGATCTGATGTTCTGAGGGTGCCATCGACGGCGATGCCATTGTCGATCAACAGTCCTGCAGCCTCGGCGAGTTCCACGTTCGGGACTGCTCCGATACCGACGACAACCAGATCTGCACGTTCCGTCGCTCCGTTTGCGAGCAGAATTTGCGCTTCATCGCTACCGTCAACAACAGATGCGATTTGCTCTCCGCATATAATCTTCACGCCCCCTTGGCGGTGCCGTTCGGCGATGACTTCGGCGATTTCACCCGGTACACCCCGCGAAAGAACGCGCGGTGAACTTTCCAAGAGTATCACCTCAGCGCCGAGATTTCGTGCGGTGGCGGCGATTTCCAGGCCAATGAAGCCGCCGCCGATGACGGCAAGCCTCTTACCTGGCGCCAGCGCTTTTCGGATAGCGCCCGCATCTCCATGGCTGCGGAGCATGCGGATGCGCCCCGAACTCCGATCCGATAGACCGGGTAATGAACGCGGTCGTGCCCCGGTCGCAAGCAGAAGCTTATCGTAAAACAAGGTTCGGCCATCAGATAGCCTGACCTGTTTGGCTTGACGATCGATCGCTTCGGCAGGAACGCCGACAAGAATGTCGATATCTTCCTCCTCATAACGCTCCGGACTTGCCACGTATCGAGGCGGCCCGGCGAGACCCGACTTTGACAGCGGTGGCCGCTCATAGGGAAAATGCGGCTCGGCGCCGATCATGGTGATGACGCCGTCAAATCCCATGTCCCTCAAAGCGAAGGCAGCCCTGGCTCCGCATTCGCCGCCACCGACGATCACGATCTTATCCATTTTCTCCCCCTCTCGCGTTTAGCGCCGCGCGCCCGCTCATGGGATCGCGATGAAGACAATTCCGGCCTCCACCTTTGCCCGGTAGATTTTGAGGTTGACACAGACCGGCGCACCTATTGCCTCGCCAGTCTTGTAGTTGAAGCGGCCGTTGTGCTTTGGGCATTCGATGATGTCGTCCATGACAAGACCATCAGCCAGATGGATTTTTTCATGTGTGCAAAGGCCGTCGGTCGCAAAGAACTCACCGTTGAGGCTGCGGTAGACTGCGTACGTATGCCCGTTGTGGTCGAAGCGGATGACGTCCTCCTCATCGATTTTGTCCGCACCGCACACCTCAATCCAGTTCTTGCTCATGCTTTCCTCCGTCCGCTCGCGCTTTGATGTCGATGGTCAATCACTCGGCAGCTGACGCGCGTTGGGCGCCATGAAGATCTTCGTGGTATGGCTTTGCAGTCGGCGGCAGCTCACGCTTGAGGTAGTAATCCTCGTAACGCAGCTGTCGAATGAAGGCCGGGATCATCTCGCGGTAGCCCTCGATAATGGATGTGTTCGGCGCAGGCAGGTCATGCTTGATAAGCGCGTGGAGCTTCGGCAGTGCATGGTAGGGCACCATTGGAAACATGTGGTGCTCAACATGGTAGTTCATATTCCAATAGATGAAACGGCTGATGGGGTTCATGTAGACCGTGCGGCTGTTCAGGCGATGGTCGGTGACATTGTCTGCTAACCCGCCGTGCTGAAGCAGGCCGGTCATCGCTGCGTGCCAAGCGCCATACAATCGTGGCAAGCCAATCAGAAGGAGCGGCACGATCGAACCCAGCCAGACCGCAAGCGCGATCGTTGCGGCATAGATGGCGACCCAGATCCGTGCGACGCGCACGGCCCTCGGCTGCTCCGATTCCGGAATGAACGTTCTCTCCTCGACCGAGACAATACCGGCGGCATTGCGAAGCATGTCCACGGTCGCATGCCAGACATCGAGTATTCCAAAGAAGTCGAGGATCAGCCTTAAGAGTTCAGGCGGTCGCATTACGGCGATTTCGGGATCACGCCCAACGATCACTGTGTCAGTATGGTGTCGGGTATGGCTCCACCGCCAGGTCACGGGATTTCGCATGATCATGAAACAAGCGATCTGGTAGACGACGTCGTTCATCCAGCGCGTCTTGAAAGCGGTTCCGTGACCGCACTCGTGCCACCGGCTGTCAGAAGCCGAGCCGTAGAGCACGCCGTAGGAAAGGAAAAACGGCAACGCGATCCACGATCCCCAGAAATAAATGCCAAGACCTGCAAAAGCGATCATGCTGCCGAGCCAGATAAACGTGTCGCGGATCGCAGGAGCGTCAGAGCGCTGCATCAGCGCCTTCATTTCCTTACGTGGCACGTCCGTGTGATACCATTCTGCCGCCGCAAGCCCACTTTCGACTGCGGCGCGGGCATTGCGGCCAATCAGGCTGTAATCTCTTTTGCTCGGAACCACTGGATTCCCTCCGTGTTCAACGCTTGAACGTGAATCTAGAGGTTTAGTGGACCCTTCACGAGGGCCACTTCCGCGCCTTTAGTCGGCACCACTTTTGAGCAGGACGGGCGTGTGAGTGTTTCCCTCGACACATGCCTTTATCTAAGTGGGAGCTCGTTTGGCCTCAATTTCAATGAAAGCAGCTCTCAGGCAGGCGATCCCTTCGCGCATCGCCTTTAAGTCGATGCCTGCGTAACCGAGGATGGCGCCATGATCGGGCGGGTTTTTAAAAAATAGCCTCGATAGAGGCGAGAAGTTCACGCCCTGTCTCTGTGCAGCCCTCCAGAGCGTTTCGTCATCAATATCATCGAGGAAGCGCCCCACCAGCTGCATGCCAGCGTCATTTTCTTCGATGGAGAGCCACTCGCCAAGCTGACGCTGACACAAGCCGACAAACACCTTTTGGCGCTCACTGTAAAGACGGCGCATTCGTCGAAGATGGGTGGCAAAATAGCCTTCGCTGAGAAAATCGGCGAGTGCGGCCTGAAGCAGGAGCGATGGGTAATGTCCGGTGTTGCTGGCAACCCGCTTGAACCCTTCCGAAAGATGGGGTGGGACGACGATGAAGCCGATTCTCAGTGAAGGAAAAAGCGTCTTGGCGAAGGTGCCCATATAGATCACTCGTCCTGCCTTATCCAAGCCTTGCATTGCCGGTATTGGCCTGCCACGGAAGCGGTACTCGCTGTCGTAGTCATCCTCGACGATCCAGGCGTCATGATTTTCAGCGACCTGGAGAAGCCGCAGCCGATCTTCCATCCGCATGACGCACCCAAGCGGCCACTGGCAGGAGGGCGTGACGAAGATCAGGCGCGGCGCCAAAAGAGTATCGTCGTCGAGCGTCCACCCTGCCGGCCCGACCCGCAAAGGTTCTAGCCGGGCACCGGCACTGAGCAGCGCATTCTGAGCGCCGATGTAACCCGGCTCCTCCATCCAGCAGACGTCACCCTCATCGACCAGCACCCGCGCGAGAATATCAAGCGCGGCTTGTGTGCCATTGACGACGATTACCTGTTCTGCGTCGCAATCGACACCCCGCGACGCTTGAAGGTATTCCGCAATGGAAGCTTTCAGCCGGGGGTGTCCTGTAACCCAGTGATATCCATAAAGGTCTTCCTGGGAGTATCGCGTATGGCGTTTGAGCAGTCGCGCCCATGTTGAGAACGGAAACCCCTTGATTTCAGGATAGCCCGGATGAAATGGGATGTGGCCCGGGATTGTTCGGTCTCGTGGCTGGTTGACCATGCGGTTGCCGCGGGCTGAGAGAGATGGCGCGTCCGTCCTCCCGACTGCGTTGCGCGCCGTGACGGCGTCCGCGGGAAGCGTGGCGACCCATGTGCCTGAGCCTGACCGAGATTCCAAATACCCCTCGGCCAGAAGCGTGTCGTAAGTCGTGATCACAGTGTTTCGGCTAACACCCAAATCTTCAGCCATCAGGCGCGTCGGAGGCAGGCGTGTGTCAGCCTTCAGGTGACCGGCGAGTATGTCCGCTCGCAGTTTTTCATATAGCTGGCGATGCATGGGAACGCTTGCGTCTCGATCGAGAACAAGCATGTCCGAGGGAAATCGGGTACGTTGCTTGGCCAAATTGGTTCCCTCAAAATCATTAAAAGCTGCTCTTTCCGTTAGGCCAGTATTGTCTCAATCTGTGATCCGTTCAAGTGTTGATGCTTGGACTCAAATCGGGGGAGAGAAATTGAAGAAAGTTGTTTTGACTGGCGCGTTGGCTATCCTGATGGGCACGACCGCACGTGCTGAAACCATCGGAGCTTCGATGGCAGTGTTCGACGACAAATTCGGGACCGTACTGCGCATTGGCATGGACGATTATGCCAAATCTCTGAAGGACGTGGATTTACAGATCGAAGACGCGCTGAATGACGTGGCCAAACAGCAGAGCCAGATCCAGAATTTTATCGCAGCCGGCGTTGATGCCATCATCGTGCAGCCGGTCGACACGGATGCAACGGTCACCTTGTCAAAGCTGGCGGCAGATGCCGGGATTCCGCTGGTCTATGTCAATCGAGAACCAGTGAACATCAATACGCTACCGGTGTCGCAGGCTTTCGTGGCTTCAAACGAGCTCGATTCTGGAACACTACAAACCAAGGAGGTTTGCAGACTCCTAAACGGCAAAGGTAAAGCCGTCGTACTGATGGGTGAACTATCCAACCAGGCTGCCCGTGTACGGACGAAAGATATTCACGATGTCATAGCCACGGAAGCATGCAAGGGGATCGAAATTGTCGAGGAGCAGACTGCAAACTGGCAGCGCACTCAGGGTGCTGACTTGATGGCCAACTGGCTTTCTGCCGGCTTTGAATTCGATGCCGTGATTGCAAACAACGATGAGATGGCAATTGGTGCCATTCAGGCGTTGAAGGCCGCAGGCCGATCCATGGATTCGGTTGTAGTGGGTGGCATCGACGCAACTGATGATGCGGTCTCTGCAATGGCCGCAGGTGACCTGGACGTCAGCGTGTTTCAGGACGCAGTTGGCCAAGGAAAGGGTTCCATCGACGCAGCGCTCAAACTGGCCAGACATGAGCCTGTTGAAAGGAGAATCTATATTCCTTTCGAGCTAGTGACGAAGGAAAACCTTGCCGCCTTTCAGGCGCGGAAATAATCGGGCGGACCTTCCCGGACCTACGACGCTAACTACGGCGTCGGGGTCGTAGATCGCCATTGTGCAGTCCGCCGAGCCCGGCGGGCAGCATGACGTTGTGAAGAACCGACGATAGCGTTGTTGTTTTACAACTCCACTCACTCGGCAATAGCGCTCACGCGGTGTTGCAGGATCCCACGATGCTGCGCCCGCAGCGTCAAAATCCTGAACGACAGTCTTGGTCGTTCATCCAATTAAACATCAGGATAAAATTATGAGCGGATTCCGTCTCGGTCTCATTGGTGCTGGCCGCATGGGCCAGGTTCATCTTCGTGTAACAACTGAGAGTTCATTGGTCGACGTCACCGCGGCGGTTGATTCCGTTGCTGCGACCCGGCTGTCGTTGGAAGAGCAGGGTATCAAGACCTACGAGACAACAGCGGAAATGCTCGGCGCAGGCGGCCTTGATGGAGTTCTTATCGCCACCCCGAGTAAAACCCATGTCGACACGGTGGCACAAATTGCCGCCGCCGGCCTTCCGATACTTTGCGAGAAGCCGTGTGGCGTCACTGCGGCAGAAGCACGAAAGGCCGCCGAGGCGGCGGAACGTTTTGCAGTGCATTTGCAAGTCGGATACTGGCGGCGTTTCGTCCCCGAGCTCAATAGGCTTCGCGATAATATTCGCGATGGGCTGCTGGGCGACCTATACCTTGTTTCCTGCTTCCAGTGGGACGAAGCTCCTCCGGCCGCCTCGTTCCGAGCCACCGGTGGCGGAGCGCTGATTGATATGGGCGTTCACGAATTCGATCAGATGCGCTGGCTTACAGGTCAGGAACCAAGTAACTTCCGGGTGGCTGCATCAAAGACCACGTTCGATGAAAAGATCGATGTCGATCCCGACGCGGTTCAGCTCCTTTGCGACCTGTCGGGGGGCGGCAACGGGCTTGTTTCGCTGGGCCGGAGGTTTCCGCCTGGAGATGCTTGCTGGGCGCAAGTGTTCGGGACTTCGGGTTTCGAAGAATCCCGCTTCTTCTGGCCGCCGAATGGAGAGGCGGTATTCCTCGCCGCGCTCAAAGCTCAACTTGAAGACTTCGTACAAGCAGCGCGCGGCGACATCTCTCAAGGAGCAACAGCAAAAGATGCTGTCGCCGCTCTTGCCATCGCCGAGGCAGCAACTGAAGTGCTGGCAGCGTAAGCACAAAAGGGCGCAGGCGGTCACCAGTCGACTGCGCCTTATTTTCTTTTTGAGCCTTAGGCGCACGAACCGATTAAGGTCATGATCAAACCCTTGCGGCGACCGAGCGTGCAATCACCGGCTCGTGGCGGACGCCACAATGTGAAGAGAATAAGTTGGACGATCAGTCCAAGATCGAGATGCCCACTGCGCGACGCCATCGCTTGGGGCTTGCGGTAAGCTGCGGGGACGGAGTTCCGTGTGAGCATCAGTCTTAGTGGGATCATTCAAATAGCCAGCAGCTGCTTCATCCTCCCAAGCGGCGCGCGGGCCAGGGCGACACGTAAGAAGCGTGTCGCCCTGTAAGGCCGATCTGGTTATGATCAGCCGAACTTTTGTTTGCTAATAGGTGTCGCTTTCGGGTTCTGAGGAGCGCTGCAATCGACTCCTCACGGAGGAGCGACCGCGAGACACACCTTGCGACGTCGCACAGTGTGTGCGCAGAATCCTCTGGGGTCGATAGGGTCGGTGCGTACGTCAGCATCGGTTTTTAGATGGAGCGCTGCTCATCGAGTTGGAGCGCCGGTCGAAAGCTCCCCCTGACCCCCTTCCCGTTTAGCGCCCCGTCCCTATACCGGTTCCGGAGCGCCGCTTTCAACCGAGCGTCGGATTGCGTCAAGAATTTTCATTGTGCCGAGCGACCATTCAAGTTCGATTGGCGCCGAGCCGCCTGAGCGTACCGCAGTGCTAAAGCGCTCAGCTTGGAGGCAATATTGATCGGCTGGCGCAATATTTCGCGTCTCGGCCGCTGCGGCTCCATCGTTCAGAACAATGCGGCACTGGTCATTCGGGGCCGGGTTGAAGGGATTGCTCAAGCTAAGCGACTTGAGCGTACCGAAAACCTCTACGTGATGCCGCGGCGCAAGTTGAGTGGAGACCGCCATGGAGGCGTGCCGCCCTCCTGAAAACAGCAGGATGGCGCTCGTCAGCCTGTCGACACCGAAGGCTGGGTCGAAGGCACTGGCAGCAAAAACCCGCTCAGGCTCCGTCCCGAAGACCATTCTGGCCGCTGTGACTGGATAAACACCAAGATCGAAAAGCGCTCCGCCGCCTATAGCGGCATCATTCACGATGCTATTGGGATCAAGATTAACTTCGGTAAAAACGCCATTGACAGCGTGCACCTCACCGATCTCACCTGAAGAGACAATTCGGCAAACTTCATCCCACTGCGGGTGTGCCCGGATCATCACTGCTTCTTGGATAAGGCGGCCCGTACGGTCTCGGCAGGCGATCAAGCTATTCAGTTTTTCTACATTCAACGCCAACGGCTTTTCGCATAGAACATGCTTCCCAGCTTCGGCGGCGCGAATGGTCCATTCCACATGCAGGTGATTTGGCAGCGGTATATAGACAGCCTCGATCTCGGGATCCGCCAAGATGCCCTCGTATGATCCATAGCTACGTTCAATACCGAAACGGGTTGCCGCAGCCCGCGCCTTGTCGGCATTCCGAGAAGCGAGTGCGACTATGTTAACCCCTTCGGCTCTCAGCATGGATGGAATTACCTTGTCCAGAGCGATTGCGGCTGTACCGATTATTCCCCAGCGCACTGCGTCCATGGGTCTTCCTCCTTTTTGAGCACTATGTCGGTGTTGTACGACTAGCCTCAGCCTGTTTTTGCTGCTGCGTGCAGGCTGAACCGGTGGCGGAGTGGCAGAGCGGGACACTTTGCCACTTCCGCAAGGTAAATGCCGATACATGGGCTCGGCCGCTGGGCCGTCGCATAGCGGCCACCGGCAATTGTGCATGGTGACTGCCGGCGCTCCGTTCCTGGAACGAACTTGAGCTCTGTCCCAACGAACCTTTGAAGCTGTATCTTTTTCGCCTGACCGAAAGAAAATTGCGGGGCGGCACTCTAAAGCGCCGCCCCGCCCGCAGTAGCTGGTGGAGTCAGCGACCGCGGAAATGATTATTCGCCCAATATCAGACGGTAGCGCCGAAACTCGCCGCAACCATCCGGGCGACGTTCTCGTAACCCATCGTTGCATATTTCAGCGGGTTGGCCTTCTTCGGATCTTGCTCTGCTTCCACGACAAGCCAGCCGCGATAATTGTGTTCTGCCAAGGTATTAAGGATGGTCGAAAAATCGACACCACCATCTCCCGGCACCGTGAAAATGCCTTCCAGGACGGCGTCCATGAAGCTGAGATCCGCTTCCCTGGCTTTGTGGAGAATATCCATACGGACATCCTTGCAATGTACATGAACAATTCTGCCTGCATGGCGAGCGCACAAGGCAACAGGATCTCCCCCACTGAAGGCGCTGTGACCACTGTCGAAGAGCAAGCCGACAGGCGCTTGCGTGACCGCCATCAGCCGGTCAACTTCCTCGTCCGTCTCGACGATGGTTCCCATGTGATGGTGATAGGCGAGACCGACGCCAAAATTAGCCATCCGGTCGGCAAGCTGGTTAACCTTGCGGCCATACTCTTCCCATTCTTCGTCTTTCAGACGCGGCCGTTTGGAAATTGGCTGCCAGATGCCGCCATGCCGGCCCATTGAAGTATCGGCGTAAACTGCGTATTTTGCTCCGGCATCGCGAAGCAGCGTCAGGTGTGCGAGAATGGCCTGAAACTCTTCCTCCGCATCGCGCTCGTATAGACGCCCATCCCACCAGCCGCCGGCGAGTTCAAGCTTATGAGCCGCAAGGACCGCCTTCAGTGCAATGCTCTCCCGCGGATATTTCCCGCCTAGCTCCGTCCCGGCATACCCCGCCTTCTGCATCTCAGAGAGGCACTGTTCGAGCGGGGTGTCGCCGCCGAGATAGGGAACATCGTCGTTCGTCCATGTGATTGGGTTGATGGCAATTTTTATTGTCATTCGACTGTTCCTTCGTACCAATTTCCGGGTTCCGGCTAATTTGTCGTAAGGCAATATTGGCTCTCTCGGCAGGGCCAATTAATTATCATTCGATGGGTCCATTATTTCAGAGCGCTGAGAGCTTAACAACCACCGCGGAATTCGGAACGTCCCGGCTAGCTCCGGGGCAATTGTTTTTCCCCGTCTCCGCCCGCCCCGGGTTCATGGGGACGGTGATTGCCGAGTAAAGGTTCGACTGATAAATGATGGTATACCAACATACCATATTATGATATACCTGATGCGAGCCGCGCTGCGGCTGCAGCCGTCGGGAGGCAAAAGGCGGCGTTTAAAACTCTTAGAGTAGGGGAGATAAATCTATGGAAATTGAGCGGCGAACGATTGACTTTATACCTGAGGCAGAACGATACGGAAAAGAACGTGATCTGTTTCCGGTCTGGTTTGGGGCAAATGTTAACTTGACCTCGCTTGTAACGGGAGCGCTTCTGGTCAGCATGGGCTTGAACCTGTTCTGGTCCGTCTTTTCGATTGTTGTCGGGGTTTCCATCGGGACTATCCTCGTGGCATCTCATTCTGTGCAGGGGCCACGCCTTGGCATCCCGCAGATGATCCAATCTCGGGCGCAGTTCGGCGTGTTGGGCGCGATCTTCCCAATGCTTTTCGTCATGTTTATCTATTTCGGCTTCAGCGTCAGCAACACCCTGCTTGCCGCACAGGCGGTGTCAGGCGTCGTAGCGTTTCCACGCTCAGTCTCGATCGTGGTCTTCACTCTGCTGAGCTTCGTCATCGCGCTTTACGGCTATAAGCTGATCCATGACACGCAGCGCTGGCTCACCTGGATCGCTTGCGCGATCTACGCTGTTGTCTTCGTGATTGTGCTGAGCAATCCGCCCAGCCTCGACAATTGGCTGCCAATAACCACAAAGCCAGCGCTTGTCTTTGCCGGTATCGGCGTAACCTGCACCTTTGCCCTGTCGTTTGCGCCATATGTCGCAGACTATTCCCGCTATCTGCCGAGTAATGTTTCTTCAAAGAAGGTCTTTTGGTACACCTTCGCCGGCATCGCTGTTGCGCTCTTCGCGATGATGCTCCTGGGTGCGCTGCTGGCGGTACAGATCCCCACCTTCAGTGACAACTCCGGTGGTAGCCTTGCCGTGCTGTTCGGTAGTTTTTCGCCGATCTTGTATGTGCTGATCGTCTACGCGCTTCTTTGCATCAACGTGTTCAATTTCTACGGCGCGTTCATGGCAGTGGTGACGACCATACAACCGTTTGGAAATATGCGGTTTGGGTCAACGCAGCGAGCAGTTGTTATGATCGCCGTTGCGATCGCCAATGCTGTCCTGTCTTATTTTGGCGACGGCGACTTCTCGACCATGTTCTTGAATTTCATCTTTCTGATGAGCTATGCACT
Organism: Rhizobium bangladeshense; assembly: GCF_001662075.1. Lineage (GTDB taxonomy): Bacteria > Pseudomonadota > Alphaproteobacteria > Rhizobiales > Rhizobiaceae > Rhizobium > Rhizobium bangladeshense_B. The sequence goes on from NZ_LYPL01000004.1 coordinate 295,308, forward strand.
CATCCCCTGGACCGCAATCAACCTCGTTGATTATTACGTGTTGCGGCGTGGACAATACAGCGTAGCGGACATATTCGATCCCGACGGCATCTACGGCCGATATAATCCTATCGCGATCGGCGCGTTCGTGTTTGCTGTTCTGGCCGAAATCCCCTTCATTTCGATGTACTACTATACTGGGCCTGTGGCTGCCTATCTAGGCAACATCGACTTGGCATGGATCGTTGGCGTGCCTGTCGGAGCTTGCCTCTACTACTTCCCGATGCGAGCACGTTTGAGCCGGACGGGTCCTGTGCAGACTGCCACGAGATAGTCAACCTGAGGAGCCGCAGCGATGCGGCTCCATATAGCAAAGGATTGTTCAGTGCAGCTACTCCACAACCTGCCTATGATCGAACGGCCAGCGCTTCTGATTATCGATATGCAGAACGACTTTGTACGCGCCGGCGCGCCGTTTGAGGTCCCCGCCGCGCAAGAAACCATTCCGTCGCAACAGCGCCTAGTCGGAGCCTTCAGGCAACACGGTCTGTTAATTATATTCCTCAAATGGGTCGGAATTGAAAACGATCCGTACCTGCGCATGCAGGATAAGTTCACATGGGCGCGTGGGCTAACGGATGATATCAAGGGATGCCGTCCTGGACATCAGCGCTATTATGCTGACATAGAGGCCTATAGGGATTGTTGTGCCATCATTGATGAACTCGCTCCCATCGCAGATGAGATTCAGCTCCCCAAACGTGGCTACGGCGCTTTCTTGGGAACCGCACTGGATTCCATCCTGCGGGACCGGAATATCGATGGCGTTATTATAACCGGCGTCATGTCCGAATGCTGTGTTGAAGATACCGCGCGACAAGCCTATCAGCTTCATTATCCAGCGGTGGTGATCAATGACGCGGTGGCCACCTACGACTCGCGGGCCACAGCCACAATGCTGGATGTCGTGGATAAGAATTTCGGATGGGTTGCTGACACCATAACGGTGATCGATTGGCTAAAGGCCGCTCGAGGTCAACGTGCTTCCCAATCTATTGACAGGTCGACCAACAGCACGTTGCCTACCTAGGCTGCCACGCGAGTAGGCTTTAAGGACACCGCGGCCGCCGCTGCAGTGGCGACACGGCGATGGCAACTAACGCGCCCAGCTATCGGGGTCATTCCAACTCCGTCAACATCTTCTAAATGTGTGCCTACACGAACACCCTATCCCTCGGATGGGCATGGCTTTTGACTCCTCACGTACAGGCAAGGGATCAACAAGGCATTGCTTGAAGCTTCGGCCCCCACGGAACGATTGCTTCCAACACTGGTTCTAGCCCTCGCCGTCGCCGCCAACACGCGCCAGTCACGCGACTGCGCCCAGCGAAAGCTTTGCAAAAAGCAGCACGAATTTGATAAATAAAAGCCCCCGAAACCGGGATTTAGCGCGACAACCCTGCGGAAATCGGGCGATGTCGCTAAAACAACATCTCAGCAACGCAGCTCGCCACGAAGAGGCATGGCTACGATCTTGGTGCAATAACCGAGAACATGGCAATCCTTCTAATTGCTCGACCTCGGGAGATTTCGACTTGTTCCTGTGAACGTCATCTCTTTTTTCAGGCGCTCTATCACAATCGCTGTATGTCGCATTGCTAGGTACCTTTACCGCCGTCGAAGCTGTGTGTCCGCCCGAAAGGAGTGCTCTCCTTGAGGCTCGTATGTCTCGATGCCGATCGACGCGTAGCGCCTCAATGGAAGGCGCGGCCACACAAACTAGTTCCCGACAATGCGCGGCTCTTTGCTCCCTCTTTTGCACTTATGATCTCGCCTTGTGAAAGAGTATCTCCTGTTTGAGAGCCTACCGATCTGCCCAGTCGTGCCTGGGAAACACCGAGCTTTGATGCGGATGGAACAGGAGCTCACTCAAGAGGCTCGTGTTCGTCTTGGACGCGTATCTTCCGTTTGGCGCGGCGCATTGTGTAAGCGGGGACATCCATAAGACATAGTATACAAAATTGTCACGACATCCCGCGGCGTCAGCCACATGGTTTCATTTTTAGTCTCTTACTTTTCGGCGTCTAAATAGATGAAATAGCAGCGCGTTCGACTTCGTCCGCCATTTTCGGGCGATTTGGCACGACGATTGAAATTTCTTCTCACGCAAGGACGACAGCTCGTGTCGCTGGAGCATCAGTTCAGGAATCAAACGGCTGAAGGAGGTACCATGGCAACGCTCAATGAGACCTGTTTACAGGAATAGCATCCGTGTCGCACCGTCGATCCCAACGTTTCCGAAACGACTCTCAAGAGCAACGCTCTATCAGGTGTTGCCGGAACAGAACTCACTGCATCGGAGAACACGATGATGGTTTCATTCGTAAGCCGTGACGGGTCTAGGTGGCTCCCCCAATATCTTAGCCAGATAGACGCAAGTTGCATTGGCTGCGGCCGCTGCTTCAAAGTCTGCTCGCGTGACGTCATGCACCTTGGCGGCATCACCGACTCAGGCGATATTGTAGACGCCGGGGATGGCGCAGACGATGAGGTAGAGCGATTGCTGATGATTGTCGATCATCCGGGCCGTTGTATCGGCTGCGGCGCATGCGCCCGCGTCTGTCCCAAGAATTGTCAGTGCCACATCACGTCATCCGACTGAAGAACCGTAAACAGTTTATGTTTTGGCACCCGTTCGCTCGCTTTTTTGAAAGCGCCCAGCGGGCAGTGAGGGGTTGCAGGCAGAGAAGACACAGAGCGAGGCTATTCCATTCCAGATCAGTTGGTGAGGAACTTCAAACTGTTCACATCTTCCGGCAGGGTGCCAACGGCGAACGGAGATTCAAACGCAACCGTTACTCGCGTCAATGGAGCTTGACATGTTTATTCCACATGTAACACAGCAGCCGGTTGGCATCCCGGCTGATTGCCCGCGCGTGCGACCAGCCCCGAGGCTGGTGACGGAATTGGAGCGGACTGTCCGTAACTGAACGCTTCAGCGCTCAAAGCGCTGCAGCATCCTCTTTAATTGTGTATTCTGTATTTGAAGCTTACGCGCCAGCTGATCCCGGAGAAGCGCGATCTCTGTATCGAGATTGATTGCATCGTCAGAAGCGGCGGAAACAGTTCGAGACGGTGGTAGAACGACGGCGATCGTTCCCTCTTTCGTGCGTCGCATGCGGCGCTTACGCGTTTGACCATCGCCAACTCGAAAGGTCTTCGGTGCGGCACGCGCGGCTGCATTGGCCTCATCGGGCAAAGCCGGATCAGCCGCTTCCGCCGACTTTGCGCCTTCGATATCTGCGCGACCATCAGCAGCGCTTGCCGATTCTTCGGAATGATCCACGTCGACTGACACCGCCGCAGAATGACTGTCAAGAAATGGCCTTTCGGCCGCTGGACGGTCTGTAGCGGCCGACTCGTTCTTGGCGGCTGTTTCGGTCGGCTTGGTGATGGCTAATGCTTTCGGCTTCTCGTCGTCAGTCGAGCCGTGTTCTTGCCTCTGCTGCCGTCGAGGCGACACCAGCCGGGCAAGAAGCTTCCATGGAGACGCCATTTTATTCGACCTCGGATTCTACTGCGTATGCACATCGTGCGCAAATACGTGGGCGGCAGAACGAACTGCCGCCAAAATCTTCACCTCAATAAGCATGAGAATGCGGCCAGCGCTTGGCCGTCTGCTGCCGATCAACCGAGGTTGAGTCGCTTTCGCAGATCGGCATTTTCTGCACGGAGCTTTTCCGCCAGCAGCTTGCGCAATCTCTGGTTTTCCTCTTCGAGCTGCAGAAGATCCGCGATCTCATCAACTGCAGCCACCGACGGTGCAGCCGCTGCCTGCACCGCCCTCGGAGCACGTTTGACAGGCCCACGTCTGGTACTCGTCGCACCTTCGTCGGACTTTGCCTTGCGTCCTCTCTTCTGCTTTCCAGCTGTGGCATTCGAAGCCGCAGCCGGTTGCGCAGAAACGGCTACTGAGGCGGTTTCAGGCACAGCCTTCTTGGCGCGAGGTTTGCGCGTTTTTTTCGGCGCATCGGGCGCCGCGGCGGCCGGCGTATCAGCACTGATCATCGTAGCGTTTTCGTCGGCCATTGTGGTCTCCTGTAAAGCCGATGCATTTGTCTCCTGCTCGATCGGCACTGTCAATAACGGCCGGGCCTGTTCTTCTCCAGATACAATTATCTCGCGGCTTATTGCCTGAGGAGTTGATGACATAAACGGCATTGCCTCGTCCTCCAGATCTTGAGCAACGGATTTAAGATCCATGTCTCCCCAGATCGAGTTCGGCTTGGAATTGAGTATTCGCCGACCTGATTTGTACTCGACGGCAAAGCTGCGTTGCACTTTTTTCACTATGAGAAGCCTTGTATCTGCGATGTTGCCTCGGCGTGTTTTAGCCAATGCTGCTTGCCTCTGCAAATACCGACTCCCGCGTCGCCGGTCTAGACCCCTTGGCGACGCTCACCCCAACGCCACTCATCACCGAGACGCTGGACCTGAGATGCAACAGAACGCCATTCACCGAGTGTAGGAGGGCTGCTTGATTGGGGAGGTGGTGAAGGGCGATCCGCGATAGTATGACGTCGATCGGTCTGGGCGTGTGGAATGACCTTGTCCCAGAGTTTTCCAATTGGGAATTGCTTCGATGGTTGAGGTGCCTCTATTACATGAATATCCCGGCGATCATGGATACCTCCTTCGACCGTTCCTTGTCGTACAGCCCATGATCCTCCACTTCATCGCCCTAGTGTATCAGGGGGCGAGTTGCGACACGACATGCCCGTAACCCAACAACATAATCGAACATAAGCAACTAAACGATTAAGCAACCTCAAGGGGTTAGCAGCGAAATTTAGTTGGCACAAGCAATGCAGAGTGGAAGCCGAGTCGGTAAAGCTAAATGCGATTAGCCGATTGCATCGAGTTCATCTGTTGGCGTGCCTTTGGACCGCAAGCGCGCATGAGGCCGCCACGAAATAGGAGCAATCCGACATGACGGACGTCAACGAGATAAGGCTCAAAGAACTCGTGGACCGCGTCCTTGGCGACCTTGGCGGAGCGTTCAGCGTGCCGCTGGTCCGGATCGGACATGAGTTGGGGCTATACAGGACGCTGAAGGACATCGGACCAGCGACGACCGAAGAACTTGCAGATGCCTTGGGATGCGCATCTCGAAATCTGCGCGAGTGGCTGGCGGCACAGGCCGCCTCGGGTTACGTGACTCATGAGCGAGGATTGTTCTCGATGACGCCCGAGCAGGCCATTGTGTTTGCTGAGCCCAACAGCCCAGTCAATCTGATCGGAGCGTTCGATACGGCAGCTGCGATGGTCCAAAACCAGCCGAAGGTGCAGTCCGCCTTTAAGACCGGTCGAGGCGTGGCCTGGGGGGATCAGGCCGGCTGCATGTTCTGCGCGGTGGCGAGGCTGTTCCGGCCCGGCTATGTGAACGCCCTCGTGCAGGACTGGCTGCCGGCGCTCGATGGCGTTGTCGACAGATTGAAGGCGGGCGCGACTGTAGCCGACGTGGGCTGCGGACACGGTCTGTCGACGATCCTGATGGCGCAGGCTTTCCCCAATTCGCGGTTCATCGGCTACGACTTCCATGCGGACTCGATCGCGGCAGCGACCGCCCACGCTCGGGCAGATGGCCTGACGAACGTGCGCTTCGAGATCGGCCGGGCGCAGGACTTCGACGGCCGCGACTTCGATTTGATCACGTGCTTCGACTGCTTGCACGACATGGGCGACCCAAAAGCCGCTGCGGCTCATATCCGAAAGGCATTAAAAGAGGGTGGCGTCTGGATGGTGGTCGAACCAATGGCCGGAGATACGCTGGAGGAAAATATCAATCCGGTTGGACGGATTTACTACTCCGCCTCGACGATGATCTGCGTTCCCACCTCCCTGGCGCAGGAGACGGGATTAGCACTTGGCGCTCAGGCGGGAGAGAAGCGATTGGCGGAGGTGATCCGGTCAGGCGGGTTCACACATGTCCGGCGAGCAGCCCAGACCCCGCTCAACATGGTGCTCGAAGCAACCTGATGGGAAGTCGCGGCGCGCTAGTGTCCGACCAGATGGGCAGGCGCGCCGCGCGTAACGTCGGAAGCAAGAAGCCTTGCAACTAGGACAGTCTTTGCGCGCAATTGAGGGCAGATCGGGTCGTCGCCTCGCATGTCCCTGCTCGGCGAGGGAGAAACGAAGGTTACTCTGTCGGCCAAGGCGACCAGCGCGGAGGGCAGCTGGGCGTTCGGGTGTCTTTTGTTGGGGATAGGAAGCCGTCTCCAATGTGATCGGCAGACAATGTTGATCGCGCCTCGGTGGAGGCGGCACGCAAACTGATTCGTCCAGGCGCTTTCAACGAGTAGCTCTGCCCCGCGAACTGAAGATTGAGGCCTTCAATATTGCCTGGCGGCGAGACCGCGGGACGTTCTGAAACATAGACGAAGGCGAAAGCCGCCTACTATCTTCTAAGCGCTGCAAAGCATAATCCGCAAAGCACCGACCACGGGATGCTTTGCGGATCGGAAACCTCAGCTCCAGGCATGGAGAGGTGGGTTCTCGCCATTCAGGAAATACTTACCCAGGATAGCATACTTCCAGCGGACTGGGTCGTGGAGGGTATGGGTGCGGGCATTGCGCCAATGGCGATCAAGCCCGTGCTCCGCAAGGGTTGAGCGCGTTCCCGCCAGCTCGAACAACTTGTTCGTGGCCGCAATCGCAATTTCAGTGGAGAGGATCTTCGCTTCGGCGGTAACGATCTGCGCTTCCGCAACGGTCTCCGCATTCGGATCCAGAATCGCCCGGTCAATGGCATATCCTGCCTTTTCAAGCAGCGCCTGCGCAGCATGCAGTCGTAGCGTCAAATCTCCGATCGCCTGGATCGTGTAGGGATCATCCCAGGCGTTGTCGACGCCGGAATCCACCCAGGCGCGGCTCTTGGTGCGCACAAAGCTAACGGTCTCGTCTATCGCGGCCTGCGCGATACCCGTATCGACCGCCACTTGGATAATCTGGAAGATCGCGCCGTCCGCAGTCGGCACCTCATACCCCTTGTAGCCGGGCACGACATGCGTCTTCGGCACTTTGACATTGTCAAGCAGGACCGTCCCCGACAGCGTGGTACGCTGGCCGAAGGAGGACCAGTCGTCGATGACAGTCAAACCTGGCGCATCGCGCTCGGCAATCGCATACCAGGCTCTGCCCTCGCTATCGAGTGCAACGATCGGCACAAGATGCGCGAGCAACGCGCCTGATGAGTAGAATTTCTGGCCGTTGACAACGACATGATCGCCGGCATCGATGAACTTGGTTTCGAAATCCACCGCGCGCTTGGATCCGAATTCGGAGAAGGCATTGCCGAAGCGCGTGCCCCTCAGCACTTCGGCGAACAACAGCTTTTGCTGGGCTGGGCCCGAAACCGTCCGAATCGCGGCCACGACGCCCAGGTGGTTTTGCGCAACTTGCCCGATCGATGAATCGGCGGCCGAGATGATCTCGATCACCCTTGCAAGCGTCGCGTAGGAGACTTCGGGACCGCCGAACGCCTTCGGCACGTTGATCGACCAGAGACCGCTTTGCGAAAACGCGTCCAGTTCCTTCACCGGCCAGATGCGGTCGCGGTCGCGCACGGCCGAATCCTTGATGAACTCTGCCGCAAGTGTCTTGGCAATGGCAATCGCTTCGGCATCGGTTTTGACGATGTGGGCTGGTTCCGAGGAGCGCGGAACAGGGGGCACAGCTTTTGCGGCATACTCGGTATTAATAGTGGAAAGGGTCATGGTGGTGTCTCCTCTTGAATTGTGGTTAGCCGACAACGGCCGGGATGGGGGGAGCCACGGCTCTCTTGCCGAGGTAGAAAGACTTGATATCGTCGCGCCCGCGCAGATCCTGTGCGTCACCGATCAGCACCGGGGCGCCGTTTTCGAGAATCATGGCCCGATCGGCATGTTTCAGTGCGATTGCGGAGTTCTGCTCCGCGAAAAGGATGGAAAGACCCTCTTCGCGATTGAGGTGGCGCAGCGTCCGGAAAATGTCCTGGACGACGAGCGGCGCCAATCCCATGGATGGCTCGTCGAGAAGTAGAAGGCGCGGCCGCGACATCAGCGCCCGGCCGATCGCCGTCATCTGCTGTTCGCCGCCAGAGGTCAGGCCGGAAAGTGCGCGACGCTTTTCCTTCAACCTGGGAAAACGTGTGTAGACCTTCTCGATATCTTCGGCGATCTCAGCGCGCGTGCTGCCGCGGCCAAGCCCACCGGAGACAAGGTTTTCCTCGACTGTCAGGCTGCGAAAGCAATGGCGACCTTCAAGCACCTGCACGAGACCGGCACGCACCAGTGCAGCAGGACTTGTGCGCAGGACATCGAGCCCGTCGAAGCAGATGCTGCCGGAAACGACCTGCCCACGTTCGGCTGGAAGCAGATTGGACAACGCCTTGAGTGTCGTCGTCTTCCCCGCACCGTTGGCGCCAAGGAGCGCCAGGATTTCACCGCGCGCCAGGTGGAAACCGACGCCGTCGAGCGCGGTGATGGCGTTATTGTACGTCGCCTTCAGACCATCGACCGCAAGCAGGGTGGTTTCCAGAGCCATGATCGTGTTCCTCTTGCCTTAAAAGGCCGGATTGAGAGAAGGCGCGAGGTTGGAGAGGGAGGCACCACCCTCGCGCCCGGTTCTTCAAGCCTCGCCTGTTATCAGGCGCGGCTTGAAGGGATCAGTTGGTCGCCGCCTCGGCGTCCGCCGCCGTGCGCAGCTTGATGCCCTTCTCGGCCGCGTAGGCTTCGGAAGACTTCTCGATGATGGGCCGCAACAGTGCCCAGTCCGGCGCGATCCAGTCAGAGACGACGTTCCACTTCTTCCCGTCCCACTGTTGAAAAGTCACGTAGCCGTTGCCCTCATGGTTATCCCAGGTGACATTGATCGAGTGGAACAGGCCCTTGGCGCCGAGCGCCTCGACACGCGCCGGATCGAGCTGAAGGTGTTCGAAGCCCCAGCGGACCTCGTCGCCGGTCAGCGTCCGCTTGCCGAACTTCTCCTGTGCGGTGCGGATTGCCTCGACATTAAGGATGCCGTTGACGATACCGAGGTTGTGGTAGACCGAGCCAATACGCTTCTTGTCTTCCAGGTTCCCTTTGCCGGCGTCGTAGATCGTTTTGACGATCTCCTGAACGACGGGGTATTCGGCTCCCGAAGCCTGTGTGGTGATCGCCGTATAGCCCTTGGCTGTATCACCAGCGGGGATGACGTCTTCTTCTGAGTTGGACCAGACGTTTCCGATAATGTGATCCGCCGGGAAGCCCACCTTGGCTGCGGTCTTCAGCGCAACCGGGTTCATCACGCCCCAACCGCGCAGGACGACGTAGTCTGGCTTGGCGCGCCGGATCGTCAGCCACTGCGACTGCTGTTCGTTGCCTGGATGCGGCACCTCGATCTGCTGCAGCTCGAATCCGTATTTCTTCGCCAGCAGATCGTAGATGGGGATTGTCTCTTTGCCATAGGGGGAGCCGTGGTAGAGCACGGCGATCTTCTTGCCCTTCAGGCTTTCGAGCCCGCCTTCCTTGGAAGCGATATAGTTCACGATGCCGGAAGTTTCGCTGTAGGGATTGAGCAGCAGCGGGAAAACATAGGGGAAAACGCGGCCATCGGTCGAATCCGTGCGGCCATGGTTGATGGTGATCAACGGTACCTTGTCTGCGGTGATGCGATCGATCATCGCATAGGCAATGCCGACGGAAAGCGGGTTCCAGGCGGCAACGTTCGGGTTGCTCTTCAGGCGCTCGTACGCTTCGACGCCACGTTCGACCTCATACTGCGTTTCAGCTTCCGACCATGTCAGCTTAACGCCGTTGACGCCGCCGTCGCGCGTGTTGATCAGGTTCAGATAATCGATGAAGCCACCGAAGAAGCCGGTGCCGCCGGCAGCGTAGGGGCCGACGCGATAGCTCTGGAGCGGAAAATATTGTTCGTCAGCATGGGCCATAGGCATGGCCACCGAAAAGGCGAGGCCGGCGGCAAGAGCCGCAATCTTGAATTTGGAAAGGATCGTCATTTTTGGACATACTCCGGGTATCGACCGGAGCAAGGCGCCGGTCCGGGTTGATCTGATGAAGGCTGTTGGCATTCGAGAGCCTTGATGGCTCCGTTTCGATTAGGACCGCACGATGGCGGCGCCGATTCGTTTTCGGACCCGATCCCACAGGGCGACGAGCCCATCCGGTTCGAGGATCAGAAAGAGGATGATGAGCGCGCCGAGCACGATGCGCTGGCTCATATCCAGCACGCCCGAATTGAAGATATCGCCGAGCAGGAAGGAGCCAAGCCGTGACAGGACCAACGGAAACACGACGATCAGCGCCGCTCCGAAAAAGGCACCGCGGATCGAGGCAAGTCCGCCGATGATGACGATGAACAGGACCTGGAACGATCGGTCGAGATTGAAACCGGCGGGCTCGACAGTGCGCAAATAGGCGAACGCCCATAGGACGCCGGCGATGCCGATGATGAAGGAGGAGATTGCGAAGGCCAGAAGCTTGGTTTTCAGCACTTGCACGCCAATGATCCGTGCCGCTGTCTCATTGTCGCGCACGGCGATGAAATTGCGGCCGGTCTGCGAATTCACCAACCGATAGGCCAGCAAAGTTATGACGGCGACCACCGTCAGCGCGAAATAATATCGTCCGACCGGCCCATCGAAAACAAGACCGAAAACCGAAAGCTGAGGCGCATCAATGACGCCGGATGCGGAATCATTGGAGAACCAGCTGAATTTGGTCAGCGCCCACTGCACAAAAAACTGAGCGGCAAGCGTCGACACCGCAAGGTAAAAGCCCTTGAGGCGCAAGCTGGGAAGGCCGAATACCAGGCCGATGCCGGCCGCCGCAAAACCAGCTAGAACCATGCTGACGATTAAAGGCAGACCGTCGGCGCGAAGATTGAAGTTAAACGCCGCGAAAGCGCCGACAGCCATGAAGGCAGCACTTCCGAGCGAGACCTGCCCGGCATAGCCCGTCAGGATATTGAGCCCCAAACCGGCGAGGCTGAGCGCCAGGAATGGAAGCAGGATAGCCTCGAACAGATAGTCGGACCCGATAAGCGGCACAACGACATAGGAGATGGCAAGCCAGGCCAATGGCGTCGCCCAGCGCGCGGGGAAGCGGTATACTGGAAGATCGTAGGTGATCGTGGACATCGGTCAGACCCTTTCCACAAGCTTCTGGCCGAATAGGCCGGAAGGGCGCACGAGGAGGAAGGCGAGCGCGATGACATAGGCAAACCAGCCTTCGATACCGCCGCCGAAATATTCGCCGATATAGACCTCCGCCAGCTTCTCGGACGCACCGATCAACAATCCGCCGACGATCGCGCCTAGGATCGAATCAAACCCGCCGAGGACCAGAACCGGCAAGGCCTTTAGAACGATCAGCGACAGGGAGAATTGCACTCCGACGCGGGCTCCCCACAACAGACCAGCGACCAGCGCCACCAGACCTGCAGCGGCCCAGACCGTCGCCCAGATCCATGGCAGCCTCAACCCGACGGCGAGCGCCGCCAACTGATCGTCTGCGACAGCGCGAAAACCAAGCCCGATGCGGGTGTATCGGAAGAAGACAGAGAGTAGCAGCACCATCGAGGAGGCAACAACGGCTGCGAAGATGTCGAATTGACTGATGTAGACACCACCGACATCGAACGGCACATCCTCGATACCAAGATCAAGGCCATGCACCTGCGTGCCCCAGATCAGTTGGGCAGCCCCCTCAATGATGTAGGAGAGGCCGAGCGTCGCCATGAAGAGCGTGATCGGCGGTTTGTTGGTCAGTGGCCGCAATACCGTCCGCTCGACGGCGATTCCGATAACGACCATGATCGCGAATGTGATCGCGAATGCCAGCGGGAAGGAAATGCCGCGTTCCGTCAGACTGACGAAGGTCAGCGCCGCAAACAGAAGCATCGCCCCTTGCGCAAAATTGAGAACGCCGGATGCCTCGTAGATCAGCACGAAACCGATCGCGACCAGCGAATACATGACGCCGGAGAGAAGGCCGCCGACGAGGACCTCAGTGAAGAACAGCCAGTCGAAATCGGCCATCAGATGCCCTCCCCGTTTTCGTTCTCAGGGGCGACACCGAGATAGGCATCGATCACGCGCTGGTCGCGCTGGACCTCGTCGGGTGTTCCATCGGCGATCTTGCGACCGAAGTCGAGCACGGCGACGCGGTCGGAGAGGTCCATGACGACCCCGATATCGTGTTCGATCAACACGACTGTCGTACCGAAACGATCGCGTGCGGCGCGCACGAAATCGGCCATCTCGTTCTTTTCCATCGCCGTCATGCCGGCCATCGGCTCGTCGAGCAGCAGGATATCGGGCTCGGCCACCAGCGCGCGCGCCAATTCCACCCGTTTTTGCAGACCATAAGGCAGTGTACCGACGAGACGATCACCAACATGCGAAAGGTAGAGGAACTCGAGCACTTCCAAAGCCCGACTGCGGGCATCCCTCTGTTCCGTGCGGACTCGACCGAGGCCGACGATCTGTTCGACGAAGCTGGACCGCGTCTTATGCGCTCGTCCAACCACGACATTGTCGAGAACGCTCAAACCCTTGAACAAGGCCAGGTTTTGAAACGTGCGAGCAATGCCGAGACGGGCAAGTTTCTGCGTCGGGACCTGGGCATGGCGCCGCCCAGAGAGCCACACATAACCGCGATCGGGTCGGTATACGCCGCTGATCACATTGATGATCGAGCTCTTGCCAGCACCGTTAGGCCCGATAATGGCGAGGATTTCGCCGCGCCGTACGGACAGATCGATATCCTTCAGGGCGATGACGCCACCGAAGGACAGAGCGATGCCGGCCAGCTCCAGAACGATGCCGTCCGTTGCGCCGGCTTCAATGGGCGACGTCCAGGCCGCGCCTGTTCCTCTGTCCAAGCCTGCCAAGTGCTCCTGAACGTCCGGCGGAAACGGCGCCGCTCCCAAGCCTCCGAAGGCAAATGTCATAGTGTGCACGCCCCTGCTTTCGATGGCGCGCCACGAACCCAGCTGGACTCACCGGCGCACGCTATCCCTCCACGAACCACCCAGTTCTTGGCCTGTCATTGTTTTGAGGCTGCCGGCTTTCCGGCCGACAACATGTTGCGATTACTCGGCGGCGACTGCCGTCGCCGTTTCGGCTTCTTCCAACTCGCGGATCAACGGGATGACGTGCTTGCCGAAATACTCGACCTCTTCCTGGAAATGCAGGAAGCCGAGAAGGATGAGGTCGGCGCCGGCGCGCTTCAGGGCGATAACTCGCTCGGCGACCTGGCGGGGTGTGCCGATGAGATTGGAGCGGAAACCATCATTGTACTGAACCAGGTCCTCGAAAGAGGATTTCGCCCAGTTCCCCTCACCTTCCGGCGAGGATTTTCCGGCATTTTTCACTTCATGGCCGAAGGCGTTGACGGCCTCGGGATTGGCCTTTTCTATGATCTCGGCCAGAACGGCGCGGGCCTCCTCTTCAGTCTCGCGCACGATTGCGAAGGCATTGACGCCGACGCGCACCGAGTGGCCGTTCGCTTTTGCTTTACCTTGAATATCGGCAACCTGCTTGCTGATTTCCTCTGGCGTGTTGCCGTTGGTAAAATACCAGTCGGAAACACGCGATGCCATGTCGCGCGCAGCGCGAGAAGAGCCGCCCTGGAAGATTTCCGGCTGCGGATCAATCGGCTTGGGCTTCAGCGAATAATTGTTGAAGCGATAGAAATCGCCGTGGAACGTAAAATTGTCTTCGGTCCAGATACCGCGCAGTGCCCGGATGAATTCCTCCGATCGGCGGTAGCGCTCATCATGGTCCAGCCAGTGCTCGCCGATCGCGTGGAACTCGCCGCGGAACCAGCCACTGACGACATTGACGGCGACACGGCCATTGGTGAGGTGATTGATCGTCGCAATCTGCTTGGCCGCCAGTGTCGGGTTCCATGGCCCGGGCAGAATTGCAGCGATCACTTTCAGTGTCGTCGTCGATTCCAGCAGCGCATGACTGAAGGAGACAGATTCATGCTGGAATTCGGCGCCATAGCCGGCCGTGAATCGGATCTGGCTCAGCGCGTAGTCGAAACCGCTGGCTTCGGCGATCTGCGCCAGTTTTCTGTTGTAGTCGATTGTCCAGCTCGTACGCTGCTCGATGTTGGATATGACGAGTCCGCCCGAAACATTGGGGACCCAGTAGGCGAATTTGACCGGCTCTCTGCTGGCATAGGACATGATACACTCCCTCTTGAAACGGCTAGGCTGACGCGGCGACGAGCGCTGGACGGATTCCATGAGCGCGAGCGGCAGCGGTGTGATCGGAGACCGGCAGGACCTGCGCCAGTTCTGAAACGGCGCGCTCGATGCGCTCGCGAACTACTGGACTGGTTATCTCATAATCCGCGAAATCGGTTTCGGTGGCGTAGATCGACGTCGGCAGCGTCAGTGCGTTGAAGAAGCCGAACAGCGGGCGCAGCTGATGTTCAGTCATCAAACCGTGCAACGGTGTGCCGCCTGTAGCAGCGAGAATGACCCGCTTTCCGGTAAGTGCCCGGTAGTCGACAAGATCGAAAAGATGCTTGAGGGCGCCTGTATACGACGCCCGGTGGACCGGCGACCCGACAACCAGCACATCAGCCGCCTCAACTGCGTCGATGATCGCCCTACCCTCCGCATCCAGCTGATCGGATCGAAGCGCCTTGAAGAGAATGGGGGCAGCGTCAACCAGTTCTATGGTTCGCCCGTCGAGACCCAGCTTCGATCTGGCTGCCGCCACGGTCGCTTCCACTAGGGAGGCAGTTCGCGATGGTCGTTTTACATTTCCAGCAAGACCCAGGATTTTCATGTCGGCGACACCTCATTTGTCGCCTTAGTCTACCGATTTAGTGAATTTATGATAACGACATGATGCCAATATTTCTTTCAATCATGGATTCTCATCCTGAAATGGGGTCAACTGGACGAAATAAAAACTTTAGTGTGGCGTTCTATGTGGCCTAACAAGCTAGAGGCCATGGCGAGAGCGAAGAACTGCCAATGCCAAATCGGTTGCGCTGGTGCTGGAGCGATAAAGGAGCTCTCGCCACGACCGGGAGGCATATTTTCGCCCCGCCTCCGGCCCTTCGGCGGAATAATCCGAAAGTCAAAAAGGCCGAAATGCCATTGCAGTTACTTGGCGACCGGCCACCATTCCTAGACTAAAGAGGAGCATGCTCGATGGTATGCCCGAAACGCCTATCTATATGTAGCGCTATCCCGAATAAACGCATAAGCGACACAAGCAGCAAACAATCAGGTCAACCATGACACCTTACCTCACGAGACAGAAGCATGCTGAGGAAAGACTCGGTACAGCGCTTCAACAAATGAATGACGCAATCCGCGACGTACACAAATCCGGTATTGACGTCGATATCAGCACCCTCACCATGCACACGCCGCGTGGCCCGATGGTTCAAGTCGACCTCAAGACGTTCAACTCATATGGCGCGCCGCCAGTGTTGCGATTGGTGGAAAAATAATTTCGGTTAGATCGCTCATTGATCACCGTGCTGCGATGATCGCGTGGCTGGTTTCCACCATTGCGGTCAAGCTGACGCGCACGCGACTCTTCAGAGCAAGAGTGGGACGAATGACTTCAGGCGCTAGCCAATTTATTCGCGTCACCCGAGTAGGCGGAAGCGTCCAGCCCGGCTGAGTCTGAAGCCTGGATGGCCCTACAAGCTATAGGAGCGTTGAAGGGTTTCCCATTAAGCGCGTCCCGTACCCCGGCGAGCTGCTGCAGGCACCCTCCTTATGGCAGCTGCGTAACGACTTCAGCGCGACGCGTGTTTCAAATTTTGTCTAAAACTCCCAGGGCGGCCGCGATCCTTCGGATCCTCGACGCGTCAAAATCCTTGTCGCTCTCAAGAGCTGTCACCTCGGCCACAGTCAGACCAGTGGTTTCTGCGAGGTCGTCCAAAGAATAGCCGCGAGCCTGACGAGCCTCTGCAAGCACCGCGCCAATGGATGGGAAAACAGGGGATTTCGCAATCTTCGAGGCCATGTTCATATCTTTGAGCTTCCTTCTGGCGGCCGGAAAACAAACGGGTTTCTAGTTCCACCGCTACCGTCCGCGTCCGGTAGCGGACGATTTCTCCAATTTCCGCGGGCGCTCTTTCTAGCAGTTTGTGCGATGGAGTACAGGTCCGAGGTGGTGAAGGAGTGGACGACCCTTGAGTCCCTTCCCTGCGATCGTGATTGGCGCGCACTAGCAGGTTGACGCGAGGGCCACCCAATTGAGAGCTAACAACTAACCCAGCATCCTGAGAGACATGCGCTCCGGGCGGTTGGGGGAAAAAGCCGGCGCAAGCGCCGACCGCATATTGATCGAGGCGCATGACCGGTAGCAACCGCACATAGTCGTTCGTGTTGAGTTTCCGGCCCGACCTACCGTTCGCGACCAGGCCCCCGCCAATGCGCTTCGACCTCGGTCGCTGCAAGGATCAGCAGGTTGCGGATTTCGTGACCGTAAACACCCAGCGTTTCGGTATGGGGATGGACGGTTTGGCAGATGCGATCGAGATGGTGCGTCAGAGCGCGCGCTTGACCAGCACCTACGGCAATCGTGTCGCGCTCTTCGCCGGCGCCGGGGTTTTTAGGATGGGCGAAGCTGCCATTTATCGGCCTGGAGATGCGACGATAGTAGTGAGCTGGCGGGAGATCGAGGCGACGAAACCGCCCGGTCTCGGGTCCGCCAGGAGTAAAACAAGGAGTGTCTTCTCGAAATGCCGCCCAAATCGAGGCCCGTTTGCCCCTTTTAATATAGGTCCCCGCGCCCTGCTCGGGATTGGAAACACCTAGCCTCACTGCCTCAGAGTCTTTGGATACGCCACACCTGCGTGCCGGACCCATCTTGTCTTGGCGAAGATAGTGCGTCGGCGGCTCCTCTTCTCTCGTTCCGTCGCTCATCCCAGGCCACCCTCGCATCGTTCCAATTCATGTCTCTACACCACGCCGAAGCGCTTGCGCATTTCAGCGGTGCGTAACCACGGGCCACCGGGCAAGCGTTCGATGAATGCCGCAAAAACGCTGGTAAATGACTGGAGGGTCGTTTGGCCAGTCAGCGCTTCGGCCTGCTGCGTCGGAAGCAATGGCTGCATGTCGGTCAGAAAGCGCGGCCGGGCAAGCTTCGCGAACATCCGTTGCTCAGCCTGTGCCCGCGTGATGACTTGGCCCGAAAGTGCGACGTAGCGGCCAAAAAAATCGGCCACTTTCTCCACATTCAGGTCCTCGAACGTCTCCAGGCCATGCGCCAGGTCATAGAGATCGCGACCCTTCTCCCGCTGCAGCAGCGCGCGCAGCTTGGTGGCCAACATTTCCTCACGGGAGAATGTCGGGACGGACGCATTCCTGGTGAACCATGGATTGGCCACGCCGAACGGCAAGTCGATCGGCGGATCATACGCTTCGATCTCGCTGATGTTGGTTTCGACCTTGAGGCGGATGGGGACGCCGCCGCCGTCCTCGGCCTCAATCCGGAATTTCAACTTGGGTGCGACCGGACTTGACTCGTACTGACCGTGTCCAAGCCACGGCTCGAGGACGACACGCAAGGCGTCCAGGACCGGGCCGATCGGCCCGGCCTCTGTGCGCACGAGATCAATGTCTTCCGAGTAGCGCAGCGGAGCCGGGAAGTGCAGTTTGTTGAGGGCTGTGCCGCCGCGAAACCTCAAGGCTTCGCGCAAGAAGGGGTCGGTGAATATCGCGACCACCGCCCGGCTGATAATCAGATCCTGTTCGATCTGACGCTGATCGGCCCAAGGCGCGACATTGCCCCACGCGACAATATTCTGAGCTGGTATCATTCATCGGCCTCTGGATAGCGGCGGACGTTGACCCGCCAACGCGGGTCGCGCTCGAGCACTTCAGTAGAAAAGTCGGGATCGCCGGCTTCTTTGCGGTCCAGCTCCGTCCAGGGCAGGTTGCCGCGGTCTTCCAAGGCGGTACGCATCGACGCCAGGCGTGGGCCGTGACCCAGCCTGTCGAGAAGGTAGCCGAGGCGCTGCACGACCGGCCGTTCGGTGACGCGCGACAGGTTGGTCAGGCTTTCGAAATCAATCTGCGGCGCGATATCCCTGAGGACAGTGAAGATGTTATCAAGACCGCCGGCGCCACGAGAATACCGCAGAATGTCGAGCGCTGTGAGAGCTGGTGACGACACTCTCATCGAACCTGTCTCGGTTTTCTTGTCGACAACGCCCGCGGCGACGGTCTCCATATCCTTTCGGTAGTAGAAGACGACGCGATTGCGGCCGGCCCTGATCTTGGGGAGCCGTTTGGCCGCCACGACTTGAAACTCCATCACGGCCTGATGCGTGGCACCGTGCAGTTCGGCAGCCTTAAGCAGACCGACATAATAGGAATTCCCCTCATGGCGCATCAGCGCGTCAATGTACCAGGTTGGTGGCGGAGCGCCCAATGACATGAATTGTGGAGGGACCACGATATAGAAGTCGTGGCGCGGGTTGAGGAGTAGTTTTCGACGCTGCAAACGCTCGGCTGAGTCCAGGAACGCGCCACGATTGATGCCAAGCGCTTCGATCGCCTCTCGGCCATCAAAAACCACCCGCCCCTGGGAGAGCAAGTTTGATGTATAGGCGGAAAGCGCGGCTCGTTTATCGTGAATCATGTCCAATTATCCGCTCTATGTGCAGAAATTGCAACACGCTTTGTTTTGCTGATTAATTCATGTTCAAATATCCGCGCTACATGCGGATTTTCCAACGTGATTTTTCTCCATAGCTTGCAAATCCAGCCTTGCGCGGACCTTCGCTTTGCGCGCCGGAAGGGACTCCTCGCCAAAGCGAAGGGCGACGCTACGTCTTCACGGACGCCCGCGTTTTTCCTTAGAAGACACGCGGCGATGCAACCAGCGGTAGCTCTTGAAGTCTGCGGCATGCCCGCAGCGAAAGCGTGATCCAAAAAGCCTGATCGTGTTCTGAACCGGAGATATTAGTTTGCGGTAGCAGGCCCGGGTTCGATCAAGCTGCGATACTGAACGGACGACACCGGCGGCCGTTTTGGTGATCTACCCAACGTGGAATACCTGGTTTTCATTTTGGCGGCGATCGAATTGACTTCGCAATGATCCCAGCTCTTTTCGACCAACAGACGATGTCTTCACGGAAAGGGTGCAACGGATGCATATCAGAATGTGTTCGGCGTAGGCGGATTTTCGCTTACGGTTCGCCGGAGATGTCGGCCACGTTTTCTTTTGCCGAATCGGATATTAGCAAAGGTTATGAAGAGCGAACAACGACGCCTTGCCGCGCAAAAAGCCTTTGATCGTCTCCGTCGCGCGGGATTGCCGACGGAGGAGGATCCCCGTTTCCTCGTATGGATCGAACAATGGATCGCCGGCGAAATTGAAATGCAAGAGGTTCGGGAACGGTATCTTGGGTTCCTGCGAGAACAAGCTTCCGAACTCAAGCGGCGTGCGCTTGCCAGGGGCGCCAAGTTGCCTTCCGATCCCGGACCGCAGCCGATCGACGAAATTGACAATTTCTTAAGCGACTTCACCAAAGGTTAGCCAGTCCGTTATAATCCCTGAACGTACTGTGCTGGGCGCAGCTGCTTGATTGTGGCCCGATGTCCTCCGACGTGAAGTGCGTCGGCTTAGACTTCGGCGACAGGATTGTCCCGCCGCCGAACACCCTCCAACTTATAGAAGCCGCGGCCATCGCCAATTCGTAGCAGAGGTCGAGGTGCGGTATTAAACGTGGGATCTAGCGGTATGACAAGCCTCGTCACCGCGACCCGTCGCCAGTTTGAACTCCCCATCACGATCCGCCAAGGCGGATAGGTCGCCCGACAAATCGAAGAGCTGTTGGGCTATGATGTGCACGACCTCCCCTTCCCGTTGGATTCGGCCATTGATAGCCGTCATGCTCGATCCAAGTACAATGCGCCGGCGTCGCTCGAAGAGCTTCGGCCAGGCGAGGTTCGCCGGACCTGTCTCATCCTCGATCGTCAGAAACATCACGCCTTTTGCCGATCCGGGCATTTGACAGACCAGAACAAGACCAGCGGTCATCAACCAACGGCCATCTCGAGCCGACATGGCTTCTCCGCAGGTGACGATGCTTCGGGCGGCAAGATCCTTGCGCAAAAACGCGATCGGGTGCTCGCGTCGAGTCAAGCCGATAGGGGTGTAGTCCTGGATCACGTTGCGCTCATCTGTCATCTGCCGGAGTTTAACATCAGGCCTCTGCTGCTCGGCGATCGTCTTCATCTCGCTCTCGGCCGCGGCAACAAAGAGCGGCAGCGGCTCGTCGCGCAAAGCTTTGATCGCCCACAGCGCATCCCGTCGCTGAACGTCGAACGATGGCAGGAAAGGATCGGCCTCCGCCAGATCGACCAACGATGCTGCCGAAACGCTCGTGCGCGCCCACGTGTCATCGATGCTGTCGAAGGGGTGATCGGCAAGGGCAGCCACTATGCGTGCTGCGTCGACCGCCGCTAGTCCACGCAGCAAGCGCATGCCCAAGCGGACAGCATGGCGGCGCTCTCCCTCCAGAGCGAAATTACGTCGAGAGACCAAAGGGAAGACCTCCAAAACTACGAATTCTCGCAGCTATCCGTCTTCGATTTTTTTAACGCGCGGCGCGGCGGCCATCAACTGGCCGACCCGATTTGACTCCAACCTTGGATCGAACCGGCTAAACGCTGCTTTTCCTTGATTTTCTCCGGAAGAAAAGGAAGGCCACCAAGGTAATAGCCTCATCAAGAAGCCGAGGCGGGGGACATCCCTTTTCCTTGGAAGGGTCTCAATCAAGAGCAACGCCAGCTTGGTCAGCGCAACGGTAACCTCACCCTCCTCCAGTTGAGGACGTGCGTCCGTCGCGAGGGGTCGAACGGCGTCATGGAGCGCGATACGGCTCCCCTGAAACCCGATGAGAAGATGATCGCCGCAGTTTTGTAAGGGACGAAGCTATTGATTGATCCTTCAGACCACTCTCGCCCAGCATAGCGAAAAGCTCGTCCCTGGTGATTGGCAGCTCCAGAAAGCTAAGATACGCGTTTACCTTAACATCGTCCATGCTCTCGAACATCGCTCGCAGGATAATTTCTTGCGCCGTTTCCCTGTCATTGGTTCGTTTCTCGATAGCGTCGCAGAAGGCCAATACATCAGCGGCGAATTCATGAGCGGCGATCGCCGCGGCATTTTGAACATATAGCGGGAGCCCGCCGGTTAGCCCTCGCACGCGAATGGCGTTCTCGATGGAGGTCGGGATTCCGCCGTCCTTGAACTCCGCCGCAATCTCATCAGTTGACCAGCCACCAAGGCGCTCTGCTTCCATCGAGTAAGTGGCCTCGATTTCGCTCGCGCCGTCCCACGGCTGGGCAAGGCAAAGAAATCGAAGCTCCGGGGCCGCATCGATGAGCGAGCGTAGAGCCGCGGCTTCTAGCTTGTGCGCATTGTCGATGATGACCTGGAAGAGCATCAAGAGCACGCTCAGCTGACGGTGCAGCCAAAGACACTCAGATTCGCACACATCCGACGCCGAAGCCGCAGCATTGAAACGCGGCGCCATAAGATCCTGCAGAGCGGCGGGTTGAATGCTCGGGCACCATGAGCTGCAACCTCGCACAGACCTGCGATTGATCGGAGCATGCTCGTGCACCGGCGACAACGGAGGCCACCAAGCAGTCTGGCATGCACTTCACCGATAGAGACGGAAGCGCTTCTGGCTCGCGCAGCTGGTGCACTGGACGTGGCTACTTCAAAAAGGTCGTCCTTCACGCCAGCTGATGTCAATCCTTCCCGACCTGCCTTTCACTGAGGGTCCGGTTGTGTACCAGGCTGATCTGTGCGGAAAAGTACAGGAAGGAACCGGCCGGTCAAATGTTTGTTGTCGCCACGAAAGGAGGGTCTAATGAGCACCTTAGTCATCGAAAGCGACTTCACTGTTGCCTGGAAAGTAGTTCAAGTCAGAGTCGGCAGAGGCTTCGTCGAATCCGTCCGAGGCCCTGAAGAGGGCCTTCAATATCTTTCCTACAGGTGGCCGGTGACCTCCGGCACCTGTTACGACGAAGCCCGGCTAAAGTGTCTGCGTGCATTGCAGAAACGATTTCCTTGCGAGGCCGCTCGCGACGCATTTATCTTGGCAGCCCAGGAAGCACGAATGCTGGCTTCGTGATCACTCCGCAGGTCGTATTGGTTTCCAGCCGCGGCGAAGCGCTTAGGACCGAACAAGCCATCGAACTGTACTGCGCCGAAATCACAACGCCATCATCCAGAGGGAGCCACCAGCACATGCAGGACCTTCGAGGAGCATCAGTCGTCATCACCGGCGCATCAAGCGGCATTGGACGAGCGACCGCACTCGCATTCGCCAGGCGTTAGATTCTTGTTCCCGGCAATCTTCGAGTTGTCGGAAAGGGGCACGCGGTCAGTCTCAAGGCTCTCTTATCCCGAGCGCTTGGGCCGAATGACTTCTGATGGGCAGGGCACATCGTCCTGCAACAGGGGCCAGAGTAACAGTGGCACCCCAATCCAATGCTCTGGAGACGGCCGCTGCGCACAACAACGGTCGCCGCCGATGTCAGGGACGACGCACATCAAATTCGTGCCGTGATCAAGCCCGATATTTTGGTGCTCAACGCGGGGTCGCGGCCACGAACGAGCTGGCCGCCACACGCGGCGGCCGCCCTCAGAGGACGGCCCGGTCGGGAAGAAACATCGAGAACCAGCCGACCGCGCTAGCAACGATCACCACTCTATTCGTGAGCCCTGCAGTCGTATCAGCAGCAGCCGTTTGTAGGGTCACCAACTTATCATCGATCAACTCATTTCGCGAAACGTGATCGAATAGCGCAGTTCGTCGACCGGCGGAATGGAATGCTCCCAGTCGCTTCGCGCCGGCCCAGACAGCAGATATGCTGATCCTGGCTCGACGGTGAGCGAGACGCGCTGCCGCTTGGAACCAGCCCGCCGTCTCAGCCTGAATGTGCATGGAGATAGTAGCGAGACGCCGACGATCCTGCCAAATACCCTTTTGTCCTTGTGCCATCCGATCGGCGCGCCTTCGCCATACTCGCTGACTAGCGCTTGCTCCAGCAGGCCGGCCTCGATTCCGGCAAAGGCGGCGGCAAGCTCACGCACGGGAAGAAGGAAATCTGGGATCCTCTCGGCGGGCTTCATTCTTTCTGTCTCGAAGTCGTATTTCCACCCAAAGGAGACTACCCTTCTCTTTCCCTCGAAGCCGTGAAAATCGAAAGGTTTGAGCGGCAACAAAGGTATTTGCTCGAGGAGACGGGACTGCTCGGCTTCCGGAACAACGGTTGCTCCGTAGCGGAAGCCTTCAGGCAGTTCCGCTTCGGCTTGGGAAAACAGGTCTCCTTGGTGCGTTCGGTTCATCGCGATGTCGCTGATCTCGCGTTCTATCCCGTACCGTGCCAGGTCACAAAGCCTTCGCGGTCATATCCATCCACGCCCGATGCCGTTCCTCGTCCTGGTGCGCCTTGATGAAGAACGCTTTCGAGGCCGGTATAGCGTCTTGGTGACGCGAGGCCCGCTCGTAGGCGGTCACGGTATCATCTTCATTCGTTTTCATTGCTTTGAGGATCGCGGCATCCCCCATTAGGTCGGCGAGGGCGACCTTGCCGGTCGTCAGTATCTGTTTCATGTCGCCCCTCGTCGGGGCCTCGATCGCAAGCTCGCGCGCCATCTCGTTTAGTACCTCAAGATGCTGCAGGTGATCCTGCTTGAAGCTGGCGATCTGGCTCGCAAACTTCTTGTTGTCGAGGCGAGCAATACAGGAATCATACGCAGCGATCGCGTCATGCTCAAGATAGATCAGATCCTTGACCAAACCTTTGATGTCGGACTCGTTGCCTACCATCGTTACCATGTGATCCTCCTGTCGGTTGAGGAGGACAAACCTTTTACGCGAAATCTGGTTCCCTTCCGACGACGGTTGAGAACGACAGCGGCCAGCAGGGTCGCCGTCGGCCGCCGTGCCCAACCTGCGTCTGCGAGTGAGTTCGCAAAGGTTAGTCTACTTGTTGGCGAAGTCATACCCCGCTTTGACCAGGTCTTTAAACCATGGGCTCTCAATCTGATTGAGCGATTTTACGACTACGTGGTGATTCCACCGTGTCGGGCTGGTCTGCTTCACGTAGTGAAAATGCGGATCCTTCACCTCACGATCCAAGCAGACCGTGAGGTACAATGTGCCATCGCCCGTGCCACCGTAAGTCCACATCCAAAGAAATTTGCGCTTCCTGCAAAGGTCATTTGGCCCTTTATCTCATGGCGGCTCGGCCCGAGCCCCTTCGTAAAGGTGATGATCTTTTCAGCCATCTCCATGGTTTTTGGCTTGCTTCTGAAATCACCCGTCATCTTGTTTTCTATAGTCATGATGTTTCAATATCTCTGGTTTTTCGAAGCGATTGAGAGCGAATAATCCCGCTATAGGATTCCGGAGCATCTCGCTAACCCGAGCCGCCACGGCAGGTTCCACCCGAAATTGCCAGTCTCATGGACCGGCGGGCCCACAAGCGCATGTGACGAACTGGCTCACCGGTGACGGCTTGGCACATCAAACTTCAATCGTTGAGAATGGACCGCCGATATGAGACACTTAGGGCTAAGCCGGCTGTCAGCTTTCAGGAACTCGTTGGGCCTGTGCGAACGGCCGGAATGGTCCTCAGTCCTTCCCGAGAGAAGGGTGACAGTTCATACCGGAGACATGGGTTACACTTTTGGCCTTTGCGAGGAGAGCGAAGGTGCCTTGGCAGGAGTGCAACCGTATGGACGAGCGTCTTAAATTCGTTGCGCGGGTTCTTGATGGCGACAAGATAGCGGCGCTCTCGATACTGGTGATGCCGAGAATGTAGCAGACGGCGCTGTTGGCGGCGGAGCCCCTCCCCTGGCAAAGAATGCCCTCAGACCCCGCATAGCGCACGATCGAGAAAACGGTCAGAAAATAAGGAGCGTATTTCATGGTGCGGATGAGGTCGAGCTCGTGCCGCACGATCGGCTCCTCTGTCACTGCTGCAATCGTGCTTGGGCCTGGACTTCGACCCGCATGGTCGGCAGGTCAGTTTTGGCGAGCCTACCCTGCCATCTTTCCTGGAGGATGTCATGCTGCGGAACCTGCGGCTTTCGAATTGCTCGGTTGACGTCGCACTGTGCCGATCGGGGCGGCATGTGGTCGTCGACGTCATCGATCGCCGGGGCGATATCAAGGTGGTGTCAACCTCATGAGCAGGCTGCAATGAGAGCAATAGGCCAGACTAGCCTGCGGGCGCATCATGACCAAAGTTCGCACCCGGATGTACTCACTTCCGCCTTCGCCGCAAGAGACGTGTATGCTTAGTATTGTCTGTGTCCTGCTTGTGATATCCGCTTTCATCGCAGCGGTGGCCGCCGGCGCGATCGGTGGCCTGCTGCTCTCACTTGCGGCCTCCGTCACTGGAGCGCTCGTCGGAGCGTTTTTGGATTGGTAGGAGCCGGTGATTTGGTTTGCCCTCTGGCTGCTCCGCTCTTGCTGTTGATCGGGCTAACGATTGCACGGCTCCTGGATCGCTTGAGTAGAATAGCCGAGTTCTGCCGACGGCGACGGCCCGTGGAGGATTTTTGACCAAACGCATGAGCGGCGTGACCAAGAAGTGAGATAACGCCGGTCTTGAACCGGTTCGAACCGCCGACCTACCTCTCTTTCGCCAGCTGCGGCTGGAAAGCTTGTCAAAGCTGGTTAGAGCCGCGACGGTTCCAGCCAATTGGAAACGCGACACTTGCGCTTCGGATCAGCCCCCGATCCGACCGGCTGGGCCGGGTTGCAAGGGAGGAGCGGGGGCGGATGAGATGCCTTCGGCTTTAGCTTTGAGATATGCTCGCCACCATTCATTCTGCAGCCTCCATACGAGCCAGAGCTTTCTGTCGCCTAGCAATCACGTCCGGATCGCTCATGAAATCCTTCCTTTTACCCGGCTTGCGCCCGCGCTTCTGATATCCGTTGCTCGTGCTGCCGTCGCGAATGCCAAACATATGATCTGTCTGTCCAGTGCGACGAGGGCCGCTTTTGCTGCGCTGCTGGTCCCGCCCTGCCTGCTGTTCTATGATGACCGAGAGCACGTCATCCAGACGCTTGTTCTCGACAACAACTGACCGATGAACCGACCGCAAGGTGTCAAAGGTTCTGTAAGGTAGGACGTAACTCTCATGCATGATCTCGAGGCGTCCATCCGGATAGTCGCAAACCACGACCTTCTTGCCTGCCAAGGGTCTGGAGACAGCACTGGGTTCGAGAACGAAGAGGACTTTGTCATAGCGCAGCGTCAGGGATTGCGACAGCGTGCGAGCTTCTTTCCTACACATGGCGCCATCAAGGTTCTCATGATCGGCCAGCGGCCGGTGCATGTCCTTCGGATTGCGCGGTTGCTTGCCGAACCGCGAATTGAAAATCCGCAATGAATTCTGATGCATAGGCGTTGGCAGCCTCGATCGTATCGATACTGCGAAGCCGCAACTCCTTCACCAGCCGATCCTGCAGCGTCTGGTTGGCGCGCTCCACACGGCCTTTGGCTTGCGGAGTGTTGGCGCAGATAATGTCGATGTTCAGCTCATAGAGCGCACGTCCAAACTGCGTTAGCCCGCTCGTCCGGTCTTTCTCCGATGCATTAGTCGAGCGAAAGACGCTGTGCTTGTCGCTGTAGAACGCCAGTGGTTTGCCCCATTGCTGCAGATAAGCCTTTGTCGCATGCAGATAGTCGAACGTGTTCTCTGATCCAGCGAACCGCAGATGCAGCAGCTTGCCGGTCGCATCATCGGTATAGACCAGCAGGGCGCATTTGGGGCCGCGGTTCTCGAACCACCAATGATGCGAGCCATCGATCTGAACCAACTCACCGAAACAGTCGCGCCGGCCGCGCGGCTGGAAAACCCGCTTCTTGCGCTCACGCCGCGAGACCCAGATACCGGCCTCGGTCATCCATTGACGCAGCGTTTCCTTGGCCACCGAGATCCGGTGCAGCTCGATCAGCTTCTCGCGAGCCAGCGTCGGACCGAAATCCAGATAGCGCTCCCGGATCAGATCCAGCGCCGCATTGCGAAACTCCTCGCTATGGCGCCGGTTGCTCGGCTGCGATCGCTTCTTGGAAACGAGCCCGGCTGGACCATCCCGGTCATAGGCCTGTAGCAGCCTGTGCATCTGACTTCGGCTAAGGCCCAGCAGTTCGGCGGCCCGGACAACGCTCAGGCGTTCGTCATGGATCTTCTGGATGACTTCGAGGCGATGCAATTCTTTCTGCGACATGGTGATCATAAAGGACATGACGGCTCCGACCGCTCCTGGTCTCGACCAGGCTGAAGATCGTCATCCTTGCTCCCAACGTTGGCTTTGACCAGCGCGTCGAGAGGCGAGACTGTCGCATCTCTAACTGGCCCAACTGTCGCATTACTAAATAGCCGCTACAAAGCTTTGCGGCGTAACACCGATTTATGGAACTTCCGGAATCCGTTGTAGCGCGCGACTTTGTCGCTGGGCACTAAGTCTTGCCTAAACCCACATGTATTCGCCCATTCGGGCTTTTGGTTTCGCCCTGGTGCTCAGCGCGAGGGAAACAACTCGTCACTACTCACACGAGGCAAACCGGATCGGCGACGCTGCACATTTGCTGCTCAAGGACTGGCCTTTGGATGATGGCGAAGAATATGTCACTGCGGTGACGGCTTGCGTCGATGCGATCATCGGTCAGATCGCTCCGGAGCAATTTCGGGATGCGTGTCTGCATACGGCCGATGAAGCGGGCACCGCAGCGATAACTATAGTCACCAAGACAACAATGAAAACCGACTCGCAACTACATGCTAGTGCGTAACTTTTGCATGGCACGCACACGCAGGCAGATCGACATCCCGGAATCAGGTCATTGTCCGCATGCGAGCTGAATGGAGGTTGCCGCTCGCCCACGGTAACCGGAGGTTCACCATCTAACCAAAGTATCTATGAAGCAGCATTCCCTCCCTGTTGATTTCAAAGAGATTTCAGGCTGATATAGGCGCATCCAACTCTATGGCTTGAGAATGCAGCGCTACCAGATACAAGCACTCGAGAACGGGTCGTGGGCGATCATAGATCACCAGACCGGCAAGCCAATAGTTGACCAGCAATGGTCAAGCGAGAGAACGAGGCTGGAGGCTCAGGCCTTGGCTGATTTTCGCAATGGAATATCTGCCCCTCCACCGCAGCAGATTTCCTCGCGGCTTCAGAAGATACGTCGTGCTTGGGCACTCCTCTCTGCGAAGCGGTAGACGAGATAAGCCGCCTCGCGCTCCCGCCAAACTATGAATTTGAAATGTCATCGAACGTCGCATGACGCACTAAAGGGGACGCCGCATCCGATCCGGGACAAGAACGCTGCCTGCGATGTCGGGAGTGTTGGCGTGAACTGATGACGCCATGCCCGAAAGACGGAACCGGCGCATGCGTTAAAGAAGTGCCGGGCCTCAGTTACCCTCGCCACTCCGTATCGATCTTTCCTTCTTCCGCTTTGTGGAAATATTGGGAGCAAACCAGCCAACCCTTCAGGGGTCTAAGCAACGCGACGCATGCCACCACCGTCAGTGGCAGCGTCACAAGGAGATGTACCCAAAGCGGAATGTCGAAAGTGAACTGGAGCCATAGCGCGAATCCGAGCGCAGGAACGGCGACAATGCTCATCGAAAAAAATGCTGGTCCATCAGCGGGGTCTGCGAAGGAATAGTCCAGGCCACAAACCTCACAGGCCGGAGCCAGCGAAAGGAAACCATTGAAGAGATGGCCGCGCTGACAACGCGGGCAGCGCCCTTTAATCCCCGTGAGGGCGGGGAACGTCGTCTCGTTGTAGTCGTTTGTCATCCTCGACCTTCGTGAACGTTGATGAATCAAATCCCGTCCGTTTTCGCCGGCAGCATCGAAGCGAACTCGTCACGGGACGTCGGGTTCCCGTCGATCATCTCGTACACGGCCTTCGATCTGCCGAGGGTTGCCATCAATGAGGGTGGGCCGGAGAAGGGTTCGCCGCCTATGTGCCAGCCATCCGTGTGCAGTTCCTCGATCAGAACCCATGTGACTGACCTGAAGGCCTCCGAGCCTTCGAACTTCACCATCACGTCTGTGATCGCCTTCGCTAGCGCGTGTTTTTGGGTGCTGGTAAAGACGCCGTCTACGAGTTTGATGTTGACGAAGGGCATGGATATCTCCTCTGTGATGTGAAAACGTTGCCACGGATCAGACAATTGCGTCCGTCAGTGGACCTCGATGACGAGCTTGCCGTTGGCCTTTCGGTTCTCCATCAGCTCATGCGCGCTCGCTGCATCGTCCAACGTGAATCTTCTTGGATCGACCCTTGGCGAGACCTTCCCCGCTTCCACGAGCTTCGTCGCCTCGCGCATGATATCGCCGTGATGCTCCCGTCCCTCGCCTGTCAGCAGGGGGATCAAGGTGAACACACCGGAGTAGGTTGCCGACTTAAATGATAACGGGGCCAGTGCGTGTGTTCCCCAGCCAAGACAGCTCACGACATGACCGAACCGGCCAACGGCTTTAAAAGCGGTGTCCAGTCCCGCACCGCCGACCGTGTCGTAGACCACATCGAAGCCCTTGCCGGCGGAATGCTTCGCCACATAGCTATCGACGTCCGCCGCACCGTAGTCGATCGGTGTTGCTCCGAGACCGCGGAGATATTCAGTCTTGGCAGCGGAGTCGACCGCATAGACTTTTGCCCCTAGAGCAATGCCGATCTGTACGGCGATATGCCCAACGCCGCCGCCCGCGCCTAGCACCAGAAGACTTTGACCTGCCTGGAGGTTGACACGGTCAACGAGACCCTCCCATGCGGTGATGAAAATCAAGGGAAGCGCGGCCGCGTCGCGCATCGTCAGATTTGACGGTTTTACCGCCAATAGCCGCTCGTCGACCGAGGCGTATTCAGCGAGTGACCCCTGGTTGCCGCCGACGCCGCCGGTCATTCCGTAAACCTCGTCACCCGCCGAAAAGCGGGTTACGCCCTCTCCCACTTCTGCCACCACACCAGCCAAGTCGATACCGAGTACCGCGGGAAAGCCGTGCTTCGCATGGGCTGCGGCTCCCGCCCTGATTTTCGTGTCGAGAGGATTGACCCCGCTTGCTTTCACACGGACCAGAACCTGGCTGCGCCCGGGTCGTGGGTGCGGGATGTCTGCTATCCTGAAGGGCCCATTGGCGGCCTCGACGACCGCAGCTTTCATCGTCGGCATCTTCTGTCTCCTGATGATTGTGTTCCGGGACAGTGCGCCAACTTCCGCAGACTGGAAATCATATATACCTTTAGGGGCGAGCGGCTTTCACGCGAGATTGCGATCCGCGCCTGCGCTTCGCGCACTAATGGAACGTATTATTTCGATCTTGCTGGAAAGGAGTACCCTCTTTCTGGCGGCATCTTCGGTCAGGCGGAGCGGCCGCGGTTATGGGGGCTGAAAGTGGACAGACTGCTCGACAAGGTCATCGCCGCGCATGGAGGTCTGACGAACTGGAACAGGTGTCGAGTTGCCAATGCAATGGCGAGCATCAAAGGTCCGTTCTGTCCGGCCGGCTCGACCGAAACATCCAGGCAAGTGACGGTCATCATTCACCGGAACAGGGTCACAGTCGAGCCACTGGGATGTATCGATTGCCTAAGCGACCTCGATTGCAACCGACTGTCCGTTACTCGAAAAGACGGCGCGGCAGTCATGCGGCTCGAGGATGCCCACCTCGCGCACCCGCAGTTCGGGCCACCCATTGCCCCCCTGTCGGGTGTCCTGATGACGTGCTCCACCGTGCGATCACTGCTGACCTCGCCCTTCATGCTGGGGACCGAAGGAGTGGAGATAAGCGAACTCGTCCCATGGAACGAAGCGGGTGGTCAATGGCGCGTCTTGAGGGCGGAATTCCCTCCCGAGCTTTCCACCCCCGCTCGTGTTCAGGATTTCTTCTTCGACGCCAACTTCCTCCTGCGGCGGCACGACTATGACGTCGATCGCGGCTCGGGCATGACGGTGTGCGAGCTTGTCACGGACTACGTCGATGTGAGCGGCTTGAGGATGCCAACGTCACTTACAGGCTATCCCCGACGCCCAGACCTAACGCCCGACACCGCGCGTGAACTGATATCTGTCGAGCTCACCAATCTCGTTTTTTCGTAGCTCGGCGTTCCCCGACCAAACGCACCTGTGTATGAGGCCGATGAGGCCGTAGCTGAACCCATCTGGCGAAGAAAGAAGCATCGATGAAAGACCTCACCCGCTGCGTCATGACACCCGAAGTCAAGATTGAAGGCTTCAAGTCGCTAGCCGTCGGCGTCCACCGGGCGTCGACAATCGTGTTCGACAACGCCGAGGACTATTCGAACCGCGGAGATCGCGGTCCAGACGGATACAGTTACGGCCTCTACGGCACGCCGACCACGAGAACTCTGGAGGCAAAGCTGACGGCGCTTGAGCAAGGTGCGAGAACCTTTCTCGTGCCCTCGGGACAAGCCGCCAATACGATCGCGGTCCTGCCGTTCCTCAAGGCTGGCGACGGCATCCTGATAACCGACTCCACCTACCCGCCGATGCGCGATTTCGCTAATACCGACCTCGCGCGTTTCGGCGTGGAAGTGAGCTACTACAATCCTGTCGATCTCGCCGACCTTGAAACCAAGATCGATAATCGAACGAAGATCGTCTGGTGCGAGTCACCAGGTTCCACGACGATGGAAGTGCAGGACCTGCCGAAGATTGCCGCGATCGCACATCGCCACGGCGCACTGGTCGGCTGCGATAATACCTGGGCGACGCCGCTTAACTACAAGCCCCTCACTCACGGAGCCGACATCGTCACCGAAGGCCTAACCAAATACATCTCAGGCCACTCTGACCTGTTATTGGGATCGCTGACTGTTCGCGAGGAGCAGCTCGTCGCTCCGATCCGGTCCACGCTCGGTCGATTGGGTATCTCTGTTTCGCCGGACGACGCCTCGATGGTATTGAGAGGCATGGAGACCCTGGGCGTCCGGATGCGGCACGCTTACGAAGTGGCGATGTCTCTTATCGGAAGACTTCAAGAGTCAGAAATCGTTCAACGGGTGATACATCCCGCATTACCATCCGATCCCGGAAATCCGATCTGGAGGCGCGACTTCCTTGGTGCATCTGCGGTTTTCGGTGTGGTTTTCGCACCTGGAATAGCCGGCCATGTTCCGCCATCGCTAGACGTCCTGAAGACTTTTGCGATCGGAGCGTCATGGGGCGGCACGAGGAGCCTCGTCGCGCCGATGTCGGTCAAAGCGCACCGATCTGCGACAAGCTGGCCAGGAGACGATCTGATCCTGCGGATGAGTGTCGGCTTGGAAGACCAACGCGACCTCCTGGACGACATCGATGCGCTCCTAGCGGAAATTGCGTCCCGCGCACGTGGCTATCGATGACGCATCGTCTAGCCCGGAACAGTTTGCAACCGTTTCTGTGATCGAAGGAAACCAAGGGTCACGCCCATGGCCAGCCATGCGAGGAAGCCCGCTGTAAGGGTCCCTAGCACAAATAGCCGATGCAGGTCATCGGGAACGAGCGATGCGGCGTCGGGAGCGACAGGCGCTCCGTACAGAAAGGGTGCTGCTAGAAGCAAGGCGGAAACGAGATACGCGGGAGCACGCTGAAACCTCGCAATCAAGAGCAATGCGACTGCGGTGCAGGCCGCACAGGAGAGCCACCAGAGCCGCCGTTGAACGAGATCGGCAGCTGGCATTCCCGGAAGCTCAGGTGGCAGGCCAAGTGCAGGTACGAGGCCGACTGCCAGGAAGCTACCCGCACCCCACAACAGCCCCGACCACCAGCTTTGCAACCCGCCGCTCACTTCCGCGACGACGGTGACGAGAAACGCGTATCCGACGAATGCGAGTATCATTGCCGCCAAGGTGGGGAAGTTCCTTCCGAGGGCCGCGCTCTCGCCGTGCTCATGAAGAGCTTGGTACCCCGCCGCCGCGTGTTCGGAGCCATGCTCGAAAACCTCGGCTTGTAGGATGATCGGCACGTTGACCGCGATGTTGAGGGCGGAGGCAAGCACGCCTCCGATTACACCGGCGAGCAACGCCAGAAAGAACAATCGCTGAAAATGGCTCACAGCCGCACCTCAGTGGCAGGGAAAACTCAGGGTATGACGGACGTCGTGCGCGGCGTCGTGGAGCGCCGGGATGTTTGCAAATCCCACGCCACCTACGAGAAGCCCGCCCAGGACCGCCATGGCGCAAAGGGAAAGAACCCTTGCGGTAAATCCGACTGCGATCGGTTTTTTCTTTGTAATGGCTGTCATCTTCGTTCCTTTCGTTGATCGACAACGTTTCGGTTGATCATTACAGTCCGGACGGATCGCGGGCCCGCTCCCCGGCTAGGCCCTGGGATCGGTTATCCTGCGCCGGGGCACCCCCGAAAGCTATCCGGGTCACCAGCAGCGCGGCGACCAGGCCGAGCAGTTGGGCGACAGCGAAAGTGGCGGCCGTTGGCAAGCTCAGAGACACAGGGCCTTCTGCGAAAGTCGCCGCGATCGTGACGGCGGGGTTCGCGTAGGACGTCGACGGTGTCGCCAGGATCGCCGCCGTTAGCCAGGCCCCGACCGCGAAGGGACCAGTGTCCCATTTACTGCTTCGCGCACAGCTTATGACAATGATCAGAAGCCCTGCCGCGGCCACCAACTCGCTGACTGCAAGCCCCATTGACGGGGTTTCCCCAAACGAAGGCCTGACCGTTTCCTGGAACATGAATGTGGCGATCAATGAGCCGCATATGCCTCCGGCAATCTGACTCAGGACGTAGGATATGGTGCACGCCGTGGCCCGCTCCCCGCGGAGCCATTGTCCGATTGTAATCAGCGGATTGTAATGTCCGCCGGAAACTTTCCCCAGGGCAACGATTAGACCAACCAATGACCCAGCGATCGAGACCGCAATGATGATCGACGCGACCAAAGGCTCGTCGGCCTGCTTTTGCTGCACGGCCAGACCCGATCCTACCATCGCGACGGTAAGAAGACATGTTCCGACCGCTTCTACAAACGAGCGCCGCAATATCGGCAGCGACCCATCGATTTCGAAAAAGCAGGATGCCTCCCGGGCGTTGTCAGGCATTGGGGTGCGGCCGAGTTATTTCGTGCGTGTGCCGAGCTTCCAGTTCCGCCATTTTGACGGCGAGGTCACCTGGCGTGAGAATGCCCTTCTGGAAGAGAATGTTCGCGAAGGCTACGATCCAGCGCTCGTAATACGACAGTTTCCCGATCATCTCCGAACCGAGCGCTTCGACGCCTCGGCGCTTCTCTTCAGTGTTGATGATCTTGTGAAAATCAAGGACGTCGGCGAGTGCGTGGCAGCGCTTTTCCCACGGGAGCAGTTCGTGCTCCACCCGTTCGATCTTGCCGCTGGCTTCGCCTCCGATGTCGTTTGGAAGCTTCTTGACGAGGAGTTCACTGGACATCACGCCGCCTCCTTTTGATATTCGACAGGGATCACGCCGATCATTGCGTCGCGGGTCACCAAAGCCGCGAGGTCCTCTTCAGACATCGTTTCCGTTCCGGGCGGTCTCATCGGCAGCACCAGGTAGCGCACCATGGCGGTCGAATCGCTGACGATGATCTCGACCCCGTCTGGGATATGCGTCCCGAATTCCTCGAGAACGGCTCGCGGTTCGTACACGGCGCGGGCCCTATATGGCTTCAGCTTGTACCAGTCGGGCGGAAGACCCAAGACGGGCCGCGGGTAGCATGAACACAGCGTGCATACGATGAGGTTGTGGACCTTCGGCGTGTTTTCGAGGACGATCAACTGCGTGTCGTCGTAGAAGGTGATCCCCAGCTCCTCGCACCCCTTGCGCCCGTCATCGAGCAACCGCCGCCGGAACCCCTCGTCTACCCATGCGCGAGCCACGACTTTGGCACCCAGTGCCGGCGTGCGGGAGTCCAGCACCTCGATCTGTCTTCGTATCTCGCCCGCGCCGAAGAGCCGGCGCTCGATCAACAGCTCCCGCACTGCGGTTTCCATCAAGTCGTAGTAGCCGGGAGCATCCGCGATCGTTATTTCCTGGTGCGGATGAGAATGCCCTGCATCGCCATGGCCATGATCATGGCCATCGTGATCGTTGTCTTCCGTCTCCATGGTCAAATCCTTTCCAGCCAATTTTCAAAGACCTCGACCCTGAGTCCGTCCGAAGCCGGGCCTCTGTAGTCGGCCCAAATCTGTGACAGAGGAATAGCGATGCGGTAGTAATGGCCTTTGGAGCCAGCGTTGCGTCCGAACCCCTCTTCCTCGTTGTCGACACCCATCGTCGCGATAACGCGTTCAACGACAGCTGATTTCCCACGGAGATACATCGGAAGCCGATAGTGCCCGACTGGAAACCGCGTGCCGGTCCGTACCAAGTCGCCAACTTTGAAAGTCGGCGTCTCGCCGAACGCGGCGACAACTGCCTGTGCGATCGATTGCGCTGTCATTTCGATGTCCTTTCAGAAGCTACTCGCTCCCCGTTGTCAGACTTCGCGTTTGTCCTGTGTCTTGGCTTTGAAGGCATCCATCACGCGTGTGGAGTAGACAAGACCTGCCCCTGCGTTGACACCAATCGCTGTGCCGAGCGCCTCGGCGATTTCCTCTCGTGTCGCGCCTGCTTTGAGCGCAGCCTCTGTATGGACAACGATGCAGCCGTCGCAGCGCAGGGAAACCGCGACAGCCAAAGCTATCAACTCGTTGACCTTCGACCCGAGGAGGTCGGTCTTTCTGGCTGCTCCCCCGATCGCTTGATAACCGCGGATGACGTCCGGGCTCAGCGCCGCCAGCTCGCCAACTCCGGCAAGCACCTGACTGTGGTAGGCATTCCAGTCGATCATCGACATAGGATGGCTCCGCGTTGCGGCATCAAACGCCGTGGTAGACAAGACGTGCGAAAAAGTCGGGCGAGATGACGAATTGCCCCCACTTCGTGTCGAACGCCGCGGTTGGCTTGGCGGCGATCACCGCATCGACGGGCTTGCCCTCCGACTTGAGCTTGGCGACGTTACCGCGGATATCGACGAGCATCGTTCGATAGTCGCTAAGCTCCGACTTCTTGCTGAGCGGCTGGCCGTGACCGGGGATGACGATTGTCTTCTCGCCGACGCTCGAGAGGATTTCCTCCACGGCCTTGATTTTCCCGTCGATGCCACCGCCCGTAGAGTAGTCGATGAACGGGTAGATGCCGTTCCAGTAGAGGTCTCCGGTGTGAACGATGTCGGCTTCGCCGAACGCGACCGAGATGTCGCCGTCGGTGTGGGCGTTCGGATGGTGCTTGAGCATCAGCGTCGACTTGTTCAACTCCAGAGACATCTCGTCACCGACGGTCTCGGAAGGCACAGCGGCGAGCGGCGGCCTGGGGAATTCGAAGTCCCAGTCGTCAACCCTTTGAACGGCCATCAAATGGGTTTTTGTGTTTTCATGGGCGAGGATCGCCGCTCCTTCGCCGTTCAGCCATTCGTTTCCGTCGGTGTGATCGAAGTGCCAGTGGGTGTTGATCAGATGCCGGACAGGCTGTTTGCCCAATCCGGCAAGGGCGTCGCGTATTCTGGGACGAGAGGCGGTTATCCCCCCGTCGATCAGCACCTTGCCGTCGCCTCCGGTCAGCACGGCTATGTTGCCGCCCGATCCTTCCAGGATCGAAACGCCGGCTCTTGCCTTGTGGACCTTGATCGGTGCCTTCGCAGCTTCATCGCGGATCATGTCGACGATGCCCTGTGCCTTTGCGAAGACCTCAGGAGGGCTAAGCCAGCCTCCCGTGGCGGCAAAGGTAGAGGCGGCCATACAGCATAGGCAAAATCCGCGG
Organism: Rhizobium bangladeshense; assembly: GCF_001662075.1. Taxonomy (GTDB): domain Bacteria; phylum Pseudomonadota; class Alphaproteobacteria; order Rhizobiales; family Rhizobiaceae; genus Rhizobium; species Rhizobium bangladeshense_B. Next base: position 332,152 of record NZ_LYPL01000004.1, read on the forward strand.
CGTGAAATCCTGAAATCCTGTGCCATGGCATGTCCTCTTCGAAAAAGCGGAGCGGCTCCAGGAAGCTTGGGGTTCACCTGAAGCCGCCTGTCCGCCGAGCGATCATGCCTGGAAAAACGCCAGCAGATCGGGGTTGATGATATCCGGATGGGTGCTGCACATTCCGTGCGGCAGGCCTTTGTAGACTTTCAGCGTGCCGTTCTTGAGCAGCTTGATCGACAGGAGTGCGGCGTCCGCGATCGGAACGATCTGGTCGTCGTCACCGTGCATCACGAGAACGGGGACTTCGATTTTCTTGAGGTCGTCTGTGAAGTCCGTTTCGGAAAAGACCTTGATGCATTCGTAATGTGCGACAGCGCCACCGATCATTCCCTGCCGCCACCAGTTCTGGATCAGGCCCGGATAGACCTTGGCGTCCTTCCTGTTGAAGCCGTAGAAGGGGCCGCTTGGCACGTCGAGATAGAATTGCGCGCGGTTGGCAGCGAGCTGGGCGCGGAGATCGTCGAACACCGAGATCGGCAGGCCACCCGGATTGCTGTCGGATTTCAACATTACCGGCGGGATCGCCGATATGATTACGGCCTTGGCGACTCTGCCCTTCCCATGCCGGGCGACATAGCGGGTAACCTCACCGCCTCCCGTAGAGTGACCGACATGGATCGCGTCCCTCAGATCGAGTGCCTCCGCCAGTTCCGCGACGTCGGCGGCGTAGGTGTCCATATCGTTGCCGATCGCGGTCTGCGTCGAGCGACCGTGTCCACGTCTGTCGTGCGCGATCACTCTGTATCCCTTGCTCAGGAAGAATAGCATCTGGTTGTCCCAGTCATCGCCGCTGAGCGGCCAGCCATGGTGAAAAACCACAGGCTGCCCCTTGCCCCAGTCCTTGTAGAAAATCTGTGTCCCGTCTTTCGTTGTGATCATGCCCATTTTCTTTTCCTCGGCTGATGATTGGGTTGCCTGCGCGGCAGCGTGATGGACCGGAACCAATTCGGGAAATCCGAACATCGATGCTCCTAAAGCCCCGGCAGCCGTGCCGAGCACGGTGCGGCGGGATATCGGAAGGTTTGTCGGATTACCGGATGTCATGTGTCTCGATCCTTTTGCCAGCCTTCGGGCGGCGGCTTGTCAGGACGAGGCCATTGACCCGTCCGTCCATCCGTTTCGATGTCGGGGAGGATATGCAGCGAGGCCGGGGCAGCCAATCATATGTTTCCGTTAGTCTCGCGGGTTCATCTAGTCTGATCTTCGGTACCGAAGTATAGTCCCGGCAACTCCATTGGCGGTGACCGGGAGAATGTCGTGAGGGGGCTTGAAATACGACAATACGCGCCCGCGTTAGCTACGGGTTTCGCGGGAACTGCTTTAGGAATGTCCGAACAGGAGCCTTATGGCGCACTGTTCATCGTGCTGGCCGCGCTTATGTTCATTGAACGGCGGCGGACTGCTGCAACGGCTGCCTTGCTTTTGATCGCCGGTTGCGCCGTGATCCTGTTCATTTACGAGCCTCGCACAGCGTCGCTCACGCGCCCCTTTGCCTTTCTTCTGTCGGCTCTGGGGGCTTTCTGGCTGGTGAACATCTGGCGGAAGCAGGCCGACCTTCACCACAACCTGGTTGACGCGAGGCTGATCGTCGAGAGCATGCCCGGACTTGGCTGGGCCACCGACGCGCAGGGCAATTTCGTCTACATCAATCCAAGCGTCGTGGATTACGTCGGCAAGAGCACGGACGAGTTCAACGCCATCGGGCGGACCGGGCTCGAGGCCGTGCATCCTGACGATGCCGATCGTGTAACCGAAGCCTGGCTCACCAGCATGCGGACTGGCACGCCATTTGAATCCGTTCATCGCATCCGGCGGGCCGATGGCGACTACAGCTGGTTTCACGCCTACGGACGCCCTCATCGCAACCAAAGAGGCGAAATCCAGGGATGGTACGGCACCACAATTGATGTCGACGAGAAACAGAAGGCACAGCAGCGGCTGGCCGACAGCGAGCGCCAGCTTCAAATCCTGATCGACACCATGCCAGTGATGATATGGTGCGCAGCCCCGACCGGAGAGCCGATTTACCAGAACCCCAAGTTGCTGGAGTATCTCGGCGCGAGCTTCGAGGAGATCAGGGACAACAACTTCGGGGTGGTTCATTCCGACGACATGGCGGACTTCCAGGCAGTGTGGGCAGATTGCGTCAAGCAAAAGACGCCGCTCTCGATAATCTGCCGCCTGCGGTTCAACGACGGGACATATCGCTGGAACAGGGTGACCGCCGCCCCTCTCCTCGGCGAGAACGGCGAGATAATCCAGTGGTACGGGACCAACGTCGACATCGAGGAACTTCACCAGACGCAGGACGAACTGCGCTCGAATGCTGATCGACTGCGATTAATGCTGGACACCCTGCCCGCATTCGTCTGGTGCGCCAGCCCCGACGGCCAGCCAACGTATTTCAACGAGCCGTTGATGAGGTACTCCGGCGTGACGCTGGAAGAGCTTCGGGGGGCCAATGGGTCAGGGTTCGCCCCGATGATCAGCAGCCTCGTCCATCCAGCCGACGCGCCTGTCTTGCGGGATCGTTTCGAACAGTCGTTCAGGTCCGGCGAGCCGATCGCGCTGAAATACCGCCACCGGCTGGCCGACGGTGGATACCATCTCGTAGACTGCAGAGCCAGGGTTCTCCGTGACAGCCAGAGCCGGCTTTTTCAATGGTATGGGGTCATCGTCGATGTCGAGGATGAAACGCAGGCGCAGGCGCAGTTACAGAAGGCACAGCACCAACTAGAGTTGGCCACACGCGCCGCTAGTCTGTCCGAGCTATCCGCGTCGATTGCCCATGAAATCAGCCAGCCCTTGGTTGCGGTGCTCACGAACAGCCTCGCGACCGAGCGGTGGCTGGAGGCAACGCCGCCAAATTTCGAACGCGCCAGGAACAGCGCCAGGAAGGCCGCGGAGGCGGCGAACGACGCGTCAGAAGTCATCAGCAGGATCAAGGCGTTGTTTCGGCAGTCAGGCGCTGCAAAATCGCCCGGGAACCTCAACGGTATCATCGAAGAGGCCTGCATCCTGCTCCGGGAACGGATTGCGGCTTCGAAGTGCGATCTGCACACCGACCTCCAGCGAGACTTGCCCGATGCCGTATTCGACAAGGGCCTCATGCTCCAGGTACTCGTCAATCTCATCCAGAACGCCATGGATGCGATGGCGACGATGAACGGAGCAGCCAGGCTCCTGGAAATCCGATCGAAGCGAGAAGACGGGAACATCGTCGTGCATGTGCGCGACAGCGGCATCGGATTGAACGACACAGAGAAGATATTCGAACCCTTCTACACCACGAAACACAATGGGATGGGCATCGGCCTGTCCGTCTGCCGAAGCATTGTCCGAGCACATGAGGGAGCGCTGTGGGCGGCACCGTCTGAGCCTTCAGGCACAATATTCAGTTTTTCCCTTCCAATGGCCGGAGGAGAACCCGATGTACAGTGAAGATCATGCAGTCTTCGTTATTGACGATGATAAGCGGGTCCGGGATGGACTTCGTGAATACCTGGAATCATGGCGAATGAAGGTCGCAACGTTTGCGACCGGACGGGAATACCTCGATGCCCCGAAGCCCGATACCCCATCGTGCCTCGTTTTGGACGTGCGGCTTCCCGATTTTGACGGATTCGAACTGCATGCCGAGATGGCCGACCAGCCCCACCCTCCGATCATTTTTATAACAGGGCACGGGGATATTCCCATGACAGTGCGCGCCATGAAACTGGGCGCTGTCGATTTCCTTCAGAAACCATTCCGGGAGCACGACCTGCTCGCGGCGATAGGCACAGCGCTTGAGCGGGATGAGCTGGCTCGGCAAGACCGCGCGGCGCTACGTGAATTGCAGAGGAGGCTTGATTGCCTCTCTGCGCGGGAACGCGACGTTCTCCCGCTCGTTGTGAGTGGGCTGATGAATAAGCAAGGCGCGGCCAAACTCGGCATCAGCGAGATCACGTTCCAAATCCACAGGGGTAACATGATGCGCAAAATGCACGCGGATTCCTTGGCCGACCTGGTAAGGATCGCCGGCAAACTCAGCATACCGATTACCCATTCCCGATATGGAACCCAGTGAATGATAGCGCATGCGAGCCGGACCTTTGCAATCGTGGACGATGACAAGCGGGTTTTGGATGGTTTGCGTGAGCTTCTGGAATCCTTGGGCTATGCCGCCCGCACCTATCGGTCCCCGGCCGCCTTTTTGTCCAGCGGAGACCTTGCCGCATGCGATTGCGTGATTACCGACATCAAAATGGATTCGATGGACGGGTTCGAGCTGGAGAAGGCGGTGCGCGTCCACGAACCCGGAATGCCCATGATTCTGATGACAGGGCGCTCAGACATCGAGGACCAGGGCTACGCGGGCGCTGACGACCAGCGAGTATTCATGCGAAAGCCACTGAACAGCCAGGTTCTCTTGCCGGCTATCACGCGGCTTCTTGCTTTTCGCCGGTAGGAGCAGAAGCAGGAGCGACCGGAGCAATCACCAAGTTTCTTCTGTATTCGCTTGGAACGCACCCCATGAACTTCCTGAAGGTCTTGGTAAATGCCGCTTCGGACTGATACCCCATCCTCCGCGCAATCACCGATATTTTCTCGCCGTTCGCCTCGATCTGCCGAGCAGCCTGATAAATCCGACACTCAGTGAGATAACCAAGCGGAGCCTGACCTACCATGGCTCTGAACCGAGCTGCAAAAGCGGATCGCGACATGCCGGCTTTACGCGCCAGCCGGTCAACCGTCCAGCTCATCTGGGGCTCCGGGTGGATGGCCTCTATTGCCAGCGACAGGTTCTTGTCTGCTACCGCAGCGAGCCATCCGGTTTTGGCGGTTGCCCGTTGCTCCGAATAAGCGCGAACCGCGTGAACGAAAAGAAGCTCGAACAGGCGTCTCACCACGGCATCCGATCCAAGTCCGGGCGCATCTACTTCCGCGGCCAGCAGCTCAAGCACGGCCTGGAATGCCCGGCTCCGGTTCTGCTCGGATTTCAGGTGAAGGAGCTTCGGCAACACTTGGAGCAACGGCCGGGCGTCCAGCCTGTCGATTTCGAAAAAGCCGCTGATGAAGGTCGTCGTCGTGCCGCCGCCGCCGAATTGAATCCGGTTGCCTAGCCTCAGTGCCTCGACATCGAGACAGTCCTCGATGCGCGAGCGCTCATGATCGTAGACGCGGTACGACTCGTCCCCAAACATGATGAAGACGTCGCCTGCTCGCAATGCCACAGGGTCTGGGTTGCCTCGCGTCGTCAGTATCCCCGATCCTCGCACTACGAGCACAAATTTTATCGAAGGGTCGCCGTTCGACACGACGCCCCATGGCGCTGTCGCGTCCAAGGTCGTGAACTTCGCCTTCCTGATCCGCATGGAGGAAAAGATGTCGCTCAATGGGTCCAACTAAATGTTCCTATGATGGACGATCGAGCCAAAACTTGGGACGATCGAGACTGAAGGCTCTTGGTATCCGTCGCTATATGGTGGGACGAAAAGGAGATTCCAATTGCAGAACCGTCTCGCTCTAGCTGAAACCATCCGGACACTCAAAGCCAGGTACTGCCGTTACGTAGACACCCATATGTGGGTCGACCTCGCGGCGCTATTCGCCCGCAAACCAACTATGCGTTTCGTCGGAGAGGATGGTGTCCTACTGGCGCAATTCGACGCCGTCGACGAATTCGTTGCTGTCACGAAGGCGTATCTCTCGGGCGTGAAGTCGATCCATCAGGTCCATAACGACGAGATCGACATCGTATCGGAAAGCGAGATCAGCGCCGTCTGGTCTATGGAAGACTACCTGGTCTTCCCGGGCGGAAACGACGGGCGGCCCGCATCCATGCACGGTTACGGCCACTATCACGAAACATGGCGGCTGGAAGACGGACAGTGGCGGTTGGCGCACCTGGAGCTTCGCCGGACAATTCTTGAAATCAAGCCGAAGGAGAACGCGGCATGACAAGCAATCCTATCAAAGTCGGCATCATCGGCGTCCACCCGGACAAGGGCTGGGCGACAACGGCCCATGTTCCGGCCCTGAAGGCTTTGCCGCAATTTCGCATCACGGCCATCAGCCACAACAAGCAGGAAATAGCGGATGCTTCGGCCCTGAAATTCGGGGCTGATCGCGGCTACGTCACTACCGACGAGTTGGTGAACGATCCGAACGTCGATCTCGTGGTTGTGACGGTAAAGGTCCCACATCACCTCGAGCTGGTGACGAAGGCGTTAGGGGCAGGCAAATCCATTTTCTCCGAATGGCCGCTCGGGATGAACCTGCGCGACGCCGAGGCGATGAATGCCCTCGCAAAGCAGAAAAACAAGTTCACCGCGATCGGACTTCAGACCCGCTCCGTGCCGGCCATTAGCTTCATCCGGGACTTGGTGAAAGACGGCTATGTCGGTGACGTCCTCTCTGTTTCGATCATAGGCTCTGGCATCATATGGGGAGAGGAGATCAACGAGAGTTACCTCTATACTTTGGATATGACGAACGGTGCCTCGATGCTGCACGTTCCGTTTGCGCATACTCTGGACGCCACGCTCTTCGCTCTCGGGTCCAGATTAGCGTCCGTACGGGGAACGCTATCCAACAGTCGATCAATGGTCCGCGTAGCGGAGACCGGGAAACAGGTCCCGTTCACGGCACCCGACCAGATCGTGGTCGGCGGCCTGCTGGAGAACGGCGCTGCCTTGAGCGCTCACTTCCGCGGTGGGCTCTCGCGGGGAACCAACTTTCATATAGAGATCAACGGCACCGCGGGAGACCTGATCCTGACGAGCCCCGTCGGCTACGTCGGCTTGGGCGGGTTTACTGTGCGGGGTGCCCGGGGAGATGAGCAGATGCACGAGCTGCAGGTGCCGCAGACCTACGATAGGCTCGGCATCGAGGACGGATTCAGCCAGAGCGTCGGCATCGCGTATTCACGCATCGCATCGGACATGCTGGCTGGCACCCACCTCTCCCCCACATTTGAAGACGCCGTGAATTTGCACCGAGTGCTGGACGTCATCGGATCGGGCAACGGAGAGCGTTGCGATGTCTGAGAAAATGCGGGCTCTCGTGGTCACGCGGCCAGGCGGACCGGAGGTCCTTGAGGTTCGAAATGTGGCCCGCCCCGGCCTTCGCGACGAGTATGACGTGATCATTCAGGTAAAGGCGGCGGGCATCAATCCCGCCGACTGGCAAAACCGGAAAAACGGCGCGGTCTACGACCTTGAAGATGATGATCCTGCTTTACCGACGATCCTTGGGATCGACGGCGTCGGCATCGTGATGGAAGTCGGCGGGGAAGTGACCAATGTCCGGGTCGGCGATGAAGTCTGGTATGTGGACGGGGGCTATGCCGGCAACCCCGGCAGCTACGCCGAATATAAGGTGGTCCGGGGCGATTACGTGACGTTCAAGCCGGCCGGCATGGGCTTCGCAGAGGCGGCGGCATTGCCTGTTGTCGGGCTCACAGCATGCGAGGCCGTGTTCGACAAAGGGCAGGTCAGCAGTGGCGACCACGTCCTCGTCCACGGCGGCGCGGGCGGTCTCGGCCACATCGCGATACAGTATCTGGCCTCGATTGGAGCGAAGGTCGCGACAACCGTATCGAGCGAAGCCAAGGCGGAGCTCGTTCGAAAGCTCGGCGCTGAACTCGTCATCAACTATCGAACGCAGAACATCGAGGAAGCACTAGAGCACTGGAAAGGCGAGCCAGGCGCTGATGTCGTCTTCGACTTTGTCGGGCACGACAACTTCGCCAGAAGCTTCGCGCACACGGCAGCGTACGGCACGCTCGTAAACACCGTCGTCTCCGAGTGGCCTGCCGAAGGTAACGGCCCTGCCGAATGGAAAAACCTCAATATCAGCTTCGTCAATATCGGACTGCCGCAGATCGGCCAGAACCATGGCCATCGACTTCGGCAGACGGCGATCTTGAAGGAAATCGCTGAACTTGCCGATCGCGGTCGCCTGAAACCGCACATCGACCGGTTGGTGTCCTTCGACGGCGTCGCCGAGGCGCAACGCGCGCTGGAAGCGGGCGAAACCCTCGGCCGCCCCGTATTGGTTCTGTGATGACAGATAGGACCTTCCCAGCCCGAACCCATGCCCATCTATGACAACTAGATTCACGGAAAGACCAACCATGACCACAATGCTCCCATTTGGCGTTTCATCGACCGCAGCGGAAGTCCTCTCCGGTGTCGATCTGGTGGGAAAGAACATGATCGTGACTGGCGGTGCCAGCGGGATCGGGATCGAAACCGTGAAAAGCCTTGCATCCGCGGGCGCAGCGGTGACCATTGCTGCGCGCAGACCAGAGGCGGCTGAGGATGTCGCCCGATCGCTTCGGGCGCAGATGGGCAACCCCCAAATCGATGTGCGACAGCTCGACCTGGCGGATTTGCGATCTGTTCGAAACTTCGTCGCCGATTGGGAAAAGCCGCTTCATGCCCTCGTTAACAACGCGGGCATCATGGCCCTCCCCGAACTCGAGCGGACCTCCGAGGGTTGCGAAATGCAGTTCGCGACCAATTTTCTCGGGCACTTCGCCCTGACCACGGGCCTCCGCCGTCATCTCGCCGATGCCCAGGGTGCGCGCGTGGTTTCTGTAAGCTCGACGGGAAGCCTGTTCGGGCCGGTCTTCTGGGACGACCCGCATTTCCGTTTCATCCCCTACACACCACTCCTCGGGTACGCCCAATCAAAGACGGCCTGCATTCTTCTGTCCGTGGGCATCGCCAACCGCTGGAAATCGGACGGAATTGTCTCGAACGCGCTCAACCCGGGAGCCATAGCGACGAACCTCCAACGACACACAGGCGGACTCAGAACACCTGAACATCTGCGCAAAACGCCCGAACAGGGTGCATCGACGTCCGTGATGCTCGCCGGGTCGCCCCTCGTCGAGGGTGTAAGCGGTCGGTACTTCGACGATTGTCAGGTCGCCCCTGTTCTCCCTGGACGACCTGATGGCAAACTGGAAGGTGTGGCAGCTTACGCGCTGGACATGGAGAACGCGGATCGGCTGTGGCGTATGGCAACCGAACTGATCGGGGCATAAACAAGCGAATGTGAGTCAATGTGAATATGCGGGCGAGTGAGTTGGAAACTGCAACCCCAGATGCGCTTCCAGACTTCGTTCGCAGCCCTCACGTGCTCTGAGACGAACCCAGGGAAACTGCTCGTCTCCGAAGTTATCATCCATCCCTCGAATTCATCGCCGGGCAGCCAACCGCGCGTATAGCCGTTGCTGATGCATGCCGGGGCGGTTGCAAGCTGTTCGCACAGCCGTTTACGATCCTTGAGCAGAGCATCGACGGTCGCGCGCGGATCTCCTTCATGCCAGGCCATAGCTGCGTCGACGGGGTTGGATCCCGGTGTCGTATGACGTCCGGAAAGCATGTCGAATCCTCGTCAGTTTAGGGGGAGCTCGGAGACAATGTTGGGGCAGCGAAGCGGCCCATGCAACGGCGCGACAGCGCGCGCACCGAAAAGCTAGACACCAGAACGAGTCGTAGCAAAGGTTCGTTGAACGCTTAGCAGGTCACAAGCTGTAGGGCTAGAATTCACGGACCGCCCTCGACATCAGTAGGCGGACTCCAACGTAAGATCAAAACGGCTCGGCCGGCTCGATGTCCGCCCTGCCCGAGATCACGACGATTCCTATATGCGGACTGATGCTCGCGACCATTGTTGCAAGATCGATACCGTTGAGACCGCCGGGCATGTCGACGCCGGTGAAAACCGCTTCAACGTCGGTTCGGGAGCCAATAATGCCCACTGCTGCAAAACCGACGCAGCCTCAAGAACCTCAAAAACGACGTCCTTCAGCGCTTCCGCTTGTCTTCGTCGAGCCGCGCGGATGTCTATCGATGACGGCGAGCGTAGCGGTGAGATAGGCAAGAGGATCTAGGGAGGCATTGATTGACAGTGTCACCTCGGCACTGACACCGACGCATTATTGAGGGTGAGTCGGACTTCGGTCCGATGGTAGACAGCAATCTCTCTGTTAATTTCCATTCCGCTGAAACCTTAAAACTCAGCACGAAAAGGGTGTCTGTCCCTGATCCGGAGCACCCTTTTCAAACCTGGTTTCGGAGTCCGCAGGTGCGCGCCGACCGGGCGGCGTCATATCGACCGTAGCGATCTTTGCGCGGTTTCTTCGTCCGTGTCTCAAATCAAAATCCCAAACTCAGGTCGATGTGGAACGAATCAATCTGCTCCCAACTCGAGTCGCGAATCACTGGTTCCCTGTCAATTCTCCTGGGAAAGGCGGACATCGGCATGAACAGAGGGCTGCACCGAGTGCTTTGAAAGCAGAAAACCCGCCGCGGAAGCTCCAATTTTTTCGGCTGCAGAACGCCGGCCTCTAAGTACCACACTTCTCTGATCGCTGCCGTCCGGTTCGATCATCATGCCGCGCAAAACGAGCTCGCTTCCATGACATGTGGCATAAGCCCCGATTGGCGTACGACAGGATCCGTCAAGGGAACGGAGAAAGGATCGCTCGCAACGCACCGCGTCAGCGGTGGCGGCGTCGTCGAGAACTGACACCAGTTCCGTGACAACAGCGTTGCGCACACAGCTCTCGATGCATATGGCCCCTTGAGCTGGAGCCGGAGGGAAGTCGCGCAGGTTGAGAACCTCCGTCACGACGTCTCCAAGCCCCAGCCTGTTGAGGCCCGCCTGTGCGAGCAGCGTGGCGTCGACGACCCCGTCCTCAAGCTTCTGCAGCCTTGTTCCCACGAGGCCACGGAAAGGCACGACGACGAGGTCCGGCCGGTGCAATGCCATGAGTGCGGCCCTTCTTACCGAGGACGTTCCGACGACGGCGCCGGGTGGCAGTTCCCATAGGCGGAATCCGCTCCGTGATATAAAGGCGTCCCGCGCGTCCTCCCTGGACAGACATGCGCTGAGATGGAGTCCTTCAGGAAGGTCCGTAGCGACGTCCTTGCAGGAGTGAACCGCCATGTCGAGTTCTCCCGCCAGCAGGCGCTCCTCCAGCTCTAAGGTGAAGAGACCCTTCACACCGATGTCCGGAAGCGGCTGCTCGCTGAGCCGGTCGCCCTTCGTCGTCAGCGGCACGATGACAAAGGATTCAGCGGGCAGTCCATGGAAGGCGCATAGGCGCGCGGCCACCTCCGACGCCTGGGCGATGGCAAGCGGGCTTGCGCGGGTGCCTATCCTGAAAGGTTTGCTGAATCCTTGACGTGCGCTCATCACGCCGCATTCCTTTCGACTGGAAGCGACGCCGTAGCATCAAACTGCAGCTCCGCAAGCCTTGCGTATGCGCCGCCCTGGCGAACGAGCGACGCATGCGTCCCTTCTTCGACTATCCGGCCTTCTTCCATGACGAGGATGCGATCAGCCTTGAGAACGGTGGCAAGCCGGTGCGCAATGACGATCGTCGTGCGATTCTCCATAAGCTCGTCGAGTCCCTTCTGCACCAGCATCTCGCTTTCGGCGTCGAGCGATGACGTGGCTTCGTCGAGAAGAAGGATCGGAGCGTCCTTCAGGACAGCTCTTGCGATCGCGATTCTCTGGCGCTGCCCGCCAGACAATGTAAGACCGCGCTCGCCTACGACGGTGTCGTATCCGTTGGGAAGAGCGGAGACAAAGTCATGCGCCTGCGCCCTGGCAGCGGCGGCTTCTATTTCTTCCGAGATGGCCTCCGGCCGGCCGATCGCTATGTTCTCCTTGATGGAGGAGGCGAAAATCGTGACGTCCTGGGGGACGATGGCCATCTGTTGCCGCACTTCTTCCGGAGAGAGCGTTGCGAGGTCGCGACCGTCGATTGCGATCTTTCCGTCGCCTGCCCCGTAGAAACCTAGAAGAACCGAAAAGAGCGTGCTTTTACCAGAGCCCGATGCTCCGACCACGGCCACGGTTTCGCCCGGAGAGACCCGCATTGACAGTCCCCGCAAGACTTCGCGGTCTGGCGCGCCCGCATAGGCGAAGCGTACGTCCTCGAATTCGATCCGACCCGCGACGGGCGTTCGCAACGGCAGCGTCGCGCCTGCTTCTGGCCGCCCGTCCTCTTCGTCCATCAGTTCGAATAGCCTGCCGGCCGCACCTGCCGCCTGTGCGAGCTCGCCCCAGACCTCCGAAAGCGAACCCAGCGATCCTGCCGCGATCACCGCGTAAAGAAGGAATTGCCCAAGATCTCCTGCGGTCATCGCGCCGGACAGCAGGTTCTGCGCTCCGATCCAAAGCACGCCGACGACGCTCGCAAAAACGAGGGCGATCGCGAAAGCCGTGAGGAAGGCTCTCGAGCGCGCGGCGCTCACCGAACTGGCATACGACGCCTCGATTTCGCGGACGTATTTGCGTTGAGCGGCGTCCTCACCGTTGAAGGCTTGTGTAGTCCGGCTTCCTGCAATGATCTCGCTTGCAAAGGCCGACGCCTCGGCGAGCGCGTCCTGTGCGGACCTGGATTTTTGCCGAACTGACCGACCGAACACCACAAGGGGCACGACGATGAGCGGGATTGCTCCGACCGTGATTGAGGACAGGCCGGGACTTGTCACGAACATCATGGCAAGGGCGCCGACGCAGAGAATGGAGTTCCGAAGCGCGACGGAGGCAGCAAGGCTCACGGCGGACTTGATCTGGGCCGCATCGGCGGTGAGCCGCGACGAGACTTCGCCGGAGCGGTTCGCATCGAAGAAGCTTGCAGGAAGACGAACGACCGTCTGAAAGACCCGGAGACGAAGATCGCAGACCAGCCGCTCGCCAAGCGCGGTGACGAAATAGTATCTACAGGCACTTGCGACGGCGAGAGCGATCGCCAGCACGACGAGCATCACGAAGTAGCGGTCGACGAATACGCCGTCGGTCCGGGCGAAACCCTGATCTATCAGACGCCGGACCGCTGTCGGCAGCGCGAGGGAGATAAGAGCCGCGGCCGTAAGGGAGACGACGGCGCCGGCCGCCAGCCACAGGTGGGCGCGCAAAAGAGGCGTCAGCTTTCCAAGTCCCGCCAGCGACCTGCGGGAGCGGTCTTTTCTCGCTGCGTCGGAGTCCGTAGCCCCCGTGGAAAATGCCGGCGTATCAGCGACGCGGTCGTGCTTGGCAATCATCAATGCCGTGAACTCCTGGTTTGCATCGATTGGTCTTTTCGCCCCAATTCAGTGGTCAGTCTTTGATCGCGATCAAAACCGGATCGATCTTGAGCAACCGGACTTCCCGCGTCGACCGCACTGTGGCACCGATGAAATGGGCCTAGAAACACGCCGGAGCCTGAAGACGAAACATGGAACTACCGCTACTGCAGGCGTCGGACGCCGAGCGAGTGCTGTAGGTAATGCATCTCTCGAAAACTCCCTTATTGGTCGTATCCTCACCGCCATCGAGAACTTCTGTGCGGTTCCGGATGATCAGCTTTTCGAAATCGTCTGTCAGCATCACCGCATCTTCATCGATCCGGCGAAAGCGCCTCGCAGGAATACTACATTTCTGGGTCGTCTTGCGCGCGAAGCGGTCCTCACCATTTCGGTTCGCGGCGGCATCTCACGGCCGCGATCTTCGCCTATCTCAGGTCGATATGCAGAGACGTTGAGTTCGATTGTTGGGACGCAGAGGAACGATCGTTTAGGCGACGTGCCTTGCAAGCGCGCAGCGCGACCAGAGCGAATGCAGCGCCTCGACCAGATGGGCGATATCGGCGTCGGAATGCAGCGGCGTCGGCGTGATGCGCAGGCGCTCGGTCTTCTTCGGCACTGTCGGATAGTTGATCGGTTGGACATAGACGCCGCAATTGTCGAGCAGCAGATCGGAGATCCACTTGCATTTCGCCGCATCGCCGACCAGCACCGGCACGATATGGCTCGGATTGGGCATATGCGGAATGCCGCGCTGGTCGAGCAGTGCTCTCAGCTTGCGCACACGGTCCTGATGGCGGGCGCGCTCGAACTGGCTGACCTTCAGGTGCTGGATCGAGGCGACGGCGCCGGCAGCAAGTGCCGGCGGCAGCGCCGTGGTGAAAATGAAGCCGGAGGCAAACGAGCGGATGAAATCGCAAAGCGCCGTCGACGCGGCGATGTAGCCGCCCATCACTCCAAAAGCCTTGCCGAGCGTGCCTTCGATCACGGTCAGCCGGTCCATCAGCCCTTCGCGCTCGGCGATGCCGCCGCCGCGCGGGCCGTACATGCCGACGCCATGCACTTCGTCGAGATAGGTCATCGCGCCATATTTGTCGGCGAGGTCGCAGATCTCCTGGATCGGGGCGATATCGCCATCCATCGAATAGACGCTTTCGAAGGCGATCAGCTTCGGCGCCTTCGGATCGGCGGCCTTGAGCTTGGCTTCGAGATCGGCCACGTCATTGTGCTTCCAGATCACCTTGTCGCACTTGGCATAACGGATGCCCTCGATCATCGAGGCATGGTTCAACGCGTCGGAGAAGATGATCAGGCCGGGGATCTTGGCGCCGAGCGTGCCAAGTGCCGCCCAGTTGGAAACATAACCCGACGTGAAGATCAGCGCTGCTTCCTTGCCGTGCAGGTCGGCAAGCTCCCGTTCGAGCATGACGTGATGGTGGTTGGTGCCAGAAATATTCCGGGTGCCTCCCGCACCCGCGCCACAGTGGTCGATGGCGTTCTTCATCGCCTCGATCACCTTCGGATGCTGGCCCATGCCGAGATAGTCGTTGGAGCACCAGACCGTGACTTCCTTTTGGCCATCCGCGGTGTAACGCGTCGCGCGGGGAAAATTGCCGCGGTGACGCTCGAGATCGGCAAACACGCGGTAACGGCCCTCGGTATGAAGCCCGTCCAGCTCGTTTTTGAAAAACGCTTCGAAATCCATGCATATGCTCCTTCTGCATGGGAGATCACTAGCGGTCAGCCAACCGCCTGTATTTGATCTCCGTCAAGTTTGGACGAACTTTGGGCAGTTGCAAGTCTGAAAAAGACCAGTTGGAGAACACTCGTGACGAGATAGATCGCCACCCGAGGTGACTTCGTGAAATCATGTTTTCGGCGCATCCAAAGCGGATTCGGTTCAACTGGAGGGATCATCTTCACGCCCTGGACTGGCGGACAGCGCCGCAGAAGAAGAGCGGATTAAGGGCGCTGTTAAGCGTCGGACAGGCGGAGAGCGATCGCCACGCGGTCTCCTTTTCCTCCGGCCGCTCAGGAACAGCGTATATCTGGCCCCGCCGCCCAAACATGGGTTGTTTGATCCGGATCAATTATCTCGCGCTCGGTCCGCGCTACTCCTCCGTCCATGATCTCTGTCTCAAAGTTCTCGAAGGGCCTCGTCGCCCTCGCACAGCCGTCCCGCTTCGTCGAACTGGCGAACAGGACAATTCCGATCCTCGCGGCCGCGACGCTGATCACGTTCGCCACCGGGCTCTGGTTGAGTTTCAACTCCGACGGAGACTACCAGCAGGGCGAGACTGTTCGGATCATGTACGTCCACGTCCCAGCGGCTTGGATGGCGATGCTCTGTTACAGCGTGATGACTGCGAACGCGATCGGGTCGCTGGTCTGGAAGCATCCGCTCGCCGACGTCGCGGCCCGTGTCGCCGCCCCGCTCGGCGCCGCCTTCACGTTCGTCTCCCTCATCACCGGAGCGATCTGGGGGAAGCCGATGTGGGGGACGTGGTGGGTTTGGGACGCACGTCTGACCTCGATGTTCGTGCTGTTCATCATGTATCTCGGACTTCTCGCGATCAATCGCGCCATCGACGAGCCCACCCGCGCGGCAAGGGTCACCGCCGTGCTGATCATCGTAGGATTCGTGAACATACCGATCATCAAGTTTTCGGTGGAATGGTGGAACACGCTGCACCAGCCGGCCAGCGTGATCCGCCTCGCCGGACCGGCTCTGGACATCGAGTTTCTGCGGCCATTGCTGGTCATGGGGCTCGCCTTCGCGTGTCTTTTCGCCACCCTCTACGTCGCCTCGATCAGAAACGAGATCTGGCGCAGAAAGCTGATCTCGCACTACAGGCTGGCCGCGAGGGCGGCGGCTCACCGGGAGACCTGAAATGAACCACGAACACTATGTTCTTGCGGCGTATTTGCTCACCTTCGCGGTCATGGCCACGGCGACGTTGAAGGTCTGGCTCTCAGGAAGACGCTACCGCCGTCAGGTCGAGGCGCTCGCTGTCGCGCGCCGTCTGCAGCCTCGCGGAGACCGCTAGGATGCGACGCTACGCCCTGGCCGCGATTCCGCTTGTCGCATTCCTCGGGATTGCGGGCGCCGTCGCAAACACGTTGTATCGTGAATCCGTGGACGGATACTCCCCTGCCGCCATTCCTTCGGCGTTGGCGGGACGCCGGCATCCAGCGGTCCATCTCGCGCCGCTTACCGGTCTTCAAACACCAGGCGTAGACGATCAGACACTTGATGGTCACATCGCCGTCGTCAACATCTTCGCGTCCTGGTGCGTTCCCTGTCGGCTCGAACACCCGGCGCTGATGGAACTCGCCAAAGATTCTCGCATAAAGCTCGTCGGCATCAACTACAAGGACGCCCCGGAGAAGGCGCTGGCCTTCCTTCAGGAAAACGGCAATCCGTTCGCGGCGATCGGAATCGACACCACGGGAAGAAGCTCGATCGACTGGGGAGTCTACGGCGTCCCGGAAACATTCGTTGTCGATCGCGCGGGACGAATCCTCTTGAGGCATGTCGGACCGATCGACGAGGAAAGCCTCACGACGGACATTCTGCCCGCTCTGGAAGAGATCATCGCCACCGAATGAGCATGCCTCTTCCAGCCGTGTTTGATCTCAATCAAAGAAACGGCCCGCCTATTGAGTATGTCGGTTTGGCGGGTCGGGATTTTCCCGTGTCAAGGGGGGAAGCTTGACAGAGGCCCGCTCGGTTTTGGGGCGCAACATCGAGCGAGCCTCCTCGCGTCAAATTCCTCACCGATCCGGATATCCCCAGGCGCGCTGGATGAACTGTTTTCCGTGCCATGGCAAAAGCCGCAGCATGGAGCGCTGTCTCAGGCCATTTCGGTCCCGGACAGCCGAGAGATCTGTAGCCGGTCACGATAGGCGCCGACGCCCAGGCTTTCGACCAGGGCGCGAACAGCCTTTTGCTTCAGCTCCGACTCCACGTTGCCATCGAGTGTCACCTGGCCGTTCTTGACGGTCACCTGGACCTTCTGGGGCGTTATCCCCAAGTCTGACCTCAGGCGCGTTCGGACCGCCAGCTTGATCGATTCATCTTCTTTTGGCAGCGGCGCCGTCTGGGCGTCGATGATCAGGCCGAGGATGTCTCTGCGGCTGACAACCCCCACAAGGCGCCCGTCCTCGACGATCGGCAGCCGTTTGATCCGGTGCGCCTGGAGGCTTTCGGCGATATCCGATACCTCGCTGTCGGGGCTCGCCACGATTACATCTTGAGACATGACATCGGCGACACACCAGCCATTGCTGGAAATATATCGCTCGAGATCGATCTCGGAGATGATTTCGGGTGCGCGGGCAGCGCGGGGAGCGAACCTGATCTCTCTCCGCAGCAGCAGGTCGCCCTCCGTCAGCATTCCACAGACGCGGCCTTCGTCGTCAACCACGGGAAGGCCGCTGACCTTATTTTGCATCATGACAGCGACGGCGTGGCGTATACCAACCGCTGGACTGATGGACACCACATGAGTGGTCATTATGTCCTTCGCTTGCATCTTCCTGCCTCGTCTATAAGAATTGTTGCTGCGACGACCATAGGACGACATCGTCGAGCCGCCATTGATCTCCGTCAAACAGAGCGGTCTCCCTGGAGCAGTTCGCTGAGCTTAGCCTGCTCGTCTGCCGTCAGCTTGCTGCCGGTCGGCTTGCCGGCCCTTTTGCGCGCAAAGACCAGCAGTGACAGTCCGCCGGCGAGCACCAGCAGCACCGGTGCGCCCCAGAGCAGCACCGTCTTCATGCTGACACGCGGCTTCAGCAGCACGAACTCGCCGTAGCGCGAGACGATATAGGTCAGCACCACCTCGTCGCTGTCGCCATCGGCGATGCGCTCGCGCACCAGCAGGCGCAAGTCCTTGGCCAGATCGGCATTGGAATCATCGATCGACTGGTTCTGGCAGACCATGCAGCGCAGTTCCGCCGAAAGGGCGCGGGCGCGCGCTTCGAGCGCCGGATCGGCCAGCACCTCGTCAGGATTGACGGCAAAGGCGGGGGCTGCCATCAGCACCACAACGACAGCCAGGAGCAGACGCCGCATCATTCCGCCGGCTCCATTGCCGGAGTTGCCGGCTTCGCCTTGCGGCGCGGGGCGCCGACACGCAGGCGCCGGTCGCTGAGCGAGACGAGGCCGCCGAAGGCCATGAACACCGCTCCGCCCCAGATGCAAAGAATGAACGGCTTCCACCAGATACGGACGACGATACCGCCGTCCTTGGTGGCGTCACCGAGCGATACATAGAGCTGGCTGAGCCCGAAGGTCAGGATGCCGGCCTCCGTCGTCGGCATCTGGCGGGCAGTGTAGAGGCGCTTGGCCGACCAGGTATCGGCAACCGCGACACCGGCGCGCCGGACGGTGAAGTGGCCGCGGTCCTCGGTATAGTTCGGCCCGGTCGCCGGCTGCATGCCGTCGAAATGCAGACTGTAACCGCCGGCCTCGGTCACCTCACCGGGCTTCATCTCGATGACATACTCGCTCTCGAACGTTGTGACCGCGACGATGCCGAGCACGGTGACGCCGAGCCCGGCATGGGCAAGGGCCGTGCCGAAGGCCGAACGCGGCAGGCCGGAAAGCCGGCGCCAGGCGAGACTGGCCGCGACTTTGCCGATGCCGGCGCGGTACCACAGATCGGCTACCGCACCGAGGATCAGAAACAGCCCGGCAGCGAGGCCGAGCACCGAAAGCACCGGCCCGCCATGTTCGATGTAGAAGAAGACCACCGCGGCAAGGAAGGCGAGACCTGCGATGACATAGAGCCGCTGCAGAGCACCGAGCAGATCGCCGCGCTTCCAGGCCAGCATCGGCCCGAAGGGCACGATGACGATGAGCGGCGCCATCAGCAGGCCGAAGGTCAGGTTGAAGAAAGGCGCTCCGACGGAAATCTTATCGCCGGTCAGCGTTTCCAAAAGCAGCGGATAGAGCGTGCCTGTGAGCACCGTGCCGCAGGCGACCGTCAGGATCAGATTGTTGACGACGAGCGCGCCCTCGCGCGAGATCGGCGCAAACAGCCCGCCTGCCGACAGCTTCGGCGCGCGGAAGGCGAAGAGCGACAGCGCCCCGCCGATGAAGATCAGCAGGATGCAGAGAATGAAGACGCCGCGGGAGGGGTCGCTGGCAAAGGCGTGCACCGAGGTCAGCACACCGGAGCGCACCAGGAAGGTGCCCATCAGCGACAGCGAGAAGGTGAGGATGGCGAGCAGCACCGTCCAGATCTTCAGCGCCTCGCGCTTCTCCATGACGAGCGCCGAATGCAGCAGTGCGGTGCCGGCGAGCCACGGCATGAAGGAGGCGTTTTCCACCGGGTCCCAGAACCACCAGCCGCCCCAGCCGAGCTCGTAGTAGGCCCAGTAGGAGCCCATGGCGATGCCAAGCGTCAGAAAGGTCCAGGCGGCCAGCGTCCAGGGCCGCACCCAGCGTGCCCAGGCGGCGTCGATGCGCGCTTCCAGGAGGGCCGCAACGGCAAAGGAGAAGCAGACGGAGAAGCCGACATAACCGAGATAGAGCAGCGGCGGGTGGATCGCGAGGCCGATATCCTGAAGAACCGGGTTGAGATCGCGGCCTTCGGCCGGCGCCGGATCGAGGCGCAGGAAGGGATTGGAGGTCAGCAGGATGAACAGCGTGAAGGCGACCGAAATCCAGGCCTGCACGGCCAGCACATTGGCCTTCAGCGTCTCCGGCAGATTGCGGCCGAAGACGGCGACCAGCGCGCTGAACAGCGTCAGGATCAACAGCCAGAGCATCATCGATCCCTCGTGATTGCCCCAGACGCCGGAATATTTATAGAGCAGCGGCACCAGCGAATGCGAATTCTCCCAGACGTTCTCGACCGAGAAGTCCGAGACGACATGGGCGTAGGTCAGCGCGGCGAAGGAGAAGGTGACAAGCGAAAACATCGCCAGCGAGCCGATCGTCGCCACATCCATCATCGCCCGGTCGTGACGACGGGCTCCGATCACCGGCACGATGGAGAGGATGAGCGCCGTGGCGAGCGCCAGCACCAGCGCGTAATGGCCGATCTCGATGATCATTGCTTAGGCTCCCCGTGCTGCCACAGACCCTGCTCCTTGAGCTTGTCCGCCACTTCCTTCGGAACATAACGCTCGTCATGCTTGGCTAGAACCGTATCGGCCGAGAAGATCTGGCTCCCGGCCTCGAACGTTCCTTCCGTCACCACTCCCTGTCCCTCCCGGAAGAGGTCTGGAAGGATTCCCGCATATCTAACGTGCACGACCGCCCCGCCCGGATCGGTCACGGAGAACTCGACGAACGTCCCGGAGCCTCGGACGATGCTGCGCTCTCCTACCAGACCACCCAGTCGAATTCTTGCTCCCGGACGAACGTCGCCGGAGGCCAAGTCAGATGGCATGTAGAAATAGGCGATGGACTGGCTGAAGGCGAACATCACAAGCAGCACTGCGGCCAAGATGAACCCCATGCCGACGCCAATCACCGCCAGGCGCTTCTGTTTGCGTGTCATTCCGTCTTTCCCTTGCCGATACCGTACTCGCGTGCCACCGCAATCAATTTCCTGACGCTTTCGCCGTCCGTTGAGAAGGCTGCCAACGCGCGATCCAGCGCATCGGCTGCACGATCCATTTCGTTCAACACCGCATAGGAGCGCACGAGCCGCATCCAGCCGTCGAGATCATCGGGGTCCGTCTTGAGCCTCGCGTCCAGACTTTCGACCATATCGCGGATCGTCTGCTGCTGTTCGGCGGGGGCAAGGCTCTGCGCACCGGCCAGGCTTTCACCATTCCTCGCGATGTGCTCGTTGACGAGCGGCAGCCACGGCGCGCCGGGCGGCGAATCCTTGACGATGGCTTCGAAGGCGGCCTTCGCCTCGGCGGTGTCGCCTGCCTGCTCGCTGGCGAGCGCCACATAGTATTTTGCACGCGGATTGCGCGGCTGGAGCTCCAGTAACGCTTCAAGCACCCGACGAGCCTCTGCGGTGACCGTGCCATTGGAGGACGCCAGCACTGCTTCGGCAAGCCCATCCAGTCTGATCGCGCTCGGCCCAAGGAGCCGGATGGCATTTCGATAGGCCTTGTCCGCATCCGCGACGCGATTGGTGCGAAGATAGATCGGAGCGATGACGTCCCATCCCCGGCCGTCGTTCGGAACCCGCACAAGATGCTCTTCGGTCTTACGAATCAGGATGGCGAGGTCCTGTCCCGGCTCGTCAAGCCTTTGTTGCAGAGCCTTAGACGGGAGTTCTGGAGAGCCGAACGCGACGTAGGTGGAGATGCTGGCGATAGATAGAAACGCGGCGACGCTCAGCTTCAATGCGACCGGCGACCGGGAGGAGGACCACTCGACGCGAACGGCGTCGGCCTCGCGAAACAGCCTTCTGGCGGTTTCCGCTCTTGCTACTTGATGGTCGTCCGGAGCGATGCGTCCCGCCGCCAACTCCCTGTCGAGTTCCTCGAGCTGGTCGCGATAGACTCGGGCGCCATCCTTTCCGCCGTCCGAGACCGCCGTTCGTATCGGGGACAGCGGATGAAGGAGCGCGGCCGTGACGACCGCCGTCATGACGGCGAATGTAATCCAGATGATCATGGTTCAGGTTGCTCTGTTGCGAGGGCAACATAGCGTCCGCGTGGCACGGAACATTGACGCCGATCAATTACGCGCGCGTTAGGCGAAGCGCCCCGTGAACACGTAGCCGACACTCCTCACGGACTGGATCAGGGCCGGAGTTTTGGGATCCGGCTCGATCTTCTTGCGAAGCCGCACGATCTGGGCGTCGATCGTCCTGTCGAATGCTTCCAGGTTCCGGTTCCGCGTCAAATCCATGAGAGTGTCTCTGGTCAGGACACGGCCGGCATTCCGCAGAAAGACGACGAGCATGTCGAATTCGCCCGAGGTCAAGGGAATGTCGTCCCCCCCCGGAGACGTCAGTTTCCGCCGGGGGACGTCCAGAACGAAGCCCTCAAACCGAAACGTCTCGTCGGGAACTGCGGCCTGCGTCTTGGGCTGAGCGGCGCCGGCTCGACGCCGGAGGACGGTTCGCAGGCGTGCGAGCAGCTCCCGAAGGTGGAACGGCTTGGCGACATAGTCGTCCGCCCCGAATTCGAGGCCGATGACCTTGTCAGTCACGTCGTCCTGCCCTGTCAGCATGAGCACCGGGACGTCGGAGCCGCTTCGAAGCTCCTTCAGCAGGTCGAAGCCGTTCTCGCCGCCCGGCAGCACGAGGTCCAGAAAGATCGCGGCGAACGAGCCTCTGGAGAGTTCGGACCGCATTCCGGCGCCGTTTGCGACCGCAGTGACGCGGTAGCCGTTATCCTCGAAGTATCGGGCGAGCATCTGCCTTATCCGGGCGTCGTCGTCGACCACGAGAATGCGATCCGATTCCATCTACCAAGCCTCACTGCATGCCTGCGTCAGACATAACGCAGGATTTCGCGGCACGCCACCGTCGAAGTTGCGCCTTCTTTCACAAGAACCGTCGATTAGGACAACAGCACGGGCAGAGAGGCGGGGCGACTCAGAAGTCCTCCTGGTCGTCTGACATGCCGTCATGCAATGGCCGCTAAGAGATCTCGTTGCCGATGTAACAACCGCAAATTTAAAGTGCGTCCAGCTTCCATTGACATCTGCACACCAATTCTGGGGAGTCCGTCAGCAAAGCGTCCTGAGACGGTTGACGTCGTCCACGGTCACCGTCCGCCCCCTGACGTCGATTCCGCATCCCCCCAAGGTTGCGAAAGCGCGTGACAGCGCTTCCGGCGCGAGCCCCAGCTTTCCCGCCAGGATCCTCTTCTGGTAGGGGAGCCGGAAAGTGAAGCAGTTCGCTTCCGCAGGGCACCGACTCAAAAAGTAGTTGGCGACTCTTTGGGATGCGGTTTGCAGGCGGTCGGCCGCGACGCAGTCCAGCGCGGCAAGGAAGTGCTCGGACACGATGAGGGCCAAATTGGCAAGCAGCGGAGGGTGTCGAAGCGCAAGCTCGCGCAGGCCGGCCAGATCGAACGCTGCGACTTCGGTCGCCTCCGCGGCGAGAGCCGTATGGGGATGGACGCCGCCGCCGACAACGAGATGGTCGGCGAACATCTCTCCCGGTTCCAGCACGCAGATATCGGCTTCGCGACCGCTCGATTCCCTCTTCACGAGACGCACGAGACCGTGCATCAGGTAGAAGGCGTCCTCCGCCGCCTGGCCTTCGCGGAATATCGCTTCACCGGCCTGGAACGCCCGAACGTCCACCAGCTCCTGCAGAAGTCCTGCCACCACCTGGTCGAGCCCTCGAAAAATCCTCGCATCCCGGACAATCTCATTTCTGGTAAGCATCACGCTTCCTTCCCTCGTTCGGGCTCGTCGTCCGCGATCGCCCGCCATGCAGCCCCCTCAAGATCCTCGTACTGGCCGCTCTTCAGCGACCAGAGAAAGGCGGCGAGACCGACGCCTCCCATGAAAAGCGCGATAGGTATCAGGTAGATCAACATGTTCATGCGGATCGAGCCTCCGTCCGCGGAACACGGACACGGGCGTCCGGTGCCGGAGCGCGTCTCATCAGGACGTTGAGGCGCAAGGCGTTGGTGACGACGATGATCGACGACGTCGACATCGCGACCGCCGCGACGAGAGGCGTCGCCAGCCCGGCGATGGCTATCGGCACGGCCAGGACGTTGTAACCGATGGCAAGCGCGAAATTCTGTCGGACGAGCGTCGCAGAACGCCGCGCGATTTCGACGGCCTGGGGAACGGCGTCAAGCCGATCGCTGAAGAACACGAGGTCCGCCGCGTGGCGTCCGATATCGGAGGCCGTGGCCGGAGCGATCGACACGTGGGCTGCCGCTAGCGCCGGGGCGTCGTTGATGCCGTCGCCGACCATGAGCACCCGGTGGCCGCCCATGCTCAGCGTCTGGCAGGTCTCGACCTTCTGCCTCGGGGTCAATTCCGCGAGAGCGCTGTCGATGCCCAGCTTACGGGCCGTTGCCGCCACCACGTTCTCGCGGTCGCCTGAGAGCATTATCGTCTGGAAGCCGTCGCCGCGAAGGCGTTTCACGGCCTCGGCCGCTCCAGGCCTGATCGTGTCCTCGAAGAAGAAGCGTGCGACGGCCCGGCCGTCCCTCGATAGTACGACTTCCGAGAGGGCGCCGTCGACCTTCGTCGCCTCGCCGCCGCATGCAAAGGCCGAGCTGCCAAGACGATACGCCGCCTCGTCACGCGTTGCCTCGAGCCCCCCGCCCGGCACCTCCACCACCCTCTCGAATTGAGCGGGAGCGGGAGCGGCGCTTCGGACGAGGGCCTGTGAGAGAGGATGCCTTGAGTGAACCGCCAGCCCGGCCGCGCAGGCAACGTCGGCGTCGTTCTCGGCCTCGAAGGAAACGAGGCGGGGAGTTCCCATCGTCAGCGTGCCGGTCTTGTCGAACGCGACGAGGTCGATTTCCGACAGCCTCTCCAGTGCCGAACCGTCCTTGACCATGACACCTCGGCGGAATAGTTCCCCGGCGGCGACGACCTGCACGACCGGGACGGCCAGCCCGAGCGCGCAGGGGCACGTGATGATCAGCACGGCAACGGCGACGAGCATCGCCTGTTTCCAGTCGCCGCCCAGGAAGCCCCATCCGAGGAACGAAACGAGCGCCAGGAGATGGACGACCGGAGAATAGAGCGAAGCCGCGCGGTCGGCTATTCTGCGGTAGCGGGCTCTTCCTCCCTCCGCAGCCTCCATGAGCGCGATGATCTCAGAAAGAAGAGAATTCCTCGCGAGCTTCGTGGCGCGGACCACGAGCGATCCTGTCAGGTTCATTGCGCCGGAGCTTACGCAAGTCCCCCCGTGAACCGAGGCCGGGCTGCTTTCGCCGGTGACGATCGAGAGGTCGACTTCGCTTTCTCCCCTGACGACCACGCCGTCGACGGGGATGCGTTCGCCCGCCGGGATCGCAACGTCGTCGCCTACCACGATATCCTCGACGGCGACGAAACGGCGGGAGCCGTCCGGCTGAACAAGCAGCGCGCCGCGGGGCGCGATACGAGCAAGACCATTGATGGCCGCTCTGGCCTTCTCACGCATCATATGATCCAGCGCCCGGCCGATCAACAGGAAGAACAGCAACGAGACGGTCGCATCGAACCAGGCGTGCTCGCCGTGATGCATGGTCTCCCAGAGGGATACCGCGTAGGAGAGCGTCACCGCGAGTGAAATCGGCACGTCCATGTTGGTCCGGCCATGCTTGAGCGCATTCCACGCCGACTGGAAGAAAAACCGCCCGGCATAGATCAAGGTGGGAGCCGCGATCAGGGCCGAAATCCAGTGGAACATGTCACGCGTCGCAGCATCTGCTCCGGACCAGACGGAAACCGACAGCAGCATGATGTTTGCGGCGGCGAAGCCGGCCACGCCGACCGCGAGGAGTAGCTGGTTGCGGGTACTGTCGTTCTCCGTCGCGACGGGCGTGAACAGATGGGCGCGATAACCCGCGCCGTCGATCGCTTCGAGTATACGCGCCGGGTTCGTGGGCTCATCCTTTTCGCGCTCCGAGTAGACGCAGGTGACGCGCCGGGAGGTAAGATTCACCCTGGCCTTCTTCACGAAAGGCAGCGCCTTCAGCGCCTTCTCGATCGTCTGGATGCAGGCGCCGCAATGGACATCCGGAACGCTGAGATCGAGCTGGTGCAGTCCTTCTCCGAGCGGGTGGCTCGCCAGCGCGACTTCCTCGGCACTGAAGGCCTTGGCACTCATCGCGAGCACCGCCTCGGCGTTCATCATGCAGCACGTCATCGGACGAACTCCGCCGTGTCGAATCGCAGGGCTTCATGCATCACGGTCATCCCGTCTCGCTTAGAAATCAGTTCGACGATCCAGTCGCCCGAAGGCACGTGGTGGTCGACCTCGAAGCGACCTTCGGCGACCTTCTTCAAAGCGGCGGTGAAGTCCTCATGGTCGCCCACCGGCCTACGGAAAGCAGCGGTCACCTCTTCGGCAGGAGCGGGCGAACCGTCTCGATTATGGAGGTTGTAGGTGAAAACGTTGCCGCGTAGCGAAATGTCGCCCGAGACTCCGGTCGCCGCCATGGCCTTGATCGCGGATGCTTTCTGGTTGAACTGCTGGCTCGCTACGTAGGTGTTCTCGACCACCAGACCACTCCAGCTCGCGGAGGCGAACCAGGCCATCGTCACGTTGACGGAGATTACCACGGCGAAGAAGGCGCATGTCGTCAGCAGCATGTGCCGGCCCGTGAATCCTTTGTCGGTTCTGCTCATTTTATGTCTCCGGGTGAATTGAAGGCCGCGCGGTAGGTGGCGCGGTCGGAGTTATCTTCGTCTCCGATCGCGAAAAGGAACTCGTCCACCGAAGCGCCGGAGGGCCGGCTGGTCACGAAGACCTTGACGGTCGTCGCGACGTCGGGCGCTGCGTCCAGCACGAAGCTGCGCGCGTCCTCCTTGCCCAGTTCAGGAATGCGCATCGTCGCGCCCTCGAGTCCCGATATGGTCAATTCGATCTTTCTGGGCTTGGGCACCATATTGAGGATGCGCAGCGTATAGCCGTTGCGGATCGACCCGTCGCTTTCCAGAACGAACTGCGGATTGCGGTCGTGGACGACGTTGAGCTCAAGCCTGTCCCGCATGGCGAGGTGGACGATCATGCCCGCGCCGATCATGCACCACACCGCCGCATAGAAGACCACGCGCGCTCTGAAGATGATCCTCCAGTCGAAGTGCCTGATGCCGTCGACGAACGACCCGTCCGGCCCGCGCACCCTGGAGGGCTGGACCGGCGTCCGCCCCCCGTCGGTCGCAATCGCCATGTTGTCCGCATACTCGCTGAGGGTGGCGTAGGCGATGAGACCTCGGGGCTTGCCGATCTTGTTCATGACGCCGTCGCAGGCGTCGATGCAGAGCGCGCAGGTGATGCACTCCATCTGCTGGCCATCGCGAATGTCGATTCCCATGGGACAGACGGCGACGCAGGCGTTGCAGTCTACACAGTCGCCCACAGGCTGTCCCAAGGCCTGAGCCTTTTTGGAATGCCGGGAGCGCTGCTCGCCGCGCCAGTCGTTGTAGGTGACGACGAGGGAATTCTCGTCTAGCATGGCACCCTGGATGCGCGGCCACGGGCACATGTACGTGCAGACCTGCTCGCGCATCAGCCCGCCGAGCACGTAGGTCGTCGCAGTGAGCGTCGCCACCGTCGCATAGGCGACCATCGGCGCGTCCCCGGTGAAGAGCGACACGGCAAGGCCGGGAGCGTCTGAGAAATAGAAGATCCAGGCGCCGCCGGTCACCACGCCGATCGCCAGCCAGATGGCATGTTTCACAACACGTTTCCGAGCCTTGTCGAACGTCCACTGGGCCGCGTCGAGCTTCATCCTGGCGTTGCGGTCGCCCTCGACCCAACGTTCGACGACCAGAAAGAGATCGACCCAGACGGTCTGCGGACAGGCGTAGCCGCACCAGGCGCGACCGACGGCGGAAGTCACCAGAAACAGCCCGGAGCCGGCCATGACGAGAAGACCGGCCACGTAATAGAATTCCTGTGGCCATATCTCGATGAAGAAGAAGTAGAAGCGGCGGGACGCCAAATCGACGAGGATCGCCTGGTCGGGAGCGTATTCGCCCCGGCCCCATCGGAGCCAGGGAGCGATATAGTAGATGCCTAGCGTGACCAGCATCACCAGCCACTTGAATCGGCGGAAGCGGCCTTCCGCACGCTTGGGGAAGATCTTCTTACGTGCAGCGTAGAGCGGCTCGCGGTTCCGGCGCGCGTTGACGGGCTCCGCGTTCACGCGCTCGACGTTGTTGGGATCCGGGGCAGTGTAAAGGTTCATTTGCCGCTTCCTTTCCACCGAGTTCTCCCAGCTCTCCGTCAGCTCGTCCTTGATTCAAATCAAGAACGGCGTCTTCGAAAAACGGCCACGCCAGAAAGGCCGCGGCCGAGCAGGAACTGCTGAACTGAGAGCGGCCACGCCTCGGAGGGTTCGAGACGTGGCCGGGAGGAACTGCGGGGGAGATATCCGCTGGGACGTCCTCGATCGACTACCGGCTGGTCGTCCGATGGTCTTTGAGCGCAGTCAAACTCACCATCGAATTTCCGATTTTCTCGGGTTCTTCTCGCTCGCATTCCGGGGCTACGGGCTTCGCCCGAACGGAGACGCGCGAATGGACCACCGAGCGTGGCAGCCCGTAGAGTGCAAGCAGTGGATCATGATCATGGGCGCTCATGTCGCACTCCTCACGTTCCACCGCCGAGCGAGTGCACGAACACCGTCAGCTCCTTCACGGTCGCCTCTCCGAGGCGGGACGCCCATGCAGGCATGACACCGTGCTTCGGCGCAGCGATCTGGCGGGCGATCGCCTCCTCGCCCTTCGACTTCAGCCAGATCGCGTCGGCAAGGTCGGGCGCTCCCATGTCCACCTTCCCCTTTCCGTCCTCGCCATGACACGCCGCGCAGTTGTCGAGGAAGAGCTGCCTGCCGGCTTCGGCGAGGGCCGGATCGGAAGGTTTGTTGGTCAGGCCCCAGACATACGCGGCCACCTGCTTCGTCTGCGTTGGGTCAAGCATGTCCGCGAAGGCGGGCATCTCGGAAACGTGGCTGTCCCCGTCGCCGTCGAAGCGGATGCCGTGGGCGATCGTCGTCTGGATCGACTGCAGGTCGCCGCCCCACAGCCAGTCGTCGTCGTTGAGGTTCGGAAAGCCGGGACCGCCGCTCGCGCCCGAGCCGTGGCACGGCGCGCAGTTGACCTTGAACGACGAAGCGCCGCCGGCGATGGCGAACTCGCGCAGGGTCGGATCGGCGTCGATTTCCTCGACTGTCTTCGAGGCGATCATGTCATGGAACTTCATCTGGCCGGCCTTCGCTTGATCGAGATCCTGCTGGAACTCGGCGCGGGTCGAATAGCCCAGGTGGCCCTTTGTCGCGGAAGTGATCATCGGTATGGCGGGATAGGCGATAGCGTATCCGATCGCCCAGAGGATCGTGACGTAGAAGGTCCACACCCACCAGCGCGGCATCGGATTATTCAGTTCGCGGATGCCGTCCCACTCGTGTCCGGTGGTCTCGACGCCGCTGATTTCGTCAATATGCTTATCCGACATCTCAATCGTCCTTCAGGGGAATGGCAGCGGCCTCGTTGGCCGCCTGCCTGCTGCCGGGGCGGAGCGTGAAGACGACGACGCCAAGGAAGAATGCCGTCATCGCCAGAAGACCCCAACTGTCGGCGAAGTGCCGCATTGCCGTGTACGTTTCCATGTTTCACCTCATCGGTAGCCGGTTGCGTCGTCATAGGTCGAGAAGTCGACCAGCGTGCCGACCATCTGCAGGTAGGCGACCAGAGCGTCCATCTCGGTGAGCTTCTGCGGGTCACCGTCGAAATCGCCGACCTTCGCCTTCGGATAGCGGGCCAGAAGAGCGGTGGTATCGGCGTTCGGGTCGGCCTGCGCCTTGATGTCGGCTTCGGCATTGGCGAGCATGTCGTCGCTGTAGGGCACGCCGACGTCTTCGTTGGCCTTCAGATCCATGCCGACGTCCTTGACGGTGACGTCCTGCGTTTTGAGAAAGGCGTATTTCGGCATGATCGATTCCGGCACCACTGCCCGCGGGTCGGAGAGGTGCTGGACGTGCCACTCGTTCGAATAGCGACCGCCGACGCGGGCAAGATCCGGACCCGTGCGCTTCGAGCCCCATTGGAACGGGTGATCGTACATAGATTCGGCGGCCAGCGAATAATGGCCGTAGCGCTCCACTTCGTCGCGGAACGGACGGATCATCTGGCTGTGGCAGAGATAGCAGCCTTCGCGAATGTAGATGTTGCGGCCGACCAGCTCGAGAGGCGTGTAAGGCCGCATCCCCTCCACCTTCTCGATAGTGTTCTGTAGATAGAAGAGCGGTGCGATTTCAACGATGCCGCCTATGGAAACGACCAATAGCGAGCCGACAAGAAGCAACGTCGCGTTCTTCTCGAGGATCTTATGTTTGTCCAGTATCGATGCCATGGTTCACCTCACTCGGCGGGTTGTGCCTGGGGCACGTAAGCGGTCGGAATTGCGGCTTCGTTCCGCTCGCGACCGCGGATGGTCATGAAGACGTTCCAGGCCATCACGAGGCCGCCCATCAGGTACAGCCCACCACCCACGACACGCAGGACGTAATAGGGGATCATGGCGGAGACGGTTTCGGCGAAGGAGTAGACGAGGAAGCCCTGCGAATTATACTCGCGCCACATCAGGCCTTGCTGGATACCGGCGACCCAGAGAACGGCGGCGTAGACGACGATGCCGAGAGTGGCGAGCCAGAAGTGCCAGTTGACCATCCTGAGGCTGTAGAGCCGCTCGCGGCCCCAGAGCTTCGGCGTCAGGTAGTAGATCGCACCGAAGGTGATCATCCCGACCCAGCCGAGCGCACCCGAATGCACGTGACCAATGGTCCACTCGGTATAGTGGCTGAGCGAATTGACCGTCTTCACCGACATCATCGGGCCCTCGAAGGTCGACATGCCATAGAAGGCGATGGCGATGATCATCATGCGGATGATGGGATCGGTGCGGATCTTGTCCCAGGCGCCCGAAAGGGTCATGAGGCCGTTGATCATGCCGCCCCAGGAGGGCATCCAAAGCATGATCGAGAAGACCATGCCGAGCGTCTGGGCCCAGTCGGGCAGTGCCGTGTAGTGCAGATGATGAGGGCCGGCCCAGATATACATGAAGATCAGCGCCCAGAAGTGGATGATCGACAGGCGGTATGA
This sequence comes from Rhizobium bangladeshense, assembly GCF_001662075.1. Lineage (GTDB taxonomy): Bacteria > Pseudomonadota > Alphaproteobacteria > Rhizobiales > Rhizobiaceae > Rhizobium > Rhizobium bangladeshense_B. The sequence goes on from NZ_LYPL01000004.1 coordinate 362,986, forward strand.
ATAGACCGGCCGGTTGGCCTGCTTCGGCACGAAGTAGTACATCATTCCCAGGAAGCCCGCCGTCAGGAAGAAACCGACGGCGTTATGGCCGTACCACCACTGCGTCAGCGCGTCCTGGACTCCCGAGAAGGCCGAATAGCTCTTGCTGCCGAGAAACGACGCAGGAACGGCTAGGTTGTTGACGACGTGCAGCATCGCGATCGTGACGATGAAGCCGAGATAGAACCAGTTCGCCACGTAGATGTGGGGTTCCTTGCGCTTGAGGATCGTGCCGAGGTAGACGACGAGATAGGCGACCCAGACGATGGTCAGCCAGATGTCGACGTACCACTCCGGCTCGGCATATTCGCGCGCCTGGGTGATGCCGAGAACATAACCGGTCGCCGCCATCACGATGAAGAGCTGGTAGCCCCAGAAGACGAACCAGGCGAGACTGCCGCCGAAGAGCCGCGCATGACAGGTGCGCTGCACGACGTAAAGGGAGGTCATGATCAGGGCGTTGCCGCCGAAGGCGAAGATAACTGCCGAAGTATGGACGGGCCTGAGCCTGCCGAAGTTCAGATAGGGGGCAAAGTTCAGATCCGGGAAGGCGAGCTGCGCCGCGACCACGACTCCGACCAGAAAGCCGACCACGCCCCAGAAGACGGTGGCGATCAATCCGTATCGGATGACCTCGTCGAAGTAGCCCGAGGGATCGGCCTTGGGCACCTGGCCCGCCGGCGAGAAGTCGACCCGCCGCAGCAGGATCACAGTTCCGGCAAACAGGCAGAAACTGAGGATGCCCATGTGGACGGCGAAGAGGTGATCGTGGGCGAGTCCCGCGCCCACTAGAGCTAGGAACGCGGCGACAGCGACCACGATGGTTTCCGTTGTATAGTTCATGACGTCTTCCCCAGTGCGCAGCCGGCCACGTCAGGGCCAGCTTTCTCGAACCTTGAAGTACGACTGTCACGAGGACGTCAGCAGCTCCTTGATCTACGTCAATGAACGCCACAAACCTCGTCGGGAGGCTCGCCTGTTACAAACCGTCACAACATCGCACCAATTGGCACGATCCGATCATCCTCGTGTGACTCGGCCGCTGTTTATTGAGCCCACTCAACGAGGGGAAATGACGATGCTGATGCAGGGCAAGAACGCTTTTGAAAACGCCGAACTCGCAGTCGAGGTAGCTCGCGGTCCTTGTCTGGCTTCGGTCTTCCGCACCAGCTCCACGGAGCTCGTCGAGGCCGGACAGGCGATATGCTGGGAAGGCGACGACGCCAAGCATCTGTTCCAGATCGTCGAAGGCGTCGTGCGACTGCATCGGATCATCGGAGAAGGACGCAGGGTCATCACCGCCTTCCATTTCGCCGGCGACGTCGTCGGCGCCTCGCTGCTCGGTGAATTTCTCTTCACCGCCGAGGCCGTCACCGATTGCAAGATCCGGCGCATCTCCCGCAAGAGCTTCCACCAGGAAGTCGCGCGCTGCGATGAACTGCGCCCTGCCTACATCGACCTCTTGTGCCGCGAGAACGCCGCGGCACACGACCAGATGGTGCTGCTGTCGAAGAAGAACGCCGAGGAGCGCCTCTGCACCTTCATCCTTCGGCTGGCTTCGAGACCTGGCGCGAGGCGCCGCGACGTCCTGCGCGTGCCGATGAACCGCCAGGACATCGCCGACTATCTCGGTCTGACGATCGAGACGGTTTCCCGTACCATCACCAAGCTCGCCGCGCGCAACGTCGTCGTCGCGCAGGGCCGGCACGATCTGAAGATCCTCAGCATGGAAAAGCTTGCTCGTTTGTCAGGCAGCGCGGATGATTTTTCTGAAAAAACCTGCCATAGGGTCAGCATCCACTGATCAACAGGAGCAGGTATGCCCCACCGCCTCATATCGCCACGCACGGCGTCGCCGCAGGAACTGGACGTGCTGGTGCATGTGCTCGACGGGGCGGACATCATAATCCATCGCCTGGAAGGCACCATCACCCATTGGTCGATCGGGTGCGAGAACATGTACGGGTGGACGCGGGAGGAAGCTGTCGGAGAGAAAGTGTACGAGCTTCTCGCCACGCGGGCCCCCGAACCTTTCGAAGACATTCAGGCGCAACTCCGGTCACGCGGCTTCTGGCAGGGCGAAATCGTCCACCGGCACAAGAGCGGTCACGACATCGTCGTCGCGACCAGATGCGTCCTTGTAAACCTGTCCGACGGTGACCTCGCCGTCATACAGGCGAACAGCGACGTCACGGCGCTCAGGAGGGCCGAGGAGACCGTCAGGTCGCGCGAGGCGCATCTGTCCTCCATTCTGGAAACCGTTCCCGACGCCATGGTCGTCATAGACCAGAAGGGCATTGTTATGTCGTTCAGCAAGGCCGCGGAAAAGCTGTTCGGGCTAAGCTCAGACCAGATCTGCGGCCGCAACGTCAGCGAACTGATGCCGAATCCTTACCGCGACGCCCACGACGGCTACATCGGACATTATCTGGAAACCGGTGAGAAGCGGATCATCGGCTATGGACGCGTGGTTACCGGCCGACGGGCCGACGGCACGCACTTCCCGATGGAACTGCACGTCGGCGAGGCTACCGCCAACGGCGAACGCATCTTCACCGGCTTCGTACGCGATTTGACGAGCCGAATGAAGATCGAGGAAGACCTGCGTCAGGCGCAGAAGATGGAGGCCGTCGGACAGCTAACCGGCGGCCTTGCCCATGACTTCAACAACCTCCTGACCGTCATTAGTGGCAATCTCGAGATGATCGAAGACAAGCTGCAGCCGGGGCCGCTGCGCGACATGCTTCGCGAAGCCCAGGAGGCCGCGGCCGATGGCGCGAAGCTGACTGGCCAATTGCTGGCCTTCGGCAGGCGACAGCCGCTTTCTCCCAAGCAGGTGGACCTCGGGCGCCTCATCACCAGCTTTTCAGATCTTCTTCGACGGACATTGGGCGAGAGCATCAAGCTGTCGACGGTGTTGTCTGGCTCGCACTTCGACGCCCTCGTCGATGGCTCGCAGCTTCAGAACGCCATCCTGAACATCGCCCTCAACGCGCGTGACGCGATGCCGAAGGGCGGCGCCCTGACCATCGAGGTGTCGCGGGTCAGCCTCGATGCCGACTACGCCAAGATGTATCCGGAAGTGCGCAGCGGGAACTTCGTGCTGATCTCCATGACCGATACCGGCGCCGGGATGGCCGACGAGGTGAAGAAGCGCGCGATCGAACCGTTCTTCACGACCAAGGACGTAGGCTCAGGAACCGGTCTCGGTCTGAGCATGGTGTACGGCTTTGTCAAACAGTCCGGCGGCCACCTTCAAATTTATAGCGAAGTCGGAAGGGGCACGACGATCCGCATTTACCTGCCCGCCCTTGATGCCGTCAGAGCAGATCCCTTCGTACAACAAGCGGGACCAACGGAATCTCCCCTTCCCAAGGGAACCGAACTTGTTCTCGTCGTCGAGGACGACGCGCGGGTGCGTCGCGTTGCGGTAGCGCGGCTCGTCACCATGGGCTATTCAGTGCTGGAAGCTGAGAACGGACGTCGCGCGCTGGAGATTCTCGAGCAAAACGAGAACATTGCCCTTCTGTTCACCGACATCGTGATGCCGGGAGGCCTTTCTGGAGACGAAGTCGCAGGCGAAGCGCGCAAGATCCGTCCCGAACTTGCGGTACTCTTCACATCCGGATATTCGGAACCTTCTCTCGCGACGCATGAAGTGATCGCCGGAGCGCAGTGGCTGCGAAAGCCGTACACCGCGAGAGAACTCGCAACGAAGATCCGAGAACTGCTAGACGAGCGATGAGTCGGCCGGGACGTTTGCGTCACCGGGGATCGTGACGATCTCGGGCCCCGATTGTGTTGCGACTTGCCCGGCAATGTTTCGAAGATTCAATTTGCAACAGTTCAGCTAGACTGACGTCCCCTCGTCTATCGGCGGATCGCCGGGCCGAAACGCCAGAACTTCAATCGTCTTACGATTCCGACCCTTTTGGAGAACATCGCTCGGCCGCTGTCGCGAGCGATAGAAGCCTCGCTAGATCCTGCTGGCCTCTCAGCTCATTCTTTGCGCCGCGCCGAGCCTGTAACGAAGGGCCGAAGTCTCCGTGCTTCGCACGCTCCATAGACGACCCGCATGCAGCGCGGCGACCATTCAGGTCGCAGCCCTATCATTTTTCCAGCTCTATCGCACTGTGCTGCGCGTCGGTGACGTACTTCAACGGGTGCCGGGGGCTCCCACCGAGATTCAAGATCGCGAAGCCCAAAGGACGAATGCGAGGCGCGGAGGCCGGATTTGATCTACCAAATTTGACCAGGGTCAAAGAGGGCCGCTTTCGGATCGCATAGAAAGACTCCCGAGGCCGACCATCGGTCCCGTTTCAAATGGAGATAATCAATGCGCTTCAATATTGTCCCGGCCGCGGTGGCTGCGGTTCTCGTTGCGTCTGCCGCGCCGTCGATGGCCGCCGATCATCAGATTCAGATGCTCAACAAGGGCGCCGAGGGCGTCATGGTCTTCGAGCCTGGGTTCGTCAAGATCGCTCCCGGCGACACCGTCACCTTCGTACCAACCGACAAGAGCCACAACGTCGAAACGTACAAGGGCCTCATTCCGGACGGCGCGGCGCAATTCAAATCGAAGCCGAACGAGGAATTCCAGACCAAGTTCGACGTCCCCGGCGCCTACGTCGTCAAATGCACGCCACATGCCGGCATGGGCATGGTCGCACTGATCCAGGTCGGGGACGCGCCGGCAAATCTCGATGCCATCAAAACGGCAAAGGTGCCGAACCCGGCGCGCAAGCGCCTCGACGCCGACCTAACCCAGGTCACCCCGTAACCTAAATCAGCCGCAAGCTGGCGCTTCAAAGCGCTAGCCCGCAGGGAGTCGATCTATGATCAAGCAAGTCACCTCTGCCCTGTTCGCAGTCCTCTGCGCCGCCGGAGCGGCGCACGGACATGCAACGCTTGAACAAGCGCAGGCGGCGCCCGGCAAGGCCTATAAGGCCGTCGTCCGGATCGGTCACGGCTGCGAAGGAAAGCCTACCATCAGAGTCCGCGTGAAGGTTCCAGAAGGACTTATTTCCGCCAAGCCGATGCCAAAGTCGGGCTGGACCGTCGACAAGATCAAGGGCGCCTATGAAAAAAGCTACAATCTCTATGGCGCGGCGGTGAAAGAGGGAACGACAGAAATCGCCTGGAGCGGAGGCAATCTCGCCGACGACGAGTATGACGAGTTCGTGTTCCGTGGAACGGTCGCCAAGGAAACGCCGACCGGGACCCGCATATACGTCCCGATCGTGCAGGAGTGCACCGACGGAGCTTTCGAACGGTGGATCGAAATTCCAACGGTGGGCAAGTCATCCGACGATTATGAAAATCCGGCGCCGTTTTTCGACGTCGTAGAACAACCTCGTTCTTGAGAAGGACCACCGCCCATGTGGCTGATCATCCCCACATGGGCGGCCGCCAACCGGCGGGCAGCCTTGCTTCTCTTGCTCGTCCTGGCGGCTCTCGGGTTTCTTTCGCCAGTGGGTGCGCAAGCTCACGCCGTGTTGAGAAGTTCCTCCCCCGCGAGCAACGAAACTCTGGATCAGCCGCCCAGCCGCGTCGAGCTTCGCTTTAACGAAGCAGTCAGGCTTGTCGCTGCGAGCGCTACCGATTCCACCGGCGCCCGGACAGTCGTGCAGGGGAATACTCTTGGCTCCGCTGTCATATTGAACCTCCCAAGTTCGATCGCTCGTGGCACTACCATCGTGAGTTATCGAGTGGCATCGGAGGACGGGCATCCGGTGGGCGGCTCCGTCGTCTTCCACGCTGGCACGCAGACGGCGACGATCAGCGATGCCCCGCAAGGATTCGTCTCGCCCCTGATGATCACAATCTGGCTTGTGCATGCCGGCTCGGTCGTCCTCCTTGCGGTCGTCGTCGGGGGTGCATTCTTCGCCCATCTGTTCGACGCCGGGGCGCTCCTCACATCGCGACAAAGCCTCACCGCATACCTCGCCATCCTGCTGCTTACCGCGAACGTCTACCTCCAAGGGCTTGACGAGATTGGGGGCGAGCTGAGGTTCGCCGGAATGCGGCCGTTTCTCGTCGCGACCCAGAGCGGCGCGGCGATCGCCGCATCTCTTGCAATGTTCTCCCTCGTGCTCGTTTCGATACCGATCAACGGCCGCAGGGCTTCCTTGGCGGCCGTGGTACTTGCGATGATCGCCGCCTCCGTCTCCTTCACGTTCACCGGCCACTGCAACGTGGCGGAGCCTCGCTGGCTCGCCAGGACGTGCATGTTCCTTCATGGAGGAGTGTTGATCTTCTGGATCGGAAGCCTGATCCCCCTGTGGCGAATTGGCGAAACGCAAGCGCGCTCGGATCCGCTGCTCGGCTTCTCGCGAGCAATACCCTTGCCGTTCGCTGGGATGCTGCTGGCGGGCGGTGCGCTCGCCTGGATTGAATTGCCAGCGCTCGATACCGTTTTGCTATCGATCTATGGGCGGGTGCTGCTTCTGAAAGTCTTACTGGTCTCATTGCTCTGCTTGCTCGCAGTCTACAACCGATTCTGGCTCACGCAGCCTGCGCTGGCCGGAAGTTCGATCGCCAGATGGCGCCTGCGACGCAGCATCTCCGCCGAGATAGTCCTGGCCGTGGCCATCGTTGCCTCTGCCTCGCTCTGGCGCTTCGCAGGCCCCGATCAACTTGAGTTCGCGACAGCGGTGCCAATGCTTTCCGTTCACCTGCATTCCGAGACCGCAATGGCGCAGCTCGAGCTTCAGCTCCAGCCCGACGGAACCTCCACGGCACGACTGAGCGTCATGACGCTCGACTTCGAGCCACTCGAGCCGCGCACTGTCGTACTTCGCGTGAGAAAGCCGAATGCCGGTGTTGAGCCCATAAAATACGATCTGTTGAAATCACCGGACGGCGCCTGGGAGACCGGCGGCCTTCCCATCAGTAATCCCGACGGCTGGGAGGCCGATGTCCAGATCCTGATCGATGATTTCACGACGGCTCATATCCAAGGCGACCTGGCTCCATCGAGCGACGCCTCCGCCACCTCGGTTACGAAAAGGTCCGGTGTCGGTTCCTGACCGCCGGCATGGCCCGAGTGAGAGAAGTCTCCGCGGATCCATAAATTTCACGATCAAAGAAATTGTCGAAACCGCTACGAGCCTCTTAATGTGGAATTAAAATGCGACGGTTAGCCTTATCGGTCTGAACAATGGGTGGTCGTAATGTTCGTTCTTTCAGTTCTTGACGATGGCGGCGAGCGAAACTTTGTGACGACCAGCGTCAGGGTCGAGGACGGTCGGATCTTTGCCGTCGTGGGCGACGCCACGCGCCGATTCCAGATCGAAGACGTCATCGATTTAGTGCTGGTGGCGCGTACCGATTGTCCGCAACGGCGAGATGGTGCTCGAACCGGGGGAATCTGCTGAGCTCGCTCCTGAGCCCTGGGAGCCATCCCTCTTTGACAATGATCGCAAGCGCAGCCGTCGCCAAGTGATCGCCGGCCAATTCGACTTCGCAGCGCCGTCGGGGGTACGCCTGCCCGAGCAATCGACGACGTCGGACACCGTCCAGAACGACATTCGCCGACCCTTGGGTGCGAGAGAAAACGATGCTTATCAAAGAAGGCGAGAGCCGCACTCTGAAGACGGACATTCTGCTCGCATCGTCGCTGGCGTTCGTTGCGGGGGGCGTCAACAGCGCCGGGTATCTGGGATTCGGCTACTTTTCGGCCAACATGACCGGCAACGTTTCATTGATCTCTGACCATATCTCGGCCGGAGACCTCTACCTCGGGGTCGCGTTCTTAGGTATTGTTGCGATGTTCATGGCGGGAGCGTTCTCTGCGTCGTTGTTCATCCAAATTGGCAAACGCTACGGGTTGCCGGCTATATTTGCCCTGACCCTTTTGGCAGAGGGGGCCTTGCTCATGGGCATCGGCCTCTACTCCCTCATCGCAGGTTCAAGTGTCAGCGGACTCGGAACCGTCGGTGTGATAAGCTTCTCGATGGGCATCCAGAATGCCGCATCCACGCGAATATCCGGCAGCAGGGTACGAACGACTCATGTATCTGGCGTCGCAACAGATATCGGAGTTGGACTGGCGCAACTGATCGAGCCGTCTGATGCCCATGCGGGCCGGCATACTCGGGATCGCCTTCTGCTGCACAGCGCGACCGTGGCGTCGTTCCTCATCGGTGGCACGGTCAGCGTGCTGTGTTATAAAGCTGCCGGCGGTGCGGTATTCTGCGCGTTTTCAATCGTTTTGCTGCTCCTTTGCGTCAGGCACCTGATTGGCGTCTCGCATGACTGAGGATGCGTGCACTGCATAGACGGTCGGCGATAGCTGCCTCAGAAAGCAGTCAGTCATCTAGGGCGACCGTGCCGGCCTTGCTCAGATAGGAGGCGAGTTTGGCCCGATCATGCCATTCATGATAGGCAGTCTTACCCAACAGATCCGCCGGCACCTTCCAGCCGGGGTCGACGCCCTCCATATTCGGAAGATCATGCGCGATGCCCTTATGGCAATCGATGCAGGTCGCCTTGCCCGGCAGCAGGTATCGGGTGTGAATTTCGGCGGCGCGCTCTGTCTGCTTCGTCAGATCCATGGCTCCCATCGAGTGGCAGTTTCGGCATTCCAGGCTGTCGTTGGCCTTCAGCCGCCCCCATTCGTGCTGGGCGAGTTCCAGCCGTTTGTCGAGGAACTTCTCGCGCGTATTGATCGTCCCGAATATCTTGCCCCAGACTTCCTTCGATGCCTGCATCTTGCGAGCGATCTTGTCGGTCCATTGGTGTGGCACATGGCAGTCGGGGCATGTGGCGCGAACGCCCGAGCGGTTCGAAAAATGAACCGTGCGGCTCAGCTCCTCGTAGACATTCGTTCGCATTTCATGGCAGCCGGTGCAGAAAGCCTCGGTGTTGGTCGTCTCGAGCGCAGTGTTGAATGCGCCCCAGAACATGACGCCGCCCACGAAGCCGCCAAGCGTCAGGAAACCCAGGCTCAATGTCGCTGCCGGCGAGCTCAGCAAGCGCCAGCACCAAAGGATTGTCGCCTTTATCCTGCCGATCATTGCTCGCTTCCCGCAGGTTTGAACCCCAGCTCGCTCATGTCCTTGAAGATGTTAGGCACCAAAGGCTTCGCATCCGCCTGAGGCACGTGGCAGGCCGTGCAGAAGTATCGCCGGGGCGAAACGTCTGCCAGCATCTGCCCTTCGCGGGTCATGTAGTGCGTGACGCTGATCATCGGCGCGCCGGAGCCTTCGGTAAGCTCGCGCCGATGGCAGGAAAGACAGCGATTGGCGTTCACCGTCAGTTGGTAGCCTTCGATCGAATGCGGGATGATGGGCGGCTGGTCTGGATAATTTCGCATCTTGCGGACGTCATCGACCACCCACTTGGGAACCGGCTTCGGATCCTTGCTCTCCATCGGATTCTCGTTGCCCGACAACGACGGCACCATCTGCGCCAGGGTGACGGTGCCGGTGAGCATGAGGACGGCCACGGCCGCGATCGCCCAGACGCGCCTCGAAATCAGACGACGGGAAGAATCTTGACTGCGCATTTTTTGAAATCCGTCTGCTTGGAGATGGGGTCGGTGGCGTCGAGCGTGACCTTGTTGATCAACTGGCTGGCGTCGAACCATGGGACAAAGATCACGCCGTGCGGCATTCGGTTGCGCCCGCGAATTTCCACGCGGCTAATGATCTCGCCGCGCCGCGATTGTATCCGCACCTCAGCGCCCTGATTGAGGCCCATTTTCCTGGCGTCGTCTCCGTTCATGAAACACCGCGCGCCGGGAAACGCCCGATAAAGTTCGGGAACACGCATCGTCATCGAGCCGGAATGCCAGTGTTCGAGGACGCGGCCCGTCACGAGCCAGAAGTTGAACTCGTCATCGGGCGACTCGGCCGGCGGCTCATAGGGGACTGCTAGGATGACCGCTCGACCGTCCTTCTGCCCGTAGAACTTCAGCCCCTCGCCCGGCTTGACGTAGGGATCGTAGCCTTCGCGGTACCGCCACCGCGTCTCCTTGCCGTCGACCACGGGCCAGCGCAGGCCACGCACCTGATGGTACATGTCGTAGGGTGCCAGATCGTGTCCATGCCCGCGCCCGAAATGGGCATATTCCTCGAAGAGCCCCTTCTGGATGTAGAAGCCGAAGGCCTTTGCCTCCCGGTTCTCGTATTCGGGCGAGACATCCGACAGCGGGAATTCGTCGACATTACCGTTCTGATAGAGCACCTGGTAAAGCGTCTTTCCCTTGTATTCGGGGGTCTTCTCGAGGATGTCGGCGGGCCAGACCTCGTCGGTGGTGAAGCGCTTGGAGAATTCCACCAACTGCCAGAGGTCCGAGCGGGCTTCGCCGGGAGCATCGACCAACTGGTGCCAGACATGCGTGCGCCGTTCGGCATTGCCATAGGCGCCCTCCTTCTCCACCCACATTGCCGCCGGCAATATCAGATCCGCGCTCATGGCGGTGACTGTCGGATAGGCGTCGGAGACGACGATGAAGTTGTCCGGGTTTCGATATCCCTTATAGGTCTCGTTGCTGGTGTTCGGCGCGGCCTGGACGTTGTTGTTGACCTGCACCCAGTAGAAATTCAGCTTTCCGTCGTTGAGCATGCGGTCCTGCTCGACGGCATGATAACCTGGCTTGTCCGGAAGGAGCCCGTCCGGAAGCTTCCATATCTCCTCCGCGTGCTTGCGATGGTCCGGATTGGTGACGACCATGTCGGCCGGCAGGCGGTGGGCGAAGGTGCCGACCTCGCGGGCCGTACCGCAGGCCGACGGCTGCCCCGTCAGCGAGAACGGACTATTGCCCGGCTCGGAAATCTTGCCCGTGAGCAGATGCAGGTTATAGACCATCTGGTTGGCCCACACGCCCCGAACATGCTGGTTGAAGCCCATCGTCCATAGCGACATGACCTTGACCTTCGGATCCGCGTATAGTTCCGCAAGTTGTTCGAGGAAGGCGCTATCGACGCCCGAAAGCTCGACGGTTTTCTCGAGCGTATATTCGGAGACCATCGCCTTGAAGGCTTCGAAGTCGATCGGCTCCATCTTGGCGGCGTCGGCCACGCCCTTGGCGTTCATTTCCAACGGGTTGTCGGGACGCAGGCCGTAGCCGATGTCGGTCGTGCCCTTCATGAACTTCGCGTGCTTGTCGACGAAGTCCTGGTTGACGCGGCCGGTCTGGATGATGTGGTTGGCGATGTAATTCAGGATCGCGAGGTCCGTTCCCGGCTTGAAGATCAGCGGGATGTCGGCGAGGTCCATGCTGCGATGCGTGAAGGTCGACAAGACCGCGACCTTGACATGCTCGTGCCCGAGCCGCCTGTCGGCGACCCGCGTCCAGAGGATTGGATGCATTTCGGCCATATTGGAGCCCCAGAGCACAAAGGCGTCCGCGTTCTCGAAATCGTCGTAGCAACCCATCGGCTCGTCCATGCCGAAGGTGCGCATGAAAGCCACCGCTGCCGAAGCCATACAGTGACGCGCGTTAGGATCGAGGTTGTTGGAACGGAAGCCCGCCCGCATCAGCTTCGTCGCGGCGTAGCCTTCGAAGATGGTCCATTGGCCGGAGCCGAACATGCCGACCGCCGTCGGCCCCTTTTCCTTCAGCACGCGCTTGGCCTGCGCCGCCATGACGTCGAAGGCCTCTTCCCAGGTGACGGGCTCGAACTCACCGTCCTTGGCATAGACGCCGTCCCGCTTGCGCAGAAGCGGGCTCGTCAGCCTGTCCTTGCCGTACATGATCTTGGAGAGGAAGTAGCCCTTGACGCAGTTGAGGCCCCGATTGACCTCCGCCTCCATGTCGCCATGGGTCGCGACGACCTGGTTCTCCTTCACGCCCACCAAGACGCCGCAGCCGGTGCCGCAGAAGCGGCAAGGCGCCTTAGACCATTTTATCTCCAGTGCCGCCACCCCTCCAGGCACCGACTGCGCTGAAGCGGGGGCGGCAAGGCCGGCGGTCGCCGCCGCGATCGCCGCCGCCTGCGCCTTCAGGAGATCACGCCGCGTGAGTTCGGTCGTCATCGATCGTCTCCTCGATTTCCAGTGCCTGTTCGAAAACCATGTGGGCGGCGAGCACGCCGTCCATCCCCGAAATGCCGATGAGCGTTTCCCCGAGCACGCCCGAATGCGGTCCCTCGATCACGACGACAATCTTGCCCGATCCCGTCGCGTGAACCTCGACCCCTTCGATCGCTGCGAGACGCGCTGCGACGTCTTCGGTCAATTCCGGCCGGGTGACGACGACGGCGCTCGAGACGTGATGTCGGCGGTTAGACATGACCTGCCTCCCGATGGCGGGGTTTCATCGTGATTGAATCGACCGGACAGACCGCGATGCAAGCGCCGCATCCCGTACATGCCTGCACATCGAGCTCAGGAACGAAGGGGCCGCCGACCCGCGGCCGAAAACGGATCGCGCCGGCCGGACAACCGTCGCGGCAGGCCTGACAGTCGACGTAGTTGTTGGCGAGGCATCCATCGCCAATCGCTGCAAAATGGGCAAAGCCGCCAGCAGAGCCGTCCGGAAAAACGCTCTCGGGGCATCGCTCAGCGCATTTGCCGCAGAACGTGCATTCCCCGTGCCTGAAATCCACGACCGGAATGCCCGAACGGATTGAAATGATCCCCGTCGGACAGGCGTCGACGCAGGCACCGCAGCCCGAACAGTTTTTGATGGATGCTTCGGTCACTCCCGGAGGGAAGATTGTAGCCGGATCCTCGGATGACCTGCCGGTGAGAAAACCGCGCCGGGTGCGAGCTGGGAGAGCCATGATGGATCGATCCTCACTCTGCCGAGCCGGGAGGCGCAGCCTTGACTTCATGAGGTCCCGGCGGTCCATACACGATCTGATACATCCAGACCATGAAACCATAACCGCCGACAACGCCGACAGCGACCACAGGCCAAATCCCGAAAGCGAGTACAGCGAACGTCAACAGTTCGCGCCTGCGCTTCCTCCTGAACTCTCCCACTGAATCCGAGATTTGGGTCACAACATCCTCCCAGAGTTGTTGCCGAAAGCCTGCCATACCCCTTCAGATGTGTCCAGCATGAACATTCGCTGCATTCTCCATCAGGGGCAGCTCTCCGAAGGCGGCGGCCAACGCACCACTTTGAGAGCGATTTTCGCTCACGCCGGACGAATACGAGGCCGTTTCGACCGTCATTGCCGAGTCAATTAATCTCAACCGCATCGCGCCTCGCTCCCCACCAAGGGAGACGCGACGCGCGATATATTCCACGGTCAGGCGGCGTAGATGGAATTGCTGCATTTTTGCGCATTTTGCGAGGTTAATGGCGGCGTGCTTCGCTTAGTGCCGCGTTGAAGACCTGCAGCGCGTAATCTGCGGCTGCTATTTCGTCCTCACTCGTCAGCTTCATCGAGGAGCACTCTTCCCTGAGCGTACGAAGGACTTTCCGACGCAGCTTGGCGATCGCCATCTCGTCTTTCGAGCGAATCACCTCGCGCAGGCAGGCTATTGATACTATTTCCATGACGGCTAGCTTGCCTTCCACTTCTCCTTGCGAAGGGATCGCGAAGCGTTCGCCACCGCGCTTGAAGTCACGATCAATGAGTAGCATCTGCAAGATCCTTTCCTCGACCAGTGTCGCTCCCGGAGATCATTCCGGCGCATCGAATGCGGGTCCGCGGGACTTTTCCGCTCCGCGCGACGGATGACAGCCTATACAAGAAAGGAGTTCGGACATTGCGGAAGGTCAAAGACCGCCGACAGAACGGCCGGTAGCGTGACTGGGAAACTCGCCGATGTTATGGCTGACGTGTTCGGACTGCAAACGAAACTCGGACAGAGCCCTTCACTCATTGCCCGGTGGATGCGCTCCCCAACGCGGCGATGACCGAAACCGCCCAGCGCAGGAGGAGCCGAACATGAACACCGCCGTCCCATCGAGATACTTCTTCAACGTGCGTAGGAGTGTGAGATACGAGCGGGACCCGCTGGGTCTCCTGCTTCCGGACATCGACGCCGCCGTTACGGCCGCACTATACGCTGGCCATGTTTCCCTTCGCCAGGGAACCTCGTTCCGGCGACGGCCACGGCTTTGCGAGATTACTGACGCCGCTGGCCAAGTCCTTGCCGTGGTGCCCGCCGAGTGAAGCTTGTCGTGCGTCTTCCAGCGTCGCCGCAGCGACCGCACGGGTCCGATCTCCCAGGTCTAAAAAGAATTGGGTAGCCTTCGACCGTCAATCGTCCCTTCCCGCGCTACGACCCGATAGAGCCCTGATTGAAATTCCGTAGAAGACGTGCGGCGGCTCCGAAAGCACCGGGAGCTCAGCCGGCTTTAGCGATCCGATTTCCCACCAGTCGGAATGCCGCTGTAGCAATGACCAAGCGTGCACTCTTTCATCATGCCACAAACCGTTGTCCGGAAACTCTTGAAAACGGCCTTCGATGACGATGCTTGTCCACCCGCCCCCGCTCGGCAGGTGCTCGACATGGAGGCAAACCTTGTCGTTCGCCCTCATCCAATCCAGCTTCCGCCCCGGCATGGAGAAACTGTAAGCAACGTCTCCCGCAAAGGAGAAGTAGATTGCAGCGATATAGGGTTGCCCGTCACGACAGCACGCTAGATGTCCGAAGCGCGCATGTTCGAGGATTCCGTAGCATTCCCCCTGGCTCAACTCCCGCAACCTGAGCGCCATGAAGCATCCTCCTCTTTATGGTTGGCCCTGACCAAGAATACTCTTCAGGAAGGAGGCGTCTTTGATCGAGCGCAATACCGGGCGGTCGGGGTCGCTCATGCTGAAGCGATTGATGGCTATCTCCCGCGAAAATCCACGCAGCGACCGCATGGTCTGGACATCGGATCTGAGGGGATGGCAGAGCAGCATCGTGTCCGTGCAATGGTCTCATTGCGGACCACCTCTCTAGCCGTGTTCCGACAATCAGCGATGCCAGGCCAGTTGCGCTAGCTCGCACACGATTTGAGGCGGAAATGAAAGATCCATTGTGGCGCATCATGGATCAACCTGCTGAACTCGTCCTTTGGAGCGAATTGATCCCACGCGATCCTTCCACCAACCACAACGTCGCCGGCGGTCCATGGCCGGCGTAGCCCGCCGTTGAAAGCGACCAAGCTACTCGCCGGCCGGGTACGGCGGCGGCTTGGTTGCAAAAGTCATTCTGCGGGGAGCCAGACACGGCATCGGATTGGCCGGGCCCTCCGATTGGCCGGTCACCTGGCCTCGGATCGCAGGCGCCAACGCGCAGCGGACCAGCCGTCTCTAATCAAGCTCGATTCAGGGAATTCGGCGACTCTGCGCGACGATCGTGGCCTGGTCGGCGACGAAGATGGCGGCAAGCTCGTCTCGTCGCAAGCTTTGGCGAGGCTGCAGCGCTGGTCGAAGCGGCGGAGTCCCCCGAGCGACTACCGTGTTGACAGGATGCGCAGCCTTCTAGCGGGCGATCGGCTGGACTTCCGGCCACGTAATATGCCGTCGAAATGTCGTTGAGAACCCTGCGCACGCCGCGCACGCACTCCGCAGTGACCTTCGCTGCTTCCCTTTTCAACGGACACGCCATCCTTCCGCGCAAGGTCACCTCGCCATTGAGAACCGTAACCTTCACGACGTCGTGCGTCAGTCCGAGTTCAAGTTCCAAGCGCCTTCTTACCGCAGTGGAAAGGTCGACGTCGCCGATAGGAATGACGGTGTTTGCGGGCATGGACTCTTCTCCGTTGCGACGGCGAGAACTTACGGGCGATTTGCCCTTGCAGCGTTGATGCAGATCAACTGGCGGCCAGCCCGCAAGCCAAGCTCCGCAGCGGGAGGCAACCAAGGCGCACCTCGGCGTTGCGCGCGGCGCCGTACGCTGCGTCATTCAGGAGCAGGTGCCACGAGGGATCAATTTTAAGCAATTATGTAGCAACTGCCACCGAGTAGTTGATGACAGTCTCATCGACCCGATCAGCCTGTTGCGTATTGAGCAACGATAGGGGGAAGATTGTCTTCAAGAGGAGCGAGGGTCGCGAACCTAGACGCGTTTAGACTCTTTCAGTGTCCCTAGATGGGATTCCGCTTCGCCGAAGTGTCGCCACGACATTGTCAAACATCGTCGCCCGACAAGTAGGACGGTGGAAGGCTTCGCAGCATTCTCAGGCAGTCGATTAGCTGCCCCGCAAACGAGTTGGACCGGTTGGCCTCCTCATCGCTGGTAGCCGTCGCGCCGATATCCAGATAGCACTCGGCGAGTGTCTCACACAACGGCATGAGCCGTTCGATGGCGGACGAGGACGATCTCAGCGACAGCGAAGCACTTACGAAGGGCGATTTGCGCAAGGATTCAGCGCGCTCGCTACATTGTTGCGCCAGGGATTGCAGCTCTCTACTTTCTCCACCGCTCGCATCTGCAGCTATCGACTGGACGTGCAGCGCCAGCCTTTGCTCTAGCGGGGCGATGTCGACCGCGCCGATGGTCAGCATCTTGTCTCGTTCGCTGTGGAATGCCAGCCTCCGCTCTCGTCTCAGTTTCGCGACGTGTCCCAACTCCTCGCGCGCCATCCGCTCGGACGCGCTTTTGATCTCGTCCGACTGCGCATGGGCGGAGACATAGGTCCAGAACACGAAAGCCCGTTCCTCGTTTCGCACCGCCATTGAGAATGCTCGATATGCGCTAAGCATGTCGGGAGCGACCGTGCCCGCCCCCTCGTCGTCAAAGAGTTCCTCTCGGTTTCCGCCGACGACCTGACGGTTTGGGCGTGGACCCGCTTCTTGCCAGTCGACGACCTTGGCCAAATGGCTTTTCTCCTCGATGACAAGTGCTTCGAAAATTTCAGCGAGATCCGGACGCTTCATCTCCCGCATCCTGTCGGCCAGTGCGACGTAGCCGTCGATCGCCTCCTGTTCCATTTGCGCGGCAAGCGACAGCAGATCTTCCAGGGTGCTGAGTTCCCACGGTTCGCGGTTAACAGACGGCATTTCATACCCCTTTGATCGGTCGTTGCAGCGGCAGTTTTCCCGCGTCGCTTGCGCGTATCTTCACAAAAGTTAGCGCGCCCAAGATTGATCCTCGTCAAAGACCCGCTAGCTTTTCGACCTATACCTGTGCCGGCCCTCGTGGGAAACTTATGGAAGTCCAGTAGAATGGTATCACAAACGCTAAGCAGCGCCACGTGGCGCACTTTGGTGCTGTTGCTAACAGCGATCGGCGTCGCGATTGTCCTGCTGTCAACTCCGTCTTCCGCAGGCGATCTCCCGGCCTATCTACAGAAAGTTCAACCCAGCGAACTGTTCGATGGCGCCGAGCGATTCGGTGAACCGGTGGGCGAGCCGCCGATCGCACCGGTCTACCGGGGCACGGAGATGGTCGGCTACGCCTATCTGACGTCGGACTTCACCAGTTCCACCGGCTACTCAGGCAAGCCGATCCATATCGCCGTCGGCATCGACGCCTCGGGCGTGGTGCGTGGCATCAAGCTTATCGACCATCATGAGCCGATTGTCTTGATCGGCATCCCGCAGGCAAAAGTGGTTGCGGCGTTGAACTCGATTATCGGCAAAAATCTTGGACGGGTAGCGGCGGGCGAAGATCGGCCTCCGCAGGTCGAGATCGTCAGTGGCGCTACCGTAACCGTGCTGGTCATGGGCGACAGCGTAATCCGCTCCGCAGTCAAGCTCATCCGCAGCAACAGGTTGCATCCAGACGGCGCCGCAGACGCCAAACCTCTGGCCGATGTGAAAGCTCTGGACCTCGCGAAGACGAATGTCAGCGACTGGCAGACCCTGTTGGGTGACGGTTCGGTCCGCAGCCTCCGGCTCTCGGTCGGAGAGGTTTCGAAAGCCTTTCAGGATGCCGGGCATGAGGACGCCGCGTCCCATCCGGAAACATCAAATCCGGAGGACCGCTTCATCGATCTCTACGTCGCGCCGGTCAACGTCCCCTCCATCGGAAAGACCCTTCTTGGGGACGCCGGCTACCAGCGTCTTCAGACCCGCCTGCAGCCGGGGCAGTCCGCAATCATCGTAGCCGGCGACGGGGCCTACTCCTTCAAAGGATCCGGTTACGTCAGAGGAGGCATATTCGACCGCATCGAGTTGCTGCAGGACGGACAAGGATTGAGGTTTCGGGATCGCTACCACACCCGAATCTCCGCGCTTGCAGCCGCCGACGCCCCGGATCTGAAGGAAATCGCGCTCTTCGTGGTACCACCTGAATTCGCATTCGACGTCACGGAGCCGTGGGAACTCCAACTGCTGGCGCAGCGAAGCAGCACTGGCGCCCGCGACAAGTCGGTCATCCCGTTCAATGTCGGATATACGCTGCCTTCGCAATATTACAACGTGACCAAAGCCGCCGCTCCGTCGCCACCGGTCGTGGTGCCGGGCGAAGCGGCGAACGAAACGGACGAACCGCCGTTGTGGATGCGCATTTGGAGCCTCAACCGCGTCAACATCGGCGTCACCGCAGGCGCGCTTCTCGTTTTGACGGCAATCTTCTTTATCCAGGACTGGCTCGTCAAGCGGCCGGCGCTCTTCGCCTGGGTGAGAAACGGCTATCTGGTATTCACCCTGGTCTGGCTAGGCTGGTATGCCAACGCACAGCTATCCGTCGTAAACGTCCTGACATTCACGAACGCGCTGATCACCAATTTCAGTTGGGAGTTCTTCCTCGCGGCGCCGTTGATCTTCATCCTCTGGGCAGCGGTCGCGGCGGGGCTGCTGTTCTGGGGGCGCGGCCCGTTTTGTGGCTGGCTATGTCCTTTCGGCGCGCTGCAGGAGCTGCTGAGCAATATAGCCAAGCGCCTCAAAGTGCCCCAGATCAAGCTGCCATGGGGTCTTCATGAGCGCCTTTGGCCAATCAAATATATGATCTTCCTCGGGCTGTTCGGATTGTCGTTCTATTCGATTTCCTACGCCGAGATGGCGGCCGAGGTCGAGCCTTTCAAGACCGCCATCATTCTGAAGTTCGTCAGGGACTGGCCTTTCGTCGTCTTCGCGGCCGCGCTGCTTTTTGCAAGCCTCTTTATCGAGCGCTTCTATTGCCGGTACCTGTGCCCGCTTGGAGCCGCCCTCGCGATACCAGGTAGAATTCGCATGTTCGAATGGCTGAAACGCTACCCGGAATGCGGCTCGCCCTGCCAGCGCTGCGCGAAGGAATGTCCTGTCCAGTCTATCCATCCCGAGGGCCAGATCAATGTCAACGAATGCATCTACTGCATGCATTGCCAGGAACTCTACCATGACGATCACCGCTGCCCGCACATGATCCAGGTCCGGCTGAAGCGCGAGAAATTCATGGCGCTTTCCACGCCGGAGTCACGCGGCGAAAAACCACCAAGAACGGTCGTCACCCACAACGGCAAACCGATCGAACGAGCTTAATCGGCAATGCGACGCTCCGTCGCAACCACAACGAAGGAAAAGAAGCATGTCAACGGAAGACAATCAGCGGCGCTTCAACAGACGCCAGCTACTCGGGACGACGGCGATGGCCGCTGCCGCCGGAGCGGCAGCGGCCGGCGGCGCCCTCAACTTTTCAGGCGGGATCGCCTCTCCGGCGATGGCAGCGGAAGGGCGTCGCCAGACCTCGGAGGTCAAGCCCGGAGAACTTGACGAATATTACACGTTCTTCTCCAGCGGCCAAAGCGGGGAAGTCCGCATCGTCGGCGTCCCCTCGATGCGTGAAATGATGCGCATCCCGGTCTTCAATCGCTGCAGTGCGACGGGATGGGGCCAGACCAACGAAAGCCGGAAAGTCCTGACCGAAGGACTTCTTCCGCAGACGGTAGAATTTCTCAAGGACCAGGGCGGCGTCTACCACAACGGCGATCTGCACCATCCGCATCCCTCGCAGACCGACGGCACCTACGACGGACGTTACCTCTATGCCAACGACAAGGCCAACACCCGCGTCTGCCGCATCCGTCTCGACGTCATGAAATGCGACAAGATCATCGAACTCCCCAACCAGCATACCGTCCACGGTCTGCGCGTCCAAAAATACCCCAAGACCGGCTACGTATTCTGCAACGGCGAGGATGGGGTTCCGATCCCCAACGACGGAAAGATCCTGGACGATCCCAAGAGCTATCAGGCTGTTTTCACTGCAGTCGATGGGGAGACGATGAAAGTCGCCTGGCAAGTGATAGTCGACGGAAATCTCGACAACGTCGACGCCGACTATCAAGGCAAGTACTGCTATTCGACCTGCTATAATTCCGAAGGCGGCGTCAATCTCGAGCAGATGATGGGTAAAGACCAGGACTGGGTCGTGGTCTTCAACTTGAAGCGCATCGAGGAGGCGGTCAAAAGCGGCGACTACAAGGAAATCAACGGCGTCCCCGTCATCAACGGGCGTCATGGGTCGCGGTACACGCGATACATCCCTGTCTCGAACGGACCGCACGGCATGAACACCGCGCCCGATGGAATTCATGCGGTCGCCGCGGGCAAGCTCTCTCCGACGGTCACCGTTTTCGACGTTCGCAAATTCGACGATCTTTTCGACGACAAGATCCAGCCGCGAGACACGGTGGTCGCAGAACCTGAACTTGGCCTCGGTCCGTTGCACACGGCCTACGACGGTCGAGGCAACGCCTACACCACCCTCTTCATCGACAGCCAGATCTGCAAATGGAACATAGAGGATGCCAAGCGCGCATTCGCCGGTGAGAAAGTCAATCCGATCCGTCAGAAGCTCGATGTCCACTATCAGCCGGGGCATAATCACACCTCCATGGGCCAGACTAAGGAGGCCGATGGCAAATGGCTGATTTCTCTAAACAAATTCTCGAAGGACCGATATCTGAACGTCGGCCCGCTGAAGCCGGAGAGCGACCAGCTCATCGACATCTCTGGCGAGGAGATGGTTCTTGTCCACGACAATCCGACCTTCGCCGAGCCGCATGACGCGACGATCGTACATGCCTCGAAGATCAACCCAGTCAATCTCTGGAGCCGCGACGATCCATTCTTTGCTGATGCGGTAGCTCAAGCGAAGAAGGACAATATCGATCTGATGACGGACTCCGAAGTGATCCGCGATGGTGACAAGGTCCGGGTCTACATGACGTCTTCCGCGCCTGCCTTCGGCCTGGAAACTTTCACCGTCAAGGAAGGCGACGAGGTGACCGTCTTTGTCACGAACATCGACGAAGTCGAGGACCTGACGCACGGCTTTGCGATCGTCAACTACGGCATCAATATGGAGATCGGGCCACAGGCGACCTCTTCCGTCACCTTCAAGGCAAGAAAGGCTGGCGTCTATTGGTATTACTGCTCGTGGTTCTGCCATGCCATGCACATGGAGATGAAGGGTAGAATGCTCGTCGAACCGAAGTCGGCATGATGCGGCAAGCTGCAATCGCTACCATGGCGGCCCTCTGGGCCGCCATCAGTTCAGACGCCTCTGCCGGGGATCGGATCGTCACGCCTTCCGAAGGACTGAGCCTGGCGGCGATCGTCGATCAGGCCGCTGCGGGTGACCGAATCATCCTGCGTGCCGGCAGTTATGTCGGGCCGCTGACAATCAATAAGCCGGTGACCTTACAAGGTGACCTTGGCGCTGCCATAGTCGGAACGGGCCGGGGAACGGTCGTAACGATTAACGCGGCGGACGTCACGTTGCGCGGCCTCGAAATCCGGGGATCGGGCACAGATCTTGAAACGATGGACTCCGGCATCTTCGCAACTGAAATCGCGAAGGGGGCGGTCATTGAGGACAACGTCGTAGCGGAGAACCTCTACGGCGTTTACATCCATGGCGCGGAGGACTCGATGACACGCGGAAACCGGATCGTCGGCATCAGGGAGGGCCGACTCAGCGAAGCGGGAAACGGCGTGACGGTGTGGAATGCTCCGGGAGCGAAAGTCGTCGGAAACGACATCAGCTTCGGTCGCGACGGCATCGCCACTAACGCCAGCAAGCGCAACGTCTTCAGCGAAAACCGCTTCCACGACCTTCGTTTCGCCATTCACTACATGTACACCAACGACAGTGAAATCCGCGGCAACGTCTCGGTTGGAAACGTGGTGGGCTACGCCATAATGTTCTCGAGCCGGCTGAAGATCGTCGACAACGTCTCAGACGGCGACCGTGATCATGGAATCCTCCTGAACTCCGCCAACAGCTCGTTAGTCCGAGGAAACACCGTGCGCGGGCGGCTGCAGCCGGAAACCCGGTGGGCGTCGGCCGGATCGCGCGCCTCGACACACGAGCTGCCTACGGGCGACGGCCAACCCCAGGCCAAGGGAGACGTGGCCGGCTTCGGCCTCGGTCCGGAAAAGTGCGTCTTCATCTACAACGCCAACAAGAACCAGTTCATTGAAAACGAGTTCAACGGCTGCGCGATCGGCATCCATTTCACCGCCGGGTCGGAAGGAAACACCATGAGCAGAAACTCCTTCATCAGCAACCGCAACCAGGTGAAATATGTGGGATCCCGCTATCTGGACTGGTCGGAGAAAGGCCGCGGCAACTACTGGAGCGACAATCCCGCCTTCGACCTTGACGGCGACGGCATTGGCGACAGTCCGTACCGACCCAACGATCTCGTGGACAAGGTTTTGTGGACGTCGCCGCAGGCGAAGATCCTTACGACAAGCCCTGCCGTCCAGCTCATCCGCTGGGCCCAGGCCCAGTTCCCCGCCCTGCTTCCTGGCGGCGTGGTCGATAGTCATCCATTGATGGAACGGCCTATTCCACCGGGAGTTCGCCAATGAGGAAACCTACGGTCGTCCTATCGGGCATAGCCAAGCGCTACGGCAACGTCGAAGCGGTCAAGAATGTCTCCTTCACGCTCAACGAGGGCGAAACGGTGGCGCTCGTCGGCCACAACGGGGCAGGCAAGACCACGCTGATCAAATTGATGCTCGGCCTCATCCGCCCGTCGGGCGGCAGCATCAACGTCATGGGAGAGGATCCGGCGGCGGGCGACGTCGCCGTTCGCAAGAAACTCGGATACCTGCCCGAAAGCGTCGCCTTCCACGCCGCCTTGACCGGCCGCGAAACAATCGCCTTTTACGCTCGGCTGAAGCACGTCGGTCCCTCAAATCCGCTGGAGCTTCTGGAACGTGTCGGACTCGGCGCCGACGCCGCCGACAGACCTGTCCGTACCTATTCGAAGGGAATGCGCCAAAGGCTCGGGCTGGCGCAGGCCCTCCTTGGGGAGCCGCGCCTCCTCCTCCTCGACGAGCCGACGAGCGGCCTCGATCCGGCGTTGCGGCGCAGGTTCTATAATCTCTTGAGCGAACTCCGTTCGAAGGGCACCACGATACTCGTGTCGTCGCACGCCCTGACCGAACTCGAAGACCGGGCCGACCGTTTGCTGATCGTCAACAAGGGCGTGGTCGTCGCCGATGGGACGATGGACCATTTGCGCGGTCTTGCGCGATTGCTGACCCGCGTCAGTGTGAAATTCGCCGCTGGGGCGACAGTTCGGAGCTTCACGAACGGACGTGCCGCCTGGAGGGCAACGGAGGACGGCAGACTGGAGGCTGATGTGGCGATGGAAGACAAGATCGCCCTCCTCAAGGAAGTTACCACCTGTCCCGATGACATCGCGGATCTTCAGGTCACCGAACCTACTTTGGATGATCTCTACGCACACTTCCTCGGCGCCGGAAAGATAACTTCATGAAGAACGTGATCATCATCGCCTCGAAGGAAATTCGCGAGGGCCTTCGAAACAGGTGGGTCCTCGCGACAACGCTTCTCCTGGGAGCGCTCGCCTTGACCCTTTCTTTTCTCGGCAGCGCGCCGACCGGAAATGTCGGAACAGATCAGCTCGACGTAGTGATCGTCAGCCTTTCCAGCCTAACCATCTTCCTGGTGCCGCTGATCGCACTCCTTTTGTCCCATGACGCGATCGTAGGCGAAATGGAACGGGGCACCATGCTTCTGCTCCTCAGCTACCCCGTAGGGCGAAACCAAGTGATCCTGGGCAAGTTTCTCGGACACATTGCGATTCTTTCCTTCGCGACGCTTCTTGGCTATGGGGCTGCCGCCGTCGCACTGGCGGCAACCGGAGCGAAGATCGATGCGACGAGCTGGACGGCTTTCGCAGCTATGCTGGCGTCATCGATCCTTCTGGGCGGCGTGTTCGTCGCGATCGGCTATCTCGTCAGCGCGCTTGCAGGTGAACGCAGCACCGCGGGAGGCATCGCCATCGGGGTGTGGCTGTTCTTCGTTCTCATCTACGACATGGCGTTGCTTGGCACGTTGGTCGCCGCAGGTGGACATGCTCTTCCAGCGGGGCTGCTCGACGCTCTTCTTCTCATCAATCCGACAGACGCCTACCGCTTGCTCAACCTCGGATCTGGAAGCGCAGGAGCTCTTTCCGGCATGGGAGGCGTGGCGGAGCACACCATGCTTGGCACCACGACCTTGCTGACTGCGCTTGCTCTCTGGACCGCTGGTCCGCTTGCACTTGCCGCCATGACATTCTCCAGGAGGGAACTATGAGGACCGCGTTCTTGGCTTTGGTTTTCCTGTGCACGCTGTTGCTTGGCGGATGCGAAGAAAAGGGGGAGGCTGTCCCTCCCGCTCCGTTCGCGCTCACGACGGAAGCGATCGGCAGGTACTGCGGGATGAACGTCCTCGAGCATGCCGGACCAAAGGGTCAGGTCATCCTCGACGCACAGATTGGAGAGCCTATCTGGTTCTCTTCGGCGCGCGATACATTGGCCTTCACGATGCTACCAGAGGAACCGAAGGACCTCGCGGCGATCTACGTTTCCGACATGAGCAAGGCTCCAAACTGGGAGAAGCCCGGCGCGGACAACTGGATAGACGCTAGAAAAGCCTTCTACGTCATCGGCAGCTCGCTTCGCGGGGGCATGGGCGCCGAGGAGACGGTGCCGTTTTCGACGAAGGAGGCGGCAACGCTGTTCGCGGGCGAGCACGGCGGCAGCGTCGTTGCATTCGCCGACGTTCCCCGCGAATACGTGTTGGGAGCCGGTGCGGAGATCGGCACGGAAGCCCCGGCCGGTGAAGACAAAAAAGTGGAGGCACATGAACATGGCTAGGACCTTCAGTCGTCGTCGCGCCATCGCCATCTTTGCCGCGGCGGCCGGACTGCCCTTGTTGACGCGCGCTGAGGCCGCCGCTCGTCCTCTGACTTGGAGCGGACAGGCTCTTGGTGCGCCGGCGACGATGATCCTGAACCATCAAGATCCAGTCGAGTCTACACGTCTTGTCGCCCTGGTCGTCGCGGAAGTTTCCAGGCTGGAGAAAGTGTTCAGCCTCTACCGCGACGATTCCGCCCTGACCGAATTGAACAAGGTGGGCGCCTTGGTCGCCCCTCCCCAGGACCTGGTGTCCTTGCTCCAAAGGAGCCGTGGTTTCTGGGAGGCGACAGGCGGCGCCTTCGATCCCACGGTGCAGCCTCTTTGGAAGCTCTATTACCGACATTTCTCCGCGATCGATCCGGACCCGGCCGGTCCCGCGCAAGCGGAGGTCGCCTCCGTGCTGAAACGGGTCGACTTCGAAGGCGTCAAGTTCAACCGTGACCGGATCGTCATGCGCCCCAACATGGCGCTCACGCTCAATGGAATCGCGCAGGGCTACATCACCGATCGCGTCGTCGACATGCTTCGCAACGCTGGAGTGACGAGCTGCCTCGTCGACATGGGAGAGGATCGGGCGATTGGCTCCCGACCGGATGGAACCCCGTGGCGCATCGGCCTGGCCGAAGGAGAGGACGATCGTCCCGATCAAATCCTGAACATCGTCAACAAGGCCGTGGCGACATCAAGCGCCGCCGGTTTTCACTTCGACGAGGCGGCTCGTTTCGGCCATATCCTTGATCCGCGAAGCGGCGGCACGCCTCGGCTCTATCAGCGCGTAAGCGTCGTTGCCGGCGACGCCACCACCGCCGACGCCTTTTCGACCTCCTTCAACGTGCTGGACGAGATCGCCATCCGAAGGATCGCGCGGTCCTCCATTGACCTGACCATCCACGTCGTCGACGAGGCCGGAAACCCCTCGCGCATCGAAAGCAAGGCATGAACGAGTGTCGTAAACAGAGGCTGCGGCGTTGATGCGCGCATGGGCCGTCGTCTCTAATCCCACGGGAACGACGAAGGAGAAGCCGATTAAATCGATTGCAACTCTTGCTCTGGCAGCATCCGCCGCAGTCATCGCTGGTTCGGCGGCTGCGGCCGATTTCGAAGTCCACATGCTGAACAAGGGCGCGGACGGCGTCATGGTGTTCGACCCCCTTTTGACGAAGGTGAAGCCGGGTGACACGGTCACTTTCGTCCCAATCGATAAAGCTCATAACGCCGAGACGGTGAAGGATATGATTCCGGACGGCGCCGCGGCCTTCCGGGGTAAGATCAACGAGACCGTCAAGCAGACGTTCTGCCGGGCGCCTACGTGATCAAGTGTCTGCCCCATTTCCCCATGGGCACGGAGGCCGTCGTCGTCGTGGGTGACGCTCCCGCGAACCTTGATAAGATCAAGTCCGCAAAGCTGCCCAATAAGGCCAGGGAGCGCGTCGACAAGGCGCTGTCGGAGCTCTGACCCATATCCTCATGCGCCAGGTAGTCGGGAGGCCGTCAGCTCATCGTTCTCGTTCGATAAAATCCGGAACTTCAATCTTCACTAATGTTTTCGACATAGGGTTTCTGCAACAGCAGGTGGTGGGTTGATGACATCAGATGATATCGAATGCGAAGTCGGGGCTGGCCGCGCGGCCCTTTCGAGTGTCGCGGTGGCAGCCCCGCCGACCTCGTTGGCGTCACCGGCCATTCCGGGGTTCGACATGGCCGTCGCCGCCAACTTTGCCGACGCAACGAAGCTCGCGCTGATTTCGGTCGATCCGCGCGGCCGTATTCGATTTGTGAACCGGGCGGCCGCCAGTCTTTTCGGCTACGCGCGGGATGAAATGATCGACCAGCCCGTTGAAATCATCATCCCAGAACGCCTGCGCAGCTCGCACGCGCGGGGTTTCGCCCGTGCAATGGCTGGAGAAGAACTGAACCTCGGCGGCAAAGCGGTCGAAGTGTACGCAGTGCGCCGGAATGGCAGCGAGTTTCCAATCGAATTGACACTCTGCGCCTGGCATGACGGCCGCGAAATGGGTGCTGGTGCGGTGATAAGAGACATCACCGAACGGCGCGAGAGGGACAGCCGTCTCCTGCGCCTCGCAAGTCAGGATCAATTGACGGGGCTTCACAATCGAAGCCGTTTTACGGAGATCCTCGAGGGCGAGATGATGGCGGGCGGGCGCTCGACTGTCGTGATGATCGACATCGACGGCTTCAGGGACGTGAACGACGTGCACGGTCATGTGACGGGGGATTCCCTTTTGCAGTCGGTGGCAGTGAGACTGCCGCATAGTCTTCCTGCAAATGCCGAGGTGGCGCGCTTCGGCGGTGACGAATTCGCGGTGCTGCTGCCCGGCGTGAACGACCGGCGGGCCGCCATGGCGTTTGCCCAGGCGATATTGGAATCTTTTGCAAGACCATTTGAAATCGACGGACAGGTGCTGGACCTTGGAGCTAGCATCGGGATTGCGATCGCCGCCGTGGACGGCGGCGACGCCGACGAGGTCGTGGCAAGCGCAGATCTCGCGCTTGCCAATGCCAAGTCGGGCGGCAGGTCGGCCCGTATGTACGAGCCGGAAATGAGGAGCGAGACTAATGAGCGTCGCGCCTTGAGGGATCAACTGCTTCAGGCTCTCCGCGCTCGCCAGCTAGTCCTCCATTTCCAGCCACAAGTCGACATCAGATCCAGAACCATCTTCGGAGTGGAAGCACTGATCCGTTGGCAGCATCCAGAAAAAGGCATGCTGATGCCAGGGACGTTTCTGCCCGCGCTCGCGCAGAGCGCGCTCGCACTTGAGATCGGCTGGTGGACGTTGGACGAAGCCTGCAGGGTCGCCTCGCTTCTTAACGCGTCAAGCAGCCGCTCCATAAGAATGGGCGTCAACCTCTTCCCTGAGCAACTGCAGGCGCCAATTCTTTGCAAAAAGGTCTCGCAGGCTCTGGACAGGCACGGTCTGGCCGCGGAGCTGCTCGAGCTCGAGATAACGGAGACGATTGCCTTGCACAACGACGACAAGTCGCTCGATGCCATGAACATGCTGCGCGACATCGGCGTCGGCATCGCGTTCGATGATTTTGGAACCGGCTACGCGTCGCTCAGTTCGTTGCAACGTTATCCACTTACGAAGCTTAAGATCGACCGCGGTTTCGTTTCAGAACTTGCGACAAAGCCGCGAGACGCGGCGATCACCCGTGCCTTAATCGCCATGAGTCTCGAGATGGGGCTCGAAACGATTGCGGAGGGAATCGAGACGCAGGAGCAGGAGGAATTTCTTCTCTCGCTCGGATGTCCCTCCGCACAAGGCTATCGCTACGGAAAGCCAATGGCTTTCGAAGCTCTTAAAGATTATCTACGCGAGATTTGAAACGCGCCACGGTCCGTTACCACCCTCCGAAGATTCGACCTAGGGTTGGCGACCAAGCAGTCACGGGAAAAGCGCCATCGCGTTTGGTTCCTTCGCGGCGTCCGGCTTTCAAACGATGATCTTATCGATGCTTGACCAAAGTCAAAGAGCGACTTGTAGGGATGTCTTAGGGTCGTCCGCGAGGCCAGATCCGGCCTGCAAAAAGGAGATATGAAAAATGCGTTCGAAATTCGGTCTGATCGCCGTTGCTGCGGTTCTCGTTGCGTCTGCCGCGCCGTCGATGGCCGCCGATCATCAGATTCAGATGCTCAACAAGGGCGCCGAGGGCGTCATGGTCTTCGAGCCTGGGTTCGTCAAGATCGCTCCCGGCGACACCGTCACCTTCGTACCAACCGACAAGAGCCACAACGTCGAAACGTACAAGGGCCTCATTCCGGACGGCGCGGCGCAATTCAAATCGAAGCCGAACGAGGAATTCCAGACCAAGTTCGACGTCCCCGGCGCCTACGTCGTCAAATGCACGCCACATGCCGGCATGGGCATGGTCGCACTGATCCAGGTCGGGGACGCGCCGGCAAATCTCGATGCCATCAAAACGGCAAAGGTGCCGAACCCGGCGCGCAAGCGCCTCGACGCCGACCT
>NZ_LYPL01000052.1 GCF_001662075.1 Rhizobium bangladeshense
ATCGACCATGACACGATTGGCAAGCCTCGCAGCAATAGGAAAGTCTTCTGGGGCAAGCCGGAGAAGCCAGCGAAGCGCACCGGAAAGAAGGTGAGCAAGAGAGAGGCGGCCAGGGACGAACACCGGATGAAGGTCAATGCCGCAAAGGCGCCTGGCTGGGTGCGATCGGTCGCGGCCGCCAAGTTCGACCCGGCCGGCGAGCGCGCATACCGCGACCATAAGCTCGGCACTTTCGGAGCTGCTTCCGAGGTGAGGCGGATCGATCCGGCAACGTACCTCGCAGAGAAGGCGGCCAGCGCGAGAAAGGAGCAAGGATGACCATCAGGGAACGACAGGAACGAGAAGCACACGACCGAGAGAACCCGTGGCGTCCGATGAGCTCGGCGCCGCGCGGTACTGGACTGATCTGCGACCTGCTCTTCGACGATATGGTGGGCCACTTCGCAGCAGAGGGATTGCAGTTCTTCCTCGACGCCGACGGCGACTGGTATCAGATCGACCCGCCCAGACGCGTCTTCTCCCCCAACCCGATAAACTGGCGTCCTTCTTATGTGCGGATGACGCCGGAGCGTCGCAACCTGATCAAGAAGAGGCTGGCATGAACGTGAGAGTTTCCGGACGTCCGAACGCTGAAGCCGTTTCGGAAACCGAATTCCTTCAGGCAAGGAAAGGCGAGGCCAGGCGATGCGCGCCGGTTGAGACATGGTTTGCAGTGAAGGCCGCGCCTGGCGCGCAGCGTTGCCCATCAATGCGGGAAGGGCAGGACCGGAAGGGCGAAAGCATCATAGAGCGGAACCTTCGAAACGAGGGCTTCGAAGCGTTCATGCCAAGCTATCGGATCGAAGTCCGCCATCATCGACAAGGCCATTGGATCGAGCGTCGCTTCCCCACCTTCGTAGGATACATGTTCGTCAACATCGGGCCTGACGATTTCCGAAAGGTCGAAGAGGTGAACGGCGTGAGCAAGATCCTGCGCTTCACCAAATCGTTCGAACAGCGCCCCATGCCGTTCGAGTTTCCCCAGGAGACGATCGACAGACTGCGCTACATCGAGTGGGAGCAGGAACAGAACTTCCTTCTTGCCCGTGCTCGCCGGCAGCGGGAAGAGGAACTCGATCGGAAGCAGCCAGGGCGCCGCGCGAAATCTTCGACCCGGAGAATACGAAGGGCTCAATTCACGGAGCTTGGAGGAGGCCTGTCATCCAGCCTGGCCACGCCTTCCTCGCGTGCATTCATAACAGAAACGATGAAAACGTTGGGTAATCTGGGTGGCGGGCTTGAATAACCATAACCCTTCGGTTATCTTCTGCGCACTGATTTGTGGATGTTCAGTGCGCAGAGCGCCGGTCCACGCGGATAAACAGCAATCCGCACGATGGAAGAAATGCGTTCAGGATTTGCCGGACGCTTTTGTGTCCCACATGCTCCGCAACTTGATCAATCGTCCGCGTAGATACGGCTTACGTCGCCCAGAAAGAGGACCATTCGTCTTTCGCGCTTAGCCCGACCTGGGAAGGCGGTCACATCGGTCGTCTCTATGAAACCTGCCCCATAAAGGGTGTCTGCCAGGTCTGTGAGCGATCGATCGTCCGCAATGGCTAGGTGCCCCGCTTGCTCGATTGGCCGCTTCAGCTCTACCGCATAAATCGGCATAGTCTTACCTCCATTCGCCTGTGCCAAACGATCAATGACAGTGATAGTCGCCGGTCTTGTGATTGGTATGGCAGCCATTTTTGTTGAGGCCGCCGCCATGGGCGAAAGCGCTGGCTGCAGACAAAGCGAATACGGCCGCTGCGAGAGCGGTTCTGAAGTATTTCATGGTTGATCCCCTCAACTGAATTTACATCTTCTAGTAAACCACGCGCGTGACTAGAAGTCGACTGAAATTCAACTAACGAGACGCAGACTGGGTTAATGTAATCCGATGTGTCTTTTTCGGTTTAATCAGGCGGAACGCGGGACATTGAGCATAGCAGGCGTCAGATCTTACTTTGCAGCCGTCGCCGCCATAGAGGCAGTTGTCTCGCAGGGTGGCGTCTTGATGGGTGAGGCATAAGCTGATGCAAGATTGGTTCAGGTTTTGACAGCTGGACAACTCGTCCAGGCTGCAGGCCAGCGCGAAACCAGTTGAACAAATGCTGAAGATTACAAGAAGCAGGAAACGCATTATAACGGCCCCCCGGCGTTATTAATTCCTGTCCATTATACCGTTTGTACAGACGTCAACAATAATAACTTATAGGTAGTATTTCTCCGTTTCCGATAAACAGTAGGGGTATACCTGGTCGCAATGCTGCTCGACTGGCCTATTTCTTTTGCTGCTCCGCGAGCTCGTTAGCCTTGTCTCTGTTATTTCCGGCCTTCTTGATAATGTCCCTTGCCTGGGCAACCGTAAGTCCGTGCTTTTTCCGGAAATAGCTGACCTCATAGGGTTGCTCAGCGGAGACCCTTTTGCGGTCCTGCTTAAGTGCTTTCTTGTTGTCGGCCATTTCATCCTCCTGTGGTTGCTCTGTTCTCCCTCATATGAATTTGCGCGGAGCTGCTGAAAGGCAAGTGCCGCGCTACGCCGGCTTAGAGGTGGCCGGTCAGTAGTGCGACCACCTCATCGAGGCTCTCTCGGACTGGGTAGTAGCTCGGTCCCCCATCCTTCTGCAGCACCGACACGTAGATATGGGTGCTGCTTGTGAATGCTCGCACGGCTACGACCTGTTCCGGATTGATGAAGACAATTGGGTCTTTCTCACCCGCGTAATGAAATGCTACCAGCCGCATCTCTTCCTCCCAAGGCGCTCAATGCCACACCGAACGAGGAAAGCTGCCGTTTGTTGCGGCGTCGCTGCAACTTCGCGCACACCAGAGTTCTCCGATAATACCCAGCCGATCAGAAGGCAGGACCATGACAGGCAGACCAACCAAGTTCACACAGTCCCTGGCC
>NZ_LYPL01000053.1 GCF_001662075.1 Rhizobium bangladeshense
GTGAAGACTTGAGCAAAGCGGGAGTGCCGGAGGGAGCGGGTACGGACATGAAGGCGCGCGGCTGAGGAGCAAAAGCAACGGGGAACACAACGTTAAGGGAACCACCACTCCAAGCTGCTACACGACCGCGGCGTCAAGCTCGTCGATGTGTGCACCACTCTGAGTTTCAATCGCGATTTGGGGTGTCAGCCTACGAAAACGTGCCCGGCGGACGGCCTCTCTGACGCCGGTCGCAAATCTGGGGTGGGCGATCAGCGCCCTGGTCCTTCGACCAACCGGTACATAGGCGTCAACAGCCACCCACAGGCCCGTTGAAGGTCGTTACAGTGATCTTGAGGGTTGTAGCCTTGTTATCGACTCCGATCATACGCCGCCTGATGTCATTCTCGGGGACTGGAAGAGAATCGAAAGCCGCAATTTCCCCGCGACCGGGCACAACAATCAGCAAATTGAGTAGGATGACGGCGAAAGACCATTCTTCAGGCGTGCGGACACTCCGCCATTAGGTGGAATCGGCGTATGCACTTCGTTGGTGTATATCTCGTGCATGGACTAATCGGTTTTCCAACTTCTTTTTCACACATCACGGAATTCGGGCATGGGGTAGCCATCACCGCAACCGCTATCGGGACAGCTCTGATCAATGCAGAGGTTGATCCCTCCGGGCGGCACAGGGCAATGGACGCTGTCGAAAGGTCGGCAGGCAGCGTCGGCGCAATGCTGATTGACATGACGAACCTCCCGGATGTGCCACGCGGCTGGAGTCACCGCGACGAACGATATCGGCTGATGCCATTCCTTGAGCGGCAAGGAGTGACGACAGAATTGGACCTGATCACTCCGGAAGATGTCGACGGAAGTGCCTATTACCGGGAGTTCCTCGCCCCTTTGCGGTTGAGGTGGTACGCCGCTGTGAAAGCGGCGGCGGGTGATCAGTTCTGGGCGGCGCTATCCTCCAGCGGTCGATCGGGCAAGGTCCATTTTCCCCAAACAAAGTGCGACAGTTGGCAGAGCTCTCCACGGGACTGGCTGCGGTGGCCGCTATTCCCGCGTGTTGGGAATCGCACGTGCCGAACTGCATTCGATGCAATCAACGCCAGCGGATGTACTTCGCATCAACGCTGCCGCCGACAAGCTGCTTGGATGAGAAGTAATTGATCAGTGGGGGAACATGGCAATGGGGACCGATTTCGACCTGGAGGTGATAGAGCGTGCTTTCGTTGAAGCCGCTATTGATCCGACAAAATGGAACGGGGCGATGGAGGTTGTCTCAAGGGCCACGGGTTGTGTCGGAGCACTGCTCTTCGACACCGAGAGCCACCTGCCGGGAATTCCGCAGACCGAATCCATGGCAGGTGCGGTCGAGTCCTATATCAAGGGGGGCTGGATTGAGCATGATGTCCGATACGGAGTGACACCTCACCTCATACGCAAGGGCATCGCCACTGATCTCGATCTGTTCTCGGCCGACCAGATCGCGCGACATCCCTACTACCAAGAATTCCTTGCGCCACATCGACTGCGGTGGTGCGCCTGTGTGAAGATGGCGTCGAGCGGTATTCTTTGGTCTCTGTCACTTCAGCGTTCTATTTCGCAGGGGCCATTTTCTCCGGCGCAACTCCAGACACTGGCCACCTTGTCCCATCGGCTGGGCACCGCTTCGGCGATGTCGCGAATGCTCGGCTTTGCGCGTGTGGATTCGGCTCTTGAGGCTTTCGAAATGAGTCAGATCGCTGCAATCGTCTTTGACGCGCGGGGCTACGTCGTCAAGCTCAACGCGTCGGCGGAGAGTATGATGGATGGCGCGTTGGGCATCGTTGGCAGCAGGCTGTACTCCTACGACAGGAATGCCACGAACGCATTCAATAGATCGCTGAAGCAAATCCTGGTGGACGGATCATCCTCCGCCGCAGCACCAGTGGCGCTGCCAAGGCCTGGCCTCTACCCGATCCTTGCGCATGTGCTCGGTATTAAATACGCCGCGTTTAATCCCCTCGCACCAGGCCAGGCTGTCGCTGTGCTGATTGATCCCGAGATGCGGCGGACACCAGGACTGGCAGCCATCCAGGCCTGTTTCTCGCTCTCAGCGGCAGAATCTAAACTGGCATACAGGCTCGCGAGCGGCCAGTCTCTGGAAGAAGTCGCGAAGGCCTGCAGCATATCTTATGAAACCGCCCGAAACCAACTGAAAGCCGTTTTCGGCAAGACGGGTACCCACAGGCAGTCGGAACTTGTGGCCCTGCTTTCCCGGCTTTGTCGTCTTCCCGCGAAGACGGTTGTAGGCCGTTTTTGACCCAAATGGGTCATGCGCCTGATTCAGGAACGGTATTTAGTTTCCTCTAATGCAGCTGATGGCCGCTGTTCGCGCCTCGCGGATGGCTGCTGCATGGACTTGTCAGTTCGCAGTCCAGAGGGGGAGGTTTGTCATGGCCGAAATGGTGATCAATGCCGACGTCAGTGTTCCTGGCAGCTTCGGACACGTATGGGGAGCACCCCTTGTCTACAACGGCGGATACGCTTCTGGCTGGGTGGCTTATCTCGGTGGGTACGGGCTGCAATTCTCCGGCCAGACTTCCGTGCAAACGGATTTGGATGGAAATCCAATCGGCTTCACGGTGACCCTGGACGGATCGTTCACGTTGTTTACAAACGGAGCGGTGGTCGGAAGCGGTACCATGCCATCCTTCACTTATACATCCACGCTGAGCGACGGTGATTACGCGGTACCGGACGGCAACGGCGGTTGGCAGCTCGGCATCCATGGCAGCCCCGTTGGCTCCACGACGCCGCTTGGCCCATTCGGAGAGTTCATCACTGGTCTGGACCGCGTCGTCTACAACGGATCGGACGGAGTCGATGCCTTTGACGGCTCGTATTTCTACAACAGCATGGTGATGCATGGTGGTGCCGGAGACGA
>NZ_LYPL01000054.1 GCF_001662075.1 Rhizobium bangladeshense
CGCTCGTCTCCGACCGCGCCGCAGCCCCGATGGATATCTCTCTGCCCAACCGCTGGCAGGTCCCGGAGAACTATTGGCCCGTTGTCATCACGGTTCCGAACCCATGACGCGTACACCCATACCGGCAAGCGCAGGAAAGACCCGCGTTTCTCCCAGCAAGGATTGGATTGCGCCGATCGGCGGATGGCGCACCGACGTCGAGATGGCAGACATGCCGAAGGATGCTGCGTTTCAGCTTGATAACTTTTTTCCGGAGGCCAACCGCGTCCGCGCTCGCTATGGATACCTCGCCTTCGCAACGGGCCTGGGCGGTGATGTGAAGACCGTCATTCCCTATTCCGGTGTCAGCAATCGGCTCTTCGCCGCGGCAGGGGATAAGATTTTCGACGTCACGGCAGGGGGTGCAGTCGGCGCCGCCGTCGTCTCGGGGCAGAGCAGCGCTCACTGGTCCTTCCAGCAATACACCAATCCGGCCGGCCAAGAATATCTGCGGCTGGTGAACGGTCTCGATACACCGCTGCTGTTCAACGGCTCGTCGTGGACCAACAACTACATTGTTGGAAGCGCGGCCCCAGCGACGCAGAACGTCGCGGTCAAGAACGTGCCGTATACGCTGAGCTTCTTCGGCACCGGATCGATCACGCTGTCTGGCGCCCATGTCGGGGTTCTGAACGGAACTGGTGTCGGCAACAGGGTGACGCTCACATTCACGCCCGCCGCCGGCACGCTGACGCTCACCGTGGCCGGCACCGTGACGAACGCCCAGCTTGAGACCGGCTCGACCGCCACGGCGTATGTCGCGACGACTATGATCACCGGCATCCCGGATTCGTCGTTGCTGATCGCTGTGACGGCCTATCGGTCCCGCCCGTGGTTCATCGAAAAGAACTCGACCAACGTCTGGTATCTGGCGACGGATGCCGTCAGCGGCACAGCAACAGTCCTGCCGGTCGGCGGCAACATGAAGTACGGCGGTACGCTGGTGGCGATCAACGTTTGGACCATCCCCGTCTCGACCGGCCTGCAGCAGTGTCTTGTCCTGATGTCATCCGAGGGCGAGGTGATTGTCTTTCAGGGGTCGGACCCGTCAAGCTCGACCAATTGGGGGCTGATCGGCACCTTCAAACTCGGCAGGCCGCTCGGCACGAACAGGTGCCTGCTGTCGGTTGGCGCTGACCTGGCAATAATGACCACCGACGGAATCGTGCCGATCACCAAGGCCATCCAGCTCGATCGAGGCGCCACCAGTATGGGCGCCATCACCGCAAAGATCGGTCCGACCTGGCGCGAGACCGTGGCGGCGGCCGGCACGACATCGGAGGAATGGCAGCTGTCGAGCTTCCCGGCTCGCCAGATGGCTATCGTCAACCTGCCGTCGTCGTTTGGACCGTACCAGTATGTGATGAACACCGAGACAGGGGCTTGGTGCCGCTTCGTCGGCATGGGTGCCTCTTGCTGGGCGACGTGGCAAGATCGGCTATTCTTCGGTGGCAGCGATGGCACTGTCTATGAGGCAGAAGCCGGGGCCAACGATAATGGTATGTCGATCGATGCCATCATGGTCGGGGCGTGGAATCGCTTCGGCGATGGTCTTTCGACGAAATTCTCGAAACTGATTGGCGTGACTGCGCAGATCGGGGTCTCGACGCTGATGTATGCCGGGATCTCGGTCGACTATCAGACGAAGATCCCGACTGCGCTGTTGTCGTCGGTGGAAAACAGCACCGCGGCGAAATGGGGAACGGCAATCTGGGGCGTTTCGAAGTTCCCGGGCATATCGCTGGTGCGAAAATTCGCCTCTGCCGGCGGCGCGGGTTCGGCACTTGCCCCAACAGTGCGCGCCCTGATCTCGGGCTCATCAGGGTCCGTTTCGGAAGCTGCCGTCGTGGGCGGATCGGTGCTTTACGAAAAAGGCTCGCCGCTTTGATCGTCTCGGAACCTCGGGCCGATATCGCGGCCTGGGTCGGGGCTAAGATCGGGGTGTCCTTCGAACCGCCCTATACTGCCTTGGCGCATGTTGATCGCGGTCGGATCATCGCCGGCTATGTCTTCAACGTCTGGACCGAGCATGACGTCGAGGTTTCGCTCGCAGCCGATCGGCTGTCCGTGACGCTGATGCGGGCGGCCTTCCGCTATGTCGTCGAGCAGCTTGGATGCCGCCGTGCGACGTTCAGGACACGCGCCGACAACGTGCAGGCTCAGAAGGCGCTCGACAGGCTCGGGGCGCGCCTTGAAGGCCGCCAGCGCGGCTATTTTGGCGACTGCGACGCGCTGCTCTTCGGAATCATGAAAGAGGACTTCCCCTATGGTCTCAACGCCTAAGGCGCCGAAAGCGCCCGATCCGACACAGACCGCGGCGGCGCAGACAGCGACGAACGTGGACACCGCGATTGCGAACGCTGGTCTCAGCCACACCAATCAGTAT
Organism: Rhizobium bangladeshense; assembly: GCF_001662075.1. Lineage (GTDB taxonomy): Bacteria > Pseudomonadota > Alphaproteobacteria > Rhizobiales > Rhizobiaceae > Rhizobium > Rhizobium bangladeshense_B. The sequence continues at coordinate 2,426 of NZ_LYPL01000054.1, forward strand.
ACGCCGGATGGTTCGCTGGAATACAAGGTCACCGGCCATACGACGATGACCGACCAGAACGGCAAGACGTATCAGCTACCGACCTATTCGGCATATCAGACCTACTCGCCGCAAAATCAGGCCATCTATGACCAGACGCAGCAGACGCAGCTCGGCCTGGCAAAGCTCGCGAATTCGCAGACCGGCAAGATTTCCGGCATCCTCGACACGAACGTCGATCTCAGCTCTGGGAACGTCGACAAGTACGTCAACGACCATTGGCGGGGCGGCTTCAACAACCAATGGGATCGCGATCAGGCGAGCTTAGAGCAGAGCCTTGCCGACAAGGGCGTGACGATTGGGTCGGCGGCCTATGAGAACGCCATGCGGGATTTCTCGACGCGCAAGCAGGCGGCGTCGGATCAATACCTGGGTGATATGTATTCGAATGCGCAGAACTCGATCCTGACCGAACGCAACCAGCCGCTGAACGAAATCTCGGCGTTGA
>NZ_LYPL01000055.1 GCF_001662075.1 Rhizobium bangladeshense
TCGGTCCGGAAGTAGCCTGGCTCGATCACCGTCACAAAGATGCCGAGAGGCAGGAGTTCTGCGTGCAAGGCCTCAGACAGCCCTTCCACCGCAAACTTAGTTGAACAGTACACACCGAATCCGGCTGACGCTCGATACCCACCGATCGAAGAGATATTGAGAATGCGCCCTGATTTCTGTTTTCGCATTTGTGGAAGAACCGTACGGGTGACGGTTAATAAGCCGAACACATTGGTGCGATAGAGTCGTTCGACCTCCTCCGAGGACGCTTCTTCGACGGCACCAAGCAACCCGAATCCAGCATTGTTTAGAAGGACATCAATCCGTCCGAAGCGCTCCACGGCACGTTCGACAGCTTGGCATCCCTGATCTTCGTTCGTGACATCAAGCGGGGCGGCCAGCAGGTTTTGTCGTTCACCGAACTTCTCGGTGATGGAGGCGGCGTTGCGCGCCGTGGCGACCACGTTGTCACCGCGCTCGAGCGCAAGTTCTGCTATAAGACCGCCGAACCCCCGGGATGCGCCGGTAATAAACCAAGTCTTCATGATCATCTCCTCAAAGGACGCTGCGACTGTCTGACAGTCGTAGCGTCGGTCAAATCGTGGCACGTCGTCCGCTCTATTGAACGGTTTTGGCCTACCAACCAGGCAACTCGTCAAGGCGACTGTCTTCGAACAATTGAGGATTTAAGGAGTTGTCTGCCCGAGTTATCAGCCGGTGCGAACGTGAGCCACGCGGGGGGTGCTGTCCGCATTTGTCGAGACGCTCACTTACGGATTCGATTTCCTTTGCTTCGAGCAATTTGCCCCAAGCATAAGCACGAGCAATCTGGAAAATCCGAAAGGTGCCGTCGCGACCGCCGGACACAAACGACTTCGCCACCAATTGACCGAACGCCTGGATGCAATCGTGCCGCTTGATGACGAGCTCATCTATCGCGGCTGCCTGCATCTCCTCCAACGTAAACAAACCCGGGAACACGGAGAGCCGTCGTAGTACGACTTTCTCCGTTTCGGAGAGTAGGGCATACCCCCATTCGAGTGACGACCTGAGCGTCTGTTGGCGCGGAACAGCGGTACGCCTGCCTTGCCATGAAAGCGCAAATACACTGGCACAAAGGGCATCTGTTCCCTCAAGTCCGTGAACCACGAGGCGGCTCGCAACCAGCTCCAGCGCAAGGGGCACCCCGTCGAGCTTCGCACAGATTCTTCCGAGGTAGCGCGCCTCGTTGTCAGAGTATTCCAGTTCGTACCCTGCGGCGACGGCCCGCTCCGCAAGCAGTCGCGCGCTGGGAAATCGCATAATGTCCGCTGCCGAAACCGCGTTAAGGTCAGGAGGCACCTCAAGTGGCGGGAGCAGATACACGTGCTCGCCGTCAGCGCGAAGCTGCTCACGACTGGTGATCAGGAAAGTTACCTGCGGAAACCGATGCCGGATTTCCTCTATAACCTCGGTTGCAGCATCCAGTAGATGCTCGCAGCCATCGAATACGACCAGCAGCTGCCTATCTACGAGGGCATCGAAAATCGCTAGCCGCTGGCTGCACTCGCGAGCTGTCGACCCCAGCGCGCGCGCGAGCGTTGCCTCCATCTCATCAGGCGAACGCATGCGACCGAAATCGAGGTAGACCAAGCCGTCCTCAAAGCCCCGTACAAGTTCCTCGGCGACCGCGACAGCCACCGTTGTCTTTCCGATCCCGCCAAAACCGTGGAGAGTTACAAATCCAGACGAGGCAACAAGGGCCTTAATTTTTGCGATATCCCTTTCTCGCCCGATAGGCTTCGATATCCGCGGTAAGCTCTGGACACTGCTGTGGCTGAGCGCATCGGGTTGATGCGTATGTGGTGATCTGCTTCGCGCTACGGCCGCAACAAGGCTGTAGCCCCGGCCAGCGATGTTTGCGATGTAGCGTGCGCCGTCTTGACCTTCGCCCAGCGCCTTGCGGAGCTTTGCGATCTGCACACGGAGGCTGCTTTCCTCAACGTTGATACCGGGCAAGACACTTTCGACGATGCTGTGCTTGGCGACTACACCGCCCGCATGCTCGCTCAACAGAACGAGTATGTCCAATGCTCGGCTGCCGAGCTCGATTGGTGCGTTGTTTCTGAACAGACGGCGCTCCAGCGGGAACAACCGAAAGGGACCGAATTCAAAATATCCTGAGGTTGCCCTACACGGCATTTGGTCCGCTTCGCGCCCGGCAACCTCTACCAAGCCGTGATTGTCTTGCTCGGCTGCGATCTCAAGACCGTTCTGGGGGCGTAGCCGTATGACGCTGTCCACGATGCGCTCAGAGTGAGCCATCGCGTCTGTCACGTGGTTTTCCCCAGCGATTTGCTGCTTGGTTTGGCGCAATTCCACCAGGACGCAGGATTTCAGATTGCCCGAATTGGTCCCGTTGTTTCTTTCCGCGCCGCTGCTCATGGGTATCCTCGATCGCTTAACGCTATCTCGTCAGATTAGCCTATCGGCGGACAGAGCGGCCATTATAGGTTTGTATGAGAATCCACATGCTGACGGTCGTTTTTAGTGACTTTTCCGCTAACTGATCAGGGGCGGCAGGCCCTCATTCTGATCAAGGGCTCTGGAGCCAATTTGAGCTGGCCGGTCTTCGGCCAGCAAGACACGCTCCTTCAGCAACAGCTTGCACCTGCCAAAGCTGATCGCGTCCACATCCATCTCGCTATACCGGGCCTCAACCACCACCGTGGCTGGCATTCCCAGTGCATAGCCTTCATCGAGTACTCCGGGCAAGTGAATCGATGTTGCCTCTCAACGCCCGATGTAGGCTGGTTTCCTTTTTTCCCGGAACGCCAACCTTCCCTCGC
>NZ_LYPL01000056.1 GCF_001662075.1 Rhizobium bangladeshense
AACGCCGCGTGTCATCAAGTCGCCGGCACAAACCAGCACATCGGCGTCGACACCAGCCTGCTGCACGAAGGAAACGCCGAACTCGAGATGCAAGTCCGAGAAAACCCAAATCTTCATGATCCCGACCTCCGTCGGCTTTTACGGCCGCTCTTTGGACCTGAAGCAAGCTCGCAAGCCTGTCGGACCTCGCCTGCGCTGAGCTCGAGATTTTCCGATAAACGAGCAGCAAGGATTTCCAATGCGTGCCGGTTGTTCGTCAAAATCGCGTTGGCGCGGTTGTACTCGGCATCCAACCTTTGACGAACCGCTTGTCGGAGCAACGGGTCAGCCATGCGCAGACTTTCCATTGGTCGGCCACCCGATCCCATGTCCGTCAGCAACCCATCCCCGAAACCAAAGCTGCGTTCGATCATGGTGGCAAAGTCGGTCGCGATACCCAAGTCGGCCGACGGGTCGCCACCGGAAGCGGCGGAATGGTCTCCCAGGATTATGCGCTCTGCCGCCATCCCGGCTAGAAAGATAGCAATGACATCCTGGAAATGTCTGGCCGTCGGCATGAACGGAAATGGTTGCTCGAACTGGGTTGTACCGATCCGGTTCCAGCCCGCAATCGCAGGCCTCCTGTTCGTAATCGTCACCTTCACTAGGCTCTCTGGCCTGAGGGAATAGCCGACGATGGCGTGGCCGACTTCATGGACGGCCAGTCGGAACCGTTCGTCGTCTGTGAGGGCCACAACAGGTGGGATGACGGCGAGGATGTCCTCTTCCCTCACCTCCAACCTCTCCGCTTGCCGCGCGATGCGACGCGCGTCTCGTGCAAGCTTTTCGATATCCGCACCGGACCATCCCTCCGTCGCATCGCGGAACTGGTCGAGATCGCCTGCGTATTCGTGCCGAAGATGAAACTCCAGGATGGCCTTCCGAGCGTCCGCGTCCGGCAATGGGATATCGATAATCCGTTCCAGGCGGCCCGGCCGCAGGAACGCGGGGTCGATCGACTTCGCGTTGTTTGTCGTGGCGATCACGACCACGCCCTCCCGCCCGTCGCTTGGATCGAGGCACTCGAGAAGGCCGTTGATCACCTGCACTTTGTAATCATGGTTCCAGGCGTCCTGGGAAACCCCTCGATTTCCGAAGCTATCAAATTCATCCAAAAGCAGGATGGATGGCTGGGCCGCGCGAGCGGTCGCAAAAGACTTTCGCATAGCCTTGAGCATGTCGCCGAGGTGACCCCTGGCCTGCCACGAAGCCGCGGATTCTGCGATAAGCGTAACCCCACAGCTGTTTGCCAGCGCACGGGCGTACGTGGTTTTGCCGGAACCTGGCGGACCGCTGAGGAGGACACCGCGATCAATGTCCCTCCATTCGATTTCATCCCGCATCCACCGCTTGATGTCATCGGCCAGTTGGAGTCCCCATCTCCTCGCCTCCCCGTAGCCTTCCATTCGTTCGAGCAGAACGGTGCCAGGCGCATGTACTTTAGGAGCCGACTCGACATCGGCCTCGGGCTTCGCTTTCAACTGTCGAACGATGCGATCGACCGGACGTCCTGGGCGGATCGCGAGGCGAAGGTCACGCATAGGTTTCATAACCAGATACGCGGCTTCTTCCTTGGTAATCGGTACGCCAAGGCTTTTTGCCGCGGCCATGAAGTGATCCGCACGCGCAGGAGCAATACTTCTCCGGAGGTCGATGGTGACCGCGAGGTCTGAGGAGATTTCATCGTCTTCGGTGTAAAAGACGACGACACGGCAAACGTCCCGAAATCTCGAAATCAAATTCCAGCCCGTTTGCGTGATATCCGATGCCTCGTTGACGATCACCCCGTCATCGATTTCGATAATGTGCTCCCTCTTGAGCAACCTCCGAGTAACCTGTTCGTAGAGGTGTAAATCTGTCCGGTCCGGAAGCTTGATCGCTACGACAAAGCTCGATGCGGCCAGAAGCGGTCGGATGGTACGTCTAATGAGCATGGTGGCGACGAGCGTCGCCAGGTTTTGCGGAGGCTGAGTCCGCGTCGCATGGTAAGTCATGATAGGCCTCGATGATGGGGCGTTGGACGGTTACGAGCAAAGTCAGGCTCGTATTCGTCTCACCATCGTTTCCGGGCCGATCAGCGCGTCATCGAGTTCGACCTCGACCAGTCCCTGGAGGATGAGAGAGGCAAGGGCAGCGACCGGCTGCGTTTCTCTGAGTACCCGGAGGCAGTCAGCGAAGGGCAATGAGCCATTCTCGTCCAGGGCGGCGAGAAGCCGCACGCGGTCTCCCAGCGGGACGGTGTGCCCAGCATACCGTAGAAGGTCGACCGCGTTCCTCAAGCGGAAGCCGTCATAAATTTCGGATCGATCTACGACGCGATAGCGTTGGGCCGCCTGTGTTGCTGCTCGCGCGATAACCATTGGGTCCATTGGAAGCTTACGGTCGAATGCATCAAGCATCCACCACCCGCCGTCGATGTCCTGCATATGGAGATCGGGCATGTGGTCTTTTCCACCCACCGTGAGCCGTGGTGGACTGCAGGACCAAGCGAGGACGTCGCGGTTCAAATCCAAGATAGCGGAAAGGTCTCGGACGACCTTGGAACGGAACGTGGGCCGTCCCGGTCCCTTAACTGACCGCCGAAAATGAGTGTGCTGAGCTGCTTCGACGCCATCGCGAAGCCTCTGCGGGATATGATCTGGGGATGCCATACATGACCTCGATACAAACGTATGGGAACTCCGCTTGCGCGGCA
>NZ_LYPL01000057.1 GCF_001662075.1 Rhizobium bangladeshense
TTTGAAAAGACCGCAGATGCGCTGGCCTATGTCGAGACCGGGCGTGCCAAAGGCAAGGTGGTCATCGCCGTTGCGAATTGACGTTGGTCGCGCCGGCGTATGCGTGGCTCTATCGTTTCCGCGTCCGATTTTCAATGGCGTCGCGGCAATCCGCGCGGCAGGCGTCGAGCAGCTCGTCCGCCAGTGGGGAATCGTCCGGGCAGGCCCTCGAAAGCACGATTGCGCCAACGGCCTGGGCGAGAATGGCGATGGCTTGCGCCCGCCCGCCGGCGCCGGAACCCTGACGTTGGGCAATGCCACCCTCCACCGCGCGCACCAGCTTGTCTATTCCTGCAGCGAAAACGGCCTTGGTTTTCTCGGGCTGTCGGGCGGCATCGCAACTCAGTGCTGCGGCCGTGCACCCCTGGCCGCGCCCATCTCGGTGTTCGCGTGCAAGATAAAGCTCCATAACGTCGAGGACTTCGTGACCGGCGTAGCGCCGCAAGGTCTCGCTCAAACCATTCTCGGCCGATTCCGCGATCAGCTCCTCCTTGGAGCGGAAGTGATTGTAGAAGCCGCCATGGGTGAGCCCCGCGCGCTCCATCAATTCCGCGACGCCCACGCCATCGAATCCACGCTCGCGAAACAGCTCTGACGCGGTGGCGATAATCCGGTCGTAATTTTCCTGCTTCTTTTCCTTGGTGATCCGCACGTCACGGTCCTTTCGACGGCCATTTCCAGCTATGATGGCGGCCGCCATTATAGCTTACTTATTGATGATATATATCATTAATATGGACGGTCAACGATAGGCTTCCCCTTGTGACAGTGACGCACTTCATGCAGATGGCACCGCGCGTTTTTTTAGGCGCGGTGCCCCTGCAGCAACTTTGAATGCGGGAAAAGGCGCCCCTCGGCATCGGCCTCAGTTCGTTGCCTCGCTGTAGGTGGCCGCCACGCGTTCCCCGCTCCGCACGGCTAAACTGTCAGAAGGACGCTACTTGGCATTCTCGCCGCCGACATCAGCGGTTGGGCAACCTGATCCAGCAACTGGCCGGCATTCTGCTCTTCACCCAGCGACAATGTTAGCAATTGCGCGACCGCCGGCTGCGCAAGTTGAAGTGCCATATTGCGAGCGGTGGTGTAAGCGGCAATCTCGTAGTGCTCGACCCGCAACGCCGCTCCAATCAAAGCCAGATCAGCGGGAGCGTCTTCCTTTTTCTTTCCTTCCGCCATCACTTCCTCGCCTTCCTCAACCAGGCCGGCCATGCCCTTGCATGGCTTTGCGCGAGCCGAGGTGCCAAGGATGCGTAGACATTCGTTCAAACGCTCGACCTGCGCCTCCGTCTCGGCAAGATGGTTGCGCAGCAAGGTCTGGAGCTGCTGCGTGCGCGCGGCTTTCTGCATTTTGGGAAGCGCCTTCAAAAGCTGCTTTTCCGCATGCAGCAGGTCACGGAGCTCATCCACAAGAACCTCCTGAATCGCTTCCGCTCCTTCAGGGGGAGCACTTTGAGCGCGAATTGCCGTTCCCCCGTTTTCAACGCCCGGGAGATCCTGGAAGGCCGGCGCCTCCACGAATTCCCAGGGGCCTCCTTCATTCCATGGACCGCGGGTGTCAACCTCACCTAAATCCCCTTGACCCGTGGAATCGTTGAAGAACTGATCGACCAGTCCTGCAGTCGGCGCAATCCTGCCGACGCTCAGCGAGGGCTTGCCCATGCTTTCGAGGGCGAGGGCGAAAGCACGCATGTGGGTGATCTCTCTGGTCATCAGGAACTGCAGCGCATCCTTGGTCCCCGGATCGCGGCAGAAGTCGATCAGGCGTTCGTAGACGATCTTGGCGCGGGCCTCCGCGGCTATATTGCTTCGCAGATCCACATCCAGCTCGCCTGTTATTTTCAGATAATCGGCCGTCCAGGGGTTTCCCATCGAATTGAAAAGGTTCACGCCACCGCCGCCTGCAATGGCGATCAGCGGGTCGGCTTCCGCCTCCTCTCTGACTGACTTCAGCGGCTTGAGGTGCATTCTTGCAAGAGTCCCGACGATCTCGAGGTGGCTGAGTTCTTCGGTTCCGATGTCCATCAGGAGGTCCTTCCGACCGGGATCCTCGCAATTCAAACCTTGAATAGAGTATTGCATGGCCGCCGCAAGTTCACCGTTTGCGCCACCGAACTGTTCAAGCAGCATATTGCCGAATTTCGGATCAGGTTCGTCAACGCGAACGGTATACATGAGCTTCTTTACATGGTGATACATTGGCATCCTCCTGGTTGGATGCCGGCTAACCGACTCATCGCAGGAATGTTCCCGTCTGTGGCTGCTGCTGGCGCATCGGATTGAATTCAACATCAGCCCACACCGGTCGGTGCTGCTTCGCAGGCAAGGCATTGCCTGTGCGGAGGTACTCCTCAATAAGGAGCCCATTACGTGGTCGCCTCCTCAACGAGATCATCGATACTTGCGCAGCCAATCGGGTGTGGGGATGCGGACGGCCGCGGCTGGCCGGATCGGCAGCTTGAGCATCTCCGGCGTGCCGGGATCAGCAGGGGTTTCGAGCGCCACGCGCCTACTCAGACGCGCAGCGAAGGCTATCGTGGCTTGAACGGCGGAACCAGACCCTTGGCTAGTAAACGAAAGGATCCACCTCGGCCGCCTGCGTGCCCGGTTCTTTCGGATAGATCACACCCTTGCGCAGGATGATGTTGGCATAGAGCCTGGGTTCGCTGGTTTGGACCAGCGCATGGG
>NZ_LYPL01000058.1 GCF_001662075.1 Rhizobium bangladeshense
AAGAGTGGTGCCCTCCACCCGAGTACTATGAGGAAATCGAGTGTGAAAACATCATACGAAATTTCAGACATGCACGCTTAAACGATCCCGGGGAGGCGATCATTGAGTTTCATTTTGGATGTGGCGCAGACCGCATCGAGTGGGATGATCAGGATTTCTCGCATATGGAGATCGCACCACCTATAATCGTATCGCTTAACTTCGAGGAGTTGGGCGAAGGTCGTTTCAATGCCATGACGCCCGAGGGGATTGAGGGCCTACTATTTCGGGCGCGCAATAAACGTAGTGTGACAAACGCCCTGAAGGCCGCGCTTGCCTTGGAACGACATCGTGTCGCTGAAGGTTACGAATCTGAGTTACATGTCCCGGAAATCCGCAAGCATATGAATAGAGCCCGCAACGGAATTTTGGCGAGCTTTAGAGCTGCAAAATGGTGGGATGATTGATCATCCCCGCCTTCCGTCCTCAACGGGATAGCAATACGGAGAGCCGATGGGCTTAAATGACCGAATGGGCGGCGGAATTCACGCGAGAAATGAAAACGCACCGCCCGTCAAATTATGATAGGCGACAGCGACGGATTGCTTCGTGTCACCTGAGTGGCGTCGATCGTAAGTTCGATTTCGCCGACATAGAGATGGCGCTGACGATGTTTTTCATCGTGAATTTGCGAGTGTCGTCATCGGTCCTACGATCCGCGAGCCTGAGCGATGGATCGTTCGGGAATTGCGGCATCTCCTCCCGGCTGTTGGCGGCTTCGTACAGTTCGCACTTGGAGGTTCGTCATGATCGATGCGACCCGTACGATCGGGCTGCCGTAGGTCTTTCCTGTCGGCGTGAGATCGAACGCCGGCACGTTCGTGCAGCCGGATAGCAATGTTCCCGCGAGTATCAGGTATCCATATTTGCTCATCTCGCCCCCCCCAGTGTAATTTAGGAAGCTGAAATCAAGAATCGCCTAAATACAACTAACGGCTGTTTGCTATAGGAGGTTTTGCATGATGAATGATCTGACGAGCGCGTCGTGGGCGCGAAACATGCAGACGTGGCGACAACCAAGCTCGTCCTGAGTAAGGTACTATAGATCGAGGTCGTGGAGCCAACCGGCGATGTCCGAGGACCAGGGTAGTAATCAATTTCCGGAATCGGGCGAATCATCGTTCGGCTCGGGGTTGGGCTCCGATTTCAAGCCACTCGGCAGGCGCATCAAGATCGCTCCGGCTCGGAATCATCGGAAGCTCGTTGTGCGAAACATTATTCGCGACGTCGCTGAGTCGACTACCTGCGAGAGCAGCAACGATTGAACAATGCGATCGTGAGCCTGCCGTCGAATGCGCTTCCCGAAGCGACTTGCACGTGCGAAGCCACTGCAACTTGCTTTTGGGTACAATTCCCGGCATGTCGCGCGACGGTGTGCTTATGATAGCGAAGTGCAGGCAGGATAGGTTTGGCTCGAGGTCTTTCTTTTCACTCGCTGTGTAGCGCATTACAATTCCTGAGCATAAATGAGGGACTCGATCTTGAACCGCCGCATGCATGAGTGGAGCAGGGCCGAAGGCGAACGTCGAATCCGCGAGGTTCTCGACAATGCCAAGGCTGGCAGTCCGCAAACGATCAGCGACGTAGACGGATCGTTTGAGATTCGATTTGTCGCCATTTCCGAGAAGGAACGCGCAGGAGACTTTCTCGCACGGGGCGGGCCGGACAAACAGTAGCAGGATCGGAGGTGGCCGAATTTTTCCCCCGTCTCTGCAGTCCATCTCAAGGGGTCTTCCAGCCCCAATCCGAGCGCCTCTGCTTAGAGAAGAGACCATGCGCTGTGCCGACCTTCGGAGGAAGTGAAATGGATGACGCTTGGCGTGCAGACCTGCGGTCACGACTGTCAGCCATCATCGACAGCGCCCTGGTTTCTGGGGCGAACCGAGACGATGTTTTCGGGACCGTCGTCGAGGAATTTGGCCGACGTCAACGTGGCCACCAGCACTTTCCCCATACGGCTGATCACCTCTCTGAACTTCTCGTCGAGGAGCTTCCAATGATTGGCCAGGAGCTGACAAACGACGTTAGGGGCTGTCGCGCCAATCTGCAGAAGCCATGGTCGCTCTGATTGATTCTCGATTTAGCGGTCACTCTGAAGGATTTTTCGGTCTCTTTTTACGAGCGATCCTGAGCCACCTTGCGGACATCGGCAGGAGAATGCTCGATGAACGCACAAGAGATACTCGACAAAATCGCAACCTCCCCGGAACGTAGGACAGACGTTCCGACACCGCCTCTGTCGAATTGGTGGCCTTCGTCGTCAGATGGGCTCGCAGGCTGAGGCATTGGAAAGTCTCAACGCTCGCGAATTTCGCCCGGGTGTCGGTTTCCACGGTGGAGCCAGTGGAGCGCGCGGAGAAGGTCAGCAATGAAGCTCTCGACAGTATCGCGCTCGCTCTCGGCTACGAGAAGAGAGCCTTCCACGCACCCCGTATCCCGCTTGGTCCGGAACTGGCGGCCGAAGAGGTGGCCGATACACTTGGCAATCTGGAGCAGGTCGCGGTAGCACCAATGAAGACACATCGGGCGATCAGGGAAGCGATGAACTGCCAGGCCTTCCTGGTACACAGACCCGAGGTTCCTGATACCTACGATCAGGACATCACAAACCTCGTAGAGTGGCTCGACTTCGCGTCATTCTCGTTGGCCGAAG
>NZ_LYPL01000059.1 GCF_001662075.1 Rhizobium bangladeshense
TGCGCTCTTGCAGATGCCAATCGATGGCAATACGATAATGACGTGACGGATTAAATCGATCTCCCGTCAACAACTTGGGCCGCTAAGAGGCAGAACGTAGCGGCTTTTTCGATGACTACGGCAATTTCTTCTCGAAGTCTGTCTGACGCTTCTTTGCTGCTTCCTCAAGCAGTGGCCGATTTAGCCAAGTCATCTCGTTGCTAACCAGCCCTTGTGCATCCAAGTAACTAAACCGAATTGAGCAAGCCGCTTGATATGCGGGCTGATCATCGCAGTTGAAGCGCATAAACAGGGCATGCCGGCCGTCTTTCACGTCCTTCTCGATGACGGCGCCCGGCAATTTGTCCAGCGCGTAACGGCTTTGAACCGCTGCTACCTGGTCTGTATCCCTAACATTGATCTGAACGCTGAACCGGTAGATCACCTTCACGATTTTATCGTTCTCGGTGAGCAATATAACGGTGTGGCCAGTCTTTCCCTCCGTGCCTTTGTAAAGACGCCCACCGCTTCCAAGGTTGGAATTTTCGGTCAGATTTATTCGATCCAGAACCGCATCCAGGCCTTGGCGGGTGTCGATTTCAGAGATCTGAAAATAGTCGATATTTCTGACTGGCTCGGCTGCTCCCATCAAACCGAACGCAAGCGCTGCGACCGCTAGACCCTTTACCCTCATAACTGCTCCCCGGTTGTGCCTGTTCTGGTAAATACCGGATGGCGATTAACAGTGCATCTGAAAAACTCATCAAGTCCTTCGAGGCTTGCAAACTCACCTGCTACGGCAGCAGGAAGAAGAGGTGTGCACCGACATCCCGGATCGCATCGCGAGCCGGCTTTCCTTTGTGGCTTCCCAGATTGTCGAGGATGACAATGTCACCGGTCTTGAGGGTCGGGACCAGGCATTTCTGAACCCATGCGGTGAAGGCAATGCCATTGATGGGTCCGTCGAGGACAAAGGGGGCAACGATGCTGTCGCGGCGCAAGCCGGCCAGAAAGGTCAGCGTCTTCCAATGACCGTGAGGGACTTTTGCGATGAGAGGCTCCCCGCGCTGACACCAGCCGCAGGTGCGTGTCATGTTGGTTTTGACCCAGGTCTCGTCGATGAAGACGAGACGGTCCGGATCAAGCCGATGTTGATGGGTCTTCCATCGTATCCGGAACCGGGCCACCTTCGGGCGGTCCTGCTCGCTTGCCACCAGCGTTTTTTTTGAAGGTCTTTCCTTCGCTGCGCAGGAAGCGCCAGACGGTGTCGTGAGACATATTGATCCCCGCAGACTTCAGCTCCGCCGACAACGCACGCACCGTCCAGTCGGACTTGGCCTGCAGCCGCTGGCGCACGGCATCGGCTGCAGCGCCACTCAGTGTCGGTTTGACATAGCCGCCGATCTTCGCCGGCATCAGGCCTCTACCGGATCGATCGAGTTGCCCGATACGGACTGCTGTTGCAGCCGATATCCCGAACCGCTCCGCTGCGGCACGAACTGTCATGCCATCGTTCAGCGCTGCTGCAATGCGCGTTCGCAAATCAAGAGAAAGAGGTCGCACCATCACTGCTGGCCTCCAATCCAGCAATGATCTTGAATCACAAAATCAAACGCGAGGGAATCTCATCGCGATTCCGATTAGCGCTGACACACTCTAGCGTTCGTCGTCTTCGACCAGCTGCGCCTCAATCATTGGGCTTCAATTGTTCCCGGTTGATTCAGCGCTCTGCCGTTGCTGCCGTAGGAGGCCGTCTTGATGGCGCTGATGCAGCACGTACCAAAGCACGATGCCAATAACCGACAAAGCGAGTCCGCCCCACTGTCCCACCTGCAACATGGTCTTATCGTCTTCCAGATATTGCATTTCACGCAATTGCGCACGTGCCTCTTGTAGAACGTTCGCCTCCCAATCCTTTAGCATTCCGTCGGTTTGGCGACGTACTAAATCAAGCCGCCCTTTCAGCGCTTTTCCCGGCTCATCTGGATTTGGAGCGTTTAAATCTTGCTCGATCGCCTCTAGCGCTTCCTGGCTGTCTTTCACCCGAAGGACGAACAATTTCCCCTGCATCTTCGCATCGAAGAGTTGGCTTTCGACGGCTTTCGAGGTGTCCGATATCTGCCACGTGCAGAACACGAATAGCGCCATACCAATGAAGGTCGCGAATTTGTAGAGGTTATCGGTGGGTGCATTGGGGAGCATTCTTGGCCTCGAATCGCCGCTTCAACTCCCGAAATATCTCAGATCAGTTTGCCAGTTTCCAGCGATTGCTTACGGAAACTCGCTGCGGCTGTGATTCTCCAGGAACATCAAAGGAACATCCTATCTCCCGACCAACTGTGGGAAAGTGCGAACAGGAGAAGAACAAGAGGAGAACATCATTGGAATATCGTATCTCATCAGTAGTATGTGAAAGAATCCTCTTGCCAAAGTTTCTGTGTTGAGCGACATATTGCCAACTGGAATGGTTAACCGGTGATGGAAATGTCGGACAATCGAGATCTTATCAGGTTGAAGCGGGCGGCGGTTGAGAAAGAAATCTCTTCCCTTCGTACGAAGATTGCTGAGAAGGAGCAGGAAATCGAACGGCTCGATATCGCTGGGAAGGTTCTGGCTGAAATGACGGGTGTCGAGTATTCGCCATAGGCCCCTCTTGATACGCCTGCGCCA
>NZ_LYPL01000060.1 GCF_001662075.1 Rhizobium bangladeshense
GCTAATGCGAGACATGGGAATAACGGGACCCGCCCTCTATAACGTCGAAAACGCTTGTGCGAGCGGAGCGACAGCTGTCCACCTCGCATGTCAGGCGCTCAAGCTTGGTCTTTACGAAACTGTCGTGGTTTTCGGCGTCGAGCAGTTGACCAAACTGGGCGGTGGGACGATCCCGCTTCAGCGCAACGATTACAAGACCGAGCTTTACGCCGCTCAAGGGATGACCCTCCCGACGGTCTACGCGATGCGCGGTTCACGCTATTTGCATGAGCGCGACGAGTCTCCCGAAATCCTTGCGCAGATCGCGGTGAAGAACCGTTCGCACGGCGCACGAAATCCGTTTGCCCAGCAGCGTACCGAAGTTTCTCTGGAAGAGGTTCTCGGCTCTCGTCCTATCGCTGAACCCTTGACCCTGCTGCAGTGCTGTCCGTCGGCGGTGGACGGCGCTGCGGCGCTGGTTCTCACCACCCGCCGGCCGCTGCGCCCCGGTCCGGCAGTTCGAGTACTGGCGTCTGCTGTCCAGTCGGGTCACCAGGAACTGGGTTGCGACGACATTCTCGATGCGGAGATTACAGCCCGGACAGCGAGCTTGGCCTACGAGCAGGCCGGGGTCGATCCCATGGATGTCGGCGTCGTGGAGCTGCACGATGCCTTCACGATCGCCGAGCTCCTCTACTACGAGGCGCTTCAGCTTGCAGCGCCCGGTGAGGGAGCTTCACTCCTGAGGAGTGGCGAGACAGCTCTCGGAGGTCGTGTTCCTGTGAACCCAAGCGGCGGTCTTCTCGCGAAGGGCCATCCTCTCGGCGCGACCGGAGTGGCTCAGATGGTCGAAGTCGCCTGGCAGCTACAGGGCCGCGCAGACGGCCGCCAAATCGAGGGCGCGAAAATTGGCCTGACCCAATGCACCGGGGGCGGCATCGCCGGCGTGGACCACGCAGCATCGGCCGTTCACATTCTAGGAGTTTGACATGAGCAACAAACAGACAGCGATCGTCACCGGAGGCGCGCGCGGCATCGGCCTCGGCATCGCCAACAAACTCCTCGAGGCAGGTCACGATGTTGCGATATTCGACTTCGACGTCGAGGCGCTCGAAGCGACCTTGAAGGTGCTGCGCCGCTCATTCAGCGAAGAACGTGTGTCCGGAGTTAGGACGGACATCACAAACCGGGCCGAAGTTGAAGACGCGGTCCGCCAGGTTCGGGAGCGTTACGGGCGGATCGACATTCTGGTCAACAATGCCGGGATCGTACGCGACCGTAGGCTGGTCAAGATGGAGGAGGACGATTGGGATAGCGTGATCGCTACCAATCTCAAGTCGCAGTTCCTCACCTGTAAGAGCGTCGTGCCGACGATGATCGATCAACAATTCGGCCGCATCGTCAACATTTCGTCCAGAGCCTGGCTCGGGGGATTTGGGCAAGCGAACTACTCCGCCGCCAAGGGGGGCGTGGTCAGCCTTACGCGTAGCCTCGCGATCGAACTTGCAAACCAGGGCATCACCGTCAACGCGGTCGCTCCGGGGATCGTGGAGACCCCTCTGTTCCAGACGTTCGCGGACGATGTCCAGGAACGACTGAAGAAGAGCGTGCCAATGCAGCGTATCGGTTCGTCCGAGGACATCGCACAGGCTGTGCTCTTTTTCGCATCCCGCGAAAGCTCTTACATCACCGGACAGCTGCTCTACGTATGCGGTGGCCGGTCGCTTTCAAGTCCGAGCGTATGAGGTCGGAACATGTCAGTTGAAACGACAATCGAAAACCGCATCGCGACGATCAGGATCAATCGGCCTGAAAAGCTGAACGCCCTGGATGTCGAGCATCTCGTCGACCTCAGAACGGCAATCGCGGTTGCCAATGAGGATGCCTCTGTGAGGGTGATGGTCCTAACGGGAGTTGGCCGAGCGTTCTGCGTCGGCGCTGATCTTGGTGCGACGATCGAATCCGACCATAGCTTCGTCGAAGCATTCGCGCTGTCGCGGCTCGCCGCGTCGGCGCGCGGTCTGTACGTGAAGCTTTTTGATCTCAAGTCCCTGGAGATCAAAAAGCCCTTGATCGCAGCCGTGAACGGCTTCTGCCTCGGCGGGGGATTGGAGTTGGCGCTGCAGTGCGACTTCATCATCGCGGCGCAGGACGCCTCGTTCGGCCTCCCAGAGGTGGTCGTTTCTAGCCTTCCTGCCGGCGGCGGTGTACCGAGCATCCTTCGGGCGCTTCCCAGAAACGTCGGGATGCGGCTGCTCCTGACCGGCGAGCGCATCGGAGCGGAACGCGCCTACGAAATCGGGTTGGCGACCGAAATCGCGCCAACGGAGGAACTCGAAGCGGTAGCGCTACAGGTGGCCGGAACGATCGCGGCAAACGGCCCTCTTGCCGTTCAACTCGTGAAGATGCTGGCATCGGA
>NZ_LYPL01000061.1 GCF_001662075.1 Rhizobium bangladeshense
AAAGTCTTCTTTTCGGACCAAGTATGCGCAGGCGCGCGAGATCCAGGCTGACGGCTTCGTCGACGAAATGGTCGAGATTGCCGACGACGGCACGAACGACTGGATGAAAAAGAAGAGCGCCGACGGTGGAACGACCGGCTGGCAGGAGAATGGCGAGGCCATCCGCCGCTCACAGCTTCGCATTGGCACGCGCCAGTGGATCGCCGAGAAGCTGAAGCCGAAGAAGTACGGCGCCAAGGTCGAGCTGGAGCACGGCGTGACGAGTGGCGTGGCCGAGTTGCTGGAAGCGATCAATGGCAAGACCCGCGGACTTCCAAACGGCAGTTGATCAGTTCTCAGACTGGCGCTGGCGGCTGAACAATCTGTACTGGATCACGGACAAGAGCGGCAAACGTGTCAGGTTCGAAATGAACTGGGCGCAGATGACGTTCTTCGAGCAGATGCATTACCTGAATGTGCTGCTCAAAGCGCGCCAGCTCGGGCTGACCACGTTCATTCAGATCTTCATGCTGGACGCGTGCGTGTTCAACCGAGACATTCGCGCCGGCACCATCGCTCACACGCTCGGCGATGCGCAGACCATCTTCAGGGACAAGGTGAAATACCCTTACGACAATCTGCCTGAGGGCATTCGAGACGCAGTGCCGATCCAGCGGGACAACCAGACGGAACTGCTCCTGGGAAACAATTCGAGCATCCGCGTCGGCACGTCGCTTCGATCCGGAACGCTGCAGTACCTGCATATCTCCGAATACGGGAAGCTCTGCGCGAAGTATCCAGAGAAGGCGAGGGAGGTTAGAACCGGCGCGCTCAACACGGTTCAGGCCGGTCAACTGGTGTTCATCGAAAGCACAGCCGAGGGGCAAGAGGGGCATTTCTACAATCTTTGCGAAGATGCCCAGGTGAAGCATCGGCAGGCTGCGGCGCTTACCCCGCTGGATTTCAAGTTCCATTTCTTCCCGTGGTGGAAAGAGCCGCAATATTCGATCGACCCACGAGGCGTCGTCGTCACCGACGCGTTCGCCAAGTATTTTCGCGGCCTCGCAGAGCAGGGCATCGAACTGACGGACGGGCAGAAAGCTTGGTACGTCAAGAAGGCTGAAACGCAGCTCGGCGACATGAAGCGGGAATATCCGTCGTCGCCGGCCGAGGCATTCGAAGCGAGCGTCGAGGGTTCTTACTACGCCGACCAAATGGCGGTGGTGGATGCTGAAGAGCGTCTAGGCGTCTTCCCGCATGTGCCTGGCTATCCGGTGCATACGATATCGGACATCGGTATGGACGACACGAACAGCGTCTGGCTGTTCCAGGTACTTCCGAGCCGAGTTCGGATGATCGGCTATTTCGAGCACACCGGTACCGGGATGGATGGGATGCTTGATGAGCTGGAGCGTCGCGCCAAAGAGAACGGTTACGTCGATGACGTCCACAACATGCCGCACGATATCCGCGTGAGAGAGTGGACACGAGGCGGCATGACCCGCATCGAGATCATGCTGCAGGAGGTCAAGGCGCGCGGCCTCGGCACCGTCCGCAAGGTCGAGCGTGCCTATGTACACGACCGCATCAACGGTACGCGGCGCATCCTGGCGAAGGTCGAGTTTGACCAGGCCGGCTGCGCTCAGGGCGTGAAGTGCCTGCGCAACTACCGGAAAGAGTGGGACGAGGATCTCGGCGTCTTCCGCGACGAGCCGCTGCACAATTGGGCATCACACGGCGCCGACGCATTCGGCGGCCTCGCGATCATCTTTACCGGACTCGCTGCCGAACCGCTCAAACCAGAACCGAAGCCTCTGCCGACGTTCCAGACAATGACGTTCAACGATTTCGTCAACTCCACACCGACCTATAGCGAGCACGTTTGATGGATGTAGAAGCCACGACATTGCCGGCCGGTGACCAGTATGACCTGGCGAAGGTCGGCGCGCACTGGCAGCAGGAGATCGAGCGCGCGCAGCGCTATTTCAAATCCTGGGTCGATCGCTGTGCCAAGATCGAGAAGATTTACCTCCAGCAGTCGGACCAGCAGAGCGCAAAGCGCCGGTTCCCGATGCTGTGGGCCAATGTCTCGGTCCTGCAGCCGGCTGTCTATGCCAGAGTTCCGCAGCCCGTCGTCGAGCGTCGTTTCAAGGACTCGCAGCCTGTGGCCCGTATGGGTTCGGAGTTGGTGGAGCGTAACCTTGCCTTCACCGCAGACGACGCCGATCTGGATTCAGTTATGCGGTCGGTGCGCGATGACTTCCTGTTGTGCGCCCGCGGTACGGTCTGGCTGCGCTATGAGGCGGACTTCGAGCCGCTGGAT
>NZ_LYPL01000005.1 GCF_001662075.1 Rhizobium bangladeshense
CGATGATCGCCGCCGTTCCGACGCTCATCGTCTATATCCTCGCCGGCCGCTACTTCGTGCGTGGCCTGATGGCGGGCGCAGTCAAAGGGTAAGTCATGGCCTTCCTGGAAATCTCCGGTCTCAGAAAACGCTTCGGCGCCGTCGACATCCTCAAGGGCATCGATCTCGAACTTGAAAAGGGCGGCTTCCTGGTGCTGGTCGGCCCGTCCGGCTGCGGCAAGTCGACCCTGCTCAACACCATTGCCGGGCTGGAGACGATCACGTCGGGCGATATCCGCATCGACGGGCGCGATATCAGCCGCCTGCACCCGTCCAAGCGCGATATCGCCATGGTGTTCCAGTCCTATGCGCTCTATCCGAACATGACGGTGGCGGGCAACATCGCCTTCGGCATGGAGATCCGCGGCGTGCCGAAGGAGGAGCGGGCCAGGGCGATCAAACAGGTCTCCGACATGCTGCAGATCGGCCATCTGCTCGACCGCAAGCCGTCGCAGCTGTCCGGCGGCCAGCGCCAGCGCGTCGCCATGGGCCGGGCGCTGGTGCGCAATCCGCAGGTCTTCCTGTTCGACGAGCCGCTCTCCAATCTCGATGCCAAGCTGCGCGTCGACATGCGCACCGAGATCAAGCGGCTGCATCAGCGCATGGGCACCACCTTCGTCTATGTCACCCACGACCAGATCGAGGCGATGACGCTGGCGACCAAGATCGCCGTGCTGAAGGACGGGGTGCTGCAGCAGTTCGGCACGCCGGCCGAGATCTATAACAGCCCCGCCAATCTCTTCGTCGCCGACTTCATGGGCTCGCCGGCGATGAACCTGCTCAATGCCACCGTCGAGGCCGGCGCTGCCGGGCTTGCCGTGTCGCTGGAGCGGCCGAATGGCGCCGCGCTGAGGCTGCCTGTGGTCGCCGGCGCCAACGGTCTCTCGGCCTATGCCGGCAAGCAGGTGATCTTCGGGATCCGCCCGGAAGCGCTGACCGATCCGGACGGCGCCGACCGCAAGGCGCGCTCGCTGACTGAGGACGATTGCCTGATCGAGGTCGTCGAACCGGCCGGCTCCGACACCTTCGCCGTCACCAAGCTCGGCGGCAAATCCGTCGTCGCCCGCCTGCGCGCCGATACCGGCATCGCGCCGGGACAAAACACCCGCCTGGCCTTCAATCTCGACAAGGCCGTGTTCTTCGATCCAGACAGCCAGATGCGAATTGCGTGATGGCCGTCAGGCGGCGGCCGTCACAGTAAGGGTCACCGGCGCGAAACGCGAGGAGATCGCTTCGACGGTGATCTCGCCGACAAGACCCGTCGCCTCCAGCCAGAAGCCGGCGGTGCCGCCCTGCAGCGGCACATTGGTCGGGCCGACGATTTTTCCGGGTCCATGCACTTTCAGCGCAATGCTGTCGTTCATGAAGGGCAGGCGCTGGCCGCATTGGTCGAGGGCGCGGATGATGATGCGGGTGTTGTCGCGTTCCCGGGCTTTCAGCGTGTGGCTGTCGGCGACGATTTCCAGCGTCGTCGGCAGAGGATCGGCGGCAAACGTCAGGCTCGCCACCGGCTCGCCGCCGATATAACCGGTCAAGGTGCCGTCGATCCATTCAAGACCCCAGGTGCCGAGCTCGTCGGCAGTGAAGTGGCGATGATCGAGCACGACGGGCGGATGCGGCAGATGCGGATAATTCTCGCGGTCGGGGCCGATGCGCTTGCTGAGCCCGCCATATTGCAGTTCCACCTCGTCGCAATTGGTCAGGATGATCAGCGGCAGCACGCCGCCGATATTACGCTCGCCGCGGGCCCAGAAGGTCACCGGCTTCATGACGATCTCGTCGGACGGGTCGCACTGGCTGATATAGGCATAGGCGGCGAATTTCGGCTCGCGGAACATGTCCATGACGCCGTGATAGCAGATGCGGTCGCCCGAGCCGAAATCCTTGTGGGTGTTGTAATCGAACATGCACCAGCCGATCGCGCCCGAGATATCGGGGTCGCCATAGGCGGCATTCAGCACCTCCAGGTGACGGCGTACATGCTCAGCTTGGCGCTGCTCCTGGTCATAGATCTTCGTCGGGTGCATGTGGCCGTTGAACTCGGTGATGAGGTACGGCACTTTGCGGGACAGGCCGGTGTTCTCCTGCTGACCGCGTAACACGGTTCGCGGGCGGTTGGCGCCCGGCAGTTCCTCGTTGCCGAGGATGAAGTCGTTCATCGTATAGACGTCTTCGAGCAGCTCGCTCTCGGTGATGTAACGCACGCCGCCGGTCTGGCGGGTGCTGTCGAGCTCGCGGGCGAGGCGATTGGTCTCGGCGTAAAAATCGTGATTATCCTGAGACTCGTTGATGCGCACGCCCCAGATGACGATCGAGGGATGGTTCCAGTCACGCTCGATCATGCGGCGGACGTTTTCGATCGATTCCTTCTGCCAGTCGGCATCGCCGATATGCTGCCAGCCGGGGATCTCCTCGAAGACCAGCAGGCCGATCGCATCGCAGCGGTCGAGGAACCATTTCGACTGCGGATAATGCGAGGTGCGGACGATATTGCACTTCAGCACCGTCTTCATAATGTCGGCGTCGCGCTCCTGGGCGGAGCGGCCGGCGGCATAACCGACATAGGGGAAGGACTGATGACGGTTGAGGCCGCGCAGCTTGAGCGGCCTGCCGTTCAAGAGGAAACCTTCCGGCGTGAATTCGGCGGTGCGGAAGCCGAAGCGGGAGGAGACGCGGTCGGAACCGTGCTCGGTCCGGAGCTCGACAGTGACCTCGTAGAGCGTGGGGTCGGTGATGTCCCAGAGCGTCATGCCGGTGAGGCCGCCGAAGGAAAGCCTGGTGCGGTCGCCGATCGTCTCGGTTGCTGCGGTGGCGATCACCGTGCCGTCTGAATGCTTCAGCGTGGCGGTGACGGTCGCCGAGAAGCTGCGGCCCTCGGGATTGGCGATATCGACGCGCACGGTTGCCGACTTTTCCAGGGCAAGGACGTCCGTGGTTTCGATCTTCAGATTGCGGATCGACACCGGGTCGGTGACCTTCAGCCAGACGTCGCGATAGATGCCGGCATAAGTGAGATAATCGATGCGACCGCCGAAGGGTGGAATGGTAGGGTTTTCGCTGCCGTCGATCTTGACGGTAATGAGGTTCTCGCCCTTGAGGAGCTTGCCGGTGAGGCGGGCCTCGAAGGGTGTGTAGCCGTCCTTGTGGGCGATGATTTCTTCGCCGTTCAGATAGACGACGCTGTCGGCCATGGCGGCGTCGAACACGAGCGAGACCTCGCGGTCCTCGAATTCCGGCAGCCAGCGCAGCATCTTCTGATAGGTGAAGGCGCGCTGGTAGCTGGTCTCGTCGAAATAGTTGAAGGGCAGTTCGACGGCGGTATGCGGCAGACTGACCGATTTGGCGGGGTCGAAGCTTTCGAGCAGGCGCTGCCCGAAGCCCTCATGGAAACTCCAGCCTTCGTTGAAGGAAACGACGGAACGCATCTCAGGCTCTCCCGGTCATGGCATCAGAAGTGGTGCGCCGCCCTTCGGCGCGTGAAAATCGGGTCATCGGAACATCCCTTCTTGATGCAATGGATCTGCGGGCAGCCAGAACAGGATGGTTGTCCGAAACCGCTCACAGACTTCTGCCTCACGCTCTGAAGCACGCACATCGAATCTCATTCGTGTGACGCGCTTTAGCCTTTTTTATGCAAGTCGTCATCCCGGAACGGCGATCTTCAAGCCGGTCCTGATCCTCACGGAAATTGGGCGCCGTTGGTCTTCGTATAGATCGAATAGACCGAGCGCGTCGCGGTGATGAAGAGTCGGTTTTTCTTGGGGCCGCCGAAGGTGAGGTTGGAGACCGTCTGCGGCACCCTGATCTTGCCGAGGAGCGTGCCGTCGGGCGAAAAGCAATGAACGCCGTCGCCGGCACTCGTCCAGAGATTGCCGCTGACATCGAGGCGGAAGCCGTCGGGATTGCCGACATCGAGGCTGCAGAAATAGCGGCTGTTTGCGAGCTTCCTGCCGTCGACGACGTCGAAAACTCTTATATGGCGCGGCACGACATGTTTTGCCGAGCCGGAATCGGCGATATAGAATTTCGTCTCGTCGGGCGAGAAGGCAAGGCCGTTCGGCTGGATGAAATCCTCGACGACGGCCTCGATTGCGCCGCTTGAAGGGTCGATCCGGTAAACGTTTCGTGTCGGCTGCTCGGGATCGGCCTTGTGGCCCTCGTAGTCCGACAGGATGCCGTAGGTCGGATCGGTGAACCAGATCCCGCCATCGGAATGGACGACGACATCGTTCGGCGAGTTCAGCCGTTTGCCCTTGTAGCTGTCGGCGAGAACGGTGATGCTGCCGTCGATCTCGGTGCGGGTGACGCGGCGGCCGCCATGTTCGCAGGAGATAAGCCGGCCCTGCCGGTCACGGGTGTTGCCGTTGACGTAGTTGGAGGGCGAGCGGAAGACGGAGACCGTACCGTCGGGCGTCCAGCGCATCATGCGCTCGTTCGGGATATCGCTCCAGAGCAGGCAGTTCAGATCGGAAAACCAGACCGGCCCCTCCGTCCAGCGGCAGCCGGAATAGAGCTCCTCAAGGGCTGCGCTGCCGATAGCCAACGCGCCGAAACGTTCATCGCGGATGTCATAAAGCGGATTGTCGGCCACGCCAGTTCCTCCCTGAATATGCCGTCACTTTCCTAGCGACAAACGGAGGGAGGTGCCAGAGCCCGACGTTCGGAAATGCCAGGCTCCAGTTTTTCAGAGGGCGGCGACCGGATGCGGCGAGCCGTCGTAAGCCCCCCAGATCGACTGGTCGAAGCAGATGACCGAGCCGGTCATCAACCCGGATTCGGCCGACGACAGGTAAGCGCAGGCGCGCGCAACCTCATGCGGATCGACGAGGCGGCCGAAGGGCTGGCTGGCCGCCGCCTTCTCCAGCCAGTCAGCGGGGGCATCGTGATATTCGCGCTGGATGCGGTCCTCGCCTTCGGACGCCATCCAGCCGATATTGAGGCCGTTGACGCGGATGCGGTTGCGCAGCAGCGCATAGGCGGTGTTCTTCGTCAGCGTTTCGAGCGCGCCCTTGGAGGCGCAATAGGCGGCGATGAAGGGTTGGCCGGCTTTGGCCGACATCGAGCCGATATTGACGATGGTGCCTTCGGTCTTTTCGCGGCGCATGACCTTCACCGTCTCCTGCATCAGGAAGAACGGCGCCCGCACATTGACGGCGAACATGGCGTCGAAGAGTTCTGGACTGGTGTCGAGGATGGTGCCGCGATCGGTGATGGCTGCGGCATTGACCAGCGCGTCGACACGGCCGAAGGCGTCGTCACAGGCGTACACGACATTCTGCGCGTCTTCGACCTTGCCGAGGTCAGCCTTGACATAGACGACCCGCGCGTCGGTGGCGGCGGAAATCTCCGCGGCCTTTGCCTTGCCCTTGGCTTCGTTGCGGCCGCAAATGATGACGCCTGCCGCACCGCGTTCGGCAAAGAGACGGGCAATGGTGGCGCCCAAGCCCTGCGTGCCGCCGGTGACGATGGCGATCTTGCCGTCGAGACGGCTATGGTCTGTGCTCATGGGGTTCCTCCTTGGTAATGATGGGCGAACCGCCTCCCGCGCGTGCGGGTGCGGGGGCTCCGGTTTCCACGTCAGCTCAATTTCTTCCGCGCCTGCTCGGCAAGCGCTGCCGTAAAGGCTTCCTCGCTCCAGCCCTCCCTTAGCGCCTCGTGCATCAGCTGTGCCTGCGTCTTCGGGGCCAGGCCGCCGAGCGGCGGGTCGCGGTCGAGATTGGTGGGGAAGGAATAACCCTCGGCACAGGCGGCGACGGCGTTGGCGATGTCATCGGGGGAGAGCCTGCCCTGCAAGGTCTTCAGGGCGGGAAAGAGCTTGGCGCTCATTATTTCGCGGTTGACGGTTTCCATGGCCCGGCCGAAGGCCGAGGAGACTTGCAGGAGGTTGGCGACGCGCTTGATATCGGTCGAGCGGTTGGTGCCGGCAGCATGGAAGAGGGCGGGATTGAAGAAGACGACGTCGCCCTTTTCGAGCGGCAGCTGCACGTGGCTGGCTTCGAAATAATCGCGGAACTCCTGGCGCTTCAGCGCGAGATAACCCGGCACATAGGTCTGGCTATGCGGTAGGAAGAGCGTCGGGCCGCTTTCGAGCGGCATGTCGCAATGGGCGACCGCGCCCTGCAGCGTCAGCACCGGCGAAAGCCGGTGCACATGCGCCGGAAACTGCTCGACCACCTGAGACGACTGGAAGCCGAGATGGTAGTCGCGATGTGCCGATTGCGCGGCGCCGCCCGGATTGACGCGGTTGACCTGCGCCGTCATCTGGTAGCCTGGGCCGAGCCAGGCTTCGCTTGCCAGAGCAATGATGGCATTGCCGTAATATTCGCCGAAATTTTCAGGATCGGCGAGGCAATGCTTCTCCAGGGAATTCCAGATACGGTCGTTCGCGCCGGGCTTGGCGAAGTGGTCGCCGCCGCCGGTCGAGGTGCGATGCTGCTCCTCGATGATCGCATCGAAGATGGCGCTGGCGCGGTCGATGATGCCGGTATCCTCGTAAGCATGTTTGAATACCACGACGCCGGGGCCGTCGCCGAAGGCCTCGCAGATTTCGGCCAGCAGAGCGCGCCGGTCTTCAGCTACCGCCGCCATCACCTTGCGGCTGTCATAAATCAGGATGTTTTTCTCGACCGCTGACGCGGTGGGGTAATCGGCAAGCGCGGTCGTCTTTTCCGCAAGACGGCGAAAATCGGCAAGATCGCAGACATCTTCGGAGAGCCAGACACGGTCGGCGCGCAATTTCTGCTGGTTATCGGTTTTCATCCAGGCTCCTCCCTGTTTTCGATGAGTCACTATACGCCGCGATGCGAGGTGATGTAGATCAGGAATCCATCAAAAGCCCATTGCCTTGCTGTCGGCGGTTGAAATCATCACGCCCTACAACATGCCCGGCGGCGATTGAGCCAATCGGATTTCCATCGAGGCCGGATTTGGGCTAAAGCTTGATATGAGCGAGGTAAGCGGCATGGATTACAGCGACGTCAGCACGATTGCGGCCTGGGTTACGGAGCAGGGACTGAAGGGCGTTTCGGAAGCCGAACTCATGACCGGTTTTTGCGCGGCCTGCCGCAAGGCCGGCCTGCCACTCGACCGCGGCTTGGCGCTGATGGATACACTGCACCCCGTGCATGAAGGCCGCGCCTTCCGCTGGGACAGTGTGGAGGAGATCCAAGCCGAATTCGAGTATGGTCCAACGAGTTCGGGCGAAGCGGCGGCGAATTGGCAGCGCTCGGCCTTCTACCATCTTTGGTCGGGCAACGAGCGGGAGGTGCGCCGACGTCTGGGCTTCGGCGATCCGATCGATTTCGCCATGCTCGACAAGATCGCCGAAGCCGGCCATACGGATTTCGTGGCGATGATGCATCGTTTCAGCGAAGCCGGCACGATCGGCGAAATGGATTGCTTTTTCTCGCATTTCGCAACCAAACACCCGCAAGGTTTTTCCGATCACGATCTCGCCATTCTGCGCAAGCTGGTGCCGGTGCTCGGTTTGGCGATCAAGTGCATCGCGCTCGGACGCATCGCCCGCACCATCGCGGAAGTCTATCTCGGCGAGGATGCGGCGCGCCAGGTGATGGAAGGCAAGATCAGCCGCGGCAAATCGGAGCGGATTTCGGCGGCCCTCTGGTTTTCCGATCTCCTGAACTACACCAAGATCTCCGATCGCGTGCCGCCGGAGGAAATCATCCCGCTGCTCAACGATTACAGCGAGGTGGCGATCTCGGCGATCCACGAGGCCGGCGGCAATGTGCTGAAGCTGATCGGCGACGGCGTGCTGGCCATATTCAAAGGCGAGGTGCCGGCCGAGACCTGCCGGGCGGCGCTCAGCGCCGAATCGCTGCTGCGGGAAAAGCTCGTCACCCTGAATGCCGCGCGCGCGGCCGATGGCAGGCCGACGACGGACGTCTATATTGGTCTGCATATCGGCGATGTCTTCTACGGCAATATTGGCAGCCAGGACCGGCTGGACTTCACCGTCATCGGCCCCGCCGTTAACGAAGTCAGCCGGATTGCCTCGATGTGCCGTTCGGTCGATCTCAACCTGTTGATCTCCTCCGATTTTGCTGCGGCCATTCCGGAGGAAGAGCGCGCCGCGCTCGCCTGCGTAGGGCGTTATGCGTTGCGCGGAGTGCAGCGCGCACAGGAACTCTACACCTTGGACAACGCACGGCTGGCAGCCGACTGACCGTCTAACGACGCGCGGCTATCGCAGCAGGCCCTGGCCGCCGTCGATCCAGATCGGAGTGCCGGTAATGTGCCGGGCGCGCTCGGAGGCGAGGAAGAGGATGGTTTCAGCGACATCCTCGCTCTTGCCCGCCTTACCGCCAGCGATCGGGATATCGCCTTCCGGCCAGATGACCGGAACCTCGGTTTCTTCACGACCACGACTGGCGGTATTGGCATTGATATTGGTTTCGATCTCGCCGGGGCAGACGGCATTGACGCGGATGTCGTGTCGCCCGAGTTCCAGAGCGAGTTGCTGGACCATCGCGACCTGGCCGGCCTTGGAGGCGGTGTAGGCGGTGGCGCCCGGCGTGGTAAAGGTGCGGGTGCCGTTGATCGAGGAGACGACGATAATCGAACCGCCGCGTTGCTTCAAATGCGGAACCGTCAGATGCAGGGTCAGATAGGTGCCGCGCAGATTGACGGCGATCGTTTTGTCCCACTCGTCCGGTTTCAGATCGTCGATCGGTGCCCAGACGCCGTTGATCCCGGCATTGGCGACGACGATGTCCAGGCCCTCGAAGGTATTGGTGAGTTTCTGCACCGCGGCTCGCATTTGAGCCTCGTCGCTGGTATCGGCCGTCAGCGCGATCGCCTCTCCGCCGGCCGACTTGATCTCGGCGCAGGTCTTTTCGACTTCGTCTGCCGTCCGGCTCAAAGCAGCGACCCTTGCTCCCTCGGCAGCGAGCTTCAACGCGGCTGCCTTGCCGATGCCGGAACCGGCGCCCGTTACCAACGCGATCTTTCCCTTCAGCTCCATGGACGCTCTCCTTGACGTTCTGCCGTATGCCAATGTACGGCGCGGCAGTTGGTTCCGGATGAGCGCTTATCTGAGAAGCGTCTGCTTGAGGGCCCATTTCTCCGGTCCATGGACGGCGGCAAAGAGCAGGCCGGCGAGGAAGGTGAAGTGATCGACGAAGAAGCCGAATTCGGCCTGGTTCTGTTGCCAATGGGACGGCCCGTGGAAGGCGAAGGCGAGGAAAATCACGTAGATGCCTGCGAACAGGCTGGCCTCGCGGAAGAAGGCGCCCGATATGAAGGCGAGGGCGAGCGCGATCTCGAAGAAGGCTGCGATCCAGGTCAGGAAGGTCGGCATTGGAAAACCGGCAGCGGCGATATAGCCGGAAGTCGCGCCGATATCGGCGAATTTGAAGCCGGCGGCCATGAAGAAGATAAAGCTGAAGATGATGCGGGCGGCGAAAATTGCGATTGCTCTGGCCATGAAAACCTCCTCTTGACTGCCACTATGACGGATGAGCGGCCCCATCTCCGACACAGAAGATGAAAAAGAGCCGCTCGCGCGACCCTTTCCCCTTTACCATTCGGCGAAGCTGCCGTCGGCGTGGCGCCAGATCGGGTTGCGCCAGCGATGGCCCTCCTTGGCGCGTTCTATGACATAGGCTTCGTCGACCTCGATGCCGAGACCTGGGCCCTGCGGGATCGAGACGAAACCGTCGGCATAGTGGAACACCTCCTTGTTGGAGATGTAGTCGAGAATGTCGTTGCCGGTGTTGTAATGGATGCCGAGGCTCTGCTCCTGGATGAAGGCGTTGTAGCTGACGGCGTCGACCTGCAGGCAGGCGGCAAGCGCGATCGGACCGAGCGGGCAATGCGGCGCCAGCGCCACGTCATAGGCTTCGGCCATGGCTGCGATCTTGCGGCATTCGGTAATGCCGCCGGCATGCGAAAGATCCGGCTGAATGATGTCGACGTAACCGTCGGAAAGCACCTGCTTGAAGTCCCAGCGGGAATAAAGCCGTTCGCCGAGCGCAATCGGTGTCGACGTGTGGTTGACGATATCGCGCAGCGCTTCCTTGTTTTCGGAGAGCACCGGCTCCTCGATGAACATCAGCTTATAGGGCTCGAGCTCCTTTGCGAGAACCTTGGCCATCGGCTTGTGGACGCGGCCGTGGAAATCGACGCCGATGCCGATATGCGGGCCGACCGCCTCGCGGATGGCGGCGATCGTGTCGACCGCCTTCTCCACCTTCTCATTGGTGTCGACGATCTGCATCTCCTCACAGCCGTTGAGCTTGATCGCCTTGAAGCCACGGGCGACCACCTCCTTGGCATTGTTGGCGACATCGGCGGGACGGTCGCCGCCGATCCAGGAGTAGACCTTGATGCGGTCGCGGAGCTGGCCGCCGAGCAGCGAATGGATCGGCTGCCCAAGGGCCTTGCCCTTGATATCCCAGAGCGCCTGGTCGATGCCGGAGATCGCGCTCATATGGGCAGCACCACCGCGATAGAAGCCGCCGCGATACATCACCGTCCAATGGTCCTCGATCAGGAAGGGGTCCTTGCCGATCAGGTAGTCTTCGAGTTCGTGGACGGCGGCCTCGACCGTCAGCGCACGGCCTTCGACAACCGGCTCACCCCAGCCGACGATACCTTCGTCGGTCTCCACCTTCAGGAACAGCCAGCGCGGCGGAACAATATAGGTGGTGAGTTTGGTGATCTTCATCGCGGTTCTTCAGCACTTCCTGGGGTTGAGATCGGCGGCATTTCACAGAGGCGGGTGCGATCGACTAATTCGTTCTGCCGATCACCTTTTCGGCCGCGGCAAGGTCGCGCACCGCAAGATCGAGCATGCGGTTGGCGCATTCGCGGGCGCCGGCCTTGTCCCGCATGCGCAAAGCCTCGACGAGTTCGCCGTGAACGAGCACCGCATCCTCCCGGTTTTCGACGGCGACGTTGGAAGCATGCAATGCATATTTCAGCGCCGCATGGATGGCGCTCGACAGGCGGCGGAAGACCTGGTTGTGGCTGGCGGTGAGCAGCACGGTATGAAACATCACATCGGCGTCGGTGAAGCTTTCCGGTTCGCCGGCGCTGTCGCGCATCTGCCGCCAGGCCTTGTCGAGATCGGCGATCTCCTGGGCGCTGGCGCGTTCGGCGGCATATTCGGCGGCTGCCGGCTCTATGGTGCGCCGTGCTTCGAGAATGCAGCCCAACAGGTCGAAGTCCTTGATGTAAGGCCCCATCCAGTCGAGTACCTCGGCGTCCAGGATATTCCACTCGTCCCTGTCGCAAACGGTCGTTCCGACCCGTGGCTTGCCGCGAACGAGCCCCTTGGATTCCAGCACTTTCAATGATTCGCGAATGACGGTGCGGCTGACACCGTAGAGTTCGCAGAGATCGTTCTCGCGGGGCAGCGGCGAGCCCGAGGGGTAGCGATCCGCACAGATATCCTGAGCGATCGCCGCCGTAACGTTGCGGCGTACGCGCGGCCGGCGTTCGCTGCTGCTGGAGCTTTCCGCTCGGCCCTGTCCCTCAGATTCCAACTTCACCTCTCCGCAACTTGCTCCCGGGAAGCAACCGGACCTCATTATCCGAATTCGATCGGCTTTGCGACGGGCCCTCCCGGCTCTTGCTGTATCCTATTATTCCAATCATCATACATTGGCAATTGACTGGTATGATGATTTAACATAATTCACTGGATACTGCCGGGGAGGCAGTGGCTCGATTTCAGAGTTTAGGGAGAGAGACATGCGCTTGTTCAAAGCAGCTATTGTGGCTGGCGCTTTCGCCATCCTGGCAGCCGGCTCGGCATTTTCCGCCGACGTGAAGATTGGATTCATCGTCAAGCAGCCCGAGGAGCCGTGGTTCCAGGACGAGTGGAAATTCGCCGACCAGGCAGCGAAAGAAAAAGGCTTCACCGTCGTCAAGATCGGGGCCGAAGACGGCGAGAAGGTTCAGTCGGCGATCGACAATCTCGGCGCCCAGGGCGCGCAGGGCTTCATCATCTGCACGCCCGACGTCAAGCTCGGCCCGGGCATTGTCGCCAAGGCGGGAGCCAACCAATTGAAGCTGATGACGGTCGACGACCGCCTCGTCAGCGCCGACGGCAAACCGTTGGAAGACGTGCCGCATATGGGCATTTCGGCCACCAAGATCGGCGAGACCGTCGGGCAGGCCATCGTCAACGAGATCGAGAAGCGTGGCTGGGACATGAAGACTGTCGGCGCGATCCGGGTTTCTTACGATCAGCTGCCGACCGCGGTCGATCGCGTCGAGGGTGCGATTTCGGTGCTGAAGTCAGCCGGCTTCCCGGCCGAGAATATTTATGACGCGCCGCAGGCGAAGACCGATACGGAAGCGGCGCTCAATGCCGCGACCACCGTTCTCAACAAACATGCCGATGTGAAATACTGGGTCGCCTTCGGCCTCAACGACGAAGCCGTCCTCGGCGCCGTCCGTGCTTCCGAATCGGTCGGCATCCCGGCGGCCAACATCATCGGCGTCGGCATCGGCGGGGCGGAATCGGCGATCAACGAATTCAAGAAGCCGGCGGCGACGGGTTTCTTCGGCACCGTCATCATCTCGCCGAAGCGTCATGGCTACGAGACGGCGATGAACATGTACGACTGGATCGCCGACGGCAAGGAGCCGGCAAAGCTGACGCTGACCTCCGGGTCGCTGGCGCTGCGCGGCGACTACGAGAAGGTCCGCAAGGATCTTGGCATCGAGTGATCATCTCCGGATGATGTCAATCCGGCAGCACTCGAGCGTGCTGCCGGATCCTTCTCGGCGGAGCGGTGATGGCTTTCCTCGAATTCAACAATATCTCCAAGGGCTATCCCGGCGTGCAGGCGCTGGCGAATGTTTCCTTCGCCGTCGAGAAGGGCGCCGTCCACGGCCTGATGGGCGAAAACGGCGCCGGCAAATCAACGCTGATCCGCGTGCTTTCCGGCGATCAGGCCGCCGATGACGGCAGCATCTTCATCGATGGCGAGGAGCAGAAATACGGCTCGGTGCGCGACGCCTTCCATGCCGGCATTGTCGTCATCCATCAGGAGCTGCAGCTCGTCTCGGAGTTGACGGTCGCCGAAAACCTCTGGCTCGGCCGCTTTCCGGCCAAGGGCGGCGTCATCCAGTCGAAGGCGCTGATCGAAACGGTACGCGCGAAACTCGAGGAGATCGGCATCGATGTCGATCCGTCGGCCAAGGTCAGCTCCCTTTCGATCGGCGCGCGGCAGATGATCGAGATCACCAAGGCCGTGATGCTCGACGCGCGGGTGATCGCGCTCGACGAGCCGACCTCCTCGCTTTCCTCGCGTGAAAGCGAAATCCTGTTTTCGCTGATCGGCAGGCTGAAGGCGAGGGGAGCCGTCATCCTTTACGTCTCGCATCGTCTCGACGAGATTTTTCGACTTTGCGACAGCCTGACGGTGCTGCGCGACGGCAAGCTTGCCGCCCATCACCCTGAGATTGCCGAGACGACGCGCGAACAGGTCATTTCGGAAATGGTCGGGCGCGAGATCAGCAATGTCTGGGGATGGCGCGAACGCGCGCTCGGCGACATCCGGCTGGAGGTCAAGGGCCTATCCGGGCCGAGGCTGCGCAATCCGATCAGTTTTTCCGTGCGCCAGGGCGAAATTCTCGGCTTCTTCGGGCTGATCGGCGCCGGCCGCAGTGAGATGGCGCGGCTGCTTTGTGGCGCCGATGCCAGAGATCAGGGCCAGGTCACGATCGACAGCATTGCCGTCTCGTCCAACAATCCGAAGGCTGCCATCAAGGCCGGCATGGTGCTCTGCCCGGAGGATCGTAAATTCGACGGCATCATCCAAGGTCGGTCGATCGAAGAGAACATCACCATTTCATCACGCCGGCACTTTTCGCCCTTCGGCATTCTGAAGCCGAAGATGGAGGCGGCACAGGCAGACCAATTTATCGCCAGGCTTCGGGTGCGAACGCCCTCGCGCAAGCAGGACATCATCAATCTCTCCGGCGGCAACCAGCAGAAGGTCATTCTCGGGCGCTGGCTCTCCGAGCAGGGCATCAAGGTTCTCGTCATCGACGAGCCGACCCGCGGTATCGACGTCGGGGCGAAGTCGGAAATCTACGACATCCTCTATGAGCTGGCGGCCGGCGGCATGGCGATCGTGGTGATATCGAGCGAGTTGCCCGAAGTCACGGGCATCTGCGATCGCATCATGGTGATGTGCCAGGGCAGGGTGGCGGCCAATGTCGCCCGGCCGGATTTCGACGAGCGCAGCATTCTGACGGCGGCACTGCCCGACAAGAACGCCGCCGGCACCATTTAAGATCAGGAATACGGACAATGAATGCGTTGAAAAAAACCTTTCTCGGCGAACAGGGGCTGGTGGTGATCTTCGCTGTCGCCTTCGTGATCGTCTCGCTCTTCGTTCCGAACTTCCTGACCGAGCGAAACATGCTGGGGCTCCTGCAGTCGGTCGTCACGATCGGCATCGTCGCCTGCACGATGATGTTCTGCCTGGCATCGCGCGATTTCGATCTTTCGGTCGGCTCGATCGTCGCCTTCTCCGGCATGATCGCCGTGATGGTCTCGAACGCGACGGGCTCGATTCCGGTCGGTTTGCTGGCCGCCCTGCTGTGTGGGGCCGTCGTCGGTTTCGTCAACGGCATCGTCATTGCTCGCTTTCGCATCAACGCGCTGATCACCACGCTTGCGACGATGCAGATCGTGCGCGGGCTGGCGCTGATCGCCTCGGATGGCCGCGCCGTCGGCATTAACGATCCGGCCTTCTACCAACTCGCCCTGTCGCGCTTTCTCACTGTGCCGACGCCAATCTGGATCATGCTGATCCTCTTCCTCGTCTTCGGCTTCGTCCTCAATCGCACCGTCTTCGGCAAGAACACGCTGGCGATCGGCGGCAATCCCGAGGCCTCGCGGCTTGCCGGCGTCAATGTCGTCAACACGCGCATCTGGATCTTTGCGTTGCAGGGCCTCATCTGTGGCATTGCCGGCATCCTGCTTGCCTCGCGCATCACATCCGGCCAGCCGAATGCGGCGACCGGGCTCGAGCTGTCGGTGATTTCCGCCTGCGTTCTTGGCGGGGTTTCGCTGGCCGGCGGCCGGGCGGCGATGAGCGGCGTCATTGTCGGCGTGCTGATCATGGGCATCGCCGAAAACGTTATGAATCTCCTCAATATCCAGGCATTCTATCAGTATGTCGTGCGCGGGCTGATCCTGTTGATCGCGGTGCTGCTCGACAATTTGAGGTCTTCGGCCGCGGGACGACGTGGATGAACAACGGACATGGCGGAGATGAAATCAAGCTGAGCCACGGCGCCCTCTCAGTCAGGGTCAGCCGCCGGGGCGCTGCCGTCACCGCCGCAACGTTTCGGGGCAAGCCCTTTCTGCTACCAGCCGGCGGCCCAGGCGCAAATTTCGCGAATTTTCCCATGGTGCCGTTCGGCAACCGAATGGAAGGCAACGCCATGTCCTTCGGCGGACGCGACTATGCCTTTGAGCGAAATTGCCACGATCCTCTCTATCTGCACGGCGATGGCTGGATCAGTCTTTGGCAGCTGGAGGAATCGAGCCCCGAGCATGTGCAGCTCAGCTTTTCGCGTGATGCCGATGCGATTTCGCCCTACGCCTATCTCGCCCGGCAGGAGATCCGTCTAGCCGGCAATCGGCTGGCGCTGGCGCTCTCCGTGGAAAACCGCGGTGAGGCAGATCTGCCCTTCGGCCTCGGTCAGCATCCTTTCTTCGTCAGGACGCCGGAAACGCGATTGACGATTGCCGCCGACCGTTTCTGGAGCGAGCGGCACGACCATCTCCCCGGAGAACCCGGCCCGGTCCCTGATGGCTTCGATTTCAGCTCCGGCAAGCCGCTGCCGCGGCTCTGGATGAACAATGCCTTCGAGGGATGGGACGGACAGGCGGCCATCGCCTGGCCGGAGCATTCAATTCAAGCGGCGCTGGAAGCCGATGCCGCGCTCGGCCGGTTCATGCTGTATATGCGGACCGACCGCACGGATTTCTTCTGCCTCGAGCCGATGAGCCATCTGCCGAATGGCCATCACCTGCCTGAGCTCGGAGGCCTCATACCGCTTACTCCGGGTGAGGTTCTTTCCGGCACGGTCACGATTGAGCTGTCGGCGCTGCCGGTTCAACCGGAGGGAAGATGATGAGCAACCGCCTACAGGGCAAGAACATCCTGATAACGGGCGCTGCGCAAGGTATCGGCCTTGCGATCGCGAAGGCGTTCATCAGCGAAAATGCGGCCGTCTATCTCGTTGATCGCGATGCGGCGCTGCTGGCTCGGGCAGCGGCGGATCTCGCGAGCACCGGCGCCCGGGTCGGTTATCTGCCAGCCGATATAACCGATGCCGGAACGATCACGCGGGTGGTTGCCGAGGCGAATGAGGAGATCGGCCCGCTGAACGCGCTCGTCAACAATGCAGGGGTCAACGTTTTTGCCGAACCGCTCGCCACGACGGATGAAGAGTGGAGCCGCTGCTTCGACGTCAACCTCAAGGGCGCATGGAACTGCTGCAAGGCAGTGCTGCCCGGCCTGATCGAGCGGGGAGGTGGCGTCATCCTCAATATCGCCTCGACGCATGCGTTCACAATCATTCCGCATACCTTTCCCTATCCGCTGGCAAAGCATGCATTGCTGGGCATGACGAAGTCGCTCGGTCTCGAATATGCGGCCCGCAATATCCGGGTCAACGCGCTGGCGCCGGGCTATGTCTCGACGCAGAAGGTGATCGATTACTGGAACAGCTTTCCCGATCCGGAAGCGGCAAAGGCCGCGACGATGAGGCTGCATCCCGGCGGGCGGATCGCAACACCGGAGGAGATCGCCATGGCGGCGGTGTTCATGATCTCCGACGAGTGCCCGTTCATGAACGCGACCTGCCTGACGATCGATGGCGGACTCAGCGTTCTGCAGCATTCCACGTGAAAGGCTTCAAGGCGGCTGATTTTTACAGGCCTGTCGTCTTCTGGCGATAGAGCATTATATTGCCATCGGGAAGACAATCTGATCTCCCGCAGGCATGGAGCGGCACCCTGCCGCTTCCTCGAAAGCACAATCGAAACAGGAGGACGGCATGCAGATCAATCGCACGGCTTCGGCCCATTGGACCGGTGGCCTCAAAGACGGCAAAGGCCTGATCTCGACGCAGAGCGGCGCCCTGACAGACTACCCTTACGGCTTTGCCAGCCGCTTCGAAGGCATTCCCGGCACCAACCCGGAAGAGCTGATCGGTGCTGCCCATGCCGGCTGCTTCACCATGGCGTTGTCCTTGATCCTGGGCGAAGCCGGGTTCACCGCCGAGCATATGGAAACCTCCGCCAAGGTGACGCTCGAAAGCGTCGAGGGCGGCTTTGCCGTCACCGCCATCCATCTTTCGCTCTCCGGCCGCATCCCCGGCGCCGACGAGGCGACCTTTACCGAACTCGCCAATAAGGCGAAGGCCGGCTGCCCGATTTCCAAGGCGCTCGCCGCCGTTCCGATCACGCTCGACGTCAAACTCGCCTGATTGCTGTTGCCGCCGACGAAGTGCCGCGCTCATCTGTCGCGGCACTCTCCCATTTTCCCGACGCTTATCTTCACCCTTCCGACACATCGCTATGTTCAATGAGCTGCGCTGCTCCGCTGGCAGGAGCCTATGCGCCGCTTTCGCGTGCACGTATCTTGACAAATGACGGCTGATATTTTACGACTGACGAAATTCAAAAATCGTCATTCGTTATTCGGGCGCCGAAAACCATGAACGACATCGCGGAAAATACACTCGACGTTACCCGGCAGGAGAATGTCACGCGCATTCTCGATGCGGCCGAGCGGCTGTTTCGCCACTATGGCTACAGCAAGACAACGGTGGCTGACATTGCCCGCGATCTCGGCATGTCGCCAGCCAATATCTATCGGTTCTTCGCTTCGAAGGTGGAGATCCACCAGGCACTATGCGGGCGCATGCTCGCGACCGCATATCAGTTCGCCTACGACATCCGCCATCAGCCGGTCAGCGCCAGCGAGCGGCTGCGCCGTTATGTCAAGACCCAGCATCAGTTGACGCTCGATCTGATGCTCGACGAGATGAAGGTGCACGAGATGATCATCGTCGCGATCGAACGCGACTGGCATGTCATCGAGAAACATATCGATCGAGTGCATGATCTGATCGCAGAAATCATTGCCGAAGGGATCGTTGCCGGTGAGTTTGCCGAGCAGGACCCAGTCGTTGCCTCGCGCTGCTTCGGCGCCGCGACGATCAATCTCGTCCACCCGCAGATGGTGGCGCAATGTCTTGCCAAAACCAACCGCGCGAGCGTCGACGAACTGATCGATTATGTGATCAGGGCGCTGAAGAAATAGTGGACGGCAGCCGCCGTCAAACCCCCGAAACGATCCAGGAGTGCGGAAGATGTTTTCGCTCAAGACCCTCAGCCAACGCATGCCGTCCGCCGCCGGCCTCGTGCTCGTTAGCGCCCTCGGCATCGGCCTTTCCGCCTGCTCGGAGGAGACGGCCGAGGTGAAAGAGGTCATCCGGCCGGTGAAGGTCGTCGAGATCGCCAGGGCCGGCGACACGCGCAAGCTTGATTACTCCGGTTCGGTCAAGGCGCGCACGGAAATGAACCTCGGATTTAGGGTCGCCGGCAAGATCACCGAACGCCTCGTCGATATCGGCGATCGGGTGACGCCGGGTGACACTCTCGCCCGCATCGATGCCACGGACTACCAACTGGCGGTCAAGACGGCGGAAGCCAATCTCGCCGCAGCCGAAAGGGGCGTTGAAACCGCCGATCTTGCCAACAAACGCGCCGAGCAGCTTTTCGACAAGAGCGTCGCTCCGAAGTCGCAGCTCGAACAGGCAGCCCTCAGCCATGACCAGGCAGTTTCGCAGCGCGATGCCGCGCGCTCGGCGCTCGACCAGGCGAAGAACCAGGTGAGCTATACCGAGCTCAAGGCTGGTCAGACCGGCATCGTCACATCGATCAACGCCGACATCGGCCAGGTGGTCGGCTCCGGCAGCCCGGTCGTCACTGTCGCCGTCGATGGCGAGAAGGAAGTGCAGATTGCGGTTCCGGAAAACGACATTGCCGAATTCAAGCCGGGTAAGACGGTCAAGGCTAGTTTCTGGGCAGACGACCGACTGGTGCTAGACGGCAAGGTGCGCGAGGTTTCCGGCAGCGCCGACCAGCAGTCGCGCACCTTTGCGGTGCGGGTGAGCCTGCCGAACGACCCGCGCATATTGCTCGGCATGACGGCGACGATCGAAGCCGACGTCGATAATGGCGACAGCTACGTGTCGATCCCGCTCAGCGCGCTTGCTGAAAAGGACGGCAAGCAGATGGTCTGGACCGTCGACCGCGACAAGGCGACCGTGCATGGCCGAGATATCAAGGTTGCCGATTTCACCGGTGACGGCGTGCATGTGACCGAGGGCCTCGATACCGGCGATCTCGTCGTTGCGGCCGGCACGCAATTCATGAGCGAGAATCTGAAGGTGAAGGTGCCGGACCAGCAGTCGGCCCTGGCCAAGACGGATCAGACGGTCCGTTAATCGCGCCGTACAAGGGAACAGGACCATGGACGCCACCACCGAGAAGCGGCCCTTCAATCTGTCGCGCTGGGCGATCGCCCATCCGAGCATCGCCCGCTTTCTCTTCGGGCTGATCATCATCACTGGCGTGCTCGGCCTGATGCGCATGGGCCAGCGCGAGGATCCCGAATTCACCTTCCGCGTCATGGTCGTCCAGGCGATCTGGCCGGGCGCTTCCATCCAGGAAATGGAAGATCAGGTCGTCAACAAGATCGAGCGCAAGCTGCAGGAAACCCCGCATCTCGACTGGGTCAAATCCTATACGCGGGCGGGCAGCGCGATCATCACCCTCCAGGTTCAGGGCGACACGAATTCGCAGGACGTGGCGGATGCCTTCTACCAGGTGCGCAAGAAGGTCGGCGACATCTCCAGCGAGCTGCCGCAGGGCCTGCTTGGCCCTTATTTCAACGATGAGTTCGGCGATACCTTCATCACGCTGCATTCGATCAGCGGCGACGGCTATTCCTACCCGGAGCTGAAGAAATTCGCGATCCAGGCGCGCGACATGCTGCTGACGACGCCGGGCGTCGAGAAGGCCGTCATCATCGGCGACCAGCCGGAGAAGATCTATATCGACGTCTCGTCCAAGGCGCTCGCCGAGCGGGGTCTCACGATCCTCGACCTGCAGAACGCCATCAAGGGCCAGAACAATGTCGATCCGGCAGGCTCCGTCGATACCGGCCTGCGCTCGGTGCGCATTTCCGTCGAGGGCGACGTCAAGAAGGCGGCGGATATCCGTGAGCTGCGCCTTCGCGCCGGCGGCCAGGTAACGCGCCTTGGCGATATCGCCACCGTCAGTTCCGGGCTCGAGGACCCCTACCAGCGCAAATACCGCTTCAACGGCCACGAGAGCGTTCAGGTCGGCGTTGTCATGGCCAAGGGCTTTAACGTGACCGATGTCGGCAAGGATGTGGAGGCGACTTATCACCGCTTCGAGGAGGCGCTGCCCTACGGCGTATCGGTCGACCAGATCGCCAACCAGCCCGACGTGGTGACGGATGCGATCAGCGAATTCATGCATGCTCTCGGCGAGGCTCTCGTCATCGTGCTCGTCGTCTCGTTCCTGTCGATCGGCTGGCGCTCTGGCCTTGTCATCGCCATCGCCATTCCGCTGGTGCTCGCCGCCACCTTCGCGCTGATGTACGAGCTCGGCATCGACCTGCAGCGCATCTCGCTTGGCGCGCTGATCATTGCGCTCGGCCTGCTCGTCGACGATGCGATGATCGTCGTCGAGATGATGGAACGAAAGCTGGAGGAGGGGCTCGTCAAGATCGAGGCGGCGAGCTTCGCCTATTCCTCGACCGCCTTCCCGATGCTGACGGGCACGCTGATCACGACGGCCGGCTTCATTCCCGTGGGCTTCGCCGCCTCGACGGCCGGCGAATACGTGCGTTCGCTGTTCTACGTCGTCGGCATTGCGCTGGTGACGTCGTGGTTCGTCGCTGTCTATTTCACGCCTTGGCTCGGCTACATGATCCTCAAGCAGCGGCATCACGCCGGCGAGCATCATGACGCCTTCGACACGAGTTTCTACCGGCGGCTGCGCGGCACGGTCGCCTGGGCGGTCCGCCACCGCGTCATCGTGCTGCTCTTGACGCTCGGCACCTTCGTCACCAGCCTCTGGGCCTTCCAGTTCATTCCGCAGAATTTCTTTCCGCAATCATCGCGGCCGGAAATTCTCGTCGATCTCTGGCTGCCCGAAGGCACCAGCATCAAGGAAGTCGAGGTGCAGGCAAAGGCGCTCGAAGCCAAGATGATGGATGATCCGGACAAGAAGTTCATCGCCACCTATATCGGCGAAGGCGCACCGCGCTTCTTCCTGCCGCTCGATCAGCAACTGCGCAATCCGAACTTCGCCCAGCTTCTCGTCATGGCCGATGACGAGCCGGCGCGCGAACGGCTGATCGTCAAGCTGCGCACGATCCTTGCAGAAGACTTCCCCGATATTCGGGGCAAGGTCGACCGCCTGTTCCTTGGCCCGCCGACCGGTTGGCCTGTGCAGATGCGCGTCATGGGGCCGGACCGCCAGGAAGTGCGCGAGATCGCCGATCAGGTAAAGGCGCGCTTTACGGCCAATCCGATGCTAGGCGCCATCCATGACGACTGGCTGGAACAGGTGCCGGCGATGAAGCTGGTGATCGATCAGGACCGCGCCCGGGCGCTCGGCGTCACCTCGCAGCGCGTTCGCCAGATGCTGCAGACCGCCATGTCCGGCACGGCGCTCGACGATTTCCGCGACGGCGAGGAGACGGTCTCGATCGTCGCCCGTGAGCCGGATTCCAGCCGCTCGCTGCTGTCGGCAGTCAATTCCGTCTATGTCCCGACGGATTTCGGCGGCTTC
This sequence comes from Rhizobium bangladeshense, assembly GCF_001662075.1. Classification (GTDB taxonomy): domain Bacteria; phylum Pseudomonadota; class Alphaproteobacteria; order Rhizobiales; family Rhizobiaceae; genus Rhizobium; species Rhizobium bangladeshense_B. The sequence goes on from NZ_LYPL01000005.1 coordinate 21,932, forward strand.
GTGCCGGTCTCGCAAGTCGCAAAGGTCGTGCCCGTCATGGAGCAGGGCATCGAGTGGCGGCGCGACAGGCTGCCGACCATCACCGTGCGTGCGACGCTGCCCGACGGCGTGCAGGCGAACGACGTGGTCATGAAGATGTATGCCGACATGAAGGACCTGCGCGACAGCCTGCCGGCCGGCTACAAGGTCGAGATCCAGGGCGGCGCCGAAGATGCGGCGGAAAGCCAGATGTCGATTGCCGCCAAGTCGCCGATCATGCTGGCCGTCATCATCGTCCTGCTAATGGTGCAGCTGCAGCATTTCGGCAAGGCGATGTTGGTGCTCGCCACCGGCCCGCTCGGCATCATCGGCGCTGCGGCTGCCTTGCTGATCAGCGGCGCGCCCTTCGGCTTCGTTGCGATCCTCGGCGTCATCGCGCTGCTCGGCATCATCATGCGCAACTCGATCATCCTGGTCGATCAGATCGACCAGGATATCAAGGCCGGCATGCACCGGCAGGAGGCGATCGTCGGTGCTGCCGTACGGCGTTTCCGGCCGATCATGCTGACGGCTCTGACCGCGGTGCTGGCGCTGATCCCGATCTCGCGCGGCGTCTTCTGGGGCCCGCTTGCCTACGCGATGATGGGCGGCATCCTGGTTGCGACAGTGCTCACCATCCTGGTTCTGCCTGCTGGCTACGCGCTTTTCTTCGGCCGAGAGCCGAAGGCAAAGAACGATCCGGGCAGGGATGCCGACGCCATCCAGGAAGAGGCGGATGACCGACATCCGCCGGCGTTGGCAGCTGAGTGAGGACGGCGCGGCGAAAGCCGCGCCGTTTTCCTTTGCGGGGTCGTCATCCCTGTCAAAGCCCGTTTCTTGGGGCGGTTCACGCAAACGCTGACCGCCCCACGTGTTATTGCGCTGTAATTCCTGCAACCCGCACAGGCCGTTCGGCCTTGAACTCGGGCGGCCGATTCCATTGCCGTCTCGAAAAAGCTAAGCTTGCGAAAGCATGCCGAGAGTTCCGCCGCGATCCCGGCCATGCATCGCCGCGGATCAATTCGCGGAGGGAGGCACGACCATGGCCGTTTGCCATCTGGAAGCGAGCTGGAGCCCGGTCGAGGGTGGTTCCGGCCGCTTGACCTTGACGCTCTTCAATCTTTCGTCCGAACCGCTTTCCGGCTTCTCGCTTGCCTATAGATCTCCGACGCGGATTGCCGACACCCATGTCTGTAACGGTGCCAGCATGCGGCGGCAGGTCGCGAATTTCCACGAATTCCTGCCGCCCGAGGGGCTGCGCATTCCCCCGGGCGGATACTGGCGGTTCACCGTAGAGGGGCTGGCCGACGAACCGAAGCATAGGACCGACGGCATCAAATCGGCCTGTCTGACGCTGGCGGACGGCCGTCGCGTTGCGGTCGGTTTCGGCGATCTCATGCTTGAAGGCGGGGACGGCGGTGTGACGCCGCCGCTGCTGCCGCCGGGCCGGGTCGAGGAACCCTTTGCGCTGCTGCCTTGGCCGCTGTCGCTCGGGCTGAAGGCGGGAGATCTGCCCTCCGTCCTCTATCCTGCCGAAAGGACCCGGCCGGAGGCGATCAAGGCACTCTCTCTGCTTCTTGCGCTATACCAGCGGCTCTATCCTGCCGAGCCCCCGCCGTTCTCGCTTGCTGCCGTCATGGGCGGGCGGGCCATTCGTTTCGTCACCGAATCGTCGATCGCAGCCTTTGCTTACGAACTGCGTTTCAGCGCGCGCGAGATCGTGCTTTCGAGCGCGGATGCGGCGGGACGGCACTATGGGCTGATCAGCCTGGCGCAACTGCTGCACGGCGCCCGCGCCGACCGCGACGTCTTCAAATTCCCGAATTTCGGCACGATTGCCGACCAGCCGCGTCATGGCTGGCGCGGCTGCCACCTCGACGTGGCGGGGCAGTTTTATCCGGTGGCTGATGTCATGCGGCTGATCGATATCCTCGCCTGGAACAAGCTCAATATTTTCCACTGGCACCTGACCGACGACGAAGCCTGGCGGCTGGAGATCAAGGCCTATCCCGAACTGACGGAGGTGAGCGCAGAGCGTGGGCCGGATGAAATGCTCATACCTGACTTCGGCGATGGGCAGGACGCGCGCATCGGCCACTATATGCAGGACGACGTCAGGCGCATCGTTGCGCATGCCGCCTCCCTGCACATCGAGGTGGTGCCGGAAATCGATATTCCCGGCCACAGCAATGCGGCGCTCTCGGCGTTGCCCGATCTCGCCGACCGGCAGGAGCCGCCGCACAGTTACCGCTCGCCGCAGGGCTATACCAACAATGCCCTCAACCCGGCGGTCGAATTCACCTATGAATTTCTCGGCAAGGTGTTCGACGAGATGGTTGCGCTGTTTCCGGGCGAATATGTCCATATCGGCGGCGACGAGGTGGCCGAGGGGGCCTGGCTTTCCTCGCCGCTCTGCAAGACTTTGATGGAGCGGGAGAAGCTTGCCGGCACCGCCGCGCTGCAATCCTATTTCCTGAAGCGCATCAAGATCATGCTGTCGGAGCGCGGCAGGAAGCTCGCCGGCTGGAACGAAGTATCGCACGGCGGCGGCGTCGATCGCGACGGCACGCTGCTGATGGCCTGGGAAAAACCCGAGCTCGGCCTCGCGCTGGCAATGGACGGCTACGACGTGGTGATGACGCCGGGGCAGGCCTATTATCTCGACATGGCCCAGGCTGAGGCTTGGGACGAGCCCGGCGCCGGCTGGGCTGGTTTCACGCCGCCGGAACGCACCTATGCTTATGAGGCCGACGCGGAGCTGCCGGAGGCCTCGAGGAACAAGATACGCGGCGTCCAGGCCTGCATGTGGGGCGGCAATGTCGCCTCGCGCGCCCATTTTAACCGGCTGGTCTTTCCGCGTCTCCCGGCAATCGCCGAAGCGGCGTGGACGCCTCTGTCGCGCAAGGACTGGGATCGCTTTGCAGCGATCGTGCGGATGTGGCCGGTACTTTAAAGAGCGGCTGCCTCGGCCTTCAGTCCCAGCAGCGCGGCGCCGATCAGGCCGGGTTCGATGCGGCATTGGCTGCGCACCACCAGCGGGCGGTCGAACTTGCGAAGGATGCGGGCGCGCACGGCGTGGTCGAGTTCGGCAAGCAGGGGTTCGACGTTGGACAGGCCGCCGCCGACCGGCACGATGGTCGCGCCGGTGATGTTGATCGTCAGCGCCAGGGGCGAGGCGACGAGATCGACATAGACGTCGATGGTGCGTGTCGCCTTCTCCTCGCCTTGCTGCCATTGACCGATGATCTCTTCGCTGGAAAGATCGAAATCGTGCAGCGTCTTGTGCAGGCGCTCCAGGCCGCGGGCGCCGCCGACGGTATCGACGCAGCCTTTCTGGCCGCAGCCGCAGGCATAGGCGGGAATGGCGACTGCCGGATTGCCGGCTGCGGACGCGATGATCGGGCCATGACCCCATTCGCCGGCAAAGCCGCCAGCTTCGTTGACGAGGCGCCCGTCGGCGACCAATCCGCCCCCGACGCCGGTGCCGAGGATGGCGCCGAAGACAATGCGGTGGCCGCGACCGGCGCCGAGGCCGGCTTCGGCGATGGCGAAGCAGTCGGCGTCGTTGGCGATCAGTGCCGGCAGACCGAGTTCGGCTTCGAGATCGGCCGCGAGTGCGCGGCCATGGATGCAGGGAATGTTGGCGCAGATCAGCCGCTGCGTATCGGGATCGACGACGCCGGCAATGGACAGCGCGATGCGGCTCGGCGCTTCGCCGGTTTCGGCGATGATGGCGCGCAGGGTGTCGACGAAAGCGGCGAAATCATCCTTCGGCGTCGGCCGGCGGCCGAGCGGGACGATGTCTGTCTCGGAGCGGGCGATGCCGCCCTTGATGGCGGAGCCGCCGATGTCGAACGAAATGATCATTGCCACTCTGCCGCTTTCATGGTCTGGGGCCGTCTGCTCGCACTGTTGGCGCGGAATTACAAGCCTTCATTCCTTTCTCGGGTTCAGGGTTGTGCCGTAATTCTGACCGCATAAGTCATTCAATTGGCATATTGCGCGGCCAAAATCGGATTCCGCACTTCCATCATCCACCGGTATCATGACAATCGAAAACGCCGATTCCAACAAACGCCGAAGACCACGTCCGCCACGGCCCCAAGGCCGTCGCCTCTCATCCATCCTGCGGCAGTTGGCTGCCGACCGCAGCCGGGAGCGGATTTCGATCGGTGATCTGTTCCAGACGATGGGCGACAGGGCGATCAGCGCGCTGATGCTGATCTTCGCGCTGCCGAACGCGTTTCCCACACCGCCCGGCACCTCCGCGCTGCTCGGTGCGCCTTTGGTCTTTCTGGCGGCGCAGCTGACCTTCGGGTTAAAACCCTGGCTGCCCAGGGCGATCGCCGACCGTTCGGTGCTGCGGGAGGATTTCGAGAGCGTCGTCGTCCGCATCCATCGCTGGCTCGCCTGGGCCGAACGCATGCTGAAGCCGCGGCTTGCCATCTTCGCCGAGCCGCCGGCAGAGTATTTCGCCGGTCTCGCATGCCTGCTGCTGTCGATCGTGCTGGTGCTGCCGGTTCCGCTCGGCAATATCCTGCCGGCGATCACGATCTCGGTCTTCGCTTTCGGCATCATGGGCCGCGACGGGCTCTTCGCGCTCATCGGCTTCATCATGACCGCCGTGTCGCTCGTCATTGCCGGCGGCGTGATTTACGGCCTCGCAAAGGCGGGGGTCTATCTCGTGATGCAATGGTTCGCCTGAATAGCAACGGTTATTCGCGCAGGGCTTTTGTCAACGGGCTCGACATTTTCAGGAATTTTGTTTTGATCTGGCGCGGTACAGACTCGAAATCATATCCGGCGGGCGGCAAGCCGGCTCACTTTGCGTGGTAGGCATCATATGGCAAAAAGATCCGAGACCCCTGCACGGCTCGACGATGCGGCGCGTGCCGGCTGGCTTTATTACGTCGCCGGGCGCACGCAGGACGAAATCGCCGCCTCGATGGGGATCTCGCGGCAGTCGGCGCAGCGGCTGGTGTCGCTCGCGGTCGCCGAACGTCTGATCAAGGTGCGGCTCGATCATCCGATCGCCGCCTGTCTTGAACTCGGCAGTCAGCTGCGACGGAAATTCGGGCTGAAACATGTGGAGGTGGTGCCGAGCGATCCGGGCTCCTCGTCGACCACCATCGGCATCGCCGAGGCGGCGGCGGCCGAGATCGAGCGCTGGCTGAAGCGGGCGGAGCCGATCGTGCTTGCGGTCGGCACCGGCCGTACTTTGAAGGCGGCCGTGGACCAGCTTCCGGCGATCGAATGTCCCAATCACCGCATCGTCTCGCTGACCGGCAATATCGCGCCGGACGGATCGGCGGCCTATTACAACGTCATCTTCAGCATGGCGGATGCGGTGAAGGCGCGGCACTATCCGATGCCGCTGCCGGTTCTCGTCACCTCGGCCGAGGAGCGGGAACTGCTGCACGGCCAGCAGCTTGTGCGTTCGACGCTCGACATGAGCGCACAGGCCGACGTCACCTTCGTCGGCATCGGCGAACTCGGCATCGACGGGCCGCTCTGCGTCGACGGTTTTCTCGAGAAGGACGAGATGATGGAGTTGATGCGCGGCGGCGCCGTCGGCGAGATCTGCGGGTGGATTTTCGATGTCGACGGCCGGCTGCTCGACAACCCGATCAACGAGCGTGTCGCGTCCGCGCCGATCCCGTCCCGCGAGGCATCGATGGTCATCGGGCTCGCCAAGGGCAAACGCAAATTCAAGGCGATCAAGGCTGCCGTCGTCGGCCACCAGATCAATGGATTGATCACCGACGAAGAGACCGCTGAGTTTTTGCTCAAGAACTGAGCAAAAAATTCTTATTCTGAATCAATTGGATAGGTGAGGTGTTCGGCATCGCAGCAACGATTGCCGATTGACATTTTTTGCTGTTTGGTGGGTAATTGCCCATGAGCAAAGCGAATGCTCACATCTCGTCTTCTGGGAGGAAGATATGACATTGAGAACTTTCCTGCTGGGCGCCTGCTCGGCATTGGCGTTTGCCGGCATGGCTTCGGCCGAAACGCTGACAATCGCGACCGTCAACAACGGCGACATGATCCGGATGCAGAAGCTGACGGATGACTTCAAGGCGAAGAATCCCGGCATCGACCTTGAATGGGTCACCCTCGAAGAAAACGTGCTGCGCCAGAAGGTCACGACCGACATCGCGACCAAGGGCGGCCAGTACGACGTTCTGACGATCGGCACCTATGAAGTTCCGATCTGGGCAAAACAGGGCTGGCTGCTGCCGCTCGACAATCTCGGCGCCAATTACGATGTTGACGACCTGCTGCCGGCAATCCGCAGCGGCCTGACCACGGATGGTAAACTCTATGCGGCGCCATTCTATGGCGAAAGCTCGATGGTCATGTACCGCAAGGACCTGTTCGACGCCGCCGGCCTGAAGATGCCGGACGCTCCGACCTGGGACTTCGTGGCGGATGCTGCCCGTAAGATCACCAACAAGGACAAGGAAATCTACGGCATCTGCCTGCGCGGAAAGGCTGGTTGGGGCGAGAACATGGCTTTCCTGACGGCCATGTCCAACTCCTTCGGCGCGCGCTGGTTCGATGAAAGCTGGAAACCGCAGTTTGATCAGCCCGAGTGGAAGGAGACGTTGGACTTCTACGTCAAGCTCATGAAGGACGCCGGCCCTCCGGGCGCATCTTCCAACGGCTTCAACGAGAATCTGGCGCTCTTCCAGACCGGCAAATGCGGCATGTGGATCGATGCAACGGTCGCCGCTTCCTTCGTCAGCAACCCGAAGGAGTCCACCGTTGCCGACAAGGTCGGCTTCGCGCTGGCTCCGGACAAGGGCCTCGGCAAGCGCGGCAACTGGCTCTGGGCCTGGAACCTCGCCATCCCGGCAGGCTCGCAGAAGGTCGAAGCCGCCGAGAAATTCGTCGCCTGGGCAACGAGCAAGGATTACACCAACCTCGTGGCTGAAAAGGAAGGCTGGCTGAACGCACCTCCCGGCACCCGCACCTCGCTTTATGCGAGCGCGGATTACCAGAAGGCCGCTCCCTTCGCCAAAATGACGCTCGACTCGATCAACTCGGCCGATCCGACCAAGCCGACCGTCAAGCCTGTCCCCTATGTCGGCGTCCAGTTCGTGGCGATCCCGGAATTCCAGGGCATCGGCACGGCGGTGGGGCAGCAGTTCTCGGCAGCCCTTGCCGGCCAGATTTCGGTCGATCAAGCGTTGAAGAGCGCACAGCAGCTGGCAACCCGGGAAATGACCAAAGCCGGCTACATTAAGTAAACCTCCCTGAGAAGGCGGATCCTTGACAATCCGCCCCTCTTGGGCCGCCGATCGCCCGAACCGCATCGGCGGCCGCTTTTCCAGACAAAGCTTTCCTGCGGCCGCTCCCCGCTTCAGACCAGATCGGTGATTGCCATGGCAACCTTGCACACTCGCTCTTCCGCGCGCCTGATGATCGCGCCCTCCGTGCTGCTCCTCTTTGCGTGGATGATCGTTCCGCTTGCGATGACGATCTATTTCTCGACGCTGAACTACAATCTGCTCAACCCCGGCATGGAGAGCTTCGTCGGCTTTCTTAACTATGAATATTTCCTGTCCGATCCGGCCTTTATCGCCGCGCTGATCAATACGCTGCTGCTTGTCGCTGGCGTTCTGGTGATCACCGTCATCGGCGGCATCGCCTTCGCGCTGCTGCTCGACCAGCCGATGTACGGCCAAGGCATCGTGCGCATCCTTGTCATTGCGCCGTTCTTCGTCATGCCGACGGTCGCCGCGCTCGTGTGGAAGAACATGTTCATGAACCCGGTCAACGGCCTCTTTGCGCATTTTGCCAAGGCGCTCGGCCTGCAGCCGATCGACTGGCTGGCGAATGCGCCGCTGTTTTCCGTCGTTCTTATCGTCGCCTGGCAGTGGCTGCCGTTTGCCACCCTCATCCTGTTGACCGCGCTGCAGTCGCTCGACGAGGAGCAGAAGGAGGCGGCCGAGATGGACGGCGCCGGGGCGATCTCAAAATTCATCTATATCATCCTGCCGCACATGGCCCGCGCCATCACCGTGGTGATCCTGATCCAGACGATCTTCCTGCTTTCGGTCTTTGCCGAAATCCTCGTCACCACCAACGGCGGGCCGGGCACCGACAGTACCAACCTCACCTATCTCGTCTACGCGCAGGCGCTCTTGCAGTTCGATATCGGCGGCGCGTCGGCGGGCGGCATCGTCGCGGTCGTGCTTGCCAATATCGTCGCGATCTTCCTCGTCCGCCTCGTCGGCAAGAATCTGGAGGCTTGAGATGGCCAGAAAAGTCACAACGCAGCGCAAGGTCATCGTCACCGCGATTGCCTGGACGCTCGGCATTCTGATCTTTTTCCCGATCCTCTGGACCTTCCTGACGAGCTTCAAGTCGGAAGCCGACGCCATCGCTTCACCGCCGCAGTTCCTGTTCTTCCACTGGACGACGGAGAACTATGCGGAGGTGCAGAGCCGGTCGAACTATCTCGGCCACTTCATGAATTCGGTGGTCATTTCCTTCGGCTCGACGCTGATCGGTCTGATCATCGCAATCCCGGCCGCCTGGGCGATGGCGTTTTCGCCGACCAAGCGGACCAAGGACGTGCTGATGTGGATGCTGTCGACCAAGATGATGCCGCCGGTCGGCGCGCTGATCCCGATCTATCTGATGTTCCGCAATTCCGCCCTGCTCGACACCCGCACCGGGCTGGTGATCATACTGACGCTGATCAACCTGCCGATCATCGTCTGGATGCTCTACACCTACTTCAAGGAAATCCCCGGCGAGATCCTCGAAGCGGCGCGCATGGACGGAGCGTCGCTGATGAAGGAGATCATCTACGTGCTGACGCCGATGGCGGTGCCCGGCATCGCTTCGACGCTGCTCCTGAACATTATCCTTGCCTGGAACGAGGCTTTCTGGACGCTCAATCTCACCGCCTCCAAGGCGGCGCCGCTGACGGCCTTCATCGCGTCTTATTCCAGCCCGGAAGGCCTGTTCTACGCCAAACTCTCGGCGGCCTCGACCATGGCGATCGCGCCGATCCTGATCCTCGGCTGGTTCAGCCAGAAGCAACTCGTCCGCGGCCTGACCTTCGGCGCAGTGAAATAAGAAAAGGGAGACAAAACATGGGCAGTATTACCCTTCAGAAGGTTTCCAAGGTCTTCGGCGAAGCCAAGGTCATCCCTTCGATCGATCTCGATATCAAGGACGGTGAATTCGTCGTCTTCGTCGGCCCGTCGGGCTGCGGCAAGTCCACGCTGCTGAGATTGATCGCCGGTCTCGAGGACGTTTCCGGCGGCAAGATCGTCATCGACGGCAGGGACGCCACCGAAAAGGCGCCGTCGGAACGCGGCCTTGCCATGGTGTTTCAGTCCTACGCGCTCTATCCGCATATGAGCGTGCGCAACAACATCGCCTTCCCGCTGAAGATGGCGGGCGTCGACAAGGCTGAGATCGACCGCAAGGTGACTGATGCCGCCCGCGTGCTCAATCTCACCGATTATCTGGAGCGCAAGCCGCGTCAGCTTTCCGGCGGCCAGCGCCAGCGCGTCGCGATCGGCCGCGCCATCGTGCGCCAGCCTTCGGCCTTCCTGTTCGACGAGCCGCTGTCGAACCTCGACGCCGCACTGCGCGTCAACATGCGCCTGGAAATCAGCGAGCTGCATCAGCAGCTGAAGACGACGATGGTCTACGTCACCCACGACCAGGTCGAGGCCATGACCATGGCCGACAAGATCGTCGTCTTGAACAGGGGCAATATCGAGCAGGTCGGCTCGCCGCTCGAACTCTACAGCCGCCCGCGCAACCTTTTCGTCGCCGGTTTTATTGGCTCGCCGAAGATGAATTTCATCAAGGGCCAGAACGCCGCCCAGCTCGGCGCCCACACGATCGGGATCCGTCCCGAACATGTGCTGTTGTCGATGGAGAGCGGTGACTGGAAGGGCAGGGTGGTGGTCGCCGAGCATCTCGGCTCCGACACCTTCCTGCATATCGATGCCGATGACATCGGCATGGTGACGGCGCGCGGCAGCGGCGATTTTGCCGCCAAGGCGGGCGATACGGTGTACCTGACGCCGGACCGTTCGCGCATTCACAAATTCAACGAGGGCGGCCTTGCCATCTGAGGCAGGCGGCCGGCTGGGGGCAGGCATGCGAGCCGGGCGATGGCGCCCGGCCGTTTCGGCAAGACCTTCAAGAGGACTGGAACATGACGTGCAAACTATCGCTGGCAACGCTTCCGGACGCGGCGCGCACCGCCGCCATCCCCCGATATGACAGGGCGTCGCTGAAGGCCGGCATCGTGCACTTCGGGGTCGGCAACTTCCACCGCGCCCACCAGGCGATCTATCTCGACGATCTCTTCAACGCGGGCACGGATCACGACTGGGCGATCGTCGGCGCCGGCGTGCTGCCATCCGATGCCGCCATGCGTGAGAAGCTTGCGGCCCAGGATTTCCTGACGACGGTGGTCGAACAGGACAACAACAAGACGGCGGCGCGCGTCACCGCGCCGATGATCGACATCCTGCCGGTCGGCGATCCTGCCGCGATCATCGCCAGGCTTGCCGATCCGGAGATCCGCATCGTTTCGCTGACGATCACCGAGGGTGGTTACTTCATCGATGCATCGGGCACATTCAATCCGGCCCATCCTGATATCGCCGCCGATGGAAACAGTCCCGACGCCCCGAAGACGGTGTTCGGGCTGATCGTCGCCGGCCTGAAGGCGCGCAAGGAAAAGGGCATCGGTCCTTTCACCGTCATGTCCTGCGACAACATTCCCCATAACGGCATTGTCACCGCCAACGCCGTGGTCGGCACGGCGGCGCTTTCGGATCCCGCCTTCGCCGCCTGGATCCGGGAAAACGTCGCCTTCCCGAATGCGATGGTCGACCGCATCACGCCGGCGACCGGCCAGCGGGAAATCGATTTCCTCAGGAATAATTTCGACATCGAAGACAATTGGCCGGTCTATTGCGAGGAATTCAAGCAGTGGGTGCTCGAAGACAAGTTCACCGCCGGCCGCCCGGCGCTGGAAAAGGTCGGCGTCACCTTCGTGCCCGATGTCACCCCCTATGAGCATATGAAGATCCGCATCCTCAACGGCGGACATGCGGCGATCGCCTATCCGGCGGCGCTGATGGACATTCATTTTGTGCATGACTCCATGGAAGATCCTGTGATTCGCGCCTTCCTCGCCAAGCTCGAGAAAGACGAGATCATTCCGATCGTGCCGCCGGTGCCGAACACGTCGCTGACGGATTATTTTGCGCTGATCGAACATCGCCTGCTCAATCCGAAGATTGCCGACACCATTCCGCGTCTGGCCCAGGACGGTTCGAACCGCCAGCCGAAATTCATCCTGCCGTCGACGCTCGACAATCTCCGCCAGAACAGGGACGTCGTCGGTCTGGCACTGGTCTCGGCGCTCTGGTGCCGCTATTTCGCCGGCAAGACCGATAGCGGCAAGGATATCGTATTCAACGACGCCAGCGCCGAGCGCCTGCATGCGGCGGCGCTGAAGGCCAAGGACGATCCGTCCGCCTTCCTCGCCTTCGACGATATTTTCGGTGAGGTGGCAAAATCCGAACTCTTCCGCAAGCGTTTCGCCCATGCGCTCAAAACCCTGTGGGAAAAGGGTGCGCGGGCGACGCTGCAGCTCTATCTCGACGGCAAGCTCGCGGTGTAAGGACCGGGTGGCGGCATTGGCGCCGCCATCCGTCCGGTCCTGCGAGCGGCGGGGACGTGCGTGCGAATTGAACTCAGGTTGGGTCTTTCATGGCTGATGCTGAACCACGGCTGGTCATCTTCGATTGCGACGGTGTGCTCGTCGACAGCGAACCGATCTCGATCAGCGTCCTCGTCGGCGCGATGAACGATCTCGGCGTCTCGATCAGTGAAGATCAGGCCTATGAGCGCTTTCTCGGCCGCAGCCTGTCGACGCTCATCGATACGCTGGAAACCGAATTCAACATCCATGCCAGCGAGGAATTCCTCGAACGCATCCGCACAGATCTCTACGCTCGCTTCCGCACCGAATTGAAGCCGATCGACGGCATCGCCGCGACGATCGACCGGCTCGGCATTCCGTGCTGCGTCGCCTCGTCCAGCCAGATGGAGCGAATCCGGCTGTCGCTTTCCGTCACCGGCCTTCTCGACAGGCTGCCCGATATTTTCAGCGCTACGATGGTCAAGCGCGGCAAACCGGCGCCCGATCTTTTCCTGCATGCGGCGCGCGAGATGCAAGTCGAACCTGGATCCTGTGTCGTCGTCGAGGACAGTCCGGCCGGCATTGCCGCCGCCAAGGCGGCGGGTATGACGGTCTTTGCCTTCACCGGCGGATCGCATGCGAATTTCGCCGGATACCGTGCCGAACTCGACCGGCTTTCGCCGGAGGTCATGTTTGACGCCATGCCGGATTTGATACACCTTGTCCGCAACCATAAGCTGGACGGGACGAAGATTTGATGCGTGATCATGTGGTTGCGGTCGATGTCGGCACCGGCAGCGCCCGCGCCGGTGTCTTCGATACCGCCGGCCGTCTGCTCGCCAAGGCCGAACATCCGATCGCAATGAACCGGCCGCGCGAAAACCACGCCGAGCACGATTCCGAAGACATCTGGTCGGCTGCCTGTACGGCGGTGCGTCGCGCGATGGCGCAATCCGGCATTGCCGCTGCCTCGGTCGGCGCGATTGGTTTCGACGCCACCTGCTCGCTTGTCGTGCGCGACGTCGAGGGCCGGCAGATCAGCGTTTCCACCGGCGGCGAGCCGCGTTTCGACACGATCGTCTGGCTCGACCATCGGGCGCTGAAGGAAGCTGATTTCTGCACGGCGACGGAGCACGGGGTGCTCGAGCATTCCGGCCACGTGATGTCACCGGAAATGGAAATGCCGAAGCTGATGTGGCTGAAGAAGAAGCTGCCCGCCACATGGGAAAAGGCCGGTTACTTCTTCGATCTCGCCGATTTCATGACATGGAAATCGACCGGATCGCTCGCCCGCTCGCGCTGCACGCTGACGGCAAAATGGAATTATCTCGCCCATCTCGAAAAGGGCTGGCAGCAGGATTTCCTGCAGCGCATCGGTCTCGAAGATCTTCAGGCGCGCGGGCGCCTGCCGGATGAGACGACGCCGGTCGGCGGCAGCGTCGGCCGGCTGACGCCGGAGGCGGCGGCAGCCCTTGGGCTGACCACAGATTGCCACGTGTCAGCCGGGATGATCGACGCCTATGCCGGCGCGCTCGGCGCACTCGGCGGTTATGCCGCCGATCCCGTGAAACGCGAGCATCAGCTCGCGCTGATCGCCGGCACGTCGAGCTGCATCGTCGCCTTTTCGCAGGACCGCAAACCGAGCCACGGCATGTGGGGTCCCTATTACGAAGTGGTCTTCCCGCAATCCTGGCTGGTGGAGGCCGGGCAATCGGCGACCGGGGCGCTGCTCGACCATATGGTGCGCATGCATGCGGCCGGCGGCGAGCCGACGGCGGCGCTGCATCAGAGGATCGTCGCGCGCATTGCCGAATTGCGGGCCGAGGAAGGCGATGCTTTCGGGGAGCGCATCTTCGTGCTGCCCGATTTTCACGGCAACCGTTCGCCCCGCGCCGACCCGCATGCGGTCGGCGTCGTCAGCGGGCTGACGCTTGATACCTCCTTCGACGGGCTCTGCGCGCTCTATTGGCGTTCTGCGGTGGCTATTGCGCTCGGCATTCGCCATATCCTGGAGAAAATGAAGGAATATGGCTTCGTGCCGGACACGCTGCATGTCGCCGGCGGGCATGTGAAAAACCCCGTGCTGATGGAACTTTATAGCGATGCCACCGGCTGCAGGGTCGTGGTGCCGAAGATGAACGAGGCGATGCTGCTCGGCACGGCGATCGCGGCATCGGTTGCCTGCGGTCTGCACAAGGATTTGGCGGCGGCCGGCGAGGCGATGTATCCGGGCGGCGAGGAACGGCTGCCCGACAGGGCGAAACAGGCCCTCTACGACCGCGATTATCGCCGCCTTCTGGCGATGTATCGGCACCGCGCCGAGCTGGAAGCGATGCGGTAGCCGTCGAAAGCGTGTGTTTGACGCTGTTTCAGTGGTTGGCCGTCTCGCCGAGGACGGTTGCGAATTCCAGCATGCGGCGGCGGCGAAGCGCGGCCTCTTCCCCGACTTCGAGGATGACCGATTCCGACAGGCAATCGAGCAGCGCGATCAGCGGTGGAAGATTGTCGAGATCGGGGGCGCGGGCGGGCGGCAGGGGCAGCATGACGTTCGACTGATCCGCCATCCAATCTGCCTGCTGCGGTGAAATAAGGACGACCTTGTAGCCGTAGCGCCGCGCGGTTCTGGCAAGCAGGCGCGCCTTGGCGAAGCGGCGACAGTCGATGATGACGAGCAGCGCGTCGTCGACCGCCAGCCGGGCAAAGAGGTCGGCAAAACGGTTGTCGGCGCCGTCGAGCGTGCGCACGCCATCGCGGGCCTGTGTCAGCCGCTGGCAGAAATGATTGGCAAGGCTTGCAAGCCGCGCGTGGGTGGCGATCGACACCTCCCGGGCGGTTCTGATCAGGCTGACGGCTTCGGACCAGTGCGGCTGCGCCGTCAGATGATAGATATGATGGAGCGCCTGGATCTGTTCGGCGACCAGCACGGCGAGCGGTTTGCCTTCCGCGGCATCCGCATGCAGCTCACTCATGGCACTCTGCAACTGCGCCGGCGATGTCGTCACGGTCTCGCGGATCTCCACCTTGACGCTGTCCAGCCCCTGGTAACCGAGCGCGCGCAGGAAGCGCCCGACGGTCATCGGCGACAGATCCAGCCGGTCGGCAACCGACGCCGCCGTCTCGAACGGCAGGTCATTCAGGTGTTCGGAGAAATATTTTGCGATACGACGCTCGGCAGGTGTGCCGCTTTTAACGTATTGCCTGAGTTTGTGCACAAAATCTTCCACGTCAGCCTCCCCCGTCTTCCCTCAGAGGCGTTCCGTGGATGCGCTATCGCGATCCCTTGTCTTTGCAACTATTGTCGGAAGCTGCTTCTCAGGCCCATGCTTATTTCTATTGGCCATAATATTATATTAGCACTTATATTGCGACAAGTTTCTATTACAGCCTGCAATTTTATTCTCTCTTGCCGGTCGCATTCGCCTTTCCTACATCTTCTGCGCAACCGGAGACGCTGAAGAAATGATCCTTGACGCCGCTCGACTATCGCTCGCCAACCTGTTCGCGCCGGAAACGCGTTCGGTCTTCTGGAAAGTGCTCGGCTTGACGATTCTGGTGCTGGTCGGCCTGTGGTTCGCATTGCGCGGAGCCTTCATGGCCTTCCTCTTTCCCTGGCTGACGGGCTTCTTTCCCGATCTGCCGGAATGGGCGGGGTGGCTCACCCTGGTCTTCGCGATCCTTGCGGGCATCGGCCTGGCGCTCCTGCTGGCGCTGCTGCTATCGCCGGTCACGGCCTTGATCGCAGGCCTGTTTCTCGACGATGTCGCCGATGTTATCGAAAAACGCGACTATCCCACGGACGCACCGGGCACCGCCATGCCGTTCGGACCGGCGATGGCAAGCTCGATCAAGTTCCTTGGCGTGGTGATCCTCGGCAATATCGTCGCCTTGCTGCTGCTGTTCATTCCCGGCGTCAATCTGGTCGCCTTCTTTCTGGTGAACGGCTACCTACTGGGACGGGAATTCTTTGAATTCGCCGCCATGCGCTTCCGCCCGCCGCAGGAGGCGCGGCTTTTTCGCGCCAAGCATGCGCCCACCGTCTTTCTCGGCGGGCTGCTGATTGCGCTGTTCCTGATGATCCCCTTTGTCAATCTGCTGACGCCGCTCTTTGCCGCCGGCATGATGGTGCATCTGCACAAGCTGATTGCGGCTCGCGACACCGGTTCGCGAGCCTGAGTGTCAGCCGGGCAGGGCGGAGGCGTCGTACATCGCGGCGAATTCCGCACTCGGCGGGATCGGCTTGATGATGTCGATCAGCACGCCGTTCGGATCAGCGGTGATGAAATGCCGCTGGCCGAAATCCTCATCGCGGATCTCTCTCAAAATCGGCAGGCCAGCGTTCCGGCAGGCCTCGTAGATGCGATCGACATCCTCGACCTCGAAATTGAGCAGCAAGCCGCGAACCTCACCGCGCGCGGCGGCAGGGATGGTCTCGTGGCTGCCGTCGAGGATGGCGAGCGCGACATGCTCCGTCTCGACCGATTGCAGGTGAACGTACCAGTCGCTTTCAAAAAGCGGCTTGAAGCCGAAGTTGGCGCAGTAGAAGGCGGCGGTGCCCTCAACGTCGCCCGTCATGATTACAGGATAATAGCTGGCCGATTTCATCTCTTGCTTCCCTCCTTTTTTACATGCAGTCTGTATGTTTTTGCGTATTAACATACATTCAGTTTGTATGTAAATAGACCATATGGGCCGCAGCAATCGCGAGAGAACCGAGCAGACAAGGCAGGCGCTGATCGACGCCGGGCGGCGCATCTTCGTCGACAAAGGTTATGCCGAAACGGCGACGCCTGAGATCGTCGCGGCGGCAGGGGTGACGCGCGGGGCGCTCTATCACCATTTCGAGGACAAGAAGGCACTGTTCCACGCGGTGATCGCATGCGAGGCCCAAGAAGTGGCCAAGGCAATCGAGGCGTCTTCGGCGCCGAAACAAGGAGCGCGGGCGGCACTGATCGCCGGCGCTTCGGCCTATTTCGCCGCGATGGCGCAGCCAGGGCGAACACGGCTGCTGTTAATGGAAGCGCCCGCCGTTCTCGGATCGCCGGTGGTCGCCGCACTGGATGCGGAGAATGCGGAGAAGAGTTTACGGGAAGGACTTTCGACGTTTCTGCCGGAGGCAGGCGCCTTGCTCGACCCGCTGACGTCACTGCTGTCGGCAGCTTTCGACCGCGCCGCGATCGCGATCGACGCCGGCGGGGACAGGCGGGATTACGAGCAGGCGATCGCCGTCTTACTCGACGGCCTCGCCGATCACCTGCGGCGGTAGCTCGACGAGCGGCGCGGGAATATCTGAACTTTTCTCCGGCGATTTGCAAATGTCGGCGATGACGCAGCGCTCGCATTCGGGGCGGCGTGCCTTGCAGGTGTAGCGGCCGTGCAGGATCAGCCAGTGATGGGCGTGATAGAGGTAGTGTTTCGGAACAACTTTCATCAGCCGCGCCTCGACCTCGTCGGGCGTCTTGCCGGGGGCCAGCCTGATGCGGTTGGCGATGCGGAAAATGTGTGTGTCGACCGCCATCGTCGCCTGGCCGAAGGCCATGGACAGCACGACATTGGCGGTTTTGCGCCCGACGCCGGGCAGCCGGACCAGTTTCTCGCGCGTTTCCGGTACCTGGGCTGCAAATTCGTCGACCAGCATCTTGGAAAGTGCGATGACGTTCTTTGCCTTGTTGCGGTAAAGGCCGATCGTCTTGATGTAATCGCGGAGCTTCTCCTCGCCGAGATCGAGCATTTTCTGCGGCGTGTCGGCGACCTTGAAGAGCGCCCGCGTCGCCTTGTTGACCCCGGCGTCGGTTGCCTGAGCGGAAAGCGCCACGGCGACGACGAGGGTAAAGGGGTTGGTATGCTCGAGTTCGCCCCTCGGCTCCGGCCGCTGCACCGAGAAACGGCGGAAGATCTCCTCGCGCTCAGCCACGGAATAGGCGGTTTTCACCGCCGCTGCCGGTTTGCGGCGGGTGATGACATTCGAGTTTTGCGACGGTTTGACAACGGTTTTGAGTTTCGGATTCGCCATAGAGAATCTATACTCAACGGCCATGATGGAAAGCAACGCCGACAGCTTCAACGAAAAGCCTGTTTTCGCAGCCGAACTCTTTCCCCACCGATCGCTCGGGCGCAAGGGCTTCAGGGTGCTGCTCATATTGTCGGGCGCCGTCTGCTTTCTCTACGGCATGTTCTTCACCGTGACCGGCGCCTGGCCGATCGGCTTCTTCTTCGGGCTGGATTTCGTCCTGCTTTACGGCGCTTTCTGGCTGAGTTACCGCTCCGGAAGGGCACGCGAGGAAGTCACGGTGTCGCGCACGGATGTTTCGGTGCGCAAGTTTGCGCCGTCGGGGCGGATGGTGGAGCATCATTTCAACCCGTTCTGGGCGCGTTTCCTCGTCCGCCGGCATCAGGAAATCGGCATCCTCTCCATGCAGATTTTCGGCGAGGGCCGGCGCACGGATGTCGGCTCCTTCCTGAACCCTCACGACCGCGAGAGCTTCGCCAAGGCTTTCAAAGGGGCGCTCGCCACGGTCAAGCAACGTCTCTGAACCGATCCGCCGGAGGCGCAAGAATCGGGTGGTTTGGCCGTCCGCCCTTGATTATCTCCTGTCTAAAGGAGAAAAACGATGAATATGATCGCGAAGCTCGACACAGATATCACCCCCGGCGGCCCCGACTACGACACCGTCCGTCGGGTCATTGAACTCATCAGCGAAGAATATCGCGACCAGCCCTCGCTGGAAGCGATCGCGGCGCGACTGAACCAGTCCCCAACGCAGCTTCAGAAGACCTTCACCCGCTGGGCCGGCCTCTCTCCCAAGGCCTTTCTGCAAGCCGTCACGCTCGACCACGCCAAGCGGTTGCTGCGCAAGGAAGAGATGCCCTTGCTCGAAACCTCCATCGAGATCGGGCTTTCCGGCCCGAGCCGCCTGCACGATCTCTTCGTCACCCATGAGGCGATGTCTCCGGGCGAATGGAAGGCGAAGGGCGGCGGCCTGACGATCCGCTACGGCTTCCACTATTGCCCCTTCGGTGCGGCCCTCGTCATGGTCACGGATCGCGGCCTCGCCGGCCTTGCCTTCAGCGACGGCGGCGACGAAAAGGCCTGCCTGGAAGATATGACCTGCCGTTGGCCGAATGCCGAATACGTCGAGGAGCCGCAGGCGACGGCTCCCTATGCCGAGCGCATCTTCCAGCCGGGCCGCTGGACGTCGGACCAGCCGTTGCGGGTCGTCCTGATCGGAACGGATTTCCAGGTCAGCGTCTGGCAGAGTCTGCTGAAGATCCCGTTCGGCAAGGCCGTGACCTATAGCGATATCGCCAGGGATATCGGCCGGCCGACCGCCATGCGCGCTGTCGGCGCCGCCGTCGGGGCCAATCCGATTTCCTTCGTCGTGCCCTGCCATCGCGCGCTTGGCAAGAACGGAGCATTGACCGGATATCATTGGGGCCTGACCCGCAAGCGGGCCATGCTCGGCTGGGAATCGGCCCACGCCTGATACATGTCGGAACTAGTCGAAATCGGAATTGATGATCCGAGCGATGATGTCATCATCCAGATTCGATAAGGCCTCCGCGATATCGATGTGCCCTTTAGCGACTGCCTGGGCTGCGCTTGCCGACCGGAAGGTCCACCGATCCCATGCTTCATGGCGATGAAGGCTTACACATTCGGTCAGGGGTGCGATCGCGTGTCGATAGGCTTCTTCCAGATCAGCCGGTAGCTCCGGCCCTCGCCCTGTCTTCCGAGAAACCTCAATGCTGGCCGGTAACTGATAGAATGAGAAATCGATCGGAGTTGCCGTGGTGAGTGCGATTCTAACGATATGGGGAACGGCCGCATATGAAGCCGTGTAGACATCACCCTGATGACAAAGGCTTGACCACAGACTGAACCAGGGTTCTGCGTTAGGAGCGGGCATTGGTTCAGGCGATTCTTGGAGATTTTTCATTAGCTTAGGCGTATCCCTCGCAGGGCCGTAGCAATGCCGTAATTCATCCCAACGCCGACTATCGAGTGAAAGCATGAACTCATTCCGCCAGTCGCAATAGTTCTCGCGCCGCACTTTCATCGGTGATCAGCGTATTGCAGCCGATGCGCTTGATTGTGGCGCGGATGGCAACGGCCCGATGGGCGCCGCCGGAGGAGAGTACGATGTGCTTGGCTTCCTTCAGCGTGTCGAGATCGACGGACATCACCCGACGATTGATCGAGTGGTCGACCGAATTGCCATCTCTGTCGAGGAAGTTGAACATGGTGTCGCAGACGCAGCCGGCGTCGATCAGTTCCTGCAGTTCGGCTTTCGATATCCAGCCTTCCGACAGTGAGGTCGAATGCGGGCCGATATCGCCGCAGCTGACGATCGCCAGATCAAGATTCTCGGCGAGCCGGTAGATGGTGTCCAAGCCGCACTTCTCGATGAGATTGCGCTTGGTTTCGACGGAATCGACCAGAAGCGGTGCCAGGAACATATAGCATTCGGCGCCGAGCTGATTTGCCAGCCGCCACGTATAATCGATCGGATTCGTCTGGTGGACGGCGACGATGCCGCCGAGCAGCGACACGACCTTGCAATTGGCGCGGCGCGGTGGCCGGAAGCTCGACAGCGAGGCGGTCATCGTGCGGCCCCAGCCGACGCCGATCGTATAGTCGTCCGGGATGGCCTCGGAAAGGAACTGGCCAAGCGCCAGGCCGACATTCTTTGCCAGCGAGGCGACGTCGCCGTGGACCGGCGCCGGCACGACGATCGCCTCGTCGAGGCCGTAGGCGCGCTCCAGCTTCACCGAAAGCTCGACGCAATCGCCGATCGAATCGTTGATCCAGATCTGGACTTCGCTGCGCTTCATCGCCTCGTCGAGCAGGCGGATGACGGTGGTGCGGCTGATACCGAGCTGTTCGGCGACATCCTTCTGCGTCAGGCCCTCGTTGTAATAGAGCCACGCGGCCCGCAGCCGTAGCGAGGATGCCTCCGAATAGGCCGTATGCGTGCCGCGTTTGAGCTTGACCACATGTCCTCCAGCCGAGTTCCTGCCCTAAATCCCATCAGGGATGAATGGCTGTCGCGGCGCGTTTGTTGCGAGGATAATGACGGGCGTGACACTTATGTCAATTGAAATGCACAAATGTCCTTGACTTTTCCTCGGGCGAATGGCGATAGTCCCGGCGACACGAAGTCGTTCTGTGCGTCCGAGGAGGACATAGTGCGGGCATGCCGAAAGTCACGACCGGCCTTCCAGCCGCAGGCGACATCGCTTGCGTTCGGCGTGCGGGTTGCCCGCGGGAACACGGCCACTGTCCTTCACGTTTATGAATCATCCGTGACGGATGTGCGCATTTTTGCCTGCAGCATGCCGACAGCCTGTCGGTAGATCACCTTTGCCGGGCGGAACTCGCGCCGGTCGCAGCCCAAGTTCAACAAGGATTATTGACCATGACATCCAAGCTTGACCAACTCCGCGAGATCACCACCGTCGTCGCCGATACCGGCGACATCGAGGCGGTCGCGCGCCTGAAGCCGGTCGATTGCACGACGAATCCGAGCATCGTGCTGAAGGCGCTCGGCACACCGATGTTTGCCGATGCCATCAAGGAAGCCGTCGCCTGGGGCAAGACGCAGGGCGGCAATCCTGAAGCCGTCTCCTCCGCCGTCGCCGATCGCCTCGCGATCTCGGTCGGCGCTGCGCTGGTGAAGCTTGTCCCCGGCAGGGTCTCGACCGAGGTCGATGCCGACCTTTCCTTCGACACCGAGGCTTCACTTGCCAAGGCGCGCTCGATCATTGCCGCCTACAAGGATCGCGGCATCGAACGGGACCGCATTCTTATCAAGCTCGCGTCCACCTGGGAGGGCATCCGCGCCGCCGAAGTGCTGCAGAAGGAGGGCATCGACTGCAACCTGACGCTTCTCTTCAGCAAGGCCCAAGCGATCGCCTGCGCCGATGCCAAAGTGTTCCTGATCTCGCCCTTCGTCGGCCGCATTCTCGACTGGTACAAGAAATCGACCGGCAAGGATTACACCGCCGAGGAAGATCCGGGCGTTATCTCCGTGCGTGACATCTACAACTATTACAAGGCTAACGACATCAAGACGATCGTCATGGGCGCCTCTTTCCGCAATGCCGGCGAAATCGAAGCCCTTGCCGGCTGCGACCGGCTGACCATCAGCCCGGCTCTGCTAGACGAACTTTCCAAGGATGAAGGCAAGCTGGAGCGCAAGCTGTCGCCGGAGAGCCGCAAGCCCGACGCCAAGATCTCGGTCGACGAGAAGACCTTCCGCTGGATGATGAACGAAGACGCGATGGCGACGGAAAAGCTCGCCGAAGGCATCCGCGCCTTCGCCAAGGACCTGACGACGCTGCGCAGCATGGTGCAGAAGGAACTGCAACTCGCTGCCGCCTGATCGCGGTGCGCAAACTATTGGAGGCGTGGAGGCCGGCTGGCCTCCACGCCTTTTTCGTGCTGATATCAACGGCCTATGCGGCCGGAGGCGACGATAGTGCAAGAGAAGCGGGCAAGTTCTTTGGCGACGTTTTTCCGAAGACATGCAAGCTTCATCATCGCTTTCCTGGCCGGGCTTGCGGTCTTTCTGCTGGTGACATCGCGTGAGGTCAGCGCCCGCAACATCCTATTCGGATGGAATGCGAGCGCCGGCGTGTTCATCGTGCTCAGCTGGCGCAAGATGCTGCAGGCGACAATCGAAAGCATCCGCGAACGCGCTGCGGATCTCGATTTTTCCGATACGGTCCTTTTGGCTCTTTCGATCGGCGCAGCCGTTGCCAGCATCGCCGGCATCGGCCTCGAGCTTCATTCGATCAAGGAGGCTACACCCGACGTCGCGCTCACGCGGGCAGGCGGCGCCGTGCTGACGATCCTGATCTCCTGGATTTTTCTGCACACGCTCTTCACCATTCACTATGCCCATTATTTTTATGGCGGGGCCGAGGAAGGGGGCGGCTTGACGTTTCCCGACGGGATCGAAGAGCCCAGCTATTGGGACTTCCTCTATTTCTCCTTCACCATCGGTGTTGCGGCGCAGACGGCGGATGTTGCAGTCGGGTCGACCGGCATGCGTAAGCTGACGCTGTTGCATGCCGTGCTGTCTTTCCTGTTCAATACGACGATCCTGGCGCTGGCGATCAATGTCGGCGCTAGCCTGCTATAATGCGGTTTCCATGAGAAAAGCGCAAGCAAGAGCGGCTGGCCGATCG
The DNA here is from genome assembly GCF_001662075.1 of Rhizobium bangladeshense. Classification (GTDB taxonomy): domain Bacteria; phylum Pseudomonadota; class Alphaproteobacteria; order Rhizobiales; family Rhizobiaceae; genus Rhizobium; species Rhizobium bangladeshense_B. The sequence continues at coordinate 44,832 of NZ_LYPL01000005.1, forward strand.
CCGCCTTTCGACCGGAGGGTAAGATGGAAAGCGCCTCAAGCCGGCTGCCGCCGGCCGATCTCATTCTTCTCCTGGGCAGGCTTCTGCTGTCGCTGATCTTCCTGCACGAGGGGTTGTCGCTTGCGGCCGATCTCGCTGCGACCATAGACACCTTCGAAAAACTGGGTCTTTCGGCGCCGATCGCCTTTGCCACCATCGTCCTTCAGATCGGCGCCGGCCTTTGCGTTGCGACCGGGTTCCTCAGCCGGATCGGTGCCTTGGCGCTGGCACTCTTTTGTCTGGCAACCGCCTTTCTCTTCCACACCAACTTTGCCAGCCACAACGAGCTCCTGCATTTCGAGAAGGATCTGGCGATTGCCGGAGGCATGTTCGTCCTGGTGGCTGCGGGCGCCGGATCGATATCGATCGGCCATCTGCTGAAGAAGCGGACCGATCGGTTGCACCGCTGGCTAAGGGCGATGTTATAGCAGGCGCAATCCTGCCGCTGCCATCGAAAGGCCGGTTAGAGAGCGAGAGGTGGCTTCGGGCCGGAGGCTTGCCGAATGCCGCTGGCCGCAACTTACAGAACTGCTTGTCCGGCCAACAGTGCAAGGACGAGGAAGATCAGGAAGATCACCAGGGCGATGCCGAAGAGCACGCGAGCGATGGTCGCCGTGGCTGCGGAAACACCGGAAAAACCGAAGAAGCCGGCGATGATAGAAATCACGAGAAATATCAGAGCCCATTTTAGCATGGTGTCATCCTTTGCTTTTGCCTGAGAAGACGCCGCAACCGGGAGATTGTTCCAGACCGTTGGCATCGGACCGCATTGCCTCGGGCGAAACGAGGCTCCCTTCAAAGCGTATACCGGCTGTGATTTGCCGATCGACGATCAATCACCGGCAACCATCGTAGGCTGCGCTCCGATATGGTCTGGCGCGGCGGCAAGCCCTTGCTCGCACCTTGCGCCAGACTGGCTGAGCAGATCAGGCTGTTCGCCGTTCAGCCGTGATTGATCATCACGTGACGCACGGCGGTGTAGTCCTCCAGCGCGTAGGTCGACATGTCCTTGCCGTAGCCAGACTGTTTGAGGCCGCCATGCGGCATCTCGTTGACCAGCATGAAATGCGTGTTGATCCAGGTGCAGCCATATTGCAGACGGGCGGCGGTCTTCATGCCGAGGCCGATATCCTTGGTCCAGACCGAGGAGGCCAGGCCGTAATCGCTGTCGTTCGCCCAGGCGACGGCATCGTCGGCATCGGAAAAGCGGGTGACCGAGACGACCGGGCCGAAGACCTCGCGGCGGACGATCTCGTCGTCCTGCAAGGCGCCCGCAATGACGGTCGGGGTGAAGAAGAAACCTTTGTCGCCGGAGATCTTGCCGCCGGTGGTAATCTCCATGTGCTTGTGTTCGGAAGCGCGGGCAACGAAGCTTTCGACGCGATCGCGCTGGCGCCGGGAGATTAGCGGGCCGATTTCGTTTTCGGTATCGTCGGCGTGGTTGAAGCGAATGCTTGCGACGGCCGAGGAGAGATCGGCGACGAAATTGTCGTAGACCCTGGCATCGGCATAGATACGGCAGGCTGCCGTGCAGTCCTGTCCGGCATTGTAATAGCCGAAGGTGCGGATGCCCGACACGACGGCATCGATATCGGCATCATCGAAGACGATAACCGGCGCCTTGCCGCCGAGTTCCAGATGGGTGCGCTTGACCGTTTTGGCGGCGGCTTGCAGCACCTTTTTGCCGGTGGCGATATCGCCTGTTATCGAGATCATGCCGATCTTGGCGTGATTGATCAGCGCGTTGCCGACGCTTTCGCCGCGGCCGAGGATGACGTTGACGACGCCTTCGGGCAGGATTTTGGAGAGCAGCCTCGCCATCTTCAGCGCGGTCAGCGGCGTCTGCTCCGAAGGTTTGAAGACAACAGTATTGCCGCCGGCGATCGCCGGCGCCAGTTTCCAGGCCATCATCATCAGCGGATAGTTCCACGGCGCGATCGAGCCCACGACGCCGATCGGATCGCGGCGGATCATCGAGGTGTGGCCGGGGAGGTATTCGCCGGCGGCCGGTGCATGCAGGTTGCGCACGGCGCCGGCGAAGAAACGATAACAATCGACGATCGCCGGGATTTCATCGTTGAGCACTGATTTGATTGGCTTGCCGCAATTCAAAGCCTCCAATGCGGCGAAGCCGGCGGCATCCTTCTCGATGGCGTCGGCGATCTTCAGCAGGTAGCCGGAGCGTTCGCCCGGCGTCGTCTGCGACCAGCTTTTGAAGGCTTTTTCGGCGGCATCGACAGCGGCGTCGACCTGGGACAGCGAGGCTTCGGGAAGGTCGGTCACCGTCTCGCCAGTCTTGGGGTTCAGGATGTGCTCTTCCGTCTCCGTGCCTTTTTCGAAGCGGGAACCGATCAGCATTTGGGTATCCATGATGTTCTCCCTGTTATTTGCCGGCGCCGGCAATCTGGTCGCCGTCGCGGGTGAGGTAATAGGCTGCCAGGATCGGCAGGAAGGTGACGAGCACCACGACCATGGCGACCACATTGGTGACCGGACGCTGGCGCGGGCGGATGAGTTCTTCGAGCATCCAGATTGGCAAGGTCGATTGCTGGCCGCCGGTGAAGGTGGTGACGATAACCTCGTCGAAGGAAAGCGCGAATGCGAGCATGCCGCCGGCAAGAAGCGCGGTGCCGATATTCGGCAGGATGACATGGCGGAAGGTCTGGAAGCCGTCGGCGCCGAGGTCCATCGAGGCCTCGATCAGTGAGCCCGAGGTGCGGCGGAAGCGGGCGACGGCATTGTTGTAGACGACGACCACGCAGAAGGTGGCGTGGCCGAGCACGATGGTCCAGACCGAAAACGGGATGTCGAATAGGCTGAAGGCGGAGCGCAGCGCAATGCCGGTGATGATGCCGGGAAGCGCGATCGGCAGGATGACCAGCAGCGAGATCGCCTCGCGGCCGAAGAATTTCGTCTGGCTGACGGCTGCCGCGCAGAGCGTGCCGAGGACGAGCGCGATCGCTGTGGCGATGACCGCGACCTGCAGCGAAAGGCCGAGCGCCGACCAGACATCCGGCCGGTTCCAGGCGACGGCGAACCATTGCAGCGTCAGCCCGGGCGGCGGCCACTGATAGCTCTTCTCCTCCGTCGTGAAGGCGTAGACGAAGATCAAGAGGATCGGCAGGTGCAGGAAGAGCAGCCCGATCCCAGCGGCGATCTTCAGGGGCAGCGGCGCTGTCTTGAGATCAGAGCGCATCGAAGGCTCCCTGTTTCTTGGCGAGCCACAGATAGAGCGCCATGATGACGATCGGCACGACGGAGAAGGCGGCCGCCAGCGGCACGTTGCCGGCCGTTCCTTGCTGGGCATAGACCGCCTGGCCGATAAAAAGCCTGGAAGAGCCGATGATCTGCGGGATAATGTAATCGCCCAATGTCAGCGAGAAGGTGAAGATCGAACCGGCGACGATGCCGGGCAGCGCCAGGGGCAGCAGCACGGTGCGGAAGGTCTGACGCGGTGTGGCGCCGAGATCCGCCGAGGCCTCGATGAGGTTGCCGGGCACGCGTTCGAGCGCCGCCTGCGTCGGCAGGATCATATAGGGCAGCCAGACATAAACGAAGACGATGAAGGTGCCGAGGTAGCTCACCGACAGCGAATTGCCGCCAACGACGGGCAGGTTCAAGATGCCGTCGAGCAGCCAGGTGAGACGGAGCTTCTCGAAGATCCAGGTGAGGATGCCTTCCTTGGCGAGGATCAGTTTCCAGGCGTAGATCTTGACGAGATAGCTCGACCAGAGCGGCAGCATGACGCCGAGATAAAACAGCGCCTTCCATTTGCCCTGGGCATAACGCGCGGCATAGTAGGCGATCGGGAAAGCGATCACCGCGGATGCGAGGGTGACGAGTGCGGCCATTACGACGGTGCGGATGATGATGTCGAAATTCGTCGGGCTCAGAAGCTGGGCGTAGGTCGACAGCGTGAATTCGTAATTCACCAGTCCGGAAAAATCGTCGATCGAGAAGAAGCTCTGCAACAGCAGGGCGATCAGCGAGCCGATATAGATGATGCCGAGCCAGAGCAGCGGCGGCGTCAACATCAGGAAGAGCAAGAGCTTCGGGTGCCGCCAGAAGGTGTCCGACATCAGGCCGAAGAACCCGCCGCGTCGCGGAAGGATCGATGTCTTGCCGCCTGACATGGTGAGCGCCGTCATGCCGCGTCGTCCATATAGTGGATATCGGCAGGCTTCCAGGCAAGCCGGATGCCGGCGCCGACATCCGGCACGGGTGAGCCCGCCGGCAGCATGACATGCAGCCGGCTGCCCTTGAGATCGACGGAGAGGCGTGTCGCCGCGCCGAGAAAACTTGCGCTTTCGACTTTCGCCTCGACGCCATCGCTTGCCAGCCGGATCGCCTCGGGGCGCAGGCTCGCCCAGCGCTTCTCGCCGCCGAGCGAGGCCATCAGATCGGGTGTGATCACGTTGGACGAGCCGACGAAATCGGCGATGAAGCGGGTCTTCGGGCAGCGGTAAATTTCCTGCGGCGTGCCGTGCTGGACGATGTTTCCATTGTTGAAGACGGCGACACGATCGGCCATGGACAGGGCCTCGCCCTGATCATGGGTGACGAAGACGAAAGTGATGCCGAGCGCGCGCTGCAGGCTCTTCAATTCCTCCTGCATCTGCTCGCGCAGCTTGAGGTCAAGCGCGCCGAGCGGCTCGTCGAGCAGCAGCACTTTCGGCTTGTTGACCAGGGCGCGGGCAAGCGCCACACGCTGGCGCTGACCGCCGGAAAGCTGACCGGGGCGGCGGGCGCCGTAGCCCGGCAGTTTGACGAGATCGAGGGCGTCGTTCGCAGCCTTCATCCGTTCCGCCCTGCCGACGCCCTTGACCATCAGCCCGTAGGCGACATTGTCGAGGATGTTGAGATGCGGAAAGAGCGCGTAGTCCTGAAACACGGTGTTGACGTTGCGCCGATAGGGCGGAACGCCGTCGGCAGTCTCGCCGAAGATCTGAATGCGGCCCGCGGTCGGCTGCTCGAAACCGGCGATCAGCCTGAGACACGTCGTCTTACCGGAGCCGGACGGGCCGAGCATGGCGAAGAACTCGCCCGGCGCGATCTCGAGATCGACGCCGTCGACGGCGCGAACCTGGCCGAAATGGCGCGATACCTGCTGGAAACGGACGGCTGAGGTCATGGGAGGGCTCCGGGGATAGCTATCTTCTGCCGCGTTAGCCCCTCATCCGCCCTGCCGGGCACCTTCTCCCCGCGCGCGGGGAGAAGGGGACACGCGGCGCTGCTTCTGCTCACCAACTTGTCGCGGGGCATGTTCCCTCTCCCCGCAGGCGGGGAGAGGGTTAGGGTGAGGGGCTGTGACGCAGCTACCTTCCGCCGATCACGCCGATATAGTCCGACACCCAGCGATGATAGGGAACGCATTCGCTCTGCGTCACGCATTTGGCGACCGGGGTCTTCCAGAACTTGATCTTGTCGAAGTGATCGAAGCCATTGGTGGCGCAGCCGGTTTCACCCATCAGTTCGTTGCCCTTGCAGGCGGCAGGAACGGAGGGGACGGCGCCGAACCAGGCGCCGGCGTCGCCCTGGACCTTGGCTTGCAGCGAATGTTCCATCCACATATAGGCGCAATTCGGGTGTTCGCTGTCGGCGTGCAGCATGGTGGTGTCGGCCCAGCCGGTGACGCCTTCCTCCGGGAAGGTGGAGGCTATCTTCTGCTTGTCGGCCTGCAGTAGGTTCACCTGGAAAGGCCAGGAACCGGAGGCGACGACGCCTTCGTTCTTGAAGTCGTCGATCTGGATCATCGCATCGTGCCAGTAGCGCGAGACGAGCTTGCGCTGGCCGCGCAGCAGATCGAGGGCCGCCTTGTACTGATCTTCGGTCAGCTCGTAGGGGTCCTTGATGCCGAGATCCGGCTTGTGGGCCATCAGATACATGGCCGCGTCGGCAATATAGATGGCGCCGTCATAGGCCTGGACGCGGCCCTTGTTCGATTTGCCGTCGGGCAGCGTCTGTTCCTCGAAGACGACGTTCCAGCTGGTCGGCGCCTTGTCCTTGAAGGCATCGGTATTGTACATCAGCACATTAGGGCCCCAGAGATAGGGCACGCCGTAATGTACGCCGCCGACCGTATACCAGGCGCCGTTCTGCAGACGCTGGTCGACATTCTTGAAGCTCGGGATCAGATCGGTGTTGATCGGCTGAACACGCTTGCCGGCGATGAGGCGCAGCGATGCGTCGCCCGATGCGGTGACGAGGTCGAAGCCGCCCTCGTTCATCAGCGAGACCATTTCATCCGAGGTGGCGGCGGTCTTGACGGAAACCTTGCAGCCGGTCTCTTTTTCGAAACCGGTGACCCAGTCGTAGTTCTTGTCGGTTTCGCCGCGTTCGATGTAGCCGGCCCAGGCGACGATGCTGACCGCACCCTCGCCTTTGCCGAGCGCCTTCAGCGGTTCGGCGGCGGTCACCTGCGTCGCGAAGCTCAGGCAGGCGATCGCTGCCGTGCAGGATTTCAAGAGATTCGTCATCGTCCGGCTCCCGGTCTGGTGCCACTTTCCGTGGCGGTTTGTTCCCGCTCAAGAAGGTGATCCGAAATGGGCGCTTTCGCAAATTCATTTATCAGAAAGGCGATATCGGAAATTCCGATTTCAGCGGACGCGGCCGGATCGCAGGCTTTCGGCGATGCCGACGAAATCGCGCGCCGCCTGCGGCAGGCTGGAGCCCTTGCGCCAGACCATGCCGACCTGGACCACCGGCAGCGAGCCGGAGACGTCGCGGCTCTCGATGCGGTCGCCTTCGAGTGACCACGGGCGGTAGACGAGGTCGGGAAGTAGAGCGACGCCGGCGCCCGTTGCGACCAGGCTGCGCACCGCCTCCACCGAGCGGGTGCGGAAGGCGACATGCGGGCGGGCGCCGAGCGCCGACAGCAGCTTGCCGGTATTCTCCTCGATTTCGTCGACCGTCAGCATGATCAGCGGTTCGCGGGCGATATCGGCGACCGAGATAATATCGGCCGAGACCAGCGGATGGCCCATCGGCAGCCATAGCCGATAGGGCGAGGTTTCGAGGATTTCCGCCTGCAGCGCCATGCGGTCGCGCAGGTTCGATATCACCATGACCGCGACATCGAGTTCGCCGCCGACCAGGAGATGCTCGAGATAGCTGCCATTGTCCTCTATCGCACTGACCTCGACTCCAGAACAGGCGCGCCGGTATCGCGCCAGCAAGTCGGAGAGAACGTAGCCGGCGACGAGCGAGGTGACGCCGATGTTCAGCGTGCCGGAAAGGGCGCTCTGCCGGCCGGAGAAGCTGGTGCGCGCATCGGAGACGGAGGCGAGGATCTTGGTCGCGTGACGGAGGAACTGGTGTCCGTTGTGGGTGATCGTCAGGCCGCGCGGATGGCGCTCGAAGAGCTCGACGCCGAGATCGGTTTCGAGCTCCTTCAGCGCTTCCGTCACCGAGGATTGCGAGATCGAAAGATTCTGCGCGGCGCGTGTCACCGAACCTTGTTCGGCGACGGCGACAAAATATTGGATCTGGCGAAGCGTGAAGGCCATCAGAGTTTAGAGCATGAAGGAATGTGTGGTGGCAAGCGGTTGAAAAAGGCGGACCTTTTTTGGTGTTTTTTCAAAATGGGGCAGGCTTGGCATGCTCACTTAAACTTTCGGAAACGTCAGTTCTCTAGCATTCCCGGCACCTGTCCTGCGTTGGAGTTTGAGATGGCGGAGCAGTTGGCGTGAAGGCCTTACTGCGCATATTCCGGCCTACCCGGAAATTGGCAATCATCATCGGCGGCGTCGCGCTTCTGGCAGGCGTTTCCGGTGGTGCGGCGCTATATGTCGGCAAGGACAGGTTGATGGGTGTCTCCGGCGGCGGTTCCGGGCTCGAATGCTCCGACGTCAACCTGGTGACGATCAAGAAGCAGGATCACGTCTGGATACGGAAATACATCAAGACCGAACCAACCGACGGCATGACGCGTGTCAGGACGGCGCTGCGTGTCGCCCAGGCTGTTTATGCCGCACAGAAACCGGATCTGGTACAGGTGGTGGTGCTCGACGAGAACGGCCCGACGCTGCGCGCCGATATTCGCGGCCGGGCAATCGGCGCCGACGTCGTCTACATCCCGCATCCCGACAAGACGATTCCCGGTCTCGACGACAAGCCCTATACGGCGCGCTACTATGACGGCAAGGCCAGCGAAAACGGGCTGTTCTTCGGCGAGCGCATCGACATGCCGGCCGACGAGATCGCCATGATCAGCGCCTCGTTCAAGGATCCAGAGGATTGTGTCGACCCAGTCGCCGTCGCCTCGACCAAGAATGAGGAAATGGGCAAGAAGGATGCAGGCGGCGGACATGGCGCGGCATCCGCTGCCGAAAGCGAAGCCGTGCCCGCCGGCGAGAGCGGCAGCCCCGACGTGGTGGCTGAGGCGCCGGCCGAAGAGCCGCCGGCGGAAGCTTCAAAGATACACTGACCGCAGCATGAAAAAAGCGGAGCGCCCCCTACAGCGCCTGCGCGTCTTATCAGACGCGCAAAGGACGCTGTAGCACTTTTGGATGGCTGCATAATTCTCTCCTTAAATCGATTCCGATTTAAGGAATTATGCAGTGGCACTCCGCTTTCGTTTTCCGACGTCTCTTCCTGTCAGTCGGCTTTGCTGCGGCGGGCCGGGAAGAGGATGACGTCGCGGATCGACGGCGCATTGGTCAGCAGCATGATCAGACGGTCGACGCCGATGCCGAGACCGCCGGCCGGCGGCATGCCCTGGTCGATCGCGTCGAGGAATTCCTCGTCCAGCTGCTTTTCCCTTTCGCCGCGGGCATGCGCCTGTTCGAGCTGCTCGACCATGCGGCGGCGCTGCTCCTCGGGATCGTTGAGTTCCGAAAAGGCGTTGCCGAGTTCCCAGGCGTTGCAATAGGTCTCGAAGCGTTCGACTAGCCGCGGTTCGCCCGGCACTTCCTTGGCGAAGGGCGAGATGTCTTTCGGGAAATGCGTGACATGGGACGGCTGGATCAGCGTCGCTTCGACCTTCTCCTCGAAGATGAAGGCGAGGCATTCACCCCAGGTCCAATCCTTCTCGACGGCAAAGCCGGCAGCCTTGGCAGCAGCGCGCGCTTCCTCATCGGTCTTGATCGCGAGGAAATCGATGCCGGTCGCTTGCTTGACGGCATCGGGCATCGGCACGCGCTTGAACGGCCCTTTGAAGGACATCGTCTTGTCGCCGAAGGGGAACTCCGTGGTGCCGTGAATGGCAAGCGCCAAGCTCTCGAACAGCCGCTCGACGAGGTCCATCATGTCCTCGTAATCGGCATAGGCCCAGTAGCACTCCATCATCGTGAATTCGGGATTGTGCCGGGTGGATACGCCTTCGTTGCGGAAGTTGCGGTTGATCTCGAAGACCTTGTCGGTGAGGCCCGACACCAGCGTGCGCTTGAGGAACAGTTCCGGCGCGATGCGCAGATACATGTCGAGCTTCAGCGTGTTGTGATGCGTCTTGAACGGCTCGGCGGTGGCGCCGCCATAGATCGATTGCAGCATCGGCGTCTCGACTTCCATGAAGCCGTCATTCTCCATGAAGCGGCGGATGCCGGAGACGATCTTCGAGCGCTGCTGGAAGCGCAGCTTCGAATCCTCGTTGGTCATGATGTCGAGATGGCGCTTGCGATAACGCAGCTCGATGTCGGAAAGGCCATGCCACTTCTCGGGCATCGGCAGCAGCGACTTGGTCAGCATCTCGATCTTCTGGGCGTTGATCGTTAGTTCGCCGCGCTTGGTGCGGCGCACGATGCCGGTAACGCCGATGATGTCGCCGATGTCGATCATCGGCAGCAGGGCGCGGGCTTCCTCGCCTGTGACATCCTTATGCGAGAAGATCTGGATCTTGCCGGACGCGTCATGGATATCCATGAACATGCCCGAATTGCGCGAGGAATAGACGCGGCCGGCGACGGTGACGACATCGTGCGTCTCGACATCCGGTTCCAGGGATTCGTATTTGGCGCCGAGCTCGGCATTGGTCATCGTCCGGTGGAAATGCGCCGGATAGACTTCGCCGATCTGCTCGCGCAGCAGTTTCAGCTTCTGGGCGCGCACCTCAGTCGCGTCGGAGGAAAGAGTGTTTTCGGTCTTGTTGTCAGCCACTGTCGAAATCCTCTGACTGTTCTTACTTCGAGCCGACGAGGGCGGCGACCGCCTGCGCGGCGAGCTTCAGGCGCTGGCGCACGACCGAGCGGCCGAGGATCGCCATGGAATCGAAGAGCGGCAGCGAGCGCGACGAGCCGGAGACGGCGACGAAGAGCGGCGAGACCACGACCTTCAGCTTCTTGCCCATGCGGTCGGCGATGGCGCGCAGCTCCGCCTCGATCGTCTCGACATTCCATTCCAAGATCTTTTCGAGATCCGGCTGAACGGTGTTGAGGATCTCGAGAATCTCTTCCGGCGGCGATTTGATCTTGGCGAAGTCGGACGGCTGCAGCCCGAGATCGGACTTCAGCAGGAAGCCGGCGAGATCGGGCAGCTCGCCGAGCTTGGAAATGCGGGTCTGCGACAGGCGCAGGCCTTCCTTCAAGCGCTCGTTTTCCATCGCCCAGGTCAGCACGCGCGCCTGAAACTCCTCTTCCGAGAGCTTTTCGCGAATCCAGCGGCCGTTCAGCCAGTCGAGCTTCTGGATGTCGAAGATCGCGCCGGCCTTGGAGAGGTTGTCGGGATCGAACTTTTCCGACAGCTCATCCATCGTCAACAATTCCTCGCCTTCGGCGATCTGGATGAAGAACAGGCCGAGGAAGTTCATCAGCGCTTCGGGGATATAGCCGAGCGCCGAATAATAGGAGATCGAGGTCGGGTTCTTGCGCTTCGACAGTTTCGACTTGTCGGCATTGCGCATCAGCGACAGATGCATGAAGACCGGCTGGTCCCAGCCGAAATAGCGATAAAGCAGGATGTGCTTCGGCACCGAAGCCAGCCATTCCTCGCCGCGGGCCACATGGGTGATCTGCATCAGATGGTCGTCGATGACGTTGGCCATGTGATAGGTCGGCATGCCGTCGGCCTTGATCAGCACCTGCATGTCGACCGAATCCCAAGGGATGGAGACATCGCCGTAGACGCCGTCGGTGAAGTCGCAGGAGCCTTCAGCCGGGATCTTCATGCGAATGACCGAGGCTTCGCCGGCAGCGGTGCGCGACGTCACTTCCTCCGCCGTCAGGCTGAGGCAAAGGCCATCATATTTCGGCGGCTTGCCGGCGGCGCGCTGCGCTTCGCGCATCTGCTCCAGCCGCGCTGGCGTGCAGAAACAGCGGAAGGCGTGGCCCTTGTCCAGCAGCTCCTGGGCGTAAGGCTGGTACATCGGCTTGCGGTCGGACTGGCGATAGGGGCCATAGGGGCCGCCGATATCGGGACCTTCCTTCCACTCGAGCCCGCACCATTTCAGTGCGTCCAGCACCTTCGTCTCGAATTCAGGGGTCGAGCGCGTCGCGTCGGTATCTTCGATGCGCAGGATGAATTCGCCACCATGTTTCTTGGCGAAGAGATAGTTGAAGAGAGCGATATAAGCGGTGCCGACATGCGGCTCGCCGGTCGGCGAGGGAGCGATGCGGACGCGAACGCCGGTAGCTGTGCCGGAAACTGTCATTGTGTGTGCCCGTCAATGAATGCCGGACGGTTTTCGCGGGAAAGCGACGTTCGGCCGGAAGGATGCAGATATCTTCGGCAAACCGGCCGGAAAAAGGGCATATGCCCGCACCATCCGCCGATCGTCCGTTCGGCTGGCCTTAGGCCATATTCAATCCGGCGCGTCAAGAAAAACCGCGCCTGCAAAGGGCCTGACGACCTGGGACAGGGCGCGCCGGCTGCGACGCGCCCCTTGCTTCAGTCTCAGTGAGCGCCTTCGCGTTTCCGCTTGCGGGCGTTGCGCGCGAACATGTTCAGCACCTCGACCAGCGCGGAGAAGGCCATGGCGGCGTAGACGTAACCCTTCGGTACGTGGAAGCCCATGCCTTCGGCGATCAGCGTCGTGCCGATCATCAGCAGGAAGGCGAGCGCCAGCATGACGATCGTCGGATTCCGCTCGATGAAGTTGGCAAGCGGGGTGGCGGCGACCAGCATGACGGTGACGGCGGCGATGACGGCGATCACCATGATCGGCAGGTGTGGCGTCATGCCGACGGCGGTGATGATGCTGTCGACGGAGAAGACCAGGTCGAGCAGCAGGATCTGGCCGATGGCCGAGGCAAAGCCTGTCGTGACGGACTTCGCGATGAAATCCTCCTGATGATCGACCGGATCGACCGTGTGGTGAATTTCCTTGGTGGCTTTCCAGACGAGGAACAGGCCGCCGGCGATCAGGATCAGATCCTTCCAGGAGAAGCCGTGTCCAAAAGCTTCGAACAGCGGTTCGGTCAGCTGCACGATCCAGGCGACGGTGCCGAGCAGCGCCAGGCGCATGATGAGGGCCAGACCGATACCGATCTTGCGGGCCTTCTCCCGGTGCTCGTGGGGCAGTTTGTTGGTGAGAATGGAAATGAAGATCAGGTTGTCGATGCCGAGAACGACTTCCATCACCACCAGCGTGATGAGCGCCACCCAGGCGGCCGGATCCTGAATGAGCGTCATAATTTCCTGCATTAGCTTATATCCCCTTGCGTCACCGATGACGCCCGCAATGTAGTGTCCGCGGTCTGCTGCGCAAGCACCGCAAGGGGATATACGAAATCGATGTGACTTTTATTCCCTAGAACAGGATGATTTAAGGCCGGGTCGGCCTTGAATTTGAATCCTGTTCTAAATTAAACAGTTAGAGCATGTGTCGCCCGAAAACCGCTCACACTTTTCGGCATCATGCTCTGATAGGTAGCCAGATTTCAGTGACGCCCATGCCGGTATAAGGGTCGAAGCGCTCGTCGTAGCGTTCGAACATGTCAGGCGTTTCGCCGTGGTCCAGGCCTGATGTCGGCCACCATGCGCCGAAAATCCGGTTCATGGTGAGTGGAATCCCGGAGACATGGCCGCGATGGGTGAAGACGACGTAGCGCTGGCCGGGAAGCTTAAGGGTTGCGAAATCCGGCGGCAGATCGCCGGTATCGGAGATTTCGACCGCGGCCATATAGCGGAATTTCTCCGCTTCGCCGTCGATATGCGTACAGATGCCATAGGCGACATTGCCCTTCTGGCCGGAGATATGGCCGAAATGGGCATTGAATCTCTGCCAGAGGGAGGGAATGGCGGCATTGCCGCCATGGGCGTAAATCTCCTGCAGACCGGCAAAGAGCATCGGCGGAAGGTTTTCGAAGCGGGGCGGTTCGAGGTCGTTCAGGTGGGCGGGGTCCATTCTGATCGGCTCCAGTAAGATAAGGTTACGAGTGTGCCCTTGTCTGCGCACCGCATCCGGCGTTATGCCGAACTGGTCGCGAAAGGCACGGGTGAAAGCTTCGTGGGAGCCGTAGCCCGCGCAAAGCGCAACCTCGAGGATGGTGGATGAGCCGCTGACCAACGCGGGTACGGCGCGGCTGAGGCGCCGCCCCCTGATATAGCCGCTGATCGAGTGGCCGGTGACCAGCCCGAAGACGCGCGACAGATGGTAGCGCGACAATCCGGCTGCTTCCGATATCTCTTCCAGCGATATATCGCTTTCGAAATGGCTCTCTATGAACCAGATCGCCCGTGCGATGGCGCTCATTCTCACTCCCCTGGTTGCGGCTTCTTCCTTAGAGAAAAGCCGAAAGCCGGGTTTGATCGTTCTTGCGGAGTTTTGGCCGATGCAAGCGAGCAGTCAAGAAAACCGATCAGGCGGTTTCGTGCCGGCGTGCGCCATAGGCCGCCATGAAGACCCTGATCGCACCGCGAATGACGCGGTCGATCTCTTCGCGAGTCGGCGGTTCTTCCATGCTGCCGAACAGGCGCAGCTTGAAGAAACTGCCACTGGCAAGATCGAGAAACTGGCCGGCGGCCAGATCGATGTCATCAATGACAAGTGTGCCCTCGGCGATATGACGTTCCAGGAAATCGCGCATTATGGTGCGCAGATTGACCGGCCCCTTGAAGAAGCGCTGACAGAGCGCCGGCATGCGGTCTCGAACGCCGAGAACGGTACGCATCGCAGTGATGACCTTTTCGTCGGTCATATGGGTGACGAAGCTTATTCCGAATTCATACAGTCCGGACTCGGGATCGTCATGTTCGGCAAGCGCCGTGCGCACGGCGGCCACGAAGGCGGCGCGCTCGGTTTCGACCATCGCCGAAAAGAGTTCTTCCTTATTGGTGAAATAGACGTAGAGCGTTCCCTTGGAAACCCCGGCCTCACGCGTCACGTCGTTCATGCTGGCGGCGTCGAAGCCCATTTTCATGAAGACGCGTTTGGCGCCGTCGAGGATCTGCTGGCGCTTGGCCGGATCTTCGCCCGCGGCAAATCGGCCTCCAGCGGGGGGAGGGCTGAATACGGCGGCATTGTCGGATTTCAGCGTCATGTCTCCTTAACCGTGTTTACGGTTTCGCCTCTTCCTTAAAAGAAATCGAACCGATTGGTTCTATGCATCTTGATATGACGGTAAAACAGGTTTATGTCAACTGAACCGAACCGTTCAGTTCGATTAATGACTCCAAAATCGGTAAGTGACCATGTCGAGCAACCAGAAAAGCAACGTCGCACGTATCGTCAGCGAAAACGCCGAAGCCCAAGAGGCAAAGGTCGCGGCCGTTGCGGAAGTTCCGACGGCGGAAGCGCGCGAGAAGCCGTCTGCTCCCGCGCAGTCGGCGCCGGCTTCGGACGCAGCCCCGGTGGCTGCGAAGAAGCGCCGCAGCCCGGTGCTGCCGATCGTCGTGCTCGCCCTTCTCGCAGGCGGCGCCTGGTATGGTTACGAGTGGTGGACGAACGGCCGCTTCATGGTGTCGACCGACGACGCCTATATAGAAGGCGATATCGCAACGATTTCGCCGAAGGTCACGGGCTACGTCGCGAAGGTCAACGTCGTCGCCAACCAGGAAGTCAAAGCCGGCGACGTGCTCGCCACGCTTGACAATGGCGACTACCAGAACGCGCTCGATCAGGCCCAGGCCCAGATCGCCACCGAACAGCTTTCGCTCCAGCGCATCGACGCGCAGATCGAAGGCGCCAATGCGAGCCTCGCGCAGGCGCAGGCACAGAAGGTGGCACTCGAAGCGGCCGTTCGCGGCGCCGAAATCACCCAGAAGCGCCAGAGCGAGCTTCAGGCGAAGTCTGTCGGCACTGCTGCCGATCTCGACAATGCCAATATTGCGCTCGACCAGGCCAAGGCCAATCTTGCCGGCGGCGACGCCAACATCACCGCGGCTCAGGCCAACATCACCATTCTGCAGGCCCAGCGCAAGGAAGCCGAAGGCTCGGTCCGTTCACTGGAAATCTCGCGCGACAAGGCCGCCCGCGACCTTTCCTTCACCGTGCTCAAGGCGCCCTATGACGGCATTGTCGGCAACCGCTCGGTTCAGGAAGGCGATCTCGTCTCGCCCGGCCAGCGCCTGATGGCGCTCGTTCCGGTGCATGAGCTCTACATCGACGCCAATTTCAAGGAAACGCAGATCCAGCATCTCGTTCCGGGCTCGAAGGTCAACGTCCATGTCGATGCCTATGACGATCATCCGATCGTCGGCACCGTCGTATCGATCTCGCCGGCGTCCGGCTCGGTCTTTTCGCTGCTGCCGCCGGAAAATGCCACGGGCAACTTCACCAAGGTGATCCAGCGCCTGCCGGTGCGCATCGCGCTGCCGCAGGAGGCGCTCGACAGCGGGCGTCTGCGCGCGGGCCTCAGCGTCGTCGTCGACGTCGATACCCGCACGGCGCCGAGCAAGTAAGCCTTTAGACAAGGCGGAGGTGGTCCGATGGCCGGAAGCGCGACAGCAACAGCGGGAACGATTCCGGCAGCGCCTGCCCATGCTGAGGATCGCATGGATCCGAGGAAGCTTATCGCCTTCTTCGCGATGGTGCTCGGCATGTTCATGTCGATCCTCGACATTCAGATCGTCTCGGCGTCGCTTGCGGAAATTCAGGCCGGCCTTTCGGCCGGTTCCGATGAGATCGGCTGGGTGCAAACGTCCTATCTGATCGCCGAAGTAATCATGATCCCGCTGTCGGGCACGCTGGCGCGCATCATCTCGACGCGTTACCTCTTTGCGATCTCGGCCGCCGGATTCACCATGGCCAGCGCCCTTGCGGCAACGGCGACGAATATCGACCAGATGATCGTCTATCGCGCCATTCAGGGCTTCATCGGCGGCGGCATGATCCCGTCAGTCTTCGCGGCCGCCTTCACCATTTTCCCTCCGTCGAAGCGCAGCATCGTCTCGCCGATCATCGGCCTGATCGCGACGCTCGCGCCGACGATCGGCCCGACTGTCGGCGGCTATCTCAGCCACGCCTTCTCCTGGCACTGGCTGTTCCTCGTCAACATCATTCCCGGCATCATCGTCACCATCGTCACCTGGAACTTCATCGATTTCGACAAGCCGGAACTGTCGCTGTTCAAAAAGTTCGACTGGTGGGGACTGGTCTCGATGGGCGTGTTCCTAGGGGCGCTGGAATACGTGCTCGAAGAGGGCAATTCCAACGACTGGTTCAACGACGAATCCATCGCCATCGCGGCCGTTGCCTCAGGCGTCTCGGCCATCATTTTCTTTTATCGCGCCTTTTCAGTGGAATTCCCTGTCGTCGATCTCAAGGCCTTTGCGAACAGAAACTTCTCCTTCGGCTCGGTCTTCTCCTTCGTGATGGGTATCGGTCTCTATGGCCTCACCTATATCTATCCCGTCTATCTCGGACGCATCCGCGGCTATGATTCACTGATGATTGGCGAGACGATGTTCGTCTCCGGCCTTGCGATGTTCGTCACCGCGCCGATCGCCGGCCGGCTATCGACCAAGATGGACCTGCGCCTGATGATGGTGATCGGATTCGTCAGCTTCGCGGCCGGCACATACATCATGATCCATCTGACCGCGGATTGGGATTTTTACGAGCTCTTCATCCCGCAGATCCTGCGCGGCTTCGGGCTGATGATGTGCATGGTGCCGATCAACAACATCGCGCTCGGCACGATGCCGCCTTCGCGCATTCGCGGAGCGTCCGGTCTATTCAATCTGACCAGAAACCTCGGCGGCGCCGTCGGTCTAGCCGTCATCAACACCGTGCTCACCAACCGACAGGACGTGCATTACGAGCGGCTGCGCGAGAATATGGATTGGGGCAATCCGGCGGCGATCGACCAGATGAACAACGTGGCCGCCAATTTCAACAGCTACGGCATGGACGGCGCCTCGGTCGCGATCAAGCAGATGGTCGGGCTTGCCACCAAGCAGGCAGTCATCCTGTCCTTCAGCGATGTCTTCCTGATCCTGACCGCGCTTTTCGTCGCGATGATCCTTGGAGTCGCGATGATCCAGAAACCCGCGCCGCAAGGCGGGGGAGGCGGTGGCGGCCACTGACCTCCGGCCTGCCGCCCCATGAAAAGGTCCTCCCCGGAGGACCTTTTTGTTTGCAGTTTTCCAGCCTCTATGCGATCAGCCAATGCTCGATCTGCTGACCGGCTCCAGGCCGACGGCGATGCGGGAAACGCGATGCGCGAGTCACCGGTCGTTTTTTTGATTTACGTACATCAAAATTGGCGTTAATGCTCTCATCAGGAGGAATGATGAGGCCAACAGTTCACGATATCGCTGCCGCTGCCGGGGTCAGTCTTGCGACTGTCGACCGGGTTCTCAACCAGCGTCCGGGTGTGCGCCACGTCACGCGCGAAAAGGTCGAAACCGCGATCCGCGAGCTCGGTTATATCAGGGACGTGGCTGCGGCCAATCTCGCCAAGGGCCGCACCTATCCGCTGGTGTTTATTCTGCCGGCCAGCGACAATTCCTTCATGCACGGGGTCAATGGGGAAATCCGGCAAGCGATCCTCCGTTCGGCTGCCGAGCGCACCGATATTCGCACCGTCGAGGTGCCGGCCTTCGATCCGGCCGCTCTCGTCGCTGTGCTCGAAGAGCTCTCTCGGGGAAAGCCTTGCGGCGTTGCCATGGTCGCGACCGATGCACCTGAGGTGCGCGCCACCGTCGACAGGCTGGTACGTGCGGGCTTTCCCATCGTCACGCTGGTTTCCGACCTGACGGGCTCGCTGCGCCACCATTATGCCGGCGTCGACAATATCGCGGCCGGCCGCACGGCCGCGCGTCTGCTTGGCCGCTTTCTCGGGCCGCGAAAGGGCGAGATCGCCGTGCTCGCCGGGTCCATGCTGGTGCGCGACCATCGCGAGCGGCTGGAGGGCTTCACCGCAGTCATGGCCGCGGAGTTTCCCGATCTGGCGATCCTGCCGGTGCTCGAAGGCCGTGACGATCCGGAGATCGCCCATATGCTCGTCGCCGACGCGCTTGCCAGGAATGCCGGCATTGTCGGCGTCTATAGTCTCGGCGCCGGCAATCGCGGCCTCATCCGGGCGCTGAAGGAGAAGGCCGTCGACCGGACGCTGACCGTCATCGCCCATGAACTGACCAGCCATACGCGGGCGGCGCTGATCGACAATACGATCGATGCGATCCTCAATCAGGACGCCGGCCACGAAGTGCGCAGTGCGATCCGCGTGCTGAAAGCCAAGGCGGACGGGCTCCCGGTGATCGACGCGCAGGAGCGCATCCGTCTCGACATATTCCTGAAAGACAATCTGCCGTAACGGCAAAGGAGCATACCCATGTATCTCGGTCTCGATCTCGGAACCTCCGGCGTCAAGGCGATGCTGATCGACGACGATCAGACGATCGTCGGCTCGGCCAATGGTACGCTCGACGTTTCGCGTCCGCATTCCGGCTGGTCGGAGCAGGGGCCGGCCCATTGGGTGCGCGCCACCGAAGAAGCCGTCGCCGGTCTCAAGGCGAAACAGCCGAAAGAGCTTGCCGCGGTCAGGGGTATCGGCCTTTCCGGCCAAATGCACGGCGCGACGCTGATCGACGCCGCCGACAAGCTGCTGCGCCCCTGCATCCTCTGGAACGACACGCGCAGTCATGTCGAGGCCGCAGCGCTCGACGCCGATCCGCGCTTCCGCGCACTCACCGGAAATATCGTCTTCCCCGGCTTCACGGCGCCGAAGCTCGCCTGGATCAAGAAGCATGAGCCGCACATTTTCGCGAAGATCGCCAAGGTGCTGCTACCGAAAGACTATCTGCGTCTGTGGCTGACCGGCGAATATATTTCCGAAATGTCGGATTCGGCCGGCACCTCCTGGCTCGACACCGGCAAGCGCGCCTGGTCGTCCGAATTGCTCGCCGCCACCGATCTTTCCGAGGAGCAGATGCCGACGCTTGTCGAAGGCACGGCACCGGCCGGCAGACTACGCTCCGAGCTGGCGGCACAGTGGGGCATATCGGGCAATGTTGTCGTTGCCGGCGGCGCGGGCGACAATGCTGCTTCGGCCTGTGGCATGGGGACCGTCAGCGATGGCGCCGCCTTCGTCTCGCTCGGCACCTCGGGCGTTCTCTTTGCCGCCAACGGCTCCTATCTGCCGAAGCCGGACAGCGCCGTACACGCCTTCTGCCACGCGCTGCCGAACACCTGGCACCAGATGGGCGTCATCCTGTCGGCGACCGATGCTCTCAACTGGCATTCCGGTGTAACCGGCAAATCGGCCGCCGATCTCACCGGCGAACTCGGCGAGACGCTGAAGGCGCCGACCGGCGTCACCTTCCTGCCCTATCTCTCCGGCGAGCGCACGCCGCACAATGATGCGGTCATCCGCGGCGCCTTCATCGGATTGGAACATGAAAGCAGCCGCGCCGTGCTGACCCAGGCGGTGCTCGAAGGTGTCGCCTTCGCCATCCGCGACAATCTCGAAGCGCTGCGGTCGGCCGGCACCGGCATATCCCGCGTCACGGCGATCGGCGGCGGTTCGCGCTCGCGCTACTGGCTGGCATCAATCGCCACTGCCCTCGGCGTTCCGGTCGACCTGCCCGCCGACGGCGATTTCGGCGCGGCCTTCGGCGCTGCCCGCCTCGGCCTGATTGCCGCAACGGGTGCCGATCCGATTGCCGTCTGCACGCCGCCGGTGACATCAGGCACGATCGAACCGGTGTCGGCGCTGAGCGGCGCTTACGAGGATGCCTATACGCGTTACCGGGCAGTTTATCCGGCGATCAAATCGCTGGCGCATTGAGAGGTTGGGCCAGCGGCCCCCTCATCCGACCCTTCGGGCCACCTTCTCCCCGAGGGGAGAAGGGAAATGAGGTGCCGCACCGTGTCTCTTCTCCCCTCGAGGAGAAGGTGCCGGCAGGCCGATGAGGGGGCCACTGGCGTAGACCAACAATACAGAACTTCGAAAGATACGAACCCAAGGAGACCTGACATGAGCACCGGATTTTTCGGCGATATCCAGAAGATCAAATATGAAGGCCCTGACAGCACCAATCCGCTGGCCTTCCGCCATTACCAGCCGGACGAGATCGTCATGGGCAAGCGCATGGAAGACCATCTGCGTTTTGCGGTGGCCTATTGGCACACCTTCACCTGGCCGGGCGGCGATCCCTTCGGCGGGCAGACCTTCCTGCGCCCCTGGTTCGAAGACACGATGAAGGCTGCCAAGCTCAAGGCCGACGTTGCTTTCGAATTCTTCTCGCTGCTCGGCGCGCCCTATTACTGCTTCCATGACGCCGACGTGCGTCCTGAAGGCAAGAACTTCGCCGAAAACTCCAAGAACCTCAACGAGATCGTCGATTATTTCGCCGAGAAGCAAGCTGCGAGCGGCACCAAGCTGCTGTGGGGCACGGCCAACCTCTTCTCCAACCGCCGCTACATGTCGGGTGCTGCGACCAACCCGGATCCGGATGTCTTCGCTTTCGCCGCCGCGACAGTGAAGACCTGCATCGACGCCACGCAGAAGCTCGGTGGTGAGAACTATGTGCTCTGGGGCGGACGCGAAGGTTACGAGACGCTGCTCAACACCGACATCAAGCGCGAGCTCGACCAGCTCGGCCGCTTCCTCAACCTTGTCGTCGAATACAAGCACAAGATCGGCTTCAAGGGCACGATCCTGATCGAGCCGAAGCCGCAGGAGCCAACCAAGCACCAGTATGACTACGACGTCGCGACCGTTTACGGCTTCCTCAAGAAGCACGGCCTGGAAAACGAGGTGAAGGTCAATATCGAGCAGGGCCATGCGATCCTGGCCGGCCATTCCTTCGAGCATGAGCTGGCGCTCGCCAATGCGCTCGGCATCTTCGGCTCGATCGATATGAACCGCAACGACTATCAGTCCGGCTGGGACACCGACCAGTTCCCGAACAATGTTCCGGAAATGGCGCTTGCCTATTACCACGTTCTGGCAGGCGGCGGCTTCAAGACCGGCGGCACCAACTTCGACGCCAAGCTGCGCCGCCAGTCGCTCGATCCGGCAGACCTGTTGATCGGCCATATCGGCGGCATGGATTGCTGCGCCCGCGGCCTGAAGGCCGCCGCCAAGATGATCGAGGACAAGGCCCTGTCGCAGCCGCTCGCCGATCGTTATGCCGGCTGGGAAACGGCCGAGGCGCAGAAGCTCTTCCGCGGCGAATACTCGCTGGATGAGATCACCAACTGGGTCGAGACCAAGGACGTCAACCCGCAGCCGAGATCCGGTCAGCAGGAACTGCTCGAGAACGTCGTCAACCGTTACGTCTGATAAGGTGCGCCGGCGGCCAGCGGTCGCCGGCGCAGCTCTTTGTAGCCGCTATCATAGCGTTTTCAGCGCTTCAACCATTGGCGCGACGGTGCGGAAACGGAGTTGCGAACCACCAGATCCGGCCGCAGCAGGATTTCCGTCTCGGCCGGCCGACCATCGGACAGGAGCTCCAACAGCAGCGCCATCGCCTGTTTGCCGATCGCCGTTCGCGGCTGGCGGATCGTCGTCAGCGAGGGGGAGATGAAGACGGCCTGCGGCACGTCGTCGAAACCGGTCACCGAGAAATCCCGTGGAATATCATAACCTCGTGCGCCGAGCCCGATCATGACGCCGATTGCCGTCTGGTCGTTCACGCACATGAAGGCGGTCGGGAGCGTGTCGCGCATGAACAGCTGTTCGACCGCATGCCGGCCGCTTTCGATCGTGCCGTCGCCTTCGAGCACGATCCTGAGATCCGGCGGGACGCCGGCGGCATCGAGGCCGGCATCATAACCCATGCGGCGCCTGACATAGGCAAGCCGGGTGCGCGAATCGCCGATGAAGGCGATCTTGCGATGGCCTTCGGCCAGCAGCAGATCCACCGCCTTTCGCGCCCCCTCGATATCGTCGACGCCGACATAGGGAATGCCGCCGTTGAAGACCGGTTCGAAAACGCCGACGCTCGGCGGCAGCCGGGCGGTCATCGTCTGATGGCCGAAGGGCAGGATGCCGGTGAAGAGGATCAGCCCGGCCGCCTGATTGGAGTTGAGGAATTTCAGATATTCCAGGCCACGCTGGGCGTCGTTCTGGGTGTGGCCGATCAGGATGCCGTAGCCGTGGGCGCGCGCCTCGTTCTCCAGTCCGACGAGAATATTGGAGAAATTGGGATCGCCGATGTCGGGCGCCACGACCAGGATCATGTTGGAACGGCCAAGCCTCAGGCTGCGCGCCATGGCGTTGGTGGTGTAGCCGGTGACGGCGATCGCCTGATTGACTTTAAGCCGCGTCGAGTTGGCGACCTTTTCCGGGGTGTGGATCGCCCGCGAAACCGTCGCGATGGAGACCTCGGCGATCCGGGCGACGTCTTCGATTGTTGCGGGCGTGGAATTCGACACTGCGCTCTGCCTTGGGCTGTCTTCGCCGCGACACTACACAGACTCGTGGAGAGGTCAAAGGCAAGCTTCACCGGATCTGTGCAATTTCACGATGTAAACCTTTACATGCCTTATGTAAAGGTTTACATAGGGCTCAAAGCGGACGGGGAGCCGCATGCGCATGGGCTCTGAAGATCAAAACGCTTTTCAGAAAACATGCGCTAGTTCAAGGCGATGGAGCGGCGCCGGTGCGTTCTGCCGGATGCAAGGCGCTCGTTGGGAGGGGATGATGACCGTGGAGACCGCCGACACCGCCCCCGTGGTGCTGTCCGCCAGGCGCATATGCAAATCCTTCAGCGGCGTGCAGGTGCTCTTCAGCGTCAATTTCGATCTCCGTGCCGGCGAAATCCATGCGCTGATGGGTGAAAACGGCGCCGGCAAGTCCACCCTCGTCAAAGTATTGTCCGGCTTCGAGCAGCCGAGTTCCGGCGAGATTCTGCTCGACGGCCAGCCCGTTATCCTGCCGCCCAATGGTGCGGCGGAAGCGCTCGGCATCGTCATCATCCACCAGGAATTCAATCTCGCCGAACATCTGACCGTGACGGAGAGCCTGTTCCTCGGCCGTGAGGTCACGCGTTTCGGTGTGCTCGACCGCAAATATATGCGCGCCGAGACACGCAAGGTTCTCGACGTGCTCGGTTCGCATGTCGATGAGAATGCGCTGATCAGCACGCTTTCCATCGCCGACAAGCAGATGGTCGAGATCGCCAAGGCAATCAGCCGCGATGCGCGCGTCGTGTTCATGGACGAGCCAACGGCTGTCTTGTCGCGGGAAGAGACAAACATGCTCTTCAAGCAGGTTCGCAAGCTGCGCGACCAGGGCACCAGCTTCGTCTTCGTCTCCCATAAGCTCGATGAAGTGATGGAGTTGACGGATCGGGTGACAGTGCTGCGCGACGGCCAGTGGGTCAAGACGTCGCCGACATCAATTCTTGACGGGGAATCGATCGCGCAGCTGATGGTCGGCCGCGAGCTTTCCAGCCTCTATCCCGCCAAGGTCGAGCCCGATGTCGACGAGGAGGTCGTCCTCAGGGTTTCCTCGGTGTCGACGGGTTATGTCCGGGATGCGAGCTTTGAGGTGCGCAGGGGCGAGATCATCGGCTTCTCCGGGATGATCGGCTCCGGCCGCACTGAATTGATGGAGGCGATCGCCGGCCTGCGAACCCGCCTTGAGGGCGAGGTGGTCATCAAGGGGCAAACTGTTCCCTCCGGCGACGTGCATGCCGCCAATCGCTGCGGCCTTGCCTACATGACCAAGGACCGCAAGTCGAAGGGCCTGCTGCTGCGCTCCGGCATGACGGCCAATCTGACGCTGCAATCGCTCGGACGGCATTCTCGCCATGGCTATCTCAACCCAAGCAGCGAAGCGGCGGCGCTGGCGAAGGCCAAGCGACGCTTCGACATCAGGGTTCGCGACGGCAATATCGTCGCCGGCCGCATGTCGGGCGGGAACCAGCAGAAGCTGCTGCTCGCCAAGGTCATGGAGACCGATCCCGATATCATCATCATCGACGAGCCGACGCGCGGCATCGATGTCGGCACCAAGCAGCAGATCTATCATTTCATCTCGGCGCTCGCCCGCGACGGCCGGTCGATCATCGTCGTTTCCTCGGAGATGCCGGAGGTCATCGGGCTCTGCACGCGGGTGGCGGTGATGCGCGAGGGGCATATCGTCGGCGTACTCGAGGGAGACGAGATCTCCGAGCAGGAGATTATGCGCTACGCCGCCGGGCTGAAAAGGAAGGCGGCCGCGTAAAGGCGGAGCAGGACTTCGACGAGGCGGACAATAGGTAACGCACCCAGAGTCTGGGGCGGGAGGTTGGTTTTGGATATGAGTGTTAACGAAGAGACCAGGGAAATCCGGCGCAGGTCCTGGCGTGACGTCGATCTGCGCGCGGTTGCACCCTTTGCCGCCCTGGCCATGCTTCTCATCGTTGGCGCCTTGGTCAATCCGAATTTCATCGGCATCACCAATCTGGCTAACGTCGCGACACGCTGCGCCTTCATCGCCATCATCGCCGTCGGCGCAACGTTCGTCATCTCCGCCGGAGACCTCGATCTTTCCGTCGGCTCGATGGTGGCCTTCGTCGCCAGTCTGATGATCCTGCTGATCAATTCGGGCGTCATTGCCGATCCGGTGCTGATGCTGATGGCTGCTGTGCTGTTCACGGTCATTGCCGGGGCTCTTTGCGGCCTCGCCAACGGCCTCATCACCACCGTCGGCAAGATCGAACCTTTCATCGCCACGCTTGGCACCATGGGCATTTATCGCGGCCTGACCACCTGGCTGTCGCAGGGCGGCGCGATCACTTTGCGCTCGAGCGACATCCAGACGCTCTACCGTCCGGCCTATTTCGGCAATATCCTCGGTCTTCCGGTTCCGATCGTGGTGATCCTCGTCGTGACCGCGATCGCGGCCTTCATCCTTTACCGCACGCGTTACGGCCGCCATGTCGTCGCTGTCGGTTCGAACAGTGATGTCGCGCGCTATTCCGGCATCGCGGTCAATCGCGTGCGCACCATTGCCTTCGTCATCCAGGGCCTCTGCGTGGCGATCGCCGTGCTGCTCTACGTGCCGCGTCTCGGCTCCACCTCGGCAACGACCGGCATCCTGTGGGAGTTGCAGGCGATTACCGCCGTCGTCGTCGGCGGCACGGCCCTCAAGGGTGGCGCCGGCCGCGTCTGGGGCACGATTTGCGGCGCCTTCATTCTCGAACTCGTCGGCAACATCATGCTGCTCTCGAACTTCATCAGCGAGTATCTGATCGGTGCGATCCAGGGTGCGATCATCATCATCGCCATGTTGGTGCAGCGGTCACTGGTGCGCAAATCCTGACGTAATCAGCTCCTCGGATTGGCCGGGCTTTACAGGGCACCCGGCTCGAATTGGACAAGTCCCTGATATTTTTGGGAGGAAATAGCATGCGCAAGCTCATGTTGGGTCTGGCGGTTGCGGGGGTGGCTTTTGCCGGCGCAGCCTACGGCCAGGACAAGAACTACACGATCGGCGTATCCATTCCGGCGGCCGATCACGGCTGGACTTCCGGGGTCGTGTTCCACGCCGAGCGTATTGCCAAGAAGCTGATGGCCGAACATCCGGGCCTGAACGTCATCGTCAAGACTTCGCCGGATGCTGCGACGCAGGCCAATGCCGTGCAGGACCTCGATACGCAGGGCATCGACGCGCTCGTCATTCTGCCCTCGGATCCGGATCCGCTCGTCAACGCCATCAAGGAAGTCAAGGACAAGGGCAAGTTCGTGGCGCTGGTCGACCGTGCACCGTCGAACAACGACAACTCCGTCCGCGATCTCTATGTCGCCGGCAACAATCCGGCGCTCGGCGAAGTCGCCGGCAAATATATTGCCGAAAAGACGCCGGAGGCTGAAGTCGTCGTCATCCGCGGCCTGCCGATCCCGATCGACCAGCAGCGCCAGGACGGTTTCGACAAGGGTATCGCCGGCTCCAAGGTCAAGGTCCTTGACCGCCAATACGGCAACTGGAACCGCGACGACGCCTTCAAGGTCATGCAGGACTATCTGACAAAGTACCCGAAGATCGACGTGGTATGGTGCCAGGACGACGACATGGCTGTCGGCGTTCTGCAGGCGATCGAGCAGGCCAAGCGTACCGACATCCAGTATGTCGTCGCCGGCGCCGGCTCCAAGGACATGGTCAAGAAGGTCATGGACGGCGACAAGTTGATTCCGGTCGACGTTCTCTATCCGCCGTCAATGGTCGGCACGGCCATGGAGCTGACGGCGGCCGCGCTCTACGATCAAGTCCCGGTCCACGGCAACTACATCCTCGACGCGACGCTCGTCACCCAGGAGAATGCCAAGAACTTCTACTTCCCGGATTCTCCGTTCTGATAGCGATTGGACATACGCGCCCATTCGTAAGGATGGGCGCTTTTCTATCTGGCATGCTGCCGAAAATGCTGCACGTACCTCTTGCCCGCCAAAGCCCATCATGATTAGCTCGCAGCTAGGTCGCATCCAGGCTCAACGCCGATCCGAAAGCGAGGGCGAAGAGGCGCCTTGCGCCCGAAAAATTGCGTGCTACAAGTTATCAGAAACGTTTACGGTCGATGTTCAGGGAGGAATCTGACATGAAGACGATCAAGGGCCCCGGCCTTTTCCTTGGCCAGTTCGCGAGCGATGCCGCGCCTTTCAACTCCTGGGACGCCATCACCAAATGGGCAGCCGGTATCGGCTACAAGGGTGTCCAGGTGCCGACTTGGGCGAGCCAGCTAATCGATCTGCAGAAGGCTGCGACATCCAAGGATTATTGCGACGAGTTCGCCGGCAAGGCCCGTGAAAACGGCATCGAGATCACCGAACTCTCAACCCATCTGCAAGGCCAGCTAGTCGCCGTTCACCCGGCCTATGACGAAGCCTTCGACGGCTTTGCAGCCCCTGAGGTGCGCGGCAATCCCAAGGCCCGCCAGCAATGGGCGGTCGAGCAGGTCAAGATGGCGCTGACTGCATCGAAGAACCTCGGCCTAAAAGCGCATGCGACCTTCTCCGGCGCGCTTGCCTGGCCGTTCATCTATCCTTGGCCGCAGCGTCCCGCCGGTCTGGTCGAGACCGCCTTCGACGAGCTTGCCAAGCGCTGGACGCCGATCCTCAACCATGCCGAAGATTGCGGCATCGACGTCTGCTACGAGATCCATCCCGGTGAAGACCTGCATGACGGCGTCACCTTCGAGATGTTCCTGGAGCGGGTGAAGAACCATCCGCGCGCCAACATGCTCTACGATCCCTCGCATTATGTCCTGCAGTGCCTCGATTATCTCGAGAATATCGACATCTACAAGGACCGCATCAAGATGTTCCACGTCAAGGATGCGGAGTTCAATCCGACCGGGCGCCAGGGTGTCTATGGTGGTTATCAGGGCTGGGTCGAGCGGGCCGGCCGCTTCCGCTCGCTCGGTGACGGCCAAGTCGATTTCGGCGCGGTCTTCTCGAAGATGACGGCCAATAATTTCGACGGCTGGGCCGTTGTCGAATGGGAGTGCGCGCTGAAACATCCAGAGGACGGCGCCCGCGAAGGAGCCGAATTCGTCGCCGCCCATATCATCCGCGTCACCGAAAAAGCTTTCGACGATTTTGCCGGCAGCGGCACCGATCAGGCGGCGAACCGGCGGATGCTGGGGCTCTGAGACATCGGGAATGCCGGGAGGCTGCCCCTCACCCTAACCCTCTCCCCGTTCTGACGGGGAGAGAGGACTTGCCCCACGAAATGTTGGAGCGGGACGGAGACGGCGCGGCAGATCCCCTTCTCCCCCGCGGGCGGGGAGAAGGTGGCGGCAGCCGGATGAGGGGCGCATCCGCATGAGTTTAAATTCCAGGAGGACAAGAATGGCAATCGAAGCATCATCGGAACAGACCCGCGAGCCGCGCATCCGGCTCGGCATGGTGGGCGGCGGCGCCGGCGCGTTCATCGGTGCGGTGCACCGCATCGCGGCGCGCATCGACGATCAGTACGATCTTATCGCCGGGGCGCTGTCGTCGACGCCCGACAAGGCCGTACAGTCGGGCCGCGACCTCGGCCTCGATCCGTCGCGGACCTATTCCAGCTACCGCGAGATGGCCATACGTGAGGCGAAGCTGAAGAACGGCATCGAGGCGGTTTCGATCGTCACGCCGAACCATGTGCATTACGACGCAGCCAAGGAATTCCTGAAGCGCGGCATTCACGTCATCTGCGACAAGCCGCTGACGTCGAACCTTGCCGATGCCAAGAAGCTGAAAAAAGTCGCCGACGAAAACGGGGCGCTCTTCGTGCTGACGCATAATTACACCGGTTATCCGATGGTTCGCCAGGCGCGCGAGATGATCGCGAACGGCGAACTCGGCGATATAAGAGTCGTCCAGGCCGAATATCCGCAGGACTGGCTGACGGAAGCGGTCGAGCAGACCGGCCAGAAACAAGCCGCCTGGCGCACCGATCCGGCCCAGTCCGGCGTCGGCGGCTCGACCGGCGACATCGGCACCCATGCCTATAATCTCGCCTCCTTCATCACTGGCCTGGAACTCGACAGCCTGGCCGCCGATCTCGACAGCTTCGTGCCCGGCCGCCGGTTGGACGACAATGCCCATGTCATGCTGCGCTTCAAGGCGAAGGGCTCGGAAAAGCCGGCCAAGGGCATGCTCTGGTGCAGCCAGGTCGCGCCCGGCCATGAGAACGGCCTGATGGTGCGCGTCTATGGCACGAAGGGCGGCCTGGAATGGACGCAGAAAGATCCGAATTACCTCTGGTACACGCCCTTCGGCGAGCCGAAGCGGCTGATTACCCGCGGCGGCGCCGGCGCCGGAGCTGCTGCCGGCCGCGTTACGCGCGTGCCATCAGGGCATCCGGAAGGTTATCTCGAGGCGTTTGCGACGATCTATACGGAAGCCGCGCATGCGATCAATGCCCGCAAGAAGGGCAAGGCGGTCGACAAAACGGTGGTCTATCCCACGGTCGACGATGGCGTGAAGGGTGTCGCCTTCGTCGAGGCCTGTGTCGCCTCGTCGAAGAAAAACGGCGCTTGGGTCAAGCTCTGAGCTTGGCGATCCGCGCCTGGAATGGCGCGGAGCCCGCGAAAATCCCGAGGCAGCCATTGGCCGCCTCGGCTTGTCCGTCATTCGTCAGGCCGCAGCGCGGTTGCGCTTCATCAGGCTGTCGACGCTGAGCGGCCCGGCGCCTGCCGCCACCAGATAAAGAAATACGAAGCAGAACAGGATCGCCGCGACGCCGCCATTCTGCGCGGGATAGAAGCTCTTTCCCGCATGGCCGATGAAATAGGCGAAGGCCATCAGGCCCGAAAGCACGAAGGCTGCGATGCGGGTCTGGAATCCGATCAGGACGAGGAAGCCGAGAGTGAGTTCGATCAGCCCGGCAATCCAGGAGAGCGAGCCCATCGGCGGCACGCTTGCCGCGGCCGGAAAATGCAGGATCTTCTGCGTACCGTAGCTGAAAAGCACGAGCGAGGAGATGATGCGCAGCAGGCTCAGCAGATGGGGCTGCAGCAGATGGATCGAAGACAGCATCGGGTCCCTTTCATGTTTGCAATGTCTTCGCTGTGTAGTGATCGCGAGCTCGGCAGCAAGTCACGCCTGCTGACATTTGCGTTATGAGGGCGGTCGCGGCGGGAGCGCGAATGTCCGAAGCGGTCAAATGATGCCGGTTATGGCCGTTCCGCCCTGCCTACTGCAACGTTGCAGTTTTTCTTGACCGAGACCTGTACTTTGCTTTTCGGCTTGGCTAAATCCGACCCAACGGCCAGTCAACATGCTGAGAGACGGGGATTAGAGATGATCGATGCGAAGACGCTTGCAGACCGCTTTCCCGGCGATTTCACCTTTGGCGTCGCCACCGCCGCCTTCCAGATCGAGGGTGCGAGCAAGGCCGACGGCCGCAAGCCGTCCATCTGGGACGCTTTCTGCAACATGCCCGGGCGCGTCCACAATCGCGATAATGGCGACGTTGCCTGCGATCACTACAACCGGCTGGACCAGGATCTCGATCTCATCAAGGAGATGGGCGTCGAGGCCTATCGCTTCTCGATCGCCTGGCCGCGCATCATCCCTGACGGCACGGGTCCGGTGAACGAGGCCGGCCTCGATTTCTACGACCGGCTCGTCGACGGCTGCAAGGCGCGCGGGATCAAGACCTTCGCGACCCTCTATCATTGGGACTTGCCGCTGCTGCTTGCCGGTGACGGCGGCTGGACTGCGCGTTCGACCGCCTACGCCTATCAGCGCTATGCCAAAACGGTGATGAGCCGCCTTGGGGATCGTCTTGACGCCGTCGCGACCTTCAACGAACCCTGGTGCATCGTTTGGCTCAGCCACCTCTACGGCATCCATGCGCCGGGTGAGCGCAACTTGCAGGCCGCCCTTCACGCCATGCACACCATGAACCTCGCCCATGGCCTCGGCATCGAGGCGATCCGCTCGGAGGCTCCCAAGGTGCCCGTCGGGCTTGTGCTGAACGCCGTCTCGATCATCCCGGGCTCCGACAGGCCGGCCGATCTTGCCGCCGCCGAGCGCGCGCATCAGTTCCACAACGGCGCCTTCTTCGATCCGGTGTTCAAGGGCGAATATCCAAAGGGATTCGTCGACGCGCTCGGTGACCGCATGCCTCTCGTCGAGGACGGCGACCTGAAGCTCATCAGCCAGAAGCTCGATTGGTGGGGTCTGAATTATTACACGCCCGAACGCGTCACTGACGATGCCGACCGCAAGGGCGATTTTCCCTGGACGGTGAAAGCGCCGCCGGCAAGTGACGTGAAGACCGACATCGGCTGGGAAATCTATGCGCCGGGCCTGAAGCTCCTGGTCGAGGACCTTTACCGCCGCTACGAGCTGCCGGAGTGCTACATCACGGAGAACGGTGCCTGCGACAATACCGATGTCGCCGATGGCGAGGTCGACGACACGATGCGCCTCGACTATCTCGGCGACCATCTCGACGTTGTGGCCGATCTCATCAAGGACGGGTATCCCATGCGCGGCTATTTCGCCTGGAGCCTGATGGACAATTTCGAATGGGCGGAAGGCTACCGCATGCGCTTCGGGCTCGTCCATGTCGATTACGAGACGCAGCTGCGCACGGTGAAGAAGAGCGGCAAATGGTATCGCGACCTCGCGGGGCAATTTCCGAAAGGAAATCACAAGCCGGGTCAGCGGTCCGTCTGAGTGCGAACTTGCCGGCCGCGGGCGAAAAAAATGAACCGCCCAGATCTGCAACAGGCTGTTGCTTAAACGTTTTTGAACCCTTGACTGCCAAAGTCCGATGGTCAGGGAGCCGTAATGCAGATACTCGGAAAGTTGCAGGGCAAGGGATCGGGAATAGGCCGTCACATAACCGTCACCGGCGTGCTGTTTTCCTTTGCGGTCATCGTCGCGGTCGCCACCATCATGGTGTTGACGGCCATCGAACGCGTCGCTCAAAATGCCAATGTCCTTGACGACGAGCGCTCGCGTGAAACGACGATCGGCGCGTTGAGGACCTTCGAGGATCAGCTCGGCGCGACGCTCGACGATTATGCCGCCTGGGACGACGCCGCCGCCAATGTCTACGCGCCCGATGGCATGGGCTGGACGGTCAGCAACTACGGCGAAATGTCGGTCAACAGCTCGCTTTTCGATATGGCGATCGTCGTCGATGATGCGAGGAATGCAATCATAGCCTATCGCGACGGCAAGCCGATGGAGGAGCCGCTCGCAGATTTCTTCGCGCCGTCTGTCTGGAAGCTGCTCGACACTGTGAAGGCGGCCGGCCCGGCCGATAGGCCTCAGGCCGTCGGTTTCATTCGCACCAAACGGGGGATTGCCGCTACCGGCGTGGCGCTGGTGCGGCAAAAATCCGGTGCACTCGATGTGCCGGCCGGTCAACATCGCTATCTTATTTTCGCCCGGCATCTCGATGACGAGAGGGTGAGCGCGCTCGGTCAGACCTATGTCATCGGTGGTCTGCGGCTGGCGCCGCCGAGCTTCGAAGCCGAGTATCTCGTGCCCATCGTCGATCCGATGGGCGCCACGCTCGGCAAGCTCGTCTGGACCTCGCGCGCACCGGGGAATATCGCCTATGCGCAGGTGCGGCCGATGGTCATCGAGGCTCTCGGTCTGGTCGGCTTGTTTTTCGTGGTGCTGCTGGCCATCGGCTGGCTCGCCGGCCGCCGCCTGAAAGCGGAGGAAAATAGGGCCCGCGAGGAGGCGCTGCGCGACAGGCTGAGCGGACTGTCCAATCGCGACGGTCTCGGGCTGGCCGTCGACCGCTTTGTCGCCGAAGCCCGGCAGAGCAAGCGCAATGTGCTGCTCCTCTATCTCGACCTCGACGGTTTCAAGGAAGTCAATGACAGCTATGGACACGGAACCGGCGACCAGTTGATCCGCGCGGTTGCGGCCGGGCTCAAGGTGTTGATCCCACAGGGCGCGGTTCTCGCCCGCATCGGCGGCGACGAATTTGCGATCGCCTTTCTCTCCGACGGCGAGAATGCCGCCGCGCTGCAGCTTTCCGAGCAGATCCTCGATTTTCTGGTCGATCCGCTGGAGATCGGCCGCCGCGTCGTCGTCGTCGGCGCCAGTATCGGCATCGCCATGTCGCCTGCCGGCGCAATCGACCGCGAAGAGCTGGTGCGCCGCTCCGATCTTGCCATGTACAAGGCGAAGGAAGCCGGTCGGGCGCGCATGACGCTCTACGATCCATCGATGGATGCGGACCGGGAGCAGCGCAATGCGCTGGAGCTCGACCTCAGAATTGCCATCGAAAGCGGCGACCTGACCCTCGCCTATCAGCCACTGGTCGACGCGGCCACGCATGCTCTCAGCGGCGTCGAGGCGCTGGTGCGCTGGAACCGCCCGGGCCACGGCCCTGTTTCGCCCGAGATATTCATTCCGATCGCCGAGACCAGCGGCCTCATCGAATCGCTCGGCCTCTTTGTGCTGCGCAAAGCCTGCGAGACGGCCAAGCAGTGGCCGGAACTCAATGTCTCGGTCAACGTCTCGCCCGGACAGTTCCGCAACCCCGCCTTCACCGACTATGTGCGCTACGTGTTGAAACAGACGGAGATCGAGACCAGCCGCATCACGCTGGAGATCACCGAAGGTTACATGATCCAGAACCCGCAGCGGACCCGCCAGTCGATCGAACGGCTGAAGGGGCTGGGGGTCAAAGTGGCGCTCGACGACTTCGGTTCCGGTTTCTCCTCAATCGGCTATCTCAGGCAGTTCGGCTTCGACCGCATCAAGATCGACCGCTCTCTGGTCATGGGCGTCAACGAGGACAAACGCCAGCGCGAAATGCTGCAGGCGACGGTGGCGCTTGCCCGCTCGCTCGATATTCCGGTGACGGCTGAAGGCATCGAGACCGAGGGGCAGGCAGTCGCCATGCGCCTGTTCGGCTGCGACTGTCTGCAAGGCTATCTATTCGGAAAGCCGATGGTGGCCGAGCGAATTACCGACATGCTCAACGAGCTTCGTGCCGCGGAGCCGTCGGCCCAGCGCCGTCTCGGCGCGGCCTGACGACGACATTCTCGGATAGCAAGCCCGTCCAACGGGGATAGGTCAGCTGCCGATATGCCGCTGGCCGCGTTTTCTTGCCAGCGCGATCTGAAGCTGCCGCTGACGGTAGCGCAGCCGGTCTTCCTCCGTGCGCGTGTGATAGCAGTGGCTGCAGGAAACGCCTTCCTCGTAGAGTGGCGAGGTGATTTCCTCTGAAGTGATCGGGTTGCGGCAGGCGTGGCACAGCCGATGCTCACCTTCCTTCAGGCCGTGTTCGACGGACACACGTTCATCGAAGACGAAGCAGGCGCCGTCCCAGAGGCTTTCCTCCGGCGGCACGTCCTCCAGATATTTCAGGATGCCGCCCTTCAGATGATAGACCTCGTCGAAGCCCTCAGCCTTCATGAAGGCAGTGGCCTTCTCGCAGCGTATGCCGCCGGTGCAGTACATGGCGATCTTCGGCTTGTTGTGCAGGCCGGAATTCTGACGCACCCAATCCGGAAATTCGCGGAACGTCTTCGTCTTCGGGTCGAGTGCGCCGCGAAAGGTGCCGATTGCCGTCTCGTAATCATTGCGGGTGTCGATGACGATCGTATCGGGATCGGAGATCAGCGCGTTCCAGTCCTGAGGCGCCACATAGGTGCCGACCACCTTGTTGGGGTCGATGTCTTCGACGCCCATGGTGACGATTTCCTTTTTCAGCTTCACCTTCAGGCGCAGGAAAGGCATCTTCGAGGCGCGGCTTTCCTTGTGCTCCAGGTTCGAAAATTCCGGCTGGGCACGCAGGAAGGCGAGCACGGCGCCAATGCCGGCATCCGGTCCCGCGATCGTCCCGTTGATGCCCTCATGCGCCAGAAGCAGCGTTCCCTTGACGCCGTTCTCTTCGCAAAGCGCCTGCAGCGGCGCTTGCAGGCTGACAAAGCGCGGTACGGAAACGAAATGGTAGAGCGCCGCTACGAGGAACGGGCCGGTGTGTGTCAGGCTGTCGGTCATGGGCGGGAAATACAGAAAATCGGCGGCTCGCGCAATTGCCTTCGCCGGTAGCGGCTTTGACGATTACCGATTATGCTTTCGCCTTCCATTCCGAAAACGGCCGCACGCCGAAGCTTGGGTCGGAAGTATCGTCGCTGATGAACTCGATCGAGTGTCCATCCGGATCCTTGAAATACATCGACATGGCGGGCATCCAGCCGAGAGGTTCGACACCCTTTGCCTTGATAGCGGCGGGCGCCTGCAGCCGCCTTCGACAGTCATGCGGAAGGCAATATGCAGCCGCATCCTCAGAGGCCCGGTTCCGGTTTCCCAAAGACCGAGCATGCCAGTCTTCCTATCGTCCACCCAGAGGAAAGCAACTTTGCGCTCCTCGAATGACGCCGCCGGTTCGAGTCCGACGACATCCCGGTAGAAATCCATGGAGGTCTTGAGGTCGGCAACGGTCAGATGCGTCTCGTAGAGCCCGAGCAGCTTTGGCATAGCAGCATTTTCGGCAAACATTTTTTCCTCGCGGTCAGGTCTGCTTGGTCAATCGCCGGAGGGTAGGACCTCAAGTCTGGTTGAGGTCAATGGGCTTTCTTTCGACATTTCAGAGGCGCTAGCGCAATCGAAATAATGACGCCGCCGCTCAATTTGCGGCCGTCAGCCAGAGCAGTTCAATGCGCTGCGCTTCGTGATCAGGATCATCGGCGAAAACGGCTTCGGCTTTGACAAGCGCCTGCCGCCGGTCTTCCTGCTGGCGGAAGATGATGGCGTCGAGCAGATGCGCCAGATCGTCATTGCGGGTGAAGAGTTGAGGCTCGGCTTCCACCAGTTCACAGAGCACTGCAAGGTCGTGAATATGGCCGAGATCCTCGACGAGCTCCTTGGCCGCATCGCGCTTGGCCTTCATCGCGCCCGGCCAGATGTCGCGCAAAAGGGCGTGATAGAGTCGATAATCGTAGGTGCGTTTGCGCAGAACATGGAAGTCGTCGGCCGACGCCTCGCCGTGGCAGGCGGCAAGCGCGGTCCCGGCCTTTCGGGCGGTGCGGCGCCAGCTCTTCGCCAGCATGCGGGCATTCTTACGATGACCGCTATCAAATGAGACTGTATCGAGTGCGGCGATCGCTTTTTTCAGAACGTCCGAGGTTTCCGCGAGCCGCTGCTCCAGGCCGCTTTCGGCCTCCCCCATCCAGTCACGGCGGCCTTCGAGAACAGTGACGATCCGTCCGAGCGCTTCGCCCTCTTCTTTTCCGCGGGCTGAATGCTGCAGATATTGCGCCGTGCCGATGAGGGCGGCGGCGTCGCGGATTGCCGACAGCGAGCGTGCAGCATCGCGCAGCCGTGCATTTTCGCGGTCCTGAAAATCCGGCACGTCGCGCGCGACGAGCCGGTAGAGCGAGCGCAACCGCTTCAGGTTCTTGCGGAAGGAGTGGATCGCCTCATGCGCGCCGTCCGGCCGCTCCTCGAGGACCGCGATAGCGCTTTCCAGCTGCTCGGTCGCGACGTCGCGGAACGCCTCGGTGAAATCGGCGTCAGGCCGAATGCGATAGGCCATGCCTGTCATGCCCGTATTCTGTGGCGAGGGCCTGGTTGGAATAGCGGAAATCGCCAGTCACTTCGCGGCCAAGCCAGCCGGGCAATGCCGGGTCATCGGTTTCCGCCGTCATTTCCACTTCGGCGATCACCAGCCCGCGATGCGCGCCCGCAAAGACGTCGACCTCCCAGACGAAACCCTGATACGGAACGCGGTAACGCGTTTTTTCGATGACGATGCCGATCGCGTTCTGCAGCAGCTCTTCGGCATCTGCAATCGGGATGTCAAATTCGAATTCGTCGCGGGTGATAGCGCTGCGGCCAATCTTGATCGTCAGCTTCGCCTTCCGGCCGTCGAGGATGCGCACCCGGACGGAGCGGTCGTCCATTGAGGCGATATAACCCTGCTTGAGCACAGATTTCGTCTCGACGGCGGATCGCCATCCATCGCTGCGAACCAGGAACTTCCGCTCGATCTCTTTCGCCATGCCAGTGAACCTTTTGTGACGATCGCCGCACGGTAGACCAATTTCCCCGCATTTCCTACCCATCTTCTCATGCGGCCGGGTTTTATCTCGACAAGGGTCGGCGGGGGCGTTATTCGGGATGCAATTTCAATCGTTTCAAGGAGGTCGCGCGACCATGGGCGAGAAAACAGAGAAGCTCCTTTCCATCCTGAAACTCCAGCCGGTCGTCCCGGTCCTGATCGTCGATGATGCCAAGTCGGCGGTGCCGCTGGCGCGCGCGCTCGTCGCAGGCGGCCTGAAGGCAATCGAGATCACCATGCGCACGCCGGCGGCCCTCGAGGCGGTGCGCGCCGTCGCTGCCGAGGTCGAGGGCGCCGAAGTCGGCGCCGGCACGATCCTGAACGCGGCCCATTGGCAGGCCGCCGTCGAGGCCGGTTCGAAGTTCATCGTCAGCCCGGGCACGACGCAGGAGCTGCTCGATGCTGCCGCCGATTCCGATGTGCCGCTGCTTCCGGGCGCTGCGACTGCCAGCGAAGTCATGGCGCTGCGCGAAGAAGGCTACCAGGTGCTGAAGTTCTTCCCTGCCGAGCAGGCCGGCGGCGCCGCCTTCCTGAAGGCGCTTTCCTCACCCCTTGCCGGCACGCTGTTCTGCCCGACCGGCGGCATTTCGCTGAAGAACGCCAATGATTACCTGTCGCTGCCGAACGTTATCTGCGTCGGCGGCTCCTGGGTGGCGCCGAAGGAACTGGTCGCTGCCGGCGATTGGGCAGGCATTACCAAGCTCGCGACGGAAGCGGCAGCGCTGAAGGCCTGAGATCGTATTTTCCTAGGTGGGTGTGAAACCCCTCTGTTATGACGGACATCTCCCCCACAAGAGGGAGATCGGCAGGAGGTTAGCCTTCCCGATCGTGGCTTCTCGGCGAGCCCCCCATTTGTATTTCAGCCGTCGCAAACCTATGTTCTGCTCCAGCCTCAAACAGGAGATGACGAGGAATGTTCGACGCGAAGAAGCTTCTCGACCAGTTCTTGGGTTCGCAGGTTCCGGGTCTCGGCGGTTCGGTCCGCGACAGGGCGGGCGACGCCATGCAGACGGCACGGAACAATCCGATGAAGACCGGTGCGCTCGCAGCCGTGCTTCTCGGGACCAAGACCGGCCGCAGCATTGCCGGCAACGCGCTGGCGATCGGCGGTCTTGCCGCCATTGCCGGCCTCGGCTACCAGGCCTACAAGAATTACCAGTCGGGGCAGGCGCCGGCAGCCCCGTCGGATGCGCCCTCGGCAAACAATCCGGTTCTGCTGCCGCCGCCGGCCGAATCCGGTTTCGGACCGGCCTCACCGGCTGGCAGCAACGAATTTGTGCTGGTCCTGATCCGCGCGATGATCGCCGCCGCCAAAGCGGACGGCCATATCGACGCCGCCGAACGTGCGCTCATCATGGAGAAGATCACCGCCGCCGACGTCAGTGGCGAGGCCGCCGCCTTCATCGAGCGCGAACTCGCGTCGCCGACGGATATCGATGCGCTCGTCGCTGCGGCGGTCACGGAAGAGCAGCGCGTCGAGCTCTACACCGCCTCGCGGCTCACCATCGATCCGGATTCGCGCGCCGAGCGCGGCTATCTCGATCTGCTTGCCGGCCGGCTCGGCCTCGCCGACCAACTGGTCGACCATATCGAGGCGACGGTGTCGTCCGCTAAGACCACCTTGTCGCAGTAACATCTCGGCCGGTTGCCTTTGTCGGGCGGCTGGCCTATCCACTCCTAGACAAGGGGAGTGAACATGCGCGATCTTGCAAATTTCAAGGGCTGCCCGGCGCCGAAGCCGGTCACGCTGAAGGGCCGTTTCGTCACTGTCGAGCCCTATCGGCGCGCGGAGCATCTCGAGGCGTTGTGGGACGGGCTCGGCGGCATGGGCATCAACCCGCTGTTGCTTTATTTCGCGCAGGACGATTTCTCCGGTATCGAAGATTTCGCCAACTGGCTGGAGGCCGTCCACACCAAGTCCGGCTGGCTCACCCATATCTTCCGCGACAACGCCAGCGGCAAGATTGTCGGCATGGCGAACTATATGCGCGCCGACCCGGCAAATGGCGTCGTCGAGATCGGCGGGGTGGTGCATGGGTCCGATATGAGCCGTTCGCCGCTTTCCACCGAGGCGCACTACCTGATGGCCAAGCACGTCTTCGACGATCTCGGCTACCGCCGCTACGAATGGAAATGCGACAATAACAACGAGGCGAGCAAGACGACGGCGGTGCGGTACGGCTTCAGCTTCGAAGGGATGTTCCGTCAGCACATGATCTCGAAGCATCGCAACCGCGACACCGCCTGGTTCTCGATGATCGATGCCGAATGGCCGCTGATCAACGATGCTTTCGAGGCCTGGCTTTCGCCCGATAATTTCGACGCTGCCGGCAAACAGATCCGACGCCTGCAGGATATTCGTGCCGATCTTGAGAAGGAAAGGCTCGCGTGACCCCCGAAAGCCGCTCGCAGGCGACCGCCGCCGCCATCATCCTGCTCGGCGCCGGCCTCGTCATCTATTTTCTGCCGACCATCGTTTTATGGATCGGCAATTTCTCGCCGGTGCTGGGAATTGCCGTTGGCGTCTGCCTGATCATGGCCTTTTTCGCGGTTTTCTGGCTCAGGGCGCGTTACCAGCGCGGCCGAGAAAAATAAAGTCAGCCCTGCAGGGAGGCGCCGAGCAGCAAGACGCCCATCAGGATGACGAGAAGGGCGCCGAGGATTTCGATGGCGTTGCCGATCCAGACCGAGGCGGCCGAGCCGCGTCCGGAGAGGCGGATGGCAGCACCCTTGGCGGTGACGGCGAGGGTGGCAAGCAGCGATACGGTGATCGCCGTGCCGAGCGACATGGCGACTACCGACAGCATGCCGCCGAGATAGAGACCGTTCAGCAACGAAAAAGTCATGACCAGAAGCGCACCGGAGCACGGGCGGAGGCCGACGGCCACGATCGCCGACCAGGCCTCGCGGACGCTGAACCTGTCGCCGGCGAGCAGGGCCGGATCCGGCACATGTGCATTGCCGCAGGTCTCGCAGACCATGCCCGGAACGAAGGTGTGGCCGGCGTCCACGGCCTGCGCCTTGCCATTGAAGGCATAGGCCCGGCGTTCGGCGGCGTTGTCCTTCCAATCGAGCATCATGCTGACCGGACCGGCGGACGTGGCCATCGGCCGGCGGCGCGGCAAATTGCCCGCCATCGAGCGCAGTTTGCGAAACAGCAGCCAGCCGCCGAAGAGGATGACCATGACGAAGCTGGCGATTTCCATAGCATGAGTCGCGGCCGTCAGCGTGATGCCGGTGCCGCGCAGCACCAGCCAGGCGCCGCCGACCAGGGCGACGGCGACGACACCCTGGATGAAGGCCGAAATGAAGGAAATCACCACGCCGCGCTTCAGCTCGACCTCGTTGGCGATCATGTATGAGGAGATGACCGCCTTGCCGTGGCCGGGGCCGGCGGCATGGAAGACGCCGTAGGCGAAGGAAAGACCGATCAGAGATGTCAGCTGCCACGGATCCTCGCGCATGCCCTTCAAGGCATCCGTCAGCGCCCGGTAGAAGGCCTGCTGCTCATAGTTCACATAGAGCAAAAGCGATGCGAACGGCCCGCCGGTCGGTTGAAAACTTGGTTCGGCCGTGCCGATGCCGAGCGGCGATTGCGCATGGGCAAGGCTTGCCGCAGTCACGAGCGCAAGGAGTGCTGCGGAAAGGATGAGGGGGCGTTTCATCAACATGTGATATCCAGCCGGGTGGCGAAGAGCTTGGACATGTTGGTGCCGGTCGGATCGTTGAAGAAGGCGTCCGTCAGCGACTGCTTGTTTTGCGAGATTACCTCGTCGGCATCCGGTCTCACCACCTGGTGTTTGCAGGCCTTGAAGCTGTCGCCGACCGTGGAGAGTTCGTTGTCTGTCGGAAAGTCGATCGACGTATAGAGCGTCGGGTCGTAGACGCCGAAAGTGAGCCTGCCCTTGAGCGGCATCTTCTCCGCCGGTTTGACCGCGAAGAACATCAGGAGCTGGCCGTTCTTATAATCGACATGGATGATGTCAGGCTGCTGGACCGTGACGTTCTTCCCGTTGACCGTCAGGTTCATGTAGTAGTCGTAGTCGGCAAGCGACTGCTTCACCGTTTTCCCGACCTGCGCGAGTTCGTTCGGCTCCAGCTTCAGATCGGTGTTCTTGTCGAAATCCATGACGACCGAGGAGGAGAAGACCTCGTCGAAGCGCCAGACATTGCGCAGTTCCTCGATGCTGCCGTCGGCGCCGGCGACGACTTCGAGCCGCGCTTCCACGAAGATATGCGGATGCGCAAGGGCGGTGGCCGGCGCCAGCGAAAGAAGCGCGGCTATCAATGGTATGGATTTTTTCATGCGTCCCGCTGCCTTATTCGCTCGACCCGAGTTCTTGCCAGAAATTGGGACGGAATTGGGACCGGCTTGCGGCCGATGCCGATTGTCGACGTCCGTTCGCCCGGTCTGGCGGCTCTTTCGGCGCTGCCTCACGGATGCTTCTTGAACCAGTTGTGCAGGTAGTCGACGAAGATCCTCACCTTGGCCGGCAGGTAGCGCCGGTGTGGGTAGACGGCATAGATGCCGCGGTCGGTCGGGATGTAATCGTTAAACAGCGTCAGCAGTTCGCCGCTCTCGATCGGCTTGCGGGCGACGAAATCGGGGATGAGAGCGATGCCGATGCCGG
Source organism: Rhizobium bangladeshense (assembly GCF_001662075.1). Taxonomy (GTDB): domain Bacteria; phylum Pseudomonadota; class Alphaproteobacteria; order Rhizobiales; family Rhizobiaceae; genus Rhizobium; species Rhizobium bangladeshense_B. Next base: position 86,284 of record NZ_LYPL01000005.1, read on the forward strand.
CGAGGGCGGCGCGCAATGTCGCATGCGGACTGTTGACCTCTATCGGCCCGGAGACGGCGACGGCGAAGGTGGTGTTATCAGGATTGTAGAAGCGAATGCTCCCCTGGGTGCGCGAATTGGTATCGACGATGAAGGGGACATTGGAGATGTCGCTCGGATGCTCAAGATCGGGATGACGCTCGATAAAATCCGGGGTGGCGCAGAGATGGACGCGGAAATCGGAGATCTTGCGGGCGATCATGCCGGAATCTTCGAGCTTAGAAATCCGGATCGCCACGTCGAAGCCTTCCTCGATCAGGTCGACGAATCGGTCATCGGCGGCGATCTCCAGCGAAAGGTCCGGGTTCTCGGCGGCAAAATCGATCAGCGACTGGCCGACGTCGGCGTCGACGAAGGTGCGGGGCACCGAGATGCGCAGCCGTCCCTTCAACTGGGCATTGTTTTCGCGCACGAGATCGGCAAGGTTGTCGATCTCCTTCAGAATATCGGAGGCGCTGCGGTAATAGGTGTGGCCGGCTTCGGTCATCGAGAACTGCCGGGTGGTGCGGTTGAGCAGCAGAGCGCCGAGTTCGTCTTCCAGTTCGCGCACATATTTGGAAAGCAGCGCCTTCGAGCGGCCGGTGCGCCGTGCGGCGGCGGAAAAACCTTCGGCCTCGACGACATCGATGAAGGCGCGTATGCGGGTCAGAGTGTCCATGGCGCTTCCCAAGCTGTTTCGAAACATTGAACAAATTGGCCCGACCTGTTCAATTATTTTTTTGACCTCCAGATCAAAAAAACGCTTGATTGTGAAGGCGAATATTCTTATTTCCACCTCAGCCCAAAGTCGCACGTGCCCATGGGTGTCCGCCGAACCCTCGAATTGGTGAGGAAATCGGTAAGGTACCTGGAATTAACCCCTCCAGTCGCTATTCCGGCCAACCGGAAAATGCGAGGACGCCTGAAGCAACGACGGTGCGGGCCTTTTTGTTCTCTCCCTGCTTTCCATCAGCGGGGGTTACTGAAGAGGCACACCATCATTGCCGGAAGTGCGGTTGGGATTCTCCCTCCAATCCATGGCAGACAAAGCCGAACTTACACCGCGTCCGCGGCGTTGGTTCACTATCCGCGCATCGAGCGCTTGCTATGGTTCCGGGGTCTCCACCGGCTGGTTCCAATGCGAGTTCTCGTATGCCCTTTGTCCTCCGGTTCATGCCGGAGCTCTGGAATTGGAAGAGGGAATCGATATGACCACCCAGCGCATCCGCGACTTTCTCGCAACCCGACGTCCCGACGGTCCCTGCCTCGTGGTTGACCTCGATGTCGTTCGCGACAATTTCCACGCCTTCCGTCACGCCATGCCGGACAGTGCCATCTACTACGCCGTCAAGGCCAACCCGGCTCCTGAGGTGCTGAAGCTGCTCGCAGGCCTCGGCTCCAATTTCGATTGTGCATCCGTTGCCGAAATCGAAATGGCGCTCGAAGCCGGCGCGACCGCTGCCCGCATCTCCTTCGGCAACACGATCAAGAAGGAACGCGACGTCGCCCGCGCGCATGCGCTCGGCGTCAGCCTCTTTGCGGTCGACAGCCACGAGGAAGTCGAGAAGATCTCGCGCGCCGCTCCCGGCGCCCGCGTCTTCTGCCGCGTGCTGACCGATGGCGAAGGCGCCGAATGGCCGCTGTCGCGCAAGTTCGGCTGCGTTCCGCAGATGGCCGTCGACGTTCTCGTCTACGCCCATCAGCTCGGCCTGCAGTCCTACGGCGTCTCGTTCCATGTCGGTTCGCAGATGACCAAGGTCGATGCCTGGGATTCGGCACTTGCCGATGCCAAGCGCGTCTTCGTATCGCTCGCCAAGCAGGGCATCCACCTGCAGATGGTCAACATGGGCGGTGGCTTCCCGACCAAGTATCTGCGCGACGTTCCGTCCGCAGAAGCTTACGGCAAGTCGATCTACCAGGCGCTGCGCACGCATTTCGGCAACCAGATCCCGCAGACGATCATCGAGCCGGGCCGCGGCATGGTCGGCAATGCCGGCGTCATCAAGGCTGAAGTCGTTCTGATTTCGAAGAAGTCGGACAATGACGATGCCCGTTGGGTCTTCCTCGACATCGGCAAGTTCGGCGGTCTCGCCGAGACGATGGACGAAGCCATCCGCTATCCGATCCGCACGGAGCACGACGGCGACGAGATGGAGCCCTGCGTCATCGCCGGCCCGACCTGCGATTCGGCCGACGTGCTCTACGAGAAGAACCTCTATCCGCTGCCGATCTCCCTTTCGATCGGCGACGAGGTCCTGATCGAAGGCACCGGCGCCTATACGACGACCTATTCGGCGGTCGCTTTCAACGGTTTCGAGCCGCTGAAGGCCTACGTCATCTAAGGTCGTTTCCGTCGGCCCCGTAACCAGCCGGGGCGGCAACTTCACAATTTTCCTTCATCGCCGCTGATAACGGTATTGGGTACGGGAGGCCAAGGTGGCCGCTGTTCTTGATTCTGTCCGCGCATTCTTTGCGCCCACCACGTTTGCCATCGACGCCGAAAATCCCTCGGATGTCGTTGCCCGTGAAAACCTGCTCGACCGCGTCATGGGGCCAGATCGCCGCAAGAAGTCATCGGAGAAGATCCGTCGCAACCGTGTTCCGGCCGAGGGCCTGGCACTTGTCGCGCGTGATCGCGATGGTCATGTCATCGGCTCGGTGCGGCTCTGGAACATCGAGGCCGGCGTCAACGATGCAGGCACGCCGATCAATGCGCTGCTGCTCGGCCCGCTCGCCGTCGATTCCCATCACGGCGGCAAGGGCATCGGCGCGGCGCTCATGCGCGCGGCGATCCTCGAGGCGAAGAACCGCGGCCATGGCGCTGTCCTGCTCGTCGGCGACGCCGCCTATTACGAGCGTTTCGGCTTTTTCGCCGAAAAGGCTCGCCATCTCGTCATGCCGGGTCCGTTCGAACGCTCGCGCTTTCTTGCGCTCGAGCTTACGGAAGGCTGGCTTGACGGCGCGGCCGGCATGATCGTCCCGTCCGGGCGCATGCTGGCCGGCGCGCCGGTTCGCCGCGCCGCCTAACCCATCGGCTGGCCGGGGTCGGACATTCTTCCTCCGGCCGGCAATCCCGCTCCGCTTGACCATGCAGGCAGGCGGGCCTGCCGTGGTCGCGGCGCGGATTGTCTTCCCGCCCGGTGGCGTGGACGAAGCGGGCACCGCGTCCCCCGGTGCACTGGCAACACAATCGCGTGAAAAATGCGGTCGGCCCGCGACCCTGTCGCGGCAATACCTTATCTTGCCCCGCATGGTCCGCGCTCTCTTGCTGCTGTTTTTCTTTTTTCTGTCGCTTGCCGCAGCGGCGCCGGCTGCCGCCCAGAGCACGGCCCGCGCCGTCACCGGGCTTGGTCCGCGTCTCGATCGGGCGGCCAGCGACCCGGCGATGCGGCCGCTTAAAACGGTGATCGTCTCGCGCGGGGGACGCGTGCTTGCCGAACGCGGCTTCCGCGGACATTCTCCGGCGGAATCGGCCAATATCAAATCCGCTTCGAAAGCGATCGTTTCGGCGCTTGTCGGCATCGCTATCGGCAAAGGCCTGCTTGAGGGACCGGATCAGAAGATCGCGCCGATCCTGAAAGCCGATCTGCCTGAAACACCGGATCCGCGTCTCAACGACATCACCATCGGTAATCTTCTCTCCATGCAGGCGGGGCTCGATCGCATGTCCGGACCGAATTACGGCCGCTGGGTCTCCTCGCGCAACTGGGTGCGTTTTGCGCTTTCGCAGCCTTTCGTCGATCGGCCCGGCGGCGAAATGCTCTATTCCACCGCGTCAACGCATCTGCTTTCGGCCATTCTCACCAGGGTCGGCCGCCGCTCGACGCTGGCGTTGGCGCGCGATTGGCTCGGTCCGGTCGAGGGTTTTCGCATCGGCGCATGGGAGCAGGATCCGCAGGGCATCTATCTCGGCGGCAATCAGATGGCGATGAGCGCGCGGTCCTTGCTTGCCTTCGGCGAACTCTATCGCAACGGCGGCAAGACCGCCGAAGGCCGCCAGGTCGTCCCCGGGGACTGGGTCTCCCAGTCATGGCAGCAGCGGACCAACTCACGCTTCTCCGGCGATGAATATGGCTATGGCTGGTTCACCCGGCAGATCGGCGGCGAGAAGGTGCACTTTGCCTGGGGCTATGGCGGTCAGATGCTTTATATCGTGCCGTCGCTCGATCTGACGGTCGTCATGACTTCCGAGGAGAGCGGCCCCTCGGCGCGAAACGGCTACAGGGATCTGCTGCACGGCCTGCTGGCGGATATCATCGGCGCGGTGCGGGCCGCTTGAAAAAACGGTGATCGATAAATTTTTAGCAAAGCCTCCAATCAAACCGCAAAAAGCTTCCTGTAGGGTCCGCGAGAATTTCGGGAAAGCGTCATGCTGCTGGATCTCAGGACGATCTATTTCATTGTTGCCGTGAGCTGTTTCGTGCTGGGCATTCTCCAGCTTGCAGCCTATGCGACTGGGCGCTTCGACAGGTGGCCACTCTGCTGGGGTTTAAGCAACCTGCTTGTCGGCGTCGGATCCTTCCTCGTCGCGCTGCGCGGTATCGTTCCCTATTCGGTTTCGGTCGACGGCGGCAATATCGTCACCATCGCCGGCTACATGCTGATGTTCTTTGCCGTGCGCATCTTTTCCAGACGGGGTCTCGACCAGCGCTATTTCTGGCTTGCGATCTTGCTCGTCAGCGTGCCTGTCGTGCTTATCGTCAGCGACCCCACCGCGGTATCGGCAAGGCTCCTCTATGTCTCCGTCATCTGCTGCCTCTGCGATCTTGCCATTGCGAGGGAAGCCGTTAGCATCGTCCGGCGCGAAAGGCTTTATTCGGCAGCCCTGCTTGTCGGCCTCTACATTTGCACAGCGATGATTTTTGCCGCGCGCAGCATTCTTGCGGCAACCGGAGAGATCGGCGGGCCGGATCCTTTCGGCGGCAGCGTGGCTCATAGCTGGATGGCGGTGTCGGCCGTCGCCTTCATCATGCTGCGCAGCATGGCCATGGTGCTGATGGCGGCCGAGCGCGGCCGAAATCAGCTGACCGAACTCGCTCATCACGATCCGCTGACCGGCGCGCTCAATCGCGGGGGACTTGCCCAGCGTCTGCCCGCTCTCGGCTCCCAGCCGGTTTCGCTGCTGATCATCGATATCGATCATTTCAAGCAGCTGAACGATAGGCACGGCCATGCCGCCGGCGACGAGATCCTGCGGCTCTTTGTCAATGTTTCGAGAAACATCATGCAGCCCCATGATCTGCTCGCCCGGCAAGGCGGCGATGAGTTTCTGGCGGTGCTGAAAAAGGCTTCCCAAGAAGAGGCGGTAGCGATCGCCGAGCGCATTCGTCTCACCTTCGCAGCCGCCGTCATGCAACTGCCGGATCTGGCCGTCTTTCCGACGCTGAGCATCGGTGTCGCCGCGCGCACACAAAGCGACGAGGATTTCGAGCGGTTGGTCCACAAGGCGGATGAAGCGCTTTATCGCTCGAAGCGCGAAGGCCGCAACCGCGTCGAAGCTTTTTGGGAAGGTCAGCAGGCGGCGTAACGAAGCATCTAGATATTCTGATCCATCGTTTCGGCCGGGATTTCATCGGCGCGGTGAATGCGCACAACGGTGGCCGGCACGCCGGCGACCGTGCAATGTTCGGGAACCGGCTTCAGTACGACGCTGCCGGCGGCGATCTTGCTGAAGGCGCCGATTTCGATATTGCCGAGGATCTTGGCGCCGGCGCCGATCATCACGCCGTGGCGGATCTTCGGGTGCCGGTCGCCGGTTTCCTTGCCGGTGCCGCCGAGCGTCACATTCTGCAGAATCGATACTTCGTCCTCGATCACTGCGGTTTCGCCGATGACAATGCCCGAGCCATGATCGAGCATGATGGAAGCGCCGATCCGTGCGGCCGGATGGATATCCGGGCCGAAGACCCGCGAGGCAAGATTGGCGAGCCAGGTGGCGATTTCCGGCCGGCCGGCGCTCCAGAGCGCGTGGGCGATGCGGTGCGTCTGCAGCGCATGAAAACCCTTAAGGTTGAGAAGCGCGTGCAAGAACGTCGTGCAGGCCGGGTCGCGCTCGCGCACGGCTGCGAGATCGGCCTCGATCTTCCACATGATATCGTCGGTGAGAGTGGAGAGGATAAGATCGAACAGATTGCCTGTTTCCACCTGCGTTACCGACAGCCGCGCCGCCAGCACCCGGGCGATGATCTCATTGTTGCCGGTGGCATCCGTTACCTCTGTGGCCAGCAGCCGTCGCAAGATCGGCTCGCGCACGGCAAGTTCGGCCGCCTCGGCGCGGATCACCGCCCAGACGGAGGCGTTGTCCACGGACGGTGGCTGTTGTTCGGCCAAACCGTGGCCGGTGGATTTCGGCATTCCCGTTTCCTCTGTCAGCGACAGCGCAGCCGCTTCCTGCGCGCGGTTCATGTCGCCCATTGCCGGTAACAGGAACTCACGCCGAAATATCGATGACGCCGCAATCGCCGGCTTCGGAGGCGAAAGCGAGCAGCTTGCCGTTTGCGCTCCAGCTCATCGCCGTGATCGCGCCCTTGCCGGGGCGGCGCAGCAGCGCTTCCTTGCTGTCGGCGATGCGTACGGCGAGAATCATGCCGTCGATGAAGCCGATGGCAAGAATGTCTTCCAACGGATGGAATTTCACCGAGGTCGCCATGATATTGGCGCGCGTGCCGAGTTCGAGCGGCGCCTTGCCCATCGGCCCGTCCTTGCCCTGGAAGGGCCAGACGATGGCTGCGGGCGCGCCTGATGAGGCGAGCCATTTGCCCTTCACTGACCAGGACAGCGATTTCACCTTGGCTGGATAGCCGGTCATGCGCATGTGCCGGGCCTCGGCGCCGGGTTTGCTGTCGAGCTTCCAGCCGTGCAGGGCATTTTCCTGCATCGAGGTAACGAGAAAGTTGCCGTCAGGCGAGAAGGTGACTCCGGTATGCGCGCCCTTCCATTCGAGATCGACCGCTTTGGCGCTCGTGCCGACCCAGTGCAGCGACACGCCGTTGTAACGGGCGGCGGCGATGCGCAGGCCCTTCGGCGCGAAGGCGATGCCTTCGACCGTGCGTTCCTCCGGAAATTCCTTGGTGGTGCCGTCGGCGAGCCTAACGAGCGAGCTCTTGCCGTAAGAATAGGCGACGGCGCCCTGCGGGCCGGCAGCGACCTGCGAGATCCACTTCCGCGGCGCCGTTGCAAGTTCGCTGACGCTGCCATCCGCGGCAATGCGAAGAACCTTGCCGTCCTCGCCGCCGGATATCAGGCTTTCGCTATAAGGATCGCGGATGGCAGTGAGCATGCCCTGATGGGCTTCGCAAACCTTCTCGCCGCCGTCCAGCCGGTGAAACGTGCCGTTTGCGTTTGCGAAGAAGGGGATGTCACCTAAAAATTCGACGGCCAGAACGTGGCCGTCGAGATCAAGCGGTGCAACTGTCGGCATCAGGCGGCTGCCTCGCAGGCCTTGAAGGAGGCCTCGAGCTTTTCGCGGTCGAGATCGCGGCCGATGAAGACGAGACGGCTTTCATGCTTCTCGCCGTCCTTCCAAGGCCGCTGATGATCGCCCTCGATGATCATGTGCACGCCCTGGACGACGTAACGCTCGGGATCGTCCTTGAAGGCGATGATGCCCTTAAGGCGTAGAATATTCGGGCCCTGAACCTGGGTGATCTTCTGGATCCAGGGGAAGAAGCGCTCCGGGTTCATCTCGCCGCCGCGCAGCGACACCGACTGCACCGTCACATCATGGATCGCCGACATCGCGCCATGATGATGATGGTCATGGTCGTGATGGTGATGGTCGTGATCACCATGCTGATGATCGTGATCATGATGATGATCGCAATCCGGGCCGCAGACATGATCGTCATGGCCGTGTTCGAGGAAATGCGGATCGTTTTCGAGTGCGCGCTCCAGGTTGAAGGCGCCTTGGTCGAGCACGCGGGCGAGGTCGACGCCCGAGCGGCTGGTCTTGTAAACGCGAGCGGCCGGGTTGATGGCGCGGACGATGTCTTCGATCACATCAAGTTCTTCCGCAGTCACCAGGTCGCTCTTGTTGATGACGACGACGTCGGCGAAGGCGATCTGGTCTTCGGCCTCGCGGCTGTCCTTCAGGCGCAGCGGCAGGTGCTTGGCGTCGACGAGGGCGACAACGGCGTCGAGCTCGGTCTTGGCGCGCACGTCGTCATCCATGAAGAAGGTCTGGGCGACCGGCACCGGGTCGGCAAGGCCCGTCGTTTCGACGATAATGCCGTCGAAACGGCCGGGACGGCGCATCAGGCCTTCGACGACGCGGATCAGGTCGCCGCGCACCGTGCAACAGACGCAGCCATTGTTCATCTCGTAGATTTCTTCATCCGACTCGACGATCAGGTCATTGTCGATGCCGATCTCGCCGAATTCATTGACGATGACAGCATATTTCTTGCCATGATTTTCCGACAGGATGCGGTTGAGCAACGTCGTCTTGCCGGCACCGAGATAACCGGTGAGCACGGTGACGGGAATGGGCTTTTGGGTGGCAGTCGCGTCGGTCATGAGAACCTCTAGGATTGACGTGCGGCCGAGCGGCTTCGGATCGGCTGCTTAAACGGTTGGTCTCATATAATGGCATGGGCGCGGCAGTTCAAAGGGTTTTATAATGTTATAAGATCACGTCATCTGCCCGAGCAAATCAGTCGTCTTCACCGAAGCTCGCCGACGTCGAAGGCATCGACATCTTCCAGCAGTTCCACCAGGCCCCTTACCGCATGGGCAATCAGCGCCTCGCCTTTTTCAGCCGTCGCCGCCGCGGCATTGCCCGTTACGCCTTCGGCGTTGAGATCCGACATCTTCCAGCCGAAGGCGTGCGGCCCGTAGGCGCGCAGATATTTGAAGCGTTGGGCAAAATCCGTCTGTCGCGAAGGGAAATCTGCAGCCTTCGCCATATCAACCCTGTCAGGATGAAGCGCCAGCATGACCGAGGTCTCGATGTCGCCGCCATGAATGCCGATCGCCTTTTCCCCGGGCGGGATCACCCCATCCGGCAGGCCGAAGCGGGTCCAGCTCGTCGCCACGGCCAGCATGGCAAAGCGGATCCGCGCCTCGGTCGCGACGACGGTCATCAGGGGCGAGTTGCCGCCATGGGCGTTCAGCATCACCAATTTGCGGATACCCTGCTTGGCCAGGACTTCGGCAATGCCGAGCCAGCGGTGGACCGCCTCGTCGAAAGCGAGCGTCTTCGTTCCTTCAACATCCATATGCTCTATGGAGTAGCCAACCGATTCGACGGGCAGGAAGGTGACCGGCAGACCGGCGGGCAGGGCTACCTTCAATCGTTGGGCGATTCCTTGGGCAATTAGCGTGTCGGTTTCGAAGGGCAGGTGAGGGCCGTGCTGCTCATGAGCACCAAGCGGCAGCACGGCGATCGGGTGGCGCGGGGCAGGGGCCGAGGCAGGGCGCTTCTCGTCGAAGCGGGGCGAAGGCGTCATCATCCGGTCGTTGCCTCTTGTTTATGACGAGATCCTGGGCAATGTCATATCGCAGCGGCGTCGGGGCTTAAAGATCAAAGGGATGGCGATGGGAAAGAAGCATAAGGACGGCAAGAAGAGCAAGTCCAAGAAGAAGGACCAGACGGAGTATACGCTCGTCGATCTCTCGCCGGCGCTGACCCAGGCGGCTCGTTCCATGCGTACGGTGCTCTCGCGCAACCTGTTCGAAAGCGGCCTCTATGCCGGCCAGGACGGCGTCATTCTCTCGCTCGCCGAGAGCGACGGCATGACGGCGGGCGGGCTTGCCCAAAAGCTCGGCGTCAAGGCGCCGACGATGACCCGCACGATCGGCCGCATGGAGGCGCAGGGCTTCCTCGAGCGCAAGCCCGACGCCGAGGATGCGCGCCTGACCAAGGTCTATCTTACGGCGCTCGGCCGTGACAGCGTGCGGGCGATCGAGATGGCGGCCTCGGCTTGCGACAGGCTGGCGACGCTGGAATTTTCAGAAAAGGAAATCCGCAATCTCGTGCGCCTCTTGAAGGCGATCGATGCCAATCTGCAGGCAGAAGCGCTTCCTTTGGAAGAACATGATGAAGAGTGAAATTTCGCTGAAAGACGAATTGCCTCCGCCTGTTAAATCTTTTAATTAAACATTTTAAGGGACCGCGCCGGTTTTCCGACGCGGTCTGCTGTCTTGCGTGCTGCCTGGAGGAGGACACGTGGTCCAGAAGATCAAGCTTTCGACAATCGCCGAAACGCTCGGCATTTCAACGGCAACCGTATCGCTCGCTTTGCGCGACAGTCCGCTGGTTGCCGGCAATACGCGGGAGAAGATCAAGGAACAGGCGCGCGCGCTCGGCTACATCTACAATCGCCGTGCCGCCAGCCTGCGCACCTCGCGCTCCGGCATCATCGGCGTCGTCGTGCACGACATCATGAATCCCTTCTACGGCGAGATCCTGAAGGCGATCGAAAGCGAGCTCGATCGCAGCCGCCATACCTTCATCCTTTCCAACCATTACGACAATGTCGAAAAGCAGCGCACCTTCATCGAGACGCTCCTGCAGCTCGGTGGCGACGGCGTCATCATGTCGCCGGCGATCGGCACGCCGCCGGAAGATCTGCAGCTGGCGGAGGAAAACGGCATGCCGGCAATCCTTGTCGCCCGCTCGATGGACGGTCTGGAGCTGCCGACCTATCGCGGTGACGACAGTTACGGCATTTCACTTGCCACCAACCACCTGATCGGCCTCGGTCACCGCTCGATCGCGATGATCGGCGGCACGGACCAGACGTCCACCGGCCGCGACCGCTACCAGGGTTATGTCAATGCGCTACGCAAGGCCGGCATCGAAGTCGATCCGAACCTGCGCATTCCCGGCCCTCGCTCGAAACAGGGCGGTTTCGAGGCCGCGGTGCACTTCCTCTCGCTGCCGCAGCAGCCGACGGCGGCCGTCTGCTGGAACGACCTCGTCGCAATCGGCCTTATGAACGGCATTGCCCGTGCCGGCCTGGTGCCGGGGCGCGACATTTCGGTCACCGGTTATGACGATCTCGAGGAAGCTTCGATCGCCACGCCGGCGCTGACGACTGTCTGGAACGGCCAGACCGAAGTCGGCCGCCTGGCTGCGCGCGCGCTTCTCGATCGTCTCGCCGGCAGTCACGAACCTGACGGCATGCATCTCATCAAGCCGGAAATGCGCATCCGCCAGTCGACCAGTCCCCATCGGCCCCGTGCCTGAACCAGACCCCCGTCCAAGAGGAAAAGCCATGTCCCGCATTGCCATTCTCGTTCCTGGGAAGATACACCAGCGTGTTCTCGAAAGGCTGGAGGATCGTTTTGAGGTCATTGCCGTCGCCCGCGAGGAAAAGCTGGCGCTCGATGGCGAGACAGCCGGCCGCATCCGCGGCGTCGCCGTCTCCGGCGCCTTTCCCGGCACCTGGATGGACCAGCTGCCTGGCGTCGAGGTGATCGCCAGTTTCGGCGTCGGTTATGACGGCATGGATGTAAAACGGGCGGCCGAAAAAGGCATCGTCGTCACCAATACGCCTGACGTTCTGAACGACGAAGTTGCCGACACGGCGATCGGCCTGCTCTTGAACACGATCCGCGAATTGCCGCGGGCCGAAGCCTGGCTGCGTGCGGGCAACTGGAAGCCGGGCACGGCCTATCCGCTGTCGCGTTTCTCGCTCAAAGGCCGTCACGTCGGGCTCTATGGCCTCGGCCGCATCGGGTTCGAGATTGCCAAACGGCTGGAGCCGTTCAAGGTGAAGATCAGCTATCACACACGGTCGCGCCATGCCGATGCGCCCTATGAATATTACCCGACGTTGAGGGGACTATCCGAGGCGGTGGACACATTGATCGCGATCGTTCCGAAGACGCCGCAGACGCACAAGACGATCGATGCTGATGTCCTCGCCGCTCTCGGTCCGAACGGCATCCTCGTCAACGTCGGCCGCGGCTGGACGGTGGATGAAGAGGCGCTGAGTGCGGCTCTTGCGTCAGGTGCGCTCGGTGCGGCCGGCCTCGACGTCTTCTATGAAGAGCCGTCCGTGCCGGCGACGCTCATGGAACCGGCCAATGTCGTGCTGCTGCCGCATGTCGCCTCGGCCTCCGTGCCGACGCGCAATGCGATGGCCGACCTGGTGGCCGACAATCTGATTGCCTGGTTCGAGAAGGGAACGGCGCTGACGCCGGTGCCGGAGACACCGCAAAAGGTTTAGACGCAATGGTTCAAGCTGGCGTGATTGACCTGGCCACTGGTCAGGCGATTGCCTGCGCCCCGGTCACGGGCAGTTTGGCGGCGGCATAACTGCGGACCGCGTCGCCGAAGGCGGCAAACAGCCGGTTCGACGTCTTATCGGTTTCGGCCCAATATTCCGGATGCCATTGCACGCCGACGGCGAAGGCCTTGGAATCGATGACGGAAACGGCCTCCACAGTGCCGTCCTCGGCGGTGGCCTCCACCTGCAGGCGCGGTGCGGTCCTGGCGATCGCCTGGCGATGCAGCGAGTTGACGCGGATATCGCCCGGGCCGAGGATGCCGGCAATGCAGGACCCTTCCTTGACGTGGACAGTCTGGCGGATGGCGTACATGCCGTCACGGTCGACGCCTTCCGGCCGGCGATGGTCCCAGATGCCGGGTTGCTCGTGGATCTCGCTTGCCAGCGAGCCGCCGAGAGCGACATTCAGCTCCTGAATGCCGCGGCAGATGGCGAGCAGCGGGATGGCGCGATCGATGGCGCGGCGGATGAGCGGCAGGCTTGTGGCGTCGCGGGCAGGATCGAAAGGACCGTCCTTGTCATTTGCCTCGGCGCCGTAAAGCGAAGGATGCACATTGCTGGCCGAGCCGGATACCAGCAGACCATCGACCCGGTCGAGGATTGCGTCGGTGTCGTAGCCCGCCTCGAAAGCCGGGATGACAAAGGCCATGACGCCCGCCGCATTCAACGCGGCACTGAGATATTGATGCTGCACGGCGTGCCAGGTCGCACCGTCGAAGCTGCGAACATCGGCAGGAATGGCAACGATCGGTTTCGTCATTGTTCGCCCCGGTGAAATCTTCTGCTTGTCGTTTCTGCCGCCAGAATGGCCGCGAAGTCAACGTCTGGCTGCAACTGGCGGCCGATTTCTGCCGGCGCCTCGTCGTGGCGCCTGTCCTCGCGGCTAAGCTGCTGATTTTGATGGGTGCCTGCGTGTTGCCTTATTGCCGTCTTGATGCCAAAAGCTAATAGACTAAAGCTTGAATCGCGGCCCTCGCCATGCTTAGCTCTGCCCTCGCTGCGGGTGGGGTGAAGATTGGCCGCGCAGTGCCATCTATACGGGAGGTTTTTGATGGATCGTCGTTCGTTTTTCAAGAAGGCGGGAACCGCCGGGGCCGGCGCGGTTGCCGCAACGGCACTGGCAGCGCCTGCGATCGCGCAGGAGAATCCGAAGATCGCGTGGCGCATGACGTCGTCGTTTCCGAAGAGCTTGGATACGATCTACGGCGGTGCCGAAGACATCGCCAAGCATGTTGCCGCCGCAACCGACGGCAATTTCACCATCCAGCCTTTCGCGGCTGGTGAAGTCGTGCCGGGTCTGCAGGCCGTCGATGCGGTGGCTGCCGGCACGGTCGAGGCAGCCCACACCACCTCCTATTATTTCGTCGGCAAGGATCCGACCTACGCCATCGGAACGGCGATCCCCTTCGGCCTCAACAGCCGCCTGACCAATGCCTGGTTTAGTGACGGCAACGGCAACAAGCTGATGAACGAGTTTTATGCCACACAAGGCATGTATGCTTTGCCGGCCGGCAATACCGGTGCCCAGATGGGCGGCTGGTTCCGCAAGGAAATCAATACGCTCGATGACCTGAAGGGCGTCAAGATGCGCATCGCCGGCCTTGCCGGCCGCGTCATGGAGAAGGTCGGCGTCATCCCGCAGCAGATCGCCGGTGGCGACATCTACCCGGCGCTCGAAAAGGGCACGATCGATGCGGCGGAATTCGTCGGTCCCTATGACGATTTGAAGCTCGGTTTCCACAAGGTGGCGAAATATTACTATTATCCGGGCTGGTGGGAAGGCGGCCCGACGGTGCATGCGTTCTTCAACCTCGACAAATGGAGCAACCTGCCGAAGCACTACCAGGCAGCGCTCACCGACGCCTGCGCCTTCGCCAACACCAACATGCTGGCGAAATACGACACGAAGAACCCGACGGCGCTGAAGCAGCTTGTCGCCGAAGGCGCGACGTTGCGTCCGTTCAGTCAGGAGATCATGGAAGCCTGCTTCCAGGCGGCCATGGGCATCTACGGCGAAATCTCGGCCAACAACCAGTATTTCAAGAAGATCTACGACGACCAGACCGCTTTCAAGCGCGATGCCTATCTCTGGATGCAGCTCTCGGAATACACGTTTGATACGTTCATGATGATCCAGCAGCGGGCCGGCAAGCTCTGAGAGCTTCCGTCGGCGCCTGACACGAACGCATACCAAAACCCCGGATCGCTTGGTCCGGGGTTTTGTTTTTGGCCCTGTTATTTTGGGGAGTTATTTCGCAGGTGGCGGCGGAGCTCCCGGCAAGCCGAGCGGCGGCAGGTTCAGGCCGGGGATCTGCGGCGCGCCATTGCCGCCGCCGCCCACCGGCGGCAGTCCGAGCTGGCCGCCAAAGCCCGGCACTTCGATCTTGATCGAGTTCGGGTCGACCTTCGGGCCGCGGTCCAGCCAGTAGGTGACCGATTGCGGCCAGAAGATCACGATCGCCACCAGGATGATCTGCATGCCGACCCAGGGCAGCGCGCCCATATAGATATCGGAGGTCTTGACGTCCTTGCTGGCGATCGAGCGCAGGTAGAAGAGCGCGAAGCCGAAGGGCGGATGCATGAAGCTCGTCTGCATGTTGACGCAGATCAGCACGCCGAACCAGATCAGGTCGATGCCGAGGGCTGAGGCGACGGGGGCGAGCATCGGGATGACGATGAAGGCGATTTCGAAGAAATCGAGGAAGAAGGCGAGCACGAAGATGAAGATGTTGACGAAGATCAGGAAGCCGACCGGGCCGCCTGGGATGCCCGAGAGCATGTGCTCGATCCAGCGCGAGCCGTCCATGCCCTGGAAGACCAGGCTGAAACAGGTGGAGCCGATCAGGATCATCACCACCATCGAGGTGATGTGGGTGGTCGACGTCATCGCCTCGCGGATCAGCGGCCAGGTGAGACGGCGATGCAGGGCGGCGAGCGCCATGGCGCCGACAACGCCGAGCGCGCCGGCTTCCGTCGGCGTCGCGAGCCCCATGAAGATGGTGCCGAGCACCAGGAAGATCAGCACGATCGATGGCACCATGCCCATCAGCACTTTGGCGAGCAGCGCCCAGTCAAGGTTGCCGCGCACCTCTTTCGGCAGCGGCGGCATTGATTTCGGCCGGATGATCGACATGACCAGGATGAAGAGGACGAAGATCGCCACCTGCAGGATCGAGGGGCCGATCGCGCCGAGATACATGTCGCCGACCGATCTGCCGAGCTGGTCGGCGAGGACGACGAGCACGAGCGAGGGCGGGATCACCTGGGTGATGGTGCCGGAGGCGGCGATGACGCCGGTGGCAAGGCGCGGGCTGTAACCGTAGCGCAGCATGATCGGCAGCGAGATCACGCCCATGGTGATGACGGAGGCGGCCACCGTGCCGGTGATGGCGCCGAGGACGGCGCCGACCAGGATGACGGCATAGGCAAGGCCGCCGGGAATGCCGCCAAAGAGCTTGCCGGTGCCTTCGAGCAGATCCTCGGCAAGGCCGCAGCGTTCCAGCACCGCGCCCATGAAGGTGAAGAAGGGAATGGCGAGCAGCAGGTCGTTGGAGACGATGCCGAAAAAGCGCAGGGGCAGCGCTTGCAGAAAGGCTTCGCTGAAATGGCCGGTGGCGATGCCGATGATGCCGAAGAACAGGCCGACGGCGGCGAGCGAAAAGGCGACCGGAAAGCCGTAGAGCATGAAGATGACCATGCCGAGGAACATGGCCGGCGGAATAATGCCGAAATCAAACAAATCCGTTCCTCCCGGGGCGCTATTGCAGCGGCTTTTCGTATTTTGTGTCGATGCTGATATGGCCGGTGAGGGCGGCGATCCGCTTGATCAGCTCGGAAACGCCCTGAAGGGACAGCAGTCCGAAGCCTGCGACCAGGATCAGCTTGACGGGCCAGCGGATCAGTCCGCCGGCATTGGCCGATATTTCTCCCTGCCGGTAGGACAGCGCGAAGAAAGGCCAGCAGAGCCAGGTGAGGAAGATGCAGACAGGGATGAGAAACAAGATGAGGCCGACAATGTCGATCCAGATCTTCGCCTTGTCGGACACTGAGCCGTAGATCAGGTCGACGCGGACATGCTCATTGTTGCGCAGCGCATGCGAGGCGCCGAGCATCACGACGAAGGCGAACAGATACCACTGGATTTCCAGCCAGCCGTTCGAACTGTAGTTGAAGGCATAGCGGACGATGGCGTTTCCGGCACTGATCAGACAGCAGAACAGCACCATATATTCGGAAAGTTTGCCCATGATTTGACTGATCGAATCGATCAGCCGGCTTGCCGCCAGAAGTCCCGACATTCGTTTCCCTTATTCTTGTCCTGCCGTTATTCGGCAGCTTTCCCTCTTTGGAATCGGTGTAGACTACGGCCTTCGAAATTGGAAGGATTAATGCCGCGCATAGGCGCATAGTCGTATAGCGCCGTCGCCTTTCTTGCGCGGACTTCGGATTTTTCCGAAAACGATTCCGATTTTCGAGGCTGAGGCGGCACCAAGACGGCCGGCCCGCATGGCCGGTAAAGTATTTTAACAACTCAGGCGTGGATGATTATTTCAACAATCTCGCGACAAGGCTGCATTATCACGCCAAGGCTGTGCTGTTCACCCTGAGGTTTTAGAAAATTTGACCAAATGTTTGATTCGATTGAAATCAATTTTTAAAGGGTTGCCTCTAGAATTCCCGCGCACAGGGAAAGTGTGGATGAAGCCAGATAGCCCGAACAGGGTCCCTTTAGATGTGTATCTGTCGTTTGTGAGTTCTCTTTCCGGGAACCGCATGACGCTTCTTGCTGGCGTAATCGTCCACGTGGCGACATGCCTTGCCGTCGCCGCCAAGACACAGTCTTCCGTCTACATTTTCCTCTCTGCCGCCTTCCTTCTGGTCTTCAGCGTGCGCATGGCCATCTTCCGGCAGTTTGACCGTGTCGACAAGGGGCGGCTGTCGCATGCCGGAATCGAGCGTTGGGAGCGGATCCTGGTTGCCGGTGCTGCCTGCACCACGGCATTGCTTGGTATCGCCAGCGGCTACGCGATCTTCGTCGTGCGCGATTCCTTTGCCGAGCTTGCCTGCATTGCCGTCACTATGGCAACCATGGTTTCGGTCGTCGGCCGCAACTACGGTTCGCGCCTAGCTGTCGACCTTCAGACGTTCTCCTGCTGCCTGCCGATGATCGCCTGCAGCCTGTTGGCGCTGGATTTCTACCGCGGTCTACTGTCGATCTTCCTTATTCCCTTCTGGCTGACGACGCGGGCCATGGCGAATGGCGTTCGCGAGTTCCTTTACGAGAATGTCATCGCGCGCCGGGAAATCACCATGATCGCCGACCGTTTCGATACGGCGCTCAACAACATGCCGCATGGCTTGGTCATGGTGGATGTGGAAAATCGCATTCAGGTCGTCAACCGCAAGGCCTGCGAGCTTTTGAGGATCGGTGCGCCGGAGCGGCTGAAGGATCGCGACCTCGGCGCCGTGCTGCGTTATGGCGCGCGTTACAGCTTCATGGATGCCTCGCAGCCGGAGCTCATCCTGCGCCAGCTCACTCAGGTCGCCGACGGCAACCTGTCACGTACGCTCATTCATTTCCCTGAGGACCTGTCGCTCGAATTCTCCGCCAGCCGGAGGGCCGACGGCGGCGCCGTTCTGATCTTCGAAGACGTGTCGAGTCGGGTGAAGGCGGAGCAGAAGATCATGCACATGGTCCGCTTCGATGCGCTGACCGGCCTGCCGAACCGCGAATATTTCGGGCAACTGATCCAGGAATATCTCGCCAGGCACCCGCGCAAATCAGGACCGCTCGGCTTCATGGTTCTTGATATCGACGAGTTCAAACATGTCAACGACATGCGTGGTCACGTCACCGGCGACCATCTGCTTTGCGCCATCGCCGCCCGCATCAAGCAGGCTTGCGGCAATGCCATCCTCGGCCGGTTGATGGGCGATCAGTTCATCCTGTTCTTCCCGCATGCGAAGGAGCCCACATCGCTCGAGCTCTCGATTCGCCGCGTGCACGCCGCGATTCAGGGTCATTATGAGGTCGATGAGCTCACCTTCCTCGTGTCGCTCAGCGCCGGCTACGCGATCCTCGAAAGCTCGGCCTTTGCAATGGACGAGTGGAGCGTCAAGGCGGATCTTGCCCTGTTCGAGAGCAAGTCCCGCCTCAAGGGCGGCATTTCAGGATTCGAGCGGGAGATGGACGGGCGCTATATCGAGCAGCAGAAGCTGAAGGCTGACCTGCGCGAAGCGGTTTCGGCGCAGGCGCTGCATCTCGTCTTCCAGCCGATGTTCAGGGCCGATGGCACACGGATAGAATGCGCCGAAGCGCTGGCCCGCTGGGTGCATCCGGAGAAGGGCTCGATTCCGCCCGACGTGTTCATCCGGCTTGCCGAAGAGATGGGCATTATTTCCGACATCACCCGTTTCGTCCTGTTCAAGGCCTGCAGCGAGTGCATGAGCTGGCCGGACCATATCGCCGTCTCGGTCAACCTATCGGCGCGCGACCTGCGCGATGCCGATATCCTTTCCGTGGTCGCCGATGCGCTCGCTCATTCCGGCCTGGACGCGGCGCGGCTGCATCTCGAAGTCACCGAAAGCTGCCTGATCGACGAGCCGCAGGCCGTGCGCGCCATCCTGGCGGAGCTGAGGGCCCGCGGCATCACCATCGCCATTGACGATTTCGGCACCGGTTTCTCCAGCCTCAGTTATCTCGACACGCTGCCGCTCGATATCGTCAAGATCGACCGTTCCTTCGTGCGCAACATCGTCGAGGATACCCGCCGTCTCAAGCTGTTGCGCGGCACGGTCCATCTCGCCCGCGAACTCGGCCTGAAGATCGTCATCGAAGGCGTGGAGACCGAGGAGCAGCTCGCGCTGCTCAACAAGCACCGCAGCACCGACCTGGTGCAGGGCTATGTTTTCTCGCAGCCGGTGCCTTCCCAAAACATCCCGCTGTTGCAGCAGGGCATCGGCCGCCGCCCCGTGCAACGTCGCCGCAATAAGGTCGCCTGAGCGCTCTGTGAGCGCCAATTCTTCCACCGAAAATCCCCCGCACCGTTAACCTTAATAGTTTATATACTGGCCGAATTATCGGATTTCCTTGCCTAAATTTCGCCGGCGTATGATTAATGATCCGTTAACGAGCGGATCGAGAGAATGTCAGAGACACTGTTTAAGCGTGGTGATTTCAGCACGAAAATTTTGGATATTCTGGATCATGTCGAATATCGTCGCGTCGAAAGCAGCGAAGACATGGAACAGGTGGAACGCCTGCGTTACAAGGCTTACAAGGCTCATGACGTCCTGGCACTCGCTCCGAAAGGGCTGCTTGATGACAGCGATTTCGACAGCCACGCCTATATTTTCGGGTTGTACTATTATGGTGAGCTGATCAGTACGATCCGCGTTCATTATGTGACACCCGAGCATCGCCTCAGCCAGTCCGGTGGCGCCTTTCCTGAGGCGATGGACGAACTCCTGGACGCCGGGCTGACGTTGATTGATCCGGCGCGTTTCGCAGCCGACCCGGAACTCACCGCGGATCTGCCCTGGGTTCCCTACCTGACGCTGAGACCCACCATCGTTGCGGCCGCTTATTTCCGCGCAGACCGCGTGCTTCAGTTCGTTCGACCGCCGCATGCCGCCTTCTATAAGCGGGTCTTCTATGCCGACACGATCGTCCCCGGCCGACTGGCGAAGAATTACGGGATCGACATGACGCTGATGGCGACGAATGTGGTCGAGGTCGGGCGCAAGCTGTTGACGCGCTATCCCTTCTTCATCTCCAGCGCCAGCGAGCAGCGCATGATGTTCTCGCGCAATCCCAACGACACGTTGCCGCCGCTCACCATTATTCCGACGGCGCGTTTCGTGCCGCCGGGTGAACTCGGCACTGACCTGCCGCTCTGATTTCTCCTGCCTCCGGACGGGGCGACATAGGGCGATGACAAGATCCGCAGCCGATGTCCCGCCATGCTTTTTCCGCCGTGGGAGATGGGTGGTTTGGAACTGTGGCCGCGGCATTCTCATGCATTGCGCTTTCGCCTATCATTGTGTAATCCCTGCAAGCAGGGATTTCCCTCGGCATAAGGGGGAAATCAGGCAGCGCAGAGGCATTTCAGGGAGACGATATTTATGGCCGAACATCATACCGGACCGGTCGAGACCGGCGCGCCGATGGATTACCAGGAACATGAAAAGACCTACGACATGTTCATCGCGGCCACGAAATACGGCTCGATGCTTCTCATCGTCCTCCTGCTTGCGATGACTGCCGGTTTCTTCGGCGGCGCCGGCCTTCTCGGCGGTCTCTTCGTCTTCATCATTCTTCTCGCTGCCGGCATCTTCCTGGTCCGCTGATCGCGGTAAAGGGGGAGGGGACCTTTCCGCAGCTTTGTGACTGAAGCGCGTCGCGATCCTTCAGGTTCGCTCCTCGCGCTTCAGGTCTTCATTTTCTCGCACGTCGTTATCGCAGAACCGCCGTTCAGTTTTGCGCGACATGCGTAGGTGCTTGGCCCGCGCAGGGAGGCCTGCGGCGGTCTGGCTGACCCGGAGGAGGGGGCAGTTGGGCAATATCGTTTTCATTGCAAGGGAAATTGCCGGTGAGGAGACGCGGGTCGCGGCCTCCGCCGAAACCGTGAAGAAAATGAAGAGTTTCGGCTTCGACGTCATCGTTGAAGCCGGCGCCGGGGCGGCGTCACGTATTCCGGACGGAGAGTTCGAGGCGGCCGGCGCCAGGATCGGCAGTTTTGCCGACGCCGGCTCCGCCGACGTGGTGCTGAAGGTCCGCCGCCCGAACGAACAGGAAATCTCATCCTATAAAAGCGGCGCCGCGGTGATCGCCATCATGGATCCCTACGGCAATGACGAAGCGATTGCGGCTCTGGCCAGTGCCGGGCTTTCGGCTTTCGCGATGGAACTGATGCCGCGCATCACCCGCGCCCAATCGATGGACGTGCTGTCATCCCAGGCCAATCTCGCCGGTTACCAGGCCGTCATCGAGGCGGCGGCGGTCTATGACCGCGCCATGCCGATGATGATGACGGCGGCCGGCACCGTGCCGGCCGCCAAGGTCTTCGTCATGGGAGCCGGCGTCGCCGGCCTCCAGGCGATCGCCACCGCGCGCCGTCTCGGCGCGGCGGTTTCGGCCACCGACGTCCGCCCGGCCGCCAAGGAGCAGGTCGCCTCGCTCGGCGCCAAGTTCATTGCCGTCGAGGACGACGAGTTCAAGGCGGCGGAAACAGCCGGCGGCTATGCCAAGGAAATGTCAGCCGACTATCAGCGCAAGCAGGCCGCACTCGTGGCCGAACATATTGCCAAGCAAGATATCGTCATCACCACCGCGCTGATCCCCGGCCGCGCCGCGCCGCGGCTGGTTTCACGCGCCATGCTCGCCTCGATGAAGCCGGGCGCCGTTGCCGTCGACCTCGCGGTCGAGCGCGGCGGCAATATCGAGGGCGTCGTCGCCGGCGAGGTCGCCGATGTCGACGGTGTCAAGGTGATCGGTTTTGCCAATATGCCGGGCCGGGTTGCGGCCAGCGCCTCGGCGCTCTACGCCAAGAACCTCGTCACCTTCCTCGAGACCATGGTCAACAAGGAAACCGGCAGCGTCGTCGTCAACCTCGACGACGAGCTGGTCAAGGCGACGATGCTGACCTTTGCCGGCGACGTGGTTCATCCCGCCTTCGGCGGCGCGAAGAAGGGGGACAACTGATGGCCAGTGAAGCAATGGACAGAGCGCTGGAACAGCTCGACCAGGCGGTGACCGCCGTGATCGCGGCGGCGGCCCAGGCGCCGGAAGCGGCCAGTGCCGCGACCGGCGGGGCCATCGATCCCTTCGTCTTTCAATTCGCGATCTTCGTCTTGTCGATCTTCGTCGGTTATTACGTCGTGTGGTCGGTAACGCCGGCCCTGCATACGCCGCTGATGGCCGTCACCAATGCGATCTCCTCGGTCATCGTTGTCGGCGCGCTGCTGGCGGTCGGCATCTCGACGAGCGGGCTTGCGACCGGCTTCGGCTTCGTCGCCCTTGTGCTCGTTTCGGTCAACATCTTCGGCGGCTTCCTCGTCACGCAGCGGATGCTGTCGATGTACCGCAAGAAGGACCGGTGAGCGACCGATGACCAATATCGCAGCCTTCCTCTACCTCGTCTCCGGCGTTCTGTTCATTCTGGCGCTGCGGGGTCTCTCGCATCCGGCCACCAGCCGCAAGGGCAATCTCTACGGCATGGTCGGCATGGGGATCGCCATCCTGACGACGCTGGTGCTGGCGACGCCCAATTTCGGCGGCTTTGTGCTGATCATCCTTGGGCTTGCCATCGGCGGCAGCGTCGGCGCCTATGTCGCCCGCACCATCGCCATGACCTCGATGCCGCAGCTCGTCGCCGGCTTCCATTCGCTGGTCGGACTTGCGGCCGTGCTGGTCGCGGCTTCGGCGCTCTATACGCCGGCCTCGTTCGGCATCGGCGAGATCGGTCATATCCACACCGAGGCGCGTGTCGAGATGGCGCTCGGCGTGGCGATCGGGGCGCTCACCTTCACCGGCTCGATCATCGCCTTCCTGAAGCTCGACGGACGCATGTCCGGCAAGCCGATCCTGCTGCCCTACCGGCACGTGATCAATGCGGCCCTGCTGGCGCTGATCATTCTGTTCATCATCGGGCTTGCCGTCACCGAAAGCCATTTCGACTTCTGGGCCGTCGTGGCGCTGTCGCTGGCGCTCGGAGTTCTCTTGATCGTGCCGATCGGCGGCGCCGATATGCCCGTCGTCGTCTCGATGCTGAATTCCTATTCGGGCTGGGCCGCGGCCGGCATCGGCTTCACGCTCGGCAATCTGGCGCTGATCATCACCGGCGCGCTCGTCGGTTCCTCCGGCGCGATCCTATCCTACATCATGTGCAAGGGCATGAATCGTTCCTTCGTCTCCGTCATCCTCGGCGGTTTCGGCGGAGAGGCGGCGGCCAGCGGCCCCGATACCTCGGACCGGACGGTCAAGCTCGGCTCGGCCGAGGACGCGGCGTATCTGATGGCCAATGCCTCGAAGGTCCTCATCGTGCCGGGATACGGCATGGCGGTTGCCCAGGCCCAGCATGCCTTGCGTGAACTCGCCGACAATCTCAAGAAGAACGGCGTCGAAGTGAAATATGCCATTCATCCGGTTGCCGGCCGCATGCCCGGCCACATGAATGTGCTGCTCGCCGAAGCGAATGTTCCCTATGACGAGGTCTTCGAGCTCGAGGACATTAATTCGGAATTCGCCCAGGCCGATGTCGCCTATGTCATCGGCGCCAACGACGTCACCAATCCGGCCGCGCGCGACGATAAGACCTCGCCGATCTACGGCATGCCGATCCTCGACGTCGACCGGGCGAAGACCTGCCTCTTCGTCAAGCGCTCGCTCGGCTCCGGTTATGCCGGCATCGACAATACGCTGTTCTACAAGGACGGCACGATGATGCTGCTCGGCGATGCGAAGAAAATGACCGAGGATATCAACAAGGCGATTTCGCATTGATCGAGTGAAATGCAGTTGCCCTCAAGCAGGTCGCATCAAATTAGATTCATGCAATCCGCCTTAGCCTTTTGTTTTTATGGCATGTCGTAGTCCTGGAAGTGTGCGGCGGGGGCTGGATTTCTTATGTCTCGCCCGGCACCAGCGTCATCTTCTCGACCCCGATCGCCAAATTCAGTCCTTCTTGAGCCTGGACGTTCAACGGCTGCAGCATGAACGCTTTGTTGGTGCCGCCGGCGATCACCTTAGCGCCGGCGCCCGCCCCGAGGCTCGCATCCGCCCCGATGCCATAATATTCACCGGCCAAAGCGTATTGCGGCATATCCGTGCCGGTTTTCGCTAGCACCTGCCAGATCATCACGCTCTTGCCGGTCTGGCCGATATCGAGGCCGAACTTCTCGATCTTGCCGGCATAGACCGCCTTGGCGCCGCCGGATGCCGGCGTATAGGTGCAGATCAGGTTCTTCTGCGACGTGATGATCAGACCCTGGCCGCCATCCGATCCGCAGACCAGGCGGCCAAGCGTGACATAGTTTTCCGCGCCCGCCGGGCTTGCCCAGACTGCGGCCGTTAGAGCCGCGGCTGCGATGATGGTTTGCTTGAACATGGTCTTTCTCCTTGGGAACGACCTGTTCGAAACGGGTGCAGGTGGCGATTGTTCCGGGAGGCTGAAGCACGCCGCATCAAACGTGATTCATGGAATGCGCTCTGGCGCTTTGATTTCCAGGAACCCCCGCGCCCTCCGGGCTACATGGGTCAGTCCCGTTCCAGTGCGGCGCGCTGCGCGGTCAACACCCATAACAGGCCTTCGGGCAGGAAATCGATCTCGACTGTACCGCGGAAGGCGGCGGCGGCATGGGCCTTGATAACGGTCGTACCGAAGCCTGTGCGTGAGGGCTCTATCACCGGTGGGCCGCCACGCTCCTCCCAGGTGAAGCGGAGCAGTGCATCCGGCTTGTCTTCCTCCCGGACATCGCGCCATTCGAAGCGGACACGGCCCTGCGGAACGGAAAGCGCGCCGTATTTCACCGAATTGGTGGCCAGCTCATGCAGCGCCAGACCGAGATTCTGTACCGCATCCGGCTTCAGGACGAAATCCTCACCTGTGATTTCGATCTGTTCGCGCGATTGCGGGAAGGCCTGCAGATGGATATCTACGACCCGCCGCAGCGACACGCCTCCCCATTGCTCGCTGGTCAGGAGCTCGATCGAACGCACCAGCCCCTCAAGTCGGTCGGCGACAGCGGCCTGGAAGGTCTCGACGCTGTCGGCCTGCTTGGCGAGCTGGCGCATCATTGCCTGGGCAAGCGTCAGAAGATTTTTCGTGCGGTGGACGAGCTCGTGCATGACGAAACGCAGCCGGTCCTCGGTCTGGCTGCGGTCGAAGGAGGCATTCGACAGGGCGATCGCCACCTGGTTCGCCTCGATGACGCTGGTCTCGACCGGCGAGACAATGTGGCCGTCGCCCATCCGCTTTGCCATTTCGGCGATATCGCGGATGGTGGTGCGCACCTGTCTCGCGACGGCATAGGCGGCGAGCACCGCGACCAGCACAAGCGCCACGCCGCCGATGATGAGGAAGCGCCAGGTGCTGAGGATCGAGGCCTGCGTTACCGGTCCCCAGATCACTGTTTTCCATGACCAGCCGGGAATTTGAGCATAACCGAGAAGCATGTGAGGCAGGATCGTCTTGTCTTCGAAGACACCCCGGGAGAAACCAAGCGCCGGGAGGATGCGCGGATCGAAGGGCGTGCCGGGTTCCAGGGCGGCGGGGCCGGCGGCAACGACGACGTGACCGCTTTGATCGATGACGGCGGCCGACCAGCCGGCAGCGAGGCCCTGAGTCGTCACCAGCCTGCCGAGATCGTTGGCATCCTGCGTGATGATGAGGGCTGCGACCGGATCATCCGCTGCCCGCGGGAGGGTGACGATATAGACCCAATCACCGCTGGTTCTGCCGCGAAACACATCGGAAGCCTCGATGCGACCGGATTTCATGGCGGCATCGAGGGAGGCCATGTTTGCCATCTCTCCGAGAGGCGTGCCGAAAGGCCGGCGTGTATTCAGCAGTTGGCGGCCGGTGCGGTCGACGGCAAGCACGTAAAGCGAATTATTGCGCAGAGCCGTTTCCGTACGCTCGTGGAAGGAGGCGAGATCGCCGTTTTCAAGTTCCGGCGAACTCGACAGCAGCCGCAGCGTCGTCGCCATGTCCTGAAGCTGGCGGTCGATGATGCGCGAAAGGGCCAGCGCGTCCTGCACCGTCTCGCGCTTCAGGGCCGAACGCTGGTTGTCCTCCAGCTGCAGCAGAAGCAGCGTCACGAAGGCGAAAATCGGCAGCGCGATCGCCACCGCCATGGCAATGAGATAGGTGCCGATCGAAGCCTTTGGGAAGAACAGCGCAACGATCTTCATTGAATGCGCCACGCCGCCTGCGCCATCGCACAATCAATCGAGTCCCATCGAGCGAAGGAAAAAATCACCGGGCACAATATATGGCCGCATCCCTTGCGTCGTTCGGACGATGCGCGGCGCTGGGGCGGGCGCTGCCCGCAACAGTTTTCGCTCGCGGTCAGGAACGCAAAGATCCGTATCTCTCGCAAAACGCCCTCAATACGTTTTTTCCAACGCCCGATAGCGGGCTATCGAAGCAGCGACATGTTAGGGGGAGCAGGAGCGGGTTGCAACATCGTATGACATGCCATCGAAGACGACGGATGTTTTTTCCGCCTCTCTTTTCAAGGCGATGCGGCTGCCTTCATGACAGCGCCGACGTCATCGGCGGTCGCTGCACGCGCATCGGGCCGGTCACAGACAAGGCGGCTCCGCCGGAAATTTCTCGCAACAGAAAGGAATTGGAGCATCCGATGGTCCGGCCGCCCCAATGCACATCCTTAGCCGGCTGGGGCGACGCCAACGCGAGCAAGGCCGTCACGAGCCGGCTGGTATTTCGGATCGAGGCCGATCGCATGGCGATAGGAGCGGGCGGCCTTGGCCTTGTCGCCGCGGCGTTCGTAGACGAGTGCCTGGTTGGCCCAGGATTCGGCGATGTTGCCGTTGAGCTCGATCGCATGGTTGAAATCGGCAAAGGCGTTGTCGTCGTCGTTCAGCGCGATATAGGAAATGCCGCGGCCGTTATAGGGCTCGGGCGAGTTCGGCGCGAGCGAGATCGCTTTCGAGAAATCGTCGATCGCCTTGTCCTGCTGATTGCGCTTCTGATAGATCAGGCCGCGATTGTGATAGGCGCGGCCATCGGTGGTGCCGAGTTGGATCGCCCGGTCGAAATCGTTGAACGCCTGGTCGTCCTGGCCGGCCATGCGATAGACATTGCCGCGACCGATATAGGCGACGTCATAGCTCGGGTTGATCTGCAGCGCGGCGTTATAGTCGGCGATCGCCTGGGCTTGCTGACCCATGTTGCGATAGACGAGGGCGCGGTTGGCATAGGCCTGGAAGAAGCGTGGATTGATCTGCAGCGCCGTGTTGAAATCGTTCAGTGCCGGACGGAATTGGCCGCCGCGGCCGTAAGCGGAGCCGCGGACATTATAGCCTTCGGGATCCCGGGGGTTGGCGTTGATAACCGCCGTCAGCGACGCGATGTTCTCTTCCGAACCCTGTGCCTTGTCGATGCGGATCACGGCGTCCGTGGTATTGGTCGTTTCGCAGCCGGCAAGGCCGAACAGGGCGGCCAACGCCATAGCGGGGAGCAATGCGGTTTTCTGCAAGCGCCAGGCGCGGGACGGATTGAAGGTGGTAACAGCCATTCGGGCTCGCTTTCCCCATGCGGCATATCCGATATTGGGATATGCGATCTTCAGCGGCAAACTAAAAAGGCGGCGGCGAACCAATCGCCCCCGCCACAATGCATCTGAAAACGTCGAAAAAACGACGGCAACGCTTAGCGTGCGACCAGGCCTTCGCGCTGGGCGCGCTTGCGGGCCAGCTTGCGAACGCGGCGAACAGCCTCGGCCTTTTCGCGGGCGCGCTTCTGCGACGGCTTCTCGTAGTAGTCGCGCATCTTCATTTCGCGGAAAATGCCTTCGCGCTGCATCTTCTTCTTGAGAGCGCGGAGAGCCTGATCGACATTGTTATCGCGGACAAGTACCTGCACGAGAATCACGTTCCTTTGGTTTGGTTGATGCCTGAGGCGGCGCAGCGCCAGGGGCAAAAAAATAACGTTCGCGCGGCCGCAGCCTTGCGATTGGTGATGCGGGATAGCAGATCGGGTCGGGGAAGTCCAGACGGATATGGGAGGCAGGCGGAAAAATCACACCGGCCCGGTATCCTGTCTCGATCGCGCCGACTCCGGCAGGGCTTCATCCAGAGCTGCAATCGCCTCCTTGAGCGCCGTCCTGATCCGAAGTCGGTCGGCAGGCTCGACCCGGCTCATATCCAGATGCAGGTCGAGGCCGGTGAGATGTTCGCTCAGAACGCGGCTCTTATGATCCGCGCCTAGCGTCAGCCCGTCCACAGCATAGGGCACGATCTCGCGCTGTATGCCCTTCATCGTGATCGGCGGCAGCGGATGGGCATCGACGATCTCGTTGACCAGCGCATAGGTTTCGTAGCTGATGACGATTTCTCCGCCCTGGGCGATCGATTGCAGGCGGGCTGCGAGATTGGCCTCCGCGCCGATGATCGTATAGTCCATGCGGTCGCTGCTGCCGAAATTACCGACATTGCAATAGCCGCTGTTGATCCCCATGCGCACGACGAAAGGCTCTTCGGTGCCGTTTCTGCGCCATCTGTCCTTCAGTTCGCCGAGGCGGCGCTGCATATCTACGGCCATGCGCAGGCAGGCTTTCGCATCCTCCTCCGGGCCCTTCGTTTCCGGATCGCCGAAGAAGACCAGCATGGCGTCGCCGATGAACTTGTCCACCGTGCCGCCATGCGCCAGGGCAATGTTTGACATCTCGGTCAGATATTCGTTGAGCATCTCCGTCAGCGCTTCCGGCTGCAGCCGCTCGGTGGTCGCGGTGAAATCCTTGATGTCGGAGAAGAAGATCGTCAGGCGCTTGCGCTCGGTATGGACGACCACGTCCTTCTGCCCGCTGAAAATGCTCTTGTAGATCTGCGGCGAGAGGTAGCGTGAAATCTTCAGCGAGACGCTGGCGAGGAATTCGTTGGCCGCTTCCAGATCCTGGTTGGCGTTATGGATCGCGCGCGCCTGCTGGCGCTGCAGGAGAATGAAGCTGAGGCCGATGATGGCGACAAACAGAAAGTAGCAGAGCAGGTATTTGAAGGCGAAGACGTTGCTGGCATAGGGCTGCCGGATGATCACTTCCTGGATGCCGCGCACATCGCCCACCTTCCAGTCTGTCTTCGGGCTTTCCGGGTGGCTGTTGTGGCAGGCAACGCATGCCTGGCCCATGACGACAGGTGTGATGAACCGCAGGGTATCGGTCAGTCCGACACGGGTGAGGTCGTTCAGCGTCTGCTGCGGATTGGCGCGCAGCGCCGCGAGCGCATGTCTTTCGAAGTCGTCGAGCTCGTGGGATGCTCGGCTCTTGAACGGCAGATCGGAGACGAAACGATAGGTGATGTTGGCCTGCTGTTCCTTGATGACGTCGCCGAGCTCCAGCGAAAGTGTTGCAGGCAGTGGGATGGCGCCTGGAATATTGGCGTAGTTGTGGGAGACGACCGTGCCGGCGGTCGCACCGCTGGCATGCGCAGCCAAAACGCGTCCGACGACGTTTGCCGAATAATAGGAGCGAATGCTCGATATCAGCGAACTCATGTCACGCGCCTGTCGCCGCAAGGTATTCCCCGAGAGATCGCTGATGTCGAGCCAGACGGCAAGCGGCAGGCCGGCCAACATGGCCAGCACCACGGCGATCAGCCAATAGCCGCTTCGGCGCGCGGCGGATTCGGAAATCACGGCGACCTTACCCTTCTCTTGAAAAAGCGTGCGATTTGCGATTGCTACAAGAACATTTCGCGGGGTGCCCGGCAAGGTCGGAGCCTTGTCATCCCAGCAAAAGCCTGGCCAAAATCGGAGCCGTGGGCGCTTCTTATCGGTTGACTGGAAAGACGAAGGGCAAGAGGTCGAAAACGGAGCGTCCAGGACGCATGCGCGAATGGCATTCGGGCCGAAAGCGGCGTAGCCTGTCTGCCGGCAGACGCGGGCCGCTCCGTCGGCCGCGGGAGGGACAGCCGGTGAGATGATGACGCGCGTGCAGCAAATCGGTGTGGTTATCGGCCTGGCGATCGTGGCGGCGCTGACGATCCTGCGGGCGAACGATCCCGGGATTTTCAAGCTGATCCGCGGGGTGACCTTCGATGAATATCAGCGGCTGGTTCCGAGAAGCTTCGAACCGATGCCGGTCCGCGTGGTTGACATCGACGAAGCCTCGCTGCGCGAATTCGGCCAGTGGCCGTGGCCGCGGGACAGGCTGGCCCTGTTGGTGGACAGGCTCTCGGAGATGGGAGCAGCGGCGATCGCCTTCGATGTTCTCTTCGCCGAGCCGGACCGGCTGTCGCCGCGCAACGTCGTACGCGAGGTCGCCGGCGTCGATCCTTCGCTTGCCGAGAAACTGCCCGATAACGACGAGATATTCGCCGGCTCGATTGCCGGCAAGCCCGTCGTTCTCGGCTTCGGCTTGTCCAACGAGGGCGGTTACCGGCCGCCCGTCAAGGCGGGCTTCGCCTTCACGGGCGAAAGCCCGGTCTCGTCCCCGCCCTTTCTGCACGCTTCGACGCCGCTCAGGCCGCAACTGGAGGCGAATGCAGCGGGGCTTGGCCATATCAGCCTCAATCCGGGCAATCCCTCGCCTGTGGTTCGGGCGGTTCCGCTGTTCCTGACCGACGGCACGCAGCTCTATCCGAATCTGGCGATCGAGGCGCTGCGGGTCGCGCAGGGAGTGTCGACCTATGTGCTGTCGGGCGCGCCCGACCGCGCCGGCATTATGACATCGGCAAAGATCGGCGACTTCGTCGTGCCGCTGACGGCGGCCGGCGAACTCTGGCTCTATGTCACGCCGGACCGGGCCGAGCGTTATATCTCCGCACGCCAGGTGCTCGCCGGTGCAGGCGCCAGCCCCGACGTTGCGGTCGCCATCAACGGCAGCGTCATTTTCGTCGGGACTTCCGCGGCCGGCCTGCAGGACATTCGCGTCACCGCGCTCGGTGAGAATGTCCCTGGCGTTTCGCTGCATGCGCAGGCCGTCGAGCAGATTCTCTCCAGCCAGTTCCTGTCGCGGCCTGATTGGGCGGACGGGCTGGAAATCCTCACGATCGCGGTGCTCGGATGCCTGCTCGTCGTGGTGACGACCTTCGTCAGTCCCGCCGTCGCCTTGGTCTGCGGCCTGCTCATAACGGCAATGGCGCTCGTGGCATCGTGGTTGTCGTTTCTCTATGCGGGACTTCTTCTCGATCCGCTGGCGCCGATCGTCAGCGGATCGATCACCCATTTTGCCGCAACCTCGTTCCGCATTCTGGTTATCGATCGGGAAAGGCGCGAGGTGCGGCGCGCCTTCGGACATTATCTGTCTCCGTCGCTGCTCCATCGCATTGAGCATAACCGCGACGCATTGCGCCTGGGTGGGGATGACCGCGAGCTGACGGTCATGTTCGTCGACGTCAGGAACTTCACCGAGATGAGTGAACGGTTGGCGCCGACGGATGTCGTCGCCTTCCTGAATACATTGCTCGATGCGCTAAGCCGTCATGTCGTGGCCAATGAAGGCACACTCGACAAGTTTATCGGCGATTCGATCATGGCGTTCTGGAATGCGCCGGTCGATGTCGCTGATCATGAAACCAAGGCTGTTCGCACAGCCCTGGCCATGCGCGAGACGCTGGCCGAACTGAACGCCGGCGACGCCTTCGGTTTCGGTCCCGATCAGGAGGTCGGCATCGGCATCGGCATCCATACCGGCATTGCCTGTGTCGGCAATATGGGCGCCAAGACCCGCTTCAATTATTCGGCGGTTGGAGATGCTGTCAACGTCGCTGCCCGCATCGAGTCGTCGTGCAAAGAGGTTGGCTTCGATATCCTCATCTCAGACAGCGCTGCACGTTCAGTGAAAGGAATGGCGCTGATCGACGCCGGCGCCATTCCACTGAAGGGAAAGAGCAGCCGCACTAAGATCCTTGCCGTCCTCGGCGATGAGCATGTGGCGGCATCCCGGGAATTCGCCGCGCTCAATGCCGTTCACCGGCAATTGATGCAAGCCCTGCATTCGCATTCAAAGAATACCCGCAAACTTATGGATACGGCAAAGCTCAGGGCGGATGAGGTGGCGGGCGGTTTGGTGGAATTCTATCGGCGGATACCCAGCAGGACCGACCATTTTCGGGAATTGCCTGCGGGGATCGAAAAGAGCGCCGCCGATGCTGAAAAGTAGAAGCGATTTTTGAAGAGCGGCGCCCTTGTTGAGGGTATCACCTTCACTGTCCGACACGCCGACGGTCCTCCCCGCCTTTGCACTGTTCGTCGAGCACTACGCCATCGTCTGGCGGACATAGCAGTGCCGACGCCTTGACTTGCGAGGATCCCGAAAACAGCCTCACCGACCGCGATTGAAATTCCGACTTCTGTCGTGGTTTCGATCATTCTTATGATCGCGATCTCCATCACGGTGGCGCTCGGGGTCCCGATGATCCAAACCGTGATTCCCGGGCTTTCCGTCATCGTCGTGGCTCCCATGGCCCTCATGCTTGTCGGGTCTATCCGGCTTGGCATGGTGGGGCTTATCATGGTGCGGCCTGTCGTGATGAGGCTTGTCGTGATGAGGCTTGTCGGGCTTGTTCGGTCGCTCCTTTTGCGGCTCGGCCTGTCTCTGTGGCGGATCCTGCCTCTGCGGAGCAGGCGCAACTGCCGGCGGAGGCCGTGTTCTGTCATTTCTTTCCGGTATCACGGAGGCCATATTGCAGCCGCCGAGCATGCCGAGGCCGCCCGAAAGCCGTTGGTTGCCGGAAAGGAAAGGCAGGGCACGCTGGTTTCCAAGTCTGTCAAGGACGTTGCGATCGACCCGACCGGCCGCCGTCATATCGCCATTCGGTTTGGCGACAACGCAATCGCAGCGTTGCTGCAGCTGGCGACAGCCGCCGGGGCCGCAGAAGCTGGCCGCGCCGTTCAAGAGGACGACGGCGGTGGTGCCGTCGGGGCCTACATAGAAATCGAATGCGGTGCCGCGCACGCCGATCGTTCCGGCCGGCGTCAGGATCTGATAGGCCGACGAATTGGAATTGCCGCTGACCCAGCGGAAAGTCCCCTTGGCGGCCTTGATGGTGAGCTTTCTGACCGATTGCGTATCGTCGAACACATATTTGTCGATAACGACGGAGGAACCCCAGCCCACCGCAAGCTTGGTGCCGTCACGAAACAGAAACTGGCCAAGTCCGGATTGCGACGTTCGGATACGCTCGTCGCGGTGAACGCTGCTATTGACTTCTATCGGCCCGGCCTGTCCGGTCACTTCGGTCTTGACGAGCACGGCTTGGCCGACCGGCTCGGCGGCGGACGACGCCTGGGCGCTCAAAAACGTGATGAAAAGCGCGTGAAAGAATGAACGCCGACCCCACATGATATAAGACCCCGGCAACAGGCGAGAATTAACATTTTGGTAACTGCTTGTCTTCTCGCCCACTTGGGTGAGGGTTGGCGGTCCGATCGGTTGCTCGTTGTGCCAATTCCGGAGGAAGCCGAGCGTGCCCTGAAGACAGGGCGTTTTTCGACATCATGTCGCTCAGTGTCAAAACCAAAGCTCTCGGGCGTCGCAAAACAGCCGTTGTGCCGCATTTGGATTTGCGATTTGTATGGGCACGGAGAATAGTCCTTGCCCGAAGGAGAAGAAGGCGGATGCGGAAATATTCGGTTTTTGCCGTGGCGCGAGAGGCCCTTCGTGGCCACAGAGGCTGGGAGAAGCAGTGGACTTCACCAGAACCGCGCGCCGAATACGACGTCGTCATCATCGGCGCCGGCGGACACGGCCTGGGTGCCGCCTATTATCTCGCCAAGGAACATGGCATCACCAATGTGGCGGTGATCGAGAAGGGCTGGCTCGGCGGCGGCAATACCGGGCGCAACACCACCATCATCCGCTCGAACTATCTCTATGAAGAGAGCATGCACATTTACGAGCATTCGATGAAGTTGTGGGAGGGGCTTTCGCAGGAGCTCAACTATAATGTGATGTATTCGCCGCGCGGCGTGATGATGCTCTCGCACAATATTCACGACCAGCAGTCGTTCAAGCGGCATATTCACGCCAACCGGCTCTACGGCATCGACAATGAATGGCTGACGCCGGAACAGGCGAAGGCCTATTGCCCGCCGCTCGATATCTCTGCCAGCGCGCGCTACCCGATCAACGGTGCGGCACTGCAGCGGCGCGGCGGCACGGCGCGGCATGATGCGGTCGCCTGGGGTTATGCGCGTGCAGCATCGGACCGCGGTGTCCACATCATTCAGAATTGCGAAGTGACCGGCATCCGCCGTGCGCCCGATGGACGCGTGACCGGCGTCGAGACCACGCGCGGCTTCATCGGCGCCAGAAAAGTCGGCGTGTCGGCGGCCGGCCACACCACGACGATCATGAAGATGGCCGATGTGCGAGTGCCGCTGCAGTCGAGCCCGCTGCAGGCGCTTGTGTCCGAGCCGCTGAAGCCGATCTTCCCCTGTGTTGTCATGTCGAACACGGTGCACGCCTATATCTCCCAGTCCGACAAGGGAGAACTCGTCATCGGCGCCGGTACCGACCAGTACAACTCTTACTCGCAGACCGGCGGGCTGCAGATCATCACCCATACGCTCGATGCCATCTGCGAACTCTTCCCGATGTTCCGGCGCGTCAAGATGATGCGCCAATGGGGCGGCATTGTCGACAACACGCCGGATCGTTCGGCGATCCAGTCGAAGACGCCGGTTCCCGGGCTTTACGTCAATTGCGGCTGGGGCACCGGTGGCTTCAAGGCAACGCCGGGCTCGGCCAATCTTTTCGCCCATCTGATTGCCCGCGACGAACCGCACAAGTTCAACGCCGGCCTGACGCTGGAGCGTTTCCGCAGCGGCCGGCTGATCGACGAGGCTGCTGCGGCGGCGGTGGCGCACTGACGATGGGTGTTTTCGTGCTCACGCTCGCTGCTTTCGTCGCTCACCCCCTCATCCGTCTTTCAGGCACCTTCTCCCCGCTGGGGAGAAGTGGAGGAGAAGGAAATCCTACATGCTGCTGATCCATTGCCCTTACTGCCAGGAAGAGCGCTCCGAGCTCGAATTCCGCGGCGCGGGTGACGCGCATATTGCGCGGCCCGCAGATATTGCCTCGATCTCGGATGGGGAATTCGAAGCCTATTTCTTTCTGCGTGACAATCCGAAGGGGCTGATATTCGAACGCTGGCGGCACATCCATGGCTGCGGACGTTTCTTCAATGCAGTCCGCGACACGGTGAGCGACAAGTTCCTCATGACCTATCAGGCCGGTGAGCCGAAGCCTGTGGTCGGCGCTGCTGCCGAGAAGCACGCGCCTGTCGAGACATATGAAGCCCTGGAAGGAGAGGCGCAATGAGCGGCGTCAACCGTATCGCCGGCAAGGGGCGCCTGACGCCGGCCAAAACCGCGCGCTTGAGCTTCGACGGCAAGACCTACACGGCGCTCGAAGGCGATAGCGTCGCCTCGGCTCTGATCGCCCACGGTGTGCACCTCGTCGGCCGTTCGTTCAAATATCACCGGCCGCGCGGCATTCTTTCGGCCGGCGCCGAGGAGCCGAACGCCCTGATCGACGTCGCTCGCGATGCAGCACGCAAGCAGCCGAACGTGCGCGCCACAGTGCAGGAAGTCTTCGACGGCATGATCGTCAGCTCGCAGAACCGCTGGCCCTCGCTTGCCCGCGATGTCGGGGCCATCAACAATCTGATGTCGCCGTTCTTCGCCGCCGGCTTTTACTACAAGACCTTCATGTGGCCGCGCGCCGCCTGGAAGCACGTGTATGAACCGCTCATCCGGCGAGCCGCCGGCCTCGGTGTTGCCCCTACAGAAGGCGATCCGGACCATTATGTCAGCCGTTACGCGCATTGCGACGTGCTGGTGGTCGGCGCCGGCGTTGCCGGGCTTTCGGCGGCGCTGGCCGCGGCCCGGACCGGCGTCAGGGTGATCCTCTGCGACGAGCAGCCGGAAGCGGGCGGTGCGCTGCGCCATGATGCAGGCGCCAAGATCGACGGGCAGGACGGCTTCACCTGGGCGCAGAAGACCGTGGCGCAGCTGAAGGCGATGGACAATGTCCAAGTGCTGCTGCGCACGACTGCCTTTGGCTACTACAACCACAATTTCGTCGGCCTTGCCGAGCGCGTCACCGACCATCTCGCCAACCCCGCCCAAGATCTGCCGCGCGAACGGCTCTGGCAGGTCCGGGCCAAGCGGGTGATCCTCGCCAACGGCGCGATCGAACGGCACATGGTATTTCCGAACAACGACCGGCCAGGCATCATGCTGGCCTCGGCGGCGCGGACCTATCTCAACCATTACGGCGTCGCCGTTGGCAAGAATGTCGGCATCTACACGGCGCATGACTCGGCTTATGAAACGGCCTTCGATCTCAAGCGCGCCGGCGTTTCGATCGCCGCCATCGTCGATTGCCGGCAGGCGCCGGGCGCGGCAGTGCTGGCGGAGGCGCGAGCGCTCGGCATCGACGTGCTGGCCGGCCAGTCGGTCATCAATACCGCGGGGCGGCTGCGCATCTCGTCGATGACGGTGGCGCGCAATGGCGGCGGTTCGCCGCGCAAGATCGCCGTCGATGCGCTGCTTGTTTCGGCCGGCTGGACACCGTCCGTGCATCTGTTCTCGCAGTCGCGCGGCAAAGTGGCCTTCGACGCGGAAAGCCAGCGTTTCCTGCCCGGCTCCTACGCGCAGGATTGCCTGTCGGTCGGCGCCTGCAACGGCACCGACGACTTGCAGCGGACGATCGAGGAATCGCTTGCCGCCGGCGAGCTGATGGCGCAGGCCACCGGCGGAAACAGCGGCGAGAAGATCGCAATTTCGGCCGAGCAGGCCTTTGAATGGACGGGCGGCATGATCGGTGCCGCCGAAGGCGCCGGACCGAAAACCAACGGCAAGGCCTTCATCGATTTCCAGCACGATGTCTGTGCCAAGGATATCCGCCTTGCCGTGCGCGAGGGCATGCATTCGATCGAGCACATCAAGCGCTTTACGACGAACGGCATGGCTTCGGACCAGGGCAAGCTTTCCAATATGCATGGCCTGGCGATCGCTGCCGAAATGCTGGACAAGGAAATCCCGCAGGTCGGTCTCACCACCTTCCGTGCGCCCTACACGCCGGTCACCTACGGCACGCTCATCGGCCATTCGCGCGGAGAGTTGTTCGATCCGACGCGCAAGACGCCGCTGCACGAGTGGGAAGAAGCCCATGGCGCCGTTTTCGAAGATGTCGGAAACTGGAAACGTGCCTGGTTCTATCCGCGTGCCGGCGAGAACATGCATCAGGCGGTCGCGCGCGAGTGCCGCACAGCCCGAGAGTCGGCCGGCATCTTCGATGCTTCTACGCTTGGCAAGATCGAGGTGGTGGGGCCGGATGCGGCGAAGTTCCTCAACCTCATCTACACCAATGCCTGGGATACGCTGAAGCCGGGCAAGGCCCGCTACGGCATCATGACCCGCGAAGACGGCTTCGTTTATGACGACGGCGTCGTCGGGCGACTGGCCGAGGACCGTTTCCATGTCACGACGACGACCGGCGGAGCGCCGCGCGTTCTTCACCATATGGAAGATTACCTGCAGACGGAATTCCCGGACCTGAAGGTATGGCTGACCTCGGTCACCGAGCAATGGGCCGTCATTGCCGTGCAGGGACCGAAGGCGCGCCAGATCGTCGAGCCGCTGGTCGAAGGGGTCGACCTCTCAAACGAGGCTTTCCCGCATATGAGTGTTGCGGAATGCAAGGTCTGCGGCGTGCCGGCGCGGCTCTTCCGCGTCTCCTTCACCGGCGAAATCGGTTTCGAAATCAACGTGCCCGCAGATTATGGCCAGTCGGTGCTCGAAGCCGTCTGGGCCAACGCCGAACCGCTCGGCGCCTGCGTCTACGGTACTGAAACGATGCACGTTCTGCGCGCCGAGAAGGGCTACATCATCGTCGGCCAGGATACTGACGGGACGGTTACTCCCGATGACGCAGGCGTTGCCTGGGCTGTGTCGAAGAAGAAGAAGGACTTTGTCGGCATCCGCGGCCTGCAGCGGCCGGACCTCGTGAAGGAGGGACGCAAGCAGCTTGTCGGGCTGATCACCAAGGATCCGAAGCTGGTGCTCGAAGAAGGCGCGCAGGTCGTCGCGAACCCGAACGAGCCGAAGCCGATGACGATGCTCGGCCACGTCACCTCGGCCTACTGGTCGGAAAACTGCGGCCGGTCGATCGCCTTCGCGCTCGTCGCCGGCGGCCGGGCGCGGATGGGCGAGACGCTCTACGTGCCGATGCCGGACCGGACGATCGCCGTCGAGGTGACGGATCTGGTATTCTTTGACAAGGAAGGAGGCCGCATCCATGGCTGATGTCGCAATTCGCAAGCCAGTGCTTGCCGGCCGTCTCGGCGGCTCAGCAACGGTTCGGCTGACGGTGGCACCGCCAGCCAACCGGGTGGCGCTGCGCGCGCCGGCGGAATCGCTTGCCGCGCTTTCCAAAGCGCTCGGTCTCGCCCTGCCGAACGCTCCGAAGACCTCCAGTCGGGCCGGCGCGCGCTCAGCGCTCTGGATCGGGCCGGACGAATGGCTGGTAATCGACGAGGATGGCGCCGATCTGATGGCGGTGCTTTCCGGCCCCCGTGCCGTGCATTCGGCGACGGATGTCTCCCACCGCAACGTGGCAGTCATCGTTTCAGGGCCGGGCGCGGAAAAGACGCTTGCCGCCGGCTGCCCGCAGGATCTGTCGCTTTCTTCGTTTCCGGTCGGCGCCGCCTCCCGCACGATCTTCGGCAAGGCGGAAATCGTGCTTCTGCGCACGGATGAAGAGACATTCCGGGTCGAATGCTGGCGGTCGTTTTCCGACTTCGTCTTCGGGCTGCTCAACGAGGCGGCTCAAGATGCCGGCCATTGAACGCCGACCAGTGCTGCCTGTTTAGGGCGCCCGTTCGGCGTTTCCGATATAGAACGGTCGGCGGCATTTTACGATGCCGCCCTCGGCTATGTCAGGGTCTGGGACGACATCGATCCGGACGGCCACGCGCTTGAAGCGGTCTTCAATTCCGCGAAATCATAGCCGTATCCGGCTCATGCGTCCTCGGGACGATCCTTCGGGTCGAACTGGATGATGGTGATCCATTTTGCCGTCAGGGCCGGCTTCTTCTCGTTTTCGATCTCAATCGTGACATCGTATGTGGTCATCAACATGCCGCCGCCTCGGAAGCGGGCGTCGGAGAGCAGGAAGCGGCCGCGCACGCGGGCGCCGCTTTTGACCGGCGTCATGAAGCGGACGCGGTCGAAGCCGTAATTGATGCCCATGGTCTGCTCGCGCACTTTCGGCAGGCAGTTGTAATTCATCGCCGAGAGCAGAGACAGTGTCAGGAAGCCATGGGCGATGGTGCCGCCGAAGGGGCTTTCGGCGGCGGCGCGCTCGGGATCGACGTGAATGAACTGGTGGTCACCCGTTGCCCCCGCAAAAGCATCGATCATCGTCTGGTCGACGGTAATCCAATCCGAAAGGCCCGTTTCCATGCCGATCAATCCCCGCACGTCGGAGAGTGAAATTTCCGTGCCCATGCATTCCCTCGTCAGATAAGCCCGCCGGGCCAAAGCCTTATCGCGCATTTATGACGATTGCGACAAGGATTTGCGCCAATGCGAGGCGCCGGTCATTTTTCTATGAAAAAGCCGACGGAGCGTGGCTCGACGGTGACTCGGGCGGCGGCCTTCTTCACACCCGCCGGCGTCAATTGGCGCCAGCAAGCTTCGCCTTGCGACGGAAGCGTAAAGAGCTCGCGGCTTTCGGAGCGATTGAAGAGCACGGCAAGCCGGGTGCGTTTGCCTCCTGAGGCCCGGTCACCGGTTGCCAGCAGCATGCCGAGGACGGCGAGCGACGGCGTCTCCCATTCGGCGACCGTCATCGGTTCGCCCGAAACCGAGATCCATTCGACGTCGCCATTTCCTGACAGGAAATCCGTTTCGGAAAAGACGGTGAAGCGGCGGCGCAGCCCGGCGACGAAGGCGGTATGGGCGATGAGATCCTCATCCAATGTCTTCCAGTCGAGCCAGGTGATCTTGTTGTCCTGGCAATAGGCATTGTTGTTGCCGCGTTGGCTGCGTCCGCCTTCGTCGCCCGCCGTCAGCATGATGCTGCCGCGGGTGGCAAAGAGCGTCGATATCAGCGCCATCACATCGTTTTTTCGGCGCCTGCGGATCGATGGGTAGAGCGTTTCGCCTTCGACGCCGTTGTTCCACGAGTGGTTCTCATTGTGGCCGTCGCGATTGTGCTCGCCATTGGCGTCGTTGTGCTTTCCGGCATAGGAGACGAGATCGATCAGCGTGAAGCCGTCATGGGCGGCCAGGAAATTGACGCTGCGCGTCTCTTTGCCGTCATTGCGGGCGAAGATGTCAGAAGAGCCGGCCAGCGCGGTTGCCAGCGCGCCGGTCTTCCACTGGTCGCCGCGCCAATAGCAGCGCAAATCGTCACGAACCCGGTCGTTCCATTCGAGGAAGGGCTGCGGGAAATTGCCGAGCTGGTAACCACCGGGACCGATGTCCCAGGGTTCGGCGATCATGATCCGGTCGGCGAGCACATTATCGGCCAGAATGGCGGCAAGTGTTCCGCCGTCGCGCTCGAAGCCGGTTGCGGTTCGGCCCAGGACGGGCGCAAGATCGAAGCGAAAACCGTCGACGCCGGCGTTGAGCACGAAATGGCGCAGGCTGTCGATGACGAGACGGCGAACTTCGGGATGGTCGCAGGCAAGCGTATTGCCGGTTCCCGTATCGTT
Organism: Rhizobium bangladeshense; assembly: GCF_001662075.1. Lineage (GTDB taxonomy): Bacteria > Pseudomonadota > Alphaproteobacteria > Rhizobiales > Rhizobiaceae > Rhizobium > Rhizobium bangladeshense_B. Next base: position 126,943 of record NZ_LYPL01000005.1, read on the forward strand.
GACCAGTTCGCCCGAGCCATTCTGGACATGGCGAAAATAATGCACGTTGTCGAGGCCGCGCAGCGACAGCGTCGTGCCGTACCGGTCGCTCTCGCCGGTATGGTTGAAGACGAGGTCGAGGATAACTGCGATGCCCTCGGCATGGAGGGCGGCGACCGTCTCGCGCAGCTCGGTCATGCCGCCGGGGGCGAGCCGGGGATCGAGCGCCATGAAGGCGACCGGATTGTAGCCCCAGCCATTGGTGAGGCCGAGCGGCGGCAGGTGGCGTTCGTCGATCCAGGCGGTGATCGGCATCAGTTCGACGGCATCGACACCGATCCGCTTCAGGTGGGCGATGACCGAGGGATGGGCAAGGGCGGCGATCGTGCCGCGCTGGTGCTCCGGTATGTCGGGATGAAGAATGGTGAAGGGCCGCACCGCCACTTCGTAAATGAAGCCGCCCGGTTTGAAGAGCGGCTTGGCGACGGCGGCGCGCGTATCTGAGGTGACGATCGCCTTCGGCATCAGATCCTGGCTGTCTTCGCCGTAGATGCCGAGGCGGGGATCGTAGCGGAACGGTCGGTCGATCTCCTTGGCATAAGGGTCGATCAGCAATTTCGACGGATCGAACCACAGGCCGTTGTCCGGCGCGTAGATACCGTCGGCACGATAGCCGTAGCGGGCGCCTTGCCTGAGGCCATCGACGAAGAGGCGATGGACCTGATTGCCGTCGCGCGCCATCGGCAGGCGCGCGAATTCCCTGTTGCCGTCATTGTCGAACAGGCAGAGCTCGACCTGGGCGGCATGATGCGACCAGACGGCAAATTCGACGCCGGTGTCGAAGACGATCGCGCCGGCCTGCGCCGCATTGTTCCCGCGCATGCTTCCCCCAGATCAGGTGATCACGGTTGGCGCGTCGCGTCCCGTGCGTTCCCGAATGCTGGCAACGCTGTCGGCTGCCGCGATGAGATCGGCGAGCGCTTCCTGCGTTTCGATGTTGTGGCGAGTCGAATCCGGCTCGTAACGTTCGATATAGACACGCAAGGTTGCGCCAGACGTGCCGGTGCCCGAGAGACGGAAGACGACGCGGGAGCCGCCTTCGAAGAGGACACGGATGCCCTGATGCTCGCTCACCGATTTGTCGATCGGATCGTGATAGGCGAAATCGTCGGCTTTCTCGACCTTCAGGCTGCCGAAACTCTTGCCGGGCAGGGTTGAAAGCTGGCTGCGGAGATTGTCCATCAGCCCGTTCGCCGCATCGATGTCGAGGCCTTCGTAATCGTGGCGCGAATAATAGTTGCGGCCATAGGTCTGCCAGTGCTGGGTGACGACATCGGCGACGCTCTCTCCGCGCACGGCAAGAATATTCAGCCAGAGCAGCACCGCCCAGAGGCCATCCTTTTCGCGGACGTGGCTGGATCCGGTGCCGGAGCTTTCCTCGCCGCAGATCGTCGCCATGCCGGCGTCGAGCAGGTTGCCGAAGAACTTCCAGCCGGTCGGCGTCTCATACATGCCGATGCCGCGCTTTTCGGCGACGCGGTCGGCAGCACCCGAGGTCGGCATCGAACGGGCGATGCCGGCGAGGCCGCCGGAGTAACCGGGAGCGAGATTGGCGTTGGCGGCAAGAATCGCCAGGCTGTCGGAGGGAGTGACGAAGATGCCGCGGCCGATGATCAGATTGCGGTCGCCGTCGCCATCGGAAGCGGCGCCGAAATCGGGCGCGTCATCACCCATCATCTCATCGAAGAGTTCCTTGCAATGAACCGGGTTCGGATCCGGGTGGTGACCGCCGAAATCCGGCAGCGGCATGAAATTGCGGACAGATCCAGAGGGAGCGCCGAGGCGATTTTCGAAGATTTCCTTGGCATAGGGGCCGGTGACGGCGCTCATCCCATCGAAGGCGATGCGGAAGCCGAGGCTGATCAGATTGCGGATGGCGCCGAAATCGAACAGCTCTTCCATCAGCGCGGCATAATCTTCGACCGGGTCGATGACCGAGAGGATCATGCCGCCGGGAAGTTCGTCCTTGCCGATGCGATCGAGATTAACGTCGGCGAAATCGGCGATCTTGTAGCTGTCGATCGTCTTGGAACGGGCATAGATCGCGTCGGTGATTTTTTCCGGGGCCGGACCGCCATTGTTGATGTTGTACTTGATGCCGAAATCTTCCGTCGGGCCGCCGGGATTGTGGCTGGCAGACAGAATGATGCCGCCGAAAGCCTTGTACTTGCGGATGATGTGGGAGGCGGCCGGCGTCGACAGGATACCGCCCTTGCCGACCATCACCTTGCCGAAGCCGTTGGCGGCGGCCATCTTGACCGCCTTCTGGATGACTTCGCGATTGTAGTAGCGTCCGTCGCCGCCGATGACGAGGCACTTGCCCTGGTAGCCTTCCAGCGAATCGAAGATCGACTGGATAAAGTTCTCCGCATAATTCGGCTGCTGGAAGACCGGAACCTTCTTGCGCAGGCCTGACGTGCCGGGCTTCTGGTCCAGGTAGGGCGTGGTGGGTACGGAGTTGATCATTTTAGGTCACATGCCTTTCGAGACGAGGCTTGAATAGAGGGCAGCGTAGCGTTCGGCGCTCTTCTCCCAGGAGACATCCGATTTCATGCCCTGCTTTTGCAATTGGGTCCAGACTTTTCGGTCCGCGTAAAAATGCATCGCACGGCGGATTGCCTGCAGCATGCCCGTTTCTGTCACGGGTGAGAATTGTATGCCGGTTGCCACTTTCGCCGCAAGGGCGGCGTGATTGGCATCGATCACCGTGTCATTCAGCCCGCCGGTGCGCGCGACGATCGGCACGCAGCCATAGCGCAGACCGTAAAGCTGGGTCAGGCCGCAGGGCTCGAAGCGCGAGGGGATGATTATCGCGTCGCAGCCGGCCTGCATCAGATGCGACATCGGCTCGTTATAGCCGATCGAGACGCCGATGCGGCCGGGATGACGGCTGGCGGAAGCGAGCAGCGCGCCCTCAAGTGCGGCGTCGCCGGAACCGAGCACGACGAGCTTGCCGCCCATGCCGACGATCTGGTCGGCGACGTTGGCGACGATATCCATGCCCTTCTGCCAGGTCAGACGGCTGATGACGCAGAAGATCGGGGCATCGTCATTGTCGAGATGGAAGAATTCGGCGATCGAGCGACGGTTCTCGTCGCGGTTCCTCAGCGTCGTCGGGCCGTAATGGGTGTGGACGACGGGATCGGTTGCCGGATTCCAGATATCGGTGTCGATGCCGTTGACGATGCCGTGCAGATTGTCGATGCGGGTGGCAATCACGCCTTCGAGCCCCATGCCGAATTCCGGCGTCAATATCTCATCGGCATAGGTGGGGCTGACAGTGGTGATCGCATGGGCGGTTTGCAGGCCGCCTTTCAGAAAGCCGGTCGTGCCGTAATATTCGACGCCGTCGATGGCGAAGGCATGATCGGGCAGGCGCAGGCCCGGAAAGATCTCGGAGCCGAACTGGCCCTGGAAGGCGATGTTGTGGATCGTCAGCACGCTCGGCAGTTCCGGCGTCGGATAATAGCGCATGTAGACGGAGGTCAGCGCCGCTTGCCAATCGTGCGTGTGGACCAGATCCGGCCGCCATCCAGGCAGCAGACCGGCGGCGATCTCGGAGGCGGCGAGCGACAGGGCGGCGAAACGGCGCCAATTGTCGGGATAGTCCTTGCCGAGCGGATCGAGATAGGGGCCGCCCGGCCTGTCGTAATAGGCCGGGGCATGGAGGACGAGAAGATCGAGGCCCTCGTGCTGGACCTCGAGAACGGTCGCCTTTTCTCCGAGCAGGTCCGCGAATTCGAGCCTGACGACGGGGTCGCGAATGACCTTCATGACGGCGGGATAGCCGGGCAGGAGAGTCTTGGTTTCGACCCCGAAGGCGTTGAGAGCAGTCGGCAGGGCGCCTGACACATCGGCCAGGCCCCCTGTCTTGATCAAAGGGAAGACTTCGGACGAAACCGAAAGAACTTTCATACGTCAGATATCCAGCTTGTCGATCATCGGTTGCGTGATCAGGCAAATGCCGCTTTCCGTCCGCCGGAAGCGTTTGGCGTCGAGCTCGGCATCCTCGCCGACAACAAGACCTTCCGGAATGACGACGCCGTGGTCGATCACCACATTCTTGAGCTGCGCGCGCCGTCCGATCTTCACATTCGGCAGGATGACCGCCCCTTCCAGCTTGGAGAAGGAATTGGCCCTGACACCGGTGAAGAGCAGGCTCTTGTTGAGGCTGGCGCCGGAGATGATGCAGTCGCCCGAGACGACGGACGACGTGGCCGAGCCGCGGCGATCCTCGTCGTCATGGACAAATTTCGCCGGCGGGGTGATCTCGGCATAGGTCCAGATCGGCCAGGACTTGTCGTAGATATCGAGCTCCGGCACGATCGCCGTCAGGTCGATATTGGCCTGCCAATAGGCGTCGATCGTGCCGACATCGCGCCAATAGGGCTCGTGCTCGAAATCCGAGCGGACGCAGGACTTGGCGAAGCGGTGGGCGACCGCCTTACCGTTCTTGACGATATAAGGGATAATATCCTTGCCGAAATCGCGGCTCGAATTCGGGTCGGCGGCATCGCGGCGCAGCGCGTCGAGCAGGAATTTGGTGTGGAAGACGTAGATGCCCATCGAGGCCAGCGCGAAATCCGGCTTGTCGGGAATGGGCGGCGGATCGGCCGGCTTCTCGACGAAGGCGATGATCTCGTCCTTTTCGTTGACATGCATGACGCCGAAGCCCACCGCTTCCATGCGCGGCACTTCCAGGCAGCCGATGGTGACGTCGGCGCCGGAATCGACGTGCTGCTGCAGCATCCACTCATAGTCCATCTTGTAGACGTGGTCGCCGGCCAGAATGACCATGTATTCGACACCGTAATCCTCGATGATGTCGATGTTCTGATAGACGGCGTCGGCGGTGCCTTCATACCATTGCGTTTCCGAAACGCGCTGGCTGGCCGGCAGGATGTCGAAGCTCTCGTTGCGCTCCGGGCGGAAGAAGTTCCAGCCGCGCTGCATGTGGCGGATCAGCGAATGCGCCTTGTATTGCGTGGCAACGCCGATGCGGCGAATGCCCGAGTTCAGGGCGTTCGACAGAGCGAAATCGATGATACGGGCTTTGCCGCCGAAATAGACGGCCGGCTTGGCGCGCCGGTCGGTGAGTTCCTTGAGACGGCTCCCCCTGCCTCCCGCCAAAACATAGGCCATTGCATCGCGGGCAAGTGGCTGAATACGCTTTTCTACCATTTTCTCCTCCCACCAGTCTTAATTTTCAGGTTCAAGCATGATCGTTGCCAAAGGCGGCAGCGTAATCGAGCAGGTGATGTTGCCGCCGGCATCGACGGCCTGCACGCGCCCGCCATTGCCCTTGCCGCTGCCGCCGTAGATGTCGGCATCGGTATTCAGAATCTCCCGCCAGCGGCCCGCCATTGGCAGGCGGATCGAATAATTCTCGCGATAGACGGGCGTGAAATTGGTGATGACGGCAATCGGCTTCTGGCCCGGCGCCTTGCGCAGCCAGGCAAAGACGGAATTCTCGCCGTCGTCGGCAACCAGCCATTCGAAACCTTCGCCCTCGCAGTCACGCTCATGCAGCGCCTGTTTGCTGCGGTAGGTAAAGTTGAGGTCGCGCACCAGGCGGCGCATGCCCTCGTGCATACGGTATTGCAGCAGGTTCCAGTCGAGCGACTTCGCTTCGCTCCACTCGCTCCACTGGGCGAATTCCTGGCCCATGAACAACAGTTTCTTGCCGGGATAGCCCCACATATAGGCGTAATAAGCGCGCAGATTGGCGAATTTCTGCCAGTCGTCACCCGGCATTTTGGCGATCAGCGAACCCTTTCCGTGGACGACCTCGTCATGCGACAGCGGCAGGACGAAATTTTCCGAATAAGCATATAGCAGGCCGAAGGTGAGCTCGTTGTGATGGTGTTTGCGGTGCACCGGATCGCGTTTCATGTAGCTCAGCGTGTCGTGCATGAAACCCATGTTCCACTTGAAGCCGAAGCCGAGGCCGCCTTCGTGGACGGGCTGCGAGACCTTCGGCCATGACGTCGATTCCTCGGCGATGGTCATGACATTGGGATGCTGGCCATAGATGCGGGTATTGAGGTCCTGCAGAAAGCGGACAGCTTCGAGGTTCTCGTTGCCGCCATACTCGTTCGGGATCCATTCGCCGTGTTTGCGGGAATAATCGAGATAGAGCATCGAGGCGACGGCATCGACCCGCAGGCCGTCGAGATGGAACTTCTCGGCCCAATAGAGGGCGTTGTTGACGAGATAGGAAACGACTTCGGTGCGGCCGAAATTGTAGATCGCCGTGTTCCAGTCGGGATGGAAGCCCTTGCGCGGGTCTTCGTGCTCATAGAGCGCCGTGCCGTCAAACCAGCCGAGGCCATGCTCGTCGGTCGGGAAATGCGCCGGCACCCAGTCGAGAATGACGCCGATGCCGACCTTGTGGCAGCCGTTGACGAAACGGGCAAAACCTTCCGGCTCGCCGAAGCGGGCGGTCGGCGCGTAGAGGCCGGTCGTCTGGTAGCCCCAGGAGGGATCGTAGGGATGCTCGGTGATCGGCAGGAATTCGATATGGGTGAAACCCATGTCGACGCAGTAGGGGATGAGGCTGGAGGCGAGCTCGTCCCAGGACAGCATGGTGCCGTCCTGCCGGCGCTGCCAGGAGGCGGCATGCACTTCATAGATGGAGATCGGCTGGCGGCGCTTGTCGGTCTCGCGCCAATGCTTCAGATGGGCCTCGTCCTCCCAGACCTGTTCCAGCTCGGCGGCGGCGACCGAGGCGGTCTTCGGCCTCAGCTCGCTGCGCCGGGCGAAGGGATCGGCCTTCAGCGGCAGCAATACGCCGTCATGGCCGCGGATCTCGAATTTGTAGGCGGCGCCGATCGGCACATCAGGGGCAAAGATCTCCCAGATGCCGCTGTCGGCGCGCAGCCGCATGACGTGGCGGCGGCCGTCCCAATTGTTGAAATCGCCGACGACCGAGACGCGCTGCGCATTCGGGGCCCAGACGGCGAAGTGCATGCCCTGGGCGCCGTCATGGCGGATGAGGTGAGCGCCCATCTTGTCGAACAGACGCAGATGCGAGCCTTCGCGGGCGAAATAATCGTCCATCGGCCCAAGCACCGGCCCGAAGCTGTAGGGGTCGGTGACGGCCCATTCGGCATCGCCGCGCCGGGCGCGGTAGCGCACCGGCTGCAGCCTGGTCAGCGAAACGCGGCCGGCGAAGAAGCCGTCGGCATGCAACTGCTTCAGCTCGCCGATGACGGCGCCGTCGAGCGTCATGGCGGTCACATCTTCGGCGCCCGGGATGAAACACCTGGCGACGAAGGCGTCGCCGGCCAGGTGGACACCGAGGACGGCAAAGGGATTGGAATGCGAGCCGGCAAGGATCGCCGTGATTTCATCTGCCGAAATTTCCCAGGAACGCTTTACTTCAGGGATGGTTTTCGGCGTTCTCATCCGGCTCTCCAGATTTCGTCTGCATATTGCCTGATCGTGCGGTCAGAAGAGAACCAGCCCATCCGCGCCGTATTGTTGATCGTCTTGGTGTACCAGTCGGACTGGTTGGTCCAGATCTGGTCGACGTCGCGCTGAGCCTGGGCGTAGGCGTCGAAATCGGCGGCGACCATGAACCAGTCGTGCGAATAGATGCCGTCGATCAGCGCCGTGTAGCGGTTGCGATCATCGGGCGAGAAGACGCCGGAGCCGATGGCGGAGAGAGCCTGCGAGAGTTCGCGCGAGCCCTCGATGATGGCGCGGGGATTGTGGCCGTCGCTGCGGACCTTGGCAACCTCGTCGGCCCTGAGGCCGAAAATGACGATGTTGTCTTCGCCGACATTGTCGCGCATCTCGACATTGGCGCCGTCGAGCGTGCCGATCGTCAGCGCTCCGTTGAGGCCGAACTTCATGTTGCCGGTGCCGGATGCCTCCATGCCGGCGGTCGAGATCTGCTCGGAGAGGTCGGCGGCCGGAACCATGACCTCGGCGAGCGAGACATTGTAGTTCGGCACGAAGACGACCTTCAGCAGGCCGCGCACCGACGGGTCGTTGTTGATGGTGCGGGCGACGTCGTTGATCAGCTTGATGATCAGCTTGGCGTTGTAGTAGCTCGGCGCCGCCTTGCCGGCGAAGAGTTTGACACGCGGCACCCAGTCCATTTCAGGATGCGAGCGGATCTGGTCATAGAGGGCGACGGCTTCGATGATGTTCAGCAGTTGACGCTTATATTCGTGGATGCGCTTGATCTGGATATCGAACATCGCCGACGGATCGAGCTTTACACCCATGCGGCTGGCGACGAGGTTGGAGAGCGCCACCTTGTTGGCCCGCTTTATCGCTGCGAATTTCTGCTGAAAGCTCGGATCGGAAGCATGCGCCTCGAGCGGGCGCAGCTTTTCGGCATCATCGAGGAACTCGTCGCCGATCGCCTCGCGGATCAGACCGGTGAGGCCGGGATTGCACTGCTGCAGCCAGCGGCGCGGCGTGATGCCGTTGGTCTTGTTGTTGATGCGGTCGGGATAGAGCTTGTGCAGATCGGCAAAGACCGTGACCTTCATCAGATCGGTGTGCAGGGCCGAGACGCCGTTGATCGAATGCGAGCCGATGAAGGCGAGGTTGCCCATGCGCACGCGACGGTCGCCGCTTTCTTCGATCAGCGAGATCGAGCGGATTTCGCTGTCGGAAAAGTTCTTGGTCTTGCGGGCATCGAGCAGGATCTTGGCGTTGATCGCATAGACGATCTGCATGTGGCGCGGCAGCAGGCGCTCGAACAGCGGCACCGGCCAGCTTTCCAGCGCTTCGGGCAGAAGCGTGTGATTGGTATAGGAGAAGGTGTGGCGGGTGATCTCCCAGGCCTGTTCGAAATCCATGCCGTGCACGTCGCAGAGCAGACGCACGAGTTCGGCGACCGAGACGGCGGGATGGGTGTCGTTCAATTGGATCGCTACCTTGTCCGGCAGCGAGGTGAAATCATCATATTGCTGCAGGTGGCGGCGCAGGATGTCCTGCAGCGAAGCGGACGAGAAGAAGAATTCCTGACGCAGGCGCAATTCCTGACCGGCCGAGGTTGCGTCGGCCGGATAGAGAACCCGGGTCAGACTTTCGGCCTTGTTGCTTTCGCGCAGCGCGCCGATGTGGTCGCCGGCATTGAAGGCATCGAGCAGGATCGGATCGATCGGCTGCGCCGACCAGAGGCGTAGCGTGTTGACGCGTTTGCCGCGCCAGCCGACGGCCGGCGTGTCGAAGGCGGCGGCGATGACGCGCTCGGCCGGTTTCCAGACGTAGCGCGGCTGGTCGTCATGGGTGGTGATGAATTCGACGGAACCGCCAAAGCCGATTTCATAGGAGCTCTCGCGACGCTCGAACTCCCACGGATTGCCGTGGGCGAGCCAGTTTTCGGGCAGTTCCACCTGCCAGCCGTCGGCCAGCTGCTGGCGAAAGAGGCCATGGACATAGCGGATACCGTAGCCATAGGCCGGGACGTCGACGGTCGCCATGCTCTCCATGAAACAGGCGGCGAGACGACCGAGGCCGCCATTGCCGAGTGCGGCATCCGGCTCAAGTCCGGCGATGACGTTGACATCGACGCCGAGCGAGGCGAGCGCATCGCGCACCTCTTCCATCAGGCCGAGATTCGAGATGGCGTCGCGCATCAGGCGGCCGATCAGGAATTCGAGAGATAGATAGTAGACGCGCTTGGCGCCCGTCGCATAGACCTCACGGGTGGAGGCCATCCACTTGTCGATGATGCGGTCGCGCACTACCAGAATCGTCGCCGTCAGCCAGTCATGCGGCTTTGCCACCTTGGCGTCCTTGCCGATGCGGTAGGTCAGACGTTCGATGATTTCTTCAGCGAGAATTTCCGGCCTTGAACTGCGGGGAGCGGGAGAAGGGATAACCGGCTTGGAAACGGTATTCATGGTCAGATCTCGCCAATTTTAATTTGGTTTCAGGGTGTTATGCCTGATTTAATCGATTTGTCGCTTGCGCGGACCACAGTTTATGCATCGTTAGGAAGCACTTGCAACAAAGGATTTGGGCAAACGAAAAATTTGCGAAACCTTCATATTCACGGGGTTCGAGCGGATTGATTACAAACGTTTTTCCCGATCGGATGGATGGGTAGCGATCACGAAAAGCCGCGCCGGTTTGTTCCGGCGCGGCTTTTTTGATCGGCTTTCGACTGGCGGTATCGTCAGTTCGTCAGGCGCGTTACCTGTGCGGAGGCCTTCGCTCCGATCGCCTTGAACGCGGCGAGTAGGTCTTCCATTTTTTCCGCCTGGAAATAGTGGGAGCCGTCTGAGGCGCAATACTGCAGCAGCGCTTGTCCGCCCGGGGGCGCCATGAAGGCGATCGTATAGATCTCGATGCCCTTAGACTTGGCAGTGTCGCATGTCGCCTTGGTCAGCGTGTCATATGAACGGCCGCCGCTGCTGTCGTTGTTATTGTCGCCGTCCGTCATGAAGACGATGTACTTCTTGGGTATCTGGCCGGTCTTCAGCTTGTGGGCGGAATCTTCGGCGTCGTTCCCTGCGGCATTCTTAGCGACCAACGACGTGTAAGCCGTGTTCATTGCGCCGCTTGAATTCGTGCCGCCATTCGCCTGAAGTGCGTTGACATAGCTGGTTACACCGGTAATTCCCCAGGCGAGGCTGCTAGCTGGGTATTCAATGATATCGTAGGATACTGCGCCTGTGCGTACATATTCGGCATTAGGATCGGCGCTATTGAGCTGAGCAAAAAGATTGCCCGCGGCGAGCTTCAGAGCTTCTATTTTTGTGTAATAACGCGTACGCGTGCCGGTGCAGGTGTCGTAGACTGTCTTACCTTTGTTGTTGAGGTGAGGGTTGCATTTATAGGTGTATGATTCCGTCGTCACGGTGGTGGTAGGCTCTCCCATCGACCCCGATTTATCGAGTGCGAGGAACATAGAGATCGAGCCTTGGGTCTGTGAATGGCCGCCGACCGTCGTGCCTGATGTCGAAAGGTGCTGCGTGGTGAAGCCGACCGCCTGCATCAGCGGATTGACCGTCAGGTCGTAGCTCGGCGAAACCGTCACCTGGTAGGATGTCGAATTTCCCGATGTGTTTGTCTGCACGCTAACGCCCGTCGCGCTTTTAATATCGACGCCGCTTTGCAGATAATTCGCCATTTGCCCCGCGACGAAATTCCGCGCGAAGGCTTCGGCCTGAGAGGATTGGATCGTGCCATTCGCCAGCGCGGTGGCGGTGGCAAGCGCCGCCGAATCGGCGGCTTCCTGCAGTTGCTGCTTGGAGAGCAACATATCGCCAACATGGACCGCCATGCCGGCAGCGCCGAGAAGAACCGGCGTCAAAACCGCCGTCATGATACCGAAATTACCGCCTCGATCGCTGAACATGCGACGCAGGCAGGGAAGCAAAATGGAGGTGCTCATCATGTTCACCCAACTGGAAACCCTGTCAGGTGATTAACGCATGCTGGTTCTTTACGGCGACCTTACGGCGTCAATAGAATTTTAACGAATCGCCGGTTTTTTCCAGTTTTGGGATTGGCTTATTTCAGCGGGATCACGTCGACCGCCTGGACCGCGCGCTGGCCGCCATAGCTTTTCAACACACCGATAACGGGGACGACGTCGGAATAATCGCGTCCATAGGCGACGACGATGTGGTCGGTGCCGGCGGGGATGTCGTTGGTCGGGTCGAGCTCGATCCAGCCGATCGTCTCGCCGCACCAGATCCTGACCCAGGCATGCATGGCATCGGCCCCTTCCAGCCGTTCCTTGCCAGGCGGCGGGATGGTGCGCAGGAAGCCGGAGACGTAACCTGCCGGAATGCCGAGGCTTCGCAGCGCCAGGGTCATGATGTGGGTAAAATCCTGGCAGACGCCGCGCTTCAGCTTGAAAGCCTCGAGCGGCGTCGTGTCGACCGTCGTCGCGTCGGGATCGTAGGTGAAATCCTTGTTGATGCGGGTGCAGAGCGCATGGGCGATCTGCATCGCCGTCAGATCGGGCTTGGCGCAGCTTCGTGCATAGTCGGCGATCTCGCGCGTCTGCGTCAGGCGCGGGCTGTCGCCGAGAAAGTGGTGCGGCGAATCCGGCGCCAGCGACCAGATGCCTGCTATCTCCTCGGGCAGGTTGGCAAGCAGCGGCGAGAAATCGGCGGCGATCGGCTGGCTCTCGACCTGCACGCGGGCCTGCATGCGAATATCGAGCGCCTCGTGCGGCGCGCGCAGCATGAAGGAGGTGGCGGGGTGTTGAAAGAAATCGGCGAAATGCGACTGCTCGTCCGGCGTCGGCGAAATCGTGATGGAACCGGCGACCAGGCGTTGCCGGTTGGTCAGCGACAGCGGCATCAGGCGCATGATATGGCGAGCGCCGGATGCCGGGACGTCGTAGATGTAACTCATGCGGAGCGAGAGGTCGTAAAGCACTGCCGTCACCCGAGATAGGTCTGGGCGAGCAGGTCGGAAAGCTGCTCCAATTCGCGTTCGAACCGCTGATAGACCTCAGGCCCCATGCCCTCCGGCGTCATTACCGCCAGACCGGAATGAAGCCGCATCGCCTCGCGGTAGAAGGGCGACATCTGGCCGTTGATCAGGGCATTCGGCAATTGCTCGACCTCGTGGTGGATCTCGTTCACCTGGAAGAGCACCGAGCGCGGGTTGAGCGGATCTAGCGCCAAGAGGTCGGTGACCGTCAGCCGCGCCGTATTGACGTTGTAGCGGCGGCGGTGGGTCATGACGCTGTCGCCGATCTCCAGCAGCATGTCGAGCGCGCCGTCGGGTGCTTCCGGGCCGGACATGTGGCCGAGGAGGCGGGTCATGTGCAGGCCGCGCTCAATATAGCGGCCGAGCGAGAGGAAGCGCCAACCCATGAAGCGATACATGTTCTCGTGCACGAGGCCGGCAAAACCGGCGAGCTTGCGCAGAAGAATGGTCATCGCGTGGCTGGCGTCGTCGCCGGCAGTGACGGTGACACGGAAACGGCGGGCGGTCTTGGCGAGATCGTTGAGCGCCAGCCAGCCATCCGGCGAGAAACGGTCGCGAATGTTGCTCGCCGAATAAACTGCGCTTTCGATGTTGCGCAAAAGCGTTTCCGGCACTGCCTCGGCAGTATCAATATCGACGGCGGCGAGATAGGCCGAGACATCGGCGAGCAGCGGCTGGCTCGGATCGGCGGCCTCGGCATAACGCGCATGCCAGGCGCGCAGGATGCGCAACGCCCCTTCGGCGCGTTCGATGTAGCGGCCGAGCCAGAACAGGTTGTCGGCCGCCCGGCTCGGCAGGCTGCCGGGCATGTTGCGGGTGAAGCTGCCTTCGGCCGGCAGCAGCGTGTGACGCTCGACCGGTTTGTCGCTGACGATCCATACATCGGCGGCCGCGCCGCCCGACTGCATGGCGATCGCCGCGACATCGGCGCCGGAGCCGATGCGGGCAAAACCGCCGGGCATGATCTGCCAGCCGTTTGCGGTGCGGGCGGCGAAGACGCGCAGCGACATCGGCCGCGGCACCAGCTTGCCGTCCACCCAGGCGGGCGTCGTCGAGAGTGTGACGACCTCCTGGCCGACCAGCTTGGGTCCGTCCGAACTCAGCCAATCGGTGATGGAATCCCTAGCGGTCGCCCGCAGCGACGAGCCGAGCACGGACTCGCCGTCGTCATCGAAGAAGGGCGCCCGGGAATAGGCCGGGCCGATCACCATCTTCTCGATATTCTTGGCGACGTGCTCGCGCTCTTCCTCCTGGCCGCACCACCAGGTCGCAATCGAGGGCAGCCGCAGATCCTGCCCCAACAGACGGCGGCAGATGGTCGGCATGAAGGCCAGAAGCGCCCGGGTTTCGAGAATGCCGGTGCCGAGCGCATTGACGATGGTGACGCTTTCGGTGCGCAAGGCTTCGACCAGGCCGGGCGTGCCGATATGCGAATTCTGGTTCAACTCCAGCGGGTCGGCGAAGGCGGAATCGAGACGGCGCCAGAGCACGCCGATCGGCTTCAGGCCGGCGACGGTGCGCACCATCACGCGGCCTTTGACGACGGTCAGATCCTCGCCCTCGAGCAGCATGAAGCCGAGATAACGGGCAATATAGGCATGCTCGTAATAGGTCTCGTTGGCCGGGCCCGGCGTCAGCACGGCGATGCGGTCGTCGCCGGAATGTTTCATGCCCTGCAGCGCATCGCGGAAGGCGCCGAAGAAGGAGGCGAGGCGGTGGACCGGGGTTTCGGCGTAGATGTCCGAGAAGGCGCGGGTGGTGGCGACGCGGCTTTCCAGCGCGAAACCGGCGCCCGACGGCGCCTGCGTCCTGTCGGCGAGCACCCACCAGTTGCCGTCAGGCCCGCGGCCGATCTCGAAAGCGCAGAAATGCAGGTAGTGGCCGGATGCAGGTCTGATGCCGGAGAGCGGGCGCTGGAATTCGGGATTGGCGGCGATCAGCGCCGGCGGCAGGACCCCTTCCTCCACCAGCCGGTTGTCGCCATAGATATCGGCGACGATCGCTTCCAACAGATCGGCGCGCTGGACGAGGCCCGCCGACAGCGCCTGCCATTCGCGCTCGTCGATCAGCACCGGGATATGCGAGATCGGCCAGGCGCGTTCGCCGGTGCCCTTGCTGCCATAGGCGCGGTAGAAGACGCCGGCATCTCTGAGGTAGCGGTCGGCGCGGGCGAAACGTTCGGCGAGATCCTTTTCCGGCATTGCGATCAGATGCGAGAGGAAACGCTGCCAGACGGGGCGGACGACGCCATTGTTGTCGACCATCTCGTCGGCGGTGCCGGGAAGCGGCGCATAGTCGAAGGACGCATCCTTGCCGATGCGAACCTCTGCCTCACCCTTGCGCTCCGCTGCGGGCCTTTTACCCATCAAAACTCACATCCCAACCCCGGCCTCAGCCCTTGGCCTCGATCCGGCTCAAATTCCGACGGGCCGCCGCAGATCCAGCGTCAGCGGGAAATCAAGCGAACCCGTCTCGGCGCGCGGGATATAACCGCCTGCCGTATGCCCCCACGGTTCGAAGCGGGCGAGCCGCCTTGCTTCCGCCTCGTTGCCGTTGACCGGGAAGGTGTCATAGGTCCGGCCGCCCGGATGGGCAACATGATAGATGCAGCCGCCGATCGAACGCTTCGACCATGTATCATAAATGTCAAATGTCAAAGGTGTGTTGACCGGCAGCACGGGGTGCAGGCCCGAAGCCGGCTGCCATGCCTTGTAGCGGACGCCGGCGACCGATACGCCGGAGGTGCCGGTCGGCGTCAGCGGCACGATGCGGCCGTTGCAGGTAACGGTGTAGCGCGCCATATTGCTGGTTTCGAACCGCACCTGAAGCCGCTCGACGGAGGAGTCGACGTAGCGCACGGTGCCGCCGACCGCGCCTTCCTCACCCATGACATGCCAAGGCTCCAGCGCCTGGCGCAGTTCCAGCTTCGAGCCCTCGTATTCGACTTCGCCGCAGAAGGGGAAGCGGAATTCGAGTTGGGCCTTGAACCATTCCGGGTTGAGGTCGAAGCCGTTTTCGCGAAGATCGGCGAGCACGTCGAGGAAATCGGCCCAGACGAAATGCGGCAGCATGAAGCGGTCGTGCAGGGTCGTGCCCCAGCGGACGAACTTGCCGTTGACCGGGTTGACCCAGAAGCGGGCGATCAGCGCGCGCACCAGCAATTGCTGGGCAAGCGACATGCGTGCGTTCGGCGGCATCTCGAAGCCGCGGAACTCGATGAGGCCGAGCCTGCCGGTCGGGCCGTCGGGCGAAAACAGCTTGTCGATGCAAATCTCGGCGCGGTGGGTGTTGCCGGTGACATCGGTCAAGAGATTGCGGAACAGGCGGTCGACGAGCCATGGCAGCGGCGGCTGACCGCGGCCGGGAGCCGCGATCTGCGCCATGGCGATCTCCAGCTCGTAGAGGCTGTCGTGGCGAGCCTCGTCGATGCGCGGCGCCTGGCTGGTCGGGCCGATGAACATGCCGGAGAAGAGGTAGGAGAGCGAGGGGTGGCGCTGCCAGTGGAGGACGACGCTCTTCAACAGATCCGGACGGCGCAGGAACGGGCTGTTGTTCGGATTGGCGCTGCCGACGACGACATGGTTGCCGCCGCCAGTGCCGGTATGACGGCCGTCGATCATGAATTTGTCGGCGCCGAGCCGGGTGGCGCGCGCCTCCTCGTAAATTGCCGTGGTGATATCGACGCAATCCTTCCAGTTGGATGCCGGATGGATGTTGACCTCGATGACGCCGGGATCCGGGGCGACGCGGATGACGTTGATGCGCTCGTCCTGCGGCGGCGGATAACCTTCGATATGGACGGGAAGCTTGAGCTCGGCGGCAGCGTTTTCG
This sequence comes from Rhizobium bangladeshense, assembly GCF_001662075.1. Taxonomy (GTDB): domain Bacteria; phylum Pseudomonadota; class Alphaproteobacteria; order Rhizobiales; family Rhizobiaceae; genus Rhizobium; species Rhizobium bangladeshense_B. The sequence continues at coordinate 143,230 of NZ_LYPL01000005.1, forward strand.
GCAGCGGCGATCAGCTCAAGATAATCCTCGATCCGCTCGACCGGCGGCATGAAGACGCAGAGCCTGCCGTCACGCGGCTCGACCGACATGGCGGTGCGCACGGCGCCGCCGATTTCTCCGAGCGTCTGTTCGATCCGGCTGCGATTGTTCTCGCCGGCGTGGAAGGAGGCTTCCGGCATGGCGCGGCCGGCCGGTACGAAAACGTCAGGCAGCGGTTCGCGCGGGATCGTCGGATCGGCGGGATGGATATAGGGATAGCGTGCCGGGGGGACATAGGGCAGGGTGCCGAGCGGCAGGCGGTAGCCGATCGGGCTGTCGCCAGGCACAAGGAAGATCCTGCCGCGGCGGGTGCGCCATTTCTCGCTGACCCAGACCCGGCTTTCGGCGGCCCTGGCGTTCCATGCCTGGACCGGAAGGATGTAACCGGTGGGGACGGTGAGGCCACGATCGAAGACGCGGGCGATGCGGTTGCGTTCCTCGGGATCCTTCAGCTTCGAATTCGCCGGATCGACATTGTCGGGAAGATTGCCTTCCTTGATGATCCAGTCGGCCGGATCCTCAAAGGCCGGCTGCACCATGTCGGGCTTGATCGCCAGTTCTTTTGCGATCGCCGTCAGCAGCTTTTCGGCATCCTCGGCCGCGACACCGGTATCCCTGCCTTCGGCGGCGACCAGATCGAGGTTCTGCCAGATCGGCTTGCCGTCGCGGCGCCAGTAGAGCGAGAAGGTCCAGCGCGGCAGGCTTTCGCCCGGATACCATTTTCCCTGGCCGTAATGCAGAAAGCCGCCGGGAGCGAAGCGCTCCTGCAGCCGGCGGATCAGGCTGTCGGCCTTTTCGCGCTTGGTCGGGCCGACGGCGGCGGTGTTCCACTCTTCGGACTGGAAGTCGTCGATCGAAACGAAGGTCGGCTCGCCGCCCATCGTCAGGTGTACGTCCTCGGCTTCGAGGACACGGTCGACCTTCTCGCCGAGTTCGTTGAGCTCCTCCCAGCTTTCGTCCGAGAAGGGCTTGGTGATGCGCGGATGTTCGGCGACGCGAGAGACCTTCATGTCGAAGGCGAATTCGGTTTCGGCCTCGCCGAAATACCCGCCGGAGATCGGCGCGGCATTACGGTAATGCGGCGTTGCGGCCAGCGGAATATGGCTTTCGCCGGTCAGGAGGCCGGAGGTCGGGTCGAGGCCGACCCAGCCGGCACCCGGCAGATAGACTTCCGCCCAGGCATGCAGATCGGTGAAATCGACTTCGGTGCCGGAGGGGCCGTCGAGCGCCTTCAGATCCGGCGTCAGCTGGATGAGATAACCGGAGACGAAGCGGGCGGCAAGGCCGAGATGACGCAGGATCTGGACGAGCAGCCAGCTGGTGTCGCGGCACGAGCCCTTGGCTGTTTCCAGCGTTTCCTCCGGCGTCTGCACGCCGGCTTCCATGCGGATGACATAGCCGATCTGCCGCTGCAGGCGGGCATTCAGGCCGACGACCATATCCACCGTCGACTGGCCGGGCGACCAGTCGAGCGTCGGCAGCAGCGCCTTCAGGCGCGGGCCGGCCGGCTCGGGCGTCATGTAGATCGACAGATCCTCGCGGATCGTTTCGGGATAATCGAAGGGCCATTTGGTCGCTTCTTCTTCGACGAAGAAGTCGAACGGGTTGTAGACCGTCATGTCGGCGACGAGGTCGACCTCGATCTTGAACTCCGTTACCGGGTCCGGGAAGACGTAGCGGGCGAGATAGTTGCCGTAGGGATCCTGCTGCAGATTGATGAAGTGGTTGGAGGGCGTGACCTTCAGCGAGTGGCTGAGCACCCGCGTCTTCGAATGCGAGGCCGGTTTCAACCGGATAATCTGGGGGCCGAGGCGAACCGGCTTGTCATAGATATAATGCGTCAGGTGATAAATGCTGGCTTTGATCGACATATTTCTCTTTTATCCGGCGCGCATCGTCGTGCGTCTTGCTGTTCCCAAAGTCAGTCTGTGCAATGCAGCGAAAGAATGCAAGGTGCAAAGGCCGGGGTGGTGGCGGCTTTTACGGCGCCTTGGCAAAGGTAACGGCCACCTTCAGCCCGCGGCAGCCCGTGCCGGGTTCGAGTATTATGACGGCGTTGAAAAGATTGGCAATTTCTTCAACGATGGGCAGGCCGAGGCCGGCGCCGGGCGCGGCGGAATCATTGCCGCGCGAAAAACGGCGGCGCACCGCCTCCAGTTTCTCGCGCGGAATGCCGGGGCCGTTGTCCTCGACTTCCAGGCGGACCGTCTCGGCGGCGGCGATGACGCGGACAGTGACTTCAGCCCCCTTGCCGGCATAGGCGATGGCATTGCCGGCAAGATTGCGCAGCATTTCGCCGATCAGCAGCGGCTCGGCGCGGATCATCGCCGGGCTCTCACCCTCGAAGCCGAGATCGATGCCGGCGACGGCAGCGGCCGGGATCTGTTCGCCGGTAATTTCCTGGGCGATGGCGGCGAGATCGATGGCAGAGGCGGTCAGCGCCTCCTTGGCCGTGGCGGCGTCGATCTTCGCCATCAGCAAAAGCTGGGCAAGGATGCGCTCCGCATGCGCAACGGCCTGGTCTCCCTTCAGCGCTGCCGCCTGGGCCTCACCGAGTGAGCCAGCGCGGGCCGAAAGCGCAAGCTGGGTGCGGATAATCGCCAGCGGCGTGCGCAACTGGTGGCTGGCATTGCCGGTGAAATTGCGCAGCGCCTCGAGCGCCGACTCCAGGCGGACCATGAACGAGTTCACCGTATCGACCAGCGGCTCGACCTCGCTCGGCACGGTTTGTTCGATCGGATGCAGATCGTCAGGGCTGCGTTCGCCGATGGCGTCGCCGAGCTTGTAGAGTGGGCGGAGCGCCACCGTGACCGAGATCCAGACGATGACCGCCGCGCCGGCGATCATGACGGCGAGGCGCAGTGCCGAACGCACGAGGATCGCCTGGGTCAATTGCCGGCGGGCGATGGTGGTTTCGGCGACGGTCACGACGAAGGGCACCGAGCGGATGCCGGTCGAGGCGGAGCGTTCGAGCGTGGCGATGCGGATCGGCTCGCCACGAAAGGTGTCGTCGGCGAAGGCCGCCGCACCGCTCGGTGTCTTCTGCAGGACCGGCAGAGCCTGGTAGCCGGTGATGAATTGGCCCGGCGGGCCGTCGACGCGGTAGAAGACGCGGTCCTGCGCGGCCGAGGTCAGCATTTCGAGCGCGACATAGGGGATATCGACCTGCAGCGTGCCGTCTTCGGCGACGACGACGCGTTCGGCGATCGCGAGCGCGGAGCCGGCGAGAACTCGGTCGGAGACGATGTTCGAGGTCTGCACAGCCTCGCGATAGGTGTCGGCAAGCGCCAGCATGCCGATGACGGCCGTGGAGACGAGCAGCCAGAAGAGCAGCCGGCGCCTGAGAGAATAGGCGGCCTTCATGAAACCTCGGGCAGCTTGTCGAGATAATAGCCGATGCCGCGGGCAGTCTTGACCGTCAGGCCGTGCGGCGAAAGGCGCTTTCTCAGCCGGCTGACATATTGCTCGATGGCGTTTGCGGAAATGTCGTCGTCGAAGGCGGTCAGCGACTGTATGATCGCCTCCTTGGCGACGACCTTGCCGGCCCGCATGAAGAGGATTTCGAGCAGGCCAAGTTCTCGGGCGGGAATATCAAGAGGGGTGGAACCGGCGGAGAAGGTACGGGAATTGAGGTCGAAGGAAATGCCGCCGAAGCCGACTGTCGCCGAACGCAGCCCGGCCTGGCGGCGCAGCAGAACGCGCACACGGGCCTCGAATTCGGCGATGTCGAAGGGCTTGATCAGATAATCGTCGGCCCCGAGATCAAGGCCTTTTACCCGCTCCTCCGGCGCTCCCCGCGCCGTCAGGATGAGGACGGCCGCCTGATTCTGCCGGGCGCGCATGGCGCGCAGCACGTCGAGCCCGTCCATCTCGGGCAGGTTGAGGTCGAGGATGACAAGGTCGAAATTTTCCGCCGCGATGACGGCATTGGCGGAGGCCCCGTCATGGACCACATCGACGGCATGGCCCGTGCCGCGCAAGATCGCCGAGAGCCCGTCTGCCAGCGCGATATTGTCTTCGGTGAGCAGGATGCGCACGGATGTTCCCCTGTTTTTCAAGCGACGTTACAGGGGTGAAGACGGGTTGTCACAGCGATTTTGAAGATTGCTGAACGGGCCGGATAAAGATCGATCTCAGCTGCCCGTTCTTTCCATCTCCTCGCGCTGCGTCATCGCGGCGGCGATCAGCTTCTGGAAGCGCGGGTCCTCGCGGATATTGTCGAGGTCGGAATCATTGTTGAACCATTTGATATGGTAGACGGAGCTGTTCGGCAGCAGCTTCTCCAAAAGGCCGATCGCCTGGTCGACATCGCCGAGGACGGAATAGACGCAGGCGAGATTATACTGGGCGACAATGTCGTCGGGATCGATGGCGATCGCCCGCGCCGCCCAGTCGCGTGCGCGTTTGACATCGCCGAGATGGGCAAGCGCCAGCGCACCGCGATGGGCGGGGCCGGAATTTTCCGGGTTGAGATTCAGCGCGCGTTCGGCCCGCAGCAAGCCGAGGCGGGCCCAGTTTTCCCTGTCTACCCCACGGCCGAGCGAATGGTAGGCGGCCATCAGATGGATCGGCGAGACGTAGTCGTCAGGGCGGATTTCTGCGGCGCGGGTGAAATATTGAACGGATTCGGCAAAGTTTCCGTGCATGAAGAAGAACCTGGCATAATGGAAATTCGCCTCGAAGAGGTTCGGATCGAGCGTCAGGGCGCGCTCGAAGGCCGCCGCCGCCCGATCATCATAGCCGCTCTGATGCAGCGCCAAGCCGTGCGAGGCATGGGCCTCCGGAAGATCGGGATCGAGCGCGAGCGCGCGGGCGCTCATCTCGAGGATGCGTGTCAGCGGCACATCGTCGGGCGCCCAGTCGCGGATGGCGGCGTCGCAATCGGCGATGCCGGCATAGGCGCGGGCATAGTCCGGATCGAGCTCGACTGCTTTGCAGAACATGCGCCTGGCAAGCTGCAGGTAGGATTTCGTCCAGGTGTGGGAAAGCTGGCGACCCCGGAGATAATAGGTATAGGCCTCGACATTGGCGGTAGGCTCGTTGGCGATCGCCTTCTTCTCCTCCGGCAGCAGGCGCACCTTCAGCTGGCCGACGATCGCATGGGTGATCTCGTCCTGGATGGCGAAGATGTCGGTGAGGTCACGGTCGTAGCGCTCGGCCCAGAGATGGTCGCCATTGGCGGTGTCGATCAGCTGGCCGGAGATGCGCACGCGCTTGTCGAAGATGCGCACACTGCCTTCGAGCACATAGCGCACGCCGAGTTCCTGGGCGAGCCGCTTCAACTTCACCGAGATGCCCTTGTAGGTAAAGATCGTATTGCGCGGCACGACGTGCAGGCTGGAGATCTTGGAGAGATCGGTGATGATGTCTTCGGTTATGCCGTCGGAGAAATAATCCTGGTCGGCGTCGCCGCTCATGTTGGTGAAAGGCAACACGGCGATGAAGCAGGTATTGCGGTTCTGCGCGATGAGCTTGGCGGAAGAGGGTGGCGCGAGGGTGACGGTATAGACCTGCACCGGCTGGCGGATGTTCTTCAGCATGTGCTCGCCGATAAATTCGAAGCCGAGATTGAGGCGCGAGCCGACCTGATCGCGCACCGAGGCCGACACGGCGATGCCGCCGGGGGCGGCGATACGCTCGAGTCTCGCGGCGAGATTGACGCCGTCGCCGAAAATGTCGCCGTTTTCGACGACGACGTCGCCGAGATTGATGCCGATGCGGAACTCGACGCGCTCATCCTTCGGAACGTTCTCGTTGCGGGTCGACATGCTGCGCTGGATTTCGGCGGCGCAGGCGACGGCATTCACCACACTCTGGAATTCGGCCAGGATGCCGTCGCCGGTGAGTTTGACGATCCGGCCCTTATAGTCCGAAATCCTGATATCGACGAGCTCGCAGCGATGGCGGTTCAGCGCCTGCAGCGTGCCTGACTCATCGATGCCCATCAGTCGGCTGTAGCCGACGACATCCGCAGCGAGAATAGCGCTCAGTCGTCGTTCCATGACCCCTCCCATGGATCTTCCCGGAATAACCTAGCTATTTTTAGAGTTTTTGTCGCGCAGAGTCGTCCCCCGAAAAAGCAATTCGGGCGGCGTCGACGTTTTGACGCGGTAGCGCGACCATATATCGTCGCCGGTCTTCATCAATACTCTAAAAGGGTGAAGGACGACCTTGTTTGCTAATCCTTTGTGGTGAAAGTTGGCGGAAACGAAATATACGGCTTGGTCAAAGCTTGCTAGTCGGCGCCGAAAACGACCAGTGATCGAGTTGAGCCGGCCTTGCGGAAGGCCTCGCTCCGGCGCGCCCTTGCTCCTCCCGCCGCGCTCGGGCATTGTTGCGGCATGAGGAGAATTTTCATCCTGCTGCTGGCGTTCTGGCCGGGTTTTGCCCTTGCCGATCAGGTCTTTTTTCCGGCGAAATCGGGCAAGGCCGAGGCGCCGGTGCTGACCGTTTATTCCTCGCTCGACGAGCCGCTGGCGCAGCCGATGATCCGGGGTTTTCAGGAGGCCAATCCCGATGTCGCGGTCAGATATGAGGATATGCTGACCGGCGAAATCTATGACCGGATCGTCGGGGAGACGGATGCCGGCAAGAAGACGGCGGATTTTGCCTTCTCCTCGGCGATGGACCTGCAGGTGAAGCTTTCGAATGACGGCTATGCGCAGGTCAGCAATCTGCCGATGAGCGCCGCATGGCCGAAATGGGCGAACTGGCGCAACACCGCTTATGCGCTGACTTTTGAGCCGGCGGTCTTCGTCTATCACAAGCCGAGCTTCGCGCATGAGCCGGTGCCAAGCTCGCGGGCGGAACTCGTCGACTATCTGAAGCGCAAGGGCAATGCGGTTTATGGCCGGATCAGCACCTACGATATCGAGCGGTCCGGTGTCGGCTTTCTGTTCATGGCGCGCGACCAGGAGCAATTCGGCGACATCTGGTCGGTGATCGGGGCGATGGGCGCGGCCGGCGTCAAGCTTTACTCGACGAGCTCGGCGATCCTCGAACGCGTTGCCGACGGGCGCTTCGTGCTCGGCTACAATATCCTCGGCTCCTACGCCGCCGACTGGGCTTCGCGGCATCCTGATGTCGGGATCGTGCTGCCGAAGGACTATACGGTGGTGATGTCGAGGATCGGGCTGGTGCCGCAGGCGGCCGCCGAGCCGGAGCTCGGGCGTCGCTACCTTACCTTTTTCATGTCGAAGGAGGGCCAGACGATCATGGCGCGCGAGTTGCAGATCCCCGCGGTCAGCCCAGAGGTGGCCGGCGAGAACACCGCCAATACGCTGCAGGAGCTGCTCGGTTCGCAACTTCGGCCAGTGCCTGTCAGCCCCGGGCTGATGGTCTATCTCGACCAGGTGAAGCGAGCGCGGCTGATCGCGCACTGGAACGAAGTTCTGCGGGCGCAGTGAGGAAGATCTGTTCTTGCGAGCGCCGGACAGCCATATCCGGCAGAGGATTGCCGGATCCGCGCTGGCAGTCTCAGCCTCGCCAAAGCAGGTCGGGGCGGCTGAAGCAACCTGCCGAACGCGAAGTCACGAAAAGCCCGGATTGACAGGGGTTATACGGTCTCAGGTTCCGCAAGCAATTCAGCTTACCGGCTGTGGTTCGTCATACCAAGCTCGGTCCACAGGTCTGCGGCCTCATTCAGTCTTCTGAGGCGCGCGTAGAGGTCGCAGCTCGGTTGACGATTTCCCCATTTCAGGCAGTCTTCAAATTTTTCGCGGCGCTCCTGCGTGCTCAGCGGGTCTTCCAGGGAACCCTTTGCATGGAGACGTTGTCGGCGTAGCGTCGTCCCGTCCGACAGCCGCACGGTGACAATATGCGGCAAGCGTTCACTTCCTCTTTCTTCGTCCGCCGAATAGGATTCCATCGTTATGCGTTTTACCAGCATCCTCACATCCTGGCGCGAAACGGCAGAGCGCGTGAAATCGCCAAGGCTGACGGATCCATTCAGAAAGGCCGTCGCCAGACAGTATTGCATCGAGAAGCGGGCCTGCATCTCGTCTGCGGGTTCCGCATAGGCGAGGTTGCGAAAGGCGGAGACGCCTACCTTGGTGTCGATCGACACGATGTCGTCCGCCGTCAGTCCATAGTCTCGTTTAAGCTCGAGCAGCGCATCGATTGCCCGGTGGGTCGATGCGCAGCATGGATGTCGCTTGGCGACCAAGCCGCGTCTTTCGATGATATGGGCCGACTCCGGTCGCAGATCCGTCCATGCCCGCGGGTCGTCTCCGCCAAAAAGATCCAGAAATCCCTGCGGCCTTTCCAGGATGTCGAGCCGGCCTCTGATGCCTGCAATGGCGAGCCGCGCCGCCTCAACCGCATTTCGGGCTGCAATGCCTGCATGAAGCGGCTTGGCCAGAGTACCGAACTGACCTTTGGGGCCGCAGGCGAGCGAGGCTGCAAGGCTCATCGCCTGCGCCGTCTCCTCCTCGCTTGCACCCAGCAACTGAGCCACACCCGCAGCAGCGCCGATTGCGCCCACCGTCGCCGTCCCATGCCAGCCCCTGTTGTAATGCGAGGGATTGGCGCCGAAACCCACGGCAGCCTGCGCTTCCAGGCCCGCAAGATAGGCGCTCAGAAAAGCGCCACCGCTCACCGGGCGACCTGCTGTAACCGTGGCCAGCAATGCAGGGACGAGGACCGCGGATGCGTGGGCACGGGCAGGATGGAAATTGTCGTCGAAATCCAGTGCATGCGCTGCAGTTCCATTAACGAGCGCGGCAATGGAGGAGGAGGCGCCGCCGCCTGCTACAAGCCAGGCGGTTCCTCCGCCCGCGATTTCTCTTGCAAAAGCCGCGGTCACGCCGGTGGCGGCCGGATCTCCGGCGCCGGCGATCATGCAGCCAAAAGTATCGGCGACGGCATCGATTGCCCGTTCGATGGCGGTTTCAGAGAAATGCTTTCGGGATGAAAGCTGGGCTGCGATGCGCTGCAGAACAGTGGTCATTGACGAAACTCTTTCCATGGTCTTCGGTCGAGACCGGAAATTGTACTGCTTTTGACAGCGCTGCAATCTTATGCAGTTTTCGAATAAGGCTACCGAGGAAAGTCATCACATGGTCAGGGCAGTCAGCGCAGGGATCAGCCTCAAGCATATCGAGGCCTATGATGCGATCGCGGCAACGGGATCCACGATCGCCGCCGCGCTGGAGCTCGGCATTTCACAATCCAATGCCAGCCGATTGCTGCAGCAGCTTGAGGATTATCTCGGCGTCCGTCTGTTCGAACGTGACAAGAACCGGTTGTCTCCGACCCGCGAAGGCCGGCAGCTCGGGCCGGATATCCGCGCTATTTCGGATCGGTTGCGGGAGCTGAAAACGGCGGCGGTGGAATTGGAAAGCGGTCGTTCACGCGACATGCTGCTGCGACTTGCCTTCCCGGCCAGCCTGTCATCCACCGTGCTTCCCCGCATGATCAAGGCCTTCTTCGGCGCCCACGGTCCGGTGCGCGTGGAACTCGCTTCCGGCAGCTATCTGGCGATCGAGAGGATGGTGGCGGACGGAGAGGCCGATATCGGTTTCGCTCGCCTGCCGCTGGCGACGCCCGGACTGCGGCAGGAGAAACGGCTTTTCTCCCGCATCGTCTGCGCTCTTCATACCGATCATCCATTGGCAAAACAGAGCGCTCTGACGATATCGGACCTCAAGGGGCAGGACCTCATCGTCCTCAACCGGGAGCGGCCTGTTCGTCACGAATTGGAGGCGCTTTTCTACCAGGGCGGCCTACGCCAGCGCCCGCTGCTCGAGGCACATTCGGTGGCCAGTGCCTGTGCTTTGGCTGCGAATGCTTTGGGGATCGCGCTGGTGGGCGACATCATCGCAGGCGAATACGCAGCCCTGCCGCTGCGTTTCGTGCCATTGGCGCCGGAACTGGCGGTGACCTATTGCCTCGTCAGCGGCGAGAAATATCCCCTCGCCAAATCCGCGGGCCTTTTTTTGGAAAGCATTGCCGACTGGCGCTGGGCCGCCGGTGCAGAGGACGCTTCACGATGAACATCAGACAGCTCGAGGTCTTGCGGACGCTGATGTCCACCGGCTCGACCATTGCGACGGCCAAGGCCATGGGCCTCAGCCAGTCGGGGGTGAGCCGGCTCCTGCAGCAGCTCGAGGCGGATTTGTCCATCACCCTTTTTGTACGCGACAAGGGGCGGCTGATCCCGACGCCGGAGGCGGCCATCCTCGCCCGAGATGCAGAGAATATTCTCTTGGCCGTGGATCGCATGTCCGGGCACGCCCAAGATCTGAGAAGTGGCGCCGCAGGGCCGGAAATCGTGCGGATCGGTCTGCCAAGCAGCATGTGGGAGAACTTCGCGCCGGCCATGCTGGTGGATTACGTGCGAGATTTCCCCAGTGTCCGCATCGAGACGTTTTTCGACACCACCATTGCCATCAATAAGCTGGTCGAGGAGCGTGTGCTCGATATCGGCTTCCTGCGCATGGAAGGGGAAATCGGTCCCGGCATCGAAGTCGAGCAGGTGGCGAGCGGGGAAAGCGTCTGCGTCATCCCGAGGGATCACCGGCTGGCAGAACTGGCGGAGATCTCGGCCAAGGACCTGCGCGACGTACCGCTGATCCTCATCGGCCGTCAAAGGCCCAATCGCCTGGCGCTCGATCAGAGCTTCAAACAGGCGGGCGTGAAGCAGATCGTCAAGATCGAAACCCATACGAACAGCTCCGCTTGTTCCTATGTCGCCCACGGCCTCGGTGTCACGATCATCAGCAGCTTCTATGCAAATCTCTATCGCCATCTTCCCGTCGTGCATCGTCCGTTCATTCCGCATGCACGTCAGCAGTTCGGGCTTGCACGTGCTGCAGGCGTTCCATTGTCGATTGCAGCGCAATCTCTGAGCGATGCGTTGAAACGGCAGATCCAGCTTTCACAAAAAGATATTTGAAACAGTAACTTACTTCTCACGAGCATGGGAAGCGCAGCGTTTCGTGCATCCTATCATTCTGCATAAACATATGACGAATACGCATAATATTGCGGAGATTTTTTCATTCCGTCATAGTCTCCCTTAACGAAACCGATGGCGGCGAAGGCTCTGCCGCCAATCGTGGGGAACACATGATACGCTTCATTCTTAACCGCCTGTTGATGGCATTGCCGACGATCGCCCTCGTGGCCGTCACCGTTTTCGCACTCATCCGGCTCATCCCCGGCGATCCCGCCGCTTTGATGCTCGGCGACATGGCGCAGCCTGACCAGGTGGCGGCGATGCGCATCGAGCTCGGGCTCGACAAATCGATGATCCAGCAATTCGTAATCTGGGCAGGGAACGTTCTGCAGGGTGATTTCGGGCGCTCCATCGTCAACGGCGAAGCGGTGCTGCCGCTCGTCGCGTCCCGCTTCTTGGTCAGCGCCGAAATTGTTGTCATTGCGGTGTTGCTGGCGAGCGTCATCGCAGTGCCCGCCGGCGTGATCGCGGCCTGGCGACAGAACAGCCTGACGGACCTGGCGCTGGTTGGCACGGCGACGGTGCTGCTTTCCATTCCGACCTTTTGGCTCGGTCTCCTGCTGCTGCTGCTTTTCGGCCTGAAGCTCGGCTGGTTGCCGGTTCTCGGTTATGTCTCGGTCGGCGACAATATCGCCAGCGGGATCCTGTATCTCGTCCTGCCGATCATGACGCTGGTCATCCACGAAATGGGCGTTCTGATCCGCATGGCGCGTGCTTCGACGCTGGAAGTCCTGCGTCTCGATTACATCACGCATGCGCGCGCCAAGGGCCTTTCGGAAAGCGCGGTCCTCTGGCGCCATGCCTTCAAGAATGCTTTTGGCCCGACATGGACGGTTATCGGCCTGATCCTCGGCAACCTGCTCGGGGGCATCGCGGTGATCGAAACCGTCTTCACCATTCCGGGCCTCGGCCGTTTGATGGTCGATAGCATCTTTGCCCGGGATTACCCCGTCATCCAGGGTTGCCTGCTGTTCGTGGCGCTGTCCTATGTTCTGGTCAATCTGGTGGTCGATCTCCTCTATCCCTTCTTCGATCCGCGGGTGGTTGCCGAATGAAAAAGTTCACTTTCAACGGCCTCATCGGCAGCATTCTGATTGCCATCCTGCTGATCACCGCCGCGGTCGGTCTTTTCTGGACCCCATATGACCCGATGAAACTTGGTTTTGCCGTCAGGCTTGCTGCTCCCGGCGGCGCTCATCTGCTCGGGACCGACGAGTTCGGACGCGATGTTCTCAGCCGCTTGATGGTCGGCGCCCGGGCCAGCGTATGGATCGGCACGCTGACAGTCGGCTTCGCGACCGTCTTCGGCACGTTGATCGGCGTTGTCAGCGGTTATGTCCGCGGCTGGGCAGACGGCGTCATCATGGCGATCAACAATGCGCTGCTGGCATTCCCTGGCATTCTGCTGGCGCTTGGTCTGCTGGCCGTATTCGGCGCCAATCAGTACGGCATCATCTTCGCACTCGGCATTGCCTACACGCCGTCCATGGCGCGCGTCGTGCGCGGCGCGGTTTTGTCGTTGCGGGAGCGGGAATTCATCGAAGCGTCGAGAATAATGGGCAACAGCGAGCTTTTCACGATGGTCCGTCACATCCTGCCCAATTGCCTTGCCCCGATCACCGTGCTTGCCACGTCGATGTTCGGTTGGGCCATCCTCTCCGAAAGCGCCCTGAGCTTCCTGGGCCTAGGTGTGCCTCCGCCGGCGCCGACCTGGGGCAACATGCTTGCCGCCGGCCGTCCGTTCATCCAGCAGGCTGTGTGGCTCGGCCTTTTTCCCGGCCTCTGCATCGCGCTGACGCTGCTCGGCATCAATCTTCTGGGCGACGCCCTTCGTGACAAGCTGGATCCGCGTATGAGGGGGCTGAAATGACCGGCGACACGCTTTTGAACGTTTGCGGCCTCTCGCTTGAGGTTGCAGGCACCGGCCTACAGGTCGTCAAGGACGTCGGCTTCGACATAGCGCCAGGCGAGATTGTCGGCATTGTCGGCGAGAGCGGCTCAGGCAAGACGCTGGCGACCCGGGCGCTGATATCGCTACTGCCGGCGGCGGTTCGCGTGACGGGCGGAACCGTGCGCTACAAGGGCCGCGACGTGCTTTCGATGAGCAACAGTGATCTTCGGGCGATGCGGGGCCGGGAGATCGGCGTCGTGTTCCAGGAACCGATGACATCCCTCAATCCATCCATGACCATCGGCCGTCAGCTGGAGGAGGGGCTTGTCCTGCATACGAAGCTGGCGCCGCAGGAGCGGCGTGCGCGCATCCTCGACATGCTGGAGCGCGTCGGCATTCTCAACCCTGAAGGCGCCCTCACTTCCTACCCGCATGAGTTTTCCGGCGGCATGCGCCAGCGCATCATGCTGGCCTCCGTCATGCTGCTGAAACCGGCATTGCTGATCGCCGACGAGCCGACCACGGCGCTGGATGCCGTCATTCAGCGCGACGTGATGGAGCTGATGGTCGATCTGACGACCGCGGAAGGCACCGCCGTCCTGCTGATCAGCCACGATCTGCCGATGGTTGCCCGATACACCAGCCGTATCATCGTCATGGAGAAGGGCGCGATTGTCGAGCAGGGCAGAGCCGACAAGCTTCTCGCAGCGCCACAGCATCCCTACACATGCAAGCTCCTCTCGGCGCTCCCCTATCGCGGTGAATCGCGCGCCATCGATAAGACCAAGACACCGATGGTGTCGGCGCAGAACATCGTCGTCGATTATCCTGGTCGCCGGTCGTTCCTGAAAAGGGCGCGGGGAAAGCGGGCCCTGCATGGGGTCAGCATCAATGTTTATGAAGGCGAAGTGGTCGCCCTCGTCGGCGGTTCCGGTTCGGGAAAGACGACGCTCGGCCGCACCATTGCCGGCCTTGTCAGGGAAAGCGGCGGGACGATCGAATTCCAGGGCCGGTCCCGTAACGAGGATTGGAAGAACTACCGGCTGGACTGCCAGATGGTGTTCCAAGACCCTTACTCCTCGCTCGATCCGCGCATGACCATACTCGCGCTTGTCGAGGAGGCGCTGCGTCTGGTGCCGAACCTGAGCGGCGAGGCCAAGCGGCGACGGGCTTTCGAAACGCTCGAGGAAGTCGGTCTCGGGAAGGACTATGCCAGCCGCTATCCGCACGAATTGTCAGGCGGCCAGCGGCAGCGCGTCGCCATTGCCCGGGCCGTTGCGCGCCGGCCGAAATTCCTGATCGCCGACGAGCCGGTGTCGGCGCTCGACGTTACCGTCCGTGCGCAGGTGCTCCACCTCTTCTCGGATCTGCAGAAACGCTACGGCTTTTCCTGTCTTTTCATCAGCCACGATCTTGGCGTGGTCGAGCAGGTGGCTGACCGGGTGGTGGTGATGCAGGAGGGCCGCATCGTCGAGCAAGGCGACCGCGGCACGATCTTCGACAATCCGAAAGAGCCCTACACGCGTCGTCTGCTCTCGGCCATCCCCGCGCTCGACCACAATGCAAGCGGTGGTGTGACACTCAAATGGCGTTTGGAGAATTAACGTGGCTATCGTGACGACATCGGCCGATACGGCCGAACAACTTCATGCAATCTGCGAAGCGCAGCCGTTCGTCACCCGGTTCATGGTGCGTAACCTGCGCACCGGTGAAACGATAGAGCGCGGCGCTGACGAAGAAACCCCTTCGGCCAGTACCCGGAAGACATCGATCATGATGGCGGCGCTCAAGGCCGTTCATGAAGGCCGGCTCGATCTCGACGAGCCGATCACCTACGAGGCTCGCTTTGCCGAGGAAGTGGCAAGCGGCATGTTTCGCTATCTGACGCCGGGCATCGTCATTTCGTTGCGCGATGCGATCACCGGGATGATGGTGTTGAGCGACAATGTCTGCACCAAAATGGTCTTTGAGCGGCTGACGCTCGAGGAAGTGGACGGCTATTGCAAGTCGATCGGCATGGACGCCACGCATCATCGTTTTTTAATTCCACCGCTCGCCCTATCACCTGATCACTCGCTGCGTTCGGTTACCACCACCACGGCGCGCGACCAGATTTTTCTCCTGCAGGCGATCCTCGATGCACAGACTTCGGAGGAAGCGGCGGAGAGATTGCGCTGCTCGCAGGTGCTCTGCCGCTACGCGCTTCAAACCCTGAAGAACCAGATCTTGCGTTATGCGATCCCGTCGAGATTGCCGTTCGCCACCGTGGTTGCGCACAAGGGCGGCACGGGCAAGCGCGGCCGCATGAATGCCGGCATCGTTTATCTGGGCGAAGAGCCCTTCTATGCCATTGCCGTATTCACCGATGACGTGCCTCAGGCCATGGCGGACGGCACGCCGGGCTACACGATCGCGCTCGAAACCATCGGCCGGCTCTCCCGGGCCTGCTGGGACAATTTTCAACCTTGATCATCGACAAAACAAAGAGGGTAGAACAATGAAGAAAATTCTTCTCGCCGGCACGATGCTGCTCGGTATGACAGATCTCGGGCATGCGCGCGACATCGTCGTGGCTCAGAGTTCGGATCTGCGCAGCAGCAATCCCGGGGTCAATCGTGACGGCAATACCGACGGTGTTATCCTGCACATCGTCGAGGGCCTGGTCGGCTATAACAATAGCGGTGAGGTCAAGCCGCTGCTCGCCAAGAGCGTCGACGTTTCCGGCGATGGCCTTACCTATACATTCCGCCTTCGAAGCGACGTGAAATTCCACAATGGCAAGCCGCTGACCGCCGACGACGTCGTGTGGAACTGGAACCGCTATCTCAAGCCCGAGACGAAATGGACGTGCCTTTCCGATTTTGCGCCCGGCGGCGCCGCCCCCGTGACTGGTGTGAAGGCGCTTGACGGATCGACCGTCCAGATCACGCTCGAAAAGCCCTCGGCCGTCTTTCTGGGTCTGATGTCGCGTCCGGAATGCGGTTACACCGCCATCATTTCCCCCGATTCCCTTGCCGCGGATGGCAGTTTCGTCAAACCGGTCGGGACCGGTCCGTTCATGTGGGACGAATGGAAAAAGGGCGAGTATATCCGTCTCGCCAAGTTCACCGACTACGTCTCTCCCGAAAATGACGGCAAGCCGGACGGGATGGTCGGCTCGAAACGACCTTTGGCCGACGGCATCAAGTTCATGGTCATTCCCGATGCATCCACCGTCAAGGCAGGACTGGAGTCCGGCGCCCTCGATACCGCCGAGATATCGCCTGACCTTATTCCGGAGATCAAGGCGAGCGATAAGCTGCAGCTGATCGTCGCCCGCAACAACGGCAAGAACCTGTTCTACATCCAGACACGCGACAAGGTGCTGAGCAAGCCCGGCGTGCGGCGGGCGATGGCAATGTCGCTCGACCTCGGCGAGCTTGTCGCCGCCGCCTCAAATGGAACCGGCGAAGCGAACGGCTCGATGGTGTCGCAGGATTCCGTTTATTTTGACGATACCCAGAAGCAGAGGCTGCCCTACGACATCGAGGCGGCGAAGAAGGAATTGGCCGATGCCGGCTACAAGGGCGAACCGATCACCATCATTGCCAACAAGCGCGGCAATGTTCCAAGCTTTCCCGCTGCGGTTATGGCGCAGGCGATGATGCAGCAGGCCGGGTTGAATGTGCAGATCGAAGTTCTCGATTACGCAACGCAAGTCGACCGCCGCCGGTCCGGCAACTATCAGGTGATTTCGCAATCGGTCGCCCCGCGGCTCGACCCTGCGCTGATGTACAGTTTTTACGTCGGCAACAAAGACAAGAATGCTTCACTGATGTGGGACGATCCCAAGGCCGTGGAATTGATGAAGGCGGCTTATGTCGAAGCCGATCCGGCCAAGCGGCAGAAGATATTCGACGCGTTCCATGAGCTGATGCTGAAGGAGGCGCCGGGCATTTTCCTTTACGACACGGTCGACGTGTGGGGTGCGACGAAGACGTTGAAGGGCCAGCCGGTGTGGCAGTCGAACGCCCGCCTCTGGGAAGTCTCGGTCGACTGAGGAATCTTGCGGCGTCGAGGCGCAGACGCCGCGGCACTTCGGATTGGTAAAACAGCAGGACCGGCAGGCTCGCCTGCCGGACCGATATGTCATGCCGGAGGCCTGCTGACCGCCGGGGAAAGCAAGGATATGAGATGAGCAAGGAAGCAGTGGATGCGATCGTTTCGGCGATCGAGGGTATGCGGCCGGCCTGCGCGGTGCTGAGCGACAGGATTTGGGATCTTGCCGAACTGAAATTCGAGGAGAAGAGTTCTTCCGGTCTGCTGGCAAAGGCCCTTGAGGACGAGGGCTTTTGCGTCCGTCGCGGTGTTGCCGACATGGACACCGCTTTCATCGCAGAAGCCGGCGCGGGCAAGCCGGTCATTGCATTTCTCGGCGAATTCGACGCACTCGCGGGCATGAGCCAGATTGCGGGCATCGCCGAGCAGCGTTCGCTTGCGCCAGGCGCGGCCGGACATGGCTGCGGCCACAATCTTCTGGGTGTCGGGTCGTTGATGGCCGCCGTCGCGCTCGCCAACCATTTGAAGGATAACGGTATTTCGGGAACTGTGCGTTACTATGGCTGCCCCGGCGAAGAGGGCGGCTCGGGCAAGACCTTCATGGTGCGTGCGGGGGCGTTCGACGACGTGGACACGGCGCTCACCTGGCATCCCGCACCGTTCAACGCCGTCCGCTCCACAAACAATCTCGCGGTGCTGGAATATTATTACCGGTTCAAGGGCGTTGCGGCCCACGCTTCCAATGCTGCGCATCTCGGCCGATCCGCACTCGATGCCGTGGAGCTTATGAATGTCGGCGTCAATTTCCTGCGCGAACATATGCCACAGGACTGCCGCGTGCATTATGCCATCACCGATGCCGGCGGACGGGCTGCCAATGTCGTGCAGGCGCAGGCCGAGGTGCTCTATCTCATCAGGGCACCGGACATGCCACAGGCTCTCAATCTCGCCGCGCGGGTGGAAAAAGTCGCGCGCGGTGCCGCGATGATGACGGAGACCGACGTGGAGATCGTTTTCGATACGGCTTCCACGAACCTTCTTCCGAATATTACCCTGGAAACGGCGATGCATGAAAACATGATGGCGCTCGGCCCCGTCGCCTTCGACGAAGCCGATATCGCCTTTGCGCGGCGCATCCAGAAGACGTTTACCGACGAAGCCATCGCCAGCAGCATCAGGCTGTATCAGATCGGGCGCGACGTCTTCGCCGCTGCCAAGATCGATGGCGCGATGCCGCTCCATCTCGGGCTGCGGCATTTCGAGGGCCATTCGCACTTTCGGGCGGGTTCGACCGATGTCGGCGATGTGAGCTGGGCGACCCCCACGGCCCAATGCTGGGCTCCCGCCTGGGCCATCGGCACCAACCCGCATACATGGCAGGTCGTTGCGCAAGGAAAGGCGCCGGCTGCGCATAAGGCCATGGCACATGCAGCCAAGGCTCTCGCCCTGACCGGTCTTTCCCTGGTGAATTCACCGGAGCTGATGAAGGCGGCGAAGGCCGAATGGATGGTAAAGACCGGCGGAAAGCCTTACATCTGCCCGATCCCGACGGATGTGATGCCGGGAGCGGTGAGCAGCTGAAAGTAACACGGCGGATCCGCCGCCGGGCAATTACGGCAAAAAAGTGTCCTTTCCTCCTGGATATCTTGCCGATGTCAGCTAGATGACAGCTTGTTGTGGTGGCTTTGGCTACTTCTTCTCCGTGGAGGCGGAGAACTGAAGCCTTGGGAGGCATTCCGCTCGTCATTCGGACAACTGTGTCCGCCGGCCGGCTACCCCTCCCGATTCCCTGGAGAATAACAGGCGGTGCGCTCAGCCGCCGACGGAGGACAAATCGTGAAGCATACGTTCATCGCAACCATTCTCGCAGCCGCCATCGCGCTGCCGGCCTATGCGGCCGACTATACCATCATCGCGCCGGCCGCGCCGGGCGGCGGCTGGGACCAGACGGCCCGCTCGCTGCAGACTGCGCTGCAGCAGGAGAAGATCTCCGGCAACGTCCAGGTCCAGAACGTTCCCGGCGCCGGCGGCACCATCGGGCTGGCGCAGTTCAGCAGCCAGGCTGCCGGCAACCCCAACTCGCTGATCGTCGGCGGCTATGTCATGGTCGGCGCCATCCTGACCAACAAGTCGCCCGTGACACTCAAGGACGTTACGCCGATCGCCCGGCTTACCGGCGAATACGAGGCCGTCGTTGTTCCCGCCTCGTCCGATATCAAGACCATGGCCGATCTGGTCGCGGCGCTGAAGAAGGATCCGGGCTCGGTTTCCTGGGGCGGCGGTTCGGCCGGGGGCACCGACCACATCACCGTCGGTCTGATCGCCAAGGCCTCCGGCGTCGACCCGACCAAAATCAACTATGTCGCCTTTTCCGGCGGCGGCGAGGCGCTTGCCGCCATTCTCGGCAGCCAGGTCACTGCCGGAGTATCAAGCTACAGCGAATTCGAATCGCAGGTGAAAGCGGGCACGCTGCGTCTTCTTGCCGTGTCGAGCGACAAGCGCATCGACGGCGTCGATGCTCCGACGCTGAAGGAAAGCGGCACCGATGTCAGCATTCAGAACTGGCGTATGGTTGCCGCTGCTCCCGGCCTGTCGGCAGAGCAGGTCGCCGCCATCACCTCCGATTTCGAGAAACTGCACGGCTCCGCCACCTGGCAGGAAATTCTGAAGACCAAGGGCTGGGCCGACACCTATCTGTCCGGCGACGCCTTCAAGGCGCAGCTTGAAAAGGATGTCGCTGCCACCGAAGGCATTCTCAAAGAGATCGGACTTGTTCAATGAGCGGGGATAACTCCTCGGCAACCACGCGCCGCCCTGATTGGGCGGCGTTCATCATTGCCGCTTTCCTCTTTGTTGTCGCCGGCGTGATGTTCTGGGATGCATCGCATCTGAAAACAATCGCGCAGTATGACCGCATCGGCCCGGCAACCATGCCCCAAGTGGTGGCCTTCGGCCTGTTCTGTCTTGGGATCTGGACGATCGCCGAAGCTTGGCGCGGCGAGTTTCCGGAACGCGATCGGCAGGAAGTGGCGCCCGTCATCTGGATCATTGCCGGTCTTGTCGGACAGATGCTGCTTCTGCGCCTTGCCGGCTTCTCGATCGCCACCGGTCTGCTGTTTGCATTCACGGCACGCGGCTTCGGTAAACGCAAGCTCTGGATCTCGCTGCCGTTCGGCATCGTCTTCAGCTTCGTCGTCTGGGCGATCTTCTCGCAGCTGCTGCAGCTGACGCTGCCGGCCGGCCCGCTCGAACGCCTGTTCTTCTGACGGCGCGCGCTGTCAGCACTTTTTACTTTTGCGCAGTGCCGGACCGCGTAACGGACGGCCGGGAACGCGCTTGGGATATCAAGATGAGCACATTCGAATTCCTATGGCAGGGGATCCTGGTTGCAATGCAGCCGATGAACCTGGTTTATGCGCTGGTCGGCGTGACGCTCGGCACTGCCGTCGGCGTGCTGCCCGGCATCGGACCTGCACTCACCGTGGCACTGCTGCTGCCCGCCACCTACAAGCTCGACCCCGGCGGTTCGCTGATCATGTTTGCGGGCATCTATTACGGCGGCATGTATGGCGGTTCGACCACCTCGATTCTCTTGAACACGCCGGGGGAAAGCGCCTCGATCGTCACCGCGCTCGAGGGCAACAAGATGGCGCGCGCCGGGCGCGGCGGGCCGGCGCTGGCGACAGCGGCGATCGGTTCCTTTGTCGCCGGGTTGCTCGCCACGCTCGGGCTCGCCTTCATCGCGCCCTATATCGTCAAGCTGGCGCTGGTCTTCGGGCCGCGCGAATATTTCGCGCTGATGGTGCTCGCCTTCGTCACCGTCTCCTCGGCTTTCGGCGATTCGGCGCTGCGAGGACTGACCTCGCTGTTCATCGGCTTTGCCCTTGCCATGGTCGGCATCGACCAGCAGACGGGGCAGGCGCGGCTTTCCTTCGGCATACCCGACCTGCTTGATGGCATCGAGGTGACGACGCTCGCGGTGGCGATGTTCGCGATCGGCGAGACGCTTTATATCGCCGCGCAACGCAACCGGATGGAGGATAAGGTCGAAGCCGTCAAGGGCTCGCTCTGGATGAACGCGCAGGACTGGGCGCGTTCGTGGAAGGCCTGGCTGCGCGGCACGCTGATCGGCTTTCCGATCGGCGCGATGCCGGCGGGCGGCGCCGAAATCGGTACCTTCCTCTCCTATGCGACCGAAAAGCGGTTGGCGAAGAACCCCGAGGAGTTCGGCCATGGCGCGATCGAAGGCGTGGCCGGTCCGGAGGCTGCGAACAACGCGTCGGCCGCCGGGACGCTGGTGCCGCTGCTGACGCTCGGCCTGCCGACGACGGCGACGGCGGCGATCATGCTTGCCGGCTTCCAGCAATACGGGCTGCAGCCCGGGCCGCTGCTGTTTGCCACCAACCCGCAGCTCGTCTGGGGCCTGATCGCCAGCCTGCTCATCGCCAATGCCATGCTCCTGGTCTTGAACCTGCCGCTGATCGGCCTCTGGGTGCGGCTGCTGACCATTCCGAAGCCGTGGCTTTATGCGGGCATCCTGCTGTTTGCGACGCTCGGGACGATCGGCGCCAATCCGTCGGTGTTCGAACTCGGCATGCTGCTGGCTTTCGGGTTGCTCGGTTACGTTATGCGGCTCTTCGGCTATCCGATTGCGCCGACGGTCGTCGGCCTGATCCTCGGGCCGCTTGCCGAACAGCAGCTGCGCCGGGCACTGGCGATCAGCCAGGGCGACGTCACGACGCTGGTCATGTCGCCGATCGCAGCCGGCCTGCTCGTTGTCGCCGCAGCCGCCTTCCTCATCCCGCTGATCCTGCGGCTGCGTGGCCGGGGACAGGTGCTTGCGCAGCTGGCGGCAAACGAAGACTAAAAAGACGACCTTACCCCTGCCTCAAGGCCGGCCATGGAGACATGCGCCGGCCTCTTGTTTTTGCATGGCTGGGGTGATTTTACGTGCATTGTCGAGTAGAACGCGTGGTCCTACCTATAAGCGGTCAATCATATAACGAGAGCAAAAGACAATGTCCGCTATCCGCAGTTCAATCCGCACCGGTTTCCTTGGCCGTGCATTTGCCGTGCTCGGCGCCGCAAACGCGGTCAGCGCCGCTGTCGAAGCCGGCCGCCGGCCGCGCGCCCGCGACCTCAGGGAACTCGGCATCGACCCGGCCTCCTTCGGTCAGGTCACCCGCTAAGATCTTCAAGGCATGTATGAACGAAATAGCCCGCAACCGGATGGTCGCGGGCTTTATTTTGTTCAACGGGTGCCGCAACACCAAGCGCTGCGGCCGCTTGAAGCGCGTCGCACTTCAAGCCTTTGTTTTCACGCATCACCGCAAAACCGCGCACGCTTTTGCGCGGCATGCTCTGTCGTCAGGCGTGAAGTTCTTCCTGCCGGGGCGCGTGATCTTCCACCTGCGCGCGCCTGTTGTGGCGGATGGATGACCAGAGCGACAGGCCGATCAGGGCCGCGCCGCCGAGGCCGGTGATCACCTCGGGGATGTGCACCAGGGTCTGCGCATACATGATCACGGAGAGGATCAGGATGGCATAGAAGGCGCCATGCTCGAGATAACGGTATTCGGCAAGCGTTCCCTTCTCCACCAGCATGATCGTCATCGAGCGCACATACATGGCGCCGATGCCGAGGCCGATCGCGATGACGAAGAGGTTCTGCGTCAGGGCGAAGGCGCCGATGACGCCGTCGAAGGAGAAGCTGGCATCCAGCACCTCCAGATAGATGAAAGCGCCGAGGCCGCCCTTGGCGGCAGCGCTCATCGTCTGCTGCGAGGCATCGAGCAGCTCGCCGACGACCTCGACCGCCAGGAAGGTGAGCAGGCCGTAGATGGCGCAATGGACGAAGACGCTGGCTTCCTCGCCGCCGATCAGCCAGGAGAACACAAGCATCAGCGCCAGCACGAAGGCGATCTCGATGCCCCTGATGGTCGCTGAGCGCGCCATCACTTTTTCCAGGCCGCGAAGCCAATGGATTTTCTTCTCGTGGTCGAAGAAATAGCTGAGGCCGACCATCATCAGGAAGGTTCCGCCGAAGGCTGCGATCGGCAGATGCGCATCGTTCATGATGCGGGCATATTCCGCGGGCTCGCGGGCAGCCAGCACCAGCGCGTCCCAGGGGCCGATCCGTGCCGCGATCGCGACGATGGCCAGCGGAAAGACGATGCGCATGCCGAAGACGGCAATGATGATGCCCCATGTGAGGAAGCGTTGCTGCCAGAGCGGCGTCATCTCCTTCAGCTTGTTGGCATTGACGATGGCATTGTCGAAGGAGAGCGAGATCTCGAGTACTGCAAGCACGGTGCAGATGAAGAAGACGGTCGCCATGCCGCCGATGGTGCCGGTCGTCTGCCAGCCGAGCACGGCGCCGAGAATAAGGCCGAGAGCAGTGACGATGAAAGCCCAGCGGAAATAGCCAAGCGAGGATTCATGGGTTGCAGGTTGATTCATGGCCGCACCTCACAGCCGCAAATGTTTTTGGAGAGGCTGGAGAGCGAAAAACGCGGCATGCCACAACGGGCATGCTGGCAAGGCATGGTGAGTTTTTTCATCGATGAAAAATCCGCCGGCTAAGCTGCAGGCGGTACCGACATCACGAGAGCGCCGTAAAAACTCTCGCCAGAGGGGCCCGGCACCAAACATTGTCCGCAGCCGATGTCTGGAAGGCTGCGGACAGGCTCTAGGTAATCAACTTCCCGGCTCAGTCAAGCCGGTCATTGCCGGGTGATTGTCAGTTTTTTTGGGAACCATCCTGACGCCCGCTCGTTAGACCCTGGTTGAGCTGAAAAGGAGGCCGATGATGCACACTTCGACCCATGTTCCCGACAAGCGCACGGAGGCATCCGACCGCATGAAGCGGGCGAAGCCGAACCGCATGCAGAAGGCGCAGGTGCTGCCGCCGCATCATGTCGACCTGACGCTGACCCCCGGCGTCATTCATGACATCCATGTGCCGGCGCATGTGACCGGCGCGGATCTTTCCAAAGGCGGTCCCGACCTCAAGGGCCGCGCGGAAACCAAGAAATAACGCCTACGCAACGGCTTCTTCGGCGCCAGCAGCGGATTTTTCGAAACAGGATGATAAACATATGACGATCAACTTTGTGCCCCGCGAAATCGCCATCCGGCATGAAAATGAATGGCAGGCCATACGCGAGGCGGCGGATGAGCGCATCGATATCGGCAAGCGTCAAACGCGGCTTGCTTCGTCCATTCAAGGATCAGCATCGGTTGGGAAAAACAATCCTTCGGCCGCACGTTCCGAATGAGCGGCGGGCCATTGTAGCAAGACGGCGCCCGGCATGATGTCGGGCGTTTTGCTGTCTATTGATGCTCGTCCCGAACGGCGCGCCGCCGAAGTTGCAGCCGAAGTGTGCTCGGGGCGTCGATGCCGTTTAAGGAAAAGATCAGCTGCGCAAGCACCATCCTGTCGCCGCGCCAACCTTTCGGAAAGGATTGGCCGGCGATAATTGCGGCCTCACGGGAATCGGACAGATGGCCAAGACAGCGACACGCGGCCGCCGCAAGGCGCCGGCGAGAGGAAAGAGCAGGGCGCGCAGCGGCGGCGGCGGATTGCTGCCCTGGGCGGTGATCGGCATTGCCGCGATCGGCGGCATCCTTGCTCACGATCATTGGAAGAGCATTCAGCCGCTGCTTGCCCGCCAAACGGCGCCGGCCACGCGGGAAACGGCGGAGCCGCGGCCTGTTGCCAGGAGGGATGTGCCGCCGAAGCAGGTGGCGCTTGCCGCGCCGACGCCGAAAGCGGCACCGGCCACGCCGCAACCGCTGCCGCCGGCCGCCGTCCCGACACCGGCCATCCAGCCGGTCAAGGCGGTTCCGACCGCGATCGCTCCCGGGACTGCGCAAACGGGAACGGCCGCCTTCGGCTATTGCGGCCAGGGCGCCCATATCAACTGCGTCGGCGACGGCGGCGTCTTCTGGTACAAGGGCGAGAAGATCGTCATCGCCGATATGGCAAGTCCGATCGTCGACCGGGCGCGCTGCGATGACGAGCGCAGGATCGCCTTTGCCGCCAAGTCGCGCCTGCTGGCGCTTCTGAACGCCGGGCCCTTCACCATGAATGCGGCGGGCAAGACCGAGTCTTCCGGCGCCCCGCGCGTCGTTTCGCGCGATGGCCGCTCTTTCGGAGCGCAGTTGATCAACGAGGGGCTGGCGCGCAAGCCGGGGGCGGGCGGCGCCTGGTGCGCCTGACCTTCGTTACTTGCCCTTTTTCACCAGCTTGCCGCCGGTGCGGAAGCTGCCGGCGAAGGAGGAATCCTTGCTTTCGGCCGTGCATTCGATCGCGATCGGCTTGCCGGCGTAGGGATTGCCGAAGGTGCAGAAGCCGGCGACCTTGACCTGGCCGGTCATCTTGTTGCCGACGCCTGTCGTGACGAGGCTGAGGGGCAGGCGGGCATTGCCATTGGAGGCGGGCTTGATCCCGGCGCCGTCGCCCTGGAAGCCGAGCGCCTTGCCATCCGACGTGAAGATGAACGTCACCGAGCCGTTGGCCAGCGTAACACTGGCAAGCTCGTTCTTGCAGCCCTTGGTGGCGTCGAATTTGGCGACGACAAGCTTGGCGCATTTGCCGGACAGGGTAATGACGCCGGCCGCGCCGGGAAAAGTTTCAGCGGGAGAGGCCGGCGCGGCGGTGGCCGGCAAGGCAAGGGCGGCGGACAAAAATGCGGCGGCTGCAAGCGCGGATAAGTTCATTTCGATTTCAAACCCCATGTGCTGGCGAGGCGAATCACTGCCTCATCCTTGATTCGCCATGGCATGGTTCTGTGTCCGAATTTGGTTCCGCTATCCCCGCGGCATAAGATCTCACCGGCTGCGGGCGATCAGCGATCGACGGCAATGGGTGAAAAGCCCATTGGGCTTGCTGGCCGGAACGTCTGCAAGGGCGTAGCTGTCAAGTATCGACAACAAGCCGGCAGGATATGACGATGGCAAGGCACTCGTCGAGCGCCTGCCGTCTTGAATGCACGGTCTGATCTGGGGAGAATGGGTCCAGGCAGGGAAGTCCAGACCCATTCTTTCCCGATCGGAGGTCAGTCAGATCAGGAATTTGCGGCTGCCGGTCTAGAGCATGATGCCGAAAAGTGTAGGCGGTTTTCGGACGACATCATGCTCTAATTCTTGAATTTAGAACAGGATTCAGATTTTAGGCCGAACGGACCGGCGGTGCCGGGAAGTGTCCCGGGCGGGGAGGCAGGCGCGGCAACGGCCGGCAACGCGGGGGCGGCGGAAACAAGGGCGGCGGCTGCCGGTGCGAAAGATCTACCGCCCTCTCTGCGCCGGCCAACCCGCCGTGCGCTGGAAGGTCAGGTACTCGCATTGTTCAGCGACGTGATTGGGTGGCGTTTTCGGCCTGAATTGCTTCCTTGACGCGGTGACGAACACCTGTGCCCGAGAATTCACTCCAGGGTGGCTTCCTTGCGGGCGACATTGCCGCTCACATCGATATCACTGCCCAACATCGCGCTGCCGGTCAGATCGACACCGTAGTCCAGGAGGTTCTGACGCGTCAGGTGAAGCATGATCCGACCGGCCTGCTCGACCGGTCTGCCGCGCATATGGGAGACGACGTACTCGGCAGTGACGGGGTAGCGTCCCTCAGGAAGGCTGACACCTTTCGCCAGGGAAATCTTGTCGTTGGAAACCACAAGAGTTTTGCGTCGTTTGATGACCTGGGCCAAGTCTAAAACTCCTAATGGGGCAGGTGGAGCACACCCGCAAGCCGCGATGAAAAAAGGCCTCTCGATTTCTCGAAAGGCCCTTCTAGGTCAAGAATCTGGATGGTGGGCGTGACAGGGATTGAACCTGTGACCCCTACGATGTCAACGTAGTGCTCTCCCGCTGAGCTACACGCCCATCCGATGGCGGCGCATAGATCACAAAACCTTTGGAGCCGTCAATAGGCTTTTTTCAGTTTTATGACGCGCCGCCGGGCAAGCCTTATGCGGCAAGCATTTTGTTGACCTCGTCGACGAGGTCGCGCAGGTGGAAGGGCTTGGAAAGGACCTTGGCATCCTTCGGCGCCTTCGAATCAGGGTTCAGCGCCACGGCGGCAAAACCGGTGATGAACATGACCTTCAGGTCGGGATCGAGTTCGGTGGCGCGGCGCGCCAGTTCGATGCCGTCCATCTCGGGCATGACGATATCGGTCAGCAGCAGGGAAAACGGCTCCTCGCGCAGCCTGTCGTAGGCGCTGGCGCCGTTATCATAGGAAAGGACCTTGTAACCGGCCTTTTCCAGCGCTTTCACCAAGAAGCGGCGCATGTCGTTGTCGTCTTCGGCGAGAAGTATCTTCTGAGTCATCAATCCAGACCGCTGATCAATAGGTTTTGGGTGGGTGCCAGCCGTTTACACTAGTCTTTGCCCGGTAAACAACCGGTGAATTGCCTGTGCGTGATTGCCATCCCTTCTACATAGTATGGACTTGAGGCCGGGCAACTGGCAACATGGCCGAAGCAGTCAGTTCATGACATGGTAAAGAGGGCAGAAAGTGCCGGAAATCCGCGAATACGAGCTTTTTGAAGTCCATGAGCCCGTGTCGCAGACCATTCCCTTCGTCTACAACTCCCCCCATAGCGGCCGCATTTATCCACCGGAATTCATCGCCCAGTCGAGGCTCGAAGGCATCGCCATCCGCCGTTCCGAGGATCACTATGTCGATGAGCTCTTCGGTTCGGCCGTCACCCTCGGCGCACCGCTTCTCGCCGCCAACTTTCCGCGCGCCTATCTCGACGTCAACCGCGAGCCCTACGAGCTTGATCCCAGGATGTTCGACGGGCTGCTGCCGCCCTATGCCAATGTCAACTCGCTGAGGGTCGCCGGCGGGCTAGGCACCATTCCGCGCATCGTCGCCGAGAACATGGAAATCTATGCGCGGCGCCTGCCGGTGCAGGAGGGGCTGGATCGGGTCGAAGCGGTCTACAAGCCTTACCATGCGGCGCTGCGCCGGCTGATCGCCCGTACCCATGTTCAGTTCGGCTTCGGCGTGCTGATCGATTGCCACTCGATGCCCGGCAATGTGCGCGTCGCCGGCTGCACCGGTCGGCCCGATTTTATCATCGGCGATCGCTACGGCACCAGTGCTTCGGCCGAACTTTCGCGCGCCGCCATCGCCATCCTCGAGGAAATGGGCTTCGCGGCGATCCGCAACAAGCCCTATGCCGGCGGTTTCATCACCGAACATTACGGCCGCCCCTCGCGCGGCTTGCATGCATTGCAGATCGAGGTGAACCGGGCGATCTATGTCGACGAGGTGACGTTGGAGAAGCGCGAGGATTTCGCCGCGGTGGCCGAGGCAGTGACGGTCTTTATGCAGCAGATGGCAGATTACGTCGAAAAGTTCGCCGGCGACCGGGCGCTGGCTGCCGAATAAGCTTCTTTTCCAATTGGCGATGTTTGTGGCCGTCGTCTTCCGAGAGGGCCAAAAAAGAACCGCGCTTGTCAGCGCGGCTAAGTCTAGGGAGGAAACACCCAAGGAGGGTATTTACAGTCAGAAGACTGTACCGACGACGCTACTATTGCATTGCACAAATGTCAAGCAATCTATTGCGCTGCGATATCTTTGGGCAGCTTGTCCGAAATTGCTCCGCTGCGTTTGCATTCCCGTCACGTTTCGCTATGAAACCCGTTCCCGCCAGCCAAATGGTGCCACCATGCTTCCTGACCGTTCGTTCTTCAATCGTCTGGCGGAGGCCGCCCGCGCCGAGACGCTGCCACGCTTCCGCTCCGGCCTCGATGTCACCAACAAGCTTTCCTCGGGTTTCGATCCGGTGACGGAAGGCGACCGGGCTGCCGAGCTCGCTATCCGGGCGCTGATCGAAGAGAATTTCCCCGATCACGGCATTCTCGGCGAGGAGCACGGCAATGTCGGGCTCGACCGTGACTATGTCTGGGTGATCGATCCAATCGATGGAACCCGCGCCTTCATATCGGGCGTGCCGGTGTGGGGCACGCTGATCGGCCTGCAGAAGGAGGGTCGGGCGATCATGGGCATGATCGAACAACCCTTTACCGGCGAGCGTTATTTCGCCGACGAAAACGGTTCGATCTATACCGGGCCGGAAGGCGAGCGACGGTTGGTGACGCGCCAGTGCGACAGGCTCTCGAACGCCGTTCTGTTCACCACATCGCCGCATCTCTTCGGCGGCGAGGAGATGGAGAAATATCGGGAGATCGAGGGTCAGGTGCGGCTCTTCCGCTACGGCTGCGACTGCTATGCCTATGCGCTGCTTGCTGCCGGCCATATCGATCTCGTCATCGAGAACGGGCTGAAGCCCTATGATGTCGGCGGCATCATTCCCGTCATCGAGGGGGCGGGCGGCATCATTACCACCTGGGACGGCGGCCGGGCGGAAAATGGCGGCTCGATCATCGCCGCCGGCAGCCGGGCGGTCTACGAGCAGGCGATCGCCGTGCTGCAGCGCTGACCCCCCGGTCAGCACCGCTGATCCGGCTCACGTGCCGAGGGCTGCGACATCCTGGTTTTCCTCGGCATCGCTGCCAGGAATGAAGGCATGGAAGGCGGCGAGCGCGGCGGCGCGGTAGATATCCCGTTCCTGGAAGATTTCGTGGCGGGCGCCGTTGATCGGCACCAGCTGAGCGGCGCGGAAATAGCGCGAGAGCCGCTCCTGCGCCGTATAGGGAACGACGCCGTCACGCGTCGGGGCGATGACGATGGTCGGGATGGTGATAGAAAAGAGATGGTTGGGTGAGGTGACCCGATCTATGGTCCTGAACGCCTCGGTGAGCCAACGGGCTGTCGGCGGACCGAGCGTCAGCTCCGGATGAGCCGTCATCATCGCGACATTGCGGTCGAAGCGCTGTTCGTCCGAGGTCAGCGGGTTGTGGCTGAAGTCCGGCTCCTTCAATTTCGAGGTCAACGGCAGGAAACCAAGGCCGAGAGCGGTCAGCGTGCCTGCAAGGGCACGGATAACACGGGGCGAGGCCGTCTGGCCGGTGAGGCCGATGAAGGGAGCCGACAGCACCATGCGGTCGATGCGGGTGGTGAGATAAGGGGCGGCCGACAGCGCGATCAGCCCACCGGTGGAATGGGCGAGCAGGTAGAATGGCAGGCGCGTATCCGGCAGCACCACCTTTTCGAGGAAGATGTCGAGATCGTGCTCGTAATCGACAAAGCGGCGGATGTGACCGTGATTGCGGCGTTTCATCAGCCGCTCAGAACCGCCCTGGCCGCGCAGATCAAAGGTCGCGACCCAGAGGCCTTTCGCCGTCAGGTCGCGGATGGTCTCGAAGTACTTTTCGATATATTCGTTGCGGCCATGGAGAATGACCACCGTGCCCTTGGCGACCTGGGCGCCGGAGCGAAAGACGGCGTAACGCAGCCGGTGGCCGTCATGGGTTTCAAAATACCCTTCCGTGCGGTTTTCCGGGGCGGGATTGTCGGGCGTCGAATAGAGAACCTGATCCATGACTTTGCCAATGCGCCGCTGCTGCCTGCTTCGCTATCAGGGATAGCGCATGGCTCCCGGCTTGGAAAGCGGCGGCGCCCGCAAAGCGGCGGGAGAAAAGGGCCGGCAGGAGCATGAGGGTGCCCGCAGCCGGCCTAGGTTGAGGCTGAAGAAGAAGGGACGATGCACTTCAGCCGCCGGGACCAGATTTACCCGACGCTGCTATCTCTAGGCGCTTGCGTCTGAATGCGTTCCGAACCGGCCGTTCATGCGGGGTTCACGGGCCGTTCAAGGCGATTCCGAAGAGGTCTTGAACTCCGTAAATCCCATCACCATCTCCTTGCTGCGGGTGCCAAGAAGGGCCCGCGCAACCGTCCCGAGGCCGCCAAACATGGGGTTTCAAGGGCATTTATCGCAACACGTCGCTTCCACAGGAGGACATCATGCGTCACGTAGACTTCTCTCCCCTTTATCGCTCGACGGTCGGTTTCGACCGGCTGTTCACCATGCTCGACAGCCTTGCTCAGCCGGAGCAGGCACAGACCTATCCGCCCTATAATATCGAGCGCACCGGTGAAAACACCTATCGCATCACCATGGCGGTCGCCGGTTTCGACGAGACCGAACTTTCGATCGAAGCCCATGCGCATGTGCTGTCCGTGAAGGGTGAAAAGAACGAGGAAACCGCCGAAGGCGGCGAATTCCTCTATCGCGGCATTGCTAAGCGCGCCTTCGAGCGCCGCTTCCAGCTCGCCGACCATGTCGAGGTGACCGCCGCTTCGCTGAAGAACGGCCTGCTGCACATCGACCTTCTGCGCAATATTCCTGAGGCCATGAAGCCCCGCAAGATCGCGATTGCCGCGGAGCCGGTCGAGGCTCCGAAGGCCATCGAGGCGCAGGTCGTCAACAGCTGATCGTTATTCCGTGCGGATAAATGGACGGCGCTCCGCTTGGGGCGCCGTTTTTTATTGCGCTCGCTTTATTGCTGTTCAGGCGGGGCTGGCGGCATCCTTGATCTGCTGTTCGGTTGCGCGGCGGGCCGCGGCGGCGGCGTATTTCTGGGCGATGACGGCGCAGACCATCAGCTGGATCTGGTGGAAGAGCATCAGCGGAAGCACGATCGCGCCGATCGATTGGCCGGCAAAAATGACGTTTGCCATCGGCACGCCGCTTGCGAGACTTTTCTTGGAACCGCAGAAGGTGATAGCGATCTCGTCGGCCTTGCTGAAGCCGAGCCGGCGGCTGCCGAACATCGTCAGCACCAGCACTATCCCCAGAAGGACGATGTCGGCGAGGATGACGACGGCGATATCGGCGATCGAGAAGGTATGCCAGAGTCCTTCGACGACTGCCGTCGAGAAGGCGAGGTAGACGACCATCAGGATCGAGCCGCGGTCGACGGGCATCAGAATCTTCCTCCTGGCGCGAATCCAGTCGCCGATCCAGGGCTGCAGGATCTGGCCGACGATGAAGGGGGCAAGCAGTTGCAGCAGGATTTGCTGAAGCGCGTCGAGGGAGAAGCCGTCATGGCCGCCGACGGAAAAGAGCAGGCC
Organism: Rhizobium bangladeshense; assembly: GCF_001662075.1. GTDB lineage: Bacteria > Pseudomonadota > Alphaproteobacteria > Rhizobiales > Rhizobiaceae > Rhizobium > Rhizobium bangladeshense_B. The sequence goes on from NZ_LYPL01000005.1 coordinate 175,141, forward strand.
GACGAGCAGCGGCGTCAGAAACATCCCGAAAATATTTGAGGCGGAGGCCGCGCAGATGGCGGCAGGCACGTTGCCGCCGGCCATCGAGGTGAAGGCGATGGATGACTGCACCGTCGACGGCAGGACGCAGAGGAAGAGGATGCCGAGATAGAGCGGCTGCGGCAGGATCGAGTCCGGAATGAAGCCGAGCGCCAGGCCAAGCAGCGGAAAGATGCCGAAGGTCGTCAGCAGGATGACGAGATGCAGGCGCCAGTGCAGGAGGCCCGAGATAACGACATCGCGCGAGAGGCGAGCGCCGTGCAGGAAGAACAGGGCGGCGATGGCGAGATTGGTGGCGATGCCGAAATAAGCCGCAAAGGTGCCGCTTGCCGGAAATAGTGAGGCAAGGATGACGGTGCAGACAAGCAGGCTGGTGAAGGTATCGGGCAGAAAGCGGCGCATGGCGGTCTCGCGGCAAACAAGATTGGTTATTGTTCTGTCCTCCATTATGATTCAGGATGCAAGAAATAACAGTTATCAAGAATCTGGATGTCATGCTGGACCTTTCGCAGTTGCGCAGTTTCGTCGTCGTCGAACAGATGGGCGGTTTCACGCTCGCCGCAGAAAGGCTGGGTCTCGGGCAATCGACGGTCAGTCAGCATATTCAGCGGCTGGAGGCGACGCTCGGTCGCAAGCTTCTGGCGCGCGACACGCACAAGGTCATGCTGACCGGCGATGGCGAAGCGCTGCTGACGCATGCGCGGGCCATGCTTTCGATCGAGGGGCAGGTGCAGTCGCTGTTTAAGAGCAACAGTCTGCGCGGCAGCCTGCGGCTTGGCGTCTCTGAGGATTTCGTCACTAGCCAGCTGCCGGCGGTGCTGGAGGATTTCGTTCGGTCGCACCCGTCCGTCGACCTGGAACTCACCGTGGCGCTCTCCGGCGTCCTCTACGAGATGCAGGACAATGGCGACATCGATCTGGTGCTTGCCAAGCGCCGGCTCGGTGACGCACGCGGCAAGCTCGTCTATCGCGAGCCGCTCGTCTGGCTGGCGCGCGATCCTGAGCGGCTGCTGGCTGCCGGGCCACTGCCGCTGATTGCTTTCCCGCCACCGAGCGTGACACGGGCGATCGCCCTGGAAGCGCTCGGGCGCAACGGCGTGCCGTGGCGGATCGTCTGCACTTGCGGCAGTCTCAGCGGGCTGACGGCGGCGGCGCGGGCCGGGATGGGCGTGCTGGTGCAGCCGCGCAGTATGGCGCCCTCGGGGCTGAAAGAAATCGCTGCTGGAAGGCTGCCGGCGCTGGAGGACGTGGAATTCGTGCTCGTGCCGCGCAAGGGCGCCGATCAGACGTTGGTCGCCGCACTTTCGGACGATATTCTGCAAAAAGTGAGAGGGCTGAGGTCGGCATGAGGCATCGTCAGCACAGCGAACCTGCCCGGCAGGCGGGCTCGGTCGATCAGGCGGCCAAGCACTTCAGGAAACCATCCACATCGGCTTGCGTGGTCGCAAAGCTGGTGACGAGGCGGATCAGGGTTTCGCCTTCGGAGACGAGTTCGGGCGTTGCTGCGGGCACCGGCCATGCGTAAAATTTGGCGCCCTTTTCCTCGGCGGATTTCGCCGCGCTCTTGTTAATGACGGCAAAGACTTCGTTTGACGCGGTCGGCCAGGCGAGCCGCGCGGCATTGCTGGCGCCGATGCCGGCGCGTAAGCGATCGGCCATACCGTTGGAATGGCGGGCGAGGTCGAGCCAGAGGCCGTTTTCGAAATAGGCATCGAACTGGGCGGCGATGAAACGCGATTTGGAGAAGAGCTGGGCGGCGCGCTTGCGGATAAAGGGCATTTCGCGCGCCCGTTCCGGATCGAAGAAGACGATCGCCTCGGCGCACCAGCAGCCGTTCTTGGTGCCGCCGAAGGAGAGCATGTCGACGCCGCGCTTCCAGGTCATTTCGGCCGGGGTGGCGCCGAGCGCAATTAATGCATTGGCGAAGCGGGCTCCGTCCATGTGGAGCGGCAGGTTGCGCTTTCGTGATATTGCGGCGATCTCGCCGATCTCCGGCAGGGAATAGACGGTACCGATCTCGGTTGCCTGGGTGATGGTGACGGCGCTGGCGCGACCGTGACGGAGGGCGTCCTCGGGAAAGTTGGCGATTCTTGCGGAGAGCTTCGCCGGATCGATTTTACCGGCTTCGCCGTCGACGGCAACGAGGCGGGCGGAGCCGGAGAAGAATTCCGGCGCGCCGCATTCATCCTCGATCACATGCGCCTCGGAATGGCAGAAAGTGATGCCGCCGGGGCGCTGGACGCTTGCCAGCGACAGGGAATTGGCGGCCGTGCCGGTGGCGACGAAGAAGATGGAAACCTCACGTTCGAAGATCTCGCAGAAGCGGGCCTCGACTTGTTTGTCGAGATCGCCGGCGCCATAGGCAGGGGCAAAACCAGCCGATTCCGCCAGCAGGCGTTCGGCAATGGATCTGTGGGCGCCGGCCCAATTGTCGGATGCAAAGAACATAGCGGAGACCGTGGGGCGTAAGAGATTGGGAGGGTCGCAGCGGACATTACGTCAATCCTTCACGGGATCAAGGCCATTGCCCATAATCCATCACGAAATTGAACCGCGCAATCAATAAATAAAATGGCTCGGCTTTGCGTAATTTTATTTCGTGATTGCGACCGATTTGGTAATCTTCCGTCGCAAAATAACGATTTTTGACGCGGCACTCTTGCGAAGCTAAATGCTTTCTGGCATAGAACAGACGAATTAGGACAGTGTTGCTGTCCTATTTTGGCCTTTGCGGCCGAAGAGGCGCCGAAAGCCCTGGAACAGGCGGGCTTTCACGCTATAGTTCTTCCGAGCGCCAAGCCCCCGGGACGGGCGGCGCGCGGAGGCGAATGGCAGGCGCGGAACGCGACGGTTTGCTTTCCCTAGAAGCAGATCTCTGCGGCGATCTTCACAATGCAACAGCGCTGTCATGCGCCGAACCTATCATCGGGTTGCGGTGCGGGACGAAAAGCCGCCCGCGGCCCGCGGGTTTCGACAGGAGGAAAGACGATGACGAAGACGCCATCCATGGAATTTGACCGGTTTGCCGCTGCTGAGATGCGCGCGACGGCCAATACGTCCAAATCCGCTTCCGGCCTGCCGAAGAAACAGGGCCTCTACGATCCCCGCAACGAGCATGATGCCTGCGGCGTCGGCTTTGTCGCGCATATGAAGGGTGAGAAGTCGCACCAGATCGTCAAGGACGGCTTGTTCATTCTTGAGAACCTGACGCACCGCGGCGCCGTCGGCGCCGATCCGCTGATGGGCGACGGCGCCGGCATTCTGGTGCAGATCCCCGACCGCTTCTTCCGGGAAGAGATGGCGGCGCAGGGGATCACCCTGCCGCCGGCCGGCGAATATGGCGTCGGCCATATTTTCATGCCGCGCGATGAAAAGCAGATCGAGCACTTCAAGAAGGTGATCAAGGACGTCATTGAAGAGGAAGGCCAGGTGCTGATCGGCTTCCGCGACGTGCCAGTCGATAATTCCTCTCTCTCCAAGGCGCCGGCAATTGCCGCCACCGAGCCGCATCACGTGCAGGTCTTCATCGGCGCCGGCGAGGATGCCGAGAACAATGACGAATTCGAGCGCCGGCTGTTTACGCTGCGCAAGGTGATCTCCAACCGCATCTACGACGAGTTCGACGGCGAGGAGAGCAACTTCTATCCGGTGTCACTGTCGTCGGCGACGGTGGTCTACAAGGGCATGTTCCTGGCCTACCAGGTCGGCGCCTATTACAAGGACCTGTCGGACCCCCGTTTCGAAAGCGCGGTCGCCCTCGTGCACCAGCGCTTCTCCACCAACACCTTCCCGTCGTGGAAGCTTGCGCATCCCTATCGCATGGTCGCCCATAACGGCGAGATCAACACGCTGCGCGGCAACGTCAACTGGATGGCGGCGCGCCAGGCGTCGGTTTCCTCGCCGCTGTTCGGCGAAGATATTTCCAAGCTCTGGCCGATTTCCTATGAGGGGCAGTCGGACACGGCCTGCTTCGACAATGCGCTCGAATTCCTGGTGCGCGGCGGCTATTCGCTGGCGCATGCGGTGATGATGCTGATCCCGGAAGCCTGGGCCGGCAACCAGTCGATGGCAGTCGAACGCAAGGCCTTCTACGAATATCATGCCGCGCTGATGGAGCCCTGGGACGGGCCGGCTGCCGTTGCCTTCACCGACGGCAAGCAAATCGGTGCGACGCTCGATCGCAACGGCCTCAGGCCGGCGCGTTACCTCGTCACCGACGACGACCGCGTCATCATGGCGTCCGAAGCCGGGGTGCTGCCGGTTCCGGAGGAGAAGATCATTCAGAAGTGGCGCCTGCAGCCGGGCAAAATGCTGCTGATCGACATGGAAGAAGGCCGCATCATCTCCGATGACGAGGTGAAGTCGCAGCTTGCGACGGCGCATCCCTATCGCAGCTGGCTCGACCGCACCCAGCTGATCCTCGAAGAGCTGAAGCCGGTGGAGCCGCGGGCGCTGCGCCGCGACGTGTCGCTGCTCGACCGTCAGCAGGCGTTCGGTTACACGACCGAGGATACCCGCATCCTGATGTCGCCGATGGCGACGACGGGTCAGGAGGCAATCGGCTCGATGGGCACCGACACGCCGATCTCGGCGATGTCGGAAAAGCCGAAGCTGCTCTACACCTATTTCAAGCAGAACTTCGCGCAGGTGACAAACCCGCCGATCGATCCGATCCGCGAAGAGCTCGTCATGAGCCTCGTGTCCTTCATCGGCCCACGCCCGAACATTCTCGACCACGAAGGCATGGCGAACGCCAAGCGTCTCGAAGTGCGCCAGCCGATCCTGACCAACGGCGATCTCGAAAAGATCCGCTCGATCGGTCATACGGAAGACCGGTTCGACACCAAGACGCTCGATTTCACCTATGACATCGAGCGTGGCGCCGCCGGCATGCCCGACATGCTCGACCGGCTCTGCGAGCGCGCGGAAGCGGCCGTCAAGGGCGGCTACAACATCATCGTGCTCTCCGACCGTCAGATCGGTCCTGATCGAATCGCCATCCCGGCGCTGCTTGCGACGGCCGCCGTGCACCATCATCTGATCCGCAAGGGGCTTCGCACCTCGGTCGGTCTCGTCGTCGAGACCGGGGAGCCGCGCGAAGTGCATCATTTCTGCCTGCTCGCCGGCTACGGCGCCGAGGCGATCAATCCCTATCTCGCCTTCGACACGCTGCTCGACATGCATGCCAAGGGTGAGTTCCCCAAGGAGGTCGACGCCTCGGAAATCGTCTACCGCTACATCAAGGCGGTCGGCAAAGGCATCCTCAAGGTCATGTCGAAGATGGGCATCTCGACCTATCAGTCCTATTGCGGCGCGCAGATCTTCGATGCGATCGGCCTGTCGTCGGAACTGGTCGACAAGTATTTCTTCGGAACCGCAACGATGATCGAAGGCATTGGCCTCGAAGCGATCGCCGAAGAGACCGTCGCCCGGCACAACGCCGCCTTCGGCAAGGATCCGCTGCTTGCCACGACGCTCGATATCGGCGGCGAATATGCCTACCGCATGCGCGGCGAAAGCCATGCCTGGACCCCGGATGCGGTTGCCGCCCTTCAGCACGCCGTGCGCGGTAATGCCGAGGATCGCTACCGCGAATTCTCCGAGATGGTGAACAATTCGGCGCTGCGCATGAACACGATCCGCGGGCTCTTCAACATCAAGAGCGCCGAGGCGCTCGGCCGTAAGCCGGTGTCGATCGACGAGGTCGAACCGGCCGCCGATATCGTCAAGCGGTTCTCGACGGGAGCGATGTCTTTCGGCTCGATTTCCCGCGAGGCGCACACGACGTTGGCGATCGCCATGAACCGGATCGGCGGTAAGTCGAACACCGGCGAGGGCGGCGAGGAATCCGACCGCTATATGCCGCTCTCCGATGGATCGAGCAATCCGGAGCGTTCGGCGATCAAGCAGATCGCATCGGGCCGCTTCGGCGTCACGACCGAATATCTGGTCAACGCCGACGTGCTACAGATCAAGGTTGCTCAAGGCGCCAAGCCCGGCGAAGGCGGTCAGCTGCCCGGTCACAAAGTCGATGCGACGGTCGCCAAGACCCGTCACTCTACGCCGGGTGTCGGCCTGATCTCGCCGCCGCCGCACCACGACATCTACTCGATCGAAGATCTGGCGCAGCTGATCTACGATTTGAAGAACGTCAACCCGACCTCTGATGTCTCGGTCAAGCTCGTCTCCGAAGTCGGCGTCGGTACGGTTGCTGCCGGTGTCGCCAAGGCGCGCGCCGACCATATCACCGTCGCCGGCTTCGACGGCGGCACCGGTGCGTCGCCGCTGACCTCGCTCAAGCATGCCGGCAGCCCCTGGGAAATCGGTCTTGCCGAAACCCAGCAGACGCTGGTGCTGAACGGCCTGCGTTCGCGTGTTGCGCTGCAGGTGGACGGCGGTCTGAAGACCGGCCGCGACGTCATCATCGGGGCGCTGCTCGGCGCCGACGAATTCGGCTTCGCCACCGCGCCGCTGATCGCGGCCGGCTGCATCATGATGCGCAAGTGCCATCTCAACACCTGTCCGGTCGGCGTGGCGACACAGGATCCGGTGCTGCGCAAGCGCTTCAAGGGCACGCCGGAGCACGTCATCAACTACTTCTTCTTCGTCGCCAACGAAGTGCGCGAAATCCTCGCCTCGCTCGGATTTACCCGGCTCGACGACATCATCGGCGCTTCGGAACTTCTGGAGAAGGACGAGATGCTGGCGCATTGGAAGGCCAAGGGTCTCGACTTCAGCCGCATCTTCCACAAGGTCGATGCCGCCAAGGAGGAGACCTTCTGGACGAGCCGGCAGCAGCACCCGATCGATGACATTCTCGACCGCGTGCTGATCGAGCAGGCACAGCCGGCGCTGACCGACAAGACGCCTGTCGCCTTCGAGGTCGGCATCAAGAACGTCGACCGTTCGGCCGGCGCGATGCTATCCGGCGAGGTCGCCAAGCGCTTCCGCCATCGCGGGCTGAAGGAAGACACGATCAATGTGACGCTTCGCGGCACGGCGGGCCAGAGCTTCGGCGCCTTCCTGGCGCGCGGCGTCACCTTCAACCTGATCGGCGATGGCAACGACTATGTCGGCAAGGGACTTTCGGGCGGCAAGATCATCATCCGGCCGCCGGAAAACTCCAGGATCGTCGCCGAAAACTCGATCATCGTCGGCAACACCGTGCTTTACGGCGCGACCGAAGGCGAATGCTACTTCCGCGGCGTGGCCGGTGAACGTTTCGCCGTCCGCAACTCCGGTGCGATCGCGATCGTCGAAGGTGTCGGCGACCATGGCTGCGAATATATGACCGGCGGTGTCGTCGTCGTGCTCGGCGCCACCGGCCGCAATTTCGCGGCCGGCATGTCAGGCGGTGTCGCCTATGTGCTCGATGAAACCGGCGATTTCGCCAGCCGCTGCAACATGGCGATGGTCGAACTCGAGCCGGTGCCGGAAGAAGACGACATGCTGGAGAAGCTACATCATCACGGCGGCGATCTCATGCACAAGGGACGTGTCGACGTCTCGGGCGACATGACTCGTCACGACGAGGAGCGGCTCTACCAGCTGATCTCCAACCATCTGCACTATACGGGCTCGTCCCGCGCCAAGCAGATCCTCGATCACTGGGCCGACTATCGTCCGAAGTTCCGCAAGGTCATGCCGGTCGAATACCGCCGTGCGCTCGAGGAAATGGAACGCAGCCGAATGGGCATCGCCGCGGAGTGATTTGCACCGGGATATTCGCCACGTGCTGATTGCGGGTGGCGGATATCGGAAACGTCTCGATGATCCGTGACGATCATGCCGGCGGCCGATGGCCGTCGAGATCGCCCGGAAGTTTCAGGGGATATGTTCCAATGACGGTCAAGAGAAGCAACCCACCCGGAATGCCGGGACTGACGACAGACAATTGGCCGCGGATGAGGCGGTCATGAGGGTAAGGGACGAAGAGATGGGTAAGGTAACAGGGTTTCTGGAAATCGACCGGCAGGTGGCGAAGTACCAGCCGGCGTCGGATCGTATCCGCCATTTCCGCGAATTCACGATCCCGATGTCGGATCCGGAAGTGCAGAAACAGGCGGCGCGCTGCATGGACTGTGGCATCCCCTATTGCCACGGTCCCACCGGCTGCCCGGTGCACAACCAGATTCCGGATTGGAACGACCTCGTCTACAACAACAACTGGGAAGCGGCGATCCAGAACCTGCATTCGACCAACAACTTCCCGGAATTCACCGGCCGCGTCTGCCCGGCGCCCTGCGAGGAAGCCTGCACGCTGAACCTCGAAGATGCGCCGGTCGCCATCAAGACGGTCGAACAGGCGATTGCCGACAAGGCCTATGAGCTCGGTTTCATCAGGCCGCAGCCGGCCACCGTCCATACCGGCAAGAAGGTCGCCGTCATCGGCTCCGGCCCCGCCGGCATGGCGGCCGCCCAGCAGCTCGGCCGCGCCGGCCACGAGGTGCATGTCTACGAGCGGGAGACCAAGCCGGGCGGCCTGCTGCGCTACGGCATTCCCGATTTCAAGATGGAGAAGAACTTCATCGACCGCCGCGTCGAGCAGATGAAGGGCGAGGGCGTCACCTTCCATTGCGGCGTCAATGTCGGCGTCGACGTCAAGGTCGAGCAGCTGCTGGCCGATCATGACGCCGTGCTCTATTGCGGCGGCTCCGAGACGCCGCGCGAGGCGGGTATTCCGGGCACGGACCTTGTCGGCGTGCATGATGCCATGCCCTATCTGGTCCAGCAGAACCGCCGCGTCGGGCGCGAGAACATCGACAGCGTCGGCTGGCCGGCGGATCCGATCCTTGCCGGCGGCAAACATGTCGTCGTGGTCGGTGGCGGCGATACGGCGTCGGACTGTGTCGGCACGGCGTTCCGCCAGGGCGCCGTCAAGGTCACCCAGCTCGACATCCGGCCGCAGCCGCCGGAGAAGGAAGACAAGCTCGCCGTCTGGCCTTTCTGGGCGACGAAGATGCGCACCTCGTCCTCGCAGGCCGAGGGCGCCGTGCGCGAGTTCCAGGTGGCGACGCTCGAGTTCATCGGCGAAGACGGCGTGCTGACGGGCGTCAAATGCTGTGAGGTCGATGAGCGCCGACGGCCGGTTGCGGGCACGGAATTCGTCATCCGAGCCGATCTCGCCTTCATCGCCATCGGTTTCCGCGGCCCGTTTACGACAAGCGTGCTGAAGGAGCTCGAGGGCAAGTTAACGCTCAATACCGATAAGCGCGGTTCGACCAACGTCGTCGCCAACGACCGGGACTACAAAACTTCGATCGACAAGTTCTGGACGGCGGGCGACGTGCGGCGCGGCCAGTCGCTGGTGGTCTGGGCGATCCGCGAAGGCCGCCAGGCCGCCCGCGCCATCGACGAAGCCTTGATGGGCTCGAGCGTGCTGCCGAACTGACCGTCGGCTCACGCGGGCTCAGGACGAGACGAGCTCCGCCTGGGAACTGACCCATGAAGGTTGTTGTCCAACTTATCGGGGTCAGTTCACAGGTGGATTTTTTTGCTGTGATCCGAAACCGCCGACACGCTTTGGCATCATGCTCGCGCCGCCTTTCTCATTTCACCGAGACTTCGGCCGGCGGTTTGGCAGCCGGCATGCGGTAGTCGTCGACGCGCCCAACCGGGGCCGGCATCATCTCGCCCTGCTCGACAAGCAGATCGCGCGGCGATTTCGTCAGCGTCACAGGCGGCGGTCTTGCGCCGAGAAGCTCGGTGCCGCCGTCGAGATTGGGATCGGAGAGACTGATCGGCACGGTGTGTTCAACCGGATTGGTGGGAAGGCCGAGGCCGGGCAGGGCACTTTCGTCCAGCCGCACCAGATCCGGGCTTGCCTGGGTGCCGAGAATGCGGCGGGCCGGCTTTTCCACATAGAAGGCAAGTTTGCGGCGGCCGGCCTGCGTGAGGTTGACGCCGTCGGAGGTGCGCAGGCGCACCTGCTGGCCATTTACATCCGAACCGGTGACGATGAAGTTGCTGTTTTCGTCGACGAAGCCGTCCCAGATATCGACGAATTCGCCGCCGATGCTTTCGACCTGGTTGCGATAGAGCTGGTTCATCTGGACGGCGTCAGCGGTCATCTGATCGGATTCGAAGGCTGGAAGTCCGACCCAAAGCAGCGGGATCTTCCGGTCGGTGACTTCCTTGCCGAAGGAAAGGACACGGCGGCGATATTCGGCGAACCAGCCGTCGGTGCGGAATTTTTCCTTGGCGGTGTCGGTCACCATCTGCTGGCGGTCATTGGCGCCGATCATGACAACGACGATGGCCGGCTTCAGCTCGTCGATCATCTTCGGCAGCTGTTCCGGCCAGTCGTAATAATCGTCGCGGACAAGGCCTGAGGAGACATTGCCGCGGGCTTCGACGACGACGCCGGGCGAAGTCTCGAAGGCGGCGGTCAGGCCGTCCCCGAGGCCACTGGCGAGGAAATCGCCGACGATCAGGATCTTCTTGGCGTCGCCGAGCTTCTGCACGACCGGCTCTTCCTGCACCGGCGGCCGCACCGGCGGTGCGGTGCGGGTATTGATCACCGCCTTTTGCGCCGGCGGGCGCTTGCGCTGCTGCTGGCGTCTCGGCTGCGGGGCATCAGGAGCCTGCGGACCGTCATCATCGAGATAGCGCCGGCCAAGGAAGAAATCGAGGATCGACCGGCGCTCGTAGCGCTGCTCCTGCGCCTCGGCGACATGCACTGGTGCAAGCGCGCCGACGCATAGCGAAGCCGCCGTCAAGGCGAGCACCAGCCAACGGATTGGGGGTCGATCAAATTTCTTCATCATGGGCAGTTCCGCATCTGCCGGCATCTTGCATGCAGGATAGGTCAGCGTCCACTCCCGCCATTCATGTAGGTCACGGTTCTGCCGCTTCCAATCAGGGCTTACTTCTCGCATGGTGCTAGAGCATGATGCCGAAAAGTGTGAGCGGTTTTCGGACTACATCATGCTCTAACTCTTTAATTGAGAGCAGGATTCAGATCTTAGGCCAACCGGGCCTAAGATCATCCTGTTCTAGCGGCGAAGTGCGTTCAGGAGCGGCAGCGAGGGCTCGCCGTCCGGCTGCATGCCAATGCGCTCCTGCACCGCCGATATCGCCGCCTTCGAACCCGAGCCGAAATTGCCGTCGACCTCGCCATTGTAATAGCCGAGGGTCTTGAGGCGGGTCTGCAGCTCGAATTTCTCGGTAATATCAAGGGCGCCGTCCGGGCGCGGCCAGCGCTGCTGCATGCCGCCGTAACCGGCGATCTGATCGGCCAGCAGGCCGACGGCAAGCGCGTAGCTGTCCGAGGCGTTGTAGTTCTTGATAGTGAAAAAGTTGGCGGTCATCAGGAAGCCCGGGCCGTTCGGTCCGGCCGGCATTTTCAGCACGGCCTTGGTGGCGCCTTCGCGGAAGGCCTTGCCGTTCGGGCGTTTCAGGCCGAGTTCCGCCCATTGGGCGAGCGTATGGGTCTTGCCGGCCTGCTTGGCGGCGGCCGCGGGAACGACGACCTCGTAGCCCCAGGTCTTGCCGGTATCCCAGCCGTTCTTCATCAGGAGATTGGCCGAGGTCGCCAGCGCATCCGGCACCGAATTCCAGATGTCGCGATGGCCGTTGCCGTCGGCGTCGACGGCGTAAAGCAGGTAGCTTGTCGGGATAAACTGCGTGTGGCCCATGGCGCCCGCCCAGGAGCCGGTCATCTCGCGTGCCGGCACGTCGCCGTTCTGCAAGATCTTCAGCGCGGCAACCAGCTGCTTCTTAGCGAATTTGGCGCGGCTCGGATCGGCATAGGCAAGCGTCGCCAGAGCGCGCGGCACGTAGTGGAGCCGGTCGTCCTTGTCGAGAATCGCTCCGTAATTGGATTCCATCGACCATATGGCGAGCAGAATGGCCTTGTCGACGCCGAAGCGCTGCTCGATCGCGTTGAGCGTGCGGGCATGCTTGGCAGCCATCTCGCGGCCGATCTTGACCGTGTAGGGATTGACGCGCGAATCAATGTAATCCCAGATCTTCGAGGTGAATTCGGGCTGATAGGCCGCCTTCTCGAGCACAGTGGGATCGGGCTCGCTCACCCCGGAAAAGGCCTTTTGATAGGTTGCCTTACTGATGCCACTCTGAGCGGCTGTTTGGTAAAAATCCGCGATCCATTTCTGGAACCGGGAATCAGCTTTCGCGCTGTCGGGGACCAGGCATGCCTGGGCGGCGACAACGAGGGCGAGAGCAAGACCACGAAGGGAGTTTTTGTGATTCTGGATCATCGACAGTCGTATCCGTCATCTTCAGTTTTCGGTGCAGCAGAGGCGTCATGTCCGCCCAGACCCGAGACTACAGGAACGGAGTCAACAAATTCTTTACCATGGCGGCGCGCTCCGGTCACCATTGCAAAACAGTAGCAATTCTATACTAGGTAGAGCCAAAAGGCTCGATTTCCAAAGCGATATGGCGAAGCAGGAGGCCGGTGTGGCGCATCACAATAAAGTTCGTAAAGCAGTATTTCCGGTGGCAGGGTTGGGAACGCGATTCCTGCCGGCAACAAAGGCTGTTCCGAAGGAAATGTTGACCGTCGTCGACAAGCCAATCATTCAATATGTCGTCGATGAGGCGATCGAAGCCGGGATCGAACATCTGGTTTTCGTCACCGGGCGCAACAAGCACGTCATCGAAGATTATTTCGACATTCATTTCGAGCTTGAGCAGACGCTCAAGGAGCGCGCCAAGAAGGCGGAAATCACTCTCCTGCAGCAGCAGCTTCCCAAGGCAGGCACGGTGAGCTTTACCCGTCAGCAGGAGCCGCTCGGCCTCGGCCATGCGGTCTGGTGCGCCCGCGAGATCGTCGGCGACGAACCCTTCGCACTCTTGCTGCCCGACATGATCATGAAGAGCGAGACGGGCTGCATGAAGGGGATGATCGACCTCTACGGCCAGAGCGGCGGCAATATCATCGCCGTCGAGGAATGCGCGCCCGACCAGGCGCATAAATATGGCATCGTCGGCGTCGGCGAAGCGATCGGCGAGGGCTTCCGGATCACCGGCATGGTGGAAAAGCCCGCCAAGGGAACGGCGCCCTCCAACTTCTTCATCAACGGCCGTTACATCCTGCAGCCGGAGATTTTCCGGATTCTCGAAACCCAGGAGCGCGGCGCCGGTAACGAGATCCAGCTGACCGACGGCATGCTGAAGCTGCTGAAGGAACAGGATTTTGCCGGTTACCACTTCCGCGGCACGACCTACGACTGCGGCGCCAAGGATGGCTTCATCCTGGCAAATGTCGCCTACGCCCTCGAACGCGCCGATATCCGCCCGACCGTCGAAGGCGGCTTCAAGGAATTGCTGGCCGGCCTGAGGTAAGGTTCCGCCCAGCTTATCAAGCGACAGAGCGCCGCGCATCCGGATCGGATGTGCGGCGCTTAGCGTTTCAGCTTGAGCCCGACGCCGGCTCGCCATTGCTGGGAGTCGTCGCCCTCCTTGCGCGTCGTCAGCTCGTAGCCGAGCGTGCTGGTCAGATCGAGATAGCGGTTGATGTTCCAGGTCAGGCCGGTCGCCGCGGTATAAACGAGCTGGTCGTTGATCGTGCTGTCGGTGGGATAATCGCGCCAAACCACGCCGCCGATCATCGTGCCGACCAGATTGTCGCGCAGCTGATGCGTGACCGTCGTCGTCAGTGCGTGCGAGACGTAACCGCTCTCGCCCGCCGTGGTCGTCGGCTGGATGCTCGTCTGCAGGTCGAGATTGACGTCGGTGCCGCGGATCGGCGACCAGAGCAGGCTCGCATCGAAGGTGGCCGTATCGATCGACGAGAGCCTGTTATCTTCGAAATCCGCCCGTTCGTAACCGACGCCGACCTCGCCCTTCAGCTTTTCGCCGAGATCGACCTCGACACCGACCTTGGCGCCGTAGCTATGGCCGGAACGCTCGTAGCCGGCGGAATCGCGCGCCTCGTCATAAAGCGTCCGGCCGATCGTCGCCTCGATGAAGGGGATGAGTGCGGGCGACAGCTCGTAGCCGACGCGGCCGCGCAACGTGCCCGTCGTCTGATTGCGGTCGCTGAGCGCAACGGTCGCGCCGCTGGCCAGCGTGGCGTCGGAATAGATCGAACGGGTGAGCGCCAGCGCCGTCGTGCCGCGCAGGATGCCGAAATCGCGTTGGACGGAGACCCCGGCCGAAAATTCCTGCACATCGGATTGCTGCGTTGCATTGGCGATCGCGTCGGGATCGTCCGTATCTTCGCGGTAGAAACTATACCCGGCGGTGAGGTGCGCGACCGTATCCTGGGGAAGGTCCAGCCTGAGATCGCCGTTGATCTTGAAGGAAGGCTGCTCCTCACCTTCGCCGCTGATATTCCTCTGCCAGGCGCCTTCCGAGGTGACGCTCAGCTGGTGGCGGCCCCAGTCGGAGGTCAGCGTCGCGGCCGCATCGGTTTCGAGGAACGCCCGCCGCTGCCTGGTGTTGCCGTCCTTGGTGGTCTCGGTGTTGATGCTCTGGGTGACGCTTGGGCGCAGCACGAAGGTGCCGAGCGGAATGCCCGGCGTTTCCGCCGTCGACGCACTTTCGGCAGCCCGGCGGCGCGGCGTTTCGTCGACCGGCGCTTCGCGGGTGTTCAGCCGGCGGATGTCCTTGTCGAGGATGGAGCCGGTAATGTCGTCGCCGGCTTGCGAATCCTGTATTGCGGGCCTCTGCGAAGCGTCATCCGTGTTCGCGGTCGTGCCGTTCGCCGCGGGAATGGCACCGTCATCGCTCTCGTCAGCGGCGGATGCGGCGTTGTAGGTAGTGCGCTTGTCCTGAGAGGCCGCGGAGCCGCTGCTTGCCGGCTGCTGTGAGGCGGATTGTGCAAAGGCTACCTGGCTAAGCATCAGACTGCCGAACGCAGCAAAAGAGACGGCACGGCTCATGGCGCGGAGCGGCGTCACACTGCTCGTCTGATCTGGCTGGCCCATGCAATTCGCGCCTGACATGCTTTCGGTTCTTACCCAAAGGTAAAGCCTCGTGGTTAATCATTCGTTGCCGGCGGCGGGCGCCGTTCACAATTCGGAAAGAGGCCGGGGTGGACTTGGAAAGTGAAAAGGTCTAACGCAAGTCCATGAACAGAAGAGCGATAAAACTGGTCGAAAACGGCGTGCTCGAATCAGCAAAACGCACGATTGAAATCGAAAAACGCGGTCTCGAAGCGCTCGAACAGGCCTTGGACAATGGATTGGCCGGCCCGTTCACCCGCGCGATCGAAGTCATTGGCGATATCTCCGGCCGGGTGATCGTCACCGGCGTCGGCAAGAGCGGTCATATCGGCGCTAAGCTGGCGGCGACCTTTGCGTCGACCGGGACGCCTGCCTTCTTCGTGCATGCGGCCGAAGCCAATCATGGCGATCTCGGCATGATCGCGCGCGACGACGTGGTGTTGGCGATTTCCAAAGGCGGCGAGAGCGCCGAGCTCAAGAGCATTATTTCCTTCACGCGGCGCTTTTCTATTCCGCTGATCGCGCTCACCTGCGGCGAACGCTCCTCGCTTGCGACCGCTGCCGATATCGTGCTTTTGGTGCCGAACGAACAGGAAGCCTGCCCCAACGGGCTGGCGCCGACGACCTCGACGCTGATGCAGCTTGCGCTTGGCGATGCCTTGGCAGTGGCGCTTCTGGAGGCGCGCGGCTTTACAGCCACGGATTTCCACGTCTTCCATCCCGGCGGCAAGCTCGGCGCGAGCCTGACACATGTCGCCGACATCATGCATACCGGCGAACGGTTGCCGCTCGTTGCCAAGGGCACGCCGATGCCGGAAGCGATCACCGTGCTGTCGCGCAAGCATTTCGGCTGTGTCGGCGTGCTCGACGAGGAGGGACGGCTCTGCGGCATCGTCACCGAAGGCGATATGGCGCGCAACCTGACCCGCAATCTCGCCGAGCTTGCCGTCGACGACATCATGACGAAGACGCCGAAGACGGTGAAGCCGACGATTCTGGCGACGGCTGCCCTCGCGCTGCTCAATCAGCACAGTATCGGCGCGCTGATCGTCGTCGACGACAATAGACGCCCGGTCGGGCTGGTGCATTTCCATGACCTGCTGCGGATCGGCGTCGCCTGATCAGCATTGTTTGATTAGATGGGTTCGACCGTGAGGTCGCGGCCGTTGCTCGCCACGACCTTGACCTGCGTCCCTACGGGCAGATCAGGCCCCATTACCTGCCATAGCGTATCATCGAGACGGATGCGGCCGCGGCCTTCGCGGATCGGCTCGTGCAGCGTCGCGGTACGGCCGACGAGGCTTGCGCCGCGCTGATTGAGGAAGGGCTCGTCGGTGGCGGCATTGCGCAGCATCAGCCGACGGCCGGCAAAGGTCGTGGCAACGGCGAGCAGGGCAAAAAGGATCGCCTGCAGCTCCCAGACCCAGAATGCGCTGTCCCAGAACAGCAGCGACAGCGCACCGACGATCAAGGCGGCGAGGCCGATCCACACCAGGAAGAAGCCGGGCACGATCATTTCCGCGGCGAGCAGAACCAGGCCAACAACCCACCAGCTCCACGGACCGAGTTCGGCGATGATCTTCGCCAGCATGGCTCAGCGCTCCTGCTCGGGATTGAAGGGGTTGGGGGTCGGCGGATTGATCGGCGGGGTCGAGCGGACCGGCGCGGGGCGCGGACGCGGCGGAGGCGGCGGATTGCCAGCGTCGCCGAAGACCTCGCGGGCAATGGCGCCGATGCCGCCGAGGGAGCTGAGGATAGAGGAGGCTTCCATCGGCATCAGCACGATCTTGGAGTTGGGCGCAGAGCCGACCGAGGCGAGCGCCTCGGTGTATTTCTGCGCGACGAAATAGTTGATCGCCTGAACGTCGCCGGCGGCAATCGCCTCGGAGACCATCCTCGTCGCCTTGGCTTCGGCCTCGGCCAGGCGCTCGCGAGCTTCGGCGTTGCGGAAGGCGGCCTCGCGCTGGCCCTCGGCCTGCAGGATGGCGGATTGCTTGGCTCCCTCGGCTCTCAGGATCTGGGCATTGCGCGCGCCTTCGGCTTCCAAGACCTGGGCGCGCTTCTCCCGCTCGGCCTTCATCTGGCGGGCCATGGCGTCGACGAGGTCGCGCGGCGGCTGGATGTCCTTGATTTCGACGCGGGTGACCTTGATGCCCCACGGCTGTACGGCCTCGTCGACGACGCGCAGCAAGCGGTCATTGATCGCATCGCGGTTCGAAAGCAGTTCGTCGAGATCCATCGAGCCCATGACCGAGCGGATATTGGTCATGGTGAGATTGAGGATGGCGTTTTCCAGGTTGGCAACCTGATAGGCGGACTGGGCGGCGTTCAACACCTGATAAAAGGCGACGGCATCGGCCGAAACCGAGGCGTTATCCTTGGTGATCACCTCCTGGGTCGGCACGTTCAGCACCTGTTCCATCACGTTCAACCGGGCGCCGACGCGCTCGATGAAGGGGGTGATGAGGTTAAGACCCGGCTCCAGCGTGCGGGTATAACGGCCAAAGCGCTCGATCGTGTAGCGATAGCCCTGCGGCACGGTCTTGATCCCGGCAAAAAGCACGAGGATGACGAAGATGACGAGCACGATCACGACGATGTCGAAGCCGCCGAACAGCATGAAAAATTCCTCCCATCGGCGCATGCGCAAGCGCCCCACAACTGATGTGGTGAGTTAGCATGTTCTTTGCGAGGAAGAAATGACCCACGGATCCACCACCTCCGAGGGAAATGGAAGGTGGGATCTCGGCACGATTCATCCGGGCGACCCGCCTGACGACGGGTCCGCGAAGGTCTCTCAGGCCCAGCCCTGCAATTCGCGGCGGACGACCTTTTCCAGCACCTTCATGCCGTCTTCACTGTCGTTTAGGCAGGGAATATGCGCGAACTTCTCGCCGCCATTCTCGTGGAAGGAATGGGCGGCCTGCTCGGCGATTTCTTCCAGCGTTTCCAGGCAATCGGAAACGAAGCCGGGATTGATGACGGCGATGCGCTTGACGCCGTCGCGGGCGAGTTTCTCCACCGTCTTGTCGGTATAGGGCTGCAGCCACTCCTCCGGCCCGAAGCGGGACTGGAAGGTTACCATGAAGTTTTCCTCGGTAAGGCCTAGGCGCTCGCGCAGCAAACGGCCGGTCTTCTGGCACTGACAGTAATAAGGATCACCCTGCCTGAAATAGGACATCGGAATTCCGTGGAAGGAGGCGATCAGCATCTCCGGCTTCCAGTCGAGTGTCGAAAGATGCCGTTCGACGGATTGGGCGAGCGCCTCGATATAGGTCTCGTCGTCATGATAATCGGGCACGGTTCGCAGCGCCGGCTGCCAGCGCATCGAGAGCAGCTTCTGGAACGCCTTGTCGTTGACGGTTGCGGTCGTTGCCGCGGCATATTGCGGATAAAGCGGGAAAAGCACGATACGATCGCAGCCTTCTTGCTTCAGCGTCTCGATGCGCGAGGCGATCGACGGCCTGCCGTAGCGCATCGCCCAGTCGACCTTGACGTTATCGAGATCCTTCAAGCGTTCGGCCATCCGTTCCGACTGGTTGCGCGTATAGGTGCGCAGGAAACTTTCGTTCCTCTCCTTGTTCCAGATCAGCTCATAGGCCTTGCCGACCTTCTGCGGGCGCCTGTTGAGCACGATGCCGAACAGGATCGGATACCACTTCCAGCGCGACCATTCGATGACGCGGCGATCGGTCAGGAACTCCCTGAGATAGCGGCGCATCGAGATGTAGTCGGTTCCGTCGGGCGTGCCGAGATTGACCAGCAGGACCCCGATCTTGCCTGACTTGATGGCCGGATGATCCGCCGGACGGAGTGAAATATCTGCTGTCATTCTGGCCCCAACACTCGTTGTCTCGTCGGCTCATACGCAGCCTTGAGATCATGGTTCACCCTATAGAAAGAAAAGCCGGCCCGGGAAACCCCGGGCCGGCCGATGGCGTCGAGACAAATCGTCTTACTTGGCGGGAACCTGGATCTCCTTGCCGACCATCAGGTGACGCGGGTCCGGACTGCCGTTGGCTTCCGAAAGCTTCCGCCACAGCGTGCCGTCGCCATAGAAGGTCTCGGCGAGATCCCAGAAGGTGTCGCCCGCGGCGATCACATGGGTCGAGGGCGTCGTTACCGCAGGCGCGGAGGCTGCCGGCGCTGGCGTCGGTTCCGGGGCGGGCGCAGGTGCGGCCGGAGCAGGCTCGGTGGCTGGAGCGGGTGCTGCCGGCGCTGCAGGCGCTGCTGGAGCAGGGGCGGGCTCGGCGGTTGGTGCCGGCGTTGCCGGAGCCGCAGGGGCGGGGGCGGGCTGGGTGGTTGGTGCCGGCGCCTGCGCCACCGTCGCGCCGATTTCCGTCACGCGGCCATCCGTATAGGGCTTATAAGGCGAATGCGCAGCCAGATACTCGGCGGTTACGTCGGCGAGATCCGGGCCGTAATCATAGGCGTTCTTGCCTTCCTTGAAGATCGAATAGCCGTCGCCGCCGGCCCGCATGAAGTTGTTGGTGGCGAGCTTGTAGGTCTTGGCCTGGTCGATCGGAGCGAAACTGTCGCCCTCCTTCACCTGGACATCGCTGACGCGGCTGCCGACAGGCTTGGACTGGTCGAAGGAGAATTTCAGGCCGGCGACCTGCGGAAAGCGGCCGGCGCCCTGATCGATCTGGCTGACGCCGTTTTCGAGCGCCTTGACGACGTCTGCGCCGGTGGCCTCGAAAGTGGCGAGCGTGTTCTGGAAGGGCAGCACGGTGATGACCTCGCCCTGGGTGACATCGCCGCCGTCGATCGACGCACGCAGGCCGCCGCCGTTCTGAACGGCGATGGTGACGCCCTGGCTCTTGGTGCGGTCAAGCATGGCGTCGGCCACCAGATTGCCCATCGAGCATTCCTTGACGCGGCAGACCTTGCGGTCTCCCTCGATCGGAGCTTCGGAGGCGCCGATCACCTTTTTGCGCAATTCCTCGATCGGCTTTGCCAGTTCGGCGACGCGGGTGACGACGGCCGGATCGGGCGTGAAGGACGAATCGATCAGGATCGGATCGCCCTTGGCATCTTTGACAACGCCGGTATCGTCGAAGTTGACGACGATATCACCGAGATATTTGCTGTAGGAGGCAGCCTGGACGACCGGCACCTTGTAGCCGCCGGGATTGTCGACCATCGTGGGGTATGGGCCTTCAGCCTTCGGATCGGTGTTGGACAGCAGGCTGTGGGAATGGCCGCCGACGACGACATCGACATCCGGAATCTTGGCGATGAAAGCGAGGTCGCGGGGATAACCGACATGGGTCAGCGCGATAATCTTGTTGACGCCCTGTCCCTTGAGATCCTGGACGGCGGCGGTGATGGTCTGAACGTCATCTTCGATCGTGACGTTCGGGCCGGGCGAAGACAGTTCCGGCGTATCATTGGTGACGGCGCCGACGATGCCGATCTTCTGGCCGCCGACATCGAGCACCAGCGACGGCTTGACGCGGTCGCCGAGTTTGGAGGCAGCCGTCGCCTTGACGTTCGCCGTCACGACGGGGAATTGCACCTTGTCGAGGAAGGTCGCCAGACCATCCTCGCTGTCGTCGAATTCATGGTTGCCGACGGTCATGGCGTCGAACTTCATCAGGTTGAGGAATTCGGCTTCGGCCGCGCCCTTGTAGGTGGTGTAGAAGAGCGAGCCCTGGAAATTGTCGCCGGCATTCAGCAGAAGGACATTCTTGCCCGATAGCGCCTGGCGGCGCTGGTCGATCGCGGTCTTCAGGCGGGCAGCGCCCCCGAAGCATTCCTTCTTGCCTTCCTCTTCGGCCGAGCAGGTGGAATCGAACTTGTTGATCGATTCGATGCGGGAATGGAAATCGTTGATATGAAGAATATTAAGTTCGTAATCCGCAAAGGCGGCGCCCGCGTTCAGCGCCAGCATGGACGCGGTCAAAAGACCGAAGCTGAAAGACTTCGTCATCCCTGTTCTCCTGATTGAGGCGAAAGATCCCCCTCGCCGATCCCTTCCATAGTCTGCCGGGGCGGTACCCGGCATGCCGATGTTCCATGACACGGCATATGACTGCAAGGGAAAGCTGGGCCAGACGGCACTCTTTCCAAGAGGGGCGGGACAAAAAAGCTCGGCTGCTACCGCGGCATTCGTCGCCGGCGTCGTTTCGGCGGAGTTCGTGCACAGCCTCGACAATATTCGGAACCGTGGAGAGTGCTATGAACAGAAAAGGGAACGAGGCGATGAAAGCGCCGCCCGGCTCGAGAGACAAGGAGCGTGCCGACGCCATAGAACAGCACGACCGGCAGGGCGAAGATCAACACCTGCAGGGGTCCGTCGCAATCGGGAGCATCGATGCCCTGGGCGCGATAGGCGTTGGCCGGCAAAACGACGGCCAACGCGGGAAGCGGCATTGCGAGCAGCAGGATGAGGTAACCGACGATGGCCTGCATGGTGCTTTCGGCCTATCGCCTCACTTTCAGCCGCGTCGGGAAAGGGTGAATTGGGCGCCGGAATCCGAGGTGCAATTGAGCTGGCTCGGATTGACGAGGGCGCAATTGACCTTGGATTGGGTCTTGCGCACCAGCGAGGTCATATTGATCTCCACCAGCGTCGGCGAGGTATTGATGTAGGTGCCCGAGGCGAGAAGCTGGTTGCTGTCGGTGGTGCGGGTTGTGAAAGTCCCGCCCTGGAAGGTGGAAACGATGCCGTTCGGATCGCTCCAATTGCCTTCGACGCCGGTGGCGGCGGGTGCGGCCGCAATCGGCATGGGGCGCGGCTCCGATGAAACGCAGCCGGCAAGAGCGGCCGCGGCACCGACAAGAACGAGACCAGTTCTGATTTTCATAAGGCTTCTCCCGGCGATTCGGCGTGGCGGTCGCCCGCCAAGTTCGGGCAAAACATGGCGTGCGCCCGCCATGATGGCAAGGCTTGGCGCGGCGGGGGCGCCATTTATACAGCCAGCGTTACAAAAATGCCCGCCTTGCGGCGGGCATCATCGATGCTTGTGCGAGCACTCTCAGCGAACGAGAATGTTGCGGAACTGCCACGGATCCTTGGTGTCGATGTCCTCCGGGAAGAGGCCCGGACGGCCGTCGAGCGGGGTCCAGTCGGTGTAATGACCTTCGACCGGGCCGAGATAGGGCATCTGCACTTCGAGGCAGCGCTTGTAGTCGATCTCGTCGGCTTCGACGATGCCGGCCGTCGGGTGTTCCAGCGCCCAGACCATGCCGGCGAGAACGGCTGATGTGACCTGCAGGCCGGTGGCGTTCTGGTAGGGCGCGATGCGGCGGGTTTCTTCGAGCGACAGTCGCGAGCCATACCAGTAGGCGTTCTTCTCATGGCCGTAGAGCAGGACGCCGAGTTCGTCGATGCCGTCCTCCAATTCGTCCTCGTCGAGAACGTGATGGACCGGCTGCGACGTGCCACCATTGCCGAACATCTCGTGCAGGGAGAGCACCGCGTCATTGGCCGGATGATAGGCGTAGTGGCAGGTCGGGCGGAAGGTCACTTCGCCGTCCTTGTCGCGGACCGTGAAATAATCGGCGATCGAGATCGACTCGTTATGGGTGACGAGGAAGCCATATTGCGGACCGGGCGTCGGGCACCAGGTGCGCACGCGGGTGTTGGCGCCCGGCTGCTCCAGGTAGATCGCCGCCTTGTTGCCCTTCTTGTGCTTCTTGGCGTTCTTCGGCATCCATTCTTCATGCGTGCCCCAGCCGAGTTCGGCCGGCTGCATGCCTTCGGAGATGAAGCCTTCGACGGACCAGGTGTTCCAAAAGACGTTGAGCGGCTTCGGATGCTTGGTGCGCTGGGTGTCGCGCTCGGCAATGTGGATGCCCTTGACGCCGAGCTTCTTCATCAGCTTGGCCCAGCCTTCGCGGTCGTGCTGGTCCGGCTCCTCGAACTTGACGCCAATGTCATTGGCGAGGTTGACCAGCGCCTGCTTGACGAACCAGGAGACCATGCCCGGATTGGCGCCGCAGGTGGAGACGGCGGTGGCGCCGCCCGGGTTCTTCGCCTTTTCCTTGCGCACGGTTTCGCGCAGCGCATAGTTGGTGCGGTCGGCGTTGCTCATGCTCTTGTCGAAATAGAAGCCGAGCCAGGGCTCGACGACCGTGTCGATGTAGAGAACGTCGAGCTTGCGGCAGAGCTTGATGATGTCGAGCGAGGAGGTGTCGACCGAGAGGTTGACGCAGAAGCCCTGGCCTTCACCATCCGTCAGGAGCGGCTTCAGCAGCTCCTTGTAATTGTCCTTGGTGACATATTCCTTGATGTGGCGGACGCCGTGCTTCTTCAGAATCTCCATGTCGGAGGGTTCTTCACGCGGGTCGATGACGACCATCCGGCTCTTGTCGAATTTGAAGTGGCGCTCGATCAGCGGCAGGGTGCCGCGGCCGATGGAGCCAAAGCCGATCATCACGATCGGACCGGTAATTTCGGCATATACCGGATGGTTCTTTTCCGTCATTCTTTTCTCCTGTGGAAGGGGACGAAGGCGATCAGCCTGAAGAATTCTTTTGAAATTGCCGCAGAAATTGCGAGGTGACCGGCTCTAACCACAAAACGGCGTCACAATAAAGAGCGTTGAGGGTGAAAGGCCAAATATCGGGCGGGCGGGCCGGCAAGGGGCGAGGGGAACATCCGCCCGCTCTGTAAAAATCAGCGCTTCAGGATTTCCAACCCTTCGGCCGTCGTGGTCACGGCGAGCTCGGTAATGTCGTATGCGGCGACGCCATGGATGGTGAAGGGATCGGCGGCGACATAGGCTTCGATAGCGGCGCGGTCGCCGATTGCGAGGATTACGCCGCCGGTGCGCGGTATCTTGCGGCCGGAGGCGAGGAACCAGCCCTTGGCATAACCCTCTTTCACCCAGGCCATGTGCGGCTCCATGTACCTGTCGGCTTCGTCATTGGGCTTGAGATAGGTGAGGGAGAGAATGAACATGGTCAGCTCCTGACAAGATTGGCGCGGATCAGACCGCGCAGCGAGTTGCCGATATAAAGCGTGCCGGCATCGAGATCGGCAAGTGTGAGCCGGCCGACACGCGCCTTGCGCGCGCAAATGAGCTCGGTGCGCAGCACGCCCGCAAGCAGGCCACAGGAGATCGGCGGAGTGCGCAGCGTGCCGGTCCCGTCATCCAGGAAGACGGAGGTGATGGTGCCCTCGCAGACCTCGGCGCGCTCGTTCAACAGGATGACTTCATCAGCCTCATCGGGCGCATATTCGGCGCGCGCCGTCTCGTAGACGGCGCGGCGCGTGGTCTTGTGGCGCAACAGCCTGTCGGAGGAATCGAGGCGGGTCTCGGCGATGCGCACCGTCCAGACCGTCTTCGGCGCCAGCGGCACGAAAGCCGCGCTCGTTACCTCGATGCGGCCCTGCGCGTCGAAGCTCAGGCGGATGCGCAGCGGACCGGCAGAGCCTGCAACGGCGTCCTCGAGCTTGGCGGTCGCCTCGATCGGCCGTGGGAAGCGGAGGCGACGGGCGGAGCGGGAAAGCCGGGCGAGATGCAGCCGCAGGCGGATGAAGCCGTCGCCGGGCTGCCAGCGCAGCGTCTCGATCAGAGAAAAGTCGGTCATCGCGCGATCCATTGGTCGCCGACGGCGAAGCGGGCCTTGAGCAGGCACTCCTCGTATTCGGCCTCGGCGGTCGAATCGAAGACGATGCCGCCGCCGACATTAAAGACGGCCCTGCCGCGCTCAAAAAGCGTGATGGTGCGGATCGCGACGGAGAAACGCATGGCGCCGCTGGGGGAGATCATGCCGATCGCGCCGCAATAGGCATCGCGGGGAGCATCTTCGAGCGCGTGGAGGATTTCCATCGCCCGCATCTTCGGCGCCCCGGTGATCGAACCACAGGGAAAGAGGGCGGCGAAGATGTCGCGGATCGAAAGGCGGGGGCGCAGCCTCGCCTGCACATGGCTGACCATCTGGTGGACGGTCGGATAGGTTTCGACATCGAAGAGTTTCGGGACATCGAGCGTGCCGACCTCGGTGATGCGAGAGATATCGTTGCGCAGAAGATCGACGATCATGCGGTTTTCGGCCTGCGTCTTGATATCATTGCGCATGGCCGTGATGATTTCGGCATCCTCGGCGGCGGTGGCGCCGCGTTTGGCCGTGCCCTTCATCGGATGAGTCTCGATCCAGCCTTGCTCATCGGTACGGAAGAACAGTTCGGGCGAGCGCGACAGGATGACGGGGCCGCCGAGATCGACCAGCGCGCCGTATTTGACCGGCTGGCGTTCGATCAGCGACCAGAAGGCGGCGCGAGGATCGCCGTTCCAGTGGACCTCGACCGGCATGGTGAGGTTCGCCTGGTAGGCGTCGCCGAGCCTGAGATGCTCGTGAAGCCGGTCGAAGCGCTCTTTATATATAGGGAAATCCCAGGCGGCTTTCGGTTCGGTGAGGAATTCCTCGTTTTCGAGACGCTGTTTCGGCTGGGCGAGCGGATGTGTGTCCGGTTGCGGCGCGTCGAAGATGCCGAAAAGGAGAAGCGGTGTTTCGCGGTTTTCGCCGGCGAAGGAAGCAAGTTTTTCCTCGAAGAGATACCCGGCCTCGTAGGCCATGTAACCGGCAAGCCATTTGCCTTCGGTCTTTGCTTCTTCCATGCGGGCGAGGCCGCTGAAGAATTCGGCGGGCGTTCGCGCGACGATGATTTCAGCCGGCTCGGCGAAAAGCATCACCTGACTGGTCGTATCGTCGCGGAAGAGAATATAGGGTTGATCGGCCACGCAACGCTTTCAGTTTGTTCTGCTCCCCATGGCTCGGATGCGATCGGGAGCCTCAGCTATTTTCTCTCTTCTTCCCTCGGGGAGAAGATGCCCGAAGGGTAGATGAGGGGATGGAGCGAAGCGACGTCCTGAGCGTATGCGAAGGAGAGGTTCTGCCGTGTCGCCCCCTCATCCGCCTGCCGGCACCTTCTCCCCGAGGGGAGAAGGGACTCGCTCTCTTACGCCCTATCCAAAGCCTCCAACTCATCGATCAGCCCTTCGATCATCGACAGGCCCTGGCTCCAGAACGACGGATCGGTGGCGTCGAGGCCGAAAGGCTTCAGCAGTTCGGTATGATGCTTGGTGCCGCCGGCCTTCAGCAGTTCGAAATACTTCTCCTGGAAGCCCTTCTCGGCCTTCCGGTAGACGGCATAGAGCGAATTCACCAGGCAATCGCCGAAAGCATAGGCGTAGACATAGAAGGGCGAGTGGATGAAGTGGGGGATATAGGCCCAATAGGTCTCGTAGCCCTCGGAAATGCTGATCGCCGGCCCGAGGCTTTCGGACTGGACGGAGAGCCAGAGTTCGCCGATGTCGTCGGCAGTGAGCTCACCCGATTTGCGGGCGGTGTGCAGCTGGCGTTCGAACTCGTAGAAGGCGATCTGGCGCACGACCGTGTTGATCATGTCCTCGACCTTCTGGGCGAGCATCGCTTTGCGCTCGCGCCTGTCGGTGGTCTTTTCGAGAAGCGCGCGGAAGGTCAGCATCTCGCCGAAGACGGAGGCGGTTTCGGCAAGCGTCAACGGCGTCTGGCACATCAGCGCCCCTTGCGCGCCGGCCAGAACCTGGTGCACGCCGTGGCCGAGTTCATGGGCAAGCGTCATCACGTCGCGGGGCTTGCCCAAGTAATTGACGAGCACATAGGGATGGGCTGAGGGAACCGTCGGATGGGCGAAGGCGCCGGGCGCCTTGCCGGGGCGGACCGGGGCGTCGATCCATTGCTCGTCGAAGAAGCGCCTGGCGATATCAGCCATCTCGGGGGCAAAATTGCCATAGGCCGACAGCACCGTGTCCTTGGCGTCGGACCAGGAGATGACGGCGCTGGAGGTTTCCGGGAGCGGCGCGTTGCGGTCCCAGAAGTTCATCTGCTCCATGCTGAGCCATTTCGCCTTCATCTTATAATAGCGGTGCGAAAGGCGGGGATAGGCTTCGCGGACGGCGGCTGCGAGCGCATCGACGACCTCGCGCTCGACACGGTTTGCGAGGTGCCTGGAGTCGGCAATGTCCTCGAAGCCGCGCCAGCGGTCGGAGATGTCCTTGTCCTTGGCAAGCGTGTTGGTGATCAGAGTGAAGATGCGGATATTGGCCTTGAATGTCTCAGCGAGCGCCATGGCGGCCTTGCGGCGCACGTCCGGATCCTTCTCCTGCAACATGTTCAAGGCCACCTCGAGCGGCACTTTCTCGCCGTCGATCTCGTAGCGGAGTTCCGCCATGGTTTCGTCGAATAGGCGATTGAAGGCGGAGGCCGATGTCATCGACTTTTCGAGGAAGAGCTGCTCCAGCCTGTCATCGAGCTGATAGGGCTTGTCCTTCCTGAGGTCGATGAGCCAAGGACGATAATGGCCGGCATCGGGGTCGTTGGCGATGCAGGCGTCGATGACCGCGTCGTCGATGCGGTTCAGTTCCAGCGCGAAGAACAGGAGATGGCCCGAGAATTCGGTAATCTTGGCCTGCACGTCGCCGTAAAGCTTGCCGTTGGTCGGGTTTGTGGTGTCGGAGAAATAAGTCAGGCCGGCAAAGGAGCCGAGGCGGCCCATAATGTCATCAAGTGCTTCATATTCTTTCAGCGCCGCGCCGATGCCTTCAATGCCGGTTTTCGTCGCGGCGTCGGCGAGTTTGCCCTTCCACCTTTCCTCGAAGGCGATTGCAGCCTTGCCGGCCTTTTCCATGTCGGCGACGAAGGCGGTTGACGTGGCGGAGGGATAGAGGTCCTGCAGCTTCCAGACCGGCAGATCGCCGAGCGCCGGATCGGCGGGCCCAGCTGGCGCTGCAGGCGACAAGCGAAGGCTGGCGTGCGGGAGCTTGATTTTCATAGACGCAATTCCTCTCCACTTTAAAACAGGTCTGTTTGAATAAGCGTGAGAACGCCCCGCATCAAGGGCCTTTCGCCCCATCAAAGGCCTCGCTTCGGCACGAAAATCGGTCGTTGCAATCGTTAAAATGCAATTATTTCTCAAAACTGGATGTTCAAGCCTTTCTGCGAGAGTGCCCTCCATGGTTTCGCATGAAGTGAGGCGACAATGACCGGTTACAATGAGCTCAAGGGAGCAGGGCAAATCCTCGTGGTCGAAGACGACCCGGTACAGCGCCGCCTGCTCAAGAACGCAATCGAGCGTCACGGCCATGTCGTGCACCAGGCGGAAAACGGCCGGATCGGCCTTGAAATGGTCAAGCGCGACAGCGGCCTTTTCAACGTCATCGTCCTCGACCTGATGATGCCCGAGATGACCGGCCTCGAATTCCTCGACGCGCTTCACGAATTCGGCACGCAAATCCCCGTCATCGTCCAGACGGGGCAAGGCGGCATCGAAACCGTGGTGCAGGCGATGCGCGCCGGCGCCTTCGATTTCGTCGTCAAGCCGGTCTCCCCCGAACGCATCGCCACGTCGATCTCGAATGCAATGAAGCTCGACCAGCGCGAGGTGAAGGCACGGGCCGGACGCCGGTCGCGCTCAGGCTCCGTCGGTTTCGACGACATCGTTTCGGCCAGCCCGGCAATGCTCCGCGTCATCGATCTTGCCCAGCGGGCGGCGCAATCCAACATTCCCGTCGTGCTCGAAGGCGAATCCGGTGTCGGCAAGGAGCTGGTGGCGCGCGCCATCCAGTCCGGCGGCGAACGCTCGAACAAGCCGTTCGTCACCGTCAATTGCGGAGCCATCCCGCACAATCTCGTCGAGAGCATTCTCTTCGGCCATGAAAAGGGCGCGTTCACCGGCGCGACCGAACGTCACATCGGCAAGTTCATGGAAGCCGACGGCGGCACCATCTTCCTCGATGAGATCGGCGATCTGCCACTCGAGGTGCAGGTGAAGCTGCTGCGCGCCGTGCAGCAGGGCGAGATCGAGACCGTCGGTGCGCGCACCGCCCACAAGGTCAATGTCCGACTGATCTCGGCGACCAACAAGGATCTGATCGAGGAGGTCAAGAATGGCCATTTCCGCGAGGATCTCTACTATCGCCTCAACGTCTTCCCGATCACCATTCCGGCGCTGCGCAAGCGCAAGGAAGATATTCCGCACCTGGTGCGCGTCTTTGCCGATCGCTTCTCCAGCGAGCAGAAGAACGGCCGTCGCATGACGGTGAACTCCGGCGCGCTGGCGCTTTTGACCGCCTATGACTGGCCGGGCAACATCCGCCAGCTCGAAAACGCGATCTTCCGCGCGGTCGTTCTGGCCGAGGGGCCGGAGCTGACCGAGGCGGATTTCCCGCAGATCGCCGCCCAGCTTCCGGAATATGAGGTGGTGGATCACCTGGCGCTCGTGGCCGACAATACCGGCCACGACCCGGACGAGGCATATAGCGAAGAATACCGGGTTCCGGCGCACGGGGAGGTTCACCACCACCGCCTGTCCGAAACCTCCGAAAATGCAATCGCCAGCATCAACCCCTCGGGCGACGTGCGCAAGCTTGCCGATGTCGAGGAGGAACTCATCCGATTCGCGCTTAAATTTTATCGCGGACAGATGAGTCAAGTGGCACGCAAGCTTGGCATCGGGCGGTCCACACTTTATCGCAAGCTCAAAGATTACGGCATAGATCCCGATAATCCCCAGAAAGATGCGGCCTAAGCCCGCATTTGTTAAGACTCGGGCAACCACGATTTGTTACTGTTCATAAACCACTTGTTAGTGGCTCGTTCACTATGTAAAGAAAAGGTTGATCATGTGTGGCATTTTTGCCATCGTGTGACCGCATTTGACAGTCATCTGGGACAGTACGGGACATTGTCTGTCTGACGGGGATCGAGTTGCCGAATCTGAATGGGAATTCCAAGCCTTCGCGCTTGAGCTGGCGTTCTTTGTGCGCCGACATCTGCGGAAAGGCAGTGAGGACGGCGGCGGCCGCCCTTCTTGCGCTTGCGGTTTCCTCGCCGGTATTCGTCAGTACGCCTTCTCAGGCCGCGGGCGACACCCGCAGCCTCAAGCTCTATTTCATCCATACCGGCGAAAAAGCCGTCATCACCTACAAGCGTAACGGCAAGTTCGACCCCAAGGGCCTGGAGCAGCTGAACCGCTTCCTGCGCGACTGGCGCAAGAACCAGCCGACGAAGATGGATCCGCGCCTGTTCGACCTGATCTGGGAAGTCTATCGCCAGAGCGGTTCACGGGACTATATCAATGTTGTCTGCGGCTTCCGCTCGCCGGCGACCAACGAGATGCTGCGCGGCCGCTCGCGCAAATCCGGCGTTGCCGAAAAGAGCCAGCACATGCTCGGCAAGGCGATGGACTTCTTCATTCCCGACGTCAAGCTGGCGACGCTTCGCGCCATCGGCATGAAGATGCAGGTCGGCGGTGTCGGCTTCTATCCGAAATCGGGTTCGCCCTTCGTGCACATGGACGTCGGCGGTGTTCGCGCCTGGCCGCGCATGAGCCGCGACGAGCTTGTCCGGCTTTTCCCGAACGGCAATACGATCCATATTCCGGCCGACGGCAAGCCGCTGCCGGGCTACCAGCAGGCGATGGCCGACTACAAGCGCCGGGCCAACGGCACGCAGATCGAGATCGCCAGCGCTTCCGAATCGGCACCGAAGCATAAGACGCTGTTTGAGGCGCTCTTCGGCGGTGGCGCCGACGAGCAGGAGGACGATTCCGACGATTCGGCCCCGGTCGCCGTCGCCAAGGCGACGCCGCCGAAGGCCGAGCCTGCCCCTGCCGAGCCGCAGCAGACCGAGGTCGCCAATGTGAACGCGCCGGTGCCGCAGGTTCGTCCGGCATTCAGCAGCCAGCCGGCCGGTAGCGAAGTGGCAAGCGCGCTGGTCGCGCCTCCTTCGGGTAATGCCGCGCAGCAGGCGCTGGCCGCCGCGCTCCCGGCCGATCAGGCCCAGCCGCAGCAATTCGCCGATCTCAGCGGCTACAGCATCCCGGTCCCCTCGCTTCTTGGCCAGCGCCGCGCGCCCGGCGATGCCGAAGTCGCGTCGACCGATCCCGCCATGCTGAGCGGAATGCCGGTTCCGACGCCGGTCGAACGTCCTGCCCTTGCCGAGAAGCTTCTCGCTGCGGCCAATGCCGATCCGGAAGCAGAGGCCGACGAGGTCGATCAGGACGGCGGACTGTCTCCTGCCCTTGCCGCTGCGCTCGACCAGCAGAACAAGGGTGACAAAAACCAGGTCGCCGCGCACTCGCCCGAGATGACGGTAGAGCAGGCGATCAACGCGGCGATGCCGCAACAGGCGCCTGCCCAGAAACCGTCGCTTCAGCTCGCAGCCCTGGCGCCAGCAACGAAGTCGGCAAGCTTCGGCGACGCCTTCGACGAACCGGCCGCCGAAAACGCCGTGGTGCCGGCTCTTCCCACCAAGGGTGGCCGCCCGACGCAGAAGCAGGCCGCCGCAGCCGACGCCAGCCGCGCGACAGTGCGGACCGAGCCGAAGCTGACGCAGAAGATGATTTCGCAGTGGGCGCTGACCAATGCCCGTCTCGAAATGGCCTCCAAGCAGGTCAAGGCGCCGCGCTTCGTCAGCCAGACGATGCGCGCCCAGCCGACCGCCGTCTACGCCGAAGGCTTCAACGTCAAGACTGCTTCGGTCGATCCGGCCCGTTTCAGCGGCACGGCCGTCAACTTCATGGAGGTGCGCAAGTTCAATACGAACTGAGCGTGCCGATCATCGGAATATCGAAAAACCGCTGGAGCGATCCGGCGGTTTTTCTTTTGGTCGTTTCGATCGGACCGTGAATGTTCGGCCCGGCTCGTTCTCCGCAAAAGAAAAGCCGCCGGATCGCTCCAGCGGCTTGTCGACATCGGTAATGCCAGTCGGATCAGCCTTCCGGCGGGGACTCGATCATGCCGAGCGCGTGCAGATAGGTGTCGAGGATCGCTTCCTCTTCCATGCGCTCCTGCTCGTCCTTTTTGCGCAGCGCCACGACCTTCTTCAGGATCTTGGTGTCGAAGCCTTAACCCCCTGTCCGGTTCTTATGTTCCTCTCAGAAACAGAGCATCCGCCGACTAGGCGGATACCGCTTTACCTTGATGCGAATGCATGCCGGAACAAGCGTGTCCTCTCGCTGGCGCAGGGCCGGCATGCTTTCATTCGAATCAAGACAAACTGTCGGGCGTAGCCCGTCCTTTTCGACCGTTAGGTCGCATGGACCCGTCCAAAGGACGGGCTATGACGCTCCGATGGCAACGGGCCGGTGTGTTGCCGTCGGCTCGCTCGCGGTTAATTAACCTTCCATCTTGAATCTACGGCTTACTAGCTTTCGTCGCCAGCCTTCGGTTCCCCCGTAGTCACCTTCTTCATTGAGCGTCGCTTCGATTTTGATTTCTCTGCGGGCTCCCGCGGCTGGGCGACTGCTGCTTTCGGCTGGCGAAATTTGTTCAGCCTGAGATTTTTGCCGGAAGTATTGTGATTGAACACTCCCCAGCCACGACCGGCGGAAGGCGCGACGAATTCGATACCGCTCTCTTCGTAAAAGTGCTGAACAAGCAGCGCGTACTGTGGCAGTTCGCGCAGACCGCGCTCGACGCGGTATACCGTTGCTCGCGAGATACCCGCGTGCTTCTCGACCTGCTCTTGGCTTAAGCCAAGAAACTCTCTCGCGACCTTCAGGATCTCTGGCGGCACCATCAGCATAAGGATTCATTGCCATGTATCCACAGGCGCCGCAAATTGATGGAAATAAATGTTGACGCCGGGATGCGGGCGCCTTCCATTGGATGCGAAATGCATCCAATGGAGTCGCAATGATGCTGAATCCTTTATCGCCAGTCTCGCAGACAATCGAAGCATCCCGAATCAATCGGCTTGACCCCGGCCCTTTCCGGACTGTGAGGACTGCGTGAATGCACCATCGTCTCGATAACAAGGTCTTTCAGGAGACCAGCAGGAACGCAGCACAATTCCTGATGCTTTGCGCCCTTCGCAAAGCGCTTCGTGGCACTGACCAGTTTAAGTACGACACCAGTGGGATCATTGTGTGCCTCGTCGACAAGGAGTGGATCTGGCACGCGAAGTCCGCAGCGATGCTGCTGATGACCGGCGGCCGGGATCGTTCGTACTACGACGACTTCCGCCGGCCCGTTTACGTTATCGGCGAATCTATCCGCCGTTCCGCAGGGAAGGGCGTCGAAGATTTCACCGTCTTCCGCCCGGATCATCAGGTCATCTACTTGGCTTCATCGCTACAAGGGGTGAAACACTCCCTTCAGTTGGCCGCGGATGTGATTGTCGACGTGAAGACACCGAACGCACGTCACATCCTTGCCGCGCGAGAGGTTCTCGGCTTGGAGGACATCGACAGACCGTTAGCAGAAGCGATCGCGCAGCAGCCGGCTGAGATCGTGGTGGGCCTCACCGCTAGGCGGTCTCTTAAAGGGCTCGATCTCGCTACATTAACATCACCCATCACCGCGCCCGATCGCTCGCCGAAGCTTTCCGACCTTCCGGGTTACGGGCCCGCCCGCGCCTGGGTCGGCGCGATCAAGCAGGACGTGGCGGAGTGGCGGGATGACAAGTTGCCGTGGTCTGACGTCGACAGAGGCGTCCTTCTCGTCGGCCCGCCAGGAACCGGCAAGACCTTGTTTGCCACTGCGCTTGCCAACGAGCTCGGCTTCGATCTTGTATCTACGTCGGTTGGCGCCTGGCAGGGATCAAACAAGGGCTACCTGGGCGACATGCTGGCCGCCATGTCCGCGTCCTTCGCCGACGCCACCTCGCGCCGCGGCGCGGTGCTGCTGGTGGACGAGCTTGACGCTATTGGAGATCGCACCACGATGCGTGGAGACCACGCGTTCTACGAGGGTAACGTGATCGGCCGGTTCCTCGAGTTGACAACGCATGCTCTCGAGCAGCCTGGGACGATCATAGTCGGAGCGACGAACTACGGGCACCTGATCGACAACGCGATCCTGAGGTCCGGACGCTTGGAGAAGCATGTTCATCTCGATCTCCCGGAGGACAAAGAGCGCGCAGAGATCCTAGCCTACCACTTGAATCGTTCGTTATCGGCAGCGGAGCTCCGCGAAGTCACGGACAAACTGAGGCTCGCGACGCCTGCCGACTTGGAAAAGCTGGCACGAGCCGCCAAGCGCGCAGCAAGAATTCGACGCGCCGTCGTCAGCATTCGGGATGTGGAGGCGGCCCTTCCGGCAAAAATTCCGCTACCAGAAGCCGTCGTGCATCGCATCTGCGTGCACGAGATCGGTCACGCGTTGATGACGATGGCGTCGGCGTTGGGTGATGTGATCAGCATTAGGGTCGAATCCCATATGATTGAAGGCGAACCGGTGCAGGACGGCGGACGCGTGCATTATAAGATGCGCGACTCGGCGTTGCCGGTCGAGAAGGATCTGCTTGCCAGGATAAGGATAATGCTCGGAGGCACCGCTGCCGAGGAAGTGGTGTTCGGCAGCAGGTCTATCGGCGCCGGCGGCTTTGAAGGCAGCGATCTCGACCAGGCGACGAGGCTGGCCTATCGCCTCGTGGCAAGCTATGGGCTTGGCAAAGGGCTTCGCTATCAGGTCGGCGCCGACCGAATTGATGGCTCCTTCCTTCCTTCGCCCGAGCTGCGCGCCGAAGTCGATGGAATCCTTGCTCGCGAGTATCGCGCTACGAAGGACATCCTAACGAAGGAAAAAACTCGTCTGATGCGGTTGGCAGCCGAACTGGTCGTCGATCGTCAGATGACTATAGACAAAGGCTAACCGGGCAGACGGTAGCGGCAATTGCCACGAGAGGACAACGCCCAGCCAAAGGGAGAAGTAATGGAAATCAAAGTATATTGTCACGAAATCGTATCTGGATCGGACGTCGGGATGCATTTCTCGGCCTCGCTTGAACTGTCGGTCGCTGCGGCGGGGGAGTACCGTCGAGCGTTTCGGGTTCTTGATCCGGGAGGCTCACCTCTCGGCAGCCTCGCCATTTATGAAATGGTCCTGCAGTTGCCCGATTTCGCAACGATGATCGATCTTCTTAACTCGCCCCAATCCTTGCTCTACACCTGCTTGAAAAACCGAAGGATCGTTGCGTTTAGCCAGGATTAGGCTGGGCTGGCCTTGGGCCGTTTGCAGTTCAGCCGCGGTTGCGACGGACCGATTTAACGGAAGCCGCTTCAGGACCGAGTCATTCGCAGCTCCATGCCTCATCCACGGTGATCTTCCCGTTCAGCAGGTCGAATCCTCTGTCAAATGCATCCTCGATGGCATCGTCGTAGAGTAGGTCCGAACTTAGTCGCCTGCGCAGTTCTTTCTTCGCATTGTCACGCAGTCTGTATGACGGCCAGCCGATTATGCGTTCCTGCGCCCGCGCGTTCACGGAGCCGCAGTAGCAATCATCGAACGAACCTATCGTAAGGATGTCGATCAGAGAGCCTAGCCGAATCCTCGAGAGTGAGCGTGCTAGCCGAACCTCTTCTATCAGGTCGGCCCTTCGTCCACTCACTTCATGAAGGGCGGCAATTGTGCCGGGATGAAATCGTCTTGCTGCGTGCACGGGGTTTCCTCGTCTGTTCGGATCGATGCTCGGCGAACCCTGCGGCGGCGTCAACTCGCTGCTGTGAAAATTGATGGTGGAACTATGACAGTCGCCACGGCGAGTCCTGCCGGTGACCCTTAACTTGCAGAAGCGTCAGCGAATCCTTTGTCAGCCGATTGACGCCCGTTTCGTGCGGCGCCACGCTATCTCCAGCAATCATCCAGGAGACAAGGTTTTGATCCTCTACCACTTCACATCTGCCGCCCATCTCCACGGAATATCAAAATTTGGCCTGACGGTAGGCGACGTGGTCACCGACATTGACACCTTCAAGGGGAAGATCGGCGTCTGGCTGACGACGTCGGAGACCCCCGAGGGGCACGGACTAGAAGGCAGCATGGTCGACAAATCAGAATTCAGGCTGGCGGTCGACGTCCCAGAAAACAAGCTGCTTTGGAAATGGAGCGATTGGGCGCGAGAAAATCTGTCGCTACGCACGAGGATTCTCCTCGACACTGGGGATGTCGATCGCTCCGAAGATTTCTATGTTTATTTCGGCTGGCTGCCTGCCGAACGCATCATGCAAGTCACATCCACAAAGACCGGAAGAACGGAAACCGATTGGGGCCGCGAGCGGCCGGACAGCCTTCTGGTGCCAGGGGTTCCGTTCGGAAAGCGATACGAGTGGCAAAAACGCACCCTTCGCAATGTGCACGAGGTGCTGACTCTAATGACCGCACAACCTTCCGGCCTCGCCAACTGAAGAGAATATGACCGCCAATGTTCACTTGCTATACCGAGGTCGCAAGAGTCGAGCGTTTGATCGAGGTTGCCCTAATGAGCACTTCGATGAAAGAATTGGATGGTGTAATTCGAGCCGCGATCGCTGCTCTAATCCTGAAAAATATGACGGATGAAAAACGAGCCTTTATAGAATCGGGCCAGCCCCGGCTCTGCCGAGCATTGGCGGGTTCGTACAATAGCGGCATCTATGCTGACGTCCCTTTTATATCCCGATGAAGTTGGCCGGCTCGGGTCTCTGCCGCGTACCAGTTCGCATAGTGCGTTGTCCGAGCCATGTGACGATTAAGGTCATCGCTCCATCCGACCTCCACACAGGTCCACGCTCCCCAATCCGACCTTTGCGGCATCAACCTCGTTCCTGGCTACCTGGAGACGCTCCGGGTCGGCGCCGCCCTCCTTCACCGCCCTGCGTGCGGCCATCAGCTCCACTACTAAACGCTTTCATCTTCCGGCAGGTCCGGTGGTCCTTCTCCACAGACGGCGCGCACGACCATGTAGCGGCCGTCTGGCGTCGTGAGCACGCCTTCGTTATTCTTCAAAGAATTCCTCCCCGCCGCCGCCGATAGGCTTCCTACGCAGGATGACATCGAGTGTGACAGGACGGAGGCCCTGCGCGTCGACGCCGACGTCGAACTGGCGAGGCAGGGGCTTCAGCCGGCCGTGGGAGTGGCCGTGCAGGTTGATGGACTTCTTCGCCATCTGGTTCCACGTCCGGAAAGCATAGTGGCACAGGATGAGGTGATGTCCGTCGTGCCTTATCTCCGCATAGTGCTGTACACTGTCCCAGCCTGACGAGCCGGTCGTCGTCGCCGGATCGTTGTTGCCAACGATCAAATGCTTGCGGCCGTTCAGTTTCGCCAGGAGCTCGTCGCAGCTTCCGGCCCTCGCCGACATGACATCACCCAGATGCCAGACCTCGTCGTCAGGGTTGATCGTCTCGTTCCAAATCTGGATGAGCGTGACGTCGTGTTCGACCATGTTGGGAAACGGTCGCCGGTCAAGGCGGAGGACACGGGGATCGCCGAAATGGGTGTCACCTGTAAAATAGATCATTGGCGATATCTGGCGCTTTGAACTCGAACGTCTACCGGGAGGCCGCCCTAGCTACCTTCATGGAAAAGGAGCCTCGGTCGCTTTTCACCGCTGGTTCCCGCTGATCTTCTCCAGACTCGGAGCTGTCAGTTGGAACCGAGTCAGGCCCACAGAAGTCGTACTAACCCAGGTGTGGCTCCGGCTGTCCGCTTCGCGCCCTAGCCTTCGATGCAGCTCGCCCCTGTTCTCCCCAGCCGCAGCGACGTCGTCCTCCCGCCACTCTTCGACGACATCTCTGTCGAGTAGATCCTCCACGATCCGCGCCTTGAAGACATTGAACTATTCCAACGACGCGGAAATCCTGAACTTGCTGAGACGTCGCAGTTGATGTTGCGGGCGGAAGGTGATCCTGTGTCTGGAGTTGAGTCCTCGCCATCCTTTCCACTTAGGGTTCGAGCAAGCAATGTCGATCTCAGATGCGATCTACCGTCCCTTCGAAAGCCTGATCCGGCCGCTCGACATCCCCTACCGGCCGCTGCCCTCGAAGGGGCCAGTGGCCGTTCTTCTTCACTTCGTCCTGATGTTCCGCGGCATCCTGATCACGCTCGCCCTCTGCACCATGGCGATCGAGGCCATGAACCTGACGATCGTCTGGGGCCTTTCTGTTATCGTCGATGGCGTCACGCAGCAGGGTGCCGTCGCCTTCCTGTACAACGACCGGATGCTGCTGATCTTCCTCGGCCTGATGCTTTTCCCCTGCATCCCGATTGCCTCGTTCTTCGTCAATACGCTGAACTCGCACACGCTCGGCATCGGCATGCCGGCCGCCATTCAATGGCAGGGTCACAGAGCGGTGGAGCGGCAGGACCTCGCCTTCTTCCACGATCTCTACGCCGGCCAGGTCGCCTCGCGCCTGCAGCAGGTGGCGTCAGCCGTGCAGCAGCAGGTAATTTCGGCCTTCCAGTCCATCCCCCGCTTTATCATGCAGATGGTCGGCTCCGTCGTCCTTCTGAGCGCGCTCTCCTGGCAGCTTGCCCTGCCGTCCATCATTTGGATCACGCTCAATGTACTGCTCGCCGTGAAGCTTGCGCCGGTCTTCACCGAGCGTTCACGCCGCTCCGCCAAGCGTCGCAGTCTGATTTCCGGCGCCATCACCGATCTTTACGCCAACATGCAGATGGTCAAACAATTCGCGGCGGAAGACAGCGAGGCCGGCGCTATCAAAGGAATAATCGGCAAGGCGATCGAGGCGCAGCAGAGCGAACAGCGCATCTACCGTACGGCCGAAGTCATCGTCGTTGTCCTCAACATGATGCACTGGCTGGCAATTCTGTCGATCGGCTTTACCGGTCTCGTCGACGGCTTCGTCACGATCGGCGAGTTTACAGCCGCCGTCTATGTTCTCAGCCGTCTCTCCGGTCACACATTTACATTCCTGCAGATGGGCCAGCAGATCTTCCAGGCGATCGGCACGATCAAGGACGCCATGCCCGTCATGACGACACCGCCGACGATCACCGACCAGCCAGATGCGGCCGAACTTGTCGTGCAGCGGGGCGAGATCAGGTTCGAGAATGTCCGCTTCGCCTACAAGTCAGGCAAGCCGGTGATCGACGCCCTGTCGCTAACGGTGCGGCCCGGCGAGAAGGTGGGCCTCGTCGGCCTATCCGGGGCTGGCAAGACGACGCTCGCAAACCTGCTCCTGCGCTTCTACGATATCAAGGACGGCGGGATCCGGATCGACGGGCAGGATATCCGGGCCGTTACCCAATCAAGCCTGCGCCGCGCCATCGGCGTCATCGCTCAGGATGTCGCTCTGCTGCACCGTTCTGTAGGGGACAATATCCGCTACGGACGGCCGGAGGCGACGCAGGAAGAGATCGAAAGAGTGACGAAGATGGCAAGCGCCGATGGCTTCATCGCCGATCTTGCCGACAGCGAGGGCCGCAAGAGCTATGACGCCTTCGTTGGCGATCGAGGCATCAAACTGTCGGGCGGTCAGCGCCAGCGGGTGGCCATCGCCCGCGTGCTCCTGAAGGATGCGCCGATCCTGGTGCTCGACGAGGCGACCTCGGCGCTGGACAGCGAATCCGAAGCCGCCATCCAGGAAAAGCTCAACCTGGTGATGGAGGGAAAGACGGTGATCGCCATCGCCCACCGCCTGTCGACCATTGCCAGGATGGACAGGATCGTCGTGCTCGATCACGGTCGCATCGTGGAGGAGGGCAGGCCGGAAGAACTGATCGAGCAGGACGGGTTGTTTGCCCGGCTTTGGAGACACCAAACGGGCGGCTTTATTCCGGACGACATTGGATAAACAAGGCTTTGAACGTGTCGGTTGCTCGCAACTCTACCGATACTCTGTTTCAGAAGATGACCCCATAACTCGATACTCGATATCGAAGGCGTAAACGACCCTTGAAAATTCATCTGTCGGGCCAATACAAAGAGCGAACCGGCCGCCACCTCCGAAGCTTGGGCTTCCTGCTGACGCCTAATGTCTTCGTTGCTGCGACTACCAGCGACCTTTCAATGAAAGTGGGTGGCTGGGGCATGGGAATGGTTGGAGATGCGATTCCACGCCCGTTGATATCGCTGCAAGCAACGAAACTCTGAAAGGGTCGGAGTCGGCCTCAGCTCTATTGAGGTGGCAAACATGATCCAGATAACGTGCGTCCTTGTCGACAGCGATCCCGTTCTGTGGCTTGTCGAAAAGGAAACTGACGGCCGCATGGTTTGAACATTGAGGTGGACCGTGAACGAGCATGTTATCGAAACGACGCACGGGCAGATCGCCGTGCTGGATATCGACGGACCCGGCCTACCGCTGGTGATGATCCATGCGAATTCGGTAAGCAAGGAGTCATTCGGGCCACAGTTCGAGGCCCTGACAGGCTTGCGCCGCATGATCGCGGTCGATCTTCCAGGGCATGGATCGTCTTCCGATGCTGTCGATCCACTGCGAACTTACAGCATTCCCGGATACGCTGCAGCAGTGCTCGAAGCCTTGAAGCCAAGAGATGTCGGCGACGTCATCGTCCTCGGGCATTCCCTCGGAGGCCATGTTGGTCTTGAGCTTATCGCACTCGGAGCGTCAGTCCGAGGTGCATTCGTGTTCGGGACGCCTCCGATCGAAAACAGCCTCGAAGGGCTGCAGGCTGGATTTAAGCCGAGCCCCGAGATGACCTACACCGGCAGTGCCGAGATTTCAGATGAGCAGGTCGGGATGGTTCTCAATCTGGCGCTTGGAGCCGCCGCGAGCACCGATGACTTCTTCAGATCGGTGGTGCGGCGAACCGATGGACTTGCGCGTCAGTACATGATCGACGCGGTCGTCGCCGGGCTAGGCGCCGACCAGCGCAAGCTTGCGGAGACGTCGTCTGTGCCATTGGCGATCGTGAACGGTGCGAACGACCCGGTGATCAACCTCGACTACCTCGATGGCCTTTCCTATTCCTCCTTGTGGGGCGGGAACCCGTACCGTATTCCGAACGCGGGACATGCCGTGAATCGGGAGCAGGCCGCATCCTTCAACGCTATCCTTATGAGATTTCTATCAAGTATCGACGGCTGACGCCGCCACCTTCGGGCCGGCCACTGGTCGAGTCTCGGCCAATCTCCCTCGGGTTCCCCTCCCACTTCCAGGGATGAGAGAGTTCGAGCGTTGTCATAACTATCGCCGACACTCCCGACAGACGGCTCGATGCCCGCCTCCGCCAGCCGTTCGGAATAGCGAATGGACACATATTGCGAGCCGCGGTCGGAATGGTGAACCAGCGCGCCACGGTGAACGGGCCGCCGATCATGAAGTGCCTGATCGAAGGCATCGAGCACGAAGCCCGCA
The DNA here is from genome assembly GCF_001662075.1 of Rhizobium bangladeshense. Taxonomy (GTDB): domain Bacteria; phylum Pseudomonadota; class Alphaproteobacteria; order Rhizobiales; family Rhizobiaceae; genus Rhizobium; species Rhizobium bangladeshense_B. The sequence goes on from NZ_LYPL01000005.1 coordinate 216,130, forward strand.
TGAGCGATATAGGCCGGATCAAACGTAGCTGCTCCTGAATTAAACGAGCAGCCGACTTGCACTGGCCGTTGTTCGGCACTTTGACATCTGTCTCTGCTTGGGGAATAAAAGAACAGTTGGGCAGCCCAAGAAATAAAAGGTTAGGCGATGCTTCGCGTCATTCTGTGCACTCTCCTATTGCTAAACGCTTCAGCTTCGTTCGCCGACTACAACATGACCCCTGTCGATCGCAAGTATACCAAGGTTGTCGAAAGGTGCGTCATTGAGACGATGCCGAAGACATTAAATCAAGGTGGTCTGCCGATTTGCTATGCGGCTGCGGCGACTTTGCTAGGTGATGAGTATAACTGCTTCCGTAAGGGCAACAAGAATTGCACCGAAGTTCCCGACGAAAGACGAGCGTCGATGCTCGATATGTCAAGATTTTCCGAGTACATTAAGGATCAGGACGATAAACGTGACCGTTCAGAATATAAAGGCCTCAAACAAGGCGGGTCGATCCATAAAACACTAGACAGTCTTTGGTATGCCGACATGGTCGCGCCAAAGTCTTGCGTATCTGATACCGCACATTTCATTGGCGGATTTGATCCGCAAAATACCACCGCAAGCGATGTCGATAGAATGGGTCAGATGTGGAATGAAATGGCGGAATTCCATAAAAAGTTGAAAGGCGCTCCAATTTCCCTTCGGGAGGCGGAGGGTCTGAAAAAGGCGTATCAGATGCAGCAACAGGCGACCACGATTGAATTGGCCTTTGCTGAGAAAACATGGCCTCTTGTGCTGGATAAGCTCCTGATTCCGGAAATCTGTCGCGACTGGATGGATGGGCCGGAGCACATTTCATACGTACGCAACGACCATCCCAAGACCTTTCCGGGGTGGGATGACGATGCCAAACCAGTGAAATCCGATTACAAAAATACGGTGGCCATGGCCCGTCAGATAATCTGCGAGAAGAAGCGTCCGATTGGTACGAGTTTCTGTGCCGCAAAACCAATGAGTTATGAGACTTTGAAGGATTGTTCGGACAAGCAGCTTGGGCATGCCGTAGTTATCGAGGGCTACGCTCGCGTCTGTACGACCAACAGCGCTGATTGTGTGGATTCCGTGAAGGTCCGAAACTCTTGGGGCGATAATTGGCAAAAGCAAAATAATGACGGCTGGATCGATGCTAAAACATTGTTGGACAGTACCTTCTACTCCCCTGACGCTCTCGTCTGGATGGAAGAGAAGCCAAAGGAGCAGTATTAGTGATACTATAGTGCGGGTAGTGGCTAGGGTTGGCGGCAAAATCAATGTTGAAAACCTTCATTCGATCGCGTTTGGTTGGACGCGACAGCCGCCTTCTCCTGGAAACCAGGCGCGTATCGCCGAGATGGATCGGTGGATCGACAGCCTGTAGGACGCGTCCGGCCTCCACTCCCGAATGCCCGTCTCTAGTTCTTTGCGGGTCGTGCCGGCATCGTCCGGGTTGACACGACATAACAGGGGACGGCAATGAAGCTCAACGAATACATGGGGTACAGGCCCTACACCCGCGAATTCGGCGTGATCGCGGACGTGGGGAGGCTGTTCCTCAATGAGCAGTTGTCCGAAATGGCGTGTCGGATGACGCAATACAGGGAAACGGCCGGGGAGACGCTGGCGGAGATCGTCGACACGCTACCACGGACGATCCTCGCCTCATTCGAGCCGACGCCGTCGATGGCTACGAGCTACATGTCGGTCTTGCTGACATTTTCGCCGTTCTTGGCGAGGCGAACAGGCGCTTTCCCAAGCGCGTTCCATGGGCGGATGCAAACGGATTGCAAGGTGAAATTGACCTCGCGGATCGGGAGGCGATCACTATGCGTCTCGCAGGAAAGCTTTCCGAGCAGGTCTTTGGCCTGGCGGCTGTCGCCCGTTGTCTCCTACCGTTTTTGCCAAGGTCGGCCGCAGAATTGCATGCCAAACTTGGCATTCCGCTGCCCGCACTCTATCGGGAACCGTTGATCTTGGAGGGGGCGAAAACAGCTTCCCGCGCTGTTCTATTCCCGCGAAGAGCACCGCTTCAACATCATTAGCCGCTATGTGTCCTAACACGCTGAACGGCAACGGGGTTTCGCACCAGCCACAGGTTGTTATGAGGCCGTCAACTGGGCTGTCTCATCTGGCGATTCAGGGCGCAGGAGGCAAAAAGGCGGTCTTATGCAGCAAATGCACCATGACTGCAGTCGAGCAGTGCGTCCGGTCAAAGATGGATTTACTACCGCGCCGCCTTAATTCCCGCACGATATTTGGCTTTTGTCCTCAGCCGTCTGCTCTTCGCGGGAATAGAACAGCGGGTCAGGCTGTTTTGGCCCCGTCCACGACCAACGGTTCCCCATAGAGCGCAGGCATCGGAATTCCAAGTTTGGCATGCAGTTCTGCGGCCGACCTCGCAAAAACGCTAGGAGACAACGGGCTACGATCGCGATTCCGAAGACCTGCATGGAAAGAATCCCTGCGAGACGAACAGTGATCGCCTCCCGGTCCGCGAGGTCGAGTTCGCCAAGCAATGCCTTCGCATCCGCCCAGGGAGTGCGTTTGGCAAAGCGCCTGACCTCGAATGGGACGACTTCCCCGCGGTCCTGCCAAATCTGGAAAATGTTCTTTTTGCAACTCTTGTCGATGATTCATCGAATCCCAGACGGCTACCATCCGGCCGGCTCTTCCTCTTCTGCTCCACCAAAAATATCGAGAAGGAGTTCGGGGTTCGAGCCCTCTCCGCGCAGTTCTTCAAGGGTCTGCTCGAGGATACGACCGTATTTGGCGAGGGGCTTTGCCCTACTTCTGTGGGCGAGATCATCGAGCGTTGCTTCGACAGCCTGACCAAGACGATCTGCCATGGGGTCCTGGCCGATGACAAGTGCGAATGGCTCGCGGAGCCGATAACGCAGCAGACCGACCAGAAGCAGCGGAGCATACTGGAATCGGGTATATGTCGAGCCCAGATTTTCCTTGAACTCTCGAAGGACGCGCTTCGCAATCCGCTCTGCTTCGGTCCTGTTGACAAGCCGTGGGGCGATTTCGGAACGTGACAGGAGAAACGCCATCGCAGCCGTTTCCTTCTGCCATTTCCACGTATCTACCGTCCTCGAAAGCATCGTGCGGATGGCTCGAAGCTCGAAGGCCTCGCCGCTGGCGATACGACCCAGTCCCTGGTACGCCAGCTTCCAATGGCTGCCCATCTTGAAGATCGGGTGGCCGCCTCGCTCCTCCTGATCCCACGCATCTAACAGCCAGGCGGAGACCTGCTCGGGGCAGCGTCGGAAGAGCCAAGTTAAGAACCGGAGGGAATCCGTACCGTCCCTGCGCTGATCGATCTTGTGGCGGACATCCTCCACCGCTCGCAGGATAAGCGTGTCCAGTTGCGCGACGGCCTCCTGCCCGATACCGGGCGGAATCTCACCGTCGCTGGAGATCGCGTAACGCCCGGCAGGCCTCGCCGCCAAGCGTTTTGCCAACGCCGTCCAGTCTACCGCGCTCGCCGTGACATTTTTTGACAGCAGCGTAAGAAGTCCGTCGCCGCGAGGGTTGTCGTTCCAGGAATCCGGCCCACACGGTAGCACGAGACGTCGGGGAACCGTTGGCTGCGATCTCTTGAACCCGTCGAGGAGATCCTCCCATCGGGTCGGTAGCTCCGCAGCGCCGTCCCAGTCGACTTGGAACTGATTGCCGAGCTTTTGCGCGTGTACGAGGATCTTCGCACGGCCAGACGCCGGGCTCTGCTCCACCCACAGATCGACCGGGGTCGCTTCACTGACTTTCGCACCGATGACGATTTCGGCCTTGCGAGGAAGGTCCGCAGTTTCCTTGCGCAGGAAGATCGAAAACCGGTCCTGCCCCGCCTGAATTGCAAGGCGCGCGGGCGACGGACTTCGATAAACCGACCCGGCCGGCAGGGTCGCTTCGGGGTCGATGAGATCAAAGTTCTCCGCTGCATCGCGGCGCTGAACGATCGTCGAAATCTGCGGGAGAAAGTCGAAATATACCGGCTCGCGTCTGCTAAGGCGTCGAGCCGCCGTCAATGCTCCCTGTGCGACCGCGGTCGCGGCCAGACGCAGCGGCGATCTTCCCACGGCGCTAGCCGCACGTGCGAAGAGACCGTCGCTCAGTGCGCCCTCGGTCAGAGTCTCGAACAGTACGACGTCGCATTGTTGAAACTCTTGAGACATGGCGGGGGCTGCTGGGAGACTGCCGGGCAACTCCTTCGGCGGATTCAGAATTTCCCACGATCCGTTCTTCAAACGGAGCACTTCAGGAGAAGCCTCTAGGCCGAGGGTAAGGCGACCGTGCGCGTGAGCCCATTCCAGATGGTCTGATCTATCGGTCTGCGAAGCGCTCAGCACCGCTTCCCTGGCTCGAAGAGAAAGACCATCGTATCCAAGTTCGGAAGCCATCAGCTTTCCGACCGCCCGCCGTTCGGGCGCCAGAAGGGTCTGACCACGGCTGTTCTCCCGGCGGATACGAAGCTTCTGGACAGTGAACCCGTCGGCGACGTGACTGACGACCCCCACCAGTTGCCCATGCTCGATCGCCCCTAGCTCGATGGCGTGCAATGTCGCTAGCACCGAACGCCACACCAGCAGCGGAGTGGCGTTTCTAGCCTTACGCATCGCGGCGAGCAATCGCTCCTGTTGCAGCTCGGTGATGCCTGGATGATCGTCCAGGCTGCCGACGCCGAAGTCTGCTTGTGGTGCCATGCCTCGGAACGCAGCCGATAACTGCTCGACGGTCCCCTTGCCGAAAATCAGGCTCCGCACCGTCACACGTTTGCCACCCGCGCCCACGGTCCCCCAGCCGTCTCCAAGACCGTGCGGAGCGAGTGCGGCCTGCGCGCCCCCCACGAAGCCCGAATTGGCCTTGGCACCGGTCATAACCACGACCCCATTCAGACCGCCGTCCACGATCGACGACGGCACTTCCCGCTCTTCGCCGTCGGCCAGCACCACCCAGTTCCGCGCCGTGGAATCGCGCCAACCATTCAGATCAAAGCCGCTGAGCTTCTTCATGGCCCAGGTCCAGCTCTATAAATCTCGCTGCGCGCGAACGCTCTGATCGCTTCCAGTCCGCTTCGAAGACCGTCGCCGAACGCTTCGAATGCGATCGCGTCGACATGGGTCCGAGGGCCGGTGGCGGAGTTCTTCTCGAACTGTCCATGGGACGGCGTAAGGATTAGTCCGTTACGAAGAACTTCTGTCTGTCCGAACGGTTGAATCTCAGCCAGGCGATCGTTTGCGCGAAGGACCGCCTGCGAGAGGTCAAGTCTTTCCATCGTGTGCGGGGTCCACACCGCCACTCGCCTTGGCAGCTCCGCTCGCGAGATGTCGGTGATGCGCAGCGAGACGTGAGCTCGCGCCAGTGCAAGAAGCGTGCCGGGCGCTTCGGGTCGGGCCTGGACCTCGACGATGCGCCCGGTGTTCTTGAGCCAGAACACCGCTATAGGACGATCCTGCTCGAACCATCGGCCAAGTGACGCCTCTGCACGCCAGACTATCGGCGACTGCGCGACGAGTTCGGACTCCTCGAGCTCGTCGATGGCAAGCACCATGGCGAGGACCGCGAAGTCCGTCCATGTCTCGGCCTGCCACGCCCATAAGTCGTCGAGCACCTTGTCCTCTTCCAGCAACCGCCGCCAGGCCTCGTAGATCGCCCGATAGCCGGGATCCTGCATGAGGACGTAGTTCGGAACGATGCCGGTGTCGGCGACGCGGACTTCGAGTTCCGCGAGCATGCGGGCGAACGTCTTGCAGAAACGGCCGAACGCGTCGACTTCCATATAACGTTTGCTTGCCTTGGCACGGGGATGCTCCTGCATCCATTCTCTGGCGACGTCCGAAGCGAGGCGGACATAGGCATGAAGAACTCGATTTTCCGGCGTGTCGAAGTTCTCCCTTCGAACGGTTGCGAGAATTCGCTGGCTGGCCCCCGCTCTTTCGGCGATGTTACGGCCAGGCTGGCGCACCAGCCAGCGCATCGACGCCCTGTCCATCTCCTGTACGCGGTCGAGCGGAACGAGTTCGCGGGTTCGCCGAAGCACACGACGAATTCGCGGCTCGAGGGCCTTCAGTCTCGGAAGCACGTCCTCGGCCTGACGGACGATTTCCGCCATTCGGGGATCTTCTTCATTTTCGGCTCGCTCCCACGCGAGCCGCAATCGCGACCAGACCGCGATCGGGTCCTCCAGCGCCTCCCCAAGTTCCTGCACACGCGCAAGAACTTCGTTCATCCTGCGAAGCAGCTCGCGCGCCCTGACTTCTTCCGGCGTCTCATGCTCTTTCGCCGTTCTCGGACGAACTGGAAATCCCTGTCGGAGAGGATTGGGCGCGTGGCCGCCCTTGGGATAGGGATGCAGAATCAGCTCGCGCACGCCGTCGCGCAACTCCGTGCGCATCAGGCGAGCATGCCCGCCCTTACGCGGAGCGTCGCCTGCGATTTCGCTGACTAAGCAATCGCTGGGTCCGAAGCTTTTCAACCCTGAACGATCCCACGGACGAGCCAGATGCAGCATCAGCGGCTGACCCCATTCCAAACGAACTGGCCGGCGCCATCCCGCGCGGTCTGGATCGAGGCCTCGATAGCCTGTGCAAGCGCGTCGTCCTGCAGATCGTCGGATACGAAGGACTTAAGCTTGCCGAAAGCAAAGTCGTTGGCGTCGACCTCCAATCCTCGCAGCTTGGGTAAAAGACGCATCTCGATCTGGTCTGCAAGAGGAATGCGAACGTCACCACCGCGGCCAGGATAGTTGGAGACATAGGCCATGATAGCACGGCCGAGACGGTGCCCGAAGGGCCGCTTGAAGTCCGTCATGACTTCGACCATGCGCTCGATACGTGATGTAACCGCGGCGTCGCCTTCGACATTGGAAACCGACCGGACCCAGCTTCGCCAACGCTTGGCCGACAGTGCCTCGGGCTCCGGCGACTTCCCTGACTGGGTGCTCGTATGAATTCGCTTCGGGGCCGAGAACCTGATAACGTTGGCCCGGTCGACGACCTTGTCCGAGAGGGATTGCGTACTCTCGTCTTCGTTCATCGTGCCCGCAAACAGCAGATTGTATCCGGGGAAGATGCGTGGCGGATTCTTGCCGCGGGGCATCGGGATCTCGAGTTCGATTTCCGCATCCTTGCGGAGCGATCGTTCGCCCGTCCTGTCGCTGCTCGGCCGGCTTTCCAAGCGGCTTAGGAAGTCCGAGAAATAGTATTCGATGCGGGCCAGGTTCATTTCGTCCAGAAGGACCATCATCATCCGGTCCTGGAATTCACTCTTGGAATTGTTGATAGTGTCAAGCTGATAGAGTGCGCGGGCAATGTCGGTCGGACGGAAGCGCTTTTCGATGTAGTTGTAGAAGCCCATCAGATCCTGCGGGCTATCCCATCTGGGTTGTACGGGCACCTGTAGGAAGCCGATCCCCATCGCGGCGGCGTATTGTCTCGGAAGCTGGCTTTTGCCCGTGCCGGAAATGCCTGCAAGGACGGCCATCTGCGTGGTCTCGTTCGTCTTCATCGCGGTATGGAACGCCATGACGGTACGGTCCGGGTATTGCAGCCCGTTTTCGCTGAGACGTCGCTTGACGCGGGTGATGGCTTCGTCCTCGTTCTCGCCCGCTCGTTCGGGCCAGATCTTCATGTGCTCGAGCACCGGCGGAAGAGCGATCAGTTCCTTGATGCGGTCGTCGTCATCTTCTCCGCCGGAGCCAGAACCTGCCGCCTCGCCGATATTATCCTCAAGCCTCGCGAGCTGGGCCATGAGCGAGGACCTGCGTTCGTCGAGCTTGCCGATCTCGCTCTCGACGGCCATGGCGCGTTCTTCGGACGCGGCTGCTCGGGCCGCAGCCTGCGTAAGCTCCGCACGTACGGTCGCGACGGCCTGCTGTTCCGCAGCCAGCGCTTCCCGCGCGACCGCTAGTTCGCGGGTCGCAACTTCCAGCCTTCCCTCGTCCTGGGCCACGGCCCGTGCGAGCTCCGACGCCGTGGCCTCAAGATATTTCACGCGCTCCTGCGCTTCGGAGAGGCGGGCCGCTTCCGACCGAAGTTCTCCCAGCCTGGATTCGAGCACCGCATGCTCCCGCTTCATCTCGTCGTTCGTGGCAAATAGGCGTTCGGCCGCCGCCAGCCGCTCCTGAACGGCCTCGAGGTCGGCACGACCCGTTGCCAGGTCGGACTCGACAGCGAGCTTTTCGTTGATCTTCTCTTCGATTTCTTCGCGCACCGCCCGCACTTCCGCGCGTCGCTCGTCCTGCTGAAGCCACTCCGTCTTGAGATCGTCCAACTGCCGCTTGGTTGCGTCGTAGTCGGCCTGGACGTCCGCGATGTTCGCCAGGGCCTTCCGCCGCTCCGCCAGATCGTTTTCGATATCGGAGAGGGCGTTTCGTTTCTGGTCGATGCTTGCAATCAGGGACTCGAGGGTCATCGTAGGGCCGGCCGCCGTAACTGCGCGATCATGGTAAATTGCCAGGACAGTCTGGGCGCCGATCAGAGCGACGAGCGCGACGGCGGTGAGGACTAGAAGCAGTATGTTTTCCGTGAGCATTGGTGCCTGTCCTTATTCCGCAGTCTTCGGCTGCAACGCCGCCTTTGAAGCCGACAGCGTCTCGACCTCCTGCGAGAGGCTTCCGCGCCGCCCGCTCAGCTCGGCGAGCTCGTTCTTCAACTTCGTCAACTCGCGCTCGGCAATCTCGATATCCTTAGACGTCTGGGAACGCCGCTTCTCGAGATCGGCGACCGCGCCCTCCAGGGCGATCTTCTCGGCCGACGTGCGATCGACCTCCGCCTTGTCGAGCGCAAAGCTCGCTTTCGCCGCCTTCAGGCTCGACACCTCGCTAGTCATCGCATCGCGTTGCGCCGTCGCAGAGCCGACGTCGGACTTGATCGAATCGAGCTGAGCTTTCAGAGCCGGAAGATCCTGACCAGCTTGCGCCAAGGTGTCTTGCGCGACCTTCGCGCGGCCTTCTGCTGCCGCGGCGTCGGCTCTCGCACGTTCGGCCTCGCCTTGAAGCGCCGCCAGATGGCCCGTCGCCTTCGCCTTGCCGGACTCGAGCTGGTTGATGTCCTTTTCCAGACCCGACTTCTGCTCCTCGAGCTTCGCAAGATCCGCAGAGATCGAAGACGACGCGTCCTTGGCTTTGGTTATCTGCTGCTGCAAAGAGCCAAGCTGAGCCTGAAGAGCCGTGGCCTCCCTAGTCTTGTCGGCGATGTTCTTAATTGCTTCGCCAAGATCTGACTGTGCGGATCTCCTGCGTGCTTCCGCATCCGCTAGCTCCCGCTTCTTGGCGTCGAGATCTTCGATTCGCTTGCCTAGGTCTTTCACTTCGGCTAGACGGCGATCGCTTTCTCTTTCCGACGACGTAGCGGCGTCGTCGGCGACCTGCTTCTTTCTCTCCGCGACCTCGATGCCGTCGTTAAGTTCGTCCAGCCGGCTCTGGTTGGCCCTGATCGTCTTCTCCTGATCGGAGCTTCGCGCCCGAAGGTCCGCGAGTTCTTTGGTAGACTGCGCGGCTTTCGCAATGACGTCGTTAGCGGCCGCAGATCGACCTTCAATGTCTTTAAGCGTATCGGACGCCTTGGCTATCCTCTCTTCCTGATCGGCGAGGTCCGCCGCGCTTTTCGCCTTTTGTGCGTTTAGATCTGCGATCGTTCTTCGCAGCGCCTCGGCCTCGGACGTCCTTTCAGATACGTCCGTGAGCATTCCGTCGCGACGGAGCTGAGCATCGTCACGCTCTTTGTTGAACCTCGCGATGTCGGTGCGGATCGCGCCATAGGTCTTCTCGAGAGAATCCACCTGAACGATCGCCGCGCCAACGCCGGCGATGGCGCTGAGGCCAAGCGCCGCCGAGATGTAGCTGAAGCGCCGCGACTTATGAAAGGTCTTCTGCGACGAGCTCAATGCATTCCTCCAAGTTCCTAGCTAGTTCGTCCACCCAGAAGCGGCGCACGCGCCATCCCATGGACTTGAGTTGTTGATCCCGCCAGTGGTCGGCGAGCTTCCGCTTGCCGTCCATGTCCGCATGCCAGCGGCGTCCGTCGACTTCCAGGTCGAGTTTGATGTCGCCGGCGCCGAAGAGCGCGAAGTCCAGACGGCGCCCGGCGATCTCGTATTGAGCGATGGGTTCCAGGCCCTTGGCCTTCAGCGCGTGATACACGGCGTGTTCCCAGGAACTGTCGAATGTCCCTTCCGCCACGCGCGGCCTCGGCTCAGTCGCATATGCTGCAAGTTTCTGGAGGCTTCTCACCTTGCCCGAACGGGCGAAGGAAAGATCCCCGAACACATGAGCCACAGCCCTTGCGCGGCTTATCGCAACGTTCAGCCTTCGCCAGTCCTTCTGCACAAATGTCAGGGCGCTGGTCGCACTCGCATAGCCAAGGCAAGGCGAAAAGAGGATGAGGTCTCGCTCCTGCCCCTGGAATGAATCCACTGTCCCCACGCGAAACTCCGCCCGGCTTAGCAGATCAGCCGGCAGGGCTGCGCCGATGGCCTCGCTTAGCGCCTGAACTTGCGGACGGAAGGGCGCGATCACTCCGATGGATCCCGTATAACCCTGCTTCAAAAGAAGTGTTTCCACCTGCGCGGTGATGGCCGCCACCTCGGCGACGTTCACGTTGCCAACCATCGGCGTGGTCGGCCCTTTCACGTCTGCCCATGCAATACCAGGCTTCTGTCCGGCCGGGGGCCGCAGCGTCTTCTCGTCGCCGGCTACCCGAAGCATTTTTCCGTAAAATTGATCGTTAATGTAGCTGACGATGTCAGGAGCCGACCGATACTGGTTGCGCAGCATCACCTTGGCGGTCCCTGGCGTCAGGTTCGCCACGTTGAAAAGGGACTGCTTGCTCTGCGCGAAACGTCCCATGCTCGCCACGGCCAGTCCCTGCGCCTGCATGAGATTGCGGTCATGCGCCGCGCCGAGCTGGCTGATGAAGGAAAGCTGCTTGTCGTCGCCCACGACGACCGCCCGCTTGGCACGTGCGAACAAGGGCAGTGCCGACGCGACGTCGCACTGACTGGCTTCGTCGAAGATGACGAGATCGAAGAGGCCCTCGACGAGAGGCATTCGACGCGGGGCGCCCAGCACGGATGCGAGCCATAGCGGCCTGCGCGCTACGACCTTGCTCGCGATACCGGCGGGAAGCGATCGGAAATTCTGCATCAGCTCAAGATTGGCCTTTTCCTCACCGAGCTCGAGCCGCTCTTCTTCCGGCAGAGCGGCTCGGTTGGAAAGGATTCGCGGCAGGATGGCGCCGACAACTGCTGCGATCTCCTCGGTCAGGGCGACGGGATCCGCCTTTATATCTATCGCCGCGAGCTCTTCCCTAGTCTTCGCCAAGGCACCCATCAGCCGTGGAAGATCGGCGGCTTCAAGATCTGCTTCACCATGATCAACGGCGGGAGGCGATCTGCCGAGGATCCTCTGAACGACGAGCAGCAGGTGCCGTAGCATGCCGATGCGATAAGCCATTTTCGTCTCGGTCGGCGTTCTACCGTGCGCATCGATCTCTCGGCTCTCGATCCGCTCGAGGAGATCGGCCACCACACTGTTCAATCTCCCCTGCTCGTCGAGCTGATCCAACACCCGGAGGCGGGCCTGACAAAGATTCGTCAGCTTCGAGCGAAGGACGCGGTCGACTTCTGCCCCACCTCCCGAGGGCTCCTGGAGCAGTGCAGTAAGGACGTCATGGAAGGACTGGTCGATCTCTCTCGCGGGATCGAGAGTTCTGACCAGAAACTGGGCCTCACCAGCCATGCTGGACAGGCGGGTTTCCACCGCGTCGAGCGCCTGATGGTTCTTCGAAGCAACGAGAACGCTTCCTCCCACCGCGAGGACGGAAGCTGCCATGGACACGATCGCCTGGCTTTTGCCGGTGCCAGGCGGACCCGTCACTACTGTAAGGGGCGATGTGCCGGAAAGACGAACGGACTGGATCTGCTCCCGGTTCAACGAACCGACGTTCACAACTGGCGGCGCGACCCCTGCAATGTCATGTGGAATCCCCAATATCGGAGCGAGCGCCGTCCTGCCGAGGCGCTCAGTCGACCACGTCGCAATCGCATCGAGATCGCGTACAGCGCCAGTCGTAAACGTGTTATCGGTGGGAATGAAAATGGCGGCGATGTCATAGATCCCGACGGCCTCGGTATCGAGCTCTGTCTTCAGATTCTTTCCGGAAACTGCTCCCTTGAAGTCTCCGGCGACGGCCTCACGCAGACGGCTCAGGAATTCGTCGCGTCGAAAGCCAATGCCTTCGGGCTGAGTGAAGACCTCTCGGAGATCGGCTTCCGTCCAGCCCGCCCTGCGGGCCGCACCCTTTATCCAGTCGGGATTGGGTACGATGTCGTCGGCATCGATGACGATCTCGATATGGCCTGGCTCACGACGCCATTCGCCGCTTACCAGCCCGACCGGCCATATGATGGGCGCTCCCTGCTTGTGGCCGACGGCGATCGGCCAGCCAATGGCTAGAGCCTGATCGTTCGCTTCGCGTTTGAGAAGAGCTTTTCTGAATTCATCGGCCAGGTCATCGAGAACCACCGATATAGAGAGTTGCTCGCCATCTTCGGGCGTCAACGGCCCCAAGCCCGTTATGAGGTGCCATTGAACGCCGTGGCGATCCGGAATTTGCGCGATCGCGCCTCTCGGATCCGCCCGAAGTGCGGACCGATAGTATCGCAGCAGCGCGTGGGAATCCACGCCGACCGCGATTACATCAGGTTCAGTGATGGCCTCCTGAACGCGGGAGCGATAAATCGCATCGGCTGCCAAAAGCGTCGAACTGTGCGCCGTCGCCGCTTCTCTTCTATCCGAGTTCTCTGCGGCAACTACCTTCCGCGCGAAGGAAGCGACACTTCGCCAACGGCCGTTTCGATCCCGACTGATCTTGCCGGCCTCAGTAAGGGCGGAGAGTTCCGCATAAAGCTCTGTACGCCTGCGAGGATCGAATTCCACGTCCAGCAGAGCAAACAACTCGTTGGTAGTCCTGCCCGTAGGAAAAGACGAGATTGTGCGCAGAAGCACAGACATTAAGATTAAGAACCACCCAGATGCGCGTGAATCAATTGCATGACTTCACCTTGAACTGGTTTGAAGGCGACGAAAATACATGTCAATGGGTTGCAAATGCGCAATCCAAGCTCAACTTTGACATGGCAACCCGGAAGGCGCGAATGTTCGGCGGAGTGTCTTTTGGGTTACGCGATCGACAGTCTCTTGATCAATCGCCGCCGTCGAGGAGGTAAGGAGGCGCCTCGATGCCGGCTTGGTGCTGGAAGAATTCGAAGAACGTACGGTTTGTCAATTCTAGGAGATACCTGCCTTGAACGAACAGTTCCTCCGCGAGCTGGGATTCGATGTGGCGGAACGTCATACGATATCAGTCTCTGGTAATGAATCGCGCACGGTCGAGTAGTTCATCGAAGGTTACGATATCCAGATTTCGCGTGTCGCGCCGAAAAAGCTCGAACGTGTCGCGTCTAACCTCGGCGTCGCGAGCGCTTCCATGGCCTTCGATGTCGCGACGACGCCCAATGACCAGGATCGCTTTCGGATCGCGGGTTCTCGCGGTGAGACGACGGTTGCCGGACTTGTCATAGTTCTGCCCCGTCTGCGCCTGCACCAACCATTCGGCCTTCTGCTCGAGTACCTGCGAGATAGCGTCCATGAACTCGTTGCTGAACCTCCACGTGCCAGCGCGTCCGGAGCGGCGTTGTTGGAAGATAGGAGTGTCGGGACGCTTGATCTCTACGAGGACGGAGTAGTCGGTGAAGTTCATAAGGTAATCGACCGTCGGCTTGTCGCGACCGTCCGTTCCGCCTGCGCCGACCACCATTTCACGGTCGAACGGCCGCATGATCCTGTAGTCCAGACCGTAACCAAAGACCCAACTCTGACGTTCAAAGAAGTCCTGCCAGCTTGCTTCCGCCCACAGGTCCGCCCCGAGCTGTCGTTCGAACTCCTCGAGACCTTGCCTACGCCCAAGAAGTAGGTTGATTTCGGTCTGGCTTAGGTCCGCTTGTATGCCACGAAGGAGACGTTCCCGCTGCTTGTGATCCAGATCCTTGATCCGGGCAAGAAGCGACTCGTCTGAGGCGTCGGTGATAATCTTCGAACCGTGGCCGACGGAGATGTCGCGGATATCGAACCGCCCCTCGTTCGACCGATCGATGAAATGGATGCTTTCCAAAAACGAAACAAGTCGTCCGAATTCGCCGGACCTGAAAGTGAAGGAATGTTCCTCGTATCCCCGATACCAGTCGCCGGTTCGACTTTGGAACGTCTGCAACGTGACGCGCCGTATGCCACCATCATTTTGACTGACGAGTGCCGTCACCTGCGTTTTTCGCTTCTCGCCCGTCAGGCGCAGGCACAACGCACCTTCGATCTCCCCAAGCAGGACTTGATCGGTTCCGTCAAGAACCCAGCGAATATTGCGACGTCGTTCGGGATTGATCGATCCATGGGTGAAAACAGAGGTCAGGTACGTTCTGCCCTCTTTCCGGAGCTCGAAGAATTTCACATCATCGTCGTTCATTCCGGACATCCGCAGGCTGTGAGACGGGTCGAACTAGATCATGCCGGGCGTCTCTCTACAACCTGTAGGGACGCTGGGGACAGCTCTGAAAAGTCAGTAATTGTAAAGGACTTCATTTAATTTCTTTTCACGCGGACTTCTTGCACCTTCAATTTCCCACTGGTCGTCGCCCCATATGGACGTTACGTGTTGCAACCGAAAACACCGCAATCGAATCGACGTTCTCGGGGGGCGTTAGTAGTGAGCAGCTTTTACGAACGTCCTATTCTTAACTCGCCTTACCGCGCCCCCGAATTCCATCATCCGCTGGATAAGAACGGTCAGCCTCTCGACGGCGAGCCGCGGCAAGGTCGTCGCGCGTCGCGCTTCATCGTCCCGGTCCCAGCATCGCGTAAGAAGGCGGCGGCATCCCAAGCGTCCCTTGATCTCGAGACGTACAATGAGAACGCGTTGATCAACGCGATCCGAGGACACCTCGACGCGTGGCGAAAGCTACACAATCCGGCAGATTGGGGTGTAACAGCGGCGACGCAGAGACTGCTGGAGCATTGGCGGATGCACGAGTTCAACGGACCTAAACCTTTCTTCTGCCAGGTTGAGGCCGTCGAGACGATTATCTGGTTGACAGAGGTGGCTCCGAAGCGTGCCGCCACCAAGGCCTTCATCAATGACTTAGCTGCCGCCAATGCCGAAGCAAATCCGGCACTGTTCCGCCTGGCGATGAAGATGGCGACGGGCAGCGGCAAGACGACCGTGATGGCAATGCTGATCGCATGGCAAACAGTTAATGCAGTCAGACGGGGATCGAAGGACTTCTCCCGCGCCTTTCTAATTATCACCCCAGGCATCACGATCCGGGACCGGCTGCGAGTCCTGCTACCCAGTGAAGCCGACAACTACTACGAGACGCGCGAGATCGTCCCGCCGGAGATGCTGCCGGATATTCGCCGGGCCGAGATCGTCATCACAAATTACCACTCGTTTCAGCACCGCGAGACGCTTTCTCTCCCCAAGGTCGCTCGCAGCTTCTTACAGGGCAATTCGCCGGAGCCGGTGAAGACCACCGAAACCGATGCGGACATGCTCAAGCGGGCGTGTGAAAAACTGCTGAACTTCGACCGCGTCAATGTGATCAACGACGAAGCGCATCACTGCTATCGCCACAAGGTGGATGGAGACGATGAAGGGCCCCTGACCGGCGACGATAAGAAAGAGGCAGCCGAGAACGAGGAAGCAGCCCGACTTTGGATCAATGGTATCGAGGCGCTTGACCGAAAGCTGTCGAAGGGCGTTCGCGCCGTATACGACCTCTCTGCGACTCCATTCTTCCTGAAAGGATCGGGATATCCGGAAGGTTTTCTGTTTCCATGGGTCGTTTCTGACTTCAGTCTGATCGACGCGATCGAATGCGGCATCGTGAAGCTTCCCCGCGTCCCGGTAACGGACAATCTCGTTCAGACAGACTCGGTAATTTATCGCGATCTCTGGAAGCACATCGGCAAAGACCTTCCCAAAACCGCAGCCGGTGCGAATAAGCTCAGCCCATTCGATCTTCCAAACCAGCTCAAGACTGCCCTGAGTGCCCTCTACAGCCACTACGAGGGTGAGTTTGAACGGTGGCAACGCGAAGGAATCGAGGTTCCGCCGGTCTTCATCGTGGTCTGCCAGAACACGGCAATCTCGAAGCTTGTATTTGAATGGATCGGAGGTTTCGAGCGAGGTGATGCCGAAGAAGGCGAACGCGCTGCATTCCATGCAGGACATCTCGAGCTATTTCGGAACTATGACGAGAACGGCACCAGGTTGCCGCGGCCGCGAACACTGCTCATCGACTCGCGTCAACTTGAATCCGGGGACGTACTAGACAAAGGATTCCACGAGGCCGCCAAAGCGGAGATCGAGCAGTTCAGGCGCGAGATGGCGGATCGAGAAGGCGCCGGCAGTATCGCGACCGCAACGGACGAGAGCGCGCTGCTGCGCGAGGTGATGAACACCGTCGGCCGTCCAGGACGCCTCGGCGAGCAAATCCGCTGCGTTGTATCGGTGTCGATGTTGACGGAGGGGTGGGATACGAACACCGTCACCCACATTCTGGGCGTTCGTGCCTTCGGCACGCAGCTTCTGTGTGAACAAGTGGTCGGCCGCGGGCTACGTCGCCAGTCCTATGAGCTGAACCCCAAGACCGGCCTGTTCGATGTCGAATATGCGGATATCATGGGCATTCCCTTCGACTTCGCATCTGCTCCCCAGGTCGCGAAGCCGACCAAGCCGAAGCCTGTGACCCGCGTGCACGCGGTCAAGGAGAGGGCGAGCCTTGAGATAGTCTTCCCACGGGTCAGTGGCTATCGGCGCGAACTACCATCTGAGAAGCTGGAGGCTGTCTTCAACGATGACAGCCGTCTGGTAATTACGCCCGAAGACATCGGGCCGACTTCGGTTGTGATGGAGGGCATTGTTGGCGCAGGCGTCACCATTACGCCGGCCGTTCTCGAGCGCCTGCGACCATCCGAGATCAGCTTCAATCTCGCGAAGCACCTTCTCTACACCCATTTCCGTGATGATGACGGCTTTCCCAAGCAACATCTCTTTCCGCAGATCCAACGGTTGGCGCGCCGGTGGCTGGACGAGGGCTACCTCGTCACGAAGGGCGTGCCGGTCGGGGCGATCCTCTACCAAGACCAGCTAACCCGCGCGGCCGAGAAGATCGACATCGCGCTCACGCGCGGCGGCGAAGGTCGAATCATCGCGGTCCTGGATCCTTACAATCCCAAGGGATCCACGCGGCACGTCAACTTCATCACATCAAAGCCGTGCTGGACGACCGGGGCTCGGCCTGCAAAGAGCCACATCAGCCATGTCGTCCTCGATTCAACCTGGGAGGAACAGCTCGCGCTGACGCTGGAGGGGCACCCGCGCGTCATCGCATACGCCAAGAACCAGGCGATGGGTTTCGAGGTTCCCTACCTCGACGGTGGCGTCTTACGCCGCTACCTCCCCGATTTCCTTATGCGGCTTGATGACGGCAGGGCGGAGCCGCTGAACATGGTTCTGGAGGTCAAGGGCCTTCGCGATGAAGCTGACAAGGCGAAGTCCCAGACGACGAGAGACCTCTGGGTGAAGGGCGTCAATGCCCTCGGTGGCTTTGGCCGTTGGGAGTTTGCCGAGTTTCGGGATTGGACTGTGATGGAGGAGGACTTCGCTGCCTTGGTCAAGCAGTACGCGGGAGATCGGTCGTGAAGAAGGTGCTCTGGGTGAAGTTCGGTTGGTCCGAATACTACCGCGGCGGCTCAGTCGATGGCAACTTCGGCTGGCTGAAGGACGCGAAGGGCAGCAAGAACGAAGGGAAGGGCCATGAAGCCTTCAACTTCATGCCTATCAATGGCACCTATTATTGCTACGTTCCCCCTCAGAAAAAGGAATACGCTCCTTGGAACGAGGACAATCACGGGTGGACCGTACTCTGCCTCGCGAAGCACCCGAAGCGTAGCGGGATACACATCGTAGGTTGGTACGAGGATGCGACACTTTTAGGAAAGTGGCTGAAGCCTCCTCGGGACAGAGCACGCACTGAGGTGGAGGATGAGGGCTCAGCCTACGGTTGGTCTTATTGCATCAAGAGCAAATCCGCCTTCTTGGTACCTCCAGAGAATCGAACAATCCCATTTTCACATCCTTCGGTGCGGCAAGGTAAGTTTTCCTTCCTGGTCGGGCCGCATATTGAGCCGAAACCTGAAAAAAAGGCCTTGCTGAAAGTTCTCACAAACCGCCTTGATCAATTGCGCGCCCTTGCCGTCCACCAACCTTCAGAGGAAGCAATCCCGGATCCGGAACTGAATCCTTCTGATCCGTTGACAGGATTCGGTTCCCCTGAGCACAGGAAGCAGGTGGAGAAGGCGGCGGAAAAGGCAGTGATTGCCTACTATGCAAAAAGAGGATTTGAGAGCCACGACATGACAAAGGTGAAGTGCGGATATGACTTTCTCTTCAGGAAGGGTTCGGCCTCCCTGCACGTTGAGGTCAAGGGTACCTCGAGCGAGAATGCCGGTTTCTTTCTCACTCGCAACGAACATGATGTCGGCTTACAGAATGACCCGGCATGGCGCATGGCCATGGTGACGAAGGCCTTGTCAGACAATCCTGTCGTCCAGGTATTCGATGCCAAACAACTTCGGAAAGCCTTTGACCTTGCGCCTTACGTCTACCTCGGCCGGCCGGTCGTCGAACCGGAGCCTGCGTAATGGCACGTGCACCTAAATCTCCTCGCATTATTGATACGCTGAAACATGAGGGCGCGAGCCGCATAAACATTCCAACGGCCGAGATGGAGAGCTTCTTCCGACGGGACGAGGACACCTCTCCGATGCCGCCGGTGCACTATCCGCGGGCTCGACCTCTTCCCCACGGCGTGACACGGACCGTGGAAGAACCGGGCAAGCCCGAACTGATATGGAACGGTGCGACCATCACCATCTCCGACGAGCAAATGCAGGAATTGACCGAGACAGGGCGGCTTACCCTATCGGATGCGCAACTCGTCTGGCGTGGGAAAGACCGTCAGGATTGGTCGGACCTCGTGGTCAACGTGCCGCCGCTTTACATTCAGGAGAAGATCCACCCCAAGGCTATCATTGATGACCTGAAGCGCCGGTCGGCGGCGAACCGGGAGGCGCAGACGGACGCGCCGGATCTTTTCGCCGACTTCAACGGCATCGAGCCTGACCAGCGTGCCGAGTTCTACCAGCACGACCAGCACTGGTCGAACCGCATGATCCTGGGGGACAGCCTGCAGGTGATGGCGAGCTTGGCCGAACGCGAGAGCCTGCGCGGCAAGGTGCAGTGCATCTTTTTCGACCCGCCTTACGGCATAAAGTTCAACTCGAACTGGCAGGTCTCGACGCAGTCGCGGGACGTGAAAGACGGCAAGCAGACCGACATCAGCCGAGAGCCTGAGCAAGTCAAAGCATTCCGGGACACCTGGAAGGACGGTATCCACTCTTACCTGACTTATCTGCGGGACCGCCTGACGGTAATGCGCGACCTGCTGACCGACAGCGGATCAATCTTTGTGCAGATCGGCGACGAGAACGTCCATCGAGTGCGCGCAGTAATGGATGAGGTGTTTGGTGCGGAAAATTCAATTGTCGATATAGTATTTGCCAAAACCGTTGCACAAACGTCAGAATTCTTACCAGGAATTACAGACTATTGCCTTTGGTACGGTAAGATCCGGGAGAAGACAAAATTCAAACCACTCTTGAAGACGAAAGAAATTGGTGGCGAGGGAACCAGCGGCTATCGTTTTCATGAAAGTGGCCCTTTCGACTGGCGTCCACTTACCCAACAGGAAAAAACGGGAGTAGCTTTGGTCCCGACCAGTGGACGGCTTGTTGCGATTGGCGACCTATCCTCACAAAGGCAGGGTCGCTCTTCGGGTGCGAATTCGGCTATGGGCTTTCCGATCGAGATGCACGGGAAACTCTTCAAGCCTTCCGGAACCCGCGGGTGGTCAACCACTAAGGAAGGTATATCTAGGCTAAAGCGCGCAAACCGGATCTATTCTTCAGGGACTGGATTGGGATATATTCGCTATCTCGATGACTACAACACGTTGCCTCTTAGTAACGTGTGGACCGATACGGTTGGTCAGGGCCAATACAGTGGTGAAAAGCTATATGTTGTTCAGACGGGTAATCGCGTTATAGAACGCTGCGTCTTGATGGCCACTGACCCCGGTGATCTCGTCCTCGACCCTACGTGCGGCTCGGGCACTACTGCCTTCGTTGCCGAGCAATGGGGGCGGCGCTGGATCACTATGGATACGAGTCGCGTTGCGCTAGCACTCGCCCGCACGCGGCTGACGGCAGCGCGATATCCTTGGTATTTGCTAGCCGACAGCCGTGAAGGCCGTTTGAAGGAGGCGGCACTGACACAGCGGCCGCCGACCGACACGCCCGTTCGCAACGACATCCGCCAAGGATTCGTCTACGAGCGCGTTCCACACATCACGTTGAAGTCGATCGCCAACAATCCGCTGATCGATGAAATCTGGGAGAAGTGGCAGGCAGTGCTCGAGCCTCTGAGGATCGAATTGAACCACCTTGTCGGTAAGGACTGGCAGGAATGGGAGATCCCACGGGAGCCGGATAAGTTGTGGTCAGACAATGTTCGTGGCGCCCATAAAGCCTGGTGGGACGCCCGCATCGCTCGCCAGACCGAGATCGATGCCTCAATCGCGGCACGGGCCGATGTCGAATATCTCTACGACAAGCCGTACTCCGACACCAATCGCGTTCGTGTCGCCGGCCCCTTCACCGTGGAAAGCCTTTCGCCGCACCGCGTGCTGCCAGCCAGCGAAGAGGAACTGATTGATAATCTCAAGGCCGCAGAAGGCCGGCGCTCTGTCGCCGACGCCGATCTCGCGGGCCAAGACTTCGCAGCGATCGTCATTGACTATCTCAGGACGGAAGGTGTTAAGCAGCAGGACAAGGGCGACCGCATCACCTTCGACAGCCTGACGCCCTGGCCGGGCGGAAGGTTCATCGGAGCGAGCGGCACCTTCATCGAGGGCGAGAGCGGGCCGGAGCGTCGTGCCGCAATCCTGATCGGGCCCGAATACGGCACGGTCGGGCGGCAGGACATCGTCGCTGCTGCGCGCGAGGCGGTCGATGCCCGCTTCGACGTGCTGATCGCCTGCGCCTTCAACTTCGACGCCCATTCATCAGAACTTGGGAGCCTGGGCAGCCTGAGAATTCTCAAGGCCCGGATCAACCCCGACATGCACATGTCGGAGGAGCTGAAGAACACCGGGCGCGGCAACATGTTCGTCGTCTTCGGCGAACCGGACGTCGATATTCTCGACGATGGCGGGCCGCAGATCCGTGTCAAGGTGAACGGCGTCGACGTGTTCGACCCGAACACAGGAGACATACGCTCGAACGACACCGCCGGCATCGCCGCCTGGTTCGTCGACACGGACTACAACGAGGAAAGCTTCTTCGTCCGCCACGCCTACTTCCTCGGCGCCAACGATCCCTACAAGAGCCTGCGCACGGCGCTCAAGGCCGATATCGACGAGGACGCCTGGGCGACGCTATATTCGGACACGTCACGCCCGTTCGAACGCCCGGCAACGGGCAGGATTGCGGTGAAGGTCATCAACCATTTCGGTGATGAAGTGATGAAGGTGTTTGGGGTTTGAGCATGAAGATCGCAAAGCCGCTCAACATCGTCCAAACAACCTTCAACGAACTTTGCGGGAAGGGTGGCGGAATCGGCGGAGGCCCAGCACGATCAAAAGTTCAGCAACTCCTGCACGAGGGCAGTAAAAAGCTGAATAAGTTCGCGTTCGACGAAATCACAGACCAGTTGGCCAAGTTTCCCGATCGCGACCCGTGGCACGTCTGCTTCGCCGTCGGGCTAGGATGGGGGCATCTAGCCCAGATACACGACGACTTTACGGACAACGCGACGAAGGTCCTCTCAAGTCTTGATATTACGTCACTTGGCAAGGCGAAGGCATTTCACCTTGAGCGCGGCCCGACCCCGATCGAACAGTCTCTCACAGGCGGCTATGCGATGTTTCAGAAGGTCAGGCTGCCCGAGGGCCTTCCGAATGACCTTGCGAGCTATCGCCGCGCGCAAGAAAGGTGGCTGCAGCCAATCCTTTCGAAATCCAACGAGCGGCCGCGCTACATCGGCAGTTGGAATGCAACCGCCATGTTCATGGTGGCACTGTTCTCCAAACCTGCGTTGGCATCCACACTCAAGAATCGAGAAGTCATGCTTCCGCCAGGAGGGCCGATTTATATGGCTTTGTCGCTGTTACACCAGGCCAAGTTGATTTCCCAAAAACCTGCGGGAAGCGCACTTGATGACGAGGCATTCGAACCGGGCGCCATCTATGAAAACAATGCTCTGATGGACGAACTCCTCAAGGGTAAATCGGATTGGAGCATATTAGACGTTCATAGTGGCCTCTACATGCTCGGAACACGCCACAACCTTTCTGATCAGTGGGCGTAGCTGAACATGAAGCGGGAAAACTTCGACCACGGATTCAGCGCCGCGGACTGGAGGAAGGCCAAGGCCGAAGCCCTGACCGTTCTCAGGGAAAGAGCGAAGCGCGGTGACCCAATCACCTATTCGGATCTCGTGAGCAAGATTTCGGCAGTTCGGATGGAGCCACATGATCCGCGGCTCGCCCATTTTCTTGGTGAAATTTCTGCCGAGGAACACGAGGTTGGCCGCCCCCTTATCACCGCGCTGGTGGTTCACAAACACGATCTGCAACCGGGCAAGGGCTTTTTCGAACTTTCACGATCGCTTGGGTACTCCTTCGTTGATGAGATCGAATTCTGGAGCGATCAGATCGACCGACTGCGCACACAATGGAAGTGAGGTGGTAGACGTGAATTTCCTAATTGCAGAGACATTCACGGCATCGTTCAGTCGCCTTTCCGGCGTAGATCAGAAGGCAGTAAAAGCAAGCGTCTTCGACCTGCAAATGGACGCCACCGGGAATGGGCTGCAGCTTCATCGCATTGGCAACAGCAAGGATCCTAATTTCTGGTCGGTCCGGGTCAACCGCGATATAAGACTGATTGTCCACAAGTCGGGCGATAGCGTGCTGGTCGCCTATGTTGACCACCACGACCCAGCTTATGCCTGGGCTGAGCGTCGACGGATTGAGGCGCATCCGCGAACCGGGGCTATCCAGATAGTCGAGGTACGCGAGCGCGTCGAAGACGTAGTGCCGCCGGCGACGTTTGACTTCGTTTTCCCGGAGCCTACGAAAAGCAAGGAGGATGCGCCGCCGGCTGAATCCCTCTTCGCGTCTCTCGACGATGAGGCGCTTCTATCGGCAGGCGTTCCGGTAGACTGGCTCGCCGACGTCCGCACCGCCAACGAGGACGGTTTCTTCGCACTCGCGGCGCATCTGCCAGCAGAGGCCTCCGAGGCGCTACTGGAATATGCTGCCACCGGAATGCTGCCCGCGCCGATTGCTCGCGTTGCTGATCCATTCTCGCACCCTGATGCGCTGCGCAGGATTCGTCCGATCGCCGACCAAGATGAACTGGAACAGGCGCTCGCCTTCCCTTGGGAGAAATGGGGCGTCTTCCTCCATCCCTCGCAGCGGGCGTTGGTTGAGCAAACGTTCGCGGGACCTGCCCGCGTTGCGGGCTCGGCCGGGACAGGCAAGACGATCGTCGCGATTCATCGCGCGGTCAGGCTGGCCCGGCAGAACCCGAATGCTCGGATCCTGCTAGCAAGTTTCTCGCAGCCCCTTGCTGACGCCATGGCGAAGAAACTTCTCGTGCTCGCGCCGGAGAATGGCGGCATCGTACCCCGCATCACCACCGCCTCGTTTCGCGGAATTGCAGAGCAGATGCATCAGCTAGAATATGGCGTGCGCCCGCGGATTGCGTCAGAAGCGATGCTGAGGGATCGCATCCACGATGCCGCGACGAAAGCCAACCTCAAGGGATTCTCTGATCGTTTCCTGCTGTCGGAGTGGACCAACGTGGTCGACGCCTGGGGTATTACGTCGCCCGAGGCATACGCGACCGTTCAAAGAATGGGCCGCAAGAGCCGTCTCGGCCCCAACCAGCGCGAGCGGCTTTGGCCTGTGTTTGCGTCGGTGCGCGCGTCATTGTCGTCTGAGCGATACACGACGTGGTCTGAGGTCTTCACGAGTCTCGCTATTTCAATCATCGACCGCGGGTCGAAGCCATTTGACCATATCATCATCGACGAGGCACAGGATCTTGCGCCAGCCGAACTACGATTCTTTGCAGCTCTCGCTCCGGTCGCAACGGACGCCATTTTTCTGTCTGGGGACGTCGGGCAGCGCATCTTCCAGCACCCCTTCTCGTGGGCCGGGCTGGGCATTGACGTTCGCGGGAGGTCGCATACGCTCAAGGTCTGCTATCGCACTTCACAGCAGATTCGGCGGGCTGCTGACAAGCTCTTGCCTAACATCCTACGCGACACCGATGGACTTGAGGACGAGCGCCGCGGAATCGTCTCCGTCTTTTCAGGGCCGCCGCCCGAAATTAGGACCTTTGAGAATGAGCATGAGGAAGCCGACAGTGTGCGCGCCACCATCGGCGCCTGGCTTGCCGAAGGTATCGCCGCTCATGAAATCGGCGTCTTCGTGCGGACGGCTCAATTAATCCCGCGTGCCCGGTTAGCACTGGATGGGATCAATGAGGCGGCCGAGATTGTCACGTCCCCGTTGAGCCTGGCAAAAGGTCTGGAATTTCGCGCCGTAGTCGTGATGGCTTGCGATGAAGGAATTCTTCCTCTCGACGAACGCGTGGCGGATGCCGCTGACGAGGCAGAGCTTGACGATGTATATGAAACCGAGCGGCGCCTGCTCTACGTGGCATGCACCCGCGCGCGGGAACATCTAGTTCTTACCGGCCTGCGGCCGGGATCCGAGTATCTCGCCGACTTCAGTGAGTAGCCGCAGCCCGTAGCGGGAAGCGAAATCGTTTCTCCGCAGCATCGAAGGGCGCTCCGAGTCAGAAATGCGCGTGACAATCTCGCGCTCGTCAAACTGCTCGATAGGTGGCGCGGACTGAAAGAAGGCCATGCCGCGGACGAGATCCTAGAGGGAGAGCATTCGTGTCTGTACCCTTCGATTCGTAAGCTACGCCAAATAATGGGTGCCGGGTGAAGTTCTGCTTGCTGTGCATAGCGGACGAAACATAAGGCGAACGTCTTTGAAACTCAACGCTTTCGCGTATGCTCTTCGAATGGACAAGCGAATCACCGAAAGTCAGATCCTCGGCGAGCTTGGCGAAACGGTCGTCAAGAAGATCGTCCTCGAAAACGGGTTCATCTACGAGCCCCGTGGCCGGCTGGAAGCTGGTACCGATGGCCTGATAGAGTTGCGAGATCCGAAAACTGGCTCTCCTCTCGGCAAGTGGCTGGGCGTTCAGGTCAAGTCCACTGCGGACGGTCGGTACACCCGCGAGACTGAGGACCATTTCGAGTATCTTCTGAAACCTCAGGATCTTCGAAACTGGCGTCAGTCGAACATTCCGATCATCATCGTGGTCTGGCGGAAGTCAGACAATTCCGCTTATTGGAAGGAAGTAACGGATTCCGTTGCCGGCGAGGAGCGCCGCCTGTTTTTCAGCAAGAATGACGACGTGTTCGACGGCGTCTGCGGTGATCGGCTCGGGGCCTTGACTGTGGACCGACGGACACCCGGCGTGTTCCTCCCCCCGTTGAACGGTGGCGAAGGCGCCATCATCAATATGTTACGGATCCGAATGCCGGACGAAATCTTCATTAGCACGTCGCCGTTCGGCTCGGGTCGAGATGCATTTCCCGAACTTCTTGAGCAGGACGACATTGCCTTAGACTGGGTCATTCGGAAGCGCCGCTTTATCTCGTTCTCCAATCCGCGCTCGACCGGCGCACGAGCGATCGTCGACGAAGATCAGGTAGAGGCCATCGAAACCGCTCTGCTGGCCGACAGCGACGACCAAGACGACGTCAATGATATGATCCATCTCCTTCGCAGGACATTGGAACGGCAGTTGTCGCAGGATCTCGCATATTCGAGGCATGAAGGGCTTTTCTATTTCAAGGCCTTCGCGCGCAACGCCGTTCGCCGATATCAATACATGTCGAGTTCAAAGAAGACCGCCGCGGGAGTGGTCGGCGTATATCCTGGTAAGGGTGGTTCTGGCTCCAAGGCATATGTGCGACACCATGCTGCCACGTTCCGGTTCGAACGTCTCGGAGATGAATGGTTTGTGGTGATCGATCCGACCTTCTTCTTCACCAATGACGGTTTTTCCCCGCACCGGTACCCTGGCGCGCTTCTCGCAGGAAAAAAGCGGCTCGAGAGGAATGCTGCTGTGAGGGGGCAGGTCATCATGTGGCAGCATCTGCTCGTCGAAAGCGGAAAGCAAGAAGATGGTCTGCTTTTCGCGATGCCAAAGGAACGCCCGGTCCTCGGGTTCGAGACGCTTCCTATCATTGATCTTCCCAGCGCGGTGCCCGAGGCCTCTTGGATGAGAACCGACCCTCGTGCGGAGCAGATGGTACCCATGGATCTGCTCGAGAGGCTGATATCGGCATGATGTTCAAAAGCCGTATTTTCGAGGAGCCGGCGCTGGAATTCGGCGATGGAGGTAAGGGGCCGGATCCGAGGCAGGGATTGCGGGAACACGGGCCGCTGCAACCCAAGCCGGGCGACCTTGTCAGGATCGGCGTCATCGGTACGGAAGACACCGTAGAGGGCTTTTCCGAGTTCATCGAAGAGGTCGCGGACGGAATTGAAAGCGGCAACGAGAAGCTTATCAACTTGAACCCAGACTTTCCGGGTCTTTCGAACCAGAATCCATTCCGTTGCCGTTTCGAGGTTCAAAGCGATGCAATGGTCTTGATCTCAAAGCGCCAGATAAACGAGATCCGGAAGATTGCGAAGCACGAGGACGCCGTCAGGGCTGCCGTGGATCTTATGGCGGGCCAGATTGCGGCGCTCGTAGAAAGCAGCGCAAAGCCAGACGTGATCGTTCTCGCGTTGCCGCTGCTCCTGATCGAGAAGGTCGTCAACGCGAAGAGCGATCCGGAGGAGGAAGGGGCCGAGGAAGACAGCGGCGACGAATCCTTGAACTTCCGCGATCTGCTCAAGGCCCGAGTCCTTCACATCGATGTTCCCTGCCAGATCGTCTGGCCCGATACCTGGGACGACAGGGCAGTCATTCCCCGGAAGGTGAAGCGTTCGAAGAACCGGCAGACGCAGCCGAAGGCGACGCGCGCTTGGAACCTTCTGAACGCGCTTTTCTACAAGGCGGGGAAGGTGCCATGGCGGCTTCTGCCGGATCAGGCCGAATATCGCACAAGTTTCCTTGGTATCGGCTTCTACCGCGATCTCGATGGTCAGCAACTTTGGACGAGCACGGCCCAGATGTTCGACGAGCGGGGACGAGGATTGATTCTCCGTGGAGCTCGGGCCCAGACTGAGACCAAGGGGCGCCATCCTTATCTGACTGCGGAGGATGCCGAGGATCTGGTTGCACGGTCGATCGACGCCTACAAGGCTCATCACAAGCATGTACCGGCCCGCATTGTTGTGCTCAAGACCTCGCGATTTCGTCCGGAAGAGGCTGAAGGCATCCATGCCGCGCTTAAGCGGTGCGGTATCGAACTGTGCGACATGGTCTGGGTCCAGGAAAGCTCCCCGATAGCGATCTTCCGCGACGGGAACTATCCGGTTCTTCGTGGAACGTTCATCGACCTTGGAGAGAAGGGGCTGCTCTACACTCGCGGAAGCGTCCCCTACTATGGGACCTATCCTGGCTTGCGGGTACCAAGGCCGCTGCTCTTGGTTCCTCATGAGGACAGCGACAGCCCGCTCTGGAGGATCGCAGAAGAGGTTCTAGCGCTGACGAAAGTGAACTGGAACACGACGCAGTTCGACCAGAAGCTGCCCGCGCCGATCAAGGCCTCCCGCGACGTCGGACGGATACTCAAGCATGTCCCATTTGGAAGTGGGGAATCGTCGGATTTTCGACGATACACTTAAAGCCACGAACCATGGTAGAGGATGTCAATCTTCTCGATCCTGCGCCGGAGTGGCGCCTTGTTAGCGGCATGGCGAATCCTTGCCGGCTGTCGATGCGCGAGGTCGATGGCCGTCCCTGAGGCCGAACTAGCGATGTGACTTGGCCCCGGATTAGGGCGAAAGCTTCGCCGACCATCTTATCGTTGATGGACGCGTTTGGAGGCCTCGGAGGTGTCGAAGAAGGACACGGCTCGGTCGATCCTCGCCCTGAGACGCCCGACCGCCTCGGTGCGAACGTAGGTCGTCGATGACAGTTCAATCGCTGCCGAACCCGATGGTCGATAGCTTGGGGTCGAGCTTTACAAGTTTATGCTTCTGCTCGTCCCCTCCGACTGTGTTTCCATCCGGCCGCCAACCGGCGACCTACCGGAGAGAGTGCCTCGCCTCTGCTCCACGCTATCACAGGGCTCGTGGACCCGAGCCGCCGAAGCCAGTGACCCGCGATCTCCATGCTGTTACCGATCCCGTATCCGCCATGGATGATGAAGGGACAATGTCCTTTCCCGAGCAATCGTGAGACTGAGGGAAGGATCTGATGACGGGAGACGCCGTCATTCCTCAGATGTGGAAGCCGATAGCCCGAGCTGTGTCGGGCGACGTCGCTCACTAACCTCGCAAGCGACGGGGGATAGCCGGAACCCGTCACCCGGCTCGCCTGCGCGACAGTTTCTTCATTGTCCTCCGGATGGAGCATGGTAGGGACGATTTCGAAGAGAGCGGCTTTTTGTGCTTCGCTGGCCGTTGGTTGGCCAGACATTCCAGGATTCGAAGAGGTGCCTCCGCATAACGCGCCGCCGTTCAAATCCTTCACCGGATGAAGTGCGAATCCTTGAATGCCTGTTCATTACCGCCGTTCATAAAGAAAGTCTATTTGATTTTAATAAAGGATTCAAATATCATTTTTGGATGTAGAAAATTGTCAACAATTATACTTTCCATTTACATTACATTTTTTATTATGTCAAATAAATTTACATGACAATCTCCAGATTACATGTGATGAGGCGGGATCTTTACATTCCAACTTTTCGTCGGCCATCTTTCCCGGCAGACATGCAAGCCGGGAGATCGCATGAAGCTCGAACACAAACTGGATGCTCCTCTACGGGGTGGGGCCCTGACGCAAGCTGCCAAATGGGCGATTCACTTCCCGGCCGCCATAACGGTGCTTCCAGAGCATGACGAATATCCAGCCGATCTTCCTAGAAAACTGGAAGCCACGCCGGAATTGAATGATCTTATCGAGCAATTCCGGATCGGTGCGCTTGTGCCGGGCTTTCCTGACGACTTTCTGACTCGTGGGCGTCTGCATCCGCGCATCTTGTTCCAGCGGCTTGATCGCTTCGACTTCGACGAACGCTGGTCTTTGGGACTGTCACAGTCCATCCTCGGGGTTGCCGTTCCGATCGATGAACTTAGAGATCTCGGGTCTTACACCAACGTCATACCGGGCATGCCTCACTGCCTTCTCAACGACTTCGAGGCATGGGACAGAGGGCGTTCGGGCGGGAAGAAAGTGCTTGTGCCAGATGGCAAAGGCGATTTCGACTTCACACAGGGTCTGCCGCTTTTCGCCGGGGGCGAAGCCGCCTTCAGTGCTATGGCGATCATAGCTCCATGGTGGAACGAGGCCGAAAGAATCCAGCGTTTCCTGACCGCTCGCCAGCTAGGCTATCGGTATGGGCGCTGGGATAAGCCATTCTCGAATTCGGCAGAAAAATTGCTGGCTAACAGTGTTGTGCTGTGCGTAGAGGAGCTGGTTAACGCCAATCCGTGCTCGATCGAGGGCTTGAAACTCGGGACGGAAGTGGACCAACTCTGGGAAATTCCCGGCGTCTACCGGCCAAGCGTTTTGGAGCACGAGCGGGTACTGGGCCCCGTCATTGAGCGTCTCCTGCCGATTGCCGATGAACACGGTTTGGCGGTGATCCCGACGGGCGGCATGATCCACTGCATTGCGTTCGAACCCAAGGCCGGCGATCCGTTCTCCGACTTTCTGGTAGATTCTGCCTGGGCCATACCAACCATGAGCGACCGTCCCAACCAATACCTTTTCAATCTGCAGCGACTATTTGGATCCCTACATGGCGCGACACCGCTCGGCCTTCGACTGGTCAGAAAGATCTTAAGCGAACACCTGGATTTTGACTTCTACATTAAGGACTTCAACTTAGGCGATGGCGCCGAAGATGTCCTCTAGGCCCCCACTTGCGCCTGCCGATCTGTGACGCAGTCTTTAGACGGGTGATCTGCCGGCTCACCCGTCGCAGGTGATGCGGTCTCAGTACCCCTTAACCAGCGTGATCGAATGGCGCCTACGGTCCACGGGCCGGCGTCCAACATCATGCGCGAGCTACTCTCATTGAAAGTTTGAAGAAAGCGGTCAAGGACGGAAGCATGAATGACGATAGCCCGACGGCTCCTGACGCTACCGCCATCGTGATCGACGTTCCGGTCCGATTGAAGAGGTTCGGCAGCATGATGGATGTGCCGCTGCCTATTCTCGTGGTCCTGGAGAAGGGCGAGGTCAATGTTCCGTCAGACACGTACCAATTTGCTCTTAATCGAGCAGCGGTTGAGAGGTTCGACGCGCTCCACCGGATGCTCGTTGCGATCCGGTCTCTATATGCCTTCTGGCGCTCTTCCGGGTTGTCGATCCGGACAGGTGAAGAAGTCGACGTGGTGATCTGGAGCTACTTAGGCTGGCGGCTCACCGGACCGGAGAGCGTGGGCTACGGCACGGTCGGGATCGAGTTCGCGGACATTCGAACCTACGTAAGATTTTGTCGGAGGCAAGATCGTCTGGCCTCACCGTTCGCTCGGGCTTTAGGGTCTGAAAGCCGGCTTTTTGAAACGAAAATGCCCGTTCGTCCGACGGCTGCGTTTCTGCAGCATCTAAAAATCCAGAGGGAAAGATTTCTCGAACTTCAGGAGTTGGAGGCCGTCCTTCCCACAGATTTCAGGAAAATCGCAGTACCTTCATTCAAGAAGGCGAAGCATATCATACGGTTCCCTACGGAAAACCAGATGGACGACCTGATCTTGTCCGAGCCGAACCCGGTGTATCGGGCCCTCTACTGCCTTCTCGCCGCCACTGGCGCCCGGCTCTCCGAGGCGCTGCACATGTGGCGTTGCGACGTGCTTCCGCCGAGCTACGCCGGAAGGTTCAGCGGTTCGAACGATGGGAATCCGTTCGTGATCTACGCCCATCCTGAGGCGTCAACATGGACGGGAGAGAGCTTCGCTAGCAGAGGCGTGCGGTGTCGGAAAGAGGTTCTTGAGACTGAGTATAACGCGACGTCGCGCCTCTGGACGGTATCAAAGAAGGAGCGCCTCGGATGGAAGGGGATGCTGCTGTTTGATCCTCGCAATTTGTCGTGGGGGTTCTGGGTCGTAGACCGGTACGCCAAGGAGTTCGCGCGGCTTCTCCCTTCTATCCACGCCCTTCACGAGGAACTTCGTACGGACGAACAGCATCCATATATCTGGATCAACCCTAGCAACGCGTCCTATCGCGGAAATCCGATGCGTCGGCAGATGCTCCGGAGAGCAATTGGCAGAGCCTGCGCCCGGATCGGCATCGAGCCATTTATCGACGAGGGCGGACATGGTCACGGATTCCGTCACTTCGCCGGCTGGTACGCCGAAGCGAAACTCGGGATGTCTCCTTCTGAAAAGCAGCTCGTCCTGCGGCATGGCGACGTGCAGTCGCAGGAAGACTATGGGCGCCGCTTGGCGGACATTTTCTCGAAACTCGCATCAGGGAAATCATAGTTGGAAGTCTATTCTGAAACCCACGTGAAATACTTCGATCAGGACGGGGGCTGCACGGTCAACGTCTCCGATCAGATCGTAATGCTCGCAAACCCGCAGACGCTCGATCTCGAAGCCCTGTGGTGGGAGTTCGACAGGACGCTGCGCCGCGAACTCGGAGCCTTGCTGAAGACGGAATACGGTCAGATCGTCCAGAAGTACGGTCTACTCAACTTCAATGAAAGATACGTGGTAGAGCGGCACAACACGCTTCTGGGCCTGTTTCTGCGCGGTAAAGGCGGCAAGCTTCACGTCTTCGAGAACGCGCCGGTCGTAAGAGCTCTGGTGGATCTGGAATTGGTTCAGGCCGGGCGGGCCAGGGCCGGACGCTGGCAGAAAGCGTATTCGGGAGCCACAGGCGATTTCGTTGCGACGTTGCCGAAGCAAGTCCAGCTTCAGATCATCGACAGAGTTTTGAACGACGATCTCGACGACGCCATTCGTCTGGGCCAGCGCGAGAGCCTGGGCATGTCGGACCTTGAGACGACGCTGTTCCTTGGAAAGCCCCGCACCGTCGACGCACTTCGGACCCTAGCCGGCTTGATGGAGAGCAACGTCGCGCCGGTCGACAGGTCCAAAGGCGTATCCTCGGTCACGGGGACGGGTCGGACCTACGCCCCGATCTGGTTCGCGCAGTTCCTCGCAGCCAGAGGGGTGTGGCTGCTGCCGCTGCGATTCTACGATCGCATCCTCGCGTTCTGGCCGTACCATCTCCGGCCGCTTCTGCTGCTGCTTTCCGTGCCTCCGCATTCCCGCGACGTCGCCGACGGTATGTTGGCGACCTTTGACCGAGAAATGACGTCCCTGCGCCAGGTTCCGAGCGCGTTCGTCATGGCTGCGCTCTCGAGCACGATGTGGTCGCAGCGCCGGTTCTGCCCCGCGCCCCTGTTTCATATGAAGATGCACTACGGGACGGCGGACCAGGGTCGCTCATCGTCAATCAACCATGTCTACACGGTTCTGGCCGGGGCGTTCGACGTTGATGTTAGGGAGCGCGGAGAGGCGCGCCTGCTGGATGGAAGAAAGCGGACGTCCTCGATCGAAGCGTTCAGGTGGATCGAGCATCCCTCGGCGTCGAACATGAAGAAGGCATCGCGCATCCTCGGGCGGGACTGGAACGAGATAGAGATCCCGGAGAGTACGCGGCAACTGGCTGCGGAGATGCGAGAGCTGCTGCCGACCTTCAAGGTCCAGAACATGCGCGCAGTCGAAGACGCGCTAGATTACTTTCTCATCTATTCGATCGTGCTCGGACCGGAACTGCGGATCAGTCGCCTCCGCGACATCACCCGTCATGACCACGTGAGGTCGGAGGTCGCACCCCAGGAGACGTTCTACGAATTTCTCTTGTCGAGATGTCTGGCCGTAGGATCGGATTCGGCCAGGTCGGCGATGTCGAAAATGCAGGATCTATGGAGGGCCGGCGCGGCGAGGGGCGGCTACGACAGACATGTTCCGTGCCCCTTCGACGCGACGTTCGATCGCCTTCCTTCCAAGAAGAGGGAACGGGGCCGCGCTGGGCGGGCGCTCGAGAAGGAGGTGATCGATCTTCTGATCGAAATAAACCGTTCGGGCGGCTGGGCCTTCGCCAGAAGTCTTCCAACATCCTATGCAGTCGTACGGAATCCTGAAGGGGTCTTCGAGCGCGTGTTCTGGCCGTTCGCTCCGCTTGCGTTGGAAATCTCCCTTCGAACCGGCCATAGGCTGAGGACAGTTCGCTGGCTCGATAGCGGCGAAGGCGACGAGCAAACCTACGATCCCGTAACGATGACGCACAGTCCGAATACGCTGCCATGTGCGATCGCTGGGCACAATCAGTTCGCGATCAGATACCTTCGTCTCGACGACGCCGAGCGTACCCCCGTCAACGCCATGTACCTGTGCGTCGCCAAGAGCGGGGCGTACGAAAGCGTCTACCTGCCAGAAGAGCTGATAGGACCAATCTGCGAGCTTCGTGACCTTCAGATACGCTACAACCGTATGAACAAGCCGGTGCCGGCCGTCGACAACGGGGCGAGGACGGCCGATACGGATGACGATCTTTTTTCCCACGTATTCCCTCTATTTCGCTCCCCCGACAAGTTCCAGGACGTTGTGTCGGATTCCAAGATGCGGACCTACTACAAGGGTTTTCTCAAATACGCGCAACCGATCGTCGCCGAAAGACTAGGGCGCGACTATCCGCTTGTGGATTTGGAGCGTGATCTGGTGCTCACCACCTTTCATGACCATCGCCGAAGCCTGGTGACCAATGGCGAAGAACGCGGCGTGCCGATCGGCGTGCTGAGGCAACTCCTCGGTCAGGCCTCCAATGAAACTACGAACATCTACAATCGGGTTCGAAGTCGCCGGATCCATGCTGTCACGCAGCGCGCCACCTACGACGCCACGTTGATCGAAGGGATCGCGCAGAACCAGCCGGAGGCTCTGACGTCGATGTTGGAGCAGATCGAGGCTGTCGCCGGGACGGAATCTCCAGCAGCCCTTCGGATGCGCGAGGTCGTCACGGGTAAGCGACCGGCCTCTCTCGATATCTTCATGCATGGGCTTTGTATCAACGGCGACTGCGCAACTGGGAGGATCAAAGGTGGGCAGCGAATTCCAATGTGGCGGTTACGCGCATGCGGGGGCTGCATGTATCGTGGCAACGGCTACGCTTTCCGTGCTGGCGTCGTTAACCGCATAAATCTGCTCATGATCGAACTGCGGATGTCCGGGACGCGGAGCATCGACCTGAATGAGAGGATCAGAAGGGAATCCGCCGCAGGTAGACCCGTGAAGGCGCTTGAAAAGGGCCGTGCGATTGAGGAGGAGCTCCGCCGGAACCTGACTGAAGAGCTTCGCCTGGAACAGGACGTCCTTCGGCGAATAGACATCGCGGCGAAGGCCGCCCGTATGGCCGGCCGGTCGCCCAACAGTGTCGTCATCGCCAATGCTGTGTTCGATTTCAACAAGGTCGAGACGGTCGAGAACAGGGTTCACGAATTCGAGTTGCTGCTCTCCGTCATGAGGGACGTCGTGATCATTCCGGCGGCGGCTATCGAGCTGCCGTCCGCCGTTCCCTTCGAAGCCGAGAGGCACGTGCGCTCAATATTGCGTGCCAACAAGCTCGAAGACGTGATGCATAGGATTCCCGAGACTGATAAGATCGAAGCGCTTGTGGCGATAGGCGACGTCCTCCTTGATCTCTTCGGTGAAGTCGAGGAGTTTCAACGGGTACTCGATGAAAGCCGCTCCGGCATAGCCCAGCCTGCCATCGAGGCAATCGCGCAACGAATCCGGGAGGCGGCAGAACGGCCCTCCGGAGCGCTTCTGGGATCGCTGCGAGGACTGCCTCCAACGTCGGAGGCGCGCGGGTGAGCGAAGATTCAGATGGACTTTTGTCCAGCCAGATAATGGCGAGGCTGATGCTGGAAGCCAAGGACAATGGCAGCGACAGACGCCTGGGCACGCTCACCAGGCTCAGGGAAGCCTGCGATGACATCCTTTCCGGCCGCGCGCTCGAACTCGCAAGAAAGAAAGGCTGGAGCACGACCTACTTCCATCCGCATCGTCGACTGGTGGCACTAAGCGTCCACGAATACAGGAAGCTGAAGCAGTCTCTGTCGCCCGGAACGGAGCCACCGGGACCGACGAAGGACACCATCGCCCACGACAAGGGGCTATCGGACTATCTACAGGCGCGGGACGGAGAGCGCAACGGTGCCCGGCCGTCCGCGCGAAAAGGCACACGAGCCCGCAGGACAGACGAGATTCTGTTGGAAAAGCTGGACTTCAACGACCAGTCTGTAGTCAGGACGGAACTCGAGGAAGGGCGGCGGGCCCGGCTTCGCTATAACACGCTGGCGGCGTTCTTTCACAAGCTTTCGGGGGTTGACCTCCGCGACCGTGAAAACTTCTCGTTCGAGGACGTTGCGGCCGAGATAAGAGGGCAGATTAGCGGCGAAGATCGGCAGGAACTCTCGAGCCTCGTGGCTCGTCTGCGTGACAACCGGGCACTAGCTGGAATGGGCCTGCAGTACGAGAAGGACTCGGCGAGGATCATGACCGACCTGGGTGACCTGGTCCTCGTCACTGGGAGCGAGATGCGAGTGCTGGTGCGCCTGGCAGGTCTCAATCCTGACAGACTAAAGCCGATCGACTGACAGGTGTGTGCGCACCGATGGATTAGAGGATCCAATGCGATGCGGCGGTCCCGAACCTCAATGCAGTCGCGGGCGGATTCGATCCGTCCAATTTCAGTGGTAGTCTTCAAAAAAATCGTTCACATATGCGACATCGCAACTTGACCGCTGGTAGATGGGTCCTCTCGACGCTGCCAGGAAAGGCACGCCTAGACAGTGGAAACTACATTTATCGTCAGACGAGGGCGATTCACGGACGCGGACACGTACTTCGACCTCGTGAGCGAGCATGCCGATCTCGCGACCACCCATATTTCCATCCTTGCTGGCCAGAACGGAAGCGGCAAGAGCCGGATCCTTGCCTCGATCGCGAACCTTCTCGGCGTGGTCTACAACGCGTCCGAGTTTCGGAAGCTGCCTGACTATGACAATCGGGGCTTCTGTCGTGGATTAGATGTCCACAATGGAGAGACGACAGCCAGGGTTGGACTCGGTAGGCTCTATCGGGATGACGCGATAGAAAGGCTTCCTACCCGCGTGCTGGCCATTTCGAATTTAGTGTCCGATCGCTTTCACTTCCAGAAGGCGCAAAGCAGGGACGACTTCTACTATTATCTTGGAGCACGCCAGAGCAGCAATCTCATGACGACCGGCGCGGTGGAGCGCGGAGTCGCCGAGGCATTGCTAAATATGGGTTCGGATCCCATAAGGCTCGCCGCCTTTCGTCGCTGGCTTTCGCTGGTGGTCCGGGACGCCGCCGCCGGCATCTGGATCATGTTTCCAAAGATCTCGCCAGGCGAACTGACCGGACTTCTGAAGCTGGACGAGGTCGAGTGGCTTGATCGTGTGCGCAAGCGACTTGGCCGTCCATCGTCACGGATAGAGCCGACGGAGGAGAACGTAAGAAACTACGCCGGCCAAGTACGCAGGCTATTCGTTGCATTGGAAAGTGCGACGGAGCGCGTCCGACACCCCGGCAGCCAAAGATCCTTCCTGGCCGTTTCGCTTGATGATATGGCCGGTCGGTATGGCGCCTTCCTGGCCGATGAATTTAGCGACCTCGCCCCATACGCCCAGCGGCTAGGCTTCAACGTGTCGCCATCCGTCACCTTTGGTGCGCCGTTCGACATCGAGTTCGGGCACCTCAGCTCCGGTGAGCAGAATATCCTTGCTGCCGGCTCGAAGCTTGTTTCCTACGCCCGCCCCGGATCCCTCGTTCTGATCGATGAGCCGGAAGTCAGCCTTAACGTTACCTGGCAGCAACGTTACATCGAACTCGTGTCACAGTCGCTGGATCACGCTGAGGGAAGCCACGTACTCATAGCGACACATTCTCCGCACCTTATCTCCAATCTGCCGAAGGGGCGCGCCACCGTGGTGACAGTTACGACGGACGCCGGCGGCGTGGTGCTCGAAGCGGTGGACGCCCGCTTCGAAGGATGGGGCTCCGAAGCGGTCCTATACCAGGTGCTGGGTATCCCATCCGCGTCGAGCACGCTCTTCTATGAGGATCTGGCTGCGACCCTCGAGCACGTCCAGACCGGTGGCGACGACGTCGGCCTGCTCGACGCATTCCTTGAAAAGGCCGCCAGACTGGATCTCGCCGGAGACAAGCCCCTGCAGATCGTAGTGGAAGAGATCAAGGCATATCGACGGAAAATTCGATGATCAGAATACGCGTGCCCGCATACGACTGGGCGCTTGTCCAGCATCTTTCGAGAAGGGACGATGACGCTAAACCGACTCTTTGGGAACGAACGACGGGTCGCGTGGGCCGCTTCAAACGCGACGTCACCGCGCTCTTGATGGTCCAGCAACGCCGTCGATGTGCCTACTGCCGTTCGTATCTTCACGAGGATTATCCTGCGAGAGACCATGTCGCACCGAAGGCGGTCTATCCAAAGTGGACGTTCCGGCCGGAAAATCTCGTTCTGGCCTGCTACGCCTGCAATACGGACCGAAAGGACTCGTACGACCCTATCGAGGTCTGGCATCGCAAATACAGACGCTGCCGCTTCAAGATTGTTCATCCTTACTTCGACAGGCCAGGCGCTCATCTCGACTACTCGATCGGCGGCCCGCGGCAGATCCTGATCGCCGGTATAACACCAAAAGGAGACGAGACGATAAGTCGCTTCGAATTGATGACTCCGGAAAGGGCCAAGGAACGTGCCGCAGACGCCCTTGTCGAAGACCAGCCCAACCGGCTCCAGCAGCAGTTCCAGAACGACTACCGTGCAGTGCTCGCGATGCGTAGGCCACTGAAGCCTGCTGTGAGAATCAGGCCGGCGCGGCTGTAGGGATCCTGCACCGTGGCGCGAGGGTTGCCCCGCGCCACGGTGAGCGACTTGAACTAGGGCGCTCCGCGCTTGTCGGGCGCCCGTTCGATCTACTCCATTCCGAGCGCGGCCATGTAGGTTTGAAGGATGGACTCCTCCTCGAGCCGCTCGTTGGCGTCCTTCTTGCGCAGTCGGATGATCGTCTTCATCGCCTTCGTATCGTAGCCGCGGCCTTTGGCCTCGCCGAACACGTCCTTGATGTCGTCGGCGATCGTCTGCTTCTCTTCTTCCAGACGTTCGATCCGTTCGATGAACTGGCGCAGTTCCGCTGCGGCGACGTTGACGTCTCCGGTCGTTGCGACTTCTTCCATGTTGTTCCTTCTCTTTTGTCCCTTCCGCCCGCTTGCACATATGGGCGGCAGCATATATGGTCATTCTAAGTCATTGATTCTAAATCAATAACATACGATCGGAGGGGGTTTAGAAGCCCATTCCCTTGGCTTCGCCGTAGACGTCCTTGATGTCGTCGGCGATGGTCTTTTTTTCTTCTTCCAGCCGTTCAATGCGCTCGATGAAAGCGCGAAGCTGGTCGCGGGCGACGCCATGAGCATCAGACATCGTGTTCTCCTGATTGGATGATCATTTTGGATGCCCGTGACTGCCGCGAAGCGGCGCGAGGGTCAAGCCTATTCGCTCGGTGACGGGCTATTTGTGCGGGTTGTTCAGTTTAAAAGCGGCCTTTTGCACAGGCGAGGCCTCGTTCTGGTGGAGATTTTTCCAGTCCTCGTAAGGCATGCCGTAAACCATTTCGCGCGATTCGTCCTTGGTTACCGCGACACCCTCGGCCTCGGCCGCTTCGCGGTACCAGTTCGAGAGGCAGTTGCGGCAGAAGCCGGCCAGGTTCATCAAGTCGATGTTCTGCACGTCGCTGCGCTCACGAAGATGCGCGACAAGGCGGCGGAAGGCGGCGGCTTCGAATTCGGTCTGCTGTTCTTTACTGAGCGCGGTCATCTCGCTTTCCTTCCTTCAGTAGGGACCGGTGCGCGACAGATGGACGTCGTAGTCGTGCAAGGCAGGATCGGCGTTCATCGCCGCAAAGATCGGCGCCAGGCGTTCGGCCCATGCAGCAATACCGGTCTCGTCTGCGATCAGATCCTGGCGCACTTCGAGCAGCGCGTGCGGGATGCCGGTCATCATGCAGTGCCGGTACATGGTATCGCCCTTCAGGGCGCCGTCATAGGGCTCGTTGTCGCCAACGAAGAGATCGGGATCGGCGCGCAGCATGTCGAGCAGCGGGCCGACCGCGCGCCGGTCGCTGTCCCAGAGAACGGCGGCATGCCAGGGGCGAGGAATTCCTTTCCACGCCGGCGTGAAGGAATGCAGCGACAGGACCAGCGGCGCCCGGCCGGTGGCGTTCGCTACCTTAT
The DNA here is from genome assembly GCF_001662075.1 of Rhizobium bangladeshense. Taxonomy (GTDB): domain Bacteria; phylum Pseudomonadota; class Alphaproteobacteria; order Rhizobiales; family Rhizobiaceae; genus Rhizobium; species Rhizobium bangladeshense_B. The sequence continues at coordinate 255,901 of NZ_LYPL01000005.1, forward strand.
CGATCGTGTCCGCCACGGCGTTGTGATAGGGGCGGTGGAAGGTCTCGATACGATACTCCCACTCCTGCGGTGTGATCGGGTGGTTGCCCGAGATGACGGCGCCGTCGGAAATTTTCATGATCAGCGTCGGATCATCCTCGCCGCGGTTCGGGTCGATCAGCAGGCGCGAGAAGCCGCCGAGCACCGCGGGCACGCCGAGTGTCGCCGAGAGCTGCCGCGTCAGGCCCTCGATGCCGATGTCATAGGCGATGTGGCGGGCAAAGGCCGCATCGGGCAGACCGAGCCGGCCGTATCGCGCGGGGAGGCGGTTCATCGCGTGATCGGCGAGGATCACCATGCCTTTGTCATGTTTTCCCGGTAGGCTTTCGAAGGATTGGAAGTCGTCCATGAAGGAATTGCCGTTCGTCATTGCGCAGTCGGGCGCAGTGATCGCATGGGGTTGCCGCCGGTTCAAGCGCGACAGGCGGCGGGAAGCGAAGATGAAGCCTTGATGCGCGGTTTGTGAAAGGAAATATAATCGATTAGCATCGCGTTGACTTTCGCATGACGGCGGCGCAAGAAGACACGGATACGAATAACCGTGGAGCTATTTGGGAGCCGTGTTGATTCAAGCCGCGCCAAGTTTCCTCACGCGGTCCGGACCGCTGGTCCGACTCGCTCTGTTCGCTCTTGCAGCCTTAATGCCGTTCTTCATCGCAGATGCCGCACGCGCCGATTTTCGCGTCTGCAACGGAACACAGAATCTCGTTGGCGTCGCGATCGGATACCGGGCCAAGGATGGCTGGGTGACGGAAGGCTGGTGGCAGGTGCCGGCAACCACCTGCGCCACGCTGATCGAGGGAGAACTGCAGTCGCGTTATTATTACCTCTACGCAGAGGACGCCGCCCGGGGAGGGCGATGGACGGGTGACGTGCAGATGTGCGTGGCGGAAAACGAGTTCAAGATCTCGGGTGTGCAGGATTGTTATGCCCGCGGTTACCAGAAGATGGGTTTCAAGGAATACGACACGGGCCGCCAGGGCAGCTGGATGGTCCAACTCTCCGACACCCCAGGGACGCAAGAAAGCCAGAATTGATGAAGCGTAATCGCAAAATTAAAATCCTCGCCACCCTCGGGCCCGCCTCCTCCGAGGAATCGATGATCGAAAAGCTCCACCAGGCCGGTGCCGATGTCTTCCGCATCAATATGAGCCATGCGAGCCACGAGCTGATGCGTACGCTTATCGAGCGTATCCGCTCGGTCGAGGCGCGCTCCGGCCGGCCGATCGGCATTCTCGCCGACCTGCAGGGACCGAAACTGCGTGTCGGCAAGTTCGTCGACAGCAAGGTCGACCTGAAGCCCGGCCAGACATTCACGCTCGACAACAACGAGGCGCTTGGCGACCAGACCCGTGTCTATCTGCCGCACCCCGAAATCCTGGAATCGGTGCAGCCCGGCCATCGCCTGCTGATCGACGACGGCAAGCTCGCGCTCCGCGCGGAAAAGTGTGACGGCAAGAGCATCGTCACGACGGTTATTTCGGGCACCCGCATTTCCGACCGCAAGGGCGTCAGCCTTCCCGACACGCTGCTCGGCGTCGGTGCGCTGACGGATAAGGACCGCGCCGACCTCGACGCGGTGCTCGCCACCGACGATGTCGACTGGGTGGCGCTGTCCTTCGTCCAGCGTCCCGACGACCTTGCCGAAGTGCGCAAGATCGCCCGCGGCCGCGTTGGTCTGATGTCGAAGATCGAAAAGCCGCAGGCTCTCGAGCGCATCGAGGAGATCATCGAGCTTTCCGATGCACTGATGGTCGCCCGCGGCGATCTCGGCGTCGAAATGCCGCTCGAATCGGTTCCCGGCATCCAGAAGCAGCTGATCCGCGCCTGCCGCCGTTCGGGCAAGCCGGTGGTCGTCGCCACGCAGATGCTGGAATCGATGATCTCGGCGCCGGTGCCGACGCGCGCCGAAGTCTCCGACGTCGCGACCGCCGTCTTCGAAGGTGCCGATGCCGTCATGCTGTCGGCCGAATCGGCCTCCGGCGACTATCCGGTCGAAGCCGTCTCGACCATGGCGTCGATTGCCACCGCCATCGAGCGCGAGCCGCATTATCCCGGCATCATCTATGCCCAGCGCGCCCAGCCGGAAGCGACTGGCGCCGATGCGATCTCGCTCGCTGCGCGCCAAATCGCCGAAACGCTGAAGCTGTCGGCGATCGTCTGTTATACTTCGTCGGGCACGACAGGCCTTCGCGCCTCGCGCGAGCGCCCGCAGGTACCGATCCTGGCGCTGTCGCCGATCATCAAGACGGCACGCCGGCTTGCCATCGTCTGGGGCCTGCATTGCGTCGTCACTCATGACGCCACCGATCTCGACGACATGGTCAACCGCGCCTGCCGCATCGTCGCGGACGAAGGCTTCGGCAAGCCGGGCGACCGCATCATCATCTCGGCCGGTGTGCCTCTCGGCACGCCCGGCGCCACCAACATGATCCGCATTGCCTATATCGGTTCCGACGGCCAGAGCGGCATCTGATCCGACCGTTCCTTCAAAAAGACCGCCGCCACAACGAGGCGGCGGTCTCTTTCGTTGATGGGGTGTTGTTGCCAAGAGCTGCTGCGCGTGCAAGTTTCGTTCCTCTGACCTGGGAGGGATCATTATGGACACCGTTACGCTTGCCGCCTTTGCAGCCGTTTCCTTCGTCGGTATTGCGACGCCGGGGCCAACAGTGCTGCTGGCCCTGACCAACGGTTCACGCCTCGGTCTGCGCCGGGCAATTGCCGGAATGGTCGGCGCGGTGCTCTCCGATTTCGTGCTGATCGGCGCCGTGGCGGTGGGGCTCGGCGCGCTGCTGGCGGCATCCGAATTCTGGTTCTCGATGCTGAAATGGGCGGGTGCTGCCTATCTTGCCTTTCTCGGTATCATGCTGCTGCGCTCGAAAGGCGGGATCGATGCGGCGTTGCAAGCAGGTGCGCCGGCCGGCGCGGCGTCGACTTTCTCGATCGGCCTGAAGAGTTTCATGGTCGCGGCGACCAATCCGAAGGGCTATCTGTTCTTCTCGGCTTTCCTGCCGCAGTTCATCGATCCAACCCAGCCGCAGGCAGGGCAATATGCGCTGCTGGCGCTGGTCTTTGCCACGCTCGATTTCATCATCATGTTCGGCTACGCCTTCTTCGGTTCGCAGGCGGTGCGTTTCCTTAAGACCTCAGGCACCCTTTGGCTGGAGCGCGCCTGCGGCGGCGCGCTCCTGGCGCTTGCCGGCTCGCTCGCCTTCTACCGCCGGGCAACCATTTGACGCCAGCGTCAGGGCAGGGACAGGTGACCGACGCGATAGGCCTGCATCTGCCCGCCGATCTCTGGCATCTCGCGCCATAGCCTGAAGCGCACCCGCGTCCATGTCGTCGGTTCGAAGCTGGAGACGGAGGCGAGCGCGCCGCCTGCCGCAACCTCGGCTTCAGCCTGCGCGCTTTCGGCCCGCCGGATATCAGCGAGGGGCGCGTAAGGCTCGGTCAATAGGATATCGCGGGTCGCAAATACGGCGGCAGCGATCTCAGCCGAAAGCTCGGCTTGCCAGACAATCCAGGTTATGACCGTCGGCCAGCCGAAGGCGCCGGTCAGGGCTTCGAATCCCGGGCCACAGAGAAAGTCACTTGCCCCTTCCGGTTTCTGCCAGAGATAGAAGAGCGCATAGAGATTGTCGCGACTCGCGCATTCGCCTCGGCAGGCGCTGAGATAGGCTTTGAAGCCGAGATTGGGGATACCGTCTAGCAGCGGCCCTTGTCGCGGATGCGTCGGTCGACGATCGACATGTCGTAATCGGCGGGCAGGGTGAAGCTGTATTGCATGGCAATCATGAGCGTTCCCTTGCTGCCCGCAGCCGCCAGTCGGGATCCGTCATCTGCGCGATACCGTTGCCGAAGGACCAGTCTTCCGGGGCGCTGGTGCTGATGACGATCATCACGTCTTCCGGCCGAAGACCCGGCGATTGCGCCAGGAGATCGACAAGCCGGCGATAGAGCGCCGCCTTCATCTCGGCCGTTCGGGGTCGGCCGATGGTGATCGAGATATAGACGAAATCGCCGGAGCGCGGGCCGGCGAGATAGCTGCTGTCGAAGATCAGCTCGTTCTCATCATGCTGGTGGATGGCCTGGAAGCGATCGTCCTCAGGCACGTCGAAGGTCTCGACTAGGGCGCGCTGGATGGCGTCGGCGAGTGCCGCGAGATAGTCCGGCGACTTGCCTTTGCGAAGGGAAATGCGAACAAAGGGCATCGGGATCTCCATGGTTGGGGCCGTCCGCCGGCCTTGACAACAGCACCATTGCACGGCACGATGATGCTGAAAATCAGAATATTTTGGACAAATAATCCCGAAAATCTGGACTATGTGATGCGGCGGACCATCTTCGATCTTAACGTGCTTCGAACCTTTTCGACCGGCATGGAGCTCGGCAATTTCACCAAGGCGGCCGAAAGGCTCGGGCGTTCGACCTCGGCGGTCAGCGCGCAGCTGAAGAAGCTGGAGGAACAGGCGGGCACGCCGATCTTCCGCAAGGCGGGGCGCGGGCTGGCGCTGACCGATGCCGGTGAGACGATGCTCGGCTATGCCAGGCGGCTGTTGGAACTCAACGACGAGGCGGCCGCCGCCGTGCACAGCATCGAGCTGGAGGGCTGGGTGCGGCTTGGGCTGCAGGAGGATTTCGGAGAGACCTTGCTGCCCGAGGTGCTCGGCCGTTTCGCCCGCGCCCATCCGAAGGTCCGCATCGAGGCGCGGGTGGCACGCAATACCGAACTGCTCGAGCGCGTCACGTCAGGCAAGCTCGATCTGGCGCTTGCCTGGAGCGACGGCGCGCTGACGGCGCATTGCGAGCGGATCGGCGAAGTGCCGATGTGCTGGATCGGGCCTGCTGCGGGGCCGCTCGGCTGGTATGCGGCCAGCGGTGAGCCGATGCCGCTCGCATCACTGGAGGCGCCGTGCCTGTTGCGCACCGCGGCGACAAAGGCGCTTGATGCGGCCGGCATTTCCTGGCGGCTCGCTTTCGTCAGTGCCAGTCTCGGCGGCCTCTGGGCGGCGACGGCAGCCGGCCTCGGTCTCACCATCCGCACGCCGATCGGCCTGCCGGCGAAGCTCCGGCCGCTGGCGCCCGAGGCGCTCGGCCTGCCCGAGCTGCCGAAGCTCGGCCTGGTCCTACATCGGGCCGAAGCCGAACTGCAACCGGCGGCGGCGCGGCTTGGCGAGTTGGTGATGCAATCCGTGCATGGGGCGCTGGTCTCTGCACATTGACCCTTCCTGCTGACGGTTGATCGTGGCATCCGGCTTGAAAGGGCCGGATGCCTCAGGCTTGATATTGCTGCTGGGCGTTGCGGCGGATCGCCTGCGGCGGCTGGCCGAAAGCGCGCAGGAAGGCGCGCCGCATGCGTTCGCGATCGGCAAAGCCGGTCTCGTCAGCGACCACATCGATCGGATGACGGCTTTGCTCCATCATCAGCCGCGCCGCTTCGAGCCTCAGATTCTCGACTGCCTTGGCCGGCGACTGTCCGGTTTCGGCGCGGAAGGCGCGGCTGAACTGGCGAGGGCTGAGATGGGCCGCTTCCGCCAATTCTTCGACCGAAAGCGTCGATTTCAGATTGCTGCGGGCGTGGGCGAGCGCCTTCTGGATGCGGTCTGATTTAGGCTCCAGTTCCAGAAGGGCTGAAAATTGCGACTGACCGCCGGCGCGCCTGTGATAGACGACGAGCGTGCGGGCAACGGCGCGTGCCACCTCGAAACCGTAGTCCTTCTCGACCATCGCCAAAGCCAGATCGAGACCGGCCGTCATGCCGGCCGAAGTCCAGACCGGTCCGTCGATGATGAAGATCCGGTCCTCTTCCATCTTTATTTTGGGATAGCGGCTTTGCAGTTCGCGGGAGACATACCAGTGCGTCGTCGCGCGGCGGCCGTCGAGGATACCGGCTTCGGCAAGGAAGAAGGCGCCGGTGCAGATCGAGGCCAGCCGACGTGTGGCGGGCAGGGCGGCGCGGATGAAATCGGCTTCCGCAGCATTCGGAAGCCTGATACCCGGTGCTCCGGCCACAATCAGTGTATCGAAGTTCGGCTCGCCGAAGGCCTCCGTCTCCATCACCATACCAAGCGAGTTTGCAATCGGCCCGCCATTTTCGGAGAGGTAGCGGATCTCGTAGACCTTTTCCTCGAGTTCGAGATTGGCGAACTCGAAGGCCGAGATCGCCGCCAAGCTCATGATCTGGAAGCCGGGGTAGAGCAGAAAGCCGATTTGCTGCATGGTCATCGAGTACCGAAAAGAGGATGTCCTAAAAGGTGGTATATATGACATTCAGGTCATTCGCAATCGGGCGTAAGACTCTCCTCAAGCGCAAGGCATCGGGCCGGCGCAATTGAAGGAGACTGACCATGACGCAGGAACGCAATAAACCGGAGCATAGGGGCACGGCGCTGGTAACCGGCGCATCTTCTGGCATTGGAGCAATCTATGCCCATAGGCTAGCGAAGCAGGGTTACGACCTGATCATCGTCGCCCGCAATGGCGAGCGGCTGAAGGCGCTGGCTAGCCGGCTGACCGATGAAACCGGCCGGAGCGTCGAGACCGTCGCCGCCGATCTCGGCGACAGGGCAGGCCTTGCCCGCGTCGAAGGCGTGCTTAGGCAGGACCGGAGCATCACGCTTCTCGTCAACAATGCCGGCTTCGGCGGAACGGCGCCACTGCTTTCCGCCGATGTCGACAAGATGCAGGAGATGATCGAGCTCAACGTCACGGCGCTGACGCGGCTGACCTATGCCGCCGTTCCCGGCTTCGTCGCACGCGGCGGCGGCACGATCATCAACATCGCCTCCATCGTCGCGATCGCGCCGGAGCTTCTGAACGGCGTCTACGGCGGTACGAAAGCCTTCGTGCTCGCCTTCAGCCAGTCGCTGAAGCATGAGCTGGCGGAGAAGAATATCCGCATCCAGGCCGTACTGCCCGGCGCCACTGCAACGGAATTCTGGGGCATCGCCGGCACGCCGGTCGAGCATCTGCCCAACGAGATCGTAATGTCGGCGGAAGACATGGTCGATGCGTCGCTGGCCGGCCTGGAGCAGGGCGAATTCGCGACGATCCCGTCGCTTGAGGATGCCGATCTGCTTACCGCCTACGAACAGGCGCGCCAGGCACTGATGCCGAACCTCTCCCGCAGCGTGCCTGCACCCCGTTACAAGGCGGTGTGACCGGCGACTTTAGCCGAAGCGTTCGAGCGCCATAGCGAAAAGATCGGCATCAACATTCCCGCCCGAGGTGACGGCGACGACTGCATCGCTTTCCAGCGCCTCGCCGTGGAAGAGGGCGGCGGCGAGCGCCACGGCGCCGCCGGGCTCGACGACGATCTTCAACCGGGTGAACGCGAGCGCCATGGCGCGCAGCGCCTCCTCGTCGGTGACGACGATGCCGGCGCCGGCAAGGCGCTTGAGGATCGGGAAGGTGATGTTGCCGGGCTGCGGCGTCAGGATCGCATCGCAGATCGAGCCTGATATCGACGCGTTGCGTTCGATCCTGCCGGAGGCGAGCGAGCGGGTGGTATCGTCGAAACCATCGGGCTCGCAGGGCCGGACGCGGAGGCCGGGGGCACTGGCTTCGAGGGCAAGGGCAATGCCGGAGGTCAATCCGCCACCGCCGCAGGGCACGAGGACCTCGGCTGACGTCACGCCCTCTTCTTCGGCTTGTTCGGAGATCTCGAGGCCGGTTGTGCCCTGGCCGGCGATCACCAACGGTTCGTCGAAGGGCTTGATCAGCGTCAGGCCGCGCTCGGCCGAGATCCTGGCGCCGATTTCGTCGCGATCCTCGTTGGCACGATCGTAGAGCACCACCTGGGCGCCGAAGGCGCGGGTGTTGGCGATCTTCAGCTTCGGTGCATCACTCGGCATGATGATAACAGCGGGCACGCCGTGCAGCTTGGCGGCCAGCGCCACGCCCTGGGCATGATTGCCGGAGGAAAAGGCGATGACGCCGCGGGCGCGCACGGCCGGGTCGAGGCCGGAGACGGCAGACCAGCCCCCGCGAAACTTGAAGGAGCCGGTATGCTGCAGGCATTCCGCCTTCACGAACAGGCGCCGGCCGGCGATGTCGTTCAGGAAGGAGGAGGAGAGAAGCGGCGTGCGGCGCGCATGGCCGCGCAAACGGGCGCGGGCGGCGACAATCATTTCAATGCTTGCCATTCGGGAATCGTCCTGCTTGGAGAGTTCGCACATGCATAGGATGCGGCACGCCGTTTGTGAACGTCGACTTTGTCACCGTGACATGAATGGGATATCCGCCGCCGCCTGAACCGTTTGGCGCCCGTCAATAGCCGCCGGCCGACCCTTCCACCGCGCGGGCGTCCATGGCGCCGTTGTAGCGGGCGCCGCCGCCCTTTGCGATGGCGGCAAGGCTTTTGCCGCCGACGAGGATGCCGGCAGCCTGGCCCCAGACCGCTGCATCATTGCCGCCGTCGAAACTGTAACCCATGGCGGCGAGGGCCTTTTCCGTATCCGGCGAAAGTGCATAGGGCTCGAGATAGACCTTGTCGGGCTGCCATTGGTGATGGAACCGCGGCGCATTGACCGCTTGGCTGATATCCATCCCGAAATCGACGACATTGAGAATTGCCTCCAGCGTGATGGTGATGATACGCGAGCCGCCGGGGCTGCCGATCACCATGAAGGGCTTCCCGTCGCGGGTGACGATCGTCGGGCTCATCGAGGAGAGCGGCGTCTTTTTCGGGGCAATGGCGTTCGCCTCGCCCTGCACCAGACCGTAGAGGTTCGGCACGCCGGGCTTGGAGGTGAAATCGTCCATCTCGTTGTTGAGCAAAACGCCGGTACCGGGTGCCACGACGGCGGCGCCGAAGGAGCCGTTCAGCGTGTAGGTGACGGCGACGGCGTTGCCCTCGTCGTCGATGATCGAATAATGCGTCGTCTCGTTGCTTTCCTTGCCGCCGAGCGGTTTCAAATTCGCCGACGTGCCGGCCTTGTAGGGATCTATCTTTGCCGCGGTCTCCTTGGCGTAACCCTTGTCGAGCAATTTTTCGACCGGGTTCTCGACGAAATCGGGATCGCCGAGCGCCGCGTTGCGGTCGACATAGGCGTAGCGCATCGCCTCGACCATCACGTGCACGGTTTCGGCAGAGGCGTAGCCGAGGTAGGAGAGCGGATAACCTTCGAGGACGTTGAGGATTTCGCAGATGATGACGCCGCCGGAAGAGGGCGGCGGCGAGGAGATGATGTCGTAGCCGCGGTAATTGCACTCGATCGGCTTCAATTCGCGCACGGCATATTGCTCGAAATCCTGCTTGGCGAGGATGCCGCCCTTGGCCTGGCTCGCCGTGACGATCGCATCGGCGGGGGCGGCCTTGTAGAAGGCGTCGGGGCCTTTTTCGGAGATGGCGGCGAGGACCGCGGCGAGATCCGGCTGCGCAAGTTTTTCACCCGGTGCATAGGGCTTGCCATCCGGTTTCAGAAAGATTTTCGCCGCCGTCTCATCCTTGGCGAGGCGTTTGGCGCTGCCGGAGAGGATGGCCGCGTCGCCCTGTTCCAGAGTGAAGCCTTCCTTGGCGAAGCGAAGGGCCGGCGCGATCAGATCCTGGCGTGAGCGCGTGCCGTATTTCTCGCGCGCGGTTTCAAAACCCATGACCGAGCCGGGGACGCCGACGGCCAGATAACCGTCGAGGCTGGCGCGCGGCACGATCTCGCCCTTGGCATCGAGATACATGGTCTTCGTCGCGGCGAGCGGCGCGCGTTCGCGGAAATCGAGGAAGGTTTTGGTTCCGTCTTTCAGGCGGATGGTCATGAAGCCGCCGCCGCCGAGATTGCCGGCCGAGGGATAGACCACCGCTAGCGCATAACCGACGGCGACGGCCGCATCGACGGCGTTGCCGCCGCTCTTCAGCACTTCGACGCCGACATCGGTCGCCAGATGCTGAGCGGTAACGACCATGCCGTGTTCGGCTTCAACAGGTGCGGGCGAGGCCGCGAAAGCCGGGGTCAGGCAGAGCGACAATGCCGATATGACCGAGATCGTCCCGATATGCAGGCGGCCCATGATTTCCCCTCCTATGGACAACAACGGAAAAACATATGGGGCTGCGCCGGCTCGAGGCAATGCAGGCGATCGGCTTTATGCGAGGCGTTCGATCGAGTTTCCGGCTGAAGGATCATGCCCGCGCGGGGCGCCCGGCTCGAGCGACGGCAACGATGTCCGATCGCGCGACGCCGCGGCAAGCCGCTCCTCGGCCCGGCGGGCGATTGCCTGCAGGTCGCGCGGCTTGCCGGCGATCTTTTCCATGGCAGCGACGGCGACATCGGTCGCGAGATAATCCGGCTTGTGGCCGACGCCGCGGACGGTGATGAGCTCGGAGCCGGCTATGTCGCGGGCAAGGCCGCGTGAATGCAGGTGTTCCCAGACGATTTCGTCGCTGTCGCCAGTTATGATGACGGTCGGCGCGCTGATCTGGGAATAGAGCGGCGATTGCTCCTTCAGATAGGCGAGAAGCCTTTTAAAATCGGCGGCGTTGTTGCGGAAGGTGCAGGGCCGCAGCACCAGCGATGGGCCGGTCTTTTCGATGTAATCGATCGGGCGCGGATTGGGATGGAAGACATTCAGCGTGCCGCGCTCCAGCCGACTGAGCCCCAGCGGCACGACGATGGCGTGGTTGAACAGCCGGCCGATGACCGGCGCCGTCGCGACATGATAATACCAGTCGATCCCGCCCGGCCAGGGATGGGTGGCGGGTGCCAGAAAGAGCAGGCCGGATGTCTTTTCGGGATGGCGCAGGCCGAAGGTTGCGGTGATCGCGCCGCCGAAAGAATGACCGACGATGATCGCCTTCTCGATGCCACGGGCCTCCATCAGCCGGGCAATCGCATCCGCCTGGCCGGAAGGGACCGCATTTTCAGGGCCGCCGCGTTCGGAATAGCCGTGCCCAGGACGGTCGACGAAGAGCATTTCCGCCCGGCCCTCGAGTGCAGCGCGGAAGGCGACGACCTGGTCGAGCAGATTGCCGCTGGCGCCGTGAATGAACACGAGCGCCGGCAGATCGGCATGTTCCGGACGCTTGATATGGACGGCATTCATGCGGTAGCCGCCGACATCCGTCAGCTCGCCGATATTTGGATAGGTCTGTTCGAAGCGCCGCGCCTTGTAGGAGGAGTAACCGATGGCGGCGGCTAGGGGAGCGAGAAGAGCGGAAACTTCTGCAAGCATGGTCTTTACGGGCGATGGTTGCGGCGGTTCTCGAGAGCGGTGGGCGAAGCGTCGCGTAGCTCCCTCGATAATGCTAAACTTGTGCGCTCAGGCCGGGCTTCAAGATCGGGCGATCCGACATCACGTGCGGTTGCCGGCAAGTTTTTCCGACAGCGTATTGACCTGTTCCTGCGCAGTGCGCTCGGCGGGATAGATATCGAGGAACCGCTCCCAGGCTTTCAACGTCAGCTGATCGTTGCCGGAATTGCTGAGGATCGCGGCCATGCCGGAGAGCGCGCCGAAATGGCGCGGCTCGAGATCCAGCACATGTCCGATGTCGGACATCGACTTGCGGTAATTGCCCATGACGAAATTCAGCGTAGCGCGGCGATTCCAGCTTTCGGCGTAATCTGGCTTCAGCGCTATTGCCTCATCGAGGAAATCGAGAGCGGCGGGGTTGCGCTTTTCCTCAATCGCCTTGTCGGCCCATTGCATCAGCAGATTGACGGTCGCGCTGCCGGAATCATTCCATGCGAGGCGAATTTCGTTGGCGATGCTGCTGGCCTTGTCGGGATCGCGCTCGCGCTTCAGCTGGCTGAAGAGCTGATCGAGACGCTGCTTCGGTGAATTGGCGGCATTGCTCTGCTCGACGATGACGTCCTTTTCCGCCGCGATGGCCGGAAGCGGAGAGATGGAGAGGACGAGGAAGAGCGGCAAGGCCGCTGGCATTAAAGCAAAAAAGCGCATGGCGGACATATTAGCCCGCCAACGCCGAAGATCAAACAAATTTGACGTGATCACCGCAGCGACCTACCGGATGACGAACGGCGCACCGGCGCGGCGCGGCGATCCGGATGCGCGCAATCAGCCCTGACGAGCCTTGTAGCGCGGGTTCAGCTTGTTGATGATGTAGATGCGGCCTTTGCGACGAACCAGACGGTTGTCACGGTGGCGAGCCTTGAGCGACTTGAGCGAATTCTTGATCTTCATTTTTCTGATCCGCGATCTCTATGGGGGAATTCACATTCGCCCGTATCTTTAACAATCAAAAGCGCGCCGTCGGGGCGCGCTCTTTAGGTGGGGAGCAGATACCCCGTCACCTTTTCCGTGTCAACCACATGACCGTGTTTTTCCCAGGGCAAGAGGGTGTTTTCTCACCGGGAAGGCGGGGATTTCGGCGCCAACGTGGTGACATGGCCCATCTTGCGGCCGGGGCGCCACTCTGTCTTGCCGTAGAGATGGACCAGCGTATCGGGGCGTCGCAGCCAGTCGGGAACGGCAAGGATATCGTCGCCGATCAGGTTCTGCATGACGCAGTCGGAATGGCGCGCGCCATCGCCGAGCGGCAGGCCGGCGACGGCACGGATATGCTGCTCGAACTGGCTGACGGTACAGGCCGCTTCCGTCCAGTGTCCGGAATTGTGTACGCGCGGGGCCATCTCGTTGGCGATCAGGGTGCCGTCGGCAAGCACGAAGAATTCGATGCCGATGACGCCGACATAGTTCAATGCCGCGAGGATTTTTTCGGCCGACCGACGTGCGGCTTCGCCCGTCGCTGCGGAGATCGCGGCGGGAACCGTCGAGGTATGGAGGATGCCATTGCGGTGAATATTTTCGGCGGGATCGAAGCAGACGACCGCGCCGTCGGCGGTGCGCGCGGCGATGATCGAGACCTCGCGCTCGAAGGCGACGAAGCTTTCGAGGATCAGCGGCACGGCGCCGAGCGCAGAATAGGCGCCGTCAGGGCTGTCGGCCACTGAACGAAAAACCTTCTGGCCTTTGCCATCATAACCGAGACGGCGGGTCTTCAACACCCCCTGGCCGTCGAAGTCCTTCAGTGCCGCCTCGAGATCGGCCTGGCTGTCGATCGCGTGAAAGCGGGCGGTGGTGATGCCGCAATCGTTGAGGAAGCGCTTTTCGACCAGCCGGTCCTGGGCGGCTTCCAGCGCCTTCGGCGGCGGATAGACGGGAATGCTAGCCGCAAGCGTTTCTGCGGCGGCGACGGGCACGTTCTCGAATTCGTAGGTGACGACATCGCAGGCGGCGGCAAGTTCGGCCAGCGCCGCCTGATCATCATAGGCGGCAACGATCTGCCGGTTGGCGAGCTGAGCGGCCGGGCAGTCCGCCTGCGGCTCAAGAATGATCGTGCGGAAATTCAGCCTGGCGGCGGCGATGGCCAGCATGCGGCCGAGCTGGCCGCCGCCGACAATGCCGATCGTGCTTACAGTCATTGGTCGTCCATCGGGTATTCGGCGATGCTGGCACTCTGACGTTCGCGCCATTCGTCGAGCCGCTCGGCGATTTCTTCGTCGGAAAGGGCGAGCACAGCGGCGGCGAGAAGGGCGGCGTTGACCGCGCCCGCCTTGCCGATGGCGAGCGTTCCCACCGGAATGCCGGCCGGCATCTGCACGATCGACAGGAGGCTATCCTGGCCGGACATGGTTTTCGACTGGACCGGGACGCCGAAGACCGGCAGCGGCGTCATCGATGCGGTCATGCCCGGCAGATGGGCAGCGCCGCCGGCGCCGGCTATGATGACCTTGAAGCCCTCGGCGCGCGCTCCCTTGGCGAAATTCGCCATGCGGTCGGGCGTGCGGTGCGCGGAGATGATGCGCGCATCATAAGGGATTTCCAGGGCTTCCAGCGTATCGGCCGCGTTCTTCATGGTTTCCCAATCGGATTGGCTGCCCATGATAATGGCGACGGGTGGTCTGTCTGTCATCGTTGCCGCTATTCCTCTCAAGCAATGCGATCGGGCGATGCGATCAGGCGATGATATCAGGAACGATCTGATCTTCCAGCTTGGAGAGCTTGTCCTTGATGACGAGCTTCTTCTTTTTCATGCGCTGGATTCGCAGAGCGTCGCATCCGGTCTCGATCATGGCGTTGATCGCGGCGTCGAAATCCTCGTGCTCCTGACGCAGCCGCGCCACCATGAGCCTGATTTCCGCCTGTTCCTGATCGGCCATATGCATTCCCCGTTGTCGTCTTCGGATCTTGTCCGATCTGCCGATGATTTCCGCAAGCTCCTATCACCAAATACGGGTAACGGCTAGTTAGTCTTGATCATGAATTTGCCATCTCATCTCCATCTTTTCGCCTTCGACAAGCCTTCAAAAATATGTCACAGTCCGGCGCGTTGACACCTTGATCCCCGACGATGATGGCCGGGGAGGGTAAGAGGAAGGAAGGGTCAAATGACAGTTCAAGCTCATCTTGAATCACTCCAGAAAAAGCATGTTGCTCTCGAGGAGGAGCTGCACGCGCTCAGAACAGCTCCCTCTATCTCCGATACGGAAATTGCCGAATGCAAGCGCCGCAAGCTGCGCATCAAGGACGAGATTCAGCGTCTCAAGTCATCCGTCCACTGATCTTCCCAAGGGTCGCCGGCCGATCATCTTGCGTATGAAGAGGTAAATCCATCCATTCCGCCTAAAATTTGCAAGACCCGGTGATTTGACACCAGAATTGCGCCAGCCCGATGCTCGCGGCATCGTGGCTGGCGCCTTTGCATCTCCCGCGCCGCCGATCGTCTTCATTGGATTAGGTTTGGGGTCTTGTCGGAGGGCGATCAGGCCCAGAACTGATCCAGCCACAGATTGAGCTTGTCGAAGCCGCGGTTATTGACCGCGTAGATGCGTTTCGTGCCTTCCGACGTCACCGAGACGAGGTTGCTGTCGAGCAGCGCCTTCAGGTGTTGCGACACGGCCGGCCGGCTGATCGGCAGGCCCTCGGCGAGCTCGTTGACTGTCCGCGGCGCGCGCCGCAATTCCTCCAGCAGAAACCGCCGGTTCGGATCGGCAATCGCAGAGAAGGGGTCCGTGTTCGACATGGCGGGAACGCTACGGCAAACCGGCCGCGGCGGCAAGAAAATTGTGCGTTGCAGCGAGGAGCACGGCCGCCCTTACCCGCCGAGGCCCTCGCGCACGATCAGCAAGGCGGCGATGAAGGCCATCGCATACATGAAGGGGTAGAAGATCGCCGGCTGCATGCGGCGCACGCACCAGGCGCCGGCAAGCGTGGCGAGCGGGGCGAAGGGCAGCAGCGTCGCCGAGGTCGCAAGGTTCTGCGTGTCGAGCTGGCCGAGCGCGAAATAGGGGATCAGCTTGACGGCATTGAGGATCGCGAAGAAGCGCACGCTGGTGCCGGTATATTCGCGCGGCTGCAGCTTGAGCGGCAGGGCATAGACCTGGAACGGCGCGCCGCCGGCATGGGCGACGAAGCTGCCATAACCGGAAAACGTCCCCCAGAGGCTGGCAGCAACCGGCCGCTGGCCACGCGGCTGGGTCACCTTGTCGATGCCGGGACCGAAATTGCTCCAGAAATAGCGAAGGCAGAAGAGGACGGTAACCGCCCCGATGACGATGCGCAGCATGTTGCCCGGAACCAGCGCCGACGTCGCCCAGCCGAGGCCGATGCCGAATATTGCGCCCGGCAGCATGATCTTCAGCGTCGTCCAATCGCCATGCTTGCGCCAGATGACGAGCGAAATCATATCCATGAAGATCAGAATCGGCAGCAGGATCGCCGCCGCTTCGACCGGCGAGACGACCAGAGCGAGAAAGGGCAGCCCGATCAGCGACAAAGCGTCGCCCATGCCGCCTTTCGCGAGGCCGACCAGGAGGACGGCGGGCACGGCGGCGTAGTAGAATGACAAATCCTGCGGCATGCTTTCGGCGTCCTCCTCTTGCAAGCCTCCTCTAACGGAACTACTCACACAAAACGAGTGCGGATCCGTCCTTTCGAAAGGGGAATTCGCTGGAAACGGAAAGACCTCATGACCGAACCGGAAAACCGCTGCCGCGTTGTGCTCATCGCCCCCGATATCGCCGATGCCGATGAACAGGCAAAGATCGTTGCCGACGCGCTGAAAGGCGGCGATGTCGCCTCGGTGATCGTGCCGCAATACGGGCTCGACGACGGCGCCTTTCAAAAACATGCCGAAAAGCTGGTGCCTGTCATTCAGGATGCCGGGGCGGCGGCGCTGATTGCAGGCGATAGCCGCGTGGCGAGACGGGCAAAGGCCGATGGCCTGCATCTTTCCGGCAATGCCGAGGCGCTGTCGGAGGCGATCGACAAGCACGCGCCGAAGCTCATCGTCGGCGGCGGCAATGCGGCCGACCGGCACACGGCGCTGGAGATCGGCGAAGTGAGGCCGGACTATATCTTCTTCGGCAAGCTCGATGGCGACATCAAGCCGGAGGCCCATCCGAAGAACCTTGCGCTCGGCGAATGGTGGGCTTCGATGATCGAAATCCCTTGCATCGTCATGGGCGGCACCGATCCGGCCTCGGCGCTCGCCGTTGCCGAAACCGGAGCGGAGTTCGTGGCGCTGCGGCTGGCGGTCTTCGGCGAGCCCGCCCGGGCGCCATCCGTCATTGCAGAAATCAACGCGCTGCTTGACGAAAAAGCGCCACGGTTTGAGGATTGAAATCGCGTTCATGCCGATCCCGCCCGCCCGCCACTTGAAATATCTGCTCGCCAGCATCGCCGTTCTCCTTGCAGCCGGGCCGGATATCGCTCTGGCGCAGGCAGCCGACAGCGTCATCAGCCCGCCGGTCCCGGCGCCGGCTTCGACCTTTCGCACCGACCGGCCCGCCGGTCCCGGCGTGCGACCCTCCGATGGCGTCGGGGTTTTCGACCGGATGGGCGCGAAGCTGCCGGACCTGCCGCCGGAGAAGGACTACAAGGGGCCGGTCGACGAGGCTTACGGCGCTTACCAGCGCGGCTATTACCTGACAGCAATGGATAAGGCGCTGCCGCGCGCCCAACTCGGCGATCCGGCGGCGCAGACACTGATCGGCGAAATCCTCTCACAGGGTCTCGGCGTCAAGAAGGACGTGAAGAACGCGGCCTTCTGGTACGGCAAGGCGGCCGAAGGCGGCGATCCGGCGGCAATGTTCAAATATGCGCTGATGCTGATGGAAGGCGAAGGCGTGCCGCGCGACAAGGTCAAGGCCGACGACTACATGCGCAAGGCGGCCGAGGCCGGCAACCCCTCAGCCGAATTCAACTGGGCGCAGATCCTCGTGGCCGACAATCCCGGCGAGAAGGGGCTGAAGCTGGCGCTGCCATTCTATGAGAAATCGGCCGAGCAGGGCATTGCCGATTCGCAATATGCGGTGGCGCAGCTTTACGCGACGCTGAAAGACCTGCCGGAGGAAAAGAAGCGACTCGCCCGCGAGTGGATGGCGCGCGCGGCGCGGGCCGGCTTCGACACGGCCCAACTCGATCTCGGCATCTGGCTCGTCAACGGCATCGGCGGCCCGAAGGATTATGTCAAAGGTTTCGAATGGCTGAAACTTGCGGCCAATGGCGGCAATGTCGCGGCGCAAAACAAGCTCGCCCACCTCTATGTCAATGCCATCGGCACGCCGCCCAATCCAGTCGAGGCGGCGAAGTGGTACGTGCTGTCGCGCCGCGCCGGGCTTGCCGATCCGGCGCTCGAGGATTTTTACCTCGGCATTGAAGACGACCAGCAGAAGGCTGCGATCGATGCCGCCAACAAGTTCCGCCGACGCTAAATTAATCGCGCCTCGCGTCCCAACCGGGGCGACTTTAAATCAGCGCGTCGGCGAAAAGATCCTCGTCGTTTTCGATCTTGGCAGGCTCGGCGGGAGCAGGGGGGCAGCAGCGCTTTCCTCGCAGGCCGGGATGATGTCGCGATGAATGTTGCGTTCCTGAACCATCGTATAGTGCTTGAAGATCTTGCGGTCGAGCGGGGCGATCGCCTCCGCGAGATCGGAGATATCGGCGACCTCGGTGCCGGCGGCCTCATCAAGCACATCGGCGCAGCGGGCAAAGACCTCGCCGAGGTCACGCTGGAAATCGAGCTTGCCGATCAGCAGGCCGATCTTGGTGGCGACCTCGCGACCGTTTTCGGCAAGCACTTTCAGCTCGTTTTCCATGACGTCGGCTGCGGCGCGGATGTTGCCGACGGCCGACGTCAGGCCCTCTCCCAGGCCGCCCGCCTCGGCATCGGTGGCGGGGGCGATGCGTCCGGCCGCGGCTTCGAGCGCCGGCAGGCCGGTGACGATGGCATCGGCGGACTCGTCGAGCTTGCCGGCGAAGATGCGCAATTCGGCCGTGACGACGTTGATCGACCTGCCTTCCTCGCCGAGACGGCTGCAGCGCAGATTGGTGTTCAAGGCCATATAATGGATGTCGGTCTTGACGGCGCGGATATTGGCGATCGCTTGGGAGAGCTTGGTGGCCGTGTCGATCGTCGACTGGCTCACCTGGTCGGCCTGCCGGCTTGCCGTATCGACCTGCCGGACGATTTCGTGGGCGGCCGAAACGCTCGATTCCAGCGCGCGCATGAAGTTGCCGCTGGATTCGCCGCTCGCGTCGCTCATCTGGTCACGCAGTTTTAGGATCTCCCGCATGTCGTGGTCAAAACTGGCGATCGTCGTGACGACGTTTTCCGATTCCCACTGGAAATTTACGCACATGTCGTTCATCTGCGCCGCGGTCAGATGGTGAATGACGTTCTGAAGGCGCTTGCGCGCGCCGGCATCGAGCTTCGCGCCCTCGTCGCCGGCAAAGAACTCCTCAAGCAGCGAAAGCGTGGCCTGTACATGCTCGATGCGCTGGCGGGTGATGTCGCCGATCTGCAGGGCAGAAAGCGTCGAGGCGACCTTGCTCTGAACGCCGCGTGCAATCGCGCCGACCTCGCGGGCGACGACGCCGAGATGCTTGCGGTGTTCGGCGATCTTGGCGGCGTCGCCGCGCAGGGCGGCGGCAACGGCCGGAACGGTATCGGCGTAGCCCTTGGAGACACTGGCGCCGAAGGAGGCGGCGAGTTTGACCTCCTTGTCCAGGCTGTCGAGATGCGCGGCGAAACGGTTGACTTCATCGGTGCCGGAATAGATTCGCTCCAGGATTTCCTGTGCGAAGCCGGCGAATTCGGCAAGGCCGGCGCCGGTGATCTTCACGGTCACGGCGAAAGTTCTGAGATAACGCATCGTCTCCTGCATATCGGAGACGTATTTGCGCAGCTCCCTGCCGGTCTGCGCCAGTGAGACGAGTGCCTGCTGACGATTTTCTTCGGTGACCGGCAGCGCCGTCAGGCTCTCCACCGTGGCACGGAGATCGGCACCGGTATCGCTCGACTCCCCATTGTCGAGCGCCGCCGTGACGCTCTCGAGAGAACTCAACAAACGGTTGAGAACATCCATCACCGACAGCAGTACCGTGCCGCCTTCGAGAAAACGTTCCTCGACCCGGCTGCGGGCGGATTCCAGGGTCCGGCCAATGTCCCGCCCGGAGGTGTAGGCTGCAGCGGTCGGCGATACCAGAGCGTGTGCCAACATTTATACCTTTTCGTAAGATACAGGCTTATCTGACACTATTTTTACGCGCAGGATGGAAACCTCCGGTAAACGCGCCGGACTCGTCAGCGTTGTGATTAACGAAAGATGAGGATTGGGCGCCGTCGCGACCTTGTGGTCGGTTAATACGGCTAACCCATTGCTTTTATTTGTTTGTTGCAAAATTTTGAGGATAAACACAACTTTATTTCGGATCAGAATTGCGAGTCTCAAGACTCGTTATATGGCAGTTTCATACAACCGCTGTGTGCCCTGCATGGCGAAGACGACCGAGATGGTCGTCTGCGTCGGCGCCTCCACCGGCGGCACGGAGGCGCTGCGTGAATTTCTTGAGGAATTGCCGGCCAATGCGCCTGGCATGGTAATCGTCCAGCATATGCCGGAAAAATTCACCGACGCCTTTGCCAAGCGGCTGAACGGGCTCTGCGAGGTCGAGGTCAAGGAAGCCGTCGATGGCGACCCGGTGCTGCGCGGGCATGTGCTGATTGCGCCCGGCGACAAGCACACGCTGCTCGAACGCCAAGGCGCGCGCCATTATGTGAGCGTGAAGACCGGGCCGTTGGTGTCGCGCCACCGGCCTTCCGTCGATGTGCTCTTCCGCTCGGCGTCGCGTTCCGCCGGCTCGAATGCCATGGGGATCATCATGACCGGCATGGGCGATGACGGCGCGCGCGGCAGGCTGGAGATGCAGAGGCCGGCACCTACACGGTGGCGCAGGACGAGGCGAGTTCGGTCGTTTTCGGCATGCCGAAGGAGGCGATCGCCAAGGGCGGCGTCGACCGCGTCTTGCCGCTCGATCAGATCGCTCGCGAAGTGATGATCACGCATCGGAAATTCTGAGACCCGTATTGAGCCGATCCGATTGGAATAAAAACCGCGGGTTCCCGACGAGGAAAGGCAGCCATGCGGGCCTCCTCTTGAAATTTCCCTGGTTTTGTGGTCTTGAGGCCGCCAATCTTTGCAGCGCTGCCTGTCATGCATGTTCAGGGACATTTCCCGCCCCTGGCAGCGCGCGTCCCGTATCAGTCCCAAGGAAATGCGCCGATGGCCCGTTCAGCTCTTCTCAATGTCATGGTTCAGGCTGCCCTCAAGGCAGGAAAATCGCTGGGGCGTGATTTCGGCGAAGTGCAAAACCTGCAGGTTTCGGTGAAGGGACCGGGCGACTTCGTGTCCACCGCTGACCGCAAGGCCGAAAAGATCGTTCGGGAAGAACTGCTCAAGGCACGCCCGACGTATGGGTTCCTCGGTGAGGAGAGCGAGGAGATCAAGGGCACGGACGGTGCGCATCGCTGGATCGTCGACCCGCTCGATGGCACGACGAACTTCCTGCACGGCATCCCAGCATTCGCGGTCTCGATCGCTCTCGAGCGCAACGGCGAGATTGTTGCCGCCGTCGTCTTCAATCCGGCGACCGACGAGCTCTATACTGCCGAACGCGGCGGCGGCGCCTTCCTGAACGACCGGCGCCTGCGCGTCGCTGCACGCCGCGTGCTGTCGGATTGCGTCATCGGCTGCGGCGTGCCGGCGCTCGGCAAGCGCAATCACGGCAAATTCCTGGTCGAGCTTCGGCACGTGATGGGCGAGGTGGCGGGCATTCGCCGCCTGGGCTCGCCTACGCTTGATCTCGCCTATGTCGCCGCCGGACGTCTCGATGGTTTCTGGGAGGCGGAGCTTGCTCCCTGGGACATGGCGACCGGCATCCTGCTCATCCGCGAAGCCGGCGGCTTTGCCAGCGATTGGGACGGCGGAGCGGCCATTCTGGAGGGTGGCGCGATCGTCGCCGGCAACGAACACATTCACAAGGCGCTCATCGAGGTCATCAAGCGACCGATTCCCGCCAAGTAGGGGAGAGAAAACGCGGCTGTTGTAAAGTCACGGTTTTCGCCTCCAGATACTTCAATTCGGCACAATGTTGCTCTAGTCTCCGCCAGCAATGAGTTCGGAGGCTGCTGAACCTATGGAAAATGTGAATGTGGCGGAGATCGGCTCCACCGAAAAGACGCCCGGCGGTTATGTCTACAGGCTTTCGAGCCCCATGCCCTTCCTCTGGACGATGCTGCTTTTCCTCGTCATCGTCGGGTTCATTGCCGCCATCCTCTTCCGGCAGACGCAGACGGCCTTCATGCACAATCCGGGCCTCAACGGCCTGATCGTCGGCGTTCTCGCGGTCGGCATCATCCTTGTTTTCAGTCACGTGCTGGCGCTTCGCCCCGAAGTGCGCTGGTTCAACTCCTTCCGCGCTGCCGGCAGTGCCGACAAGGTCAATCGCAACCCGCGACTTTTGGCGCCGATGCGGGCACTGATCGGCAACCGCCAGACCTCGTTGGCGCTATCGACGACGGCGCTGCGTTCGATCCTCGATTCGATCGCGACCCGCCTCGACGAATCGCGCGACGTTTCGCGCTACCTGATCGGCCTTCTGGTTTTCCTCGGCCTGCTCGGGACGTTCTGGGGCCTCATCGGCACGATCGGTTCGATCAGTGGTGTCATCCAATCGCTCGATGCCGGCTCGAACGGCACCGGGGACGTGCTTTCGGCACTGAAGGACGGGCTGTCCACGCCGCTTTCGGGTATGGGCCAGGCCTTCTCGTCCTCGCTGCTCGGCCTTTCCGGTTCGCTCATTCTCGGCTTCCTCGACCTGCAGGCCGGCCGCGCGCAGAACCGCTTCTACATGGAACTGGAAAACTGGCTCTCCTCCGTTACCGATGTCGGTTCCGATCTTGCGCCGGCGCTCGACGCCGTGTCCGGTTCGTCCTCTGAGGACATGCGTGCGCTCTCCGAATATCTGCGCAAGGCCTCCGAAGAGGGTGGTGTCGGCAGCCAGCGCTCGGTCGCCGCCATGGCGAGCCTTGCCGAAGGCATCCAGGGGCTCGTCAAGAATATGCGAAACGAGCAGCAGATGCTGCGCGACTGGATTGAGGCACAGCAGGACGAGGCGAAAGCAATGCGCCGCACGCTCGACCGGCTGGCCGAACGCATCGGCCTGCAGGAGCGGGCCGGTGAGAAACCCGAACGCCACCGCGAACGCACAAGCCACACAGAGAAGAGCGAGGGCAAGTAAGCCATGGCTCTTGCCCGCAACCGCCGCCGCGAACGCACGGTCGACTATTGGCCGGGTTTCGTCGATGCGCTTTCGACGCTGCTCATCTCGATCATGTTCGTGCTGACGGTCTTCGTCGTCGGGCAGTTCATTCTCAGCCGCGAGATCACAGGACGTGACGAGGTGCTCAATCGCCTCAACAGCCAGATCAACGAGCTAACGCAGCTTCTCGCGCTCGAAAAGGGCAGCAATCAGGATCTTCAGGACTCGGTCGCCAACCTGCAGGCTTCGCTTGCCAACGTCGAAGGCGAGCGCTCGCGGCTGCAGGCGCTGCTGAATGCCGGTTCTGGTGGCCAGGACGCGGCGCAGAAGCGGATCGGCGCGATGACGCAGGAACTCGACGAGCAGAAGCAGGTAAGCCAACGGGCTCTCAGCCAGGTCGAGTTGCTGAACCAGCAGATATCAGCGCTTCGCAGCCAGATTGCCGCCGTTGAAGCAGCCCTTCAGGCCTCGGAGGAAAAGGATCGGGTCTCGCAGACCAAGATCGCGGATCTCGGTAGCCGTCTCAACGTTGCGCTCGCGGCCCGCGTGCAGGAGTTGAACCGTTACCGTTCCGACTTCTTCGGCCGTTTGCGCGAGATCCTTTCGGACCGCGAAAATATTCGCATCGTCGGCGACCGGTTCGTTTTCCAGTCGGAGGTGCTGTTTCCCTCGGGCGGCGCCGATCTCAATCCGGAGGGGCAGACGGAGATGGCGAAGCTTGCAACCGCCCTGCTCGACCTCGCCAAGGAAATTCCACCTGAAATCAACTGGGTGCTGCGTGTCGACGGCCATACCGACAACGTGCCGCTGGGCGGAACGGGCCGCTATCGCGACAACTGGGAGCTTTCATCGGCGCGCGCGACGTCGGTCGTCAAGTTCCTGATCGGCCAAGGCGTGCCGGCCGACCGGCTCGTCGCCGCCGGCTTCGGCGAGTTCCAGCCGATCGCACCCGGCGATACGCCGGATGCGCGCGCCACCAACCGCCGCATCGAGCTGAAGCTGACCGAGAAATAATCAGCTTGATATTGTCTGCCGCCACTCCTCGAGCCTGTCGGCAAGAAAGGCGCGAACGGCTGGACTGTCGCTGAGGCCGATCGCCGTCACGTAAGCCTCAGCCGCGGCGGTATTGTCGCCGGCCCGTGCCAGAAGAAAGGCACGCACGGCCCAGTAGGGCTGATAGGCCGCGATGGCGCCCGGATCGATCTTGTCGAGTAGGCTGATGCCTTCGGCAGCGCTTGAGGCCCTGCTGATCACCGCCGCCTCGGCGACGCGGGCGCCGAGCATCGGCTTCATCAACAGCAGCGCGGCATAGAGCGTCGTCAGCGCCTGCCAGTCGGTCGTCCCGGAAAGGCGACGCGCCGCATGCACGGATTGAATTGCCGCCTGACACTGAAAAGGGCCGAAACGCTCGAAGCTCCCGGCCTTGCGCAGCAGTGCGTCTGCCTCGGCGATCATGATCGCGTTCCAGACCGCCGTGTCCTGCTCGTCCAGCGGCACATATCGGCCCTCGCCGTCGCGCCGGGCATCACGGCGGGCTTCGCAGTGAAGCATCAGCGACAGGAGGCCGATCGCTTCCGGCTCGTCCGGTAGCACCGTCAGCAGCGCCCGGCAGAGCCAGATCGCTTCGGCGGCAAGCGACTGGTGCGCCTCCTCGCCGTCGAGGCCATCCCATCCCAGGCCGTAGGCAGCGTAGATCGCCGAAAGCACGGCGGCGAGTCGCCCCGGCAGAGTGGGCCGAGGCGGAACGGCGAAGGGAATACCGGCATCACGGATCTTCACCTTGGCCCGCACCAGCCGCTGGCTTATCGCTTGCGGCGAAACGACGAAGGCTCGTGCGATGGTTCTCGCCTCGATGCCGAGAACCGTCTGCAGCATCAGCGCCGTATGCACGGAGCTGTCGATGGCAGGGTGGGTACAGGCAAAGAGCAGCTTCAGCCGCTCATCGGGAAAAACGGAATTGCCGGCCTCGTTCATGCGCTCCTCCGCTTCCTCGAGGGCGAGCGATATCGTCGTTCGTGCGTTGGCCTCTACGGTGCGGTGGCGGGCCGCCTGCATGAGGTTGCGGCGAGCGGCGACCAGCAGCCAGGCTTCGGGATTGGCAGGAATGCCGCGCTCCGGCCAGACGCGCAAGGCAGAAGCCAGCGCTTCCGACAATGCGTCTTCCGCCGCCGGCACGTCACGCGAGCGGGCGGCGAGAAAGGCGATCAGCTTGCCATAAGACTGACGCGCTACCTGTTCGGCGGCGCGTCCGGCATCGGCGGACATTCCCGCCTCACATCTACAGGCGCGGGCGCACCTCGATCGAACCCTTGTCGGAGATCGGAACGCGGGTCGCCCATTCCAGCGCGGTGTCGATATCTGGGACCTCGATCAGATAGAAGCCGCCGAGCTGTTCCTTGCCTTCCGGATAGGGACCGTCCTGGACATCGTGATCCTCGCCTTTGCGGCGCAGGATCGTGCCGGTCTCGGGGGCTGTCAGGCCGGCGCCGCCGGTCATGATTCCTGCCTGCGCGAGCGCCTTGCTGTAGGCGACCCAACCGTCGCGATAGGCAGGATCGCTGCGGCGCGCGAAATCTTCGGGGGCTTCGCGAATGATGAGAGCATATTGCATGGAAAACTCCTGATCTCGTTGTTGGCCTTCCAGGCCGACGAAAGCCGTTATCCTGGTGGAGCGGCTCAGCCGTTCCGAGACAATGAGGCACGAGCGGCGGTCGTTTCGACATGGCTTTGAAAAATACTTGAAAACGAAAACGGCGTCGGAAATTCGAAAGCAGGTGAGCCAAGCTCAACGGCGCCAGCGCCGCTGAAGGCGCGAAAGAAAACAGGGCGGCGCTCACGCCGCCCGTGCCTTCCTGCTCAGGCTTCGGCCTTCGTCTGATCGACGATGTCGGCGCCGGGCGTGTTCTTCTTGATGGATTCGATGGCACTGATGGCCGAGGCCTTCGCCTTGTAGCCTTCGGACAGGAACATGGTTTCCCCGTTCGATGCCTTGAAGCGGAAGCGAAATTCGCCTGATTTATCCTTGTAAACTTCAAATTTGTACATGGATGTCTCCCGAAACGCTGAATTGTACCATCAGCATCGAGGAGGCTAGATCAAAATGGCGAGCTTTTCCACTACCTTAATGACAATTGGGATGCCTGAGCATCGCCCGAAAATCGTCGTCGATTTGTCGCAAAGCATGATGCGCCAGATCTGTGCGCATTATTGTGCGTGGAAGACATGCCGCGCGAGAGCGTCCCGCGACATGGTTTCCGTTGGGTACAAGTACCCGCGATGTGGGACGGGCGCCGCCGCGTCATTCCATCTGGATGTTCGCGCCTTTGATGACCGGCCCCCATTTGGCGAGTTCGGCTTTCACATGGGCTGCGAGTTCCTCCGGCGTGGAGCCGACTATGGTGGCGCTGAACTCCTTCATCCGTTCGGCAACGGCGGGATCGGCCAGCGCCTTCTTAGCCGAGGCGTTGAGGCGCGTTACCACCTCGCTCGGTGTCTTTGCCGGTGCGAAGAGGGCGTTCCAGGTGTAAGTCTCATAGCCTGGAATGCCGGATTCCGCGACCGTCGGCACGTCGGGGAAGGAGGGCGCGCGCTCAGCCGTCGTCACCGCCAGCGCCCTCAGCGTGCCCGCCTTGATGTGGCTGGACGAAGAGGGCAGGTTGTCGAACATGATCGGCACCTGATTGCCGATGACATCGTTCAAGGCCGGGCCGGCGCCCTTATAGGGGATGTGCTGCATGCTGACGCCGGCCATGCTCTTGAATAGTTCGCCGGAAAGATGCAGCGGCGTGCCATTGCCCGACGAGGCGTAACTGTATTTGTCGGGCTCGGCCTTCAGCAGCGCGATCAGTTCCGGCACGGTCTTTGCCGGCAATTCCGGATTGACGACCAGCACGTTCGGCACGACGACGAGCAGCGAGACCGGTGCGAAATCCTTCTCGGGATCATAGGGTGTCGATTTGAGGATCAGCGGATTGAGGGCATGGGTCGCGACCGTGCCCATCAGAATCGTGTAACCGTCAGGGTCGGCGCGGGCGACGTTGCCGGCGCCGAGATTGCCGCCGGCCCCGGCGACGTTCTGAACGATCACCTGCTGGCCGAGATCTTCCGACATCTTCTGTGCGACGATGCGGGCGACGACATCGGTCGAGCCGCCGGCCGCGAAGGGAACGACCATGGTGATCGCACGATCCGGAAAATCCGCGGCAACGGAAGCCGTTCCGAGACCGGCCGTTGCAGCCAGGCCGAAAGCGAGCGCAAGGCCCGTGCGTCGCGTCATATCGGAAAGCGCCATTCCAATCTCCTCCCAAGTTATTTCAACAACTTTCCCCTACCCAGGGGCATGAAGAGGGTAGGGCGGGCGGCGCGAAAGACAACCGCGAGAAGGTGCAAAGAGAGGTCAGACTTTAGTTACTGTCCTGGAAAAAGCGGATGCCGGCTATTTCGCGGGGGCGAGTACATCTTCGTTCGCGGCGTCGAACTGCAGCCGGGCGAGGCGCGCATAGATGCCGCCGTCGCGGATCAGGCTCTGATGCGTGCCCTCCTCGACGACGCGGCCCTGATCCATGACGAGGATGCGGTCGGCCTTCAGCACTGTGGCCAGGCGATGGGCGATGACGAGCGTCGTGCGGCCGTCGACCAGGCCGTCGAGCGCCTTCTGCACCAGGGTCTCGCTTTCGGCGTCAAGGGCAGACGTCGCCTCGTCGAGCAGCAGTATGGGCGCGTTCTTCAGGATGGCGCGGGCAATGGCGATGCGCTGCCGCTGGCCGCCCGAGAGGGTGACGCCGCGTTCGCCGACCGCGGTCTCATAGCCGCTCTCCAGCCGGGCGATGAACTCGTCGGCCTGGGCGGCAAGGGCTGCGGCGCGGACCTCCTCACGCGAGGCGCCGGGGCGGCCGAAGGCGATGTTGTCATGGATCGAAGCGGCAAAGATGGTGACGTCCTGCGGCACGATGGCCATGCGCTGGCGCAACTCGTCGGGTGTCGTCAGCCGGGCGTCGACACCGTCGATCATCACGCCGCCCTGCTGCGGATCGTAGAAGCGTAGCAGCAGCGAAAAGACGGTGCTCTTGCCGGCGCCGGAGGGACCGACGATGGCGACGGTTTCTCCCGGCGCGATGGCGAAGTTCAAGCCATGCAGCGCCGATTTGCCGGGGCGCGAGGGATAGGCGAAATGCACGCCGGAAAATTCGACGCGGCCGCGGCTGGGCGAGGGCAGGGCTTCGGGGCTGGCAGGGGCGGCGATCGGCGAGACCTCGTCGAGAAGCTCGGTTAGACGGTCGGCAGCGCCGGCCGCCTGCGAGAGTTCGCCCCAGACCTCGGACAGTGCGCCAAGCGATCCGGCCGAAATGACGGCATAGAGCAGGAACTGACCGAGCGTGCCGGCCGAAAGCGTGCCGGCAAGCACGCTATGGGCGCCGACCCAGAGGACGGCGACGACGCTGCCGAAGATCAGCGTGATGGCGATGCCGGTCAGCAAGGCGCGCGAGCGGATGGCGGCGCGGGCGGCCTGATAGGCGGATTCAACGGCGCCGCCGTAGCGCGTCGCTGCGGCATCTTCGCCGTTGAAGGCCTGCACCGTGCGGGTTGCGGCGATCGTCTCGTTGGCAAAGGCGGACGCTTCGGCAAGCGTATCCTGGGCGGCGCGGGAGCGCCTGCGCACCGAGCGGCCGAAGGCAACGAGCGGGAAGACGATTAGCGGGATCGCCCCGATGACGAGGCTGGAAAGCTTCGGTGAGGTGACGACCATCATGCCCATGGCGCCGAGACAGAGGATGAGGTTCCTGAGCGCCACGGAAGCAGTGGCGCCGACAGCAGACTTGATCTGCGTCGTGTCGGCCGTCAGACGCGAGACGATTTCGCCGGACCGGTTGACGTCGAAGAAGGAGGGCGACAGCCGCGTCACATGGGCAAAGACATCGCGGCGAAGATCGGCAACGATGCGTTCGCCGATGGTGATGACGAAATAGTAGCGCATGGCGCTTGCAACAGCGAGCACGACGGCCATGACCATCAGCATGGCGAAGTAGCTGTTGATGAAGCGGCCGTCCGACTGGGTGAAGCCATGATCGATCATGCGGCGCACGGCGAGCGGCAGCGCCAGCGAGGTGACGGCGGCAAGCGTCAGCGAAATCAGCGCACCCGCCACCAGGCCGCGATAGCGCATGAGATAAGGCGTCAGTCTGCCAAGCGGCCGCAACGACCGCCCTTTGTTTTCTTCAGCCCGTCCCTGTTCTGCCAAATCATCTCCGATCGCCGCGAGGACCCGCTAATGCGGCCTGTTGGCTCTTGTTATCCCGGCGTCCTTCATGTATAGGCACGCCATCCTAATGGGAAGCCGTAGCCATCACGACTGCGGCTTCATTTATTCAATCGGTTCGGTGGCCGCAACTGCATGCGGCAAATTGAACTCCGGTATCGCAGGAAGATTGTTATGAAGGCAGGCATCCATCCCGACTATCACATGATCAAGGTAGTCATGACCGATGGCACCGAATACGAAACCCGCTCGACCTGGGGTTCGGAAGGTGCTGTCATGAACCTCGAAATCGATTCCAAGTCGCATCCGGCCTGGACCGGCGGCAATCAGCAGCTGATGGATCGCGGTGGTCGCGTTTCCAAATTCAACAAGCGTTTCGGCGGCCTCGGCCTCTAATCGCTTCTGCTCGACGGAATTTGAAAAGAGCCCGGTTCTGCCGGGCTTTTTTGCGTTTGCAGGCTGGCGGTAGCGCAGCAAATGAAAAACCGGCCGCGCGAGGCGCAGCCGGTTCAAATGCAATTTGTCAGATCGGTCAGTTGTTGCCGAAGGCCGTCTGCAGCAGGGAAAGCTGGGCCTGCACACTGTTTTGATTATCGTGAACGATCACGGCTTCGGCCGGGCGATAGATTTCGCGATCAAGCAGGGCGATGCGGTTCTGCAGGCGCAGCGAGCGCTCGACGAGATCGCGGAAGGATTCCGGCAGATCGCCCCAGCCCGGTGCGGCGCGGTCGACGTTGAAGCCGTCGAGGCGGACCTTGTTCTTCTCGGCCAGCACCTGATCGCGGGACATTTCGCCGTTGTTGACGGCGCGCTGCAGCAGCAGCCAGGAAGCCATCTGCATCAGTCGGGTGGTCAGTCGCATCGATTCCGCGGCATAGAGGACGGACGCCATGCGCGGCAGAACCTTGGAGGCTGCGCGGCCCTGGCCGTCGAGATAGGCGGCGGTCTCCTCGACCAGCGACATGCCTTCGGCATAAAGCGCCTTGAACTGTGAGGATGCAGCCGCGCGGCCCGCAAAACTGATCGTGTTCAATCCAACTTCCGACATCGCAATAGTCCCTGTTGCACGCAGCTACTTATGGTCAGGTAACGCCGGCGCCGACGGAAAAGTTTCCGGAGCCGGTCTTTATGACTTTAAGATGGTATCATTAGCGCAAATGCGCAAGCCGTTTCTTAAGAAAGGGTTAATCTCCACAGTTTCATGGAAATGCGCCGGCCGCAGCAAAAAGAAGAGCCGCAAAAGCGGCTCTCAAGGTAAAACAGGGAGAAAAATCAGACCAATTCACCGCATGGAAAACTGTCTGAGACCCAGAGGAAATCTGGATGAATATAGTAATACCTTATAAAGCTTAATATTTTATTAACATTGTACCGAATGAAGACTTGAGGCTGACTCATTTAGTCAGCCATGCTGTTGTTTTTTGAGGTTTTTGCGGATCATGATCGGAAGAAGCTTTCCGCCGCCTGTCGTCCGGAGGCCTTGCGGGCGGCCTCGGCTTCCAGCCGGGTGATCTCGGCCTTCAGCAACTCCACTCGCGCCTTCAGCTCGTCCACCGAAAGCATGGAGAGATCGGCGCCGATCTCATGGGCGGTTTTCTTCTGCGGCCGGTCGTCATCGATAAAGCTCATCGGTTCTCCTCCTTTTGCTGTAGGCAGCATGATGGCGAAAAATATGGGCGATGCGGAAAGGAAATTTAGGCCGATCCGGCCTAAACCACCCTTGTCCTGAGCTTCCCGTTCACGAGTTACTGAAAAAACCGCGCGCAGTTCTGCGGGACGCTCTATCCGAACTTTACAGCAGGATCGCTGCTTTCGGGAGACTTGCCGGTGCCGCGATCGGCAAGCGACATGCTTTGCGGCGTCAGCATCGGCGATGTGCCGGTCGGGATCGTCGTATAGGCGTCGCGGTCGCTGGCCGGGACGGCGGCGCGGATGCGGCTTCTGATAATCGCATAAACGGTGATCAGCACATGGGCGATGGCCGTGACCAGGAAAAGCGCATGCGGTGTGATCGCCGACATGACGGGGCCGCCGAGCGTCGGGCCGATAACCGTGCCGATGCCGTAGAGGAGCAGCAGACCACCGGAGACCTTGACGAAATCCTCCGATGCCGCGAAGTCGTTCGCGTGAGCGACCGCGATGGGGTAGAGCGTGTTGGCCACCGCGCCGTAAAGAATAACCAGCCCGATCAGCAAGGCGGGCGATGTCGGGTGGAGCATGAAGATCAGTAGGCCGGCGAGGGCGGCGATCGCCGACATGGCAGCGAGTACGTAGCGCCGGTCGATACGATCGGAAAGTCGGCCGGCCGGCAACTGCATCATGGCGCCAGCGAAGATGGTGGCGCTCATCATGACGGCGATGCTGGTGTCGGAAAGGCCGGCGCCGGCGCCGAAAACGGCGCCCAGCGTGCCATAGGCGCCGTTGGCGATGCCGACGAGCAGGATGCCGAGGCAGGAGACGGGCGAATTGCGGTAGAGCGCCGGCAGGTCGAGACGCACGGCCTTCAGCGGCTGCGGCGAGGCGGCGGTCGAAAGCGTCGTCGGCAGCATGGCGATGCAATAGAAGATGCCGCAGATCATGAACAGCACCGGCGTGCGCACATCCTCGAGCGGGATCATCATCTGGCCGCCGACGACGCCGAGCAGAGTGATGCCGATATAGAGCGAGAAGATCGCGCCGCGGCTTTCGTTGCTGGCGCGCTCGTTCAGCCAGCTTTCGATGATCATCGATGTGCCGGCGGTGGAGAAGCCGGTGACGGCGCGCAGAACCACCCACCAGATAGGATCGATGATGATGCCGCTGACCAGCGCGATGATGGCGATGATCGAGATGAAGCCGGAGAAGGCTCTGACATGGCCGACGCGGCGCACCAGTTTCGGCGCCACCAGGCAGCCGATGACAAAGCCTCCGGCCCATGAGGTGCCGAGCAGACCGAGCGTCGTGGTGGCGTAGCCTTCGAGATTGCCGCGCACGGGAAGCAGGATGCCCTGCAGGCCGTTGCCCATGAAAAGGAAGAGCGTGCCAAAGAGCAACGCGGCGACGGACAGCAGATTTCTCTTCATTTCCCCAGACTCGGTCTCAGCGATTGTAAACGGACATAAGGCAAGACCTGCGCCTGGCCAGCCTCAAGATGATTGATTGTGCCCCGGAATATCTTTACGGCGTGTCGAGATGCTCTTGTTCGCTCGGAAAAATGTCCGTCCTGTGACATTCCGAAAAATGGAAAAAATAAAGCATGACAAAGCTGATAGCCTTGCTGCTCATGCTTGCCATGGCGATACAGGTGATCAAGCCGCTCGGGCTCCCCGGCCTCCGGCGGCGTATGGATTTCTGGAAGATCGCGCTTATCGCCTTCGGCGTCTGGGCCGTGGCGCTCTTATCGCGCGACTTCCTTATGTAAGCCCGCGCTCCATCCCGGATCGTCAGTCCTGCAGGATGATTTCTCCGCGCATGACGGAAACGCAATGTCCCGAGATGACGACATCGGTGACGATGCCGCCGGATTTCACGACATTGAGGGCAATGATACTGCGGCGGCCCATTTCGACGCCTTGTTCGATGGTGAGGCGGACGTCCATGTCGGCGTCCGGCGCGAGCGAGACAAGATAGGCGCCGAGTGCTGCAGAAGCGCTGCCGGTTGCCGGATCCTCGGGCACGTTATCGAGGGGGGCAAACATGCGGGCGCGAATATGCCACGGATCGTCGGATGTCCTGGCATAGACGAAGAGCGAGAAGTCGTGGCCGTTCGTCGTCTGCCGGCCCGCGGCCGCCTGGAAGCCGGCCAGGTTCGGACGGGCGGTGGCCAAGGTTTCGAGCTCCTTCAATTCGGCGACGGCGAAGTTCAGGCCGACGGAGACAAAGACCGGCGCGTGGGTGGTGGAGACGATGACGCCCGGATCGAGCGAGATGCAACGGGCGATGGTTTCCTCGGCAATGGTCTCGCCGATCGTCAGCGGCCGCGGCGCGCGGATGGCGGCGGCCTTGATTTGTCCGCCGTTGCGTTTCAGGTCGACTTCGACGATGCCGGCCTTTTCCTCAAAGCGTAGCCTCTCGCCGATCGGTTTGCCGAAGATCTCCGCCTGCTGGCCGAGTACGTAAGCGGTGCCGACATTCGGATGGCCGGCAAAGGGCACTTCCATCGTCGGCGTGAAGATGCGTACGCGGGCGGAATTTTCTGGACTTTCCGGCGGCAGGACGAAGGTCACCTCGGAATAGTTGAACTCGGTAGCGATCTGCTGCATCGCCGCATCGCTGACGCCCCGCGCATCGGAAATAACGGCAAGCGGATTGCCCTCGAAGCGGCTGGAGGTGAAAACATCGACGGTGACGTAGGAGATGGTGTGCATAGCGGCTCCTGTTGCAGCGGGCCGCTATGGATAATCACGATTTTCCAGCGAGGCGAGCCGGTTTCTTGTCGCCATGACAATACAGAAAGGGGCGGCAACATCGTGTTGCCGCCCCTGCTTCTTCTAACTTCGCGCCCCTGAAAAATCAGGCTGCCTGTTCCAGGTCTTTCTTCCAGCTGCCCTTGGCGGCGAGGCTGTTCATCTCGGCGCGGTGGGTGAATTCGCGCTGGCCGGCGGCGACGTTTTCCGACTTGCCGTTCCAGGCCTTGAGGGCGCTGTCCTGCAGGGCGCGGCCGTAGGAGAAGGTGACAAGCCAGGGCAGGTCGCCGGTGGCATTGATGGCGGAAAGATGCGCGGTCGCCTCTTCGGTCGTCTGGCCGCCGGAGAGGAAGGCGATGCCGGGAACGGCGGACGGGACGGTTGCCTTCAGAACCTTGACGGTGCGCTCGGCGACTTCTTCGACCGAGGCCTTGCGGGCGTTCTTGCCGTCGATCACCATGTTCGGCTTCAGGACCATGCCTTCGAGGCTGACGCGGGCTTCGGCAAGTTCCTCGAAAACGATGCGCAGGGTGGATTCGGTAACTTCGGCGCAGCGGCCGATGTTGTGGTCGCCCGGCTTGCCATCCATCAGGCATTCCGGCTCGACGATCGGCACGATCTTGGCTTCTTGGCAGAGAGCCGCATAGCGGGCGAGCGCCTGAGCGTTGGCGCGGACCGAGCCGCGGGTCGGCAGCGAGGACGAGATGGCGATGACGCCGCGCCACTTGGCGAAACGGGCGCCGGCTTCATAATAGCGGGCAAGGCGCTCGCCGAGGCCATCGAGGCCTTCGGTGATGGTTTCGCCGGGAAATTTGGCCATCGGCTTGGCACCGGTATCGACTTTGATGCCGGGAATCGAACCGGCAGCGCGGATGATATCGACGAAAGGCGTGCCGTCGGCGGCCTTCTGGTAGAGCGTTTCTTCGAAAAGAATGACGCCGGAAATATATTTCTTCATCGCCTCGTCGGAGCGGAAGAGCATCTCGCGGTAGTCGCGACGGCTGGTTTCGGTCGATTCGAGATTGATCGTGTCGAAACGCTTCTTGATGGTGGAGGTCGATTCGTCAGCCGCAAGCAGTCCTCGGCCACCTGCAACCATCTGCACTGCAATGTCTTCCAGTCGTTCGCTCATTCGATCTCTCCACAGCGTTAACATCGGCGGTTTAAGAATATAGGACGGCGATAACAGAAGTTTATAGAGAGGAAAATGGAAGGCTAAGTCATTGAAACGATTGAAATCAATTCAATCGTTTGAAAAAATGGGAATTTTTTCAACCCTTGAGCAAAAGACCGCGGAAGGCTTCTCGTCACCGCGGTCTATCCACATGTAAAACCTGCTAAATTGCGTTTGCGGCGCCGCACCGCCTATCGCAAGATGCGACGCCGAATGCGATTTTTGCCCGAGGCGCTCGGTCTCATCCGGCGGCGTTGAGAACGGCGACGCCGGGAAGTTCCTTGCCTTCCATCCATTCGAGGAAGGCGCCGCCGGCAGTCGAGACATAGGTGAAATCGTCGGCAACGCCGGCATGGTTGAGCGCCGAGACGGTGTCGCCGCCGCCGGCAACCGAGGTGAGCTTGCCGGCTGCCGTGCGCCCGGCGGCGTATTTCGCGGCAGCGACCGTTGCGGTGTCGAAGGGCTCGATTTCGAAGGCGCCGAGCGGACCGTTCCAGACGAGTGTTGCGGCGCGCTCGATCCAGGCGTTGATGGCCTCGACCGATTTCGGCCCGACGTCGAGCACCATGGCATCGGCGGGAATGGCGTTGATATCGACCGTCTCGTTGGCGGCACCCGCCTTGAATTCGCGGGCGACGACGCCGTCCTCCGGCAGGATGATGGCGCAGCCAGCGGTCGCCGCCTCGATCATGATCTGCTTGGCGGTTTCAGCGAGGTCATGCTCGCAGAGCGACTTGCCGACATTGGTGCCGCGGGCGGCGATAAAGGTATTGGCCATGCCGCCGCCGATGACCAGCGCGTCGACCTTCGTCACGAGGTTCATCAGGAGGTCGATCTTGGTCGAGACCTTGGCGCCGCCGACAATTGCGACCACCGGGCGGGCCGGGGCGCCGAGGCCCTTTTCCAGCGCTTCCAGCTCGGCCTGCATGGTGCGGCCGGCATAGGCCGGCAGGTGATGGGCAAGGCCCTCGGTCGAGGCATGGGCGCGGTGGGCGGCGGAGAAGGCGTCGTTGACATAAACATCGCCATTGGCGGCAAGCGCCTTGGTGAAGTCGGGGTCGTTCTTTTCCTCGCCGTTGTGGAAGCGGGTGTTTTCCAGAAGCAGGATATCACCGTCGTTCATCGCGGCGACGGCGGAGGCGGCAGCCTCGCCAATGCAGTCGGAAGCCGTTGCCACGGCGTGATCCAGCACTTCCTCGACGGAAGGGGCGATCAGCGACAGCGACAGATCCGGCGAAGGGCCGTCCTTCGGCCGGCCGAAATGGGCAAGCAGGATCACCTTGGCGCCCTTGTCGGACAATTCGAGGATCGTCGGGGCCACACGCTCGATGCGCGTCGTATCGGTGACCTTGCCATCCTTGACCGGAACGTTGAGGTCGACGCGGACGAGAACGCGCTTGCCGCTGATGTCGGTGAGATCGTCGAGGGTCTTGAAAGCAGGCATGGGGAGGATCCAGTCTTGGTTGGCGGAAGTTGCGCCGACCATAGCAAGGATCATTCGAGACGCAAGGCGTTCAACGGCCGTTTTCGCGTCTGGCTTCCTCGCGTCCGACCGATGCTTGCGGCGCGTTTTCAGAGACCGCCGCTTCGCGGTTCCGGCGTCCCTTCAGTCGATCGCGGATGCGCTGGATGATGTCCTTGAGATTGATGAAGATCGGCAGAGTGATTGCCGGTTCGACCGCTTCGAGCGACATGCCGACGGAGGTGATGTGGTCGTGCTCGTCGAGATCGCGGACGATGAGAATGATCGAGCCGAGACGGACGCGGTCGGCATAATCGGCCTTGCCGCCAAGGCGCTGGCGCATCAGTTCGGCGATCGTCAGGCCTTTTTCGGATTCGTTGAGCAGGCCGGGACCGTAAGCCGCATCGAGATCGGCGGCGGGGCGGGCGGGGGAGAGCGCGAAGGCGCCGAAGAATTCGGCATCGTCCTCATCGACCGGCGCACGGCTGGCGAAGAGGCGGTCGAGCAGGCGGGAATAGCTCGGCACGATGAAGAGATAGACGAGATCGTTCTCGCGCAACCGCCCGGCATATTGGTAGCGCATTGACTTGCCATCGCGGATGACAAGCGAGGGGGTCGCCCAGCGCGGAATGCGCTCGCCGCGCAGCACCGGGCTATCCTTGATGACACGATAGGAGAGCAGTTCGTGGTTGGCGGCGCCCGGCAGGTCGACCTCCACCTTGTCGACGGCGCCGATGCGCGGCGGAATGATCAGGCCGAGCTTCTTGGCGACGGGTTTGATCGTCCAGCCTTGGATCAGCAGCGAGACCAGCACGATGATGAAGGCCGTGTTGAAGAAGATCTGGCCGTTTTCCAGTCCGCCGAGGATCGGCATGATGGCGAGCAGGATGGAGACGGCGCCGCGCAGACCGACCCAGGCGACGAAACCGATTTCCTGCTGGGTATAATCGAACGGAAGCAGCGACAGCCAAATCGCCAGGGGCCTGGCGATGAAGATCAAGAAGAGGGCGAGGAGGATGGCCGGCACGATGATGACAGGAAATTGCGACGGCGTGGCGAGCAGGCCGAGCACCAGGAACATGATGATCTGCGCCAGCCAGGTCATGCCGTCCTGAAAGCGCTTGATGGTGCCGATCGCCTGCATCTTGCGGTTTCCGGCGTAAATGCCGGCGACGTAAACGGCAAGGAAGCCACTGCCGCCGACGGCGCCGGTGAAGGAGAAGACGAGCAGGGCGAGCGCCAGCACGAAGATCGGCGTCAGGCCGCGGTCGGTGTCGAGCTTGCTGACGATCAGCACGATCATCATGCCGCCGAGCAGGCCGAGAATGACGCCGAGCCCCATCTCCTGGATGAACATGGCGAGCATGCCGATATTGATGCCGGCGTAACGCTCGCCGCTCGCCAGCACTTCGACAAGGGCGATGGTGAGGAAGATCGCCATCGGATCGTTGGTGCCGGATTCGACTTCAAGCGTCGAGCGCACCTTGTCGCGAATATTGATGCCGCCGATGCGCAGCAGGAAGAAGACGGCGGCGGCGTCCGTCGAGGCCACGATCGAACCGAGCAGAAGGCCTTCCAGCCAGGTGAAGTTCAGCAGCCAAATGGCGGCGAAGGCAAACAGCGAGGCGGTGATCAGCACGCCGACTGAGGCAAGCGTGAGAGAGGGCACCGCCGCCAGCCGGAAGGCCTGCATCGGCGTGCCGAAGCCGGAATCGAACAGGATGACGGCAAGCGCAATGGAGCCGAGAATATATGCCAGATAATTGTTGCTGAACTCGATGCCGAGGCCATCAACGCCGGCGGCAAGGCCGATCATCAGGAAGAGCAGCAACAGCGGGGCGCCGAAACGGAAGGCAAGCAGGCTCGAAAAAGCGGCAAGAAGCACGAGCGCCGTCGCGACCAGCACTACGATATAAAACGCTTCCATGCCCACCCCTTTCCATCGAATGCTTGCCGATGCGGCCACCTCAGGCCGATCCGCCTTGTCTTAACCCCTCCACCACGCGCGTCGATGCATCAGTAAACGGCAAAACGGCAGAGAAGGGTAGGCCTTGCGGCTTAACCTGGTCTCGTGCTGCATCATGCTGCTGAACGGCTGCCGGACGGCCACCGACACGGAAATGCTACGGGAGAAACTCTCTACAAAGAATGTATAAGCAAATCAGGCAAGAGCAGGGCGAAAAGCAGGAAGATCGTTTTTTCCTGCCGGTAGCTGCTAACGGCGACGGGATGCACGCTCCTGCGTTCACGCGGCCGTTCGTCTTGTCAATGACGGGAAGAAGGGATTGCAGCCGCGGATTGAGCGAGTGCTATCCCAACACTGACTGAAGTATGATGACGGCGAGAAACCCAAGGCCGATCGCCGCGGCAAAACGGACCACCAGACGATCAGCCTTTGCGAGCACGGCAGGTCGGACGTCCCGCTTGCGATGAAACCGCTGCCGCCGCTTGAGGGTGGTGTGGGACGAGCGCTTTTGCGGCTCTGCCATTTATCACCTCCGCTTGGATCATTTCAGCCTCAATCTATCACGATTGGACAGCGGATCGCCAACCGTGATTCCATCCTTGCGGCCACCGAACCCGTCGCGCCGAAGCGGCTTTCAAAACAGGAAGACGATGCTGATCGGCTGTCAGTCCGAGGTTTGGTCCTCATCGTCGGTGAGATCCTCGACCGGAATCAGGAAAACGACGAATTCGTCGTCGATGGTCCTTTGCGGATCGTCATCGAATTCATAGGCGTGCTCGACTTCGCTGGCTTCCTCGGCGGTCGCCTTGCGCAGGCTGAGCGCCGCCTTGCGGTCCCACAGGGGCTTGCCTTCGGATTCCAGGATGGTCAGGTCGTCGCGAAAATCTTCCGCCTCGAAGAAATGGGTCGCTTCCTCATGGTTTTTCGAGCGAAAGCTGGCAATGGCGCGGCCGGCGATCTCAACGGTAAAGTAATCCATGCATCTCTCTCTATCTCCCCGGCCGCAATGCGGGTCAGGGCTTGGTGCACCATATCAGGTTTCGCAATCGATCCGGCGCGGTGCCTATAACAAAACGGCCCGGTTTCCCGGGCCGCTTGCGCTTATTCGTTCGTCAGGCTCTCAGATGAGCTTGGCGAAGGCGACGGCCGTGTCCGACATGCGGCTGGAGAAGCCCCACTCGTTGTCGTACCAGGACAGGACGCGCACGAAATTGCCTTCCATGACCTTGGTCTGATCGGTCGCAAAGATCGAGGAGTGGCTGTCATGGTTGAAGTCGCGGGAAACGAGCGGCTCGTCGGTGTAGCCGAGAATGCCCTTCAGGGCGCCGTTGGAAGCGGCCTTGATGGCTTCGTTGACTTCGCCGACGGTGGTCGCCTTCTTGGAGACGAACTTGAAGTCTACGACCGAAACGTTTGGGGTGGGAACGCGGATCGAGGTGCCGTCAAGCTTGCCCTTGAGATGCGGCAGCACGAGGCCGACGGCTTTGGCTGCGCCCGTCGAGGTAGGGATCATCGAGAGGGCGGCTGCGCGGGCGCGATACAGGTCCTTGTGCATCGTGTCGAGCGTCGGCTGGTCGCCGGTGTAGGAGTGGATGGTCGTCATGAACCCGTGGTCGATGCCGACGGCGTCGTCGAGAACCTTGACAACAGGCACCAGGCAGTTGGTGGTGCAGGACGCGTTGGAGATGACCAGGTGCTCCTTGGTGAGCTGGTCATGGTTGACGCCGTAAACGACGGTCAGGTCGGCGCCGTCGGCAGGGGCCGAGACGATGACGCGCTTGGCGCCGGCCGTCAGATGGGCAGCGGCCTTGTCCCGAGCGGTGAAGATGCCCGTGCATTCCATGGCAATGTCGACGCCGAGTTCGCGGTGCGGAAGCGTTGCCGGATCCTTGATCGCCGTAACCTTGATCGGCTTGCCGTTGCCGACG
The DNA here is from genome assembly GCF_001662075.1 of Rhizobium bangladeshense. Taxonomy (GTDB): domain Bacteria; phylum Pseudomonadota; class Alphaproteobacteria; order Rhizobiales; family Rhizobiaceae; genus Rhizobium; species Rhizobium bangladeshense_B. The sequence goes on from NZ_LYPL01000005.1 coordinate 295,668, forward strand.
GTGATCGTGTCACCTTCGACTTTCACATTTGCCGGGAACTTGCCGTGGATCGAGTCGTAGCGCAGCAGGTGGGCATTGGTCTCGACGGGGCCGAGGTCGTTGATGGCGACGACTTCGATGTCGGTGCGGCCGGATTCGACGATAGCGCGGAGGACGTTACGGCCGATGCGGCCGAAACCATTGATGGCAACCTTGACTGTCATGTGCATTCACTCCCGATAGAATAGAGCCCGATAGAGAGGGCCTGGAATTGAGGAGATGGAGAGCGCCTCAAGGCGCCCTCTTTAAAGCTTTGCCTCCGCAGCCGCAACGACCGCGTCGGCGGTGATGCCGAAATGCTTGTAAACGTCCTTGACCGGGCCGGACGCGCCGAAGCTCTTCATGCCGATGAAAGTGCCTTCCGGTCCGATGAAGGCGTCCCAGCCCTCGCGGACGGCGGCTTCGACGGCGATCTTGACCGGCGAGTTGCCGAGAACACCCTTGCGATAGGCGTCCGGCTGCTCGAAGAACAGTTCGGTGCAGGGCACCGAGACGACGCGCACCGAAACACCCTTGGCTTCAAGACCGGCGCGAGCGGCGACGGCGATTTCGACTTCCGAGCCGGAGGCGAAGATCGTCACCTTGGCGTCGGCATTGCCGGCGAGCGTATAGGCGCCCTGTTCGCAAAGGTTCTTTTCGCTGTATTCGGTGCGGGCCGGGCTGAGGTTCTGACGCGTCAGGGCAAGGCCCGATGGGCGGTTGTGCGTCTTAATGGCGATCTGCCAGCATTCCGCCGTTTCCGTGGCGTCGGCCGGTCGGAAGACCAGCAGGTTCGGAATGGCGCGCAGGCCAGCGAGCTGTTCGACCGGCTGGTGCGTCGGGCCGTCTTCGCCGACGCCGATCGAGTCGTGCGTCAGGACGTGGATGACGCGGATGCCCATCAGTGCTGCGAGGCGGATCGGCGGGCGGCAATAATCCGAGAAAATCAGGAAGCCGCCGCTATAGGGAATGAGGCCGCCATGTAGCGCAATGCCGTTCATGGCGGACGCCATGCCGTGCTCGCGGATGCCCCAATGCACGTAACGGCCGGCGAAATCCGTCGGCGTGATCGAGTGCATCTGGCTGGTCTTGGTGTTGTTCGACGGCGTCAGGTCGGCGGAGCCGCCGAGGGTTTCCGGCACGAAGCCGTTGATGATTTCGAGTGCATCCTCGGATGCCTTGCGGGTTGCAACCGTCGGCCTGGTCTCGGCGAGCTTCTTCTTATATGCGCTGATCGCGGCATCGAAACCTTCCGGCAGGTCGCCTGCCATACGGCGGGAGAATTCCGCTCTGGCCGGCGATCTGGAAAGAGTTTCTTCCCATGCCTTGACGATATTGTCGGAGCGGGTGCCGGCAGAACGCCATGCCTCAAGAATGTCGGAAGGGACGACGAAGGGCTCGTAATCCCAGTTCAGAGCCCTGCGGGTCGCGGCGATTTCATCGGCGCCGAGCGGGCTGCCGTGAACCTTATGGCTGCCGGCCTTGTTCGGAGCGCCGAAGCCGATAACCGTCTTGCAGGCGATGAAGGTCGGGCGATCGGACTGATGGGCGGCCTCGATCGCATCGGCGATGGCGGCCTGATCGTGGCCGTCGATCTCGATGGTGTTCCAGTGGACGGCCTTGAAGCGGGCGATCTGGTCGGTCGAATCCGACAGCGAGACGGCGCCGTCGATGGTGATCGAGTTGTTGTCCCAGAAGAGGATCAGCTTGTTCAGCTTCAGATGACCGGCAAGCGCGATCGCCTCATGACTGATGCCTTCCATCAGGCAGCCGTCGCCATTGATGACGTAAGTATAGTGATCCTGCAGGTCCGCACCGAATTCCTCGCGCAGCTTGCGCTCGGCGATCGCCATGCCGACGGCGTTGGCGATGCCCTGGCCAAGCGGGCCGGTCGTGGTTTCGATGCCGGTCGCATGGCCGTATTCCGGGTGGCCGGCGGTCTTGGAGCCGACCTGACGGAACTGTTTCAGATCCTCGACCGTCATATCGGGATAACCGGTCAAATAGAGCAGCGAGTAGAGCAGCATCGAGCCGTGGCCGGCAGAGAGCACGAAACGGTCACGGTTCGGCCAGTGCGGCTTCTTCGGATCGAAGCGCAGATATTTGGTGAACAGGACCGTTGCCACGTCGGCCATGCCCATCGGCATGCCCGGGTGGCCGGAATTCGCCTTTTCAACGGCGTCCATGGCGAGGAAACGGATCGCATTCGCCATCCGGTCGTTTTGTTCGGGAGAGGTCATGGCTTTTCCGCAAGCTCCGAGTGTCGGGGGATGGCCTCGAGCCTCCAAGACCATCGAATGAAAGCGGCAGAGACATAGCAGTTAAGACGAACGAGTCAATAAATGGCGGCCCAAATCCAGGCGGGCTCTGGCCTTTTTGACATTTGATCGTGCGGTTATACAAATGACAAACCCCGCGTGGTAGCCGTCGTTAAAACGCTCATCCACAAGATAGGCCGGCGGACGGGTGGGGGGATTTATTGACGGGCCGTTGGCGAGCTGCATATCCTTTTTGAAATCACAGGATCGGTGCAGAGTGCCGATTCGCGGATCCTGCGCGGGAATCGGAAAGGCATGATGCCCACAGGCAAAACCATGGAAGCAGCGCTGAACGAGCTGAGGCAGGCGATTTCGAGCCTCGAAAACGCCGTCGACATGCGCATCGAGCGGCAGCGCGAGCAAGGGGAGATCGAGGGCGAGGTGCGGCGTGTGCACGCCGACCGCTCCCGGCTGGCGCAGGAGCTCGACCAGGCCGAATTCCGTGCCAATCGACTGGAAGAGGTCAATCGCGAAGTATCGCGGCGGCTGGTCACGGCCATGGAAACGATCCGCGCGGTTCTGGATCGCTGATGAGGATGAATATGACATGGCGCAGGTAACGGTAACGATCGACGGCAAGGCCTATCGCATGGCCTGTGAGGAAGGGCAGGAAGATCATCTGACCGACCTCGCCACCCGTTTCGACCGCTATGTCGGCCATCTCAAGGGTCAGTTCGGTGAGATCGGCGATCTCAGGATCACCGTCATGGCCGGCATCATGATCATGGACGAGATTGCCGAACTGACGCGCCGTGTTGCCGAGCTGGAATCCGAGCTGGAGTCGCTGCGCGGCAACCGCGACACGGTGCTTGCCGCGACCGCCCGCACCGAGGAAACGCTGGCGGCAGCGCTCGGCGAGGTGTCGAGCCGCATCCGCGGCATCACCGACAAGCTGAATGGCCGCTCCGCCCCCGAGCTCAATTGACGTCAATTAAATCGACGCGGCCTGCCGTCGCCACTGGCGCGTCGATGCAAACGCCCTTATATATTGCGATGCGGTCTGCGCCTCTCGACAGGAACCACAATCCCTGGGGCCATACTCGATCCAAAGGGAGCTGTCCCTGGCCAGGCCCGTGGGCCTGGACACACGGTGCCCACCTACGTTTGTAGGCGCCCAGGATCGTAAACATCCATCGGTCGTCGTGGATCGCACTCCCTTTCATTTTGGCGAAGAGACGCGACCACCTGCTTCGGCGGGGTCATGATGATGCGCTGAGGCTGCAACTCAATCCTAGTCGACCGGGTAAGGCCCTTCGGCGAAGACCTCGTCGTGGTAACCTTTGGAGCCGACATCGCGCGCCAGCGGGCTGCGCCATTCCCTGCCGTCACGCAGGCAATCGAGCAAGAACGGGAAGTCGTATTGAGGTTGCCAGCCGAGTTCGCGCCTTGCCCGTTCGTTGACATAGACGCGGTCGAGCCTCGGAAACAACTTCCAACCGCGCTCGGAATAGAGGGCGCCGGCACCCGGAAAGAGCCGCTCGACTACAGCGGGCGCGTCTTCCCTGAGCTCAGCGAGATCGCCTGACGAAAAGGGCGTCGTGGCCGAGACGATGTAGCGGCCGAAGCCGATAGCCGGCGCCCTTTCGAGCGCCAGCAAATGGGCGCCGACCACATCGCTGATATCAACGCGGCGATGAAGCAGCTCGTTGCCCTGTGCGTTTTCCGCCGCATATTCGTTGCGGATGCTGGGATCGTCATCGCTTTCGGGAAAGAAACGCGAGGTCCTGAGGATGACGACAGGCAGACGGGATTTGCGGGCGAAGAGTTCACAAATGCCTTCGGCGGCGAGTTTCGTCACGCCGTAGATGTTCCTTGCAACAGGGCACACGTCCTCGGTGATCCATGCAGCGGGTTCGCCTTCGGCCGGTGTCAATGCGGCACCGAAGGCGCTGGTGGTGCTGGTGAAGACGAAGCTTGAAACGCCGGCGGCGGTGGCCTCTTCGAGCAGGTTCAGGGTGCCGCCGACATTGGTGTCGAGGAAATCGCGATTGCCGTGCGTCGCCACATGCGGCTTGTGCAGCGTCGCGGCATGGATGACGTGGCTGATACCTGACATCGCCTGTCTGATGAAGTCACGGTCGCCGATCGATCCGACCCTGTCGGTGAAGGCCGAGGGCTTGATATCGATGCCGCGCGCCCACCGGCTCTGCGCTCTCAAGCTGCGCATCAGCGCCTCGCCGAGATGACCCGCACTTCCCGTCACCAGTATCGTCATCGCATCCTCTCCTGACCCTTCTGCGGCGGACGCTATAAAGGCCGGTGTCTGGGGACAACGCATAAATTATGCATGGGAATGCAGGAAAGCTGCAGGCTCAGTCGATTGTCGTGACGAGACGGCCGGCGCTGCCGTCGGAAAGGCTGATCCGCTCCCAGGTCACCCGGCCGGCTGTGATCGGCATCGATGCATTGTCGTTGGCGCCGGTTTCGAACGTCAGCGACAGGAGCTTGCCCTCATGCCAGCCACGCGCCTCCAGAGACTGTTCGGTTGCGGCGATTTCAGCGGATGCGTAGCAGAAAAGCGAGCGGCCGAGAAAGGCGGCGAGCGGTGCGCGCCATTCCGCCTGGCGCGGGCGGGAGGCAGACAGCAGCCGATGGGTGACGTCGCATATCAGATGTACCGGCCGGATAGAATCCTCGACCAGCCGCTTCAGCGCCGCATCGGCTGCGGCATGTCGCGGCGAGGCGAAAATCCGCTCCAGCCTGACGGCCTGTTCGGGTGAGAGAGCGAGCTGGTCGCGCTCCCAGCGTGAAACGGTTGCCTGGTTGACGCCGAGAAGTTCGGCGAGGTGCTGCTGCTTGATGCTGCGCAGCAGCCGCATGCGGCGTATGCCTGCCCCCGATATCGTCATCTGTTCTCTGTCCCGCATTTCTGCCAGCATAAGGTTTCAGCGAGCCGGGAGGCAAGCTGGTCCGATACTATTCCGGCTGGCCTTCGAGATCGCTTTTCAGTCGGTCGAGGATCGATAGGGCATGGCCGGCATAGGCGCTGATCCAGCGATCGTAGATGTGCTTGATCGGCAGGCTGTTCAGGTGGTTCCAGCGTTCGCGGCCTTCCTTCCTGGCAATGACCAGATCGGCTTCCTCCAGCACTTTCAAATGCTGCATCACGGTACAGCGGTCCATTCCGGGAAACATCTCGCAGAGAGCGCCTGTCGTACGAGGGCCGTTCTTGAGGAGGTCGAGAATTTCGCGGCGGCGGTGATGCGCCAGTGCCTTGAAAACGGGGTCGTCTTTCGATTCGCTTGACATGTTATATTTTTATAACATAATGACGGCAGGTGCAATGGAGAAGAGGAGGAAGTCTCATGTCCCTCAATATTCGCGTCTCGGGTCGCATCGGCCGCCCGGTGGCCGAAGTCTTCGACGCGGTCGTCAATCCCGCAAAACTGTCGAGCTACTTCACGACTGTCGGCGGAGCGAGCGCGCCGCTGGCACAGGGCACGACAGTAACCTGGTGGAAGGATGTGCCCGTCGAAGTGATCGAGCTGGTGCCGGAGAGCAAGATCGTGCTGCGCTGGGATGGCGCGACGGACGAAGACAAGAAGCCCTACAAGACGCTCGTGGAAATGAATTTCAAGCCGCTGGATGACGGAGGCACCATGGTGACCATCGCCGAAGACGGATGGCGTGACGATGAACCCGGCCGCCGTGGAACCTACCTGAACATGGAGGGATGGACGCAAATGTTCTGCTGCATGAAGGCCTTTGTCGAATATGGCATCAATCTGCGCGACGGCATGTTCCTCAGCGAGATGCGCGGCGAACAGGCCAGGGCGCCGGAAGGTTGAGGAGAAGCGTCATGAGCGATCTGATCTGGGGCGGCGTCGATGTCGCGATGAAGGTTCCGCCGCATCAGTATGATGCGACGGTTTCGTTTTACCGGGACGTCGTGCAGCTGAAGGAAATCGAAGGAAACGATATCTCGTTCGAACTCGGACCGATCCGGCTCTGGATCGACAAGGTCCCAACTATGAGCCAAGCCGAACTTTGGCTGGAATTCATGACGTCGGATTTCAACTGCGCGGCCGCGCATTTGGACAAGGCCGACGTTCCGCGCTGCGATGCGATCGAGACGCTGCCGCCCGACCTTCGCGGCGGCTGGATCCTCAATCCGGCCGGTATTGTGCATCTGGTGCGGGAGACCGGGCGCGATTGACCGCCACCGGAAGGTCGGCGCCGTCGATGCGCTCCGCGTTTCGGATGATATAGCCGCCCGCGTGGCGGCAATATGCTTGTTGGAGGGTGGAATTGCGCTCCCAAAACGCCAGATTGGCGACTGCGGGCGTTCAGTCGCGCACAAGGGTGCAATCGTCGCATCGCCCTTGCGCCAGAGACTTCGCTTGCCTGTCACGATGCCGGTGCTAGTTTCCGGAATCATATCGATAAATCCCAGGAGATTTCAGATGCAGCTTGGTATGGTCGGTTTGGGCCGCATGGGCAATTACATGGTCCAGCGCCTGATGCGTGGCGGTCACGAATGCGTCGTTTATGACGCCAGGCCGGAAAGCGTTGCCGAGCTTGCAGGCCTCGGCGCGACCGGCAGCGCCTCGCTCGAGGAGTTCGTCTCGAAGCTCGCCCATCCCAGAGCGATCTGGCTGATGCTGCCGGCGGCGATCGTTGACAAGGTACTGGCGAGCCTGGTGCCGCTGCTGCAGAACGGCGATATCGTCATCGACGGCGGCAATTCCTATTACCACGACGATATCCGCCGCGGCGCCGAGCTCATCACCAAGGGCATCCACTATGTCGATGTCGGCACCAGCGGCGGCGTCTTCGGCCTGGAGCGCGGCTATTGCCTGATGATCGGCGGCGAAAAGGGCACCGTCGCCCATCTTTCGCCGATCTTTGCAACACTCGCCCCCGGCGTCGGCACGACGGAAGCATCGCCGAACCGCACAGCCGAAGCGGCTGCGGTGAGCACCGCGGAACAGGGCTACCTGCATTGCGGCCCGCATGGCGCCGGCCATTTCGTCAAGATGGTCCACAACGGCATCGAGTACGGCCTGATGGCCGCCTATGCCGAGGGCATCAACATCCTGAAACACGCCAATATCGGCGCTGCCTCGCATGAGGCCGATGCGGAAACCGCGCCGCTCGCCCATCCCGAACATTTCCAATACGATTTCAATCTACAGGATGTCGCCGAAGTCTGGCGCCGCGGCAGCGTCATCACCTCGTGGCTGCTCGATCTGACCGCCGATGCGCTGCATGCCGATCCGGCACTTTCGAAGTTTGCCGGCCGTGTCTCGGACAGCGGCGAGGGCCGCTGGACGATCATGGCGGCAATCGACGAAAGCGTGCCGACGCCGGTTCTAAGCGCGGCGCTCTACGGCCGCTTCTCCTCACGCGACAACGACGAATTCGCCAACAAGGTCCTGTCGGCGATGCGCGCCGGCTTCGGCGGCCACGTGGAAAAGCCGGCGCCGAAATCTTGAAGGGGCCGGGGCTGAATCCTGTTCTAAATTAGCTGTTAGAGCATGACGTCGTTCGAAAACCACTCACATTTTTCGGCGTCATGCCTAGCCATTGGTATGGTTTTCCTGCCGCTTGCTGGCGGCTACGGTCACGAGTATCCATTGCGGAAAGGGAAATGTCGGGGCTGCTTCCATCCAAGCGGCCGACACTCCATTGGAGGGCGGTCATGGGACGTGTCACGGCGGCGGGCTTGAAGGCCGCCATATTCGGCATCTTGGCATGCGTTGCGCTTTTCGCGGCGGCTTCGCCCGGCTTTTCCCAAACGCCTGCACAAGCGCCGGCTGCAAATACCCCGCCGGCGCAGGTGCGTGAGATGATGCAGCTCATGCAGGCACCGGAGGTCAAGCAGTGGATGGCGACGCAGATGGCGGCACCCGCTGCGGCCGATTCGGCAACCCAGAACCAGATGTCGGTACTCTCAGGCCTGCTGCAGCATGCCCGCCGGCATGTCTCAATGGTGTCCGACGCGGCGATGATCTTGCCCTCGCAGATCGGCAATGCGTCCTCGCTGTTTTTCGGTGAGGTCGCCGCCACCGGCTGGAGCCGAATGATCGCGCAATTCTTGGCGATCTTCCTGCTCGGGGCCATCGTCGAAAGCATGGCCCGCTATGCCTTCCGCCGTCGTCGCCGGCGCTTGGCGCAGATGGCGGGCATGCATCTGACGCCGCGCGTCGTACCGGCTCTCATTTTCGCTGCGGCAACCATGATCGCGCTTTTCAGTCTCAGCTGGCCGCCGCTCAGCCAGAGCGTGGCGATCCTCTGCGCCGTCGCGCTCATCGTCCAGCGTTTCACGATTTGCCTGGGCGGCGTCTTGGTCGATCTCATCGGGCTGGCGCGGGCCGAGGAAGAGCGGCAAGGCGTGACCGTGCCGACCATGCCGTCACGCGCCGTCGCGCTCTTCTGGTATCGCCGCTCTGCGATTTTCGTCATCTATTTCATGCTTGGCTGGGCGGCCATCCAGTCGATGGAGCCGCTCGGCTTTTCCCCGAGCGCCCGGCTCTTCGTCGGCTACATCCTCGGCATCGGGCTGCTGCTGATCGCCATCGAAGCTGTCTGGTCGCGGCCGCAGAAAGACGAGAAGCGCGGTCATGGGATGTCCTGGGCGCTCACCGTTTATTTCCTGTTGCTCTGGGGGCTGTGGGTCACCGGGTTCAACTGGCTGCTCTGGCTCGGCATCTATGTGCTGATGTTGCCGCGGGTGCTCGCCGTCTCGACGATTGCGGTGAAATCGTTGCAGCAGACCGAGGCGAGCTTCCTTGCCACGCGCCGCATTGCCGCCGTATTGCTCGATCGCGGCGTGCGGGCGCTGATTATCGGATTCGCGGCCATCTGGCTCGGCCAACTGATCGGCGTCGGCGCCGACACGATGGCGGCCGGCGACAAAATGGTCGATAAGATCGCCCGCGGCGTCATCGGCGGAATCGTCATCCTGCTTGCTGCCGATCTGCTCTGGCACGTCGTCAAAGCCTATATCGACGGCAAGCTGCTCGGCTCGCCCTTGGACGGCGGTGCGACGGACGAGGAGAAAGCCAAACATGCACGGTTTCAGACGCTGCTGCCGATCTTCCGCAATATCCTTGCCGTGGTCATCGCCGTCATTGCGGTTCTCATGGTGCTCTCGGGCCTCGGCATCGAGATCGGGCCATTGATTGCCGGCGCCGGCGTCGTCGGCGTTGCGGTGGGTTTCGGCGCCCAGACGATCGTCAAGGACGTCATCAGCGGCATGTTCTATCTCTGGGACGATGCCTTCCGCGTCGGCGAATATATCGAAAGCGGCAGTCACAAAGGCGTCGTCGAGGCCTTCAGCCTGCGCTCGGTGAAGCTCAGGCATCATCGCGGGCCGCTGACGACCGTGCCGTTCGGCGAACTCGGCGCGGTGAAGAACCTCAATCGCGATTGGACGATCGACAAGATCAGCCTCAACGTCACATACGACACCGATCTCGTCAAAGCGAAGAAGGTGATCAAGCAGATCGGTCAGACGTTGCTCGAAAACCCGGAATTCGGTCCGCACATCATTGAGACGCTGAAGATGAAGGGTGTCGAGCAGTTCGGCGAATTCGCGATCGAGATCCGCCTGTCGATGATGACGAAGCCTGGCGAACAGTTCGTTATCCGCCGCAATGCACTGGCGATGATCCGCAATGCCTTCAAGGAAAACGGCATCGAATTCGCCGTGCCGACGGTGCAGGTGGCTGGTGATCGTGCGGCGGAAGTGGATGCCGCCGCGGCGCGCTATGCTGCGCTTGCGCGGGCCGGCGGTGAGCCGGCCACGTGAACCGCCTCACATCGCCGCAGCGGCTGCGGTGAGCAGACCGCCGATAATGGCCATGTTGTTTTTCCAGCTGTTGATGGCGCTGTCGCGGGCTGTGCCTTCCATGTCCCAGAAATTCAGCAGCATCACGGAGGCGGCAAGCGTGAAGATGATGAGGCCGAACGCTGCCGCGACGACAAAGAAACCCAGCATCAGCAGGAGACCGGCAGCAATTTGAAAGACGCTGCCCGACAGCAGCACCCATTTCGCAAAAGGTATGCCGCGGGCTTCGATGGCGTCGGTTATCGGCACGATGACGAAAAAATGATGGATGCCGCCGGCCACGAAAAGGCCGCCGAGCAGCAATCTGCCGAGGATAAGGATCATGAAGGCCAGGTCATCCTGCATGTCTCATCCTTCTCGCGTCTCAAATCTTCGTCATGACCGCAAACTCTTCGCAAGCTTACGAAAAAGCAATGTGGCAATACAGTTTGCCTGCCCACTTTCGCCCCATTTGAGGATGATTGAAGCGCAGGCGGGGCTGAGGCAGCGGCGGCATGGCTTCATAGAGCTTCTGTGCCTGTCATGTTACGTCTTCGAAAAATGATTCCCGCCGAATTTGAAAATTGCGCAGGTACGAGATGTCGGGTCACGGCAATTTGGAAGAGATGGAAGCGACGGACGGGTTTTCCTTTCGCGCGCTTTTCAGGCGGTACAGGACGCCACTGACGGCAGCCGCGACCCTCGTTGTCTTCTGTCTCGTCGGCTATGCGATCATGCAGCTGACCAACGAGGTTCGCTATGATGATGTCGTCGGTGCGCTGGCGGCGACCAGGCCGAGCGCGATCCTGCTCGCGCTGTTCTTCACGGCCCTCAGTTTCCTCTCGCTGGTCTTCTATGACCTCAATGCCATCGAATATATCGGCAAGAAGCTGCCCTTTCCGCATGTGGCGCTGACGGCTTTCAGCGCCTATGCAGTCGGCAATACAGCCGGCTTCGGGGCGCTTTCGGGCGGTGCGATCCGCTATCGCGCCTATACGCGCCTCGGCCTCTCGCCGGAAGATATCGGCCGCATCATCGCCTTCGTCACGCTGTCCTTCGGCCTCGGGCTCGCGGCTGTCGCGTCGATCGCCCTCATTATCATCGCCAGCGAGATCGGGCCGCTGATCGGTGTCAGCGCGTTCCTTCTCCGGCTGATTGCCGGCTCGATCCTCGCCATTCTCGGGGCTGTCATGTTCATCGGCCGTGAAGGCCGCGTGCTCGACCTCGGTGCGGTGGCGATCCGCTTGCCGGATTCACGCACCTGGTCGCGCCAATTCCTGGTGACGGCCTTCGATATCGCTGCCTCGGCCTCGGTGCTCTATGTGCTCTTGCCGCAGACGGCGATCGGCTGGCCGGCCTTCCTGGCCGTCTATGCGATCGCCGTCGGTCTCGGCGTGCTCAGCCACGTTCCGGCCGGGCTCGGCGTGTTCGAGACCGTGATCATCGCCTCGCTCGGCAGCGCGGTGAATATCGACGCCGTGCTGGGATCGCTGGTGCTCTATCGGCTGATCTATCATGTATTGCCCCTGTTGATTGCCGTGCTTGCGGTCTCCGCGACGGAGCTGCGCCGTTTTGTCGATCACCCGGCCGCCTCCAGCGTCCGGCGCATCGGCGGACGGCTGATGCCGCAGCTGCTGTCGACCTTGGCCCTGCTGCTCGGTGTCATGCTGGTGTTTTCGAGCGTCACACCGACGCCGGATCAGAATCTGGAATTTCTGTCCAACTATCTGCCGCTGCCGATGGTCGAAGGCGCGCACTTCCTCTCCAGCCTGCTCGGGCTGGCGCTGGTGGTCGCCGCGCGCGGCCTTGGTCAGAGGCTCGACGGCGCCTGGTGGGTGGCGGTGTTCTCGGCCGTTGCGGCGTTGACCTTGTCGCTGTTGAAGGCGATTGCGCTCGTCGAAGCCGCTTTTCTCGCCTTCCTCATCTTCGGGCTCTTCGTCAGCCGCCGGCTCTTTACTCGCCATGCGTCGCTGCTCAACCAGGCAATGACGGCATCCTGGCTGATGGCAATCGCCGTCATCGTCGTCGGCGCCGTCGTCATCCTGCTCTTCGTCTATCGCGATGTCGAATACAGCAACCAGCTCTGGTGGCAGTTCGAATTCACCGCCGAGGCGCCGCGGGGACTGCGTGCCCTGCTGGGCATCACCATCATCTCGTCGGCCATTGCCATTTTCAGCCTGCTCCGGCCGGCGGCCTTCCGGCCGGAGCCGGCGACGCAGGAGGCGCTGGCGCGTGCCGTCGACATCGTCAGGCAGCAGGGCAATGCCGACGCCAATCTGGTGCGGATGGGCGACAAGAGCATCATGTTCTCGGAGAAAGGCGACGCCTTCATCATGTACGGCCGGCAGGGCCGCTCATGGATCGCGCTCTTCGATCCGGTTGGCGATCCTCGCGCCGTGCAGGAACTCGTCTGGCGCTTCGTCGAGGGGGCGCGGGCGGCGGGCTGCCGCGCCGTTTTTTACCAGATCTCGCCGGCCTTGCTTTCCCATTGCGCGGATGCCGGCCTGCGCGCCTTCAAGCTCGGCGAACTGGCGGTGACCGATCTCAGGACCTTCGAGATGAAGGGCGGCAAATGGGCAAATCTCCGGCAGACTGCGAGCCGGGCGCAGCGCGACGGGCTGGAATTTGCCGTTATCGAACCGCAGGAGGTGCCCGTGGTCATCGATGATCTCGCTGCGGTTTCCTCGGCTTGGCTCGAGCACCACAACGCCAAGGAAAAGGGCTTCTCGCTCGGCGCCTTCGATCCCGATTATGTCTCCTCTCAACCGGTCGGCATTTTGAAGAAGGACGGCAAGATCGTTGCCTTTGCCAATATCCTCCTCACCGAATCCCGGGAGGAGGGCACGATCGATCTCATGCGTTTCTCGCCGGATGCGCCGAAGGGCTCGATGGACTTTCTCTTCGTGCAGATCATGGAATATCTGCGCGGTCAGGGCTTCACCCACTTCAATCTCGGCATGGCGCCCCTCTCCGGCATGTCGAAACGCGAGGCGGCACCCGTCTGGGACCGCATCGGCAGCACCGTCTTCGAACACGGCGAGCGCTTCTACAACTTCAAAGGCCTTCGGGCATTCAAATCCAAGTTTCATCCGCACTGGCAACCGCGCTATCTTGCGGTCTCCGGAGGGGGCAATCCGATGATCGCGTTGATGGACGCGACGTTTCTGATCGGGGGCGGGTTGAAAGGGGTAGTGAGAAAATGATCAGGTCAATCCTTCTTGCCACGGCATGCGTCTGCATGCTCGCGGCCGTACCGGCCGATGCCGCCGAGGAAACCACCCAGAGCTTCGAAAGCGGGCTGATCCCCTCGCCGCACATCTTCCTGCCGGAAGGGGAGGTGAAGGGCACGGTGATGCTGATCTCGGATGCTGCCGGCTGGGGCGATTACGAGAAGGCCGAGGCCGACAGGCTGGTCGCCGAAGGCGCCGTCGTCATCGGCGTCGACTTTCCTTCCTATATCCAGGCGCTCAGCCGCTACGATGTCAGCCTCAATGACGGCTGCCTCTACATGGTCTCGGATATCGAATCGCTGAGCCAGCAGGTGCAGCGTGCGACCGGCAACAACGCCTATCATCTGCCGATCGTCGCCGGCATCGGCGAGGGCGGGGCCTTGGCGCTGGCGATTGCGGCGCAGACGCCGGACGCGACGATCGGTCAGACGCTCGCCGTCGATCCGAAGGCCGGCATTCCGCTGACCAAGGAGCTTTGCACGCCGGCGTCCAAGCGGGCCGTCGGCGAGCGCATGGTCTACGGGCTGAGTGATGGCACTCTGCCGGATCCCGTCATAACAGTGTTTACGCCCGACGCCGACAAGGACGGCCGGGCGCATGCCGAAGCGCTCAAGAAAGTCCATTCTGCGATCGAGATCCGCGATTCCACCGACGACGCGCAGACGGTCTTTGCCGATACGCTCGATGATCTCGTCACCGCCTCCGGCGCCTTCGGCAATCCGCTCGGCCTGCCGCTGGCGATCCTCGAGACCACCCCCACGCTCGATACTATGGCGGTGATCTATTCCGGCGACGGCGGCTGGCGAGACATCGACAAGGAGGTGGGCGGCACCCTGCAGAAGGAAGGCATTCCCGTCGTTGGCGTCGACTCGCTTCATTATTTCTGGTCGGAGCGCAAGCCGGAAGAGACCGCCGGCGATCTTTCGAAGATCATCGATTTCTACCGCAAACAGTGGAAGGTGAAGCATGTGCTGCTCGTCGGTTATTCCTTCGGCGCCGACGTCGTGCCTGCGACCTACCAGTTGTTGAAGCCGGCCGAGAAGTCCGCGGTGGCGCAATTGTCGCTGCTGTCGCTCTCGCACGAAGTCGACTACGTCATCTCCGTTCTCGGCTGGCTCGGCCAGAAGACGGAAGGGGCGGGAGGTGACCCGGTCGCCGATTTGAAGAACGTCGATCCCAAACTCGTGCAATGCGTCTACGGCAAGGACGATGATGACGACGTCGCCTGTCCGGCGCTGAAGGACAGCGGCGCCGAGGTCATCGAGCTACCCGGCGATCATCACTTCGATGAGAATTACGACCTTCTCACCAAGACGATCATCGACGGGCTGAAGAGGCGGCTGCAGGATTAACGTATCAGTTTTTCCTCGCTCCAGCCGAGTTCGGCGAGTTCCTTGCCGCGAAACCGTGCATCATCGGCGACGATGAATTCGTCGAGCTGCGGCGGGGCGACGCTGGTGCCGGCAAGCATGGCATGCACCTGGCCGCGATGGTGGGTCTGGTGCTGGAAGAGGTGAGCCAGCACGTCCTCCATGCGCTCCTCCTGGATGCGGTCGCCGCGATGGAGTCTGACGATGGAGACGAGTTTTTCCGGGGTCAGAGCCTCGCAGAGCGCCGTCAGGCGCTGATCGACCGCCGCCTGCGCAACGCCGAGCGACGCTATGTCGTCGAATGGCTCTTCGACCTCGAAGGCCTGGTAGCCAAGCGTGCCGCCTTCCAAGCCATCGACATAGAACCAGTCGACGGTGATGATGTGGTTCAAGGTTTCTTTGATCGACGGGAAGAAGCTCGTGCGCGGCGCTTCGAATTCGCCGGGCTTCAAGGCCGTGCAGGCGTGAAGCAGGCGACGGTTGGCAAGGGCGTTGTTATAGGCAAGTTTGCGAAACGCCCGAACGGGATCGAAGGTCGGCATCGAGACATCTCCTCTTCTGCGTTGCGGCCATATGCATGACGTTACGACGTCAGTTCTTTTCGTCGAGATTGCCGTCGCGCCAGACGAGATGACGTGGTGCTGCCGGCAGGTTCTCGATGTCATCAGCGATGAAATAGGGCGGGATGTCGAGCGCGGTCAGGGCCTCGCGCGTCGCCCGCACCCATTTGAACTCGAGATGGTTGTCGCCGTCCTCGACCCGATGGATGATTTCGTGCGACAGAAAGGCGAATTCGGGCGGGATCTCCATCAGATAATAGAGGCCGAGTTCATGCCAGTTGCGCTGCTCATAGTGGAAAAAATTCTCGAGGACCCAGAGCAGGCGGGAGATGGTGACCTCGACGCCAAGTTCCTCCACCATCTCCCGTTTCAGCGTCTCCTCCGACGTCTCGCCGATTTCCGCCCTCCCGCCGGGAAAAGTCCAGAAGGGCTCGTGCACGGCACGATGGACGAGCACATGGCCATCGCGAAAACCAAGTCCGACGATGCGATAGTTGAAACGCTCAGCCCCCGCGGTCAGGCGGATGAGGGTACGCCTGCTCATGACATTCTTATCCGAGATCGATGACGACGATTTCCGGCGGCACGCCGAAGCGGACCGGCGCGATGGAGCAGCCGAGGCCACCGGACACGATGATATTGCGCCCGTCCTCGACGATGTGGCCGTAGGCGTAGCGATTGCCGTAACGCGAGGGCACGATCGGCGAATGGCCGAGGAAACGGATCTGCCCGCCATGGGTGTGACCGGATAGCGTCAGCGAGACGCGCTCGGGCACGCGCGGAAAGATATCGGGCTCATGGGCGAGCAGGATGACGGGCGCATCGTCGGTCACCTGCGCCATCGTTCCATCGAGGTCGTCGAGGCCGAGCATGCGCGTGCGGCCCCATTTCCTGCCGGGCAGCAGCGCCAGCTGGTCTTCGAGGCCCGCGAGCCAGAAGCCGCGGCCATCCTTTTCCAGCCGAACGGCGCGGTTGCCGTAGACCGGGATGCCGACGTCGGCAAGCGCCCGGTGCCCGAATGTTTCCATCCCGCCGTTCTTCTGGGCGGTTCGATCCTCCCACCAGTCATGATTGCCCATGATCGCATGGACGCCGAGAGGGGCCTGCAGGGTGGCCAGCGCTTTCGACCATCGGCTCGAATGCACGTACTGCGTCACCATGTTCATGCCCGAGGCATAATCGCCGAGCAGCACGGTCACGTCGCCTTCGAGCTCGTTGGCCCTGTGGCAGATCGCGGTAATGCGGTTTTCCGACATCCAGGGCTCGCAGGCGTGGATATCGGCGAGCGCGACGACGCGGAGCTTCAGTCCCGGTGCCCATCCCGGCGGCGTCAGCCGGTAACGGGCGATGCCGAGCCGCGCCAGCGGTTCATAGGCGAAGGCATAACCACCAAGCGACATGACGCCCGCGATACCACCGCCGAGAACCTTGAAAAATCCGCGGCGGGTGATCACTCAGTTATCCTCCTGGAACAGCCGGAACTGCGCAGCCTCCATGTCCTTGGGCGGTTGCATTCCGAGATGTTTCCACGCGATTGCGGTCAGAACACGGCCGCGCGGCGTGCGCTGAATGAAACCTTGCTGGATCATGTAAGGCTCGATGATATCCTCGATTGCATCGCGCGGCTCGGAAAGGCCGGCGGCAATGGTTTCGATGCCGACCGGACCGCCGCCGAAATTGACAGCGATCATGTTGAGGTAACGTTTGTCGAGCTGATCGAAGCCGACATTGTCGACGAGCAGGCGGGTCAGCGCCTCGTCGGCGATTTCGCGGGTGACGGCTTCCGCCCTTGCCACCTCGGCGAAGTCGCGCACGCGCCGCAGCAGCCGGCCGGCGATGCGTGGCGTGCCGCGGGCGCGTCTGGCGATCTCGCGGGCGCCTTCTTCGGTGATCGGCAGGTTCATCAGCCGCGCGCCGCGACGCACGATCAGTTCCAGCTCCTCGACGGTATAGAAGCTTAGGCGCACCGGGATGCCGAAGCGATCGCGCAGCGGCGTCGTCAGCAGGCCGAGACGGGTGGTCGCCGCCACCAGCGTGAATTTCGACAGGTCGATCTTCACCGAGCGGGCGGCAGGGCCTTCGCCGATAATCAGGTCGAGCTGGAAATCTTCCATGGCGGGATAAAGGATTTCTTCGACGGCCGGGTTGAGGCGATGAATCTCGTCGATGAAGAGCACGTCGCGCTCCTCGAGATTGGTGAGAAGGGCGGCGAGATCACCGGCCTTGGCAATGACGGGACCCGACGTTGAGCGGAAATTGACACCGAGTTCCTTCGCCATGATCTGCGCCAGCGTCGTCTTGCCGAGGCCGGGCGGTCCGACGAAGAGCACGTGGTCCAGCGCCTCGCCGCGGTTCTTCGCCGCTTCGATGAAGATCTTGAGATTGGCACGCGCTTCTGCCTGGCCGGTGAACTCGTCCAGCGATTGCGGGCGCAGCGTGACATCAAGGTCTTCGCCCCGCTTTTCCGGCGATATCAGGCGGGCGGGTTCGCTCATGAAAGAAGTTCCATTCCAGGTATGGTTTTTGCAGCTTGGGCGTCAAATGTCTTGGTTGTCACGCAACCGGCGTCACGGTTGCGAAGAGCGATGAAGACATCGGCAAATTCGGCATTCGTCCGCACCATGATTCCGAGCGCCTCCTCGACCACTCTTTCATCTTCAAGGATCAGATCCGCCGAGTCCAACAAATCCGAAATCGCCTCCACGATCTGTTCTCTCTTCAGCTTGATCCGTTGCCGCAGGAACCACGTGCATTCCAGCAGCGTGATGCAGCTAATATAGCCAGGTGCCGTATCGGAGAGGTTCTCGAACAGCGCTATGACTTTGTCTGTCTGGGCGGCATCATCCTTCAGGAGGAAGCGCAGCAGGATATTGGTGTCGAGGCCAATCATCCTGCTATATTCACATGAGCGGCGATGGCTTCTCCAATAGCCTCGTCCATTTCCTTTAAAGTGATCGTCCGCCGATTCGGATCGTGAAACCTGCCTGCAAGGTCAATGGCGCGCTTGTTCTTGGCTTTCATGATGATTTCGCCGTCGCGATTGATGTAGCGGATCCTGTCACCGGACTTCAGATTCAGCAATTCACGAACTTCCGCCGGAATTGTTGTCTGGCCCTTCGATGTCATTGTGCCGTAGTAGATATTCATCCGGATCTCCTTACCATTCAAGTTTAGTAAGGAATTGTGATATGTTCAAGGAGGTCACCGCGGCCCCAGTTCCTTCAATCCCAGCCTGATCAGCTTGGCGCTGTCTGCGCCTTCGCCGGCCGTCTTCATCGCCACAGCAACGGCATTTGCCGCCTGGTCTCTGCTGTAGCCGAGGTTGGTCAGCGCGGAAACCGCGTCAGCCACGGGTGCGGCGGCCACACCTTCGCCGAGTTCCTGCTTGAGGGCGATATTGATCGCTTCCCCGGCAAAGGCGGGAGCCCGGTTCTTGAGCTCGGTGACGAGGCGCATCGCCACTTTCGGGCCGACGCCCGGCGCGCGGGAAACGGCGGCGCGGTCCTGCAGAGCAATCGCATTGGCGAGTTCGCCCGGCGTCAAGGTCGAGAGCACGGCAAGCGCCACCTTAGCGCCGACCCCCTGGACGCTTTGGAGCAGATTGAACCATTCCCGCTCCAATGCGGTCATGAAGCCGAAGAGCTTCAACTGGTCCTCACGCACATAAGTCTCGATGAACAGCACGCAGGCCTCGCCGGCCGAGCCGAGCTTGGACAGGGTGCGGGCGGAGCAGTAAGCGACGTAGCAGACGCCGTGCACATCGACGAGTACATAATCTTCGCCGATCTCGTCTATGGTGCCTTTCAGCTTGCCGATCATGGGTCGTGGTCTCTCAAGGATGCGTTTCGGGCGTGATAAGTTCCACGGAGGGGAAAAAAGACCTGTATCCGCTGGGATCCCGGGTCAAAATTCTATAGCCCCGGATCGCCGCATGGGCGCCGATGAGGAAATCGGGCGGTATCCGTTCGCGTCCCCCACCGTCGCGACGGTAAAGCCGAAAGGCTTGAGCCGCGGCAAAAGCCGCCGGCCAAGGCAGATTCTCGCGGCGGAATTCATTCTGGGGAAGCAGGCGCTCGACTTCATCCACATCGCCGTAGCGGACGGAAAATTCGGAATAGATGATCGGGTTTATGAGCACTGGCCCCTCTTTGAAGACATCGAGCATCTTCTGACGCGACCAGGCATGCCAGTCCGAGCTGACCACGGCCAAGTCGACAAGGATGTTTGTATCGACAAGCGTCGCCATCAGCGATCACGGGTCAGCGACATGAGGTCTTCGGCATCGATCTCCTGATCACCGGTTCCTTCGAGACGACGGATCGTCTGCAGGAAACGGTCGAGCCGACCTCGATCCTCGATCTCCTGCTTGCCGTTCTTCGGCGAGAGAACGAGCTTGCCGCCCTCGATCGAGAAGATGACCTCGCTGTTGGCCTCGATGCCGGCAAGCTCCCTGAGGTCGCGAGGGATGGTGACCTGGCCTTTGGACGTGACGCGCATCTCGTTGCTCCTTCAAAGTAAGAATTATCCTTACCTCGGAACAAGTCAAGAACAGATCAGCCGGCCAGTGCCTGCCGCATTCGATTGCTGCCGCGATTGTGCGCATGGCAGATGGCAATCGCCAGGGCGTCGGCGGCATCGTCGCCTTTGAATTCGACTTTCGGCATCAGGATCTTCAACATCATGTGAATCTGACGTTTTTCGCCGTGGCCGACGCCGATGACAGCCTTCTTTACGGCGTTCGGGGCATATTCGGAGACTTGCAGCCCGGCGCGCGCCGGCACCAGCATGGCGATGCCGCGGGCCTGGCCGAGCTTCAGGGTTGCAACCGCGTCCTTGTTGACGAAGGTCTGTTCGACGGCGGCCTCATCCGGCTTGTAAGCGTGCACAACCTCCGCCAGGCCGTCATGCAGCTGGCAGAGGCGGGAGGCGAGGTCCATGTCTCCATCGGAGGTTACGGTTCCCGAGGCCACAAACCGTAGGGAATTGCCCAATGTGTCGATGATTCCCCAGCCGGTGCGGCGAAGTCCGGGGTCGATGCCGACGATGCGAATCGTATTTTGCATGGTTCAACCTATAGCGACTGCAAAATAAGTGCCATCGATATGTGAACAAAACAAAAACCTTCCCGTATTTAAGCCGCTCCATTTACCGCGAATTAAAACAGATGCTTGAATTCTAGTGTCGAATACGAAGGGGGTCTCGCATGCAAAGAGATAAGCCCCCGATGTTCTGTTTGAAGACCGGTCGATCAGGCATGCCTTGCCTGCCCGCGCCGGCAGGCGCGTTCAGAAGGGGTTCGTCGACATGGCTCTGAGATTCCAATCCCTGTCCTTCAAGGTCATTGCCACATTCATCCTGATGACCGTGCTGTCGATCGCGGTGATCGACGTGCTCGCCTATTTCGCCAGCAGCCGCATCTCCGACGAGCAGGCGCTGAAGGCCAAGGAGAGCGTGCTGATCTTCCGCGGCGACATGCTGCAGGACCAGCTGGCGCAGCTTGAGAACCAGGCCAATTCCATCGCCCGCATCGAGGCGCTGCAGATGTCGATCACCAGTCTGAAGAGCGGCTGGAAGACCATCGAGAAAACCTCCGGTGATGCCCGTGCCGAGCTGAAAAAAGTTTTCATCACGGCCAATCCCAACCCGGCGGATCAGCGCGAGAAGCTGATGAAGCCGGAAGGGCCGAGCGGTTTTTATTTTTCGAATCACGAGAAGACGCAGAGCGAGGTCGCCCGCGACCTCGCGGATACCGCTTTCAGCGATCTGCTGATCGCCGATCTCGACGGTACCGTCCTCTATTCCTACAAGAAGCTGGACGACTTCGCCGAGAATCTGAAGACGGACGCCTGGAAGACGACCGGCGCCGGCATCGCTTTCGCCAAGGCGCTGGAGAATACCGCCAAGGCGACCGAAGATGCCGCGCCGACAGGCTTTTCCGGGCTTCGCGTCGATGCCGCCAGCGGCAGGTCGGCGATCTTCTATGCCGTGCCGATTGTCAAGCTCGGCGCCGCCAAAGGCATCATCCTGTTCAAGGTGCGTGACGACATCGTCACCAGCATCCTTGCAAAGGGCATTGTTCAGGGCAGCACCGCGCGGGCGGCGATCGTCTCCGCCGATGGTTCCGCTATCGGTCTCGATGCCGGCGGCAAGCTTGCGACGCTCGATGCTACCGCCTTCACCTTCATCAAGGACGCGCTTGCCAGTTCGGCGATGACGGTGGCCGATTTCGACAGGGCTGACGGCTCAGCGCGCGCCTATGTCCGCGGCATCGACTATCGCGGCGACCGCTTCCTCGTGGTCGAGAGCGTGCTGCTCAGCGAGCTCAATGCCGGCTCGATCGAGATCGCCACCTTGCTGACGATAATCGGCATCGGCGTGCTCGTCGTCATGGCGATCGCCACCGGGCTTGTTACCAACCTTCTGTTCTCGCCACTGGCGCGGCTTGCCGGCGTCACCCGCGATGTCGCCGACGGCAAGCTCGACAGCGAGATCGGCAGCCTGAACCGCAAGGATGAGATCGGTACGATGGCGAATGCGCTCGCCCGCTTCCGGCAGTCGCTCATCGAAAGCCGCGAACTGGAAGCCGCCAGCGAAGAGACGCGCCTTCAGGCCGAGCAAGACCGCCAGCAGAACCTTGCCGAGCGCGAGGCCGAGGCGAAGTCGCTGCAGCAGGTGGTCGAGGCGATCGATGAGGGCCTGCATCATCTGGCGAGCGGGGATCTCGCCTATCAGATCGACACACGCTTCCCGAACGAGCTCGAAAGCCTGCGCATCAATTTCAACGAGGCGCTCGCGACGCTGAGCGAAACCATGACGGCCATCGGCGGCAACTCGATGGCGGTGCGCGCCGGCTCCGAGGAGATGCGGACCGGCGCCGACGAGCTTGCCGGGCGCACCGAGCGCCAGGCCGGCTCGATCACCGAGACGGCGAATGCGATCAGCGCCATCACCCAGTCAGTCCGCCGGCAGATCGAGCGGGCCGAACAGGCCGAGCGCATCGCCCGCGACGCCAAGAAGGAGACGACCGGCTCCGGCCAGATCATGCGCGAGACGATCGCGGCGATGGAGGCGATCCAGACCTCCTCACGCCAGATCAACACGATCATCTCCGTCATCGACGATATCGCCTTCCAGACCAATCTTCTGGCGCTCAATGCCGGTGTCGAGGCGGCGCGCGCCGGCGAATCCGGCAAGGGTTTTGCTGTCGTCGCCATGGAGGTGCGCGAGCTTGCCCAGCGCTCATCGAGCGCGGCCAAGGAAATCTCCAGTCTGCTGCAGAAATCGACGCATGAAGTGGAAAGTGGCGTGTCGCTGGTCGAAAAGGCGGGTGCTGCGCTGACGGGCATCGGCGGCCACGTCGAGGCGATCAACGGGAAGATCCACGAGATCATGGAATCGACCCGCGAGGAGGCCAATACGCTGCGCGAGATCAACAGCGCCGTTGCCGAACTCGACGCGATGACGCAGCAGAACGCCGCTATGGTCGAGGAGACGACGGCGGCGATCCACCGGCTGGCGACGGAAGCCCTGGAAATGGATCGCCAGCTCGGCAATTTCACGCTGCCGCCCGGCGATCACAAGCCGAGCGCCGAGGTGCATGTGCTGCGCCGTCACCGGTAGGCTACCGCATCCGAACCGACACAAGGGCCGCCGTCTCGCGGCCCTTTTTGTTTGCGTTGACGGTTTGGAATAGCGTGGGCGCGAACCTACATAGACGGCACCCTTCAACTGCCCGGCAGGTTTCCCATGGTTCCCTTTTCCATCCTCGACCTTTCCCCCGTTGCCGAAGGCAGCACTGTTGCTCAGTCGCTCGAGAGTTCGGCTCGCATGGCTCGCAAGGCCGAGGAATTCGGTTACAAGCGCTTCTGGCTCGCCGAACATCACGGCATGCCGGGAATCGCCAGCGCGGCCACCGCCGTCGTCATCGCGCATGTCGGGGCGGCGACCAAGCGCATCCGGATCGGCTCCGGCGGCATCATGCTGCCCAATCATTCTCCGCTCGTCATCGCCGAGCAGTTCGGCACATTGGAGGCGCTCTTCCCCGGCCGCGTCGATCTCGGTCTCGGGCGCGCGCCGGGGACGGATATGCGCTCGGCGCAGGCGCTGCGGCGCAATCTCGAGGCCGGCGCCAACAGCTTCCCGAACGACGTGGTGGAACTGCAGCAACTGCTCGGCACGCCGGTCGAGAACCAGGCGATCCTTGCCGTCCCCGGCAATGGCTCGCATATTCCGATCTGGCTGCTCGGCTCCAGCCTCTACAGCGCCCAGCTCGCCGCCATGCTCGGGCTTCCCTATGCCTTCGCCTCGCATTTTGCGCCCGATATGCTGCTCGATGCGATCGCGATCTACCGCGACCGCTTCCAGCCCTCGGCAACGCTCGACAAGCCGTATGTGATGGTCGGCGTCATGGGCGCGGTGGCGGCGACGGACGAGGAGGCGCGCTATCATTTCACCTCCGCCGAGCAACAGTTCGTCAACCTGCGCCGCAATGTCCGCGGCCCGTTCCCGCGTCCGGTGACGGATATGGAGGCGTTCTGGTCGCCGATGGAGAAGATGAACGTCGAACACACGCTGCGTTATGCCGTGGTCGGCTCGCCGGAGACGGCAGAGGCAAAGCTGACGGCGTTTCTCAAGGAAACGCAGGCCGACGAGGTGATCATCTCCATGCCGATCCATGATATCGAGGCGCGGCTGAGATCGGTGGAACTATTCGCAGGCCTGGGAAACTTCATGCGGGTGGCCGCATAGGGGTTCGTAACGAGCGCCTTTGAGAGCGGAACATCCTATGCGAGGCGAGGGCTACCCGTCAGAAGGAGCCCGGCGTCGCAACTGGGTTCAAAGGCGGCCAACCACTCTTTCGTCATGCTCGGGCTTGTCCCGAGCATCTGCCGTGGTTGCAGCAGATCCTCGGCACAAGGCCGAGGATGACGGCGAGTAAAGAGCAAGGTTGGTCAACAAACTGAACCCGGCGCTGCAGCCGGGTTTTCCATCGGGATGTGCCGAAAAACTCAGGCCGAGAGCTTGGCCAGCACTTCTTCCGATACCTCGAAGTTGGAATAGACGTTCTGTACGTCGTCATCGTCTTCCAGGCTGTCGATGAGCTTCATCAGCGACTGGGCTTTTTCTTCGTCCACCGGCACATTGTTCTGGGCGCGCCAGACGGCCTTGACGGTTTCGGCTTCGCCGAGCCCGGATTCCAGCGCTTTCGATACTTCGCCGAGGGCTTCGAAGGCGCAGGTGATGTAGTGGCCCTCTTCGTCGGTCTCGACGTCGTCGGCGCCGGCTTCGATCGCGGCTTCCATTACCTTGTCGGCGTCGCCGACGGAAAGTTTGTAGGTGATTTCACCGACATGGTCGAAGGAGAAGGACACGGAGCCGGTTTCGCCGAGGGCGCCGCCGGCCTTGGTGAAGATCGAGCGGACGTTGGAGGCGGTGCGGTTGCGATTGTCGGTCAGGGCCTCGACGATGATCGCCGTGCCGCCCGGGCCGTAGCCCTCGTAGCGGACCTCGTCGTAGTTTTCGCTGTCGGCGCCGGCTGCCTTCTTGATGGCGCGGTCGATGTTGTCCTTCGGCATCGACTGGGCCTTGGCGTTTTGGATCGCCAGGCGAAGACGGGCGTTCATCGACGGGTCGGGCAGGCCGGCCTTGGCGGCAACGGTGATTTCGCGCGCAAGCTTCGAGAACATTTTCGACCGCACGGCATCCTGACGGCCTTTGCGGTGCATGATGTTTTTAAACTGTGAATGGCCAGCCATGGCACCCCTGTTCACGTCTCATTGTTCGGAATGGGGCGCCTTATAAGAGCGAAACGGCACCTGTTCAAGGGAAAAGCAGTTCGGAACAAAGGCGAAAGGATGACGTTTCAATCGAACTCCATCCAACGGAAAGGAACGGTCATGGCAAGTCTCAGCGAGGCGCGGGAGCAACCCGCACGTCAGCTTTGGGATCAGGTCAACGGCGTTCATGCCGGCATGCTTGGAATTTCCGGGCTTGATATGCACATGCAGCCGATGGCGCCGCATGCCGATCCCACCACCAACACCATCTGGTTCTTCACCAAGACCGACGCCGATATCGTCCGCGCCATCAAGCCCGGCAGCCGCGCGCATTTTTGCGTCATCGGTAAGGATCACGATTATCACGCCTGCCTTTCCGGCGTGATCGAGGTACGCCCCGATCCTTCCAAGATCGAGGAATATTGGAGTTCGATGGTAGCGGCCTGGTATGACGGCGGCAAGAAAGACCCGAAACTCACCATGCTTTCCCTGCATGTCGATGATGCCGAGATCTGGGTTTCCACCGGCAACACCTTGAAATTCGGGTGGGAGATCGCCAAGGCCAATCTCGACGACGACAAGATGCCCGACGTCGGCGTGAAACGCCACCTGCAGTTTGCCTGATACGCAAGGCTTCGAGGAACCCGCCGGATCTTCTTACTGCACGCCTTTCATGACGTAGATCAGCGGCTTCTTCGGCAGCGTGCGCATGGAGACGGTGATGCTGTCATCGGGCGCATAAGCGACATCGAAGTCCTTGCCGAACATGGCTACGAAGGCACTGACCGGTGGGCCGCGGCGGTGCATCGGCAGGATCAGCGACGAGCGCAGCCGCTTGATGACACGGCTCATGCTGTCGGCGCCCATGGTCAGGCCGCCGTCGACCGGCACCATGACGACGTCGAGGCGGCCGATCTCGGTATAATGGGTATCCGTCAGCTCGTAATGCAGATGGCCGAGATGGCCAATGCAAAGGCCGGCAATTTCGAAGACGAAAATCGAGTTTCCATTCTGCTGCGAGCCGCCGAGGCCATAGCTGAAGCGGATATCCGTGGCGATGTTGCGGATATAGGCGTCGCCGACCGCAAGATCGATCTTCGCTGCCTCGCCGGGAACATCGCTCCAGCCATGCAGCACATGCTTGATCCCCGGCTCAGGCGTCAAGGTGAAGTGGGTCGTGTGAGCCTTGTTCATCGTCACGACGTCTGGAAGCGCCGCCGGCCGGTACCAGCCGTTATAGTCGGTCGCGATGATGATGCCGGCGGGCGTATCGATCTCGAAAGTGGAGTGGCCGAGGAAGGTGAATTTGACATCCTCGCCCTCGGCGACGGCAGGTGCGACCGGCTGGGGGCCGGAAAAGCTGGCGAAGGTCGCCTTGGGGATGGTCTGCGCGATCGCCTGGCACTGGCTGACGGGCGCTCGCTGTTCCTGCGCCGTTGCTGCGCGACCTGACACGATGAAGGCGGCAAGGCATGCGATCGCGAGGACAAGATGTTGCGGCCTCATGCCACCCCTCCGGCGCTTTCACGTGAAGGCCGGAGAATGCGGCAAGAGGTCGCGGGGGTCCAGACCGGGGCTGCTCACATTTGCGTGTTGGTCGTGGTGGGTTACCGCCAGAACTCCGGCACGGTCCCGGCCAGGCGCGGCCCGAGCCGCAGCGGCGCGATCTTTTCGGCCAGTCCCGTCGCATCAGAAATCTCGACGCCGACGCCGCAGATCGTCGCCGGGCCGCTCGCCGCTTCCATGCGGCCTTTCGGCATTTTGGAGATGAAGCGGTTGAGCGGCTCCTCCTTGTCCATGCCGAGCGAGGAATCGTAATCGCCGCACATGCCAGCATCCGACATATAGGCCGTGCCGCCGTTGAGGATCTGCGCATCGGCGGTCGGCACATGGGTATGGGTGCCGACGACGAAGCTGGCGCGGCCGTCGACGAAATGGCCGAAACACTGTTTCTCGCTGGTCGCTTCCGCATGGAAATCGAAGATGATCGCATCGGCCTGCTCCTTCAGCGGGCAGGCGTCGAGGATCACCTCCGCCGATTTGAACGGATCGTCGAGTTCCGGATGCATGAAGACCCGGCCCATGACATTGGCAACAAGCACGCGCGCGCCGTTCCTGGCATAGAAAAGACCGGAGCCGCGGCCGGGCGTGCCTTGGGGATAATTCGCCGGCCGCAGAAACTGATCGTGGCGCCCGGCAAAGGCGACCGCTTCCTTCTGGTCCCAGACGTGATTGCCGGTCGTTACCACATCTGCGCCGGCATTGATCGTTTCCAGAAAAATGTCCTCGGTGATGCCGAAGCCGCCAGCGGCGTTCTCGCCGTTGACGACGACGAAATCGAGCCGGAGGTCGGAGATCAGGCCGGGGAGGCGGTCCCAGACCGCCGTGCGCCCCGTCTTGCCGACCATGTCACCCAAAAAAAGCAGCCGCATTCCCTATCCAATCCAAGAGGCAAAAAAGCGCAGGCCGCTTTCTGTCAGGATGGCATCCAGGCTTATGTCATGCGGCTCGTCGGGCACATGTGCCACTTCCTGGCAGTCGAATGCAATGCCGATCAGCTTCGGATGCAGGCGTTTCTCTCTTAGCCGGCTGATGGCGCGGTCATAGTAGCCGGCGCCGTAGCCGATGCGATGGCCGCGGATATCGAAGGCCGAAAGCGGCACCAGCATGATCTCGGGATCGAGAATCTCGGCCTCCGTGCCGGGGGCCACCGTGCCGAAGCCGGTCTCGATGAGAGGCACGTCTTGCGTCAGTTCCCGAAAGGCGATGGTCTGCTTGTCGAGGATCGCCGGCACGCAGAGCCGCGCGCCGCGCGCTGCAAACCGGGCCATCAGCGGTCGCAGATCGGCCTCGGACCGGATCGGCAGGAAACCGGAGACGATCGTGCCGGGCGCAAAGGCGACCGCCTCGCCGGCATGATCCGCCATTGCAAGACTTTTGGAGATACGCTCTTCAGGAGCGATGGCGTCGCGGGCGGCCAGCCGTTCATTGCGCAACTGCGCTTTCAGTTCTCGTGCGGTCATTCGATCTGCCAGATGTGAGAGGTTTGGCCGAGCATAGACGGCTGGAGGTCCGATGCAAATGCAGGGTGCGACGGGAGCGCGGCGGTTTCACGCCGTGTCAGCCTGCGGCCGCCGATCGTCAGACGAGGATGCCGATCGCTCCTGCGTCGATTCGTGTGCCGATGTCGGTAGCACGACGACCAGCCGCCGCATCGTTTCCTCGAACAGAGGGATTCCACCCGGCATCCAGCCGAGCGCGCGGATTTTTGCCGTGCTCATCGGATTGAGCGCTGTCCTGTCGGCCGTAGCCGGCAGCGCATGACGACATTCCGTCTCACGGCGGATGGGGGCAAGGATGTCGCGGGTGTCGACGACGATGTCCGACACGTTGAAGATCTCGCCGGCGATGCGGGTGCTTTCCGTCTCCAGCATCAGCCGCACCGCCCGCCCGAGATCACGGCCGTGGACCTCCGTTGCCGCGCGGGCAGCGACCGGCCGGCCGGCGCGATAATCGGCGATGAGGCCGTCCCATTTGTTCGGCGAAAGATCGCCATAGATGCCGGTCGCCCTCAGACTGACGCCGGCAAAACCCGGCGTCGAGAGATGGCTCAGCGCGCCTTCGGCGTCGAGTTTGATCTGGCCGTAGAGCGTCTCCGGCTTCGGCAGCATCGTTTCTGTGAGCTCGGTTCCGGGCGGATGTTCGCCGTAGGCAGCACGGCTGGAGATGAAGACGCAGCGACGCGTGCCGGCGCGTCTGGCCGCTTCGAAAAGCCGGACGGTGCCGTCGAGGTTCAACCTGTGGAAGGTCGTCGGATCGTCGCCTTCGCCGCCGCGATATTTGCCGGGAACATGGCTGAAGGCGGCGTGGACGAAGAAATAGGCGTCGTCGAAAATGTCGATCTGATCCTGGTCGGGATCGAGGGAGAGCGCTGCGAACTCGACCGGGCGGGAGAAAAGGCGGGGATGCGGCGCCCGGCGGCCGCCGACGATCACCTGATAGCCGGCGGTCAGAAGTTCCTCGACAACATAACGGCCGACGAGACCGGTTCCGCCGGATACCAATACCTTCATGCTGCCCCTTCCGGATTGTCCAGCGCCGCGACCTCGGGCACATCGCCACCATCGTGGAAACGATGCCATAAATCGATCAAAGGTTGTAGCTGCGCTGCCTTGGGATGATCTTTTTCCCACGGTTTCTCATACTGGTAGTGCAGGATCGAGACGCTCTTCCAGTCCCAAAGCGCCGGCATGGTGAACCATACATATTGCAGCATGTTGAAATAGACCGGCAGGCCGTGCCAATCCGAGAAGAAGGTCTCAAGAAAGGTCTGATCGGTGCGGCGCCAGAAGACTTCCGGCGTGTCGAGCCTTTCGAGCATGTGCCGGAACGTGTCATGCGCCGGCGTGGCGACGAAAACGCCGGAATTCATGCGGTGGAAATCGGCGAGGCTTTCGTAGACATTGGGGGCGGCGGAAAATTCCGGATAAAGGAAGAGCCTGTCGACGTTTTTCAGCACGAGGGCATCGGCGTCGATGAAGACGCAGCGCTCGTATTCGACGAGCTGCCAGAGCCTGAGCTTGCAGAAATTGTCGAGCGGCGAATGGAACGCCGGCTTGCGGCCCTTGGTGAAAGGCGCTGCGGAATGGAGTTGGCCTCGGGCGTGGCGTTCGTTGAAGGCGGCAGACAGCGGCAAGTGCTCGACTTCGATCAGGCGGCAGCCGAGGGTCGCGAGCGGGGCGAGGGCGGCTGCATCGACGCCGCCGGTAAGGAGGACGACGATGTCGGCGCTGGTGCCGGTTCGGCGGAGGGAGCGGGCAAGCGCGGTCGCACCCATGGCGTAGTCGCGGTTGGTCACGAGGGTGACGTAGGCGAAACGGGAGCGTGGGTGTGGGGTCACGTGCGCCATCACCGCCTTCATGAACCATCCGCCGAGGTGTTTCTCTGTACACCGGCGGCGAGTTTGGCGAGAAGGCCGACCAGACTCTCCGTCATCCCAGGCCTTGCGCCTGGGATCCATGCGACTGCTGCTGAGGGAGGCGGTGTGGATGCTCGGCTCAAGGCCGAGCATGACGGAGCGTGGGGTGGGCGGAAGGAACCATTCACAGCGCAGACGCCAGTGTCACGGAGGGGTGAGGGAGTTTTATATCCTTCAATGCGAATTCGCTCCTGCTCATGACACCGATTTCAGCCGCTTGCCTTCCGGATCGTGGTTGATCGTCGCGGCAATGTCCCTGGTCCAGGCGGAGACGGCCGGCACACGGGCGCGGTCGACGCGATAGGCGAATTTCTTCGCGACGTCGACGATCTCGCCGAGCAGCCCTGTTTCCAGCGTGATCGGTTCGAGGCCGAGATCGAGGAACTTTTCGTTGCGAACGATCAGCTCGTTTTCGGCGGCTTCCTTGCGTGGATTGGGCAGCCAGGCAATCGTGGCGCCGCTGATCCTGGCGATCATTTCGGCAAGGTCGCGCACCCGGTGGATTTCCGTCATCTGGTTGAAGATTTCGACGCGGGCGCCGCGGGCGGGAGGATTCTTGAGCGCCAGCTCAATGCAGCGCACCGAATCCTGGATATGGATGAAGGCGCGGGTCTGGCCGCCGGTGCCGTGAACGGTCAGCGGATAACCGATCGCCGCCTGGATGAGGAAGCGGTTCAGCACCGTGCCGTAATCGCCGTCATAGTCGAAACGGTTGATGAGCTGCGCGTGGCGGCGCGTCTGTTCGGTATGCGTGCCCCAGACGATGCCCTGGTGCAGGTCGGTGATCCGCAAGCTGTCGTTCTTGGCGTAGAACTGGAAGAGAAGCTGATCCAGGCACTTGGTCATGTGGTAGATCGAGCCCGGATTGGACGGGTAGAGGATCTCCTGGCTGACCGTCTCGCCGCCCGCCGTTTCAATGCCGACCGGCAGGTACCCTTCCGGGATCGCCGCGCCGACCGTCGAATAGCCGTAGACGCCCATGGTGCCGAGATGGATGAGATGGGCGTCGAGGTTGAGCTCGGTCAGGGCGTTCAAAAGGTTGTGCGTGGCGCTGACATTGTTGTTGACAGTGTAGTTCTTATGACGGTCGCTCTTCATCGAATAGGGCGCCGCCCGCTGTTCGGCGAAATGGATGATGGCATCGGGGCGATTCTCGGAAAGCCATTTCTTCAGCAGTTCGTAATCCCTGGCGAGATCGATCAGGTTGAAGTGGATACGGCGTCCCGTTTCGGCATGCCAGATGCGGGTGCGCTCCTGGATCGAATCCATCGGCGTTAGCGATTGAACGCCGAGTTCGGTGTCGATCCAGCGGCGTGAGAGATTGTCGAGGATATGGACGTCGTGACCGGCGTCGGAGAGATGCAGCGACGTTGGCCAACCAATGAAACCGTCTCCGCCCATAACCGCAATCTTCATCGTATCGTCTCCTGATCGGTCGCTCGTTATCGGGAATAGTTAGGAATTATGACAATCATTCAATGCCTGGCGGCGACGCGTTCACTACCTGCCTGCCGGGCATTCGATGCTTGCCTGTTGAGAAGCGTTGCGCCAAAGAGGGCACCTCAGTTTGGAGAAAATTATGACGGAACGCCCTTTTTCCATTTCGGGAGAGCTGACGGAGGCCGGACATCGCCTCGTCCAGCGGGTTTATTATGAGGACACGGATTTCTCCGGGCTCGTCTATCACGCCCGCTATCTGCATTTTCTTGAACGCGGCCGCACCGATTATCTGCGCTGCCTCGGCGTCGAGCAGCGCGAACTCGTCAGCGCCGACGAGGAGGGGCTCGTCTTCGTCGTCCATCGCATGGAGATCGATTTCAAGAGCCCGGCGCGCATGGACGATGTGCTGACGATCCTCACGCACACCGAGAAGGCCGGCGGCGCCAAGATGGTGCTTGACCAGCAGATCCGTTGCGGCGAGATGCTGCTGATTTCGGCCAAGGTGATCATCGCCGTCATCAATGCCAAGGGGCGGCCGCGACGGCTGCCGGAAACGCTGGCGGCGAAGTTCCTGGAAGGCAGCACGCCTCTATAGCGCCGAATCGGTCGAAATTCGGCCTTGTAAAAACTTGATCTTTATGTGAAGGAATTTCCGCGCCGCGGGATGAGCGCTCTTTCGGCAGCCGGAGCTTGCTCCGGTCAAGTAATCCAGGAATAAAATCTTGCGAATACAGGCTTGCTGTCACGGTCCGGCACTAACGATCTATTAACCATAATAGTGTCTTACTGGGAAAGTCGGAGTTTGTGCGGTGCACGCCTTCCTTTGACCAAATTTGACGGCAAGAAGGCGGAAGATGAGCTTGGAAGCTTGACCAGGGCTTTGGGCGGCGGCCGCCGGACACTTCTTGCGAGATCACTTTGTGCCGCCCGGTCCAGCACCGGGCGTTTGGATTCGGGGATTTTGGATCAATGGAACAAGTAGGATTGGCAGCAGCCACGACGGACGTCAGCCTCTGGTCGCTTTTCATGCAGGCCGGCATCGTCGTCAAGCTCGTCATGCTCGGGCTCATCGCAGCCTCTGTGTGGACCTGGGCGATCGTCATCGACAAATACCTGGCCTATGGCCGCGCACGGCGCCAGTTCGATAAGTTCGAACAGGTGTTCTGGTCGGGCCAGTCGCTGGAAGAACTCTATCGCTCCCTGTCGGAGCGCAACAATACCGGCCTGGCGTCGATCTTCGTCGCGGCCATGCGCGAGTGGAAGAAATCCTTCGAACGCGGCGCCCGCTCGCCGATCGGCCTGCAGATGCGTATCGACCGCGCGATGGACGTGACGCTCGCTCGTGAAACAGAATATCTCGGCGCCCGTCTCGGATCGCTTGCGACCATCGGTTCTGCCGGTCCGTTCATCGGCCTGTTCGGCACCGTCGTCGGCATCATGACCTCGTTCCAGGCGATCGCCGGTTCGAAGTCGACCAATCTCGCGGTCGTTGCTCCCGGTATCGCCGAAGCGCTGCTCGCCACCGCGATCGGCCTCGTCGCCGCTATCCCGGCGGTCATCGCCTACAACAAGTTCTCCGCCGATGCCGGCAAGCTCTCGGCGCGCATGGAAGGTTTCGCGGATGAATTCTCCGCCATACTTTCGCGCCAGATCGACGAGAAGCTGCAGCCGCGCGCTGCCGCTCAGTAACCAACGGAGAATACTGACATGGGTATGGCTGTTGGAGGCAATGGCGGCGGGGGCGGCGGACGCCGCCGTCGCGGCGGTCGGAACAAGGCCGTCATCTCCGAAATCAACGTGACGCCACTCGTCGACGTCATGCTGGTGCTTCTGATCATCTTCATGGTCGCAGCACCGATGATGACCGTCGGCGTGCCGATCGACCTGCCGGAAACGCAGGCCAAGGCACTGAATTCCGAGACGCAGCCGATCACCATCTCCGTCAAGAACGACGGCGAGGTGTTCCTGCAGGAAACGCCGATCCCAGCCGCCGAGATCGCCGCCAAGCTCGAGGCGATCGCCACTACGGGGTATAACGAACGCATCTTCGTGCGCGGTGATGCAACGGCGCCCTACGGCGTCATCGCCGACGTCATGGCGCGCATCCAGGGCGCCGGCTTCAAGAATATCGGCCTGGTGACGCAGCAGAAGAAGGACCAGTAGCGTTCAAGATGAAGACCAGCGTCGTCACATCTGCTGTTCTGCACTGCCTGGTGTTGACCTGGGCGATGGTATCGCTTGGCGCGCCGGAATCCTTCAAGGTGGAGGATTTCGAGGCGATGCCGGTCGATCTCGTGCCGGTGGAATCCATCACCCAGATGCAGCAGGGCGACAAGAAGGCTCCGAAGAAGGAGACATCGGCGCCTGTGCCGACGACGCGGCCGCCGATCGCGCAACCGGCCGAAAACGCCGGCGATAACAATATCGACCTGAAGACGCCGCCGGTTCCGAACGCCAAGCCCAGCAATACGGAAGCTGCGGCAGCGAATTCGAGCGATAAGCCGCTGCCGAAGACCGATCCTGTCCCGAACGATGTCAAGGATATCGTCAAGGAGGAAACAGAAGTCGAGCAGCCGAAAGAAGTTGCTTCCATTCCGCCGCCTAAGCCGGTCGAGGTGACGCCGCCGAAGCCCGAAGAAAAGCCGCCGGAAGAACAGGCCAAGCCTGAGGAGCCGCCAAAGCCGGATGCAGAGGCGTTGCCGGACAAGGTGCCGACGCCAGTCGTCAAGCCGCAGGTAAAGCCGCCGGAACCGCAGAAGCCAGCCGAAAAACCGCCGGAAAAGGCCCAGGAGCAGCCGAAGACCGCTGACAAGCCGACCGAGAAGAAGAAGGCGGACCAGAAGCAGGAAACGGCGAAATCGGCTTCATCGATGAAAAGCGATTTCAATGCGGACGAAATTTCAGCCTTGCTGAACAAGACCGATCCTTCCGCCGGCGGCGCCAAGCGCTCGACGCAGGAGGCATCGCTGGGCGCCAAGAAGAGCAATGGTGGTTCCAAGCTGTCGATGAGCGAGATGGATGCGTTGAAGAGCGCCATCGCCGGGAACTGGACGGTCATCCCCGGCATGGAAGGCATGGGCGACGTTCGCATCAAGGTCCACATGAATCTCGACCAGGACGGCAATATTGTCGGCGAGCCGGAGGTCGAGGCAGTCGGTGGTGATAACGAGTCGACGCGCCGGGCACTCGCCGGCGGCGCTTATCGCGCCATCATGAAATCGGCACCTTTCTCCTCCCTTCCAAAAGACAAATACGATGCCTGGAGCGAAGTCGTCGTCAATTTCGACCCGAGCGATCTGGGAATTTAAATGCTGAAAGGCTTTTACTCCATGAACAAGTGTTCCTTTTTCCGCGCGATTGCGGTCGCTGCCGGTCTCATGACCATTGCTGCGTTCGCGACACCGGCGAATGCGCTGGTCGAGATCAACATCAACAAGGGTAACGTCCAGCCATTGCCGATTGCTGTGACGGATTTCCTTCAGGGCAACATGGGCGCGCAGGTCTCGCAGGTGATCGCCGCCGACCTGCAGCGTTCCGGTCTGTTTGCGCCGATCAACAAGACAGCCTTCATCGAGAAGATTTCTAATCCGGACGCTTCGCCGCGGTTCGAGGACTGGAAGGTCATCAATGCCCAGGCGCTGGTAACTGGTCGTGTCACACAGGAAGCGGACGGCCGCCTGCGCGCCGAGTTCCGCCTCTGGGATACATTTGCCGGCCAGCAGATGACCGGTCAGCAGTTCTATACCCAGCCGGAGAACTGGCGCCGTGTTGCCCACATCATCGCCGATGCGATCTACAAGCAGATCACCGGTGAAGAGGGTTATTTCGACACCCGCGTCGTCTTCGTCTCCGAATCCGGCACGAAGCAGCAGCGCAAGCGGCAGCTGGCGATCATGGACCAAGACGGCTTCAACGTGCGCATGCTGACCGACGGCAGCGATCTCGTGCTGACGCCGCGCTTCTCGCCGAACCGGCAGGAAGTCACCTACATGTCCTTCGCCAATCAACAGCCGCGCGTCTATCTGCTGCAGCTGGAAACCGGGCAGCGCGAGGTCGTCGGTAATTTCCCCGGCATGACTTTCTCGCCGCGCTTTTCGCCTGATGGCCAGAAAGTGATCATGAGCCTGCAACAGGAAGGCAATTCCAACATCTATACGATGGACCTGCGCTCGCGCACGACGACGCGGTTGACCTCGACGGCGGCGATCGACACTTCGCCCTCCTATTCGCCCGATGGTGCGCGCGTCAGCTTCGAGAGCGACCGTGGCGGCAAGCCGCAGATCTATGTGATGAATGCCGATGGTTCCGGCCAGACCCGCATTTCCTTCGGTGACGGCTCCTATTCGACCCCGGTGTGGTCGCCGCGCGGCGATCTCATCGCCTTCACCAAGCAGGCCGGCGGCAAGTTCTCGATTGGCGTGATGAAGCCGGACGGTTCGGGCGAGCGCATCCTGACCACCGGCTTCCACAATGAGGGTCCGACCTGGGCGCCGAACGGCCGCGTGCTGATGTTCTTCCGCCAGGCGGCGGGCTCCGGCGGTCCGCAGCTCTATTCGATCGACCTGACCGGCTACAACGAACAACTCGTCAAGACGCCGACCTACGGTTCCGACCCGGCCTGGTCGCCGCTTCTGGAGTAGCAAGCGCGGCAATGCCTTCTTGTCGCCCCAGAATCATGGAAACGGGCGACTACGGGACAAATCAGTAAATTGTTAACCATAATCTTTGAGGGGCGGTTAACCGAGTGCGGTTACTGTCCGGAAACCCTGAAATCGCAAGGAGACCCGGCCATGAGCCGAATTCACACCCCGGCAATGAGCCGCATGCAGAATTTCGCCCGAAACCCCGTCATGATCGCGCTTCTGGCCGGTCTCGCGCTTGCAAGCTGCGCAAAGAAGCCGCCGAACAGCGCTGGTGAGCTCGGCCTCGGCGCCGGCGCGGGTGGTGCCGCAACGCCGGGTTCGGCCCAGGACTTCACGGTCAATGTCGGCGACCGCATCTTCTTCGATACCGACTCCTCGTCGATCCGTGCCGATGCCTCGCAGACGCTCGACCGTCAGGCGCAGTGGCTCGCCCGTTATCCGAACTACCAGATCACTGTCGAAGGTCATGCCGACGAACGCGGCACGCGCGAATACAACCTCGCGCTCGGCGCCCGCCGTGCCGCTGCCGCCAAGGATTACCTCGCTTCGCGCGGTGTTCCGGCGCAGCGCATGAAGACGATCTCCTACGGCAAGGAACGTCCGGTCGCCGTCTGCGACGATATTTCCTGCTGGTCGCAGAACCGCCGCGCGGTCACCGTGCTCGGCGGCGCCGGCATGTAATTTGCCGACATAATTCGTTTTCTAAAGGCGGTCCCATCAGGGGCCGCCTTTTCTTTTTGACCACACTTTGGCCAGACTCCGTTGCTTTTTGACAGCAATTGGAAAAATCTCCTGTTCGTGCCTCAAGGCGCGAAGAATCACTGGGACAGGACGATACATATGAAGAAACTTGTCGTGGCAGGCATGCTGTGCCTCGCGGCTGTGACCGGGAGTGAGCGGGTGGCCTATTCGGCCTCGTTCTTCGGGCTGCATCTCGGCGGCCGATCCGCGGAGAACCAAGCGGCAGCGCCCGTTGTCAAGGTGCAGAGCGGCGACGCCGAGATTCGCGTGCAGCAGCTCGAAGAGCAGCTGCGGCAGCTGAACGGCCGGATCGAGGAGATGAGCTTCCAGCTGCTGCAGATGCAGGAGACGATCCGCAAGCAGCAGGAAGATAATGAATTCCGCTTCCAGCAGCTCGAAAAGACCGGTGCCGGCAGCGGTGGCGCCAAGGCTCCTGTCAAGAAGAGCGAGACTGATGCCGCTCCGGCAGCGTCCGGCGGGGACGATGTGGCCAGGGTGATCCAAGCACCGCAGGGAGCCGAAACGGCTCCCTCCACCGATGTGCCCGATAATACCGGCCTCGGCCAGCCGCCGAAGCAGCTTGGCTCGATCGACTTCGATCAGAACGGCAACCCGATCGGCGGAACCGTCGACGAAAATGCCACCATCGGGTCCGGTCCGATTCCCGATGCCAGTGGCCG
Source organism: Rhizobium bangladeshense (assembly GCF_001662075.1). GTDB lineage: Bacteria > Pseudomonadota > Alphaproteobacteria > Rhizobiales > Rhizobiaceae > Rhizobium > Rhizobium bangladeshense_B. The sequence goes on from NZ_LYPL01000005.1 coordinate 333,193, forward strand.
CACACCGCAGCAGACGGCATCGCTCGGCAGTGAGGCGGATCAATACAAGGCGGCGTACGGCCACGTTCTTTCCGGCGATTACGGCACGGCAGAGCAGGAATTCAACCAGTACATTGCCCGTTACCCGAGCAGCGCGCGGGCGGCCGATGCCAATTTCTGGCTCGGCGAAGCGCTCTATTCGCAGGGTAAATATAACGAGGCTGCCAAGACTTTCCTCAACGCGCATCAGAAATACGGCAGCTCGGAAAAGGCGCCGGAAATGCTGCTGAAACTCGGCATGTCGCTTGCTGCCCTCGATAATAAGGAGACGGCCTGCGCGACGTTGCGCGAAGTCTCGAAGCGCTATCCGAAGGCGTCACGCGCCGTCATAAGCAAGGTTGCGAGCGAACAGAAACGCCTCGCCTGCTAAGGTCTTCCGGAATGTCTCCGGAAGCCGCATCGCCTCGACAGGCAATCCTCCAGTTTCTCGAATCGCTTCAAAGTCCTGCGCGCATTCTCGTCGCGATCTCGGGCGGCAGCGATTCCACCGGCCTGCTTCTCCTTCTCGACGACGCCGTCAAGGCCGCGCCTCATCTCAAGTTTTCACTCTGTGCTGCCACCGTCGATCACGGGCTGCGGGCCGGCTCCGCGGACGAAGCGCAACAGGTAGCCGCGCTCTGTGCATCGCTCGGCATTCCCCACATCATCGCAGCCTGGCAGGGCGAAAAGCCGAAAACCGGCATCATGGCCGCGGCCCGCGAGGCGCGCTACGACCTCTTGGCGGAATCGGCGGAAAGGCTCGGCGCCAATCTCATCGTCACCGGCCATACGGTCGATGATCAGCGCGAAACATTGCAGATGCGCGGCAGGCGAACGGAACAGCTTTCATCAGGTATCGCCGATGCGGTGCTCTTCGACCGGCGGTTCTGGATCTTGCGGCCGCTTCTCTTTTCCAGCCGGGGAGATATCCGCGCTTTGCTCAAAGATCAGGGTGTTTCGTGGATCGACGACCCCAGCAATGAGGATGTGAATTACGAGCGCGTGCGGGTGCGCCGGCAGTTATCTGCGGATCCTGTGATGGAGACGGATATTCGCGCGGCCTGGGAAACACGGCTGGCGTTGTCTGTGCGCGCCGCCGAATGGCTGGATCGCCATTTCAGACTTCATGGCGGCCTGCTTGGGCATGTGGCGCCGGATGGGTTGCGGCAGGATCGCGCCGTTCTGGACTATGCGCTCGGCCGCCTGACGGCCGTCTTCGGCGGACAGCCATTCGTGCCGGGGAGGGTGCAGATGGAGCGCCTTCTCTCATTTGTCACTGGCGGGGAACCGGGGCGGATGACTGTCGGTCGAGTGGTGTTCGATTGCAGGCGTGATGGGCTTTATCTCTCGCGGGAGAACCGGGGGATCGTACCGATGATTTTGCAGCCGGGAGAGGCGGGGGTGTGGGATGGACGGTTTTATGCGAGCAACGGGTTGGTCGCTCCGATCAAAGTCGAAGCGGCTGCTACACGCTCCCCCTCATTCCTGTGGCCTCAGGGCTTTGCCCGAGTGATGTCACAGGAAGCCAATGCGCCCAAGTCCTTGGGCGCGGAAGACTTTCTTCCGCTGTATACGGAGTCATTCACCGCGCGGACGCGCGGTGGCTGGATTCCTGTGACATCACTCGGGCAAAGCCCTGAGGCCACAGGAATGAGGGAGAATATGAGGCACCTGCCCAAGTCCGCATGGAAACGCGCCGTCGCATCGGCGCCCGTGCTATCGTCACATGAGCCCCCCTTACCTCCGGAATCTGTCGCAGCAATTCATCTGGTGCCCTATTTCGCACCCTTCGACCGCTTTTTGACACGATTTGATTTCATCTTTGCCGACAGGCTTTCGGCGGTTTTCGCGATGGCGCCCTATGCGGGACTGCCTTTTAGAAGTATTGACGGAAAAACCATCTGACCTGGGGGATTGCCTTGGCAACAGCACGGCGCAACCCTATGTTAGAATGAATAAGACGGTCGCCATGAGGCGGCTGTTCCAGTGCTGGGGAGTTCAATGAACCCTAACTTACGTAATTTTGCCTTGTGGGCGATCATCGCGCTTCTGCTGATCGCCCTGTTCAGTATGTTTCAGACGGCGCCGGCGCAGACGGGCTCCCGCGAAATCCCTTATTCGCAGTTTCTGCGTGAGGTCGATGCGGGCCGGGTGAAGGATGTCGTGGTCACGGGCAACCGTGTTTCCGGAAGCTATGTTGAAAACGGCACCACCTTTCAGACCTACTCCCCCGTAATCGACGACAGCCTGCTGGATCGCCTGCAGCAGAAGAATGTCCTGGTTTCCGCCCGTCCGGAAACGGACGGTTCCTCGGGGTTTCTGAGCTATCTCGGCACGCTCTTGCCGATGCTTCTCATTCTCGGCGTCTGGCTGTTCTTCATGCGGCAGATGCAAGGTGGCTCGCGCGGCGCGATGGGCTTCGGCAAGTCCAAGGCCAAGCTTCTGACCGAAGCGCATGGCCGCGTGACCTTCGATGATGTCGCCGGCGTCGACGAGGCCAAGCAGGATCTCGAAGAAATCGTCGAATTCCTGCGTGATCCGCAGAAATTCCAGCGTCTCGGCGGCAAGATCCCGCGCGGCGTGCTGCTCGTCGGCCCTCCGGGTACCGGCAAGACGCTGCTCGCCCGCTCGGTCGCCGGTGAAGCCAATGTGCCGTTCTTCACGATTTCCGGTTCCGACTTCGTCGAAATGTTCGTCGGCGTCGGCGCAAGCCGGGTCCGCGACATGTTCGAACAGGCGAAGAAGAATGCGCCCTGCATCATCTTCATCGACGAAATCGATGCGGTCGGCCGCCATCGTGGCGCCGGTCTCGGCGGCGGCAACGACGAGCGCGAGCAGACGTTGAATCAGCTGCTGGTCGAAATGGACGGCTTCGAGGCGAATGAAGGCGTGATCCTGATCGCCGCCACCAACCGCCCCGACGTTCTCGATCCGGCGCTGCTGCGTCCCGGCCGTTTCGACCGTCAGGTCGTGGTGCCGAACCCGGACATCGTCGGGCGCGAGCGCATTCTCAAGGTGCATGCCCGCAATGTGCCGCTGGCGCCGAATGTCGATCTCAAGGTTCTCGCCCGCGGCACGCCCGGTTTCTCCGGCGCCGACCTGATGAACCTCGTCAACGAAGCCGCCCTGATGGCCGCCCGCCGCAACAAGCGTGTCGTCACCATGCAGGAATTCGAGGACGCCAAGGACAAGATCATGATGGGCGCCGAGCGCCGTTCCTCGGCGATGACCGAGGCGGAGAAGAAGCTCACCGCCTATCACGAAGCCGGCCACGCCATCACCGCGCTGAACGTTGCCGTCGCCGATCCGCTGCACAAGGCGACGATCATTCCGCGCGGCCGTGCGCTCGGCATGGTCATGCAGCTTCCCGAGGGCGACCGCTACTCGATGAGCTACAAGTGGATGGTGTCGCGCCTCTGCATCATGATGGGCGGTCGTGTTGCCGAAGAACTCACCTTCGGCAAAGAGAACATCACTTCGGGCGCCTCCTCCGACATCGAGCAGGCGACCAAGCTTGCCCGCGCCATGGTCACGCAGTGGGGCTTCTCCGATCAACTCGGCCAGGTCGCCTACGGCGAAAACCAGCAGGAGGTCTTCCTCGGCCACTCGGTCTCGCAGTCGAAGAATGTGTCGGAAGCAACCGCGCAGAAGATCGACAATGAAGTGCGCCGCCTGATCGACGAAGCCTATACCCAGGCCCGTACGATTCTGACGGAAAAGCACGATGAATTCGTCGCTCTCGCCGAAGGCCTGCTGGAATATGAGACGCTGACCGGCGAAGAGATCAAGGCGCTGATTCGCGGCGAGAAGCCGTCTCGCGATCTCGGCGACGACTCACCGCCGAGCCGTGGCTCGGCCGTGCCGAAGGCCGGCGCGCGGCCCGCTACCAAGGGCGACGAGCCCGAGGCCGGCCTTGAACCGCAGCCGCATTGAGCCGCCAGCGCCATCTTGAACAAGGCCGGATTTCCCAAGCGGGAGATCCGGCCTTTTCTATTGGTAACGGGATATAATCATTTTTCTTGCTAATTTACGTGCCGATCGCCGCATTTTGTGGCATTCCGCTGAATTGAGGCAAGCATGAATCACGCTCCTGGATCGACGACATTCCATTGAAGCCGGATTCGCTTGGAACGGTGCGCTGCCTTGAATGGCGCGCGGAAAGTGCAGGAGTGTAGATGAAAAGACGCTATTTCGGGACCGACGGCATTCGCGGCCAATCCAATGTCTTCCCGATGACACCGGATCTCGCCATGCGGGTCGGCATCGCCGCCGGCACGATCTTCCGCCGCGGCAACCATCGCCATCGCGTCGTCATCGGCAAGGACACGCGCCTTTCCGGCTATATGCTCGAAAACGCCATGGTCGCAGGCTTCACCGCCGCCGGCCTCGATGCCTTCATTCTCGGCCCGATCCCGACGCCTGCCGTCGCCATGCTGACCCGTTCGCTGCGCTGCGATATCGGCGTGATGATCTCAGCTTCGCACAATCCTTACGAGGATAACGGCATCAAGCTGTTTGGCCCCGACGGCTATAAGCTGTCCGACGACATCGAGGCCGAGATCGAGGATTTGCTCGAAAAGGATCTGAGCACCCAGCTCGCCAAGTCCGATGACATCGGCCGCGCCAAGCGCGTCGACGGCGTACATGACCGCTATATCGAACACGCCAAGCGCACGCTGCCGCGCGACGTGACCCTGCAGGGCCTGCGGATCGCCATCGACTGCGCCAACGGCGCCGCCTATAAGGTGGCGCCTGCCGTGCTCTGGGAGCTCGGCGCCGACGTCGTCACCATCGGCAACGAGCCGAACGGCACCAATATCAATCTCAATTGCGGCTCCACCAGCCCGGTCGCGCTGCAGAAGAAGGTCGACGAGGTGCGTGCTGATATCGGCATCGCGCTCGATGGCGATGCCGATCGCGTCATTATCATCGATGAGAATGGTTCGATCGTCGACGGCGATCAGCTGATGGCCGTCATTGCCGAGAGCTGGGCCGAGAGCCAGCAACTGCGTGGCAATGGCATCGTCGCCACTGTCATGTCCAACCTCGGCCTCGAGCGTTTTCTCGACGAGCGCGGCATGGCGCTCGCCCGCACCAAGGTCGGCGACCGTTATGTTGTCGAGCATATGCGCCAGCACAATTACAATGTCGGCGGCGAGCAGTCGGGCCATATCGTGCTGTCGGATTACGGCACGACGGGCGACGGCCTGGTTGCCGCTCTGCAGATCCTTGCCGCCGTCAAACGCACCGGCAGGACCGTCAGCGAGGTCTGCCGCCGCTTCGAGCCGGTGCCGCAGCTGCTGCGCAATGTCCGCATCAGCGGCGGCAAGCCGCTGGAGGATATTCAGGTGCAGAAGGCGATCGCCGATGCCGAAGCCGAGCTTGCTAAGACCGGCCGGCTGGTCATCCGCCCCTCCGGCACCGAGCCGCTGATCCGCGTCATGGCCGAGGGCGACGATCGCGCCCAGATCGAGCGCATCGTCAACGAGTTGATCGGCACGATTTCAAACGTCCGTACCGCTGCCTGATTTTTTGATGGCAGATCGGGTTCGGCGGCAAGCTTGGCGACATGGTTGGGCGTTTGGGCTGATGCTCAGAGAATGAGCGAGGCCCTCTCTTCGCCCTCATCCTGAGGTGCCCCTCAGGACGAGGGCTAATGGCATGCCGTGCGGCTGATGGGCTGGTCGGCGTGCTTTGCTTGTGAAGCTTCGTTCGACGCTACGCTCTACGGCAGAAAATCTAGCGCAAGTACCAGCCCATCCACCCTTCACGCTGGCGGCGAGTTTGGCGAGAATGCCAACCACACTCTCCGTTATCCCAGGCCTTGAGCCTGGGATCCATGCGGCGGCTGCTGATGGATGCGGCGTGGATGCTCGGCTCAAGGCCGAGCATGACGGAGGGCGGGGTAGGCAGGAGAGACCATTCATAGCGCAGACGCCGTGTCAGCGATGCATCCGCTAGCGAAACCAGACAATGCCAGTCACGGCCTAAACTGACTTGGTGAGCGTTGGTGGGGCGAACGTCCTCGCCAATATATCACCGCTGGTGATGATCATATGCCGTGTCGCGGCTGCGCGAAGATTTCGGGAAGAGCTGGTGCGCTATCCAGCCAAATCGCCTCGTCAGATCATGACTTCAAAAGGCGTTTACTGCGGCAATCCATGCTCGTCAGGCGGAATCTCCAAGATCTACGGTAAATAATCGTGGTTAAGCAGCTTTTAACGTTTCCGGTTCATTATCCATACGAAGCGTATCAGATTGGCGGCGACTTGAGCCTGCCGATGTAACGGATTTTGGAGTGGGATCCATGAAAAGAAGCTTGTCCGGCATCTTCGCGGCATTGTTGATCGCGACAAATGCCTATTCCGCGGACTTCGCTCCGGCCGAGCCCATCCCGGAGCAGCCGCCCGAGGTGACGGTCAGTGAAGCGACGGGCTGGTACCTGCGCGGCGATGTCGGTTATGCCTTTACCGATCTGCGCGGCGCCCGTTATTTCCAGGGCAGCAATGCTACCGAAGTCGATTTCGACGATGCTGACCTTGACGACGCATGGACGATCGGCGGCGGTGTCGGTTACCAGATCAACAGCTACCTGCGTACCGATCTGACCTTCGACTATCTCACACAGGCTGATTTCCGCGGCTCGACGGTCGGGCAGTGCGGCTTCCCGCTGGTGGATTGCACCTCGCGCGACCGCTCGTCGCTGACCGCCTACACGCTGCTGGCCAACGCCTATGTCGATCTCGGCACCTATGGCTATGTAACGCCTTATGTCGGCGCCGGTATCGGCGGTTCCTACGTGAAATGGAAGAACCTGCGCAACGTCGCCTGTGCCGATGACGGCAGCTTCTGCGACGACGAGGTCACCCATGGCGGCAAGGGCAACTGGCGCTTCACCTACGCCCTGATGGCCGGTGCCTCGGTCGACGTCACCTGCAACTTCAAGGCCGATGTCGGCTACCGATACCTGCATATCGATGGCGGCAACATGTTCGGCTATGCCGAAAATGGCGGTCCGGGCCGCGACAAGGGCCTCAGCGCCCATGAAGTCCGCGTCGGTGGCCGCTACCTCTTCGGCGGATGCGCCCAGGCGAGCTACGAACCGCCGCCGGAAATTCCGCTGCAGCAGCCAGTCTACAAGTAAATCCAATCTCCTGCATCAGAAAGCCGTCCGACCTCCGGGCGGCTTTTTTCATTTTGACGACCTCTCTGCGTCAAAATATCTTCCGCTTGCGACATTTCGATCTTGACTGTGAAGCCTCCGATCCATACACACGGCGGCGGGACACCCTTCCCCAACGAAGGGCTTTCTATCTGAGAGGATAGCATCATGGCGAAGACCGCAAAGCCGGACATCCGTCCGTACAATACCCATTTTTCTTCTGGCCCCTGCTCGAAGCGCCCCGGTTGGTCGCTCGAAGCCCTTTCCGACGCGGCTCTCGGCCGTTCGCACCGCGCCAAGGTCGGCAAGGCCAAGCTCAAGCAGGCCATCGACCTTACCCGCGAAATTCTCGAAGTGCCGGCGGATTACCGCATCGGCATCGTTCCGGCCTCCGACACCGGCGCCGTCGAAATGGCGCTATGGTCGCTGCTCGGCGAACGCGGTGTCGACATGCTCGCCTGGGAAAGCTTCGGCGCCGGCTGGGTCACCGATGTCGTCAAACAGCTGAAGCTCAAGGATGTGCGCAGGCTCGAAGCCGTTTACGGCGAGCTTCCCGATCTCTCGGCTGTCGATTTCGACCGTGACGTCGTCTTCACCTGGAACGGCACCACATCAGGTGTGCGCGTGCCGAACGGCGATTTCATTCCCGCCGACCGCAAGGGCCTGACGATCTGCGACGCCACCTCGGCCGCTTTCGCCCAGCAACTCGATTTCGCAAAGCTCGATGTCGTCACCTTCTCCTGGCAGAAGGTTCTGGGCGGCGAGGGCGCGCACGGCGTCATCATTCTTTCGCCGCGCGCCGTCGAGCGCCTCACAACCTATACGCCGGCCTGGCCGCTGCCGAAGATCTTCCGCATGACCTCGGGCGGCAAGCTGACGGAAGGCATCTTCCAGGGCGAGACGATCAACACGCCTTCGATGCTCTGCGTCGAGGACTACATCGATGCGCTGCTCTGGGCCAAAGAGCTTGGCGGTCTCAAGGCGCTGATCGCGCGGGCCGATGCCAATGCCAAGGTCATCCACGATTTCGTCGCGGCGAACGACTGGATCGCCAATCTCGCCGTCAAGGTGGAAACGGCCTCCAACACCTCCGTCTGCCTGAAAATCGTCGACAGGGACATCACGGCGCTTGACGACGATGGCCAGGCGAATTTCGCCAAGGGTCTGGTCGGCCTGCTGGAAAAGGAAGGTGTAGCCTATGACATCGGCCATTACCGCGACGCGCCGTCGGGTCTGCGCATCTGGGCGGGTGCGACGATCGAGGCATCCGACATGCAGAAGCTGATGCCCTGGCTTTCCTGGGCCTTCGAAACGCAGAAGGCGCAGCTCTCTCAGGCCGCTGCTTAATGTGATCGCATCCGGCTCCGCCACAGGGCGGAGCCCCTGATTTCATCCATCGCTGAACATTTTTGAAGGAGTCCCTCATGGCACCTCGCGTTCTCGTATCCGACGAATTGTCGGAAACCGCCGTCCAGATCTTCCGCGACCGCGGCGTCGAAGTCGATTTCGAACCGCAGCTCGGCAAGGACAAGGACCGTCTGCTCGAAGTCATCGGCAAATATGATGGCCTGGCCATCCGTTCCGCCACCAAGGTGACTGAAAAGATCATCGAAGGGGCGAAGAACCTCAAGGTCGTCGGCCGCGCCGGCATCGGCGTCGACAATGTCGATATTCCGGCCGCCTCCCGCCGCGGCATCATCGTCATGAACACGCCCTTCGGCAATTCGATCACGACGGCCGAACACGCGATCGCGCTGATGTTCGCTGTCGCTCGCCAGCTTCCGGCAGCCGATACCTCGACGCAGGCCGGCAAATGGGAGAAGTCGAAATTCATGGGTGTCGAGATCACCGGCAAGACGCTCGGCGTCATCGGCGCCGGCAATATCGGTTCGATCGTCTGCGCCCGCGCCATCGGCCTCAAGATGCATGTCGTCGCCTATGACCCGTTCCTCTCCAAGGAGCGCGCCGAGGAAATGGGAGTCACCAAGGTTGAGCTGGACGAGCTTTTCGCCCGCGCCGATTTCATCACGCTACACGTGCCGATGACCGACAAGACGCGCGGCATCCTCAACAAGGAAGCGCTCGCGAAGACCAAGCCGGGCGTGCGCATCATCAATTGCGCCCGTGGCGGACTGGTCGATGAAGCGGCTCTCGCCGAGGCCATCAAGTCCGGCCACGTCGCCGGTGCCGCCTTCGACGTGTTCGAGGTCGAGCCCGCCAAGGAAAGCCCGCTCTTCGGTCTGCCGAACGTCGTCTGCACGCCGCATCTCGGCGCTTCGACGACCGAGGCGCAGGAAAACGTCGCTCTGCAGGTGGCCGAACAGATGTCGGACTATCTCGTCAAGGGCGCGGTCTCCAACGCCATCAACATGCCGTCGATCACCGCGGAAGAAGCGCCGATCCTGAAGCCTTTCATCCGTCTTGCCGACGTTCTCGGCGCCTTCGTCGGCCAGGTCACCGAAGAGCCGATCAAGGAAATCGAGATCCTTTATGACGGCGTCACCGCCAACATGAACACGCGGGCACTGACGAGCGCGGTGCTCGCCGGTCTCATTCGCCCGCAGGTCGCCGACGTCAACATGGTTTCGGCGCCGATCATGATCAAGGAAAAAGGCATCGTGCTTTCCGAGGTCAAGCGCGATAAGACGGGCGTGTTCGACGGCTATATCAAGCTTACGGTGACGACCGAGAGCATGACGCGTTCAATCGCCGGCACGGTGTTTTCGGACGGCAAGCCGCGCTTCATCCAGATAAAGGGTATCAATCTCGATGCCGATGTCGGCTCGCACATGATCTACATCACCAATACCGACGTCCCTGGCATGATCGGCTTCATCGGCACGACGCTCGGTGCTGCCGGCGTCAACATCGCCAACTTCCAGCTCGGTCGCGACAAGCAGGGCGGCGACGCCATCGCGCTGCTCTATGTCGACGGCGAGGTGGAGGACGGCGTGCTCGAACGGCTGACAGCGCACCAAGCAATCCGCCAGGCAAAGCTGCTGACATTCAACATAGACTGAGCTTCCTTCCTCCCAAGGAAACAGGAAAACCCGGCGCCGGAAACGGCGCCGGGTTTTCTGCGTCAGCAATGGGTATATTTTCAGTGAGGCAAGCGCTTGCGGCGGACGATCTTGCCGAAACGGGCTCTATCGTCCTCAGCCTTGGTGCGATGAAGGAAGGCGCGCCTGCTGCCTTCGAGACCCTGGAAGAATTCGTCCCAGGAAATCTCCTCCTGCGTTTCCGAGGAAAAATCGACGCGGACGGTTTCGCTGTCGCTCGCGTCCTTGATGCGGGCGGGATGGCCGCCTCGCTCTTCGATCCAGTGTCTGATCCTGTTGTAATCCGCCGTCGTGCCGAACCTGGCCATGAAACCCTCCGCAGCATACGATTGCGACATTGATCACCCCAAACGCATGATCGAAAGAATAGTTCCATAGGGCGATAATTATTTGCTCGACGATTTCCGGTTGAGCCGGCTGCTCAAGCATTCGTTATTTTGAGAACAGCGGTCGGAGCGGCATAATTCGCATTGGCTGGAAGGAGGATGTATATGAAACGCTATTCATGCTCGATAATCGGACTGGCGCTCATGACCGCCGTCATCGCCAATCCAGGCATCGCATTCGCCTGCAACAAGCTGATCGGCACCTGAGCCGCACCCCCGCTTTCAAGGCGTGGCTTCGGCCGCGCCTTCCTTTCTGACTGGCGAAACGATCGGCCGCCCGAACGCCGCCTCTTGCGTCCCGATACAATCCTTTCTATATCGATCGCTTATCGAAAGGCGGCCGATCCCGCCCCATACAGCAATCCGCCGCAATTGCAGCGCAAGGGCGGATGATGAGCGCGCAGAATTTGGCACCACCGTTGAACACACTGGATTTTGACAAGAAGCCGGAAGAGACCCGCGTCGTCGTCGCCATGTCGGGCGGCGTCGATTCCTCCGTCGTGGCCGGCCTTCTCAAACAGCAGGGTTACGACGTGCTCGGGATTACGCTGCAGCTTTACGACCATGGCGCCGCCGTTCATCGCGCCGGGTCCTGCTGCGCCGGTCAGGATATCGACGATGCGCGCCGCGTCTGCGAGACGCTCGGCATTCCGCATTATGTGCTCGATTACGAGAAGCGCTTTCGCGAGACGGTGATCAATCCCTTCGCCGAAAGCTATGTGGCCGGCGAAACGCCGATCCCCTGCGTCTCCTGCAACCAGACCGTCAAGTTCGCCGATCTCCTGGCGACCGCCAAGGAGCTCGGCGCCGATGCGCTGGCGACCGGCCATTATATCCGGTCGCGGCCGAACCCTTCGCCCGAACATCCCGGCCGCCGTGCGCTGTTCCGTCCGGCCGACGCCGACCGCGACCAGAGCTATTTCCTGTTCGCCACGACGCAGGAGCAGATCGATTATCTGCGCTTTCCGCTCGGCGGTCTGCCGAAGGCCGAGACCCGCCGGCTTGCCGAAAAGATGGGCCTCGTCGTCGCCAAGAAGGCCGACAGCCAGGACATCTGCTTTGTGCCGCAGGGCAAATATTCCGATATCATCACCAAGCTGAAGCCGAATGCGGCGCTTGCCGGCGAGATCGTCCATCTCGACGGCCGCGTTTTGGGAACGCACGAAGGCATACTGCACTTCACCATCGGCCAGCGCCGCGGCATCGGCATCGCCACCGGCGAGCCGCTCTACGTCGTCTATCTCGATGCCCGCTCGCGCCGCGTCATCGTTGGGCCGAAGGAGGCGCTGGAAACACACCGCGTCTATCTGCGCGACGTCAACTGGCTGGGCGACGAGACGCTTGCGGAAGCAGCGTCCGGCGAAGGCTTCGCCTGTTACGCCAAGGTCCGCTCGACCAGGGCGCCGGCACCGTCCGTGCTGCATGTCGATTCCACCGGCACCTATGTCGATCTAACGGTCGGCGAGGCTGGTATCGCACCCGGCCAGGCCTGCGCGCTCTATTCCGCGCCCGGCGACGACGCCCGCGTCTTCGGCGGCGGCTTCATCGAGCGCTCCGAGCGCGAACCCTCGGCCGAGGCCTCGCTCAAGGCGCTGCTTGCCAGCCCCGTCGCGGCTTGAAACCCTCAGGAAACGACCGCCAACAAAGCCGGGCGTTTTTCTCCATCATGCGCTTGACACAAAGCCGAAGCGCACCTTATAAGCCGCTCATCCCACGAGCCCGCAGCGCTTCGCGAGCAGGTATCGGTTGACCAGTGGCGGAGTAGCTCAGTAGGTCAGAGCAGAGGAATCATAATCCTTGTGTCGGGGGTTCAAATCCCTCCTCCGCTACCATCTCTTCCTTGCAGAATTTGCGATTCTGGCGGCTCGATTTGAGCCGGTTCCGACGGCCGCGGTAGTGCGTCCCTCCGCGGAAAGACGCGGCGACAGGACCATAATCGCTGACGCCGAGGCCAGCACTATCTGTAGAGCATAAAATGCAATATCGGCATTTTCATCGCCCAAAGATAGGATGCCGCAGCGATAATAATTGCCCATAAGGCCAGCGAGAACATGACCGCGACTAACCTGATTCCCATTGACTGCATTATTTCCTCCATCCCAGAATAACCGTCCCTCCTCGGACGATCTATTGCTAGCAGGGCGCAGGTCGGTCAGCTATCGCAAGAAATTGCTACTGGATCGTCGCTGCTGCGCACGCTCGGAAAGAGGCAATGTTTGGCGATGCGCGCCCTTTTCCACTTCTCTCAAACGACAAAGTGGAAGTTGTCGTACTGCGCGCCATAATAGTCGGGGCCGCTCGTTTCGGTGATGACGGGCTCGGTGTCGAGCACGAGGTAGTCGATCTGGCCATAGGCGCTGAGATCAATCACTTGCGGGTCATGAATGCTGTCGGCGGTCACGTCGACCGTAACCAGGAACACGGTATCGCCGTTCAGCCTACCTTCGATCGTCAGAACGTTGTCATAGTCTGATGTGCCATTTGCCACGCTGAATTGCTCGATCTGAAAGCGGCCCCCATCGGCGGCCTGGATGGGTGTCCAGAAGGCGCCGCCTGACAGAAAATGGTTGCCGTCGGCTTCCTTTTGTATCGCTGCATCGTCACCATCGTACCAGGCGCCCCAATCGAAGCCCTTGTAGCCTGTAGGGAAATCATATTTGCCGACATCCTCGAAATTGACGAAGATGTCGCCACGCTCCGGCAGATCGACAGCGATATTGAGCAAGCCGAAGTCGGTAGCGCCTTTGCCGTCCGAGATCTTGAAATTGAACTGATCGAGGAGTTGATCTCCCGGGCCGAGCGCCAATACCACCGGATTGGAGTGATCGAGTTCATAGGTGTAGTAGCCGTCGGAATAGACGGTCAGCGTGCCGTATTTTCCCTCGATCGTCGTCGTCGTGGCCGGTCCGTCCGGATTGGCCGGTTGCGGAATTCGCTGCCCGTTCACGAAGTTGAGACGCAGAAGATCTCCGTCGGCATCCGTGGAACCGTCCAGGATGTTGCCGTCAACCGGCTTGTCGATGTCGAAAATGGGCTGGTATACGTCCGCTGCGACCGGCTTGTGGTTTGCCATTTCTACCTCCCGTCTGAAATTCTGTTTAAACATGCAACCCTATCGGGTGCTTGGCAACGAAATTTTGCCGAGCGTCAGATCAATTCAGCCTGTCATATCCGGCCGGCACAATTTGTCTGTAGCTCAAGGATCCAAGTAAAGGGACTGACGCCGGCGTCTATTCCCTTAGAAATGAATATTTATGACCTGTCTTACGCTGATGTCGCTTTGGAGAATGCGGCATTTTCTGCCAGCAGAAGTATTTCCGGCCAGTATTAATGCCAGTCAAATGATGATGTCATCATGACGATATACGGCATTGATTGCTTCAATGCAGGCCGCCCACTCCGAGCAGGCTCTCGACGGCTTCGTGGTCCTTGGATAGGTCTGCCGGCGTTCCCATCCAGGCCAGCCGCCCTCGTTCGAGAATGACGACCTGGTCGGCGAAATCGAGCGCGCTCTGAATCCGTTGCTCGACAAGAAGGATGGTCATGTCGCCTGACTGTGCGAGATCGGCGAAGGCTGCCATCAGTTCCTCGCAGATAACGGGGGCGAGCCCCTCCAGCGGTTCGTCGAGCAGCAGCACGGACGGGCGGCCGAGAATGGTTCGGGCGGTCGAAAGCATTTGCTGCTCGCCGCCGGAGAGCTGGTTGCCGAGGTTGCGGCGGCGCTCCTTCATGCGCGGGAACAGTGCATAGGCTTCCTCCAGCGCCGTTTTCGGCCGCGCCTTCAAGCCGACGAAAAGGTTCTCTTCGACGGTCAACGTCGGAAACACGCAACGTGTCTGCGGCACATAGCCGAGACCCTTATGCGCGCGTGTTGCGCTTGGTGCTGTTGTGACGTCCGTATCGCCAAGTTTGATGCGGCCCTCGTAGCGTCGGGTCTGGCCGGCGAGCGTCGCCAGCAGCGTCGTCTTGCCCATGCCGTTGCGGCCGAGCACGGCAAGCCTTGCGCCTGCCGGCACGGACAAGGAAATGCCTTCCAACACCCGCGTCGGCCCGTATCCGGCCGACAGATTTTCGACCTCAAGCGACAGGGCTGGCATTAGCATAACTCCCGAGATAGGCCTCGCGCACACGCGCATCCCTGGTGACATCTTCAGGCCGGCCGTCAAAGATGATCGCGCCGGCGGCCAGCACGATGACGCGTTTGGCAAAACGAAAAACAAGATCCATGTCGTGTTCGATCATCAGCACGGCGAGATCGGCGGGCAGATCGGCCAGCGCTTGTTCGATGCGGCCGGTATCGCTCTGCGGCACGCCGGCTGCCGGTTCGTCGAGCAGCAGCACTTTCGGCTTCAGCGCCAGTGCGACGGCGAGCTCGAGAAGCCGCTGTTGCCCATAGGCAATCTCGCTGACCTTGCGATGCATCAGCGGCGTCAGTCCGAGTTTTCCCAGGAGGTCGTCGATCTCGGCCATGACATCGGGCATCGAGAGGAAGTTTCCGAACATGTTCCAAGTCTTTCCGTCCCGCTGAAGGACAGCGAGCCCGACATGTTCGGCGGGCGTCATGTCCTGGAAAAGCCGTGTCACCTGAAAGGAGCGGACGAGGCCGCGTTTGACCCTGCCGATCGCATTGACCGCCGTCACCGTTTCGCCGCCAAGGCGGACCTCGCCGGAATCGGGAGGGAGATTGCCGGTGACGAGGTTGACGAAGGTGGTCTTGCCGGCGCCGTTCGGACCGATCAGCGCGACGCGGTCGCCGGCGGCCATCGCCAGCGAAACGTCGTTGGTGACGGCAAGGCCACCGAAGGCTTTCCGGAGATTGGCGACTTCGAAGACATGGCTCATGAGCGCTGCTCCCTGCGGCGGTCAATGAAATTTGCGGCCGTTCCGTAAAGCCCTTTCGGCGCGAAGAGCACGACGGCGATCAAGAGCGCCCCGACCATGGTGAGCCAATGGAAGGGATTGGCGGCCGAGACATAGTCCTCGAAGAGCATGAAGATGATCGTGCCGGAGAGCGCCCCGAAGAGAGAGCCGGTGCCGCCGAGCACGAGCATGACGAGCGCCTCCGCCGACTGCGTGAAGGACAGGCTGTCCAGACCGACGACCTGCGTCGAGATCGCGTTCAAGGCGCCGCCAACCCCGGCAACCGCGCCCGAGATGGCGTACATCCTGATGAGCGCGCCCTTCGGCGAACCGCCCATGGCGCGGATACGCAACGGGTCCTGCTTGATGGCGCGGCAGAGCATGCCGAAGGGGGAGCGCACCAGCAATCTCAGCAGCACGAAGACAACAAGCAGCAGCGCCATTCCGAAAAAGAAGGCGGTGCGGCCATAAAGATCGAATTCAAAAAAGCCGAGGACCGGGTCGGGCGCGATGCCGGAAAGTCCATCACTGCCTCCTGTCCATGAGGAGGCCTTGTTGGCGAATTCGTGGAAGAGGTGGATGAGGGCAATCGACAGCACGAGCTGCGGCAGGCCATGCGCGCGCAGAATGATCGCGCCACTGAGCAGCCCGGAAGCTACGCCGCCGGCAATGCCGGCAAGCAGCATCAGCAGCGGATCATTGATGCCGTAATGCGCCGACAGGATGCCGGCGGCATAGGCGCCGGAGCCGAACAGGGCAGCATGGCCGAGCGTCGCAACGCCGCAATAACCGGTCACAAGATCGAGCGAGAGCACGAGCAGCGCGATGGTGATCATCCGCGTCAGAAGCGCGAGATTATCAGGGAAAGCGAAATAGCCGATGGCGGCAACGGCGACGATCACCATGATGCCGGCGAGATCGCGGCTGATAAAACCGCGCCGCTGCTGGAGACGTCCGTTTTCGTTGTTCATCACCAGCGCCATCTCACTTCGCCCTCCCGGCAAGGCCGCGCGGGAAAATGCAGATGATCGCGATCACGGCGAGATAGAAGAAGAATTCCCCGAACTCCGGCATCAGATAGCGGCCCGTCGTATCGATCGCGCCGAGCAGCAGGCAGGCGATCAGCGCGCCGGGAATGGAGCCGGCGCCGCCGACGGAGACGACGACCAGGAAGGTCACCATGTAGCGCAGCGCATAATAGGGCTCGACCGGCAAGAGTTCGGCGCCGACCACGCCGCCGAAGGCGGTAAGCCCGACGGCGATGGCAAAGCTCACCGCATAGATGATCTCGGTGCGCACGCCGAGGGCTGCCGCCATCGCTGCATCGTCCACGGAGGCGCGCAGCTTGACGCCAAAGCTGGTCCTTTCGATCGCGAACCAGAGCGCCAGCGCCACGGCGAGGCCGCACAGGATGGCGAAAAGCCGGTGAACGGGGATGGTGCGAAAGCCGAGATCGGCCGAACCCTGCAGCGCCGCGGCAAGCGGTATGGTCTTCAGCGTTGGTCCCATCAGGTAATTGGCGATGCCGATGATGCAGAAAGTGATGCCGATCGTCATCAGCACCTGGGTCAGTTCCGGCGCGCCGTAGATCCGGCGATAGAGGAAGCGCTCGAGAGGGATTGCAATGATGATCGTAGCGACCACGGCAGCGATGACTGCCATGGCATAACCGAGGCCGAGGTCACGTGCGGCATAGGAGGCGATGTAGCCTCCGATCATGGCGAAGGCGCCGTGCGCGAGGTTGACGACGCGCATCAGCCCCATGGTGACGGAAAGGCCGATCGAGATCACGAAGAGCACCATGCCATAGGCTAGCGCGTCGACGGCTATGCTGAAGACTGTCTGCATGGAACTACCTGTTTCGATCCGACGGACCTGGGATTCCAAGTCCGCCGCATGTTCTGACGCCGGATGTTACTTGGCCGCTGCCAAGCCCGGATCGCCCTGCTTCTCGAAGGTCTGGACCTCCTTGTTGATGTAGGTCCCGTCGTCGGCCTTGGCGACTTCGCGCAGATAGATGTTCTGCGTGATGTGGCGGCTTTCTGGATCGATCGAAACCGGGCCACGCGGGCTCACCCAGGCAAGGCCCTTCACCGCATCGACAGCCTTTTCAGCATCCTGTTTCCCGCCCGTCGCCTCGATCATCTTATAGATGACATACATGCCGTCATAGGCGCTGACTGCGGGGAAGGAGAGTTCGGCCTTGTTGCCGATCGCCTTGGTGGCCGCCTCGACGAAAGCCTTGTTCTCGGGAGAATCGTGCGACACGGCATAGTGGAAGGTGGTCTGGATGCCGAGTGCGGCGTCACCCAGCGCCGGCAGGTCGGATTCCTGCGTCAGGTCGCCCGGTGCGAAGAACTTGATGCCGGCGGCCTTCAAACCGTTTTCGTTGTAAGCCTTGACGAAGCCGAGCGTCGTCGGTCCCGACGGCAGGAAGGCGAAGACGCCCTCAGCGCCGGAATCCTTGATACGCTGCATGATCGGGCTGAAGTCGTTGGTCGCAAGCGGCATGCGGATCGCCTCGACCACCTGGCCGCCGGCCTTTTCAAAGCCGGTCTTGAAGGCATTTTCGGCATCGACGCCCGGGCCGTAATCGCTGACGACCGAGATCACCTTCTTGACGCCGGCGTCGAAGGCGACTTTTGCGATCGGCGTCGAGGTCTGCCAGGTGGTAAACGAGGTGCGCACGACGAGCGGGCTCTTGGTGACGATCGCCGAGGTCGCGGCATTCATGACGACCATCGGCACATTGCCCTGCTTGAGGATCGGCGTCACCGCCATGGCATCTGGCGTGAAATAAAAGCCGGCAAGATACTGGACCTTTTCCTTGACGATCAGTTCCTGGGCAAGCGCCTTGGATTGGGCAGGATCGGCCTGCGGCACGTCGCGATAAACGATCTCGACGGTGTCGTTGCCGACCTTGCTGCCATTGGCCGCCATATAGGCGTCGATGCCGGCCTTGAAGTTTTTGCCCTGAAGCGCGAACGGACCGGAGAACGGGCCGATGACTCCGACCTTGATCGTGTCGGCATAGGCGCTCGTGCCTATGACGATGGCCGCAGCGGCGGCCAGAAACAGCTTCCTCATTTTTCTCTCTCCCTTTTCGGCGTACTCCGGCGCCGTATTGAATTTCAGGTTAGCTTGTCATGCGAAATGGTGATGTAAAATGAAATAAATCCCCAAACACTTGATCTGCTGGTTATGGTTCTGCTTCTCGAACACCCGGTTCACTGCGAGTGAGCGCGGCCTTCATCCGCAATCCTTCAGTATGGCAAACCCACATAATTTTCGGCAAGGACCGTCGAGGCGGCGCGGGAATGCGTGAGATAGTCGAGCTCGGCCTCCTGAATTCTCTGATCGAAATCACCGGTATCGGGGAAACGATGCATCATCGTCGTCATCCACCACGAAAACCGCACCGCCTTCCACACACGGGCAAGTGCAATCCGCGAATAGGCGTCGATGCCATGATCCGAGCCTTCGCGGTAATGCTCGATCAGCCCGGAGAAGAGGTAATGGACGTCGCTGGCGGCAAGGTTCAGCCCCTTGGCACCGGTCGGCGGCACGATATGGGCGGCGTCGCCGACCAAGAAAAGCCGGCCGAAACGCATCGGCTCGGCGACGAAGGAGCGTAAAGGCGCGATCGATTTCTCGAAGGACGGCGCGGTTTTCAGCGCCTCGGCGTGGTGCGCCGGCAGACGCCGTCTCAGCTCGTCCCAGAAGCGGTCGTCGCTCCAGTCCTCGACCTTCTCGTCGACCCCGCATTGGAGATAATAGCGGCTGCGTGTCGCCGAACGCATCGAACAGAGCGCAAAGCCCCTCGGATGGTTGGCGTAGATCAGTTCGTGGCTGACCGGCGCCACCTCGGCAAGCAGGCCCAGCCAACCGAACGGATAGACCTTCTCGAAATTTTTGATCGCCCCTTCGGGGACGGCCCTGCGGCTTGCGCCATGAAAGCCGTCGCAGCCGGCGATGAAATCGCAATCGATGCGCCTGGCAGCGCCGTCCTTTGTATAGGTAACGAAAGGAGAGCGGCCGTCGAAATCATGCGGTGCGACATCGGCGGCATCGTAAATTGACAGGGCGCCGCTTGCTTCGCGCCGCTCCATCAGGTCGCGCGTCACCTCGGTCTGGCCGTAGACGGTGACGCGCCTGCCGCCGGTGAGTTCATGCAGATCGATGCGATGGTCGCGTCCGTCGAAGGCGAGCGAGAAACCGTCATGCGGCAGGCCTTCGGCATGTAACCTGGCGCCTGCTTTGGCCTGATCCAGCAGACCGACGGTGCCTTCCTCCAGAACGCCGGCGCGCACCCGGCCGAGGATGTAATCCTTGTTGACGCGATCGAGAATGACATTGTCGATGCCGGCTTCGGTCAGAAGCTGACCGAGCAGCAAGCCGGATGGTCCCGAACCGATGATGGCGACCTGGGTTCGCAAATGCTTCCTCCCTCGCATTTCTTGCGTTTTGTCAGATTCTGCCGCGCCGACCGGATCGCCACAATGGACATTCCAGCCTAAAAATTGCACTAATCGAACATTGGCACGGGAGGAAGCCGATGAGCAGACATATACCAACCTACGAGCTCTACGGCGAAAACGTCGGACGATCGCCGGAGTTTTGGTTGCATTGCGAAACAATTCGCTCCCGGAGCAGCCTGCATCAATGGGAAATCCGACTGCACCGCCACGAAAGCTTCTTTCAGATATTGTACATCGAAGCCGGTTCGGGCGATTCGATCTTCGGCGACAGGAGCCATGCTATCCGGCCGCCGGCGGTCATTACGGTTCCCCCGGGGTTCAATCATGGCTTTCGCTTCTCACGCGATATCGACGGTCTTGTCATCACCATATTGCGGTCCCATCTCAGCCATCCGCCCGGCGAGCGGAGCCATCTCGGCGAATGGCTAGCGACCCCGCATCTGACGCCGCTCGATCCGCGTGATGCCAACGGCGTTCATGTCATGCAGACCTTGCGGCGACTCGGCGACGAATTTGAAAACCGCCGCAGCGGCCGCAACGAGGTCTTGGCCGCCTACGTCGCCTTGGCGCTGCGGCTGACGGCGCGGATCTCTGACGGGAATTCGCAGGAGCTTGCGTCAAACGAAAACGAGCGACGGATGGAGATGCTGGGCGAGCTCATTCAGCAGCATTTTCGATCTCACAAGCCGGCATCCTTCTATGCCAGGGAACTCGGGGTCTCGCCGACGCACCTCACCCGGATCGTCCGGTCGATGACTGGCAGCACGCCGCACGAGTTGATCGCAGCCAAACTCGTCGAGGAGGCGAAGCGTCAGCTTGTCTTCACGCTCGGCAGCGTTCAGGAGATCGGATTCCGCCTCGGTTTTGCCGACCCCGCCTATTTCTCGCGCTTCTTCCTGAAATATGCCGGCCAAACGCCGCGAGTCTGGCGAATGACGGAAAAGGCCCGACTCGACCGCGCATAGCGTTATGCATCCGGTGACGGCGCATTCGCAGGCGTCAGTCACCGATGTTTCATGTCGCAGGCCATGTCCAGTTCCGCACCTCCGGCAGGTCCTCGCCATGTTCGCGCACATAGTCGTGGTGTTCCGAAAGCTTGCTGCGGAAGGCGGCGAGTGCTTCACCCGCTTTTTCCTTGAGACCCGGGACCCGCTCGATCGCTTCGATGGCGAGGTGGTAGCGGTCGAGTTCATTGAGGACGGTCATGTCGAAGGGCGTCGTAGTCGTGCCCTCTTCGATAAAGCCGCGGACGTGAATGTTTTCGTGGTTGGTGCGCTTATAGGTCAGGCGGTGAATAAGATAGGGATAGCCATGATAAGCGAAAATTACCGGCTTGTCTGACGTGAAGATCGCGTCAAAGGCCTCGTCGGTCAGGCCGTGCGGGTGCTGGCCTCTGGATTGCAGCGCCAGCAGATCGACGACGTTGACGGTACGGATTTTCAGCGCCGGCACCGCCTTGCGCAACAGGTCGACGGCGGCAAGCGTCTCCATCGTCGGCACGTCGCCGGCGCAGGCCATGACGAGGTCGGGGGCGAGGGCATCTTCCTCGTTGCTTGCCCAGTGCCAGACGCCGATGCCGGCCTCGCAATGTTTCACCGCTTCGTCCATCGAAAGCCATTGTGGCTCCGGCTGCTTGCCGGCGACGATGACGTTGACGCGATCATAGGTGCGCAGGCAATGATCGCCGACCCAGAGAAGAGTATTGGCATCCGGCGGCAGGTAGATGCGGACGATATCGGCCTTCTTGTTGGCGACGAGATCGACGAAGCCCGGGTCCTGGTGGCTGAAGCCGTTGTGATCCTGGCGCCAGACATGTGAGGTCAGCAGATAGTTCAGCGACGAGATCGGCTTTCGCCACTCCAGTTCGCGCGTCACCTTCAACCATTTGGCGTGCTGGTTGAACATCGAATCGACGATGTGGATGAAGGCCTCATAGCAGGAGAATAGGCCGTGGCGGCCGGTCAGGAGGTAACCTTCCAGCCAGCCCTGGCAGAGATGTTCGGAGAGCACCTCCATGACGCGTCCATCGCGGGAGAGGTGGATATCATAGGGCTCGATATCCTCCATCCAGACTCGGTCGGTGGCCTCGAAGACGCGGCCGAGGCGGTTCGATTCCGTTTCGTCGGGGCCGAAGATACGGAAATTCGCCGCCGCCTCGTTGCGCTTCATCGTGTCGCGCAGGTAACGGCCGAGGATCTCCGTCGACTGGGCCGCGACGCTGCCGCGCTTGCCGATCTCGACTGCATAGCCGATTATATCGGGGGTATCGAGTTCCCGGCGCAGCAAACCGCCATTGGCATGCGGATTGGCACCCATGCGGCGTTTGCCGGTAGGCGCCAGCGCCCGCAGCTCGGGTTTCAGCCGGCCATCGGCGCCGAACAGGTCCTCCGGACCGTAGCTGCGCATCCAGTCCTCGAGAATTTTGCGATGGCCGTCATTCTCACGGCAGTTGGAGACCGGCACTTGGTGGGCTCGCCAGAAGCCCTCGACCTTCTTGCCGTCAACTTCTTTGGGACCGGTCCAGCCCTTCGGGCTGCGCAGCACGATCATCGGCCAGCGCGGGCAGCCGTCCGGAGCCTTGCCGTCACGGGCCTGGCTCTGGATCTCACGAATGCGGTCGAAGATCCGGTCCAGCGTCGCGGCCATCTGCTGATGCATGTCGCGCGGCTCATGGCCGTCGACGAAGAAAGGTTCGTAACCGTAGCCTTCGAAGAGGTGACGGAGATCATCGTCTCCGGCCCGGCCGAGAACGGTCGGGTTGGCGATTTTGTAGCCGTTCAGGTGCAGGATCGGCAGCACAGCGCCGTCGCGGGCGGGATTGAGGAACTTGTTGGAATGCCAGCTCGCGGCCAGCGGCCCAGTCTCGGCCTCGCCGTCGCCGACGACGCAGGCGACGATCAGGTCGGGATTGTCGAAGGCGGCGCCATAGGCATGGACGAGAGCGTAACCGAGTTCGCCGCCCTCATGGATGGAGCCCGGCGTATCCGGTGCAGCGTGGCTCGGGATGCCGCCGGGGAAGGAGAATTGCCGGAAGAGCTTGCGCATACCTTCGGCATCCTCGGAAATATTGGGATAGATCTCGCTGTAGGTGCCTTCGAGATAGGTGTTGGCAACCATGCCCGGCCCGCCGTGGCCGGGGCCGCATATATAGATGATGTCGAGATCGCGGGCGCGGATCAGGCGGTTGAGATGGGCATAGATGAAGTTGAGGCCGGGTGTCGTGCCCCAGTGGCCGAGCAGGCGGGGTTTGATGTGTTCCGGTTTCAGCGGCTCGAGCAGCAGCGGATTTTCAAGCAGGTAGATCTGGCCGACCGAGAGATAGTTGGCGGCCCGCCAATAGCGGTCGATCTGGATGAGTTCGGCGTCGGTCAAGGCGGCGGCGGTCGAGACATGCTTTTCCATTGGCTTCTCCCGTTCGAAAACGCGTTCAACGTCAATTCTAGCCGCTGGCGCCGGCGCGCCATTGATCTGGATCAGCGGGCGACAAGCAGGGACAGCGCCTCGTCGGCGATCACCTGTTCCTCGTCCGTGGCAATGACATGGGCGGTCATGCGGCTTTGCCCGGTGCTGATCGTGAAGTCATTGGCGGCATTGGCCTTTGCGTCGATGGAAAGGCCGAGCCAAGCGAGGCGTTTCGCCACGCCGGCGCGGATCTCCGGCTGATTTTCGCCGATGCCGGCAGTGAAGACAACGGCATCGAGGCCGCCGAGCGTTGCCGCCATGCGGCCGATCTCGCCGGCAATGCGCAGCGTCAAGAGTTCGATCGCCTGGCGCGCCTCCGGCCGGCCGTCCTTCAACAGATCGCGGGTATCGGCGCTGATGCCGGAAACGCCCAGCAGGCCCGAGCGGCGATAAAGCAGATCCTCGATTTCTCCCAGGGATTGCTTTCGCTCTCCGGCCAGATACAGGATGATGCCGGGATCGAGCCAGCCTGGGCGCGTCGCCATCGGGATGCCGTCGAGGGTCGAAAAGCCCATGCTGCAATCGCGGCTGATGCCCCCTTCCAGCGCACAGAGGCTGGCGCCGCTGCCGAGATGGGCGACCACAGCCTTGGCGGCCTGCGGCGCCTTGCGGGTAAGTTCACCGGCGATGAATTTATAGGAAAGCCCGTGGAAGCCGTAACGCTTGATGCCCTCGTCATGCAGCGAGCGCGGTATGGCGAGACGGCGAACGAGATCGTCCTGCGTGACATGGAAGGCGGTGTCGAAGGAGGCCGTCTGGATAAGATGCGGCTTCAGATGCGCCAGCGCGCGGATGAAACGCAGCGCCTGCGGCTGATGCAGGGGCGCAAGCGGCGTCAGTGCATCAATGGCGCCGATCGCCGCGGCGTCGAGGGCGATCGCTTTCGTGAAGCGGTCGCCGCCATGGACGACGCGGTGGCCGGCAGCGCGGCTGGCGGCCATGTCGAAATGATCGGCGAGACGCGCGAAGGTTTCATCGATGACATCGTGGAGGTCTTCCGTCACCTCAGCCTTCAACGGCATGTCGAATGTCTGCGGCCCTCGGCTCAGTCCGAGTGAAACCTGTTCGGCGCGGAAATCGATCACGCCCTTGCCGATGCGCCGCGCCTTGGTGCCTTCCATGGCAAAGATGCCGATCTTGACCGTCGAGGAGCCGGCATTGAAGGTCAGAAGCAGATCGTTCGAGGGCATGTCTTTGTAGACTCCGTGCGGTCGTGATGTGGGTCGAACTTAGCGCCGGCGCAGCCGGCGGAAAGGCATCCATTCGTCCGTCGGTTATTTTGCCCCGGTGCAGCCTATTCGGGCTTCTTCAAAGTCCGCGGCGTGCTGACCTCGGGCGGCGTGGTCGCTTTCGGCATTCTGGCGCGGCTGTCGGTGGAACTGATTTTGCAGGTCGGTTTGATCCGCGCCAAATCTTTTAAGGCATAGTGTCAGGCCGTTGAGGCCAGGCTGGCATTGCGATCGCTGATGAAGATGCCCGCCTCGGCGGCGGGCATCGCCTTGCCGAAAAGATAGCCCTGGCCGATGTCGCAGCCGAGCTGCAGCAGGAAGGCGAGCTGGCCATGCTCCTCGACGCCTTCCGCAGTCGTCTTGATATTGAGGCTTCTGCCGAGGCCAAGCATGGCGCGGACGATCTTTTCCTGGCGTTCGTCGTCGCGATAGGTGGCGATGAAGCTTTTGTCGATCTTGATCTTGTCGAAGCGATAGCGGGCGAGCTGGGCGAGGCTCGAATAGCCTGTGCCGAAATCATCGAGGGCGATCTGGATGCCGGCAGCATGCAGTTCTTCGAGAATGACGGCGGCGATAGCGGGATCCTGAATCAGCGCGTTCTCGGTGATCTCCACTTCCAGGCGTTGCGGCGGCAGCCGGGTTGCCGACAGCACCTTGAGGATGCGGGATGTCAAGAGCTTGTCTTCCATCTGCACCGGCGAGACGTTGAAGGACAACATGACATGCGCCGGCCAGGTGAGCGCGTCGCTGCAGGCCTGGGCGAGGAGATCCTCGAACAAGGCGGTG
This sequence comes from Rhizobium bangladeshense, assembly GCF_001662075.1. GTDB lineage: Bacteria > Pseudomonadota > Alphaproteobacteria > Rhizobiales > Rhizobiaceae > Rhizobium > Rhizobium bangladeshense_B. The sequence continues at coordinate 358,633 of NZ_LYPL01000005.1, forward strand.
ATCATGCCGGTTTCCTCGGCAATGTCGATAAAGACCGGTGGCGGAATGCGGATACCATCCTCACCCGTCCAGCGCGCGAGCGCTTCGAAACCGCAGAGCTGGCCGGTCTTCAGGTCGATCAGCGGCTGATAGAAGGGCTTGATGTCCTTATTGGCGATGGCGGCGCGCAGCCTGGTTTCCAAGGCGGCGCGCTCTGTTACCTTGTCCTGCATCGAGGTTTCGAAGACGAGAAAATGGTTGGGGCCGCGTGATTTGGCCTCGTACATGGCGAGGTCGGCACGATGGGCGGCGTCTTCCAGCAGTTCGGCTCCGTCAGCCCAGCGATCGTAACCGACGCTGGCGCCGACTTCGACGGCAAAGCCATCGATATGGATCGGCCGGGTCACGGCCTGGATCAGCAGCCTGGCGAAACGCTCCTCCCGCTGCGTCGTCAGGGCAAAGGCGACGATGATGAATTCGTCGCCGCCGAAGCGGTAGACGCAATCGGCATTGCCGAGCGCGCAGATGCGTCTGGCGACTTCGATCAACAACACGTCACCCCCCTTGTGGCCGACGAGATCGTTGACTTTCTTGAAGCCGTCGAGATCGACGGAAAAGATGGTGACGTTGTCGTCCCATTCCTCGATTTCGGCCTCGTCGTTCTTGATCGGCCGTGCGAGAGCCTTGCGCTCGAAGGCGTAGCGGTTCGGCAGCTTGGTCAGATGATCATGAGTTGCCGTCCAATCGGCCTTCGCCTGAGCGGCGACGCGCAATTCCATTTCCTTGCGCAGATCGGCAATGCGCAGCACCGAATAGACGAAGCTCATGGCGCCGGCGATGCCGAGGCCGAGAACGAGCTTGTCGGCACCGTAAGCGCCGAAATCGGTCATGAATGAAGCGAGGCTGTCATCGAACCGGAGCAGCGTCCCGAGGAGCCAGAGGGTTATCCCCAAACCGACGATCGACATGCATTGCCTTCCGGCTCTGCTCTGGAAAAACACAGGCATTATGCCTTCTCCATCTCCACCCGCGTCGCGATATCACAAAAGTCTGAAAGGTTCGTTGAAACCAGAAGGCGAATTATCAGCAGGCTGCTGCGCTGTCGGGAGCCTGGATACGCTTGCGATGCAACCAGGATTGGCATTCGGCTGTTTTACTGATTTCGACCAGAAGGAGAATATTTGCTGCAGGTGGTCGGCACTGCAACGATCAGGAAGAAGAACGAAGACGAGCGTGCTGTCGCATGCTCGCCCTTTCTCGTGCTTCAGGCGGTGACGATCAGCAGCGGAACGCTGACGATGAGACCGGCCAGAACCGCGAACGTGGCGACGCGCATGAAACGCAGGCGCCGCGTCCGTTCTCCACTCCAATCATAAGTCATTCTTCCATCTCCTTGGGACAAGGAAGTAGTCCCCGCAAACTCGGGTTCAACAGGGATGACGCGATTTGCTTGTGTAAGGCTGGATAAAATGAGGAATCTCTAATGCTGGAAGCGCAGAGACCAGCGGCTGCCGTTGCTGGTCATGCGAAGGATGGCGAGCGGCTCGACGTCGCTCAGCCAGAAGGAGGAGGGCGGCGCCTGAAGCACATGCGCGACCGCCGCCCGGATGACAGCCGCATGGCTGACGGCGATGACGTGACCGCCGAGGGCCGATTGGATCTCCATCCAGCCGGCGACGCGCTTTCGCAGATCAACAAGGCTCTCGCCGCCGTGCGGTGCTGCCGCCGGCTCGGTCATCCAGGCCATGAGGCTTTCCGGTTCGTCCGCCTCGACCGCCGCGACCGGCCTGCCGGCCCAGCGGCCGTGGTCGCAATCACGAAGCGCCGGATCTGCCAGGGCTTCGAGGCGTAGCGCCTCGGCGGTCTGGCGGGCGCGCAAGGCGGGGCTCGTGACGATACGATCCGCGCGGGGCAGGGCGGCGATCTTGCCGGCTTCCACTTCCGCTTTGGCCTCAAGCGGTTCGTCGAGCGGGAAAAGGGCCCTGCGGCTCGCCGCCGTCGCGCCGTGGCAGATCCAGGTGAGGCGCGTATTCACGATCGTGCTGACCTTTCGATACGACTGCAGCGCCGCGCGTCTGTTCCGGCGCCGAAGGACGCTTTGCCGGCTTGCGAAGTTTCGTTGACAGTCTCTTCAGCGTGCAGCTATAACCGGGCTGTTGCGGGTTTGGAAGCCGGTGGAAATCCGGCGCGGTCGCGCCACTGTGACCAGCGTGTCGAAAGCTCTTCGCGCTGGAAGTCAGACCCTGCCGCACAAGCACTCTTTCGACTGAACGCGTCATTCCGGAGGAATACATGTCTGACACCACTTTCACGCCCGTCGCGGCACCGGCGCCGATCCCCGTCGGCGAAATTCTTCCCTGGGCGATCTTCGGCGGCTTGCTGATGCTCATCGCCATCTATTTCGTCGGCACCGAGGAAGGCGCGACGGCGCTGTTCAACGGCATGTACGTGCATGAATTCGTGCATGACGGCCGTCATCTCCTCGGCTTTCCCTGCCACTAAGGGAGTTCCCGACATGGTTGGAAATCTTTTGCTTCGCGGCATGTTCGCGGGCGTGATTGCTGGCATTCTCGTTTTCGCTTTCGCCCATATCTTCGGCGAACCGCTGGTCGATGCGGCGATCGCTTTCGAAGAGGCGAGCGCGCAGGCGGCCGGGCAAGCGGCCGAACCTGAAGTCGTCAGCCGCGCCACGCAGGCCGGTCTCGGCCTCTTCACAGGCGTTATGGCCTACAGCGTTGCCGTCGGCGGGCTTTTTGCCCTCGCTTTTGCTTTCGTGCATGGCCGCTTCAGCGCTCTTTCGGCGCGTGGCAGCTCGGCCGCCATCGCCATTGCCGCCTTCGTCGCCATCGTTCTCGTCCCCGGCATCAAATATCCGGCCAACCCGCCGGCGGTCGGCAATCCCGATACGATCGGCGTCAGGACCGAGCTGTTCTTCCTGATGATCGTAGTTTCGGTCGGGGCGCTGATTGCTGCCGTGGCGCTGTCGCGCCGCCTTTCCGAGCGTTTCGGCCTTTGGAACGGCGCGATCGTCGCCGCTCTCGCCTATCTCGTCTTTATCGGCGTGGTGCTTTATCTGCTGCCGCCGATCAACGAAGTGCCGGAGAATTTCTCGGCGATGGTGCTCTGGCGGTTCCGCACGACCTCACTCGGCATGCACGCGATTCTCTGGGCAACGCTCGGCCTTGCTTTCGGAGCGCTGGCGGAAAGACGGCTTGCCCTCAAGGGTGGGCTGCGGCCCGCCTTCCGGTGATCCGGCGCATCGGCAGGCTTGCGGCTCTCGCTCTGATCGCAAGCCTGTTCCCATTGCTTGCGGGAAAAACGTTAGCCCATGAGCGCAGCGCCGGCGGCAGCCATGCCGGCCTCGAGATCCCCGCCATTTCCCACGGCGAGATGGCGGTCATTGCCGATTACCGCAGCGGGATTCTCGCGCTGGCGTCGCGGGCGGTCGATACGAACGAACCGTTCCGCCGCGTCCTGAACTACGCCGAGATCCAGTATTCCTATTGCGCCTGGGGCCGAATGCCGGGCAGCGTCACGGATGAGGAAAGCCCTTTCAACGAATGCGCTCATGCCTATCTCGCGGCGACGAAAACCGTATTGATGGCGATGCGGGAGATGCCGCGGGAGGCGATTGCGGCGGGCGAATTCATCTCAGCCATTGACATCGACATGGCGCGGCGCGGGCTTGCGCTCATCACCTGCAAGTTCAGCGGCGCGGCCTTCAACACCGCCGACATCGTCAAGCCGAATTGGAGCAGGGTGCCGCTTCATCCTGCCAGCATGGCCTCGTTGGCGGGATTGGCTGCCCTGTTCGTTCTTGCTGTCATTGCACTTGGACGCGTCTTGCGGCCGAGGGCTCAGTCGTCGGAATAGCGTTGCTCGCGCCACGGATCGCCATAAATGTGGTAGCCGTTTTTTTCCCAGAACCCGGCCTCGTCGGCGGGCATCAGCTCGATCCGGCGCAGCCATTTGGCGCTTTTCCAGAAGTAGAGATGCGGCACGACGAGGCGCATCGGGCCGCCATGATCCGGCGTCAGCGGCAGGCCCTCCCATGCGGTCGCCAGGATCGCGTCCTCGGCGGCGAAATCGGCAAACGGCAGGTTGGTGGTGTAGCCGTCATAACTCGTCAGCAGGACGTAGGCCGCTTCCGGCTTCGGCATGGCGAGATCAAGCAGATCCCGCGTCGAGACGCCCTTCCAGTTGTTGTCGTAGCGCGACCAAGTGGTGACGCAGTGGATATCGCTGACCCTGGTGCTCTGCTCGATCGCCTGGAAGGCGGCCCAGTTGAGGGTGAGCGGCGTTTCGACCAGGCCGCGGACCTCGAGCCGCCAGCTGTCGGTGGAGACGACCGGCTGCTGGCCGAGATCGAGCACCGGCCAGTTCTTGACGAGGTGCTGGCCGGGCGGCAGGCGTTCGGCTTCCGGACGGCTGACGCGGCCGGTCAAGAATTTGCCCTCCGCCGCCCAGCGGCGCTTGGAACTGGTCAGCTTGCTGTCGGCGGGTGTCTGGTCGTCGCTCATGAGCGGGTCTCCTTGCGTTGCCGCAATAGGACATTCGGCCGACGGGGTGTCAAGTTTCGGCAGACCCTTGGAAATCCCCGTCCGTATCATTAGACTTGAAGCCCGTCGGGCATGCCTTGCTGGGGAGTGGAGGCAGAAAGGGAGGAGCCGGATCTGTCTTCGAGATATCGTGCGATAGCGGCGCTGCTAGTGGTGCCGATCGTCATTTTCGCCTTCTTCACCTATGGAAGCGCGATTGCGACTCGCGCCTATATGGAGGAGGCCTCGGCGCAGGCGGGAACGGCGCTGCGTCTCGCGGTTTCGGCGCTCAGCGGCCATCTCAACCGCTACGAGGCGCTGCCGGCACTGATTGCCGATCATGACGACATCAAGGAACTGGTCAGCGCGCCTGACGACATGGCGCTGCGTGATGCTGCCAACCTCTACCTCAAAGAGATCAACGGGCTTTTGAAATCCTCCGACATCTATGTGGTGAAGCCGGACGGGGAGACGATCGCAGCGAGCAATTATGATGGACCGGGAAGCTTCGTCGGGCAGAATTTCAACTATCGGCCCTATTTCCAGGAGGCGATCGAAGGCCGGCAGGCGCGGTTTTATGCGCTCGGCACGACCTCGCTGAAACGCGGCTATTATTTCTCGGCGCCGATCAGGGTCGAGGCGGACATTCGCGGCGTCATCGTCTTCAAGGTCGATATCGATATGATCGAATCCTCCTGGAGCGGCGGGGAGTACAAGATTTTCGTCTCCGATCCGGAGGGCATCATCTTCATGTCGGGCAGCCCGGAATGGCTCTACGGGGCGATCCTGCCGCTGACGGCCGACCGCATCGCTCGCACGGAAGCCTCGCGGCGTTATGCCAATGCCAGGCTGACTGCGCTGCCGGTGACGCGTCACCGCTTCGAACAGCACGAGCTGATGACGCTGGCAAGCGACCGGGGTGCGAGCGAATATCTGGTGCTGTCGCATTACATGCCGGCCGAGGACTGGACGGTAAACGTGCTGATGGAGACGAGCTCCATCCGGGCTCAGGCGCGCACCGCACTGGTCGCCGTCTTCCTCATTCTCTGCATCGCCGCGCTTGCTGTCGCCGTGCTTCGCCAGCGGCGGGCGCGGCTTGCCGAGCGCATGCAGATGCAGGCCGAGGCGCGCGGCGAGCTGGAGCGGCGGGTAGAGGAGCGCACCGCTGATCTTGCCCGGGTCAACAGCCGCATCGAGGAGGAGATTTCGGAGCGGCGGCTGACCGAACAGCAGCTACGTCAGACCCAGGCCGATCTGATCCAGGCCGGCAAGCTTGCCGGGCTCGGACAAATGTCGGCGGCTCTTTCGCATGAGTTCAATCAGCCGCTGGCCGCCGCCAAGACCTATACGGACAGCGCCACGGTGCTGATCGACCGCGGCCGAATGGAGGAGGCGCGCGACAATATAAGGCGCATCGGCGGGCTGATCGACCGGATGGCCTCGATCAGCCGGCACCTGCGCAATTTCGCCCGCAAGCCGAACGAGAAGCTCGGCCCGGTCCCTCTTGACGAAGCGATGCGTGATACGCTGGAAATCGTCGCATGGCGGCTGAAAGCGGCGGACGCCGAGCTTCGACTCGACCTCGGGACACGGCCGCCTGTCGTGCGTGCCGGTTCGGTGCGTCTGCAGCAGGTGCTGGTGAATGTGATCTCCAATGCCGCCGACGCGGTGGAAGGGCTGAATGACAGGCGCATCGAGGTTTCGGCTTTCGAGGAGGCCGGCAAGGTGGTGCTGACGGTGCGCGACCACGGGCCGGGCGTGCCGGCGGCGATCGCCGAACGCATCTTCGATCCGTTCTTCACGACGAAGGGCGTCGGCAAGGGGCTCGGGCTGGGACTTTCGATCTCCTACAACATCGTCAAGGATTTCGGTGGCAGCCTGGCCGCCGCCAATCATCCCGAAGGGGGCGCGGTGTTCCGCATCGAGCTGCAGTCGGCGGCAGGATTGATGCCGGAGGCGGCGGAATGAATGAAGCGAAGATTCTGCTTGTTGACGACGAGGAGGAGCTGCGCCGCTCGACGGCGCAGGCGCTGGAGCTCTCCGGCTTCAGCGTCGAGACCTTTTCGAACGGCGATCATGTATTGGAACTGATCGGCTACAGCTTTCCCGGCGTCGTCGTCAGCGATATCCGCATGCCCGGTATCGACGGTATGACGCTGATGCAGAAGATCCGCGAGGTCGATCCGGAGGTGCCGGTCATTCTCGTCACCGGCCATGGCGATGTGCAGCTCGCTGTGAAGGCGATGCGGGAGGGCGCCTATGATTTCATCGAGAAGCCGTTCACGGCGGAGATGCTTGCCGGCGTCATTCGCCGGGCGATGGAGCGACGCGGCCTCGTACTCGAAAACCGGCTGCTGAAGGCGGTCGCCGGCAAACGCGACGATATCGAGGCGCGGTTGCCGGGACGCACGCAGGTGATGGTGGATCTGCGCTACCGCATCCGTGCGATTGGGGCGAGCGATGCCGATACGCTCATTGTCGGCGAAACCGGGGCCGGCAAGGAAGTGGTGGCCCGCGCGCTTCACGACATCAGTGCCCGGGCAAGTCGGCCGTTCATTGCGATCAATTGCGCCGCGCTGCCGGCAAACCTTATCGAGAGCGAGCTTTTCGGTCACGAGCCCGGCGCCTTTCCGGGAGCGGTCAGGCCACGTTACGGAAAATTCGAGCACGGGCGCGGCGGCACCATCCTGCTCGACGAGATCGGCTCCATGCCCTTCGACCTGCAGGCGAAGTTCCTGCGGGTGCTGCAGGAACGGGTGATTTCCAGGCTCGGATCGAACGAGATCGTGCCGCTCGACGTCCGCTTCATCGCGACGAGCAAGGTCGATCTCGAGGCGGAGGTGGCAGCCGGCCGCTTTCGCGCCGATCTGCTCTATCGACTGAACGTCGCGACGCTGCACGTGCCGTCGCTGTCGCAGCGGCGGGCGGACGTTCCGCTGCTTTTCCTGCAGCTGGTGCGGGAGGCCGCCGCCCGCTACGGCCGCGACGAGCTCACCGTGCCGCCGGAGGTGATCTCCGACATTGCCCAGCGCGACTGGCCCGGCAATGTCCGCGAATTGAGGAACGCCGCCGACCGTCTGGTCCTCGGTCTCGACAATGGCGGGAGGCAGGCCGAGGAGGCGACCGGTCTTGCAGAACGCGTCGCCGAATTCGAGCGGGGCGTCATCGCCAGCGCACTGGTCGCGCATGGCGGCAGCCTCCGGCCCGTCTATGAATCGCTCGGCATTTCCCGCAAGACCCTCTACGAAAAGATGCAAAAATACGGCCTCGACAAGCGGATGCTGTTTACCGACGGCTGATCCTGCAGCATGCGATGGGTGGATTTCCACCCATCGCAACAGCCGTTTGTTTCCGAATCGACCCATGCTGCACCGCACAGTCTCAGAATCATCTTGTTGAGGCGGTGGCGGTGATTGCGGCTCGATTTTTCCGGGCGGCAAATAGGACATCGCCGGCGCGGAGGATGTGCCGGCGGCTTTGCTTGTTTCATCAGGGAGGAAACGATGAAAATCCTGAAGGCCATGCTCGGCCTGACCGCGGCTGCCGCTGTCTCTCTTCTCGCCGGCGCCGCTTCGGCGCAGACCTATCCCGAGCGCACCATCACCATGGTCGTCCCCTTCGCGGCCGGTGGCCCGACCGATACCGTCGCACGCCTCGTCGCCGAATCCATGTCGAAGGATCTCGGCCAGCAGATCGTCGTGGAGAACGTCGGCGGCGCCGGCGGCACGCTCGGCGCCGGCCGGGTGGCGAACGCAGATCCCGATGGATACACCATCCTCCTGCACCATATCGGCATGGCGACCAGCGCCACGCTCTACCGCAAGCTCGCCTATGACACGCTCGGCGCCTTCGAGTATGTCGGCCTCGTCACCGAGGTGCCGATGACGATCGTCGCCCGCAAGGACTTCGAGCCGGCCGACCTCAAGGGCTTGATCGACTACGTCAAGGCCAACAAGGACAAGGTGACGGTCGCCAATGCCGGCATCGGCGCCGCTTCGCATCTCTGCGGCATGATGTTCATGAGCGCCATCCAGACCCAGCTGACGACTGTTCCCTATAAGGGCACCGGTCCTGCGATGACCGATCTTCTCGGCGGCCAGGTGGATATCATGTGCGACCAGACGACCAACACGACGAAGCAAATAACGGGCGGCACAATCAAAGCCTATGCCGTGACCTCGCCGAAGCGCCTCGACGTGATGAAGGACATTCCGACGGCGGTCGAAGCCGGCCTGTCGGGCTTCGAAGTCGGTATCTGGCACGGCATTTACACCCCGAAGGGCACACCGGCCGAGATCAACGAACGGCTGTCGAAGTCGCTGCAGGTCGCGCTGAAGGATCCGAATGTCGGCGCCCGCTTCGCCGAACTGGGCACGACGCCGTCCTCCGATGCCGATGCGACGCCGGCAGCGTTGAAGGCCAAGCTCGAAGGCGAGATCGCCCGCTGGAAGCCGGTGATCGAAGCTGCTGGCGAATATGCCGACTGAGGATTATCCTCGTCCGGACATGCGCGCGAGCCCCTCATCCTAACCCTCTCCCCGCTTGCGGGGAGAGGGGGCATGCCATGCGAAACGTGGCGGGAACGGAGAGGTTGCGGTGTGTTCCCTTCTCCCCGTTTACGGGGAGAAGCTGCCGGCAGGCGGAGGAGGGTCTAACTCCTTTGTGGCGCATCACGTGAACCATCTCCAACACCAGGAGACACCATGAAATCCATCAGTTTCGACACCACCAATGCGATCTGCGGCGCGCTTTTCGTCGCCACCGGCGCCTTCTTCGCCTTCCAGTCGCTTTCGCTCGACATCGGCACGGCATTGCGCATGGGGCCGGGTTATTTTCCGCTGGTGCTGGCCACCGTGCTCGTGCTGCTCGGCGCGATCATCTTCATTCAGGCGCTGCGTGTCGAAGGTGAGCCGGTCGACGTCTTCGCCTGGCGCGGCATGCTGTTCATCCTGCCCGCTCCCGTCTTCTTCGGGCTGACCGTGCGCGGGCTCGGATTTGCGCCGGCGCTGTTCTTCACCGCCTTCATCGCCTGCTTCGCGTCGCGCAAGATGAACGTGGTGTCTGCGATCATTCTGTCGCTGCTGCTGACGATCTTTTCGGTCGCCGTCTTCAGCTATGGGCTCGGGCTGCCGTTCGAGCGTTTCGGCCCCTGGGTCCGGTTCTAGGAGGCGACGGTGGATCTCTTCAGCAATCTCGCACTTGGCTTTGCCACCGCGGCAACCCTCGACAATCTTCTCTTCTGCCTGATCGGCGTGCTGCTCGGCACGCTGATCGGCGTACTGCCCGGCATCGGCGCCACGGCGACGATCGCCATGCTTCTGCCGATCACCTTTCAGCTCGAGCCGGTCTCTTCGCTCATCATGCTCGCCGGCATCTATTACGGCGCGCAATATGGCGGCTCGACGACGGCGATCCTCATCAATATGCCGGGCGAATCCTCTTCTGCCGTCACCGCAATCGACGGCTACCAGATGGCTCGCAAGGGCAGGGCGGGGGCGGCATTGGCGATCGCCGCGCTCGGCTCGTTCTTCGCGGGCACGGTCTCGACCTTTCTCGTTGCGATCTTCGCACCGCCGCTGACCGACATCGCACTGCAATTCGGTGCGGCGGAATATTTCTCGCTGATGATCGTCGGCCTCGTCTCCTCGATCGCGCTGGCGCACGGCTCGGTCGTCAAGGCGCTGGCGATGGTCGCGCTCGGGCTGCTGCTCGGCCTCGTCGGAACCGATATCTATACCGGCACGCCGCGCTTCACGCTCGGCATCCGCGAATATGCCGACGGGCTGAACTTCGTGGCGCTTGCGGTCGGCGTCTTCGGCGTGGCGGAAATCCTGCGCAACCTCGAAGGCGAGTCGACCCGCACGGTGCTGGTGGCCAAGGTTTCGGGTCTCTTACCCTCGCGCCAGGAATTCAAGGAAATGATCGCGCCGGTCATTCGCGGCACGGCGATCGGCTCGGCGCTCGGCATCCTGCCGGGTGGCGGCGCGATCCTTGCCTCCTTCGCCTCCTATACGGTGGAAAAACGCCTATCGAAGACGCCGCAGGAATTCGGCAAGGGCGCGGTCGCCGGCGTGGCGGGTCCGGAATCGGCCAACAATGCCGGGGCGCAGACGTCGTTCATTCCGCTGCTGACGCTCGGCATTCCGGCCAATCCCGTCATGGCGCTGATGATCGGCGCGATGATCATCCAGGGCATCGTGCCGGGACCGAATGTCGCCACTGAGCAGCCGGCGCTATTCTGGGGTATCATCGCCTCGATGTGGATCGGCAATCTGATGCTCGTTATCCTCAACCTGCCGCTGATCGGGCTCTGGGTGAAGCTATTGACCGTGCCCTATTATGTGCTCTTCCCCGTCATCATGGCCTTCTGCTCGATCGGGGTCTACAGCGTCAATACGAACGTCTACGACCTCTATGCCGTCGCCTTCTTCGGCTTCATCGGCTATGTGCTGGCAAAGCTTCGCTGCGAACCGGCGCCGCTCCTGCTCGGCTTCGTGCTTGGGCCGCTTCTGGAAGAGAACCTCAGGCGCGCCATGATCCTGTCGCGCGGCGATCCGACCACCTTCGTCACCCGGCCGATCAGCGCCACGCTTCTGGCGATCGCGGTCGCCGTTCTGATCGTCGTCTTCCTGCCGAGCGTCAAGAAGAAGCGCGAGGAGGTGTTCGTCGAGGAGGCCTGAGGGATTGAACTTGCGATCCGTTTGATAGACAAGAAATGATCTGACGCGGGCGCCGGCTGGGCGCCCGTTCGCTTGACAGGATATCCAGGCCATGAGCATCCCCGCCCGGATCAAGGACGATCTGCCGTTCCTCACAGCCCTGCGACGTGACCTGCATGCCCATCCCGAGCTCGGCTTCGAGGAGGAGCGCACCGCCGGCATCGTCGCGAGGTTGCTGGAGGAAGCCGGTATTGCCGTGCATCGCGGCCTTGGCGGCACCGGCGTGGTCGGCACGCTGCAGGTCGGCAACGGCACCCGCCGCATCGGGCTCAGGGCTGACATGGATGCGCTCGCCATGCCCGAGGCGGCGGAGCGGCCTTATAAATCGACGGTGCCCGGCAGGATGCATGCCTGCGGTCATGACGGCCATACGGCGATGCTTCTCGGCGCCGCACGGCATCTTGCGGCGACCCGGGGTTTTTGCGGGACGGTGCATTTCATCTTCCAGCCGGCCGAAGAAGGGCGCGGCGGCGCCAAGCGCATGGTGGACGAAGGGCTCTTCAGGCTTTTCCCTTGCGACGCTGTTTATGGGCTGCACAATATGCCTGGGCTTGCGGTCGATGAGATCGCCGTGGTCGAGGGGCCGCAGCTTGCCTCTTCCGACAGCTGGCGCGTCACCTTTCGCGGAGTCGGCACGCATGGCGCCAAGCCGCATCTCGGCCGCGATCCGATCACGGCGGCCGGCACCTTCCTGTCATCGCTGCAGACGATTGTCGGACGCGTCGTCGATCCGCTGCAGCCGGCCGTCGTCAGCGCCTGCTTCCTGCAGGCGGGTGACCCCAAGGCGCTGAACGTCATTCCCGACGTGGTCGAGATCGGCGGCACGGCACGCGCCTATTCGCCTGAGGTGCGTGACCAGCTGGCGACAGAGATCGGCCGGCTGGCCAGCGGAACGGCTGCCATGTATGGCATTTCAGCCGACTACCGTTTCGAGCGGCGCATTCCGCCTGTCGTCAATGACCGGGACGCGACCGCCCGGGCGCTTGCTGCTGCCAGCACGGTATTTGGTGAAAAAGTGCGAACAAGCTTTCCGCCGTCGACGGCGGGCGATGACTTCGCCTTTTTCGCGCAGAAGGCGCCGGGCTGTTACGCCTGGCTCGGAAACGGGCCGGCGGTGGACGGAGCGCTGCATCACAATACGGCCTATGATTTCAATGATGAGGCGCTTGGCTATGGCGCGGCTTATTGGGTGGCGTTGGTGGAGCGGGAGCTGAAGGGTTAGCTGGCGTTTGCGGCCCCTCATCCGCCCTATGGGCACCTTCTCCCCGAGGGGAGAAGAGACTTGCGGCAACGTCTCGCTTCCCTCTTTTCCCCAGCCGGGAGAAGGTGCCCGTTAGGGCGGATGAGGGGGCTATCGGGCACGCCGATCATTGTCTGGTTTATGCTCCGAGTCCCACAAAACCTCCAGCACCGGGCCTTCCATCACTCTCCCCGTCACCACATCCGCAATCCCCCTGTCCGTCTGGTGCGGGCCGGCATTGCAGGCCAGCGTTGCGCCGAAGCAGGCCTTGAAGACGCGGTAGGGCGGTTTCCAGTCGACGATCTTGTCCATTGCCTTGCGGATGCCGGCGAAGGCCGAAGCGGTATCCTGCAGCGAGGCGTCGGTCACCAGGCCGGAGAGCGGCAGTGACAGGATCGCTTCGATCTTGCCGCCTCCGGCGACCGCCATGCCGCCGCCGGCTGATATGACGGCGTTGGCGGCGAGCGCCATGTCGCGGGCGTTGCCGCCGAAGACGGTGAGGTTGTGGCTGTCATGCGAGACGGTGGTGCAGAAGGCGCCGCGCCATTCGCCCCAGCCGGTGAGGAAGCCGACGCGCGTGATACCGTCGGCCTTGCCGTGGCGGTGGGCGACGGCGATCATGGCGCTGCCGGCAGGCGGCACGACGAAGCCGTCCCGGACCTCCGTTTCGGCCTCGCCCCATTCAGTGAAGCGCGGGCGGTCGATGGTGGCGACGCGGACGCGATTACCCTTTGCCGGGATGCGGAAATCGTTCTCGGTCAGCGTCGGCAGCTTGACGGAATTGGTGAGAGGCGCCGTATCGAGCGGCTCAACGACCGCTTCCATGCTGCCGTTGCGGGCGACGATGCGGCCACCTGAGATGACCAGCCGCGCCCGGAATTCCGCGAGATCCTCGAAAAACACGAGATCGGCGCGGCGGCCGGCGGCAACAAGACCGAGGTCGGAGCGCTTCAGCCGCTGTGCGGCGTTGAAGGTTGCGGCTTGGATCGCCCATTCCGGCTTCATGCCGTAGCGCACCAGCCGGCGGGCGACGTCGTCGAGGCCGCCGCTCTCATAGAGTTCATCGGGGAAAACGTCGTCGGTGCAAAGGGTGACGGTGGGCGGCAGGTGGCCGAGACCGTTCAGCACCTCGACGAACTCCTGCAGCAGATGATCGTGCGAGCCGCGCAGTTCGATCGTCAGACCGGCGGCAAGCTTGGTGGCGAGATCGGCGCCGGAGGTGAGTTCGTGGTCGGAGGTGACACCAGCCGCCATGAAGGCGTTAAGATCGGCGCCCTCAAGACCGCGGGCATGGCCGCAGACGAGCTTGCCGGAGGCGAGGCCGGCATTCACGATCGCGCTCATCCGGGGATCGCCATCGATGACGCCGCGCATGTTCATGACCTCTGCAACGCCGCCGACGGCCGAAGAGCGCAGCATCTCGGCAATGACAGCGGCATCGAAATCAGCGCCGGCAATTTCCAGGCCCGGTGCAGACGGCACGCAGGAGGGGGCAAGCAGGATCATACGCAGCGGCAGCGCGCGTGCGGCCTCGATCGCCCAGCGCACACCGTCGAGGCCATGGACGTTGCCGAATTCGTGCGGATCCCAGACGACCGTGGTGACGCCGCGCGGCAGCACGGCGCTCGCATATTCGGCCGGTGTGACCATCGAGCTTTCCACATGCATGTGCGTGTCGATCAGGCCGGGCGTCAGGATGCTGCCCGCCGCATCGATGACCTCGGCCGCATCCGCGCGGCTTGCCGAGGCATGAACGCTTGCGATCAGCGCGCCGACGAGACCGATATCGGCGTCCCGGATCAGGCCGGTCACCGCATCGAGCAACCGGCCGCCGGTGATCAGCATATCGAAGGGAGCATCGCCGCGCGCAGCCGCAACGGCGCGGGCGCGCAAAGCGGGATCGTTAAGATCGGCGGGCTCCGGGCGAGGGATGGTGTTCATTTGCGGGCCTCGTTGACCAGGGCGGCGAGAATGATGGCGCGCGCCTTATCGGCATCGATGTCGGTGGCGAATTGGGCGTTGTAGGTCGCATGCGTGGCACGAGTCTCGACGACAGTGCGGCCACGGGTGAGAGCGCCCTGAAGTTCGACGTCGATGCGCGCGGGGCGGAATGTAACGATGTCAGGGGCGATGAAGGCGACGGCGGCGGATGGATCGTAGATAGCCATTCCAGGGCGGCCGCGGCTGGTGCCGATGCCGATATAACCGGAAAACATATCTGCGATCAGTTCGGCATTGGCGCCACCGGCATGGCGCACCAGTTCGGCATCCTCCGGCCTTGCCAATACCTTGCGGCAGAGGTCGAGATCGACCATGCGCAGCGGCAGGCCATGGGCAATGACGATCGCAAGCGCCTCGGGATCGGCAAGCGCGTTGAATTCGGCAGACGCCGTGTGATTACCTGATGTGACGCCGCCGCCCATCCAGACGAGGTCGTCGATGCGGGTGGCGAGATCGGGACGGGCGAGCGCCACCGCAGCGATATTGGTGAGCGGCCCGAGCGCCAGGATGCGGTGCCGGCCCTGACCTTCCAGCCAGCGGCAGAGCGCGGCGAAGGCATCGCGTTCGGCGAGGGTAGGCGCCTGCGGCAGGCCTTTGCCTGATGTCGGGATGCCGAATTTTCCGAGAATCGCCTGAGCGGTTTCGAGCGTGCCGAGAACCGGCATGGCGCGGCCGGTATGAATGGGGAATGGCCAGCCGAAGGCACTGGCGGCGCCGGCGGCATTCATTCTGACTTGCGGCAGTGGCGCATTGCCGAAGACCAGCGAGACGCCGTCGATCTCATATTCCGACTGTCTCACCACCAGAATCGCGGCGATGTCGTCGAAGCCCATGTCCGTGTCGATCCAGACGCCCATGATTTCACCCGAACCGTTTGAGGTTGGCCGCGCCGGCGACCGGCAGGTCGAAGGCGAGTGCACTGCCGATCTCGTGCGGCGGCAGGCCCGCATCGATTTCGGCCTTGATGGACCCGAGCGGCGTATCGAGCAGATATTCGCGGGTATTGCCGGCGAAAGATGTGCCGCGCACGGTGCCGTGAAATTGACCGGAGCCGAGGATCACCGCGCGTGGACGCCAGGCGAGGCCTGCCGCAGAATCCGGCGTCGCGCCGGAAAGTGCGACCGGCCCGTTCGGCGTCGCAAGCTTTCCGTCCTTCAGCGCGAAGACATTTTCGAAGCCGACGAAATCGGCGACGAAGGCGGAGGCTGGGTTGTTGTAGATCTCCTCCGGCGTGCCGATCTGCTCGATGCCGCCGTTCAGCATGACGACGATGCGGTCGGCGAGCGCCAGGGCCTCCACCTGGTCATGGGTGACGAAGATCATGGTGACGCCGGTCTCCTTCTGCACGCGCTGCAATTCGGCGCGCATTTCGAGGCGAAGGCGGGCGTCGAGATTGGAAAGCGGCTCGTCGAGCAACAACACTTTCGGCTCCATGACCATCGAGCGGGCGAGCGCCACGCGCTGCTGCTGGCCCCCCGAGAGTTCGGCGGGCTTGCGGCCGGCGAAGGCGGTCAGACCGACGGATTTCAGGCCGGCGCCGACGCGGGCATCGAGATCGGTGCCCGAGATTCCCTTGAGCCGCAGGCCGAAAGCGACGTTCTCATAGACGGTCAGATGCGGAAACAGCGCGTAGGATTGGAAGACGAGGCCGACGGCGCGCTTGTTGGCGGAGACGCGGGTAATATCGGCGCCGTCGAGACCGATGCGGCCGGAGGCGGGCATCAGCAGGCCGGCAATCGCGCGCATCGTCGTCGTCTTGCCACAGCCGGAGGGGCCAAGGAGTGCGACGAGTTCGCCTTTGCCGATCGCGAGATCGAGATCCCTCACCGCGACCGTATCGCCATAGGCGAGCGTCAGCTTGTCGAGTTGAAGATAGGCATCAGACATAACGCGAAAATCCCAGGAAGCGTTCGGCGAGGAAGACGATGCCGATCGAGAGGAAGGCGAGAAGGGCGGAGAGTGCCGCGATGGACGGGTCATAAGTGGTTTCCATGTAACCCAGCATGTCGATCGGCAGTGTGCGCACACCGGGGCCGGAGAGGAAGAGCGACACCGGCACCTGATTGAAGCTGGTGACGAAGCCGAGGATGAAGGCGGCCAGAATGCCGCCGCGGATATTCGGCATCACCACGCGGAAGAAGGCGCCGAGCCTGGAGGAACCAAGCAGGACGGCCGCTTCCTCGATATCCGAACGCAGATTGTCGAGGCTCGCGGAGACGACACGCACGGCATAGGGCAGCACCAGCGCCGCGTGGGCGAAGAAGAGGGCGAGCGTGATGTTGAAGCCAAAGGGCACGACGAGATAACGCAGCAATGCCAGGCCGACGATAATGCCGGGAACGATGATCGGCAGCGAAACGACGGTGCGGACTGTTTCTGCCGCCGGCAGCCGGTAACGCGACAGGGCGTAGGCGGCCGGGATGCCGAGGACGAGGGCCGCAAGCGTTCCGAAGACGGCGAGGAACATCGACATGGCGAAGCTGTCGCGGAAGCTTTCAACGGTGAAGACCTTCGTGACCCAGCGCAGCGACAGGCCCTGTGGCGGGAAGGCCAGCGTATCGCCTGCCGAGAGGGAGGCGGCGATGATGATCAGGAACGGGCCGATCAGGAAGACCAGCAGCAGGAAAAGCACGATAGGCGAAAACAGGCGGAGGGTCATCGGCGGTTCCTCGCCGTCGCGAGGCGTTTCAGCAGGATATTGGCGGCAAAGCTCATGACGATCAGGATGAAGGCGATGACGCTTGCCGAGACGAAATCATTGGCGACGGAAACCTGCTGGTACATCAGCGTTTCGAGCATCAGCACCTTGGAACCGCCAAGCACGGCGGGGGTGATATAGGCGGTCAATGAGCCTGTGAAGACAAGTGTGCCGCCGATGACGAGCCCTTCGCGGGTTAACGGCAGGACGACCTTCCAGAAGACCTGGAACCAGTTGGCGCCAAGCACACGGGCGGCGGGAATCGCATCCCTCGGCATGTTTTCGAGGGCGCTGATCAGCGACAGGATCATCAGCGGCAGGAAGAGCTGCAGCAGACCGATGAAGACGGCGGTTTCGGTGAACAGCAGGCGCAGCGGTTCGGCACTGAAACCGAGGCCTGTGATCGCCTGGTTGACAATGCCGGTGCGCCCGAGAATGACAATCCAGGCATAGGTGCGCGCCACCGGCGAGATCATCAGCGGCAGGGTGACGAGGCCGATCAGCCGCCCTTTGCCCTTCGCCGGCAGGTTGACGATGGCGAAGGCCGCGGCATAACCGATGACGGCCGAGACGGCGGTGACTTCGAGGCCAAGCCGGAAGGAGCGCAGGAAAACAGTGCGGTTCAGCGTCCCGGAAAAGAAATCGGTATAGGCTGACAGCGTCCAGCCGCCACCGGTGCGGAAGCCCTCCGACAGCAGGATTGCGACGGGCAGCAGAAAGACCAGTGTTGCAAAGACGGCTGCCGGCAGGGCAAGCGCCAGGGCTTCTGCGCGGTTTTGGAACATAAGGCGCCTTTCGATCGATGGGATCGCGGTCCCGGCAGGTGCGCCGGGACTTGTCTTCACCCGGGGAGCTTACTGGCCGACCTTTTCGTTCCAGCTCTTCAGCCAGCCGGCGCGGTTGTCGAGGGCGATGGCGGACGGAATGAGCTTGAGGCTCTTGGCCGTTTGTTCGCCATAGGTGAGGTTATTGACCGCCGCTTCGGAAAGCTTGACCTCGCTGTTGGCGGGGCTGTCGATCAGCTTCTCGGCGAGTTTGGTCTGGATTTCGGTCGAGAGCCAGAAATCCATGAACTGCAGGGCGAGATCCTGATTCTTCGAACCCTTGGTCAGCACCAGCACGTTCATGCCGCCGGTCTGACCCTCTTTTGGGGTTGCCCAGTCAACGGGTACGTCGAGCTTGGTGAAACCAGCCCAGGAGAACCGGCCGATGGGAGCCGCCCAGATCTCCTCCTGCTGCATCAGCTGCACGAGCTGGGAGGATTTTTCGTAGAAGGTGACAATGTCGTCCTTCTTCTCGCCCAGTGCCTCAATCGGCCCCTTCAGATCCGGCGTGTCCTTGCCGAGCGCCAGGCCCAGCATATAGAGCGCCGGCGGGCCTTGGTTGGTGGTGACATTGGGGAAGGCGACATGGCCGACATATTCCGGCTTCAGGAGATCGGCCCAGGAGTCGATCTTCATCTTGTCGGAGCGGAAGGCGATCGAGGTGGCGTAGAAGGTGTAGCCGACACTCATGCCGTCGCCGTTCGGGTCCTTGGCGATGTCGTACAGCTTGGCGAAATTGGAAAGTTTTGCAGAATCGACCTTGTCAATCAGGCCGGCGCGCGCGGCGGCCAGCGCATCGGCCATCGAAACCGCGGCGAGATCGACGACGGGACTGGCCTTGTTGGCTTCCATCTTTGCCAGACGCTCGACGCTGTTACCGGTCTCGACCACCAGCTTGCAGCCGCATTGGGCTTCGAACGGTTCGTAGACCAGCGCCTTGTAATCATCCTGGGCGAAGGCATAGACGGAAATGGTCAGCGTCCGTTCGGCGGCAGCCGCACTCAACGGCGATAGCGCCGCAAGTGCTACTGAAGCAATGAGAGCTTTTTTCATCTTACGTGTTCTCCATCTCTGGGGTTTTTAATGCCGGGTTCACAAGGCCCGGATGATTGGCGGACGATCAACTGCATGGCGACACGTTCGATCTCCGCGGTAACGAGCATGCCCTCCCGGGCGCGACTTTTGCTTATCGTATCGGCCAGGGCGGACACGGCAATCCCGGCAATCCTGTCCATGTCCATCCTGACCGTCGTCAGGGACGGCCTGACAACAGGCGACCAGATAAGGTCGTCGAAGCCGGTCACGCTGACATCGGCGGGAACGCTAATGCCGGCCTGCTGCAGTTCCGTCAGCGCGCGCAGCGCCTGCAGATCGGAGAGGGCCGCGAAAGCGGTGAAACCCTGTCTCACCCTTTCGGCGAGGCCGAGCGGACAGCCGCTGCCACCATCCCGCTCCAGCTTGTCGACCCACAGGGTTTCCGCCTGCATGCCCGGGCGCAGACCGGCGCGGATACCGCCGGCGCGGTCGTTCTGGACGCTGGATTCCTGGTTGTTGCCGATAATGAGGATGCGCTGGTGACCGAGATCGGCGAGATGGACGGCGATTTCACGCCCGCCCTGCCAATGATCGGCGGAAACCGTGTTGTCCGGCGTCGAAGGGGTGTCGATGACGGCGACCGGACAGGCGAAAGACGAAATGCGGGTGGCGCGGCGGGGAATGACGACCATGCCATCGACGCCGCGTTCGACCAAGCGGTTGATCGCCTCGTCCTGCGTGGCGGCATCGCCGCGGGAATCCGCGATCAGCACGCCATAACCCGCGGCGGAGGCAGCGAATTCGATCGCCTGCGCGATCTTCGGAAACAGAGGATTGGCGATGTCGGGCAGCACGAGGCCGATAACACCGCTGCGGCCGGTCCGCAGCGCCCGGCCGGCCTGGCTCGGGACATAACCGAGCTCGGCGGCATGCTCGCGAATTCTTTCGACCAACTGGTCGGAGACCCGGCCTTTGCCGGAAAGCGCATTGGAGACCGTGGCAATGGAGACGCCGAGCGAGGTCGCTATCCTGCTGAGGTTCGGTCCCGGGCGCGATGAAGCCATGATTCAGGCTGCCTGATTAATCGTTTAATCAGTCCTATATCAGCGGCCGCCGCTTGTCGAATCCAAATTCCCTTGTCGCGCAATTATCCAATGCAGAGCCGGCATGAAAAAAGCCCCGCGAGACGATCGCGGGGCTCCGTATTTCCAGAAAGGCGGCGAGCCGATCAGCTCTTGGCCTTCGCCAGCTCAGGCTTCACCGGCACGGTGGTCTTACCGCCGGGCGCGTAGCCGCCGCCGACGGCGATGTTCAGCGAAACATAGTCCTTGGCCATCTGCTGGACGGCCTGGGCAAGGCTTGCCTGGGCGAGCGAAACCTGGCGCTGCGCGTCGAGAACGTCGAGGAGCGAGGAGGCGCCGTCCTTATAGGATGCTGTGGAAAGTTCGAGCGTTTCCTGCGTCGTCTTTACCTGGGCCTGAAGCGCGGCGACCGTGCGGGCGTCGCGGCGAACGGCGGCCAGCGCATTCTCGACCTGCTCGACGGCGGTCAGCACCGTCGATTTCCAGTTAAGGTAAGCGGTCGCAGCCTCGGATTGGGCCGACTTGACGTTGGCGCGGAGGCGGCCGCCATCGAGGATCGGCAGGTTCAGCGTCGGGCCAAAAGACCAAGGCGTCAAAGCGCCATGCACACCCCTCTGGTTGATGTAGGAGGGCGAGATCGAACCGCTGAGCGAGATGCTCGGATAAAGCTGCGCCTCGGCAACGCCGATATTGGCCGTTGCGGCAGCGAGATCACGCTCCGCGACGCGAATGTCGGGACGGTTGCGGATCAGGTCTGCCGGGATGCCGGAGTTGATGCCGCCGCGGTATACCGGCTGACCACCGCCCCTCAGCAATTCGTTGACAAGAGCCGAGGCCGGCAGGCCAAGCAGCGTGGCGATGTGATGGGCCGATACGCGGATGTTGGTCTCAAGGCCGGGAATTTCGGCGAGCGTCGACTGTACCAGACCCTCGGCCTGGACGACGTCGAGCCGCGAGGCGGCGCCGGCTTCAAGCTGGAATTTGGTCAGTTCGTAGGTTTCCTGACGAGATTTCAGGTTGGCCTTCGAAAGCGCCAGGCGCTGTTGATAAAAGCGAACATCGATGTAGCTCGAGACGAGATCCTGCACGAGGGTCAGCTTGGCGACATCGGCGGATGCGTAGGCCGAATCGAGCGAAGCGACCGCGCTCTCGGTGCTTCGCTTATAGAGGCCGAAGAGATCGAGCAGCCAGCTCAGCTGGACTTCGCCGGCACTGGTGTTGCGCGTGTCGAACTGCGTGCGCAGTTCGCCCTTCTGGCCGCTGATCGTGTGCGAGGCGCCGACGTTGAGGTTCGGCAGAGCGCCCGCGCCGGCGACGGTGACGTTGGCGGAAGCTGCATTGATGCGCTCGATCGCCTGCTGGACGGTCAGGTTCTGCTCAAGGCCGGCCTGGACATAGCCGTTCAGCTTGGGGTCCTTGAAAGCTGTCCACCAGGCTGCGGTGGCAACATCGCCGACACTCTTCGTTCCGCCTTCTCCGAATTTGGCGGGCAGCGGCATTTCAGGAGGAGCATGATCCGGGCCTACGACGCAGCCCGACAATAATAATAACAATGCCGGTGTGGCAAAACGAAGAGATACCATTCATTTCTTCCTGTACTCGAGCAAGTCAATTCTTGTCCGAAGCTTCATGCTTCACTCTCGGCGCGCCGCGCCTTTTGTCCCACTTGAAAACACACACCGAAGCAGTCGGGCGCAATGTAGCAATCGGAACAGCATTATCACAGTGCATTTATATCACACAGCTGCCGCATTTTTGCCGCGTGTGGCAAAGATGCGTCGGATGACGACGAAAAAGGACGGCACGAAGAAAATTCCGAGCATCGTCGCCGCCAGCATGCCGCCGAGGACGCCGATGCCGATGGCATTCTGGGCCGCCGAGCCCGCGCCTGTGGCAATTGCCAGCGGCACGACGCCGAGAATGAAGGCGAGCGAGGTCATGATGATCGGCCGCAGCCGCAATCTCGCTGCTTCCAGCGTCGCCTCGTAGAGGCCCATGCCGCTCTCCATCCGATCCTTGGCGAATTCGACGATCAGGATCGCATTCTTCGCCGCAAGCCCGATGGTTGTGAGCAAACCGACCTTGAAATAGACGTCGTTCGCCTGGCCGAAAAGCGTGGCCGCCGTTAGCGCGCCGAGAATGCCGACGGGCACGGCCATGATCACCGAGAAGGGGATCGACCAGCTTTCGTAAAGCGCTGCCAGGCAGAGGAAGACGACGAGAACGGAAATCGCATAGAGCATCGGCGCTTGCGAGCCGGAAAGGCGTTCCTGATAGGAGATGCCCTGCCACGCGACGGTGTAGCCGCCGCCGAGCTGTTCGGTCAGCGCCTCCATTTGGTTCATCGCATCGCCGGAGGACACGCCGGGAGCCGAGGCGCCATCGAGCGGGATGGCGCTGACGGCGTTGAAACGGGCAAGCGAAGGTGCACCCTTCACCCATTCGGTTTTGGTGAAGGCGGAAAAGGGCACCATTTCACCGGAATTGTTGCGCGCATACCAGTGGTTGAGATCGTCCGGCTGCATGCGGAAGGGCGCGTCGCCCTGGACATAGACCGGCTTTATTTCGCCGTTCAGCGTGAAGTCGTTGACGTCGCGGCCGGTGAAGATGATCGACAGCATCGAATTGACCGAGGCGATGTCGACGCCCATGGCGCCGATCTTTTCCTGATCGAGCACAATGCGCATCTGCGGCTCGACCTCCTTGTTACTGCTGCGCAGCGCCACGACCTTGCCTGATGAGTTGCCCGCCTGGATCAGCCGTTTGGAGGCCGCTGTCAGAGCTTCATTGCCATGGCCGCCAGTATCGACGAGATACATGGAAAAGCCGCTCGACACGCCGAGGCCCTGGATTGCCGGCGGCAGAAGCGCGAAGACCTGCGCTTCGCGCATCGCAAAGAAGCTGCGCAAGGCACGGCTGACGACCGATTGGGCGCTCAGATTGGGATCGGTGCGCTGCGAGAAATCCTTGAGCTTGGTGAAGACGATGGCGCTGTTCTGGCCGGAGCCGCTGAAGCCGAAGCCCAGCGCGCCGAAGACGGACTCGACGGCATCCTTCTCGTTTTCGCGATAGTAGTTTTCGACCTTCTCGACGACCGCCTGGGTCTGCTGAGTGGTCGAGCCCGGGGGCGTGGTGACGATGGTCAGCAGCACGCCCTGGTCTTCCTGCGGCAGGAACGAGCTCGGCAGGCGGCTGAAGAGATAGGCACAGCCGGCGCCGATGAGAAGGAAGACCAGCATGACGCGGATCGGCCGCTTCAGGAGATAGCCGATGGTCCTGACATAGCCCTTGGTCGAGCGCGTGAAGTTGCGGTTGAACCAGTCGCCGACGCGGTGCTTTCTGTGCTCGCTGACCGGCTTCAGCATCGTGGCGCAGAGCGCCGGCGTCAGAACGATGGCGACGAGCGCCGACAGCAGCATGGCCGAGACGATGGTGATCGAAAACTGGCGATAGATGATGCCGGTCGAACCGCCGAAGAAGGCCATCGGAATGAAGACCGCGGTCAGCACGAGCGCGATGCCGACGATCGCGCCGGTGATCTCGCCCATCGATTTTTCCGTCGCCTCGAGCGGCGAAAGCTTCTCTTCGGACATGATGCGCTCGACGTTTTCGACGACGACGATCGCGTCGTCGACGAGAAGGCCGATCGCCAGAACCATGGCGAACATCGTCAGGGTATTGATGGAATAACCGGTCGCCGCCAGCACTCCGAAAGTGCCGAGCAGCACCACGGGAACGGCAATCGTCGGGATCAGCGTCGCCCGCAGATTCTGTAGGAAGACGAGCAGCACCACGAAGACGAGGACGATCGCCTCGATCAGCGTATGCACGACCTTTTCGATCGACAGTTCCACGAAGGGCGTCGTATCGTAGGGATAGGTGATCTTCACCCCTTCCGGCAGGGTGCGACCGATGACATCGAGGGCGGAGCGCACGCGGGCGGCGGTATCGATGGCGTTGGCGCCGATCGCGAGATTGACCGCAAAACCGCTCGAGGGCAGGCCGTTGTAGCGTGAGCTGCCGCCGTAGCTTTCCTGACCGATCTCGATGCGCGAGACATCGCTGAGGCGCACCGTCGCGCCGTCCTTTTCGACCTTCAGAATGATGTGTTCGAAATCGGCGACGGTGGTCAGCTGGCTTTGCGCGGTGATGGTGACGTTGAGCTGCTGGCCGGGGATCGTCGGCTGGGCGCCGAGCGAGCCGACCGAGACCTGGGTGTTCTGCGCCTGGATCGCTGCTGTGACGTCGCTTGGCGTCAGCTGATATTTCAACAGCTTGAAGGGATCGAGCCAGATGCGCATGGCGTATCCCGAACCGAAGACGTTGATGCTTCCGACGCCTTCCAGGCGCTGGATCTGATCCTCGATGGAGGTCGACATGATGTTGCCGAGATCGACCGAATTGCGCTTGCCATCGGTCGAAACGAGGGAGCCGACGAGAAGGATGCTTGAGGTCGAGCGCGTAACGCTTATGCCGGCATCGATGACATCACCAGGAAGCTGCGATTGAACGAGCTGCAGCTTGTTCTGCACCTGTACCTGGGCGATATCGGGATCGATGCTGGTCCCGAAGGTGAGCTGGACGCTGGCCGAGCCGGTCGACGAGGTCGAGGTCATGTAAGTGAGGTCGTCGAGGCCGGTCATGCCGTCCTCGATGATCGTCGTCACCGATTTCTCCACGGTCTCGGCGCTGGCGCCGCGATAGGTGGCGTTGATGCGGACCGTCGTCGGGGCGATATCGGGGTATTGTGAAATCGACAGGGTGAAGATCGCCAGCAGACCGGCGAGCATGATGGTGATCGCGATGACCCAGGCGAAAATCGGACGTCGGATGAAAAACTTGGCCATCGGTTGTTCCTGTGCGGCTGTGACGGTGACGCTGCGGGCTCGAAGCGATTATTTCGCTGCGGGCTTCTCAGCATCACCGGCCGCGGGCTGCTCGGCAGGCACCACCACGCCGTTGTCATTGATCTTCATCGGGACCGGCGTTACCGGCATGCCTGCCGTGACCGACTGCAGGCCGGTGACGATCAACTGATCGCCGTCCTTAATGCCTTCGGTCACCAGCCAGGAATTGTTGGACGGCGAGCGGTTCTCGAAGGCCCGGGTTTCGACCTTGCCGTCGGCGGAAACGAATTGCGCCGTCAGCCGGCCGTTGGCGTCACGGCTTGTCGCCAGCTGCGGCAGCGCATAACCGGTCTCGGCGCCGAGCTCGACGGTTGCGCGGACATACATGCCGGGCAGGACGACACGATCGGGATTGGGGAAGAGCACGCGGATGATGAAGGTGCCGGTCGTCTCGCTGACGACCTGCTTCGACATGTCGAGCTTGCCCTGCTGGTTGTATTCCTTGCCGTTTTCGAGAATCAGATGGAAGGCGACGTTCTCCGCGCCCTTGATATTGCCGGCCGCCATGGCATCGCGCAGCCGCAGGAGGTTGGTGCTCGATTCCGTTAGCGAGATATAGATCGGGTCGAGCTGGCGGATCGTCGTCAGCGCCGTCGTCTGGTTGGCAGAGACGACGTTGCCGACATTGTAGGCCGTCTGGTCAATGATGCCGTCGAAGGGCGCGACGATCTTGGTGTGATCGAGGTCGATCTGCGCGGCTGAAAGGGCTGCCTTTGCGGACTCGACTTCGGCCTTTGCCTGGAGAAGCGTCGTCCTGGCTGTCTCGTATTCGATCTGCGTGGCGCCGCTGCCGACGAGGCGCTGGTAGCGTTCGAGATTGCTTTCGGCACTCGGCACGCTCGCCTCGGCCTTGGAGATTGCCGCCTTGGCCTGCTCGACGGCGGCGATATAGGGCGCATCCTCGATCTGATAGAGAAGGTCGCCCTTCTTGATCTCGCCGCCTTCCCTGAAGGCGATCTCGCGGATAATGCCGCTCACCTGCGGCCGGATATCGGCCGTCTGGAAGGCTTCGGCCCGGCCGGGAAGGATCGTGGTAACAGGAAAACCAGCCTTCTTCAGCGCGACCACGCCGACGGGCGTTGCCTGCTGCGCCGCGCCTGCGCCGGCATTGCCGGCAGGCTTGCCGGCGTTGTCGCTGCAGGCGCCAAGCAATGCGCCGGCTACCAGGGCCGAGGAGATAAGCAGGGCACGCCGTATCATTCTGAATTTCCTCATGCGGTCGCAATTGCCATCTATCCATGCACTCGGCCGAGCCAGCTCAGGCTTATACAAGCGACAGGATCGGTCTGGATTGTGGTGCCACTATCCCCGAGTCTAAGAAAAGCTTTACGAAGTGACGTAAGTCAGCAATCGTCACTTAGCAAGCGCTATTTTGCAGTGCGGCATCGACGAAGCTGACGATTTCGCCCGCACGCTGCACCAGTGTTTCCTTGTCGTCGCGGACGATGAGGACGGGATGCAGCACGCAGGCAAGCATATCGGCGACAACATGCGCCGCCCGTTCGGGGTTGCCGCAACGATAACGGCCTTCTGCGACACCTTTGCGGATGATCTCGCCGAGATTTTCCTCGATGCGGGCGCGATAGCGAATGCCGGCTTCGAGTTTGGCCTCGATGGTCGAAAGCACCATTTCAAATATGTAGGGGCTTTTCTGTATATCCTGCAGATGGCCATCCAGCAGGCGCAGGACGAAGCGGTGGAGTTGCTCTTTCGCGGGCATATCCTGGTCGAGGGGAGCGAAGCGCTCGGCAGCATGGTCGAGATGTCGTCCGGCAATGGCATCCACCAGCGCGACCTTGGAGTGAAAATGCTTGAAGATGTTGGCGGGCGACATGTTGAGCGCGCCGGCGATATCGGCGATCGACACCGCGACGTAGCCGCGCTCGCGAAACAACATCTCCGCCATGCAGAGAATGTCCTGTCGCGTTTCCTCGGCCTTGCGTCTCGGCCTCCTCGCCATTTGTCCCCCGCCGGGCCGTGCCCGGGTTTCTTTTTGCTGATGCTAGCGCGATTGCGCGAAAGCTGCCAAGTCGATGCTCGGCCCGGCGGCTTCGTGTGCCGCCTTTTTAAGGGAAATAGCGGGAGAGGTTGTTTCGGACACGGGCAAGCGGCGTCTCACCACTGTCGTCGGGAACAAAGCGTTCGCCGGTGATCGACTCGTAGGCCTTGATGTAGACGGCCGAGGTCTGCTCGATCAGCTCGACCGGAATTTCGGGGATTTCGTCCTTATAGGGATCGCAACGTTCCGCCACCCAGGCGCGGACGAAATCCTTGTCGAAACTTTCCGGCCGTTTTCCGGCCGCGAAGCTCGCCGGATAGCTTTCTGCGAGCCAGTAACGGCTGCTGTCAGGTGTGTGAATCTCATCGGCGAGGATGATGTTGCCGTCGCCGTCGGTGCCGAATTCATATTTGGTGTCGACGAGGATCAGGCCGCGTTCGGCGGCCATTGCCTGGCCGCGGGCAAAGAGTGCAAGCGCATATCCGGAGAGCGTCTCCCACTGCTCCTTGGTCAGAAGGCCGCGGCTGACGATTTCGGCAGGCGTCAGCGGCTCGTCATGACCGCCGTCGAATTCCTTGCTGGTCGGGGTGATGACGGGTTCGGGCAGAATCTGGTTATCGCGCATGCCGTCCGGCAGGCGCATGCCGTACATTTCCCGCTCACCCTTCTTGTAAAGCGTCAGGATCGAGGTGCCAGTGGTGCCGGCAAGGTATCCGCGCACGACGATCTCGACCGGCAGGATGTCGAGCCGTTTGCCGATGACGACATTCGGATCGGGATAGTCGATGACGTGGTTCGGGCAGATGTCCTTCGTCGCTTCGAACCAATAGCGCGCGGTCTCAGTCAGCACCTGGCCCTTATAGGGGATGCAGGTGAGGATTCGATCGAAAGCGCTCAGCCGGTCGGTGCTGATGATGATGCGGCGTCCGTCCGGTAGATCGTAATTCTCGCGCACCTTGCCGCGATAGTAATTCGGCAATTCCGGGAAATGGGCTTCGGAGAGGATTCGCACGGCGCTCGACTGTCCTTGTGTTTCGGTGAAGGCTTCCTGCTCTACTGCATAATTCCTCAAATCGGAATCGGTTTAAGGACAAAATATCGCATCACAGCCAGAACAGAGCCAGGAGAAGCAGAGCAAGGCCGTAACTTGCGACGGCGAGCGGCCAGCCGGCGCGCAGGAAATCGCTGAAACGGTAGCCACCGATTCCCATTGCAAGCGTATTGTTGTGATGGCCGAAGGGCGTCAGGAAATCGAGAGAGGCGCCGACGGCTACCGCGATCAGATAGGCGTCGGGCGCATGTCGCCCGGTCCTTGCAAATTCGAGCGCGATCGGCGTCAGCACGATTGCGACCGTCGCATTGTTGACGAAGGGCGTCAGCGCCATGGCCAGGAAGAGGATGAGGGCGATGCCGGAGAGTGGATGGCTGATCGGTACGACGAGGCTCAGCCAGCCGGTGATCGCTTCGGCTGTCCCTGTGCTTGCCACCGCCTGACCGATTGGGATCATCGCCGCGAGCATAATGATGATCGGCCAGTTGAGGTCGGCCATCGCCTGGCGGATGTTGAGATGGTTGAGCAGGGCGAGGCTGAGCACCACGCCGGCAAAAGCGACCTCGGGATGCAAGCCGATCGCCGACGCAGCGACGCCGCAGGCAAACAGCGCGAAGGGCCGCCAGGAGAGCAGGGCCGGTTCGGCTGCAGTCGTCGGGGCGAGCGGCAGGCACTCGCTTTCCTCCAATGCTTCGGCAATGGCCATGCGCGGCCCTTCCAGCGTCAAAATATCGCCGATCGACAGCTGCAAGTCGAGGAAGCGGCCTTCGATGCGCGGGGTACGCATGGAAAGGGCAGCGACTGCGATGCCGCGATGGTGAAAGACCTCGAGCGAGCGGATGCGCGAACCGACCAGCGTGCTTTCCGGCATCACGACGGTTTCGACTCGGGTAAAATCCGGCGGCAGACCATCCGGGTGGATATCGGCGATTAGCGCTTGTGCGGCTGCAAGCTCGGCGAAGACGCCATCGGCGCCTTCGGCCAGCAGGACGTCGCCGGCGTTTATGACCGACTGGTCGAGCGGGCCAAAAACGAAATTGTCGCCACGGATCAGCGCATGCGGCTTGATGGCGTAGCGGGTTGAACACTCGGAAAGCCGGGTGCCGATCAGCGGAGAAGCTTCCGGGACGCGACGTTCGACGATGATGCGGCGCGTACCCGGGGAGATCGTTGCCGGCACTGCGTCGGGTTCCGGAAACAGGCGCCGGACGCGAAAGGTTATGAGTAGAATGCCGGCAATTGCGACCGGCAGGCCGACATAGGCGAAATCGAAGAAGCGAAAGCCTGCTCCGGTTGCCTTGGCGAGCGCGTCGCTGACGAGCAGGTTGGCCGGCGTGCCGATCAGCGAGACCAGACCGCCGAGCAGGGCGGCAAACGAGACCGGCATGACGAGCTGACGGCGAGGGATCGACAGCACCACGCCGAGCCGCAGCGCCACTGGCAGCGTGATCGCAAAGGCGCCGATATTGTTCATGAAGATGGAAACGAAGCCGGCGAGCGAGGACGTACCTGATATGACCTTGAAGGGCGACGGTCTTGCGGCCGCCCAACGCGCGGCGAAATCGTCGAAGAGCTTGGCGCGCGCCAGCACCTGAACAATCAGCAGGATTTCGATGACGGTGATGACGACAGGGGTGGCGAAGCCCGCGAAAATCTGGTCGGCCGGATAAAGGCCGAGAGCATAACCGGCGAGCAGGCCGGCAATCGCAACCACCTCGATGCGGATGCGCTCGAAGGAGAACAGAACGAGCATCGCCAGCAGAAGGATCAGCAGGGATGCTTGCTCGAACGACATGGGCAGATCCGGTGTTTCATCGGTTGAAATATGTCGCTATCCGGAAACCGCTGCACGCTTCCGGGTGACACGCGTCGAGCGGACTGTAATCGTTCCTCACCCGCTGTACAGAGGCGCCGGGTGGCAAAGATCGAACAATCCTCACGTCTACGGTCGTACAGGTGCCCGCCACTGGCCGGCGGCGTTGCGCTT
This sequence comes from Rhizobium bangladeshense, assembly GCF_001662075.1. GTDB lineage: Bacteria > Pseudomonadota > Alphaproteobacteria > Rhizobiales > Rhizobiaceae > Rhizobium > Rhizobium bangladeshense_B. The sequence goes on from NZ_LYPL01000005.1 coordinate 388,693, forward strand.
CAGAATGGGCGTTGCGAAAACGCTGACGATGCGCGTGATCCATTGCGACCCGGCGGCTGCGAGGCTTTCGCGCCAGCGCTCGGATTGCAGCATGGCCGCACCGATGACGACGGGTTCGATGCCGCAGGCTGTCAGCAGATTAATACCCGAGACGATCGATGCGCCGCTGGAAATGACGTCATCAATCAGGCCGACACGCCGTCCGCTCAGCAGCGGCAGCATGCGCGGATCGATATAAAGACGCTTTCCCTGTGTCGGCGTCGTGATCGAGGACAGGGCTACGGAGAGTTCGTCGCGGTACCAGAATTTGCGCGAAGTGCCGAGCGGGACGTAGCGGGCGTGGCCGAGCTTCTGCGCGACGGCCGCGGCAAGTGTCAGGCCGAGCGTCGGCAGGCCGGCGACGATATCGATGCGCATGGGCCTGATCTTTTCGGCGAGGTCTTCGGCCAACGCATCGAGCACGGCGAAGCTTGCCTGGTTGACGATCAGCGAGGCGAGGGCATGTTCGCCATCAGCCAGCACGCGGATCGGCAGGCAAAGCTGGCGCCCGTCTTCCAGTGCGGCGACATAAAAGGAGGTGAACTCCCGATCGTCGGGAAAGGTGCCGGGCGGATGGATTACCTGCCAGAAGTCGTGCGGCGCCATCTCCGTCATATAGGTCAACGTCTTGCCCTTTCCATGCCGGCGCTCCGGCGCAGCGCCTGCAATTCCGCCTCGGTCAGCGCGCGCACGGCACCTTTCGGCAGTTCGCCGAGTTCGAGCCCGCCGATTGCGACCCGCACGAGGCGCAGACATTCGGCCCCGAGCGCCTCCAACATGCGGCGGATCTGGCGGTTGCGGCCTTCATCCAGCTCGACCTCGATCCATGAGTTCCTGTCACCCTGGCGAAGGCGTCGCGTCGCGGTCGCCGTCAGCAACTCACCATCGTGGCGGATGCCCGACGTCATCGCGGCGATTTCCTCGTCGTCCAAAAGCCGACCGATCTGGACATGATAGGTCTTGGTCAAATGGGTGGCCGGATCGAGCAGGATCTGGGCGAATTCCGTGTCGTTGGTGAAAAGCAACAGGCCTTCGCTCGCCTTGTCGAGCCGGCCGACCGGCGAGAGGTGCCGAATGTCGAAATCTGTCAAGCAATCATAGACCGTCGGCCTGCCTTCGGGATCGTGGCGGGTGGTGACGAGCCCGCGCGGCTTGTTGAGCATCAGATAGATTTTTGCCTCGGCGGCGATGGGGAGGCCGTCAACGCTGATCCTGGCCGTCGCAAGATCGACCCATGCAGCGGCATCGCTGATCGTGCGGCCGTCGACGGCGACGCGACTTTCGGCAATCAGCCGTTCGGCTTGGGTGCGGGAGCAGTAGCCGAGTTTGGAAAGGGCGCGGGGAAGGGTGACCCGCTTGCCTGCGCCGGCGGCAGGCTTTGGCCGCTCGCGCGTTTTATGCGATGGGCGCCGGTCCCTCATCTGCTCTCCCTGTGCTGCTTCGATGCCGTTTCTTGGCATGAACGGCACAAGGTTTCCAGCTTGGCGAACTATATCTAGGGAACGATGGGGCTGCAGACTGCCGTCAGCGCTTCTGACGAAGCACCGTCAGGGCATGAAGGGTTACGCTGTCTCAGCGGCAGGCCATGAAACCAGCCAGCTCCTTGCGGCTGACGACGATGCCGGCAGCGGCTTTCACGGGGTCGGGATGCGTATAAGATAGGCTTGGCATTTCCGGCAGTTCGAGTGCCTGACGCATATTCATGATGCCGACCGCGTAACGGCCGTTGACGCCATCGACGCTGACTTCAATGATGCAATTGGCCCTCTTGTTTTCCATGCTATCCTCCCTTTCGCTTTTTTATGGTCCCTTGCTTGCATTAAAAATTGGTTTTTCTAAGACATAAGCATTTACGCACCCTGCCGAAAAACGGATCGGCGGGTGCGTAAAAATATGATTTTTAAGCGGATTGCGGCAGGCCCTAGCGCCACCAATGGCGATGCTGCGGCTGTGGGCTGCCGGAAAGCAGATATCCGGCGAGGAAACCAAGTGCGCCGGCAAGCACCAGCGCCGTCGTCGTGGCTGCTGGATGCTCGCGGGCAGCACCAGCAGCAGCGGCTCCTTCGGCCCTGATCTGGGCGACGGCATTCTTGGCGCGCGGCAGGGCCTCATCATAGACCTTGCCGGCGCGGCCGCGCACTTCGTAATAGGCCTCGGCGCCCTGAGCGGAAATCATCTTCTGCAGGCGGGATACTTCCTGCTGGAGCGCAGCAATGTCCTTGCTGACAGATGCTCTGATATCGTCGGTGTTGGCAGGCATGTCGGTCTCCTTTCCTCGATGGGAAAGACAACACTCCAGACGGCGTTAGGTTCCGAAATGCCGGTCGTTGATTTGTGACGGAAATTTAAATCCTGGGACCGGAAGCGTTTTAATTCTCCGTTAACCATAAATTCGCTCAAGCAGCTGTTTTCCTGCCATCTTTCGCTGGTTGAAAGCGGGTTTCCGAGGATTTTTTATCGACTGGTAAAAGAATTCTCGGAAATCTGCTCCGAAAACGCCGGCTGTGGATAAAGGACCCCGGAAAAATACATGCCAAATCAGCCTGTTACAAAAATGTCAAAAAACTTTTGGTATGGCTGTTGACTTGGAAAAGGGGTTGGTTCTATAAGCCCACTCACTGAACGAGGGCGGCGGCGCTGCTGGCGACGAAGTCTCTCGCTCTAAAGAAACTCAAGCGGATTGGCTGATGCTGGTTTGTGTTC
>NZ_LYPL01000062.1 GCF_001662075.1 Rhizobium bangladeshense
AGTCGCTAGTCAGTGCCTACCTCGGACGCGACCCAGGACGGCGCGTGCTGGAGGGCCGTATTGCAAGGGGTTCGCTCGAGAGCATCAATACGGTCCTATGGTACTCTGATCTCGCGAGCTTCACTGCGATCTCCGAAAGAGTCGATAGTGCCACCTTGATCGCGCTTTTGAATGACTACGCCGAGACCGCTATCCTTTCTGTCACTGAAAATGGTGGCGACGTGCTGAAGCTGATCGGCGACGGCGTCCTGGCAATTTTCAGCGGCCCGTCACTGACCGACGCAGCGAAGGCCGCTCTGGGAGCCCGACGAAAGCTTGCCGAACGCGTCGTGCTGCTGAACGAACAGCGCGGTAGCCGAGGCGAGGTCACCACGGATATCTACCTCTCGCTTCATGTTGGCGAAGTGTTCTACGGAAACGTAGGCAGCGACGAGCGGTTGGACTTCACTGTCATCGGCCCGGCGGTCAACGAGGTATGCCGCATCGCGTCCACCTCGACGGCGACAGGCGGGTCACTCGTTGTTTCGTCAGAGTTCCTCGCGTTGTTGCCTGAGGAGATGCAAATTGCGTTCGCGGACGCGGGCGTTCACACGCTGAAGGGCGTGAGCCAGCCAAAGCGGCTCTATCTTGAACGAACACCCTACTAGGCCGCGCTTCTGCCGGTTAATCCCAACGCGTTCGTGTCTTGCGGCATGACTATCCAAGATTAACCACACATGTTGTTCTTGGAGCGGCCGATGGCAAAATTACATCAGATATGGAATAAGCTGCAGAGCGTGTTGATGAGACGGAATGGTGAATGCATGTCCGACAGTGACGAACCTATGCCGATGCCTGTTGAGGTACGAGACGAGATGCGACGCCGCGTGCAGGAGGCGCGCGAGGGAAGAGTTATGTCCTTAGCAGAGGCCAGAAGACGGTCTCAACGTGCTGAAGAGGAACGCCTGGACCTCTTCCCCATTTCGACCGCACCGGGATTTCGTTGATGCCCGATATTTCTGATGCTGCCTATGACGACATTCAACGGATTAAGAGCCACCATTGGCGCTTCAGCGGGCCCGAAAAGGCCAGGAAGATCGAAAACGAAATCTACAACGCAATCGAAGATTTGGCCTCATTCTCCAAGAAAAAACAAGAATTTGGTTGGAGGGTCAAAAATGACGATGGGATGTTTATCTACTTTTACGACACGGACCAAGGGACTGTCGTGTACGCGGTGTACAATGAGAGCGAGAACTGGTTTGAATTGATGCCTGAGCGCATGGATAGCGAGGCTGCGACCTGAGGAGGGGTGTTTCAGAGCCTTCGTTATCGTCTCCTACGTCAAATCGGTAAGTCGCTGTCGACCGGTCGCGTTCGCTCGTCGATGAGCCAGATGGCTCAACGGTCAACATTGAGCGTCATCTCAACCATGGTTAGGCGCAAGCCCGCGGAAGCGAAAAGGCGTTGCGCCGCCGTATTCCTGTATGCGGTCGATAAAAGAATCTGCTTTGCCCCTCGGTCAGTAAGGGCGCTTATCATCGCGTCAAGCAACATCCTGCCCAATCCGTTCCGGCGGCGACTTTGATCGATGAAGATATCGTGGATCACGCCAGCTGGGCCTCGAAGAGACATGTAGTCGAAACCCTCCATTCTAGCGTACGCGTAACCGACGAGTGTTTCGTGGTCCTGCGCGACGAGGATGATGACGTCCGGCCTGCCCAGAGCTTGACTCAAATGCCCCGCGTAGGCGACATGTGTCATGTCGTCGACCCAAAGAAAGCGTTCGCGATCCCATTCGTGATGAAGGGACATCAACTCCGCACCGAACATCCCGAGCGTTTCCATATCGTCTAACGTGGCCGGGCGAACCGCAACGCTGGATGTGTTTTCTGCGACGTTCATTTTTTCCGCCTCTTCGGCCTGGGAACTAACCGGTCAGAGCCCGTCCCGGCACACTTCCGACGGTACCCTCTGTGGTGCGGGCCTCACCTTCAATACTACAACACGGGAACCGAAATTCCTGAAAATGTTAAAAAGGACGCGCGGCCGGGTCTCGGCCGCGCGTCCTGCTTTCGGATTTGTCGCGTCTCGTTATCGGAGCGGCTGCCCCTTGGTTTCGGGAAGCCTGGCGTAAACGATCGCGGCGACGACACAAACCGCAGCCAGGTAGAGCCACGTGTACCCGCCATATCCGCTGCCGGTCATCGCTGTGATGACGTATGGTGCGGTGCCGCCAAATAGGGTCACGGAAAGGGCGTACGGCAATGCGACCCCGGTTACCCG
>NZ_LYPL01000063.1 GCF_001662075.1 Rhizobium bangladeshense
TCGCTGGCCCAGGGTTATGGCGCGCCGCCGGCGATCGCCAATGCCTATAAGGACGTCGTCTCGAAGTTCGTCCACGGCCAGATCAAGAGCTCCGACGAAGCCGTCACCCAGCTCGTCCAGGCGATCGACGACGCCCGCTGAGGGTCGTCGATGAACAAGGCTTCCCCGTCTCTTGGGCCGGGGAAGCGTCAGGCTCCGCAGCGATTAGGCGGAGACGATCGGCAAGGCCGGTCCTGCGGGAAAGGGAGATGATATCCATGAGCACAGTTGCGACCACCGATCCGGTTCTGACGCCCGGGCAAGCGACGCCGATCTCGCTCAGAGGCCGGCTGCAGGATGCGCTGCCGAAGATCGTGCTGGCGCCGAGCTTCGTCATCACCCTCATCTTCGTCTACGGCTTCATCGTCTGGACGGCCTATCTCTCCTTCACCAATTCCAAGACCTTCCCGTCCTATGCGCTGACCGGGCCACGCGCCTATCAGCGGCTGTGGCGCTGGACCTTCGAGAGCGATCCGCCGTCCTCCTGGTACACCTCGATCACCAACATGGCGATCTTCGGCTTCCTCTATGTCGGCATCTGCCTGGCGCTCGGTCTGCTGCTCGCCATCCTGCTCGACCAGAAGATCCGCGGCGAGGGGCTGCTCAGGCCGATCTTCCTCTATCCGATGGCGCTGTCCTTCATCGTCACCGGCGTGGCCTGGAAATGGTTCCTCGACCCCGGCCTCGGGCTGGAGCAGACGCTGCACCACTTCGGCTGGACGAGCTTCCACTTCGACTGGATCAAGAACAAGGACTTCGTCATCTACACCGTCGTCATCGCCGGCGTCTGGCAGGCCTCGGGCTTCGTCATGGCGATGTTCCTCGCCGGCCTTCGCGGCATCGACGGCGAGATCATGAAGGCGGCTGAGATCGACGGCGCTTCGCCCTTGCAGCTCTACCGCCGCATCGTCATTCCGCTGTTGCGGCCGATCTTTCTCTCCGCCTTCATCGTGCTCGCCCACATGGCGATCAAGTCCTACGACCTGGTGGTGGCGCTGACCTCGGGCGGGCCGGGCGGCTCGGCCTGGCTGCCGTCCAACTTCATGTATGAATACACCTTCAAGCGCAACGAGATGGCCGTCGGCTCGGCCAGCGCCATCATCATGCTGATGACCATCTCGGCGATCATCGTTCCCTATCTCTATTCCGAGCTGAAGGAGAAGGCGCGATGAGCAGCGTCACCTCTCCCATCGCCACCTCGTCATCGGCTGCGGCAACCGCAGGAGTGGAGCGCAGCAACAATACCCGCTGGATCGGCCGCATCGTCATCTACGGCCTGCTGGTGATCTTCGCCATCCTCTACCTGATGCCGCTCTTCGTCATGCTGGTGACCTCGTTCAAGACGATGGACGAGATCCAGGGCGGCAACATGCTGGCGCTGCCTGAGGCGCCGACCTTCGATCCCTGGATCAAGGCCTGGGGCGAGACCTGCGTCGGGCTGACCTGCGCCGGCATCAAGGGCTACTTCTGGAACTCGATCAAGATGGTGGTGCCGGCCGTCGCCATCTCCACCATCCTGGGGGCGCTGAACGGCTATATCCTGACCAAATGGCGCTTCCCCGGCCATACGCTGGTGTTCGGGCTGATGCTGTTTGCCTGCTTCATCCCGTTCCAGTCGGTGCTCTTGCCGATGGCGACGATCCTGGGCAGCCTCGGCCGCTTCGGCATGACGCTGCAGAATGCCACCGGCTGGAACTTCGGCTTCGGCAATCCGACCGTCAACCTGGTCTTCGTCCATGTCGTCTATGGCCTCGGCTTCACCACGCTGTTCTTCCGCAATTTCTACGAGGCCTTTCCGACCGAACTGGTGCGCGCCGCCCAGGTCGACGGCGCCAGCTTCTTCCAGATCTTCCGCCGCATCATGCTGCCGAACTCGCTGCCGATCATCGTCGTCACCGTCATCTACCAGTTCACCAATATCTGGAACGACTTCCTGTTTGCCTCGGCCTATGCCGGCACCGGCGACGCCATGCCGATGACGGTGGCGCTCAACAATGTCGTCAACACCTCGACCGGGGTGGTCGAATACAATGTCAACATGGCGGCGGCGATGATCGCCGCCGTTCCGACGCTCATCGTCTATATCCTCGCCGGCCGCTACTTCGTGCGTGGCCTGATGGCGGGCGCAGTCAAAGGGTAAGTCATGGCCTTCCTGGAAATCTCCGGTCTCAGAAA
>NZ_LYPL01000064.1 GCF_001662075.1 Rhizobium bangladeshense
GGTTTGGTCGTCGACAACCGCGAATAGAGGCTGTCAATCTCGCCGATCGCATCGTCTCCACTGAGAGGATGGATCATGGCAAAGTAGCCGGTGTGGCCGGCTTCACGAAGCTCCGTGACGATTTCGAACCGATCAGAAGCCTGCTCAGTCAGATCGAGGTGGTAGTCGGCGTTTCCTTCCTGCTGCATATGGTAAAACGGACTGGCCCGCCAACGGTCGGCGTTTGTCGCCGCATCCGAACGTGAGAACTGCTGTGCTTCTGCATTTCCACCCTCCGCATCCCAGTGGAAGCCCCACGATTCTAAGACAGGGTGCAGCGTGTCCACGAAGAGCACAGCCTGCGCCAGCCCGAGACCGGCTTCGTTGCATCGAACACAGAAACCCGTGAGCATCTCGAGCTCGTCGCTACCTACCAAGCCCGTTTGAACAAGCCATCGTTCGATCTGACTGATCCTCACGGGGTTCACACGGGCACCCCCGCTCGGTCGGACTGCAGGGGCTGGTTCTCCGCGCGGTCAGCGTGGTCGGCTTGAGCGAGTAACCACTCGCGGAATCGACGGAAAGCTGGACTTCTAAGGCGGTTGCGTGGGTAAACGAAGTAGTAGGTGAAGTCGCCCCGATCGAGACTGAAGTCTATAGGCTGGACAAGACGCCCCACGCGTAGGTCGTCGAGGAAGAGGGCTCTCTGCGCCATCATTACGCCCTGACCCTCCAGGGTCGCCTGGTATGCCAGCGTGGAGCTGGCGTACTTATCGCCCGCGTAGGGATCGATGTCTTGATTGCCGGCCGCCTGAAGCCAAAATCGCCAATCGTCTGGTCGGACGAGCGAATGTAGCAGGCGAACGGATCGGAGGTCGTCCGGAGATTGGATCGCGTGCTCGGCAGCAAACGCGGCGCTGCATAGTGGTACCAATTCGTTGCGCATCAGTCGATCGACTTCGAGCCCGGGCCAATTGCCATCGCCCAGCCGTATCGCCCCATCCACGCTTTCGCGTTCGAAATCCACCATCTCGTTGGACGTGGTCAACCGGACCTCTGTAGAGCTATTGGATTCCGAGAAGGTGCGCAGCCGGGGGATGAGCCACTTCATCGCGAAAGTGGTGTAGGCCCTGACCCGCAATATCTCCTTAGCCCGCTTTCCAGTGAGCTTTTGCGTTTCTTCGCGGATGCCATCGAGATGTCGGCTGACGGCCTCCAAATATTGCTCGCCCTCCGCTGTCAGCACGATCTCGCGTGGGTCGCGGCGGAAGAGCCGGACACCGAGAAAGGTCTCAAGGCGTTGGACCTGCCGGCTCACTGCACCGGGTGTCACGAGCAATTCCTCCGCAGCGCGCCGTATGCTTTGCAACCGGCCGGCTGCTTCGAAAGCTCTCAACGAGTTCAACGGGGGTAAGATGTCCATGGATGAGCTTAGTTTGATCGTTGTCTTTTAGTCAACACCCACGCTCCCCTTTGTCATTCTGAGGAACAATGCCCTTGGGGTAGACTGTCCAGACTGAACAACATCGCATTTTGTGGAGGAAATCACATGACCTCGATTGAGGTAGCGAACCGGCATATTGCCGGGGGTCGCGACGATCTCGTTCGCCTTGAGGCATCCCGCGACAGAGAGACGGGCAAAGGCGTGTTCCCAAGACTTCCGGCAACTTCGCCGTCCGTTGATCGCTGCGAGCCGATAACGCGTTCGACCGAGGCGACGCTCTACAGCCACACAACGATCCACCCCAATCCCAAGACGGGCGAGCCGCCATTCACCCTGGTCTATGCCGATTTCCCGAGGATGTCCGTGTGTTCGGACGTCTGCATCTGCGGCTGGGCGAAAAGCCAGTGATCGGTTCGAAGCTGGTCGTTTGCGCAAACGGTGACCCGAACACCACCTACTTTTTCACGGCTGTTGAGGAGGAAAAGTGATGTCGAAAGAAGTCTACATCGCTGGCGCAGCCATGACCGCGTTCGGGCGTCATGCAGATTTGGGCATGCAAGACCTTGCACAGCGCGCCGTCATCGACGCCCTCAAGGAAGCCGGGGTCCCCAAGTCGCAGGTGCAGGCAATCTACGCCTCCAACGTGTACGGAGGAATGGTGCTCGGCAGGGTGCTAATGCGGGACATGGGAATAACGGGACC
>NZ_LYPL01000065.1 GCF_001662075.1 Rhizobium bangladeshense
AGGCTCTTGATTATTCCGAAGAACACCTCATCTACATTGAGCGCAATGATGATATCGAGTTCGTCACGCAAGATGGACGAATTTCGTTGAGTTCCCTTAAGCACAAAGCCGAAGGCGATCGGCTGAGCGATCTGTCGACAGACTTCTGGAAATCGGTCCGAATCTGGCTCGTTACTTTCAAAGAGACTGGCCGAACCGCCTCGAAGGCGCGGTTTCAGCTTTTCACCACATCAGAAATATCCGCGGGATCTTTTCTTGATCAGTTCGCGGACTACGAGGCGGATGGCGCTAATAGAGCCCGGGACGCGGCCACGGCCCTCAACAGAAGCCGATCCGAACTGATCGCCAAGGTAAAGGATGAGTTGGCCGTCCTGACTGCTGAAGAGGCAAGCGATTTCTATTCTCGCATTACGATCTTTCCCCAAACGCCAAGGATCGAAGACATTCCCAGCCTAGTCAGTCGGCGACTTATAACTGTACGCAAAGAATCGCGAGCAGATCTATTCCAACGCCTTGAAGGCTGGTGGATCGGCTTAGTGATCCAGACACTGACAGGTGAGAGAAAAGAGCCCATAAAGGTACAAGAGCTGCATGACAGACTCGCGGTTCTCGCAGATGACTACAAGGTTGATAGTCTTCCCATCGAGTTCAGTGACAAACTTCCGGAGGGCAACATCGATGCGAACGCAGACCGACGTCGCTTTGTCGAGCAGCTACGGGCGCTAAAACTATCGGCGGACCGTATCCGATACGCGATCATTGACTACTACCGCGCCTTCGAGCAACGCTCAAGTTGGGCTAGGGCGAACCTCATTGTGTCTGGCGAAATCGAAAAGTACGAGGACAAGCTCGTCGAGGAGTGGGGTCGCTATAAGGCAGCGGTCTGCGAGCATCTCACGGAGGAAAGTAAAGACGATGCGTGCGTGGCCGCCGGCCGTGAGCTCTACAATTGGGCAGAGAACTCAACCGGTCAGCTGAGAATCCGCGAGCGGGTCGCCGAGCAGTATGTTGTACGGGGCACCTTTCATATACTCGCAAACGGTAGCCCGGAACCTCGGGTGCACTGGCATCCCCGTTTCCTGCAGCAAATTGCCAAGAACCTTGAGGTCGCTGCATGAAGCAATGGGTCCATCGCCCTATCGAAATTCGGAACCTATTCAACCCCGCGTTCTGTGGCTTGGTTATGTATCGCGCCATCGCGAGCTTTCAGGAGAAAGACGAGCGGGGCATGCCATTCTCACTGTCGCTGCTGATCCTTCCTTTAAGCCTACAACAAGACTCGCGCGAAATACTTCAGGCTGGTAGTCGAAGCTACCTCCTCAAAGTGATAGCTGAGCATCCAGAGCTCCTCGTCGGTTTCGCAAGTCGCTGTGCGGACATATTGCCTTTCACGTTCGAAGGGTTGGGCATGCTCATGCATGTCGGCACCCTCACAGTTACAACGGAGGGCTTCCTGCTTCCGGGGAACAATCGGGTCGTCAAGTCCATCAGCGGAAGTGAGGAATCAAAGGCTTGCCAGCGGGTAAGCGCGTATCTCGGTAAGCAATTTGCTCTTATTGGCGATCGAGGGACCATTTACACAACGCTAGGCGTCCGACCATGAAAATCAAATCCATCCACATCTACAGTATTGACGGGCGCCGGCGGGACGTAGCCTTTCATTACGGACTCAATGTCATCACGGGCCGTTCCTCCACTGGTAAGTCAGCGCTATCAGACATTATCGAATATTGTATGGGTCGATCGACCTTTAATGTTCCGGAAGGCGCCATTCGTGACCGTGTGGTTTGGTTTGGAGTAATTTATCGATTTGCCGGTGAAGAAGTCATGGTCGCGAAGCCCGCGCCCTCCCCTGGAGCGCAAAGCTTGAGCATGGCCATGATACGCCGCGGCGCCAAAGTAGACGCACCCTCATTTACCGAGCTTGCAGTCAATGACAGCGATGATGGCGTGGTCGCACTATTGACGCATCTCTTGGGTATACCTGAAAATACTACTGACGTTCCAATTGAAAGCAGCCGGGTAAGCTTCGATGCCAATGTGAAGCACAGTTTCTACTATCTCTTCCAAAAACAGGGATTGGTCACCAACAAAGAACAATTATTTTA
>NZ_LYPL01000066.1 GCF_001662075.1 Rhizobium bangladeshense
GCGCACCTTGACGTAAACCTGTTCAATTCGGCGATCGCGCTCCAGCAGGTGTCCTTATCCAATTATCTCGCGGATGGCGTGGTGCCAAAAAAAATCGGAAGCGCTGCCCCCTACTCCGCACCGAACGAAGCCTTCGAGGCGTCGGATGGCTGGTTCATGCTGGCCGCTTACAACGGCGGACGCTGGGAGCGGCTCTGCGACATCTTGGAAATTCCAGAGATGAAGACCGACCACCGCTTTGTTGACTCCGCTTCGCGCGTCGCCAACCGCGAAGCAATGAAAGAAGTACTTGGCGAGCACTTCATCCGCCGCACGCGCAACGAGTGGCTGGCTGTGCTGAGAGATGCAGACATCCTTTGTTCCCCGGTCTCAGACTATGACGATCTCATGAACCACCCCCAGTTGGCGGCGAGCAAAATGCTCCTTCCGCTGGTTCATCCCGAGGTCGGCGAGATCAGGGTTCCTGGATTTCCGATCAACAGCGTGGCCATGAGTGCTGTCGATCATTCTGCAGCGCCTCGGCTCGGCGAGCATAACAAGAACGTCCTTGAGACTTTGGGATTGAGCGACGACGAAATCGCGTCGGTCCTCCAAGTCGCCTGAAGAGGAGACAGACCTGCAAACTTAAAGGGCAGCGGGGGGCTGCCCTTTTTTGTTCGACACAACATTGTGTTGCAAGTGCCACCAATGTCCGCTTGCGGGCGCGATGCAATCGACCGCTGCCTGCTCCGGTCCAAAGCTACCAGCGCAGCATTGCCCTCGATTGCTGGCATCTAATTCATAATTTTGCAAACATCCGAATCGATAGTGGACGGAACAAATGCCTGGCGATCATGTCGTCAGTCGGCAACGCTCGCCGCATTGCCGACTTCTTCAGGCCTCTCCTATCTGAGAAGCCGCCTCTCGCATCCGACTGGCGGGCTTCAGGTCTGCCGCTGACCGACCGTCACAGGCGGATGATCACCGACTTCAACTGGGTGTAGTGTGCCAACGCGTCGATCCCCTGCTCCCGTCCGTAACCGCTGTGCTTGAACCCACCGCACGGGGTTTGGACGAAGCCACCGCCATACTCGTTGACGACAATCCGGCCGGCGTCCAGCTTTGCAGCTACGCGGTGAATGCGGCCGATATCCCGGCTCCATATGCCGGCTGCCAGCCCGAAGTCGGAATCGTTGGCGATGCGCAATGCGTCGGCCTCTTCTTTGAACGGGATGACCACCACGACAGGGCCGAAGATTTCTTCTTTCGCCAGGGTCGCCTCATTCGCCACGCCAGTGAAAACTGTCGGCTCAATATACCACCCGCCGTTGAGGTTGGCTCCGCTGGCCACCTTGCCACCCACTGCGCATGTCATTCCTTCGTCTCCGGCGATCTTGAGATACTCCTGAACTTTCAGGAACTGCGCATGCGTTGTGATGGGGCCGGAGGTGGCGTCGTGCTCGTGGCAGACACGTAGCGCCTTCACTTCGTTCACGAACTTTTCGACGAACTCATCGTGGATGTTTTCCTGGACCAGGAGACGAGTCCCCGCACAGCACCACTGCCCGCTGTTCCAGGTGAAGGCACGGACAGACCCTTTCGCGGCCGCATTCAGGTCGGCGTCATCGAACACGATATTCGCGGATTTTCCGCCCAACTCGAGGGTCAGCGGTAATATACGATCAGCTGCTATGCGTCCGAGTTCCTGCCCTGCCCGGACGCTACCCGTGAACGAAATCTTCTGGATTTTAGGGTGGTCGACCATGGCAGGCCCGACCACGCTTCCGCGACCGACAACTACGTTGAGTACGCCGGCCGGCAGTCCCGCTTCTTCGACGGCGAGGCGCGCCAGTTCGATCAACGAGCCCGGGGTGTGTTCCGATGGCTTCGCAACAACCGTGTTGCCAACAGCAAGTGCCGGGGCAATGGCCCTTGCAGCCTGATGCAACGGAGCATTCCATGGCAA
>NZ_LYPL01000067.1 GCF_001662075.1 Rhizobium bangladeshense
ACCCGCCGATAACAGGCGCCACCGAAAGCCGCCCGCTGGAATTCGCATCGCCGGCCGTCTGCGCCAGCGCCGAGCCGGCAAGGCTCAGAGAAAGGAGGGATATTGTGATGAGTTTACAGGACATGATGTTCTCCATGCTTGTTTTCTCAAGGGGAGAACCCGTTTGACAGCGGCATGTTCCTATCGGAGGTGGTGGATTTCATCGCTGTTTGAGCGAGGCCCTTAGTCGTCGAATGCATGCGCCATGCGGGAAATTGTATTGTGAGAGGTAGGTGGGCAGGATCGCAGGTGAGAATCATTGCCCTGAACCTCTCACAAAGTGCAACAAGATTTCCATGCGGCAATGCCGCTGAGCGCGGCGAAGGCGCGGTCAATAGACCTCAGTGGAGATGGTGGCCGGTTCTAGACCGGCTTTGTTTCTTTGGGGATCTACGACTGCCCGAACAGCAAGAATCGAAACCAGCGCTACCATCACGCCCGTGGTCACATCGGTCAAATGATGGCCACCCTCCTAAGAAACTCGGCCAATGAAAGCCGAGCGCCGCGTCAATCGCAGCGAGCTGACCATCGATAAGCGGCCTGTCGGTGGCGGAAGCCAAGTACGTGAACATGGCGCCGACAAAGCCAAGTGCCATGAACATCGCCAAGATCGGGACGAGCGTTATCAGCCCTTTCGCGCCCCGCCGCAGTACGCCAGCGCCGCGCCCCGTATCGTTGCGGAGCCGGTACAAAACAAATTTGCCAATGAGGTAGGCGGAGAGAAAACCCAACCCGGCCTTTGCTGCGCCTTTGCCATCCATGGCCTCCCATAATGCACGGAAGCGTCGCGGCGGTCACCTGAGCAGCATCGAGAACACCTCTCGCCGCCATTGTTGTGGTGGCGCTTTCGCGGACGTTCATCATTGCGGGGATGTCGTGCGGGTTCGTCGCATCTGGCGGACAGCGGCGGGGAATAAGGAAAGCCGATTTTCCCCCAGATTTCCCGGTAGGCGGCGCGCGAAGCGAAACGTTCCGTACCTGAAACGATATCTTATTAATTTTTCTTGTAGATTTTGGTGCCGCTTACGTGACTCGAACACGTGACCCCATCATTACGAATGATGTGCTCTACCGACTGAGCTAAAGCGGCACTTGACGGCCGAAGCGTACGGCCTGCGATTTGCATGGCGCTGATACAGGCATTGTCCGAAGATTTCAAGCACCCTGTCATGCCTTTGGCAAAAAAGAGGGCAGGCTGTGGAAGACCGCCCTCAGAGTGACAGCCGGGCGCGGGCGGCCCTGTATTCGCCCTCCAGCCGGTCGACGAGTTTGGCCACCGGCTCGACGGCCTTGACGGCGCCGATGCCCTGGCCGCTGCCCCATATGTCCTTCCAGGCCTTGGCGCCGCCGGTTGCCTGTTCGAAATCCATCTTCGACGGGTCGGCCACCGGCAGGTTGTCGGGGTCCATGCCGGCAGCGAGGATCGAGGGCTTGAGGTAGTTGCCGTGGACGCCGGTGAAATAGTTGGAATAGACGATGTCGGCGGCCGCACCCTCGACGATCGCCTGCTTGTAGGCCTCGGCGGCGCGCGCCTCTTGCGTGGCGATGAAGGGGGAGCCGATATAGGCCATGTCGGCGCCCATCGCTTCGGCGGCGAGAATGGCGCCGCCGGTCGAAATCGCGCCGGCAAGCAGCAGCGGCCCGTCGAACCATTCGCGGATTTCCTGGATCAGCGCAAAGGGCGACAGCGTGCCGGCATGGCCGCCGGCGCCCGATGCCACCGCGATCAGCCCGTCGGCACCCTTGCGGATCGCCGAATGGGCGTGGCGATTGTTGATAATGTCGTGCAGCACGATGCCGCCATAGGAATGCACGGCGGCGTTGACCTCGGGCACGGCGCCGAGCGAGGAAATGACAACGGGCACCTTGTATTTGACGCAGAGCG
>NZ_LYPL01000068.1 GCF_001662075.1 Rhizobium bangladeshense
GTTTGAAGGTCATCGTCAGCAGGCTGGCTGAACAATTCGACATCGCTTTGCGCGGTGAGCTTGCACTCAAAGCAAAGGAAGCGGCCAATTTCTCGGTTCTTAACGCCGCGCGTGTGCTGCCCATAAACGTGCGGTGGGTCCCCGAGCGTCAGCTTGTCGGACGACATGAGGAGAAATGCGTTCTCGAATACGTCCGCCTTCACAGCGGTTTTCTTCAGATCGCTCTTGAAGCGGGAGATAACCTCGTTGGCAAACGTGAGGATGGCTTTCACCTCCGGGTGAGATGCGAGCTAAACCATTGTTGTGGTGAGAAGCTGATAGGGGCTAGTCATGTTAGTGCTCCAAACGGTTCGGGCGATCGAGGCAATCGAGAAACGCGGCCGTCTTCTGGTAGAAGTTGACCAAGCGTCCGTTGTCGTCGCCGAGGTCAGCGACAGCGCGCGTCGCTAGCGCAACGCCGAGCAGGGCAGGGAACGCGCTCTTCTCGGCCGCAAGGATCAGGGTGGCGATTTCGCCCACTTCGATGCCCTCGAATCCTTCGACCACCAAGAGTTTGTGAAAGCCGTGCGCGGGTGCTTGTTCGTAGAGCCGCGCATAGTCGTCCAGGCTGACAAGCGACGGGGTGATGGCGAGGCAGGGCTTTGCAAACGTTCCAGGCGAGCGAGTCATCTCGCGAAGCGCACCAAAGAATTCTTCGACGGCGTCGAAAGCCGTGCCTGCCACCGACAGAAGCCGCTCGCGTTTTTTGTCGTCGAGCAGGTCTGCCAAATTGCAAATTTCCGAATACCCATCAGACATTTGCGTTCTCCTTTCAAATCTTGCCGACGACTATGGCGACGGCCGTGCAGATTCCCTCAGGGAGGCGTACGCTCACCCCGTCAAGCAAACGGAACATGGAAGACCGATCGGTGCCGCGGCATTCATCGCGATCCGCATCGCACGTCAGGTGCGAAACGCAGATTGCGACAGCGAGCTGCCGTTCGAACGGTCAAGGCGCAGAAATTTATGGAGGGCTGTTCATCGGGATCACCTTTCGCGAGCGTTGCGTGGAGAAAACTCTCCCTGGTGATCCCAAACCAGGCAGCACGCCGCTGAAGCTTCCAGGTCTTCAGCACTTGCGGGGACAGGTTGTTGTCTGGGCCGCGTCGCTCGACTTGGGAGTTGTAAATTCCGCTCAGCTACCAACCTAAGCCTGCGGTACTTCCTCCGAAGTTGCGCCAACCTACACGTCTCCAGAGCTCGGTCAATCCGCATGTGGAATATCAGCTCATGGATTTATCATTTTGTTTTTACGATAGAAATTAAGTCAAATTCTAGTGATTGAAGATTTCTCTGCAGACTCCGGAGGTTGATCAGATCAGTTGACAAAGTGCTCGATACTCGGTGTTGCCATTTTGTGACACCTTGAGGTGACCCCTCGCGCAGTTCTCCGACGAGAGTGCCCCGACAGAAGTCGTAAGCCGAGTACGACGATCATCTCCGCTGCTGCAGTTTCCGAGGTGAAATTCTTGATCTCGTCGATCCTATGGATTGAGAAATTGTTGACCCCACCCGTTGACCATGCGCTGACCAATCGCGGGATTTTAACGTATCTTGAACGCCGCCAGAAAGACGCACGAACAAAACCTGCTGGGCGGCAAACGCGAAATAATCCCGGTCCGTGGGCGGGATATCACAGGCCTGGCTTCGCATGTCGTTTACCACAACCTTAGATTCAGTCTTTGCCACACGGAAAATAACCAAGGGTTAGCTTGTCGAACCTAGACCTTCGATACACGAAACGTCACGGAGGTCCTCATGCATCTG
>NZ_LYPL01000069.1 GCF_001662075.1 Rhizobium bangladeshense
AGCTTAGAGAAGCCTGCACTGAATACATAGTGATTGGTGGACTTATTCACTATGAACGCGACATTCAAAGCCTATTTGCCGATTTGCACAAAGCGTGCCATCCGGGAACTCGCCTCGTTCTTACCTACTACAGCGCCTTGTGGCGACCTTTGGTTAATCTCGCTTCGGCCCTAGGCCTGCGAGGCAACTTACCGGAATCGAACTGGTTGGCGCATGAGGACGTTCGAAACCTGCTGGAACTCGAAGATTTCGAGCTGATAAGCCTAGATCAGAAGGTACTGGTCCCACTCTATATTCCATTCGTTAGCGACTTTATCAATCGCTACATCGCCCCACTGCCAGTATTCAGAAATCTTTGTCTTTTGAATATCGCTGTTGCAAGACCTATAGCTGCGGCGCAAGAAGTTAGCCCGCCATCCGTCTCAATCGTAGTGCCCGCTCGAAACGAGGCCGGCAATATTGACGAAATTGTCAAGCGCATTCCGCCAATGGGGCCTAAAGACGAAATCATCTTTATCGAGGGCAATTCAACGGATGAAACCTGGAGTGCGATCCAGGCCGCACAAGCCCGCTATGGATCACAGCGCAGGATTCTGATTGACCAGCAAGAAGGAAAGGGAAAAGGGGACGCCGTCCGCAAGGGATTCCGCCTTGCCTCGAATGAAATTCTTATGATTCTTGATGCAGACATGACCGTTCCGCCCGAGGATCTTCCCAAGTTCTACGCCGCTATCAAAGACGGCAAAGGCGAATTCATCAACGGAACCCGGCTTGTGTATCCAATGGAGAAGAAGGCGATGCGTTTCTTCAACCTGCTAGGAAACAAGTTTTTTGCTATGGCCTTCTCGTTCGTTCTCGGCCAGCGGTTCAAAGACACCCTCTGCGGAACTAAGGTAATCAGTCGGTCCAACTATCTGAAGCTCGCCAGAAACCGTTCATACTTCGGCGATTTCGATCCGTTTGGAGATTTCGATCTCATTTTTGGCGCCGCAAGAATGGGATTGAAGATAGTTGAGGTTCCCATCTGCTATCGGCAACGGCTCTACGGAGAAACAAATATTTCTCGTTGGCGCCATGGTGTCATCTTATTGGCGATGCTCGCTTTTTCAGCTCGGCGAATAAAGTTCATTTGAGATGAAGATAGAGAACACAGAACTGTACGATCATGATTTGGCGATGACTTTGGAGAACCGTAACCGACTTCAAAGCAATCGCAACCTGATGCTATGGTATCGCGAACTATACGCACAGTTGTTCGACCGGATCCCCGATTTTTCGAGGAAGAAAGTACTGGAGATCGGTAGCGGCACATCACCGCTTAAAATATTTCAGCCACACGTAACCACGACCGACGTTCTTAATCTAGATTATCTGGATATCGTTTTCGACTGCCACGATATAGCGGAATTGGAAGACATCCAAGATCACAGTATTGATGTGATCACCATGACGAATGTACTGCATCACCTGCGTGATCCGATTTTCTTTCTCAGCGGTGCAAGTCGCAAACTTAAGAAAGGCGGTGAGTTGGTACTCGTCGAACCATATTTCTCCGCCGTGTCCTATCCCTTGCTTAAGTTCCTGCACCACGAGCCGGTTGATTTCCAAATCTCGCAACCGGTTCTTGATACGATTGACGGCCCCTTATCGTCTTCAAACCAAGCGATTCCCTATATGATATTCTTCTCGCGTCGTGATTGGCTGACACGATTGTCAGATCAATATGATTTAAAGGCGATGGAATTAGGTTATTTTACGAGTATTGACTACATGGTAACGGGGGGGATCTCGAGGATATTGCC
>NZ_LYPL01000070.1 GCF_001662075.1 Rhizobium bangladeshense
CACTATTAGTGCCCGGACGGCCTCCTATATCGGGTCGGCTATTTCTTCTGTCGGAAATGGCCAATTTCAGAGGCTTTTGGCCGGAATTAGCTTCGATTCCAACATACATACCATACGCTGAAGAACCTGCTCCGTGACTTTAGATTTGCGCCTACAAGACCCCATTTGCCAATTTTTGGACGCTCCAGTGCGTCCAGTTTACCTTTAGAAAAGCGTCCGGATTATTGGCATGGTTTTCAAGGCCAATCGCGGCCGGGGCCGGGCGGGCCTCAGACCTAGTTCCTCATGCCCATTACTGCGGTCGGCGGCGACAAATGAACCTCTTTCCTGAGGTCCAAGGCGGCGTCTGGATCGGAAATGAATGCCAACGAGAGCGCGATGACATCCTTGAGTGCCGTCTGCCTCACGGCATCGCAAACTTCGGGATCACCGATGAGGTCATCGAATGTGTCGCTGAACTGCTGCGTAGGTTCCACGGTCCCTATCGCGACTCTCGTCTTCTCGATTGTCAGTTGCCCGAGGGACATGTTCTCGAAAGCCGCGCGGCGGTTCCCGCACGCAACCATATACAGATACATGGGATCGCCCAGAACGGTCGTGTGAACAAAGTAAACGCCATCGACGTAAATGTTCGGATGACCAGCGAGGGCAAGACCGACTTCTTCACCGTAGTGTGCGTAGAACGCATCGGGGAGCCGAAGGCCGGACAGCTCGGAGATTGCGATCTCCCGCAGCCCGTCTATGTCTGGAAGCTTGTCTGCCATGGCATGCATCTTGCCGCCTCTCGATACGAAGCTTTCCCAGATATGCGAGACTGTCGCTGCATAATCCATGCGGCCGTCAAATCCGAGGCTGTCGCCCTCAAGTGGGCGAAACTCGGCGTGTAGCGCGACTTCATTGCGGGCCTTTTGCAGGCCGAGGAGCGACGCCGATCGATCTTGTCCGAGGGCGACCAACTGCGGGTAAAGAACGGGGTGTGGTTGTTTGATTGTCATGTCCTGCTCCATTAATTTGGAGAAGGATCAAAGTTCGGGGCGCAAGTGACAAACGGATCAGAGCGATGTCAGTTTAGCAGTGGCGGCTATCCTCCTTTGAATACCGTGACAGCATCCACAACCTTCTGCCTCTCGAACATCCGAGATTCGGTCTTTTTGCCTTGTACCCGGGTCGCAGGATAAAGCGGTTCAATCTTTGCGGCTTTGATAACGCGAGACACGAGTGCGACCGCAACTCCAAGGTCATTGGCGATGCTGGTCATCCCACCGAAATTCTTTTTGAACTCCAGGACGTCCTCTTTTTTCAACTACACAACGGGGTTAAAGCCAAACTTCCGAATTCGCTCACCGGGTACGAGAAAACCGTGCTCGATCAGACTACGCACGTTCAGAATGCTCACGTTGAGAACCTTGCTGGCCTCCTTGATCGAAATGCCGTCAACGCGGTTGGAGGAAAGCTCCCTCGAGACATCCCAGTAGTCAATGTAGAGTGTGTCGAAGCGTGCTTCGCCTGCCTTTCGCACCGAGGCGATTTTGCCATCCAACATCAATCGATACGCGTCGGTGGTTCTCATTCGTCCCCTCTGGAAAACGGTGAGGAACGGTCGAAATGCTCCGCGGATGCGCCCCACACGGCACGCCTGAATGTTCTGTACGATCACGTCCACATCCTTGGTCATGTAACGTGGGCGGCTTTCGCCGAACGCTGACCCGGCATCCACAGTGGAAAGATAGCCCGCGCGCCGGAACGCCGTGATCGCTTGCTGTGTTAGCCCCAATCTCTCCCGCACTTGTGAGGTTGAAG
>NZ_LYPL01000071.1 GCF_001662075.1 Rhizobium bangladeshense
CGCCACTGATATTGCTTTGCCAGGCGCCTTCCGAGGTCACGGTCAGCTGGTGACGGCCCCAGTCGGAGGTCAGGGTCGCGGCCGCATCGGTTTCGAGAAAGGCGCGGTGCTCCCTGGTATTCCCGTCCTTGGTGGTCTCGGTGTTGATGCTCTGGGCGACGCTCGGTCGGAGCACGAAGGTGCCGATCGGAATGCCCGGCGTTTCGGCGGTCGCGGCGCTTTCGGCAGCCCGGCGGCGCGGCAGCGTTTCGTCGATCGGTGCTTGGCGGGTGTTCAGCCGGCGGATGTCTTCGTCGAGGATGGAGCCGGTAATGTCGTCGCCGGATTGCGCGTCCGGTATGGCGGGCCGTTGGGCATCGTCCGCATTCGCGGTCGTGCCGTTTGCCGTGGGAACGGCGGTATCGCCGGTCTCGTCATCGAAACCGGTGGCGGGTGCGGCGTCGTTCGTGGCGCGATTATTCTCAGAGGCCGCGGAGCGGCTGTTCGCCGTGCCCGCCGTGGCGGACTGTGCGAAGGCTGCCGTCTGGCTGAGAAGCAGGCAGCCGAACGCAGCAAAAGAGA
This sequence comes from Rhizobium bangladeshense, assembly GCF_001662075.1. GTDB lineage: Bacteria > Pseudomonadota > Alphaproteobacteria > Rhizobiales > Rhizobiaceae > Rhizobium > Rhizobium bangladeshense_B. The sequence continues at coordinate 562 of NZ_LYPL01000071.1, forward strand.
CGGCACGGCTCATGGCGCGGAGCGGCGTCACACTGCTCGTCTGGTTTGGCTGGCCCATGCAATTCGCGCCTGACATGCTTTCGGTTCTTACCCAAAGGTAATGTCTATTGCTGTTTTACATATACACTTGACGTTTCGCTAAGTGCTTGAAAACGCGTAGGCATTACGCTTCGAGTACATTTCCCAAAGTTTGCTGGAAAAACGTTATTTTATGGTTAACCGTTCGCAAAAAAGAGTTGACGCCCAACCAACTCTGAACTCGCCCTTTTGGACCCAGGATTTACAAATGCTCGTGCAGATAGAAACACGGAGCAAACAAATGCAATTCAGAGTATGGGGCAAGATCGACGGCGTGGAGTTCGACAAGACATTCCAAAACGTCAGAATGGCGAGCAGAACGGCAGATGATAGAGCGCCAATTCCGCGTCGAAATTCGTGGGATGGCTTCGGTATGAAACTTCTCACTGATCAACTGAAAGCCAAACTCATCCACAATAAGTCAATGCGCGTGAGGCAGACCATATCCCGGTGGTGAAATGGTTCACACCATGGCATCCGCTACATGGTTGGTCACAGAAATGGAACCTGATGGCCGCTGCTTTGGCCTATGCGATGTAGGCCACCCGCGAGCCTGATGGTCCGTGGGTGATGATCGAGGAACGTCAGCGAGGGGTGGGCTTTGTTGCAGTTGGCTACGCTAATGGCGCGATCTGGGATTCAGTACTCGCTGATGCTGGCGAAGATGGATGGAGGGTCGCATGAGCGATCTCGTGAAAGTGCAGGCTTTTCTGCACCCGTCACCGCGTGAAATCCTGCGTGCTCTCGATATCGGAAGGAACTTCACAGACAATGAAGCGTGGAAGAACGCGCATTTCTCCAGCATACTGCACGACCTGTATCCGCGTGTCGTCAAACGTATGACACTCGACAAATACGGTTCAGACTGTGGCATTGTCGATGTGAATATAAGCAAAGACCGCGAAAAGTTGTTCGCGGTATTCAATGATCCCGACAAGGCGATGCTCTTCAAACTCGCTCAAGGAGGAACCCTATGACCGTAGAACAAGTTCGTCGGATTGAATCTACGCTGAAGCATTTGCTGGCAACGTATCCAGAGCCAAGAAGCGCAGAGATGGCAAGTCTCATCGATTATTACACAATGCGGCTGACAGAACTTCTAGATTTGGATCTCGAAATTTGGGACAATGAAATCGTGGCGGCAGAGTTTTTGCCCCATC
>NZ_LYPL01000006.1 GCF_001662075.1 Rhizobium bangladeshense
ACCAGATCGAGGCGATGACGCTGGCGACCAAGATCGCCGTGCTGAAGGACGGGGTGCTGCAGCAGTTCGGCACGCCGGCCGAGATCTATAACAGCCCCGCCAATCTCTTCGTCGCCGACTTCATGGGGTCGCCGGCGATGAACCTGCTAAACGCCACCGTCGAGGCCGGTGCGTCCGGGCTTGCCGTGTCGCTGGAGCGGCCGAATGGCGCCCCGCTGCGATTGCCTGTGGTCGCCGGCGCCAACGGTCTCTCGGCCTATGCCGGCAAGCAGGTGATCTTCGGGATCCGCCCGGAAGCGCTGACCGATCCGGACGGCGCCGACCGCAAGGCGCGCTCGCTGACCGAGGACGATTGCCTGATCGAAGTGGTCGAACCGGCCGGCTCCGACACCTTCGCCGTCACCAAGCTCGGCGGCAAATCCGTCGTCGCCCGCCTGCGCGCCGATGCCGGCATCGCGCCGGGACAAAACACCCGCCTGGCCTTCAATCTCGACAAGGCCGTGTTCTTCGATCCAGACAGCCAGATGCGAATTGCGTGATGGCCAGAGGCTAAGATGAGCAATTCACCAGACATCGTCATCATCGGCTCAGGCGTCGGCGGCTCCACTGTCGCCGCCGGCTTGGCCGCGACCGGCGCTGACATATTGATCCTCGAAGCCGGCGATCACATTGCCGACCTTCCCGTCAATCGTGACCAGCGCGCGATCTTCCAGCGGGGGCATTTCCGACCGAGGGAAATCTGGTACGAGGCGAACGGCAAGGGCTTCAATCCCGGCAATTACTACAATGTCGGCGGCAATTCGAAATTCTACGGCGCCGTCTTGTCGCGCTATCGCAAGGAAGATTTCGACGTCATCGAACATGGGGAGGGCGTGTCGCCGGCCTGGCCCTTCCCCTATGAAGAGCTGGAGCCTTGGTATTCGAAGGCGGAGCTCATGTATCAGGTCCGCGGCAGTCTGGGCGACGATCCGACCGAACCGCATCACTCGGTTGCCTACGAATTCCCGCCCGTGCCCGACGAGGCGCCGATCGCCGAGGTCAGGGCGCGCCTCAAGGCGAAAGGCCTGCATCCGTTTTCGCTGCCGCTCGGCCTCGATCTTGACGCCTGGCTGTCGAAGGCACGCACGCCCTGGGATGCCCATCCGAATGCACGGGACGGCAAGATGGACGCCGAGACTGCGGCGCTCGCGGTGGCGCTGAAACATAAGAACGTTCGCCTCGAAACCAATGCGCGCGTGACGCGGCTCGACACCGGAGCCGGGAGCCGGATCGACCGGGTCACCTATATCAAGGACGGTGAGATGCTGACTGTCTCGCCTGACATCGTGATCCTTTCGGCTGGGGCGGTCCAATCGTCGGTGCTTTTGCTGCGGTCGAAAACCGACCGCTTCCCCAGGGGCCTCGCTAACTCTTCCGATCAGCTGGGCCGCAACTTCATGAACCACAACGCTTCCGCCGTGATCGGTGTTTCGCCACGGTTCAGGAACACCGCTGTCTATCAGAAGACCTTTGCCTTCAACGATTTCTATCTCTCCGACGGCGAGGGCGGTCCGCCGCTCGGCAATGTGCAGCTCCTGGGCCGTATCTCCGAAAGAGTTCTGAAGGGCTCTCTGCCGCAGAGCCCGGAATGGCTTCTCCGTTTGATGACGGATCATGCCATCGACTTCTATGCCATGAGCGAAGACGTGCCCAATCCCGAAAGCCGCGTCATGGTCGATGGAGATCGGATCATTCTACAATGGCAGAGAACCAACTGGGACGCCCATCTGGCGCTCGTCGCCAAGCTGAAGGCGATCCTGCGGTCGATCGGATTTCCAATCGTGCTGTCGAGACCTTTCGATAAGCGCACGCCGTCCCATCAGTGCGGGACGATCCGCATCGGCAACGACCCTGCCACGGCGCCGCTCGATCCCTATTGCCGGTCCTACGATCACGAAAACCTCTTCGTCGTCGACGCCGGCTTCTTGCCCACGTCGGCTGCGGTCAATCCGGCGCTGACCGTCGCCAGTCAGGCGCTGAGAGTTGCAGATCACATCGCATCGAAGGACTTGCAGGCGCGGGCAGATCCGTTGGCGCGTGCAGGCCTCACATAGGACAGTAAAATGGGCTTCGACTATATCATCACCGGTGCCGGTCCTGCAGGCTGCGTCCTGGCAAGCCGCCTCAGCGAAGATCCCGATGTGAAAGTGCTGCTTCTCGAAGCGGGCGGCGGCGACTGGAATCCGCTTTTTCATATGCCTGCCGGCTTCGCCAAGATGACCAAGGGCGTGGCGAGCTGGGGATGGCAGACCGTTCCCCAGAAGCACATGAAGGGCAGGGTGCTTCGCTATACCCAGGCGAAGGTCATCGGCGGCGGCTCGTCGATCAACGCCCAGCTCTATACGCGCGGAAACGCGGCCGATTACGATCTCTGGGCCAGCGAAGACGGCTGCGAGGGCTGGGACTATCGCTCGATCCTTCCCTATTTCAAACGTGCCGAGGACAATCAGCGCTTCGCCGATGACTACCACGCCTATGGCGGTCCGCTGGGTGTTTCGATGCCGGCTGCAGCGCTGCCGATCTGTGACGCCTATATCCGCGCAGGCCAGGAGCTCGGCATTCCCTATAATCACGACTTCAACGGCCGCCAGCAGGCCGGCGTCGGATTTTACCAGCTCACACAGCGCAATCGCCGACGGTCCTCGGCATCGCTCGCCTATCTCTCGCCGATCAAGGACCGGAGGAACCTGACCGTTCGGACGGGCGCGCGCGTCGCGCGGATCATCGTCGAAGCAGGCCGGGCGGCAGGCGTCGAGATCGCGACCGCGCGCGGCTTGGAGATCGTGCGAGCCGAACGCGAAGTCCTGGTGTCGTCAGGCGCGATCGGATCGCCGAAACTTCTTCTGCAGTCCGGCATCGGGCCGGCTGATCACCTCGCATCGGTGGGCGTCAAGGTGAACCACGATCTGCCCGGTGTCGGCGGCAACCTGCAGGATCACCTGGATCTTTTCGTCATCGCCGAATGCACCGGCGATCACACCTATGACGGCGTCGCGAAGCTTCGCCGCACACTCTGGGCCGGGATTCAATATGCCCTGTTCCGCACGGGTCCTGTGGCCTCGTCGCTCTTCGAGACCGGCGGCTTCTGGTATGCCGATCCCGACGCGCGGTCTCCCGATATCCAGTTCCACCTCGGCTTGGGATCAGGCATCGAAGCCGGCGTCGAGCGGCTGAAGAACGCGGGTGTGACGCTCAACTCCGCCTATCTGCATCCGCGCTCGCGCGGCACGGTGCGTCTGTCATCCGCCGACCCGGGTGCAGCACCCTTGATCGATCCCAACTACTGGTCCGATCCGCACGACAAGAAGATGTCGCTGGAAGGGCTGAAGATCGCCCGCGAGATCATGCAGCAGGCGGCGCTGAAGCCCTATGTCATGGCCGAAAGGCTTCCCGGTCCGAAGGTCATGACCGACGAGCAGCTTTTCGACTATGGCTGCGCCAATGCCAAGACCGACCACCATCCTGTGGGCACCTGCAAAATGGGAACGGGACCGGACGCGGTTGTCGGGCTGGATCTCAAGGTCCATGGCCTGGAAGGCCTCCGGGTCTGCGATTCCTCCGTTATGCCGCGCGTGCCGTCCTGCAACACCAATGCGCCTACTATCATGGTCGGCGAAAAGGGATCGGACCTAATCAGGGGTTTGCCTGCGCTGCCCTCGGCAATCTTCGCTCATGAACGCAACGATTCCAGGCCGCGGGCCCGCACGGAAATCCGATAAGGAGAACGACGATGTCTGAAGTCAGAGTTGCAGTGCTTGGCGCCTCGGGCTGGATGGGGAAGGTCCATACGATGGCCTATCAGACCTTTCCGCATTTCTTCGGCGTGTCGGACGGAACGGCGCGGGTCGTGGCGCTGGTCGACAGCAACCCTGACGTAGCGCAGGATATTGGCAACAGGGCGCCGGGGGCCAGGATCTATCAGGATTGGAAGCTGGCGGTCGCCGATCGCCAGGTTGATCTCATCGATATCTGTCTGCCCGACCATCTGCACTACCCGGTGGCCAAGGCGGCGCTGCTGGCGGGCAAACATGTCTACTGCGAGAAGCCACTGGCCAACACCGCCGATGAAGCGCGCGAACTGGCCGAGATCGCGAGAGAGAAGGGTGTGATCACACGTGTCGGACACGCTTTTCCACGCAATCCCGTCCACGACATGGCGAAAGACATCATCGATTCAGGCGAGATCGGCGAGGTCAAGCTGTTTCGCGGCTGCCAGCACGTCGACATGTACGGTGATCCCATGACGCCCTTCATGTGGCGCGCCGATGGCAAGCTCGCGCCGACCGGGATCGTTGGGGACACGGGTTCGCACATCTTCAGCTTCATGGATTTCCTGGTCGGTCGCGTCAGTTCGCTGATCGCCGACAATCTCATCGTCACGCCGCGCCGGCCCGTCGTCGAGGGGCTTGCCTATGGCGAGCAGGTGAAACTGACAGGCGGCGAATCCTGGGCCGATATCACCAACCCTGACGCGACCAACCTTCTATGCCGGTTTGCCAACGGCGCCGGCGGGATCGTCGATTTCAGCCGAGTTGCGACCGGTCGCAAGTTCATGCAGACCTACGAGGTCTATGGAACCAAAGGCAGCATCGCCTATACCTATGACGAGATAAACCGGCTGCGTTTCTACTCCAACGATGACCGGACGGGACGGCGCGGTTTTCGCGAGATCGACGTGGGGCCGGAGAACCCCACTTTCCGAGCTTTTCTGCCTCTGCCGAACTTCGGCATCGGCTACAACGAAAGCAAGATCATCGAGGTGGCAGAGGTGATCCGCTCGATCGTCTCAAACAGACCGATGTGGCCGACATTCGATACCGGGCACCACATCTGCCAAATCGTCGATGCGTGCATGGAGTCTTCCCGGCAAAAGCGCTGGGTGGACATTCCGCTCGGATAAACGCTGATGACCACAGACGTCCCGCAGGAAATTCTCGACGCGCTGACCGATGTCGATATGCCCAGGCTTCCGCCTGAAGCCGGTCCCTCGGCAACGGCTCGGCTCGCCGGTGTCGAAGTGCCGATCTATCGAGCCGGCAGTGTCGTCGTCGGATCGGGTGCTGCAGGTCTGCGTGCAGCTGTGGAAATGAAGCGGCGCGGCGACGATGTCGTCATCGTCAGCCAAAGTGCCTGGGGCGGGACTTCGGCCTGCTCCGGTTCCGATAAGCAGACCCTGCACACGGCTAACACGGCGGATCAGGGCGACAATTACAAGGCGATGGCTCGGGCCATCCGCAGCGGCGGCGCCATGGACGAGGACACGGCCTATGTCGAGGCCGTGGGCTCGTCGCGGATGATGGCGTCGCTGCAGTTCCTCGGTCTGCCGCTGCCGCAGGATCCGCTCGGTGGAACGCTGCGATATCAGACCGACCATGACGAGGTCGGCCGCGCCACCAGCTGCGGCCCGCGCACCTCGCGCCTGATGGTCAAGGTGCTGGCAGAAGAGGCGCTCCGGCTCGATGTGCCGTTCTACAACCAGACCACCGCAGTCAAAATCCTCACCGAAGGCGAAGGAACGGATCGCCGCGTTGCTGGGATACTTGCCATGCGCGCCGCTGATCGCATGGAGGAGAACCCGCTCGGAATCGCCTTGTTCGTCAGTAATGTAATCGTGCTCGCGGCTGGTGGACCGGGCGAACTCTATCGCGACAGCGTCTATCCCAATGGTTGTTTCGGCTCCCTCGGCCTGGCGCTCGAGGCAGGCGTCGAGCTCGTCAACCTGACCGAAAGCCAGTTCGGCATCGGAACGCGCAGGGAAGGCTTCCCGTGGAATCTATCGGGCACCTACGTCCAGGCGATTCCGCATATCTACTCGGTCGATGCCGAGGGTACTGAACATCATTTCCTGGCGCAATATTACCGCAGCACCCAGGAATTGGCGTCGAACGTTTTCCGCAAGGGCTATCAATGGCCGTTTCATGCGACGCGCATGCTGGATTTCGGCTCGAGCCTGGTGGATCTCGCCATCCATTGCGAAACCGCCGCGGGGCGGCGTGTCTTCATGGACTTCAATCGCAATCCACTGCCGGTGCCGGGCGACGACCTGCCGTTCAGCCTGGAGAGGCTGGACGAAGATGTCCGTCTCTATCTCGGCAAGGCGGGTGCCGATCAGGACATGCCGATCGATCGGTTGAAGCACATGAACCCGCTCGCGATCGAGCTCTATCGCCGCTACAAGATCGACATCGCCGCCGACCCGCTGGAGTTCGCCGTCAATAACCAGCACATGAATGGCGGCATCATGGTCGACACCTGGGGCCGCAGCAATCTTGCCGGCTGTTACGCGGTCGGCGAAGCGGCGGGCACGCATGGCGTAACGCGGCCCGGTGGCGCCGCGCTCAATGCCGGGCAGGTCTTCGGCACCCGGGCGGCCGAGCATATCAGCGCAAGCGGAAGGGCGAAGGGGGCCGCTACGGGCGATATGTCAGGTGTCGCAGAGGCAGGTATCACCGCGCTGCTCGCCGCACTTCGCAGCGAGAGCTCGCTCACCCTCAAATCGATCCGCTCGGAAGTGCAGGCGCGAATGAGCGAGAAGGCCGGCATTATTTGCGATCAGGAGGGCGTCGCCCGGGCCTTGATCGAAGCGCGCAAACTGAATGCGGACATTCGTGCCGGGGGCGTCGCCTACGGCCGCGCAGCCGAAGCGGTCCGCGGCGTGCAATGGCGCCACATGGCGCTCGCCTCGGAAGCCGTGCTCAGCGCCCTCGACTTTTTCATTCGCAATGGCGGCGGCAGTCGCGGAGCGCGAGCAATATGTGATGTCGAGGGCGAATCCCTTCCATATGCAAATGCTGGCCCTTTGGAGGAATATCGCTTCCGCAAAGAACGCGAAGCGCATCGGGACGAGCAGATCGTCGTTCGGCTCGATGGCGATGAGCTCCGGCTTTCAACCCGTTCGAACCGCAATTTCGATGAAAGCGCCAGATCCTTCTTCGAACGAGACTGGCCCGCCTGGTTGACGGGTCGCATCTACGATCTCGGCGCCGGCAAATAATGCGCGCCGCAATCGCAATCAATCGGGATTGGCAACCGGTGGCGGAACCCGGATGCGCTCCGTGTCGTCAGAGCCTTCGGCGACGGCCTCTTCGCTTTTGCGCACGCGCCTTGGCGGATCTTTTCCTTCGATCGGCTTCGGCGATAATTGGTCGTCGGCCTGGATCTCGTCGGTGTTGAGATAATTCTTGCTTTCACCCATCACGATCACTTCCGGGAATGGAATTGGCAGTCATGGACAATCTCCTTTGCAAGCTAACGCCAGCTGGCATCGTGAGGTTCCCTCGCTCCTCCGCGAGATATCGCTGCTCAAACGCCGCCAGCTTCGGGGATGTCGAGCTCGATCATGACAGGCGCATGGTCGCTCGTATGCTCCCAGCCCCTTGGCTTTCGCCGGACGCTTGCCGATCGAAGCCACGGCGCCACTGCCGGGCTGAGCAGAAGGTGGTCGATCCGCAGCCCGGCGTCGCGTTCGAAACTGTTCCGCCAGTATTTCCAGAATGTGTAGATGCGCTCGCTCGGATGCAGATGCCTGACGGCGTCCGTCCAGCCCTGGGCCACCAGCCGGGCATAGGCCTTGCGCACTTCCGGCCTGAAAAGCGCATCGTCCAGCCAGCGCTCCGGCTTATAGACGTCAATCTCGGTCGGCATGACGTTGAAATCGCCGGCCAGGATTGACGGCACCTCGATTTCGAGAAGTTCGGCGGCATAGGCGTGCAGGCGACGGAACCAGCGGAGCTTGTATTCGAACTTTGCGCTGGGAAAGGGATTGCCGTTCGGCAGATACAGGCACCCGATCACAAGGCCGTCGACAACGGCTTCGATATAGCGGCTATGGGTATCGTCGGGATCGCCGGGAAGGCCGCGCCGTGTCAGGATCGGTGTCTTGCCTTTCGCCAGGATGGCGACACCGTTCCAGGATCTCTGTCCGTGCCAGACGGCACCGTAGCCGGCCCGTTCTATCTCCCTTCGCGGAAACCTGGCGTCGTCGGTTTTCAGCTCCTGGAGGCAGGCCACATCGGGGACATCCTCCGACAGCCAGCGCAGCAGGATGTCCAGCCGCCCGTTTATTCCATTGACGTTATAGGTCGCGATTTTCATGGATCTGATGTCGAGGCGACGCGACCATAATCTAGAACCGCTCCTGTGACACTTCCTCCGGAAGCCGGCGCCCGCAATCGGCCCAGGCAAGGCGGCTCTCCACGCCATAGTGCCCCGCCGGTTGAATTCGCTCGGGGTGATCGAGCGAGCCGGCCGTCACGCGGATCAACTCATCACCGTCGTACTGGAGGTAAAGTGGCGTCCCACACGTGCTGCAAAAACCGCGCGTTGCAATAGGCGAGGATCGGTAAACGGCGGGAGCAGCATCCGTCCACACGAGTTTTTCGACTCTGGCCTGGACAAGAACCGCGAAAGGACCACCGGTCGCCTTCTTGCACATGTCGCAATGGCAGTAACCCGAATGCGGCGTGTCGCCGGTGAACTCATACCGGCAGGATCCGCAGAGGCAGCCGCCGGTCCATCGCGTCGCCATGACCTAGACCTCAACGCGTCGCGCCGTAGACAAAAGCGATGCCGGCGACGATCGCCGCGGCGGTCAGCGGCTGCCGGCGTATCCGATCCTCGATGTCCTGAACGAAACTCTTCGCTTCCGCCTTTGCCAGGCGGGCCGTTCCGGACGCCAGTTCCGAGGCGGACTCCGCCATGCGGCCGGCTTCTTTCTGCAGTGCGCGCAACTCCTCGCGGTCGTAGCCGGTCGGGCGTAGGGCTTGATCGACCAGCGGATAATCTTGATCCAGCGCCGTCGGATCAGGCTCGCGCTTCACGCGCTCAGCCGCCTCGACATCGCTGCGGCCGACGGGAATGGAGGTATGGGTGACCGACACCGGATCGGATGCGGGAAACGTGTCTTCGATCGCCTTGTCGAGTTCGCCCCTTCGGGCCTGCTTTCGCTGCTCTGCCTGCTCTTTTTTCATGGATTGGACGGCAGGGGATTCGTTCGGGTTTGGCATCGGGGGCTTCCTCTGTTGCAGTTTGATAAACAAAGCGATGACAAAGAAAGAAGTTCCAGAAAAATGCGTCCACGCCTCAGGCAGCAACACCTTGGTAAGAAAGGCGAGAATATTACAGCCAAAGGCCGCTCGCGTTTTCTGCGCCCATCCATTTGGTAATCTGGCGCCGGACCAAAGTCCCGCCTTTTGTAGTACCTAGGTCCGGTTGCATTTAATGGTCGGAAAGGCGAAAATTCTCATGCGTCCAATAACGGTAGGAATGGCGAAGAACAGATGAACGAGGCTACGGCATGACTTTCTCGAAACGCGATTTTCTGAGATCGGGCGGCAGCGCTGCCGTCGCCCTCGTTGTTGCCGCATCGCCTTTGTCGATCAATCTCGGCGGCTCCCTTCCCCATCTGGCGGTGAAGCACGCGCAGGCAAAAGATGGCAATAACGGCAATGGCGGCGGCAACAGCGGTGGCGGCGGCAATAGCGGAGGGGGTGGGAACGGCAACGGGGGAGGGAATAGCGGCGGGGGAGGAAACAGCAACGGTGGATCCGGCAACAGTGGTGGCGGAAACTCCGGCAGCAACGCGTCATCCTCCGCCGCCGCGTCGTCGAAAGACTTGGGGGCGAGAGCAACCGCGGGTTCCGACGGATCGATCAACGTTCGCCACGCGAATGGCATCACCGAGAGCCTGCGCAGCGGCCGCTATGTCATGAAGGATGCGAAAGGCAGGACGATCATAAGTCGTCAGGCGACGGCCAACGACACCCGCCGGCTGAGCCGCTACCTTCGCTAGAGCATGACGCCGAAAGGTGTAAAGAGATTCGGACGCCATCATGCTCTAACTCTTTAATTGAGAACGGGGTTCAGATTTTCCGCCGCCGTCGGCGCTACCGCCGTTCGCGCCATTGCAGGGCCGCTTCGGTCCTGTTCGAGACGCCGAGTTTGCTCAGAATCTGGGTCATATGGTGCTTCACGGTCTTTTCCTGCAAGTTGAGGCGCAAGCCGATATGCTTATTGGAAAGGCCTTGAGCGACAAGATCCATCACCTCGCGTTCCCGTGGCGTCAGACCGTTCTTGTCGGAGGCTGCGCCATTCAGCGAATTCTCCATGACCTTTGCCGACATCGTCGGCGAGATATATCGTGATCCGCTGAGGACGGTCTGGATCGCCTCGGCGAGACCACGGGAGCCGACACCTTTGAGAACATAGCCCATCGCCCCGCGTTGCAGGGCGCCAAGCAGCGTGTCCACTTCTTCGGATACGGTCAACATCAGCACTTTCGTCGCCGGACTGTGCTCCAGGACGTCGCTGATCGCAGCCAATCCGCCGCCGGGCATCGAGACATCGAGAAGCATGACGTCGGGGCGGTTGTTCGAAGCGATCATGGCGGCGTCTTCGCTGCTGGCGCCTTCGCCGATAACCACGAAGTCGCTCATCTCCGACAAGCTGCGCGTTACGCCCTCGCGAAAAAGCGGGTGGTCGTCCACGACGCCGACGGTGATTGCTGTCATCTCTCTAGTCTCCAACTTCCATAGGCTCGAAGGTCATGGTCACGGTCGTTCCTCCTTCGCCTGTCTTGATATCGAAGGATCCCCCCAGGCTCTCGATGCGCTCGCGAAGCCCCACCAGGCCGAGGCTTGTCGGCCTCACTTCCGCCGGGTCGAAACCATCGCCACGATCGCTGACCTCGACACTGACATGACCGTTGTGCGACACGGCTTTCACGGTCTGCTCAACACCGCCGCCGTGGCGATAGGCGTTGTTCAGGGCTTCCTGGATGAAGCGATAGATACAGATCTTTACGGCAGTCGCGAGTTCGGGTCCATCCTCGTCGATAATTGTTTCGACAAGCGTTTCGGTCTTGTGCTGATGCGCTTCGACGACCCGCATCACGATCTCGCCGATCGTGGATTTTTCGATCTGCGGCAGCACCAATCCGCTGCAGATATTGCGGATCTCCGTCATCGCCTCGGCCAGGCTCGAGCGGATCCAGGCAAGTTCCTTTTCCCGGGCTTCCGGTTTGGTAGACGCGTTGATCAAGAGATCGCTGTCGAGTCGCAGTGAAGCATAGGCGATGTGCTGTGCCGGCCCGTCGTGCAGATCGGCGCCGATGCTGCGCAGATATGTTTCGTTCAGTGCCGCCACCCGTTGCGAGGCGCGCTGCAGCCGCCGCTGGAGCCCGCGATTTTCGGAGAGCAGCGCCGACAATTCCGTCACCCGTTCTTTGAGATCCTTGCGCTGCGCCTCTATCGTGCGGCTGCCCCGAAATACCAGAGCGGAGAGAACGAGGAAAAACACCCCCGTGAGGGCTGCAACCGCGCCCCAGCTCCGCAGCCTCGCACGTGCCAGACTGTTGGCGAGACCCTCCGCCGTCTCGTAGAATTCGAGCACGGCGACCGCCTGGCCCGACCACGGCTGCAGAACCGGGTTGTAGATTTCCATCAACGGCTTGCCGAGCGCGCGCTCGACGCCGCTTTCCGGGTCTTCGGCGATCTCGTAGCGCGCAACGAGCGACCCGGCGAATGCCTTCTGCAGCTTGTCGCTTACGGGAAACTTCTGGCCCACCAGTTCTTTCACGTTCGAATAGAGAATGGTGCCGTCGTTTCGCCACAGCTTGAACGAGATAAGGCGCCTGCCGAGCGCGCCCTGGCCGAGCGTCTCGTCCAGCGCCTGGGCGGTGCCTTCATCCAATAGCGATTCCGTTTGCATGTCGGGAAGCAGCGGCGCCACGACGCTGTCGACGTAGAGCGCCGTTGCCGCGCCGGAATTATGAATGACGGCTTCCTCGATCAGATGGGTCACGAGAACACCGACCAGAAACATGACGGCGATCGAGACCAAGCCGCCCGCGATGAAAAATTGGGAGGCGAGTGAGCGGGCATTCCAGCGGCGAAGCCAATTCATTTTGATACCGGCAAGTGATTTGCCGACTAACCTACAGCGTCTTTAGAGTTTTTCCAGACAGGATCAGGGCAGATTCCTGGTATCGAAGACCTCGGCGCCTCTGATGCTCTCGGTCAACCGGAAGCCGTCGCCTGACATGGCTGCGCCGAAGGCATAGAGAAGGCCGGCCAGAACGACGACGAGAGCGATGACGGAGACGTTCCAGGCGTCATTCACATGGGATCTGTTATTGCGGTTCATGTGCGGATCTCCTTCCGTGTCTTTCAAACGACGCCGCCAGGCCCCCGTTCCACGCCGGGGACTTCGGTCGAAGAGGGTTGGGACCATGGTCCGACTACGGTGGACAATGGCCGATTCAGCCATATTTTCCGTTCGACGGAGTTGGTTTCGGAGACGCATGCGTGACAATTTCTGCGGACATCGAAGGCGGCGCAGATGCCGCATTTTCCACCTCTCCAACACCGTTCGGGGAGGGCGTAGCCGACCTTTACCAAGCGCTTCTCGTGCCGATCCTCTTCGAACCCTATGCGTTGGAGATGGCGAACGTCGCCGAACGGCTAAAACCCGTTAGCGTGCTCGAAGTCGCGGCGGGGACCGGCGCCTTGACACGTGCTCTGCGCGCCAGGCTCGATCCGGCGGCCGAGATCGTCGCCACCGATCTCAGCCAGGCAATGATCGACGTCGGCGCCCCGTCCTTGACGCTGTCGCGGACCCATTGGATGCATGCGGACGCGCAAAACTTGCCCTTCGCCCACGCAATGTTCGATCTCGTCATCTGTCAGTTCGGCGTCATGTTCTTTCCCGACAAGCCGAAGGCCTATGGCGAGGCGAAAAGAGTTTTGCGGAGCGGCGGCCATTTCCTGTTTTCGACATGGGATTCGCTTGCGGCCAACGACTTCGCAAGATGTGTGGACGAATGTCTGAGAAGGCTCTTTCCGTCCGATCCCCCGGATTTCCTCGAACGTTTGCCATACTCCTATTTTGACCCCGGAGCGATCAAGCCACAGGTTTCGTCGGCGGGATTCGAGACGGTTTCCTGTGATCGGGTGACGTTGGCCTCGGTCGCGGCCACCGCCCACGACGTTGCGGCGGCATTCTGCAAGGGTTCGCCGCTCAGAGGAGAGATCGAGGGGCGGTCGCCGGAGCGCATGTCCGAGATCGTTGATGAGGTGGCGGAGCAGGTAGCGTCGCGCTACGGCGCGAGCCCTTGCGGAGACATGAGCGCGTTCATCGTCGCCGGCCGCCTTCCGTAACTGTTCCAGCCGCAGATCAAAATGCAGAGCGCACCGCCTGATCGGCGCGGAGGCTTTGATTAAGGGACCATCGAGTAGTTTGTACGGGAGGGTTCGTGCATCGCGTCGATGACGTGCTGCTCGATCTCGATACAGGTCTCGTCATATTCCCGCACCAGCTTCAGATTGAACCGTCGCCGCCGAAGGCGATCGCGTGCTTCGACCGCCATCTGATAGGCCTCGAAAAGCTCGAGTTGCCAGGGCTCGCGCGCCTCCATGATCAGCGTCCGTATCTGCGGCAGGCGCATCGCCAGGCGCCTGCGTCCGGCTTCCCGGCGGTTGGATCGTGTCATCTCCCTCAGTCTCCTGCCATGCCCACGCGGAGCCCCTGCGATCCTTAAATAGCGCCGGCGACGATTATTGAAATGGGTTTCGGACCAAGGGCCGGGACCCCTCAGACTGAGGTCCGAGACCCGGAACGACCCGGTGCGCAGCTAGTTGGTCTGGCAGCGGTCGCGAAGGCCGTGTTGTAACAGAAGGAGGAAAATATGCTCTTGAAGCTTATTGCCGGCGCGGCAACCGCCGTGTCCCTGATGTCGGGCGTCGCATTCGCCCAGTCCTCGACCGTCAACGGGGCGGCGGGCGGCGCTGTCACGGGAGCGATCGTCGGTGGTCCCGCCGGCGCTGCTATCGGCGGCGTTGCCGGCGCAGTTGTCGGCACGGCGATCGATCCGCCGCCGGAAAAGGTCGTCACCTATGTCCGCGAAGCTCCGGCACCGTCTGCGCGCGTGGTGGTGAAGGAAAAAGTTGTCGTCGGCCAGCCGTTGCCGGAAACGGTCGTCGTGACGCCTATCCCGGACGACCCGACATATGCTTACGCGGTGGTCAATGACCAGCGCGTCATAGTCGAACCGTCGTCTCGCAAGGTGATCCAGGTTATCAAGTGACCTGATCGTACACGCGGCTCTTCCGCGTCTTGCTTCCGAAAATCATCTTTCAGAACCAGCCGCACGATGGACGGCAGCGTCGTCGTGCGGCCGAAAAAAGCAGAGAGATCGTTATGAAGACCAAGACATTTGCCGTCCTGATGACAGCACTCTCGATCGGCGTTTCGCCGGTTGGCCTCATCTCCGCCTCGGCGCAGGATGCGCCGATCATCCCGAAGAAGGGTGCCGCTCAAGGCGGCCAGTCCGGCGGCGCTACGACTGAGCAGCCGGATTCCGGCGCCGCCGCGCCGGGCGGCACGGGCACAGCAACTGACCCGGGTACAGCAACTGACCCGGGCACAGCGACTGATCAGGGTACGCAGCAGCCTTCCAGCTCCGGCGGAAACTCGTCGGGTGCATCCTCTGGAACCACCACGGAGGGATCCTCTGGCCAGGCGACCGATCCCGGCGCCAAGACGCAGTCGGATGCGAAGACACAGAGCGGAGGCTCCGGCGAAGCCGGCTCGGATGGAACTTCGGACAGCTCGAAGACGACCGATCCCGGCCAACCTTCGACGGAAAGCCAGCAGCCTGCCGGCAGCAAGGATGCCGGCACATCGACTGGCGCCGGCGAAACCCAGAAGTCGGGCGAGGCGAAGCCTTCCGGCGGTTCGACCGAGACGCAGTCGAACAGCAACACCTCGGTCGACAGCGGCAAGTCCCAGACGAACACCACCACCAACGTGAACATCTCGGTCGAGCAGCAGACGGAAATCCGCAGCGTCGTGAAGGAGGTTCACGTCGAGCCGGTTCGGGAGACCGATTTCACTGTCTCGGTTGGTACCACCATCCCGAAGAAGATCAGGCTTGAACCGCTGCCGCCGCGGATCGTCGAGATCGTGCCGCAGTACAGGGCCTATCGTTTCTTCATCCTGGCGGACGGCCGGATCGTCATCGTCGATCCCTCGTCGTTCTCCATCGTCTACATCATCTCGGCGTAGAGCGCCGCGATGCCCGGCGGCCATCTGTGCCGCCGGGACCAGGGAGAAGGACTATGATCTATTCCGAAGAAAAATCCGCTGGCCTGGCCGTGCCGCTGATCGCTATCCTGCTCGCAATCGCCGGCATTCTCGCCGCCCTTGTCGCCACCGGCGGCCACAGCAGTGCCGGGCCGCGCGTTTGGGTTCCCCAGGCAGAGCAGCAGGGGGCGGGCCAATGAACGCCGTTGCATCCGTCGCCTTCGGCATCGTCAGTTCGGTTGGCGCCTGTTTGGCCGCGGTATCGGTTGCCTCGCACGTCGTGGCGGATTCCGAACCGCACGCTTTCCCGGAATTGGCCGCGGGTGATCTCTGGACGGCGAGCCCGGTGAAAATCGATCCTCGCCAACAGCATTATGAAAGAATTGCCCCGCTCTATTCCAGCTATGTCACCGAAGCGCCGGCGACCGTGGCGTCAAGGACAACGGCGCAGCCCGCTCGCCCGGCGAGCAAGCTGCAGACGCCGAAGCCAGAATTGTCCCTCCAGCATCACGCCTGGTGCGCGCAGCGCTACCGCTCCTTCGATCCGGCGACCAATAGCTACCGATCCTACAGCGGCGAGACCCGCGAATGCTCTTCGCCGTTTCAGCAGAATGTCGCCGAAAGCGATGACGGCGGCGGTATCAAAGTGAATGCGCAGGCAGCTGCCCGATGCGCCGCTCGCTATCGATCATACCGGCCGGAAGACAATAGTTTTCAACCCTGGGACGGACCGCGGCGAAGCTGCGACATGTCGGATCTGGTCGCGACCAGCAACTAGCCAATGGCCGCGGTGAGGCGTACGAAATCGCGCGGAGCGGGCAGGCCAGACTAAAGTCCGTGTTGTAATCGTACCGGTTGTGATATCCGGTTGTATTTGAGGGCGGAGAGTGGGGATGGCGACGACGCTGATAGCAGAAATCCACCAGGCGCAGACAAGGCTTCCGTTCCTGAGCAGGGCGGAGCGGGGAGCCCTTATCATGCGCATCCTTCGTGAGCTGAAGACGCTGCGTCAGGAGGTTCTCGGAAACATGCCGGCCGATCGCTGTGTCTGGATCGACAAGCTTATTGCATCGGTCTCCTCGACGATATCGGAAATCGTCACCATGCAGGACGCAGAGTTCAATCGGGTTCTGAACGAGTTCGAGAAGCTCATGGCGACGCTGCATAACATTTCCCACCCTGAAAAGCCGTCGAAGACGGTTCACTAGCTTCGGCCCTGGCAATGACGGGACGGGTGACCCTTTCAATGTGACCTGTACGGCGGCCCACTGCGCTTGGAAACCGATCCCGGTGCGCAAGCGTTCTCCTCGCATGACCGAAACAAAATCTCCCGACGCGGCGCCCTCCGGCGAAGACGATCGAAAGCCCGGTGCGGATGTTTCATTTCCCTACGACAGGATGACTGTCGAGCAGTTCCGAAGACGCTTCCCGCGCGCCCGCTGGAGCGATGATCGCAAGGCCTGGTTCGTTCCCGGCAGCACGGCATCCCGCCGCATCGGACGATGGCTTGCCGAGCTGGAGGCCGAGGCCGACGCGCATGCGGATGCGAAAGGGCGCGATGCCTTCGCCTTCGATCCTATCGACAGTCCATATCTTGAACTCGGCAAAGCAGGCTTTCGAATCCGCACACCCTATTCGAAGACCGTAGTCGGCGAGCTGCGCGAAGTGCCGTTCGCGCGGTGGGACGGCGACCTTCGCCTCTGGCACGTCCCCTTCCGATCCTATGAGGATTTGAGACGCAGATGGGCCGACATTGAAGCGGCCGCTCGCAGAAACGAGCCGGAGGAGAGACGACGGCGCGCCGAGGAGCGCAAGGGGAGCGAACAGGATCTGCGCAGCAGGCTTCGCTCGGCCGAACGAAAGCGCCATCGCCACCCGCTTTACGCCGGCGACTTGCCGCCGATAGGACGTCCGGTGGCCACCTCCTATGGGATCGTCGTGTTTACGGAAATCACCGGCGAACTGGTCGATCCCGACCCCGTTGTGGACTTCTATCCCGGCGTCAACGAGGATGACCTCTGGGGATATTGGCGGGCGCCGACATTCGAAGAGCTTGTCCGTACGTGGCCGGCAAAAACACCGCCCCTCCAAGGTGCCAGATGGTGGCTGCCGACGATCGAAGAGCTGAGGCCCGCCCGCCGCGCGGCAAGATCACGCGAGGCCAGGAAGCGCGCGAAGACGCCGTGACCGCAGTTGTCGCAAGGGGCCGGACCGGCCGCAGAGACAGTCCCGGGCCTGCGCAGTCCGCGTGGGAACAAATTCCCACGCCGGCCATTTGTCGTCCATGAAAACAACCCTGCCGATTTCGCTGCTCGCGCTGGCCATCTCCGTTGGCGGCGTCGCCGCGCGGGATATCCGACCCGAAGCGATCAATGCCGCCTCGATTGCCGACATCGAGACGGCAAAGCCGTCGCCCGCAGATCTGGACCCAGCGATCGTCCGTCTTCAGGTCCTGCTCGACCGGGCGGGTTCATCTCCCGGCGTGATTGACGGGCTATCCGGGGAGAATGTCAATAAGGCCGTGGCCGGCTTCGAGGCCATGAACAACCTTCCTGTCGACGGCAGGCCGGATCCCGAGGTCGTTTCCCGCCTGGAAGACAATGTCGCCATTATCAGGAGCTACGTCGTCTCGCCCGAGGACGCCACGGGTCTCGTCGAGACGATCCCCGAGGATTACGGCGAGAAGGCAAAGATGCAGAGCCTCGGCTATACCAGCGTTGCGGAGAAGTTGTCCGAACGCTTTCATATGGGTCTCGATCTCTTGAACGCGCTCAACCCGGCTTCGCGGTTTGCACCTGGAGACACGGTGTGGGTCGTCGACCCCGGCCCGGCAAGGGAAGGCAAGGTCAAGAAGATCGAGGCCGACAAGAAGATAGGGCAGGTGCTGGCCTATGCCGAGGACGGATCTTTGCTGGCCGTCTATCCCGCGACGATCGGCAGCAAAGACAACCCGTCGCCCTCGGGAAAGCACAAGGTCAAGGGCGTCGCGAGGATGCCGGTCTACCGATATGACCCGAAGCGCAACTTCAAGCAGGGAAAGAACGACAAGGTCCTGACGATCCCGAAGGGGCCGAACGGGCCGGTCGGCAGCGTCTGGATCGACCTGACCGAGCCGACCTATGGAATCCACGGGACGCCGGAGCCCAAGCTCATTGACAAGGTCGGCTCGCATGGTTGCGTGCGGCTGACGAATTGGGACGCCGAAGAACTGGCCGGCATGGTCAAGCCGGGTGTCCTTGTCGATTTCGTCAATCGCAGCCCGGCCGCCCCGAAGTGAGCCGCGCCGGCCTGCAAATCCACTTGGCTCCGCCGTGTCAGCGATTACGATGCCTTGGCTTCGAAAGCCGGGGCAAAATCACCCAGCGATTTCGCCTTGAGGATCGTGCCGCCGATATCCTGCTCCACGATCGCCTCCAGATCGGCGAAGCTGTCGATGACATAGTAGATCGGCTGCAGGATATCGATGCGATAGGGCGTCCTGAGAACGCTCAACAAATCGAACGGCCGGAATTCGCAGGCCGTGCCTTCGGTTGCCGCCTTCGCCTCACTCGGCGATGAGACGATGCCGGCGCCGAAGCAGCGGCGGCCTTGCGGCGTATTGATCAGGCCGAATTCAACCGTGAACCAGAAGATGCGGAACAAATGCCATGAATAGCCCTTGCCGAGGCGCATGGCCGTTTCGCCGAAATGCCGGACGAAATTGGCGTAACTCTGATTGGTCAGCAGCGGGCAATGGCCGAAGACCTCGTGAAACAGGTCCGGTTCCTCGATATAGTCGATATGTTCGCGACGGCGCAGGAAGGTGGCCAGCGGGAATTTGCCTTGCGACAGAAGTTCGTAAAAGCGCGAGGGCGGAATGAGCGCCGGCACGCCTTCGACGCCGAAGCCGGTGGTCTCGTTGAGGCGTCTGTTCACATCGAGAAGCTGAGGCACTCTCTCCGGCTTCAAGCCCAGCAGTTTGACGCCATCCAGATATTCCTGGCAGGCCGTGTCGGCCAATATCTTCATCTGGCGCCGGTAGAGTTCGCCCCAGATCGCATCCTCCTCGGGGCTGTAGTCGTAGAGGCCGTCCGGGCCGGGCAGTTTGGCGGTGTAGCTGCTTTCTTTGGTCATCGGCTGATCCTCCCGGAATGGCGCTATTTCTGCGATTATGCTCCGTGCCGGGCGGATTTTCTTTTCTTTTGTGCCGTGCTTCGCCATACTGATGAAAAATATTCTCGACCCGCAGAACGAAAATGAAAGAAAATGGGAACTTTCGCCGCAAGCTACTGAAACTCATCCAGGCCGATGGCAGCCTGTCGCTGGCGGACCTGGCGGAGAAGGCCGGCATGTCGCAGAGCTCCGCCTGGCGGAAGATCCAGGAACTGGAAGCCGACGGCATTATCCGCAAGCGCGTGACGCTGCTCGATCCCGGCAAACTCGATCTCAAACTCTGCGTGATCGCCCATGTGACGCTGGAGGATCACCACGAAGAGGCGGTCGCCTCCTTCGCTTCGGTGGTGCTGGAACGCCCGGAGATCATGGAGTGTTACGCCTTGTCGGGCGCCTTCGACTACATGCTGAAGATCCGGGCAAGTGACGTGGAAAGCTACGAAGCCTTCATGACGCGTTACCTCATGCGCAACCCGCATGTACGCACCGTCGTGTCGAGCTTCGTGCTGCGCGAGCTGAAATTCTCGACCGAACTGCCGCTTTGACGCTTGTCGCCAAATAAGTCTCCGATTGGTGATGAGTGGGGATCATCGTGTGCCGTCGCCGTACCAGCTGCCCGGCATGCGTACCGGAAAACCTTCGAATGTCTTCAGTGTGTCGAGCACGATCGAGGTTTTCACGTGCTGCACTGACTCGTGCGGCAGGAGAACGTCGTTGACGAATTTGGAGAGGTCGGCGAGCCCGCGGGTCGCGACCTTCAGGTGATAGTCCATTTCGCCGGTCAGCGCATAGGCTTCGAGAACCTCCGGCAGTCCGTTGATCAGCTGGGAAAACCGCCGGGCATTATCCCTGTTGTGGGTGGCAAGCGTCACCGAAATGACCACCAGCATGTCCAGCCCCAGCTTCTCCCGATCGAGATAGGCACGGTAGCTGCGGATATAGCCCTCGGACTCCAGCCGCGTGCGCCGGCGCGAGCATTGCGAGGGTGAAAGGGCGATGCGATCGCCGAGCTCGTTGTTCGTCAGCCTGCCATCCTTTTGCAGTTCTTGGAGCAGGCGCAGATCCAATTTGTCCAACTGTTCATCCATTGCGCAAAATCTCCAAAATACTCACGAACCGTGCATAATATCTTCTGTGAGCATAAAGAATGCAAGAACTTTGCGCGCGTTTTGGGCCACACTTTGCACAGTCAAACTCCAATCTTCAGGAGGAGAAAATGGGTCCTTTCCCACATGATGCACCGCCGTCCGAAATCACCGCCGACAACCCGGCCGGCACCGACGGTTTCGAATTCGTCGAGTTCGCGCACCCCGAGCCGGAGAAGCTCAGCGAGCTCTTCACACGCATGGGCTACGCCGCCGTCGCGCGGCACAAGACAAAAGACATCACCGTCTGGCGCCAGGGCGACATCAACTATGTCGTCAATGCCGAACCCGGCAGTCACGCCGCCCGCTTCGTCGAAAAGCACGGTCCCTGCGCCGCATCGATGGCCTGGCGTGTCGTCGACGCCAAACACGCCTTCGACCATGCGGTGAAGAAAGGCGCCGTTCCCTATGAAGGCGATGACAAGATGCTGGACGTCCCGGCGATTGAAGGTATTGGCGGCTCGCTGCTTTATTTCGTCGAGACCTATGGCGCCAAGGGATCGGCCTACGATGCCGAATTCGATTGGTTGGGTGAGCGTAACCCGCGCCCTGAAGGCATTGGCTTCTACTATCTCGATCACCTCACCCACAACGTCTTCCGCGGCAACATGGACAAGTGGTGGGATTTCTACCGCGAGCTGTTCAACTTCAAGCAGATCCACTTCTTCGATATTGATGGCCGCATCACCGGTCTGGTCAGCCGCGCCATCACCTCGCCCTGCGGCAAGATCCGCATTCCGCTGAATGAATCCAAGGACGACACCAGCCAGATCGAGGAATATCTGAAGAAGTACCGGGGCGAGGGCATCCAGCACATCGCCGTCGGCACCGAGGATATTTACGGGGCCACCGACCGGCTTGCCGACAACGGGCTGCGCTTCATGCCGGGGCCTCCGGAGACCTATTACGACATGTCTTATGAACGTGTGAATGGCCACAGCGAACCCATCGAGCGCATGAAGAAGCATGGCATCCTCATCGACGGCGAAGGTGTGGTGAATGGCGGCATGACGAAAATCCTGCTGCAGATCTTCTCGAAAACCGTCATCGGCCCGATCTTCTTCGAATTCATCCAGCGCAAGGGTGATGAGGGTTTCGGCGAAGGCAATTTCCGCGCTCTTTTCGAGTCGATCGAGGCCGATCAGATCAAGCGTGGTGTCATCGGGACCGCAGCGGAGTAAACTCTACGGGCGCCGGTGCGTCTGAAAGGCGCGCGGCGCCGGAGTTTTCGGGCCTTGAGTTTCGGGGAGGAGTTGAGCAATGGACCAGACATCGATCCAGGCTTCCGGCGGTGAAGCAGCGGCGGCAGAAAAAGTGAAATATATGCCGGGCTTCGGCAACGACTTCGAAACCGAGTCGCTTCCCGGCGCTTTGCCGCAGGGCCAGAACAGCCCGCAGAAATGCAATTACGGTCTTTATGCCGAGCAGCTTTCCGGCTCGCCGTTTACCGCACCGCGCGGGACGAACGAAAGGTCCTGGCTCTACCGCATTCGCCCGAGCGTGCGCCACACGCGCCGCTTCTCGAACGCCTCCTATCCGCTCTGGAAGACCGCGCCCTGCCTCGACGAGCATTCGCGGCCGCTGGGCCAGCTTCGCTGGGACCCTATCCCTGCGCCCGAGGAAAGACTGAATTTTCTGGAAGGGGTGCGGACGATCACGACGGCCGGCGACGCCACGACTCAGGTGGGCATGTCAGCCCACGCCTATGTCTTCAACGAGGACATGGTCGATGACTATTTCTTCAACGCCGATGGCGAACTGCTGATCGTGCCACAGCTCGGCGCCCTCAGGGTGTTCACCGAAATGGGCATCATGGATGTCGAGCCCGCCGAAATATGCCTCATCCCCCGCGGCATGATGTTCAAGATCCTCACATCAGGCGAGCAGACCCTCTGGCGTGGTTATATATGCGAGAACTACGGCGCCAAATTCACGCTGCCGGAGCGTGGCCCGATCGGTGCCAACTGCTTGGCGAACCCGCGCGATTTCAAGACGCCTGTCGCCGCCTACGAGGACAAGGAAAAGCCTTGCCGCGTTCATGTGAAGTGGTGCGGCAAATTCTATGTCACCGAGATCGGACATTCGCCGCTCGATGTCGTGGCCTGGCACGGCAATTATGCCCCGTTCAAATACGATCTCAGAACATTTTCCCCGGTCGGCGCCATCCTCTTCGATCATCCCGATCCGTCGATCTTTTCGGTGCTGACCGCGCCGACCGAGGATGCCGGCACCGCCAATGTCGATTTCGTGATCTTTCCGCCGCGCTGGCTGGTGGCCGAGCATACATTCCGCCCACCCTGGTATCACCGCAACATCATGAGCGAATTCATGGGACTGATCCATGGACAGTATGACGCCAAGGAAGAGGGTTTCGTGCCGGGCGGCATGAGCCTGCACAACATGATGTTGCCGCATGGGCCGGATGCGCTCGCCTTCGAAAAGGCAGCCAATGTCGAGCTCAAACCGGTGAAGCTCGATCACACCATGGCCTTCATGTTCGAGACCCGATACCCGCAGCAACTGACGAAATACGCCGCCGAGCTGGAAACGCTGCAGGACGATTATCTCGAGTGCTGGGACGGGCTGGAACGCAAGTTCGACGGAACCCCCGGTATCAAGTGATAACATCGGAATTGGAACATGAAACTTGCGACGTTAAAGGACTCCACCCGGGACGGCCGCCTCGTCGTCGTTTCCCGCGACCTGACCCGCTGCTCGGAAGTCGGTCATATCGCCCGCACGCTTCAGGCAGCCCTCGACGACTGGGAGCGTGTGGCGCCGAGACTTGCAGGGATTGCCGAAGGCATCGAGACCGGCGCCCAGCCGACGCTCCGCTTTCACGAGCATGACGCTGCGTCACCTCTGCCGCGGGCCTATCAATGGGCCGACGGTTCCGCCTACGTCAACCATGTCGAACTGGTGCGCAAGGCGCGCGGCGCCGAAATGCCGGCAAGCTTCTGGACCGATCCGCTGATCTATCAAGGTGGCTCGGACGGTTTTCTTGCGCCGCGCGATCCGATCGTGATGGCAGACTCCGCTTATGGGATCGACATGGAAGGCGAGGTCGCCGTCATTACCGGCGACGTCGCCATGGGATCGGACCCGCAGGCGGCGCGCGACGCCATCCGCCTGGTGATGCTTGTCAACGATGTATCACTGCGCGGCCTGATCCCCGAAGAGCTCGCCAAGGGGTTCGGTTTCTTCCAGTCCAAGCCGGCCTCGGCATTTTCGCCGGTCGCGGTGACGCCGGACGAGCTTGGCGACGCCTGGGATGGCGGCAAGCTGCATCTGCCGCTCCTCGTCAGCCTGAACGGCAAGGCTTTCGGCAGGGCCAATGCCGGCATCGACATGACCTTCGATTTCGGCCAGCTGATCGCCCATGCCGCCAAAACCCGTCATCTCAGCGCCGGAACGATCATCGGCTCGGGAACGGTGTCCAACAAGCGGGATGGCGGCCCGGGCAGGTCGGTCGAAGACGGCGGCGACGGCTATTCCTGCATCGCCGAAATCCGGATGATCGAGACGATCGAAAGCGGCTCGCCGAAGACCCCCTTCATGCAGTTCGGCGACCAGGTTCGCATCGAGATGAAGGATCGTGCCGGCCATTCGATCTTCGGGGCGATCGAGCAGACCGTCGAACGCTATGGAGGAGAGGGGGCGCAATGAGCGAGGTCGTTCTTTACGACTACTGGCGATCGTCGGCGAGCTACCGCGTTCGCATCGCCCTCAACCTGCTTGGGATCGACTACAGGACGGTGCCGGTCAACCTCTTGGAGGGGGCGCACAGGAAGCCTGATTATCTCGCGCTCAACCCGCAGGGGCTCGTGCCGACCCTGGTGATCGATGGAAGGCCCCTGACGCAGTCGCTGGCGATCATCGAATATCTGGCCGAGATTCGGCCGGAATGCGGATTGCTGCCCGCAGACAGTGCCGATCGCCAGCATGTGCGCGCGCTTGCCTATGCAATCGCCATGGACATCCATCCGATCTGCAACATGCACGTCGTGTCGCATGTCATGACCCTGACCGAGAAGGCGGATGCCCGCGAGGAATGGATGAAGCATTTCATCGCCGACGGACTGCGCAAACTGGAAGCGATGATCGGCGCAGCTGGCGCAGCCTTCAGCTTCGGCGATGCACCGACAATGGCGGACCTCTGCCTTGTCCCGCAAGTTTATAACGCCCGCCGCTGGGGCGTCGATCTCACGGATTTCAAGCGCATCGTCGCGATCGACGCCAAGTGCGCCGCAATGCCGGCCTTTCAGGCGGCGCATCCCGACCGTGCAGCCGAAGCCGCATCGCCGGGCAGGAACGCAGCAGGCTGAGGCGGCTGGCCGGCGAGACTATGCGTCCCGCCACGAAGGGAATATCGCAGCCTGGCCCAACCGTTTGCCGCTTTCGTCGATAAGCTGCCAGACGGTCACGTTCTCGATCCAGAAACGCCGCCCCGATTTCGCGATCCTGAGGCCGCGGCCATTCTCGACAAAACCGTCGCGCGTGACGCTATCCAGCAGCCGCTGACGCTCGGCGCGATCCGGCTGCTCGGCCGAAAGCCGCGACGGCAGCGTGATGAATTCGTCCCAGCTATATTCGAAGCAGCTCTGCGCCGTCCTGTTCGCGTAGATGAAACGCGGATCGGGCTCGGTATTGTGCGCGAGGACCACGAAAGGAGCAGAGTTGTAAAGCCAGTCCGGCCCCTGTCCGTCCTGGGCAAGAGGACGGCCGACGATGCGCTTGTAGCTGCCGGTGAGAAGGGAGAAGAAATCGGGATCGCTCGTCAGGTCGAGGGCGTGATTGTCATAGATAGAAGTCACGAAGTGCCTCGCTGGTCAAATGCTTCGGTGCAGGCGACATGGTGGCAGCTTGCCTCAAGGCGAGGCCATCATCTGCGGCGACTGTGGTCATGCGAAAGCTATTGCTTAGCAGCCGTCCAGTGCCGTAATCTTCGAGACCAGCGTCTTGCCAAAGGCGTAAGTGGTCTGGACATCAGCCCGGCCCTGACAGCGCCGTCCATCACGGGTGATATTCGTACGAAACCCGCACATCATTATCGCCGCGCAGCGCAGTGCCCGTGAGTTTGAGCGGCTGCGACATCGCACCGAAGAAAGCGTGGATCGAAGCTTCGTTGAAGGGGCCTTTGCCGCGCTTTTCCGGAATGACCAGAGCCGAAGCCGTTTCACCGTCGGCCACCGCGAGCGCGGAGTAGAACGCCGTCACCGTGCCCATCGGATCATACGGAAACGTCTTGCCATCGTCGGACGCCGCATCCGCCGCGTCCAGCTGAACCGTATCATAGGCGATGCCGACGCCTTGTGCCTTGGCGGGCGTCAGCCACTCGATGCCTTCAGGCGGCGCTGACGTCACGTAAGCGATCGCGGTGTCGGGCAGTCCCAGCTGATTGAGATAGGCGCCAACCAGGGCATTGGCGACGCCGCTTTCGGTAGCCTTGCCATCTATCACGCGATAGGCTGCATGGAAGCCGAGATTGGATGTGGCCTCAAGCATGCGCGGCGAACCGGCAAGCCAGGTGAGGGCGCAAGCTGAAGCGCACAAGGTTCCCGGAGGGACGGCCGTGGCAAAGTTCCGAAGACGGATCGCGCGTCCGATCTCAATGCCGGCTTTGAGATCCCCGCCCTCGCTGTTTAGAAATACCAGCGCGTTGTTGGGGGCCGCGGCCACGTTTCTGAAAACGATTTCATCACCTTCGTTTAAGACGCCCGTGACCGAGATCAGGTCCGTGTCACCTTCCAACGGCTCTCGCATAATCTCCGCTGCGGACAGAGGAAATGCGCATAGAAACAACAACCCAGCCACGATGTGACGCATTGATTCCCCCGCCTTCGCTCGCGTTATTGAACATCGCGAGGGATGTTTTGCAAGACTGATCATGCAACCCTGCAGAGGGCTCGGCCTGTGGATCGAAATGAAGGAGGCCGGACGCCAATCTCTTGGCAAATCCGCTATGACATTCCTTCGCGCGGGTCTCGATCTGATATACAGCGAATGTCGCCATCCTTGTTAACGTGATACGACAGAGCATGTCAGAAGACGAGCGTCCCGAGGAAGACAGCGTCTTGTCTGGATCCGACGAGCCCGAGAAGTCAGCGGAGCGTTATCAACTCGGCCTCTGCCTTTCGGGCGGCGGCTATCGGGCCATGCTTTTCCATGCGGGATCGCTGGCAAGGCTGAACGAGGCCGGTCTTCTGGCGAAGCTCGATATGATCTCTTCGGTATCGGGCGGATCAATCGCCTCCGGACTGCTGGCCTATGTGTGGCCGAGGCTGGTCTTTCAGAACGGGGTCGCTGTCAATTTCAAAGCCGAGTATTTGGATCGTATCCTGGCCTTCAGCCAGGTCTTTGCGGATGGGCCGAGCTTCCTGAAGGGCGTGTTCAACCCCTTCTCGAGTGCGGCGGAGGAAGCCGCCAAACTCTACGGGCGGCATCTGTTCGACGGAAAGTCGCCAAGCCTGAAAGACCTGCCGGGATCGCCCTGGTTCGTTTTCTGCGCCAGCAATCTCAGCACCGGTTCGCTCTTCCGCATGTCCAATCGCTATATCGCGGACTACCGGATCGGCCTCTCGTTTCATCCGGCGCTTCCGCTTGCGACCGCAGTTGCCGCCTCGGCCGCATTCCCGCCCGTGCTGTCACCACTGCGCTTGGACCTGTCGCAGTTTTCATGGAGGAGAGAAAAGCTCGATGAGACGGTCGGCGAACCTGTCGCTCCGGGCAGGGCAATATTGAGCGATGGCGGCGTTTACGACAATCACGGCATCGAGCCGGCGCTGAAACGTTGCGACTGCCTGCTCGTCAGCGATGCCGGCGCGCCCTGGCGGTCTTCCAACCGCGGATATTGGAACTATCTCAGCCAGCTCAAGCGCGTGCTCGACACGGCGGACAATCAGGTGAGGTCGTTGAGGCGGCGGGACCTGATCGGCGGCTTCAAGGCCGCAAAGCGGGCAGATCTGCTTGGCCTCGACGACCTCGCAAAATCGGCTCTGCGCGCGAGAACGCATGGCGTCTATTGGTCGATCGACAACAAGGATGCCGAACTCAAGCCATATGCCTCCTACACGCTGCCGCCGTCGTCAGTCGTTCCCTCCGACGTCGGCACCCATCTTCATTTCCTCGGCGCGAGAGAGACAGAGCGTCTGGCGAATTGGGGGCACTATGTCTGCGACGCGATGCTCAATCGGTTTTACCCATCGCCGCTGGCTCCATCGTCTGGGCCGCCACTGGCGGCCGGGAGCGTGAAGCCCACTTGGACGGCGAGGGCAAGCAAACGGCTGTTCGACGTCCTGCCTTTCTAACACACTCCAAAAGTTCAGCTGGGACGTCTTGACCTGCGAAATCATCAGTCGCCATCCTCATACTACGACCGCGTCGTCGACATCTGTGAGGAGCTGGGCAAGTTCACGTTGCTGACGCGCCACTGCTCTTCGTATCTGACCGACCGTTACAGCGAACGCAAGGAAGACGCTGAAAAGCTTGAGAAGCGTGTGTCGCTCGAGTCGATCTGACCTTACCGAAGCCGCTCTTCATCTTTCATAAATCTGACATTCAGCCGACATCGTAGCTTCATGCGAGACCGCTACAGAGCCCCGGACCAAATGATGGGGGACCGGATGCGGCTGGAAGCACTCACGCGTAAATTCGGCGTCAGGACCGCAGTCGACGCCGTTACGCTTTCCATCCCTCAGGGGCAGATGGTCGGCGTCATCGGACGCTCCGGCGCGGGGAAGTCGACTCTTCTGCGAATGATCAACCGCCTGCAGGAGCCGACGTCCGGCAAGATCCAGTTCGGCGACGTCGACGTTACAGGGCTCCGAGGGAGCGACCTTCGCCGGTGGCAGCGTGACTGCGCGATGATCTTCCAGCAGTTCAATCTCGTCCCGCGTCTCGACGTCCTCACGAATGTCATGCTCGGCCGGTTGAACCATCGTTCGACGGTCGCGAACCTGCTTGGAATATTCGGACGCGAGGAGCGCATCATGGCGATTGCCGCGCTCGAGCGTCTCGGCATCGAGCAGACTGCTCTCCAGGCGGCGGGAACGCTGTCGGGAGGTCAGCAGCAGCGCGTGGCCATCGCGCGGGCCCTCATGCAGGAGCCCAAGATGGTGCTGGCGGACGAGCCGATCGCCTCTCTCGATCCGCTGAACGCGAAGATCGTCATGGACGCGCTTCGAGACATCAACGAACGCGAAGGCATCACTGTCGTCACCAACCTCCATACGCTCGACACGGCGCGCAGCTACTGCGAGCGGATTGTCGGCATGGCTGCGGGCAGGGTGGTGTTCGACGGCAAGCCCTCCGAGCTTACGGCGGCAGCCGTCTCGGAAATCTACGGCACCGACAGGGACGGCTCCGGGATCGACGAATCGATGACTTCGACGTCCATCAATGTTCCTGTCTCCGCGACTGCGAGACCTCAAGGCGAACTGCAGCCGGTGGCTTTGGCGGGCATCTAACCTCGCGGCCGCCGGTAGCTTCCGATGGAACTTCTCAACCTCTCAATTTCCGTATCACCGACCCACTGGAGAGACACATGTTCAAGAAAGCACTCTTTGCCGCTACCGCGCTTCTGACCCTCGCGGGCGCAGCCGGGGCGGAAAACCTGAAGGAGTTCCGCATCGGCATTATCGGGGGCGAGAACGAAGCAGACCGGCTGCGCAACTACCAGTGCATAACGGAGAAGCTGCCATCCGCTCTCGGCGTTGAAAAAGTATCGCTCTTCCCTGCAGCCGACTACGACGGCGTCGTCCAGGGTCTTCTCGGCGGTACGCTCGATTACGCCGAACTCGGCGCTTCCGCCTACGCCAAGGTTTACCTTGCCAAGCCGGAGGCCGTCGAACCGATCCTGACAACGATTCAGACGGACGGTTCCATGGGCTACTACACGGTAATGGTCGCCCGCAAGGACAGCGGAATTGCCAAGCTCGCTGACATGAAGGGCAAGAAGCTCGGTTTTGCCGACCCTGACTCCACGTCCGGCTACCTTGTTCCGCTCGTCACGCTTCCCGAAGCCACGGGCGCCCCGGTCAAGGAATTTTTCGGCTCGACCGGCTTCGGCGGCGGCCATGAGAACCTTGTCCTCGAAGTGCTGAAGGGCAACTTCGACGCGGGCACGACCTTCGGATCGGGCGTCGGCGATTTCAAGGACGGCTACACCTCAGGGAACCTGCGCAAGATGGTCGACAAGGGCATCCTGAACATGGACGATCTCGTCGAGCTATGGAAGTCGCCATTGATCCCGAACGGTCCTGTCGTCGTCCGCTCGTCACTGAACGCCGACATGAAGCACAAGTTCAAGGACTTCATGATGAACCTGCCGAAGACTGATCCCGCGTGCTTCTCGGCCATCCAGGGCGGCAACTTCCAGGGCTTCGCGGAAGTCAATGTCAACTTCTACAAGCCGATAATCGACGCCCGCAAGGCTACCATCGGCGGCTGATGCCGAATGTCCGGCCCGGTGACGACGCGGTCGTCGCCGGGCTTGTTCCTTTTCCTGCAGCGGAAGAATCCATGCCAAGTACGATCTCCGGAGCCGCGCTTGGCGTAGGCGGGGCCACCATCGAGCGCCATAGCCGCCAACTGGCGTCGCAACGGGCGTTCTACACCATCATCTGCGTCGGCCTGCTCCTGTTCGTGGCCTCCGGTTCGCTCTGGTTCGCGAACGAGACGAACTCTGGAAAGTTTTTCGACCGGCTGCCCCATCTCTTCGACTTCGTGCAGGACCTCGTGCCGCGCGATGGCACCGAGATATGGCGGGCTCTGTTCGACCTGCCGTCGCCCTACGACGACGGAAGCTTCAAATACAACTACCCCGAAGGCCGTGTGTACCTGACGCAAGGCTTTTACATGCCGGAATATTTCGCGAAGATGATCGAGACGCTGAACATCGCGCTCGTCTCGACGCTGATCGGACTGATTCTCGGCTTCGGTCTCTGCTTCCTCGCCGCCAAGAACACGGCGCCCAGTCGTTGGATCAGGGGCCCCGTGCGCAGGCTGATGGAAGTTCTGCGCGCCTTCCCCGAGGTGGTAATTGCCGGCTTCTGCCTTGCAATCCTCTCCCTTGGTCCGATACCCGCGGTGATCGCAGTATCTATTCATACCATCGGCGCCCTCGGCAAGATGTTCTACGAGGTCGTCGAAAACGCCGACATGAGGCCGGACGAAGGTCTGCGATCGGTCGGCGCCAACTGGGCGGAGCGCATGTGGTTCGGCTTCGTGCCGCAGGTCATGCCAAATTTCATGAGCTACTTTCTCCTCAGGTTCGAAATTAACGTCCGGGCCTCGACGATCATTGGTGCGGTCGGTGGCGGCGGTATCGGCGAACTCC
The DNA here is from genome assembly GCF_001662075.1 of Rhizobium bangladeshense. GTDB lineage: Bacteria > Pseudomonadota > Alphaproteobacteria > Rhizobiales > Rhizobiaceae > Rhizobium > Rhizobium bangladeshense_B. The sequence goes on from NZ_LYPL01000006.1 coordinate 30,751, forward strand.
TCCGCCTGTCGATCGGCCAGGGTCATCAGGCAAAGACTCTGGCCATCGTACTGCTGCTTCTGCTGACCATAGTCAGCATCGACCAGTTTTCCGCGTGGCTTCGCCGAAAGCTGGTCGGCGAACAGTCCTTCAGTTCCATTTGAGGCGTGAGCGGTTATGAAGACACTAGACGCGGCCGCGATGAACGCACTGGAAGCCCGGCATCCGGAAATCTTTCGACGCTTCGACTGGCGGCATTTTCGCATCCCGCTGCTCGCAGTCGCCTGCATCCTGTATCTCGCTTCGGCCTGGTGGTATTTCGGCGTGTCCAAGGTCGTCCACGACGCCAACTGGGGCATCGCCGGTAACTACCTCGCCGACTGGGTCTCCTACGAGATCAGACCGGAGATATCGATCGGGAAGGACGGCGCCATGTCCGTCGACTATTCCCGCTTCGACCCGATCGGACCGAATCCAAACCCGTCCTGGATCCAGTCACGCAAGGAGACGGTGACTCGCGTGATCGAGGCCCCCGCGGCCGCGCCGACGGTGCCTGCGGCGCCGAAATCAAGCTTCAACTTCATGGCGCCTGCGGCGTCCGCTCCACAGCAGGCACAGGCAGCGGCGGTGACGCAGACCCGCACCGAGGACGTCACTACCGAAGCTCGCGTTGAACTTGGAACAGGGCGGAGGATCGATGTCAGTCCGGACAAGGTCGTTCTGACGCGCGACGGCGAGACGGTCGTCTTGACGCTCGACCATTCCGCAGGAGAAGTCCGCGCCGAGGGAACGCTGCCTTCCTGGGTGGAGCAGAGATCCCCCGGCGGACGGGTGATCGCCTATTTCGGATTCTCGGGCTGGACCGACATCAGTGCGGAGCGGGTCAGGGTCCGCCGGCGGTTTCTAGGCTGGGCGAACTTTGTTTTCGACACCAACTCGGCCTTCTTCGGCAAGTCATCAGCCGAGGTCGTCCGGCTGGTCACCGAGGGGGAGCGGCTCGACCCAAAGCAGAGCAACCTTTCACTAGCCGTAAACGACATCCTCTATAACCCTTCTTGGCAACATCTCGACGTCTGGACGAAGTTGCTGCAGACGGTGATCATGGCGTTCATGGGCACCCTCATGGCGATGGTCGTGGCGTTTCCATTGTCATTCTTCGCCGCGCGTAACATCTTCCGAAATCGACCAGCCAACCAGCTTACGAAGAGGCTTTTCGATTTCCTTCGATCAGTCGACATGCTGATCTGGGCCCTGTTCTTCACCCGCGCGTTCGGACCGGGGCCGCTTGCAGGCATTGCCGCGATCTTCTTCACCGATACGGGGACGCTCGGAAAGCTGTATTCTGAGGCGCTTGAGAACATCGACGAAAAGCAGCGCGAGGGCGTCCGCTCGGTGGGGGGCTCCCCGGCAGCGGTGCAACGCTACGGGGTCCTTCCGCAGATCATGCCGGTCTTCCTGTCGCAGGCACTCTATTTCTGGGAGTCGAACACGCGCTCCGCCACGATCATCGGAGCAGTGGGAGCAGGCGGCATCGGTCTGAAGCTGTGGGAGGCGATGCGCACTAACTCCGACTGGGAAAACGTGGCCTATATGGTGCTGCTGATTCTCATGGTCGTCTACGTCTTCGACACCGTGTCCAACGCGCTGCGCTCCCGTCTGATGGGGACCAGCCGCAACAGCCACCCCTGATGGCTCGGCTGCCATGAGAAAATACTGGCCACGCAGGTCGCAACGGCAGGATTCCTTGCGACAGCACCGAGGATGAACAGGCAATCAAGTTCGATAGCAACGGCGTCCGGAAGATCCTGAAACCTGCCGTCAATGGCGCCATTCCTTGATCGCCGAAACAATGAGGATGGCTGCAAGGGCGGGAAGCACAATAGAACCAGGAACGACGCCCAGCAGCATGCCGCCGGCGTAGGTGCCGAAGATCGAGCCGATGGCCATCAAGAGCACGAAGCCCCCTTTCCCTCCAGATCACCGAGAAGTTGCGGTCACGACTGTAGCGCCCGAATGCGGCTAGCATCGTTGGGAGGCTGACGGCGAGGGAGAGGCTCCCGGCGACCTCGATATCGACGCCGAAAAGCAGGATGAGCGTGGGAATGAGCAGTTCCCCTCCAGCGACGCCCAGGACTGCCGCAACGACGCCGATGACCGATCCCGCCGCCACTTTCCTGATTTGTTCCTCTTGTCATTCCCCGGGCACTTTTCAGTGCCCCGGAGATAGTCACCTATGGCGTTAGCCAGTCTAGCTTTCGAAATGGCCAGTTCTAGCGGTTTTTGGCCAATAGTTCGTTCAGTTTCTCAAGGCGCGGCACAGAGGCGACAGGAGATTCCTCAGGCGCACCCGCTCGTCGCCCCACACGTGATCGCACTTCTCGCAAGTGCCATTCCGCACCATCGTGAAGTTCTGGCATTCCGAGTACATGTTGCCGGTATAGCCCTGCATGATCGAGCGCTGGCGGCGTTCGGCTTCCACCTTTTTGGCTTCGGTCTTGGCCGTTGCCGCATCGGCTGCCGCCTTGTCGGAGAGATGCCCGCAATGGATTACCTTGTAGAACCGATCCCAATTCGTTGCCGAGAACGGGCTCTCCAGCCAAGTCGGAGTTGTCGAACTTTTGTTCCGTGAATGGCCAGTTCGGACGCGCGAGGGTGGAATCAGGGCCGGGCACCATGGCCACCAAATTCAAAGCCCGATAGTGTCGTATTATCCCAAGGATCGCGGGGTTACGAACCGCTCGAGATAACCGGTGCCCGCCGCAATCTCGTCCCAACCGTCGAGATCGAGGGCGATGACGGCGAGTCCCGCCGTCGGGAACTTCTTCCGCATGCGTCCCACGGCGGCGGCATCGCCGTCCGCAACGATAAGCGAGGCCGCATTCTCCATGCCGGGATTGTGGCCAACGATGAGCAGCGTGCGGATATCAGGTTCGACGTCCCGGATCACATCGAGGATGCGCTCGGCCGACACCTCGTAGATATCAGCCGCCTCGCGTTCGGAGACCTTTTTCGAAAGGGCCTGGCGGACGAGCTTCCAGGTTTCCTGCGCCCGGCGGGCCGGCGAGACGAGGGCGAGATCGGGGATCAGCTTTTCGTGCGCCATATAGGTGCCGATGACGGGCGCTGCCTTGCGCCCGCGACCCGCCAATGGCCGTTCACGGTCTGCCACACCGGCGGGCCAGGCAGATTTGGCGTGGCGTAGAAGGATGAGGCGGTGTTTCCGCATGGGGTTGGGCGTCATTTCATCGCGAGGCCGATGTCGTCGGTTAGCGCTTCGTTTCGTGTTTACTCCTGGAGCGGTCTTGCCTGGAGATCGGCAGTCTCTGACGCAACCCTTCGCGGGGACACTCGAATTGGCGACAGCGGTCCTCGCCGCCTTTGGCTACTCTGTCTCCGTTTGTTCCTCGAAGGCTTCTCCGGGCACTATTAGTGCCCGGACGGCCTCCTATATCGGGTCGGCTATTTCTTCTGTCGGAAATGGCCAATTTCAGAGGCTTTTGGCCGGAATTAGCTTCGATTCCAACATACATACCATACGCTGAAGAACCACAAGCCCGCTCAGCTGCACCCGCTCGTCGCACCACACGTGTCGCACTTCTCGCAAGTGCCGTTCCGCACCATTGTGAAGTTCTGGCACTCCGAGCACATGTTGCCTGTATAGCCCTGCATGATCGAGCGCTGGCGGCGTTCGGCTTCCACCTTCTTGGCTTCGGTCTTGGCCGTTGCCGCGTCTGCTGCCGCCTTGTCGGAGAAGAGGGCAGTGGCGTCGCTGGTGATTTCTTCCATCACCTCTTCGGCAATCTCCTCGGCCAATTCCTTGGCGCGCTCCTCGTAATCGCGCTTGAAGGCAACGATTTCGGAGGTAGAGATAGCGGCCGTCGGCTCCAGCTTGCGGGCAGCACTGCCGGCAAAGGCGGTGACCGTGGCGGTGGAGGCGGCGCGGGCAGGGGCAGCGGTCGCCGCACCCTTGGGTTCGCCCGCCTGGCGTTCGCCGCCGGCGCCGGACACCAGCGTCGGCTTGTAGCCGCGGGTCCAGCCGGTCGACAGCAGGTTGGTCTTGCCTTCCTGGATGCCCTTGCCGAGCGCGGTGTTGGAGAAATCCGACGTATCGACATGGGCGAGGTCATGACGGCCGAGATAGGAGACGGCAAGCTCGCGGAAGACGTAATCGAGGATCGAGGTGGCGTTCTTGATCGCGTCGTTGCCGATGACCATGCCGGCCGGCTCGAACTTGGTGAAGGTGAAGGCCTCGACATATTCCTCGAGCGGCACGCCATATTGAAGGCCGAGCGAGATGGCGATGGCGAAATTGTTCATCATCGCGCGGAAGGCAGCGCCTTCCTTGTGCATGTCGATGAAGATCTCGCCGAGGCGGCCGTCGCCGAATTCACCGGTGCGGAGATAGACCTTGTGTCCGCCGACGGCGGCCTTCTGGGTATAGCCCTGGCGGCGGTTCGGCAGCTTCTCGCGTTCGCGCGAAACGCGTTCGATCACCCGCTCGATGATCTTCTCGGTGATGGTGACGGCCTGGGCGGCGACGGGGGCCTGCAGCAGTTCCTCCAGTGCGTCCTCGTCGTCCTCGTCTTCGATCAGCGAGGCATTGAGCGGCTGCGACAGCTTCGAGCCGTCGCGATAGAGCGCGTTGGCCTTGAGGCCGAGCTTCCAGGACAGCATGTAGGCGTTCTTGCAATCCTCGACGGTCGCCTCGTTCGGCATGTTGATCGTCTTGGAAATCGCGCCCGAGATAAAGGGCTGGGCGGCCGCCATCATGCGGATATGGCTTTCCACCGAGAGGTAGCGCTTGCCAATCTTGCCGCAGGGATTGGCGCAATCGAAGACCGGCAGGTGCTCGGCCTTCAGGAAGGGCGCGCCTTCCAGCGTCATGGCGCCGCAGACATGGATGTTGGCGGCTTCGATGTCCTTCTTCGAGAAGCCCATATGGTCGAGCAGGCTGAAGCTCATGTCGGCGAGCTGTTCATCAGAAACCTTCAGCGTCTCCTTCAGGAAGTCGGCGCCGAGCGTCCACTGGTTGAAGACGAACTTGATGTCGAAGGCGCTCTTCAGCGCCGCGTTGACAGCTTCCACCTTCTCATCGGTGAAGCCCTTGGCCCTCAGCGTCGACGGGTTGATTGCCGGCGCCTGGTTCAGGTTGCCATGGCCGACGGCATAGGCCTCGATCTCGGCGATCTGGCTCTCGGAATAACCGAGCGTGCGCAGCGCTTCCGGCACGGCGCGGTTGATGATCTTGAAGTAGCCGCCGCCGGCGAGCTTCTTGAACTTGACGAGCGCGAAGTCGGGCTCGATGCCGGTCGTGTCGCAATCCATGACGAGACCGATCGTGCCGGTCGGCGCAATGACCGAAACCTGGGCATTGCGGTAGCCGTGCTGTTCGCCGAGCTCGAGCGCCTTGTCCCAGGCCGATTTGGCATGAGCGGCAAGATCCTGGTCGGGATTTTCCGAATGGATCAGCGCGACCGGGTCGATCGACAGGGCCTCGTAGCCTGAGGTTTCGCCGTAAGCGGCGCGCCGATGGTTGCGGATGACCCGCAGCATGCTTTCGCGATTCGGCGCAAAATTCGGGAACGGCCCGAGTTCGCCGGCGATTTCGGCCGAGGTTGCATAGCAGATGCCGGTCATGATCGCCGTCAGCGAACCGGCAATGGCGCGGGCTTCGGCCGAGTCATAGGGAATGCCCGAAGACATCAGCAGGCCACCAATATTGGCATAGCCGAGGCCGAGCGTGCGGTATTCGTAGGAAAGTTCGGCGATGCGCTTCGACGGGAACTGCGCCATCATGACCGAGATTTCGAGCACGACGGTCCACAGGCGAACAGCATGTTCGTAATCGCCGATATTGATGCGCTTGGTGGCCTTGTCCTTGAACTGCAGCAGGTTCAGCGAGGCAAGGTTGCAGGCCGTGTCGTCGAGGAACATGTATTCCGAGCACGGGTTCGAGCCGCGGATCGGGCCGCCGGCGGGCGACGTGTGCCAGTCGTTCATCGTCGTGTTGAAGTGGATGCCCGGATCGGCCGAGGCCCAGGCGGCGTAGGAAATCGTTTCCCAGAGGTCGCGCGCCTTCAGCGTCTTCATGACCTTGCCGTCCTTGCGGGCGGTCAGCTTCCATTCGCCGTCATTTTCAACAGCGCGCAGGAAGTCGTCCTTGATCGAGACGGAGTTGTTGGAGTTCTGGCCGGAAACCGTGAGATAGGCTTCCGAATCCCAATCCGTATCATAGGTTTTGAATTCGAGATCCTTGTAGCCCTGGCGAGCGAACTGGATGACGCGCTGGACGTAATTCTCCGGAACCTGGTCCTTTTTGGCGGCGCGGATTTCGCGCTTGAGGGCAGGGTTCTTGGCCGGGTCGAAGCAATCGCCGTTGTCGCCGCCGTCGCAATTGACACAGGCCTTCATGATCGCCTTCAGGTGCCGGGCGACGATCTTCGAGCCGGTGACGAGGGCCGCGACCTTCTGCTCTTCCTTGACCTTCCAGTTGATATATTCCTCGATATCCGGATGGTCGATATCGACGACGACCATCTTGGCGGCGCGGCGCGTCGTGCCGCCCGACTTGATGGCGCCGGCGGCGCGGTCGCCGATCTTCAGGAAGCTCATCAGGCCGGAGGAGCGGCCGCCGCCGGAAAGCTTTTCGCCTTCGCCGCGCAGCATCGAAAAGTTGGAGCCGGTGCCGGAGCCGTATTTGAAGAGGCGCGCTTCACGCACCCAGAGATCCATGATGCCGCCTTCGTTGACGAGGTCGTCCTCGACGGACTGGATAAAGCATGCATGCGGCTGCGGATGTTCGTAAGCCGACTTCGACTTGGTCAGCTTGCCGGTGAAAGGATCGACGTAGAAATGGCCCTGGCCGGGGCCGTCGATGCCATAGGCCCAGTGCAGGCCGGTGTTGAACCACTGCGGCGAGTTCGGTGCGACGCGCTGGGTGGCAAGCATATAGGCAAGCTCGTCCTTGAAGGCGGCAGCATCTTCTTCCGAAGTGAAATAGCCGCCCTTCCAGCCCCAATAGGTCCAGGTGCCGGCAAGACGGTCGAAGACCTGGCGCGCATCGATCTCGGAGCCGGTCTGCTCTTCCTTAGGCAGGTTCTTCAGTGCAGCATCGTCGGCAACGGAGCGCCACAGAAAGGACGGAACATCGTTTTCCTCGACCTTCTTCAGCCGCGTGGGAACGCCGGCCTTGCGGAAATACTTCTGCGCCAGAACGTCGGTAGCGACCTGGGAGAACTGTGCGGGAACGTCGATATTCTCCAGCCGGAAGACGATCGAACCGTCCGGGTTCTTGATCTCGCTTATCGCCTTGCGGAATTCTATATCCGCATAGGCGCCCTGGCCGGCCTTCGTGAAACGACGTTCGATGCGCATAGTCTTGACCTCGCGTTGGCGCCCGTCCCCAGGGCGCAAGATTCCTATCCGGCGGCACATTGTCATCGTGCAGCCAGTCTCGTTTCCGTATTGTCACAGGGGTGTCATCCGGAGATGTCCTTCCTGTATCTTGTGGTGATGGTGGCTGCAAACGCTAAATATAGTATTAACAGCTTATTATCGCCAGTCCCGACGTCACTTTTTTTGGAGGCTGAAAACAGCGCATAAATCCCGTCGGGCCTGAACCGGTTCCGGCGCAATGCCCTGATTCTGCGTCTTGTCTTTCAAAGGGAACCGGGCTCGTACCTCCGGTCCTGTCGCCGCCGCAACATCAGAAGCAGTAAAGTTTGAAACTGCTGATTCCGTCAAGGGTTGGTTTCTAATTGAATGGTAACCACAACATCTTGTGGATGCGCCTGTGGAGATTGGGGAAAGCCGGGGAGCGCTGAAAATACAATGACTTGCAGGCGCCGCCGGCTCGGGAAAATGCCGCAGCGGCAAAAAAGCGTCCCGCGGCAAATCTTATGATGGCTTTTCCGGCGCAATTGCGCATGGCGATTCGCAGGCGAAATCAGCGCTGTCAAAGTGCGCCGACGAGGGGCGGCGCACTTCAGTTGGAGCTATTAGCGCGCGCCCTTCGCGATCGGCTCCTGATAGGTGAAGCCCATGTCCCAGGGGAAGTAGATCCATGTATCCTGGCTCACCTCGGTGATGAAGGTGTCGACGGTCGGCACGCCCTTCGGCTTGGCATAGACGCAGGCGAAATGGGCCTTCGGCAACATCGTGCGCACCTGTGCGGCGGTCTTGCCGGTATCGGTCAGATCGTCGACGACGAGCACGCCTTCGCCGCCGTTTTCCGCAAGCTCTGACGCAATTCCCTTGAGCAGCACCATGTCGCCCTGGTTCACATAATCATGATAGGAGGCGATGCAGACGGTTTCGATCAGGCGGATATTCAATTCGCGCGAGATGATCGCGGCCGGAACAAGCCCGCCGCGGGTGATGCAGACGATCGCCTTGAACGTCTGGTCGAGGCCGGCAAGCCGCCAGGCAAGGGCGCGCGCATCGCGGTGGAACTGATCCCAGGAAACGGGAAAGGCTTTATCGGGAAGGGACATCGGGCTGCTCCGCGGCATGATAGAGATGACACGCCGTTTGCCGGCGACCGGACGGGCTTGCAGTGGCGATCGGCAAAACAAGAAATCGCGCAAGCCGGAACTGCGCGAGATCGGCCGAGGCTCGAAGCCCTCATCGGTCGCCGCAATTAGCGGGATTTGCCGGCAAAACGCAAGAGCGCCGATCCTTGCGGCAGGCGGGTCATCGCGACAACAGCGTCAGCGCCGTCATCGATTGCAGCAAGCTCTTCGTCGTGCCGCCGAAGATCATCTGCCACAGCCATGAATGCGTATGCGCGCCCATGACCAGGAGGTCAATACTGTCGTCCGAAAGCCGGTTTTCGATGACATGCGAGGTGTTTCTGTCCACGCTTCGGGCCGTCGAAAACGTCGTCTTCACACCGTGGCGGGCAAGTCCCGCGGCGATCTCGGCGCCAGGGATCATCGATGAATGCGGCGCCGTCTCGGCCGGATCGACCGAAAATATCTCCACCGCCTCGGCCGCCTTCAGGAACGGCAGCGCGTCGAAGGTTGCGCGCGCCGCCTCCTTCGAGCCGTTCCAGGCGATCAGCACGCGTTTGATCGGCTTCGGCTGGCGGATGATATAGGGGATCATCAGCACCGGCCGGCCGGTTTCAAAGAGGAAACTGTCGAGATCGACATGGCTGTCGGACGGGTTGGCCGGGTCGGCCTGCGAAGCGATCAAGAGATCTGCGCTGCGCGCGCTGTCGATCAGCGGCGCCGAGCCGTAGCCGGTCGATGTGGCGAAGCTGCGCCATTCGGAGGAGGCGCCGGCGGCGTGCGCCTTGGCGCGGAATATGGCCTCGATGGCGGTCGTTTCGCCATGCGCCATGTCCTGCAGCGCCTGCACCGCGACGGGATCAGGAATTTCCATCGGCGCCACCAGCGGCACGGCGGAGATGATTTCGGCGTGCAGTCCGATCACATGAGCGCCGCTCTCGGCGGCAATGGCAAAGGCGAAATCGGCAACGGCGGCGCTATTGTCTCTCGTATCGAGAATGGCGAGAATGGTTTTGTAAGACATATAAATTCTCCTTGCGCTGAAATGGCGGGCGCGAGGCAAGGAGTGCACCGGTCTCCTCTCCCGTTCCTTGACAGATATCAAGGATGGCCAGTTCCCGTACTGTCCTCAAGCCTCGGCGGAATGGTTCTCAGTGACCTCCTTTTTCCGGCGGATGGCGTCGATCATCGCATGCACCTCGGCGCCGGCCGCATCGATCGCCGCTTGCGCGCGGCCGCGCACGACGATCTCGGTCGAGAATTTCTGGCCGATATAGCGCGGGTAGGAACCGATGCTGGTGTCCGGATGGGCTTTCTGAATCGCGGCAAGCGGCGTGCCGATATCGCCTTCGCCGTAAGGGCAGGCGATAGCGAGCGACAGCACCGGCGTGCCGGTTCGAAGCGTCGGCAGCACATTGTCGACCATCGCCTCAAAAACCTGCGGCACGCCAGCCATGACATAGACATTGCCGATGATGAAGCCGGGCGCGGTCGAAACCGGATTGGCGATATGGGCCGCCCCGCGCGGCATGCGCGCCATGCGCTGGCGCGCCTCGGTGAATTCCATCTCGCGGCGGCGATACATCTCGGCCAGCAGCGTCATGGCCTCCTCGTCATGCTCGCAGGGCAGGTCGAACGCCTTGGCGATCGCATCGGCGGTGATGTCGTCATGTGTCGGCCCGATGCCACCCGAGGTGAAGACATAGTCATAGCGGGCGCGAAGCGCGTTCAGCGCCTCGACGATCGCCTCCTCATCGTCGGCGACGATGCGCACCTCCTTGAGATCGATGCCGGAAAGGGTGAGGAGCTCGGCGAGGTGGCCGATATTCCTGTCCTTGGTACGGCCGGAAAGCAGTTCGTCGCCGATGGCGAGCATGGCGGCGGTGACGACGGTGTCATGGCTCATGGGGTGTTCCGTGATGTGAGGCTGGTCAATAGGTAGCGCCCTTCAGCCGCTTTGCAAACACTCGAGCAGGATGCGGAAAAGTGTGAGCGGCACGGTCGCCTCGCAGATGTGCAATTTCTGGGCCTTTGGTTCGCCGGCAAGATTCGGTTTGTCTTCCCTGGGCCCTCCAAGGCAAGATAGGCACCGAAGCAGTCAAGAGCGGGGTCGCCTTACCGCGCCTCCACATCACCAGCGGCGACGGCTCGCGCCGGTCTTCGAAATCGAGCTGGAAGACGCGAAATATCAGGGCGCCCATGTTGCGGGGTGCTGGCATGCTCGCTTGATCTCGATGCCGAAATGGCAGAGGCGCGGCAGCCACAGACTTGCCGCGCCGTTTCTGCTTGGCAGGCGCCATCGCGAAGGACGGGTTCTTGGGAAGCTTGCCTTGTTCGTGCGATAGGAAGCCTGATATAGGCGATTGCGCGTGGCATCCATTGAGTCGCGTGCATACATGAATCAAAAGCAGGCCGCTTGCCGAAATTGGTAGACGGAAGGCACTTAAAATGCCTCGGGCTACGCCCGTGCGGGTTCGATTCCCGCAGCGGCCACCAATGCCGATAGAATAGGCTGAGGGCGAGGGCTCTCCCGATCGTCAATCGCGCCGCTTGCAATGAGGAGCGTGTCGATTGCGACATAATTCAGAGCGGTTCTCGGGTTGCAGCCAGTTGGTTTACAAGCTATCGCGATTTTCAAGATGACAAAGCTATTGGATCGACGTGCAGACCTCCCACAATTTTGAGTATTTCGCTATGTTCTGGCAGATGTCCGCCGTCCACAGATTCGTTGCCGGTCAAACGGTTCGTGCGTTCGCATCTATGCTGCCGGCGAACGGGGGCGCTGCATCAGGTGGGAGGAGCGTCAGGCCATGACCCTCCTTGCCGCCTGGCTTGTCGTTGCACTGATTTTGCTGTTCGGCCTGATCTTTCATCGCGCCCTTGCGCTTCAGTTGAACCGCGGCCTCAATCCACCTATTCGTGACGGCACGGACCTGCTCTTAAGCGGCATCTTGCCTGGAATTGCGCTCGTCGGTGGTTTGGCAACCGTTCTGGGGGCGATACATCTGTTGCGCGTGGAGGTCGTGCTGCCAATCGCCGCCCTTCTCGTGATCTGGCGCCGAAATGACCTGCTGGGTATTCTCGCCGATTTGCGCGGTTTGGTGGTGGCGGGCGTGCGGGCGACCGGCAAGGGCGATCCGTTTCCTCTCCTGGCGGCCATCGCATTTATCGGTTTGGCCTGCGTCATATCAGTTACCGCTCTTTTCCCCGCGGCATCAGCCGACGTTTGGGCTTTTCAAATTCCGCTCGCACAAAGCATCGTTTCCCACGACGGGTTTGTGACGCCGCAGGTGGACAGTAATTTCTACGGAAACATACCCCTTTTCTTCAATGTGCTTTTCGCTTGCACATTGCTGTTCATCGATCATTGGCTCGCGGCGGGTCTGCTCAACGCGGCGATTTTCCTCGGATTCCTGCTGTTGCTTGCAAGCTGCGCGCAGCGCTGGCGGGCGGCCGGATCATTGCTGGTCTGCTTCCTGGTTGCCTTCCAGCCCTTCTTTACACCGGGGGCTGCGGTTCCTCTCACGGACCTTCCAAGATCGTGTTTTTCGGTTGCCGCCGTCCTTTATCTTTGGCGGTACCTCGAGACCTCACGGCCTTCGGAGCTTGTCTCCTGTGCTCTCGTCCTGGGCGGGGCCGTCGGCGGTAAATACACCGAACTTCAAATGGTTGGGTTGATCGGCCTGGCGCTGTTGCCTTCGATCTACCGCGGAAAGCTGCCATTGCCGCTCTTCCTGACATGCGTTGTCGCCTTTTTGTCTGTAGCCGGCTACTGGTACGCTAAAAATCTCATCGTGCTCGGCAACCCCATCTACCCTTTCATGTTCGGACATCCGGGGCTTTCGGATCAATGGATGGCCGACTATACCCTCGAGCTCGGACGCGCTTTCGATCCAGCAAACCGGTTTTTTGTCACCAATCTGACAACCCGCCAGGGCTGGCACGACTTTTTCTTCATCATGCGTGATTGGTTTCTGGATCGCAGGCTCTATGCGATCGTCGCACTCATGCTCATCATCGGCGGCCTCATCGCGTCGCCGAGACGGATATTCATGCTTATTGCAACGACTGCCGCGATGTTCATCATCTGGTATGTTGTCATGTTCAACCATATCCGATGGGCGACTCCGGCTTATTTGCTTTATTTTTCGACTGCTTATATCGGCGCGAGCCTGATTGCGGAGAAAATTGCCCTGAGCAAAACCGCTCAGCTAGGCGGGTTTGTGTTCGATATGTCTGCACGTCTTCTGGCAGGATATAGGGCTGTCAGCGGCTATTTGTTTGCGTTTGGAGTGGCGGCCGTCGCTCTCTTGGTTTTCTGCCTTCCTGCCGTTAAATTCGTCTACCGCCCCAGTGGCCAGCCCTATTCCTGGATGGAGCAGGGGGTGATGGATGTCCTGGTTGGCCGGCAGGGGCTGGATGATTTTCTCGGCGCCCAGCGCGAAGGCTATGTCATCTACCGCTATGTCGCGGCGAATGACTTGAGAACCGTTTTCCAACCATTCGATACGGGTAGCACTCTGTACGCGGCGGCCTACACCGGAGGACGGGACAAGGGATGGTTGTTGCCGCCCTATATATTTCCTGAATCCGAAGGCGATGTGGATGCCTTTATCACGCGCAACAACATTCGTTATTTCATCCGGGTGACCGAAAAAAAGGAATTATTGGCTGACCGCATCGGCGCGGCCAAGTTCGTGTTGGCTGAGGAAACCATTTCTCGAATGCTGCCGAAGTCGACTTTGTTACTGAAGGACGGATTTGGATGGGAATTGTATCGGTTCGACGGCCTCTCCGCGCAATAATGGCGGCCAAACCAGCTGCAATCGATCTACTCGCATCCGCATCAGCCCGTTAGGTGTTCCACCCCGGCGCAGATGCGCCGTCCGCATCACCTTCATAATTCCATTGAACATGCATGTATATTGTGCATAGAGGCGAGTTATCGCTTGACAACTGCATTTTCGGTGCAAGCATTGCGCCGCGACAGTTGAGTAAGTGTTGTCTTGTGGGAGTAAGGCGATGGTTTACGATTGGAGTGGGACTAAGGTTCGGCGCATCCGGATCTTCAAGGCCGGTGTTGCGCTTGTTCTGGGAACTGCTATGGCGGCAATCCCTCTGTTCTTGTGGGCCGTGCAACTGGCCAATTTCTAGAGTGTCCTTAGCGCGTCGGAGAAGACGCGCTAAGGACACTCTATCACTTCCGAACCGCACAGATTCCGAATTGGATTTTCGGGCTTGCCTGTGGTCTGTTCCCTGTAATCGTCAGCGTTCTGTGGCCGGAGCGGGGTGCGGCGCCCTGGTCTCGCGCCACCTGTTGATCACCCAGCCGGCCAGCAGCCCGAGGGCCGCGCCCATCGCCTTGACGCCGGCGTCATGCAGGCGCGGATGGCGGGTCGGCGTGAAGTATTGCAGATATTCGATGGCGACCGCCCCCGTTATCAGCAGCACGGCCACCAGTTTCCATTGTCTGGGATAGGCGAGCGCGAAGGCGAGACCGAGGAGAATATAGGCACCGCCACGATCCGTATCGACGCTCGTGACCGTATGCGGTCTCAGCCCGATCGGCGAAACCGTGACAAAGAGGATCAAGGCGAGCAGCAGCCAGGCGAGCGGTCTTGCGAGTTTGACGATCATCATCGCTCCATATAAGTGGCAGGCCTTTGCGTTGACAGTTAAAATCAGTTCATCTGCCGTCGATTTTGCGATTGGCTTAAGAAAAGCTTCCCGAGGCCGGAACCGGCCTCGGGAGATAAGCGGCTCGGTCAGCGAAACGGAAATGGCGGGAGCCGGCTTTCTTTTGCCGGCCGGCCTGTGCCATAGCGGCGGCGGTTAATCTTTAGGAATGGACCACGCCCGTGACAAGACTTCAAGTCGAAAGCGCCGAAGCGGCAATGCGCAGCCTTTTCCCGGCGACGCCACTGCAGTTGAATGACCATCTCTCCGCCCGCTATGGCGCCGATATCTGGCTGAAGCGTGAGGATCTGTCGCCGGTGCGCTCGTACAAAATCCGCGGCGCCTTCAATTTCTTCCGCAAGGCGATCGGTCAGGGTGCATCAGGCAAGACCTTCGTCTGCGCCTCGGCCGGCAATCACGCCCAGGGCTTCGCCTATGTCTGCCGCCATTTCGGCGTGCCTGGCGTCGTCTTCATGCCGGTGACGACACCGCAGCAGAAGATCGACAAGACCCGCATGTTCGGCGCCGAATTCATCACCATCCGACTGTTCGGCGATTTCTTCGACCAGTGCTACCAGGCCGCGCGTGACCATGTGGAGGCGATCGGCGGCGTCATGGTGCCGCCCTTCGATCACGCCGATATCATCGAGGGGCAGGCGACCGTCGCCGCCGAAATCCTGCAGCAGCTGCCTGATGGGACGGTGCCTGACATGGTCGTGCTGCCGGTCGGCGGCGGCGGGCTTGCCGCCGGCATTACCGGTTATCTCGAAGGCATCGTGCCGAAATCGGCCTTTGTCTTTGCCGAGCCGGCCGGTGCGCCGAGCCTCAGGCGCAGCATCGAGGCGGGCCAGGTGACGACTCTTGCCAAGGTCGACAACTTCGTCGACGGCGCCGCCGTCGCCCGCATCGGCGACCTCAATTTCGCCGCTCTGCGCGATTTTTCAGCAAGCCAAGTACAACTGATGCCCGAGAACGCCATCTGCGTCACCATCCAGGAAATGCTGAATGTCGAGGGCGTCGTGCTGGAACCGGCCGGCGCCCTGTCGCTGACGGCGATCGCCGCGATGGAGGCGCAGGCGATCCGCGGCAAGACCGTCGTTGCCGTCGTCTCCGGCGGCAACTTCGATTTCGAGCGCCTGCCTGACGTAAAGGAAAGAGCCATGCGTTACGCAGGGCTGAAGAAATACTTCATCCTCAGGCTTGCGCAGCGCCCCGGCGCGCTCAGGGATTTCCTTAATCTGCTCGGCCCCGACGACGATATCGCCCGCTTCGAATATCTGAAGAAATCGGCGCGCAATTTCGGCTCGATCCTGATCGGCATCGAAACCAAGGCGCCGGAGAATTTCCCCCGGCTGATCGCAAATTTCGAAGCCGCGGGCATGGGTTACGAGGATATTACCGAAAACGAGATCCTCGCCAGTCTGATCATTTGACTTGGCGAGCGCGATGCCGCCGTGTTAGAGACGGATCATGGCTTCGTTCCTTTCAAATCTCTTTTCGATGTTCTCCGGCGGCAAGGCCGCTTCGGAGGTGGCAGGCCCCTCCGGCGAGCCGCAGCTTTACGGCGACTGCACGATCTATGCGGAGCCACGCAAGGAAGGCAGCCAATACCGTCTGGCCGGCCGTATCGAAAAGAAGGTCGGCGACGAGGTGTTGGTGCGCAATTTCATTCGCGCCGATCTTTTCTCTTCCTCTGACGACGCGATCGAGTGCACCGTGCGCAAGGCGCAGCAGATCATCGACCAGCATGGCCCGTCGCTCTTCGGCGACGGCGAGAAGCTTCGCCAGGTCTGAAGGTGCGATCTGTTCCGACTCGGGGCGCCGGACAGAATTTCCTTGCTTTTCAATCGTATGCCTTGAGCGTTCATCGCAAATATAAGTACGCGCTCACGCAATCTTAAAGGATTGCGGTGAAAGCTATGGCCTGCAGGATTTGCAGGGCGCCCTCGTGTTTGACTTTTTCAGACGATCGATCAAAGGATCCGCAGCCGCGATCGCCGCGTCGGCGCGACGCCGACCTGCAGCCGAGGTGTCGTAATGGAGGCGCTAAACCTCGTTCTCTTCGTCGTCGAAGCCGTCGCCTATTTCGTGCTGATGGTGACGCTTCTGCACTTCCGCCATCGGCTCGGTCTTGGGGTCTTCCTGACGGCGCTCGGCGTCATGCATTTCTTGGAGACCTATCTGGCCGCGGTCTTTTACGTCTCGCTGCCGTTCGGGGATGTGTCGCCGGGTTCATCCGTCTTCTTCTCCGGCAAGCTGATGATGATCCTGATGCTATACCTGTCGGAGGATGCCGCGACGGTGCGCCAGCCGATCTACGGCCTATTCCTCGGCAACTTGCTCACCGTCGGCATCGCCTGGATGCTGCAACTGCACCAGCCGCTGCAGCTGTCGTCAAACCATACGCCCGACGTCGATTTCTTGAAGGAGATGGGCTGGCTGATGATCTGGGGCACGGCGCTGCTCTATGTCGATTCGCTCGGCATCATCCTGCTCTACGAAAAACTCGGCGATTTCTTCCGCAGGCGCGTCGTGCTGCGTTTCATGATCTCCGGTTTCGTGCTGCTGACTTTCGACCAGATCGGCTTCTTCGCCGCGCTGCACTATTTTCTCGATGTGCCGGTCGCCGTATTCTGGGGCGGCTGGAAGGCGAAGATGTTATCGGTCTGTCTCTATGGGGCGATGTTTGCGATCTATGAATATCGAATCCGCCGCCTCGGCGCTGACGCCGCCGCGCGCTCCATCAGCGACGTCTTCGGCGATCTGACATTCCGCGAGCGTTACAACGATCTTCTGGAGCGCACCGGCCGCGACATGCTGACCGGCGTCTATGACCGCACACGCATGGAGCTGGAGGCGCCGCTGATGTTGCGCGAGGCCCTGCGGCAGGGGCTATCCGCGACCGTTCTCATTATCGACGCCGATCACTTCAAGGACGTCAATGATGGTTATGGTCATCTCCAGGGTGACGCGGTGCTGAAGTCTATCGCCGCCCGGCTCGGCACGACGCTGCGCTCCAGCGACCGCATCTTCCGCTTCGGCGGCGAGGAGTTCGTCGCCGTCTGTCCGGGCACGAACCATGAGGAAGGATTGTTGCTTGCCGGGCGTCTGCGCTGGACGATCGCGACCAGCGTCAAGACGCCGGATGACAATCCGGTAACCGTCAGCATCGGCGTTGCGACCGCCGACGAGGACGGCACCAGTTTCACCACGGTGCTGTCGGCTGCCGACGGCCGGCTTTACGCGGCAAAGAAGAGCGGCCGCAACTGCGTCGTCGGCCGCTCCGGCGTGCTGAAACTCGGTTAAGCCGGCCGATTTTCCGAGGACCCGCTGCGTCGGCTGCAGGTGTTTAAGGGAGGCCGGGCAGTCTGACTTGCCCGGTGCACTCTCCGGCTCATGCGGGCCGGAAGATCTTGGCGCCCGCAGGCGCGCTCGTCATGCCACCGTCGACGATGATCTCAATACCAGTGACGTTGGACGCGTCATCAGAGGCCAGATAGAGCGCCGCCTTGGCGATTTCATCGGCTTCGCTCATGCGTCCGAGGGGGCTCATGCCGCCGAGGCGGACCTCGAGCGCCGACATCGCGTCTTCCGTCGGTGCCATCGGCGACCAGATCGGCGTCCTCGTGCCGCCGGGCGTGACTTGATTGACGCGGATACCGCGCGGTGCAAGCTCGGAGGCCATATTGCGCGTCATCGCGCGCACCGCCGCCTTGCTCGCAGCATACGCTGACCAGCCGGGAGATCCGATCACGGCGTGCACAGAACCGTTGAGAATGATCGAAGCGCCGTCGTTGAGATGCGGCAGGGCCGCCTGCACGGTAAAGAAAACCGCCGTGAGATTGGTGCTGATGATCTGGTTGAACTGCGCGAGCGACGTGTCACCGAGCGGTGTCGCCCCGCCGATGCCGGCATTGGCGAAGACGATGTCGAACTTGCCGACCGTTCCGGCCGCTTCAGCGACGGCCTTTTCGGTGGCGGCGGCATCGGTGACGTCGAGCCTCAGGGCTACTGCGTCGGCCCCAAGCGCCTGTTCGGCGGCAGCCAGCGTTTCCGGATTGCGGCCGGAAATCACGACTTTGGCGCCCTCATCGATGAACGCCTTGGCGGTCGCAAGGCCGATGCCGCTATTGCCGCCAGTGATCAGAGCAATCTTGTTTCTTAGACGCATGATTCATGCTCCTCTTGGAAATGACAACGATCTGGATTATGATCGTTATCCAAGAAGATTATGATTGTAATCTTGATAAGTCAAGAGGCAGTGGCGGGAGATTTCCGATGGGGCGTTCGCAACTGGAAAAACAGAAGACGCATGAGAAGATCGTCGAGACCGCGTCCAGGCGGCTGCGTGAAGCGGGGCTCGACGGTATCGGCGTTGCCGACCTGATGAAGGAGGCCGGGCTGACCGTCGGCGGCTTCTACAAGCACTTCGCCTCTCGCGAGGATCTCGTCGCCGAGGCGATCCAGTCGGCTTTCGATTCATGGGGACGCAAGCTGGAGGCCGAGGGGATCAAGCCGGCGGAGATGACGGCTGCCGATATCGCCGAACGTTATCTGAGCACCTGTCACCGCGACAATCCCGGCGAGGGCTGCCCTTTTGCTGCGCTGACCTCCGATATATCGCGCAGCGGCGAGAAGGCACGAGCGATCGCGACGGACGGACTGATGCGCAATTTCGCGGGATTGGCGAGCAAGGCCGCGGGAGCCGATGAAGGGGAAAGACGGCGCAAGGCCATTATGGCCTTCGCGATGATGGCCGGTGGCGTTGGTCTTGCCAGAATCTCCTCCGACGAGGCTCTGTCGGCGGAAATCCTGGAGACGGTCCGCGATTTTGTCGGCGGTATCGACAAATGACGAACGGCCGGCAAAGGCCGGCCGTTCCGCGGGATATTGAAGAGCCGATCAGGCTGCGAGCGCGATTTCCTCGACACGCGACTTGGCGGCGTCGATGGCCTTTTCCGCAGCTTCCGGGCCGAAAGCCAGGCCCTCGACATAAATCGTCTCGATGTCGGTGATGCCGAGGAAGCCGAGAACCGACTTCAGGTAGGGCACGGCATGGTTCAGGGGGGCGGCCGGGCCCTGCGAGTAGACGCCACCCGAGGCGAGAACGACATAGACCTTCTTGCCGGTGACGAGACCGACCGGGCCGCTTTCCGTGTACTTGAACGTCACGCCGGCGCGGGCGACGTTGTCGATCCAAGTCTTCAGCGACGAGTAGATATTGAAGTTGATCAGGCCGGTGCTGATGACGATCGTGTCGGCGGCAAACAGTTCGGCGACG
This sequence comes from Rhizobium bangladeshense, assembly GCF_001662075.1. Classification (GTDB taxonomy): domain Bacteria; phylum Pseudomonadota; class Alphaproteobacteria; order Rhizobiales; family Rhizobiaceae; genus Rhizobium; species Rhizobium bangladeshense_B. The sequence goes on from NZ_LYPL01000006.1 coordinate 50,197, forward strand.
AGTTCGTCGGAGGTCTTGACGGCGGCGGCCTCTTCGGCGGTACGGTCTTCCGCCGGCTTGCGGATGGCGCCGGTGAAAAGGTCATCGATATGGGGCAGTGGATTGGCTGCGAGGTCGCGGCGAACGACGACGCTGCCCGGCTTCTGGTTTTTCAGCTTTTCGGCGAGATCGACGGCGATCGGGGTCGAGAGCGAATCGGCGCGCGGGCTGGACGTCAGAAGAAGGATGGACGACATGCTGCATTTCCTTTCGAATTGAATGTGACGGCTCGTTGCTGGGAGGTGAGCCGCGGTGTCGAGTAGGAAAATAAGTCTGGCCCGCTATCGAAAAAACGGTGATAATGTCGATCGAAATTATCGATGGAATGGATGGAAGATGCTTCCGAACCCGACTTTGGATCAGTTGCAGGTGTTCTTGACCGTTGCCGAAACCGGCAGCTTTTCGGCCGCATCGCGGGCGCTGAACCGTGCGCAGTCGGTCGTCAGCTATACGATCGCCAATCTGGAGGCCCAGCTTGAAATGCCGCTTTTCGAGCGCTCCGGCGCGCGCCAACCGAAGCTGACGGAGGCGGGCAAGGCGATGCTCGAGGATGCGCGCCGTATTCTCGGCGACCTGCAGGTCATGCGCGCGCGCGTCAAGAGCCTGAGGGAAGGCCTCGAAGCCGAGGTTTCCGTCGCCATCAGCGTCATGGTGCCATCGCAGGCCGTCGTGGACGTGCTGCACGAATTCCGCGAAAGATACCCAACCGTTTCGTTGAACCTCAATGTCGGTGAACTGGGAATGGTCATGGATCTCGTTCTGAGCGGCCGAGCGACGATCGGCATCGGCGGCGCGGTGCTCAAGCCGGACGATTCGATGGTCACGGAACGGATCGGCCATTCCTTCATGCTGCCGGTCGCCGCGCCCGACCACCCGCTTGCCGCGATCGGCCGGCCGCTCACGCTCGGCGACGTGCGCGAGGAAGTGCAGCTCGTCGTCACCGACGCGTCAGGCCGGACGAAGGGGCGAGATTTCAACGTTCTGTCCTACAAGACGTGGCGCGTCAGCGATATTGCGACAAAGCACCAGCTCATTAAGGCCGGTCTCGGCTGGGGCGGTCTGCCGGCATCCATCATACATGACGATCTGCGCGGCGGCGCGCTGATCCATCTCGACCTGGATGCCTATGAACAGGGCGAATATGCCATCTATTCGATGCGCCAGCTCGCCAACCCGCCGGGGCCGGCCGCCAGCTGGATGATCGACGCCTTCCGCACACGGCTTTCCTATTGCCCGAACCAGGCCGATTTTCATGCCGAGATGGCGGAACTGCGTGACACCACGCCGCCGCTCGCGGCCGAATGACGAAGGCGCGGAGCCGCGCCTTCTCTGATATGCCTTCGGTTAAAGAACGAGCCTGAACTTCGAGAAGCCGTCGGCCCCGTCGCCGGCCTCCTCGATCTTGACGCTCTTGACCGCGGCGAGGAACTGCTTCGCCTTGGGGCCGCTTTCGAAGGTCGCCGTCGTGCCCGGCAGCGGCTTGAAGGTCCAGTTCGCATCGGCCGACGGATTGATCGTGCCTTGCTCGTGGACGTAGCGCACGATGACGTCGCGGTTGGTGTCCGGCGCCTGGAAGATCACCTTGTCGGCAGCGATCTCCGGGAAACTGCCGCCGCCGCCGGCGCGGTAGTTGTTGGTGACGACGACGAACTTCTGGGCCGGATCGATCGGCTTGCCATCGAAGGCGAGGTTCTGAATACGGTTGGCATCCGGATTGATCGCCTTGCCGGACGAATCATATTTCGGCGGCTGCGACAGGTCGATCTGATATGTAACGCCATCGATTACGTCGAAATTGTAAGACGGGAAGTCGGCGTTGAGCAGCGGCGCGTCCTTTGCGCCGGCGTCGATGTGATTGAACATGCCGGCCGACATTTCCAGCCAGTTTTTCACCTGGGCGCCAGTGATCGCGACAGCCTGCACCGTGTTCGGATAAAGATAGAGGTCGGCGACGTTCTTGATGGCGATATCGCCGGCCGGGACGTCGGTATAGTAGTCGGCGCCGCCGCGGCCGCCGGCCTTGAAGGGAGCTGCGGCCGAAAGCACCGGCAGATCCTTGTACTCGGTGTCGGCGAGCATTTGCTTGATGTACCAGGTCTGGGCCTGGCTGACGACCTGCACGGAAGGATCATCGGCGACCAGGGCGAAATAGGAATAGAGCGGAGCCGACGTCTTGCCGACCGGCGTGCGGACATAGGCGAGCGTCGCCTCATGCTCGGCCTTGGCGGCTTCGACCACGTCCTTCTTGTCGGCGTAGTCGGCGACCACTTTCTTCTTGTCGTCGCGATGGTAGATCGGCCGCGCTTCCGAGGTGAAATCGACGATCTTCCAGCTGTTGCCGTCCTTCTCGAGCAGCAGGTCGATGAGGCCGAGATGCGAACCCCAGAAGCCGGCCATCACGGCCGGCTTGCCGTGCAGCGTGCCCTTGACGGGATCGGCATTGGCGATGCCGTCCCAGCTCTTCGGCCCGGGGAAGACGAGATGCTGGTGGCCGGTGAAGATCGCGTCGATCCCGTCGACGGCGGCGAGATGCAGCGAGGCGTTTTCCATCTTTTCGGACGGTGCTGCTCCGTCGATGCCGGAGTGGGAGAGCGCGATGACGATATCGGCGCCGGCTTCCTTCATGGCGGGAACCCACGCCTTGGCGGCCTCGACGATATCGCGCGTCTGCGCCTTGCCATCGAGGTTCTTGATGTCCCAGAGCATGATCTGCGGCGGTACGAAACCGATGAAGCCGATCTTGACAGGGCTCTCCTTGCCGGCGCCGTCTTTGATCTGCTTTTCGACAATGATGTAGGGTTTGAAGAAGAGATCGTCCTGCTTGGGATCCGAGGCGAGCTGGCCCTTGGTTAGGTTGGCACAGACGAAGGGGAAGTTCGCGCCGGACAGGACCTTGAACATGAAGTCGAGGCCGTAATTGAACTCGTGATTGCCGAGCGTCCCGACCGTGTATCCGAGCGTGTTCATCGCCTTGATCACCGGATGGACGTCGCCATCCTTCATGCCGTGCTGATAGGCCATGTAGTCGCCCATCGGATTGCCCTGCAGCACGTCGCCATTGTCGATCAGCAGCGAATTGACGGCCTCTGCGCGGATATTGTCGATGATCGTTCCGGTGCGCGACAGGCCCATCGTGTCGTTCGGCTTGTCGGCGTAATAGTCATAAGGGAAGACGTTGACGTGAATGTCGGTCGTTTCCATCAGCCGCAGATGCGCCTGGTTGGCGTTGGCACGGGCGCTGAAAGGGTGCAGCAGCACCAGGGCGGAAGTCGCGGCGAGACCGCCGAGCAGGGAACGGCGGCTCATGACGCCGACATCAAAAATGGAAGACATGGAACTCTCCTATAGGGATCATGCAATCGTCCGGCCCGTCAGAATTAGGACGAATTGGAGGAGTACACCGCGAAAATGACAGGACGTCAAAACAATCGCCAGCAAAAAGGCGATATGATTTTAAAAGACAATTTATCGCACAGCCCTCTGGCTGAAATCCACCGGGGGCCGGGTCGCGATTGAGGTCGTCATCGCCTGATCGCCATCGATAGAGGGTCTCGGCGCCAGCTTCGCGCAGACGCAAGGCCGCCATTGCGCACGACGTCAATGTCAATGGCTCTGCCGGTGCAAAAGCGATGCGGTCCTACGATTTCAGCGTCAATGTCGCCGAATGCGGCGGGCGGTCGCCGTTGGTCATGGCTCTTAGTTGACGCGCCGCCAGAACCGGCCGGATTTCCTTATGGAAAAAGCGGAAATAGGACGAAATCTGCGCCCGCGCATTCGAATTCACGTCGAACTGGATTCCGATGCGGCCATTGTGCTTCCAGCGGATGATGCCTTCGAGCAGTCCAAGGTTTTCGACTTCGATGCGCACCTTGCTGCCGGAAGCGGCATGGAGCGGCGTCTTGGTCTCCAGGGCGGCGCCGGTCGCCGACAGGTTGAGAATTCGCACATCCACTTCGCTGTTCAGATATTTGACACTGCCGAAGACTCGGCAATTCTTCCGATCGGCCTTTCGGGCCGTGATTTTCAAGTTGCTGGTCATGCTGTCTCCCTTTGAAGCGCGAGGGGAGCATAGCGCCGGAAAATTGAAATGGTTTTAGGGGCTTGGCTAAAATTGCAGCGAAACTTCAGTTGGCGGCCGCCGCCCTGCGCCCCACCACATGTTCGCGCCAGATGGTGAAGATGCCGGCGGCAACGACGATGACCGAGCCGATGATCGTGTTGAGACTGAGCGTCTCGTCATAGATCGTCACACCGATGATCGAGGCGTAGACTAGTGACAGATAGGTCAGCGGCTGGACGGCGGCGGCATCGAGAACATCGTAGGCGCGGATCAGGAAATAGTGGCTGGAAATGCTGGTCATGCAGACGAGCGCCATCCAGCCCCAGTCGCCCGGCGACATCCAACTCCAGTAGAACGGGCCGACAAGCGTCATCGTGATGCCGCCGATAACGCCGGTATAGAAGAAGCTGGTCATCGACGAATCGTCGCGGCTGACGAAGCGGGTGGCGATGACGTAGAAGGCGAAGTTGAAGCAGGAAAGAATGGCGAGAAGCAATTTAACGTCGAAAAGCTCGCCTTCCGGCTTCAGGATCAGCAGCACCCCGCAAAGCCCGACGCCGATCGCCGTCCACCGTCGCCATCCGACCCGCTCGCCGAGCATCGGCATCGACAGCAGCGCGATCAGGATCGGCGTCGCGGAAAAGATCGCTTGCGAGCGGGCAAGGCCGATCACGGCAAAGCAGGTGATGGCCAGAACCACCTGGACGGCAAGCAGCACGCCGCGCACCACCTGAAGAAGCGGGCGTTTTGTGCGGGCCGTCGCCTGGAGGCCACCCCGCATCTTCGAAGCGAGCACGATCGTGAACAGCGCGAAGGCCCAGTAACGGATCATCGTCACGAAGATCGGCGGGTAAGTCGACGCCAGATGTTTCGAGATGGCGTCCTGCAAAGAGAAGATGGTCGTCGCCAGCAGGGCAAAAATATAACCGTGGGTCTTCGATGTCATGATGTGCCGTAAAGGGGAAACGTGCCCGAGCCCCGAAAGTCTGGGCAGCGTTTCGGCAAAATAAGCAAGGCCTCAAAGTCCCACATTCGGCCTGTCGATGATTTCTCTGAGCGCGAAGCTCGAATTGATCTTGACCACATGGGGAAGCGCCGACAGCCAGTCGCGATGGATGCGCTCGTAATCTTCGAGGTCACGGGCGGCGACCCTGAGGATATAGTCGTATTCGCCCGACATCAGGTAACAGACGAGCACGTTCGGGCAAAGCTTCACAGCGGCTTCGAATTCCGCCAGCGTTTTGGCGAACTGGCCGGAGAGAGAGATATGCACGATGGCAATCATCTTGTAATCGAGCGCCTTGTGCGAGAGCCGCGCATGATAGCCGCCGATGACACCGCTTCTTTCGAGGATATCGAGCCGGCGCGAACAGGCCGAAGGCGACAGCCCGATCTTTTCGGCAAGCTCGGCGTTGGTAATGCGGGCATTGGCCTGCAGGACCTTGAGAATCGCAAGATCGATGGTGTCGAGATCAGTCATTCGAAGAACTTTCGAAAAATGATAATGGTGGCGCAATAATCCGTGAAAAATCGCTTCCGTGCAAATCGTCTTTGCAAGGACATTTCGCTGTCTTGGTGGTTGGATTCATCGTGCGGGGAGATCCGCGGCTGCGAAGACAAAATGAGAGGAACGCCAATGCGTGTCGGTTGCCCGAAGGAAATCAAGAACCATGAATATCGTGTCGGCCTGACTCCGGCCTCGGTGCGAGAATACGTCGCCCATGGCCACGAGGTTTTGGTAGAAACCAAGGCGGGCGCCGGCATCGGCGCCGATGACGCCGCCTACGCGGCGGCTGGTGCTAAGATCGCCGCCTCCGCCAAGGATATCTTCGAAAAGTGCGACATGATCGTCAAGGTGAAGGAGCCGCAGCCCTCCGAATGGGCGCAGCTGCGGGACGGTCAGCTTCTCTACACCTATCTGCATCTGGCGCCCGACCCCGAACAGACCAAGGGTCTGATCGCCTCCGGCGTCACCGCGATCGCCTATGAGACGGTGACCGACGAACGCGGTGGCTTGCCGCTGCTGGCGCCGATGTCGGAAGTGGCAGGACGCCTGTCGATCCAGGCGGGAGCGACCGCACTGCAGAAAGCCAATGGCGGCCTCGGCGTCCTGCTCGGCGGGGTACCCGGCGTGTTGCCGGCCAAGGTCGCGGTGATCGGCGGCGGCGTTGTCGGCCTGCACGCCGCCAGGATGGCCGCCGGCCTCGGCGCCGATGTCAGCATCCTCGACAAGTCGCTGCCGCGCCTTCGCCAGCTCGACGACATTTTTGCCGGCCGTGTGCACACCCGTTATTCCAGCATCCAGGCATTGGAGGAGGAGGTCTTTTCGGCCGACCTCATCATCGGCGCCGTGCTCATTCCGGGGGCGGCTGCCCCGAAGCTCGTCACGCGCGAAATGCTGTCCGGCATGAAGAAGGGCTCCGTCATCGTCGACGTCGCCATCGACCAGGGCGGTTGCTTCGAGACCTCGCATGCGACGACCCATTCCGATCCGACCTATGAAGTCGACGGCGTGGTGCATTATTGCGTCGCCAACATGCCGGGCGCTGTGCCTGTTACCTCGGCGCACGCGCTGAACAACGCCACACTGGTCCATGGCCTGGCGCTCGCCGATCGCGGCCTGCGCGCCATTGCCGAAGACAAGCACCTGAGAAACGGCCTCAATGTGCACAAGGGCCGCATCACCAACAAGCCGGTCGCCGAAGCGCTCGGCTATGAGGTCTTCGCGCCGGAAAGTGTGCTTAACGTAGCGTGAGCTGACTGACTATAGGTCGGGCGAAGGCGCCGGTCTCCAAAGGGCCGGCGCCTTTACCTTGTCGATCCTGCATTGAAAGCAGTTGTTGCGGGCTGAGCGCACATGCACATAGGCAATTTCGGGCCGCGCCAGCAATGTCTCCGCATAGGTCGGAATATCGGCGGTATCGGTCACCGCGCCGGTGCCATAGACGATGCGATCATTGGCGCTGTAGCCGCGCACGATGAAGTCACGGCTGGTCGTCAGCACCGGCGGCAGGATTTCCTCTGCGGCATAACGTGGGCAGGGCTGCTTGTGCAGGAAAATCGGCCCGGTTTCGGCGTAGGGCTGCAGATCGGGAAAGGGCCGGTAGGCGAAGACCAGCAATTCCTCGCCTTCGTCGATGTTCCTCAGGCAATGGCGGCAGGGATGCCCCGGGCCATCGGAAACCATTGTCTCGGGCAGCCTGTCATAGGCGTCGCGTCCGCCGCTCCAGAGGGCTCTAGCATCGGCAGTCGGCATGGCGGCAAAACGAATGGCGGTCATGGCAAATCTCCTTGGTGATTGCCATGAAATGCGCCCGAGCGAGCGCACAAGCCACCCGATTCTTGCGCATGCTGTGGGCTGTCTGGATCACCGCGGCAAACTCGTTTCCTGAAGTCGAGGCATGCAAAATCCTCAACGGCTGGAGGAAAATTCCCACCTCCTCCTCATTCCTGTGCCTGTCACAGGGCGCGATAGACTCTTTCCTTGAGATATTGCTTCATTCACGGTGCAGACGCCCCGTGGCCGCATTCCTGTGACTGGCACATGAATGAGGATGAGAGGCGGGCATTTCACCGGCTGTGTACCTGAGATAGTTGGCAGGCACCTGCACGGGAAAAGCAAACCAACCCCTCAGCCTTTCCGCGCCAGCTCCAGAAGCTCCTTGTCACTCAGCGGCCGGACGATGCCGGTGCCGGTCGAGACCGGGGAGAAGCCGTACATCTGATAGAGCTGCAGCGCGCGCGGATGGTCGAGATTGTTGGTGGTGGTGGTGACCCGCTTCGGATTGAGCGACCAGATGGCATAGAGCGCCTGCAGCAGGAACCATTTGCCGATGCCGAGGCCGAGCGCATGTTCGATCAGGCCGAAATGGCAGAGTTCGATCGTATCCTCGTCCTCGCAGAAATATTCATAGAAGCCAGCAGGGGCGCCGTTCACATAGAGGACGCTGATATTGTTGCGCTTGTCGTTCAGCGTCTGGGTAAGCTGCTCGTCGCTCATGCGCAACCGGTCCACCCATTGCCAGCGCGCGCCGACCTGCCGGTAGAGATAGCGGTAGAAGGGCAGCGGTATGCCGGGCGCACGCATGATCGCCGTCTGAATATTGACCGGCACCGGCATGCTGGTTTTCGGCGCCGCGGTCATTTCGAGACGGGTGATGTGAGCTTTCAGCGAAGCGGGTGTCTTCCCCATGGCGATCAGGCTTTGACCGGCGTTGGCGGGCCGGTGACAACGGGCGTATCGTCACGGCTGCCCCATTCGCTCCATGAACCGTCATAAAGCTTGTTGTCGTGATGGCCGAGCGATTCCAGCGCCAGCGTGATGATGGCCGCCGTGATTCCCGAGCCGCAAGAGGTGACGACCGGCTTCGAAAGATCGATACCGGCCGCCTCGATCGTCTGGCGGAGTTCGGGCAGTGATTTGAACCGACCCTGGCCGGCAAAGACGCCGGAAGGCAGGCTGCGGGCGCCGGGCATATGGCCGGAGCGCATGCCGGCCCGCGGCTCGGGCTCGGTGCCGGCGAAGCGGCCGGCGCTGCGGGCATCGGCGATCTGCATCGCGCCGCTCGAGACGATGTCGCGCATGGCATCGAGCCTCACCACGCGGCTCGCATCGAAGTTCGGCGTGAAGGTCGCCGGCGCATGGCCGGGCACCGCAGTTTCGAGCGGACGACCCTCGGCCTTCCAGCCGTCGAGACCGCCGTCGAGCACGAAGACGTTCTTTGCCCCCATGACCCGGAACAGCCACCAGACCCGCGGCGAGGCGAACACGCCGATGCCGTCATAGACGACGATGCGATCGTTCTCGCTGATGCCGAGCCGGCCGGCCTCAGTGGCGAAATAATCGGGCGAGGGGATCGTATGCGGCAGCGACGTCGAATGGTCGGCGATCTTGTCCTGGTCGAAACGGATGGCGCCGGGAATATGGCCGGCCGCATATTCGGCATTGGCATCGCGTTTCTGCGCCGGCAGATAGAAGGAGGCGTCCAGCACACGCAGATCCGGTTTGCCGAGCTCAGCCTGCAGCCAGTCGGCGGAGACGACGAAACGGCTCTTGCTCTCAGTCATTAGGGTCTCCCTTGTCAGGCTTCTTCGCCGGGCGCGCCGAAGCGGATGCGGAAGCGCCGGTTCTCCTTGCCCTTCTTTTCGATCTTGGCGACATGGATCTGACCGACTTCCTGCGTCTCCGAGACATGTGTGCCGCCGCAGGGCTGGCTGTCAATCGAGGAGTTTTCGCCGATACAGACGAGGCTGACACGACCGAGGCCGATCGGCGGGCGTACGTTCTTCGATTTGACGATATCAGGATTGGCCGCAAGCTCGTCGTCGGTGATCCATTGCAGGTAGACCGGATGGTTCTGGCCGACGAGTTCCATCAGCCTGGCGGTGACCTCGTCCTTATCGATCGTCTCGCTCATGTCGAAGTCGATGCGGCTTTCCTCTTCGCCGACCGCGGCCCCGGTGATCGGATATGAGCAGACGACGGAAAGCAGGTGGCAAGCCGTGTGCATGCGCATCAGCCTGTAGCGGCGCGGCCAATCGACATGCAACACCAGCGTCTCGCCGATCTCGGGCTGCGGCTCATTGTCGAGCGGCACATGGATGATAATATCCTTGCTCGCGCCATGTTTCGTCTGGCCGAGCGCGATCTTGCTGCCGTCGGCCCGTTCAAGCTGACCGGTGTCACCGGGCTGGCCGCCTGAAGCCGCATAGAAGCAGGTCTGGTCGAGTTCGATGCCCCCGTCGTGGTGAACGGCGGTGACGATCGCCTCGCATGTCGAGAGATAGAAGTCGTCACGATAGAGGGCATTGACGGGCATGGATCTCACACGGGTTCGTAGGGAACGTGTATGTCGGACGACTTAGCCATCCAGCCCGGAACGGGCAGTCCCTTCGACCTCAGGAAATCTGGATTGAAGAGCTTCGACTGATAGCGGTTGCCGTAGTCGCAGAGGATTGTCACCACCGTGTGACCGGGCCCGAGATCCCGGGCGAGATTGACGGCGCCGGCAATATTGATCGCCGTCGAGCCGCCGAGGCACAGGCCCTCGTTTTCGACGAGATCGAAAAGATAGGGAAGGGCTTCCGCATCGGAGATCCGGTAGGAAAAGTCCGGCGTGAAGCCTTCGAGATTGGCGGTGATGCGGCCCTGGCCGATGCCCTCGGTGATCGATGAACCCTCGGATTTCAGCGTGCCGTTCTGGTAGAATTCATAGAGAGCGGCGCCATCGGGATCGGCGATGCCGATCTTGACGTCGGCTTTGAAAGCTTTGAGGCCGGCAGCGACACCTGCCAGCGTGCCGCCGGAACCGACAGAGCAGATAAAGCCGTCGATCTTGCCGTCGGTGTCGTTCCAGATTTCCGGCGCGGTCGTTTCGACATGCGCCTGCCGGTTGGCGACATTGTCGAACTGGTTCGCCCAGATCGCTCCGTTCGGCTCGCTCTTTGCCATCTGCTCGGCGAGCCGCCCGGACACCTTCACATAGTTGTTCGGGTTCTTGTAGGGAACGGCGGGCACTTCGACGAGTTCGGCGCCGAGCAGTTTCAGCGCGTCCTTCTTTTCCTGGCTCTGCGTTTCCGGGATGACGATGACGGTGCGGTAGCCGAGCGCCTTGGCGACCAGCGTCAGCCCGATGCCGGTATTGCCGGCGGTGCCCTCGACGATGACGCCGCCGGGCCGGAGCAGCCCCTTCCGTTCGGCGTCGCGGATGATGTAGAGCGCGGCACGGTCCTTGACCGACTGGCCGGGGTTCAGGAACTCCGCCTTGCCGAGAATAGTGCAGCCGGTTGCCGCCGAGGCGCCCTTGAGTTTGATCAGGGGCGTATTGCCGATGGCTTCGAGGACGGAGGGGTGGAAGGTCATGGAATCTGCCTCTTTCGAACTCTTACTTTAAGAACGGTCTTTTCCCTTCACAAGGCTGTGTTGGCAAGAAATGCTATTCCACGCCTCTGTCGGCCGCGACAAAATTTCGCTTTCCTGCCCGAAAGGGCGCATCGCCCGCCATCCGGCGGTTGCGTGGTGATCCGAAGATTGACTTTACCCGTACGGATGACGACAAAGCGAAACGGAGCGCAGCAACAGGGCGTGACCAAAATCGACATGGTTCACGAGCAGATCGACACGATCGACGCATTGATGGCACATTACGTCGCCGGTTCTTTGCCCGAGCCGGCGCGGGTGCTCGTACGATCCCATCTGCAAATGAAGCCGGATAATCGAAGCCTGGTGAGCAGCCTCGAGCTTTTGGCCGGGGAAGCCCTGGAAAGCACACCGGAAGCCGCCATTGCCGATCGCGACCAGCGGCTTGCTGCGATCTTTGCCTCTGCGCCTCCTGCCTCCGAATCCCATTCCAAGCGGCCCGAACGGGCGCTGTTTCCCTCGGCTTTGCGCGATCTCCTCGGCTTCGAAGCCGAGGACGTGCCCTGGCGCAGGCGCTTGCCCGGCTTCAAGGAATATTCGTTTGGCATGGAGGGCTGCGAGGTCAGTCTGATGTGGATCCGTCCGGGCCGGGCCTTACCGGCCCATACCCATAAGGGCATGGAACTGATCCTGATCCTCGACGGCGCGTTCAACGATGAACGCGGCCGTTTTGGTCCCGGTGACATCTCCATTGCCGACGAGACGGTCGAGCATCGGCCGGTCGCCGAAAAGGACAGGCCCTGCATCGCCTTTGCCGTTTCCGACGGGCCGATCAAGCTCGTCGGATCTCTCCATCAGATGATCGGCGACCTGATCGGCTGAAAGCAGCCACAATGGTGTGATAGAGCCATAAATCCGGGAGGAGATGTGAACTTCCGGACCTGTTTTCGTGCTGGTCAGGCTGAGCCGGAGGAACATGTCATGCGTGATTTCATCGCCCGTCCCGAACATGGAATCGTCTGGATATCGGGCGCGGGTTCCGGCGTCGGCCGGGCGCTCGCGCTGAAGCTCGCCGGCGAGGGATACAAGGTCGCCGTCACCGCCAGAAGCCATGAAAAATTGGTCGAACTGCAGACCGAGGCCAGCGGCCTTGACGGCAGCATCGTCGTTCTCGACGGCGACGTCACCGATGCCGAGGACATGGAACATGTCATGGCCTCCATCGAATACGAGCACGGCACGCTCGCCATGGCGATCCTCAACGCCGGCATCTATCTGCCTGTTCATGCCGAGGACCTGCACCGCGCCGACTTCGAAAAGAGCTTCGCCGTCAATCTTTCCGGCGTCGTCAACTGTCTCTTGCCGGCGATCCGCCATATGAAGGCGAAGGGGCAGGGGCAGATCGCCATCGTCTCCTCCGTTACCGGCTATGGCGGCCTGCCGATGGGCGCTGCCTATGGCGCCACCAAGGCGGCGCTGATCAACATGGCCGAAAGCCTGAAATTCGATCTCGACAAGATGGGCATCCGCATCCAGCTCGTCAGCCCGGGCTTCATCGATACCCCTGCGACAGGCAAGAGCGCCTTGCCGATGACGGCGCTGGTGTCGCCCGAGGAGGCCGCCCGGCAGATCGCAGCCGGACTGAAATCGCAGGCGTTCGAGATCACTTTCCCCGGCCGCTTCACCACGATGCTGAAGCTTGCGCGTCTGCTTCCCTACGGCGCTTATTTCCCGCTGGTGAACCGCTTGACCGGCTGGCGCGAACGGCCGTCATCGGCAGGTCACCATCCGGCGACACCGCATCCGGCGGAATGATCAGCTGCGCCAGAACACCACCTGGCGCACATCGATATTGCGGGCCGGAAACCGGCTTCGCAATAGAACAGATAAAATTCCCAGAGCCCGCTTGTGAAACGCTCGTCGAAGCCCATCGGACGGATGCGTTCCCAGAACGACCGGAAGCGCTCGCGCCATTCGGCAAGCGTACGGGCGTAATCGAGCCCGAAGCTGAAGTCCCTGACCAGTGATAGATCGACCTTGCCGGCGAGCTCGGCCAGGTGGTCGCGCGTCGGCAGCATGCCGCCGGGAAAGACATATTTCTGAATGAGAGTCGGGATTGCTGCGATACTGGTCGAAGGCTTCAGGCCGGATGGTGATGATCTGCAGGCCGGCCTTGCCGCCCGGCTTCAGACATTGCCGGAGCTTGGAGAAATAGAACCGCCAATATTTCTCGCCGACCGCCTCGAACATCTCGATCGAGACGATCCGGTCGTAGAGGCCGGCTTCATCACGGTAATCCTGAAAACGGAATCCGACGCGATCGCCAAGACCGGCCTTTTCGATGCGCGCTTCGGCGTAGGCGAACTGCTCCCGGCTGATCGTCAGCCCGGTGACCTTGCAGTTCAGCTCGCCGGCTGCGAATTCGGCAAAACCGCCCCAACCGCAGCCGATCTCCAGCACGTGATCCCCGGCCCTGATGCCGGTCGCCTCGGCAAGTGCGCGGTATTTGGCATTCTGCGCCGATTGCAGGTCGTTGGCGCCGGTTGAATAGAGAGCGGAGGAATAGGTCATGCTCGGGTCGAGCCATTCCCTGTAGAACTCGTTGGAATCGATTTTCAGGCTGCTCCGCATCTACGGAATGGTCGGATCAAGAAGCTTCATCCGAAGAGAAAGGGCTTTGGGTGATCGCCGCGACGTGAAAAAGGCCGGCGTAAACCGGCCTTTTCTCAAAGCGGGCGAAGGCCTGCTCAGTTGTCGTATTCGCGGCATGCTTCGCTGATCGAAGCGCCGCTCTGACCGCCACGGGTGTCGACGCCCGACATCTGCTGCGGCATGCCGGGGCATTCCATCGTCTGGGGCCGGCCGATGCTCTGTGTCGTGGTCGGATCGACCGGGGCCACCTGCACCGGACGGATGCCGTTGTCACTGTTGGTGTAATCCGATGAATAATTACCCGAACTCGGATCGGTCGAGCCGCCATTCGTCGGTCCGATCGGATCGGGGTTCGACTGGGCAAAGGCCGACGATGCCATGCCGATCGCGAGCAGCGAAGCGGCGATAAGGGATTTGGTCATGAGGATATCCTCCTTTGATTTTCATCTTGGATGACTCTGGTGTAACTGCGTCACGGAATCATTGTTCCGATATTTGCGAAAAACCTGCACGCTGGCCTTGCATGGTTACGCTAAACCTTAACGGGCGAAGCCGCTGGATCGCTGCCACTGCCTGTCTTAGGGCATGACGAACCGCCAATCCGCAGCATGAGGCCACTATGTTCGTTTCTCCCCGCGAGGCCGCAGATATCGGTCTGCAGATTGCGCTTTCACTTGCTTTGACGGCAGGTGGCATGGCGATCGCCTCCGCGGCTATGGGAGGCGAAAGAGCCGGCATTTCCGCGATCGACGTCAGCCGCCCCTTGTTATGGACCGTCATTCCGACGCGCGTCGATCCGAAGGCACAGTCCTATCTGCGGGCCGACGCGCCGGCCGACCTGGAGCTTGCCGCCCGCACCGGCGACCTCTGCCATGACCGGATCGGCCTTCGCCTCTCCTGCGACCTGATCGCGGCTTCGGATATCGCCGCTTTTTAGGGCAGATTGCGACATCGTCGCCTCCACGATCGAAAGCTTGCAAAACATGGCGATTTGCCGTTTCATCGCGCCCAGCGATCGCCACCCGACTCTTTTCCCGAAGGATTCAGCCTTTTGTCCCAGCCGATGCCCCGTGGCTTCGAGAAGCCTTATGCCGCCTTCCTGTTCGATATGGACGGCACCATCCTCAATTCGATCCGTGCGGCCGAACGGGTGTGGAGCGACTGGGCAAGGCGTCAGGGGCTCGATGTCGCCGACTTTCTGCCGAAGATGCATGGTTCGCGCGGCGTCGACACGATCGCCCGGCTGAATTTGCCGGGCGTCGATCCCGAACATGAAGCGAGGCTGGTGACAGAGGCCGAAATCGCCGATGTCAGCGACGTTGTTGCCATTTCCGGTGCGGCGGCATTCCTGAGTTCGCTGCCGCCGGATCGCTGGGCGATCGTTACCTCTTCGCCCTTGCGTCTTGCTCGCCGGCGGCTGGAGGCTGCAGGCCTGTCGCTGCCGAAATTCATGGTGACGGCGGAGGACGTCAAGGTCGGAAAACCCGATCCGCAATGTTATATTCTCGGCGCCGAACGCCTCGGCGTCAGCACGCAGGATTGCCTGGTGTTCGAGGATGTCGCAGCCGGCATCATCGCCGGCGAGGCGGCGGGCACGGATGTCATGGTGGTGACGGCAACCCATCACCAGAAGATGGAGACGTTGCATCCGACCCTCGCATCCTACGACGAAATTTCGGTGCGCATCTCGACCGATCACAAGATGTTTATCGTCCCGAACGTGGCTTGATCTCGGGCCGCGTAACCGTTGCTGCCTTTCACTCCGCGGCCGCGGCAAGACAGCGATCGATGATCCGGCCGATTTCGCCGCGGCAGGAGCCGCAATTGGTTCCGGCGCTCGTTTCCTTGCCGATCGCTTCTACGCTGTGGCATCCGCCGCGCACGGCGGCAGCGATCTGGTTGACCCCGACGCTGAAGCAGGAGCAGACGGTGGCGCCCGGATCCGGTCTGCCGGCCCCGGGACGGCCGGCGACGAGCGCGAAGCGTTTCCTGAGGTCGCCATGCGTGGCGGAGAGCTGCGAGATCGCCCAGTTGCGTGCCACGGCGACCGGCTCGCGGGCGAGGAACAGTGCGGCGAGCAAGGTCTCGCCGTCGAAGAAGGCGAGCCGGAGGTCACCGGTTTGGCGGTCGGCATAACCCAGCGGTTCGATTTCGTCGGGAATGGCGAAAACCGCGCGACACCAGGCCGTCCAGTCCTCAACAGCTTCTTCGAAGGCAAGCTCCAGTCGCCAGCCGCCCTCGGCTTTCGCCAGCGCCCAATAGGCCGCGTCAGGCGTGGCGGGTTTGGTCGCCGAGACGGCGAAGCCGTAATGCGCGGCGCGGAAGGGCCGGACGGCTACCGCAACATTCTTTGACGCCGGCTGACCGGAAACCGGATCCGTGATCGGCGCGACCACGGCGTCGATCCGCGCTTTTGCCGCGAACTGGTCGTTCCAGTGCATCGGCACGAAAATGCCGCCGCGCGCCTGGCGCTCGGTCACCAGCGCCCGGACGATCGCCTTGCCGTGCGGGCTGTCGATCTCGACGAGGCCGGCGCTCGATATACCGGCCTCAATCGCATCGCGCGGATGGATCTCGGCGAAGGGTTCGGCAATATGGGCGGAAAGCCTTGCGCTCTTTCCGGTTCGCGTCATCGTGTGCCACTGGTCGCGGATGCGTCCGGTATTCAGCGTGAAGGGGAAGTCGGCATTGGTGCGATCGGTTGCCAGCGGTTCGACCGCGACGAAGCGCGCCTTGCCATCGGCATGGTAGAAACCGCCATCGGCGAAGAAGCGGGTGACGCCGGGCGCGTTCCCCTCCGCCTGCGGCCATTGGAAGGGCGACAGTTCGTCATAGGCGGCGCCGGTCATGCCGGCACGGGCGCCGATGTCGAAGTCGCGGCTGCCGTTGTTTTCGAAGGCGGAAAGGGCGGCGTGTTCGGCGAAGATTTCGGCCGGCGCATTGAAATCGAATGCGGCGGCAAATCCCATGCGGCGTCCAACCTCGGCAAGCTGCCACCAGTCGGCCTTCGCATCGCTGGGAATGCCGAGAAAAGGTCGCTGCCTGGAAATGCGCCGTTCGGAATTGGTGACGGTGCCGTCCTTCTCGCCCCAGCCGAGCGAGGGCAGAAGCACCTGTGCGTGCCGGGCCGTATCCGTCTCCCTCAGTATGTCGGAGACGACGACGAAGGGACAGGCGGCAATCGCGCTTTCGACGCTATCGGCATCCGGCATCGAGACGACGGGATTGGTGGCCATGATCCAGAGCGCCTTGATGCGCCCGTCGGCGACTGCACGGAACATGTCGACCGCCTTCAGCCCTGGCTTTGCAGCGATAACCGGCGATTCCCAAAAGCGCTGAACGCGGTCGCGGTCTTCAGGGTTTTCGATCGCCATATGGGCGGCGAGCATGTTGGCGAGACCGCCGACTTCGCGACCGCCCATGGCGTTCGGCTGGCCGGTCAGCGAGAAGGGGCCCATGCCCGGGCGGCCGATGCGGCCGGTCGCCAGATGGCAGTTGAGGATGGCATTGACCTTATCGGTGCCGGAGGAGGATTGGTTGACGCCCTGGCTGTAGCAGGTGACGACCTTCGACGTCGTCTCGAACAGTCGGAAGAATTCCCGGATCTGCATGGCCGGAAGGCCGGTCCGTTCAAGGAGATCGTTGATATCAAGTGCTGCGGCGGCCGCAAAGGCGCCGGCGAAGCCTTCCGTATGGGAGGCGATATAATTCTGGTCGATCGCAGGGCTTGTCGCGAGATGGGCGAGCAGCCCCATGAACAGCGCGACGTCGCCGTCCGGGCGGATGGCCAGATGCAGGTCGGCGATATCGCATGTCATTGTCCGGCGCGGATCGATGACCACGATGCGCATGTTCGGCCGCGCCGCTTTTGCGGCGGCAAGCCGCTGGTAGATGACGGGATGACACCAGGCGAGGTTGGAGCCGGTGAGCACCACGAGATCCGCAAGCTCGATATCCTCATAGGTCCCTGGTACGGTATCGGCGCCGAAGGCGCGGCGATGCCCCGCCACGGACGAGGACATGCAGAGCCTGGAATTGGTGTCGATATTGGCCGAACCGATGAAGCCTTTCATCAGCTTGTTGGCGAGGTAATAATCTTCGGTCAGCAACTGCCCCGAGACGTAGAAGGCGACGGAATCAGGCCCGTGTTCGGCGATCGTTTCGGAAAAACGCCGGGCGACCAAATCGAGAGCCTCGTCCCAGTCGCAGCGTTCGCCTGCGATTTCGGGATAAAGAATCCGGCCGTCGAGATCGATGGTTTCGGCAAGCGCCGAACCCTTTGAGCAGAGCCGGCCGAAATTCGACGGATGCTCCGGGTCTCCCTTGACGCTGACGGCGCCGGCCTCGTCGACCGTGGCGATAACGCCGCAGCCGACGCCGCAATAGGGGCAGGTGGTCTTGACCTCAGCCGCCATTATTCAGCCGCCATCATCAAGCTTTCGAGTGCGATGAACAGGGCGCCGTCCTCGTTGCGAACCGGTATGGTCCGCACCTCGCCCTCGTCGGCGCCGAGCGCTTTGCCGGTTTCGAGAGAGACCACCCAATTGTGCAGAGGGCAGGTGACGGCCTTGGCATGCACGATGCCCTGGGAGAGCGGGCCGCCCTTGTGCGGGCAGTGGTCCTCGATGGCGAAGACCTCGTTTTCGGCCGTACGGAATACGGCGATCTTGCCCTGCGGCGTCTTCACGCAGCGCGCGCCGCGCAGGGGAATATCGGAGATGTCACCGATCGCGATCCAATTCATGTCCATCTCCTTACTCGGCTGCCTGCGGATAGCCGATCGTCGCCATCGGCTTGAATTCATGCTTGTCCTTGCCGGAGACGCGCTCCGACCAGGGATCGACCTGGGCGAATTTTTGGCTGAAGACGAAGCGCTCGTAATAGGCCTTGCGCTTTTCGGCATCGTCCATGATCTGGCGGCGGATTTCGTCCAGGCCGACGCGCTTGGCCCATTTGTAGATGCGCTCGAGATAGCGGGCCTGCTCGCGGTACATCTGCGTCAATGCCACGATATGCTCCAGCGCCTCGTCCTCGGTCTTCACCAGGCCCAGCACTTCGGTGCCCTTGATGTCGAGACCGGCGGCACCGGCGAAATGGATCTCGAAACCGGAATCCACGCAGATCACGCCGATATCCTTGCAGGTCGCTTCGGCGCAATTGCGCGGGCAGCCCGACACGGCCATCTTCAGCTTGGCCGGTGTCCATGAGCCCCACATGAATTTCTCGATGCGGATGCCGAGACCGGTCGAATCCTGCGTGCCGAAGCGGCACCAGTCCGAACCAACGCAGGTCTTCACCGTGCGCAAGCCCTTGGCATAGGCCTGGCCGGAGACGAAACCGGCTTTGCCGAGATCGGCCCAGACGGCGGGGAGGTCTTCCTTCTCGATGCCGAGCAGGTCGATGCGCTGGCCGCCCGTCACCTTCACCATCGGGATCTCGAACTTGTCGACGACATCGGCGATGGCGCGCAGCTCGTTCGAGTTGGTGACGCCGCCCCACATGCGCGGCACGACGGAATAGGTGCCGTCCTTCTGGATGTTGGCGTGGACGCGCTCATTGATGAAACGCGACTGGTAGTCGTCGGCATATTCGTCCGGCCAGTCGCAGACAAGGTAATAATTGAGCGCCGGCCGACACTTGGCGCAGCCGCAGGAGGTCTTCCATTCCAATTCCTGCATGACGGCGGGAATGCTCTTCAGACCTTTCGCCTTGATCAGTCGGCGAACATCGTCGTGGCCGAGTTCTGTGCAGGTGCACATCGGCTGCACGGCGGCCGGATTGTAGCCGTCGCCAAGCGTCAGCGCCATCAGCTGTTCGACGAGGCCGGTGCAGGAGCCGCAGGAGGCGGACGCCTTGGTATGGGCGCGCACGTCGTCCAGCGACGTCAGTCCTTTGCTCGTGATCGTCGAGGTGATCTTGCCCTTGCATACGCCGTTGCAGCCACAGATTTCCGCGTCATCCGGCAAGGCTGCAACGGCCGCCATAGGGTCCAGCGGCGACCCTCCCTGATAGGCCTGACCGAAGATCAGCGTCTCGCGCATCTCCGAAATGTCGGTGGCCTTCTTCTTCAGATCGTTGAACCAGGCGCCATCGGCGGTCTCGCCGTAAAGCACGGTGCCGATGATCTTGTTGTCCTTCAGCACCAGGCGCTTGTAGACGCCGGCGCTGGCATCGCGCAGCACGATCTCCTCGCGGTCGTCGCCATCGGCGAAATCGCCGAGCGAATAGAGTTCGATGCCGGTGACCTTGAGCTTGGTCGGGGTGTCCGCATGCACGAAAGCCGGCGAACGGTCGCCGGAGAGATGCGCTGCGGCGATGCGGGCCATTTCGTAGAGCGGCGCGACGAGGCCGTAGACCATGCCGCCGACTTCGGCGCATTCGCCGAGCGCAAAGATATCGCCGTCCGAAGTCTGCATGCCGGCATCGACGACGATGCCGCGATTGACCGCAAGACCGGCGTCCTTCGCCAGGCCGACGCTCGGACGAATGCCGACGGCCATGACGACGAGGGTCGCCGGGATGATGCGGCCGTCGTCGAGTTCGACGCCCTCAACCTTGCCGTTGCCGATGATCGCCTTGGTATTGGCCTTGCAGATGACCTTGATGCCGCGTTCCTCGACCGCCTTTTGCAAGAGATAGCCGGCGGCGGGATCGAGCTGGCGCTCCATCAGCGTCGGCATGACGTGCAGCACAGTGACGTCCATGCCGCGCTGGGCAAGGCCGGCCGCCGCTTCGAGGCCAAGAAGACCGCCGCCGATGACGACCGCCTTTTCGCGCGACTGGGCGGCAAGCAGCATGGCCTGCACGTCGTCGAGATCGCGATAGGTGATGACGCCGGGCAGATCCTTGCCGGGAACCGGGATGATGAAGGGCACGGAACCGGTGGCGATGACCAGCTTGTCGTAGCTTTCGGTGACGCCGTGGTCGGAGGTGACCGTCTTGGCGGCGCGATCGATATTGACGATCTTGTGGCCCTTGTAGAGCATGATGCCATGCTTGATGTACCAGCCGTCACCGTGAATGATGATCTGCTCGTAGTCCTTCTCTCCGGAGAGAACCGGCGACAGCATGATGCGGTCGTAATTGACGCGCGGCTCGGCATTGAAGATCGTGACGTCATAGCGTCCGGGCGCCCGTTCGAAGAGGTGCTCCAGCATGCGCCCCGGCGCCATGCCATTGCCGATGATGACGAGTTTTTCGGTCATACGTTCAGGTCCCTTGGATTAGGTTGCAGGCACGGGCGCGGAGTGCCCTTGGCGCGACAGTTGCTTGACGGACAGGTGCATCCAGATCAGCGAGATCGCGACGATTGCGAAGAGCAGCAGGAAGCAGCTGGACCAGAGGCCAGTCATGTCCTTGAGGAGGCCGAAGGCGATCGGCAGGATGAAGCCGCCGAGACCGCCCATCATGCCGACGACGCCGCCGACGGCGCCGACGCTGTCAGGATAGTAGCCCGGGATGTGCTTGTAGACGGCGGCCTTGCCGAGGCTCATGAAGAAGCCGAGCACGAAGATGACGACGATGAAGATCACGGGCGTGATGGTCGCGGGCGGCAGCGACAGGATGAGCGTGGCCACAGCCGACACGGCGAACATCGCATACATCACGCTGCGTGCGCCTTTCTTATCCGACAGCACGCCGCCGAAGGCGCGGAAGATGCTGCCCGGGATCGAGTAGGCCGCCGCAATCATGCCGGCAGTTTCGAGGTTGAAGCCGTAGACGCCAACCAGATAACGCGGCAGCCACAGCGACAGGGCGACGAAGCCGCCGAAGGCGAAGAAATAGTAGAGCGAGAAGCGCCAGACCTGGACGTTCTGCAGCGGTGCGAATTCCTGGGCTAGGCTCTTCGAGGCGGCGCCGCGCTCGCGGCGAAGACGGAAGGCCGGATCGTCCGTGGTGGTGAACCAGAAGACGATGGCCATCAGCGCCAGACAGACGGCCCAGATTTCCGCAACCGCCTGCCAGCCCCAGGCGATCAGAACGAAGGGAGCGACGAATTTGGTCACAGCCGCGCCGACATTGCCGGCGCCGAAGATGCCGAGCGCCGTTCCCTGCTTCTCCGCCGGGAAGAACGGCGAGACATAGGCGACGCCGACCGCGAAGGAGCCACCTGCAAGCCCGACGCCGAGGCCGGCGATCAGCATCTGCGTATAGGTGTGGGCGTAGGAGAGCAGGAAGGTCGCCACTGCGGCGGCAAGCATCGTCAGTGTGTAAACAAGCCGGCCGCCGTAACGCCCCGTCCAGATACCGAGCACGATGCGCACGAGCGAACCGGTCAGAACCGGGGTGCCGATCAACAATCCGAACTCAGCCTCGTTGAGGTTGAGCTCCTGCTTGATACGGACGCCGATGATCGCAAAGATCGTCCAGACGGCGAAACAGAGGGTGAAGGCAACCGTGGAGATCCACAATGCTTTGGCTGGTTCGCCGGCGGACATGGGCTGCGCTTTTTCGTAGACAGACATGGCTTCTCCGCGGCCCGACAAGGTCGCGCCGATCCATCGCTGGGGTTAAAAACAAAAAAGCCGCTGGTCAGGCTGCGCTGCACGAAGTGCGCGAAATATCCTGATCAGCAGCTTTGCTGGTGGCGCCCGCCGTTGGACGTCGAATTCTTGGTCTTCTGCGAGCGCCTATTGCGCTCTCATACTGCGCTGATCGCCATTGATCTGTGCGCTAATAGCCTTGCAAACTGCGTGCCAGTTTCGCCTCTCTCGTTTAAGTTATTGAATATAAAAGGAATTTATAATGGGTTTCCGTCTGCACGTTTTTGTGTCTGCCAAAAAACATGCAAATCTTTTGTGCGTTGCGGTGGTGGCGTGCGTCGAACTCTGCTGGCGTTTTGTGCAGGCCGGCATGGATCAGGTCTCTTCGCTGTCGGGGGTGAAGGGCAGGGCGCTCTTGACGGCAAAGCGCGCCACGTAGTCCGGCAGTTCCGTCGGATCGAAAACGTGGCCGTCCATGAAGCGGTCGCCCTCGTCATTGCCTTCGATGCGGATATCGGCGTCGTCAGGTGCGTTGGCGTCGCCGAGAGCGGTGCGATAGAGATCGGGGCGGTAAGCGGAGGCGGCGGCCCGCGCCTTGATGAGACTGGCTTCGGCCTGCCCCCAGCGCATCATCTGGCTGTAAATCCACAGCGCATGGCTCGGCCGGGGATAATTGGCGAAGCCGGAATGAAACTGGAAATAATCGGCGATGATGCGCCGGTTTCCTCTGGCGTCGAGGCTGAATTCGCCGGAAAGAACGCGACGAATGATGCCGACGGGGGCGGCGATATAGCGCGGATCGGCGAGAGCGGCGGCCAGCGCATCGTGATTGTCCGGCAGGTCGCACCAGCGGGCTGCCGCGTCAAGCGCGACGATCAGCCGGGAGACGGTCTCCGGATGGCTTTCCACCCAGTCCGGGCGCATGCCGATCACCTTTTCCGGGGCTGACGGCCAGATATCCTGTTTGGCGGCGACAATGCGTCCGAGGCCGCGCTCCGAGGCGACCATGTTCCACGGCGCGCCGACGCAGAAACCGTCGATTGCGCCAGCCGCCAGTGCGTCCGATGTCAGAGGCGGCGGCACCACAACGAGCTTGACGTGCCTGTCGGGATCGATACCGCCGGCCGCCAGCCAGTAGCGGAATTCGTAATTGTGCGAGGAGAAGGGATAGGTGACCCCGAAGGTCGGCAAAGGCTCGCCGCGCGCCTTCATTGCCGCGATCGTCTTGGCCAAAGCATGGGCGTTCTCCAGCGCGCTTGCCGTTTCCGGCAATGCGGCGTCATCCCGCATCCTGTCGAAGAGCCGCGTCGACAGCGTGATCGCATTGCCGCCGCGCCCGAGGGAAAACGGCGTGATCGTCGGCGACGGATTGGAGCCGAGACCGAGCATGGAGGCGACCGGCATCGGCGACAGCATATGGGCGATATCGAATTGGCGGAATGCCAGGCGGTCACGGACATTCGCCCAGGAGACGTCCTTGACGAGATCGAGCGTCAGGCCTTCCTTCTGGGCGAAACCGAATTCCGCCGCCGCGATCAGCACCGAGGCATCGACGAGCGGAATGAAACCGGCCCGCAGCACTTTCGGCCCTTCATTGTCGATGCGCGCGGGCGAGGGCAGCCCGCCGCTGGAACTGACGGTCTTCGTCATCATATCCACTCCGGTTTCCTCCGGAAATTTAGGCGGCCCGCCATCACATCAAAAGTCCCGCGGCGGTGACCACACTCTGGGCGATTTCCGACATCTTCTTCTTTTCGTTCATCGCCGTCTGCCGCAGCAGGGCGAAGGCCTCTTCCTCGGAGAGACCGCGCATCTTCATCAATATCCCCTTTGCGCGCTCGATGAGCTTGCGTTCCTCCAGCGCCGAGCGGGCATCGGCAAGCTCCCGCCGCAGCCGGCTGAAGGCATTGAAGCGGCTGACGGCCATGTCGAGGATCGGTTTGACGCGTTCCTTCTTCAATCCGTCGACGATATAGGCGGAGACCCCGGCATCGACCGCCGCCTCGATCGAGGCCGTGTCGGAGCGATCGACGAACATGGCGATCGGACGGCTGACTGTGCGCGTCAGCTGGAACAGATGCTCCATCATGTCGCGGTTGGGATTCTCGATATCGATGATGATCACATCGGGCATCAGCGTTTCGATGGTTCGCGCGATGCCGTTGACCTCATGCACCACAGTGACGCGCTTATGCCCTGCCTCGCGCAGCCCTTCTTCGATAATGGAGGCGCGAATGGCATTTTCGTCGATCACCAGAATCGTCAGATCGAGATGCGTCATGCTCTTATTTATGACGCGGTGCAGCAATTTTGGCAAGATATCCGCCCGAAAACTGTGCACAAATAAACGCGCACAAAAATTAATCAGCGTGCCTTACTTTCGGGCGCCCGTTCTTTCGTCGCGTCGACCACGCGGGGAAAAATAATGCCGGCGCAGGCTGCAAATCGAAAGAGCATGCCTTCGGTTCTCGTGGTATATATTTTAAAGAAATGCAGCGAAAACTTTGGGATGGGAGAGTTTTTGCCTCGTAGCTGGTGCACCCCCTGGCGATCGCAATTTTATCACGACTGCGGCAGGCAGTTCCCATGACCGCCATTTGAGATAACGAAAACCCAACAACGGCTTTGGAGGGCCGACCATGAGCTTACGTATCAACGACATCGCTCCCGACTTTACCGCCGACACCACGCAGGGACCGGTCAGCTTCCATGACTGGATTGGCAACGGTTGGGCCGTTCTGTTCTCTCATCCGAAGAATTTCACGCCCGTCTGCACGACCGAGCTCGGCGTCATGGCTGGCCTCGCGGGCGAATTTGCCAAGCGCGGCGTCAAGATCATTGGCATCTCGGTCGATCCGGTCGAAAGCCATGCCAAATGGAAGGGCGACATTAAGACCGCGACCGGCTTCGACGTTGATTATCCGCTGATCGGCGACAAGGATCTCAAGGTCGCCAAACTCTACGACATGCTGCCGGCCGGCGCCGGCGAGAGCTCAGAAGGCCGTACGCCTGCCGACAATGCGACGGTGCGTTCTGTCTTCATCATCGGCCCGGACAAGAAGATCAAGCTGATCCTGACCTACCCGATGACGACCGGCCGCAATTTCAACGAGATCCTGCGCGCCATCGATTCCATTCAGCTGACGGCAAAGCACCAGGTGGCGACGCCGGCAAACTGGAAGCAGGGCGAGGATGTCATCATCACCGCGGCAGTGTCCAACGAAGACGCGATCACGCGTTTCGGCTCCTTCGATACGGTTCTGCCCTATCTCAGGAAGACGAAGCAGCCGACGGCCTGATCGCTGTTTTTATTCAAGCTATTTGCAAGCCGCCGCGGCCATATGGTTCGGCGGCTTTTTCGTGCCGGCATTGCGCAAAATGGGGAAGCTTCGCGCCTCGATTGATGTTATTTAGGCTCAGCGTCGCGATGGAAGTCGAACCTGCCGAGATCCGATGATAGGGCGAAAACGTCAGTCCGACATGGGGAGGAGATTGGCGAAGGTCCTGCTTTCGCTCTGCTTCCTGTTTTCCACGGCGGACACGCCAAAGGCCCAGCCGGAAGGAAGTGATACGCCACCGGCCTGCCTCTATTCCGGGCCTGCTGCCTCGGGCTCAGGCGAGACGCTCTGCATCCGCCAGGACAGTTTCAATCGTGACCTCTGCGCTGCGATCGAGCATTTCGCCGAGGCCAATCGGTTGCCGCCGGCGTATTTCGCCCGCCTCATCTGGCGGGAAAGCACCTTTCGCCCTGATGCGGTGAGTTTCAAGGGAGCGCAGGGCATTGCGCAGTTCATGCCCGGCACGGCGAAACTGCGCGGCCTCGAAGACAGCTACCAGGTGCTGGAAGCACTGCGGAAATCGGCGCAATATCTCGACGAATTGCGCAATCGTTTCGGCAATCTCGGCCTTGCCGCCGCCGCCTATAATGCCGGCGAAAACGGCCTTGCCGCTTATCTTACGTCAGGAAGGTTACCTTACGAGACGCGCGGCTATGTGATGGCGATCACCGCCCATACGGTCGAGGAATGGAAGGATAATCCGCCGGAAAATGCGGCAGCCCCGCTCGACAAGGACAAGCCTTTTCTCGATGGCTGCGTGGCGCTAGCCGAAAGGCGGAGGTTGAAGGACACGCCCTGGCATCAGGAGGGCAACTGGGCGCCCTGGGGCGTTCAACTGGCGGCGAACGCCGATGTCGCGGTGGCACGGCGTCTTTTTCGCGATGCCGTGCAGGATCTGCCTCCACCTTTGGATGCGGAACAGCCGCTGATCCTGCGCCAGCGCGACCGCAGCTTCGGCTTCCGCCCGCGTTATGTCGCCCGCATCGCCCGGCAGACGCGTCTGGAAGCCAACGACCTCTGCAACCAGATCCGCCGGCACGGCGGCACCTGTCTCGTTTTCAAAAATCGATAGCAGGGCGGCTTCCGCATTCTGAGACGAAAAGTCCGCTTGCGGGATCGCCGGCTGGAGCAGCATAGTCTCGCGGGTTCACGGCTAAGGAGGGACGACAAATGCGGGTTTTGGTCATTGGGGCGACGGGCCATGTCGGAACCTATCTCGTTCCCCGTCTGGTGGAGGCGGGTCACGACGTCGTCACCATCAGCCGCGGTGCGGCAAAGCCATATACGGCAAGCCGCGCCTGGGCCTTCGTCAACCAGCGGCAGATGGATCGCGCCGGGATGGAGCGTTCCGGCGAATTCGGCCAAGCCGTACGCGCATTGAAAGCCGATATCGTCATCGACATGATCTGCTTCACGCTGGAAAGTGCCGAGCAGCTGGTGACGGCCTTGTCCGGGCATGTCGACCATTTCCTGCACACCGGCACGATCTGGACGCATGGGTACCCCACGACGGTGCCGACACGCGAGGAAGCTCCGAAGTCCCCGTTCGGTGACTATGGTATCCAGAAGGCGGCGATCGAAACCTATCTGCTGCAGCAGGCAAGGCTGCAAGGCTTCCCGGCAACCATCATCCATCCCGGCCATATTGTCGGCACCGGATGGGCGCCGCTCAATCCGGCCGGCAATTTCAACCTGCAGGTCTTCTCGACCCTCGCGCGGGGCGAAGCCCTGGCGCTGCCTAATTTCGGCTTGGAGACCGTTCATCACGTCCATGCCGATGACGTGGCGGCGATGTTCATGGATGCAATTGCCCACTGGAACGCGTCGATCGGTGAGAGTTTCCACGCGGTTTCCGAGCAGGCCCTGACCCTTCGCGGTTATGCGGAAGCCATGTCGCGCTGGTTCGGGCGGGAGCCGAACCTGACCTTCGCGCCGTTCGACGCCTGGGCCGAGGGCCAGACGGACGAGGATGCGGAGGCGACATGGGAGCATATCGCGCGTAGTCCGAATTGCTCGATCGCCAAAGCCGCACACCTGCTCGGCTACACGCCGCGATATACCTCGCTGCAGGCGGTGCAGGAATCGGTCGGCTGGCTGGTCGGGCAGGGGCGGATCAAGACCTGAGCCGGCCGGGTCTTATGCGATCAGGATAGCTCTGAAGTCATTGACGTTGGTTCCGGTCGGGCCGGTTTCGAAGAGATCGCCGACGGCGGCAAAGCCTGAGTAGCTGTCATTGCCATCGAGCAGCCGGCGCGCATCGAGCCCGGCGGCGCGAAGGCGCTTGATCGTGCCGCCATCGGCAAAGGCGCCGGCATTGTCCTCCGAGCCGTCGATACCGTCCGTGTCCGCAGCAAGGAGATGAATGCCTTTCTGTCCGTCGATTGCGAGCGCCATGGCCAGTGCGAATTCGCCGTTGCGTCCGCCCTTGCCGCCCTTGGCCCGGAGCGTCACCGTCGTTTCGCCGCCGGACAGGATAACGACCGGCTTCGAAAAAGGCCTGTTCCGGCCGAGCACCTCGCGGGCGATCGCCGCATGCACTAGCGCCACATCGCGCGATTCACCTTCGATCGCATCCGAAAGGATCGCCGGTTCTATCTTTTGCGATTTGGCCAAGGTGGCAGC
This sequence comes from Rhizobium bangladeshense, assembly GCF_001662075.1. GTDB lineage: Bacteria > Pseudomonadota > Alphaproteobacteria > Rhizobiales > Rhizobiaceae > Rhizobium > Rhizobium bangladeshense_B. The sequence continues at coordinate 78,250 of NZ_LYPL01000006.1, forward strand.
AGCCTCCAGTGATACGCCGGCCGAGGCAATGATGTGGTGCTCGTGCCGTGAAAACACCGGATCATCCGGCTGCGGCGCATCGGCCTTCGGCGAGTTCAGATGATCAATGGCGGCTTGCGGCAGCTGCAAACCGTATTGCCTGATGATCTCGAGGGCCTCGTGCCGTGTCGAAGCGTCGGGCACCGTCGGCCCGGAGGCGACATGGGCGGGATTGTCGCCCGGAATGTCGGAAACAATCAGGCTGACGACCCTCGCCTTCGTCGCCGCCGCAAGTCTGCCGCCCTTGATGGTCGAGAGATGCTTGCGCACGACATTCATCGCCGAGATCGGCGCGCCCGAAGCAAGCAGCACTTCGTTGAGTGCAATCTCGTCTTCAAGAGTCAGCCCCTCCGGCGGGGCGGGGAGCAGCGCCGAGCCGCCGCCGCAGATCAAGGCAATCACCAAATCGTCTTCCGTCAGCCGGTTCACCGTTTCCATCAACCGCCTTGCTGCGGCAAGCCCTGCCGCATCGGGCACCGGGTGGGCCGCCTCGATGATTTCGGTATGGTGCGTGTCGCAGCCATAGCCGTATCGTGTGACCACCAGTCCCTCGAGCGGCCCGTCCCAGACGCTTTCGAGCGCCTGCGCCATCTGCGCCGCGCCCTTGCCGGCGCCGATCACCACGGTTCTGCCTTTCGGCTTCTCCGGCAGGCGGGCCTTTATGCCGGTCAGCGGATCGGCGGCGCGAACCGCCGCGTCGAACAGGCTTTTCAGGAAATCGCGGGGGGCGTCGGTTATTGTCATCATTGGTCTCTGCCGGCTGAGGTGTCGGTCACGACTGTCGGCGCATCGGCCTGCCGCCGTCAAGGTCGAAGACAGTGCGATGTGACCACGCGGTACCACGTCTTGCCGTCGAACCAGGCAAACGAATAGAAAGCATTAACCATCGTCCCGTAGACAACATAGAGGATCAAAGGAAACCTGTGTTCGATGGCCACTGAAACGACCCGCCGCCCCGCTGCCTCTCATGAAGGCAAGGTTATTGCCTTTCCCTCCGGAACCGGAATCGCCAATATCGAACGCTGCGCCCGAGAGCTCGGCCGTCGGCATGGTGCGGAGGCGATCGAATTCTGGAAGACCGAATGCCGCAGGCTCGCTGATCAGCTTTTGGCCGCAGGGATTTCTGAGAGCGAGGTCGGTCGGCGGGTGCTGGAGTTTCAACAAGATGTCCAGATCGAGCTCGTCCTAAGCCACCAAAAGCGGGCTGTTGCGAAGTCTCAGAAAGGCTGACGCGCGTCGTCGGATGTGTGGCGGCCGTGAAGACAATGTTTTAAGAACAACGATTTAAGGCCATGCACGTGCATCTGGTCTAATGCAATGTGCTGTAGCGGCAACCTTGGAGATTGACCAGAGACAGGGCCGGACGGCATGAGGAACTTCCGCCAGGATCTGGAGTTGATTTGTCGAATGACAGCATTGACGACGCGGGAGCCTTCTCAAATGTCGAACAAATCCAACTTCTTCTCTTCTTTCGCAACCGCCGTCGCCGAGCTTTCGGGAAGGCCATACACCTTTGTCGCCGCTCTGGCGCTCGTATTCGTCTGGGCGGTTACCGGACCCTATTTCGACTATTCCGAAACCTGGCAGCTTGTGATCAACACGACGACCACCATCATTACCTTCCTGATGGTGTTTGTGTTGCAGAACAGTCAGAACCGTGATGGAAAGGCTCTGCAGGCCAAGCTCGACGAGCTCATTCTCACGAGCCAGGCCGCCAATAAATTCGTCGGCATCGAAAAGCTGGATGAGGGCGAACTGAGGGAAATGAGCAAGACGCTCGCTGAAAAGGCCGAGTGCGTCGAGGAGAAAGCGGAGGAGAAATCTGACGCAGAGGCAACATCCGCATAAATCCGTCGCGCTTCAGGCTTGCTTTTCCGAAGCCTGGACTTGGTGTTGCAGGCGCATAGCGTCGATTGCGTCGGCATCTTTCTTCTCGGCCGCAATCCAGTGGTTGCCCGCCTCGCTTGAACGGATCAGTTCGTCGAGCTTGGTATGGAGCGCCTTCGTGTCTCGATTTTGGGCGTGTTGCAGCAGCAGCACTACAAAGAACGAGGTGAGCGTGCACAAAGTATTGGTCAGCAAAAACCACCGCCGAGGAAAGGAAAAGTTCAGACCGATCGCCGTCCATATGACAACGAGCGCGATCAGCGCGACGGGCAGCACACGATGTCCTGCCCAGGACACGGCGAGGTCAGAAATCTGTCGAAAGCGCCAGCGCATACGGCTCTCCACAGCTGCTGTAATCAGAGATGGAGCACATCGGAACCTTGTCCACTAGCCGAACCGTGGCGAGCCACGAAGGTTGGAACCGACGAATTCATGCTCCGCGACCGCCCTATGTTCGGCGCGAGCGAAGCCTATGGCAAAAGCGGCCGCCTGGATGACAGCTCATCCGACCTGAGAGAGCCAGGGGTGTTCACATGGGGGCACAGCATTTCCGCGCCCCCATTTTTCATCCTCTACACCCGGGGGGTGACGATGAGATCTTCCTCTTCGTCGCGTTGCGATCCTCCGAGAGCCGCGGCCGCAGCTGCGATGAAAGCACCGACCAGAAGCGAGAGGGATCCAAGCAATGCCGTGGTTGACGCGGCCTTGCGTGCCTCGTCGGCAGCCTTCTGGGTGGCGACCTTAGCGTCATCGACACGTTTCAGAACCGTGTCGACGCGGGCGCGCGCATCGGCTTCGGAAAGACCGGTCCGCGCAGAGACGATGGTGGCAAGATAGGCCTTGTCCTCATCGGGAATTTGCCCCTCGGCGGCGCCGTTGAGGAGAATGCGGGAGACTTCCGATGTCGCCGCGACATCATTGGATGTGGCCGCCGCACGCGCCTGATCAGGACGCAGCAAGGCGTCGGTGAAATAGGCGGTGGAAAGATCCAGAGGCGACGTTGCTGACGATGCGGCTGCCGTACCGGCGGCTGTGGCAGTGGAACCCACCGCCTGTGCGGCCGATCCGACCGCCTGTGCGCCGGCGCCGGCGAGCGATGTCAGCGACGATGCGAGGAACCCGGCGACAAAGATCGTCGCCAGAGCCCAGCTTAAGAACCCATGTGCTGTGTCACGGAAGAACACCTCATCGGTGCGGACGGCCGCCCATTTTGTCCGCAGGCGGCCGGTAACGTAGCCCCCGAGTGCGGAGGAGAGCCATTGCACGACCACGAGCCAGATCGCCGCCGTGATGCCAAGTGTGCCGAGCGAACTGCTTTGCCCCGACCAGGGCGACACCATCGTCAGCCCAAGCCCAGATCCCAGAAGCAGAAGGATGAGGGTCACCCCGATGGCGGCGGCCGCGCCGCCAAAGATAGGTCCCCATGTCATGGCGGATTTGGAAGATTCAACCGGAGCAGCAACCTCTCCGGAACCTGTCATTGAGACCGACATGATCCGCTCCTATCTCATAAACAACGCTAGAAGAATGATGATAGGCAGTGGGACACCGAGCAGCCAAAGTAGAATACCGCGACCCATGAGAGACCTCCTGTCAAAGTCGACGTTACGTGGTTGATGCCACACAACTTTTCTGCACGGTGTTTGTTCCCGGCCGACGCCGGAGTCGCTTCGAAACGCGCCGTCTCTTCAATCGCGGGGCAGCATTTGAAGGAACAGCGGATTGCCGGAACGGTTGTCGCATCGCTGGCATTTGAGGCGCTTGGAGAGCTCCGCGAGAGACAGGTCCTGGCCACAGCGCCGGGCAACGTCCCGCCGCTCGATAAGCGTTTGGCGCCGGCATGCGCGGCAACGGGCATAAATGACGAACCACTGTGGTAAGGTTCTTAGCGTTACCTTGTCGATTTCGACCGCATAGTGATCAGGGGGTACCAGCCCGATGCCGCGACGATGTTTCATAGCCCTGCGACATCGGTTGTCCGCTCAGCTGTCATGCTGCGGCTCATTCCCCTGTCTCCAAGGGCAAGCTGAAGTCGCAGATGACGGCAATCCAGCAACAGCGTCGTCATGGCGGCACGTATGTCCCCATCGTGAAAGGCGACGACTGCGTCGACTTCTCCTCTCAGCGCTTCTTCTGCCAGTTTCTCAGTTGTCTGCGGACGCACGACCTCGATCTCCTTTAGCATTCCAACCAGGTTTTTATCTGCCGCCGCACCGATGTTCCTATTATGTTCCGGTCGCCCTTCGTGTCAAGCACGACCCGCGATGCTACAGAGGCGCCAATAGCGGCTGCTCGCACGCAAATGCCTGGCGAACAGAGAATCTGCGCGGCTGGAACTAACGTCGGTTGACAGAGCGCCTATATTCTAGGCGCAGGATGATTCGGACGCGGCGTGAGCTCTGGAAAACTCTCCCGATTTTCCTGGGGGAAAAGCTCTCGCGGTTGGGTCCAGCGGAAATGGGAGAACATCGATGAACAGATTTCGGGCATTTGCAGTCGCCGGAGCAATCACTCTTGCCGTCATTGCCTCCGCCTGCTCGACGCCGCCGAATTCCTATGGCTCGGCGTCCGGATATCAACCGGGAGACTCGATGAACCCGGCCTGCGCCGACGGCTTCCGACCTGGCGACGGCCGTTCGTGCAGCTATTAGCGGCAGGACAGGTTCCAAATCGGGTGCCGATCCTGACCTGTGTGGACGAATGTCAATAATGTCGATCAAGCAATGGTCGGCAGCTCGACGAAGCGGAACACTTATCGTTCGCCTCCGTTCCTCTATTCTGACGATAGGAGGAAATAACCATGGATTGGAACCGCGTCGAAGGTAACTGGAAGCAGATGAGAGGCAAGGTCAAGGAGCAGTGGGGCAAGCTGACCGACGATGACCTTGACGTCATCGATGGTAAGCGCGATCAGCTCGAAGGCAAGATCCAAGAGCGCTACGGCTACGAGAAAGACCGTGCCAAGAAAGACATCGATGACTGGTATAGTCGCCAAACTTGGTAATCGCCATGCACCGGGGCGGGGACTCCGTCGGTCTTCGGTCCGGTGATTTGCCGCGCCTATCCAAAATGCTTATTCTCGACGTTCAAACTTGCTTGGGGCCCGCCTCGTTCCGCGAGTGCGGTGAGCGCCGAACCCCAAAAAAAGCCCCGCCGAGACGGGGCAAGTTCTGACAAACGAATCACACGGAGGAACACCGTGCGATCCTACTGTTTTAACGAAGGGGCGCTTGCAAAGTTCCGGTCGGACTGAGATCTTCGCTACACGCACAAGTAATAGTTAGGACTTGCATCGCGCCGGCCGATCTCTTTCTGGAAAGTCCACGGCGGAGAGCCGTTCATGTTAGGTTAATGCCTATTAACCCAGACTCGCGGGCTGAAAGGATGCCCCGATGAACAAGCTTTTCCCCGCAGTCGCAGCGACAGTCTTGGCCGCATGTTTCGCTCTGCCGCTGAACGCCACTCCGATCGCAGTGCCAAAAGCAGTAGCTATGCACACCGCTGATGTCGAGCAGGTCAAACACCGTCGTCATGGCAATGGACATGCGTACGGCCACTGGAAGAAGCGCCGGTACGCTCACCGCGACTGCCGGTACTACGACTCGTGCTACCGTCCGCGGTATTATCGCGACTATTACGGCTATCGCGACTATTACCCCCGCCGCCGTTCAGGTGTGAGTGTGTATTTCAATTTTTAGTTGGCAGTGCCCGGGCCATTTGAGCCGTCGGCGCGAATGCCGGCGGTCTAAAACGGAGGGAAAGTTGGGAAAAAAGCCCCTGCTTTCGGATTGTCACAAAAAGGCGCTTACTTGAAAAATGGCTCCCCGGGCCGGATAAATTTTGCGGCCCAAGACGTCCATATTGAAAACGTGCGGCTCGATAGTGCATTGTTTTTGCTTGGATAACTTGTCCATTGCGTCCACGAAGCCTATTTATAGCGCGTACCCCAAGTGCGGGGAAATTGTGGGGAAGGATAGGATGGGGAGCCATACCAAGAACGTTCTGACTGTGAAGTCCATAGCGGCTAGCAAGGCAGCGAAGCTGCGCGACGGCGGCGGCCTTTACCTCGTGACGAAGGGCGATGGGCGATATTGGATCTTCAATTATAGCTACGCCGGCCGACGGCGCGAAATGGGCTTGGGCCACTTCACACGATTGGGCTAGCGCCGCAAGGGATAAGGCAGATGCGGCGCGGGCTTTGGTGCGGCAAGGAATTGATCCGGTTGCGGAGCGCAAGTCTGCCCAGGCGGCAGCTCCGAAGAAAATTACATTTGGAGAGTATGCCGACGCCTTCATTGATGCAGCTGTTAAGGCTGGCCGGTGGCGTGGTGCAAAAACTGAGGCGAGGTGGCGCAACCTGCTTGAGAACCATGCGGCGGCGATCAGGAACAAGTTGCCAGCCGACATCACCAACGCGGACCTCGTACACACTCTGAAACCTCTTTGGGGCGGCAAACAGGAAACAGCAGAAAAGCTGCGTGAGGCCGTTGAACGGGTGCTGGACGCCGCCAAGGTCGAGGGGCACAGGAGCGGCGGTAACCCGGCGGCATGGCGAGGGAACCTTGAGCACGTGCTGCACAAACCCGACGAGTTGACCACTCGAACACATTACGCCGCGATGCCGCACAGCCAGGCGCCAGCCTTCGCGAAGGCGCTTAAAGCAGTGCCCGGCGTGACCTCAAAGGCGCTCGAGCTTGCGGTGCCTACTGCCTGCAGATCCGGCGAGGTGCGCGGTGCGGTTTGGCCCGAATTTGATTTAGCTAAGAAGATCTGGACCATTCCAGTTATTCGAATGAAGGGCGGAAAGAGCACCGTGTTCCACTTTCCGAACAGGCGATCGAACTCCTTGAAGTGATGAAGAAGCAGTCAGTCAACGAGTTCGTCTATCCAGGCGTGAGGAATGGAAAACAATTGTCTGATGCCAGCCTCGGCAAGGCACTGGTAACCGCAGGCGGTGGACAATTTACCGTCCATGGATTCAGGAGCGCGTTCCGCGACTGGGCGACGGACGTCGCACATGCTCCGCGCGAGATCGCGGAAGCTGCGCTTGCTCACGCGGTCGGCGATGCGGTCGAGCGGTCGTATGCGCGGTCGGACGCACTGGAGCGGCGGCGCACCCTTATGCAGGAATGGGCGGATTTCCTCCTGCCGCACGGACATTGAATTCGACCCTCTTCTTCGTTATATTTCCGGGAACCTGAGGGGTGGCTAGACCCCTCCGGCCCCCAGTTAACGGCCGATGGAGATCGTCACTCTCCACTTGCCGAACCGGACTTGAAGGGTGAGCTTAGCGCTCATGGGTGCCCCCTAGTCCTACCGAAGAGGGATTGCTTCGGTGGAATTGTTGCAACACCAATTTTGGTGGAAAAATCAGGCCGCCGAGCTCGTCACTTCGGCGGCCTTTTTCTGTGCCGGCGAGACGCCTCGGCGATGGGCAAGCATCTGTCCAAAGTAACCAAATTGACAAACATGTATGTTTACGCCAACATCATAGTTGTAAGAGGCGTGGCTCCATAAGCCCACGTCTATAGCTAGCAGCATCGCTGCCGAGCGTGCCGGGCACGCGGCGCTATATCGCGTCGGTCAACAGTAACCCGGCTGATGCCGGCTTTCCTCCCCTTTCGATTTCACCGTTTTGGCCGACGCTTGGACTCCGTCCGCGTCGAAGAGGAAACCCAATGAACACTGCAAACGACAACATCCCGGCACTCATCTCGCTAAAAGACGCATACCGACTGACCAGCATGTCCAGAACAATGCTGAACCGATACCGCGCCGATGGTCGCTTTCCGGTAGCCGTTGACCTGGGCGATCGACGGCTAGCCTTCATCAGGAGCGAAGTCGCCGATTGGATCCAGTCCAAGATCGCTGCCCGGGCGGCCTGATTTCTGAACAATACGGCCACCTCCGCCGACATAGCTTCCGCCACCACATCACCACCAGCTGCCGACCGGCCACGCGCCGGCGAGAGGAGACACATGCGCATTTCTGAAATTCAAGGTCCGTCCCTTACCGAAGTCATCGCGTTCACCATGATCGAGAAACCCGAAGATGTCGCGATCGTTGAGTGTACAGCTGCCAATCGCATGGCTACTGTCCGCGGCTGGTATGGCTGGCAGGTTGCCGACGTCGAAGTCGTCGATGACGCTGATGAACTGGTGCGCCTTACCATCTGCGCCCAGCCCGTCGGCGCCGGATACCGGGAAGAGGCAACATTGACGTTCCTCACCGATCGAGTGGCAAGCGTCGATCAGCGCGCCTTGACGCATTCCTCGCGGCTTGCGGCGTATCGGAGCGCGTAGACGACACCCGCGAAATCAAGGGTCGCTACTTCGCAACCAAGAATCGCGGCCGAGGCGCCAGAGACTTCGGACCGCTGACCAACGCGATGGTTGGCTGACCATGATAGTCGCCAACATGACGCCTGCTGCCAATTCGGGCGGCGGGGTGATGAAGATCGTTGCGACGGACGCTCGGCCAGCGATGAGCCGGGCATAACTATCTAAACTTCGGCGCACGTTTGGCGTTGTACAGGAGTTCGCATGCGGTCGCGAATGGTCCAAATAGCCGGAGTAGCCTCGTTTCTTCTTCATCGTCCAATCGATGCCGCGAGCAGAACTCCGTCACCGACCAGACCTTAGTTGCCATATTTGAATCTGCATTTTCCGGCTCGATGCGTTCCATAGAAATTCCCCCCTCCAAGGGAGAACACTACTAAATCCTAATTTAGAAGTAAATTAAATACAACAACGCTGGCGCGATTTTGGAGGAGACTGAACGCTTGAGTTATTCGGCGGTTCCTGATGGCCGCTCCCCAGAGGCTGCTGCCTACCGATATCCATGATCATCGGGGGCGCAATCGTCCCCCTCGGCGCGGACGCTGCAAACCCGCGAGTTCGCCGGGCGAGCCTCTTTCCTATTCGTCTTGCGTTGATGCCTCTTGCTGCCGCGCAAGCAATTCGCGGATGATCTGATCGCCCAGGTGACGGGTGTTTTTTGGCGTTCCTGTGCTGTTAAGATGATCTATGCCGAGTTCGATCGACAGCTCGCGTAGAAGAGGTAATGCGGGGTGACTATCTGGCCATTCCGCAGGACCTGAACAGTGCCGTTCTCGTACTGGCGGATAATATGCTCACCGACGACGGCCTCCTTGGTGACCAGCAAGTCGTTCCTAGGCAAGGTGTCGGCCTGCGTTGGGGATTTGGTTGGCAAGACAAATTTCCTCGCCAGTTGCGCATTGCTACCTTGGCCTGGTCTGCAGGAGCATCCAGCAACGTCTCAATCGCCAATTCTTTGGCGTTGATCTTTAGGACCATCACCCGTGGCAGGTCAGCCGCTCGACGACTTCCCATTCTTTCGGAATGTGATCGCCGAGTACGCCCGGTCGGAGTGGTCATCTCACCAGCTTGAGCTCGCCGCGATGCTTGCTCGCACCATGGCTGACCTGACGCGAGAGCAGAAACTTTTGCGCGACGAAGGCGGCGTTGCCTACTCCGAAAAAGGCACGCCGGTCGCAAACCCGCGAAAATCAATCGTGCAGAACCGCATCAAGATACGCCAGAAGCAGGGCTGCTGCTGCTGCTGTTACTGCCTCCAGCCGATGGTTCTGAGTGATCGGCCACCGTGGAAGCAGCCGCCGAATGCCGAGACGCTGGAGCACTTGCGCCGGCGGGCCGACCGCGGGCGCAACAATCGGGACAACATCGCCTTGGCATGCAAGCGCTGCAACGAGGAGCGTGGCGCCATGGATTGGCTCTTATATACGACGTACCGCCGCGGGGAACTTTGGGAATTAATTGAAGCTGCGGCGCCGAGCGCGCCGCGTAGATAGCCGGTGGCGGCCGGCTGCCTGCCCGTCGGCGAGCCGCATCGTCGGCGGGCAGAACTCACTGCCATGCCACCACAAGCGCGCCGTCGGCCTCACCAGCCGGCGGCTTTTCCGTTTCTCGCTGCTGTAGTAAAGAGGAAAGATGAACAGCACCACCATCCATCTCCGACAGAAACGCGTGCGCCATCGGGGCGCACCGACTTCGTTCGGAGATCACCATGCATCACAAGAGAAAGCGACCGCGCATAGCCGCCTGCGGGCTGTGCAAGCCGCATAAAACCAACGGCAACTGCCCGCGTCATAAAAACATGCAGTGGGGCAATCTGCGCCGCTACCTGTCTGGATCTGACCAGCTTCGCTGCGCGGGGATCAGGGTATCGGACAGGGAGGGGAATTATAAGCAGTAGTTGGATTGGCCTCGCCTTCGGGCGGGGCTACGGATTCTTATCAAGCGGAGCTGGAGTGCTTTCTGTCGCAGATTTGAAATACGCGACGGTCGTCTCGATCCACTCCGCTCCAGGCACCTTGCCGAAAGCTGCGAGAGCACCGGCCGTGGTGGCGGCCAGAAGAGTTGCGATGATAGCTTTAGCTACGAGCTTGCGACCCTCGCTGGCAACTTCCTTGGCGAGCGCAGATTTAGCTGCGAGGGACCATAGGTTTTGCAGAGTGCCGGTAAGAGCAAGCACGTCGCGTTTGTCAGCCGCTTTGTCTTGCGTCCAGCCCACCACAGTATCGAGAGCGGCCGCTACATTAGGATCTGTGCCCTGTTGCGCCCTAAGGTCCCGTACTAAAGCGATGGTGCTTTGGGCAAGTGCGGCGACGGAGTCTCGATCTATGTCCGCCGCATTCTCACGGAATACCCGCCAATCTTCAAACTGCGACGCCGCAGCAAAGACCAGTTCGACGTGTGATCGCAGTAGCTCGAAAAGCGTGGGGGACAGTTCCTCGACATCCCCTTGCAAGACACGTCCACATGTCTGGTTGTACATCCCGACCTGAATGATGTTAGAGCGGGCCTCGAGCTTGTCCTGGAGTGACTTGAACGCTTCCCTCAAGCGAGGCGAACAGTTCGACTGAGCCAGCTGCTCACCAACATAGACGCCCTTCTCGGTGGCCGCTTCCAATGCTGCAGCGGCGATGTCCCTATCGCGCTCTCGAGTTCTAAGAGGCTGATCAACCACGACGACGCGTTCGCCTTCGAAGCCAAACTGAAAAGCTGCCGGCTTCTGACCGGGCACTGCCTGAAGCACATCCTCTGGGCCTAGGCGATTAAGGCCGAACTTCATGCCGAGCAGCAGATTACGCAAACTCGATCGGTCCGTATCATTAATCGGGATGGCACCGCGAACGCTGAGGGAGTGTACGGTGATGAATGGCATGGCGCTAGAAGATCCAGCACGGTCGAAGTTATCCACAGGAGTCGAACCGCAGAACGCGCGTTTCAAAAGGGGGGAGAGCGGGGAAGTAAGTGCCTGCCTTCGGATTTCTCAACAAAAACAGGCACTTATTTCTAGAAATGGCTCCCCGGGCCGGATTCGAACCGGCGACCTGTCGATTAACAGTCGAATGCTCTACCGCTGAGCTACCAGGGATCACTGCTTGGCGCGGTGTGAGTGGGCTAATACAAATGCTTGCCCGATTTGCCAAGCGGTTTTTTCAAAAAAATGAAATGAACTTGTATTTGGGTGGCCTATGCCCATCTCTTGGAAATGACAAATAGGGATGATCTCCGGGACAGCAAGGGCAGCGAGAAGCGCAGGGTGCAGGCACGGCGCTTCGGCATTGATCACGCAAGCCACAGGCTTATGCTCGGCTCCTTCAGCATCGGTATGCCGCGTTCGCGCGTCGGACGGATGGCAATCGGCATGGCCCTCGTCTTGTGCGGCTTGCTGGGCTTTCTTCCGATCCTCGGTTTTTGGATGCTGCCGCTCGGCCTCTTGGTGCTCTCGCATGATCTTCCCATAGCGCGCCGGCTTCGGCGCCGGCTGGCCGTCTGGTGGCACAGGCGGCGAGGGCCGGCCGGGTGAGGCGGTTGCCGCAGAGCTCCGCGGAACTGTGGATCGCATTTCGCATTCGTGATTTATGGAGCTCCAAACGCGCCACGATAGTCCGGGGTGAGGTAATGAAGGTGTTCCTGATTGTCGTCCTGTCAGCGGCGGCGATTCTTTCGGCAGGCTCCGCGGGAGCCCAGGCCGTCGACAGCCGCGGATTTGATGCCAGCGGTATCTGCCGCCGTCCGGAAGGCTGCGTCATCGATCAAGGCCAGGGCGGCGGCTATAGCGGGCCTCGCAACTATCGCAATTTTAACGGCCGTAATGAGCGCGACGGCGAGAACGACCGTGGCCGGGATGATCGCCGCTACCGCTCCCGGAGCAGGACCTCTCTTGCGACGGTTAGCATCGTTGCCTGATTGCGCGCTGCAGGCTGTCGGGATCGAGACGCATGGATCCAGGGCGCATGCGGTTCTAATTCGATCTCAGTTGGCTTTCCTCGAAAACCACGTCATGGCCCGGATCGAGGTCGGTTGCCATCAACAGGCTGCAGGCGGCCAGCAGCAGAACGAGCTTCAGTCCGTAGGAGATCATCGAGATCGGCCCTCGGCGAGCCGGCGAGACGCGCGATGGGGCGATATAGTACTGGTAATAGAAATGGGGATCGTTCGTTTCCAGCAGGTTCTGGTAGACATGTGGCGGAATGTCGGCATGTCGTACCGCCGCGGAACCGGAGAACTTTACGCGGAGATCGCCGGTTTCGGCATTATACGCCGCACGACCCTGATTTGACTTGAGGGCAGCCCATTCCATACAGCAGCTCCTATAACCTCCCGGGGCGGAAAATGGCGGGCAGGCGTTCGAAGTCAAGTTAAGAGCTGGTTCAAATGCTGTGGTTGGTTCGAAACAGGACGTGATCGCCGAGATGAAGTTCAGCTTGGGCCGGGGCCTGTCCCGGGATGGAAAATGGTCTTCTCGGCTGTGGCGGAATGGCGTTTTTCCAAAATGCCCTCTTGCGATTTCCTTACGATCATTCTAAACGCTCGCCACGGCTCAGATGATGAGCGCGTGAGGCCTCGTGGCGGAGTGGTGACGCAGAGGACTGCAAATCCTTGTACCCCGGTTCAATTCCGGGCGAGGCCTCCAATTTCTCCCCACCGCTGATAAATGATTGCGAAACCTCGATAATTTCGAGACGATCGCGCGTCGCCCGCTCCAGCTTATTTCAGGCGGCGTGCGCAGCCCGCCTCCGCCCGCATCAGATTCTGGCCGGCGCCATCAGAGCCATGCCGGAGCGCGCTCTCTTCAGGTCGTTTCACCGTCCAGCAGCCCGCAGCAGAAGATGCCGATGAGCGCTGCGAGGATGAAGAAATCGAACAGCGTGAGATATTCGAAAATCGCAGACATGGCCTGCTCCTCCTATTTCCTCGGCTGCAAATCATACCATGAAGGGGCCAGGGATTCCACGTTTGGGCTGCGGCCTCTTGCCCCCCGTGGCGCCAAAGAGGCGTCCGCCGGATTCTTTTCGCCGACTGCTGCCAAGCCTTGAAAGCATCCGTGTCGGAGATTAAGAGACAGGGGACAGGAACCGCTTTTCAAGAGCGAGAGGACATGATGGATTTCGAAGCAGCGCGCGCAAAGATGGTCGACAACCAAGTTCGCACGACGGACGTTACCTCGCATTCCGTGCTGACTGCGTTTCTCACGGTGCCGCGTGAGGCTTTCGTACCGGAGAAGGCAAAGCTCCTGGCCTATGTCGATAACGACGTCGAGATCTCCGCTGCTGCCCCGGGCAAGCCGGCCCGCTTCCTGATGGAAGCTTCGCCGCTCGCCAAGCTGCTGCAACTGGCGGCCATCAGCAAGGATGATTTCGTTCTCGAAGTCGGCTGCGGCACCGGTTACACATCGGCGCTGCTGTCGATGATCGCCGGCTCCGTCATCGCGCTCGAATGCGACGAGGCGCTGGCCGCCGAGGCGAAGGCAAAGCTTGCCGGCTACGGCAAGGTGGAAGTCGTGACCGGGCCACTCGAAAAGGGCTACCCTGCCGGCGCTCCCTATGACCTGATCTTCATCAATGGCGCGGTCGAGGAAGTTCCGGCCGCTCTTCTCGGTCAATTGCGCGATGGCGGCCGTCTGGTCACGGTCGAGGGTCATGGCAATGCAGCCCGCGCCAAGGTCTTCGTCGCCGAGCGCGGTGCCATTTCGGAGAATGTCTTCTTCAACGCTTCGGTCAAGCCGCTGCCGGGTTTTGCCAAGGCGCGCGAATTCGTTTTCTGAGGCTGTTCTCCGCGGTGAATTTCAGCGACGGGCGCCGATGGCGCCCGTTTTTATTGCGCGCCGCGTGTCTTTTCAGGCGTGCAAAGGACGCCGTGACAGCTTGAATCGGCGCATCCGCCCGCAAGATCGCTTCGGATTTCCGGGCGGATTCGTTCGCGCTGCCGGAAACCCTTCACAAACATCATTTATCCTGACGCCTTAGCCGCGAAATGCCGGCGGCAATCATTCGGTAACAAAACTGTGCATGGCCGCATTCATTTGATTCGCGATGATTTTTTTCACGTCTGGGGTATTCTAAGGTCGTGGTGATTCGGATGAACGCTCCACACCATCCGGTCGTTGTTTTGGGATAACGGGGATAGATATGGCTCAGCCAAGTGTAGCGCGTGAACCGTCCATGGAAGAAATTCTGGCCTCCATCCGCCAGATCATCGAAAGCAATGAACCCGGCGCCGGAAAGGCGATTTCCGCATCCCTGCCGCCGGTTTACGGCTCCGACGAGGACGTGAACGGCTCCGAGATCCATCTGACCGTGGATGACACCTATGCCGGCGTCGAGTTTCCCGAACCGATCATGCGCTCTTCCGACCCGCGTTTCGTCGCCGCCAATTCGGCCGGGACCGCCCCCGAGACGGAAGCGCCGGCCCGCGCGTTGTCGCTTGCCGATGTCGCCGCCCGCGTGCGCGCCGCCTCAGAGCGCAGCGCCGTGCAGGCCGGTCAGGCCCTACGGGAAATTCCGAGCGGCTTCCGTCAGCCCGAACCGCAGCCGGCCGTGACGCCGGAACCGTCGCGCGCTACGGCGCCGCAGCCGCAGCCGGTCCAGCCTGTTTCCCCGGCCGCTGCCGCACCCGTTCCGCCGCATGGCGTTCAGCAGCCGGCCGAGCCGGCTCCTGTCGAAACGCCACGGGTCGCCGTCGCCGAGCCGGCCGCGGTCGTCGAAACGGCGCTGCCTGCCTTGGAGCCCGCCGGTCCGTCGACCGAGCGCTTCCTGCCGAGCGTTGTCGATGAGGTCCAGCCGACGCTTCTCTCCGAAGATGCCGGTCTGCAGATCAGCCGTTCCTTCGAGGAGCTTGCTGCGGCGATCGACGGCGCGGAGCGCCGTTCGCTGGATGAAATCGCAGAGGACATGCTGCGCCCGATGCTGCGCGAATGGCTCGATGATAATCTGCCGACGCTGGTAGAGCGGTTGGTGCGCGAGGAAATCGAGCGCGTGGCGCGCGGCCCGCGCCGCTGATCGGATTGCTTTTTCTTGGAAAAGCCGCTCCGGTCTCCGGGGCGGCTTTTTTATTGACTTGGCCGTGGCCATCCTATTTACAAACGCCACCCTCGAACCTCGAAAACTGGTCAGAAAATGCTCGACAAGACCTATGATTCCGCCGCCGTCGAACCAAAAATCGCAGCGAAATGGGATGAAGAGGACGCCTTCCGCGCCGGCACCAACGCCAAGCCCGGGGCCGAGACCTTCACCATCGTCATCCCGCCGCCGAATGTCACCGGTTCGCTGCATATGGGCCATGCGCTCAACAACACGCTGCAGGACATCCTGGTGCGTTTCGAGCGCATGCGCGGCAAGAACGTGCTCTGGCAGCCGGGCATGGATCACGCCGGCATCGCCACGCAGATGGTCGTCGAGCGCAAGCTGATGGAACAGCAACTGCCGGGCCGCCGCGACATGGGCCGCGACGCCTTCATCGACAAGGTCTGGGAGTGGAAGGCTGAATCGGGCGGCCTGATCTTCAATCAGCTGAAGCGCCTGGGTGCCTCATGCGACTGGTCGCGCGAACGCTTCACCATGGACGAAGGCCTGTCGAAGGCCGTTCTCGAGGTCTTCGTCACGCTCTACAAAGAAGGCCTGATTTACCGCGACAAGCGCCTGGTCAATTGGGATCCGAAGCTGCTGACGGCGATTTCCGATATCGAAGTCGAACAGCACGAGGTCAAGGGCAATCTTTGGCACCTGCGCTATCCGCTGGAAAAGGGCGTCACCTACCAGTACCCGATCGCTTTCGATGAGGAAGGCAAACCGACCGAATTCGAGACGCGCGATTATGTGGTTGTCGCAACAACACGGCCCGAGACAATGCTTGGCGATACCGGTGTTGCCGTCAATCCGGAAGACGAACGCTACCAGGGCATTGTCGGCAAGCATGTCATTCTGCCGATCGTCGGCCGCAGGATTCCGATCGTTGCCGACGACTATGCCGATCCGGCCGCTGGCAGCGGCGCGGTGAAGATCACGCCTGCGCATGATTTCAACGACTTCGACGTTGGCAAGCGCGCAGGCCTTCGCATCATCAATATCATGAATGGCGACGGCACGATCACCATCAAGGACAATGAGGATTTCCTCGAAGGTCTCGATAATCCGGCGGCGCTGCACGGCGCCTGGGATCGCCTGGAAGGGCAGGATCGCTTCTTTGCGCGCAAGGTCATCGTCGAGATTTTCGAAGAGGCCGGTCTCGTGGAAAAGATCGAGCCGCACAAGCACATGGTCCCGCACGGCGATCGCGGCGGCGTGCCGATCGAGCCGCGGCTGACCGAGCAATGGTATGTCGATGCCAAGACGCTCGCCGAACCGGCGATCGCTTCGGTTCGCGAAGGCCGCACCCGAATGGTGCCGAAGAGCTGGGACAAGACCTATTACGAATGGATGGAAAACATCCAGCCCTGGTGCGTTTCCCGTCAGCTCTGGTGGGGTCACCAGATCCCCGCATGGTACGGCCCGGACGGCCAGGTCTTCGTCGAAAAGACGGAGGAAGAGGCGTTGCAGGCGGCGATCCAGCATTACCTTTCACATGAGGGGCCGATGAAGGCCTATGTCGAGGACCTCCTCGAAAACTTCAAGCCGGGCGAGATCCTGACGCGGGACGAGGACGTGCTCGACACGTGGTTCTCCTCCGCTCTCTGGCCCTTCTCGACACTCGGCTGGCCGGACGAAACGCCGGAACTCGCCCGTTATTATCCGACCAACGTTCTCGTCACTGGCTTCGACATCATCTTCTTCTGGGTCGCCCGCATGATGATGATGGGCCTGCACTTCATGAAGGATGAGGACGGAAACCCCGTTGAGCCCTTCAATACCGTCTATGTCCACGCGCTGGTGCGCGACAAGAACGGGCAGAAGATGTCGAAGTCTAAAGGCAACGTCATCGACCCCTTGGAACTGATCGACCAATACGGTGCCGATGCGCTGCGCTTCACCCTGGCGATCATGGCCGCACAGGGCCGCGACGTGAAGCTCGATCCGGCCCGCATCGCCGGCTACCGCAATTTCGGCACCAAGCTCTGGAACGCCACGCGTTTTGCCGAGATGAACGGTGCAAAGAGCGATCCGCATTTCGTGCCGGAGGCGGCCGAACTCACCATCAATCGTTGGATCCTGACGGAACTTGCCCGTACGGAACGTGACGTTACGGAAGCGCTCGAGGCCTTCCGCTTCAACGATGCCGCCGGCGCGCTCTACCGCTTCGTCTGGAACGAGGTCTGCGACTGGTATCTCGAGCTGCTGAAGCCGGTCTTCAACGGTCAGGATGCGGGCGCCAAGGGCGAAGCCCAGGCCTGCAGCGCCTATGTTCTTGAAGAGATCTACAAGCTGCTGCACCCCTTCATGCCCTTCATGACAGAAGAGCTCTGGGCGCATACGGCAGGTGAAGGCAAAGAGCGCGACACGCTGGTCTGCCATGCCGAATGGCCGTCGCCGTCTTACGCCGACGACGCGGCTGCCGACGAGATCAACTGGCTGATCGACCTCGTCTCCGGCATCCGTTCCGTGCGCGCCGAAATGAACGTGCCGCCGTCGGCGACAGCGCCGCTCGTCGTCGTCAAGGCCAACAACCTGACGCGCGAACGGCTGTTCCGCCACGACGCCGCCATCAAGCGGCTCGCGCGTGTCGAGGCGATATCGCTGGCTGACGATGCGCCGAAGGGAGCAGCCCAGATCGTCGTCGCCGAGGCCACCGTCTGCCTGCCGCTCGGCAATCTGATCGACCTCTCCGCCGAAAAGGCGCGTCTCGAAAAGGCGATTGCGAAAATGGAAGGCGAAATGTCGCGCATCGACGGCAAGCTCTCCAACGAGAAGTTCGTCGCCAACGCCAATCCCGAAGTGGTCGAGGCCGAGCGCGAGCGTTTAGAGGAACTGAAGGGGCAGATGGCGAGCCTGAAGATCGCCCTTTCCAGGGTGAGCGAAGCCGGATAAGTTTCTTCGCCCATTTTGGTAAGTTATTTCAAAGACGCGCCCGGCCTCGGGCGCGTCTTTTGTCGTTCCGGGCGCCTCGTGATTCGGCCTTGAAAGGGGTTGATTTCAGGCGCTCAGCCTGTGGATTGTGGCCCTACAGGCATCCTGCGGGCGAAAACTGCCACTGTTGTCGGATTGATACAGCTTCCGCAATGTTTGGAATGAAAACCCAAAAGCCAGGCTGAAACCCAATGGTTTCGGAATAAAATTTTATTAACCAGTTTTTTTGACGTGTCCGTCAATTTCTTTACGTAAGTTGGCCACTGCAATGCTCGGGAGCGCTGCCGTGGGCTGCGTTGCCATGTCAGGCGAACACTTACTAGAGTGGCGTCACATCAATTGCTGGAGTGGGGGAGACACAATGGCATCGCGTAGGTTTTCCAAGGGCGTAACGTCGCTCGTTCTTCTTTCGTCGCTTGCATCGCCGGCCTTCGCCGGCGGCTTGGAACGCGGCGGCTACAATATTGATCAACTGTTTGATACGTCGCCTTTTTCGTTCCAGTCGGGCGTTACCTACGTCACCCCGCAGCGCAAGCTGAAGGACGTCCGCGACACGAATACGTCGATATTTACGGGCGGTGGCAATCTAAACAGCCGCCCGAACAGTGCCGACGAGACCTCGAATTACACTATCCCCTATATTGGCTTTAAGGCTGGTTTCGGCGACGCAATCGACTGCCTTGTCGATTATTCCGAACCCTTTGGCGGCCATTCCGATCCGGGTTTGAACTGGGCTGGCGCCAACGACAACATCGAAACGGAAATCAAGACCCGCAACTATGGCGGCACTTGCTCCTATCGTTTTGACGTCGGTCCCGGGCAGCTTCGCTTTATCGGCGGCGCCTTCTATCAGGAAGTCGAGGGCTTCAAGGAACGTCTGGTTTCAACGCTTCCGCTTCTGCTCGGCACCGGCACCGGCGTCGGTCGCCTTGACCTCGAAGACAGCGGCTGGGGCTGGCGCGCTGGTCTTGCTTACGAGATCCCGGAATATGCTATGCGTGCGAGCCTGGTTTATAACAGCCGCGTCAAGTACGACGACTTGACCGGAACTGTTGATCTGCGTCAGGTTCCGGTTGTGCCGATATATGGCGGCCTAATCACGCCCGTGTCTGGTTCCGCAGAGGCTCCGGACTCTCTGGAGCTGAAGGTTCAGACCGGTATAGCTCCGGATTGGCTTGCATTCGGATCGGTTAAATGGACGAATTGGAGCGTCCTGCAGTCGGTAGCATTCTGCCCGACCAACGGCCTGTCGTGCCCCGCGGGTGGTCTGACCTCGCTCGACCTTCTTTATCGTGATGGCTGGACGATCTCCGGTGGTGTCGGCCACAAGTTCACGGATCAATGGGCCGGTGCGGTCAGCCTGACCTGGGACCGCGGCACCAGCCATGGCTACGGTGCGCAGACAGACAGCTGGACGCTGGGTGTCGGTGCAGCCTACACGCCGACCGAACATATCGAATGGCGCATCGCCGGCGCCGTGGGTCTGTTGACGAGCGGTTCGTCCGGCGTTCTGACCCAGGACGGCGTCACCTATGGAGATAAGGTCTCCTATTCCTTTGGCAACGATCTGGTCACTGCACTGTCGACGAGCCTAAAGGTTAAGTTCTAATACTCCGATTTGAAGAATTGAAAGCCCGGCCCTGTCGGGCTCTTCTATTTTTGCGCCCGTTAATCATACTTATTCATACTATTCCCGCGCCGAATTTGTGACGATTCAGCAACACTTTTTCACGACGGTTGGCATATGGTGGCGGCGGGGCGATTTTGTCTATTTCCCGCCACAAAGAGGGCGCAGCGCTATTGGCAGGCGACGAGACGGCAGACTGAAGGTGCGTGTAAAGAGTAGCATGGGTCGATTTTTTTCCGGCAACAACAGATCATGCGACGCGATTGGCGACAATCGTTCGATTGCGGCTGTTTCGCTTTTTGAACAAGGCTGTTCCGGCCGCAGATCAGACCTTGCAATGAAGTTGTCGATTCATCCAATGCCGGTTTTTTCGACCCGCGCGCCTGAGCGGCGCTGCTTTGGCGGAGAAGCCGATACTGGTTTCGTCACATTTGCTGTTTACGAAAGCAATAAGGGCAGGAAGGCGGATGCCGCGCCTGCCAAAGGAATGCCAGGCAGATTGCAGTCGGGCCATGCCGGGAGCCGGGTGGTTCTAGATGACATGCCGAAAATTCGGCCGGGAAAAGGCCAATGGGCTGGATGCGACGCGGGCAAAGGAGCCATGGAGCTCGCCGCGGGATCGCTCGCCTCGAATGAATACATCCACGGTCTGCCCGGCGCCGGCGCCGGCTGCCTGCGATGAACGAAAGAAATCGGTTGAAATGGTAACGTCCGAGTTCAAATTGTTCAAATTCATGCTGATGGGTTTAGGAATCGCGTTGGCAATGTCCGGCCCGGTTCGCGCTTTCGACATCAAAAGCGACGTCAGCAAGGAATCCGGTCCCTTCGACCTCTTCAAGTTCGGCTTCAAGGCCTATAAAAACGGAAAGAAGGAGGAGGCGGTCGAAGCTTACAAATACGCCGCCGAAAAAGGCCATACCGGTTCGCGCTGGGCGCTCGCCAATATGTATGCCGACGGCGACGGCGTGACCCAGGATGATTTCGAAGCCTTCAAGATCTACAGTGAGATTGCCCAGCAGGGTGTCGAACCCGGCTCGGAAGACACCGGCTTCTTCGTCAACGCGCTTCTCTCGCTCGCCAATTACTACAAGCACGGCATATCGGGCAGCCCGGTCAAGATTGATCTCACCCAGGCCCGCCAGCTTTATTTCCAGGTGGCCTCCACCTTTGGCGTTCCCGAGGCGCAGTTCCAGCTGGCGCAGATGATGCTGGCCGGCGAGGGCGGCAAGGCCAGCCCGCAGCAGGCGAAGAAATGGTTGAACCAGGCGCGCAAGAGTGGCCATCCCGGCGCCATGGCGGTTTTCGGAAATATTCTCTTCGATGAAGGCCAGACGGCGCGCGGTCTGGCGCTGATGACCGCCGCTCTCGACCGCTGCAAGCCCAAAGACTGCGGCTGGATGGAAGCGCTGCAGGAGCAGGCCTTCTCGGTTGCGAACGAGGCCGACCGCCGCACGGCGGTATCGCTGTCCCATGCCATCGCGAGCGGCTCCGACGACTGAAGCCTGCCATATGCAGCGCCCGGTCGCGCGTTTGCAATGAGCAGTGCTATGGGCTGCGAATATCAGGCCGCAAAATCGAAATGGGCAACGACAGGCACGTGGTCGGATGGCTTTTCCCAGGCCCGCACATGTTTTTCGATCGCCGCCGACGTCATTCGATCGGCAGCCTCCGGCGATAGCAGCAGGTGGTCGATGCGGATGCCGTTGTTCTTCGGCCACGCACCCGCCTGATAGTCCCAGAAAGAATAGAGCTGCGTTGCATCCGTCGTCGCGCGCACCGCATCGGTCAGCCCGAGGTTTTCGAGCCTGCGGAATGCCTCCCGCGTCTGCGGCAGAAACAGCGCATCGTTTTCCCAGACCTTTGGGTCGAAGCAGTCGTGCGGCTCGGGAATGACGTTGTAATCGCCGGCGAGCACCAGAATTTCCTCATAGGCGAGGCGCTCGGCCGCAAAAATCCGCAGACGCTCCATCCAGGCGAGCTTGTAGGGATATTTCTCGGTTTCGACCGGATTGCCGTTCGGCAGATAGATGCAGCAGACGCGTAGAATGCGCGTGTCCGGCAGCGTGAACACCGCCTCGAGGAAACGGGACTGTTCGTCCAGCGCATCACCGGGCAGGCCGCGGTTGACTTCGGAAGGCGAAGTCTTGGAGAGGATCGCCACACCATTGAAGCCTTTCTGGCCGTGCGTCTCGACGTGATAGCCGAGCGCCTCGATCTCCAGCCTGGGAAAACCTTCGTCGATCGTCTTGATCTCCTGCAGGCAGACGATATCGGGATCGGAATCCTTGAGCCATTGCGTCAGATTGTCGATGCGCGCCTTGACGCCGTTGATGTTCCAAGTCGCGATCTTCATCTCTTCGTCCTGTTTCTCTGCGTGCGCTTCTTTTATCGCGGTCTTTCACAACAGGACAAGACGATAAACCGGCCGGAAGCGCTTCTTCGGCCGGTTCGTTCGCACAGCGAAATGTTTCTGGATGGTCAGATCGAGAAGCTGGTGCCGCAGCCGCAGCTTGCCACCGCATTCGGGTTCTTGATCTGGAAGGATTGACCAAGCAGATTATCGACGAAGTCGATCTCCGAGCCCGCCATGTAGACGAGCGACAGGCTGTCGATCAGCACTTTCGCGTCGTTCTTTTCGACGACGACGTCGTCGTCGGCCACGCTGTCGGCAAGGTCGAACTTATAGGAAAAGCCCGAACAGCCGCCGCCTTCGACCGAAACGCGGAGCGCGCTCTTGCCGGCCTCCGCGCCGATGATCGCAGCGATGCGCTTTGCCGCGGCATCTGAAAGGGTTACACTCGTATCCGTCATGTTTCCTCCTGCCGGGGTCAAGATCCGGAGAGAATGGGTTTTGGCACTGAAATGTTCAAATGCCTGATATCAAAAGAACTTACCATGAGCTTCGCAAAAAGGCCATGATGTGCGAAACGGTCGGCGGGCGCCTCTTTGCCGTTTCGTCGGGCTATAGGTATGAACAGGGCAGAGCGGCGTCAATGGGCAGATGCGGCAACGGGCAGAATGACGGTGAAGTATGACGGTTGACAGGCGGGCTTTGGGTTTCGGCAACAGCGAAAGGGCGGTCTATGCGGCGGACCCCTGGACGACGCGCGGGCGTCTCTACCAGGAGGATGAAAGTCCGACGCGATCCGATTTTCAGCGCGACCGCGACCGCATCGTCCACACGACGGCCTTCCGCCGGCTGAAGCACAAGACCCAGGTCTTCATCGCCCAGGATGGCGATCACTACCGCACCCGGCTGACGCATACGATCGAGGTGGCGCAGATCGCCCGCGCGCTCGCCCGCGCCCTGAAACTCGACGAGGATCTGGCCGAGGGCGTGGCGCTCGTGCACGACTTCGGCCACACGCCGTTCGGCCATACCGGCGAGGACGCATTGCACGAGGTGCTGCTGCCCTATGGCGGCTTCGACCACAATGCCCAATCGCTGCGCATCGTGACCAAGCTGGAACGGCGTTATGCCGAATTCGACGGCATCAACCTGACGTGGGAAAGTCTTGAAGGCCTCGTCAAGCACAATGGTCCGCTGCTGACGCCGGATGGTGTCGGCACTCGCGGCCCGGTTCCGCAGCCGATCCTCGATTATTGCGAACTGCACGATCTCGAGCTTGCAACCTACGCCAGCCTTGAGGCCCAGGTCGCGGCGATTGCCGACGATATCGCCTATAATACCCACGATATCGATGACGGCCTGCGCTCCGGCTACCTGACGTTCGACATGCTGGAGGAAATCCCGTTTCTGGCCGGGCTGATGGCCGAGGTGAGGGCGCGGTATCCGCATCTGGAGCCGAGCCGCTTCACTCACGAGATCATGCGCCGGCAGATCACCCGTATGGTCGAAGACGTGATCGGTGTCGCGCAGCAGCGTCTTTCAGTTCTTCGCCCCGAGAGCGCAGCCGACATTCGCGCTGCCGACCGGGTTATCGCGACCTTCTCCGACGCGATGGCCGAAACCGACAGGCAAATCAAGGCGATGCTCTTCAAACGCATCTACCGCAATCCCGATATCATGCGTATCCGCGCCGGCGCTGCCCAGATCGTCACCGATCTTTTCGGCGCCTACATGGCCAGCCCCAAGGAGATGCAAAGCCATTATTGGGTCGATCATATCGCCGGCCTCGCCGATGCGCCGAAGGCTCGCCATGTCGGCGACTATCTGGCCGGCATGACCGACACATATGCAATCAGTGCCCACAGGCGATTGTTTGACCACACTCCGGATTTGCGATAGGCAGCGGTCGCCCGCCGAAGGCCGATTTGCGCCTTTGGCACAGCCTATGCATGGAAGAGTGCGATGAACCTTTTTACCGACTTCGAAGCCAGGATCAAAACCGCCCTTGAACAGATCGATCTGGTCAGGGAAAAGCGATCCGAGCTCGATTTCGGCCGTATCACCGTCGAGCCGCCGCGTGATGCGAGCCATGGCGATGTTGCGACCAACGCCGCGATGGTGCTGGCAAAGCCGCTCGGGTCCAATCCTCGCGCGCTTGCCGACATCATCATCGCCAAGCTCAAAGAGGATGCCGACGTTGCCGATGTCTCGGTCGCAGGTCCCGGCTTCATCAACATCCGTCTCGCCGTCGGCTACTGGCAACGGCTGCTCGCCTCGATGATCGCCTCCGGCATCGACTACGGCCGCTCGACCCTCGGTGCAGGATGCAAGGTCAATGTCGAATATGTCTCGGCCAATCCGACCGGCCCGATGCATGTCGGTCATTGCCGCGGCGCCGTTGTCGGCGACGCGCTCGCCAACCTGCTCGCTTTTGCCGGTTACGGCGTCGAGAAGGAATATTACATCAACGACGCCGGCTCGCAGATCGACGTGCTCGCCCGCTCGGTCTTCCTGCGTTATCGCGAAGCGCTCGGGGAACGGATCGGCGAAATCCCATCCGGTCTCTATCCCGGCGATTATCTCGTCCCCGTCGGCCAGTCGCTTGCCGCCGATTACGGCGTGCGGCTGCACAACATGCCGGAAGAGCAATGGATGCCGATCGTCAAGGATCGCACCATCAGCGCGATGATGGTGATGATCCGGGAAGATCTGGCGGCGCTGAACGTCCATCACGATATCTTCTTCTCGGAACGCACCTTGCATGCCAATGGTGCGGCCGCGATCCGCACGGCGATCAACGACCTGACCTTCAAGGGTTACGTCTACAAGGGCACGTTGCCGCCGCCGAAGGGCCAGTTGCCTGAGGATTGGGAAGATCGCGAACAGACGCTGTTCCGCTCGACCGAGGTGGGCGACGACATGGACCGGCCACTGATCAAGTCGGACGGCTCCTACACCTATTTCGCCGCTGATGTCGCCTACTTCAAGAACAAGTTCGACCGCGGTTTCGACGAGATGATCTATGTGCTCGGCGCCGACCACGGCGGTTACGTCAAGCGCCTGGAAGCGGTTGCGCGTGGCGTTTCGGACGGTAAGGCGAAGCTGACGGTGCTGCTCTGCCAACTGGTCAAGCTCTATCGCAACGGCGAGCCGGTGAAGATGTCGAAACGCTCTGGCGATTTTGTCACGCTTCGGGACGTCGTCGAGGAAGTCGGCCGTGATTCGGTCCGCTTCATGATGCTTTACCGCAAGAATTCCGAACCGCTGGACTTCGATTTCGCCAAAGTGACGGAGCAATCGAAGGACAATCCGGTTTTTTACGTGCAGTATGCGCACGCCCGCTGCATGTCGGTCTTCCGGCAGGCGAGGGAGGCTTTCCCCGGCCTCGATCTTTCGTCTGACGATCTTGCGAAAGCCGTTGCTGGCATTGGCGATCCGGCCGAATTGCAGCTCGTCGCCAAGCTTGCCGAATTCCCGCGTATCGTCGAAGCAGCGGCTCAGTCGCAGGAGCCGCATCGCATCGCTTTTTACCTCTACGACCTCGCCAGTTCCTTCCACGCGCATTGGAACAAAGGTAAAGATCAGACGGAATTACGATTTGTTAATGATAAAAACCGAGAATCAAGTATTGCCAGACTTGGGCTGGTGTACGCCGTCGCGTCGGTTTTGAAGTCGGGACTTGCCATTACAGGCACTGCCGCACCTGACGAAATGCGATAACGTCACCATTTCCCCACAATGCGCTGGCATTTGAGCGTTGGCGTTTGCGAGTGGGATAGGCATGGCTGAGAAACAACTTGCGTATGATACGCGCGGAAAAGACGATCTGTTTGCTGACGACGACCCGTTGGCCGAGCTTGCTCGCATCGTCGGCTTCGAACCGCGTGTTGCAGCGAATACGGTGAGCGAAGCCGCACGGCGCGAGCCCGCCTTCAATCTTGAGGACGAGCTCGGCCGCGAGTTCGACCGTTACGACTCTCCGCGTCCGCTCGCAGAGCTCGACCATCCGGCCGAGCCGATTTCCGATGGCATTGAGCCCGAAGATTATGTCGAGCCCGTTCTCGATGTCGCCCCTGCTGTCGAAAGCCCGCAGGCCCCGGAGCCTGTCTCCGTTGCTCCTGCCGCCGCTGAAGAAGCAGCGCAGCCTGCAGCAAGAAATTGGGACGTTGCCGCTGCCGACTGGCCGGCGGGCCGGCAGCAGCTTTCCATCGATCCCGTTTCCGAGGCGCCCGTCCAAGCCGCCTTCGGTGGCGCCCGCGATCTGATCGAAGAGCTCGAATTGTCGATCGGTGCGGCGCCCGTCTCTTCCGTGCCGCAGTCCGCCAAAGCCCCGCAATGGTCGGCCGCCAGCATCCGGCTGCCGCTTGCCAATTTCCACGCGCCGAAACGCGAGGAGCCTGTTGCTCCGCCGGCGGATGTAGTTGAGCCGGCGGCCGAAACTGTCGCCGCGCCGGTGGCAGAAGTAGCCGACGAACCGGTGGTTGAATCATCGCTTGCCGATCCTGTGGCGGTAGAGCCGCAGCCTGCGGTCGAGCAGGCGGCGCCCGTTGCCGCTGTCGAGCCTGCCGAGGAATTCGTCTCCGCTTCGCCGTCATTTGGGTTTCCCGCCGAGCTCGATCGCCACGATGAGGCAATTGCGCCGCAAGAGACTGCCGACGCCGAAGAGTTCGTCGACGTCGAGGAAGGTCCGGAGGAGTTCAGCTCCGACGTCGGTTTCGATCTCGCGGCCGCTGTGGAAGGCGAGATCCAGGTTGATGCCGCCCTGACCGAAGTCGTACCGGAAATTCCGCACACCGCCGGCACTTTCGATCTCGACGATCTGCTGGCCGACGTCTCGCGCTATCCGGTGCCGCATCCGGTATTGCAGCGCGCCAATCTGGCGCCTGTCGCGCCGCAGCCCGCCGCCGAGGCGGCCCCCGCAGCCGCCGCACCGGTTCAGCCGGCGCCGGCCGCCGCTGCACCGATCCTGTCCGCTCAGGTCGAAATCGTTCCTGCCCCTGTCGCCGAAGTGGCAAAGCCGGTTGCGCCTCAGCCTGCCGAGGTCACCGCCCCCCAGCCTGCCGCAACGCCATATGCCCGGACGCCGCAGCCCGCGCCCGAGGCTGACGATCCTTTTGCGGGCCACGATTTCGAACTGGATCTTGCCGGCATCGAGCTGGAACTTGCCGATCTCGATTTTTCCGAGGCATCCGAGCCTGCACCGCAGCCGAAGCCGCAGCCGGCGGCACCCACGCTGTCCGCACCGGTCTTCGCGGCCGAACCGCCGGCCGTAGCTCCTGCGCCTGTTTTCAACCGGACACCCGCCCCAGAAGCGCCCGCCCCAGAAGTGCCCGTCGCAGAATCGACCGAAGACCTGCCTTTCGATCCGGCGATGATCTCTGATCCGGAGGAACGTCCCGAGACCGTCGACGACATGCACGTGCCGGCGCTGCCGCCGGTCGAGCAGCCCGCGCCGGTGGCGAAAACGGCGGACTTCGATTTCGATCTCGACGCAGAGATCGCGAGCTTCTTTGAACCGGCCAAGCCGCGGGAAATGCCGGCGCCGCCCCGCGATACCGCTGCCGCGGCCAAGCCGGTCAAACCGACCATTGCCGACGGCCTCGATGATTTCGAACGGGCGCTGGAGGAGGATTTCCGCCGCAGCGTGCGCGAGCCGGTCGAGCGCCGCCAGACCTCCGAGGTCCACATCGAATCAGCAAGCCAGGCCGCCGATTTCAGCCGCGCCCGCTCGATGCGCCGGCTGCTTGCCGGGGCTGTCGTGCTGGTGGTCTTCGCCGGCGTCGGTTATGGCGTCTATTCCTCCGTCTGGAACGGCGAGGGACTTGGCATTGTCGCATCCGGCGAGCCCCGTGTGATCACCGCGGACAAGGAGCCGGTCAAGGTCGTTCCGGAAAATCCCGGCGGCAAGACCGTGCCCAACCAGGACAAGGCCGTTTACGACCGCGTCGCAGGTTCCGCCGAGGAGCCGAAACAGAAGGCGCTCGTGTCGTCCGACGAGGCGCCCGTCGATGTCGTCCAGCGCACACTGACACCGGAAGCGCTGCCCGAGGACGACGAGAACGCCGGCGCCGACGCTCAGGTCACGCCGACCGCGGTCGGTGAGACGGAAGATCCGCGTCTGCTGCCGAACCAGGCAAACGCCGAGGACACGCCCGCAAGCGGCGCCGACAAGACGCCGTCCGTTTCGCCGCGCAAGGTCCGCACGATGATCGTCAAGCCTGACGGCACCCTGGTCGCCCGCGAGGAGGCTGCGCCCGTCGATCAGCCGGAGCCGCCGGTACAGTCTGCCCAGAAAACGCCGTCTACCCAGCCGATGCCGTCCGCCCAACCGCCGGTCACGGCGCAGTCCGCGCCGTCGACCCCAACCGTGCCGCCGGTTAGCGGAACGGCTGCAAGCTTCCCGGCAAGCGCCGAGGTTGCTTCCGCCGACGCGCGTTCCACAGCACCGGTCGAACCCGCCCCGGCACAAGGATCGCCTGCCGTAACTGCCGATGCGCAGACGGCAAATCCCGCCTCGGCCGATGCGCCGGTACGGCCGGTCAAGACCACGACGATCGCCGATACGGCCCCGGTTCCGATTGCCCGCCCGGCCGATCAGCCCGTCACTGTCGTCGGCACCGTCACCGAAAGGGGCAATGTCCGCACGCCCGCGCAGCAGCCGACGCAGGTCGCCTCTGCCGCGCCCGCCGCCCAGCCGCAGCAGGCCGCATCCGCCGGCGGCTACGGCCTCCAAATCGCGTCACTGCCGTCGGAGGACGAGGCCAACAAGTCCTATGCCAACCTCTCGAAGAAATTCGCCGGGGTGCTGGGTGGCCGCGCTCATGAGATCCGCAGGGCCGATATCGCCGGCAAGGGTACTTTCTATCGTGTTCGCATCCCGGTCGGCTCTAAGGATGAGGCCGCAGCACTTTGCGAACAGTATCGCGCAGCCGGCGGAAGCTGCCTGATCTCGAAGTAAAATCAGGTCACGGAATTATGAGAGCGGCGGGCCGATCGGCTCGCCGCTCTTTTTTGTGCATCGCGCCCGCGCTTGCTCGCATTTGGCCCGGGTCGGTCTATGATTCCTATATGACCGAATCAAAAGCGATGATCCTTGGCTGCAGCGGCCTTGCCCTCACAGCCGAAGAGAAGGCCTTCTTTCGGGGCGAACAGCCCTGGGGCTTCATTCTCTTCGGGCGCAACATCTCCGAACCCTTGCAGATTGTCGATCTCGTCGCCGAACTGCGCGACAGTGTCGGCTGGCATGCGCCGGTGCTGATCGACCAGGAGGGCGGCCGCGTCCAGCGCATCCGCCCGCCGGTCCTGCCGCGTTATCCCGCGGGTCAGGCGCTTGGCGATCTTTATCGCCGCGACACAGCACTCGGCCTGCGCGCCGCCTGGGTGATGTCGCGGCTGCATGCTTTCGACCTCTCCAAGCTCGGCATCAATGTCGACTGCCTGCCGGTGCTCGACGTGCCGGTCGAAGGCAGCAGCAACGTCATCGGCGACCGCGCCTATGGCGGCGATCCCGAGACCGTCATCGCCATGGGCCGGGCGGCTGCCGAAGGACTGAAGGCCGGCGGCCTGCTGCCTGTGATGAAGCATATGCCCGGCCACGGCCGCGGTTTTGCCGATTCCCATCTGGAGCTGCCTGTCGTCACCGTCTCGCGCGATGAGCTCGAAACCCATGATTTCCCGCCCTTCGTCGCGATGAAGGACGAACTGATGGCGATGACCTGCCATGTCGTCTTTACCGCCATCGACCCGGACAATCCGGCGACGACCTCGCGCAAGGTGATCGACGGCGTCATCCGCGAGCATATCGGCTTTAGCGGTCTGCTGCTTTCCGACGATAGCTCGATGAACGCTCTATCGGGCACGATCGGCGAACGTGCGGCAAATATCATTGCAGGCGGATGCGATATCGTGCTGCATTGCAATGGCAAGATGGACGAGATGGTGGATGTCGTGGCAAATGTTCCACCGCTTGCCGGCGTGTCGCTTGCCCGCGCCAAGGCTGTGGAAGCAGGCTTCGCCGCGTTGGATGGCGCCGATGAGGCGGAGTTGAGAGCGGAATTCGAAGCGATGTTTGCGATCGTGTGATCGCAGAGGAGCAGGGTGGTGAACACGGTCAAGGGCACGGAACGTCCGCAGTCGGCAACGCCGATGGACAAGCTGTGGCAGGACAACGGCGCCGAGCGCGCCAGCCACGAGCCGGCGTTGGTGATCGACGTTGCCGGCTTCGAAGGTCCGCTCGACCTGTTGCTCTATCTCGCCCGTAACCAGAAGGTCGACCTGTCGCGCATTTCGGTGCTGGCGCTTGCCGAGCAATATTTGCAGTTCGTCGAAAGCGCCCGCCGGATCCGCATCGAGCTGGCGGCCGATTATCTCGTCATGGCGGCCTGGCTTGCCTATTTGAAATCACGGCTACTCATTCCCCAACAGGTGAAGGATGATGGGCCCTCGGGCGAGGAGATGGCGGCAACGCTTGCCTTCCGCCTGAAACGCCTCGAAGCCATGCGCCAGGCGGCGGAGGGCCTCGTCAACCGCAACCGCCTCGGCCGCGATATTTTCGCCCGCGGCGCGCCCGAGCATATTCCCGACCGGCAGCAATCCGCCTACGCCGCAAGCCTCTACGATCTCCTGACTGCCTATGCGGCGCTGCGCCAGCGCCATGCCGTCACTCAGGTGACGATCGAGAGGCGCAATGTCTGGTCGCTGACCGATGCCCGCGAGCTGCTGACCCAGATGATCGGCGAGGTCGGTGACTGGACGGCGATGGAGCATTATCTGCTGCGTTATCTCGCAGCGCCGGAAGAACGCGTCACGGCCATCGCCAGCGCCTTCGCCGCGTCGCTGGAGCTGGTGCGCGAGGGCAAGCTCGAAATCCGCCAGGACGGCGCCTTTCAGCCGATCTATATGCGCCGCGGCCCAAAACATGCGACGCTGCAGGTGGTGGAACAGGAGCGGCCGGCTTGATCGATCTGAAGGGCGACGAGGATTTCGAGGAGGACGGCCGCGACCTGCAGGCCGAGATCGAGGCTGAGCGTATCGCCGAGGCCCTGGTTTTTGCCTCCTCGCAGCCGGTGCCCGAAGGTTTCCTCGCCGAGCGCCTCCCCAAGGATGCCAACGTTCGCGCGATCATGCTGCGCCTGAAGGAGCAATATGCGCCGCGGGGCGTCAATCTCGTGCAGATCGAAGGTGCCTGGGCCTTCCGCACCGCCGCCGATCTCTCCTTCGTCATCCGCCGCGATGACAATGAAGTGAAGAAGCTATCGCGCGCCGCACTCGAAGTGCTGTCGATCATCGCTTATCATCAGCCGGTGACGCGTGCCGAAATCGAGGACATTCGCGGCGTTCAGACCTCGCGCGGCACGCTCGATGTGCTGATGGAAGCCGGCTGGGTGCGGTTTCGCGGCCGCCGGCGCACACCGGGCCGGCCGGTGACTTTGGGTACGACTCGCGATTTCCTCGACCATTTCGGCTTGGAGGAATTGCGCGATCTGCCCGGTCTCGAAGAACTGAAGGGAGCGGGCCTGCTCTCCGGCCGTATCCCGGCGAACTTCAATATTCCCTCGCCATTGATGAACGACGAACTGACCGAGGACGAGGATCCGATCACCCAGATGGATCTCGAAGAACTCGGGTTGCTCGCCCCCCGTTCTACCTCCGAAGATTGAAGGACTTTGTCTTGCTTTTGCCACGCATGACGAAAACAATGGTGCTCACGATATTTCGACGGGTCAATGGCTTGTCATAAAGGGCGATACCGTGACATTAAGCGCAGTTCGAAGGGCTTGATGTTGGAAACGGTGTTGGAAATCCTTACATCGTGGGAACATCGAAACAGGGAGTTAGAGTAATGATTGGTTCTCTTAGCGTGTGGCACTGGCTGATCGTTCTGGTCATCGTGCTGTTGTTGTTCGGTCGCGGCAAGATTCCGGAACTGATGGGCGATGTCGCCAAGGGCATCAAAAGCTTCAAGAAGGGCATGACGGACGAGGACGCGCCGGAAACGGCAAAGACCGTCGATCACAAGGCCGACGAAACGAAGTAACCAAGTCCGGGAAAAAGCGCCGCCCCCGCGCTTCCCGTCCAGGAGCCTTGCATGTTCGATATTGGTTGGACCGAGCTTTTAGTGATCGCGGTCGTGCTGATCGTCGTTGTCGGTCCCAAGGATTTGCCGCCGATGCTGCGCGCTTTCGGCAAGATGACGCAGCGCGCCCGCAAGGTGGCGGGTGACTTCCGTGCGCAGCTCGATGAGGCTTTGCGTGAAGCCGAGCTTGACGATGTCCGCCAGACAATCGGCGACGCCCAGAAGCTCAACCCGGTCAACAGTCTGCGCGAGGCAATGAACCCCCTTCGTCAGATGGGCAACGAGATCAAGGCCGATCTGCAGAAGTCGACAGTGGTCACGGAAAACAAGACTGAGGTGCCGCCGGCAGTCGTGTCGGCCCCGGCGCCGTCGACGAGCCTGCCGGAAACGCCGCCGCTCGTGCCGACACCGTCGCCGATGCCGGAACCCGTCGCCGCAGCGGCTGTCCAGGCCGGCACGATTGCCGCCAAGCCGAAGGCTCCGCGCAAGCCGCGCGTCAAGGCCGCTGATAAGGCCGATGCCGTTGCCGCCATTGCCGCGCCGGTGGAAAAGCCGAAGCGCGCGACGGCAGCCAGGAAGCCCGCAACGCCGAAGAAGTCGGCGCAGACTGAGAAGAAGGACGAGGCATGAGCGGTGATATCGAAGACAAGCCGCAGCCGTTGATCGAGCACCTGATGGAGCTCCGCACGCGGCTGATGTGGTCGATCGGCGCGTTCTTCATCGCCTTCGTCGTGTGCTTCTTTTTCGCCAAGCACATCTTCAACTACCTGGTCTATCCCTATAAGCTCGCCGTCAGCTGGGCCAACCTCGATGTCGAGAAGGCGCAGCTCATCTACACCGCGCCGCAGGAATTCTTCTTCACGCAGGTCAAGGTCGCCATGTTCGGTGGCCTTGTCATCGCTTTTCCGATCATCGCCGCCCAGATCTACAAGTTTGTCGCTCCAGGCCTCTATAAGAATGAACGGGCGGCCTTCCTTCCGTTCCTGATCGCTTCCCCACTTCTGTTCCTCTTGGGCGCCGCGCTGGTTTATTTTTTCTTCACGCCGATGGTCATGTGGTTCTTCCTGTCGATGCAGCAGGCGCCGGGCCAGGACGAGGTAGCAATCTCACTTCTGCCGAAGGTTTCGGAATATCTGAGTCTGATCATGACGCTGGTCTTCTCCTTCGGCCTCGTCTTCCAACTGCCTGTTGTCACGACACTGCTTGCCCGTGTCGGCCTGCTGACGTCGGAATGGCTCGCCGAAAAGCGTAAATTCGCCATCGTGCTGGCCTTTGTCGTCGCTGCCGTGCTGACGCCACCGGACCCCTTATCCCAGATCGGCCTTGCGATACCGGCGATCCTTCTCTACGAGATTGCCATCTATGCGGCGCGACTCGTGGAGCGCCAGCGTGCCCGGCAGGCGGTCGAGAAGGAGACCGGATCCGCAGACGTTGCCAAGACGGACAGCGTCTGAGCGGCAATCCGGCAATCCCTTCATGCGCCGTCCCATCCGGTCGAAGCCCGATCAGGCTTTGGCCGGGTCACTTCTGTTGCAACGACCTGGAACGACGATGCTCGATATCAAATGGATCCGCGAGAACCCCCAAGCGCTCGATGCCGCCCTTGCCAAGCGCGGTGCGGAGCCTCTTGCCCAAAGCCTCATTGCCCTCGATGAAAAGCGCCGCTCCGCCGTGCAGAAGGCGCAGGACCTGCTGTCCCGCCGCAATCTCGCCTCCAAGGAGATCGGCGCGGCGCTGTCCCAAAGGAACGCCGAACTCGCCGAGAAGCTGAAGGCCGAGGTCGCCGAGCTGAAAACGCTGCTGCCGAAGGTCGAGGAAGAGGATCGGCAGCTGACGGCCGAGCTCAACGACGCGCTCTCGCGCATCCCCAACATACCCTTCGACGACGTCCCGGTCGGCAAGGACGAGCATGACAATGTCATCACCCGCATCGTCGGCGAAAAGCCGCGCTGGAACCATACGCCGAAAGAGCACTTCGAAATTGGCGAGGCACTCGGCTATATGGACTTCGAACGCGCCGCCAAACTTTCCGGCTCGCGCTTCACGGTGCTGACGGGACCGCTCGCCAGGCTCGAGCGCGCGCTCGGGCAGTTCATGATCGATCTCCACACGCGCGAGCACGGCTATACCGAAGTCAGCTCGCCGCTGATGGTGCGCGACGAGGCGCTGTTCGGCACCGGCAATCTGCCGAAGTTCGAAGAGGATCTCTTCAAGACGACGGACGGCCGCTACCTCATCCCAACGGCTGAGGTGACGCTCACAAATCTGGTGCGCGAGGAAATCCTCGACCAGGAAAAGCTGCCGCTGCGCTTTACCGCGCTGACACCCTCCTTCCGCTCGGAGGCAGGTTCGGCCGGCCGCGACACGCGTGGCATGCTGCGCCAGCACCAGTTCTGGAAATGCGAGCTCGTTTCGATTACCGATGCCGAGAGCGCCATCGCCGAGCACGAAAGAATGACCGCCTGCGCCGAAGAAGTGCTGAAGCGCCTCGGTCTGCATTTCCGCACCATGACGCTTTGCACCGGCGACATGGGCTTCGGCTCGCGCAAGACTTACGACCTGGAAGTCTGGCTGCCCGGCCAGAACACCTTCCGCGAAATCTCCTCCTGCTCGGTCTGCGGCGATTTCCAGGCCCGTCGCATGAATGCGCGCTATCGCGGCAAGGACGACAAGACCAACAGGTTCGTCCACACGCTGAACGGCTCCGGCACCGCCGTCGGACGCTGCCTGATCGCCGTGCTCGAAAATTATCTGAACGAGGATGGTTCGGTCACGATTCCGGACGTTTTGCTGCCTTATATGGGCGGATTGACCAAGATCGAACGGGCGGCCTGAGGCGATGCGCATCCTGCTCACGAATGACGACGGCATTCACGCAGAGGGCCTGGCTGCACTGGAGCGGATCGCCCGCACGCTGTCCGACGATGTCTGGATCGTGGCGCCCGAGACGGACCAGAGCGGTCTTGCCCATTCGCTGAGCCTCTCCGAACCTTTGCGGCTGCGCAAGATTTCCGACAAGCATTTCGCCTTGCGCGGCACGCCGACCGATTGCGTCATCATGGGCATCCGGCAGGTGATGGACATCAAGCCCGACCTCGTTCTCTCCGGCGTCAATTCAGGTTCGAACGTTGCCGACGATGTGACCTATTCCGGTACGATCGCCGGTGCCATCGAAGGCACGATGCAGGGCGTGCGCTCCTTCGCGCTCAGCCAAGCCTATCTCTATGAGGACGGCGCACGCATCGTGCCCTGGGAAGTCTGCGAGGCACATGCCCCGGCTCTTCTGGAAAAGCTGATGGATCTGGAGCTGCCGGAGGGCACGTTCCTCAATCTCAACTTCCCGAACTGCCGTCCCGACGAGGTCGATGGCGCGGAGGTGACCATGCAGGGCAAGCTCGCCTTCAATTTGCAGGTCGATGCCCGCTCTGATGGCCGGGGCTTTCCCTATTACTGGCTGAAGTTCGGCGAACGCGCCGGCGCCTTCATCGAAGGCACCGATATTCACGCCCTTAAGCATAACAAGATTTCGGTAACACCTTTGAAACTGGATCTGACCGATTATTCCGTAACGGACCGCGTGGCGCGGGCCCTGGGATACGGAGCACAGGTTTGACGGCAAGACTGGCGGAGAAGGAGGGCTTTGCGGCGCTCGTCCTCAGACTGCGTGCCGAAGGTATCTCCGACCTCGATCTGCTGACGGCGGTCGAGCAGACGCAGCGCTCGCTGTTCGTGCCGGCGCAATTTGCCGACGACGCCTATTCGAGCCGGACGATTCCGATCGAATGCGGCTCCTTCCTCGAAGGCATCGATTTTGTCGTCCGTATCCTCCATCACCTCAAGCTCAAACCGGGACAGCGTGTCCTCGAAATCGGTACCGGCAGCGGCTTCACTGCCGCCGTCATGGGCCGCCTGGCCGAACGCGTTCTGTCGATCGATCGCTACAAGACGCTGACGACGGCTGCACAGCGGCGCATGGAATCGCTGGGCCTGCGCAACGTCGTCATCCGCCAGGCCGACGGCAGCGCCGGCATGCAGGGCGAGGGCACCTTCGACCGTATCCTGGTGACGGCGGCCTTCAATGCGATGCCGCGTTTTTATACAGACCAGCTCGTTTCCGGCGGCTCGATGATCGCGCCGCTGATGATTTCCGAGAACGAGTGTCGCATGGTGCGGCTGACGAAAACCGGCAGTCGTTTCGAACGCGAGGAACTGTTCGAAGCCCCTTATCTGCCGATCGTTCCGCGTCTTGCCTCGCTGCTGTAGGCACTGCGATTTTTCACCCGTAAGCTATGGTTATCAACTTCTCAAAAATATCGCACTGATTCCAGCGTCTTAACCGCGTGGTAATACTAACGCGCTTTAATAGACTCACAAATGGTTGCGTTCTCAGTGGGTCGAGTCAATGCGTTTCAGTCTTTCGCCGAAGTTCGGTAAGTCGGCCGGTAATCTTCTGGTTGTGGGCCTGCTGGCGAGTGCCGCAACGGGCTGCAGTTCCGATGTGACACGGTTTGGCGGTTTGTTTTCCTCCTCCGGGCAGGATCAGATCACCACAAGTTCCATTCCGCGCAGGGGCGCCGTCCAGGGCGATCCGGTGCCGCGCGCCGATCTCGGCGGTACGGCCGTCGCCAGCCAGTCCGGTTACGGCGGAAACAATGCACTGAACCAGCCCTATCCGGCGAACCCGGGCTACGAGCCGGTCCGTCCATCGAGCGCACGCCTGGCTTCCTCGCCTGTCGCAATACAGCGTTCCGAGCTTGCGGCGCCGACGACTGCCGCACCGTCCCGGCAGCGGGAAAGGCAAGTGGCGCTCGCCCAGCCGTTCCCGGCTTCGCCGCAGGCTGAAAAGCCGCGGCTCGTGGCGCCGTCAGCACCTAAGGCGACGCCCGATTCGCTGACGACCGGCACGACGCCGAAGGTTTCCGGCTGGTCGGCGACCAATGCGCCTTCCGTGACGCTGCGTCCGGGCGAAAACATCGCCACGCTGTCGAGACGTTTCGGTGTTCCGGAAAAGGAAATCCTGCGAGTCAATAATCTGAAGACGGCCTCTGCCGCCCAACCCGGTCAGGCGATCCTGATCCCGACGTTCAATGGCGGCAATGCCGCCAAGGCAGCTTCGCAGGCAGCCGACCTTTCCAAACCGGGCAATATGCCGGGACCGGCCAACGCGCCTGAACAGAAGGTCGCCGTCGTCCCGGGCACCAATTCCGCCCGCGACAAGACGATGGCGAGCGCCGATCCAACCAGCAAGCTTCCGGCCGGCGCCGGCAAGGACCCGAAGGCGCCTGCAGGCACCTATGTCGTCAAGCAGGGGGATTCGCTGGCAAAGATCGCCAAGGCAACCGGCGCCAATATCGACGATCTCAAGGCGGCCAACAATCTTTCGGCGAGCACGCTGCGTGTGGGCCAGGCCCTGAAGGTCCCGAACGGCAGAGCCGACACGATCAAGACCGCCTCGATCCCGGCTGAAAAGGTTGAGTCGAAGCCGGCTGATCCGGCGCCTGCCCAGCAGACGGCTTCCGTTCAGCCCGCGCCCTATAAGGCGCCGTCCGCCACGCAGACCGTCGACGAGGTCGAGAAGAAGGCCGACGTCAGCTCCGACGCGCCGGAATCGACCGGCATCGGCAAATACCGCTGGCCGGTGCGCGGCCAGGTCATTGCCGCCTATGGCGCCAACGTCAACGGCAACCGCAACGACGGCATCGATATCTCGGTCCCGCAGGGTACGCCGATCAAGGCCGCCGAAAACGGCGTCGTCATCTATGCCGGCAACGGCCTGAAGGAACTCGGCAATACGGTTCTCGTCCGTCACGACGACGGCACCGTCACTGTCTATGGCAATGCCGACACGCTGAGCGTTGCCCGCGGCCAGAAGATCCAGCGCGGTCAAACCGTCGCCGTCTCCGGCATGAGCGGCGACGTCAAGCAGCCGCAGGTCCATTTCGAGGTGCGCAAGGACGCGTCCCCGGTCAACCCGATGACTTTCCTGGAATAGGTAGAGCGTACCAGGAAGCGCAAAAGCCCGGCCAATCGCCGGGCTTTTGTCATTTAAATCAGACTCTATCGATATGGACGCGCATGCGTCCCGCCAGATCCTGAATAT
The DNA here is from genome assembly GCF_001662075.1 of Rhizobium bangladeshense. GTDB lineage: Bacteria > Pseudomonadota > Alphaproteobacteria > Rhizobiales > Rhizobiaceae > Rhizobium > Rhizobium bangladeshense_B. Next base: position 116,658 of record NZ_LYPL01000006.1, read on the forward strand.
ACTGCCAGGCGACGCGGCCGGATCGCGCGCCGCGCGTCGTTGCCCATTCCAGCGCCTCGGCATGCATCTTGTTGCGTTCGAGCCCGAGCTGGAAGTAATCGGCATAGCCGTCGATCATGCCGAGATAGTCTTCCTGGCTGCATTTATGAAATCCGAGCCAGAGGCCGAAACGATCGGATAGCGAAACCTTCTCCTCGACGGCTTCGGACGGATTGATCGCTGTCGACTGTTCGTTTTCCATCATGTGACGCGGCAAAAGATGGCGCCGATTCGACGTGGCATAGAAGAGCACGTTGTCCGGCCGTCCTTCGACGCCGCCGTCAAGCGCCGCCTTCAGCGACTTGTAGGCGGTGTCATCGTGATCGAAGGAGAGATCGTCGCAGAAGACGATCACGCGGTAGGGCGTATTCTTCAGGAGGTCGAGCAGGTTGGGTAGGCTGGCAATATCCTCGCGGTGAACTTCGACCAGCTTCAGCGCGACGCCGCTTTCGCGCCTGACATCCTCGTGCACGGCTTTGACCAGCGACGATTTGCCCATGCCGCGCGCACCCCAGAGCAGCACATTGTTGGCCGCATAACCTGCGGCGAAACGCACCGTATTTTCGTGCAGGATGTCGCGCACGTGGTCGACGCCGCGGATGAGCTTCAGCGCCACCCGGTTGGGTTTCTTAACGGGCTGCAGATGCTGGCGCAGCGGCGCCCAGACGAAACAGTCTGCCGCGTTCCAGTCGTTGACGGCGGGCGCCGGTCCGGCAAGACGCTGGACGGCGTCAGCGAGTCGCTTCAGCTCGGCAAGCAAGGCGGTGTTGATTTCCTCGGTCATCGCAAGCTCCTGATTTCTTGCTGCGGCAATCCGCTTTATCTTTCGATGCGGGTAGCATGGCGTTTTGCCGCCGGAAAGGTTATGAGGCAGCGGAATCGGTACTGTTTCCGGCTGTTTCTGTTGCATTCATCGAAGCGGCAACTATAGTCCGGCAACCTGAAAAATGAGGCGGAGTTCCGCCGCCAAGCCTGAGGAGTTTAGCATGTTCATCACCCCGGCATTCGCCCAGAGTGCGACCGACACCGCAACCGGTTTCGGGAGCTCCGGTTTCGAAATGATCATTCTGTTCGTGCCGCTGATGGTCGTTTGGTACTTCCTGCTGATCCGTCCGCAGCGCGCCCAGGCCAAGAAGCGTGAGGAAACCCTGAAGGCGATCCGTCGCGGCGACCAGGTCGTGACCGGCGGCGGTCTCGTCGGCAAGGTGACGAAGGTCGTCGACGACAAGGAAGTCGAAGTCGAGATTGCCGAAGGCGTTCGCGTCCGCATCGTCCGCAGCGGCATTTCGGAAGTTCGCGTCAAGGGTGAACCTGTCAAGGCCGACGCGGCGTAACAGGCGATAACGGCAAACCGCCGGATCGGAAGATCGTCGAGAGAATGTTGCATTTTTCCCGTTGGAAAACACTTCTGATTTGGCTGGTTGCGTTTGCGGCCGTCGTCATCGCTGCGCCCAATCTGGTGAGCGAGGCACAGCGCGCCTCTCTGCCGGATTGGCTGCGAAACGATCGCCTGGTGCTCGGCCTCGATCTGCAGGGCGGTTCCCATATCGTTCTGAAGGTCGAGCGTTCCGATATCGTCAAGGACCGCCTGGAAGAGGCGGTCGCGAATGTACGCGCCGCGCTGCGCGGCGCCGGCATCCGCTATACCGGGCTGACCGGCAACGACCAGACAGTCACTGTCCGGATCACCGATCCTGCTGAGACGCAGAAAGCGGTCGATCTTCTGAAATCCATGGCGACGACCCGCGGACATTCCGCCCCTGGGCTCGCGCTGCAGCAGGGCGGCGAAGGGCAGCTTTCACTGCAGATTTCCGACGCCGGCATTACCGCTGACGTCGCCTCCGCCCGGACCCGGTCGCTTGATATCGTCGCCCGCCGCATCGCCGGATTCGGCTATGAGAATTTCCACGTTCGCCCCGATGGCGACGACCGGATCACCGTGCAGGTGCTGGGGTCGGTCGATGCCGAGCGGCTGAAGAACCTCCTCAATCAGCCGGCCAGGCTTTCCTTTCATCTGATCGATGAAAGCATGTCGGGGCAGGAGGCGCTGAACGGTCGCTGGCCGGCGACCTCGCAGGTACTCTATTCGCTGGACGATCCGCCGGTTCCCTACCTCGTCGACCGTACGGCATTCGTCACCGGCAGCAACATGATCGACATCCAGCCTGTCGTCGATCCGCAGACCCAGGATGTCTCGATCGCCTATCGGCTGGATGCGGAAGGCACGCGGCGGCTGGCTGAGGCGACGGGGCAGAATATCGGCAAGCATCTTGCCATCGTCTTCGACGACCAGGTCATGTCGGCGCCGACCATCGATGCGGCGATCACCGGCGGTGAGGGCCGGATATCGGCGCACTTCTCCGAGGATGGCGTCCGCGACCTTGCGATCATGCTGCGCGCCGGCGCCTTGCCGGCAACGCTGACGAGCGTCGAGGAACGCAGCGTCAGCCCGAGCTTCGGCGCTGACTCCATCTTCTCCGGCCTCATTGCCGGCCTCGTCGCCGTTCTGCTCGTCGCAGCATTGATGATCGCGCTTTATCGGATTCTCGGCCTCGTCGCTGTCGTCTCGCTCTTCTTCAATCTGATATTGATCATTGCCGTGCTGAGCCTTGTGGGCGCGACGCTGACCTTGCCCGGTATTGCCGGCATCGTGCTCATCGTCGGCATGGCGGTCGATTCCAACGTGCTGATCTACGAGCGCATCCGTGAGGAGGAGAAAACCGGCCCCTCCTTTGCGCAGGCGGTCGGGCGCGGCTTCTCGCGTGCCTTTGCAACGATCGTCGATGCGAATGTCACGATCTTCATCGCTGCCGTCATTCTCTTTTTCCTCGGCAGCGAATCCATTCGTGGTTTTGCCGTGACGCTGGCGGTCGGCATTCTGACGACCGTCTTCACGGCATTCACGCTGACCCGCTCGATCGTTGCCGCCTGGCTGGCGCGACGCCATCCGCGGCACTTGCCAAAGAGCGTCCTGACCCATCTCTTCGAGCACGCCAATATCCGGTTCATGGGCATCCGCCGCTACGTTTTCACGGCGTCGGCTGCGATCTCGCTGATCGCCATGGCGGCCTTTGCCACCGTCGGCCTGCAGCTCGGCATCGACTTCACCGGTGGCTCGCTCATCGAGGTGACGGCGAAACAGGGCAATGCCGACATCACCGATCTCCGATCGCGCCTCAACGATCTCAATCTCGGCGAGGTCGGGGTCGAACGCACCGGCGGGCCGGCGAACGCGCGGATCCGCATCGCGTCCCAGGGCGGCGGCGAGAATGCCGAGCAATCGGCAGCGACGCTGGTGCGCTGCGAGCTCGAGGCGGATTATGATTTCCGCCGCGTCGAAGTCGTCGGCCCGGCCATCTCCGGCGAGTTGACGATGATGGCGACGCTCGGTGTCGTTGCCGCGCTCGCGGCAATCCTGCTCTACATCTGGATCCGCTTCGAGTGGCAGTTCGCCGTCGGCGCCATCGTCGCAACGCTGCACGACGTCATCATCATGCTGGGGCTTTTCGTGCTGACCGGCATCGAATTCAATCTGACGAGTATCGCCGCCGTGCTGACCATTGTCGGCTATTCCCTGAACGACACCGTCGTCGTCTATGACCGGATGCGCGAGAACCTGAAGCGATACACGAGGATGCCGCTGCCGATCCTGATCGATGCCTCGATCAATCAGACATTGTCGCGCACCGTCCTGACGGCGGCGACGACGCTGCTTGCCTTGCTGGCGCTCTACCTGTTCGGCGGCGACGTCATGCGATCATTCGCCTTTGCGATGCTCTTTGGCGTCGCTCTCGGCACTTTCTCTTCGATCTATATCGCCGCCCCCGTGCTGATCGTCTTCCGGCTGCGGCCGGAGAGCCCCGACGGGGAAGAGAGCAACAAGACGGATGCCGGTGTAAAATCCGGCACAGTGGTTTGAAAACATGGCAAAAGGCATAGAAATCCGCGCCGCGCATTTTCCCGGGCGCGCTCCGATCGACACTTACGGTAACGGCGGCTTCCGTTTTGCCGACATGTCGCATCGCGGCTCGATCCTTTGCCTGCCCTCCGGCATTCATGGCTGGGACATGGACATGTCGAAGCCGCTGTCGCTTGAAAATTTTCGCCGTGTGCTGGAGGAGGCCGCCGACATAGAAGTTCTGCTCGTCGGCACGGGAACCGAGCTTCGCCGTCTGCCCGACGAATTGAAGCAGGCGCTGAAAGCGCGCGGCATCTCCTCCGATCCGATGAGCACGGGCGCCGCAGTGCGTACCTTCAATATCATGCTGTCTGAGCAACGCGCCGTCGCGGCGGCCTTGATTGCGGTCTGACGATGGCTGACGCGAATATTGCGACGAACCAGGATGTCTGCCTGGCGATGCTGCGCGACAATGATCGCGACCGCTATCTCGCCTGCCTTCTATCGCCGCAGGACAAGCGCGGCGCGCTTGCGGCGCTTTACGCATTCAATGCCGAGCTCGCCCGCATCCGCGACCTGGTGCACGAGCCGCTGCCCGGCGAGGTGCGCATGCAATATTGGCATGACCTGCTGGAAGGCAGTGCGCATGGTTCGACGGCCGCCAATCCCGTCGCCGCCGCGCTTCTGGAAGCAATCGAAACTTATCGCCTGCCGCGCAAGACGCTCGTCGACATGATCGAGGCCCGCACCTTCGACCTCTATGACGATCCGATGGAAACGCGCCTGACGCTCGAAGGTTATGCCGGCGAAACCGCCTCCGCGCTCATCCAGCTTGCAAGCCTTGTTCTTTCGCCTGAGGATGCCCCACGATCGGCCGATGCCGCCGGCCATGCCGGCGTCGCCCAGGCGATTGCCGGCCTGTTGCTGCTGATGCCGCTGCATCGCCGCCGCGGCCAGCTCTATATTCCGCTGCAGATCCTTTCGGCCACCGGCCTCGACCGCGATGCCTTCCTTGCCGGCGAAGACCGACCGCGCATCTCCGCCGCCATCGAGGCCTTCGCCGGCCTCGGCCGCGAGCATCTGGCAAAGGCAAGGGGGGCAGGGCCGATTGCGCCCGCCGTCTTTCCGGCCTTCCTGCCGGTCACACTGGCCGAACCGGTGCTTCGCAAGGCACAGAGGCGGGGCGCCCTGCTGTTCGACCGGCCGCTACAGCCGCCGCAATGGCGCCGCCAGCTCGCAATGGCGCTGGCTGCATCGCGCAGGAAAATCTGATATCGGTCAAATTCGCGCAAGTCTCGCGCGCTACAAGGTCCTCACGGCTACCTTTGAACGGAGACTCGGCGTGGGCATTATCGTCTGGTGCGTCCTTTTCGCCATCGTCATTTTCTTTGCCTTCGTGGCAACACGCATGGCTGCGCAAAACAAGGAAGACGGTCTGCACGACACCGGTCTCGCCATCATCGAGTTCGGCCGCGCCTTTCCCAACGAGGCGATCCGCCAGCTGCAGGCGACTGAAAACGGTCAGGCGATCTTCGTGCGCCTCCACGACAACAAGGCCGGGCTGATGCGCAACATGGCGCGCCACTTCTCCTGCCATCTGATCGAGCCCGGCCGTGTGCGCGTGGTAAGCTCGGAGACGGGCAGGGGGCTGGCGATCGAATTTCTCGATGCGCCCAGTCACAACGGCAAGTTCGAGTTCGCGTCACCGAAGGAGGCTTCCGAAGTTGCGTTGTGGCTGCTCGGTAACTACATCGCTGAGCCGGACAAGGACCTGCCAGCCGGCCATATATCCGCGGCCAACAAGCAGTAGGACAGCTGCTCAGGCGCTTTCGGCAAACCTCGGTGTCTGGCCGAGCCAGGCGGCGCAGTCCGCAAGCGCGCGACGCGCGATCAACTGCCGTTTCATGATCGTCTTATCCTTGCCGCGGAAGCGCTTGACGCCTTCGGGCTTGACGATCGAGCCGGGCTCAAGCTCCGGAAACAGCCCGAAATTGATGTTCATCGGCTGGAACGAGCGTTTACCGGGCTCTTCGTCGGTGACGATGTGGCCGCCGGTGATATGACCGAGCAGCGAGCCGAGCGCCGTCGTCGCCGGCGGCAGTAAGATCGCTTCGCCCTTGCGTTCGGAGGCGGCAAAACGGCCGGCCATCAGCCCGACGCTGGCGCTTTCCACATAACCCTCGCAGCCGGTGATCTGGCCGGCGAAGCGCAGGCCGGGCCGCGACTTTAGCGTCAGCGACGGATCAAGCAGGGTCGGGGAGTTGATGTAGGTGTTGCGATGCAGGCCGCCGAGACGGGCGAACTCCGCATTCTCCAGGCCTGGGATCATCCGGAAGATTTCCGCCTGCGCGCCGTATTTCAGCTTCGTCTGGAAACCGACCATGTTGTAGAGCGTGCCGAGCGCATTGTCCTGGCGCAGTTGCACGACGGCATAGGCCTTGACTGTCGGATTATGCGCGTTCGTCAGCCCCATCGGTTTCATCGGCCCGTGGCGCAGCGTCTCGCGGCCGCGCTCGGCCATCACCTCGATCGGCAGGCAGCCGTCGAAATAAGGCGTGCCTTCCCATTCCTTGAAGCCGACAGTGTCGCCAGCGATCAAGGCGTCGACGAAGGCATTGTACTGCGCCTCGTCCATCGGGCAGTTGATGTAATCCTTGCCCGTGCCGCCGGGGCCAACCTTGTCGTAGCGCGACTGATACCAGCAGATATCCATGTCGATGCTGTCGCGGTAGACGATCGGCGCGATGGCGTCGAAGAAGGCGAGCGAATCCTCGCCCGTCTGCGCCTGGATGGCGCTGGCAAGCGACGGCGCTGTCAGCGGCCCGGTGGCGACGATGGCAAGATCCCAGTCGTGCGGTGGCAGGCCGGTGATTTCCTCGCGCACGACGGTGATCAGCGGATGGTCGTGGATCGCCTTGGTCACGGCTTCGGAAAAGCCGTCGCGATCGACGGCCAGCGCGCCGCCGGCCGGCACCTGGTGGCGGTCGGCGGCAGCCATGATCAGCGAGCCCGCCATGCGCATCTCGGCATGAATGACGCCGACAGCATTGCTGGTCGCATCGTCGGACCGGAAGGAATTGGAGCAGACGAGTTCGGCGAGCCCGTCGGTCTTGTGCGCATCCGTGCCGCGCACGCCGCGCATTTCATGCAAAATGACGGGAACGCCGGAGCTGGCGATCTGCCAGGCGGCTTCCGAACCGGCAAGCCCGCCGCCGACGACGTGAATAGGAGGATAGGAGATCGTGTTCATTCCGGGCTGATATCATGTCGGCAGATGCGATCCAACACCCGGAATCAAAAACGGCGCCCTGATGGCGCCGTCTTGAAGCATCGTGCCGGTTTTCCCGCGATTAGCGGAACGAGCGGGATGCGATGTTACGGATGTCGTAGCGGCTGACGCCGATGTCGGACAGGGTCTGGTTCGACAGGCTCCCGAGTTCGTTGAGTGTACGGCGGTAGCTGAGCCAGCTTTTTGCAATGCGGATCGGGTTCATTGTCATCTTCCTCGAACAAATGTCCGCTGGACGGCGGGATCGCCTGTCTCTCTGCGGTTGATGCTTATATAGGCGAAAACCCCCTCATTGTGCAGTGCAAATAAAAGGCGTCTGCCATGCAAATGTGCAATATGATGCTTGAGAATTGAGCGGTGAACATTTTTTGAGCGGGCTAAGGAACCGGGAAGATCCTGCAACCGCGGCGACCGTCGATCGCCGCAAACGAAAACGCCCGCTGCGGTGCAGCGGGCGTTTTAATCTTGGAGGGAACTGCTTGGGAGGAAGCAGAAATCTTTGAATTAACGCGAAGAAGCTTCGCGGGCGACGCGATGGATGTCCGAACGGTCGATGCCGAGGTCATGCAATTCGCGGTTGGTCATGCGGCCGAGTTCGGTGACCGTCTGACGATACTTGCGCCAATTGTTGAAAGAGCGGGTGATGTTCATGTTAAGCCCCTTTCCGAGGGTTTGATCTGCCAGCAGCCACCCATCGGCGCTGACCTCTATTTGATGACCAGAATATATGTTGCGGCGCGAAGGACGAAAACAGCCAAGTTTTCAAGTCACCTATGCGACATATGCAATGCTTTACACAATCTTACCGCAGTCTGGTCAACGAATAGGCAAAGTCACTTGAGTGAATACCCGAGCTTTGAAGTGGCGAAGGGCTGCGATGAGGAAAACCCGCCTCCGGTGGCTTGTGCGCTGGGCAGGCGGTCCGGTGCCGGTTCGACCAAGCCGTCAGTGATTGCAATGGCCCCCGCAAAGCGGCGCGATCACGAATGCGGGCGCCACGGCTTGATGCGAAGGAAAAATTCGGTGGACGTTGCTCGCCCGGTGGCGCAGCGCAACCAGCCTTGGATGTGCTAACGCCTTGAACTTACGCATTATGCTGTCATCAAATAAAACGCCCGCCGGGGGAGGATCCGGCGGGCGCATTATAGTGACTGGCAACTGGGAGGAGTGTCGCCAGTCTATCGCAGCGCGCTTGGGAGGAGGAGTGCGCGGCTGCGAATCTCGTCACGGACGAGGCATATCCGCGGGCGTCCGGCAGTGCCGGGCCGGGGCGCCATCCCCGTGCTTCGATATCTCGGTAAATAGTATGACTAATTGATATATTGCAGTGCAATAATTACATGAGAGGCATGCGGAACGTGCATACCTCTCCCTTCATATGCTGATATTAGCACTTCCGATGTTAGCGCCCGGTTAACGTCTGACCCAAATTAGACCAATGAGGAATTTGCATATTTAGCGCTGAGGCGTTTGCGAAGCTGCCTGCTGCGTCTATAAATGGCGGCGGCCGCAGCGCGAGCGTCGCGGAACTGAGGGGTGGAAGCATGTATCGCGGCAGATTGGAGCGGGATCTCTCGCTCTGGGTGGGCAAGGGTCTGCTGGCAAAGGAAACGGCCGGCGCGCTTCTCGCCGAATATGACAGCCGCCCGGCCAGCTTCAGCCTCGGCCGGGTGCTGATGGCGCTGGCGGCCGTGCTTCTTGCCGCGGCCGTTCTGCTGGTCGTCGCCTCCAATTGGGAAGCCATTCCACGCCTCGTCCGCGTCGGCGCCATCCTCGCCCTGATCTGGGCGGTGCATATTGCCGCCGCCCTGATGCTCGCCCGCGGTGCGGCGGCGGCCGCAGGCGGCTTGCTGGTCATCGGCGCGATGAGCTTCGGGGGTGCCATTTCGCTGGTCGGGCAGATGTATCATCTCTCCGGCGACCAGCAGACGGTGATGTATCTCTGGTTCGCCATCGCGACGATCTCGGCGATCCTGTTCCGTTCGGGCGCGGTGGTGGTCGTTGCGGGCTTTCTCTCCTGGGCGTCCTTCGCCGTTTATCTCGAGAACCATGACACGCATTGGATCGGGCTTGATCCCTGGATGGCGCCGGTCATGGCGGTGATCGTCATTGCGTTGGTGCGTTACACCGGCGCTGCGCGAGCGCGTCATCTCGCCTATTTGCTGCTGATCGGCTGGCTTGCATGGCTCTACACGCTCTATGAGCAGATGGCGGTGGCGCTCGCCTTCGCCGTCGGCGGCATGGCGGCCTTCGTGCTGACAGCGGTGCCGCACCCCCGTATCGCGCCCCTGGTCAGGAGTGCCGGCGCGGCCCCGGCTTTCTACAGCTTCCTCGTCGCGGCAATCGGTTTCCTGCTCCTGCATATCGAGATTGAGCAGGGATGGCGGCTGGTGGTGCTCGGACTGGCGACACTTGCCGCCGCCGTGCTGGCGATCGCGCTGCATGGCAGGAACAACGGCGCCGTACGTTACCTCGCCTATACGACCTTCGCTGCAGAGATGCTCTATCTCGCTTCCGTGACCGTCGGCTCGATCCTTGGCACGTCGAGCCTCTTCCTATTTTCCGGTCTTGTGGTCGCATTTGTTGCCTGGATCGTCATTCGGCTCGAGCGGCGCTTTTCGCGGGAGGCGCGCGCATGAGTTCGTGGATGGCAAGGCTGCAGTCCGGCGAGGGCTACCTGCTTTCGGCGGTCATCGTCGCCGGCCTGCAGACCATAATCCTCGGCACGATCATCCAGAGCCGGGCGTCGATTCTCAGCAATGGCGCCGAAGTGCTGCTGAAGACGGCCCCGGTCGATCCGCGCGATTTCCTGCGCGGCGATTATGTCGTCCTGAACTATGACATTTCCACCGTGCCGGGGCAGACGGTTTCCGGCGGCATTCCGGCCGAGCCGGGCGAACGCACGCTGTGGGTCCGGTTGAAGAAGCAGGCGGACGGTTTCTGGACGGTGACCGAATCGTCCTTCCACGCGCTGCCGCCGCAGCCGGAGACGGTGATCCTGCGTAGCCAGCCATTCTATAGTGGCGGATTGGCTGCGGGCGACAGCGTCCGCGTCGAATACGGTATTGAGCGCTATTACGTCCCCGAAGGTCAGGGTAAACCACTGGAGGAGGCGCGCAATGATGGCAACGTCGCCATAGCGGTGCGCGTTTCAGCGGACGGAAGCGCGCAGATCCGCAGCCTGCTCGTCGATGGCAAGCCGGTTTACGACGAGCCGCTTTACTGATCCCGCAAGCCCTCGGGGAAGGGGCGCTTTTAAGGCGCAAATCCCTTGTCATTTGCCCTTCATTTTTCCTTTGCCTCGACCAAATCGGGTGATATAGAGACGCCGCGCTCCGGAAGGCCTCATGCGCAGGCATAGGCATGCGGTTCTGTGGACGCGGGTATGGTGAAATTGGTAGACACGCCAGATTTAGGTTCTGGTGCCGCAAGGCGTGGGAGTTCAAGTCTCTCTACCCGCACCAGGCTGTTTGCAGGGGGAGGCCAAGAACTTGGTTGTCCCCGAATGACCGAAGGTTGTTCCGAATACTCGGAAGTGAGTGCCGTTCCCCTTTTGGCGGAATGATACAGGAATTGGGAAAAGCCACGCGCGGCACGCAGCCGGCGTCGTGCTCATCGAAACGAACGGCGTCTGGGCACGGCCGCCACGACATGAAGGTAGGAAGACATGCAGGTTATCGAAACGCTCGCTGAAGGGCTGAAGCGCGAAATCAAGGTCGTTATCCCGGCCAAGGACATGGAAGACAAGATGAATGAGCGTCTTGCCGATGTGAAGGACAAGATCCGCATCAACGGCTTCCGTCCGGGCAAGGTTCCCGCAGCTCACCTGAAGAAGGTCTATGGCAAGTCGATCATGGCCGAGCTCGTCAACGAGATCGTCCGCGAACAGCCGACCGCCATCCTGTCCAGCCGCGGCGAAAAGTCGGCCACGCAGCCGGAAATAGCCATGACGGAGGACAAGGACGAAGCCGACAAGATCCTCTCCGCCCAGCAGGATTTCGAATTCACGCTTTCCTACGAAGTGCTGCCGCCGATCGAGCTGAAGTCGGTCAAGGGCATCAAGGTCACGCGCGAAGTCATCGACATCTCGGATGACGAAGTCAACGAGCAGGTCCTGAAGGTTGCCGAAAGCGCCCGTTCCTACGAGAGCAAGACCGGCAAGGCCGCCAACGGCGACCGGATCACCATGGATTACGTCGGCAAGGTCGACGGCGAAGCTTTCGAAGGCGGCACCGATCAGGGCGCCGAACTGGTAATCGGTTCTGGCCGCTTCATCCCGGGCTTCGAAGACCAGCTCGTTGGCGTCAAGGCCGGCGAAGAGAAGACCATCACCGTGACTTTCCCGGCCGACTATCCGGCCAAGAACCTCGCCGGCAAGGAAGCGACCTTCGACGTCACGGTCAAGGAGGTTGCAGCGCCTGGCAAGGTCGAGATCAACGACGAACTGGCCTCCAAGCTCGGCATCGAATCCGCCGATCGCCTGAAGGAGATCGTCCGCGGTCAGATCGAATCGCAGTACGGTTCGCTGACCCGTCAGAAGCTGAAGCGTCAGATCCTCGACCAGCTCGACGAGATGTACAAGTTCGACACTCCGTCTTCGCTCGTCGACGCCGAATACAACGGCATCTGGAGCCAGGTGAACAACGACCTCGCTCAGTCCGGCAAGACCTTCGAGGACGAAGACACGACCGAAGAGAAGGCGCGTGAGGAATACAAGACGCTTGCAGAGCGTCGCGTCCGCCTCGGCCTCGTTCTCTCCGAAATCGGCGAAAAGGCCGGCGTCGAAGTCACCGAAGACGAAATGCAGCGCGCCATCTACGATCAGCTGCGTCAGTATCCGGGTCAGGAAAAGCAGATCCTCGAATTCTTCCGCAGCCAGCCGGGTGCAGCCGCTTCGATCCGCGCGCCGATCTTCGAAGAGAAGGTCATTGATCACCTGCTGACCGAAATCGATGTCACCGACAAGAAGGTGACGAAGGAAGAGCTGCTCGCCGAGGAAGAAGGTGAAGCCAAGGCCGAGATCAAGAAGGCCGCGCCGAAGAAGAAGGCTGCCGCCAAGACCGAAGCCGCCGAGGCTGGCGAAGGCGAGGAAGCCGCTCCGAAAAAGAAGGCTGCTCCGAAGAAGAAGGCTTCCGAGGACAGCGCCGAATAATCGCTTCCCGGTTCCGAAATTTGGAAGGCCCCGCCATCGTGCGGGGCCTTTTCTTTTTCAGCCGTCCGGCCTTTCATGGTTTATTCGTGGCAACAAATAGTTGAAATGAAGTATAATTCGATGCAGATTTGTTGATGGTGGGAGGGACCTGAAAATGACTGCAAAACACGACATGAAGAAATTGGTGGAGGAAATCTATGCTGTGCGCGACCGCGGCGATATCGAGGGCACGTTGGCGCTGATCGGAGAGGATTGCACTTTCCGGATGGCTGGCAATACACGGCTGGCGCCTTTTTCGACTGAATTGGGCGGCCATGCCTTTCGCCAGGTGATAGCGCAGCTCATCACGGTGTGGGATCTATCCAAGATCAGTACGACCGGCATCCATGTGGACGAGGATGAGCAGATCGTCTTCGCCCACCGCGAAGGGGAGGTCACACATATCCCGTCCGGCGTGAGCTTCAATACGGAATTCGTCGACAAGATCCATTTCAGGGACGGGAAACCGGTCAAGATCGTCGAATTTGTCGACACGCTACAGGTGGCCGAGACAACCCGGATAATCCAGGTGGCTTAAGCTGCCGCCGGAGCCCGAATTCGCAGAGCGCGCCTCGCATCAACCTTGCTACAAGCGAGGCGCTTGAGCGGGAGCTGTGGCTCAATGCCGTGTCAGCTCCGCGACTTTCCGAACATGGCTGACGGCCGCGGCCCCACCGGCGGTTTTGGTGAAGAGGCTGAGCGTCTCTTCCTCGTCGTCCGCGACGGGTGTGAGGGCCTGATCCGTGTAGCTCTTCGACTTGGCATCCCGTGAAATCAGAAAAGCAGAAATCGTCAGGCCGATGATCGTGCCGGCGAGCGAAACATGTTTGCTCAAGGTTTCCCAGGCAAAGCGCGGCCAGAAGGCCAGCGGATTTTCACGCGGCAGTTCGGGGCGCCGCTCCGACGGCGTCTTCAGGCGCATGAGGCCGCTTTGCAGCGGATGCACGTTTTCCAGCGGCACGGTGGTCGCGAACGAGACGAGAACCTTGACGAGCCTTGCCAGCGGCACGCCCGTCGCCACTGCCCGGCGCAGCAGCGTCTTCATATGATCAGGCGAATAATAGAGCGACCAGGCCTCGTGGTAAATCTCTTCCCATTGCTGCTTGCTCATCTTGGGGTGCGCAGTGCAGACATGTTCGACATCGTAAATGTTGAGATCGCCGTCCATCTCGACGCCCTTCTTCCACAGGACCTGATGATCCTCGGAACCCGGCAGCGGCGTCAGGATGAAGAACTCGATGACGTCGAGCGGCAGCTCTTCCTGGATGATCGCGATATCGCGGCGGATCGATTCCGGCGTGTCGGCCGGGAAGCCGAGAATATAGCCGGCCAGCGTCATAATGCCCTCAGCCTTCCAGGCGAGCAGCATCTTGCGGTATTCGGTGATCTTGTTCTGGTTCTTCTTGGCGGCGGTCAGATTGTCCGGATTGACGTTTTCGAGGCCGATGAAGACGCGGGTGACACCGGCGCGCCGGGATTTCTCGATGAAGTTCGGGATCTTGTGGCAGAGCGTGTCGACCTGGATCATCAGGCCGAGCGGAATGCCGTCCCGCTCCTTGAGCTCGATCAGCCGATCGAAGATCGCCTCCCAATCCTTGTTGCGGGCGAAATTATCGTCGGTGATGAAGAATTTATGGATGCCCTGCGCCCAGTTCATCCGCACCAGCTTTTCGACATCGTCGGCCGAGCGGAAGCGCGACTTGCGCCCCTGGACGTTGATGATCGTGCAGAACGAGCACTGGTAAGGACAGCCGCGCCCGGCATCGAAGCTGGTGCTGAGGCCGAGCGTGCGCTGGATATTGTCCTTCGGCAGGAAAGGAACCGGCGTGCCGCCGATGCCGGGAAGGTCGTTCATGAAGTTATAGAGCGGCTTCAGTTCGCCGCTAGCGGCGTCACGCAGCACCATGTCCAGCCGCCCCTCGGCCTCGCCGGCGAACATCGAGATGCCCATGTCGCGGCAGGCGTCGAGTCCGACCGCCTTGCCGTCGAGCATCGACAAGCAGCCGGAGACATGAAAGCCGCCCATCGAAACCGGCAGGCTGGCATCACGGAAGGGGCGGGCGATATCGAGCGCGCGCGGATATTGGTTGGACTGGACGCCGACCAGTGCGACCATGCCGAAATTGCCGTGGCGCCGGAACTGGGCGAGCAGGCGGGGGAAATCGATGCGCGTATTGGTCTCGTCGATCACGGTGATGTCGATCGCCGTATCGGGTCCGAGTACCTGGCGCTCGGCGCATTCGGCGGCGATGCCGTAGAGAGCCGCAAGCGAATTCGAGGGGATCATCGCCCGCCACCAGCGGATGACGTAACCGTCATCGTCATAATGCGACGGCTTGATCAGAATCAGCTGAAAACGTCTGCGTGCGGCTTCCAAAGCATGGGACAAGAGTATCTATCTTTCTCTAGAAACGTCTGCCCGGAGGCAAAATGGAGTTGAGAGCACAAATCAGGCACGGCGTATCAATGCGATTGATCAGGGTTTAAACTAAGGCGTAAAAATCGGGGGTGCGCGCAAAAGTTACGCGCAGCCCATCATTCCTCAATATACTACCCGACATCGAGCAGCAATGCGCGGTGGTCGGAGACCTCGGGCTCCTTGACCACCTCGAACCTGGCAACCTTCACCTCCGCCGTGGCCAGCATGTAATCGGCAAAGCGGCCCTCCTTCAGATAGTAGGAGGTTCGTGTGTCGACAAGGCCGTTTCCGGTAACGAGATCGGACAGGCCCAATCGAGCGAGGATCTTAAAGGTCTTGCTGTCGGGCAGCACGTTGAAATCGCCGCAGACCACGAGCCCTTCGTCGCCGGGCCAGACCCGTTCGATGAGCCCGGCCAGCGCCAGAGCTTGCTCTTCGCGCGTCGCCGTATCGCCCTTGCCGGCTGGGTCGCGCAGGCCATGCATATGGGCGATGGTAATCGCGGAAGCGTTCCCATGGCTGAAGAGCCGGATGCAATGCGCATTTCGCGGGCGGGGATGTTCGCCCCAGCCGCCGGCGGAAAAACTGCCGTGGACGAAGTCGCTCGCCTGGGCGATGACGGAATGCGATCTGCGAACGTAGGTCGCCAGCCCGAATTCGGCGACAATCGCGGCATCGCCGTCGAAGAGTGCGCCTCTCGATGTCGGGCAGAAGAAGCCGTCATGGCCGGGCAGGGCGGCGCTGATCTCCGCAAACAGATTGGCGCGCTGCGGCAATTCCAGCCCGGCATCGCGATAGACCGACCATCCGGGGCTCGCACCCGGCGCCCGCAGCACTTCCTGCAGGCACAGCACGTCAGGATCGGCCTGCTTGATATAGGCGATCAGCGCCTCATGCAGCCTGCCGCCCCATGCGTTCAGCGAAATGATGCGCAATGTCTTCGGCTCCCTTGGGTGGCCGGATAGAGATGGCTGCCCTGTCGCTGTGCGTCTACAATTCCGACTTGATATCGCCCATCCGGTTCCAGGCGTCGAGGCCGGCGATCTTGTAGGCTTCGGCGAGCGTCGGATAGTTGAAAGTGTTTTCGACGAAATATTCGACCGTGCCTTTGAGATTAAGCACCGCCTGGCCGATATGCACCAGTTCGGTGGCGCCTTCGCCGACGATATGCACGCCGAGCAGGCGGCGCGTCTTCAGCGAGAAGATCAGCTTCAAAAGCCCGGTGTCGAGGCCCATAATATGGCCGCGCGAAGTTTCGCGGAAGCGGGCGATGCCGCATTCGTAGGGAATGCCGCGCTCCTTCATTTCCTCTTCGGTCAGGCCGCAGGTCGAAATCTCCGGCACCGCATAAATACCGTAGGGGAAATATTTCTGCGGCTCCTTGGCGACAGCGCCGATCGCCACGCGCGCGGCGATGCGGCCCTGTTCCATCGAGGTCGAGGCAAGGCTTGGAAAGCCGACCACGTCGCCGGCGGCATAGACATTAGGCACGGACGTCTGGAAGGTCTCCGGATTGACCTTGAGACGGCCACGGCTGTCAGCCTCCAGTCCGATGGCCGGAAGGTTCAGCGCGTCGGTCGCTCCCATGCGTCCGGCGGCAAAGAGCACCATGTCGGTGACAAGATGACGGCCGTTGTCGAGCGTCAGCTGGACCTTGCCCGTATCCAGCCGCTCGACCTTCTCGGCCTTCGTGCCGAGCAGCAGCTTCATATTGCGGTCGCGCAGCTGGTAGGTGAAATCTTCGACGATTTCCTTGTCGATGAAGTCGAGCATGGTCGACTTGGGATCGATCACCGTCACGGCAGTATCAAGCGCCGAGAAGATCGTCGCATATTCGATGCCGATAACGCCGGCGCCGATGACGACCATGGTGCGCGGCAGCTCTTCGATATCAAGCAGCTCGTCGCTGTCGAGCACTGTCTTGCCATCGAATGGCATGTAATCCGGGCGGAAAGGCTTGGTGCCAACGGCAAGCAGAATGCTGGCGCCGCTCACCGTCAGCGCTTCGCCGTCATCCTTGATGACCTGCAAGGTGGTGGAGTCGATGAAGCTCGCCTTGCCGCGCATATGGTGGACACGGTTGCGGGCGAACTGATGCTCGAGCACTTCCACTTCATGGTTGAGCGTAATCAGCAGGCGGCGACGCAGGTCTTCGGCGCTGATTTCCTGCTTCACGCGGTAGCTGCGACCATAGAAGCCGCGCTCGCGCCAGCCCGAGAGATTGAGTGCGGTCTCGCGCAGCGTTTTCGAGGGTATGGTGCCGGTATGGACGGACACGCCGCCGACGCGCTTGCCCTGTTCGATGACAAGCACTTTCTTGCCGAGTTTCGCTGCCTGGATTGCGCCGCGGCGCCCTGCGGGACCGCTACCCACCACAACGAGATCGTACTGAAACATCCTCTAGCCTCGGATTGGAAATGGAATCATTTGCGACAAAAATGTCGCTTATTCATCGGTAACCGGTCAACGTTACAGATTGTTTTACAGCTGCCGATTCAGCCGGACCTGTGCTTTTCAGATCAGCTTCAGCCCTTTCAGGTTCACATGGGCGTCCTTGCCGATGAATGATGTAGCCGTCGACAGTGATATCAAGTGCCTTCGCCGCGTCGATGATCACCTTCGTCATATCGATGTCAGCGCGCGACGGCTTATTCATGCGCGGATGATGTAGTCCGCCGAAATATCGCCCACCTTGGTAACACCGAGCAACGCCATATTGCTATGCAGTTCCGTCTTCAGGATATCCGCTGCCTTCAGCACGCCCGGTAGCCCCGCGACGGCTGCAGCATAAAGGAACGGCCTGCCCACGAACACGAAGCAGGCGCCGAGCGCCAGTGCCTTCATGATATCAGTGCCACGCCTGATGCCGCCGTCGATCATGACGGCAATGTTGTCTCCAACACGTGCCGCAATCTCCGGAAGAACCTGAAGGGGAGATGCGGTGCCGTCGAGCTGGCGGCCGCCATGATTGGAGACGATCACTCCATCCGCCCCGGTCTCTGCAGCCCGTGCCGCGTCTTCAGGATGCATGATCCCCTTGACCACGAGCTTGCCGGCCCAGCGCTTGCGTATCCGCTCCAGGTGGCTCCAGTTGAGGTGGTCACGCTTGCCGAAATCGCGCGTGACGTTCGAGGAGATGATCGGCGCGCCTCTTGTGGCGTAGGAATTTTCAAAATGCGGAATGCCGTGCCGGACGATCGTGCGCAGGAATGTGCCGGTTGTCCATCGGGGATGCGAGATGCCCTGCCATGCCAGGCGGAGCCCGGGACGCAAAGGCGTCGAAAACCCCGCCCTTACATTATTTTCGCGATTGGGCAGCGTGGCCGTATCGACGGTCAAAAGAAGTGTACTTATGCCGGCCGCAGCGACCCGATCGATAAGAGCGTCGATACGGTCGGGTTCGCCGGGGAGATAGGCCTGAAACCACGCTTGTGGCGAAACCGCGGCTATCTCTTCCAGGGGGATGAGTGACGAACCGCTTATAATCATCGGGATTCCCGATCGGTCCGCTCCTTGCGCGAGCACGATGTCCCCCCGATAGGCCATCAGCGCGCTGATCCCCATCGGCGCGATGCCGAACGGTGCGGCATAAGTCTTGCCGAAGAGGCTCGTCTCGGTGCTGCGTCTCGAGACGTCCAGAAGTACACGAGGCCGAAAGGCATAGGCCTGGAAGGCCTCGGCGTTATGCCGCAGCGACGCATTGGTCTCGGTTGCGCCGGCGATATAACCGAATAGCGGCTTCGGCAGATGTCGCCGTGCCTTGATTTCAAAGTCATCGAGGCAGAGCACGTCGCGGCAGTGCCGGTTCGATCGATCAGTGTTACCGCTGCGGATCGTCATGAAGCTTTATCTTCTCGGTATTCGGGCGGGTATTATTCAGAGTGGCGGCGCAGGATTGCATAGAATCCGCGCCGGCGACTGCTGTCAACTGAAGCTTTCTGCAGTCTTCGCTTCCCTCGGATGCATGCCTGCGACCACTCCGGGTCGACGTCAGAATGAGCGTCCGCTGCATGCCGCCGGGAAGAAGCAGCAGAGCGCCGCTGACCGGACCGCCGGTCCAGCGCGCGCTCGGCCGCGACCTTTCCGTGCAGGAATGTCGCTAATTGTCCGTCAATAGAGTAAACCGACGTCTGTCGATCCGCGCGCGTGCCAACTGCCCCGCCGCTACGCAAAGATCGGGCGCATAGAGCTGGCAAGTTCTTCGCTTTTCGATTGCCCTGTCGATCAAGTCCAGAAGTCGTGCAGGTGCGATGTCGGGTGGCGCGGCAATGCGACCGGTGACGACGTGTTTTTCCATTTTCTCATGATCGGCGTGATCGATGTCGGGATTGCGCCAACAATTTGCGCACATGATCCTAAAGTTCTCGGTGTGTGAATAGATAACGGCGTCCCCGTCCAATTCCCCACTTAGATCAACCAGTTGCCCTGCTGCCTCTTGTGAGCCTGCGAAAGCAAAGAACTGGTAGTTCCGGCGCACAAGCGTTGACAGATGCGGGAAAACCGGCACCTGCTGTTCACCGTAGGTGTGGTGCGTAATCGGAGCGCCGTCCATGAGGATGACATCGCCATAGTCGACGCCGAGCCTGCCGAACAGCACGCTTCGGATAATGCCATGACACGGACTTAAGCGTTCGATCCATACTGTCTCCTCTTCACCCGGATCATCCGATTCCGCCGTCCGCTCAGCAAGTGGCCGCTGGGCAAGTCTCACCTTGCAGGCCGAATACCCGCCTTCTGGTAACCCGAACCGTCCAAGTTCGATCTTATGTCCCATCCGCTTCCACACGTCCAAAGCGGTCTCGGTGTCACTTGCGCCTGTGGCGCAGATTCCAAGGTTCCACTCGGTGCTGTCGCTAACCTCCCGTTGCAGGCTTGCCGCAGACCGGCCCGCCGCAACGCCCTCTGCGAATCTCCCCCGTGTCTTGTAGAAAAGGCCCAAATTGTATTGGTACGCGCTGTTTCGTGGATCGATTTCCGCCAGTTTCCTAAGACTGTTCTCGGCGGCTGCGTCCATCTGGCGCGCCATCATTCGCGCCGACGTGGCGAGCCCGCCCAGTATCTGCTCCTGTTCAGGCCGTCCCTCATGGAGCTTGGCTAAGCGGCCCAGCCTCGCGACCATTGACTGAAATATCGGGTGTTCCGGCGGTGGCGCGTTCAGATCATCGATGTCGCGGGCGGCTTCCAGACATTGCCCGAGCGCCGAAAGGATATCGATATTGTCTTCGTGGGCATCTGCGATCTCGGAAAGAACGTCTGTCGCAACTTCTCTTGTAAGGCTTTGTTGGTCGACTATCCATAACAACGCCATGGCAGCCTCTGTCTGGTGGCGCTGGGCTTTTCGTAAGGGTTGGATCTTCTGCCATGCCGCCGACTTGCGGTCCGCTTGTCCTTCTGCAACGACGTCACGCGCTATCGCGTCTATCTCATCGGGAGTGAGAACAGTGCTGGGACCATTCGACATGATCGTCTCCGTGGAGGGCTTCGGGGTGGGCAAGCTTGGGCGGCGGTTGTGTCGTCACGTCTCAACGCGCGGATTACATTAACTTCAGCCCCTTCAGGCTGACATGGCCGTCCTTGCCGATGATGATGTGGTCGTGGACGGTGATGTCGAGCGCCTTGGCCGCCTCGATGATCACCTTGGTCATGTCGATGTCGGCGCGTGACGGCGTCGGGTCGCCGGAGGGGTGGTTGTGGACGAGGATGATCGCTGTTGCCGAAAGCTCGAGCGCGCGCTTGACCACTTCGCGCGGATAGACCGGCGTGTGGTCGACCGTGCCGCGGCCCTGCACCTCGTCGGCGATCAGCACATTGCGCTTGTCGAGGAAGAGGATGCGGAATTGTTCGCGGGTCTCGTGCGCCATGGCGGCGTGGCAATACTGAATGACCGAGGACCAGGAGGAGAGCACCTGCTTGCTTCTGATCTCGCTCTTTAGGGTCCGCTGAGCGACGGTGGCGATCAGTTTCAGGTCGAGGGCGACATTCTCGCCGACGCCTTTGACTTCCGTCAGCAATGCTGCCGGCGCGCCGAAGACGCCGGAAAGCGAGCCGAAGCGCTCGATCAGCGCCTTGGCGATCGGCTTGGTGTCGCGCCGCGGGATCAGGCGGAAAAGCAGGAGCTCGAGGATTTCGTAATCGGCAAGCGCCGTGTCGCCCTGCTCGCGGAAGCGGTCACGCAGCCGCTCGCGATGACCGTGGTAATGTTCCTGTGCGGTGAGCGAGGCGGGCAGGGCGGTCCGGGCATTCGGCGCAGTCGGTTTTTGCGGCCGGTCGCCGAAGAACGAACGTTCGTCGGCAACAGGCTCTTCAGTCGCGAAAGGCAGCTCGTCGTCGGAAGATGTCGCTGCGGGCCCCTTCGCCATCGGATCGTCACCTGGCAAGCGACGGCAGTCCGGGCCGGTCGAGCCCAGCAGGAGACAGCGTGAAGATTTCGCAGCCGCCGGCGGTGACGCCGACGGTATGTTCGTATTGCGCCGAAAGCGAGCGGTCGCGGGTGACCGCCGTCCAGCCGTCGGCCAGTACCTTCACATGCGGCCGGCCGAGATTAATCATCGGCTCGATGGTGAAGATCATGCCTTCGCGCAGCTCCGGCCCCTCGTTGGCGCGGCCGTAATGCAGGATATTCGGCGAATCGTGGAACAGCCGACCGACGCCGTGGCCGCAGAAATCGCGCACCACCGAACAGCGCTCAGCCTCCGCATAGGTCTGGATCGCTTCGCCGATCGCGCCGGTGCGGGCGCCCGGCCTGACCGCGGCAATGCCGCGCATCAGCGATTCATAGGTCACTTCGAGCAGTCGCTCGGCGGCGCGCTTGACCGTGCCGACGGGATACATCCGGCTGGAATCGCCATGCCAGCCATCGAGTACGAAGGTGACGTCGATATTGACGATATCGCCTTCGCGCAACGGCTTGTCGTTCGGAATGCCGTGACAAACCACATGATTGATCGAGGTGCAGGTCGACTTAGTATAGCCGCGATAGTTCAGCGTCGCCGGATAGGCGCCGTGATCCATGCCGAAATCGAAGACGAACCGGTCGATCTCGTCGGTCAGCAGGCCGGGTTTGACGATATCGGCCAGCGCATCGAGGCAGCGGGCGGTCAGCTGGCATGCCTTGCGCATGCCTTCGAATGCTTGAGTATCATAAAGCCGAATGGCGCCGGTGTTCTTCGGCGGCGCGGAAGAGGCTTCGATATAGTTCACCATTGCAGGGCCTTAGCGGAGAATATTAGCTTTGTTCATAATGCAGCTATGACGGGTTCGTCCATCGCGATCAACCGTCGGGGCGAGATTTCTCAAGGGATTTGGCCGCCTCAAGCAGCTATTCGACGCCGAATTATTCGTGCCGAACGAAATATCCACAGTCTTCCCAAAGGGATAGGATTGATTGGAGGAAACCTCCCCGCTACTCACCGATTGGTGACAGCGGGGAAGGGTCGGTCATGCTGAATGAAGGGGTAAGTCTTGAGAGTTCGCCCGGTACCGAGGCGGCTCCAGAACGGCGGGTGCGCGATCGCGGCGCCACCGAGCGCGCCATCCTTACCGCCGCCAAGGGCCTGCTGGCGGAAGAAGGCTTCCAGAATTTCGGCATCAATGCCGTCGCCCGCCGCGCCGGTTGCGACAAGCAACTGATCTACCGCTACTATGGCGGCCTTGACGGTCTGGTCGAGGCGATCGGCGCCGACCTCGGCACATGGGTGAGGGATCGCATTCCGGAAGATGCCGGCGGCATGTTCCTGCTCACCTACGGCGATCTGATGGAGCGGCTGGCGCTGCTTCTGCTCGACGCCTTGAAAAATGATCCTCTGATGCGCCGCATCCTCGCCTGGGAGATCTCGGAAAATACCGAGCAGGTGAGGCGGCTCTCGGAAGCGCGTTCGAAGGCTCTCGCGCTGTGGCTGGATCGCATGCGCGGCTCGCTGGCGCCGCCGAAGGGTGTGGATTCGGCCGCCGTCAACGCCGTCGTCATCGCTGCAATCCAGCATCTCGTGCTTGCCGGGGCCGCCGGCGGCCAATGCGCCGGCCTGTCGCTCAAGACATCAAAGGACTGGGAGAAGGCGGCGACGGCGCTGAAGCGTCTCGTGCGCGGCGTCTATGGCTGACAATCGCGTTATCCACAGAAGGCGGATGCGGTGTTAACCTTAACGAATGGTTTACGTTGCGTGGGGCGGGTTAAGCCGACACTGTGCCATCAGCAGAGATGGTACGAGTGAGAGTCCCGAGTTGACTTCCATGGGAAGCAAGATCGCCAAAGCCGCCTTTCTGGTGACGGCAATGATGTTCTTCGCAATCCTGGCGCTGGATATTGCAACTCCGACGCTGGTGCTTTGCACCATGGCATTGTCGACGTGGTTGGTCTCCCTCGATCTGCCCGTCGCGCGCAAGCATGGAGGAGAGGCCGCATGAAGTGGTTTCTGATCTTCTGGGCCGGCCCCATCGTCTTTCTGGGCGGATGGTACTGGCTCTCCTATTACGACATTAATTTCGGTGTGCTGATGCTGACGCGACAGGTCCATGACCTGACGTTCCAGCTCTACGGCGAGGCGCTCGGCATGCCGCCGGAGGCCATCCCGCCGCTCGTTGCCCGGGCAATCGCTGTCGACAGTCTCATCGTCTTCGCCCTCCTCGGCTTCAGAAAGCGCAAGTCGATCATAGCCTGGTGGCAGGCGCGTCAGGCGCTGAATTCACCTCCATCAGATCTTGCCAGCAAGGAAAGCCTGTCGAGCGCACCCTGAAGAATGAAGCTGGCCGCGGCCGAATCGATCCGTTCGGCGCGCTTGGCGCGCGAGACGTCCATTTCGAGCAGCGTTCGTTCCGCTGCGACCGTCGAAAGCCGCTCATCCCAATAGACGAAGGGCAGCGCCGTCTTCTGCTCCATGTTGCGCACGAAGGCGCGCGTCGCCTGCACGCGCGGGCCTGCCGATCCGTCCATGTTCATCGGCAGGCCGATCACGAAGCCCGCGACCTTTTCCGTTGCCGCGAAATCCAGCAGCGCCTGCGCATCGACGGTGAATTTGACACGCCGTATCACCGGCCGTGGCGTGGCGAACCGCCGTCCGAGATCGGACATCGAAAGCCCGATCGTCTTGGTGCCGAGATCGAGGCCGGCGATGGCCTGCCCGGGGGCAAGAATCCGGGCCATATCCTCGATCGTCAACACCGTCATTACCGCTTCATCCCGTCAAAAGAAATTGAAGTCACCGCCGCTTTTCTTCTCCGGCGCATGGGATATGTCCTTACCATCCAAATCAGATTTTGCATCACGTAAGGAGAGATTTTATGAAGATCACCTGGCTTGGCCATTCCGCCTTTCGCATCGAAACCGGCAAGGCGAAGATCCTGCTCGACCCGTTCCTCAATCATAACGCTTCCTTTGCCGGCCAGGATATCAAGGATGTTTCCTCAGGCATCACCCATATCCTGCTGACGCACGGCCATGGCGACCATGTCGGCGATACGATC
This sequence comes from Rhizobium bangladeshense, assembly GCF_001662075.1. Classification (GTDB taxonomy): domain Bacteria; phylum Pseudomonadota; class Alphaproteobacteria; order Rhizobiales; family Rhizobiaceae; genus Rhizobium; species Rhizobium bangladeshense_B. The sequence continues at coordinate 140,953 of NZ_LYPL01000006.1, forward strand.
GCGCTGGCCAAGGAAACCGGCGCCGTCGTTCTCGCCAATGCCGATCTCGCCGCCTGGCTGGCTTCCAAGGGCGTCGACGGGATCGAAATGGGCAATACCGGCGGCACGATCACCTTCGGCGGCTTCTCGGCGACCTTCACCAATGCGCTGCATTCCTCCGCACAGATCACCGAGGACGGCGTCTCGCATGCGCTTGGCAATGCCAACGGCCTGATGCTGCATTTCGACGACGAAGCCTCGATCTTCGCCATGGGCGACACCGACATCTTCTCCGATATGGGGCTGATCAACGAACTACACCAGCCCGATATCGGCTTCGTGCCGGTCGGCGACCGCTTCACCATGGGCGGCGCGGTGGCGGCACTCGCCTGCCAGCGTTACTTCAACTTCAAGACCGCCATCCCCTGCCACTACGGCACCTTCCCAATCATCGATCAGACGGCCGATAAGTTCATTGACGGCATGGAGGGATCGAAGACGCGGGTGACGGCGCTGAAGCCTGCCGAGAGCCTGTCGATCTGACGAAACCCCGTTGCACCGGGCGGACATGGCCTTTATAGCGGGTAGGAAAAATCCTATCCGGAGAATGCCATGTCCGTCGATCTTGCCACCGTGAAGCGCGTCGCCAAACTCGCCCGTATTGCCGTCTCTGAGGACGAGGCAAATCGCATGGTCGGCGAGCTGAACGGCATCTTGGGCTTCGTCGAGCAGCTCTCCGAAGTCAATGTCGACGGCGTCGAGGCGATGACGTCGGTCACCCCGATGGCGATGAAGAAGCGGACCGACGAGGTGACCGATGGCAACAAGGCGGCCGATATCGTCGCCAACGCACCGGTCACCGACCACAATTTTTTCCTGGTGCCGAAAGTCGTCGAATAGGGCGTCGAACGCCTCTTTCCGACCCTGTTGCCCATTTTAAAGATCTGAAGCGAAAACACGATGAGCGAACTCACCAGCCTGACCATTGCCGAAGCCCGCCGGAAGCTGCGCGCCAAGGAAATCACCGCACTCGAACTCACTGACGCTTATATCTCGGCGATCGACGCGGCCAATGAGCGGCTGAACGCCTATGTGAAGGTCACGCCGGATCTGGCCCGCGTCATGGCCAGGAAATCGGACGAGCGCATCGCCGCCGGCACGGCCGGCGAGCTGGAAGGCATTCCGCTCGGCATCAAGGATCTCTTCGCCACCGTCGGTGTCCACACCCAGGCCTGCAGCCATATCCTCGACGGGTTCGAGCCGCGGTATGAATCAACCGTGACGCAGAACCTTTGGGATGACGGCGCCGTCATGCTCGGCAAGCTGAACATGGACGAATTCGCCATGGGCTCGTCCAACGAAACCTCCTATTACGGCCCGGTGATCAATCCCTGGCGGGCTGAGGGCTCCAACCAGCAGCTCGTTCCGGGCGGCTCCTCCGGCGGCTCGGCCGCCGCTGTCGCCGCGCATCTTTGCGCCGGCGCCACCGCAACCGATACCGGCGGCTCGATCCGCCAGCCCGCCGCCTTCACCGGTACCGTCGGCATCAAGCCGACCTATGGCCGCTGCTCGCGCTGGGGCACCGTCGCTTTCGCCTCTTCGCTCGATCAGGCCGGTCCGATCGCCCGCGACGTGCGCGATGCCGCGATCCTTTTGAAGTCGATGGCAAGCGTCGACGCCAAGGACACGACCTCGGTCGATCTGCCGGTGCCGGATTACGAGGCCGTCCTCGGCCAGTCGCTGAAGGGCATGAAGATCGGCATCCCGAACGAATATCGCGTCGACGGCATGCCCGAGGAGATCGAGACCCTGTGGCGCCAGGGCATTGCCTGGCTGAAGGATGCCGGTGCCGAGATCGTCGATATTTCGCTGCCGCACACCAAATATGCGCTTCCGGCCTATTACATCGTCGCCCCCGCCGAGGCATCCTCGAATCTGGCGCGGTACGACGGCGTGCGCTACGGCCTGCGCGTCGACGGCAAGGATATCGTCGACATGTACGAGAAGACACGGGCCGCCGGCTTCGGCCAGGAAGTCAAGCGCCGCATCATGATCGGCACCTATGTGCTGTCGGCCGGCTATTACGATGCCTATTACATCCGCGCCCAGAAGGTCCGCACGTTGATCAAGCGCGATTTCGAGCTCGCCTTCGACGCCGGTGTCGACGCCATCCTCACCCCGGCCACCCCGTCCTCTGCCTTCGGCGTCGCCGACGAGAACCTCGCCGCCGATCCGGTGAAAATGTATCTGAACGACATCTTCACGGTGACGGTCAACATGGCGGGCCTGCCGGGCATCGCCGTGCCGGCGGGTCTCGACCAGAAGGGCCTGCCGCTCGGCCTGCAGCTGATCGGCAAGGCTTTCGACGAGGAAACCCTCTTCAAGACCGCTTACGTCATCGAGCAGGCTGCCGGCAAGTTTACGCCGGCCAAGTGGTGGTAACGGATCTTACGATCCGAATAATAGTGCCCGCCGACCACGAAGCGGTCGGCGCCATCGGCTTTGCCGCATGGGCCGCGGGCGAGGCGTTCGAGGATTGCTATCGCGATCCTCACGTGATCACCAAGGTCCAGCAAGAGTTCGCCGCTTTTCCACATGAGACGAAGGGCGAGATTTTCGTTGCCGAACTAGCAGGCGAGATCGTCGGCTGGGGTGCGCGGGAAGGCGAGCGGAATTATGTGTCCGATCTCTGGGTGCATCCGCTTTATCAGGGCAAGGGTGTCGGCCGGGCTCTGCTGTTGCATTTATGTGAGCTGATGGCGGCCGAAGGGCTGGCGACGGTCCGGCTCGACACACATGCGAGGAATGAGCGGGCGATCCGTCTCTACGAACGCTGCGGCTTCACCATCATCTGGCATGGTGTCGAATTCTCCAAGAGCATGGGCGTCCCGCTCGAAAAGGTGCATATGGAGAAGCCATTGGCTGATCGATAGCCAAACCGGAGATGAGTCTTATGGCGAATAATGATCTTGTGCGACTGATCGAGGCAATCGATCGTCTTGCGGCCGGCGGTTTCATCATGGGCGCGGATTGGCAGGCGGTTCACGATATCTGTCAGCGCCACGAAGGCGAACAGCCGTTCGACTGGGGCCATGCCCTCTGTCATCGCATCGAGGGAGACGACTGGAATGCCGATTACTGGTATCGCCGCGCCGGCAAGACGCGCGGAACCGGCACGATGGCCGACGAATGGTCGGCGATGCGAGCGATATTGTCTCAGAAGGCTTGAGGCCGAGCCCTGACCGCGCCGGTTTGAGGCGCGATCAGGTTGATGGCCCGATTATCTGTTGTCCAACTGCGACCTGACCAGCCTCAGCCCTCTTTCGCTGATCCTATAGGGTTGGCCGCCCGAAGACTTGATCGCCTTCAGCCGTTTCAGCCTGCGGAAAAGATCGAGATCGACGCCGGGATAGAGCCAGCCGTCGCGGGTGAAGCAACTGACGTTCTCGATCTTTCTGTTGTCGTCGCGGATGATTTCGATGCGGCCGCCTTGGGCCATGAGATGCAGGATGCGCTGCTCCGTGCGGGAGATGTCCATGTATTGAGATCCGGTGTCGCGCCCGGCAGGGCGCACAAAAACGGTCTGACGCTCAATCGAACGTCAGGGCTTCGTTTTTTTCGGGCCCATGCGCGCAAGAAAACTCGCGGGCAGGGCCTCTACCAGGTCTCCGACAGGTTCAACATAAAAACACCTCGATGGGGTCTTGTATTGAGGTCGCAAAAGGCGGTCAAGAGCGCCTTTGCCGTTCAAAACCGGTCGAAAACTTTGGTTTCCACCCGTCATCCCTTTGGGGGCACTGGTAAAATCCGCGACTCAATGGTCTAGTTGAGGAGTAACGCGGAGGTGTCGTTGATCCACATTCGCAATGCCCGCGACGGGGAAGCGGAACTTTTGAGTGAGATCGGGCTGAGGGCCTGGCAAAAGGCGATGGCGTCGATTGGCGAATCGGACGCGATGATCGACGCAGCGCGCAGCGCCTTTCGCAACTTCGTGGAAAACGACTGGCTGACCATCACCGTCGTCGAACAGAACGGCCAGGTCGCCGGCTGGGCGGCGCGCGAGGGCCTGGATGAAACCATCTCGGATTTCTGGATCGACCCAGTCTTCACCCGCCAGGGGCTGGGTTCGGCGCTTCTCGAGCGCATCGAAACGGAGATCGCCGAACAGGGCTTCGCGAAGGCGGCGATGCAGACCCATTCCGGCAACAGCGAGGCGATCGGCTTTTTCCGGAAACACGGCTACAGCATCCACTGGCTCTCGGTCGCCTATAATCCGAAGCTCGACCGCGACGTGCCCTCCGTCGGGCTGACGAAGCAGCTCGTCTCCGACGGTGGCGGATACGGACAGGAATTCTGAGGTTTCAAAAGCCCCGCAGAAGGCCGATGATTGCGTGCGGCGCGCATGTGCAAGTGCCGCCGGGCGCCGTTCGCGAGGCTATTCGGAGGTCACGCAGAAGTTGTTGCCTTCGGGGTCATTCAAGACCGTGTAGGCATCCGTCTCACGCACGAAAGTCGCGCCGAGGGATAAGAGCCGGTCCACTTCTTGTCTGCGATCCGAAGCGGCGATATCGAGGTGGACACGGTTGCGGGCGGGACGCTCTCCCTGGCGAAGGTGGAAGCAGAGGCGTGTTTCAGGGCCGTCGACCATCACGGTCGGGTCCGTTTCAGGTGTCAGCCCTATCGCGGCAAGGCGAGCGAGCTCCGCATCGTCATAAGGCATCACTTGGTAGCCATCGAGCGCCGCCGCCCAGAAACGGGCGACACGCGAGGGAATGTCGCAGTCGATGACGATCTCCTTCAGCCTTCCCATGGCGCTTCTACGACTTGCGGGATCGACGCTGGGAAACGCGCTCGAAGATCGCGCCACCGATGGCCGGTAGCAGTGCGAAAAGCATGAGCTGCGCTGTTCCCTGCAGCGTCAACAAGGCGGAAATGATGAGCGCGACCAGCACCCCAAGCAGGGCTCCGGCAAGATAGGGCAGATAATCCTTCAATCGAGCCTCCGTGCTTGAGGGCCTCAAATCGCCGCGGCGTTCTTGGACGAAGATAGAGAAGACTGCGCTATCGACAATTGGGACCTCGAAACGCTTTTCGATCGCTTGGCCGGTGCGGAATACAGCCTCCGACGCAAAGCGGCCTTGCGACCTTAGAGGAAACGGCCAGCGGCAGCTGCCATGCAACGCCGCGAAAGCCTTGCACCGGCTCGCCATTTCCTTTACCTCACCAGTGGAAAAGAACAGCCTGCAAAGAGTATCAGATGACCCTTGTCGACGTCCGCACGCCCGATCCGAAACGCTTCATCCCCGGCGCAACCGGCGACTGGGAAGTCATCGTCGGTATGGAGGTCCATGCCCAGGTGCTGTCCAATTCGAAGCTCTTCTCCGGCGCTTCGACGGAATTCGGCAAGCCGCAGAATTCGAACGTGTCGCTGGTCGATGCCGCCATGCCCGGCATGCTTCCCGTCATCAACGAGGAATGCGTCAAGCAGGCCGTGCGCACCGGCCTCGGCCTCAGGGCTGAGATCAACAAGCGTTCGCTCTTCGACCGCAAGAACTATTTCTATCCCGACCTGCCGCAAGGCTATCAGATCTCGCAGTTCAAGGATCCGATCGTCGGCGAGGGCAAGATCGTCATTTCGCTCGGACCGGACCGTCAGGGCCAGTTCGAGGACATCGAGATCGGCATCGAGCGCCTGCACCTGGAGCAGGATGCCGGCAAGTCGATGCACGACCAGCATGCGACCATGTCCTATGTCGATTTGAACCGGTCGGGCGTGGCGCTGATGGAAATCGTTTCCAAGCCGGACATGCGTTCCTCCGACGAAGCCAAGGCCTATATGACCAAGCTGCGTTCGATCGTCCGTTATCTCGGCACCTGCGACGGCAACATGGACGAGGGCTCGATGCGCGCCGACGTCAACGTCTCCGTCCGCCGCCCGGGCGAGGCTTTCGGCACCCGTTGCGAGATCAAGAACGTCAACTCCATCCGCTTCATCGGTCAGGCGATCGAATATGAAGCCCGCCGCCAGATCGGCATTCTCGAGGATGGCGGCGAGATCGAGCAGGAGACGCGCCTCTTCGATCCGAACAAGGGCGAGACGCGCTCCATGCGCTCCAAGGAGGATGCGCACGACTATCGCTACTTCCCCGATCCGGACCTGCTGCCGCTCGAATTCGACGATGCCTTTGTCACGGCGCTGGCAGTCGATCTTCCGGAACTGCCTGACGACAAGAAGGAGCGCTTCGTGCGCGAACTCGGCCTGTCGATCTACGATGCTTCCGTGCTCGTCTCCGAAAAGGCGATCGCCGATTATTTCGAGGCCGTGGCTGCGGGCCGCGACGGCAAGACGGCGGCAAACTGGGTGATCAACGACCTGCTCGGCGCGCTGAACCGCACCGGCAAGGACATCGAGCAGACGCCGGTCTCGCCGGCCCAGCTCGGCGCCATCATCGACCTTATCAAGGCGGGAACCATATCAGGCAAGATCGCCAAGGACCTCTTCGAGATCGTGCTGACCGAAGGCGGCGACCCCGCCGAAATCGTCGAAGCGCGCGGCATGAAGCAGGTGACGGATACCGGCGCGATCGAAAAGGCGGTCGACGAGATCATCGCTGCCAATCCCGATCAGGTGGAAAAGGTCAAGGCGAAGCCGACCATGGCCGCATGGTTTGTCGGCCAGGTGATGAAGGCGACCGGCGGCAAAGCCAATCCGCAGGCCGTCCAGGCGCTCGTCAAGGCAAAGCTCGGCATCGAGGAATAAGCGGTGTATTTCGTCCGCACCGCCGGCGAGGGCGACCTGGAGAAGGTCCGCGCCTTGCTGGTGGAGAGCTTTCACGCCACCTATGACGACCTGCATGGCAAGACCAAGGTCGATGAGCTGATCGCCCATCTCTTCACGCCGTCGGCCCTGAAGGCGCGCCTGGCGCGCAAGGACGCCGAATTTCTCGTCGCCGACGACGGCCGCAAGATCGGCGGCGTGGGTTATGCGGCGATGTCGCAAGCGTTGACGAAAACGGTCATGCTGCACCTCCTCTATGTCAGCCCGGCGCTGCAGCGCCAGGGCATCGGCCGCGATATCTTCGCCGAGCTCGAAACCTGCTTTCCCGCTGCCGAAATCATGCGTCTCGAAGTCGAGCCGCAGAATGCGGCGGCGATCGCCTTCTACCAGGCGCACGGCTTTACCGAGGTCGGCCGCAATGAGTATAGCGGGCCCGGGCAATCCGGTATTCCGGCGCTGATCTTCGAAAAACCGCTCGAGGGGCACTGAGCCATGGCAGGTCGGCGTGGCTGATATTCTCGTCAGGCGCGGAAGGACGATCTGCCGGCCCTCGTGGTAATCTTTGCCGCCGATGCGCTCGGCGGTCACGGCGATACGACGGATCCTGAGGCCTTTGCCGATTATGTCAGGGCTTTCACAGCCATCGACGCTTCGCCCGACCAGACGCTTTATGTCGCCGAGCGCGGCGGCGAGGTCGTCGGCACGTTCCAGACAATGCTGACGACGACGCTGACCGGCCGCGGCTCCTCGGCGATGATCATCGAGGCGGTGCAGACGCGCTCCGATATGCGCGGGCAGGGGATCGGCGCCCGGATGATCGAATTCGCCATCGCCGAGGCAAAAGGCCGCGGTGTGCGCCTTGTGCAATTGACCTCGAATGCGATACGCAAAGACGCCCATCGTTTCTATGAAAGGCTTGGCTTCAAACCTTCGCATCTGGGCTTCAAGATGGCCTTGAAATGACCCTTGGCTCTCGTGGAATCGCTGGACAATTCGGCTTGGCGACGGCATAAGCGAGAAAACGAATTCTGGTTTGGTCCGCACTGGCGGGCACAAGGAAAAGACATGTGGAATCTTCTGGTTCAGACCTTCACCTGGTGGAACAGTCAGACGATGGGCACGCGTTTTGCGACCTGGCGTTTCGGCAAGCGCGTCGGCGAGGATGAATTCGGCAACGTCTATTATGAAGGCGGCATGTCCTCCTATGGTCTGCCGAAGCGCTGGGTGATCTACAAGGGTTACGCCGAAGCCTCCGCCATTCCGCCGGGCTGGCACGGCTGGATGCACCATCGCACCGATGTCCCTCCGTCCAAGGAAAACTACGTCGCCAAGGAATGGCAGAAGTCGCACCGCCCCAACCTCACCGGATCGCCCCAGGCTTACCGCCCGCCGGGCTCTCTCGCGGTTCCCGGCGAGCGTCCGCGCGTCACCGGCGATTACGATGCCTGGACGCCCGGCAACTGAGACGGCTGACCGGGCGACCCCCAAGCCCGGCTTTTGGCCACAATTGACCTTTACCCGCAGGTTGGCCGCGCTTGACCGCGGATGAAACTCAAAAATTATCTGGAGACGGGTACATGAAGCTCTTCACGCGGAACATGGTCCTGCGTGCCGCCGGATCGCTGCTGGCGCTCTCGGCTCTGCTTCCGCCAGTTGCGGCAAATGCCGCACGGATCGAAAATCCCGTTGCCGTCTTCTCCGGCCTCGACAAGATCACCGGCCGCATCACCACCTTCGACGTCTATGTCAACGAGACGGTGCAGTTCGGTGCGTTGCAGGTGACGCCGAAGGTTTGCTATTCGCGCGATCAGGCCGAAGCGCAGAAGATCGACGGTTTCGTCGAGGTCGACGAGATCACCCTCGACCGCAAGATCCGCCGCATCTTCACCGGCTGGATGTTTGCCGCCAGCCCCGGCCTCAACGCCGTCGAGCACCCGATCTACGACGTCTGGTTGAAGGACTGCAAGACGAGCTCGGACGTCCCGGCTCCTGACGGCACCAAGGCGACTGCCCGTTAACACGTGTCGCAGCATCCGCGCGCCTCTCGTTGAGACGCGCAAGAGACGCCGCCGCTTTGATGGGCGTATCGCGCCCCTACGCGGTCGGTGTTTTGTTCCTCTTGAAAAGGATCCTGGCAAAGCGAAGCGCAGCGCCGGCCAAGACGACGACAAGGATGCCGGCCTTTTTGAAGAAGGCAAGGGCAAGGGCCAGCAGTCCCACCTTTGCGGCAATCTTGGCGCCAGCGCCTGCGGCGATCATTCCTGCCATGCCGTAGGCCGCGACCTTGTCGCCGTCGACATAGTCGCCATAGGTCATTCCCTTGTCGAACTGCACGAGCGGCGTGACCGTCGGAATGACCGCCTCGATCTCCTTCAGCTGTCTGAGTCCGGCAACGAAGTCGAATTCCAAGACACCTTCGCGCCCGAACACACGCACCGAATAATTCAGCGTGTGCTCAGCTTGCGTGTCGTTGCCGAAAACCAGATCTCGCGCCCAGTGCATTGCATTCGCCGGCTTGTCATAGCGCGGCGCCGAAGCCCAGCCGACAAGGGTGATCTTCGGGAAGCCTTGCTTTTCGCGCTCAGGATTCCGTTCGCTGATCGCATCCTTGATGTCTGCAGCAGTTCATCGTAATTCGTCGTGGCGGCATCGCTGTCTGAGACATAACCGTCCGCGCTGTATTCCACGATCGATCCCCAGGATTGCGGGTCGGTCGGCGCGTATTTCGCCGGGAAGATCATTCCCAGCGTTCCATCAGCCGCCGCCGGCGGGTTTCCCCAGATATCGACAAGCACCGTCTCGTGTCGGCCGGGCTGAGATAGTAGAAGTCGGCGGGCACGTTCAGCGTCGCCTTCGCTTCGGGCAGCTTGACCACACCCTGCTGAAAATCGAGCTTTTCCAGTAACGGTTTTTCCGCCTCGGAAAAATCGGTCCTGCCAGGAAACATCTCTTGATAGGGACGTGCCTCGGCCTGAGTTGCAAGTAAGGCGATAAGCATCGCCGCCGCAAAAATCGTCTCAAAATTCTATCCCCCATTGTGTTTTCCGGAAGCTACTAACATCGGCCGGAAAATCAACGCAGGGATGAATCGATCGCGTCTAAAACTTCAGGTGTGGCGATTCCATCGCGGCGGCAAGCAGCGCGGCATAATCGGCCTTCGGAACGTCGATCGCTCCGAACGTCTTCAGATGCTCGGTGGTGAACTGGGTATCGAGCAGGGTAAAGCCCCTGTTCCTGAGCCGGTCGACCAGATGCACGAGGCAAATCTTCGAAGCGTTCGTGCGGCGTGAAAACATGCTTTCGCCGAAGAAGGCCGAACCGAGCGAGACTCCGTAGAGACCACCGACCAGTTCGTCGCCGTGCCAGGCTTCAACGGTGTGGGCGTGGCCCAAGTCAAAGAGCGTCGAATAGAGCGATCGGATTGTCTGGTTGATCCAGGTGCTCGGGCGCCCCGATGTCTCCTCGGCGCAAGCCGCAATCACCTGCTCGAAGGCGTGGTCGAAACGGATCTCGAAGGGATGTCGGCGCACCGTCTTGGCGAGGCTCTTCGATACATGGAAACGATCGAGCGGCAACACGCCGCGCAGTTCCGGCTCGACCCAGAAGATCTCCGGGTCGTCTGCGGATTCGGCCATTGGGAAGAGCCCGATGGAATAGGCGCGCAGGAGAATGTCAGGGGTGATGCCTGGTGACTTCCTGCGCGATCCTGCCATTCCTGTCCTATGCCGCCGGTGTGTTGGCGAGGTGGTGTTCCAGCCAGTGGATATCATAGTCGCCGTTGGCGATATCCTGATTGGAGACGAGTTCCTGGAACAGCGGCAGCGTCGTCTTGATGCCGTCCACGACGAATTCATCGAGCGCGCGGCGCAACCGCATCATGCACTCGACGCGGGTGCGGCCGTGCACGATCAGCTTGCCGATCAGGCTGTCGTAATAGGGCGGGATCTTGTAGCCCTGATAGGCGCCGGAATCGATGCGCACGCCAAGGCCGCCCGGCGCATGGAAATGCGTGATCGTGCCGGGCGAGGGCACGAAGGTGCGCGCATCCTCGGCATTGATGCGGCATTCGATGGCGTGCCCGGAAAAATGCACTTCGTCCTGCGTCACCGACAAGCCGCCGCCGGAAGCGACACGGATCTGCTCGTGCACGAGGTCGATACCGGTGATCGCTTCGGTAATCGGATGTTCCACCTGCAGGCGGGTATTCATTTCGATGAAGTAGAACTCGCCGTTCTCATAGAGGAATTCGATCGTGCCGGCGCCGCGATATTTCAGCTTCTTCATGGCGTCGGCGCAGATCTGGCCGATCTTCATCCGCTGCTCGACATTGAGCGCCGGCGAATTCGCCTCTTCCCAGACCTTCTGGTGGCGGCGCTGCAGCGAGCAGTCGCGCTCGCCGAGATGGATGGCGTTGCCTTCGCCGTCGCCGAATACCTGGATCTCGATGTGGCGCGGCTTACCGAGATATTTTTCCATGTAGACGGCATCGTTGCCGAAAGCGGCTGCCGCTTCCGTGCGCGCCGTTGACCAGGCCTCGATCAGATCGGCCTCGCTCCTGGCGACCTTCATGCCGCGCCCGCCGCCGCCGGCGGTTGCCTTGATCAGCACGGGATAGCCGATTTCGGCGGCCGTCCGCAGCGCATCCTCTTCGGTCTTCACTTCGCCGTCCGAGCCCGGAACGACAGGGATGCCGAGTTCCAGCGCCGTCGTCTTGGCGGTGATCTTGTCGCCCATGATGCGGATATGATCCGCCGTCGGCCCGATGAAGGTGATGCCGTGGGCTTCGAGAATGTCGGCGAACTTGGCGTTCTCGGAGAGAAAGCCGTAGCCCGGATGCACGGCGTCGGCGCCGGTGATCTCGCAGGCGGCGACGATCTGGTGGATATTGAGATAGCTCTCGCGCGAGGAGGGCGGACCGATGCAGACGCTTTCGTCGGCAAGGCGCACATGCATGGCATCGGCGTCGGCGGTGGAATGCACCACGACGCAGGCAATGCCGAGCTCCTTGCAGGCCCGGAGCACGCGAAGGGCGATTTCCCCGCGATTGGCGATGAGGATTTTCGAAATCATGGGCATCGGCCTATTCGATGACGACGAGGGCTTGGCCGTATTCGACGGGATGTCCGTCATCGACGAGGATCTCGGTCACCTTGCCCGATTTCGGCGAGGGGATCTGGTTCATCGTCTTCATCGCTTCGATGATGATGAGCGTCTGGCCTTCCTTGACAGTGGCGCCGATCTCGATGAACGGACGTGCGCCCGGAGCCGGCGCCATATAGACAGTGCCGACCATCGGTGCGTTGACGACATTGGCCGGATTGCGGGTGGGTGCAGCGGCCGGAGCGGCGCCTGCCGCTGCCGGTGCGGCGGCAGCGGGCGCAGCAAAGGCCGGTGCTGAGATCGGCGCCTGCACATATTGTGTCGCGCCGTTGCGCGAAACGCGGATGCGCAAGTCATCCTGCTCGACCTCGATCTCCGTCAGATCCGTCTCGTTGAGAATGTTGGCGAGATCGCGGATCAGTGCCTGATCGATACCCGATTTCTTTTCAGCCATGGTGTTGCCCTGTCTTCTTCTTATGCCGTGATGTTCTTCAGCGCATGCAGCGCCAGGATGTAGCTGTGAGGCCCGAAACCGCAGATCACGCCCTTGCATGCCGGCGCGATCATCGATTTGTGGCGGAATTCTTCCCGTGCATGGACGTTTGATATGTGGAGTTCGACGACGGGAATGGAAATAGCGCGGATCGCATCATGCAGCGCGACCGAGGTGTGTGTGTAGGCGCCTGCATTGATGGCGACGCCGACGGCATTTTCGTCGGCCTCGTGAAACCAATCCACAAGCGTACCTTCGTGATTGCTCTGGCGGAAATCGATATCGAAGCCGAGTTCGCGGCCGGCGGCCTTGCAGTCCGCCTCAATGTCCTTCAACGTCTTGCCGCCATAAATGCCGGGTTCTCTTTTACCCAGCATGTTCAGGTTGGGGCCGTTCAGGACAAAAATCGTTTGCGTCATCGAATGTTCCGTAAAATGCACGACGGCAACCTATAGACTCCGCGAAGGCTGAATGAAAGCCCTTACGGATTGGCCGACAGGAATCGCGCCACATTTGTCCACATGGCTGAAACGCTTCGATTTTGGCGATTTGATGGGACGGCCGTCTTGCTCAGCAGGCGGTCTTGCCGCAGCTGCGCATATTCTTGACCTTGGCTTCGAGATCGTCGAGCCCGACGGCGCCCGGCACCAGTTCATTGCCGATTACGTAGGACGGCGTGCCGCTGATGCCGAGGCTGGAGGCGAGCTGGTAGGTCGCCTGGACGATGCCGTCATTCGGGTTCTTCGCCATCTCGGCGCGGATCTTGTCTTCGCTGACGCCGAGCGTGGCGGCAACCGCGATCGCGCTTTCGTCCGAGGCGCGGCCCTCGCTGCTGAGCAGGGCGACATGGAAATCGGCGTATTTTTCAGGCGCCAGCTTGCGGAAGGCGTCCGCCACCTTGTGGGCGGCGACCGAATCCGGCCCGAGGATCGGAAATTCCTTGAGGACGAATCGAACGTTCTTGTCCTTCTTCAGCATCGCCTGCATGTCGGAAAGCGCATGACGGCAGTAACTGCAATTATAATCGAAGAATTCGACGATGGTGATATCGCCCTTCGGATTGCCGAGCGTGACGTCGTTCTTCGAATCGAATATCGCGGCAGTGTTTTCTTCGATCGCCATATTGGCTTTCACCAGCCGCTGCGCTTCCTGCTTCTTCTGCAGCGCCTCCTGGACATCGAGCATGATCTCGGGATTCTCGATCAGATATTGCTTGATGAATTCGCCGAATTCCTTCTTCTGCTGGTCGTCGAGCGCTGCGGCCGGAAACGGAAGGGCGATCGATGCGGCGAGCGCCAGTGCGGTGAAGGTTTTCGGGAAGAAGGCCATGATATCCTCGTCGACGGCGATGGGTGGTCTCCTATCGAGGAGACCGTCGCCGGGTTAATGGACTTGAATGCGTCGCGTCAAGGTAGAGGCCGTTCGGTTCTGCTCAAACAGGAATTTTTCATCCCCGCGTAACGCTCGCGGGATTGTGATGAGCCGATTAATGCGGCAATTGTCGGGCCGTCATCGAAGAATCCGAGCGAGAAACGACCTTGTTTTCCATATCCAAACGCAGTGAAGTCGAGCCTTTTCATGCCATGGACGTCCTGGCGGAGGCGACGAAGCGGCGCGCCGGCGGACATCCCGTCATCTCGATGGCGGTCGGTCAACCCTCGCATCCGGCCCCCCAGGCGGCCCTCCAAGCAGCCCGCGAAGCGCTTGCCGAAGGCCGGATCGGTTACACCGACGCGCTGGGAACGGCGCGACTGAAATCGGCACTTGCCTGGCACTACCGGGATCGCCACGGCCTGGACATCGATCCGGCGCGCATCGCCGTCACCACAGGTTCCTCGGCCGGCTTCAATCTCGCCTTTCTCTCCCTCTTCGATGCCGGCGATGCGGTGGCGATCGCTAGACCGGGTTATCCAGCCTATCGCAACATCCTCGGCGCGCTGGGTCTGAAGGTCGTTGAGGTGCCGGTAACGGCCGAGACCCACTTCACGCTCACCCCCGAGAGCCTCGAGGCGGTGCAGAAGGAAAGCGGCGTGAGACTGAAGGGCGTGCTGCTCGCAAGTCCCGCCAACCCGACCGGCACGGTGACCGGCCGCGAGGGGCTGAAGGAGCTTTCGGATTACTGCGCGGCCCATTCCATCGCCTTCATTTCCGATGAAATCTACCACGGGCTGACTTTTGCCGGCGAGGAGGCGAGCGTGCTGGAACTGACCGACGAGGCGATCGTCATCAACTCCTTTTCCAAATATTATTGTATGACCGGCTGGCGAATCGGCTGGATGGTGCTGCCCGAACGCCTGGTGCGGCCGATCGAGCGGGTGGCGCAGAGCCTCTATATCTCCCCGCCCGAACTCTCCCAGATCGCCGCCACGGCCGCCCTCGGCGCAGCCGAAGAACTTGATAAAGTCAAAGCAAGTTATGCCGCCAACCGCGACCTGCTGCTCGACCGCCTGCCGAAGATCGGCCTCGCACCGGCTTCACCGATGGACGGCGCCTTCTACGCCTACATCGACGTCTCGCGGTTCACCAATGACAGCATGGGTTTTACCAAGCGCATGCTCGCCGAAATCAATGTCGCCGCAACGCCCGGCCTAGACTTCGATCCGCTGGAGGGGCACCGAACCCTGCGTTTGTCTTATGCAGGCTCGCAGACGGAGATCGCCGAGGCGGTGGAGCGAATTGCTGCCTGGTTGAAGTAGCCGCGACAGCAAAGCTGCTTGTTCTCTTATCGATCAGCTGCGTGATGAAAACAGCGAGGCAAGCGTCGAAGCCGGCTTGTTGTTCAGCCGCGGCACGACCACGAGCTGCTTGATCTCACCGCGCTTGTAAGCAGCCAGGAAGCGCTTGTAGTCCTTGAAGGAGACGCAGCCGTTGGAATCGCCGTTCTTGCCGAGCATGTAGGTGTGGGCAAGCAGGCCGACCCGGTCGTAGATTGCGTCCGAGCCCTCGACCGGCGTCAGCCGCAATGCCTCGACGCCGTGGAACAGGGCCTCGCGCATGGTGAGGACATAGGTGTGCGGCGGCGTCGGTCCGCGCATCTTCTTGTTTGCGTAACGCGGATTGTCGCGCATCTTGCCAAGGCCGGAATGGGCCTCCAGTCGTTCGCCGTTCGGTAGATAGACGGTGCTGTTTTCGATATCGTAGATGGCGACGCCTGCGCGCAGCTTCGGCGAGAAGATCGGTTTGTCGTAACGCCGCACTGCGTCGTCCTGATCGTCCTCGATCAGAGCGTTCGGCTTGGCATAGGCAAGGACGGACGCGGCGGAACGCTGCGCCTCCTTGGAGCCCGGGGCCGGTTTGCCGATCAGGCCGTCAGGACGCGCCATCGGCAGCGGCACGAAACCGGCATCCGGCGCCAGTACGAGATCGAAGGGCTGCTGTTCTTCGGCCTTGGAAATTTCCACCGGCGCAGGCTTTTCCTGCGGCAGCGACGCGGTCTTGAGGGCGGGTGCAGCCGGCTCGGCCGGGGCTGGCGCAATCTGCTGGGGCCCGGCATCGGCAAGGGCGAGCAGGGCAGGAAGTTCAACGGCTGCGACGGTTTCCTTGGAAGGAATGATGATGCGGTCGCCCTCATTCTCTTCAGTATCGGCCCGGGCAAGCTCGATCGGTGGCGTGATGCTGTCGTCCTTGACGAATTTCGCGGTGTCGGAGGGCGCTGCTGCTGCAACGGAGACCGGCGGTTCGGCAGGGGAGACCGGGCGATTCTTTGCAAGCGCAAGCGATGCCGCTGCGGCAGCATTGGTCTTTTGCGCATGCGATTGGATGAGATGAGCCGTCAGGGCAACGACCGGCTTGGCATTGAAGGCGCTAAGCCGATCGGCTTTGCCGACATGAATCAGTCGCTCTCGCGACGTCGCCGGCTTCAGCTTCGGCGCCGACGCGACATACGTGAAGCTCTCGGACGGAGAAACGGGTGCGCCGATCGAGTGCATTGTCGCGAAGGTCGCGATCAGCCATGTTGAGGCCAGAAGTCCAGCGCCAACGACGCCGTAAAGAAAGCCGCCAGATCTGCGCAAACGAAAAGCAGATCCACCAAGAGAGGTGGCGCCATTAAACGCCCCGACCGCAAACGCCATACTAAACTCGTCTTTCAAAACTCGCTACGCAGGCCGGCGGCACTGACTGACTACACTTCGCCGGGGCCGGTAATGGCGCAAATGGGCCGAATTTGGACCATTCGCGACATCCGACTGTTTCGCAAGAATGACGAATTATGGTTTCTAAGTTGTTTACGCGGGATTGCTCTTTCTCACGACGTCTCAAAAAGAGATGCGGGGAGTCTTCTCAGACGCGTTCCATCACGTAACTTCCCGGCGCTTCCTCGATCGCATTCAGCGCATCGCCGCCGGGTTTGCGCGCCGCAACGCGTCTGCCGTCATGCGTCTCGATCCAGGCCCGCCAATGCGGCCACCACGATCCCGGCGTCTCGGTGGCCTGCTCGAGCCAGGTCTCGTACTCGCCCTTGGCCGGGCCGCCCGTCCAGAATTGATATTTCTTCTTGTCGGGCGGGTTGACGACGCCGGCGATATGTCCCGAACCGGTGACGACGAATTCCACCTTGCCGCCGAAGAACCGGCTGCCGAGGAAGACGGATTTGGCAGGCGCGATGTGGTCCTCGCGGGTGGCGAGATTATAGATCGGGATCTTCACGTCCTTCAGCGACACGAGTTTGCCGTCGAGGATCATTTCGTTCTGAGTCAGCGCATTGCGGAGATAGCAGTTGCGCAGATAGAAGGCATGATTTGCCGCCGCCATGCGGGTCGAATCGGCGTTCCAGAACAACAGGTCGAAGGGTAGGGGATCCTGACCCTTGAGGTAGCTGTTGACGAAATAAGGCCAGATCAGCTCGGAAGCGCGCAGCATGTTGAAGGCCATCGACATCTTCGAGCCGTCGAGATAGCCGGCCGACTTCATATGCTCTTCGAGCGCGGCAAGCTGCTCCTCGTCGACGAAGACCTTCAGGTCGCCGGCATGGGTGAAGTCGACCTGGGTGGTGAAGAGCGTGGCGGTCTTGATGCGTTTGTTCTTTTCCTTGGCGTGCAGCGCCAGCGTTGCCGCCAGCAGCGTGCCGCCGACGCAGTAGCCGACGGCATTGACCTCCTTCTCGCCGGTCGCCTTCTCGATTGTCTCGAGCGCGAAATCGATGCCTTCGCGGGCATAGGCCGCCCAATCCTTTTCGGCGTGGCGCGCATCCGGGTTGACCCAGGAAATCACGAAGACGGTCTGACCTTGGTCGACGCACCATTTGATGAAGGATTTCTGCGGATTGAGGTCGAGAATGTAGAATTTGTTGATCCAGGGCGGGCAGATCAGCAGCGGCCGCTTCAGCACCGTCTCGGTCGACGCCTCGTACTGGATGATCTGGCAGATGTCGTTCTGGGCGATCACCTTGCCCGGCGTCAGCGCCATGTCGCGGCCGACGGCGAATTTCGTCATGTCGGTCTGGCGAAGGCGAAGCTCGCCGTGGCCGGCGGCAATATCCTCGGCGAGCATCTTCATGCCGCGCACCAGGTTTTCGCCGTTGCTGGCGATCGTCTCGCGATAGAGCTGCGGATTGGTGGGGATGAAGTTGCTCGGCGAAAGCGCTGCCGTGATCTGCTTCACGTAGAAGCCGGCCTTGTGCTTGGTGTGCTCGTCAAGGCCGTCGGTCTCCGACACCAGTTTCTCCACCCAGTCGGTGGTGACGAAATAGACCTGGCGGAGAAAATCGAAGAACGGATTCTTCTCCCAGTCCTCGTCGGAGAAGCGCTTGTCCTTGCGGGTGTCGGGCTCGGGCGGCAGGGGCTCACCCTGCAGTCCGCTCATGCTTTGCATGCGCTGCATCGAGCGCATCCAGATGCCGAAGAACGAAGACATCAGCTGTGTCTGCGCCTCGAAGGTGCGGCGGGGATCGGAAATCCAATATTCGCTGACTTTCGACAGAGTCTTGACCATGTCGGCCATCGGATCGATGGCGGTTTCGGTGATCTCGCCGCGTTCGCGCGGCGCAAGCCAGGCCGAAGCGGCTTGCCCGAGATTTTCGAGCGCCCGGGCGAAATTCATAGCCATGGTCTCGGGATCCTTCAGCACATAGGGATCGAGATCGGTTGCGTCGAAACTGGCCTTGCCGCCATTCTTCTGGCTGCCACTCTCCTGCTTGCTGTCGGTCACCATTTCCTCCGGCGGCAGCATCCTTTTTATCTCTTCGTTGTACATCGTGACCGAACGAGAAAACAAGTTCCACCCGCATCGGCTCGTGCTATTGCTTTGTGGCTGCGACAAATTTAACAGTCGAAGCAGTCAGAACTGGATTTGAGGCATGACGAACAACGGCATCCGGCGCATCGCAACCTTCAACCGCACCGCATTGATTTGCGCCGCGGCGGCGATGGCCCTTGCCGGATGCAATCTGACGGCGGAAGAGAAGGCTGCGGCCGCTGCCAAGCGAGCGGCGCCGACCGCCGTCGTCATGCCGGCCACCAAGGGCGAGGCGGTCGAAGGCGGCCTTGCGAAGTCGCCGGACGGCTATCCGAATTTCGGCGCGCCGCTGACGGCCGCCAATGTCCAGATGAGCGACGAGCAGGCGGCCGAACTGCAACATCAGCTGACCGCGCTTGCCGCCCGACGCAAGGCCGGCACGATCTCGGAAGCCGAATATCGGGCCAAGGCCGCCGAAATGCGCCGCCTTGCCGCCGAGCACGGCGAGCAGACGCTCTCCGAAATCTCCAAATAGACCTTGCCTTTCAGGCAATTTGGACGCAAAGCCTTCGGCAAGGAACGGAAGATGCAATTTTCCTGATAATGCGCTTTGCGCGGCCTTTTCGTCAAAGATTTGCCGCGCGGCTTGGGTCTGATGAATACGGCGCTGCGATTCTGAAGTTCGTGTCGCAGCCGCCGGGAGACGGAACGAACTTCGACCGCGGCCGAAATGCCGCCTTTCCATGGGGAATGAAATGGAAGAGTTTCACAAAGTCCGGCGTTTGCCGCCTTATGTTTTCGAACAGGTCAACCGTTTGAAAGCAAGCGCGCGAGCGGGCGGCGCCGATATCATCGATCTCGGCATGGGAAACCCTGACCTTCCTACCCCCCAGGCGATCGTCGACAAGCTGTGCGAGGTCGTGCAGGACCCGCGCACTCACCGTTATTCCTCCTCCAAGGGCATTCCGGGCCTGCGCCGCGCCCAAGCCGCCTATTATGCCCGCCGTTTCGGCGTTAAGCTTAACCCGGATACGCAGGTGGTCGCTACCTTGGGCTCCAAGGAAGGCTTCGCCAATATGGCGCAGGCGATCACCGCGCCTGGCGACGTCATCCTCTGCCCGAACCCGACCTATCCGATCCACGCCTTCGGCTTCCTGATGGCCGGTGGGGTGATCCGTTCGATGTCGGTTGAGCCGGATGAGAGCTTTTTCCCGCCGCTCGAGCGCGCCGTCCGGCATTCGATTCCGAAGCCCCTCGCGCTGATCCTCAACTACCCCTCGAACCCGACCGCTCTCGTCGCGACGCTCGATTTTTATAAGGACGTCATCGCTTTCGCCAAGAAGCACGACATCATCGTGCTCTCCGACCTTGCCTATTCGGAGATCTACTTCGACGGCGCCCCGCCGCCGTCGGTTCTCGAAGTGCCGGGCGCGATGGATGTGACCGTCGAGTTCACATCGATGTCGAAGACCTTCTCCATGCCCGGCTGGCGCATGGGCTTTGCCGTCGGCAACGAGCGGCTGATCGCGGCGCTCACCCGCGTTAAATCCTATCTCGACTACGGCGCCTTCACGCCGATCCAGGTCGCGGCGACCCACGCTCTGAACGGTGACGGCTCCGACATTGCCGAAGTCCGCAACGTCTATAAGCGTCGCCGTGACGTCATGGTCGAAAGCTTCGGCAAGGCCGGCTTCGACGTACCGCCGCCGGCTGCCACCATGTTCGCCTGGGCGAAGATCCCGGAAAAGTTCCGTCATCTCGGTTCGCTGGAATTCTCCAAGCTCTTGGTCGAGAAGGCCGACGTCGCCGTTGCCCCGGGCATCGGCTTCGGCGAAATGGGCGACGACTACGTCCGTCTGGCGCTTGTCGAGAACGAACACCGGATCCGCCAGGCTGCGCGCAACATCAAAAAGTTCATGTCGACGGCGGATGAGACGATGCATAACGTCATTTCGCTGAACGCACACCGTTAATCTCAACTCTCGGCAGCCGCTTTCCCGCGGCTGCCGCCACACAGACATTTCAGGATCGATCCATGGCAGATGCCCTCAAAATCGGCATTGCGGGCTTGGGCACCGTTGGCGCCTCGCTTGTTCGCATCATTCAGCAGAAGAGCAACGAGCTTGCCGTCACCTGCGGGCGTCCGATCATCATCACGGCGGTCTCCGCGCGGGACAAAACGAGGGACCGCGGCGTCGATCTCTCAGCCGTCACCTGGTTCGACCGGCCAGAAGAGCTTGCCGAGAACGGCGACATCGACGTCTTCGTCGAGCTGATCGGAGGCGCCGAGGGAGCGGCCAACGTCTCCGTTCGCACGGCACTGCAGCGTGGTCTCCACGTGGTGACAGCCAACAAGGCGCTGCTTGCCTATCACGGCGTCGAGCTTGCGACGATCGCGGAAGAGAAGGGCTCGCTCCTGAATTTCGAAGCGGCGGTCGCCGGCGGTATCCCCGTCATCAAGGCGCTGCGCGAATCGCTGACGGGCAATGCCGTTTCGCGCATCTACGGCATCATGAACGGCACCTGCAATTACATCCTGACCAAGATGGAGAAGGAGGGGCTTTCCTTCGCCGAATGCCTCAAGGAAGCGCAGCGGCTTGGTTATGCCGAGGCCGATCCCGCCTTCGATATCGAAGGCAACGATACCGCCCACAAGCTTGCCATCCTGACGACGCTGGCCTTCGGCAACCGCATCGCGGCCGACGACATCTATCTCGAAGGCATCACCAACATCTCGATCGAGGATATCCACGCCGCCGCCGAACTCGGTTATCGCATCAAGCTCTTGGGCGTCGCCCAGCGCACCGATACCGGCATCGAGCAGCGCGTTCACCCGACCATGGTGCCGGTCGATTCGGTCATTGCCCAGGTCGACGGCGTCACCAATGCCGTGGCGATCGAATCCGATGTGCTTGGCGAGTTGCTGATGGTCGGTCCCGGCGCAGGCGGCAATGCGACGGCCTCGTCAGTGCTCGGCGACATCGCCGATATCGCCAAGAGCAAGCCGGGCGCCCAGCGCGTGCCGGTGCTCGGCCATCCCGCAAAGGCGCTGGAGCCCTATCGCAAGGCGCAGATGCAGAGCCATGAGGGCGGCTATTTCATCCGCCTGACCGTGCTCGACCGCACCGGCGTCTTTGCAAGCGTCGCAACCCGCATGGCCGAAAACCACATCTCGCTCGAATCGATCGTCCAGCGCTCCAAGCAGCATCTGGCGCCGTCGCATCACCAAACGATCATACTGGTTACCCATGCAACGATGGAGGAGTCGGTGCGCAAGGCGGTAGCCTCGATCAAGTCGGAAGGTTATCTCTTCGGCGAGCCGCAGGTCATCCGCATCGAGCGACCGAAAGAAGAAGCTTGATCCTTTCCCGCCCGGGAACATGAGCCGCCCTGTCTTCCTGAACTACCCGCGAAAGTTGGACATCAACCTTTGCGGCAGTTCACGATGGCAGGGCGGTTTTTCTGTTGATCGTGTAACCGCCCGCACGGAAGTCTATATTAACAAATGCGCAAATATTGATATAAATAAAACCATAGATGGTGAGTCGTCGGCGTGGAGAATTTCATGAGCAAGGACAGCCATGCCGGGAAGGGGTATGGCTGCCCGAGCGAGGGGCCGCCAAACCGTCCTGATGTGCCTGAGGAGATTCTCGAGCCGGGCCATCGCGACATTCGCGCGGAGATTCCCGATGACGTTGACGGCGAAGAAAACACCGAAGGCCGCAACTGGGCCATTCTGCTGACGCTCTTTTCGTTCCTGCTGGTGCAAATCGGTGGTATCGCCATGATCGTCTGGGCGATCTTCTGGTAAAAATCCGTGTCTGCAAGTCCATCGCTATGTTATCTCCGCTGCTCCTGTAAAAAGAACAGATGACATCAGCGGAGTTTGGCATGGCAGATCTCGTCGATCCGGTACAGCGCGCGTTTCTCGGCGTGGAGAAATCCGCGCTCGACAATCGATGGGTTGCGCGGCTCGACCAGGCCGGCCAGAATCGGGCGCTCGCCATGTCGCAGGTTCACGGGCTGCCGGATCTGATCGCTCGCGTTCTCGCCGGACGCGGCGTGCCGGTGGACGAGGCGATCGAGTTTCTCGATCCGACGATCCGCAGCCTGATGCCCGATCCCCACACGCTGACCGACTGCGAGAAGGCGGCGACCCGCCTCATGCGCGCGATCGAGCGCGGCGAGAGCGTAGCGATTTTCGGCGACTACGATGTCGACGGCGCGGCCTCGTCGGCGCTGATGTTTCGCTTTCTCAGCCATTTCGGCGTCAAGGCGAACATCTACATTCCCGACCGGATCTTTGAAGGCTACGGCCCCAATCCGGCGGCGATCAACCAGTTGATCGACAATGGCGCCCAGCTGATCGTCACCGTCGATTGCGGCTCCACCAGTCACGAAGCACTTGCGGCTGCCGCCGCGCGTAATATCGATGTCGTCGTTATCGATCACCACCAAGTGACACATGAGCTGCCGCCTTGCCATGCGCTGGTCAACCCGAACCGCGAAGACGATCTCTCGGGGCAGGGGCATCTGTGCGCGGCCGGCGTCGTCTTCATGGTGCTGGTCGCGACGCTGAGGCTGCTGCGCGCGACCGGCAACAAGCGCATCCTTGCCCCCGACCTGTTGCAATGGCTGGATATCGTCGCGCTTGCGACCGTCTGCGATGTCGTGCCGCTGAAGGGGCTCAACCGCGCCTATGTGGTGAAGGGGCTGGTCGCCGCCCGCCACCAGAGCAATGCCGGGCTTGCCGCACTCTTCCGCAAGGCCGGGCTCGCCGGCCCGGTGACGCCCTATCATTTCGGTTTCCTGATCGGACCGCGCATCAATGCCGGCGGGCGAATCGGCGATGCCGCACTCGGAAGCCGCCTGTTGACGCTCGACGATGCCGGCGAGGCTGAAATGATCGCTCAACGCCTCGACGAGCTCAACCGCGAGCGCCAAGCAATGGAGGCCATAATGCTGCAGGAGGCGGAAGCCGAGGCGCTGGCCGAGTACGGCGACGGCGAAGGCGCCTCCGTCATCGTCACAGCCCACGAGAAATGGCATCCCGGCATCGTCGGGCTGATCGCGGCGCGGCTGAAGGAAAAGTTCAAACGGCCGGCCTTCGCGATCGCCTTCGATCCCTCCGGCCGCGGCACCGGCTCGGGCCGCTCCATCAACGGCTTCGACATGGGCAAAATGGTGCGGGCGGCGGTCGACGAGGGGCTGCTCGTCAAGGGCGGCGGTCACGCAATGGCCGCGGGCCTGACCGTCGAGCGCGCCGATCTCGGAAGGCTCAGAACCTTCTTCACCGAAAAGGCGGCAAGGACGGTAGCGAACCTCGTCGCCAACGAGACGCTCAAGATCGACGGGGCGATCGGCGCCAGCGGCGCCACGCTCGAACTCATCGACCGCCTGGAGGCCGCCGGCCCCTATGGCTCTGGCCACGCCCAGCCGCTCTTTGCCGTGCCGGCGCACCGCGTGCGCGACGCGCGCCTGGTCGGTGAGAAACATGTGAAGGTGACGCTGGAGGCAATGGACGGATCGCGGCTCGATGGAATCGCCTTCCGCGCCGCCGACACGGCGCTCGGCAATCTTCTCGTCAATTCACGCGGTGCCAGCCTGCATGTGGCGGGTACGCTCGGCGCCGAGCATTATCAGGGCGCCCGCCGCATCCAGCTGCGCGTCTGCGATGCCGCGCCGGCAATATAGAAGGCCGCACAAAAGGGCGTATAATGAGGAATTCGAAGGGAGGAAAGTGGCACGCCCTAGGGGAGTCGAACCCCTCTTCCCAGAATGAAAATCTGGTGTCCTAACCGATAGACGAAGGGCGCTTCCTTCGTGGTGGCGCCCTTATAGTCAGCACCTTCAAAAGCCGCAAGCGCCAAGGCGCGAAAAAATCATCGTTTTCGCCGATTTTTTTGCTGCTGTGGAAAAACGTGACGAACGGTATGGCGGACGGGAGAATCCAAGCCCGGCGGATCATTCGGGCGGCACGCCCGACCCTTTACCAGGGCTCTGCGCAACGTCTCAAGGGAGCTGTTGCCGCCATGACAGCCGCGAGCGGTCGCCTCCTCGATGATCAGATTTGCTTCGGCGCGCCTCCGTCAAAGGCAAGCTATAGCCCAAATGTGGTACGCCCTAGGGGAGTCGAACCCCTCTTTACAGAATGAGAATCTGTCGTCCTAACCGATAGACGAAGGGCGCAGGCCAGCTTTGCTAAAATAGGAGCGCATGCCGGCTTCTGCAAGCGGATGCGTTGGCTTCAATGTGGAGGAGAATGGCACGCCCTAGGGGAGTCGAACCCCTCTTCCCAGAATGAAAATCTGGTGTCCTAACCGATAGACGAAGGGCGCTTCCTTCGTGGTGGCGCCCTTATAGTCAGCACCTTCAAAAGCCGCAAGCGGCAAATTCGATTTTTTTCAAAAAAATGACAGATATTTTCGCGGCTCAAGCATGAGAGATTACCGCTGCCGAATCAACGGCTTGTATGGCTTGCCGGAAGCGCGGCGATCCAGGCTGACGTAACGTGATGCCATTCCATGCCGTCGATATCAGAGCGCCTTGGCGGTCGTCATAGGCGCGCGTTTGCCGCCGCAGCCCCAGTTCCAGTCGCGGCTCTTGCCGGTGTCGAGATGGACGGAATCCGTGTGGCAATAGGTGCCGACGCCGCCGCGATCCGGCAAGGAGCGGATATAGGCGGCGATATCCCATTTCGACACGCCGTCGATCTGGATGTCGGCGGCCTCGCAGCTCTTGTGCATCGATTCATCAGCGCCGCCAACCAGGCGGTTATGTTCTTCGTCGCGATAGCCTGAGGTGACGATGACGGGCCGGCCGAAATGGTTTTCGACCGTCTTGATCACTTTCAAGAGGTCGGGCTTGAAACAGCCGACCTCGACATGCTCGTTCTGGACATGGAGCCCGTTCGGCGCGACACGCGTCATGCCGGGCAGGGCGGCCTTGTGGAGGAGGCCGGAAAGGCTGCCGAGCAGGTTCTGCTTCGGCGCGGCGTAGAGCGCGTTCGTCGTCGCTGCCGGAATACCGCCTGTCGCCAGCGAGGCGGTTTGAACGGGCAGAGGCTGCGTGCCGGAGTTCTCCGAGGATTGCTGCGGCAGCACCGGCGTCGCCGGCTGTGCGGGCACGGCAGGCTGGCTGTAGACGCTGCTTCTTGTCGGTGACACGCCCTGCGTTGGCGCATAGGCTTGCGGCTGGATGATGGTGGAAGTGCTGTTGTTTTGCGGCAGCGGCTGGTGATCCGAAAAGATGCTCATCGCCTGCGCGTTGATCCGTGTCGACTGCATGACCAGCCCGCCGATATTGGCAGGCGCTGCCATTGCCGGATCGGCCGGCGGAACCGTGGCATTCGGATCCGCCGCCACGCCCTGGGCGCCGGAGACATTGACGAGGCGCGGGTCGGTGTAGGCCGAGCGCGGCGCTGACTTCGCCGGTGCTGTCGCGGTAAGCTGGGGCGCTGCGGCGGCCGTTGCCGGAACGACCGGAACCGCGGCGGCTGAATCGAGCGTCTTCTTGTCCGACGCGCAGCCGGACAGCGCCAGCATCGAGGTGGCGATCAGCAAAGCGCCCGTTACGGGCATCCGCATCTCATTGTTACGCAAGCAACCGGTCTCCAGTTGAAGCGGAGAACGGCCGAAAACCGCCATTTTCCGCGTCGAGTCAGCTGGAGATTGCCTGCGGGGCCGGGTCGCGGCAAGCGCCAAGGCGCCGGCCGGATCCGAAATCGCAAAAGCCGCAAGCTTCGCAAAAGCCTTGCGGCGAAAACCCTTACCAGGCGCCGGTATTGCCCATGGAAGCCCAGGGTTCGGCGGCTGGAAGCGGGCTTCCCTTCTGCAGGATTTCGATCGAGATGCCGTCGGGCGAGCGCACGAAGGCCATGTTGCCGTCGCGCGGCGGCCGGTTGATGGTGATGCCGTTGTCCATCAGCTTCTGGCAGATTGCATAGATGTCGTCGACTTCATAGGCGAGGTGGCCGAAGTTGCGTCCGCCGCTGTAATCCTCGGTATCCCAGTTGTAGGTAAGTTCGAGGCAGGGCGCTTTTTCGCTGCGGGCACGCTCGAGATCGTCGCGGGCAGCCAGGAAAACCAGGGTGAAACGGCCCTTTTCGTTTTCGTGGCGGCGAATCTCCTCCAGTCCGAACAGCGTGGTATAAAAGGCGAGCGAAGCGTCCAGGTCTCTGACTCGAACCATCGTATGAAGATAACGCATTCTATCTACTCCTTTATTGGGGCTGGCCCTTATCGGCAAGCCGTGGTCAGCTTCGGGCAAGTCAACATGATAAAATGTGCAGCTGGGAATAACCGAAAACTAGGACTTGCGCTTATCCGTTACCAAGATGTTAATCTTGATTTCAAGAATCAGTTAACCGTAACAGTGTGACGCGTATTCGAGGGGCTGGCGACTATGGCTGATAGGATTTCATCGAACGAATATGCCGATCTTGACGAGCTGTCGTCAGAGACGGTCGATCTTGTTGAAATCACCGGGGTCGTCAAGTGGTTCGACGTCGCCAAGGGCTTCGGCTTCATTGTTCCGGACAATGGCATGCAGGATGTTCTCCTGCACGTGACCTGCCTGCGCCGCGACGGTTACCAGACGATCCTGGAGGGAACGCGCATCGTTGCCCTCATCCAGCGCCGCGAGCGCGGCTACCAGGCTTTCAAGATCCTTTCGATGGATCAGTCGACCGCGGTTCATCCTTCGCAGCTGCCGCCGGTCCGCACCCATGTGCAAGTCACCGCCACCAGCGGTCTCGAGCGTGCACTCGTCAAGTGGTTCAACCGCACCAAGGGCTTCGGCTTCCTGACGCGCGGCGAGGGCACGGAAGACATCTTCGTGCATATGGAGACGCTTCGCCGTTTCGGCCTGACGGAGCTGCGCCCCGGTCAGGTGGTTCTCGTCCGCTTCGGCGATGGCGAAAAGGGTCTGATGGCCGCGGAAATTCACCCCGATATTCCGAGCCCGGCAAGCCGGTCGCACTGAGATGCGAGATATCGTCCTTCATGTGATCAGAAGCGCCATTACGGCGCTTTTTTTCTTAGGTGCCCTGCCGGCCCTGGCTGAGGAGCCGATGCGGTTCGACAAGGAGCCGCTGCTCATCCAGACGGCCGCCGGCAAGACGCTGCATTTCACCGTCGAGGTCGCGGTGACCGCCGACCAGCGCGCCCATGGACTGATGTTCCGCAAGACGATGGCCGATGACGCCGGCATGATCTTCGATTTCGGCGAGCCGCGGCGCGTCGCCATGTGGATGGAAAACACCTTCCTGCCGCTCGACATGCTCTTTGCCGACGACACCGGCACGATCCGCCACATCAAGGAAAACGCAACTCCCTATTCGCGCGACATTATCGATTCGATGAGCCCGGTGAAATATGTCGTTGAACTCAATGCCGGCATTGTCGGCAAATTTGGAATCAAGGTGGGCGACAGGATCATGAGCGCGACGACGACAAAGGCGAAGTGACGGTGCGCAAGCTCGTGCGCCCGCAGGCTGCTGCGCGGCTATCGGGAAACTCGAGAATATCAGGATATTGAATGGTCGGAGTGGAGAGATTCGAACTCCCGACCCTCTGGTCCCAAACCAGATGCGCTACCAGACTGCGCTACACTCCGTGCCGTGATTGGCAGGGGGAATACACGGTTCACTTCGCCCTCGCAACCCATAAATCCCGCTCTGCCCGGAGATTTCTCACCGGGCCTGTGGACGCAATACGGAAAATCTTCAGCGGCCCTCGATTGCCTGCGAGGTGCGATCAGCCGCCAGCATGGTTCAGCCTTCAGCCGCGGGCGAGCAGGCCGATATATTGGGCATAGCTGATGGCGACATAGAAGAACGCGGTGATGCCGGCTCCTATCACAATGGCATTGAACTCTGCCGAACGTCTCATCTTGCAAATCCACTGAAGTCGATTAGGCCGTAAACTAGTTCCCGGCACCGACTGCGGCAATCAGGTTGTGATCACAACATGAGACAGTCGGTTACATTGCGCAATCGCCTGGAAATCCGTTGGATTGGCTGTGACGGCGGGCGATCGGTGGCCGCTTGATCCGCCTTTTTTCTTGAAAAAGCAGGGATTCGCGGATAAGCAAAATCACCTCTTCGCGTTATCCTTGACGACGAAGCAAAGCCCGGCGACGGGATTGAGACCATGAAAGGCGGGCGCTGTTCCCGCATATTCGGAGATGCCGCAGTCATGTCTGCCAAGATCTATCGTCCTGCTAAGACCGCCATGCAGTCCGGCAAGGCCAAGACCCATCTCTGGGTGCTCGAATTCGATCAGGAGTCGCCCCGCAAAATCGATCCTATGATGGGATATACCTCCTCCAGCGACACCCGCCAGCAGGTCAAACTTACCTTCGAAACGCAGGCGCTCGCGGAAGCCTATGCTCAGCGCAACGGCATCGAATACCGCGTGATCGCGCCGAAGGACCCGGCTCGCCAAGTCGTGGCCTATCCGGATAATTTCCGTTATACCCGCACGCAGCCCTGGACGCATTGAGGTTTCTCGTCCACATATGCCGCATCCGGTCGCGCTTCGTAAACGCGGCCGCCAGACGGCCCCTTAGCTCAGCTGGATAGAGCACCTGCCTTCTAAGCAGGTTGTCGCAGGTTCGATTCCTGCAGGGGTCGCCATCATTTTTTCAAGTATCTGTATTTGCTTTGTTTTTAGGCGCAAACCCCTCAGGGGTCAGGATGCTCGGCCATGGAATCGCTTCGCCAGCCAAAACGAGCAGCTGCCCGCTATTTGAACGAGGGGCTTGCGAGCGTGGCCGTGGGCAGGCTCGGGGATCGGTG
The DNA here is from genome assembly GCF_001662075.1 of Rhizobium bangladeshense. Lineage (GTDB taxonomy): Bacteria > Pseudomonadota > Alphaproteobacteria > Rhizobiales > Rhizobiaceae > Rhizobium > Rhizobium bangladeshense_B. The sequence goes on from NZ_LYPL01000006.1 coordinate 170,275, forward strand.
TCTTCAGCTTCTCATCGTCGACATCGACCAGTTCGACGCCGTGACGGTGGGCGGAGGCTTATGCCTTGCTCGGTGCGCGTAATCAGGGCCATGTGAGTAGTGATGTATTCGGCCGATTTGGCAGCCGGGCGGCGCTCGTGGGCTTTGACGAAGGTCATGAGGCCTCCTTCGTCATGGCGTGGATGTTCTGGCGATGGACGGTGGACGTGTAGGCGACGATCCAGGGATTGGCTTGCCGCGGCGGCGCCGTCGATCTCGTTCCAAAGACGATGATACTGAGCGACGGTGAAAAGTAGGTGCCTGGCGCAACCTTGGCCATTGGGCCGGTCATTGTCAGCTCGCCGGTGACCTTGTCGCTCTCTGCTATCGCGTCCGTACCGCTGAAATGCCGCAGCCGCTGCAGCCGCACGTCGGTTACGATGAGCGTGATGCGGATTAATCTCCTGAAACCAGCGTGTCGATTTCGACTGATCCTGTTCGATTAAGGCGGAGCGCCTTGAGCCAGTCAAAGGAGAGAAAGTATGGCTGCCACTAAGCATTCCGAACAAGTCGAACTACAGTTGCTGCACCTCAGTGTCGCGGGCACTTTGCACGCCGTTTTGATGTTGCTGAAGCATCAGCGAAAGCACCGCCGAAGCTTGAGCGAGCTCTCGCGGTTTGACTCTCGCCTTCTCCGTGACATCGGCTTGGAGCCTACCAGAGATCTCCACTGGAAAGATCGGAGAGCAGCAAGCAACTCTCACCGAATAAGCTGAACTGGCAGCATTTTTTGCTCTTTGTCGAATCGCGGTGTTCAACTGCGACTAACATCGACAGCACCATGGAGGAACCGGATGCGCTACCTTTGTCTCTTCTACATCGACCAAACACTTGTTGATGCCGCCAGCAACGAGGATTGGGCCGAGATCGACCGGGAGTCCTTAGCTTCCAATGAAGAACTGCAACGTTCAGGCCACTATATCGCCTCCAACGCTCTTGCCGACCCAAAGACCGCAAAGACATTGCGCGTTCGCGCCGGCAAGGCGAGTTGGACCGACGGGCCCTTCGCAGAGACCAAGGAGCATCTGGGTGGCTTCCTGCTCATCGAAGCGAAGAACCTTGCGGAGGCAATGGAGATCGCGGAGCGGGACACGCTCGCTCGGATGGGGGCGATCGAAGTACGCGAGACCGCCGGCTTTTAGATTAGAACTCGGCCTATTTTATGCGCGCGCTCCGCCAGCGACCGCCATTCGAGTAGTTAGTCCAGATCGTTGCTGGAAGAACCGATTATGGTCGTCCAGAGGCCGAGTCAGCGGATGCAGAGGCGTTCCCAGATCGCCAGCGTCGCGGCCAGAATTCGTAAGATAAAGCCAGAGAGTTCGTGTGCAAGAACCCATTGTTGACATTTTTTATTTGGGGCGAAATCAGGGACGAAGGGATGGACAATGGGCAGCATTAGTTGCGGTCATGCGGATTTGACAGCGATGGCAGGATGGCCTTGATCTCCAGTCGGATGCTGACTTTGCCGGGCCTGTAGTATCGCTCCATTAGCCTGGTTGCGCTACGCCCCCATCGAATTGCCCCAACGCGCTGCCGATGCTGAACTCGACGTCCTGTCGCCGTTCAACTTCTCGGAAACCGCAGCTCCCTAACCAAGCCTACGAAGAAACCGCAGCTTAAGCCCTCCCATCCACATCGCCGTCCTCGTGAGCATGTGTGGACCCTCAGATAGGCCGCTGCACCCGCCGAAAGATCGCAGCGCGCGGATGGCATCGCCGCTCGGGCTATGCCCTCCCAGCTTGCTCATCCACGCGCTAGCTAAAGTAATCGAATTTTGCCGCGCCGTTGGCGGATTTTACTCCGCCGTCGACCTATTTCCGGATTGTTGGCACGATTGTTGCGGCGGTCGGACGACCGCCGCAACGTGTATCATTACAGGAGAAAATCGCCTGCCCCCAGCTGGACGTGGCCCTTCAGCTGAATCTCGAAGTCATGAACACCGTCGCCGTTCAAGTCGGCCTGGATAACAGTAGCGTCGTCCTGGTAGTGCCAAGCGAGCGCGCCAGCCTTCCTATCGAACAAGGCATTCTCCTGCGCCTGGAAATGGAAGGCTGCATCGCCCAGCGCAGCGCCATTCGCATCGATCGCCGAGACGTCAATCTTATCGACGCCATGCTGGAAGTCGGTGATGATGTCGCGGTTCCAGCCGGACCCGGTCTCCGTCGGTGCTTTGAAGGCGAAGGTATCCGAGCTGGCGCCACCGGTCATGATGTCCTTTCCGGCACCCCCACGGATAACGTTGTGGGCGCTATTGCCGGCCAGCACGTCACCGTAGCTGGAGCCAGTCACGTTTTCGACGCTGACGAACTTGTCACCGGTGGCTTGCCCGCCCGATGCGGCCCCAGTCGCCAAGTTGACTTTGACCGCGTCCGAGCCCCGATAGCTGGCCGTATCGTTGCCCGTACCGCCGTCGAGCACGTCCGCGCCGGCGCCGCCCTTCAGCACGTCATTACCGCCGAGACCCTTGAAGGTCTCGTTGCCGCCGTTGGACTGACCGGTGCGTGGCAGGTAGTCGTTGCCATCGGTGCCGGTGTATACCTTCGTCGATGTGGTCGGTTGCGTCGGCGTGGTTGGCGCTGTCGGCGCTGTCGGCGCTGTCGGCTCTGTCGGCGCCGTCGGCTCTGTCGGCGTGGTTGGCGCTGTCGGCGTGGTTGGCGCAGCTGGCTGCGTCGGCGTGGTCGGCGTTCCCGATACCGGCGAGGAGCCTGATTCGTAGGCACCCATATCGATAGTTCCAACGACGCGAGCGTCGCCGTCCAGATCGACCGAGTCGACGCCGTACTTGGTGGTTCCGCTGTCGATTGCCGCCGAGCCGGAGGCGAGGTGGAAGTCGCCGTTCGCTGCATTCACGAAATGCGGGTCGACGCCGAGCTTGTTGCCGTTCGCCGTGCTCGGCATCGCGTTGCCGCCGTCGGTCTTGACCGATGCCTGGCCGGCCGTGCCGTTGTAGGTGATGTTGTTGGCCCAGACGACGTTCTGGTTGCTGTAGCCGCCGTACGACGTGTTATCGACCGCAGTGTTGTTCTGATTGACCGATGGGTCCGCTACGGCCACGTTGTTGACCCAGGTGTTGTTGCTCGACTGCGCGTTGCTGAGCTCGCCGCGCCAGGTGCCGTCGTTCAGCAGGTCCTGATTGTTGTGGTATGCGGTGTTGTTTTTCACCGTGACGGAGTCGCTCCAGGTAACTTGGATGCCTTTGCTGCCGTTCTCATAGACGAGGTTGTTGTCGACCAGGGTCTTAAACGTGTAGTTCGGATGACCGCTCGTCTGCGTGCTCTGGAAATCGTCGATGATGATGCCGTTGCCATCGGTGTGCGCACCCGTCTTCGTGACGTTGTCGTGCGAGATGTTGTTCCGGATGATGTTGCGGAAGGTGCCATCGTCCGGTGCCCCGGTGATATTCCGGTTCTGGTAGAGAGAGATGCCTGAAAACCAGCCGGCACTCGCATTTTTGTAAGTCTCGTTCCCTTCGATCGTGATGAAGTCGGATCCGGCGAAGGCGATGCCGGACGCACCGTTGTCGTGGGAAACGTTATTGGCGATCTTCACATGGTGGACGCCATCACCAACAATGCCGTGCGAATCGCTCCCGTAGACCTCGAAGCCCTCGACCGCCACATAGTTAGCAGTGATGTTGATACCATTTGCGCCGCCCGATGCTGAGTGTATCACCGCTCCACCCGGTACCTCCGACCGCAAGGTAATGTAGCCGGCGGCGGAACCATCCTTGTACATGTTCACCGACTCATTATAGACGCCGGCTCGCACCACAACCTCGTCGCCGGGCTTAAGGTCCGCCGCCATCGCCTGATTGATCGTGCTAAAGGGAGAAGTGGCACTGCCGTTACCGCCGCTGCTGCTCGCCGATACGTAGTATGTTGTCATAGTCCTGTTCCTCAACTCTGACGTTGTGTTTGTCAGTTAATATTTTCTAGCTAATCAGCCGTTACGGCGGGGGTTATAGGACGTCATTCTGGGAAAGTGCAACAGCATCTCGGCAGGTAAGTACTTGAGAAGTATGGCCATATTGCTGCCACAATGTCCCGATCACTCCGGAGTTACATTTTGAAATATTTGCGGAATTTTGAGTCGCTCAAAATGTGGCAGTATTTCTATCTAGCACTCCGCGAATTATTCTTTCTGCAACTATAGCGACGTGCACGGATTGAAAACATTACAAAAACTTTGCTCGGTCTAAGCGGATTCCTCCGGCCAAAGGCGGAATCTGCATTTTTTGTGGATCTAGCGTTTTTTTGGGCAGATTCGGCTTCAAAAGTGATACTTATCGACATGCGACGGGAGGGCATGATCGTAGAATCGGCCACACTTCGAACTTCAAAATGAGTCCCGATCAAGGGAATTGGCGGTAAGGCAATGCTCTCATGTTGAGCCCGATACAACCTCGAGGTATTCTGAAAGCTGTTGCAGGCATGCCGCAAGGAACCGCGCCCAGCACTCACTCGCGTGGCTGACCATTCCCAGTTATCCGCGGAGCAGGCGATCTTTTTGGATCGACCGTTAACATTGCAGCACGAACCGCAGCACTCGCAGCACTCGGTCAAATGCTTGCCGCGCAACCCGTTGAAGACTGATGTCACAGGAGAAGCGCCAGGACAGGCTAGGAGTTGGGACAAATTCGAGGAACAAAATTTCCTCAAGGGACCGCTGCGACAGTTGGCCTGTCGTTAGCAGGCCAACCCGGACGGAACGTCACGGGGACTTTCTTCGCGCGGATGAACCCGTCCAGCCCGTATCAGGGTCGGAGCTCGATTTCGACGTCTTCCGGCCCTTTTGGAAGGGATGGTTGCCAACTCGACCGCGATCTATTGCCTAGCGGAGGACGAGACTATTGATCACGTTCTGGTGGCTGAAGCCGTCCAACTGCAGGTCCATAATATCTTCGAAGGCGGATGTGACGACTGCATGTTTGTCAAGGGTGCGGTATCATTCTTGGTCAACAGCATCGGTGTCGATCCCGCCGTGAATCATCAACTCGCTGGCCCCCAGTGCGATTAGCCAGAGGGCTCAGAATTTCCGCGTCATGAAAGGTCGGTTTCTGGCCGAACCAGGCCAGCAGTTCCAGACCTCGTTCTATTTTCTCAAGATCATCTCTGACCTCACACGTCAGATCGGTGGCCGCACGATAGCAATCTCAGACGGTGTGACAATCCGCCCCGAGTGCACCGTGTCTGTCGCTTTCTGGGCGCCGGTTTCGCTCCGGTCGAGTTGTCGGCGGCTTGAGGGCTTGAGGCGGCAAGCCGCCGCGATCTTGTTTAGCGACCTTGGAAAACTTTGATGATCTTCGGAGTAAAGCGGCGTTGTTTGACGTCGACGACATCGTCATAGGTAATGCGGCCGGAAACAACGGCGGCAACAAATCGCTCGCATGCAACCCGCGGAGCGTCCTTGTCCGAAACGTTTGTCACAAGCCCGGCGCCGCGACGTCCGTTTGCATCGAACCCTTTCGCGCAGTCTTTCACCGCTTCACTTCTTGCCCTTGCGCTGCCCTGCAGCAGTGTGACGTAGGCATCGTAGTCCTGACGCGTAGGGACGCAGGCGGTCAGAAGTCCCATGGCAATCATCATTGTTACAGTATGAGCACGCATTTAAATATTATCCCCTTAATTGCCCATCGATAGGCGTCGGATATCTATTTCGATTCGTGCGACGCGCGAAAGACTACAGCTGAAATCCTAGGGATTTCGCCGCCGCTGGAATAAATTAACCGAATGTTCTTTTCAGCGATCCAGGAAATGATCGAAGTAAACCTTGGGAATGGGGTAGGCGTAGACGCCGCGGTCGACGAAGCCCCGCCTGTAAAGGCAGTTTCTAAGCGCCGCATTGTAATGCAGGCTCTGTGGATCCGGCGAGCCGCGTTGCCATGAACCTGCCTCCGGAACGCACCAGCGGAGTGCCTTGTCGTATCGGGTCAGAAGGACCGGGTCGGTGTCGATCCGAACGCCACTATAGGATTGATAGTTTGAAGGAGATTCTGCGGCCGAAATACAGCCCAGGCCAAGTGCAACGCCAACGACTGCCATCAATCTCATTGGATTTAACTCTCCCTTGATCGATCATCGAAGTAATCGAACGGGAGGTTATTTGTTTCAACGCCCGCGGGCAAGAGGGCCACACCGCTGGAGCATGATGCCGAACAGTGTGAGCGATTTTCGGTCGACATCATGCTCTAACTCTTTAATTTAGAACAGGATTCCAAATCATCCTGTTCTAGGCCTGGCCTAATGACGACCGCCGCAGCGTCGCGGCAGTCATCCCTCCTCTCGGTGGCTCAATCGAGGAGATCGGCCGGCACCTTGCCACCATTTTCAGAAAGCCGCTTCATCAGCGCCTTGTGCAGCCACATATTCATTTTTGCGGAATCGTTCGTGTCGCCGGTATAGCCGAGTTCGGCGGCGAGCTCCTTGCGCTCGGTCAGGCTCGCATCCATCCCGACTGATTTCATCAGGTCGACGATCGAGTGACGCCAATCGAGTTTCTGGCCGCTCTTTTTGACAGCGGCGTCGAGGATAGGGACGATATCGACCGTGGCGGCTGTGGCTGGGGCGCTGGCCGGTTTGCTCTGAGCGGGGGAGGCTGTAGGCGCCGGACTGGGCGCTGCCGACGGCGAAACGGGAGCCTGGGCGGGCGGCGCCTTTGGCGCGCCGGCCGCGGCCGGTTCGGCTGCTTTCGCTTCTCCGAAGATTGCATGTTTGATCTTGTCGAAAATGCCCATCCTTGAATCTCCAGTTTCACTAAATGAGAACATGCTGAAACATGGAATTCCGGACGGACTTATCCAGGCAAGAGAGAAGCTATTTTCGCAGGTTCAATCGTCGGCAGAAAAACAAATTCCTCGGATGGCAGTGCTCGATTTTTTTGAAAAGGTTCTGCGACCGGATAAAGATAAAGATATGGAGTGCAGCCGGCATCGCTGCAGACGCCGATGCCTCCGTCGGCGGCTCAGACGGGCATCGATGCCGATGTGAGTGCCGATGCCGGTGGCGGCAGTGGTCTCGACGCACGCGCCAATGCCCGGCTCGGCGGTTCGGATCGGAACTGACGCCAATGTCACGGCTTTGATCGGACGCAGCAGCCGCGTCGATGCCAACCTCGCACTCGACAGGGCGGAGGTTCGAGGCGGCAACAGGTCCGCGGCCTACGGCATCCTCAACGCCTCCGAGGCGCGTATCGTGGAACTCTTCCGCAGCGAAGAACAGCGCAAGATGTTCCTACGTTGGGTCGATCTCTCCGCGTAAAGCGGTGGCGATTCCGGTCTTGCCGGTCTCTACAGTCTGTTGCAGGCGGCGGCCTCCCGCTGAACATGAAAGACCCGCCGAACCCAAAGGGCGCGGCGGGTCCTAAACTTAGCGTTCCGGTCAGTGCAGGATCTGGCTCAGGAACAGCTTGGTGCGTTCGTGCTGCGGATTGTCGAAGAATTCGGCGGGCGAATTCTGCTCGACGATCTGGCCCTGATCCATGAAGATAACGCGGTTGGCGACCTGGCGGGCAAAGCCCATTTCATGCGTGACGCAGAGCATGGTCATGCCTTCCTCGGCAAGCCCCACCATGGTGTCGAGCACTTCCTTGATCATCTCGGGGTCGAGTGCCGAGGTCGGCTCGTCGAACAGCATGATCTTCGGGTTCATGCACAAAGACCGGGCAATCGCCACGCGCTGCTGCTGGCCGCCGGAAAGCTGACCGGGATATTTGTTGGCCTGTTCCGGAATCTTGACGCGCTTCAGGAAGTGCATGGCGATCTCTTCCGCCTGCTTCTTCGGCATTTTGCGGACCCAGATCGGCGCCAGCGTGCAGTTTTCGAGGATCGTCAGGTGCGGGAAGAGGTTGAAGTGCTGGAACACCATGCCGACTTCGCGCCTGACTTCATCGATCTTCTTCAGATCGTTGGTGAGCTCGGTGCCATCAACGATGATCTGGCCCTTCTGATGCTCTTCCAGGCGGTTGATGCAGCGGATCATGGTCGATTTACCCGAGCCGGATGGGCCGGCGATGACGATGCGCTCGCCGCGCATGACCTTCAGGTTGATGTCGCGCAACACGTGGAAATCGCCGTACCACTTGTTCATGTTGATGATTTCGATCGCCACTTCCGTTGCGGAAACGGTGAGCTTTTTAGCTGGAGCTTCAGCCATGATTGTTTTCCCTCATTTTTATCGTTTGTGGCCGGTGTCGAGGTGACGTTCGACGAATGCTGAATAGCGCGACATGCCGAAGCAGAAAAGCCAGAAGGCGAAGCCGGCAAATATCAGTCCCGTCAGCGGCGTTACTGCGGTCGCCCAGTTCGGATCGACGAAGTTGAGGCGAACGATGCCGAGAAGGTCGAACATGCTGATGATCGAAACCAGCGAGGTGTCCTTGAACATGCCGATGAAGGTGTTGACGATGCCAGGGATCACCAGCTTGATTGCCTGCGGCATGATGACCAACCGCATCTTCTGCCAGTAGCCGAGCCCCAGCGAATCCGCTCCTTCGAACTGCCCCTTAGGGATTGCCTGCAGACCGCCGCGAATGACCTCAGCCATATAGGCGGAGGCAAAGATCGATACCCCGATGATCGCGCGCAAGAGCTTGTCCACCGTCCAGCCGGCAGGCAGGAAAAGCGGCAGCATGACGCTCGCCATAAAGAGGACCGTAATCAGCGGCACGCCGCGGACGACCTCGATGAAGACGATGCAGACCGTGCGGATGACCGGCATTTGCGAGCGCCTTCCGAGCGCCAGGATGATGCCGAGCGGGAAGGAGACGGCGATGCCGACGAAGGAGAGGACCAGCGTCACCAGCAAGCCGCCCCAGAGCGGGGTCTCGACGATTTCCAGGCCAAATCCACCATAAAGCACAAAGAAGGAAATGACCGGCAGCACGCCGAAGAGCAGGAGGGCGTTGAGGCCCTTGCGTGGTGCCGAAGGGATGAGCATGGGCACCAGCAGGAGCACGAAAAGAATGCCGACCAGCGTCGGGCGCCAGCGCTCGTCAAGCGGATAACGACCAAAAATGAATTGGTCGAATTTGGCGTTGACGAAGGCCCAGCACGCACCGTTCCAGCTATCCGGCTGGATGCCGCCCTGTACGGCAGTGGCACAGAAGGTGCGGTCTGGGCCGCTCCAGACAGCCTGTACGAAGAGCCAGTCGATCGCGTGGAGCATCGCCCAGGAGATAAAGACTAGCGCCACGATGGTAAGAACGATGTCTTTCGGCGTGGCAAGCAGGTTGCGGCGAATCCAGGCGACCGCGCCCCTTTCTCCCGGCGGAGGCGGCTCCGGCGCGAGTATGGCGGTTCTGACGAAACTGTTGCTCATCTTACCTCTCCACTAGCGCCATCTTGGCATTGAACCAGTTCATGAACAGCGAAGTCACGATACTGAGCGCGAGGTAAATGACCATCCAGATGAGGATCACCTCGACGGCCTGACCGGTCTGGTTCAGCGTCGTGCTGCCGACGGCGACGAGATCGGCGAAACCGATGGCGATCGCCAGCGATGAGTTCTTGGTCAGATTGAGATATTGGCTGCTCAGCGGCGGAATGATGATGCGGAAGGCCTGCGGAATGACGACCAGCCGGGTGACCGACGAGGGATGAAGCCCAAGTGCGCCTGCCGCCTCCGTTTGTCCCTTCGCCACGCCGCGAATGCCCGCGCGCACAATCTCGGCGATGAAGGCTGCGGTGTAGAAGGAAAGCGCCAGGAAGAGCGACATGAACTCAGGCCCGACGACGGAGCCGCCGGTGAGGTTGAATTTACCCACGATCGGATAATCGAAGGAAAGCGGCGCGCCTGCGATCAGGAAGGCGATAAGCGGCAGGCCGATCAGCAGGCCGATCGAAGCCCAGATCGTGTGGAATGGCTGACCAGTGGCCGCCTGCCGGCGATGCGCCCATCGGGCCGTCGCGATGACGGCGATGATCGCGATGACGAAGGCGACGCCGATGAGCCAGAAACCCTCACCGAAAATCGGCTTGGGGAAGGCAAGGCCGCGATTGTTCAGATAGGATCCGAGCGGCAGATGCAGCGATTCGCGCGCATTCGGCAGAACCGCCAGAACGCCCGAATACCAGAAGAAGATCACCAACAGCGGCGGAATATTGCGGAAAACTTCCACATAGACCGTGCACAGCTTGGCAATCAGCCAGTTCCGCGACAAACGGCCGATGCCGATGATGAAGCCGATGATGGTGGCGGTGATGATGCCGGTCACCGCGATCAGCAGCGTGTTCAGAAGGCCGACGAGCAGCGCGCGGCCGTAGGTCGAATCGCTTGAATATGCGATCAGCGACTGACCGACCTCGAAGCCGGCGCGGCCGTTCAGAAAGCCGAATCCCGATGCGATGTTGGCGCGCGCCAGATTGACGGCAGTGTTATGTGCAACCCACCAGACGAAGGCCACCAGCAATACGATGGTAAGAATCTGGAAGAAAATGCCCCGAATTCTCGGGTCGTAGAGGGCAGTCTGGAAGCTCCAGCCGCTCTTGGGTAAATGTGTCGAATCCACAGCCTGATGCGTCATGCCGGCCAATTCCCCATTACGCTCCTTTTCGGAGCTTTTTTATTGGAGGAGGAAAGGCGGTCGCCCGCCTTTCCGGCTTTCCTGCGTGATACCCCTCAGCGAACCGGCGGGGCGTACTGGAGGCCGCCCTTGCTCCACAGAGCGTTGAGGCCGCGATCGATCTTCAACTGGCTGCCCTGGCCGATATTGCGCTCGAAGACTTCGCCGTAATTGCCGACGTTCTTGACGATGTTGTAGGCCCATTCATTGGTCAGCCCGAGATCGGTGCCGATCTTGGTGTCTGCTTCCACGCCGAGGAAGCGCTTGATGTCAGGGTTCGGCGAATTTTTCATGTCGTCGACATTGGCCTGAGTAATGCCGAACTCTTCAGCATTGATCATGGCGTAGCCAACCCAGCTGACGATGTCGAACCACTGGTCGTCACCCTGGCGAACAGCCGGCGCCAGCGGCTCCTTGGAAATGATTTCCGGAAGGATCGCGTGCTCGTCGGGGTTCTTCAGCGTCAGGCGAAGCGAATAGAGACCGGACTGGTCGGTCGTGTAGACGTCGCAGCGGCCGGCGTCATAGGCGGCGTTGACCTCATCCAGCTTTTCGAAAACAACCGGATTGTACTGAAGGTTATTTGCCTTGAAGTAGTCGGCGAGGTTGAGCTCGGTGGTGGTGCCCGACTGGACGCAGACGGATGCGCCGGAGAGCTCGAGCGCCGACTTCACGTTCAGGCTCTTGCGGACCATGAAGCCCTGGCCGTCATAATAGTTGACGAAACGGAAGTTCAGGCCGAGAGCGGTGTCGCGGTTGATCGACCAGGTCGTGTTGCGAGCCAGAACATCGACTTCGCCGGACTGAAGCGCCGGGAAACGGTTGGCGGCGCTGAGCGGGGTGAACTTCACCTTCGTGGGGTCGCCGAAGACGGCTGAAGCGACGGCCTTGCAGAAATCGACGTCGAAGCCGGCCCAATTGCCGGAAGCGTCCGGTGCAGCAAAGCCGGCCAGGCCGGTATTGACGCCGCATTGTACGAAACCCTTCGCCTTGACGTCACCGAGAGTGGTGGCCGAGGCTGCTGATGCGCCAAGTGCCAAAACCGCTGCGCCGATGGCGGCGGACAGGAGCTTATTCTTCATTTTCCCAACCTTTTCCGTTGTCTTATCTTTATCTTGTGGGGAGTGCGCCCGAACGTTGCGTCGGCCTCCCCAATCGTCTCGACACCCTCCCGGCGCGAGTGGGTCTATCACAGTCGCAAATGTCACTATGGTCAAGTGTCGCCATCAATAATTGCGGCAAAATTCAGAAATTTGGTCAATTGCGCCGCATTCATGGGCGGCTGGTCAGGAAATGGGCGTCGGATTGCGGAAAAATAACGCGAAAATCATACTTTTCGATGGGATCCGCTCCAGGGTCACAAGGGGTTGACCGGAGGCGGCGGGGCGTCCAAAAGTCTCGTTTTCGCGTTTTTCGCCAAAGGCTATTCCCGATCATGAAAGACAAAGACAGCTTGCTGCAGAATGCTGGCATCAACACCCGCCTGAGCCATATCGGCAACGATCCCTTCGACTATCACGGTTTCGTCAATCCGCCGGTCGTGCATGCCTCGACGGTGCTGTTTCCGAATGCCCGGACGATGGAGGCGCGTTCGCAGAAATACACCTACGGGACCCGCGGCACGCCGACGACGGATGCGCTCTGCGAGGCGATCGACGCGCTCGAAGGTTCGGCCGGCACTATCCTCGTTCCCTCGGGGCTTGCGGCCGTTACCATTCCATTCCTGGGTTTCGTTGCCGCCGGCGACCATGCTCTCGTCGTCGATTCGGTTTACGGTCCGACCCGCCATTTCTGCGACACGATGCTGAAGCGGCTCGGCGTCGAGGTGGAATATTACGACCCGTCGATCGGCGCCGGCATCGAGGCGCTGTTCCGGCCGAACACGAAGATCGTGCACACCGAGGCTCCCGGCTCCAACACCTTCGAGATGCAGGATATTCCGGCGATCTCGGCGGTTGCCCACCGCCACGGCGCCGTCGTCATGATGGACAATACCTGGGCGACGCCGCTTTATTTCCGGCCGCTCGATCATGGCGTCGACATCTCCATCCACGCGGCGACGAAATATCCGTCCGGCCATTCCGACATCCTGCTCGGGACGGTGTCGGCCAATGCCGAGCATTGGGAGCGTCTGAAAGAGGCGAACGGGGTGCTCGGCATCTGCGGCGCACCCGATGATGCCTATCAGATCCTGCGCGGATTGCGCACCATGGGGCTGCGCCTCGAGCGTCATTATGAAAGCGCGCTTGCTATCGCCGAATGGCTGGAGGGCAGGGAGGATGTCGCGCGCGTGCTGCATCCGGCGCTGCCGAGCTTTCCCTCCCATCATCTCTGGAAGCGCGATTTCAAGGGGGCGAGCGGCATCTTTTCCTTCGTGCTTGCCGCCGATGGTCCCGAGCAGTCCAGGGCAAAGGCGCATGCCTTCCTCGATGCGCTGCGGATCTTCGGCCTCGGCTATTCCTGGGGCGGCTTCGAAAGCCTCGCTTTGCACGCATATCTCAACGACCGCAGGGTCGCCAAGGCGCCGACCGACGGCGCGGTCATCCGCCTGCAGATCGGCATCGAAGATGTGGCCGACCTCAAGGCCGATATCGAGCGCGGGTTCGCGGCGGCAAGCGCCGTCTGAGGGCAGGTGTGCAGCGCGCCGTCGCTTGCGGCGCTCTATGGCCGCATGGCGCGATAGCCGTAGATCCAGTCGAGATCCGCCGCCAGGCTTTGTGGCGGCTTCAGCCCGAGCACGAGGTCGCGGCCGATCCGGATCGGCCCCCTCGCATGATAGGCAAACCGGTTGAAGGCGCCGCGCCGACGAAGCTTGGCGATGCGCGGCGCGCGATGCCTTTCGAAGAGCACCAGCGCTTCGGCGACGGGACGATCCGAAAGAAACGCGGCAAGTTCGTAGGCATCTTCGATCGCCATGGCCGCTCCCTGGGCGGCAAAGGGCATCATCGCATGCGCGGCATCGCCGATCAGAACCGTCCTGCGGCCGTCCTGCCACGCGCCCGACGTGGTTTCGAAGAGCGGCCAGAACGTCAGCTTCGGCTGTTTTTCGAGCAGCGACATAATCGCGCTGTTCCAGCCGGAAAGCTGCGCCCTGAGCCGTGCGCGCTGCTCTGCCGTCGGCTCGTTTCGCCAAGCCTGCGGCGCGGCATTGCCGGCGGTGATCGCCACCATGTTGATACTGGCGGTCTCCCTCAGCGGGTAGCAGACGAGATGCGCCGATCCGCCCAGGAAGGCCGAAACGCTTGTTCGGTCGAGAAAACCCGGCGCCTCGTCTTCGGCAATGGTGAAGCGGTAGGCGATATTGCCGGAAAAGCGCGGCGAGGGACTGCCGGGCACGGATTGCCGGAGCTTCGACCAGACGCCGTCCGCGCCGATGACGACATCGGCGGCCCGCTCGACAGGCGGCGAATTCGATTCCATTCGCACGCCGAGATGAAGCCGGCAGAGCGGATCGGCTTCGACCGCAGTGAGAAGCGCATTCTGCAACGTGGCGCGGTGCAGCACGCCATAGGGTGCTCCCCAGCGCTGCCGCGCGAATTTGCCGGCCGGCACGGCCGCAAGCTGGCGCAGCGAACCGCCTGATATCAGGCGGATCGTGTCCGGTTCGAGCCAGACTTTTGAAAGTCCCTCGAGGACGCCGAGTTCTGCCAGGATGCGGGAGGCGTTCGGCGAAACCTGCAAGCCGGCGCCGACTTCGACGAGTTCATCCGCCTGCTCGAAAATCTCCGAGCTGATGCCCCGCCGGGAAAGCGAAAGCGCGGCGGTTAGCCCGGCAATGCCGGCGCCGATGATGGCGGCGTGTTCGACCGGCATTATCAAGTCCGATCCGGATTCTGGACTGTTTACGCCGCCTTCACGTGGAAAACGCAGCCGGCCGGATTGGTCTGGCTCGGCTTGAGGGAAGAATTGAAGCGATAGAGCGTCGAGCAGTAGGAGCAGACCTTCTCGTTGTCGTCGCCCATGTCGATGAAGATGTGCGGGTGATCGAAGGGAACCGAAGCGCCCGTGCACATGAATTCCTTGACGCCGACTTCGATGACGCGATGACCGCCGTCGTTCTGGAAGTGAGGAATGTTGTGGCCGGCCATGTCGCTCTCCGAATGCTTTGAAATTTGCGCGAACCTTATAAGCCTTCGCCGCAAATGTGTAGAGCCAATGCGCCGCGGCAGGCACAGTTTTCAGCCACGGTTTTTGGCTTCACGCTGGCAGGCGGCTCGATTATGGTCGCGCCAAAAAGGAAGACCCGATGAACCTGAACACTCCAGTTTTTTCAAGCTTCACCCATGACGGATTGCGGCTCGCCTTTTTCGACGAAGGCGATCCCTCCGGTATACCCGTCCTGTTGATTCACGGCTTTGCCTCGACGGCAAACGTCAACTGGGTGCATCCGGGTTGGTTGAAGACGCTCGGCGATGCCGGCTACCGGGTGATCGCCATCGACAATCGCGGCCATGGCGCGAGCGACAAGCCGCATGATGCCGAAGCCTATCGTCCATGGGTGATGGCCGGCGATGCGATCGCCTTGCTCGATCATCTCGGCATCCCTGAGGCCAATCTCATGGGCTATTCGATGGGCGCGCGCATTTCCGTCTTTGCCGCACTCGCTAATCCGCATCGCGTCCGCTCGCTGGTGCTCGGCGGCCTCGGCATCGGCATGACCGATGGCGTCGGCGACTGGGACCCGATTGCCGATGCGCTGCTGGCCCCGTCGCTGGACGTCGTGATGCATGACCGCGGCCGCATGTTCCGCGCCTTCGCCGAACAGACGAAGAGCGACCGCACCGCGCTTGCCGCCTGCATCCGCGGCTCGCGCGATCTCGTCGCCCGCTCGGATATGGCCAAACTCGATATGCCGGCGCTGATCGGCGTCGGCACCAGGGATGATATCGCCGGCTCGCCGCAGCAGCTGGCGGCGCTGATGCCCGATGCCGAGGCGCTCGATATTCCCGGACGTGATCATATGCTCGCCGTCGGTGACAAGGTTTTCAAGCAGGCGGTGCTGGCCTTCTACGCAAGGACGGCCAAGGGCTGACATCATCGTGATGCCGAAAACCCATGCTAAAAAACCATGGTGACGCCACCCATTTATGTTATTGGCGTTTTCCACTATATACTGGCATTCCGAAATCGGCATTACGGCCGGCAACGAGGAGAGCGGCGATGGTCGCCAAGACAGACATTCGTGCTTTTGAGACAGGTCATCCATTGAAAGTGATGGATCCCATCTGGGACAGCCTGCGCGAGGAAGCCCGCACTGCCGCCGAAACGGACCCTGTTCTCGCCGCCTTTCTCTATTCGACGGTGATCAACCACCGTTCGCTCGAAGAATGCGTCATTCACCGCATCTGCGAACGCCTCGATCACCCCGACATGCAGGCGATCCTCCTGCGCCAGACCTTCGAGGAAATGCTCGCCGATTGGCCGGAATGGAGCTCGATTCTGCGCGTCGATATCCAGGCGGTCTATGACCGCGATCCGGCTTGCCTGCGCTTCATGGAGGCGGTGCTCTATTTCAAGGGTTTCCATGCGCTGCAGACGCATCGTCTGGCCCATTGGCTGCTGAACCGCGGCAGGCGTGACTTTGCCCTCTATTTGCAAAGCCGCTCCTCCAGCGTTTTCCAGACCGACATCAATCCGGCCGCCCGTATCGGCAAGGGTATTTTCCTCGACCATGCCACCGGCCTCGTGATCGGCGAAACGGCTGTTGTCGGCGACAATGTCTCGATCCTGCATGGTGTCACGCTCGGCGGCACCGGCAAGGAGGGCGCCGACCGCCATCCGAAGATCGGCAGCGGCGTCATGATCGGCGCCGGCGCGAAGATCCTCGGCAACATCGAGATCGGCTTCTGCTCGCGCGTCGCTGCCGGTTCCGTCGTCCTCAAGGCGGTGCCGCCGAAAAAGACGGTCGCCGGTGTGCCGGCCAAGGTCGTCGGCGAGGCCGGTTGTTCCGAACCGTCGCGCAACATGGACCAGGTGATCGGCGCCGACATCTGAGCGCCTGTTGGAAAAAGGATAGAAAAAGCCGGCAGGAACCGAGCGGGACAGCCACTGCCCAAGCGGCAGCCCGCCTTTACACCGCTGCTTTTCCTGTGCAAGAAGCGGCCAATCAAGACCGCTTACGGAGATGACAGAGTGAAGCCTGAAGAAATCAAGAAGCTCGACGCCTATTTCAAGCGCATGTTCAACCCGCAGATGATCGTCAAGGCGCGTCCGCGCAAGAATGATTCTGCGGAAGTCTATCTCGGCGAAGAATTTCTGGGCGTCGTCTATATCGATGACGAGGACGGCGACCGCTCCTACAACTTTTCGATGGCGATCCTCGACGTCGATCTTTGATCGCACTCGAAAGTTTTAAGAGGACCGGGCGGCGCGATCCGCCCGGTTTTTTTGTTTTTTTGCTTCTCAAGTAATTTTTTTTTAAAATCTCCGGTTGTGGCTACCTGATATATATTAGCAAAATCAGTTAAAGACGCACGTGCCCCGGCGCGCGGCCTTTGTTTTATTGCTGTCATACAACCTATGAGTTGTTTTGCGTCGCACAAGACTACTTGACTATTTGTGCGTCGCAGCTACCCTGCCGCCATCCCACAGCCCAACGGAGGACGGTCATGTTCAACTTTGACGATGCAAACAGGAAGAGCAAGGAAGCCGTCGATACGGCGTTGAGAACCTATTCCGAAACGGCGAGGGGCTTTCAGGCAATCGCCGCCGAAGCTGCTGAATATTCGAAGAAGTCCTTTCAGGATGCGGTGACGCATTTCGAAACGCTGGCCGGGGCCAAGAGCTTCGAGGCCGTGTTCGAGCTGCAAACCAGCTATGTCAAGTCCAGCTATGAGAGCTTCGTTTCCGAAGCCACCAAGCTCGGCGAAATGTACGCCGATCTCGCCAAGTCCGCCTACAAGCCTTACGAGGCTCCGATCGCCGCTGCCGTCGCCAAGACGAGCAGGCAGGCGCCGGCGGCAACGCCTGCCGCCGCATGAATTGATTGCGACGGCGCAACCTGCGCGACATATTGAAAAACCGGGGCCGGCTACGCATCTGTAGCCGGTCTTTTTTGTTTCCACCTTCGCCACAGCGTCCGCTTGGATCGGCCCGGGGACTTTTTTGGTCTTTCCCGTGCATGCCGGCATTTCTTGATTGCAGTGTCTGACAGGGGGCTTAAAATCGGCCTATTATGAACTAAGTTAGTGTTTCAGATATTCGGCGGGAAAAGCACCCTCCCATGCTCCGCCGGATTGATCGAGGAATGAATGACAATGATCGCAAAGCCGATCCGGATGCAGAACGACAGCGAAAGGAACGGGGACAACGGAAATCGCGGAACCTCGGTCATCACGCGCACCAAGCCGAAGACCAAGAAGCCCAACCTCTACCGCGTACTGCTTTTGAATGACGACTACACTCCCATGGAATTCGTCATTCATATTCTGGAGCGTTTTTTTCAGAAGGATCGTGAAAGTGCCACCCGCATCATGCTCCATGTCCACAATCACGGCGTCGGCGAATGCGGAATATTCACATACGAGGTAGCGGAAACGAAGGTCAGCCAGGTGATGGACTTCGCCCGGCAGCACCAGCATCCGCTGCAATGCGTCATGGAAAAGAAGTGAGGATCTGAACGTGCCAACATTTTCGCCTAGTTTAGAGAAGGCGCTCCATCAGGCACTGACCTTTGCCAACGAGCGGCATCACGAATATGCGACGCTCGAGCATCTGCTGCTCGCCCTGATCGACGATGCCGACGCGGCTGCGGTCATGGGTGCCTGCAACGTAGATCTCGACGCGCTGCGCAAGACGCTCGTCGAATATGTCGATAACGAACTTTCCAATCTGATCACCGGCTATGACGAGGATTCCAAGCCGACCTCCGGCTTCCAGCGCGTCATCCAGCGCGCCGTCATCCATGTGCAGTCTTCCGGGCGCGAAGAGGTGACCGGCGCCAACGTGCTCGTCGCGATTTTCGCCGAGCGCGAAAGCCATGCCGCCTATTTCCTGCAGGAGCAGGAGATGACCCGCTACGATGCCGTCAACTACATCTCTCATGGCATTGGCAAGCGGCCGGGCGCCTCTGAGGCCCGTCCACCGCGCGGCGCCGAAGAGGAAGCCGAGAGCAAGCCGACGGCACGCGGCGGCGAGGAAGAGGGCGGTCCCAAGAAGCAGCAGGATGCGCTCAAGGCCTATTGCGTCAATCTCAACGAGAAGGCCAAGGGCGGCAAGATCGATCCGCTGATCGGCCGCCACGCCGAGGTGAGCCGCACCATCCAGATCCTGTGCCGCCGTTCGAAGAACAATCCGCTCTATGTCGGTGATCCCGGCGTCGGCAAGACGGCGATCGCCGAAGGCCTCGCCAAGCGCATCGTCGAGGGCAAGGTCCCCGAGGCGCTCGCCGATGCGACGATCTTCTCGCTCGACATGGGCACGCTGCTCGCCGGCACGCGCTACCGCGGCGATTTCGAGGAGCGCCTGAAGCAGGTGGTCAAGGAGCTGGAAGAATATCCGGGTGCGGTGCTGTTCATCGATGAGATCCATACGGTGATCGGCGCCGGCGCCACCTCGGGCGGCGCGATGGATGCATCGAACCTTTTGAAGCCGGCGCTGTCATCCGGCGCGATCCGCTGCATCGGGTCGACCACCTACAAGGAGTATCGCCAGTTCTTCGAGAAGGACCGGGCGCTGGTGCGTCGTTTCCAGAAGATCGACGTCAGCGAGCCGTCGATCAACGATGCAATCGAGATCATGAAGGGTCTGAAGCCCTATTTCGAAGAGTATCATCACCTGCGTTATTCCAACGACGCGATCAAATCAGCCGTCGAGCTCTCGGCCCGCTACATCTCCGACCGCAAGCTGCCGGACAAGGCGATCGACGTGATCGACGAAACCGGGGCGGCCCAGATGCTGCTGCCGCCGTCGAAGCGCCGCAAGCTGATCACCGAAAAGGAGATCGAGGCGACGATCGCGACGATGGCGCGCATTCCGCCGAAGACCGTCTCCAAGGATGACGAAGCAGTGCTCGCCAATCTCGAGCAGGAACTGCGCTCGGTCGTCTACGGCCAGGATATCGCCATTGAAGCCCTTTCGACCTCGATCAAGCTGGCACGTGCCGGTCTGCGCGAGCCGAACAAGCCGATCGGCTCCTATGTTTTCTCCGGTCCGACCGGCGTCGGCAAGACCGAGGTCGCAAAGCAGCTGGCGTCGTCGCTTGGCGTCGAGCTTCTGCGCTTCGACATGTCGGAATATATGGAGCGGCATACGGTCTCGCGTCTGCTCGGTGCACCTCCCGGCTATGTCGGTTTCGATCAAGGCGGTCTTCTGACAGATGGCGTCGACCAGCATCCGCATTGCGTGGTCCTGCTCGACGAAATCGAAAAGGCGCATCCTGACATCTACAACATCCTGCTGCAGGTCATGGATCATGGCACGCTGACCGACCATAACGGCAAGAAGATCGACTTCCGCAACGTCATCCTGATCATGACGACCAATGCGGGCGCGTCCGAAATGGCTAAGGCCGCGATCGGATTCGGTTCGTCCAAGCGCACCGGCGAGGACGAAGAGGCGCTGACCCGTCTGTTCACGCCGGAGTTCCGCAACCGTCTCGACGCGATCATTCCCTTCGCGGCGCTGCCGACCGCGGTCATTCACAAGGTCGTGCAGAAGTTCATCATGCAGTTGGAGGCCCAGCTTTCCGAACGGAACGTCACCTTCGACCTGCATGAGGACGCGATCGCCTGGCTGGCGGAAAAGGGTTACGACGAGAAGATGGGCGCCCGCCCGCTTGCCCGCGTCATCCAGGACACCATCAAGAAGCCGCTTGCCAACGAAATCCTCTTCGGCAAGCTGAAGAAGGGCGGCGTCGTCAACGTCACCGTCGGTCCCAAGGACGACGGCAAGCCCGGCATCGTGCTGGAAGCCATACCGGATACGGCGCCGATCAAGCCGAAGCCGGAAGCCGAAGTCGTGCATCCCGAGGCCGATGACGAAGGCGATGGTGAACTGAAGACGAAGACGGCCCGCAAGACCCGCGCCAAGACGGTCCCGCAGGCAGAGCCTGAAGTTCGCGACGCCCCGAAGAAGGGAAGCACGGTCCCCAAGGTTCCGCGCAAGAAGTGAGATCTTGCCCCGGTATTGGAAAAGGCCGCGTCATCCGCGGCCTTTTTGGTTTTCCGCTTTGTATTGCTAGCTAAGGGCGCAATGTAAAATCGCGTACGAAATCTGCGAAAAAGGCTGCGGCATGAACGGATCTTTTATGCACGGCGATCGTCTGGGGGATTTCGGAGAATGTTCCTTCCACGAGCCGGAAGCCTGAAATTCTTTCCGAAGTTTGGATGAGATATTCGGTCAGTCCCGCAGCCGCATCGCACTGCGATTCGACAAGCAGATTGATGGCCGTTGCAGGGCTATCGGTGTGGGAGACGGAAGCTCTGTGAAGAATTCGTTCGAGTTGCTTCGTATAGGCTGCACTCCTTGCAGAGGCGATCTGGACTCCTTCGACGTCAACATCTTCAACACGCCGGAAGGACGAACTGTCAGGTACGAGATAAGTCGCTTTGACGGAGATGTATGGAGGTGAGAAGGAGAAGCGGTCGGCTCTTGATGGATCCGAGGCAATGAAAGCGATGTCCCATTTGTCGCCGTCTGCATCGGCAAGTATGTCGGCAGCCGAGCCGTACTGGATTAGAGAGAGGCCGCAATCGAATTGTTCGGCAATCTTGTAGGCTATCTGGGCGCTCGGACCGTCTAAGGCGCCCGTCTCATCGTCCCATCGGACCAACGCCGCATTTGACATATTGATGGCGGCCCTGATAGCGCCGGTCGGCGCTATCTCAGCCAAAATCTGCTTCCGCGTCGACATCTTCGAACTCCTAAGTCGCGAACCTGGCCGCGAGCGCTTCGGATCCTCTTGCAAGTAGGGCGACATCTACACCGACTGCGGTAAACAGCGTCCCGAGCGAAATGCAGCGGGCTGCGAACTTCTCGTCGGGGGTTAGTATACCCGTCGGCTTTCCAAGCGCCTTCAAGCGTCTTATCGCGTCCTCGATCGCCACAACCACCTCGGGGTGGCCGGGTTGACCAGGATGGCCAAAGCTCGCCGCGAGATCAGCCGGGCCGATGAAGATGCCGTCCACTCCTTCGACAGCGGCGATGGACTCGAGATGATCGAGCGCTTCCCGGGTCTCGATTTGAAGAAGCAGGCATATCTGCTGCTCCGCGATCTGTGCGTAGTTCGAAACGCGCCCGAAGCGTGTGGCACGCGTCAAGGCGGAGACACCGCGAATCCCGCGCGGCGGATACCGTATGGCTGCTACTGCGGCCATCGCCTCCACTTGATTCTGCACATACGGAACGAGCAGTGTCTGCACGCCGATGTCCAGGAACCGCTTGATCAGCACAGGGTCGTTGAAGGCGGGGCGTACGACGGGAGAAACGCTGTAGGGCGCGACCGCCTGCAATTGGGGCAGGACGGTGAGGACGTCGCTGGGAGAGTGCTCGGTGTCGAACAGCAACCAGTCGAAGCCCGCCGGCGCCACGATCTCCGCTGCGTAGCTTCCCGGAAGCCCGCACCATAGACCGATCTGGCTTTGCCCAGCCATAAGCTTCCGCTTAAAGTGATTGACGGGGAGTTCCATCGCTACCTCACACGAACGAAACGCCGATGGAGCCGACCGGCCCGTAATCAGCCTGGATGACATCGCCCTTGGCGATATCCACGGGGCGGGTGAATGAACCGGCAAGAACGATCTGGCCCTTCTTCAAGCCCCCTCCGACAGCATGGAGCTTGTTCACGAGCCATGCGATTCCGGCGGCTGGATGCCCCATGATGGCTGCGGAAACGCCCGACTCCTCGATGACGCCATTTTTCGAAAGCGTCGCACCGACCCAGCGGATATCGATATCCATCGGCCGGACGATACGACCACCCACGACGATCGCTCCGAAAGCCGCGTTGTCGGCGATCGTGTCGGTGATCGCTCTTGGCACTTCGGTGCGATAGTCGATGATTTCGAGAGCGGGAACGACAAATTCGGTCGCCCTCATCACGTCATAGATACGGGTGCCCGAACCTTCAAGATCCTCGCCCATTACGAATGCGAGTTCGACTTCGAGACGAGGCTTGATGAACAGATCTGCTTTGATCTGCGCCCCATCATTGAAGAGAGCGTCGTCGAGAATGACGCCGTAATCGGGCTCCGTCATCTTCGAGGCCATTTGCATTGCCCGCGACGTCAGACCGATCTTGTGACCGACGATCCGTGCACCTTTCGCAACCCGCGCCTGCGCCCAGAGCGCTTGTATATTGTAGGCGTCTTCGAGCTCCAGGTTCGGGTATGTCTTGCTTGGCTGGATGATCGGCTTGCGTTCGACTTCGGCCCTCAGCAGCGCGTCGGCTGCCTCCTGGCGTTCCTTTTCCGTGATCATGATTTGGCTCTGCTGGTTTCGTTATTTGATCGGAGGGCGTGGCAGGGCGGCCTCGCCCCGCTCCATGACATAGGTGTAATCGAGCGAGAACCACGGGCCTGCGACGTCCGCGTCGGACGGGTGCGGCTCTTCATGACGGACGAAGTCGCCCGTCAACGCGGCGGTCACGCCAAATTGCACGTCGGAGTCGATATTTGGATCGCTCGGGTCGAAGACCTGGGAGATGAGTGTCTTGTACCCGTGCTTGAAGATGAGTGCATGCAGGTGGGCGGGGCGATAGGGGTGACGGCCTTGCGCCTTGAGAAGGCGACCCACGACCCCGTCGACTGGGATCGGATAACCAACCATCTTGACCGTTCTGAACCAGAAGCGGCCTTCTTCGTTGGTGGTGAGCTTCCCACGGAGATTCATTTCTGCCTGATCGGGATCCTGATTTTCGTAAAGACCGACAGGCGACGCATGCCAAACGTCGACCTCGGCGCCTGCTACAGGCTTGCCGTCCCGATCGATGACCTTCGCATGGACGAACAAAGGCGTGCCTGGAGTCTCTGACCGGATGATGGTTCCACCGTTCTCGACTCGCGGAGAGTTAAGCCGCCAGAATGGTCCGAGCAACGATTGCGACGTCTCCGTCTGCCCCTTGTCACCGTTATTGATCAGGCAGACGAGCGAAGAGACGCCGAGCGATCCTGCCATCAGCACGAACTCGTTGTGACTATCAGTCTGCAACTGGCCAATTTCGTTGAGGACCGCTGTGGCCTCGCGGAATTCAGCTTCGGAAAGCCTGACCTCCCGTACGAACGCGTGGAGATGCTTCACCATTGCGACGAGTATTTCACGCAGCCTAGGATCCGCGGTGCGGTTCATCACGGCGAGGACGGCAGGCGTCAACTCGCTCTCAGTTCTGATTGGCATGCTGCCACCTCCTCAATGGTTTTCAAATATGAGAATAATCGATTATCTGTCAAGCTGAGAGAACAGGTCTCAAGCGCCACGCTTTCCATTCGACCTGCAGATTCTGAGCTAGTATGTTGAATTTCAATATAAAATTGTTATTCTCTACTGTATATTAGCAAAATTCAGCCGTTTTCTCGGTGTCGACTTGACGAAAATAATCGTTTATTATATCGATCATCGAAAGTTCGAAGGCGTGGGAGGAGAGATGGACTCGAGCGACGACGGCGCCCGTGGCGCACTGGCGGAAGAAGACACGCCGTCCGCTGCTTTTGCCGATGATGGAAAAAACACCATCGGCAGCCAGCTCGCATCGCGTCTTCGAGAGGCCATCATTTCCGGGGAATTGGAGGCTGGCAGCAAGATCAATCTCGACAGGGCGCGAAAGACGTTCAACGTCAGCCTCAGCCCGTTGCGCGAAGGCCTGGCCCGACTCATTTCCGACGGCTTGGTTGAGTTTCAGGACAATCGAGGCTATCGCGTCGCCCCGATCTCGATTGGCAATCTCGAAGAAGTTACGACCCTTCGGGAGGAGCTCGAGGTCTTCGCGCTGCGCGAATCTATTCGCGTCGGCGACGTCGAGTGGGAGGGCAACATCATGCGTGCGCTCCATCGCCTGAACCGCACCGAGCGCGACGCCGCTCGTCCCGAAACGCTGGAACACTGGGAAGCGCTGCACCGCGAATTCCACCTCACCTTAATCTCGGGCTGTGGCAAGCCGCTGCTTCTCCACTTCTGCAATCTTCTGCTGAATCTCAACGACCGATACCGCCGCGCCTTCCTTATCCGCACATCCGGGGACCGCAACGTAGGTCAGGAGCACAGCGAGATTGCGCAGGGCGCCGTGGCACGCGACGTTGAATATGCCTGCGAGAAGCTGCGACAGCACATCCACCGGACCGGAACCAATCTTCGCAACCATCTTGCGACGAAAGGTGTCGTATGATGGCCGCCGCCTTTACATCAAAGTCGCCCGTCCCGATCGGCGTCGCGCACTTCTCGTCTATAATGCTGCCCCCCACGGAGTTCGCGAAGATTGCCAAAGGGGCAGGTTTCTCCAGGATCGGCCTCAGGCTCCATCCGGCATTTCCCGGTGCGCCGTACTATGAATTGCCTGTCGGCAGCGCAGCAGCCGGAGAGTTGAAGGCTGTGCTTGCCGGTGAAGAAGTCGAAGTCTTCGACATAGAGTTCTTCGTGATCGATCCCTCTTTCGACGCATCGTCAGTGGAGGCGACCGTCGCAGCCGCTGCGAATATTGGAGCGCGTCGGCTCAGCGTCTGCGGTGACGATCCGGATCATGCCAGACTGTTATCGAACTTTTCGGATTTCTGCGTCCTTGCGCGACGGTACGGGTTGGCGGTTGACATCGAGAACATGGGCTGGCGGGTGGTCAAAGCCTTTGCGGATTGCATCGACCTCGTGACAGAGGCGGGGATAGAGAATACCGGCGTTCTCGTCGACGGCATTCATTTCTTCAGGAACGGCGCGGCTCTGGCAGATTTGCGGGCCAACCTCGACAAAGTGAAGCACGTCCAACTGTGCGACGTGGCCGGTCCAGCGCCGACGAAGCCGGAGGAAATGATCGCGGAAGCAAGAAGCGGCCGACTGCCTCCAGGCGAGGGGGAGCTGCCGTTGGACGATCTGGTTGCTGCGGTCGGCACCGCCGCTTCCATCTCGGTGGAGGTGCCTCTGGTCGGATCCGTGGCGCCGGAGGTCCACCTTAAACATCTTTTCAACTGTGCGGAAAGAATGGTCAGGCCGGATCGATAGTCCGGCGCGGGTGCAAATTATCCGCACCGGGAGGAGGAAAATCATACATGGGTTATACGTTCGATTTTGGTGCGGTCTTTGACCGCGCCCCGGAGTTGCTTTGGGGTTCGCTCGGTACGATAGGGCTGGCGCTGGCCGGAATGGTCCTCGCGCTGGTAATCGGTATTATCGGCGTTGCCGCCAGAACATCCAAGATCCGGCTCGTTCGAGCTCCCGTCATCGGGTTCGTGGAAATCGTCCGGAATACGCCCTTCCTCGTACAGATTTTCTTCATCTACTTCGCGCTTCCCCTGATGGGGATACGCCTCAACCCGACGGTCACCGCGATTATTGCTCTGGGCATCAACGGCGGGGCATACGCAATCGAGATCATCCGCGGCGGCGTCGAGAGCGTCAGCAAGGGTCAGATCGAGGCAGGCTTCGCACTTGGCCTCCACAAGGCCGACGTCTTCCGGTTGATCGTGCTGAAGCCGGCTCTCCGGGCAATCTACCCGTCGCTTACCAGTCAGTTCGTCATACTGACCCTCACCACCTCCGTCTGCACCTCGATCGCCGCCTACGAACTGACGTCGGCGGCGCAGAGAATCGAATCCGACACGTTCCGCAGCTTCGAGGTCTACTTCTCCGTAACTACCATCTACCTCGTTATTTCGACGCTGATGATGGGCCTCTTCGCCCTGATTTCCCGCCACTACTTCAACTACCCGACGCGATAGGAGGCACTCATGGGTCCCATCGGCGAAAACGAATTTCTCTTCATCTTGCAGGGCCTGAAATGGACCGTGCTGCTCGCGATTATCGGCTTTGTCGGTGGAGGCGTGTTCGGGATAGTGATCGCCTTGGCGCGCACATCAAAAAACCGGACCGCACGCGTCGCGACGTCGGGCTACATCGCACTCTTTCAGGGCACGCCGCTTCTGATGCAGCTTTTCGTCGTCTATTACGGCGTGGCGCTGCTCGGCGTTGATGTCAATGCCTGGATCGCGGTGGCTATCGCCTTCACTCTTCATGCGAGCGCCTTTCTCGGCGAGATCTGGCGCGGCTCCATCGAAGCCGTTCCGAAGGGTCAGAGCGAAGCCGCCAACGCGCTGGGCCTTCACTACGTATCGCGGATGAAAGACGTCATCCTTCCACAAGCCCTGAAAATCTCCATGCCTGCGACCATCGGCTTCCTTGTCCAACTCATTAAAGGAACGTCGCTCGCCGCGATCGTCGGCTTCATCGAGCTGACCCGAGCTGGACAGATTATCTCGAACCAGACCTACCGGCCGCTCCTCGTCTTCGGGATCGTCGGCGTGATCTATTTCATCATTTGCTGGCCGCTGTCGCACCTTGGAAGCGGCCTCGAAAAACGGATGGCGAAAGCAGTCCGCTAACCGCTTCGTTCGAAGCAAAATCATAGAGGAGGAATAAGCTATGCAGACCAACCGTAGGAAATTTCTGGGAATCGCTTTTGCGACGGCCGCTTTCGCCACCATCGGCGGCGGCACCGCATCGGCCGCCACTGTCGACGAGATCAAAGCCAAGGGCACCTTGGTCGTCGGCATCCAGGGCGATAACGCACCATGGGGTTTTGTAAATTCGAGCGGCAAGCAGGATGGCTTCGACGCCGATATCGCGACGTTGTTTGCCAAGGAACTCGGCGTGAAGGTCGAGTTCCAGCCGCTCGCCGTCGCCAACCGAATTCCGGCGCTGACGACAGGGAAGGTCGATATCCTGTTCTCCACAATGGCAATGACCGAAGAGCGCGCTAAATCGATCCAGTACAGCAAGCCCTATGCGGCGAACACAATCTCGCTCTATGCCGCCAAGGCCGATGCCGTAAAGGCGCCGGCCGATGTGGCGGGCTGGGAGATCGGTGTGCCGAAGTCGAGCTCGCAGGATAAGGCCGTGACGGATGCCGTAGGATCGACTGCAACGATCCGCCGCTTCGACGATGACGCCGCCACCATCCAGGCTCTCATTTCCGGTCAGGTAAAGGCTGTCGGCGGCAACCAGTTCTACGGACAGAGGCTCGATGCGGCCAGCGCCGGGACTTACGAGCGTAAGATCGATTTCCTGAAGACCTATAACGGCGTCGGAACGCGCCTTGGCGAGAAGGACTGGAACGAAGCCGCCAACAGCTTCATCGACAAGATCAAGGCAAGCGGCGAGCTGGCGGCCATCACCAAGAAGTGGATGAGCATCGATCTTCCGACATTCCCCGAATCCATCCCCAATATCCCGTTCACCGCCAAGTAAAGCATACATGGAGGGCGCCGTGCTCAATTCTTCAAACGACCAGTCGACGTTGATTTCACTCGAGAAGCTGGAGAAATGGTACGGCTCCTTCCACGCTCTGAAAAACATCAGTCTGTCGGTCCGCAAAGGCGAGAAGATCGTCCTTTGCGGCCCTTCGGGTTCTGGCAAATCGACTTTGATCCGCTGCATCAACGCGCTTGAGACGATCCAGGACGGGCGGATCGTCGTCGAAGGACAGCTGCTGGATGGCAGCACCAAGGCCGTGGACGCGATCCGACGCGAAGTGGGCATGGTTTTCCAGAGTTTCAATTTGTTCCCTCACATGACCGTGCTCCAGAACTGCACGCTGGCCCCCATGCGCGTTCGCGGCGCCAGCCGCGCCGACGCCGAACGACTGGCACGAAAATATCTGGAGCGTGTCCGTATCCTCGATCAGGCGGAAAAATATCCCGCCCAGCTTTCCGGAGGCCAGCAGCAGCGCGTCGCGATCGCGCGTGCGCTCTGCATGGAGCCGAAAGTGATGCTGTTCGATGAGCCCACGAGCGCGCTAGACCCTGAGATGGTCAAGGAAGTGCTGGATACAATGATCGGTCTCGCACGCGACGGCATGACCATGATCTGTGTGACCCATGAAATGGGCTTCGCTCGCCAGGTAGCAGACAGGGTCATCTTCATGGCCTCCGGTGAGATCATCGAAGAGGCTCGACCCGAGGTCTTCTTCAAGTCTCCTCAGCACGAGCGCACCAAGGCGTTTCTCGGCGAAATACTCGCCCATCACTGATCCGGTAGAGCTATCAAAATGGACAACAGGAAATTTCATGTCGGGCTGATCGGAGCGGACATTCAGATGTCGAAGTCGCCGGCTCTCCACGAGACCGAAGCATATCAGCTTGGACTGGAATATCGGTACGAGCTTCTCGATCTGGCCGAGCGTGGTCTCCCTGCATCTGCGCTGCCAGACCTTCTCGACGAGATCGAACGCCGGGGCTTTGCGGGAAGCAACATCACTCACCCGTGCAAGCAGACCGTTATCGCTCACCTTACCGATCTGTCGGAAGATGCCCGGATGCTGGGCGCAGTCAACACGGTCGTGCTTCGCAATGGAAAGCGGATTGGGCACAACACCGATTGGTATGGCTTTTATAAGAATTTCGAGCGCGGATTGCCCGATGTTGCCAAAACACATGCGGTCCTGCTCGGCGCTGGCGGCGCGGGGGTCGCAGTCGCGCACGCAGCCATCAAGCTCGGAATCGAGGCGCTTTCGATCTTCGACCAGGACGCAAATCGCGCCGCCACGCTTGCCGAACAGCTCAATCAGCGCTTCTCAAAAAGGTGCGCTCAGCCGATCAGGGATGTCAGCGCCGCGCTCGCTTCGGCCAACGGGCTGATCCACGCCACGCCGACGGGTATGCGAAGTCATCCTGGCATTCCGATCGACCCGGAAGCGCTTCAGTCGCGTCACTGGGTCGCTGATATTGTCTACATGCCTGTCGTGACCGAACTTCTGGCTTTGGCCGAGAAGAAGGGCTGCAGAACGCTGCCTGGTGGTGGAATGACGGTATTCCAGGCCGCCGCGGCGTTCGAATTGTTCACGAACGTGCAGCCGGACGCGGAACGAATGTCGCGTCATTTCGAAGAGTTGTGCTGAGCTGGAGGACTGCGATGCCGCATATCATCATTGACTATAGCCGGGGCGCTGCCGAGCGCGTCGTTATTGACGAGCTGACCAAAGCAGTGCATCGCCGAGTCCGCGACGGAGGCCTCGTAAAGCCTACTATAGTTCGCACATTCGCCAGGGAAGCGACTTTCTCCTGCGTCGGCGACGAACATGCCGATAATCACTTCATTCAAATAATTGTGCGTGTGGCTCCCGGACGGCCGACGGAGACCAAACGAGAACTTCTGAAAGCGGTTCTCGACGCTGCGCAGAATGTCGCAGCACCCGCACTGCAGGAAGGGCGGCTTGGGATTCGCGCCGATCTCTACGAATCCGATCCGAATTTCGCATTCCAGGAAATAGCACTCGCCTGAACTCGTCGGGTGCTTTCACAAGGGTAATTGCAATGAGCCTGATCTATGTTCTTAACGGCCCAAACCTCAACCTGCTCGGCAAGCGTCAGCCTCACATCTACGGCCACGAGACACTGGCCGACGTCGAGGCCGCCTGCCGGACTCTGGCATCGGAACTCAGACATGAGCTTCGCTTCCACCAGAGCAACCGCGAATACGAAATCATTGACTGGATCCATGAAGCGCGTGAGGACGGAGCCGGCATCGTGATCAATCCAGCTGCATTCACGCACACGTCGCTAGCAATCCTCGACGCTCTGAATACGTTCGAGGGTCCCGTCATCGAGATCCATATCTCCAACGTGCATAAGCGCGAAAGCTTCCGCCACCACTCCTTTGTCTCCCACCGGGCAGACGGCGTAATCGCCGGCCTTGGAACGGAAGGCTACCAGCTCGGTATCCGCCGCGTCGCGACAATGTTAAAGCCCCCGAAGAACGACTGACGCAAAATGGTCGACCGGGTCAAATTAGCGGTCCTCGGTGCGGGGCTGATTGGAAAGCGTCATATTCGACATGTCTTGGAAGAACCCGCGGCCGAGCTAGTCGCCGTAGTGGATCCCACGTCACTTGGACAAGAGATCGCACGCGACGCCGGCGTCAGATGGTTCCCGAGTTTTGGCGACATGATTACCGCCCAGAGTCCGGACGGCGTCATTATCGCGACTCCTAACCAGATGCATGCCCGGAACGGCATGGAGGCAGTGGAAGGTGGAATCCCGGCTTTGATTGAGAAGCCGTTCGTTGACGATGTCGCAGCCGGCGAGAAGCTGATAAAAATGGCCGATGCCAAGGGTATCCCGCTTCTGACGGGGCATCATCGCCGGCACGCCCCAATGATGCAGAAAGCCAAGCAGATCATTGAAAGCGGAAAGCTCGGTCGGATACTGATCGTCAACGCAATGTTCTGGCTGTTCAAGCCGGACAGCTATTTCGACACGCCCTGGCGGCGCGAGCCGGGCGCGGGGCCGGTCTTCCTGAACCTCATCCACGACATCGACAATCTTCGCTACCTGCTGGGGGATATCGTGGCCGTCCAGGCGCGCGAGTCCAACGCAATGCGCGGGAACGCCGTCGAGGAGACCGCCGTGATCCTCATCGAATTCAAGAGCGGAGTTCTGGGCAGCGCGTCGGTTTCGGATTCCGTTGTGGCGCCATGGAGCTGGGAGATGACGACCGGAGAGAACGCGGCCTATCCGAAGACGGAAGAAGCCTGCTACATGATTGGCGGAACACACGGATCACTCGCCGTTCCTTCACTCGACATATGGCGCAACCCGGGGGAGCGGAGCTGGCTGGAGCGCTTCGACCGGGAGCGCATCGACGTCGAGACCGAGAATCCGCTCGTCCTTCAGATACGGCAGTTCTGCAAGGTCATAAGAGGCCACGAAGAGCCTCTGGTCAGCGGGCGAGAGGGATGGGAAACCCTGAAGGTAGTCGATGCCGTTAAGCGGTCCGCAGCCACGCTCCAGCGCGTTGCGCTGCCCTGAAGCACGTCACCTGCCTATGCCAGAGCTGCCCTGATCTTTTCGGCATTGGCGGCAAGCACCGCGCTGTCCTCCATCTTGCCGGAATGCGGTTTCAGCGCCACGCCTTCATGACGGGGAATGACGTGGAAATGCAGATGAAACACCGTCTGCCCGGCGGCCGGTTCGTTGAATTGAGCGATAAACACACCATCGGCATCGAAGACCTCTTCGAGCGCCTTGGCGACCTTCTGGACGACAGTGATGGCATGGGCGAGAGTAGCGGGATCGGCATCGAGGATATTGCGGGAAGGCGCCTTCGGGACGACGAGCACATGGCCCGGCGCCTGCGGCATCACGTCCATGAAGGCGACCGTATGCTGGTCTTCGTAGATCCGGTGCGAGGGAATTTCGCCGCGCAGGATCTTGGCGAAGATATTGTTGTCGTCATATGCGGCCGGCTTGGTCATCGCGAAATCTCCTCACTTTCTATTTGATCGGGTAGCGCGCTCGGCAGGGCGGCGTCAATCCTCCTGCTGGCGCTCGCCCTTGCGGAAGGGGCTGTGCTCGGCCAGCAGCTCGCCCATCTGTTCGACATCTGCGCGCTCGCGGGCGAGATAATCGCCGATCGCCCG
This sequence comes from Rhizobium bangladeshense, assembly GCF_001662075.1. Lineage (GTDB taxonomy): Bacteria > Pseudomonadota > Alphaproteobacteria > Rhizobiales > Rhizobiaceae > Rhizobium > Rhizobium bangladeshense_B. The sequence continues at coordinate 202,421 of NZ_LYPL01000006.1, forward strand.
ACGAAGGCCGGCATGGGCGACATAATGGGCCGAATGCGTCGTCACCGGCAGGTAACCGCGGGCAAGCTTGTGTTCGCCCTGGGCTCCGGCCTCGACCCGGTTCAACCCTTTCGAAAGGGCAAAATCGATCGCCTGGTGATAGCAGACCTCGAAATGCAGGAACGGATGATCCTCGATGCAGCCCCAGTGACGGCCGTAGAGCGTATCGCCGCCGATGAAGTTGATGGCGCCGGCGATATAACGCCCGTCGCGCTTGGCCATGACGAGCAGGATGTCGTCGGCCATGCGCTCGCCGATCAGCGAGTAGAATTTGCGGGTGAGATAGGGCCGGCCCCATTTGCGCCCACCGGTATCCATGTAGAATTTGAAGAACTGGTCCCAAATGCGTTCCGTTAGGTCGCGGCCGGTCAGCCAGTCGATGCTGATGCCGTTCTCCAGCGCGACACGGCGCTCCTTGCGCAACGCCTTGCGTTTTCGCGAAGCGAGCGTTTCGAGGAATTCCTCGTGATTGGCATAGCCGTCATTGATGAAATGGAACTGCTGGTCGGTGCGGTGCAGATAGCCGTCCATCTCGAAGACGCCGATCTCTTCATCAGGCACGAAGGTGACATGGGCGGAGGAGATGCCGAGCCGGCGCACGACCTCCTTCAGGCTTTCGGCGATCGCACTCTGGATCGGCAGCCGCTCCAGCCCCTCGGTGACGAGAAGCCGTGGACCCGTCGCAGGAGTGAATGGGATAGAGCATTGAAGTTTGGGGTAATAGCGCCCGCCGGCCCGCTCGAAGGCATCGGCCCAGCCATGGTCGAAGACATATTCGCCCTGGCTGTGATTCTTGAGGTAGGCGGGCAGGGCGCCGATCAGTTCACCGCGATCGGTCTCGAGCAGCAGGTGATGGCCGAGCCAGCCGGTCTCGGCAGTGGCCGAACCCGATTCTTCCAGCGACGACAAAAAGGCGTGCGAGACGAAGGGATTGTAAGCGATCGTGGTGCCGGTCTTCGATGCCCCGGAAAGCCTGGACCAGCTCTCCGGGGAAATCGCTGTGAAGGAGCGTTCTACGCGAATGGACAATTCATCGGTCATGGAGCAGATGCGAAGCCTGTGGGAAGACGGTCTCGGCTTTGCTTCAGTCTGCGCATGATCTTGGCCAAAAAGCGAGCGTCAAACCGCCACACCCGGGTCGAAGCCTTCGAAGGTCATCTGGTCTGCGTTGGCGAAGGTCCGCCGGCGCGCCTCGTCATCGCGCACCGTCCAGGTGATGACGGGAATACCCTTTTCGCGTTGGCCGGATATGAAGGCATTCGGCAGGTCGTCGTAATAATAGGAGATGAAATCGAGACCGATCTCCATCGCCTGGGCGTGCGTTGCGAACTCCTCCGGTGTGTTGCCGTTGGCGGTCAGCCCGAGCGGGTAAGGGGAGCCAAGCGCCTTCAGATCGCGCAGCAGCCAATGGTCGAAGCTCATCAGCGCGACCTTGCCTTCATAGCCTTCCAGCACTTCGAGAACAGATTCAGCAAACCCTTCGTCATCAGCCTCGCGGCCCTTCAGCTCCAGTACCAGCGGCACCTTGCCCCGGACGAGATCGAGAAGCTGGCTGAGCGTCGGCACCTTGTCGCTGGTGCCGCCGACGGCGATCAGTCCGAGCTCCCGAGAGGTGCGCTCGCGGACATCGCCGGTGAGACTGCACAGTCGCTGCAGGTCCTCGTCGTGAAAGATGACAGGCACGCCGTCGGAGGCGTAATGCAGATCGCATTCGATCGCAAAGCCCGCTTCGACAGCGCGAGAAAAGGCAGTAAGCGTATTTTCCCAGACGAGCTTATTGAGGTCGTGAAAGCCGCGATGGGCGACCGGCACGTCCTTGATCCAGTCCGCATAGGTCATTCTGCGATTTCCATGATAGCGTCGATCTCGACGGCGGCGTTCAGCGGCAGGGCTGCCATGCCGACGGCGGCACGCGCATGTTTGCCGGTCTCGCCGAGCACGCCGGCAATCAGGTTAGAAGCGCCGTTGATGACGAGATGCTGCTCGACAAAATCGGGCGCCGAGGCGACGAAGCCGTTCAGCTTGATCACCCGGCGGATGCGGCCGAGATCGCCGCCAAGTGCGGCCTTGGCCTGGGCGAGGATGTTGATGGCGCAGAGTTCGGCGCCGCGTTGGCCGCTTGCAACATCAACCGTCTCGCCGAGATGGCCGGCGACGGCGATCTTGCCGCCTTCGAGCGGTAGCTGCCCGGAGATGTAGAGAAGATTGCCGCTGATGACATAGGGAACGTAATTTGCGGCTGGGGCTGCGGCTTCGGGCAGGGTTATCCCCATCTCAGTCAGCCGCGCTGCAATTTCATCGGACATTTTCGTCTCCGCTTTTGTTGTCAATGTTTCAAAATTTATGCATCAAGACTAGAATCTTTATTATGACAGCTTCGAGCCTCGATTTGGCCGAAAGAGTTCATATAACATTGCGGCCGAGTCCAATAGGAGTGAATGAATGTTCCGATCGTCGCTTGCCGCTCTGCTTCTTGCCAGCGTATCCGCCAATGCATGGGCGGGCGCGCCTGCGGCAAGCGCTGCGGCCGCGACCGGCCTCATCGCCCACCGCGCCGTCTACGATCTGGAATTGAAGGACGCTTCCGACCGCTCCGGCATTGCCGGCATGTACGGCCGGATGGTCTATGAGTTCGACGGCAGCTATTGCCAGGGCTTCACCACCAATTTCCGCTTCGTGACGCAGATCAATACCGGCGACAGCGTGCGCGTCAGTGACCAGCAGACAACGACCTTCGAGAACCTGAAGGACGGCAAGTTCACCTTCGACACCAAATCCTTCACCGACGATCGGCTCGACAAGGAGGTCAACGGTGCCGCTCAGGACCAGCCTGGTGGCGTCAAGGTCGATCTCAAGCAGCCGGCAAACCGCGAGCTGCAGCTGGCCGAAAGCCGCTTTCCCACGGAACACATGCTTGATGTGATCCAGAACGCCAAGGACGGCAAGCGCTTCTTCGAGGCGCGCGTTTTCGACGGCTCCGATGACGGCGACAAGGCGCTGGTGACGACGACGATCGTCGGCAAGCAGCAGACGCCGGTTGCCGAGGAGGCCGATGCCGGCAATGCCGGCGCCTTCTCGAAGACCGCGTTCTGGCCGGTCACGATCGCCTATTTCAACGAGAATGCGAAATCGGATGCGCTGCCGGTCTATCGCATGTCCTTCAAGCTCTATGAGAACGGCATCACCCGCGACCTGACGATGGATTACGGCGATTTCGTCCTGACCGGCAAGCTTGCCAAGCTGGAACTACTCGAGCGCAAGGCCGAGATCTGTAATTAAGCCTGCACTGGTTTTCCGACTGTCATAAAACTGTATCATAAAGTTCATTTACCGCGACCGGCAATGCCGACAGCGCGATCGGCAGCCTGTTGCCGGCCGAGGTCGACGCTATTCTGCCGATGCCGGATGCCGGATGCCGGTGTCGTGCTGTCGCGCGACGCTGCTGAGCTGAGCGGCGGCATCTGCAGGGCAGGGCAGCGTCGGGATGCGCGGCGCAATTCGTGTTTCTATGCCGAATGGAATGTTTTCCTTGCTTTTATACCGAACGGGATGTATGGGCACCGGCATTCCACACGTAAGGCATGGGATCGTCCGGGAGAAATCCGGGCTGTTCCGCCCGGTGGCATCCTCGAAGAGGATGCTGTTCGCCTTGCGGGGGTTCAACCGGAAAAGGATAAAAAGGCATGGCATTGCCCGATTTCTCTATGCGCCAGCTTCTTGAGGCAGGCGTCCACTTCGGCCACCAGACGCATCGCTGGAACCCGAAGATGAAGCCGTACATCTTCGGCGACCGCAATAACATCCACATCATCGACCTGGCACAGACCGTTCCGATGCTGTCGCGCGCCCTTCAGGTCGTCAGCGACACCGTTGCTCGCGGCGGCCGCGTTCTCTTCGTCGGCACCAAGCGCCAGGCGTCCGAGATCATCGCCGACAGCGCCAAGCGCTCGGCCCAGTACTACGTCAACTCGCGCTGGCTCGGCGGCATGATGACGAACTGGAAGACCATCTCCAACTCGATCCAGCGCCTGCGCAAGCTCGATGAGATCCTCGGCGGCGAAGCCCAGGGCTTCACCAAGAAGGAACGTCTGAACCTCGAGCGCGAGCGTGAAAAGCTCGACAAGGCCCTCGGCGGTATCCGCGATATGGGCGGCACCCCCGACCTGATGTTCATCATCGACACCAACAAGGAAAAGATCGCGATCGACGAAGCCAAGCGCCTCGGCATCCCGGTTGTCGCCATCATCGACTCGAACTGCGATCCCGACCTGATCGACTATCCGATCCCGGGCAACGACGACGCATCGCGTGCAATCGCTCTTTACTGCGAGCTGATTTCCCGCGCTGCCATCGATGGCATCGCGCGTCAGCAGAGCTCTTCCGGCCGCGATCTCGGCGCATCCTCCGAAGTTCCGGTCGAGCCGGCTCTCGAAGAAGCAGCCGAAGGCTGATGAAAGCGGGCGGATCGAAAACTCCGCCAAAGCTTGCATAGACTGGGAAGGCCGCTCGCGACTCATCGAAGTTCGGCGGCCTTACCTGTTTCAGGGCGAAGGCGTCAGCCCTTCGCCAGATAAGTTTTCGTTATGACGCGTCTTCATCACGCTGTCATACATACAGGTACATTTCGTGCCTCAATCCGGTGCCGCGCCGCGCTTTGCGGTCCACCGTTTGAACCGACAAGAGGAAGATAATGAGCGAGATTACGGCTGCAATGGTGAAGGAACTGCGCGAAAAGACCGGCGCAGGCATGATGGACTGCAAGAAGGCGCTTGCCGAAACCAATGGCGACATGGAAGCGGCGATCGACTGGCTGCGCGCCAAGGGGATCGCCAAGGCCGACAAGAAGTCCGGCCGTACCGCTGCCGAAGGCCTCATCGGCGTTTCGAGCGAAGGCACCAAGGCCGTCGTCGTCGAAGTCAACTCCGAAACCGACTTCGTCGCCCGTAACGACGCCTTCCAGGATCTCGTCCGCGGCATTGCCAAGGTCGCCGTCTCCACGAACGGCAGCGTCGAGGCCGTTGCGGCCGCGACCTACCCGGCATCCGGCAAGTCGGTTTCCGACACGATCAAGGATGCGATCGCAACGATCGGCGAGAACATGAACCTGCGCCGCTCGGTCGCTCTCTCCGTCGAGGACGGCGTGGTTGCCACCTATATCCACAATGCCGTTTCCGATGGTCTCGGCAAGCTCGGCGTTCTCGTTGCGCTGAAGTCGACCGGCGACAAGGAAGCCCTGAACGCAATCGGCCGCCAGGTCGCCATGCATATTGCCGCGACCGCGCCGCTGGCGATCCGCCCCGAAGAAGTCGATGCCGCCGTCGCCGAGCGCGAGCGCAACGTCTTCATCGAGCAGTCGCGGGCTTCCGGCAAGCCGGACAACATCATCGAGAAGATGGTGGAAGGCCGCATGCGCAAGTTCTTCGAGGAAGTCGCCCTTCTCTCGCAGGCTTTCGTCATCAATCCTGATCTGACCGTCGCAGCCGCCATCAAGGAAGCTGAAAAGGCCGTCGGCGCTCCGATCGAAGTTGCCGGCATGGCCCGTCTTCTGCTCGGCGAAGGCGTCGAGAAGGAAGAGACGGATTTCGCAGCCGAAGTTGCGGCTGCCGTCAAGGGTTGATCTTCCAGCCATAATCCTGAAAACACGAAGGGCATCGCGTGACAACGCGGTGCCCTTCGTGTATCGGGCATTCACGGCAATTTACGAGGAGCCAAGATGTCTTTAGAGCCTGTCTATAAACGCGTTCTGCTCAAGGCTTCCGGCGAAGCGCTCATGGGTGCCCAGGGTTTCGGGATCGATGTCGCGGTGGCGGACCGCATTGCATCCGATATCGCCGAGGCAAGGCATATGGGCGTGGAAGTCGGCGTCGTCGTCGGTGGCGGCAATATCTTCCGCGGTGTCGCAGTCGCATCCAAGGGCGGCGACCGGGTGACCGGCGACCATATGGGCATGCTCGGCACAATCATCAACGCGCTGGCGCTGGCGACCTCGCTGCGCAAGCTCAACATCGACACGGTGGTACTTTCGGCCATCTCCATGCCGGAGATCTGCGAGAGCTTTTCGCAGCGCGCCACCCTCTACCATCTGTCGATGGGACGCGTGGTGATCTTCGCCGGCGGCACCGGCAACCCCTTCTTCACCACCGATTCCGCCGCGGCGCTGCGCGCTGCCGAAATGGGTGCGCAGGCGATCTTCAAGGGCACGCAGGTCGACGGCATCTATTCCGCCGACCCGAAGAAATATCCCGATGCGACGCGGTTTGATCGCCTGACGCATCAGGAAGTGCTGGACAGGGGGCTTGCGGTGATGGACGTTGCCGCCGTGGCGCTCGCCAGGGAGAATTCCATTCCGATCATCGTCTTCTCGATTCACGAGAAGGGCGGTTTTGCCGAAATCTTGACGGGCGGTGGCCTCAAGACCATCGTCTCCGACAATTGATATAGTTAGAGCATGATGGTGTCCGAAACCGCTGACGCTTTTTCGGCATCATGCTTGAGACGGGAGCATCGACATGAGTGAAGGTATCGATATCAAGGAACTGAAGCGTCGCATGGATGGCGCCGTTTCCGCATTCAAAAGCGACATCGCATCGCTGCGCACCGGCCGTGCCTCGGCCAACATCCTCGATCCGGTGACGATCGAGGCCTATGGTTCGCGCGTGCCGCTGAACCAGGTCGCCAACATCACCGTGCCCGAGCCGCGCATGCTGACGGTTTCCGTCTGGGACAAGTCGATGGTCAGCGCCGTCGAGCGCGGCATCCGCGAATCCAACCTCGGTCTCAACCCGATCGTCGACGGCCAGAGCCTGCGCATCCCGCTGCCGGAGTTGAACGAGGAGCGTCGCAAATCGCTCGTCAAGGTGGCTCACGACTATGCCGAAAAGAGCAAGGTCGCGATTCGCCATGTCCGCCGCGACGGCATGGACGGTCTCAAGAAAGCCGAAAAGGATGGCGTAATCGGCCAGGACGAGAGCCGTGCACAGTCGGAACGTGTACAGAAGATGACGGACGAGACGATTTCCGAAATCGACCGCTTGCTTGGCGAGAAGGAAAAGGAAATCATGCAGGTCTAGTGGATCTGTGCCTTTGCCTGGAAAGACCGGACGGGAAATGTCGGAATCTGTATTTTTGACTGTGCCAGAGCATGTTGCCATCATCATGGATGGCAATGGCCGCTGGGCCAAGCAGCGTGGCCTGCCGCGCACGATGGGCCATCGCAAGGGCGTCGAGGCTGTGCGCGAGACAGTGCGCGCCGCCGGCGCCGCCGGCATAAAATATCTGACGCTTTTTGCCTTCTCCTCGGAGAACTGGCGCCGGCCAGAGGCTGAAGTCTCCGATCTGCTTGGTCTGCTCAAGGCTTTCATCCGCCGTGACCTGGCCGAGCTTCATCGCCAGAATGTGCGCATCAGGGTGATCGGCGATCGCCACAGCCTGCGCAGCGATATCCTCGGCCTGCTGCTCGAGGCGGAGGAGACGACCAAGGACAATACGGCGCTGACGCTGGTCATCGCCTTCAATTACGGCTCGCGCGATGAAATTTCCCGCGCCGTGGCGAGCCTGGCCAAGGACGTCGAGGCCGGTCGCCTGAGGGCGCAGGACATCACGCCTGCGCTGATCGACGCCCGTCTCGACACGGCGGGTATCCCCGATCCGGATCTCATCATTCGCACCAGCGGCGAAGAGCGGCTTTCCAATTTCCTGCTGTGGCAGGCCGCCTATTCGGAATTCATCTTCGTTCCGGAGTACTGGCCGGATTTCAGCCCCGAAATCTTCCGCTCGGCGCTTGAAAAATTCGCCTCCCGCGACCGGCGCTTCGGCGGCCTGTCGCAGGCAGCCGCGGTTGGCACCTGATGCAGCAGGAACTGAAACTGCGCATCGCTTCAGGGCTGATTCTCGCAGTCATCGTTCTTGCCGCCACCTGGTATGGCGGCCTTGCCTTCCGCATCCTGGCGGCCGTGATCGGCCTGCTGATCTATTATGAATGGTCGAAAATTTCAGGCGTCGCGCGTGACTGGGTTGCCAATGGCGTCGGCTGGATCGGCGAGGCGGCGATTGCTTTCCTGGTGCTTGTCGGCAATTTCGAGTTTGCCGCCGGCATGCTGGCCGGCGTGACCGCCGTCGGCATAGCCCTGATCATCCTGCACGGCACCAGCCGCTGGTTCCCGGCGGGCCTGTTTTATGCCGGCGCCACCGGCGTGGCGCTCGCCGGGATCAGAGGCGACGACCAGCCTGGCCTTTACGCGATGCTTTTCATCTTTGCTGTCGTCTGGGCCACGGATATCCTCGCCTATTTCGTCGGCAGGGCGCTCCGCGGGCCGAAGCTTGCCCCGTCGATCTCGCCGGGAAAGACGTGGTCAGGTGCAATCGGGGGCGCCGTTTCTGCTGTCGCCGCCGGCGTTCTTCTTGCCCATTTCCTTTTTCCAGGCGCGGAAGTCGTCGCCGCCGGCGTCGCGCTCGTCCTGTCGGTTTGCAGCCAGGCGGGCGATCTTTTCGAATCCTTTATCAAACGAAAATTCGGCGCCAAGGATTCAAGCCGCCTCATTCCGGGTCATGGCGGCGTCATGGATCGTGTCGACGGACTGATTTTCGCCTGTTTTTCGGCGTTCTTGCTTGCTGGACTATTTTCCGTGATAAAGGGGACTGGCATGACGTCGCTCGGAGCGGCGTTGTTCGGCCTCGGATGACGCGGCAGCCTGACGGAAGGAACTCATGGACGTGATGACAGGCATATATGCATTTGTGATGGGGAACATCGTCACCTTCATCCTGGTGCTCTCGCTGCTCGTCTTTGTTCATGAGATGGGCCACTACCTCGTCGGGCGCTGGAGCGGCATCCGCATTCTTGCCTTTTCAGTCGGTTTCGGCCCGGAGATATTCGGCTTCACCGACCGCCATGGGACGCGCTGGAAGCTTTCGGTGATCCCGCTTGGCGGTTACGTCCGATTCTTCGGCGACGAGGATGTTTCGAGCAAACCGGACAGCGACAGGCTTGCCGCCATGTCGGAGGACGACAGGGAGCGCTCCTTTGCGGGAGCCAAGCTTTGGAAACGGGCGGCGACGGTTGCGGCAGGACCGATCGCCAATTTCCTGTTGGCGATTGTGATCTTCGCTGTTCTCTTCACCGTCTATGGCCGCATGATCGCTGACCCGGTTGTTGCCGAGGTCAAGCCGGAGAGCTCGGCCGCCGTCGCCGGGATTCTTCCCGGCGATCTCCTGATTGCCATCGACGGCGACAAGGTCGAGACCTTCGATGAGGTGCGCCGCTATGTCGCCATGCGTCCGAGCCAAAGGATCGTCGTCACGATCGAGCGCGGCGGCCAAAAGCTCGATGTGCCGATGGTGCCGCAACGCACCGACACGACCGACCAGTTCGGCAATAAGATTGAACTCGGCCAGATCGGCATCATCACCAACAAGGAAGCCGGCAATTTCCGCCTGCGGACCTACGCCCCGCTTGAGGCGGTGCGGGAAGGGGTGATCGAAAGCGCAGGCATCGTCACCGGCACCTTCAAATATATCGGAAATATCTTCGCGGGATCGATGCGGGCCGATCAATTGGGCGGTCCGATCCGTGTGGCGCAAGCTTCCGGACAGATGGCAAGCCTCGGGCTTGGCGCAGTGCTGCAGCTTGCCGCGACACTTTCAGTTTCGATAGGATTGCTTAACCTGATGCCGGTTCCGGTACTTGATGGCGGCCACCTGATGCTCTATGCGGTGGAGGCGGTGCGGGGCAAACCCCTGGGGCCTAAGGCTCACGAAATTGCGTTTCGCATCGGCTTGGCAATGATACTGACATTGATGGTTTTTACGACCTGGAACGACATAAGCCTGAGCTCAGGGTAAACGCGCAAGGTAAGGGAATTACTATTTATTTACGATGTTTCAAGGCTGTAGTGGCGAATGGGTCACGCTTCGAAATGAAGTAAACAGAAATTAACGCCCTCACTTGCTTGTATGTCAAAAGCGGGTAAAACGACACACGTGACCGGAATCGGGTTCTCCCGGGGACGGGGACGAGGGAAAAAAGGTAATAGGTGAAATGAAGGCTGGTTCAAAGTTTTTGAACGCAGTATCGGCGGTTGCGCTGTCTGCTAGTGTTGTTGCTTCGGGCGCAGGCGCTTTGATGTTCGTTTCCGCTACGGCCGCGGAGGCCGCGGTTATCCAGCGCATCGATGTGCGCGGCGCCAGCCGCGTCGGCGCGGAAGCTGTCCGGTCGAACCTGACCATCACGCCCGGCAAGAGTTTTTCGAACACCGACATCGATGACTCGGTCAAGCAGCTTTACGGCACCGGTTACTTCTCCGACGTCAAGATTTCGGTCTCCGGCGGCACGCTTGTCGTCAATGTCCAGGAGGCCCAGCTCGTTAATCAGGTCGTCTTCAACGGCAACCGCAAGATCAAGGACGACAAGCTCGCGACGATCGTGCAGACCCGTGCTGCCGGTCCCTACAGCGACACTCAGATCCAATCCGACATCCAGGCGATCAAGGATGCCTACGCCGCCACCGGCCGCAGCGAAGTCGAAGTGACGACGCAGGTGGTGCCGCTCGGCGAAGGTCGCGTCAATCTCGCCTTCGTCATCAACGAAGGCGATCGCACCAAGATCGATTCTATCAATTTCGTCGGCAACAATGCCTACAGCGCCGGCCGTCTGGCTGCCGTTATCAATACCAAGCGTTCGAACTTCCTTTCGTTCCTGACCCGCAAGGATGTCTATAACGAAGACAAGCTTCACGCCGACGAAGAAGCGCTGCGCCAGTTCTATTACAACCGCGGCTATGCCGATATGCGCATTGTCTCTTCCGATGCGAGCTTTGACGAGGCAACCAACAAGTACACGCTCACCTTCAACATCGAAGAAGGTCAGCGTTACGACTTCGGACCGGTGACCGTCCAGTCGACCGTCGAGGGCGTCGGCTCGGATCAGCTGCTGCCGCTGGTGCGTACGAAGGAAGGCCAGGTCTACAGCGCCAAGGAGGTGCAGAAGTCGATCGAAGCGATCTCCGATCAGGTGGCCTCTGCCGGTTATCCATTTGCGCGCGTCACGCCGCGCGGTAACCGCGACCTCAACAACAATACGATCGGTGTCGAATATCTGGTCGACCAGGGCGAGCGCGCCTATGTCGAGCGTATCGAAATTCGTGGCAACAGCCGCACACGCGATTACGTCATCCGCCGCGAATTCGACATGAGCGAAGGCGACGCCTTCAATCAGCAGATGATCACCAAGGCCAAGCGCCGCCTCGAAGCGCTCGGCTATTTCTCCTCCGTCAATATTTCCACCCAGCCGGGCAGCTCGCCGGATCGCGTCGTGGTGGTCGTCGACGTGCAGGATCAGTCCACCGGTTCGTTCGGCGTCGGTGCGGGTTATGCCGCCGGCGGTGACGGCCTCTTGCTCGAAGCTTCGATCGAAGAGAAGAACTTCCTCGGCCGCGGCCAGTACATCCGCATCTCGGCCGGTGGCGGTCAGGAAGGTTCGCGCGCCTACGGCGTCAGCTTCACCGAGCCCTATTTCCTCGGCTATCGTCTGGCGGCGGGCTTCGACGTCAATCACAGCGAGACGTCGAGCAACGACAACTACGATTACGAGGAAACCAGCGTCGTCCTGCGCGTCACCGCGCCGATCACCGAGGATCTGGCGACGACCTTCCGTTATAACTACAAGCAGATGAAGTATGACGCTGATAACGGCGATCTTTCCGATCTGTCGGCTCCGTATCAGCACCTCGTCGAAGACAGCCCGTGGACGCGGTCTTCCATCTCGCAGACGCTGACCTACAATACGCTCGACGACACCGTCCTGCCACGCGAGGGCATCTACGCGACGGCGACGCAGGAAATCGCCGGTCTGGGCGGCGATTCGCAGTTCTACAAGATCTACGGCAAGGCGCGTTACTACCACCTGCTCGCTGACGATGCTGATATCATCGGCTCGGTTTCTGCCTCGGCTGGTTATGTCGTCGGCTTCGGCGAGCATCTGAACGTCTTCGACCAGTTCACCCTGACCAACGGCGATATTCGCGGTTTCGAAAACAAGGGCATTGGCCCGCGCGTTTCCGGCACCAACGACGATCCGCTGGGCGGTACGACGTATTTCACGGCGTCGGCCGAAGCAACCTTCCCGATGCCGGGCTTCCCGCGTGACTTCAATCTGCGCGGCGCGGTCTTCGCCGATGCGGGCACGTTGTTCGGCAACGACGTCGATCTCAGGGGTGACGGCATCGAAGGTGAAGACGCCTCGCTGCGCGCTTCCGTCGGTGTCGGCGTCGTCTGGCAGTCTCCTTTCGGTTCATTGCGTCTGGATTACGCAATCCCGGTCCTCAAGGAAGACTTCGATAAGACGCAGAACTTCAAGTTTGGCATCAACAACCAATTCTGATATCGGCAGTCCGGAACTGTAAGACTCAATTCCGTTCTGGAGCATTGCCGATGGAGCAAAACGTTTTTTTTCTGCCCCATGAAGGTCTGAAGCTCGCTGAGCTGGCCGGGTTTCTTGGGGCGGAACTCGCCAATTCCGATCACGCCGATGTCATTGTCCGCTCCGTCGCTCCCATCAACCGGGCGCGGGCGGGCGATGTCTGTTACATCCTGTCGCGCCGCAGCCGGGATGAGCTGCTCACCTGCCAGGCTTCGGCGGTGATCTGCGACAAGGCGCTCGCCGACCTCGTGCCGCAGCATATCCCGATCATCCTGTCGTCCAATCCGCATGCGGCTTTTGCCATGGCAGGCGGCCTGTTCTATCCGGCAGCACTGCGTCCGGTCACCATTTCGCCGGGTGAAGGCGAGATCGCGCCGAGCGCGGTGATCGATCCGAGCGCCAGGCTGGAAAAAGGCGTGATCGTCGAGCCGCTGGCGGTTATCGGCGCGCATGCGGAAATCGGCGAGGGCACCCGCATCGGCGCGCACAGCATCATCGGTCCAGGCGTCAAAATCGGCCGGGATTGTTCCATTGCAGCCGGCGCCAGCATTCTCTGCGCGCTGATTGGCAACGGCGTCATCATCCACAACGGCGTGCGCATCGGCCAGGACGGTTTCGGCTATGCGCCCGGTCCGCGCGGCATGATCAAGATCGTCCAGATCGGCCGGGTGATCATCCAGGATAATGTCGAGATCGGCGCCAATACGACGATCGACCGCGGCGCCATGGACGATACGGTGATCGGCGAGGGCACCAAGATCGACAACCAGGTCCAGATCGGCCACAACGTCCAGATGGGCCGCCATTGCGCCATTGTCGCGCAGGTCGGCATCGCCGGCAGCACGAAGATCGGCAACGGCGTGCAGATCGGCGGCCAGGCCGGCATCAAGGGCCATGTGACGATCGGCGACGGCGTGCAGATCGCCGCCAAAAGCGGTATCATGACCGATCTTGCCGCCGGCGGGCAATATGGCGGCATACCGGCTCGTCCGCTGAAAGACTATCTGAGAGAGGCGGCGCAACAAGTGTCGAAGTCCAAGTTGCGCGGGCGGAACCCTGGAGGCAAGGAAAATGACTGAGGAAGCCACGACGACGCTTTCTTCGGCTGACATCATCGAGATCATGAAGCTGTTGCCGCATCGCTATCCGTTTCTGATGGTCGACAAGATCATTGAGATCGATGGCGACAACACGGCGATCGGCATCAAAAACGTCACGGTGAACGAGCCGCATTTTACCGGCCATTTTCCGGAGTCGCCGATCATGCCGGGCGTGCTGCTGATCGAGGGAATGGCGCAGACGGCGGGTGCGATCTGCGCCAAGAAGGAAGGCCAGCCGGGCAACCTTGTCTACTTCATGACCATTGAGAATGCGCGTTTCCGCAAGCCGGTTGTGCCCGGCGATCGCGTCGAATTCCACGTCATGAAGCACAAGCAGCGCGGCAATATCTGGAAATTTCATTGCGATGCCAAGGTGGACGGCACGCTGGTCGCCGAGGCCGATATCGGCGCGATGATCGTTCGTAAGGATCAGGCATGAGCACGATTGCCGAAAGCGCCAGCATTCACCCGATGGCCGTCGTCGAAGACGGAGCCACGATTGGTGAGGGCGTGAAGATCGGTCCCTTCTGCCATGTCGGGCCGCACGTCGTCCTGCATGAAAATGTCGAGCTCCTGGCGCATGCGATCGTCACCGGCCGGACCGTGATCGGCAAAGGCACGCGCATTTTTCCGATGGCGGTCGTCGGCGGCGATCCGCAGAGCGTGCATCATGCCGGCGAAGAGACGACGCTTTCGGTCGGCGCCAACTGCACGATCCGTGAAGGCGTGACGATGAACACCGGCACCGCCGATTTCGGCGGCCAGACGATCGTCGGCGACAACAATTTGTTCCTGGCCAATTCGCATGTGGCGCATGACTGCCGGGTCGGCAACCACGTGATCATGTCGAACAACGTCATGCTCGCCGGCCACGTCGTCATCGAGGATCGCGTCATTCTCGGCGGCGGCTCGGCCGTTCATCAGTTCACCCGCGTCGGCCGCCAGGCCTTCGTCGGCGGGCTGTCGGCAGTGAGTTACGACGTCATTCCCTACGGCATGCTGAACGGAAATCCCGGTCTGCTGAGCGGCCTCAACGTCGTCGGCATGACGCGCGCGGGCATCGATCGCGCCGTCATCCACCGGGTGCGCCGCGCCTACAAGGCGATCTTCGAGGGAACGGCCTCCGTGCGTGAGAACGCCGCGGCCATCCGCGAGGAATATGCCGATTGCGCAGAGGTGATGCAGATCCTGGATTTCATCGCGGCCGATAGCGACCGCGCCCTGTCCTCGCCGACCCGAGGTCAGAAGGGCTAGCCCGTGGCTTCATCAGGCGACACCGCGGCGGGCCGGCTGGCGATCATCGCCGGCGGCGGCCTTCTGCCTTCCTACGTCGCGGAAGCCGCACGCGCAGCAGGCGAAAATCCTGTTATCGTCGCCCTCAAGGACGAAAGCGACCGGCGTTGGGAAGGCTACGACCACGCCGTTATCGGTATCGGTGATTTCGCCGCCCTCGACGGCCTTCTCAACCGTTATGGCATCGGCCGCGTGGTGATGTCGGGCAGCGTGCGCCGCCGGCCGGAATGGCGCGAGGTGCGCCCGACGCTGCGCATTCTGA
Organism: Rhizobium bangladeshense; assembly: GCF_001662075.1. Lineage (GTDB taxonomy): Bacteria > Pseudomonadota > Alphaproteobacteria > Rhizobiales > Rhizobiaceae > Rhizobium > Rhizobium bangladeshense_B. The sequence goes on from NZ_LYPL01000006.1 coordinate 217,530, forward strand.
TGAAGGTGCCGGCCGCGATCCGCACGCTGCTCTCCGGCGGCGACGATACGGTCCTGCAGATGGTGATCCGGCTGATCGAGGGAAACGGGCGGCGCGTCGTCGGCGCCCATGAGATCGCCCCCGACCTGCTGGCTGCCGTCGGTCCGCTTGGCGCCGCGGCACCCGGCGAGGAAGATCGGCGCGATATCAACCGCGCTGCCGAAGCCGCCGAGACGCTCGGCCGGCTGGATGTCGGGCAGGGGGCCGTCAGCATCGGTGGGCGGGTTGTCGCGCTGGAAGGTCTTGAGGGCACCGATGATATGCTTGATCGTGTCGCCGGTCTCAGAGCCGCCGGACGCATTTCGACGCGCCGCCGCGGCGTGCTCGTCAAGCTCTGCAAACCGCAGCAGGATATTCGCGCCGACCTGCCGGCGATCGGCGTTTCAACGGTGCTGAACGCCGGTAAAGCCGGCCTTGCCGGCATCGCCGTCGAAGCCGGCCGCTCGCTGATGCTCGATCGTGCCGCCGTCATCCGCGCCGCCGACGAGGCCGGGCTTTTCGTCTGCGGCATCGACCGAGGCCTGGCGGAATGGGGTCTGGAATGACCGGCGCGCCGCTGAAGATTGCCGTCATTGCCGGCGAGGTGTCGGGCGATCTCCTCGGCGCCGACCTCATCGCCGCGCTGAAGCGCATCCATGGCGGACCGGTGGAACTTGTCGGCGTTGGCGGGGAGGGTCTGCAGGCGGAGGGCTTGCAATCCCTGTTCGATTTTTCCGAACTGTCGATCATGGGCATCACCCAGGTGCTGAGCCGGCTGCCGAAGCTGTTTGGCCTGATCCGTCGGACAACGGCTGAAATCATCGCCGCAAGGCCTGACATTCTGCTCATCATCGACAGCCCGGATTTCACCCATCGCGTGGCAAAGCGCGTCCGCACGGCGCTGCCGGATTTGCCTGTCGTCGATTATGTCTGTCCGAGCGTCTGGGCCTGGAAGGAATATCGCGCCGAGCGCATGCTTGCCTATGTCGATCACGTGCTCGCCGTCCTGCCTTTCGAACCGGCGACGATGCAACGCCTCAACGGCCCGGCAACGACCTATGTGGGGCATCGCCTGACCGCCGACCCTGCGCTCCTGGAGACCCGACGCCTGCGCGCCGGAAGACGGCCCGGCAACGGCACAATCCTGCTTCTGCCCGGCTCCCGCTCCTCGGAAATCCAGAAGCTCCTGCCGCATTTCGAGGTGGCGGTGAGCGAACTAGTCGCCCGCAACGGGCCGATGCGTTTCATTCTGCCGACGATGAGACACAAGGAAGGACTTGTGCGCGAATTGACGGCGAAATGGGCGGTAACGCCGGAGATCGTTGTCGGCGCAGAAGCAAAGTGGAAGGCTTTCGTCGAGGCCGATGCGGCCATGGCGGCATCCGGAACCGTCATTCTCGAGCTGGCGCTTGCCGACGTTCCCGTCGTCTCCGCCTACAAGGTCGACTGGATCATGCGGTTGCTGACATCAGGCATCAAGACCTGGACAGGAGCGCTGCCGAACCTGATCGCCGATTACGCCGTAGTGCCGGAATATCTGAACGATATCGTTCGTGGGGCAAGCCTCGCACGCTGGATGGAAAGGCTGTCAGCCGACACTTACCAGTTGAAGGCGATGAAGGAAGGCTATGAGCTCATCTGGCAGCGCATGCAGACCGAAAAGCCGCCGGGTGAATATGCTGCCGAAATCCTGCTCGACGTGCTGAAAGAGAAAAAACCCGGTCGTTTCTGACCGGGTTTTCTTTTGAGTTCAGAAGCGATCAGCGCTTCGAAACCGGGATGTAGTCGCGCTTCGGTTCGCCGACATAGAGCTGGCGCGGACGGCCGATGCGCTGTTCCGGATCCTCGATCATCTCGTTCCACTGCGCGATCCAGCCGACGGTGCGGGCAAGCGCAAAGAGCACGGTGAACATGGTCGTGGGGAAGCCCAATGCCTTCAGCGTGATGCCGGAATAGAAGTCGATGTTCGGATAGAGCTTCTTCTCGATGAAATATTCGTCGGTGAGCGCGATGCGCTCGAGCTCCATCGCCACTTCGAGCAACGGATCGTCCTTGATGCCGAGTTCGCCGAGCACTTCATGCGTCGTCTTCTGCATGATCTTGGCGCGCGGATCGTAGTTCTTGTAGACGCGGTGGCCGAAGCCCATCAGGCGGAACGGATCGTTCTTGTCCTTGGCGCGGGCGATATATTCCGGAATATGATCGACGGTGCCGATCTCGTTCAGCATGTTGAGCGCCGCTTCGTTGGCGCCGCCATGCGCGGGACCCCAGAGGCAGGCGATGCCGGCCGCGATGCAGGCGAACGGGTTGGCGCCCGACGAACCGGCGAGACGGACGGTCGAGGTCGACGCGTTCTGCTCGTGATCGGCATGTAGGATGAAGATGCGGTCCATGGCGCGGGCAAGCACCGGGTTGACCACATATTCCTCGCACGGAACGGCAAAGCACATGCGCAGGAAGTTCGACGCATAGTCGAGGTCGTTCTTCGGGTAAACGAAGGGCTGGCCGATATGGTATTTGTAGGCCATGGCGGCCAGCGTCGGCATCTTGGCGATCATCCGCAGGCTGGCGACCATGCGCTGGTGCGGATCGGTGATGTCGGTCGAGTCGTGATAGAAGGCCGAAAGCGCGCCGACGCAGCCGCACATGACGGCCATCGGATGCGCATCGCGGCGGAAGCCGGTGAAGAAGCGGCTCATCTGCTCGTGCACCATGGTGTGATGCGTGACGCGATAGTCGAAGTCCTTCTTCTGCGCTGCCGTCGGCAGTTCGCCGTAAAGCAGGAGGTAGCAGACCTCGAGGAAGTCGCCATGTTCGGCGAGCTGCTCGATCGGGTAGCCGCGGTGCAGCAGCACGCCTTCGTCGCCATCGATATAGGTGATTTTCGATTCACAGGATGCGGTCGAGGTGAAGCCCGGATCATAGGTGAAGGAACCGGTGTTCTTGTAGAGAGCACCGATATCGATGACGCTCGGACCGATCGTGCCGCTTTTGACGGCGAGGTCGACCGATTTGTCACCGATTTTTATTGTTGCGCTTTGATCCGTCATGCTGATCCTCCGAAATGTCGGTGGCGCCACAAAAGCGCCATAGGGGTTAAGCGTCCTTTGCGATAGCTATATGATCGCGAGGCTAATGCCAAGTTACTGTGACGCCATTTTGTGCATTGCGGCATCACCTTTTAGGCACTGCAGCGATGAGCAGCACGCATATCAGAAGCCGATGATTCAACTGATCTTTTCCCACTCGCAATTTTCGCCCGTATTTCAATCGATTATTCTTGCCGGATGAGCTCGGAGGTTGCATTCTGGAGCCAGGGCAAGTCATTTTGGGCGGCGCATGCAGGAATTGACGACAGTCGAATTGCGGCCGCAAGCAGGCGTCGGCCTTGCCGATCCCGCGTCATTTCCAGCTCCTGCCGTGGGATCGCGGCCGGCAACAACGCAGTCGGCGGTGCCATTGCGCCACCGGCTGACGACCGCCGTCGCACAATTGCTACGCGCTGGCGGCCGGTTGCTCAGCGAAGAGGCCGACCACGGCCGCCTGCTCCTGTTCTCGCCAGTCTTCCTCGGCGCCGGCGCGGCATACTGGTTTCTTGCTGCAACGGATTTTCCGCTCCGTCCATTGTTGCTCGGCCTGTCGGTGCTGATGCTTGCGGTGCTCGTCGCCGGTCGCAGCCGGCCCGCCTTGCGGGCAACGCTTATGGCGCTTGCCCTCGTGGTATGCGGCATGCTCTGCGCTCGGCTAGAAAGCTGGCGGGCCTCGACGGTCATCCTTGATTCATCCGTGACGACGACAGTGACCGGCCGCGTCGAGCGGCGCGAAGGCGACGATCGCGGGCGGTGGCGCTATGTTCTGGCCGTCACCGGCACCGATGCGCCGCAGGTGAAGCGGCCGCCGAGGCGCATAACCGTGATCGCCCGCGGCACGGATGCGCCGTCCGACATCGGTGACGTCATCACCGGTCGAGCACGGTTGACGCCGCCGGCGGGGCCGGCGCTTCCCGCGCTCCACGACTTTTCCTTCAGTGCCTATTTCGATGGCATCGGCGCCAACGGTTTCTTCTACGGTGCGCCTGAGAAAGTCGATCCGCAGACAGGCCCGCAGCCTGCGAGATCGACGTCCGAAGCTCTGCTCGAATGGCTATACCAGTTGCGCAGCGGCATCGGCGATCGCATACGCTCGATTCTGCCCGGCGACACGGGCGCTTTTGCCGCTGCTCTGGTGACCGACGAGCGGCGCGCCATCTCGAAGGAAACGACGGAGGCGCTGCGTCAGTCCGGTCTTGCGCATATCGTGGCGATCTCGGGCCTTAACATGGCGTTGTCAGCCGGCATCTTCTTCGTCGGTTTCCGAATGCTGCTCAGCCTCGTTCCGGGTGTCGCTCAAGCCTATCCGACAAAGAAGATCGCCGCTGCCGGCGCACTCGTCGCCGTCACAGCCTACTTCCTGATCTCAGGATTCGGCGTTTCGGCCGAACGCGCCTTCATCATGATGGCGATCATGCTGATTGCCGTCTTCTTCGACCGGCCGTCGATCAGCCTGCGCAATGTCGTTCTCTCGGCGCTCATCATCATCGCCATTTCACCCTCCGAAGTCTTGGGTCCGAGCTTCCAGATGTCCTTTGCCGCGACATTGGCACTGGTATCGGGCTACCAGCTCTGGAAGGACCGGCGCGTCCGGGAAAACGCGTTGCTGAAGCTGCCGGCCCTGCGGCCGGTCGTTGCGGTCGCCGGTTTCTTCGGCGGCGTCTTCCTGACCTCGCTGATCGGCGGCTTTTCCACGGCGCTGTTTGCGGTCGAGCATTTTCATCGCCTGACAGCCTATGGCCTGCCGGCAAACCTTGCGACGATGCCGATCATCTCCTTCATCGTCATGCCGGCCGGGCTGCTGGCGATGTTGCTGATGCCGTTCGGTCTGGATGCTCCGCTCTGGACGGTCGTCGGCTTCGGCCTCGATCTGGTGATAGCGGTTGCCAAGACGGTGTCCGGCTGGGGCGGCGATGTCGACCTCGGCCGTTTGCCCGCCTGGTATTTCGCGGTCGCCGTGGCAGGCTTTCTGATGCTGACGCTGCTCCGCACCCGGTTGCGCCATGCCGGCACATCGATCCTCGCCGTTTCGACGCTCATCCTGCTGATTCTGCCGGGTTCCCGGCCGCCGGATCTGGTGATTTCTGAGGATGGCGGTCTGGTCGCGCTCGTGGCGACGTCAGCCATGGCTTCCAACCGCGAAAATCCCCCGGACTTCATTTTCGGCCAGTGGCAGAGAGCGCTGGTCCTGCCGACGCACTACCCGCCGAAGATTCTGGATGGCCCTGCCATCCCGCCGCAGGGTGAGGACCGCCGCCTCAGGCTGTCCCGCGATCAGCAGAATGAAGCGAGGACGGCAATGATGGTCGCTGCAGCCGGCGGTGAGGTAAATCGGTTTTCCTGCGTGAAGAAAGCCTGGTGCATAGCCAGGCTCGGCAATGGCCATGTCGTCGCGGTCATCGACAATACCGCCTATCTCGGTCCGGCTTGCGACGCCGGCGAGATCGTCGTGACCGCGGTGCGCCTGCGTTTCGACCGCTGCCGTTCGGGGGCGACACTCTTCACCGGCGAGACGCTGCGCAGGACCGGTTCAATCGAATTGCGTTTTGCGGAAACGGGCCTGGAGGTCGCAACCGCATTCGATGCCTTGTCGCGTCCATGGATGCGCCATCGCGCCTATGACTGGCGCAAAGACGCTTTTACCGAATCCGGCCCGTCTGCTGTCAGTGATAACGGCGAATGAGGCCGACCAGCTTGCCCTGCACCTTGACCCGGTCGGGCCCGAAGATACGGGTCTCGTAAGCCGGGTTGGCGGCTTCGAGCGCGATCGAGGCACCCTTGCGGCGAAAGCGCTTCAGCGTCGCTTCCTCGTCGTCGACGAGCGCAACGACGATATCGCCGGGACTTGCGGTGCTGCCGTTGCGGATGATCACCGTGTCGCCGTCGAAGATGCCGGCGTCGATCATCGAATCGCCCTTGACCTCCAGCGCATAATGCTCGCCCGAGCCGAGCATGTCTGAGGGAACGACAATGTCGTGCGTGTTGTTCTGGATCGCCGAGATCGGAACGCCAGCGGCGATCCGGCCCATGACCGGCACGGACACAGTGTTGCCGTTGTCGGCTATCGGCTTTGCGGCAGCGGGTGCAGCGACCGGCTGGGGCTTGCCGAGGCTGCCTTCGATAACGCTCGGTGAAAAACCGCGGCGCGGCTGAAGACTGGGGCTATAAGCCTCCGGCAGCTTGATCACTTCCAGGGCCCGGGCCCGGTTCGGTAGGCGGCGAATGAAACCACGTTCCTCCAGCGCCGTGATGAGGCGATGAATGCCGGATTTCGAGGCGAGATCCAGGGCATCCTTCATCTCGTCGAAAGAGGGCGGAACGCCGGATTCCTTCATGCGCTCATGAATGAAAAGGAGAAGCTCCTGTTGTTTGCGCGTGAGCATCGACGTCAGACCCCTGATTGAAACAAATCCAGAACAGACACTATATGTTCCATATGTGTTCCGCAAGTAGCTAAATTTCCGTAAAACTTCGCGCCAACTCATCGAGATTTTTATTTTCATTCGCCGGATTGGCGCACATGTCTTGCATTGGGGGTGGTGCTGTCGCACATCTCTGGCGTGTCAGGAGGGATATCATGATCGCACATTCCGCCAAACCGCACCCGCTAGATCATGTCGTGCTGCCCGTCGTCAATATCGACCTGGCGCGCGAAAGGCTCGGCAAGCTCGGCTTTACCGTCGCCGCTGATGCGCGCCATCCGTTCGGAACGGAAAATGCCTGCGTTTTTTTCACCGACAAGACCTATATCGAGCCGCTCGGCGTGGCGAGTGTCGAGGAGAGCGAGACAGCGGCCCGCCAGGGCAATGTCTTCATCGCTCGCAATCGCGCCTTCCGCTTCCGCTGCGGCGAGGAGGGACTTTCGGCGCTGGCCTTCCTCACCGAGGATGCCGGCCTCGATCATCGGCGATTCGTCGGCAACGGCGCGAGCGCCGGCGAGATGTTGCAGTTCAGCCGGTCGATGCGGATGCCGGACGGTTCGGAAAGCGTCGGCAGCTTCAAACTGGCCTTTTCAGGAGATCTGCGCGCGCCCGACTTCTTTCTCTTCACCTGTCAGCGCATCAATGCTTTCCCGGCCGGTCGCGCCGCCCTGGAGACGCATGCCAATGGCGTGACGGGCATTGCCGAGATCGCGCTTTGTACCCCGGAGCCAGCTGCGTTTGCCGCCTTCGTTGGTCTTGCGGTCGGGCAGACGGTGGTGGAGAAAACCAGTTTCGGCATAAAGATCGCAGCATCGAATGCCAAGATCAGCCTGATGACGCCGGAAGGGCTGGAGGCCTATTTCGAGCTTGTCGTTTCCGCCGCCGATCGTGGCCTGCGCGGCCAGGCAATCCTCTTCATCGTCACCGATCTTGCCGTGACAGAAGCGCATTTGGCTGCTAACGGAGTGACATACACACGCAAGAACAATCGCATTCTGGTGAAGCCCACGCCCGGGCAGGGCGCGCTTTTTGCCTTCGAGGAACCACGATGAGCACTGATACCAATTCCGAGGTCAAGATCGGCGAAGGCGAAGGCCAGGTCACCTTTTCCAATAGCGGCCGCTTGTCGCTGATTGCCGGCCCCTGCCAGATGGAGAGCCGCGATCACGCCTTCATGGTCGCCGGTACGCTGAAGGAGCTCTGCGCAAAGCTCGGTATCGGCCTCGTCTACAAGAGTTCCTTCGACAAGGCGAACCGCACCTCGCTCTCGGCAGAGCGCGGCATCGGGCTTGAAAAGGGCATGCAGGTCTTCGCCGACCTGAAGAAGGAATTCGGCTTTCCCGTCCTGACCGACGTTCACACCGCCGAGCAATGCGCCGAGGTGGCGGAGGTGATCGACGTTCTGCAGATCCCCGCCTTCCTCTGCCGCCAGACCGATCTTCTGATCGCCGCTGCCCGGACCGGCCGCGTCGTCAACGTCAAGAAAGGCCAGTTCCTCGCCCCCTGGGATATGAAGAACGTCCTGAAGAAGCTCAATGCCAGCGGCAACCCAAACGTGCTGCTGTGCGAGCGCGGCGCCTCCTTCGGCTACAATACGCTGGTTTCCGACATGCGCTCGCTGCCGATCATGGCTGCGATGGGCGCGCCCGTCATTTTCGATGCGACCCATTCCGTCGCCCAGCCGGGCGGGCAGGGCGAATCCTCGGGCGGTCAGCGCGAATTCGTTGAAACGCTGGCGCGCGCAGCCGTGGCGACGGGAATTGCCGGCGTCTTCCTCGAAACCCACCAGGACCCTGACAACGCGCCGTCCGACGGCCCGAACATGGTTAATCTCAAGGACATGCCGCGCTTGCTTGAGAAGCTGCTTGCCTTCGACGCGGTCGCCAAGGCTTGATGTTCAACAGGCTGACATGATCGTGGTTTAGGCCACGTCAGAACGCTTCGAAGGCAGGGAATTGCGGCATTGTAATTTGCACGCCTTCGATTATGACAGGCTTCGAACGATTGATCACCCACCGAGCAGGAAGAACCCATGACTGCAATCACCGATATCATCGCCCGCGAGATTCTCGATAGCCGTGGCAATCCCACCGTCGAAGTCGACGTCTACCTCGAAGACGGCAGCATGGGCCGCGCGGCCGTTCCCTCTGGCGCCTCGACGGGTGCCCATGAGGCGGTCGAACTGCGCGACGGCGGCAAGCGCTACCTCGGCAAGGGCGTCGAAAAGGCGGTCGAGGCCGCCAACACCGAGATCTTCGACGCAATCGGCGGCATCGACGCCGAAAACCAGATCCAGATCGACAACATCATGATCGAACTGGACGGCACGCCGAACAAGTCGCGTCTCGGCGCCAACGCCATCCTCGGCGTGTCGCTCGCCGTCGCCAAGGCTGCCGCCCAGGCCTCCGGCCTGCCGCTTTATCGTTATGTCGGCGGCGCTTCGGCGAGCCTGCTGCCGGTACCGATGATGAACATCATCAACGGCGGTGCCCACGCCGACAACCCGATCGACTTCCAGGAATTCATGATCCTGCCGGTCGGCGCCGATACGATCGCCGAAGCCGTGCGCATGGGTTCCGAGGTCTTCCACACGCTGCGCAAGGAGCTTGCCGCCCAGGGCCACAACACCAACGTCGGCGATGAAGGCGGTTTCGCACCAGGCCTGAAGAGCGCCCCTGAGGCCCTCGACTTCATCATGAAATCGATCGAGAAAGCCGGCTACAAGCCGGGCGACGACATGTGCCTCGGCCTCGACTGCGCCTCGACCGAATTCTTCAAGGACGGCAAATACGTTCTCGAAGGTGAAGGCCGCACGCTCGAATCGGGCGCCATGGCCGAATATCTGGCCGAGCTCGCCGGCAAGTACCCGATCATCTCAATCGAGGACGGCATGGCCGAAGACGACTGGGACGGCTGGAAGGCGCTGACCGACCTGATCGGCAACAAGACGCAGCTCGTCGGCGACGACCTCTTCGTCACCAACTCCGCGCGCCTTCGCGACGGCATTCGCATGGGTGTCGCCAACTCGATCCTCGTCAAGGTCAACCAGATCGGTTCGCTGACGGAAACCCTCGATGCGGTCAATACGGCGCACAAGGCGGCCTACACCGCCGTCATGTCCCACCGCTCCGGCGAAACCGAGGATTCGACCATCGCCGATCTCGCGGTTGCCACCAACTGCGGCCAGATCAAGACCGGTTCGTTGTCGCGTTCCGACCGTCTTGCCAAATACAATCAGCTGATCCGCATCGAGGAAGGCCTCGGGCCGCAGGCGCAGTATGCCGGACGTTCGATTATCCGCGGCTGATCGAATCTGTACGTCAATGGCTTAACCCGCGCCCTCCCGGCGCGGGGTTTTTTATCGCTCATATTTACGGTCAACCAACGGTTAATCTCTGCGCGTTATGCTGAACGAATTGGTAATGCGTTCAAGAGCATACGTGTATGTGGACAAAGCATCATAAGAAGAGAAAGTTCGGCCGGTTCGTCATCCCGGCCATGACGGTCGCCTTCCTCTCCTATTTCGGTTATCATTGCGTTCATGGCGATTACGGCCTGCGGGCGACGGAGACGTTCGAGCGTCAGCGTGTCGCGCGCGAAAAAGAGCTTGCGGTGTTGAAGGCGAAGCGCGAACATCTGGAAGGCCAGGTCGCGCTCCTCAGTGACGGTTCGCTCGACAAGGACATGTTGGACGAAAAGGCGCGATATCAGCTGAATATGTCGCGCGCGGACGAGATCGTCATATTCAACCACTATTCCAATTAACCGGAATTCGGTTAATTCCAATTTATGTTTTATTTCCAATAGTTTAGTGCCGAATACGAGCCATGCAATTATGGCATTGCTGTGGTCAAATTTCTTCCCTATGGTACGCGCCACCGAGAAACGACAAACCCATAGGGAGGGTTGAATGGCGCCGCGAAAGACCGCGACCGTTTCCAGCCGCAAAACTGCAGCAAAACCAGCAGCCAAAGCATCGAATGGAGGCCCGGTAGCCGACTTCGATCGGGACGAGGAACTCAAGGCCTATCGCGAGATGCTACTGATCCGCCGCTTCGAGGAGAAGGCAGGTCAGCTTTACGGCATGGGCTTCATCGGGGGCTTTTGCCATCTCTACATCGGTCAGGAAGCTGTCGTCGTCGGCATGCAGATGGCGCAGAAGGAAGGCGACCAGGTCATCACCGCCTATCGCGACCACGGCCATATGCTGGCAACCGGCATGGAAGCGCGCGGCGTCATGGCGGAGTTGACCGGGCGCCGCAGCGGCTATTCCCACGGGAAGGGCGGCTCGATGCATATGTTCTCGAAAGAGAAGCATTTCTACGGCGGTCACGGCATCGTCGGTGCCCAGGTTTCGCTCGGAACCGGTCTTGCCTTTGCAAATCGCTACCGTAACAACGGCAACGTCGCGATCGCCTATTTCGGCGACGGCGCCGCCAACCAGGGCCAGGTTTACGAGAGCTTCAACATGGCCGCTCTCTGGAAGCTGCCGATCGTCTATATCGTCGAGAACAACCGCTACGCCATGGGCACGTCGACGGCCCGCGCCACCGCGCAGTCGAACTACTCGCTGCGCGGCTCCGGCTTCGGCATCCCCGGCATCCAGGTCGACGGCATGGACGTCCGCGCCGTCAAGGCGGCGGCCGACGAGGCGCTCGAACATTGCCGCTCCGGCAGGGGCCCGATCATTCTCGAAATGCTGACCTATCGCTACCGCGGCCACTCCATGTCGGACCCGGCGAAATATCGTTCCAAGGAAGAAGTGCAGAAGATGCGCTCCGAGCAGGATCCGATCGAGCAGGTCAAGGCGCGCCTCATCGAAAAGGGCTGGGCCTCGGAAGACGATCTGAAGGCGATCGACAAGGATGTCCGCGACATCGTCGCCGACAGCGCCGATTTCGCCCAGGCCGATCCGGAGCCGGATGCATCCGAGCTCTACACCGACATTCTGCTCTAATCGGGGGAGGGAACCCATGCCTATCGATATCCTCATGCCCGCCCTCTCTCCGACTATGGAAGAAGGCACGCTGTCCAAATGGCTGAAACAGGAAGGTGACAAGGTCACCTCGGGTGACGTGATCGCCGAAATCGAAACCGACAAGGCGACGATGGAAGTCGAAGCCGTCGACGAGGGCGTCATCGGCAAGCTGCTCGTCGATGCCGGCACAGAAGGCGTCAAGGTCAACACCAAGATCGCCGTGCTGCTGCAGGATGGCGAATCGGCCGACGCGATTTCCACCGCTCCTGCTGCTGCTCAGCCGGCTCCGGTCGCTGCTCCGCAGGTTGCCCAGGAAGAAAAGCCGACCAATAGCGGTTCTGCTTCCGCACCGCTTCCAGCAGAGCCGAAGGCTGCCGTTCCGAACGACCCGGAAATCCCTGCCGGCACCGAAATGGTGTCGATGACCGTGCGCGAAGCGCTCCGCGACGCCATGGCCGAAGAAATGCGCGCCAGTGACGACGTCTTCGTCATGGGCGAGGAAGTCGCCGAATATCAGGGCGCCTACAAGGTCACCCAAGGGCTGCTGCAGGAATTCGGCCCCCGCCGCGTCATCGATACGCCGATCACCGAACACGGCTTTGCCGGCGTCGGCGTCGGCGCCGCCATGGCCGGCCTTCGCCCGATCGTCGAATTCATGACCTTCAACTTCGCCATGCAGGCGATCGACCACATCATCAACTCGGCTGCCAAGACGCTCTATATGTCCGGCGGCCAGATGGGCGCTCCGATCGTCTTCCGCGGCCCGAACGGTGCGGCCGCCCGCGTCGGCGCCCAGCACAGCCAGGATTACGCGGCCTGGTACAGCGCAATCCCCGGCCTGAAGGTCGTCATGCCCTACACGGCATCCGACGCCAAGGGCCTGCTGAAGGCGGCGATCCGCGACCCGAACCCGGTGATTTTCCTTGAAAATGAAATTCTCTACGGCCAGCACTTCGACGTGCCGAAGCTCGATAACTTCGTCCTGCCGATCGGCAAGGCCCGTATCCATCGTTCGGGCAAGGACGCCACCGTCGTCTCCTTCGGCATCGGCATGACCTATGCGACGAAGGCGGTTGCCGAACTCGAGAAGATCGGCATCGACGTCGAACTGATCGACCTTCGCACCATCCGCCCGATGGACCTTCCGACGGTCATCGAATCGGTCAAGAAGACCGGCCGCCTCGTCACCGTCGAGGAAGGCTATCCGCAGTCCTCCGTCGGCACCGAAATCGCCACGCGCGTCATGCAGCAGGCCTTCGATTATCTCGATGCGCCGATCCTGACGATTGCTGGCAAGGACGTGCCGATGCCTTACGCCGCCAATCTCGAAAAGCTGGCGCTTCCGAACGTCGGCGAAGTCGTCGATGCGGTGAAGGCTGTTTGCTACAAATAAGGGGAGGGTATCTCGATGCCGATCAATATCACGATGCCCGCCCTCTCTCCGACCATGGAAGAAGGCAATCTTTCGAAGTGGCTGGTCAAGGAAGGCGACAAGGTCAAGTCAGGCGATGTGATCGCCGAGATCGAGACCGACAAGGCGACGATGGAAGTCGAAGCCGTCGATGAAGGCACGGTCGCCAAGCTCGTCGTTCCCGCCGGCACCGAAGGTGTCAAGGTCAATGCGCTGATCGCCGTTCTCGCCGCCGATGGCGAGGACGTGGCTGCTGCCGCAAACGGTGCGGGTTCGCCCGCTCCCGCCAAGGCTGAAGCCGCTCCGGCCGCCAAGGTCGAGGCTGCACCGGCGAAGGCTGAGCCCGCTCCGGCTGCTGCGCCCGCCGCCGCACCCGCGGCAGCTTCAGCCGGTGGCAACCGCACCTTCTCTTCGCCGCTTGCCCGCAGACTCGCGAGGGAAGCCGGCATCGACCTCTCGGGGATCGCAGGCTCCGGCCCGCATGGTCGCGTCGTCAAGAGCGACGTCGAAGCCGCCGTTGCCGGCGGTGGCGCCAAACCTGCCGCCGCACCGGCTGCCGCTGCTCAGCAGGCCGCCGCAGCTGCTGCGCCGGCCGCGGTCGCCCCGAAGGGAGCTTCCGATGACGCCGTGCTCAAGCTCTTCGAGCCGGGCTCCTACGAACTCGTGCCGCATGATGGCATGCGCAAGACGATCGCCCGGCGCCTGGTCGAATCCAAGCAGACGATCCCGCATTTCTACGTCAGCGTCGATTGCGAGCTCGACGCTCTGATGGCGCTGCGCGCCCAGCTAAACGATGCGGCGCCCCGCAAGGACAACGCTCCGGCCTATAAACTCTCGGTCAACGACATGGTCATCAAGGCCATGGCGTTGGCGTTGCGCGACGTTCCCGACGCCAACGTCTCCTGGACCGACAGCAACATGGTCAAGCATAAGCACGCCGATGTCGGCGTCGCCGTCTCGATCCCCGGCGGCCTGATCACCCCGATCATCCGCAAGGCCGAGCAAAAGACGCTGTCTGTCATCTCCAACGAGATGCGCGATCTCGGCAAGCGGGCCAAGGACCGCAAGCTGAAGCCCGAGGAATATCAGGGCGGCACCAGCTCGGTCTCCAACATGGGCATGATGGGCGTCAAGAACTTCGCCGCCGTCGTCAATCCGCCGCATGCGACGATCCTCGCGGTCGGTGCCGGCGAACAGCGGGTCGTCGTCAAGAACGGCGAAATAGCTATCGCCACGGTCATGAGCGTCACGCTGTCGACCGACCATCGCTGCGTCGACGGCGCGCTCGGCGCCGAGCTGCTCCAGGCCTTCAAGGGCTACATCGAGAACCCGATGGGCATGCTCGTCTGATAGCTGGGCGGAGGCGGAAATGACCAAGACCGTTCTTTGCTATGGCGACTCGCTGACCTGGGGTTATGACGCCGAGACGATCGGCCGTCATGAGTACAAGAATCGCTGGCCGAGCGTGCTTCAGGCAGCGCTCGGCAGCGAGGCGCGCATCATCGCCGAAGGGCTGAATGGTCGCACCACCGCCTTCGACGACCATCTCGCCGATTGCGACCGCAACGGTGCGCGCGTCCTGCCGACGATCCTGCAGACGCATGCGCCGCTCGACCTCGTCATTCTCCTGCTCGGCACCAACGACATGAAGCCGGTTGTGGCAGGTTCGGCCTTTGCCGCCTGCCAGGGCGTCAGCCGCCTCGTGCGGTTGATCCGCAACCATGCCTGGCCCTTCGAATTCGACGGACCAGAGATCCTGATCGTGGCGCCGCCGGCGATCTGCGCGACGGGCAACGTGCCCTTCGCCGCATCCTTTCCCGGCGGCATCGAGGAATCGGCCAAGCTTGCGACGCTCTATCGTGATCTTGCCGACGAACTTGGCTGCGGCTTCTTCGACGGCAATTCCGTTGCCAGGACCACACCGATCGACGGCATTCATCTCGATGCGGAAAACACCCGTGCGCTCGGACGCGGGCTGGAATCGATCGTGCGGATGATGCTGGGGATCTGAGGAATTGACCGCCTTCATTGCGCTGCGGCAGGCCTCACGGCGGGATGCCTCGGAGCAGGCGATTCTGGCGGATATCGCATCGCATGGGTTTGCCTCCTGGCTCTGGTTCGCCGATGTGGCGAACGGCACAAGCGACACGCCTTTGGAGCGGGGGCGGCTGAAAATGAGTGAGGAGGAAGCCGTCGGCGGCTGGCGGGATGCCGTCATCGCCGAGGCCTATGGCGAGATTGCCGGTGCGGCGATCAGCCATGCGCTGGATGAAGGCATAGGCGATATCGAGGCGACGATCCCGGCGACCGCGCCGATGCTCGCCTTGCAGAAAACGGTTGTGGGAAGCTGGTTCATCGGCAGTCTCGGCGTCTATCGCCATCTGCGCGGCATCGGCATCGGACGCAGACTGCTGGAGGATCAGATCGAAAGGGCCGATCGCCGGCCCGTCAGCCTGATCACCGCAAGCAATAATGAAGCGGCTTTGTCGCTTTATGGAAGAAACGGATTCTTGGAGGCTGCACGTGCGGATGCCGTGCCGGTCCTCGAAAACAGCAAGAGGCACGCGTGGGTGCTCATGACCCGCGGCGCAGCGTAACAAAGGCAGGAAACACATGGCTGAATCCTACGACGTCATCATCATCGGCTCCGGCCCGGGCGGCTATGTTGCCGCCATCCGCGCCAGCCAGCTCGGCCTCAAGACGGCGATCGTCGAGCGCGAGCATATGGGCGGCATCTGCCTGAACTGGGGCTGCATCCCGACCAAGGCGCTGCTGCGCTCGGCCGAAGTGCTCGACCATGCCAACCACTTCAAGGATTTCGGTCTCGTTCTCGAAGGTACCGTCAAGCCGGACGCCAAGGCCGTCGTCGGCCGCTCGCGCGCCGTCTCCGCCCGTCTCAACGCCGGCGTCGGCTTCCTGATGAAGAAGAACAAGATCGACATCATTTGGGGCGAGGCTAGGCTGACGAAGCCGGGCGAGATCGTCGTCGGCAAGTCGTCAAAGCCCGTGGTCGAGCCGCAGCATCCGCTGCCGAAGAATGTCAAGGGCGAGGGCACCTATAGCGCCAAGCACGTCATCATCGCCACCGGCGCCCGTCCGCGGGCACTGCCCGGCATCGAGCCGGACGGCAAGCTGATCTGGACCTATTTCGAGGCGCTGAAGCCGGACGCGCTGCCGAAGTCGCTGATCGTCATGGGTTCGGGCGCGATCGGCATCGAATTCGCCAGTTTCTACCGTTCGATGGGCGTCGATGTGACGGTTGTTGAAGTCATGCCGACCATCATGCCGGTCGAAGATGCCGAAATCACCGCTATCGCCCGCAAGCAGCTGGAAAAGCGCGGCCTGAAGATCTTCACCAGCGCCAAGGTCACGAAGGTCGAGAAGGGGGCGGGCAGCATCACTGCCCATGTCGAGACATCGGATGGCAAGGTGCAGCAGATCACCGCCGACCGGATGATCTCCGCCGTCGGCGTTCAGGGCAATATCGAAAATCTCGGCCTGGAAGCGCTCGGCATCAAGACCGACCGCGGCTGCGTCGTCGCCGACGGTTACGGTAAGACCAATGTCGCCGGCATCTATGCGATCGGCGACGTCGCCGGCCCGCCGATGCTGGCGCACAAGGCCGAGCATGAGGGTGTGGTCTGCGTCGAAAAGATCGCCGGCCTGCCGAATGTCCATCCGACCGACAAGGGCAAGGTTCCCGGCTGCACCTATTGCAACCCGCAGGTTGCCTCCGTCGGCCTTACCGAAGCCAAAGCCAAGGAGTTGGGTCGCGACATCCGCGTCGGCCGTTTCTCTTTTGCGGCGAACGGCAAGGCGATAGCGCTCGGCGAAGACCAAGGCATGGTGAAGGTGATCTTCGATAAGAAGACCGGCGAGCTGCTCGGCGCCCACATGGTCGGCGCCGAAGTCACCGAGCTCATCCAGGGCTTCGTCGTCGCGATGAACCTCGAGACGACGGAAGAAGAGCTGATGCACACGATCTTCCCGCATCCGACGGTCTCCGAAACGATGAAGGAAGCGGTGCTGGATGCCTATGGCCGCGTGCTGAACGCTTGATAATTTCCAGGGCCGCCCTTTATCCCCAGGGCGGCGAAGCCGTCCCTCAGGCGGCAAGCCGTCCTCCGAGGCGACGAATCTGTCCTCCCGTGATGGCTTAAGCCGCCCCTGGGTAGAAAAAACGAAAGGAAATCCTCATGTCTTTGGAGACGCAGGCGTTGCTGGTGTTTTTGCTGATCGGCCTGGTGGCGGGCTTCCTCGCAAGTCTGGTTGTCGGTGGCGGCGGCTTGATCAGATGTCTTCTCAGCGGCATCATCGGCGCCTTCGTCGGCGGCTATCTGTTTAGCGCGCTGGGCATTTCGCTGGGCATTGAAAACGCGCTGGTCGTGCAGATCATCCACGCCACCGTCGGCGCGATCATCGTGGTGCTGGTTGCCAGGGCAGTCGCTTAGGGGGAAGGGCAGGCATGGAAGGCGTCGGCTGGATTTCGGCAATCATCATCGGCGGGCTCGCAGGCTGGCTCGCCGGCAAGCTGATGAATGCACGATACGGGATTTTCCTGAACATCGTGCTCGGCATCGTCGGCTCGGTCGTCGCCACCGCCATTCTCGCCCAGTTCCAAGTCCAACTTGCCGGTGGACGGCTCGGTTATTTCATGACGGGTTTCCTTGGCGCCTGCCTGCTGATATTCCTCGCGCGGCTGGTGCGGCGCTAGATCGAAGAAATGATGCCGCTTTGAGGGCGGCGGAAAGCTGAAACTGCAATGGTGACCATTCTCGATACGATCAATCCCGACGCCAAGCGCGTGCGCCATCCCGAAAAGGCGCATCGGCCGGATACGGAAGTCATGCGCAAGCCGGATTGGATCCGCGTCAAGGCGCCGACCTCCAAAGGCTATGCCGAAACGCGGGCGATCGTGAAGGAGCATAAGCTCGTCACCGTCTGCGAGGAGGCAGGCTGCCCGAATATCGGCGAGTGCTGGGACAAGAAGCACGCCACCTTCATGATCATGGGCGAGATCTGCACCCGCGCCTGCGCCTTCTGCAACGTCGCCACCGGCAAGCCGAATGCGCTCGATATGGCCGAGCCGGAGAATGTCGCCAAGGCCGTCAGGGAGATGGGCCTCAGCCACGTCGTCATCACCTCGGTCGACCGCGACGATCTGGACGACGGCGGCGCCGAACATTTCGAAAAGGTGATCTGGGCGATCCGCGCCGCTTCGCCGGCAACGACGATCGAAATCCTGACGCCCGACTTCCTGAAGAAGCCGGGTGCGCTGGAGCGCGTCGTCGCCGCCAAGCCCGACGTTTTCAATCACAACATGGAAACGGTTGCCGGCAATTATCTGACGGTCCGCCCCGGCGCCCGCTATTTCCATTCCATCCGCCTGCTGCAGCGGGTGAAGGAACTCGATCCCACCATGTTCACCAAATCGGGCATCATGGTCGGCCTCGGCGAGGAGCGCAACGAGGTGCTGCAGCTGATGGACGATCTGCGCACCGCCGATGTCGATTTCCTGACGATCGGCCAGTACCTGCAGCCGACCCGCAAGCACCACAAGGTCGAAAGCTTCGTCACCCCCGAGGAGTTCAAATCCTACGAGACGGTGGCTTACAGCAAAGGTTTCCTGATGGTCGCCTCAAGCCCGCTGACCCGCTCCTCCCACCATGCCGGCGACGACTTCGCGCGGCTGCGTGCGGCTCGGGAAAAGAAGCTGTTGATGGCAGCCGAGTAAGTTTTCGCAACCTTTCGCCGCTGTCAGGCTGCTGGCGATAATGCCTGCCAACTTCTCTTTCGTCATGCTCGGGCTTGTCCCGGGCATCTGCCGCTGGTCGATGTGCAGCAGATTCTCGGCACAGGGCCGAGGATGACGTCCAGTGAGAGCGAGGTTAGTGAACAAGTTGACCGCGGCGATTCTGCCGCGGTTCTTCTTTGGGCGGTCGCCGATGAAGAGTGCATCCGGGTTGAAATCGACGCTGGCCGAAGCCCGCCGTATCCTGATGATCGGCTGCCCCGGCAGCGGCAAAGAGCTCGCTCGCAAAGCGGCTTTCGCGAGCGCTCGACCTTGATTACATCTCCATGGACTGCGACTTCTATTGGCCGGAGAAAGAGACCGCGCGACGAGATCGATCGCCTTATCGCCAAGGCCGTGGCGGGAGAGCGCTGGATCATGGATGGAACCGGCCTCAGCTCCTTCCATCTCCGCCTGCCACGCGCCGATGCGGTCATTTGGCTTCGCCCATCGCGATATGCATGTCTCTACGGTATCATCTCGAAAGCGTTTCGCTATTTTGGGCGCAACCGTCCAGAACTGCCCGCCGGGTGCCCTGAACGCCTCTCGCTGAGTGCTCTCTCTTATATCTGGAATTTCGAGCGGGATGCGGTCCCATTAATTGAGACGGCGCTCCAGGATTATGGTCTCGCAAATTCCAATGTCGTCATAAGATCACGCGAAGCGGCTCGCCGCTCCTAGTATTTAGGAACATGACCGCATGGGGCACGGCGATTCCTTTCACCGGCTGAGAGCCCACACCCCGAGCCCCCCGAACCCTGCGGGACCGGCGATTGCCATTCTGAACAGCAGTGACATGTGATTTCTTTCCTTTCATGGCCCTCAAGCTGCGCAGATGCCGGACACGGCGACCTTTTGAAACAGGTGCGGCCTAGCGACGGCGGATGCCGGATATGCAGCGACCTGAGCGCGAAAGTCGGGATGATTGAAGGCGGCTCGGAACGCCTCATTCGATTCCCACATCGCATAGTTCAGGTAGGTCATGCTCTTGCCGAGTGCTCGATGGAGCTGAGTCGAGATGAAGCCCGGCTGTCGCTTCATAAACTCGGCATCACGACTCCAGACTTCGAGGAAACGCGGCTCATCAGCGGGATCGAGCGTGAAGAGGTTGATCAGCACGACCGGAGCTGCATCGACATCGAGCTGGAGCTGGATCGGAAAATTCTCATCAAGTGGTTGAATGTGCGTCACTTCAGACTCCTTTCGTATTGGAGTAATGATGTCAATTTGGCATGGTGGATACATAGAGACTTGACATGATGATGTCAAGAACAATATATGGTGACAAATGAGTGAAGCGAAGAGAACCGCGATAGGCGACGCCTTGACGGAACTGATCCTTTCAATG
Source organism: Rhizobium bangladeshense (assembly GCF_001662075.1). Taxonomy (GTDB): domain Bacteria; phylum Pseudomonadota; class Alphaproteobacteria; order Rhizobiales; family Rhizobiaceae; genus Rhizobium; species Rhizobium bangladeshense_B. The sequence goes on from NZ_LYPL01000006.1 coordinate 237,587, forward strand.
TTTCGGGTGAATAACTTGACCTTGACCTGGGGAGACAGACTTGTGGCGGCCTATGGGCTGACCAGCGCACGCTGGCAGATCCTCGGGGCCATCGTCTATGCGGATCGGCCGCAGCCGGTGGCATGGCTGGCCCGAGACCTCGGCGCCAACCGTCAGAACGTGCAGCGGATCGTCAATGATCTGCACGGAGAGGGGCTGGTCGCGTTCGAACCCAATCCGCATCACCGGCGGGCCCAGCTCGTCGTGCTGACCGACAAAGGACGACAAACCTACGATGCTGCGATCGCAGCCTACAACCCGCGCGTCAACGCCATGGCCGCGGGGCTTTCACTTGCCGAAATCCAAACCGCACATCGCGTCCTGACGAGGCTGCGGCACAGTCTCGAAGGAGAAATTGATGTTGAAAAGCACGACTGATCGCTACGGCGCCATCGCCGTCACCATGCATTGGCTGACCGCCATATTCCTGCTCGTTGCCCTCGTCTCCGGCTTTCGGGCAGGCAACATCGTCGAACCGGTCGCAAAGGCGGCGCTTCTTCGTGTTCATATCCCAGCAGCGATCACGGTTCTTCTGCTGACCGTGTGCCGCATCGTCTGGTGGTGGCTTTTCGACAGGAAGCCGCTGCCTGTTCAGGGCGCGCCCTCATGGCAAGAGTGGCTGGCCCGCGCCGTCCATCTTGCCTTCTACGTGGTCATCCTCGGGATGATTGCGAGCGGCGTCGGCATGATCGCGCTGAGCGGCGCGGCGCAAGCCATATTCGGTGCCGGCACGGAACTGCCGAACTTCCACCTCTATCCGCCGCGCCTGCCGCATGGGCTTGGGGCAAATCTCCTGCTGGCACTGCTTTCCGCACATGTTGGAGCGGCGCTGTTCCATCAGTTCGTCCGCAGCGACAGGTTGCTCCATCGTATGTGGTATGGGCGCTGAGACCGCGCCGCCTTCGCCCCGTTCTCAGCTAAAATCCCGCCGTCGTATGCGCCAGCTTCTTGATCTTCTTGGCGCAGCCGCTTAAGTGCCGCCTATGCCGCACTTCGAAACGCACCGTTCCGTCCCGCATACGCCCGACCAGATGTTCGATCTCGTTGCCGATGTCGAACGTTATCCCGAGTTCCTGCCGCTTTGCGAGGCGCTCTCGGTCAGAAGCCGCAAGGAGCGTGACGGCAAGATCCTGCTCGTGGCCGATATGACCGTCGGCTACAAGGCGATCCGCGAGACCTTCACGACCCAGGTGCTCTTGAACCGGGCCGAGCGCGTCATCGAGGTCAAATATATCGACGGCCCGTTCAAATATCTCGACAATCGCTGGCATTTCGCCGAGACGCCGGCTGGCGGCTGCACCATCAATTTCTTCATCGATTACGAATTCAAAAGCCGCATCCTTGGCGCGCTTATGGGCTCGATGTTCGACCGCGCCTTCCGCATGTTCACCGAAGCCTTCGAAACGCGCGCAAGCAAGATCTATGCTCCAGCCTGACGGGCGGTTATAGGCACATCAGTGCGTGAGGAGCAAACGCAGCATCTCGAGCGCCGTCCTGACCGTTGCCAGTCGAACCTCGCTGCGGCCGATGTCGCCATAGAGCATTTTGCGGTGGATGAGCGCGCCGCCGCGCGATTTCGCGGCAAGATGCACGAGGCCGACCGGTTTTTCGGCCGATCCGCCGCCGGGGCCGGCAATGCCGGTGACGGCGACGGCGATGTCGGCGCGCGAGCGGAAGAGGGCGCCGTGCGCCATCTGCCGGGCGGTCTCCTCGGAGACTGCGCCGAAGCGCAGCAGCGTTTTCGCCTGCACCCCGAGCAGCTCGGTCTTGGCGCTATTCGTATAGGTAACAAAGCCGCGGTCGACGACGGCTGATGAGCCGGATATCTCCGTCAGCACGCCTGATATCAGCCCGCCGGTGCAGGATTCGGCCGTGGAGACCATCAGGCCTGCGGCGGTGAAGTCGCGGATAATCGCCGCTGCCGCCGAATGAATATCCTCGGGAAAGAGGCTCATCACTTCCTCCCGCGATAAACGACGGTCGCCGTGGCGATCGCCGCGATGCCTTCGCGCCGGCCGACGAAGCCGATCGTCTCGTTGGTCGTCGCCTTGACCGAGCAGCGCTCGAGATCGATGCCGAGATATTCCGACAGGTTCGCCCGCATGGCCCCGCGATGCGGGCCGACCTTCGGCGCCTCGGCGATCAGCGAGACATCGGCATTCATGATCGTGCCGCCGCGTTCGCGCACGATCCGCGCGGCATGCTCGATGAAGATTCGCGAAGCCGCCCCCTTCCATTGCGGATCGGATGGCGGGAAATGATCGCCGATATCGCCGGCGCCGCAGGTGGCCAGCAACGCGTCGGTCAGCGCATGCAGCGCGACATCGGCATCCGAGTGGCCCTTGAGCTTCTGGTCGTGTGGAATGAATACGCCGCACAGCGTCACGCCGTCGCCCGCTTCGAGCTGGTGTACGTCGTAGCCATTGCCAGTACGCACGTCGGGAAGCAGCGACGCCGACAGCTTGTCGTCGGCCATGGCAATATCGCTCTTGACCGTCAGCTTGACGTTGTCGGTCGTGCCCTCGACGATCGTTACCGGAATGCCCAGCCATTCGGCGATCGAGGCGTCGTCGGTGAAATCGCTCCGCCCGCTGGCCGCCGCCTTCTCATGCGCATCGAGAATCGTTTCGAAGGCAAAGGATTGTGGCGTCTGCGCCGCGTAAAGCCGCTCGCGCGAAACCGTCGTCAGCACCGTGCCGGCGCTATCTGCACGTTTCAGCGTATCGGTCACCGGCATGGCCGGCAGCACCGCCGCCGCGCCGCTTCCAAGCGTTTCGGCAATGCGGTCGAGAAGCGCGTGGTCGAAGAAGGGCCGTACCGCATCGTGAATCAGCACGTGGCTGACATGCTTGTCCTTGAGGTATCGAAGACCGGCCAGCACCGATTGCTGCCGCGTCGGGCCGCCATGCACGATTTCGATCGGCGTTGCCGAAATGATATGGCGGAACGCCTTGGCAAACAGCGCCTCGTCATCGGGATGAATGACGACGACGATCTCGGTCGCCGGCTCCCATGTCATGAAGTTTTCAAGCGTATGGACGATAACCGGCTTGCCGCCGATCAGGCGATATTGCTTGGGACCTTCCTTGGAGGATCCGGCACGCTCGCCGCGGCCGGCGGCAACGATGACAATTCCAGCCGATATCGGTTGCTTGGACGGCATTTGCAGCATAAATCCCCTAAATTATGCGGAATTGACCGCAGTGCTCTAACCTCTTGCTTTGGCCTTTTCCAGCATCTGCCCAAAAAATATCGATTCCGATTCAAGCCCTCTTGGCAAAGCCATGGATCTGTGGCTAAAAATAATGCAGTCCCATGGTGTGCCTGAAAGATAATCATTTGATTTGCAAGGACCTCGCAGCGCCTTTCCGAGTCGGAGATGTATCCGTGCGGAATCGCGTGGTGCTGGCGCCGATGTCCGGTGTGACGGACATGCCCTTCCGCGAGCTGGCCTGGCGCTTCGGCGCCGGCCTCGTCGTCACCGAAATGGTGGCGAGCCGCGAACTGGTCAACGACACAGCCGAATCCTGGGCGCGGCTCAGGGCGGCGGGATTTCGGCCGCACATGGTGCAGCTTGCCGGCCGGGAGGCGCACTGGATGGCGCAGGCGGCCAAGATCGCCGCCGGTCATGGCGCAGATATCATCGACATCAATATGGGCTGTCCGGCAAAGAAAGTGATCGGCGGTTATTCCGGCTCGGCGCTGATGCGCGATCCCGATCACGCGCTCGGCCTGATCGAGGCGACGGTCAAGGCCGTCGATATTCCGGTGACGCTGAAGATGCGCCTCGGCTGGGACGAGAATTCCATCAACGCGCCCGACATTGCCCGCCGCGCCGAAGCCGCCGGCATTCAGCTCGTCACCATTCATGGGCGGACCCGCATGCAGTTTTACGAAGGTCGCGCCGATTGGGATGCGATCCGTTCCGTTCGCGACGTTATCTCCATTCCGCTGATCGCCAATGGCGACATCGAAACCGCCGCGGATGCGCAGGAAATATTGGGCCGCTCCGGCGCCGATGCCGTCATGATCGGCAGGGGCTGCCAGGGCCGGCCGTGGCATGCCGGCGTGCTTGCCGGTGCGGCGGAGCCGCGGCGCGAAGACATTGCCGATATCGCCGTCGAACATTACCGGATGATGCTCGATTTCTACGGCGAGGCGGTGGCGATCCGCCATGCCCGCAAGCATCTCGGCTGGTATCTCGAGCGTTTCGCCCCCGCGCTTGCCGGCGGCGAGAAGGCTGCGATCATGACCTCGCGCGATCCGGGCGAGGTGGCCGCGCGCCTTTACGATGCGCTTGATGCAGCTCTTGTCGAAAGCCGGGAGGCGGCATGACGAAGGATACGATATCTCCGCCCGATCAGACCGGCGGAACCGTCGCCATGGCCGTGCTGAACGCCATCCAGAACCCGGTCGTCATGGTCGACGAATCCGGCTTCGTCGCCTTCGCCAATTGGGAGGCGGAAGCCTTCTTTGGCGCCAGCGCCCCGCATCTGGCGCGTTACCGCATCTCGACCTTCATTCCCTTCGGCAGCCCGCTGCTCGCCCTGATCGACCAGGTGCGTGAGCGCAAGGCGCCGGTGAATGAATATCGCGTCGATCTGAGTTCGCCTCGTCTCGGCCAGGACAAGCTCGTCGATCTCTACGTCGCCCCGGTGCTCAGCGAGCCCGGCGCCGTCGTCATCGTCTTTCAGGAACGCTCGATGGCCGACAAGATCGACCGGCAGCTGACGCATCGCGCCGCCGCCCGCTCGGTGACCGGTCTCGCCTCGATGCTGGCGCATGAGATCAAGAACCCGCTCTCCGGCATCCGCGGCGCCGCGCAACTGCTCGAACAGTCCGCAGTCGACGACGACCGGGCGTTGACCCGGCTGATCTGCGACGAAACCGACCGCATCGTCTCGCTGGTTGACCGCATGGAAGTCTTTTCCGACGAGCGTCCGGTCGACCGCATGCCGGTCAATATCCATTCCGTGCTCGATCACGTGAAGGCCATCGCCAAGGCGGGTTTTGCTCGCAACATCCGGGTAACCGAAAGTTACGACCCATCGCTGCCAGCCGTCTATGCCAATCGCGACCAACTCGTCCAGGTCTTCCTCAACCTGGTGAAAAACGCCGCCGAAGCGGTTGGCGATCGGCCGGACGGCGAGATCATGCTGACGACCGCCTATCGCCCGGGCATTCGTCTTTCCGTCGCCGGCACCCGTGAAAAGATCTCGCTGCCCTTGGAATTCTGCGTTCACGACAACGGCCCCGGCGTTCCCGCCGATCTTCTGCCGCATCTGTTCGATCCCTTCATCACCACCAAGACGAACGGCAGCGGTCTCGGCCTGGCGCTGGTCGCCAAGATCATCGGTGATCACGGCGGCATCATTGAATGCGACAGCCAGAACAGCCGCACGACTTTCCGCGTTCTCATGCCGGCGTCGAAGGACGTTTCGCTCGAGGATGCTTCTTCCGCAAGCTCGACAGGACCTTCTCGATGACAGCCACGATCCTCGTTGCAGATGATGATGCGGCGATCCGCACCGTGCTCAACCAGGCTTTGAGCCGCGCCGGCTATGACGTTCGCATCACTTCCAATGCCGCGACCCTCTGGCGGTGGATTTCCGCGGGTGAGGGCGATCTTGTCGTCACCGACGTGGTGATGCCTGACGAAAACGCCTTCGACCTGCTGCCGCGCATCAAGAAGGCGCGTCCCGATCTCCCGGTTCTCGTCATGAGCGCGCAGAACACCTTCATGACCGCCATCAAGGCTTCCGAGAAGGGGGCATACGACTATCTGCCGAAGCCTTTTGACCTGACCGAGCTGATCGGCATCATCGGTCGGGCGCTCGCAGAGCCCAAGCGCAAGCCTGCCAAGCTCGAAGAGGATATGCAGGACGGCATGCCGCTCGTCGGCCGCTCGGCGGCGATGCAGGAAATCTACCGCGTGCTCGCCCGCCTGATGCAGACGGATCTGACGCTGATGATCACCGGCGAATCCGGCACCGGTAAGGAGCTTGTCGCCCGCGCGCTGCATGATTACGGCAAGCGCCGCAACGGCCCCTTCGTCGCGATCAACATGGCGGCCATCCCGCGCGACCTGATCGAATCCGAGCTCTTCGGCCACGAGAAGGGCGCCTTCACCGGCGCGCAGACCCGTTCGACCGGCCGCTTCGAGCAGGCCGAAGGCGGCACGCTCTTCCTCGACGAAATCGGCGACATGCCGATGGATGCCCAGACGCGGCTTCTGCGCGTGCTGCAGCAGGGCGAATACACCACCGTCGGCGGTCGCACGCCGATCCGCACCGACGTGCGCATCGTCGCCGCCACGAACAAGGATCTGAAGCAGGCGATCAACCAGGGCCTCTTCCGCGAGGATCTTTACTACCGCCTCAATGTCGTGCCGCTGCGCCTGCCGCCGCTGCGTGACCGCGCCGAGGACATTCCCGATCTCGTGCGCCATTTCATCCAGCAGGCCGAAAAGGAAGGCCTCGGCTCCAAACGCTTCGATCAGGAAGCGCTGGAACTGATGAAGGCCTATGCCTGGCCGGGCAATGTCCGCGAGCTGGAGAACCTCATCCGCCGGCTGATGGCGCTCTATCCGCAGGATGTCATCACCCGCGAGATCATCGATGCCGAGCTGCGCTCCGACGTGCCCGACAGCCCGATCGACAAAGGGCCGATCCGCAACGGCTCGATGACGATCGCGCAAGCCGTCGAGGAGAACATGCGCACCTATTTCGCCACCTTCGGCGAGAACCTGCCGCCGCCCGGCCTCTATGACCGTGTGCTGACCGAGATGGAATATCCGCTGATTCTCGCTGCGCTCACGGCAACGCGCGGCAATCAGATCAAGGCGGCCGACCTTCTCGGCCTCAACCGCAACACCTTGCGCAAGAAAATCAGGGAATTGGGCGTATCTGTTTACAGAAGCTCCCGCACCGCCTGAGCGTGTTCGGGCTTGCACGGTGCTGCGGAGGGACGTCGAAGGCGCATCCTTCCGGTCGCGATAACGCTCATGAATGGCTCATCAGGGCACGCGCCGGCTGATGAGCTGGCCAAGCGCTTCATGAGCATGGTGACCTTGCAACTCAGGCTTCAAACGACTGAGCGCAAGACTGACAGAAAGGTGTGTGGGGGACAGCGTCAAGCCTCTTCTCGCCGATCGGCTTGCCGCATTTCACACATGTGCCAAAAGTTCCGGCTTCAATCCGGTCCAACGCCGCTTGGACGGCGAGGAGCTCCTTTTGTCCAGCCTCGCCGAGTTCTTCCAGGACTTCATCGTTATTTCGCTCTGTGGCACGATCATCATCGTCAGGGTTCCGAGGCTCTTCGAAATCATGCTCGATCGCTTGCAGGCGGGTTTCCAGCTCGCGCCGGCGTTGGTCAAGGATCGCCTTGTACTTTTCGATATGCTCCCTCGTTTGCGTGGAGGATTGCTTCTGCATGATCGCTCTCCAGCCGGCCTTATGTTCGCGACCGACACCGTGTTCTACTGGGAATTTCGACCCTGACGGGAAACGGCAAAGCTAGGCGTGTCGGGCGTCCGTCGCATTGATCCGAATCAAGGTAGCTTTCGATCCGCGAGTGTCCAGGCTTCCTTGTCCGAAGAGCCAACTGCAGGATACTGTTTTAGCGTGGCGTCGCCGGCGGCTATGACTCGGAAACGGGCGGAAGCAGGTCACAGACCCATGCGGGCAGTTTCCTTCAATGTGACATGAGCACCGGGAGCAGAGGCTTTTCCAAGACGCCATCGGTTGCTCCACCCAGAACGAAATCTCGCAATCTCGAGTGTCCAAATCCTCCCATGACCAGCATATCGGCGCTCAGTTCCAGTGCTGTTTGTTGAATGCTCTGACCGATCGATGACGACGTAAAGCGAGCGACCGTTGCGCTTGCATTGACGCCGCTCGAAACCAAGATCTCAGCGAGATGCGCCCCGGTTGTTTCCGGCAGCGGTTTTTCGCCCGTCAGAGATAGGACCGAAACCCGCTTGGCCTTGTGAATGAATGGGTTTGCATCGCTGACGGCCCGAGCTGCGGCTCGGCTTCCGTCCCAGGCGATGACCAGATGGTCGATTGGGCCTGCAAGGGTCTTGTTGGGAAAGATGACGGCCGGCCGGCCAGAGCCGAATAGGACCGCTTCGGCGACAATACGGGTGTCTGGAACGTCCGCGACACATTCGAGAATGGCCAGATCGAAGAAGCGTGCTTCCGTGGCTGCCGTCTCGTGCAATAGAGGCAAGGTGGTCTTGACCGTTCGGGAAGATAATTCAACCTTGGCGCTCGCTGCGAGGTTGGTCGCTGCTGCAATCAGCGTTTCGGCACGATCACGGCTCAGAGTCTCGGCATGCTCGATCATCTTTGGAGTATCGAGCAGCAACGACGACCAGGCGTTGGGAATATGCGGAATCCCGACCCTTAGCGCGCAGGCGTGAAGACTTGCACCGTAGTGCCCAGCAAACGCTACAGCGTTCGAAATGATCAGTCCTGAACTTGAATCGGGATATGTTGATAGCGGGAGAAAATATTGTGCCGCCATGTCCTGCTCCATGTCTCGCGGACCGCCGCGATCGCAATGATCTATCTCCATTCGTCGCAAGTCGGCATTGATATAACGCAATTGCCGGCGCTCCGGTTTCTCTGGCCTCGGCACGGCGCCCCCGCGTAAGGCAAGCCCCGAAGGAGCTGCGCACCTGGAGTTGGTGGTAGCTGCTCACATGGGGTGGCAAATGCCGAGCTGCCGGTCACATGTTCTGCATAAACGCCTACATTTGTTCAGGTGTGACTTTGCGGTCATCGTTTGCGTCGACCGCGCCGAAGTCGCGTTTGTGGATTGCGGTCAACTCTTCGAAAGAAATTGCGCCGTCCCCATCAGTATCGACGACGACGATGACATCATGTTGCGGCTCATCATGCCGGGCATCATTTCCGATCCTCCGGCCGCGGGCTTAGCCTCTGACTGAGCCGGGTCTGGACTTTTCGTCTGGGCGAACGCGATGCCCATGGCACCGACGCCACCGAGCAAGGCCAGCAGAGTGATAGTTGGCAGTCTGAACATGGACATTCTGAATCTACCCTTTGAGCCATTATCCTCCATGCCTATGGAGCTGCTCTTAGGGATACGATGAATCCCGGGTTCAAGCGTTGCGTTGGATCAAACTGCCTGTGCTACTTCGCAGGCTTCGGGGACAATCTGCCGCGCCCGGCCTCTATGACCGCGTGCTGAACGAGATGGAATATCCGCTGATTCTCGCTGCGCTCAAAGCAACGCGCGGCAACCAGATCAAGGCGGCCGACCTCCTCGGTTGCGCAAGAAAATCAGGGAATTGGGCGTCTCTGTTTATAGAAGCTCCCGCACCGCCTGAAAAAGGCGGTGAGCCCCTCGTTGGCTCACCGCCTCCTCCTCCCAGTATCCGCCGCCACGGTCGGGAACAGAGTAAATCTATCCGAGCCGGATCGCGGTTTGTATCTGCGCCCGCAAACAAAAGCGCAGTGTCATTCGATGGTCACATAGTATTTGTGAGCTATTGTTTGCCGCCGGCCGAATGTCATTGAAGTTGCTGAGGTCGTCGCCGCCGCTCCTGTGGATAGGCTGTGGATAACAGGTGGATGACATGTGCCGATCGACCGGCCATAACCTCCTCCGTGTTGCCTATCTGTTCCGAATCTCTTCATCTGCTGTTGCTGCTGTCGATTTCCGCCGCAACTGTCCTCGACCGCATGCCATGGGCGCCCCGACTTAAGTCGCGGAGCGCCCTTTTTCTTTACGAGCGGGGCTGACGCGAGCTGCGACGTCGTGGTTTCATGCCGGTCGATTTGGTGGGGCTAGGCCTCGCATATCTTTGTTCATGCCATAGATTACGCGGATCGCTCGTGCGACGTCGACGCCGGTTGCCCCGCACATGTTCATAACGTCTGGGAGCTGCATGATGGAATATCGTCGTTTGGGAAAATCGGGCCTGAAGGTGAGCGAGTTCTCCTTCGGCTCATGGGTCACTTTCGGCAAGCAGGTGAACGGCGGCGACGCCGTCGACCTCATGCGGCTTGCCTACGATAACGGGGTGAACTTCTTCGACAATGCCGAAGGATACGAAAGCGGCAAGTCCGAGCTCGTCATGGGCGAGGCGCTGAAGGCGCTCGGTTGGAGCCGCGACAGCTTCGTCGTCTCCAGCAAGGTTTTCTGGGGAGGGGAGAAGCCGACGCAGCGCGGCCTGTCGCGCAAGCATGTGACCGATGCCTGCCATGCGGCGCTGAAGCGGCTTCAGGTCGACTATCTCGACCTCTATTTCTGCCATCGCCCTGACATCGATACGCCGATCGAGGAAACGGTCCGGGCGATGCACGATCTCGTCGCCCAGGGCAAGGTGCTCTATTGGGGGACATCGGAATGGTCGGCGCAGCAATTGACGGAAGCCTACGCCGTGGCCCGGGACCTGCGCATCACGCCGCCGACGATGGAGCAGCCGCAGTACAACATCTTCGAGCGCCAGAAGGTCGAATCCGATTATCTCCCGCTCTATGACCTCGTCGGCCTCGGCACCACCATCTGGTCGCCGCTCGCCTCGGGCGTTCTGACCGGCAAATACAATAACGGCGTGCCGGCCGACAGCCGTATGAACCTGCCAGGCTATGAATGGCTGAAGGAGAGGTGGTCGAGCGACGCTGGCCGTGCCCAGCTCCAACAGGTCGGCCAGCTCGCAAAACTCGCCGATGAGATCGGCCTGTCGATCACCCATCTCGCCCTTCTGTGGTGCCTCGCCAATCCCAACGTCTCCACCGTCATTCTCGGCGCCTCACGCGCCAGCCAGTTGCAGGACAACCTCGCGGCCCTCTCGCACCGGCACAAGATGACATCGGAGGTGATGGAGCGGATCGATGCGATTGCAGGAAATAAGCCGGAAGGTCCACGTCGATTCTAGCTGGACAAATATTCCTCGGCGGGCGAAACGAAGGCCCATCGAGGCAAAGCGCGGGTGGCTTAGCTTAGCGGCTCCGTGGCCCACCGTGGTGGCTGCGGCCAGGTGGATTGGCTGCGAAAGGTCTTTTGCAACCGTGACGATGGGGAGGCGGGATTGCATTTTCTTGGAGTTTTCGCGATCGGAGGTCTTCTGGCGGCTGCGATCTTTCACGTTTGCATGCTTCTCGTGTTGGAGCGCCTTACCAGCAAGATCAACAAATACGGTCCTAACCTGGTGACCAAAATCGGCAAAGGGCTCCCTCAGATCGATCTGCAAAGCCCTCTAATTCCGTTGCGCTTGAAGAATCAATTCCAGCTTTATCGGCAGGCCTGGATGCTCGTCATAGCAATACTCATGATGCCTCTTGTTTTCTACCTGATTGCGAAAGCCCATTTCGGATATTGAGCTAGAGAAGGGCAGGAGTTCACACGAGCAGAGTGGCAAGACCCCGGAAGCTACGATTGCCAAGCGAATTGCAAAGGCGTGGGGAACACTCCATTGTGACGCTCCGAGGGCCAGGCGCGGCTTGACAACGCGACAGAGCGCGTTGCATTTTCGCCACAATGCGTTGCTTAAAGGTCACGCAAGAGTTTTGGACATTTCGCTCCCGATCGAGTCGTTCCGACGCTGGCTTTCTTAAGCCGGCGTTGTTTGGTTTCGATCGGCGGGCAGGGCGGCAGAGTGCCGTCCGAAGAGAGGCCGAATGACGCAGGATGGGGTAGCGCCGGCGGCGGCGGGCGAGGCGGTGACGACGGTGACCGATCGCCGCGCCCTTTTCGCCGTGCCCGGCCTCGTGCTCGCCGGCGGCGCGCTTCTCTGCGCCACGGTAACGCTCTTCGTGCTGCTCGGCCTGACGCCAATTGCGCCGACATCGCATGTCGTCATCACCTCGGTGATCGTCAATTCCTTCTTCGTTCTGACGCTGCTGGCGCTGATCGGCCGCGAGGTGGCGAGGCTGCTGAAGGCACGCACCCGGGGCAGGGCGGCAGCACGCCTGCACATCCGCATCGTCGTGCTCTTCTCGATCGTCGCGATCACGCCGGCGATCCTCGTCGCCATCTTCGCCAGTATCACGCTGAATGCCGGCCTTGATCGCTGGTTTGCGCTGCGCACCCAGTCGATCGTCAGCTCGTCGCGCAATATCGGCCAGGCCTACATGATGGAGAACGCCAGCTACCTGCAGGGGCAGACGGTTTCCATGGCCAACGACCTGGAGCGCAACCGGGCCCTCTACAGCCTCGACAGGACGGGCTTTGCCGAACTGATGACGCGCCAGGCGAGGGGCCGCGGCCTGCTCGGGGCCTTCCTGGTCGAAAGCGACGGTTCAGTGGTCGTCCAAGCCGATATCACCACGGAAAAACCGTTGCCGGCCATTCCGCAGGACGCGCTGCAAAAGGCGGCAGCCGGCCAGCCGACGCTGATCCCACCCGGCGTCACCAACCTTGTCGGCGCCATCATCAAGCTCGATGCCATCCCGGGCACCTTCCTCTATACGGTGCGCGCGGTCGATCCCAAGGTCATGGGCGCCATGCGCATGATGGAGGAGAACGCCACCGAATACCGCTCGATGGAGGCCAATCGTTTCTCGCTGCAGGTCGCCTTCGCGGTTCTCTACATCGGCTTCGCGCTGATCGTGCTCTTGGCAGCGATCTGGACGGCAATTGCCGTTGCCGATCGCATCGTGCGGCCGATCCGGCTGCTGATCACCGCGGCCGACAGCGTCGCCTCGGGCAACATGGACATCGTCGTGCCGGTGCATGCCGTCGATGGCGACGTCGCCAATCTCTCGCGCACCTTCAACAAGATGATCTCGGAAATCCGCACCCAGCGCGATGAAATCCTCGAGGCCAAGGACGAGGTCGACGACCGCCGCCGGTTCATCGAGGCGGTGCTGTCTGGTGTTACCGCCGCCGTCATCGGCGTCGAACAGGACCGCCGCATCGCCATCGTCAACAGCTCGGCTGAAACGCTGATGTCGCTGTCGGCCGAGGCGATGCTAGGCAAGCAGCTGGCCGATATCGCCCCCGAGGTCGATCAGGTGCTGACCGAGGCGGCAGTGCGCCATCGCGGCGATTTCCGCAAGCAGATCGCGCTGGTGCGCGGCGGCACGGTGAGGACGCTGAGCGTCCAGGTGACGCGCGAAGAGGTGCGCGACATGAGCGAATCCTACGTGATCACGCTCGACGACATCACCGACCTCGTCATCGCCCAGCGCTCGACCGCCTGGGGCGACGTGGCGCGGCGCATCGCCCATGAGATCAAGAACCCGCTGACGCCGATCCAGCTGTCGGCCGAGCGCATCCAGCGCCGCTACGGCAAGCAGATCGACCAGGACGACCGGACTGTCTTCGACCAGTGCACCGATACAATCATCCGCCAGGTCGGCGATATAGGCCGCATGGTCGACGAATTCTCCGCCTTCGCCCGCATGCCGAAGCCGACCAAGGAGCCGAGCGACCTGCGCGATATCCTGCGCGACGCGATCTTCCTGCGCGAGATGGGCAACCACCACGTCACCTTCGAGCGGGATTTCGGTGACCAGCCGCTGGAGGGCCTGTTCGACAGCCGCATGCTCGGCCAGGCCTTCGGCAATCTCATCAAGAATGCCGTGGAGGCGATCGAGGCGGTTCCGAGCGACGAGCGCGACGAGCGCAAGATCCTCGTCCGGGCAGCCCTCGATCCCGGCCGCGACCGCTTCACCGTCGACGTGATCGACAATGGCCGCGGGCTGCCGGTGGAGAACCGCCACAGCATTCTGGAACCCTATATGACGATGCGTGAGAAGGGCACCGGCCTTGGCCTCGCCATCGTCAAGAAGATCATCGAGGAACATGGCGGGCAGCTGGAGCTGCACGATGCGCCCGCCGATTTTGACCGGGGAAGAGGGGCCATGATCCGCGTGCATCTGCCGCGCCGGGATCCGACGCCTGCCGCTCCCGCAGCCAATGACAAGGAAAGTGTTTATGGCCTCTGATATTCTCGTCGTCGATGACGAGCACGATATTCGCGAGATCGTTTCCGGCATTCTCTCGGACGAGGGACACGAAACACGCACGGCCCATGACAGCGACAGCGCGCTGGCGGCGATCTCCGACCGTGTGCCGCGGCTGATCTTCCTCGATATCTGGATGCAGGGCAGCAAGCTCGACGGCCTGTCGCTGCTCGACGAGATCAAGACCCGCCATCCCGATCTGCCGGTCGTGATGATCTCGGGCCATGGCAACATCGAGACCGCCGTCTCGGCCATCAAGCGCGGCGCTTTCGATTTCATCGAGAAGCCCTTCAAGGCCGACCGGCTGATCCTAATTGCCGAGCGGGCGCTGGAAAATTCCAAGCTGAAGCGCGAGGTTTCCGAGCTGAAGCGGCGCACCGGCGATGCCCTGGAGCTGATCGGCACCTCGGTCGCCGTCTCGCAACTCCGCCAGACGATCGAGAAGGTCTCGCCGACCAACAGCCGCATCATGATCCTTGGTGCCTCCGGCTCCGGCAAGGAGCTGGTGGCGCGGATGATCCATAAGAAGTCGGCGCGCGCCAACGGCCCCTTCGTGGCGCTGAACGCCGCCAACATCACGCCCGATCGCATGGAAGTGGCGCTCTTCGGCACCGAGGGCACGCCCGGCCAGGCGCGCAAGATCGGCGCGCTCGAGGAGGCCCATCGCGGCATCCTCTATCTCGACGAGGTCGGCGAGATGCCGCGCGAGACGCAGAACAAGATCCTGCGTGTGCTTGTCGACCAGCAGTTCGAGCGCGTCGGCGGCTCCAAGCGCGTCAAGGTCGATGTTCGCATCATCTCTTCGACCGCCTATAATCTCGAAAGCCGCATCGCCGAAGGCTGGTTCCGCGAGGATCTCTATCATCGCCTCGCCGTCGTGCCGGTGCGCGTGCCAGCACTGGCCGAGCGGCGCGAGGATATTCCCTTCCTCGTCGACCAGCTAATGCGCCAGATTTCCGAACAGGCCGGTATTCGCCCGCGCCGGATCGGCGACGACGCCATGGCCGTGCTGCAGGCTCATGACTGGCCGGGCAATATCCGCCAACTGCGCAACAATATCGAGCGGCTGATGATTCTCGCCCGCACCGACGGGCCGGACGCGCCGATCACCGCCGATATGTTGCCGACCGATCTCGGCGACATGCTGCCCAAGGTTTCGGCCAAGAACGATTATCACATCATGACGCTGCCGCTGCGCGAAGCCCGCGAGATGTTCGAGAAGGATTACCTGATCGCCCAGATCAACCGCTTCGGCGGCAATATCTCCCGCACCGCCGAATTCGTCGGCATGGAGCGTTCGGCGCTGCACCGCAAGCTGAAGTCGCTCGGCGTCTAACAGGCGCGGCAGAGCCGCGCCATCCCTCATATTGCTCCCGGAAGACCAGGGTTTCCCATGCCGAGAATCGCCTATGTGAACGGCCGTTACGTCAAGCATTCCGATGCGAGCGTGCATATCGAGGATCGCGGCTATCAGTTCGCCGACGGGGTCTACGAGGTCTGCGAGGTGCGTCACGGCTATATCGTCGACCTCACGCGCCATCTGAACCGTCTCGACCGGTCGCTCGGAGAATTGCGCATCGCATGGCCGATGAGCCGGGCGGCGCTGACGCAGGTCATTCGCGAGACCCTGCGCCGCAACCATGTCCGCAACGGGCTATTCTATATGCAGGTGACGCGCGGCGTCGCGCGGCGCGATCATGTCTTCCCGGCCGAAGGCACGCCGCCGTCGCTTGTCATCACCGCCAAAAGCACCGATCCCAAGATTATCGCGGTCAAGAATGCCAACGGCATCAAGGCGATCACCGTCACCGACAATCGCTGGGACCGCGTCGACATCAAGTCCGTCGGCCTGCTGCCGAACGCCATGGCCCGCCAGCAGGCCAAGGAGGCCGGCGCCCAGGAGGCAATCTATGTCGACGGCGACGGCATGGTGAAGGAAGGGGCGGCAACCAATGTCTGGATCGTCGATAAGGACGGGACGCTGGTCACGCGGCCGGCCGAACACGGGATTCTGCGCGGCATTACCCGTACCACCTTGATGGATGTCGCAGCGAAGCTGGGCCTAAAGATCGCCGAGCGGAATTTCTCCGTTTCAGAGATGCTCGCAGCCCGCGAGGTTTTCCTGACGGCAGCCACAAGTATTTGTTTTCCGGTGGTTTCCGTCGATGGCCAAGCCATTGCCAACGGTCACCCTGGCAGCGTCTCGCAGAAAGTCCGCGAAGCCTTTTTCGACGTTGCGGAAAAGATTGCGATTTGATACCAAGATTTGCTGGACAGGTGGAATGAGGGTGCCGCCGGTCTTGCATTGAGAGGTTGATTAATATTCAACCGGCCAGATCAGGTCGGCAATAAAGAAAGAAGCGGCGCGATGGCGGAACGTTCTCAGAATCTGCAGGACTTATTTCTCAATACTGTTCGCAAGCAAAAGATTTCCCTGACAATCTTTTTGATCAACGGCGTGAAACTCACGGGCGTTGTTACCTCTTTCGACAATTTCTGTGTTCTTCTTCGTCGTGACGGCCACTCGCAGCTGGTGTATAAGCATGCGATCTCGACGATCATGCCGGGTCAGCCGATGCAGATGTTCGAGAGCGAAGAAGCCGCGTCCTAACAGGATCAGCCGTCATTTCGACACGCGATACCAAGAACGATTCAATCATCCCTGAGGCCGTCAAGCACAGGGACGATATGCGCGCGACCGTCGTCGTGCCGGTTCTGAAATCGCGCAGCCGCGGCGGGCAGACCGAATCGGCCTCGACCCGCACGCCGGAAAGCCGGCTGGAGGAGGCGACGGGCCTGGCCCAGGCGATCGACCTCGATGTCGTCAACGGCCAGGTCGTGCCGGTCAACGATCCGAGACCGGCGACGCTGCTCGGCACCGGCAAGATCGAGGAGATCAAGGCGCTGCTCGACGAGCGCGATTCCGGTCTCGTCATCGTCGATCATCCGCTGACCCCGGTGCAGCAGCGCAATCTCGAAAAGGAATGGAACGCCAAGGTCATCGACCGCACCGGCCTGATCCTCGAAATCTTCGGCCGCCGCGCCTCCACCAAGGAGGGCACGCTGCAGGTCGATCTGGCGCATCTGAATTATCAGAAGGGCCGGCTGGTTCGCAGCTGGACCCACCTTGAACGCCAGCGCGGCGGCGGCGGCTTCATGGGCGGCCCCGGCGAAACTCAGATCGAAGCCGACCGGCGGTTGTTGCAAGACCGCATCATTAAGCTCGAACGCGAGCTGGAGCAGGTCGTGCGCACCCGCCAGCTTCACCGCGCCAAGCGCCGCAAGGTGCCGCATCCGATCGTGGCGCTTGTCGGTTATACCAATGCCGGCAAGTCGACGCTGTTCAACCGCATCACCGGCGCCGGCGTACTGGCCGAAGACATGCTCTTTGCCACGCTCGACCCGACGCTTCGCCGCATGAAGCTGCCGCATGGGCGAACCGTCATCCTGTCCGACACCGTCGGCTTCATCTCCGACCTGCCGACCCATCTCGTCGCTGCCTTCCGGGCGACGCTGGAAGAGGTGCTCGAAGCCGATCTTATCCTGCATGTCCGCGATATGTCGGATGACGACAACCAGGCGCAGAGCTCCGACGTAATGCGCATCCTCGGCGATCTCGGCATCGATGAGGCTGAAGCGGAGAAGCGGCTGATCGAGGTCTGGAACAAGATCGACCGGCTGGAGCCCGAGGTCCACGACGCCATGGTGCAAAAGGCTGCCGGCGCCAGCAACGTCGTCGCGGTTTCCGCCGTCAGCGGCGAGGGCGTCGACACGCTGATGGACGAGATCAGCCGAAGACTTTCAGGCGTCATGACCGAAACCACCATCCGCCTTCCCGTCGACAAGCTGGCGCTGCTGCCCTGGCTCTACGACCACGCGATCGTCGACGGGCGCGAAGACAACGAGGACGGCTCGATCACCCTCGATCTGCGCCTCTCCGAAACCGAAGCCGCCGAACTCGAGCGCCGCATCGGCAACGGGCCGAAGGCTCCGAAGGAAGATTGGGAGCGGTAGGGCACGCTTTTTCCCTTCTCCTCAGCGGGGTCCGAAGGACGGGTCGAGACCCGCGGCGGACCCCGGTCGGTTTCCCGAAGGGTTGGATGAGGGGGCTGCACCGCAGAACATCCATGTTGCCCTTCGCTTGCGCTCAGTGCCTCGCTCCTCGTGGCAATGCATTAGCTCCTCAGGCCGGCTAGTCTGCGAGAAGCCAATCCCACCTCTCCGTCATCCTAGGTCTTGAGCCGAGGATCCATGCCACTGGCGCTGGCGGATGCGGTGTGGATGCTCGGCTCAAGGCCGAGCATGACGGAGCGTGGGGTCGAGATCGCCCACCAACTCACTCACCCCAAGCCGTTACCGCCCGTTCAATCGCCTTGGCCGCCTGCCAGATTTCCTCCATCCGCTCGAGCGTCGCATCCTCAAGCGTCTCACCTTCCGCTTCAAGAACATGTTCTATATGGTTGAACCGGCGTCTGAATTTCGTATTCGTTCCGCGCAGCGCCTGTTCCGGATCCGCCTTCACATGGCGGCCGATATTGACGACGGCGAAGATCAGGTCGCCGAGTTCGTCGCTGACCTTTGCGCGGTCACCGTCTCTGAGCGCCATCCGCAATTCGCCGATCTCCTCCTCGATCTTGTCGAGGATCGGCTCGGGCGCCGACCAGTCGAAGCCGACCTTGGCGGCGCGTTCCTGCAGCTTCAGCGCTTCCGTCAAAGCCGGAAAACTGCGCTGCACGGAACCGAGGAAGCCGCCCTTGAGATCCTCGGTAATCCCGCGCTGTGACCGGCGCTCGGCGCGCTCGCGTTTTTCCGCCTGCTTGATCTCGTCCCACTGTATCTTCACCGCGTCGGGTGTATCCGCTTCCGAGCGGGCAAAGACGTGCGGGTGGCGGCGGATCATCTTGGTGGTGATGGCGTTGACCACGTCGCCGAAGGAGAACTCGCCGGCCTCCTCGGCCATGCGGGCATGGAAGACCACCTGCAGCAGCAGGTCGCCGAGTTCGTCGCAGAGATCGTCCATATCGCCGCGTTCGATCGCGTCCGAAACCTCATAGGCCTCTTCGATCGTATAGGGCTTGATCGTCTGAAAATTCTGCTCGATATCCCAGGGGCAGCCAGTCTCGGGATGACGCAATGCCGCCATGATTTCGATCAGCCGCGAAATGTCTTTTGAAGGTTCCATGGTGCCTCGGTTCAGCATCCTCAGTTGAGGGGAATATCGTTGGCGCTCTTTGACGACTGGTAGCTGGCCGACAATGCGTCGTAGCGCGCCTTGATGCGGGCGGTCTGCGCCTTGAGCGCCGTCTTCAGCGAAGCCTCTTCGGTCTCGACCAGATCGGCGACCGCAAAGCTGTTCCAGAAGGTGTTCTGCCTGCGATAGCCGCCGGGTTCAAGCCCGAAGACCTCCTTGAGGATCTTCAGGTCGTGCGGAATGGCGAAGGCGTCGCGGGAATCCTCATGGCTGAAGAAATAGTAGAAATTGTCGAAGCCCGCCCAGGTGATCGCCGACATGCACATTGTGCAGGGTTCGTGGGTCGACAGGAAGATCAGATCCTTGGTCGCCGGCTTGTCCCCAAGTTCGTAGAAGCGCTTCAGCGTATGCACCTCGCCGTGCCAGAGCGGGTTCTCCAACTCGTTATTGGTCTCGGCGACGACGAGCGACAGATCGGATTTGCGCAGGATCGCCGCGCCGAACACCTTGTTGCCAAGCGAAACGCCTCGTTCGGTGAGCGGCAGGATATCGTTCTCGATCACCGAAAGCAGGCGAGCGGCGATGGTCTTGTCAGGCATTGGCGTCTCCGGTTTTTCCCAGTCTATCGCCTTGGAGGCGCGAGCGAAATGCGCCAAACGCCGGTGGACGCTGTTTGTCACAGGCTTTATACTGCACCGCAACAAAGAGGGCGGGAACAGGTGGGTTTCGTCAGCACGGTTGACTTTTCTCAAATCGCCGATGGTGCGAGCAAAAGAATACGCGCTTGCTGGGGCTTTCGAATTTCTGTTCCTTCAATCCCTTGTCGATCACGGGCATATTCTGGCAACTTCGAAGTGGATTGATGATGTCTCCCAAGACTGAGCAGCTTTCGGTATTTCCAGCCTTCTTTCGCGTGGAGGGCCAGAAAACGGCTGTCTTTGGCAATGGCGACGAAGCCTTCGCCAAGGTGCGGCTGCTGCTCAATACACGCGCGCGGATTATCGCTTATGCCGAGAAGCCGGAAGCCGATTATCATGCTTTCCTGATCGCCAACCGCATCGAAACTGTGCGTGGCCGTTTTTCCGCCGACCAGGTCAAGGGTTCGGCACTCGTCTTCGCCGCCACCGGCAATGAAGCCGACGACCGCGAGATCGTCGATGCCGCCCGCGCCGCAAGCATTCCTGCCAATGCCGTCGATCAGCCCGATTATTGCGATTTCTTCACGCCGGCGCTGGTCAATCGTGCCCCCGTTGCCGTCGCGATCGGCACTGAAGGGGCGGGGCCGGTTCTGGCGCAGATGATCCGCGCCCAGATCGATCAGCTTCTTTCTCCATCGCTTGGGCGTCTGGCTGCGCTGGCGACGAGCTACCGCAAGGCCGTCGATCAACTGATCCCCCGTGGCGTTTCCCGCCGGGTTTTCTGGCGCCGCTTCTTTTCCGGCGCCGTTGCCGATGCGGTCGCCAACGGCAACCTGCCGCAGGCCCGCCAGGAAGCCGACCGGCTGCTGGGGTCTATGGACAGGGTCGCGGGCCATGTCTGGCTGGTCGGTGCCGGTCCGGGTGCCGAGGACCTGCTGACGCTACGCGCACAGCGCGTGATGATGGAAGCCGACGTCATCGTTTTTGACGCGCTCGTGCCGCAGGCGATCGTCGATATGGGCCGCCGCGATGCCGAGCGGCTGTCGGTCGGCAAGCGCAAGGGCTGCCATTCGAAATCACAGGAGGAGATCAACGAGCTGTTGGTCGAGCTCGGCCGTCAGGGGAAACGTGTCGTTCGGCTCAAGTCCGGTGACCCGCTGGTCTATGGCCGGGCAGGCGAAGAGATGGCCGCGCTGCGCGCTGCCGGCATCACCTATGAGGTCGTGCCCGGCATCACCTCGGCTTTCGCCGCCGCTGCCGATTTCGAGCTGCCGCTGACGCTGCGCGGCGTCGCCTCCTCGCTTGTTTTCACCACGGGCCATGATCTGACGGGCGATGTCCTGCCAGATTGGGCGAGCCTTGCCGTCTCCGGCGCGACGATCGCCGTCTATATGGGCCGCACGGTTGTCGCCTCCGTCGCCGAGCGGCTGATGCAGGCCGGCATTCCCGCCGAAACGACAGTCGCCGTCATCGAAAATGCCAGCCGCGCGCAGCGCCGCCTGCTGCATGGCACGCTTGCCGATCTGCCCGATCTGCAGCACCGCGACGAGCTGACCGGACCGGTCATGGTGATTATCGGCGATGCGGTCGCCGGCGCCAATTTCGAACTGTCCGAGCCGCTGGTGCGTGCGAACGCCCGGCTCGAGGAACTTGCAAGGAGCTGAATATGGGTGACAAGGTTCTGACCGCCAACCGGCTGACGGACGGCATTGCCGTCTGGCTGGATGCCAACGGCAAATGGTCGACCTCGCTGCAGGAGGCGCTTGTCGCCCGTCACAACGAAGCCGTCGAAGCGCTGGAAGCCATCGGCAAGAAATCCTATGCCGACAACGAAGTCGTTGACGTCGCCGTCGTCGACGTTCAGGAAACCAACGGCATTCTCTGGCCGCTTCGCCTTCGCGAGCGCATCCGCGCACAAGGGCCGACCATGGAATATGCTCCGGGCTACGCTCCCGCCGATCCCGAATTCATTGCAGTCTGAGGAAGACGATGTACCGTTACGACGAATTTGATCATGCCTTTGTCAGCGAGCGCGTCGAGCAGTTCCGCGACCAGGTTCAGCGCCGCCTTTCCGGCGAGCTTGCCGAGGATGCGTTCAAGCCGCTGCGCCTGATGAACGGCGTCTACCTGCAGCTTCATGCCTATATGCTGCGCATCGCCATTCCCTATGGAACGCTGAGCGCGCGCCAGCTGCGCATGCTCGCCCATATCGCCCGCACCTATGACCGCGGCTACGGCCACTTCACCACGCGGCAGAACCTCCAGTTCAACTGGCCGAAGCTGTCGGAAATCCCCGATGCGCTGGCCGACCTTGCGAGCGTCGAGATGCACGCACTGCAGACCTCGGGCAACTGCATCAGAAACGTCACTGCCGATCACTTCGCCGGTGCCGCCGCCGACGAGATCGCCGACCCCAGGCCCTATGCCGAAATCCTGCGCCAGTGGTCGTCGGTCCATCCGGAATTCTCCTTCCTGCCGCGCAAGTTCAAGATCGCCGTGACCGGCGCCGAACGCGACCGCGCCGCCATCCAGGTCCACGATATCGGTCTGCACCTGAAGAAGAACGACAAGGGCGAGATCGGTTTTGCCGTCTATGTCGGCGGCGGCCAGGGCCGTACGCCGATGATCGCCAAGCTCATCCGCGACTTCCTGCCCGAGGAGGATCTGCTCTCCTACACCACGGCGATCGTGCGCGTGTACAACTTGCACGGCCGCCGCGACAACAAATACAAGGCACGCATCAAGATCCTGGTGCACGAAACCGGCACCGAGGAGCTGACGCGCCAGGTGGAGGCCGAATTCGCCGCCCTGAAGAATAGCGAGCTGAAACTGCCGGAACAGGATGTCGAGGCGATCGCCGCCTATTTCGCGCTGCCTGATCTGCCGCAGCGCGCCGAGGGATGGGAAAACCTCGCCCGCTGGAAGAAGGCCGATCCGGCTTTCGCCCGCTGGGTCCAGCAGAATGTGCAGCCGCACAAGAACCCCGACTACGGCATGGTGACGATTTCGCTGAAACCGATCGGCGGCATTCCGGGCGACGCCACCGACGCGCAGATGGATGCGATCGCCGATCTCGCCGAGGAATATGCATTCGACGAAATCCGCGTCAGCCACGAGCAGAACCTGATCCTGCCGCATGTGGCGCTGGCCGATCTCGAAGCGGTCTATCGCGGCCTCGTCGCCATCGATCTCGCTGAAGCCAATGCTGGCCTGATCACCGATATCATTGCCTGTCCGGGGCTGGACTACTGCGCGCTCGCCAATGCGCGCTCCATTCCGGTGGCGCAGGAAATCTCCCGTCGCTTCGGCAATCCTGAACGCCAGGCCGAGATCGGCGAACTGAAGATCAAGATCTCCGGCTGCATCAATGCCTGTGGCCATCACCATGTCGGCCATATCGGCCTGCTCGGCGTGGAGAAGAAGGGTGCCGAACTCTATCAGATCACGCTCGGCGGCTCCGGCGACGAACATACCTCGATCGGCGAAATTATCGGTCGCGGCTTCGAGCCGGATCGGGTGACCGACGCGATCGAGACGATCGTCGACACCTATCTCGGCCTGCGCCTCGATCCGACCGAAACCTTCCTAGCCGCCTACCGCCGTGTCGGGCCGCAGCCCTTCAAGACTGCGCTCTACGGCTCGGCCGCCGAAGCGGCATAAGGAGGGGATGATGACGAAGATCTGGAGAGAAACCGGTTTTGTCGAAAACGATCCCTGGGTGATCGAGACCGACGAGGTGAAGGTGACCGGCGAGCAGAAGCCGCTGCTCGGCCTCGACGAGCTGATCGCGAAGGCCGACGAAAGCAATGAGGTCGGCCTCGGCGTGCTGATCAAGCCGGCTGACGACGTGCGCCGGCTGGAGCCCTATCTCTCTCGCCTTGACATCATCGCCGTCGCCTTCCCGGCCTTCAACGACGGCCGTGCCTTCAGCCACGCCTCGCTGCTGCGTCAGCGCTTAGGCTACACCAACGAGCTGCGCGCCGTCGGCGACGTGCTGATCGATCAGGTGCCCCTGATGCTGCGCGTCGGCATCGACAGCTTCTCGGTCAGCAACGCCACGGCGCTGAAGCGGCTTGCCCAAAATCGTCTTCCCGCCATTCCCCATCATTATCAGCCGGCGGTGCGTGACGCCGAAGCCGGCAAGGGCTATAGTTGGCGCCGTCAGGCGAAGCCGGCCGCATAAGCGGCCGGTCCGCCTCTTGCGATGGCGGAACAATAGCATGAAGACTTTTGAAATCGCGGTGATCGGTGGCGGGCTCGCCGGCATGATCTCCGCAATCGCGCTCGCCCGCGGTGGCCGCAGCGTGGCGCTGGTTGCACCCGTTGCCGCGAAGGAGGACCGGCGCACGACGGCGCTGATGGATCAATCGATCCGCTTCCTCGATCGGCTGACGCTCTGGGACAGGCTGCGCCCGGCGGCAGCACCGCTGACCAGCATGCGCATCATCGACGGCACCGACCGGCTGCTGCGCGCGCCGACGACGACATTCCGCGCCGCCGAAGTAGGCCTCGATGCCTTCGGCTATAATTTCCCCAACAAGGCGCTGACCGAAATTCTCGAAACGGCGACGGCCACCGAGGGCAATATCAGCCGTTTCACCGAGATGGCTGAATCGATCGATATTTCCGCCGAAAGCGTGTCGATCATGCTCGCCGGCGGCGAGACTGTCACGGCCGATTTTGCCGTCGGCGCCGATGGCCGCGGCTCGAAGCTGCGCGAGACATCAGGGATCGGCGTGCGCAACTGGTCCTATCCGCAATCGGCCATGGTGCTGAATTTCGCCCATTCCCTGCCGCACCAGAACACCTCGAGCGAATTCCACACCAAACACGGCCCCTTTACCCAGGTGCCGTTGCCGGGAAGCCGCTCCAGCCTCGTCTGGGTGCAAAATCCCTCTGAGGCCGCCGCCCGGATGGAGTTGCCGCTGGCCGAACTCGGCCGCCTTGTCGAGGCACAGATGCAGTCCATGCTCGGCAAGGTCGATGTGGAGGAGGGTGTCCAGCTCTGGCCGCTGTCCGGCATGATGGCGCATCGCTTCGGCAAGGGGCGCATTGCGCTGATCGGCGAGGCCGCCCATGTTTTCCCGCCGATCGGGGCGCAGGGGCTTAACCTTAGCCTGCGCGATATCATGGCGCTTGTCGACATCCTCTGCGACAGGGCGGAATTGCCGGTGCCGGCCGATGCCGGCGACAGCTTCGACCGCAGACGCCGCGTCGATATCATGACGCGTACGGCGAGCGTCGATCTCCTCAATCGCTCACTGCTTTCCGATTTTCTGCCGGTGCAGGTGCTGCGCGCCGCGGGCCTGCATATCCTCTCGGCCATTCCGCCGCTGCGCAACCTCGTCATGCGCGAGGGCATCGAGCCCGGCCGTGGCTTCCGTGATATTCCCGATTCCTTAAAGGAAAAGCTGAAGCGGAAGAAGGCCTGAGCGGATCGCGATCAGCCAGAGCGAAACGCTTGCCACCGAAAGCACCGTCGTGATCAGGATCGTCGCCGAGGCGCGCTCCTGCCATACCCCATATTGCTGGCCGATGACGAAGACGTTGGTCGCCATCGGCAGCGAGGCGAGCAGCACGGCGGCCTGGATCCAGACCGGCTCGAAACCGCCGACATCAGTCAGCGCGATGAAAACCGCGATGGGGTGCGCGGGATCAGCTTGGCCAAGAGGTCTTCCAGTGCGCGGGAATGATCGGCGGGGAGTGGGACTGGTCTAGCCGATTTGCATCAGAATCGGAAAGGTCTGCTGGAACCAGATCGCCACATCGCTGACCCAGCCGAACAGGAAGGCGAGGCCGGTGAGGATGAGGAAGACGCCCATCACCTTTTCCACTGTGCCGAGATGGCGGCGGAAGCGCGACAGGAAGCGCATGAAGGCGCCGGAAAAACCGGCGGCGATCCAGAAGGGAATGGCAAGGCCCAGGGAATAGATGGCCAGCAGCCCGGCGCCGGAGCCGACCGTCTCGCGCGAGGCGGCGACACCAAGGATCGCGCCGAGCACCGGTCCGATGCAAGGCGTCCAGCCGAAGGCGAAGGCAAGGCCCATGACATAGGCGCCCGTCAGTGTCGCCGGCTTGCCGCCGCCCTGGAAGCGCGCCTCGCGGGCGAGCAGCCCGATTCGGAACAGGCCGAGGAAATTCAGCCCCATGACGATGATGATCAGCCCGCCGATCTTGGAGAGCAGGTCGAGATGCTGGCGCAGTGCCATGCCGATGCTGGAGGCGCCGGCACCGAGCGCCACGAAGACGGTGGCAAAGCCGAGCGTGAAGAGCAGCGCCGAGAACAGCACACCACGCCTGATATCGGGCGCCACGGCAACCGCCGAGCCGCCGCGGAACTGCTCGACTGATATGCCGGCCATATAGCAGAGATAGGGCGGAACGAGGGGAAGCACGCAGGGCGAAAGAAAGGAAAGCGCCCCGGCTATCAACGCGCTCCACAGGGAAATATCGGCAATCGACACGCATTCTCTCCGGCTGCAATCTGCGCCCTGTTCCTAGCTTTGCGAGGCCGCGATTGCCAATCACCTTTTTGCGCTTGGCGCTGATGTGTCGTTACATGCGCAAGAAATGTGCCGATCACTGAAAAAAGCCGAATTTTTCGGTTGACCGCAATGGGTCGCCTGCCTATGTTCCGCCCACTTCCAGCCGGGGTGCTTCACACCTGCGGAACGGGAGAGCGTAGCTCAGCCGGTAGAGCAACTGACTTTTAATCAGTAGGTCTCGGGTTCGAACCCCGACGCTCTCACCATAAATCAAAGACTTCCAAGAAAATTTGTGACTTTGCGAGCCTCGTAAAGTCACACGGGATCGATCCGCCCGCTGGCAACGATCTGCAGATCGCTGGCTTGTACCAAGGCCTCTGCGAGGAAGGGTCGACGATCACACGCTGGTCGTTGACGATCGCGTATGCATATGTCGGATCGTCGGAAACCGGTGTCACCACCACAGTTTCCGGTAGGGGCTGGCCGACGACCTTCTCCTTCACCACGACGCGTCTGGTCGGGGCAGGAGCCTGCTGCACATAGGTCACCACCTTTGGCGGCGGCGACGATGACGCTGCCGGCCACACCGCCGGACGATGCCCCGGCGATAGCGCCCGTTGCAGCGCCACCTGTTGCGCCTGTTACGGTCGACGACTGCGCGAGCAGACGTCGACGCCAACAGTATACCGGTCGCAATTCCTAAAGCGTTGACATTCCTGCTCCGTCTAATGCCTTCGCTATTGCCTGGGTACGTGGCTCAGCATTCGGTCGTGGACGTTTTCCCAGCCGACGATCATTGCCGCAAGCGAGATTATTCTGTCGCGATCGGAGGCCTTCGTTATATAGCCTTCGAGTAGAACGACGGGACCGAGCATTCTGATCTCGACGGCGCTGCTGTCAATGTCAGGATCGGCGGCAAGAGCTGCCGAGATGGTCGCGATGGTCGCTGCCGAGCTATGGCCTTCCGGACAGCGCTCCTCATGATTGTTGGGGCCGAACTTCATATCCTCCTCCTGATCCGCCCCTCCCAAGATCTGCAGATTACCATAAGCTGATATATGAAGGGCGGGCGCCGCCCTGCCAGTCCGACTTAGGTCCGGCCTTTCCCCGGCATCACCTGGATTGGATGCTTCCCCATCCTGTTGAGGTAAAGGAAGGACGACGACAATGCAGGCAGCCGGAATTGTGGATTGGCGCAGGAGCGAAGGGTTCGAACCGCTGATGCTTGTGATGAGTGGCCAGGAACAACACCTGGTTCGATCGCTGGGAGTGTCGCCGACGCGCTGATTAAATGCTGGCGAACGGGCGACGGCCGGGAATATATCGCAGCCGTAACCTGCCTGGATGCGATCCAGAGCGACAGCTCACCCAAGCTCGCACGCGCCGCCCTCATGCGCGCTGCCGAGGAGGCCGGAATCACAGCAATTGCGATTGTCTAGAGGTTTGGGTCTGCCATTCAATCTTTATGCTCGCAGTTTGCCTGCGCTCGGCTCTGGCGGACATCAGCCGAAATTCAATGAATGGCTTCGTTCTCTTCCCCCTATTACAAACTCAGAAAAAAGCCCCTCGCGCGCGGGGCAGGTTGGGTATGAGTACCGCGGGATTGCGGCACCTGAGAGAGTGACACAAGCTCGCGACGGGTCAATTAGCCTGACGTAATTACACGCTGGCGCCAAAAGCGCTGGGTCGACTGATACGGCTGGAGGAGCTTGGACTGGAGGGCAGCGGCGTTCGGCAGTGCGGGCGGAGACAGGAAGCTCCCTCTCCGCAATCGAGGTTCAATAGCGGCTTTTGTGCGGCAAATGTTCCTGTACGTTTTCGCACGTCACAAGGTATTGGCAAAACCGGCCGCCCTTCTCGTCTGGGAAGGGCGATACTTCCGATAATTGTCAATCAAGCACTTCAACGGGCCGGATTGATGCATCCCTATGGCGTGAGAACCATGGCGTGATTCTGAGGATAAAAAGCCCCGCCGAACATGGCGAGGCTCTGATGGTATCGATCCGAGGAATTCTTATTAGAACTTCACACCGATACCGAACTTCAGCTCGTGCTGGTCGAGGTCGACGTCAACGCCCAGGATATCTTGTTCGCCATAGTCATTGTAGCGGTATTCGCCGCGGGCGAAGATGTTGTTGGTGATGGCAAAGTCGACACCTGCTCCAACCGTGTAACCGTTGAACGTCTCGGTTTCCTTATCGAGGCCAGGCGCATCGACGTAACCGCGCGTGGCGGCCCAACCGGCGGCGCCGTAGATCAGAGCCCTATCAAAGGCGTAGCCAACACGTCCGCGAACGGCCCCAGCCCAATCCGTTCCGACTTCTGCGCCGAGTGCGTCCTCTTCGTTCCAATTGTGTTCGAGGTTTCCTTCGATGCCCACGACAAAGTTATCGAACTGGAAATTATAACCTGCGAACCCGCCGAAGACGCCGCCGTTGAAATCCTCAGAGGCAGAGGCACCGCCGGCGCTGAAATCACCGTTCAGCCAAGCGGCGCCGCCATCGATACCGAAATACGGACCCGACCAGGTGAAGACGGGTGCAGCCGCAACAGGGGCAGCCGGGACGTCCGGAACGACATCGGCGGCGAACGCAGTCGTAGCGACAAGTGCGAGAAAGGTAGTGGCGATAGCTAACTTCATTTTCGTACCCCGTGAATTACATTAGAGCTGAATTATATAGCGGCTGCTCAACAGAAGGCTGTAGCAATAGGGACACACTCGCGAAAATGTACGCTGTCGTGTAAGTTGTTTTATCGCCGGGAGAGAGGGAGGGCCGAAGCCGGCGTCGTCAGAAATTGTCCTGATGAGGGCACACGGCTCGTCGATTTGCCTTTCCGAGACGTCCAACCCGGAACCAAACGCGCTCGCATGGAATTTGACCGCTGAGTAATCTTGGAGGTTCCCGATGGACAAGACACCGAAAACCGCCATCCGTGGAATGATGTTGTACGTGCTCGCTCTCATCGTCTTGGGCGTTCTGGCGGGCGCCGTCTACACGATCTATGGCCATCCGGCCGATCCGTCTGAGCCGCCAGCTGCGGAGACCATTCCGCAAAAGGCCACAGCTCCGCAGTGAGCGGCACCATCCCAGTTATTCTTAGTCGCCCTTCGAGAAAGAATGGTGAAACGGACGGCGTTTTGCCAAATCCGGCGCTGACCCGGTTTGGTCGTGTTGAAGTGCCTGGGTCCAAGCCAAGAAGCCGTACAAGCGGCAACGAAAAGGGCTTTGGAAGGCAAGGCGGAAATCCTGTCGCAAGTCCTTCCCACCAGTAGAGAGCTTTATTTATAGGGGGAACAACCTGCGACAGGGGAATTCGGCACCTGAGAGAGCCGGTCAGCTGCAGGAGCACCACCCGGGCCGGTATCGGCGCGGAATGCTGAGACGTTATCCGGACAGTCGGAGCAGAGGAGTTTGCAGATGAGGGAACATACGGTCGTGATTGCCGGAGGAGGGCCGACCGGGCTGATGCTGGCGGGCGAGCTTGCCTTGGCGGGCGTCGATGTCGCCATTGTCGAGCGTCGCGTGAACCAGGAGATCGTCGGTTCGCGCGCCGGCGGACTGAGTGCGCGCACGCTCGAGGTTTTCGATCAGCGGGGCATCGTCGAGCGGTTCCTGACGGAGGGGCAGATCGCCCAGGTCACCGGATTTGCGGTCACGCGGTTGGACATCAGCGATTTTCCGACACGGCACAATTACGGGCTGGCGCTGCGGCAGAAGCATATCGAGCGCATCCTGGCCGGATGGGTCGGCGAGCTGCCGGTCGTGATCTATCGCGGTTGCGAGCTGACCGGCTTCGTGCAGCACGCTTCCGGTGTGACCATCGAACTCTCCGACGCTTCGCAAATCCGGGCAGCCTATCTCGTCGGCTGCGATGGTGGCCGCAGCCTGGTTCGCAAGCTGGCCGGCATTGAATTTCCCGGATGGGACGCGACGACCAGCAATATTCTCGCCGAGGCGGAGGTGGAGGAGGAGCCGCCGCTCGGCGTCCATCGCACATCACTCGGCATGCATGCCTTCGGCCGCGAGGATTATGAAATCCGCGACGGCAAGGTCGTCTTTGCCAGTGAAGGTCCGGTCACCATCATGGTGACGGAAAGGAATTCCGGCGCAGTAGGCGAGCCGACGCTCGTCGATCTCAGGCAAGCGCTGATAGCCGCCTGCGGAACGGATTACGGAGTTCATGATCTCAAGTGGATTTCCAGATTCACCGACATGTCGCGACAGGCGGCGGCCTACCGCAAGGGCAGGGTTCTCCTGGCGGGGGACGCCGCGCATGTGCATTCGCCGGTGGGCGGGCAGGGCCTCAATACCGGCGTTCAGGATGCCGTCAATCTCGGCTGGAAGCTTGCCCACGTGGTGAAGCGACTATCGCCTGAGGCCCTGCTCGATACCTATCATGTCGAGCGGCATCCGGTCGCTGCCCGCGTGTTGCGCACTACAATGGCCCAGGTCGCCTTGCAGCGCACTGATGACCGCACCGAAGCTCTCCGAGATATCGTGCTGGAGCTGCTTGGGCTGGAGGAGGCCCGCAAGACAATCGCCGGCGAAATGTCCGGACTTGCCCTCCGCTACGATCTCGGCGAGGGACACCCGCTGCTCGGCCGCCGCATGCCCGACCTCGACCTCGCCACGCCGGACGGGTCCATCCGTGTCTTTGCGCTGCTTAGAGACGCGCGGCCGGTGCTGTTGAATCTCGGCGCAGCCGGCAGCCTCGACATCGCGCCATGGTCAGGTCGCGTCCGGCTGGTTCAGGCGAGCCATGACGGTCCGTGGGAGCTGCCGGCGCTTGGGGCGGTTTCGGCGCCGAGCGCGGTGCTGATCCGGCCCGACGGATATGTGGCATGGGTCGGCGAGGGGACGCAGGATGGGCTTCATGACGCGATGATCACCTGGTTCGGACCACCCGGCTGAGAGCCGCAGCGCCGGTTAAGCGGCGAGCGGGATCGAGCCACCCTCCGGTATCGCCTCGAGTTCCGGCATCGGCCGGCCGCGCCGTTCCCACGTCCGGCGGCTGATGCCGAGCGCCTCCCAGGGGCGGGACTGGCTGAGGGAGTTGGCGAGATAGTCGGCCCTGGGAACGGCGCCGGCGGCGCGGCGTTGCTGCTCTTTGCGGCTCTGCTCGCGCTGGCGGCGCTTTGCCCTTTGCAGTTTTGCCCTTTTCGCCTTCGGCACGTCGAAGGCGCCGACGGTGCGGATATCGAGGGCGCAGCGTTCGGCGTAGCTC
Source organism: Rhizobium bangladeshense (assembly GCF_001662075.1). GTDB lineage: Bacteria > Pseudomonadota > Alphaproteobacteria > Rhizobiales > Rhizobiaceae > Rhizobium > Rhizobium bangladeshense_B. The sequence continues at coordinate 269,103 of NZ_LYPL01000006.1, forward strand.
AGATGCAGGGCATGGCCGAGCGCGTCGGCGGAAAGTGGGGAAAAGCGCACCTTTGTCCGCTCATAGATGATTTCCTCGATCGCGGCCTTCCCGGCCCAGGGGACCCACCGCGCCGCCCAGCCGAGCACCACCTCGACAAACCCTTCCTTGAACTCGACGAAAGCAAGGCTGGCGATCACCTCGAGATAGATCAGGGCGTCATCCGCCTCCGGCACGATCTCTCCATGGCGGTGCCGGATCAATTTCTCGATCTCGCGCATGCGGCCGCGGAAATGGTTCCAGCGACCGCCCCGCATCCGGCGCTGCACGGCCTTGTAGCCCAGCAGACAATCGCCGATCTTGATCGCCGTGATATCCCGCGCGAGCGCGTTCGCACGGCCGGATTCCTCGGTCCGCTCCGCCGATCCAGCCCCTTCATCAGCGCCGACAAGACGACCCATCGTTTCTCCTTTGCGACTGCCCAAAGGGGCCTAAACGACTGATTGTAGCGGAAGTCGAGGGGGTGATGTTCACCTTTTGTGCGCTGCTCACATCAATTTTTCGCAGCCGTGATGCAATCGAGTAACGGATGTTCCGCGGCGACTCTAATCGGTCGGAAAACAAGCGACATCCGGGGCTGTCGATTTCTATTGGCAAGGTCCCGTGTTATGATCCCGGAAGCGGCGTTGTTCGCCCATGTTGTCTGCACAGAGACTTGTCCAATGAGTGAAATGGACGTGCTTTTTGCCACCCTGCGACAGGCGGCTGACCCGCAGACGGTCGAGTGCATCGAAAACGTCGTCAGGCATGGCGCCGATCGCGATCTCAATCGCATCAATGCGCTCGCTTTCGCCGAAAAACATCATCTCGACGAAGAGAAAACCATCGCTGCCTTTCTGCATGCCGCCCGCATAGGCGCCTTCGAGATGACCTGGAATGTGCTTTGCCCGGGTTGCGGCGGCGTCCTTGACAGCGGTGCAACGCTCAAAGGCGTCGTTCAGGACACCTATCATTGCGCGCTTTGCGCGGCCGGATATGAACCGACGCTCGACGAGATGGTCGAGGTCACCTTCACGGTCAGTCCGCGCGTGCGCAGGATTGCCGCCCACGAGCCCGACCGGCTTCCACCGCTCGAATATTACCGCCAGATCTTCTTCAGCTCCGGCGTCGATCTGCCGGAGGATCTGGAGGCGAAGTTTCAACGCATTCTGCTGGAGATGATCGAGCTGGCGCCTGGCGAGAAGGCATTCGTCTCGCTGCAGCTGCCGGCGCAATTCGTCATCATCTTCGATGCGGTCACGCACTCCGCGCAGTTCATCGATGTGCAGGGCGAGCCCACCAATGAACGCCAGAACCTCTCCATGGTCATCAGCCGGGGGCATGCGCTGAACGAAACCGTGACGCTGCGTCCGGGTCTGCTGCGGCTCACCCTGGAGAATCATACTGATCGCCGGGTCGTGCCGAATGTCTGCATCGCCGGAGATGACCTGCATGACCTCTTGGGTCGCCGGCGGGCTTTTCTGACGGCCAAGCGCCTGCTGACGAACCAGAGCTTCCGCGACATCTACAGGACCGATACGCTCGACGTCGACCAGCGCCTGAAGATCACCAGCCTGACGTTCCTGTTCACCGATCTGAGGGGCTCGACCGCGCTTTACGAGCGTGTCGGCGATCTTGCGGCTTTCGACCTGGTGCGGGCGCATTTCCGCGTTCTTCACGAGATCGTCGCCACCGAGGCGGGCGCCGTCGTCAAGACGATCGGCGACGCTGTGATGGCGACCTTCCCGAGCCCGGACCGTGCGGTGGCGGCGGCACTGAGAATGCGCGAGGCGATGCGCCGGTTGAATGCCGAACACGGTAGCGAAGACCTGCTCCTGAAGATCGGCATTCACGAGGGACCGTGCCTCGCCGTCAACCTCAACGACCGGCAGGACTATTTCGGCCAGACCGTCAACATCGCCTCCCGCGTTCAAGGCCTTGCCGACCCCAACGTGATCATGACGACGGAAGCGATCGTCGAGGATGTGAATGTCTCAGAGATCCTGCGTGACAGCGGCGTCACCTCGGCGTCCCGGATGGCGGAACTCCAGGGCATCGGCAGGGAGGTCAGGATCTTCGCCCTGTCATGAGGGCCTTTGCGCGAGTTTGGCAAAACTCGCCGTCATCCTCGGCCTTGTGCTGTCTTTGCGGTAAAGCCCGAGCTTGACGAAAAGCGAGGTTGAACCATGTCAGCCGTCTGAATGCCGGGGCGTCAGCCCCGGCATTCAGGTTTACGCCACCAGACCCTTGGTCAGTTCCAGTGCCTGCCGTTCGAACAGCCGGCGGTAGATGCCGCCGTTGAGGCGGATCAGCGCCTGGTGGTCGCCCTCTTCGACGATTTTGCCCTTGTCGAAGACCAGCAGCCTGTCGAGGGCGCGGACCGTCGACAGGCGGTGGGCGATGACAAGCGTCGTGCGGCCGTCCATCAGCCGTTCCATGGCCTGCTGGATCTGCACTTCGCTTTCGCTGTCGAGGCTCGACGTCGCCTCGTCGAGGATCAGCACCGGCGCGTCCGCCAGGAAGGCGCGGGCGAGGGCGACGCGCTGCCGCTCGCCGCCCGACAGCTTGACGCCGCGTTCGCCGACCATCGTTTCATAGCCCTTGGGAAGGCTTATGATGAAGCCGTGCGCATTGGCCTGTTTCGCCGCCTGCTCGATCTCGCGCCGCGAGGCGTTCGGCCGGCCATAGGCGATATTTTCCGCCAGCGTGCGATGGAATAGGATCGGCTCCTGCTGCACGATGGCGATCTGGCTGCGCAGGTCCGATTGCCTGACCTGTGCGATATCCTGGCCGTCGATGCGGATGGCGCCCGAATTGACGTCATAGAGCCGCTGAATGAGCTTGACGAAGGTCGTCTTGCCCGAGCCCGAATGCCCCACCAGGCCGACGCGCTCGCCCGCCTTGATGGTGACGGAAAAGTCTTCATAGAGCGGATCGGGATGAGCGCCATACTGGAAGGTGACGCGATCGAAGACGATCTCGCCCGTGTCGATTGCGATCGGCTTGGCGTCCGGCTTGTCCTCGACACCCAGTGGCATCTTGTCGAGCAGCACCAGCTCTTCCATGTCGTTGACGGCGCGCTGCAGGTTGCGAATGTCCTGGCCGACATTGCGCAGATAACCCTGCAGAACGAAGAACATCGCCAGCACGAAGGTGATGTCGCCCGGCGTCGCCAGCCCCTGCCGCCACATGATGAGGCCTGTTCCCAGAATGCCCGCCTGCATGGAAACCATCATGAAGCCCTGGATCGTGCCGCTGAATGTGCCGCGCTTCCATGTGCGCCGCGTGCGCCTGTCCCATTTGGCCAGAACGTGGTGCAGGCGCAGCTCTTCGCGGTTTTCGGCGCCGAAGGCCTTGACCACCGAATTGCAGCTGATGGCATCGGCGAGCGCGCCGCCAAGCTTGGTATCCCAGGCATTGGCGAGCCGCGCTGCCGGCGACACGAAGCCCATGGAAAGCGCCACGGTCGCGCCGATATAGATCAGCGACCCCAGAGCCACGAACAGGCCCATGACCGGCCAGTAGCTGCCGAGCACAAGACTGGCGCCGACGAGCATGACGATGGAGGGCAGCAGCGCGACCAGCAACAGGTCGTTGAGCGAGTCGAGCGCCCACATGCCGCGGGTGATCTTGCGCACGGTCGACCCGGCAAAGCTGTTGGCGTGCCAGTCGGTGGAGAACCGCTGCACCTTGTGGAAGCCATTGTTGACCACATCCGCCATGATGCGCAGCGTCAGCCGGATGATGCCGTTGAAAATGAACCAGCGCAGCACGACGCTGGTCAGGCCCAGAACCACGACCATGACAAAGGCGCCGAGCGCGCCATCGGCCGCATTGCCGCCGGCAATGGCATCGACGATCCGGCCGGAAAACACCGGCACCATGACTTCGGCCAGGGTGCTTGATACCACCAACGCGATGATGGCGCCCACCAAAACGGGCCGATGGGCCCAATGATGAAAAACAAAGCCGAGCACCTGGCGATAGGCATCGGCGCGAAAATCGAGCTTCTTGCGAGTCATCTTAACCTGCCCGGCCCGGATTTCGGCGACCGGTCCTCAAAATCGAGAGTGAGATGCCACAGCCCAGGCGGGAGACAAAATGATCCCGTCAGATCAATCGGGCTATGAAGGATGAAAAAACCGCATGTTGGGCGCGCTGGAGGCGGGCCGCGAATGGAAGTGACCTAGCGTTGGCACATTCCATGCGGGAAGCTGTCGATGAATGCTGGTGTCATGCAACGCCTCCCTGTGTTCGATCTGGAGTGTTAGATCTGAGCGGTGAGCGTTATGTAGCGGAGCAATTCGCCATTGCCAAGCGGATTTTTACAACCATGCAGACAGTGATGCGGAAACGACACAGCTTATGAGCTTGCCATCGTGCGGTGTCTGCCCGTCTGTCGCTGCACAGACACTGCCAACCCCAGCGCCCTTCAATAGCTGCACGAGCGCGCGTTGCCAGGTCTGAATCCGCCAGAGCAAGCCGGGTTCCTGGATGTATCCAGCTGATATTGGAAATCCTCCCTGGCATGCCGCGCAGGCGAAGTGCAGGAAGATGCGATAGCGGAAAGACCGATCAGCACTCCGGCTGCGGCCAATCTTATAAATCGGTTCATCTGCGTCTCCTCCAGCGTTGATCCGCGCGCGCAATCTATCATGGCGGCGTATGCAATTGCGAGGAGAGCCGGACGCGATGACGTGCATCTGATGACACGCGATTGCACATTTTGTGCCCGGCCGATCCGGCTGTACTATTCTGTCGTTATGGAAGTAGTTGCACTGTGTTTGCTGGCGAACCAAACCTGATTTGTCTTGAATTACTCAAGCTTTTTCAGTAATATAATCCCATAAAAAAGTAATATAAATGGGAGGATACTATGCCAGAAGCTCGGTTCGAGCCAGTTTTTCTTCGTCGTCAGCATTTCGTCGCGGAGATCACAAGTCTCGACGAAATCTTCGATTTTCTGGAGGAGTGGCCGCAGGACAAGCGAGGTCTGGCATATGACACGCTGCTGAAGGCGTGCAGGGATACGGCGAGCGGCCGTTTCCCGCTGAACGCGGCGCGGGAGAATTTCCGGCGGTTTCTGAAGATGTCGGGCGTGCTGGCGAAGACCGAGGGCGCGACGAAATTCGAGCCGCTGATGAGCGATCATCCGATCGGCAATGCCTGACCATAAGCGCACAGCCGCGGCCGAAACGAGGCGGGTTCGGCCGCCGCGAGATAATCGGCGGTGCGCTGATGCATGTCGCCCGGAAATGTACAGCGGTTCCGGGCGACATGCATAAAAACAAAGGGCTAATGCATATCGCCCGGAAGTGTGAAGCGGTTCCGGGATAACGATATGCATAAAAACAAAGTGCTAACGCATATCGCCCGAAAGTGTGAAGCGGTTCCGGGACAACGATATGCATAAAACAAGAGCTAAAGCGCGTCGCATAAATCAAATTCGATCCGACGCGCTCTAGCTCAGGTGCTGGCTGGCGTTGCTCCAGTCGCATCGGAAAACCAGCATCGGCTTGGAAAATCCCTTGAGCCGGCGGCGCGTCGCGTGGGCGAAGACATCGGTCGCGCCATATTCCCTGAAAATATTCTCCGACACCAGGATCTGGTCGCTGGCGGCTGCCGCGCAGAGGCGGGCCGCCAGTTGCACGGTCGAGCCGAAAAGGTCGTTGCTGTCCTCGACCGGCTCGCCGCAATCCAGCCCGATGCGGATATGGATCGGCTGGGCATTGTTGCCGCCGTTGTAATGTTGGAATTCCTGCTGGATCGCCATGGCGCATTCGACGGCTGCCGTTGTCGCCGCGAAAGCCGCCATGATGCCGTCGCCGGTGTGCTTGACTTCGCGGCCTGATTTTTTGCCGAGGCATCGGCGCACGATTGCGTCGTGGGCCCGGACCAGCTCGGTCCCCATGCGGTCGCCGAGGCGCGCCGTCATCTCGGTCGAGCCGACGATATCGGTAAAGAGGATCGCCCGGTGGCCGGGATCCATTTGCGGCGACGACTGGCCGGGCGCCGGATCAGGGTCATTGATGCGGCCGAGAAAGGCCTCGACCGCCGACAGAGCCACCTCGACGATCTCATTGGCGACAAAGCCGTGCGCCTCGCGATGCACGCATTGGACGGTTTCCATATCGGGCGCATCCACCAGGCAGAAGGCCGTCCCGCGCCGCTCGTCGAACCAGTAGGTAAGGAACTTGACGCCGTATCGATCCTGAATGTCGATATCCATGCGATGCGCCTGGGCAACCTCGGCGGGCGAGGTACCTTCGAGATAGTGCCGGTCCATGAAGATGGGCATCGCGCGTCCTCCCAGATCCGCCGCGTGCAAGAAACGGCATTGTACGATCTGGATGCCTCGCCGTCCACCTTCGGGACAATCAGCGATGCATCGTGGCGCTGCGTTGCTTCCGGAAAGGGAACGCGTTGCTGCATATCCGGTAGAATATGCAAGAAAATAGCCAGTTTTAACGAGTAGGCTCGATACGCTAAGTCTGATATTTACCATAATCTGTCATTTAATGACTGATTGCAGGGTTACCGGACCCCTCGAGAGGCTTCAGGCGTTTCCCGTTCTCAGGCTTCGCCCGCCGGATCCTGGTTGGAGAGACATGTCTGTCGCGGCTATGATTGGCCAAGATCGAAAAGCCGCCGCCAACGGCACGCAAATTGCATATCATCGATTAGCTCGCCGAAATTAGGAAAAGCTGTAGCAAAGTGAGACAGACGGCACATTTTCGACCGGTCGGCCTGGCCTCGATGGGGCTCGGGCACTATGCCGTTATTAACTCTGTGTGGGATGCCGCGCGCACGCTCCTCTATGACTGGCCGGTGGACGATGGCGAGGAATATTTCGAAGCCGTCAAATCCTGCCTGGATGCGATCATCGGCGATCTGCCACCGGATCATGTGCGGGCCGCCTTTGTCAGGGCTGCGCAGGAGGCGGGCATCGCCGTCATAGAAGCCGCCGACTGAACAGCGGCCGCATCTCGATCTCCGTTTTCTCTCGTTTCCACGTGAGGGTCCCGCGCGCTTGACTTCTGCGTGCAAGGGTCTAAATTAGAACAAAGCAGGAACACTGGAGATGGTCATGACACATACGGAACAGGTGATTGCCAACGCCCTGGCCCTCGTCGAAGCCTCCCGCGCGGCCCGCGAACGGGATCAGCAGCGTCGCGCCGCCTGGCAGAAAAAGGTCGAACTCAGCCGGCCGCTGCCGCCTTTGCCGCGGCCGGTCCAATTGCCGCTGGCACTGAACTGATGCAGCCGGCAAAGCCATTCAGCCCCGATCCGACTTTCTCCACGCCGGTTTGGCCTGATCGAGCATGGGAGGTGGAGGCCGTGCTCGCCTGGCATGACGACGATGCAAAGGCGGCGATCCGCACGCTGCTCGACGACTGCAGGCATCTGCGCCAGCAACTGGCGCTGGCGGAAAGCGTGATGAGCCGCGGAATGGCCCGCGGCTGGACACCGCGATACGAACGCGACGCACTCTAAAACGTGCCTGCCCGTGATATCAGTGACGATATCGGTAATGGCGCCGAGGAAGCGCAAAAGGGCGGCTGATCGAACCCGCAGAGAAGGCGGCGGGCATCCGAGGGTGTAGAATGTCCGCCGCGCCACCCTGGAACTGCGAGTTTGGTTCTGACCTGGAAGACTCTAGTCGACCGGCGTCACGCGCGTCCAAAAGGCGTTGAACACGATCGAATCGAAGAAGGCCGAGGCACGGACGATACGGCCGTCGCGCATGTCGAGAAACCAGGCATAGGTGTTTGCGTAGGGCTCTCCGTCGCGGGCGACGCCGCGGGCGTCGAAAAAGACGATCACAGTGTCGCCGTCGACATATACGTTGCGGATCGCCGGCTTCAGCGGTGTCTTCATTCGGGCGTTAAACGGGCGGATCACCTCATGCAGGAATGCCTCGCGGCTGGGATAGGTCTTCGATGCCAGCGAATAGCCCTCGATTGTCCAGCGGGCGTCGTCGGCGAGGAGATCATAAGGACTGCCTGTACCGGCCGCCCAGGCTTCGAATCCAGCCTCGACGGCTGCCTTGTTGCGGCGTTCGGTTTCAGTCAGAGACTGCGCTGCGGCGCGAGCTTCGAGCCCGCCCAGAGCAAGGATGGCGGCAGCGATGCCGAAGGTTGCATTGAAGATGCGCCTGGCCAGGGATTGCGGGCGGCATACGGTTGCCGTTGCAGTGTAGGACATGGTTTTCTCCAGAGGGTAAACGAGTGGGGCGACACCCGCTGGCCGGGTGCCGCTTGCGGCGCTCGCCGCCAGCAATCTGCTTAGATCTGGTTTTCCCAGGCTCTCAGCTGATGCTCCTTCAGCATGTCCTCGATGACCTTCGGAACGACGTTGCGGAACCTGCCGGTGTCGGCCGGAACGACTTCGATCATCCGATCGATCATTTCCTTCGGATCCATCTTGCCTTCGGGCGTTGCGAAGAAATCGTCGAAACCCTTTCGCAGATCTGCGCGCTTGGTGAAGTTCTTGCTGTCATCCAGCCAGCGGAACGGATTGTCCGCCATCGTCTCGTTGTAGCCGGTGTAGTAGGCGCCCGGATTGATCGTCTGGATCTTGATGCCATAAGGTGCGAGTTCCTGCTGCAGCGCTTCGGCGATCGATTCCAACGCGTGCTTGGTGGAGACATAAGTGCCCCAGTTGGCCGGAGTGAAGAGGCCGCCCATCGAGGAGGTGAACACGACTTTGCCCCTCTTGCCTTCGCGCACCCATCTCTGGACGACGCCTTGAGTCAGCACCAGCGGCAGGAAGACGTTGACTTCGTAGTTCTTGCGAACAAGTTCGATCGGGATTTCCCAAACCGGGCCGGCTTCGCCCATGCCGGCATTGTTCCAAAGAACGTCAAAATCCCAGCTTTGCGCTTGCTTGATGTCGTAGGGATCGGTGAGGTCGAGCCGCTCGATACGGACGTTCTTGAGGCCGAGGGAGGCGACCTCCTCACGCAGCGGCGTAACCTGCGAGGAAACCTGCGTGGTCGCGATGATGCTGTGGCCGTTCCTGGCCATGCCGATGGCGGCGCCCTTGCCGAAGCCGGAGCCTGCGCCAGTGATCAAAATGGTCTTGCTCATGAGACATTCCTTTCGATGGTTTCGGGTTGGTGGAAATCAAGTCTTGGCACAGCATCACGCGACGGCCGCAGCCGCTGCCTGCGCGATTTCGAGATCCTGTGGAACCGCTCCGCCGGAAACGCCAACGGCGCCGATCACCGTGCCATCGCGGCCAAGGAGCGAGATGCCGCCGGCAAAGGGAGTTAGGCCGCCATTGGATAGTTCGAGGGCATGGGCGGGAGCGCCGGGCTTGCAATATTCCCAGACGGCCTCGCTTGTCGTTTGAAACAATACGGCCGTTCGCGCTTTGCCTATAGCGAGGTCGATCGAGCCGAGCACTGCGCCGTCCATTCGGCTGAACGCCTTGAGATGCGCTCCGGCGTCCAAGACCGTGATATTGACCCGCACACCGATCTCATTAGCCCGCGCCTCACCTGCGGCGATGACCCTGCGAGCTTCGTCAATGGTAATCATCTCCTGTCTCCTCTTTTCGCTCGGGGGCTGGCGCTCCTCGCTCGATGAGACAGGTGTATATAGGCGGAACCGGTCTGCAGTATTTTCAGCTCTTGCTGCGCTATGCGCAAATCTTGCGCTCCGGCGTGCCGGCATGCGCAGACGGCGAACTATATCCGGTGGCGGCTAACCGGTGATGAGCGCCCGGTATTGGCCGGGCGTCAAGCCGGTCATCTTACGGAAGACCCGGGTGAAATTCGCCTGCGAGCCGAAGCCGGTATCGAGCGCGATCTCCACGAGCGAGGACCGTGCGAGCCGCAGCTTTTCCTTGGCTGCTTCGATCCGTCGCTCGGTGACGTAGCGATGCGGCGTCAGGCCGGTAGCCTTGCGAAACATGCGGGCGAAATGAAAGGGGCTGAGGCAAGCTTCCGCGGCAAGGTCATCCAGCGAGATTTCTGCCGCGACGCGGGCTTCAATGAAATCGAAGACGCGTTGCAGCCTTTTTGGGTCGACATTCGGCGCCTGTGCGGCGGGTTGCCAGCGAACAGACGAATAGGTGCCGAGCAGGTGCGCCGCCAGCGCCATCTGAAGGCCGTCGAGGAAGAGTCGATCAGTAGGCTCAAGGCTTCTGTTCAACAAGCCCCGAAAGAGCTGACCGATCTGCAGCACCGTTGGGTCGGGGACGCCGCCGGCATAGGCGAGCTGCACCTTGGCCGGGTCGATGTCGAAATTTGAAAGCGCGCTCTCACCGACGAGCGACGGCGGCAGGAAGATATGGAGGGACTCGGGCATGGTACCCATGATTTCTACGCCGCTCTCATGGACACCCGCCGGACATATCCAAGCGACACCGGGGCGAGCGATCGCTTCCCGCCTGTGGCCATCACCAGTCCACCTAATCTTCGACTGACCCGAGAGCAGGACGGCTATTTCCGTGCACTCGAGTGTAAGGTCAACCTGCCAGCCCGGATCGAAATGCCTGAGTTCGACCTGCAGCGATGAGCAATCAACAAGCCCGCCCACTCGCTCGCTGGTCCGATACTTTCTGTCCCCTTGCGATTCTCCGAAAGACATGTGGCATCCACGCCGTGAAGATAGATATAAATTCGAGTTGTTCGATCTCGGCAGGCCGGATGCCGCGTCGCGCTGCCGGCAATCTGCAATCAACTTTGATTAATTGTATGAATAACTTCCGGGAGCGCCGCATTGCTGTGAGGTGCCCGAGTATTACGATTAGTATTTTTGGCTGAAATTCAGGGAAGCGCAAGTCCCCTGGCGCCAGGCGCTACCGCATCCTTCTTGCGGCTTCGCCACCAAGCATGTCGGCCGCCATGGATGCCGCTGATCATGCTTTGGGATGGCCGAAGGGGCATCGCCTGGAGGCAACGGCCATCGCGCGAAAGTCCGGCGAAATCGGGGCTGTCAGTTCGCTCAGGTAGAATGGTATTGCAATTGACCCTCAGGTCTCGTGATAGAGCTATGGTGGGTATGAGGGCAACACGCTGACATGCCGATTGCAACAGAACAGGTAGCGTGCACCAACGCCATTGCGCTAAACCGGCTGCAATGATCTTCTGGCGCTTCTTCAGGTCAACGCTTTCCGGTGATTCCCGATGTTCGATATTCTATTGCGCGGCCTGGCGATCGGCGCCGGCGCAACCATCCTCATGGACCTCTGGGCGATCGTGCTTACCAAGGTCTTCGGCCAGACGCCGCCCAACTGGGCGCCGGTCGGCCGCTGGTTCTGGCATCTTCGCCGCGGCAAGGTCTTTCATGACAACATCGCCGATGCCGCACCTTATGCTGGGGAATTGGCGCTCGGCTGGATCAGCCACTACGCCGTCGGCATTCTCTATGGCGTGATCTTCGCGATCATCATGGGGCAGGGTTGGCTCGCTACACCGACATTTCTCCCCGCCTGGATCTTCGGCATCATCACCGTCGGGGCAGGGTGGTTCCTGCTGCAGCCCGGCCTCGGCCTCGGCTGGGCGGCTTCCAGACATCCGAAGCCGATGAAGGTCCGGTGCTTTAATCTGCTTGCGCATACTGTGTTTGCGCTGGGGCTATTTGGGACGGCGTTGATCATTCGCTAAGCCAAAAACCCCTCCAAAAGGGGGAGGGACTATGCTGTGGCGTCCGGCGGCGACCGAAAGCAGAGGCCTTGCTGGCTGTTACCGTTCGACGGATAGATACGGTAGAGTTTATGTGAATCGGTGCGGCGTCTTAGTCCCTCCCCCTTGTGGGGAGGGGTTGGGGAGGGGTCTTTTGGTTCCCCGCGAAAGGCCCTATCTCACCGCGCCGCCCAGTTCGCGCCGCGGCGGAAGATCGTCTTCATCTCGGGAACGTCGAATTCCTTGGCCTGATGGCCCAGCGAGGAATAGAAGACGCGGCCCTTGCCGTATTTGCGCTTCCAGACGACGGGCATGACGACGCCGTCGATCCAGTAGGCGTGCTCGCCGGTGAATTTGGTCGTCGCCAGAACCTCGTTCGACGGGTCGACATGCATGTAATATTGCTCCGACCGGTAGGGGAAATCGGAAATCCCCTCCATCAGCGGATCGTCCGGCCGGGTGATGTTGACGGTATAGTCGATTATGTTGCCGGGATGGGCCACCCACTGGCCGCCGATGATGAATTGGTAGTCGACGGAGTCGCGGAAGGCGTCGCCCGCGCCGCCGTGATAACCGGCAATGCCGACGCCGCTTTCGATCGCCGCGGCGAGGTTCTTGACCTCCTCCTTCTCGATCTTCGACATCGTCATGATCGGCACGACGAGGCTGAGATCATGGACGGAAGGGTCGGCAAGCGCCTCGGTGCCATGTTCGACATAGACCTTGAAACCGTCCTCCTCGAGCATCCCCTTGATGATTTCGGCGCATTCCTGCGGCTCATGCCCGCTCCAGCCGCCCCAGACGATCAGTGCTTCACGCATAGTCATTCCTCCTGAAATTATTTCGCCAGCCGTCCGTCGACGATGGAATCCGACAAGGGGGCAGGGCGCTCCGTCGCCGTGGTGATGGTGACCGTCCTACCGGTTTCAGAGGCGGTGTGGAAAGCTTCCATGACCTCCAGCACATGCAGCGCCAAATCGCCATTGGCGCGATGCGGCCGGTTGGAGCGGATCGCATGCGCCATGTCGGCGACGCCGAGCGAGCGGAAATTGCCTTCGGCATAGGGCGCGGTGACCGGCTGGTCCTCGAAGGCGCCGCCCTTCTTCAGATACTCGACAGGACCGGCAAACTTGTTGGGGTCCGGGACGATAAGCGTGCCCTCGGTTCCGTAGACTTCGAGCGGCACATGCTTATGGCCGGCGACATCGAAGCTCATGGCGATCTGCACGACCGCGCCATTGGCAAAAGCCATCATGCCGGCGACATGGGTCGGCACATGCACGGGAATACGCTCGCCATTACGCGGCTCGCTGGTAATAAGCCGTTCGGCCCGTGGCGTCGTCGCAAAGCCCGCGACCTGCGATACCGGCCCGAGCAGATTGACGAGATCGGTAATGTAATAGGGACCCATGTCGAGCATCGGCCCGCCGCCGACCTCGTAATAGAAGGCCGGGTTCGGATGCCAGCGCTCATGGCCCGGGCACATGAAGGTGGCCGAGCCGCCGACCGGTTGGCCGATGACGCCCTGGTCGATCAGGGCACGGGCCGTTTGATGGCCGCCGCCGAGGAAGGTGTCGGGCGCCGCGCCGATGCGCAGATTTCGCCCGCGCGCCGCCTCGGCCAATTTTTTCCCTTCCGCGAAATTAATCCCGAGCGGCTTTTCCGAATAGGTATGCTTGCCGGCCCCGAGTGCCTGGAGCGCGACGGCGACATGGGCTCTCGGGATCGTCAGATTGACGATGATTTCGACTTTGGGATCGGCGAAGAGTTCTTCGACTGATTTGGCGGGAACGTTGAATTCGCGCGCCTTGGCCTCTGCGAGCTCCCGGTTGAGATCGGCGACGCCGCGGATATCGAGGATGGGAAAGGAGGCCATCGCTGTAAGATAGGCGCCCGAAATATTGCCGCATCCAATGATGCCGATACCGACTTTGTCCATGAATTCCTCCATTTGATCTTGCTTGTCTCGCCCGTCAAAGGGCCGGCCCGGTCGTGCTCCAGGGCGATTCGTAGAGCTCATACAGCGCGACTGCGGCAGCGCCCTGCGCCCAGAAATCATCGCTCGAATCATCGAAGACGAGTTCGCTGACACCCTTCAGCGACGGCGGAATGGCGAGCGCATAGGCGTCGCGCAGGCTGTTCAAGAAGGGTTCGCCGAGCGCCAGGCTGGAGCCGACCAGGATGACGCGCGGCGGCGCAAAGAGCGTCACGATATTGGCGATGGTCAATCCCACCGCTTCGCCGGCGCGGATGGCAGAAGCGATCAGACGGTCGTCGTCGGCCTTGATCAGCGCCTGGGCATGGGTCATGCCGCGCCCGAGGCGGATCGCTTCGGCAAAACGGCCGTCGGTCTGATGTTCGCCGAGGATGGCGCTTTCGCCGGCCTGGCTGAAGAGCCGCATCACGCCGTTCGGTCCCATGCCGAGCACAAGGTCGCCGAGATTGTGGCTGAGGCCGCCGGCGCCACGAAACAGGCGGTTGCCGTGCAGCACCCCGAGACCGAGCGTCTGTTCCAGCGAAATCAGCACCATGTCCTCGAGATCGCGGGCCTTCCCGAACCAGTGGTGGCCGAGCGTGATGGCGTGGGCGTCGCTTTCGACGATGGTTGGCGTCGACAGCCGCGTCGACATCTCGGCGGCGAAATCGACATTGATGTCGCGAAAGATCGGGCTGCTTCTGATGTAGCCGGTGCGGTGCTCGATGACGCCGGGAAAGCCGAGGCAGATGCTGTCGACATCTTCCAGCGACAGGCCGGCATCGACGACGCAGCGCCGCACGCCGTCCTCGACCAGGTCGGCAATGACGCCAATCGGCTGCCGGTCGATGCGGATCGGCAAGGCGAGCTTCGACAGCACGTCGCCACGGAAATTGGTGACGACGAAGACCATGCGGTTGGCGGCAATCTTGCCGCCGACGACACGGGCGGCATCAGGATTGAGCTCCAGCGCCACGCGCGGCCTGCCGCGCACCGCCTCATTGCGGATATCGCCCTCATGCCGCGGCAGGATCAGCCCGTCATCGAGCAGCGAGGCGGTGATGGCCGAGACGGTTGTCGTCGACAGCTCCGTCCGCTCGCTGATTTCGATGCGCGAGATCGGGCCATGGCGGCGGATGGTGTCGAGCACGTTCAAGCGATTGATCGCGCGCATCAATTCTGGATCTGCAGTCTTCATGAAAATGTGCCGGCAGTCGTTTGGTTGGCTGAAGCCAATATTTATAACGGGTTACGAATTAAATAGCAGGCAATTCCACGGAGCTGTCAAGCGAATTTGGCAAAAATTAACGCATTGGGTTGACATCCGGCACAAGGTCCGCTGAATTAATCCGCATTGGGGAAAAATTGTGAGGATAGGTCCCCTGGGAGGAAAATCATGAATTTCATGCTGAAGAGCGCCGCTTTCGGCGGCAGGCGCATCGTATCCATGGCCGCGGCAGCCGGCATGTTGCTGGCCGGAGCCGGGGCTGCCTCGGCGACGACGGTCGTCAAGTGGCTGCATCTTGAAACCGATCCGAAGAACGTTGCCGCCTGGGAAGACATCGTCAAGAAATACGAAGCCCAGCATCCCGACGTCGACATCCAGATGCAGTTTCTCGAAAACGAGGCCTTCAAGGCCAAGCTTCCCACGCTGCTGCAGTCCGACGATGTGCCGGATTTCTTTTTCAGCTGGGGCGGCGGTGTCCTGAAGCAGCAGTCCGAAACCGGCGCGCTGCAGGATGTGACGGCAGCCCTCGATGCCGATGGCGGCAAGCTGCGCAAGGCCTATGCGCCGGCCTCGGTCGACGGCCTGACCTTCGACGGCAAGACCTGGGCGATCCCCTACAAAGTCGGCCTGGTGAGCTTCTTCTATAACAAGGCGCTGTTTGCCAAGGCAGGCGTCAAGGCCGAGGATATCAAGACCTGGACCGATTTTCTTGAGGCGGTGAAGAAGATCAAGGCGGCCGGTATCGTGCCGATCGCCGGCGGCGGCGGCGAGAAATGGCCGATCCACTTCTACTGGAGCTATCTCGTCATGCGTGAGGGCGGCCAGAAGGTCTTCGACGCGGCCAAGAACGGCGAGGGCGAAGGCTTCCTCGATCCGGCCATCATCAAGGCCGGCGAAGATCTCGCCGAGCTCGGCAAGCTCGAACCGTTCCAGCCCGGCTATCTCGGCGCGACCTGGCCGCAGACGCTCGGCGTTTTCGGCGACGGCAAGGCGGCAATGATTCTCGGCTTTGAAGCGACCGAGGCCAACCAGCGCAAGAACGCCGGCGACGGCAAGGGGCTCTCGTCCGACAATATCGGCCGTTTCGTTTTCCCGACGGTTGAAGGCGGCGCCGGCAGGCCGACCGATACGCTCGGCGGCCTGAACGGCTGGGCGCTCACCAAGAAAGCCTCGAAGGAAGCGATTGATTTTCTCGCTTTCCTGACGAATGCCGACAACGAACGCGCGATGGCAAAGGCCGGCATGCTCCTGCCCGTCGCCGTCGGCGCCGATGACGGCGTGGTCAATCCGCTGCTGGCCGAATCGGCCAAACAGCTTGCCGGTTCGACTTGGCATCAGAATTTTTTCGACCAGGATCTCGGAGCGGCCGTCGGCCGTGTCGTCAACGACGTCTCGGTGGAAATCGTCTCCGGGCAGATGAACTCCAAGGACGGCGCCCAGATGATCCAGGACGCTTTCGAGCTGGAACAATAGCCAGCGCCCGCAGAACCTTCCGGCGCTCCTGCCAATCGGGAGCGCCGGCATAGCTGCCGACGAGATGCGAAAGCAGGAACCATGGCCAATATCTCAGTCCTATCGACACCGAGTGCCGCAAGGCCGGCAAGACGAGCCGTAAACCGGAAGTGTTCAGTCGCCCACGACCGCCTGACGGTGCTGTTGCTCTTCCTGCCGCCGGCGCTGCTGCTCTTCACGCTCTTCGTCATCATGCCGATGGGCGAGGCGGCCTGGTACAGCCTCTACAAATGGAACGGCTACGGCACCCCGACCGAGTTCATCGCGCTCCGCAATTTCCAGGTCCTGTTCCGCAACGCGGCGTTTACTCAGGCGCTGGTCAATAACGGCCTGATCATCATCATCTCGATCTGCATCCAGGTGCCGCTCGCCATTTGGCTCGCCACCATGCTGGCGCACCGCATTCCCGGTGTCGTCGCTTACCGCCTGATCTTCTTCCTGCCCTATGTGCTGGCGGATGTTGCCGCAGGCCTCATCTGGCGCTTCGTCTATGATGGCGACTATGGCCTGTTTGCCGCCGTTTCCAACTTCTTCGGTTTCGCCAATCCCTATGTGCTCGCCGACAAGGACTTGGCGATCTATGCCATCCTCGGGGTTATCGTCTGGAAGTATTTCGGCTTTCACATGATGCTGTTTATCGCCGGCCTGCAATCGGTCGACAAGAGCGTGCTGGAAGCGGCCGAGATCGACGGCGCCACCGGCTGGCAGAAATTCCGTTACGTCACGCTGCCGCTGCTCGGATCGACCCTGCGCCTCTCCATTTTCTTTGCTGTCGTCGGCTCGCTGCAGCTCTTCGACATGATCATGCCGCTGACCGGCGGCGGGCCGTCCAACTCCACGCAGACGATGGTCACCTTCCTCTACACCTACGGCGTCATGCGCATGCAGGTGGGTCTGGGCAGCGCCGTCGGCGTGGTGCTGTTCATCATCTGCGTGACGCTCGCCTTCGGTTACAAAAGGATCTTCATGCGCCATGACTGATATGAGCTCTTCCATCCGCATGAGAACATCCACCCGCATCTATCTCTACGTGTCGCTGAGCCTGATCGCCGCGATCGTGCTGGTGCCGCTGCTGACGACGGCGCTCGGCGGTTTCAAGACCCTGGGCGATCTGCGCACCAACCCCTTCGGCCTGCCGACGGAGTGGCAATGGGCGAACTACACCGACATCCTCTTCGGCGAGCGCTATTGGCTGCAGATCGGCAATTCGCTTGTCATCGCGGCGCTGACCGTGCTCTTGACGCTGATCGTCTCGTCGATGGCGGCCTTCGCCTTTTCCCATGTCCGCTTTTTCGGCTCGTCCTTCCTGCTCAATTATTTCCTGCTCGGTCTGATGTTTCCGGCCGCGACCGCGATCCTGCCGCTCTTCATCCGCATCCGCGATCTCGGCCTGCTGAACACCTATTGGGGCGTGGTGCTGCCGCAGGTGGCCTTCGGGCTCGGCATGAGCATCCTCTTGTTCCGCAATTATTTCCGCAATCTTCCGGAGGAATTGTTTCAGGCGGCCTTCGTCGATGGTTGCGGTTATCTCAGGTTCTTCTGGCATATCTCGCTGCCGCTTTCGCGGCCGATCGTCGCCACCGTCAGCATCATTTCCTTCGTCGGCAGCTGGAACAGCTACATCCTGCCGCTGATCATGCTGAACTCGGAATCGAAATATCCCTGGCCGCTCGGCATCATGGTCTATCGCGGCGAATACGGCACGGAATGGCAGCTGGTGCTGGCCTTCATCACGCTGACCATCCTGCCGACGATTATCGTCTTCTTCGTCGCCCAGAGGCACATCATCGCCGGCTTGACCGCAGGCGCCGTCAAGTCCTGAGCCGAACTATTGGAGTTGCAAGCATGGCATCCGTTGAATTGAACGACATCCGCAAAGCCTATGGCACCGTCGACGTCATCCCCGGCATCTCGCTGCATATCGAGGACGGCGAATTCGTCGCCCTGGTCGGGCCGTCCGGCTGCGGAAAATCGACGCTGCTCAGAATGATCGCAGGCCTTGAGGAGATCACCGACGGCGAGATCGCCATCGGCGGCAATGTCGTCAACGGCATGACGCCGCGCGAGCGCAACATCGCCATGGTCTTCCAGTCCTATGCGCTCTATCCGCACATGACGGTCGCCGAAAACATGGGCTTCAATCTGAAGCTCGCCGGCGTCGCCAAAGCGGAGATCGAGGCCCGCGTCGCTGAGGCCGCCCGCATGCTTGATCTCGCCAAACTGCTCGACCGCAAGCCGGCGCAGCTCTCCGGCGGCCAGCGCCAGCGCGTCGCCATGGGCCGCGCCATCGTACGCAATCCCGCCGTCTTCCTGTTCGACGAGCCGCTTTCCAACCTCGATGCGAAACTGCGCGTGCAGATGCGTTCGGAGATCAAGACACTGCACCAGAAGGTCCGGACGACGTCGATCTATGTCACCCACGACCAGATCGAGGCGATGACGCTCGCTGACCGCATCGTCGTGCTCAATCACGGCAAGGTGGAGCAGGCGGGTACGCCGCTCGAACTCTATAAAAAGCCCGCCAATCTCTTCGTCGCCGCCTTCATCGGCTCGCCGGCGATGAACATGCTGGACGGCACCGTGAACGGCGAAAACGGCGAGCCCGCCGCCCGCCTCGGCGACGGCACGGCGATCCGCATCGCCCCGAACCGCAAGGTCAGGCCCGGCCAGGCCGTCACCATCGGCCTGCGACCGGAACATCTCATCCCCGGCCTGTCAGCCGGCACCCCGCTTGCCGGCCGCACCGTGCTGGTGGAACCGACAGGCGCCCAGACCCATGTGGTCTTCGATCTCGCCGGACAGCAGGTGACGGCGATCGTCGACGGCGAATACCCCGCCCGCTACGGCGCCGTGTTCGAAGCGAGCATCGCCAGCGACCAGGTGCACATTTTCGACCGCGGGACTGGTGTGGCGCTGTAGGTAAGGGCCGCCGGCGCATGCGAAATATGCTCTGCCGAAGAGATTGCCGAAACAGCCCCTCACCCTAGCCCTCTCCCCGTAAACGGGGCGAGGGGACGTGCCACGCGAGAGGTGGAGAGAAACGGAGAGGCCGCGGCTTGTCCCTTCTCCCCGCGAGCGGGGAGAAGGTGCCGGCAGGCGGATGAGGGCATCTCGGCAGTAGGGTTGTCCGGTCCGAGGATGACCTAACGAGCTAATAAAGAGCGAAGCGCCGCCCTCAATCTCCGACTAACTCCGCCGCAATCCGTTCTGCGCCGTTGGCCTGGACGATCTTTTCCAGCTGCGCGAGCTCGTCCGGCGTGAGATCCGTCAGCGGCGGGCGCACCGGGCCGGGATTCTGGCCAAGGACGCGAAGGCCGGCCTTGATGATCGAGACGGCGTACCCCTTCTTGCGATTGCGCAGGGCGACGAAGGGGAAGAAGAAGCTTTTCAGGATCTCGTCGACGGTCGCCTGATCGCCATTGCGCAAGGCGCCATAGAAGCGCTGGGCCAGCGCCGGGACAAAGTTGAAGACGGCCGAGGAATAGGTGGTCACGCCGGCGGCGAAATAGGCTTGTGCATAGACCTCGTGGGTCGGCATGCCGCCGACATAGACGAGGCGGTCGCCAAGCAGCGTGGTGATTTCGATGACCTTGTCGACATCGCCGACGCCGTCCTTGAAGCCGATCAGGTTCGGGCATTCCTCCGCAAGGCGCGCGATGCTTTCGGCGGTCAGCACGGCATTGTCGCGATTATAGACGATGACGCCGATACCCACCGACTGGCAGACCGCCTTGACATGGGCGATCAGGCCGGCCTGTTCGGCAAACATCAGATAGGGCGGTAGCAGCAGCAATCCGTCGGCGCCGGCCTTTTCGGCCGCCTGGGCGATCTCGATGGCAAGCGACGTGCCGTAGCCGGTTCCGGAGATGATCGGCGTATCGCCCGCCGAAGCCTTGGCGGCTCGGACGACCTGCGGAATCTCGCTGGGATTGAGCGAGAAGAATTCGCCGGTGCCGCCGGCAGCAAACAAAGCGGCGGCGTCGTAACCGGCAAGCCACTCGACATGGCGGCGGTACTTCGCCTCGTCGAATTTCAACTGATCGTCGAAATGCGTGACCGGAAACGAGAGCAGACCACTGCCGACGGCCTTCTTCAATTCAATCGGGTTCATCATCAAGTCCTATTCCTTAGGTGTTGAAAATCGGCGGCGTCAGGCGCTCTCGAGCATTTGCAGAAGCGCTGCGATATAGCCGTAGCAGAAGGCGAATGCGGTGGCGGACGGATCCTTGCCGCTGACTGTCGGCACATGATCCGGCATCAGCATGTATTTGAAGCCGACTTCCTTGTAGATCCTGGCCGAGCGGACCATGTCCATGTCGCCTTCGTCGGGGAAGGTCTCCATGAAGGAAAGCTTGCCGCCGCGAATATTGCGGAAGTGGACGTTGAAGATCTTGTTGCGCTGGCCGAACCAGCGAATGACGTCGTCGATCTCCTCGCCGGGATTTTCGAGCATCTCGCCGATCGATCCCTGGCAGAAATTGAGGCCGTGATAGGGATTTTCGCGCATCAGCACGAACTTCTTCAGGCCTTCCACCGTGCCGAGCACGCGGGTGACGCCGCGATAGCCGGGCGGTGTGTAGGGATCGTGCGGATGGCAGGCGAGGCGGACGCGATTGCTTTCGGCAACCGGCACGACGCGTTCCAGGAAATAGTCGATCCGCTCCCAGTTTTCGTCTTCGGAAAGCACGCCGGCAAGACCGGGTGCTGCCTGCTGATCGGTCTTGTCCCAGCGGAAGCTGGCATTCATCGAGCCGCCGCGCCCCGGCTCATCCGGCGTGCGGGGAATACCGATCAGGTTGAGATTGTATTTCACCGCCGGAATGCCCGCCTTCGCGACATTCTCGATCATTGTGCAGACGGCATCGATCTGCCGGTCGCGCTCGGGACCGGCGAGCAGAATATCGGGGTAAGAGGCCTTCTCGATCGGCTGCGAGGGCAGTGGCAGCTGGATCATGTCGAGGATCAGGCCGAAGCTTTCGACCTTGTCGCGATGGCGCTCGATGTCGGCAAGCGTCCAGCTGCTCGGCTTTCCCGGCGGATCGGCGCTGATATGCTTGACGCCCAATTGCGCGAAGATGCGATAATCGTCGTCATCCCGCGCCGCCACCTGTGTTCCCAAATACATTAGAGACCCTCTCAATTCAACAATGTCATATGACATAATATGAATTCGGAAGGGTGTCGAGCCCTATTGCTGCTCCGCGAGCATTCGATAGCGCCTTTGGCTGGCCATCAGATGGGCGCGCATCGCCTGGCGGGCACGGTCAGGATCCTGATCGGCGATCCCCGACAGGATTTCCACATGTTCGGCATAGACCTTTTGCAGATAGTCGCGGTCATTGGCTTCGGGCAGCGTCGGAAACTGGCCGCGGGGGATGGCGCGGGGGCCGAAATGGCGCAGCACGTCGACATAGAATCGGTTGTTGGTGGCGGCGGCGATCGCCATGTGAAAGGCATAATCCGCCTCGACGGTTTGCTGTCCGCTCTCGATCAGCTGCGCCATTTTGCGGTTGGCCTCGCGGATCGCGGCCTCCTGCTCGGCGGTGCGGCGATAGGCGGCAATCGCCGCCGCTTCGCCCTCGGTCGCCATGCGAAACTCCAGCAACTCAAGGGTTTCCGGAATGCTTTTGATTTCCACCGGCGTCAGCGACATGGCCGAATGAACCTTCGGATCGGCGACGAACACGCCTTTGCCCTGGATCGGCCGAACGAAACCTGCAGCCCTCAAATCCGCAATCGCCTCGCGCACCACGGTGCGGCTGACGCCGAAGGTCGATTCGAGCTGCGGCTCGGTCGGCAGCTGGTCGCCGACGCGCAATTTCCCTGTCTCGATTTGTGCTCGCAGTTGATCGATGACCTGCTGCGCCAGTCTTTGCCGACCACGGCCGAGTGTCGTCATTCTCGCTTCCCCAGTTCCCTTTGCCTCAAGTCTTCCGCACGGGTCTTGCAAATCAAATCGGACTTCGATAAATCATAATACGACATACGGACGACATAATATGTCTCTTATAGTAATCCAGGGAGGAGTTACAATGAAGCATTTTTCGAAAGGCCTGTTCGTCGGCGCCGTCATCGGCGCTCTGGCGATTGCCGCGCCGCTCTCGCATGCCGCTACGCCGAAGGACCAGCTGGTCATCGGGACATCGCTGGCACAGGTTCTGTCGCTCGATCCGCATCAGGCGACCGAGGGCAAGGCCGTCGAGATCATGTCGAATCTCTATGACCGGCTGGTCAACAGCACGCCGGATGGCAAGATCGTGCCGCAGCTGGCCGAAAGCTGGAAGGTCGACGACAAGGGCATCACCTTCACGCTGCGCCAAGCGAATTTCGCCTCCGGCAATCCGGTGACGTCGAAGGACGTCGTCTATTCCATTGGGCGGCTTCTGAAGCTGGATCAGGCCGCTGCCGCCAACCTCAAGCGTATCGGCTATGACAAGACCAATGTCGACAAGCTCGTCACGGCAGTCGACGACAAGACGGTGCGCATCGACTTTTCGGGCCAGGTGACGGCCGAGATGCTGCTCTACCGGCTCGCTGCATCGACCACGAGCGTCGTCGACAGCGTCGAGGTCGAAAAGCATGTCGCCGACAACGACTGGGGAAACGCCTGGATGCGAACGCACTCGGCCGGCTCCGGTCCGTTCACCCTCAACCGCTGGTCTCCCAACGAGCTCGTGATCCTCGATGCCAATAAGGATTACGTCACTGGCGCTCCGAAGATGAAGCGCGTCATCGTCCGGCATGTTCCGGAAAGCCAGGTCGAGCGGCTGATGCTCGAGCGCGGCGACATCGACATCGCCAGCGCCATGACCGCAGCCGATCTCGCGACCTTCAAGGACAAGCAGGGCTTTACCATCCAGCGCATTCCGACAGGCGGCTTTTACGTGCTGTCGATGAATGCCGGCAACCAGTACCTCTCCAATCCGAAGGTTCGCGAGGCGATTGCCTATGGCATCGACTATAAGGGCATCGAGAAGACGATCATGGGTCCCTACGGGCGGGCGAGAAACGTTCCCGTTCCTGAGAATTTCGAATCTGCGATCCCGAACCCCGACTGGCATCTCGATGTCGAAAAGTCCAAGCAGCTGCTGGCTGAAGCCGGGTTCAAGGATGGCTTCTCGCTGACGCTGAAGACGATCGCGCAGACGCCGCGCATCGACCTTGCCACGGCCATCCAGGCGTCGCTTGCCCAGGTCGGTATCAAGGTCGACATCCAGCAGGGCAACGGCTCGGAAATCATCGCCGCCCATCGCGCCAGGGATTTCGATCTGCTGATCCCGCAGACCAGCGCCTACATGCCGAACGTGCTCGGCTCGATGGAGCAGTTCTCCTCCAATCCCGACAATTCGAAGGAAGCCAACAATGCCGGCAACTTCGTCTGGCGCTCGGCCTGGGACATTCCCGAACTCACGGCGCTGACGGCGAAGGCATCGATGGAGCCGGACGCCAAGAAGCGCGGCGAGCTCTATGTCGAGATGCAGAAGTTGTTCGTCGAACAGAAGCCGGCGGTGCTGCCGATGTTCGAACGCTTCGAGCCGATCGTCCTGTCGAGCAAGGTTGAGGGATATGTGGGGCACCCGACCCAGCTGACGCGTCTCGAGAACGTCACGAAGTCTGAAGCCCAATAATACTCCCGAGGCAGCCGATCATGAAGGAACTCTCCGTAGCCGAATTTGGCCGACGCCTGGCGCATCTGCTCGTCAGCCTGTTCATCCTCCTCTGTGTGACCTTCGTGATCGGCCGCGTCCTGCCCACGGATCCCGTCGGCGCAATCGTCGGCGAACTCGCCGATCCCGCCGCCTATGCGGCGATGCGAACGCGCCTGGGGCTTGATCTGCCGATCTATCAGCAGTTCTTCCTCTATCTGAACGGGCTCGCCCATGGTGATTTCGGCACGGCTGTGCTCACCGGCAATCCCGTCTCTTCGGACCTCGCTCAGGCCTTTCCCGCGACATTCGAACTTGCGACGCTGGCGGTGATCATTTCGACCTTCGTCGGCGTGCCGCTCGGCCTGGTCGCAGCGCTGTTTCGCGACAGCCTGATCGACAAGATCGTCCGGGTTGTCGCCCTCGTTGGTCATTCGATCCCGGTTTTCTGGTTCGGCATCGTCGGGCTCGTGATTTTCTACGCCGGGCTGAACTGGGTCGGCGGGCCGGGCAGGGTGGACGTGTTCTATGAGGGGCTGGTCACCCCGCAGACCGGCCTGCTGCTGGTCGACAGCCTGCTGCAGGGCGAGACGGAAATCTTCTGGAATGCGCTCGGTCATATCATCCTGCCGGCCTTCATCCTGGCTTACGCCGCCATAGCCTACATCACCCGCATGACCCGCAGCTTCACGCTGGAGCAGCTGAGCCAGGATTATGTCATCGCCGCCCGCGCCAAGGGTGTGAGCCCGACCGGCACGGTGCTGCGCCATGTCCTGCCGAATATCGCAGTGCAGCTGATCACCATCCTTGCCATTTCCTATGGCGGGCTGCTCGAGGGTGCTGTCGTCACCGAGATCGTCTTCTCCTGGCCGGGCATCGGCCAATATATGACGAACGCGCTGATGATCGGCGACATGAACGCCATCGTCGCAGCCACCATCATCGTGGGATTCATCTTCATGTTTTTGAACTTCCTGGCCGACGTCGCCTACGCCGTGCTCGATCCGCGCATGCGGGAGGCGACCCGATGAGCGACGCCGTCCACAGCGAGATCCGGATCCGTCCGCCGAGCATGCCGAGCCGCGTTGCCGCCTCGTTCGGGCGCGCCGGCCGCAAATTGGCCGATGAGCCGCTCGGTCTTGCCGGCTTCGTCATTCTCGGCCTGCTCTGCATCGTCGCGATTTTCGCGCCGCTTCTGGCGCCCTACGATCCGGCCATCCAGTCGCTCGGCGATGCCTTGCAGCCCCCCAGCCTCGCGCATCTCGCCGGCACCGACGAATTCGGCCGCGATATTCTAAGCCGGCTGATCTTCGGCACGCGCATCACCATCCAGACGGTGCTGTCGGTGTCCTTGATCGTCGGGCCGATCGGCCTGCTGATCGGCATCGTCGCTGGTTTCTTCGGCGGCAATACCGATGCCTTGCTGATGCGCGCTACCGATATCGTGCTCTCCTTTCCCTCGCTGATCCTGGCGCTTGCCTTTGCCGCCGCGCTCGGCGCCGGTCTCGGCACGGCGATCATCGCCATCTCGCTCACGGCCTGGCCGCCGATTGCAAGGCTTGCCCGCGCCGAAGCGCTGGTCGTCAGAAATGCCGATTATGTGGTTGCCGCCCGCCTTTACGGCGCTTCGCCGCTGCGCATCCTGCTGCTTTATATCGCGCCCATGTGCATTCCATCGGTGATCGTCCGTCTGACCCTCAACATGGCCGGCATCATCCTGACGGCTGCCTCGCTCGGCTTCCTTGGCCTCGGCGCTCAGCCGCCGGCGCCGGAATGGGGCGCGATGATTTCCAACGGCCGCAAGTTCATGCTCGATTACTGGTGGGTCGCCGTCATGCCCGGTATCGCCATCCTGCTGACGAGCCTTGCCTTCAACATCGCCGGAGATGCTCTGCGCGACATTCTGGATCCCCGCCATGCCAGATCGTGAAATGAAAGATCGTGACATGCAAGATCGTGATCAGCAGCCCGTTCTTTCGGTCAAGGAGTTGAGCGTCCGTTTCGGGCGCGGTGCCGTGCCCGCCGTCTCCAATGTCAGTTTCGACGTCGGGCGCGAACGTGTCGGCATCGTCGGCGAATCCGGATCCGGCAAGTCGACCACCGGTCGCGCCGTCATGCGTCTTCTGCCGCCGGCCGCCATCGTCTCCGCCGAGCGCCTGGATCTTGCCGGCAGTTCGCTGCTTGCAAAGACCGAGCGCCAGATGGGCGCGCTGCGGGGCAAGGACATCGCGCTGATCATGCAGGATCCGCGCTATTCCTTGAATCCGGTGCTGTCGATCGGCAAGCAGATCGCCGAGGCAGCCCGCCTTCACCTCGGCTTGCGCGGCAAGCCGGCGCAGGATGCCGCGCGCGCCATGCTCGAGCGGGTGCGCATCACCGATCCCGAGCGGGTCATGGCGCTTTATCCCCATCAGATCTCGGGCGGTATGGGCCAGCGCGTGATGATCGCCATGATGCTGCTGGCGCGGCCGAAGCTCGTCATCGCCGACGAACCGACCTCGGCGCTCGATGTCAGCGTGCGAAAGGATGTGCTGCTGCTGCTCGATGAATTGGTGCGCGAGAACAATTCGGGCCTGCTTTTGATCAGCCACGATATCCGCATGGTCGCGGCCTTCTGCGAGCGCATCATCGTCATGTATGCCGGCCGGATCGTCGAAACGCTGACCAGCCTTGAAGAGGCCCGTCATCCCTATACGCGTGGGCTGATAGCAGCGCTGCCCGACCCCAAGAATCCGGTTCACAGGCTTGCGGTTCTCGACCGGGCGAAACTCAATCTGGAGGCGGCGCAATGATCGATGTCCGTGATCTCGATGTCGTCTTTTCCTCCGGCAAGAACAGGAATCATGTCGTCAGGGGCATCAGTTTTCAGGTGGGCCAGGGTGAGACGCTCGGCATCGTCGGCGAGTCCGGCTGCGGCAAATCGACGGTGCTGCGCTGCCTCGCCGGCATGGAGGCTGGTTGGACCGGCCAGATCGAGCTTCGCGGCAAGCCGATCGGCAAGAAGCGCTCCCGCGAGGAGCTGACCTCGGCCCAGATGGTGTTTCAGGATCCTTACGGCTCCCTGCATCCCCGCCATCGCATCGGCACCGCGCTCGCCGAGCCGCTGCGCGCCATGCGCCATTCCGACATCTGGTCGAAGGTCGAAAGGGCGTTGATCCAGGTAGGCCTGCCAGCAAGCTTCGCAAACCGTTTCCCGCACGAACTTTCCGGCGGCCAGCGGCAACGCGTAGCGATCGCCCGAGCGCTGATCCTGTCGCCGCCGATCCTGCTGCTCGATGAGCCGACATCGGCGCTCGACGTCTCTGTCCAGGCCGAAATCCTCAACCTGCTTGCCGACCAGCGCGAGGAGAAGGGCCTGACCTATCTGCTCGTCAGCCACGATCTCGCAGTCATCGCCCATATGTGCGACCGGGTGCTGATCATGAAAAACGGCAGCTTCGTCGACGAACTGACCAAGGAGGATCTGCAGGCCGGAACGACGCATGATGACTATGCGCGTGAGCTGTTCGAGGCAAGCTTCATGGAAGCTTGAGATCTCTCGACCGCGCCGCCATCGCTGTGCGGGTCGCGCTGGAGGCTGCCCCTCACCCTAACCCTCTCCCCGTAAACGGGGCGAGGGGAAGTGCCATGCGAGAGGGCGGTATGGGACAGAGAGGTTGCGACATATCCCTTTCGCCCCGCAAGCGGGGAGAAGGTGCCGGCAGACGGATGAGGGGCTGCTCTCGCCAATCTCTGAGCCTCCATCGTCAGCGATCTTCCATTGCGGCATCGACGCGGCGGACAGCCGCCACACTGCCCCTTTCGACGATATGGCAGGCAAGCTCGACGCGCCGGCGCGGCGCGGCAAGGCCGAGCATCATGTCGCGCAGGAGATCGAGCGCGGTGGCGCCGAGTTCGCGCATCGGAATATGCACCGTCGAGAGCGGTGGATTGAGAAAGGCCGATTGCGGCAGGTCGTCGATGCCCATGACGGAGACGTCGTGCGGCACTGCGTATCCCATGGCCTGCAATCCCTGCACGGCGCCATTGGCGAGGCTGTCGCCCGCCGTCAGGACGGCGGTGAAGGAGAGGCCCTTGTCGCGGACGAGGCGGGCGATCGCCTCGGCGCCGAGTTCCGGCAGCCAGTCGTCGACCTCGAGCACCAGCTCGGCATCGGCCGACAGCCCGTGATGCAGCAGAGCGTCGCGCCAGCCCTCCAGGCGTCGCTCGATCGTCCGCCGTCCCGGGCGCAGCATGAAAAGGATCCGTCGATGCCCGGCCCTGATCAGCCGCTCGGCAGCAATGAAGGCGGCCGAGCGGTTGCAGGGCGTCACGCTCGAAAGCCGCATATAGGGATCGTCGGTATTGACCAGCACGACCGGCTTTCCCAAGCCCGCGGCCGCCGCCAGCATATCCTCATCGTCGACGGTCAGGATCAGCATGCCGCCAAAGCCAGGATCGTCGCGCATCTCGGCGATGACGCGGGCTTCGTCCGCCTTGTCGGCGACCGGGCGCATCGCCATCTCGATGCCAAGGGCGGCCGCGCGCGCATTCAGGCCCTCTAGGACGTAGAGAGTGAACTGGTTGCGGACATAGTCGATCATCGCCGCGCCGGAGGCGACGAGCATCACCTTCTTGCCGGCGACACTCGCCGGCAGGGCGTAGCTGACCGCGCTCGCCGTTTCCAGCACCAGCTTGCGGATCTCCGGCCTGACGCCTTTTTCGCCGGCGAGCGCCCGCGACACTGTGCTGATCGATACGCCGCAGCGGGCGGCGATATCGTCTAGGCGTGTGCGCCTCCCTTTTTTCTGCTCCGCGGACATGACATTTCCTCGCTCCCACCCCTTTATGCAAAAATCTTTCACGTTGCGCAAATGGAATGCCTATGCACAATTGCCGCCGAGGAGTCCGTGACACCAGACAGAGCAGGGAGGCTTTGAAGATGCGGCTTGACCGGCATCCATGCGTCGGCATTTTCTCGGAAATCCCAAGACAAGAGCGGATTTGAGATGGCCGCCGAGCAGCAATCCCATCTCCGCCGCAAGACCGTAAACCAGAGCCCGATCATCTACTGGCAGCTCGGCCATCTCTCGCAGGCGCGCTACGACATCGCCGACCGGCCGATGGAAGGCAGGATGGATCCGTTTTTCTTCGTCACCAAGACGAAGAACTTCATCCCGCACGAATATCCGTGCCGCACCGAGTTCAAGGCTTCCTTTTCCGGGCAAAAGCCGCAGCCGACCGCCGAATTCGAACCGGTCCGCTGGTGGCTGCCTTTTGCCTCGCCGCGTGTCGATCTCTCCGGCTTCTGGTTTCGCCCGACACGCATCGGCTGTTGGGCACGTACCTTCCTCGATGCCAGCGCGGCCGGGCCAGCTAACCTCCGCCTGTCGACCTTCGGCGGCGCCATTCTCATCGTCAACGGCCGCGAACAGGGTTTCATGGCGCCTTACGAGCGCAATCTGGAAGCCGAGCAGACCTTCGAGGTCGAGCTTGTCGCCGGCCTCAACGAGATCCGCGTCTATTTCGACGATCTCGCAGAGCGCGACGCCCGCTTCTATTTCCAGCTGGATTATCTCGACGGGCCGGAAGTCGAAACATCACTTCCCGTTCCGATCGCCGCCGATGAGGCCGATGGGCTGGAGGCGATCCTCGAAGGCATGCGCTTCGACCGCACCGCCTATCTCGGCGAGGACGTGACGATCCTGTTTCCCGCGCCGCTGCCGCTGGCGCTGAGCTGCCATGTCGAGATCGAAGGCGACTTCATGTCGACCGAGCGCTTCGACTATGATTTCGCGCTGGAGAAAGGCGCGACCAAGCTGGAACTCGGTACTTCGGCGCGCATGCCCGCCGATTTCCGCCATTTCCGCATCACCTTCAAAACCGGTACGCTGTCCGTCGCCCGCACCCTCGGTGTCGAGATCTGTCATTCCGAACGCCAGGGGCAAGCACCGGCTGCGCTGGCGGACCGCATCGCCGAGGCGCTGGCCGAGGTCGCCGCCCATTCCGAGCCCGATACCGTCTGCGCTTTCGCCCGTCTGGCGCTGGGGCAGGGCGGCGAGGAGACCGAGGCGATGATTTCAGCCATGCTGCCGGTCGTCGAGGATTGTCACGACTGCGCCGATTTCGTGCTCGTGCCGCTGCTCTTTGCCTACACGCGTTGGAGCGATCTTCTGTCACCGGAACTGCGCGCCAGGATCGAGCAGGCGGTTCTCAACTACCGCTACTGGATGGACGAGCCGGGCAACGACGTTCAGTGGTATTTTTCGGAAAACCATGCGCTGCTCTTCCACACCGCCGCCTATCTCGGCGGCAGGCTTTTTCCCGATGCGGTCTTCACACGTTCAGGCCGCACCGGCGCCGAGCAGATGAAGGTCGGCGAAGAGCGGGTCCGCGCCTGGCTCGATCATTTCGAGCGCTGGGAAATGGCCGAGTGGAATTCCGTTCCCTATTTCCCGATCGATCTCAAGGGCCTGACGGCGCTCGCCGCCTGCGCGCCGGATGAGACGATCCGCGCCCGCGCCAATGCCAGCATCGTGCGCCTGATGGAGATCGTCGCCCGCTCCGCCCATCACGGCATGCTGACCGGCAGCCAGGGCCGCTCTTACGAACATACGTTGCGTCCCGGCCGCTCGGTCGAACTGTCAGGTATCGCCCGCCTGCTCTGGGGGCGCGGCTGGTACGGCCGGCGTGTTCACGCGCTGCCACAGCTTGCGGTCTGCATCCGCGACCATGGCCTGCGCTTTCCCGAAGAGCTCGCGGCGATTGCTGCGCACCAGTCCAACGACGCGCAGGAGTGGACCTTCTCCCAGGGTGAAAACCGCTTCGCTGCCCTCTATCATTACAAGACCCGCGACACCGCGCTCGGCACCATCGCCCATTATCGCCCGGGCGCATGGGGCTATCAGGAGACGGTGCTGCATCTGCGCCTCGGCGACCGGCCGGAAGCGCAGATCTGGATCAACCATCCCGGCGAAACCATCCAGTTCGGCTACGGCCGGCCGAGCTTCTGGGGCGGCTGCGGAACGCTTCCGCGCGTACACCAGTATCGCGATCTCGCCATTCTCGATTTCGCCATTCATGAAGGCCAGCCGGATTTCACCCATGCTTGGTTCCCGCTCGAAGCCTTCGATGAAGCGGCGCTCGACGGCAAGCTGGCGCTTGCCCGCTCCGGCGACGGCCTTGCCATGTTGATCGGAAACGGGCCGCTGGTGCCCGTGAAGCAGGGTCCGACCACGGATGTCGAGTTGCGGCTTTCCGGCCGCAACGGCCGCTGGATCGTCCGTCTCTCCGATCTCGGTCGCGAAGGCGGCCTGGACGGCATGCGGGCGCGTTTCGCCGCGCTCTCGGCCCGGCGGGACGGCGAGGGCGCCTTGATCGCCGTCGATCCTGATTATGGCGAGGTCGTCTTCGACGAGAACGGCACGGTGCGCGCCGAAGGCCGCATTCTTCGTCCCTCGGACTGGTCGGTGCGCGGAGAAGCGGTACATCTTGAGATACCAGGCAGGCAGCCTCGGCGCGCCGCTTCATAGACGACATGTCCGGCAGGTGGAGGACCGGCCGGGCAAGGGAATTCATCGGTCAGGAGGAGGAGAAAATGACCAGAATGAAATCGATCGGCGCGGCCTTTGCCGCGGTTCTCTTGAGTTCCGTTGCCGCCCATGCCGGCGACGTGCGCATCATGTGGTATTCCGATGGCGGCGAAGGTGCTGTCATCAAGGACTTGCTGTCACGTTTCTCCAAGGCCAACCCGGATGTCAACGTCATCCTCGACGAAGTCTCCTACGACGTCGTCAAGGAGCAACTGCCGGTGCAGCTCGAAGCCGGGAAGGGGCCCGACATCGCCCGCGTCACCAATCTGAAGGCGCAGGCGCAGCATTGGCTCGATCTTCGTCCCCTCCTTGCCGATGCGAAATACTGGGACGACAATTTCGGCGCTCAGGCTGATTGGATGCGTCCCGACGGCTCGAACGCCATCACCGGCTTCATGACGCAGCTGACGCTGACCGGCGGCTTCGTCAACAAGACGCTGTTCGATCAGGCGGGTGTCGAAATCCCCGGCCCGAAGGCGACCTGGGATGATTGGGCAGCGGCCGCCAAGAAGGTCGCCGACAGCCAGAAGGTCTTCGCCATGGCGATCGACCGCTCCGGCCACCGCGTCTCCGGCCCGAATATCTCCTATGGCGCCAACTACATCGGCGCCGACGGCAAGCCGGCGCCGATCGATCAGGGCGCCAAGGAATTCCTCAGCCGCTTCGTCAAATGGAACGAGGAGGGCATCGTCAACAAGGATGTCTGGGTGAGTGCGGCCGGCACCACCTATCGCGCCGCGGCCGAGGACTTCATCAACGGCGGCCTTGCCTATTATTACTCCGGCAGCTGGCAGATCTCGGCTTTCGCCCAGAAGATCGGCGACAGTTTCGACTGGGTGATGGCGGGGAGCCCGTGCGGCACGGCCGCCTGCACCGGCATGCTCGGCGGTGCCGGTCTGGTCGCCGTCAAATACACCCAGAACCCCAAGGACGTCGCCAAGGTGATGGATTACCTGGCAGGCGCCGACGTGCAGAAGGAATTTGCCGAGCGCAGCCTATTCATTCCGGCGCATAAGGGTGTGGCCGCCGGCCAGATGGACTTCAAGACCGACAATGCGCATGTGCAGGCGGCGCTGAAGGCCTTCGTCGAATCGGCCGGCCAGACGGCCGCACCCGCAGTCAAACTGCCGGGCTGGAAGTGGTCGGACGCCTATTACAGCGCCATCGTCGCCCGCATCAGCCAGGTGATCGCCGGCGAAATGAAGCTCGACGACGCCTATGCCCGCATCGACGAGGACATCAAGGCCAAGGTCGGCGCCAACTGACGGGAAAACGGATGGCGAACGAGACGGTTTCTTCCGTACCACCGGCCAAGGCCGGTCTGCGGCAGGCGCTTCTGGCGCCTGTTCGGCTTGTCATGGGGCTCGTCGACGTGCCGATGCGCGCCTGGCAGAAGCTGACGGGCCTCAACGGCATGGCGGGCGTCTTCCTGGCGCCCAACATGCTGATCTTCACCGTCTTCGTGCTCCTGCCGCTGGTCATCAACTTCATCTATTCGACCACCAGCGGCGGCGCCATTTTCCTGCCGAACAGGACCTATGTCGGCGCCGACCAGTACCGCATTCTCTTCGATTGCGGCTCCTATCTCGATCCCGCGACCTGCGCGGCCGACACCTTCTGGGCGGCGGTGCGCAACACTGCCGTCTTCGTCCTGTTCCAGGTGACGGCGATGCTGATCGCCGCACTTGCAACGGCCTTGATCCTCAACCGCGAGCTTTCCAATCGCGGCTTCTGGCGTGCCGTCTTCTTCTTCCCGGTACTTCTGTCGCCCGTCGTCGTCGGCCTGATCTGGAAGTGGATCCTCCAGCGCGAGGGGTTGTTGAACTATGCGTTGAGCCCCTTCGGCTTCGAACCCTTCTCCTGGCTCAGCGATCGTTTCTGGGCCTTCTTCTTCGCCGTCTTCGTCTCGGTCTGGGCGCATATGGGCTTTTATGCACTGATCCTGCTCGCCGGCCTGCAGGCGATCCCGAAGGATCTCTATGAGGCGGCGGCAATGGACAAGGCGAGCCCCACCCGCATCTTCCGCCGCATCACCCTGCCGTTGCTGATGCCGAACCTCATCGTCGTTCTGGTCCTGGCGCTGATCCGCGCCGTGCAGATCTTCGACGAGGTTTTTGTGCTCACAGGCGGCGGGCCTGGCACCAGCACCATGTACATCACGCAGTATATTTACGAGACCGGCTTTGCGAGTTCGCTGCGCAATCCTGGGCTTGCGTCGGCCGCCTCGATCCTGATGGGCATCGTGCTCGTCATCCTGACGCTGATCCAGCTCGCCGCAAGCAGCCGCAACGAGAAGAAGGGGAAACGCCAATGAGCGCCGTCGGCGCCTTTCTGCTTCGCCGCCGCGGCGGCCGGGGCTGGCACTGGACTGACGTCGTTACCTGGATCTGGCTGATCTCAGGCGTCTTCCTGATGTTCGGCCCGGCCGTCTGGCTGGTCTTCTCCTCCTTTAAGACGCCGGCCGCCCTTGCCGAATTCCCGCCCTCCGTCCTGCCCTATGTCACCGAACAGGTTGTCGTGCCCGGCTATGATAAGCCATTGCCGCTCTATAACGTTGTAATGCCGGATGGCAGCAGCCGCGTGCTTGCTGAAGTCCGTCGCATCGGCATCATGGGCCAGATGGTCGATCCGAAACAGCCGGGTGAAATCGTCAAGGTCAATATCAAGGATCGTACGCCGGTGCGTAAGGTCGAATTCGCCGCCGCCAACTACACCGAGCCGTTCCAGCGCTTCGATTTCTTCCTGTTCCTGCGCAACTCGGTCTTCGTAACCGTGACGGCGACGGCAATCACGCTGCTCGTCAATTCGATGGCCGCCTTCGCCCTGTCGAAATACCAGTTCCCCGGCCGCACCGCCGTCATGCTGATGATCCTGGCGACTCTGATGGTGCCGCTCTCGGTCATCGTCGTGCCGCTCTATTCCGTCATCGGCACGTTGAACCTCTTCGACAGTCTCTGGGGCGTGATCCTGCCGACAGTGGCCACCCCGACCGGGGTCTTCCTGCTCCGGCAATATATGCTCACCATCCCCGACGAGCTGATCGACGCGGCGCGCATGGACAAGGCGAGCGAGTGGCAGATCTATTGGCGCATCATCCTGCCGCTATCGGCGCCGGCGCTCGCGGTGCTGGCGATCTTCTCGGTCGTCTGGCGCTGGAACGACTTCCTCTGGCCGCTGATCGTGCTGTCGCGCAAGGAACTCTATACGCTGCAGGTCGGCCTCAACGTCTATGCCGGCGAGCTCAATGTGCAGTGGCACTATATCCTCGCCATGACCGTTGTCTCGATGATCCCTGTCGTGCTGATCTTCGTCTTCCTGCAGCGCTTCATCACCACGGGCATCGCCGGCTCCGGACTGAAATAAGATGACACAGGAGAGTGCATGAGCGGCCTTGAGCTCAGGAACATCGTCAAGAATTTCGGCTCCGTCGAGGTCATCCGCGATGTCTCGCTTGCCGTCAATGACGGCGAGTTCGTCGCCTTCGTCGGCCCGTCCGGCTGCGGGAAATCGACGCTGCTGCGCCTGATCGCCGGCCTCGACAAGCCCACAGGCGGCAGCATCGCCATCGACGGCAAGGATGTGACGGCGATTGGCGCCGCCGATCGCGGCCTTGCCATGGTGTTCCAGTCCTATGCGCTCTATCCGCATATGAGCGTGCGGGAAAATCTGGCTTTCGGTCTCGAGAATACCAAAGTGGCGAAGCCCGAGATCGAAGCGCGCATCACCGACGCCGCCCGAATGCTGGAGATCGAACCTTTCCTGCAGCGCCGCCCCGGCCAGCTCTCCGGTGGTCAGCGCCAGCGCGTCGCAATCGGCCGCGCCATTGTCCGTCGCCCGGATGCCTTCCTGCTCGACGAGCCGCTGTCCAATCTCGACGCCGAGCTCAGGGTCAGCATGCGCGCCGAACTCGCCGCCCTTCATGCGCGGCTGAAGGCGACGATGATCTACGTCACCCACGACCAGGTCGAGGCGATGACCCTTGCAAACCGCATCGTCGTACTCAGAGGCGGCAGGATCGAACAGGTGGGAACACCGCTGGAACTCTATAACAAGCCGGCCAACCGCTTCGTCGCCGGCTTCATCGGCGCGCCGCACATGAATTTCCTGGAAGGCTCGATCATCGGCCACGAAAACGGTTTTGCCGAGGTCGAAACCGTCGGCGGCCATCGTCTTTCGGTCATTGCCGCGGAGACCCGCCCGGCGGGCGAGAGGGTCAGCATCGGCATCCGTCCGCAGCACATCACCCTGGCCGATGCGGCCGCCGCAGGCCGGCTGGACACACGCGTCACTCTTGTCGAGGAACTGGGGTCCGAAACCGTCGTCCACACCGATGCATCAGGCAAGAAACTGATCGCGGTCTTCGCCGGTCAGCAGCAGATGAAATCCGGCGACAGCCTGCCGCTCCATCTCGATCCCGCCGTGCTACACCTCTTCGGCGAGGATGGCCGGCGCCTGTCTTGAGCTGAAAAAGCCCGCGCCGAAATGGAGGCGCGGGCTGAATTTTCATATCAGGACAGCTTAATGGCTGTTCTTGTGGCCTTGTTGACCAGCCTTTACATGCTGTTCATGGCTGCCGCCGCGGGATCCGCTGGACTGCGCGTCGCGGCCACCGGAAGAGGCGTTGCGGGTATTGGAGTCGTTCTTGTGACTCTGCTGCCCGGCCTTGACGTGCTGTTCGTGGGTTCCACCTTGGTTTGCCATTTGGTTTCTCCTTGGTTGCGAACTGAGGCCACGTCGACCTCGTGTTGACAACCGCGCTCCGGCGCGTGCGTTCCGCATTTTAATATTTCGTGATGTCGCCGGAGAACGCGATGAGGCGGCGGACCGGGCGGGTAGGGAGCTCGTCTGCCATTTCGTCGGCCATCGGGAGAAAGCGGAAAAATCCAGATGTTCTCCAGCACCGCCGCGTCCGCTTGGCGCGGCCCGCAACCTCGCTTTGAAAACCGCGTATTGGCGAAAAGGTTCCCGCAAAATCAGCCGCATTCCTTTCGCTTCACCCTCCCGATACGGCCCGTCGACTCTTTCCA
Source organism: Rhizobium bangladeshense (assembly GCF_001662075.1). Taxonomy (GTDB): domain Bacteria; phylum Pseudomonadota; class Alphaproteobacteria; order Rhizobiales; family Rhizobiaceae; genus Rhizobium; species Rhizobium bangladeshense_B. The sequence continues at coordinate 305,712 of NZ_LYPL01000006.1, forward strand.
AATCGAAGGGCCGCTCTAGCTTAAAAGGGACCCGATGAAAGGAGGAAATCATGACCGACGCACCGAAAATGGCGACCCCGGCGCGAAGAGTTCTGCGTGGCCGCCCCTACAGCTTCAGCGAATTCGCCAGGAAATACCGGTTGGACGACAAGGAGGCCAAGCGTCTCTATGAGAAGTTCGGCCCCTCCGCCACCGAACTCGATCTGTTGATGGCGGCAAAGCGGCGCCCGCCGGGCCTGCCCACCAGTCTCGATTCCTGACGGTCGCGATGCGGAGGCGAAGCGGAAGCTGCCTTTGCGGGGCGGTCGTCTATAGCGTCGAAGGCGAGCCGCTCCGCGTCGGCCTCTGTCATTGCGCCGATTGCCGCAAATCGAGCGGTTCCGCCTTCGTCTTCTTCGCGGTCTGGCCGCGCGGCGCCTTTTCGCACAGTGGCGAGATCTCAACCTATGCCGGCCGCAGTTTCTGCCCCGCCTGCGGCGGCAGGCTGTTCTGCCTGCAGGAGGAGGCGGTGGAAATCCGTCTCGGTTCGCTCGACAGTCCACCGACAGACCTTGGGCCGGATCATGAACTCTGGATCAAGCGGCGCGAAACCTGGCTGCGTGAGTTGCCCGGCGCGAGGCAATATGCCGAAGACGCCGATTGACAGGCGCTGAAGCGTACCGTTTTCTGATTGCTTACCAGGCCTCAGCCGTTGTTTCTCCGCATCTCGTGATTTCAAGCGGCTGCCCATTTTTGGGCGATAAGCTCTGTCGCGGCGAAAAACTTGACTTTTCTTACCAATATTTCATTTCACCCGTCCGCAATTCCGTGCCAGTTCGGCGGCAACGCTAATTCCAGGTTCATCTGCAGTGTGATTAGTTCATTGCAGGGCCGAGGCGGCCACTGACTGATCGAGGATGACATGAACAACGTGAGCGGCAACGAAACCGGAGCAAAGACGGGCCCGACGCCCGACCTCGCAGCGGTTCTTGCCGCATCGGGAAAGCGGGACAAGCGCAGCCGCTGGCGCGGACGCCTGATCATCCTGCTGATCCTCGCCGCTGCCGCCGCGGCTGCCGCTTATTTCTACGCCGGCAGCGGGCAAAGCGAAGTGAACTACACGACGCAGCCGGCAAAACGCGGGGACCTAACGGTGCTCGTCACCGCCACCGGATCGGTGCAGCCGACCGAGCAGGTGGATATATCGAGCGAACTTTCCGGCACCGTTCGCGACGTCAATGTCGATTACAACAGCACGATCAAGGCGGGCGATGTGTTGGCGCAGCTCGATACCAACAAGCTCGAGGCGGATGTGAAGAGTTCGCGCGCCAAGGTCAATTCGGCCAAGGCGAACGTCGCCAAGGCCAATGCCGATCTCGAATCGGCAAGCACTTCGCTCGAGCGGCTGAAGAGCCTGGTCAGGAGCAATGTCTCCACCCAGCAGAGCCTCGACGATGCCACCTACAAATATGATTCCGCCGTCGCCGCCAAACAGATTAACGAAGCCGAGGTGCTCGCCTCGGAAGCCGACCTGCAGCTTGCCGAGGTCAATCTCGCCAAGGCGAAGATCATCTCGCCGATCGATGGCGTCATCCTCACCCGCTCGGTCAATCCCGGCGCCACCGTCGCAGCCTCGCTTTCGGCGCCGATCCTCTTCACCATCGCCGGCGATCTGAAGAAGATGGAGCTGCAGGTCGATGTCGACGAGGCCGATGTCGGCAAGATCGCCGTCGGCCAGAAGGCCAAATTTACGGTGGACGCCTATCCCGACCGTTCTTTCCCCGCCGAGATCGAACAAATCCGCTTCGCCTCGGAGGTGGTCAATAACGTCGTCACCTATAAGGCGGTTCTCTCGGTCGACAATGCCGACCTGCTGCTGCGCCCCGGCATGACGGCGACCGCCGACATCACCGTCGAGGGCGTCAAGGATACGCTGATGGTGCCGAATGCGGCGTTGCGTTATGCGCCGCCGCAGGCTGAACGGCGCGGCCGCGGCATTCTGGGAATTTTCGGCCCGCCACGCCGGCGCGGCGGTAGTTCGGCCCAGGCATTGACGGGAACGGAGCGCCGCGTCTGGGTGCTGCGCGACGGCCGCTCCACGCCCGTCGTCATCCAGGTCGGCTCGTCCGACGGCCAGTTCACCCAGGTGGTCTCCGGCGAAATCAAGGAAAACGATGCGCTGGTGACCGACGCTGCGGTGCGGACGAACTAGGCGGAGAGATTGATGACAAGCCCGCCGCTCATCGAATTCAGGCAGGTCTCGAAAATTTACGGCGAGGGCGAGGCGGCGATCCGCGCCCTCGACCATGTCGACCTGGCTATTGAGGCCCATGAATTCGTCGCGATCATGGGGCCGTCGGGCTCCGGCAAGTCGACGGCGATGAACATCCTCGGCTGCCTCGACGTGCCGACATCCGGCGACTACATCTTCCAGGGCACCCCAACCAGCGGCTTCGACCGCGCCCAGCTGACGCTGTTGCGCCGCCACATGCTTGGGTTCGTCTTCCAGGGCTTCAACCTCCTGTCGCGCACCTCGGCGGTCGAAAATGTCGAACTGCCGCTGATCTATCGCGGCATCGCGGTTCGCGAGCGGCGCGAACGCGCAAGGGAAGCTCTGGCCCTGGTCGGCCTGTCCGGACGCGAGCACCACAAGACGCAGGAACTGTCAGGCGGCCAGCAGCAGCGCGTCGCCATTGCCCGCGCCATCGTCACCGAGCCGGCGCTGCTGCTCGCCGATGAGCCCACCGGCAATCTCGACACCAAGACCAGTACCGAAATCATGGATCTGCTGACGCGGCTGAACCGCGAGCAGGGCATCACCATCGTCATGGTCACGCATGAGCCCGATATTGCCGCCTATGCTGAGCGGCTGCTCAGGTTTGTCGACGGCAAGCTGGAGACCGAGGTCGAGCATCAAAGGAGGGCGGATCATTTTCTTTGAGACGCTGAAACTCGCGCTGCGCGCCATTAGCCGCAACATGCTGCGCTCCTTCCTGACCGTGCTCGGCGTCGTCATCGGCGTGGCCGCCGTCATCGCCCTGGTGACGATCGGCAACGGCACCACCGCGCAGGTTTCGACCGAATTGTCGCGGCTCGGCACCAACATGCTGTTCGTTCGTCCCGGCCAGTTCGGACCCGGCCGCGCCAGCTCCGAGGCCAAACGCTTCAGCGTCAAGGATGTCGCCGCCATCCGCGACCAGATCGGCGGCCTGAGGGCGGTGGCGCCGCTCAACCAGTCGACGGCGACGGTCATTTTTGGCGGCCAGAACCATTCGACCAGCGTTTATGGCACCACCAACGACTATTTCGTCGCGCAGGACTGGAACCTGGTGCTTGGCCGCAATTTCACGCCCGCCGAGGAGCGCGGCCAGTCCCGCTGCATCATCGGCGAGACGGTGCGCTCGCAGCTCTTCGGCGCCGCCGACCCGGTCGGCCAGCAGATCCGCGTCGGCAAGGTCTCATGTCCTGTGATCGGCGTGCTCGCCAGGCGTGGCCAGTCCGGCATGGGCACCGATCAGGACGATGTCGTCATCATGCCGGTCAAGGTGTTCCAGCGGCGCATCAGCGGCAACAGCAACGTGCCGCAGATCGTCATCTCGGCGCGCGACGGTGTGTCGACCGCCAAGGTGCAGGCCGATGTTGAAAACCTGCTGCGCGAACGCCGCAAGATCATTCCCGGCCGGCAGGACGATTTCAACGTCAACGACATGACGCAGATCGCCGAGGCGATGACCGGCACGACGACGCTTCTCACCGGCCTGCTCGGCGCGGTCGCCGCCATCAGCCTGCTCGTCGGCGGCATCGGCATCATGAACATCATGCTGGTCTCCGTCACCGAACGGACCCGCGAAATCGGCATTCGCCTGGCCATCGGCGCGCTCGAAAGCCAAGTGCTTACCCAGTTCCTCGTCGAGGCGGTGGCGCTGTCGCTCTTCGGCGGCATCACCGGCATCGTGCTGGGGCTCAGCCTCGGCCTGGTGTCGGTCACCCTCCTGAAGGTCCCCTTCGTCTTCAGCCCGATGATGGTCGCCGTCGCCTTCCTCTTCTCCGCCGCTATCGGCATGATCTTCGGCTATTTCCCGGCGAGACGGGCAGCCCAGCTGAACCCGATCGAGGCATTGCGGCACGAGTGACGCGGCGTGGTAAAACGCGCGATGTCCCGCTACTCCTATCAATCGGATGCAAGCTCTATCGGAGGTCCGCATCATGCTCAACAGGCTGGTGATCTACGCTGGGAATGTCGAGGAAACGGCACGGTTTTATGAGAAGCACTTCGGCTTCACGGCGACACGTCTGCCGGGCGACAGGATCGTTGAACTTGTCGCTCAGGACGGTGGCGCCAATTTAATGCTTCATCCGGCCGCCAAGGGGCAGCGGAGCGGCCAATCCATCGTCAAGCTCATCCTCGACGTGGAGGATGTCGAGGCTTTTTGCAGGCGTTGCGCGGAGAACGGCCTTGAGTTCGGTGCTCTCCACCAAGCCGACGGCTATGTGTTCGCCAATGCCAAAGACCCCTGTCAAAATTCGATCTCGGTGTCCAGCCGGGCTTTTCGCAAGAGCTGATCGAGGGTTAGGGGCCGGTGTGATGAAGCGACCGACGCGGCGTGGCTGTTTCCACCGGGGTGAGTTTAGCAAGAACGCCAAACCCACTCTCTGTCCTCCTCGGCCTTGAGCCGAGGATCCATCCCGCTGCCGCTGGTGGATGCGATGTGGATGCTCGCCTCAAGGCCGAGCACGACGGAGGGGGCGGCTAAATGAGTTCTTTCGTGGCGTAGACGCCTGAGTCCCAGAAACTCATGCCGATGTTATCTATTTGTCTCCATTCTGATATTTCAATGCCGACTTGTGTTCGGTTTTTGACCGTGCCACTATGTGATATATCAGAATGGGCAGCGGACTTTCAGCATGCAGACGTCACAAAGCCATCGTGCCTATCTCGCGCTGGAGCACCTGATTGTCACGCTGGCGCTGAAGCCCGGGGCGCTTGTCACCGAAAGGCAGCTGATCGATCTGGCCGGCCATGGGCGCACGCCGGTGCGCGAGGCGATCCAGAAGCTTGCCTGGCAGGGGTTGATCCTCGTCAAGCCGCGCGTCGGGCTGCAGGTGGCCGAAATCGCGGCGGAAGATCATGGCAATGTCATGCAGGTGCGCCGTGAGCTTGAGCCGATCGCGGCCGCATTGGCCGCCGAACATGCGACCGACGAGCAACGCGAACGTCTCGGCGACTGCACACGGGCGATGGAGGAATGTGCGGTGACCGGCGATCTCGCCGGCTTCTTCGCCGCCGACAAGGCTTTCGATGAAATCCTCGAGGATGCCTGCCCGAATGGTTTTATCGTCGCAGCGCTCGGCCCGGTTCAGACGCATTCGCGCCGTCTCTGGTATTCCACCGCAAGCCCCGAGCGCATGGATCGTGCCATCGCGCTGCATGTCGCCGTCATTCGCGCCATTCACCAGGGCCGGCCGAAGGAGGCGCGCGCCGCCATGGCGGAGCTGATCGACTATCTCGCCCAAAAATAGAAACGGCCCCGTTTCCGGAGCCGTTGTCAGATCTGTTTGTCGAAAAACTATCAGCCGACAAAGGCGCGTTCTATGACGAACTCGGCGGGCTTGCTGTTGGCGCCTTCATTGAGGCCGGCCTTTTCGAGCAGTTCCTTGGTGTCCTTCAGCATGGCCGAGGAGCCGCAGATCATGCCGCGGTCGATTGCCGGATCGAGCGGCGGCACGCCGAGATCGGTAAACAGCTTTCCTGACGAGATCAGGTCGGTGATGCGGCCGCGATATTCGAAGTCTTCGCGCGTGACGGTCGCATAATGGCGCAGCTTGTCGCCGACGACTTCTTTCAGCAGCTCGTCATTCTGGATCTCGTGCACGAGGTCGAAGCCGTATTTCAGCTCGGCGACATCGCGGGTCGTATGGGTGAGGATGACCTCCTCGAACTTCTCATAGGTCTCGGGATCGCGGATAAGGCTGGCGAACGGCGCAACGCCCGTTCCCGTCGAGAACATGTAAAGACGGCGGCCGGGGGTCAGCGCATCGAGCACCAGCGTTCCCGTCGGCTTCTTGCGCATCAGCACCTGGTCGCCCGGCTTGATCGCCTGCAGATGCGATGTGAGCGGGCCGTCCGGCACCTTGATCGAGAAGAATTCGAGCTCTTCGGCCCAGGCGGGGCTGGCGATCGAATAGGCGCGGAAGACCGGCTTGCCTTCGACCATCAGGCCGATCATCGCAAATTCGCCGGAACGGAAACGGAAGCCCTGCGGCCGGGTCATCGTGAAGCGGAAGAGCCGGTCGGTGTAATGCGTCACGGCAAGCACCGTCTCGGCGTAGACGCCGGCGGGGATGGACGAGGCGAAGTCTTCGGTCTTTGCAGGCGCGTTCATTGCGGTAGAGGATCCCGTTTCGTCGGATGAACTATCGGATGCGAGGCAGATATTACATATCGGGCTCGAATTAAAGGCATTCCATTCCACGCAGCGCTCCTGAAGGGAAATATGCATGTCATTGTCAGGATTCAATGGGATCTCGGGGGCGGGCTGGCAATTCGTATTTCCTGCTGGCGAAGCCCGGCAAAGGATGCATATTAGGGCGGCGCGCCTGATGTGGACGCCGGTTTTCGGCAAAAGCGGTGCGACAACAAGGATCTACGGGAACCGATTCAGCGACGGAATCGGTGCCTGTGGCAAAAAAGACGCTCGCCGGGGCGAGCGCGATAGGGCGGTCGGGGAATATGAAGATTTTCAATTATAAGCGTGTTCCTTACGCGGAAATGCGCGCCTTTTCCGTCCACATCCTGACGGCCTCCGGCTCCTTCCTTGCCTTCCTCGGCGTTGTGGCCGCCGCCGAACATCGTTTCATCGACATGTTCTGGTGGCTAGGGCTTGCCCTTCTGGTGGACGGCATCGATGGGCCGATCGCCCGTAAGGTGCGCGTCAAGGAAGTGCTGCCGAACTGGTCGGGCGACACGCTCGATAATATTATCGATTACGTCACCTATGTGCTGCTGCCGGCCTTTGCGCTCTATCAGAGCGGCATGATTGGCGAGCCTTGGTCCTTCGTCGCGGCCGGCATGATTGTTGTCTCCAGCGCTATCTATTATGCGGATATGGGCATGAAGACGGAAGAATATTTCTTTTCCGGCTTTCCCGTCGTCTGGAACATGATCGTCTTCACCTTGTTCGTCATCGACGCCAGTGCGACGACGGCACTTGCCGTCGTGATCGTTTCTGTGGTGCTAACCTTCCTGCCGATTAATTTCCTGCATCCGGTCCGCGTCCAAAGGCTGCGCCCGCTCAATCTCGGCGTCTTTTTCCTCTGGTCGGCGCTCGGCATCTATTCGCTGCTGAAAAATTTCCAGACGCCCGAATGGGCGCTCATTCTCTTCATTGTGACCGGGATCTATCTTTACGTCATCGGCGCGGTGCTGCAATTCTTCCCGGCCCTCGGACGGAAAGCTTAAGGACGGCAACATGACGAAGACCCAAGCAGTTTCATTCTCGAAGACCGGCGGACCTGATGTGTTCGAGTACGTCGACATCGATCTTGCGCCACCTGCGGCAGGTGAGGTGCAGATCCGCCAGTCTGCAGTCGGTCTCAACTTTATTGATGTCTATTTCCGCAATGGCTCCTACAAGGTGCCGCATCTGCCCTTTGTCACCGGCAAGGAGGGCGCCGGCACGGTGACGGCAGTCGGCCCTGGTGTGGAGGATTTCAAGGTCGGCGACCGTGTCGCCTATGCCAGTGCCGACGGCGCCTATAGTGTCGAGCGCAATATTGAGGCGCGTCATCTGGTGCATGTGCCCGGCGGCATAGAGCTCGAAACCGCGGCGGCCATGATGCTGAAGGGCATGACCGCGGAATATCTCCTGAACCGCACCTTCAAAGTCGGCCCTGAGACGGTCCTGCTGTTTCATGCCGCCGCCGGCGGCGTCGGCCTGATCGCCGGCCAATGGGCGAAGGCGCTCGGCGCCACTGTCATCGGCACGGCGGGATCTGAAGACAAGGTCGCGCTGGCGCTTGCCCATGGCTACGACCATGTCATCAATTACAAGAGCGAAGACTTCGTCGGCCGGGTCCGCGACATAACAGGCGGCAAGGGCGTCGATGTCGTCTATGATTCGATCGGCCGCGATACTTTTCCACAGTCGCTCGACTGCCTGAAGCCGCGGGGCCTTTTTGCCTCTTTCGGCCAGTCCTCCGGCCCGATCGAGAATTTCAGCCTTTCCCAGTTGGCGCAGAAGGGCTCGCTCTTTGCAACGCGGCCCACGCTCTTCACCTATATCGCCGCGCGCCAGGAATTGGTCGACAGTGCGAAAGCGCTATTTGATGTTGTGCAAAGCAACAAAGTGCGTATCAATGTCAATCAAACCTATCCGTTGCGTGAGGTTGGGCGGGCTCACGCGGATCTGGAAACAAGAAAAACAACAGGAACGACGCTGCTGATTCCATGAGATCCGAACGGACCGGTTGGCAGAAGAAATGAGGGGAACGTGTCGCCATTGAATGTACCGGATTCCGGTGCGTTACTATCCGTCCAGAAGCTGACGAAGTTTTTCGGTGGCTTTGCCGCCTGCAATGAAATCGATCTCGATATAGCGCCGGGCGAAATTCACGCGCTTCTTGGCGAAAATGGCGCCGGCAAATCCACGCTGGTAAAAATGCTGTTCGGTGTTCTGGAGCCGACGCACGGGCATATCCTCTGGCAGGGCAGCCCGGTCGCGGTCGGTTCGCCGGGCGAAGCCCGCAGGCTCGGCATCGGCATGGTCTTCCAGCATTTTTCATTGTTCGAAGCGCTGACCGTCGCCGAAAACATTGCGCTTTCCCTCGATGACAGCATTCCGATCGACCGAATCGCCGAGGAGGCGAGGGCGCTGTCGATCGCCTATGGCCTGCCGCTCGATCCGCATGCCCATGTCGCCGATCTCTCCGTCGGCGAGCGCCAGCGCATCGAGATCGTCCGTGCGCTGCTGCAAAATCCGAAGCTCATCATTCTCGATGAGCCGACCTCGGTGCTGACGCCGCAGGAGGCCGACAGGCTGTTCGAAACGCTGTTCAAGCTGCGCGCCGAGGGCCGCTCGGTTCTCTATATCAGCCACCGCCTGGAGGAAGTGCAGCGCATCTGCGATCGCGCCACCGTGTTGCGCCACGGTCGCGTGACCGGCGCCTGCGATCCGAAGCAGGAGACGCCCGCCTCGCTTGCCCGGATGATGGTCGGCAGCGAGGTGGCGACCGTCACCCATCCCGAGCGTTCTGACAAGGGGGAGGTGCAGCTTGCCGTTTCAAGCCTGTCGGTTGCCGCGCGCACGCCCTTTGCCATGCCGCTGCGTGATGTCTCCATGACGGTGCGCGCCGGTGAAATCCTTGCCATCGCCGGTGTTGCCGGCAACGGCCAGAGCGAGCTCTTCGATGCGCTCTCCGGCGAATATCCGGTCGCCTCGGCCGAGGCGATCGTCATCCGCAAGAAGCCTGTGGGCACGGAGGGCATCACCGCCCGCCGCCTGCTCGGCGCCGGCTTCGTGCCGGAGGAGCGGCATGGCCACGCCGCCGTTTCCGCGATGAAACTGTCGGACAATCTGGTGCTGGCCCGCAGCCAGTCGGATCGCAAAGCCTTTCTCGGCATTCTCGGCATCATCCGCCATGGCGCTGTGAAATCCGCCGCGCGGCGCATCTCCGAGGCAATGGATGTCCGCAAGAGCGGTGACGATCCCGCCGCCGGTTCTCTGTCCGGCGGCAATCTGCAGAAGTTCATCGTCGGCCGCGAGCTCGACCGCCAGCCGGCCGTCCTTGTCGTCAACCAGCCGACCTGGGGCGTTGATGCGGGCGCCGCAAGCCGCATCCGCCAGGCCTTGGTCGATCTCGCAAAGGCGGGCTCGGCCGTCGTCGTCATCAGCCAGGATCTCGACGAGATCTTCGAAGTGGCGACCGATATCGCCGTCATTTCCGAAGGGCGCCTTTCCAGGCCCTATCCGGCGGGTGAACTGACGCGCGAAAAAATCGGCTTGCTGATGGGTGGGCTGCACGAAGACAAGCATGCCGCGGAGGCAGCCCATGCGCGTTGAATTGGAAAGACGCCCCGACGTCTCGAAGCTCTTTGCCTTCGTCTCGCCGCTGCTGGCGCTTGTCCTGACGCTCGCCTTCGGCGCCATCATGTTCGCCATGCTCGGCAAGGATCCGGTCGAGGCGCTGAACGCCTTCTTCGTCGAGCCGCTGCTCGAAGTCTGGTCGCTGCACGAGCTGGCGATCAAGGCCGCACCGCTGATCCTGATCGCCGTCGGCCTTGCTGTCTGCTATCGCTCGAACAACTGGAATATCGGCGCCGAAGGCCAGTTTACCATCGGCGCCATCACCGGTTCCTATTTGCCGATCGTCTTCTACGACTGGCATTCGCCGCTGGTCCTGCCGCTGATGCTGGTACTGGGAGCGCTCGGCGGCGCGCTTTTCGCCGCCATTCCGGCGCTGTTGAAAGCGCATTTCAACACCAATGAAATCCTGACATCGCTGATGCTGGTCTATATCGCCCAGCTCTTCCTCGATTGGCTGATCCGCGGCGCCTGGCGCGATCCGAAAGGCTTCAACTTTCCCGTCTCGCGCGATTTCGCGCCGGAAGCAGTCCTGCCAGCGATCTGGGAGGAATCGGGCCGGGCCCATTGGGCCTTCATCTTCGCAATCGTTGCGGCGATCGGCGCCTGGTTCATGCTGCGCTATACGCTGAAAGGCTTCGAGATCGTCGTGCTCGGCCAGTCGGAGCGGGCAGGGCGCTTTGCCGGCTTCTCTTCGAAGAGGATGATCTGGTTCAGCTTCCTCTTCTCAGGCGCTCTTGCGGGCCTTGCCGGGATATCCGAGGTTTCCGGCTCGATCGGCCACCTGCAGCCGGCGATTTCGCCGGGCTATGGCTTCACCGCCATCATCGTTGCCTTCCTGGGGCGGCTTAATCCGCTCGGCATCATCGGCTCGGGTCTGGTGCTGGCGCTGACTTATCTCGGCGGCGAGGCAGCGCAGCTGTCGCTCGGCGTTTCCGACAAGGTCACCCGCGGCTTTCAGGGGCTGCTGCTCTTTTTCGTCCTCTCTTGCGATACGCTGATCTATTACAAGATCCGCATCGCCTGGTCGCGGGTCAGGGGTGGCGTGACATGAGCATCTTCGAAGCCATTCTGCTGACTGTCATCACTGCCTCGACGCCGCTCGTGATCGCCGCCCTCGGCGAACTCGTGACGGAGCGTTCGGGCGTTCTGAACCTCGGTGTCGAAGGCATGATGATCATCGGCGCCGTCGGTGCCTTTGCCGCAGCCCAGCTCACCGGATCGGCCTATATCGGCATTGTCGGCGGCATCGTCAGCGGCGCACTGTTTTCGCTGCTCTTCGCCTTCCTGACGCTGACGCTCGTCACCAATCAGGTGGCGACGGGCCTTGCCCTGACAATCCTGGGGCTTGGCGCGTCCGGCATGCTCGGCGAACCCTTCGTCGGCGCTCCAGGCATCCGGCTGCTGCCGATCGAAATCCCAGTGCTCTCGGCTATTCCCTATGTCGGAACTGTCCTCTTCAAGCAGGATCTGATCTTCTACCTGTCGATTCTGCTCATTGTCGCCGTCAACTGGTTCCTCTTCAGGAGCCGGACCGGCCTGAAGATACGCGCCATCGGCGATAATCACGCCTCCGCGCATGCGCTCGGCATCAACGTCATCCGCGCGCGCTATCTCGCCGTGATGTTCGGCGGTGCATGCGCAGGCCTTGCAGGGGCACAGCTGTCGCTGATCTACACGCCGCAGTGGACCGAGAATATGTCGGCCGGGCGGGGCTGGATTGCGCTGGCGCTTGTCGTCTTCTCCTCGTGGCGGCCTTGGCGCCTGCTGGCTGGCGGTTATCTCTTCGGGGCGGTGACGATCCTGCAACTGCACGCGCAGGCCTTCGGCGTCGGCATTCCATCGCAGTTCCTGTCGATGCTGCCCTATGCGGCGACGGTTGTGGTCCTCATCATCATCTCGCATAATCGGCGCACGACGTTGATCAATACGCCGGCCTCGCTTGGCAAAGCCTTCGTGCCTGACCGGTGAGCAACAACAAAAGAGACGGGTTTCGAACTTCCAACCAACAGGGATCGCTATGAAAAAACTTGCACTTGCTCTCGCAGCGACAGCTGCCCTCGTCCTGAGCATCGGTTCGGCTGCCGAGGCTGCCGACAAGACCAAGGTCTGCTTCGTCTATGTCGGCACCCGCACCGATGGCGGCTGGACGCAGGCCCATGAAAACGGCCGCCTCCAGGTCGAGAAGGAATTCGCCGATAAGGTCGAAACGTCCTTCCTCGAAAGTGTTCCGGAGGGTCCGGATGCCGAACGCGCCATCGAGCGCATGGCCCGTTCCGGCTGCGCTCTGATCTTCACCACATCGTTCGGCTACATGGACGCGACCGTTGCCGTCGCCAAGAAGTTTCCGAAGGTGAAGTTCGAGCACGCGACGGGCTTCAAGGCCGCAGACAACGTCGCGACCTACAATTCGCGCTTCTACGAAGGCCGCTACATCAGCGGCATTATCGCCGGCAAGCTGTCGAAGACCGGCACGGCAGGCTATATCGCCTCCTTCCCGATCCCCGAGGTCGTGATGGGCATCAACGCCTTTGAAACCGGCGCCAAGTCGGTCAATCCGAACTTCAAGATGAAGGTCATCTGGGTCAATACCTGGTTCGACCCGGGCAAGGAAGCCGATGCCGCCAAGGCGCTGCTCGACCAGGGCGTTGATATTCTTACCCAGCACACGGACACGACCGCTCCGATGCAGGTTGCCGAGCAACGCGGCGTCAAGGCATTCGGCCAGGCCTCCGACATGATTAAGGCTGGCCCGAACGTACAGCTCACCGCGATCATCGACACTTGGGGCAACTATTACGTCAAGCGCGTCCAGGCGCTTCTCGACGGCACCTGGAAGTCGGAACAGAGCTGGGATGGTCTCAAGGACGGCATTCTGACGATGGCGCCGTACACGAACATGCCCGACGACGTGAAGAAACTCGCCGAAGAAGCCGAAGCCAAGATCAAGTCGGGCGAGTTGCATCCCTTCACCGGCCCGATCAACAAGCAGGACGGTACGCCCTGGCTGAAGGCCGGCGAGAAGGCCGATGACGGCACGCTGCTCGGCATGAACTTCTACGTCGAAGGCGTCGACGACAAGCTGCCGGCGCAATAACCGGTTGCCGATTTTGCAGATGCGAAGGGCGTCCCTGTGGACGCCCTTTTTTTGTTGCGGCGCATCCTAAAAAACCGATTTACAAAAGTAATACTATATGATTTTTTGACCCTGCGCCGCGAAGGAGCGGCATTGGGAGGATATCATGAAATTGAAGACTGCACTCTTGAGTGCTACGATTCTTGCTGCCTGCATGTTCGGTTCGGCTTCGGCCGCCGGCCTGACCGTCGGTTTCTCGCAGATCGGCTCGGAATCGGGTTGGCGTGCGGCTGAAACGACCGTAACCAAGGAGCAGGCCAAGAAGCGGGGCATCGATCTGAAGTTTGCCGATGCCCAGCAGAAGCAGGAAAACCAGATCAAGGCCCTGCGCTCCTTCATCGCCCAGGGCGTCGACGCCATCCTGATTGCTCCGGTCGTCGAAACCGGTTGGGACGATGTTCTCAAGGAAGCCAAGGAAGCCAAGATTCCGGTCATCCTGCTCGACCGCACGATCAAGGCTCCTGACGATCTCTACCTGACGGCTGTCACCTCGGACCTCGTCCATGAAGGCAAGGTCGCCGGCGACTTCCTGGTCAAGACCGTTGGCGACAAGAAGTGCAATGTCGTCGAGTTGCAGGGCACGACCGGTTCGTCGCCGGCCATCGCCCGCAAGAAGGGCTTCGAAGAAGCTCTCGCCGGCCACGACAACCTCAAGATCGTTCGCAGCCAGACCGGCGACTTCACCCGTACCAAGGGTAAGGAAGTCATGGAAAGCTTCCTGAAGGCCGAGAATGGCGGCAAGGATATCTGCGCGCTTTACGCCCATAACGACGACATGGCGGTGGGCGCCATCCAGGCGATCAAGGAAGCCGGCCTGAAGCCCGGCAAGGACATCCTCGTCGTCTCGATCGACGCCGTGCCCGATATTTTCAAGGCAATGTCGGAAGGCGAGGCCAATGCCACGGTCGAGCTGACGCCGAATATGGCTGGTCCGGCCTTCGATGCGCTCGAAGCCTATCTGAAGGACAAGAAGGCTCCGGCGAAGTGGATCCAAACGGAATCCAAGCTCTACACGCCAGCCGACGAGCCGATGAAGGTTTACGAAGAGAAGAAGGGTCAGGGCTACTGATTTGATCCTGGAACCGTACCGGCCCATCATGGACCGGTACGGACCTGCCGGTGCCGGGCCGGGCGTCATGCCCGGTTTTGGCGCAGGCGCAAGGCGCAATATCAGGAAACAGCAGCCCTCATGGTTCACAATAACGAGACTATTCTCGCAGCCTCGGCCATATCGAAATTCTTTCCCGGCGCCATCGCATTGGACAAGGTGGATTTCACGCTGCGCCGCGGCGAGGTTCATGCCCTTCTCGGCGAGAACGGTGCCGGCAAATCGACGCTGATCAAGTGCATCACCGGCGCCTACCATCGTGACGAAGGCAGCCTGATGCTGGACGGCCAGGAGATCAATCCGGCCAATACGCTCGCTGCCCAGAATCTCGGCATCGGCACCGTCTATCAGGAGGTCAACCTCCTCTCCAATCTGAGCGTCGCCGAAAATCTCTTTCTCGGCCGCCAGCCGAGGCGTTTTGGCATGACCGACGTGCGCGCGATGAACCGCAAGGCGCGCGAACTGCTTGTCGGTTACGGCATCGATATCGACGTCACCGCCGAACTCAGTCGCTTCTCGGTCGCCGTCCAGCAGGTGGTCGCAATCGCCCGTGCCGTCGATCTCTCCGGCAAGGTGCTGATACTGGATGAGCCGACGGCAAGCCTCGACAACCAGGAAGTGGCGCTGCTCTTCCGCATCATCGAGGATTTGAAGAAGCGTGGTCTCGGCATCGTCTTCATCACCCATTTCCTCGAGCAGGTCTATGCGATCAGCGATCGCATCACCGTACTGCGCAACGGCAAGCTTGTCGGCACCCGCGACGCCGCCGATCTGCCGCGCCAGGGCCTGATCGCTATGATGCTTGGCCGCGAGCTCGCCCAGGCCGAAGAGACGGTTAGGAAACACAGCATAGCGGCGGGCGAGGTCCGCTACAGATTTGCCGGCTACGGCAAACGCGGCAAGGTCAAACCCTTCGATCTCGATGTGCGCGCGGGCGAGGTGGTCGGCATCGCCGGCCTGCTCGGCTCCGGGCGCACCGAAACCGCCGAACTGCTCTTCGGCGTCGAGCATGCCGATAGCGGCAGCGCCACGATCGACGGCCAGCCTGCAACCCTCTCCAGCCCGCGCGCGGCGATCGAAAAGGGCTTCGGCTTCTGCCCCGAGGACCGCAAGACCGATGGCATCGTCGGCGACCTGTCGATCAGGGAAAATATCGCCTTGGCACTGCAGGCCCGCCGCGGCTGGACCCGGCCGCTGTCGCGCGCCGAGCAGAATGCGCTGGCCGACCGCTACATCAAGGCGCTCGACATCAGAACGACCGACCGTGAAAAGCCAATCCGGCTGCTCTCCGGCGGCAACCAGCAGAAGGCGATCCTCGCCCGCTGGCTGGCGACCAATCCCAAGTTCCTCATCCTCGACGAGCCAACCCGCGGCATCGACGTCGGCGCCCATGCCGAGATCATCCGGCTCATCGAACAGCTCTGCGCCGAAGGCATGTCATTGATCGTAATTTCCTCAGAACTTGAAGAGCTTGTCGCCTATAGTTCACGTGTTATCGTACTTCGCGACAGGCAGCATATCGCCGAACTCACCGGCGAGCGCATCACCGCCGCCGGTATCGTCGATGCCATTGCCGCCGCCGAACACAAGACGGAGGACGCATGAAATCCTCCCGGAACGCGCTGGCCTACCGCCTGGCGCCGCAATTGATCGCTCTCGCTGTCATTCTTTTGTTAAATTTCATAACTTCACCGCAGTTTTTTAATGTGGTGGTTCAGAATGGACGCCTCTATGGCAGCCTGATCGACGTGCTCAATCGCGGCGCGCCGGTGGCGCTCTTGGCGATCGGCATGACGCTAGTGATTGCCACCAAAGGCATCGACCTGTCCGTCGGCGCGATCATCGCCATCTGCGGCGCCGTTGCCGCATCATCGATCGTGTCCGGAAATTCAGTTGCCTACACCATTCTGTTGACGCTGGCGATCGGGCTTGCCTGCGGCGTCTGGAACGGTTTCCTGGTGGCGATCCTCAACATCCAGCCGATTATCGCCACGCTGGTGCTGATGGTCGCCGGCCGCGGCATCGCCCAGCTCATCACCGAGGGCGCCATCCTGACCTTCAACGATGACGGTCTGATCTTCTTCGGCAGCGGTTCCATGGCTCTGTTGCCGATGCCTGTGGTCATCTGGCTGCTCGTCGGGTTGCTCGTCATCCTGCTCGTCCGCCGCACGGCGCTCGGCATGCTGCTCGAAGCCGTCGGCATCAACCGCCGCGCCAGCACGCTCTCCGGCATCCAGACGCCGGTGCTGCTGATGGCCGTCTATATGCTGAGCGGGCTCTGCGCCTCGATCGCGGGCGTCATCGTCGCGGCCGACATCAAGGGCGCCGACGCCAACAATGCCGGTCTCTGGCTGGAACTTGACGCCATTCTCGCCGTTGTCGTCGGCGGCAATTCGCTGCTCGGCGGTCGCTTCAGCATCGTGGGATCGCTGATCGGCGCCATGATCATCCAGGCTGTCAATACGGGTATCCTGTCCTCCGGCTTTCCGCCCGAATTCAATCTGATCATCAAGGCGGTGATCATCATCGTGATCCTCGTCATCCAGTCGCCGGCGGTGCAGTCGCTCGCCATCTTTGCCAGCCGCCGGCAGGGCGGAAGGGAGCAGCCGAAATGAACTCCAAATACCTGCCGCTGCTTGCGACCATCGTCATCTTCGTGCTCGCCTATGCCGGCTGCACGCTGCAATATCCGAATATGCTGTCGACGCGCGTCATCGGCAATCTTTTGACCGACAACGCCTTCCTCGGCATTGCCGCGGTCGGCATGACCTTCGTCATCATTTCCGGCGGCATCGATCTGTCGATCGGCTCGATCATCGCATTTACCGGCGTCTTCCTCGCCGTTATCCTGCAGAACAGTTCCATTCATCCGCTGCTCGCCTTCGCGATCGTCCTCGTCATCACCACCGCCTTCGGTGCCGTCATGGGCGCGATCATCCATTATCTCGAAATGCCGGCCTTTATCGTCACACTTGCAGGTATGTTCCTGGCGCGCGGTATCGCCTTCGTGCTCTCGATCGACAGCATTCCGATCAATCACGACTATTATTCGACGCTGACGAGCCTCTATTGGCGGCTGCCCGGAGGCGGGCGGTTGACGCTGATCGGCGCCGTCATGCTTCTGGTTTTCGCTGCCGGCATCTTCATCGCCCACCGCACCCGCTTCGGCACCAATGTCTATGCGCTCGGCGGCGGTCCGCAGACGGCGCGGCTGATGGGCGTGCCGGTCGGCCGCACGACGATCCAGATCTATGCGCTGTCGGGTTTTCTCGCCGGCCTATCCGGAATCGTTTTTTCGCTGTACACCTCTGCTGGATATTCTCTTGCGGCGGTCGGCGTCGAGCTCGACGCCATCGCGGCAGTCGTCATCGGAGGGACGCTGCTGACCGGAGGAGCGGGATTCGTTGCGGGAACCTTGATCGGTATCCTGATCCAGGGGCTCATTCAGACCTACATCACCTTCGACGGCACGCTGTCGAGCTGGTGGACGAAGATCCTGATCGGCCTTCTGCTGTTTGCATTCATCCTGATGCAGAAGGCGATCCTGTTCCTTTCCAGTTTGAACAAGAGGTATGCCTGAGAGGGAGACGGATCGCTTGCGCAACAAATTGATCGAGACTCGCAAGACAGGGCGCCGGACGCGGACAAGCCACGCACAGGTGGTCGACGAGCTCGGCAAGGCGATCGTCGCCGGCACCTATCCCGTCGGCTCGATCCTGCCGGGCGATACGGAACTGGCGCAACGCTTCAAGGTGTCGCGCACGGTCTTGCGCGAGACGATGAAGACGCTCGCTGCCAAGGGCATGGTCGTCGCCAAGGCGCGCGTCGGTACGCGTGTGACCGAGAAGAACCTCTGGAACATGTTCGACAGCGAGATCATTGCCTGGCACTTCGACAGTGGCGTGACGGAAGAATTCCTGTTGCAGCTTTACGATATCCGGCTTGCCGTCGAACCCTTCGCCGCCGGCCTCGTCGCCGAGAGGGCCAATGCCGAGGAAATCGAGACGTTGCGCGGGCTGGCGGAGGAGATGGCGGCGAGCGACCATACCGCCGACAGCCTGGCGCTCGCCGACCTGCACTTTCACCTGGCGCTCGCTGAAGCCTCGCACAATCCCTTCATGCGCACGCTCGGCAGCCTCATCGAGGCGGCTCTCGTCGGCATGTTCCGCATCAGTACGCCGCCTTCCGAAAATGGGTTTGCCAATATTGCCGACACCCATATGCGCATCGTCGATGCCATCGCTGCCGGTGATAGCGCCGCCGCGCGCCGGGCGATGGAGGTCGTCATCTTGGACGGCCGCGATCATGTGCGCGAATCCTTTGCGACCAGCGGCTCTCCTGATGTCATGGAGCCGCTTTCGCCGGAAATTTCACCTAAGTAGGGGCTTTGCCTGAGCTGTGGCTTTGCGCTTCTTTGGAGACGCGCAAAGTACGCCGCCGCACTTCGATCCTTCTATCGCGGCGGCCGAAAATCGATTCCGATTTCAGGAATTATGCAGTATGAGGCAGCAAAGCCGCCTTATCGCGCGGATTCGCGGAGCAGATCATGGAACGTACTTGCCTTGCCGTCATCCTTGCTGCCGGTGACAGCACGCGGATGAAATCCTCGAAATCGAAGGTGCTGCATCCGGTCGCCGGGCGGCCGATGATCGCCCACGTGGTCGAGGCGGTCGCTTCCGCCGGCATTTCCTCCGTCGCCCTTGTCGTAGGCCGCGACGCCGAGGAGGTGGCAAAGGCCGCCAGCATCGATGGTGTCGGCGTCGAATCCTATCTCCAGCAGCAGCGCCTCGGCACCGGCCATGCGGTGCTGGCGGCGCGCGAAGCGATCGCCAGGGGGTATGATGATATCCTCGTCACCTATGGCGACGTGCCGCTGCAGACCGACGGCCCGCTGAAAGCCGCCCGCCAGGGTCTTGCCGATGGCAGCGACATCGTCGTCATCGGCTTTCACACCGACCGTCCGACCGGCTATGGCCGGCTTCTCGTCAAGGACGGCGAATTGATCGCCATCCGCGAGGAGAAGGATGCGACCGATGCCGAGCGCGCTGTCACCTGGTGCAACAGCGGGCTGATGGCGATCAACGGCCGCAAGGCGCTC
Organism: Rhizobium bangladeshense; assembly: GCF_001662075.1. Classification (GTDB taxonomy): domain Bacteria; phylum Pseudomonadota; class Alphaproteobacteria; order Rhizobiales; family Rhizobiaceae; genus Rhizobium; species Rhizobium bangladeshense_B. The sequence continues at coordinate 325,112 of NZ_LYPL01000006.1, forward strand.
GATCTGCTCTCGCGCATCGGCAATGCCAATGCCAAGGGCGAATTCTATCTGACCGATCTCGTCGAGATCGCCCGCTCGCTCGGCGGCCGCGTCACTGCCGTCGACGCCCCCGAAATCGAGATGACCGGCTGCAACAACCGCGCCGAACTCGCCGTCATCGAGCGCTTCTGGCAGGAGCGCCGCCGCCGCGAGATGATGCTGGCGGGCGTCACCATGATCGCACCGGAAACGGTGTTCCTCTCCTACGATACCGTCATCGGCCAGGATGCGCTGATCGAACCGAATGTTGTCTTCGGTCCCGGCGCGGTGATCAACAGCGGCGCCGTCATTCACGCCTTCTCGCATATCGAAGGCGCCCATGTCAGTGAGGGCGCTACCGTCGGCCCCTTCGCGCGACTGCGGCCGGGGGCCGATCTCGCCAATGGTTCCAAGGTCGGCAATTTCTGCGAGGTGAAGAACGGCCGGATCGGCGAGGGCGCCAAGGTCAACCATCTCACTTACATCGGCGATGCCGTCATCGGCGCCGGCAGCAATATCGGCGCCGGCACGATCACCTGCAATTATGACGGGGTCAACAAAAGCGAGACGGTGATCGGCGAGAACGCCTTTATCGGCTCCAACTCCTCGCTGGTCGCGCCGGTGACGATCGGCGACGGCGCCTATGTCGGCTCCGGCAGCGTCATCACCGCCGACGTGCCGGCCGATGCGCTGGCCCTCGGCCGCGCCCGCCAGGAGATCAAGCCCGGTCGCGCGTCCTTGCTGCGCGAACGCGCGCTCACCATCAAGGCGGCAAAGAAGGCGAAAGCCTGAGGGACGCTTTGCGTAACCGGCGGAAATTGAAAGTGACCGCCGAGGCCATTGAGAAATAAGCGGAAATCGTTAGGACTGGCCTCGTTATCGAAGGCTTATGGGGATATTGCATGTGCGGAATTGTGGGGATCGTCGGAACTCAGCCTGTCGCCGGGCGCCTGGTCGATGCGCTGAAGCGTCTCGAATATCGCGGTTATGATTCCGCCGGCGTCGCCACCATCCATGAGGGCGTGATGGATCGCCGCCGCGCCGAGGGCAAGCTCTTCAATCTCGAAAAACGCCTCGATGCGGAACCGCTGCCGGGTCTGGTCGGAATCGCCCATACCCGCTGGGCCACTCATGGCGTGCCGAACGAGACCAATGCCCATCCGCATTTCGTCGAAGGCGTCGCCGTCGTCCATAACGGCATCATCGAGAATTTCTCCGAGCTTCGTGACGAGTTGACCGCGGACGGCTCGGTCTTCGAAACCCAGACCGACACCGAGGTCGTCGCCCAGCTGATGGCAAAATATGTGCGCGAGGGCTTCGATCCGCGCGCCGCCATGCTGAAGATGCTGAACCGCGTGACCGGCGCCTATGCGCTGGCCGTCATGCTCAAGGCCGATCCCGGCACGATCATGGCCGCCCGTTCCGGCCCGCCGCTTGCCGTCGGCTACGGCCGCGGCGAGATGTTTCTCGGCTCGGACGCCATCGCGCTCTCGCCCTTCACCAACGAAATCACCTATCTCGTCGACGGCGACTGCGCCGTCATCACGCGGGATAGCGTCTCGGTGGTCGATTTCACCGGCAAGCCGGTCAAGCGCGCCCGCCAGATCTCGCAGGCGACCGCCTATGTCGTCGACAAGGGCAACCACCGCCACTTCATGGAAAAGGAAATCTACGAGCAGCCGGAGGTGATCTCCCACGCGCTCAGCCACTATGTGGATTTCGCGGAGAACACGATCGGCGCCAACGCCGCGGCGATCGATTTCAAAGCGGCGAGCGGCCTGGCGATTTCTGCCTGCGGCACCGCCTATCTTGCCGGTCTCGTCGGCAAATACTGGTTCGAGCGATATGCCCGACTGCCGGTGGAGATCGACGTCGCCTCGGAATTCCGCTATCGCGAAATGCCGCTTTCGCCGTCGCAGGCAGCGCTCTTCATCTCCCAGTCCGGCGAGACCGCCGATACGCTGGCATCGCTGCGCTATTGCCGGGAGAACGGCCTGAAGATCGGCGCAGTCGTCAATGTCCGCGAATCGACGATCGCCCGCGAATCCGACGCCGTCTTCCCGATCATGGCTGGCCCCGAAATCGGCGTCGCCTCGACCAAGGCCTTCACCTGCCAGCTTGCTGTGCTGGCGTCGCTGGCGATCGGCGCCGGCAAGGCACGTGGCACGGTGAGCGCTGAGGAGGAGAGGGCGCTGGTGCGTCATCTCGCCGAAATGCCGCGCATCATGAGCCGGGTGCTCAACCTCATCCAGCCGCAGATGGAAAGCCTTTCACGCGAACTGTCGAAATGTAAGGACGTGCTTTATCTTGGCCGCGGCACCAGCTTCCCGCTCGCCATGGAAGGCGCGCTGAAGCTCAAGGAAATCTCCTACATCCACGCCGAAGGTTATGCCGCCGGCGAATTGAAGCATGGGCCGATCGCGCTGATCGACGAGAACATGCCCGTCATCGTCATCGCCCCCTACGATCGTTTCTTCGAAAAGACCGTCTCGAACATGCAGGAGGTTGCAGCCCGCGGCGGCCGTATCATCTTCATCACCGACGAGGCGGGTGCGGCAGCCTCGAAACTGCCGACGATGGCGACGATCACCCTTCCCGTGGTCGACGAAATCATCGCGCCGATGATCTTCTCGCTGCCGATCCAGCTGCTCGCCTATCACACCGCTGTCTTCATGGGCACCGATGTCGACCAGCCCCGCAATCTGGCGAAATCGGTGACCGTGGAATAAGCCTTTAGGGTTGGGATCTTCGCGCCGAAACATATTGTGCGGCGCCCCGAATTCTGGCAATTTTGGTGTACGGACAAGGGGGAAGGGCCGGTATTCCGGCCCGTCCAGGACTGAGATGGAGTTCATCAGGAAACGATGGCCGACAACGCCCCCAGAATGCCGGTCGCGACCCGGCTGAGGAATAATTTTCTCGCAGGCCTGATCATCTGCGCGCCGATCGCGATTACCATCTGGCTGACCTGGACATTCATCCACTGGTCGGACAGCTGGGTCAGGCCCTATATTCCGGCACGCTGGAATCCGGAAAGCTATCTCAATTTCGCCATTCCCGGTTTCGGCTTGTTGACTGCCGTCGTGCTGATCACCGTCGTTGGCTTCCTCGGCAAGAACCTCATCGGCCAGAGCATCGTCGGTTTCGGCGAATCGATCGTCCAGCGCATGCCGCTGGTGCGGACGATCTACAGAAGCGTGAAGCAGATTTTCGAAACCGTGCTGAAGGAGCAGTCGAACTCCTTCAAGAAAGTCGGCCTCATCGAATATCCAAGTCCAGGTCTCTGGGCACTGGTTTTCGTCGCCACCGACGCCAAAGGTGAAATCGCGTCTAAGTTCAATGCCATGGGCCAGGATATGGTGGCGGTCTTCCTGCCGCCGACGCCGGTGCCGACGGCTGGTTTCCTCGTCTTCGTTCCACGTGAGAAGATCGTCTTGCTCGACATGTCGCCGGAAGATGCCGCCAAGTTCCTGATTTCGGGCGGTCTGGTGGCTCCTGAAACCCCGCAGCCGGAGCCGAAGCAGAAGCATTTGCCGCGGCCGAAGCCGGTGGCGGTTTCCAAGGCTGATTAACCCGCTCTCAAGAACCGGATCGCCTCGTCGCGGCGGAAAAGATAGAGCAGGGTGCGGATCGCCGTTCCCCTCTCCGTGGTCAATTCCGGATCGCGTTCGATCAGGTAAGCGGCATCCTTGCGGGCGATCTCCAGCAGGTCGGCATGCGCCTCGAGGCTGGCGATACGAAAGCCCGGTGTGCCGGATTGTCTTGTGCCGAGCAATTCGCCTTCACCGCGCAGCTTCAGATCCTCTTCTGCAATGCGGAAGCCATCCTCTGTCTCCCGCATGATCGAAAGCCGGGCGTGGCCGGTCTCGCCGAGCGGCCCCTTGTAGAGCAGGATGCAGGTCGAGGCCTCGTCGCCGCGCCCGACGCGGCCGCGCAGCTGGTGCAATTGCGCTAGGCCGAAGCGTTCGGCATGTTCGATCACCATGATCGTCGCATCCGGCACGTCGACGCCGACCTCGACGACGGTGGTGGCGACGAGCAGCCGGGTCTCGCCGTTCTTGAAGGCGATCATCGCCGCATCCTTCTCCGGCCCGCTCATGCGGCCGTGGATGAGGCCGATATCGGGGCCGAGCGCGGCAACAAGCGTCGCATGCCGCTCCTCGGCCGACATCAGGTCGAGCTCTTCGGACTCTTCGACCAGCGGGCAGATCCAGTAGGCCTTCTTGCCCTCGGCAAGGGCGCTCTGCAATCGGTCGACGATTTCGCCGGTGCGCTCCATCGGCACGGTGATCGTCTGGATCGGCTTGCGGCCGGCCGGCTTTTCCGTGAGCTTGGAAACGTCCATGTCGCCGAAGGCGGCAAGCACCAGGGTGCGCGGAATCGGCGTCGCCGTCATCACAAGCATGTGCGGCGAGATGCCCTTGGCCGTCAGCCTGAGCCGCTGATGCACGCCGAAACGGTGCTGCTCGTCGACGACGGCCAGCATGAGATTGGCGTAAGATACAGTATCCTGGAACAGCGCATGGGTGCCGATGATGACCTGCGCCGCACCCGAGGCTATGCGCTCCAGGATCTCCTCCCGCTCGCGTCCTTTGGTGCGCCCGGTCAACACCTCGATGCCGAGCCCGGCGGAGGCTGCGAATTTCGAGATCGTCGCGTGGTGCTGGCGCGCCAGGATTTCGGTCGGCGCCATCAGCACCGCCTGGCCGCCGCTCTCGATCACCGCCGCCATCGACATCAGCGCCACCAGCGTCTTGCCGGAACCGACATCGCCCTGCAGCAGCCGCAGCATGCGGTCGGTGCCGGCCATGTCCTTCAGAATGTCGGCGATCGCCTCGTTCTGGCTTGATGTCAGCGAGAAGGGCAGGGTCTTCAGGATCTTGCCGCTGACCGCACCCGTCGCCTGCACCGGCTGGCCCGCGACCTTGCGCAGCCTCTGGCGCACCAGGCTCAGCGACAGCTGGCCGGCGAGGAACTCGTCATAGGCGAGCCGCCGCCGCGCTGGGGCCTGCGGATCGATATCGGCGGGATCGCGCGGCTCGTGCAGCCTATGGAAACTGTCGCGGATCGGCGGCAGGCCCTGCTTCTGCGCCAGGGCCGGGTCGATCCATTCCGGCAGCTCGGGAAACCGCGGCAAGGCGGCGTCGATGATCTTGCGCAATGTCTTCGGCGAAAGCCCCGCCGTCAGCGGATAGATCGGCTCGACCAGCGGCAGGTTCTCCACCTCGTCAGCCCTGACGATATAGTCCGGATGCACCATCGAGGCGCGGCCGTTGAACCAGTCGACCTTGCCGCTGACCGTCACCTCAGCATCAACAGGCAACTGCTTTTCCAGCCATGCCGCCTGTCCGCGGAAGAAGACCAGCGTCAGTTCGCCGGTCTCGTCATGCAGGAAGACGCGGTAGGGCACATTGCTTTTGCCGCGCGGCGGCACCTGGTGGCGGTCGACACGGGCGGTGATCGTCACGATCGCGCCCTGCGGCGCGCGAGCGATTCCCGGCTGGTTGCGCCGGTCGATCAGCGAGAAGGGCGCGTGGAAGAGGAGATCGATAATCCGGCAATCCTCCGGCGTCTCGCGACCGAGCAGCTTGACCAGCAGTTCGGCGATTTTCGGACCGACGCCCGGAAGGCCCGAAATGGGGGAAAACAGCGGATCGAGAATGGCGGGGCGCATGCGGTCAAAATGCGATGAACAATGCGGCCTTGGCAAGGCTGACAAGCCGCTTTCCAGGGGCTATAGAGGCGCATCAACAGGAAGGTAATGCCATGACAGGTGTCACGCTCACGAGTGCCGGTCTCGACCCGCGCCGCCGCCGCATCCTTTTCCGCTGCTGGCATCGAGGCATCCGCGAGATGGACCTGGTCTTCGGCCAGTTCGCCGAGGCCGAGATCGCGACGCTTTCGGAAGCCGAACTCGACGAGTTCGAGACGATCATGGCCGAAGAGGACAATGATCTTGTTCGCTGGATCATGGGAACATGGCCGGTGCCTGAGCGTTTCCAGACACCGATGTTTGCCCGCCTTGCCGCCTACACGCCCGATTTCGACAAGCCCCTCAGGACGCCGGAATGATCCCTGGTTTCGATGCGAAGAAGCTTGCGGCCATTGCCGAGCCGCTGACGATCGGCAATGTGCCTGCCGGCCTCGAACCGCTGCTGCTCGCCGAGCTCGCCCGCGCGGGGGAACCGGTCGCCTATGTCATGTCGGACGGCCACCGCATGGCCGATCTCGAGCAGATGCTGGGCTTCGTCGCCCCCGACATTCCGGTTCTCACCCTGCCGGCCTGGGACTGTCTGCCCTATGACCGCGTCTCGCCGAGCGCCGATACCTCGGCCCGTCGGCTTGCCGCACTCGGCGGCCTCATCGCTCACCGCAAAAAGCCGCATGCTGCCATAGTCCTCGTCACCGCCAATGCCATGCTGCAGAAGGTGGCGCCGCATGATGTCATCGAAAGTCTGAGCTTTTCGGCCCGACCCGGCAACCAGCTGCGCATGGACGATCTCGCCGGCCGCCTGGAGCGCAACGGTTTCGATCGCGTCGCCACCGTTCGCGAGGTCGGCGAATATGCCGTGCGCGGCGGCATTCTTGACGTCTTCGTGCCGGGATCGGAAGAGCCGGTCCGCCTCGATTTCTTCGGGGATACGCTGGAATCGATCCGCAGCTTCGATCCGGCAAGCCAGCGCACGACCGGCCAGGTGCGCTCGCTTGATCTCAACCCGATGAGCGAGGTGACGCTGACACCGGATACGATCAGCCGCTTCCGCAAGAATTACCTCTCGGCTTTCGGCGCGACGACACGCGATGACGCGCTCTATCTCGCCGTCTCGGAAGGCCGCCGTTACCCCGGCATGGAGCATTGGCTGCCGTTCTTCTACGAGAGGCTCGATACCGTCTTCGATTATCTCAGCGGTTTCCGTCTTGTCACCGACCACACCGTGCGGGAGGCGGCGGAAGAACGCTCCAAGCTCGTCCTCGATTATTTCGACGCCCGCCTGAATTCCGGCCAGCCGGCCAAGGGCCAGATGGCGCAGGGTACGCCCTACAAGCCGGTGGCGCCGGGTCAGCTCTACCTGGACAGCAAACTTTTCGCCAAGACTCTCGACGCGCTCGGCGCGATCCGCGTCAGCCCTTTCAATGAAATCGAGGGCGAGGCGAGGCGGGTCGTCAATATCGAAGCCCGCCAGGGCCAGCGCTGGGCGCGCTCGAATGCCGAGGGCGGCGGTGATGCCGAGCGCGTCAATATCTTCGACGTCGTCGTCAAGCATATCGCCGACCGCCGCGCCAGCGGGGCGAAAGTGCTGGTCACCGCCTGGACCGAAGGTTCGCTGGAGCGGCTGCTGCAGGTGCTGAACGAGCACGGCTTGGAAAAGGTGAAGCCGGTCGAGGCGCTGAAGGATCTCGGGGCCCTGGGCAAAGGCGAGGCCGCCGCCGCCGTGCTCAATCTCGAATCCGGCTTCGAGGCCGGCGATCTCGTCGTTATCGGCGAGCAGGATATTCTCGGCGACCGCATGGTGCGCCGCTCCAAGCGCCGCAAGCGCGCCGCCGATTTCATCGCCGAGGTCGCCGGCCTCGACGAGGGCTCGATCGTCGTCCATGCCGAACACGGCATCGGCCGTTTTATCGGTCTCAGGACCATCGAGGCGGCAGGCGCCCCGCATGCCTGCCTCGAACTGCAATATGCCGACGAGGCCAAGCTCTTCCTGCCGGTCGAAAACATCGATCTTCTCTCGCGCTACGGCGGCGAGGGCACCGAGGCTCAACTCGACAAGCTCGGCGGCGGCGCTTGGCAGATGCGCAAGGCCAAGCTCAAGAAGCGGTTGCTCGATATGGCGGACGCGCTGATCCGCATCGCCGCCGAGCGTCTGACGCGCCACGCGCCTGTTCTGACGACCCCGGACGGCCTTTACGACGAGTTTTCCGCCCGCTTCCCCTATGACGAGACCGAGGACCAGGACAATGCCATCGAAGCCGTACGCTCAGACCTGGGTGCCGGCCGGCCGATGGATCGTCTCGTCTGCGGCGACGTCGGCTTCGGCAAGACCGAAGTGGCCTTGCGCGCCGCCTTCGTCGCCGCGATGAACGGCGTCCAGGTTGCCGTCGTGGTGCCGACGACCTTGCTCGCGCGTCAGCATTTCAAGACTTTCTCCGAGCGTTTTCGCGGCCTGCCGGTGCGCATCCAGCAAGCCTCGCGGCTTGTCGGTGCCAAGGAACTGGCACTGACCAAGAAGGAAGTCTCCGAAGGCAAGACCGATATCGTTGTCGGTACCCATGCGCTGCTCGGCGCCGGCATCAAATTCGCCAATCTCGGCCTGCTCGTCATCGACGAGGAGCAGCATTTCGGCGTCAAGCACAAGGAGCGTCTGAAGGAGCTGAAGAGCGACGTGCACGTTCTGACGCTGTCGGCCACACCGATCCCGCGCACGCTGCAGCTCGCCATGACCGGCGTGCGCGAACTGTCTCTGATCACCACGCCGCCGGTCGATCGCATGGCGGTGCGCACCTTCATCTCGCCTTTCGACAGCCTGGTCATCCGCGAGACGCTGATGCGCGAGCACTATCGCGGCGGCCAGAGCTTCTATGTCTGCCCGAGGCTTGCCGATCTTGCCGATGTGCATGCCTTCCTGCAGTCCGATGTGCCGGAGCTGAAGGTCGCCGTTGCTCATGGCCAGATGCCGGCCGGCGAGCTCGAAGACATCATGAACGCCTTTTATGAAGGCCGCTACGACGTGTTGCTGTCGACCACCATCGTCGAATCCGGCCTCGACGTGCCGACAGCCAACACGTTGATCGTCCACCGCGCCGATATGTTCGGCCTTGCCCAGCTCTATCAGCTGCGCGGCCGCGTCGGCCGCTCGAAGGTGCGCGCTTTCGCACTCTTCACCCTGCCTGTGAACAAGGTGCTGACGGCGACGGCAGACCGCCGCCTCAAGGTGCTGCAGTCCCTGGATACGCTCGGCGCCGGCTTCCAGCTGGCAAGCCACGACCTCGATATCCGCGGCGCCGGCAACCTGCTCGGCGAAGAGCAGTCCGGCCATATCAAGGAAGTCGGCTTCGAGCTCTATCAGCAGATGCTGGAAGAGGCGGTCGCCGAGGTCAAGGGCGTCGACGAGATCCACGACACAGGCTGGTCGCCGCAGATCTCGGTCGGCACGACCGTAATGATCCCGGAGGATTACGTTCCCGATCTGCATCTGCGCATGGCGCTTTACCGCCGTCTAGGCGAACTCACCGAACTCAAGGAGATCGACGGCTTCGGCGCGGAGATGATCGACCGCTTCGGCCCGATGCCGATCGAAGTCCAGCATCTCCTGAAGATCGTCTACATCAAGTCGCTCTGCCGCACCGCCAATGTCGAAAAGCTCGACGCCGGCCCGAAAGGCGTTGTCGTGCAGTTCCGCAACAAGGAATTCCCGAACCCCGCAAATCTCGTCGGTTATATCGGCAAGCAGGGCACGATGGCGAAGATCCGCCCCGACCACAGCCTGTTCCTGACCCGCGACCTGCCGACCCCGGAAAAGCGTCTGCAAGGCGCCGCTGTTATCATGACGCAACTGGCCGAGATGGCGAAATAAACCGAGGGAGTCAGGCATGGCGACATACGGCGCAACGATCGTCTGGGAGCGCAACGGCGAAACCTTCACCGACAACCGCTACAGCCGCGCCCATCGCTGGACCTTCGACGGCGGCATCGAGGTGAGGGCGTCCTCCTCGGCGCATGTCGTTCCGCTGCCCTATTCCGCCGAAGACGCCGTCGATCCCGAAGAGGCTTTCGTCGCCTCGCTCTCCAGCTGTCACATGCTCTGGTTCCTGTCGATTGCCGCCAAACAGGGCTTTTGCGTCGACAGCTACACTGATACTGCGGAAGGCATCATGGAGCAGAATGCCGATGGCCGTCTTGCCATGACTGTCGTGACGCTCCGACCGCATGTCGTCGTCTCTGGCGACAAGCAGCCCTCGTTGAGCGAACTCGAAGCGCTGCATCATCGCGCCCACGACGAATGCTTCATCGCCAATTCGGTGAAGACCGAGGTGCGCTGCATTCCGGCTCTGGGGTGAAACTATGGCGGTATCCGGCCCCGGCGTCTGTTAGTTGAGCCCCGATCGCGCCTCGGCCTTCGCCTTGGCAATATCGCGCAGTGCACCCGCCAGCACATCCGGCGTCTGGGCGCCGCTAACCGCATATTGCTGATCGAAGATGAAGAAGGGCACACCGTTGACGCCCATTTCCTGCGCAGCCTTGATTTCGGCGACGATCAGATCGCTGTCGGCTTCGGAGGCAAGCAGAGAGGCGATGACCGAGCGGTCGAGGCCGGCCTTTTCGGCGATATCGAGCAGCACGGCATGGTCGCCGACATTGCGGCCTTCTTCGAAGTTGGCCTTGAACAGGGCGTCAACCACCCTGTCCTGCGCCTCGCGGCCTTCGATCATCGCCCAGTGGATCAGCCGGTGCGCATCGAGCGTGTTCGGGCCGATCTTGATCGCCTCGAAATCGAAGGCGATGCCGACCTCGCGGCCGAGATCGGTCAGCATCTTGTGGGCTTGCGCCACCCGCTCCTCGCCGCCGAGCTTCTCAGCCAGCGCCTTCTTCTGGTCGACGCCTTCCTTGGGATAGTCGGGATTGAGCCGGTACGGCCGCCAGTTGATGTCGACGCCGATTTCGTCCTGCACTTCGGCAATGGCGAGCTCGAGGCGCGCCTTGCCGAGATAGCACCAGGGGCAGACGACATCCGAGACAACGTCGATGGTGATACGCTCCATGATCATTTTCCTTATTCTCTGTGTCTCCGGAGGAGACATCGGGCCGCGGCGTTCGGCGCTTCTATTGGGCGCTTGTATCCCACCAAACCGGCAGCTGATAGCCGTAAAGCGGAACCGTCTCGGGACGGCCGATGCGCTTGCTGCGCGCCACCCATTGCTGGTCCATATGATAGAGCGGCAGCACGTAGTGGCTCGATAGCAGCAGCCGGTCGTAGGCGCGCACCGCAGCGGTGAATTCCTCCGCCGAGCGCGCCTTCAGCAGATGGTCGATCAGCGTGTCGAGATCGGGATCGTTGGCGCCGGCAAAGCTGTCCGAGCCCTCGCGCGTGCGTGCAGCCGAGGACCAGCGGCCAAGCTGCTCGTTTCCAGGTGACAGCGAAGAGGTAAAGGACTTCATGATCATGTCGTAATCGAAGCTGTTCGTTCGGCTCTGATACTGCGAATCATCGACCGTGCGGATCGACGCGGCGATGCCGATCGCCTGCAGCGAACGCTGGTAAGCGACAGCGAGCTTTTCCTGGTCGGCATTCTGCGTCATGATTTCGAACGCGAGCTGGCGCCCCGAGGCGTCGACCATCTTGCCGCCCTGGATCGTATAGCCGCCCTGCTTCAACTGCGCGACCGCCTGCTTCAGTACGTTACGGTCGCGGCCGGAGCCGTCGGTGACCGGCAGCTTGTATGTGCCATCGAGAATCGCGGGCGCGATCTTGTCCTTGATAGGCCCGAGCAGCGCCATCTCCGCGGCATTGGCGGGAACGCCGAAACTCGAAAGCTCGGAATTCTGCCAGAAGCTTTGCGTGCGCTTGTAGGCGCCGGAATAGAGGTTCTTGTTCGCCCATTCAAAATCGAACACCAGCGACAGGCCTTCACGCACTTTCGGATCGGCAAAGATCGGCCGGCGCGTGTTGAAGACGAAGCCGAGCATGCCGCTCGGCAGTTTCGGCGTGAACACGTCCTTGATGATAGCCCCGGAGGTGGCGGCGGGGAAATTATAGGCATTGGCCCAGTGACCGGGATTGCCGTCGGGATAGATGTCGACGTCGCCCTTCTTGAAGGCTTCGAACAGCGTCGTGTCCTGCAGGTAATACTGGACGGTGATCTGATCGTAATTGTCGGAGCCGACCTTGGCAGGAATGTCCTTGCCCCAGTAATTCGGGTCGCGCTCGTAGGTGATGCTTTCGCCGGGCTTCACCACCTTCACCTTATAGGGGCCGGAACCGACCGGCGGCGTCAGCGATGTGCGATCAAAGGTTTCGGCATCGATCGCATGTTTCGGCAGCACCGGGAAAAGGCCGAAAATCAATGGCGTCTCTCGGTCGGCCTTGTCATTGAAGGTAAAGCGCACGCTGTGTTCGCCGACCTTCTCCATCTTGGCGACGACCTTGAGGCGGTTGGCGAAAGGGACGCGGCCTTTGTCACGCAACAGCTCGAAGCTGAACATCACATCCTCGGGCGTTACCGGCTGGCCGTCGGACCATTTTGCTTTGGGGTTGAGGTTGAACTGAATGAAGCTCCTGTCGTCGTCCCATTCGACGGTCTGGGCAAGCAGGCCGTAAAGCGTGAAGGGCTCGTCCCTGGAGCGCTGCATTAGCGATTCGTAGACAAGGTTGCCGTAGTCCGGGTCCCACATGCCGCGTGCCGTCGTGCGCATGCTCTTCAGAATGAAGGGGTTGAGGTTGTCGAAAGTACCAACGACGCCATAGGTGATCTTGCCGCCCTTCTTGACGTCTGGATTGACGTAAGCGAAGTGCGTGTAATTCGGCGGCAGGGTCGGTTCGCCATGCATCGCAATGCCGTGCAGCGGTTGGGCAGCGACGGTGCCGCAGAGCAGCGAGAGGACGAGGGGGACGACGATCCGGAGCATTCGGCAATCCTTGAAATCCGCGAAAATGGGCACGATTCACGCCGGAGATTAGCATGGGGTCGACCGATTCCAACACGCGGACGCGATTTCTTTGGCGTGGCGGCGAAATTGCTCCTCAAATTGCCAAAGAAAAGCTGGATATCTTGAACGCTGCGATGTAACAGGTGAACCCGAAGTTTCGGGGTCATGCATTTGCCTCATTTTTCCATGAGGTGAGTGCCGAACGACCCGATGGTTGGGGCGGCACGTCGCTGCCCCGAACGGATATCAGGAGACGGAATTCGTTATGATGTTCAAGTCTGAAAAGAAAATGCGGGCAGCACTGTCCGTTCTGGCAGTGATGTTCGGCGCCGCTTCGGCTCCGGTCTCCTCCTTCGCCCAGGATGCGGCGGCTCCAGGTCCCGCCCAGGGCGTCGGCGCCCCCAAGCTCGGCTGGTACAAGACCTGCACCAAGCAGGAAGACAACGACATCTGTGTCGTCCAGAACCTGATCCTCGCCAATGGCGGCCAGCTCGTCACGGCCGTCGGCCTGATCTCGGTCACCGGCAAGATCAACCGCAAGATTCTGCAGGTCTCCGTTCCCACCGCGCGCCTGATTCCTCCTGGAATCATGATGCAGATCGATGGTGGCAAGGGCCAGAAGCTCGATTACGCCGTCTGCCTGCCGGACAAATGCACCGCCGAAATCCCGCTCACCGATGCGATGATCGCCAGCCTCAAGAAGGGCAGCGACGTGATCTTTACGTCGATCAACTTCCGCCGCGCCCCGAACCCGATCAAGATCTCGCTCGAAGGCTTCACCGGCGCTTATGACGGCGAACCGGTTACCGAAAATAAGCTTGCTGAAAGCCAGCGCAGCCTGCAGGAAGGCATGCAGAAGAAGGCTGACGAAGCCCGCAAGAAGCTGGAAGACGCCCAGAAGGCAGCCAAGGCGCAGTAATCCTGCCGCCGTATCGAGTTAGAAACCCGGCTTCAGGCCGGGTTTTTTTATGGATAAGCCGCTTGCCTCGCTGGGCTTTGGGGCTCGATTGTATGTTCGTGCCGTGGAATTGCCCCTAACCCGTTCCCGTAAACGGGGAGAGGGGAGGTGAGATGTGAGTGAAGAGAGGTCGCGGCTTTATTCCCTTCTCCCGTCAGAACGGGCAAAGGCTGGCGGCAGCCCGGGCTTTCCGCGCAAGCCAAAAGAAAAAGGCCCCGCTGGGAGAGGCGAGGCCTTGTTTCAACGTCGGCACGTCTGACTTAATGGGCGAAGCTCATCTTGGGTTTGAACTGCCCCGACGGGGCCTGATCGAAAATCTGATAGATCTGCGGATTGCGAAGCGGAGTCCCGCTTTCGTCATTCACGAGGTTCTGCTCGGAGACATAGGCGACATATTCGCTTTCGTCATTCTCGGCGAGCAGATGGTAGAAGGGCTGGTCCTTGCTGGGGCGCACCTCGGCGGGAATGGAATTCCACCACTCCTCCGTATTCGCGAACTCCGGATCCACGTCGAAGATGACGCCGCGAAACGGGAATACCTTGTGCCGGACCACTTCGCCAATACTGAACTTTGCTATTCTTTCTTTCATGGTACGACTTCCTTTCATCACCGAATTTGGTGATTGGTGGCTCATAAATCAAGATTTTTGAGCCGGTTCGTCACATGAACGTCATATCCTCGCCGTCTGCCGTTCGTGACGTGGGAGGCGAAAGCCCCAGCAAGCCGGGGCTTTCGGTCTTCGATTGATCAGGCCGAATAATACATGTCGTATTCGACCGGGTGCGGCGTCATTTCGAAACGCATTACCTCTGCCATCTTCAACTCGATGAAGGCATCGATCTGGTCGTCGTCGAAGACGCCGCCGGCCGTCAGGAACTTGCGGTCCTTATCGAGGCTTTCCAGCGCCTCGCGCAACGAGCCGCAGACGGTCGGAATCTTCTTCAATTCCTTCGGCGGCAGGTCGTAGAGATCCTTGTCCATGGCCTTGCCGGGATGGATCTTGTTCTTGATGCCGTCGAGGCCGGCCATCAGCATGGCGGCGAAGGCGAGGTAGGGGTTTGCGGTCGGATCCGGGAAGCGGACTTCGACGCGCTTGGCTTTCGGGTTCGAGCCGAAAGGAATGCGGCAGGAGGCCGAGCGGTTGCGGGCCGAATAGGCGAGCAGCACCGGCGCTTCATAACCCGGAACGAGACGCTTGTAGGAGTTTGTCGACGGGTTGGTGAAGGCGTTGATCGCCTTGGCGTGCTTGATGATGCCGCCGATATAGTAAAGGCAGGTCTCGGAGAGGCCGGCATATTCGTCGCCGGCAAAGGTCGGCTTGCCGCCTTTCCAGATCGACTGGTGCACGTGCATGCCCGAGCCATTGTCTCCGAAGATCGGCTTCGGCATGAAGGTCGCGGTCTTGCCATAGGCGTTCGCCACCTGGTGCACGACGTATTTGTAGATCTGCATCTTGTCGGCGTTGCGCACCAGCGTGTCGAACTTGATGCCGAGTTCGTGCTGGGCGGCCGCCACTTCATGGTGATGCTTTTCGACGACGACGCCCATTTCGGAGAGAACCGTCAGCATTTCCGAACGCATGTCCTGGGCGCTGTCGACCGGTGGAACCGGGAAATAGCCGCCCTTGACGCGCGGACGATGGCCAAGGTTGCCGGTTTCGTAATCTGTGTCGTCGTTCGAGGGCAGTTCGGTCGAATCCAGCTTGAAGCCGGTATTGTACGGATCTGCCTTGTACTTGACGTCGTCGAAGACGAAGAATTCGGCTTCCGGGCCGACGAAAATCGTGTCGCCGATGCCAGAGGCCTTGAGATAGGCTTCGGCCTTCTTGGCGGTGCCGCGCGGATCGCGATTATAGGCTTCGCCGGAAACCGGATCGAGAATATCGCAGACGATAACCATGGTCGACTGAGCGAAGAACGGGTCCATATGCACCGTTTCGGTGTCGGGCATCAGCACCATGTCGGACTCGTTGATGGCCTTCCAGCCGCCGATCGAGGAGCCGTCGAACATCACGCCGTCAGCGAACATGTCCTCGTCGACGCTGGCAACGTCCATCGTCACATGCTGCAGCTTGCCCTTCGGGTCGGTGAAGCGCAGATCGACGAACTTGACGTCGTTCTCCTGGATCTGCTTCAAAATTTCGCTTGCGGTCGCCATTAAATACCTTCCTCCAATTTGCAATGACAATAGGTGGGCGCGGTGACGGTATCGGACTTTGTGCGGTAGGCAAAGTGGTCAGATGGCATCGATGCCGGTCTCGCCGGTGCGGATGCGGATAACCTCTTCGACATTGGAGACGAAGATCTTTCCGTCGCCGATGCGGCCAGTCTGTGCCGCCTTGCGGATCGCGTCGATGACCGCCTCCGCGTTCTCGTCGGCCAGCACGACCTCCACTTTCACCTTCGGCAGGAAATCCACGACGTATTCGGCGCCGCGGTAGAGTTCCGTGTGACCCTTTTGACGACCGAAGCCCTTGGCTTCCGTGACTGTGATACCCTGCAAGCCGACTTCCTGAAGGGCTTCCTTCACTTCGTCCAGCTTGAAAGGCTTAATGATCGCTTCGATCTTTTTCATGAGAAAATGCTCTCCGCTTCTCCCGTTATGGCAGGATGTTTCCCGCTCGCCGGATATGATGCAGATATCGTGCCAGTTTGAAATCCATCTTTGCGAAAAAATACGGCGATTCTGTCAAAACCGGCCCGTTTGCGGGGCATTTGATATGGTTTTGGTGATGGAGAAGTGAAAAAAACATCGCCTCCTGCCTAAAATCAGATCAAAAACCGCGAAAATCAGATTTTTAAGCGATTGCCAAAGCAGATCTCGATTCGGTGAAAAGATAGGCAAATGCATAAAATAAGAGCTTCCGCTTGTTGGTTCATGCGGTTGTTTTTTGAGCGTTTTTTGAATTGAATAGGCTGATGAGCAAATATCTCTCCGACCTTCTCCTTACGCCAGCCGAAATGGCAGCCGTCGATACGGCTGCCGCCGCGTCCGGCATCGACTCCTTTGGTCTGATGGAACGGGCAGGAGCTGCGGTCGCCGCTGCCGCGCTCAGGCTTCATCCGGCTGCTTTGCGCTTCGTCGTGCTCTGCGGCCCGGGCAACAATGGCGGCGACGCCTATGTCGCGGCAAGGCATCTGCAGGAAGGCGGAGCGACGGTGGCGCTCTTCCATCTCGGCGATCCCTCCAGGCTGAAAGGCGACGCCGCCCGCGCTCGGGCCGGCTGCGCATTTCAGGGTCAGGGGCTTGAGCTCTACCAGCCCGAAAGTGGCGATGTTGTCGTCGACGGCCTGTTCGGGGCCGGGCTCGGTCGCGCGGTGCCGGCCGCTGTCGGCACAGTGATCGAGCAAGTCGCCGAGGCCGATATCCCAGTACTTGCGATCGATCTGCCCTCCGGCCTCGACGGCCGCACCGGCAAGGTGCTGGGCGCGGCCTTCCGCGCGCGCAACACCATCACCTTCATGACGCGCAAGCCCGGCCATCTGCTGATGCCGGGCAGGGAGCTATGCGGCGAGCTGGCGGTCTTCGATATCGGCATTCCCGCCCGCATCATCAGGGCTAAGGCAGGCGGTCTCATCGCCGAGAACACGCCGGATGCCTGGAAGGCCGCACTGCCGCCCGAGCAGCTGGAGACCCACAAATACAAACGCGGCCATCTGGTCGTCTTCTCAGGCGAGGCCGACAAGACAGGTGCTGCGCGCATGTCGGCGCTCTCCGGCCTGAGGGCCGGCGCCGGGCTGGTGACGATCGCAGCCCCCGGTGCGGCGATGGCCGCCAATGCCGCGCATCTCACAGCCGTGATGCTGCATGCGATCGACGACGAGGCCGAGCTCGAAGACTGGCTCTCGGACCGTCGGCTGCAGACCTTCGTTCTCGGTCCCGGTTTCGGCTTTGGCGCCCGGGCGCGCGCCTTCGTCTCGGCGCTTGCCGAACGCCGGCTGGTGCTCGATGCCGACGGCATCTCCTCGTTCAAGGATGATCCGCAACAGCTCTTCTATTTTTTCCGAGGCGAGCCGCGCCTGGTGCTGACGCCGCATGAGGGCGAATTTTCGCGGCTGTTTCCCGATATCGGCGGCGACGATGCGCTGGGCAAGGTCGACAAGGCGCTCGCCGCCGCCCGCCGCGCCAACGCCGCGATCGTCTATAAGGGAGCCGATACCACCATCGCCTCTCCGGACGGCCGCGCGCTGATCAATACCAATGCGCCGGCCTGGCTTGCGACCGCCGGTTCAGGCGATGTGCTCGCCGGCATTATCGGCGGATTGCTCGCCCAGGGGCTGCCGGCCTTCGAGGCTGCGGCCGCCGGCGTCTGGCTGCATGGAGAGGCTGCCCGCCGCGCCGGCAAAGGGCTGACGGCGGAAGATCTCGCAGCGGCGGTACTGCCGTTATAGAGCCTTTCCTGGTGAGATTGAAGCATTCTGCCGGAGCAGATTTTCATCAGGGCAGAGGCGATTGGCATGCCTCTTGGTACGTCCGAGCCGATCGCCTCTGATCCTGGCTAGAGATGCCCGGCCCACCGGCCGCACCGCTTCGCCGTGGCGAAGCGATCAGAGCGTCCGGCGCTTTTCAAGTCTTGCAGATTTGCCTAGCAAATCTGCGGGAGGGTTGGCTGAAACGGGCCGGCTGATCGACCGGCCGGCTTGGCCGTAGAGCGTGGCTACGACGCGCGCCGGCCGGTCGACCATCCGACTCCGTTTGAGCCAACAGAATGCTTCAATCTAACCAGCAAAGGCTCTTAGCTCGATTTATTTCTCGAGCAATTTCTGCAGGGCGATCGCGCCATGCGGTGCGTTCACCTTGCCCTCATGGATCATGAAGGCGAAGACGTCGCGCGGCTCGACCTTGACCGTGCGGCCTTTATCGATCAGCGGCAGATCGTCGGGTACCTTGCCTTCCGCCCAGGTCTCAAGCCGGTCCGCCCAGGCCTTCAACTCCTTGTCGGGATAGCAGGTCGCGATATCGTCGGATCCCTTCTGCAGCCTGGCATAGACGAAATCCGCCGTGACGTCGGCGATCATCGGATATTCGAAATGTTCGGCGCAGACCGGTGCCACGCCGTATTTGGCAAGCAGGGCGACGAATTCCGGCACCTTGAAGGAATCGTGCCGGACCTCGACAACGTGGCGAAGCGCCAGCCCGTCCTGTTTTGCCGGCAGCAGCTTCAGGAAGGCTTCGAAATCTTCCGGATCGAACTTCTTCGTCGGCGCGAACTGCCAGAGCAGCGGCCCGAGATGATCGCCGAGTTCGCTGATTCCAGATGACAGGAACCGCTCCATCGATTCACCGGCTTCGGCCAGCACCCGCCGATTGGTGACAAACCGCGTCGCCTTCAGCGAAAAGATGAAACCGTCGGGCACGTCGGCTGCCCATTTGGCAAACACGGCCGGCTTCTGGGTGCTGTAATAAGTGCCATTGACCTCGATGACCTTCAGCTGGCGGCTGGCATAATGCAGCTCGTCCTTCTGCTTGAGATCATCGGGAAAGAAATGCCCGCGCCAGGGCTCGAAGGTCCAGCCGCCGATGCCGGTGCGGATAGTGCCGGATTTCGTCATGTCGTCTCCCCTTTTGACAGCCATCAGGCCGCATAAATCTCTGTAGTCATGTCGCCTAGAAAAGGATGATTTTAGGCCGGCCGGCCTGAAATCTGAATCCTGTTCTAAATCAAAGTATTAGAGCATGATGTCGTCCGAAAGCCGCGCACGCTTTTCGGCATCATGCTCTGGCGTCCATCCTGGCCGATACGGGTTCGGCCGGCGACCCGTTTCCTGAAATCCGAAGGCGCGATAAAGCGCTATATTCCGTTCCATCCGGGCATTGGTATAGAGCCGGATCTCTGGCAGTGCCAATTCCCGCGCCTTGCCCTCCAGCCATTCGAGCATCGCCAGCCCGTGGCCGGCGCCTTGAAAGGCCGGCGAGACCGCGATGCTGAACAGCATGATCCGTGGTTTGTAGTCTTCCGTCACCGGGATCGGTGGCGAGCCGAAGAGTTCGGTATAAGGCAGATTGGCGGCTGCCGTCAGCGTCGTGATCGTTTGGAGATCGTCACGCGACGCCAGCCTCATCGTCATTCCGCCGCAGCCGCCCTCTTGGCCGGCCGCCGTTCCAGCAATTCCTTGAGGAAGTGTCCGGTATAGGACCGCGTCTCCTTGACGATCGCCTCGGGCGTGCCGGTTGCGACGATTTCGCCGCCGCCATCGCCGCCTTCTGGCCCGAAATCGAGCACCCAGTCGGCCGTCTTGATGACTTCGAGATTGTGCTCGATCACCACGACCGAATTGCCCTGGTTGACGAGTTCGTGCAGCATTTCGAGCAGCTTGGCGACGTCGTGGAAATGCAGGCCGGTCGTCGGTTCGTCGAGAATATAGAGCGTGCGCCCGGTCGAGCGTTTCGACAGTTCCTTGGCGAGCTTGACGCGCTGCGCCTCGCCGCCCGAAAGCGTGTTGGCCTGCTGGCCGACCTTGATATAACCGAGGCCGACATCCTTCAGCGATTGCAGCTTGTCGCGCACCGCCGGCACTGCCGCGAAGAAATCGACGCCTTCCTCCACCGTCATGTCGAGCACGTCGGCGATCGACTTCTGCTTGAAGGTGACGTCGAGCGTCTCTCTGTTATAGCGTTTCCCGTGACAGACGTCGCAGGTGACGTAGACGTCGGGCAGGAAGTGCATCTCGATCTTGATGACGCCGTCGCCCTGGCAGGCTTCGCAGCGTCCGCCCTTGACGTTGAAGGAGAAGCGGCCCGGCTGATAGCCGCGCGCCTTGGCTTCCGGCAGGCCGGCGAACCAATCGCGGATCGGCGTGAAGGCGCCGGTATAGGTCGCCGGGTTCGAGCGCGGCGTGCGACCGATCGGCGACTGGTCGATGTCGATCACCTTGTCGATATGTTCGAAACCGTCGATCCGATCATGATCGGCGGGGATTTCGCGCGCACCCATGACCCGGCGCGCCGCCGATTTATACAGCGTCTCGATCAGGAAGGTGGACTTGCCGCCGCCGGAAACCCCGGTCACCGCGGTGAAGACGCCGAGCGGGATTGAGGCCGTGACATTCTTCAGATTGTTGCCGCGCGCGCCGACGACCTTGATCTCGCGACCCTTCTTCGGCTTGCGGCGCTCGTCTGGAACCGGCACGCCGAGTTCGCCCGAGAGATATTTGCCGGTCAGCGACTTCGGATTGTCCATGATGTCCTGCGGCGTGCCATGGGCGATGACCTGGCCGCCATGGATGCCGGCCGCCGGGCCGATGTCGACGACGTCGTCTGCCGTCAGGATCGCATCCTCGTCGTGTTCGACGACGATGACCGTATTGCCGATATCGCGCAGGTGCTTGAGCGTGTCGAGCAATCGGGCATTGTCGCGCTGATGCAGGCCGATCGACGGCTCGTCGAGCACGTAAAGCACGCCCGTCAGCCCGGAGCCGATCTGCGAGGCAAGCCGGATGCGCTGGCTCTCGCCGCCCGACAGCGTGCCGGAGTTGCGCGACAGGCTGAGATATTCCAGGCCGACATCGTTCAAAAAGCGCAGCCGGTCGCGGATCTCCTTGAGGATGCGCACGGCGATCTCGTTCTGCTTGGCGTTGAAGCTGGCAGGCAGCGTCTCGAACCAGTCGCGGGCGACGCGGATCGACATCTCGGTGACTTCGCCGATATGGAGCCTATTGATCTTCACGGCGAGCGCTTCCGGCTTGAGGCGATAGCCATTGCAGGCCGGGCAGGGGGCTGCCGACATGAAACGCTCGATATCCTCGCGCGCCCAGGCGGAATCCGTCTCCTTCCAGCGGCGCTCGAGATTGGTGATGATGCCCTCGAAGTTCTTGTGGGTCGTATAGGAGCGCGCGCCGTCGGCGTAGTGGAATTCGATCTTGTCGTCGGTGCCGTTGAGAATGACATCCTTGGCCTCATCGGAAAGGTCGTTCCAGCGCGTGCCGAGCTTGAAGCCGTAATGTTTGCCGAGCGCTTCCAGCGTCTGGTTGTAGTAGGGCGAGGTCGACTTGGCCCAGGGTGCGATCGCCCCGTCGCGTAGCGTCCGCTCGGGTTCGGGCACGATCAGGTCGGGGTCGATCTTCTGCTGGGCGCCGAGGCCGTCGCAGGTCGGGCAGGCGCCGAAGGGATTGTTGAAGGAAAACAGCCGGGGTTCGATCTCCGGGATGGTGAAGCCCGAGACCGGGCAGGCGAATTTCTCCGAAAACAGCACGCGCTCATGCGTCTCGTTCAGCGACTTGTTGGCCGAGCCGCCGGCCGAGGTTTCCTCCGGCGGCAGCGGCTTGTCGGCGAATTCGGCGACCGCCAGCCCGTCGGCGAGCTTCAGGCAGGTCTCCAGGCTGTCGGCCAGGCGCGCCGAAACATCGGAGCGTACAACGATGCGGTCGACAACCACGTCGATGTCGTGCTTGTATTTCTTATCGAGAACCGGCGCCTCGGCGATCTCATAGAACTGGCCGTCGACCTTGACGCGCTGGAAGCCCTTCTTCATCAGCTCCGCCAGTTCCTTCTTGTATTCGCCCTTGCGCCCGCGCACGAGCGGCGCGAGAATATAAAGACGGGTGCCTTCGCCGAAAGCGAGGATGCGGTCGACCATCTGGCTGACCGTCTGGCTTTCGATCGGCAGGCCGGTCGCCGGCGAATAGGGAACGCCGACGCGGGCAAACAGCAGGCGCATATAGTCGTAGATCTCGGTGACGGTGCCGACCGTCGATCGCGGGTTGCGCGAGGTGGTTTTCTGCTCGATTGAAATGGCCGGCGACAGCCCGTCGATCTGGTCGACATCGGGCTTCTGCATCATTTCGAGGAACTGCCGGGCATAGGCTGACAAGCTCTCGACATAGCGCCGCTGGCCCTCGGCGTAGATCGTGTCGAAGGCGAGCGAGGATTTGCCCGAGCCCGAAAGACCGGTCATGACGATCAGCTTGTTGCGCGGCAGATCGAGATCGATGCTCTTCAGATTGTGCTCGCGCGCGCCGCGGATGGAGATCGTCTTCAGTTCGCTCATCGTCTCTGCTTTGGTTTTCTGGATAACAGCCCTTATTTAGTGATGCCGGCGGGCGAGTCGAGGCTGAATATCCGGGAAGGTTCAAGGTTTTCGATTCTGTTGACAGGATCATACGGATAAACTAGAACAAATAAAGAACAAAAATTCCTGATGAATGCATGCGGCTTTCTGATGGATAAACATGTGGATTAAATGCCGCCCATGCGCATCGGCGGTCCGTGATGGTTTAAGGTGCGCCGATCGATTGAAACGCCGCCGGGCAGGGCGGCAGGCAGGGTGAGAAGCATGGCTGGTAGCGTAAACAAGGTAATTCTGGTTGGAAACGTGGGTGCAGACCCCGAAATCCGCCGCACTCAGGATGGCCGGCCGATCGCCAATCTCCGTATCGCCACCTCGGAGACCTGGCGTGATCGCAATTCCGGCGAACGCCGGGAAAAGACCGAATGGCACACTGTCGTCGTCTTCAACGAAGGCCTCTGCAAGGTCGTCGAGCAATATGTGAAGAAGGGCGCCAAACTCTATATCGAAGGTCAGCTGCAGACCCGCAAATGGCAGGATCAGCAGGGCCAGGACCGCTATTCGACGGAAGTGGTGCTGCAGGGCTTCAGCTCGACGCTGACCATGCTCGATGGCCGCGGCGACGGTGGTGGTGCGAGCTCCGGCTTCGGCGGCAGCCGCGGCGGCAGCAGCAACAATGATTACGGCGATGACTACGGCGCTCCGGCATCGTCCTCATCGTCGAACCGCGGCGGCGGCGGCGGCAACTTCTCGCGCGATCTCGACGACGATATCCCGTTCTGATCGGTTGCCGTTCCTGATTTTATGAGCAGCTGAGAGCATGGTGTCCTGAACGGCATCATGCTCTTCTCTGTTTTCCAGCGACGATTGCTTCCGCTGGCGCCTTTTCAGTGCGGCGTCGCGCTGATGAGATTGAGCGCTGCTTTCGCGCCATCGACGACGAATTGCGCCGCGAGCGCGGCGAGGATGACCCCGAGGAGCCGGGTCAGGATTGCCCGGCCGGTGACGCCGAGGAAGCGGTCGAGCCGTTCGGCGACGAGCAGCATCAGGAAGGTCAGCAGCAGGTTGGCGGCGATGACGCCGATCAGCTGCAGCTTTCCGATCGAGGTCGCGAGCGTCCCGGCAAGCAGGATCGTCGCCGAAATCGCGCCGGGGCCGGCGATCAGTGGCAGGGCGAGGGGAAAAACGGCGACATTTTCGATATGATCCTTGGTGATCGCCACCTCGGTCGCCTTCTCCTTGCGGTCCTGTCGCTTCTCGAAGACCATCTCGAAGGCGATCCAGAAGAGCAGCAGCCCACCGGCGATGCGAAAGGCACCGATCGAGATGCCGAGCACGCCGAGCACGCCGGCGCCGAACAAAGCGAAGACGGCGAGTATGATGAAGGCGATGGTCGAACCGCGCAGCGCCACTTGCGTGCGCTGGGCCCTGCTCATGCCGGTCGTCAACCCCAGGAACAGCGGTGCCAGCCCGGGCGGATCGATGGTGACGAGAAGCGTCGTGAAGGCGTTGATCAACTGGTCGGCGCTTGCCATCGTCTCTCCGAAAGCCCATATGGGTGCGTGATTTTCTGCAATTGTGAAGCGGGGATCTGGATTTGGCAAATATGCCGCGGGTGGCCGTTGCGGATTTGTCCGGTCCGGCCGCACAAGTCCCGTGCTTTACCCTTTTTCGGCCGCAAAAGCCTGTTCAAAACGCGCTCGGAAATTGGCGCGGGAACAGGCTTTCCGCTATAAATCTTCAAGTGATTCTAGAAGAGATCGTGATCTGTTTTGACTGAGCAAACACCCCCCGGCGGCGGGAAGCTCCCGCCAGGCATCGAGCCCATCTCCATCATGGAGGAAATGCAGCGGTCGTATCTCGATTACGCCATGAGCGTCATCGTCAGCCGCGCGCTGCCCGACGTGCGCGACGGCCTGAAGCCCGTGCACCGGCGCATCCTCTATGGCATGTCCGAGCTCGGCATCGACTGGAACAAGAAATACGTCAAATGCGCCCGCGTCACCGGCGACGTGATGGGTAAATACCATCCGCACGGCAATGCCGCGATCTATGATGCGCTCGCCCGCATGGCGCAGCCCTGGTCGCTGCGGCTGCCGCTGATCGACGGTCAGGGCAATTTCGGCTCCGTCGACGGCGATCCGCCGGCGGCCGAACGTTACACCGAATGCCGCCTCGAAAAGGCCGCCCATTCGCTGCTCGACGATCTCGACAAGGAAACCGTCGACTTCCGCGACAACTACGACGGCACGCTGTCCGAACCGGTCGTGGTTCCCGCGAAATTCCCGAACCTGCTCGTCAACGGCGCCGGCGGCATCGCCGTCGGCATGGCGACCAACATTCCGCCGCACAATCTTTCCGAAGTGATCGACGGCTGCATCGCGCTGATCAACGATCCGGCGATCGAACTGCCGGAACTGATGCAGATCATTCCCGGCCCGGATTTTCCGACGGGCGCCAAGATCCTCGGCCGCGCCGGCATCCGCTCGGCCTACGAGACCGGCCGCGGCTCGGTCATCATGCGCGGCGTCGCGACGATCGAGCCGATGCGTGGCGACCGTGAGCAGATCATCATCACCGAAATCCCCTATCAGGTGAACAAGGCGACGATGATCGAAAAGATGGCCGAACTGGTGCGCGAAAAGCGCATCGAGGGCATCTCCGACCTGCGCGACGAATCCGACCGGCAGGGCTATCGCGTCGTCATCGAGCTGAAGCGCGACGCCAATGCCGAGGTCATCCTCAACCAGCTCTATCGTTATACGCCGCTGCAGACCTCATTCGGCTGCAACATGGTGGCGCTGAACGGCGGCAAGCCGGAGCAGCTGACGCTGCTCGACATGCTGCGCGCCTTCGTCTCCTTCCGCGAAGAAGTCGTTAGCCGGAGAACAAAATTCCTGCTGCGCAAGGCGCGCGAGCGTGCCCATGTGTTGGTCGGCCTTGCCATTGCGGTGGCCAACATCGACGAAGTCATCCGCGTCATCCGCCAGGCGCCTGATCCGCAGTCGGCCCGCGAAGAACTGATGACCCGCCGCTGGCCGGCGGCAGATGTCGAAAGCCTGATCCGTCTGATTGACGATCCGCGCCATCGCATTAACGAGGACATGACGTACAACCTGTCGGAAGAGCAGGCCCGCGCCATCCTTGAGCTGCGTCTTGCCCGCCTCACGGCCCTTGGCCGTGACGAAATCGGCGACGAACTCAACAAGATCGGCGAGGAAATCCGGGATTATCTCGATATTCTGTCCTCGCGTGTCCGCATCCAGACCATCGTCAAGGATGAACTCACCGCCGTGCGCGACGAGTTCGGCACACCGCGCCGCACCGAGATCGTCGATGGCGGCCTCGAAATGGACGATGAGGATCTCATTGCCCGCGAGGACATGGTCGTCACCGTCTCGCATCTCGGTTATATCAAGCGGGTACCGCTGACCACCTACCGCGCTCAGCGCCGTGGCGGCAAGGGCCGCTCCGGCATGACCACCCGCGACGAGGATTTCGTTAGCCGGCTATTCGTGGTCAATACTCATACGCCGGTTTTGTTCTTCTCTTCGCGAGGCATCGTCTACAAGGAGAAGGTCTGGCGTCTGCCGATCGGCACACCGACCTCGCGCGGCAAGGCGCTGATCAACATGCTGCCGCTCGAACCCGGAGAGCGCATCACCACCATCCTGCCCTTGCCCGAGGACGAGGCGAGCTGGGACAATCTCGACGTCATGTTCTCGACGACGCGCGGCACGGTTCGCCGCAACAAGCTGTCGGACTTCGTCCAGGTCAACCGCAACGGCAAGATCGCCATGAAGCTCGAGGAGGAGGGCGACGAAATCCTCTCCGTCGAGACCTGCACGGAACGTGATGACGTGCTGCTGACCACCGCGCTCGGCCAGTGCATCCGCTTCTCCGTCGACGATGTTCGCGTCTTCGCCGGTCGCAACTCCATCGGCGTGCGCGGCATCAATCTCGGCGAGGGCGATCGCATTATCTCGATGACCATCGTCGGCCATGTCGATGCCGAGCCGTGGGAGCGCGCCGCCTATCTGAAGCGCTCTGCCGCCGAACGTCGCGCGACGGGCGTCGATGAAGAGGATATCGCTCTCGTCGGCGAGGAAGTCACCGAGGAGGGGCAGCTCTCCGATGAGCGTTATGAAGAGCTGAAGGCACGCGAGCAGTTCGTGCTCACCGTCTCCGAGAAGGGCTTCGGCAAGCGCTCGTCGTCTTATGACTTCCGCATCTCCGGCCGCGGCGGCAAGGGCATCCGCGCCACCGACACCTCGAAAACCGGCGAAATCGGCGAATTGGTTGCGGCCTTCCCGGTCGATGACGGCGATCAGATCATGCTGGTTTCGGATGGCGGCCAGCTGATCCGCGTGCCGGTCGGCGGCATCCGTATCGCCAGCCGCGCCACCAAGGGCGTCACTATCTTCTCGACGGCCAAGGACGAGAAGGTCGTTTCGGTCGAACGCATCAGCGAGCCGGAAGAGGATGAGACGGAGGAAGCCGTCGAGACCGCCGAAGGTGCTTCCGTTGCTGAGGAAGGTTCAGTCGGCGAAACGCCGGTTGCCGATGGTGATCCCGCCGGGCCTGCCGAGGAATGATCAGCTGAAAGGGCGGCTTCGGGCCGCCCTTTTCTTTTGGGCTTAGCCTGGCTTATCCCCAAGAAAAAAGCCGGACGCTGGGTGCATCCGGCTTTGAAGGACCCGAGGCGGCGGAAGGGTGCCGCTCTTGGGTGGGGAAGGGAGGAATGTCAGAATGCGCTATGTTTTTCGTTCAGCGCTTTCATCTCCGCGTCTTCGCGCCGGAGCGCTGAAATCGTCGAGGCCACAGACACGATGAACATCACGCTGATGAGGGCGGTGAGTACTGTCAAGATCGTGAACATAGGCATTCCTTTCCTGGGGAGTTGCGTTCTCGCCCCTCAGTACTGGCCCAGCACGGCCGCGCGGGCCGAAGCATAGGGACCATAAACCTTGGACGTATCGGCCTTCTGATCATAGAGAGCGACAGTTGCGGTGAGCATGCCCGTGACCATTACCATCCAGAGCACGTTAATCATCGTAATCTTGCCGGGCATGTTTAGTCCTTCCTGCCGCGCTAATCGCATCTATGGGTCGGTTGAGTGAACGCATCCGTTTGAAAATGGTTCCGTCGGATGTTGAGGGGTGTTTACCAATGGCGATCTGAAGCCTCCTTGAATGTCTCGTTCATCTGGCGTTCAGATTCGAGACCCGGTTTTGTTCGCGCAGCCGGCCCTGGGCGCGCACGATCGCTGCATGTTCGGCAAGCTCCGGCCGCACCCAGCTCACCTCGTAGCGATCGGCGAAAAAGCCATAGGCCATTTCGGCGGCGAGAGAGAAAAGGACGGCAAGCGCAACGAGCACGATCAGCATGAACATGGTCTTTCGGGGAACGCCGGATGTCGGAATGGCATCGGCTGCCTTGATGATCCAGTTAAGCAGGTTCTGTCTGAAACAGCCTTGAATGGCACGTTCATTCGCCGTTCAGCCGTAGGAAACGGCGGGGCAAATCACTTGCGGCAAGGCAGCATCCATGACAAAAGGCGTCAAACCAACGGCTGAGCTAGATGACGACAGCGTTCTATCCTGGGTCCTTCGACCCAATCACCAACGGACATGTGGATGTTCTGGTCCAGGCCCTGAACGTCGCCGAAAAGCTGATCGTCGCGATCGGCATCCATCCCGGCAAGGCACCGCTCTTTTCGTTCGACGAGAGAGCCGAGCTGATCCGCCTCTCCCTGGCGCAAGCGCTGCCCGGCAAGACCGGCGACATCACTGTCGTCGCCTTCGACAATCTGGTCGTCGATGCCGCCCGTGCCCATGGCGCAACGCTTTTGATCCGCGGCCTTCGCGACGGTACCGACCTTGATTACGAAATGCAGATGGCCGGCATGAACAGGGCGATGGCGCCCGACATCCAGACCATCTTTTTGCCGGCGGGCACGGCTTCGCGGCCCATTACCGCCACATTGGTCCGCCAGATCGCCGCCATGGGCGGCGATGTCAGCGCTTTCGTGCCGGCCGCCGTCTTGCAAGCCCTCACATCCAAGCGCCCAAACTAGCAAGTAAAAAGTCTAGCAAACGCAAAGACCAGGCGGAACTCGCCGCAACGGAGCCCATATGAAACTCTTTTATCTCGCATTTGCCGGCGTGCTCTATCTGGCCTCCTTCGCCGGGGATGCCTTTGCCCAGGCGGCCGATCACTATCTCACCATCCAGCTGAAGAACGGCCCTGTCGTCATCCAGTTGATGCCTGATGTCGCGCCGAAGCACGTTGCCCAGATCGAGGCGCTGGCCAAGAAGGGCGAATACGACAATGTCGGCTTCCACCGTGTTATCGACGGCTTCATGGCCCAGACCGGCGACGTCAAATATGGCAACATGGAAAAGGGCTTCGATGCCAGCCTGGCCGGCACCGGCTCCTCCGATCTGCCCGATATTCCGGCTGAGTTCTCCAGGACCCCGTTCGTGCGCGGCACGGTCGGCATGGCCCGCTCCCAGGATCCGAATTCCGCCAATTCGCAGTTCTTCATCATGTTCGCCGACGGTTCCTTCCTGAACGGCCAGTATACCGTCGTCGGCAAGGTCGTTTCCGGCATGGAGAATGTCGACAAGATCAAGCGCGGCGAAGGCCAGAACGGCGAAGTCAAAAATCCCGACCGGATGATCAAGGTCACCCTGGGCAAGAAGTAAGTTACGAGACAAACAAGAGGAGAAGGCAATGGCCGAGATCAAGGATCCCGAAAACACCATCATTCTGGAAACCACCAAGGGCAAGGTTGTCATTCAGCTGCTGCCGCAGGTCGCCCCGGAGCACGTCGCCCGCATCAAGGAACTCGCCCGTGAGAAGGCCTATGACGGCGTCGTCTTCCATCGCGTCATTCAGGATTTCATGGCCCAGACGGGTGATGTCGAATATGGCAAGAAGGGTTCCGAAACCTTCAATCCCGGCCGCGCCGGCATGGGCGGCTCCTCCAAGCCGGACCTGAAGGCTGAATTCTCCGCGACTTCGCATATTCGCGGCACCTGCTCGATGGCCCGTTCGCAGAACCCGAACTCGGCCAACTCGCAGTTCTTCATCTGCTTCACCGACGCGCCGTGGCTGAATAAGCAGTATTCCGTCTGGGGCCAGGTGATCGAAGGCATGGACAATGTCGACAAGATCAAGCGCGGCGAACCGGTTTCCGATCCGGACTCGATCGTCTCCATGCGGGTTGCCGCCGACGTCTGATTGTGATTTCTGCTGGAACCCGCCCTTGCGCGAAAGCGCGGGGGCGGGTTTCGCTTTGAAAGTGCTCTTATGCGCGTAGACCTTTTCGATTTCGATCTGCCCGATGAACGCATCGCGTTGCGGCCCGCCGAACCGCGCGATAGCGCGCGCTTACTGATCGTCGATCCCCATGCGGAAAGCGCGCTCTCGGATCATCACGTTTACGATCTGCCGTCGTTTCTGCGCGCCGGTGACGCGCTCGTCTTCAACGATACCAAGGTCATTCCCGCCCAGCTCGAAGGCATCCGCCATCGCGACGGCGCCGGCAGCCAGCAGGTGTCGGCAACGCTGCATATGCGCGTCGGCCCCAGCCGCTGGAAGGCCTTTGCCAAGCCCGGCAAACGCATCAAGGAGGGCGACCGCATCGCCTTCGGCCATTCCGGTGAAAGCTGCTTCCTCGGCTCGCTCGATGCCACCGTCGAGGAAAAGGGCGAGGCCGGCGAAGTGACGCTCGCATTCGATCTGTCCGGCCCCGCCCTCGACGAGGCGATCGCTGCCGTCGGCCATATTCCGCTGCCGCCCTATATCGCCGCCAAACGTCCCGAGGACGAGCGCGACCGCGCCGATTACCAGACGATCTATGCTCGCGAGGAGGGCGCCGTCGC
The DNA here is from genome assembly GCF_001662075.1 of Rhizobium bangladeshense. Classification (GTDB taxonomy): domain Bacteria; phylum Pseudomonadota; class Alphaproteobacteria; order Rhizobiales; family Rhizobiaceae; genus Rhizobium; species Rhizobium bangladeshense_B. The sequence continues at coordinate 355,625 of NZ_LYPL01000006.1, forward strand.
CGCCCCCACCGCCGGCCTGCATTTCACGCCTGATCTGTTTGCGGCGTTGGATAAGGCCGGCATCGAGCGCCATTTCGTCACGCTGCATGTCGGGGCCGGCACCTTCCTGCCGGTCAAGGCCGACGATACCGACGATCACAAGATGCATCTCGAAAGTGGTTATGTCAGCGGTGAAATCGCCGCCCGGCTGAATGCCGTCAAGGCAAGGGGCGGGCGTATCGTCTGCGTCGGCACGACTTCGCTGCGGCTGATCGAAAGCGCGGCCGGGGAAAGCGGAGAGATCAAGCCCTGGTCCGGCGCCACCGGTATCTTCATCACACCCGGCTACCGTTTCAAGGCGGTCGACATTCTGATGACCAATTTCCACCTGCCGCGCTCGACCCTTTTCATGCTGGTCTCGGCCTTCTCAGGCTTCGAAACCATGCACGCCGCCTATGAATATGCCATTTCGACAGGCTACCGCTTCTACTCCTACGGCGACGCGAGCCTTCTTTTCCGGAAAGACAAATGACCGAGAACTTCCAATTCACCTTGAAGAAGACCGATGCCGGAGCGCGCCTCGGCGAAATCTCCATGCCGCGCGGCGAAATCCGCACGCCGGCCTTCATGCCTGTCGGAACGGTCGGTACCGTCAAGGCCATGTATCTCGACCAGGTGCGCGAGACCGGCGCCGACATCATCCTCGGCAATACCTATCACCTGATGCTGCGCCCGACCGCCGAACGCGTCGCCCGTCTGGGCGGCCTGCACAAGCTCATTCGCTGGGAACATCCGATCCTGACGGATTCCGGCGGCTTCCAGGTCATGTCGCTCTCCGGCCTGCGCAAGCTCGACGAGCAGGGCGTCACCTTCAAATCGCATGTCGACGGCAGCCTGCATCACATGTCGCCGGAGCGCTCCATCGAAATTCAAGGGCTGCTCGGCTCCGATATCCAGATGCAGCTCGACGAATGCGTGGCGCTGCCGGCCGAGCCGAAGGAGATCGAGCGCGCCATGGAGATGTCGCTGCGCTGGGCCGAGCGCTGCAGGGTCGCCTTCGGCGAGCAGCCAGGCAAGGCGATGTTCGGCATCGTCCAGGGCGGTGACATTCCGGCGCTGCGCATCCGCTCGGCCGAGGCGCTGAGCCAGCTCGACCTCAAGGGTTATGCCGTCGGCGGTCTTGCCGTCGGCGAGCCGCAGGACGTCATGCTGCGGATGCTGGAAACGACGCTGCCGGTGCTACCTTCGGAAAAGCCGCGTTACCTCATGGGCGTCGGCACGCCTGACGACATCCTGAAATCGGTCGCCCGCGGCATCGACATGTTCGACTGCGTGATGCCGACCCGTTCCGGCCGCCACGGTCTCGCCTTCACCCGCCGCGGCAAGGTCAATATCCGCAATGCCCGCCACGCGGAGGACATGCGCCCGCTCGACGAGCAATCGAACTGCCCGGCCTCGCGCGATTATTCGCGTGCCTATCTGCACCATCTCGTCCGCGCCAACGAGGCGCTCGGCGGCATGCTGCTCTCCTGGCACAACCTCGCCTATTACCAGGAACTGATGCAGGGCATTCGCAAGGCGATCGACGAAGGCCGCTTCGCCGATTTCATGGCGGAAACGATGGCGGAATGGGCAAGGGGCGATCTCGACCCGGTGTAAGACTAGCTCGCTCCCGCGCGGCGCTCCGCGGGAACCTCAGATGCTGGTCTCGGCACGACCATTGTTTTGAGCTTTTTGCGCACTGGCTCGTCGAAGTGAATGGCGACGATGCCGGCCATGATGAAAATCGCGATCACGACGACCATACCGGCGCCTGGGGAGGCCGGGAGGTCCAAGCCCTTTTGCCGCAGTAGATGAAGCAACTCGAAGATGGGCGCGTGGAGGATATAAATCGGGTAGGAAACGATCCCCAGCCAGCGGAATGCCAGCTCGACAAGGCCAGTCTGCCTCGTGCGCATTGCGACCCAGACAATCGCCGGGAAAATCGTCAGGCATATTAGAAGATCAAAATAGGGAAGGCCGTAGAATGTGCTCGCGGGTATATTCGTGATCACAATAAGGCAACCACAGAGGAGAATGCCGATGGTATTTCCTCTATTGACCGCATTCGGCGGCCGTACCTCGTACAACCTGTGAAGGCAGATCCCGAGCGAGAACGAGAACAAAATTCTCGAGAAGCCAAATCCGAAGTAGCCCGCCTGATGGCCAATGTCGAAATTGCCTCCAAGCGCTCCGTACAAGGTGATACCCGCTGCTCCGAGGGCGATGGCGAGCAAGATTCTGGACGATAGTCGTACCAGAAGAACGGAAAACAGCACTCCAGCCCAGAGTTCGAAGAAGAGCGACCAACTCGGCCCGTTTAACGGAAAGGCGCCCCCCGTGCCCGCGTTTGGAATGAACAGAATCGCCCTCAGCAGAAGGCCGGCGAGGGTAAGATAATCGAAGCCGAATTGAATTGTATAGCTGACAAGGCCGACAGGAAGAGAAAGCAGATAAACAGGATAGAGCCGAATGATACGTTGCAGCAAAAATCCGGCAGGCGAGATCTGTCCCGTTGCCAGTTGCCTTTCGTATGAATTTGCAAGAACGACGCCGCTCAAAAGAAAGAAGAGGTCCACGGCGAGATAGCTGATATTCCCCGGTATCGGACCGAGCGTGCCGCCAGTATGCAGGAACATGACCATGATGGCCGCGATTCCCCGCAACGCTTCAAGAGCCGTGAAATATCGCTTTCCAGTATTCAACCTGCCAATCCCCCGCTGGCGGTTTTTTACTCCAGCACGATTTCAAAATAGTTAGTGCAAGGAATCAGTGCTGCATTGTTGATCCAGCCAAGAACAGCACATCAGATGCCGTTGCTGTTGGCATCCGGCATGATCGGCACGCCGCTATTCCGGAACTGACGCAGGATCCGCAAGGCGATCGCTGAAGACCGCTTCGTCCTCCACCTTGGTGCGCTCGGTCAATCAGCGGGTGGGGGTGCAACTTCCGACATCGGCCGGTTTGACGCGGCCGGCCTGAAGATCGCTCCATTGCGGTATGGACGGATCAGGGCCACCGATCGATGCCTCAAACGCGGCACGGTCCAGCATGACCAGCCGTCCGCTTGAAAGGATGCTCACCATCTCCTTCTTGCTCACATAAGCCAGGCTGGCATCCAGCCGGCAGAAGAACTGCTTGCTGCCGTTCGAGACGACCCAGCCGTAGCCGCCGTGCTTTCCTTTGGTGAGTTTACCGATGGCGTAGCCCTGCTGTGCGAGCTTAGAAAAGGATTCCGCCTGCGCCGCACCTGGCACGGTGGAAAGGCTGATGATGAGCGCTGCGAGCGACCGCGTGAAGGAAATAGGCATTGAGGTTTACCCTGGCAGAAAAACATCAGTTCTCTACGTGCTGGGGATGCAGAGCACAACTTTAATCTGAGAAAATACGCAATAGTCTAGATGCCTTTGCTGTCGGCATCCGGCATGATCTGCACGCCGTTGATCCGGTAGCTGCCATCCGGCTGGCGGGTTATCTGGTAGACCGCCGTCCAGTCCTTGCCGTCGCGGCCTGATATCAGCACCTCGTGGTAGATCAGCGCGCCGTTGTCGATCGAGCGGCTGCGGCCGAAGGCGTAGTTGCCGGGGTGATAGACCGGCTCGTAGCTCTTCTTGACCATGGAGAAGAACAGGTTCTTGTCGGGATACATCGCCTTGATACCGGGAGCGGCGAAGGAATAGGCGGTCTCGGCATCGTCCTTGAGGAAGGCTTTGATCTGGTTTTCGATCATCGTCCGCGTCGTGTCGATCGGATCTTCGGCGCGGGCCGAGACGATGGAGAGGAGGGACGCGGCACACAGAATGACAACTGCGAAGAAGGCGCGCATTGGTTGATCTCCAGCTCTATCGGGGAATGATCCCCGATGGAGTGGAAGTGTAGGCCATTTCCAGCGCAAGGAAAGCGGACTTTACGACCAGCGCCGGAAGAGGGCGCTGGCATTCACCCCGCCAAAACCGAAACCGTTGGTGATGGCGTAGTCCATCGCCAGCGTTCGCGCCGTCTTGCCGACGATATCGATGCCGTCGGCATCAGGATCGGCTTCATCGAGGTTGCGGGTCGGTGGCGCGATCTGGTCGCGCAGCGCCAGGATGGTGAAGATTGCCTCCAGCCCGCCGGCGGCCCCGAGCAGATGGCCGGTCGCCGATTTCGTCGCGCTGACGGCGATGGCGCCATCGCGGCCGAAGACGGTGCCGATCGCGGCGATCTCGCCTTTGTCACCGACCGGCGTTGAAGTGGCGTGCGCGTTCAGGTGTTTGACCTCGGAAGCAGGGATCTTCGCCTGCCTGAGCGCGGCCTCCATGGCCCGGCGCGCGCCGTCGCCGTCCTCGGGACCTGCGGTCATGTGGTAGGCATCCGCCGCCGTGCCGTAGCCGACGAGTTCGGCAAGTGGCGTCGCCCCGCGGGCGAGCGCATGTTGGAGCGTCTCGATCACCAAAATACCGGCGCCTTCGCCCATGACGAAACCGTCGCGGGCCGTGTCGAAGGGGCGCGAGGCCAGCTCCGGCGTCTCGTTGAAGCCGCTGGAAAGGGCACGCGCAGCGGCAAAGCCGCCAAGGCTCACCTTGTCGATGCAAGCCTCGGCGCCGCCGCAGATCGCCACATCAGCCTCGCCCGAGCGGATCAGCCGCGCCGCATCGCCGATCGCCTGGACGCTGGCAGCGCAGGCCGTTACCGGTGCGCCGAGCGGCCCCTTGAAGCCGTAGCGGATGCTGACCTGGCCGGCCGCGAGGTTGACGAGGAAGGAGGGCACGGTGAACGGCGACAGCCGCCGCACGCCGCGCGCCTCACCGATCCGCACCGCTTCAGCAATGGCCGGAAAGCCACCGACGCCGGAGGCGATGATCGTCGCGGTGCGTTCGCGCTCACCTTCGTCGGTCGGCATCCAGCCTGCCTGCTTCACCGCTTCTTCCGTCGCCGCCATGGCGAAATGGATAAAGCGGTCCATCTTCTTCTGGTCCTTGGGTGTGATGTAGCGGTCGGGGTCGAAGCCGGCCTCGACATCCTCGGTGATACCGGGAACGATACCGCCGACCTTGGCCGCGAGTTCGCCGACGACATCCTCGGGCAGTGCCCTCAGACCGGAGGCGCCGCCGACAAGGCGTTTCCAGGCGGGCTCGACGCCGGTGCCGAGCGGCGAGACAAGTCCCATGCCGGTAACAACAACGCGGTCCATGATATTTTCCTTTCTATGCGTCAATGCCGAGATACCAGGCGCGCATGCGGGCGATCCGCGCGCGCACCGCGTCATCGGCTGCAGGGCCTGCAATCAGGCCGGTGTTTTCGGGTGTCACTTGTTCACCGGTCTGCGCGTCGACCAGCATGGTCTCGCGCGTTCTGCCGGAGGCTGCATCGCTAAGAAGAAAGGCGAGATCCTCTTCCGGAATATGGCGGCTTCCCCAGGAAAACAGCGCCATCAGCACCGGAAAGAAATCGCGGCCCTTCTCCGTCAGCAGATATTCGTAGCGGGCAGGGCGCTGCTGATAGAGCCGCCGTTCGAACAGACCCTGATCCGTAAGGTGTTTGAGCCGCCGCGTCAGGATGTTCGGAGCCACGCCAAGGCTTTTCTGGAATTCATCGAAGCGCGACAGCCCCTGGAAGGCATCACGCAGGATCAGAATGCTCCACCAGTCGCCGACGCTGTCGAGCGCGCGTGCTGCCGGGCATTTGAAGTGACTGAAGCTCGTCCGTTGCATGATGATAGTCACTACAGCAGCGACTATCATCATGCAAGTTACTTCTGTCGCGTACCGCTTTTGACAAAAACCAGCGCGCGGTTGCGGGTGATGCGCATGCCAGTTGAGCGGCAAACAGCAGGGCGTCCCACTTCTCCCAGAGGAATCTCAGGCGAAGCCGAGTGGCAGGTTTTCCAGTTTCCTGTCGGCGCCGTAATCGCGCTCATGCGGCGAGCGGCGGCGGTCGTCGCGGCGCGAGGAAAGGTCGATACGGTTTTCGGCGAAGATCCCGTCAGGATAGGTGCCGGTATCATGGCAATCGGCGTCGGTCTTCGGAGCAAGGATTTTCAAGATCATCGGGGTTCCTCCACGGCGCAGATCAACACTCGGAAAGGCCGCATTGTTCCAACTATAGAAGCTGAATTATTAATAAATTAACCATAAATATCGGTCGAGGGTAAGCCACTGCAACCTCGGCGCGGCATGCGTCTCCGATTGAAATGGTATTGCCGCGGGAACTCCTGATGTTGATCGCCGTTGATCCGGCATGAACACAGGAGGTTTCCATGCAGTTGATTGATACACGCGTGACGCAGTCCGGCGACTTCTTCACCGTCGAATTCCTGGGCGAGGGAGGAGAATCGGTTTCCGTCAAAATCGATAATTCCCATGGCGAACTCGACAGCTCGACGGCGCTCGACCACGCCAAGGTGATGATGGTTCAGTTGACCGCCTTTCCCGGCCGCGGCGCAGACGGCAGCATCAACCGTTACGACGCCTTGAGCAACGGCAACTTCGACGAAGGCAGCAAGGGTTTGAAAGGTCAGCCGAGCGCACGTTCGACCCATGACAGTGAAACGCTGGAAGAGGAGCTGAACGAAGGCCTCGAAGATAGCTTTCCAGCAAGCGACCCCGTTTCGGCAACCGTGTCGTCAATTCCCGCCACCGCGCCGCGGCACTGACCTCCGCGGACCCTGCCGCTGGCCGCCCCATTCTCGTGGGCGGTCTGCGCCTGCATGACGGATTGATGTCAAAACTGAAAAACAGCTGAAAACCGCGGATGCCTGTTTGACATGGGAGCCTTCTAGAGAGGGTCCGAGAAGGGAGCGTCAGTGACGCGCTTCCAGGTCTCGGAGACGCGCCCTCATGAAAATCATTCAGATCACCGACACCCATTTCAGCCCGAGTAAACCGCATTTCAACGGCAATTGGGCGCCGCTTTTAAACTGGATCGAAGCGACCGGCGCCGATCTGATCGTCCATACCGGTGATCTCACCGTCGACGGCGCCGACAAGGACGAGGACATCACCTTCTCGATGGATCTGATGCGCCAAGTGTCGATCCCGATGCTGATCGTTCCCGGCAATCACGATGTCGGTCACTTCAGGGAAACCGAGCAGCCTGTCAATGCCGAGCGGCTGGCCCGCTGGCGCAGCCTTGCCGGTGACGATCGCTGGCTCGAGGATGCGGCCGGCTGGCGCTTCATCGGCTTGAATTCGCTGCTTCTCGGTCATGAGGATGATGAGGAAGAGGCCCAGTTCGAATGGCTCGCCCAGGCGCTTGAAGACAGGGCAGGACGGCGCGCGGCTCTCTTCGCGCATAAGCCTCTGTTCGTCGATACACCCGATGAAGGCGATACCGGCTACTGGAGCGTTCGCCCGGCTCAGCGCCGGCGGCTTTATGATCTGATCGCAGCCCATGACGTGGCGCTGTTTGCCAGCGGCCACCTTCACTGGGCCTGGCAGGGTCGCTTCGACAACACCCAGCTGACGTGGGGCCCGTCGGCTGCCTTCATCATCGACAAGATGGAGCGCGAGATGCCGGGCGAGCGCCTGATCGGCGCCGTTGTCCACGAGTTCGATATATCGGTCGAAAGCCAGATCGTCGCCGTTCCCGGCATGACCGCGCATGTGCTCGACGATGTCGTGCTCGAGGTCTATCCGCAGGCGGTCAAGCAGCGGGAACCTGTCGAATGAGCGCGCTCTCGCTTCGCGGCATCATCAAGGCCTTCGGCGGCAACCCGATCCTCAACGGCGTCAGCCTCGATGTCGGGGCCGGTGAATTCATCGCCCTGGTCGGCCCCTCGGGCTGCGGCAAGAGCACGCTCTTGCGCGTCCTTGCCGGCCTCGATCATGCCGATAGCGGCGAAATCCTGATCGGCGGGAACGACATGTCCGGTGTGGCGGCCGCCGAGCGCAACATCGCCATGGTCTTTCAGTCCTACGCGCTCTATCCGCATCTGACGGCGTTTCAGAACATCGCCGTGCCGCTGGCGATGCGCCGGCTGTCGAGGACGCAGCGGCTGCCTTTCATCGGATCGCTGATCCCGGGCCAGCGCGCCACCCGTGCGGCGATCGCCCGCGACGTCCGCGATATGGCGACCTCGCTGAAGATCGACCATCTGCTCGACCGCAAACCCGGCCAGATGTCGGGCGGCCAGCGCCAACGCGTGGCGCTCGCCCGGGCCATGGTGCGCCAGCCGAGCATCTTCCTGATGGATGAGCCGCTGTCCAACCTCGACGCCAACCTGCGCGTTCACGCCCGAGGCGAAATCGTCGACCTGCATCGCCGTGCCGGCGTGCCGACGCTCTATGTCACCCATGACCAGGCAGAAGCGCTGTCGATGGCCGACCGCGTCGCCGTAATGATGGGCGGCCGGCTGCTGCAAATCGCGAGCCCTCAGGTGATCTATGACGATCCGGCCCATATCGAGGTCGCCCGCTTCATCGGCCAGCCGCGCATCAACCTGCTTCCGGCCTTTGCCGAAGGCGGCGTCATCCTCTGCGGCGGCCTGCGGCTGACGCTTGAAAATGCACTCGCCGGGAACATGCCGGTTACGCTCGCCATTCGCCCCGAATTCGTCTTTCTTTCCAAGAACCGACATGACGGCCTTGCCACCCGGATCGAACGCGTCGAATTCCTGGGGTCCGAGGTTATCCTCCATTGCCGGCTCGATGCGATCGGCGAGACCGTCATCGCCAAGGTACAGCCGTCCGAAGCCTCCGGGCTTGCGGCCGGCGATGCCGTGGGACTGCGACTGTCGCCCGGCCGGACGCTGATCTTTGCCGAGGACGGCAGCCGGCTGGCCGGCTTCGTCGCCGGCGGCGATGCCGGGCTCAGCTCCGCTGATGCCGGGCTCAGCGCTGCTGATGCCGGGCTCGCTGGCGCTTCCGATGCCCAGCGGGAGAGGGCGCATGGCTAGTACCGCCTCACTGGCCATCCCCGATCATTCCGCCCTTGCTCATCGCCGCAGTGAGGCCCGCATCGCCTGGATGCTGGTGCTGCCGGCGATGATCCTGCTTTTTCTCTTCGTGCTGTTGCCGGTCGCGGCTGTCGTCGTGCTCGGCTTTACCGATTTCGAACTCGGCTACGGCAAGTTTCGCTTCGTCGGCTTCGAGAATTACGCTCACCTGATCACCGACCGCACCTTCCGCAAGTCGCTATGGAATACGACGGTCTATACGGCAATCGTGGCGCCGGTCTCGATCCTGCTCGGTCTCTGCATCGCCTTGCTGATCGAGAGCGAGACCGCGGCCCGCAGCTTTTTCCGGACCGCCTATTTCCTGCCGGTTGCCTCGCTGATCGTCGCCATGGCGACCGTCTGGCAATATATGTTCCACCCGACGATCGGCCCGCTCAACGCGCTGCTGTCATTCGTCGGCCTGGCCGGTCCGAATTGGCTGGGCAGCTCGGGCACGGTGCTCTACAGCCTGTCGATCATCGGCGTCTGGCAATCAGCCGGCTTCAACATGGTGCTGTTTCTGGCCGGTCTGACAGCGATCCCGCGCGAGCTTTACGCCGCGGCCGAAGTTGACGGCGCCAGATCCTCCTTCGATCGCTTCCTGCTGGTGACCTGGCCGATGCTCGGGCCGACGACGCTCTTCGTCATCACCATTAGCATCACCAATGCGGTCAAGGTCTTCGAGACTGTCAAAACGCTGACCGAGGGCGGCCCGAACAAGGCGTCTGAAGTGCTGCTCTTCACGATCTACCAGGAGGGTTTCGTCTACCTACGCGTCGGTTATGCCTCGGCGATGACCGTGGTCTTCCTGCTGATCCTCGTGGTGCTGATGTTCCTGCAATACCGCATTCTCGATCGCCGGGTGCATTATACATGACGAGCGCATTTTCCCTTGGCAGGATCATCCGCCTGACGCTGCTTTCGCTGGGCGCAATCATCTTCCTGTCGCCCTACGTCTTCATGATCTCGGCGGCGGGCAAGACGCAGAGCGACATCTTTACCTCGTCGCTGTCGCTCATCCCGGCGCATCTCGCCTATGCCGAGAATTTCACCAAGGCCTTGAGCCGGGTGCCGATGGCGCGGCTCCTGTGGAACGGCGTCGTCGTCTGCGGGCTGATCTTCTCCTTTCAGGTGCTGGTGGCCATCCCCTGTGCCTATGCCATGGCGAAGCTGCGTTTCGGCGCGGCGCGGGCCATGATGGTGCTGGTCATGCTCGGACTTCTCGTGCCGATCCATGCCACGGCGCTGACGCTCTATGTCGCCTTCGACCGGGCCGCGCTGCTCAACAGCTATGCCGCCCTGGTCGCGCCTTTTACGATTTCGGTCTTCGCGATCTTCATGTTCCTGCAGTTCTTCCGTGCCATGCCTGACGACCTCATCCATGCTGCACGCCTCGACGGCATGTCGGAGCTCGGCATCGTCGCCCGCGTCATCGTGCCGAATGCCTGGCCAGCCGTCACCGCCTTCGCCATCTTCTCGGTCGTCGCCCACTGGAACGATCTCTACTGGCCGTTGATCGTCATCAGCAAGCAGGACTATGCCACGCCGCCGCTCGGGCTGATGTATTTCCGCGCCGCCGAGGCCGGCGACGACTACGGCGCACTGATGGCGGCGACCCTCATCATAACCCTTCCCCTCGTCGCCGCCTTCCTGCTTGCGCAGAAGCGTTTCGTCGAGGGCATCACCATGACCGGTCTGAAAGGCTGACCGGCTTCAACCAGGAGAACGAGCGATGAAACATATCACCCAGATTCTCGCCGCAGCGGCCGTATCGATGGCAATCGCGCTTCCCGCGCATGCCGAGACGACGCTGACGGTTCACTACCCGATGCCGGGTTTCTTCAAGGACGTTATGGACACGATCTCGAAGAAGTTCATGGCTGAGAACCCCGATATCAAGATCCAGTTCGCCAGCCCCTCGGCCACCTATGAAGAAGGCATCCAGACGATCCTTCGCCAGGCCGGCACCAGCGAAATGCCCGATATCACCTTCATCGGCCTGAACCGCCTGCGCATGCTCGACGAACGCGATGTCGCCGTCGACCTCGGCCCGCTCGTCAAGAAGGACGGCAACATGGCCGAGCAGGGCTTCTCCGACACGATCCTCAAGCTCGCCCAGGTCAAAGGCAAGCAGGTTGGCCTCGCTTTCGCGACCTCCAACCCGATCATGTATTACAACGCCGATCTCGTGAAGGCGGCCGGCGGCGATCCCGACAATCCGCCGAAGACCTGGGATGAGGTCATTGCGCTCGGCGGCAAGATCAAGGCGCTCGGCAACGGCGTCGACGGCATCGATTTCCGCTGGCAGGGCGACGACTGGATGTTTTCGGCGCTGCTCTTCGGCGCCGGCGGCAAGATGCTGAGCGATGACGAAAGCAAGGTCGCCTTCAACGGCCCGGAAGGTCAGAAGGCCGTCGAGGTCCTGCATCGTCTGGTCACCGAGGGCGGCATGCCGGTCTTCACCAAGCCCGCCGGCGAACAGGCTTTCGCCGCCGGCAAGGTCGGTTTCGAATTCCAGACCACAGGCGCGCTGCGCAACACGATCAAGAATGTCGGCAATAAATTCGATCTGCGCACCGCCAAGATCCCGCTGATCGATCCGGTGAACGGCCGCCTTCCCACAGGCGGTAATGCCGTCGTCATCCTGACCCATGACGCCGCCAAGCAGGACGCCGCCTGGAAATTCGCCAAATTCGCCGCCGGCCCTTACGGCGCCTCGGTCGTTGTGCCCGGCACCGGTTATGTCCCGAACAACGAGCTTGCCGCCAAGTCGCCCGAATATCTCGGCGATTTCTACAAGCAGAACCCGCTGTTCCAGGCTGGCCTCAGCCAGATGCCGGTCATGATCCCCTGGTATGCCTTCCCCGGCTCGAACGGCGTCAAGGTCACCCAGACAATCGTCGACAATCTTTCGCGCATCGTCGACCAGTCGGCCGAGCCGAAGGAAGCGCTCGACGATGCAGCCGCCGATGTCGAAGGCATGCTGCCGCGCAGCTGATCGTTTTCCGCGTCAGAAGAAGGGGCCGCCACGCCGAGCGCGCGGCGGCCTTTTATCTCCGGGTGGTTTAGATGGCGCGCACCGTGCCGCCGCGGCGCAGCGTATAGGCGACGTCGAGGTGGCGGGCAGGGGCGGCATTCTCCGCCATGTCGAGCAGTAGCGAGGCGGCCGTCGCGCCCATGCTGGCATCCGGCATTTCGATGGTCGTCAGCGGCGGATCGATCAGCCGGCCGATGGCGATGCCGTCGAAGCCGGCGACCGAAACATCCCCCGGCACCGACAGCCCCTCGCGCTTCAGCGCGCCGATGACGCCGAGCGCCAGAAGATCGTTGGAGGCGATGATCGCCGTCGGCGAAAGCGAGGTCATCGCCGCACTGAGATCGAGCTGGTCATAGCCGCCGACGAAGGAGATCTGGATCGCGTCGAGCGGCGTCAGGCCGTTCTCGGCCATGGCGTCGAGGTAACCCTGGTAGCGAAGACGAGCGCGATCGGAGGCGGCGAAATTGCCGGAGAGAAAGAGAATGTGGCGGTGGCCCATGCCGATCAGGAACGTCGTGATCTCCCGGCCGGCGCCGCGATTGTCGGCGGTGACGGCCGCCGGAAACTGAGCCGTCGGGAGGTTGTTGAGAAGCACGGTCGGCGGCAGCTTGGGGAGCAGCGCCTCGCTCGTCGACGGGTCGCAGACGGTGAGGATCAGCCCGGTCGGCCGGTCATTCAGAAGTGCGGCGACGGCATCGGCCTCGCGTGCCGGATCGTAATTCGACTGGGCGATCAACACCCCATGGCCGGCGACGAGCATGCGGTTCTGGATGCTCGACAGCGACGAGGCAAAGACCGGATTGGTGATGCTCGGGATCAAGACGCCGATTACCGGTCTGCGCCCGAGCCGCCCGACAGCATGGCCAGCCGGGCGATAACCGAGTTCGGCGGCGGCACGGCGCACCTTGCGCACCATCAGATCGCTGGCCGGTCCGTTGCGATTGAGAACCCGGCTTGCCGTCGCCAGCGAACATCCTGCCCGGAATGCGACTTGCTGTAATGTCGCCATCGAATGCGTCCTTTTGTTCACAGCGTCGAAGCGCAATCCTTTAGTCGGGCTCGATGACAGTGATCTGACAATTGACGAGATGTGGGGAATTCCATCGGGAATGACGATGTCCATTGCCATCATAATATTTAAATATCAACAGCTTATTAGATAATTCTAAGATTTCTATGGAGCTCCCGCGAGCCCTAACCCGAATTATCTGTGTCTTATCCATTCACACATGGAAGTTGAAGCGATATGCAACTTATGGAATGGACGGGTCAAAGCCGTTTCCTCTCTTCATGCTCATCGCCTGGATAAGAATGTCTCCCAAACAAATGGAATGCGCCGCCGCTTGGCGGTTTCTCGCGACGGTCTCCCTTGTCGCAATTTTCGCATCGCCGGCCTATGCCGACACGCCGTCCACCGCCTGGCCGCAAACGCAAAGCGACATTCAAGCCGATTCCAATGTCCATTTCGGCGTGCTCGCCAATGGCATGCGCTTTGCAATCATGCGCAACGCCACGCCATCAGGACAGGCAGCGATCCGCTTTCGCATCGGCTCCGGCTCACTGGAGGAAAACGACGACCAGCAGGGCCTGGCGCATGTTCTTGAGCACATGGCCTTCAAAGGCTCGACGCATGTCGCCGAAGGCGAGATGATCCGTATCCTGCAGCGCAAGGGCCTGGCCTTTGGACCGGACACCAACGCCCATACCTCCTATGACGAGACTGTCTATGCGCTCGATCTCCCCGAGGTCGATCCAGACACGCTTTCCACGGGCCTGATGCTGATGCGAGAGACGGCGAGCGAGCTGACCCTCGATGCCAGCGCCCTCGATCGCGAGCGCGGCGTCATCCTGTCGGAAGAGCGGCTACGCGATACGCCGCAATACCGCGCGGGGCTCGCAATCCTGAATTCATTGCTCGCCGGCCGGCGCGTGACCATGCGCCCGCCGATCGGTAAAGCCGATATTATCAGCAATGCGCCTGTAGACCTCGTCCGCGATTACTACCGGGCCAATTACCGGCCCGATCGGGCGACGCTGATCGTGGTGGGCGATATCGACCCCGCTGCCATGGAAATCGAAATCCGGCAGCGCTTCGGCGACTGGAAAGCCATAGGACCGACGCCTGCAAGTCAGGATACTGGCGCGCTGCAGGCGAAAGGCGAAAGCGCGGACGTCATCGTCGTTCCCGGCGGCATGACCAGCGTCCAGATCGCCTGGACGCGTCCTTATGACGCCGCACCCGACACCTTGGCCAAGCGGCGCACGCAGCTTATTGAAGATCTCGGCCTGATGGTGCTCAAACGCCGGGTCAGCACCATCGCCAGCAAGGCGGACGCGCCTTTCATCAGCGCGGGCGTCGGCTCCCAGGATCTCCTCGATTCCGCTCATGTCGTCCTGGTCACGGCGAATTCCGAACCGGACAAATGGCAGACGGCACTCGGTGCCATTGACCAGGAACAGCGTCGTATTCAACAGTTCGGCGTTGCCCAGGCTGAGCTCGATCGCGAAATCCTCGAATATCGCTCGGCCCTGAAGGCTGCTGCCGCCGGAGCCACGACGCGCACGACCACCGATATCGCTTCGGCGCTGGCTGGCAGCGTCGATGACAATCACGTCTTCACGTCGCCTGCCGACGACCTCTCGCTCTTCGAGAGGGTGACGAACGGCGCCACCGCGGCCGAGGTCAATCAGGCCCTGCAGCGTGCTTTCTCCGGCAATGGTCCGCAGATCGTGCTCCAGACCGCCCAATCGCCGCGGGGCGGAGCCGACGCGCTCCGGCAGGTCTATCACGCTTCCAAGGCGATTGCCGTCTCGGCGCCCTCCAGTGCAGCCGATGTCGCCTGGCCCTACACCCATTTCGGCGCGCCGGGCGCTGTGGTCGAACGCCGCGCCATCGAAGATCTCGGCCTGACCATGGTGCGCTTTTCCAACGGCGTACGGCTTACCGTCAAGCCAACCAAGCTGCGCGCCAATGAAGTGCTGGTGCGGGAGGATATCGGCCGGGGCCGGCTGGACTTGCCACATGACCGTCCCCTCCCGATCTGGGCATCGCCGGCGGTCGCGCTGTCCGGCGTGAAGGCCATGGACTACCAGGATATGCAGAAGGCGCTGACCGCCAACATCGTCGGCCTTGACGTCTCGGTAGGCGACAGCTCCTTCAAGTTCGACGGTCGTACGCGGACTGAGGATCTGGCGACGCAATTGCAGCTCATGACGGCATACACCTCCGATCCCGCATACCGCCCCGAGGCGTTCAGGCGGGTGCAGCAGGCCTTTTTGAGCGGCCTCGATCAGTATGAGGCGACCCCTGGCGGCGTTGTCAGCCGTAACCTCGGAGGTCTCGTCCACTCCGGCGATCCGCGCTGGACCTTTCCCGATCGCGCGCAGTTGTCCGCCACCAGGCCGGACGATTTCGAGGCGCTTTTCCGGCCTGTGGTGTCCAATGGCCCGATCGATATCACCATCGTCGGGGACGTGACGGTGGACGACGCCATCCGGCTGACAGCTGAAACCTTTGGCGCTTTGCCACCACGCCCGGAGGCGGCGCCGAGCAATGATTGGGGTAACGTGCGTTTTCCGGCGGCCACCGAGAAGCCCGTTATGCAGACCCATAACGGAAGGGCAGATAGCGCCGCCGCCGTCGTCGGGGCTCCCGTCGGCGATTTGCTCTCCGATCTCTCGCGCTCCTTCACCGCCAATATTGCCACCCGGATCTTCCAGAATAGGCTGACCGACCAGTTTCGTATTGCAGAAGGGGCAAGCTACGCGCTGGACGGCGACGTCAATCTGTCGAGGGAAATTCCCGGCTATGGCTACGCCTATTTCTATGTCGAGACGGATCCGGCAAAGCTCGCGCGCTTCTATGAACTTGTCGACGAGATCGCCAATGATCTCGGGTCGCATGATGTCTCTGCCGACGAGCTCGCACGCGCTCGCGAACCCATCATCGAGACACTGAAACACCAGCGGCAGGGCAACGAGTACTGGGTTGAATATCTGCGCGGCGCCCAGACCGATCCGCGTCGTTTGGACCGCATACGCAGCAATCTCAGCGGCTACGACGAGGTTACCGCCGCAAATATCCGCGAATTCGCCACAACCTATTTCAGCCCGGAAAAATTCTGGAAATACGAAGTGCTGCCGGCGGCCGTAAGGTAGTTTCTCGAACCGAAGCCCCTCAAATTGGCGGTGCTGGGGAGGAGACGCCGTCCCAGCCGTTGAGCAACAGCTCAGGCGTGGCGTTTGACCACCCGCATGTTCATATCCGAGCGAAGCGTGAAGCCTTGCGCCTTGTAGAGGGATATGGCGGAGGTGTTCCCCGCATAGACATGCAGATAGGCCGTGTCGCCGCTAGCAGCGATTTCGCCGGCAACGAACCGGAACAGCAGGGTGCCGAGGCCACGCCCTTGGAATTCGGGATGGGTGCAAAGGCCACTCAGTTCGATGAAACCGGTCTGCCGCATACGCTGCCCGGCCATCGCCACCAGACGGCCTTCGTGCCTGATCCCCCAGAAGCTGCCGAGGCTCTGGGCGCGAAGGGTGAACGGCCCGGGTCTGGTCAAGCTAGCCAGGTCAAG
Organism: Rhizobium bangladeshense; assembly: GCF_001662075.1. Lineage (GTDB taxonomy): Bacteria > Pseudomonadota > Alphaproteobacteria > Rhizobiales > Rhizobiaceae > Rhizobium > Rhizobium bangladeshense_B. The sequence goes on from NZ_LYPL01000006.1 coordinate 372,171, forward strand.
CATGTCGGCGGCGTCGGCCTCGGTCAGCGGCTGAATGCGGGAATCCGAAATCCTCTCATGGGGCCGCTCGGCAACCATCTGGGTCACCGGCGCCTCCATGACGACGGCAAGACCGGGTGGAATGGCAATCGGCCCGGCCTCGACGAGAAACATCTTCTCTTCGGCCGACGGCAGATTCTCCAGGGTATCGAGGCTCTCAGGGCTATCGTCGGCAGAGGCCGCGAAAGGGACGATGGAGGGCGGGTATCGCCGTGCGTAGCTGTTGCCTTCGGCAAGAGCGGCATGCGCGGTTTTGAGTGCGCTCCAGATCGGCCGGTCGAGCACGTGAATCATAGTCTTTCTCTCCCTATTGCGCGTTGGAAAGGGCGTGCGGGCCTGTAACCGTGCTCCGGCGTATGAGCGGCAGTGCCGCAAGCCTATCTTCGATGGCGGCGAGCTGCTCCAGGATCGGTCCGTCGAGGTCGCCGCAGAGATCCGCAACCGCAGCCGCAACGCGCGGCCAGATGGTTGCCTTCGAATGATCGACGAGTTCCTTTCCTTTGTCGGATAGCGACACCAATCTGCGGCGCTGATCGTCCGGCGCCGGCTGCATATCGACGAAGCCGAGTTCGAGAAGCTGCCCGATGGTCCGCGTCGCGCCGGGCTGAGTGATGCCCACCGCCTGCGCCAGCTCGCCGATCGTCAGCGGCCCGGCCCGGTCGATCGCTGCGAGGAATGGATACTGACCTGCCTGGATGGCGACGCCGGCTTCGTCGATGACCTGCTGCGTATCGGCCTGCAGTCTCTCGCCGATGCGACGCAACCGGCTGCCCAGACACAAAAGGCCAAGTGTTCGCACCACATCTTCGACCATTCAGTCTCTCCAATTGCATTGAATGTTATATAACATGTTATATATTTGCGGGCGAAATTCAAGAGTAGGAATCTCGCGGCCGAGGGACTTATCGAAAGCACGCGAGGTCCTTCATTGCTCACGCCGCCTCGCGGCCAACAAAGAAATCGCCAGGAGACAACTGAGTAGGGCGAGGGACGATGGCAACCCTTGATCTCCGAACAGCTGCATTGCCAGTCCGGCCGTGGGCGAGCCCGCCATGCCGCCGATGCCCCATGCGAAGGCGAAGGCCGCATTTCCAGCGATCAGGGCTTGACCGTTGAAACGCTCGCCGAGCTGGATCAGCGACATGGTGTAGAGCCCGAACGAGACGCCGCCCCAGATGAAAACGAGTGGCCAGATGAACCAGGTGGTGAAGGTTGACGCCAGCAGCAGGCAGCCGGAAAGACAAGTGAGGACGCAGAATAACATGGTGCGCGTCGCGCCGAACCGTTCCGCCACGCGCCCGAGCAGAATCTGCAGCACGGCATTGCCGGCAACGAAACAGGTGATAAGCGAAGCGATGCGGCTTTCAGTGCTGCCGAGTGCCGCGCCATAGACGGCAAGCAGGGAGAGCAGAATCTGCTCGAAGGCGGCGGCGGTGAAAACCGCAAACAGCAGCAGCGGCGCCCGCGCAAGGAAGCCGCCGACCGATATTGCCTCGCCTCCGCCGGGCATGTCAGGCAGGCGGAAGGCGACAACTAGCACGATCAGGCCGCAACCAAGGAAGGCCCCAATGCCGATCAGGAAGGGTGCCCAGCCTTCCGTGCCACTGAGGCCGAGCGAGAGCGGACCGACGGCAAAGCCGGCCGAAACGATCGATGAATAGAGGCCCATGATGCGGCCCCGGCGCGACGCCGGCGTGATCGCGATCAGCCAGGTCTCGCTGATGACATAGAGTGGATTGGCAAAGAAGCCGAGTAGGAAGCGCAGCGGCATCCAGGCCCAAACGTCCTGCCGCCCGGCAATCGCAATCAGGGTGAGGGCGGCCAGGATCGAACAGAGGATCGCAAGCCGCGCTGCGCCCACCCGCCGCGAGAGCACCGGAATGACGGGTGCCGATATAATGAAGCCCAAGGGCGTCATCGCTGCCGACAGACCGATCAGGCCAGAGGCCGTTCCCTGCCGCTCCAGGATGAAGCTCAGCAGCGGATAGGTCAGCCCTTGCGCCACGGCAAACACGGTCACGGTCGCGATGATGCCTGCCATCGCGGCCCAGGGGGCCCGATCGTCTCGCTGTGCTGTCGTGCTTGCGGCAGTCATACAGATCTCCTCGTCAGTCGGCATGGGGTGAGGGGGCAGAAGCCCCGCCCGAAAGAGGATAAATTCTGCGGAATAGTAGGAGCGGCGTAATTAAGCCGCTCCAAAAAGTTCTCAAAAACTTCCAAACGGACTATAGATCCGCTCTATGCAGGGATTGCGATTTGCGTTTGGTCCGTTCGTGCTTGATCCGGAGGCGGGAACGCTCCTTCGGAATGATGAACCCGTTGCCATTGGCCATCGCGGGCTGAAGCTGCTTGCGGCGCTCGTCGGGCGATCCGGCGAAATCCTTGCCAAGACCGAGCTGATGGACGCGGCTTGGCCCGGGATGTCGGTCGAGGAAGGCAACCTCACCGTCCAGATCGCGCAGCTGCGCAAGCTGCTCGGCCCCGCTGCCGACGGCGGCGAATGGATTGCAACGGTTCCGCGCGTCGGCTACCGCTTCACGGGTGCCATGCAGCGGCTGAGCGGCGTGAAGCGAAAGACCTTGCCGCTGCCTGCCAAACCATCGATCGCCGTGCTGCCCTTCCTGAACATCGGCAACGATCCCGAACAGGACTTTTTCGTGGACGGGCTGACCGAGGACCTGATTACCGACCTTTCGAGAATGCCGGGTCTGTTCGTCATCGCCCGCAACTCGGCCTTCGCCTATAAGGGCAGGGCGGTTGACGTACGGGAGATCGCCGAGGAGCTCGGCGTACGCTACCTGCTGGAGGGCAGTGCGAGGCGCGCCGCGGGGCGCGTGCGCGTCAACGCCAAGCTGGTCGACACCGTCACCGGCACTCATTTGTGGGCGGAACGCTTCGATCGTAGCATGGACGATATTTTCGTCGTTCAGGACGAGGTGACCGCCAGGATCGTCGAGGCGCTGCTCGGCCGGCTGCGCACCCCGCCGCCGCGCCATCGGCCCAGAAGTCTTGAGGCCTACGATCTCTGCGTGCGGGCGCGCAAGCTGATGGATGATTCCCCGCAGGCGGCTGAGGAGGCGCATCTGATGCTGACCCGCGCAGTCGTCCTCGACCCCGACTATGCCGAGGCCTATCGCTGGTTGGCCATGAACCACTGGATGGGGTGGGTTCATAGCGGCGGGCCGACGGAAGCGAGCCGCAGCATCGCCTTACACTTAGCGCGCAAGGCGGTTGCGATCGACCCCAACGATGCCGGCTGCCGCTGGGTGCTGGCCTACCTTCTTGCCTATGAACGCTATTTTGCCGCGGCGGATGCGGAGTTCGCCAAGGCGATCGAACTTGACCCGAACGAGGCCGATACCTTTGCGGCATTATCCGACGTTACCGTCCTAGCAGGGCGGGTCGAGGAGGGGCTTGAGCAGATTCGCAAGGCATTCCGGCTGAACCCGTTTCCGGCAAGCTGGTATTATCTCACGCTCGGCCAGGCACAATATGCGGCCGGGCAATATGCGGCCGCCGTCGAGACGTTGCGCCGCGACGAGACGTATCGCACAAGCTCGCGCCGTTTCCTGGCGGCAAGCCTTGCTCAGCTCGGCCGGCTCGACGAGGCGCAGGCGGAGACCGAACTCTTTCTTGTCGCCAACCCCGGCTTTTCCATCCGCCATTGGGCGGCGACCGAACCGTTTCGCGACGCTCGCACGCTAGACCATTTCGTAGAAGGCTACCGCAAGGCCGGTCTTCCGGATTAATCCGCCGCAGCACTCACGGCCGGCGAGCGTGCCATGGATGGCGCGGCGATGTCCGGATCTCGACAAGAGGCCGCCCGGACACGCCTTCGCCGACCGCGGGCGCCGGCTTCGCATTCCGGATCAGGTGATTTAGGGCGGCCGCTTCAGACCGCCATATTGGCCGCTGCCGACATCACTTCCCGAGGGGCGGGAACGCCGAACATATGACGGCCGGCCTCCTCGACTTCGGTAAAGCACCAGCGCACGACGCCATCGCGATCGAGCAGGAATTCGCCGACAAGCTGGCCTTCACCGGGGACGAGCATCCGTTTGTCATCCTCTGTCATTTCGTAGCCGTCGGCCCTGTCGAGAATTTCCATCGCCGCCATCGGGTTCATCGGTTCGGGAAGCTCGCCCGGCATGTCGACGCGCATCGACATCACCGTGTCCTTGCTGACCTTGTGCGGCCACTCGTTTTCGGCTTCGGTGAAGTGAACGCGCGGCAGGCCGAAGGCGCGGTGCGACACCCGTTCGGGGTCGGAGGCCGCCAGTAGGTTGGGAAGCGGATGGTAGCGGAAATAGAGGCGGGCGCGCTCTATCGGGGTATTGACGACGGTCAGGCTGTCGATGCCTTTCTCCTGCAATGCGTCGGTCAGTTCGGCCATGGCGGCGATCTGCCTGCGGCAGAAGGGGCAATGAAGGCCGCGGAAGATGCCGACGAGCACCGGCTTCTGGCCGCGAAAATCGTCGATGGCGATCTTGCCCTGGCGGGTGATCGCATCCAGCACCACGTTGGGCGCGCGATCTCCAGGCTGTAGTGGTCGATCGGCGTGGTTCTCCTGCATTGTTCGTTCCTCCCTTTATATATTTGAATCGCTTGATATATTCGATATCAGGCGATCAGCGGATGCGAACCCTTTAGTCGAGAAACGGCAAGACGACGAGCGTACCTGGATCCAGGTTGTGGCGGATGCAAACATCCTGCGCCAGCGTGAAATACCGTTCCGCTTCGTCCATATCGTCATGTTCGAGGCTCAGCGTCGCCAGGCCATCATAACACGGAAAGAGCAGTTGCGGCTCGTCAATTTCCTTAGCAACCTCAAGAGCTTCTTCGTAATACTTACGAGCTAGCTTCGGCTGCCCATGGCATTGATGAATCTGGCCGAGCACGATCAGTGGCACCGACAGATGATCGCGCTGATCGAGCGCCCGATCGATTTCGACTGCCTTTTCCGCCGCCGGCACGCCTTCGGCCGCGCAGCGATCGGTGAAGGTGCAGCAGGATACTGCAAGATTGGCGAGAAGGCGCGCCTGGAAGCCGAGATCGCCGATACGGGTTGCGACCTCCAGCCCACGGCGGCAGATGGTGATGGCGTTGGCGGGATCGACGATCGTGTAGAGAACGCCGAGATTGGAATAGGCGCGGCAGGCGGCGCTTTGCAGATCGGCCTTTTCGGCGACCGAGAGGCTGCGCTCCACTTCCTGCACGGCATCGCGCCGGCGTCCGAGGCGCGCGAGCGCCGCACCCTTGGTGTTCAACGCTTCGGCCATCGCCCGGGCTGCCTCGCGGCCGGCCTCGGTCGTTCCGTCGATCGGCAGGGTCTGCAGGCATTGCAGCGCCTGTGTCGCCCACTCGGCGGCGGCGGCCTGATCACCCATGCGGAAGGCCAGATGGCCGCGCTCCTGCAGCAGGTGGGCATGTTCGACCGGCGCATCGATCGTCGCGATCATCGCTTCCGCCGCGGCGCAATGCGTCTCCGCCTGATCGCGGCGCCCCGCATCGAGATGCAGGCGGCCGATCTTTCGCAATATCCTTCCTGCGGCGATCCGGTCGTCATTAGCGCGGTGGACCGCAAGTGCCTGCTGATAATGGCTCAAGGCATCGTCGCGGCGGCCGGCAGGGCCGCAGAGATCGGCAAGGCGTTCCAGCAGCGCCAATTGCTCCGGCGTCACCTCGGGCTCGTCAGCGAAGGCTGCGAGAGCTTGACGATAGAGGCGCATTGCATCGTCATTGGCATAGGTCTTGCGCGCCTGATCGCCCGCCGCCATCAGGTAGGCGGCGCCCTTGGCTTTGTCGGTGGTCAGGCTGAAGTGATGGCCGAGTTGCGCCAGATGCTCGGGACGCTCGGGCGCCAGGCCATATTGGCGCTCCAGAACTCGGCCGATCCTGCCATGGAGCTCCATGCGCCGTTGCAGCAGCAGATTCTGATAGATGACGTCATGCATCAATGTCTGACTGAAGCGATAGCCAGGTGACCCGCCGGCATCGGGGCCACGCAATTCCTCGACGATATTGGCATCGCAGAGATAGTCCAGTGCGGCATCGATGGCGGCCGGATCGGTGGCGACGGCGCGGAGCAGCGCGGTATCAAATTTCGGGCCGACCACCGCCGCCTCCTGCGCCAACCGTCTGATTTCCTGCGGCAGACGATCGACGCGGGCAAGCAACAGAGCTTGCAGGGTCACCGGGATGGCGACATCCGTGTCGTCCGCCGCAACATGCCAGCGCTCACCGTCATGATGCAATGTGCCCATGTCGATCAGTCCTCGCAGGATTTCTTCGATGAAGAGCGGATTGCCGCCGGCGCGGTCGAGGATGCGTTTGCGCATTGCGACCGGCAGCTTGCCATGGGCCTCGCCAAAAAAGGCGGCAAGCAGCCTCTGCCCGTCGGCAGCAGCGAGTGGGCCAAGACGCTGGACGGTGACGTTGACGCGATTGGAGTTCAGCGGGTCGGTCTGCGCTGTCGGCCGGTAGATCACAAGCAGCATCAGCCGGCTGCGCTCCAGCCGGTCCATCATGAAGCGAAGCACTTCCAGCGAAGCCGCGTCCGCCCAATGCAGATCCTCGATGACCAGCAGGAGAGGGCCTTGCGCTAGCCGCCGCTCGAAGACGGTGCGGATCGCGTAGAAGATCTGCCGCCGCAACTGCTCCGGCTCGATGTGCCGCAACGCACCGTCGGGATCACCGAGGCCGAGCACATGCAGAAAAAGCGGCAGGAGCCCGTCGATATCGTCCTGCGTCAGATCGAGTGCTCGAAACCCCGTCGTCAACAACTGTCGTGTCTTGTCGCGGTCGTCGCGCTCGCCGATCCCGTAGGCGCTGCGCACGACCGCGGCGAGGGTGCCGTATGATTGTTCGCCAAGGGGCGAGCAGGTGGCTTTGCGGATGGCAAGGCCGGGGAAACGGGTCGCATTCGCGGCGAGCCCGACGAATTCGGTGGCCAGCCGCGATTTGCCGATACCCGCTTCGCCGATCAGGCGGACAAGCTGCGCCGCACCGTCGCAGGCGAGATCCAGGCAGGTGAGCAGCCGCGACAATTCCGCATCCCGTCCGATCATCGGCGCCTGAAGGCCGAAACTTTCGAGCCCGCGCGCAGTATGCGGCGTTTCCAGCAGCCCGGTCAGCCGATGGACGAGAACGTTTCCGCTCTTGCCGCGCAAGGTCTGCGCGCCGAGACTGTCGAAGGCAAAGGCGTGACGGGTGAGGCGATAGGTCAGCGGACCGACAAGAATATCGTTTTCGCCGGCCATGGATTGCAGCCGCTGGGCCGTGTTCACCGTATCGCCGGTCACGGAATAGGATTTGGCGCCGACCGCGCCGAAGCCGCCGGTAACGACAGGGCCGCTGTTGATGCCGATATGCAGCCGCAGCGGTACCCCGGCGCGCGACTGCCAGCGTGTGCCGACCGCGGCGGCCCGGTCGATCATATCAAGTGCGGCGCCAAGCGCCCGCACCGGATCGTCCTCATGGGCAACCGGCGCGCCGAACAGCGCCAGAAGCGCGTCGCCGACGAACTTGTCGACGAAGCCGCCGTAGGCTTCCACCGCCCGGGTCATCTCCTCGAACAATTCGTTCTGCAGCACCCGCATGGTTTCGGGGTCGATCTGCTCGCTCAGCGTGGTGAAGCCGCAGAGATCGGCAAAGAGGACCGTCACCGGCCGCCGGTCGGCATCGCCGTCGGATTTCGTCGGCACGAGCTCAATAAGCGGCTTCGGCGCAGGCGGGGCTTTAGCTGAGATCGATGCACCGCATTTTGGGCAGAAGGCAAAATCGGGCTGACACGCATAGCCGCAGGCGGCGCAGGAGAGGGGCTGCCTTGCGCCGCATCGCGGACAGAAAGCAAAACCGCTTTGAATATCGAAACCGCAGCCGGCGCAGTCCATCGCTGGCATCTCACGAAACCCGATGTGCTACGGCCATGTCAGCCGGCGGGCTTCACAAGAGATAAGAATGAACCTGCTAACGAAAGCTCGCAAGCACAAACACGCGGCGAATAACGATCACCCTTTGAATGCAGCCGAGGCTATCGGCTTTTCATTGCCGTTCCCTTGCCCTTCATCCGGCAAAATTCGATCAACTGATCCGAGGTCATGGGTCGGGCCAGGGCATAACCTTGCAGCAAGTGGCAACCGAGATCTTTCAGGATCTTCGCATGCTCCATTGTCTCCACGCCCTCGGCAACGATGTCGATGTTCTGCGACCGGCCGATTTCGATGATGGAGGAGACCAGACGGCGTTGCGAGGGGGAGGCGATGATCGGCTTGATGATTTCTCGATCGATCTTAAGTCTGCGCGGCTCAAATCGAAGCAAGCTGACGATGCTGGCATGTTCCGTTCCGAAATCGTCGATCTCGATTTCAATGCCGAGCGCTTTGATTGCCGGAATGACCTCATTGAGGGCAGGCTGAAGCTCATCGAAGGAGATCGTTTCGAGCAGCTCGAAACACAGGCGACCCTTTGCTGCGGGAAGCGCGGAAAGCTCGCCGAGCAGATTTGTCTGCGCCAGCCGGCGCGCTGAAATATTGACTGAAACCCGTGGGATTTGCATTCCCAAACCGTCCCATCGTGTCAGCTCGAACAGCGCCTTTTGCAGGATCAGCCTGTCCATGTCGCCACTGCGCCCCAGTCTTTCCGCAGCATCGAGAAACGCGTTCGGGCCGAGCAGACCTTTTCGCGGATGATCCCAGCGGGCGAGCGCTTCGACGCCTGCGATCTCGAGCGTGTTTGCATTGAACTGCGGCTGGAAGAATGCAACGAGTTCATCGCGGTCGAGCGCTTGATTGAATTCATCCGCCAGTTCTTTTGAATGAACGGCGGCGCTGCGAAGCTCTTCGGTGAAAACGGCGGCGCGGCCGCGGCCGCCTTTCTTCGCCTCGTACAGAGCCAAGTCGGCATTCAGAAGCAGCTGACCGAGATCCCGGTCGCGAGCGCGTTCAGTCTCCCAGGCGACACCGACGCTTGCGCCGACCACATAACCGGCTCCGTCGATAAAGATGGTCTGCTGCAGCGTGTCGACAATCCGCCTGGCCAATTCGATTGCTTTAGGCTCGGGATTACTGCTCCAGCTGGCGAAGACGAACTCGTCTCCGCCGATGCGCGCCGCGACGTCGTTTGGGCCGGTCAAGTCGGCAAGCCGCGAAGCCGTTGTTTGCAGGACCATGTCGCCGCCGGCGTGCCCCTTCGTGTCGTTGATCTCTTTAAACCGGTCAAGGTCGATATGGATAAGGATCAGGCGGTCTTGCGGATCGGGCCTTGGCGGCTGCGAGATCATCTGGTCGACAAACCGCCGATTGGGTAGCCCGGTGAGGGCGTCATGCAGTGATAGGTGCTCCAGCCTCTGTCGCGCTCGTACAAGCTTGCTCTTGTGAAGGCGAAGTTTCTCGATGGTCTTCTGGCGCGATTTGGTCAAAATGCCGACCCAGACGATCGGCGCGACGACACACAAGGCCAACAGACTGGCATAGAGCTCAAAAGTGCCGATGCCGTTGTTCTGGCCCCATCCATGCCTGGGAATTGCGGCGATGGACCACCGGCCGTACGTCATATCGACGGAGGCGACGACCGGTTTCTTCCCAAAAGTTTCCAGGTTGCCAAGAAAGACCTGTTTGGCCGAAGTCGGCTCCGGCGTCGTGCTGATAGCGATCTCCAGGTCGGTCGAAGTGAGACCGCTATCCCGGTATAGCCTCGGAATATCGATGATTCCCGAAAGCAGACCCCAAAAGATCTGGCTGTTTCCGTCGTCGATATAAACCGGGCACCTGACAACGAAAGCGGTTCCGCCTTGGACAAGCTCCACCGGGCCAGTCAGGACGATATTGTGTGTGTTACGCGCCAGCATCGCGGCGGCCCGTTGCTTCTCATTTTTACGGTAGTCGAGTCCGATGGCCCTTTCGTTTCCTTTTTCCGGATAGACCCACTGGACCACCATGTCGGGCGCTGCAGCGAAGCTTCGCAATTGTGACTCTGGCTGCAGAATCTGCGCGGCAAGTTTGGAAAATCTGCTCTGGCCCATCGCCGGATCGACCGCGATACCCGCCGCCAAACCTTGCAACAGCTTCACATTGCTATTGAGGTTCGTCTGCAGTCGAGATGACATCGTCGCAAGCTCGCCGGCAACAACCGAGCGTTCGTCGGCCAACGACCGCTCAAGCCGCCAGTTCGTTGCCACCCAGACGACGATGGCTGCGATAATGGCCGCAAATAGTGCCGGAGCGAATGCGCTCGCATGGCTCAGCAGGGAGCCCGCGAGTCTGCGAATTATCTTTGTATTTCTTCGAAACTTCATCAGGTCGCCGGTGTGAATGACAGGCTTGCATCCTTGCACAGTTTCTTTAAGGCAACGCTAAACCGTCGATCCGATTGCCGGAAAGACAGTCGGGAATATGGTCAGTCGGGACGCACGGGTGCGTCCATCTTTCCGGTGCCGGGAGGTGGGCGAGGAGGCGAGACTGTCGCATCTCTAACTGGCCCAACTGTCGCATTACTAAATAGCCGTGTGAGTTCATGTTGAAGCGCGACTTGCGGGGTCGGCCAAACTAACCAGCATAACGAATCTGCGCGAGCAGTTTCTTTCGAAAGACCTCTGCCGGCGTTCGATAGCCAAG
>NZ_LYPL01000072.1 GCF_001662075.1 Rhizobium bangladeshense
GGATCGGCAAGTGTCGAGGTATCGCCGAGCGCGCCGAAATCGTCCTCGGCGATCTTGCGCAGGATGCGGCGCATGATCTTGCCCGAGCGGGTCTTCGGCAGGCCGGGGGCAAACTGGATCTTGTCGGGCGAGGCGATCGGCCCGATTTCGGCGCGCACATGTTTGACCAGTTCCTGGCGAAGCGTGTCGGAACCATCATGGCCGGCCATCAGCGTCACATAACAATAGATGCCCTGGCCCTTGATCGCATGCGGATAACCGACGACCGCAGCTTCCGAAACCAGATTGTGCGACACCAGCGCCGATTCCACCTCCGCCGTGCCGAGCCGGTGGCCGGAGACGTTGAGCACATCGTCGACCCGGCCGGTGATCCAGTAATAGCCGTCCTCGTCGCGCCGGCAGCCGTCGCCGGTGAAGTACTTGCCCTTGTAGGTGGAGAAATAGGTCTGGATGAAGCGCTCGTGGTCGCCGTAGACGGTGCGCATCTGGCCCGGCCAGCTGTCGGCGATGCAGAGATTGCCGTCGGCGGCCCCTTCCAGCACCTTGCCCTCATTGTCGACCAACTGCGGCTTGACGCCGAAGAACGGCACCGTCGCCGAACCCGGCTTCAGATCGGTGGCACCCGGCAGCGGCGTGATCATGTGGCCGCCGGTTTCCGTCTGCCACCAGGTATCGATCACAGGGCAGCGCTTGTCGCCGACGACGTTATAGTACCACTCCCAGGCTTCCGGATTGATCGGCTCGCCGACCGTGCCGAGCAGGCGCAGCGACGAGCGCGACGAGCGGGTGACGAATTCATCGCCGGCGCCCATCAGCGAGCGGATCGCCGTCGGTGCCGTATAGAAGATATTGACCTTGTGCTTGTCGATGACTTCCCAGAACCGGCCCTGATCCGGGAAATTCGGCACGCCCTCGAACATCAGCGTCGTCGCGCAGTTCGAAAGCGGCCCATAGACGATATAGGAATGGCCGGTGACCCAGCCGACATCGGCGGTGCACCAGTAGACGTCGCCATGATGGTAGTCGAAGACATATTCATGCGTCATCGAGGCATAGACGAGATAGCCGCCCGTCGTGTGCAGCACGCCCTTCGGCTTGCCGGTCGAACCTGAGGTGTAGAGAATGAACAGCGGATCTTCCGCCTTCATCTTCACCGGCGGGCATTCGGCCTTCACGGTGGCGACTTCCTGGTGATACCAGAGGTCGCGGCCCGGCGCCCAGCCGGTCTTGCCGCCGGTGCGGCGCACGACCAGCACCTTGCTGACATTGACGTGCTGGCGGGCGGCGATGTGGATCGCGGTATCGGTATTGTCCTTCAGCGGCACCGGCTTGCCGCCGCGCACGCCTTCGTCGCAGGTGATGACGAAGGTGGATTCGCAGTCGACGATGCGCCCCGCCAGCGCTTCCGGCGAGAAACCGCCGAAGACGACGGAATGCACCGCGCCGATACGGGCGCAGGCGAGCATCGCATAAGCCGCCTCCGGGATCATCGGCATATAGATGGTGACGCGATCGCCCTTCTTGACGCCGTGCTTCTTCAGCACGTTCGCCATCCGGCAGACATGCTCGTAGAGCTCGTTATAGGTGATCTTCTTGTCGATATAGGGATTGTCGCCTTCCCAGATGATCGCCACCTGGTCGCCATTCGTCTTCAGATGGCGGTCGATGCAATTGTAGGAGACGTTGGTCTGGCCGTCCTCGAACCACTTGATCGAGACCTTGCCGGTAAAGGAGGTGTTCTTGACCTTGGTATAGGGCTTGAACCAGTCGATCCGCTTGCCGTG
>NZ_LYPL01000073.1 GCF_001662075.1 Rhizobium bangladeshense
GCCTGGGATGCCGGAAGACGTCTCTCCCATGGAGCAGATCACCGACGAGCGGGTGTGCATCGACTACGTGCACTGGTCGGACGTCCTGCATTCGCCGGCTCGGCGCTGGAAGGATGTGACATGGGTGGCTCGTCGTGTCTCTATGACCGATGAGGAGTTCGACAAGCGCTTTCCCGATGGACGGGGGTCCCTTGCCAAGGACGGCGCCGGATCGAACCACGGAACCAACCAGACGGAGCGGGCCCAGAACGAGGGGAAGATCTACGTTTGGGAAATCTGGTGCAAGACTGAGAACTACACAGTCTGGATCGCCGATGGTTGCCCCGCCGCGCTCGAGGTCTCTGAGCCACCGCTGAACCTGAAAGGCTTTTGGCCTTGCCCGCGTCCGGCATTCGGCACGCTCTCGACCGGATCGCTCATTCCGGTCCCGGATTATGTTTACTACCAAGGCCAGTGCGATGAGATCGACATCCTCACCAAGCGCATTAACAAGCTGACGGATCAACTGCGCCTGAAAATCTTCTATCCTTCGGGGGATGGCTCGGTATCGCCGGCAATCGAGAAGGCGATGCGGCCTGAGAACGACACGGTAATGGTGCCGATCCCGGAATGGGCGGCATTCACCGATAAAGGCGGCTCAAAAGCCATCGTCACGCTGCCGATCGACGATGTGCAGAAGGTCATCGTTGCTTGCATCGAGGCGCGCAAGCAGCTCATTGAGGATGTCTACCAGATCACCGGCATATCGGACATCGTGCGCGGCGACACGCAAGCCTCTGAGACGGCGACGGCGCAGCGCATCAAAAGCCAATGGGGCTCCATTCGCATCAGGGACCGCCAGGCTGAGCTTGCCCGCTTTGCCCGTGACGTTGTGGCCATTGCCGGCGAGATCATCTGCGATCAGTTCCAGCCCGAAACGCTGATGCTCGTCTCCGGCATCCAGCTTATGACGACGCAGCAGAAGCAGCAGATCCAGATGCAGATGCAGCATGCTCAGATGGTCTCCCAGCAGGCGGCAATGCGAGCGCAGCAGATGGGGCAGCCTGCGCCTCCGCCGCCCCAACAGCCGCCTATCCCGCCTGAGGTGGCGCAGATGATGCAGCAGCCGTCGATCGACGAAGTTGTTCAGCTTCTGCGCAATGATAGCGTGCGCGGCTTCAGGATTGATATCGAGACGGACTCGACCATCGAACCGGACGAGGACGCAGAGAAGCAGCGCCGGATGGAGTTCGTGCAGATGGTTGGCGGCTTCATGCAGCAGGCGGGCGCTATAGCGCAGCAGACGCCAATGCTTGTGCCTGTCATGGTCGAGACGTTGCTGTTCGCCGCCCGTGGCTTCCGGGCCGGCCGCCAACTAGAAAACACGCTGGAGCAGGTGGGCGCGCAACTTTCGCAGGCAGCGACGGCACCAAAGCAGCCGCCGGAACCAACACCGGAGCAGATGATCGATCTGAAAACGGCGCAGGTAAAGGCCGGTGCGGAAGAGCGGAAAGCCCAGCTTGGGGTGGCGCAAGCCGAAATCGAACACCGCACCACCGTCGAACAGGCGCGCGGCGATATAGCGATACAGGCCATGCAGCAGTTCCAGGCCGCTCGCCAGCCGCCAGCGGCACCGCAACAGCCACGCTATCAGCAGTAAAGAGGTTTGATCATGAGGGAGCGCTATTGCCGTGTCTGTAGCGGTTGGCACCAACTCGACGCTTGGCC
>NZ_LYPL01000074.1 GCF_001662075.1 Rhizobium bangladeshense
TTTGCGGTGCCGTTGACTTTCTCCGGGCTGTCCAGTCTTCGAACCGACTTGCCAATCACCGTGAAACTTGATGACGCCTTCAACGGAATTTCCTGGGGTACGGGCTCCGAGGCTGCTGCTTCGATCAGGCTGCCGTAGCTGGCTCGACGCCCGCTCGCTTCGTGAAGCACCACTCCGGCCCTTGTGGTGCAGCTTTCCGGTGGGACGTTCCAGCCTCGGGCCGCGGTGTTGACCAACACGATACGTGTCGCGGCTCCTGCCTTTCGCATCTGTTCGTAGACGGCACGAATGGCGATCGAGCCGCCAGTGATCTGATCGCCCAATAGCGGGTTCGCGTATCGAGACGGGTCCGCCGGAGCATGTTCGAGGACAACTTGGTCGAGCGATACCTCGAGTTCCTCCGCGAGTAGCATCGCCACCGCCGTGTAGATGCCCTGCCCCATTTCCACGGAAGGCATAATGAAAGCGATTTTGCCCTCTGGTGGAATGCGGATGAACGGATTTGTCTCCAGCGGTTTTATCGCGGCGGAAGAGGCCTGGGGCGTGATCCCGATCACAAGGCCTGCCCCGGTCAAGGACACACCGAGCAAGAAGTGTCGGCGGGAGATCGAGAGGTTGATCTTGTCTTGGAGGGTCATGGCAGTTACCTCGCCTCCGCAGCCTGTTTGATCGCGGCTCGGATGCGTGGGTAAGTGCCGCATCGACAGATATTTCCCGCCATCACAGCGTCGATGTCTTCGTCCGTCGGCGTCGAATTGGCTGCGAGCAATGCTGTCGCTGACATGATCTGCCCAGACTGGCAGTAGCCGCACTGCACGACGTCAATGTCAAGCCAAGCCTGCTGGACACGTCGACCCGCGTCCGTCTCCGAGATTGCCTCGATTGTCGTAATGGCTCTGGCAACCGCATCGCTGACTGGCATCACACAAGAGCGTACTGGCATCCCATCAACGTGAACGGTGCAGGCCCCGCACATAGCAATTCCGCATCCGAACTTCGTGCCGGTGAGGCCTATTGTGTCCCTCAATATCCACAGGAGTGGAATATCGCCGTCGACATCGACGACGTAGCTTTTACCGTTGACGGTGAGATCGTAGGCCATTGCGCACCACCCTTGGAGTCACTGTTTGCGGATACAGATCAGCGAAGGATGGCACCGGGCGCGGCGTTCTGCCCGTGAAGTGTCGTGAATTTCAGTGAAGTTTGCTCAACGTGTTCTGACGAGACGTTTCACGCCTCACAGTAAGGCGAAGACGCCGTCGCGTCTTCAACGCGACGACGTGCCTCAAAATGTAGCAAATGCCACAAGCGCCAGATTGTTATTCGCCTTCCCGAGCTTCTCTTACGAGCCGAGTGGCTTCTTCCATTAGCTCTATCTCTGTGGATTCCGGATTGGGTCCGCCGAAACGGTGCTCCGAGGCTATTTCCAATGTCGCTTTCTCAAAGCGGGTGCGCGCGGAGGCGGCATGGCGCTTCCTCTCCCCGGAATCTAATACGGTCTCGTTCGGCATTTCCTCGCCCTAACGATAGTGGCCCAATCGCCATCGTAAGCCGTCTTGTGGCATTTGCTACATAATTCCGTAAAACCCTACCCTCTCAACGCAGTTCGGCGACTAGGCCGACTTGGCCGATGGAGCGTCAAAGTCCGTC
>NZ_LYPL01000075.1 GCF_001662075.1 Rhizobium bangladeshense
GGCATTTTGAAATCCTTTGTGGTTAATACCAATGTTGATTGGTATCTTAACCATAATCCTGTCACTGGCTTGCGGTCAACAAGAAGTTGGGTATGATACCAAAATAAATTTGTTTGGAACGCAAATGGCAATCACCGGAAATCAAATGCGGGCGGCACGGTCTCTCGTCGGGTTAGATCAAATTGCGCTTGCCGAAATGGCTGGCGTCAGTGCGAACACAATTCGAAATATGGAGGGCGCAGGAGCCGGGCGAATAAATGTCCGGACGATGACTCTCGATGCGGTAACGGATGCATTAAAGGCAGCGGGGGTCGTTTTCGTGGAAGAGGGCATGAACGACGGCGGGCCCGGCGTACGGCTGACGGCGCGTAGCGAGGAAAAATAATGCAAGACGAGGACAGAAAGACGCCTCCTGGGCATAGCGGATTTTTCGCTGTGGACCCGAGAAGATGGACAGAAGCTTGCACTGACGGGATGAATTCCGCCGTCTCCTATCTGATCCTGTGCCGGGGAACTGGTGGCGACAACCGGACTACCTCGTGGTCGGTTATGGCGATCGAGAGATGGACTGGCATTTCGCGACCTCGCGCTCAAGCGGCAATCGATCTTCATATAAAGAAGGGACGGGTGGAGTTGATTCGTGGGGGAAGAAACCCACAGTACCGGATCGTAGCGTTCGAGAATGAGGGCACGGACGGTGACCGGAGGATATGGCTTCCCAACACCCTAATTGATGGCGCTGCTAAAGAGGCACCTGCGATCGAACTCATTCGCCAGAACGGCAATGTAAAGGCTCTCGAATTACTGGTCGATCTTTACGAACAGCACTTTCTGGCAACTGAGGGCGGGATCGAGTGGCGTCAAGGCAAAGGCATTCGCGTAGGCTACCACCGAGACAAGGTGGTTGATTGGGGAGAGTTCTCTGTTTGGACATTCACAGCCAATTCGAGTGAAACAGCCTGGGCAGATTTCCCGCCGTTCGCCAAGTTTTCAGACTCTTCCGCCTTCTGGGAAGCTTGGCATCTCCTCCGGCATCTGGGCTTGGTCACCAGCGTTGCGCATCTGGTTGAAAGTGACACTGAAGAAGGCGAAGTGATGCACCCGCTTCCATACGATACCGATGGGATGCCCCATGAGAAGGAGATAGCCGAAGCAGCGCACGACGCAGCGTTTTCGATGATGGCCGAATGGCGGCAGGAGCATCCGGATTTTTATTACGCGGATCCGCTTGTGCCACTGCGGCGGCATTTTCAGAAGGTCGAACTCGTAGGGATATTTCGTCTACGTTACTTGCCTCATACGAGAGCGACCGCCGACTGGATGAGGAAGCAATCTGAGTGGGCTGGCATAGCTGATGACTTCCGCGAGCTTGAGGCCGTAGCCGCCGGGAAATCTGTTAGAAATCAGCGACATGCAATATCAAGGGTAGATCAAGGATGATCAATGCTGATCAAGGTAGTTCAATGGGAGATCAACGCCAGTCAAGAGCCGAAGGCGGATACTATCTGACCCAAAAATCTGAAGCAGAGCAGCTAAGTCACGTGACGGCGGAGTGAGAGTAGGAGGGGTATGATAAACGTTCAGCTATATCGACATCTAA
>NZ_LYPL01000076.1 GCF_001662075.1 Rhizobium bangladeshense
GCGCAGTGCCCGCAACCGCGCCAGGATGCGCTCCTCATCGGCCCCGGCAAGCCTGCTGTACCCGACCACATCAGCAGCCAGGATTGCAGCCAGCTTTCGGATCTCGCTCATGGCGCCGTCTCCTCGCCTTCAGGATAGCAGGGAGGCAGGGGGCGAGGAAGAAGTTTTAGCCGGGGGTGAGGGCGATCTCGTTGCGATCGAGCTGGATGCAGCGACGTTGGAGCTCAACGCTGACCATGTGCAGCTTTAACGGGCGCGCAGGCGAATTGTTAATGCCCGGCTGAGGAAGCGCCGCTCTGGCCGGATCTGATGCGGCGCAATTTTGAGCTCGGCCGCGGCACCGTCATCCGCACTGAAAATGTCGAGGAATGGCTGCGCTCGACCCAGTGCCGCCGCGCCAAGATCGGCTATCGCGCCTTCGAGACGGATCTTTCCGACGGCCGCTGGCTGTGGATGACCGAAGCGGTGCAGACTAACGGCTGGATGCTCTGCATCGCCAGCGACATCACCCGTCTCAAGGTCCATGGCCGCACCGTCCGGCAGGATCGCGACCAGGCGATCAAGGCCTCCTACACCGACGAACTCACCGGCGTCGCCAACCGCCGCTTCGTCATGGCGCGCGTCGAAGACATGCTTGAAGCCGCCCGGCATGGCAGCAGCGGCTGCCATGCCGTCTTCGACGACAACTTCAAACGCATCAACGACCGGCTCGGCCACCACGCCGGCGATCTCGTGCTGCGCGATTTCGCCCACCGCATCCACCAGAATGTCCGCCGCAACGACTGTTTCGGCCGCGTCGGCGGCGAAGAATTCCTGCTCGTCATGCCGGCCACCGGCCCGGAAGACGCGCTTGCCATGGTCGAGCGCGTGCTGACGGTGATCCGCTTCTCCCGGCCGCTGCCGGACTCGCCCGACTTCAGCTACACCTGCTCCGCCGGCATTGCCGCATGTGTGCCGACGGACAGCGTCTCGGAGCTTTATCGGCGGGCGGATCAGGCGTTGTATGACGCGAAGATGAGCGGCCGGGATAGGGTGCGGGCGGCGGAGGGCCTCACATCGCCTTCAAGATGAAAATTCGCAACAGCAAAACGCCGCGCTGCGCTGCTGCACGAGGCCCCAACCGCCATAAGCATCAGCGCCTGGGAAACGGCAGCTTCGCGCCTGCATAAATGCCGTTCAAAAGGCAGACCTCTCAAAAAAAACAACGCGATGTTATCAGACAGCTCAAGCCAGATCGTCGATGGACCGTGAGCTCTCCTGGTCTTCCTCCTCACCGTCCGTTCGCTTCATTTTGAGAGTCTTGCCGAGCATGCGCCGTGCATCCTGCAAAGACTCGAAGTAGTTATCCGCTGCGATGCTAAGGCTCTCCGGCTGATGCGCCTTGCCCATCGCCTCTTCGTCCCATTCCTTGTTGATGCGCTTGGCGAGCGCGACGCCCACAGCTCGGCCGACGCGCTTTATCATGGCGTTGCGAGCCAGTCCCCGCGCCATCTTCTGCATCACCTCCGGATCGGGTGCTTGGTAGTACTCGCGCCACCGTTGTTCGTGCATCAAGTTAACTGCTGGCTAAGTCATATTG
>NZ_LYPL01000077.1 GCF_001662075.1 Rhizobium bangladeshense
CAAGACCGTGCTGCCGCGCGTTGCTGCCCTCGTCGATGTCGCCCAGGTCTCGGAGATCATCGAAGTCGTCAGCCCCGATACCTTCAAGCGGCCGATCTATGCCGGCAATGCCATTCAGACGGTGCAGACAAGCGATGCCAAGAAGGTCATCACCGTGCGCACCGCCTCGTTTGCTTCCGCCACGGAAGGCGGTTCGGCAACGGTGGAGGCGATCGCGGCGATTTCCGATCCGGGTCTGTCGCGCTTCGTCGCCGATGCGCTGTCGGCCTCCGACCGTCCGGAACTGACCTCGGCGAAGATCATCATCTCCGGCGGCCGGGCGCTGGGCTCTGCCGAGAAGTTCAAGGAGGTCATCCTGCCGGTTGCCGACAAGCTCGGCGCTGCCGTCGGCGCATCCCGCGCCGCCGTCGATGCCGGTTATGCGCCGAACGACTGGCAGGTCGGTCAGACCGGCAAGGTGGTAGCGCCCGACCTCTATATCGCCGCCGGCATCTCCGGGGCGATCCAGCATCTGGCCGGCATGAAGGATTCGAAGGTGATCGTCGCCATCAACAAGGACGAGGAGGCGCCGATCTTCCAGGTCGCCGACTACGGCCTCGTCGCCGATCTCTTCGACGCCCTGCCGGAACTGCAAAAGGCGCTTTAACGGGGAGATCGAACGTGGCGCGTGTGGTGGGACGTCCAATCAGACCTGGTGCTGACCTTCTCCTGAACGATGAGGAAAAGCCGGCCTATATAAGGCTGCACGACATCGGGAGGGAAAGGCGGCCCCGGCCGCTGCAGGAATTTCTCAACGATATCGGCGGGTTGATGCTTTCGACCGACGCGCCCGCCGTTGCCAGTTTTGTTGCAGGTAAGGTCCTTCAGAGACTGCTCAAGACAGGCAAGGTGCACCCGGAAGGAGGGCCACTTCCCGGTGTGCCCGAAGGGCTGGATAACGCCCTCCGCAATCTGGCCAAATGCGGGCGGAAATTCGAGGCAATCGCCGGTCAGTTCGACAGTTTCGCCGGCAGGCTGCTCTGGAGACGCGGCCGCACCGGCCCGTTTGCCAGTCTGAACTTCGGCAATACGCACTCCCACGCGGTTTTGGTCGGTCCTGGCGGCATGGAGGAGCGCGCCGATCTCCGGGTCGGCGTGATTTACATGGATCGCTATACCCGCTTCCCCGATCATGTTCAGACGCAGCCACGCGCCTTCATTCTGCTTTCACCGGGAGAAGTGTGCCTTGGTGATTCCCAGTGGTTTTCTGCCGCGACAGGAACGGTCTTTGCGAATGATGCCGGGCAATCCTTTGCGATAAGATGTACGGCACAGCCGCTTCTCGCGGTGTGGTGTCAGGTCGAGCCGGGATGAAAGGTGAGGCCGAAGCGGATCGTTTCGATCTCTCGGTCGTATCTCCGCATATTTGACAACCGAAATTGAATTAACAGGGAGATATCAAATGGACGTTCGCGCCGCCGTAGCCGTTCAGGCCGGAAAACCGCTCGAAGTGATGACCGTGCAGCTCGACGGCCCGAAGGCCGGCGAAGTGCTGGTCGAGGTCAAGGCGACCGG
>NZ_LYPL01000078.1 GCF_001662075.1 Rhizobium bangladeshense
TCCTGTTAAGCGAGCTCGAGTCCTTAGACGGAGAGCTTGCTGCGGTTACTGGCGAGAGACCTGCATTAGCTGCCTATCTTGTCGAACAGGAAAAGACACTGGCCGAGATTGGTGACCAGATCCGAACGAAGGAGGTAGAGTTATCCTCGGCGATCGCTTCGAGCGAGATGGCGACAGCACTGGCCAATCGGAACAATGCCGCGTCGCGGGTAGTCGGTCGCATAAGCCTGTTTCTCGAAGGTCTCGTTCCCAATAAAGAGCTACTTAGGCTGCAAGCTGAAGAGCGTCGTCTAAAAGCTCGCATCGTCGATCTGGAGGAACGCCTCGGCGCCGATGATTCCGATGCGAGACTCATGTCAACGCTAAGCAATATCGCCCTTCATATGTCCGGGTACATCGCCGCCCTCGGTGGCGAGTTTTCTGAGTTCCCCGCACGGCTCGATTTGCACAACTTGACCGTGGTGATTGATCGCCCCGGGAGACCGATCTATATGAACAGAACTGGTGGCGGCGAGAACCATCTCGCCTACCATCTAGCCGCGCTTTTGTCCTTGCACCGGTTTGCTACGACATACGGGCACCCGATACCTCGCTTCCTCCTAATTGATCAGCCTAGCCAAGTCTACTTTCCTTCCGACGCGTCCTACGCTGCCGCGGCTGGTTCGGTTGAACAGACTGAGAGCCAAAAAGACGCGGACTTGGAAGCGGTTCACCGGCTGTTCGAAATGCTGTATCGATTTGTCACCAAGGATGCGCCTGGATTTCAGCTCATTGTGACGGAGCACGCAAACTTACGAGAAGAATGGTTTCAACGATCGCTTGTTGAGACACCGTGGGCGAAGCCGCCAGCGCTGGTGCCGGACGATTGGCCTGAAATGCCGTTACAATAGTTGTTTCCAGCTAGTTGCGGCCGTTGCGCCTCTTCCGACAAGTTGGTTCTCGAAGTAAGACGTCTCAATGAAAAACCAACTGATCCACGAAATCTGGCTCGACCCAGGGCCAGATGGTCAGATGCTTCCCGGCCTTTGTCTTGCCGGCCCCATGGGGAACAGCTTCAGGTCCCTCCTTAACAAGGGGGCTGCGAAGGCCGGCGAGATAACCGGGCATAGCCATTTCGATGTAATGACGAAATACTGGAAGATTCAGGGCTGGGGTGAGTATCAGACGGAGCATCAGCAAGATCACGAGCCATATCCTGACGAATGGATCGCTATCCAACGTGCCTTTATCGATAGACTGTGAATTTGCGGATTGATCGTGATCGATGCACAGTTGCCTTGGCCTTCAAGGCAACTGTTTTTTCGAACCGAACGCTATCCGATTTCCCTAATCGCCTTTCCTCACCCCCTCACCCCTCCAACTCCACAATCGCACACCCATATCCTCCAAACTCAAGTTGCCCCCGCACAGCCCTTTCCCCATACAACAAATCCCGCCCGGCCGGCACGCCGCCCACCGTCACAGCCTGATCCATCTAATTCTGCACGAACAGCAGCAGCCGTTCCTCATTCATCCGCATCGTCACCTCCACCCCCTCAGGCAGCCC
>NZ_LYPL01000079.1 GCF_001662075.1 Rhizobium bangladeshense
ACTGATCGTAGCATGCACGGGAGAAGTCTTCGAGTTCAAAGCCCGACTTGCCTTCGAGGAACTTTCGGATAGCGTCAGAGAGCGACGTCTTTCCGCAATTATTTCGACCGACGATGACTGTAGTGGCAGGCTCAAGTTGCAGTGTTACGTTGTGGAGCAACCGGAAATTTTTGACCTGTATCTTCGAAATCCGCATCGCCCGTCCCCATGCGAGTCCGCTCTAGTGCAGACTCGGGGTCAACTATAGCTGTCATTTTCCCGCTTCGGTAGTATCATTTTTGAAGTGTCGCTTCGTCATGAGGCTATCAGGATACTCATCGCAATATCTCGGATGCAGGAACTTGGCACAATGACATGAGACCTGGAACAACAATAGGTTTGTCGTTGTCCCGCGGGAAGAATCTCCGGATCTCAGAGCTGACTAATGGTAGGGACGGCTGTAGAGAACGGTCTTAGCTTCTCGCTTTTCGGTGCCCTCATGGTGCACATTGTAGCTCATTTTCAAAAGAGATGGGTAAGCGCTCTTTGATGTTGCCTATTTCTGAGGATTGCGGCTACACCTATGACTGCAATTTCAAAGAAATAGCGGGGAAGCCGCATGGCGGAAAAGCTGCATGTTTAATTTGCTCGTCTCCGGCAATGGCGAGTGGTGGGAAACTCCGCCTTACACTTCCACGATCGACCGATTCACGGAATATAGCGGCGTGGAGGCCGCGACTATCGATCTGTCTCGTCCTGACACGTTACGGCGCCTGGAAGAAATACCGGCCCTGCTGATGTATGAAGTCGGTGCCGGCGGCCCGCATGCCCGGGTCGTCCGGCATGGACGCATACGCAATATCGTCAGGCGTGGCGGCGAACTGACCTTCAGCTTCGACCTCGACCCGAACCATGCCTACCTCGACCGGGCAGCGGTGTTGCGGATTGCGGACCAGCTCGGAATTGCGCAGTTCGAGCAGCACCGCACGCATTGGGCGATCAAGGACGGCGATATTCCCCCGGAGCTGATTGCCGCAGGCACCGCTGAGCGTGCGCAACGCACCGTAGCGGTGGTGGCCGGCGAATATGTGGAGGCGCGCCGGGAGGGACGACGGAGGGACGCCCGGGAACTGGCAGAGGAACTGGAAGGTTTTCCGCCGTCCCTCGATAAGGCCCTGCTCCTTGTGCCGGCGCGCATTCTTCAGCAACCCACCCCCGAACTATACCCGATATGAGGAATTGAACCGAGGACGCCCGAAGGCCGCAATGCCGTCGAGGCTGTCATCGCAAGGGACATTAAACGGCAGGATCTACCCGCCGACTGGTCATACTCGCTGGCATGGTTCCTTGATTTCTACGGGAGTGCGACGGAAGCGGCGCGCCTCGATCAGGCACTGGGAGAATGCGCCGCCCATCTGATCGCGCTCGGCGCCGGTGAGGGAGATGCAGCCGCCCCGGTCGAAGATATCGGCTACGCGCTATGGCGTTGCGCG
>NZ_LYPL01000080.1 GCF_001662075.1 Rhizobium bangladeshense
ATCCTGTGGGAGGTGAAAATGCAAGATGTCGGCTTTGTTGGCCTTGGAATGATGGGAGTACACATGGCGCGGCATATCGCCAATGCCGGCTTTAGATTGCATGTGTTCGATGCCAATAGCGATGCGGCTGAACGCCTAAGCGCTGCCGGTGCCACCATCCATTCATCCCCTCGATCCGTTTCAGACGCTGCCGAGGCCGTCCTCGTCTGCCTGCCCACCCCCGAGATCGTCGAGCAGGTAGCTCTAGGAACTGACGGGCTCATACATGGCAAGCGCGTCAGGTTTTATGCCGATCATTCCACGACGGGGCCGACGGTGGCCCGGAAGGTCGCCGAGGAACTTGCAAACGCGGGCATTAAGTCGCTCGATGCCCCATTGGCCGGAGGTTCGCGCGGGGCGGAGGCTGGCACGCTGTCAGTGATGGTCTCGGGCGACGGGGAAGCTTTCACATCCCTTCTTCCGGTGTTCCAGTCCTTTGGGCGGAACGTCAAGCTCGTCGGCAAAAAGGCCGGCCAAGGCCAAGCCTTGAAGCTCGTCAACAACATGATCGTGGGCGCGAACCTCGTCGTGGCCGCGGAGGCTGTCTTGCTCGGTGTCAAGTTCGGTCTCGAGGCGGAAACCGTTCTGCAGATGCTCAATGCAAGCACGGCTCGCAGCTTCGTAACTGAGGACCTGATCGAGAAGCGGATTCTCGACCGGAACTTCGACTTCGGATTCAGGCTGGAGCTGATGTGCAAGGACTTGCGCCTCTGCCTTGCCGAGGCTGAGGCCGCAGGAGTGCCAATGCCGGTGTCAGCGCTGGCCCGCAGCTTTTACGACATCGCGAACGAAAACGGGATGACCGGCCGCGACATGACGGTGGTGGTCGATGAGTTAGAGCGCGCCGCCGGCGTCACGATTGCGCGCAGGACAAGCTGACGCGCCTCCGATAGGGAAAGGATTCCACAATGCTGAGCAAAGCTTTGGATGGCGTCACCGTAATCGATTTTACGCACATCGGCGCAGGCCCGACGTCCACGATGCTCCTTGCCGACATGGGCGCGAATGTCATCAAGATTGAGCCCCCCGAAGGCGAGCTTGGGCGAAAACTGGGCCCCTCTTGGATCGGGAAGGACAGCGCGCTCTTCCACGGCTTCAATCGAAACAAACTCGGGGTAACGCTTGATCTTAAATCGTCCGCTGGATTAGACGCAGCACGGAGGCTAGTCAGCAATGCTGATGTCGTTGTGGAGAGCATGCGCCCGGGGGTGATGGCCCGTCTCGGCCTTGGGTTCGATGCGCTACGGGCCTTGAACCCGCGCATCGTGTATTGCTCCATCTCCGCTTACGGCCAGTCTGGACCTTATGCAGAGCGCCCCGGCGTTGATGGCATTCTGCAGGCCGACAGTGGTCTCATGAGCATAATCGGGACGGAAAATGCCGAACCCTCAAAGGTTCAGGCACC
>NZ_LYPL01000081.1 GCF_001662075.1 Rhizobium bangladeshense
GCAAGCTGCAGGATTGCCGAGGTTGTCGGCGCCAAGCCGTGCGGGCAGGCCTCCGTCTCCTTCGGCAGCTTGAGTACGATGTCGGCAGCAAGGCCGAGGCTCGATTTTTCATCATAGGTAATGGCGATCAGCGGAATCGAAAACCGCCTGGAATAGGAGAGGATCGCCTTGAGTTCCTGCGCCTGCCCGCTCCACGAAACGGCGATGATTGCATCACCTTTCCCGATCATGCCGAGATCGCCATGATTGGCCTCGGCCGCATGCACGAAGAATGCCGGCGTGCCCGTCGAAGCGAGCGTCGCAGCAATCTTAACGCCGATATGCCCGCTCTTGCCGACGCCGGTGACGATGACGCGCCCGGTGATGTCGCCGATGACTTCGACAGCACGTGTGAAAGGACCGGCCAATCCATCGTCAAAAGCCCGTTCGAGCGCTTCAAGACCGCGTCTTTCGGTCTCTATCGTGCGCCTTGCCGATTCAAGCACGCCGTTTTCAACGAGGTTTACCGCTCTTCTGTTCATGAAGTTGCGTTAGACCTTTTCACTTTCCAAGTCCACCCCGCACTCTTTCCGAAATGTGAATAGCACTCGTCCTCGGCAACGAATGATTAACCACGAGGCTTTAGTCCAGTGTTGAGTTCCAAAAAGGCCAATCCGGGAATCCGAAGGACCGTCCCGCTGATCCTGACAACGTTCGCCTATATTCCCAACAATTCGGTAGAGAGGCGATAGACGCGCTAGTCAACATCTACAGAACGTCGAAAAATCCGACCGCAGTAGTGAACGCCGCAAATTCTGTGCTCAATCGCGGCTTCGGTCAACCAAGCCTCAAGGTGGATATGGACGTGACACACGACATCAGCCTTGCATCGATGATCGAGGCGGTTGAAGCGCTGGACCGGGCGAAACCCTCACTCAGAGTGAAGCAGCGCCTTTGGTCATCGAAGGGAATGTGGTCGAGGCGGCAGACTTTGTGGAAGTGTTAGACGCTAACGGAGCGTTGACCGATTCAGGCCAAAGAGGTACTAATGAGTGACGGCTTGCCGCAGCAAGCCGTCACCATGATATGGGCTTATGCTCTTCTCATGTTCCACCTCCCGGACCGGCTTCACGGCCTTTCGCTTCGGGTTCCAATGCCGTTGGCCGGTCTTGCGAGGACAGTGGGTCAACGGCATTATCTGTTTTGGGGAGAGAGTAGCGGGACTGCTCATCCCTCTCGATCTCACCTCGTTTCCACATTCGCCAAGCGACTGAATTCACCCGTGCGACATTAACGTTCGGGTCTTCCGAACTAGCAATCTCTCGGTGAATGTCCTTCGGCTTCAATCCGACCTTAAACTGACGCTGCGCATCGTTGAGGACGGACAAAATCATTTGTGGCATGGTCCTCCCCTTCTTCCCTCGTTGCTTAGCATGAGAGAAGTTCCTACGCTTCATGCGTG
>NZ_LYPL01000007.1 GCF_001662075.1 Rhizobium bangladeshense
TCGGCCGTATGGCGCGTCGCGCGCGGAAAGTTGCCGCGGTGACGCTCGAGATCGGCAAAAACGCGGTAGCGGCCCTCGGCATGAAGCCCGTCCAGCTCGTTTTTGAAAAATGCTTCGAAATCCATCATATGCTCCAGTATCACGCGGCCGTTCTTGCCGACCGGACGTCCGCGCGTCAATGCTTACCTTTTGCTTTACCATCAACTGCGGCAAAAGGCCCAGTTTTTTGAATGATTCCAGATAAAAATTCTGCGTAGCCGCGATCAATCAAATTCATGCCGCAACCACCCGTCGAAATTCGCGAACCGTCTGAAGGGCGACGACGGTCATTATCGCAAAAAAATCGGCGCACCAGTGGACAACCCATTCTTCCGACATAGTTTTCCGTCTAGCCTGACTAAAAATAAAAGGGACGGCCTTTGCCCCATGGGCAACAACCTCGGAGAGAAAGATGAAGAAAGCTGTCATACTCGCATTGATCGGCTTGTCGATTGCAAGCTGCACGCCGACCCAGCAGGGTGCCGGTATCGGAGCTGCATCGGGCGCCGTCATTGGTGGTGCGGTCACCGGCAATGTCCGTGGCGCGGCGGTCGGCGCCGCTATCGGCGGCGTGTCGGGCGCCCTGATCGGTAGCGTCGCCGAACAGCCCGGCCAGTGCTACTATCGCGACCGCTACGGCCGCCGCTACATCGACGCCTGCCCCCGCTGAGAGCGCTTATAAGAAGGCAAAAACAGGAAATCCCGGACACACATCCGGGATTTTTTGTGCTAAATTAGCGCGTTGGCAATTTAAAATGGTACACCCCGCGCGTTTTTGCCGCTAAGCTGTTCACGGCTGGGCAACGAAGCTTCATGTAGGCGTAACCAAAAGCAGCGGATGCGGATTAGAGGGACAGGCCCGAAAACAGGTACTGCGTATCGGCGAACAGGCACCATGATGGTGGTCGCGGCGGCAGCTGCGTTCTCACCGGTCCTGATCGGCGACGCTTATGCCTTCAAGCTTTTCGGCATTACTATCTTCGGCAAGGACGAGGACGAAGCTCAACAGGTGCCCGATCCGGTGCGCTATCAGGTCGAACTTAAGGCCGACACCGCCGATCCCGATCTCAAGGAAACGCTGGAGAACAGCTCCCGCCTCGTCAGCGACCAGAAACAGCCCGTCTCCGGCGATCTCGGCATCGTCGTCAAGGCGCGCGACGACCGCGAGCGGCTGATTGCCGCCTTGTATGAAAAGGCCCGCTACGGCGGTGTGGTGACGATCACCATCGACGGCCAGAACATCGACGACCTGCCACCCAATCCGACCTTCGACCGCTCCGGGCCGATCCCCGTCACCGTCGAGATAACCCCCGGCCCCGTCTTCAGGGTCAGGGAAGTGCAGTTCGGCGGCGACGCCGCAGACCGCAATCCTGCCGATTACGACCTCGCCCCCGGCGCCGAGGCCGGTTCGCTCGCCATCATCAAGGCCGGCGACAGAATAGTCGAGCAGTTGAAAAGCGAAGGCCGCCCCTTCGCCAAATTGACCGAACGCAAGGTCGTCGCCGATCACAGAAGCGATACGGTCGACATCGTGCTTTCCGCCGAAGGCGGGCCTGTCGCCCCGATCGGCGATGTCGGCGTTACCGGCGAAAAAACCGTCCGGCCCGGTTTCATCCAGCGCTTTTCCCGGCTGAACAAAGGCGAAGCCTACTCGCCGGAAGCGCTGAAGAAGGCAGGCGAGCGCCTTCGCGCCCTCGGCGTCTTTTCGAGCGTCACCATTCACGAAGGCGATGCGCTGGCGCCGGATGGCACCTTGCCGATGACGATCGAGGTTTCCGAAGGCAAGCGGCGCTATTTCGGCATCGGCGCGCAATATTCCACCACCGACGGCTTTGGCGTTCAGGGCTATTGGGGCCACCGCAACCTGTTCGGCGAAGCCGAGACGCTGAGGATCGAGGGCTCCGTCTCCCGGCTCGGCGAAACCACCGATGTCGGCAGCCTCGACTATTCCGCCGGCATCCTCTTCACCAAGCCGGGCGCCTTCTTTCCTGCCGCCACTCTAAAGGCCGGCATCGTCGCCAAGACCCAGAATCCGGACGCTTACAACGCGACGCTCGTCACCGCCTCGCTCGGCCTGTCCTACGAATTGACCGATAAGGATACTGTGTCGGCGAGCGGCGAAGTCAGCTGGGAGCGCGACGACGACGCCTTCGGCACGAACGACTATCTGACCTTCACCTTGCCGATCCAATATGATCGTGATGCACGCGACGATAAGTTCAACCCGACGGAGGGCTATCGTGCGACGGTTTCGGCAAAACCGGGCTACGAGATCTTCAATGCTACGCCCTATGCGGCTTTCGAAGGCTCTATCTCCGGCTATCTGCCGTTCGGCGCCGAAGACCGCCTGGTTCTGGCGGGCAAGCTTGCCGGCGGCGTACTGATCGGCGGCGGCGGGATCGAGGATATTCCCGCCACGCAACGCTTCTTTGCCGGCGGCGGCGGTTCGGTGCGCGGATACAGCTATCAGGAAATCTCGCCTTACAACGACAATGGCGACGCCACCGGCGGCCGCTCCTATGTCACAGCGTCGCTGGAGGCCCGCATCAAAATCACCGATACGATCGGCGTCGTTCCCTTTGTCGATGTCGGCACCGTATCGGACCGCACCTTCCCTGGTTTTTCCGATATCCGCGCCGGCGCCGGCGCCGGGATACGATATGCCACACCTTTCGGCCCGCTGCGGCTTGATTTTGCCGTGCCGCTGAACAAGTACGAAGATGGCACAGATTATGGAATTTACGCCGGCATCGGCCAGTCCTTCTAGGATTGCCGGTTCCGCTGTCATATCTGATCTGTGAGCCGTCATGAAAACGGGGTAATGTCCGCGCCGATGCAAACGCTGGCAAAAATCATCAACTGGATCATACGGCTCACCGGCTATGTCGTGGGCGCCAGCTTGATTCTCGCTGTCGCAGCGCTTGCGATCTTCGGCTTCACCTCCTTTGGCGCCCGTATCGTCACCGAAAAAATTGCCTCCACGCTTTCCAATCGCGACATGACAATCGAGGTGCGCGAACCGGAAGGTCTGTTGACCGGCGGGCTTCGCGCCGCGGAGATCTCCATCTCCGACACGAGGGGCGTCTTTGCTGAAATCCACGGCTTGGCCATTGACTGGAATCCGCTGGCGCTGCTGACCGGAACCTTCCACGCCAAACGCTTCGAGATCGAAGCAATCGACGTACTGCGCAAGCCGGTGCGCACCCTGCCCTCCCGGCCCGCTGCTGAAAATTCCGGCGGCTTGTCTCTGCCGATCAAGATCGACGTCGACCAGGTTGCGCTGCCCAATATCAAGCTTGCCGAACCCTTTGCCGGGCGCGCCTTTGCGCTCGCCGCCGAAGGCAGCCTCTCGGCAGACGGCGACGGCGGGGAAGCCACCGTCAACGTCAGCCGCCACGCGGTCCCGGATGCGCGACTTACCGCCGATATCGCTTATGCGCCGGCCGAAAACAGGCTGCGTCTGAAGGCCCAGCTTGCCGAGCCGAAGGGCGGGCTGCTGGCAGGCTTCCTCGGCCTGCCGGATAGTCCTGCCGTTAACATCGACCTCGACGGCCAAGGACCGATATCCGACTGGAGAGGCAAATTGCAGGCCGCGCTCGACGGACAGCAGCGGGCCGCAATCGAAGGCCGGCATGCGATCGCCGCCGACGGACTGCACCATCTCGACCTCAAGGGCGGCGGTGACCTGAGCTCGCTCCTGCCGGCAGCATTCCGGCCGCTGTTCGCCGGCCAAACCAATATCGACCTTGCCTCAACCTTCGACGACCGGGGCAAGATCGATATTCAGACCGGCAATATCGCCACCGGCAGCGTCGTCATCGCCGCATCAGGCACGCTTGATCCGGCCGGCAACAACAGCCTCAACGCCAACCTGCTCGGCACGTCCGGGCCTGTCGATTTCCGCTGGCCGCTCGCCGAAGGCGAAGCGCGCTTCCTGATATCCGGCCTCAACCTGACGCTGACCGGCGACGCGCAGGCGGCGCGACTGAGCGTCAGCGGCTCGCTCGACAGCGCAACCCTGCCGCAGGCCGATATCGGCAACGTCAAACTGACGGCAAAGAGCGACGCCTTCAATCTTGCCGCCCGCGCCGGCAGCGTCCAGCTGCGCCTCGTCGCCGGCGACGCGACCTTTGCCGAGCCGAACCTCAACCGTGCGGTCAAAGGCCCGGTCACGCTCGCCGCGCCGCTGCAGATCACGGCCGGCAGCATTGGTTTCAATGGCACCACCGTCGAAAGCGCCAATATCAACGGCAGCCTCAACGGCTCCTATCGGCTGACGGACCGCGCTCTGACCGGCAATATCAAGCTGGTCGTCGAACCGGCGGCTCTCCCGGCCGCGGCGACAAGCAGGTTCGACGGGCCAATCTCGCTCGAAAGCCAGGTGGCGGGCACGATCCCGTCGAAATTCGCGCTGTCCAACCTCGTCGTCAAATCCGGAACGCTCGAGGCCGCCGGCAACGTCGCGCTCGACGGCTCGAGCTTGAACGCCGATCTCTCGGGCCGGCTGCCCGATGTCGGTAAGCTGATGGCGGGCGCGAGCGGCGGAGCCGCTTACGCGTTGCGGGTCGGGGGCGAACTGCCGGCCCTCTCCGTGACAGCCAATATCAAGGCTGCCAGCCTGCAGATGGCCGATCGCATGCTCGCCAACCTCAATATCGACCTCACGGGCGTCGCCGATCCGAAGGCGCCGCAGGGTAAGATTGCCGCAACCGGCACGATCGACGGCCAGCCGATCGGCGTCAACGGCGATATCCTCTCCGAGGACGGCAGGATGAGCATTCCGGCGCTGACCGCCGACATCGGCGGCAACCGGCTGACCGGCAATCTGGAATTTTCGCCCTCCCTGACGCCTTCGGGCGCCTTGACCTTCGATTTTCCCAATATCGGCCTGCTCGCCGCCCTCGGCGGACAGAAAGCCGAAGGCGATCTCAAGGGATCGCTCGGCGTCACCAGCGACGGCGGCAGGATTGCGCTGAAACTGCAGGCGACCGGCGATTCGCTCCGCCGCGATACACTCGCCGTCCTCAAACCCGAGATCGACGTCACGGTGAGCGATCTCAGCGCCTTTGCGGCCAACGGCACGGTCCGGGCAGAGGAGGTGAATGCCGGCGCGAACAGGCTGGCCGGGCTTTCGCTCGCTTTCACCAAGCAGCAGAATCAGACCGCCTTCGATCTCACTGCTGCCTATGATGGCAATCCGGTGCTGGCGGCCGGCAATATCCAGACGACAGACGGCACAGTCGACGTAAACCTCGATCGTTTCTCGGCAAGCCCGCGCAATATCCCGATCGAGCTTGCCGCAGCGACGCAGGTCAAAATCGCCGGCGGCGCCGCCAGTCTGGACGGACTGACGCTGAAAACAGGCACCGGCTCGGTGAGCGTTACCGGTTCGGCCGGCGAGACGCTGAAGCTCGACGCCGTCATTAAGGAGCTGCCGGCAGCGCTCGCCAACGGTTTCGTGCCCAAGCTTTCGGCTGGCGGCACGATCTCCGGAACGATCGCCGTGACGGGAACGCCGGCCGCGCCCATCGCCGACTTCAAACTTGACTGGAAGGATGCGACGACGGGCCAGATCAAGGGGGCCGGGCTGGCGCCGCTTGCCATCACCGCCGGCGGCAAATTTGCCGACAAGAAGCTCGATTTCGACACGACGATCGGCAGCGCCGACGGCCTCTCGCTCAAGGCGGCCGGCGATGTCGGCCTCGCCGACCCGACGGCGCCGTTGCTCGATATCTACGCCGATATCCTCAACCTGCCCGCCCGTGTCGCCAATGGTTTTGTTCCCGATCTCGCCGCCGAAGGCGCGATCACGGGAAAGGTGAGCGCCGCTGGCTCCCTCAAGGCTCCGACCGCCAATTTCGATCTCGCCTGGAAGAGTGCCGCGACGAGCCACACCAGGCGCGCCGGCCTTACGGGGCTTGATGTGACCGCGTCCGGCAAATTCGCCAACAACACGCTCGATTTCGATGCCGCGGTCAGCGGCGCCGACAGCCTGTCACTCAAGGCAAACGGCAATGTCGGCATGACAGGGACGACGATCGGCGGCGTCAAGATCGACGCAACACTGGCCAATATCCCCGCCGCTGTTGCAAACGGTTTCGTCCCCGATCTCGCAGCGGCAGGCCTTGTCTCCGGGACGGTCTCGGCGAGCGGGTCCCCTGCCGCCCCGACCGCCAATTTCGATCTCCATTGGCAAAATGCCGTCACAAGCCACACGAAACGCGCCGGCCTTGCCGGTCTCGGCGTGACGGCATCCGGTAAATTCGCCGACAATAGGCTCGATTTCGACGCCGCGGTCGATGGCGTCGACGGGTTCTCTCTCAAGGCAAACGGCGATGTCGCCATCACCGGCAAGACGGTCGGTGCCGCCAAGGTCGATGCGACGCTGGCAAATATCCCGGCAAGCATTGCAAACGGCTTCGTTGCCGATCTTGCTGCCGAAGGCTCGGTCTCGGGAAAAATCTCGGCGGCAGGCTCACTTTCCGCGCCGACCGCCAATTTTGATCTCAACTGGAAAGACGCTGCAACGAACCACACCAGGCGTGCCGGGCTTACCGTTCTTGGCATTACCGCATCGGGAAAATTTGCCGAGAACAAGCTGGATTTCAACGCAGCAGCCCTCGGCGATCAAGGCCTCTCACTGAAGGCCGTTGGCAATGTCGCCCTCGCCGGCACGGCGATCGACAGCGCAAAGCTCGATGCCGAGATCGCCAAGGTCCCCGCCGCTCTCGCCAACGCCTTCGTTCCCGGCCTGGCGGCCGGCGGCACGATATCCGGCACCATCTCTGCGGCCGGCACACCCGCCGCACCGAAGGCCGATTTCAAGCTCGACTGGACGGATGCCGCAACCAGCCACACCAGAACCGCCCAACTTTCCGGCCTTACGCTTGCCGCTTCGGGCCACCTCGCTGACAATAAGCTTGATTTCAACGCCAATCTCAGCGGCAAGGACGGCCTCTCGCTGAAAGCTGCGGGCAATGTCGCGATATCGGGCGCCTCGGTCCGCAACCTTGACGTCAAGGCCGATCTCGCCAATCTGCCCGCGGGCCTTGCCAACGGCTTCGTTCCCGGCCTTGCGGCGGAGGGCACGGTGTCGGGAACGGCATCTGCCTCAGGCGCGCTTCCCAAGCCCGCTGTCGACTTCAAGCTCGACTGGAAAAACGCCGCCACCGCCCAGACCAGGAGCAGCGGTCTTTCCGATCTCAGCGCCGCGGCATCCGGCAAATTCGCCAATGACAGGGTCGATTTCGATGCCAATCTCGCCGGCAAGGACGGCGTGCTTGCCAAGGCGACCGGCGGCGTCACGATTGCCGGAACGGCCATCCGCGACCTTTCGGTCAATGCCGATATTCCCGCCTTGCCGGCAAATATCGCCAATGCCTTTGTTCCCGGTCTCGGGGCCGAAGGCACGCTTTCGGCCAGCGCCGTCACATCGGGAACGCCGGCCAATCCGGTCGTCGATTTCAAGCTTGGCTGGAAGGATGCGGCGACCAGCCACACCAAGGCGGCCGGCCTTTCCCGTCTTGCGCTGGCGGCAACAGGAAAATATGCCGAAGACAGGCTCGATTTTGATGCGGATCTCCGCGGCGGCGGCGGCATTGCGCTGAAAGCCGCCGGTCATCTTTCCATTGCAGGCACCTCGATCCGATCGATCGACGTCACGGCGAACGCCGCCAATGTTCCGGCTGCCCTCGCCAACGGCTTTGTTCCGGGTATCGGCGCCGACGGTACGATCTCGGCGACCGCCAAGGCGGCCGGCACGCTGTCCGCGCCCGCAGTCGATTTCAAGGTCGATTGGAAGAACGCTGCGACGAGCCAGACCAAAGGCGCCGGTCTTTCGCCGCTCAGCATCGGGGCATCGGGCAAGCTGGCCGACAACAGGCTGACCGTCGACACCAGTCTTGCCGGTGACGCCGGCATGTCGCTGAAGGGCGGCGGCAGTGTCGTGATATCAGGCAATCGGGCTCTCGACCTGCGCTTCAACGGCAACGTTCCGTTCGCGGTGCTCGGCACCCCGCTTGCGCAGCAGGGCCTGGTCGCCGACGGGGTCGCAACCGTCAATCTTACGATCGGCGGAACGGCCGCAGCACCTGTCATCAACGGCACGGTCTCGACCAATGGCGCCAAGCTCGTCGACGTCAGACGCAACCTTGCCGTCAACAATCTCGCAGCCACCGTGACCTTCAATGGCACCCAGGCCGTGATATCGCGTCTCAGCGGCAATCTTGGCGGCGGCGGCACGATTTCGGCGAGCGGCACCATCGGTATCCAGCCGGCCGGCGGCTTTCCCGCCGACATTTCGATCAAGCTCGACAAGGCAGTCTATGTCGACGGAACCCTCGTCGTCTCGACCGTCAACGGGACAGTGGGCCTGCGCGGGCCGATCATGACCGCGACGCTGAGCGGCAGGCTGCGGCTGGACAAGACCTCGATCACCGTCCCGCAAAAATTGCCGACCTCGCTCAGCGAAATCGACATACGGCATAAGAACGCGCCGCGGGCGGTGCGTGCGCAGCTCAGGGATGGCGGCGAGCGGAAAACCGGCGAGAAATCCTCCGTGATCACCCTCGATCTCGAAATCGACGCGCCCTCGCAAATCTTCGTGCGTGGCCGCGGCATCGATGCCGAGCTCGGAGGCCGCGTGACGATCCGCGGAACGGCGGCAGTGCCCGTGGTCACCGGTGGGTTCACCATGCGCCGCGGCCGATTGACCATTCTCAACCGCCGTCTGAATTTCTCCGACAAGAGCAGGATCACCTTTGCCGGCGATCTAACGCCGGCGCTCGATATGGAAGCCACCTCCACCTCCGGCACGACGACCCTGACGGTTGATGTGGCCGGCCTTGCCACCGATCCTTCGATCACCTTTTCCTCCTCGCCGCAGCTGCCGCAAGACGAGGTGCTGGCGCAGCTGATCTTCGGCCAGTCGATGTCGAAGCTATCGCCGGTGCAGATCGCCCAGCTCGCCGATGCCGTCAGCCAGCTGGCCGGCAACCGCTCCACCTCGCTTTTCGAAGGCCTGCGCAACCAGCTCGGCGTCGACGATTTCGACATCAGCACCGACGAGAAGGGCCAGACGAGCGTCAGCGTCGGCCGCTACCTCAATGACCGCACCTATTTCGAACTGCAGCAGGGCGGTGCGGCCGGTGCCAAGGCGATCATCAATCTCGATGTCGGCCGCGGCGTCAAACTGCGCGGCGCCGCCGGCGGCAACGGCGCGGGCGAAGCGGGCATCGTTTATGAGCGGGAATATTGAGGCGGCTTACCTTTGTTTTGCGCGATCCCGGACGGAAAACCGCTTCGCACTTTTCCTGGGATTGCTCTAAAAACCCGTCTTGCTCGTCTTCAATAGAATGTTGGTCTCCGTCGAGTTGATACCGTTGATCAGCCGGATGCGGCGCAGCGTCTCGTCGAAGGAGGCAAGGTCGCGATCCTCAAGTTCGGCGACGAAATCCCATTTGCCGTTGGTGCTGTGAAGGGCGCGGACCTGCGGCAGACCCCGTAGCTGATCGGCTACCCTGTCGGCCAGTTTGCCGAGGACCTCGATCATGACGATGGCGCGCACGCCGGCGGATCGCGTCTCGTGACCGGTACGGATGGTGAAGCCGACAATGGTGCCGCTGGCAACGAGCCGGTCGATGCGGGCGGCGACCGTTGCTCGCGATGCACCGGTCAGAGCCGCAAGCGAGGAAACGGAAATCCGGGCATTGTGGCGAAGGGCACTCAAGAGTTCGGTATCGAGATCGTCCACGCTGATCACTCTGTCAAAATAGCTTTATCAATCTGCGCAATCATAATCCATTTCTGACACTTTTCCATCTTTTTGCCGGCAGCCCTTTATCTCACTATCGGCCGAAACAGGCCTCAACACGGAGCCCTCGCATGAATGTCCAATCGCGATCTGTCACCCTCATCGGCGCACCGCTGGAGGAAGGCTCCGGCCGCAGAGGTGCTGCCATGGGCCCCGCGGCGCTGCGCATCGCCGGCGTCGACCAGACGCTGATCGATCTCGGCCACGATGTCGTCGATAATGGCGATCTCAGGATCGTGCCGGCGATGGACCTGCCGAATCACCCCAAGGCCCATAATCTGCGGATCGTCGGCGCCTTCACCCGCGCACTCGAAGGCAGCGTCTATGAGGTCGCCGCCTCCGGCCGCTTTCCGCTCATTCTCGGCGGCGACCACAGCCTTTCCATGGGCAGCGTCTCTGGCATGGCCCGCTATGCCGCCGGCAAGGGTCGCCCGCTCTTCGTGCTCTGGCTTGATGCCCATGCCGATTTCAATTCTCCGGCCACTTCCCCCTCCGGCAATATTCACGGCATGCCCGTCGCCTTCTTCTGCGGCGAGGCGGAGTTCGCCGAGATTCTGCCGAAGGGCCGTCCCTTCGTCGATCCGAAGCATGTCTTCCAGGTCGGGATCCGCTCGGTCGATGCGCGCGAGCGCGAGGAAATCCACGAACACGGTGTCAACGTCTTCGATATGCGCGCCATCGACGAACAGGGCATCGGCGCCATCATGCGCCATATCCTCGATGTCGTCGCCAACGCCGACGGCCTGCTGCATGTCAGTCTCGATCTCGATTTCCTCGATCCCGATATTGCCCCCGGCGTCGGCACGACTGTGCCGGGTGGCGCCACCTTCCGCGAGGCCCATCTTGTCATGGAAATGCTGTCTGACAGCGGTCTCGTCTCGTCGCTCGATCTCGTCGAACTGAATCCGTTTCTCGACGATCGTGGCAAGAGCGCTCGCATATTGGTGGAACTGACGGCCAGTCTCTTCGGCCGCCGCATCTTCGATCGTCCAACCCGTGCCGCATAGAGGCACGTGCCGCATAAACCAGGCTTTGAGGGAGAAGCGCCATGACCACTTCGGAAAAATTGATCGCCACGGAACAGCGGCTCGGCGCCAATAATTACAAGCCGCTCGACGTGGTGTTGACTCGCGGCGAAGGCGTTTATGTCTGGGATACCGACGGCAACCGTTATCTTGATTGTCTCTCTGCCTATTCCGCCGTCAACCAGGGCCATTGCCATCCCAAGATCCGCGCCGCCATGGTCGAGCAGGCGGGCCGTCTGACGCTTACCTCCCGCGCCTTCCGCAACGACCAGCTCGCCTATCTCTACGAAGAGCTCGCCGCTCTGACCGGCTCGCACAAGATCCTGCCGATGAACTCCGGTGCCGAAGCCGTGGAGACCGCCATCAAAGCGGTGCGCAAATGGGGATACGAGGTCAAGGGCGTGCCGGAAGGACAGGCGGAGATCATCGTCTGCGCCGACAATTTCCATGGCCGGACGCTGAGCATCATCAGTTTCTCCACAGACCCCGACGCCCGCAACGGCTTCGGCCCGTACACGCCGGGCTTTCGCATCATTCCCTTCGGCGATGCCGGGGCTTTCGCCGCCGCCATCAACGACAATACGGTGGCGGCGCTGATCGAGCCGATCCAGGGGGAAGCCGGCGTCATCATTCCGCCGGCCGGTTATTTCACCCGCATCCGCGAACTCTGCACGGCCAACAACATCACCCTCATCCTTGACGAGATCCAGACCGGCCTCGGCCGCACCGGCAAGCTGCTGGCCGAAGAGCACGAGGGCATCGAGGCCGATGTGACGCTGATCGGCAAGGCGCTGTCCGGCGGCTTCTATCCGGTATCCGCGGTGCTTTCGAATTCCGAGGTGCTGGGGGTGCTGAAGCCCGGCCAGCACGGCTCGACTTTCGGCGGCAACCCGCTCGCCTGCGCGGTGGCGCGCACTGCGCTGAAGGTGTTGACGGAAGAAGGCATGATCGAAAACGCCGCAGCGATGGGCGACTATTTCCTCGAAGGCCTGAGGTCGATGCGCTCGAACATCGTCCGCGATGTGCGCGGCCGCGGCCTGATGATGGCCGTCGAGCTGGAGCCCGAAGCCGGCGGGGCACGCCAATATTGCCATGCGCTGAAGGAGCGCGGCCTTCTCGCCAAGGACACGCACGACCATACGATCCGCCTCGCCCCGCCGTTGATCATTTCAAGGGAACAGGTCGACTGGGCGGTCTCGCAGATCGAAAAGACGATCGGCTGACGTAAATCGAGACTGAAACCTGGGTAATCCGGTTTCCGATTTAGATTTGGGCAACACTCTTTCGCTAATGTCGTCGTAACCGTAACGATGCTTCGCCGAAACGCAAAGCCATCGCGTGGTGTGATGGGGCGCACTCGCTTCTGCTTTGGCTCACGACAGTTGGGAAGAATTCTAATGGCCACGATCAATTCCACTAGCTTCAGCGGCGATACGCTCGAGATCATTGCCTTCCGCCTGCATGATCAGGAATTCTGCGTCAAGACCACGACCATCCGCGAAATCCGCGGCTGGGCGCCCTCGACGCCGATCCCGCATGCGCCGGCCGATGTCATCGGCGTCATGAACCTGCGCGGCTCGGTCATTCCGATTATCGATCTCGCCTACAAGCTCGGCATGAAGAGCACCGTCGCCAACGAGCGCAGCGCCATCGTCGTTGCCGAAGTTCACAGCATGGTGATCGGCATGCTCGTCGACCGCGTCTCGGATATCCTCACCATCTCCTCCAGCCAGGTTCAGCCGGTGCCCGAGGTGACCGCCTCCTTCGATCGCGCCTATTGCGAAGGCATCATCGCGTCGGAAAACGGCATGATCTGCTTCCTGAACCTCTCCAAGATGTTCAAGGAAAACGAAACGGACGACTTGGCAGCCTGATCCGGCAGTAGAATTCGCCCATCGAGAACCGCCCCTCCGGGCGGTTTTTTATTGGCTCACGGCAACCAATCTTCGGATGCGGCAATACATTCTTGGCGCCATCTCCAACGGGCTCAC
Source organism: Rhizobium bangladeshense (assembly GCF_001662075.1). Classification (GTDB taxonomy): domain Bacteria; phylum Pseudomonadota; class Alphaproteobacteria; order Rhizobiales; family Rhizobiaceae; genus Rhizobium; species Rhizobium bangladeshense_B. Next base: position 12,867 of record NZ_LYPL01000007.1, read on the forward strand.
CAGCGCGGCATCTCGTTTCACGCGTCGTCAGGGCGCAAGGCACTGCCGCGGCAGGCGCCGAGAGCTGGGAAGAGTTCTGATCTTCGACCCTTTCCTATAAATCGATTCCGGGAAATGCACGGAGGACCAAGGTGAAGCGCACCGACGCATACCGCCTCGGCGCGCTTCGATCGGTTAGCCGAACAGCGCGAAGGTGGCCCGCAGCGTCACCCATACACCCCAGAGCAGCGGAATGCCGACGACCGCCCAGGCAAGCGCCGCCTTGGCGTCGAGCCCGCCGGTACCGATGCCGAAGGAGCCTGTCGGCCCGGCATTGACGGCCGCCGACTTCGCCTGCAATGCCGCGACCTCGTCATCCGTCATGAACCACTTGTCCGGAAGCGGCCTGACCAACGCATTGGCGATGAGGCCGAGCGCTAGCATGCCGGCGAGGATATACATGGTGCCGGTATAGAGGGTCGGGCCGGGTGCGACGCCGGCGGCGATCTGCGCTTCGCGGATATAGTTCACGACGACAGGACCGACGACGCCGGCCGTTGCCCAGGCCGTCAGCAGCCGGCCGTGGATGGCGCCGACGAACTGCGTGCCGAAGATATCGGCGAGATAGGCCGGGATGGTCGCAAAGCCGCCGCCATACATCGACAGGATGATGCCGAAGGCGAGAACGAACAGGGCCTTGTTGCCCATGCCGGCAAAAGTGGGCGCCAGCGCATAGAGCACGATGCCGATGACGAAGAAGCTGTAATAGGTGTTCTTGCGGCCGATCTTGTCGGACAACGACGCCCAGAAGAACCGTCCGCCGATGTTGAAGAGCGACAGCAGGCCGGCGAAACCGGCGGCGATCGTGGCGATCGATGCCTTCTGCCCGGCATCGAGCTGCGCAAAGGCGACATCCGGCAAGCCAATCAGCGAACCGGCGAAGATTTCCTGCAGCATCGGCGAGGCCACGCCGAGAACGCCGATACCGGCCGAAACGTTGAGGCAGAGCACGGCCCAGATCAGCCAGAACTGCTTGGTCTTGTGGGCGTCACGCAGGTGCACGTGTTTGGTGGTGATCATCGTGCTCTTGGCCGCCGGCGGCGTCCAGCCTTCCGGGCGCCAGCCGGCCGGCGGGATGCGGTAGCCGAAGGCGCCGCCCATCATGAAGACGAAATAGATCGCCGCCATGACGATGAAGGTCTGCCAGACGCCGACCGACGTATCGGTCTTGAAGGCATTCATCAGCAGATTGGCAAGTGGAGCGCCGATCATCGCGCCGCCGCCGAAGCCCATGATCGCCATGCCGGTCGCCATGCCGCGCCGGTCGGGAAACCATTTGATCAGCGTCGAAACCGGAGAGATGTAACCGAGGCCGAGACCGATGCCGCCGATAACGCCGGCGCCGAGCCACATCAACCACAGCTGATGGGTGATGACGCCGACGGCGGCAAGCACAATGCCACCGCACCAGCAGCAGGCGGAAACGACACCCGCCTTGCGCGGGCCGGCCCGCTCGAGCCAGCCGCCCCAGATGGCGGCCGACGAGCCGAGCAGGACGAAAAACAGCGTATAGATCCAGCCGAGATCGGCAACCCGCCAGTCGCAGGTCGTGGTGAACAATGCCGAGCCGAGGGTCAGATCTGGGCAGGCGGTCGATGCGGTAATCCCCAGCGACTTCGACAGCGGCAGCCAGAATACGCTGAAACCATAGGCCATGCCGATGCAGAGATGGATGGCCAATGCGGCCGGCGGCACCAGCCACCTGTTGAAACCGGGCGTGGCCACGATCCTTTCGCGATCGAGCAGGCCTGAGCCAGCCACCGCTCCGTCTGTACGTGTTTCCGCTGCAGTCATGAACAACTCCTCTTTGTTTCAGACCTTGCTGTGATTGGAGCGCCACCCATCTTTTCAGGAGCGCAAAGGACGCAATACCACTTTGAATTTTCGCCTGGATTATGTCTAAATCGATTTAAATTTTGAGGGTAGTGAATGCGAAAGGCAGCATGCTGCTGCCTCTGCCGGCATGAGCCAGATGGGATCATCGGATCTGGTGTGTTTCCGCCTCCGGTTTGCGGATCATGGGAGCGGCCTGCAGCACGAGCGCATCCAGGCCGTTTTCCTCCTTTTCCAGAATTTCGAACAATTGCCGCCGCATACGCGGCTCCCAGAATTTGTTGATATGATTGGCGACGCCCGCAGCGGCCTCGCTTGCCGGCTGGCTCTTGAAGAAGGTGGCGATCTGGTTTGCCATGTAGACGAGTTTGGTCTTGGTATCATGCGACATCGGCGATGCTTCCGGGCGAGATGCGGTGCGGGTGGGTGAAAATCTCGAAGTCCTCGCCGCGCACCAGGGCGACGAGCGTCATGCCGGCTTTTTCGGCCGTGCGAATGGCGAGAGCCGTCGGCGCTGAAATGGCGATAAGCACCGGGCTGCGGAGGATTGCCGCCTTCTGCACCATCTCGACCGAAAGCCGGCTGGTGACGACGACGGCGCCATCATCGCCGCTTTCGCCGCAGCCGATGACGGCGCCGCAAAGCTTGTCCAGCGCATTGTGCCGGCCGACATCTTCGCGCACGGCAATCAGACCTCTGCCGGGACGATAGAAGGCGGCGCCATGCACCGCCCGCGTCTCGCGATGCAGCGGCTGCGCCTCGTTCAGAAGCGAAACGGCGCGAATGATATCGGCATGCGAGAGCAACAGCGGTGATGTCGAGACATCCGGGACCGGCCGCACCGCCTGTTCGATCGATTCGATGCCGCAGAGCCCGCAGCCGACCGGCCCCGCCATGCTGCGGCGCCGCGCCCGCAGCCGATCGGCGACGTCGTCGACAAGGCTGACCTGCACGTCGATTCCCTGCTCACCCGCAACGACCTCGATGCCCGATATCTCCGCCCGCCCGGCGATGATCCCTTCGGTCAGGCTGAAGCCGACGGCAAAGTCTTCGAGATCAGCGGGTGTCGCCATCATGACCGCATGCGAGCTGCCGCCATAGGAAAAGGCGATCGGCACTTCCTCCGGCACGATACGAGAGGCGCTGTGCATCAGGCCGTTGCGGCGGGCGGTTTCGGGGGCATGGGCAGTGGTGGGGAAAGTCATGGCTTACGCGCTCTCATCCGCCCTTTTGGACACCGCCCGGGGTCGAGCCGCCGGTCTCGCCCCGTCCTTCGGACTCCAACGGGGAGAAGCGTCGCTGACAACGCCGAACCGTCCCCCCATTGTCACTCCGCAGCCTCGAGCTTGCCGGCAATGCGGCGCGATTGCCGTGCCTGCTCGTCATATTCCATCTGCCAGTCGCTCGGCCCGTTGGAAGGCGAGACCTGCACCGCCGTCACCTTATATTCCGGGCAGTTCGTCGCCCAATCGGAAAAGTCGGTGGTGATGACGTTCGCCTGCGTATTGGGATGATGGAAGGTCGTATAGACGACGCCGGGCGCCACGCGATCGGTGATCAGCGCCCGGAGCGTCGTATCGCCGGAGCGGCTCATGAGCTTCACCCAGTCGCCGTCGCGGACGCCGCGCTGTTCGGCATCGTGCGGATGGATTTCCAGCCGGTCTTCCGCATGCCAGACGACATTCTCGGTCCGCCGCGTCTGCGCCCCGACATTGTACTGGCTGAGGATGCGGCCGGTGGTAAGCAGCAGCGGGAAGCGCGGACCGGTGCGTTCGTCGGTCGCCACATATTCGGTGCGGATGAACTTGCCCTTGCCGCGCACGAAGCCGTTAACATGCATGATCGGCGAGCCGAGCGGGTTCTTCTCGTTGCAGGGCCACTGCACCGAGCCCAGCTTGTCGAGATAGTCGTAGGACACCAACGCGAAACTCGGCGTGGTCGCCGCGATCTCGTCCATGATCTCCGACGGATGGCTGTAGTTCCAGTCGAGTCCCATCGTCTGGGCAAGCTTCTGCGTCACCTCCCAGTCGCCATAACCGTTGCGCGGCGTCATCACCTTGCGCACGCGATTGATGCGGCGCTCGGCATTGGTGAAGGTGCCGTCCTTCTCGAGGAAGGTCGAGCCTGGCAGAAAGACATGGGCGTAATTGGCGGTCTCGTTGAGGAACAGGTCCTGAACGACGACGCATTCCATCGCCGCAAGGCCGGCCGCGACATGTTTGGTGTCGGGATCGGACTGGAGGATGTCCTCGCCCTGGACATAGAGGCCCTTGAACGAGCCGTCGACCGCCGCATCCAGCATGTTGGGGATGCGCAGGCCCGGCTCGTTGTCGAGCTTCACACCCCAGAGCTTTTCGAAGATGTCGCGTGTCGCATCGTCGGAAATATGCCGGTAGCCCGGCAGCTCGTGCGGGAAGGAGCCCATGTCGCAGGAGCCTTGCACGTTGTTCTGGCCGCGCAGCGGATTCACGCCGACGCCGGGACGGCCGATATTGCCGGTCGCCATCGCCAGATTGGCGATCGCGATGACCGTGGTCGAACCCTGGCTGTGTTCGGTGACGCCGAGACCGTAATAGATCGCGCCGTTGCCGCCCTTGGCATAGAGCCTTGCCGCGCCGCGCAGGTCCGCCGCCGGAACGCCGGTGAAGACCTCGGTCTCTTCGGGGCTATGCGCCGGTTCGGCGACGAAGGCCGCCCAGTCCTCGAATTCCGACCAGTCGCAACGCTCGCGGATGAAGGTCTCGTCGTAGAGGCCTTCGGTGACGATCACATGTGCCAGCGCCGTCATGACGGCCACATTGGTGCCGGGCTTCAGCGGCAGGTGGTAGGAGGCCTCGATATGCGGCGACCGGACGATATCGGTGCGGCGCGGATCGATGACAATCAACTTGGCGCCCTGGCGCAGCCGCTTCTTCAGCCGCGAAGCGAATACCGGATGACCGTCGGTCGGGTTGGCGCCGATGATGACAACGACATCGGACTGCTCGACGCTGTCGAAATCCTGCGTGCCGGCCGAGGTGCCGAATGTCTGGCCGAGGCCGTAGCCGGTCGGCGAATGGCAGACGCGGGCGCAGGTATCGACATTGTTGTTGCCGAACCCGGCACGGACCAGCTTCTGCACCAGATAGGTTTCCTCATTGGTGCAGCGCGACGAGGTAATCCCGCCGATCGCCTCGCGGCCATACTGATACTGGATGCGGCGGAACTCCGACGCCACATGCGCAAAGGCCTCGTCCCAGCTCACCTCCCGCCAGGGATCGCTGACCTTTTCCCGAATCATCGGGTTGAGGATGCGATCCTTATGGGTTGAATAGCCGTAAGCGAAGCGACCCTTGACGCAGGAATGGCCGCGGTTGGCCTGGCCGTCTTTCCAGGGAACCATGCGCACCAGCTCCTCGCCGCGCATTTCCGCCTTGAAGGAACAGCCGACGCCGCAATAGGCGCAGGTAGTGATAGCCGAATGCTCGGGCTGGCCGATCGCAATCACCGACTTCTCGGTCAGTGTCGCCGTTGGGCAGGCCTGAACGCAGGCGCCGCAGGAGACGCATTCGGAGTCGATGAAGGCTTCATGCGCACCCGCCGAAACCTTGGATTCGAAACCGCGCCCCTCGATCGTCAGCGCGAAGGTGCCTTGCACCTCCTCGCAGGCGCGCACGCAACGCGAACAGACGATGCACTTGGAGGGGTCAAAGGTGAAATAGGGATTGGACTCGTCCTTCGGCGTCCATTTCAGATTGATCTCGCCATTGTTGCGCGCCCTGACGTGGTTGTCGCCGTCATAGCCGTAGCGCACGTCGCGCAGGCCGACGGCACCTGCCATGTCCTGCAATTCGCAATCGCCGTTGGCTGCACAGGTCAGACAGTCGAGCGGGTGGTCGGATATGTAGAGTTCCATCACGCCGCGGCGGACGTCCTTCAGCCGATCCGTCTGCGTGCGTACCACCATGTTGGCCGCCACCGGCGTCGTGCAGGAGGCCGGCAGGCCGGCCCGGCCCTCGATCTCGACGAGACAGAGCCGGCAGGAGCCGAAGGCATCCATCATGTCGGTGGCGCAGAGCTTCGGCACCTCGATGCCGGCTTCCATCGAGGCGCGCATGATCGACGTGCCCTCCGGCACGCTGATCTGCTGCCCGTCGATGGTCAGCGTCACCATGGTTTCCGATTTCGAAGCGGGAGTGCCGTAGTCGATTTCATGGATGAGAGACATAGTCGGCCTCCTGTATGGACGTGGAAATGAGCAATTGGCAGGAAGTTGACGGGTGGAAAGTCATCACTCAGCCGCCTCCGCGATCGGCGCCGGCGAAAAATCCTCCGGGAAATGCGTCATCGCGCTCATGACGGGATAGGGCGTGAAACCGCCGAGCGCGCAGAGCGAGCCGAGTTTCATCGTATTGCAGAGATCGGCCAGCAGAGCCCGGTTCTTCTCCGGCTCGATGCCGTGGGCGATCTTGTCGGCCGTCTCGACGCCGCGCGTCGAGCCGATGCGGCAGGGCGTGCACTTGCCGCAGCTTTCGACGGCGCAGAATTCCATGGCGAAACGCGCCTGCTTCAGCATATCGGCGGTGTCGTCGAAGACGACGATGCCGGCATGGCCGATCAGCCCGTCCCTGGCGGCGAAGGATTCGTAATCGAACGGCGTGTCGAACAGCGCCCGCGGGAAATAAGCCCCGAGCGGCCCCCCGACCTGCACGGCCTTGACCGGCCGTCCCGTCGCCGTACCGCCGCCGATCCTGTCGACGATATCGCCGAGCGAAAGACCGAAGGCGGTTTCGTAAAGACCGCCATATCTGATATTGCCGGCGATCTGCAGCGGGATGGTGCCGCGCGAGCGGCCCATGCCGAAATCGCGATAGAAGGCGGCGCCCTTCTCCATGATCACGGGCACGGAAGCGAGGGAGATCACGTTGTTGATGACCGTCGGACAGTCGAACAGCCCCTTATGCGCCGGCAGCGGCGGCTTGGCGCGCACGACGCCGCGCTTGCCTTCGAGGCTGTTCAACAGGGCCGTCTCCTCGCCGCAGACATAGGCGCCGGCGCCGGTGCGCACCTCGATATCGAAGGCGCGGCCCGAGCCGAGAACCGACGGGCCGAGGATCCCGGCCTGCCGAGCGATGCCGACGGCCTCGCTCATCGCAGCGATCGCATGCGGATATTCCGACCGCGTGTAGACGAAGCCCTTCGTGGCGCCGGTCGCAAGTCCTGATATCGCCATGCCTTCGATCAGCACGAAAGGATCGCCCTCCATGATCATCCGGTCGGCAAAGGTGCCGCTGTCGCCCTCATCGGCATTGCAGACGATATATTTGCGGTCGCCGGCTGCATCGAGAACGGTCTTCCACTTGATGCCTGTGGGGAAACCCGCGCCGCCGCGTCCACGCAGGCCGGAATCGGTGACCTCCTTGACGATTTCGGCGGGCGCCATCGAAACGGCGCGGCGGAGGCCGGCAAGGCCGCCATGCGCCTCGTAATCCGATAGCGAGAGGGGATCGATGACGCCGCAGCGGGCGAAGGTAAGGCGGGTCTGTTGCTTCAGGAACGGGAGGTCTTCAACCTCCCCGAGGCAGAGCGGGTGATCGCCACCATTGACGATGCCGGCGTCGAAAAGACCGGACACATCCTTGGCCTTCACCGGTCCGTAGCCGATGCGCTTGCCGGCAAGGTCCACCTCGACCAGCGGCTCCAGCCAGAACATTCCGCGCGAGCCGTTGCGCACAATCTCGGCATCGAGGCCGCGGGCGACGATCTCCTGGGCAATCGCCTTTGCCACCTTTTCGGCCCCGAGCGCCAGCGCAGCGGCATCGCGCGGAACATATATCTTGACTGTCATCGACGCGCCTCCGCGACGAGTTCCGTCGCCACCTGATCGTCGACCCGGCCGTACACCTCGCCGTCGAGCATCGCCGATGGGCCGCAGGCGCAGAGCCCGAGGCAGTAGACCGCTTCCAGCGTCACGCTGCCGTCGAGCGTCGTCTGGTGAAAATCGATGCCGAGCAGCGCCTTGATGCGCTCAGCCAGCGCGTCGCCGCCCATCGACTGACAGGCCTCGGCGCGACAGAGCTTCAGCACATGCCGCCCGGCAGGGTGGTCGCGATAATCGTGATAAAAGCTCATCACGCCATGCACCTCGGCGCGCGAAAGGTTCAGTTCCTCCGCGATCACGGGCAAGGCTTGCTGCGGCACATAACCGAATTCCTGCTGAACTTGATGCAGAATGGGCAGCAGCGGCCCTTCAAGGAAGCGAAGGTCGGCGACAATGGAACGCGTGCGCGCTGCGATATCGCCTTCGGCGATATGAATGGTCATAAGGCAGCCCTCCCAGCCGCTGGCTCGTTGCGGAATGGCGCCCTCCCCAGCTGAGGCCATCCCTCACACAGCATCTCAAGGAAGCCGGCGACGATCAATAAAGCTGTCTTGTGGATTGATAGGTTTTTCCTATCAGAGTTCTTCATCCCGCACGAGCACGCGCGCCTCATGCAGCAAGGCCGACACGAGCGGCGTGAAGGGCTCGCGATAGGGCGCGACCAGGCCGACCAGATGGTGGGCCTCCGGTTCAACGATCGGAATCATTCGGATCTCTATTGGGAATCCAAATGATTTTGCGACGTTGCGCGGCATGATGCTTGCCCACCGCCCGGTTCTGACATGCGAGAACAGCACGATCATCGAGTTGGATTCGAGGGTTGGATGCACTGTCGCGCCCGCTTCCGTCAGGTGCCGGTTGATGATGCGCCGGTTCTGCATGTCGGCAGTCAATAGGCAAAGCCGAAGATCGCCGACCTCCTTCCAGGTCACGCTGTCGCGATCAGACAGCGGGCTACCCGCAGCCGTGATCAGATGATAGCGCTCGGCATAGAGGGGAACACTGGTGACGCGGCCGAGCGGCTCATTTTCAAGATAGGTGATACCGGCGTCGATCTCGAGATTTTCGAGCATGCTCAGCACCTGCAGCGAATTGCGCGAGACGATCGAGAAGGTCACGCCCGGATGTCGTTCCTGAAAGGGCGTGGTGATGCGCGACAGCATGGCGAGCGCGGTCGGAATGGCGGCGAGTCGAATGTGGCCGGAAAGACCGCGCCGCGCCGCACGCATTTCCTCGCGCATGGTGCGGGCATCGCCGACGATGCGCCGCGCCCATTCGAGCACGCGCTGCCCCTCCGGCGTCAGCCCCTGAAACCGCGACCCGCGCTGCACCAGCATGACGCCGAGCTGATCCTCCAGCTGGCGGATGGCGGCCGAGAGCGTCGGCTGTGAAATCCCGCATTCCTCCGCAGCGCGGCCGAAATGCTTTTCATTGGCAAGGGCGATGAAGAATTCCAGCTTGTCGATCATCCGGTCTCCCGACCCGGCATGATATCATCCGGATCCAGCCCATCTTCTGCGCGGCAGCCGCCGCGCGACCCGACATGCTTTAACCGCTTTCGGCAGCCGGAAAAAGATCGAACAGCGATTCGAGGAATGCAAGCACGCTGAGATTGCCGATGCTGTAATAGACCAGCCTGCCCTGACGGCGCGTATTGACCAGCCCTTCGAGCCTCAGACGCGCCAGTTGCTGCGAGACCATTGCCTGTTGTATGCCGAGAATATTCTCGATTTCACCCACCGTCCGCTCCTCATTCGCGAGGATACAGAGGATCAGAAGTCGGCTCTGATGCGCCAGCGCCTTCAGCAGATCGCTCGCTTCATGGGCTTTGGCAGCGAGTTTGTGCAATTCCTGGCCGGTCATCCCCGGCTCCGGTTTAGGCAACGGCATTCGGCATCTCGGAAGGGAAGCAAAAGGTAGATCAGCACAATAGCATATTCGCACAAGCGAATTCGTCAAATGTGATGAAATGCCAAAAAAGGTCCAAGTAAATCAGCAGATAAGCTGACCACCGTTGATCTCGAGGACTTGGCCCGTAATGTATCCGGAGAGCGAAGAAGCCGCCAGGAACAGATAGGCGGGAGCGCAATCCTCGGCCGTGCCGAGTCGTTGCAGGGGAATGGATTTCCGCGTCTGCTCCAGCTTTTCGCGGGAGGAATAGCGCTCATGGAAATCCGTTTCGATCGTTCCCGGCGAGACGCAATTGACCCGGATGCCATCCGGCGCCAGCTCACGGGCAAGCGCCTTGGAATAGGTGGAAACGAAGGCTTTCGAGGCTGAATAGACCGAAGAACCGGGACTGCCGCCGGTCAGCGCTGAAATCGAAACCGTGTTGACGATGGCGGCGCCCTCGGCTGCCTTCAACGCCGGCAACAGCGCCCGGGTCAGCGCCACCACCGACGTCTGGTTCAGCCGCACGATCGCTTCATAATCTGCGTCGGTGAGCGTCGCAGCCGGAAAACGGCCAAGCATGGTGCCGGCATTATTGACGAGCACATGCACCTTGTCGAAGAAGGCGAGAGCGTCCTCTGCAAATTGCGCAGCGCCGCCGACGGCGGTGAAATCGGCGTTCAGCAACAGCGCCCGTCTTTCCGATGCAGCCGTCAGCAGGAAATCCGGCAGATCCCGTCCCGGTTTGCGCCCAGTATGGACGATCACCTTCGCGCCGCAGTCCAGGAACTGCCGGGCCACCTCGAGGCCGATGCCCCGCCCGGCGCCGGTGACGACGACATTGCGATTTTCAAATAATCTCGGATGGAACACGAAGCCGTCCTCCTCGCGGACGATGCCGCCGGTTGCGTCATTCGCCCTTAACATATGAGCCCGCCGGCCGAAAGAAAGGCACGCATCGATCTTTCCGCCGCAGGGCAGAGTTCCGGAGGCTCAGCTTTCGTTCCCGCTCTCCAGAAGCCGCGCACCCGGTCCTTCCTCGCCAAGCCGATCGCAGGGATTGCGCAAGGGACAGCTTTCGATCGACAGACAGCCGCAGCCGATGCAGCCGGTCAGACGGTCTCGCAGCAGGCTGAGCCGTCTGATTCGCTCGTCGAGTTCATTCTTCCAGCGCGCTGACAGCGTCTGCCAGTCGGCGACCGTCGGCGTGCGCCCCTGCGGCAGGGAGACAAACGCCGTCTGGATTTCCGAGAGCGGAATGCCGACACGTTGGGCCACCTTGATGATGCCGAGCCGGCGAAGCACGTCACGTCCGTAGCGCCGCTGATTGCCGCGCGTGCGGATGCTGGAGATCAGCCCCTTGGCCTCATAGAAATGCAACGCCGAGACGGCAAGACCGCTGCGTTCCGCCACTTCGCCGACCGTCAAAAGCCTGCCGAGCGGCGTAACGGTGATCGTATCCATCGCCTCTTGACCTCAATATTGGTTGAGGTTTTATAACGCCTGCTCCCCCGGGCGTAAAGGCCAGGCGCAGGAAGGAGCGACAGTGAGATCACCCCGGTCGATAACAGACTGAAATCATGGCGCCGGCATTTGCCACCTTCGCCACGACCGCGTCCTGCCGGATAGCCGCCTGAGACGAGCTCGGGTTCCGTTCCCGGCAGGTACGGAACCTCGGAAAACACCCGGGCAGAACTCCGCCCGGGTGTTTTTCACGTCTGTGGTTCCGTTCCGACCGGACGGACGGGCGTGTGATTTTGCGGTTGCGGGAAGAAGACCCCGATGATAGTTTTCGCTGGAATAACAGGGGAGCTCCGTATCGCCGGGGCTGAGATGAGAAGCGCAAGCCTCCGGACCCTTCAAAGCTGATCTGGGTAATGCCAGCGGAGCGAGGTTCAGATGTTTTCCGGCGCACAAGTGTCCCCCCTTCCGATATCCGGCAGCCTCGCCGGCACCATTCCCGATGTCTTCGACAGGTTTGCGCATCTGTGGCGCCGCGTGACTTTTCAAGCGCGCAAAGGGCGCCACGGCACTTTGATTTGCTGCGCGATTTTATCCGCGGATCGATTCCGACCTGAAGAAGCATGCAGGCGGACGAAAGCCTGAAATCAACGCTGATGACATCGCCACAACCATCGGATTCGCGTCTTGCCGCGCTCGGTGCCGCCTTCTACCGGGCGATCCCCGCCCTGCTCGCCGGTTTTGCCTTTCTGGCCGCATGGGAACTTTATGTCGATCTCTCCGGCATCAAACCGTCCATCCTGCCGGCGCCTTCGCGCATCTTGACCCAGGGCTGGCTGAACCGCGAAGCGTTGATATCAAACACTTGGCCGACGCTCGGCGCCACACTCGGCGGCTTCGCCCTGTCGCTCGCCTTTGCTTTCGTCTCGTCGATCCTAATGGATTTCATGCCCTCCATGCGCCGGGCATTGCTACCGATCTTCATTGGCAGCCAGACCCTGCCGTTGGTGGCGATCGCACCGCTCGTCGTTCTCTGGTTCGGATTCGGCCTGTTGCCGAAGATATTGCTGGTAGCGCTCGTCACCTTCTTCCCGTTGCTCGTCGCCCTGCTGCAGGGTTATGAGGCGACCGACCGCGACATCGCTGAACTCCTGAACTCGATGAAGGCAAGCCGCTGGCGCATTTTCCGCCTGGCCCGGCTTCCCTCCTCGCTGCCCTATTTTTTCGCCGGCCTCAGGATCTCGATCACCTATGCCGTCGTCGGCGCGATCTTTGCCGAATATGCGGGAGCCGCGCGCGGCCTCGGCATCTATATCCTCAACGCCAAGAACAATTTCCGGCCGGATCTCGTCCTCGCCGCCGTCGTCGTCAGCGCCGTGCTGACACTCTGCCTTTTCGCAGTGACGCTGATGATCGAGCGTCTCGTCATGCCCTGGCAGCCGTCCGGGGAGCGCCGCCGATGACCGATGAACTGGTCGAACTGCGTAAGATATCGAAATCCTTCGACGGCATGCAGGTGCTCGGCGATATTTCGCTCACTGTCGCAAACGGCGAGTTCGTCTCGATCGTCGGCCCCTCCGGCTCCGGAAAATCGACGGTGCTTCGATTGCTGACCCAGGCGCTGCGACCCGATTCCGGCGCCTTGCTGTTCAAGGGCGCCCCGCTGGAACAGGCGCCGCATTCCTTCGCCTTCATGCCGCAACGCGATGCGCTGATGCCCTGGCGCCGGATCATCGACAATGCCGCACTCGGCCTAGAGGTGGGCGGCATGAGCCGTCGCGCCGCCCGCGCCACCGTGGGGCCGCTGTTCGAGCATTTCGGCCTTGCCGGCTTCGAACACCATTATCCCGCCGAACTTTCCGGTGGCATGCGCCAGCGCGCCGCGCTGTTGCGCACCGTCGTCCAGAGCCAGGACATGCTGCTGCTCGACGAGCCTTTCGGCGCGCTGGACGCGCTGACACGCACGCAAATACAGGAATGGCTGCAGGGCATGTGGACGCAACATCGCTGGACGGCTTTGTTGATCACCCACGATGTTCGCGAGGCGGTGTTCCTCTCCGACCGGATCTACGTGCTATCAGCCCGCCCGGCGCGTATCATCCGCCAATTCCGCGTTCCCCTGCCCCGCCCGAGAAGCATCGCCGATCTCGGCTCGCCGGCGGCCCAGGCGATCGAGACCGAAATCCTGCAAACCCTGCTTCATCCGCTGGAACAGGATGATTTTAGGTCGGTCGGCCTAAAATCTGAATCCTGATCTGATTTAAAGAGTTAGAGCATGACGTCTTCCGAAAAACCACTCACACTTTTCGGCATGCATCATGCTCTAGAGACCTGAGGAGGTCACCATGCTGCTTCTCACCCGTCGACAGACGATCCTCGCCGCCCTCGCGACAAGCCTCGCCGGCCACACCGCCGTCGCCCAGTCGGCACAGGCAAAGGTTCGCATTGCGCTCGACTGGACGCCCAACACCAACCATATCGGCATCTATGTCGCCAAGGCGAAGGGCTTCTATGCGGCCGGCGGCCTCGATGTCGAAATTCTACCCTTCACCGACGCCAGCGCCGGCACGCTGGTGTCGAACGGGGTTGCCGATTTCGGCATCAGCAGCGAGATCGAGGCCATGACGCAGCGCGCCGGCGGCGGTGACGTAAAGATGGTTTACGGCGTCGTCCAGACCGAAACCGCGCGCCTGATCTACAAGGGCGATCGCGACGACATCAAGCGCCCTAAGGATCTCGACGGCAAGACCTATGGCGGCTTCGGCGGCACCTGGGAGAGCGCGCTGGTCTCCGCGATGATCCGCAATGACGGCGGTACGGGCGACGTCAAGACCGTCACTCTTGGCACCTCCGCCTACGAGGCGCTGGACAATGGCTCGATCGATTTCACGCTGGAGATCTATACCTGGGAAGGCATCGCCGCCGAACTGGAAAACCGCAAGATCGGCCGCTTCCACTATTCCGATTACGGCATTCCCGACGAGCAGACGACGGTCATCGTCTCCAGCGACGCCTATCTCTCGGCCAGCCGGGAACACGCCCGCGCCTTCATCCAGGCGACGCGCCAGGGTTATGCCTACTCCGTCGACCATCCCGACGAAGCCTGCGACCTGCTGATTTCCAACAGCAATGGCGCACTGATGAATACGGAACTGGTAAAGGCGTCCCAGAAGGCATTGATCGACGGGCACTTCCTCAAATCCGAGGCCGGCGTGATCGGCACAATCGACCCGGCGAAGGCCGATGCCATCGGCACCTTCCTGCTCGAGAACGGCATCCTGGTCGATGCGAATGGCGCACCACTCAAGGAGAAGCCGGACTTTTCCACCTATTATACCAACGAACTCCTCGGCTGAACCCGCCCCGGCCTTGCCCGAGGCGGCGTTCCGCGGCAAATTTCGGATCGGGACGGTTTGAGCCGGATCGGGCAGGGTGGGGAATGACATGCGACCACAGGAGAGACTGGCCGGAGCGGACTTTCTGCGCGCGACGGCCTGCCTGCTGGTGCTTGCTCATCATCTCGCGCTCCGGCTGGATCTGCGTCGAATTCCCGATGAATTGGCGTCGACGGCGCACATCCTCCGCTTCGGCAATTTCGGCGTCGCCATTTTCTTCGTGCTCAGCGGCTTTCTTCTTGCCCGTTCCTTCTGGCGCGCGCTCGATGCCGGCAGCGACATGCCGAGCCTCGGGACCTACGCCATCCGCAGGGCGGCGCGCATTGTCCCCGGCTTCTGGGTCGCCGCCACCGTCAGTTTCGTTGTCAGCCTGACGCTGGTGGCCGTGCCGCTGACACCGGAGCTTGCGTTGCGCTACCTTTCCGGACTGCTGTTCATGAGCCAATGGCATTGGCGCACGTTTTTCCCTGTCGAAGCCGACGGACCGCTCTGGTCCATCCCCTTCGAGGTCACCAGCTATGTGCTCCTGCCGGCCTGCTTTCTCCTGCTGTTTCGCCTGCCGCGGCTGCGGCAGAGCCGGTTACTGGCCCGTTGCGCCTGGCTCTGCGTCATTGCCGTCGTCCTCGTTGCCCATCTGGCAATCTTGAGGCTCTTTGCGCTCGACGACATCGGGCGCGGCTGGGCCTATGGCCTGCAGGGCGGAGCGAAGGAATGGATGCCCAACTACAATCCGATCGGCTTTTTCGCGGTCTTCGCGCTCGGCGCGCTTGCCGCCGGCATCGACGTCATGCTGCCTGCAAGGCGTTCCTTCTGGTTCGATGCCGCAGCGCTTCTCGCTTTTGCCATTGCCGGCTACCGCCTCGTCATATCGCCCGGCGGTTCGGCCGAGGCGTACGGCTGGCTCGACATACCCTACGGATTTCCAGTCTTTCCGCTGGCGATCGCAACCGCGCTCGTATCGCTCTGCCATTCGCATCGCCTGGGCAGGCTGCTCGACAAGGCGCCCGTCCGCTATGTCGCCAAGATCTCGTTCGGCATTTATATCTGGCAGGAGATCATCCTGACATTGATCCAGAGACTGGACCCCGGTTCGTTCGGCGCCTCCTCGGACAATGTCGTCACCGGCTGGTTGCAATCCTGCGGGCTGACGGTGGCACTCGTCCTTCTGGTGGCAAGTCTCAGCTATCACCTGCTGGAACGACCGGCGATCGACTTGGGAAACCGTCTGACATCGCACTCACCCAATCGGACTACTCCTTTTAAAGTATAATTTTGTTTCCACTTCAACTACAGGCATTAATGTTAACAGGGAATACTCCCATTTTTGGTGTCTTTAGGGTTAGCAATTTCCTATTTATCCCGATGACAAACCTTACGTGAGCATGTATTTGTCTCCCTACAGTTCAGTATTGCATCTAAACTTGCGGGCCTTGCGTAATGAATGCTTTTACTTCGAAGACAAATTCACGCTTCGATCCGTCTCAGCGTCAGATCAAAATCAGGACCCTGGTCATAGCGAACTCCAACATTCGCCAGCCGGAGAGCTTTTCCAATGGCGAAGGAAAGGCGGCGCTGCGACTGGCCGTGAAACGGCTGATCGACATCGTCATCTCGGCTAACGCCCTCCTCGTGCTGGCGCCGCTTTTTCTGGCGATCGCTCTTTTCATCAAGCTCGACGATGGCGGCCCGGTGTTCTTCCGCCAGATCCGCTGGGGGCTGAACGGCCGGAAGATCAACGTCTTCAAATTCCGCTCGATGCGGGCCGAAGCTTGCGATCCCAGCGGCGTCCAGCAGACCGTCAAGGGCGACGCCAGGATGACCGGCATCGGCGCGATGCTCCGCAGGACCAACATCGACGAACTGCCGCAACTGCTGAACGTCCTCAAGGGCGAGATGTCGCTGGTCGGCCCACGCTGCCATGCCATCAACATGCGCGCGGCCGGCAGGCTCTACGAGGAAGTGGTGCCGAACTACCACCATCGACACATCATGCGCCCCGGCATCACCGGCCTTGCGCAAACACGCGGCTGGCGCGGCCCGACGACACGGCCGCTGGAAGCCCGGGCCCGCATCGCCTGTGATATCTATTATGTCAGGAATTTCAGCCTGCTGCTCGACCTGAAGATCCTGTTCAAGACACTGATCATCGAGCTGCGCGGCGGCACCGGCTTCTGAGACGCTGCAGCTAAGCTGCGGCTACATAATCCGTCAGCGGCACAGGCCGCTCCGAAAGATTGTAGCGCGCTTTTGGAGTTTTCCCTGAGCTGATTGAAGCCGTCTGTTTTCTCAACCGAAACAGCGGGCCGCGTTCGTTTGAAGCCGCACGACAACGCTGTTTTCTGTATCCCGGGAAGAAGACAGACACAAAAAAGCGGCCATTGAGGCCGCCTTTTCAATGAAGCTGTCGTTACCCGGTCAGTCCTGCTGGACGATGCCGCGCAGATGCGTCAGTTCCATGATGAAATGCTCGAGCTTCGACTTATGCTCGTGCAGCTCGGCATGTTCGAGCTCCTTGCGGGCAGCCTCGATACGACGGGTCAGCTCGTCCTTATGGAGTTCTTCGACCGGAACGGCGGATTCGGCAAGCAAAGTGCAGCCTGTCGGCAGGATATCGGCAAACCCGCCGAACACCACGTAGTCCTGCTTCTTGCCGGACGCCGAACGCACGCTCACCACACCCGGCTTGATGGTCGTCATCGTCGGCGCGTGGTGCGCCATGACGGTCATTTCGCCCTCGGTCGCGGGAATGACGACCTCGGTCACCATCTCCGACAGCAGCAGACGCTCCGGCGAAACGAGCTCAAAGTTGAAATTGTCAGCCATCAGTGACTTACCTTCTCGGCTATGGCTTTTGCATCTTGCAATTTTGTCCCGCAGAACGGGCAGTGCAGTACCGCCTGGTCGAGATAGCCGAGGCCTTCCTCGGTCTGAACCATCCCGACGACCATCATCAGCACACCGTTATCGGCACGATAGACAGTCGGCGCGGCCGGTTCCGGAAGTTCCGCCACGACCCCCTTGAGGGAGTCGCAGCAGAATATCTCGTCCTGAGCATCGCTCATCAGGCAGCAGCGAGCTTCTTGGCCTTCTCGACAGCTTCCTCCATCGAACCGACCATGTAGAAAGCGGCTTCCGGCAGGTGATCATATTCGCCGTTGACGAGACCCTTGAAGCCCTTGATCGTGTCTTCGAGGGCGACGAGCTTGCCCGGCGAACCGGTGAAGACTTCGGCAACGAAGAACGGTTGCGACAGGAAGCGCTCGATCTTGCGGGCGCGGGCAACGGCAATCTTGTCCTCTTCCGACAGTTCGTCCATGCCGAGGATGGCGATGATGTCCTGCAGGGCCTTGTAGCGCTGCAGCGTCGACTGAACCTTGCGGGCAACTTCGTAGTGCTCTTCGCCGACGACCATCGGGTCGAGCATGCGCGAGGTGGAGTCGAGCGGGTCGACGGCCGGGTAAATACCCTTTTCGGCGATCGAGCGCGACAGAACCGTCGTTGCGTCCAGGTGGGCGAACGAGGTTGCCGGCGCCGGGTCGGTCAAGTCGTCGGCGGGAACGTAAATGGCCTGAACCGAGGTGATCGAGCCGGTCGTCGTCGTGGTGATGCGCTCCTGCATCTGGCCCATGTCGGTTGCCAGCGTTGGCTGATAACCCACGGCCGAAGGGATGCGGCCAAGCAGCGCCGACACTTCGGAACCTGCCTGGGTGAAGCGGAAGATGTTGTCGACGAAGAACAGAACGTCCTGGCCCTGGTCGCGGAAATGTTCTGCGACGGTCAGACCCGTCAGAGCGACACGAGCGCGGGCGCCCGGCGGTTCGTTCATCTGACCGTAAACGAGGGCAGCCTTGGAGCCTTCGCCGCCGCCATGCTTGTTGACGCCGGATTCGATCATTTCGTGGTAAAGGTCGTTGCCTTCGCGGGTACGCTCACCCACGCCTGCGAAGACCGAGTAACCACCGTGCGCCTTGGCGACGTTGTTGATCAGTTCCATGATGAGAACGGTCTTGCCGACGCCGGCGCCGCCGAACAGGCCGATCTTGCCGCCCTTTGCGTAAGGAGCGAGAAGGTCGACGACCTTGATGCCGGTGACGAGGATCTGCGCTTCCGTGGACTGCTCGACGTAAGCCGGAGCGTCCTGGTGGATGGCGCGCTTGTGTGCGGTGTTCAGCGGGCCTGCTTCGTCGACCGGCTCGCCGATGACGTTCATGATGCGGCCGAGCGTTTCATCGCCGACCGGAACCGAGATCGGAGCGCCGGTATCGACGACCTGCTGGCCGCGAACGAGACCTTCGCTCGAGTCCATCGCGATGGTGCGGACTTCGTTTTCGCCCAGATGCTGAGCGACTTCGAGTACCAGGCGGACGCCGTTATTCTCGGTTTCGAGCGCGTTCAAAATCGCCGGCAGTTCGCCTTCGAAAGCAACGTCGACGACGGCGCCGATAACCTGGGTGACTTTGCCGACAGAGCGGGTAGCTGCCTCAGCCATTTTCTTACCCTCTTTCCCTAATTCAGAGCGCTTCCGCGCCCGAAATGATTTCAATCAGTTCCTTGGTGATCTGAGCCTGACGCTGACGGTTGTAGTTCAGCGTCAGCTTGTTGATCATCTCACCGGCATTGCGCGTCGCATTGTCCATGGCGCTCATCTTCGCGCCCATCTCGCCCGCGACATTCTCCAAGAGCGCGCGGAAGATCTGGACGGAGATGTTGCGCGGGATCAGGTCGCCGAGGATCGACGCCGGATCGGGCTCGTATTCGTAGACGGCGCCTGCATGTTCTGCATCCTCAGCAACGGCTTCCGGAGCCTTGGCCGGGATGAGCTGCTGGGCGGTCGGGACCTGGCTGATCACCGACTTGAATTCGGAGTAGAACAGCGTGCAGACATCGAACTCGCCGGCGGCGAACATCTCGATGATGCGCTTGCCGATCTGGTCGGCATTCTCGAAGCCGATCTTCTTGACTTCGCGCAGTTCCTTGCGCTCGATGATCAGCGACGCGTATTCGCGGCGAAGGATGTCGTAACCCTTCTTGCCGACGGTGAAGATCTTCACCGTCTTGCCCTCGGCCACCAGCCTGCGGACATGGTCGCGCGCAAAGCGCGCAATCTGCGAGTTGAAGCCACCGCAAAGGCCGCGTTCGGCCGTGCAGACCACCAGCAGATGAACCTGGTTCTTGCCGGTGCCGCTCATCAGCGCCGGTGCGCCATCCGCATCGGTGACGGCCTTGGCGATGTTCGCCAGAACCGCACCCATGCGCTGCGAGTAAGGCCGGGCGGCCTCGGCCGCCTCCTGCGCACGCCGAAGCTTCGCCGCAGCGACCATTTTCATCGCCTTGGTGATCTTCTGCGTCGCCTTGACGGAGGCGATCCGGTTTTTCAGATCCTTGAGTGAAGGCATCCGTGATCCGTCCTAACTTAGGGCCCGATTACTGGAAAGACTTGGCGAAGCTGTCGAGAGCAGCAACGAGCTTGCCCTTCGTGTCATCGCTGATAGCCTTTTCCGTGCGGATCGCATCGAGGATGGCGGAGCCTTCCGAACGCAGGTAGGACAACAGACCCTGCTCGAACTTGCCGACCTGGGCGACCGGCAGCTTGTCGAGGTAGCCGTTGACGCCGGCGAAGATCACGGCGACCTGTTCTTCCGTCTTCAGCGGCGAGAACTGCGGCTGCTTCAGGAGTTCGGTCAGGCGTGCACCGCGGTTCAAGAGGCGCTGCGTGGCAGCGTCGAGGTCCGAACCGAACTGGGCGAAGGCGGCCATTTCACGATACTGGGCAAGTTCGCCCTTGATCGAGCCGGCGACCTGCTTCATCGCCTTGATCTGCGCCGACGAGCCGACGCGGGAAACCGAGAGACCGACGTTAACGGCCGGGCGGATACCCTGGTAGAACAGGTCGGTTTCAAGGAAGATCTGGCCGTCGGTAATCGAGATCACGTTGGTCGGAATGAAGGCCGACACGTCGTTGCCCTGCGTTTCGATGACCGGCAGAGCGGTCAGCGAACCGGCGCCCTTGTCGTCGTTCATCTTTGCAGCGCGCTCAAGCAGGCGCGAGTGCAGGTAGAAAACGTCGCCCGGATAGGCTTCGCGGCCCGGCGGGCGGCGCAGCAGCAGCGACATCTGACGGTAGGATACGGCCTGCTTCGACAGGTCGTCGTAACCGATCAGCGCGTGCATGCCGTTGTCGCGGAAATATTCGCCCATGGCGCAGCCCGCGAACGGAGCGAGGAACTGCATCGGAGCCGGGTCGGAAGCCGTCGCGGCGACGATGATCGAATACTTCAGCGCGCCGCGCTCTTCGAGCACCTTGACGAACTGGGCGACGGTCGAACGCTTCTGGCCGACGGCAACGTAGACGCAGTAAAGCTTCTCGCCTTCCGGACCATTGTCGTGAATGGCCTTCTGGTTGAGGAAGGCGTCGAGCAAGATAGCGGTCTTGCCGGTCTGGCGGTCACCGATGACGAGCTCGCGCTGGCCGCGGCCGACCGGGATCAGCGCGTCGATGGCCTTGAGGCCGGTCGACATCGGCTCATGAACCGACTTGCGCGGAATGATGCCCGGAGCCTTGACGTCGACGCGCGAACGGCGGGTCGCGTTGATCGGGCCCTTGCCGTCGATAGGATTGCCGAGCGCGTCGACAACGCGGCCGAGCAGTTCCGGACCAACCGGAACGTCGACGATGGCGCCGGTCCGCTTGACGGTGTCGCCTTCCTTGATGTCGCGGTCGGAGCCGAAAATAACGACACCGACGTTGTCGGATTCGAGGTTCAGAGCCATGCCGCGGATGCCGCCGGGGAACTCGACCATTTCACCGGCCTGGACATTGTCCAGACCGTAAACGCGAGCAATACCGTCACCGACGGAGAGAACCTGGCCGACTTCCGAGACTTCTGCCTCTTTGCCGAAATTTTTGATCTGGTCTTTGAGAATTGCGGAAATTTCCGCGGCGCGGATATCCATCAGCCAACCTCTTTCAATGCGAGCTTAAGGGTAGAGAGTTTGGTACGAAGAGACGTATCAATCTGACGGGACCCGACCTTTACGATCAGACCACCAAGAATTGACGGATCAACCGTGACTGATATCGTCACGTCTTTGCCGGTGACGCTCTTGAGTGCCGCCTTCAATTCGGTTTCCTGCGCTTGCGAAAGCGCATGTGCCGAGGTGACCTCGGCGGAGATTTCACCGCGATGATTCGCGGCGATGAGGCGGAAGGCCCTGATCATGCCCGGCAGGGCAAACAGGCGGCGGTTGCGCGCCACGACCTTCAGAAAATTGGCGAAGAAGCCGCTGATGCCGGCCCTCTCGCTGATGGCGACAATCGCCTTCAGCTGGTCCTCAGCGGAAAAAACCGGGCTTGCGACGAAGCGCTTCAGTTCGGCGCTCTCATCCAGCATCGCTTGGAAACGGTCGAGATCGGCGGTGACGCTGTCGACGGCGCCCTGTTCGAGCGCCAGCTCGAAAAGCGACGAGGCATAGCGCTCGGCAACACCAGAAGTAAGCTGGGACGTGTCTGCCACTGGCACAAATTTCCCTGATTTCAATCCAAAATCCGGCTCTCGGCGGGCGCCGAACCTATGATCTTGAATTCGTTTTGATTTCCCCCAGAAATCACAAGAGAAGCCTCTTGCTTCTTCCGAAATTCGGGGTCCGTCTAACATAGGATGTTCGGACTCGCAACACGCGTAATGCCCGAATACGCCTTTCGCATGAATTTCTGTTCGCAAAATTGCGCAATGGCCTGAACGCGGGCCGCGCAAGCCGCCGCCGGCGGCGAAAATTATGTCTGGAAGAAGCCGAAAACATATAGCAGCGGCAGTGCCGCGATAATCGCCTGCACAACCAGAAGTAAATAGTTGAGGTAAGTACTCCCCTTATCTGACAGGATGGAGACGATGCGGGCAAACGCGGCCATGGCGAATGCCGCCCCGAAGGCGGTATAAATCAGCGGCTGAGCCAGCACGATAGCACCCAGGCCAAGACCGAGATAGAAGCCACCCACCGATCGGATCTCGCTGAAACCTTCACGCCGCTCGCCGCGCGGCGCCAGGCCGAAGAGCGTCATCGCAAGACCCGGCGCAAACATGATGACAAAGCCGGCAAAGGCCGTAAAGGCGGCTGCGCCGAAGGCAAGCTGCTCACCAAATTCCGTCGGAAATTCAAATTCCATGCCTCGACCCCAATCATCAGCTGATTCTGCGTTTATGCCATGATCGGTCGAATCCGGAAACGCGGCGCGCGGAACGATCTACAGAAAGCTCTGAGGATCGATATCGAGCTGCACCTGCACCGATCCGCGCTCCTTCGGGGATTGCGACAGCATTGCCCGCAGGAAGCCCTGCATGTCGGAGGTGCGCCTACCGTGCACCAGAAGCCGGAAGCGATGGCGGCCGCGCACCAGCGCAAGCGGCGCCTCCGCCGGGCCGAGCACCGAGATTCCGGACACCTGCGGCGCTGCGTTGCGCATGCCGCGCGCATGGTTTTCGGCGTCGTGGCGGGTTTCGGCCGAGACGATAATCGAGGCCAAGCGGCCGAAGGGCGGCAGTGCCGCGCGTTCGCGCTCGGTGATCTCACGCTCGTAAAAGGCATCGGAATCGCCCGACACAATCGCTTGCATTACGGGGTGCTGCGGCTGGTAGGTCTGCAGCAGCCCATGGCTCTTGAGCCCGGTGCGTCCGGCCCGGCCGGTCACCTGCGACAGAAGCTGGAAGGTGCGCTCGGCGGCGCGCGGATCGCCATTGGCGAGGCCGAGATCGGCATCGATGATGCCGACCAGCGTCATCAGCGGAAAATTATGGCCCTTGGCGACAAGCTGGGTGCCGATGACGATATCGGCCTCGCCCTTGGCGATGGCATCGAGCTCCAACCGCAGCCGCTTCACCCCGCCCATGATATCCGAAGAAAGAACGATCGTCCGCGCCTCGGGGAAATGCCGCTCCACCTCTTCGGCGATGCGCTCGACGCCAGGCCCGCAGGCAACCAGATGGTCGAGCGTGCCGCATTCCGGGCATGCTTCCGGCGTGCGCTCGGCGTGACCGCATTGATGGCACTGCAACTGCTTGCGGAAACGATGCTCTACCAGCCAGCTCGAACATTGCGGGCATTGAAAGCGGTGGCCGCAAACCCGGCAGAGGGTCAGCGGCGCATAACCACGCCGGTTGAGAAAGAGCAGCGCCTGTTCGCGCCGCTCCACCGTCTTGCCGATCGCCCGGATCAGCACCGGCGACAGGAAGCCGCCCCGCTCCGGCGCATGCCTGCGCATATCGATGAGATGCAGGTTCGGCAGCGCCGCATCGCCGAAGCGCGTCGGCAGATGGACGGTGTTGTAGCGCCCGTTCTGGCCGTTGACCTGGCTTTCGACCGATGGCGTCGCCGACACCAGGACAACCGGAAAATCGCCGATACGGCCGCGCACGACGGCCATGTCGCGGGCATTGTAGAAGACGCGATCCTCCTGTTTGTAGGCGGGATCGTGCTCCTCGTCGACGATGATGAGGCCGAGATCTTCGAAAGGCAGGAAGAGCGCCGAGCGGGCGCCGGCCACGACGCGCACTTCGCCGGTCACCGCCTGGCGCCAGACTTTTTCGCGCATGCGCGGGGCGAGGTCGGAATGCCATTCGGCGGGCTTTGCCCCGAAGCGATCCTGAAAACGCTCCATGAAACTGGCCGTCAGCGCGATCTCCGGCAGCAGGATCAGCACCTGCCTGCCACGTTTCAGAGTCTCGGCGATCGCCTCGAAATAGACCTCGGTCTTGCCGGAGCCGGTGACGCCGTCGATTAGCGATACGGAAAATTCGCCCTTGCGAACGTCGGAGACGATCTCTGCGGCCGCCTCTTTCTGCGGCCCTTCGAGGCGCGCGGCGGCAAAATCGGGATCCGGCATCGCCACCACCGGCGGCGGCGGCAGGAATATCGTCTCGAAGATGCCGAGCGTGATCAGCCCGTCGACGACGCTGGTCGAAACACCCGCCGCATGCGCCAGGCCGCTGCGCGTCCATGACAAGCCGTCGGAAGCGGCCTCGAGCACCCGGGCGCGCGCCGGCGTCAGCCGCTCCGGCTCGCCGCCGACGAACTTCAGCCCCTCGACCATCGGCTCCGGCTCGAAGGCGTTCGGCGCCCTCAGTGCCATGCGCGCGACGAGGCCGGGCGGCGAGAGTGTATAGGCCGCCACCCAGTCGATGAAATCCCGCATCTGCCTGGAAAGCGGCGGGCAGTCGAAGACATGGGTGATCGGGCGGAGCTTCTTCGGATCGACACCATCCTCGCCGCCGTCCCAGACGACGCCGATCACCTGTCGCGGCCCAAGCGGCACCTGCACGACCGAGCCGGGCTCGACCGCCATGCCCTCCGGCACCGAGTAGGAATAGGGTTTCGGCGCCGGCATCGGCACCAGCACCGGAACCGTTCGGTTCAGGGGCGGTGCTTCGAACAACGCGCCAAAGAGATCGGACGAATCTGTGCTCATCGGGCGAGACCATGCCCGCAAATCGACGGAATTGGAACCGCAAAGACGAGGCGGCGCATCTTGCGCGGAATACGGATTGCCGGGGCTCGCTAGGATCGCCCGTATCCTTAAGAAAAGGTTGCCGGACGAACGATTGGCCGCATAGATTGCCGGAGTGATTCATTTGGAAATGCCGAAGCGCTGTTCTTCGGCCGCTGAATTGGAGCGCGAATGGCCAGACTGACCGAAGACGCCAAGGGGATCTATGTAATCGCCGTAACCCCGTTTTTCGATGAGGGCGCGCTCGATCTCGACAGCATCGATAGCATGGTCGATTTCTACGAGAGCGCCGGCGTCACCGGACTGACGGTGCTTGGCCAGCTCGGCGAAGCCCCGAAGCTGACCGCCGAAGAATCGCGGACCGTCGTCGAACGTGTGCTGAAGCGCCTCGACGGGCGCCTTCCCGTCGTCGTCGGCGTCTCGGCGCCCGGACTTGCGCCGATGCGCGAACTTGCCGAAGCCGTCATGGGCGAGGGTGCTGCCGGCGTCATGGTTGCGCCGCCCTGGACCATCAAGACCGACGACCAGGCTTTCGCCTTCTATCAGTCGGTCGGCGAAGCCCTGGGCGACACGCCCTTCGTGCTGCAGGATTATCCGCTCACCACCAATGTGACGATCGCGTCTGCCGTCATCGAGCGCATCGTCAACGCGGTGCCGAATTGCGTCATGCTCAAGCATGAGGATTGGCCTGGTCTTGCAAAGATATCAGCGCTTCGCGCCGCCAGCGACAAGGGTGCCATGCGGCGCATCTCCATTCTTTGCGGCAATGGCGGGCTCTTCCTGCCCGAAGAGATGGGCCGCGGCGCCGATGGCGCCATGACCGGCTTTTGTTATCCCGAGATGATGGTCGGCGTCGTCGAAGCCTATGCCGCCGGCAATCTCGATCGCGCCCATGAGATCTTCGACGCCTATCTGCCGCTCGCCCGCTACGAACAGCAGCAGGGCATCGGTCTCGCCTGCCGCAAATACGTGCTTGCCAAGCGCGGCGTCATCAAGTCCGCGACCCTGCGCAAGCCGGGCGCCAGGCTGTCGGCGCTCGACATTGCCGATGTCGAGCAGCTACTGGCCCGCCAAGCCATCCGTCTCAAGGAGATCGGCGCCTGAGGGCGGGACGTCAAAGCGGCAGGTATGATCGCGACGGTTATGGATGTCGAAACAACGTCGTTTCGCCGTCAGGCCAGCCTGACCCATCGAGCTCGAGAACATGGCTATAACGGTTCCGCGCGCGCGGCTGAAACCCGAGCGAACCCCAGAATTTTGCTGCAGCATCATTTCCCACGTGAACAGTGACGATACTGCAGCAGGAGTGTGCATGATCGAGCAGAGCCAGGGCGAGCATCCGGGCGATGCCGCGACTGCGCATTGCGGGACGAACTTAGAATCGCCGCATCCGCAACGCTCCTGTCATGGTGGGCTCGATAGTCATGCCCCCGATGCCCGCAAGCCCCTCCGCAACATAGGCGCCCAGCAGCCTTTCGCCGTCACGCTCGAACCTGACGGCACCGGCCGACCAATCGCCGATGAGGCGGGTGATATGGAGATGGCCCTCCTGCTGGGCATCGCTTTCGAGGTTTGCGATCTCCTGCGGCAATCGATCGCGGAGAATGCGGATATCGATCGTCATGCGATGCCAATGCATCTAGACGGCAGGTATCGGAATCTTATGCGGCATCGCCGTGGCCGGCATGCCGACCGGCACGAAGATGGCATCGCCATTGCTGGCCAAATCATACACCGTATGCTTCTCCAGCGCCTTCGTCACCTCGTTGAGATCCCCATCGAGATGTTCGGCGGGAATGAGATTGCCGATCACGAAATCGAAACGGTCGCCGCGCTTGTTCAACAGTTCATGAAAGACTGTCATGTCGCGAAGCTCCGTCGACCATTTCGCCAGCCAGTAGAACAGGCCGGAATTGCGCGCCGTCATGTGGACCGGAAGGATCGGCAGATTGTATTTGCGCGCCAGCGCGACCGCCGACGTCTTCCATGGGCGTTCGTTCAGCCGGCCGTTCGCCCAATAGGCGATACGGCCCGATGGAAAGAGCACCGTCGCCTTGCCTTCCCTCACCGCGTGGTTCGTCAATTGCAGCGTCTCACGCGCCTTGAGCTTGCTCTTGTGCTCCTCCCGCCACTCGACCGGGATGACCATCTCTGCGAAACGCGGATTGACGCGGATCGCATCGCGATTGGCAAAGAACATCATGTCGGGCCGGCGCGTTTTCAGGAGGTCGAATACGGCGACACCATCGGCAATGCCTGTCGGATGGTTGCTGACGAGGATGAAGCCGCCTGTATCGGGGATGCGTTCGCCATTGGCGATGCCGATGTCGAGCTTCAGCACGGCGCTCAGATATTCGAACGACTGGAAGCCCGTCATCTTGGCAACCGCATTGGCGAATTCGATCGCCTTATTGTAGCGCAGAAGCGTGTAGAGGAACGGCCGCATGACGGGCCAGAGCGGATTTTTGACGATCCTCTGGCCGCGTTCGGCAATCAGCGTGTCGACGATATGACCGGGCTTTCCCTGTGAAACAAGAGCGATCGCTTCCGCGAGTTGTCCGAAAGCCGTCATGGAATCGCGCCGTGCCATGAAAGATCCTGTCTATGGGGTATAAAGCTATCGCAGTAGAATATGATCTAGAGATGACAAGGTTTGGCCGGCATTAGCAATTCCATAACCGTTCCTGCTTCAAATTGGCGAACTTGAAGGCAAATTCAAGGCCAGCGACGTGAATGAACTGCTTGTTATCGCCGACACGCGCCTGATGGCGGAACGCGCCGCGTGGCTGGAAAACCTCGCTCGTGAACGCCGTCTTTCCGCGCATACGCTCGACGCTTATGAGCGCGACACCCGCCAGTTTCTGACCTTCCTGACCGGCCATCTCGCCGGCCCGGTGACGCTTGGCGACATCAGGGAATTGCGTCCTGCCGACTTCCGCGCCTTCCTTGCCGCGCGGCGCAAGCAGGGCTCCGGCGCCCGTTCGCTCGGGCGCAACCTGGCCGGCCTTCGCTCACTGTTGCGCCATCTCGAAAAGAAAGGCCTGGTCAATGCCGCCGGTGCTGCCGCGATCCGCTCGCCGAAACAGCCGAAGTCGCTTCCCAAGCCGCTATCGGACACGCAGGCGATCACCGTCGTCAGCAGCGAAGCCCAGCTCCATGACGAGCCCTGGATCGCCGCGCGCGATGCGGCGGTCATGACGCTGCTCTACGGCTGCGGCCTGCGCATCTCCGAGGCGCTGGATCTCGTTCCTGCCGACCTGACGACGGGGGCGGCGACGCTCCGCATCACCGGCAAAGGCAACAAGACGCGGCTGGTTCCGCTGCTGCCCGTGGTATTCGACGCGGTCGAGAAATATCGCGCGCTCTGCCCCTACCATCTCGAAAGCGGCGCGCCGCTGTTTCGGGGCGCCCGCGGCGGCAAGCTGCAGGCGGCGATCATCCAGCGCGCCATGCAGAAGCTGCGCAGCGCCTTCGGGCTGCCGGAGACGGCAACACCCCATGCGCTCCGCCACTCCTTCGCCACCCACCTGCTTGCCGGCGGCGGCGATCTGCGCACCATCCAGGAACTGCTCGGCCATGCCAGCCTCTCGACGACGCAGGTCTATACCGGCGTCGATGCATCGCGGCTGCTGGAGGTGTATGATCGGGCCCATCCGCGCGCTTGATGCATGGTTGTGACCGCAGCACGCCGCCTATCGGCAAGCTCAGCGCCCATGAATCCGACGTAATGCGATGCGCTAAGTTTTCGTTAACGCATTCTCTTAAAGGATTATGCGCAAGCCGAGCGTAGAGCATGAAGCATAAGGCATGTGACCGGAACATCATCATGACGACATCAATCGGCCGCCGGACCTCTTTCCTCGCAGCATCCGGCAACCTGCTGCTCTGGTTGATTGCAGCCTTCCACATGCTGCTTCTTGCGGCGCTGTTTGTCGCCTTCCTGGCGGCACGGCCGGCGTCGGCCGAAGACGGTGCCTGTACCGGCCGCAATCTGATGATCGATCTGGAGCAGAGCGACCCCACCCGCTACGCCGAGGCGGTCAAGGAAGCCGAGGCCGTGCCGAACGGCAAGGGCATCTTCTGGAAGATCGAAAAGTCAGGGCTTGCGCCGTCATGGCTGCTTGGCAGCATGCATGTCACCGATCCGCGCGTGCTGGCGCTGCCGCCACGCGCCCAGGCAGCCCACGACGCCGCCGATACGATCATCATCGAATCCGACGAAATCCTCGATGAACGCAAGGCGACCGCCGCCCTGCTTGCGCGGCCGGAGCTGACGATGTTCACCGACGGCACGACGATCGACAAGCTGCTGTCTGCCGAGGATTACAAGCGGCTGGAAGCCGGCCTCAAAAAGCGCGGCATCCCGCTCAGCGCCGTCTCCCGCATGCGGCCATGGATGATCTCGAGCGCCGTCGCGCTTCCGGCCTGCGAACTCGCCCGCAAGGCCCGGGGCGTGCAGTTCCTCGACCAGAAGATCGCCACCGACGCCGTTGCTCAGGGCAAGCAGGTCAAGGGGCTGGAGACGCTTGCCGAACAGATCCAGGCCATGGCCGACCTGCCGGTCGAATTCCATATGAAGTCGCTGATCGAGACGCTGGAACTCGGCGACAAAATGAGCGACGTTGTCGAAACGATGACCGATCTCTACCTTTCCGGCGATATCGGCATGACAATGCCGATCCTGAAGACCGTGACGCAGGCGAATAAAGACGAGGCCGGCGATTACGCCGCCTTCGAACAGCGCGTCATTCTCGATCGCAACAAGCTGATGGCCGAGCGCGCCGCTCCCATTCTCGACGGCGGCAACGTCTTCATGGCCGTCGGCGCCCTGCACCTGCCCGGCCAGGGCGGCGTCATCGAATTACTGCGCAAGCAGGGTTTTACGGTGACTGCCGTAAACTGAGCCGACTAGGCGCCCAACCAAGCGTCACCCGCCGCAGCATATTGACCGTCGTCAAATATTCATCTCTGCGATTCACACAACTGGCCCAAGTGTAATCCGTGGCTAAGTTGTTCCCAAACGGTTTGTTTTGCGCCACTCTTCGTATTCTCCGCGGGCATCGTCATGCAGCGGATAGTAGCGCTGCAACGACCCGCCTGCCATCAGCTTCACTCGCGAGAACTCCTCCCAATCGTGATGCTTTTGCGCTTCTTCGATCACCTTCGAGGCTATTGCGACTGGAAGCACCACCACCCCATCATCGTCGGCCACGATGATGTCTCCCGGGATTACCGTGACACCGCCGCAGGCAATCGGAACGTTGACCGCGTTGGGATAGATGCCAGTCTGCACATGATAATTGGGCGTCCAGCCGCGCAGCCATAAGGGGAGATCCAGTTTTTCGACATTGGGCCGGTCGCGCATGCACCCATCGACCACGATGCCAGCGCCGCCTCGGCCCTTGAAATAGGTCGACATCATATCACCGAAGACGCCCGAACTCATGTCGGCGCGCGCGTCGACCACGACCACGTCGCCCTCCTGCACGTGATAAAGCACATGCCGGTGCAACTGCGTCTCCGGATCCGCATATTCTCCCTCGGTGAAGAGGTCCGGCCGCTGCGGCAAGAATTGAAGCGTGAGGGCCGGCCCGACGATCGACTTCCCATGATTCTGCGGCACGGGACCGACCATGTGCGGATTGCGGAAGCCCATGTGGCCAAGCGTGCCGGAAACCGTCGCGGCGCCGATTTCCTTCAGTGCGTCGATCAGCTCTTTGGATGGTCGCGTAATATCGGGCGTAGGGGTCATTTTAGGCTCCGGTGGATGAGACTACCAGTTTGTGACAGAACCGTCGCGGCGCTTCAGGTGAGGCGCTTCCCAGAAACGAAAGCTCTCTGCCTCAATCGCCTCTTCGTTAACTTCGACGCCGAGGCCCGGCAGATCACTGACCGGGTAGTCCGGGCCGTCGAGCCGTGGTTGCACGGGGAAGAAGTCGGAATTGTCGAAACCCAGCTTGGCCTCGGGCGCTCTGGTCTCGAGCCAGGCGAAATTCGGTACCGCGGCGGCGAGATGAATGGTCGCGGCCGTGCAGACTGGCCCGAGGGGATTGTGCGGCATCAAATCCACATAGTGCGCCTCACTCCAGCCAGCGACCTTCATCGCTTCGGTGAGCCCGCCCACATTGCAAACATCGAGCCGGTTGAACTGATGGATGCCACGCTCGATGTAGGGCAGGAATTGCCACTTGCTGGCAAATTCCTCGCCGATCGCGAACGGAATGTCGGTCATGGTGCGCAGGGATTCGTAGGCCTCGGGTGTCTCGTCTCGTATTGGCTCCTCGAGGAAATCAAGCACGCCACGGCCGAGCTTGTTGCAGAAACTCGCCGCCTCTGCCACCGACAGCCGATGATGATAATCGATGCCGAGGACGGCGTCGTCGCCCATTGCCTCGCGCGCCTTGTTCAGCATCGCTGCGGTAGCGCCGATCGACTCCCGCGGCTCAAAAATGTCCTTGCTGTTTTGCCCGATGGGGAAGAACCGGATCGCCTGCCACCCTTGTGCGCGTAGTTCGCGGGCGCGTTCGATGGCAACCTCGCCCTCGGCCTCGTCGCCGGTCGAGGCGAAGGTAGGAACGCGGTCGCGCTGCTTGCCGCCCAGCAGTTCATAGGCCGGCACCCCCAGCGCCTTGCCCTTGATGTCGTGAAGGGCAATGTCGATAGCCGAAATCGCCGCCTGCAGAACGCGCCCGCCTTCGAAGTATTGGCTGCGATAAATTTCCTGCCAAATCCGGCCAATCTGCATCGCGTCGCGGCCGATGAGAAATTCGCGAAAATGCTCGATCGCCCCGGCCACGGCCTTCTCGCGACCGCTCAAACCGCTCTCGCCCCAACCGAAGATGCCCTGGTCGGTCTCGACCTTGACCAGCATCTGGTTGCGCGTTCCGACCCATACCGGATAGGGCTTGATCGCCGTGATTTTAAGCTTCGTCATCCACGCCTCATTTCACACGCATGCGCTCGGTCTCAGTTGGCCTTCAGCGCCATTTCTGTTTCGCCGTCGAACAGATGCATCCGCTCCTGATCGAACTCGAGCCAAATCTGTTCGTCGGGCGCGACGGCAATAGTCGGCGGCACGCTGACATTGACGAGGGCGCCGGACAGGAACGCCTGTACGAAGGTGACGTCTCCGGTCGGCTCCACCGTGTAGGCCTTGGCAGGGATGCTTCCAGGCATCGCGCTCTTGTGCAGCTTGATCGTCGAGTGACGTGCGCCGAGCACCACTTTCCTGGTTGTTGCCCTCTCGACCTTCCGGGCGTTGGTCGGCGAAAGATCGAGGCGCCAGCCCTCCGCACTGGTCAACACGGTGTTGCCGCTTGCCGTTGATGCCTCCAGCGGAACAAGGCTCATCGCCGGGCTGCCGACGAAGCTGGCGACGAACATGTTCACCGGATGGGCAAAGACCTGTGCCGGTGAATCGTATTGCTGCAAATAGCCGCCGTTCATCACCGCCATCCTGTCGGCCATGGTAACCGCTTCGAGCTGGTCGTGCGTCACGTAGATGATCGTCGCCTTGAGGTCCTGGTGAAAACGCTTGATCTCCGACCGCATCTGCACGCGCAGCTTTGCGTCGAGGTTGGACAGCGGTTCATCCATCAGGAATACCGCCGGATCGCGAACGAGCGCACGGCCGAGCGCCACCCGCTGCTGTTGCCCGCCCGAAAGTTCGCGCGGCTTGCGCTCGAGAAGCTGCGTCATGTCGAGCACGCGCGCCGCTTCCCTGACCTTCTTGTCGATCTCGTCGCGTGGCAATTTGCGCATCTGCAGCGGAAACGCCAGATTTTTGTAGACAGATTTCTGCGGGTAGAGCGCGTAGTTCTGGAACACCATTGCGATGTCTCGGTCCTTGGGATCGAGGTCATTGACCACCCGGTCGCCGATGACGATGTCGCCAGAAGTAATAGGAATAAGCCCCGCTACAAGATTGAGCGTGGTTGTCTTGCCGCAGCCTGAAGGGCCGACGAGCGCAACGAATTCGCCGTCATTGACCGTCAGCGAAACATCGTTGACAGCTTTGAAGGCGCCATAGGTCTTGACCAGATCTTTGAGGACCACGTGGGCCACCGGCAACTCCCTAATGCTTGACTGCGCCTTCGGTGAGGGCGCGTACGAAGTATCGTTGTAGGACGAGGAACAGGACGACGACGGGCACGCTCATCATGAAGCTTGCCGCCATCAGACCCGGAAAGTCCGTCGTGTTTTCCGAGAAGAAGCGCTGGATGCCGACCGGCAGAGTCAGCTGCTCGTTCTTCGAGAGGAAGGTATAGGCGTAGATGTACTCGTTCCACGCGCCGATGAAGGAATAGATGGCCGTGGCAATGATTCCTGGCGCCGAGAGCGGCATCACGATCAGGAGAAAGGCCTGGAACCGTGTTGCCCCGTCGATGCGTGCGGCCTGCTCGAGCTGCACCGGGATGTTGTCGTAGAAGCCCTTGAGGAGCCAGATTGCCAGCGGCAGGCCGAATGTGAGGTAGGTGAGGACGAGCGACCCATGCGTGTTCACGAGCCCGATCGCGCGCATCAGTATGAAGAGCGGCACGAGAAAGATCACTGCCGGGAACATGTTGCGAAGCAGGACAGCGAAGAACAGAAAGTTCCGGCCCGGAAAGGTGAAGCGCGAGAACGCGTAGGCCGCAGGAACTGCCACGATCACCGATAGGATAGTCGTGCTAGTAGAGACGAAAAGGCTATTCCAAAAGAAGCGCAGGAAGTCCTGGCCGACACTGTTTTGCGGATCGAGCAGCTTTTGGTAGCTGGCGAGGGTGGGCTGGTCCGGCCACCATTGCGGTGGGAATTGCATGGCCGCGAAGCCGGACTTGATCGAGGTGATCAGCATCCAGATCATCGGCAATGCGGTGTAAAGCAGCATGAACACCAGGAATATACGTCCGCCCCACCGCCACCCATCGATGCGGATACGGCGATGGGTCAGGCGCCGATGAGTAGTCTCGGCAATTGCGCTCATTTGCTCCCATCCTTCTGCTCGTTGCCGGTCAGCGCACGGACGTAGAAGTAGCCGAGCGCCATCAGGATCAGGAACAGCAGCACCGAATAAGCCGATGCCACCCCCCAGCGCTGGCGGCCGAAGGCGAGTTCATAAATGTGGGTGATCCAGATATGCGATGCGTTCGACGGTCCGCCGCCGGTCATGATCCAGGGGATGATGAAAGAATTGAAGTTGGCCACTGCCAGCAGAAGGATCGTCACCGTCGAGACGTTTCTCAGGTGCGGAAAGGTGACGTGCCAGAACCGCTGCCAAGCATTGGCTCCGTCGACCTTTGCGGCGCGCAGCAACTGGTCGGGAACCGTCTGCAGCCCAGCCATCATCATGATCATGGCGAACGGAAATTCGCGCCAGATATTGACGACGATCAGGGAGGGCAGCACTGTGCTGACGCTGTCGATGAAATTCGGCGGCCGTTCGACCCATCCGAGGCCCACCAGCACCGCGCCGATTATTCCAAAGTCCGAATGGTAGATCCACTTCCAGATATAGGACGCGGCGACCGCGCTGATGACCCAGGGAATGATCAGAACGGCGCGCAGGATGCCACGGCCGACAAACTCACGATGCAGCGCCAGGGCGCAGGCAAATCCCAGGACAAACGCGATCAATGTGGATGCCAGTGTCCAGATGAGAGTGTTCGAGGTGACCGTCCAGAACACCGGACTTGTGAGGATTGCGATGTAGTTGTCGAAACCGACGAAGATCTTGTCCCGGAGCTGCAAGGCGGGCGGTGTATTAAAGAACGACAGCTCGATCGTGTAATAGATCGGGTAGGCAATGACGATGAGCATCACGGCGAGCGCAGGCAGCACATACGCGTAATCAGTGCGATGCTCCCAAATCTTTCGCAGCGCGCCGGACCGATCGGGTTGCAGTCTTCGCCGAGCCTCGGCCTTGCCAGTCAAGATCGTCACTGTGCGGTGCCCTTATTCTTCGGAACAAACCGGCTGCAATCGAGGTGCAGCCGGTCAGATCGTCAGGCTTGGACTAGAGTCCGCCGTCCATCAGGTCTTTAACCTTCTTGGCTGCATCGTCCGCCGCCTGGTCGACGGTCATGGCTCCGGTCAGGGCATTCTGCAGCATATCAGGGACGATGATGTTCATGATCTCGGGAGACTGTGGCAGCGCCGGAAACGGGATGCCGTAGGGCAGCATCGACGTCGTGACATCAAGGAACTTGATACTGTCCAGACGTTCCTTCATCCACTTGGTCTTGAAGCCGTTCAGGTTTCCCGGGTTCGAGCCGGCATAGGCCATCTTCAGCGACCATTCGGGGCTCGTCCACATGCAGATGATAGCCTTTGCAGCCGGCTCGTCTACCTTGCCGCCCTCGACATATTCGGGCTTCAGGATGTGGATGTTGGAGCCGCCGAACACGACGGCACGCTTTCCATCGGGGCCAGTCGGAATGAGGCCGTAGCGCATGTTGTCGATGACAGTCTGCGCTTTTTCCTTGTCGCTGCCCGTCGTCTTCTTCTGCAGATCGAGCATGACGTTGTAGTCGGACGGGTGCGAGATCATCATGCCGAGCTGGCCAGCGAGGAAGAGGGGCTGGTTGTCGGCCTGCTGGTTGGTGAGCGCCGAAACCGGAACCGACTTGTCGCGAACATACATATCGTAGGAGGCTTGCAATGCCGCCTTGCTCTGCGGGCTATTGAGCTGGACCTCCTTATAGGTCGGGTCGGCGGTCGCTTCGTCGAAGACGCCGCCGCCATAGGCCCATAGCTGCGGCATGAAGCGATACGGCGTATTACCGGCATTCTTGCGAGCCACGAGGCCGTAACCGGCAATACCGAGCTTGTCGTGGATCTGCTTGGAATACTTGACGACGTCGTCCCAGGTTGCCGGAGCCTTGTCGGGATCGAGACCTGCACGCTTGAAGATGTCGGCGTTCCAGATGAACGCCATCGTCTCGTTGTTGGTTGGAATGCCGTAGGTCTCCCCCTCCCACGTCACAGCCTTCATGGCGCCCGGCCAGAAATCCTCGGCCGAATAGCCTACATCTTCGGGTTTGAGCGGCTCGAGATAGCCCTTTGCGGCGAACTCGGTGCCGCCGAGGATTTGCAGTCGGACCGCCATGGGCGCTGCATTGCCTAAAAGTGCGGTCCGGAACTTGTCCAGCAGGTCGTTATAGGTGAGGGCTTGTTCCTCAAGCTGGATGTTCGGATAGGTTTTGCGGAAGGTCTCGAAGAAGTCCTTGTAATACTGGCGCAGGAGGTCGGGGTCGCCCTCGAACACGCCCTGATACCAGAAGGTCAACCGCCCCTTATAGTCGAGGGGGGTGACCTTGCCGCAATCGGCCGCCGTGTCGAACTCCTGCGTGCCGGCAATGGAGCGCACATATTGCGGTGACCACTGGCTCAAGTCGACCGGCGCACCGAGCGCCGACACGGACATCAACGACACCATCAAAGCAGTGGATACGGTGCCGCGTACAACGACACCGCCGAGCGAAAGACTCGTCATAGGTATTCTCCCAGGTTTCTCCCAAGCCGCTCTGCATCCAGGCGCACGGTCTTGCTCCCAGGCCGTGGGATTCTCCCACCTAATGTATCCCTTCGACCTAATCATACGTTTTCATGTCAAAGATTGTCTGTCAACTGGAGAAATCGTACATTGTTTTGGAAGATTTCGCGTGATATCCAAGAAATATGTGTATGGATCGGGGGCAGTCTTGGCCGAAACGAGCGAATTTAAGGCACAGCCACCCGAGGGGATCGACGCCACCGGCGCCTCGAGCGAGGGCGCGTCTGTTTACCAACTGATCAGAGACGACATCATCGAAGGGCGGCTGGCGGCCAACGAGCGGCTCGTCATTACCGATCTCGCCCGGCGCCACGGCACCTCGACCAACCCCGTGCGGGAGGCATTGCAACTGTTGCGCGGGGAGGGCTTTGTCACCTTCGTTCCCAACCGCGGAGCGCGCGTCCGGCCCATCGATCAGGATTTTGTTCGGGATATTTACGAGATCGGCGTTTTGATCGAGCCGTCACTGACGCGCTGGTTCGTGAATATGGCTACGGTGGAAGACATTGCTGAACTCGAACGCATCCAAAGCCTCATCGAAGAGAACAACTTCACCGACACGGTAAGGCATAGCGAACTCGACACCGCCTTTCATACCGTCATGTACCGGAAACACTACAACCGCCATGCCGCCGAGCTTTGGTGGAAGCATCGCGAAGTGCTTCGAGCCGTGAGCCGCCGCTTCGATTTTACGCTTGCCCGGCGTGCAGCGATCCTGAGCGAGCATCGCGAGCTTATCGCGCATGTCAAAGCCGGAAGGGCGAACGAGGCAGCCGAACTTATCGCACGCCATGTCGAAGGCTCAGGGCGGCACATCCTCGAACACATGCGTGCGCGCAACGCCGCTCGCGCAGGATGAATATCGTTACCCGGAACATTTCAGGTAAAGGCAGTTGAGATGAAAATCACCAGCGTTCGGCCGTGGCTCATCAGATCGGATGCTTCTTATTGGGGAGAGTTTCTGTTCGTCGAAGTGACGACCGACGAGGGGCTGAGCGGCTGGGGAGAGATCACCACCACGACAAGGCTCGCCAATCGCGCCCTCTGCACGATCCTGCGGCAGATCGGCGCCGCTTTGATGGGTGAGGATCCGGCGCGCATCGAGTATCTGTGGCACAAGATATTCCGCAGCTTCACCTACATGGGCAGTCGCGGCGCCGCAGTCGAATGCGTCAGCGCCATCGACATAGCCCTCTGGGACATCCGGGGCAAAGTCCTCGGTAAGCCGATTTACGAGCTGTTGGGCGGACCGGTGCGCGATGAAATCGCCCTCTACACCCACCCCAACCAGGCCAAGTTAACCAGCAAGGAGGCGGTGGTCAGGGAAATTCGAGACATCGTCGAGTCCGGTCACACGGCGCTCAAGTTCGATCCTTTCCGCTACCAGGGCAGCACCGCCGATGGACAGTCTCGCGAACAGCGGGACGGCTACCTTGATGGCAGCATGACCCGCAAGGACGAACGCGAAGCCGCCGAACTCACGGCCCTGATCCGCGAAACGGCGGGCCCTGATGTCGATATCCTCATCGATGCGCATGGCCGCTTCGACGTTCCGACCGCCATTCGCCTTTGTCGAAGCCTCGAGGAAGCCGGTCAGATCGACTGGTTCGAGGAGCCCTGTCCGCCCGAGAGCCTCAACGCCCTCAGGCAGGTTCGTGAGAAGGTCAGCGCCCCTATCTCGTGGGGCGAGCGCGGCCACACGAAGTGGGATTTCGTGCCGGTGCTCGAAAACCGGCTCGCCGACTACATCATGCCTGATGTCACCTGGACCGGCGGCATTACCGAACTCAAGAAGATTTCTGCCCTGTGTGAAGCCTATTACATCCCGGTCTCGCCGCATGACGCCGCAGGGCCGATCAACGTAGTTGCCGGAGCGCAGGTGATGATGACCGTTCCCAATTTCTACAAACTCGAAACGTCGGAATGGAACCTCGGCAAATACGATCACCTCATTGACAGGCCGCTCGATGTTTCGAACGGCAGCCTAAAGCTTACACCGAGGCCCGGTCTCGGCGTTGAAATGAACCGCGATTACCTCCAAAGCCACGAGATACAGCTGGACTAGCAACGCTCTCTGCTGCCCCGTGCGCGGTGACGCGCCCACCGAAATGAGGACAAATCATGCCAGAGGCATATGGAGCCGACGAGGCGCTCAATCGGGTCAACACGCATTCCAAGCCTTCCGACCTTCGCATAACCGACATGCGGGTAGCCGAAATTGTCGACGCGCCGTTCACCTCGGTGCTGCTTAAGATTCACACCAACCAGGGCATTGTCGGGCTTGGCGAGGTGCGTGACGGTGCCAGCGCCACCTACGCGCTGATGCTGAAGAGCCGGTTGCTGGGTGAGAACCCTTGCAACATCGATCGACTGTTTCGCCGGATCAAGCAGTTCGGTGGGCACGGCCGACAAGGCGGCGGCGTATCGGCGATCGAAATCGCGTTGTGGGATCTCGCCGGCAAGGCCTATGGCGTCCCTGTCTACCAGATGCTCGGCGGCCGCTTTCGGGAGAAAGTGCGCGTTTACTGCGATACCGACGCCACCGTGCCGAGCGGCACCGAAACCGGCAGGCGCCTCAAGCAGCGGATGGAGCTCGGCTTCACCTTCCTCAAGATGGATTTGGGGCTGATGCAGATCGCCGATGTGCCCGGTGCGGTCGTGTTTCCCGCCGGCTCATTGGAAGGATACCGTAACCGCCCCAGTCGCGGGCCGTTGAAAACCATCGAAGAGCGGCTTGTCCGCAACGCAGCCTATGATTTGCATAACGTCCCGCACCCGTTTACCGGACTCCATTTTTCCGACAAGGGCCTCGACCTGCTTGAGCAGTACATAGCCGAAGTGCGTGAGGTCATCGGCATGCAGGTTCCGCTCGCGATCGACCATATCGGCCATATCTCGATGCAGAATGGCATCCGCCTTGCCAGGCGAATCGAGAAATATGTGCCGGCCTGGCTCGAGGATGTGATCCCCTGGCAGTACACCGAGCAATACCGACAGCTCCAGGACTCCACCACGGTGCCGATCTGCACCGGCGAGGACATATACCTGAAGGAGGGCTTCGAGCCTCTGCTCAAGAGCGGCGGCGTCTCCGTTATCCACCCTGACCTGCTCTCCAGTGGGGGCATCCTCGAGACCAAGAAGATTGGCGATATGGCGCAGGACCATGGTGTCGCCATGGCCATTCACATGGCAGAAAGTCCGATCGCCGCAATGGCCGCCGCACATGTTGCGACCGCGACCGAAAATTTCATGGCACTCGAATACCACTCCGCCGATGTCGACTGGTGGGACGATATTGTCACCGGTCTTCCGAAGCCGCTGGTGAAGGACGGCTTCATCACTGTTCCGGACAAGCCGGGGCTGGGGATTGACGATGTCGTCGACGAGGTGATCTCGCAGCATCTGCAGCCGGGTGTCACCGGTATTTGGCAGCCGACGGATCACTGGGACAACGAATACTCCTGGGATCGCACCTGGAGCTGAGGCGAAAAGAGCCGAAGATGAAGATCACCGACCTGCGCTGCGCCGTTATCGGCAAACACCCGATCGTCCGCGTCGTCACGGACGAGGGCCTCTATGGCTTGGGTGAAGTTGAATTCACCAAGGCCTATCTCAAGCCCTGGGTGTTGCATTTCCGCGAGGCGCTGGTCGGCGAGGACCCGACCGACGTCGAAAGAGTGATGCTGAAGATCCGCCAACGCGGCTCTTTCAAGCCGTATGGCGCGGCGGTGAGCGCAATCGAGCATGCGCTATGGGATATTGCCGGCAAGGCCGCGGGCGTGCCGGCCTATAAACTGCTCGGCGGCAAGGTGCGGGACAAGGTGCGCGTCTACAACGGCTCGATCCGCCAGATACGCACGGGCGAGCGGCCGGAGGATTACGCCGCTGACGTCAAATGGATGATGGAGCAGCCGCAGAACTTCTTCATGATCAAGCAAGGAATCTCGTTCCACTCGAACATGAAGGACGCCGTCGAGGGCTTTCACTATGGCGTGACGCAGAAGAAGGCCGGCTATCACGGTGCCATGGATCAGGGCGTGATCAGCGAGCGCGGTTTCAATCATATGCTCGACTGCGTGGCCGCGATGAAGGAAGTGCTGGGCGACAAGGTCAGCCTGGCGCTCGACTGCGGCCCGGGCTGGATGCTGCCGGATGCAATCAGGTTCGCCCGCGCGGTCGAAAAGTACAATCTGATGTGGCTCGAGGACATGCTGACGGGCGATTACGTTCCCTGGGTCAATCCGCAGGCCTACCGGGAGCTGACAACCTCCACCTCGACGCCAATCCACACGGGTGAGCAGATCTACCTCAGGCACAATTTTAAGGAACTGATCGAGACGCAGGCCGTCCGCGTCATCGGCCCCGATCCAGCCGATGTTGGCGGCATCGCGGAGCTCAAATGGATCGCCGAGCACGCCCACATGCACTCGATCCTGATGGCGCCGCACGGCGTCGCTAACGGCGTGCTGGGCCTCGGCGCATTGATCAATGTCTGCGCCACCTTGCCGGCAAATTACATCGCCTTCGAATATCCGACCGCCACCGACCCCTGGTGGGAGGACCTGATCATCGGATTGCCGGCGCAGATCGTGAAGGACAGCATGGTGGACCTGCTGGAGGCGCCGGGGCTCGGCCTCGACATCGACGCCGAAGGGACAAGGAAGTATCTCAAGGAAGAGGATGCGGGCTTTTTCGACTGAACCTCCCTCCACCTGTCGTGGCCAGCTTGTCGCGGGCCAGTTAATAGAACCAAAACAGCCGCCTGCCTCGCGGCAAGCGGCTGTTTGCTTTGTGACGATCAAGATTACATATGGATCGGCTTGAAGAAGGTCGCGAGCGCAGCTTCCTTGACCGCTTCCGACATCGTCGGATGCGCGTGGCAGCTGCGGCCGAGATCTTCTGACGAACCGCCGAACTCCATCAGCACGGCGATCTCGTGAATCATCTCGCCGGCGCCGAAGCCGACGATATGGCCGCCCAGCACGCGGTCGGTGTCCTTGTCGGCGAGGATCTTGACGAAGCCGTCAGTCGCCAGCATCGCGCGGGCGCGGCCGTTCGCCGTGAACGGGAACTTGCCGACCTTGTAGGCGATACCCGCCGCCTTCAGCTCTTCCTCGGTCTTGCCGACCGAAGCGATCTCAGGCTGCGTGTAGACGACGCTCGGAATGACATCGTAGTTCACATGGCCATGCTGCCCGGCGAGGATTTCGGCAAGCGCCACACCCTCGTCTTCCGCCTTGTGCGCCAGCATCGGCCCCTTGACCACATCGCCGATCGCATAGATGCCGGCGACATTGGTCTTGAAATGACCATCGATCTCGACACGGCCGCGATTGTCGAGCGCAACGCCTGCCTCTTCGAGGCCGAGTCCTGCCGTATAAGGCTTGCGGCCCGTCGCAATCAGCACGACCTCGGCGTCGAGCGTCACCTTATCGCCGCCCTTGACCGGCTCGAAGGTGACCTTGGCGCCCGTATCGCCCTTTTCGACGCCGGTAACCTTAGCGCCGAGATGGAAATCGATACCCTGCTTGGCAAGCATGCGCTGGAACTGTTTGGAGACCTCGCCGTCCATGCCGCCGAGGATGGTGTCGAGATATTCGACGACTGTGACCTTGGCGCCAAGGCGCGACCAGACCGAGCCCAACTCAAGGCCGATGACGCCGCCGCCGACGACGATCAGCGTTTCCGGGACCTTTTCCAGCGCGATGCCGCCGGTGGAGGAAATGATGGTCTTCTCGTCGATCTCGACCTGCACGCCGGGAATGCCGGCGACATCCGAGCCGGTGGCGATGACGATGTTCTTGCCTTCGATCTCCTGCATCTGGCCGTCGTCGGCGGTGACGGCAACCTTGCCGGCGGAGAGGATCTTGCCGGTGCCACTGAAGGCATCGATCTTGTTCTTCTTGAAGAGGAAGGCGACGCCGTCGACATTCGACTTCACCGTCGCATCCTTGTGCGCCATCATATTGGCGAGGTTGAGCGTCGGCGCCGGAATGTCGATGCCGAGCGCGCTCATGCCGTGACCGGCCTGATGGAACATTTCGGAGGCATGCAGCAAAGCCTTCGACGGGATGCAGCCGACGTTCAGGCAGGTGCCGCCATAGGTCGCGCGCCTTTCGACGACGGCGACCTTGAGGCCGAGTTGGGCGGCCTTGACGGCACAGACATAGCCGCCCGGGCCGGTTCCGATAACGATCACATCGTAAGACATTGCTTCTTTCCCTTTGGATTTTTCAATTAGTCGGCTGCGCGCGACAGCGCGAGGCGGAAGCCGAAGCCGACGGGTGCCGCTCCGGTGATGCGGTTGAACCATTTGCCGCTGGCGGTGAAGCGGTCACGGATCGTCTTGACCGTGAAGAAACAGGAAACGCCGGCAAACCAGGCGACCAACGCCGTCGCCATGCCGAGCCCGGTCATGATGGCGGCGCGGCGCCCATGCACGATGCTCTGGCGCAGGATGATAGCGAAATCGCCGCCCGGCACGACGATGAAGATCGAGAAGACGGCCATCAGGCCAAGGAATTCGACGATGCAGCTCATGTTGATTTCGCCCTGTCCTTCTAACGGCCGCCGCTCACATTGAGGATCGATCCGGTGACATAGGACGCCGAGGGTGAAAGCAGATAGAGGATTGCATCGGCCACCTCCCCCGGCATGCCGGCGCGCTGCATCGGGACCGACGGCGCCATTTCACGCGCCCGGTCCGGCAGCCCGCCGGAAGCATGGAGATCGGTTTCGATGATGCCGGGCCTGACGGCATTGACGCGAATCCCTTCCGCCGCGACCTCGCGCGCAAGCCCGATGGTGAAGGTGTCGATCGCCGCTTTCGAGGCCGCATAATCGACGTACTGCGTCGCCGAACCGAGGACCGCCGCCATCGAGGAGACGTTGACGATGGCCCCGCCCTGCCCACTATATCGGCGCGACATACGGCGCACGGCCTCGGCGGCGCAGAGCATCGAGCCGGTCACATTGACGCGCAGCATGCGCTCGATACGCTCGACCGACATCTCGTCGACCCGCTGCGGATAGTCGACGATGCCGGCATTGTTGACCAGTCCGTCGAGCCGTCCGAACTGACGATCAACCGCCGAAAACATCGCGGTGATATCGGCAGCATTGCCGACATCACCCGGGATCGCCACCGCTTCGCCACCGCTTTCGGTGATCGCGGCAACGACAGCATCCGCCGCTTCGCGGTTGGCGGCGTAATTCACCCCAACACGCCAGCCCTGACGCGCGGCAAGGCGGCAGACGGCCGCGCCGATGCCCCGGCTTCCGCCGGTCACGAGAACAACAGGTGTATCGCTCATGTCGCACACTCCTTGAATGTCAGCACGTCCCAAGGCGCCACCGAAGCCTTGCCCTCGCCCCAGGCGCTGGATTCGCGAATGGCGGGACCAAGACCGGGGAGCATCAGCTTTTCGGCGGCCGCAGCGCCCTCCGGCTGCAGATTGTCCATCTCGCCCTTGGCATCCATGCCATAGACGGCGCCTTGCCAGACAGTGCAGGCATCGAGATCGGCGCCCGTCACATCGCCCTCAGGACAGTTGAACATCAGGATGCCGATGGCGCGCGCCGGATCCTCCGACGGCATGACATAGCCTTCCATCACCACCGTTGTCTTGAGCGCACTGACCTTGAACTGGTTGCTGGCGGCCGCCGACGCCGAATTCAGCGGCGTGAAGCGCAATTCATAGGCACCGTCGCGATCGATATAGACGGCTTGTTCTTGCTTGCAATCGGCGCCGAAGGCGGTCACGGGAATGCCGAAAACCGCAGCGGCCGCCAATGCCGCCACACCTTTCCGGCCCGCGATGGTCCCGACCCAACCGCTCATTGCAGCTTCGGCTCCCTTCGCCCGTCGGCATTCTCGATCACAGCGAAATCCGTCAGCAGCACCAGCGCGCGACCGTCCCTGTCGAGTCCCCAGAAGACCGGATAGACGCCGTCACCCCAGCCGCTCCAGAACACCGCGACATTGCCTTTCTTGCCGGC
This sequence comes from Rhizobium bangladeshense, assembly GCF_001662075.1. Taxonomy (GTDB): domain Bacteria; phylum Pseudomonadota; class Alphaproteobacteria; order Rhizobiales; family Rhizobiaceae; genus Rhizobium; species Rhizobium bangladeshense_B. The sequence goes on from NZ_LYPL01000007.1 coordinate 57,374, forward strand.
GACCGGCCGGTGCAGCGCGTAGACGCCCTTGTTGGCGTCGAGATCCGCAGCCAGCACGTCGTCGTAATAATTGATATCGGAGCCGGGCTTTTGCACCTGCACTTGCGCTTGTCGTTCGTCGATCAGATCAAGCGTCTGCGCATCCATGTAGCAGCCGACGCCGGCGTCGACGGGGTAGCCGAAGAACTCGTCGTTCTTCAGCGTCGCCGGATCTTGTCCGGGCAGGACAGCAAGCTCCCAATGATCCGGCTTACCCTCGGCAAACCGCATGCTGGCGGCGGCGATCCGCCCGAACGCCTGGTAGAGCGTCACCGGATAGTCGCCCGGTGCAACCGTTCGTGCGAGTGCCGGCCGATCGGGCTGGGCGAGGGGATCGGCGGCGACGATGCGTCCCGAGGTCAGTTCGACATTACCCATACGGATCACGCCGATCGACCGTCCGGAAAGCTCGGCGTCACTGAGCGTCACCAGCTCGAAATTGCTGCTGGCCCTGCTAACGTCCCAACCGGCCGCCAATGCAGAAGCCGGGGCATGCACGGCAGCAGCGCAAAGAACAAGGCGCGCCGCTCGCATGATCCGGTTCCGCATGGAAAAGCTCCTTAGAGATCGAGAACCAGGCGCTCCGGATCTTCCAGGCTTTCCTTGACGCGCACGAGGAAGGTGACCGCTTCCTTGCCATCGACGATGCGGTGATCGTAGGAAAGCGCCAGATACATCATCGGACGGATGACCACCTGGCCGCCGATTGCAACCGGCCGCTCCTGGATCTTGTGCATGCCGAGAATGCCGGACTGCGGTGCGTTGAGGATCGGCGAGGACATCAGCGAGCCGTAAACGCCGCCATTGGTGATGGTGAAGGTGCCGCCCTGCATGTCGGCCATGGAGAGCGAGCCGTCACGGGCGGCCTTGGCAAGACGGCCGAGGTCCTTCTCGATCTCGGCGATCGACATCTGGTCGGCGTCGCGGATGACGGGAACGACGAGGCCCTTATCGGTGCCGACGGCCATGCCGACATGGCAGTAGTTCTTGTAGATGACGTCAGTGCCGTCGATCTCGGCATTGACCGCCGGCAGTTCCTTCAGCGCATGCGTCACCGCCTTGGTGAAGAAGCCCATGAAGCCGAGCTTTACGCCGTGCTTCTTCTCGAAAATGTCCTTGTACTTGTTGCGCAGGTCCATGACCGCCTTCATGTCCACCTCGTTATAGGTGGTGAGCATGGCGGCGGTGTTCTGCGCATCCTTGAGACGCTTGGCGATCGTCTGGCGCAGGCGCGTCATCTTCACGCGCTCTTCGCGCGAAGCGTCCTCGACCGTCGACGGGCCGCGCGCCGCGGCGGGCGCTGCCGCCGGGGCGGCGGGAGCGGAAATGCCCTTGGCGACGGCGGCAATGACATCACCCTTCAGCACCTGGCCGCGCTTGCCGCTGCCGTCGATCTGGTCGGCGGAGAGATTGCTTTCGGCCAGCATCTTGGCAGCCGCCGGGGCCGGCGGCATGGTGGAGACGGAAGCGCTCGACGACGCTGCAGCCGCAGCGGCGACCGGTGCCGGCTGAGCAGGAGCGGCCGGCGCTGGCTGGGCAGGAGCGGCGGCCGGTGCGGCAGCAGCCGGCGCGGCGGCAGCGACGGCACCTTCGGCGATCTGGCCGAGCAGCGCGCCGAGGCCGACGGTTTCGCCGGCGGCAGCGACGATTTCCGAAAGCGTGCCGGAGACGGGTGCCGGAACTTCGATGGTCACCTTGTCGGTTTCAAGCTCGAGAATCGGCTCGTCGGCCTTGATGGCGTCGCCGACCTTCTTGAACCAGGTGCCGACGGTTGCCTCGCTGACGGATTCACCGAGAGTTGGAACGCGGATTTCTGTGGCCATTGTTCAGATCCTGATTTCGTGTGTGTTCGTTTTTAAGCGTTTCAGACGGCGGGCGGCCGCAAGATGATCGAGGGCATCGGCAGGATATCGAAACGGAAACCGAAACCGGAGGTGATGATCGGGTCGCCGTCGGCAAGAGCCTGCGCCGCCGTCCGATCCTCGACTTCGACGACCGCCATGCCGAAGGCGCCTTCGCCCTCGAACACGGGACCGACGGCAATTGCCGATCCCGCAAAGGCCTGACGATGCCAGTATTCGACATGACGCTTCATCGCCGCCATTTCCTCCGCCGTCCCGTCATGCGGGAAAGTGGGGCGCGGCGGCAGCAGTCTCAGAAAGAAGTAAGCCATCGCGCCCCCCTTGATTTAACCGCCCAAGGCATCCTCGAGGAATGCGGCGAGCTGTGACAGATGCTTCGACATCAGGCCGGTCGCCGGCGAAGCGGCGGCCGGACGGCCGGTATAGCGGACGCGCTGGTACTTCGCATCGATATGGGCAAGCACCCATTCGAGGAAGGGGTCGATGAACGACCATGCGCCCATATTTTTCGGTTCTTCCTGGCACCACACCATTTCGGCGTTGCGGAAGCGCGACAGCTCGTTGATGAGCGCCTTTGCCGGGAACGGATAAAGCTGTTCGACGCGCAGCAGGTAGATGTCGTCGATACCGCGCTTTTCACGCTCTTCGAGAAGATCGTAATAGACCTTGCCGGAGCACATGACGACGCGGCGGATCTTGTTGTCCTTCTGCAGCTTGATCGGGCCGTCCTTGATCACTTCCGCATCGTCCCAGAGCAGGCGATGGAAAGCCGATTCGCCGGCCAGTTCGGCCAGCGTCGAAACCGCACGCTTGTGGCGCAGCAGCGACTTCGGCGTCATCAGGATCAGCGGCTTGCGGAAGTCGCGCTTCAGCTGCCGGCGCAGGATGTGGAAGTAGTTCGCCGGCGTCGTGACATTGGCGACCTGCATATTGTCTTCCGCGCAGAGCTGCAGGAAGCGCTCCAGGCGGGCCGAGGAGTGCTCCGGACCCTGGCCCTCATAGCCGTGCGGCAACAGGCAGACGAGGCCCGACATGCGCAGCCACTTGCGTTCGCCGGACGAGATGAACTGGTCGAAGACCACCTGCGCGCCGTTGGCGAAATCGCCGAACTGCGCTTCCCAGAGCGTCAACGCATTCGGACGTGCAAGCGAATAGCCGTACTCGAAACCGAGCACCGCCTCTTCCGAAAGCATCGAGTTGATGACTTCGTAGCGCGCCTGCGTCGGCGAAAGATTGGCGAGCGGAATGTAACGTTCCTCGGTCTCCTGATCGTAGAGAACCGAGTGGCGCTGCGAGAAGGTGCCGCGCTCGCAATCCTGGCCGGACAGGCGGATCTTGTGGCCTTCGAGGCAGAGCGCGCCGAAGGAGAGCGCTTCTGCCATCGCCCAGTCGATGCCCTCGCCGGTGGCGATCATGTTGGCCCGGTTTTCCATGAAGCGCTGGATTGTGCGGTGTGCGTTGAAGCCTGCCGGGATCTCCGAGAGCTTGCGGCCGATCTCCTTCAGCGTCTTCATCGGCACTGCGGTTTTGCCGCGACGCTGCTCGTCGGCATTGTCGGCGGTGCGCAGGCCCGACCACTCGCCGTCCAGCCAGTCGGCCTTGTTCGGCTTGTAGCTCTGGCCGGCCTCGAACTCCTGCTCGAGATGCGCGCGCCAGTCGGCCTTCATCTTTTCGACTTCGCCATCCGTGAGCAGGCCTTCGCGAACCAGGCGCTCTGCATAAAGCTGCAGCACCGTCTTGTGGCCACGGATGACCTTGTACATCTTCGGCTGGGTGAAGGACGGCTCATCGCCCTCATTGTGGCCGTAGCGGCGATAGCAGAACATGTCGACCACAACCGGCTTGTGGAACTTCATGCGGAATTCGGTCGCAATCTTGGCGGCGTAGACCACGGCTTCCGGGTCGTCGCCATTAACGTGCAGGATCGGCGCCTCGATCATCTTGGCGACGTCCGACGGATAGGGCGAGGAACGCGAAAAGGCCGGGTTCGTGGTGAAGCCGATCTGGTTGTTGATGATGACGTGCATGGTCCCGGCGACGCGGTGGCCGCGCAGACCCGACAGACCGAGAATTTCGGCAATGACGCCCTGGCCGGCGAACGCCGCGTCGCCGTGGATCAGCAGCGGCAGCACCTTGGAGCGTTCGGACAGCGGAATGATATCGCCTTCCCATACCGTCGCGCTCATGTCCTGCTTCGCGCGAGCCTTGCCCATGACGACAGGGTCGACGATTTCGAGATGCGACGGATTTGCCGTCAGCGAGACGTGCACCTTGTTGCCGTCGAATTCGCGGTCGGAGGACGCGCCCAGATGGTACTTCACGTCGCCGGAACCTTCGACTTCGTCGGGCGCATAGGAACCGCCCTTGAACTCGTGGAAGATGGCGCGATGCGGCTTGCCCATCACCTGGGAGAGCACGTTCAGACGGCCGCGATGGGCCATGCCGAACACCGCTTCCTTGAGGCCGAGATGGCCGCCGCGCTTCAGGATCTGTTCCAGCGCGGGGATCAGCGATTCGCCGCCATCGAGACCGAAGCGCTTGGTGCCCTTGAACTTGACGTCGAGGAACTGCTCGTAACCTTCGGCTTCGATGAGCTTGGCAAGGATCGCCTTCTTGCCTTCGGCGGAGAAGGCCACGCCCTTGTCGGGACCTTCGATGCGCTCCTGTATCCAGGCTTTCTCCTCCGGATTGGAGATATGCATGAACTCGACGCCGAGCGTCGAGCAGTAGGTGCGCTCGAGGATCTCGATCATCTCGCGGATGGTCGCGTATTCCAGGCCGAGCACATTGTCGATGAAGATCTTGCGGTCGTAATCGGCTGATGTGAAGCCGTAATTTTCCGGCGACAGCTCACGATAGTCGTCGACGGTAGCGGCGATGCCGAGCGGATCGAGCTTGGCGTGCAGATGGCCACGCATGCGATAGGCGCGGATCATCATGATGGCGCGCACCGAATCGCGGGTCGCCTGCAGCACGTCGGTGGTATCGGCGGGCTTGCCGGCGGCTTCGGCCTTCGCCTTCACCTTGGTTTCGATCGCCTTCTCGACGATGCCCCAATTGCCGTCGAGCGCCGACACCAGATCGCCGCCGGCGGCCAGCGGCCAGTTCTTCTTGCGCCAGGAAGCTCCCTTGGCCGCCTTCTTCACATCGGCAGGATCGTCTTCCAGTGCCTTGAAGAAGGCACGCCACTGGTCGTCGACCGATGCCGGATCCTCTTCGTAGCGCGCATAGAGCTGCTCGATATAGGCCGCGTTGGCGCCATCCAGAAACGAGGTGATCTGAAACTGCTCGTTGGCTTCTTGCCGTGCCATGGTGATATGCGGACGCTTCCGTCCGCCTCCTGACTTTGATGAATTTGCCGGCTTCGTCACCGGCTGCCGCATTCCGATTGCCGCCTATCCGCGGCGCATCTGCTGGTCTCGTACAGTCACACCGGGCGGAAACGCAGATGCCGTTCTTCCGCCCGGTCTATATGGCTGGCTTAGCCCTTGAGGACTTCAACCAAGGTCTTGCCCAGACGGGCCGGAGACGGCGAGACGCGAATGCCTGCCGATTCCATCGCCGCGATCTTCGATTCCGCATCGCCCTTGCCGCCGGATACCACGGCGCCGGCATGGCCCATGGTGCGGCCCTTCGGCGCCGTGCGGCCGGCGATGAAGCCGGCCATCGGCTTCTTGCGGCCCTTCTTGGCTTCGTCCTTGAGGAACTGCGCAGCGTCTTCTTCTGCCGAGCCGCCGATCTCACCGATCATGATGATCGACTGCGTGGCTTCGTCGGCCAGGAACATTTCCAAGACGTCGATGAACTCTGTGCCCTTGACCGGGTCGCCGCCGATGCCGACAGCCGTCGTCTGGCCAAGGCCTTCGTTGGAGGTCTGGAAGACGGCTTCATAGGTCAGCGTGCCCGAGCGAGAGACGATGCCGACCGAACCCTTGCGGAAGATCGAACCCGGCATGATGCCGATCTTGCATTCTTCCGGCGTCAGAATACCCGGGCAGTTGGGGCCGAGCAGGCGCGACTTGGAGCGGTCGAGGCGCGCTTTGACGCGCACCATGTCCATGACCGGGATGCCTTCGGTGATGCAGGTGATGAACGGGATTTCGGCGTCGATCGCCTCGATGATGGCGTCGGCCGCACCAGCCGGCGGAACGTAGATAACGGTCGCGTCTGCGCCGGTCTTTTCCTTGCCTTCGGCAACGGTTGCGAAGATCGGCAGGTTTTCACCCTTCGATCCGGTCCAGGTTTCGCCGCCCTTCTTCGGGTGGATGCCGCCGACCATCTGCGTGCCGTAATAGGCAAGCGCCTGTTCGGTGTGGAAGGTTCCGGTCTTGCCGGTCAGACCCTGAACGAGGATCTTGGTGTCTTTATTGACGAGAATAGACATTCTTTCCGATCCTTCAAATTAGCCGTTGATCGCCGCGACGATCTTCTTGGCCGCATCGTCCAAGTCGTCAGCCGCCGTGATCGCGAGACCCGACTCGTTCAGGATCTTCTTGCCGAGCTCGACATTGGTGCCTTCAAGGCGCACGACGAGCGGGACCTTGAGGCCGACTTCCTTAACCGCGGCAATGACGCCCTCGGCGATGACATCGCACTTCATGATGCCGCCGAAGATGTTGACGAGAATGCCTTCGACCTTGGGGTCGGCAGTGATGATCTTGAAGGCCGCCGCAACCTTCTCCTTGCCGGCGCCGCCGCCGACGTCGCAGAAGTTGGCCGGCTCCTTGCCGTAGAGCTTGATGATGTCCATCGTCGCCATGGCAAGGCCTGCGCCGTTGACCATGCAGCCGATATTGCCGTCGAGCGCGACATAGGCGAGGTCCCACTTGGAGGCCTCGATTTCCTTGGCGTCTTCCTCGGTCTCGTCGCGCAGCGTCCTGACGTCGTCGTGGCGGAAGAGCGCGTTGCCGTCGAACGACATCTTAGCGTCGAGAACGCGCAGATGGCCGTCCTTCATGACGATCAGTGGATTGACCTCGAGCAGCGCCATGTCCTTCTCGTTGAAGGCCTTGTAGAGCGCCGGGAAGAGCGACTTGGCGTCTTCTGCAGCGGCACCCTCGAGCTTGAGGGCGGAGGAGATCCTGGCGACGTCGGCAGCCGTCACGCCGGCTTCCGGATCGATGGCGATCGTCTGGATCTTTTCGGGCGTGTCATGGGCGACAGCTTCGATGTCCATGCCGCCTTCGGTGGAAACGACGAAGGCCACGCGGCCGACCGAGCGGTCGACCAGCAGCGAGCAATAAAGCTCGCGAGCAATGTCGGCGCCGTCCTCGATATAGAGGCGGTTGACCTGCTTGCCGGCTTCGCCGGTCTGCGCCGTCACCAGCGTATTGCCGAGCATTTCCTTGGCGTGGGCGACCACTTCGTCGATCGACTTGGCGAGACGCACGCCGCCTTTGGCTTCCGGCGACAGTTCCTTGAACTTGCCCTTGCCGCGGCCGCCGGCATGGATCTGGCTCTTGACCACATAGAGCGGGCCGGGAAGCGACTTGGCGGCAGCCTCGGCCTCTTCGACCTTGAGGACGGCCACACCCTCGGCAACCGGTGCGCCGTAGCCCTTCAGCAGAGCCTTGGCCTGATATTCATGAATGTTCATGGGTTTATCCCTGTTTCGATGACTTCGGCGCCGATTACTTGAGGGCAGGCGCGATGTTGATGCAGGCTTCGCAAAGACCGGCGACGGCGCCGACGGACTTGTCGAAGGCTTCCTTCTCGGTCTTGTTGAGGTCGATCTCGATGACGCGCTCGACGCCGCCGGCGCCGATGACGGTGGGAACGCCGACATACATGTCCTTGACGCCGTACTGGCCGGTGAGATGGGCCGCGCAGGGCAGAACACGCTTCTTGTCCTTGAGGTAGGATTCGGCCATCTCGATCGCCGAGGCGGCCGGCGCGTAATAGGCCGAACCGGTCTTCAGCAGGCCGACGATTTCGGCGCCGCCGTCCCGGGTGCGCTGGATGATCTCTTCCAGGCGCTCCTTGGTGACCCAGCCCATGGTGACGAGATCGGTGAGCGGGATGCCGCCGACCGTCGAATAGCGAGCGAGCGGCACCATCGTGTCGCCGTGGCCGCCTAGAACGAAGGCCGTTACGTCCTGGACCGAGACATTGAATTCCTTGGCGAGGAACAGGCGGAAACGCGAGGAGTCGAGAACGCCGGCCATGCCGACGACCTTGTTGGCCGGAAGGCCGGAAAACTTCTGCAGCGCCCAGACCATCGCATCGAGCGGGTTGGTGATGCAGATGACGAAGGCGTTCGGCGCATATTTCTTGATGCCGGCCCCGACTTGCTCCATGACCTTAAGGTTGATGCCGAGAAGATCGTCACGGCTCATGCCCGGCTTACGGGGAACGCCGGCGGTGACGATGCAGACGTCAGCGCCTTCGATGGCGGAATAGTCGCTGGCGCCGGTCAGATTGGCGTCGAAGCCTTCGACCGGGGAGGACTGTGCGATATCGAGGCCCTTGCCCTGGGGAATGCCGTCGGCAATGTCGAAGAGGACGATATCGCCCAGTTCCTTCAGGCCGGCGAGATGCGCCAGCGTGCCACCAATCATGCCAGAACCAATGAGTGCGATCTTGTTACGCGCCATTTCGCTGTTTCCTTTGCGATCAAATTCGTCGAACGACGCTGAGGCACCGCTCAATGACGCAATCGCATAGACCCAAAGCCCAAAAATGGCAATCCATTAATTTTGATGTAGCGTTTTCAATCGTTTAGATACAAAAATTCTTACGTAAACGTAAGATAATTTATCACCGGGTTGTTACTCGGCGGCGCGTTTGTCATGGTGCAGCGCAAGATATTCGGCGCTCCGCATTTCGAAGAGACGCGACGCCGTGCGGTCGAATTCGAAGCCTTCGGTGCCCCGGCGGCCGACGAGCAGGTCCTCCGGCATCGCCGCCGCCGAAATGTAAAGCCGTACGGCATGATCGTAGAACGTATCGACCAGAATGATGAAGCGCTTGATCTGGTTCCGTTTTTCTGGTCCGAGCAGGGGAACGTGGTCGACGAAGACGATATCGAAGCGTTTGGCGATGGCCAGGAAGTCGGCAGCACCGAGCGGCTTCTCGCAAAGATCGGCGAAAGAGAACCGCGCCATGCGGTCGGCGGCGAGCGGCACATGGACGGCGCGCCCCTTCATCGGAATATCGAGTGGCTGCGCCTTGCGCCCATGCAGCGCCTGCGTCCAGGACGCCTCCATCGCCATGTCGTTATGTTCGTTGATCGGCACCAGATAGACCGGCTGGCTGTTCAGCTTCTCCATCCGGTAATCGGTCGGCGAATCCAGGGTGACGACATCGACATGCTCCCTGAGCAGCGCGACGAAGGGCAGGAACAGGCCGCGGTTGAGACCGTCCTTGTAGAGATTGTCCGGCTCGACATTCGACGTCGCGACCAGCACGCATCCCCGCGCGAAGAGTTCGGAGAACAGCCGCGACAGGATCATCGCGTCGGCAATGTCGGTGACCGTGAATTCATCGAAGCAGAGCAGTTCTGCTTCCTCGTAAAGGGCTGCGGCGACCGGCGGCATCGGATCGGCCTGCTTCGTCTCGCCGTTCTTGAGCTTCAGCCGGTGCGCCGCGATACGGTTGTGCACATCCGCCATGAATTCATGGAAATGCGCCCGCCGCTTCTTCCGGCACGGCGCCATCGAGAAGAACATATCCATCAGCATGGTTTTGCCGCGTCCGACGCTGCCGTGGATATAAAGCCCCTTGATATCGCCTAAGGCTTTCTTCTTCGAGGCGAACAGCCAGCCGAGCGCGCTCGATTTCGCCGCCGGCCGCTGCTGCTTCAGCCCGGCGAGCACCCGATCCAGGCTTTTGGCCACATCCATCTGGGCGGAATCGACCTGCAAAGCACCGGAAAGCGTCAGCGATTTAAGCTGTTCGCAGACGCTGAGCGCATAATCTGGCATTGGCTGCATAAGGGCATGTCCGCCTGTCGGTCATCGGCGGGGCGCCGCCGGATCGTTTACCGGGCCGGTTTGATTACCGCGCCGGTTAATTACCGGCTGAGGCTGATCGGCTGACCGGTATTCGTCTGGCCCTGGAAGCGGTTGTCGGCCGTCTTGTAGACGCTGCCGATCTGGTTGCCCGAACGGTCCTTGAGCAGCACCTGCTTGCCTGCGACTTCCCAGGAGCCCATCGCCGTCAACTCGCCGACGCAACCGCGCGTGCCGCCGCGCGACCCGCTGCCGAGATTGGTCAGCGTCAGGAACATGTCGCAGCTGCCGTTGACGCGCCAGTTTCCGACCATCGATTCCTTCGTGACGTCGAGCGCATTCGCGGCGACCGCGCCCGGCTGGGCACCTGGCATCGGCGATGTCGACGCCGGCGCGGCCGGGAACTGCGAGCTGCCGGTCGGCGGCGGAAGCTGTCCGCCCTGCACGGAGGGAACTGGCTGCGCCGTCAGCGGCGCCGGAGCGGCGCTGGGAGAGTTGGAGCTGTAGTCATATGCCGTACGCTGACAACCGGCTAGCGCGAGAACCACCACCAGACCTGTCATCGCATATCGCAACTGCATCATCATACTCCTGAAATTCGGCTGTCGCCGCAGAGAAACGGGCTTGAGACAAGATCCGATTATCGTAATTCGCTTTGGTTAATCAAGTCGCGCGGCATAAATTGCCCGTGACAACAACTAACCGAAAAACGATACAGTTCAACTGTCCCGCTGCAAAACTTCCTGCACATAGAATTTGTCAGCAAGGTGTTGCGCGCGCTGGTGTCTGTCCGGATCCTTGGTCGAACGCTCACAATATCTCGGAACAACGGTCGAGTGCGTTTTCCGGCGATCTAGACGGCTTCTCGATCGAAGCCGTCTATTCCACCATCGGCATGCACGGGATCAGACCCGGCGCTCGACCATCATTTTCTTGATTTCGGCGATAGCCTTGGCCGGATTCAGGCCCTTGGGGCAGGTCTGCGCGCAGTTCATGATCGTGTGGCAGCGATAAAGGCGGAACGGATCCTCGAGATCGTCGAGGCGTTCGCCGGTCGCCTCGTCTCTGGAATCGATCAGCCAGCGATAGGCCTGCAGGAGAACGGCCGGGCCAAGGTAGCGGTCGCCGTTCCACCAGTAGCTCGGACAGGAGGTGGAGCAGCAGGCGCAAAGAATGCACTCGTAAAGACCGTCGAGCTTCTGCCGGTCCTCATGGCTCTGCTTCCATTCCTTGGCCGGCGTCGGCGACACCGTCTTCAGCCAGGGCTCGATCGAACGATGCTGGGCATAGAAGTTGCTGAGATCGGGCACAAGATCCTTGACGACAGGCATGTGCGGCAACGGATAGACCTTCACCGCGCCCTTGATATCGTCGAGACCCTTGGTGCAGGCCAGCGTGTTCGTGCCGTCGATATTCATCGCGCACGAGCCGCAAATGCCTTCGCGACAGGACCGGCGCAGCGTCAGCGTCGGGTCGATCTTGTTCTTGATATAGAGCAGGCCGTCGAGCACCATCGGACCACAGTCGTCGACATCGATGTAAAAGGTGTCGATCGACGGGTTCTGGCCATCATCCGGGCTCCAGCGGTAGACGCGGAACTCACGGGTGTTCGTCGCACCCGCCGGCTTCGGCCAGACCTTGCCTTCGCGCATCTGAGAATTCTTGGGGAGAGCGAGTTCAACCATACCAGGTTCCTCTTGAAATCAGTAAACGCGGGCCTTCGGCTCGATCTTGTGCGGATCGATGCCTTCCGCGATCAGGTCGGTGTGAACCGGGCGGTAATCGAGCTTGACGTCGCCTGCCTCGTTGACCCAGGCAAGCGTATGCTTGCGCCAGTTGACGTCGTCGCGGCCGGCGAATGCGCCCTCGGTATAATCCTCGCGGGCATGCGAACCGCGGCTCTCCTTGCGGGCCTCGGCGCCGTAGATGGTCGTGATGGCGTTGGCCATCAGATTCTGCAGCTCCAGCGTCTCCACGAGATCCGAGTTCCAGACCATCGAGCGGTCGGTGACCTTGATGTCGCGCATTTCCTGCCAGATCGCCGAGATCCGCCGGCACCCGGATTCCAGCGATTCCTGGGTGCGGAAGACGGCGGCGTCTTCCTGCATGGCGCGCTGCATCTTCTCACGCAGGTTAGCCGTCGGCGTGCCGCCGCCGGCGTAGCGCAGACCGTCGAAGCGGTCCATGATCTTGTCGCAGGCGGGGACGTTCAGATGCGGGATCGGCGCTGCGCGGTCGATGACCTCGCCGGCGCGGATCGCAGCGGCCCGGCCGAAGACCACCAGGTCGATCAGCGAGTTGGAGCCGAGACGGTTAGCACCGTGCACCGAGGCGCAGCCTGCCTCGCCCACAGCCATCAGGCCGGGGATGATCCGCTCCGGATTGGCGCCGTCGGCGTTCAGCACTTCGCCCCAATAATTCGTCGGAATGCCGCCCATATTGTAGTGGACGGTCGGCAGAACCGGGATCGGCTCGCGGGTGACATCGACGCCGGCGAAGATCTTGGCGCTCTCGGAAATGCCCGGCAGCCGTTCGTGCAGCACGGCCGGGTCGAGATGGTCGAGATGCAGGAAGATGTGATCCTTGTTCTTGCCGACGCCGCGGCCTTCGCGGATCTCGAGCGTCATGCAGCGTGAAACCACGTCGCGCGAGGCGAGGTCCTTGGCCGACGGTGCATAACGCTCCATGAAGCGTTCGCCCTCGGAGTTGACGAGGTAGCCGCCTTCGCCGCGTGCGCCCTCGGTGATCAGACAGCCCGAACCGTAGATGCCGGTCGGGTGGAACTGCACGAATTCCATGTCCTGCAGCGGCAGGCCGGCGCGCGCCACCATACCGCCGCCGTCGCCGGTGCAGGTGTGGGCAGAGGTCGCCGAGAAATAGGCGCGGCCGTAGCCGCCGGTCGCCAGCACCACTATCTTGGCGGCGAAGCGATGGATCGTGCCGTCATCGAGGCACCAGGCAACGACGCCCGTGCAGCGGCTGCCGTCTTCCGACATGATCAGGTCGAGTGCGAAATACTCGATGAAGAATTCGGCATTGTGGCGCAGCGACTGGCCGTAGAGCGTGTGCAGGATGGCGTGGCCGGTCCGGTCGGCGACGGCGCAAGTGCGCTGCACCGGCGGGCCTTCGCCGTAATTCTGCATATGGCCGCCGAACGGGCGCTGGTAGATCTTGCCTTCCTCGTTGCGCGAGAACGGCACGCCGTAATGTTCGAGCTCATAGACCGCCTTCGGCGCTTCCATGGTCAGATACTGCATGGCGTCGACGTCGCCGAGCCAGTCGGAGCCCTTGACGGTGTCGTAGAGGTGCCATTGCCAGCTGTCGGGGGTCATGTTGCGCAGCGACGCGGCGATGCCGCCCTGCGCCGCAACCGTGTGCGAGCGGGTCGGGAACACCTTGGTGATGCAGGCGGTGCGGAAACCCTGCTCGGCCATGCCGAGCGTGGCGCGCAAGCCGGCGCCGCCGGCGCCGACGACGATCACGTCATAGGAGTGGTCGACGTAATTGTAGGCCTTGCCGTTCTGGGCGGGGGAAGTCGGTGCCATATCGAGCTTATCCTACGAATGCGATTTTCAGAATGGCGAAGAGACAGAGGCCGGCAATCACGATCGCAAAGAAGGTGTTCAGCATCAGCAGAGCGATCTTGCCGAACTCGCCATGCACGTAATCTTCGATGATGACCTGCATGCCGAGCTTCATATGGATGACGCCCGAGATCACCATCAAGCCCATGACGACGGCGACGAAGGGGTTCGACAGGGCGCGAACCACATCCGCATAGGGCGCGCCGGCATAGGCGATCATGAAGATGACGAAGAACAGGATCAGCGGAATATTGGAGACGGCGGTCAGCCGCTGACGCCAGAAATGGCTCGTGCCTTCCTTGGCGGAGCCGAGCCCGCGAACCTTGCCGAGGGGGGTGCGCATATCCATGAGAGGACCTTCAGAAGCGAATGAGGAAGCCGATCACCCAGACCAGCACGGTCAGACAGAGCGACCCGATGATGTTGGCGATGGCAAGCTTGGTGGAGACTTCCTTCTCGAAGCCGTGGCCGAGGTCCCACATGAGGTGGCGGAAACCGCCGAGCATGTGGTGCAGCAAGGCCCAGGTGTAGCCGAGCAGCACGAGCTTGCCGAGAAGGCTGCCGAGCACCCAGTTGGCCCAATCATACGACGCTTGGCCGCTTGCCGCCGCGATCAGCCACCAGGCGACGAGCAGCGTGCCGACATAGAGCGCCCCACCTGTAATGCGGTGGACGATGGACATGACCATGGTGGGAATAAGTTTGTAGACTTGCAAATGCGGCGATAAGGGCCGGTTATTTGTCACGTTCGCCATCAGAACCTCGCGGCGGCTTCTCTGCGCTCCCGGATTTCGGAGCATGCTCAGTCAACCACACGAATGACAAAATTCTCTGTGTGCGTTGCATCAATTGCGACGTTTACTCACCGGAAAGCCCGACGACAAGCACAATCGCTGTCTGCTTTTAATTTAATCGATTCGGGTTACCGGGAAGTTTGCGGGCTAACGAAACTGGGCCTTCGCGCTCAATACTTGCGCCGCGCCTCCCTTTGATTGGACAAGCCGCAGCTTTTGGCGCAATCTGGCATTAACGATTTGTTAACGATTGGATTTCCGGAGTTCGGCACCATGTTTCGCAGTCTGTCCCCAGTCATCCTGCTTGCGCTCGCGGCGCTTGCCGCATTCCCGGCCACGGCAGGCGAGCGCCGCCATGACTATCGCTTTGCCGGCCATCGCCACGTGTTCCATGGCGGATTGTTTCTCGGCGAACGTGCGAACTGGCGCGATCGCAGCATCCGTTTCGACCATGCTTACGGCCGCCGGCCCGGCAGGATCAGGATGCCGATACTGACGCGGTTCTCGGCAGCCGCGACACATCGCACGGCTCACCACAGCCTCGTCATCCTCGCGCCGCGGGCGCCGGGCTGGGATGGCGGCGGCACCTATTCCGGTTCCGCCTACGTCTATCAAGCCGATGGCGGAACCTATGTCGGCGGCGACGGCTACAGGTTCTATCCGAACGTGCGGTCGGAGCCGCTGACCCCGAAGGCGAAAGTTATCGACGTCGCCGTGCAGGACGATCCCTGCTCATACGAAGCCAATGTCTGCATCATCCGGCCTTGAGAGCTGACGCGAAGCGCCACACCGTCGTCTTCTTGATGTCGCTGTCCTCCAGCTCCCGCGTCACCGGCACCTGATAGACTGCGCAGAATTCCAGCCGGTCCCGAGGCAGATAGCTGCGCCCGGGATCGCCGACCATCACCGGTCTTCCCTCGCCAGCCAGCTTCGAGAACCAGGGAATAAGTGCGTCGGCGAAGCCGCGGTCGTAAAATACATCGCCGGCAAGCACGATATCCGCCTCGACGCTCGCACCGACGAGGTCGGTGCCGGTAAATCCGAGCGCAACATGATTGGCCTGGGCATTCAGCCGGATTGCCGTCTGCGCCCAGGGATCGATATCGGCAGCCACGACCTCCCGGGCGCCGGCCATGACAGCCGCAATGCCGACGAGGCCGGAGCCGCTGGCAAAATCCAGCACGCGCTTGCCGAGCACCATATCCGGATGATCGAGGATGTAGCGTGCCAATCCCTGCCCGCCCGCCCAGGCAAAAGCCCAGAAGGGCGGCGGCAGGCCGATGGCTTCCAGCTCCTCCTCTGTCTTCAGCCAGAGCTCATGCGCCTCGCTCGCCAGATGGAGTGAAATCTCCGGCACATGCGGCGGCGCCATCAGACTGGTATTGGCGCGGATGAAGGCTTCCGGATCGGTTTTCAAAGGTCGTCAGCGCGGCGGATTGTCGAGCCCGCCCATGCGGCAGACTTCGGCCCATTCGTCGTCGGTCACCGGCTGCACGGAGAGACGCATGGAGGTGACGAGCGACATCTTGGCAAGCTTCTCGCTTGCCTTGACGTCCTTCAGCGTCACCGGCTTCGGCATGTCCATGACGGCGCGGATATCGACGCAATCCCACTTCGGATCGCCCTTGGCGGTAGAATCGGGATGCGACAGGGCACAGACTTCGACGATGCCGACGATCTCCAGCCCGTCATTGGAATGGTAGAAAAAGCCCTTGTCGCCGATCTGCATCGCCCGCATATTGTTGCGCGCCAGATAGTTGCGCACGCCCGTCCATTCGGTGCCTTTTTCGCCGGCGGCCTTCTGCTGCTCCCATGACCAGGAGGCAGGTTCGGACTTATAGAGCCAATGCGCCATGCTTTAAGCCTCCGGCTTGTTGAAGACCCAGTTGAAGGGCTTGATCTCAACGCTTTCGAACAGCCCGGCCTGGGCGTAGGGGTCGGCATCGGCGAGCGCCTTTGCCTCCTGCGCCGTCTCCGCCTTGACGAGCACCAGACTGCCGCAGGCCTTGCCCTCGTCATCGAGGAAGGGACCGGCCATGGAGAGCTTGCCTTCGGCATTGAGCTTGTCGAGATAAGCAAGATGCGTCGGCCGCGTCTCCATGCGGACGTTCAGATGTCCCGGCTTGTCCTTGCAGAGCAGGGCGAAAAGCATGTCTGTTCTCCTATTCGGTGGTGATGGGACGCGTCATCAACTGCTCGATGGCGTCCGATATATCGAGCCTGCCGTCGATGATGGCGGAAACGGCGTCGGTGATCGGCATGCTGATCGAAAGCTCCGCGGCAAGCCGCGAGGCGACCGAGGCGGCGAGCGCACCTTCCACCAGTGCGCCCTGCAGCGGGTCGGCCTTTTCGCCGCGCCCGAGCGCGATGCCGAAGCGCAGGTTGCGCGATTGATGGCTGGTAGCCGTCAGCACCAGATCGCCGAGACCGGAGAGCCCGCGCACCGTGTCCGCCTGGCCGCCTTTGGCGACGACGAAGCGCGACATTTCCGCGAGGCCACGGGCAATCAACGCCGCACGCGCGGATTCGCCGATGCCACGGCCCTCGACGATGCCGCAGGCGATCGCTAGCACATTCTTCAGCGCACCGCCGAGCTGCACGCCGATGCGGTCGCTGGAGGCGTAGAGCCGGAAGGTGCGGCCCGATATCGCCTGGGCGAGCCGCTCGGCAGTCTCCATATCCGCCGCCGCGATCGCCATCGCCGTCGGCAGGCCTTTGGCGATGTCGGCGGCAAAACCGGGGCCGGACAGCACCGCCACCGGATGGTCCGGCAGCTCCCGCTCCAGCATGTCGGTCAACAGATTGCCCGTCGCCCGCTCGATGCCCTTCGCGCAGGTGACGACGACGGCATCCCTAGACAGATAGGGGCCATATTGCCGTGCCGCATCGCCCTGCGCTTGCGACGGCATCGCAAAAAGCACGATGGAGGCGCCGGCGATCGCCTCCGCCTCGGCGGAAAATTCGAGCGATTCCGGCAGGGCAATGCCGGGCAGCACCGCATCATGCAGACGCTCGGCCCTGAGATCGGCCATCAGTGACGGATTGCGTCCGACAAGTATCACCGCGCTGCGGCCGGCAAGGGCGATGACGGCGGCAAGCGCCGTTCCGAAAGCACCCGATCCGATAACGGCGATTTTTTCGCTCATGCCTTGGCTCCTCTCTTTCCAAAGCCGATCAGCCTTTCGGCATTGGCATCGAGCGGCCAGCGCGAACGCGGCTGCACGTCGAGCGGATCGGGCGCGATACCTATGGCCATGCGCTCCAGGCCTGCCCAGGCGATCATCACCGCATTGTCGGTGCAGAGGCTCAGCGGCGGCGCGATGAAGCGGAAGCCGTTCTTGTCGCAAAGACCCTGCAAAGTCGCCCGCAATTCGAGATTGGCGGCGACACCGCCGGCAACGACCAGCGCCGGCTTTTCTGCGGTGGCCGAAAATTCCGCCTTGAACCGCTGCAGACCTCGGCCGATGCGGTCCTTCAGCGTGCGCGAAATCGCCCGCTGGAACGAGGAACAAATATCCGCCACGTCCTGATCGCTGAGCGGCGCGACCTCCTGCGCCGCCTGCCGCACGGCCGTCTTCAGGCCGGAGAAGGAGAAGTCGAGCCTTGCCTCGCCGACCAACGGCCGCGGAAAATCGAAGCGGCTGGCATTGCCGTCCCGCGCCATGCGTTCCACCGCCGGACCGCCGGGATAGGGCAAGCCGAGCAGTTTTGCCGTCTTGTCGAAGGCTTCGCCGAGCGCATCGTCGATCGTCGTGCCCCAGCGCTCATAATCTCCGACGCCGCGCACCAGGATGAGCTGGGTATGGCCGCCGGAGACGAGCAGCATCAGATAGGGAAAGGAAAGCCCGTCGGTCAGCCGCGCCGTCAGCGCATGGCCTTCGAGATGGTTGACCGCATAGAGCGGCTTGCCGGCGGCCTTGGCGATCGCCTTGCCGGTCATCAATCCCACCAGCAGCCCGCCGATCAGCCCCGGCCCTGACGTGGCCGCGATGGCGTCGACATCGGCCAGCGACACATTGGCGCGCTTCAGCGCCGCCTCGATCAGCTCGTCCAGCGCCTCGACATGGGCGCGCGCGGCGATCTCCGGCACGACGCCGCCATAGGCACTATGCTCATCAAGCTGGGAAAGCACCACGTCGGAGAGTATTCTGGAATGCCCCTCCGCATCGCGCTCGACGACCGCCGCGGCGGTCTCGTCGCAGCTCGTCTCGATGCCAAGGATGCGCAGAAAGGGAACCATAGGGCCTGTTCGTTCATTGCGATGGGGCCGAAACCCGGTTACGAGAACTCCGGTAACAACGGAACAGAGCGGATGCAAACAAAACCTTTCCGGATCGGCACGCGAGGCAGCCCGCTGGCGCTCGCCCAGGCGCATGAGGCCCGCGACAGGCTGATGGCGGCGCATGGCTTGCCTGAAGAGATGTTCGAGATCGTCGTGCTGTCGACGAAGGGCGATCGCATCACCGACCGGTCGCTGGCCGAGATCGGCGGCAAAGGCCTCTTCACCGAGGAGCTCGAACAGAAGCTTGTCTCGGGCGAGCTGGATTTCGCCGTGCACTCCACCAAGGACATGCCGACGCACCTGCCGGACGGTCTTCATCTCTCCGCCTACCTGCCGCGCGAGGATATCCGCGACGCCGTCGTCGGCCGCACCGCACCCAAGCTGATCGACTTGCCGCATGGCGCCACCGTCGGCTCCTCGTCGCTGCGCCGCCAGGCGCTGATCCGCCGCATGCGGCCCGACATCAACGTCATAACCTTCCGCGGTTCGGTCGAAACCCGGCTGCGCAAGCTCGAAGAAGGTCAGGTGGATGCGACGCTGCTGGCGCTTGCCGGCCTCAAACGTCTCGGCAAGGTCGAGGTGCTGACCGATATCCTCGATCCCGACACCTTCCCGCCGGCGCCGGCCCAGGGAGCGATCTGCATCGAAAGCCGCGTCGGCGATACGGGGACCGACGACCTGCTGGCCGCGGTCAACGACGCCGCGACCTTCGACACCGTCTCCTGCGAACGCGCTTTTCTCGCCGCCCTCGACGGTTCCTGCCGCACGCCAATCGGCGGCTATGCCGTCTGCGAGGGCGACCTCATCCGCTTCTCCGGCCTGATCATCACACCCGACGGTCGCAGCCAGCATGCCGTGACGACCGACGGACATCGCCGTGATGCCGCCGCCCTCGGCACCCGCGCCGGCCAGGACGTGCGCGCAAGGGCCGGCAGCGCCTTCTTCGACGACTGGCACTGAAGCGGCCATGCGCGTGCTCGTCACCCGCCCCGCGCATTCGGCCGAGACAACCGCACAACGTCTGCGCGACATGGGCCACGAGCCGCTGCTGCTGCCCCTGCGTCGGCCACAACATGACAGTGCCGCAGCCGCCGGCGCGCTTGCCGCCACCAGCGGCGCGATCGCGGTGACCAGCGCCGAAGCCATGAGGGTGCTGTCGGCTCTCGGCGAGACACTTGGTCCGCACCTAGACCGCCCGATTTTTGCGGTCGGCGAGATGTCGGCGCAAGCGGCGCGGCGCCTTGGCTTCCGGTCCGTCACCGCCTCTTCGGGCAACGGCCGCGACCTCGCCGATCTCGTCGCCGCGCAGAAAACGGAGAGGTTGCTCTATCTCGCCGGCCTGCCGCGCGCCGAAACCTTCGGAGGCAGACTGCGTGAACTCGGCATCCGCTTTTCCATCGCCGAATGTTATCGCATGCAGCCGGTCGCTCCCGGCCCGACCGACATCGAGGCGATTTTTTCGGGCCATGGCCCGGATGCCGTTCTGTTCTATTCCCGGCAGACGGCCGAGGATTTCTTTCAGGTGGCGGAGCTGCGATCAGCTCTGTCGGAACAGGGCGGAATCCGCCTCCTCTGCCTCAGCGAGGCGGTGGCGCAGGCCATTCCGACCTTCCTGAAGGGAAGCGTGACGATTTCGCCGATGCCGGATGAGATAAGCCTTTTGTCGCTGCTTTGAATGCCCTAGCTGCCCAAATTTGATCTAACCTCTTCCCTTAATTGGCATCACTGTCTAGTTTCGTTGCAATGCAGGATAAAGAGGACCTCATGGTATCGGGAAACCCGCCACGCCATTCGAAGAGCGCCGACGAGCCGGTCACGATCGACCTTGAAGCACAGGATTTCGCCTCTGCAGCCGATACCGAAAAGCCGGTGGAGAATGATGTCGGCGATACTGACAACCGCCCCGCCGAGGCCAGCGTGACGCCCGAAACCGAAGCCGCGTCGCTGACCGAGCATGAACGCGCCGAACAGGAACAGCCGGAATTCGAAGGCCAGCCCGGGACGGATGCGCGAGAAGAGGAGCCTGCAGCTCCGGAACCTTCCTTCACGCCCGCTCCAGAACAGCAGGCGCCGCGGGGCGCCGGCACCTCCGCTCTCATCGCTGCCGGCATCTTCGGCGGCCTCGTGGCGCTGCTTGGCGCAGGCGCCATTCAATATGCCGGATACCTTCCGGGTTCCTCGGCGCCGCAGACGACGTCGCCTGACATCGCCGATCTTTCCAGTGAGATCGACGGCCTGAAACAGACGGTCGCCAATCTCGCCGCCAATCCCGCAGGTACCGGCGACGGCGCGCTTGAGACACGCCTCGCGGCGCTGGAAGCGGCTGCGAAAAACCCCGCAGCGGCGACGCCGGCCGATTCGACAAATGTTGAGGCGCTCAACCAGAAGATTGCCGAGCTCAGCGGCCAGGTCGATCAGCTGCGCGCCACACTTGCCCAGTCCTCCGTGCAGCAGACGAGCAATGGCGCCGATATCGCCAAGCGCCTCGAGGAAGCCGAAAAGAAGCTGAACGAACCGCGCCAGGATGTCGCCGTCGCCCGGGCGATCGCGGCAGCCGCCCTCAAGGCGGCGATCGATCGCGGCGGCCCGTTCCTCGCTGAACTCGAGACCTTCGCCGGCGTCGCGCCCGACGATCCTGCGGTTGCCGACCTGCGTAGCTTTGCCGAGATCGGCATTCCCTCGCGCGCCGAGCTCGTGCGCCAGGTTCCCGACGTTGCGACCGCGATCGTCGAAGCCGTCAACCAGCCGGATCCGAACCAGAGCTGGTCGGACCGGCTGATGGCGAGCGCAAAATCGCTGGTGACCGTCCGTCCCGTCGGCAATATCGAGGGCGAAAGCGTCGAAGCGATCGCCGCCCGTATGGAGGATAAGGTGAAGAACGGCGACCTGCCCGGCGCTTCCGCTGAATGGAATTCTCTGCCGGCTCCCGGAAAGCAGGCGTCCGCCGCCTTCAAGCAGTCGCTGGAGGCGCGCATCCGGGTCGAGGAACTGGTCGGCGGGGCGCTGTCGAAAGCGGTCAGCGGCGCCGGCAAGGAGGGCTGAGACATGATCCGACTCGTTGTCTTCGCCCTGCTCGTATTGCTTCTAGCCTATGGCTTCTCCTGGTTCGCCGATCGTCCCGGCGATCTCTCGCTGATCTGGGAAGGCCAGATCTACCAGACGAAGCTGATCGTCGCGGTGAGCGCGATCATCGCTCTGATCGCCGCCGTGATGATCGTCTGGTGGTTCGTTCGCCTGATCTGGACCTCGCCGCATTCGGTGACGCGTTATTTCCGCGCCCGCAAGCGCGACCGCGGCTATCAGGCGCTGTCGACCGGCCTGATCGCCGCCGGCGCCGGCAATGCGCTCCTTGCCCGCAAGATGGCGGCCCGCTCGCGCGGCCTCATCCGCGCCGATCAGGAGCCGCTGATCAACCTGCTCGAAGCCCAGGCCGCCCTGATCGAGGGCCGCCACGACGAGGCGCGCGCCAAATTCGAGGCCATGGCCAACGACCCGGAAACGCGCGAGCTCGGCCTGCGCGGCCTCTATCTCGAAGCCCGCCGTCTCGGCGCCAACGAAGCCGCCCGCCAATATGCCGAAAAGGCGGCCGACAACGCTCCCTATCTGCCCTGGGCCGCCCAGGCGACGCTCGAATATCGCAGCCAGGCCGGCCGCTGGGACGATGCGATCCGCCTGCTTGAACAGCAGAAGGCTGCCCGCGTCGTCGAAAAACCCGAAGCCAACCGCCTGCACGCGGTGCTGCTGACGGCGCGCGCCATCGAGAAGCTGGAAGGTAACCCGGCCGGCGCCCGCGATGACGCGTTGCAGGCGCTGAAGCTCGCCGCCGACTTCGTCCCGGCCGCCCTCATCGCCGCCAAGGCCTTGTTCCGCGAAGGCGGCCTGCGCAAGGCCGCTTCGATCCTCGAACAGGCGTGGAAATCGGCGCCGCATCCCGAAATCGGCCAGACCTATGTCAGAGCCCGCAGTGGCGATTCCACGCTCGACCGGCTGAAGCGCGCCGAGCGGCTGGAGGCGTTGCGCCCGAACAATGTTGAATCTCTTCTCATCGTCGCCCAGGCCGCGCTCGACGCGCAGGAATTCGCCAAGGCCCGCGCCAAGGCGGAAGCGGCCGCGCGGATCGAGCCGCGCGAAGCTGCCTTCCTGCTGCTCGCCGACATTGAGGAGGCCGAGACCGGCGATCAGGGCCGCGTGCGCCACTGGCTCGCCCAGGCGCTGAAGGCCCCGCGCGATCCGGCCTGGGTGGCGGACGGCTTCGTCTCCGACAAATGGCTGCCGGTGTCGCCCGTCACCGGCCGTCTCGATGCCTTCGAATGGAAGGCGCCTTTCGGCCAGATCGAAGGTCCGCTCGAAGACGGTTCGGCGCCCGCCGCGATCGAAACTGCCCTGAAGACCCTGCCGCCGCTGCGTGACGTCAGGCCGGAAAGCCCGGTCAACGATCACCGCATCATCGAGCTGGAGCGCGCCGCGACGATCGCCGAGGCCGTGCGCCCCGCGCCGGCGCCGGCAAAGCCGAAGCCCGTCGAACCGGTCGCCGGCGATAAAGCGCCGGTGCCGAACGAAGCAAAGCCCTTCTTTGGCGGGCTGCCGGATGATCCCGGCGTTCGCGATTCCAGGGCGGAACCGGAACCCAAGACACGGCTTCGCCTTTTCTGAAATGGAATGAAAACCGCATGTTCGAACGCTTTCAGGCATTCTTTCAGAAGCTCACCGCCGACCACCCCAGGAAGGGTTTCGCCCCGGATGATCCGCGCATCGCGGTGGCGGCGCTGTGCATGCAGGTCATGGAGGCCGACGGGCGGATCAAGGCCAGCGAGAAGAAGCGGCTACGCAAACTCCTGAAGGAACAGTATGCGCTCGACGGCAAACAGCTTAACGCCCTGATGGCCGCCGGCCTCGAGGCCGAAAGCTCCGCGGTCGACTATTATCGCTTCACATCCGACCTGAAGCGGCACCTGAACACCGAGCAACGGCTAGAGCTGATCGGCATCCTCTGGGACATCGTCTATGCCGATGGCGAACGCAGCGAGATGGAAGATCATGTGATCTGGCGTATCGCCGATCTGTTGGGCGTTTCCGCGCGCGAGCGCATCCAGAAACGGCAGGAGGCCGCCGCCAGGGTGACGGATGTCCGGGTTTTACAAGATGATTCCGACTGAGCGAATTCAGCACCGCGACGAGCGTCCGATCCTCATCGTCCTGCATCAGGAGCGATCGAGCCCCGGCCGCGTGGGTCAGTTGCTCGTCGAAAAGGGCTACCGCCTCGACATCCGCCGACCGGTGCTCGGCGAGCCGCTTCCGCCAACGCTCGAAGATCATGCCGGTGCCGTCGTCTTCGGTGGGCCGATGAGCGCCAATGATCCGGATGACTTCATCAAGAAGGAAATCGACTGGATCAGAATTCCGCTGCGGGAAAAACGTCCCTTTCTCGGCATCTGCCTCGGTGCGCAGATGCTGGTGCATCATCTCGGCGGCAAGGTGCAGGCGAATACCGACGGCTCGACCGAGATCGGCTGGTATCCGTTGCGTCCGACCGAGAAGGGCCGGCTGCTGATGCATTGGCCGAAGATGGTCTATCATTTCCACCGCGAGGGTTTCGAGCTGCCGCATGGCGCCGATCTCCTCGCCGAAGGCGATGCCTATCCGAACCAGGCCTTCCGCTACGACGGCAACGCCTGGGGCCTGCAATTCCATGCCGAACTCACCCGGGTGATGATGCATCGCTGGGTCGTGCACGGCGCCCATCGCTTCATCCTGCCGAACGCCCAGCAGGGCCGCGAACATCTCGAAGGCCGCATGCTCTTCGACGCGCCGCTGAGAGCCTGGCTGACCGAATTTCTCGATATCGTCTTCGAAGGCAAGACGGCGAAAGCCGTCTCCCCGATCACCCTTTCCGCATAGGCCGCCGCGGCCCGGCAGCCGCGCTCTATGCCGATGCGCTGGGCGCGTCGAGGGAATCGATCCGGCGCAGTTTTGGGAAACTCGAAGCCCAGATCGCCGCAACCGCTAGCGTTCCGATACCGCCGATGACGACTGCCGGCACCGCGCCGAAGATCGATGCCATCGTGCCTGCCCTGAATTCGCCGAGCTCGTTCGAAGCGCCGACGAAGACCATGTTGACCGCATTGACCCGGCCACGCAGGTGATCCGGCGTCCAGAGCGCGATCAGGCTTTCACGCACATAGACCGATATCATGTCGGCCGCCCCCATCAGGGCGAGTGCGGCAATCGAGACCTCGGTGCTGGTCGAGACGCCGAAGATGATGGTTCCGACCCCGAACAGGGCAACGCCGATGAACATATAAAGGCCGGCGCGGTGCTTCAGCGGATAAGCGGCCAGAAAAATCGCCATCACGATGGCGCCGAGCCCGGGAGCGGCCCGCAGCAATCCGAGGCCCCACGGCCCGAGCGTCAGGATATCGCGGGCGAAGATCGGCATCAGCGCCGTAGCGCCCCCGAGCAGCACGGCGAAAAGATCGAGCGAGATCGCCCCGAGTACAACTTTCTCGGCGCGGATGAAACTGAAACCGCCGAGGATCATCGCCCAGCTCTTCGCTTCGGCCGTCGTTTTCTGTTCCGGCTTCGGGATCATATAGAGCAGGGCCGCGCCGAGGATGGAAAAGACCACCGCAACCGTATAGGCCGTCGAGGCGCTGATGCCGTAGAGCAGACCGCCGAGCACCGGTCCGGTGATCGCCGCAAGCTGCCAGGACGAGGAGTTCCAGGCGACCGCGTTGGAAAGCGCATGCTCCGGCACCAGATTGGGCGCGAGGGACTGCACCGCCGGCGACATGAAGGCGCGTTCGATGCCGAAGATCAGGAGCACCGCGAACACCGGCCAGGGCGCGAACGTGTCGGTCGCCGTCATGACGAGCAGCGCCAGCGTGCAGAGCGCGCTCACCAGCGAGCACAGCGCCGCGATGGCGCGGCGATTGTGCCGGTCTGCCACCGAGCCGGTGACGAGGATGAGCAGCAGCGACGGCAGGAACTGCACCAGGCCAATCAGGCCGAGATAGATCGCCTTGCCCGTCTGATCGTACATCTGCCATCCGACGGCGACGCTGACGATCTGCTGCGAGAAGGAGAGCAGAAAGCGGGCAAAGAAGAAGCGGGTGTAAGACGAATGCCGGAACGCGGCAAAACGGTCTCCGGTGGGCGAAAACGACATGAGCCTTGTCCGAGGAAGCAGGCGCCGGAATGGTTGCGAGGCCGCCCGTTAAACATGATTTGCCCTGCGTTCCCACACGGCACTTGCTCGTTTAGTTGCCAATGTCTACATGTCTGTCAACAACCAATTGGAGATGACGATGTTTGCCTTGTTTCAAACCATTGATTTGGTTTTGAATATTTATACGTGGATCCTGATTGCCAGCGCCGTTTTCTCCTGGCTCTATGCGTTCAACGTCATCAATTCCAGCAACCAGTTCGTCAATTCGGTCGGCATGTTCCTCTATAATGTCACCGAGCCGGTGCTGAAGCCGATCCGTCGTCGGCTGCCGAACCTCGGCGGCATCGACATTTCGCCGATCATCCTGCTGGTGATCATCTTCTTCCTGCGCACCTTCCTTTGGACGACAGTCTATCCGCTGGTCTCTTGAGCCCTCCCTGGAGGCTCTTCGCCGATCATCTGCGCCTGACTGTACGGCTGACGCCGAATGGCGGGCGCAACGCGTTCGACGGCGTTGAGACGGACAGCCAAGGCGAGACTTATCTGAAGGCGCGCGTCACCGCCGTTCCGGAAAAAGGAAAGGCCAATAAAGCCCTGATCGCGCTCGTTTCCAAATCGGTCGGCGTTGCCAAATCCAGCGTCAGCCTCGTTTCCGGCGAAACCGCGCGCAAAAAAATCCTCCGGATCGAGGGTGACCCGGAGGATTTGGCAAAAAAGCTTGAAACACTTTCAGGCTGAGCGATCAGCCTTTCGTCTTCTTGGCACGCTCGATGGCCTCGAGGATAAGGGCGCCGGCTTCGCCGGAATCGCCCCAGCCGAAAATCTTCACCCACTTGCCGGGCTCCAGATCCTTGTAATGCTCGAAAAAGTGCTCGATCTGCTTCAGCGTGATCTCGGGAAGATCGGTATAATCCTTCACCTTCTCATAGCGCAGCGTCAGCTTCGGCGACGGCACGGCAATGATCTTCTCGTCCTTGCCCGAGTTGTCTTCCATCTTCAGGACGCCGATCGGGCGCACGTTGATGACGCAGCCGGGAACGAGCGGGCGGGTGCTGGCGATCAGCACGTCGATCGGGTCGCCATCTTCCGACAGCGTGTGCGGCACGAAACCGTAATTGCCCGGATAGGTCATGGGCGTATAGAGGAAGCGATCGACGACCAGCGTGCCGGCGTCCTTATCCATTTCATACTTGATCGGATGACCGCCGACCGGAACCTCGACAATAACGTTGACGTCTTCAGGGGGATTATTACCGATGGAAACGGCGTCGATGCGCATACGAAACTCCTGCGAGGTTGAATTGCTCGCAGCCAGATAATCAGTTTCATGCGGCAACGCAACATTGGAGATCACCAATGCGTGATGGCGTCGGCACCCAACCACATCAAAATTCTAGCAGGAGATGAGCGAACTGCAGGCTGGACGGCTCAGTTCCAGATGAAGCCGATTTTCTTCAACTGCTTGTGGTCGAAACTTTCCATGCCTTCGCAGAAATCGATCCCGCCGTGATGGCGGTAAAAGCGGCTGGCGGTCTCGTTTTCCTCGAGGCACCAAACGACCAGCCCATTGCAGCCGAGTGACTTCAACAACCGGCGCGCCTCGCCGAACAGCATACGGCCGAGACCGATGCCCTGATATTCGGGACGAAGGTAGAGCTCGTAGATCTCGCCTTCCTGCGGCAAAGCGCGGGCGCGGTTGAGTCCGAGCGTCGCATAACCGGCGACCGTTCCGGCGACATCGAGAACCAGCAATGTTGCAGGTCCGCGCGTTGCCTTGCGCCACCAGTTTTCGCCGCGTCGCTCGATCATCTGCGTCAGGGCGCGATGCGGAATGATGCCTGCGTAAGTGTGCTGCCAGGCGAGCCTATGGGTTTCCGATATGGCTCGGGCATCGTGCGGTTCAGCCCGCCGGACATCGATCGACAACGTCTTCATAACGTTTACTCTGGTCCTGCCGGGGGCAATTAACCATACGCGATGACGCATTCGGCTCGATTGCCCACAGACTTAACATGTGGACGACAGTCAAAATTTAACGCTTTTTTAACGATTGTCACAAGTCGGAATCGACGCAGCGCACAATAAAAAACCCCGGCGCGGAGGCCGGGGTTTTTAAGGAGTAACTCCAGACGCTCAGAGAGCCGCCTTGGTCTTTTCGAACCGCTTGCGGTCGTTGGCGTCGAGATACATCTTGCGCAGGCGGATGGACTTCGGCGTCACTTCGACCAGTTCGTCTTCCTGGATCCAGGAGAGCGCGCGCTCGAGCGTCATGCGGATCGGCGGGGTAAGCTTGACGGCTTCATCCTTGCCGGCGGCGCGGATGTTGGTCAGCTTCTTGCCCTTCAGTACGTTGACTTCGAGGTCGTTGTCGCGCGTATGGATGCCGATGATCATGCCCATATAGACCTTTTCGCCGGCATCGATGATCATCGGGCCGCGGTCTTCCAGGTTGAACAATGCATAGGCAACGGCTTCGCCGGCTTCATTGGCGAGCAGCACGCCGTTGACGCGGCCGCCGATCTCACCCTTGTAGGGCTGATAGCTGTGGAACAGGCGGTTCATGATCGCCGTGCCGCGCGTATCCGTCAGCAGTTCCGACTGATAGCCGATCAGCCCGCGGGTCGGCGCGTAGAAAACGAGACGGACGCGGTTGCCGCCCGACGGACGAAGCTCGACCATTTCGGCCTTGCGCTCCGACATCTTCTGCACGACCACGCCGGAATGTTCTTCGTCGACGTCGATCAGGACTTCTTCGATCGGCTCCAGGAGCTGGCCGCTCTCATCCTTGTGCATGACGACGCGCGGACGCGAAACGGCAAGCTCGAAGCCTTCGCGGCGCATGTTTTCGATCAGGACGGCGAGTTGAAGTTCGCCGCGGCCGGAGACGAAGAAACTATCCTTGTCGGCGCTTTCCTCGATCTTCAGCGCGACGTTCCCTTCGGCTTCCTTGAACAGGCGGTCGCGGATGACGCGGCTGGTGACCTTGTCACCTTCGGTGCCGGCCAGCGGCGAGTCGTTGACGATGAAGGACATGGTAACGGTCGGCGGGTCGATCGGCTGCGCCTTCAGGGCTTCCGTCACGGACGGATCGCAGAACGTATCGGCGACGGTGCCCTTGGAGAGCCCGGCGATCGCGACGATGTCGCCGGCATGCGCTTCTTCGATCGGCTGACGCTCGATGCCGCGAAACGCGAGGATCTTGGAAATGCGGCCCTGTTCGATCAGCTTGCCGTCCTGTCCAAGAACCTTGACGGCCTGGTTCGGCTTGATCGAGCCGGACGCGATGCGGCCGGTGATGATGCGGCCGAGGAAGTTGTTGGCCTCGAGGATGGTGCCGATCATCCGGAACGGCCCTTCCTCGACCTTCGGCTCGGGCACGTGCTTGACGACGAGGTCGAGCAGCGGCGCGAGGCCTTGGTCAGTCGGGCCTGCCGGATCATAGTTCATCCAGCCGGCGCGGCCGGAACCGTAGAGGATCGGGAAGTCGAGCTGCTCGTCGGTCGCATCGAGCGCAGCGAAAAGATCGAAAACTTCGTTGACCACTTCGTCGGCGCGGGCGTCGGGACGGTCGATCTTGTTGATGGCAACGATCGGGCGCAGGCCGACCTTGAGGGCCTTGCCGACGACGAACTTGGTCTGCGGCATCGGGCCCTCGGCCGCGTCCACGAGAACGATCGCGCCGTCCACCATCGACAGAATGCGCTCGACCTCACCGCCGAAGTCGGCGTGGCCGGGCGTGTCGACGATGTTGATGCGGGTATCCTTCCACTCGATCGAGGTCGCCTTGGCGAGAATGGTGATGCCGCGCTCTTTTTCGATGTCGTTGGAGTCCATCACGCGCTCCATGACGCGCTGGTTCTCACGGAACGAGCCGGATTGTTTCAGAAGCTCGTCAACAAGGGTGGTCTTGCCATGGTCAACGTGCGCGATGATCGCGATGTTGCGAAGTGCCATATGTCATAATCTCTGAGGCTGGGGCGCTACGCCAAGTGGACGCGCCATTTACGTTTGGCGCGCTCTTACCGTTTTTTTCGCGATTGCGAAAGGGGGTCGCGCGCGAAAGCTGCGGCATGGCTGTCGCCATGCCGCACGGGTCTCTGTCATCAAATTGTCTCAAGCGTCGCTGCCTGTCAATTCCTCGAAGGTCGCAAGTCCCTTCTTGACGAGCATCGCATCCGGCCTCGGCAGCTTGCCGCGGAAGCCCCTATAGGCATCCTCCGGATCGACCGAGCCGCCGGTGGAATAGATGTTTTCCTTGAGCTTTTTCGCCATCTCGCCGTTGAAGGCGTCGCCCGTCTCCTCGAAGGCAGCAAAGGCGTCGGCGTCGAGCACCTCGGACCACATGTAGGAATAATAGCCGGCCGAGTAGCCGCCGGAGAAGATGTGCTGGAAGTGCGGTGTGGCGTGGCGCATGACGATCGATTTCGGCATGTCGATCTCGGCCAGCACCTCCGCCTGCACTGCCATTGGGTCCTCGACCGCCTCGCGCGTATGGAAGGCCATGTCGACCAGCGCCGACGAGGTGAACTCGACGGTGTTGAAGCCGGCATTGAAGGTGCGGGCCGCCAGCACCTTGTCGAGCAGCGCCTGCGGCATCGGTTCGCCGGTTTCGAAATGCACGGCATAGCGCTTCAGGATATCGGGTACCGTCAGCCAGTGCTCGTAGAGCTGCGACGGCAGTTCGACGAAATCGCGCGAGACGCCGGTGCCGGAAACCGAGGGATAGGTGACATTCGAAAGCATGCCATGCAGCGCATGGCCGAATTCGTGGAACAGCGTGCGCGCATCGTCGAGCGACAGCAGCGCCGGCTTGCCTTCGGCCGGCTTGGCAAAATTGCAGACATTGTAGATGATCGGCAATTCGCCGTGGCGGCCGTTCTTCAGTTCGAGCTTGTGCTGCGATTGCAGCGAGCTCATCCAGGCGCCTGATCGTTTCGAACCGCGGGCGAAATAGTCGCCGAGGAACAGGGCGACCAGCCTGTCCTCGCGGTCCCTGATTTCGAACACCCTCACGTCAGGGTGATAAGCGGCGACGCCCTTCTTCTCGACTGCATGGATGCCGAACAGCCGACCGGCGACGTCGAAGCAGGCCTCGATGATCTTCTCGAGCTGCAGATAGGGCTTGAGCTCGGCCTCGGAGAAATCGAACTTCCTTGCCCGGATCTTTTCGGAATAGTGGCGCCAGTCCCAGGGCATGACCTCGTGGTTCCGGCCCTCTTCGGCGATCAGCGCAGCGATGTCGATCTCCTCCTCCCCGGCGCGCTTCACCGCCCGCGCCCAGACCGCCTTCAGCAGGCCGTTCACCGCTTCCGCCGTCTTCGCCATGGTGTTGTCGAGCTTCAGCTCGGCGAAATTGCCGTAGCCGAGCAAGCTCGCCACCTGATGGCGCAGCGCCAGCATTTCCCGAATGACGGCGCGATTGTCCGTCTCTCCGCCGTTTTCGCCGCGCGCCACCCAAGCCTTGAAGGCCTGCTCGCGCAAATCACGGCGCTCGGAGAAGGTGAGGAACGGCTCGATGATCGAACGTGACAGTGTCACCGCGAATCTGCCCTCCTCGCCGCGCTCGCGCGCCGCCGCAGCCATCGCGTCGCGCAGGAATTCCGGCAATCCGTCGAGCTCGGGCCCATCGGAAAGCACCAAGGCCCAGGCCTTTTCGTCGGCCAGCACGTTCTGGCCGAATTGCGTTCCGAGGCCGGCAAGCCTTTCGTTGATTTCGGCAAGTCTCTCCTGCTCGGCCTTCTCGAGCTTGGCGCCCGACTTGACGAAGCTCTTCCAATGGCGTTCCAGCACCCGCGTCTGTTCCAGCGTCAGGCCGAGGCTCCCGCGCTTCTCCCAGAGCGTGTCGATGCGTGCAAAAAGCGCGGCATTCATGCCGATCTTCGAATAGTGGCGCGACATCTTCGGCGAGATCTCCCGCTCCAGCGCCTGGATCACATCATTGGTATGCGCACCTGCCTTGTTCCAGAACAGCGCCGAAACGCGCGACAGCGCATCGCCGGCAATCTCCAGCGCCGTGACCGTGTTGTCGAAGGTCGGCGCATCGCTGTTCCCGGCGATCTCGTCGATTTCCTGTTCATGCGCGGCCAGCGCCGCATCGAAGGCGGCAGCAAAATCGCCGTCATCGATGGCGTCGAAACGCGGCAGGCCGTGCAGGCCGTCCCAATTGGTGAGCGCCGGATTGAAATCATGGGGAGAAGGCATGGGAGAATCCTTTTGGTATGCGACTGGATGGATCAATATAGGAGGGCCGCCATGGAATTGGTATGTTTCGGCAGCCAGGCTTTTGTCTCGCGCCCAGCAATCTGATGCACGCCAGCCAAATTGGTGGACAAGCCTTGTCACGTGCAAATTAACCATTTGTTAACGATTGACGCGAATCACGCGCAAGCGCTAGTTTCCGGGTGATCTTCCTGCCAGGGGACATGCGCCATGGAAATTTTTTCCCTGCGGTCTTCTCAGAGTTTGCTATTTAAAAACAACCCCAATAACGCAAAAAATTCGAAGACTGTCGATATTCACATCGAGATCAAGGCTCCGGCCCCCGTCTCGTTCCAGATCGAAGACAATCCCGACGAGGGGCCCGATTTTACTGCCGTCAGCCCCGGAGAGCTGCGCACTTACGCCCGCCAAAGCTTCGACAGCGGCGTGATCGATCAGAACACCTACGCCGCGATCTCCGAGCCTCTGCCGATGCACGCAATCGATCCGCTCGGCAACATCATCGACCTCTCCGGCGTCACCGACGGCACGAGCTTTAATTTCCTCGATTATTACAGGAACCAGCTGCAGGTCGCCATGTCGATCGGTAATTCCAACGACGTTCAGACGCTGAAATCGATCGTCAATTTCCTGGATGGCTGAATCAGGCCTTGCGCCAGCCGATGAGGCCGGGCGTCGCGTGCCATAACGCTTGGGCGGCAAAACCCATGAAGAGGACGCCGGAGCAGCGCACGATCAGCCGTTCATGGGCGCGATAGAAGCGCCGCACGGCGCCTGCGCCGATAATGCCGATCAGGATGACGTCGGCCGTCACGAATCCCAGGAAGGACACGCCGAGAAGCACCGGCAGTGCCTCGAAATCGAGCGCGCCGGCAGAACCGGCGACCAACGCGGTGAAGGTGGCGAGCGCCACCGGATAACCCTTCGGATTGGTGACGCCGAAGATCAGGCCGCGGCGAAACGGCCGCTCGACCATGACAAGCGGCTGCCCCTCCGCTTTCGGCTTGGCATTGACCGCGCTCCAGCCGATCCACGCGAGGTAGAAACCGCAGGCGAGACCGAGCAGATCGAAGACGAAGGTCCCGATCGTCTTCGCGCCGACGATCGCGATCAGCGCAAGCGACGACCAGATCAGATCCCCGACCAGATGTCCCATCATGAAGAAGGCCCCGGCCTTGCGCCCCTGCCCGGCGCCGATGCCGAGCAGCTGCAGGAAGGCGGGTCCGGGAATGAGCACATAGAAAAGCGCCGCCAGGAAGGCGCCGAACAGCAGGGACTGCGTCATGGAAATGCTCCGGAGGATATTGATCGCAGAGTAAGCCATCCGCGGCGTCGGTCAAGGCGGTTGAACGTCCGATCGGGTAATGAGCGCCATCAGGGCGGCTTCTGCCCAAACGGCCATCTGCTTCTAGCCAGGTGAGAGAGCCTCAACAATTTGGCAACACTCTTCTGCAACGTTTCCGCTTTAATTTCATGATCATGGATATGGGTGCGAATTTGAAAGCAATTCATTCGAGGCCCTCGCGACGAGCGTCAAATCGTTTGGGCAACGACAAGCTAGGCCGGTGCTCGGTTGGTGGTCTGCTCGCGAAGGAGAGGAACGTCTCGTTCGCAGCGACGGAGCATGCGTCCGTTTTCTCGGTTTCGCCAGTCGGGATGATGAACGCGGCAGAGAAACGACAGGCGCTGGATGCGGTTCGAAGCGACAGGTGCCAATCGCTCAATACAACTGTACGTGCAGCAGCGTGATGTCTTTAACCCTTCCGGTTCCCGCCTCTTAATCTGGCGTCTTGATTACGCCTTTTCCTTGCAAACTTCTGGACAGTTGCGCATCAAAGGGCTTTACACAGCTCACGGTTACGACAGCGCCGCAGCACGGACTGTCTGGCTTGAGCGATCCTAAGTCCACTGTTGTCCAAGTGGGGTCAAAGACGCCGGCAGGTAGGAGCAATGTGGTCGCTTAGTCCTGGCGCGACTGCTTGATCTCGACAGGCGTCCTCATGATGATTTCCCGGTGCGGGAACGGGATCGACACGCCGGCTTCCTTGAACGCGTCCCAAAGCGCCATCAACACCTGGCCCCTGACATTCGTCAGACCATTTGCGGGATCGGAGATCCAGAAGCGGAGCCGGAAATCAAGCGACGAAGCGCCAAAAGATGTAAGCCAGCATACCGGCGCCCTGTAGTCGTTGGCAACGCGATCCACCGTAGAGGCAGTCGCGATTGCGATTCGAGCGACTTCATGTGGATCGCTGTCATAAGCCGTACCGAAGTCGACGTCGATCCTGACATAGTCACTGGAGAACGACCAGTTGACGACCTGTTGGGAAATGAAGTCCTCGTTGGGGATCAGGTATTCTTTGCCGTCACGCGTAATGACCGAGACGAACCGCGAGCGCAAATCGCGGATCGAACCGAAGGTATCTCCGAGCGTGATCGTGTCGCCTGGCTTGATGGATTTATCGAGCAGGATGATGATGCCCGAGATGAAGTTCGATACGACCTTCTGAAGGCCGAAGCCTATTCCGACGCCGACTGCGCCGGAAAATACGGTCAACGCCGTAAGGTCGATGCCAGTCGCTGACAAGGCAATTGCGCCGGCGATCATGATCAAGCCGATTTTTATGAACTTGCTGATCAGGACCTTGATCGATGGCGAAAGATCGCCCGACCTCTGCACCCAACGGGACAGGACATTGCCGACGAGAACCGCCACCCAGATGAGCGCGACGGCCAAGACGACCGCTTTCAGCACAAGGAGAAGTGAAAGCCGCACGGCCCCCAGATTGACAGCCAGGCCATCGAGCGCGGAAAGCACCGGGCCGTCAAGCCGAAGCGCGTACAGCGCGACGTAGCTCCAACTGACGATGGCGACCGTGCGCGACAAGGTAGGATTATGGATAATCTTGGTCAGCACGGAGATGATGAACCACGCCGCCGTCAGCGTCAGGGCAGTCGCCACGAGCCACCGTTGCGACGGCCAGGTGTTTTGGGTGAGGGCGACGTTTGCAAGCCACAGCCATACCGCAAGAAAGAGCCACTTCAAGCGCCGCATGAAGGCGATGATGACGCGCAAGAGGTCCGGATTACCTTTGATGCGCCTGGCTTTCGCTTCCAACGCGGGTTCAGTGCGTGATGCGAGGAACGACGCTGCGACGTAACCGACGGCGATAATCCCGAATTGGTAGAGCGTCCATTCGCTGAAGACAAACGTTCGGAACCACTGTTCGAACGCGTCGATTGTCTGCCTGACATCCATGGTTCCGGCCTTTATAGCCCTTCAAGGCAGATAAAGGCGTCGACACGATTTTTGTTCAATTATCCACATCCGGGGCATCTGGTGATCTCAACTATTTTGAGATGAGTGACAATTGCCGCTGCTTCCACGAAAACGCCCGCGCGGCAAAGCCGGCGGGCGCATTTACAATTCGAAAGCGAACCGGTATTTACTTCGCGAGGTTCCGCTTGCCGAGCGTGCGCAGGCGCAGCGCGTTGAGCTTGATGAAGCCGGCTGCGTCCTTCTGGTCGTAGGCGCCCTGATCGTCCTCGAAAGTGACGAGCTTGTCGGAATAGAGCGACTTTTCGCTTTCCCGGCCGATGACCATGACATTGCCCTTGTAGAGCTTCAGCGTCACTTCGCCTTCGACATGCTCCTGGCTCTTGTCGATCAGCGCCTGCAGCATCTCTCGCTCCGGCGAGAACCAGAAGCCGTAATAGATCAGCTCGGCGTAACGCGGCATGATCTCGTCCTTGAGATGAGCGGCCCCGCGGTCGAGGGTGATCGATTCGATGGCGCGGTGCGCCGTAAGCAGGATCGTGCCGCCGGGGGTCTCATAGACACCGCGCGACTTCATGCCGACGAAGCGGTTCTCGACGAGGTCGAGGCGGCCGATGCCGTTGTCGCGGCCATAGGTGTTGAGCGTTGCGAGCAGCGTCGCCGGCGACATCTCGACGCCGTTGATCGACACGGCATCGCCCTTGCGGAAGCCGACCTTGATCACCGTCGCCTTGTCAGGCGCGGCTTCGGGAGAGATGGTGCGCATATGCACATACTCGGGCGCCTCCTGCGCGGGATCCTCGAGAACCTTGCCCTCGGAGGAGGAGTGCAGCAGGTTGGCGTCGACGGAGAACGGCGCCTCGCCCTTCTTGTCCTTGGCAACAGGGATCTGATGCTGTTCGGCGAAGGCCAGCAGTTCCGTGCGGCTCTTGAACGCCCAGTCGCGCCACGGCGCGATGATCTTGATGTCGGGGTTCAAGGCATAGGCCGACAGCTCGAAACGGACCTGGTCGTTGCCCTTGCCAGTCGCGCCGTGGGCGATCGCATCGGCGCCGGTCTTGCGGGCGATATCGATCAGGTGCTTGGAAATCAGCGGACGGGCGATCGAGGTGCCTAGTAGATAGACGCCTTCATAGACGGCATTGGCCCGAAACATCGGGAAGACGAAATCGCGCACGAACTCCTCGCGCACATCCTCGATGTAGATCTCCTTGATGCCGAGCATCTCGGCCTTCTTGCGCGCCGGCTCCAGCTCTTCGCCCTGGCCGAGATCGGCGGTGAAGGTGACGACTTCGGCGCCGAGTTCCGTCTGCAGCCACTTCAGGATGATCGAGGTGTCGAGACCGCCGGAATAGGCGAGCACGACTTTCTTCACGTCTTTGTATGATGCCATGATGATGAGGTCCGTTGCATAAAGGCCGGCGAAAACCCGGTGTCGCGGCACTTTTAGCGAGATTGGCGCGTGACGCAAGGGCAAGTGCGGCGCCACCGGCGCGATAGCGTTTGACAGCGCGAAAGCGGAGCCCATATTCGCCAACGTCCGAACAATGATCGAGGAGGGGCTCCCCGTGACGAATCTTCAAGAGATTTTCAAGAAATCCAATGTTGCGGTCGTCACCGGCGGCGCGTCCGGCATTGGCCTGGCGGCGGCGAAATATTTCGCCGGCCGCGGCATGAGCGTCGTCATCGCCGATCTCGGCGGCGATCGGCTGGCCGCTGCCGCCGACGAACTCAAGGCCATTGCCGGCGAAGAAGACGTCATGGCTGTCGAGACCGACGTCGCCAGCCGGGACTCCCTGGAGGCGCTTGAACGCGCCGTGCTCCAGCGTTTCGGCCGCGTGCACGTGCTGATGAACAATGCGGGCATCGGCCCGGAGACCTCGATCTTCAGCCCGCAGGCCAACTGGGACCACATCCTTGCCGTCAACCTGATGGGCGTCATAAACGGCACACGCACCTTCGGCCCTAAGATGCTGTCGCACGGCGAGCCTGGCCTCATCATCAACACCGGCTCGAAACAAGGCATCACCACGCCTCCCGGCAATCCAGCCTATAATATCTCCAAATCGGGCGTGAAGGTCTTTACCGAGGCGCTCGAGCACGAGCTGCGCAACATCGAAGGCGGAAAGATCTCCGCCCATCTGCTGATCCCCGGCTTCGTGTTCACCGGCCTCACCAAGGGCGACCGCGCGGAAAAGCCAGCTGGCGCCTGGACGCCGGAGCAGACCGTTGACTTCATGGTGGAAAGCCTCGAACGCGGAGATTTCTATATCCTCTGCCCCGACAATGATGTTGCCCGTCCGGTCGACGAACGCCGCATGGCCTGGGCGATGGGCGACATCATCGAGAACCGGCCGCCGCTGTCGCGCTGGCACCAGGACTATGCCGACAAGTTCAAGGCCTTCCTGGAGCAGAAGTGATCGGCGCTAATGTCGCCCGGAAGTGTGCAGCGGTTCGGGATAATGACATGCATGAACCAAGCAGCGAATGCGCGTTGCATGATCAAATTTAGTGCGACGCGCATGAGAAGGTTTGGTTGGTAATTTTTCTGAAGGCCAAATAAGAAATCGTCGGATCTGCCCGGCTTTCAGAGTACGCCCATGAATTTCCTGCCCAGCCTGCCGACCCTTCTGGCTTTCGCCGCCGCTACGCTGCTGCTCGCGGCAACCCCGGGGCCCGACATGACGCTGTCGATCAGCCGTTCGCTGGCCCAGGGCAAGAAGGCGGCTCTGTTCGTCGTCGTCGGCACCAGCCTCGGCATCGTCGTCCACACCATGCTGGTCGCCTTCGGCATATCGGCGCTGATCACCGCCTCGCCGACCGCCTTTCTCATTCTGAAAACCGGCGGCGCCGCCTACCTGTTCTGGCTCGCCGTGCAGGCGATCCGTTTCGGCTCGAAGCTCACTGTCACCAAGGTCGAGACGCAGAAAGGCACGGCGCTTGCCAACATCTCGTCGGGCTTCTGGGTCAATCTTCTGAACCCCAAGGTCATCATCTTCTTCATGACCTTCCTGCCGCAATTCGTCAGCGCCGGCGATCCTGCCGTGACGCAGAAGCTGCTTTTCCTCGGATTTTGCTTCATCCTGATCGGCATGCCGGTTAATGCCGCCGTCGTCTTTGCCGCCGACTGGCTGGCCTCCTGGCTGCAGAACAACAGAAAGGTGCTGCGCGGCATGGACTATACCTTCGCCGGCGTCTTCTCGATCTTCGCCGCCAAGATCCTGCTTACGCAGGCGAAATAATCGCGGTCGGCGCAAGCCGATCCGCACGCGGTCGGACCGGTTAACCAGCCACGACCTAGCAGATCAGCCCGCTGTCGGGTTCAGCCGATCAGCAAAGCATCGTCATCCAGCGTCTGGCCGCGCATCTTGCGGAACATGGCGATCAGGTCCTCGACCTGCAGGTTCTTTCGGTTGTCGCCCGCCACATCGAGGACAATCTCGCCGCCATGTAGCATGATCGTGCGGTGGCCGTAATCCAGCGCCTGGCGCATGGAGTGTGTCACCATCATTGTCGTCAGCTTGCGCTCGGCCACGATCTTCTGCGTGAGGTTCATCACGAACTCGGCCATCCCGGGATCGAGCGCGGCCGTATGTTCGTCGAGCAGCAGCACCTCCGACCCGGCAAGTGTCGCCATGACGAGCGAAACGGTCTGCCGCTGCCCGCCGGAGAGCAGATCCATGCGGTCCTTCAGCCGGTTTTCCAGCCCGAGATTGAGTTCGGCGATCCGCTCTTTGAAATAATCGCGCCTCTTGCCGCCGAGCGCCGGCACAAGCCCGCGCTTCTCGCCGCGGCGGGCCGCCAGAGCGAGGTTCTCCTCGATCGACAATGAGCCGCAGCTTCCCGTCAAGGGATCCTGGAAGACGCGTGCCACCAGGCCGGCTCGGGCCGCGGTCGACTTGCGCGTCACTTCAGTCTTGCCAATCAGCACCTGTCCCTCGCTCGGGATGACATCGCCGGCGAGCACGCCGAGCAGCGTGGATTTGCCGGCGCCGTTGGAGCCGATGACGGTGACGAAGGAGCCCTGCTCGATGGTCAGGCTGACGCCGTTCAGCGCCTGCTTCTGCAGCGGCGTGCCGCGCCCGAAAACGACCTTTATGTCCTTGACGCTGATCACGATGCGGCACCTCTGCGAAGGCGAGGAAGAATGAGCGCGAAGGTCACGAGAACCGCCGTCACGAAATTGAGGTCGGAGGCCTGCAGCCCGATGACGTCGCTCGACAGCGCCAGCTGGATGGCGATGCGATAGAGGATCGAGCCGAGCACGCAGCCGATGAGCGCGATCAACAGCCCGCGGCGCCCGAGCAGGGTCTCGCCGATGATGACGGCGGCAAGACCGACGACGATGGTGCCGACGCCAGAGGTGACGTCGGCAAAACCGTTGGTCTGGGCAAACAAGGCACCGCCGAACGCCACCAGCGCATTCGAGATCGCCATGCCGAGATAGATCTGCCGGCTGGTGTCGACGCCCTGAGCCCGCGCCATCCTGGCATTGGCGCCGGTCGCGCGCATGGCCAGCCCGGCGTCGCTTTCGAGGAAGCGCCAGACCAGGACGAGCGCGACGATGACGAGAACGCCGACGAAGAGCGGCCGCACATAGAAATCGCGCAGGCCATGGCCGAAGAACGGGCTGATCATCGTATCGGCATTGATGAGGGCGACGTTGGGTTTGCCCATCACTCTGAGGTTGACGGAAAACAGCGCGATCATCGTCAGGATCGAGGCGAGCAGGTTGAGGATCTTGAAGCGCACATTGAGCAGCGCCGTCACCATGCCGGCGGCGGCACCGGCCGCCATCGCGATCAGCGCGGCAAGCCAGGCATTAACGCCGGCGATGATCAGCACGGCGGTTACCGCTGCACCCAGCGGAAAGGAACCGTCGACCGTCAGGTCGGGAAAATCGAGGACTCGGAAGGCGAGATAGACGCCGAGAGCGACGAAGGAATAGACCAGGCCGAGCTCGACGGCCCCCCAGAATGCGATTTGGCTCAAGGCATTCAGCCCCTTTTTGTTTCCGTTCCGCCCGTCGCGAAACCGCAGCCTTGTAATACTTCAGCCGCCCCCGCGCAAACGGGAGCGGCTGAATGTGAATGGTCGATGGACCGGCGGCCGATTAGTCGATGACTTTGTTGGCCCGCGAAAGCACGCTGTCGGGCAGCGTGACACCCATCTTGGCAGCAGCCCCTTTGTTGACGACGAGATCGCTGCCGGCGGCGGTCTTGACCGCGATATCACCGGGGTTTTCGCCTTTCAGCACGCGCACGACGATTTCGCCCGTCTGCTTGCCGACGTCGTAATAGTTGAAGCCGAGAGCGGCGATCGATCCGCGCGACACCGAATCCGTATCGGCGGTGAAGAGCGGCAGCTTGCTTTCTTCGGCAACCGCGACGGCGCCTTCGAGCGCCGAGATGATCGTGTTGTCGGTCGGAATGTAGATCGCATCGGCGCGGCCGACGAGGGCGCGGGCCGCACCCTGAACCTCGGCCGACTTGGTGGCGGCTGATTCGACCACCTTCAGCCCGGCCTTTTCGGCTTCTGCCTTCAGCACGGCGAGCAGCGAAACCGAATTCGCCTCACCTGAGTTGTAGAGATAGCCGATGGTTTTCACATCAGGCAGGATTTCCTTGATCAACGCCAGGTGCTCGCCGACGGGCGACATGTCGGAAAGGCCCGTGACATTGCCGCCCGGCTTGTCCATGTTCTTGACGAGCTGGGCGCCGAGCGGGTCCGATACGGCCGTGAAGACGACGGGAATGTCGCGCGTCGCCGAGACGACGGCCTGGGCCGACGGCGTGGAGATCGGCACGATGACATTGGGCTCGTCGCCGGCGAACTGGCGGGCGATCTGGGCTGCGGTCGCCGGATTGCCCTGCGCCGATTCGAACACGAATTTCAGGTTCTCGCCTTCCTTGTAGCCGGCGGTCGTCAGCACGTCGAGAACACCCTTGCGGGCCGCATCCAGCGCCGGATGCTCGACAATGGCCGTCACCGCGACGGTCACGTCATCGGCTTTAGCGGGCAGGGAAAGGACCAAACTGGCGGCAAGAGCGAGCAAAATCGGGCGCATGGTGTATCCTCCATATGATTTTGGCGGCACTTTTAGGAAAAGCGCCTCCTGAAATCAATCGCTGAGAATTGTAGCGAAGATCAAACTTGCTGATCAGTCGTCGGCGCCGTGATTGGCGATCATCATCGCTTCGAAGGCTAGCCGCTCGGTCTTGCGCATGCGTTCGGATTCCGATTTCAGCTGGCCGCAGGCGGCAAGAATGTCGCGGCCGCGCGGCGTGCGGATCGGCGAGGCATAACCCGCCGAATTGATGAAATCGGCGAATTTCTCGATCTGCTCCCAGTCCGAACACTGGTAGTTGGTGCCGGGCCAGGGGTTGAACGGAATGAGGTTGATCTTTGCCGGCACGCCTTTCAGAAGCTTGATCAGCCCCTTGGCATCCTCCAGACTGTCATTGACGTCCTTCAGCATCACATATTCGAAGGTGATGCGCCGCGCATTGGAAAGGCCCGGATAGGCCTTGCAGGCGTCGATCAGTTCCTTCAGCGGATACTTCTTGTTGATCGGCACCAGAATATCGCGCAGGTCGTCGCGCACCGCATGCAGCGAGATCGCCAGCATGACGCCGATCTCCTCGCCGGTGCGGAAGATTTCCGGCACGACGCCGGAGGTGGAAAGCGTCACGCGACGTTTGGACAGCGACAGTCCGTCGCCATCCGTCGCGATCAGCAGGGCCTGCTTGACCGCATCGAAATTATAGAGCGGCTCACCCATGCCCATCATCACGATATTGCTGACCTTGCGGCCTTCGGCCGGCATGATGGTGCCCTGCGGCGCTTCGCGATCCGGGAAGTCGCCGAGCCGGTCGCGGGCGAGCAGCAGCTGCGACAGGATCTCCTCTGCCGTCAGGTTGCGCACCAGCCGCTGCGTGCCGGTGTGACAGAAGGAACAGGTCAGCGTGCAGCCGACCTGGCTGGAAATGCACAGCGTGCCGCGGCCCTCTTCCGGAATGTAGACGGCTTCGATCTCGACCGGGCGGCCTGCGCCGCGCGCGGGAAAGCGCAGCAGCCATTTGCGGGTGCCATCGTTGGAGACCTGCTCCTCGACGATCTCAGGACGCGCGATGGTGAAATGCTGCTTCAGCATTTCACGCATGTCCTTGGCGACATTCGTCATATGGTCGAAATCGGAGACGCCCCGCACATAGATCCAGTTCCAGAGCTGCGCGACGCGCATCTTGATCTGCTTCTCGGCCACGCCTTTTTCCCTGAGCGCCGCCGCCATTTCCTCGCGCGACAGCCCGATCAGGGAAGGCTTTTCGGCGCCGGAAGAGGCGTTCGGCGCCCGTGGCTTGGTGACATCAATCGCATCCATGACGGACATGGTCTTTAGATCCCGAATTCGAACACGTAACCG
Organism: Rhizobium bangladeshense; assembly: GCF_001662075.1. GTDB lineage: Bacteria > Pseudomonadota > Alphaproteobacteria > Rhizobiales > Rhizobiaceae > Rhizobium > Rhizobium bangladeshense_B. Next base: position 99,968 of record NZ_LYPL01000007.1, read on the forward strand.
CCCCGCAAGCCCCGCGGACTTCAGGAACAAGCCGGAAGAGGTGAGGCGCATGACGGCACATGGGCAGAAATTGAATGGCGGAACGGCGACTGATATCGCGATCTGTCCGCTGTCGGCCCGGCCTTTAGCATCATTTTGCCGGCGCGTCACTACAGATGGAAAACAGCAAGGGCCGGCGCAAGGCCGGCCCTTGAAATTCCGTTGGCCAAAAGGGCGCCTACTTGCAGCTTTCGATCTGTTTCAGCGCCGCCGAGATGCCCGAGAGCGAATAGCTGTAGGACGTGCCCGTGCCCTTGCGCGAGACCGCATTGACTGTCATCGAATGACCGGTCTTCATCGCCGCGACGAGGGCCGGCTCCTGAGCAGCGTTCTCGACCCAGCCGGCCTTGTCCTTGGTGAACATCACGAAGGTCTTGTTGTCGATGACGACGTTGATCTTCGAATTTTCCTTCACCGTATAGCCCATCATCGCCTGCGGCTCGTAGGAGATGTTCTGGCCGGGGCGCTGCGAGACGATGAAGAAATTGTCGCCGTGGTCGACGCTTGCCGGCTGCTTTGTCGTCGGCACGGACAGCACGTAGCAGACGGTGCTGGCGCCCGACTTGTAGGAATAGGCGCCCCACGCCTGGAACTGCTGAATGCGAGTCGGCGCGGCCTGCTGCGCTGTCGCAACTCCGGCCATACCAAGGGTGAGTGCGAGGGCGGATACGATACTTCTTACAAACATGGATTCCTGCCGGTTCCTGCGATTCAAGGCCCGAAGCGATCATAGCGGGCGGCGCATAATCACGATCTGCTTTATTTTGACTTAACTCAGGTTACCAAATGGTCAACAATAGCTGCGATTTGTATGTGCCTGTGTCATTTCAGCTCGACCACGACTTTTGCCCCTTGCTGAAATCGGCGCGATGCCGGTGCGCCGATGGCACCGGCCGGCCGTTCGGGTGAATCTAAGACACAAAGATTCAGGCAAGAGTTTGACCTTTCAAAAATCCGTTGTACCTCATTAAGACTTTGGAAATCCGGGACGAAATTTCCGCCGCAGGGGGCTCGTGAGACGACATGGATGCCGAGGAAAGACGGCGTTTTGCTGCCCTCGCAAAGGCTGTCGCAGACGATCGCGACCAGCAGGCCTTCTCCATCCTGTTTGACTATTTCGCCCCGCGTCTGAAGACCTGGCTGATGCGCCGGAAAATGACCTCAGGCGAGGCCGAGGAGCTGGTTCAGGAGATCATGATCGTGCTCTGGCACAAGGCCTATCTTTACGATGCCACGCGGTCTTCACTCTCGACCTGGCTCTTTCGCATTGCCCGCAATCGCCGCATCGACCTGCAGCGCCGCGCCAACACCCGCATCTTCGACGAGACGGACCCGGCCCTGCAGCCGCCGGCCGACATCGGCGCCGAAGAAATCATCGTCAATGACGATCGCGACGCCAAGATCCGTGCCGCGGTCGGCCAACTGCCGCAGGAACAGCGCGACATGCTGCGTGCCGCCTTTTTTCTTGGCCAGTCGCACGCCGAGATCGCTGAAGCGACCGGGCTGCCGCTCGGCACGGTGAAATCACGGATTCGGCTTGCCTTCGGCAAACTCCGCAAGGTGCTGGAGCAGGAGTTCGGCTGAACCGGCGCCGGCTCTTCAAATCGTTTTCATCGTATCCGCTGGCGGGTCGGCAAGGACGCGATCCGCCGCGTCGTAATGGCCTGGCCGGATATGGCTGCGTACCATGGCGAAGGCGGCCGAAAGCACGGCGACATCGTCAGAAAAGCCGACGACGGCGAAAATATCCGGGATCATGTCGACCGGCATGACGAAATAGGCGAGTGCTGCGAGCAGCACACCGCGCACCTTGGTCGGTGTTTGTGGATCGAGCGCGCAGTAAAAGCCGGCGACGACGTCGCGTGAGAACGGGATCTGCCGCACGGCGCGACGGAAAGTCGGCCAGAATTTCTGCCGCACCGTCTTCTCCCGCCGGCTCTGGGTGTCCTCGTCGCCCGGCAGCAGGATTTCCCCGAATTTGACCTCGTCCATCCCTGACATCCTTTCGTCCCTGCGCACATATGGTGATGACGCCCAGGCTTTCAATCGGCCCCTTTCAATCGGCCCCGTTCAACCGGCAAGGCCTTCAGCCGAGACGTCGTGCCGCCGCCTTCTCCATCGCCTTGGCGAGCTTGAAATCCAGTTCCGTCAGTCCGCCGGCATCATGCGTGTTCAGCGTCACATCTACTCGGGAATAGACGTTGAACCATTCGGGATGATGGTTGAGCTTTTCGGCCGTGATCGCTGCCTCCGTCATGAAGCCGAAAGCCTCGATGAAATTCGAAAACTTGAATGTCTTCGAGATCGAGGAAGCCGCGTCATTGATCGCCCAACCGGCAAGCCCCGCGAGTTGCGCCTCGACTGCCGCCCGTTCCAGTTTTTCCCATTTCATGCCATGTTCCTCTTGTTCTTCCGACAGGTCTACCGACGCCTATCAGTATCCTCTTCGTTTGCATGGGCAATATATGCCGTTCTCCGCTTGCCGAGGAAATTTTTCGCCATTTTGTCGCCGAGGCCGGGTTGAATGGCCGTTTCACCGTCGATTCCGCCGGCACCGGCGGCTGGCATGAGGGCGAGCCGCCCGACCGGCGTTCGATCGCCACCGCGCAACGCCATGGCATCGACATAGCCGCGCAGCGCGCCCGCCGCATCCGGCCAACTGATTTCAGCAATTTCGAGCTGATCCTTGCCATGGACCGCGACAACCTGGCGACGCTTGGCAAGATCGCGCCGCCCAAGGTGAATATCCGCCTGTTTGGCGATGCCGCGCTAGGCTGTGGTGACAAATTAACGAATTGGGATTCCGTTTGAGGAGCAAATCAGATTCAACGCTGACTTTTGGAGGTCAGCGATGGAAGGTGAAGTTCTCCGGGACGATCAGTGGGATCTGTTGAAGCCGTTCGTGCCTGGCGGTCGCAAAGGCAGGCGGGGTCCCCGCAGCGACGGACGGCGGTTCTTCGATGCGATCTTGTGGCTGGCCCGCTCCGGTGCGCGTTGGCGCGATCTGCCCGAAGACCGCTTCGGCCCGTATCAGACAGTCAAACGGCGTTACTACCGCTGGATCGATCAAGGTGTATTCGACCGGATATTTGAAGCGGTGGCTGCCGATCCGGATATGGAATGGCTATCCATCGATGCCACCGTGATCCGAGCACAGGCGCAAGCGGCTGGCGGACGCCGTAAAAGGGGGGATCGCAAGCCCAGGCTCTCGGCCGCTCCCGTGGCGGGTTTGGCAGCAAAATCCATGCTGTAGTGGATGCCCTCGGGCTGCCGGTTCGTTTCCATCTCGGCCCAGGACAGCAGAACGACATGGCTCCGGCTTGCGACCTCGTTCGGGGACTGCCAGCCAAACAGGTGCTCGCCGACCGCGCCTATGATGCCGACAGCCTGCATGACATCATCCTTGATCAGGGCGGTGAACCGGTCATTCCGCCGCGACGCCATCGCAAGCACCAGCATGCTTACAATCGCATCGCCTACAAGCAGCGCTGGGGCATCGAGAGCTTCTTCGCCAAGCTCAAACAATGGCGACGTCTCGCCACACGCTACGACAAACTCGCAGCCAATTTCCTCGGCTTCATCAACCTGGCAAGCATCATGCTTTGGCTCAAATAGTTAATTTGTCACCACGGCCTAGAGCCTTTCCTGGTCAGAGTGAAGCATTCTGTTGGCTCAAACGGAGTCGGATGGTCGACCGGCCGGCGCGTGTCGTAGCCAAGCTCTACGGCCAAGCCGGCCGGTCGATCAGCCGGCCCGTTTCAGCCAACCCTCCCGCAGATTTGCCCGGCAAATCTGCAAGACTTGAAAATCGCCGGACGCACTGATCGCTTCGCCATAGCGAAGCGGTGCGGCCGGTGGGCCGGGCATCTCTAGCCAGGATCAAAGGCGATCGGCTCGGACGTACCTAGGGGTATGCCCGTCGCCAATCGCCTCTGCCCTGACGAAAACCTGCTCCGGCAGAATGCTTCAATCTAACCAGGAAAGGCTCTTGGAACGGGAGAGGATATTCCCGATCCCTATTATGGCGGCCCCGATGGTTTTGAGCTGGTCTATACCAGGCTCTTGACCGGCTGCAGCAAGCTGCTCGAAACGCTGGGCGTCAAGCGGGCCTCGTGCAGCGGAAACACTTCTTCGGTCAGGTAAGGCCCGCCGCCCACCGATTCGCGCGATGAAAGCAGCACGAAGCGCGGCGCCGTGAAAGTTGCGGTGTGAAAGTTGCCGCGCCCGGCCAGATACTGCACGACATCGTCGAGCCGCGACGATTTGAGCCGTGCCAGCGTCACATGCGGCATGAATTTGCGGGGATCCGGCGGCAGGCCGATGCGCTGGCAGATGCGCTCGATCTCACCCTGCAGCGCGTACATCTCAGGCGATTGCGAGACGCCTGCCCAGACCGAATGCGGTTTCTTCGAGCCGAAGGAACCGATGCCTTCGAGGCGGAACTGGAATTCCGGCCGGTCGATCCGGTCGAGGCGTTCGACGATTTCATCGGCGGTGCGGCCGTCGACATCACCGATGAAGCGCAGGGTGATGTGGTAATTCTCCACATCGATCCATCGTGCTCCGGGGAGGCCGCCGCGCAGCAATGAAAGGCTCATCGCCGCATTGCGCGGAATTTCGAGGGCGGTAAACAGTCTCGGCATAACGAGCACTCCCCGAATCTTTTGCAGGTGCTTACACGGAATCATGCAATCAATGAGCGCGCAAGCCCCTATTTCTTCACAGTAGAAATCGTCCCGACGAAATTTGTGACATCGGCTTCCATCTTCTGAACCATGACATCCACGCCTTTCGCATTCGGATGCATGCCGTCGCTGAGTTTGAGCCCTGCATCGAGCACCACGCCGTCAAGGAAGAAGGCATAAAGCCGAACTCCGTGTTTCTCCGAAAGTTTCCGATAAATCGGATTGAAGCGTTCGGCATAATCCGCGCCCATATTCGGTGGCGCCATCATGCCGACGAGGAGCACGGCAATGCCGCGTTCCTTCAACCGCGTTATCATCTGGTCGAGATTCCTTTCGCTCTCTTCGGGCGGAATGCCGCGCAGCGCATCGTTGGCGCCGAGCTCCAGGATGACGCCATCGGTGCCGTCAGGCACTGACCAGTCGATGCGGGCCAGCCCCCCTGTCGTCGTATCGCCCGAAACGCCGGCATTGGCGATGGCGACGTCGAGGCCCTTCGCCTGCAAGGCCGCCTGCAGCTTTTCGGGAAAGCCGTCGCCGGGCGGCAGCTGATAGCCTGCCATCAGGCTGTCCCCGAATCCGACGAGATTGATTGTCCGCGCATTTGCGCCGGCGGCAAAGATTAGCGAGAGGGCAATGACGGTGAATTGAAGGACGGCAACTTTAAATCTCATCCTGCTTTCCCTAGATTGGCGGGGTGCCGTTATGCGGCAATTTGATTACGGGCTTATATAGGGCGATTTCCGTTGGCAAAAACCATCATCGAGTTGAAGAGCGCCGATCTGACCCTTGGCAGCGCCGCGGCCTCCGTCCATGTGCTGAAGGGTATCGATCTCGATATATCAGCGGGCGAATCCGTCGGCATCGTCGGCCCTTCCGGTTCCGGCAAGTCCACCCTGCTGATGGTGCTTGCCGGATTGGAGAAGCTCGACAGCGGCGAAATCAACATCAACGACACGCCGCTCCACGCGCTGAGCGAAGATGAGGTCGCCGATTTCCGCGGCCGTAACATCGGCATCGTCTTCCAATCCTTCCACCTGATCGCCAACATGACGGCGCTGGAAAACGTCGCCGTGCCGCTGGAGCTCGCCAATGTCCGCAACGCCTTCGAGATCGCCCACCGCGAGCTGAATTCGGTCGGTCTCGGGGAACGGTTGAACCACTATCCCGGCCAGCTTTCCGGCGGCGAACAGCAGCGCGTGGCGATCGCCAGAGCGCTCGCCCCTTCGCCCGCTTTGCTGATCGCCGACGAGCCCACGGGCAATCTCGATACCGAGACTGGCCGCCAGATCGCCGACCTATTGTTTTCCAAACAGGCCGAACGCGGCATGACCCTGCTTCTCGTAACCCACGACGTCTCGCTTGCGAGCCGCTGCTCGCGCCAGATCCGCGTCCGCTCCGGCCGGATCGAAGACGACAGCGCTGCCCGCCGCAGCGAGGCGGCATTCGCATGAGAATGATCACGCCGCGCACCGCGCTTGCTTTTCGCCTGGCGCTGCGTGAGCTGCGCGGCGGCATTCGCGGCTTCTACATCTTTCTCGCCTGCATCGCGCTCGGCACAGGCGCGATTGCCGCCGTCAATTCGGTTTCGCAGTCGATCACCGACACGATCGCCTCGCAGGGGCAGGAGCTCCTGGCCGGCGACGTCCGCTTCGAGCTCAACAACCGCGAGGCCACACCGCAGGAAATGGCTTTCCTCGAAAGTCTCGGCACCGTCTCGGTGTCGACCGGTCTGCGCTCGATGGCCCGCAAGCCGGATGGTTCCGACCAGGCGCTGGTCGAGGTCAAGGCGGTCGACGACGCCTACCCGCTCTACGGCCGCTTTGCGGCCGAGCCCGATTATCCGCTTGCAGCCCTGCTTCCGGCCCAAAGCGGCACCTATGGCGCGGTCGCAGCTCCGCTGCTGCTCGATCGGCTTGGCCTTGCGGTCGGCGACGAATTGCTGCTCGGCAATGTCAAACTCAGCATCACCGGCACCGTCAAGACCGAGCCGGACGCCCTCTCCGAAGGTTTCGGCTTTGCGCCGCGCCTGCTCGTCAGCCGCCGGGCGCTCGAAGCCTCCGGCCTGATCCAGACCGGAAGCCTGGTCGAACATGCCTACAAGATCCGGCTGGAGGACAAGCGCGCGATATCGGGCATCCAGGCGCGCGCCTCCAGGGAATTCCCTTCCGCCGGCTGGGCGATCCGCACCAGCGACCGGGCCGCACCCTCGCTTACCGAAAACATCACCCGTTTCTCGCAGTTCCTGACGCTGGTCGGCTTGACCGCGCTGATCGTCGGCGGCGTCGGCGTCGCCAATGCGGTGCGTGCCTTCCTCGATTCCAAGCGCACCACCATCGCCAGCTTCAAATGCCTCGGTGCACCGGCCGCCGTCGTCGTGCTGATCTATCTCTTCCAGATCACCATCATTGCGCTTGGCGGCATCATGATGGGCCTCGTCATCGGCGCCTTGTCGCCGATCTTCGCCGCGCAGTTCCTGGCGCAGTTCCTGCCGGTGCCCACGGCGCCGACCCTCTATCCCGGCGCCCTGCTGCTTGCGGCGCTCTTCGGCATCCTGACGACACTCGCCTTCGCCATTCTGCCGCTCGGCCATGCCCGCGAAGTGCCGGCGACGGCGCTCTTCCGCGAGCAGGGCTTCGAGACCCGCCACCTGCCCTCCTGGCCCTATATCCTGCTTGCGACGCTGTTCATGGCGGCCCTGGCCGGCCTTGCCATCCTCACCGCCTATGACCGCTACATCGCCGTCGTCTTCGTCGGCGCCATCATCTTCGCCTTCGCCGTCCTGCGGCTCGTCGCCGCGCTGATCGCCTGGCTCGCCCGCCGCAGCCCGCGAGTTCACTCGCCGGCGCTCAGGCTCGCGATCGGCAATATCCACCGACCCGGCGCCCTGACGCCCTCGGTGGTGCTGTCGCTCGGCCTCGGCCTGGCGTTGCTGGTGACGCTGACCTTGATCGACGGAAACCTGCGCCAGCAGCTGACCGGCCGCATGAACGAGGGCGCGCCGAACTTCTTCTTCGTCGATATCCAGAGTGCCGAGGTCGACGCATTCCGCAACCTCGTCCAGGCGCAGGCGCCGAAGGGCAAGCTCATGGAGGTGCCGATGCTGCGCGGCCGCATCGTCGCCTTCAACGGCGAGGACGTCACCAAGATGAACGTGCCGGCCGCCGGACGCTGGGTGCTGAACGGCGATCGCGGCATCACCTACTCCGACACCGTGCCGGAAAACGCTGCGCTGACCGAAGGCAGCTGGTGGGACAAGGATTACAGCGGCGAGCCGCTCGTCTCCTTCTCCTCGGAAGAGGCCCATGAACTCGGCCTGAAGATCGGCGACACCGTCACCGTCAACGTGCTCGGCCGCAATATCACCGCCAAGATCGCCAATCTGCGCCGCGTCCAGTGGGAATCGCTGTCGATCAATTTCGTCATGGTCTTCTCGCCGAACACCTTCCGCGGCGCGCCGCACGCCTGGCTGGCCACACTGACCGATCCCGCCTCGACGCCGGCCGAAGATGCGGCGATCCTGAAATCCGTCACCAACACCTATCCGACGATCACCAGCGTTCGGGTCAAGGACGCGATCGATATCGTCAACCAGCTGGTGGCCCAGCTGGCGACCGCGATCCGCGCCGCAGCCTCCGTCGCTCTCATCGCCTCGATCCTCGTCCTCGCCGGAGCGCTTGCCGCCGGCAACCGGGCGCGCACCCACGATGCAGTGGTGCTGAAGACGCTCGGCGCTACCCGGGCCATGCTGATCCGCGCCTTCAGTTACGAATATCTGATCCTGGGGATTGCGACCGCGATCTTCGCGCTAATCGCCGGCGCCGCCGCCGCCTGGTTCATCGTCGCCCGCATCATGCGGCTGCCCTCGGCCTTTCTGCCCGATGTGGCGGGGCTGACGCTGGTGACGGCGCTCGTCTTGACCGTCGGCATCGGCCTCATCGGCACTTGGCGCATCCTCGGACAGAAGGCGGCGCCGGTCCTGCGCGAGCTTTGACCGGCGAACGACGGCCAAACCCTTCACCTTACGGCGATTTAACCGGCCAGGCCCTTGCAAGCCTCTTGTTTGCGAGGGGCGAAGGCCTCATATTGTCTGCAGGCATGCTGGAGCTCCGCAGCGGCGCCCGGGTCGAAAACCCCGACACCGTAACTCCATCGGAGCTTGTAAGAGGAAACTATGGCTGATCTTCGTAACTATCAAAGCCGCGCTCAAACCGGCGAGATGATTGATCAGGGCCTGCGCACTTATATGCTCAAGGTCTACAACCTGATGGCGCTGGGTCTGGCGATCACCGGTGTGGCCGCATATCTGTCGTTCCAATTCGCTTTCGCCAATGGCGAGATTACCGCTTTCGGTCAGGCGATCTATCTGAGCCCGCTGAAATGGGTGGTCATTCTGGCGCCGCTGGCTCTGGTGTTCTTCCTGAGCTTCCGGATCCATAACATGACGGTGAGCGCCGCCCAGACGACCTTCGCGATCTATGCCGCGCTGGTCGGCCTGTCACTGTCGTCGATCTTCCTGATCTATACCGGCCAGAGTGTCGTTCAGACGTTCTTCGTCACCGCCGCCTCCTTCGGCGCGCTGTCGCTTTACGGCTACACGACGAAGCGTGACCTGTCGGCAATCGGCTCGTTCCTGATCATGGGTCTGTTCGGCCTGATCATCGCCTCGCTCGTCAACGTCTTCCTGGCCTCGTCCGCGATGCAGTTCGCCATTTCGGTGATCGGCGTGCTGATCTTCGCAGGTCTGACGGCCTACGACACACAGCGGATCAAGGAGCTTTACTACGAAGCTGATGACGTTGCTGTTGCCGGCCGCAAGGCGATTATGGGCGCGCTGACGCTCTATCTCGACTTCATCAACCTCTTCATGTTCCTGCTGCAGTTCATGGGCAACCGTAAATAAGCAGGTCCATCAAGATCGAAAAGGCGGCTTCGGCCGCCTTTTTTGTTGCGCCGTTTTCAGAGGAATGGTTTTAGAGGAGCTCCACCCGCCGCTGGACACCTGCCCGATGTCCTTCCTTCTGCGTGACGCCTCTGAGGCCGATATTCCCGCCATCACCGATATCTATCGCGACTCCGTCCTGAACGGCGTTGCAAGCTACGAGATTTCGCCGCCCTCCGAGGCCGAGATGTCGCAGCGTTTTGCCGCGATCGTCGGCCAGCAATATCCCTATATCGCCGCAGCCGATGACGACGGAAACTTCCTCGGCTACGCCTATGCCTCGGCCTTCCGCACCCGCCCGGCCTATCGCTGGATGGTGGAGGATTCGGTCTACCTGGCGCCCGAAGCGCGCGGCCGCGGCATCGGCAAGGCACTGATGACTGAATTGATCGACCGCTGCATCGCCCTCGGCTTTCGTCAGATGGTGGCCGTCATCGGCGGCGCGAGCCCCGCCTCGATCGCGCTTCATCTCAAGGCGGGCTTCGTGGAGGTCGGCCTGATGCAGGGCACGGGCTACAAGCACGGCCGCTGGCTCGACACGATGCTTATGCAGCGCAGCCTCGGCGAGGGCATGACGACCGATCCGGATCCATCCACCTATCCCGGCACGCTGTTCGCCGGCTGATCAGGCTTACTTGTCGACCAGCTTCAAAGCCTTGTCGAACACCTTGAGGACGTGGTTCAGCTCGTGTCCGCGCTTGAGGATCATGCCGTTGACGTTGATGACGGAGTAGGCGCCTTGCTTGGCAGCGAGCTTCGGATTCTTTTCGATACGGAAAAACGGCATTTCGCCGGATCGCTTGAAGACGGAAAACACCGCCCTGTCTTTCAGGTGATCGATGGCGTAATCGCGCCATTCACCCTCCCCGACCATGCGACCGTAGATCCACAGGATCGCGTCGAGTTCGCGCCTATGGAAAGTCACCGGAAGCGGGTCTTTGCTTTGTTTGTATTCTCTGAGATCGACGACGACTGAACTATTGTCGACGGAGCGGCTTTCGCCGTGTCGCAAATCCGGCTGATCTGTCATCAGTCTCCCGAGGCCTCCGCTTGTGACAGGAGAATGACAGTTTGCCCGAGCCGCCACAAATTGCAAGAGTGCGGCACGTCACATTCGGCCGCAGTGGAAGAGTCGACGCTTTCTCGGCAGCGCCGCATTTCAGTCAAAACAGCGCCTCATTTGCAGGAGAATTATGCATCCCGGTTTGGCGCCAGCGCGCCAAAGGGCCCGGCGGAGCGTATCGACCTTAACCCCAGCCCCGAATACGCTCGGCCGGGCCGCCCGGACCTTCATCCGTATCAGGATGAAATCTCAGATATTTTTGCCCGCCATCACCACCGTCGCGCCAAGAATCGCAGCCGGATCGCCGTCCGCGGTCGCTGACTGCAGCAGGATAGCACAACCCTCGAGCTGTGGCCGCTGCAGGACGCTTGCCGGCAGCGTCAGATTGGTGGCTTTTCCATCCCACATGCCGACGGTTTCGACATTGGTGACGCTGTGCAGATAGGAGAGCTTCTTGCCGCTGTTCTCACCCTTTTCGACGTCGATCGTCTTTTCCTTGTCGAAATAGACCATGACAACATTGGCTTTACCCTGCCCTGCGCCAATCTTGATCTCCAACTCGTCGCCGCGCATCGATGCGCTGATGGGAACGGTCAATCCGTTGCCTTCGCTGCTGTAGCTGTCGATCCGGCTGTTGATGCCCGTGAGATCAGAACCGGCGAGATGGCCGCGCCCGTTGACGATGGCCTGCGGCGTGTAGACGTTGCTGCGGCCCATCGTCCTGGCATAGCCGTATTGCCGCTCGGTGTTTTCCTTCGAGCTCAGCGTATCGGCCCAGCCGAGATAATTCCAGTAATCGACGTGATAGGCGAGCGCGATGACATCGCCCTGATTCACCAGCTTGCGGAAGGCGGCATCAGCAGGAGGACAGGAGGAGCAACCCTGCGACGTGAAAAGTTCGACTACGCCTTTCGGCTTACCGTCTTCGGCATGCAGCGAGCCTGCGAGGGCAACGCCAGCGATCAGCGGGATCAAAAAACGGGGGGACATTCACCTGTACCTCTTCTTCAGGTCCGGCCGGGTGTTGAAACCGGGGGCCCTGACATATGAACGTACGAATAATCCTTCCGGGTCCAAACGAAAAGTCACGAACGGGTGAGACGCAGCACGACCGGAAGCCGCAGAAAACAAATCATCGTGAGCCCGCTCGAATGCTGTCGCGCAAAAGAAAGGCCGCCGGAAGTACTGCGCTCCGGCGGCCATGATAATGTCAGGCTCGTAACGATCAGGCAGCGAGATCGCGCAGAACGGTCTGCAGGATGCCGCCATTGTTGAGGTAGATCACCTCGTCGAGCGTATCGACGCGCGACAGCAGCGGAACGTCCTTCACGGTGCCGTCGCTATAGGTGATCTTGGCGATCTTCCGCTCGCGCGGCTTGATCTTGTCCAGGCCCTCGATGGTGACGAGTTCATCGCCCTTGAGGCCAAGGCTCTGCCAGGTCGTGCCCTCTTCGAAGACGAAGGGGATGACGCCCATGCCGACCAGGTTCGAGCGATGGATGCGCTCGAAGGACTGGGCGATCACCGCCTTGACGCCGAGCAGGTTGGTGCCCTTGGCCGCCCAGTCGCGCGAGGAGCCATTGCCATATTCGACACCGGCGAAGATGACGAGCGGTACGCCCTCGGACTTGTACTGCATGGCCGCGTCGTAGATCGAGGTCTCTTCCTTCGACGGGTAATGGATGGTGTAGCCACCTTCCTTGCCGTTCGGGCCGAGCATGTGGTTGCGGATGCGGATGTTGGCGAAGGTGCCGCGCATCATCACTTCATGATTGCCGCGGCGCGTGCCGTACTGGTTGAAGTCGGCAACGGCGACGTCATGGCCGATGAGGTAGGCTCCGGCCGGCGATGCTGCCTTGATCGAACCGGCCGGCGAGATGTGGTCGGTGGTGATCTTGTCGCCGAACAGGCCGAGAACGCGGGCGCCCTTGATGTCTGCGACGCCGGTGCCCTTCTTGCCCATGCCGACGAAGTAAGGCGGGTTCTGTACATAGGTCGAATTGTCGTCCCAGGCATAGGTCTGGCCCGGCGGGACCTGAACGGCCTGCCAGTTGACGTCGCCCTTGAAGACGTCGGCATACTTGCTTTCATAGAGCTCGCGGGTCACGTATTTCAGGATGAATTCCTGGACTTCCTTCGAGGTCGGCCAGATGTCCTTGAGGTAGACGGGGTTGCCGTTCTGGTCTTCGCCGATCGGCTCCTTGGTGAGGTCCTTCTGAACCGTGCCGGCAAGCGCGTAAGCGACGACGAGCGGCGGCGAAGCGAGGTAGTTCGCCTGGACGTCAGGCGAGATACGGCCTTCGAAGTTACGGTTGCCGGAGAGAACGCCGGAAACGATAAGGCCCTTGTCGTTGATCGTCTTCGAGATCGGCGCCGGCAGCGGGCCGGAATTGCCGATGCAGGTCGTGCAGCCGAAGCCGACAAGGTTGAAGCCGAGCTTGTCGAGATCGGCCTGCAGGCCCGACTTGGCGAGATATTCGCCGACGACCTGCGATCCCGGGGCGAGCGAAGTCTTCACCCACGGCTTGGTCTTCAGGCCCTTGGCAACGGCGTTGCGGGCAAGAAGACCGGCGGCGATCAGCACCGACGGGTTGGAGGTGTTTGTGCAGGAGGTGATGGCGGCAATCGCCACGTCGCCATGGCCGAGATCGAAATCCGTGCCTTCGACCGCATAGCGGTTGGCAAGCTGGCCGGGCTTCTTGTAGTCGGCTTCCATCGAGGTCGCGAAACCGGAAGCGATGTTTTCGAGCGCAATGCGGCCTTCCGGGCGCTTCGGGCCGGCCATCGACGGCACGACGTCGCCGAGGTCGAGTTCCAACGTGTCGGTGAAGACGAGATCGGAACCGTCGCCTTCGCGCCACATGCCCTGAGCCTTCGAATAGGCCTCGACCAGCGCGATCCGGTCATGCGTACGGCCGGACATGGTGAGGTAGTTGATGGTTTCGCCGTCGACAGGGAAGAAGCCGCAGGTGGCGCCGTATTCCGGGCCCATGTTGCCGATCGTCGCACGGTCGGCAAGCGGCATGTTGTCCATGCCGGGGCCGAAGAATTCGACGAACTTGGAAACGACGCCCTTCTTGCGCAGCATCTGCACGACGGTCAGAACGAGGTCGGTCGCGGTGACGCCTTCCTTGAGCTTGCCGGTCAGCTTGAAGCCGATGACTTCGGGCAGAAGCATGGAAACCGGCTGGCCGAGCATGGCGGCTTCCGCTTCGATACCGCCCACGCCCCAGCCGAGAACGCCGAGACCGTTGATCATCGTCGTGTGGCTGTCGGTGCCGACGCAAGTATCGGGATAGGCGATCGTCTGGCCGTCTTCTTCCTTGGTCCAGACGGTCTGGCCGAGATATTCGAGGTTGACCTGGTGACAGATGCCCGTGCCGGGGGGCACGACGCGGAAGTTCTTGAAGGCCTGCTGGCCCCACTTCAGGAAGCGGTAGCGCTCGCCGTTGCGCTGATATTCCAGCTCGACGTTCTTGGCGAAAGCCTGCGGCGTGCCGAATTCATCGACGATGACGGAGTGGTCGATGACGAGGTCGACGGGAACGAGCGGGTTGATCTTCTCGGGATCGCCGCCGAGCGACACCATCGCGTCGCGCATGGCGGCAAGGTCGACAACGGCGGGAACGCCGGTGAAGTCCTGCATCAGCACGCGCGCCGGGCGATAGGCAATTTCGTTTTCGACCGCACCCTTGTTGTTCAGCCACTCGGCAACGGCCAGGATGTGCTCCTTGGTGACCGACTGGCCGTCTTCGAAGCGCAACAGGTTTTCCAGCAGCACCTTCATCGAATAGGGAAGCTTCGAGACGCCGGGCAGACCGTTTGCCTCAGCCTTGGGCAGGCTGTAATAGACATAGTCCTTCCCGTTCACCGAAAGCGTGGAACGACAATTGAAACTGTCAAGAGATTTAGACACGAGAGACCCCGTTTCTGATAGCCAACACAGTCGTGCGAACGCCTATGCACTTAATGCACATCAGGATGCGGGTACGGCCATTTCCGCTGTCCGCACGTGGAACAGATGCTCCAAGTTCGGCGCAAGGATGAAATTCACGCCGACCGCTGGCGTGGTTGCAGGTCTTATAGATAATTTCCTAAAAACTTGCCATACCCGGAAATGGTCAAAATCGGACATTTTTTGACCCTTCCGAAAGCCGAAACGAAGAAAGAACCGATGCATGCATCTCACCGCCGAAAATCTGGCCGCAAGGCGCGGTGACGATCTCATTTTCGTTAACATTTCCTTTCACTTGGCAGCCGGCGAGGCGCTTATCCTGACCGGCAAAAATGGATCGGGAAAGTCCACTTTGCTGCGCGTTGTCGCCGGCCTCCTCAGGCCTGAAAAGGGCACTGTCATCTTTCATGGCGACGGCAGCCGGGAAGGGCGGCATCCCGGAGAGGTCAGCCACTACCTCGGCCATCGAAATGCGATGAAGAATGAACTTACGGTTGCAGAAAACCTCGATTTCTGGCGCGCCTTTCTCGGCGAAACGGATACACCCGCTGGCCTATCGCTAGAGGAGGCAGCCGAAGCCGTCGGCCTTTCGGGAATAACCCACCTTCCCTTCGGCTATCTCTCCGCCGGCCAGCAGCGCCGGTTCGCCTTCGCCAAGCTGCTCGTCGCCTACCGGCCCGTCTGGATCCTCGACGAACCTACAGCGGCACTCGATGCCAGCGCCGATCGGCTGTTTGCCGGATTGATCGAAGCGCATCTGAGAAAGGGCGGCATCGTGCTGGCGGCGACACATCAGCCGCTGGGGTTGAAGAATGTGCAGGAATTGAAGATGACGGGTTTTGCCGGCGTGGATCAGGGGGTGTGGGGATGACCGCCCTCTTCCTCCGCGATCTCAAGCTCTCGATTCGCGCCGGCGGCGGCGCGCTGATCGGCGTGCTGTTCTTCCTGACCGTCGTCGCCGTCATCCCCTTCGGCGTCGGCCCGGATCTCAAGCTTCTCTCCCGCATCGGCCCCGCCATCGTCTGGATCGGCGCCCTGCTTGCCGCCCTTCTCGGCCTCGACCGCCTGTTCCAGGCCGAGCGCGACGATGGATCGCTCGACCTGATGCTGACGCAGGAAACACCGGTTGTCCTCACCGTACTGGTCAAGTGCTGTGCCCACTGGACGGCCACCAGCCTGCCTCTGGTCATCGCCTCGCCGCTGCTCGGCCTCTTCATGAATATGGACGAGACGGCGATCGGCGCGACCGCGCTGACACTGCTCGTCGGCTCACCGGCCATCACCTTCATCGGCGCCGTCGGCGCCGCAGTTGCCGTCGCCCTGCCCCGCGGTGGCCTGCTGGTCTCGATCCTGGTCCTGCCGCTGACCATCCCGGTTCTGATCTTCGGCGTCAGCGCCACCTATGCCGCCGTCGAGGATCCCGTCCCTTTCCTGCCACCCTTCCTCATCCTGACCGCACTGACGTTGTTCTTCGCGGTGATCGGCCCGGCCGCCGCTGCGCTTGCGCTGCGAAACGCGTCGGATTGAATGTCATTCGATTGCGGGAAAAGCCGGATCAAGGTAAGGAAGCAGCCATGAACGACACAAGCCTTGCCATCCGCAAATTCAGCGATCTCGCCAACCCGACGCTGTTTCTGGCGCTGGCGGCCCGTGTCATGCCCTGGTTGGCCGGCATCACCGCGCTCTGTTTCGCGGCTGGCCTCTATCTCAGCTTCTCCACCGAAGGCGATTACCAGCAGGGCGAGACCGTCCGTATCATGTATATCCACGTCCCGGCCGCGTGGCTCTCGATGATGTGCTACACGATCATGAGTGTCTCGGCGATCGGCACACTGGTCTGGCGCCATCCGCTGGCCGACGTCTCCGCCAAGGCCGCCGCCCCGCTCGGCGCCGCCTTCACTCTGCTGGCGCTCGTCACGGGCTCGCTCTGGGGCAAACCGATGTGGGGCACCTGGTGGGTCTGGGACGCCCGCCTGACCTCCGTTTTCGTCCTCTTTCTGATGTATCTCGGCCTGATTGCGCTCAGCCGCGCCATCGACGATCCGTCGAGGGCCGCGCGGGTCTGCGCCGTGCTTATCCTCGTCGGCTTCGTCAACATTCCGATCATCAAGTTCTCCGTCGAATGGTGGAACACGCTGCACCAGTCGGCGAGCGTGCTCAGGATCGGCGGTCCGGCGATCGACCCGGAATTCCTGCGCCCGCTCCTCGTCATGGCGATCGCCTTCACCCTCCTCTTCTTCACCTTGCACATCATGGCGATGAGGAACGAAATCTGGCGCCGCCGCATCGCCGCACAGCGCCGTCTCGCCGCCCGGATGGCGAGCCGGGAGGAATAGACCCATGACGCATGCTTTCTACGTCTACGCCTCTTACGGCTTTGCAGCCCTCGTTACGATCGCGGTCACCCTCTGGACCTGGGCCGACGGCCGGGCGCGCCGGCGTGAACTCGCAGCCCTCGAAGCCGCAGGCATTCGCCGCCGCTCGGCGCGCGCGGGGGACGGCGAATGAA
Source organism: Rhizobium bangladeshense (assembly GCF_001662075.1). Lineage (GTDB taxonomy): Bacteria > Pseudomonadota > Alphaproteobacteria > Rhizobiales > Rhizobiaceae > Rhizobium > Rhizobium bangladeshense_B. The sequence goes on from NZ_LYPL01000007.1 coordinate 117,158, forward strand.
CGAGGCGCCGGAAACCAATACCGTCAGGCCGCGCGGACTCGGTCGCTACGCTCTGGCGCTTCTGCCGCTGATCGTCTTCGGCGCCATTGCCGCGACGGCCGCAAAGATGCTCTACGACCAGGATTTCCATGGCAAGAACATCGCCGAAATCCCATCGGCCCTGATCGGCACCAAGGCGCCGGCGCTAAATCTTCCGCCGCTCGACAGGGCAAACCTGCCGGCGCTCACCGATGCGGCGATCAAGGGCAAGCTGACCCTCGTCAACGTTTTCGCCTCCTGGTGCCTCCCCTGCAGGGACGAACATCCGATCTTGAAGGAACTGGCGAAAGACGGTCGGCTCAACATCGTCGCCATCAATTACAAGGACAAGAACGACAACGCCCTGCGTTTCCTCGGCGAACTCGGAAATCCCTATCGGGCGATCGGCATCGATCCGAACGGCAAGGCGGCGATCGACTGGGGTGTCTACGGTATCCCGGAAAGCTATCTGGTCGGCGCCGACGGCACGATCCTCTACAAGCGCGTCGGCCCCTTCGACGATATCAGCCTGAAGGAAGGGCTGTTTCCGGCGATGGAAAAGGCGCTGGCGAAGCCGGCTTCGTAAGTCAAGAAAGACCCCTCCCCAAGGGGTTACCGAGGCAGGTTAAGCTCCACCCTGCCAGACCTTGACCGCCTCCACCGGAGAGATCAGCATCAGCACGTTCAGCGTCAGATTATCGCGGATGACATAACCGGTGAAAATCTCAAAGAAGATGGCGATCGCCACCGTGACCGCCACCGGCGCCCGTGAGGCGAAAAAGAAGCCGACGCACATGAAGGCGGTGTCCATTGCCGAATTCAGAATGCTGTCGCCGTAATAATCGAGCGCGATCGTCGCCGTGCGGTAGCGGTCGATGATCAGCGGCGAATTTTCGAGCAGTTCCCAGCCGGATTCGATCACCAGCGCCAGGAGCAGCCGCGCCGCCAGCGGCTTGCGGCGCAGGACCAGATGGGCGAGCCCATAGAACAGGAAGCCGTGGATGATGTGCGACGGCGTGTACCAGTCGGACAGATGCTGCGAATTGCCGCTGGTATTGACCCCGCCCTCCCACAGCTTGACATAGCCGCAGGCGCAGATTGGCACCCGGCCCATCATATATTCGGCGACGACCTGGGCGACCAGCACCGCAAGACAGGCGACCAGCCAGAAGCTCTGGTGTCTGACACGATATTCGGCGTCCGCTGTGCTCACGTCTCACCGTCCGCTTCCAGGTTGACGCTATGTTTCAGCACCAGCGGCATTTGCGCTAGCGTGAAGATGATGGTGATCGGCATCGTGCCCCAGACTTTGAAGGCGACCCAGGTATCGTCCGAAAAATTGCGCCAGACGACTTCGTTCAGCACGGCTAGGAATAGGAAGAAGACGCCCCAGCGGATGGTAAGCTTGCGCCAGCCCTCTGCATCGAGCTGGAAGGCAGCGTTGAAGACATAACCGAGCAGCGAGCGGCCGAAGGCGAGCCCGCCGAGCAGCGCGACTCCGAAGAGCGCATTGACGATGGTCGGCTTCATTTTGATGAAGGTCTCGTTCTGCAGCCAGATCGACAGAGAGCCGAAGATAACGACGACGATGCCGGAGACAAAGGGCATGATCGGCAAATGGCCGAGCACGATCTTCGACACGATCAGCGAAGTGACTGTCGCTGCCATAAAAAGCGCGGTCGCGACGAACAGAGGACCGCCCAGTTCGGAAAGAGCAGGAAATCTTTCCACCAGCCATTGACCGCGCAGATTGGCAAAAAAGAAGACCATCAGCGGCCCGAGTTCCAGCGCCAGTTTCAGCATCGGATGATGGCGGTCGGCCGCGCTCGGGGTGATATCGCTTTCGGTGGTCATGCGTTCTTCAAACCTGCTATTTCTCAAAACCTGTTTCCCGACCGGCCTTGCAGGCTTTCGGCGGCTTATCTGTGGCATCATTGGGGAAGTCCGGCAATGGCATGGGCGAAATCCTCGGCCTCGAACGGCTCCAGATCGTCCACACCCTCGCCGACGCCGATGAAATAGACCGGCAGCTTGTGCTTGGCGGAGATGGCAACGAGAATGCCGCCGCGCGCTGTGCCGTCGAGCTTGGTCATGATCAGCCCGTTGACGCCGGCGACATTGCGGAAGATCTCGACCTGGCTCAGCGCATTCTGCCCCGTCGTGGCGTCGAGCGTCTGCAGCACCGTATGGGGCGCGTCGGGATCGAGCTTGCCGAGCACCCGCACGATCTTCTCGAGCTCGGCCATCAGCTCGGCCTTGTTCTGCAGGCGGCCGGCGGTATCGACGATCAGCACGTCGCATTTCTTCGCTTTCGCCTGTTCGAAGGCGTCATAGGCAAGGCCGGCGGCATCGGCGCCGAGCTTGGTGCCTACGAACTCGGATTTGGTCCGCTCGGCCCAGATCTTCAACTGCTCGATCGCCGCCGCGCGGAATGTATCGCCGGCCGCCAGCATCACCTTCAGCCCGGCGCCGGAAAGCTTCGCCGCGAGCTTGCCGATCGTCGTCGTCTTGCCGGTGCCGTTGACGCCGACGACGAGGATGACGTGCGGTTTGTGCGAGAGATCGAGCTGCAGTGGTTTGGCGACCGGCTTCAACACCTTAGCGATCTCGGACGCCATGATCCGGCTGACATCCTCGCCGGTAACGTCCTTGCCGTAACGCTCCGAAGCGAGCGTATCGGTGACGCGCAGCGCCGTCTCGACGCCGAGATCGGCCTGGATCAGCAAGTCTTCGAGATCCTGCAGCGTCTCGTCGTCGAGCTTGCGCTTGGTGAAGAGTGCAGTGATCTGGCTGGTGAGCTGCGAGGAGGTGCGCGCAAGGCCGTTGCGCAGCCGCTGGAACCAGCTGAGTTTCGCCTGCGGCGCAATGGGCTGCGGTTCGACGATCGCAGGGCGGGTGGCGAAGCCTTTGGGGAGGATCGGAGATTCAGGCTCTGGCTGTTCCGCAGCAATTTCGGAGGGCTCGTCGAGTGAAATACCCCCCTCGGCGCTGCCGGGCATTTCCCCCACAGGGGAGATCGGCTGAACGGCGTTGTCTTCTTCCACATCGATCTCAGCAGGGGTTTCCTCCGAGAGCGCTTCTGTTACCTCGGCGGTCTCTTCGACCGAAGCCGGTGTGTCTGCCTCCGAACGATCTCCCCCCTTGTCGGGAAGCTGCCCCGGAGGGACAGAGACGGGTACTTCCACCTCGCTCTCGGCCATTGCCTGCGTCTCTGCTTCAGCTTCGGCTTCCAGCAGTGAAAGCGGCACCAGCCCGAACTCGCTCATCTGATCTGCGGGAGGCAACGGCAACGGCTCATCGAGGATGTTTGATTCCTTGGCCTCGCCGACATCCGCCGCCGGTCCACCCGCCGTATCCATCTCCTCAGGAAGAACGGGATCGTCGGCGACCGGCAGATTTTCGTCGCGCGAGCGCGGTTCGAGTTCCCTTTCTACGGCATCGGGCACGGGCTCTTCAGCCGGCTTGCCGAAGGTGAAGACCTTTTTGATGAAACTGAGAGCCATGAGAATTCCGTGAAATCAGGCCGCGGCGGCCGTCAATTGCATGTCGAGATGCTTGCCATTGTGGCCGGTGATCGTGGCCGGCACAAGTTCGCCAGGGCGAAGGCCGGCGGCTGCGACCAGGGTGAAGTTCTCCGTATGCGCTAGGCCGTTGTTTTCGACAAGCAGCCACTGCCGGGTTCCGACCATGCCATCGAGATGGGATTGATGGAGCTTATGTCCAGTGGCGCGCAGCCGGGCGGCGCGTTCCTTGACCAGCGTCCGGTCGAGTTGCGGCATGCGGGCGGCCGCCGTGCCGGGACGCGGGCTGTAGGGGAAAACATGCAGATGAGCGATGCCGGCCTCTTCGGCCAGCCGCACGGCGTTGCCGAACATTTCCTCGGTTTCCGTCGGGAAGCCGGCGATCATATCGGCGCCGAAGCTCATCTCGGGGCGGAGACGGCGCGCATCCTCGATGAAGCGCAGCGCATCGGCGCGCGAATGTCGACGCTTCATCCGCTTCAGGATCATGTCGTCGCCATGCTGCAGCGACAGATGCAGATGCGGCATGAAACGCGGTTCTTCGGCGATGAGATCCATCAGATGGGCATCGGCCTCGATGCTATCGATCGAGGAAAGCCTGAGGCGGCGGATATCCGGGAGCTGTTTCAGCAGCGTCTTCGCCAGAAGCCCGAGCGTCGGCGCCCCCGGCAGGTCGCCGCCATAGCTGGTGGCATCAACGCCGGTCAGGACGATCTCGCGATAACCGCTGTCGGCGAGCTTGCGGGCCTGATCGACGACGGCTCCCATCGGCACCGAGCGGGAATTGCCCCGGCCATAGGGGATGATGCAGAAGGTGCAGCGATGGTCGCATCCGTTCTGCACCTGGATGAAGGCGCGCACATGGCCATCGATGTGCCTGACCATCTGCGGCGCCGTCGCCTTGACGCTCATGATATCGTTGACGCGCAGCTTCTCTTCGGCCGAAACGCCGAAATCCGGCAGGCTGCGATAGGAAGCGCTCGAAAGCTTCTCCTCGTTGCCGAGCACGGCATCGACCTCCGGCATGGCGGCGAAGGTCTGTTTTTCCGTCTGCGCGGCGCAGCCGGTGACGATGATGCGGGCATGCGGATTGTCGCGCCGTGCCCGGCGGATCGCCTGGCGGGCCTGGCGCACGGCCTCGCCGGTCACCGCGCAGGTATTGACCAGGACGGCGTTGTTGAGCCCGGCCTTCTCGGCCTGCGCCTTCATCACTTCGGATTCATATGTGTTGAGGCGGCAGCCGAAGGTAATGACCTCGATGCCGCTCACTGCGCCTCCGCCCCTCGGTTATCATCGCGCGACCAGAGGCCGGTCGAAGGATCGAGTCTGCCCGACCACTCCCATTCGGCCGGGCCGGTCATGATCACATGATCGTCGCGCTCGCGCCATTCGATCGAAAGTGTCGCCGGCGGCTTGGCGCTTGCGACATTGATCGTCACCGTGCGGCCGGTGCGGCCGGTGCGCGCGGCGCTGACAGCGGCAGAACAGGCGGCCGAACCGCAGGCAAGCGTCAGTCCCGCGCCGCGCTCCCAGGTGCGCGTCGTCACGGATGTCGGCGAGGTCACCTGCGCCAAAGTGATGTTGGCGCGCTCAGGAAACATCGGATGGTTTTCCAGCAGCGGCCCGAAGCGGGCGAGATCATAGGACATCACGTCCCTGTCCACCCAGAAGATCGCATGCGGGTTGCCCATCGACATGGCAGACGGCGAATGCAGCACCGGATTGTCGATCGGGCCGATTTGCAGTTCGATGCGGCTGGTGTCGTGGAATTCTTCCGCGAGCGGAATCCTGTCCCAATCGAAGACCGGCTTGCCCATATCGACGGAGATCGTCCCATCCTCGTGCTCGACAGCGTTGAGAATGCCGGCGACCGTCTGGAAGGTGAAGGCCTTCCGGCCGGTCTCGGCGGCAAGCGCCTGCACGACGCAGCGTGTGCCGTTACCGCAGGCCTGCGCCTTCGAACCATCGGAATTCAGGATATCGATGAAGGCATCGGTGCCGTCGGCCTTCGGATCATGGATCGCCATGATCTGATCGAACTCGGTCTCAGGATCGGCATTGAGCGCGACAGCCGCATAGGCCGTTACCTTATCCGGCCGGCCACGCATGTCGACGACCAGGATCTTGTTGCCAAGCCCGTTCATCCTCGCGAATTCGACCGTTGCGCTCATAGTATCATTCCGTCCGTGTTTCCGCTGTATATGGCGGAAATGCGAAGGAATTACCAGTGGGTGAGTGCCGAGCAGCCAAGGCCGCCGGCCGCCCTTGCAAGGCAGTCCGGTTTCTACCGCTCAGCACCGTTGGAATTGAAAGACGCCGCATGCGCCTCGACGATGGCGGCGGTGATGACCTTTCTCAGCTCGTAGACCAGCGAACGGGACCGCTTGCGATCCAGATCCTGTGCGGCTTTTGCAAGACTAAGGCCTTCGTTGAGGACAATATGATGGGCCCGTGCCAGCGCCCAGCTTTCAATATCAGGATTGATCATTCGATATCTCCGCCGGATCATCCGGCATCAAGGATATTCACGAATCATTTTACAGGATGAACTTAAGTAGAAAGTAGAATCATAAGTGGAATATTTTGCAACTGGGCTCTATCGCGAATTAGGGCCGCCAGCCGGAATTTTTACTGTGAAATATACGTGAAAGAGCGTCCGAAACCACCGCCGGGCGATCATCCCACGCATTCGCCTTGACTTTCGCGCGGCTTTCCTGTTTATCGCGCCAATCCGCGACGAGCCGCATGACTCCGAGCCGCCGACCGGGACCTGAGATCCCGGAGGTCAACACCCGACAGCGCGATGCGCCCTCGGGTGCTTTTTGGCTTTGCGTCTTGTTTTCGTCACGGAAAAGCACGACGTTTCCAGGCAGATCGAACCCGCCCGAAACGTATCAAGGAAGAGCCGATGTTTGAAAACCTCCAGGACCGTCTTGGATCCATTCTGAATGGACTGACAGGCCGTGGCGCGCTTTCGGAAGCCGATGTTTCCGCAGCGCTGCGCGAGGTTCGCCGTGCGCTGCTGGAGGCCGACGTCGCGCTCGACGTGGTGCGTTCCTTCACCGACCGCGTACGTGAAAAGGCCGTCGGCGCCGAGATCCTGAAGTCGATCAAGCCCGGCCAGATGGTGGTCAAGATCGTCCATGACGAACTGATCGAGATGCTGGGCGGCGAAGGCGTCGGCATCGACCTGCATGCGCCCGCTCCCGTCGTCGTCATGATGGTCGGCCTGCAGGGCTCCGGCAAGACGACGACGTCAGCCAAGATCGCCAATCGCCTGTCGACGCGCGAGAAGAAGAAAGTGCTGATGGCGTCGCTCGACACGCGCCGTCCGGCAGCCCAGGAGCAGCTTCGCCAGCTCGGCGCCCAGGCCAGCATCGACACGCTGCCGATCATCGCCGGCCAGTCGCCGACGGATATCGCTGCCCGTGCGGTGCAGGCGGCCAAGCTCGGCGGCCACGACGTCGTCATTCTCGACACCGCCGGCCGCACCCATATCGACGAGCCCTTGATGGTCGAGATGGCCGACATCAAGAAGCGTTCGAACCCGCATGAAATCCTGCTCGTCGCCGACAGCTTGACCGGTCAGGACGCCGTCAACCTCGCCCGCAATTTCGACGAACGCGTCGGCATCACCGGCCTCGTGCTGACCCGCATGGACGGCGACGGCCGCGGCGGCGCCGCGCTTTCGATGCGCGCCGTCACCGGCAAGCCTATCAAGCTGATCGGTGTCGGCGAGAAGATGAGCGAGCTCGAGGAGTTCCATCCCCGCCGCATCGCCGACCGCATTCTCGGCATGGGCGACATCGTCTCGCTCGTCGAGCGCGCGGCGGAAAATATCGACGCCGAGAAGGCGGCTGCCATGGCCGCCAAGATGGCCAAGGGCAAGTTCGATCTCGACGACCTCGCCGACCAGCTGCGCCAGATGCAGAAGATGGGCGGCATGGGCGGTATCATGGGCATGATGCCCGGCATGGCAGGCATGAAGGACAAGATGGCCGCCGCCGGCCTCGACGACAAGCTTTTCGGCCGCCAGATCGCCATCATCCAGTCGATGACCAAGGCCGAGCGCGCCAATCCCGACCTGCTCAAACATTCGCGCAAGAAGCGCATCGCCGCCGGCTCCGGCACCGATGCCGCAGCCATCAACAAGCTTCTGAAGATGCACCGCCAGATGGCCGACATGATGAAGATGATGGGCGGCAAGGGCAAAGGCGGCATGATGAAGCAGATGATGGGCGGCCTTGCCGGCAAGATGGGGCTTGGCGGCTTAGGCGGCATGGGCGGCGGCATGCCCGATCTCTCGAATATCGACCCGAAGCAGCTCGAAGCCCTGCAGAAGCAGGCCGAAGCGGCGGGGCTTGGAAAGCCGGGTGGGGGTGTGCCCGGTCTCGGCGGTCTGCCGGGTGGTTTGCCTGGCCTCGGCGGCGCCAAGCTGCCGGGCCTTGGCGGCGGTTTCCCGGGATTGCCCGGCTTGCCGAAGAAGAAGTGAAAGGATCGTTTGCCCCATGATTGATCCAGACGTCAAAGCCCAGCTCGCGAGCTATCGTCAGTCGATCGACAATATCGATGCCGCTCTCGTGCACATGCTGGCCGAACGCTTCCGCTGCACCAAAGAGGTCGGCGTGCTGAAGGCCAAATACAATCTGCCGCCGGCCGATCCGGCGCGCGAGGAATACCAGATCGAACGCCTTCGCCAGCTGGCGAAAGCAGCCAATCTGGACCCGGATTTCGCCGAGAAGTTCCTGAACTTCGTCATCAAGGAAGTCATCCGGCATCATGAGCAGATCGCTGCGGATCACGCTGAACAGAGCGCCGCAGCCCGATAACCATACCGCCTCACGAAGCGGTCAAGAAAAGCCTAAGGAGTAAAGAACATGGCACTGAAAATTCGTCTCGCCCGCGGTGGCTCCAAGAAGCGCCCGTACTACCACGTCGTTCTTGCCGATGCGCGCAGCCCGCGTGACGGCCGCTTCCTCGAAAACCTCGGTTCCTGGAACCCGATGCTCGCCAAGGATGACGAGAAGCGCGTTCAGCTGAACGCCGAGCGCATCAAGCATTGGCTCGACAACGGCGCCCAGCCGACCGACCGCGTTCTGCGCTTCCTCGATGAAGCCGGCGTTGCCAAGCGCGAAGCCAAGAACAACCCGGTCAAGGCAAAGCCCGGCAAGCGCGCCCAGGAACGCGCCGCTGAAAAGGCTCAAAAGGCCGCTGACGCCGCCGCCGCTGCTGCCGACGCCGCGGAATAATCGGGACCTTCCCCAATCGAACGGGCGGCATGGCGACATGCCGCCCGTTTTCGTTTCCAATTACCCGCACTTCGTTTATGAGAAGCCTGTCTTTCCGGCTTCAAATGAAGGAACCCATGACAAAGCTTGAAAACCCCGTTCTGATGGCGACGATCGGCGGCGCGCAGGGCCTGCGCGGTGAAGTGCGGGCCAAGGCCTACACCGCCGATCCGACGGCGCTCGGCGATTACGGCCATCTGCACAGCATGGACGGACGCAGCTTCGAAATCCTTGAAATCCGCGAGATGAAGAATGTCGTCGTGGTCCGCTTCCGCGGCATCAACGACCGCAACGCCGCCGAGGCGCTGAACGGCCTGGAACTCTACATCGAGCGCGACAATCTGCCCGACGAGGAGCTGGAGGACGACGAGTTCTACTATGCCGATCTCGAAGGACTCGAGGCGCAGGACGATCAGGGCGTCAGCTACGGCACGGTCACCGGCGTCTTCGATTTCGGCGCCGGCGATCTTCTGGAACTCAAAGGTCCGGGCAAGCGCCCGGTGCTGATCCCCTTCTCGGAAGCCTCGGTGTTGGAGATCGACCTCGAAGCCGGCACCTTGCTGATCGATCCGCTGGCGGCCGGTTTGATCGACGATCCCGAAGAACTGTCGAAATTCACCCCGGACAAGCCGAAAAAGAAGAAGTGATGGCTTTCCGGGCGAGCGTGCTGACACTCTATCCGGAGATGTTTCCGGGACATCTGGGCTTTTCGCTCGCCGGCAAGGCGATGCAGCGCGGGCAATGGTCGCTGGACGCCGTGCAGATCCGCGATTTCGCCACCGACAAACATCGCACCGTCGACGACACCCCGGCCGGCGGCGGCGCCGGCATGGTGCTGAAACCCGACGTGCTCGCCCGCGCCATCGACAGTACCTGTCAAAACGATAACCGCCCGCGCCTGCTGATGAGCCCGCGTGGGAGGCCGCTGACGCAGCAGCGCGTGCGCGAACTGGCGGCGGGCGATGGTGTCGTCATCGTCTGCGGCCGCTTCGAGGGCGTCGACCAGCGGGTGATCGAAGCGCGGGGGCTGGAAGAGGTCTCGGTCGGCGACTACGTGCTGTCGGGCGGCGAACCGGCGGCGCTGATCGTTCTCGATGCGATCATCCGCATCCTGCCCGGCGTCATGGGCAACGATCTGTCCGGCCTGCACGAAAGCTTCGAAGGCGGACTGCTGGAACATCCGCATTATACGCGGCCGCAGGAGTGGGAAGGCCGGGAAATCCCCTCCATCCTGACGTCGGGCAACCACGGCGCCATCGAAAAGTGGCGCCACGAGGAGGCGGTGCGGCTGACGCGGGAGCGGCGGCCGGATCTCTTCGAAAAGGTTGAACCTAAGAAAAACGGCTAATTCCATCCTCCCCTTCACAAAAATGTCGTGCGAGGGATGACAAGCTCAGGCCTTTCGTGTATTGGCGCACGCGGAAATGGGGTTAGCCCCGTCTGCCAGCAAACAAAGAATGGCGAATCCGCTCCCGCCCCGAAGGGGCAAAATCCTGAGGCTTACCCAAGGGATCAGTGCCGAGCGCTCTGGCTGTTTCAGAAGAACCAAAGGTTAAGACGATGAACATCATTCAGCAGCTTGAGGCCGAACAGGCCGCCAAGATCGAAGCCAAGCGCACCCTCCCCGAATTCTCCCCGGGCGATACCGTCCGCGTCAACGTGAAGGTCACGGAAGGCAACCGTACCCGCGTTCAGGCCTATGAAGGTGTCTGCATCGCCCGCTCCGGCGGCGGCCTGCAGGAAAACTTCACGGTTCGCAAGATCTCCTACGGCGAAGGCGTCGAGCGCGTATTCCCGGTCTACTCGCCGCTGATCGAAAGCGTCGACGTCGTCCGCCGCGGTAAGGTTCGTCGCGCCAAGCTCTATTACCTGCGCGACCGTCGCGGCAAGTCCGCCCGTATCGTTGAAGACACCGGCGTCCGCGCCCGCAAGCTCAACGACGCCGAGCGCGCCGCCGTTGCCGAGGAAAAGGCACGCATCGAAGCTGAAAAGGTTGCAGCCGCTCAGGCGCTCGCCGCCGAGAAGGCAGCAGCAGAAGCCGCAGAAGCCAAGGCCGCTGCTGAAGCAGCAGCCGCCGCCGCTGCGGAACCGGCAGCAGAATAAGATCTGCGCCACGCAAAATTCTTTCGCTTGGAAAGGCGGCCTTCGGGTCGCCTTTCCTCTTTTTTGCGTCGGCGTGCCGCCGGCGGCCTTGCCTTCGGCAGGTCTTCCGTGACAATTTTCGCGTTCAAATCCGGGAGCCATTCCATGCTGTTTCGTTGTACCATTCTTGCGGGCTTTGCCGCCCTTGCACTCGCTCCTTTGACAGTGTCGGCTGCCGAACTACCCGATCTCGGCGGCAAGAGCGTCATTGTCGTCACCGAGAACGCCTATCCGCCGCTGCAGTTCGTCGATCCGAAATCCGGCAAGGCGATCGGCTGGGAATATGATGCGATGAACGAGATCGCCAAGCGGCTGAACTTCAAGGTCGAATATCAGAACACCAGCTGGGACGCGATGATCCAGGCGGTCTCCGACGGCCAGTACAACATCGGCATGACCGGCATCACCATCAAGGACGACCGCAAGCAGAAGGTCGATTTCTCCGATCCCTATATGCGCTCGCAACAGTTCATGCTGGTGCGCGGCGACGAGAAACGCTTCACCGACGCCAAGAGCTTTGCCGCCTTCAACGACGGCCTGATCGGCGCCCAACCCGGCACCTCGCCTTTCTACACCGCCGTCTATGAAATCCTCGATGGCAACGAACAGAACCCGCGCATCAAGCTTTTCGAAACCTTCGGCGCCACCGTGCAAGCCCTGAAGACCGGCGACGTCGATCTCGTCCTCACCGACAGCGTCGCTGCCAAGGGCTATGTCGATTCCTCGAATGGCGGCCTGAAAGTGGTCGGCGAAGCGCTCGGCACCGAGGACTTCGGCTTCATCTTCCCGAAGGGGTCCGATCTCGTCGCTCCCGTCAATGCCGCTATCGCAGCGCTGAAGGCGGACGGCACCTTTGATGCGCTGAACAAGAAGTGGTTCCTCGACTACAAGATGGGCGAATAACCCCGAGCGATCGCAGATGGCGCCACAACCATCCCTGCGACACGAGAAGGACGACCGTCCATGGTGGCTGGCCGTCCTTGTTCTGATCGGTCTCGTTCTCGCCGTCGTTATCATCACCAACGACATTTACACCCAGGTCTTCCGGACCGTGGTGAATGGCGCCGGCATCACCGTGTTCGTGACGCTCGTCGCCTTCATGCTGGCGACAGTGCTTGGTCTCGGCATCGCGCTGCTCGGCCTGGCCGACAGCATCGTGCTGCGCCAGATCGCCCGCTTCTATATCGAGATCATCCGCGGCATCCCGATCTTGGTGCTGCTCTTCTACATCGCTTTCGTCGGCGCCCCGGGCCTTGTCGCGGTCTATAACTTCATCATCACGCCACTGGTGAAGAGCGGCGTCGCCGAACCGATTCTCGTGCGCGACCTTTCGCTGATGTGGCGCGCCATCATCGCTCTGATGATCGGCTATTCCTCCTTCATTGCCGAGATCTTCCGTGCCGGCTTCCAGTCGGTCGATACCGGCCAGATCGAGGCGGCCAAATCCCTCGGCCTGTCGCGCTACCGCCGCTTCCGGCTCGTCGTCTTCCCGCAAGCGATCAGGGTCATCTTCCCGCCGCTCTCCAACGACTTCGTCTCGATGGTGAAGGATTCGTCTCTTGTCTCGGTTCTCGGCGTGGCCGACATTACCCAGATGGGCAAGGTCTACGCCTCCGGCTCCTTCCGCTTCTTCGAGACCTATTCGATCGTCACCTATATCTACCTCATCCTGACGATCGGCCTGTCGCTGGCGTTGCGGCGCATTGAAAAGAAGATGAAGCAGAAGCCGCGCTGAGCCACAGCACGATTCGAATTGCCGTTTCGTTCAAAAATCGCTATATGCGGGCGATGGAATCCAAGTTCAGATGCACTGGCGCGCATATTTTCGTACTGCAGGACCATTATCGCCTGCCGGCGCGGTTCTTTGCATGCGTATCCGGTGCGCTCAACAGCCGACTTCGTTGATCGAATGACGGCCGGCGGAGCCTGATCCGCTTTTTCCCGATTTTCCAAAAGCATCCAAAACGGACTTACCGCTATGAGCGCACCGCGTACCCTCTACGACAAGATCTGGGACGACCACCTGGTCGACGAACAGGCCGACGGAACCTGTCTTCTCTACATCGACCGCCACCTGGTCCACGAGGTCACCTCGCCGCAGGCCTTCGAAGGCCTGCGCATGAGCGGCCGCAAGGTCCGCGCGCCGGAAAAGACCCTCGCCGTCGTCGACCACAATGTACCGACATCGCCGGATCGCCATCTCGGCATCAAGAACGAAGAAAGCCGCATCCAGGTCGAGCAGCTCGCCAAGAATGCCGCCGAGTTCAACGTCGAATATTATTCCGAGAACGATAAACGCCAGGGCATCGTGCACATCATTGGGCCGGAACAGGGTTTCACCCTGCCCGGCATGACGATCGTCTGCGGCGACAGCCATACCTCCACTCACGGCGCCTTCGGCTCGCTCGCTCATGGCATCGGCACGTCTGAGGTCGAGCATGTTCTTGCCACCCAGACTCTGATCCAGAAGAAGGCCAAGAACATGCTTGTGCAGGTCGACGGCCAGCTGCCGCACGGCGTCACCGCCAAGGACATCGTTCTTGCCATCATCGGTGAGATCGGCACGGCGGGCGGCACTGGCTACGTCATCGAATATGCCGGCGAAGCGATCCGTGCGCTGTCGATGGAAGGCCGCATGACGATCTGCAACATGTCGATCGAAGGCGGCGCCCGCGCCGGCCTGATCGCCCCCGACGAAGTCACTTTCGAATATATCAAGGGCAAGCCGCGCGCGCCGAAAGGCGAAGCGCTGGAACAGGCGATCGCCTACTGGAAGACGCTGCAGTCAGACGAAGGCGCTCATTTCGACCGCGTCGTCAAGCTGAACGCCGCCGAACTGCCGCCGATCGTCTCCTGGGGTTCTTCGCCTGAGGACGTCGTCTCGGTCCAGGGCATCGTGCCGAATCCTGATGAAATCCAGGATGAGACGAAGCGTGCCTCCAAGTGGCGCGCGCTCGAGTACATGGGCCTCAAGCCGGGCACGCCGATGACCGACATCAGCATTGACCGGGTCTTCATCGGCTCCTGCACCAACGGCCGCATCGAAGACCTGCGCGCCGTCGCCAAGGTGGTTGAAGGCAAGACCGTTGCTTCGACCGTCAACGCCATGATCGTTCCGGGCTCCGGTCTTGTGAAGGAACAGGCGGAAGCCGAAGGCCTCGACAAAATCTTCAAGGCTGCCGGCTTCGACTGGCGCGAGCCGGGCTGCTCCATGTGCCTCGCCATGAACGACGACCGCCTGAAGCCGGGCGAACGCTGCGCCTCGACGTCGAACCGCAACTTCGAAGGCCGCCAGGGCTTCAAGGGCCGTACGCACCTCGTCTCGCCGGCAATGGCCGCCGCCGCCGCAATCGCCGGTCACTTCGTCGATATCCGCGAGTGGAATTGATCCGTCCGGCGGAATGAAAGATAAAGCCGCCCGCTGCCTCTTAGCGCATCGGGCGGCTTCTTATATTGCGGCGTTGAGATCGGCGGTATTGATCGCAACCGGCAATCAAAAAGCCGCTGTCATCGGGTCCGGCCCCATGCGGGCGCCGGCGCTGTCGAGCTTGGCGATCGCGGCCATGTCGTCGGCATCGAGCTTGAAGTCGAACACCTGGAAATTCTCCTCGATGCGCGACGGCGTCACCGATTTCGGGATGACGACGAGGCCAGTGTCGATGTGCCAGCGGATAATGGCCTGAGCCGGCGTCTTCCGGTGTTTTCTGGCGATCTCGCCGATGACCGGGTTCGAGATGAACTGCCCCTGGCCGAGCGGGCTCCAGGATTCGGTAGCGATGTTCAGCTTTTTATGTGCCTCCTGCGCCGCCTTCTGCTGGAAGTCGGGATGCAGTTCGATCTGATTGATGACAGGAACGACGCCGGTTTCGCCGATGATCCGCTCCAGATGCTCGGAATAAAAATTCGACACACCGATCGAGCGGGCGCGCCCCTCTTCCCTTATGCGCACGAACGCCTTCCAGGTCTCGGTGTAGAGGCCGCGATGCGGCGACGGCCAGTGAACGAGGTAGAGGTCGACATAGTCGGAGCCGAGCTTCTTCAGGCTGCCGTCGAAGGCACGCAGCGTATTGTCGTAGCCCTGATCGGTGTTCCTGAGCTTGGTGGTAACGAAGATGTCCTTGCGGTCGAGGCCGGAAGAGCGGATGCCTTCGCCGACACCCTCCTCATTGTCGTAGCCGGACGCCGTATCGATATGGCGATAGCCGGCGGCAATGGCAGTGCGCACCGTCGGGGCGGCAATCTCCTGCGGCGTCTGCCAGACTCCGAGCCCGACCTGCGGAATGGAATGTCCGTCATGGAAAGTGATGATGGGTTGAGCGATCACAATATATCTCCGGGAGTTTGAAGAATTGGACGAGGCATGATTTGCGCCCGAACTTGGGGCGTCCCGGAACGCATCTCAGCCTGAGCGTTCGGTCACCGGAAAGATATAGGCAGCCGCATCATGAAGACAATCAGACCACCCGGACAATCGTCCCCCTGCGAAGATGCGGCAGGAGGCGGCGCATGTCGCCGAGACTCACAGCCACGCAGCCGGCCGTCGGCTCATAGCCCGGCCGGATGAGATGGAAGAAAATCGCCGAACCGCGATTGCGCGCCCGGCAGGAGATGTTCCAGTCCATCACCAGGCAGATATCGTAGAGCCCGTCGCTGCGCCGCATCTCCTCGTGGCCAGCGCCGAACGGCGCCCTGACGAGGCGGTTGTAGTTGGCATTGCCGGACTGATCGCACCAGAGCATATCGGCACGGATCCGGCGGATGGGAAGCGAAGTGACAAGCCGGCCATTCCGCTCGCCGCGCCGGAAGCCTGATATCAGCTTCATCGATGTGATCGGAGTGGCGCCGTCGCCCTCGCGTTTTGTCACGGTGCGGCCGGAGCGGCCGATGGCAGCCGGAACAGTGATTGTGCCAATGCGCACGATCGCCCGACTCTTCTTTCCCGGCGCCGGGCGCACCACGACCGTGGACGGCTTCATCCCCCGGCTCCGCCTTGCTTTTTCCATTTTTCTCGCATGTCTTGCATTGCTTGAGGCTTTAATTGAAATCATATGAAAACCTGCCCGGCAACAGCACCGCCGGCCGATCCTTGCCAAACCCGCAATTTGGCGTAGGACTAGGGGACCTAACATGAGGACGCAACGGCATGACCGCACGCACCATTCTTCTGGTGGATGACGACGAGGACCTTCGACAGACGCTGACGGAGCAACTGTCGCTTTACGAGGAATTCACGGTTCTGCAGGAAGCCAACGCCGGCAAGGGTGTGGCGACCGCCCGTTCGACGCCGGTCGACCTCTTGATCATGGATGTCGGCCTGCCTGATATGGACGGCCGCGAAGCGGTGAAGCTCCTGCGCAAGGGCGGCTTCAAGGCGCCGATTATCATGTTGACCGGACACGATACCGATTCCGACACGATCCTCGGCCTTGAGGCCGGTGCCAACGACTATGTCACCAAGCCCTTCCGCTTCGCCGTGCTGCTTGCGCGCATCCGCGTGCAGCTGCGCCAGCACGAGCAGAGCGAGGACGCGACCTTCACCGTCGGCCCCTATCTCTTCAAGCCGAGCCAGAAGCTGCTCACCACCGACAACGGCCAGAAGATCCGCCTGACGGAAAAGGAAGCGGCGATCATCCGCTACCTCTACCGCGCCGAACAGAAGGTCGTCACCCGCGACGTGCTTCTCGAAGAGGTCTGGGGCTATAATTCCGGCGTCACCACGCATACGCTGGAAACCCATGTCTACCGGCTGCGCCAGAAGATCGAGCGCGATCCCTCCAATGCCGAAATCCTGGTGACGGAAAACGGCGGCTACAAGATCATACCCTAGAGCATCTCGGTTTCTCCGAATCACGGAAATGCTCTATCTCTCTGTTTTCACGCAGTTCCGCACCCAAACGGCTACGCAGTTTTGTTGGAATTGCTCTAAGGCGAAAAGCCCGCATGGCGCTGACGGACGATATTCACCTGCTCTCGCAGCTTCCGCTGTTCAAGGACATGAGCGAGGACCAGCTGCGACTGATTGCCTTCGGCGCCGACCGGCGCATGATCGCCGCCGGCCAGATGCTGTTTCGCCAGGGCGCGCCGGCCGAGAGCGCCTATGTCGTCTTGAGCGGCAGCCTGGAACTCCGCACGACGAGCAGCGACGGCATGCAGCGGGCTGATGCCGTTGCCGGCCCCGGCACGCTGATTTCCGAGCTGGCGCTGGTGACGCTGGTCGAGCGCAAGTTCACCGCGATCGCGCGCGAAGACACCAGCATCATCCGCATCACCCGCGCCCTCTTCCATCGGCTGATCGAGGAATATCCGGACGCGGCTCGGCTGATCGAAAACCGCATCCGCGACAATCTCGCCGAGCTCGCGGCCAAGGCCGCAAGCCAGTTCCATCGATTCAGCTGATCGGCGTCACAGATCGAAATGCGCCGTCACCGGCACATGGTCGGAGGGCCGATCCCAGCCGCGCGCTTCCTTCAGGATTTCGATCCGCTTCAGGTGCGGCCCGAGATCCGATGAGGACCAGATGTGGTCGAGCCGGCGGCCGCGGTCGGCCGCTTCCCAGTCCTTGGCACGGTAGCTCCACCAGGTATAGAGCTTCTCGCTGGCCGGTACGTGCTGGCGCATGAGATCGAGCCAGGCGCCGCGCTTCATCACCTCGAGCAACCCGTCGGTTTCGACGGGCGTGTGGCTGACGACCTTCAGCAGCTGCTTGTGCGACCAGACGTCGTGTTCGAGCGGCGCGATGTTGAGGTCACCCACCAGGATGGCCGAGGTATTGGCCTCGCCATTGGCCTTCAAGAGCTTCATCTCCTCGATGAAATCGAGTTTATGGCCGAATTTCGGATTGATCGTCCGGTCCGGCTCGTCGCCGCCGGCCGGGACGTAGAAATTATGCAGCCGGATGCGGCGATTGCCGCGTTCGAAGATCGCCGATATGTGGCGGGCGTCGCCGACGCCGCAATAATCCTGCCGGTGGTCTTCGGTCAGCGGAATGCGCGAGGCGATCGCCACGCCGTGATAACCCTTCTGACCGTGAATGATGATGTGCTCATAGCCCATGGCCCGCAACGGCGCGGCAGGAAAGAGCTCGTTCGGCACCTTGGTTTCCTGCAGGCAGAGAATATCGGGCCTGTGCTTGAGAACGAGCTGCTCGACGATCGGCATGCGCAGCCGCACCGAATTGATATTCCAGGTGGTAATCGAAAAGCCCATGCGGCAAGCCCTTTCACGCTTTCATGAAAGGGCTTTAGAACAAAGGCGGACTGGAGGGAACCGGGGCGCGTGCAAAAGCGCCAGGAGATCAACCGAAAAGGCTCAGTCGCGCGATTGCGGCGTGCCGGGAATGCTCTCATAGGGAACCCGGAAGACGCGATCGTCGAACTGCACGCCTGTTTTGACGTTGAAAATCATCACCGAGGTGTCCTTGCCCTGATTGTCGGTGATCGTCCACTGACGCAGGTCATAGGTTTTCGGGTCGAACATCATGGTGATGGTCGAGTTTCCGAACACCGTATTGTTGCCGAGCGCGATCGTCGTCAGATCCGACTCTTCCTTGACGCCCTTCACCATGCCGGCCGACAGGTCGATACGCTGCGCCAGCAGCAGGCTGAGCGGGGTCTTGGAGAGCGGATAGAGATCCCAGGTCTTGAGCTTGGTATTGCCGATGGCGACATTCTTGCCGTCGGCGATTACCCGCATCGGCGACGGGTCGTCATAGTTGAAACGCAGCTTGCCGGGGCGCTGGATGAAAAATTTGCCGCCGGTCTGCTCGCCGCGCGGGCCGAACTGCACGAATTCGCCTTGCATCGTCTTGACGCCGGAGAAGTGGTCGGCAATCGCCTGCGCCGTGCCGGAGGCGGGCGCCGCCGCCTGCGCGAGAGCACCGAAGGGAATGGCGCTTGCCATCGCAGCCACGCAGAAAGCGCCGAGAAGATCGCGCCGCGTCATCGTCAGGCCGGAGAGGAAGGAATCGGAGTTACGCATCTAAATCTCCTTTATGCGATCTGCATGCTGCCGAAAGGCGGCGTCTTCAAGGCATTGCGATCGGCCCGCGAGAGGTAACGGATTTGCTGCGATCGGGTTTCCGCAAAAGCGGCCATATCTGAAATATATCGCTGTTATCTCAGCGGTCGAGGATGTCGTCTTCTGTGGGAACGAGGATTTCGCGTTTGCCGGCATGGTTGGCCGGCCCGATGATGCCCTCCTTCTCCATCCGCTCGATCAGCGAAGCGGCGCGGTTGTAGCCGATGCCGAGCCGGCGCTGGACATAGGAGGTCGAGGCCTTGCCGTCACGCAACACGACGGCGACGGCCTGATCATAGGGATCTTCCGAATCCGAAAGGTTCGACGTGCCGGCAGGGCCGCCGCCACCGCCGCCATAATCGCCATCCTCGTCATCATCGGCGGTGATCGCATCGAGATATTGCGGCGAGCCCTGCGTCTTCAGGTAGGAGACGATCTCTTCGACCTCGACATCCGAGACGAACGGGCCGTGCACGCGCTGGATACGCCCGCCGCCCGCCATGTAGAGCATGTCGCCCATGCCGAGCAGCTGTTCGGCGCCCTGTTCGCCGAGAATGGTGCGGCTGTCGATCTTCGAGGTGACCTGGAAGGAGATGCGGGTCGGGAAGTTCGCCTTGATCGTGCCGGTGATGACATCGACCGACGGGCGCTGCGTCGCCATGATCACATGAATACCGGCGGCACGCGCCATCTGCGCCAGACGCTGGACGGCGCCTTCGATATCCTTGCCGGCGACCATCATCAGGTCGGCCATTTCGTCGATGATGACGACGATATAGGGCATCGGCCTGAGGTCGAACTCCTCGGTCTCGTACATTGCTTCGCCGGTATGGCGGTCGAAGCCGGTCTGCACCGTGCGCGAGATCGCCTCGCCCTTGGACAAGGCCTGCTCGACGCGGGTGTTGAAGCCGTCGATATTGCGCACGCCGATCTTCGACATCTTCTTGTAGCGCTCTTCCATCTCGCGCACGGTCCATTTCAGCGCGACGACGGCCTTCTTCGGATCGGTGACGACAGGCGAAAGCAGATGCGGAATGCCGTCATAGACGGAGAGTTCGAGCATCTTCGGGTCGATCATGATCAGCCGGCACTGTTCCGGCGTCATGCGATAGAGCAGCGACAGGATCATCGTGTTGATGGCGACCGATTTGCCCGAGCCGGTGGTGCCGGCGACGAGCAGGTGCGGCATCTTGGCGAGGTCGGCGATGACGGCTTCGCCGCCGATCGTCTTGCCGAGCGCCATGGCAAGCTTGGCCTTGCTACCGTCGAAATCGCGTGAGGCGATCAATTCGCGCAGAAAAACGGTCTCGCGCGTCTGGTTCGGCAGTTCGATGCCGATCGCGTTGCGGCCCGGCACGACGGCGACGCGGGCGGCAATGGCGCTCATCGAGCGGGCGATATCGTCGGCAAGGCCGATGACGCGCGACGACTTGATGCCGGGCGCCGGCTCCAGTTCGTAAAGAGTGACGACGGGGCCGGGGCGGACGTGAATGATCTCACCCTTGACGCCGAAATCCTCGAGGACGCCCTCAAGCATACGGGCATTCTGCTCCAGCGCGTCGGCCGATAGCGTCGAATCGCGCACCACGTTCCTCGGTTCGGCGAGCAGGTGCATCGACGGCAGCTGAAAACCCTCGGGCCGAATGAACGAACCCTGCGCCTCACGCTCGACACGGGCACCGGGTTTGGGCCGTGCGGCCGCGGGCACGACGCGAGGCTCCGGCTTGCCTGCGGCTTTCGCCGGTGCGCGGATCATCCAGTCGTCGTCATCGTCGTCAGGCAGGATATCGGCCGGGCGCGGCGGCATGTCGGTATCGAAAGGCGGATCGTCGTCCTCATCCTCGTCGTCGATGGAAAGCGACGGTGCGGTGACGACGCGCCGCGGCGAAGCCGCCCTTGCCCCCATTGATGGCTCCATCGACGGTTCCATGCGCTCGCCGCGCACGGCGGGCGCCTTGGCGCGGACCGGTTCGTTCAGCGTGCCGAACTCATCATCGTTGAAATCATAGGGCGATTCGAAATCGCCCTGGCGCCGCTTGCGCGGTCCCATTCCGAAGAGCCGGCGCAGCCGCCCTTGGCTCATGTACCAGGCATGTGTCATCGCGCCGCTGAAAGCGACCCAGCGCGACTCATCCTCCTCGTCCTCCTCACCGACGACCCGCGCCCTGCTTGGCGTCTCGACGTAATCGTCCACGATTTCGTCATCCGCTTCGCTGCGGCCGACGAGGCCCGATGCAAACAGCATCATCCAGGCGGTCGGCACGGCAAAGATGCAGCCGACGACCATGGCGAAGGTGCCGGTGGGATAGGCGCCGACGAAGAGCGCGGGAAAACGCAGGATCATGTCGCCGACGACGCCGCCGATGCCGTTCGGGATCGGCCAGGTGAGCGGCGGCGGGAAACAGCCGATGACGGCAGAGGACAAAACCGAACCGGCAAGCCAGGCGCCGATGCGGGCGGGAATGCGGTTGAAGGGGCGGCCCGAAATCATCGTCAGCGCCCAGGCGACGATCGGCAGCATCGAAACGACGCTGGCAAGCCCGAGGAACTGCATGACGATATCGGCAAAGGCCGCGCCGCTGTAGCCGAGGATATTCGTCGGCAGGTTGGCGGTGGCGTAGGAATAGCTGGGATCCGCGACGTTCCATGTCGCCAGCGCCGCAACGCAGAACGCCAGCAACAGAAAGATCGCAAAGCCGATGAGCGCCTGGATCTGCCGCAGCATGAATGCCGAGAAGGAGAACCGATCCGGACGGCCATCCATCGCCGGCGACGTGCTTCTTGCCATGTGTCTAACCCGTCCAATGCCTGAGGGCAGGCGAATCACCGAAGCTTCGCCATGCCAAATGCGTCCGCTCTACCTAACCAGAGCCGGGTTAATGCGATGTTAACCATGCATGGCTGGACGCGCATTCCGAACAGGGAAACCAAAAAAGGCCCGAACCTTGAAAGGTCCGGGCCGAATGCGGTCTATGATTAGACAGGCCGCGACGGGCCGTGAAGCGGCGCCCTTCTGCCGGGCGCCGCAAACCCATTGATCAAGACGAGTGATATGCGGCTTCGCCGTGGGTCGAAAGGTCGAGACCTTCCCGCTCGGCCTCGACGCTTACGCGCAGGCCGACGACGACGTCGACGATCTTGTAGAGGATCGCCGAACCGATGCCCGACCACAGCAGCGTCGTCAGGACGCCCTTTGCCTGGTTCAGGACCTGGGTTGCAGTGCCGGCATAGGTGGCGGCGAAATCGGCCGTCGAATAGTCGACGATGCCTGCACCGCCCAGCGCCGGATTGACGAGGATACCGGTGCCGAGAGCGCCGATGATGCCGCCGATGCAATGCACGCCGAAGACGTCGAGGCTGTCGTCGTAGTTGAACTTGTTCTTCACGACGTCGACGAAGAAGTAGCAGACCGGCGAGACGATCAGGCCGAGAACGATCGAGCCCATCGGGCCGGCAAAGCCTGCCGCAGGCGTGATGGCGACGAGACCGGCGACGGCACCGGAAGCACCGCCGAGCATCGAAGCCTTGCCGCGGGCGAGGCTTTCGACGATGCACCAGGACACGGCGGCGGCAGCCGTCGCGACGAAGGTGTTGATCATGGCAAGCGATGCGTAGCCGTTGGCCTCAAGGTTGGAGCCGGCGTTGAAACCGAACCAGCCGACCCACAGCAGCGATGCTCCGACCATGGTCAGCGTCATCGAATGCGGAGCCATGATTTCCTTCTTATAGCCGGTGCGCTTGCCGAGCATGATAGCACCGACGAGACCAGCAATACCGGCATTGATGTGAACGACCGTGCCGCCGGCGAAGTCGATTGCACCGTAGGAGAAGATCAGGCCGGCCGGCGAGGTGTAGGAGCTCGGACCACCCCAGAACCAGACCATATGCGCCATCGGGAAGTAGATGAAGGTGACCCACAGCACGACGAAGAGCATGACGGCCGAGAACTTGATGCGCTCGGCGAAGGCACCGACGATGAGGCCGGGCGTGATGCAGGCGAAGGTCATCTGGAAGACGATGAAGGTGTATTCGGGAATGGCGACGCCCTTCGAGAAGGTCTCGACCAGCGACGAGGTGTTGACGCCGGCAAGGAACGCCTTGGAGAAGCCGCCGACGAAGCTGTTCAGCGAGCCGCCATCGGTGAAGGCGAGCGAATAGCCGTAGGTTACCCAGAGCAGCGACACGACGGCCGTGATCATGAAGACCTGCATCAGCACGGAGAGCATGTTCTTGGCGCGGACGAGGCCGCCATAGAAGAGCGCGAGGCCCGGGATGGTCATCAGCAGGACGAGCGCCGAGGAGACGAGCATCCAGGTGTTGTCACCCTTGTCCATCGTCAGAGCAGGAGCGGCGGCGGCAGCAGCGGCAGGCGCAGCCTCCTGGGCAAAAGCGACCGCCGGCGCCAGAAGCGCAGCCGTTGCTGCGCAAACCCGCGCAAAGGTGGAGGAAAACTTCGAGATTGACATTGAAAAAAGCTCCTTGGTCTGCCGTTCTTTACAGCGCTTCTGAATCGGTTTCGCCCGTACGGATGCGCACGGCATGGTCGATCGAATAGACAAAAATCTTGCCGTCACCGATCTGGCCGGTCTTGGCCGACGCCGCGATGGCTTCGACGGCCCGGTCGACAAGTTCGGATGCGACGGCGATTTCGATCTTGAGCTTCGGCAGGAAGCTGACCGCGTATTCGGTGCCGCGGTAGATTTCGGTATGCCCCTTCTGGCGCCCGTAGCCCTTCACTTCGGTCACGGTCAGGCCCTGAATGCCGATCGCCGTAAGCGCTTCGCGGACCTCATCGAGCTTGAACGGCTTAATAATAGCCATCACAATTTTCATCTGGTTTTCCCATCCTTCGTTATCCTCGGCGCGGAGCCGACTCTCCTTGCCGCTGACGTTCCTGAACAGCGACCGGCGATATACATTCAAAGGACGTGCCAGATTCGCGGCTCGATATAAGTTATTGAAAAATATAGGTTAAATAAGATGGCGCCAATAAAGAGGCAGATGATTGACCATCAAGCGCACAAATAATGCCCAAAATTCGAAATATGCCTATTATTTATTCATTTGCCTTTTTACGAATCAAACCTTCCTGGGCGACCGAGGCGACGAGCAATCCCGACCGGGTAAACAGGCTGCCGCGTGTCAACCCCCTGGCGCCGGAAGCCGACGGGCTATCCTGCGTATAGAGCAGCCAGTCGTCGAGCCTGCAGGGCCGATGGAACCACATGGAGTGATCGAGGCTCGCCACCTGCAGGCTCTGATCGAAGATCGACGTGCCATGCGCATAAAGCGACGTATCGAGCAGCGTCATGTCCGAGAGATAGGCGAGGACTGCCGCCTGATAGCGCCGATCGTCGGGAACCGGCCCGGTCGCCCGCACCCAGACATCCTGTCTGGGATCGAGCTTCCTGTCGGAGAAATAATGGGTCAGCGAAACAGGGCGGATCTCGATCGGCCGCTCGCGCTGCCAGTATGCCCGGATCGCCTCCGGCGCATGTGCGAGATACTGCTCCTTGATCTGCTGCTCGCCGAGCAGCGCCTCCGGCATCTGCACCTCGGGCATGGCGATCTGGTGGTCGAAGCCCGGCTCTTCCAGCTGGAAAGAGGCCGACAGCGCGAAGATCGCGCGGCCGTGCTGGATCGCGACGACACGCCTGGTATTGAAGCTCGATCCATCGCGGATGCGCTCCACCTGATAGATGATCGGCACTGCGGGATCGCCAGGCCGCATGAAATAGGCATGCAGCGAATGGACGAAACGCTCAGCCTCGATGGTGCGCTGCGCCGCCATCAGCGCCTGGCCGATCACCTGCCCGCCGAAGACCCGCTGCCAGCCGGCCTGAGGGCTGCGGCCGCGGAAGATGTCGACCTCGATCGGCTCCAGGTCGAGCGTCGCAAGCAGCCTCTCCATCGCCGAAGACCCTGGTGTTTCGCGCGTCATTTTGTATGCCTCCCGGCGGTAGGAAGTGAAGTGGCGATGATCTATATAGATCACATCTGAGGCACAAGGTACGGGAGCGGCGTGATGCTTGATATGCTGGTTGTGGGCGGGGGCTATGTCGGCCTTTCCGCTGCCGTTGCGGTCAAGCAGGCAGCCCCGCATCTGAAAGTCTCGGTGGTCGAGGCCGCACCCGAGCATGCGTGGAAAGGCGACGGGCGCGCTTCCGCCGTCATCGCCGCCGCGGTGAAGATGCTCGAAATCTTCGGCATCTGGAACGAGATCGAGCCGGAAGCTCAGCCGATCACCAAGATGATCGTCACCGATTCGAGAACCTCCGACCCGGTGCGCCCGGTTTTCCTGACATTCGACGGCGAAGTGGCCGAAGGCCGGCCGTTCGCACACATGGTCCCGAACGTCGCCATGGTCGCAGCTCTGCGCGGCGCTTGCGAACGGCTCGGCATCGACATCCGCCACGGACTCGGCGCGACGGAGCTCAAGACTGAGGACAGCCATGCCACCGTCATGCTTTCGGACGGCAGCATGCTGGAAACCCGTCTGGTCGTTGCCTGCGACGGCGTGCGCTCGAAGCTGCGCGACCTCGCCGGCATCAGGACCGTCACCTGGGACTACGGCCAGTCCGGCATCGTCGCGACCGTCGAACATGAGCGGCCGCATGAGGGCTGCGCCGAGGAGCATTTCCTGCCGGCCGGCCCCTTCGCCATCCTGCCGCTCAGGAACAACCGCTCCTCGCTGGTCTGGACCGAGCGCACGCATGATGCCGACCGGCTGGTCGCCGCCGACGAGCTGGTCTTCGAAGAAGAGCTGGAACGCCGTTTCGGCCACAAGCTCGGGGCGCTGAAGGTAATCGGCGACAAGCGCGCCTTTCCACTCGGCCTGACGCTTGCCCGCGCCTTCGTCGCCCCGCGTTTCGCACTCGCCGGCGACGCCGCCCACGGCATCCATCCGATTTCAGGACAAGGTTTGAACCTCGGCTTCAAGGATGTGGCGGCGCTGGCCGAAACCGTCGTGGAAGCCGATCGTCTCGGCCTCGATATCGGTTCGATCAACATTCTCGAGCGCTACCAAACCTGGCGGCGCTTCGACACTTTCCGCATGGGTGTGACGACCGACGTGCTGAACCGGCTCTTCTCCAACGACGCAATGCCGATCCGCGTCGCCCGCGATGTCGGTCTCGGCATTGTCGACCGGCTGCCGCGCCTCAAATCCTTCTTCATCGGCCAGGCGGCCGGAACGACGGCGAAGAACAACCCCCGCCTGCTGGCCGGCCAGACGATTTAAAGCGCGTCGCGTCAAATATGATTCATGCGACGCGCTTAGCCCCTTGTTTTGATGCATGTCGTTATCCCGGAACCGCTGCACACTTCCGGGCGACATGCATTAGAGACAATGATGAAAAGCCCTATTCGTCGAGGCGCCGCGCCTCGGACACCAGCATGATCGGGATGCCGTCGCGGATCGGATAGGCAAGGCGCGCCTTTTCCGAAACGAGCTCATTATGCTCGCGGTCATAGGAAAGCCGGCCCTTGGAGAGCGGGCAGACCAGGAGCTCCAACAGTTTCGGATCGACGCGGCTCAGTTTTTCGTCCATGGCCGAAGTTTACTGCAGAACCGTGTCGGAGTCACCGAAGACCCGCGCCAACACGATTTCGGTAATGGCGATCAGCGTCTCGGCTCGCGTCTTCAAATCGGGCGCCTCCAAGAGAGCCTGTTTTTCGGCCGGTCCGAACGGCGACATCATGGCGAGCGAATTGACCAGCGTCAGATTGCTCGCCCTCTCGACGCTCTCCCAGTCGGCTTCCAGCTTGTTGGCATCGAGATAGGCTTTGAAGGCGGTGAGCAGAGCTGTGCGATCGACCGCCTCCTCCTCGTTCTCCGCCGAGAGGTCGGCGATGAAGGGCGCGATCCGGAAGGTGCGGAAGGGATCGCTGGTCCCCTTCTCCTCCAGCAGCCGGAAGCGGCAGACGCCGGTCAGCGACACAATATAGCGCCCGTCGCCGGTCTCGGCGAAGGAGGTGATTCGCCCGAGGCAGCCGACGGTGGCGAGGCTGGGTTCGTGCCCCTTGTCCTCATGTTCGCCGAGCGCCGGCTGCACCATGCCGATCAGCCGGTTTCCGGCAAGCGCTGCATCCAGCATCGCCAGATAGCGCGGCTCGAAGATGTTGAGGGGAAGCTGTCCGGCCGGCAAGAGGAGGGCCCCGGGCAACGGGAAGACGGCGATGGCATCGGGCAGATCGCCCGGCTTCAGGTATCTGGCATTACCGACTTGCATGAAACCGTCCCGCATTCTTGTAAACGGGCATGCCCGTTCTGACGAGAATGTGGTGCCCCCGCCCGAAAACGCAAGGGCCGATATTCTAATCTTAGGAGAACAGCATCGCCGAAAGCTTGCGGCGGGCGGCAACCGTCGCCGGATCCTTGAAACCCCAGACCTCGAAGAACTGCAATAGCTGGCGGCGCGCGCCATCATCCTCGAAGCTGCGGTCCTTGCGCATGATCTGAAGCAGATGTTCGGCCGCCTCGTGGCGCCGGCCTTCGACATTGAGGATCTTGGCGAGCTTCAGCCGCGCTTCGTGATTGTCTGGATTGGCAGCCAGATCACGCTCGAGCGCTACGGGATCGCCGAGCTTGCGCGCCTCCTCGATGTGGTCGAGCTTCTTCAAGACCGCCTGGATGCCGGCATCTCTAGCGAGCTCCTCCGGCAGATCGGTCAGTGTTTCGCGCGCCCGCTCATGCTGGTTTGCGGCGATCATGCACTCGGCCATTCCGGCAAGCGCCTTGGCATTCTGGGGATCGGCCTGCATGACGGCGCCGTAAAGCTGCGCGGCCTCGTTGAGGTTGCCGGCGGCAAGCAGCTCCGCCGCTTCCGTCAGGACAGCCTCGATTTCGGCCGCCTCATCGGCGCCGGCCGGTCCGGCGATCCGGTCGATGAACTGGGTGATCTGGCTTTCCGGCACCGCACCCATGAAACCGTCGGCCGGGCGGCCGTTGACGAAGGCGATGACGGCG
The DNA here is from genome assembly GCF_001662075.1 of Rhizobium bangladeshense. Taxonomy (GTDB): domain Bacteria; phylum Pseudomonadota; class Alphaproteobacteria; order Rhizobiales; family Rhizobiaceae; genus Rhizobium; species Rhizobium bangladeshense_B. The sequence goes on from NZ_LYPL01000007.1 coordinate 145,111, forward strand.
GGGATAGACTGGATGCCGAGCTGGCCGGCAATCGAGGGATGGTCGTCAATGTTCATCTTGACCAGCCTGACGCGGCCCTTGGCCTCGTTGACAACCTTCTCCAAGACCGGTGTCAGTTGCTTGCACGGACCGCACCAAGGCGCCCAGAAATCGACCAGCACCGGCTGTTTGCGCGATTCCTCGATGACGTCCTTGCCGAAATTCGCCGTCGTCGTGTCAGTGATATAGCTGCCGGCCGCCGCCGGCGCGGGCTGAGCGCCGAAGCTTGCCGTTGCCGACATCTGATTTCCGAAGGAACCGTTATAGGGGTTGTTGCTGCCGCTCATAGGTATCTCCCGCCGCGCCGATCCTGCCGGCATCATTGTAGCGCTAAAATCGTATGTCAGGACGTCACTTTCAAGACAAGCGGCTTATGGCCTGTCGCCTCCATGAAACGGACGAGGTCGCCGCTTGCAATCGATGTGGTCGCATCGTTGGCGAGCGGATGGCAGTTGACGACCTCTTCAGCCATCAGATCGGCATCGAGCACGAAGGTGACATTTCCTGCCGTATCGTTGATCGCACCGAAGGCGGTGACCGCGCCGGGAATGACGCCGAGATACTCCATGAGCTTCTCGGCCCTGCCGAAGGAGACCCGGCCGGAGCCGCCGATGATGGTATGCACCTGCTTGAGGTCGACCTCGGCATTCTCCTCCACGGTCAGGAGAAAATACCTGTCCTTCTTGTCCTTGATGAAAAGATTCTTGGTGTGGCCGCCGGGAATCTCGTCGCGCAGCGCAACCGATTCGGCCACGGTGAAAACAGGCGCGTGATCGACCGTCTTATGGGCGATGCCGAGCCCGTCGAGGAAGGTAAACAGATCGTCTTTCGTCTTGGGCATGTTTTCGGGCATCGGGCAATCCGTTGATGGCGAGGAAAAGCGAGGCGTCCTGATTAAGTCCGTGCACATCATTTGGCAATCTTCGCCACCGACGCCCTGCCCCACATTTGCGGCCTTTCCGCCGACCTCATGCGACCGCACCAATTTTTCTTCGTCTCTTCGTCATTTCCCTGTTGCATTTGAAAATCCGTTAGGCCATATAGCGCCCGTCGCCACGAGGCGGCGCCCACGGTCCAACGACTACCCCGGACCGGTGCGGATTGAGCGGGTGTAGCTCAGGGGTAGAGCACAACCTTGCCAAGGTTGGGGTCGAGGGTTCGAATCCCTTCGCCCGCTCCAGTTTTCCCAACTTCATACCGAAGACACAGTAACAAACTGTCCTTGTGACATGGATGACAACCTCGTTTCGAACGGGTCTTACGCCGAACGCTTGTCGCTGCCTGCTCTCCGCATAGTGGCGTCAGTAACCTGATAGCGATGTCCTTTCCGTTCGTGAGATCGGCTATTCGGCCTAACGCATCAAGCTCCAGAAGCCATGCTTCTTTCCATGCTGACGGATCAGTTCGTTGACGTAAGCGTCGTGGGGTTGGGTCTTGCCGAAATCGTCGATATGAGGCGCAAGCGACGCGCATTCCGCTAGATGACGCGCGGCATGCCTGTAACGGCTGGATCGGCCGTAATCGAGGGCGAAACCGATCATCGACCGCAGCACGATGGTTGCTGCGAGCGGGTGTTTCTCCTGCAGCATTTCGGCGACCGGAGTCATCAGTTCATGGAGGTCGCCGTCCAGTTCCGCCTGGCGCCTGGAGACGAGTTTGGCTGCCTCGGCAGCTGCGGGCCAGGAGAGGAAAAATGCCAGGGCTCGATGAACATCGGGAAAGCCGTGTGCGAAGGCGAAGGCTTTCGCCTCGGCCTCGATGTCGTCGAAGTCGGCGAGCTTTCGCAGGAAAGCGCGAAGGTGCTCCCCGTTCAGCGACTCCTCGAAGCATTGCCATCGATAGGCCTGCACTTCCTCCCCCCGTCCGAGCGCGTCGAGCGCTTCAGCGCGGGCGTCCTGCCATTCAAAAGGCATTTCGACCTGTCCCCGGTGATCGGCGCCTTCCAAAATCCTCAATGCTTCCTCGGCGCGTCCAGCCAAGAGCAAGCGGTCGGAAATCGCGGTCGCGACCATCGGCGCCCTCAAGGTCTCTTCCGGCTGCTGGGCGATAAAGGCATCGACATCATCCTGGGCATCGGCAATGTCCTGCAAAGCGATGCGTGCCGTCAGTCGCCGATGCTTGGCATGGATCTCGTCCTGGTAGATCGGTCCGCTGCCGCCCCAGCCGAGAATTTTCCGGTCGGCGTCGGCAGGCCTCTCCTCCGGTTCGTTCGACCATTGCACCAGCAGGTCCTTCAAACGTTCCAGGCCGTCCTTGCCCAGCGCCGGAACCATCTCGGCGATCAACGGGTCGTATTGGCCGTAGTCATTATCCTGCAGGGCAGTGAAGACCTTGTCGGCGAGGACATCGATACCGATACCCGCGGACCTGGCGATGACGGCGGCATCGGCGCACGCCTGGTGGAATGTCTCGATGAAGGCCGTGTCGCTGCTGTTGGATCGGTGGAATATCGAATCGGCAACGGCGAGGAATTGCCAGATGAGATCGAACGCTTCCTTCGGATCGTCGGCGGCCACGGCGGTGACGATCGCGGATCGTTGCGTTTCGAGGTCCGCATTGACGGTTTTTACCTTATGCCATTCGATGACGCTCTGCGCCCGTGCGATGCTGCCGAGGCGCTTGCGGATCTCACGCGCGACCTCGGTGCTGCCCTGATTGCCGGCCAGTTCCATGCGAAGCCGCCGTTTATGGGCGGCACTGCCGGTGCTGATTTCGATCAGCAGTTCGGCGAGACGTTGTGCACCGAGAGCTTCCAGGTTCTTCGCGTTGAGAGTCGTCTTTGCTGCCATGGGTCACCGCTGTCGTTTCGCGCCGACCCTAACCCGGTATTCAAATCAGTCCAAGGTGCCGAGGGCGGAGGCGCAAGTATACCGCATCGCGAATTCGTATGACTTTATCGGCGGTTAGTCTCGCCGAATCATGGCCGTTAGCCAAAAAATAACGCTGCCTCGTAACGACTCCTAAAGCCCGCTTTGGCACTTTGTTGCCGATCGATATTTGCTTCCAAATTTTTCGGCTGGGGTTGGTTATGAGTCACACTAAGGACGCCTGGGTCAGCCAGCGCGCTTATTCGCTGTGGGAATCGGAAGGCCGGCCGGAGGGGCGCGGGGAAAGCCATTGGGCGCAGGCGCTCAAGGAATTCGAGCAGATGGAGCTGACAAGGGCTTCGCCCGACGGAAACGACCTCATCGAGAAGCTGAAGGCAGCCGGGCGGCTGATGCGGGTTGCGCCCCCTGCCGAGAACGACCTGCAGCTGAAAGCGGCGCGTTAGGCGATTGTCAATTCCCCGTGCGGCAAAATAGTCAGCGGCAATCCAGGCGCATGATCCGCCTTGCCGGCAGTCGTCTTGCGACTTCGATGCAACTCTTCCCAAATTTACCGGCGAGCTGCCCAGCTGAGGCCGCGCCGCAGGATCAGCGGCATGTAGGGATGGTCGAATTCGGCCGCGACATGGCCGAGAGCGGAATAGAAGATGCGGCCGGCGCCGAAATGGCGCTTGAAGACGACCGGCATCACGACATTGCGGGCAGCCGGATCGTATGCGCCGGTGAAGGTGGTGGTCGCCAGGATTTCGACCGTGGGATCGTAATGCAGATAATACTGCTCCGAACGGTAGTCGAAGTCGGGAATGCCCTCCATGACTGGATCGTCCTGCCGCGTGACGGCGACCCGGAAGTCGATAATGTTGCCGGGATGGGCGACCCAGGTGACGCCGGAGACATAGCGGAAAGGCGCGCTATCCTTGAAGGAGGTGGCAAGCGCGCCGTGATGGCCGGCAAGCCCGAGTCCGCCGCGCACTGCTTCGACCAGGGCCGCGGCATGCGGCTTTTCCAGCGTTTCGCCGGTGATGATCGGCACCAGCAGATCGGCTTTCGCGAGCGTCGGAGATCCGAAGATGCCGAGATCGCCGGTCACCTCGACCGCAAAGCCGTCCTCGCGCAAGAGATCGGCGACGATATGGGCGCATTGCTCCGGCTCATGGCCCTGCCAGCCGCCCCAGACGACCAATGCCTTCCTCATTCACGCGCTCCCTGGCTGATTGCTGCGGACCGTTGCACATGAGCCCTTAAAACGGGCGGTTATGCAAATCACGCGAATAATTTACGAATCGCCGTCCGGCACAAATCGTACGGGGCGCGCCGGGCGGTTTGGCATTTGACCGATTGCCATTCACGCCTGTCGCAGTTCCTTCTTTTTATTGCCGTGTATCTCGTCTAGGTTTCTCCCGTCTTTTCAGAAACAACAAGGGTGGTGCATGGCAGGTGAAACGGTTCTTGTGGTCGGCGGCGCCGGTTATATCGGCTCGCATACGTGCCTCGACCTGGCGAACAAGGGCTACAAGCCTGTCGTCTTCGATAATTTTTCCAACGGCCATCGCGAGTTCGTCAAATGGGGGCCGGCCGAGGAAGGCGATATTCGCGATCGCGCCCGGCTGGACGAGGTCCTAGCCAAGCACAAGCCGGCGGCAATTCTGCATTTCGCGGCGCTGATCGAGGTCGGCGAATCGGTCAAGGATCCGATTTCCTTCTATGAGAACAATGTGATCGGCACCTTGACGCTGCTTTCGGCGGCGCAGGCCGCCGGCATCAACGCCTTCGTCTTCTCCTCCACCTGCGCCACCTACGGCCTGCCGCAGAGCGTGCCGCTCGACGAGACGCACCGGCAGGTACCGATCAACCCTTATGGGCGGACGAAATATATCGTCGAACAGGCGCTTGCCGATTACGACCAGTATAAGAGCCTGCGCTCGGTGGTGCTGCGCTATTTCAATGCCGCCGGCGCCGATTTCGAAGGCCGGATCGGCGAATGGCATCAGCCGGAGACGCATGCGATCCCGCTGGCGATCGATGCCGCGCTCGGCCGCCGCCAGGGCTTCAAGGTGTTCGGCAGCGATTACGAGACGCGCGACGGCACCTGCGTGCGCGATTATATCCACGTGCTGGATCTTGCCGATGCGCATGTGCGTGCCGTCGAATATCTCTTGAAGGGCGGAAAGTCCGTGGCGCTCAACCTCGGCACCGGCACCGGCACGACCGTCAAGGAATTGCTCGGCGCGATCGAGGACGTGTCGAACCGGCCGTTCCCGGTCGAATATATCGGCCGTCGCGAGGGCGATTCGCATACGCTGGTCGCCAATAACGACAAGGCGCGCGACGTGCTCGGCTGGGTGCCGCAATATGATCTGTCCGAGATCATCCGCTCCGCCTGGAACTGGCATGCCAAAACCAACCAGCATTGAAAAGGGCGCTAGGCCGAACGTCCTGCTGATCACGGCCGACCAATGGCGCGGCGATTGTCTGTCGGCCGCCGGGCATGCGTGTGTGAAAACGCCAAATATCGATGCGCTGGCGCGTGAAGGCACGCTGTTTCAGCGGCACTATGCCGGGGCGGCACCCTGCTCACCGGCGCGGGCGACGCTTTATACCGGCCTCTATCAGATGAACCACCGCGTCTGCCGCAACGGTACGCCGCTCGACTCCCGTTTCGATAATCTGGCGCTGGCGGCCCGGCGGGCGGGGTACGACCCGACGCTGTTTGGATATACCGATACGGCGCCCGATGCACGCGGCATGGATTCCAATGATCCGCACCTGACGACCTATGAAGGTGTGCTGCCTGGCTTCACCGCCCGCCAGCTTCTGCCCGAGCATGAGAGACAGTGGCTCTCCTGGCTGAGGTCGCGCGGCCACGCCGATGCAATCAGCCGCGACATCCATATTCCCGTCGGTGCGCAGGCCGGTGAAATTTCCGATGCGGCGCCGGCCTATTCCCGCGACGAGACCCAGACCGCTTTCCTGGCCGGCGAATTCATCCGCTGGATGAGCGAGCGGGACGGGCCGTGGTTTGCGCATGTCTCTTTTTTGCGTCCGCATCCGCCATTCTCTGTCCCAGAACCGTTCAACCGAATGTTCGGGCCGGGTGACGGACCGGCTTTTGCACGTGCGGCAAACGCCCAAGCGGAAGAGGGCAGTCACCCCTATCTCGCCTATGCCATGCCGCGCTCCGACAAAAGCAGCTTCGTCTATGGTGCAACGGGGCCGCTCAGCGGCTGGAACTCCGAGGACTTTGCGGCGATCCGGGCGATCTATTATGGCATGATAGCGGAGGTGGACGCGCAGCTCGGCCGCATCTGGCAGGCTCTGAAGGGTGCGGGCGCCTGGGAGAATAGTTCATCGCCCTCACTTCCGATCACGCCGAGATGGCGGGCGATCACTGGACGCTCGGCAAGGGCGGTTTCTTCGACGGCAGCTATCATGTTCCGCTTGTTATCCGTGATCCCGCAAGCGGTGCCGCAGGCGGGATCGTCGACGATTTCACCAGCGCCGCGGATATTTTTCCGACTTTGTGCCAAAAGCTCGGTATCGAGGCGAAAAACGGGCTCGACGGCCGGTCGCTCATGTCGTTCGTCAACGGCGGGAGCGAGCCGGGATGGCGGGATGCGGCATTCTGGGAATTCGATTTCCGGGATATCGCCGCCGGCGAGGCGGAACGGCATTTCGGACTGCGGTCCAACCAATGCAATCTCGCGGTGATCCGCGATGCGCGGTTCAAATATGTGCATTTTACCGGCTTGCCGCCGCTGCTCTTCAATCTCCGCGACGATCCGATGGAGCTCGACAACGTCGCGGCTGATCCGGCCTATGCGGCCACCCGGCTTGAATATGCCGAAAAACTGCTGTCGCTGAGGGCAAGGCATCTGGATCAGACGCTTGCCTATACCGAGTTGACGGAAAAAGGGCCGGTGACGCGCCGGCCCTGACGCGTTTTAGCCGAGATAATCACGCTTGCCGATCGGCGCGCCCTGATTGCGCAGGATGGCGTGGGCGGTCGCGACGTGGAAATAGAAGTTTGGCAACGCGAAGGTGGTGACATATTCATCACCCGGAAGCACGATACCGCTCTTGCCCGGCAGGGTGATCTGGCGGCCTTCCACGCCTTCCAGCGCCTGCGGGGAAAATGTGGCGAGATAGGCTTCGGTCTTTGCCAGGCGCTCGCGCAACTCGTCGAACGTCGTCTCATTGTCTTCGAATTTCGGGGCGTCGGTGCCGGTCAGCCGAGCCAGGGTGAATTTGGCGCTGTCGCTGGCGCGCTGAAATTGGCCGGAAAGCGGCAGCATGTCCGGCGCAAGGCGCGCAGCGACCAATATCGCGGGATCGACGTTCTTCTCCCTTGCATAGGCTTCGGCCTTGTCGAGATAGGTTTTCAGGCTGGCCAGGCCGCGCTGAAACATCGGAACGGTGAGGCGATAAATCGAAATGGACATCTGTCCTGTCTCCAAAATCTGCAAGTAATCAGGCCGCAGCGAGTGATCGAAGGCGCCTGCGGCGGTCCACCTGTCTTCGACCCCGTCATAGATGGAGGCTCCCTTCGTCTTCCGCAATGCAGCGAATGCAGGTGCCGGGGCATAAGGCCTGTGGCATTGCGTGCCCGGTCCATCTCGTCGCCGCTAAAGAGGCTTGACGCCGCTCCCAGAAAATGGAATGAATATTCCGAAGAACAAATTTTACGGTTTGTTTGTTCCGTTTTGCGGAACGCCGCGGGAGAGGCGGCGCGAGCGAATGGCGGCTTCAGGGCAGATGCCCGGGGCTCCGGCGTGAGGAGGGTGCAGCCGGGCACCGTTTGTGGAGGAAGTAAAATGAAAAAGTTTATCCTGGGCACTGCGATGGCGCTCGTCATGTCGACGGCCGCCCACGCGGAAACGGTCGGCGTGTCGATGGCAAAATTCGACGACAACTTCCTGACCGTTCTTCGCAACGGCATGACCGATTATGCCAAGACGCTGAACGGCGTCACCCTGCAGGTCGAAGACGCGCAGAACGACGTTTCCAAGCAGCAGAGCCAGATCCAGAATTTCATCGCCTCCAAGGTCGATGCGATCATCGTCAACCCTGTCGATACCGATGCGACGACGGCGATGTCGAAGCTCGCCGCCGATGCCGGCATTCCACTGGTTTACGTCAACCGCCAGCCGGTCAACGTCGACACGCTGCCGGACAAGCAGGCCTTCGTCGCATCCAACGAGCAGGAATCCGGCACGCTGGAAACCAAGGAAATTTGCCGCATTCTTGGCGGCAAGGGCAAGGCCGTCGTCATCATGGGTGAGCTTTCCAACCAGGCGGCGCGCATGCGCACCCAGGACATCCATGACGTCGTCAAGACAGATGAGTGCAAGGGCATCGAGATCGTCGAAGAGCAGACGGCCAATTGGGACCGCACGCAGGGCGCCGACCTGATGACCAACTGGCTCTCCAGCGGCATCGAGTTCGACGCAGTCATCTCCAATAACGACGAAATGGCGATCGGGGCCATCCAGGCGCTGAAGGCAGCCGGCAAGGATATGAGCAAGGTCGTCATCGGCGGCGTCGACGCCACACAGGACGCGCTGGCCGCCATGCAGGCAGGTGATCTCGACGTCACCGTTTTCCAGGATGCCGCCGGCCAGGGCAAGGGCGCGCTCGATACCGCCCTTAAGCTTGCCAAGGGCGAAAAGGTCGAGAAGAAGGTCTACATTCCCTTCCAGCTCGTCACGCCTGAAAACGTCAAGGACTTCGTCGCCAAGAACTGAGACGAGTGCCAAGCAGGATGCGGGCTCAGCCCGCATCCTTTCCGCCTGTCCGTATCCGGAGGAGATGATATGGCCGTCAGCCCGACAACCATGGCCGCCGTGCGCGCAAGCGGCGCAGTTCCGAATGCGGAATATCTGTTGAGCGCCGAAGGCGTTCGCAAGGAGTTTCCCGGCGTCGTCGCACTCGACGACGTACAGTTCCGGCTGAAGCGCGCCTCCGTGCATGCGCTGATGGGCGAAAACGGCGCCGGCAAATCGACATTGATGAAGATCCTGGCCGGCATCTACACGCCCGATAAAGGCGATATCCGCCTGAAAGGCATCGAAATCCAGCTGAAATCTCCGCTCGACGCGCTGGAGAACGGCATTGCCATGATCCATCAGGAACTGAACCTGATGCCGTTCATGACGGTCGCGGAAAATATCTGGATCCGTCGCGAGCCGAAGAACCGCTTCGGCTTCGTCGATCACGGCGTGATGCATCGCATGACCGAAGAACTGTTTGACCGGCTCAATATATCAATCGATCCCGATATCGAGGTCCGGTATCTCTCGGTCGCCAACCGCCAGATGGTCGAGATCGCCAAGGCGGTTTCCTATAATTCCGACGTGCTGATCATGGACGAGCCGACCTCGGCGCTGACGGAGCGCGAGGTCGAGCATCTTTTTCGCATTATCCGTGACCTCAGGTCGCAGGGCATCGGCATCGTCTACATCACCCACAAGATGAACGAGCTTTTCGAGATCGCCGACGAATTTTCGGTGTTCCGCGACGGCCGCTATATCGGCACGCATGCATCGACCGACGTCACTCGCGACGACATCATCCGCATGATGGTCGGGCGCGAGATCACTCAGATGTTCCCCAAGGAAGAGGTGCCGATCGGCGAGGTCGTGCTCTCCGTCAAGGATCTCTGCCTCAACGGCGTCTTCAAGAACGTCTCCTTCGAGGTAAGGGCGGGTGAGATCCTCGGGGTGGCCGGCCTGGTCGGTTCCGGGCGGTCGAATGTCGCCGAAACGCTCTTCGGCGTAACGCCGGCAAGCGCGGGCTCGATCGAGCTTTACGGCAAGCCGGTGACGATTTCTTCGCCGACCGAGGCCATCCGCAACCGGATGGCGTTCCTCACCGAGGACCGCAAGGATACGGGCTGTCTGCTGATCCTCGATATTCTCGAGAACATGCAGATCGCCGTTCTCCAGGACAGATATGTCAAGGGCGGCTTCGTGCAGCAGGGCGCGATCGAGGCGACCTGCGAAGACATGGCAAAGAAGCTGCGGGTGAAGACGCCCAATCTCTACGAGCGGGCGGAAAATCTTTCGGGCGGCAATCAGCAGAAGGTGCTGATCGGCCGCTGGCTGCTCACCAATCCGCGAATCCTGATCCTCGACGAGCCGACGCGCGGCATCGATGTCGGCGCCAAGGCGGAAATTCACCGGCTGGTCACCGAAATGGCGCGAAACGGCGTGGCAGTCATCATGATCTCGTCCGAGATGCCCGAGGTTCTCGGGATGAGCGACCGCATCATGGTCATGCATGAGGGACGCGTGACCGGTTTCCTCAATCGCGATGAAGCAACGCAGATCAAGGTGATGGAGCTGGCTGCGCAGTGATGCGCCGTCTGCAATCGCCCAAGGGAGGTTTGACATGAGTACCAAGGCAGCAGAGGGCGCGGCTCCGCTCGCAACCCGGCAACGGCGGCGGCGCTTACCGACCGAGCTCAGCATTTTCCTCGTGCTCGTCGGCATTGCACTCATCTATGAAGCGCTCGGCTGGATGTTCATCGGCCAAAGCTTCCTGATGAATTCGCAGCGTCTGACGATCATGATCCTGCAGGTCTCCGTCATCGGCATCATCGCCGTCGGCGTCACGCAGGTCATCATCACGGGCGGTATCGATCTTTCATCCGGCTCCGTCGTCGGCATGACCGCGATGATCGCGACAAGCTTCGCCCAGTCCTCCACCTGGGGACGGGCAGTCTTCCCCTCGCTGACCGATCTGCCGGCTCTCGTGCCGATCATGGTCGGCCTGCTGATCGGGGCGGCTGCAGGTCTGGCGAATGGCGCACTCATCGCCTACACGAAAATCCCGCCCTTCATCGCAACGCTCGGCATGTTCGTGTCGGCCAGAGGCGTCGCGAAGTGGTACACCAAGGGACAACCGGTTTCCGGGGTCACCGAGCAGTTTCACTTCATCGGCACCAAGGCCTGGCCGGTCGTCGTCTTCCTGGTCGTCGCGCTGATCTTCCATATTGCGCTGCGCTACACACGCTACGGAAAGTTCACTTATGCCATAGGCGCCAACCCGCAGGCGGCGCGCGTCTCCGGCATCAACATCGAGGCGCATCTCGTCAAGGTTTATGTGATCGCCGGATTGCTCGCCGGCCTTGCCGGCATCGTCACGGCGGCACGCGCGGAAACCGCGCAGGCCAGCATGGGCGTCGGATATGAGCTCGATGCGATTGCCGCGACCGTCATCGGCGGCACCTCGCTCACCGGCGGCGTCGGCCGCATCACCGGCACCGTCATCGGCACCATCATCCTGGGCGTCATGACATCGGGCTTCACCTTCTTGAGGATCGATGCCTATTACCAGGAGATCGTCAAAGGCTTCATCATCGTCGCGGCTGTTGTGATCGACGTCTACAGACAGAAGAAGCGCCGCAAGCACTGATCTCTGCCGGCATCATGCATGATTTACGGGGGCTTCGGCCCCCTTTGCGTTTTCGCGCCGATGGCCGATTTTCAAAAAAGAGATGGCGAATTCCGTCAGCTTTTCTATTCTGGCCACTTCATTCGCCCGCCTCGGGGCAGCGCAGGAAGATAGATGCAATTCGTATTTGACGGTCACAACGACGTTCTCCTTCGACTCTGGACACATTCAAAAGACGGCAGCGACCCTATCGCGGAATTTTCGGACGGCACGACGGTCGGCCATATCGATGCACGCCGGGCGAAAGCGGGCGGTCTGTCCGGTGGCCTCTGCGCCATCTACATTCCCTCGGGCGATCTCGTCTTCGCCGATCCGGATGCCGACGGCCGTTATGTCACGCCGATGGCTGCCCCGCTTGATCCGCTTCCGTCCCTTGCGATCGCCACCGAAATGGCGGCGATCGCGCTGCGGCTCGACCAGGCCGGTGCCTGGCGTCTCTGCCGCACGGTCAAGGACATCCGCGGCGCCATGGCGGAGGAGACTTTCGCCGCCGTCATGCATATGGAAGGCTGTGAGGCGATCGGCGCCGACCTGTCGGCGCTCGAGGTATTCTATGCGGCCGGCCTGCGCTCGCTCGGGCCGGTCTGGAGCCGGCACAACGTCTTCGGCCATGGTGTGCCCTTCGCCTTCCCGATGTCGCCGGACACCGGGCCGGGTCTCACCGATGCCGGTTTTGCGCTGGTACGGGAATGCAATCGCCTCGGCATCCTGCTCGACCTTGCCCATATTACCGAGAAGGGCTTTTGGGACGTGGCGAAGACGACCGACCAGCCGCTGGTCGCCAGCCACTCCAATGCCCATGCGCTGACCCCGGTCGCGCGCAACCTGACGGACAGGCAGCTCGATGCGATCCGCGAAAGCCGCGGTCTCGTCGGTATCAATTATGCTACCGCCATGCTGCGTCCCGACGGCCGCTCGGACAGCGATACACCGATTGCCGACATGATCCGCCACGTCGACCATCTCGTGAACCGCATGGGCATCGATTGCGTGGCGCTCGGATCGGACTTCGACGGCGCCACGATCCCCGAGGAAATCGGCGATGCATCAGGCAATCAGAAGTTGATTGCTGCTCTCAGGGAGGTTGGCTATGGTGAGGCGGACCTCACGAAACTTGCCCGTGAAAATTGGCTTCGCATTCTCGCACAAGCCTGGCGGGAGGACTACGCCTAAAGCGCTGCGCGCCTCTGGACGCGCTGAAAACGGACAATAGTTTTAATGGGGTACGACCGACAAAACGCTTCGTAATCAATCAAGAACAGGGGAACAGACCATGATGATCACCAAGCTCAGCCGCAATTTCCGCCTGCTTTCCGCCGGAGCGGCCCTTTCGCTCCTGATGATGACCGCACCTTCCGCCTTTGCCGAAACGCCCAAAGACACGCTGGTCGAGGGTTTTGCCATCGACGACATCATCACGATGGATCCCGGCGAGGCGTTCGAGCTTTCGACCGCCGAAATCACCAGCAACAGCTACAGCCTGCTCGTCCGCCTCGATCTCGCCGACACATCCAAGGTGAAGGGCGATCTCGCCGAGAGCTGGAGCGTTTCGGATGACGGCCTTACCTATACGTTCAAGCTGAAACCAGGCCTCAAATTCGCATCCGGAAATCCTGTTACCGCCGAAGACGTTGCATGGTCGTTCGAGCGCGCCGTCAAGCTCGACAAGAGCCCGGCCTTCATCCTGACCCAGTTCGGTCTGACCGGCGACAACGTCACCGAAAAAGCCAAGGCGGCCGATGCCAATACGTTCGTCTTCACCGTCGACAAGGCCTACGCGCCAAGCTTCGTGCTCAACTGCCTGACGGCGACGGTCGCCTCCGTAGTCGATAAGAAGCTCGTGCTGGAGCATGTGAAGGCGATAACGCCGGATGCCGAGCACAAATACGACAATGATTTCGGCAATGAATGGTTGAAGACCGGCTATGCCGGTTCCGGCGCCTTCAAGCTGCGCGAATGGCGGGCCAACGAAGTCGTCGTGCTGGAGCGCAACGACAATTATTACGGCGACAAGCCGAAGCTCAATCGCGTCATCTACCGCTATATGAAGGAAAGCTCGGCCCAGCGGCTGGCGCTCGAAGCCGGTGACATCGATATCGCCCGCAATCTCGAACCGGGCGATATCGACGCCGTTTCCAAAAATGCCGATCTGGCGACGACCAGTGCGCCGAAGGGCACGATCTATTACGTCAGCCTGAACAACAAGAACGAGAACCTGAAGAAGCCGGAAGTTCAGGAAGCCTTCAAGTATTTGGTCGACTACGATGCGATCGGCGCGACGCTGATTAAGGGTATCGGCGAGATCCACCAGACCTTCCTGCCGGAGGGCCAGCTCGGCGCGCTTGATGTAAACCCCTACAAGCTCGACGTTGCCAAGGCGAAGGAACTGCTGGCCAAGGCCGGCGTCCCGGACGGTTTCTCGGTGACGATGGACGTGCGCAACACGCAGCCGGTGACCGGCATTGCCGAATCGATGCAGCAGACGCTGGCGCAGGCCGGTGTCAAACTGGAGATCATTCCCGGCGACGGCAAACAGACGCTGACCAAATATCGTGCCCGCACCCACGATATCTATATCGGCAATTGGGGGTCGGACTATTTCGACCCGAACTCGAATGCCGACACGTTCACGAGCAATCCCGACAATTCCGACGCTGGCACGGTGAAGACGCTCGCATGGCGCAATACCTGGGAAGCGCCGGAGCTCGACAAGCAGACCAAGGCCGCATTGCTTGAGCGTGACGGCGCCAAACGCGCGGCCATGTACGAGGACATTCAGAAGAAGTTCCTCGCCAACAGCCCCTTCGTCATCATCTTCCAGCAGACCGAAGTAGCCGGCTACCGCAAGAATTTGAAGGACTTCAAGCTGGGTCCGAGCTTCGATACCAATTTCGTCGGTCCGATCGCCAAGGAATGATCCGGCAGGATTGGTCGCTTGAGCACCATTGAAACAACACAGGTGGCGGCACGGCCCCGCAAGGGCGGTGCCAGCACCCTCGCCAAGGCGGTCGGGCGCTTCCTGTTCGCCGCCGTCACTACCTATCTCGGCCTTCTGGCCGTCACCTTCTTCATCGGCCGCGTCGTTCCGATCGATCCCGTGCTCGCCATCCTCGGCGACCGCGCCCCCACCCATGTCGTCGAGCGGGTGCGACAGGAAATGGGCTTCAATCTGCCGCTTTACCAGCAGTTTTTCATTTACGTGAAAGGCGTCCTGTCAGGCGATTTCGGCAATTCGGTGCTGACCACCAACCCTGTGATGGTCGACATCCGCCGCGTCATGCCGGCGACGATCGAGCTCGCGACGCTTGGAACGCTGATCGGCGCCTGCATCGGCGTGCCGCTCGGCGTTCTCGCCGCCGTGCGCCGGGGCAGCATCGCCGACCAGGTGGTGCGCGTCATCGGACTGATCGGCTATTCCGTGCCTATCTTCTGGCTGGCGCTGATCTCGCTCGTCATCTTTTATGCGCAGCTGCGCTGGGTGGCCTTTCCCGGCCGCATCGATATCGTCTTCGAATATACGTTCACGCCGATCACCGGCTTCTATTTGCTCGACAGCGCCTGGCAGGGGCAGTGGGATGTCTTCTATGACGTGTTCCGCCACATCATCCTGCCTGCCTCGCTGCTCGGTTATTTCTCGCTCGCCTATATCAGCCGCATGACCCGCAGCTTCATGCTGAACGAGCTGTCGCAGGAATATATCGTCGCCGCGCGCGCCAAGGGGCTTTCGGAAACGCGGGTGATCTGGGGCCATGCGCTGCGCAACGCCGCCGTGCCGCTCGTCACCGTCATCGCGCTTTCCTATGCCGGCCTGCTCGAAGGATCGGTGCTGACCGAGACCGTCTTCTCCTGGCCGGGCATCGGGCTCTACATCACCAATTCGCTGCAGAATGCCGATATGAACGCCGTGCTCGGCGGCACGATCGTCATCGGCACGGTTTTCATCGGCATCAATCTTCTGTCCGATCTTCTCTACCGGACGCTCGACCCGAGGACGCGAAACCGATGACGGCTCCCGCCAGCCCATCTCCGACGATGAGCCGCCGCGACTGGCTGCTGTCCGACCGACCGCAATCGCGCATGCAGGCGCGCCTCGGCCGCGCCTATGTCACCTGGCGGCAGTTCACCGCAAACCGGCTTGCCGTCGTCGGCCTGCTGATCATCGTGGCGCTGCTTTTCATCGCCGCCTTCGCCGATTTCATCGCCACGCACAATCCCGTCGTCGGCGATCTGCGCAATGCCCGGCTGCTGCCGCCGGGAACGGGTGAATTCCTGCTCGGCACCGACGACCAGGGCCGTGATATCTTTTCGCGGCTGATCTACGGATCGCGTTTGACGCTGCTGGTCGTCGTGCTCGTCGCCGTCATCTCGGCGCCGATCGGCCTGATCATCGGCACCGTCTCCGGTTATGCCGGCGGCTGGGTGGATGCGACGCTGATGCGCATCACCGATATTTTCCTCGCCTTTCCGAAGCTGGTGCTGGCGCTCGCTTTCGTCGCAGCGCTCGGCCCCGGCATCCAGAACGCGATCATCGCCATCGCCATCACCTCCTGGCCGCCCTATGCCCGTATCGCGCGTGCCGAGACACTGACGGTCCGGCGGTCCGACTATATCTCGGCGGTGAGGTTGATGGGCGCCTCGCCGCTGCGCATCATCGTGCGCCATGTCATGCCGCTCTGCATTTCCTCGCTGATCGTGCGCGTGACGCTCGATATGGCCGGCATCATCCTGACGGCCGCCGGCCTCGGCTTCCTCGGCTTGGGCGCGCAGCCGCCGCTCCCGGAATGGGGCGCGATGATCGCTTCGGGCCGGCGCTTCATCCTCGATCAATGGTGGGTGGCGGCGATGCCCGGCATCGCCATCCTCATCGTCAGCCTCGGCTTCAATCTGCTCGGCGACGGCCTGCGCGACGCGCTCGATCCGAAGGAGAGCGGCCAGTGACAACGCTTCTGACGGTCGACAAGCTCAAGGTCAGCTACCCCACGCGCACCGGCATGATCGAGGCCGTTCGCGGCGTCTCCTTTACGCTCGGTAAGGAAAGGCTCGGCATCGTCGGCGAATCCGGCTCCGGCAAGTCGCAGACCGGCCGGGCCATCATGGGCCTGACGCCGAAACACGGCATCGTCACGGCCGACAGGCTGGATTTCAGCGGTATCGACCTCCTCAAGGCCTCGGCCGGGCAACGGCGCAGGCTGCGCGGCAAGCGCATCGCCATGATCCTGCAGGATCCGAAATATTCGCTCGATCCTGTTATGACGATCGGCCGGCAGATTTGCGAAACGCTGCGCACCCATGAGAAGGTCGGCAAGGCCGAGGCGCGCGAGCGCGCGCTCGCCATGCTGGAGGCCGTGCAGATCCGCGATCCGAAACGCGTCTTCGACCTGCATCCGCACGAAGTTTCGGGCGGCATGGGACAGCGTGCGATGATCGCCATGATGCTGGTCGCCGGGCCGGAGCTGCTGATTGCCGACGAGCCGACCTCGGCCCTCGACGTGACGGTGCAGCTCGATGTGCTCAGAATCATGGACAGGCTGGTGTCGGAGCGCGGCATGGGATTGATCTTCATCTCCCATGATTTGAGACTGGTCTCCTCTTTCTGCGATCGCGTAATCGTCATGTATGCCGGAAAGATCGTCGAGGAGCTTGCGGCCGCCGATCTCAAACACGCGCAGCATCCCTATACGCAAGGACTGCTGAACTGCATGCCCGAGATCGGCGCGAACCGCCATCCGCTGCCGGTGCTCGACCGCAGGCCGGAGTGGGCGGCATGAGCGCAGCACTCCACGTCGACAATCTCAGCGTCGTCTACGACGAATTTCACGCGTTAAAGGATGTCAGCATCGATGTCGAACGCGGTGAATCCTTCGGTCTCGTCGGCGAGTCCGGCTCGGGCAAATCCACCTTGCTGCGCGCCGTGGCCGGACTTGCGCCGATCAGCAGCGGCGCGATCCACGTCGACGGCGAAGCATTGAAAGGCGCAAAGCGTAGCAAGGCCTTCTATCGGCGCGTGCAGATGGTCTTTCAGGATCCTTATGGCTCGCTGCATCCGCGCCAGACGATCGACCGGCTGCTGCTCGAACCGCTTGCGATCCACGGCATCGGGGACAACGACAGGCGCATCGCGCGGGCGCTCGACGAGGTCGGCCTCGGCAACGGCTTCCGTTTCCGCTACCCTCATCAGCTCTCCGGCGGCCAGCGGCAACGCGTGGCAATCGCCAGGGCGCTAATCGTCGAACCGTCGATCCTGCTGCTCGACGAGCCGACGTCGGCGCTCGACGCCTCGGTGCAAGCCGAGGTGCTGAACCTGCTCGAGCAGATCCGCCGCGACCGCAAACTCACCTTCATTATGGTGAGCCACGACCTCGGTGTGATCACCCATATGTGCGACAGCCTCGCCGTGATGCGCAATGGCGCCGTTGTCGAACGATTGAGCTCGCGAGCGCTGGCGGAGGGCGCGGTCCAACAGGACTACACGAAAAATTTGATGATCGCGAGCAAAGGGTTCGTCAAAGCCTGAAAGGCAATCATTTCAAGCCATTGAAAAGAAACAAGCGGCGCGGCGTTAAGGATAATGTTTTCCTAAAAGACGACCAATCAGCTAGACTATTGACAGCTGCCCAGCTTCTGTCATGATCCTGTTAACGATTGTTAGCTTTCGTGATCGATGGAGGTTGAGGCATGTTCTTTCTCGGTGGGATGACCATGGGCTACCTCGATCCTCCCGTCAGAGCCGAACGCAAGGAACAGATAACGGTCTCCATGCCTGCCGAAAAGGACCGGCGCCGGATCGAGACCTCCAACCCGCCGCAGAAGGAGAACGCCGTCGAGCGCTCGTTGATCTGGGCATGGCGCACGCTCTGCTAAGAGCAGGTTGAATTTTCTCTTCCGCTCCCTCTGGACGGAAATTTATCTCTACCTACCTGATAGAGAATAAGAAATATAACAGCGAGCCGCACAACCGGCCGCACGAGAAAAACGGAGGCGACATATGGCAGAACTGGGTATTTCGCATACTCACGTGAACCACTATGGTTCCGTACCGACCAAGAAGCCGCACGCCACGCGTCACAGGCTTCAGGCGGTGCTTCATGGGACAATCTTCGCCGCGGCATTCCTGTTTGTGGTGGCCATGGTCTTCGGCTTGGTCGGATAGTCGGCAAATAACAAGCCTCGGCAGGCGCCGAGGCTGCGGCGAGTGCCGCCTTTTTGGACTGCCGGACACTGTCTCGGCGTTTCAAGCCTCTTGAACATCCCTCTCCCCCTTATCACGCGCTCGAAAAGGGCGCCGCCTCAAGCGCTCATTCGGGGCACTTTTGCTCCGTTAATGCATGTCGCCCGGAAGTGTGCAGCGGTTCCGGGACAAC
The DNA here is from genome assembly GCF_001662075.1 of Rhizobium bangladeshense. Lineage (GTDB taxonomy): Bacteria > Pseudomonadota > Alphaproteobacteria > Rhizobiales > Rhizobiaceae > Rhizobium > Rhizobium bangladeshense_B. Next base: position 163,787 of record NZ_LYPL01000007.1, read on the forward strand.
GACATGCCTAAAAACAAAGAGCTAAAGTGCGTTGCGTGAATCAGATTTGATGCGACGCGCTTTAGGTCCGCCCGAGTGCAAGTCGACGCACGCCCCGGTCGGACACCGTGAGCAGGCGAACAAGCCGCTCAAAGGACAGCCGAAGATCCGGAAAATCCTCTCTGCGCCTGCCTCGCGGCAACCAGGCGCCGGCATGCTCGCCATCCCCCGTCGCGCAAGCGCATCGGTCAGGCGGCGCATGCCTCTTGACTTGAATTATTCCGATGGTGTCCAACTTTTCGACATGGTTTTGCGGAGAGTGTATTGATCGCCCGCGGGTCGTCCTGGACCAGGGCTTCGCCCGGTTGCATCGCTTGCCAGACGTCATTCACCCCAGCTTCATCGATCTTCGACGAATTGGGGCCCGTTCATGTAGCAGTCATGATAAGCAGTGCAAAAGGCTGAGCAAAACCAGCCATAACTTTGTTTGGATCCAGAACCGAACCCATGTCTATTGCCATTCTTTCTCCGAGCCTTCCCCGCGAACCCGAGATGAAGCAGATCGATCACAATGATTCGATCCGCTCAACCTATCTTTCGATCGACGACATCAAGGCGATGGGCGATGCAGTCGCCCGTAACGGCGTCGACAAGCTGCCGGCTTTCGCCCCTTTCGATTTCTTCGCACGCCACAAGGAAAATCAGAAGGAAATCCTGCGCGTCTATCGTACGACGGCGACGGATGTCGAGGCCGGCGAGACGATCACGCCGGCGGCGGAATGGCTGCTGGACAACCATTATATCGTCGAAGAGGCAATTCAGGAGGTGCGGCGTGACTTCCCCCGCCGCTTCTACCGCGAATTGCCGACCATGTCTGTCGGCGGAGTCGAGATTCCGCGCACTCTGGTGCTTGCCTGGCTCTACGTCGCCCATACCCACAGCACGATCTCGCAGGAAAGTCTGACGGCGCTGGTCGACGGTTTCCAGGCCAACGAGACGCTGAGGATCGGTGAACTCTGGGCGCTGCCCTCGCTGGTGCGCTACGTACTCGTCGAAAACCTTCGCCGTATTTCGAGCCGTGTCGAAGCCAGCCGCCGGCTGCGCCGCCGCGCCAACGAGGCGGCCGACGAGCTGGTGCGCCTGACCGATCCGGCCAGGGCGGCCGCCTATCTTAAGACGCTGGAACCGCTGGCCGAGGACAACACCTTCTCGACGCAGTTCCTCTATCGCCTGCGTGACGGCTCGCAGACCTCGAGCCTGGCGATCACCTGGCTCGACGAGCGGCTGGAAGAGCTTGGCCGCAACACCGAAGAGGCGACGACGGCCGAACACAGCCGTCTCTCCTCCGGCAACGTGACGATGGGCAACATCATCCGCAGCCTGCGGGAGATTGACGACACCGAATGGTCGGTCTGGGTCGAGCAGGTCAGCCATGTCGACAAGCTGCTCTGGGAACATTCGGACTACGGTATTCTCGATTCCGGCTCGCGCAACAAATATCGCAAACAGATCGAAAAGCTGGCGAAGCGTTCGCCGCTGACCGAAATGGAAATCGCTCAGTTGGCGCTCGATATGACGGATGCCGCCAAGGCCTCCGGCGAGCCGCAGCCGCATGAACCGAATGTCGGCGGCTTCCTGTCCGGCGCCCAGCGGCCGAAGCTCGAGGCCCGGGCGAATTACCGCCCGACGGTCACCCAGCATTTCGTGCGCGCCGTGCGCCAGTTCAACTGGCTGGCAATTGCTGTTCCCGTCATGCTGCTGACTGTCATCGCCATGGCTGTTGTCGGCAACTTCATGGCGAATGCCGGCATGGGTCCGATCGAAATCGCCGTGCTGCTGATCATGTTCTCGCTGCCGGCATCGGAGGGAGCGACAGGTCTCTTCAATACGCTTCTTTCCTTCTTCGTGACGCCGGCGCGTCTCGTCGGCTACGAGTTCAAGGAGGGCATTCCGGAGGATGCGCGCACGCTGCTCGTCGTGCCCTGCCTGATCTCGAACCGCGACAGCGTCGACGATCACGTGCGCAATCTCGAGGTCCACTATCTCGCCAATCCGCGCGGCGAAATCTATTTCGCGCTGCTCAGCGATTGGCCGGACAGCGAGGTCGAGGAGACCCCCGCCGATCTCGAGGTTCTCGACTATGCAAGGCGCGAGATCGCCAATCTCTCCGCCCGCTATGCCTATGACGGCAAGACACGTTTCTACCTGCTGCATCGCCGCCGTCTCTACAACGCCTCGGAAGGCGTCTGGATGGGCTGGGAGCGCAAACGCGGCAAGCTGCACGAGCTGAACATGCTGCTGCGCGGCGACCGCGACACGACCTATCTGCCGGGCGCCAACGCCGTGCCGGCCAATGTGCAATATGTCATGACGCTCGATGCCGATACCCGCCTGATGCGCGACGCCGTCACCAAGCTCGTCGGCAAGCTCTATCATCCGATCAACCGCCCGGTCATCAATCCGAAAACCGGCCGTGTCGAAAGCGGCTACGGCGTGCTGCAGCCGCGTGTCACGCCGTCGTTGACGACGGGCAAGGACGCCTCGGTCTTTCAGCGCGTCTTTTCGATCAACCGCGGCCTCGATCCTTATGTCTTCACCGTTTCCGACGTCTATCAGGATCTCGCCGGCGAGGGCACCTTCACCGGCAAGGGCCTCTACCATGTCGATGCCTTCGAAGCCTCGCTGAAGGGCCGGATCGACGAGAATTCCGTACTCAGCCACGATCTTCTCGAAGGTTCGATGGCGCGCTGCGCCCTCGTCACCGATCTCGAGCTAGTCGAGGATTTCCCGATTCGCTACGAGGTGGAGACCTCGCGCCAGCATCGCTGGGCGCGCGGCGACTGGCAGCTCCTGCCTTACATGTTCAATCCGAAATACGGCGTCACGGCCCTCGGCCGTTGGAAGATGTTCGACAATCTACGCCGTTCCCTGACGCCGATCGCCTGGTTCTTCGCCTCTGTGCTCGGCTGGTATTTCATGGGTCCGCTCGGCGCGCTGGTCTGGCAGATTCTGCTGATCTTCTGCCTCTTCGTGGCGCCGACGCTGTCGCTCATCAACGGCATCATCCCGCGCACCAGCGATATCGTCGCCCGCGCCCATCTCTATACGGTCTGGTCGGATATCACGGCCGCCAATGCGCAGGTCGCATTGCGGATCGTCTTCATTGCCGATTCGGCCGCCATGATGGCGGATGCGATCGGCCGTTCGCTCTACCGCCTCTTCGTCAGCCGCAAGCTGATGCTGCAGTGGCGGACCGCCGCCAGCGTTCAGGCCGGCGGGCAAGGCACCCTCGCCTCTTATTACAGGCAGATGTGGCATGCGCCTGTGTTGGCGCTGCTGGCGCTGGGTTTCGCAGCCCTTCCCGGGGACAATGCCTTCCTGGTCGGCATCCCCTTCGCGCTGCTGTGGATCCTCTCGCCTGTCGTCGCCTGGTATGTTAGCCAGTCGGCCGAGACCGAGGACCGGCTCGAAGTTGCCGATTCCGTGTCGAGCGAGTTGCGCAAGATCGCCCGGCGCACATGGCGCTATTTCGAAACCTTCACCACGGCCGAGCAGAATTATCTGCCGCCGGACAATATCCAGGAAACGCCGCACGTCATCGTCGCGGCCCGCACCTCGCCGACCAATATCGGCGTCTATCTGCTTTCCGTCGTGTCCGGCCGGCATTTCGGCTGGTTCTCCTTCGAGGAGACGCTCGAGCGGTTGGAGCAGACGATTGCCACGATCGACAAAATGGAGAAATTCCGTGGTCATCTGTACAACTGGTATCACTCCGATACGCTGCAGACGCTCGGGCCCCGTTACGTCTCGGCGGTCGACAGCGGCAATCTCGCCGGCCACCTGATCGCCGTTTCTTCGGCCTGCCGCAACTGGGCCGAGGCGCCGTCGGCCCATATGCAGGGCAACCTCGACGGTGTCGGCGATACGGCAGGCATTTTGGGCGAAGTGCTGGCGGATCTGCCGGATGACCGCAAGACCGTGCGCCCGCTGCGCCGGCGCCTGGAAGAGCGCATTGTCGGCTTCCAGAATGCGCTTGCCGCCGTCAAGCGCGAGCACGAATTCGCCTCGATCCGCATCATCAACCTCGCCGTTCTCGCCCGCGACATCGAAAAGCTCGCCGCCAATCTCGACCACGAGGTCAAGTCGAGGCAGAGCGAAGAGGTCACCCAATGGGCGGCATCCCTCGTTAAGGTCTGCGAGGCGCATATCTCCGACAGCACCTTCGATCTTTCCAAGGTCGATGCGCTCCGGCCGCGGCTGGTGGCGCTGCGCGACAAGGCCCGCGATCTTGCCTTCTCGATGGATTTCGGCTTCCTGTTCCGGCCGGAACGGCGCCTGTTGTCGATCGGCTACCGTGTCGAAAGCGGCGAGCTCGACCAGGCCTGCTACGATCTGCTGGCTTCCGAATGCCGCCTGACCAGCCTCTTCGGCATCGCCAAGGGCGACCTGCCGACGGAGCATTGGTATCGCCTCGGCCGCCAGGTCGTGCCGGTGGGATCGCGTGGCGCGCTGGTCTCCTGGTCCGGCTCGATGTTCGAATATCTGATGCCACCGCTCGTCATGCAGGAGCGCGGCGGCGGCATCCTCAACCAGACCAATAATCTGGTTGTCGTCGAGCAGATGAACTACGCCCGCAAGCTCGGTATTCCGTGGGGCATTTCGGAAGCGGCCTTCAACGCCCGTGACCATAACCTCAACTATCAGTACACGAATTTCGGCGTGCCGACGCTTGGTCTCAAGCGTGGTCTCGGCCACAATGCCGTCATCGCGCCCTATGCATCGTTGCTCGCCAGCCAGTACGACCCGCAGGCCGCACTCGAAAACCTGCAGAGGCTGCGCAAGGTCGGCGCGCTCGGCAAGTTCGGCTTCCACGACGCGGTCGACTTCACGCCGACGCGCGTGCCGGAAGGCAAGAAATGCGCGGTGGTCTACAATTATTATGCCCACCATCACGGCATGTCGATCGCCGCCGTCGCCAACGTCGCCTTCAACGGCCATCTGCGCGAACTCTTTCATTCCGACCCGGTCATCGAGGCGGCGGAGCTTCTGCTGCAGGAAAAGGCGCCGCGCGACATTCCGGTCATGAGCGGCAAGCATGAATCCGACACGCCGGCCAGCATACAGGACGATCTGCTGCGGCCGGAGATCAGGAAGATCAGCGATCCGGCGTCGCGCGACCGCGAACTCGTGTTCCTGTCGAACGGCCATTACTCGCTGATGCTCACGGCGACGGGCGCCGGTTATTCCCGCTGGAACGGTCTTTCCGTGTCCCGCTGGAAGGCCGATCCGACCGAAGACCGCTGGGGCACCTTCATCTTCCTGCGCGATACCGCCACCAACGAATGGTGGTCGGCGACAGCAGAACCGAAGGGGGTCGAGGGCGAAAAGATCAAGGTCGAGTTCGCCGACGAAAAAGCGCAGTTCACCAAGACGATTGGTGATCTGACGAGCGAAGTGGAGTGCATCATCGCGACGGAGCATGATGCCGAGGCCCGCCGTGTCACCCTGCTCAACATGGGCACGGAAGACCGTTTCATCGAAGTCACCTCCTATCTCGAACCTGTCATCACCTCGGATGATACCGACAATGCGCATCCGGCATTCGCTCGCATGTTCGTCAAGACCGAGATCGGTAAGCGCGGCGACGTCATTCGTGCCGAACGCAACAAACGCGATCCGAACGAGCCGAACATCAGCATCGCGCATCTGATCGTCGACAATGCCGGCGACACCCGTCACACCGAATTCGAGACCGACCGGCGCAAGTTCATCGGCCGTGGCCGCAGCCTCGCCGATGCGGCGGCCTTCGATCCGGGCGCCACGCTCTCCGGCAGCGACGGCTTCATGCTCGATCCTGTCATGTCGCTGCGTCGCACCGTGCGTGTGCCGGCCGGCAAAAAGGTCAGCGTGTTCTTCTGGACGATCGCCGCTCCAAACCGCGACGAGGTCGACAAGGCGGTCAATCGCTACCGTCATCCCGACGCCTTCAACCATGAGCTCGTCCAGGCCTGGACACGCACCCAGGTGCAGATGCGCCACGTCGGCGTCACCTCGCAGCAGGCGGCAGCCTTCCAGCATCTCGGACGCTACCTCGTCTATCCCGACATGCAGCTGCGCAAGGACGAAGCGACCGTCGAGGCCGGCCTGCAATCGCAATCGGCGCTGTGGCCTTTGGCGATCTCCGGCGATTTTCCGATTTTCACGTTGCGCGTCAACGACGACATGGATCTTGACATTGCCCGTGAGGCCCTGCTGGCGCAGGAATATCTGCGCTCGCGCGGCGTCACCGCCGATCTCATCATCATGAACGAACGCGCCTCCTCCTACGCACAGGACATGCAGCACGCGCTCGACGCCATGTGCGAGAACGTGCGCCGCATAGGCCAGGCCGACGGTTTGCGTCAGCATATCTTCGCAGTTCGAAAGGACCTGATGGAGGAGAGCACCTATCGTGCGGTGATCGCGGCCTCCCGCGTCACCCTGCATGCGAAGAACGGCAAGGTGGTCGACCAGATCAACCGCGCCGTCGCCCTGTTTGCACCGTCGAAGGATGAGCTGCAGGAGATGGAGCGCGCCGAGCGCAACAAGGCTCCGGTCAAGCGCGTCGCGCCGGTGCCGCCGCCCGTCGTGCCGGCCGTCGTCATCGAAGAGGAAGGCGATCTCGACTTCTGGAACGGCATCGGCGGCTTTGCCCGAGACGGCCGCGAATATGTGGTTCGCCTGCCCGGCGGGCATGCAACGCCCCAGCCCTGGATCAACGTCATTTCCAACGACAGGTTCGGCTTTCACGTGTCGGCCGAAGGCGCAGGCTTCACTTGGAGCGTCAATTCGCGCGACTACCAGCTGACCTCCTGGTCGAACGATGCCGTGGTCAACCGTTCGGGCGAGGCCTTCTATCTCGCCGACCTCGACAGCGGTGCGGTCATGACGCCGTTCGCAGCACTGTCGCGCCGGCCGGACATTCGTTTCGAAGCCCGCCATGGGCTCGGCTATTCGGTCTTCTCGAGCATCCAGCACGAGATCGCGCTTGAGCTGACGCAGACGATCGCCCGCGACAAGCCGGTGAAGCTGCAGCGCCTGCGCCTGCGCAATACCGGCTCGACCGGCCGCAAGCTGCGGCTCTACGGTTATGTCGAATGGGTCCTCGGCAGCAACCCGGGACGCACGGCCCCCTTCATCCTATCGAGCCACGATGAGGAGACAGGCGCGCTGTTTGCCACCAATCCCTACAGCATCGATTTTTCCAACCGAACCGCCTTCTTCGCGGCGAGCGAGACGCCTTCGAGCGTCTGCGCAAGCCGGCGCGAGTTCATCGGCAAGGCGGGAACGATCCAGGCGCCGCAGGCCGTTACGTCAGCGGCTGCTCTTTCGGGCGCGACCGAACTCGACGGCGATCCGGCCGCAGCTCTGGCAATCGACATCGAGCTTAACGCCGGCGAGGAGCGCGACTTCACCTTCTTCCTTGGCGATACGCCGACGGAAGAAGAAGCGCGCGCCGTCATCGCCGATATCCGCAAGGCTTCGTTCGACGATGCCGTCGAAGCAAACCGCAGCTTCTGGCGGGATTTCACCGGCAGGCTGCAGATCTCGACGCCGGATCGCGGGATGAACAATCTCGTCAACACCTGGCTGCCCTATCAGAGCCTCGGCTGCCGGATCATGGCCCGCACCGCCTTCTACCAGGCAAGCGGCGCCTTTGGCTTCCGCGATCAGTTGCAGGACACGCTAGCCTTCCTGCTGCACGAACCCTCGATCGCCCGCCGGCAGATCCTGAACGCCGCCTCGCGCCAATTCCGCGAGGGCGACGTCCAGCATTGGTGGCTGCCGGGAACCGGTGCCGGCGTCCGCACGATGATCTCGGACGACGTCGTCTGGCTGAGCTATGCGATCCACCACTATTGCAGCGTCACCGGCGACAAGAGCGTGCTCGACGAGGAAATTGCCTTCCTGGAAGGTCCGGCCCTTCTCGAGGGACAGCACGACTCCTTCTACAAGCCGGAGATTTCCGAGGATAAGGCGAGCGTCTACGAACATGCGGCGCTGGCACTCGATCTCGCCATCGCCCGCAAGGGGACTAACGGCCTGCCGCTGTTCCTCGGCGGCGACTGGAACGACGGCATGAACCGCGTCGGCATCGCCGGCCGCGGCACCAGCGTCTGGCTCGGCTGGTTCCTGGCGGGAGCATTGCGCTCCTTCATTCCCTATGCCGAAGAACGCGGCGACACGGCGCGTGCAAAGCGCTGGTCTGCACATCTCAAGGACTTGAAGAAAGCGCTCGAAACCGCGGGATGGGACGGCGGCTACTATCGCCGGGGCACGTTCGACGATGGCGCGCTGCTCGGTTCCAAGGAAAGCCCTGAATGCCGGATCGATTCGATCGCGCAGTCCTGGAGCGTTCTGTCCGGCGAGGGCGACCCGGCCCGCGCCGTCAAGGCGATGGACGCCGTGCTCGAGCAACTGGTCGACGAGGAAGCCCGCATCATCCGGCTGTTCACGCCGCCTTTCGTCAATTCCGCCAGGGATCCTGGTTATATCAAGGCTTATCCGCCGGGCGTGCGCGAAAACGGCGGCCAATATACTCATGCCGCGACCTGGGTGGTGATGGCGCTGGCGGAACTCAAGCGGGGCGATGATGCGCTGCGCTGCTTCCAGATCCTCAACCCGATCACCCATGCGCTCAACAAGGCATCAGCCGAGCAATACCGGGTCGAACCCTATGTCGTGGCCGCCGACGTCTATGGACATGAGCCTTATACGGCGCGCGGCGGCTGGACCTGGTACACCGGCTCGGCCGGCTGGCTTTACCGGGCGGCCGTCGAGGGCATTCTCGGTATCCGCTTGAAAGACGGCCGGCTTTATGTGCGTCCGTCGCTCCCGTCGGAATGGGACGGTTTTGCGGCAGAGGTGGAGCGGGGCGACGGCAAATACCGCATTTCGGTCTCAAAAGCGTCCAATGCCAGCGGCTACACTCTGTCGATCAACGGCAGCGAAATCGCCGATCCCGAAGAGGGATATCCGCTCGGATAAAAGCGTTTCTCCACGCAGACATCACGGCGATTCGCGAACGGCCAAAAGGGAACCCTTTTGGCCGTCGTCGCGTTTGCAAATCGGATAACAGGAGACACCCCATGGCAAGCACGCTGACCGAAGCCATCGGCGCCGAGCGCAGTTCCCTATCCATCGCTGCGCCAGGGCGCGATACACGGCTTGACGTGCTGCGTGGCCTGGCCCTGATCATGATCTTCATCAATCATGTTCCCGGGCAGTTCTTCGAATATGCCACAACGAAGAATTTCGGCTTTTCCGATGCCGCCGAGGCCTTCGTGCTGATATCAGGCATTGCCGTCGGCCTTGCCTACGGATCCCGCTTTCAGCCGCGCAACCGGCTCAGAATGGCGATCAAGGCGGCAAAGCGGGCCTTCACACTCTACCTCGCCCATATGATCACGACCTTCATGACGCTGGCGCTGTTCATCTGCGGCGCCTGGCTGTTCCACCGGCCCGGACTGCTTGTCGAAATCAATATTCTGGCGGTTCTGATGAACCTCAAGGAAGGCATTCCGGCGCTGCTCCTGCTCGGCCACCAGATCGGCTACAACAATATCCTGCCCATGTACGGGGCGCTGCTGTTGATGGTCCCCATCCTGCTTCTCCTGAACGAGCGAAGCCCGCTGCTGGCGCTTGCCGTCTCGGGCACGGTCTGGCTGCTCGCCGGCATTTATCAGGTGGCGCCGCACAACATGCTGATCGAGGGCTATTGGTTCCTCAATCCGCTGTCCTGGCAGTTCCTGTTTTCGATCGGTATCGTCTCGATCCTGCATATCAAGCGCGGCGGCCGGATCCCGCGGCACCCGCTATTGCTTGGGGTCGCCGCCGCTTACGTCGTGCTGTCCTTCGTCTGGGTGACAGGTCATCTCTGGATTTTCGGCAACTCGCTGGCAGCACTCGGCCTGCCGCCTGTTATCACCGGTTTCGACAAGACCTTCCTGTCGCTGCCGCGGCTGCTGCACGTGCTGGCGTTGACCTATCTGATTATCAGCATCCCCGCATGCTCCCGCATCCTGCGGCGTCCCGCGGACCACCCCCTGACGATCCTCGGCCGCCATTCGCTCAACATCTTTGTCGCCGGCACGATCCTCGCCATGGTCGGCCAGGTGGTGCTCTACATCACCAACAAGGATCCGCTGGTCGGCCCGATCTTCGTCATCGCCGGCATTGCGACGCAATTCACCTATGCCTACTATCTCGAGCACAAGCATCGGCAGGTCAAGGCCAAGAGTAAGCTCGTCACCGAGGTTGCCGCCGTTCCGGTGCCCGTGCGGGTCGGCGGAGCGGCAAACACCTATCGCCGCACCAATCGGAAATAGCAGCCAGCCTTGCCTGGATATACTGAGCCGGCGGGCCATGCAACCGGCTCAGTTTTTGTGAACGAGGATGTTCACCAGCCTGCCCAGGGGATCGCGGACATAAAAGCGCCTGACGCCCCAGGGCTCGTCCACCGGGCCGTATTCGATCGGAAAACCGGCGGCCGACATCGCCGCGAAAGCAGCATCCACATCGTCGACTTCGATCGAGAGGTCAGGCACCGGTGTGCCGGAGCCGCCTTGGCTGGCCACGCTCACCTGAACGTTCATAGGCCTCGCGGCGCCGAAGGTGGTGATCCAGCCGTGATCCATGATGACGTCGAGACCGAGAATATCCTGATAGAACCGCCGCGCCGGCGTGATGTCGGGTGCCGCAATATTGGCGACGATGCGCAGGACCTTCATGTGGCTTTCCCTCCGATGCTTGGACAAGGCGGAAGGTAGGAAGATCGGCAGGGTGGTCAATCGGGCTTCGGCTTGGAACGGCGGCGTGTGGTGCCCCCCTTTGCCCTGCCGGGTATCTCCCCCACAGTTGGGAGATTGGCAAAAAGTTGGCCGCGTAGCCCCTTTCCGCCGCCGTGCGGAATACAGGTTCGTTTGCTGTTTGGGGAAGGCAGTGGGCCCAGCCGATCTCCCCACCTGTTGGGAGAAGCCCGGTAGGGCAGAGGGGGCCCATGGTACACAGAGGAATTGGACTGACCTTACTCCGCCAAAGAAAAAGGCCGGAAGGAGCTATCCTTCCGGCCTTTGTTTTGAAACCCGACCGATCAGGCGGCTTCGGTGGCGTGGGCCTTGCGGACTTCGTCGTCCGTCAGGATACCGCTGGCGCGCAGCAGGGCGGCGAAGCGGCCGTTGCTGTGGCTGAGCTCATCGAAGCTGCCCTGCTCGGCGACGCGGCCGTTGTCCAGGAAGAGGACCATATCGGCTTCGCGTACCGTCGATAGACGGTGGGCGATGATGAAGGTGGTGCGGTTCTCACGCAGGTTGTCGATCGCGGCCTTGACGCGCGCTTCGGTCTCGACGTCGAGCGCCGAGGTCGCCTCGTCGAGCACCAGGATCGGCGCGTCCTTGAGGATGGCGCGGGCGATCGCGATGCGCTGGCGCTCGCCGCCGGAGAGCTTATTGCCGCGTTCGCCGACATGCGTATCGTAACGGTCCTTGCGGGTTTCGATGAAGTCGGCGGCGGCGGCGGCTTCGGCCGCACGGCGCATTTCCTCCTCGCTGGCACCCTCGCGGCCGAGGCGGATATTGTCGCTGATCGAACGGTTCAGCAGGCCGGCATCCTGGAAGACGGTGGCGATATGGCGACGCAGCGACTTCCGGGTCACTTTGGTGATATCGGTGCCGTCGACGAGGATCTGACCACCCTGCGGGTCGTAAACGCGCTGCAGCAGGTTGACCAGGGTCGTCTTGCCGGCGCCGGTCGGGCCGACGATGGCAACCGTCTGGCCGGCCTTCACCGAGAAGGAGACATTGTGCAGACCCTGCGAGCTGTTGCCGAAGCCGAAGGAGACGTCGCGGAATTCGACCGCACCCTTGACGCTCTTGATCTCGCCGTTGCCGGCCGGCTCTTCGCGTTCGCGCACCGAATCTTCGAGCGTGTAGAAGTCCTGCAGCTTGGAACGGGCCTCGAAGATCTGCGTGGCGAATTGACGCATCAGGTCGAGGCGGGCAATCAGCAGGTTGGCAAAGCCGATGAAGGCAATGACGTCACCGACGCGCAGCTGGCCGGACTGAACGAGCATCGTGCCGATGATCAGGACAACCATCATTGCGATGGTCGAGGCCATGCGGTTCAGCGCACTGGCGATTGCCCACCAGTCGAGCACCGGATACTGGGCTTCGAGCAGCCGGTCGGCGAAGGATTTCAACGCCTTGGTTTCGGCCTCGATGCGGTTGTAGCTATGCAGAACGGACACGTTGCTGATCGAGTCGCTGACATGCGAGAAGACGGTATGGTAGTGGTTCTCGACCGAAGCCTGGCCATCCTTGGTACGGCTCATGACCACACGACCGATCAGCCAGTAGGCAATGCCGAGCACGATGAGGACGGCCGATAGGCGCAGGTCCATCGATATTGCCGTCGGCACTAGCAGGGCAAGCGCGATGACCGTCGACAGATGGTTGCGCATGAATTCCAGCCAGAGGCCGAACAGCGTCTCGCAGGCGCGCAGCAGCGTATGCAGCGCGTTGGAGGTGCCGCGCTGGTGGTGCCAGGCGAGCGGCATGGATATGATCCGGCCGAAAGCCTCCGTCAGCAACGTGGCCCGCCGCCCATGGGCAAGCCGATCGGCTTCGCGCGACACCAGGACAAAGGCGATGGTGTTGAACACGGCGAAGCCCGCCCACATGAACAGGATGGGCTTGACTTCACCCTTGCCTGAGATCGCATCGATGATGCGACCGAACAGGATTGGTTCCGCAATGGTGATGGTCGCCAGAACAATATTGGCGATAACGACCAGGGATACGCGGAGCTTGTAGGCGCCAAGATAGCGCAGAGCTCTTGCATAGACCTTGAATAGCGACACGTCTAACCTCTTGTGCATCTGCGAAAAACGGGAATGGTGCGATGCTACGAAAGGCTACCTGAACCGGCGATTAACGGAGTATTCAGAGTTCATCCGAGGGTTAATCAACCTGGCCGACTTTCGCGGCTTGCGGCTAATCCGAAGCGGCATCAACAGCATAGAGCAGCGGCTCGGGTGGCGAGGCACTCACATTTTTCGTTATCAGGGTCTAGCGCGGGAATTGCGGGCACCTTATATCCCGTAACAATTTGCGCTTGCATTTTAATAAATGTTTAGCACAGCATTAAATAGAGACTGCATTTTTCGAAGAAGACCGTTCCGCGACCAAGATGAGAATGCCGCCAACGGCCTCGATGCGGATTTTGGGGGTCCGGACAAAGGGCGCTTTTGTGAATATTAATTCGTTAATTCAATTGCTTGTTATTTTGGAAGAATGCTCCGATCCGGATGCCGTCGTCGCCGAGCTCGAGCAGGTCCTCCACCTTTCCGGCTTCGAGTATTACGGTCTGCTGCGCCATTTGCACCAAAGTCCGGCGCAGCAGGAACTGCGGGCCGCGCCGCTCGCCGGCCGCTGGCCGGAACAATGGCTGCGGATATATGCCGCGAAAAAATATGTCCGGATCGATCCGATGGTGCGCTATCTCACCCATGCACAACGCCCGTTCCGCTGGCGGGAGAGTATGGCGGCGTTCAACGGCGACGCGCATCGGCGCCGCATGGAGCAGATGATGGTCGATGCCTTCGGCCACGGATTGGAGGACGGCTATCTCTTTCCGATCCACGGGCGCAACGGCATTCTCGGCAGCCTCAGTCTCGGCGGCAGACCGATCGAATTGTCGCCGGTAGAGATCGCCTTGCTCGAGGCCGTGGCGCGCAAGACCTTCTGGCGCTTGCTCGAGCTGACCGGCGAGGCCGAGGCGCTGGAGGCGGTGCTGCCGGCCGAGACGCCGCTGACGCGGCGCGAGATGGAAATCCTGCACTATCTCGCCGACGGCATGACGTCGATGGAGATCAGCAAGATGCTGAAGATCTCGAACCACACTGTCGATTGGTATATGAACGGCCTGCAGAACAAGCTCAAGGCGAAGAACAGGCAACAGGCGGTGGCGCTTGCTTTCCGCCATGGCCTGATAAGCTGAGCTTTTCCTTATCCATTTCGTCCAAATCGCTGCATACTGGCAGTCGACGTGTCTTCGCATGGCGAGAAATTGCATTTCGCAGTCGCAAGAGAAATTGAACTTCTTCTGACAAGAAGTTAAGAATTTTCTTCGCGGGTGCAGCATGCCCGCGTCTGAACGACGGAGGAGACCGTTTTGCCCATTTCCAAGATACTCGTTGCCAATCGCTCTGAAATAGCCATCCGCGTGTTCCGCGCGGCCAACGAGCTTGGAATAAAAACGGTGGCGATCTGGGCAGAAGAGGACAAGCTGGCGCTGCATCGCTTTAAGGCGGATGAGAGCTATCAAGTCGGGCGCGGTCCGCATCTTCCCCGCGATCTCGGGCCGATCGAAAGCTATTTGTCGATCGACGAGGTGATCCGGGTCGCCAAGCTTTCGGGCGCCGACGCCATCCACCCCGGTTACGGTCTCTTGTCGGAAAGCCCGGAATTCGTCGATGCCTGCAACAAGGCCGGCATCATCTTCATCGGCCCGAAGGCCGATACGATGCGCCAGCTCGGCAACAAGGTTGCGGCGCGCAATCTGGCGATCTCGGTCGGCGTGCCCGTCGTGCCGGCAACCGAACCGTTGCCGGACGATATGGCCGAAGTGGCGAAGATGGCCGAAGAGATCGGTTATCCCGTCATGCTGAAGGCTTCCTGGGGTGGCGGCGGGCGCGGCATGCGCGCGATCCGCGATCCGAAGGATCTCGCCCGCGAAGTGACGGAGGCCAAGCGCGAGGCGATGGCGGCCTTCGGCAAGGACGAGGTCTATCTGGAAAAGCTGGTCGAGCGCGCCCGCCATGTCGAGAGCCAGGTCCTCGGCGATACGCATGGCAATGTCGTGCATCTCTTCGAGCGCGACTGCTCGATCCAGCGCCGCAACCAGAAGGTCGTCGAGCGTGCACCGGCACCCTATCTTTCCGAGGCGCAGCGCCAGGAGCTCGCCGCCTATTCGCTGAAGATCGCAGCGGCGACAAATTATATCGGCGCCGGCACCGTCGAATATCTGATGGATGCCGATACTGGCAAATTCTACTTCATCGAGGTCAATCCGCGTATCCAGGTCGAGCATACGGTGACCGAAGTCGTCACCGGCATCGATATCGTCAAGGCGCAGATCCATATCCTTGATGGGGCTGCGATCGGCACGCCGGAATCGGGCGTTCCCGCCCAGGCCGACATCCGTCTCAACGGCCATGCGCTGCAGTGCCGCATCACCACCGAAGATCCGGAACATAACTTCATTCCGGATTACGGCCGCATCACCGCCTATCGCTCCGCTTCCGGCTTCGGCATCCGCCTTGACGGCGGCACCTCCTATTCCGGCGCCATCATCACCCGCTATTACGATCCGCTGCTCGTCAAGGTGACGGCTTGGGCGCCGAACCCTTCCGAAGCGATCAGCCGCATGGACCGGGCGCTGCGCGAATTCCGCATCCGCGGCGTCGCCACCAACCTGACCTTCCTCGAAGCGATCATCGGCCACCCGAAATTCCGCGACAACAGCTACACCACCCGCTTCATCGACACGACGCCGGAGCTCTTCCAGCAGGTCAAGCGTCAGGATCGCGCAACGAAGCTCTTGACCTACCTCGCCGACGTCACCGTCAACGGCCATCCCGAGGCCAAGGACAGACCGAAGCCGCTCGAAAATGCCGCCAGGCCGGTGGTGCCCTATGCCAACGGCAATGGCGTCAAGGACGGCACCAAGCAGCTGCTCGACACGCTCGGCCCGAAGAAGTTCGGCGAATGGATGCGCAACGAGAAGCGCGTGCTTCTGACCGATACGACGATGCGCGACGGCCATCAGTCGCTGCTCGCCACCCGTATGCGCACCTATGACATCGCCAGGATCGCCGGCACCTATGCGCATGCGCTGCCGAACCTTCTGTCGCTCGAATGCTGGGGCGGCGCGACCTTCGACGTCTCGATGCGCTTCCTCACCGAAGATCCGTGGGAGCGGCTGGCGCTGATCCGCGAGGGCGCGCCGAACCTGCTCCTGCAGATGCTGCTGCGCGGCGCCAACGGCGTCGGCTACACCAACTATCCTGATAACGTGGTGAAGTACTTCGTCCGCCAGGCGGCCCGGGGCGGCATCGATCTCTTCCGTGTCTTCGACTGCCTGAACTGGGTCGAGAATATGCGGGTGTCGATGGATGCGATTGCCGAGGAGAACAAGCTCTGCGAGGCGGCGATCTGCTACACCGGCGATATCCTCAATTCCTCCCGCCCGAAATACGACCTGAAATACTATACGGATCTTGCCGTCGAACTCGAAAAGGCCGGCGCCCATATCATCGCAGTCAAGGATATGGCGGGTCTCTTGAAGCCGGCCGCGGCGAAGGTGCTGTTTAAGGCGCTGCGCGAGGCGACCGGCCTGCCGATCCACTTCCACACGCACGACACGTCGGGCATTGCGGCCGCGACTGTTCTTGCCGCCGTCGAAGCCGGTGTCGATGCCGTCGATGCGGCGATGGATGCGCTTTCCGGCAATACCTCGCAGCCCTGTCTCGGCTCGATCGTCGAGGCGCTTTCCGGCTCCGAGCGCGATCCCGGCCTCGACCCGGAATGGATCCGCCGCATCTCTTTCTATTGGGAAGCGGTGCGCAATCAGTATGCCGCCTTCGAAAGCGACCTTAAGGGGCCGGCTTCTGAAGTCTATCTGCATGAAATGCCAGGCGGCCAGTTCACCAACCTCAAGGAGCAGGCCCGCTCGCTGGGGCTGGAAACCCGCTGGCACCAGGTGGCGCAGGCCTATGCCGACGCCAACCAGATGTTCGGCGATATCGTCAAGGTGACGCCCTCCTCCAAGGTCGTCGGCGACATGGCGCTGATGATGGTCAGCCAGGACCTGACGGTCGCCGATGTCGTCAGCCCCGAGCGCGAGGTCTCCTTCCCGGAATCGGTGGTCTCGATGCTGAAGGGCGATCTCGGCCAGCCGCCGTCGGGATGGCCGGCAGCGCTGCAGAAGAAGGCGCTGAAGGGCGAAAAGCCCTACACGGTGCGTCCCGGCTCGCTGCTGAAGGAAGCCGATCTCGATGCCGAGCGCAAGGCCATCGAGACCAAGCTGGAGCGCGAGGTCAGCGATTTCGAGTTCGCCTCCTACCTGATGTATCCGAAGGTCTTCACCGACTTTGCGCTCGCTTCCGATACCTATGGCCCGGTTTCGGTGCTGCCGACGCCGGCTTATTTCTACGGGCTGGCCGACGGAGAGGAACTGTTTGCCGATATCGAAAAGGGCAAGACGCTCGTTATCGTCAATCAGGCGATGAGCGCCACCGACAGCCAGGGCATGGTCACCGTCTTCTTCGAGCTCAACGGCCAGCCGCGCCGCATCAAGGTGCCGGACCGGGCGCATGGGGCGACGGGTGCGGCCGTGCGCCGCAAGGCCGAACCCGGCAATGGCGCCCATGTCGGCGCGCCGATGCCCGGCGTCATCAGCCGCGTCTTCGCCTCATCCGGCCAGGCCGTCAGCGCCGGTGACGTGCTCGTCTCCATCGAGGCGATGAAGATGGAAACGGCGATTCATGCGGAAAAGGATGGAACCATTGCCGAAATCCTGGTCAAGGCCGGCGACCAGATCGATGCCAAGGACCTGCTTGTCGTCTATGCCGGTTGAGCCTTGCCGAAAGGCTTGCTCAATTGGCCGGCTGCTTCGGCCAATCACCCGATTGTGTGTGATCGGGCTGTCGGAAAGCTGTTTTTTCGAAGCGTTTACGGCCTCCTCGCCTTGCCCGGCGCGGAGGCTTTCTCATAGACTTGAGGTCGTATTATCCGCCCCAAGAACAACCAGGAAATCCTCTCCATGAACAAGTTGAAGATTGCCGTCATCGTCGGCAGCACGCGTATTGGCCGTTTCGCCGAACATCCGGCCAAGTGGATCGCCGGGCTCGTCGGCCAACGCTCCGATCTGGAAGTCGAGGTTCTCGATCTTCTCGACTATCCCATGCATTTCTTTGGCGAAGAGCGCGCCACCACGGCGGAAAGCGACACCGCCGAGGGCTGGAAGAAGAAGCTGCGCGAATTTGACGGCTACATATTCACTGTCGCCGAGTACAATCATGCTCCAACGGCGGTTCTGAAGAACGCGATCGATCTCGGCGAGTTCATCCACAAGCCGGTCGCCTTCGTCGGTTACGGCGGCGTCGGCGGCGCGCGCGCCGTCGAGCAGCTTCGCCTGATCTTTGTGGAAATGGGCGCAGCCTCGGTGAAAACAGGCGTGCACATCGCCTTCAGCGAATATCTGAGCGTGCTCAAGGAAGGCAAGAGCCTTGGCGATTACCCGCACCTCAACGAGGCGGCGAAGAACCAGCTCGATCAGCTCATCTGGTGGGGCAATGCATTGAAGGCCGCGCGCGCCGTCGTCACGGCCGCTTGATCGATATGCCGGCGGTGCCGGGGGCGATAGCCCGGCACCGTTTTAAATATCGTAGGTATGCGCCGCGTTGATCGTCGAGATGAACCGCTTGGTGCGTTCGCGCTCAGGCGCGGTGAAGATCGCTCTGGCGCTGCCCGTTTCCACCACGCTGCCGGCTTCCAGGAAGACGACGTCATTGGCGATTTTCGAGGCAAGCCGGAGATCGTGCGTAGCCATGACCATCGTCGTGCCTTCCCGGGCCAGCTGGCCCAGCACATCGACCACTTCCGCCGACAGTTCCGGATCAAGCGCCGAGGTCGGCTCGTCACACAGAAGCACGCGCGGCGACGGCGCAAGGGCCCGGGCGATTGCCACACGCTGCTGCTGACCACCCGATAAGGTCGAAGGCCAGGCATCGGCTTTGTGCGCCATGCCGACCTTGGTCAGCAGTTCCATGGCGTGTTCGCGCGCCTTCTCCTTCGGCCACTTCAGCACCGTGACCAAACCTTCCATGACGTTTTCGATCGCGGTCTGATGCGGAAAGAGCTGGAAATTCTGGAACACCATGCCGGTCTGACGGCGGATCTTCTGGATCGCCTGCCAGCCGACACGTTTGCCGGGCGCGAAGCTCAACGTCTCCTCACCAAGGCGGATCGTGCCTGATGTCGGGATCTCGAGCAGGTTGATGCAGCGCAAGAGCGTGCTCTTGCCACCGCCGGACGGCCCGACCAGCGCCGTGACGCTGCCCTCGGGAATGCGGATGCTGATATCCTTCAAAATGACGGCATCGCCGAAGCGCTTCTCGATGTTGGAAAGCTCGATCATGCGTTTGCCTCCAGCATGCCGCCATAACGCGCGAAACGACGTTCCAGCCGCACCTGCAGCTGCGAGAGGATGGAGCTGAGGACGAGATAGATCAGCGCCGCCTCGATATAGAGGATCAGTGGCTCGTAGGTGGTGGCGACGATGCGCTGCGCGGCCTGGAAGAGCTCCGGCACGGTGATGGCGGCGGCAAGCGAGGTGTCCTTGACCAGCGAGATGAAGGTGTTCGACAGCGGTGGCACGGCGACGCGGCCGGCCTGCGGCAGGATCGTCCGGCTCATCGCCTGACGCCAGCTCATGCCGATCGAATAGGCCGCTTCCCACTGGCCCTTGGGCACGGAGGAGATGACGGCGCGGATGATCTCGGAGCTGTAAGCGCCGATGTTCAGTGTAAAGCCGATGAGGGCGGCGGGAAAGGCGTCAAGCAGGATGCCGATGCTCGGCAGGCCGTAGAAGATGACGAAGAGTTGCACCAGCAGCGGTGTGCCACGGATGACCCAGACATAGAAACGGGCGATGACCGCGAGAGGTGCCGGACCGAAGAGGCGGGCGATCGCCGTGACCAGGCCGAGGATCAGGCCGAAGGCGAAGGAGAGCAGTGTGAGGGGGATGGTGAAGATCAACCCCGCCCAGAGCAGCGAGGGAAGCGATTCCGCCATCAGTTGGAGCCAGTGCGGCAAGGGATATTCCCTCTCATGGATTGGGTGGTGATATCTCGGAATACCCCTCCCCAACCCCTCCCCACAAGGGGGAGGGACTTAATCTAGCTCCCGCCCCTCACGAAATAGCGACCGAGCTGCAAGTCGAGACGTTTATTTTGGAACGAGGCGCTGCGCCACCAAAGCCCCTCCCCCTTGTGGGGAGGGGTTGGGGAGGGGACTTTTCTTGAACGGAGCTTACTTCGAAACGTCCTGGCCGAAATACTTGTCGGCGATCTTCTTGTAAGTGCCGTCGGCCTTGATGTCGGCGAGCGCCTTGTTGATTGCGGCGAGCAGTTCCGGCTCGCCCTTGCGGATGATGATGCCGGAGTAATCGGCATTTTCCTGCTCGGCGGCGATCTTCACCGGCGCATCCGGCTTGTGCTTCTTGAAGTCGAGGAAGGAGAGGCTGTCGTTGATCGTTGCATCGGCGCGCTTGGTCAGCACGAGCTGGATCGACTGGTCGAAACCGTCGGTGCCGACGAGTTCTGCGCCGGCTTCGGTCGCGATCTTGCCGAAGTTGCTGGTCAGCGACTGTGCGGATTTCTTGCCCTTCAGATCGGCGAAGGTCTTGATGCTGTCATCGTCGTCACGGACGATCAGCACGGCCTTGGAAGCGATATAGGGTTCGGAGAAATCGTATTTCTGCTTGCGGGCTTCGGTGATGCCGACCTGGTTGATGACGGTGTCGTAGCGCTTGGCATCGAGGCCGGCGATCAGGCCATCCCACTTCCCTTCGACAAACTCGGCCTTGACGCCGAGCTTTGCGGCGATCGCTTCGCCGATCTCGACGTCGAAGCCGACGAGCTTGCCGCTTTCGTCATGATAGGTGAAGGGCGCATAGGTGCCTTCGGTACCGATCTTGAAGACGCCTGCCGATTTGATCGCGGCAAGGTTTTCGCCGGCATGGGCGGGCAGGAGGGCCGCAGCCTGAACGAGGGCAGCGGCGGCGAGGGTTTTCAACCAGTTCATTGTTCTATCCATCCTTGTTCTATCCATCCTTGGGAGGTTGTGATCGGATGCGGCATAGTTCGCAGAAAATTAGGGCGTCGGAAGCGAAGAAAACTGCGAATAAAAGCAGCAAGTGCAAATATTTTTCTCAAGCGGCCGATCGGGCCTCGAATTGCCTGGACCATGCCCTTTTGCCCTTCGTTGGTAGGGCTTTATTTCAATAGGTCAGAAAACGTGTGACTGTGCATGTTGCATGCACGATCGTAAGCGTTTATGCACGTTTTGGACGATTCAATTTTCGATCCGGTAGGAACGAACATGCAGGATTTTCTGTTGCGAGAGCGCCAAGGTGTGATTTCCGAGAGGCTGCGGCTGAACGGCCGTGTGCTGGCAGCGGAACTTGCGCTCGAATTCGGCGTCTCCGAAGATACGGTGCGGCGCGACCTTCGCGAGATGGCGGCGGCGGGACTCTGCGAGCGGGTCTATGGCGGCGCCTTGCCGGTCGCGCCGGCCTATGGAAGCCTGACGCAGCGCATCGGCCTTGCCGCCGACCGGAAGCAGGCACTGGCACGGGCCGCGGCAAAGCAGATCGCGGCCGGTCTGACGGTGTTCTTCGATGCCGGCAGCACCAATCTGGCGATTGCTAATGCCTTGCCGGCCGATCTCGAACTGACGGCTGCGACCAATGCGCCGGCGATCGCCGCGGTGCTGATCGACAAGCCCGCCGTCAACGTCATCCTGATCGGCGGCATGGTGGATCGGCAGACCGGCGGGTCGCTCGGCGCCAAGGCGCTGCGGGATATGGGACAGATATCGCCGGATCTCTGTATTCTCGGCGCCTGCGGCGTCGATCTCGAGGCCGGCATCACCGCGTTCGGCTTCGAGGATGCGGAGTTCAAACGGTTCGCCACGTCGAAAAGCAGAAGAGTCCTGGTGGCCGCGACCTCGGAGAAATTCGGCACCGCCGCCCCCCACAGCATCCTGCCGATGGCGCATTGCGAATGCCTGGTTGTCGAGCACGACGCTGACCCGGCCGTCCTTGCCGGCTACCGCGCGCGCGGCTGCAGGACCGTCATCGCCGAGCAAACGAACTGAGACCGCTGTCATAGAGTTTAGAAAAACCGGGCGCGCAAACCCGGCAACGAGGAAAGACCGAGAAATGGACAGTCATGTGAGTGCAGAGCGGGGAGCCAGGAGCGGCTTCATCACCAGAAGCAGGGCGGCGGTTTCCCTGCTCTTTCTCATGAACGGCTTCGTCGTCGGCTGCTGGGCGCCGAAAATCCCGGATTTTGCCGATCGTCTCGGTCTGAGCAAGTTCGAGCTCGGGCTTATGATCATCGTCTTCGGTGTTGGGTCGCTGGTCATGATGCCGATCGCCGGCGCGCAGATCGCCAAACATGGCTCGCGTGTCGTCGTTCGGGCAACCGCCGTTTGCGTGCTGCCGCTGCTCCTGGCTTTGACGCTCGCCCCGAACGTGATCACCGCGGCTATCTCGCTCTTCCTTTTCGGTGGCTTCATCGGCGCCATGGACGTGGCGATGAATGCCAACGCCGTCTCTGTCGAAAAATCCATGCGCCGCGCCATCATGTCGTCCTGCCACGCCTTTTGGAGCCTCGGCGGCTTGATCGGCTCCGGCCTCGGCGGCATTGTCATCGCCAAGCTCGGCATTCTCGGCCATGCCCAGCTGGCGACCGTACTGGCGGCGATCTTCGTTGCCGTCGCCTGGCCGATGATCCTTGCCGATCAACCCCATCCCGACGCCAAGAAGGAGAAGACGAGGCTGCCGATGGTACCGCTGCCGTGGCTGCTCGGCTTGATGGCGCTGTTCTCCATGGTGCCGGAAGGCGCGGTTCTGGATTGGGGCGCGCTCTACCTCCGGCAGGAAATGGATGCGTCGGTCGCCCTTTCGGGTCTCGGTTTCGCAGCCTTTTCGGCGACCATGGCGATCATGCGCTTCGCCGGCGATCTGGTGCGCGATCGCCTCGGAGGCGTCAAGACGCTACGCATCTGCACGCTCTTTGCCATCATCGGCATGTTGCTTGCTGGCCTTGCGCCGGACGCCGAGATCGCCATCCTGGGTTTTGC
Organism: Rhizobium bangladeshense; assembly: GCF_001662075.1. Classification (GTDB taxonomy): domain Bacteria; phylum Pseudomonadota; class Alphaproteobacteria; order Rhizobiales; family Rhizobiaceae; genus Rhizobium; species Rhizobium bangladeshense_B. Next base: position 186,733 of record NZ_LYPL01000007.1, read on the forward strand.
CCTTTGCGGCATCGGCATTTCCAACATGGTGCCGATCGCTTTCTCGGCGGCAGGCAATATTCCCGGCCTCAAACCCGGCATCGGCATCTCCGTCGTGACGACGATGGGCTATTCCGGCATGCTCGTCGCGCCGTCGCTGATCGGTTTCGTTGCTGAACATATCGGCTTTGCCGTAGTCTTTATGGCGCTGCCGGTGCTGCTGCTGTTCGTTCTCGCGTTTTCGAAGCTGGCCCATTATGCCGACGGAGTTTCCGGGGGCGGCCATTGAGCCGCCTCCAAACAAAAGTGATATAGGGGGCGGTTGACAAGAAAGCGGTCATGATCCACCTGAAAGGCACCATTTCTAAATCGCGGCGCAATCTTTTCAGATTCGCTTGCCGTGCTTTGGAACTTTGTTTTACGCATGTCGTCATCGCAAAACCGCTGCGCACTGACATGCCTAGGGGTGCAAGAGCTTCCGATGTTGTCAGCCGCCGATTTTGATCCGAAACCGCGCCGCGCTTCCGTTGCCGTCGATGTCGGCGGCGTCATCGTCGGCGGCGGCGCGCCGATCGTCGTGCAATCCATGACGAACACCGATACGGCGGATATCGATTCGACCGTCGCCCAGGTCGCGGCCCTCCACCGGGCAGGCTCGGAGCTGGTGCGCATCACCGTCGACCGCGACGAGAGTGCGGCTGCCGTGCCGAAGATCCGTGAGCGGCTGCTGCGGCTCGGCATGGACGTGCCGCTGATCGGCGACTTCCACTATATCGGTCACAAGCTGCTCGCCGATCACCCGGCCTGCGCCGAGGCGCTGGCGAAATACCGCATCAATCCCGGCAATGTCGGTTTCAAGGACAAGAAGGACAAGCAGTTCGCCGAGATCATCGAGATGGCGATCCGCTACGACAAGCCGGTGCGCATCGGCGTCAACTGGGGCTCGCTCGATCAGGACCTGTTGACGGCGCTGATGGATGAGAACGCTGCAGCCGGCTCGCCGCTCTCGGCCCGGCAGGTGACGCGCGAGGCGATCGTGCAGTCGGCGCTGCTGTCGGCGGCGCTTGCCGAGGAAATCGGCCTGCCGCGCAACCGCATCATCCTCTCGGCCAAGGTCAGCCAGGTGCAGGATCTGATCGCCGTCAATTCCATGCTCGCCGAGCGCTCCAACCATGCGCTGCATCTCGGCCTCACCGAAGCCGGCATGGGCAGCAAGGGCATCGTCGCCTCGTCGGCGGCGATGGGCTTCGTGCTGCAGCATGGCATCGGCGATACGATCCGCGTGTCGTTGACGCCCGAGCCGAACGGCGACCGTACGCGTGAAGTCCAGGTGGCGCAGGAAATCCTGCAGGTTATGGGCTTCCGCCAGTTCGTGCCTGTCGTTGCCGCCTGTCCGGGCTGCGGGCGCACGACGTCAACGGTGTTTCAGGAATTGGCCCAGAACATCCAGAACGATATCCGCAAGAACATGCCGGTCTGGCGCGATAAATATCCCGGCGTCGAAGCGCTGAATGTCGCCGTCATGGGCTGCATCGTCAACGGACCGGGCGAAAGCAAGCACGCCGATATCGGCATTTCGCTTCCCGGCACCGGCGAGACGCCGGCCGCACCCGTTTTCATCGACGGCAAGAAGGCGCTGACGCTGCGCGGCCCCAATATCGCCGCTGATTTCGAAGCACTTGTCGTCGATTATATCGAGAAGCGCTTCGGCCAGCGGACAGCGGCGGAATGAAGACCGGCGTGTTTGGATGAGCCGGTACTGGTCTCCCATTGTCAGCAAGCTTCGGCCATATGTCGCGGGGGAGCAGCCACGCATTCCCGGCCTGATCAAGCTTAACACCAACGAGAATCCCTACGGGCCGTCTCCGACGGCGCTTGAGGCGATCCGGCAAGCGGCGGACGATCGTCTGCGGCTCTATCCCGATCCGACTGCGACGGAACTGCGCGAGGCGATCGCCGCCCGTTTCGGTCTGGAAAAAGATGAAGTCTTCGTCGGCAACGGCTCCGACGAGGTGCTCGCTCATACGTTTCAGGCGCTGCTGAAACACGAGCTGCCGCTTCTCTATCCGGATGTCTGCTATCCGTTCTATCCAGCCTATAGCCTGCTATACGACGTCGAAACGATCGAAGTGCCCGTCGACGACGGGTTGCGGATCCGGCCGGGGGGTTACGACAGGCCGTGCGGCGCGATTATCATCGCCAATCCGAATGCGCCGACCGGCATCGGCCTGCCGCGTGCCGACATCGAAGCGCTTGTCGCCGCCCATCCGGATGCGGTCGTGGCGATCGACGAGGCCTATGTCGATTTCGGGGGTGAAAGCGCTGTCCCGCTCATTTCCAGATATCCCAATCTGCTTGTCATTCAGACCTTGTCGAAATCCCGCTCGCTTGCGGGTCTGCGCGTCGGTATTGCGCTGGGGCAGCGGGAGCTGATCGAGGCGCTGGTGCGCGTCAAGGACAGCTTCAACTCCTATCCGCTCGATCGCCTGGCGCAGGTCGCCGCGGCGGCGGCGATCAAGGACGAGGCGTGGTTCGAGACGTGCCGGAAGAAGCTCATCGCCAGCCGGGACGGCCTCGTCCGGGAACTCGAAGCGCTGAAGTTCCAAGTGCTGCCGTCTCAGGCGAATTTCGTTTTCGCGAGGCACGTTAGCCGGCCGGGTGCCGCGCTTCAAACGGCGCTGCGCGAGCGCGGCGTCCTCGTCCGGCATTTCGCCAAGCCGCGCATTTCGGAATTCCTGCGCATCAGCATCGGCACGGATGAGGAATGCGCCCGTCTGGTGTTCGCTCTCAAGGAAATATTGTCGGCCTGATCAGTCAGTTAGTTTTTCCGGTCGGCGATGAAATGCGCCGCGGCGATGAGGGTCGATGCGCGGGCGCCGTAGGGAGCCAGCAGCGCCTCGGCGTCGGCGACATGCCGGCGGAGCTCGGTCTCGGCCCAGTCCATGCCATGCAGCGCCACGAGCGTTCCCTTGCCTCGGGCCGCATCCTTGCCGGTCGCCTTGCCCATGGTTGCGGCATCCGAGGTCAGGTCGAGAATGTCGTCGGCGAGCTGGAAGGCAAGGCCGATCTTTTCGCCGAACGCGCGCAGGCGACGGCGATCGTCCTGCGGGCTTCCCGCGATGATGGCGCCTGCCTCGCAGCCGAAGCGGATCAGCGCGCCCGTTTTCATCGCCTGCAGGCGGATAATGCCGGCCTCGTCAGGAGCCTGTCTTTCCGCCGCCAGATCGAGCGCCTGGCCGCCGGCCATGCCGCCGAGACCGGCGGCGCGCGCAAGAGCCAGAACCAGCGATGCCTTGCTGGCATCGGGAAGTGCCGTTTGCGGTGCTGCGACAATATCGAAGGCGTAGGTCAGCAGGCTGTCGCCGGCGAGGATCGCGGTGGCTTCATCGAACTTGATGTGCACCGTCGGTTTGCCGCGGCGCATGTCGTCGTCGTCCATGGCCGGCAGATCGTCATGCACGAGGGAATAACAATGCACGCATTCGAGCGCGGCGCCGATACGAAGGGCGGCCTGCGCATCGCCGCCGAGAAGAGCGGCACTTTCGACGACCAGGAGGGGACGCAGCCGCTTGCCGCCGTTCAACACGGCATAGTGCATGGCGCTGCGCAGGGTCTCGGGCCTGGCGATTTCGTCGGAGAGGGCGTTCGGCGACAGCAATGCGACGAGCAGCGCCTCGATCTCGCGGGCGTTGTTCTTCAGCCTCGTCTCGAAAGTGTCCCGGTTCGCGTCCATCGGCGCTGTTTGGCATGGGGCAAGGGGGCTTGCAACGGAATTGTCGATGGTCGCCGCAAGATTTCCCATGCGCTCTGGCATAAGCGCCTCGCAGGCGTTATGAGAACGACAGGGGAGCGAAGTGGACTGGGGACATTTTGGATATAGCGCCGGAGACAGAGGATATCGCCGACATGCCGGCCCGTCGGCGATGGTTCGAAAATCGGCCTGTGCTGAAGCGCATCGTTCTTGCCCTGTTGGCGCTGGTCGTCCTTCCCTACGTGCTGATCTTTTTGTATCTGCTGCCCTTCATCCACCCGGTCTCGACGCTGATGCTGCGGGATCTCGTGCTGTTGCGCGGTTATGACCGCAGATGGGTCTCGCTGGACGAGATCTCTCCGGTCCTGGTGCAGTCGGTGATGATGTCCGAGGACGGGCAATATTGCTTCCATGGCGGCGTCGACTGGGCCGAGATGCGCATGCTGGTTGTGGATACGCTGAAAGGCCAGGCAACGCGCGGCGGCAGTACCATCCCGATGCAGACGGCCAAGAATCTCTTTCTCTGGAACAGCCGTTCCTTCGTACGCAAAGCGATGGAGCTTCCGCTCGCGGTCTCCACGGATTTCGTGCTGTCGAAACGGCGGCTGATGGAAATTTATCTCAACATCGCCGAATGGGGTCCCGGTATTTACGGCGTCGAGGCGGCAGCCCAGCATCATTTCAAGGTGCCGGCCTCGAAGCTGACGCGGCGGCAGGCATCGCTGCTTGCCGTATCGCTGCCGAACCCGATCGACCGCAATGCCGGCAAACCAGGACGCGGCCTTCGTCGGCTGGCCGGCGTGATCGAGAGGCGTGCGCAGGGTTCCGGCGATTACGTCAAATGCATCTATGATTGAGATCAGAACTTATCGTTAGAAGCGGCAAGCGTCATCTGACATTCTTGGTTCTGCCATATGGGCGATTCAGTCCAGCAGGAGCCCTTGAGTCGCCCATGACCGCCATGACCTTTTCTCCCGAGCTTCTCCTTTATTCGAAGAGGCACAATCCCAGCCCGCCCCCCCATCTCGGTAGCCGTTATCGCAAGGTCGGCGGGTTCCTGCCGGAGGCCGGCAACACCATCGTTTGCCACCCGGTGACGATGCCCGAGGCGCCGCAATTCCTCTTCACGCCGATCTCCAGCCTTCACATGACGCTCTTCGACGGCGTCATCGAGACCATGCGGCGGCAGGATCGCTGGCCGGCCGATCTTCCTCTCGAAACGCCCATCGACGACATGACCGCGCTGCTGGCGGCCCGGCTCGAAGGTTTTTCGATGGCCGAGCCTTTCAGGGTCGCCATCGCCGGAGCACGTCCTTCAGGTTTGCTGGTCGACGGCGCGACGGAGAAGGACCGCAGGATCATGCGCGCCTGGCGCGATGCCTTCGCCGATCTGTTCGGCTATCCCCAGCAGAACCATGCGGACTACACGTTCCACATCACCTTCGCCTATCCGATCGAATGGCTGGAGGACGAAGCCTTGCCGCGCTGGCAGGCGATGCTTGACGAGGTGGTCGAGGATATTCGCCGCAAAATCCCTGTTTTCGAGCTGATGCCGCCGGCATTCTGCGTCTACGAGGACATGAACCATTTCCACGAACTGCTGATCTTTGATTTCCACGCTGAATAGGAGAAGCCCATGGACAGACCGACGCTCTACATCGCCAACAAGAATTATTCCTCCTGGTCGTTCCGGGCCTGGATGGCGCTGACGGGCGGCGGCATCGACTTCGAGGAAGTCCTGATCCCCTTCGACTATCCCGGCGGCAATCCCGACATCAAGGCCATCTCGCCAAGCGGCAATGTGCCGGTCCTGCAGCACGGCGCATTGAAGATCTGGGAATCGCTGGCGATCATCGAATATGCCGCCGAGCTTCATCCCGAAGCCGGCCTTCTGCCGAGGGATCGCGCTGCGCGGGCGCTCGCCCGTTCGGTTTCGATGGAAATGCTGTCGAGCTTCCGGGCCCTGCGCGGCTCCTGCCCGATGAATATCCGCCGGCCGAAGGCCAAGATCGTCTTGCCGGATGGTGTCAACGCCGATATCAGCCGTATCGAGACGATCTGGCGCGACCTCCTGCAGAAATCCGGCGGACCGTTTCTTTTCGGTGCCTTCAGCGGAGCGGATGCGATGTTTGCGCCTGTCGTCAACCGGTTCGACATCTATGACCTCGTCGATCGGGACGACACGCTCGCCTATATGACGACGATGAAGGCGCATCGGGCCTGGCGCAAATGGGAAGAGGGGGCCCGCGCCGAGCGGTGGATCGTGGCGGAAGACGAAGTCTGAGGCAGGAATCATCGCCTCGCAAAAAATATTCGTGGGGACTGGTCAAGGCCGCCCCTTGCATGTATAAGCGCGCAAAATTTCCGAAATCGCGACATGTCCGTTTCGGCCGCCAGTCTGGCCGTGGGGAATGTTTTGCCCGCAAGTGGAGTAAGAGAAATGGCTGTACCGAAGAGAAAAACGAGCCCGTCCAAGCGCGGCATGCGCCGTTCGGCTGATGCGCTGAAGGCTCCGACCTATGTCGAAGACAAGAATTCCGGCGAACTGCGCCGCCCGCATCACATCGACCTGAAGACCGGCATGTATCGTGGCCGCCAGGTTCTGACGCCGAAGGAAAGCGCATAATTTTCCGATTCGGCTTGTCCGATCGAAAGTTTCAAAGGCCGGCGTCACGCCGGCCTTTTGCATTTCGGCGATATAATATTTGCAATGACTTGCGGTGGAGCAACGGTTTACGGCAGTATTCTTCCGGTCGCCAAGGAGAGAGTGCCGATGATAGCCGCCATGCCGCTGATGATTATCCCGTTTATTCTTTACAATCTGGCGATGCTCGGCCTGATGGGCGACGGCGGCATTGCAGCGCTGCAGCACGACATCATTGTGCTGTCCATGCTCTCGGGCGCGATCTGGAGCATGGCGCTCGGTGATCTCTTCATCGTCATAGCGCTCGTCGTGCTCTTCTTCGAAATCCTGAAGGCAAGCAGAAACGGCCCCGGCAACCTCATGAACCACATCTTGTCGATGCTGGTGTTCATCGCCTTCCTGGTCGAGTTTCTGCTCGTCCAGGATGCTGCGACGCAGGTATTCTTCATACTGATGACGATCGCTCTGATCGATGTGATCGGCGGTTTTGCCGTTTCGATCCGAAGCGCCGGGCGGGACGTCTCGATCGGCTTATAGGTTATCGAGCTTGTTCTGAAGGGCGCGGAGCTGTTCCTTCAGCTCGTCGATATCCTTGGCCTCGGCCTTGCGGCTTTCCTTGGCCGCCGGCGGGTTCATGAAAGGCGAGAACATCTGCATTGCCTGCTGAAACAGCTCCGTATTGCGGCGAACCTGGTCCTCTACCATCTGCATCGGCAATTGCAGGTTCTTGCCGAGCGGCGTTTCGCCAAAGGCGCGGTTCACCTGCTCGCGCATCTGGGCCTGCTGTTCGCTAAAGGCGCGCATCGAATGTTCGAGAAAGCTCGGCACGACCATCTGCATCTGGTCGCCGTAATAGGTGATGAGCTGGCGCAGGAAGGAGATCGGGAGCAGTGTGTTGCCGGTCTTCGATTCCTGTTCGAAGATGATCTGGGTCAGCACCGAATGGGTGATGTCATCTCCGCTTTTTGCATCCTGGACGGTAAAATCCTCGCCCTTCTTGACCATCTCCGCCAGATCTTCCAGCGTCACATAGGTGCTGGTGCCTGTATTGTACAGGCGGCGATTGGCGTATTTCTTGATGACTATCTGACCCTCATTCTTCGCCATATCAGTCTCCTGAACCCCCGTCTGATTTATGGATGTTCCTCCACCTCAGACTGTAAACGCAAAAGAAGGCCGGTGACAATCTCTTTGTGCGTTGCGGCAAACCTTTAACAGATCATACGAATTGGCTTTTCGGGCTGTCGCCGAAAAATGCCGGCGGCCGGTCTTCGCGTTTGACTTGTGCTCAAAGCTTTGCCAGTTTCCCCTTATGTAAGTGGGACGAAAAACGAGGAGCCTCCCCATGAGCAATTCATCCGTCGTCATCGCCAGCGCAGGTCGAACCGCAGTCGGTTCGTTTAACGGCGCTTTCGCAACGGTCCCCGCCCATGAACTCGGTGCGGCCGTCATCAAGGGTGCGCTCGCGCGCGCCGGCGTCGAAGCCGGCGAAGTCGACGAGGTGATCCTCGGCCAGGTGCTGGCCGCCGGCGAGGGCCAGAACCCGGCCCGCCAGGCGGCGATCAAGGCCGGTATACCCAAGGAAGCGACGGCCTGGGGCGTCAACCAGCTCTGCGGCTCGGGCCTGCGCGCCGTCGCGCTCGGCATGCAGCAGATCGCCACCGGCGATGCCAGGATCATCGTTGCCGGCGGCCAGGAATCCATGTCGATGGCGCCGCATGCCGTGCATTTGCGCGGCGGCGTCAAGATGGGCGACGCGAAGATGGTCGACACGATGATCAAGGACGGCCTGACCGATGCCTTCCACGGTTATCACATGGGCATCACCGCCGAAAATATTGCGCGCCAATGGCAGCTTTCGCGCGACGACCAGGATCAGTTCGCCGTCGCTTCGCAGAACAAGGCGGAAGCCGCCCAGAAAGCCGGCCGCTTTACCGATGAGATTATCCCTTATGTCATCCAGACGCGTAAGGGCGACGTGACCGTCGACGCCGACGAATATATCCGTCACGGCGCCACGCTGGAGGCGATGGGCAAGCTGCGTCCGGCCTTCGACAAGGACGGCACGGTGACGGCTGCAAATGCCTCCGGTCTCAACGACGGAGCCGCCGCCGCGGTGCTGATGAGCGAGGCCGAAGCGGTCCGCCGTGGCATCCAGCCGCTCGCCCGCATCGTTTCCTGGGCAACGGCGGGCGTCGATCCTTCGATCATGGGCACCGGCCCGATCCCGGCGTCCCGCAAGGCGCTCGAAAAGGCCGGCTGGTCGGTCGGCGATCTCGATCTCGTCGAAGCCAACGAGGCTTTTGCGGCGCAAGCCTGCGCCGTCACCAAGGATCTCGGATGGGATCCGGCCATCGTCAACGTCAATGGCGGGGCGATTGCGATCGGCCACCCGATCGGCGCTTCCGGCGCGCGTGTTCTCAACACGCTGTTGTTCGAAATGAAGCGCCGCGGTGCGAAGAAGGGCCTGGCCACGCTTTGCATCGGCGGCGGCATGGGCGTCGCGATGTGCTTCGAGGCATTTTAATAGAATACGATACGATCCGTCATTGATTGAAATCCCGCCACGCGCGGGCGAAAACACAAGGGGAGCGGAACATGAGCAGAGTGGCTCTGGTCACCGGAGGTACACGCGGCATCGGCGCAGCCATATCCATGGCGCTGAAAAACGCCGGATACAGAGTTGCGGCGACTTATGCCGGCAATGACGAGAAGGCCAGAGCCTTCCACGAGGTCACCGGCGTTGCCGTATTCAAGTGGGACGTTTCGGACTACGCCGCCTGCGGTGAAGGGATCGCCAAGGTTGAAAGCGAGATCGGTCCGGTCGAGATTCTCGTCAACAATGCCGGCATCACCCGCGATGCAATGTTCCATAAAATGACGCCGCAGCAGTGGCACGAGGTGATCAATACCAATCTCACTGGCCTGTTCAACATGACGCATCAGGTCTGGACCGGCATGCGCGACCGTAGCTTCGGGCGCATCGTCAACATCTCCTCGATCAACGGCCAGAAGGGCCAGATGGGCCAGGCGAACTATTCGGCCGCCAAGGCCGGCGATCTCGGCTTTACCAAGGCGCTTGCCCAGGAAGGGGCGGCGAAAAACATCACCGTCAACGCCATCTGCCCCGGTTACATCGGAACGGAAATGGTGCTTGCCGTGCCGGAGAAAGTGCTGAACGAACGGATCATTCCCCAGATTCCCGTCGGCCGTCTCGGCGAGCCGGAAGAGATCGCCCGTTGCGTCACCTTCCTCGTCTCCGACGATGCCGGTTTCATTACCGGCTCGACGCTGACGGCCAATGGCGGGCAGTTCTTCGTCTAGCTCATTTGCGAGCATCGAATTCGATTTCGAAATGATCATGTGGACTGAAAAAGGAGCGCATCCGGCTGGATGCGCTCCTTTTCTGTCCGACATGCCGCCGGGGAGCTGACGGCTGCGGCCGGCAAAGAAAAACGGGCGCCGAAGCGCCCGTTGGGGAAGTCCGATATGAGCTTGCCGGTCAGTAGCGGCAGCGGGCCTCGTAGCGGCGGCCGTAGCGGTCGCGATAGATGCAGTAGCCGCGGCGTTCGACCGACTGGCCGATCAGAGCGCCGGTAAGACCGCCGGCAACGGCGCCGACAGCGGCACCACCCCAGCTGTTGGTGACTGCGCCGCCGATGACCGCACCGGTGCCGGCTCCGATCGCCGTGCCCTGCTCGGTCGCCGTGCAGGATGCGAGAGCGCCTACAAGCGCGCCAACGAGAACAATCTTCTTCATCATGTCGTAACTCCCCAGGTTGTCGGGCTTTAGATGCGGCCCATTAGTACAAGGATAATGATAATGACGAGAACTAGCCCCAAACCGCCGGAAGGTCCATAGCCCCAGCCACGGCTATAACCCCAATTCGGCAGGGCTCCGATCAAGAGCAGAATGAGGATAACGAGAAGTATCGTGCCAAGCATGGTGTGTTTCCTTCATTTCATCCGCAATCTGAATGGACAAGAAACACGCATTGGCGATTTTTGTTCCCGGTTGAGCGCGCGAATTGTGATGCGACGCGATTCATGGTTTGCGATTCGTCTTCCCCGGTAAATTGTCGATATGGTTAAAAAGACATTTAAATACAATATGTTGCTGTGAACAAAACGGGAAGTTTGCAATGTCGCCGATTCGTCGGTGATTCGTTCCGTTTTTGATCGATCCGACCGCGCAAGGGGTTCCCGGGTTAAGGCTGTGTGAATTTCGCCGTCGAAGGATTAACGCGCGCCTGAACGCTCAGACATGAGGATCTGTCGTCTGCCTGCATCTAGCGGCGGATGACGGCGGCGCCACCAGATCTTGCCGTGAACGAAAGGTGAAAGCGAAGCAGTCGGCGATTCGTCTCCGATTCGTTCCGGATTTGGTCGAGGTTAATTTGGGGTGGAATTTGCGCTCGGCAAGAAGCGATGCAGCCCGCCTGCAAGGCGACGGAAATGCGAATGGGACGGAGTCTCGCGATTCAGCATCTAGTGGGAAAAAGTGATTCAAAATCAATACTTAGCCGTGAACAAAAGCTGAATCAGCGGGAGTCAGCGATTCGTCGCTGATTCGTTCTCAGGCTGTTCCGAATCGGAAATGCAGGCGTTCCCGATGACTCGCAAAGGTCGTAATCGCGGAAGCATTTTAAAATCTGCCCTTGCGTTTGCGGCGGCAGCTGTCCATGTGTTCTATGCCTCCGTCGCGAGGCGACAGTTTTCCTGGGGCCGCCTGCCTCATTTGCATGGACCATGACTCTGACTTCGCAGCCGATGATTCTGAGCGGGCGCGGTGTGACCGCGATGCTCGGACCAACCAATACCGGCAAGACCCATTATGCCATCGAGCGCATGGTTGCGCACGGGACCGGCGTGATCGGCCTGCCGCTCCGGCTGCTGGCGCGCGAGGTCTATACGCGGGTGGTGGAGAAGGTCGGCGTGCAGAATGTGGCGCTGGTCACCGGTGAGGAAAAGATTTCGCCGGCCAACGCACGTTTTTCCGTCTGTACCGTCGAAGCGATGCCGCGCGACACCAAGGCCGCTTTCGTCGCGATTGACGAGGTGCAGCTCGCCGGCGATCTCGAGCGCGGCCATATCTTCACCGACCGCATCCTGCACCTTCGCGGCCGCGAGGAGACGTTGCTGCTCGGCGCGGCAACGATGCGGCCGATCCTGCAGCAGCTCCTGCCCGGTATCACCATCGTCGAGCGGCCGCGGCTTTCGCATCTTTTCTATGCCGGGCAGAAGAAGATCACCCGGCTGCCGCAGCGTTCCGCCATCGTCGCTTTTTCGGCCGACGAGGTCTATGCCATCGCCGAGCTCATCCGCCGGCAGCGCGGCGGTGCGGCGGTCGTGCTGGGCGCGCTCAGCCCGCGCACCCGCAATGCGCAGGTCGCGCTTTATCAGGCGGGCGACGTCGAATATCTGGTGGCGACCGACGCAATCGGCATGGGCCTCAATCTCGATGTCGATCACGTCGCTTTCGCCCAGGACAGAAAATTCGACGGCTACCAGTTCCGAAACCTCAATCCGGGTGAACTTGGCCAGATCGCCGGCCGCGCCGGGCGGCACGTGCGCGACGGAACCTTCGGCGTCACCGGCCAGGTCTCGCCCTTCGACGAAGAGCTGGTGCAGCGCATCGAGGGGCATGAATTCGACAACGTCAAGGTCTTGCAATGGCGCACGACCGAGATGGACTTCTCCTCGATCCAGTCGCTGCGGGCGAGCCTCGAGGTCGGGCCGCGCGTGCCGGGGCTGACGCGGGCGCTGCCCGCGGTCGACCAACAGGCGCTTGAACAGCTTTCGCGTTATCCCGAGGTCATCGATCTCGCCGATCGGCCGGCCCGCGTCGAAAAACTCTGGGAGGCTTGCGCACTTCCCGACTACCGGCGTATCACTCCGGCACAACATGCCGATCTTATCTCGACCCTCTTTTCCGATCTCGTCCGCTATGGCACGGTGAACGAGCAGTTTCTGGCGGAGCAGGTTCATCGCTCCGATCGGACAGATGGGGAAATTGACACGCTTTCGGCGCGAATCGCGCAGATAAGGACCTGGACCTACGTTTCGAATCGGCCCGGCTGGCTGGCTGATCCGACACATTGGCAGGAAAAGACGCGGGAAATCGAAGATCGATTGTCCGATGCGTTACATGAAAGGTTGACGAAACGCTTTGTTGATCGCAGGACATCTGTGCTCATGAAGCGCCTGAGAGAGAATGCGATGCTGGAAGCTGAAATCAGTGTGAATGGCGATGTCTTCGTTGAAGGACATCATGTAGGGCAGTTAAGCGGATTCCGTTTCACGCCGGTGGCGGGAACGGACGGACCGGATGCCAAGGCGGTTCAGGCTGCGTCACAGAAGGCGCTCGCGCTCGAATTCGAAGCCAGAGCGGCGCGGATGCATGCCGCCGGCAATAGCGATCTGGCGATCGGCTCGGACGGGTTGATCCGTTGGCTCGGCGACCCGGTCGCGCGGCTTTCGGGCAGCGATCACGTCATGCGCCCGCGAGTGATCCTGCTGGCCGACGAACAGTTGACGGGCAATGCCCGCGATCACGTCGCCGCCCGCATCGAGCGCTTCGTCAATCATCATATCAGCACGGTGCTGAAGCCGCTCGACGACCTGTCGCGCGCCGAGGACCTGCAGGGGCTAGCCAAGGGGCTGGCCTTCCAGCTCGTCGAAAATCTCGGCGTGCTCTTCCGTCGTGACGTGACCGAGGAGGTGAAGTCGCTGGATCAGGAGGCCCGCGCCTCCATGCGTCGCTACGGCGTGCGTTTCGGCGCCTACCATATCTTCGTGCCGGCACTTCTGAAGCCGGCCCCGGCCGAACTGATCACGCTGCTCTGGGCGTTGAAGAACGACGGTCTCGACAAGCCGGGTTACGGTGACCTTATTCCCGTGCTGGCCGCCGGCCGAACCTCCGTCGTGACCGATCCGAGCTATGAGCGGATGTTCTACAAGCTCGCCGGCTTCCGTTTCCTCGGCAAGCGCGCCGTGCGAATCGACATTCTTGAGCGGCTTGCCGATATCATCCGTCCGCTGCTGCAGTGGAAACCTGGTCAGAACAACCGTCCGGAGGGCGCCTATGACGGCCGCCGCTTCACGACGACGACGGCGATGCTGTCGATCCTCGGTGCGACGCTCGAAGACATGGAAGAAATCCTCAAGGGTCTCGGCTATCGCGCCGATGCCGTGAAGGCGGAAGAGGCCTCGGCTCATCTTGCCGCGCAGGACGCCGCTTCGGCGCCTGCCGCCGCTGCGGAAACCTCCGCGGAAGAGACGCTGGAAAAAGCCGATCATGACGACGCCGACGCGTCGGCGGAAGAGGCTGCTTCCGAGCCATCCCCAGCCGAGGCGGCCTCGGCCACAGCCAACGCACCCGCGGCAGAAGCATTCCAAAGCAACCCTGCGGCCGAAGCGGTCGAAACATCCGCCTCGGTGGAGGCTTCGGCTGCCGGCGACGCCGCCGCTGCTTCCGGGGAGGCTGGCGAACCGGCGGAACCGAAGCCGGTTCTTCTGTGGCGCCTCGGCGGCCGTAACGATAATCATCGCCAGGCGCGTGGTCATGGCGAACGCCGCGGCGGCCAGGGCCACGATCGCGGCCAGAACCAGGACCGCGGCGAGCGCAATCGCCGTCCGGGCGGCGGTGAAGGCGGCGAGGGCAATCGCGGCGGCGACGGACGCGATAACAACCGCAACAACCGCGGCAAGGATGGCGGTCGCGATGGCCGGCCGCAGCAGGCAAGGGGTGGCGAGCGCAAGGACCAGCCGCGCGGCGACCGGCAGGACCGTGGCGATCGCAAGGATCGCGGTGAGCGCAATGACCGTAACGATCGCAACAACAATCGCGGCGCACAGCCGCTGCGCTTCGAGGCTAAGCCGCCACGCAAGGAGAAGCCGATCGATCCGGATTCGCCCTTCGCCAAGCTCGCCGCTCTCAAGGAACAGATGAAGAAGTAGTCATGGGCGGGGAGACACAGCCAGCAAGCGGTTCGCGCCAGCGCATCGACAAGTGGCTGTTCTTCACGCGCATGGTGAAGTCGCGTTCGCTGGCGCAGAGCCATGTCCAGTCGGGGCACGTGCGAATCAACGGCGAGCGCTGCAGCCATCCGAGTCAGATGGTCAAGCCGGGCGACCGCATCGAGTTGACGCTGGAACGGCGTGACGTCGTTCTCATCGTACGTCTCGCCGGGGAGCGGCGGGGTCCCTATGAGGAGGCCCGCCTCCTCTATGATGACCAATCCCCGCCGCCGGATGGGGCAAAACGCCTCACCCCCTACGAGCAGGCGATCCGGGCGACCGGGACCGGCCGTCCGACCAAAAAGGAAAGACGCGCAATCGACAGGCTGATGTCGGACGAGGATTAGAAAACTCTGTCTGCGGCGGCGGCTTTTGCAGATCGTTTATCCTTGAAATCCGGCAATAAAGCCGATACGTCACTGACAACCTGCCGGAAGCGTGCTTGCCTCCCAAGCTTGTCCACGCTTCGTCCGGCACGGGGATAGGCGCGACGTTCCAGGTTGCCCGGCCCCATCCGCATGGAAATCCTGGAGTTCTTCATGACCTATGTCGTGACCGACAATTGCATCAAGTGCAAATACACCGACTGTGTAGAAGTTTGCCCTGTCGACTGCTTCTATGAAGGCGAGAATTTCCTCGTCATCCATCCCGACGAATGCATCGATTGCGGTGTCTGCGAGCCCGAATGTCCCGCCGAGGCGATCAAGCCGGATACCGAGCCGGGCCTCGACAAGTGGCTGAAGATCAACACCGAATATGCCAGCATCTGGCCGAATATCACGGTCAAGAAGGACCCGCTGCCGGAGGCCAAGGAGATGGACGGCCAGACCGGAAAATTCGAGAAGTATTTCTCCGAAAAACCCGGTTCCGGCGATTAACACGGCTGCCCGATCGACCGCCGGATTTGGGCGTTTCCGCGATGAAACGTTTTAAATCCTGCGTATCTGATATGGGTGATGTGTGTTGCTCGCATGACTCAGGCGAACCAAATTATTGATTTCCTCATATTTTTATGATAGGTTTCGCCTACTGTTCCATTTGTGGCATGACGCATGCCCAAAACCATCACGAAAGCAAAACCAATCCGTACGCGGTTTCCGTGACATATCAACGCTTTGAGCGCCGGGTCCCCCAGATCGCGCGCAAGAAGTCTTTGCTTTTGCCTGATGGGACCAGAGTGAAGTCACCCGACGGATGCAACCGTCTCAACCGGGCCTGACTGACCCGGCTCCGGCCGCCGCCGGATGCGTAACAGGGAGTTTTTGAATAGAATGACGACTCAGCAGAAAAAACCTTCTACAGCACGTCACGGCTTCAAGACCGGTGAATCGATCGTCTACCCCGCTCACGGCGTCGGTACCATCACGGCTATTGAAGAGCAAGAAGTTGCCGGCATGAAGCTTGAACTTTTCGTTATCGATTTCGAGAAGGACAAGATGCGCCTGAAGGTTCCGGTCGCGAAGGCGATGAGCATCGGCATGCGCAAGCTTTCGGAAACGGATTTCGTCGATCGTGCATTGAAGGTTGTGCAGGGCAAGGCGCGCGTCAAGCGCACCATGTGGTCCCGGCGTGCCCAGGAATATGATGCCAAGATCAATTCCGGCGATCTAATTTCCATCGCTGAAGTCGTGCGTGATCTTTATCGTGCGGAGAACCAGCCAGAGCAGTCCTATTCCGAGCGCCAACTCTACGAGGCTGCGCTGGACCGCATGGCGCGCGAAATCGCCGCTGTCAACAAGATGTCGGAAACCGAGGCTGTCCGCCTCGTCGAGACCAACCTCAACAAGGGTCCGAAGCGCGGCAAGGCCATCGAGGAAGACGATTCGCAGGACGAAGCCGCGTAAGGCGACTCTGTTTTTCCTATGAAAAAACCCGGCCTTCGTGCCGGGTTTTTTATTGGAACTTTTTCCCGGCTGGCGCGTTTATCACACGTAATTGCGGACTGCTCGTCGGGCGCTGGCTCGTCGGGCGAACTGCCATTCCGTCAATGTTCGGTGAGGAGCGGATCATGCCTTTTCATTATCGCCCATCCGGCAACGTGAAGAAACAGGTCCGGCCCGGCCGTCTTAGCGGCACATGATGAGAATTAGGGCCTCCCCCTGAAAAGTCCAGGGGTGAGGCCTTCATGCACTCGCAACCCCATTCAGCCCGGGCAGCGATGTTCCGGAAGGTGAGTTTTATTGTTCATTTTGAGGGCGAAGGCCTGTTTTGGGAGATCGAAATGAAGAACATGTCTGCAGATCGGCGCATGATCAAAATCGCGATGGCCGCCCCCTATCTCGCCCGCCAGGAAGAGCACGACCTCGCCACCCGCTGGAAAGATCACGACGATCGGGGTGCGCGCAACCAAATCGCCATGGCGCATATGCGCCTGGTGATCTCCATGGCCGGCAAATTTCGCAATTTCGGTCTGCCGATGAGCGACCTCGTGCAGGAAGGCTATGTCGGGCTGCTGGAGGCCGCCGCGCGTTTCGAACCGGAGCGTGATGTGCGCTTTTCGACCTATGCCAGCTGGTGGATCCGGGCCTCGATCCAGGACTATATCCTGCGCAACTGGTCGATCGTGCGCGGCGGCACGAGTTCGGCGCAGAAGGCGCTGTTCTTCAATCTGCGTCGCCTGCGTGCCAAGCTCGCCAAGGGCGACACGCAACTGACCCTGCAATCCATTCATCAGGAAATCGCTGCCGCCCTCGGGGTCAGCCTTGCCGACGTTCAGACCATGGATGCCAGACTCTCCGGCAACGACGCTTCGCTGCAGGCGCCCTCGGTCTCCGGCGATGCCGAGAGCGCGGAGAAGATGGATTTCCTCGTCAGTGACGACCCCTTGCCGGACGAACAGGTTTCCAACATGATCGACGGCGAGCGCCGCCGCGTCTGGCTCGCCTCGGCGCTGAAACATCTGAACGAACGCGAGATGAAGATCATCAGCGCCCGGCGACTTGCGGAAGATGGCGCCACGCTCGAAGAGCTCGGCGCCGATCTCGGCATTTCCAAGGAGCGCGTGCGCCAGATCGAAAGCCGGGCGATGGAGAAGCTCCGCAGCGCTCTGGTCAGCGCAGATCCGCATATGGCCGCATATGCCTAATCCGCCACTGCTTACAGCATCCTTTGCGCGTCTGAAAAGACGCGCGCCGTAAACATCATTCCCCTCCAGCAGCACAGACTGGCCCGGCGCAAGCCGGGCTTTTTTTACTCGGCTATGATCTTGACGCGATCGCCGGGTGAAACGGCTGCGCCCATGGGCAGGGCGTTGATGAGTTTGAAGAGATCGAGCTTGCGGTCGGTGCCCATCATGCGGGCGGCGAGCGTCGAGATGTTCTCGCCCGGCCGCACCGTGACGACACGGATGCGCAGCGGCCTCAGCGAGGCCGCTTCCGCCGGCGTCATGCGCCGGAAACTCGCCCGCAGAACATTGGCTGTCGGCTCCAGGGCCGCGCTGCCTTTCGGCACGGCGGTGAGGAAACGGAAGATCTGCGCATTGTTGCGGATCACGGTGACATCGAAATCCCAGCGATCGGCGCTGGCGCGTGCGGTGGCGGCTTCCATGCCATTGACGGTGATCTGCTGGATGGTCGACGGATCGAGACCGGTCACCCAGCCGCTGGAGATATAATTGGTGAGGCTCTGGTTCTGGTTGTCGGCGACGCCATCGAAACGGACGGCGATGTCGCTCGGGCCGGTGGCCATCACCGCCTCGACCTTGTTATCGATGTGAAAGTCCGGCGGCACGTCGAAGCGGATGCCGAGACCGCCATGCAGGAAGGTCTGACCGCGCACATAGCCTTCTTCCGGGCTGTCGCCGTAGAGCAGGCCGTCTATGCCGTCGAGATAATAATCGCGGCCCTTATCGCCGACCGAACCTTCCTGGCCGAACGCCCGCGCATGGGTGCGGGCAAGCTCGATGCGCTGGGCGGAATTCGGGTGGCTCGACAGGAAGTCGAGGCTCTGGTCGGCTTCCGGGTCGACCGACATGAAGCGGCTGTAGGCAGCCATGGAATCGAGGAAGCGGGCGGCCGCATAGGGATCGTAGCCGGCTTCGCCAAGCATGCGCACGCCGATGACATCGGCCTGCAGTTCCTGCTGGCGGGAAAAGGCGGCGAGCCGCAGCTTGCCGCGGGCCAGCGCCTGTTTGCCGGCGATATCGCTTGAAAGGACTTCGGCGACGACGCGGCTGGCGATGACCTCCGCCTCTTCGCGCTTCTGCCGCTCGATGCCGTGGTTCGCCGTCACGTGGCCCATCTCATGCGACAGCACGGCGGCGACCTCTGAGGCGTCATTGGCAAGGGCGAGCAGGCCGCGGGTAACGTAGAGGTAACCGCCCGGCAGCGCAAAGGCGTTGATAGCAGGCGAGTTCAAGATGGTGATGCGGTAGGACTGGCTCGGGTTTTCCGACACCGCCGTCAGCGCGCCGGCGATGCGGGCGACGAGACGCTCGGTCTTGGCATCCTTATATTCGCCGCCGTAGCTCGCCACGATGCGCGGATGTTCGCGGGCGCCCATCGCCGCACGCGGGTCGTTCTTCTGCACCTCGTCGACGATCTGCGGATTGGAAGACGGCGAGATGCTCGGCTGATAGGATTGTTCGATCAGCGATTGACACCCGTTCAGCGTCATTGCGATGGCTGAAAGCAACATCAGGCGGCGCGCGAAACGGCGCGGCGCGGAAATGGCATCACTGGAAAGCGCGGGTGATTTCCACGTCGTCAAGCTATCCAGTCTGGTTCTCCGCATCATGTCGCTGCTTTGCCGGTTTGCCGCAAATCGGGACCGGCCTTGGGAACTCAACAGGTGCGCACCCCTGATCTCGCGCTGCACAATAGGCCGATACAAGTCATTGCTGTAGCTGATTTACGCATCGGTTGCATAGCGAGACTCTGTTTAATTGTGGCGCCGTTGCATTTTGGCAATGCCTCAGCCTTGAGGCCTCCCTTCGCTCGGATGAAATTATGGCGAAAGTTCCGTCATGCGGCGCAGATTTGTCGGCGGCACGGAAAAAGAACGGGGCGATTGAGGCAATGGCCGGGGAAACAGCAGAAATGCGCGAAAATCACAACTCTTGATTGTTATTTGGAGAAGGGAACGCTTGCCGTGAGGCATTCCGGTTTTGCCTTTGGGCTATTCCGTCGTTGCCGGTTACAGGTGCTTCGTCTCTGCGGCACGCGGCAGCTGCACCGGCTTCAGCATCACGGCGGCGGCAAGGCCGATCAGGGCAATGGCACAAGAGGTCGTGAACAGCGGCGAGAAGGCGGCGGCATAGAGATCCGCGACGGCCTGGCGGCTAGCTTCGGGAAGGGCGGCCATCTTCGTCGGCGTTAGCTGTTCGATATCGGCAACACCGGCAATGGAAACGCCGGCCTTGCCGAGACCGGAGGCGATGATGGCCCCGTAAATGGAAATGGCGATCGAGGCGCCGCCCATGCGCGAGAGCGTCACCGAGCCGGTCGCGGCGCCGACGTCGCGGGCCGGCGCGGCATTCTGGACGCCGATAACGGGAACCTGCTGGGCAAGGCCGATGCCGATTCCGTGCAACAGCATAATCGCGCCGATGAAGGCGATCGGCGTTCCGGCCTGGATCTGCGACATCAGCGCGAAGGCGACGGCGCTACAGGTAAAACTGGCGATGGCGAAGGGTTTGTAACGTCCCGTCCTGGAGATGATGCGGCCTGCCGACAGCGAACCGCACACCAGACCGCCCGTGAGAAGGATGAAGAAAAGGCCGGCGGCGGAGGGCGAAAGACCCGTCGTCGTCTGCAGGAAGAGAGCGAAGTAATTGACCATGCCGATGGCAATGGCGCCGCCCATGATCGAGATGATCAGCAGCAGGCTGAAGGTCGAATTGCGAAAGAGCTGCAGCGGCACGATCGGCTCCAATGCGCGGCGCTCGACGAAAACCCAGGCGACGGCGCAAACGACCCCGAAGGCGACGACACCAATACTTTCAGGCGAGATCAATGCGCCGAACAGTTCGCTGCTATCGGTGGCGAGCACGATGCTCGTCGCCGTCAGCGCAAGCAGCAGCGCACCGGCATAGTCGATCTTGGGGTGGCGATGCGGTTTGCGGTAAGGCAACATGAAGGCAAGGCCGGCCAGCGCGATGACGCCGATCGGGACGTTGACGAGGAAGATCGAGCGCCAGCCGAAGAGGTCGCTCATCGTGCCGCCGAGCACTGGTCCGATCGCGCCCGACGCCATCAGCACCAGGCTGGAATAGCTCTGATAGCGCGCCCGCTCGCGCGGCTCGAACAGATCGGCGTTGACGGCAAAAATCGATACCATGATGCCGCCGCCGCCGAGGCCCTGCAGCACGCGGGCGGCGATCAGCGTATCCATCGAGACGGCGAGGCCGCAGACTGCGGAGCCGACGGTGAAGATTGCGATCGCCGTCATCATTACGTATTTGCGGCCGAAGAGATCGCCGAGCTTGCCGTAAAGCGGCATGACGGCGCTGAGCGCCAGAAGATAGGCCGAGCCGATCCAGCCGAAACGTTCGAGATGGCCGAATTCGCCGACGATCGTCGGCAGCGCCGTGGACACGATCTGATTATCCAGCGTCGCCATGAACATGGCGGTCATCAGGAAGAAGAAGAGGATAAGCCGGCGACGAGAGTCCGTCACCAGCGGCGCAGGCGCGAGTTGCATGTCCATGGGCGTCGTTCCGATTGGCCGGCTATTTATGTGCTGTTAGCATATAATTGTCAACAGCACATTATTGACGTCGGCATATTCAGTTTCCGCTTCCGCTCTGTTATGGTGTCGTCATGAATGAAACTCTGACCAGCATCCCGTCCAACAGCCCGGCCGAGCCGGACGACGACAACGTGCCTCTCATCGGCCGGAGCATGGCGCGCATGCGGCTGATGACAGGGCGACGGCTGATCGGCCGGTTGGCGATCCAAAGCGCCGCACCGGGCCTCGAGCTTTCGCATCTCGATGTGCTCGATGCCGTGCGCAGGGCACAGCCTGCTGGCGAGGTCACGGTCGGCCTGATCGCGGAGATGCTGCGCATCGATCCCTCACGGGCAAGCCGGGTGGTCGCCGACATGGTCGGACGCAACGTGCTGCGCCGCGAGGCGTCGCAGGCTGATGCGCGGCGTATCGTTGTTGTCATGACCGCGGCGGGCGAGGCCCTGCTTGCGGAGATCCGCGCGCAGAAATTCGCAATCATCTCTCAGATCGTCTCCGATTGGCCTGAAGAGGATGTCGAACGTTTCGCGACGCTGTTCGATCGTTTTATCGAGGGCTACGAGGCGATCTTCCTGTCGCGTGACAAGGATACGCCGGGTTGAGGTGATCCGCCGGTCCTTCGGCCCTTCCCCTCGACCCCCCGTTTGCGCTAAGGGCAATGCCCATGAGCCAATCCACCTTCACCATTCTGCTCGGCGGCGAACTCAGCCTGACGGAGCGTCTGCGCCGTGCGATCGGCGGCAGCCGCTTCATCGCAGCCGATGGCGGCATGCGGCATGCGGCCGCACTCGGCGTGACGCCGGAGCTCTGGGTCGGCGATTTCGATTCGACGCCGGCCGATCTCGAAGGGGCGTTTCCCGATGTGCCGAAACAGCCCTATCCCGTAGCGAAAGCGGCAACGGATGGCGAAATCGCGGTTTCGGAAGCGATCGCCCGCGGTGCACGGCGGCTGATCCTCGCCGGCGCGCTCGGCGGCGAACGCTCCGATCATGCCCTTCAGCATTTGCTGTCGGCTGTCGGCCTGGCGGAGGCGGGTTTCGATGTGCTGCTGACCTCGGGCAAGGAGGAGGCAGTGCCGCTGATTGCCGGCACGATCGAACTCGATCTTCCCAAAGGCAGCCTGTTTTCCGTTCCCGGATTCAGCCCGCTGACCGGCCTTTCGATTGAAAATGCGCGTTATCCGCTCACAGATTTCCACCTGCCTTTCGGCTCGTCGCGCACCATCTCCAACGTGGCGGAAGGCAAGGTTCGTTTTTCGCTCGGCAGCGGCCAGGCGATCGTGCTTGCCCGACCATATGATCTTTCCGGAGTCTGATTTTTGGCCCCTCCCATTCTGAAACTCGACGATATCTTCCTGAGCTTCGGCGGCGCGCCGCTTCTAGCCGGCGCTTCGCTGCAGGTTGAGCCCGGCGACAAGATCTGTCTCGTCGGCCGCAACGGCTCGGGAAAATCGACGCTGCTGAAGATCGCCGCCGGCCTGGTCGAGGCGCAGTCCGGCGAGGTCTTCCGCCACCCCTCTTCGACGGTGCGTTACCTTGAACAGGCGCCGGATTTTGCCGGCTTCGGCACGGTGCAGGCCTACGCGGAAGCCGGGCTTGGGCCGGGCGACGATCCCTATCGCGTCACCTATCTGCTGTCGCATCTCGGACTGACCGGCGAGGAAGACCCTAACACCCTTTCCGGCGGCGAATCGCGCCGGGCAGCCCTTGCCCGCGTCTTGGCGCCGGAACCTGATATTCTCCTGCTTGACGAGCCGACCAACCACCTCGATCTGCCGACGATCGAATGGCTGGAAGGCGAACTGCAGAAGACGCGCAGCGCTCTGGTGCTGATCTCACACGACCGGCGTTTCCTCGAAAAGGTTTCGACCGCAACCGTCTGGCTCGACCGCGGCAGCTCGCGCCGCCTCGACAGGGGGTTTGCGCATTTCGAAGCCTGGCGCGACCAGGTCCTGGAGGCCGAGGAGCTGGAACAGCACAAGCTCGGCAAGGCGATCGAGCGCGAGGAACATTGGCTGCGCTACGGCGTCACGGCGCGGCGCAAGCGCAATATGCGCCGCCTCGGCGAACTGCAGACGATGCGTTCGCAGTATCGCGGCCATAAGGGACCGCAGGGCACCGTGCAGGCGACAGTTTCCGATGCCCAGGAATCCGGCAAGCTGGTGATAGAGGCCGACAAGATCACCAAGAGTTTCGGCGAGCGGGCCATCGTCACGCCCTTCTCCATCCGCGTGCATCGCGGCGATTGCATTGGCTTGGTCGGGCCAAACGGCGCCGGCAAGACGACATTGCTGAAAATGCTGACCGGGCAGCTTGCCCCGGATAGCGGCGCGATAAAGCTCGGCACCAATCTGGAGATCGCGACACTCGACCAGAAGCGCGAGGATCTCGAGCCCGAGGATACGCTTGCAAACTACCTGACGGACGGGCGCGGCGAAAACCTGATCGTCAACGGCGAGCAACGGCATGTCACTGGCTACATGAAGGAGTTCCTGTTTCAGCCGGAACAGGCGCGGACGCCGATCAGGAGCCTCTCCGGGGGCGAGCGCGCCCGGCTGATGCTGGCCCGCATCCTGTCACGCCCGGCAAACCTCCTGATCCTCGACGAGCCGACCAACGATCTCGATATCGAGACGCTCGACCTCCTGCAGGAAATCGTCGCCGGCTTTCCCGGCACCGTCATTCTCGTCAGCCACGATCGCGATTTCCTCGACCGCACCGTGACTTCGACGATCGCGCCCGCCGTGCCGGATGCGCCAGACGGCCGCTGGATCGAATATGCCGGCGGCTATTCGGACATGCTTGCCCAGCGCAAGGGCGCGCTTGAAGAGCGCAAGAAGGCCGAGAAGGCGGCAGAAAGGCCGAAACTCCAGGAGACGGCGACTGCCGCGGGAAGCGCGAAGGGCAAACTTTCCTTCAAGCAGAAATTCGCGCTGGAAAACCTGCCGAAGGAGATGGCCAAAGCCGAAGCCGAGATCACCAAGCGCGAGCTCGTCATGGCCGATCCCAATCTCTTCACGCGCGATCCCGCTGCCTTCAACCGGCTTGCTTCCGAGATGGAGAAACTGCGCGCCGGGTTGACTGCCATGGAAGAGGAGTGGCTGGAGCTCGAAATGCTGCGGGAAGAGCTGGAGGGCTGACTTTCACAACTCAACCGCTCGTGTAACCAGCGGTCCGGCCAGGGCGACCTAAAGCGCCGGCGAGGGGACGGCGGCGGCGCCCGCACTGGCGCTGGTGCAAGCCTGGGCGACGTGCGGCTGCGGCTCTTCGGATTTTGACGGCAGCGCCTGCAGATGCAGGACGCGCGGCTGCAGCGCTTCGAGATAGGCTTCGGAGCGGCCGATGTAGATCATGCCGGTTTCGGGCATGGAGGTCAGCAGCTTTGCCATCGTTTCCTGCCACTCCGGCTCCATGCCTTCCAGCACTTCGTCGAAGATAATCCAGCGCGGGCGCACCAGCAGCAGGCGGGCGAAGCCGATCGCCTTCTGTTCGTCGCTGTCGAGCAGCTTGTCCCAGCGGGCGCGGGTATCGAGCCTTGTGATCAGCGAATGCAGGCCGGCTTTTTCGAGGGCGGCCTCGACGGCGGCCTTCTCGTAGGCATCGGCGCTTTCGGGGAAAGCCAGGGCTTCGCGCAGGGTGCCGCCCGGAACATAGGCGATCTGGGGCACGAACAGCATGTCGTCTGCCGGCGGCAGCCCCATCGTGCCGCTGCCGCATGGCCAGAGGCCGGCCATGGCCTGGAACAACAGCTTGCGATTGACGCTGTGATCGCCGTTGATCATGATTTTTTCGCCGGCCTTGATCACGACATCGGTTTCGCGCAGGCGGAAACCGCCGCATTCGTCGATATCTTCGCCGATCTTGGCGTTGATCACCACATCCTTCAGCGTCAGCATGTCGGGCGCGGTGCTTTCGTAAGCGATGCTGTCTTTCAGGTCGTAGTCCTCGTCCATGTCGAGCAGCGCCTGGCGGAAATCGGTGACGCGCATCAGCGTCGCGCGCCATTCGGCAATCGGACCGAAATTGGCGACATACCAGCGCAGCGCGGTGTTGACCTGGTTGAAGGCGCCGACCGACATCATCAGCTGGCCGAGGGTGAGGCCGCCGGAGAAATAGGCGGGTGCGGCGACGATGATCGGGATAACGATCACCAGCCAGCCGTAGCCGGCCGAAACCCAGGTGAGGTTGGTATTGGCCATAGCCAGCCGCTTGACGACCTTCAGCACCGAGCTGATGTCGGTGTTGATGCGCCGGCGCTCGTTCTCCTCGCCACGGGCGACTGTGATCGCCGGCATGTTCTCATTGGCATGCATCAGCGTGAAGCGAAGCTCGGCCTCTTTCGAGAAGCGGTCGGCATTGAGCTTCACCAGCTTGCGGCCGACGACCTGGCTCAGCACCGAGGCGGAGGCGGCATAGAAAATCGCCGCCCAGACCATGTAGCCCGGAATGGAGAAGCTGTGGCCGCTGATGTGGAAGATGAAGCCGCTGGAAAGCTGCCAGAGCACGCCGATGAAGCTGACCAGAAGAATGGTCGATTGCAGCAGGCCGAGAACGAGCCCCGTCGTGCTTTCGGCGAGATTGCGGGAATCCTCGTGCAGCCGCTGGTCCGGATTGACGCCGATCAGGCCGCTGGAGGCGAGCCGCAACGCCCGCTTGCGCTTCAGCCACTGGTCGACGAGATCGCGCGACAGGCCCTCACGCATATAGAGCGCGGTCATCTGATTGAGCCAGGCCTGCAGCACGTTGAGCAGCAGCAGCGTGCCAGCGATCATCGCGAAGATTTCAAGCTGGTGGAAGAATTCGCCGAGGTCGCGGCGCTCCAGCGAGTCGTAGAAGGGGGCATTCCACTCATTCAGGATGACCTGGCCGTAGGAGGTCGCCAGGATGACGAGGATCAGCACGGTCGCCAGAAACAGCACCTTGCCACGCACTTCAGAATTCCAGAACGCTGAGAACATCACCCCGAGGCGATATGTCAGGCTGAGATCGTACCCTACCCTGTCCTGCCTTCGGATGCCCGGCCTCCCCTTGCTCTTATCTGCCATCACGCTTTTCCAACACCGCCCATACTGTCATTATTAGCATGGTGGCGTTACCGGTCTATCAACAGATTCTATCAGTCATTAAACTGTGATGAGGCTTGCCTGAGTCGCCGCTGCATGCATTCGGCAGTTGATTCGTCGCGCAACTGGGACTAATTAAGGCATTCCGTGGTGATTTGGCCGGCCGGCTTGCAGCCACGTTAAAAAATTCGCTAAAGGGCCGCGTGCGGACCGGTAGCGATTTTTTGTCGCCGCCGGTTTTTTATTTTTGATCGAGTGACCGCAATGCCCATCAAGATCCCCGATACGCTGCCCGCTTTCGAAACCCTCGTCCAGGAGGGTGTACGGGTAATGACCGAGACAATGGCGATCCGGCAGGATATTCGCCCGTTACAGATCGGGCTGCTCAATCTCATGCCGAACAAGATCAAGACCGAACTGCAGATGGCCCGCCTGGTCGGCGCCTCGCCGTTGCAGGTGGAGCTGTCGCTCATTCGCATCGGCGGGCACAAGGCGAAGAACACCTCCGAAGATCACCTCCTTGCCTTCTACCAGACCTGGGAAGAGGTAAAGCAGCGCAAATTCGACGGCTTCATCATCACCGGTGCACCGATCGAACTCCTGCCCTATGAAGACGTCACCTATTGGAAAGAGATGCAGGAGATTCTCGACTGGACGGAAACCAACGTTCATTCGACCATGAACGTCTGCTGGGGCGCGATGGCGGCGATCTATCATTTCCACGGCGTTCCGAAATACGAGCTGAAGGAGAAGGCTTTCGGCGTCTACCGCCACCGGAACTTGAAGCCTTCCTCGATCTATCTCAACGGCTTTTCCGATAATTTCGAGGTGCCGGTATCGCGCTGGACGGAGGTGCGGCGCGCCGACATCGAGAAATCCGAAAGCCTGGAAATTCTGATGGAATCGAGCGAGATGGGCGTCTGCCTCGTGCATGAGAAAAGGGGCCGTCGGCTCTACATGTTCAATCATGTCGAATATGATTCCACCTCGCTCTCGGACGAGTATTTCCGTGATGTCGATGCCGGCGTGCCGATCAAGATGCCGCACAATTACTTCCCGCATAACGATCCGGCGCTTGCGCCGCAGAACCGCTGGCGCAGCCACGCACATCTGTTGTTCGGCAACTGGATCAACGAAATCTACCAGACGACGCCCTATGACGTCGAAGAGATCGGCATGGATCTCTGAGCGGATGAGCGGAGGCCGCGGCATTTCTTTCTGTTCCGACCGGTTGCGGATTGAAGCAAATGCGGGCAGGTTCCGGTCCTGAACCCAAGGATAGAACGGAACGGATGTCGATCATGTCGGAGAAGTTGGAGCGGGAAGTTTTCGGGCAGACGAAGGCGGGCGAAACCGTCTATCGCGTCGCCATCAAGGGTGGCGGGCTGACGGCGAAGATCATCAGTTGGGGCGCGGTCATCCAGGATCTGCGCCTTGACGGACATGACGCGCCGCTCTCGCTCGGCTTTGAGCAGTTCGACAGTTATCCGCTCTATTCCGCTTATTTCGGCGCGACGCCCGGCCGCTGCGCCAACCGGATCGGCGGCGGCAAATTCGCGCTCGACGGCAAGGACTATCAGCTCGAGCCGAACGAAAACGGCGTCACCCATCTGCATGGCGGCAGTGACAATATTGCCAAGCGCAACTGGACGATCGTCGAGCATGCCGCCGACCGCGTGGTGCTGAAGATCGTCGATCCCGATGGCCGCGCCGGCTATCCCGGCAATTGCACCATCCAGGCAACCTTCTGGGTGCATGGCAACGGCGAACTGTCGATTACCTATGAATCGACCAGCGACCAGCCGACGCTCGCCAATGTCTGCCAGCACGCCTATTTCAATCTCGATGGCCGCGAGGATGCGCTCGGCCACGACATCATGATCGCCGCCGATCATTATCTGCCGACCGATGAAAGGCAGGTGCCGACCGGCGAGATCCGTTCTGTTGCCGGTACGGAATTCGACTTGCGCGAAATGACGCCGATGAAGCGTTTCGTCGGAAGCGAGCAGGTGCTGTACGACCATAATTTCTGCCTGTCAGCCGAACGCACCGCCAAGCGCAGCGTCGCGCTCGCCCGCAGCCTTTATTCCGGTGTGTCGCTTGAGGTGCGCAGCACCGAGCCGGGCGTGCAGTTCTATGCCGGTTTCAAGCTGAATACGGGGGCGCCCGGCCTCGGTGAGCGCAAATACGGCCCCTTCGCCGGCTTCTGCCTGGAAACGCAGGTCTGGCCGGATGCCATCAATCACCAAGGTTTCCCGAATGCGGTGCTGCGCCCCGGCGAAGTGCTGCGCCAGGAGACGGATTATATCTTTACCAAGAGCTGAGCGTCCGCCGGACGAACACCTGTCAAATTTGAGCGGTATGAAACCCTCTCCGGACACTCGCCGGGGAGGTTTTTTTCTATCGGCATCCGATTGCGTCTTGCCGATTGGTTCTAAATAGGTTCTATTGCCTGCCCATGGATAGAACCAGTCTGATAGCGGAACTGAATAGCCGCGGTCTGCGTGACGCGGGTCTGACCGGGCCGCTCTACAAGCGGCTGGCGCAGGCCCTGACCGGCCTTGTGCAGGAAGGCCTGCTGAAGCCTGGCACAGCGCTTCCGGGCGAGCGCGACCTTGCCGAAGCCTTGAAGCTCGGCCGCGTCACCGTGCGCACCGCCTATCGCGATCTGATGGCGTCGGGCGTGCTGGAATCGCGCCACGGCAGCGGTACTTTCGTATCGAGCAGAGTGGAGCGCATGGAACAGTCGCTCTGGCGGCTTTCCTCCTTCTCTGCCGACATGCGCTCGCGCGGGCGGCTGCCGGCTGCACGAATATTGTCGCGGTCGGTCAACACGCCGTCGCCGGAGGAATCCTTCCTGCTCGGCCTCGGTGGCGACGAGCCGGTTCTGCGGCTCGACCGCCTGCGTCTTGCCGACGGCCTACCGCTGGCGATCGAGCGCGCGGTGGTGCCGATCAAGTTCCTGGGCGACGATGCCGGCGGCGAAGGATCGCTTTACGATGCGCTGGCGGCCAACGGCCACAGGCCGGTGCGGGCGCTGCAGCGGCTGACCGCGGTCACCCTCGACCCGTCGTCGGCCGCCATCCTGAATGTCAAATCGGGCGCGCCGGCGCTTCTGATCGAGCGCGTCTCACGCCTGGAAGACCAGCGCGTCGTTGAGTACACCCGCTCGCACTATCGCGGCGATGCCTATGATTTCGTTGCCGAATTGAGAATCGGAGATGACCTATGAGTGAGAACCAGTCGCTGATGCTGCAGGAAGCCGGCCAGTCGCCGGAGGTGGTGGCCACACTTCTCGAAAAGGAAAAGCCGGTCTTTGCCGAGATCGCCCGGCTGTTTTCGTCCGCCCGCCCGAGCGTCGTGACGACGGCGGCGCGCGGCTCTTCGGATCACGCCGCCACCTTCTTCAAATATCTCTTCGAGATCACCTGCGGCGTTCCCGTTGCGTCCGTCGGTCCGTCGATCGCTTCCGTTTACGGCGCCGCACTCCATCTGAAGGGCGGCGTGCATTTCACCGTCTCGCAATCCGGTGCCAGCCCCGATATCGTGGCGCTGCAGGAGGCGGCCAGGAAGGGCGGGGCGACGACGATCGCCGTCGTCAACGTCACCGACAGCCCGCTGGCGAAACAGGCGGATATCGTTCTCGGCCTTAATGCCGGCGCCGAAAAAAGCGTTGCGGCAACGAAGTCCTTCATCGCTTCCGTTGCCGCTCTTGCCGGCGTCACGGCTGCGATCGGCGGCGCGTTCGACCTGCAGACTGCGCTCGCCAAGCTGCCGGAGGTGCTTTCGGCGACCGCCGGGATCGATACGACGGCAGCCGAAGAGGTGCTCTTCTACGCGACCTCGCTCTATACGGGCGGCCGTGGCCCGGCTTTCGCGATCGCACTTGAAGCGGCATTGAAGGCCAAGGAAACTGCCGGCCTGCACGCGGAGGCCTTTTCGCTGGCGGAACTGATGCACGGTCCGATGCGCCTGGTGCAGCCGGGCTTTCCGATCGTCGCCTTTGCGCCTGACGACGCGGCCTTCGCCAATAACGGCCAGGCGCTGGAGCGCCTGCAGAAGCTCGGCGCCACCACTGTCGGCTTCTCCACGCAGCCGCTTTCTGGCCTCAATCTGCGGGTGCCGACGACGGGCAACGGTCTTGTCGATCCGTTGGTCTCGCTGCTCGTCTATTACCGGCTGATCGAGTCGGTGACGCGCCGCAAGGGCTTCGATCCGGACAAGCCGGCAAACCTGCTCAAGGTGACGGAGACGGTCTGATGGCCCGCAAGATCTTCATCGGCGCCCGCATCTTCGACGGCGAGCGCTTCCACGACGACAAGGCGCTGATCGTCGCAGACGGCCGGGTCGAAGCGATCGTTGCGACAAACGATCTGCCGGACGGCGAGACGGTGACGCTTGCCGGCGGCGTGCTTTCGGCCGGCTTCATCGATGCGCAGGTCAACGGCGGCGGCGGACGGATGCTGAACGACGAACCATCAGTCGCCTCGATGGAGATCATCGCCGGCGGGCATCGGCCCTATGGCACGACGTCGCTGCTGCCGACGCTGATCACGGATACGGCAGAGGCCTCCATTGCCGCGATCGAGGCCGCGATCGAGGCTGTCAAAGGGAACTGCGGCGTCGCCGGCCTGCATCTCGAAGGCCCGCATCTGGCGCCGGCGCGCAAAGGCGCGCATCTGGCCGAATTGATGCGGCCGGTCGAGGACCGCGACGTCAAGGCCTTCATCCGTGCGCGTGAGGCAATCGGCACGCTGCTGGTCACTATTGCCGCCGAACAGGTGACGGTTGCCCAGGTGCGCGAACTTGCCGAAGCCGGCGTCACCGTCAGCATCGGCCATTCCGATTGTTCGAGCGAGGCGGCGGAGGAACGTTTCGATGCTGGGGCGCGCGGCGTCACGCATCTCTTCAACGCCATGAGCCAGATGGGACATCGCGCCCCCGGCCTCGTCGGCGCCGCGATCGATCATCCCTCCACCTGGTGCGGCATCATTGCCGACGGTCATCATGTCGATCCGAAGGCCTTGCGCACGGCGCTGCGCGCCAAGCGGGGCGAGGGCAAACTGTTCTTCGTCACCGATGCGATGTCGCTCGTCGGATCGGAAGAGAATTCGTTCACGCTGAACGGGCGCATCGTCCGGCGCGAAAGGGGCGGCTTCTGCTCGAAGCTGGTGCTGTCGGACGGCACGCTGGCCGGCTCCGACGTCGACATGATCTCGACGATCCGTTACGGCGTCACCTATCTCGACCTGACGCTCGCCGAGGCTCTGCGCATGGCAACCCTCTATCCCGCGCGTTTCCTCAGGCTTGCCGATCGCGGCCATCTCTCGCCGGGCGCGCGCGCCGATCTCGTCCATCTCACCGATGCGCTGGCTGTTACCGCCAGCTGGCTTGCCGGCGAAGCGGCCTGACAGCAAGGGGACCTGGCATGACTGATATCACCGATGCCTATTTCTCCAATCTGATCGGTCGACTGGAAACGCTGAAGCAGGCGCTTGCCGAGCCGATGGCGCAGGCAGCGTCGGTGATCCTCGATGCCGCCCGGGGCGACAAGCGCGTCTATGTCTTCGGCACCGGCCATTCGCACATGCTGGCGGAAGAGGTGCACTACCGCGCCGGCGGGCTCGCCTTCACCGTGCCGGTGCTTGTCGGGTCGGCCATGCTGCACGAGGGAGCGGTCATCAGCTCGGTCTATGAACGCACCCAGGGCCTGGTGCGGCCGATGCTGGAGCGTTACGGCATGCAGCCGGGCGACGTCATTATCATCGCCTCGAATTCCGGCGTGAACGCCGCGCCGATCGAAGCCGCCGACTATGCGCATGAAATCGGCGCCAAGGTGATCGCCATCACCTCGATTGCCTATTCCGCAGCGATCGCCAATGGCCGCCGGCGGCTCGCAGAAGTCGCCGATATCGTGCTCGACAACGGGCTGCCGCCGGGTGATGCCGTTCTCGACCTTGCAGGTACGGGGCTTCGGGTCGGCCCGGTCTCGACGGCGGTCGGGGTCACAGTCATCAATGCGATCTTTGCCGAAGTCGCCTCGGAGCTTGCGAAATCCGGCGATGCGCCGGTCTATCTCAGCGCCAACATGCCGGGGGCAGCGGAAATCAACCAGAAGCTCGTCAAGAAATACCGGCCGCGCAATCCGCATCTCTGATATCGCGGATATAAAAAAGGCCGGTCTGAGCCGGCCTTTTGCGCGAGATGCAACCAGGATCAGTCCTTGGCGCGCTCGACGTAGGAATTGTCTTCGGTCGCGATGACGACGCGGGTGCCGGCATTGATGTGCGGCGGCACCATGGTGCGCACGCCGTTCGACAGCATGGCCGGCTTGTAGGAAGACGACGCCGTCTGGCCCTTGACGACCGGCTCGGTCTCGGTGATTTCGAGCGTGACGTGGCGCGGCAATTCGAGCGCCAGCGGAATACCTTCATGAATCGACAGGATGCAGGACATGCCTTCCTGAAGGAAGGCCTTCTGGTCGCCCATGGTCTCGACGTCGACCACGACCTGGTCATAGGTCGCCGGGTTCATGAAGTGGAAGCCTTCGCCGTCTTCATAGAGATACTGGAAGGAGACGTCTTCGACGAAGGCGCGCTCGACCTGTTCGGTGGTGCGCCAGCGCTCGGAAACCTTCACGCCGTCGACGATGCGGCGCATGTCGACCTGGGTGACCGGCGTGCCCTTGCCCGGATGAAAGTTCTGGGCGGTGAGAACGACGTAGAGCTTGCCGTCGACATCGAGAACGTTGCCCTTGCGGACCGAAGAGGCGATGACCTTGACCATAAGACTTCCTTGTAACTCGGCTTTCGGCGTCGTAGAGGACTGTCGAAACGCCCCGAAGACGCAAATGTTTTTCTTTGGGGGCGCAACTAACCTAAAATCCGGGAAATAGCCACCCCCATACCGGCTTGTCCGGCGAAGAAAGCTTGGAATGAACTCTGCGGCCAAAGCGTCCCCCTGGTGGACCCCGTCCGTGCATGCCGATCGCCGCCCGTTCCTCATCGGGCGCAATGCGATCCAGGCCGCGTTGCGCGGGTTTTTCGCGCGCGAGGATTTCATCGAGGTGGATACCCAGGTGCTGCAGATATCGCCGGGCAACGAGGCGCACCTGCATGCCTTCGCGACGGAAGCGGTGACGACGGACGGGCAGAGGGCGCCGTTTTATCTGCACACCTCGCCGGAATTCGCCTGCAAGAAGCTGCTCGCAGCCGGTGAGCAACGCATCTCCTGCTTCGCCCATGTCTACCGCAATCGCGAGCGCGGGCCCCTGCATCACCCGGAATTCACCATGCTCGAATGGTATCGGGCGGGCGAAAGCTATGAGAGCCTGATGATGGATTGCGTGCGCATTCTGGCGCTTGCGGCCGAGACGGTGAAGACTGACAGGCTTGTCTATCGCAGCCGTGAGAGCGATCCCTTTGCAGGGCCGGAGCGGCTGAGCGTCGCCGAAGCGTTCGAGCGCTACGCCGGCATCGATCTTCTCGCCTCCGTCGCCGCGGACGGTTCGACCGATCGTGAGCATCTGGCGGCCGAGCTCAGGCGCGTCGGCATGCGTGTGGCCGAAGACGACGGCTGGGCCGATCTTTTCAGCCGGGTGCTGGTCGAAAAGATCGAGCCGCATCTCGGCTTCGGCCGCATCACCATCCTCGACGAATATCCGGTGTCGGAGGCGGCCCTTGCCAGGCCATCAGCCCGCGATCCGCGTGTTGCCGAGCGTTTCGAGGTCTATGCCTGCGGCGTCGAGCTCGCAAACGGCTTCGGCGAGCTCACCAACGCCGCCGAACAGAAGCGGCGGTTCGAGATCGAGATGGCCGAGAAGATGCGGGTCTATGGTGAGACCTACCCGATCGACGAGGATTTCCTGGCGGCGCTTTCGTCGATGCCCGAGGCAAGCGGCATTGCGCTCGGTTTCGACCGGCTGGTCATGCTGGCGACGGGCGCTTCGCGCATCGATCAGGTGCTCTGGGCACCGGTCGCGGAGTATGGTCGATGAACGCCGTCAAACCGCTCAAGAGCGTCGATGATCTTGTGCAGGCAGGACTGGTCTTGCCCGCCGATCGCGCAATGCTCGACGAGGTGGCCGCGCGTTATGCGATGGCCCTGACACCTGTTATGACCAGGTTGATCGATGGCGCCGATCCTGATGATCCGATCGCACGGCAATTCGTGCCCGATGCGGCCGAATTGGCGGTCACGCCGGGGGAACGCGCCGATCCGATCGGCGACCATGCCCATAGCCCCGTCGAAGGCATTGTCCACCGCTATCCCGATCGCGTACTGCTCAAAGCCGTGCATATCTGCCCGGTCTATTGCCGCTTCTGCTTCCGACGCGAAATGGTCGGACCGCAGGGTCTCGGCACGCTCGATGCGGCGGCGATGCAGAAAGCCTTCGATTACATAACCGGCCATCAGGAGATCTGGGAGGTCATCCTCACCGGCGGCGATCCGCTGGTGCTGTCGGCACGCCGGCTCCGCGACATCATGGAGGCGTTGGCGGCAATCGCGCATGTCAAGATCGTGCGCTTCCACACCCGCGTTCCCGTGGTCGATCCCGAAAAGATCGACGCGGCGCTGATCGCTGCCCTGAAGGCGAGCGGCAAGACGGTCTATGTCGCGCTGCATGCCAACCACCCGAGGGAACTGACAAGCGAAGCGCGCGCGGCTTGCGTCCGCCTGGTCGATGCCGGCATCGCCATGGTCAGCCAGTCGGTACTGCTGAAGGGCGTCAATGACGATCCCGATGTGCTTGCCGAACTCATGAAGGCCTTTGTCGAGATCCGCGTCAAACCCTATTACCTGCATCATCCGGATCTCGCGCCCGGCACCGGCCATTTCAGATTGACGATCGACGAGGGGCAGCGGATCGTCGCGGCGCTGCGCGGACGGATTTCCGGGCTTTGTCAGCCGGCCTATATCCTCGATATCCCGGGCGGTCACGGTAAGGCCGTTATCAGCGAAAGCGTTGTCAGGGCAACAGGTGACGGATGTTACTCCGTCTCGGATTATCGCGGCGGCCAGCATTCCTATCCCCCCGCCGGTTGACGCAAAATGGCGCTTTGCGTGTCATTTCTGTACTCGTCGCGTCAGAGAGTGCCGCAAGGTTCGTCGGCGAAACTCTATTAAATTATTGATGTATAATTGTTATTTTTACTCCAGCCGGGCCGATCGCTAAAATTCTAACTATGAGTGCTAATCATATTTAACCCAACAAATTAGCGGAATGTTCTGTTTTCCGCACTAAAAGAACGCTCATGACAAGGCGATGAACGCCGGTTCGGGATCATGAGTATCTTGGAGTGATGGGATGAATACGACAATCCGCGACCTCGTAGCCAAATTCGGCAAGCTTCCGACGTCGATCGACCAGATCGCCGACGATGCCGATCTTTATGCAGCAGGTCTGACGTCCTTCGCTTCGGTGCAGCTGATGCTCGGCATTGAAGAGGCGTTCGATATCGAATTTCCCGACAATCTCCTGAACCGCAAATCCTTCGCGAGCATCTCGGCGATCGCTAAAACCGTCGATCTCATCCGGGACGGTCGGAAGGTCGCTTGATGAATTTCCCCGTCAAGATCATGCAGGGCGGTCTTGTCGCAAGGGTGGCTCGCGTCGCCGAAATCGCGTCCAGACATGCCGATGCCGTTGACGCCGAGGGTCGTTTCCCACGGGAAGCCGTGGATGCCATGAAGGCCGAGAGGCTGCTCGGCATTCAGGTGCCGCACGATCTAGGCGGTGAATCGGCCTCGATCACCGAGATCGCCGAATTGTGCTCGATGCTCGGTCAGGCTTGCGCGGCGAGCGCCATGGTCTTCGCCATGCACCACATCAAGCTGTCGAGCCTTGTCGAACACGGCGCGGACAGCCAATGGCATTGCGACTTCATGCGCAACATTGCTGCCGAGCAGCTGCTGATCGCCTCCGCCACCACCGAGGGCGGGATCGGCGGAAACCTGCGCAACAGTATTTGCGCGGTCGAAGTGGATGGCGGCACCTGCCGCCTCGAAAAGGATGCGACCGTCATTTCCTACGGCTCGCATGCCGACGCCATTCTCATCACCTCGCGTGCCCACGCCCAGGCGGCGTCCTCCGATCAGGTGCTGACGGCCTTCCTCAAGGATCAGTACACGCTCGAAAGGACGCACGTCTGGAATACGCTCGGCATGCGCGGCACCTGCTCCGACGGCTTCCTGTTCAAAGGGCAAGCGCCGGCGCATCAGGTCCTGCCGAAGCCTTTCGCCGAAATCGCGGCGCAATCCATGCTCGCTTCCTCGCACCTCCTGTGGAGCGGGGTCTGGTACGGGATTGCGGTCGACGCCGTTGCTCGCGCCCAGGCCTTCGTGCGCGCTGCTGCCCGCAGGGCCCCCGATGCCCAGCCGCCCGGCGCGCTGCGCCTCGCCGAGGTCTCGAACCTGCTGCAGATGGTGAAATCCAATGTGGTGGCCGGCCTGAAGGCCTATGAACATGCCAAGGCCGATCCCGACAGGCTGTCGTCGATGGGCTTTGCCGTGGCGATGAACAACGTCAAGATCGCCTCGTCCGAGACGATCCTGGAGATCGTCAACCATGCCATGCTGATCTGCGGCATCATGGGCTACAAGAACGGTACGCCCTTTAGCCTCGGACGCCATCTGCGCGACGCGCATTCTGCACAACTCATGATCTCGAACGACCGCATCCTCGGCAATACGTCGAGCATGCTTCTTGTCCACAAGCAGGACACTAGCCTACTGGGGTAACAGTCATGGATATGCAGACCTCGTTTCTCGACCGGCTTTTCGAAGCCGGCCTGCTGATCGACACGGGCATCGATGGACTCTATGGCCGCAGCGGCCAGTTCGAAGAGATGATCGCTGCCTTCGAGCGCCTCATCGACAAGGTCGGCGGCGGCGACGGTGCGGAAGCCATGCGCTTTCCTCCAGGCATGAACCGCGCCTTCTTCGAAAAGAGCGGCTACATGAAGAGCTTCCCGCAGCTGGCTGGCACGGTGCACAGCTTCTGCGGCAGCGAACTCGACCATGTCAGCCTGCTGCAATGCATGGAAGTCGGCGATGACTGGACCAAGGGGCAAGAGGCGACCGATATCGTGCTGACGCCGGCGGCCTGCTATCCGCTCTATCCGACGGTCGCCAAGCGCGGCAATCTGCCGAAGACCGGCGGCCTCTTCGACCTGCAATCCTATTGCTTCCGCCACGAGCCGTCGAAAGACCCGGCCCGCCAGCAGCTGTTCCGCATGCGCGAATATGTTTGCATGGGCACCGAAGAGCATGTCACCGATTTCCGCCAACGCTGGATGGATCGCGGCGTCGAGATGATGAAGGCCGTCGGCCTCGATGTGACGATCGATATTGCCAACGATCCGTTCTTCGGCCGCGCCGGCAAGATGCTCGCCAACAATCAGCGCGACCAGAATCTGAAGTTCGAACTGCTGATCCCGATCACCTCGGCCGCCAATCCGACCGCCTGCATGAGCTTCAACTATCATCAGGATGCCTTCGGCGCGAAATGGGGCCTCAGCCTCGAAGACGGCAGCGTTGCGCACACGGCCTGTGTCGGCTTCGGGCTCGAACGCATCGCGCTTGCCTTGTTCCACCATCACGGGCTCGACGTGAAGCAATGGCCGGCCAATGTGCGGAAAGCGCTGTGGGGCTGAGCTACTCGATGACATCGGTATTCCCGGGGATCAGCCCGGAAAGCTACCGTCAGCACGCGCTGCATTCCAGCGAGCGCGCCTGGCCGGAAACCAACTGTTACGTCGATCTCTGGATCGAAGTGCTGGCGACGTCAGGCGCAGCACCCGAGGCGATGCTGGGTTTCACCCTGGCGCAGGATTTCGAAGGCGACCAGTTCACCTTCTTCAAGGTGCCGCTCGAGGATCTCGAGGCGCTTTACGGCATCCGCGCGAGCGAGCTTGCCATCTATGACCGGGTCGAGCGGCATGTCGACGTGCAGATCGCGCGGGGCCGCCTCTGCCTGATCGAGATGGATTCCTTCTACATGCCGGATACGCGCGGCACCGCCTACCGGCAGGAACACGGCAAGACGACGGTTGCGATCAACCGGCTGGACGTTGCCGCCAAGCGTGTCGAGTATTTCCACAATGCCGGCTATTTCCGCCTCGAAGGCGAGGATTTCGACGGGCTGTTCCAGTTGCAGCTGACGGAGAACGACTCGCCGTTCCTCCCCTATACGGAATTTGCACGATTCCCGGAAAAGCCCGCCGATGATGCGCATCTGAGTTCGACCGCGCGCCGCCTTGCGGGGGTCCATTTTATCAGGCGGCCCAGCGAAAACCCGATCCGCGCCTTTGCAAGCCTCTTTCCGCAACAGGTCGAAGCGGTGGCGGAACGGCCGTTCGGCTTCTTCCACAAATATGCCTTCAACACGCTTCGCCAGTTGGGTGCCAATTTCGAGCTGGCGGCCGATCACCTGGCCTGGCTCTCCCCGGATGAATTCGCCGCCCCCACCGAGCATGCCAGGCGCATTTCGGAAGTGGCGAAATCGGTGCAGTTCCAGCTTGCCCGCGCCGTCAGTCGCAGGAAGTTCGAGCCGCTGCAGGCAGCCCTTGATCCGGCCGCCGATGCATGGGATTTGATGATGGCATCGCTTGCAGAGCGAATCTGAGGCCGGAGATCAGACCATGCGGGGGCGTTTGGCAAGCATCGGAGCCGAGGAAAGCGTGCTTTCCGAAGGCTGGAACCTGGTCCTGACGGAACCGGATGCCTGTGCGGTGCCGCATGATATTCCGCTCTCTGCGCAATTCATTCCAGCACCCGTTCCCGGAACCGTCGCCGCCGCACTCGAAAGAGCCGGGCTCTTCGACCGGGAAAATCCGGAACCGCTGAACACGAAAGACGCCTGGTACCTCTGCCGGCTCTTCGATGCCGAACCCGGCGAGGCGATCCTGCGTTTCGAGGGACTTGCAACGCTGTGCCATGTGTTCCTGAACGGCCAGGAAATTCTCTTTTCCGAAAGCATGTTTACGGCGCACGAAATTCCGGTGACGCTTTCGGGCGGCGACGAGCTGGCGCTCTGCTTCCGGGCGCTCGGCCCCCGGCTGTCGGAGCACGGCCCCCGCGCGCGCTGGCGGCCGCAGATGATCACGCCGGTGGGCTTGAGAAATTTCCGCACGACGCTGCTCGGCCATATGCCGGGCTGGTGCCCCGATATTCATGCAGTCGGTCCGTGGCGACCGATTTCGTTGCTGCGGCGCAATCCCATCTCGATCCACAATGTCTCCATCCGCGCCGTCCTGGAGGAGAGTGGCGTCGGCCGGCTGAGCGTTTCCCTGCACAACAATGCCGACAACCCTTCGATGCTGCTGCGCTGCGGCGGCATGGAACAGCCGTTCGAGAAGGTCGGCGACAATCATTACTCGGCTATCCTCAAGCTTGCCGACATCGAGCCCTGGTGGCCGCACACGCACGGCGCTCCACGTCTCTACGAACTGACGCTGGTTTCCGACGGCGTCGAGTACACGCTCGGCAGCACCGGCTTTCGGCGTATCGAGGTCGAGCGCGGCGATGACGGCGACGACTTCGCGATTCTCATCAACGGCGAACGCGTCTTTTGCCGCGGCGCGGTGTGGACGACGGCGGATATCGCGCGCTTGCCAGGCGGACGGGCGGACTACGAGCCGCTCCTGCGTCTTGCCACCGACGCCGGCATGAACATGATCCGCATCGGCGGCACCATGACCTATGAGACGCCGGATTTCTTCGCGCTCTGCGACGAACTCGGCCTGCTCGTGTGGCAGGACTTCATGTTTGCCAATTTTGACTATCCGCGCAACGACAAGACTTTTCTCGGCCACGTGCATGCCGAGGTCGAGGAATTCCTGCACGGCGTCCAGGCCTCGCCTTCGCTCGCGGTGCTCTGCGGCGGCAGCGAGATCCACCAGCAAGCGGCGATGCTCGGCCTGCCGATGGAATTCTGGAGCGGGCCGATCACCGATGAGATTATCCCGGCCGTCATCGCGCGCATGCGTCCCGACGTTCCCTATGTCCCGAATTCTCCCTATGGCGGCGCAATGCCTTTTTCGCCGAACGCCGGTATCGCGCATTATTACGGCGTCGGCGCCTATATGCGGCCGATTGCCGACGCCCGCCGCGCCGAGGTGCGGTTTGCCTCCGAAAGCCTCGCTTTCGCACATGTGCCGCAGCAAAGGACGCTGCGTCGTCATCTCGACGTGCCCGCCGTCCACAGCCCGCTCTGGAAGGCGCGCGTGCCGCGCGACCGCAGCGCGTCATGGGATTTCGAGGACGTTCGCGACTTCTATCTGGAGCTTCTTTATGGCTGCGATCCGGCCCGGCTGCGCCGCGAGAATCCGGAACATTATCTCGATCTCTCCCGCGCCGTCACCGGCGAGGTGATCGAGGAAACCTTTGCCGAATGGCGGCGCAAGGGCTCCGGCTGCAGCGGCGCGCTCGTCTGGACGCTGCAGGACCTGTTGCCCGGTCCCGGCTGGGGCGTGATCGATTCAACCGGCGAGCCCAAGCCGGTCTGGTATGCGATGCGCCGTGCATTCCGGCCGGTTCAGACTGTCTTTACCGATGAGGGAACCAACGGCCTCGATGTGCATGTCGTCAACGAGACGGACGCCGCACTCGACGTGGAGCTCGAAGTCTTCTGCCTGCGCGACGGCAAGCAGCAGGTCGTCAGCGGCAATACGGGCTTCACGCTGGCGGCAAGGAGCGTGGAACGTTTCGCGTCCACCGCGCTGTTCGGCGCCTTCTTCGATACGACCTATGCCTTCCGCTTCGGCCCGCCGGCGCATGATGTGGGCGTGGCGCGACTGCGCTCGCTCGCCGACGGCGCCGTTCTTGCCGAAAGCTTCCACTTCCCCTTGGGACGCGGCAAAGCGCTTCACGATGCGGGCATTGAGGCATCCCTCGGCAAGGCCGGTGACGATTGGTTCGTCGATCTCAGGACCGACCGGCTGGCGCAATCGGTGCATATCGACGTCGAAGGCTATCGGGCCGACGACGATTGGTTCCATCTGGCCCCCGGCGCGATGCGGCGCGTGAAGCTCCACGCGCTCTCCGGCACGGAAAGCGATGTTCCACCTGCGGGCGAGATCAGAAGTCTGGGCAGTTCACATCGCGTCATGCTCGATGGCTGATGCTTCCGCCAAAAATAATGCCGACGCATTGAGAAAGACCCGTGATTTGAGAACGATTTACCGCTTTCTGCGCGCCCATGTCCTGCAGCGGCTGATTCCGCGGTCGCGTGTCGCCTTCAATCCGCGCAGGCCGGTGGAAATCGTCGGCTATCTCTCGATGGCCGTCGGCGTCGGCGAATCGGCAAGGCTCTGCGCCGGGGCTCTGTCGGAGGCCGGGCGGGCGATTTCGCTCTCCGACGTCAGCACCCATCCCGACGAGAATTCTTTCGCCGGCGGTACGCCGTCGCGTCTCCCCAGCGAACCGCCGGGAAGCCGTATCTGGCATCTCAATCCGCCGATGCTGCCGCGCGCCATCCTGAAGAAGGGCGTCGCGAATTTCACCCGCGCCTTCAACATCGGCTATTTCGCCTGGGAGCTCGAAGTCGTGCCGGCGGAATGGCGCAATGCAATGCATTATATGAACGCCGTCCTCGTGCCGTCGGAATTCACCCGGCGGGCGATCGCGCCGCTGACCAAGGCGCCGGTCATCGTCGTTCCGCATCCGGTCACCGAGGCGGCTGCGACCGACGGCATGCGGGAGAGGTTCGGCATCGGGAAGGACGCCTTTCTCGTCAGCTTCATCTTCAGCGCCGGCTCCTCGATCAACCGGAAGAATCCGCAGGCCGTCGTCGAGGCATTCAGGATCTTTGCCGCGGAAGCCCCAGACGCTGTCCTGCTGATGAAGGCCAGCGGCGATGTGAACAAGGATGAAGGCCTGCGCGAGCTGATTGCTTCGGTGAAGGGCGAAAGCCGCATCAGGATCGTCACCGACAGGCTGTCGAACGCCGATATCAACGGTCTCATCCGCTGTTCGGACGCCTATCTTTCGCTGCATCGGTCCGAGGGTTTCGGGCTGACGGTCGCCGAGGCGATCATGCAGCTTACCCCCGTTATCTCCACCGCCTGGTCGGGCACGGCGGATTTCTGCGATCCGGACAATACATGGCTGGTCGACTCTCCCCTCATTCCCGTGGTCGATACTCATCCGGAATTTGCCGGGCTCGCGGGCGCGGTCTGGGCCGACCCCTCTCCGCAAGTTGCGGCCGAGCACCTCAGGAAGATTTTCCGCGCGCCCGAGCGTGCGCTGAACAAGGCGGAGAAGGCTCGGGCGTTCCTGCTGCGCTATCTCGTTGAGAATAGCTACGAGAACGCGCTTCAGAGGCTGGCGGCGATGCAGGTGAGCTAAGCTGAGGTCGTCACTCCGCTTTATTTTAACATTTTCGCATTAGAGATGGCGAGTGTCCGGCCTAGCGGGCCGGTCCTGACGGATGGACAGATGTCGAAGGGTATTATCGCAAATTCGGTGATGAATGCGGCGGCGGGCATGCTGCTGCTGCTGACGGGATTCGTTTCCTCGATCATCACCGCGCGGCTGCTGGGACCGGAAGCCAACGGTATTGTCGCCTTCTCGCTCTGGCTGGTGGTCACCGGCGCCTCGATCGCCGAGCTCGGCTCCAGCATCACGCTCCTGAAGACGCTGCCGCAGCTATCGGCGGAAGGTTACGACGCACGCCGCCGGCGGGGGTTTGCTGCCATTCTCGTCAGCTTCATGATGTTTTCGACCGTCGTGCTGCTCGCCCTCTACGCGCTGTTTTTCCTGACCTCCGAGGAGATGCACTGGGCCGATACCGCGCCGTCCGTCGCTCTGGTCACGGGCGCGCTGTTCTTCGTCCAGGCGATCGGATCCTTCGTCAAATTCTACCTGATCGG
Organism: Rhizobium bangladeshense; assembly: GCF_001662075.1. GTDB lineage: Bacteria > Pseudomonadota > Alphaproteobacteria > Rhizobiales > Rhizobiaceae > Rhizobium > Rhizobium bangladeshense_B. The sequence goes on from NZ_LYPL01000007.1 coordinate 229,743, forward strand.
GGAAAAGAAGCTTGGCGCCTTCTTTAAGTTGACGGTCGGCGTCTCGATCGTGCAGCTTGCCGGCGTTGCCGGCGGCGCCGTTTTCTATGGCGTCGAGGGGGTTCTCGTCGGTTACGCGCTTGGCCAGCTTGTCTTGTTCTTCGCCACGCTGCCGATCCTTCTTGCGCGGCGGGACTGGTGCGGCGTGTCGCTGAAATACCTCGCCTCCTCCTCCGTCATCCTCTCGCTCCAGTTCATCATCGATTCCATCTTCCTCAACCGGCTCGAACTGTTCTTTCTGCAGCAGTTCTGGTCGGTGGAGATGGTCGGCTATTATGCGGTCGGCCTGTCGATCGCCAATATCGCATTGCAACTGCCGATCCAGATGACCGGCAGCCTGCTGCCCTATTACTCCGAGCGGCGGCACAACAGCGACGATTCGACATTGCCGGTCGAGGTCTTCGCCGCCGTCACCCGCAGCATGGCCTATATCGTGCTGCCGATGAGCCTCGGGCTTGCGGCAATCTCCAGCGAGCTGGTGCTGGTCGTGTTCGGCGAGGCGTTCGGCCGCAGCGGCACGGTGGTGGCGCTGCTGGCGCTGGTGGCGCCCGCCTATACCTTCATGCAGATCCTCAGCCTCTACCTCTTATCGATGGACAGGGCCCGCGCCCGCCTGAATACCAGTGTGATAGGCGGCCTGGTGATGGTAGCGGGTTGTTTACTGATCGTACCTAGGCTTGCAGCCGAGGGCGCCGCGCTGGTGCGCATCCTCGTCTTCGTTGCAATGTCGGTGATGATGATCAGACAGACCGGATTCGGATCCCAGCTTTCGGGTCTCTATAGAAGCCTAACGAAGGTGACGCTCGCCTCCGTGCTGTGCGCTTGCGGCGCCATTTCGGTGCTGGAATTTGTCGATGGTCCGGCCGGACTGGTCGGCGCGCTCATCGCCGGCACGTTCTGCTATTTCGCAGCGCTACGGGTGCTGCGCGCCGTACCGACCGAAGATGTTGACGTCATGCGCTCCATTCTCGACAAGATGCCGTCCGTGCTGCGCAAGCCGGTCGGGCACGCAATCAATTTCATTGCGCCGGCGCTTCCCGGCGATCCCGATCGCGCCAAGGTCGCCCCCGGCGAGTTCTCGCTCGAACCGGCCGAGGGGGCTGGACGCAGCGCTGCCCTGCCTGTCGTCTTCGACGGCACGATCGGCCTGTTCATGCCTGAGAATGCAGGGGTCAAGAAGCGATCGGCTGCCGTGCTCTTCGTCAGCCCCTGGGGTTTCGAGGAGATGTGCAGCCGCAAGTTTTTCCGCGTTGCGGCCGAACATTTTTCGGATATTGGTGTGCCGAGCCTGCGCTTCGACTATCGCGGCACCGGCGATGCGCTGGATTTCGACGCGCTGCCGGCAAGGCTGGAAACCTGGGAAAATTCGATCCGCGCGGCGGCCGCCAAGCTGAAGTCGCTCACCGGCTGCGACCGTATCATCCTCATCGGTCAGGGCCTCGGCGCAACGCTTGCCCAACGCATCGGCTCTTCGATCGACGGCGTCGACAGCCTTGTCATGCTGGCGCCGGTGCTGAGCGGCCGGGCCTATCTGCGCGAACTCACCATGTGGTCGAAGATCATCGATGCCGATCTCGGCCTCGGCAAGGAGCATGTCCAGACCGCCAAGGTGCAGATCGCCGGGCTCGTCATGCCCGAAGAGATCGCCGGCGAGCTCGCAAAGCTCAACATCGCCTCGCCGCAAGGGTTGGCGGCGTCCCGCTATTTAATCCTCGAACGTCCCGCCAGGGCCGACGATACCGGCTTTGCCGACACACTGAAGGCGCTTGGCGCCGATGTCGAGCAGACGGTCTTCGAAGGCTATGACGAGCTCGTCACCAATCCGCTCTTCGCCAAGACGCCGATGGCTGTCGTCGCGCTGCTGACGACCTGGCTGGAGGGCGCCACGGTGGAGACATCCGCCGCCCCTTCGCCGGCAGAAATCGAGAACCCGCCGCTGGCCAGCGATGGTTTTGTCGAAATGCCGGTCCGCTTCGGAAGCCATGGTCACCTGGTCGGCGTCGTCAGCCGGCCGCCCGGCGAGATCAAGGGCAGTGCCGTGCTCTTCCTGTCGACCGCCTATGACCGGCACGCCGGCTGGGGGCGGACGACGGTCGATATGGCGCGCGAGCTTGCACGCCAGGGCGTGGTTTCGCTGCGCTTCGATTCCGCCAATGTCGGCGACAGTCCGCCGCGGCCCGATGCACCGGAGCAGGTGCTCTATTCCGATACGCAGACCGCCGATGCGGTCGCCGCGCTCGATCTGCTCGAAGGCATCGCCGCCGGCCCGGTGATGGTGGCCGGCCGATGCAGTGGCGGCTATGTCGCCTTCCGCGCCGGCGTCGCCGACGAGCGGCTGAAGGCCGTCGTGTCGATCAATCCCTTCGTTTATTACTGGGATCCTGAGATACCGGTGCGTAAGGAACATGTTGTCTCCGTTCCCCGCAGCCTTGATGATTATGGCCAGCGCCTGGCGCGGCTCGATACCCTAAAGCGGCTGCTGCGCGGCCAGGTGGATGTCGTCTCTGCGCTGCAGAACATGGTCATCGCCGCCGGGCGTCGTCTGTCCCCATGGATCGCGCCGCTGCTCGAGCTCCTCCCCGACCGGCGCCACATCGCCCGCGAAGTCCGGCATTCCTTCGCGGAGTTCGGCAAGCGCAAAGTGCCGTTGACGCTGATCTACAGCGAAGGTGATGTCGGCCTCGATCACGTCTATTTCCACTTTGGACCGCGCGGCGCCAGGCTTTCCCGCTATCCGAACGTGCGGCTGCTGATGCTGCCTGACGCCGATCACAATCTGACGCCGCCGCAATCACGCAGGTTCGTGCTCGATGAGATTATCCGTCTCGCCAAAGCGTGACGGAATTTCAAGCCCCAGGATCAGATCCAGTCGGCAGCGGCGACGTTCAGCGACCGATAAAGATCGACATAACGTCCGGCGACAATATCCCAGGAATAGCCGCGCACGGCGTCGACCAGCTCGGCGCGAACGACATCCGGTTGGCGCGCGAGTGTTTCATAGGCCGCTTCGATCACTGTCGCGGCGGTCTTCGGATGGGTGAAATCGGCAAGCCTGATGACGGGATGCCGGCCGGCAAGCGTTGTAAAGGCGTCATTGGCATTCAGCACCGGCAGCAGGCCGGCGCTCATCGCCTCCAGCGCCACCAGCCCGAAGCCTTCATACTCCGAGGCGGAGGCAAATAGCGAGGCCTCAGCGATGATGCGCCGGATGGCGCCGTTGTCGGGCGAGACGTGCAGGCTGACGCGGCCGGCAAGGTTGCGGCCTTCGATGGCGGCTTCGACCTCGGCCCGGTTCAGATCGGATTCGGCGCCGACGATGTCGAGGTGCCAATCCGTATCGCGGCTCTTCAGCACGCTCATCGCTTCGAGCAGATGGTCCAGCCGCTTGTTCACCGAGAAGCGGCCGATGGTGACAATGCGGCGCCTCGGCCGTTTCGACGCGCTGCCTGCGAACTTGCCGATATCGGCGCCGTTTTCGATCAGCAGGCTGTCGGGGGCGATCTCGGAAAACTGCTTGAGATCGGAAGCGCTGCAGCAGACGACGCGCCGATAGGCCAGTGCGGAAGCGCGGGTCAGCGTGCGGAACCAGATCTTCTTGATCGCGGCGTATTTCCGGGTGTGGAAGAAGCCGCCATGGGTGGTGGCGATCATCGGCTTGCGATGCAGCAACCGGCCCCAGGCGAGTGCGTCGAAGAAGAAGTCGATGGCATGGACATGCACGAGATCTGCATCGGCCAGATGGCGGAAAACCTTGGGCGCCAGCGGATAACGGCTGCTGCCGGACCAGGGAATGCGCACCACCTCGATGCCGTCGATGTCTTCGCGCGCCGGCAGTTTATCCTTCGGTGCGGTGAACAGCGAATCGAGTGTCACGACGCGAACGCGATAACCGCGCCGGACGGTCTGGCGGGCGAGATTGGCGACCACGTCTTCCAGGCCGCCGCGATTGGGCAAAAACTGGCGCACGACATGGACGATCAGCGGCGCCGTTTCCGGCTGCGGCCTCTCGCGCACCCTGTCTGCCTCGACGATCGCCATTTTCCACCTATCGCTGCGCACGCCGCCTCCTGTCGAGGCGGCTTCTTATAGCAACGATGAGATATCTCAGGTGTTAAGCCGCAGTTTCAGCGACGGTCGGAAAGGCGATTCTTCGCGAAAAGGGTTAACCGCGTCTGACGGAGCTCAGAGCATTTCCGTTTTTCTTCGAATCACGGAAATGCTCTGTCTTTTGTTTTTACGCAATTCCCGGCAAAAGCGCTTCGCGCTTTGCCTGGCAAAACCGCTGCACACTTTTGCTGGAATTGCTTTAGAAGGCCTTGAAGGTCAACGTCGTCAGCGAGCGGACGATGCCGGGAATATTGGCGAGGTTGTCGTTGATGAACTTGCCGATGTCCTGGCCTTCGTCGATGTAGACCTTCAGCAGCAGATCGTAGTCGCCGCTGGTGGAATAGAGCTCCGAAACCAGTTCGGTCTGGTAGATGGCGTCGGCGACCTCATAGGTTTTGCCGGGGGCGCATTGGAGCTGGACGAAGATCGGCTTCATGGGATTTCCTGCAGAGGTTGTTTGGCTGGTATAATGGTCGAAAGCGCGATGCCGATGCAAGTCGTTCCTCACGCAGTCGGATTGGCGGCGGCTTCCGCGACAATCCAGTCGCGAAAGGCGGCAAGCGGCGCATAGTCGGCGCGTTCGCGCGGAAAGGCGAGATAATAGCGCTCGGGGCTTTCCATCTCCCGGTCGACGGCGGCGACAAGATCGCTGCGTCTGAGCTCCTCCTGCATCAGGAATGTCGGCAGCAGGGCGACGCCGAGACCGGCGATCGCCGCCTGTGCGGCGGTGGCGAACTGGTCGAAGAGCATGCCATTCACGCTTTCAAAGGACACGCCGTTGCCGGCGAACCACTGCTCCCAGGCATCGGGACGCGTCGTCAGATGCAGTAGCGGAACGGCGAGCAGATCCTGCGGCCCTGTGATCGTGTATCGCTTGAGAAAGTCTGGGCTGCAGGCCGGCACCGTGCGCTCTGACATCAAAAAGGCGAGCTCGGCGCCAGGCCAGTGCGGATGACCGAAATGGATCGCGGCATCGATCGAATCGAGGCGGAAATCGAAGGGTGAAAGCCGGGTCGCCAAATTGATGGTTACGCCGGGATTGGCGGCAAGGAAACGCCCGAGCCGCGGCGCCAGCCAGCGCGTGCCGAAGGTCGGCAGGATGGCGAGATTGAGCGTGCCGCCGTGCGGATTGGCGCGCAGGTTCAAGGAGGCACTGGAGATGCGCCGCAGCGCCTCGCGGATTTCGCGGGCGTAGCTATCTCCGGCCAGCGTCAGCCGCATGGTCTGGCGTTCGCGCAGGAACAGCTCGACGCCAAGCTGCTCTTCCAGCGCGCTCACTTGGCGGCTGACGGCGCTCTGCGTCAGATCGAGCTCGCGCGCGGCCGCCGTGACGCTGCCGGTGCGGGCGACCGCCTCGAAGGCGGCGAGATGTGATATCGACGGCAGAAAACGTCTTGAGCCAAGCATGATCATTCCGTTTCAGAATGAGCTATTTCCGAATTAGCGATATTTCCGGCTTCGCAGCGGTTGTAAAGAGTTTCATCCTGCAAAAACGGAATGAGCCGGAGTTTTCAAGATGCCGCAAGCCTTCGTTTCCACTGACCGCATCCGTTCGCTTTTCACCGAGGCGATGTCGCAGATGTACCGGACGGAGGTGCCGCAATACGGCACGCTGATCGAACTGGTCGCCGATGTGAATGCCGGCTGCCTCGAACGCGATCCGGCTCTGCGCGAGCGCCTGGCCCACGCCGGCGAGCTTGAACGCATCGATGTCGAGCGCCACGGCGCCATCCGCCTCGGCACGGCGGACGAGCTTTTCACCATCCGCCGGCTGTTCGCCGTCATGGGCATGCAGGCGGTCGGCTATTACGATCTCTCGGTTGCCGGCGTGCCGGTCCATTCCACCTGCTTTCGGCCGATCGACGAGGCGGCACTCAACGTCAATCCGTTCCGCGTCTTCACCTCGCTGCTGCGCCTGGAACTGATCGAAGACGAAGGGCTGCGCAGCGAAGCCGAGGCCATTTTGGCAAAGCGGCGCATCTATACGCCGCGCGCTATCGCACTGATCGAGCGTCACGAGCAGAATGGCGGCCTCACCGAAGCGGAAGCGGCGGAATTCGTCGCCGAGGCGGTTGAAACCTTCCGTTGGCACGGCGAAGCCACCGTCAGCGCCGAAACCTACAAGCGCCTGCATGATGCGCATCGGCTGATCGCCGACGTCGTCAGCTTCAAGGGACCGCATATCAACCATCTGACGCCGCGCACGCTCGATATCGATGCGGTCCAGGCGCGCATGCCGGAACGCGGCATCACGCCGAAGGCTGTCATCGAAGGACCGCCGCGCCGCGATTGCGACATCCTGCTGCGGCAGACGAGCTTCAAGGCGCTGGAGGAAACGATCGTCTTTGCCGGTGACGCGGAAGCCGTTCAAGGGACGCATACCGCCCGTTTCGGCGAAATCGAACAGCGCGGCGTGGCGCTGACGGCCAAGGGCCGGGCGCTCTACGACCGGCTGCTCGCCTCGGTTCGCGGCGAGGTACAGGTCGGCGCCGGCGGCGCCAAGGCCGGCGCTTACGATCAGGAACTCGCCGATCGTTTCAAGGCGCTGCCGGACAGCTGGGACGAGTTGCGCAGGCAGGGCCTGGCCTTTTTCCGTTATTCCGCCACGTCGGAAGGCATTGCCGCCGCGGTCAACGGCACGCTGGGCGGCGATCCGGAAGCGCTGATCGCCAAGGGTCAACTTGCCTTCTCGCCGATCGTCTACGAAGACTTCCTGCCCGTCAGCGCGGCCGGCATCTTCCAGTCGAATCTCGGCACCGATCAGCAGCAGAATTATGCCACGCGCTCGAACCGCGACGCCTTCGAGGCCGCACTCGGAGCGACCGTTCAGGACGAGCTGGCGCTTTATGCCGAGCGCCAGGCCGCATCGCTGGATGCAGCGATGGAAGCGCTCGGCCTTGCCGTCCTGCAGCTGAAGACCGTTGCGTGAAATGCGCGCTTCAACGCTTCATCATATGCGCTAAACTAGCGCGATTTCATTCCGATCGGACTGAACCATGCTGAATGATCCGCGCTCCCACGGCCTCTGGGAAAAGACCGCAGCCGAACCGCCTGTTACCTCGCCTCTCGCAGGCGCGGTATCGGCCGACGTCGTCATCGTCGGTGGCGGCTACACCGGCCTTTCCTCCGCCCTGCATCTTGCCGAAGCCGGCTCGAAGGTGGTGTTGCTGGAGGCAAAGGAGATCGGTTTCGGCGGCGCGGGGCGCAATGTCGGCCTGATCAATGCCGGCATGTGGATGATGCCCGACGATCTGCCCGGCGTGCTCGGCCCGCTTCATGGCGAACGCCTGCTCGAGCAGCTCGGCAATGCGCCGAAGCTCGTCATGGAACTGATCGACAGGCACGGCATTGCCTGCGAACTCGAACGCAACGGCACGCTGCACTGCGCGGTCGGCGCGCAGGGGCTGAAGGAGATCAAAGAGCGCGCGGCGCAATGGTCGGCGCGCGGCGCACCCGTGACGCTGCTCGACGCGGCGGAGACCGCCAGACGCATCGGCAGCGACGCCTATTCCGGTTCGCTGCTCGACATGCGCGCCGGAACGCTGCAGCCGCTGGCCTATTCGCGCGGCCTTGCCCATGCCGCCGTCAAGGCGGGTGTCGTCATCCATACGTCGAGCCCCGTCATCGCAACGGAGCGCAGCGGCAGCCGCTGGACCGTGAAGACGAAAGGCGGCGAGGTCAGCGCGGACTGGATCATCGTCGCCACCGATGCCTACAGCACCGGGCCCTTCGAGCAGGTGCGCAACGAACAGGTCTATCTGCCCTATTTCAATTTCGCCACCGTGCCGCTCGGCCACAATCTGCGCCGATCGATCCTGCCGGGACGGGAAGGCGCATGGGACACCAAGGACATTCTGTCCTCCTTCCGCATGGACCAGGCCGGGCGTCTCGTCTTCGGCAGTGTCGGGGCGCTGCGCAATACCGGGCTTGCCGTGCACAAAGGCTGGGCCAAGCGCGCCTTGAAGCGGCTCTTCCCTATGATCGGCGACGTCGAATTCGAATGCGAATGGTACGGCCAGATCGGCATGACCGACAATGCGCTGCCGCGCTTTCATAAATTCGCGCCCGGCGTCATCGGCTTTTCGGGTTACAATGGCCGCGGCATTGCCCCCGGCACGGTCTTCGGCCGGACACTGGCCGAGCATATTCTCGGGCGGCTTTCGGAAGCCGATCTGCCGCTGCCACTGACCTCGCCCACCGAACCGAGCTTCCGGGCGCTCAAGGAACTATGGTACGAAGCCGGCGCTCAGGTCGCCCATTTCGCCGATGCCCGCTTCTGAGAAACGATCAGCGCTCTGAGAAGCGAAACTCGCTTCTGGAATAACAAGATTGGAACCACGACAATGAATATCGCCGTCCTCGATCTCGCCACCGAAACCGCCAAGCTGCTCGCCGAACTCGGCGTCGACGCCAGCCGCTATCATGGCGGCACGCTTTCCGTCACCTCGCCGGTGACGGGCAAGGAAATCGGCAATCTCAAGGAACACACCGTTTCCGAGACGAAGGCGGCGATCGAAGAGGCGCACAAGGCTTTCCTCGAATGGCGTTCCGTTCCGGCGCCGAAGCGCGGCGAGCTGGTCCGCCTGCTCGGTGAGGAGCTGCGTGCCGCCAAGACCGCGCTCGGCCGTCTCGTTTCGATCGAGGTCGGCAAGATCACCTCCGAAGGTCTGGGCGAAGTGCAGGAGATGATCGATATCTGCGATTTCGCCGTCGGCCTGTCCCGTCAGCTCTACGGCCTGACGATCGCCACCGAGCGCTCCGAGCACCGGATGATGGAAAGCTGGCATCCGCTCGGCGTGGTCGGCATCATCTCCGCCTTCAACTTCCCCGTCGCTGTCTGGTCGTGGAATGCGGCACTTGCGATGGTCTGCGGCAATTCCACCGTCTGGAAACCTTCGGAGAAGACGCCGTTGACCGCGCTTGCCGTGCAGGCGCTGTTCGAGAAAGCGCTGAAACGCTTTATCGCCGAAGGCGGCACGGCGCCGGCCAATTTGTCGACCTTGATCATCGGCGGCCGCGAGGTCGGCGAAGTGCTGGTCGATCATCCGAAAATCCCGCTCGTCTCCGCCACCGGCTCGACGGCCATGGGCCGCGCCGTCGGCCCGCGCCTGTCGCAGCGTTTTGCCCGCGCCATTCTTGAACTCGGCGGCAACAATGCGGCGATCGTCTGCCCGAGCGCCGATCTCGACCTGACGCTGCGCGGCGTCGCCTTCTCCGCCATGGGCACGGCCGGTCAGCGCTGCACGACGCTGCGCCGCCTCTTCGTCCATGAAAGCGTCTACGACCAGCTGGTGCCGCGCCTGCAGAAGGCCTACGGCTCCGTCACCATCGGCAATCCGCTCGAAACCGGCACGCTGGTCGGACCGCTGATCGACGGCCAGGCCTTTGAAAGGATGCAGGCAGCACTCGGCGAAGCGGCTTCGGCCGGCGGCAAAGTGACCGGTGGCCAACGCGTCGACAATGGATCGGCCGATGCCTTCTATGTTCGTCCCGCGCTCGTCGAAATGCCCGATCAGACCGGACCGGTCGAACACGAGACCTTCGCGCCGATTCTTTACGTGATGAAATACAGCGATTTCGACGCGGTGCTGGCGCTGCATAACGCCGTGCCGCAGGGGCTGTCCTCATCGATCTTCACCAACGACATGCGCGAGGCGGAAACCTTCGTCTCGGCGCGCGGCTCGGATTGCGGTATCGCCAACGTCAATCTCGGCCCTTCGGGCGCCGAGATCGGCGGCGCCTTCGGTGGCGAGAAGGAAACCGGCGGCGGACGCGAATCCGGCTCCGATGCCTGGAAGGCCTATATGCGCCGCGCCACCAACACGATCAATTACGGCAGCACGCTGCCGCTCGCGCAAGGCGTCAAGTTCGACGTCGAATAAGTGCAATAGTGAAGAGAGGCGGCGCTCACACAGTGTCGCCTTTCTTGACTGAATTGGGATTCATTCCCGCGTAATATGAAATATATGGTCGAGATATTGTGATGTTTTTTCCTGACGACCAAACTTGAAATAGGTAGTCAAGAAAAATATACGCCTCTTACCCCCTCGGGTGACATTGCCATGGAGGCCATCATGACTACTGCTCTTAATCGTTTTTCCCAGGTGCTGGCGTTTGCCGCCTCGCTTCTCTCCGCCACGGCGCTTGCCGGCATCGCCAATGCGCAGGATGAGGGCCTCGTCGTCTACAACGCTCAACACGAAAGCCTGGGCCGCGAATGGATCGATGCCTTCACCAAGGAGACGGGTATCAAGGTCACCATGCGCCAGGGCAGCGACATGCAGTTCGCCAACCAGATCATCCAGGAAGGCGACGCCTCGCCCGCCGATATCTTCCTGACCGAGAATTCGCCGGCGATGACGCTGGTCGACGGCGCAGGCCTCTTCGCGCCGGTCGAAAAGGACACGCTGGATCAGGTTCCCGATCAGTACCGTCCGGCCGACGGCATGTGGACCGGCATTGCCGCCCGCACCACCGTCTTTGCCTATGACAAGACGAAGCTCACCGAGGACCAGCTGCCGAAGTCGATGCTCGACCTCGCCGATTCCGGCTGGAAGGGTCGTTGGGGTGCGGCGCCCGCCGGCGCCGACTTCCAGGCGATTGTCGCGGCGCTGCTGCAGCTCAAGGGCGAAGACGCCACCAAGGCATGGCTGAAGGGCCTCAAGGACAATGCCACCCCTTACAAGGGCAACAGCGTCGCCATGAAGGCGGTCAATGCAGGCGAAGTCGAAGGCGCGGTCATCTACCATTACTACTGGTTCGGCGATCAGGCCAAAACCGGCGAAAACAGCAAGAATGTCGGCATGCATTACTTCAAGAACCAGGATCCGGGCGCTTTCGTCAGCGTTTCGGGCGGCGGTATTCTGAAATCCACCCAGCACATGAAGGAAGCCCAGGCTTTCCTGAAGTTCATCACCGGTAAGGCCGGCCAGGCGGTTCTGAAGGACGGCACGTCCTACGAATATGCCATCGGCAAGGACGCAGCCTCCAACGGCAAGCTGGTCCCGCTCGCCGATCTCAACGCGCCGAAAGTCGAGGCTTCGACGCTGGACAGCAAGAAGGTCGTGGAGCTGATGACTGCCGCCGGCCTGATCTGACGCTTCTGCCGCAGGCTTGCAGCAGCCAAAACTATTGCTTTTGGCTCAAGAAAACCTTACGGCATGACGAAATCCGGCAACCGTCCTTCAAAGGCGGTTGCCTTCCTTTTTCAGCGTGTAAGGGCGTCGGCCTTGCTGCAGGACAACAGATTGCTCGCATCCGGTACCGAGGCGCCGGCCGCGCCGGGGTCCGTGCGGATGGTTTTGCCGCGCGGGCGCATACCGCACGCATCCGTCATGCTCCTCGCCACCGCGGTTGCGCTGTTCAGTCTCGTGCCGCTCGGCTTCATCGGCTGGATCACCTATGATGTCGGCTGGGAAACCGTGAAGGCGCTCGTCTTCCGGTCGCGCGTCGGCGACCTCCTCATCAATACGGTTCTCCTGGAATCGATCACCATTCCGCTGTCGATCACGCTGGCTGTGACGCTTGCCTGGCTGACCGAGCGCACGGATGTTCCTTTCGCCAGGCTGTGGGCCTGGCTGGCGATCGCGCCGCTCGCCGTGCCGGCCTTCGTGCACAGCTATGCCTGGATCAGCCTCATTCCCGGCATGCGCGGCCTGCAGAGCGGCGTCTTCGTTTCGGTCATCGCATATTACCCCTTCCTCTATCTGCCGGTCGCCGCAGCCTTGCACCGCCTCGATCCCGCCATCGAGGATGCCGCGGCCTCGCTCGGCCTCAATCCCTGGCGTGTCTTCTTCCGCGCCGTGCTGCCGCAGCTGAGATTCGCCATCTGCGGCGGCTCGCTGCTGATCGCGCTGCACCTGCTTTCGGAATACGGTCTGTTCGTCATGATCCGGTTCGACACTTTCGCGACGGCGATCGTCGACCAGTTCCAGTCTTCCTACAACAGCCCGGCCTCCAACATGCTCGGCGGCGTGCTCGTCGCCTGCTGTCTTTTCCTGCTTGGCCTCGAAGTGCTGCTGCGCGGCAACGAACGTTATGCCCGCGTCGGCGCCGGCTCACCGCGTCCGGCCGATCGCCGGCGTCTCGGCTGGTTCGTGGTGCCAGCCATCTCGCTACCCGTCGTCCTGGCGGTGCTGACACTCGGCGTGCCGCTGGTGACGCTCGGCCACTGGCTCTATCTCGGCGGCAGCGAGATCTGGCGTATCGAGGTCGTCAGCGCCTTCGCGCAGACGATCGTGCTTGCCCTTGCCGGCGGCGTGCTGGCGACGATAGCCGCGGCCCCGATGGCGTGGCTGTCCGTGCGCGCACCCGGTCGCTTGCAGCGCTTGCTCGAAGCCTGCCACTATTATGTCGGCTCGCTGCCGGGTGTCGTCGTGGCGCTGGCGCTGGTGACGATCACCGTGCGACTGATGCTGCCACTCTATCAGACCTTCGCAACCCTGCTCGTCGCCTATGTGATGCTTTTTCTGCCGCGCGCCATGGTCGGGCTGCGCACCAGCATCGCCCAGGCGCCGGTGGAGCTGGAGCGCGCCGCGATGGGCCTCGGCCGCACCCCCGGCCAGGCGGTGCGGCAGATCACTATGCGGCTTGCAGCGCCCGGAGCCGCCGCCAGCGTGGCGCTCGCCGCACTCGGCATCACCAATGAACTCACGGCGACGCTGATGCTTTCGCCCAATGGCGTCGATACGCTGGCGACGAAATTCTGGTCGTTGACCAGCGAAATCGATTATGTCTCTGCCGCCCCCTACGCCTTCATGATGATCGTGCTGTCGCTGCCGCTCACCCTGACGCTCTACACGCAATCGAAACGGACCGCCGGCCAATGACGCTGCTTACGATCGAGAATATCAGCAAGCGTTACGGGCCGGTCCAGGCGCTGAAGGATATCTCGCTCGAAGTGCAGGCGGGCAGTCGCACCGCCGTCGTCGGGCCGTCCGGTTCGGGCAAAACGACGCTGCTGCGCATTATTGCCGGCTTCGAGCAAGCCGACACCGGCAGGGTGACCCTGGATGGCGACGTGCTGGCGGACGGTCCGGCCGCGGTGCCGGCCCATAAGCGCGGCATCGGCATCGTCTCGCAGGACGGAGCGCTGTTTCCGCATCTGAGCGTTGGCGAGAATATCGGTTTCGGTTTCGAGAAGGGGGCTGTGGATCGCGAGAAGCGCATCATCGATCTGCTCGATATGGTCGAGCTCGATCGCGGCATGCTGGCGCGGCGCCCGCACCAGCTTTCCGGCGGCCAGCAGCAGCGCGTCGCACTTGCCCGCGCGCTCGGCCGCAAGCCGCGGCTGATGCTGCTCGACGAGCCGTTCTCGGCGCTTGATACCGGCTTGCGTGAAAACATGCGCAAGGTGGTGGCGCGCGTGCTGCAGGGAGCCGGCATTACCGCCGTTCTGGTGACGCACGATCAGGAAGAGGCGCTGAGCTTTGCCGATCAGGTGGCGGTCTTGAGGGAAGGGCGGCTGATCCAGGCCGGATCGCCGCAATCATTATATCTGCATCCCAGGGATCGCGAGACGGCGCTGTTCCTCGGCGATGCCGTCTTGCTGCCCGCCATCATCCGGAACGGGCTGGCCGACTGCGCCCTCGGCCGCGTCGCGGTCGACGGCAGCCGGCAGGGCAAGGCGGATATCATGCTGCGGCCCGAACAGATCCGTGTCATTGTCGATGAAAGCGATCGCGATCACGGCGGACGTGTCGTCGAGGTGGAGTTCGGCGGCGCGGTCTGCACCGTTGCCGTTTCGCTCGATGGCGTTGCCCTGCCGCCGATCCGGATCAAGACCTCGAGCGTCGCGCTTCCCTCGCGCGGCGATCTCGTTCGCCTCGATATTTCAGGCAAGGCGCACGTCTTCGAACGGTAAAATCAACCGACCTTGCGCATCAGCTCTTCCGGCTCGATACCTTCGAGCCAGCCGCCGGTGAAGCCGGCGCGCTCGAGGCCGAGGCGGATGGTCGGCGATTGCCGCATCAGCTTCCAGATGAAGTCGGAGCGCTCGTTTTCGACGGTCATGACGACAAGGCCCTGGTCGATGCCGACGGTGCGATCGTCGACCCAGCCTTCCGGCCGCTTGGTCTTGACCGTCGGGTTGAAACCGCCGGGAAAACCGCCCTCCAAGAGCAGGTTCGGATAGCTGGTCAAAAGTGCCTTGGTGCCGTCGAGAGCCGCCTGCCGGTCGTAGGGCAGGCAGGCGAGGGCTGCCCAAGGGGCGATCGTACCGTCATCCGGGCCGAGCGGGGCGCCGCGCGCGGCATAACCCAGAACCTTCGGCTGGCGGCCGCCGCGCATGCGCCGGGTTGGCGGCGGGCCGTCGCAAGCGGAAAAACCCCAGATATTCCTGTTGTAGCCGACGAACTGGCCGGGATTACGCTCGGCATAGTCACGCTGGACGTTGATGACCACCTGGGTGTTGCGGAAATAATCCCAGTTCCGCTCCGCCATCGGCCTGTCCCGAATGCCGCGGAAATCGATCCAGGCATGGGAGAACAAATGGATGAACAGCGGGCCGGCATAGAGATAGGGCTGTTCGCCGTGCATCATCCAGGAATAGCTTGACGTAAAGGCGTCGTAGCAGGATTGCGGGATAGGATGCGTCGGTGATGCCAGCGCCAGGGCATAAAGGATGATCGCCTCGTCGAAGCCGTGATAACGCCAGCGCAGAAAGCCCGACGAGGGCTTCCAGCCCATGGAAATGGTGTCGCCCTTGTTCAGCGCCCAGCGCCAGTCGACGCGTTCGTAGATGAAGGTCGCGAGCTCACGGATTTCAGCCTCGGTCTCGTCCTGGCGATCGAAATATTGCGCTGATGTCAGGATGCCGGCAACGAGCAGAGCGGTGTCGATGGTCGAAAGCTCGCTGTTCCAGGCGCGGTTGCCGGTGTCCATGTGCAGGAAATGGTAGAAGAAGCCGCGGTGGCCGGTCGCATGACGTTCCTCGCCCTGGCGCGCCTCGGCGAAGAAACGCAGCGTATTGACGGTACGTTCGGCCGCTTCCTTGCGGGTGATCCAGCAACGTTCGACGCCAACGGTATAGGAGGAAAGCGCAAAGCCGACGGCCGCGATGCTCGCCGGCACGCCGCCGATCGAGGTATCCGCTACCAGGCCATTCTCGGGATTGGAATATTTCAGGAAGTACTTGAATGCCGAATACTGCAACCTGTCGACCAGGGCGGCGTCAATGTCTTCAATCCGTTGCAGCATAGGCTCCTACCCAACTGTTGCATCGCCCCCATGGTTGAACATGAGGGCCGTCCCTCGGCAAATCAAACCTTTTTGATTCGCAAGGATAAGAGAACACAAACGACGGGTATCGGTCGTTAACAATTATCGGTGAAATAATATCTAGCATAAGTCATATAAGCGGTGCAGCAAACGCGACGGTCCGCGCGCCACCGGCGCGGGTTATTTTCTCGCGATACTTGTATGTCAGATTCTCCCGAGACTATGTTTTCACGCTCAGGCGGCTTCATCGACCCGAACCAGATGGCCTGCCGTCACTTCCCGGTATCGGCGCGGCGGCGCGACGTAGCCAACCGGGCGAACGGGGCTCTTGAGCTCGTCGGTTCCGAGGTTGCGCTTGATGCCGCGACGTGAGGGGTCGGGCACCGGCACGGCTGCCATCAGCTTCTTCGTGTAGGCGTGCTGCGGGTTGCTGAACAGTTCAGCGCGCGGGCCGATCTCGACGATTTCGCCAAGATACATCACCGCGACCCGATGGCTGACGCGCTCGACCACGGCCATGTCGTGGGAAATGAACAGGAAAGCGAGGTTGAGGCTTTGCTGCAGGTCCATCAGCAGATTGCAGACCTGTGCCTTGATCGAGACATCGAGGGCCGAGACGCTTTCGTCGGCGACGATCACCTTCGGATCGAGCGCGAGCGCGCGGGCGATGCAGATGCGCTGGCGCTGACCGCCGGAGAATTCGTGCGGATATCGTTTCATCATGTCGGGTTTCAGTCCGACGCGTTCGAGAAGATCGGCGGCCTTGTCGCGGGCCTGGGCGCCGGTGCCGAGGCCGTGTTCGGTGATGGGTTCGGCGACTGCGGCGCCGACGGTCATGCGCGGGTTGAGGCTGGCGAAGGGATCCTGAAAGATCATCTGGATGCTGCGGCGCATCCGTCTGAGACTGACCGCGTCAAGGCTCAGCACGTCATACCCGTCGAGGCTGACGCTGCCGCCGTTCGGCTGGACGAGGCGGGTGACCGTGCGGCCGGTGGTCGACTTGCCGCAGCCGGATTCGCCGACGAGCGACAGCGTCTCGCCCTGGAAGAGATCGAAGGAGACGTCCTCGACCGCATGGATCGCGCCCGTCTTGCGGCCGAGCAGGCCGCCGCGGATATCGAAACGGGTCACAAGGTTCTTGACTTCGAGGATCGGCGTCCGGCGCCGGTCGACAGTATCGGCCACTTCGACCGGCTCGCGGCGTTCGCCGGTCGTGGTATCGATGACGGGGAAACGCAGCGGCCATTTCCGGTCGGCCATCGAGCCGAGGCGCGGCACGGCCGAGAGCAGTGCGCGGGTATAGGGATGTCTGCCGCGATGGAAGATGTCGTCGGTCGTGCCGGTTTCCACCGCTTCGCCGCGATACATGACGATGGTGCGGTCAGCAATTTCGGCAACGACGCCCATGTCGTGGGTGATGAAGAGAACGGACATGCCCTCTTCTTCCTGCAGCATCTTGATCAGGTCGAGAATCTGGCCCTGGATCGTCACGTCGAGCGCCGTCGTCGGTTCGTCGGCGATCAGCAGTTTCGGCCGGCTGGCGAGCGCCATGGCGATCATTACGCGCTGGCGCATGCCGCCCGAGAACTGGTGCGGATATTCGTCGAAGCGCGAAGCGGCGTTGGGGATGCGGACCTTTTCCAGCAGCCGCACGGTCTCGGCCCGCGCCTCGGCCTTGCCGATCTCGCCGTGGCAGGTGAGCGCTTCGGAGATCTGGCGGCCGATGGTGAAAATCGGGTTGAGGGATGTCATCGGCTCCTGGAAGATCATTGCGGCGTCGTTGCCGCGCACCCGGCGCATCTCCCTTTCCGGAAGGCTGAGAACATCCTTGCCATTCAAGGTGATGGCACCATCGATGCGGCTCGATCCGTTGGCGAGCAACCGCATGATCGAAAGGGAGGTGACGCTCTTGCCCGATCCGCTTTCGCCGACGATTGCCACGGTCTCGCCAGGCATGACATCGAAGGAGACGTCGCGCACCACCGGCTTCCAGTCGCCATCGACGAGGAAGGAGGTCGTCAGGTTCCGGACGGAGAGAACAGGAGAGGCGGGGGCCGAAGAAACATCATTCATGTCGTTCCCTTTGTGTTATCGAATTCACGTCTTCAAAGGCGTGGCGAAAGAGGCGGAAGGCCTGCCTGCCGCTATGCGAGCCGCTTCCAGCGTCGCGATCTTTTCATCGATCTCGCGCCTGTCGGGCATGCCGTTCGGATTTTGCCGCGTCGCCATCGTCTCCGCGACATGCAGGTAACGTTCACCCGCCACGGTTTGGAGGCGGACAAGTTCGGCGAGCGGATCGGGATGATCGTCGGCGCGGATACTCAGCCAAGGATAATCCTGATCGCGATGGACGACGAGGGCGGCGGACTGTCTGCCGCGCTTGTCACCGCCGGCATCCTCGCCTGCCTGCATCGCAAACAGCAGGCGTTCGGCCAACGGCTTGTCCATTGCCTTGTTATAGGTGGCAAGCGTTTCGGTGATGACCTCGGGACCCGCAAGCATGTTGCCGGCGACCGAGACGTTTTCGTCGATCAGATGCCCCGCCCAGTCGATGCATGCGGCGCCGGTGAAGGCGGCGTTGCGCCCCTTTGCATCGATGAGGTGCAGCTGCCGCTGATTGCGGCCGGCGTCACGCGCGGTCAGCTCGGCGATGATTTCCTTCGGCGCTTTGCCCGCGGCCAGTAGCGACAGGCCGTCGACGCCGTAAAGCGGGCTGACGAAGGCCTGCGTGGCGACGGCACCGATGCTGCCGCGAATATGCGGCACAAGGGCGCCGACGGCGAAGAAGCGGCTCGCGACGGCGATGCCGAGATAACCAGTCAAGGGATCACGGGCGACGATCGACCAGGTCATGGCTATCTCCCGATCGCATAAGCCTGCATCAGGCGCGGGGTGGCTGCGGCGCGCAACAGTCCGTCGGCATCGCGTCTCGCAGCGGTCAGCCGGCCGACCGTCCAGGGATCGGCGACCGTCAGCTTGTGGCCCTTGCGGCGCAAGGCATCGAGGACATCGGGGCCGAAATTCGCCTCCGCCATCAGGCTGCCGGGTTCGCGGGTGCGCGGATAGAAGGAGGCCGGAAAATGCGAGGTGTGGAACAGCGGCTGGTCGATCGCCGCCTGCAGGTTCAACCTGTGATGGGCATAACGCAGGAAGAAGGAGAGCTGCCACTGCTCTTGCTGGTCGCCGCCCGGTGTGCCGAAGGCCAGCGTCGGGCGGCCGTCGTAGAGGCCGAGCGAAGGCGTCAGCGTCGTGCGCGGCCGTTTGCCGGGGGCAAGCGACGTCGGCAGGCCTGGTTTCAGCCAGAACATCTGGGCGCGGGAATTGAGGCAGAAGCCAAGGCCGGGCACGGTCGGCGAGGATTGCAGCCAGCCGCCTGATGGCGTGACGGAAACCATGTTGCCGTCGCGGTCGATGACGTCGATATGCACCGTGTCGCCGCGCTTTTCGGAAAGATGCGCCATGGTCGGCTCGTAGACGGCGCCGGTCTTCGAATCCGCACCGAGCATCGTCATCGTCAGATCATGCTGCGCCTCGAAGCCAGGAACGATGCCGGCGCGAAGATCGAAGGAGGCGTCCGCGCCGATAAGCTTGCGGCGCTCGGCGGCATAGGCCTCCGACAGCAGATGCGTGACAGGGATCTCCGAAAAATCAGGATCGCCGTAATAGACTTCGCGGTCGGCGAAGGCGAGCTTCATCGCCTCGACGACGGTATGGACGAAATCGGCGCCAATGGAGTCCATTGCGCCGAGATCAAAGCCTTTGAGGATCGACAGGGTCTGCAGGAAGACCGGACCCTGGCCCCAGGGGCCGATCTTGGCGATGGTCCAGCCATGATAATCATAGGTCAGCGGCTCCTCGATCGTTGCCGACCAGTTTGCCATGTCGCTGGCAGTCAAAACGCCCTTGTGACGGTTGCCGCTCGCATCCATCACCTCGGCGGTCTTCAGATAGTCGTCGATCGTCTCGGCGACGAAGCCGCGATAGAAGGCGTCGCGGGCCGCCTGCACTTGCGCTTCCCTGCCGCTTTTCGCCTCGGCCTCGTCGATGATACGTTTCCAGGTTTCGGCAAGCACCGGATTCCTGAAATTCGCATGCGCTTGGGGCGCGCTGCCGCCCGGCAGCCAGGTCTCGTAGGAGGTCGGCCATTCCTTCTCGAAGAAGGCGGCGAGCCCTTGGATGGTGGCGGAGACGCGCGGCAGCATCGGATGGCCGTGCTCGGCGTAATAAATCGCCGGTTCCAGCACATCGCGCACGCTCATCGAGCCGTAGTCGCGCAGCATCAGCATCCAGCCATCGAAGGAGCCGGGGATGACGGTCGCAAGCAGCCCGTCGCCGGGGATCAGGCTCAGGCCTTCCGCCGTATAATGTTCGATCGTTGCGCCGGCGGGGGCAGGTCCTTGCGCGCAGATGACCTCGACCTTGTCCTTCTTCTTCGAATAGATCACCGCCGGCAGGTCGCCGCCCGGACCGCAAAGATGCGGCTCGACGATCTGCAGCACGAAACCTGTCGCTACCGCCGCATCGAAGGCGTTGCCGCCCTTTTCGAGAATGCTCATGCCGACGGCCGAGGCGATCCAGTGCGTCGAGGTGACGACGCCGAAGGTGCCGAGGATCTCGGGACGGGTCGTGAATGCGGTCATGTCAAATGTCCTTTCGAGAAATCATGCTTCGCGCGGATCGAGCGCATCGCGCAGGCCGTCGCCTAAGAGATTGAAACCGATAACGACGAGGAAGATCGCGGCTCCCGGCCACATCGCCATCCAAGGCGCCTGGGAGAGGAAATTCTTGGCGACGTTCAGCATCGAGCCCCAGCTCGGCGCCGGCGGTTGCTGTCCGAGGCCGAGAAAGGAGAGGCTCGCTTCGGCGATGATCGCGGTGGCGATGGTCAACGTCGCCTGCACGAGGATCGGCGCGAAGACGTTCGGCAGGATATAGCGGGTGATGATGCTCGAGGATCGCAGGCCGATCGAGCGGGCGCCCTCGACATATTCCTCAGTCTTGACCGAAAGCACCTGGCCGCGCGTCAGCCGCACGAAGACCGGCATGGCCGAAAGACCGATCGCAATCATCGCATTGGTCAGGCTCGGACCGAGAAAGGCTGCAAGCGCGATCGCGGTGATGAGGAAAGGCATGGCCAGAAAGGCTTCGGTGATGCGGGAGATCACCATGTCGATCCAGCCGCCGAAATACCCGGAGACGAGGCCGAAGGGCACGCCGATGACAACGGCGATCGCCACCGAGAAGACGCCTGCCATCAGCGAAGCCTGCGCGCCCCAGATCATCCGGGAAAGAATGTCGCGGCCGATGTCGTCGGTGCCAAGCCAATGGGCGGCGGAGGGGGCTTTGCGGATCGCCGACCAGCTTGTGGCGTTCGGATCGGGAATCGGAAGAAGGGGGGCGGCAACCGCGAGGATGGCGAAGAAGACGATGATCGCAAGGCCGACGAGGGCGCCCTTGTTGGCCTTCAGCTTGTGCCAGGCGCGGCTCGGCGTGCGGTCGACCGCAGCGGGAATGCCGGTCTCTCCGATCGCGGTCATAGAGCGGCCCTCATGCGCGGATTGAGCAGGACGTAGAGGATGTCGGCCAGGAGGTTCATCAGGATGAAGCCGATCGCGGTGCAGATCACCACGCCCTGGACGACGGCGTAGTCGCGGTTGAAGACGGCGTCGACGATGAGCTTTCCAAAACCCGGAATGGTGAAGATCTGTTCTGTCAACACGGCGCCGGCGAGCAGTTCGCCGAAGAGCAGGGCGGTCAGCGTCACGATCGGCAACACCGCATTGCGGAAGCTGTGTTCGAGCACGACGGTGCTTTCCGGCAGTCCCTTGGCGCGGGCGGTGCGGATGTAGTCGGCGCTCAGCACACTGAGCATTGCCGAGCGGGTATGCCGCATCAGGGTCGCAGCCAGCGCGTTGCCGAGCACGAAGGAAGGCATCAGCATCGTTTCCAGCGACCGCAGTGGGTTGCTGAAGAAGGGTTCGTAGCCGGATGCCGGCAACCAGCCGAGATTGACCGAAACCAGCAGGATCAGCATGATGCCCAGCCAGAAATTCGGGATCGACAGGCCTGTCAGCGCGATGATGTTGGCGACATAGTCGATCATCGAGTTCTTCTTGACGGCCGCCAGGATGCCCATCGGCACGCCGATGACAAAGGCGAAGATCATCGACATGATGGCAAGCTGGATGGTGACCGGCAGCTTGTCGCCAATGAGCTGCAGAACGGGCTGGTTGGTGCGCAGCGAAATGCCGAGATCACCCTGAAGGGCGGCGCCCAGCCAGCGGACATATTGATAGGGCACGGGATCGTTCAGCCGGTATTTCTCGCGCAGGAATTCGAGAACCTGCGGGTCGCGTTCCTCGCCGGCCATGGCGAGGATCGGATCGCCGGGCAGCAGCTTCTGCAGGGAGAAGACGAAGATCGAAATGATCAAAAGCGTCGGTATGGCGACCAAGAGCCGTTTGGCGATGTAGGTATACATGGGCGATCCTGACGCGATCAAAGCATGTCGCGCAAAAGTGTGCAGCGGTTTTGCGATAACAACATGCGTAAAACAAAAAGCTAAAGCGCGTGAAGCGTATCTGAAAAGTTGCGACGCGCTTTAGAATCATGCGGCGGGGGTTTCCGCCGCATGATTTGCTTATGATCAGCCGGCTTTCTTGACGCCGACGAGGCGGATCATGCCATCCGGCGACGGGATGAAGCCGGTGATGTTCTTGTGCAGCGCCCAGATCCAGGACTGATGGCCGAGATAGATGATCGGCAGATCATCGTTGAGGATGACGGCAGCGGCATCATACTTCTGCTTGCGCACGGCATCGTCGGTCGAGGCGCGGGCTTCGTTCAGCAGCTTGTCCACTTCGGGATTGCAGTATTTCGTGTCGTTGATGCCGCCCTTGCAGGTGATGAACTGATGGATGTTGCCATCGGGATCGACGCGACCGGACCAGTCGGAACGGCTGAGCTGATAGTTGCCGGCGGTCTGCTCGCTCAGCAACGTCGCGAATTCCGTCGATTTCAGGCTGACGTCGAAGCCGGCTTCGCCGACCATCGACTGGATGATCTGCATCATCTGCATGGCGACGGGATTGTTCGGGATCTGCAGTTCGATCGGCACGCGGTCGAAGCCGGCTTCCTTGATCAGCGCCTTGGCCTTGTCGAGATCGCGGGCGGGGACGGGAATATCCTTATCGAACCACGGGCTGCTCGGCGGGAAGGGCTGGTTGCCGGAGACCGCTGTGCCTTCATAGACGATCTGGTTGACGGCATCGCGGTCGATCGCCAGCGAGAAGGCCTGGCGCAGGCGCTTGTCCTTGCCGAAAAGATTGTCGGCACGCGCACCATTGCCGATATTGGAATAGAGCGCCATGTAGCCGGTGCCGACGGCGTCGGCATAGACGAGGCTCGAATCCGCCTTCACCGCCTCAGCGTCGGTCGCGGCCAGGCGCTCGATCATGTCGAGATCGCCGGACCGCAGGTTGGCGAGGCGCACCGTCGTATCCGGGATCGGCAGATAGGTCAGCTTGTCGACAAAGATCTTGTCCTTATTCCAGTAGTCCTGGAACTTCTCGAGCACGATGCGGTCCTGCTGGACGCGCTCGACGAACTTGAACGGACCGGCGCAGACCGGGTGATCGCCGAACTTGGCGCCGAGTTCCTTGGCGGCCTTCGGCGAGACGATCATGCCGGCGCGGTCGGAAAGCTGGGCAAGAAGGGTAACGTCAGGCGCCTTGAGGGTGAACTTGACCTCGTATTCGCTTGTCGCCTCGACCTTTGCGACCGAGCTGAGCTCGCTCTTGCGGCGCGATTCCGGCAGGGTGATGTTGCGCTCGATGGTGGCGGCTACGGCTTCGGCGTTGAAAGGAGTCTCGTCATGGAACTTGACGCCTTGACGCAGCTTCATGGTGAGCTCCTTGCCGTCGGCCGACCAGCTCCATTCGGTGGCAAGCTGCGGCACGATCTTCAGATCCGGCGAGACGTCGACGAGCTTGTCACACATTGCATTATAAACGATGCGGCCGACGAAGGTGCGCGACTGGGCGGGATCGAGCACGTCGGCATCGTCTTGCAGGCCGATCTTCAGGTCGACGGCGAAGGCAGGAAGGGCAAACAAAGCGCCGGCAACGGTGGCGGTCAGCAATTTGGCGATCTTCATTCCATTCTCCTCTGTTCTTGTGTTTGGTTTTTGCTTCCATTCCGGCGGTTATGGCCCGCCTGTGTTTTTTCTCCCACTTGCCTCCCTACTCAGGCCGGGGTCTTGTCGGCCTCCGTCTCGCTGCGATCGAGCGAGGTGATGCGGATGAGGCTTTCCTGCAGCGTCAGCAGATGCTGGCGCATCGCTTCGCCCGCCCTGGCAGGATCACGAGCGGCGATCGCATCGACGATTGCCGTGTGCTGGTTAAAGGTGACGGGCCGCGTCCGGCTGGCGCTGCGGGCGCGCTCACGGATCGTCTGCCAGGCCTCGTCCTGGCGCACCCGGTTGATGACGTCGAAGATGGTGAGGAAGAAACCGTTGCCGGCGCATTGGGCGATCTGGCGGTGCAGCGCCCCGTCCCAAAGTTCGCGCCCGTCGGCATCGGTGCTTTCGTAGATCTTCTTCACCAGATCATACATGCGCTCGATATCGGCGGCCTTGGCGCGCATGGCGGCAAGCTGGGCGAGCTGCGGCTCGATGCGCAGGCGCACTTCCATGACTTCCATGAGATCGGTGCCGGCAACGATCGAGCCGACATGATCGCTCCAGCCGTCGGGGCGCGGGCCGGCATAGGTGCCGGAGCCTTGGCGGCGCCAGATGCGGCCCTCGGCCTCCAGCACTTCGAGGGCGCGACGGACGGCACGGCGGCCGACGCCAAGCATTTCCGAAAGGGTGCGCTCGGTCGGCAGCTTGCCGTCGGTGTCGAGACTGTCGGACCGCAGGAGAGCCCTCAGCCTCTCCAGCGCATAATTCGAATTGCCCTGCGTTTCATCCATCGGCATTCGCTAAATGGTCCGTACCAATTTTCTATTGGTTCAGTGCAAACCAAATCGTGCCGAGCGTCAAGCGCTTTTTTGGGCAAATTCAAATCTGCTCGTTTTTTGCTCAGTTCCCGCCACTGCCGCGTTACGGGAAAACAGTCGATCGCAGCGATAGGGCGGCGCGATCGACAATGTTTTTCAGAAAAACGCAATTGGTTCGGGTGAAGCTCAGGCTGGCGTCGAGCGTGCGGAGAGAAAGACCTGCGGCTCGAAGGCAAAATCCTTGTCGAAGGGGTAGGTCGGATGCTGCTTGCGCAGCCGCGGCAGGCGCTCGACGAACTGGTCGACGACGCCTGTCGACAGCGCCATCAGGTTCGGATTGGCAATCATCGCCAATTCCGGCGAGAGATAGCCCGATTTGACGACGATGATCTTTGCCCGGTGCGGGTCGAGGCCGAGCCGCGTGAAATCAACGATATTGTGATAGGGCCGGCGCTTGGCGGAGAGCACCAGATCAAGACCACCGATCGAAACCACTGCCTGGCGATCGGCGGGATCTGACGTTTCGTGCAGGAACCTGACCGAGAAGCGGGCGACGACCGGCTTGCTGCTCTTGGTATCGAGCGAGGCGCCGACGCTGAGCTCCAGTTCCGAGCCGATGCCTGCGGCATAACAGGCCTCGGTCGCAGCCTTGTCGGCGATGCCGGCAAAGACGACGCCGGTGGCGTCCCTGGCGATCAGTTCGGCCAATATATCGGCCCGGTCCCCGACACCGCCGCCGGTCGGATTGTCGCCGGATTCGGCAAGCACCACTGGCGCGGTCGGGCTGGCGATCGCCCTGGCGACGCATTCCTCGACCGAGCCAGTCTCGCAGCCGAAGACGAAGTCTTCGCGCGCATCCCAATAGGCCTTGGCGAGACGTTTGGCCTCGCGTTCCAACACGGCGCGGTCGGTGCCGGTCATGATGGCGGCAGCCGTGGCCCGCGGTTCGTCTGCCCAGACATAGCCGACCATCAGCGACGCATCCCAGACACCATCAATCGCATCGATTTCGGGCAGCATGGCATAGAGGCTCTTAGCCGGCTCATCGACGGTGCTCGTACGTTCGCCCGGCAACACGACCGGGATCGGCGCCCAGAGAACAACCGACTTCACGCCTGTTTTCAGGCTCTTGACCAGCATGGCGACCGAGCGGCGCATCGTCTCCTCGACATCGATATGCGGCGCCGTGCGATAGGTGGAATAAATATCGAGCGCATCGATGATGCGCTGGGTGACATTGCCGTGCAGGTCGTAGCTTGCCGAAACGGTACATTCCTCGCCGACCAGCGCGCGGGCGGCACAGATCCAGTCGCCTTCGGCATCCTCCATGCCGTCCACATACATGGCGCCGTGCATGGCGAGGTAGAGGCCATCGAGCGGCAGCAGCGGCTTCAACCGCTCGAGGAATTCTGCCTTGAACGCCTCATAGCTGGCACGCGAAACCGGCCCGCCGGCAATAGCCCGGGCATGGATCGTCGGCAGGAACGCGGCATCATAATCCTTCAGAAAGGCGAAATAGGGCGATTCCAGCAACTCCTCGCCGCGCAGCACCCGAAAGTCCTTCTCCTCGTTCAGCACGGGATTGTATGTGCTGCACTCTATATGAATGCCACCGACCGCAATGCGCATGGGAAAACCTCGGCTGATACTGAAAACATTAAAGAAGGCAGGGACGGAGACGAGCTGAAGACGGAAGGTGGCGACCCAGAGCCAGCCACCCTTATCCGATCCTGATGATAGTTCGCAAAGCGCGGCGATCAACCGCAAATATGGCAAGCTTTGCTCCGACCGGTTCTAAGATTGGTGAGCCGCAATGCGATCATGCGAGACACTTTCCGATGAACTGTCTCTGAAACCTATTTGCTTGAACGAGCGTCGAGGTTCGCTCGCTAAGCGCAAAAGCGACGCGACGTGCAAGATCGATCCCGGCCTCCGGCACTGGTCCTCGATCAACGATAGAGATCGCTCGCCCGTTGCTGGCGGAAACTATCGCCGTGCCCCGAATCGCATTGTGAAGAGTTCAGGCGTCGCGAAGCGAACTCGCCTACCAGAAATCAGGCCTGCCAGAGCCGGCATGGACAAGGACCAGTATGGCGGAGAGGGTGGGATTTGAACCCACGATACCCTTGCAGGTATGCCGCATTTCGAGTGCGGTGCATTCGACCACTCTGCCACCTCTCCGCGGTCAGGTCGGCGCTTGTTCGGCGCGGGCGTTCTCATAACGACCATATGACAGGTTGGCAAGCTGAAATATCGAGCTTTTCCATCCTTTTGCCTTGACACCTTTCTGTCACTCGCGTATCCCGCATCCGCAATAGGAGTGGAGTAATCCGCCCCTTGCCTGCCTCGCGCTTGCGCGGGGTTTCACCGGCAGACCAGAATTCCGGGCTAGCTCCCTGAAATCCCTGCTTAACCTAGACTGATAAAAAGACGGCCACCTGCTTCGATAGCGGGGAGCGCCGGAACGAACATGAAAGGATAAAAAATGTTCGCAGTCATCAAGACCGGCGGTAAGCAGTACCGTGTGGCAGCCAACGACGTGCTGACCATCGAGAAGCTTGAAGCATCCGCTGGCGACTCCATTGAATTCACCGAAGTGCTCGTGATCGGCGAAGGCGCCGACGCTGCGATCGGTGCGCCCTTCGTAGCCGGCGCCTCTGTCAAGGCAGAAGTCGTCGAACAGAACCGCGGCAAGAAGGTCATCGCCTTCAAGAAGCGCCGCCGTCAGAATTCGAAGCGTTCGCGCGGCCATCGTCAGCATCACACGGTCGTCCGTATCACGGACATCGTGGCTGCCAAGTAAGATCAACGGGACAAGGTTTAAAGGAGAACTCCAATGGCACACAAAAAAGCTGGCGGTTCCTCGCGCAACGGTCGCGATTCCGAATCCAAGCGCCTTGGCGTGAAGAAGTTCGGCGGCGAAGCCGTCATCGCAGGCAACATCCTCGTGCGTCAGCGCGGTACGCAGTGGCATCCGGGTTCCAACGTCGGCCTCGGCAAGGATCACACGATTTTTGCGCTTATCGCCGGCAATGTGAACTACCGAACGAAGGCCAACGGTCGCGTCTACGTGTCTGTCATGCCGAAAGCGGAAGCAGCGGAATAAGCCGGTAGCGCTCAAAAACAGCCGGCGTCTCATCGACCCGGCTGGCCGTACCAGGTTCAGTCCAGAAAACAGGGGAGATGGGGCGCCATCTCCCCTTTTTCTTTGTCCAAACAGGAGGACTGAACATGCAAGGCGAATTGTTGAGGGCAGACCAATCACGGTCTCCCCGGGAAGACCAGCGGTCTCCCATAGAACGGCTGAGGCCGGAACGGTTAAGGACCGATTGCCCTGTCTTGTTATCGGAAAGGCTCGTCATGCGCGCGCCCCACGAAGAAGACATCGACGCCCTTGCCCATCTCGCCAACAACGCCAAAGTCGCCACCATGGTATCGCGTATGCCGCACCCCTATACCGCCAATGATGCCGCCGACTTTGTCTGGCGTACGCGAAATGGCGAGATTGGCAAGTGCGTCTATGCCATCACCAAAGCCGAAAACGGCGCCTTTATCGGTTGCTGCGGGGTGGAACCGCATACCGACGGCAAGACCGTCGAGATCGGTTACTGGCTGGGTGAGCCCTATTGGAACCAGGGTTATACGACCGAGGCCTGCCATGCCCTGGTCGATATGGTGTTCAGGACCCGTCAGGACGTCGACCAGATCGACGCCCGCTGCCGGGTGATGAACGTCGCCTCCCGGCGCGTCATCCAGAAGTGCGGCTTCCAGTTTCAGGGCTCGGGGCTTGCCGCCTCGCTGGCGCTCGGCAGCAACGTGCCTGTGGAATGGTACAGGCTCGACCGCAAGACCTGGATATCGCTGAGAAGCTGGGGGAATATCGCATGAGCACGACCGCGCTGCAGAGACCGGACACCAGGCCGATGATGCCCGGCCCCGTTCCTGTCATCTCGACATCACGGCTGACGCTCCGCCCCCACAGGCTGAGCGATGCGCCGGCGATCGCGGAATCGCTTTCCGATTTCGCGGTCACGCGCATGCTGTCCCGCGTTCCCGCGCCGTTCGACCGGCAGGATGCGCTGGACTGGCTGATGCCGGTCACCTCGGGCACCCTGCCCGACTGGCCGCTCGCGATCACCGGTCAGGACGATGTTCATATCGGCAACGTCTCGATCGAGCTGCGCCACGGCCGCTGGCACCTCGGCTACTGGCTGAACCGCTACTACTGGCGGCGCGGCTATATGAGCGAGGCGGTGGCGGCGGTCATCGAGCGCTTCTCGCGCCGCATGCCGGAGACACCGATCCATTCCGGCGTCTTCGCCGACAATCCGGCGTCGCTCAGACTGCAGGAGAAGCTCGGTTTCCGCATGACGGGCTGCGGCGAAATCTATTGTTTCGCCCGCAACACCATGGTGTCGCACATCGAAACCGTGTTGCAGCCGGGCATGCTGCAGCCGCGGAAGGTTGCCTGACGGAGCATGATGCCGAAAAGTGTGAGCGGTTTTCGGACAACATCATGCTCTCATAGCTATCAAGAAAGGAGACGCCGCCACCGGCGGCGTCTCCGTCAAGCGCCGATCTCGACCCAGAGCGGGAAATGATCGGAGCCGACGGATTGCGTGTCGATCCGGGCGGATTTCAACCGGCTCACGAGGCCGCAACCGACGAAGCAATAATCGAGATGCATGCGTTTGCCGTGGTCTTCGGGATCCATCCAGCTGTAGCTCTCGGGGCGATAGGCTTCGAGCGCTGCAAAGGCATCGACCGGCGTGCCGATCCGGGCGACGCGGCCGTAATATCCGCCGGCAGCACCCGCAAGCGCGCAATATTCCGGCGATTCCGGCTCCATGTTGAAATCGCCCAGAATGACGTAATCCTCCGGCAGCGGCGGCTCCGGCAGATCGAATTCGGCCGCCCCCGTCAGCGACCCGCCCTCCTGGACGAAAGCATTGATGTGCGCGTTCAGGAATTGCAGCTGGCGGATGCGTTCGTCGGGAGAAACGTGGTCGAGATGGACGCAGTAGACCCGGATCGCGCCGCCGGGCGCTGTGATGACCGCCTCGGTCGCGCCGCGCTGCGGGTTGATCTTGCCGAGCGTGCGGCTGCGCGGCAGAAGCAGCGTCCGGGTCGAGACGATCGGCCAGCGCGACAGCACCATATTGCCGAAGTGAAAGCGCGTGCCCGGTGCCGGCGCGGGCTTGCCGTGATCAGCCTCGACATGCAGGTCGCAGGCCGGCCCATATACCCAGAAATGGTCGGGAAAGAGGGCGGCAATATCCGCGACCATGTCGGCAAAACCGTTGCGCGAGAAGCCGCGGGTCACCTCCTGCAGCGCGATGATGTCGGCGCCTTCGAGGCTCCGGGCGATGCGCGGGAGATCGTATCTGCCGTCGAGACCGAAGCCGTACTGTATGTTATAGCTCGCAAAATTCACGATAATCTTTGACCTCCGTCGGAACCGCCTATATCGAATGGGCCAAGACGGGCCGTCCAACTGCCACCGGATACTGGAAGTAAAATGAAATTTCTCGACGAAGCAAAGGTCTATATCCGATCCGGAGACGGCGGCGCGGGCAGCGTCTCCTTCCGGCGCGAGAAATTCATCGAGTTCGGCGGCCCCGATGGCGGTGACGGCGGACGCGGCGGCGATGTCTGGGTGGAGACGGTCAACGGCCTCAATACGCTGATCGATTTCCGCTACCAGCAGCATTTCAAGGCGACGACCGGCACCCATGGCATGGGCAGGAACCGCACCGGCGCCAATGGCAGCGACGTGACGCTCAAGGTCCCTGTCGGAACCCAGATCTTCGAGGAAGACCGAGAAACGCTGATCTGCGATCTCACCGTCGAAGGCCAGCGTTACTGCCTCGCCCATGGCGGCAATGGCGGCTTCGGCAACGCCCACTTCAAGACCTCGACTAATCAAGCGCCGGATTGGGCCAATCCCGGCCTGCCCGGCGAGGAAAAGACCATCTGGCTGCGCCTGAAGCTGATTGCCGATGCCGGTCTCGTCGGCCTGCCCAATGCCGGCAAATCGACCTTCCTGGCGTCGGTTACCCGCGCCCGGCCGAAAATCGCCAACTATCCCTTCACCACGCTGCATCCCAATCTCGGGGTCGCCACCATCGACGAACGGGAATTCATTCTTGCCGATATTCCCGGCCTGATCGAAGGCGCCCATGAAGGTGTCGGCATCGGCGACCGGTTCCTTGGCCATGTCGAGCGCACCCGGGTGCTGCTTCATCTCGTCTCCGCCCAGGAGGAAAAGGTCGGCAAAGCCTATAAGACGGTCAAGCACGAGCTCGAAGCCTATGGCAACGATCTCGCCGACAAGCCGGAAATTGTGGCGCTGTCGCAGATCGACGTGCTCGACGAGGCCGAACTGAAGAAGAAGACGAAGGAATTGGCCGAGGCCTGCGGCAAGACCCCGTTCCAGATTTCGGCCGTCACCGGCAAGGGCATGACCGAGGTCCTGCGGGCGCTGCGCGATATCATCGTTGAAGAAAATGCCGAGGAAAAGCCGGCCAAGGTGCCGAAGCTCAGGCATCGCGACATGATCATCTCCGAAGAGGACACGGGCGAGGATGGGGCCGATGACCAGCCGTAAGCCGCTCGGCCGCTACCGCCGCATCGTCATCAAGATCGGCTCGGCCCTCCTGGTCGACCGCAAGGCTGGGCTGAAAAAGGCCTGGCTCGACGCCATGTGCGCCGACATTGCCGGGCTGAAGGCCAAGGGCATCGATGTGCTCGTCGTTTCCTCGGGCGCGATTGCGCTCGGCCGCTCGGTGCTCGACCTGCCCTCCGGTGCGCTAAAGCTCGAGGAAAGTCAGGCGGCCGCTGCCGTCGGCCAGATCGCGCTCGCGCGTGCCTGGTCGGAAAGCCTGTCGCGCGACGAGATCGTCGCCGGCCAGATCCTGCTGACGCTCGGCGATACAGAAGAGCGCCGCCGCTATCTCAATGCGCGCGCCACCATCAACCAGCTTTTGAAAATCGGCGCGGTGCCGATCATCAACGAAAACGACACGGTCGCGACCAGCGAAATCCGCTATGGCGACAATGATCGCCTGGCGGCCCGCGTCGCGACGATGACCGGCGCCGATCTGCTCATCCTTCTTTCCGATATCGACGGTCTTTATACCGCGCCGCCGCATCTCGATCCGAATGCTGCCTTCCTGGAGACGATCGCCGAAATCACCCCTGACATCGAGGCGATGGCCGGGGGTGCGGCATCCGAGCTTTCACGCGGCGGCATGCGCACCAAGATCGATGCCGGCAAGATCGCCACGACCTCGGGCTGCGCCATGATCATCGCCTCGGGCAAGACCGACAGCCCGCTGTCGGCAATCGAAAATGGCGCCCGTTCCTCCTGGTTCGCGCCGTCGGGCACACCGGTGACCGCCCGCAAGACCTGGATCGCCGGACAGTTGCAGCCGGCCGGCGAACTGCATGTCGACGACGGCGCCGTCACCGCCCTTGGTGCCGGCAAGAGCCTGCTTCCGGCCGGCGTGCGCAGCGTTTCCGGCCTCTTCAGCCGTGGCGACACGGTGGCGATCATCGGCCCGGAAGGTCGCGAGATCGCCCGTGGACTAGTGAGCTACGATGCGGAGGATGCCCGCCGGATCGCCGGCCGCAAGTCGGCCGAAATCGCGGCAATCCTCGGTTATGCCGGACGCGCCGCCATGGTCCATCGCGACGACATGGTGATGACCACACAGATCAGACAGAAATTGGAAAGGCAGAAGAAGGACGCGGCCCATGCCTGATACCGTTGTGCTAAGCCCTGACATTGACGCGCTGATGAACGACATCGGCCGCAAGGCCAAGGCTGCGGCGCGACCGTTGGGCTTTGCCTCCACCGAGGCGAAGAACCGCGCCTTGCACGCCATGGCCGACGCGATCCTGGCCAATAAGGCGCATATCCTTGGCGAAAATGCCAAGGACTTGAAGGAGGTCGAAGGCAGCGAGATGCTCGCCTCCTTCGTCGACCGGCTGACGCTGAACGACAAGCGCATTGCCGAGATGGCCGAGGGAATCCGCGCCATCGCCGGCCTTGCCGATCCGGTCGGCGAAGTCATCGCCGCCTGGGATCGGCCGAACGGCCTGAAGATCGAGCGCGCCCGCACGCCGCTGGGCGTCATCGGCGTCATCTTCGAAAGCCGCCCGAACGTCACCGCCGATGCCGGCGCCCTTTGCCTCAAGGCGGGCAATGCCGTGATCCTGCGCTGCGGCTCGGATTCGCGCCGTTCATCGCAGGCTATCCATACCTGCCTCGTCGACGGCCTGAAGGCGGCCGGCCTTCCAGAGCATGCTATCCAGCTCGTTCCGATCACCGATCGCGCTGCGGTCGGCGCCATGCTGCGCGGTCTGAACGGCGCGATCGACGTCATCGTGCCGCGCGGCGGCAAAAGCCTGGTGGCCCGCGTGCAGAGCGAGGCCCGCGTGCCGGTCTTTGCTCATCTCGAAGGCCTTTGCCACATCTATGTCGATGCCTCCGCCGATATCGAGATGGCAAAGCAGATCGTCGTCAACGCCAAGATGCGCCGCACCGGCATTTGCGGCGCGGCGGAAACCCTGCTCGTCGATGGCGCCGCGATCGGCACGCATCTGACGCCGCTGCTCGAGGTTCTCACCGAGGCCGGCTGCGAGATCCGTGGCTCCGCGACGGTGCTGAAGGTCGCCCCCGGCATCAAGCCGGCGACCGAGGAGGACTGGACGACCGAATATCTCGACGCGATCATTTCGGTCGCCGTCGTCGACGGCATATCCGGCGCGATCGCTCATATTCAGACCTATTCGTCGAACCACACCGAGGCCGTGATCGCCGAAGACCCCGCAGTGGTCGAGCGTTTCTTCACCGAGGTCGATTCGGCGATCCTGCTGCACAATGCCTCGACGCAATTTGCGGATGGCGGCGAGTTCGGCATGGGCGCGGAGATCGGCATCGCTACCGGCAAGATGCATGCGCGCGGCCCAGTCGGCGTCGAGCAGCTCACCTCCTTCAAATACCGGGTGCGCGGTGCCGGACAGACCCGACCTTGACGTGACGACGGAAAATCTGGATCGGCGCTACCTCCGCATGCCGCACAGCGAACGCGGCATGGTCATCGGCCTGTTCGGCGGTTCGTTCAATCCGCCGCATCAGGGCCACGCGCTTGTTGCCGAGATCGCCATCAAGCGGCTCGGCCTGGACCAGCTCTGGTGGATGGTGACCCCGGGCAATCCGCTGAAGAGCCGCAACCAGCTCGCACCGCTTGCCGAACGCATTGCCGAAAGCGAGCGTGTCGCCGCCGATCCGCGCATCAAGGTCACCGCCTTCGAACAGGCATTCGGCGTCAGCTACACCGCCAATACGCTGGCCCGCATCAAGGCCCGCAATCCGCATGCGCACTTCATCTGGATCATGGGCGCCGACAGCCTGCAGAGCTTTCACAAATGGCAGAAGTGGCAGGAGATTGCCCGCACCTTCCCGATCGCCGTGATCGACCGGCCGGGCGCGACACTCTCCTATCTATCCTCGAAGATGACGCGGACCTTCGATTTCGCCCGCATCGACGAGGACGACGCGCGGGTCCTCTGGAAGAAACCGGCGCCGGCCTGGACCTTTATCCACGGGCCCCGCTCTGGCCTGAGCTCGACGGCGATCCGCAACGGCGCGTTGCCGGGCGCAGTCAAATAGGCTGATTTTCAAGAAATCCCAAAAACGAGAAAGCCCGACGGGGGAGGAGATCCGTCGGGCTTATGAACTCGATCGACAACTGGGAGGAGGAGTGTTGTCGATCCTTGTCGAACGGCTATGGGAGGAGGAGAAAGCCGTTTCGATGAGTCTGTTGTACCATATTCCTGAGGAAGGTGAATATCGATTTGTGCAATGCAGCAATGCTGGCAATGCAATACTGACGACGAGAGGCTTCAATTGCTGCCGATTTTATCGGCATTATCGAAGAGTATGGCCAATTGTCGCGGCGGGTCTTTGGTTCGTCGCCGTCTTTCCCAGGCTTTGGCGTACCGCCGAATCTCCTGTTCTCGGAACAGCCATGCGCTTCACGAACACGTGGATCCCTGTCGCCAACCAATTATCCCTGGCCAAAACCCGAGTGTCGTTATATTCGTCGAAATATTTCGAATCCTGGGATAGATCATGCAGAACCGCTGCCAATGGATGAAACTCGCATTCGCCGCGATCGGGGCACTCTGGCTTGGCGCGGCCGCGTCGCCGACACCGGCAGAAGCCGCCGAAAAGCTGACCGTCTTTGCCGCAGCAAGCCTCAAGGACGCGCTCGATGCCGCCAATGACGCCTGGGCCAAGGAGTACGGCAAGGAAGCCGTCGCCTCCTATGCGGCAAGCGGTGCGCTCGCCAAACAGATCGAAAACGCGGCTCCTGCCGATATCTTCATCTCGGCCGATCTCGACTGGATGAATTACGTCGCCAAGAAGAACCTGATCAAGGCCGATAGCCGCGCCAACCTGCTCGGAAACGGGATCGTGCTCGTTGCCGAAAAGGACAAGGCTAAACCGGTCGAGATCAAGCCCGGCTTCGATCTCTCAGGACTTTTGGGTGACGGCAAGCTGGCCATGGGTGAGCCGAAATCGGTCCCGGCCGGCAAATACGCCATGGCCGCGCTCGAAAAGCTCGGCGTTTGGACATCGGTCGAAACCAAGGTCGCCGGCGCCGAAAGCGTGCGCGCCGCCCTCGCCCTGGTCTCCCGCGGCGAGGCTCCCTATGGCATCGTCTACCAGACGGACGCGATAGCCGATAAGGGTGTCGCCATCGTCGGCACCTTCCCGGCCGATTCCCACCCGCCGATCATCTATCCGGTCGCCATTCTTGCCGAGAGCAGGAACCCGGATGCCGCAACCTATCTCGACTTCCTGAAATCCGACAAGGCGGCCGGCTTCTTCACAGCGCAGGGATTTACCGTTCTCAAGTGACTGAGTGGCGAAATGATTGCGGAATCAACAACGACGGCTTAGCGTGAAGGCTGACGGAGCCGGCCTATTGCTCTTTCGTCATGCTCGGGCTTGTCCCGAGCATCTGCATCCGTTTGATAGGGCAGCAGATCCTCGGCACAAGGCCGAGGATGACGCGGAGTAAAAGGGAACTGAGCCTCAGCGAGACTTCGATTTCGTGGAGACAACTGCGTTTGGATATGTTCGGCCTGAGCGATGAAGAATGGACGGCGGTCCTGCTCAGCCTGCGCGTCTCGGTCGTCGCCATGCTGGCGAGCCTGCCCCTGGGCATCCTCGTTGCGCTGCTTCTTGCCCGCGGCCGTTTCTGGGGCAAGTCGGTGCTGAACGGCATCGTCCACCTGCCGCTGATCTTGCCCCCCGTTGTCACCGGTTTTCTACTCCTCATCCTCTTCGGCCGCCGTGGCCCGATCGGCAGCCTGCTCGACCAGTATTTCGGCATCGTCTTTTCCTTTCGCTGGACGGGTGCGGCACTCGCCTGCGCCGTCATGGCCTTTCCGTTGATGGTGCGCAGCATCCGCCTGTCGATCGAGGCGGTCGACCGCAAGCTCGAGGAGGCGGCCGGAACACTGGGTGCCGGCCCGATCCTGGTCTTTCTGACGGTTACGCTGCCACTGACCCTGCCCGGCATCATCACCGGCATGATCCTTTCCTTTGCCAAGGCGATGGGCGAATTCGGCGCGACGATCACTTTCGTCTCCAACATTCCCGGTGAGACCCAGACCTTGTCGTCCGCCATCTACACCTTTACCCAGGTGCCCGGCGGCGATGCCGGCGCGCTGCGCCTGACGCTGGTCGCCGTCATCATTTCCATGACCGCCCTACTCGCCTCCGAGTTCCTCGCGCGCTTCGCCGGCCGAAGGGTTGATCCGGAATGACGCTGATCGTCGAGGCAAAACAGAGGCTCGGCGCCTTTCTTCTCGACGCCGCCTTCAGATCCGAAGGCGGCGTGACCGCACTGTTCGGACGCTCCGGCTCCGGAAAGACCTCACTGATCCGCATCATCGCCGGCCTCGCCCGTCCGGACGAGGGCCGCGTTATCCTTGACGGTGAAACCCTGACCGAAACCAAAGCCGGTCTCTTCGTTCCGAAGCACCGCCGTCATTTCGGTTATGTCTTCCAGGAGGCGCGGCTGTTCCCGCATCTCAGCGTTCGCGCCAATCTTTCCTACGGCCGCTGGTTCGCGCCAAGACCTGCACGCGGCGAGAGCTTCGATCACGTCGTCGACCTGCTCGGCATCGAGACGCTGTTGGATCGCAGCCCCGCAAAACTTTCCGGCGGCGAGAAGCAGCGGGTCGCGATCGGCCGCGCCCTTCTCTGCTCGCCCCGGCTGCTCTTGATGGACGAGCCGCTGGCCGCCCTCGACGAGGCGCGCAAGGTCGAGATCCTGCCCTATCTCGAGCGATTGCGCGATCAGACCGACATCCCGATCGTCTATGTCAGCCATTCGATCGCCGAGGTGGCGCGGCTCGCAAACAAAGTGGTGGTCATGCGCGATGGCAGGGTGGAGGCGGTCGGCCCGGCCGTCGATATTTTGAGCCGCGCCTCTGCGGCCTTCGACCGCAAAGAGGCCGGCGCGCTGCTGCAAGGCACCGTCGAAAGCTTCGACGCGCATCACCACCTCTCGACCGTCGCCCTCAAATCCGGCCGGCTGCATATTCCCGGCGCGGCACTCGCGCCCGGCAGGCCGGTCCGCATCCGCATCCCGTCGCGCGATGTCATGCTGGCGACGGCAAGGCCGGAGGGGCTCAGTGCCCTCAACATTGTCGAAGGCAGGATCGAACAGCTATTTCAGGATGCGGACGGAACGGTTGAAATCCGGCTCGACTGCGGCGGCGATAGCATCCTCTCGCGCATCACCGCGCTCTCCTGCGAGCGCCTCGACCTCCGGCCCGGCAAGACCGTCTTCGCCGTCATCAAGACGGTTGCCCTAGAACAGGATGATTTTAGGCCTGCTCGGCCAAAAATCTGAATCTTGTTCTAAATTAAAGAGTTAGAGCGTGATGTCGTCCCGAAAACCGCTCACACTTTTCGGCATCACGCTCTGGAGTGCTGATCAGCCCTGTCCGTCCTGCCGTGGGTTGCGCTTTGCTTCAAGCCAGGCAAGGTCCTCGGCAAGGCTCGCTTGCAAAATGCTTTCCATCCGGCGAAACCGCGCCAGTAATTGCTCGCCGAACGGCGTCAGCGCCGCACCGCCGCCCTTCTTCCCGCCGCGCTGCGATTCCACCACCTGTTCGCAGAACATCCGGTTCATCTCGCTGACCAGCAGCCATGCGCGGCGATAGGACATATCCATTGCTCGCCCTGCTGCAGAGATCGATCCGGTCGCGCGAATGTGTTCCAGCAGCTCCATCTTGCCGCGTCCGAGCCGATCCTCATCCGGGAAGCTGATTCGCAAGATGGGAACGAGTGTTTTTGCGGCCGGATCGGTCATTCGATTCTGCAGATGGTGGAATTTCCGGCACTTTACGCTCCGGCCTGGAAACTGTACACCGCCCGGACAAGCAGCGAGGGCAGCAATAGTGTTCAATTCGGTCGCCAGATCGGATTTTCCGCCGCTCCGTACGTTAGCACGTCTTGAAACATTAATGGTTTGATGCCTATCTTAACCATGATCCGGTCGTGATCGGATCTCGTGTTGTGCATGGCTTGTCATTCCAGGAAAGGGAAAGCACTGACAACAGTACACGCCAAGGGAAAAACGCTCGCCGTTCTCCCGAAGAGCGCAGAACGTGGCGCCGATGCCGCTGCCCGCGCCCTAGAAGCCGTCCTCGCCAGCCTCGAGGACTCCAAAGCCGAAGATATCGTCACCATCGACATTGCCGGAAAATCGGCGCTGGGAGACTACATGATCGTCGTCTCCGGCCGCTCGAACAGGCATGTCATGGCGATCTCGGACCACCTGCTCACCGATCTCAAGGACGAAGGCTTCGGTACGGCCCGCGTCGAAGGTCAGGAGGGCGGCGACTGGATCCTGATCGACACCGGTGACATTATCGTGCATGTGTTCCGTCCTGAAATCCGAGAGTTCTACAACATCGAAAAGATGTGGGCGGCTCCCGATATGGATGAAGAAACACGGCACTGACAGGCGGTCCGGCATTCTGACCGGCGCCTGAGACGTGGCATTGACTGGCTGGGAAACATCGTATGCCGGCCGGTGGGCGCGCTTCGTGCGCCGCAGATGCCTCATGAGCGGGAGCGGGTGAATGCGCGTTGGTCTTTTTGCGGTGGGACGGCTGAAATCCGGCCCCGAAAAGGATCTTGCGGCCCGTTATTTTGATCGTTTCGCCAAGGCCGGCCCTGCGGTCGGCCTCGAACTTGCCCGTATCGCCGAGGTTGCCGAAAGCCGCGCTTCCAATGCGGAGACCCGCAAACGCGAGGAGGCGGCGATGCTGTTGAAATCGCTTGCCGAAGGCAGCGTTCTCATTCTTCTCGACGAACGCGGCGAGGCGCTCGACAGCGAAGCCTTTGCAAATCTGCTCGGCGCCTATCGTGACCAGGGCAAGCGCGAGCTGATGATCGCAATCGGCGGCGCCGACGGCCTCGATCCCACGCTCTACGATCGCGCCGACGCCACGCTCTGCCTTGGCAAAATGACCTGGCCGCACCAGCTCGTCCGCACGCTGATCGCCGAGCAGCTCTATCGCGCCGTCACCATTCTGTCCGGCCATCCCTATCACCGCGTCTGAGATGTTCCACGTGGAACTCAAGTCTTTGACGATGCGTCGCATTGTCACGCAGCCGTGTTTCGCGTGGCCGGCCGTTCGCTTGCAAACTTTCTGGCAAAGCGTGCCAAATCAGCTTAGTCTCCGCGCGATTTGAGAGAGTGCCTCGACACGCATGACGACGACACCAACCAGGCAACACCGCATGATTCCGCTGGCACTTGCGGCCGGGTTTGGTGTCGCCGTCATCGTCGTGTCCGCAAATACCTTCACAGTCCGGGCCCAGGAAGCCGCGCCGGCAGCGGCACAATCTGCAGCGCCGCCGCCGGCAGCCGAGCCGCCGCCGCCCGATCCGGCCGCTGAACTTGCCGCCAAACGCGATCAGACCCGCGCCGAGCTCGAAACCCTGTCGAAATCAATCAACCTTTCCTCGGACAAGGTGAGCGAACTCCAGCAAAGCATCGCCAATCTGGAAAAAAGCACGCAGAGCATCCGCCAGGCGCTGATCGATTCCGCCGCCCGCCGCAAGGGGCTCGAGAAGCAGATCCTCGAGAGCGAGAAGAAGCTGGCCGATCTCGGCGTCAAGCAGGATGGCATCCGCCGTTCGCTGCACGAGCGCCGCGGCGTGCTGGCCGAGGTGTTGGCAGCACTCCAGCGCATGGGCCGCAACCCGCCCCCGGCTTTGCTGGTCACCCCCGATGACGCGCTCGCTTCCGTGCGCAGCGCTATCCTGCTCGGCGCCGTCGTGCCAGGCATCCGCAAGGAAACCGACAAGCTCGCCGCAGACCTTGCAAGCCTCGCCGCGCTGCAGACGGCAAGTGCGGCCGAGAAGGCCGGCCTGACGGCGACGATGACCGATAGCATCGAGGAAGAGCGGCGCATGGACCTGCTGCTTGCCGAAAATGACAAGCTCAGCCGCAGCAACGCCGCCGAACTGCAGGCCGAAAGGAA
Organism: Rhizobium bangladeshense; assembly: GCF_001662075.1. GTDB lineage: Bacteria > Pseudomonadota > Alphaproteobacteria > Rhizobiales > Rhizobiaceae > Rhizobium > Rhizobium bangladeshense_B. The sequence continues at coordinate 269,688 of NZ_LYPL01000007.1, forward strand.
GCGTTCGGAGGAACTGGCGGGCAAGGCGACCAGCCTCGAAGGCCTCGTCGCGTCCATGGAATCCGAGATCGCTTCGGTGCGCGACGCGGCGGCCGCGGCCCGTCAGGCCGAGGAGAACCGCAAGCTCCTGACGGACGAGCAGCGGGCTCAGGCCAAGGCTCTGGCCGAGAGCGGGGTGCCCGATAAAAACCGCATTGCGCCCGCATATCCCTTCGGAGAATTAAGGGCCAAATTGGAGCTGCCGGTGGCAGGCGATATCCTGCGCCAGTTCGGCGATGCCGACGGCACCGGGCACGAAGCCATGGGAATGACGGTCGCCACCAACCCGGAGACGGTGGTGACGGCGCCTGCAGACGGTCTGGTGGTTTTCGCCGGCGCTTTCCGCAGTTACGGCCAGATGATCATTCTTGACGCGGGCGATGGATATCACCTGGTTCTCTCGGGAATGGATACGATCAATACCCGTCAGGGAAAATTCGTTTTTTCCGGCGAGCCGCTCGCCGTGATGGGAGCGAAAAGAGTGGCAAGCGCAACTGCATTGGCGCTGGAAACGGACCGGCCAACGCTTTACATTGAATTTCGAAAAGACGGTAAACCGGTCGATTCCCGACCGTGGTGGACCGCCAAGGACACTGGAAAGGCACGCAATGATTCGTAGGGCTTCTCTTGTTCTGGTCGGCGCATTGATGGGTGCGACCGCGATGAGCGTCATTTACTCGGCAGGTGTGCCGGCAGAAGCGGCCGGATCCTCTACATATAAGGAACTCTCGGTATTTGGCGACGTCTTCGAACGCGTGCGTGCTCAGTATGTCACGCCGCCGGCCGAAGACAAGCTGATCGAGAATGCCATCAACGGCATGCTTTCCTCGCTCGATCCGCATTCGAGCTATATGAATGCGAAGGACGCCGAGGACATGCGCACCCAGACCAAGGGTGAGTTCGGCGGCCTCGGCATCGAAGTCACGATGGAAGACGAGCTCGTCAAGGTCATCACCCCGATCGACGATACGCCCGCCGCCAAGGCCGGCGTTCTCGCCGGCGACTACATCTCCGAGATCGACGGCCAGTCCGTGCGCGGCCTGAAGCTGGAAGATGCGGTCGAGAAGATGCGTGGCGCCGTCAACACGCCGATCAAGCTGACCCTGATCCGCAAGGGCGCCGACAAGCCGATCGAGCTGACGATCGTCCGTGACGTCGTCGCCGTCCAGGCGGTCAAGTCGCGTGTCGAGGACGATGTCGGTTACCTCCGCATCATCTCCTTCACCGAGAAGACCTATCCCGACATGGAAAAGGCGATCAAGAAGATCAAGGACACCGTTCCGGCCGACAAGCTGAAGGGTTATGTCCTCGACCTGCGCCTCAATCCGGGCGGCCTGCTCGACCAGGCGATCAACGTCTCCGATGCCCTGCTGCAGCGCGGGGAGGTCGTCTCGACCCGTGGCCGCAACCCGGATGAAACCCGCCGCTTCAATGCCGGTCCGGGCGACCTGACCGACGGCAAGCCGGTCATCGTGCTGATCAACGGCGGTTCGGCCTCCGCATCGGAAATCGTTGCCGGCGCGCTTCAGGATCTGCGCCGCGCCACCGTTCTCGGCACCCGATCCTTCGGCAAGGGTTCCGTCCAGACGATTATCCCGCTTGGCGAGAACGGCGCGCTGCGCCTGACCACTGCGCTCTACTACACGCCGTCGGGCCGCTCGATCCAGGGCACCGGCATCACGCCTGACATCAAGGTTGAGGAACCGCTGCCGGAAGAACTGCAGGGCAAGATGGTGACCGAAGGCGAATCCAGCCTGCGCGGCCACATCAAGGGTCAGAGCGAAACCGATGAAGGTTCGGGCTCCGTTGCCTACGTGCCGCCGGATCCGAAGGATGACGTTCAGCTGAACTACGCGCTCGACCTTCTGCGCGGCAAGAAGACCGATCCGGCCTTCCCGCCGAACCCTGATAAGGCCGTCGTCGCCAAGTAATCGATCGTCGCAAGGCCGGGCACTCGCCCGGCCTTGACCCTTTCTGCTGTTTCCCGGTTTTGGAGCGGGCGAGAAAATTGGGAACGGACCTGCATGCGCCTTTGGGGCGCAACCGCAAAACCGCCAGCCGGCGTCCTGGCGTGCTTCGCCTCGGCCGCATTGCTGCCAGTCTGTGCCTTTTCGCGATAGGCGGCTTTTCTCTCTATACCGCCTTTCGCGGCGACGGGCTGGAGCGTGCCAAACCGCCGGCGGCCGAACAGGCCGCAACCCAAGCTTCCGGCAAGCCGCCGACGACCGCTGCCGGCCAGGCGGCGGACGGAATGCCCCGCGCCGATCCGCGTTCGGGCGCCAATGTCGAACAGATGATCACCGGCGATGGCTCCGTCGTCACCAAATACAGTCCCCGCCCGCGCGACGGCAGCGGACCGGTTCTGGTCGATGCGATGCAGATCGGCCAAGATCCGCGCATGGCAGCCCAACCCAATGAAGCGTTGCTCGAAGACACCGCCTTTGGCAGGCTGCCGATCGTCGGCCCAGACGGTCGGCGGCCGATGGATCAATATGCCCGCCCCTCATCCGGCGCACGCGGCGTGCGCATTGCCATTGTCGTCAGCGGCCTCGGCCTCAGCCAGACGGGGACGCAACGCGCCATCGCCGAATTGCCGGAGGAGATCACCCTTGCCTTTGCCGCAAGCGGCAACAGCCTGCAGCGCTGGATGCAGGAAGCCCGCCGCGGCGGCCACGAGATTCTTCTGCAGGTCCCGCTCGAGCCATTTGATTATCCGGCCAATGATCCCGGTCCGGAGACCCTGCTGACCTCGAAGCCGGTGGCTCGCAACATCGAGAACCTGCACAAGGCGATGGGCGAAATCACCAATTACACCGGCATCATGAACTATCTCGGCGGCCGTTTCCTCTCCGACCCGGCCGCCATGGAACCGGTCATGCGCGATATCGGCAAACGCGGTCTGCTGTTCCTCGACGACGGCACGTCGGCGCAGTCGAAAACGGCGACGGTCGCCAAGGGCACCGAACTGCCCTATGCCTTTGCCGACCTGCAGCTCGACGGCCAGCTCGATATCGACGCCATCCTGAAGAAGCTCGACGAGCTCGAACGCATCGCCCGCAAGAACGGCCAGGCGATCGGCATCGCCTCTGCTTTCGATGAAAGTATCGACGCGGTCGCCAAATGGAGCGAGGAAGCGTCCATGCGCGGCATCGAGATCGTCGGCGTCGCGGCGCTTTCCAACGACCCGAGAAGCCCCTGAGATAATTCCTGAACGGAGAAGAAGATGAGCCAGGCGACCGTGAAAGCCGAGGATCTGCCCTACCGTCCCTGCGTCGGCGTCATGATCCTGAACCGCGATGGCCTGGTCTGGGCCGGGCGACGAATCCCCGACGGCAATTCCGAATATGACGGCTCGCCGCAGCTGTGGCAGATGCCCCAGGGTGGCATCGACAAGGGCGAGGATCCCTTGGACGCCGCCTATCGTGAGCTCTATGAGGAAACCGGGATCAGAACGGTGACCCTGCTTGCCGAGGCGAGCAACTGGATCAACTATGATCTGCCGCCGGCGCTGATCGGAATCGGATTGAAAGGAAAGTTCCGCGGCCAGACACAGCGCTGGTTCGCCTTCCGCTTCGAGGGCGACGAAAGCGAGATCGCCATCAACCCGCCGCCGGGCGGTCATGATCCGGAATTCGATGCCTGGGAATGGAAGCCGATGCAGGAGCTGCCCGGCCTGATCGTCCCCTTCAAGCGCGCCGTCTATGACCAGGTGATCGCCGAGTTCCGGCATCTGGCAGCGCTGCAGGCCGAAGACTGAGCCCTATTTGCAGCTGGCAGGTGTGAAATTGAGGATGCCGATCGCGCGGAGCGGCCGGCATTCCCATCCGATTTATTCGGCTTCGTTGGCGGAATCGGCGTTGAGCTGGCCGTATTTGCTCTCGCCGATTTTCTCGAGCAGATCGATCTGCGTTTCGAGGAAGTCGATATGGCCTTCCTCATCCGCCAGCAATTCTTCGAAGAGTTTCATGGAAACGTAGTCGCCGGCCTCGTGACAGATATCGCGCGACTTCTTGTAGGCCGTGCGGGCGTCATATTCGCCGGCAAGATCGGCCTCCAGCACTTCCTTGACGTTCTGGCCGATGCGCAGGGGCGCCAAAGTCTGAAGATTGGGATGGCCTTCGAGGAAGATGATGCGCGCGACAAGCCTGTCGGCATGGTGCATTTCTTCGATGGATTCGGCCCGCTCCTTCTTGGCGAGCTTGGTGTAGCCCCAGTCCTCGAGAAGTCGATAATGAACCCAATATTGATTAACCGCCCCGAGCTCGAGGAACAGTGCCTCGTTAAGCCGCTCGATGACCTTTTTGTCGCCTTTCAATGTCCGCTCTCCTGTTTTCCTCATGGAACTGTTTCAAGCGTGACATGAAATCAAATATTTCGGTCTCCGTCGAGTGGCGACGGGCGTGATATTCCTCGGTCGTCTGGATAATGATATCGACCACATTGGGGAAGCAGCCGCAGCAACGGCCGCGTTTTTCCATGGCGTGGTAGACCTTCGCAGGCACGATAAGCTGCCAACAGTCTTCGTCGAGAAGGTCGGTGATAACCTCCCGGATTTCCTTGTCGGTTATATAATTGCAGCTGCAGACAAGCACGTCTTCATTTCCAAACATGACACTGACTATCGTGTTTTCTGCTAAAGAAGATGGTGGCTGTCAAGAAAAAATTCGAGTCCGGCGCTATCGGGCAGCAGCGATGGGCAGCGCTTGTTGCAAATTATCTAAATCATGGGGGCGATGCCGGGCGGTAACCCCGCACACAATGAAGGCATGTCCGGATGATTCCGACCGGCGCGACGCACATCAATGAAAATTCCGCCCGCGCGGCATGAGTTCGGCGGTTTCCGCCACGCCCGCATGGCGGCCTGCGGCCAGCGCCCGTTTTTCCAATTCCGCCCCCTTCCGCGCGTCGGCGATCTGCCGCTGGTCGCCTCCCGGTCTCAGCACCTCATCCGACCGCTCGCAGGCGCCGAAACGGCGAGCCTCGCGTTGCAGGATGCCGAGCGCCGGTGTCATGTCCTCGATATGCTCGACGACCGTATGGATCACGCCGCTATGGCTTTGCAGCCTGCCGCGGATTTTTACGAGCCGAGCCCCCATGACGATCGCCCGGTATTTGTCGAATATCTTGTTCCAGACGATCGCATTGGCGACCCCGGTCTCGTCCTCTAGCGTCATGAAGATCACGCCCTTGGCCGAACCCGGCCGCTGGCGCACGAGCACCAGACCGGCGATCGTCACCCTCTTTCCGTTCGGCACCGTCAGAAGATCGACATTGCGGGTGATGCCGATCTTCCGGAACTCCTCGCGCAGGAAGGAGACCGGATGCGCTTTCAGCGACAGGGAGAGATAACGATAGTCTTCGATCACCTGCTCTCCCGGCAGCATATCCGGCAGCACCGCCGCGGGCTCTGGCTGAAGGTCGACATGACGGACCTGTTCGAAAAGGGGCAGTTCCTCGGCTGCACTCTTCACATCCAGTGCCCGCACAGCCCAAAGCGCTTCGCGCCGTGATAGATGGATGGATTGGAACGCATCCGCATCCGCCAGCCGCTCGATGATCGATTTCTGCAGGCCGGACCGCAGCCAGAGATCACGCACCGTACTGTATCCTTGACCGCGATTGTCGACGAGCCGTTTCATATCGTCCGACGAGAGACCCTTGATCTGCCGGAAACCGAGCCGCACCGCATGCCGGGTCTTGATGATCCCGCGCATCTCGCCATGCCGGAAATCGACGGCCTTCCGGTCGAAGGCAGCCTCTTCCAGGGTACAATCCCAGTCCGATTCATTGATGTCGACCGGCAGGATCTTTACTCCATGCTCGCGCGCATCCCGCACCAGCTGGGCCGGCGCATAAAACCCCATCGGCTGGGAATTCAGCATCGCCGCGCAGAAGACATCGGGATAATAGGCCTTGAGCCATGAAGAGGCATAAACCAGCAGCGCGAAGGAAGCAGCATGGCTTTCCGGAAAGCCGTACTCACCGAAACCTTTGATCTGATTGAAGCATTGTTTTGCGAACTCGGGATCGTAATCCTTTGAGACCATTCCCTCGATGAAGCGCTTCTCGAAATCGCCGATCGTACCGGTTCGCTTGAATGTCGCCATCGCCCTGCGAAGCTTGTCGGCCTCTGCCGGCCTGAAGCCCGCAGCGGTGATCGCGATCTGCATCGCCTGCTCCTGAAACAGGGGCACGCCGAGGGTTCTTTCGAGGACTGCTTCCAGCTCCTTGCTCGGATATTCGATCGGGATGTTCCTGGCGCGCTGTTCTCGGCGTTTCAGATAGGGATGAACCATATCGCCCTGGATCGGCCCCGGCCGGACAATCGCCACCTCGATGACGAGGTCGTAGAATATCTTCGGCTTCAGGCGCGGCAGCATGCTCATCTGTGCCCGGCTTTCGATCTGGAAGACGCCAAGCGTATCGGCCCGGCCCATCATCTCATAGACCGATTTGCCCTCTTCCCCATGCTCCCTGTTGCCGAGGTCTGCGAGCGTCTTCTTGACATGATAATGTAGTTCAAGCAGCGAAAAGGCCTTCCGCAGGCAGGTCAGCATGCCGAGCGCCAGCACATCCACTTTGAGGATCTTGACGTTGTCGAGATCGTCCTTGTCCCATTCGATCATGTAGCGATCCGGCATCGCCGTCTTCATGATCGGCACGACCTCGTCGAGCCGGTCCCCTGTGATGACGAAGCCGCCGACATGCTGGGTGAGGTGGCGCGGGAAACCGAGAAGCTCGGAGGCATATTGCAGCACATTCCGGGTCACTGGATCCTTGACGTCGAGACCGGCCGCCTTGGCATCCCTCTCGGAAAGATTGTCCTCCGACCAACCCCAGACGAGGCTGCTGATCGCCGACTGAACATCCTCCGACAGGCCGAAGGCCTTGGCGACCTCGCGGCCAGCCGAACGGGTGCGGTAGGTGGTCACTCCCGCCGTCAGCCCGGCATGTTCGATGCCATATCGTCCGTAGATGAACTGGATGACTTCCTCACGCCGGTCATGCTCGAAATCGACGTCGATATCCGGCGGTTCGTCCCGGTCCATCGAAATGAAACGGTCGAAGAGCAGCGTGCTCTTTTGAGGGTCAACTTCCGTTATTTCGAGACAATAACAGATGACCGAATTTGCCGCCGATCCGCGCCCCTGGCACAAGACCTTGAGGTCATAACGGGCGTGTTGGATGATCCTGTGAACAGTCAGGAAGTAGGAGGCGTAGTTCTTATCACCGATGAGTTTCAGTTCATAATCGATCTGCTTTGCCACCTTGGGCGGCACACCCTCGGGATAGCGCTTGACTGCTCCCGCTCTCGTCAGCCTTTCGAGGCTCTCCTGCGGCGTTTCGCCGGGATCGTTTTCAGGCGGATAATTATGCTCCAGTTCCTTCAGTGAAAAGGTCAGCTTGTCGAAAAAGACCCGGGCATTCTCGATCGCACCAGGATAGTCCCGGAAGATCCGGACCATTTCACGTGAATCCTTGAGGTAACGCTCGGCATTCGGCGCCAGCAGGAATCCGGCTTGCGATATCTGGACATGCTCCCGGATCGCGATCACGACATCTGAAAGCGGCCGGCGTTCAGGATGGTGGTAAAGGGGCTGGTTGGTGGCAATCAACGGCACGCGATTTCGGGCGGCAAGCATGGCAAGCACAGCAAAGACCTGCCTGTCGCGACCGTCATAGGCCGGCGACAACGCCATAAAAAAAGCCTTGCGGAACCGTCTGCGAAGCCGCTCCAGATAATCTTCCAGCGTCGACTGGCCCTTATGATGATCGACAAGGGTACGATCCGGAACGAGGGCAAGCATCATCTCGTCTCCCCATTCCATGAGCTCCGCTTCCGTTAGGATGCAGGTTCCCTTGACCGCTTCCTCCTTCAGATTGCCGGCGCTGAGAAGCCGGCAGAGATTTGCCCAACCGCGGCGGTTTCTGGGATAGGCGAGAATGTCGGGCGTATCATCGGAGAAGACGAGACGGGCACCCGGCTGAACCCTGACCGGATCGAGGATTTCCTCGCCTTCCTTCGCCTGAAAATCCGTCTCATGTCTGTTCTTGTATTCCTCCTCGATCTGCAACGCCTGCGCATGCGCCCTGACCACGCCGGCAACCGAATTCCTGTCCGCAATCCCGAGGCCGCCGAGCCGGAGATGGGCGGCCTGTACGACCATCTCCTCGGGGCCGGAGGCGCCTTCGAGAAACGAGAAATTTGTCCTCGCGCCAATCTCGAAGAATGCACGTTCGGCCTTCATGCGAATACCCCGTGCATGAACCAGCGAGGGTCGAGCTCCTGACCATAGAAACCTCGACGATAGATCCAGAAGCGATGTCCGGCCTCATCCTCGATACGGAAATAATCGCGCGCCTCAGCGTCGCTTCCGTCGATCCACCACTCCATGGCAATCCGCTCCGGACCTTCGCTTTTTGCCACTTGATGCTGCATGCGCCGCCAGCGGAAGATCTGCGGCGGGCCATCGGGCACTTCGGCGAGTACGGTCTCGACAGGCTCCGGCGTTGCAAAAAGCCGCAACGGACGCTCTTCGCGGAAAGGGAGAGAACCGCTCTGTTCCGCCTTCCCCCGTCTTGAAAGCTTATCCATCGTCGGAACTGCGATGACGGCGCGTTCCGGCACATGGCTCTCACGGAGTTGGAAGCTTTGCAGGCAATCCGCACCCAGCCGGGCGGAGACACGGTCGACGAAAGCCGAAAGGGAGATTTCTCCCTGACGATCACCCTCGAAATCAGCTTGCGCTTCGTTGAAGGGATCATGCTGCAACACATTCAGCCGCACGATCTCGAAACCATAGCCGGCATCGAGATCGTCATAGACCGCCTGCAGTCGTTCGGAAAAAAGCCCGGCGATAAATTTCGGTTCGCGAAGCGGTTGCGAAGCGCCGACGGAAATACGGAAGACCCTGCCGTCGACGCGGAATAGAACCAATTCGAACACTCGCCCGCCGGCGCCTCGTGCCTCCAGCGACGGCTGCAGCGACACGGCGACTTGCCTGGTGACGGCAAGGATCTGTTCCTCCGTTCCGATGGGCTCGATCAGGCGGCTTTCGGCCGAAAGGCTGGCGACAGGGCGACGGGGCGAAACCGGTTCTTCTTCATGCCCTAGCGTCTGGTCGAGACGCAGCAGCAATTCCGGCCCGAACCGGCGGGTCAGCGGCGCCCGCGGCGCATTGATGACGTCGCCGATATATTTCAGGCCGAGCTTCTTCAACGCATCGACGGTTTGCGCTTGCAGCCGCAAGGCTGCAATCGGCAAAGACATCAGCACACGCTCCGTCTCCTCATCCCCGATCACGCCGCTTTGCCCGAAACGCGACACGGCCCAGGAAAGGCCCGGCGACGATGAGATCGCGCCGCGCGCATCGATCCCCATATGAAAGAGCCGCGACAGAACATCCTTGAGAAGCGCCTTCTCACCGCCGAAAAGATGCGTGCAGCCGGTAATGTCGAGAAACAGACCGTCCTTGCCGTCGAACGCCACCAAAGGCGTATAGCGGTCGCACCAGTCGGCAATTGCCTCCAGCAGCCGGCGGTCGGCGGCCGGATCCTCTTCCACCACCTCGAGCGTCGGATACATGGCGCGCGCCTCGGCAACGCCCTGCTCATTTTTGAGCCCCAGCCGCTCGGCCAATTCGTCCAGTGCCGTCAGCCGCATGGCATTGTTGAGCTTGGCCGAACAGACGATGGGCGGCGCCTCAGGACGCTCTTTCGAACGCCAGGAGGGCCCCCATCGCCTGCGGGCGATACGGTCGGTTGGCAGATGCGGGAAGCTGAGCGCCAGAATGCGCTGACTGTTCGCCTGGAGGACGAATGAGGTTTGGCTCGGTGACAGGGAAAAATTCGCGTTCATGGGGGCTCCACTCCAGGAGAAAGGAGAGCGGGGCCGGATTGCGGCTCTTCTCCAGCGTGAGACGGAAAATCGGATTGCCGATGCTGCCGGAAAGCTTCGATCCGTCCGGCAACGGCCGCAGACCAGACGGTCCCGGTTCGACATGCAGGCGCAAGGCCGCACTGCTGGCCTCCTCCGCCCCTGCCTGCCGCACGAGAAAGAGCGGACGGCGGGCAGCATGCGCCCTGAGACTGAGCCTGCGGCTTTCGGTCAGGCCGAAATGGACAGGATTGCCCCGCACTTCGAGGATGACGGCCGAGAAAGCAGCGCTTTCCACTGCCGCCTCCGCCAGCCAGAGCGCTTCGTCCAGCTTGCGCGGCGCGGCATGGAGAAATCGCTCAGGGCTCAACCCGAAATCCCGAAGCCCGGGAGCATAGGGACGGCCGGCCTCCAGCGTACCGACTGCATCGCCGATCCAGAGCAACGGCATGAGCCTGCCGGCATCCGATTCCTGTTTCTGCAGCCGCGCGGCAACAGCCATCGCCAGTCCGCTTGCCGCGCCGGCGTCGCGAGACAGCGCGGAACGGAATTCGGTAATCGCATCGAGGGGCAGGCCGCCCTCCAGCGCCCGATCGAGAAGCTCCACCCCGAACGGCAGGGATGGCAGAATGCGCTCCTGGCGCGTCTTGCGTCCTTCCGCCAAAGCTTCCCGCTCCGCGGCCGCAAATGCCGGCGCGGGCTTTCCTTCCAGTCTGGCAATGGTTTCGCGGAGCGCAAAAAGCCGCTCGCGCGCCAGGGCGTTCTGCGCCATGGCGTTCACTCCGATCCGTCTTGTTCCTGTTATGTTCTTATAGATTCCAGAGGACTAATGAAGAGTCAACATTCATTTTCTATGAATTTATTCCTGCCTTTGATTCCGCACTCGAAAATCGGCAATAAAGGTTCTATATGGGCCCGCAAAGGAAGGAATATTCATGGCCCGCATAGACCAGAGCGATGATTGGCGGGACCGCCATGCGCCGACGATCAGCACCTTCGAGTCGCTGGCCATGGAGGCCTACAGCCATCTGCCGGATGAGTTCCGTCAGCTGACGACCAATCTCACGATCGAGATCGAGGATTTCCCCGATGACGACGTTTTCGAGGACATGGCGCTGGAAACGCCTTTCGATCTGCTCGGCCTTTTCGAGGGCAGAGGCATTTCCGAACGTTTTACCGTGGAAACCGGCGAGATGCCGAACCGCATCCGCCTCTACCGGCGCCCCATCCTCGATTATTGGGCCGAGAATGACGAAACGCTCGGCGATATCATCACCCATGTCCTGATCCACGAGATCGGCCACCATTTCGGGCTGAGCGACGATGATATGGAGCGGATCGAGGCCAGCGCCGAAGAAGCCGCGGAGCGTTAGGCTTCTATCGTGGAATTAAGTCCTTACTGCTCGGAGAGCTTCATTTCCGGATCGTAATCCTTGCCTTCGACGATCTTGACGACGGCTTGGCCGCACTGCATCGCGCCGGTTGCGGCATTGAAGGCATAGGTCGGCGAACCCTCCAGCGACCAGCCCTTGTTGAGGGCGGCAGTGACCTTGTGGCAGAAGGACGCGTCGTCGGGACCGGTTAGGAAGCGGTAGAGTTTCATCAGGCGGGCTTTCTTGCAGACATAAGGCGAGCTTTATGAACCAGAGCCTCGGCCTGGACAAGATGCAGCCGTTCGATCATCCGTCCGTTGGCATTGATGACGTTGAGGCCCCTGGCGTCAGGATCGGCAAAAGCTGATATGACCGCCTCGGCTTCCGCAATCTCCTCCGCACTTGGTCCGAAATGCCGGTTGGCGGGCTCGATCTGCGAGGGATGGATCAGCATCTTGCCGGCAAAACCCATGGCGCGGCCCTGACTGCATTCGGCGTCGAAGCCTTCGGCATCCTTAAAATCGTTGAAGACGCTGTCGATCGCATCGAGCCCATAGGCCCTGACCGCAAGGACGACCTGCATCAGCCACGGCACGAGATAGCTCCGTCCCGGTTGGGGAAGCACGCCAGTTTCCTTGCGCAGGTCATTAAGCCCGACGACGAGGCAATCGAGCCTTGCACCCGGCGTGCGGCCGGCTCCGGCGATCGCTCCGACATTCAGCACACCGCGCGGTGTCTCGATCATCGCCCAGATGCGCAGCGCCTCCGGCGCCTCCGCATCGGCAAGCAGATCGCTGATATCAGTGACATCGCCAGGCTCGTCCACCTTCGGCAGGAGAACGGCGTCGGGCAAAAGCGCCTTGACCAGATCGAAGTCAGCTGCTCCGAATTCGGATGACAAAGAATTGATGCGGATGATCCTTTCCTTATCCGCAAGCGGCGGGCCGGCAAAAAAGGCGCGCAGATTTTCCCGCGCCTGCCCCTTCTTTTCGGGCGCGACGGAATCCTCCAGGTCGAAAATAACCGCATCGCAATCAAGGGAATGGCTCTTTTCAAGCGCCCGGAGATTGATGGCGGGCACGCTCAGCACCGAGCGGCGCAGATGCAGGGAACGGAGAGGTATAGTTCGGCTCATCACTCATTAGTGCCAAGCTTCACAAAGCCCGGCAAGACAACAAAAAGCCATGCTTGCCTTGCAGAGAGAAAAAAGAAGAACCACATTCCTTTCTGTAGAAAGGTATCAAACCGATGCAGAACATTCGCTCCATCTTCTTCATGCTTGCCGGCGCCACCGTTTTTGTCGCCATGCTGCTTCTCACCTTTTCGGTGACGCTTGCCGTCGGCGGCATCCTTACCGTGCTCATGGTCGGCCGCGCCCTTTCGATGAAGATGAAGCCCGCTCCGGTCCGCGCCAAGGCAAACAACGGCCAACGCGAAATGCGCATCTGGAACGACGGTCGCGGCACGATCATCGATCTCTGAGCGTTCTGCATTCAAAAACCTGACCGACATTGTCGGATCATGCTTCCATGATACGTCTTTGAGGCAGCCAGGCACTCAGCCGGCGCTCAGAAACGATGGAGGACGAGCATGGATACGACGACGGAAAACAATCCGGTTAAGATGCCGCCGGTCAAGAATGGCCTGCTGCCCTATCTGACGGTCGATGGCGCGGTGAAGGCCGCGGAATTTTACATGAAGGCCTTCGGCGCCGAAGAGGCGCATCGGGTGCCGGTCGACGAGAGCGGCCGCACCATGCATATTCATCTCTACATCAACGGCAGCTCCCTCATGCTGGCAGATGCCTATCCCGAATACGGCCATCCCTTCAAAGGCCATGAAGGCTTCGCCATCCAGCTGGTCATCGACGATATCGATTTCTGGTGGGATCGCGCGGTGGCCGCCGGCGCCGAAGTCGTCATGCCGATCGAACTGATGTTCTGGGGCGACCGCTACGGCCAGCTTCGCGATCCTTTCGGCGTGCTTTGGGGCCTGAACGCCCCGACCAAGTAAGAACGCGCGCACTCTTGCGGCCGCGCGAAACGTCGCGCGGCCGCGATTTTAGAAAGATTCTCCTTCATTTCGGCGGAAAACTGGACTAGATGCACATCCAGGAAAGTACATTTGCTGAAATGGAGCATGGGTCATGGATAAATTCGTGAAGCTCACGGGCGTTGCGGCGCCCCTGCCGGTCGTCAACATCGACACCGACATGATCATTCCGAAGGATTATCTGAAGACCATCAAGCGCACCGGCCTCGGCACCGGCCTTTTCGCCGAAGCCCGTTATAACGAAGACGGCTCGGAAAATCCCGATTTCGTGCTGAACAAGCCAGCCTATCGTGATGCCAAGATCCTCGTCGCCGGCGACAATTTCGGCTGCGGTTCCTCGCGCGAACACGCGCCCTGGGCGCTGCTCGATTTCGGCATCCGCTGCGTGATCTCCACCAGCTTCGCCGACATTTTCTACAATAACTGCTTCAAGAACGGCATCCTGCCGATCAAGGTCAGCCAGGAAAACCTCGACAAGCTGATGGACGACGCCTCGCGCGGCTCCAACGCCATCCTGACCGTCGACCTGGAAAACCTGGAAATCACCGGCCCCGACGGCGGCTCGATCAAATTCGATCTCGACGAGTTCAAGCGCCACTGCCTGCTGAACGGCCTCGACGATATCGGCCTGACGCTGGAAAAGGGCAAGGCGATCGACGAGTTCGAAAAGAAGAACGCCGCTTCGCATCCCTGGGCCGCTTAAGCTCCCAATTCAATGATGACGATCGAGCCGGGCTTTCGCCCGGCTTTTTCTTTGGTCCAAGCATGTCGCGCAAAAGTGTGCAGCGGTTTGCGGCTACGACATTCTTCAACAAAGAACCTAAAGCGCAATCAGCAAATCCGAAAGAACGCGCTTTAGAGATCAGAGAAACTTCTCTTTCCAGAGCCTCAGCTTTTCCAGCGACACGCCGATGCCGCCGCAGACTTCGATCAGAGGATTGTCGAAGCGCGCAAGCAGCCCTGCATGCACGTCGGCAACAGCAAGGGCGGCACCGCAGGCCGGCTCGACCAGAATGCGCTGCGCATCGGCAAACTTCAGGCAGGCGGCAACGGCATCGGCATCGCTGACGAGAACGCTTTCAATCGGATGCTGTTTCGGCAGGTCGAAGACATGCTGGGCCACCTGCCGCGCGCCGAGCGATGTGGCGATCGAGGTGATGGCAGGCAGGGTAATGCGCTCATTTGCTTTCAGGCTTTCATGCAGCGAAGCCGCCCACTCGGTTTCGACGGCAATCACAGGCACGTCGGGCAGCCCGTTTCGCTTTAGCCCCTCGACAATGCCGGCAAGCAGCCCGCCGCCGCCGACGCTGGTGATGACGCAGTCGAATTCCGCACCCTTCATCACCACCTCGTCGATCAGCGTCGCATGGCCATCCCACAGAATTGGATGATCAAAAGGATGCACATAGCTTGCCTTGCGGCTGCGGGCGAGTTCGACCGCATAGGCATTGGCTTCGTCGAAAACGGCGCCGTGCACGAGGACATTGGCGCCGGTTGCCGCAACCGTCTGCCGCACATCGGCCGTCGTCGTCTCCGGCACGACGATCGTGACCGGCACGCCGAGCGCCCGGCCGGCATAGGCCGCGGCAATGCCGGCATTGCCGCCGGAAGCGCAGAAGATCTCGCGCGCGCCATTTTCCACCTCGTGCTGGCAAAGCCGGCCGACGCCGCGCAGCTTGAAGCTGCCGGAGGGCTGCAGCGCATCGAGTTTCAGCCAGAGAGGCTTGCTACTGGCGCTGTAGTCGGGGGCGGTCCGAACCAGCGGCGTGTCAAGATGGAGAGGTGCGAAAGCCATGGGAGAATATCCTGGAAATAAAAGTGTGGCGACCGTTCTAATGCGTTTGCCGGTCCAGGAGCAACCATTGCGGCCGGCGGCGAAGCGTACCGATTCAGGCCTTCTCTCGCTTGAAATGCCTATTTCCGGGGTCTAAGAAGCCGCAGCTTGTTTTTCCAGGAGGGCTTCATGACAGCGCGCAATCTTTTCCTGCTGCCGGGTGACGGCATCGGTCCCGAGGCCATGGGCGAGGTCCGCAAGATCATCGCCTATATGAACGAGGCGATGGATGCCGGTTTTGTCACCGACGAAGGCCTTGTCGGCGGCTCGGCTTATGATGCCCATGGCGCGGCGATCTCGGAAACCGACATGCAGAAGGCGCTTGCCGCCGATGCCGTTCTGTTCGGCGCCGTTGGCGGCCCGAAATGGGATAGCGTGCCTTATGAAGTACGTCCGGAAGCCGGCCTGCTTCGCCTGCGCAAGGATCTGCAACTTTTCGCCAACCTGCGTCCCGCCATCTGCTATCCGGCCCTTGCCTCGGCCTCGTCGCTGAAGCCGGAACTGGTCGAAGGCCTCGACATCCTGATCATCCGCGAGCTGACCGGCGGCGTCTATTTCGGCGAACCGAAGGAAATCATCGATCTCGGCAACGGCCAGAAGCGCGGCATCGACACGCAGGTCTACGATACCTACGAGATCGAACGCATCGCCGGCGTCGCATTCGAAATGGCCCGCACGCGTCAGAACCGCGTCTGCTCCATGGAAAAGCGCAACGTCATGAAGTCGGGCGTGCTCTGGAACCAGGTGGTGACCGAGACGCACAAGGCGAAATATTCCGACGTTCAGCTCGAACATATGCTGGCCGATGCCGGCGGCATGCAGCTGGTGCGCCAGCCCAAACAGTTCGACGTCATCGTCACCGACAATCTCTTCGGCGACATGCTCTCCGACGTCGCCGCCATGCTGACCGGCTCGCTCGGCATGCTGCCCTCAGCCTCGCTCGGCGCCCCTGACGGCAAGACCGGCAAGCGCAAGGCGCTCTATGAGCCGGTGCATGGCTCGGCCCCCGACATTGCCGGTAAGGGCATCGCAAATCCGATCGCCATGATCGCCTCCTTTGCCATGTGCCTGCGTTACTCCTTCAATCTGGTCAAGGAAGCCGACAACCTGGAAAGGGCAATCGCCAACGTGCTTGACAAAGGCATCCGCACCGGCGACATCATGGCCGACGGCTGCAAACAGGTCGGCACCGTAGAAATGGGCGATGCGATCCTTGCCGAGTTCAAGGCGCTTTCCGCCTGATATATTTCACGTGAAACAGTTTCCCGCCCTTCGCATTGCGCATGCGGAGGGCTTTTTTATGGATGAACAATCCTGGGTTCAGTCGAATTAGCCAAAACGGGCTATCCTTGGCCATAATCTCGTGTATTTTTGCGCCGGATTTCGCGAGTGCATACTCAGCCATCGGATGAATTTCCGGTTTATGCGCCACAAAGTGATAGAGCGCCTGTCGGACGCGCCGCGCTCGAGGCTATTTTGAACGGACGACTAAATGCGGGCATTTTGGACTTCCCTGGACAGGCGCTGGCGCCGGAGCGACGCTGCCATGCCGCCTTTGCGCTGGCAGGCCTGCCTCTTCATCACCATCAATGCCGTGATCCTTTCCATGCTGCTCTTCGATGCGCCGCTCGGCGCCAGCGAGCCTCCTGAATCGGTGAAGCAGCTTGGCGAGCTCCTGACCGGTTTCGGCGATTCCGCCTGGCTGATCCTTACCAGCATCCTGCTCTTCTTTCAGGGCAGGGCGGGCTACAAGCTCTTGAAGACGGCGCGAGCCAGGGCTCAGGCACTCTATGTCAGCTGGATCGGCGCCTATCTCTTCGCCGCGGTCGTTTTCTCAGGGCTCCTCGCCAATCTTTTGAAGCGGGCGATCGGAAGAGCCCGACCCGATCACTTCCATGATTACGGCATGTTTTCTTTCACGCCCTTTTCGGGCCATTCCGCTTTCGAAAGCTTTCCCTCCGGCCATTCCACCACGGTCGGCGCCTTCTTTGCGGCCTTCGCGCTTCTGTTTCCGCGCTACCGCGTTGCCTTCATCGCCTGCGCCATCTGGCTCGGCATGACGCGTGTCATGGTCGGCGCCCATTATCCGAGCGATGTCATCGCCGGCCTTGCCTTCGGCGGCTGGTTCTCGCTGTTGATGGCCATCGTCTTTGCCCGCTGCGGTTTGCTCTTCAAACTGGCGCCCGACGGCTGGCCGCTCGCCAAGCGCCTATTTCCTGATATGGAAAAGCCCGGCGCCATGTGAGCGCCGGGCCGTTTCTCGAGCTTCTCAGACGCGAGTGCGTCATCAATCCATCGCGTGGATATCCCTGTTCTTCGTTTCCGGCAGGAAGATCAGGCCGATCACCAGGGTGATCGCCGCAAAGACGATCGGATACCAGAGACCGTAATAGATATCGCCCGCCGCAGCGCTCATCGCGAAGGCCGTTGCCGGCAGCAGGCCGCCGAACCAGCCGTTGCCGATGTGATAAGGCAGCGACATGCCGGTATAGCGGATACGGGTCGGGAACAGCTCGACCAGAAGTGCGGCGATCGGGCCGTAGACCATCGTCACATAGAGCACGAGGACAAACAGGATCGCAACCGTGCCGACCCAGTTAACGCGGGCAGGATCGGCGGTCATGGCGAAGTTGCCGCCATTGGCGATGGTATAGACCGCCATGTCGGTGACGCCATTGGCCTCATCCGCCGTCAGCAGCTTGCCTTCGACCAGCTTGGCCGCCGGCATGGTTTCCTTCGCGCCGGCGCGGATAGCTTCGGCATTGAGCGCCAGTTCCGGATTGGCGGCGATGAAGGCATCGAGCTTGGCATCCGGCACCTTGGCGACACCGCGTTTCAGCGGGTAGCCGGCATCGTTGAGCGCTATGTTGACGCTCTTTTCGAAGGCGGCGGTCATAGCCTTCGCCTTGTCTCCGGCGGCAGCGGCGTCAAAGCTCGGAACCGTCGCGTTACCAACCTTCACCGTCGCCGGCTGCCCGGCAGGGCCGGCCACGACGTCATAAGGCACCGAGTTCTTCGTCAGGAACGCCGTCGCCACGTCGCAGGAGCTGGTGAATTTCGCCGTGCCCGTCGGGTTGAACTGGAACTTGCAGTCCGCCGGGTCGGCCGTGACCGTCGCGCGGATCGAGGCCTGCGCTTCGGCAAGCGCCGGGTTTGCCGTCCAGGTCATCGCCTTGAATAGCGGATTATAGGTCACCGCGGCGATGAGAAGACCGGCCATGATGATCGGCTTGCGGCCGATCCTGTCGGAGAGAGCGCCGAAGATGACGAAGAACGGCGTTCCAAGCAGAAGCGAGATCGCGACCATGATGTTGGCCGATTGCAGATCCACCTTCAGCACGTTCTGCAGGAAGAACAATGCATAGAACTGACCGCCGTACCAGACGACCGCCTGGCCCATGGTGGCACCGAGAAGCGCGATGATCGCGATCTTGGCGTTGCGCCATTGGCCGAAAGCTTCGGTCAGCGGCGCCTTGGAGCCTTTGCCTTCCGCCTTCATGCGCTGGAATGCCGGCGACTCGTTCATCTTCAGACGAATCCAGACGGAAATGCCGAGCAGGACGACTGAGACCAGGAACGGAATGCGCCAGCCCCAGGCGGCGAATTGAACCGGACCCATGATGGACTGAACCAGAATGATGACGATCAGCGACAGGAACAGGCCGAGCGTTGCCGTCGTCTGGATCCACGAGGTGAAGTAGCCGCGGCGCCCGTTCGGCGCATGTTCGGCGACATAGGTTGCCGCACCGCCATATTCACCGCCAAGGGCCAGGCCCTGCAGCAAGCGCAAGCCGATCAGGATGATCGGGGCTGCAATGCCGATCGTGGCGGCACCCGGCAGAATGCCGACGAGGAAGGTCGACATGCCCATGATCAGGATCGTCACCAGGAAGGTGTATTTGCGGCCGACAAGATCGCCGAGACGGCCGAATACCAGCGCGCCGAAGGGACGCACGAGGAAGCCGGCGGCAAAGGCGAGCAGCGTAAAGATGTTACGAGTCGCCTCGGGATATTGGGTGAAGTAGGTTGCGCCGATATAGGTGGCGAGCGAACCGTAAAGATAGAAATCATACCATTCGAAAACGGTGCCGAGCGAAGAGGCGAAGATGACCTTCTTCTCCTCGCCGGTCATCGGACCGGCCTTCGCGCCGTCGATGCTTGCAACATTTGCCATTGTCTGTCCTCCACAGAGTGATGAGCAACGCGCGCGGCCTACTCTCCTCAAGCATACCCCTGGCCGCGACACGCCTGACGGGAGTGTGCCAGAAACGGCAGATCAAAAAGAGGGATGCTTTGGGATTATGACTTTAGTCTAACAGCAGGGCGCTTTGTCGCGCGCATCGCGCTCCGTTGGAAGGAAGTTTGACTGCGGCTTGCGATCTGGACCGTTACGCTCTCAGCGCCCGCGCCGGCAATTGCCGGTAGGCGAGCAGTGCCGCCGCCAGCCCGGTGGCTTCACGGGCGAAGCCGACCGGCATGGCGGTACCGCTCGTCTCCGAGCCGAACGTGATGCGTCGGTCGAGGCGGCCCGCGAGGCGCTGGTCGTGCGAAACGATGATCAGCGTGCTGCCTTCGGCAACGGCAAGATCGAGGATCAGATAAAGGCGGCGAGAAGCATACGCATGGAAAACCCCGTTTTCGTTGCAGATATTAACAACCGGGTCGGGATACCGCAGGACGGCGCCGCTCCTTCCGCCTGGCAGCTGTCGGCGCAAAAACCTTGACTCCTATGGAAAACCTTCTAAGAGCAACAGCGGAAAAGGAATCTCCATGGTTCGCGACGAACACGCCATTGCCGCATGCAGTGACCGGGCACGGGTTGCCGGGGTGGATATTGCCGTTCCGGTTTCTGCCAAAACCAAGGCCAAAACGACGACGAAAACCGTCTGACGTCTCTGGCCTGCCGCTCTCTCCCCGGCTCGGCTGGGGACAGGAAGACGCGATCCGTCGCGCCTTCCCCCTCACCGGACCAGAGGAGAGAAGAGAAAGAGAGCTTGAGAAATGGGTTTCAAAGTAGCAATTGCGGGAGCGACCGGAAATGTCGGCCGGGAGATGCTCAACATCCTCTCCGAACGAGGCTTCCCCGCCGATGAGGTCGTGGCGCTCGCCTCGGCGCGTTCGCAGGGCACCGAGGTGTCCTATGGTGACCGGACATTGAAGGTCTCCAATCTGGAGAACTACGATTTCTCCGACACCGACATCTGCCTGATGTCGGCCGGCGGCGAGGTTTCCAAGAAGTTCTCACCAAAGATCGGCCAGCAGGGCTGCGTCGTTATCGATAATTCTTCGGCCTGGCGCTACGACGCCGACGTGCCGCTGATCGTGCCGGAAGTGAACCCGGATGCCATCAGCCAGTTCACCAAGCGCAACATCATCGCCAACCCGAATTGCTCAACCGCCCAGCTGGTGGTGGCGCTGAAGCCGCTGCACGACTTCGCCAAGATCAAGCGCGTCGTCGTCTCGACCTACCAGTCCGTCTCCGGTGCGGGCAAGGACGGCATGGACGAACTCTTCAACCAGACACGCGCCGTCTTCGTCGCCGATCCGATCGAGAACAAGAAGTTCACCAAGCGCATCGCCTTCAACGTCATCCCGCACATCGACAGCTTCATGGAGGATGGCTACACCAAGGAAGAGTGGAAGGTGCTGGCCGAGACGAAGAAGATGCTCGATCCGAAGATCAAGGTGACCTGCACCGCCGTGCGCGTACCTGTTTTCATCGGCCATTCGGAATCGGTTAACATCGAGTTCGAAAACGAGATCACCGCCGACCAGGCCCGCGACATCCTGCGCGACGCGCCGGGCTGCCTCGTCATCGACAAGCGCGAGAACGGCGGCTACATCACGCCCTATGAATCCGCCGGCGAAGATGCGACCTACATTTCGCGCATCCGCGAGGACGCGACGGTCGAAAACGGCCTCAATATGTGGGTGGTTTCCGACAACCTCCGCAAGGGCGCAGCGCTGAACGCCATCCAGATCGCCGAGCTGCTCGTCAATCGCGGCCTGGTCAAGCCGCGCAAGCAGGCCGCCTGATACCATTTGTAAACCATAAGATGTTAAAGCCCTGCTCGGTGAGCGGGGCTTTTCCGGGCAAATACAACTGTATAAGCGATCGCTAAAAGGTGATCGTGACAAAATCGCGAGTGGCTGGCATCCTCTTGCCCGCCTGAAAGCTATGCAGATCGAGAGTGGGGTTTCTCAATGCGCATGACAAAGTTGTTTCTGGCGGCCGCTGCGGCAATGGGCCTTCTCCATGCGGTACCGGCGTTCGCGCAAGGACCAGAATGCGGCAATACCAGTGCCGGCTTCGACGCCTGGGTCGCCGATTTCAAACAGACGGCAGCCGCGAACGGCGTCAGCCAGTCGGTGCTCAGCCGCGCCTTCGCCAACGTCAACTACAACAAGCCGACGATCGCCGCCGACCGCGGCCAGAAAAGCTTCAAGCTCTCCTTCGACGCCTTCATGCAGAAGCGCGGTGGTGCTGCAATCATCTCCCGCGGCCGTTCGATGAAGGCAGCCAACCAGGCGCTTTTTGCCTCGCTCGAGCGTCGCTTCGGCGTTCCCGCCGGCCCGCTGATCGCCATCTGGGGCATGGAGACCGGTTTTGGCAGCTATATGGGCAATCAGCATACGCTGTCGGCGGTTTCAACGCTTGCCTATGACTGCCGTCGTTCGGAATATTTCACCGACCAGCTCTATGCCGCGCTTCAGCTCGTCTCGGAGGGGTATCTGAGCCCGCAGGCCAAGGGTGCCGCCCATGGTGAAATCGGCCAGACGCAGTTCCTGCCGAGGAACGTCGTGCGTTTCGGCGCCGACGGCGACGGCGACGGCCGTGTCGATATGGTCGCCTCCCGTGCCGATGCGCTGGCCTCGACCGCCAATTTTCTCAAGGGCCACGGCTGGCGGGCCGGTGCCGGCTATCAGCCGGGAGAGCCGAATTTCGCTGCCATCCAGGGCTGGAACGCTGCAAGCGTCTATCAGCAGGCAATTGCCCATATCGGCCAGCAGATCGACGGCGGCAGATAGGCCTTCATAGACAACGATCTCCCAAAACGCCGCTGAAGATGCGGCGTCTTTCATAGGCGGGAATCGAAACCACCGCCGGAGGCCGTCTTGCGGCGCTCCTCCTGCAGCGGAGCCGGCACGACCGGCCCGGAAACAACGCAGTTGCGGCCGGACGCCTTGGCGGCGTAAAGCGCCAGATCTGCGCGTTTGACAAGATCCTCGAAGTTCCGGCTTGCGCCGTTGTTTGCCCGGCCGGCGCATCCGAAACTCGCCGTGACTTTGAGCAGCTCGCCGCTCGGTAAAGGGATTTCCGCCATCTCGATCGCCAGCCGCACCCGCTCGGCGACGATGGCAGCGTCGTCTGGCGTCGAATCGGGCAGAAGCGCCAGGAACTCCTCGCCGCCGTGACGCACCAGCAGATCGAAGGATCGGAAATTCTCGCGCGCGATGCTCGCGACATGGCGAAGCACGGCGTCGCCGGCGTCATGACCGTTGACATCGTTGATCTTCTTGAAATGATCGAGATCGAACAGCACGACGGATATCCACCGCGATCCGTGTTCAGCCTGGGTGAGGAGCGCCGATGCGGCGACCTCGAAGCCGCGCCTGTTGTACAGGCCGGTCAAGAGGTCGGTCTGGGCGGCATTGCGCAACTCCCCCACCAGCGCCTCGCGATCCTGCGTCAGCCGGTCGATCAGGCGCAGACCCCTTGCCGCCAGCACCATCACCAGGGTGGCGAGGATGAGCAGACCAGCGCACAGCGCCAGGATCCGCGTCAAATGCAGGTGCGAACGCGTCGAAAAATTCTCGCCGGTGTCGTGAATATCTCGAGCGGCTTCGATCATCTTCTGCTGCAGGAAGCTCATGCGTTCGTTCTGCGCCGTGGCCCAGACGTCACGGACTGCGCGCGTCGGCCGCGATCCGGCGAGGATCGCATCGGTGATGGCATTCGCCTTTACCTGGCTGCTGCGACCGAGATAGCCGACGATATCGCGCTCGACCGACGTCGCGGAATGGAAGACCATGTGATCCATACCCTCGCCGATCATCACTTTTCCCTGCACGAACAGCTCCACCGGAAATCTGCCGGAAGGGCCGCGGTCGAGGTAACGCGTGCCGATCCCGGTGATCAGCCTTTCGCCGTAGTAGGTCAGCATGATGCCCATCAGCTGGTTGGATTTCTCGAGCAGCACCGGATCGTTGATCAGCGGGGAGAGCGCATCGACGACGGCAAGCTGCTTGAGAGCCGCGTACCAATAGATGGAACCGGGATCGCTGCCGACATAACGACCTTGATCGACGGCGCTTCGGGCGGCGACGATGCGGCTATAGGCGAGGCTGAGAGCCGACAATTCGTCCAGGAGCCCTTCGTCAAGCGCATCGCGGGAAGGCAAGCTGGCGTGAAAAGCCAGGCGTTCGTTGTCGAGCGTTGCCCGGCTGCGCTGCATGTCGATCGCGGTGCTGCTGCTGGGATGGGCGAGATAGCGGCGCGTGGCGCCGATTTCACTCAGGATCTCCGTGGCGGCGATGGACCCGCCGCGGGCAAGCACGTCGGCGAACTGCCGGTCTTTCTCGAGGTTCCGGTATTGTGTCAGCGAAGTCCGGATGACGACGACGCCTTCGATGAGCATGAAGAAGAAGGGCAGCATGATGGCTGCCAGAATAACCTTTTTGATGGTTTCGAACTTCATCGCCAATCGCCACGTCAAGACGTCGGTCGTGCGCGACCAATTCAGGGAGCTTAACAACAATCCTTAAAAAACTGATAAACCCGTTGATCCCTAGATTTCGGGGCGAATGAAATCACGTGTTTCGGCGTCCATGACCCAGAGTTCACCCGTCGATATGTCGAACCAGGCGCCGTGGAGATGCATTTTTCCCGCTTCCTCGAGCGCCTTGATGTCGGGAAAGCTTCTGAGATTGTCGATCGAATTGCGGATCGAGACACGCTCCAGCGCCGTCTGCCGCTCGGCGGCCGTCATCACGTCATTGCTCTGGATCTGCTCGGCTGCCGGTTTGACCAGCGACATCCAGCGACCGATGAAATCGCCCGGCGACAGCGGCTCGACGTTCGGATCGAGCGCGGCACGGATGCCGCCGCAGCGGCCATGACCCATCACCACGATATCCGAGACCTTCAGCGCCTGCACCGCAAATTCAAGAGCGGCCGACGTCGAATGAAAATGGCCGTCCGGCTCGTAGGGCGGCACCATATTGGCGACGTTGCGAATGACGAAAAGCTCACCAGGGCCGGCATCGAAGATCAGTTCGGGAGCTGCGCGTGAATCCGAACAGGCAATGACCAACGTGCTCGGGCTCTGGCCATTTTCGGCCAGCTGCCGATATCGGTCGCGGGCATCGGCATAACGCCCGTTCATAAAGTTGCGATAACCGTCGAGAAGGGTGTTTGGAAAACGCTGCATGCTTCTGGATTAGCGCGCGCGGAAGACAAGATCAACTGCTGCACCGCAAAATGAGCAAGCTGGCAGGCGCGTCAGTTTTTCCGCCGCTGCGCGGGGTGGACGAGCCGCCGCATCTGCACCATGGCCATCGGCGTCGAAAGGCTGGACGCGTCGCTTGCCAGCATCAACTCGTTGCTGCCGCGCTTGACCGCACGCGCCAGCACTTCGAACACGCTGGCGGTGGCAAGCTGCAACGCCTTTTCATCCTCGAGACCGGATAGCAGGCGCGACAGGAAAACCGCGGCGAGCAGGTCGCCGAGACCATTCGGCGGGTTCTCGACGACGCGGTGCTCGGCAAGAAGTGCGTGACGGCCGGAAAGGTAGAGGTTGCCGGTACCACCCGCCATCATCGGCACCGCCGAGGTGACGAGCATCCGTGACGGCCCGAGCGCCAGCGCCGCCTCCATGATCGCGCTATTGTCGTCAAGCGCCGCTCCGGACAGCCAGGCGAGCTCGTAACGATTCGGCGTCGCCAGCGAAGCGAGCGGGATGAGATGGTCACGAATGGCCTCGGCCGTGGCCTCCGGCACGTAGAGCCCGCCGAGGTCGCCCATGACAGGATCGCAGACATAGAGCAGTTCGGGATTGTTCTGGCGAAGAATAGCGATCAGCCGGGCGACGGAGCGCGCCTGGGCGGCATTGCCGAAATAGCCCGAAAGCACCGCCCGGACTTCACCGATCCAGGGCGCACGGATTAGATCGTTGATCGCCGCGTCGAAATCGGCTTCCGCAAATGTCAGCCGCGTCGAACGGCCATGGCCGGGATGCCAAGGCAAAACGATGGTCGGCAGCGCCCAGACCGGATGACCGAGCGTCTCCAGCGCAAACACAGCCGCCCGGTTGCCGACCGAGCCGCGCACGACATGGCTGGAAATGACGATGACTGCGCCCGCTGCATTTTCCGACATGATACCGAGGTCCGAATGATGATGCCGTTTGATGATCTTTTTGACGCCGCGCTGTCAACCATTCTTCACGTGAGCATGGAAATGTGCGGCGAAAGAAAAAACCAAAAGATGGCCAACCAGGTTTGTTTTGGCTACGAAATTGGAAAAATCTCCGACAATTTCCCATTTCCGCCGCCAAAAAAGCGTCAAAACCATCCCGCTGGCCCCTATTTTAGAGATTTTTTCGAAGAATCTTCTGCTAGCTTGCAGAAAATCAGTCCATTGCGGGAGGCGATCCATGGCTGCCAGAACCAATCCGAAACGAGAAAAACAGATTGAAGGCGCGCGAAAGATCGCCAGGGAGAGGGGCGAGACCCATCTCGATCCGGAAATTCTCTTCGGCCGGGCAAGCAATGACGATCTCGAACGCTACACGCCTGAAATGCTGGCGCTTTCTGCCGTGCATTCGGCAAAAGAACTTGCCGCCTGGAACGGCAAGACCCCGCGCGTCAGTATCGACACCCTCGGCGGTGTGGCGCCTGACGGCATTGCCGTCTCGGTGCTTTCGGTGACCGACCGGAATATGCCGTTTCTCTATGAATCGGTAATGGGTGAAGTGACGAGTACTCATCGCGATCTCTTCATGGCCGTGCATCCCATCCTGGTGATGGAAAAGGGGAAGGCGCCCACGATCTATTCCGCCGACCAGCCGAGCGATCCCGCCACACGCGTCAGCCATATCCAGCTTCATATCGCCCCGCTCAATTCCAGCCAGGCGGCCGATCTCGTCAAACGCATCCAGACCGTGCTCGAACAGGTCCGTCTGTCGGTCTCGGACTGGAGGCCGATGCTTTCCAAGCTCGACGGGGTGATCGCCGAGCTTTCGGCCAATGGCGCCGGCCGCAGAAAGGCCGAACACGCCGAGGCGCTGGCATTCCTCAACTGGCTACGCGACGAGAATTTCACCTTCCTCGGCATGCGCGAATATGTTTATTCCGGCAAGGGTGCCGACGCCAAGGTCGAGCGCGACAAGGGCACGGGCCTCGGCATCCTCTCCAATCCCGATGTTCGGGTGCTGCGCACCGGCAAGGATGCCGTGACGACGACGCCTGAGATCCTTGCCTTCCTCGACGGCCCCGATTTCCTGATCGTCACCAAGGCAAATGTGAAATCGATCGTCCATCGCCGTGCCTATATGGATTATGTCGGTGTCAAGCGTTTCGACGGCGAGGGCAATGTCACCGGCGAACTACGCATCGTCGGCCTCTTCACCTCGACCGCCTACACCTCGCTCGCCTCGGAAATCCCGCTGCTGCGTTCCAAGATCGAAAAGGTGAAGGAGCATTTCGGCTTCGACCCGATGAGCCATTCCGGCCGCATGCTTGATAACACGCTGGAATCCTATCCGCGCGACGATCTTTTCCAGATCGACACAACATTGCTTGCAAGCTTTGCCGAGCAGATCAACGACCTGGCCGACCGGCCGCGCGTGCGCGTCCTGCCGCGCATCGACCACTTCGACCGCTTTGTCTCGGTGATCGTCTATGTCCCGCGTGAGGAATACGATTCCATTGTCCGCGAGCGGATCGGTACCTATCTGAAGACGGTCTATGACGGGCGTGTCTCCGCCTATTACCCGGCTTTCCCCGAAGGCGGCGTAGCGCGCGTGCATTTCATCATCGGTCGCTCCGGCGGCAAGACGCCCCGCATTCCGCAAGCCAAGCTCGAGCAGACGATCCGCGAAATCACCGCCCGCTGGGACGACCGTTTCGAAGTGCTGGCCGGGCCGAAGGCGCCGAAAATTTCAGTCGACCAGGCCTTTCAGGATTCCTTCACCCCTGAGGAAACCGTGGCGGACCTCGCCGATATCGGCGCCTGCGCCGCCGGCGAGCCGCTCCGCATCCAGTTTTATCATCGTCAGGAAGAACAGGGGCGCATCCTTTCGCTGAAGATCTTCCACGCCGGCGGCCAGCTGGCCCTGTCACGGCGGGTGCCGCTTCTCGAGAACCTCGGCTTCAATGTCGTCAGCGAACGCACCTTCGATATCGGGGTGCCGGTCACCGAAGGCCAAACCGAGCTCGTCGTGCTGCACGACATGGAGCTCGAGACCCGCAACGGCCGCGACATCGACCTGCAGCGTTATGGCGCCGCCCTCGAGGAAGCCTTCGTCGCCGCCTTCGCCGGCACGATCGACAATGACAGCTTCAACCGGCTTATCCTTTCGGCGGGGCTCTCGGCCCGCGAGACGAATGTGCTGCGCGCCTATGCCCGCTACCTCCGCCAGGCCGGCATCGCCTATTCGCAGGACTATATCGCAACGACGCTCGACAAATATCCTGATGTCGCTGCCGCCATTTTCCGGCTGTTCCATGACACGCTCGATCCCAAGCTGCCAGAGAAGGCCCGGGTGAAGAAGCTCGCCGAGCTGCACCAGGCGATCGAGGCCGAGCTTGCCGAGGTGCCGAGCCTCGACGACGACCGCATCCTGCGCCGCTACGTCAACATCGTCGATGCGACGCTGCGCACCAATTATTTCCAGAAAAACCCTGATGGTTCGGCGAAAGCGATGCTCGCCTTCAAGCTCGATCCGCACCTGGTCGACGGGCTGCCGCAGCCGAAGCCCTTCCGCGAGATGTTCGTCTACGGCGTCGAGGTCGAAGGTGTGCATCTGCGCTTCGGCAAGGTGGCACGCGGCGGTCTGCGCTGGTCGGACCGCGCCGAGGACTACCGCACCGAGGTGCTCGGTCTCGTCAAGGCGCAGCAGGTGAAGAACGCCGTCATCGTGCCGGTCGGCGCCAAGGGCGGCTTCTATCCGAAAAAGCTCCCCGTCAGCGGTAGCCGCGACGAGATCTTCAATGCCGGCCGCGAGGCTTACAAAACCTATATCCGCACGCTGCTTTCGATCACCGACAATATCTCCGGTGCCGAGATCGTGCCGCCGAAGGATACGGTGAGGCTCGACGGCGACGACCCCTATTTCGTCGTCGCCGCCGACAAGGGCACGGCAACCTTTTCCGACACCGCCAATGCGCTGGCGCAGGAAGCCGGCTTCTGGCTGGACGATGCCTTCGCCTCCGGCGGCTCGGCCGGTTACGACCATAAGAAGATGGGCATCACCGCCCGCGGCGCCTGGGAAACCGTCAAACGCCATTTCCGCGAAATGGACATCGACATCCAGACGACCCCCTTCACCGTCGCCGGCGTTGGCGACATGTCGGGCGACGTCTTCGGCAACGGCATGCTGCTCTCGCCGAAGATCCGGCTCGTCGCCGCCTTCGACCATCGCGACATCATCATCGATCCCGATCCCGACATGGAAAAGACGTTGGCAGAACGCCAGCGGCTCTTCGACCTGCCGCGCTCGAGCTGGCAGGACTTCGACAGAAACGTGCTCTCAAAAGGGGCGATGATCATTTCCCGCGCGGCGAAATCGGTAACCCTGACGCCGGAAGCGGTCGCTGCGATCGGCATCGACAAAGCCGTGGCAACGCCGTTTGAGATCATGACGGCGATCCTGAAGAGCCCGGTCGACCTGCTCTGGTTCGGCGGCATCGGCACCTATGTGAAAGCGCCGTCCGAAACCGATACCGAGGTCGGCGACCGCGCCAACGACCCGATCCGCATCACGGCGGCGGAGGTGCGCGCCAAGGTGATCGGCGAGGGCGCAAACCTCGGCGTCACCCAGAAGGGCCGTATCGCCTACGGCCTCAACGGCGGGCGCTGCAATTCCGACGCCATCGACAACTCGGCCGGCGTCAACACCTCCGACGTCGAGGTCAATATCAAGATTGCGCTGGCGGCAGCCATGCATGACGGGCGGCTGACGCGGGCAAAACGCGACCAGCTGCTTTCATCTATGACCGGCGAAGTGGCGGCCCTCGTGCTGCGCAACAACTACCTCCAGTCGCTGGCGATCTCGCTGACCGAGCGCAAGGGTACGGCGAACGGCCTGGAGCTCGGCCGCTTCATGAGCGTGCTCGAGGGGGCCGGTCAGTTGAACCGCAAGGTCGAGACCTTGCCCGACGACCATACCCTCGCCGAACGTTATACTGCCGGCAAACCGCTGACGCGGCCGGAAATCGGCGTGCTGGTCTCCTATGCCAAGATCGTGCTCTTCGATGCGCTCGCCGCAAGCGATCTGCCCGACGACCCCTATTTTGCAGCGACGCTGTCGAATTATTTCCCCGTCAGAATGCAGAAGTCGAACGCTGGCGACATCGCCAGCCATCGCCTGCGGCGTGAAATCGTCGCGACCGTGCTTGCCAACGAAGCGATCAATCGCGGCGGGCCGAGCTTCACCGTCGCCATGATGGACGCGACGGCGGCTTCGGCGCCGGAAGTGGTGCGCGCTGCCATCGTTGCTCGCGACGGTTTCGACCTCACCCGGCTCTGGGCCGAGACGGATGCACTCGACGGTACGATATCGGGCGAGGTGCAGAACCGAATCTATGAGGAAATCAGCCACAGCTTTATCGTGCTCACTCGGCTGCTTTTGAAAACCGCCATGACCAAAGCCGATATGGCCGAGGTGATTAGCCGGCTGCAGGCAGCCCTGAAGAAGCTGAGGCCTTCTTTCGCCGAGCAGGCGGCCGGCGACGCCGCGGCACGCCAGGCGGACTATGTCCATGCAGGTGTGCCCGAAAAGCTCGCGGCTGAGATCGCCAACCTCCAGAGCTTTGCGCTGGTGCCGGAGATCATGCAGATCGCCGAGCGCACCGGCGAGCCGCTGGTGCGTGCGGCCGAGAATTATTTCGCGGTGTCGAAGACCTTCCGCATCGCCCGGCTGCTGGCGGCCGGCGGCCGGATCCTCACCTCCGACCACTATGAAAATCTGGCCCTTGCCCGCAGCATCGACCAGATCGCCAGCGCCCGGCGCGACATCGTCATCTCGGCCCTTTCCGAACACGGCAAGGAAAAGCTGCCCGTCCAGGCCTGGCATGCCCAGGATCGCGTCCGCATCAATCGCATCGTCGAGGAGCTTTCGAGCCTCAGCGACAGCGGCGACCCCAATCTCGCGCGTATTACCGTTGCTGCAGGTATCCTGACCGATCTTGCGCGCGACCGGGCGAGGTGAGACAGTCCGCCAAAACAGGAGCGGATGTTGAATCGCATAGACTGGACAGGAACGCAGCCGCCGAAAGCTACGGAGAAGGGCATCTGGGGGTGGATGTTCTTCGATTGGGCGGCGCAGCCCTTCTTCACCGTGGTCACCACTTTTATCTTCGGGCCCTATTTCGTCTCGCGCCTGACCGATGATCCGGTGTCGGCCCAGACGACGTGGAGCAACATGGCGACGATCTCCTCGGTGATCATCGCCCTGCTCTCGCCGGTTCTCGGCTCTATCGCCGACCAGTCCGGCGCACGCAAACCCTGGATCGGTTTCTTCGCGATCATCAAGATCGCGAGCCTCTTCGGCCTGTGGTTCGCCGCCCCGGGTTCGCCTGTCCTCTATCCTGTGATCTTCATGATCCTCGCCTCGATTTCGGCCGAGTTTTCGATCGTTTTCAACGATTCGATGATGCCGCGCCTGGTCGCCAAGCACGAGGTCGGCAAGCTCTCCAACACCGCCTGGGGGCTTGGTTATCTCGGCGGCATGTTCGTCCTGATTGCCGTCGTCACGCTTCTGGCGGCAAGCCCGGAAAGCGGCAAGACCGTTCTCGGCCTCGACCCGCTTTTCGGCCTTGATCCCAAGACCGGCCAGGATGCGCGCATCACCGGGCCGATCTCGGCCGTCTGGTACCTGATCTTCATCCTGCCGATGTTCTTCTTCACGCCCGATGTCGGCAGAGGCATGCCCTTCGGCACTGCCATTCGCGCCGGCCTGCGGGAGTTGAGAAACACGCTCGGCGAACTCAAAGAGCGGCGCGGTATCCTGAAATTCCTGATTGCCCGCATGATCTATCAGGACGGTGTCAACGGCCTGTTGATCCTCGGCGGCGTTTTCGCCGCCGGCATGTTCGGCTGGGCGACGATCGAGATCGGCCTCTACGGCATCATCCTGAACGTCGTCGCCATTTTCGGCTGCCTGATCGCCGGCCGGATCGACAAGGGCGTCGGTTCGAAGGTGACTGTCGTCATCAGCCTCACCATGCTGCTTCTCGCCACCGTCGGCATCATCTCGACCGGGCCGGGCTACACGCTGTTTGGCCTAATGCCGCTGCCGTCGGCCGATTCCGGCGGCCTCTTCGGCACCGCGGCGGAAAAGGCCTATGTTCTCTATGGCCTCTTGATCGGGTTCGCCTTCGGGCCGGTGCAGGCCTCGTCGCGCTCCTATCTCGCCCGCAGCGTCAGCCTGGAGGAAGCCGGCCGCTACTTCGGCATCTACGCGCTTTCAGGGCGCGCCACCAGCTTCATGGCGACGCTGCTCTTCTCGCTGATGACCTATATCAGCGGATCACCGCGGCTCGGAATGGCGACGCTGATCGTGTTCCTCGCTGGCGGCCTGCTGCTCTTGATCCGCACACCCTATCCGGCCGATCGGGCCTGACACTTCTCCGACACGCGTTAGTGGCGGAAGTGGCGCATGCCGGTGAAGACCATCGCGACGCCGTGTTCGTTGGCGGCATCGATGACCTCCTGATCGCGCATTGAGCCGCCCGGCTGGATCACCGCCGTCGCGCCTGCGGCAATCATCGACAGGAGACCGTCGGCAAAGGGCAGGAAGGCTTCGGAGGCAACCGCCGAACCCTTGGTCATCGGAACCGCAAGGCCGAGCGCCTTGGCCGCCTCTTCGGCCTTCAGCGCGGCGATGCGGGCCGAATCGACCCGGCTCATCTGCCCGGCGCCGATACCGGCCGTCTGGCCGTCCTTGGCATAAACCACGGCGTTTGATTTGACATGTTTTCCGACCTTGAAGGCGAACTTCATGTCCTCGAGCTCCTGCGCCGTCGGCGCCCGCCTGGTGACGACCTTGAGATCCAGATCCTCGACCATGCCGTTGTCGCGGCTCTGGACCAGCAGGCCGCCGGAGACGGTCTTCGCCGTCAGCCCTGCAACGCGCGGATCGGGCAGACCGCCGGCCGACAGCAGCCGCAGGTTCGGTTTGCGCGCGACGATCGCCTTTGCCTCTTCGGTGACATCAGGGGCGATGATTACTTCGGTGAAGAGCTTGACGATCTCTTCGGCCGTTTCGGCATCCAATATCTGGTTGAGCGCGATGATGCCGCCGAAGGCGGAAACGGAATCGCAGGCAAGCGCCCGCTGATAGGCTTCGACCAGGCTCGAACCGGTGGCGACGCCGCAGGGATTGGCATGTTTGATGATGGCGCAGGCCGGCGCCTTTTGCGGCAGAAACTCGGCGACGAGCTCGTAGGCGGCATCGGTGTCGTTGATGTTGTTATAGGAGAGCTGTTTGCCCTGGAGGAGGACAGCCGTCGAGACACCCGGGCGCTTCTCGCCGGTCACATAGAAGGCCGCCTTCTGGTGCGGGTTTTCGCCGTAGCGCATCTCTTCCTTCAGCACGCCGCCGATGACGCGGTGGCGCGGCGTATCGATCGACAGCGCCTCGGCAAACCAGTTGGAAATCGCAGCGTCATAGGCGGCGGTGCGGGCATAGGCCTTGGCCGCCATGCGCTGGCGGAACGCGTAGGCCGTCTTGCCGGCATCGGCCGAAAGCTGCGCCTTGAACTCGGCATAATCGTTGGGATCGGTCAGAATGGTGACATAGGCGTGGTTCTTGGCCGATGCCCGGATCATCGCCGGACCGCCAATATCGATGTTCTCAACGGTCGTCGGATAGTCGCCGCCGGCCGCCCGCACCTCTTCGAATGGATAGAGGTTGATGACAGCGAGGTCGATGGCCTCGATGCCGTGCTTTTTCATCGCCTCCTGGTGCTCGCTGTCGTCACGGATCGCCAGCAGGCCGCCATGCACTGTCGGGTGCAGCGTCTTGACGCGCCCATCCATGATCTCGGGAAAACCGGTGATGTCGGAGACATCGCTGACGTCGAGACCGGCCGCGGCAATCGCCTTGTAGGTACCGCCGGTCGACAGCAGGCGCACGCCTCTTTCAGACAAGGCCTGGGCGAGCTCGACGATCCCCGTCTTGTCGAAGACGGAGAGGAGCGCGGTCTTGATTTCGACCTTGTCCGGGGCGGGGATCTTCTTGGAAATGACGGCCATGAACTTTCTCCGTTCGGCTTCGGTTCTGCTTGCGCCGCGTTAGCACAGCTTCGCCGCCGCGCAAACAGGCGCTATCCCTTGCGGGATAAAAACCAGCGGATTTCCGTCTTCTCGGCAAGATCGAAGTCGATCTCGATCTGGTCCGAGCCGCAAATGCCGGAGCTGTCGGCAAAGAAGATATCCTCGGAAATCAGCACTTCATTGCCGGGGGCGGAAAACAGCCAGCTTTCGCCGTCCGGCGCCGTCAGAAGCACCGACTCCCCGTCGCTCTGCTGCAGGACGATCGAAGGATGGATGTGAAAACGGGCGACAGCCTTCACCGGCTCGTCAATCTCATATCCTTCACGGACGACCAGCCGGTCGTGGCCAGTCACGATCGAGCCGGCGGCATTGAGTGTCAACTCGCGCTCATGCAGCACGCCGAATGCTCTCACATAACCGTCATGGCTGAGCTTGATGCCGTCGCGTCCATCCTCCGTTTCGGCCCGCTCGACGGTGACGGTCCTGACCGGTTCGGTAATCGCGTGGTTGAGGAAGGGCGAGAGCGAAAAGCGGCTGGACGACGTGTCGTTGAGGATGACGGTCGAATGCGCCGCCGTGGTGCGCGCCATCTGGACATATCGGTGCCCGGCAAATTTCGGCGAGCCGGAATTGACGATGAAGCGATGGCGGCCGGACGACATCTCGAAGGAGAGGGTGCCGGCATGCGCGGTCCGCAGTGCGCCGCCCGAAGGCGGCGTGCCGGTATCGGCGATAATGACCGTCTTGCCCCCGGAAAGCCGCTGATAGCGCGACTGCGGCAGAGCCTTGAAGGGCTGGCCGGCGGTCTCGTCATATCTGAGCACCGACATCAGCTCATTGGCGAGCGTCGAGGTCGCGCCGTTGAACAGCGCCAGGTCCCCGTCCTGATGGCGGAAGAACCGCAAGGCAGGATACATGCGGTCGATGCCGGAGATCAGCTTCTGCGGCAGATCATGGCCGAGATTGACGTAGGTTTGCCGCAACGGCAGCAGGTCGAGCAGCAGTTCCAAGCCGACGCGCGGATTGCGCGAGATATGGCCGCCATCCGGAAGAATCTGGCTATCGAATTCGCGGTCGAGCGCCTGGGCCGCCCTTTTGAGCGTGGAGGCCCGGGTCGGCATGGCGACGGAGGCCATGGCGAGCGCAATGCGCAGGCGAAACAGCTCCAGACCGCCGAGCGTATAGGGTGCCATGCGATGCAGGAACCTGACCTGAAACGCCAGCGACTTCATGAACCGGCGATAGAAACCGCGGTCGGCATTCTGCAGCACGACCGGCGAATGCGACAACCAGGCGATGACGCGCTGGGCAGTGACGTCGGTCTCCCAGGCAATTCCTTCCATGCGGCCGGCATGAACGGAAAGCCAGCTGTCGACGATGGCGCGGGCGGCGGCCGAGTTGCGTTCCGTCTTGTGCGCCCGCATGTGCCGCAGCCAGCCGAAGCTGTGAAGGCGGGTGGCGAAGGGGCGCGAGGGCAGGGTGAAGGTAAAGGGCGATTTGCCGTTCGTCTCCAGCATCCGCCCGGCCAGGAGAAACCGTCCGTTGAGAATTTCGTCGGCCACATGCGGATCGATGCCGCGCAGATCGGTCGGCGCGACGATCAGGCGCTCGGGCACTTTGATCGAATGGCGAACGAGCTTCAGGCGCAGCAGCGCGACGCGGCGCAAGGCGCGCCGCCAAGCTTCCCGAACATACATGCTCGCAAAACGCCGACCGGACTGCATATTCTATTGTCTATTGACCCTCGTGGTTAAGAATAGGTGAAAAGCGGCCGATTTCATCGCCCGCAATGAATTAATTCGTGACAAAGTTCGAATATACGCAAATTACTGCATTTCAGTTGAGATCATTCGACGGTTTACAACGCGCCGTGGCGATGATGCGAGGATTACAAATCCCCGCATGGTTGCTCCGACCTTTTGAAGTTGGTCACCCCGCTCGTCGCAGTACCGCGGCGTAAAAGCCGTCGAGGCCGGAGGCGATGCCCTCAGGCATTTTCAGCATGGTCGGAAGCGTGCGGAATTCCCCGAGCGGCGTGATCGCTGCCTCAAGGCCGGGCCAGTCGCCTGCGTTGATCGCAACGCGCTCGATTGCATCCGTATCGGAAAGAACACGGGCGACAACCTCCTCGCCCTCGGCGGGATCGAGCGAGCAATTTGAAAACACCAGCGTACCGCCGGGCGTCAGCAAGGTCAGTGCATGACGCAGTAGCCGCTCCTGCAACGCCGCCAGTCTGGCGATATCCTCAGGCCCCTTGGTCCACAGCACATCGGGGTGCCGGCGCGTCGTGCCGGTGGAAGAGCAGGGGGCGTCGAGCAGGATCGCATCGAAGCCTTCTGGCGGCCTGAATGTCGTCAGGTCTGCCGCGACCGTTTCCGCCGTCAGGCCAAGCCGGTCGAGATTCGAGCGCAGCCGTCTTAGCCGGCTTTCCGACTGATCGAGTGCGGTGACGGCGCCGCCGGCAAGGATGAGCTGCGCCGTCTTGCCGCCCGGCGCGGCACAAAGATCGGCGGCACGTTTGCCGGAGAGATCGCCGAAAAGCCTGGCCGGAATGCTTGCCGCCGCATCCTGAACCCACCAGGCGCCCTCATCGAACCCCTCGAGCGACGGAATGCCGCCGTCGAAGGCGGCGAGCCGCACGCCGCCTGTCGGCAGCGCAACGCCGTTCAACCTCTTTGCCCAGCCTGCGGCGTCGGATTTGACGGTCAGATCGATCGCCGCCGGCTCGAGCTGCGATTGCGAGATCGCCAGCGCCGCCGCCGGGCCATAGGCCTTTTCCAGCCGCGCAAGGAACCAGGACGGCATCGGCGCGACCTTGCCGATCTCTGCCAGCACCTCCTCCTTTTCGCGGCCGAGCCGGCGCAGGACGGCGTTGACCAGCTTGGCGAAACGGCGATTGCGCGGATCCTGATTGGCCTGTTCGACGGCAAGATCGACGGCCGAATGATCGGGCACGTCGAGATAGAGAATCTGTGCCGCGCCGATTGCCAGAACGTGATGCAGCGCCCGCGCACCCTCCGGCAGCGGCGATTCCAGCAGCGAGGCGATCGCCGCATCGATGCGCGGCAGATGGCGCAGCGTCGTGTTCAGAATGGCGCGGACAAGCCCCCGGTCGCTTTCGCCGAGCGCCTTATAGGCAGGATTGCCATGTTCGTGATCGAGAGCGCCGTCGAGCGGCAGCTTGCGGTCGACGACGGCGGCGAGGATTTTTGCCGCCGCGGCCCGGGTCTGCAGGCCAGGTTTGGCCGGCGCCGATCGGCCGGCCGGCCGGTCGTTGGAAGGTTTCTGTTTACGGAATGGCTTTCTCGTGCCGTCTGAATTCAAGACCACGGACCTCTTGGCGGTTGCGAACCACCGCGACCCGTATTCGGAACAGAGCGCGATTTGCGCGTCGGATTAACAGCACGAACCGGTCCCGTCGAGACGTTCATGCCGCTTTGCGCCATCTCCTGCAGCGCGGCAATGCGGTTTTCCGTGTCTGGATGCGTCGAAAACAGATTGTCCATGCGCTCGCCGGACAGCGGATTGATGATGAACATATGCGCCGTCGCCGGATTGCGCTCGGCATCCTCGTTGGGCACATGGGCGGCACCGCGGGCGATCTTATCGAGCGCCGAAGCGAGCCAGAGTGGATTGCCGCAGATTTCGGCGCCGCGGCGGTCGGCCGAATATTCGCGCGTGCGGCTGATCGCCATCTGCACCAGCATGGCGGCAAGCGGCGCCACGATCATCGCCACAAGGACGCCGACGAAACCGAGCGGATTGTTGTTGTTGTCGCGATTGCCGCCGAAGAAAAAGGCGAAATTGCCAAGCATCGAGATCGCCCCGGCAAGCGTTGCCGTGATCGTCATCGTCAGCGTGTCGCGGTTCTGAATATGGGCAAGCTCATGCGCCATTACGCCGGCGACTTCCTCAGGAGACAGTGCCTGGAGCAGGCCTGTCGAGGCGGCGACGGCGGCATTTTCGGGATTGCGACCGGTGGCGAAGGCATTCGGCTGCGGGCTGTCGTAGAGATAGACCTTCGGCATCGGCAGCCCGGCATTGCGAGCGAGATCACGGATGATCGCGAAAAATTCCGGCGCATTGCGCTCGTCGACCTGCTGGGCGCGATAGGCCGAAAGCACCATGCGATCGGAATTCCAGTAGGAGAAGAAGTTCATGCCGGCGGCAACGAGGAATGCGATCATCATGCCGGCCCGACCGCCGATCAGGAAGCCTACAAACATGAAGAGCGCCGTCATGAAGGCAAGCAACATGGCAGTGCGAATGAGGTTCATTGCGAATCTCCAACTCCGATTACGGCGCCGCAAGCTTTCAATCCCGGCGCCGGCGCATTATGATTTGGTTATTCACCAGCCATTTTCAATGTTTTCCGGCAGGAGAAGCCATGCAGGACGCCGATAACGACAATAGCCAAACGCCGACGGCCGAAGGATCGGAGCCGCCGCGCAAAATGCTGTCCCCGGCTGCCCAACGTGCGCTTGCCGAGGCTGAGCAACGGCGAAAGAATCAGAAGCCGCTGGAGCTGCCGCCGGAGATCGGCGGCCGTGGCGGAGCTGAGCCGGCCCGTTTCGGTGATTACGAGATCAATGGTCGGGCGATCGATTTTTGATTCGGCGCCGGGAGCCAGAGCGCCGCTCAAAAGCAACAGCATTTCCCGCGCGGAAAATAAGACCGCTCCAACAAAGGAGCGCTTCAGGCTGCTGACAAACCCCTGCAAAACCCGCGACGTCATCCTCGGCCTTGTGCCGAGGATCTACCCACGTCCAATTAAGTATCTGAAAATAAATGTTTTCCTGTCAAACAATTGCAGTGGTCAGATGCTCGGCACAAGGCCGAGCATGACGGTGGAGACTTTGTCAACAAACTGAGGCCGCTCCAACGAGAGGGAACGGCCTTGTTGTCTAAGCGGTCGCCTTGTTCTGCCGGTTGGCGATCAGATCGTCGACGACAGCCGGATCGGCAAGTGTCGAGGTATCGCCGAGCGCGCCGAAATCGTCCTCGGCGATCTTGCGCAGGATGCGGCGCATGATCTTGCCCGAGCGGGTCTTCGGCAGGCCGGGGGCAAACTGGATCTTGTCGG
>NZ_LYPL01000082.1 GCF_001662075.1 Rhizobium bangladeshense
CCGTCGAATCCGTGCTGTTCGAGGGCGAGCGTTACGCCGTCAAGCTGACCCTCCGCAACGGCCAGAGGCTGCGCGCCTTCAGCCGCGTGGCTGTCGTGACTGGTGAAGCCGTGCGCGTCGTCATCCGTGCCGGATGGCGGCTTTGAGGAAGGCGAACTGGGCTTTTACGATGAACACGGTTTCAAGCTCGACAATATGAGGTTGAAAATTGTCGTTGTCGTCTTTCGAATCGCGAAAACCGGAATATTATCTCCGAATTCGATCTGGCAATCCGTAATGGAAGCAACATACTAGATTATCGCAAGCGCCGTGGCAAACAAACTAGTACGATAGTCATGTTAATACGCGCATGCGAATTCAAGTAAGTTGGTATCTGATGTTTTTAGTGCTTTTGAGGTTCTTTCAAGATCCGCGAGCGTGCTTCCGGATATTCTTAACCCGATAGAAATACAATATCGCATTTGCGAAAAGAAATGTAGTCCCTGTATCTTAGAGAGGATTACTAACATAGCGCATGACGAAAGTTTCTGGTGGTTTTCAAATTCTAGTTGACAACAAAGTTGCATTTGCAGCGTACTTTCAAGCTTATTTTCTCTGCGCAGAGTCCATTTCTGGAAAACATTATCTGAGATCAAGAGGCGTTGTCACTCGACGCATGCGCTTGCGCAAGATTCGTGAACGATCGAACGATCTCTCGCTTGAACTTGGCCACGGGTGTGGGTGAGAACAATCCTACTTACCCCCAGCTATTAGTCAGCTTTTGGTCTGTGCGCATGTGAAGTGAATCAGGAGATTATTGCCACGATGACGCAATCTAAAAACATACGGGTCTGGGCCAGCCGCGCCTTCATGGATTCAACACGGATCAAGGCGTTTACGGCGGATCCATTGCCGACTGGAATGAATCTCGGTCAGATGGCCGAATTGAATGAAGCGGGCGAACGGATGTCTGCCGAGCATTTCCCAAAGGAAATTTTTGCCGAGTATCCGGACAAGAAGGAAAAGAAGCAGGGGGATCTCGTGCTTGCAGCAGGGGCGGTGGTGGTCTCTTCGGCCTGTGCCGATGTGCTGCGGCAGTTCGAACTCGGGCATTCTTCGCTCTATCCGATCAAGCTTTTCCAGCATGACCGCAAGACGCCAGTCGAAGGCGAATATTTTTGTCTCAATATCGGCGAGCGCAAGGATGTTTTTCGCCCTGAGCACTCGCCGCTCGTAAGGGTGCTCGGCAGTGGGCGAATGAAGATGCCACCCACCCTTCAGGATGATGACATCGCCGTAAGCCCTGCTGCACTTGTGGGGCCTGACTTGTGGGTCAGCCCGCCTTTGATCCGCGTATTTTTTCTTAGTGATCGTCTAACCCAAGCACTGCGGGCGGCAAAAATGAGCAGGGTCTTTGGTTTCCGCCCTTGCCGCATTATCGAAGCCGCTTAATCA
>NZ_LYPL01000083.1 GCF_001662075.1 Rhizobium bangladeshense
AACAAGGGAGCTGCTGCGCCGCAGATCCGCGCGCTCATCCCGTACATCGAGCTGCGGATTCACGTCTCCTACAGTTCGAACATGCCCGAGTTTGGCGCGCTCACAGAGTTTGTGATTGACACCGACGACGCCTGCACGGAAGCGGTAGTGGTGTGTCGTCGCGCCCTGGGCGACGGATCGATCAAAGCGTTCTTCGAAGGCCATGAGGGGCTGACGCTCGGAGCTGTGGACGAGAGCCTCTCTGAGCC
This sequence comes from Rhizobium bangladeshense, assembly GCF_001662075.1. GTDB lineage: Bacteria > Pseudomonadota > Alphaproteobacteria > Rhizobiales > Rhizobiaceae > Rhizobium > Rhizobium bangladeshense_B. Next base: position 249 of record NZ_LYPL01000083.1, read on the forward strand.
GGATCGCCTGGCCTGGTTTCGAACGCTCGCCGAGCGGGTGCCGAAGCTGTTCGTCACTCAGATGTGGGCTGAGGACCCAAACGACATCGCTAACACGCGGGAAGTCTCGCCGAAGGCTGTGAACGGGCTGCTCTCCCTTGGTTTCGTTAATGCTCAGCGCGCAGTTGATGGCACAGGTGGGCGCGAAACGGATGTTCTCGCAAAGATCTTGGAAGGCCTTTTCGCGAGTGCTTCGATTGCGACCGCAGACGGGGAGCAGCGCAACATCGCCGAGAGCCTAAAGAAGGCTGTCGACCAGATCCAGAGCGATATCGATAACGACTTCAAGAAGCAGCTGGGGAAGCTGATGCCCACCATCGCTGACTTCGGATACCCTGGGCTTGACAACGCCCCGCTCCTGCCTGAAACAAAGCTTGAGGTCGGCAAGCTGCTCTCGAACTTCACACGGGTTCAGTACGAAGGCTATTCCGGTGTGCAGTTCCCCGAGGCCTACAATGGCTTAGGCTTCCGCAATCTCCTCTATATTCTTCTTCGTATCGTTGGCTTCTATCGGAAGTATCGGGCCGAGCCGCATGCGCCCGGCCTGCAGCTCATCGTTATCGAAGAACCCGAAGCGCACCTGCACCCGCAAATGCAGGAGGTTTTCATTCGGCAGCTACCTGCGATTATAGCCAAGCTCTGCCGGGACGAGGCGGACGAAGAACCCAAATCATGGCCGGTGCAATTTATTGTCTCAACGCACTCGCCGCACATCGCGAATGAGGCGAGCTTCGACACGATCCGGTACTTCGCCGTGACCTCGAATGGGCAACCCATTGGCGTGAGATGCACGGATGTGCGCGATCTTAGCACCGGGATTAAAGGCTTGGGGATACCAGCCCAGAAATTCTTGCATCAGTACCTCACGCTAACGCGCTGCGACTTATTCGTCGCGGACAAAGCGATCCTGATCGAAGGTACTACGGAGCGGCTCATGCTGCCCCGGATAATTCGCGCGCGCGACGCTGCGGACGAGACGTTGAAGCTGACCAGTCAATACATCACGATCATGGAGGTCGGCGGTGCGTACGCGCATCTTTTCAAACCGCTGCTTGAATTCATTGGCCTGCGAAGCCTGATCGTAACTGATATCGATGCCGTTCAGAAAAACTCGAGCGGCAAATGGGAGGCTTGCCTCGTCCAT
>NZ_LYPL01000084.1 GCF_001662075.1 Rhizobium bangladeshense
CGTTGTATTCATTCTGGGCTCCCTGGTTGCCGCCAAGAACCATGATTTGGTCCCCGACGACGGAGTAAACAAAGCCGACGTGACCCTGATAGGAAGTCTTGGTATTTTGAAAGACGGCAAGATCGCCCTTCCTCGGCTCCGACTTTAGGTCCTTGATCACGTCCTTCCCCCACGTTCTGTACGAAGCAGAAGCCGCACCGGTGGCATACGGCCAGCTCTTGGCGGTGATTTTGTTGCTTGCAAGGCTGCGCTGAATGCACCAACTGACAAACGCCGCGCACCACCAAGTCGTATCGCCGGCAGGCGTACGGTACCCTGTCGCGTCGAAAAAACCCATGATGACAGGGTTTCCCCGCACAGGCCATTCACGCGCATAGTAAGAGTATTGCTTCTTCCGCTGGTCGCTCCCTCCTACAGAACCCTGCCGCCACTCGCGGAAGCGGTCTGCGATCTCAAAAGGTGACTTGTTCGGTGCGTTAAGCACCCCGTCATCTCTAATCAAGGTTCGGCCCAATTCGATTTCAGATCCAAATGGATTTTTAGCGCCCGTCAACGCTTCCAGTTGCTCATTGTATTCTTCCGAAGTTGGAACTCGCACTCCCTCGGGAAATTCAACGGGAGGGGCTTCCGAAAAGTCGGGTTCCGCTGGCTGCATGTCAGTTCCCTGTGCAAATGACAGACGAACCCCCGCCATGGAAGTTACAGATACACCCGCGGCCGCTAGAATAAATTCGCGCCTATTCATCGAAACCTCCATAGGTGAGCCGATTGTTGTTTTATCATAAGAATAATCCCCTCACGATCAAATAGATAACTTCTCGATTGTCAACAGTGTATACTTTATCTATAGTTCGCGAATACAAATTAATAAAATCGTAAACCTGAAAGGGTTTACTGTCAATCAGAAATTCAACCAGAAGTATGTCACTATTTCATAAGACAAATTGCCAAAATCGCTGCTGAACGGTCGCGAGATGTAACCAGCTACACTCAATTGTGTTCACTTCTATGCGGCATACTTGTTGCCGATCCGGCAGATATGCATGAAACGCTCCACGTTAATCTAGGAGTGGAAAACGCCGCAGAATGGGAGCATCCCGGTAAATCTCAAACGGCCGCAAATTCTGTCATGGCTAAGAGCCCTCTCGCCGCATTTTCGTGATTCAAACCATCTCGACAATCATCCGCCCAACCTCGGCGAAGATCGGATTGAGCTCTTTCGCCGGCACTTTCGCCTCGCTGATATAAACGGCAGCCACGATCGGGCCGCGATCCGGCGGCCAGATTACCGCGATATTGCCGAGGGAGCCGTTCGGGCCGGTGCCAGTCTTATCGCCGACCTTCCAATCGGCCGGCAGGCCGGCCCTCAGCCGCTCCTTGCCGGTCGTGCTGGCGACCAGCCAAGCGATCAGCCTGTTGCAGGAG
>NZ_LYPL01000085.1 GCF_001662075.1 Rhizobium bangladeshense
AGAAGCGATACCGCGTTGACCGGCCAGGTCGTCTCCGCCCACTTCCTTGGCTCGGTTATCCGCACCCGCATGAATGTCGGCGGCAACGTTATCTCCTTCGACATGTTCAACAGCCCCGGCGTCACCCCGCCGCAGGCCGGCGAAACCGTGACGCTGCGCTTCATGGCGGCTGATCTGCTGGTCATCCGCGACTGATTTCGCGCACACCGTTCATGCAAAAAGCGCCGCGAAAACGGCGCCTTTTTCATTGCTGGGAATGATGGGATCGTTCAGCGGATCGCCCGGTCGTCCGCATCGAAGCGATGCACCCGCGCCTGATCCGGCGTCGCATAGACGATCTCGTCCGGCTCGTACTGGTGTTCGCCGAAGAGGCGCGCCGTCAGCAGGCCGCACTGATCGGATTCCAGATAGATGATCGTATCAGCGCCGAGGTGCTCGACATGCACGACCTTCGCCGCCCAGTTCCCTTGTTCGCGCGACAGCGTCATGTGCTCGGGACGCACGCCGATCGTCTTGGCACTGTGGTCACCGACTTTCTCGCCCGCGATGAAATTCATCTGCGGCGAGCCGATAAAACCGGCGACGAAGACGTTGGCCGGACGGTTGTAAAGCTCCATTGGCGAGCCGATCTGCTCGATCGTGCCGGCGTTTAACACCACGATCTTGTCGGCCAGCGTCATCGCCTCGACCTGGTCATGGGTGACGTAGATCATCGTCGCCTTCAGGCTGCGGTGCAGCCGGGCGATCTCGAGACGCGTCTGGACGCGCAACGCCGCATCAAGGTTCGACAGCGGCTCGTCGAACAGGAAGAGTTCCGGTTCGCGCACGATGGCGCGGCCGATTGCGACGCGTTGGCGCTGACCGCCGGAGAGTTCGGCCGGACGCCGTGCCAGATAGGGCGCGAGCGACAGCATGCCGGAGGCCTTGCCGACACGGCTGTCGATCTCGTTCTTGGGCGTGCCGGCCTGCTTTAGGCCGAGGCCCATATTGTCCTTGACTGTCAGATGCGGATAGAGCGCATAGGACTGGAACACCATGGCGATGCCGCGCTTGGCCGGCGGCGTCAGCGTCTCGTCGCGGCCATTGATGACGACGGCGCCCGAGGTGACGTCCTCGAGGCCTGCAATGCTGCGCAAGAGCGTCGACTTCCCGCAGCCCGACGGCCCGACGAAAATGACGAATTCGCCGTCTTTGACTTCAAGGTCGATGCCCTTCAGCACCTCATGCGTGCCATAGGTTTTGCGGATGGATTTGAGTTGAAGCGATCCCACTGATTTTTCCTTACAATCTGACCGGCTGGCCGGTACGCACGCTCTCGTCGGCGGCAAGGCAGATGCGCAGCGACGCCACGGCATCCGCCATATGGCGGTCGAGGTTGAGATCCTCGCGGATCGCCCTCAGCATGA
>NZ_LYPL01000086.1 GCF_001662075.1 Rhizobium bangladeshense
GTCCTCGCCGGAGTTCTGCAGCTGTTCGAGGCCGGACATGGAGACGGCAACCGCGGCCTGCTTGAGGTCGTATTCGGCGGCGGTGATGACGTCGGAGGGCTGGACGTTCAGGATGTCGTAGCCGGAATAGCGCTTGAAGGTGCTGTTTTCCTGGTACTGCAGCTCCTGGACGATGGTGCGGCCGCCAGAGACGGGCTTTTTCTTCCCGCGACTGTTGAGACGAGAGAGAAGACCGTTGTTCTTCGTCACGTCGTCGGCGACCGTGCCGCTGCGGTTGCGCAGCGTCGTGGTGACGATTTCAGAGAGGTTGGGCGAGATAGGCATTGATCATGGTTCCTTTTGTCAAACGCGACCGTTCGCGGCGTGCATCGCCGTGCGAAGGGATTCGCGGATTGAGGTTGGCTGACCGGCGCCGGCGCCCGGGGTTGGCCCAGGTGCGGAAGAGCCGGAAATCGATCGTGAGGCGCGGCGGGCCTGATCTGCCGCTGCTGCCCTCTGGGTATTCTGATCTTGAACTGTGTTCGCCGGTGCAGCTTGGCTGATCAGCTGCTGGCGAATATCGGGGCGCATCCAGCATGCGGCGTCGTAGGCATCCTTGAGCGACGATGCGCGCCCTGCGCTGATGAGGGCGACCATGTCGTCGAGAACGGCTTCGGCGTGCACATTTACCGGATCGGAAAGGAACGCTTCGACTTGACTTTGCGTGTCCCTTTTCCGGAGTACCTGTTCAACCGTGGCCTCGACGTTGACGGGTTGAGGCGTGGGCTGTTGCTGGGCCGGTTGCGGGCGGCGCTGCAGGATCTGGTCCTGCTGACCGGCCATAAGGGCCTGAAGATTGACGCCGGCCATCCTGGCGACGTTGATAACGGTATTGACGGGATCACGGATGAGCGCGTTCTCCCAGTCGATCGCCTTTCGCATGACATCGGCGTGTGTGGTGCCGGCCTGGCGAACGATAGGGGTGAACTCCTCGAGCCCCTTGTAATCCTGAAGCACGCGGAAGCCACGATCGACCTCCTCTTCGCGCTTGCTGACGGCAGCCTGCACTTCGGGCGGCAGACTCGCGAACTGCGCCTTTGCTTCCTGTGACCAGCCAGGCGGGACACGGTGCGACGAAGCCGTCGGCTGCTGCTCCTGTGTGATGGCTGCTGTCTGCTGACCGGCAGGAATGGCGCTTGCGGTTGCGTCCGCCTGAGCTTCCTTCGGAGCAGCCGTGGGCTGCTGTGACGCTTGGCCGGTTTTGTTCTGATCCTTCGGGGCAAAACGGCCGTGCTCGTCACGCTGACGATCGGTGCCGCCGGCCGGCGCTGTTCCCGTGCTGGCG
>NZ_LYPL01000087.1 GCF_001662075.1 Rhizobium bangladeshense
TGGTTCATCTTGACCGGGTGTTCCATTCTGGCGGCTCCTTTCCAGCCGGATGTCAGGCGTTCGTTTGGGCAGGCGCTCAGGTCCCTGCTATTCGGCAGCCCCCGTCGGCGGCATAGAAGACGCCGACCGCGTTCTTGTCGGGACGGGAATTCGGAGTCGTGTCACTTGCAGCGAACCGAGGTTCGATGCCCGAGCGCACCATTTTCACGAGTTCGTTGACCAGCTTTGCCTTGCTCATTTCAGCCCCCCTTTGGGCGTGTTTCGTCGTCCCCGCGGCGCGTGTGCGCCGCGGGCTGCAATGGACCCGGCAGAATCCTTCCTGCGTCCGCCTGGCGGTGGACACGGAAACGGGAAGTCAGTTGGGGAACAAAGTTCCCTAACCGAACCCGGGGCGACGGCGTTCTTAGGGTGAGATCAGCAAACCGCGCAGGTTCGCTATCTCACTCGAAGAGCGAGTCCGTCTGAAGTCCTAAGTCCGCCGGGAGGGGACCTGCGACCACGCCTTAACGGCGTATGAGCCTGCGGAGGTTGGGGATGGGGAGTGCGCTGTTGGAGCTAGCGGCGTTGAGAGGGACGCGCGTAGCCTTCGACGGGCTCGTTGCCGAATTGGGCGGAGCGATCTTTGCACGATTGAAAGATGCGGTCGAAGTCATGTTGAACCTACCTTTTTCTAAGCCACGTGGAGTGCGCGGAGTCTTCAATTAAAGGCGAATACGAATAAGTCAAAAATAGATGACTTTGATATTATCGGTCTGTGTTCCGATTTTTTATCTTCGTATAATCGAGCTTTGCCACGATGCCAGCGCCTCAATCAGTTCAACGGTGCGATGTATACTTAACATTGTTTGTTAATGCTACAATAACATCGCCAGCGAACCGGGAAACGCGCGACATGGTTAATTTCTTCTGCTTGTTCAGCTAGGAGGTTCGCCGGCTACGATGATTGCATCTTCGGCCAAGCGGCCATAGTTGGAGACGGATGCCGCATTCCATTTGCCAACGTGCCGGACGAGCGCGCGCGTTACATCCGCTACGGCCAGTTGTTCATAGACCCAAGGCCCGAGTACGTCGGTGTTCCAGCACTGACCGTCACCGACCGCGATACGGAGATCGGTTTCGCAAAGCTCGAACCAGGCATCAACCTGATCGACCCAGCCACCGCTGCCGTGTACGCCGATCTTGACAACCTTAGCGATGTCGGGAAGGGGCTTCCGCGAGAACCAGTTCAGAAAATGGGCAGCGCACTGGCTGGTGAGGTCTGGCACCAGGAGCGGCTGGACGTGATAGCGGCGGGTAGAT
>NZ_LYPL01000088.1 GCF_001662075.1 Rhizobium bangladeshense
GCCACTGCTGTCCGGTTTAAATTTGGTGGACATGGCGCACGGTGTTGATTCTACTCGTATTCGGATGTTTGGCGACAATCCCGGACACGAAAGAGGAGCAACACCGTGCGCCATGAGAATAGCGTCTTTCATGATCTGTTGAAGCGGATTCCGTGGACGGCCTTCGAAAGACTTGTGGAGGAGCATCAGGCCGACAAGCACGTGCGGCGGCTGTCGACGAAGAGCCAGTTAGTCGCGCTGCTCTACGGCCAGCTTTCCGGGGCCGTCAGCCTGCGCGAGATCGTCGGCGGCCTGCAAAGCCACCGCAGCGGTCTTTACCATCTCGGCGCCCAACCGGTGTCACGCTCGACCCTTGCCGACGCCAATGGCCTGCGCCCGAGTGCGGTTTTCGCCGAGCTGTTCGCGCAGATGGTGTCGCGCGCCGGGCGTGGGCTCAAGCGGGCCGTCGGCGAGGCGGTCCATCTGATCGACAGCAGCAGTCTGCGCCTTTCCGGGGCGGGATCGGACTGGGCGCGCTTTTCCGATCAGGCCTGCGGCGCCAAGGTTCACGTCGTCTACGATGCCAATGCCGAACGGCCGATCTATGCGGCGGTGACGCCGGCCAATGTCAACGACATCACCGCCGCCAAGGCAATGCCGATCGAGGCGGGCGCCACCTATGTCTTTGACCTCGGCTATTACGATTTCGGCTGGTGGGCGAAGCTCAATGCCGCCGGCTGCCGCATCGTCACGCGCCTCAAATCCCATACAAGATTGGCCGTCACGGAGGAAAAAGCGGTTGGTCCAGATGGGTTCATCCTATCGGATCGGGTCGGCCTCCTGCCGCAGCGGATGGCGAAAAGCCGCAGGAACCCGATGAGCGGGCCGGTGCGGGAGATCTGCGTCCAGATCGAAAGCGGCAAGACATTGCGCATCTTCTCCAACGACCTCGATGCCCCGGCAGAAGAGATCGCCGCGCTCTATAAGCGCCGTTGGGCGATCGAGTTGTTCTTCCGCTGGGTCAAGCAGACGCTGAAGATCCGCCATTTCCTCGGCAACAGCGAGAATGCCGTGCGCATCCAGATCGCCGTCGCCCTGATCGCCTACCTGCTGCTGCAGATGGCCAAGGCTGACCAGACCACCGTCACAAGCCCGCTCGCCTTCGCCCGCCTGGTGCGCGCCAATCTCATGCACCGCCGCAGGATCGACCGCCTGCTGCAACCCACCGCCACTCCGCCACACCATCTCCACCAGATGAGCCTCCAATGGTGACGAATTTAAACCGGACAGCAGTGGC
>NZ_LYPL01000089.1 GCF_001662075.1 Rhizobium bangladeshense
CAGGAGAGAGCAAGTTTTTGAGCGTCATTTGCTCACCCGCACTGCGTATTAGCACTGCGACATGTCTATTGAAGAAAGATTCACACCCCGCATAAGTGAATACCGTGCAAACCCATTTCAGCAGAAGCGCGTTAAAGTATTTCACTAGCGCAACAGCGGTGAGCGCAAGTCCGAGAGCCGAAGAAATTGAAACAAATAATATTTCGGTGCGGGCGGCATCCAGCGATAGTGTTAAAACTGTAGCAGCTAATACGCCTACCACAGCGATCGTAATGAGATCGATTACCTTTTCCACTATAAGGCTGCCAAATACTTCGGCTTGAGCTACCCGGCCTACAACATGGCTGTAGTGAACTCGCAACAGATCTCCTCCTCTTGCAGGGAGAAACATGTTGCAGCCGAGGCAAAGAATGGAGGCTATAAGAGAGGTGCTCTTGTCAAGTCTTCCACCTATCAGCAGTTGCCAACGGCAACCGTAGACTGTGGCAATCAACAGAGCCGTGATCGAAAATGGCCACAGAGAAGCAGGGTGAACACCGTCCTTAAGTATACGGGCAGTTTCTTGCCAGCTAATTGACCTAATCAGGAACGCAAGCAGTGCGAGGCTCACTAGATAAGCGAAAAAAGTGCGAGCGCTTATTTTTGAACGAGCTTGTGCAGCCATCTAATTCGATCTTCGAAACTGCCTTCAGAGAGTAAGGCCAAACAGGCCGTGACTCCTGCCACTGGCCCAAGCAAATATGGAAACACGACAGACAGAGCGGCATCGCTCTGACCATATCCAGGCCTTCGACTACCCTTAAGAGAAAACATTAGCAATAGACAACTATCGTCTCCATCCGTGAGGCGGGTTTTTCCACAGCCACACCTCCGGAGCCCCCCATGCTCGTCCACAACTGGCGCGCAGTGCTGAGGCGCGCCTGGAGCGTCCGCTTTATGGCATTGGCGCTCATCTTCATCGTCCTCGAGCCCGTCACCAATTTCGTCGCCGGCACCTGGATACCGGGCAACCTCTACATCCAGCTTGCCCTGTCGGCGGCATCGGGCCTTCTCACCGCGGCGGCGATCGTCGCGCGCATCGTCTTTCAACAGCAAATCTCTGGAGAATTGAATGGCAAACCGCCTGCAGAAGGGTAGTGCCGCCGCCGCTATGGCCGTGGCTCTTGTCGGGTGCTTCGAGGGGCTGCGGCAGAATGCCTATCCCG
>NZ_LYPL01000090.1 GCF_001662075.1 Rhizobium bangladeshense
ATGAAGATTCTCGTGCCCGTCAAACGGGTTGTCGACTACAACGTGAAGATCCGTGTGAAGCCGGATGGTTCGGGTGTCGAGCTTGCCAATGTGAAGATGTCGATGAACCCGTTCGACGAGATCTCGGTGGAAGAGGCGCTGCGGCTGAAGGAAGCCGGCAAGGCGGAAGAGGTGGTGGTGGTGTCGATCGGCCCGGCCAAGGCCGAGGAGACGCTGCGGACCGCCCTTGCCATGGGCGCCGACCGGGCGATCCTGGTCGAGACCGACGATCAAGTCGAGCCGCTCGCCGTCGCCAAGATCCTCAAAGCGGTCGCCGATGCCGAGCAACCGGGACTGATCATCACCGGCAAGCAGGCGATCGACGACGATTCCAACCAGACCGGCCAGATGCTGGCGGCATTGCTTGGGCTCGCCCAGGCGACCTTCGCCTCGAAGATCGAGATCGGCGACGGCAAGGCTGAGGTCACCCGCGAGGTCGATGGCGGCCTGCAGACGATCGAGATCAAGCTGCCGGCGGTGGTGACCACCGATCTTCGCCTGAACGAACCGCGTTATGCCTCGCTGCCGAACATCATGAAGGCGAAGAAGAAGCCGCTCGACAAGAAGGCTCCGGCCGATTTCGGCGTCGATACGACGCCGCGGCTGAAGGTCTTGAAGACCGAGGAGCCGTCCGGCCGCAAGGCCGGCGTCAAGGTCAAGTCGGTCGCCGAACTGGTCGACAAGCTCAAAAACGAAGCCGGCGTGCTGTAAGCCAGGAAAGAGAGAACACCATCATGACCATTCTTCTTCTGGCCGACCATGACGGCAATCACCTCTCCGACCAGACTGCCAAGGCGCTGACGGCGGCAAGCCAGATCGGCTCCGACGTGCACATCCTGGTCGCCGGCAAGGCCGCCAAGGCTGCGGCCGATCAGGCTGCCAAGCTTTCCGGTGTGACCAAGGTGCTGCTGGCCGAAAGCGACGCGCTTGCCAACAATCTGGCCGAACCGCTGGCCGATCTGATCGTCTCGCTGGCCGGTTCCTACGACACGATCGTCTCGGCTGCCACCTCGGTCGGCAAGACCGTGCTGCCGCGCGTTGCTGCCCTCGTCGATGTCGCCCAGGTCTCGGAGATCATCGAAGTCGTCAGCCCCGATACCTTCAAGCGGCCGATCTATGCCGGCAATGCCATTCAGACGGTGCAG
>NZ_LYPL01000091.1 GCF_001662075.1 Rhizobium bangladeshense
AGTAGACCACCACGCCGCGGATGCTTTCACCCTTGTGCATCATCTCGAAGCCCTTGTTGATGTCTTCGAGCGGCATCGTGTGGGTGATCATCGGGTCGATCTGGATCTTGCCCTGCATGTACCAGTCGACGATCTTCGGAACGTCGGTACGGCCGCGCGCACCGCCGAAGGCGGTGCCCATCCAGTTGCGGCCGGTCACCAACTGGAACGGCCGGGTGGAGATCTCCTGGCCGGCACCGGCAACGCCGATGATGATCGATTTGCCCCAGCCGCGGTGGGATGCTTCCAGCGCCTGGCGCATCACCTTGGTGTTGCCGGTGCAGTCGAAGGTGTAGTCGGCGCCGCCGATCAGGTCGCCGTTGCGCTTGGTCATGTTGACGAGATAGGGCACGATGTCGTCGGCGACCTCTTTCGGATTGACGAAATGCGTCATGCCGAATTTCTCGCCCCAGGCCTTGCGATCCGGGTTGATGTCGACGCCGATGATCATGTCGGCGCCGGCCAGGCGCAAGCCTTGCAGCACGTTGAGGCCGATGCCGCCGAGGCCGAAGACGATGGCGGTGGCGCCGATCTCTACCTTGGCGGTGTTGATCACCGCGCCGATGCCGGTGGTCACCCCGCAGCCGATGTAGCAGATCTTGTCGAAGGGGGCGTCGGGATTGACCTTGGCAAGGGCGATCTCCGGCAGCACGGTGTAATTGGCGAAGGTCGAGCAGCCCATATAGTGATGGATCTTGTCCTTGCCGATCGAGAAGCGCGAGGTGCCGTCCGGCATCAGACCCTGGCCCTGGGTCGAGCGGATGGCGGTGCACAGATTGGTCTTGCGCGACAGGCAGGAATAACATTCGCGGCATTCCGGCGTGTAGAGCGGAATGACGTGGTCGCCCTTCTTGACCGAGGTCACACCCGGACCGACATCGACGACGATGCCGGCACCCTCATGGCCGAGAATGGCCGGGAACAGGCCTTCCGGATCGGCCCCCGACAGGGTGAAATCGTCGGTGTGGCAGATGCCGGTCGCCTTGACCTCGACCAGCACTTCGCCGGCCTTCGGGCCGTCGAGCTGCACGGTCATCACTTCGAGCGGTTTTCCGGCCTGAACGGCTACGGCGGCGCGAACGTCCATTTGATATCTCCCTG
>NZ_LYPL01000008.1 GCF_001662075.1 Rhizobium bangladeshense
CCGAGATCTCGTCGAACGGGTTCATCGACATCTTCACATTGGCAAGCTCGACACCCGAACCATCCGGCTTCACACGGATCTTCACGTTGTAGTCGACAACCCGTTTGACGGGCACGAGAATCTTCATTGCAATCCCCTTTGTTATTTCGAATGCTGATCCCTATAGCGCCGGAGGTCTTTTCAGATGCGCATAGGACGCTGCAAGGTTTTGAATCTGCGCATCGCGCTAGTGCGGCCGTTCGGCAAGCAACGCCCAGAAGGCAAAGAGCGGCGTGTCGACCGACCTCATGGCGTGTTTGATCCCTGGGATATTATAGAACGATCCGCCGACGCCAGGCGAAAACCAGTTCCCCTCCCCCTGCTTGAACTCGCCCTCGGAAAGCACGAGATAGACCTCCTCCGGCGCATGATCATGATCCGGATAGCGCACATGCGGCGCCATCAACGTCACCCCGAGCCACAGGTCGCTCCGCTCCTCCAATCCGCCGGGGCCGATGATCATCGCATTGGCATGCCCATCGACAAAATTGTCGCTCGCCGAGTGGTCATACTTGGTGCGCCGACGCCATTCAAGCATTGGCTCGATGCCTTTGAACGCCTCGACCAATCGCCCCAGCGAAGGATCATAAGAGGTATCGATCGCGAGCGCCACATCAAGGTAAGCACAGACCGGCAATCGGCTCCCGTCCCCGGCACGCGCTGTTCCCGGCTGTTCCATGCTCGCGAGAAACTGCCGGATCGACCGCCGCGCCTCCGGGGCTGTCGCAAATGTCTGGAAAGCCTGCGACGCCGCGTCCAAGAAAAACTGCAGGCTCTCCCCACGCGTACTCATGTCATCCCCTCCCTAAAACACGATGATTAGCCGGCCGGCCAGCGCCTCTCCTGCAATCATATATCCTTCGCGATGCGCAGACCGTCATAGACAGCGGCATGCGTGTTGCGCGCAGCGACAGCGTCGCCGATCCGGAAAAGCTGGAACTTGCCTTCGGGGTTGCGAACGACCGACTGCGGTTCTCCCGCCAGAAGCTGATCGTGCGACATCTCGCCGAGATTGCTCGAATTGGGCTTCAGCTCGAAATAGAGCTCTTCTAGCGGGATGGTCCCGTGATTGACGACGATCTGATCGTAGTTGTGCTGCCGGGCGATCCCGCCGTAATCGCTGCCGACATGGGCGACAAGCTGATTGCCGCTCTTCTCGACCGCCTCCAGCCGGTAGGTGACCGTGAACGTAACGTCATGCTTCTGAAGCGAGCGCATATAGGGCACCAGGTTCATCGCCATAACCTCGGGCGCGAAGGAGCGGTCAGGCGTCATGATCTCGACCTTGGCGCCTGCCTTGGCGAGCAATTCCGCCGCCTGAAGGCCGGCGTGATCGCCGGCATCGTCGAAAATCAGGACGTTAGTGCCAGGCTTCACGTCGCCGGAGATGATATCCCATGAGGAGACCACCAGCTCGTTGCCCTTCGAAAGAACTTCGGTATGCGGCAGGCCGCCCGTCGCGATAATGACGACATCGGGGTTTTCGGCTTCGATCGTGTCGGCTTCCGCCCAGGTGTTGAAGTGGAAGGTCACGTCGTATTTCTCGCACTGGCTCATGCGCCAGTCGATGATGCTGATCATCTCCCTGCGGCGTTCGCTCTGAGCGGTGAGGCGGATCTGGCCGCCGGGATTGTTCGCCGCTTCGAAAACGACGACCTTGTGGCCGCGCTCCCCGGCGACCCGCGCCGCCTCTAGACCGGCCGGTCCGGCGCCGACGATAACGACCTTCTTCTTCACATCGGCCTTATCAAGGATATGCGGCATGGTCAGTTCGCGGCCGGTGGCGGCATTGTGGATGCAGTAGGCGGCCCCGCCCTGGTAGATGCGGTCGAGACAGTAGTTGGCGCCGACGCAGGGCCGAATTTCCTCTTCCCGCTTTTCGATGATCTTGCGAACGATATGCGGGTCGGTCATGTGGGCGCGGGTCATGCCGACCATGTCGACCTTGCCGGCCGCGATCGCGTGGCGCGCCGTGGCGACATCCGGGATTTTCGCTGCATGAAAGGTCGGAAAATCGGTCGCGGCGCGAATTTCGCCGGCGAAATCAAGATGCGGGGAATTCGCCATGCCCTGGATCGGGATCACGTCGGTCAGACCGGCATCGGTATCGATGTGGCCGCGGATCACGTTCAGGTAATCGATGAGGCCGCTCTCCTTCAACCGCCTGGAGATTTCGATCCCTTCGGCCTTGCCGGTGCCGCCGGGGAGGCATTCGTCGGCCGTATAGCGCAGGCCGAGGATGAAATCGTCGCCCACCCTTTTCCGGATCGCCTTGAACACGTCGAAACAGAAGCGCAGACGGTTGTCGAGCGAACCACCATAGGGGCCATCGAGTTCGTTGGTGAGCGGCGACACGAACTGGTCGATCAGGTGACCGTAGGCCTCGAGTTCGACACCGTCCATGCCGCCCGCTTTCATGCGCTCCGCGGCATCGGCAAAATCCCTGATGATGCGCTCGATATCCCAGTCTTCAAGCTTCTTCGGGAAGGCACGGTGGGAAGCCTCGCGATGATGCGACGGTGCCACAACCGGCAGCCAATCGCCCTTGTCCCAGCGCGTGCGCCGGCCGAGATGGGTGAGCTGGATCATGATCGCCGCCCCCTCCTCGTGCACCGCATCGGTCATTTCCCTGATCCAGGGCACGATCTCGTCCTTATAGGCGAGCAGGTTGTTGAAGACCGGCGGACTGTCCTTGGAGACGGCCGCCGAACCCGCCGTCATCGTCAGGGCCACACCGCCCTTTGCCCGCTCTACTGAATAGGCGCGATACCTTTCCTTCGGCATACCGTCTTCCGGATAGGCCGGCTCGTGAGAGGTCACGATGATACGGTTGCGCAGCTTCAGATGCTTGAGCTGGTAAGGCTGAAGGAGAGGATCATTCGACATGGGCCGTGGTTCCGGATTAAAAACGACCAGGGAACGCTATTCGCAATGTACACAGGTGTCAACGCGGAAAACAGCGAAGTCATTGATATATACACATATGTACATTTTTCTTGTGCGCCGCCTCGTAATTTGATAGGAGAGAATCCATGGATCAGGCTTTGAATGACACTGGCTGGCGCGGATCGCAGGAGGGATGGCTGGAAGCAGCCTACCATTCCCTGCTCGAGTCGGGGGTTGACTCAGTGAAAATTCTGCCCTTGGCGAAGAAGCTCAATCTGTCGCGGACGAGCTTCTACTGGTTCTTCAAGGATCGAGAGGAACTGTTGAGCGCATTGGTAGCGCGGTGGCGCGACAAAAACACCGGCAACATCATCAAGCAGTCCGAGGCTTACGCGGAATCGCTGGCCGAGGCGATGCTCAACGTCTTCGATTGCTGGCTCAACACAGATCTCTTCGACGCGAAATTCGAGTTCGCCATCCGCAGCTGGGCGCTGCAGTCCGGTGCGCTTTTAGCCGAGGTCCAGAACGCCGACCAGATCCGGCTGGAGGCGCTGAAGCGCATGTTTATGCGGTTCGGGATACCAGAAACGACATCGGATGTCAGAGCGCGAACAACATACCTCGTTCAGATCGGGTACATCTCCATGCAGTCGATGGAGGATATCGCCGTCCGCATGAAACGGATTCCGGAGTATATTGCGATCTACACGGGCGAAGTGCCGCAGCAGAGGGAGCTTGATCGCTTCTTCGCCCGGCACGGCTATCGGCCCAGTTAGAGGAAGGCCGGAGATGAGCGTTTCCTTGAGGATCGGCATAATCGGTGGCGGCGGCTGGCTTGGCGGGGCAATCGCCGGCTCGATCATTGATGCCGGCCTGGTCGATTCTCGAGATCTTTGTCTCTCCTATCGCGGCGAGCAGCCGCACCGCTTCCCGAACTCCTCCTGGACTTCGGATAATCAGGCGCTTGCCAACCGCTCGGAGGTGATCATTCTCTCCGTTCGCCCCGGTGACTGGCATGGTCTGACGCTCGATGCCGGCGGCAAGCTCGTCATCTCGGTCATGGCGGGCATCCGACTGGACGCCCTCTCAGAACGCCATAACACCGGTCGCGTCGTCCGCGCGCTGCCGAACGCTGCCGCCGAAGTAACCAGATCCTATACGCCCTGGATCGGCGCGAGTGGTGTCACCGCAGATGACCGGGCCCTTGTCGGCGCCATTTTCGAGGCTTGCGGGTTACAGGACGAAGTCGCAAGCGAAAGCGACATCGACTACCTCACGGGCCTTTCCGGATCCGGTCCGGCATTTCCCGCACTGCTCGCTGCCGCCATGATGAGCGACGCTGTCGCCTATGGCCTTTCGACGGAGATTGCGCGGCGCGCCGTCAATACGGTGCTGGTCGGCGCCGGCCACCTCGCGGAACGTCGCGACGAATCTCCTGACGATACCGTTGCGGCCTTTCTCGACCATCGCGGCACGACCGCGGCAGCCATCGAAGGCATGCGCGACGCCGGATTCGACGCTGCGGTGGCAGGTGGACTATCGGCAGCATTCAAGAAATCGGTGAGTATGGGAGACGCTTCCTGACGACCGTTGAGGGTGGGTACTGCGGCACCCCGCCTGGCTAGATCAGCCGCTAATAGAGGGAACTAGAATGAAGAAACTACTCGCATCGACATGTTTGACGCTCGGCCTGCTTGGCGGCGCGTCTTTTGCCAGCGCCGCCGAATGCGGCACCGTCACCATCGCCAGCATGAACTGGCAGAGCGCCGAAGTTCTCTCCAACCTGGACAAGTTCATCCTGAACGAAGGTTACGGCTGCAGCGCCGACATCACCGTCGGCGACACTGTCCCGACGATCACGTCCATGGCCGAAAAGGGCCAGCCTGATATCGCTCCTGAAGCCTGGATCGATCTGCTGCCTGATGTCGTCAAGAAGGGCACGGAAGAAGGCCGCATCGTGCAGGTCGGCTCGCCGCTGCCGGACGGCGGCGTGCAGGGCTGGTGGATTCCGAAATATGTCGCCGACGCGCATCCCGACATCAAGACCATCGGCGACGTGCTGAAGCATCCGGAACTCTTCCCTGATCCGGAGGACCCGAAGAAGGGCGCCATCGTCAACGGCCCGCAGGGCTGGGGCGGCACGGTCGTCACCTCGCAGCTCTATAAGGCGTTCGGGGCCGATAAGGCGGGCTTCACGCTCGTCGACACCGGTTCTGCTGCCGGCCTCGACGGTTCGATCGCCAAGGCCTACGAACGCAAGGAAGGCTGGGTCGGTTACTACTGGGCGCCGACCGCGCTGCTCGGCAAGTATCAGATGGTCAAGCTCGAAGCCGGTGTGCCGGAGGATGCCGCCGAATGGAAGCGCTGCATCACTGTTGCCGATTGCCCTGATCCGAAGCCGGCGGCCTGGCCCGTCGATCACGTCGTGACCCTCGTCGCAAAGCCCTTTTCTGAAAAGGTCGGCCCCGAGGTCATGGATTATCTCAAGAAGCGCTCCTGGAGCAACGACACGGTCAACAAGCTGATGTCGTGGATGACTGACAACCAGGCGACCGGCGAAGACGGTGCCAAGCACTTCCTGAAAGAAAACAAGGACATCTGGACCAAGTGGGTCTCGCCGGAGGCAGCCGCGAAGATCGAAGCTGCTCTCTAAAGCCAAAAATTGCGGTGCGCGAAAAGCGCACCGCTTCTCACGCGCCGACAAGATCAAAAAGACTGCCGCGGCTGTTTGACGAAAGGGGAACCGAGATGGAATGGTTTTATAAATTCCCGCACATGAACGATGACGCGCTTCGCAATCTGAAGAAGGCGATCGATGACGGCTTTCGCGGATTTACCCGCAGCTATGGCGACGGCATCGAAAGCCTGTTCGTGCCGCTGCAGCATTTCCTCATCGCCGCCGAGCGCTTCATGACGCAGACACCGTGGCCGATCATCACCGCGATCATCCTGGCCATCGCCTGGTTTGGCAGCCGCAGCCTGAAGGTCGTCGCCGGCTGTCTGGTGACGCTGATGCTGATCGGCTATTTCGACATGTGGGACGACACGATGCGGACGGTCTCGATGATCTTCGTCTGTACGGTTCTTTCCATCGCCATCGGCATTCCGATCGGCATCCTGATGGCCCGCTCCGACCGGCTGCAACGCATCGTCAATCCAATCCTCGACGTCATGCAGACCATGCCGAGCTTCGTCTACCTCATCCCGGTCGTCATGCTGCTCGGCATCGGCAAGGTGCCCGGCCTGATCGCCGTCGTCATCTACGCCATCCCGCCGATGATCCGCCTGACCGATCTCGGCATCCGGCTCGTCGACAAGGACGTGCTCGAAGCCGCCGACGCCTTCGGCACTTCGCGGTCGCAGAAGCTGTTCAAGGTGCAGCTGCCTCTGGCGCTGCCGACCATCATGGCCGGCATCAACCAGACGATCATGATGGCGCTCGCCATGGTGGTCATCGCCTCGATGATCGGCGTCCAGGGCCTTGGCCAGCCGGTGCTGAAAGCGATCGCCAACCAGTACTTCACGCTGGGCATTTTCAACGGCCTTGCCATCGTCGGCATCGCCATCATCTTCGACCGGGTCAGCCAGGCATATGGCAAAAGGCTCCAGAAGCATCGGGAGACCGTCCATGGCTGAGCAGCATTTCGGCGGCATCAAGATCCGCCACCTCTACAAGATCTTCGGCCCCAACCCCGCCGCCCATGTCGAGGCGGTGCAGAAAGGCCTGACAAAGACCGAGCTCAACCAGAAGCACGGCCACGTGCTCGGGCTGCGGGATATCAATATCGAGATCCCCTCCGGCTGCATCCAGGTCGTCATGGGCCTTTCGGGTTCGGGCAAGTCGACGCTGATCCGCCATATCAACCGGCTGATCGACCCGACATCCGGCGAAGTGCTGGTCGACGGCGTGGACGTCGTGAAGATGAACGAGACCGAATTGCGGACGTTCCGCCGGCAGCAGACGGCGATGGTGTTCCAGAAGTTTGCGCTGCTGCCGCACCGCAACGTCCTCGACAACACCATCTTCGGCCTCGAAGTGCAGGGCATGGAGCGGGCCAAAGCCATCGACATCGCCATGCGCTGGCTGGAGCGGGTCGGGCTCAAAGGCTTCGAGCAGCGCTACCCCAACCAGCTTTCCGGCGGCATGCAGCAGCGTGTCGGCCTGGCGCGGGCGCTTGCCAACGATGCGCCGGTGCTTCTGATGGACGAGGCCTATTCGGCCCTTGACCCGTTGATCCGCACGGACATGCAGTCAGTGCTTCTCGACATCCAGAAGGAGATCAAGAAGACTATCGTCTTCATCACCCACGATCTCGACGAGGCGTTGCGGCTTGGCGACCAGATCGCCATCCTGCGCGACGGCGAAGTCATCCAGCAGGGCACCAGCCAGGACATCGTGCTGCGCCCGGCCGACGATTACATCGCCAACTTCGTCAAGGAAGTGAACCGGGGACGGGTCATCCATGTCGATGCCGTCATGACGCCGCTGCATTCCGCCACACCGGGCGGATTGACGATCGTCTCGGGCACGACGGTCGAAGAGGCCGTCCGCATGCTGGCCGCCACGCCGGACGACGATGCCAGGGTGGTGTCGCCGTCGGGGGAAACCCTGGGGCTCGTCACCTTCCGTCAGCTCGCCGGCGCGATGGTGAATTCGCAGGAGATCGCTGCCCGACGCGAGAATACCCTTTCGGTCGCGCTCTGACGCTCCGCGCGCGGCCTCTTTCGGGTTGGCCGGCGACACCGAGTTTCGGTCCCTCGCCGCGCCACTCAACCGGCAAGCCGGTTGTCTGAGACATTACGATGTCGAAACTTTTTCCGCGTCTGTTTTCGCCCGTCAGCCTGCGCGGGGCACAGCTTGCGCAATCGGATCGTCTTCGGGGCGCATACGGCAAACATGGCCAGGGACGGCGTGCCGGGTGACTAGCACGTCGCCGATTATGCCGAACGCGCCATCGGCGGCACCTAGTGACGATGCTTTCACCCGATCCCTTCATCGGCAAGGAGCTTCAGCATGACCGCGGACGTACCGCTTCGCCGGACTTGAAGAGGCTCGGAGCCAAGTGGCTGCTGGAGGTCAGCGTGCTGGGACGGCACGGCAATGGCGTCACCCTGCTGGATCATGCCGGTGAGCGTTTTTTCGAGGAAGGCGACAGCTGGTGCTCGCCACCACCCACGGCGCGGCCGATTGGCTTGGCCGGGAATTGCGTTCGGAGGTATTGGCCGACGAGTCGCATTGAATCTCTGATGCGCAGCGGCGAAGACGGGACAGCGGCGCGCCGGCCTGTACATTTTGCGCAGGACCAGTCCAGACTGCGTCGCGAAAAGCCGATCGCCCGACAATATCGACGCGCGACAATTGCTCCATGGCTGCGGAACACTAAAGTAATCGTGACCGTGGCCATGATGGTCGACGGTCTGAAAGCCAAACCCCTCTATCTATCACCCCAAATGATGGGAGGGGCTCATCCATACGCACTCCATCCCGTGCGTATGCCAACTGCCTGTCAGCCTGCCGAAGGCTATCTCGAGCGGTCCACTTTAGAACCTTCGGCAGGCGACTTTTGCATGGCGCATTAAAGCGCGCCGTCCGTGCAAGCTGGCTAATCGTTTCATCATCGGATTACCACGAAAGACAGCAGCGCCAAGGCTTGCCAAGTCCTGCCGGCTCTGTCAGTTCCTGCCGGCCGGCCAGGAAAGTCCGACCGATGGGCATTATCGTTAAAACATTCGAAATTTTCGCATTTCCGGCACCAGCCAGGCTCGGTCTCGACTTCGCCTGGTCGAACACCTTTCAACGCCCGCATCCGGTTGAAGTCTTTCCCCTGCGCCGCCACGTGCTGCGCTGAGCCCGCATTTTCGCTAATATACGCCCGGGCCTCGCACTTCGCTTCATTCAACAGGCCCTGACCAAGCGCGGAGGAGAAGGAATGACAGCGACTGCGGCCAGAAAGAGCGACGTACATCATCTCGACCGCCGTGTGACGGGAACAGCATGACAGAAAACAGCGCAAAGCCATTCTCCTTTCGATTCTATGGTTCGTCCTTCGACAACATGGTGGAAACCCTCGGTGGTGCATTTGGCGCGTTTGATGCCGAGCCCGTCGGCCGCGCCAAGGACTTCCATTGGGGACTGGATTTTTCGATGGCGAACAGCGCGGTCCTGCTGACCGGCTATCATGAGGCGGAGTTTCAGTTCAACATCGAGCCGACTGCCAGCACGGCGGAGTATTTGTCGCTCGTCGTCCCCCGCCGCGGCGGCATGGGGGTGACCTATGGCGCGCGTAAGGCTGAGGCCGGGCACGGGAAATTGCTTCTCTACAACAATTTCGAACCCGATAGCGTTCTCATGCATGGGCAAGGGAACGTCATCGACGAACTACTGATCAACTGGCCCGTTATCCTCCAGACGATCGGCCAGACGTTCGAAATGCCGTTCAGTGGATCGCTCGACCTGCTGCCGGAACTGGATCTATCGACGCCGGTTGGCCGGACGATCGGCAATCTCACCGAAACGATCATATCCGGAATGCGCGACGACGGTCCCTTGCTGCAGTCGCCGATCGCCATGGCGCACATGACGCAGGCGCTTGCCGATCTGGTCGTGCGCATGGTGCCGCACCGGCTGTCGCATTTCCTCGAAAAGGGGCCCGCCCTGATCGCTCCGAGGCATGTGCGCAGGGCGATCGAGTTCATGCAGGCCAATATCGATCAGCCTATTACCATGCCGAAGGTTGCCGAAGCGGCCGGCGTATCGAGCAGGGCACTCGAAACGGGTTTCCGCGCCTTCAAGGGAACGTCTCCCGCCGCCTATCTGCTGATGCTTCGCCTGCGCGCGGCGCGCCAGGATCTGCTCGATCCCGAAAGCAAGGAGACGATGAAGGCCGTCTGCCTCAAATGGGGTTTCTTTCATTTCGGCCGCTTTTCCGCGGTCTATAAAACGACCTATGGGGAATACCCCTCAGACACGAGGAAGCGCGTGAGCGGTCGATAAGCCGGCCGGCATCGCCGACATCGCAACTCGCTGCAAATATTGCGCGACCTGCTTCAGGACTTCGCCAATCTGTAGAACGCTCGCATCGTCCTCGGATCCCGCTTGACGATCTCAAGCGTGTCATCACCCTCGGCGAGTGCATTGAGTTCCCGCAGCACAAGCGCATGCGCGATCCCCAGACTGCGTGCGAAAGAGCGGCTGTCAGATGCGATCTTGAGCTCCGCGGCGACGAGCAGGCCGGCCTGTATCGGCGTCAGCCTGGCATCCCTGTCTTGCGCTGCAGCGACAAGAGCGAGAAATCGGCCGGCGTCGGATGCCTCTTCGCTCACGCGGCATGTCGCCGACGGAAGGAAACCATGATCGATTTCGAGCTCGGCGTATCGCTTTCCTCGCCGGCGCTGCCAAGCGGCACGAGCACGTTCAGCTCGGGATAATAGCCGGCGATGCTGCCTCGCGGAATGTCGTAGGGCATGAAGCGGAAATTCCGTGCGACGCGCTCGATGCCGTCATCGTGCTCGCCAACCACATCGACGCGGTCGCCGGCCTCGGCATTCATCGCCTTTAAGTCCTCCGGATGAATGAAGATGACCTGCCGCTCTCCGTAGACGCCGCGGTATCGGTCGTCGAGGCCGTAGACCGTGGTGTTGTATTGGTCGTGCGAGCGGAACGTCTGCAGGGCGAAGCGTCCCTCGCCTTTTCGCGCCCGCTGATGCACCGTCTGTTCGGGAAGCGCCTGGCAGGAGAATGACGCCTTGCCTGTGGACGTCCGCCACTCCCGATGGGCGGCGGTGTTGCGCAGGTGGAAACCGCGCGGCTTGCGCAGGCGCGCATTGTAGTGTTCAAAACCGGGAATGGTCGCCTCGATATGATCGCGGATGCGATCATAGTCCTCGGCAAGTTCCGCCCAGTCGACCACGGAAGAGCCGACCGTCGCTTGGGCAATGCCGGCGATGATGGCGACTTCCGAAAGGAGATGCGGTGAGGCCGGACGATTGATGCCGGCGGAACCATGCACCATGCTCATCGAATCCTCAACGCTGACGAGCTGGGACCTGCCGGCGGCGTTGAGGTCCATTTCGGTCCGTCCGAGGCACGGCAGGATAAAGGCCGTCTCGCCAGGCATCAGATGCGAATGGTTCGGCTTGGTTGCGATATGCACCGACAGTTTCAGCCGCCGAAGCGCTTTCTCGACGAGTGCGCTGTCGGGCGTGGCACGGGCGAAATTGCCGCCAAGCCCGATGAAGGCCTCGGCCGAGCCGTCAAGCATCGCGCCGATCGCGCCGAGCACATTGTGGCCGTGCTGGCGCGGGACGGTGAAGCGGAAATGCGCCTCCAGCGCATCGAGGAAATCGTCCGACGGCTGTTCGTTGATGCCGACGGTTCGGTCGCCCTGCACGTTGGAATGGCCGCGCACCGGGCAGAGGCCGGCGCCGGGCCGACCGATATTGCCGCGCAGGAACATGAAGTTGGCAATCTCTCGGATCGTTGCCACCGAATGCAGATGCTGCGTCACGCCCATCGCCCAGGTGCAGATGACCCGCTCGGCAGCGATATAGACATCGGCTGCTCGTTCGATCTCCTCTCGGCTCAATCCCGATTGGTCTTCGATGTCGGCCCAGCTCGTCGCCTCCACCGCTGCCCGGTATTCGGCAAAACCCGCGCAGTGTTCGACAAGAAATGCATGGTCGAGGACCGGCGGCAGACCGGCGGCGACGGCGGCGTCTTCCGCAGCCAGCACGGCCTTGGCCATCCCGCGAACCGCGGCCATGTCGCCGCCGAGATGCGGCTGGAGATAATGGCTGGCGATATCGGTGGACGCGCCGCGCAGCATTTCGATCTTGTCCTGCGGATCGGAGAAGCGCTCCAGGCCACGCTCGCGAATCGGATTGAAGACGACGATGCGCGCGCCGCGAAGTGCCGCCCGGCGCAGATCGCCAAGCATCCTCGGATGGTTGGTGCCCGGGTTCTGCCCGATCACGAAGATCGCGTCGGCCTCTTCGAAATCCTCCAGCAGAACGGTGCCCTTGCCTACCCCGACTGCCTGGCGCATGGCGATACCGCTCGCCTCGTGGCACATATTTGAGCAATCGGGAAAATTGTTGGTGCCGTAGACGCGCACGAACAGCTGATAGAGGAAGGCGGCCTCGTTGCTGGCCCGGCCGGACGTATAGAATTCCGCACGATCGGGATTATCGAGGCCCCTGAGGATGCCGCCGATCTCGGCAAAGGCATCCTCCCACGCGACCGGCAGGTAGCGGTCGCTTATCGCATCGTAGCGCATGGGATGGGTAAGGCGACCGTTGAGCTCAAGCTCGTAATCCGACAGCCGGCGAAGCTCGGATACCGTATTTTCCGCGAAGAAAGCCAGCGTTGCCCGCTTCTCCGTCGCTTCCCAGGCGACGGCCTTGACCCCGTTCTCGCAGAACTCGAACGAGGATCCGTGTTCCGGGTCGCCCCAGGCGCAGCCCGGGCAATCGAACCCATCCGGCTGGTTCGCTTTCAGCATCGTTCGCGCCCCGGCGATCGGCATCCCGCTTTGAAGCAACTGCTTCCCGCAGCTCTTCAAAGCACCCCAGCCTCCGGCCGCCGCCGATTTCTTGCCAATGAATTTTGTGTCCATGCGCCCGTGTATTGTCGAAGCGGGACAAACATCAAGGCCATACAAGCGATGGCTTGATAGAAAAATCCTATCGAGCGCGCGCAATTCTCCGGGAGGTGAACAGGATTTCGGTCTAACCGGTTTCCTTCAGCGCATGCCCGTTCTCGCGCGAATGCGCCAGTATGCGATTGCGGCCTTGCGTCTTGGCCTCGTAGAGCGCGGTATCGGCCTCGGCGAGCAGACGGTTCGGGCTGGCGCGCAGCGTTGCTCCGGTCGCACAGGATATGCCGATACTGGCTGTGACCCGCCCGAATTCGCTGCCGGAATGAACCATATTCTCCTTGGCCAGGCGACGGGCGAATTGCTCGGCGACGATCATCGCACCCTTGGCGCTGGTGTCGGGAAGGAACACCACGAATTCCTCGCCACCATAGCGCGCGACGATGTCCGCCGGCCGGCTGACGGATTGGCGCAGACATTTGCTGACGACGCGCAGGCACTGGTCTCCGGCCGGATGCCCATAGGTATCGTTATAGGCCTTGAAGCGGTCGATATCGACCATCAGCAGGCTGAACGGCGTGTTTCTCCGGGCGCTGCCCGCGGTCTCGCGCGCGAAAGCTTCATCGAAGGCGCGACGATTGACGATGCCGGTCAGCCCATCGGTCTCGGCCAGATTCCTCAGTTGTTCCGCCGACAGCCTCAGCGCGATTTCCGCCTGCTTCGTCGCCGTGATGTCCGAGACGACAGCCATCGCCGTGCCATCATCTGCCAGTCGCGTCCGGATGCTGCGCCAGTCGCCGTTGTGGAGCTGAACCTCTTCGTCCTTATTGCTGTGCAGCGTCGCGCTGGTGAGCTTGATCCACTCTTCCGGATCCCCCTCGACGACGCCCGGCCGCTCGCCGGTTTCGACGACACGGCGCAGGATGTCGCTGATATGCGCGCCGACCACCCGGGCATCGCCAGATAGCGGAAAGGCGCTGCGGTACTGATCGTTGCAAAAGATAAGAAAACCCTTGCTGTCGTACATGGCGATACCATCCGACATGCCGGCCATTGCATGCGACAAGAGGTTCTTGCTTTCACGCAATTCCCGCTCCAGCGCCGTGCGCTCTGTCACATCACGTGTCACGCCGGCCAGGCCGATCACTCGGCCCTGCTTGTCCCGGAGCGGCACCTTGGAGGCAAGCAGGAATCTGCCTTCGATATATTCGGTGGAATCGATCAGCGGCACGCCGGTGTCTATGACCTGCTGCTCGAGATAATAGAGTTTCTCGGCGAGCGGTCGCGACATCAGATTGAAATCCGACAATCCGATCATCTCCGCCGTCGTTCGGAAACGGAAGAGGCGGGTCATGTTTTCATTGACGGTGATGAACCGGCTGTTTCGGTCCTTCACATAGAGATAGTCGGGCGACTGCGAAAACGCCGTCACCAAAATGCTGCGTTCGAGCTCCCATTGCTGTGTCTTCAGCAGAACGAAACCGCCCAGAACGGTTGCCAGGCAATTCAACGCGGTCAGGGGAAAACCGACGCCGGCGAGCACCTGAGCACTCACCAGAGTGGGAAGGACAGCCATGGATAGGACCAATGCAACGCCAAGGGCGAGGCTCAGCAACGCAACATCCATAAGCACCGGAGATCTCTTGCGGGTCCAGAAATGGCCGGCCACACCAATGCCGGCAGCCACAGCCATGGTGATGATCCCGTCGACCATCGCCGTGCCGCCGACGGCAAATCGAAAGGCCATCGCGAGCGAAGCGGCAAAAGCCGCAGCGATCGGCCCACCGAACATGCCGGCCAATGCAAGCGGCGAAAATCGCAGATCGATATAGATGCCCGGATGAAATTCGATGGCGAGCAATATCGATCCGATGGAGGCGCCGCCGGCTATGATTCCGAGGGCGATCCTCTCCTGCATGAAGGACCGGCGCTGAAACTGAATCGAAAAGAGCGCCCAGAGCGACATTGCCAGGGATACGAAGGAAAGGTTGCCGCCGAATTGCGTCCAGATGCCATTCACCGCGTTTGATCCACCTTCCCCAACCATGTAACGAACCTGTTATACGACGATACTGGTTTGAGCTTCGTTAAATCGGAAGGTAACGAATTCGGTGTAGTGTTCCACTTGTGTGCGAACAGCTCCTATTGTTGCCGCAAGGGCTCGTCGGTGCGCGCGGCCGCAATGCACGGCATCGGCGGTCGCCAATCTCCGTATCGGACGCATGCCGAGCTGCACCGCACGCCGGTTTTGCCCTTTACCTCCTTGGGTGTGAAGTCCCAACGCGAGCAGTTGATGCAGACCAGCCGGACTTCCACGCCATGAGCACCGGAAAGGCGATGATATCGACAGCCCGTGTGGGAGCGCCATATTAACTGTCACGTCGCGACAAGTGAGAGCCTGCGGGGAGCGTTCGCGGTCGATATCAAACGGGACGATCAAACTCGTACCGGTGGCAGGCAAATATAGGGTACTGAGTTGACATGAAGACGCGACACTGGGATCGCAGGGGAGACGGCGGGCTCACCTTTACGGAACTCGGGTTTGGCACGGCGCCGCTCGGCAATCTCTATCGAGCAATCACCGATGATGCGGCGGCAGCCGTATTGGATGCTGCCTGGCGATACGGCATCCGCTACTTCGACACCGCGCCGCTCTACGGGCTTGGCGTTGCAGAAAGGCGAGTCGGCCGCTTCCTTGCAACCAAAAAGCGCGAAGACTTCGTGGTGTCGACAAAAGTCGGCCGGATCATGAAGGTCTGCCGACCCGAACAGCGGACCGGCATCGGCAAATTCTTCGATACTCCCAGTCGCCGGGAAGTTTTCGACTACAGCTACGATGGCGTCATGCGATCGTTCGAAGCCTCTTTCGAGCGCACCGGCCTCGACAGCTTCGATATTCTGTTCGTACACGATCTGGATGTCTTCAACCACGGCACCCAGGCGGCCTGCGACCACTATTTCGAGCAATTCATGAGCGGCGGCTATCAGGCAATGATCTCGCTGCGCGACCAGGGAGTGGTGAAGGCCATCGGTGGCGGCATAAACGAATGGCAGATGTGTCAGACGCTTGCCGAGCGTGGCGACTTCGACCTCTTTCTGCTTGCCGGACGTTATACCCTGCTCGAGCAGGAGGCGCTGGAATCCTTTCTTCCCATGTGCGAAGCCCGCGCTATCGGCATAGTGCTGGGCGGGCCATATAACTCCGGCATACTGGCGACAGGACCGATTGCTGGCGCGCAATACAATTACTCCGACGCCCCTTCCGAGATCGTCGACAAGGTCCGGCGAATAGAGCAGGTCTGCCTGAACTACAATGTCGCCCTCTCGGACGCGGCTCTCAACTTTCCGCTCTTCCATCCGGCTGTCGTTTCCGTCATCCCGGGTGGGCAGTCGATCGATCAAGTGGCGTCAAACGACCGCGCGCGGAACAGACATATCCCTCACGCGCTGTGGGAGGACCTGAAATCGCTCGGCCTGATGCGAGGTGATGCGCCTGTCGGTGAATAATCGGGACATAGGAGGCGCTGACTTATTTGAATACCCCTTATGCCCCAATGTCGCGAACCGCCGGAACCGCTGGTATGGTGGTGTTGTAAAGAGTGAATGACCCGGCTTGAGCTGCAATCGTCATGGCCGCGAGCGCCCCTGCTGGACGGAGATTGTCGATGGTAATCGGCCCGCCCAGAGCCGGGTGAAGTTTGGGCGCGTAGATTTGCCCCACTTCCAGTTCGCCATGTGCGCGGAGCAGGCGCTTGAACATCGGCTTCCCATTTTCGTCAGGATTGTCGTAGGAATCTGCGTTCACATTGCCGATCGCAATGCCCAACGTGATTTCAGAGTCCATATCAGGCTCGGGCGAAAACAATTCCGAGCAGCTGACGCGTCCATAAAGCATATTGATTTTGATGGTTTTATAATCTTCGTTCCAGGCGACTATCTCCCCGAAAGCCGAAAATCCGAGAACATGCGTTCTTTCCGGCTTCAGGTCCTCATCGCCGCCAAGAATCAGCGCCAGGACCGATTGATAGTCCTCCGGATTGCAGAACTGAAATAGCCCTGCAGCCACTTGCCCGCGGAATTAAGGCTCATAAAGTCAAGAAAACTATCCGGAATTCGACCGCGGTAAGCGTCCAGTGTGATAGACGACAGTGGTGATCCGCCCTGCGGTTCGCCAAAATCCTTCAAAGCATTTTGATAGGTAATGAAAAGTTCGCTCATTATTACTGCCTTTTGTTTCGGGCTCACACAAACAAGCAGGCACCTGTCGCCGATCATCCAATCGTCCGCACCACCCGCGGCGGATATGAATTCATGTCCATGAGCTTGAGGTTCTGTGCCTGCGCCAGGATGCTCATGTGTGGCAAGGCTTCGCAGGCAACGAGGCAAGCGGCGGTACGATTGCCGCCGAAAGCGAGGATAGGATTGAAGCCGTACATATGGCCAGGCTCCACTTTGCCGAGCCGCGACCGGGCGGACTTGAAAAGTGGCTTCCCCTTCACGTCGAGTGGATCGAAGGAAGCGTCATCAGCCAGCAGCAGGCGCGTCAAAAGCGTTATATTGGGATCGATTCCCTGCTTGGGCGCAAGGAGCCAACGGCAGGATACTTGGCCGTCAACGAGATTGACGCGGACATCACGGTGGTCCTCGTTCCAGGCGATGATTTCGCCAAATGCGCTGAAGCCGACCGGATGTGTCCGGCTTGGCTCTAGATCAGAGTCGCGCCCCAGTGCCTGATCGAGGATCGGATGGTATGTGTCCGGGTCGCAAAGCTGAAAATAGCCGTCCAGAAAAACACCGAAGCCGAGCCTTTGCCAGAGCTGGAAGACCGACCTGGGCAGGCGTCCTTCGTACTTGCGCGGATCCGCCGGACCGCCTTGGCCCTTCTCGGCCCCACCGGCAGTGAACTTGGCTATTACGGCCTCCAGTTTTTCCCGATATTGCTCCATGAAAAGCCTTAGCTCCCTCTGCTCAAACCGGCGCCTAGCATCAGCTTCCGATCCGACGTACCGGCTGCGGCGGGAATGGAGCGTTGTCCATCAATCGCATCTCATGCGCCTGTGCCAAGATCGCCATATGCGGCAATGCCTCGCAGATCGACAGATTTGCCAAAGCCCTGTTACCGCCGAGCGCCAGGATCGGCCTGAACCCATAGATCTGCCCCATGCCGAGCTTGCCGAGCTTCGAACGCGCCGGCTTGAAAAGCTTTTGGGCGTCAGCATCGTATTCGTCGAAGGTCGGGTCATCGAGCAACATCACCTCGCTGGTAACGGCAATATTCGGATCGTAGGTCTTGCCGTTGACCAGCGCCTGGCACGATACCTGACCATTCACGAGGTCGATGGTCACATTCTGATAAACTTCGTTCCACGCGATTATCGTTCCGAACGCGCCGAACCCCAGGACATGCGTCTGCTCGGGATGGATTTCGGGGTCACCAGCGAAGACACGTCTCACGACGCCGCTATATCGCGCAGGATCGCAGAATTGGAAATAGCCGTCGAGAATAGTGCCGATGCCGTTCTGTTGCCAGCAGTCGATCAGCGCCTCCGGTACCCTGCCGCGATAGGGCCCGACATCGGGGGCGGCAGTCCCGCTTTCCGGGGCAGCGAAGTCCTCGACGATGGAATCGAGCCTTGCTTGGTAGTTGTTCACGCGACCTCCAATCAAGAACTGGATATCTCCACCATATGGAGTGCGCTCATGGCGTAGCGCACATTAATGATCGATCAGACGGTAATGACCGATCGTGCGAAAAGCTTCGAGTTGTCACATCGGCCGCGCTCGGGCGAATGACATTATCGATCTTGTAAGCAGAGAGAAATTCGTCGAACCACTCGATCTCGAAGATGTTGGAGTTTGATTTTTCAGCCACGTCTTATGCGCCTGACCGAGTTTATCGACAGACTTCGTCAAGCTCGTCACGTGCGATTTGGTCAAGGCTGTCCTTCCCGCCATCGCCCTTGAACGGCCTATGACAGCTGGTTTCTTCATTGCAGTGGGTTCGGTATACGAAAGCCGTTAGTACGCAAAGTTGTCGCCATGCTCATAGAAGGTAAACGCGGTGCCGTCGTAACAGAACGCATGACGATTGGTCGCTATCCACAAAGCGTTATCAGACACACTGTCGAGGCTGATGACCTGTGTCTTGCCGTCCAACTTTCCGCTCGTGAGCAGCCTCACACGAGAACCTTCTAGCACGTAGAGGCCGTGCAAGGTTCCTAAATAGGTCCTCCCTTGGAAGCTGCGGACCGACCAGATGTAATCGCCGGGGAAAAATTCGCCCAAACTGCGGAAGCCAGCCCGGGCGTTCCCAGTCAAAACGATGCCGTCTTCACCCACGACCAACACTTCGTCTGCTGAGATGCTATGCATGGCGGTCAGGATGGCGTCAGATCGGATGTCGATCTTCGCCCAGGCCTTGCCGTCGTAGTGGAAGAGATTTCCACCATTGCCGCAAACATAGATGTCTGTCTCACTTGTGCCGCCAATATCGTTGAAGTTGGGCGCTTGCCGCATTGATTGCGTAAACTGGCGCAACATGTCGTCGGAAACCGACGCGGCATCTGGGAACGGCAAGCTGCGGGCGCTTTTGCCAAGTTTCGTCAGTTCTCCATCGATAGGCGTCCAACTGGTCTCGTCGCGCCGATAGACCTGTCCGTAATTGCCGCAGACAAACAAGGTAGAGCCTATCTCTCTGATCCGCGTCACCGCGCCCAGCGCGCGCGCTCCCATCAGACCCGCGCCGGAGATTTTTTCATAGGTCTCGTCCGCGGAGTTCGCGATCTCGATGTCTCCTTCCCCCGTCAAGGCGCAGGCTGCGCGTCTCACCCCTTCCCGCTCTCGGCGCAGGCATAGCGACACCACCTGTTCGTTGGGCCAATCCCGGTAGTGCCACACCTCTTCCGTTTCTGGGCACAGGTAGTAAAGACGGGTAAATTCCGCATCCTCCGGCAGTTCGTCAGGGATCGTCGCGATAACGAAGATGCCGTCGGCTGCGGCGCAAGCGACAACGAATTTGACGGGTGCGACCATTAGCTCTCCATAGAGCTCCTCGAAATCTTCATCGTCGTCGCTAGCGTCAATCATCGAGGCTCAGACGGCAACCCTTTGAAATGGCGTTCCAACAATTCAGGTGGAATTTCGATTTCTGTCCAGCGATCACCGTCAAAGGTGTGCACACCATGCTTCGAGTCGAAATAATACAGGACATCGTCGACGGCCTGGACTTTGAGAGGGTTCGGAATGTTGCGATTGATGCTCGGATCAAGGATGGGCTTCAAAGGTGACAGCAGATGCCCATCGAACCAGTGCAAAGCGTAGTCTGATGCGATCACCATCCGATCCTTGAATTTCGTGATTGAACGCAGTTTTTCATCATTTCCCTTGAAGGAAATATCCTGAAATCCATGTTCGGCATTCCCGACCAAAATGACACCATTACCGCCAACAGCCCAGACCTTCTCTGAGGACTCGACGAATATGTCCGAAAGCGTAGCTGGTTCCGGATAATATTTTCCCGAGCGTGGTTTGGCGACGACCTGCCATTCCTGCCCATTCCAGTGATAAAGGCGGCCTTCCAGGACACGGCTTGGCCCCTCTGAGGCTCTTCGAATGGCTGCAGCCTCTTCGTTCCGACCGGCAAGGTAGAGGCGGCCCATCTCCTCCTCCTCTTCCTCCGTCAATTCCCTGTTTGTGCTTGTCGGTGAATAGGTCACATTCATATAGAGGTCGCTCTCGGTCGAGCCATCCAGATCGCCGAAGAGGAGATAATCGTAGGTTTCTGGTGCTTGCGGCAGCTTTTCCTTGTGAAACCAGGTTATGCCGCTCTCGGTCAGACGGTAAAGCTGCGAGTGATAGCCGGTTACGAACAACGCATTCCCAATCAGAGCTATGGAGTTGACGTATCCGAGGTCGGTCGCATCGTCGGAATAGACGCCAGCTCCTTCGATTTTCCGATGCGAGGAGTTCTGCCCCATGGGTAGGGTATAAACATCGCCTTCATCGCTTAGAGCGTAGATGATCGGTCGACCATCCTCTCCCATTCTACCGGTAAGACCGTCGATCTTGCGCGGAATATCGGAGCGGGACCATGGCTGCTCCAACCCCCCTTCGTGAACAAGGATGTAGGAATACATATCCTCATATTCCTTGCCGCTGAACACGACGCAGAACGTGTCTCTTCCCAGAGCAATGGCTCGATCAAGGCGGAGTGGATCGAATGGCTTCATGTTCTTTCCTCAATAAGTGCCGGCCTTCAGGACATCGATCACGCGTTGTCCACCCGGCAACCGGGGAGGTCGTAGCGTAGTGCGACCAGGTTGTCTGAATTTGATATTGACCTGGGCGTCCGCCGCATCCTTTGCCATTTTTTTACATTTCTCGGGCAACTCCTCGATCTGATCAATCGCCTTGTGTGCCTCATCTCTGATCTTACCGAGCGGAGCCGTCCCCTGAGGATTATAGTTCTTTCCTAAGCTGGCGAGGGCCGGATTGAGTGACTTGTGAACCGCATCGTCATCAGTACGATGCATCCCAGGTGAAAGGCAAATAGCCTGTCCCTGGTTATAGGTCGGCGAATTCGGGATGCGTCCTGCGGTGGAATCTTTCTCTGCCTGCGTTTCCGGCGCCGTGCCCAAACGATACACCATGTCGGGAATAATGTGGTGCGCCTCACCGGGGCAGATCGTCTCGACATACTTATATGGACCGACGACGCATGGCCATTTATCCTTCTCCTCCGTATCGACCCGAACGCCGTTCTCCAAAGCCACCGGAAGCTTTTTGCTCCTCTCGATCTCAATAGATTTTTTGAGATAATCGCGCTCCTTGGCGATGTAGTCTTCGTCAGGCCCCGAAAACGGATCGCCATAGGCGTCAAAGAGATGCTTGGCTATTCGTGATTTTGTTTGATCATAGAGAGCGGTTTCCGCGCTTCCAAGAGGATGAATGCCGGCCAGTTCTCTCTCCGCCGCATTCTCCGCAAGGATTGCATTGTCCAAATCAGGCGTACCGCCACTGGTCAGGAATAAGACTGGCCCCAGAACTTTCCCGAATATTCCGAGGCGCTGCAGTATCGAACCGCCCGCAGGCGGGGTTGGGATCTTTGGCGGAATGGGTATCTTTGCCGGTGCTGGCGCCTTCTCCAGCGCATCTCCCATAAATTGCCTCAGCAGCCTCTGGCCTTCAGGGCTGCTGGAATCGAAAGCCAGTTGAATGGGTTTCGACTGGGAGCGAAGCGATCCTCGTATTGGATCGTCATCCAGAAGGGCAGCGTAGGTGCTGGTGTCGCGCACGAAGATCGCTTCGCCCTGCGTATTCCGGTTATTCATCCAGAAACGGTCCAGATGACGGATAACGTGAGAACTTTCCGCCCGCACCTCAGCCGCATGGCCGATTGGTTCGCAGATGCTTTCGACGGTTCCCGATCTGACGCCTTTGCGTACGCCGGGAGCATCGCCATGCACATGCGTCGTACAGGATCGCATGACCATCACCTTCTTGCCGGTGAAGCGGACGGAGGGCGTATAGTCTCTGTCGTGGCCGCAGAAATCCACGACCGGATAGGGGATTGGAACGACGGACGACCCGACGGGAGTAAGGCAGACATCCGGCGACAGCGACACGATCCTCGCCTCGTCGAGATCGCGCAGTCCTTCTCGCGGCTGCATCGTCGTCCAGGGCGCGGGGTAGTGGGGGTCGCCAACATAATTGTCGCGAGGGATGCTCATGCGATCTCCCTCTCCGGGATTTCGGCGACTGGAGTCCTTAGTTGAACACGCGTCAGCGTCAGTTTTCCTTTCTCCGCTTTAGACAACGGGAAGCGAACCCGCCAGGTCAGCATTACTCGATCATCGTTTCGCCAGTCGAAATGTACGCCATCCAGTTTCAACACATGCCATTCGTCCTGATCCTCGTCCTCGCAAAGGCAGTGGACCCCCAGCGTTATGCTGGGCAGTCGCCCGGTGGCACGCGCAAACTGGGGGTGCAAATCATCCAACTGGTAACCTTCGTCCCCGGTCAGATAAGGAACTGCTGTGAGATCTGGATGGGCGCATTGCCAGAAGCGTGCGTCGAAATCCCTAGGCAGAAGCGGGTGACGGTCGTTGAGCCAAGCATCGTCATAGGTCCCGGCATATTGCTGGCGAGATCGCCACCAAGGCGACACCAAGCCCAATCCCTGGGGCTCGGCCGGCTCGCGCCAGTTCAGCGTCAGTCCCGGCAGAGTAATTTGCGGTGCTGCGACAGCTGCATGATCCGTCGACATGTCGAGATTGACGATGCCGCAGCCGAGCGGATTGCGCGCTTCAACATCGGCGGGCGTTTCGGTCTCCGGATCGCCCGTACCGGGAATTTGTCCACCATAGGCCTTGCTCCAGCACATCGGTACCGACAATGCCTGTTCGGCTTCGCTCAACTGCCAATCCGTCAGCACTCGCTTGGCTTCCTTTGCCGAAAAGCCGGCCCACTTTTCCTTGATGACGGGGCGCCAGAAGCGCGCGCCATGGACTTCAAGCCTTTTGGAGAGCTGTCCGACGCGCAGACCGACCTGCCATGACGATGCTGGAGTGCTGCCCGGCGCATAGGCATTGCCGAGGAAAGTGATGTCGGTGCCTACCTTCTCTGGCGTGAGATCGGTCTGGCGCAGGAGAGGGCTGGCATGGGGGTCGCCGTCATAGGCGTCCTCCCACTGGAAGTATTCCTGCTCGCGACGTAACCGCAATCTGTCGTTTTGAACATGTTCGAACGTGCCACGAACCGACACGACACAATCCAAATCCCCGTTCGCATCGAACTGCCGGAAGGCCATAGCCGGAAAGGGAAGCCGGTTGATCAGTTCCAAGCGAACTTCCTCCTCAGTTCAGATCAATCGGCTTGCCGCGCATCTGGAAGTGTCCGGTCGCAACGAAGTTGAACGTCTTGCCGAGGATGATCACTTCGCCATTGGCTTTCATGATGAATTTGGAATCGCCGCATTCGATGACGAATTCCTCGCCGACGGCGATCTTCTTGAACTTGCCGACGCTCTCCAGCGATGTCTGGCCGACATTGGTCACCTTGCTGACGCCGATCTGCTCGGCGCGGGCGATGCCGATCGTGTCGGATTTGAACGAGCCGACAATGGTGTTCATGATGCCGGGAAGCGGGAAGAGGCCTGAAGCCGCATCGCCCACGCCGGTCCCTGAACCGGCAAGTGCCGTACCGGCATCGGCGCGCGGGCTTGGTCCCGAGACGACCCCCTCACGGCTGCCAAGACCACCGGCGCCTAAGAAACCGAGCGCTGACGACGCAAGCGTACCGGCAAAGGCCGCAAGCCCCGGCCCACCGCCGCCTGCAATTTGCCCAGCCTGCGCCAGCAGCCCGGCCGTATGCCCGGAAAGGCCGGTGACAGCCCCCATCAGCGCCATGGCCATCGGCCCCGTGCCGCCGACGACGGTGTTCATCGAACCGCCGACTTCGTGTTTCTGGTTGCCGCCGACTTCGACCGTTCGGTTCGCGCCGATCGCTGAGACCTCGTGCCGGTCGATGCGCTTCGTGCGGTCGTTCAGCACGCGTGTCGTCTGGTCCTTCTGCGCATGGAAGAACATGTTTTCCTGGCCGGCCTCGTCCTCGAAGGTCATTTCGTTGAAGCCGGTGCCCTTATGCGTATTCGAGCGCATGACCATGCGCGTCTTGTTGGCCGGCAGATCGTAGGGGACCGTGTTGGAGGGGTTCGGCACTACGCCCGTTACCAGCGGCCGGTCGGGGTCGCCATCGACGAAGGCGACCATCACCTCCATGCCGATGCGCGGAATGACCTGCGCGCCCCAGGTGCCGCCGCCCCAGACCTGGCTGACGCGCACCCAACAGGTGTCGGAGCCGTCCTTCTTGGCCTTACGGTCCCAGGGGAACCACAGCTTGATGCGGCCGTACTGGTCGGGATGGATCTCCTCGCCGGCAGGGCCGGCGACGATCGCCACCTGCGTGCCCTCGATGCGCGGCCGCTTCGTCTCGCGGTGCGGCGTCATCGGCACCCGCGACGGCACCGCTTCGAAGGTATTGGTATATTCCGGCTCGTTGCTGTTGGTCTCGTAGGAGCGGTCGACGACGGTATGGGTCGCCTTGACCACCACATGCTCCTCATAGACATGATCGGGATGGGCGACTTCATAGGGGGTGAAGCGGCGTCCCGCCTCCAGGATGCGGGATGTCGAGCCGCCGAAGACCCGGTCGTGATCGGCTTCGGAGGCCTGCATCCTCAGTTTTTCCGCCCGCTCCGCCTCGGCGACGGAAGAAATGCGCGCCGGATATTCGTAGAGTTCGCGCTTGGTCGCCTCCGGCATCTGCACGAGCGACGGGGTCATGGTGCCTGGCACCATGCGCGGGGTTTCGAAGTTCCAGTCGGCGCCGGCGCGCTGGCCCGGCACGTAGGAATAACGCCGGCTCCACTCGGTAATGTGGTTGCGGTCGGCGGAGCCCTGGGCCAGGCGAACCCGACCCTCCCCCTGCGCCGATGGCGAGGGGCCGAGCCAGGATTGGGCGCTGTCGGCCACATGCAGCTTGTGTTTGCCGTCCTCGTGGGAGAACCAGTAGAACAGCCCGTCCTCCTCGAAACGGCGGGTGAGATAGGCAAGGTCGGTTTCGTTCCACTGCACCGAATAATGCTGCGGCGGCGGTGGCGTGATCACGCCCGAGGTGTCGGGTGCCGGGATGCCGTGTTCGGAAAACAGCGTCTCGACGATGTCGATCGAGGTCTTGTCCATCCAGATGCGGCAGTCGGAGCGGCGCGACAGCAGCCACATCTGCGGCCGCAGCACCATGGAGTAGGAGCGCAGCCCACGGGTGATCGGCGGCCCTTCGTTGAGTTCGGTCACCAGCCCGTTGAACGGCCGGCGCACGGCGCCTTCGCCATCCCCCTGCTGCACTTCCACGGAGACATCCATCAGCCGGCCGATCAGCTCCTCCGGCTTGACCGACGGTTTCTTGGCGCGCGCGGAAACCTTCATTTCGAAGAGCGAAGAAATGCCTTCATCGATCGTCACGCGCTCCGGCAGAAGTTGGTCCTCGCCGAGCGGCGAGACGATCTTCAGAATACGGTTCGCCTGGATGAAGTCGGCGGCAGAGGGCTGATCGTTCATGAGTTGACCTCAAACCTTAAGACGTGCGGCTCGACAGGAGCGGCCAGAACCAGATCGACTGGGATTGGTAGTAGCAGGAAGAGGCGCACTGAGCCGCGTCGGCGGCCCCGATGACCAGATCGATATGCCCGCCTCCCCGATAACCCGGTATGCCGTTGAAGGCGACGACGCCCTTGCGGGCTCCAATACCGGATTGCGCCGTCTTGGAGGTGTAGGATTCGTAGTTGCCGAGATACCGAGTGGTCGCCAAGAGATCGGCGAGCCGTCGCATGGAGACCTCCAGGCCCTTGTTGGCGTGTGCTCCCTTGAGGATATTGTGAGATTTCGGGGAGATCTTGATGCCGGACCTCACGAAGGCGAGGCTGACGCGCACGGCGCAGGTATTCGCGTAGAGCGGATTGTTCAGAAGCGCGTCCCAACCAAGCTCGCGAAAAAGATCCTGCTGACTGACATAGTTAGGCCGATATGTGGTGCTGCTCGGATAATTGGCGTAAAGCTCATCGAAAGCTACGTTGATCATGTCGGCTCCAAAATCATTTTTCTGTGCAGGGAAAGGATTTGCTGAGGGCGGCGGACACAGAGATCGCAGCATTCTGCTGCAGAGCCTCCGGTGCCAGTGTTTGCAGATGGCTGAAGACGCGGTCCGTCAGCTCGTGAATGAGGACACCGCCTTCAATGCACCAGGTCTTTCCATCTGTCGCATCGGCAACGCCGGCGACATAGGCCGCGCCACGCTCGTACGAGGTTTGCCGGCGAAGTTCCGGATTCATGATATCAGGCGCGGCATCGCCCTTGAGCGCTTCCAGGAGCTGCTGGTTGCTCATCCGCCAGATATCGGACTGCTGCGCTTGGACCGGCGCTGCGCCGACAAGCAGCAGGATGGCCATGACAGGGCCCATCCAGCTATCTCGCTTCCACGCATTGCGCAAATTACGGCCATTGCCGAGCGAAGACTTCATCCACCAGCTCACAAAATCAAAGAGTTCAGATTGCCGACGACATATCGTTGATCGATAGAGACCTTCTTAGCCTACGGCCTCAGCAGATGCTTCCGAGAAGCGTTTCAGGAAGCCGTCGACAAGGGTGCGCCGATCGAAATAGTGAAGAAGTTCCAACCGATTGTTGTTGCCGTTGAAATAGGCTGCTGCCATCGGCCGTTCCCCGGTCTTCTGGATGAAGGTCACTGCCGGATTGCCGTAGAGCAGACGCGTCGGCGCCGGATCCTCGCCGTAGATGCGAAGGAAATTCAACGTGACGGAGGTCTTGTAGTGCTCCAGCGCCTTGGCTGTGAAGATGTTCTTCTTGCCGAGATAGCGGTGCATCACCGTCGTGCGGCCGTTTGGACGGGTCGTCAGCTGCGTTCCGGATTCAAAGAATTCCGATAGCAGTTCCCTCACGCCCGGCGAGCCCTGTAGTTTGCTGCCCTTGAAGTAAACATCTTCGCCGATCGCAAGCGTGTAGACGCTGCGCATCACCTGAAGATGACTGGTGCCGATTCCCTTGACACCCTTAATTTTGAAGCTGGGCGCCACCATGCCGAAAACACTTTCGTCGAAGACTTCCTCGACGATAAGATGGTAGTTCGTCAGTTTGACATTATCGATGTCCAATCCGCTCATGGGAAAGACTTCCTTCAGCCCGCGACGACAATGAAGTGAGCGGACGCCATAATGAAAGGCGGCCGCTCCAGTCGGATATTAAGCGGCCTTGGTGGTCGCCAGATCGTAGGAAGCGATCATCGGCGACTGCGGCGAGTGCTTGTCGTCGTAAGGCGTGTACTTCACCTCCATCTTGGTGAAGTTCAGCTTGATCGTCTCGACCGGGCGGTCGCCGTTGGAATCGATCGAGTAGCTGGCGATCAGCGTGTTCTCGAGGGAATACTCGATATAGGTATCGCCGGGATTGCCCGTGGTGACGAGATGGATGACCGAGCGCTTGCCGGTGCGGCCAGAGCAGGCCTCCTGGAAGAGCTTGGTCGACGAGGAGTCGCTGACCTTGGTGAGGATCACTTCCGAAACGGTCGGCTCGGAAGCTTCGCGGTTGGCCGCCGAACCAGCGGAGGTGTTCATGTTGCGGGAAACGTTCCAGTGGATGGCTTCGATATCCATCCACTTGCGATGCTGCTCGTGGGTCGCATCACCCTGGATACCGTCGATCTGAAGATAAATCGGCATTCTGTAAGCTCTCCTATTGGCGGTTGAGTGCCTAGTTGCGTCTAAGGCGTAGTCGCCTTTCTTCGTCCTGCTCCCCGAGCGCGTTTGCGGCTCGGGGCTACTTCATCCGACAACCGGCTTTCCCCCGGCGTGCCGAATTCCTGTGCGGCGGCCTCCTCGGCGTCGAGGCCGAAGCGATGGCCGTCATAATTGATGGCGATCCCTTTGATCTTTTTCCCGGCCGCGACGGCATCGAGGAAATAGGTCGAAAGAACAGGCAGGAGGTCGCGCGCGATCATGACCTCGATTGCGCGAGCGCCCATCTCGCTCATGCGGGCGCGCGAAATCAGCGCCTGCCGAGCCTCCGCAGACAGTGAAAGCGCCGTGCCGTAGCTCGCGCCAACCCGCTCGCGGATGCGGCCGATCTGGATGTCGACAATGCCGGACAGCGTCTCCGGCCCAAGCGGCATGAAGGGCAGCACAGTCGTGCGGCCGAGGAAGGCGGGCTTGAAATGCTTCTGCAATTCCGGCAGCAGAATCG
The DNA here is from genome assembly GCF_001662075.1 of Rhizobium bangladeshense. GTDB lineage: Bacteria > Pseudomonadota > Alphaproteobacteria > Rhizobiales > Rhizobiaceae > Rhizobium > Rhizobium bangladeshense_B. The sequence goes on from NZ_LYPL01000008.1 coordinate 28,328, forward strand.
CTTCCAGCGCTTCCGCCCCCGGCATCGTCTCGGGATCGGCGGCAAGTGCGGCGATCATTTCCGAACCGGTGTTGGCGGTCATGACGATGGTGGTGTTCTTGAAATCGATGTCGCGGCCTTCGCCGTCACGCAGCGTTCCCTTGTCGAACACCTGATAGAAAATTTCCTGAACGCCGGGGTGGGCCTTGTCGATCTCGTCGAGCAGCAGCACGCCGTAGGGCCTGCGCCTCACCGCCTCGGTCAGCACGCCGCCTTCGCCATAACCGACGTAACCGGGCGGCGAGCCGAGGAGCATGGAAATCTTATGCTCCTCCTTGAACTCCGACATGTTGATGGTCGTGAGATACCGGCTGCCGCCATAGAGCATGTCGGCAAGCGACAGCGCCGTCTCGGTCTTGCCGGTGCCGGACATGCCGACGAGCAGGAAGACGGCCGGCGGCCGGCGCGGATCGGAGAGTCCGGCGCGGGCGGCCCGCATGGCCGAAGCGATGCGTTCGATCGCAGCGTCCTGGCCGAGCACCCTCTCCTTCAGGCGGGCATCGAGCGTCTTGACGGTTTCGATCTGGTCGGCCAACAGCTTGCCGACGGGAATTCCGGTCCAGCGGGCAACGATTGATGCAACGACGTCCTTGTCGACAACGCGCGGCAGCAGGGCCGTTTGATCCGCCACCGCCGCAAGTGTCCGTTCGGTCACGGCAAAGGCGGCGCGGGCGGCTTCCGCGGTCATGGCCTGCGGCGGGAAAGGCGCAACATTCGTGCCGTCGCCACTGTCCGCCGGCGCCAACGGGACGATGGCGTCGTCCGGCGAGAAGAAATCCTCCAGCCGGTCGGCCTCGCGGACGAGCCGATTTTCTTCCTCGAACTGCGACCGGAGCGCTTCGATCTGCGCAACGATCTCCTGCTGCTTGACGGCGATTTCGCCAAGCCGGGCCGCCTTTTCCGGTGTCTCGGGTTCTCGCGCAAGCCAGTTCGCCTCGGTTTCCAGGAGATCGCGTTCGTCGGTAAGCAGTTTCAAAGCCTCCGGCCTCGTCTGGCGAGCCAGCGCCACGGCGGCGGCAGCCGTGTCGATCAGGCTGATCGCCTTATCGGGAAGCTGCCGGTCCGGCAGGTATCGCGCCGAAAGGCGGACGGCGGCGACGATCGCCTCGTCGCGGATGCGCACCTTGTGATGGATTTTCAGGCTTTGCGCCACGCCGCGCAGCATCCGGATTGCGGCCTCTTCGTCCGGCTCGCGGACAAGCACGGTCTGGAAGCGGCGGGTCAGGGCAGCATCCTTCTCGATGAAGCGCTTGTATTCGCTCCAGGTCGTTGCCGCGATCGTCCTGAGTTCTCCGCGCGCCAAAGCCGGTTTCAGGATATTTGCGGCATCGCCTTGCCCTGCCTGTCCGCCGGCGCCGATCAACCCGTGCGCCTCGTCAATGAACAGAATGATCGGCTCCGAGGACGTCTTTACCGCGTCGACCACGCCATGCAGGCGCCGTTCGAACTCGCCTTTGACGCCGGCGCCGGCCTGCAACAGGCTCAGATCCAGCAGCAGCAGCTTCACATCCTTCAGCCGGGCCGGAACATTGCCGGCGGCGATCTCCAATGCGAGCGCTTCGGCAACCGCGGTCTTGCCGACACCCGCCTCGCCGACGAGGATCGGGTTGTTCTGCCGACGGCGCGTCAGGATATCGATCAGCTGCCGCAACTCAGCGTCGCGGCCGATAACAGGATCGATGCGGCCCGCGCGGGCGTCGGCCGTCATGTCGTGCGTATAGAGCCGCAGAAATTCATTGCCTGCCGATGTCGCGGTGGGCACCGAAAGCTGGTCCGACGGGCCAGCGGCCGCCTTCTCCAGCAATTTGTCGAGCATTGCCGGGTCGAGATTGCGTATCGAGGGGGCGATGCCGCGGACGACTACCCGCAATGCCGAATCGCCGGTCAGGGCGGCGAGCAGATCAGCCAGCAGCACGACATTACGGCCGCACTGCAGCGATGCAACCAGAAAGGATTCCCGCCCCAGCGCCAGCAGATTGGGGGAGAGCGCCAGCGCCGCGCCGTCCTCTCGCGGAATATCGGCGATAGCCGCGTCCAGCTCCGTTCTCAGCATTTCCGAGGAAAGCTTGAGCTCCTCGAAAACGGCCGAAAACGCCGCAATATCAAGAAGGGAGCGAAGCCAATGCGCGACGTCCACGACGGCATGCTGGTGGCGCACGGCGAGCGAAGCCGCTGTCTCAAGTCCGACGCGTAAATTGGGCTCAAGCGTTCTTATCAGACGATTGAGATCGATATTCGACATCCGCAAGTCCCGTTTATTCGACGAAATTCAGTGCGCCCTCGTGATGCGAAGCAACAACTAGGGCGATCATAAACCCTTGTCCAGAAGAAAAACGACTCTATTTTTCGAAATGAGCATATCTGGAAGTCGTCATAAATCCGTCATCATCGAGAGATGGTTGACAAGCCAATACAAGCCGCACAAAATGTTGGGCCGCCGCGGTATGTTTTGATTTTTGAGGTATTTAACAGCGTGAATGTCCGAAAAATCATAGATCCACTCGAAGAAAATTATCCGTGCGGAGAAAACGTTCGGATTAATACTGCATTGCGTGAAATATACTATAGAATTAAAGATGCCAGAAACGCCGCACGTACAGCCGAACGTAGTATTTCACCAGGAGACGTTATTACAATTGCGCCTGCTTGGCACGATGTTAGCAATCTTGGATTGCAAATCCTTTCTTCCCGCAGCAAAGACATAGAAGTATTGGCCTGGCTTGCGGAAGCGCAGCTGCGGCTGCGCGGCTTCTCAGGATTGCGCGACGTCTACGTTGCAACCGCGTCGCTTTTGGACAAGCATTTCGACACTTTGCACTCGATCGGAGACAGCGATTTCGAGGAGCGGTTCGCGCCTTTTGCAGGCCTTAACGGCGTGGGCGGCGAAGGCACGCTTATCCAGGCTATTCGTTTGACTTCGTTGATCCCCGACGGAAAATTCGCACAGTTTACGCTCTGGGATTTCCAGCTTTCGCAGCGGTCGAACGAAGCCGAGCGGCGCAAGGAATTGCAGCAGGCGGCGGCAGAAGCCGGTGTCGCTCAAATGTCAGTCCATCTCAGCGTGGTGACGGAGTGCATCGCCGCTTTCGATCGCATGATCGAAATACTTGACATACACTGCGGGGACCAGGCGCCGCCGAGTTCGAATACACGCAATGCTTTGCAAGAAGCGGCCTCTGCAATCCGGATGCTCGCCGGCATCGAGGCTCCCTCGGCCATATCCGAAACCCCTGCCTCGCACGGCTCCCAGCCGCTGCCGGCAGCCGAAATCGGCGAGTCCGAGGCCGCCCGCGTGCGGCCCCTCGGCGCGGAGGCGATTCGTTCGCGCGAAGAGGCCTTCGAACTGCTCGCTGCCGTTGCGCGCTATTTCCGTCGTACCGAACCCCATTCACCGATCTCCATGTCGATCGAGACGCTGGTGCGTCGCGGCCGCATGGATTTTTCCGAGCTTCTTGCCGAGCTCCTGCCTGAGCAGCATACGCGCAATGCAGTGCTGACGGCGGCCGGCATACAGCCCGTAACCGACAAGGGAGGCTAGCGGCCTGAGGTCGGGCCCAGCCCGGCCGCAATCTGGAGCATCCGCAATTCGTAATCCGCCGATGAGACGAAGGAGAGCCTCGATGGCAAGTGTACATGAGAAACTGGAACGGGTTCGCAAGCCGCGGGTCCATATCAAATATGAAGTGGAAACCGAAGGCGCGATGGTGGTGAAGGAGCTGCCTTTTGTCGTCGGCGTGCTCGGCGACTTCTCCGGCAATCCCACCCAGCCGCTCAAGGCTTTCGGCGAGCGCAAGTTCGTGCAGATCGACCGCGACAATTTCGACGACGTCATGCGCCGTATGACGCCGGGTCTCACGCTTTCGGTCGAGAACACTCTCGAGAAAGACGGAACGGAGCTTCCGGTCTCGCTGAAATTCGAAAGCATGGCCGACTTCGAACCCGGCGCGGTCGTCGATCAGGTGCCGGCGCTGAAGGCGCTGCTCAACGCCCGCAACCAGCTGCGCGACCTGATGAGCAAGGCGGACCGCTCCGAGGAGCTCGAGCGTCTACTGGAGGATATCCTGCAGAACAAGGCCGATCTCTCGCAGCTGGTGGCCCAGCTTGGCGGCGGCAAAGCCGGAGAGGCGAAGGACGTTCTGAACTGAGTGCCTGGGATCGCGGGCCGATCGCGGCCCGCGCGAATTCCTGAAGAGTCGTTGTCCGGCAGCGGCCCCTTTGAAGGGAACCCCTCACAGCCCGAGGGCCGCCGCTTTCGCAAAAAAGGATCGATAGATGACCGCCGAAACGCAATTGCAGACAAAGGAAGAGGTAGGCTTCGCACCCGATGAGAACCTGCTCTCGAAGGTCGTTGCGGCAACCCGCCAGACCGAGCCCGACCGTGCGCAGGATCTTCTGCGCACCCTGACTGATCAAGCCCTGAAGGGCACCGTCACCTATGATCGTAACCTGACGATCACCTTGAACAACGCCATTGCCGAGATCGACAAGGCGATCTCGAGCCAGCTCGCGGCGATCATGCAGTCGCCGGAATTTACCAAGCTCGAAGGCGCCTGGCGCGGCCTGCACTATCTGGTCAAGAATACCGAGACCAGCGCCAACCTGAAGATCCGCGTGCTCAACGCATCCAAGCGAGACGTCGCCAAGGATCTCGCCAAGGCCGTCGAGTTCGATCAGTCCCGGCTCTTCAAGTCCGTCTACGAAGACGAATTCGGCACACCAGGCGGCGAACCGATGGGCGCGCTGATTGGCGACTATGAATTCGACAATTCCTTCGACGACGTCCAGCTGCTCCAGGGCGTCTCGATGATCGCCGCCGCCGCCTTCGCCCCGTTCATCTCGGCGGCGAGCCCGCGCATGTTCGGCTTCGAGGATTTCCGCGAGCTGGCAAAACCCCGCGACCTCGAAAAAATCTTCGAGACGGTCGAATACGCCAAGTGGCGCAGCCTGCGCGACAGCGATGATTCCCGCTTCGTGACGCTCGCCATGCCGCGTGTGCTCGCCCGCATGCCCTACGGCCCGAAGACCAGCCCGATCGAGGAGTTCAACTTCGACGAGACCGGCGGCTCCAAGACCGGCGAACTGCCGCACGGCTCCTATTGCTGGATGAATGCGGCCTACGTGATGGGCACGCGGCTGACCGAAGCCTTTGCCAAGAACGGCTGGTGCACCGCCATCCGCGGCGCGGAAAACGGCGGCAAGGTCGAAGGCCTGCCGATGCACATCTTCTCCAGCGACGACGGCGATCTCGATCTGAAATGCCCGACGGAAGTCGGCATCACCGATCGCCGCGATGCCGAACTCGGCAAGCTCGGCTTCCTGCCGCTCTGCCACTACAAGAATACCGATTACGCGGTGTTCTTCGGGGCGCAGACGGCGCACAAGCCGAAGCTCTACGACCGGCCCGAGGCAACCGCCAATGCGGCTGTTTCCGCCCGCCTGCCCTATATGATGGCGACCTCGCGCTTTGCCCATTATCTCAAGGTCATGGGCCGCGACAAGATCGGCTCCTTTATGGAAGCGGAGGATTGCGAGGCCTGGCTCAATCGCTGGATCTCCAACTATGTCAACGCCAATGATGACGCCGGCGAGGAGTCGCGGGCGAAATATCCGCTGCGCGAGGCCAAAGTCACGGTTCAGGAAATCCCCGGCAGGCCGGGCGCCTACAACGCCGTCGCCTGGATGCGTCCGTGGCTGCAGATGGAGGAACTGACCACTTCGCTGCGCATGGTCGCCCGGATTCCTTCGAAGAACTGATGAAATCAGCTCGGGCGCGACCGGCTTTCCGCCGCGCCCGAGCCTGCATTTGAAAAATCTGTGTCAGGTTGACGATGGGTTCCAGCACTGAATGGCGGCGCCGGGCAGATCAGCTGATTACGCTGATCGACGAGGCGCTGAACAGGCAAGTCAATGCCATCCTGCACCATCCCGATTTCCAGGCGATGGAGGCGAGATGGCGTGGCCTTGCCATGCTCGTGCACGAGGCAAGCCGCAGCGGCGAGGTGAAGGTCAAGCTGCTCAGCGTCAGCTGGCGCGAACTCGCGCGCAGCATGGAGCGCGCCAGCGATTTCGATCAGAGCCACCTCTTCGAATTGATCTACAGCCGCGAGTTCGGCATGCCGGGCGGTGAACCCTTCGGCTTGCTGGTCGGCGACTATCATCTTTCTCCGGCCGATCCCGCCGACGGCGATCCGGTCGGCACGCTGTCGCAGATCGGCATGGTGGCGGCCGCCGCCTTCTGCCCCTTCGTCGCGGGTGCTGCGCCTGCTGCGATCGGGCTTGAAGACTTTCACGAGCTGAACCGGGTCAACGACTTCTCCTGGCTCGCAAACGAAACGGACCGCATCCGCTGGAACGGTCTTCGCGCCCGCGAGGATTCGCGTTTCCTCGGGCTCGCCGCGCCGCGCATCCTGATGCGCTCGCCGCTGACGCCCCATTCGCGCCATCGCAACGACGGCTTTCCCTTCCGCGAAAGCATTGCCGCCGACGGCAGCTCGCTGCTCTGGGGCAACGCCGCTTTCGCCTTCGCGACTGTGGTCATCCGGAATTTCATCAATTCCGGATGGTTTGCCGATATTCGCGGCGTGACGCAGGATGCCGTCGACGGCGGCCTGCTGAGTGCGAGCGAATTGCCGCCTTACGATTTCGGCACCGAAAGCAACGGCCTGTCAGCCCAGGCGCCGGTGGAAATCCATCTGACCAGCAGCCAGGAGCAGCAGCTCTGCGATCTCGGCATCATTCCGGCAGCGACCACCTATCTCTCCTCTTCGGCGATTTTCAATTCCAACCAATCGCTGCATGCGCCGCCGCATTATTCCAACGAGCATGCGCGCCAGAACGCGCGGCTTGCCGCCATGTTGCAATATGTGCTCTGCGCCTCGCGTTTCTCGCACTATCTCAAGGTCATCATGCGCGACGAGATCGGCCAGCTTTCCGATGCGATCTCGATCGAGCGCAAACTCGCGGATTGGCTGACCGCCTATACGCTCGGCAATGACGATGCCGATATCGCGCTGCGCACCCGTTTCCCTTTGCGCTCCGCCGGCATCAGCGTCGCCGAAATCCCCGGCAAGCCCGGCAGCTTCTCCTGCACGGTCCGCCTGCAGCCGCATTTCCAGCTCGATGACGTCGCCACGAGCTTCCACCTGATCGCCGAGACCGCGACCACGGGCCAGATCCTGAGCCGCCCCGTCACTATCCCCGAGAGGATGTCCGCATGACGCTTTCCGCCAACATCGCCCAGTCGCTCAGCGACAACGCCCTCGACGAGGCGCTCGAAGAGGTCAAGGCGCATCTGAAGACCAGCCCTTCGGATCAGGAGGCGCGGCACCTCTATATCGATCTTCTCATTCTTGCCGGAGAATATGAGCGGGCGGACAGTCAATGCAGCCTTGCCGCGACCCTCTCTCCCGACGCAACGATGGGATTTTCGCTTCTGCGCAACGAGCTTCGGGCGATGGCGGCGCGCGACGCCTGGTTTGCGAGCGGCGCCTTGCCGGAGTTTCCGCAGGGACCGAGCGAACTCGATAAGCTCGCCGTCCGCCTCGGCATCGCCCATCGTGACGGCGATGGCGAGGCGGCGAAGACCGCACTCGATGCGCTCGACGAACTCAGAAGCGAGCGCCCGCTGATCTGGAACGACAGGGCGGTGTCCGATTTCCGCGACCTCGACGACCGCACACCACACGCCCTCGAAGTCATCATGACCGGCGGCGGCTATCTCTGGATCGACTTCGCCAAGATATCAGCCCTGTCGATCGAGCCGATTGCCCGGCCGCGGGATCTCGCCTTCCGCCGCGCCGAATTGACGCTGATCGACGGCGCCGCCGCATCGGTGCTTCTGCCGGCGGTTTATCATGGCACCAGCAAAGATGCGGCGCTCAGGCTCGGACGCGAGACCGAATGGGTCCAGGAAGCGAGCGCCATCACCACCGGCCGCGGCCAGCGCTGCTTCCTCGCCGGCGACGAACTCGTCTCCTTCCATGACACCCAAAGTCTGGAGATCGTGCCGGCAAGCGCTGCCGGCAGGCAGGTCGCGCATGGCTGATCCGCTCGAACGCTACCGGCTGCGCGACCGCGTCCTGTCCCGCTCGATCCTCGACAGGCTGATCGACGAGGCTCCGGATCGCGCCGTCGATCCGCCGACGAGCTTCGTCGACCAGGTCCGCGAGGTCAGGGAGGCGATCCGCCGCGATCTGGAAGCGCTGCTCAATACGCGGCGCTGCCCGACAACGCCGCCGACGGCACTTTCCGAATTGCGGGACGCCCTGGTGAGCTATGGCGTCGACGGGATCGTCTCGGCAAATCTGATGACCGACCAGGCGAAGCTCAAGCTGGCGGAAGCGATCGAGCGGCGGGTTGCGCTGTTCGAGACGCGGCTTGCCGATATCAGGGTGACGATCCTGAAAAGCCGGACGATGACCGAGCGGGCATTGCGCATGCGCATCCAGGCGACCTTCCGTCTGCATGAAGGCATGCCGCCGATCAGCTTCGAATCGACCATCGATCCGTCGACCCAGCGTGTCCTCGTGGAGGCGGCGCATGGCTGAAGGTTTCCTGCACCGCTACAATGAGGAATTGCTGGCACTGCGCCGCCGGGCCGCGCGGTTTGCCGACGCTTTCCCCAAGATCGCCGGCCGCCTGCGCATGACCGGCGACGTCGCCGACGACCCGCATGTGGAACGCCTGATCCAGAGTTTCGCTTATTCAGCGGCGCGCGTGCGTCAGAAGCTCGACGACGAATTTCCCGAACTGACCGATGGCCTGCTTGAAACGCTCTATCCGCATTATCTCGCTCCCCTGCCCTCGATGAGCATCGTCAAGTTCCGCCCAAGCGACACGCTCGCCTCGGTCCAGACCGTGCCCCGCCACACGGAGGTGCTTGCCGAGCCGGTGAGAGGCGAGGCCTGCCGCTTCCGCACCACGCAGGACGTCGAGATGGCGCCGATCGAGATCGCGGGTGCTGCGCTTTCCGGCCAGCCGATCAATGCACCGCTTTCGTCCTATGCCGGCGTTGCCGGTTGCCTCAGGCTGTCCATCCGCTCTCTCGATGCCCGCAAGCCCCTGGGCAGCCTCGGCCTGAGCCGGCTGCGCCTGCATATTCCCTCTGCCTGGCAGCAGGCCGTGGCGATCTACGAACTGCTTGCCAACCACACGCTCGGCATCGCGCTTGCCAAACATGCAGACGACCGTTCGCCTATCTTCCTGCCGGCAGGGAACCTGAAACCCGTCGGCTTCGAGCCGGAACAGGCCATGCTGCCCTATCCGGCGCCGAGCTTCATCGGTTACCGCCTGCTCACTGAATTTTTCGCGCTGCCGCGGAAATTTCTTTTTCTCGATATCGAAGGGCTCGAGTCCTGGCGAGGGGAAACGCTGGAGCTCTTCGTTTACCTCGGGGAAAGCGACGCGAAGCTGGAGCGGGCGGTTTCGGCCCGCGACTTCGCGCTTAACGCCACGCCTGTCGTCAACCTGTTTCGCCAGGTCTGCGAGCCGATCGCCGTCGATGGCACCCGCACGGAATACCGTCTCCTGCCGGATGCGCGGCGTCAGAAGACCCGCGAGATTTACTCGATCGACCGTGTGCTGCTGACCGGCTCGCGCGGCCAGGAGGAATTCTGCCAGCCCTTCTTCGGCCGGTCGCAACGCGCAGGCGCGAGCGCGACCTACTGGCAGGCCTCACGCCGTTTCGACGAAGACGACAGAACCAGCGATATGGATATCGCCTTCGTCGATAGGCAACGCCGCTCCGCTGGCCCCGTCGACGCGGTGGCGAGCGTCGATACGCTCTGCCTCAACCGCGACCTGCCGGAACAGCTTCCCTTCGGCGGTGGCCACCCCTTGCTGCAGCTCGCCTCCGGCCATGAGGCGGTCGCAGGCGTCGAGGCGCTGATCCCGCCGACACCGTCGGTCAGAATGAACGACCAGGACGGCCGGAACTGGCGGCTGATGTCGCATCTCCTGCTCAACCATCTGTCGCTGTTTGACAATGAGGGGGCCGCATTGAAGGACATCCTGTCGCTCTATGCCTTCCGCGATAGCCCCGAGACCAAGCAGTTCGCCGATGCGCTGGTCAGGATCAAGGCCGCCAGTTCGACCGCCCGTCTTGGCAGCGGCGGCATGGTGCCCGGCACCGAGATCGCGCTGGAATTCGATCCGGCTGCCATCGACCGGCCGTCGGCCTTTCTGTTCGGCAGCCTGCTCGACCGCTTCTTCAGCCTCTACACCTCGGTCAACAGCTTCACCCGCCTCACCGTCGGCATGAAGGGTCAGTCGAGGCCGATCGCCCGCTGGCCGGCGCGCGCCGCCGAACGCCCGCTTCTCTGAGAAAGGACCGCCAGTCGATCATGGACATGCAAGCCGCCAGCAAGCCAGACGCGCTTACCGACCTGCTCGAACGCGACCCCGGCCGCTTCGAGCCGGTGACGGCGTTTCGCGTCGCGCAGGCGTCGGTGGGCGAAGGACGGCTTGACGTCGCCTCCCATGTCGGCGTCTCGCCGGCGCCGCTTGCAATCAGCGGATACAGGCGCAAGGCCGGCCGCGCCAGCGTCCGCAGCGCGCTTGCCAGCCTCGTCGGCGCGCTCGGCTCCATGCCATCGGCCTATAACGAACTCGTCATGCGCGAGGAGCGCAACCGATCGCGGGGGTTGGCGAGCTTTTTCGATCTGTTCGGCGCGCGCATGGCGGAGCTCTTCGCCGACGCCTGTGAGAAATACCGGATTGCGAGGCGCCTGCGCTGGGGTGGTGCTTCGGCAAGCAATGCCTTCGTCACCACGCTGCTCGCGCTCACCGGTTTCGGCACCAAGCGGCTCGTCGAAAAGAGCGGCGTCGACGAGGAGTTGATCCTGCGCTTTTCCGGTTTCTTCGCGGCGCGCAACCGCAATACCGTCAATCTCCGCGCCATGCTGACCGAATTCAGCGGCCTGCCGGTGGAGATCGAACTGTTCCGCGGCCGCTGGCTGAGCATTCCGCCGGAAGAACGCAGCCAGATGGGCCAGCCGCAGGGCGTGCAGCTCGGGGTCAACGCCACGGCCGGTGCGGCGGTCCACGATTTCAGCGGCGGCTTTCGCGTCGTCATCGGCCCGCTCGGTTATGCCGATTATCTCACGCTTGCGCCGGGCGGACGGGCCATCACCGAACTCTTCGCGCTGACCCGGCTCTATGTCGGCTCGGCGCTCGAATTCGACATACAGGTCGTGCTGAGGAAGGACGACGTTCCCTTCTGCCGGCTCGGCCAGGCAGGCGATCCGCCACGTCTCGGCTGGAACAGCTGGGCGAGGGTCGCACCGGCGGCAAAGGACAGCAGCGATGCGATCATCGTCGAACGACTGTCGGCCGAGATGCGGTGAGGAGGCGAGGATGCGGCTCGAACTGAGAGAGATCACCAGCGACGCGGCGACAACGGCCGGCCGGCCGAAATGGTTCTTCGAACGCGGCCGGCGCACGCTTGGCCGCGCGCCCGATTGCGACTGGCAGCTGCCGGAGGACAGGCGCTCGATTTCGAAGCTGCATTGCATCATTGAGCGCGACCGCGATGGCTTCCTGATGCGCGACCAGAGCGCCAACGGCTCCCGCGTCGACGGCGTTGCCGTGCATGAAGGCGGGATCGCGAGACTCTTCGACCGGTCACGGCTGGAGATGGGCGGCCTTGCATTCTCAGTTCACATCTCAGGCAGTAGCGACCAGGAAATCGAAGATCCCGATGCCGGTCTCATGCTCAGCGACGAACCTCTGACCATTTCCGCGATCCTCGCCGACATCGCGCCAGGTGGGCGTACCGCAAGCGGCATTCTCGGCGAGCGAGCGGCCGACGATTTGACCCTGCCGGAACAGGGTGGCAGGAAAAGCGTAGCCTCCTCCCGCAATGTTGAAATCGGCTGGAGCGGGCCGCCGGAAACCCGCTCGCTCACCCAGCTTCTACCGGAGGACTGGAACTCCGACGAGACCGAATATGGCAGCCACCTCGAGCATGGCGCCGCCACTCATGTCTCGGTGCCGATCGCGCAGCGCCGGTCGGCCGCGATCGAGATCGTCAACGACAATGATCCGCGGCCCGAAGCCGAGGACTTTCCGACCCTGACGATCGGCCGACCGGAAACCTTCACGGATCGTCTGCAGCCGCTGCTCGCCCGGCTGGAAGAGGCTGTCGACGGCGCCTTTGCCGTCTTCGAGATGAACGTGCCGCCCACCAGCCCGCAACCGGATGCCCTGGCCGGCCGGGAGGAGGCGCTTCTCGGACGCATCGAGGCTTTGCTCGGCCAGCAGCTCAAGCTCAATTCCGCGCTCGAGGCCCTTGTCCAGGCCGCGAGCCGGCTGGAGCCACGCATTGTCGAGGCGCAGGTTGATACCGGCGCCTGGGGCCTGCCTTGGCGCCGGGAGCGGAATTACTGGCAGGCCTATCAGGCAGAATTCGAAAAGGACGGCAGGAGCCGGTCGATCCAGGATGTTTTTCGCGATGCGATGTCAGCCGCGGTGAACGGCAGAGAGGCAGGGCCTCGTTCGCAATACAGGCAGGAAGGAAAAGACGCGCATCATGAGGAATGAGAACCGGGTGGCCTGGAGCGAAGGCATGTTCCTTCGCGTGCAGCATTTCCAGCAGGCGGACCGCTGGACAGAGCGGCTCGTGCGAACCGCCACGCACGGCCTGTCGCCCTATCCCTGGGGAATAGCGGAGATCGGCATCGACCGCGGCGCGCTGGCGATCGGCCAGTTCGCGCTGTCGAACCTGCGCGGCGTGTTGCCCGACGGCACGCCGTTCGAAGCGCCCGTCGATGCCGACCTGCCGCCGCCGCTCGATCTCGACGAGAACATCAAAAATGCGATCGTCTATCTCGCACTTCCCGCCCGCCAGCCCGGCAAGGCGGACGTGGCGCTAAACGGCGGCGCTCAGCGCAACAGCGTCCGTCTCGTGGCTTCGCCCTATGAGGCGCCCGACGCCAATGTCGAGACCGATTTCATGGCGCCGATCGACGTCGGCCGCCTCAGCCTGCGTTATCTCAAAACCGGCGACGAGCTTGCCGGCTACGAGCTGATCGGACTTGCCCGCATCATCGAGGTGCGCTCCGACAGGGCTGTCATTCTCGACCCCGATTACATCCTGCCCAGCCTCAACTGCACGGCCGCCGGCCGGCTGAACGAATTGATCACCGAGCTTCTCGGCATCGTGCGCCACCGCGCCGAAGCCATTGCCGAGCGCATCGGCGATCCCACCATCCGCGGCACGGCGGAGGTCGGGGACTACCTGCTCCTGCAGATCCTCAATCGCGCCGATCCGATGCTGAAGCATATCTCGGCCAATGCCACGCGCATCCATCCCATCGTCTTTTACGAGCACTGCATCCAGCTCGCCGGCGAGCTCGCCACCTTCACGACCGAGCGCAAGCGGGCGAGCGATTTCCCGCCCTATCGGCATGATGACCTGAAGGCGAGCTTCGCCGCCGTCTTCGACGATTTGCGCGCTTCGCTTTCCTCGGTGCTCGAACAGGCCGCCGTGGCGATCGAGCTTGCCGAACGTCGGCATGGTGTCAGGATCGGCACGATCAACGACCGCACCCTGCTTCGCGATGCCGGCTTCGTGCTGGCCGTCCGGGCAGAGATGCCGGCCGAGGACGTGCGCCGCAAGCTGCCGGCGCAGATCAAGGTCGGTCCCGTCGAACGCATCGCCGATCTCGTCAACGTGGCGCTGCCGGGCATTCCCGTGCGGCCGCTGCCAGTGCTGCCGCGCCAGCTCCCCTATCGCTCCGGCACCATCTACTTCGAACTCGACACCAAGAATCCGCTCTGGAAACAACTCGATACCTCCGGCGCCATCGCCGTGCATCTCGCCGGCGATTTCCCCGGGCTCGAAATAGAACTGTGGGCCCTTAGAGAATGAAGAACGAACCCGCTTCCACCTGGCAAAGCCTGCCGACCATCGTCGAACTGACCGAGGATGGCGTGAAGAAAAAGCAATCCGCCCGCAAGATGGCGGAGATGCTGGACGACGTTCTCGATTTCCCCGAAGGCGAGAAGGGAACGAGACCTGCGGCAGCGTCTGCGACCGGCCGAGTCTCGGTCGAAACGCTCGTCCGGGATTTCCGCTTCGGCGCCGAAGACGTGCCGACCCTGGTGCGCTCGGCCGCGCCGCTGCTCAACCTCGCTCATAGTCTGCGCTACACCGAAGAGCAGCCCGATGTCGATGAACTGAGGGCGGTGGCGATCGCAGCCGTCGGCCGCTACGAGCGGGATCTCGCCAGCGCGCGCATCAGCCCCGAACGGGCGCGTGCAGCCCATTATGTCGTCTGCGCGACGGTCGACGACGTCGTGCTCAGCAAGGCCTGGGGCGTGCGCGCCGGATGGGCGCGCTCCGGCCTCGTCTCCACCTTCCATATGGACGTGACCGGCGGCGAACGTGTGTTCGATCTGCTCGACCATTTCCACCAGAGCCCCGGCGCCAACAAGGACCTGCTGCTCCTCATCTATCTCTGCCTGTCGCTCGCCTTCGAAGGCCGCACCCGCGTTTCCGCGCGCGGGGGGCTGGAGCTCGCTCGCATCCGCGACAGTCTCTACAAGACGCTGCTCGGCCAATATGGAGTTTTCGAGCGGGAGCTTTCCCCGCATTGGAAAGGCGTTTCGGCCCGGCACCAGCCGCTGCGCACCGCTGCCGCCCTCTGGACGCTTCTTTCCCTCCTGACGCTGATCCTCGCACTTGGCTACCTGTTCTTCACGCTTTCGCTGAACCGCGCCTCCGACGGCACTTTCGAGCGCCTTGCCAAGCTGCCGCCGCGCGAGACGCCAAGCGTGCTGGTCGAGGTGCCGGAGCCGCCGCGCCAGGCGCCGCCCGTCGTCGTCGCGCAAACGCCGCCGCCTCCTCCGCCGCCGCAGGTTAAGCCGCCGAGCCGGCTCGACAATCTGCTCGCCTTCCTCCAGCCGGAGGTCGAGAAGAAGCTCGTCACGCTCTCGGATTCGAACGGCAGGCTCCTGGTGCGCATCAGCAATTCCGGACTGTTTGCCACCGGCAGCGCCGAGGTCAGCGAGAAGTTCCACGATCTCCTGCAGCGGATCGGCGGCGCGCTCGCCGCGGAGAAATTCCGCGCCGTCGTGGTGGGCTATACCGACAATGTGCCGATCCGCACCATCCAGTTCCCTTCTAACTGGCACCTGTCGGAAGCCCGCGCCAAGGCCGTCGGCGAAATCCTCGCCTCGTTCACCGGGCCGGGGGCGATCCTGACCGAGGGACGCGCCGACAGCGATCCGATCGCCGGCAACGACACGCAGGAGGGCCGGGAGATGAACCGCCGCACCGAGATCCTGGTACTGACCGATCCGAGCGAACGTCTGAGCGACGCCGGCTTGAAGACGCCGCCGATCGAGGCCGAAAGACCGAGTGAGCCGGCTGCCGCAGGAGGCGCGTCGCGATGAATCCGCTGAGCTATTTCTATACGCTGCGCTCCTATGTGGAGGCCTATGCCGGCCTCCTCGGCCGCCGCTTCATCTCGATCATCTGGGTGGCGGCGATCTGCATCGTCATCTGGTTCTACGGCTATCTCGCCGCCTATGGCGACTTCAAGCCGCTGGCGAGCGCCTCAGTGCGGCTGACGCTGATCGGCGTCATCATCGCCGCCTGGCTCGCTTACCTCCTCTTCACCGTCATCCGCGGCCGCCGTCGCGACAAGCAGCTCATCGAAGGGATCGAGCGCGACGCCGAAGCTGAAGCGGCGGCCAGCCAGCGGGCTGAGGTCGGCGAGATCCACAGCCGGCTGAAGGAGGCGTTGCAGCTTCTGCGCCGCATCACCAAGCGACGCTTCGGCTATATTTACGAGCTGCCCTGGTACGTGATCTTCGGCGCGCCGGGCTCCGGCAAGACGACGGCGCTCACCAATTCCGGCCTCAAGTTCCCGCTCGGCGATGCGCTCGGCAGCAATTCCGTGCAGGGCATCGGCGGCACGCGCCACTGCAATTGGTGGTTCACCGACGAGGCGATCCTCATCGATACCGCCGGCCGTTACACCACCCAGGACGATCTGAACGGCAGCGCCAAAGCCGGCTGGGAAGGCTTCCTCGGCCTCTTGCGGAAATATCGCCGGTCGCAGCCGATCAACGGCGCGCTGGTGACGCTGTCGATCGGCGACCTGCTGACACGAGATCCCGAAGCCCAGCGCGAGGAAATCCGGGCGATCCGCCAGCGGCTGTCTGAGCTCGACGAACTCCTGCATGCACGCGTGCCGGTCTATCTGCTGTTGACCAAAGCCGATCTCCTGACCGGCTTCGTCGAATTCTTCGACAGTTTCAACAGACATGACCGCGAACAGGTCTGGGGCACGACCTTCGGGCTCGACGAGAGCTACAAGGCGGTGAACCTGCCGGAACGCTTCACGGAGGAATTCACCCTGCTGCAGCAGCGCGTCGACGCCATGCTGATCGAGCGCCTGCAGCAGGAGCCCAATCCGGAGCTGCGCGGCCGCATCTTCCGTTTCCCCGCCGAGCTCGCCTCGCTGAAGGAGCGCCTGCATGAGGTGATGACGGAGCTTTGCTCTGGTTCCAAACTGGTCGAGGCGCCGCTCTTGCGCGGCATCTATTTCGCCTCCGGCACCCAAAGGGAGGAGGCAGCCGCCACGCCCCACATGCGGCGCAGCTATTTCCTGTCGCGCCTCTTCAAGGATGTGATCTTCGGCGAGGCCTCGCTGGTCGCCCGCGACAAGCGGCTTTCGGGCCGGCAGCTGCTCTTCCGCCGCGCGGCTTACGCGAGCGCGGTCCTGCTGCTGGCCGTGGTGCTGACGAGCTGGACCGCCACCTACCTCCAAAACACCACGGCGCTTGCCGGTGCGGAAAGACGCATCGATGCCTATGAGCAATTGGTACGCGGCGTGCCGGTGCGCGACGTTTCGGATGCGGATTTCCTGCGTATTTTGCCGGCGCTCGATAATCTCGCTGCCGTCACCACCGATTTTTCCAAGACCCGCGTCTGGCCGGTGAGCCTCGGCCTCGACCAGGAAGGCAAGGTCGCGAGCCGCCAGCGCGAAGCCTATCAGCGGGCGCTGAACACGCTGCTCCTCCCCCGCATGCTGGTGCAGCTCCAGAAGGAGATGACCGAGACCACCGACGTCACCCGCACCTTCGACGCGCTGAAGCTCTACGGCATGCTCGGCGGGCTCGGCCAGATGAATGCGGATTTCGCCTCTCTGGAAGCGGAAGACATGTTCACCAGGCTCTATCCTGACGAAGGCCGTACTGCGGCGCGCAACGCGCTGATCACCCATGCGGGAGCCATGGCGCGCGGCGCGCTGCCGCCGATCGAGCTCGACATGACGCTGATCGCCAAGGCACGTGAGGTCATCCGCTCGCAGAACATCGCCAGCCGCGCCTATGAGATCCTGGCGGAATACCGCGCCTCCCGCGCCCTCCCTGGCTGGAGTCCGGCCGGCGCGCTCGGTCCGCTCGGCGAACAGGCATTCGAGCGGACCTCCAAGGCGCTGCTTGGCGAGAGCATCCCCGGCCTTTTTTCCGCGACCGGCTACCGCACCGTCGTTCTGCCCGGGATCAGCGAGGCCGCGCGCGAGGCGCTCGACGAGCAATGGGTTCGCGGCGATCCCAATCCCGCCGGCGTCACGGTCGACACCGTCGCCCAGGCCACACTTCAGCTTTACTTCGACAAGTTCGATCAACGCTGGTCGACCCTGTTGACCGATATCAGGGTCAAACCTTCGCAGACGATCAGCGACGCGGCCGAGACCACTCGCATCCTCGCCGGCAAGCCCGGCCCCGTCGAGACGATCGCGAATTCGATCGCCGCGGCCACCGATCTGCGCGGTCCCGGCGCCGAGATCGCCTCGGCTGCCGGCGACAGTTTAACCGACTCAACCACGGCGCTGAGCAGTGCCGCCAATGCGCCCGATCCCTTCGGCCGCCTTCGAGAGGCGTTGAAGGCGTCGGCCGGCCAGTCGCCGCTTCCCGACCAGCCGAAGGAGGCGCCGCGCTCGGAGATCGGGCAGCTGCAGCCGATCCTGCAGAAAGTACAGGAGCAGCTTTCGCGGGCGACGACCTCCACCGCCGAAGTGGCGAAGGTCTTCGACGTCGACAGTCAGCTGACCGACGCCAACCAGGACTTGCTGCAACAGGCCCGAAAGTTGCCGGCGCCAGTCGATACATGGATGGCGGGGCTCGCCGCCGATGTCGGATCGCTGGCGGTCAAATCTGCCCGTTCACGCATCAGCGACGCCTGGGCCGCCGAGGGGGCGGGCTTCTGCTCGAACGTCGTCGCCGGTCGTTATCCATTCGATCGAAAATCCCCGCGCGACGTGGCGATGAGCGACTTTGTCAGGCTGTTCGGACCCGAGGGACTGTTCAAGACCTTCTTCAAAGAGAAGCTCGAAGCCTTTGTCGATACCAGCGCTTCGCCATGGGGCTGGAAGGGTACCTTCGGCGCGGCGAGCATTCCGAGCGCGGCGATCGCCCAGTTCGAGAATGCCGACAAGATCAACCGCGCCTTCTTCCCGGCCGGCAGCAAGGACCCGTCGATCACCATCAACGTGAAGCCGGTGTCGCTGACCGATGCCGCCAGCGCGGTGATGCTGGAGATCGAAGGCGAACGCGTCGTCTATTTCCACGGGCCGATCCAGTCGAAATCGATCACCTGGCCGTCGACGGAAGCCAGTAACGCCTCGCGCATCGCCTTCCAGCCAGGCGGCTGGCAGCAGGCCTTGACGGAGAACGGCGACTGGTCGCCCTTCCGGCTGTTCGACGATGCCAGCGTCACCATGCAGGGCAACGATCTCTTCCGGGCAAAATTCCAGCAGGACGGCCGGGCAGCGGAGTTCGACGTACAGTTCGGTTCGGTGCTCAACCCCTTCCGGCTGGAGGCGCTCGGTGCCTTCTCGTGCCCGGCACAGTTCTGATCGGCAGATCATGAACGAGCGCGCCACCCTCGAGCGAAACCCTGCCGAAACCGACAGGATCGGCTTCTACGGCAAGCTGCCGAGCCATGGCGATTTCGTTTCGATGGGGCTCGGCCGCGGCCTGCAATCGGCGCTCGATGCCTGGCTGCAGGCCGGGATGCAGGCGGCGCAACAGGAACTCGGCGAGGATTGGGAACGCCGTTTCCGCACGATGCCGGCATGGCGTTTCATCATCGAACGCGGTCTCTGGGGATCGGCAACCGTTGCCGGCGTCCTGCTGCCCAGCCTCGACCGCGTCGGCCGCAGCTTTCCCCTCGTCATCGCCGCCCAGCTTCACGGCTTTGCCGAGCATCCGCGCCAGCTCTACCTCGACGACGCATGGTTCACGGCCGTTGAGGCGATCGCCGAAAGCTCGGCCAGGCGCGATTTCGATATCAACCAGTTCACTGCAAGCCTGAAGCGGCTGCGGACCCTGCGGCCGGCCGACCTCGCGGAAAACGAGACACTGCACGACAGAGCTTCCAGCCGAGGCACGATCTGGTGGCATATCGATCCGGAGGAACGACGGGCCAAGGGTTTCGGCGTCAGCGGCGCGCCGGAACCTTCGCATTTCGCGAAGCTGCTGCGCGAGAGTTCCGGCGCGGGCTCAGCACCGCCGCAGCCCGAGACAGCCGCGACACCGCGCCCTGTCATTGTCGAACCGCATCATCATTCCCCGGTGCTCCGGCACAGCCATGCCACGCATCCCGGCACGCGGCTCAACGTCAACGCCGATGCCCTGCTCATTTCCCAGACGCCCTCGCTGTTTGCCGTCGCTGATGGTGTCGGAGACGGTAATGCCGCTGCCGAAACCGGCAAGATTGCCGTTCATGTGCTGGCTGAAACGGCCCCGCAGCAGACGATCGAAGCTCTGGTGCAGGAAATCAAAGGCAAGCTCGGCCGCGCCCACGGCCTGCTTCAGTCTGCCTATCTTTCCGAGGGGCGCGAACCATCGGCCGCCAGCATCGTGGTATTCGCAGCCCTTCAGGACAGTTGCGCGCTGCTCTGGGTCGGCGATGCCCGCTGCTACCTCCTGCGCGACGGCATGATGCGCTGCCTGACCCGCGACCATGTGGAAGTCGGCCTGCGGCGCACACTTTCGCGCGCCATCGGCATGCGCGGACATCTCGTTCCCGAAGTCCGCTCCGGCGGATTGCAGGCCGGCGACCGGCTCCTGCTCTGCAGTGCGGCCCTTCCGAACGCCGTTCCCGAGCGCGGCATCGCCGAAATTCTCCTTTCGGCAAAGATCGAAACGGCGGCCGACATTCTCGTGCAGGAAGGGCTGATCGCCAATTGCCGCGAAAACCTGAGCGCCATCGTGATCGACGTGACCACCGATGACGCCTGATCATTCCGTCGATTTCGAGGAAATCACGCGCCGCTTTTCGCATCTGTGGCAGGCATTAAATTACGGTTCGGGCGGGGCCTATTCGCCCGAGACCCGGCAGATCCTGATAGACCGGGTCAGGGATGCGCTCGATCGCGGCGAGGCCCGCCTGAGCGATGCCGGTCCCGAGATCATCGCCAACAGTTTCGTCCTCGAAGCGCTGGTTCATGACGGCGCGGCCACCCACATCTATCGCGCCCGCCATCGCGATCTCGGAACGCTTCATGCGATCAAGATGCCGCGGCCCGACCACGCCGACGACCCCGTGCTGCGCAAACTCATACTACGCGAGGCGGAGATCGGCATGGCGCTCCGCCACCCGCATATAACAGGAACACAAGCGGTTCTGCGCCTCGCCGACGGACGCCCAGCCCTGGTCATGGAATGGCTCGGGAGCCGGCTTGCTGACCGCTTGCGGGAAAAACCGTTATCTCCCGATGAAGTCATCTCGATCATGACTTCGGTGCTGTCCGGCCTGGAGACCATCCACTCCGCCGGTTTCGTGCATTGCGACCTGTCGCCCCTCAATCTTCTCTTTGCCGACGGCGATCTCTCCGGCTTGAAGATTGCCGATTTCGGCATCGCGATCGAAACCGGCTCCCGGCATGGCCAACTCGATCTCGCCTTCGCCGGCCAGCCGGATTTCGTATCTCCGGAACAGATGGCCGGTGGGCCCCTCGACGGGCGATCCGATTTGTATGCCGCCGGGCTTCTGCTGTCCCTGCTCCTGCGCCATTGCGACGGGGAAGGCGAAGAGCTTCAGGCTTTGGCGATCCGCCTGTCGCAGCGCAATGCCGAAGACCGGCCCGAAAATGCGAAGGCCGCCTTGCATCTGCTCGGCGGCCTCGCAAAACATACGGTCGACGCTTAATTGCCGCTCGAACCCGGGATCGGCGCCGCGGCCGTCGGCACGCTCTTCTGGTAGACGTTGAAGAACTTCGCAAAGTCCACCAGGCCGGCATTGCTGGCGTAGATGATATCGCCGTCCATCATCTGGAAGCGCTGCATCAGCGCCAGATTGGAAACGTCCTTCATATTGACGCGGTAGATTGCCGGCTTGCTGCTCACCACAACGGGCGCGGCGGTCTTGGCATTCGCAGCCGCGAACTGCGTATAGACCGGCTGGTTGCGCAGCACATAGAAATTGCTCGCATCGGCGCGGTCGTCGAGCAGGCCGCCGGCGCGCCCGAGCGCCTGGGCGAGGGTCAGCTTGCCCGGCTGGAATTCGAATTCGCCCACGCTCTTGAAGGCGCCGAAAGCGGTGAACGTCGGCGCGTCCTTGTCGACATAGACCTGGTCGTCGGGCAGCAGATAGACATTCTGTTTGCTGTCGTCGATGACGCGCTGGAGCGGCACGGTGGCGCGCTGCTTGCCGCGCATCAGCGTGACGGTCGCCGAGCCCGGATCGGAAGATGCGCCGCCGGCAAGCGCTACCGCATCGAGCACGCGCTCCTTGCGGGCGGTCAGCGGGAAGCGCCCGGCGGCGCGCACGTCGCCATTGACGGTGAAGCCGCTGGAAGGCCGGTCGACCACGGTGACGACAGCCTGCGGATTGACGGCCGAACCCTTCAAGCCGGTGACGATGCGCGTCTGCAGCGCCTCGGTGGAGGAATCCACCACCCGCTGCTTGCCGATGAAGGGAAGCGTCACATTACCCGTCGAATCCACCGTGAACCGGCCGAGATCGAGGGTCTTGCTCTGGGTCGAGGAGAACAATCCATCCTCGCCGGGATCGAGAATCGTCACCTCGATGACGTCGCCGCGCCTCAGCCGCGTATCGGCGAATCCGCTCGAGCGCATGGCGCTGAGGCCGGTATCGGTGGCGGCATAGGCAAGCGGAGCTGACGTAACCGGATCCATCGGCGCTTCCGAGAGCCTGACGACAGGGATTCGTTCATTGCCGTTCGGCGAGGTGGCATTGTAAAAACTACCGGCAGTTGGGCCATCCGATGGCCGAGCGCATGCGCTAAGAACTGCGACAAGGACCAACGGCGCCAGCTTTCGCATCAGGTATCCTTTTGGCAATGTTGAGAGAATCGGAAAATATCAGCGGCACATGACCGAGCAATACCAGTTGCACGCGAAAAATCAATTGTGACAGCTCAGAGGCAGTCCAGTGTGACTATTTAGCAACCATAGGCGTGAGTGGAGCGGCTGCGTATTCGTTCTGAACTACCTTCACAGCAGATGAACAAATGGCCTTGCACATTAAACGAATCTACGAGCCGAAAGAAGACAGGGACGGCACGCGTATTCTGGTCGACAGGCTGTGGCCGCGCGGCTTGAAGAAGCAGGAGGCGGCCGTCGACGTCTGGCTGAAGGATATCGCGCCGAGCCCGGCGTTGCGCCGATGGTTCGGCCATGACCCAGCCAAATGGAGCGAATTTCAACGCCGCTACCGGGACGAGCTCGAAAAGAACTCATCAGCCGTCGAGGAGCTCGAACGCCGGATCGGGCAATCGGACGCCACACTTCTCTATGCGGCAAAAGACCCGCACCACAATCACGCGATCGTGCTCCAGCGTTTCATCGGCAAAGACTGAAGCGGCCGGCAACCATTTCCCGCTTCGAAAATTTCCGGGAACCTTTTCGATCGATCTGCATCCAATGCTCGCTTTCATCCGACATAGGAGACAGATCATGTTCAAACGAATTCTCGGCGCAACCTTCATCGCGGCATCGCTCGGCACGGCCTCGTTCGCCGCCGACGCCAAGCCGACCGACCCTCAGATCGCCCACATCGCCTATACGGCGGGGCAGATCGATGTCACCGCCGCGGAGCAGGCGTTGAAGAAGAGCAAGAACGCAGAGGTCATCGAATTCGCCAAAACCATGGAGCGCGACCACAAGGCCGTGAACGACCAGGCGCTCGCCCTCGTCAAGAAGCTGAAGGTGACGCCTGAGGACAACAAGATCAGCCAGTCGCTCTCGACCCAGGCGAGCAAGGAACTGAAGACGCTTGACGCCCTCGACGGTGCAGCCTTCGACAAGGCCTATGTCGAAAACGAAGTCGCTTATCACAAGTCGGTCAACGATGCCCTTGCCAAGGTGCTGATCCCTTCGGCTCAGAACAAGGAGCTGAAATCGCTGCTGGAAACGGGTCTGACCCTGTTCAAGCAACACCAGACGCATGCCGAGCATCTCGCTTCGATGATCAAATAGGCCTGCGATGGGATCGCTGACGAAATTGCTGCCGCTGTTGTTGGCGCTGCTCTGGGCAAGCAGCGGTGTCGCCTCAGCGGCGGAATATCAGGTCACCATCGCGGGCATGAAATTCGGCGCACCGCCTGCCGAGCTGCATGTCGGCGATGTGATCGTCTGGCGAAACGATGATATATTCCGGCATACGGCGACGGCTCGCGACAAGAGCTTCGATGTCGACCTGCCGCCGAAATCGGAGGCGCGGATGACGGTCAGCCAGGCGGGAACGGTCGATTTCTATTGCCGCTTTCATCCCGCCATGACCGGTAAACTGGATGTCCGGCCGTAGGGCCGGGCTCCGATGCAAAGCAATGCGGAGATTTGCATGACAGCCATTGCGGTTCCGGTCGCGCCACACCGGCAGCACATATCGACGCTATCGGAAGCCGAGCTCGTGCCCCTTGCAAAGCAGGGCGACGAGCCCGCTATCCGCGCCATCGTCCAGCGTCACAATCAGCGCCTGTTCCGCACCGCGCGCGCCGTCATCCGCAGCGATTGGGAAGCCGAAGACGTCGTGCAGGCCGCCTATGTCAAGGCCTTTACCAATCTGGCGACATTCCGCGGCGAGGCCGAGCTTTCGACATGGCTGACCCGGATAACGCTCAACGAGGCGCTGGGCCGAGTGCGCGCACGAAAGAACACCACCGGGCTTGAGGAAATCGACATGCCGACGACATCGCGGGGCGGCGAAGTCCTCCAGTTTCCGTCCTCGCTCTCCGCAACCGACCCGGAAACCGAGCTGTCGCGGAGCCAGGCGCGCCACCTCCTCGAACAGGCCGTCGACGACCTTCCGGACGAATTTCGCACTGTCTTCGTGCTGCGCGAGGTCGAGGGCATGAGCACGGAGGAGGCTGCATCCTATCTCGGCATCAAACCCGAAACCGCCAAGACCCGGCTGCACCGGGCGCGGAAGATGATGCGCCAGTCGATCGAAAAACAGCTTTCCGGCGCATTCTCGGCGCTCTTCCCCTTCGACGGCGCCCGCTGCGCTTCGATGGGCGACCGCGTCATCGCAGCCCTTCGCCAGACGCGGTAGGCTCGGCCTCGCAGTCAACGTGAGTCAGGCAGGCCGTATATCTTCTCGATAGCGTCAAGCATCAGGTTTGCCGCAATGATGCCGCCGGCGGTATTCCAGACGGCGTCGCTGACGGCTTCGACCTTGCCGGCCTTGACGACCGCGAGGTTCTTCCACAGCGGATCGGAGGTCCAATCGGCCGCGGCAGCGGCCGTCTTGCCGTCGCCGGTGTCGTAAACGAGGTAGAAGAGCCGGTCGCCTTCGAATTCAGGCGTTCGCTCCTTCGTCACCTCGTCGGCAAATTCCATCCGGTCCTGGTTTGCCGGCCGGCCAAATCCGAGCTGGCTCAATATGTTGCCGGCGAACGTATCCTTGAGCAGAATCCTGGTGCGTCCGGGCATGAAGCGCACCAGCGAAATCTTCTCCGCCTTCTTGTCCCCCAGCGCCTTGCTGATCGCCGCGACGCGATCGTCATAGGCCTTGAAGGCAGCATCGGCCTCCGGCAGCTTGCCGACGGCGGTGGCGTAGAGCTTCATGTTACCCTTCCAATCGCTCCTGATCCGCTCAGAAAGCACTGTCGGCGCAATCGCCGACAGCTGGGAATAGATCTTCTCCTGGCGGAACTTGGTGCCAAGGATGAGATCGGGCTCAAGTGAGGCGATCAGTTCGAGGTTGACGGCCGACTCGTCGCCGACGACGGTCACGCCGTCCATCTGCTTGGCGATATGGTCGTACCAGGGTTTGCCCAGCCAGGAGCGCACGGCGCCGACCGGCGTAATGCCGATTGCAAGCAGGGCCTCGGTCCCCTCATTGGTCAGCACGACGATCCTCTTCGGCGCATCCGGCACTTCGGTCAGGCCCATGGCATGGGTCACTTCGCGCGCATTGGCCGCGCTGACGGTGATGAAGGAGAGGAGAGCCGCGAACACCGCGAGCAGGATGGATTTCGTACGCACAGACGCCTCGAACTTGACAATCGAATGATTTTCCGACCAATCGGTCGGACCATAAGATGAGATGTATTATCCACTTAAAGTCAAGCTGAAACCGTGCGCCCCATTGCCGTCTCCACCTCTTCCCGTCCCGTGATATCGCTGACGATCGCATTGTGGGCCGCCCTGACGACTGCCGTCATCGCGAGCGTGGCGCTGGGCTACCGGCAATATTCGCCGACGGCGATGTGGAATGCGATCTTTGCCTTCGACGGGTCGGAAAGCGCTGTGGTCATCACCACGCTGCGCATTCCCCGCGCCCTTCTCGCGCCGCTGGTGGGGGCTGCTCTCGGGGTCGCGGGTGTCTTGACCCAGACGCTGGCGCGCAACCGTATCGCTTCACCGGATACGCTCGGTATCAACGGCGGTGCAGCGCTCGCAGTGGTCGCTTCGAGCGTCTGGTTCGGCGTCGGTTCGATCGCCGGAATGTCGGTCGCGGCCATCTCGGGCGCGCTTGCTACCAGCCTGCTCGTCTTCGGCGTCGCCGCCAGTTCCGGGGGCTTCTCGCCGATCCGGATCGTGCTGGTCGGCGTCACCGTCGGCGGCCTCGGCTATTCGATCGTCCAGATCATCCTCACCACCAACGAAGCCCAGCTCAAGGAGCTGCTCTTCTGGCTGACCGGCTCATTCGCCGACCGCCCGATCGCCTTTGCCCTTGGCGGCGCACCCGTAGTTCTGGCCGGTCTTGCGGTCGCATGGATGCTCGCTCAGCCGCTCGATGCGCTGCAGGCCGACGATACGACGGCCGCAAATCTCGGCGTGCCGCTCGCCGTCATACGCTGGGCCGGCTTCCTGACCATCTCGCTGCTGACCGGCGCCAGCGTCTGCATGGCGGGGCCGGTCGGTTTCGTCGGCTTCGTCGTGCCGCATGTGGCAAGACGCTTCGTCGGCCTCAGCCATCGCCGCCTCATCGTCACCTCGGCGCTGATCGGTGCGATCTACGCGACCGCGGCGGACATTCTCGCGCGCTTCATCATCTATCCGGCAGAAGCGCCCGTCGGCGCGATCACCTCGACCGTCGGCGGCGTGGTTCTGCTCGTCCTGCTCAAGCGGAGAGCGGCATGACGACTTCCGCCGGTTCTCTCACCATCTCCAGAGCGCCGCTGACGCTGGCGGCCATCATCCTCCTGTTCCTGGCTCTCGCTTTGACGGGGATCGCGTTCGGGTCGACCTGGATACCGCTCGCCCAGGTGTGGGACGTGCTTCTCGGCGCGGATATCCGCGGCAAGACGGTCATCATTCTGCAGTTCCGCCTGCCCCGCGTGGTGATCGCCGCTCTGGCGGGCGGCGGCTTTGCAGTCGCCGGATATCTTCTCCAGCGCGTGACCCGCAACGAACTCGCCTCGCCCGGCATACTCGGCGTCGTCGATGGCGCAGCGCTGGCGGTCGTCTGCTTTCTCGCCGCACTCTCCAACGAATCCAACGCGCTGGTCACCTCGGTCGCCTATCAGCCGGTCGCCGCCGTCGCCGGATCGATCCTCGCAATCTCAATCGTCTTCGCATTCGCCGGCCGGCAGGCGGCATCGGCGATCCGCCTGCTTCTCTTCGGCACCGCCGTCGCCGCGGTTTTGAAATCGCTGACCGTGATCGCCATGCTCGTCGGGCCTGTCTACCAGGCCGGACAGGCGGCGCGCTGGATCGCCGGCGCGGTCAACGAGATCAACTGGAACGAAATCCGCATCACCGCGATCGGCATGCTTCCACTCGTGCTCATCGTGCTGATCGTGGCGCGCAGGCTGCCGCCGGCCGATCTCGACGAGATCTCGGCGAGAAGCGTCGGCCTCAACTTGCCGAGCTTCCGCATCCAGATCTTCGTCCTTGCCGCCGCCATCACCGCGCTTTCGGCCGCCTTCGTCGGCGGCGTCGGTTTCATCGGCCTGATGGCGCCGCATCTCGCGCGCCGGCTGATCGGGAGAACCGTCCATTTCGGCCTCATCGGCAGCTTCTTCATCGGCGCCTCGATGCTGGTCGGCGCGGACCTTCTCGTCCGGGTGCTGTTTTCGCCGACCGAAGTGCCTGCCGGAACGGTTCCGGCCGTCATCGGCGCTCCCTACTTCCTCTATCTCCTGATGAGAACCCAGCGCCATGACTGACGCCGCCGCCGCCATCGACAACGTGATATCGATCGAAGAGCTCAGCCTCGATTACGGCAAGCTCAACGTCCTCCATTCCCTGTCACTCGCCATCCCCAGAGGCAAGATCACCGTGCTTGCGGGCGCAAACGGCTGCGGCAAGTCCACTCTGCTGCGGGCAATCCGCAGGCTGCACAAGCCGAGCAAGGGCCATATCCTGCTCGAAGAGCTGAACCTTCACAGCCTCGGCGAAAAGGCGCTTGCCCGGAAAATCGGACTGCTGACCCAGAGCCCCTCGGCGCCCGAAGACATGACGGTGCAGGAGCTCGTGCGGCTCGGCCGTTACCCGCACCAGACGCTGCTGCAGCCCTGGAGCGCCGGCGATGCGGAAGCGATCGAGCAGGCGATGGCCGGCACCGGCGTCGGCCATCTCAGCGACCGCAGGCTCGGTTCGCTCTCGGGAGGGCAGCTGCAGCGCGCATGGATTGCGATGGTGCTGGCGCAGGAAACCGACATCATCTGCCTGGACGAGCCGGTCAACCATCTTGACCTTGCCCACCAGATCGAATGCCTGGAGCTGGTCGACCGTCTCAAGCAGCAATTCGGCAGAACGGTCGTCCTCGTGCTCCATGACCTCAACCTCGCGGCGCGCTACGGCGACACGCTGGTTTTTCTGAGAGGCGGCGAAATCGTCGCCACGGGGGCGCCCACCGATCTGGTCACCGAGGCGATGGTCTCCGACGTCTTCGGCGTGCAGGCAAGGGTCATAACCGATCCTGTTCACGGCCGGCCGCTCTGCATCCCGCTGCGCCTCGCTGGGACGTCGTCCGAGTAAGCGGCCTCGCCGGCCAAACCATTCCGCTGTCACCCCTGGATAAACAACTGGCTGAGCTCACCGGTCAATCTGTCGTGCAAGCGCTTGGGAACCTCTTGCGGGCGACATGTTTCTATTGTTGAAGCAGTCGGCCGCGGCCCGCCGGCACCGCAGCACGGCACGACTATCCATAATTCGCAGAGATGTACGATAAGCGCAGCAAACGGCGCGCCGCCAGTCCGCTGGCGGTTGGAACTCACAAGATTTCACAAAGGCTTAAGCTTCGTTGAAACATCTTGTCATTACGATTTTCATTCCGGCGTATTGGTGGTTTTTTGAAGTCAGTTTTTTTATCTTCATTGGGTCGATGCTTGCACACGCTTTGCGGTCTCGGAAGGGACAGAACCGGCAATGTCGCGATCGTCGTTGCCCTCAGCCTGGTGCCAATGCTCGTCGCAGTCGGCGCGAGCTTCGACTACATCCGCAGCTACAATGTCCGGCAGAGGATGCAGAGCGACCTCGATGCAGCCCTGATCGCCGCGGTCAAACAGATCGACAATGTCGAGGACACGGACGCTCTCAAGAAGAAGGTTTCCGACTGGT
Source organism: Rhizobium bangladeshense (assembly GCF_001662075.1). Lineage (GTDB taxonomy): Bacteria > Pseudomonadota > Alphaproteobacteria > Rhizobiales > Rhizobiaceae > Rhizobium > Rhizobium bangladeshense_B. The sequence continues at coordinate 57,356 of NZ_LYPL01000008.1, forward strand.
TCCACGTACAGGTGGACAACAGCTACACGTTGGGTGAGATCGAGATCGATACGGCCAACCACAACATCACTGCGACGGCGAGCGGCACCGTTCCGACCACCTTCATGAAGATCGCCAACATCGAGACCGTCGACGTCGGCGTGGCGAGCGCCGTCAAGGGACCGGCCACCTCCTATCTCAACGTCTATATCGTCATCGACAGCTCGCCCTCGATGCTGCTGGCGGCAACGACATCGGGCCAGGCGACTATGTATGCCGGCATCGGATGCCAGTTCGCCTGCCACACCGGCGACGCGCACACGATCGGCAAGAAGACATATGCCAACAACTATGAATACAGCTCAGAAAAGAAGATAAAGCTGCGTGCCGATGTCGCCGGCGACGCAGTCCGCGAAGTGCTCGACATGATCGACGAATCCGACGCCAATCATGAACGGATCAAGGTCGGACTCTACAGCCTGGGAGATACGCTCACCGAAGTTCTGACCCCGACGCTGAGCACGGATACGGCGCGTACCCGCTTGGCGGATGCAAGCTACGGCCTCACCAGCGCGACCTCGAAGGCCGCCACCTATTTCGACGTATCGCTTACAACGCTCAAGCAAAAGGTCGGCGCCGGAGGGGACGGAACCACCTCAGGCTCGCCGCTCAAGCTGGTTCTTCTGCTGACGGACGGCGTGCAGTCGCAGCGCGAATGGGTCACCGACGGAGTGGTATGGAGCAAGGGCAAGGCGATTTCCGGCTCATACTGGAACAAGGTGGCGCCGCTTAATCCCGAGTGGTGCGGCTATCTGAAGAACCAATCCAATACGATGGCGGTGCTCTACACCGAATATCTGCCGATCACCTCGGACTGGGGCTATAACGCCACCGTCGGCTCGACCATGGCCAGCGCCAACTGGAAGAACACTTGGGGCGGCACCATGGACAGCGGCGTTTCGAGCAGTATTACGAGACGGGATTACATCCCCTATGCGCTTGCCGGCTGCGCATCATCGAAGAGCCTGTTCATTTCGGCATCGTCGTCGACGGAAATTACGGCAGGGCTTTCGGCGCTCTTTACCCAATATCTCTCTTCCGTCCGGCTGACCCAATGAAATACGGAAAAAGATTGACATCGCTTCGCCGCTTCCTCGGCGATCGTGAAGGGGTGGCTGCGATCGAGTTCGCGATCCTCGCCCTGCCGCTCTTCATCATGTTGTTCGGCATCATCGAAGTCTCGCTGATGTTTTTCGTCAACTCTGCGCAGGATGCTTCGGTTCACAAAATCTCCCGAATGATCCGTACCGGCGAAGTTGCGTCGTCGAAGATCACGCTCGCCGGCTTCAAGGCGAAGATTTGCGAGGATATGCTTTTGTCGTTCAACTGCTCCACCGATCTCGTCGTCAAAGTGAACGTGCTTTCTGACCTGTCGGCGGCGGTCAGCACCGACCCGATCGACAATAGCGGCAATCTTGCCGTCACCGAGACCTTCGATGTCGGCAAGGGCAGCGATTACATTCTGGTTCAGACCTTCCTGCCCTGGGACCCCGTCGCCAATTTCCTCACTCTGTCGAGCGCCCAGCTTTCGGACGGCCGTTATCTTCTTGGCTCGTCCGTCCTGTTGCGCAATGAGCCCTTCTGACATGATCAAGAAACGAAGCCTTTTCCTTTTCCGCTTCGCCCGATCTCGCCTATATCGTCTGGCGCAAGAGCGGACGGCTGCATCTGGCGTCGAATTCGCTCTGGTGCTGCCGATCCTGGTGATGCTGCTGTTCGGCACCGTCGATCTCGGCCATGCGCTGACGGTCAGCCGTAAGATCGACGAAATCGCCTCCACGACGGGCGATTTGATTGGACAGCAGAGTTCGTGGACGAGTTCCGATGTTACTAAGCTTCTTTCCGGCGCCAGCTTCATTCTGCAGCCCTATGACACGAGCGGGCTGACGATCACCGTCGCGGTGAACGATATCAGCAAAAGCGGCAACGCGACCGTCAACTGGTCTGCGGCGCTCAACACCTCGGCGCTGAATTCCGGAACGGCGAGCGCAATCGATATCCCCGCGCAAATCCAGGATGCGGGCGTCCAGGTCGTGCTGACCCGCGTGCAATACACATTGACGACACCGGTCTCCGCGTTTTTCTCAAATTTCACCGGACAGAACGGCTACAGCTTCGACCATCATTTCTTCAACCGCCCGCGCGTCAGCGACACAATCACTTACAAATAGCCTGCTTCTTCTGATGAACGTTTGACAATGCCACTCAGGCTGGTTGTCGACTGGCCGACAATGATGCATTGCTTCGCCAGTTGGCACCTGACCCGCAGATGCCTTCAGCATCGCCACCAAGGCAGCGCGGGTGGTCGGCGCCAAGTATGCCGCCGAGAAAAATGCCGGGTCTGCGCGCCACTATGAAGAGCTTGCCGCAACACTTGAACTGCAGATGGATTGAGCGACTGCCGGCCATGCGAGGCCAGTGTTTCCAAATCGGTCGGGCTGGCAGACGCCCTCCGGCTCGACTGGCTTGGCCTGAGAACCTAAGGCGCTGGAGATTCGCCCGCTCATTCGGAAAGCCGGACGATGCCGTAGGGATTGAACTTGAATTCGTCCACTTCATAGGTGGATTCGAAGGAGAGCCTGGCGCGGCGCTTCTTCAGCGTAGGATCCAGGCCATGCCCGGCGATCTCGTCGGCGACCTGGTCGATGATGGCAACGACTTGCCTTTCGCTGCCCATCGCCTCCGGCGCGCAGACTTCCGGCAGCCCGACGAGATGAAAGCCGACGCTTTCTAGATATCCGCGAGCCGAGAGCGGCCGCTTTGCGAAGGCTAGGCGGCCGATGCGCTGCTGAGTGAGCGGGTCGTTGGCCTTCTGCGCTTCGGCTGCCTGCCGGATCAACTCTTTCCATCGATCGAGGCCATGGGCGATGCCGGCGCTTTCGCCCTTGACGGCAACCGCTCCCGCCGCGATCAGCCGCTCGACGAGACGCAGCGCCGTCATCGACACCTTCACCGTCTCCGCCTGCGCCATGCTCGGCCCGAGGAGATAGAGGACGGATTGGTGATCAGCGACGGCTTTCTCGTCCGCCTCGTCCCACGCATCCGGTTCGACCCGATCCCAGCAGACATCGAATGACCGGCTCATGCGGTTATCCGGCTCTGCCTGCGAATAATCCTCATCGACGCTGAAGCCGGTGGCGAAATCACGGATCGCTTGGCCTGCCGCTTCGGACAGGCGGCTGAGGTCGCGATCCCTACCGAGAAAACACAGGACGTGCCGGGGCGTCACCGACGACGCCTCGTCCTGGGTGATTGTTTCCGGGCTGGCTTGCGCAGCGAAAGACGGTTTCCAGCCGATCATGGCCCATAGGGACCCCAACAGCGCGCGACGCAGAATATGCAAGAGCGATGCCTCCGTTCGGTCGAATCTTTACAGCTTCCGCTTGTAAACATATGGCGCCCAAAACGAAAGCGGGATCATCGCCAGGCGATGCGTCACGCCCTTTTGCTCAGGCCCAGATGTCTCCCGGAGTGAACCCTTCGGTGAAGGGATCGTCATTGTCCAGCACAAGGGTGTTCAGGCCGGAGATCCAGCTGGTGCCGGTCAGCGTCGGGACGACGGCGGATCTGTCGCCGACCCTTGCTTCTTCGACCAGCCTGCCGGTGTAGATATTGCCGAGGATTCCCTGATGCCGGAAATCCTGATTGAGCGGCAATTCGCCCTTCGCATGCAGAACGGCCATCTTCGCGCATGTGCCGGTGCCGCAGGGGCAGCGATCGAGCGCTCCCGTCCAGGTCGCGGGATCGTCCCAGGAAAGATCGCCCGTGGCCATCGTGACGGTGTTCTTCCAATCGGCGTTCGGATCGTCCGTCGGTCCCGACAGCTGCGAGATCGTGAGGCCGACGCCGGGATAATGCGGATGGGCAACGGGCAACTGCTCGATGGCCGCCTGACGGATCATCGCGGAAACACGTGCGATCTCCCTTCCGTGCGCCGGAATCAGTTCAAGGCCTTTGAACTGTCTGACATCGGCGATGACATAGAACATGCCGCCCCAGCCGACATCGACCGTAATCTTTCCAAGATGCGGCACCTCGATGATGGCGTCGAGATGGGCGGCGAATGCCGGCACGTTCTTGAAGGTCACGCTTTTGACTTTGCCGTCCTTGCACTGCGCCTTCACGCGGATCAGGCCGGCAGGCGCCTCAAGGACCAGTTCGGTGACGGGCTCCTTCATCGGCAGCATGCCCATTTCCAAGAGGACCGTCACCACGGAGATGGTGTTGCCGCCGGACATCATCGGATATTCGACCTGCTCCATGATGACATAGCCGGCATCGGCCTCCGGATGAGAGGGTGGCACGATGATGTTGCAGCAATGGGCGGGATAGCCGCGCGGTTCGCGCAGCATCAGCTTGCGCAACTGGTCGTCGTTGCTTTCCAGCCATTTCATCTTCTCATAGACGGAGTTTCCGGGAATGTGCGGAACGCCTCCCGTTATCACGCGCATCGGCGTGCCGGCGTGGGTATCGACCGCATGAATCGTTCTTTTAAATCCCATTTCTGCTTCTCCTCTGTTCGGTTGCGCGCGCTCGGTCTTCATGAGGGCAATGTGGCCGCCTCCGATTTTCCCGTTTGGCGTGCGCCCGATCCATCTTGCTTTGTAATATCGTATACGATATCTGAAAAAGCCGATCCGTCAACTGCGTAAAATGGACATGCATGTACATTTTCCCTGGCAGCGTTCACCACTTTTGCTAAGAAGCCTCAGAACGGCCGGACCGGGTCGGACGGCCAGAAGAGAAAAAAGAGGAGATACAAGATGTCGGATGAGGTCCTATTCGATCTGGCGGAAGCCGAGAGCTTGGCGATGCGCGCCTGCCTTGCGGCTGGCGCCAGCGAAGCCAGCGCCCGTTCCCTCGTGGACGCCACCTTGTCAGCCGCGCTTTACGGACCTCCGGCCGTCGGGTTCCCGCATTTCGTCGATTACCTCGACAGCTTCCGCGAGGGCCGCATCAACCGCGATCCCGCTCCCACCTGCGAGCGTCCTTACCCCGCTTTCTTCGCCGCGGATGCCGATCGGGGGATCGCACAGCTCGGTTTCGATCTTGCCTTCAAGGATCTGGTCGAAGCGGTGCGCACGCTCGGGGTCGCCGTCTTCACGCAAACGAACAGCTACACCACAGGAGAACTCGGCTATTACGTCCGCCGTCTTGCCGGCGAAGGGATCGTCGGCATCGCCGCGACCAATGCCAACGCCATGGTGGTCGCCAAAGCGGGCGGCCCTGCCGTCTACAGTACGAACCCGATGGCCTTCGGCTTTCCACTCGGCGAAGGAACGCCGCCGCTCCTCATCGACCAGGCGTCGAGTGCGACCGCCTATGTCAACGTCGTCGCGGCCGCAGCCGAGGGACGCAGCATCCCGGAGGGATGGGCCGTCGATGAAGCGGGACAGGAAACTCAGGATGCCGCAAGGGCGCTCGGCGGAGCCCTGCTTCCCTTCGGCGGGCGCAAGGGCGCCAATGTGGCACTGATGGTGGAAATGCTGTCGGCCGGCCTGTCCGGCGGCCCCTGGTCACTGGATACGCCATCCTTCAGATCAGGAAGCGTCAGTCCGGCTGTGGGGTTGACGGTTATCGCGATGATGCCGGGGCAGGCTGACCGCGGCCTTGTCGAACGCGCGCGCCGCCAAGCCGACCGCCTGCAAAGCCACGGCGTCTTCGTGCCCGGCGTCAGCGGCATCGACCATCCAAGGCCTGCGTCGGAAGGACTGAAAATGCCCCGCGCCGTGTTCGAGGCCATCAGGAGGATAGCGGAGACTGACGGCTAAAGGGACCTTTTCCCGGGCAGATGTTCGAGCAGCGATTGGCACGCGCTGATGATGTGAGCGTAGACCAGCTCTGCCGCCTTGTCCTCGTCCCGCTCCCGGCAGGCTTCGACGATTTGCCGATGTTCGCGGTCCGCCGTCTGCTGGCCGTGCGACAGCGTCAACTGCACCCGGAGATATCGTTCCAGCCGGTCGTTCACCGACCGGATCGTGCTGACGAGGAAGGGCCGGCGAGCGTCTTCGTAAAGGCGGCTGTGGAAGCGCCAGTTCAGTTCCGACCAGCGGGCGACGTCGGTTTCCCCAGCGAAAGCGTCGCAAAAAGCGAGTGCCTCTTTGAAAGTCTCCTGCGTCATGTGCGGGATCGACAGCTTGATGGCATTCGTTTCCAGGATCGCGCGCACCTCGAAGATCTGAGCGATTTCGGGTTCCGAAAGGCTTGTGACGATCGCGCCCTTGTTGCGATGGAACTCGACCAGGCCTTCAGCCTCGAGCCGTTTGAGCGCCTCGCGAACCGGGATCTTGCTGACATTGAACAGGCGCGCGACATCGTCCTGCCGAATCGGTTCGCCTTCATCAAGCGAACCATCCGCGATCGAGTCGCGGATATACTTCAGGATCACATCAGAGGCCGTGGGCGCCTTCCCGAGATCGGTCACCTGTGCGGTGTTGAATGGCATTTCCCAAGCTCCTCATTGGGGACAAGATGCTGCTTGGGATATCGTAGCCGATCTCTTTCCTCAAGCCGCGCAGCCTCAGGCCAGTCTCAGCATCGGTGTGTGGATTTTCGCCGGGACAGGCGGAATTGAGCCTGGTGATCTGCTTGGCCTCGATATAGCTGTCGAGCCCAGTGGGCCGTTCGCGGCCGATGCCGAATTCCTTGTAGCGGCCCCAGGGCTCGAAGAGTCAACAGCGTGTCGGCAAGATCAAGCCGAAAAATTGCGTTGCCGACACGCTGTTTTTCTGGCCCAATGAATCCACGTCGAGAGAAAGGGACTTAAGTGTCTGAAGAATCGGAAGTGAAACGGATCCGCGGCACCGGATGGAAGAACGTGTACGAAACGCTGCGTAACGAGATCCTGTCGCTCGCTTTGCCGCCCGGTCAGCTTCTCGACGAGACGACGCTTGCCGAACGTTTCGACATGTCGCGCTCGCCGGTGCGGGAGGCCCTGATCCGGCTCGGCGCCGACGAGCTGGTGGTGACGCTTTCCAACCGCAGCACGATCGTCGCGCCGATCGAAGTGGCGACCTTCCGAAATATGTCGAGGCGCTCGACATCGCGCAGCGGATGAATACGCGGCTTGCCGCAGCGCTGAGAACCGAGGCCGATCTGAAGATCATCGCCAAACGGCTGAAGTCGTTTGAGGCTGCGGTCAAGACAGGCAATCACCTCGCCATGTCAGAAGCCAACAAGGAATTCCACATGGCAATCGCCCATGCCGGAAAAAATCAGTATCTGGCCTCATTCTACGAGAAGCTTTTGTCGCAGGGCCAGCGCATGCTGCACCTGCATTTCGAATATCTGGAGCGGACGCACGAAGGCTATCTGCTGACCGACGAGCACACGCTGATGCTCGACGCCATCAGGGAGAAGAACGTCGATCTGGCCGACGAGCTCGCCCACGCCCATACGCGCCAGTTCCAGGATAATTTCATCAACTTCATGCGCGAGAACTACACGACGGATGTCGCGCTGGGACCGCTGCGGGCTGCGGAGTAACGACGTGATGATCAACAGCATTGGATTCGTCGGCACCGGCGCGATCACCGAAGCGATGGTTCGCGGGCTTCTGGCCGCACCGGCCTACGCTTCCGAGATCCACGTATCGCCGCGGAGCGCGCACATTGCCGCGACATTGGCCCAGGAGTTCGCCGCCGTCAGGATTGCCGGGGACAACCAGACTGTCGTCGATCGCAGCGACATGGTGTTCCTGGCGATCCGGCCGCAGATCGCCGAGGAGGTCGTACGGGCGCTTTCGTTCAGAACCGGCCAGGTGGTCGTCAGCCTCGTTGCAGCGACCGAGCGCCAGGCTCTTCTCGATTGGATCGGCGCAGACGTGCACCTCGTCCAGGCCATCCCCCTGCCCTTCGTCGCGCAGCGGCAAGGCGTCACCGCCATCCTCCCGCCCGATGCCGCCGTCGCGGCGCTGTTCGATACGCTCGGAACCGCCGTCCAGTGTCAGTCGAAAAAGGAATACGATCTGCTCGCGGCGGCGAGCGCAATGATGTCGACCTATTTCGGCATCATGGAAACCACAGCCGTCTGGCTGGAAAAAAGCGGCCTGGAAAGGCCGAAAGCAAATGCCTATATCGCGCCGCTTTTCGCAAGTCTGGCGCAGAAGGCCAACAGCCCAGGCACTGAGCCGTTCAGCGCGCTGAGCCGCGAATTCGCCACCAAGGGCGGATTGAACGAGCAGGTTCTTTCCGACGTCGACAAGAAGGGCGGCCTTGCTGCGCTGACCGCAGCGCTCGATGGCGTGCTCGCCCGCATCGAGGGCCGCAGCAGCTGAAGCGCGTGCACCCCAGGCGAAAATCCCTTACCGTCCTTTTCACAGTCGCCGCGATTTTGGGCCAGACGATTTCGGCGCGCGCCGAATCGGTGGAGCGACCGACCATCTCCGCCATCATTCTCTCCGTCTCACCTCGGACCGTCCGTTGGGCCACCGTCCACAAGGCTCCCGATCCCGGGGAAGACGATCCCTATTACCACGTCGAGGTGATCGAGAAGGAGCGACGCGCGCCGCCGTGGCAATTCAAGCGGCTAACCACCCATATCGTGGTCACGGCCGATGCGTTGAACAGGAGCCGCTCGCGACAAAAGGCAGGACCTATTTTTACAAGGATATAGAATTCCGGATCGCCTACCAGAACTGGCGCGCGCAGCCTCGCCTACTGCGGCAGGCGGGTGTTTGCAGCACGACCATCCTCGATTGCGTCGGCCTCGCCGACAAGCGTGACTGATTCCGCTCCACCAACGAAAATTCGCGGTTGCAAAAATCGAAAAAATACAATTTAGCTCTGGCGATGAGTCAGAAAACTACTTTTGCTAGAGAAAATATCCCGGCCCGGCCCCCGGCGGCTGGGTGGCCGAATTTCTCCGGCCTGCCGGATCCGGCTGATCCCGATCGCGTCACCCCCAATTAGCTGATCTGACGAACCGTGACGTCCCGGCCGCTCTGCGAGCAGAGCGCGGCGGGGCATATTCCATGAATTTCCCCGCATCTACCTTCAACACAAGGACATCTCCATGAAGCCTATGCGCAATTTCCACCTGATGATGGCAAGCACCGCGTTCCTGACGCTGGCCGGCCCGGCGCTCGCCCTCGACGGCGCGGATATGATGAAGAAGCTCAGCGCCGCAACCAATGCCGGCGGCACGGTCATCACCTTCGAGAAAGCCGAAGTCGACGGCGACATGGTGACAGCAACAGGCGTCCAGGTGGGATTTGCGAACCTGCCCGGCGACACGCTGAAGATCGGCGACCTCACCTTCGAGGGCGTCGAGGAAAAAGAAGGCGGCGCCTATTACGCCAAGACCCTTTCCTTCCCGGATGTCGATATCAGCCAGGAGGGAGGACGCTTTTCCGCCAAGGAGATTCTGTTCACCGGCCTGACGATTCCCGCCAATGCGACCGGCGAGACGCTGGACAATATCCTCCTCTATGAAACCGCCAGCACCGGGCCGATCGCGCTCAACATCAAGGGCAAGGATGTGCTTGCGATCGAAGGTGTCGAGGCAAACATGGGGCGCCAGGACGGCGGTTTTGCCTACGACGCCAACGTCGCCGGCTTCAAGGCCGACCTGTCGCAAGTCGAGGACGCGGCTGCGAAGGAGGCCATCGAGAAGCTCGGACTGACGACGCTCGACGGCACCATGACGATGAAGGGAAGCTGGGAAGTCGAAAGCGGCAAGGTTGTCCTCGACGAATATGCTTTCGATTTCAAGAATGTCGGCCGGCTGAACTTCGCCGTCGACTTCTCCGGTTATACGCTCGGCTTCATCAAGTCGCTGCAGGAGGCGGTCAAGACAGCCGAAGCCAATCCGAACAAGGAAGAGGCCAACCAGGCCGCCGGACTTGCTATGATGGGGCTGATGCAGCAGCTGACGTTCAACAGCGCCTCGATCCGCTTCGACGACGCCTCGATCACCAAAAAGGCGCTCGACTATGCCGGCGCGAAGCAGGGCGTCACGGGCGACGAACTGGCACAATCGCTGAAGGCGCTGGTTCCGATGATGATGGCGCAACTCAACATGCCGGAACTGCAAAACCAGATATCGGCGGCTCTCAACACCTATCTTGACGGGCCGAAGAGCCTGACGATCAGCGCCGCGCCGGAAAAGCCGGTTCCTGTGCCGATGATTGTCGGTGCAGCCATGGGTGCGCCGAACACCATTCCCACGGTGCTCGGCGTCAAGGTATCGGCGAACGACTAAGTCAAGATCAACTGCCGGAGGCGGGTCCTTACCGATCCGCCTTCGGGATCATCTTTCCGAAACCACTGCGCGCATTTTGTGAAATTGCGTTAAAACGTTGGCGGCGTGCAGGCGCTGATAACCTCGCATGGCACCGGTCCGACGCAACGGAACCGATGCGGGCGCCGGCTTTCGAAATAATAAGCGTCGCCCGGTCCAAGGATACGCCGCTCGTCGTCGACCGTGACCTCGAGTCTTCCCGAGAGCACGATCCCGCCCTCCTCCCCTTCGTGAACAAGGGGAATTTTTCCGGTGTCGGCACCCGGCTGGTAGCATTCCTTCAATATCTGCAGGCTGCGCCCGAACAGGGTTTCACCGACTTGCTTGTAGGAAATGGCGCCCTTGCCGATCTCCACCAGCTCCTCCGCGGCGTAAAAGGCCTTTTTCGGACGCTCCGGTTCGAAGGCGAAGAATTCCGCCAGCCCGATCGGAATGCCGTCGAGAATTCGCTTCAGCGCTCCGACCGAAGGGTTGGAGGCATTCGATTCGATCGGAATCGGTCGATACGGCTCTGAAGATAGCCGTCGCCTATCAGCGCGCGATCGGTCAAGGCACGCGCACCCGGATCATCGGCCGCGAAAAGGGCTATCACGGCGTCGGCTTCGGTGGCATTTCCGTCGGCGGTCTCGTCAACAATCGGCGGGTCTTCCCGCAGATCCCAGCCGATCACATGCGCCATACGCTGGATATCGGCCGCAACGCGTTTTCGAAGGGGCTGCCCGCCCATGGCGTCGAACTGGCGGATGATCTCGAGCGCCTGGTGCAGTTGCACGGCGCCGAAACCATCGCAGCCGTCATCGTCGAGCCGATGTCGGGATCGGCCGGTGTTGTCCTGCCGCCGAAGGGTTATCTGGAAAAGCTGCGCGCCACTGCCGACAAGTACGGCATCCTGCTGATTTTTGATGAGGTCATCACCGGCTTCGGCCGTCTCGGCACGCCTTTCGCGGTGGATTACTTCGGCGTCCTACCCGATCTCGTCACCACGGCGAAGGGCCTCACCAACGGCGCCGTTCCCATGGGCGCGGTCTTTGCCAGCTGGAAGGTCTATGACGGTCTGATGGTCGGACCAGAAAATGCGATCGAGCTCTTCCACGGCTATACCTATTCCGGCCATCCGGTCGCCTGCGCCGCCGGGCTCGCAACCCTCGAAATCTATGAGGAAGAAGGGCTGCTGACCCGCGCAGCCGAGCTGGCCGTCTACTGGCAGGACGCCCTCCATTCGCTAGCGGGCCTGCCTGCTGTCGTCGACATCCGCAACCTCGGACTGGTCGGCGCAATCGAACTGGCGCCGCGTGATGGCGCTCCGGGAACACGCGCCTACGACATCTTCGTCGACTGTTTCAACAAGGGACTGCTGATCCGCGTCACCGGCGACATCATCGCGCTGTCTCCACCGCTGATCATCGAGAAGGACCAGATCGACACGCTCGTCTCGACGCTTGCCGATGCCCTCAAGCGTGCAGCCTAGATCTGCATCCAGCGCACACCCCGTCGGCGACCGGACGCCCGGTCCGTCGCCGAGGGAACCATCCGGCACGCCGAGGCGGAGTTCAACCCTTCAGCGTCTGCGACGGCAGTTCACCGAAACGTTTCTTGTATTCGGCGGCGAAACGCCCGAGATGGGTAAATCCCCATCTGAGCGCGATATCGGCGACGGCCTGCTTCGGAGCGGATTCGAGCAGGTCGCGACGGGCAGCGACCATTCGGATTTCATGGAGGTAGGCGATCGGAGTGGTACTCCTGAACTGCCGGAAACCTTGCTGCAAAGTCCGAATGCTGACCTTGGCTGCCGTCGCGATCTCGCTGAGCGAGATCGGTTCGGCGATGTGAGCATGCATGAAATCGATGGCCCATTTCACATGGCGCGGAGCCGGCGCCGGTGCAGGAAGCGTCAGCTCGCTCGAATAGCGATGCGGAAAGGCCTCGATAAGCAGATAGACCGTCGCGTCGCAGAGCGCGCTGACGGCCAGCGGCGACTCCTGCAGCAGCCCGCCCCCGCCAAGTCCGCGATGCAGGTTCGTAACGAGTTGTTGCAACAACAGCCCCGGGCCGGCCGTCAGATCGATATGGGGATGAAAATCGGCGTCACCGGTGATCGTTCGTTCGAACATTTGCGTGAGGTGCCGGTTGATTCTCGCCTGATCGACGAACAAGCCGAGATGGCGGCGACGGCTTAGCAGGCGGGCGCCGGTGGCGCGACCTGCTCCCAGAATGGCGCCGCGACCGGGAACCGAATAGATCGGCTCCTGCCCGGAATTGAAGACCGCATCTCCCTCCACCGGCAGGAATATGATCACTTTGCTGGTCGGCGCCTCCCGCCTGAGCGAGATCGCGCCATCATAGGCGCAATCGGCTATGGCCAGATCTCCCGCCGAGACGAAGTTGCAGCGATACGCGATGGAGGCATTGGCTTGCGCCGCAGCCTTGATCGGAGAGGTCGAGGTCGACAATATTTCCGAGAGGGCATCCGGGTCCGTTCCGCTGTATGCCGTTTCCGAAAAGATCGGGCTCTGCGCCGCCGGATGGTGGAGGAAGCCGCCAGCGGCAGGCACATCGGAATTAACGGACATTCACGACCTCGAATTGGAGAAATCGATTCCCGTAGATAAATACTTCTCTTTTTGCGTTATGTGGAACTTCAGGCGTAGCGGCTGACCGCAAGATCCCGCGCGTCGATCTCAGGAGTACGGGCACCGACGAGATCGCTGATAAGCCTTGCCGAACCGGTGCTCATTGTCCAGCCAAGGGTGCCGTGACCGGTATTGAGGAAGAGGCCGACGATCTTCGTCGGGCCGATGACCGGCGTGCCATCCGGTGTCATCGGGCGCAGGCCCGACCAGAAGGAGGCCTTGGATACATCGCCGCCGGGAAAGAGATCGGTGACGGAATGCTCCAGGGTGCTGCGGCGGGCGAGGCCGAGATCGTTGGTGTAGCCTGAGATTTCAGCCATGCCGCCGACGCGGATGCGGTCGCCGAGCCGGGTGATGGCGATCTTGTAGGTTTCGTCCATGACCGTCGATTCCGGCGCGCGGGAGGTGTCGGTGATCGGGACGGTGAGCGAATAGCCCTTGACCGGATAGACCGGCAGGCTGATGCCGAACGGCTTGAGCAGCAGCGGCGAATAGCTGCCGAGCGCAACCACCACCGCGTCAGCGCTCATCCGTTCGCGATCGCGATCGGTGATGACCCCGCGCACCCGGCCGGCTTCCACGTCCAGCGCCTTGATCGTCGTGCCGTAGGCGAAGCGGACGCCGAGCGCTTCGGCTTTGGCGGCCAGCGCGTTGGTGAATTTGAAACAGTCGCCGGTCTCGTCCTTCGGCGTTAAAAGGCCGCCGACGATCTTGTCGCGCACGTGCCTCAGCGCCGGTTCGACACGAATGCAGCCGTCCTGGTCCAGCACCTCATAGGGGATGCCGTCGGCAGCCAGCGCCTTGACGTCCTTGGCCGAGGCCTCGAGCTGCTGCTGCGTGCGGAACAGCTGCAGGGTTCCCTGCATGCGTTCGTCGTAGGCGATGCCGGTTTCGGTGCGAAGCTCGGCGAGCGCGATGCGGCTGTAATCGGCAAGGCGCAGCATGCGGCTCTTGTTGATCGCATAGCGCTCGGAGGTGCAGTTGGACAGCATCCTCGTCATCCAGGCGAGCATGGCCATGTCGAATTTCGGGCGCAGGATGAGCGGCGCATGTTTCATGAACAGCCATTTCATGGCCTTGGCAGGAATGCCGGGGGCGGCCCAGGGCGAGCAATAACCGAAGGAGACCTCGCCGGCATTGGCAAAGCTCGTCTCCAGCGCCGGCCCGGATTGCCGGTCGACGACGGTAACCTCATGACCGGATTTGGCCAGCTGATAGGCGGATGTGACGCCGACGATGCCGGCACCGAGAACGATGACTTTCATGATTTCCTCAAGAACAAAGCCGGCCGGCTCTCAGCAATAGTGCCTGTCGTAACGATCGCCCAAACCGGTTAGTATTTCGTAAGATATCGTTCCGGCGTCGCCAGCCACGTCTTCGAGCGTCTGGTTGGGGCCAAGCACTTCGACAAGGCTGCCGAGGCTCAGCGCCCCTTCGGGCAAGGCCGTGATATCGACGGTCGCGCTATCCATCGACACGCGCCCGACGATCGGCAGACGGATGCCCTTGTGATAAACGGCGCCGCAGTCGCCGAGACTGCGCGGCAGGCCGTCGGCGTAGCCGGCGGCAATGGTGGCAAGGCGGGTTTCGCTGCGCGTCACATGCGCGCCGCCGTAACCGATCTTGGTGCCTGGAGGTACGGTGCGCGTCTGCACGACGGCCACATCCAGCCTGACGACCGGTTCCATTGGGTTCTTGCCGCCGGCATTCGGTGCGCCGCCATAAAGGGCGATGCCCGGGCGGGCGAGCACGCCATGATAGGCATAGCCGAGAAAGACGCCGCCGGAATTGGCGAAGGAGATGTCGAAGCCAGGAAATTCATCGGCAATGCGCGCCATCTCGGCAATCTGTTCGCCGTTCTGGCTGCTGCCCGTCTCGTCGGCGCAGGCCAGGTGACTCATAATGAACAGGATTTCGACATTGGCGCCGTCGCGGATGGCTGCTGCCAATTCGGCTCGCTCGTCCTCGGGAAAACCGAGCCGCGACATGCCGGTGTCAAACTGCAGAACGGCCGGCAGGCTGCGCTTCAGCCGACGCGCCATCGCCGACCATTGCCGCCACTGCGCGAGCGAATTGAGAACCGGAACGATGCCGCTTTCGGCGCAGGCGAGCTCGTTGCCGGGCTGCAAGCCGTTCAGCACGAATATCTGCGCACCCTTAGCAAGGGCCGGCCGCAGCCTGACGGCCTCGACGAACTGGGCGACGAAGAAATGCCTGCAGCCCTGATCGTAGAGCGCTTGGGCGACCGGTTCGGCGCCGAGGCCATAAGCGTCGGCCTTGACGACGGCGCCCGCGCGAACCGGCGCCAGCATCGATGCAAGCTTCGAATAATTGCGGCCGAGCGCCGCAAGATCGATCGTCAGATAGCCCGTGGCTCCCGGCGTGATCGTGGCTGTGTGTGTGCGGGAAACCAAAATATCGCTATCCATGTCCACCCCATCTCGATATCAGCAGCTTATGAAATAATGAGCGAAATTGCCGGCGATTCTGTCGTTGATTATTGCGCGGATTGGATATTATTTGCATAATCAGCCAAGATGTGAAGGAAACCGTCATGCCCGCCCTCGACACGGTCGACCGCAGTATCCTCAGGCTGTTGCGTCTTGACGCGCGTATGAGCAACGCCAAGCTCGCCGCCGAGATCGGTCTTTCGCCGTCGGCCTGTCTCAGACGCATCAAGATCATGGAAAAATCAGGCGTCATCCGTGGCTATACGGCGCTGGTTGACACCGGCAACGCCGATGAGATGATCGCCGTGATCATCAACATTACCCTCGAGCGGCAGACGGAGGACCATCTCGACCGTTTCGAGGCGGCGGTCCGCCGGCATCCCGAGATCCGCGAATGTTTTTTGATGACCGGCGGCTCCGACTACCTGTTACGCGTCGAGGTTGCCAGTGCGGGCGAGTTCGAACGGATCCACAAGGAGATCCTGTCGACTCTGCCCGGCGTCCTCAGGATCCATTCCAGCTTCTCGATCCGCAACGTTCTGGCGACGCGCACGCGGGGCAGGCGCTGAACAGCGATCCCACGCTCATATCAATTCAAGCGCCGTGGCCTTGGCGACCGCTTCGCTCGTCGTGGCGACAGTCAGCTTCCGGCGTGCCGAGGCGAGATAGAGCTGCACAGCACTCACGGAAATGGACAGGCGGGCACAGATCTGCTTTGCCATTAGGCCGCCGGCCGTCATTTCAAGACATTGCAGTTCGCGGCGCGACAATTGCGGAAAATCCGCAATCTCTCTCATGCCCGACAGCACCATGGCCCTGTCATGGAGATGGTGGGCGAGAAACTGGAGGTCGCGCATGCTGTCCATGCGGAACTGCCGCCAGTAGGCATCGGGATGATTGGAGGTCACGGTAAACAGCGATCTCTCCCCCTGAGGTCCCCGCACCGGCAGGGTAACGCCTTGCCGGCCGACACCGAAGGCCATCGCCTCCTTGAAGAAGCCATAGGCTCGGCCTGAATCCCATTTTGATGCGGACCATTCCACGGGCAGGAAGCCGCGCCGGCCGAGGCGCACGACGGGGTCGATGCTGAAGTAGTCGCGGTCACGATATTGTTTCACCCACTCGGGCGGGTAGGTCAGCATCAGCAATGGATTGCTGTCCGCCATCCCCGAGGAGCGGGTCACATGCAGAACCATGTGCGATATCGCATAGATGTGGCGGACTTCGTCCAGCGTCGTTTCCAGATCCTGCAACGTCGGCGCTGCGGAGATCCGGTCCAGACAGTAGAAAAAACGAGAACTGCTCAGCATGAGATGGACTCGTGGTTGCGTGATTTCATAACTGCTCGCAATGGTAACATTTCGCGGCAGCCGAGGACAGCATATTTTTAGCAACCATGGCGCGACATGAAGAACAGGTTAAAGACCGACGAGACCTATCCCATGCCGGGCGGGACAGCGACTGCGCTTACCGCATGCCGCCATCGACAAGGGTTTCGGCAGGATAGCGAGAGGCTTGCTCCAGAAGTCGGGACAGGTTGGCCCGAAGTGTCCGACAATTCTCCGCCGTCACATCCCATAGTCCGACATACAGCTTGCCGATCTCGGGCCGGGATCGGGCAAGCGGCGTCGGCGTCCAGCCGATCCTGCGGTATACGGCGACCATCGCGACGTCATAGACGCCGACAATGCTCTCGATACCGGTGTCGAGCGCAAGATCGCAAAGCCCTGAGAGCAGCTCCGTGGCGACTGCGCGCGATTGCTCCATGTGTCCGGAATGCGGATGAAGGCAAAAGCGGGTACATTCCCAGCTCGTCGGGCTATCGACGTCGATAGGCTGATCGAAGAAATGCCGGAACTCGCTTTTGAGCATTGTCGCTCCCGTGGTCGGCAGCAGGCGCAGCGAACCGGTCAGCGTGCCGGAAGGTCGTTGCGTGACGAGATAGACGGGATCTTCGGCCTCGTCGTAACGGTCCCTCTCCCATTGATCCCGGACATCGACCTGCCATCCCAGCCGATCGCGAAAAACGGCGGCGCGAGCCCGAAACATCTCATCGAAAGCACGTCGATCGGTCTCGAGCATGTCTTTGGTGAGTATCCGCAACATATCCGTCCCTCCTGACGTGCTGACGTTTCACAACAGGAGGCCGAGCGGGAGCAATCTGGATATTTCACCAGGTTGACCGGTGCTTGGCTTTGCCGTCCCCTTCCATAAGAAGTTTCTGATATTCGTCGATCGGAAGCTCTTGGTAATTTGACGCAACAACGGGGAGGATTGTTGATGACCCACGACATGGCGCGCGGCAGACGTATTCGAGAGGCGATATCCCGCGGCAAGTTCCGGAAAGTTCACGCCCTGGCGGCCGAACTGGACGTGTCCGTCGCCGCCGTCTCACGCTGGCAGAATGGCGGACATACCTCGCTGGAAAGCGCCTGCGCGCTCGCCGACCTGCTGGATGTCTCCCTCGACTGGCTGCTGCTCGGGCGCGGCACGATGGACTGGCATAGGAACAGCGGGATCTCCGCCACGGAATTGCAAATGGTACTGGCGTTGCGCAACCGGTCTGCGGCAACACGCTCCAATCTCGTCGGGCTGGTCGAATCCATCCCGCCGGAGCACCCGTAACGCCAAGCGCAATTCTCTGGGATTTTTTGATCTGAGATCAACACGTTTAGGTTGATAAAAAGCAGATCGTCGACGATCTTTCTAGTTAAAGGTTCAGCGGCGGCGAGGGGCGGGGCGGCGGGCGACCGGCCACCTTGCCCCTCGCCACAGAAACCTTGTGTTCACTCTCAACGCCCATTCGGCCGCAATATTTCTCCCATCCGGGTCCGGAGTATTTTCTCGATCTGGTGCCGGCAAGTCTCAACCGATTTTGGAGTCAGTCAATGACAGTTGCGCTTTGGAGTCAGTCAATGACGGGTGCGAACCCGGCCCATATCGGCGCCAATGCGCCTACAGTCAAACCGAGGCCTGCCTTCGCGCAGACCGATCTGGTCGCATTGTCGCGCTATTTTTCTCTTCTGATGATGCGCAACATCACCAGCGATGGCTATGTCATCGAGGATCCCAAATCGCCCGGCGTCTTCTCTGCCCCCGGCTGCGTCATCGCCGCACCCTCCTATCCAGCCAACACGCCTGGGGTCGACCAGGACTATGTTTTCAACTGGGTCCGCGACGGGGCCATCACGGCAATCGAGATCGCGCTTGCCGGCTTGCTGCCTGTTCCGGGCGGAGTTTTGCCGAGCCTTGTCGACTACGTGAACTTCGCCGCGCTCTGCCAGGCGAACGCGAAGAATTCCGACACCGTCACACTTGGTCACGCCTGCTTCACCATCACCGGCGAGGTTCGTCCGTGGTCGGAGCAGAATGATGGGCCGGCCATTCAGTCGATCGCGATCCTCACCCTGTTCGATCAGCTGGATGGCGCCACGCAGACGATCGCCAAACAACTGGTCCAGGCCAACCTCGCTTATCTTCTCGAAGTTTACCAGAACAAGACCACAAATCTCTGGGAGGAATATGAAGGCTATTCGTTTTTCGCCAGAGCCGTACAGCTGCGCTTTTTCCGGGAAATTTCCACAAACACGATCGGTATTGCGGTGCCTGCCGGGGTGGCCGATGCCATCTCCTGGCTGGAAAGCCAGCTGGCCGCCCACTGGAACGGGCAGCTCTATGTGAGCATTCTGGATGCCGCGGAGCAAGCCGGTTATGACGCGAACATCGATATCGTCTCTTCGGTCTGCTATGGCGGGATCGAGCCGACCGATACCAAGCTTCTGGCAACGGCGGCCATCCTGCGGCGCCAGTGGGCCGATCCTTCGTCGTCGAACTATTACCCGGTCAATGGCGCCGACGCGGCCAAAGGGCTCGGACCACTCTTCGGGCGTTATCCAGGCGACCATTACGATGGCGATGTGGCGGCTCCAGTGGTCGGCGGGCATCCCTGGGCTCTGTGCACCGCCAACTTCGCCGAGTTTCAATATCGGCTTGCCAATGCCATCGAGGCCAGCGGCGTCATCCCCCTCGATCAGTTCTCCGAACCCTTCTTCACGGAACTGGGACTTGGCGCATCCAGCAGCGCCGCGGAAGCGTCGGCTGCCCTGCGGGCTTCCTCTGACGCCATGCTGCGCGCCATCGTCTATCACAGCGATCACTATGAGCTGAGCGAACAGTTCGATGGTACCGTCGGCTACGAGAAGAGCGTCCGGAATCTGACCTGGAGCTATGCCTCCTTTCTCTCCGCAGTCAGAGCTCGCTCTGCCGCCGCCCCGGCCGCCAAGTCCAAACCCCGAAGCTCCCGCGGCCCGAGACCATGACGAGCTCAGGCCATCCGGCCTGAAATCTCGATTGAGTCCAGAACGCATGATCCGCAAAGCCCGATGCGGCTTTCCGGGAATAATGGAGGACCAAAGTGCTGTTTCCCCTCGAATCGGCGATAAGAACCGATGCCAAGACCGTCGCAGAGTCTGATGATTACGATATCGTGATCGTCGGCAGCGGCATTTCCGGAGCCATCATTGCCAAGCAGGCTGCGGAAGCGGGCAAACGTGTGCTTATCCTTGAAGCCGGAACCGGTTCCAATGTCACTCTGTCAGGCTATGACAATCTGCTGACGACTTTCTATTCGGCAGCCTCCAAGGACAACCAGTCGCCCTTTCCGCTGAATGCGAATGCGGCCATACCCCGCAGCCCGCAGCTTCGCAAGCTGCAGGCGGGGGAAACCGATAGCTCGAACTATATCGTTCAATCCGGCCCTTATGTCAGTGATACGGTATATACCCGTATTTTCGGCGGAACGACCATGCACTGGGAGGCGAAAACGCCCCGCCTGCTTCGCTCCGATTTCAAGACGCGCACCATTTTCGGCCACGGGCTGGACTGGCCGCTGAGCTTTGAGGAAGTCGAGGAGGATTACCGCCTGGCCGAGCGGGAAATCGGCGTATCGGCGAATGTCGAAGATCAGCAATATCTCGGGCAGACCTTCCCGGACGACTATGTCTTTCCCATGCGCGGCCTGCCGCTTTCCTATCTGGATCAGCAGGTCAACAAAGGCATCGAAGGCACCAGTGTCGAACTTTACGACAAGACCTATCCCCTGAAGGTCAGGCCCTATCCGCAGGGGCGCAACGGCATACCCAACCCGGCCTATGACGGTGGGAGGGGCTACCGTCCAATCGGTGCCGTTGATACGCATCAGGTCGAAGAGGGCGGCCGGTGCCAGGGCAACACCAACTGCGTACCGCTCTGTCCCGTGCAAGCGCGCTACCACTCCGGCAAAACGCTTGCCAAGGCGTTCGCGGCAAACGGGAAGGGCGGCGAGCGGCTTGTCGAACTGCTGCCGCAGGCGGTCGCTTCGAAGGTCAACATCGATCCGGATAGCGGGAAAGTCCGTTCTCTCGAGGTGAAGATTTACAAGGACCCGGCCTCACCGGCTCACGAGACCATCACCGTCAAGGGCAAGGTTTTCGTGCTTGCGGCAGGCGCCATCGAAACCGCGCGTCTTATGCTGGCCTCCGGCCTGCGCAGCACCAGCGGTCTTGTCGGACGCAATCTGATGGACCACGCCTACCTGCTGAATTGGGCGCTGATGCCTGAGATCTGCGGCACGATGCGCGGAACCAGTTCGACGGGCGGTATCGTCGACCTGCGGGACGGCCCCTTCCGGGAAAAGCAGGCCGCCTTCGCCATCGATATCCATAACGACGGCTGGGGTTGGGCCACGGGTGCGCCGACCTCCGACCTTCTGGAACTGGTGGATGATCGCAACCTCTACGGGACCGATCTTCGGCGCGGCATGGTCGACCAGGTTTCGCGGCAGTTGCTGCTGGCGTTCATGATCGAGGTCATGCCCGTCGACAGCAACCGCATCACGGTGGATCCGCAATATACCGATGCTCTGGGCAACATGCGGCCCATCCTGTCCTTCACGGTTCCGGAATATACCATGAAGGGCGCCGCCTATGGCCGCCAGTTTGCGCGCACCGTCTTTGCGCGCCTGGGCGCGCAGGACCATACCCATTACGACCCCAGCGATTACGGCTATGTGGCCTATGAGGGACAAGGCTATGCGATCCGCGGCGGCAATCACCTAGCCGGCACCCATATCATGGGCACGACGAAGACCAATTCCGTCGTGGACAAAAACCAGCGCAGCTGGGACCACGAAAATCTCTATCTCGTGGGCGGCGGCAGCATGCCGACGATCGGCACGGCCAATGTCACCTTGACGCTGGCCGCCATGTGCTTCCGAAGCGGTCGCGACATTCTGAAGTCTCTGCATTAACCGAAGACCGGCATCCGCTGCGCGGAACGAACCTATGGGTTCGATGCAAGCGACACGAAGCCGGCCGGTGCACCCAACTTATCTTTCACGGAGCATGAGCATGGATTCCTACAGTATCAAGACGCTCGATGAGCTGAAAGAGTTTCTCTACCGGGCGATGCAGCTCGAACATGCGACGATTCCGCCGTATCTGACGGCGCTTTACTCGATCAAGCCCGGCGTCAACCAAGATGCGACCCAGGTTCTGCGCGTGATCGTCGTGGAAGAAATGCTGCATCTGACGATCGCAGCCAATATTCTCAATGCCATCGGCGGCAAGCCGGATCTTGTCAGGCCGGACTTCGTAGCCAGCTATCCGGCCGCCCTGCCGGACGGCGAGACCGATTTCAAGGTCGGCATCCAGGCATTCGGCCGTGAGGCGCTGGCGACCTTCCTGAAAATCGAGCGGCCGGCCCAGCGTCCTGAACATCTCGTCGGCAAGGGCCTGATGTACCGTAAAACTCCCGCCGATATCACCGCGCTTGCCAGCCATCCGAGGCACGAGGACCTCCATTTCTACAGTATCGGCGAGTTCTACTCGGCCATTGCGGAAGGCATCAAATATCTGGAAGCCGAAGCGCATAAGGCGGGCACAACCATCTTTACCGGCGACAGGTCGCGCCAGATCACCTCGGAATATTATTACTCCGGCGGCGGCGAGCTGTTTCCCGTCACCGATCTGAAAAGCGCCCAGGAAGCCATTGAGCTCATCATCGAACAGGGCGAGGGCGACGGTGGCGGTATCTACGACGATGACGACCACGAACTGGCCCATTACTATCGTTTCGAGGAGCTCGTCAAAGGCCGCTACTACCAGAAGGGCGACCGGCCCGGCCAGCCCACAGGTCCGCACTTACAGGTCGATTGGGAGGGCGCCTATCCCATAAAAGAGAACCTGAAAGTGGGGGATATACTCGAAGGTTCGGAACTGCGTGAGGCGGCGATCGCCTTCAACACCCGCTATGGCGAATTTCTCCAGCTTTTGACGCGTGCCTATAACGGCCAGCCAAACCTGCTGCTGGAAGCCGTTCCGATGATGTTCGAATTCCGCAACATGATCCTCGAACTCATCCGCAATCCGCTGCCGCAGCATCCCGGCAAGAACGGCAGCCCCACCTATGAGATCCCCGGCGGCATCAAACAGCCTGCCATCACCCGGCAGGCGGAGGTGAATGCATGAGCAGCCGTTTCGAGCCATTTCTGGGTCTTTCCGTCGAATTGACGGCCTTCTCCTACTTTGATCTTCTGGGAACCGGCCTGGCAGAACGCTATCTCGCCACGCTGGACACGGTGGTCGGCAGCGAGATCACCGACGCGCTGCTGGCCGCTTTCACCGCCTTGCCACCGCCGGAAAGTGAGGCCCGTATCCACGCCCTGCGCACGACCATCCTCGGCAATGAATTGCTCGGAGACGTGGCCCGCGCGCTGATCAAGCTCTGGTATTCCGGCACCTGGTTCGAGCTGCCATCCGCTTGGACGGAGCGCTTTGGCCCCAGGCCTGCAAATACCACCTTCGTCGTTTCTCCCGATGCCTATATCGAGGGTCTGCTCTGGAAGGCGATCGGAGCCCACCCCGCGGGCGCCAAGGGGCAGGGTTTCGGCTCCTGGGCCTTTCCGCCGAAAATTCCGGCTCCCGCCCCCGTTCCAAAACCTGACCTGACGCCACTTCCGCTTGTCTTCAAAGAACTGGATCAACGCCATGACGAAATATCTGCATCGACTGACGCCCGCTAAGGTCTGGCTCGGCGTCATCCCCACGCTCTGGTGGAATGACGATTTCATCAACATCGACATCGGCATCCCCTACGAGCAGGCTCTGAGTGAAATGGCGCTCGCCGGGTATGTCGGGTGCGGCGTCGGCCACAAATATCCGACGGATCCGAAAATCTTGCGCCCCGTCCTCGAACTCAGGGGATTGCGGATTTCCGAGCCTTGGGTGAGCACTTACTTCACCATCAAGGCGATGAATCGTCACACGCTTGAAAGCGTCGATGCTCAGCTCGACTTCCTCGAAGCCATGGAAGGCGGCAGCGACGATCCGCGCAGGGCCGATCTCGTCGTCGCCGAGTTTGGCGGAGCGGTCAATCCGCTTCCGGTCGCCCTGTTTCCCAATTGCCCCGAATTCTCCGAGGACCAGTGGAAACAGCTGATCGAAGGCCTGCACGCAGCTGGAGAGAAAGCCAGGGCCCGTAACCGCCGGCTCTGCTATCACCCGCATCTCGGAACCGGGGTGATGAAGACGGAAGCGATCCACCGGCTCATGGACGAGACGGATCCTCGCCTGGTCAACATGCTTCTCGATACCGCGCACCAGGCGGCGGCCGGCGTCGATCCGCTGGCGCTGGCCAGAAAATACGCCCACCGCATCAAGCATGTTCACCTGAAAGACATTCGCGCCGACGTGGTTACGAAGATTCACAGGGGAGAATTGTCCTTCCAACAAGGGATCGAGGCGGGGATCTTCACCGTGCCGGGTGACGGCTCCATAGAAACCTTTCCGGAAATCCTCGATGCGTTGGCCGAAGCCGATTTCGCCGGGTGGATCTGCATCGAGGCAGAGCAGGACCCGGCCAAGGCCAATCCGCTGCAATACGCGAAAATGGGCCGCGAATATCTGCACAAGCTGCTTGGATGGTAGCCCGGCGCCGACCGTTAGTTTCAGCCCGATGGCAATGTGAAGGAGGCGGGGACGGATCTCGCTTAACCACAATGCCGGGCGAGACATCATCCTGAACCACGCATTACTGGATAGTCACAGCTGGAGCGATGAAGATGGAAGAGGCACGCAGGCGAGATATATATTTCAGCTTCTTTATGTTTACAGCGGATTTGAGGCCGAATGACTCGGGCTATACCGAGGTTCTCGTCAGACACCTGAAAGCTCTTACCGAGATCGGCTACACCGGCTTCGATGTGCATATCGCCCCGGGACCGGCCCATGATCATCACGCTGAGGTCGAAAGCTATATCAGCCTCAGACGAGCGTTCGATCGGGCCGGCTTCCGGGATGTGAAGTTCACGACCAATGTGGGGACCACGCGAAGCTTCGATCCGACCTCGCCCTACGAGGAACAGCGCAAGCAGGCTTTGTCCTATCTCAAATCCCGCGTCGACATCACCTCGGTGCTGGGCGGGGAGAATACGATCATGTCGGGGCCGTTCCTGTACCCCTATGGTGTCTTTCCGCTGACGGATGACGGTGAAGGAATCTGGAGCGACGCGCTTCAGGATTGGATGAAGCCACGATATGCGGCGGCGGCCTCCATCTTCCGGGAATTGGCGCAATATTCTGCCGAGAAGAGGGTGAAGCTCGCCATCGAACCCGTCAAGAATTGGGAAACGCCCGGGCCGACCATGGTCTCGGAAGCACTGGATTTTATCGAAAGCGCCGACATTCCGGTCTGTGGCGTCACGATCGATACAGCCCAGGTCGTGATGGAAAGCCAGGGGCCGGCAATCTTCCGGAAAAACGTCGCCCGGGCAGCACAGCAGAGCCGGCTGAATTACGTTCATATCTCAGCGCCGGACCGAGGCGCTGTCAGCGACAGCTGGATTCCCTGGGAGATCATGCTGGACGAAATCGAGCCGGTCTATTCCGGCCCGTATCTCGTCGAGGTCTTCAACGCGATTCCCCCCTTCGAGAGCTCGATGCGAATGACGCGCAGACGTTTCTGGCGGCCCGGCGAGGACGCGCCCGAGGCGGGCGTCGACAGCGCCTACGACGTTGCGCGCACCGCCCTGAGGACATTGGAGGAAAAGATCGCGTCCCACGGTCGTCGATCTCATCGGTGATGGCGCTCCGGCGCGCAAATGTTGGAAACAGCCCGCGAATGCTGGGGAACCAAGTCTCCGCCATGCCCGGGTGAACGTCAAACCTCAGCAAACGACCTTTCAATCAGGGAGTTACCTATGGTGGCGCAATTGCCGGATCCCATTAAAATCGTCAGGCGAGCAGGCGATGTCCGTATTCACACGTTCATTTCAGCTTTCACGGATGACAATATCGCCAACGCGACGCACATCATCGAAAGCCGGAACAAGCTTGTTCTTGTCGATGGGCAATTCCTCGTCCCCTATGCGCTGCAATTCAGGGCCTATGCCGACAGTCTCGGCAAGGAGATCGACCGGATCTATCTGTCGCACCGGCACCCCGACCATTGGTTCGGCCTGGGGGCCGCATTCAGCGACATTCCGATTCATGCACTGTCGGAAACGAAGGAGTTCCTGAGGCAGCATGGCCAGGATTCCCTGAATGACCATTGGAAACTGGGCAACCTCGCTCCGAAGACCTTGGTGCTTCCCGAAAAAACCGTCCGCGCCGGCCACGAGATCATCGACGGAGTCAAATACGTATTTGATGAAGTCGTTGATACGGAGATCGATTTTCTCCTCACCATAGGTCTTCCGGATGTGGGCGTTTTTATTGCCCAAGACCTGATCTACAGCGGAACGCACCTTTATCTGACGAAATACATGGAGCATTGGATCGGGGTTTTGCAGGGCATGCTGCTGTCCGACTATGAGCTGTTCCTTCCCGGTCACGGCTTTCCGGCTGACAAAAACGAGGTTGCCAAAAATATCGAGTATTTGTCCGTCGCCATGGAGGCCGCCGGCAACGGAATCACCAATGATGCTTTCAAGCGCTTCCTGCTGGAAAGATTTCCAGAACGAAAATGCCCCGGAATATTCGACATATACATACCGCGCTTATTCGATAACGCGAGCGAGTTCTAATATTCGTCAATTCTCGTCAACAGGGGAGCCGCTGGAACATGGGCGATACATACACGGTTGGACAATATCTGGTCGACAGACTTCGCGAACTGGGCCTGGGGCACCTGTTTTCCGTGGCGGGCGATTATTCGATCGAATGGGTGAACAGCTATGTCGAGAAAAGCGGTATCCAGGTCATCGAAGAGGTGAATGAACTGAATGCCGGTTATGCGGCCGACGGCTATGCGAGACTGAAAGGAATTGGCGCGCTGTGCGTCACCTATTCCGCAGGCTCGCTTTGCGCAACAAATGCGATCGCCGGATCTTACGTCGAGAAAGTGCCGGTCGTTCTGATCAACGGTGCGCCAAGCATCCAGAAAACGCTGACATTCGAACAAACCGGCTACAGTTCGCATCACTTCATCAGCGGACGGGAAACGGATCGTCAGGTGTTCGAATACATAACCGCCGCTACCGTCCGCATCGACAGCCCTCATCTTGCGCCAATGCTGATAGATTATGCGCTGACACAGTGCATTACGGAAAGACGTCCTGTTTATATCGAGTTGCTGGAGGATATGGTCGACCTTGAATGCGCGCGCCCGTCGACTGCATTGAAAGCGGCGCCTGACATATCCAACGAGGACAGCCTCAATCAGTCGATCGCGCAAATCAGCGAAAGATTGCAGAACGCCACCAAACCTTTGATCTGGATCGGTGTCGAGATCGACCGGTTCGGCCTTCACGGTCAGGCGGAGCGGCTCATTCGTGACCTCAAAATTCCCTACGTGACCGAGCTTCTGAGCAAGGCCATCCTGTCGGAAGACGATGTCCAGTTTGCCGGGGTGTTCGATGGCAAATCGTCGTCACCCTATGTCCAGTCTTTGGTCAAAGACTCCGACTTCGTATTGGCGCTGGGCGTCTGGCTGACGGATATCAACGATTTGGGCTGGCCTATCGATCTCGATAAAACTGCATTCGTCTCCTGGGATACAGTGAAATACGGCACGATCTTCAACGCACAGGTTTCGCTGGCGGATCTCGTTAACGGCTTGATCGACAAAAGGCTGACGTGCAAAGCCCAAACTCTTCCGGCGAAAACGGCCCGGCAAGCGCCGGTCGTGGCGCCGGCAGGCGAAATCACCTATCAGGGCTTCTACGATTTCATTCAGCAGCAGATCGACGGAAATACGATCGTTGGTGCCGACGCCAGTTTGAATTACTTCGGGAGCCTGCTTCTTGAAGTGGCGGCTCGCCGCGGCTTCATCGTCCAGTCATCCTATTCGGCGATCGGTTATATCGGCCCGGCCGCGACCGGGGTTTCGCTGGCTAAGCAAGCTAACCAGAGGCTGCTGGTCTTTGCCGGAGATGGCGGGTTTCAGATGACCGCTCAATGCCTCTCGACACAAACCCGTTTCAATCTCAACCCGATCATCTTCGTGATGGACAACGGCATCTATGGCGTGGAGCAATGGCTTGCCGATGCATCGGTCTTCCACGGCAGTAAACCGTTCTACAATTCATGCATCCTGCACCGATGGAATTACAGCAAGTTGGCAGATGTGTTTGGCTGCCGAGGCTGGAAAGTGGACACTTATGGCGAACTGCAGGACGCCATAAACGGCGCCAGAGAAAACCTGAACAGTCCGTCCATCATCCAGGTCGTCGTGCCTCAGCGGTCAATCCCCAATAATGCGAACTGGAAAGCAAGCTAGAGCGGTTCTGGCGAGCGCACCAGGGCAGGCGATGAACTGCCGTCGCTTGATCGCTTCGACGTTATCGACCGGCCCCGACAATTTCGGCCCGCTCGCAATCGAATATCTCCTGCTCCAAACGCGCCGACAGGTCGGCAAACGACTGCGGTCGTCCGAACGCATAACCCTGGAGGGTGTGGACTCCGAGAGCGGCAAGCACGTTGGCGTGCTCGAGGGTTTCCACGCCTTCGGCAATCACCTCCATATCCAGCGCCCGCGCTATGTCGACCAATGAGCCGACAAGCCGGCGGCTGGGCACCGATTGCAGGATCGGCGTCACAAGCTGGCGATCGATCTTGACACGATCCGGTCGCAGCTCGAGCAAACCCAGCAAGGAAGCATGCCCGGATCCGAGATCGTCGATTTCGATGTCGATACCGAAAGACTTGATCGCCTGGATGTTCTGCCGCACCTGATCACTCAGGCTGTCCAGGAATATCGTCTCTATCAGCTCGAAGCTCAACCGGCCGGGCGGGATGTCATAGCCGTCGAGCTTCGCCGTCAGCTCGGGATCGTCGAGACGATCGGCGGATAGATTGACGGACACCCGGATGCCTTTGAGCGGGGAAGCGGAGGATTTCATGTCCGTCAGAACAGCCTTCAAAACGACATCGTCAAGCTCTGCGACCAATCCATTCGACGAGGCGATGGACAGGAAATGCGCCGGGGCGAGAATTCCTCGGGTGGGATGATGCCACCGCGCCAGAGCTTCGACACCGTTCACCCGGAAAGATCTGGCGTCAACCTGCACCTGGTAGAATGGGCGGATCTGGCCGAGCGCCAGCCCGGACCGCAAATCCTGGGCGAGCTGCCTTTCGTTCGCCAGCGTCGAGGCCATTTCGTCGGAAAAAATCTCGGCCCGATTCCGGCCGTTGCGTTTGGCATGGTACAGCGCCAGATCGGATTGGGAGAGCAGCCTGGCGAAATCGGCGTTCATGGCGCTCGCAACACCAATCGAACACCGCACGATGAGCGTCTGATCACCGACAGGAAGCGGGCTCTCCAGACGTCTCTGAATATGATCGAGCACCGCAATCGTCTTGTCACATTCGTCCTCGGTGATGACGACAGCGAACTCATCCCCGCCGAGCCGTGCCGCGACGTCACCAGCGGAAATTGCCTCCAGCAGAATTTTGCTGACGTGACAGAGAACGAGGTCGCCGACCGCATGTCCGAAGCGGTCATTGATCTCCTTGAAATGGTCCACGTCTATATGAAGAAGCGCAACCTTGATGCTCTCCTGCCTGGCGAGTTCGGACAGGGCGAAATCGAAGCTGCGCCGATTCAACAGGCCGGTGAGGTGATCGTGATCGGCCGCGAACCGCGCCTCCGCCCGGCTCCTCTCCAGCTCCTTGTTGAGAAGCACGTCGTCCGTCACATCCCATTCGGCGCCGACAAAGCACGGGTCGCCAGCCGCATCGACGAAATAACGAGCACGCGAACGCAGATAGCGGGTCGCTCCATCCGGCCGAATGATGCGAAACTCGGATGCGTAATCCGATTTGGTTTCGACCGCGCGGAGAAAGACCTCGTTGGTCGGCACGAGGTCGTCCGGGTGGATACTGTCGAGCCAGATGACATCGAGCGGCGCTTTCGGAACGCCATAGATCAATTTGAGCTGTTCATCCCATCGCGTCTGGTTTTTTGCGATGTTGTGCTGCCAGATCCCGATCCCGGACGCTTCAAGGGCCAGTCCAAGCTGGCGAAGCAGGTTCCCAAGCTCGACATTTGTTCTCGATCGTTTGCTGCTCAAGGCGATCTCGCTATTTCGTTCGCCCGAATGTCGCATTGAATATTTTAAAGAGTGCTAATCGAGAGCATCCGCCGGCGGCAATCCGACCGTCGCAAATCGCACATCGGCCGAAATGTGTCCGTGACCTCTGCCGTTGGCGAGAACGTTTGAATGCAACTGCCCCCGCTGGATGCTGTCGCTTTCGGCGGATGAATTCGCGCGTGAGCCTCCGAGACAAGGCCAAATGTGCGTGGCCACGCTATGTGCGCTGCACAAATATGGCGCTTTCAGAATGCATTCCACATTCGCAATCGCACAAATAGTCACCAAATTTTAGATATGCACAATAAATAATCACGCCTGAAATTACCGACTTTCTTGTTTTGTTTCATGCCGTTACTGACCCGCGTTGGAATTGGCATGGCGGTTGCACGTTTCTAAACGCCCCGGTCAACGGCGATTGGGGCAGATGGGCGCGGTATAGGCGCCTGCTTTCGACACCGACGTCGCAAGGTTTTTGCTGTCCGGGATCTCCGTGAACGCAACTGCCGGCGGCGTTTTTTTGCGTCCGAATTCACAAGCAGAGGGAACCTGCAGATGAAAAAGATTTCGACGACTGGGATTTCGACAACCGGCATCACCCGCCGCGGCATGCTGAAGACGACGGCCGCGGCCGCCCTCATTGGCGCTGTCAAGACCGCCTTTCCCTCCGGCGCCTTCGCGGCCGGAGCGAGCCCTGAAGTGAACGGCGTCAAGCTTGGCTTCATCGCCCTCACCGATTCCGCGCCGCTCATCATCGCCAAGGAAAAGGGCTTTTTCGCCAAGCACGGCCTTCCGGAAACGGACGTCGCCAAACAGGCATCCTGGGGTGCCACCCGGGACAATCTGGTGCTCGGCGGCGCTGCCAACGGCATCGATGGCGCTCACATCCTTTCGCCGCTCCCCTACCTCATGCAGACCGGCAAGGTGACGCAGAACAACAAGCCGGTGCCGATGGCGATCCTGGCCCGGCTCAACCTCGACAGCCAGGGCATTTCCGTCGCCAAGGAATATGCCGAGACCGGCGTGCAGCTCGATGCCTCCAAGCTGAAGGCCGCCTTCGAGAAAAAGAAGGCGGAAGGCAAGGAGATCAAGGCGGCCATGACCTTCCCGGGCGGCACCCACGACCTCTGGATCCGCTACTGGCTCGCCGCCGGCGGCATCGATCCGAACAAGGACGTTTCCACAATCGTCGTGCCGCCGCCGCAGATGGTCGCCAACATGAAGGTCGGCAACATGGACGTCTTCTGTGTGGGCGAGCCGTGGAACGAGCAGCTCGTCAACCAGGGCATCGGCTTCACCGCGGCGACCACCGGCGAACTCTGGAAGGGACATCCCGAAAAGGCGCTCGGCCTGCGCGCCGAGTGGATCGAGAAGAACCCCAACGCCGCCAAGGCCCTGCTGATGGCCGTCATGGAGGCGCAGCAATGGTGCGAAAGCATGGACAACAAGGCCGAGATGGCCGAGATCCTCGGCAAGCGTCAATGGTTCAACGTTCCGACCAAGGACGTGCTCGGCCGCTTGAAGGGCGACATCAACTACGGCAACGGCCGCGAGGCCAAGGCCACCGACCTCTATATGAAATTCTGGAAGGACGGCGCCTCCTATCCGTTCAAGAGCCACGACACCTGGTTCATGACGGAAAATGTCCGCTGGGGAAATCTGCCTGGTACAACCGACATCAAGGCGCTGGTCAACCAGGTGAACCGCGAGGACATCTGGCGCGAGGCCGCCAAGGACCTGGGCGTCGCAGCCGCCGACATTCCCGCTTCCTCGTCGCGCGGCAAGGAGACCTTCTTCGATGGCAAGGTCTTCGATCCTGAAAATCCCTCCGCCTATCTCGACAGCCTTTCGATCAAGGCCGTCTCCTGATCCCGCCTCCGGCGCGCACGGCGCGCCGGCCTTGCCTTCCATTCACGTGAGGAGCGCGCTGATGTCCGCCCTGGCAAATAAAGAAAATCCCTCGATCGTCGCGTCTGCCAAGCCTGCGGCGAAGATCCTGTCATTCTCCGGCAAACAAGGATCGCGGATCGATTTTCGCCGTCCGGCGCTGACCGCACTTCACAATGTCGCTCCACCGGCCGTCGTGCTGGCACTCGTCCTCATTGTCTGGCAGGCGCTCTGTTCATCGGCGGATGCCTCTCTGCCGTCGCCGCATCAAGTCTGGCAGGATAGCTATGACCTCATCGCCTATCCGTTCTTCAACTACGGCTCCCAGGATATCGGGCTCGGCTGGCGGGTGCTGGTCTCGCTGCAACGCGTGGCTTATGGCTTCGGCCTTGCCGCGGTGACCGGCATCATCGTCGGGGCGATCATCGGCCAATCGGTCTGGGCGATGCGCGGCCTTGATCCGATCTTCCAGGTGCTGCGTACGGTGCCGCCGCTCGCCTGGCTGCCGCTGTCGCTCGCCGCCTTCCAGGATTCCAACCCTTCGGCCATCTTCGTCATCTTCATCACCTCGATCTGGCCGGTAATCATCAACACCGCCGTCGGCGTCCGCAACATTCCGCAGGATTATCGCAACGTTGCCGAGGTTCTGCGGCTCAACCAGCTCGAATTCTTCTGGAAGATCATGCTGCCGTCGGCAGCCCCTTACATCTTCACCGGCCTCAGGATCGGCGTCGGCCTGTCCTGGCTCGCCATCGTCGCGGCCGAAATGCTGACCGGCGGCGTCGGCATCGGCTTCTTCATCTGGGACGCGTGGAACTCCTCGCGCCTGTCCGACATCATCGTCGCGCTCGCCTATATCGGCATCGTCGGTTTTGCCCTCGACAAGCTGGTGGCCGCGCTCGGCAAACTCGTCACCCGCGGCGCCATGGCCAACTGAGGACCATTCTGATGAACGCCTATCTCAAGCTCGATCATATCGACAAGCATTTCGATCGCGGCGGCGTGCGCGCCGAAGTCCTGAAGGATATCAACCTGACGATATCCGAAGGCGAGTTCGTCTCGATCATCGGCCATTCCGGCTGCGGCAAATCCACCCTGCTCAATCTCATCGCCGGCCTGACCCCGGTTTCTTCAGGCGCCGTGCTTCTGGAAAATCGCGAAGTCAACGAACCGGGTCCGGAACGCGCCGTCGTCTTTCAGAACCATTCGCTGCTGCCCTGGCTGACGGTCTATGAGAACGTGAATCTCGCCGTCTCCAAGGTTTTCAGCCGAACGAAGACCAAGGCCGAGCGGCATGACTGGGTCATGGCCAATCTCGACCTCGTGCAGATGGCGCATGCCAAAGACAAGCGGCCCGCGGAAATCTCAGGCGGTATGAAGCAGCGCGTCGGCATTGCCCGCGCCCTTGCCATGGAACCGAAGATCCTGCTGCTCGATGAACCCTTCGGCGCGCTCGATGCGCTGACGCGCGCCCATCTTCAGGATGCGGTGATGGAAATCCACGCCCGGCTTGGCAATACGCTGGTGATGATCACTCATGATGTCGATGAAGCGGTGCTGCTTTCTGATCGCATCGTGATGATGACCAACGGCCCGGCCGCCCGCATCGGCGAAGTGCTCGATGTGACCATGCCCCGCCCCCGCAACCGCATCGAACTCGCTTCCGACAGGACATATCTCAAATGCCGCGAGGCCGTGCTGAAGTTCCTTTACGAACGCCACCGCTTCATCGAAGCCGCGGAGTAGACCCCGCGGCGATTGTCAATCGGTCCGCGGTACGCATACTGGCCTGATGCAGCAATCAGACAATCAACCGGCCGCCATCGATGTCGTGCTTTGGCAATATCCGAAGAACGGGAGCGATGAGAAGCGCTGGACGCGGTCGCTGTCCTCGAATGAGCGGGAGCGCGCCGCGACCTATCGCTTCGAACGCGACCGGACCTCGTTCATCGCCGGCCGCTATCTGCTGCGGCAACTGCTGAGCGCGCACGCGCAAACTCCGCCTGACGAGCTCGTTTTGCGGGCGGATGCGTGCGGCAAGCTGACAGTCGAGGGTCGCAATAGGCTGCAATTCAGCCTTTCCAATGCCGACGGGCTGGTGGCGGTCGCCATCGCTTCAGGATGCGAGCGCATCGGCATCGACTGTGAACGCGCCGACGCCGAAATCGAAGCGGCCGCGTTGGAGAGCTATTGCAGTCCGGACGAACGGCGTTGGCGCGATCAAGTGCCTGCGGGCGAACGGCCGCGTGCGGCCGTTGCCCTTTGGACGCTCAAGGAGAGCCATCTCAAGGCACTCGGGGTGGGCTTGCGCCAGGATCCGCGCAGCGTCGCCTTTTCCTGGCAGGACGGCATCCCTGTCATGGTTCAGAGCGGCGAACCGGACCGGCAATGGCATCACCGCCTGATCGAGAGCGGCAGCCGGCACGTCGTCGCGCTGGCCGTCCGCTCACATTCCTGTGCCCCCGGCATTCATGTCCTGACGTTTCAGGACGACAACATGCCGTCCGAATAGCCGGCCCGGAGCTGATGCGGCATGGCGGAAGCTGCCTCCGTCGCCCAGACCAGCTGCGCATTGTCCGGTTCGGCATCGAAATGCTGCCGGCCGAGAAGCGCGTTGACGATCTTGGCGCTGCGCCAGGCCATCAGGCTGAGCTGAGAGTCGGCGATGCCGTGCGAGTACCGGCCGGCATTCTGCGCAAACAGCCGGTTGGCCCTCGGGCCAGTCCACTGCATGGTGTAGTCGTCGTTCAAGGTGGGATAGCCGTTTCTGTCGAGGCTTATCCTTTCGCCGAGCGAGCCGAGCGCATCCGGCAATCGGAACCTGTAGCCGGTTGCCAGCACCACCGCATCGGCATGCAGCACCTCGATCCCGCCGTCGAAGTGGTTGCGGACGATCAGCCGATAGGCATTGCCGTTCCGCTCCATCTGGATCACGTCGCGGTTCGGCGACAGAGATGCGTTCAGCGTGCTCTGATCGAGATAACGCAGCGCGTAGAGGCGGCGATAGATCGAGTGGATCGTCGAGATCGACAGGCCGTCGCTGGTCAGGATCGAGTTCCTCAGCGCCGCCTGCTTCTGCTCACCGCTGAGCTTCAGATAGGCCTGCACATATTCCGGCGAGAAGACCTGGTTCGAAAACGGCGTGTCGTTGATCGGCTCGAAATTGTGGCGCCTGCTGATCCAGGTCAGCTCCGTCATCGAACCGGGATCGCCAAGCAGCGCCTCGACGACTTCACCGCCGCTCTGGCCGCCGCCGACCACGACGATGCGGGCGGCGCGAAGATCCTTGAGACGCGACTTGGCCTCGCTGTTATGGAAGCAATCGGCCCCAAGGAAGGGCTTCGCCCAGTCGGGCACGAAGGGCGAAGATCCCGTGCCAATCACCAGGTTGCGTGCTTCTTCCTGGCCGTTGTCGAAGCGCAGGACGAAGCGATCGTCACAGTGCTCGACGTCGCGGATCTCCATTGCGT
The DNA here is from genome assembly GCF_001662075.1 of Rhizobium bangladeshense. Classification (GTDB taxonomy): domain Bacteria; phylum Pseudomonadota; class Alphaproteobacteria; order Rhizobiales; family Rhizobiaceae; genus Rhizobium; species Rhizobium bangladeshense_B. The sequence goes on from NZ_LYPL01000008.1 coordinate 92,637, forward strand.
ATCGCAGGCTGTGGACGCCATTGGCGACCCAGGCGAGATAACGCGCGAATTCCTGCCGGGGTACAGCCTCATAATTGGCGTTCAGGAAGGCGTAGAGCCTCTTGTGCGCCACCAGATAGGAGACGAACGACCAGCGGCTGGTCGGCAGGACCGGGGTGACGAGGTCCTTCAGAAAGGACGACTGCAGCTCGACGCCAGGCATCATCATGCCGGGATGCCAGTCGAAGGCGCCCCGCCGCTCGAAGAAGCGGCTGCGCACCTCGGGCACGGATTCCAGCAGGCAGGCAAGGCTCAGATTTGAGGGACCGATGCCGATGCCGGCAAGATCGAGCGGGTCGTTCAGGGCATCCCTGCGGGTAAAAGCGACGGTCATGCGTTATCCTTCTCTGTTTCCTTGAGACGCAGGGCAAGCCTTGAGTGGAAGGCGGGAGACCCGATCATGTGCAGGTGGTTGGTGCCGGTGATGATCTCGGCCGCATGCGCCCGCGGCGACAGGCGGCGCCAATCGATCAGGTTGAGGCCGCGGTTGAGGCTGTCGTCGGCCGCCCAGGGATAGATCGGCACGTCATGGGGAACGAGCCGATGCTTGCGGAAGATCAGGGCGTTGTCGATCAGCACCCAGAACGTATGTTCGCGGCTGCTGATGTCAGGCCCGTCGGTCGGCAGCGGATCCTTCTCGTCGCCGACGAAGCGCAGGAACTGCTCGTAAGTATCCGCGTCCATGGTCGAAAGCAGCCGGTCCCATTCGGGGCGCATCGCCGTTTTCTGGAGCCATGCTTGTACGTCCCGATGCAGCGCGTCGCGTTCGCCGGGCCGGAACCGCGGCTTGGCGCCGATCGCGAATTCCGAGCCGAGATCGCAAACGTCGACCATCGCTATCATCCTGACGTCGACGTCGTTGCCGAGAGTGCGGGCGGCCTCATAGGCGAGAAGCCCGCCCCAGGACCAGCCGAGGAAAGTGCAGGGCGCACCTTTGCTATGCGTCCCGATATAATCGACATAGCTCTCGATGATCTCTTCGATCGGCGCGCCGACTTCCTTCTTTTCGGAAAGCGAATGGCAAATGAAGCCGGTTGCCGGCTGATCAGCGCCGAGATAATCGACAAGCTTCACATATTCGCGGGTGCTGACCAGAAGCCCCGGGAAGCAATAGAGCCGCGGCTTGGCGCCGGAAGCGCGCAGCACGATCACCTCGGAGAGATCCCGCTCCTCCCCCTGCTCCATCACGCCGGCGAAGGCGCGAATGGTCGGGTTATTGAAGATATCGGCGACGGTCAGCGGCACCTTCGGCCGGCGCTGGCGAAGCAGCGACAGGATGCGGATCGCGCCGAGCGAATTGCCGCCGATCGCGAAGAAATTATCTTCGACGCTGATCGCTTCCAGCTTGAGAACCTGGCGCCAGACATCCAGCACCTCTTCTTCAAGCGCGGTCGCCGGCTCGACGATGGCGCGCTTGACCGGCTGCGGCGCCGGCAGCGCGAAGCGGTCGAGCTTGCTGTTCGGATTGGTCGGCATCTTTTCCAGTTCGACCACGGCCGCCGGCACCATGTAGGACGGCAGGCTGCGTTCGAGGCCGGAGCGGACCGTCTCGACGTTCAGCTTCTCATCCTTCTTAGGAACGACATAGGCGACCAGCGCCTTTTCGCCGCCGGCCTCGTCATCGCGCAGCACGACCAGGGCTTCGCCGACGCCGGGCTGCTGGAGGAGTGCGGCTTCGATCTCACCGAGTTCGATGCGGTAGCCGCGCAGCTTGACCTGATGGTCGACGCGGCCGACGAATTCGACCGTTCCGTCCTCACGCCAACGCGTCAGATCGCCGGAACGATAGAGCCGGCCGCCGTCCTTGGAGAAGGGGTCGGGGATGAAGCGGTCGGCCGTCGTATCCGCTTTGCCGAGATAGCCGCGCGCAATGCCCTCGCCGCCGATATAGAGTTCCCCGGTCACGCCGATCGGGCACAGGTTGAGATCGGGATCAAGCACATAGACGCGCCTGAGCCCCACCGCGCGGCCGAGCGGGGCATAGACGCCCTGGAACTTCGTGCCGGCCCTGACCTTCCAGACCATCGGCGTCATGATCGTTTCTGTGGGACCATAGCCGTTGATAAGCCATTCCGATTTCAGCGCCCGCGACAGAAGATCGAAGGTCGACTGCGCCAGGCCCTCGCCGCCGAAGGAATAGAGCCGCATCGGCGGCGCGCCGTCGGTGCTATCAGCCCATTCCGCCAGCTGCTGCAGATAGGTTGTGGGGATGCTCGCATTGTTGGCGCCATGCTTGCGCATTGCCGTCAGCGTCTCTTCCGGCGTCCACAGCGGCTGGTCGGGAAGAATGATGCTGCCGCCTTCCATCAGCGGGTTCATCCACCGCTCATGGCCGCCGTCCGAACTGAAGGGCAGGAAAGGCAGCTCGCGCGATTGCGAGCTCATGCCATAGACGCGCGAGGTATTCTGCAGATGGTGCGTCAGCGGCCCGTGCTCGACGGCGACGCCCTTCGGCAATCCCGTCGATCCCGAGGTGTACATGACATAGGCGAGCTGGTCCTTGTGCGTGGGGACATAGAGCGGCGTATCCGGCTCGCCGTCGAGATCGAGCTTGTCGAGTTCGAGGACGGTCGCGTCGAGTTCTTCCGGCAGGCGGTGGCGCAGCCAGCTATGGGTGAGCACGATCTTGACGCCGCCATCGCGCAGGATGTGGTGGTTGCGCGCGGGCGGATGGTCAGGCTCGACAGGAATATAGGCGCCGCCGGCCTTCAGCGTCGCGAGGATGCCGACGATCGCCTCCGGCGAGCGCTTGATGAAGATCGCGACCGTCACTTCGGCGCGGACGCCGAGCTGTCGCAGCCGATGTCCGAGGCGGTTGGTGCTCGCCTCCAGCCAGCCATGGCTCCATTCCTCGTCGCCATAGACGATGGCGGTCTTGTCCGGCGTGCGGCGCGAATGGGCAGCAATCAGCTCGTGCACCGGCCTGTCGTCATTGACGACGTCATCCTCATAGGGCGCCGACAGCCAGTCGAGCTCGTCGCTGCCCATGAGTTCGATATCCTTGATCCTGAGATCCGGCTTCGCGACGATCTGCTCCAGCACCAGGCAAAAATGTCGGGAGACACGGGCAATCAGGGCGCCGTCATAGAGATCCCCGGCATAGTCGATCAGACCGTGCGCGGCGCCATCGGCACGCGCCTCGATCACGAGGGAAAGCTCGCTGTCGGCGCGTGCGCCCGGCGGCTCCAGGTTCGTCCCCTGCCTTGCGACGGGATAGGGCTCGCGGAATTCGAACAAGGCCTTGACCACGGCCTCCTGGGCGGCGGCCTCGTCGACGACCAGCTCCTGCGTGATGCGCTCCAGCGGCACGAGGCGGGCAAGCCCCTCCTCCGTCACCGACAAGATCGCCGCGACGACGTCGTCGAGCGAGTGCCTGGAGGTCAGCGAAAGGACGAGGGGAAGAACCTGTTCGGCGCGGCCGCGGCTGGCGAAATGTTCGGTGCGGGGCCTCGCGACGAGCAGGCCGGTCAGCAGGGCATAGTTGCCGCTGTAGCGCGCCAGCAGAGCGCAGAAAGCCGCGTGAAGCACGCGCTCGACCTGAACGCCCTTAGCCCCAGCATGCCGTTCAAGTTTGCCCCAGAGGCCGGGCTCGATTGAAAACCGGTGCTCGGCGCGCGCCACGCCTGCCAGCCCGCCGCTGTTGAAACGGGTCGGGAAGGTCGAGGCCGCATAATCGAGGCCGATCGCATCGCGCCAATGGGCAAGCGCTTGCCGCGCCTCATCCGTCTCTAGCCAATCGGCCTCCCGCGTCCCGGCCGCGATTTCCATCGGCTGCACGTCGCCGGCGGGTTCGCCGTCGAGGATGCGGGCCAGCGACCCGGCAAGAGCGGATTTTTCGCGGTCGTCGCAGATGATCGGATGCAGCACGATCGTCAGCAGCGACTGCCTCTGGGCAAGCCGGATGATCTGGATGCGCGCGCCGGGGGCCTCCAAGAGATCGAAGCGCTTGTCACGGAAAGCCTTCCGTGCAGCCGCTGCATCGGGCTCGGAAACGGCCGCATCCTTGCCGAGGATCTCGATCGGCACCGCGTTCGACGCGCCGCGATATTGCTCGATGCGGCCGCCCGCCAGCCGGCGGAAACGGGAGGCAAGCGACGGATTCTGCGCCACGAGCGTCCGGCAGGCGTCGGCAATCGTCTCGACGTCGATCGCAGCACTCAACCGCAGCCCGATGACCTGATCGGGAAAGACGGTGTAATTGCCGATCTGCTCCAGCGACCAGATGCGCTTCTGCGCGATCGTCAGCGGAAAACTCTCGAAGACGGCATCCACTGCGTCAGTCGGGCGGGCATCGGCGAAATTGGTGATCTGCTTGTTCATCTTGCCATCCACAGGTTTTCAGAGACGCGCATCGCCGGCCATTGCCGAGCGCAGGGAGAGCGGGCGGGGATCGGTCCAGATCTCGCGGATATGGGCTAGGCATTCCTGGCGCGAACCGGCAAAACCGACGGCCTCCCAGCTCGCCGGAATCCGCTTGTCCTGCGGCCAGACTGAGTAGTGGCGCTCGGTGTCGAAGACGACGATCCAGAGATTGTCGCGGGGTTCAAGATTGTCCATTCGAAGCTCCTGCAGAGATGGATGTCATGCGCAAATGACGGATCCCGCAGGCCGGAGTTTAGAAAATTGCTGAGAATTTTTTTCTTCGCCTAACCCTAAATCGGGGCGGAGATGGATCGTCATTCTACCAAATCGGCACAGGAGCGGGCTTCATGCTCACAGCGTCAAAAGTCCTGCCGATCAAGGAGAACATCATGGATTTCGACGCCGCCAAACAGAGGCGGGCTCTGCAGTCGCGGAGCTACATCAGGCTCGCCCCCAATCTCGTCTACCTGAAGACCGCGCACGGACACCACGAGGCCGCCTTCGAGGTCGAGGCCGGCATCGCAACGATCACCTTCTACCACGGCGAGCCCCCGCAATCGGCGGAGCTTCTGATGGCTGCCGCCGAAGCGTTAACGGCGCAGGACCGGTCGATCAAATCGATCACCTTCGAAGGACATCAGGCAAGCCTTCCCCAGCATATTTCCAGCACCGGAAAGCTCGATTCCGCGATCCTCTGGCAATGGCCATCGCTGTGGCTGCCGCAGCTAACCTATCCGCTGCCGCCCGTGCAGGAAATGACCGCGGGCCGCTATCATCCGCGCCGGCCGGCGAAGCCGAAGGGCACCGTCTACCAGCGGTTCATTCCCTGGCTGGAGCGGGACATCAGCTTCCGAGTGGCTGATCCCGAGACCGATCTAGCCGCCTTTCACCGCTGGATGAACGACGAGCAGGTCAACACGGTCTGGGAGGATGCGGGCTCGCTCGACAAGCACCGCGAGATCCTAGAGGAGCGGCTCGACGATCCGCATGTGCTGCCGCTGATCGGCAGTTTTGCCGATATCCCCTTCGGCTATTTCGAAGTCTACTGGGCCAAGGAGAACCGGCTCGGTGCCTTCTACGATGCCGACGATTACGATCGCGGATGGCATGTCGCGATCGGCGAGCCGGATTATCGCGGCAAGAAATGGATCAGCGCCTGGCTTCCCTCGCTGATGCATTTCATCTTCCTCGACGATCCCCGCACCCAGCGCATCGTCGGCGAGCCGCGCGCCAGCCACGAGCAGCAGATCCGCAATCTCGACCGCTCGGGCTTCGCCAAGATCAAGCATTTCGATTTTCCGCATAAGCGGGCGCTGCTCGTCATGCTGAGCCGCGAGCGCTTCTTCGGCGATCACCTCTGGGTGCCCGCATCATGAACGACATGAGCGAAATGAGCGGCAGCCTGCGGAAGCGGCGGCTTGCGCCGGAGGATCTTGCCAGCCCGCAATTGTTCAGGCTGCTGCTGCGGCTCGGGCTCCCAGCCATGTTCGGCCTGTCGATCAACGCCGCGCATCACACGATCAACATGGTCTTCGTCGGCATGATCGGCGAAGACCAGATCGCCGCGATCATGATCGTTCTGCCGATCCTCATGCTCGTCGCCGCTTTCGGCGAAGGCATCGGCGTCGGCGTCGCGACCGAGGTCGGACGCGCGCTCGGCGCCGGCAACCGGTCGAGAGCCAGCACCCTCGCCTCGGTCAGCCTTGCCGCCGGCATCGGCTTCGGCGCGGCGAGCGCGGTGGCGATCGTCGCCTTTCCCTCGGTTCTGCTGTTCGGCGCCACATCAGCCATCGAGCCGCTCGCGCAGCACTATCTCCTCATCATCGCGGTCTCGATACCGCTGACGATGGCGCAGATCATTCTCGATTTCCTGGCGATCGCCGAGGGCAATGCACGCTTCAGCATGTGGACGCTGGTCGCCTGCTTCGCGCTGAACATCATTCTCGACCCGATCATGATCTTCGGCTTCGGTCTCGGCCTACAGGGCGTGGCGATGGCAACCATTCTCTCCCAACTCGTGGCACTCTCAATCTACGGCGCCCATCATGCGAGGCGGCTCGGGACGATCCGGCTAACGCTCGGCTGGCGGTTCGCCGATATCAAACGTCTCAGGCCGGTCCTTGCGGTCGGCGCGCCGACGACGCTGACGAGCCTCGCAACGGCTGGCGCAATTGCCGCGATGCTATCGGTCGCCGGCACCTATCACGGTGAAGACGGCATTGCCGGTGTCGGCATCGCCTTGCGGCTGCTTGCGGTCGGCGCACTCCCGGTCATCGGCATTTCGCTGGGCGCGCAGTCGATCCTGAGCTTTGCCTGGGGCCGCGGGGATATATCCCGGGTCCTGGCGGCGGCCCGTATGCTTTCCGTGGTCACGAGCGCGGTCGGCGGGGTCTATGGACTGACGGCGATCATCTTTTCCGAGCGCCTTGCCTCGTTCTTCACCGACGAAGCTTCCGTGCTTACGATCGCCGGCCAGGCAATCATTGCAACCCATCTTCCCTTCCTGCTGTTCGGCCTCAGGCAGACCCTGCTGATCCTCTTCCAGGCTCAGGGCAGGCCGAAAGCCGCGTTTGCCGTCGGCCTGGCGCAGAACGGGTATCTTCTCTTTCCGCTGCTCGCGCTCCTGCCGCCCTTCTTCGGCTTCTCCGGCCTGCTCGCAGCCATGTTCCTGGCCTCGGCGCTGACCGGCCTGCTGTCATGCTTCTGGCTAGCGAGATCGCTCAGCGCGCTCCGGCAGCGCTCGGCCGACGATCTCGCCGCCCTCAATCCCTATCCCAGCTTTTGTCCATGAGAGGATTATCATGAACCAGTCGTTCAGCCCCCGCGACCTTGGCGCCCATGCGGCCGCCGACGATCTCTTCACCCCCGTCGATCCGGCCGCCTTCAACGCCGTCTCGCCGCCAATCTTCCAGACCTCGCTCTTCACCTATGACAGCTACGAGGCGATGGAGGATGTCTTTGCCGGCCGGACGCGCAACTTCATCTATTCGCGCGGCGACAATCCGACCGTCCGCGAATTCGAGCTGCTGGTCGCCCGCCTCGAGGGCGCCGAAGACGGGCGCGCCTTTTCCAGCGGAACGGCCGCCATCACCGCGACCATTCTCAGCCTGGTGGAAGCGGGCGACCGCGTCGTTGCCGTCCGCCACCTCTATAATGACGTCTACCGACTTCTGGTGAAGCTGCTCGGCAGGCTCGGCGTCACCGTCGATTTCGTCGATCCCTCCGATCATGACGAGGTGCGCAAGGCGCTGCCGGGCGCCAAGCTGCTCTATCTCGAAAACCCGGCTTCCTTCATCTTCGAGCTTCAGGACATCGTGGCGCTGTCGGCCATGGCGAAAGAGGCCGGCGTCACGACCATCATCGACAATTCCTGGGCGACGCCGCTTTTTCAGAAGCCGATCCAGCATGGCGTCGATATCGTCATTCACGCCGCCTCGAAATATCTCGGCGGCCATAGCGATACGGTCGCCGGCGTCGTCGTCGGCACGAAGGAGGCGATCGCGAAGATCAATTCGACTTCCTATCCCTATGTCGGCGCCAAGCTCTCGCCCTTCGAGGCCTGGCTGCTGCTGCGCGGCATGCGCACGCTGCGTGTGCGCCTCGAGGAGCACGAGCGTAGCGGGCTTCTGCTCGCCGATCGGCTGAAGCAGCATCCCGACATCGCGCGCGTTCGCCATCCGGCCTTTCAGGATCATCCCGGGCGGGCGACGCTCACGGGTTATACCGGCCTCTTCGCCTTTGACCTGACGCCCGATATCGATGTCGCACACTTCGTCAACGCGCTTCGCGAAATCCGCCTCGGCGTCAGCTGGGGAGGACCGGAAACGCTGGTTGTTCCGGCCAAGGTCGCGCTGCAGATCCCTGACCGGATGACCACCTTCATCCGGTTCGGCGTGAGCGAGCAGACGATCCGTTTTGCTGTTGGGCTGGAAGAACCGGAATTGCTTTGGAACGATTTGCAGCAGGCGCTGCACGCCGCGAAGCGGTGATATCCCGCGGGCGCTCGTGATCGGGGCGGGCAGGCTCGGTGATTGCCAGATGGCAATGCTGCTCCGCCGCCTTGATCATGAAGTTGACGAGCGTCCTGGAGACGCCGAGCTCGGCCGCAATATCCTTCTGAGGCACGCCGTTCAGGCGATGGCGGATGAAGGCATCGTTGGTACGCTTCGGCAGCGCCTCGAGCGAGGCAAGCACATCGCGCAGGGTCTCCGCGGCGACCAGTTGATCGAGCACGGTGGGGATGGGCGCTGTCATTTCTTGAACCTGGTCTATCGACCTATAGTTGCTCACCTGCTGGCGTTGTCGCCGGCTCTCGTCCAGGGCGAGATTATACACCATCCGAAATGCGTAACCGATCGGGCACCGGATGTCGTCCGTCTTGACCCCGTACGCTTTTATCACTCCGTCCTGAAATATATCCTCAGAATATGATCTTGATTTGACAACGCTTTCAATCGTTTTGAGGAGCTTATCCTTGTTTTCGATCATGGCGTTGACCACGGCATTTCCGTTCACATCACGATGCGATGCGCGCATTGTCCTGTACCCTTTTTACAAATGGAAAATCAGGCTCTGTCGTTGCTGGTCGGTGCGGTCTTGGCATTCCTTTATCGAAGGAAGCTACACGATGTGATTGCAGTGTCTATTTTAAGGTGATAACAGGAGTCAAGTTTAAATCGACCGAACGAAGGCGAGAAAAAAATGGGACGAACAGTCGAGATTCTGACCGGCAAGGCAGAGCTCTGCCGATCGATCATGGGGGATTTGCCGGACTGGTTTTCGGAGCCCGAAGTTATCGAGGCAAGCGCCGAGGCGGTCGAGGAACTGCCGGTGTTCGGCTATATCGAGGCGGATGTCGTCACCGCCATGATCGCCCTGAAGCCGCACCTGCCTGATGCCGTCGAGATCGCGCTGATCGCCACCCGGCCCGAATATCATGGCCGCGGCGCCGGGCGCCATCTCGTCGATGCGGCCGAACGCTTCGCCCATGAATCGGGCGCCCGGCTGCTGACGGTCAAGACGCTTGCGCCACGCGGCCGCGACGAGCCGCAATTCGAGGCGACGCGGCGCTTCTATGACCGGACCGGCTTCGTCAGGGCCGAGGTCTTTCCGAAACTCTGGCATGAGGACCATCCGTGCCTGTTCATGGTCAAACCGCTCACGGAGACGCAGCCAGGCAGGACCGCGCTTTGAGACGACGTGACTTTCTTCTTGGCGCGCTGGCAATGACCGGCGCGCCCACCATCGCACGCGCCGGCGATGCCAACATCGTTTCGCTCGACTATGGGCTGGCATCGACGATGCTGGCACTCGGCAGCGTGCCGCGCGCGATCGCTTCCCTCAGGAACTGGCCGGAATGGGTGGTCGAGCCGGCGATGCCCTCAGGCGTCGTCGATATCGGTACCACCGCCGAGATCAATCTCGAAGTCCTGACAAGTCTGCGGCCATCGCTCATCCTCAGCACGCCTTTCCTTGCGGCGCTGGATGAAAAACTGTCCCGGATCGCGCCGGTGGAAAGCTTCACCGTCTATGCCGAGAACGGCGAGGCGCTCGACCGCTCCTACGCCGAAACACTACGTCTCGGCGCCATGATCGGGCGGCAGGCGGAAGCAAAGACATATCTCGCCCGCGCCGACGCCACGTTCGGCCAGCAGCGCGAACAGATAAAAAGCCAGTCCGCGCCTCCGGTCGCCGTCGTCAATTTCATCGACCAGAGGCATGCGCGCATCTATGGCGGCCCCGGGCTTTACGGCGGCGCCATGCGCCGTATCGGCCTGCGGAATGCCTGGAAGGGCGGGGCGAGCTACTGGGGATTTCAGACAATCGGCCTGGAACAACTCGCCGAGATCGATGAAGAGGCCCACCTCGTCGTCGTGTCGCCGCTGCTTCCGCCCGATGTGCTGACCCGGCTTTCCGAAAGCCCGCTCTGGACCAGCCTTCCCTTCGTCCGGCGGGGGCGGATCTCGGTCGTTCCGGGCGTGCTGATGTTTGGAATGGTCCAGGAGGCGCTGCGCTTTTCGACTTTGATGGTCGATGTTCTGGAGACTGCCGCCCGATGACAGCGCAAATTTCCCGCTTCGGCGCGCCCGCGCTCGCGGCGCTGCTGCTGTTTTCGAGCCTCGGCCTGGCTCTCCTCGACCTGCTCCCGGCGCTGCCGCATCTGGAGGCATCAGGCGGATACGACGCCCAACACCTTCTCCTTCTCTATTCGACGCTTCCGCGCATGGCCACAGCCCTGATCACCGGTGCCGCCCTCGCGCTCTCGGGCACGATCCTGCAACAGGTACTGCGCAATCCGCTGGCTTCGCCGACGACGCTCGGTGTCTCGGCCGGCGCCAATCTGGCGCTGGTATCCGTCATGCTCGCCTTTCCGTCGCTGACAGGATGGGGCCGCGATGCGGTCGCGCTTGCCGGAAGTTCTGCCGCTGCCTTCGCCATCTTCTCGATCAGCGCCCGGCACGGCTTCTCGCCCTTTTCCCTCATCCTGTCGGGCATGATCATCGGCCTGTGGTGCGGGGCGGCGGCGGCCATTCTCATTCTGATGAACGATCAATATCTCTCGGGGATCTTCATCTGGGGCGCCGGATCGCTCTCGCAGCAAAGCTGGGCGATCCCGACATCGCTGCTGCCCAAGGTCGCCCTGCTCGCCGGCCTTGCCTTTCTCGCCGCGAGACCGTTGGCGCTGAGCCAGCTCGGAGATGCCGGCGCGACGAGCCTCGGTCTGCCGATCAAATGGTCGCGCGGCGTCATCGTGGCGATCGCAATTGCGCTGAGCGCCCTCGTCACCAGTGCTGTCGGCGTCATCGGATTCATTGGGCTGGCCGCCCCGCAGATCGTCCGGCTGGCCGGTGCACGCCGCGTCGTCAGCCAATTGATCTGGTCGCCCATTGCCGGCGCCGGCCTTCTCCTGCTGACGGATGAGACCATCAAACTCCTTGCTCCCGGCGATTTCGTGCCGACCGGGGCGGTGACCGCATTGCTCGGCGGACCGATCCTGATTGCGCTTCTGCCACGCCTTGCCACCGCCACCCGCGCGCTGCCCGGCATGGCTTCGCCACGAGTTGCGGTCGCCAACCGAACGGCATCCCTCGGCCTGCTGCTCCTCTCGGTCGCCGCCCTGGCAGCGGCAGCGATCTTCTTCGGCCGCGCGCCCGACGGAAGCTGGGTCTGGCTGTCGGCCGCCGCCTGGGATGACATCCTTCCCCTTCGCCTGCCGCGCGTCGCCGCCGCCTTCGGAGCCGGAACCGTGCTCGGCGTGACCGGGCTGATCCTGCAGCGGCTGACCGGAAACGAAATGGCAAGTCCCGAGGTGCTCGGCGTTTCGGCCGGGGCAACGCTAGGTGTCGCAGCCGCCATGTTCGCCTTTGCCGCGCCGGGCCTGACCGTCCAGCTTGCCTTTGCCGGCGGCGGCGCTGTTGCCGTTCTGCTGCTGATCTTCCTCTTGAGCGCTCGTTCTGGCTTCGGCCCAAACCGTGTTCTGCTCGCCGGCATCGCTTTCGGCGCGATCCTCGATGCCGGGATTGGCGTGCTGGCGGCAAGCGGCGATCCGCGCGGCCTGGCGCTGATCCGCTGGATGTCGGGCTCGACCTATTTCGTCGACAACAGCGTTGCCGCAAGCGCCATGCTGATCGCGCTTGCCTGTGTCATAGCGGCCTTTCTCGCCAGCAGATGGCTAGCCCTGCTGCAGCTCGGCTCGGAAACGGCGAGCGAACTCGGCCTCAGGATTGCTCCGGCGCGCGGCGCCCTGTTCGGTCTCTCTGCGATCATGACGGCAGCAGCGACTCTGGTGGTCGGCCCGTTGAGTTTCGTCGGACTGATGGCGCCCCACCTCGCCCATGGGTTTGGTCTTCGCCGTCCCTCGACCCAGCTTCTCGCCGCTGCGCTGATTGGGGCGAGCCTGCTCGTGATTGCCGACTGGGCCGGACGCATGATCGCCTTCCCCTACCAAGTCCCTGCGGGATTGATCTCGGCCCTGGTCGGGGCGCCGATGCTGCTGTTCGTTCTGCGCCGGCGGCCTTGAGAGGCCGCCGCCTTCATCCCCCCCAAGGCTTCGGCGTCGGTCCCGGCAGGGATGCGCAATGGAGAGGAAGGATCGGTCGCAGCGCGCCATACTGCCTCGACGACGTCGCCGGGCTGTGTCAGGGCGGTCTCCGACTGCTGCTCCCACGACGCGAACACTTCTGCGACGACCGACGAATAAGCTTCCGGGAAGCCGCCCTGTTGTTGAATCCGTGAGCGCGCCGTATCGCCGAACCGCGTCTCCGGCGCGCGCCCTGGGAGCACGATCCTCATACGCACATTGAAGGGCTCGAGCTCGAGCGCGGCAGACTCGGTGAAGGCGTCCACTGCGGCTTTGCTGGCCGTATAGACCGAGAGGAGCGGGAGCGGCTTGAGCGTCACGCTCGACGTGACGTTGACGATGACCCCTTCCTGCCGCTCCCGCATCTGCGGCAGAATCGCTTGCGTCATCGCGATCGATCCCAGCGTATTCGTCTCGAAAATATCGCGGGCGATCTCCATCGGCGTTCCCTCAACCGCGTTGAGCCAACCAATGCCGGCATTGTTTACCAGCACATCCACAGGACCAGCGGTCTCAACCGCAGCTCGGATGCTTTCAGGGCTCGTGACATCCAGCGCAACGATCTTGAGATGGTCCGAGATCGGCAGAAGGCCTTGGCGCGGAGTTCGCATCGTGGCGATCACCTTCCAGCCCTGCGCGAGAAAGAACCTGGCAATTTCCAGCCCGAACCCCGACGAGCATCCTGTAACCAGAACCGTCTTCATATCTGTCTCCTATCCATGCTGACAGCGATAGATATAGACGGCGATACTGCTACTGAATATTATGCATCATCCATGTTTCATCATCAGGAGTATCGATGAGCGACCCTCTGGCTGAAATGGTCACGCTGCTGCAGCCGGCGGCGCGCTATTCGAAGTTCGTCAGCGGCGCGGGGACGTGGCGCGTTGAGCGCCAGGAAACGGGCCAGCCTTTCTACTGCGTCGTGCTGGAGGGTTCTGCGCGGCTGAGCGCGGAGGACGAGCAGATCACGCTGCGCGAAGGCGACTTCATCCTAATCCCGGCGGCCCATGCCTTCACGATGTCGAGCCTCGACGACGGATTATCGCCCGGCATCGATCCCATCACCGTCACCATGCTTCCTGAAGAAACGCGTCACGGCGATCCCGAAGGGGCTCCGAATGCACGATTGCTGGTCGGCCACTTCGCTTTCGGCTCGCCTGATGCGGCCCTGCTGGTTTCCCTGCTGCCGCGGATCATCCATATCCGCGGCGACAGCAGACTGTCGACGATCGTTCAGCTCGTCACCGACGAAGCTCGCGCCGAACGGCCGGGAAAGAACATGATCCTGGCGCGGTTGTTGGAAGTCTTGCTTGTGGAGGCGCTGCGCTCGAATGCCGGGGAGAAGGCGCCGCTCGGAATCCTGCGGGGTCTGAGCGATGCACGCCTCGCCCTGGCCATTCGGCGGCTGCATGAAAATCCGGCTAGGGAATGGACGGTGGAGCAGCTTGCCGGCGAGGCTGCCCTGTCGCGGTCGGCGTTTTTCAATCGCTTCCGTCGCGCTGTGGGCCTGGCGCCAATGGAATATCTGATTTCGTGGCGCATGGCGCTCGCCAAGAATCTGCTGAGGCAGGAGGATTTCGGAATTCAGGAGATCGCCGAGCGCGTCGGCTATGGCTCCGCAAGTGCGTTCAGCACGGCATTTACGCGCTTTGCCGGATTGCCGCCCTCAAGATATGCCGAGCAAACAAAGACCATTTCAGACGCCGCCTGACTGGAAGCGGCGTCAATGCCGCCCGTCCGGCAGCGGACAGGCTTCGCCGCAGCCGCCGACGCCTGGCAGATTATAGCGCAGGCAGCAGACCTTGCGGCGGGCGAATTCCAGCCCGCATTGCTGGCGCGCCATGCGGATCATGCCGAACATTGGATTGCGCCCGCCGCCCGGCCACTCGGCATCGTTGAGCAGCGCCAGACCACCTTCGACAAGGCCGGGCTCGTGGCGGTGCGCGATCTCTTTGAGGATCCAGGAAAGATAGGCCGCGGCATTATTCCAGAGCAGCTTCGGCGCGACGCCGGCATTGGCAGCAATCGCCGCGATGACAGGCTCGGCATGGCCGAGCATCAGGCGGTGAAGCTCGCCGGCCGGATCGGTGGCAAGCTCCGGGCTTTTGGACATCACGAAGGCTTCCGGCTCGCCCGTCTCAGCATTATACACGAGTGAAAGCCGGTCGATCTCCAGCGGCAGCGCAATGCGGTTCACGAACATATGGACGCTCGGAGCGATCGTCAGCATGCTGAAATAATAGAGCGTCCACATGGAGACGATCGCGCGGCGATCGCTGCCCGGAAATTTTTCGGCATAGCGAGCGATGATGCCGTCAAACACGTCCCGATCGCCGATATCCCTGCAGGGAATGACAATCCCAGTCGGCGGCGCAGAGGCAAGCAGCTTGCCGCGGCAATAAGAGAACGGACCATCGCCCACCAGGCCGTCGAGGTCGACGGCCTGGTGGGCGACAGGATGATCGGCGATCGAAGGGCGCGAGACCGCCCCGTTCATCTCTACCGCCATGGTGCTACCACCGATACTTCAGGGTGCCGGTCATGTTGCGACCCTGGCCGAGGTAGCAGAAGCCCTCTTCGCAGACTGTTTCGCGCTCATCACCGATGTTGCGGATGTTGAAGGCTGCCGTAAGTCCTTCATATTTCTTGTCGACGGCCCCAAAATCATAGGCGAGGGCTGCGTCCATATAGAAAGTTGCGGAATTCTTCGAGGTGTTGGCGACATCAGTCCAGGTCTCGCTGATGTAGCGTACGCCGGCGCCCATCGACAGACCGTTGAAGGGGTTGCTTTCCTGGAAGGTATAATTCGCCCAAAGGCTCGCAACATGGGTCGGGGTGATGGCGGGCGTATTTCCAACGTTGTTGCCCCCGGTTATTTCCGAGTCGTTGTAGGTGTAGGCGGCAATAATATCGAGGCCGTCGGCGATTGCCGCGCGGGCTTCAAGCTCGATACCTTTTCCCGTCACTTCGCCCTGGGAGTCGTAGGCGAAGGTCAGCACGTCGGCGAGCCTCGGCTTGTTTTGCTCAACGATGTGATAGGCGACAGCCGAGAGCAGGATATCGGAGCCGGGCGGCTGGTATTTCACCCCGAGTTCGAATTGCTCGCCCTTCGTCGGCGGAAGAATCGTGTTGGCTCTCGATCGGTTGGTGACCGGATCGAAGGAGGTCGCGTAGGAAGCAAAGGGCGCTATGCCGTTGTCGAAGAGGTAAAGCGCGCCGGCCTGCACGGAGAAGGCATTTTTGTCGACGTCCTCCGAGTTGACCGTGGGCAAGGTCGAATCTCGCGTCTGGTTCACCCAGGTCTGCCGACCGCCGAGGTTGAAGCGCCAGTTTCCGACCTCGATCTGGTCCATGACGTAAATGCCGAGCTGTCGCATATCCGCATCGGACGCCAATATATTATAATCCGGCGTAGCGCCCGAGACTCCATAGGTCGGATTGGCGATATCGAAGTCGAATGCCGGATCTGCGGCTCCGGCGCCGTAGCCAAAGCTCGACTGGAGATTGGTGTAGTCGAGCCCGAACAGCATCGTATGCGCAAGCGGACCTGTATCGAACTTCGCCTCAAGCTGATTGTCGACCTGGAAAACGTTCATTTCGTCCCGGATCGCGTTGGTGCCACGATGCGCGACGGTGCCGGTCCAGCCGGTAACACCGAGGTAGCGAGCCTCCAGATCGAGATGCGAGTAACGCAGGTTCTGCCGAAAGGTCAGGCCGTTGTCGAATTCATGCTCGAACTGATAACCGACCTGCTGCTGCTTGACCTTCTGGTAGTCGTAGTCGGGATCGCTCGCCCTGAGATCGAGAATCCGGCCGTCTACGGTCGTGATCGCGCCGACGTTGGAGTCGGTCTCGTCCGCCTGCGCCAGGCCGTAGACCGTGAAGGAGGTGCCCTCGTCGGGTTTCCAGGTAAAGGACGGCGCGAACAAATAGCGGTCGTCGGCAATATCGAAATTCGTGTCGCCGCGGCGGGCGACACCGACGATGCGATAGAGAAAATCGTCATTGCCCTCGCTGATCGGCCCACCGAAATCGAACATCCCCTGCACCCGGTCCTTGGTGCCGTAGGTAATGCCGACTTCGCGGATCGGCTCCTCGGTCGGAAGCTTCGATATCTTGTTGACGAGGCCGCCCGGCGAACCGGAACCGTAAAGAACGGAAACCGGTCCCTTGATCACCTCGACGCGCTGCAGCTGATAGGGATCGGTGCGGAACATCCCATAATTGATGTAGGGCTGGCGCAATCCGTCACGATAGTCGCCGACCGTTGTGGCGTTGTAGCCGCGAATGTAGATCTGGTCGAAACGCGGGTCGAAGCCGCTCGTTCCCGTCGTCACGCCGGCCGTATAGCGCACGGCCTCGATAATGCTTTGCGCGCCGCGCTGCTCGATTTCCTTCTCAGTGGTGACCGAGACCGAACGCGGCGTCTCGACGAGCGGCGTGCTGATCTTGGTCGCGCCGGCGCTGTTTTTGGCGGTCACCGATGTCCGGTCCGTCTTGCTATCAGAGGCTGCACCTTGGATGACGATCGGCTCCAGCGTCGTCGCGGTGTCGCCAGTGGTCGCGCTCTGGGCGGAAGCCGGCGATGCCGCGATGCCGGTCAGGACGATCGCCGTCGTGGCAAATAGGGTATCTCTATAAAATCGCGATACATTATTAGAAACATTAAAAAAAACACGCGCCATTGCTTGGTCCCTGCGTCATGGATGCGCGCGGAACCTATGGAGCGAAGAAAGCCTTGTCAACATAAGATGATTATTTTTGTCATCTTTTAATCGATGATTTTTGCATGCTCGGCGTTCCCAAAGAGGTTGCACGCGCCTCAAGGGTCGGCCCGGTCTCTGCCTTGGTTCAACCGCACAAATACCAAATTGAAAGTGGACAATGCGCTCGCCGGGACGCCGTTTTTCGCGAGGGATATGGCTACGAAGCCGGTGCCCGACGCGCCACCACCAGCCTGACCATTTGACAGATATCCTACGGTCAGCCTTTATCGGCGATGCGAGAAAGGCTGACCCGGCATTGACATTGAAATCGATGAAGCCGCTCACGCGCGCACTGCTTTACGGCGGTCAATGATATCGACCTGACAGTTGCCGCTGGCGAGACGCTGGCGCTCGTCGGCGAATCCGGCTCCGGCAAGTCCGTCACCAGCCTGTCGGTCATGGCTGCTCACCCGTATCGGTGTGATCGCCGCAGGCAGGATCCGCCTGACGACGAGGGGCGGCGTGGTCCGCGATGTCGTCTTCCTCGATAAAGAAAACATGCGCCGGATCACGGGCGACGACATCGGCATGGTATTCCAAGAGCCGATGCCGAGCCTCAATCCCGTCTTCACGATCGGCGACCAGATTGCTGAACCGATCCGCATCCAACGCGGCACACACTCATGGACGCGCATTTCGTCCCCTTCCGCCAGCAATTCGGCAATTCGAACGCCGCTCTCGACAAGCTGTTGAGCGCCATCGGCAATTTGGACCCGTGAGCACCCGTCTGCGGTTTCCTTATCGTTCGATAGACATGGAGGAAACAGTCAGGTTGCGACGCATCGCCCACTCCGAACTCCCCGATCTTTTCGCCTAAGTTTGCTTAACAAACGAGCTGAGCTTTGGTTCGCCAAATGGGCGTCGAACCGAAAACCTCTACCATCCCAGTCGGGCCGATATCTTGCTGGCGGCCTCCTTCAGCAGAACGATAAAGCGGTCGACGTCGCTTTTTTGCGTGCGAAAGGCCGGTGCGCCGACATTCACTGCGGCGATCACGGATCCGTCGAATGCCAGAACCGGCACTGAGACGGAGACAAGCTGCTCGCTGACTTCACCGTAACTCACACAAAATCCCTGGCGGCGGATTTTATCCAATTCGGCGACCAACTTGCTGCGATCCGTGATGGTGCGCTTGGTCAGCCGGGGCAAGGTCTCCGGGATCATTTGCATCTGCACCTGAGGCTGGAGATAGGCGAGAAGCACCTTGTACGAGCCTGCCGTGAGCGGTCGTCTTCGACCGATCATCGCCTGCACCCGCAAGTCGCGCATCGGTTCGAACTTTGCGATACACAGGGATTCGCCATTGTCGATGATCCTGAGTTGGGTCGTTTCGTTCGCCTTCTGGCCGACTTCTTCGAGAACAGGATTGGCTATTCGCACCAGATCAACCTGTGTCGACGCCGCGGTTCCGATAATGATCGCAGTCGTGCCCAGCCGGTAGGTGCCCGTATCGCTCTTCCGCACTAGGCCGCGCCGTTCCAGTGTGCGTAACATACGCAAAATTCTCGGCTTGGTTTCGCCGATGTTCTGTGCCACCTCGGTCAGTCTGATGTCCGGGTTTTTAGCGACATTCAGCAATACCTCGATGCAGACATCAACAGATTGCACGATATCGCTTTTCGACGGCGGTGTTTTGTCCATAGGATCAGAGTTTTCTCCGTGAGGAATTCCGAAAAAATGGCGGTTTTTCAAATTACGCCTATCATAACGCGTTTGTTTTGCGTTTGACAGCCCCTTGAGGCCTCCTTACCAATTTGTGTCGAGAGTGGACGGGAACCTGCTCGCACCGACCAAATTAGGTCGGCCCAAAAACGCTAAACCGGGATGGAAGAAATGGCCGCAAAAACATTGACGCGGGCAGCGATCGGGCTGCTCGGAACGATCGCTATTCCTGCAATGGTCGTCGCACAGGAGGCCCCGCTGACGATCGGGATGTCGACGACGCCGACGACGCTCGATCCCCATGAAGACAGTTCGGCGCCAAACAACGCGACCTCGCGCCATATCTGGGACAGCCTCATAAACCTCACGGGAACGTCGGCAAATGCGCCGGAACTCGCCACCGAATGGAAGGTCGTCGACCCTACCCACTGGGAATTCAAGTTGCGGACAGGCGTGAAATTCCATGACGGCAGCGAGTTCAACGCCGATGACGTCATCGCTTCGCTTCTGCGTGCCCGCGACAAGCCCAGCCAGAGCTTTGCTTCCTACACCCGCAATATTGTCAATGTTACGGCCACGGATCCCTATACCATCGTCGTCGAGACCAAGGTTCCGGATCCGATCCTGCTGAATTCCGTCAGCCGAATTCGCATTATCAGCGCCGATTGCAAGGAGGCGCCGGTCCAGGATTTCGACAACGGCAAGTGTGCAATCGGAACCGGGGCATATTCCTTCGTCTCCTATTCGCCAGGCAGCAACCTGACCTTGAAGCGCAATGACAGCTATTTCGCCGGCCCCTCGCACTGGTCGAACGTCACGCTCCGCTTCCTGCCCGATGACGGCGCCCGTCTGGCATCGCTTCTTTCCAACGAGATCGACATTGTCGAAACCCTTCCTGCCGATGGAATGGCACGCGTGGAAGCGAGCGATAATCTGCAGATCATCAACGGCCTGTCTTCCCGCTTCGTTTATCTTGGCCTGGATGTCAGCCGTGATGTTTCGCCTTTCGTGAAGGCTGCGGATGGTTCCGATCTCGACAAGAACCCGCTCAAGGATGAACGAGTGCGTCGCGCAATGTTGATGTCGATCAACCGGCCGGCAATCGTCGACCGCGTCATGCAGAAGAACGGCACGGTGGCCGATCAATTCGTCGCCCAAGGCTATGCGGGCTATTCCGAAAAAGTCGAGAAGGTGGGCTATGATCCTGCCGCCGCCAAGGCGCTTCTGGCCGAGGCCGGTTATCCCAATGGCTTCAGCCTGACCTTGCATGGTCCCTCTGGCCGTTACGTCAAGGATGCCGAAGTTCTGCAGGCGGTCGGCCAGATGTTCACGCGCATCGGCATCAAATCGAAAGTCGAGGTCCTGCCTTGGTCGATGTATTCGGAAGCCTATTCAAAAGGCACCTACAGCACCTATTTCGGCTCCTGGGGTGTGAACACCGGCGAAACCACCAATCCGACTGTTGCGCTCGTCGCGACGCGCGACGAGAAAAAGGGGACAGGCAGATATAACGGCGGCGGCGTGTCCGATGCGAAGATCGACGAGGTGCTGGCCAAGGCCAGTTCGACGCTCGATGAAGCCCAACGCGCGCCGCTTCTCGAGGAGCTGTCGACCGAGACCTTCAACAACCTCTGGCTCCTCCCGATGCATTACGAAAACGTCGTACTGGGTGCCAAGAAGACCGTGTCCTACACCCCGCGCGGCGACAAATATACGCTCGCTCACGACGTGAAGTCGGCGGACTAATGCATGTCGCCCAAAAGCGTGCAGCGGTTTTGGGCCAAATAGAGATTTGAAATGCGTCGCATCGATCCATTCGATGCGACGCAGTTTAAAGACAGCAGCATGGGACCGCACCAGGGCCGTCCCTTTCTTCATCTCCCAGGAGACATTCATGCAGGAACTTGGAACGGGCGAAGCCGTCGCCCGGGCGAAGGCCATCTATGACTATGGCCAGACGGCCATCTTCGCCTCTCAGGCCGATCCCCGCCTCCATATGGTGCTTTATGTGCCGCCGACGGCGGCAGATGGCCGCAAGCTCGACCTCCTGGTCGCGGTCCACGGCACCGGGCGCACATCGGCTATCGATTTCCGCGACGGTTTTGCCGAATTCGGGCTCTACAACGACTGTGCCATCCTATGCCCGATCTTCCCGGTTGGCGTTCTCGGTGATGGTGCGCGTTCCGGCTACAAGTTTCTCGAGGAAGGCGACATCCGCTACGATCGCGTCGTCCTTGCCATGGTCGAGGAAGTGGCCGACAAATACCGTCAGGACTGGTCCAAATTCGCCATGTTCGGCTTCTCCGGTGGCGGCCATTTCGTGCACCGTTTCGCCATTCTGCATCCGGAAAAGCTCTGGGCGGCATCGATCGGCGCACCTGGTTCCGTCACCCTTCTGGATCCGACGCGTGACTGGTGGGTCGGCATCCGGGATCTGGAGGCGCGCTTCGGCAAGGCCTTCCGGTCGGAAGAACTCGCCAAGCTGCCGGTGCATATGATCGTCGGCGACGCCGATCTGGAGACCTGGGAAATCACCCATAAGCCGGGCGGCAAATATTATATGGATGGCGCAAACGATGCCGGCAAAACGCGGCCCGAGCGGCTTGCCGCCCTGGCGAGCTCATTCCGCGAAGCGGGTGTCGACGTGACGTTCGATCGTGTTCCTGGCGTCTCTCACGACCGAATGAAAGTTCTCGGTCACGTCAAGGCCTTCCTGGCAAAGGTGCTGAAAGAGTGGCGCGCAAAATGAGAAATGCAACGATCGTGGCGCCTCAGCCGGAGGCAGTCGAAGCCGGCGCGGAAATTCTCGAGCGCGGCGGCAATGCCATCGACGCGGCACTCGCCTGTGCCTTCGTCCAAGGCGTGGTCGACCCGCAAATGGCCGGCATCGGCGGCTTCGGCTCCATGCATGTCTACATGCCGAAAAAGGGCGTGCACGAGATCCTCGAATTTTATGCGCGCGCGTCGCTCAAGGCTGCGCCGGACATGTGGCTTGACAAGATCAAGCACCAGAGCCGCGACGGCTTCGGCTACGTCCTTGAAGGCAATATCTCCGATATCGGCTACCTTGCCGTCTGCACCCCCGGCTCGCTGAAGGGCTATGAGACCGCGCTGCGCGACTACGGCACCTTCGAGTGGACCGATCTCATCAAGCCGGCCATCCGCCTGGCCCGCAACGGTTTCATGATCCGAAACCACATGCATTGGTATTGGGCCAAGGACCAGGCGAACGACGGTTTTGCCAACACGATCGACAAGCTGCGCTTTTCCGCAACGGGGCGGAAAACCTACTTCGACGCCGACGGCGTACTCAAAAACGTCGGCGACCTGATCGTCAACAGCGATATGGCACAGACCCTCGAACGCATCGCGCGAAGCGGCGGGTCAGACATTTTCTATCACGGCGACCTGGCCGAACAGATCGCCGACGATTTCAAGGCAAATGGCGGTTTGATCGATCGGGAAGATCTGGCGCGCTACGAATTGTCGAAAGTAAAGCCCGTTTGGGGCGACTATCGTGGCAACGTCATTGCCAGCTCACCGCCTCCAGGCTCGGGTTTCCCGATGCTGGAACTCCTGCATATCATGGAGCAGTTCGACGTCGGCTCGCTGCAGCATGGCAGCGCGGAGCATATCCGCATCCTGTTCGAAGCCATGAAGCGAATGACGATCGACAAGGACGCGCATATGGGCGATCCCGCCTATGTCGACGTGCCTTACGAAAGGCTGCTGTCGAAAGAGCATGCGCAGGCGCATGCCGACGCGATCAAGGCAGGCGAGGTCGCCAGCGTTTCGCGTCTTGATGGCTCGCAGCGCGACACCACCCACATCTCGGTGATAGATAAGGACGGCAACGCCGTCGCGATGACCCACACCCTCGGCAGTCCCTCGGGCGCGATCACCGATGGCCTCGGCTTCATGTATAATGGCACGATGAGCCGCTTTAATCCGGTTCCGGGCAAACCCGGCTCCATCGCGCCCGGCAAGCGGCGTCCAAGCTCGGCGGCACCGACGATCGTCTTCAAGGGTGACGAGCCCAGCATCGTCATCGGAGCGCCGGGCGGCAGCTATATCGCACCGGCCGTTGCGCAATGCCTGATGAACATGATCGATTTCGACATGTCGGTGCTCGAAGCCGTCTCGGCGCCGAGAATCGTAGGGGTGTCAAACACGATCGACATCTGCAATCGTATTCGACACTCTGTCGAGGACGAGCTGCGGACGCAGGGCTACCAGGTGGCGCGGTCGCCGCAGACATACGCATTCGCCGCAGTCCACGCGATCAAGCTTGAAGGCGGTGTCTCTAAAGGAGCCGCCGATCCGCAGCGCGACGGGATGGCGATCTCCGTCGCCTAAGGAGAGGTTCTATGATCACATCCATTATCAGGCGATTGATACAGGCGCTCTTTGTCATTGTCGCGATGACGATCATTGTCTTCATCGGCGTCAATGTGATCGGCAATCCGGTCGACATCCTCATCAACCCCGACGCCAATCAGGCGGAGCGGGCACTGGTTATCGCGCATTACGGTCTGGATCAGCCGCTCTGGAAACAGTATCTGCTGTTTCTCCAAGGGCTTCTGCACGGGGACTTCGGCAACAGCTTCGTTTATGGGCGGCCGGCGCTGGGTCTGATCCTCGAACGTCTCCCGGCAACGCTCGAACTGGCGATCGCGGCTCTCGGCATCGCGCTCTTGTTCGGCTTGCCGCTTGGGCTGTATGCAGGGCTTTACCCCAATCGGATTTCCTCCAAGCTCATCATGAGCGGCTCGATTCTGGGCTTCTCGCTTCCGACCTTCTGGGTCGGCCTCATGCTGATCATGGTGTTTTCCGTCGAGCTCGGCTGGTTGCCGACGAATGGCCGCGGCCCGACGCAGGAACTGCTTGGTGCACAATGGTCTTTTCTGACCGGGGACGGCATCCGGCACCTCTTATTGCCGGCCTTCAACCTGGCTCTGTTCAAGACGTCGCTCATTCTGCGGCTGACCCGTGCCGGCGTGCAAGAGGTCCTGCCCCAGGACTATGTGAAGTTTGCCCGCGCCAAGGGGTTGCGAGAGCGGCGGATCATTTCCGTGCACGTTCTCAAGAACCTGATGATCCCGGTTGTGACCATCATCGGCCTCGAGTTCGGCTCGCTTATCGCCTTTTCGGTCGTCACCGAAAGCATCTTTGCGTGGCCGGGCATGGGCAAGCTCATCATCGACTCGATCAACCTTCTCGATCGCCCCGTCATCGTCGCCTACCTGATGATGATGGTCCTGCTCTTCGTCGTCCTCAACTTCATCATCGATATCTGTTATACCCTTCTGGATCCGCGGGTCCGGCTGGAAGGAAAGGCTTGACCCATGGCCGAACCAAACACGCAAGACACAAGCGCTCCAACGCCCGAACCCAGTCGTCTGTCGAAAGGGATCGCGGATTTCTTCAGCTCTCCGGCAGCCGCGATCGCCTTCCTCACGCTGGTGATCATCTGTTGCCTGGCGCTGTTTGCGCCATGGATCTCTCCGCAAAATCCCTATGATTTGATGCAGCTCGACATCATGGATGGTCGACTGCCGCCGGGGTCCGAATCCATGACCGGGCTTGTCTATCACCTCGGCACCGACAGCCAGGGCCGCGATATCCTGTCCGGCATCCTCTATGGCCTGCGCACCTCTTTGCTGGTAGGCGTTCTGTCGGCTTTCGCTGCTGCCATCATCGGAACCTCGGCCGGATTGTTCGCCGCTTACATGGGAGGGCGCACGGAAACCGCGATGATGCGGCTCGTCGACCTACAGCTCTCTTTTCCCACCATATTGATGGCGCTGATGATGCTCGCCGTGCTCGGCAAGGGCGTGCCCAATGTCGTGATCGCACTGATCATCGCCGAGTGGGCGACCTATGCCCGCACGGTCCGCGGCACCGCTCTGGTCGAGCGCGAGAAGGAATATATCGAGGCGGCCCGGATGCTGCGCCTGCCCGGATGGCGCATCCTCTTCAGGCACCTACTGCCGAACTGTCTTGCGCCGGTCATCGTCATCGCCACCATGCAGATCGCCAGGGCAATCGGCCTCGAAGCAACCTTGTCCTTCCTCGGTCTGGGTGCATCCGTGACCGAACCCTCGCTCGGCATGCTGATCTCGACCGGCTACCAGTATCTTCTGACGGGCCTCTACTGGATCAGCTTCTTCCCCGGCATTGCGCTTCTAATCACGATCGCGGCGATCAATCTCGTCGGCGACCGGCTGCGCGATGTGCTCAACCCGAGGAACATGTCATGACCCCATTGCTGCAAGTGAGCAATCTCGTCACCGAATTCGGTAGCGGCAAAGGTCGCCCCAGTCTTTGCGCCGTCAACGACGTATCGTTCACTGTGGAGCGCGGCAAGGTTCTTGGTCTTGTGGGGGAATCCGGATCCGGAAAGTCGGTAACCGGCTTCTCGATCATGCGGCTCCTCGATAGACCCGGCCGGGTGGCCGGCGGCCAGATCATCTTCGACGGCGCCGACATCGCGAAATATTCGGACGAGGAGATGCGGCAGCTGCGCGGCAAGCGGATCGCCATGGTATTCCAGGATCCGATGATGACTCTCAACCCGGTCCTGACGGTCGGTACGCAGATGGTGGAAGCCGTCCAGGCACACGACCGAGTCTCGAAGGATGCCGCCCGGCAGCGGGCGCGGGATGCTTTGGCGCTGGTCGGAATACCAAGCCCTGAAGAAAGGCTTGCCGCCTACCCGCATCAGTTTTCCGGCGGAATGCGTCAGCGCGTGGCGATTGCCATTGCGCTTCTTCACAAGCCCGACCTTATCATCGCCGATGAACCGACAACAGCGCTTGATGTGACGATCCAGAGCCAGATCATTTCCGAATTCCAGAAGCTCACGGAAGAGGGAAATACGGCGGTGATCTGGATCACCCACGATCTGGCGATCGTCTCAAGATTGGCCGACGAGATCGCCGTCATGTATGCCGGCCGCCTCGTCGAGACCGGCCCGGTGGGCAAGGTTCTGACCAATCCTCACCATCCCTACACCGCCGGTCTGATCGCGTCCGTTCCTTCGCAAAACAGACGCGGAGAGCCCCTCCACCAGATTCGAGGCATGACGCCGGCAATCAACCGCCTTCCACAGGGATGCAGTTTTCGTACGCGCTGTGACCGGACGACCGACGGCTGCCTGATCATGCCGACGCTCATGCCGGAAGGCGACCGCTCCTTCCGCTGCATTCATCCCGTTACGAAAGAGATAGCATGATGACGGCGATCGCCACGCCCCTGATCGAAGCGAGGAACGTGTCGCAGCGCTTCGGAGCCAAGCCCGACCTGGCCGCCAAGATCGCGCATAAGCTCAGGCTGGCCAAACCGGCACCTGTTGTTCAAGCGCTTGATAACGTCAGCCTTAGCATTCGACCCGGAGAGGTTGTCGGCCTTGTCGGCGAGAGCGGCTGCGGGAAGTCGACCCTCGGCCGCGCCATTGCAGGGATCACGTCGCCCAGCCACGGCCACATTCTCTGGAAAGGGATCGACCGAAGCGCCATGTCGAAAGGCGAGCAGCATCAGTTCGGTCTCGCCAGCCAGATGATCTTCCAGAACCCGATGGCGGCTCTCAACCCGCGCATGACCATCGAGGAGCTTATCTGGGAAGCGCCTCGAACGCATGGACTTGCCCGCTCGACGGAACGCGACGCCTATGTCGACAGGTATCTGATGCTGGCCGGTTTCGACCCGGCCATGAAAAAGCGATACCCGCACCAGTTTTCCGGTGGCCAGCGGCAGCGCGTCAATATTGCGCGCGCTCTCGCCGTGCAGCCGAAATTCCTCGTCTGTGACGAAAGCGTCGCAGCGCTCGACGTCTCCATCCAGGCTCAGGTCATCAACCTGTTCATGGAACTTCGCGACAAGCTTGACCTGACCTATTTGTTCGTCAGCCATGATCTCGGCGTCGTCGAACATATTTCCGATCGCGTTGCGATCATGTATCTCGGCCGGGTCGTCGAAGAGGCGCCCGTCGAGGAGGTTTTCAGCCGGCCCAATCATCCTTACACGAAAGCGCTCTTGGCCGAGGTGCCGCGCATCGAACCCGGCAAGCGGCAGTTCAAGCCCGTCGATGGCGAGCTTCCCAGCCCGATAAACCCGCCGGAAGGCTGTCACTTCCATCCGAGATGCCCGTTTGCGATGGATCGCTGCCGTCTGGAAGTGCCCGCAAAAAAGGAAGTTGCACCGGGGCACCTGTCGGCTTGCCATCTTAACGATGCATGACCCCGAACTCGCTCCTGGAACCGTGAGCGCAGTCGACCGCATACGCAGATATTTTCGAAGCGGCGTCAGGACTGCTGACAAGGATCCATCCGTTCAAGTGATCTGCGGGTTGCAGGGTGTAGCGTTCTCCTCTCGATCAACGATCGAAGCAAATATATCCAGAAGACCGCAACTCGATCCCGGTCTTTAGGAAGGGAAATAATTTTCTGTTGTCGCCAATGAAAAATCTGATTTACTGATACTCCGCTGCTTTGGCTTTGAGGGGGATATTGCCGATGGTGGGGACCCGCAGGGATATTTTGCTTGGTGGTTTGGCGTTACTTGGCGCCGCTGCAGTTCGGAAACCGGCATTCGCCGCAGCCTCGTCCTATTTTGACGGCATCCTCGTCGACAATGGCGTGACGTTCCGAAAGACCAACCTCGCCAAAGTCGACAAGCGGTGGCACCGACAGGTCGTCAAGTATTTCAGCAGCGAGCCGATCGGCACGGTTGTTGTCGACACAAGGCACCATTTTCTCTACGTGATCATGGAGAACAAGACCGCCATTCGCTATGGGGTCGGCGTCGGCCGCGAGGGCTTCAAATGGTTCGGTCGCGCCACGATCGACGCCAAATCGCTTTGGCCGCGCTGGACGCCGCCGCCGGAGATGCGCAAGCGCCATCCTGAACTGCCCGAATTCGTCGCGGGCGGCTCACCGAAGAATCCGCTCGGGCCTCGCGCCATGTATCTGCATCGTGACGGCGTCGATACCGGCTATCGCTTCCACGGCACGCTGGAGCCATGGAGCATCGGCAAGGACGCCTCGAGCGGCTGCATCCGTATGTTCAACGAAGACGCCATCGATCTTTACCAACGCTGCCCGATCGGCACCGCTGTACAGGTTCTGCCGCATATTGCCGACCAGGCCGAGAGCACCACGCAGGTCAGCCAAACAACCCCGGTCGAATAAGGAATCTTACCCTGATGTCTGCTACGACCGGATACACGAGCCGCCTTCTCGCCGCGGCCATGCTCCTGGCGCTTGCCGCCTGCTCCACCACCGAGATCGCTTCCCTGGAAGAACCGACTGCGGCGCCGATGACCGGCCAGACCAATGATCCGGCGCCGGGTTTCGAAAACGTCGCGGCCGGAAGCGAAGAGGATTTCATCCTCAATGTCGGCCGGCGGATCTACTTCAAGCAGGATTCCGCCACCCTCGATTCCGTCGCCATGGCAACGCTGGATAACCAGGCCGCCTGGCTCAACAGAAACCCGACCTGGCTGCTCAAGCTGCAGGGATTTGCCGACGATTCCGGCTCTGCCTCCCAGATGGAGACGCTGTCGCAGAGGCGCGCCGACGCGGCGATGGCCTATCTCGCCTCGAAGGGCGTCGACCCGAAGCGCATGTGGGCCAAGGGCTATGGCAACGATCGAGAAGTCCGCGACTGCACGGACCGCTCCTGCAAGGTGCAGAACCGGCGTGTCGTCACCAATCTGCGTGCGCAACCGGACGCGGCCTGATCGCAGATTCGACCACTCGACGCCCGCGTAGACGCGCCAACCGGTTCCGGGACCTCCTGTCTAGGAGGACGGCAACTCGTAGCTGGATGATGACGGCAGATCGAGCACGAACCTGATATCCGCTGCATTCGCCGCCACGACCAGCTGGTAATTGCCGGCTTCGGCACGGAACGCGCCGGCTTCGACGTCGAAATAAGCGAGATCGCGCGGCCGGATTTGCATTACGGCCGTGCCGGTCTCGCCTGGCTGCAGCGATAGCTTGGCGAACGCGCGCAGCTCCTTGTCCGGCCGCGCCACCTTGGTCTTTGGCGAACGCACATAGAGCTGCACCAGTTCGGATCCGGCACGGTCGCCGACATTGGTCAGGTCGACGCTGACGGTGACGCCGTCGGAACCCATTTCGCCGGCCGACAGCCGCGGCTCGCTCCAACGGAAGCGGGTATAGCCGAGGCCGAAGCCGAAGGGGAAGAGCGGTTCGACGGCGTGTGTATCGTGATGACGATAGCCGACGAAGATGCCTTCGGCGTAGCGCACATGGCCATCCTTGCCGGGATAGACGGCGGGATCGCCCGTCATGGCGGAATTGTCGGCAAGCGTCTTCGGAAAGGTCTGCGGCAGGCGCCCACTAGGCTCGACATCGCCGAACAGGACATCGGCGACGGCATTGCCGAGTTCCTGCCCCGGATACCAGATCTGCAGCACGGCGCGAACCTTGCCGAGCCAGGGCATTTCCACCGGACCGCCGGTCTGCAGCACGACCACCGTGTTGGCGTTGGCGGCCGCAACCCGCTCGATCAGTTCCTCCTGTCGGCCGGGGAGCCGCATGTCGGGCAGGTCCAGTCCCTCGGTATCCCATTCGCCGTCGCGGCCGACAAAGAGAAGCGCCACATCGGCATTGCGCGCCGTCTCGACGGCCGACTCGATATCGGCTTCGCCGAGCGGCTTTTCGACGCCGAAGCGCACAGCGATGAGGTTGATGCCCTCCTCAGTCGCGGTGGACGGCTCATATTCGACGGTGATCTTGTATGATCGTCCGGCCTCGAGGGGCACCGCCCCGCGCTGTTCGTCATTGGCGGTGCCGAAATAATTCTTGCCGCGTGTCCAGCCGTCGCGGCCATCGACCGTTAGCCGGCCATCGACGAAGAGCCGCGCCAGTCCGGCGTTGGTCATGCCGAAGACGTGATCGCCGCTCTCCTCCGGCACGAAATGCATTGTCATGCGGGCCGAAAAATCGGCCGGGTCGAGATCGCCCGACGGCAACTCGAACCAGAAGAATTCGCACTTGTCGACGGTTTCGACATGCAGCGGCTCGCCCTTGCAGCCGCGGCCCTTGAAATATTCGACGGAGATCTTGCCCTTGAACACGTCGATCAGGCGGTTGTGGCGGCAGCCAACCGCGTGGCTGATGCTGTTGGCGTTGGAGAGGGAGGCGCGGATGCCTTCGAGCGGGCTGACCGTATAATGCGCGGCGATCTGCGCGCTGCCGCCGCCCATGACGCGCGCGCTTGCGGCATTAGGGCCGATGACGGCGATGCGATCGAGGGAGGTTTTGGCAAGCGGCAGGATGCCGTCATTCCTCAGGAGCACAGCGCCTTCCGCGCCGAGACGCCGGATCAGCGCCCTGTCTTCCGGCAGGTCGACCGCCCGCTCGCTCAGATCGGGTTTCTTCTCGAACGCGCCGACCCGCTCGAGGAGAAGCAGCATGCGCCGCGCCGCAGCGCGTACCGTCGCGGCCTCGACCTTGCCCTCGCGCACGGCCGCGACCAGTTTGTCGCCGCGGTCGCGCGCCGGACCCGGCATTTCGAGATCCAGGCCGGCATTGATCGTCTCAGCCGTCGAATGCGATCCAAACCAGTCCGACATCACGATGCCGTCGAACCCCCACTCCTCGCGCAGCACCTTGGTCAGCAGCCAGTGATGCTCGCTCGTATAGGTGCCGTTGAGGCGGTTATAGGAGGACATGACGGCCATCACGCCGGCGCGCTGCACCGCCTGTTCGAAGGGCGGCAGGTAGATTTCGCGAAGTGTCCGCTCGTCGATATCGGAAGACATGGTCTGCCGCTCGATCTCCGATTCATTGCCGGCGAAATGCTTGATCGTCGCTGCGATCCCCTCGCCCTGCACGCCCTCGATATAAGCGACGGCCATTTCCGCGGTCAGCATCGGGTCTTCGGAATAACATTCGAAATTGCGGCCGTTGAGGCCGGAGCGATGGATATTGACCGTCGGCGCGAGCAGCACGGCGGCACCCTTGCTCTTTGCCTGGCGCGCAAGTGCCGCGCCCATCTGCTTGACCAGGCCTGGATTCCAGCTGGCCCCGAGCGCAATGGCGACGGGAAAGCAAGTAGCCTTGACGCCGGCGACCAATGAGCCGGCGCCGCGCACTCCATTCGGCCCGTCCGTCACCTTGATCTTCGGCACGCCGAGACGCTCGACTGGAACCGTCGTCCAGAAATCGGCGCCCGACAGCAGCGAGACCTGCTCCTCCAGCGTCATTTGGTCGAGAATGGAATCGATCATGCAAACCTCCCAAGCAAGCTCTTAAACCTACCGATTACTCGGTATTTTTAAGATGTCAATCGGGCAAAGCTGATGTATGGAAGGAGAGCATGGGAAAGTAGCGGGGAACGATGGCAGAATTGTCAGAACAGAATGGCGCGGAGGAAAAGCGCCGCCGCCGCTCCCGCAAGGGGGAGACACGCCGTGCGGAGATTCTGGCGGCGGCGATGCGGCGCTTTGCCGAAGACGGCTATCAGAACGCGGCGATCGGCGATATCGCCCGCGATGTCGGCCTGTCGCTGCCGGGTCTGTTGCATCACTTCCCGACCAAGGTCGATCTGCTGCTGGCGATCCTCGCCAAGCGCGATCTCGATAGCGCCGATTTCATCGGCCACTATCGCGCCGATCTTCGCGGCCTGCTCAGGGGCATGGTCGAAATCTTCCGCCGCAACGCCGGAATGATCGAGGTCATCAGGGCCTTCGCCATCCTGAATGCCGAAAGCCTGATGAAGGACCACCCCGCCAAGGCCTGGTTTCTCGATCGCACCACGGAGATGCAGAAGCACATCGCCGCGACTTTCGAGCGGGCCGTCGCCGACGGCACGATCAATGCCGGCATCGACGGGCAAGCGATGGCGGCCGAACTGATCGCCGTGATGGACGGCCTGCAGATGCTCTGGCTGCGCGAGCCTGATCGCTTCGATATGGTCGGCGGCCTCGAAGCCTATATCAACCGCCTGCAGACGAGCCTCGGCCTGGAGGGCTGAAACGACCTCCGGTTCGGTGGTGGCATCTTCACCCGTTGAAGCGCATCGGATCGACGGTTGCGCGATGGCGGCTGGGAGACTTAATGCGGATGCAACATACCTTTGGAGCGTTCTCGAACATAGCTGGCACAGAGTTTCTTCAGGCACCGGTACGATCCAATTCCGAGAAGGCTGCTCAGCCTTATAACTGTCGTTTGCGAAACGCCGCAGTTTTTTGCGACTGCTGCAGCGCTCTCGAAGGCAATCATGTCCGGCTGCTCAAGCATCCGCCTGGCCACCTGTTCCACTTGGTGTGGGAGGAGGATTCGTCCCTCAGCGATGAACTGTTTCAGTTCCTGAAAAGTTTGAGGACGTTGATCTCTCAAAGGACGCATGGCTGACATTGGCGCCTCCGTGGCAGATGCGTTTCGAGCAGGATAAATCGTCGCATTTGGGGGAATGGGCGACGCAGCTTGCGATGTGGACCGGACTGCATCGCCATGACGTCAATTGACGGCAACCGGCCTGCCTGTCTGCCAGCTCACAGTGGCGGCCTCTGCCAATTTCTGAGCCTGAAGGCCATCCAGCCCCCCTGGCCTCGGCGAGGGGTTGCCACTGTCGATCGCTTCGATGAAGGCGTTGATCTCGTTGGCGTAGGCCTGTGCATAGCGTTCGAGGAAGAAATATTGAACAGGATCGCCGCTGACGCCGTTTGCATTGGAAAGCTCGACGCTCGTCGCATGGATATTCTTCGCCGCAAGCATACCGGCAGCTCCATGCACTTCAATGCGCTGGTCATAGCCATAAGTCGCCCGGCGAGAATTGGTGATGACGGCAATGCGGCCCGAAGCCGTCTGCATTTGCACGGCGGCGGTATCCACATCGCCCTCGGCCCCGATTGCCTTGTCGACGAGAGACGACCCAAGCGCGTTCACGACGACGAATTCCTCGCCCATGAGGAAGCGGGCCATGTCGAAGTCGTGGATCATCATGTCGCGGAACAGACCACCGGAGGATTTGACGTAGTCGGCAGGCGGCGGCGCTGGATCCCGGCTGGTGATCGTCACGATTTCGATTGCGCCGACTTCGCCCCGGCGCAGGCGCTCTTCCACACTCGCGAAGTTGGGGTCAAAGCGGCGATTGAAACCGATCATCAAGGTCGACGTGTTTTTCTCAACGACCTCGAGGCAGGTATTGATGCGCTCGACCGAGAGGGAGACCGGCTTTTCGCAAAGGATCGCCTTGCCAGCTCGCGCCGCCGCCTCGATGAGATCGGCGTGGCTCGGGGTCGGCGTCGCGATAAGGATCGCATCCACGTTTGGGGAATTGATGACGTCCTCCGGGTCGCCCACCTCGGCGCCGGTCTGCGAGGCAAGCGTCTCTGCCGATGCCTTGAATGCATCCGCCACATAGGCAAGCTTCGCCTTCGGGTTCGCCGCGATAGTTGCGGCATGCACCTTGCCTATGCGGCCGGCGCCGATCACTCCAAATCTGATCATTGATGTCTCTCCATTATATGTAGGTCTTAACTATCGAAATATTCAAACGGTGAAGGCCTCGCGAAAGCGGGCAACCGCCATCTCGTCGTCGCCGGAAGCCCAGGCCTCCATACCGATCGTGCCGCGGTAACCCATGTCCTTGAGCGCCCGGGCGATGGCCTTGTAGTTGATCTCGCCGGTGCCCGGTTCCATGCGACCGGGCACATCCGCCACCTGGATTTCGCCGATATAGGGCAGCGCGCGCCGGCATAGCTCGATCAGGTTTCCTTCGCCGATCTGGGCATGATAGAGGTCCAGATTGAGCTTCAACGCCGGCCGGTTAACGGACGAGACGAGCGCGAGCGTATCCTCGGCCTTGGCAAACGGCGTCCCGGGGTGATCGACTGCCTGATTGAGGTTTTCGAGCACGAAAGTCACACCCTCCTGCTCCCCGAGGTCGGCGATGCGGTTCAGCGTATCGCGCGCCTTGAGCCACATTGAACCAGTCACTTCGTTGGCCTTGACGACCGGCAGCCCGTTGCCGTCGAGACCCGTACCGTGCAGGTTGAGACGCGGGCAGTTCAGCTGTTGGGCGACGGGGATCGATAACTTCGCGGTTCGCAATAATTCTTCCGCGCCTTCATCATCGGCGAGCGTGCCGGTCACATAGCCAGTCATCGACGAGAAGACCGCCCCGGATCTTGCAAGAGCAGCGATGTCATGTTTCGTCCAGTCCCAGATCTCGGCCTGGAAGCCGAGTTCGGTGATACGCTTCAGCCTGTCGACAACAGGAAGCGACTTGAAAACCATCTCGGCGCAGACCGCGAGCGTAAAGGGGGATGAGATATTCGACGGACCGTCGTTCATGACCGTTTCCATGTTTGATGACAGAAAAAGCGGGCAGCCTTTGAAAGCCAATGGTCGCCGCCTCCGGGTAAAGCCAGGGCTAGATCGTACCGCCGAGCTCTTCGGACAGTTGCTGCAGTTCCTTGCCGCCGGCCATGAGGTTCTGAAGCTCGTCCATCGCGATATCCGCCTTGGCAAAAGTGCCGAGCGTCTGGCCGCGATTGAGGATGGTGAAGCGGTCCGCGACCGCATAGGCGTGCCGAACATTGTGGGTGATGAAAATCACTCCCAGTCCGTTCTGCCGGACCTGGTGGATGTATTTCAGCACCATCGAAGTTTGCGCCACGCCGAGCGCCGAGGTGGGCTCATCGAGGATGAGGATCTTGGCACCGAAATAGACCGCACGCGCAATCGCAACGCATTGGCGTTCGCCACCCGACAGTGTGCCCACCGCCTGATTGGGATCGCGGATATCAATGCCGATTTTGCGCATCTCTTCGCGCGTCACATCGTTGCAGTGCGCGAGGTCGAAGTGACGGAATGGGAAGATGCCTTTGCGTGGCTCCCGCCCCATGAAAAAATTGCGGGTGATCGACATCAGCGGAATCATGGCAAGGTCCTGGTAGACCGTCGCAATCCCCGCATCGAGGGCATCGCGCGGGCTGCGGAAGTTGACGGGCTTGCCTTCGACCAGGAAGACACCTCCGCTTGGCCGGACGACACCGGACAGCGTCTTGATCAAGGTGGATTTGCCCGCACCATTGTCTCCGAGGAGACAAAGCACCTCTCCGGCCGACACTTGCATCGACACGCCGTTGAGAGCGATCACGGAGCCGTAGTGCTTGACGATATCGGTTACTTCGATGATCGGCGTTCGGTTATTGACGTCTGGCATGATCAGCGCTCCCCGGTAACCTTGCGGCGGATGAAATTGTTGAAGAGAACAGCCAGCAGCAGCATCGAGCCGAGGAAGACCTGAAACCAGTCGGAGTCGAACCTGGTATAGGTCAGGCCGATGGAGACCGAGCCGAAGATGATCGCTCCGAAGAAGGCGCCGATCGCCGACCCATAGCCGCCTGTGAGCAGGCACCCGCCAATGACGGCAGCGATGATCGCCTCGAACTCTTTTTGAAAACCGCGTCGGGCGTCGGTCGAGCCGGCGTCAAGCACGGTGATGATGGCGACCAGCGCGGCGGCACATGCCGTCAACGCGAACAGGCCGGTTTTCACCCTATGGACCGGGACACCTGAGTTTCTTGCTGCATTCGGATCGCCGCCGGCAGCGAAGATCCAGTTGCCCATACGGGTGCGCAGCAGGACCCATGTTGCAGCCAGGGCAAGCACGACGAACCACAGGACCGACACGGGGATGCCCGTGACCTTCGGCAGGCCGTTCGGGAACTTGTCGATCAGGTCGTGATCTGCGAGCCAGACGAATACGCCCTTCAGCGCATCGCCGGAAAAGAGCCCGAGCAGCGGACTGTCCTTCACATGGTCGCCGATGCCGCGAAGCTGCGTCGAGCCGCCGGTGGCCCCTTTCAGACCGACGAGGGTCAAGCCGCGCAGTATGAAGAGAAATGCCAGGGTCACGATGAACGACGGCAAGCGGGTGTGAATGACGATCTGCCCATTGATCGCGCCCATGAACGCCGCAAACAGCATTGTCATGACGATGGCAACCGAAAGCGGTTGACCAAAATTGGTCAGGATGACGCCGAAGATCAATCCTGCGAAAGCCACCATCGAGCCGATCGAGAGATCGAACTCTCCGCCGATCATGAGCAGTGCCGCCGCAATGGCGAGGATTCCCAATTGCGATGCCGGCGCCATGATGGTCATCAGGCCCGAAAGAGAAAACATCGTCGAATCTGCAGTGAGAAAGAAAAAGACGATGACGAGAACAAGGCCCGCCACGGCGCCCAATTCGGGCCGCCGCATCAAGTGTGTTAAAAAACTCACTTGTTTGACGCGCTCATCAACCGTCGGCGCAGCCGCCGTGTTCTGCTCAAGCGAAGCCATAACTCCTCCCGTGGAATCTTTATTTCGAGGTAGCAGCGGCGCTGCTCGGCCGCGCTCTGTCAACCGAACCCCCTCCCCTTGAGGGGGAGGAGATTCTGAGAGAATGCCTTCCGTCAGTTCTGGTCAGCGAATGCCCTTGGCGGAAAGATCGACGACCTGGGCGGCTTTTTCCTTGGTGATAAGATTGGGGCCGGATGGCACATTACCGCCAGGGATCAGCCCGTATTTGGCGTAGTTGGCCAGAAACACGACGGGCAGATAACCCTGCAGGAACTGCTGCTGATCGATCGCGAAGGCTGCCTTGCCGTCGGCCACTGCCGTCAGGAAATCTGCCGAAAGGTCGAAGGTCGCGACATTGATCTTGCCGGTCATTCCAACATCCTCGACAGCGGCCAGGGACGGCTCGCCGGCGGTGCCGGCGCCAAGCGCCATGACGGTATCAACCGCCGCATTGGAGCTCAGTGCCGCCTTGACCTTCGCGCGAACGTCGGCAGGATCGTTGCTGACGGGCAGAACCGTGACCTTGCCGCCAAAACCGTCTGCGAAGCCCTTACAGCGCAGATCGAGCGCGACATTGCCGACCTCCTGGTTGACGCACAAGCCTTCCTTGCCGCCCAGCTCATGCAGTTTTGCACCGGCGGCCTTGCCCGCGGTGTATTCGTCCTGGCCGACATGCAGAAGCACCCCCAATTCCTTCGAAACGTCGGATCCGGAGTTGATCGAAATAACCGGAATGCCGGCGGCCACGGCCTTCTTGATGGACGGACCGAGCGCCGATGCGTCCGGGATGGAGACGATCAGCCCATCGGGCTTCTGATTGATGGCCGCATCGATGAGCTGCCCCATCGAGACCATGTCGAATGTTTCCGGCGCCCGATAGTCGACGCTGACGCCGATATCCTTCGCAGCTGCGTTGACGCCGTTCTTAACCACGGACCAGAACGGGTCATTGGCCTGGCCATGGGTAACCGCAACGATGCGAATGTCCGCCGCATTGACGATTGCTGAAGAGCACATGAATGCAACAGCGACGGCAGCGCCCGCGAAAAGCGATTTCAAACCAAATTTCATCTAACCCTCCCAAAAACAGTCCGCTTCATACGGACCCGCCATTGCTACCGGTAGCAATCCTATTTGCACCCGGTAGCAAGCACGAGCAAACTACTTTATTGTCGGCAAAAATCAAGCATCTATTCCATTTTTATTTTCTTATGGAATATTCATTCCAAACAGGAGGAGACAGTCATGCGCAAAAGGGCGACGGCAAGGGAGGTGGCTGAAGCTGCCGGCGTATCGAAATGGACGGTCATCCGTGCGTTTACACCAGGTGCATCCATTACCGAAGCCAGCCGGCAAAAGGTGCTTCAGGCCGCCGAGGCGCTGAACTATTCGCCGAACCTGCTTGCCCGCAGCCTGGCCACAAACATCACGCATCAGGTCGCGGTCTTCGTCGACGACTTCGCCAATCCGCACAAGCTTCCGGTTCTGGAGATGCTCTCCGAGCGCCTGCAGGCGGAGGGACTACTGACTGTATTGATCAATATCAATCGGCACTTCGATCACGTTCACGCGCTGATCAATGCCGACCAACGGCAATTCGACGCGGTGATCCTGTTCGGGACGGCATTTCGGGAGGAAACTCTCGGCGATCGACGCCTCGGCCCAGGTTTTCCCCCGATGTTCGTTCTGGCAAGAGACAGCCAGATCCCCGGCGTCCCGGCAATCGCCTGCGATGCGGAACTCGCCCTCAGCCAAATGGTCGATTACCTGTTCGACAAGGGCTATCGCCGTCCGGGCTTCATGACGGGAGCAAGAACCCTGTCGACGGCACTCGGCCGGCGCCATCATTACGCGAATTTCTGGCGGCGGAAGGGCGTCGAGAGCGTCGTAGAGCTCAATACAGACCGGTACAGTGCTGAGGCGGGCGCCGAAGCGGCGCGAGCCTATCTGAGCGCTACCCCGCCCCCCTCGCGCGTCGATGTGTTGATGTGTGAAAATGACATTCTGGCGTTAGGAGCCATGGATACGGCCCGCAGTGAATTTGGTTGCCGCGTGCCGCAAGACCTTGCGGTGGCCGGTTTCGACAATATCGCGCTTGGCGCGACGCCGGCCTATGGCCTGACGACTTACGAGCAGCCCACTTATGACATGATCAACACGATCGTGGAGATGATTACCGGAGTCCGGGCCGTCGAAACAGTCACCTTGCCAGGGCATCTGGTTCCCAGGCTATCCGCCTGATTGCCGTTGACGGGAACCGCGCCAGATACGACTTATCGCATCAGCGCCGGAAGCGGATAGGCACTGGGAACCAGCCGATCGGACGGGCTGGTTCGCGTGACGGCGCGGATCGGGAGCGGTGAACGCCAGCATCGGCTGGGCGTCATCTCAACAGCAGTCTCAGGCCCTTTGCAGCTTCCAGGTCCTGATCTCAAACGGCATGATCTCGGCAGGTCCTTTCCGCTCCATCGGCTCTTCGAGAATGTTGAGCGGCTGCGAGGCCGACCATCCGGACGGCAACGCAAGGGAGAGGCGTCCACGCCGGCCGGCAGGTTCGTAGAGGCGCAGGATCAGGCCATCCCCCTCTTCCGCCGTTTTCAGGCCGGAAAAGGCGACGGGAGTGCCGGCGACGGTGAGCGGCGCGAAAGTGCCGGCTGAAAGGCCCTGGGCCTCATTGGTCACGAGCGGCTGGTTGAGATCGATTGCCTCATCGAGAACGCCGCCTTCATGCCAGGCGCCGTCATGCGGCATCAGCGCATAGGTGAAGCTCTGCTCGCCTTCGTCGGCCAACGGATCCGGATAGATCGGTCCGCGCACCAGGCTCATGCCGATCACATTGCCGCGGGCGCTATGACCGTATTTGGCATTGTTGAGCAGTGCCACGCCGAAGCCCGGCTCGCTAATATCGACGAAACGATGGGCAACGGCCTCGAACATCGCCTGTTCCCAGGAGGTATTGGTGTGTGTCGCCCGCTCGACGATGCCGAAGGCGCATTCGAACGTTGCTTTGCGGGCCTTTACATCGATGGGATTGAGGGTGCGCAGCAGCGTGCGGCGGTCATGCCACTCGATCGTCGTTTCAATGTCGAGCCGCTTGGCATTGGCGCTGAGCACGTAGGTCTGCGTGACGCTCGAATTCCGGTAGCGATGAACGACACGGATCGCCGCGCGGTGCGGGCCGCTTTCGACGAGGCTGATGCTTTCGGGCGCTTCGAGACGGACGGCCTTTTCGGCATAATCGGCATCGATATCCCAGGCGTCCCAGTTGCGGGGCTTGTCGGCCGGATAGACCCAGAGCTGGTTTGCCGAGCCGTCGACCGCTTCGCGGCTGCTCGCCTTATGAACGAGGCTCGCAACCGCGCCGTCCTTGCCGATGACGACCGCGAGATGATCGTTTTCCAGACGATCGGAACCTGCCTTCAGCCCGCCCGCCGGCTTGAGCGCCTGCCTGTCGAAGACGGCAACGGACAGAGGGGCGACGATATCAGCGGCCGCGACGACCGTGCCGTCGGCAAGCTTGGCGCTGAGGGTCCGCGGCGCAAGCGACGGATTGACGACGACGAGGGCATTGCCGATCCCGCCCTTCGGCAGTTGGGCCGAAAGCGCCTGCAGGGCCTTTGCCTGCTCGGACTTGGCATTGTCGATAACGCCGCCAAGCTCCTGCTCGGCATCCTGGTAGACCTCGCGGATGCTCGATCCCGGCAGGATGTCGTGGAACTCGTTCTTCAGCACCACGCGCCAATCCGCCTCCAGGCTCTTGGGCTTGTCCGCGCCCAGCATATGGGCAAGCGAAGCGATGGTCTCGGCGGTGATCAGCGCGCGCTCGGCCTGGCGGTGCTTGCGCTTGACGCCGCTTTGGGTCGTTAGCGTCGCGCGGTGCAGTTCGAGATAGATCTCGCCGTCCCAGACGGGCAGGCTCTTCTCCGATGCGGTGCGGTGCGCCTCTTCATAGAAGCCCTTGACCGTGCCCCAGCGCGCCTGCGGAATGGCAGGAAAATCGCGTAGCTGCACTTCGCGCTCCACCATTTCGGGCGTCACGCCGCCGCCGCCATCGCCGTAGCCCACGGCGAGAAGCGAGGCGTGATGCTGCATTTTGCCGCGGAAATTCTTCCAGGTCGGCACGTAGCAATCGGCCTGCACGAAGCCGTTATAGCCCTGCATCGGATTGTCGAAGGTGTGGGTCAACACCTGGCTGCCGTCGAGGCCCTTCCACCAGAAGAGATCGGAAGGGATATGATTGGTTTCGCTCCAATTGACCTTGATGGTGAAGAAGCTGTCGATCCCGCCTTGCCTCAGGATCTGCGGCAGCGCGCCGGAGAAGCCGAAGCAGTCCGGCAGCCAGCAGACCGAATGGCGCGCGCCGAAGGTCTTTTCGAAATAGCGCTGGCCGTAGAGAACCTGGCGGACGAGGCTCTCACCGGTCGGCATATTGGTATCGGGTTCGACCCACATGCCGCCGACGGTTTCCCACTTCCCCTCCGCGACCTTCCGCTTGATGCGATCGAGGAGCTCCGGATCCTCCTCCTCCATCTGCGCGTAATAATGGGCGGTCGACTGGTTGAAGCGGAAATCGTCGGAACGCTCCATTAGCGACAGCGCCGTGTTGAAGGTGCGCCGCATCTTCCGCCGCGTCTCGCGGTAGGGCCAGAGCCAGGCGAGATCGATATGCGCATGGCCCGTCAGCACCAGCTCGCCATTCGGCGGAAAGCGTTTCTGCAGCGCCTTCAACCGCGCCGTCAGCGCCTCGAAAGCGGAAGCCGCCGAGGCGCTCTGCTCGTCGGTAAGGCCCGCCGGATTTTCCTGGAGCTCCGGCAATTCCCAGATCTTCTGCTGCATGACGGCGTCGGCGGTGCGGGAGACGTAAGCGGCCGTATCCGACGGCCAGTCGAGGCTGCGCAAGGCGTGCTCGGCCGCATCCATCATATGCGGCACAACTTCATGTTCGCCGAGCACCTCGATCGCTTCTGCCACCTGCTTCAACAGAAGATGCAGGCGATGGGCCGGGCCGTCGAGCCAGATCAGCCGGGCCTTATTGAGCCTCGGCGCCCGGTTCGGCTCGCCGAAGGGAAAGCGCGCGACGCTTTCCGTCGCAATCGAAAAGCGGCGGCCCTTGATCGAAAATTCCTGGTGGTAGGGATCAAGTCCGAACGTCTCACTTTGACCATCAGGATAGCTCAGCGTAATCAGGCTCTCGCCGCCGAGATCGAGCTGCAGGCGGATATCCTCGAGCGGCCAGCCCACCGGGGCCTCAGCGCTTGCGGCGAAATGCACGACCCCCTGGCGGTGCGGCCAGTCCTGATGATGGCCGATCGGCTCGCCCTCGAAGGTCCAGCCATCGATCGGGCTACTCTGCCGATCCCGCCAATGCGCGAGCTCCGCAATGCGGACTTTGAGGCGATCGAGGCGTTGGGCAATGGTCAAAGGCATGGCTTATCCCTGTTCAAAAAATCGGCGGCGAACAATCCGGACTCGTGGGTTTTGGGAGATGAAGGATGGTGCGACAGAGCTCGCTATTGCCGGCCCCTCCTCCCAGCGGGTCCTGCCGAGTCTTTAGATTAAGTAACTTTGATTTGCCGTCAAGTGCAAAGGACACCGTACAAGATGGGCGAAGGCACCGGCCGAGGGCCAGATCACCCGAATTCTGCAAGAAAATGGCGGACAGTTCATTGTCGGAGGCGCGTTTTCGGGCATCACTGGCACCGACAACGACGACATTATCCGTGCGGGTCCGAATAGCTCGGTGAACGGTGGTGCCGGTAACGACATCATAAGCGGCAGCTTCCTCATGAATATCAGCGGAGGCGCTGGGAATGATCGGATATCCGCTAGCTCCGGCAGCACGATTCAACAACGACACGATCTCCGCCGCATTCCAAAATACGGTGACCGGCGGCGCGGGTGATGACCCGATTTCTGGCTGGCACAATAATACGATCGACGCCGGTGCCGGCAATGATACGATCTCTGCTGGAGTTGGAAACGTCATCACCGGCGGAGTGGGAAACGACAAAATTACCATTAGCAGCAACCAAGCTGAGAGCTCCGGCTCCACCGTCAAATTCGCGATCGGTGATGGGCAGGATTCAAGGGCACGGTGAAGGAAACCATCGCGGCGGTGAACGACCCGATCATCGTCGGCGGCGAGACCATCAACCCCGGCGACATCATTGTCGGCGATGCCGACGGCCTTGTGGTCGTGCGCAGGCAGGAAGTGCGGGAAGCCGCCAGGCTCTCGCAGGCCCGCGAAGACGCCGAAGCCGGCTATATCGCCGCCTACAAGGCGGGCAAATCGGTCATCGAGGTCATCAATCTGGCACCGGCGCTGAAAGCCAAGGGCCTGGTTGTCGACATCTGAGACGATGTCCGAATGGCCCATCAAAGCCTGGGACCAAACATCCAGGGCCCGATACATGAGATGGCTACATCAATGCGCTGGACGGCTTGAGCAGGTTCGAACCAAGACACGTGGTGCGTGCACGGATTTGAGAATGTGATTTCAACCGCTTCCGGTGAAACAGATTGGCGCAATGGTGCGTCCTTTCGGTATCCACCTTGAGACGGCCGACCACTTGCTCTATATGATGCGTGATGATTGATGCGCGATGAGGCGGATATGAGAACGACCTTGGCAATTGACGACGATGTCCTGATCGCCGCAAAAGCAATGGCAACCCAGCAGCACCGAAGCGTCGGCGAGGTCATTTCTGAGCTGGCGAGACGTTCTCTGCGCCGACCGCCCAGCAGCGGCGAGCGCAATGGCATTCCTCTCCTTTCAACTCGCCCGAATGCGCCGCCAGTGACGCTCGAAATCGTGAACGCCTTGCGTGACGAACTGCCGTGACTTTCCTGCTCGACGTCAATGTGCTGATTGCCTTAATCGATCCGGGCCATGTAGCCCATGATGATGCGCACGAATGGTTCGCAGCGATGGGTCAGCCGGCGTGGGCTACCTGCCCCATTACCGAAAATGGTGTCATCCGGATTGTCGGCAACCCCAAATATCCCAACTCTCCCGGTTCACCGTCACTCGTGATGGAGATCGTCCGCAAATTGCGGTCGCTCCCCGGCCACAGTTTTTGGCCGGACGATGTGAGCCTTGTCGGGTCAGCTGATATCGATCCCACGAAAATTCTAACTTCGGGACAGGTAACTGACACCTACCTGCTTGCGCTAGCCAAGGCGCATGGGGGGCAGCTGGCGACATTCGATCGCAAGCTGTCAGCAGCAGCGGTTAGAAGGGGCACTTCTGCCTTGCACCTGATCACCACCAGTAGATCATGAGTTCCCGTCGATCCATTATGCAATCTTCCTGGCCCAAAACGTGAACCCCATAGCAACAGCCGGACGCTGGCCTCGAAAGCCTCTCGCCGTGCCAGAACCGTTGACCCCGGCAATTTCGGTGCCAGTGGCGTAAGAGGTATTTATGGAACAAATGGAACATAGTCATCGCACTAGACTTCCGT
Organism: Rhizobium bangladeshense; assembly: GCF_001662075.1. Lineage (GTDB taxonomy): Bacteria > Pseudomonadota > Alphaproteobacteria > Rhizobiales > Rhizobiaceae > Rhizobium > Rhizobium bangladeshense_B. Next base: position 136,339 of record NZ_LYPL01000008.1, read on the forward strand.
CAGTGTCGAGATGGAGCCGCCCCTCGAACTCCTAGCAGTCCGGCATCCTGCAGCGCACCCGCGGCCGGCATTGGCGCGACACCAGGAATTAAGCGCACCGTCCGTCGCCGGGTATGACACCCTTAGCGGGCAAGCCGGATGGCACCTGGATTGTTGATCTCGTTGTTCGCCAGTTCCGACTTGCAATCCAGCTTAAACGTACTGTTGCCGATCATGGTGATCTTTTGGGCGATTAAGCGGATGCATTCGCCGGTTGTCGAGCCATTGCCGGCATACTGGAGTTCCGCGGCCGCCGGCATGTAGATGATGCCGTTGACGTGCGAACTGCTGTTCCCGTTGATGACCGCGGGGGCGGTGTTGTTGCGGTCGGCGACGATCGAGAATCCCGCCCATGCTCCCGACGTGGGGGCGGTGACGTTGAAGGTCGAGCCGCCATGAATGTCGAGTTCGGCACCGTTCAGCAGAAAGAAGGTAACCTGATCGCCGGTGATGACGGATTGGCTGTTGAATTTCAGCTTACCGCCGTCAATCAGGTAATTGCCAGGTTGCAGCTTCACATTGCCATTGATTTCAAGGCCATTGTACGTCCCCGGCTTTAGCGTCACCGTATATCCGTCGGGCGGCTTGTTAGGCGTCTTGCCCGTGCCGTTGCAGCTGCCGTTGCCGCCGCCGCCGGCGACAAAGTTCTGTCCGCATCCTGCTAGGTCCTCCCAGGTCCCGGCTTTCGGTATCGCTTTGCTCCTGAACGGGTCGGTTGCCGGTGACGTTCCCTCGCGCGGCTGGCTGCATTCGAGATCCATGCTACCCGGCGATGCAGATACCTTGCCTGGCGTATAAAGACATTCCGTCTTCAGGGTTCCCGACCCGCCGACATAGATCGCTTCGCTGCTGCGCGAATTTGCGGTGATCGTGCATCCCGATGTGTCTACTTTCGAGCTGCCGCTGACTTGGAAGGCGCGGTCGGCTGTAGGGTTGAGCGCTAAAATGCAGGCCTCCTTGTCCGGCTGGCGGAAGGCGGCGCTGCGGCGGGAGATTGGGAATGACAACCGGGTCAAGAACACGGGTTGGTAGCTGACGGCGTAGTCTGCCGTCGCCATGACCTCTTGTCCCACCTGGGCATAGACGACGTGCAGGGGTGGCGGTTCGGTTGCCGGGGTGGTATCCTGGTTGCCATCGGAGACGCTCCCCGTCTTATGATAATTGCCGAAGAACATTTCGGTTGCCATTTGGGTGGCTTCCGCTTCGCTGTGGCCCTCGCCGTAAAGCCGCACCGCCGCAAGGGCGGCGCTGTCCAACGCCTCCTGCATCTTGGCGGCATCGAGACTAGCATTAGCGAAGTCAATCGCGAGTGAGGCCGCCCCCACCAGCGGAACGGCCACAAGGGCAGTCAGGATGGCAAAGTTGCCGCCTTTGTCGCAAACAAATCGGGTGGCATGCCGATCAAGAAATTCACGCACGTCCGCCCCCACAACTGTTAAGCTGCACATTAGCCAATAAGCATATACGAGTTATTGCTTTATCAATTCAAATTGTAGGCATCCCAAAGGTACCCGCCTGCGCATCAGGCGCGAAGGAGACATAGGAACCTCATCGGTCCCTCACGAGCAGATCCCTCCCTGGGCGAAGCGCATTTCGGGTGACTAAACGGCCGCTGCAGAAGTGCCCGCCAATAAGCAGAAGCGAAATCGAAAAGCTCCGCAGGTGTTCACGCGGGCGTCACTTTCATTATATATACTCCATAAGGAGAATGATTATGGCCAGCACAGCACACGCCTACACACCCGCCGAGGCGGCCGCTGTCAGCGAGATAGCTGTGAAGTCGGTGCACAATGCGATCGACAAGCGCATCATCGAGACTCATCTCGTTGGCAGCAGGGGTCGCGCACTCATCGATGAGGATCTGCTTCGGTTGAAGCTCTGGTACGGCGTCGGATCGATCTTGTCTGCCGAGCGCCGCAAGCGCCTATTCGATACGATCGACCAGAACCCCGATGCCGAAACTGTTAGGGCAGACGACTATCTCATTATCGACGTCTCGCGGGCACGAGAGCAACTGGCCGCGCGGGCCGAGGCGCTTCGAGAGGCCGAAGGAATGATCGAGAGCGTGAAGGGCGTCGTGGGCGGCGAGCCGGTTTTCAAGCGAACCCGTGTTCCTGTGCGAACGATTGCCGCGATGAAGACCCAAGGCGCAAGTACAGCGGAAATCGTTGAGGGCTATCCTTCGCTCACCGAGCGCATGGTGGAACTTGCCGAGATCTGGGTTGCGGCCAATCCCGCCAGAGGACGTCCGAGGAAGCTTTCGGAGCAGGGCCTGAAGGTGAAATCCGTGAAGCGCACGACTTCATCGAACGCCGACCCTCCGCGGCAGACTGCCGCCGCCAGGAACTGCATCTGACGCCGGCCGGTGACGCGATGCTCGTGCAGGCACCCGAGCGGATCGACAGGCATGAACAGCATTTTATCGACCTGTTTTCGGGCGATGAAATGGATGCGCTGCTCACAAACGCTGGGACTCTAATCGCTGCTGGATGAAAGTTCAGTGGCAGGTCAGAGTGCCGGCGGGCCAGCCAAACACGGCGATGCAAACTGCTCTGTCCATCGAATAACTCTCAAGAAGGCATCGACGGTAGCCGGAATAAACCCCAAGGACCATCTGCGGCGTATGAATCGATGATCATGTGGCCCGAGGGGAAGGTTCGCGCCGATAAATCAGCGATTGACGGTTGAGCAGCATGGAATCGCCGAATTCATGCGCACGGTAACCGCATGCAGTTAGAGCGGTGGAGGCACTGGCGAGGAGGCCGTCGTCGGCGAAGGCGCGCAACAGCTCGAAATGGCTTTCGCCCGGCTGGTGGACGCCAGTGAGAACCGCATCGACGACGCGGAGCGGAGTGCCCCGTGCGATACGCCCTGTCGCAATACCATCTCCGGCACGCACGCTGCCATCGGGATTGGCGGCTGCTTCAAGTGCGCGCACGACGCTCGTACCGATCGCGAAGATGCGGCTGCCTCTGAGCTGCGCCTGCGCTATCTGCGCCACGGTGCATTCAGGGATGTGGTACGGCTCGTCGAAGGGAAGGCGCGAGTCGAGTGCGGGATCGCCGGTGGAAGAAATCCCCGCGGCATGCGTGAGTGTTGCAAAACCGATCTCACGCCGGCGCCAAGCTTGCAGTGTGCGCCAGTCGAGCGCGAACGAAGCCGATGGCGCCTCGAACGCGACCGGCCGGGCGGCAATTCTCGTCCAAACATCCCACAGTGCCAGCGGCTCGGGAACATGGGCGTATTGAATCGGCCTGCCATGCTGCGCCAGTCCTGCAAACATGGCTGCTCGGGTGCCTTCGAAACTGAGCTCGACAAGGCGAGGATGGTCGAGAACGCGCTCGACCTTAGCTTCAAGTGGGCCGAGCTGGAGACGATCGCCCGATGACAGCGCAGGCGGCGGCAGCCGATCTTCCGTGCGGGTGCGGTGATCGCCAGAGCCGAAGACAATCACCAGGAAGCGGACCGGAGCTGAAGGTGACAGCCAGCCGGCCAAGCGAATCTCGATTGTATTTCCACATTGGAGATGGGTGCCGTGCAGGCTGGCAGGCAAGGTCGCAGCGTCGTTGGCGACAACCAGATCGCCAGGATCCAATAATGCCCCGAGGTGAGCCCGCGGCAGGTCGCGCATCGTACCGTCCGCCTCAACGAGGAGCAGTCTGGCCGATGTCCGATCGAGGCGATCAGCGGCGATCACGCGTGGGCTCCGGCGGTAAGCGCAGCGTGACCCGGCAGCGCGTCGAGCATCTTTTCGATGATCTCGGCAGCCGCCAGCTCCGGGTCTTTCAAGGTCGACGGGTCGGCGTCCGGAAGCGCCAGCGCGTGCAGCGGGGTGTCCATGTCGCCAGGATCGAGCGCAAGAAACCTTATTCCATCTCCTTTCGACTCCGCGTCCCAAATCGCCGTCAGATGGGCAAGCGCTGCCTTGCTCGCGCCGTATGCGCCCCAGCCGGGATAGGCGTTGACCGCCGCATCGCTGGAGATGTTGATCACCAGCCCGCCGCGGCCCTCGCGCGCGGACGTGGCAAGCGCACCGAACAGGGCTTTCGTCAGCCGGAAGACGCCGAGAAGGTTGACTACGAGCGCCGCTTCCAGCTCCTCGCACTCCGTATCGGCAAGAAGAGCCAGAGGCACAGGACCGAGGCTCGATGCATTGTTGATCAGGACGTCGACCCCGCCAAGATTGGCACTGATCTGCATCGCGATCGGGTAGATGTCTTCCTTCTTGCCGATGTCGGCGACAATGCCTTGCGCACCCGTCTCGGCTCCGACGCGTTCGACATTCGCGGCGGTGCGGGCGACGAAGGCAATGCTCGCACCCTTCTCTGCAAGACGCCGCACAAGCGCCAGTCCGAGGCCGGAAGTGCCGCCGGTGATCCCTACGCGAAGTCCTTGAAGATCGATATTCGCCTGCATTGCGGTGCTCCTTCAATGGGTACGCCTAACTGCTACAAGTTCAAGTGAACTTGAAGTCAAGAGAGCTTCGTGCTTTTATTTATGCATGGATCCGATGCTGACCATCACCGACGTGTCGCGGCGCAGCGGCGTTGCCTCATCAGCTCTGCGCTTCTATGAGGAGCGTGGGTTGATCGCATCCGAGCGCGCCGGCTCGGGACATCGACGCTACCACCGGTCTGCATTGCGGCGGATCGCTTTCATCGTCTTTGCACAGCGGATCGGGTTGACGCTTGAGGAGATCGGCGCCGAGCTCGCCAAGCTGCCGGCCGATCGCGTACCGTCACGTCGGGATTGGTCGCGGTTGTCGAGCGTGTGGGCAAAACGTATCGACCAGCGCATAGCCGAGCTACAGCGCCTGCGGTCCGGGCTTGGCGAATGCATCGGTTGCGGCTGCCTGTCGATCGACCGATGCCGCTTGGCGAACCCTGCTGACGTGGCAGGGCGCAAAGGCCCAGGGGCGAGGTATTGGCTGGGGTGAATGAGCCTCCAACGTTACGCCGAACGATTTTCCCGATTATTCAATGATGTCGCCCAAATCCATATTTGCCGATAGGCTTTCTAACGACGGGTCCTAAATCCGCCGCGGCAGGGCATACGATGCAACTGCTGACGAGGCACCGCAGCGAAGGCACACGGCCGCTGTCAAACAATGCGATCACTATGACCCGTGACCGCAGCGCCCATGGTTGCACTTGTTGGTGACTTTGGTGCCTGCTGGACAGGCGTAGGTGACTTTTATTAGACGAGTGCGTCCGCCCGCTGAGGTCAGAGGCTCGATGGACATGTCAGTTCCCGCATCAGGATGCGCACGGAGACAGGGTTGGCAGGCTCGGCGAACGACATCTGCAGGTAGGCACGCGCGCCGGTTGTCCGCACGTCAATGAGAAAACGCCGGCCGCCGTCGCGTGGCCGCAAGCGTGATCCGTCCAGAAAGCGCAATAGGCCCCACGCCCCGGGCGCGCTCTTTTTCTCAACCGCTCTGCCGCTATCGAAGGAGATTTCGAGGCCGCGTGATGGCAAGTCTCCTGGCCAGCTAAAGGTCACCGCCCCGCCTGATGTAGTAACCGGAGCGTGAGCGCCGCCGATCGAGATGGTAGCCGCCCCGCGCTGCGCAAGTGCCTCCAGCGATACAGGGAGACGCGGCGAGCTTCCCTGACGAAAGAGCGCGTCGCCGATCGCGGAAGCTTTCTGAAAGAACGTTGCACTTTCGGGCGCGTAGCCGGAAAGCCGTGCTTCCGGTTTCCAGCGCCACGGGGTCGTTGATGTGTCCATTGAAGGCGCCAGTTGCGTCCGGAAATAGGTCGCCACCAGACCATTCGGCGCGAAAATGCGTGCGACTTCGGCCATATCCGAGTCCGACCCCTCAAAGAACGGATAGCGGCCTGCGACAGCAGCCTGGCAGGCCATGGCGATCTCGCCCCAAGCCCCAGGCGGCCTTCCTGTCTCGACCGGATCTTCGGCCTTCTCTACGGCCTTTGGAGAGGCCGTCTGAGAGATCACGTCTTCGACCATTTGCACGACGAGGAGCGGGGCCTGCTGCAGGGCGACGACGGAGTTGGCGCGCTCCTGCGCATCCATCAGCGACTTTTTGCCGATTTCCGAATTTACGTCGAGAAGGGCAAGCGCGACATTCAGCGACACAAAGAGGCGCGAGATTTCCGACATGCGACCCTGCTCCACGAACTGGATGGCAGGCCCGAGTGTCGCGGCGATGCGAAGCTGGTTGGCATGGCTGCGGCTGCGGTCGGTGCCGCCCGCCTGGCGCCATACCTCACGGATCAGGGCCGAGAGCGGCGAGTTGGTGGCGCTTAGCACACCGCTGACAATAACCGCGCTCGGTTGGTCGGTGAACGGCCGGACACGAAGATCGCCAAGGTACTGCGACCACGTCTCCAGCGTTCGCTTCTGAAGGAGGTCCATAACTGCATCAGCGCTTGTCTCGCCTCCGGCGTGCAGGAGGATGGTTGTTTCGGCTTTCGCCTTCCCGATGGCCTCTTCTGCAGCGCCTGAACGCGCGTAAGCCCATCCCGCCTCAGTGTAAAGACCGGGCACGGCCTGCTCGATAGGCAGTCCGGACCTGCGGATCAATATCCTGTCAAGACCAGGTGCTGCCTGCCCGAGAGACCAGGCAGGCAGGCCCGCAGTTTTCTCGGCACGGGCAAGTTCAAGCATGGCGCGCTCGTTTGCAGAGCCCTCTGAAGCAAACTGTCTTGCTTGAGCGATTGCTTCGGGATCCGGCTCTTCAAGATCTATTGGAGGTCCGGACATGGCAGGGACATGCACTGCCATGCCGGCAAGTTCAGGAAATGTCTGGGCTCGATCTTCGATCCAGCCCGCCAGGAACCGCGCTTGCCAGTCCGATGTGCCCTTCAAGATAGACCAGGCGCGTAACGAATCGTAAAGCGCGGTTGCCTCTCCTTCCGTGGCGAGAGCAACTCCAAGGGCTGCAGCAAGTGGACCGCTGGTCAGGGCGTCGACGGCTTGGCCGTAGCGCTGGCGCGCGGCCTCTGCCGGATCGAAAATCCCCAATTGATGAATGAGACCAAGAGGTGAACGCTGCGCGTCCTGCTCGACAAGTCGAACGCCTGCAAGGAATGCATCGAGTTGGGCTACGCGCGCTGCCGGTGTTGCCACGCGGCCGGCTTCCACGACACCTGCGACATCGGGCAGTTGCGACAAAAGCCGCTCACGAAACCGCCATTCGGCCCATGCTGCCCAAACCACCAGAATTGCCAGAAAAACTCCGATCACGAGAGCAGCAAGACCGCGATCCGCGCGGGTTTTATGCCGTGCGCCCGGCAGAAGCGCCGCTTGGACAGCGTCGTTACAGTGGCCGAGGAAGCGGGCGAGATCTCGGCTCGCCGGCCCTGCCTTCGCTGCCGCCCTCGCCCGTTCGGCCAGGCTGCTGGCCGCCATAACTCCCCCAATTGGCAGAGCAGCGGCAAGCGCGCGCTCCCATTTTCGGATCGACAATGCCGGATTGTTACGCGCTCGCGCATCAACCAAAGCAACAAGGGCATCGCGGGCATCCAGGAGCCAATCCTGCGGAACCTTCCTGCGTCGTGCTTCCGTCTCGAAAGCGGCGACGAGGGTCCGTGCCATTGCCGCAAGCTCGCGCGGATCTGGGTTCTTTTCGCTTTCGGCGCGCCTTGCAAGATCCAACAGGGGCTGTGCCAGTGCGGCAAGCACATCTGCTTGCATAGGGGCTGGACCCGGCGGTTCGAAAACGCCCTTCACAGCTTGCCCTCAGCCGCCCATTTTCGCAGCAGCGCCTCGCCGACCTCGAAGTGCATGGAATCTTCGCGGCTATAGCCCGCCCCCCAATACCAGCCAGCCTCGTTGAAGAACTCGGCAAGCACCACAAGCCCGAATTGCGTGCTGTTATCGCCCATGTTGTCGAGGTTCTTCTTGATGGTCAGGTCAACGGCCGCCCCCCACGCATGTGAGGACACCGACTTCGAAGAACCCCGTACATACCTTGCACAGAGCGCGCCCGCGGTTCCGATAGCGGCATAGATATCTGGCTCTTCTTTTTTGAGGCGCGCCATGATCTGCTGAAGCGAATCGAGCGCTGGTCTGATCATGGTCAGACGAATACCGCCGATGTCGCGGGTTTCGAGTACATGCAGCAATTTCGGATTGGTGACCGGTGCACAGGTGGTTGAATAGGTGCTTCTCGGCTCGCCCAATATCTGTCGCAACACGGCCGGGGTCGGGCGTATGACATTCTCGTTGAAACGCTTCTTGGCCAGTTGCATCGGTTCAGTCAGATTTCCTTCTTCCTCACGCGGTGCCATACCGCCGAACTGGTCCGTGAAGAGCGGTGAAGGATCGGTCTGTTGGACGGCTTGCGGATTAATGACGGGGGCTGTCTGAGCAGGGCCGGAAGGTGGAGCTTTTTCCAACTCCATCACCCTGCCGCCGACATCCGCCATCTGTCCTTTGAGGGTGTTCAATTCAGAGCGCAGCCCCCGAATTTCACTGTCCTGCTGGGCAAGTTGCTGTGTGAGCCGATCTATTTTGCCCGCATTCGGATCGCGCTCCGTATCTTGCAAGAGGTTTCCGACAAACGCAAAGATGACGGCTGCGAGGATGATGCTCATCCCGATGACGATGGCCGCGATGGCACTCATTTGCCTCAAGATACCGCAGCTCCATCAATCTGGACGACAATCACTGAGACGTTGTCCGGGGCACCGTTATCGAGAGCAGCGCCGATCAATCGCTGACAGGTGACCGTCGGCGTTGAAACGGCATCCATAAGGGCAGCGATCTCGGCGTCCGCCACACAGTCGGTTAGCCCGTCAGAGCAGAGAATGAGGACATCACCCGGGCAAAACGAAACTTCCGTGGTTTCGACGACAAGATGATCGGACGCTCCAATCGCGCGTGTTACAACATGCGCTTGTGGGTGCTGCCAGGCCGCCGCGGGAGAAAGGCGCCCATCGTCGAGAAGCTCCTGCACGACCGAATGGTCACGCGTCAGCTGTTGCAATTCACGATCGCGCCAGCGGTAGGCCCGGCTATCGCCCGCCCATGCAAGCGAAATAGTGCCGCCGTGCAGAAGCGCAGCCACCACGGTTGCACCCATCTGCGCCACGTCGGCCGAGGTTGCCCATCGCCGAATGGCGGAATTGGCTGCCTCGAGCGCGACCACCAGATCGGCGCTCGAAATTGGAGCATGGGGAAGCAGGGCTAGATGCTCGATCACCAGGCCTGCTGCGACGTCGCCGTGGCCATAACCTCCCATTCCGTCGGCAACCGCCCAAAGCACGCCTGTGGGATCTATGAGTATTGCGTCCTCGTTGCGGTTGCGAACATGACCGGTGTGGCTGAGCCCGGCCCCTTTCGGCCTGCCCGGCCAGCTCGGGACCCGCGTCGAGGGACTATCGGGATACTCCGGAGTCATGACCGGAAGAACCTCATCATTCGCTCCGCCGTGAGGGCCGCCACGGAAGCGGTTGCACCCATGGTCATCCTATAGTAATTTTTTGGCCAGGCGAAACATTTTTGCCGAGAGGAACCTAAAATGAAGCGCCTGCTGACTTTGAAGCTGCTGGTGTCTCTCGCTTTATTCTTCACGTTACAAAGTGAATTGCGTGCACAGGAACTAAACGAGACGGCGCTCAAGGAACGTTTCCAAAGGCAAATGGAATTGTTCAAGGCGGCCAAACTCGGGCCGTCCCGCGGCCTCGTGCTGACCAATTCCGGGCCTGCGCCTGAGCCAACGCCAGTGCCGATCGCTACGCCCGAGACCCCGCCGGCCAAGATCGGCTCTACTCAAGCGAGTAGCAACCCGGACGCTTCGACAGATGTGGCTAACGAGGCAACAGTCGAGGCCGGCCCGACTCCCGCACAGGGGCCGGTGCAGACTTCACCAACAACTGCAGCAGCGACGATAACAACACCGCAGACATACTGGAAGCTGCCTGACGATGATCAGGTTAACTACCGCGTGCAGTTTGCCTTCGATTCCTCTGCCATCGCACCCAAGGAGAAGCCGATGCTGCAGAAGCTCTGCAGTGTGGTGAAAGAAATGGATATCAAGCTCATTCGCATTGTCGGTCATACCGATGCCTCCGGCGGAGCCAGGTACAACCAAAACCTCTCCACGCTGCGTGCAAGGGAGGTGGCGCGCTTCTTCACAGAGGATTGCCAAATTCCTCGTGAACGGCTCGAGGCTGTTGGCGTTGGGGAGCAATTTCTGCTCGATCCACAAAAACCGAGAGCTGACGAGAACCGACGCGTCGAATTCCAGGCAGTCAGCTAAACGCGCATAGCAGCCGCAGATGCGATCTAATCGCTATTCAAAGGCGTAGGTGAAGCCGTCCGCAGATGCTCCGACCGTCGCCTTCGTCAAGCGTTTGCCATCCAGCGCCCAGTTCAATATGCCGGTGCTGAGGGCCGGCAGAAGCGTGTTGGTCAAAATCGCATCGATCATGCGACCGCCCGACTCCACTTCGGTGCAGCGCGCCTTGATCAAGTCGATAACGCCCTCCCCTATGACCAGTTCGGCGTTATGGCTCGTACGCAGTCGCTCGGCGATCTTCGCAAAATTTGCCTGCGTGATTGCTTCGATCATCGAATCCGAAAGGGGATAATAGGGCACGACGATAACGCGCCCGAGGAAGGCGGCCGGGAACACATGCAGCAACGGTGTCCGCAACGCGGCTTCGAGTTCTTCGGTTGGCGTGCGGGAGAGCCCGTTGCCGGTCAGTCTCATGATGACATCCGATCCGACGTTGGAGGTCAGCAATATGAGTGTATTTCTAAAATCAATCCGTCGACCCTCGCTGTCGTCCATCATCCCCTTGTCGAAGACCTGAAAGAAGATCTCGTGGACATCGGGATGCGCTTTTTCGACCTCGTCGAGCAATATAACGGAATAGGGCCTGCGGCGAACGGCCTCGGTCAGAATGCCTCCCTTGCCGTAGCCGACATAGCCGGGGGGTGCTCCCTTCAGCGTCGAAACCGTATGGGCCTCCTGAAATTCCGACATGTTGATAGAGATCAGATTCTGTTCGCCGCCATACAATGCCTCGGCGAGGGCGAGCGCCGTTTCCGTCTTGCCGACACCGGACGGTCCACAAAGCAGGAAGACGCCGACCGGCTTTTCCGGCGACCCTAGTCCTGCGCGGCTGGTCCGTACCCGGCGTGCGATCGCTTCCATGGCAAGGTCCTGACCGACAACGCGTTCGCCCAGAATTCCAGCGAGCTTGAGCGCCCTTTCAGTCTGACCAGCGAGCATTCGCCCGACGGGAATACCTGTCCAGTCCTGGACCACCGAGGCGACCGCGTTGCGGTCTACCGACAGCAGCATCAATGGCGTTTCGCCCTGCATCTCGGCAAGTTCGTGCGTAAGTGCCCTTAGGCGCGAAAGGTCGGCATTTCCGTCGGGAGCTTCTTCTTCGTCTTCGCTGGGCGCTGAGAGATTTTGGTCGGGGGGCGTCGCAACGGTCGCGGTATCGCCCTGTTGCGACAACGCCGCATCTAGGCCAACTCCCTCGCTGCGCAGCCTGGCCCGCAGGTCGAGAATGTCAGACACCAGCAACCTTTCCTTCTCCCAGCGGGTTCGCGCCCCGGCCAAGGCCGCCTCCACCTCGCCAAGGGCGGTCTCGACCTTAGCTTGACGGTCTGCAACCTCAATGCCGATGGACCTTTCGCGGCCGATGATCCCCTGCTCGATCTCGAGAGACTGTTTGCGCCTCAGAAGATCTTCAACCTCGGCCGGCGTTGCGTGCTGTGATACCGCCACGCGTGCGCAAGCGGTATCAAGCAAGCTGACTGCCTTGTCGGGCAACTGGCGGGCCGGAATGTAACGATGTGAAAGGCCGACCGCCGTTTCGATCGCCTCGTCGAGGATCTGCACCTGATGGTGTTTCTCGAGGATGCCCGCCACGCCACGAAGCATGAGAATGGCGTCTTCTTCGCTGGGTTCCTCAATCTTGACGACCTGGAAGCGCCGGGTCAGCGCCGGGTCTTTCTCGATATGCTGTTTGTACTCCGCCCATGTTGTTGCCGCGATCGTGCGAAGTTCGCCGCGCGCCAATGCTGGTTTCAATAGATTTGCGGCGTCCCCCGTTCCCGCAGCCCCGCCCGCTCCGATCAGCGTATGTGCTTCGTCGATGAAGAGGATGATCGGCGTTTCCGATGCCTGAACCTCGTCGATCACCGTCTTGAGGCGTTTTTCAAACTCGCCTTTGACGCTCGCTCCGGCCTGCATCAAGCCAACATCCAGCATGTGGAGCGCGACCCCTTTGAGTGGCGGCGGCACGTCTTCCGCCGCAAGGCGAAGCGCAAAGCCTTCAACGACCGCCGTCTTGCCGACCCCGGCCTCGCCAGTCAGGATCGGATTGTTCTGCCGTCGGCGCATGAGAATATCGACGATCTGGCGAATTTCCGGGTCGCGACCCACAACCGGATCGATCTTTCCTTCTCGAGCACGCCTGGTCAAATCAGTCGCATATTTCGCCAACGCGGAATCGCCGCCAGCCGGTCGTTCCTTGCGCACCGGTTGCCCAGCGTCGCGTCCGCCGCGATTTTCAAGCGATTGAGAGAGTACGTCGTCCAAGCGAGCAAGAACGGAATCGGCTTCGACCCGATCGAACTCACCGCTGATCTTCAACAGCAGGCCATCAAGCACCGGCACCTTTCTACAGGCCAGAAGGACGTAAGCGCCGCGCACCTCTTCCGAGCCGAATTGAAGGCTTGCAAGACTCCAGGCTTCTTGGACAGCATGAAATATGTGATCTGAAAACTCTTCTATGGACGTCGCGCCATAGGGCAGTTTGTCGATCGACCGTGCCATGTCGGCCGCAAGGCGGCCGAGATCCACGCCAGCGTCGGCGAGGATCAGCTGGAAATCCGCGCGGTCGACGAGCGCCAGTTGCTCGATCCAATGGACGAGTTCGACATAGGGATTGCCCCGAAGCTTGGCGGCGTCGGCTGCCGCCTTGAATGCACGCAGGCATATAGGGTCGAGCTTGCCAACCAGTTCTTTACGCTTGAAGCTGTGAGAAGACATGTTCTGTTGCATGCCGGTCGGGCTCCTGCCCACGTGCTCTCGAATGAACGAGCCTAGTCTTCAATCTCAATGGCAAACTGCCACATTATAGTGTTCTTGACAAATATTCGAACCGCATGTCTTTGATGAATAGTGACGGCGTGGTTTGGAGTTACCAGATGATCGATCCATTGCCCGGTGACATCTTTCGCAAGAACCAGGTACTCAACAATACCTACGAGATCGAGGGTGTGCTTGGCCGCGGCGGAACGGGCGAAGTCTATCGCGCCAGCAACAAGATCACCGGCCGGGTCGTGGCGCTCAAGGCACTCAAGCGGGAGCTGTCCGCCGATGCCGGTTATCTGGAATTGATGAAGCGGGAAGAGGAGATGCGCGGCATCTCGCATGACGCGGTCGTGCGTTATACCGACTGCAGCCAGACAGCCGAGGGTTACGTCTATCTGGTCATGGATTACGTCGCAGGTACGCCACTCAACGATTATCTCGAGCGAGGCGGGATTTCTTCCAGAGACCTGCTGGTCGTGGCCCAAAGAGTGGCCGAGGGCCTGGTTGCGACGCACGAACGCAAAATCGTCCATCGCGATCTGTCGCCCGACAATATCATCTTGCGCAGCGGCCGGCCGGAGGAGGCCGTTATTATCGACTTCGGCATTGCCAAGGACAGCAAGACGGGCGCACGCACAATCGTCGGCAAGGAGTTTGCCGGCAAATACGAATATGCAGCGCCCGAACAATTGCACGGGCAGGCCGAGCCGCGATCCGACCTTTATGCCCTGGGCGCATCCCTGCTTGCAACCTTTCGGGGTAAAGTTCCCGATGTCGGAACAAGTCCCGGTGAGGTTGTCCTTTACAAGGAACGCCGGTTGGACACAACCGGCGTTCCGGAGCCGCTCAAGGCCTTGATCGACGATCTCACCCAACCCGACCCTTCGCGACGCCCGCCGACGGCCGCGGCCGTCGTCAAGCAGGTGGCGGAGTTGTTGCGGACCGATCGCAGCGGCCGGCAGGAAGGCGGGCGTGGCGCAAGGTTCGGCTGGCGGTCCTGGCCGGCGATCTTAGCCATTGCTGCCGTAGCGGCGATCGCGGGACTTTGGTTTGCCGGCTTTGGTGACAGCCTGTTTGTGAAAACCCTTCCGGTCGAGGCGCCCTATAAACTCAGCGCCGGGCTCGACGGGCAACACCAGGCGACCTTGTCCGGCTTTGCTCCCGATGCCGACCAGCAACAGGCGATATTGGCGGGTTTTACGCGCGCAGTCGGGCTGCCGGCACCCAAGGATGCGCTTGCACTTGCGAAGGGGGAACCTTCCGATCGCTGGGCACAGGACATCGACAGCTTTTTTGCCGCCGCCGGCGGGCTGGACGAGTGGAGGCTTGATGTCACTGACCGCACCGTTCGCCTCACCGGCCTTGCTCCCGACAAGTCGGCGCGTGACACCGTCGTCAGCCGGTTCAACGAGGCGAGCAGGGCCGCCGGTTACCAGGCTGTCGTGCGGATCGCCGCAGGACCGAGAAGCCTGACGCCCGACCAGTTGAAATCGGCCATCGCACCGTTGGAGACCTGTGGCCCGCTTGTCGTCCAGGCACCGGAGGGGGCGAACTTTCCTCTTGGGTCGACGGTCGCCATTCGGGGAAACGTCGCCGCGAGCGGCGATATCGCAGCGCTCCGGCAAGCGCTCGCGCCGCGTCTGGGTGATCGCGATCTGCGATTTGATACGACAGTGCTCAATAATCAGCTGTGCGTCGTCCAGTCACTGTTGCCCGACGTGCCGCAAGGGCCCATGGCGATCGTGCTCGGTTATGGGGACAAATCCGAACCAAACATGTCTGGCGTCTACTCGGTCGGCGACAATCCCATCATAGATGTCCTCGCTCCGGCAACGATCAAGGACGGCTACCTCTGGGTCGCGATCGCCGATGTCACCGGCAATTTGTTCAACGTCCTTCCCAACATCAAGCGCCCGGACAACGCTCTTGCCGGTCTCGGGACGGTGTCCGATGGCATGCGTACCATCCGTGTCGCCTACTCCACCGCAGATGGGGCGACCGATCCCGCAAAGCTTTCCTTCGCCGTCGACAACACGTTCGGCAGAAGCCTGATAATCGCGATGCAGACCGACCGTCCTCTGTTCTCGCAACTTCGCCCCACAACCGAATCCACCAAGTCCTTTGCCGAGGATTTACATGCAGTTATTGCCAGCGGGCAAGTTTCGATCCTGTCGACTACGACCCGATTGATCGACACTCGGAATTAGTTGCCGCTCGTCGATAAGTGGCATTAGTACAGAGCAAAAATTTATGCTAAAACAGGATCGCGAGAAGAATATTCGGTAAAGCGGGGGATCTGTTGTTCGACTCTGCGCTCTGGTTGAATCCGATAAACGGTGACAACCCGTCCGGCGAAAGCCTACGGAACGACGGACGATTCCACGAGCTCGAACGCCTCGTACAGCCCCAGATCGAAATCAGCCGCGACGAGCGCAACAACCCCGTCGCACGAACGGAAGTGCCGGTTGACTGGTCGGTCGTGCTACGCAAATCAGAGGAGCTGCGGACGCACGGGCGCGATCTCAGGCTGCTCGTGATTGTAACGCGTGCCCTCGCAAATGAGCGGGGACTGGCCGGCCTCGCCGAGGGATTGAACCTGATCGGCCAAACCTTCGACATGCATTGGCAGACAATGCATCCGGAGCTTCGCGACGGCCTGCCTCCCCGCGAGGCCGCTCTTCGCCGCATCAACGCACTGATCCAGCTTCAAAATGACAAGGATGGTCTGCTCGGCGATCTGCGCAAAATGACGTTCTTTACGCCTCGTGGCACCGGCCCGGTGACGGGGCGCGATCTGGAGCGGGGGGCGGTCGACAGCCGCACCGTTCTCAACGAAGCAGCGCCTGGTTTGAGTGCGGCCGAGAAAGCCTCGCTCGTCAGCGAACATGAGCAATTAGTCAATCGCGTGCGGTTCGGGTGCGCGGCATTTGCCGAACAGGCCCCTGATGAAGCGGCGGCGTTAGCCGCCGATGCACGGGCTGCCGCCACAGCTCTGGAGGCGGCGGAGCAATCGCTCAACCTGCAGATCGGCGGCGATTTGCGCGTTACCCTGCCAGATCTCAGCCGGTTTCTGCAGCGCGCGTCGGCGACCCTGGAGCGCGCCAAGCGTCATGCGCCACAGGAGAGCCAGAAAGAGGACACGGCCTGCGGCGAACCTGCGCCAGTTGCTGCCACCAGCGCTGCGCCAGACCGGACCCCAAGCGGGCCCGCGACGGTCTTCCCCTCGCGTCTGAGCTCGCGAGACGAAGTCACGCGCTGCATCGACCTCATCATCGCCTTTTACGACCGTACGGAGCCATCAAGCCCCATTCCCCATCTGGCCCGCAGGATCAAGCGCATGGTGCCGATGGATTTTCTCGAGCTCATGGAGGACCTTGCGCCTTCCGGGCTGAAAGAATTCCGGCTTCTGGCCGGCGTTTCGGAAAGCAAGAAACCTGCCCCTGGGACAAAAGGTGACCAGCAATGAGCGAAACTAAGGCGAAGGTAATTGAACGCAACAGGGCGCCTCGCGTCCAGATCGCCTATGAAGTGGAAACATATGGCAGCCCGACCACGATCGAATTGCCTTTCGTGATGGGGGTGATGGCAGATCTCGCCGGTGCGTCCGAAACGCCTGAGGCTCTGAAATCGGTGCGGGACCGGACCTTTGTCGAAACCGACGCTAACCGGTTCGGTCGCTTCATGGAGGCGCTGAGCCCGCGGGTCAAGGCGCGGGTCAAGAACACGCTTCCCCAACCGCCCGGCGAAGAGCGGGACGAGGAGCTTGCCGTCGACCTGACCTTTACCAGCATGGGGGACTTCGCGCCGGATCGGATTGCCGAACAGGTCCCGCAGCTCGCCGAACTGTTGAAGATGCGCCGCCAGCTTGAGGAATTGCTGGGCTTCATGGATGGCCGCGTTGACGCTGAGAAGCGTATCGCCCAGCTTTTGAACAACGAGCCCCTTTTAGCAAAAATCGCCGACCAGGCGATTGATGATGGCAGCAAGTCGGAGGGCTAAACCATGGCCGAACAGGAAAGAACCGCCGCTGTCGACGTCAAGGAAGCCGAAGGCGTCGATCTTCAGGAATTCAGCGACCTTCTTGAAAAGGACTTCAAGGTCAAGAAGGATGACAGCGACAAGCTGCAAACCCTGGTGCAGAATCTCGCGCTTGCAGCGCGCGCGCGCTCGCAGTCGACGACAATTTCCTCGAATGCGATCAAGTCGATCAAATCCCTGATCTCCGGTATCGACAAGCTTCTAACCGAGCAGGTCAACGAGGTTCTCCATGCACCCGAAGTGCTGCAGCTCGAGGGAACATGGCGCGGTTTGTGGTATCTGGTCAACAATACCGAGACGGATCAGAAGCTGAAGATCCGCGTCATGAATATTTCAAAAGAAGCCTTGGCCGACACGCTCGAAGACTACGAGGGCCAGATGTGGGACCAAAGTCCCATATTCAAGAAAGTCTATACGGACGAATATTCGATGCTTGGCGGCAGCCCGTACGGCTGCCTGATCGGTGCCTACGAGTTCTCCAACCACCCGAAGGACGTCGCTCTTCTTCGCAACATGTCCGGCATCTGCGCGTCGGCGCACACGCCCTTCATTGCAGCCGCCGCCCCGCGACTCTTTCGCATGGAAAGCTGGCAGGAACTGCCAAACCCCCAGGACCTGCAGCAGATTGTCTCGTCGCCCGCCTACGCGTCCTGGCAGTCGCTGCGAGAGAGCGAGGATGCGCGTTACATCGGTCTGACGATGCCCCGGGTCCTTGCGCGCCTGCCCTACGGCGCGGAAACCATTCCGGTAAAGGGCTTCGCCTTCGAGGAGGATGTCCAGGGCGATCATCATCGCTACGTGTGGATGAATGCCGCCTTCCCGATGGGCGTCAATATCAATCGAAGCCACAAACTGTTTGGCTGGGGCACGCAAATTCGCGGCGTCGAGAATGGCGGAGCGGTCATCAATCTTCCAGTCCACAATTTCCCGACTGACGATGGTACCGTCGCGATGAAATGCCCGACGGAGGTCGCCATCGACGATCGCCGCGAGGCAGAGCTTGCCAAGCTTGGGCTCATGCCGATCCTGCATCGCAAAAATACAGACATCGCAGCCTTCATCGGTGCGCACTCGCTACAGGATGACGAGACGCGCGCCGGGCGCTTGGTCGATCCGGATGCACAGGCCAATGAACGCCTGAGCGCAAATCTGCCGTATCTTTTCCCGGTTTCGCGTTTCGCCCATTACCTGAAGGCAATCGCCCGCGACAAGATCGGTTCGTTCAAGGAGCGGTCCGACATGCAGATCTGGCTGACGGAGTGGATCAATCGCTACGTTCTTGCCAACCCTGCCTTTGCCGACGACAAGGCCCGCGCCAAACGGCCGCTGGCTGCGGCCGAGGTTCAGGTCGACAGCGTCGAAGGCCGCCCGGGATGGTACAATGCCCGGTTTTATCTGCGCCCCCATTATCAGTTGGAAGGCATCAATGCGTCACTGCGTCTCGTATCGGAGCTGCCGTCGACGAAAAGCTGAATTCACAAGGGAGGTTATTCATGAAAATTGACGGTTTTCTCAAGGTGCCGGATATCACGGGACCGAGCGTTCGCGATGGCCACGAAGACGAGATCGAAATCCACGGGGTGGAGTTTGAAATGGTCGCCCCCTACGATCCCAATTCGCTGTCGCGACGGGGCCGCGTCAGTCTTGGCATGATCAATTTCATCAAGCACTATGACAAATCCTCGCCCTATCTGAAGAAGGCGCTGTTCGACAACACGCTTCTCGGCGAGGTCAAGTTCTCGGCGCGCAGAACGATCGAAGGCGAGACGAGCGATTATCTGGTCGTTACGCTGAAAGAGGCTTCGGTCACCCAGTACAATATGAAGCCAAGTGAGGACGAACCCGATCTCATCGAGGAGCGCGTCGGCTTCGCCTACAAGAACATCACGTTCAACTACGACGACAAGGACGAGGTCGAAATGGATGTCTATGTCGGCAAGTGACGGCTGGCGAAGAGAAGTTGGAAGGGAGTCGAGGCCGCTTGGCGGGCACCAGCGCGCAACCCGCGAAACGATCCAGCCATCCTTGTGGGATCGCCTGGTCAATGACCTGCCGGGGCTCGGCTCCGAGATCAAAGATCTCCGGCAGATGTTGCAGAGCGAGATAGACGCAGAGCTGCTGGACGCGATGGTGGCCGGCGGCGTCGGGCAAATAGAGTCTGCAACGGATCTCGGTATCGAGCAGAAAAAGAACATCCATCGTCTGCTTTCCCTGGAACGTCGTCGCGTGGAATTGGAAAGTCGCGGCGTGGTTGTTTCGAGCGATGTGCTTCGTGAAGCGGTGCGGCGCGACATCGAGGCGCTTTTCAATGTGCAACGTTTCGAATCCTCGCCCCTTTTGACCGATGCCGAGGCCGACCTGGCTGGCGACAACCCTCCCTCGCTTGAGGATTTTCCGCTGGTGCGCCGCAGTGTGGTCAATTACGGCGTGCCGCCATTTTCGGGCCGCTCATCGCGGGACTTCGACCGTGAGGAACTCGCCAAGGAGATCGCAAAAGTGCTTGCGGCCTTCGAGCCCCGGCTGAAGGAAGGCGCAACCAAAGTGACCGTCAGCCTTGGCGACAAGTCGATTGGCCTCAGGATCGATATTGACGCGCTGCTCCTGACGACGCCGGCGCCAGAACGGCTGCGTATCCGCACCATTCTCGATCTCGACAACGGCTCGGCGAGAACCGAGTTGAAGGACACCTGAAATGGATCGGGTCTTCCTTGAATATTATGAGGAGGAACTCACCCACATTCGCGCGCTTGCCGCCGAGTTTGCCCATATGCACCCCGCGATTGCGCGCAACCTTTCTCTGGATAGCATCCCATGTCCCGACCCCTTTGTCGAACGGCTTCTTGACGGCGTCGCATTTCTGGCCGCCCGCACCCGCCAGAAGGTGGATGCCGAAAGCATGCGATATGTCCGCAGCGTGCTTGAAAACTTCTATCCGGACCTCGTCTCGCCGGCGCCGGCGACGGCCATGGTCTTGCTGAAGCCCGGGCAGCAAGTTCAAACCATGCTTGCAGGTCACCTTTTGAAGCGGGGAACAAGGCTCGTTTCGAGCGTCCGGCCTGGAATTTCAACGAGGTCCATCTTCACCACGGTCCAGGACGTGACGCTCTGGCCGCTTGCGATCAGCTCCGTGACCTACATACAAGACCGAAGCGCACTCGCGGCGGCTGGGATCGGCGCCATTGACGGAGTTTCCGGCGCGTCCGGATTGAGCATCACCATCAATCGAACCGGCAAGGGCAAGCTGGCCGACTTGTCGCTCGATCGCCTCGACTTTTATTTCAGTGAAAAGAGCAGGGCGCCGTTGCTCTTCGATACGCTGTTCGGCGCCTGCGGTGGCGTTGGCGCGCGCCCGGAGGGGCGGGACAATCCCTTGAAGCCGCTGCCCGCGCCAGAGATGGTCGGCATATCGGACGACGAGGCGCTCATGCCTCGCACACGCGAAACTTTTGAGGGCTACCGGCTCCTGCGCGAATATTTTATCGCCCCCGAGCGGTTTCACTATGCGCGTGTGACGGGGATGCGGCCGGTCGTTCGCCGTTGCGGAGAGAGGCTGGAATTGGTCTTCCTGCTTCGCCGGCCCGTTCCTGAGCTTGCGGGCCTCACCGCGAAGGATCTGGAGCTTTTCGCAACGCCGATCATCAACCTGTTCGAGCGTTCCTGCAGCGTCATCGAGCTCGATGCGCGGCGGACCCGGCAGGTCCTCCATGCCGATCGGACTCGGCCGCGCGATTTTGAAATCTATCGCGCTGTGCGTGTGGAGGACGCCGATGCCGAAGGTTCTGATGCGGAGATACCGGCACTTTTCAGTCTCGGACAGAACCGCACAAACGGTTGGGTCTATTTTACAGAACGGCGCCCGCGGCGTCCGAGCGAGGACGAGCTTCGTCAGGGACAAACCCGCACATCCTACGTCGGAGACGATGTCTTCATCACGCTCTCACGGCCGGCGCAGTCGAAAGCGGGGCGACCGCTCAAGCGGATTGAAGTGACGGCCCTGTGCACCAACAGGGACCTGCCGATATTGGACGACACGCCCTCCCTTACGCTCGAAAGCGGCGATCCTGTCGAGACCGTGCAATTGCTTGGCGCGCTGCGCCAGCCCTGGCCTGCCATTCCGGCAACGCTTCCTGCCGGCGCCGTCGAAGCCTCAAGAGCCGACGAACTCGCCTGGCGCTTTATCGCACAATTGTCGCTGAACTTTCTCAGCCTAGCGGAGGAAGGCCGCGGGGTCGACCCTCTTCACGCCCTGCTCGATCTTTATGCCCAGCGGGGGGATCCAAGCCTCTCGCGGCATGTACGCGCCATTGCGAGAGTCGAGGCCCGACCTCTCATCGAGCGCCTGCCGATCGCTGGACCGATGTGCTTTGCCCGCGGCAGCGACATCACGCTCCATGTCGACCAGTCAGTGCTTGCCGGGCATAGCAGCTTGTTGCTTACGGCGCTGCTCTCGAGGCTTTTTGCCCGCTACGCGGCGATTAACGGGTTCGTGCGCACGAGAGCGCGGATCCTGCAGAAACAGGAGGACGTGCTATGGCCGATAACGCCGGGCAACCGCTTCCTGATCTGAAGAATGACGCCGTCCTATCCGCCGAGCAGTTCGACTTTTTTGAGCTCCTGCGGCGGCTCGAAAATGCAGACAGGATCTTCGGGCAGGCAGGCCCGCCGCAGCGGGAACCAGCCAGGCTCGGGCAGCACATACGGCTGGGTTTTGCCGTGCAGGACATCGCAAGGCTCGAGCCTTCCACCGAAACAGCGCCCGCCCGGGTAACGGTGGCCACGATCGGCTTGCTCGGTCCGGAAGGTCCGATGCCGCTTTATCTGACGCGCTGGGTGCTGGATCGCCTGTCGCAGCGCTGGTTTGCCGGTGCCGACATGCGCGAGGTCAGCGACACCACGTTCGTCGACTTCATCAATGTGCTCCAACATCGCATGATCGCACTTTTCTATCGGGCGTGGGCGGATGCGCACCCGGCCGTCCAGATCGAGCGCGCCGAGGGCGGACGCGTTCGTGCCATGGCTTCGGCCATGGCAGGCATCGGCCTGCGAGGCAGGACAGACCGTCAGCCGACTGCGGTCGACATGACGAAGCTTGCTCACGCCGCAGCCCTTGCCCATCAAGTCGATGGGCCTGAAAGGCTCATGCAGTTTCTCGGTGATCATTTCAAGGTTCCCTTCAGGCTCCGGGAGTTTGTTGGCGTCTGGATGGACATACCGCAAAGGATCCAGTCCCGCCTTGCCGGCGCCTACGCACAGCTCGGCAGAAGCGCCACGATCGGGCCGAGAACGTTCCAGCGACAGCAAAGGATCGAGCTTTCCGTCGGACCATTGACGCTTGGTGACTACGCAGCCTTTCTGCCCGGCAGTGAGCGGCGTGCACTCTTGCAAACGGCAGTCCGCGACCTGGTGGGAAACGGGCTGGATGTGGATGTCAGGCTCGTGCTCAAACGAGACGAGGTTCCTGCAGCGCAGCTGGGAAAAGCGCGGCTCGGGCATATCGCCTGGCTTGCTCCGAAACAGGACCGAGGCGACGCAGCCGATTTGTGCATGCGCACCCTCGTTGGTTTTCGTCCTGAGATTGCGGAGGCCGCAGCATGGCCTTGATCCTCACCCTCGAACAGTCCCCCAGGCCCCAGGCCGTGCGCCAGATGCGGCTCGTCGAGGGCGAGCTCGTCATCGGTCGCAGCGCAGACGCCGACTGGCGACTCGACGATCCGGACATGTACGTTTCCCGTGCCCATTGCACCATTGCTTGCGTTCACGGTCGATACCAGGTGACGGATACGTCAAGTGGCGGTCTCTTTATAGACGGGTCGCGCGCACCACTTGGAGCGGGAAATTCCGCTCCGTTGCATGACGGCGCCCGGCTGCAGCTCGGCAATTATGTCGTCCGCGTCGAGCTGCAAAGCACGCAGGCAGAGCGCCCGCACGAACAACCGACATCGTCGCCGCCGGTGGGTTTCGAACAGGATTCGTTCTTCTCCGAACGCAGCGAGCCGGTTGACCTCCCCCGGCGACCCACCGGATTGCCTGACCCGTTCGAACACCCCGCTGCGGCGCCGTTTGCCGATTCCGACCGACAGGAACCGCAAAATAGCGCGCCCCTGTTCGACGATCCGTTCAGCCTCGATCCGCTGCCGGCCCAGCGGCAGGATAACCGGGGCTGGGATCTTTTTCTTCCGGGCACGACTGCAGGGCAGCCGGCTCCGGAGCTCGCCACACCACAACTCAGGCCGCAAGCCAATCCGGAGCCACAGCCGGAGCCGAGGCAGCAGAAGTCGGCGCCTAGCGAGACCGACCTGCGCGACGCCTTTCTGCGCGGATTGGGCTTCAGTGGCGAAGAATTTCCGTCTGCCGATCCCGTCGTCCAAATGGAGAATTTCGGTCGGGAATACCGGACGATGCTGGAAGGGTTAATCCATCTCCTGCGCAAGCGGGCCGAAGAAAAGGGTGAGGCCCGGATCGCACAAACCGTTGTCGGGGCCTCCGAGGTCAACCCTCTCAAATTCATGCCGACGGTCGACGATGTGATCGCGACGTTCCTCACGCAACGCAATGCCGGCTTCCTGCCGCCCGAAGCGGCGATCAACGGCTCCATCCGCGATCTCGCCCACCATCATGTGCGCACGTGGCGCGGCGTCCAGGCCGCCTTGGCAAGGATGGTAAACCGCTTCGATCCGGCGGCGCTGGAAAGCGAATTGAAGTCTCAATCGGCCTGGGACGCGCTGCTTGCGGGCGGGCGACGGGCAAAGCTCTGGGAACTTTACGAGAAACGTTACCGCGAAATAGCCAGGAGCGCATCAACGCGCTTCCTCGGCGAAATCGGCAGCGATTTCCGAGACGGCTATGAAGAGAGGGAGAAAGAATGATGCTTCAACGACGTGGTTTCTTGATGATGCTCGGCGCGACAGGCTTGATTTCCGGCTGCGTGGGCGGTCCGCCAAAATCCTCGACCGTGACTGTAAAGGCGACAGGTCAGGCGGGGATGAATCTTGCCGCAGATGGCGGGGATCGCCCGGTGACCGTGCTCGTTCTCAGGCTCAAGGATGTCGGAAAGTTCAATTCTGCCGATATTTTCGCCCTCCAATCCGACCCTGCCTCGGCACTCGGGGCAGACCTTCTCGGCTCCGACCAGTTGACGGTATCTCCCGGCGGATCGGCCACCAAGACGGTGGCGTTCCCGCCGGAAGCCACGTTCCTCGGGGTGGTCGCCTTTTTCAGGACCCCCGGCGGTCGTGTCTGGCGGCAGGCCGTCCCGATCAGGCCGGAATCGACGGTGACGGCGAATGTAGCATTGAGTAGCGGCGGCATGGCGCTCGCGCTCGCCTGAAGGGAGGGCGTTCCAGCATGACGGACACGAATAAGGTGCTTTGGTCCGAGGGGCTCTTCCTTCGGACGCAGCATTTTCAGCAGCAAGACCGGTATACCGAGGCCCTGATACGCGGCGCGCTGCAGGCGGGGAGGTTGCAGACCTTCGGCTTTCGATCCCTTACGCTGGATACCGCACAGCTTGAAGCAGGCCGCGTTGCCGTCTTGTCGGCGCGCGGCATTTTTCCGGACGGTACGCCCTTTTCCATTCCCGAGACGATGGATGCGCCGGTTCCATTGACCATCGCCCGCGACATGGGTGCGGGGGCGGTGCAGCTTGCCTTGCCGCTGGAACCGCCGGGCGGAGCGAGCTTCGATGCCGCTCATAGCGAGCCGACCGGAGCGCGTTATAAGGGGCAGATCGAACGCGTGCGTGACGCCGTGCATGGGGGCGCCGACCCGGAAGAAATCGAGATCGCCCGCCCCCAAGCCCTGCTCCTGTCGCCGGTGCAGATGACCGGCGGCTATACCGCGATGCCGGTTGCGAAGGTCAACGGGCTGCTGGCCGACGGCAGCGTCGCGATGGGGGAAAACTTTCTGCCGCCAGCCCTGACGACCAGTGCCGTGGCCTTCTACGGCCAGTTGATGCAGGAGGTGATAACCGGGCTCGACCGTATCGCCGATGCACATGGCAAAATGGTTCTCGGCGGCGCTGGGCGCAGCGTGGAAAATCTGCTGGTACTCGATCTCGCCAACACGGCACGTCCGCGGCTGGCCCACATGCTTCCCCAGGAGGTTTTTCACCCGGCGGAACTCTTTCTGGAATTGAGCGGGCTTGCGGGGCGAATGGCGACCTACGGGTCCGGCTCCCGGCGGCTGACCGAGCTTCCGACCTATGATCACATGGCGCCGGGACCTGCCTTTGCGGCGCTCGCAGACACTTTGCGTTCGCTGCTCCTCAGCCTGCGTTATGTCGAGCCCAAATCGCGGGCATTGCCGGTGCTCAAACACGCGACCAACGTCTGGAAGGTTCGGGTCGACAACCCCGAATTGCTGACCGCCAGCCGCATTGTCGTACGGGTCGGATGTGACATGTCCGAGGACGCGCTGCGCAAAATCTTCGTCGATCAGGTGACGGTGGGTGCTGCCGACGAATTCGAGGCGCTGTGGAAGTCACGACTGCCGGGGATCCGCCTGAAGCCGCTTCATTCGCAGCCCCGCGAGATCCCCTATGACGGTGACCGTCTCTGCCTAGAACTCGATCAGCGCAGCGAGCATTGGGAATCTCTTCTGCGTTCGCCCGGCTTCGTGATCGGCGTGTCTGGCGTTTTGCCCAGCGAACCGCAGGTCGATTGCTATTCGGTTAATAGGTAGCGCCATGGCAAGTGAGGATCCATTCGGTCTTTCGGGCGATAAGGGTCGTACACGCATCCGCCCGGCGCCCTCGGCGAGCGCAAGACAGGTCCCTGCTGCCGGAACCCTGGCAAGAAGGGCGCGCTCTCATCCAAACAGACTGATCAGTGCTTTCGCCAAATTGCTGGAATTTGCACCGGAACTCGAAAGTGCGTTGCCACCGAGCAATCCAGAAGTGCTGCGAACGAGGCTGATGGAAGAGCTTGTTGCGGCCCGCGACGCTGCGGTAGCCTCCGGTTCGGCGCTTGCGCGGGCGGACTCGGCTGCATGGGCTGTCGCCTCGCTGCTTGACGATCTGGCGCTGAACACGCCCTGGGGTGGAGCAAGCGCATGGCCGCGCCAGCCGCTGGTCGTCATGCTCCGCGGCGATGTCGATGCCGGAGCGCAATTTTTTGCCCGGTTGGAAGAATTGGAACGCCATCCCGGTCGTGATCAGGAATTGCTCGAGCTTTACTATTTCTGCCTGGCGCTTGGTTTTCGCGGCAAGTACCGTGTGCCTGGCCGTGCCGGCGACCGCTCGATCAGCGCCGTTCGTGCCGCCGCGGCGCGTTTTCTGCGTGACGCCGATGCTGAAGCTGCACCGCTCTCGCCCCGATGGGAGGGAGTTGCAGCGGCTGACGAGCCATCCCGTTTTGCCGTGCCGATCTGGGTCCTTGCCGTCGTTGCTGCAGCGCTGTCGACGGCAATTTACATGTTGCTGTCGATGCGGCTCGATACCAAGGCGGAGGAACTCGCAACGCTGGTTCGGGCACTGCCGCCACCTGAGCGGGCGGAAATATACCGCCCGGAGAAGCGGGCACCACCGCCGAACGCACCACCCGTGGAGCCCGTTATTTTCCAATTGCTGCCGGAATTTCGCGCCGCAGCGCCCGCCTCCCTGCTGCCGGCACTGAAAGGAAATGAAAACGCCTCGTCGGTCACGCTTCTTTTGCAGTCAAGCACACCGGAGCTCTTCCAGTCCGCTAGACCCGAATTGACGAGGAGCTTTGAACCGCTTGTTGCTTCCATCGCAGCGGTTCTTAAGCAGAATGCGGAGCTGATTGGCGGCATTACCATCACCGGTCACACTGACAATGTCCCGTTGCAAACGAGCAATCCGCTGTCCAATAACCAGCGCCTCTCCGAGGCCCGCGCTGCAACGATTGCCTCATTGCTGGCCGCCTCCGGCGTGGCGACCGGACAGCTGAAATCGCAAGGACGCGCGGCGACACAGCCGCTTGCCGCAAACGACAGCCGCGAGGGTCGGGCCGCCAACCGCCGCATCGAAATCCTTATTCAAAAGAGGCTCTGAGATGGCGATCTTCCGGTTCCTCTGGGCTGTTCTCACCTCTCGTTGGCTCTGGACCTTCATCGGGCTCATTTTGCTGTCCCTCATCGTCTGGATATTCGGCCCTATCGTCAGCGTCGGAGACAGTGCGCCGTTTGCTTCCGAGATCGTGCGACTAGTCATCATCGGCCTTTTGTTCCTCGTGTTCATCATCTGGTGGGTTGCAGCGCGGCGGCGCGCGGTGCGCGCCAACCGCCTCTTCGTCTCCGAGATTGCCCCTCAACCTGAAGCTCCGCCAAGTCCGGCTGAAGAGGGCGTTGCCGCCGTCGGGGCGAAATTCAGAGAGGTCATGGCGGGTCTCAAACGCCAGAAGGTCGGCGGCCGAAAGTTTCTCCGGGAGATGCCATGGTATGTCATCATCGGCCCGCCTGCGACCGGCAAGACAACAGCCCTCCGGCAATCCGGATTGCGCTTCCCGATCGATCTGACCGACGACCTTCACGGCGTTGGCGGCACGCGCAATTGCGATTGGTTCTTTACCGAGGAGGCGGTGCTGATCGATACGGCCGGTCGCTACGTGCAGCAGGAGAGCCAGCCGGAGGTCGATGCAGCGGAATGGCTGGGCTTCCTCGATCTCCTGAAGAAGCACAGGGGCCGTCGTGCGTTGAATGGGGTGATCGTGGCGCTCGGCATCGACACGCTCTCGGAAGATGATGCGGCGATCCGGATGCATGGCAGGCAGATCCGCAAACGCCTGGCCGAGCTTCAGGAACGCATCGGGATCCGCTTGCCCGTCTATCTCATGCTGACGAAAGCGGACCTGATAAAGGGCTTCGAGAGCTTTTTCGGGGCGCTCTCGACGGCCGATCGTGAACAGGTGTGGGGAGTGACCTTCCCGCCAGGCGCCCGCATTGAGGGTACCGAAGTCACCGCGGAAATCTCGGCCTTGGCGGGCGTGCTCGAACGGCGTCTCATTCCCCGCCTCGAAGGCGAAGAGAATCTGACCACCCGGGCGGAAATATTTCGGTTCCCAGCCCAGGTCGAAAGCCTTTCAGAACCAGTTCGTGTGCTGATCGAGACCGTCTTCGGCGAAAGCAAATATGCGGAAAGCGCCTGGTTGCGGGGTATCTATCTGACCTCCGCCACTCAGGAAGGTTCGGCAATCGACCGGCTGACGGCAGCATTGGCGTCATCATTCGGCCTGCCTGCCCAACCCGCTGCACCTATGTTGCGGGCCGAAAAACGCAGCTTCTTTCTCAAAGACCTGCTGACGAAGGTCATTTTCAAGGAGGCTGGCCTCGGCACCTTCGATCCGGCGGCAGAGGATCGGCGTATCTGGATCTGGCGCGGTGCCGCCGTGGCAGCAACAGGATTCGTGGTCATTGCCGGCCTGTTGTTCACGATATCATATCGAAAGAACGACTCCGCCCTGGCGGCGCAGGCCGAACAGCTCGAGGCCCTGCAGCTTCCCCTGACGCCGGTTGCCGCACGCCAAGCGCCGGTGGATCCCCTCGACCTTGATTTGGCGCTCGAAGCCGCCACGGAAGTGTCGAATGCGCGGACCGACCAGCCTGGCGGAATAGCCGCGTTGATAGGTCCCTCCGCCGAAACCGAAATTCGCCAGGCGCAGTCGGACGCCTACAACCGCACCCTGCGCAATATATTGGAACCACGCATGGTCGCACTGCTCGAGGCGACGATGTGGCGGCAGATCCGCGACCCCGAGTTCCAGTTGGGGGCGCTGAAAACCTATCGCATGATGACTGGCCTGTCGCCGATGGATCCGGACTTCGCCAAGCAATGGTGGACGGAGAAATTGCCTGAAGCGGCGCCAGTGCCACCTTTCAAGACCGAGATGGCAGCAGATCATCAGCTTGCCGCGATCGACAATATGGCAACCGAACAGGCCTTCGTCGCTGCTGACGAAGCGCTGGTAGGTGAAGCGTTACGCACGATCTGCTCGATCCCGCTGCCGGTGCGCGCTTATAGCGCGCTGCTCTCCGATCCGGAGGTCACGGCGCTGAAGGAATGGATCCCGGCAGATCATGTCGGCCCGAACGGCCTGAAGGTTCTGGCGCGGCGCTCCGACAAGACCCTTAGGGTCGGCATCAGCGGTGCCTTCACCTATGACGGATTCCACAACGTGATCCTGACCCGGCTTGAAGACGTCGCAACGCAGGCGGCGCTGGACCGCTCGGTTTTTGCCGGCGGATGCTCCGAGAGCGCCAGCCCGTCGGTTGCCGCCCTCTCGCAAGATATCCTTAAACTCTACTATGACGACTATATCGCCAAGTGGGACAGCTTCATGCGGGACGTCAGGCTTGCACCACTGGCCGACCTGCAGACGGCCAGTGAAAACCTCAAGGATCTCTCCAGCGCCGATTCATCAATGAAGCGTTTGCTGACCGCCATCGTGCGCGAGACGGAACTGACCCGTGCCGATGACGACGGCGGCGGCCGGGCTCCTCCGCCAGGAGCATCCAAGCTTTTGTCCAAGCTTGGCAAGATCGGCAAGCTCGCCGCCAAGGGCGTGAAGATAATGCCCAAAGCCGGCTCCACGTCGGATGTCGATCTTTCGGGCGCGCTGGTCGCCGAGCATTTCAAACCTATCAAGGCGGCCATTGTCGAGGTCGATGGCCAGCCTCCCGCACTCAATGATGCAGTCGCAGCCTTGACCGCGTTGTCGAACATGCTTCAGACCGTGTCGGCAAGCCCGGATGCGCAGGACGCAATGAAAAGACAGGGCGGCCTGGCGGAGCTGACCGGTGCAGTGGCAAAACAAGCCGTGACCCTTCCCGATCCGCTGGACGACTGGCTGGCCGGACTGGCCGGCAATACCAGCGCGCTGGCTACGGGGGCGGTCACTTCAGAGCTCAACGCCATCTGGCGGGCCGATGTGCTCCCCTTCTGCCAGGCGGCGCTAACCAATCGCTATCCGTTCGTCCCCGACAGCGCAATCGATGTCAACGTCGTCGATTTCCAGCGCGTCTTCGGTCCCGGCGGGCTGATCGACAGCTTTATCAATAACAATCTGGTCAACTACATCGACACGACCAGTCACCCCTGGAAATGGCGCTCCGACATCAAGCTCGATCCTCGGCCTCTAGCGGCGCTGGAGCAGGCGCGGCTGATCCGCGACAGCCTCTTTCCGGGAGGAGCGGGGCCGATCCTGACCTTCACGCTCGAGCCCAAAGATCTTTCGCCGACAGTCAGCCGCGTGACCTTGAATGTCGATGGTCAGAGTCTCTCCTACTTCAACAACCCGACGCGCCCGCAGCCGATGACCTGGCCCGGCAAGGATGGCACCGGGGTGATCACCCTCGCCTTCCAGCCCCTCGACGGTTCGCCGGAAGTTATGGTCAGCGAGACTGGAAGCTGGGCGTTTCTGCGGATGCTGCGCGCCGGCCGGCTGAGCGGGACCAATCTTGCCGAGCTCTTCAAGCTGCGCCTTGCTGCGCAGGGCTACTACGCCGACTTCGAGCTTCGCGCGGCAAGTGTCGCCAATCCCTTCGATTTGAAGATGTTTGCGAGGTTCTCGTGCCCGACGCAGCTTTGATCCTGCCCGGATTTTTCGGAAAGCTGCCGGCGATGGGCGATTTCGTCACACGCAACCTGCCGGCCTCTTTCGTCGGGCGGTGGGACCGGTGGATCAGCCAGCATCTGGTTCACCGATTTTCGCAAGGGCCGATGGAGAACGCTCCGGTCCTGCGCTTTCTGCTGGGCCGGGAAACATTCGGCCCGATGACCGGCGTGATCATGGCAAGCACTGATCGTGCCGGCCGGCGGTTTCCGCTGACCATCGCCGCGGCGCCCCCACTTGCCGCCATCGAGATTGCAAGCGTTGCCTCAGACTGGTTCGATCGTTTGGAAGCGACAGGAACGTCAGCAAGAGACGATAGGATGGACGGCGACGCGTTGGCCAACGCCCTTGCGGCACTCCCTTTTCCGGCGGCCAAAGCGTGCGACCGGCCGGTCGGAGACATGGTTTTCTGGACATCGGAGCGTAAGATCACGGCGATCGACGCTGCCATGCCCGATGCCGCGCTTGGGCAGTTTTTCCCCGAAGACGAGAGCCATGTCCGATGAGGATCTGGAACCAAACGGGCTACCCCACCGAATTCACGATGGGCATGGATAAAGAGGGCCGGGAATACATCCTTGTCGTCGTCAAGGGAACCTTCGACTTCCCCGATGTCGCGGGCGGAGTCGCGCAGAAATCCCTTGAGCAAGTCCCGCTGGTCATGGCCGACACCTATACCGGCGAACCGGGTTTTTCTGCAACTCTTTGGGAATCCGACTTCGCGTTCCGCAAAACGTTCTGCGACGTTATCGCCAATGGATGCGCCTACGCTCCACAAGGCCGTCCAGCCGACCGCGTCACGGTCGGAATCAAGGTTGGCAACTGGTCAAAGGTTTTCGAAGTCCTCGGACATCGCGAGTGGCGGGCGCTGGGGCCGGCCTTCATTGCTCCCGCCCCGCAACCCTTCCTGCGTCAGCCCTTCTCGTATGATACGGCCTGGGGTGGCATCGACCGGCTCGATCCCAACGAAGAAATGCCCGCAAGTTACAAGCAAAACCCCTACGGTACCGGTTGGGCGCGCACGAGCAATCAGCGCCTTGTTCCCGGCCTGCGGCTGCCGAACACGCAAGCGGTAGACGAAGAAATCCGCTCGCCGTTCGGCGACTATCGGCCGATGAGTTTCGGCCCATATGGTCGCGGTTGCCCGGGCAGGATCGAGTTCGCGGGGACCTATGACCAGAACTGGATCGACAACATCTTCCCGTTCCTGCCTCCCGACTTCGATGAGCGTTATTTTCAGATGGCGCCAGCCGATCAACAGATATCTCACCCCGAAGGTGGTGAGCAGGTGACACTCATCAACCTCACTCCCCAGGGGAAGACATGGTTTTTGCTGCCCGATACGGCACTGCCAATGACGATCTTTCGCGATAACGAGGTAGTGCTCGACAAGGTCATCCGACCCGACACGCTGCTATTCGACATCGAGAGCAGGCGCCTATCAATGGTCTGGCGAACGGAAGTGCGGATACGGAAAGTCATTACCGAGTTCGAGGAGGCCTGGGTCGGTCGTCCGACAGCGACGATGAGAAGGGCTCGGGAAGAAGGCAAGCAATATATCCGGAATGTGGCAACGCAGAAGGAACTGGTCGCTGATGATGAGGTGGGCGCATGACGACCCGTGCGCTGGACGTCCTTGCCTGCGGGATGGTGACCGCCGTTGGTCTCGATGCGCCTTCGGCCTGTGCTGCCATACGTTCGCGCATTGATGGATTTCAGGAAACCCGATTTCAGTCAGGCCCGGATGAGCCGATCATCGGCGCTCCGATCCCTTTGATCCCCGAAGTTGTGGGCGAGCAGCGTATGGCCTACATGGTTGCTGCCGCGATCCGAGAAAGTCTGGATCCCTTGTCCACCCCGCGTGCACAGGCCGCCCAGCTGGTACTTTGCCTTCCAGAGGAAGGCCGTTCCGGTTCACCGATCGAAGACAGCGTGCGGCTCGTCCGCCGAATTGGCGATCTCCTTGGGAATTCTGCCACCGGGCCCACGCGCGTGATCAGCGAAGGAAGGCCGGCAGGACATGCCGCCTTGCGAACGGCAGCGCGATTGTTGGCCGATCCGGATACAGACCACGTCGTCATCGCCGGTGTGGATAGTTATCTCACAGCTGGAACGGTCACGCACTATCTGGCCGAGAATCGATTGCTGACGCCAGACAACGCCAATGGTTTCATTCCGGGCGAAGCCGCCGGCGCGATCCTCTGCGGCCGGGCGGGACAAGGCAATTTCCGACTCGCCGGGCTAGGTCTCAGTCGAGAACAGGCTTTCATCTACAACGGGCTCGATGCGGACGGGATGCATCTACCATTGCGTGGCGATGGCATGACGGCGGCCTATAGGGAGGCCCTGGCGGAATGCGGGATCGAAATGGCGGGGCTTGGCTATAGGATCGCAGATCTCATCGGTGAGCAATATTGGTTCAGACAATCGGCCCTTGCGTCGATCCGGCTGGTTCGCGGGGCCCACGACTTCCAGGATATCCGGTCTCCCGCCGAATCGCTCGGCAACGTGGGAGCCGCCGTCGTGCCGATCATGGTCGGAATGGCGATGACCGCAGCCGCCAAAAGCTATTCGGGCGGCAGCCCCGTCCTCATCGAGGCATCCAACGACAGCGGTGCCTGCGGTGCTGCCATCTTCTCATTCAGGGTGCAGTGATGGGAAATGTCTTTGCGAACGGATTGGAGATTTCGGGCAAGGACACCGATGGAAAGACCATTGCCGCATTCCCCGACACCTGTTTCACTCCGCCCCAGACGCCCGCTACGCCACCGGGCGTGCCCGTTCCCTATCCGAGCTTCGGCACCTCGAGCGATACCGACAAGGGCACGAGCACGGTCAAAATCGGCGGCCAGACGGTCAACATCAAGAACAAATCCTATCTGTCGAAGACAACCGGCACAGAAGCCGGTTGCGCACCCAAGAAAAACCTCATCACCTCAAGGAATACAGGCAAGGAGTATTTCCACTCCTGGTCGAATGACGTGAAATTCGATGGCGAGCCGGTCATTCGTTTCAGCGATATGGCGACCAATGACCACGCATCGCCACAGGCCGGTACGCCGCCTTGGCTTCATGTGCTCTCGGCAAATGTCGGAGGAATCACGTGCGGCACGCTGCTGCAGAAGATGAACCTACGTCTGCATCCGCACAACAAGAAAAATTGTCCGCAGGGATATCAGTCGGAACACTATGTTGGAAACGAATACTTCCAGCCCGATCGTGCTCATAATACCTCCTACGATCAGTGGAAGGATTACAGCGTGCGCACGGCACCATGTGTCTGCATCCGTTCGATGAAGCACAAGAAGGGCGGCGGGTTCCAGGAAACCGGCAAAGGAAGCCGCAAGGACACTCCCCATGATACGAAGACGAAGGCGGTCAACGACTACAACGCAAAACTGGAAGCTCAGACAGGCAGGTCCCCCAAGTTACGGGGGGCTGTCGCCAAGGGAACTAAGTCGATCTCCGAACAACACAAGGAGTGCAAGAATTCGAGCCCTGCCACGCAAGAGAAGGTCGCGAAATGTCTAACCATGATATTTATGGCCTATATCCAGAGCGTCGTCGGTCCCCCTCCTCCCAAGAAATCAATGGAGGAACTTAATGAGATGCGGACGATGCGTCACAGGACAGTGGCATGACCGGGCGCAAGACAATAGACGATGTGCCTTCACAGGAAGTCTACCTGGAGGCAATGCGCGGCTATCACCTTGGCGGCACGCTTTTTGGCGTGTCGATTGAACTCAGCGATGAATATAGGGAGTGCGGCCGTTCCTATCTGCTGTTAGTGGATTTCACTGGGCGGAGCGCCCGGTTTCATGTTCTCTTGCAGCTGGAAAACCAGATGTTGTCGCACATCAGCGGTTCGCAAGATGATCACGTGTTGCTGGAGGTCGGCGGCCTCACCCATTTCCTGCGCGGCAGATCGCACACCACCGCACGGGCGCCCGAGCCCTTCTTTCACAAGCTGTTCCGCCTGCCCGATGGAACACTCTTCACCTACGGCGAGGACGGCTGCGTGTGTCGTTTTGACGGCATTTCGTGGCAGCCGATGCAACCGCTGGTATCGTCATTCCTGAGAGCCATGCATGGGCCGTCGGCCGAGCTCCTTCATGTGGCGGGCAACAATGGTACTCTCCTCCATCTACAAGGGGACCGTTGGCGGCAGGTCCCCCTCGATTTCAACCGCTCAATCGAAGCGATCCATGTCTCGCCCAACGGGACGGTCAGCATCGGCTGCGAAGACGGCATCTGCTTAGAGTACCGAGACAATCTGTTGAAAGAGATCAAGGCGCCCGATAGCGATTTCATGTCGATATGTGACTTCAAGGGGGCGCGGTTTTGGGGCGATAATGACTTCGGGGTTTTCGTCCAAGACAATCACGTCCTGAAAGAGTTCCGAGCCTTGAGCTTTGCCTATGCGATGCAGCCGTCGCCCGATTTGCTCGTCGTCACCGGATGGAAAGAGATCTTCGTGTTTGACGGAAATTCCTGGTCGGGGTTCGAATTTGGCTACGACGGACAGCTATATATTCAGGTCATCGACATGAGCAGGCGTTATCTCTGAGCGCTTGCGCCGTTGACGGTCAGATATTCCCGGACCTTATCGAGGTCCAGTTCCTTCACAGGGATCAATCGTCTGGCGCTCAGCATCCGCACCACAAATAGCTCGCCCGCCTCGGGAAATTCCGCATATCGCTCCTTGGCGATCTCCTGCCCTGCCTCCCCCGCCACCCGTAGCCCGTCCAGATGGGCCTCAAGCCGCTCGACCAGCCGAGCAAGCCGCTCCTCATCCATGTCAGGATTTTCGTCCGGATGAAGCAAATGGTAGTCATAGACGGTCCACAAGAACGCCGCCATTTCGGCGTGTTGGCGGACGATTTCGCGAAGGACGGGCGCGGCTGGCATTAGTTGAGGTTCACCGATCCACCACGGACGCGATTGGCTGCACTTGCGTGGCTCGTCACATAGGTGCCGCGGATTGTGATGTGCCCATCCTTTTCCATGATGATCGTCGCCTTGCCGCAACGGAGCTCGATCCGCTCTCCGGCTGTGATCTGCACACGCTCGCCGTCACGAACGACATTCGGCGTCGGCGCCCCGCGCGCCGGATCGACGATGCGCCCTACGATCAGCGGCCGAGACGGGTCCCCACCCTCGAAGAGCAACGCTACCTCAGCCCCGACCATGGCAGACGTGAGCTCTGCCAAGCTTTTCGCACGGAGCGCTGTCTCCTCGGGGTTGCCGGGAAAGACGACCAGTGGCACGCCTGCATCGAAACCCAGCAACAGCCCGATGACCACTCCCTCAATCCGCTCCAGAATGTCGGACATATGACCCGTCCTCAGTTATGATTGATCTTGCTGCCCTTCCATGTGACCTCTCCCGAGGCCTTACCGTTGAATTTGCCCGAGGCGTTGATCGAAATGTCCTTGCCTTCGATCGAGATCGTGCCGTCCTTCTTCATCGCGATGCTTGCCGAGCCGCACTTGATGACGACCGAGTCTCCCGCTTCGATCAGCAGGTCCTGACCGATCTTGATCGCTCCGTCTTCACCCACCTCGACAAGACTGCCCTTGGCGACTTTCACCGCCCTGCTTCCGCCGATCTCCGTCGAATCGTCATCGCCAATCTTGGCGTTACGCGCCTTGCCAATGCTGCTCGTCTGCCCACCGCCGATCGACACGCTCTGGTCGGAACCGATATTCCAGCTGTCGGAGGAGCCCACTTCGTGGCTCTGGCCGGCACCGACGCTGACGGAACGGGACGCGCCGATCGTGTTCGATTGCGTCGCGCCGACCGATCGTGTCTCCGGCCCGCCGACGGTATCGACGCGTGCCGCGCCAACCGTCACCGTCTGGACGATTGCGACAGTCTGGGTATGACTGGCACCGATGGTTTCCGTCGAGTTTGAGCCTATACTGATCGTCTCGTTGGCGCCGACCGTCAGAGATCGATTGACCCCCACCGTCTCGGTATCGTTCGATCCAATATTGACGGTGCGGTCGACACCCACCTTGGTCGTCTTGTTGTTGCCGACATCCTCGTCGAGGTTCACGCCGACGGAGTGCTTGGCGTTGTTGTCGATGCGATCCGACTGGTCGTGTTGGACGAGCTTGCTGCGATCGTGTTTGACCAGGAGGTTGTGGTCCTTCTGCGCCTGAAAATAGACCTCCTCCGATCCAGCCTTGTCTTCGAAACGAAATTCGTTCCAGCCACCCCCGCCAGGAGACGAATTCGTCTTCAACCCGGATTGGGTGGCATGTCCGGGCAGTTCGTAGGGCGGCATTTCCTTGCCGTTATAGACTCTGCCGGTGATGATCGGCCGGTCGGGATCACCCTCGAGAAAATCGACGATCACTTCCTGACCGATACGGGGGATCTGAATAAACCCCCAGCCCGCACCGCTCCAGGTCTGCGAGACGCGCACGAAACATGAACTGTTCTGGTCCTTCTTGCCGAGACGGTCCCAGTGGAACTGCACTTTCACGCGTGCATACTTGTCGGTGAAGATCTCTTCGCCCGCGGGGCCGACCACGGTCGCAGTCTGCGGCCCGCGCATGATCGGCCGGATCGTGTTGCGAGGCGGCCGATAACTGATGGAGGTCGGAGCCACCTGGAATGTGGCTCGAAAGGTTTCTTCCTCTGCATGGGCCGCGGGCCGGTACCCCGGATCGAACAAACGATAGTCGGCGCGCAGCACGACATATTCCGCGTTCTGGTCCTTGCGCGGGAAATTCTCGAGCTTGAAAGTGCAGCCGGAAGCCAGACCCCGCACTGTGCCGCCGGCAGCGATCCGTTGATGCGCCGCCTGTATTTCCTCCCGCCGCACGACAGCCACTGCATCACCGCGACCGACCGTCAGATGCGCACCGGGATGGCGGTAATGTTCGCCCTGTGCCTCCGCGTGAGAGAAGGGTTGCGCCGATTGTGCCATGAGGTCGGCGCCGGGCTTGGTGAAGTCATAGTCCGTATGGGCGAAGGTGCCGGGAAGGACGGAACTGGTCGCGACCCAGTCTGTCATATATTCCTCATCCCGGCGCACGGGATCGCCCTCGGCCCGGAACTTGACGCTGCCATAGCCTGGTGCAGGCTTCAGCTTGTTCATGGCATCGGCAAGCACGAGTGTGTGTTCGCCCTCATCGTACTCGAAGAAATACATGATGCCTTCGTGCTCGAGCAGCCGCTGCACGAAGTCGAGATCGGTTTCGTCATATTGCACGCAGTATTCCCGAGCCTCGTAGGAACCCTGCAACCGCTTCTCGAATTTAGCCGCCTTGTATTTCGAGAATATCTTCTCGACGATTTCGACGACGCTCATATTCTGGAAGATACGGCAATCGGTGCTGTTGCCGAGCAGCCAAAGCCAAGGTCGCACCTCCGCCTCGTAGTAAGCAAACCTCTCTTCGATGCGCGTCAGGCGAAAATCGGTGACCAGCCCGCTGAACCAGCGTTTCTTGTCTCCGCTTTCTCCTTCTACCGACAAGGGCTTTCCGAGCAACTTCAGTGCGTCGACATTCTCGTCGGAACTGATGAAGCCGATAGTGAACGCAAAACACCGGCTGACCTCATCACGGCCGATGAGATGCGTGAAGGTCAGCGCTTCGGATCCGAGCGGCGTCTGGACGGTTGTCTTGCGATCATCAGCCATGCGGAGAATGCCCCTGTCTCGTGACGCCGGCGATCCTGATTGAGAAGCCTAGCACAAAGGCCCCTCGCCTCGGAAGTGACATCGACAGTGCAACAATCCGATGCCTGTCGCCTGGCCGTCCGGTCGACCGCAAGACACGCCCGAAAGGAGAGGATCGGTCTGACCTGCGCAATCGGGGCGGTGCGAAAATGTCATACGCGTGCGATCGATCCCCCGAGCCCTCGATCAGTCCTGACAGAGAATGCGAGCTCTTCGATTGCCAGTGCCGCTTCCCGCGCCCCATTGGCAAAAACGATGCGGCTTGCTCGCGTGCGATGCTGGGCAAGAAAATCCTCCGACAGAGCGAGTTCGATTGCCTCATGCGCTCGTTCGGCATCCAGCGATCTCAAACATAGCCCCAATCCGGAGCTTTGCGCA
The DNA here is from genome assembly GCF_001662075.1 of Rhizobium bangladeshense. Lineage (GTDB taxonomy): Bacteria > Pseudomonadota > Alphaproteobacteria > Rhizobiales > Rhizobiaceae > Rhizobium > Rhizobium bangladeshense_B. Next base: position 175,076 of record NZ_LYPL01000008.1, read on the forward strand.
TAGGCTGCTCGTACGGCCTGCTCGTCCATCTCGGGCGCTTCATTCGGAACGAAGATTGCGGGCATGCCGCCATAAATACATTCGTGGAAGCTGTTGTAGCCGGCATTCGTGATCATCAGGTCGACGGCGTTGAAATATCTGGCGATCGGGTAGATCGCCTTTTGCACGGTGCCCCCCATATGATCCTCTCGCTTCGGTGCGAGGGGATTGACCGCGTCGACGACCTGGACGCCATGCTTGAGCAGTCCGTTGATGATCGCCGGCCGCAGCCGGCTGACGTCGAAATTTCGTTCCGAACCGAGCTGCACCACCGCGACAAGACCGGCAGGATCGACACCGAGAGCCGATGCAGCTTCTGCCCGCGAGAGCCTGTCGTCATTGTCAACAAGGAGGATCGGCGAAACGCCGATCACGCCAGCGCGCAATTGCGCGGTGATGCCGTGGTCTTCGTCCGCGGCGAACTCACCCGGCTCGATCACCATGTCGAACCGATGCTGCATCGATGGATCGAGGCTATGACGGGAAGCCCACATCCCGCGGCGGATCCAGACCCAGTTCAGATCGGGACGGGCGGCCAGCACTTTCAGCAGGCCAGGATAGGGATGGTTGCTGTCGAAGACAACGCTGTTGATGGCAAACACCTCCACGGCGTTCAGCAATTCCTGTGCGAAGACCTCGTTCCAGCTATCGTCCGTCACACCGATCTTCGGGGCGGACGGTATGTAGTCGACCGGGTGCCCACGTGCCTCGATAATCGAAGATCCGGCCGACATTGTCAGGAAAACGGGCTCCATGTCAGGCGACATGCGCTCGGCGATTGCCATCAATCGCGTGATATGGCCAAGGCCTATGCCGTTTGTCGCGACAAACAGGACGCGGCGCCGTCCCATCAGCGACCGTTGCGATCTTCGCGGCCCGGAACGGACCGATGAGTGTCCGCTCGACTCGCAGAACGCGTCAGCGCCAACCGCCTTGCCGACCGTGGCAAGCGCAGCAGGCGAGCAAAGCCCGAGTTCGTCATAGAGCGCACGCATTCTTTCCGGGTATCGGCTTTTCGAAAACTTCTTCTCGACCAATGTGCGCGCGGCTGCCGACTGAGCGCTGAAGGCCTCGGGAGAGGCGAGAAATCTCTCCAGAACGCCGGCTGTTTCCTCGGGCCGGCAATAGACCGCACCGTCTTCGAAAAGGTCACGAAACGATGGGTCCAAGATGGTCACAAGCCCGCTCGCCATCGCTTCCGCAATGCCAATGCCAAAAGCCTCAACCCATCGCCGGCTGTGAAAGAACACATAGAAATCAAGCTTGTTCAGAAACTGAGGCACACCGCTGTTCGAGTAGGGCAAGATGTTCCAGTTGGATCCAATCAAAGGCAAGATTTGTTCTGGCACACCGCCCATGACCTTGATCTGGACATTACCAAGATCGGGATAGGCCGCGCGCAATTCAGCCTCGGTATCCGGCCATTTCAGGAGATCGCGACGTGAATGTCTGCCGATAACCGCACGTTCGCGCGGCGGCGGCACGGTCCTGATCGGCCACTCGTCAAGGTCGATCAGATTGAAAAGATCATGACGCAAGAGCTCAGGTCTGCCGGCGATGATGTCTTCGAATTGATTGCGCACCTTGGGGCCGACCGGTGCGAAGATGACGGGCGCCCCGAACAGTCTCTCCAAATTTCGTTTCACCACGTCGAAATTATATTGCGCATTGCCGGCTCCGTCGAAGGGCGGATGCTGGACCGCAAGGAGGACGACCTTCGATCTGACGCGCAGCGGCCGTATCGGCATGTGCGCGAACGCCAGGGGATTATGCGCGAAAAGAATGTCGCACTCGACTGCCTCCTCGCCCGTCAGCCACGGCACTTCCTGACGCTCAAGAACGTCGAGAAGACGTTCCTCGAACCGTCTGGAACGGATGTCGGAAACGCCGAGAAATGGAATCAGAGCCGTCGAGAGGCCAAATTGCCGAGCGGACTGGATCTCGATCCGCACCGCCGATGAGGAGCCGCCATAAAATCGAGGATCGGCTGCATGGACAATATCAAAATGCATTCGAAAGCCAGATTGGGTCTATCAATGTTACCAGAGTCAATTCTCAGTTGTCAGGCCTGTTGCTTCAATAAGCGCTGCCGCTGCGGCCGAACGACGGGTTCCGTTCGGGACGGTCCAAATTCCTTACAGCAACGGGCTTTGGCTTGACCGACCGGGTGATCCTTGATGCCGCGACCGGGACATAGGAACTGTTCGGATAGCTGCTGATAAAATTGCGATAGGCTCGATCGGTGTTGCTTCGCCGTGCGTTGCGCCAAGCCACTTCTTCAGCGGCGGTCGGCGCATTTCGGTAACCGCTGATGATTGACGCCAGCGTCATATTCGAGCCTTGAGAGGTGCATGAGGCAAGTATCAGCGTTCCGAGGATAGATATTTTGCGAAGCATATATTGCCCTCCCCGCAGCTTATTTTAGTAAGCATTCACAAACTACGAAAGTCAATGCCCGCAAGGTGAAACTCAGTATTTTTCGATTGTCCGATGCATCCTTGAAGGACTTCTCCGGCTTTCAAGCAACGAATAGATGTACGTTTCAACTGGAGATTAATCAGCGGCTTGTCTAAGTGCGCCGCCCTTTCGCAATGACAACTGTTCGGCGAGGAATTCCTCCAAGCTCAGCCCCAGCGTCACCTCACGCGAAATCGCCCATTTTCGCAACACAAGGTCGTAGCGCCTGCGCACATAGTCCTGATATTGGCCGGACGAAAGCGATGGAAGGTGGTGCACCTGCGGAATGAATTCGGCCGGCGTCTCTGCCCGGGACATGAGTTCCTGTTGAAAATCGGAAAGAACGATGATCGGATATTCGTTCTTGGCTGTGCAAATCTTGCGGATGGACTCAATGGCTTCGAGAAAGCCGTCTGGTCTTGGCCCGAGCCAGGTGACAAGAGTACGAGATTTTGCGCGGTTGTTCGCGTCGGTAATCGTATAACGGAGTTCCTCGGGCATAGTCTGCTCTCGCCTGAAAAACGCGAATGCGTCGAAAGGCATTCTCATATTGAACAAGCTGCGCAAAGGGGTGGTCGGTAAAACCATCTGGTGGGTCTCCGTGCAAAGGACTGGCTTGTTCGATATCCTGGCAATCTCGTTCGCCTGCCTAAGATTACTCTCGACAAAGATCTCGGCATCACACTGCTGATAGAAGGTGGCCTTGAACCTTGCATGGGTGCCCCGCCGCCGACGCTCCGCCGCGCTCGGCAGATCGAGCATGATGAGCTTGCCGTAGTCGATCGCATTTGTACGAAGCCAGGTTTCGGTCAAGGACCGGTACTTTTCGAGCCGGCTGGTAACGAGATAGGCGATGAAGCGCGTCGGTTTATGAAGCGCCCGTGCATTTCTCAAGAAGGCTTCATAGGCCGGACCATCGTCATTTTCCGCATCGGTCGGGTCGAGGCAGAGCACCCCGTCAATGTCGATGCACGCCTTCGATAACAGGCCATGATGCATGAAATTCCACTGGAATAGCCTTGGCTGTTCGACGACCTCGAATATGAAGTCGACACCCTCGACGCTGTCGCACAGACCATAGACCGCAGCAAAGACAAATTCAGCGCGTCTTTCGCATGCCATCAACTTGGCTTTGGCTTCGCGCATGGCGCCACCGGTATTGATGCTGTCGTCGAGGACAAGGACCTTTCGAACGTCCGATGCTCTCCTGAACGAAGCTGTATTCTTTGTCGCACCGAAGGAATAAACGCGGCCTTCGATGAAGCTGTCCAGATCGGTCATCGGTAGGTTGGCGACAAGGCCGAGCATGTTGGCGGCCAGCAGGCCGCTGCGTGGAATACCGACGACCAGATCGATCTCGCGAGGCAGCTTGTGCAACCCGTTGACGATGGCTTTGTGAAGATCCGATATCGAGCGATACTGCATCCCCATGCCGATGCTCCCCGTTTAGGTCAGCTCCGTCCGTCATTTGCCGTTCTGTTCCAAGAAGAGATCGACCTGAGCTTCCATCTTTTGCCGTGTTGCTGTGTCAAGTTTCTTGCCGATCGCCGCGCGCGCTTCATCGGCTCGATTAACGCCAAGCTTTTCGGCCAGCACCCCATAATAATAGGCAAGCGGCACATCCGCCTTTCCCGTGAAGCTGCCTTTGTCGTAACCGAAGGCAAGATCCAGATTGGCCAGTTCAAGGCCGCGATTGGCAGATAGCTTGAAAAGGGAAAGCGCGCGGTTTCGATCAGCAGAAAGCTTCTCGGCGCCTTTCAGATACAGTCTCGCGGCATAATAGGGGGCGTATTTATTGCCCATGTCCGTTGCCTTGAGCAGGGTTTCCAAGCCACGTCTAAGATCCTTCTTGGTGCCCTCTCCACTGATATAGGCCTGCCCCAGATTTGCCATGGCGTCGATCTGGCCCGTATCGGCTGCTGCCATGTAAAGTGCTACAGCCTGCGAGGGATCCTGCTTTACACCTGTGCCCAGCCTGTAGCAGTCACCCAGCGCCGTGATCGCGTTGGCCCATCCGCTGGAAGCGGCAAGACGATACCAGAGAATGCCTTCTTCCGGCTTCTTCGACACACCCTGGCCAAGAATATAGGCTGTGCCGACGTTCGTGCGTGCGCGCAGGTTGCCCATTTTTGCGGCCGCCATGTAGTAGGAGAGAGCCTGATCATAGTCGACCTTCCGACCGATCCCCATGCGAGCCATATAGCCAAGATTGACGAGAGCGGCGCTATACTGCTGGCCGCCCGCGACTTTATAGAAGTATTCCGCCCAGTTGTATCGACCGGCTATCTCGAGAACACGACCAAGCTGATACTGCAGCCGCGGATTGTTCTGATCTGCGGCTAGGGCGAAGGCGCAGGCCCGCAAAGCGTCGCGCACGTTGACGAGACCATTGCTGACGCCGGGGACCTGTCGCTGCGGATCGTTCGGGTCGGCAGCGTACAGATCGCATTCCGTCACAAGACTGCGCATCCCGCCCGCCGTCTCGGGCAGTACACCCGGCCACATCCTGAACGTTTCGCTTACCGCTCGCTCGCCCGATTGCTGGAAGACGAACTCCTTAGCCTCGGCGTCGTCCGTACTTGGCACCTGGCCGGCAATGGATGAGGCGACAAGGCTTTCACGGACATAGAGCCCGCGTTTCGAAAGGGCGGCAACCTGGACACGGCTCTTTTCCTCCGCCTCGGCCGCGTGCGCGCTTTGGGGAAAGATCTTGGCAAAGCGCTCGAAATCGGCAGGATCTGGGCTATCCTTGATGAAGGTCCACAGCACCTCGTCGATAGCAACCGGGCTCGAGGTCTCGGTCGGCGGAACAACGGCTTCCGCGTTCAAGATTGCCGCCTGTGGTCGGAATACGAACCGTGTTTCGATCGAGCCGGTGATCCAAGGGATTTGGGCATTGCCGGTCGCTTGCCTGACATCGCCGCGAACCGTGCGAAACGTATCGTAAACATCCAGGTTTGGTCGCTGCAGGGCATTGGCGAGCGCCGCCGAATAGGGGCTGTTCAGCCCGGTGCCATCATAGGCGACTTCACCGGCGCTGGTTGCATAGGCCACCAGGACCTGCCCGCTTCCCGCCTCAGTGTCCGCCAGCCCCTGACGAAGACCCTGGAAATTTGCAGCCGGATTGTTTCGGCAGGCATCAAGAATGAAGAGCTTCAGCCCGACAGGATCGTTCTTGACGATATCGATGAGGTCATTGAGCACGAGTGCATCGGCGACGACCCGCTGTGCAGAACTGGTATCGACGTCCACGGGCAGTAGGAGATTGCGGCCATTGGCCTGCAAGGCGTGGCCGGCATAGTAGAAGACGGCTATATCGGCACCGACCAGATGGGTCCGAACGGTCTCTTTTAGGTCTCCGACTGCCTCTTTCTTCAGGTCGTAAAACAACAGTACGTCGAAATTCAATTCGGTCAGGGTATTGGCGATCAGCTTGGCGTCATTCTGGGGATTGCTCAACGGCGCAAAAGGATAGTCACTATTGCCGATGACGATCGCCGCGCGCTTTTCTGCGTGAGCAGATCCCGCGAAGACCTGACACGCGATCAGCAGAAATAGGCAGATAAACAAACGCGGGCCTCGCCCCTGCGCAGATATGGAAACCATCACTGTCGCTCCAATGAGAAGACCATGCCCGAAACCATCGGTGCAAAGCCTGAACGTTGCTTGTCTGCCTGCCACTCCCACGATCGAGAATTCGAAGTGTATTAGCCCCCGGATAATCTCCGCCAGTCTGCCTATTTACACCCAAGCGGTAGCCGTTCTGCAATACAAATCGCAGAACCGGCATCGATCGAACCTCGACGGGTGGAAACGCAGTAGCGGTGGCGGTGAGGACAAAGCTGGAGAACGTCGATGCCTCCGCAACAAGAGCGTGGCCGCAGAATATACGACACCTCGGAAGCCCGCATCGAACGCTATCATTTCGGTAAGGCCTGCGCGAGGTCCAGCACAATGCCACGGACATCCACGAGAAGCAGACCGACTAACAAGCCAGGAAAACGTAGTCCAACGCTTTTTGGTGCCGCCCGCATGGAACATCCGCCTCGGCGAAAGGTTAGCGGGCGTCGATTAGCGATGACACGGTCGTTTCCGCAAGTCGATCAGGACTCGGGGCGCGCGTCGCGACGAAGCACTCGATATCATTGGTAGGTTGCTTCAGAGCAGTCTTTCGCTTCCCACCACCTGATGTTCGGCGCATTGATGGAGGTCTCTCGATGGAAGGCTCTGCTTCTACTGAACCCCGCGATAAACCGTTTCAATTGCTCGCGACAATCGCTCTTGCCGGCATATGCTTGTGGGTGATCCGCACTGAATTTCCGCGTGTCGTTTCAGATCACGGCCTCTGGGACTTCGGCGCATTCCTCGCCTCCGGCCGCGCGGCAGCTGCTGGCTTGGACCCTTATGGCATATATCCTCCTCTCACGCCGCACGTCATCTTTCCGGGATTTGAAGCTTGGAACCCCAACCTCAATCCTCCGATCTCCGCACTTCTATTCCAAGCCTTCGATATCGCGGAGCCCGGGTGGTCGCTGCGTATCTGGTGGGTGATTTCGATTGCCAGCTACATCGCTGCGGTCGCCTTGCTGCTGCGACGCTACAGCTACGGCCTGCACCACGGATTGATCGCCATCTGGGCTTTCGCATTGGCCGGCTTTTGGGACACGCTCTACCTCGGTCAGATCTACATGCCTCTTGTCTTGATCGCCGTCATCGCCTGGCTCCGCCTGGAAGGAGGCGATAAAATATTCGCCGGCATCATGATCGGCTTGCTCATTTCGATGAAACCGAATTTCGCAGTCTGGCCGGTGCTGCTCTTTCTTGCCGGCCATCGGCTACCGGGCCTAATATCGTTAGCCACCGCGGCCGTCATTGCCGTCATTCCACTCGCAATTTTCGGTCCCGCAATCTATCTCGACTGGCTGCGTCTCGTCGCTACGGACGGCGAACGTGCATTCTTTCTCACCAATGCTTCTTTTGCAGGTCTGGCCGCGCGTGCCGGCTTCCCGGCGGTGGGCACAGTTCTTGCCGTTTCATTGCTGCTTGTCCTCGCCGCCTGGGCATTCCTCCGCCGTCCGCCGGCAATCTCCGTCAGCGGGCTGGCGCTGGTTGCTTCCCTTCTGGCCTCCCCTCTGGGATGGATCCACTACACGCTCTTCCTGCTGCCCGTCCTGCTGCACCATTGGCAGAGACCGTGGGCATGGTTGTCAGGTACCGCGCTGATAATACCGGTCCCAATCATACTCGGTTACTTCGGCGCTCCCCGCCTGATCCAACTGACGGCAGGGTCAGTGTACGCGTGGGCGCTCGTGCTGGTGCTCGCTGGTCTGATCATTTCAGAACGCGGAAGACAATCTGCTCCAGCTCAGGAAGGGTTTCTGCGGTAGATGCGCCAATCCGCTGTCTCCCGCACGAGATCATAGTGGCGGGCTATATAATGCGCATAGATGTCCCGCATGCCGTTCCCTGTCCAGATTTCTATGGGCCACTTCGGATCGAGGATCAGGTCCACGTCGGCGAACATCTCTTCCGCGGCTGGACGATACTCAGGCCCAAGAGTGCGTCCCCAATGATACCAGACGCTATCTCCGGCGGGCGGCGTGAGGCGGAGACCGGCGGAAAACGGATTAACGAAATCCAGAACGGCAACACGCTCAGACCCAGCATCCAATTGCGAAAGGGCGGCCGAGGCGTCGGCGATCGTGCGGTTGTATCCCTGGAAATATTCGAATTGGCCGGCACTCCACATCTCCACCAGCCGAACCCCGGAAAAGGCAGGCAGCGGAATAGCTTCGCCTCGTCCGACGGCTGAATAATAGGCATGAATGGCAAGCGACGCAGCATTGCCGACCGCAGCCGGCATGAGGAGAAATGCTACGAGCAGCGGCATGGCGATCCGCGCTCTTGCATTCCGAGAGCGAAGCTCGGCGCGAAAGACACTTTCCGACAGCACGGCAGCGCTTGCGCCAAGCGTCAGAATCCCAAAGAATTGGAAGTTCTGCTCGATCAGGAGGATTCCGGATGTCATGCAGAAGCCGACAAAGAGCAGATGCCGATAGGTTGGTGTCAGGCTGAAAAGGATGACGGCGACAGCCAGGTAAGCAAGAAGGTCGGCGAAATTATGCCGTACCACGTGGCCGATAGCCGTCATCGTCGGGAACCCGCCGCTGTTCTTCCCGGCAAGACTGATGTCGAGGAGGTAGTTGACCCCTCCGCCCCAGACCATCTCAATCGCCAGGATGCTCGCGGCGACGATCCCAAACGCGCGCGCCACCCAGCCGGTCTGGCGGCGGTCAAAAAGCATGAACATCAGAAACGCAAGGCCCACGACACCATAGGTGATCTTGGTGTAAAGCATCAGCAGCACGAGGAAGCTGGCACATGCTGCGTCCGCGCCTTTGCCGCTGCTGGCGCCCGGCAATCGGGACAGGTACATAACCAGCAGCAAGCCAAGTGACGCCCAGCCGATCCGGTTGTAGAACATGGCAAAGCTAAGTTCCCCGATCCGTTCGCCCGGGTTTGCAGGTACCGCGAGCACCAGAAGCAGACAGCTTGCCAGCGGCAGCCCGAGCGTCCAATGCATTCGGCTGCCGACGATTTCGGCGGCGACGAGGGAGAACAACAGGATCAGCAGGGACAGTCCCACTGGCATTGCCGCGCCCATGCTACCGGACAGAGCGTAGCCGGCAGCCGGGATATAAAATGTCAGCGGCCCGAGAGGTGTGTGGAAATCAACGTTCGGCACCTGTCCAGCCGCGATCCGATGTGCGCCATCAAGAAAGACGAATAGATCGTTGACGTATTTGGTCGTGACCGTTGCGCCCGGCAGAGCGAGGAGACCGGCAAGAAGCAATCCGATGCCGGGGACAATGGCACGCCACCAATTCAACTGAACGGCCGGTCGCGATGTAGCTTTCTCCGGTATCGACGTCGATGCTTGCGTCACCGTGCCTCACTTTGCGCCTTTGCCTGGGCGCCACTGATAAATCGTCCATTCGGATGTCTTCCGCACGACATCGAAATTCGCCGAAAGGAATGGACCATACAGCTCCTGCAGCGGCAGGCTGTTGATGCCGGTTTTGGGCACCATGACGATCTTGACGTCGGCGAAGAGCACGTCCGGCGGGATATAGGACCTTTCATTGATGTTGCGGTTCCAGTGAAGCCAGGCGGTATCGCCGGCAGGCGGGCGAATGTCGAATCCGGCCGAAAAGGGGTTTGCGAAATCGAGGACGAAAACCCGTTCGGCTGGATCCGGCAGAGATTGAAGAAGCGCGCCACCGCTGACGATGCCATCGAGGTAGCGTCTTATGAAATCGGGCTCGCCGCCCGGCGGATCGACTTCCCGAACATCTTCAAATTGCGGCAGCCCGAGAGACTGCCCCGCTTTGCCGGCCGCGAGCGCCGTATGCAGGGCGACGGCCGCGCTGTGGTGCACGATCGGAGGCAACAGGAACAAGATGCCGATCAGCGGCAGGGCGCCGGCGGCACGAGCCAAGCGTCCTGCTGAGCGGCTTTCATTGCCCGGTTCAACCCGGGCCGCCTTCTGCGCCAGCACGATTGCACCGCAATAGAGCGTGATGATCCCCCAGCTGTGGGCATTCTGATTGATGAGCGCCACGCCGGCGCCGATGCAAAAGCCACAGAGGACAAGATCTCGAAGGCTGCGGCTTTGCCAGAGGGCGAGCGAAGCGACGGCCGCGAATACTGTGAGATCGGAAAAGTTTTCGCGGAGATTCTTCAGAATGCTGCCGAAATCATGACCGCCGCTGACGCGCGCCGCCGCCCGCAGATCCTCAATGTGCTGGACCGTTCCGCGCCAGAAGAACTCGATTGCGACCATCGCCAGTCCCGTCACCATCAGAGCCGTCACGCTCCAGCGCCGTTGCCGCCGATCGGAGAGAATGATTGCGATGAGGCCGATCCCGGCGAGCCCATAGGTCACCTTGGTATAGAACGAGACAAGCAACAGGAAGACGGCTGCGAGAGCATCGGCGATATCATTGCGCCTGGCTGGCGACCGCGGTGCCAGATACATAACCACCAACAGGCCGAGAGCGACCCAACCGATGCGGTTATAGAACATCGCGAAGGAAGGATACCAGATGGAACTGCCGAGATTGATCGGAGCCGCGAGAATGAGAAGAAGGAATATGCCGAGCCCGGCAGCCAATGAAGGTGCGAGGCGAGACCCAAGGATGCGGATCATCGCGGGGATGAAAGCGACAAGGACGATCGCCATGCCCAGAGGTATGGCAGCCCCGAAATTTCCTGACAGAAGATATCCCGCAGCCGGAATGTAAAAGACGAGTGGCCCGAGCGCGGTGTGGAAATCGCGGTTCGGCACCTGGCCAAAGGCGATGCGATGCGCACCGTCGATGAAGATCAGCACGTCGTTGATGAAGGCGGCATTGATGGTCCTGCCCGGCAGCGCGAGCATGGCGACACAGGCCAAGGCGACGACGATGATCGCGCCTTCCGCCGACAGCAGTCGCCGTATCCAGGTTGCAGGTCGCGTGTGGGCACGAGTTCCCGCTCCGATGGCCGCATAGGCTGCCTGATTTGTGGGTTCCGTCACAGCCGCAACCTCTTGAAGATGGACTCTGGGATTGACCGGATTATCGTCATGAGCGGTCGCCAGACCGCCCTGACGTAGAGGACGTCACTGCTGCTCCCGCCCTCGGCGGCCGCGAAAATCTTTTGCGCCACCTCCTGCGGTTCGGCCGTGAGAAGCGGCGGAAGTTTCATCCCATCGGTCATGCGCGTGCGAACAAAGCCGGGCTTTACGGTCAGCACGCGCACGCCGGATCGGGACAGCCTGTTCCTCAGGCCAGACAAGAAGGCGGTCAAACCGGCTTTGGCGGCGCCATAGACATAGTTCGACGCTCGTCCGCGATCGCCGGCAACAGAGCTCGTTCCGACGATCGTGCCCGATCCGCGCGCCTCGAAACGCTCGGCCAGAAGACCAAGAAGCAAAGCCGGCCCCTCGAAGTTCGTCCGCATGACCATGGCGGCATATTCGAGCTCCTGTTCAGCCCGGGACTGCTCACCGAGTTCGCCGACGACGCAGACCACCGTGTCCGGCAAGGGTGAGACGGCACCGAGGAAGGCCTCGAAGCGAGCAGTCTCCAGGATATCGAGCTCATGAACGGTGACAGCTGCTCCCGTCCGTGCGGCGATGTCGTCGGCTTCGCGTTGAACGGCCGCGCGCGTCCGTCCCGCCAGATGAATTGCCCAGCCTGCCTCGGCATAGACAATTGCCGTCGCCCGACCAATATCCGAGGTCGCGCCGATCATGAGCAGTGTCTTGCCGGTCCCCTTCATATGCCGAGCCTTTTTGCCAAGCGGGAATTGAAGCGACGATCGGCCCCGGTTGCTCTTCGCAGCTCCTTGAACGCGTCCAGTCTGGGGTAGCCGGATTCGAATGTAAGGCGGGACTGGCGCGCATCCTTGGCGAGATAGAGGCGCCCCCCTGCCTTGACAACCAGCTTGTCGATTTCGTCGAGCAGCCGCAACACGTGCTGTGTGGCCGGCAGGTCGAGCGCGAGCGTATAGCCCGGCGCAGCAAAGGAGAGCAGACCAGCACTGCCTCGCAGCCTTTTGAGAACGGCAAGAAACGAACCTTTGCCCGAGTGCGCGAAACGGTCGAGGATGCTCGTGAGGACCTGGAGTGCATCGGCGTCCGGCACCACGCATTGATGCTGGAGAAAGCCTCGTTTGCCGTACAATCTGTTCCATTGAAGGATGCGGTCGAGAGGGAAGAAGTAGTTATCCCAATGGACCAACAAGGGCTTGGCCGACTTGCGAATGCCGGACCGGAAGTAGAGCTCATTGAAGGCGGAAACGCTCGCCTTGTTCAGGAGCCAAGCCGGCATATCGAGCGGCAGGGAAAGGGCCGCGCTGGAGGGCGAAGGAAAGCGATCGGCCTTCGGCGTCTCACTGACCTGCTCCTGTGTAGCGTGCTCACCCGCAAAAATCAGCGAACGTCCGAGAGAAGCGCCTTTCGATAGGCAATCGATCCAAGCCACCGAATAGGTCGCGTCCTCCGATTGCCGCAGCGCCCTCAATGCTTCATCGAGGTTCTCGGCAACGGTCGTCTTCTGGGTGATCCAGCCGGTCTCGATCGGCCTCAAGCGAAAGGTTGCTTCGGCAATGATGCCTGTCAGGCCCATCCCGCCGACGGTCGCTGAGAAAAGTTCCGTATTCTGCGAGCGGCTACAGGTAAGGATCTCGCCGCTGGCGGTCACCAACTTGAATTCGTCGACGTGATCGCCGAATCCACCGTGGCAATGATGGTTCTTGCCGTGAACGTCTGATGCGACCATCCCGCCGATCGTGACGAACTTCGTGCCCGGAACCACCGGCGGAAAATAGCCGCGGGGCACCATCGAGCGCAGGACGTCGGAAAGCATAACGCCCCCCTCTACGGTGAGGACGTGATCGGTAGCATCGAACTTTTTCATCCGGTTCAATCCACCACACATCAATGTGGAATGCTCGCCGATCGCAGCGTCACCATAGGAGCGGCCATTGCCGCGAGCGATCAAACCCGGGTGCGATGCTACAATCCCGCTCAGTGCCTCCGGAACCCGGCAGTTCAACACCTCGCTCTCATGACGCGGATAACGTCCCCAGCCCTCCATCGTCCGTCACGCCTCCCTTGGCTTGAAGACGAACTTTCGGTCGAGAGCGTATTTCGAGACATAGCCGATCGCCAAGCCGATCGCCCCGCCGGTGTATTTGGCAAGTTCCGTCTTCCAGAGTGTCCAGAAGGCAATTTCGAACCCCCAGAATATGAGCGTCGTCAGCACGCCGAACAAGCCGTACAGCGCAACCTTCGACATCTCGTCGCCATGCGAGGAGTAACGGTCGAAGAAGATCCAATTTTTGTCGAGAACATATTTCAGGGCGAAGCCGGCGGCGGTGCCCGCGAGGATCGATGGCATCAGGCCCGACCGTGGCGCTATTTGGAGAACGATCGCCTGGACCAAGAAATTGGCGGCGGTGGAGAGCACCGCGAAGGCGACATAGCGGAGCGCGACGCCGGTGGAAGTGCTTCGCTGCTGGAACTGCGAGCCCATCGTGACCACCTCACATCGCGGCAAAGACGAACAGGCTGGCGGCCCCTAGCGTGGCAAGACTGACCTTGTCCCTGATAGCGAAGACCACCGGATCATCATGCATCTGCCCCCGATGGGCGAGCATGAGGATGCGCGCGATCCAGCAGGCAAGGACCGGACCGGCGAACCATAGCATCCCCGGCCGCTCATAGACGTCTCGTGCGTTGTCGCTCGCGGCATACAGGGCAAACAGCGTCAGCGCATTCATCCCCGCCCCCGCTGCCAAGGCACCCACCATGCCGATGTCGGCCTTCCTGTAGTCCCGGCCCTTGGAGTCCGGCAGGCGCGCGGCGCGACGTCCGATCAACTCGGTGTACCGTTTGACCAAAGCGAGCGAGAGGAACCAGCTCATCATGAAGGCCAGGAGCCAAGGCGATGGCCAAACAGAGAGGGCTGCGGCCCCTCCGATCACCCGCGTGGTATAGAGAGATGCAAGGGCCACGACATCCAGGATCATTTTGCGCTTGAAGAAAAACGAATAGGCGGTTGTCAATGCAAAATACCCCGCCAACACAAGAACGAACCCTGGCGTCACCATGACGGCGACCATGAGCGATAGGAGAAGCAGGATTGGGATGACGGCAATGGCGTCTGAAAGCGGGATGTCACCGCAAGCAAGAGGCCTGCGGCATTTCGTGCGATGGCCGCGGTCATCCTGGAGATCCACCAGATCATTGAGGATATAGACGCCGGAAGCACAGAGTGAGAATGCGAGGAAAGCCAGACCTGCGTTGACCATACTGTGGGGATCGAACAGCTGATTTATCAGAAGCGGGACAAAGACCAGCCCGTTCTTGACGTACTGATGCATACGCAACAGCCGCGCCCAGGTGCGCCAGGTCGCCTTTTCACACGGAAGATGTTGGACGTTGGCGCACTGACGGCTTAGTTTTTGCGCGACCGCGGGCGATGTCCGTATTGCATAGGATTTGGCGGCATGGCGCCAGACAGGAAGATCAGCCACATCGTTGCCGATATAGTCGAACCCACTCTTTCCGAAAGCGCCGACGAGTTGTTCCGCTTTGACATCGGCAGCGCAGTTCGTTGTTTCGTTGGTTGCAAACCAACCGTCGAAAAGGCCGAGATGTTCGGCGATTGCGGAAACGAGACGCTCATGGCTCGCTGACGCGAGATAGATAGGTCGTCCCCCCTCCCTTGCGGCCCGTATCACCGTCAAGACCTCCTCGTCATAGGGAAGGAGAGCCGGATCGAAATCCACCGGTTGTGAAAGACGGTGTTTCAGACGGGCTTTTCCACCGCACAGGGCCTTGACGAGATCCACAACCGAGTGAGGGCGACGAGCCAGTTCGGCGAAAGCAGTTTCGATCAGCAGATCTGATCGTACGAGGGTGCCGTCCAGATCAACCACCAATGGGCAAGGCTGCAGTAACGTTTCGAGGTTTCCGGGACAGACCGCCGACGGCGGCGCATGCTTTGGCTCAAGGCGCCCATCCTCCTTGAGTCCCGGCAGAAACTCTCTTTGCAGGAGGAACTCACGTTGCAGCTCGCTCAAAGGAATTCCCCTCCGCTTGAAACCTCAGGAGTTCGTCGAACGCCGGCCGAGGCGGTTAGTTCCATTGTCGCAGAAATGCTCCTTCAGGTTGCGCTTATCCCGCCCATCCCGAAATATTTCCCGGAAAACTCGTGGCCTGCAAGGGGATGATTGCCTCCGTTCATTCGTGATGGCTTGGAAATTGTGTCTCATCGACGAAGTGTCGAAGAATGGAACAAAGCCAGGATACGCCGGGGCCGAGGAACTTCTCATCCTCCTGGAACAAAGCGGGAAGATTGAGGTTCGGCGCTGACACACACTACAAGCTATGGAGGCCTCAATGACTGACGTATTTTCCGCGCCGGAAGGAGAACGAAGCCGGCCTGCGGACGCCTCTCCGACCACTGATCTGAAAAACAAGATCAGCGACGATATCAGCTCGACCAAGGAGATGGTGAAGGAGGCATCCGACGCCGGCCTGGATAAGGCAAAAGAGGTGTTCTCCGAGCAGGTGCACTTTGCCGCTCATCAGCTGAGCGGCATTGCAATTGCATTGGAGAAGGTAGGGGCGGAGCTCGAAAGCTCCGATCAGCGGCACGTCGGGCGCTACGCTCGGGAACTCGGTCGCAGCGTTGCCAGTGCGGCAAGACGGGTGGAGGGCAAGGACCTCGGGGAGATGGCTATCCTGGCTGAGGATTTCGGTCGCAGGCAGCCGATCGCGTTTCTGGGAATTGCCGCCCTCGCCGGGCTGACTGCAAGCCGGTTTCTGACCGCCTCCGCGAAACGGACCAACCAAGCCCAGAATAATAAGGCTCGGACAACTGCTCCGTCTGCAACGGCATTTGTTTCGGGAAGCAAGGACAACCAAAATGGCTAAGCCATCTGAAAACACATCACTGGCCGAGTTGATCGGCGGGCTTTTGGGTGACGTTGCTGGTCTGCTGCGCAAGGAGATCGACCTCGCCAAAGCGGAAGCATCGGAAAAGCTGTCGGCTGCCTTAAGCGGCGTCGAAATCCTGCTCATAGGAACGATCCTGGCAATCGGAGCCGTCGGCGTGCTGTTGAGCGCCGTCGTCAGCGGTGTCGCCGCGCTGTTCGTGGCGCAAGGGTTCACAGAGCCTACGGCCAGTGCGCTCGCTGCGATCATCGTCAGCGTGGTCATCGGCCTTATCGCATGGATCATGATCAGGCGGGGCCTTGCGGCCTTCCGCCGCAGCAATTTGGCTCTTGAACGCACCACGACTTCGCTTCGTCGAGACGTGCAAACCGTGAAGGATAAACTCTGATGGAAACGTCTTCAGACAAGTCGTCGCTGGAGCTTCAGCGCGAAATCGACCAAGATCGCCAGCGACTTGGGGAACGTATCAATGCAATCCAGGAGAGGATGTCACCTGGCCAACTGGTCGACGAGGTTATCGCCTACGCCAAAAACAGCGGCGGCAGCGAATTCGTCGGAAACCTCGGCCGAGCGCTTAAGGAAAATCCGCTTCCGGTGGCGCTGATGGGCATCAGCCTCGCCTGGCTGATGGCCAAAGGCACTCCTTCAACGGCGATCGGCTCAACGACGTCAACCGAGCCGGAATATGACCTCTATCCCGTTCAGGGGCCTGTGCGCCGCCTTGGGCCGCCGACCTCCGTCGGGGGCGTTCGATACAGCCACTTCTCCGACAGCACCGGCAAGACGCTTAAGGCTCTCACTGATGAATCGGGACGCCGTGCGGGTCATTTTGTCGATGAAACCGGCAAGACCTATCGCGGTTTCGTCGATGCCAGCGGCAAGCGGGTCGACCAGATTGTCGATGAGACCGGGGCTGTGCTGGACGCTGCATCCGGTTGGGCCGCCGAAAAGTGGGAGCAAGCAAAGACTGCTGTGCAAGGCATTTCCGACCGCGCAACGGAAACGGCGAGTGCGCTCGCCGGCCAAGCCTCTTCTGCCGTAACGAACCTACAAGAACAGACAAACAAGCTCAATACAATGATCCTCCACCAGTTCCGCGATCAACCGCTGGTCGGCGGCGCATTGGCTTTTGCAGTCGGAGCCGCGGTCGGCGCGGCGCTTCCGAGCACTGAAATTGAAGATGAACTCGCTGGCGAAGCATCGGATGCCACCAAGGAAGCGATAAGCGAACAGACCTCCGAACTTGTCGATCAAGGCACCGCCATCGCTTCCAATGCCTACCAACACGCGGTCGCGGTTGCATCCGACGCTCACGACGAAATCAAGGATCGCCTTTCTGAAGAAGTCGAATCCCTCCGCAAGCCAGGAGCCCGTGATCCAACGATACCGGGCTGACCGCGACCGCGGCCTGACTGACGTTCAACCGGTGGCGTTGGCAGGCCGGCTTGTCGAACTGTCCGCCAATGACGATGGCGAGCCGGCCGCAACGCCAATCATCGTCCCAAAGGGGCGGCCGGCAAACGGCGGGAAGGATGCATTTGCCCGGCATCGGCGTGTTTTCTCTAACATGGACGAACATGATGCCGCGCTGAAGGGCGCCCTCCAATCGGAACCCGCGTCTTCAGTCTGTTGGATTTAGGTCCTCAGATTCGTCGAGGGTGCCGGGCCTCCGCTCAAAGGTAAGCTCGGGAAAAGAACACCGCGGTCGTCAAGAGAGCGACCGCGAGGGTTACCGTCCGGACGATCGATGATGGCAGCCTGCGTCCGACATGCGCTCCGATCCACCCGCCGATAATGGCTCCCAATGTCATGGAAACGCACTGTTGCCATACAATTGCCCCGGCCACTACGAAAACGACGACGGCGACCGCGTTCGCGGCAGTGACCATCACCATTCTTGTCGGATTGAGGCTCTTGATCTCCCCGCCTCCGAGCACGCTCCATGCCGCGAGCATCATAAGGCCTACTGCGCCGCCGAAATAGCCGCCATAAAGACCGAGAAAGAACTGGACCATTGCGAAGGCCAGAACACGCGGACGTGCCTGCGTCTGAAGCTTTGCGCTGAGCCTTGGCCCTGCAGCCAGCATCAATGTCGCCACCAGCAAAAGCAATGGCAGGATTCCATCGAAGATCCTGGATGGGGTTAGAAGTAACAAAACACTTCCGGCCACACCACCCAACACTGTCACGATAGCGATGGCCACGACATTGATACCGCACACACTCTTAACCCCATCACGGTAGACCCACGAGCTCGCCATACCGCCGGGAAACAAGGCTAAAGTGCTTGTCGCGTTTGCGGCAACCGACGGCACTCCGACCGATATCAGCGCAGGCAGGGATACGAACGACCCGCCGCCCGCCAGCGCATTCATGCTGCCTGCCAACAAGCCGGCCAGGAAAAGAAGAATAATATCATACATGTTCAGGTCGCCTTAGCACCGGAGCTCCGCCGAGACACTTGTCTAGAATCGCGGCCCAAGACAGTCGCGCCGGTTTAAGTCCTGTGCAAAAGCAGGCGCTTGAAACGATCCGCCTCCTCGGCGCCTCATTTCCCAGCCGAAGTTCGCGCTTTGGTTTCCGCAACTTGGAAAGCAGCTTTGTCATGGGGTTGCAGCGTTGTTGAGGTCATGCAACGCGATCAGGTATCATTGGCTCGGTGGGGAAAGGCACAAAGTCGACCGCCTTTCAACGAATAACGAAATCTTGATCGGGCACAACAGTTTACCGATCGCCGCATCGGCCTATCTGCGCGGTAATCACACTGACGACGCCGGCTCTCGGCTGGCGATGGGGAGGGATAGGGATGTTGCAGATTCGCAAATCATTGGCAGCCGTAGCAGCCGTCATCGCGGTTGCCGTCTCGTTGCCTTCCTGCACGACCAGCTCAACCGACTCGGTGCAAACTGGCTCGGTTGGATATAGCAGCGTCGACTATGGTCTCAGACCTGCCTGCCGCGATGGCTTCGGCAACGATCGGCCTTGCAGCTACTGAATGTATGGCCGGTCGGGGCGACCTTGGGATACACCGTCTGAGGCAGACATTTCATTCGGCTTCAGCTTTAGTGCGAGCGTTCAATGTAGCGATTTACGATGTCCTTGACTTCGCTTGAACGGAACCCCGGAACCCATCTGTGCGGTATCGCGACGGTCCTTTCAAGAGGCTGCCGCTTGCGCAGTTGTTCAAGTATTTCCGGATCAGCATCCTTGCGCACAGTCAGATAGATCAGCCCCGCCCACCAGGCCCGGGGCATATCAACACGCTCGATCATTGACCAAGGGATGAGCTTCGGCAGCTTTTGACCCGTGATGCCGTGGGGTCCGATTACCATCAAGGGCTTCGTGAAATCCGCCTGCCGGGCCTTTACCGCAACATAAACGATGACGCCGAGGAACAGGATCGCGAACAGGCCCTCTCCGATACCACTCGTGGGTCTGCTCATTTCGATCTGCCCAAGGGAGACAAGTGAGAGGCAGACGCAAAGGAACATGAAGAGGTATCTGACGCTTCCTCGCAAGACGAGAATTGGATGGGTGGCGTTTGGGTCGCGGTCGGTGGCGGGAGAATGTTCATCGGTCATCTGTTGAATTCAACTCTCCACGTAAGTAATTCCGCCCGCACTTTAACTGTGTAGAGCGCGGCCCTTGGTTACAAGCATCTACCGGAAAATCGTTACGAACACCTGCAAGCGTGATAGACAATCGAGATAGTGCTCTAGGAAAGACGCTCATGCGGTATTTTCGGTCAGGGCCGCGTCGGCTTCACACCCAGGAGATGGGCGGTCCGCGCGCCAAAACGGTGGGTCTGAGGTCGGGCGAGATCGCTGACCGGAATATTCGCGTCATCCTGGAAGCGATCCGCCGGCACGGGCCACTGACGCGCACCGAGCTTGGGCACCACAGCGGGCTGACCGGGCCCGGCATAACCAATATTCTGCGGCGGCTGGCGGAGGAGAAGCTCGTCACCTCGAACCGCCGCATCGGGCTTGGCGGCGGCGCGACGGCGATGGAATTTGCGCTGCGGCCGGAAGGCGCCTTTTCGGTCGGCGTCAAGCTTCGCGAACGGCGCGGCGAGATCGTGCTCGTCGATCTGAGCGGCCAGGTGCATGAGCGGGCCTATTTCGAGGTGGACCGGGCTGAAAGGGTTCAGCTAGTGCATGCAGCCGCTCGCGACATGGTCAACCGGCACGCCGTCCTGCCGGTCATCGGGCTCGGCATCGCCGCCAACGACTGGACGGAGGACGAGAGCGACGCAATTGCCGCAATGTCGACGATTGCGCGGCCCTATGTCGAGAACGAGTGCACGGCGGGCCTTCTTGCCGAGCGGACGATCGGCAGTGCCCTGCCGGAGGGCGGGCTCGCAATGATCATCATCGACGAGGACGTACAGGCGGGCTTCCTCATCCGCGGCGTTCCTTACTCCGGCGTGCACGGACGGGCGGGCAGCATCGGCGAAATGCTGACCGGGCCCGACAATGTCCAGCTCAACACCGTCGTCGGCTTCCGCTCGCTACGCGCGCGCATCGGCGAAGAGGATTTCGCCCGGCTGATGAAGGGCGAGGAATTCGCCTGTCCCTTGCTGTCGCAATGGATCCGCGAGGCGGCAGGCCATCTGCTCGATCCGATCATCGCCATGGCCGGTTTCTTCGCCCCGAGCACCGTCATGGTCGGCGGAGACCTGCCGCAGGGGGTGATCGAGGCGCTGATACACCAGCTTTCCATCGAGCGGCGCGATACGTCGACGCGACCGATCATCACGCCGTGGATTTCGCCGATGCGGCCGGCAAGCTTCAGCGGCGGCGGCGTGGCGCTCGGTGCGGCGCTGCTGCCCTTCCTCAACACGCTGCTGCTGCCGCCGGCCTCGGCCTAAGTGAGCGCCTCGTCCTTGTGGCTGAGGTCTGAGGCCAGCGCCTTGTCGAGCACCTTCTGGATATTCGCCGCGCGGCGGAAGGACGGTTCCTGCGTCTTGCCCGCCCGCACCGCCTGGACAAAACGCTGATAGTTGGTCTCGACGGGATCGAAGGGCACGTCGCGCCAGGTTGCCGTGTGCACATCCTCGCCGAGGCAGGCGCGCAGGGTCGACTTGCCGGTGTCATAGATCATCTCGACCGAGCCGGTTTCGCCATAGACCCGGAGGCGCAGCTGATCCATCTGGCCGGCGGCGGTGCGCGTTGCCTGGATCGTGCCGATCGCGCCATTGGTGAAATCAACATTCATCGTGAAGCTGTCATTGGCATCGAGATCGTACTCGCCGATCTTATGGCCCGGCGCCTTGTCGAAGGTCTTCAGCCGGGCGAAGACATGGGCGACGTCGAGGTCGGAGCCGTAGGAAGCGAAATCGACGATGTGGATGCCGATATCGCCGAGCGCGCCGTTCGAGCCGTGCCTCTTGCTCAGCCGCCACAGCCATTTGCTTTCGCTCTTCCAATCGCCCCAGTGGCGGCCGACCAGCCAGCTTTGCAGGTGCGACGCCTCGACATGGCGCACCGCGCCGATCTCGCCGGCGAGCACCATCTGCCGGCCTTTCTGCAGCGCCGGCGAGTTGCGGTAGGTGAAGTTGACCATGCCGACCTTGCCCGCCCGCTCGATCGCCTCGGTCATTTCCATGGCTTTCGCCGCGTCGGTGGCGAGCGGCTTTTCGCAGAAGACATGCTTGCCGGCGGCAATCGCCTGCAGCGTCGTCGGGTGGTGGATGCTGTCGGGCGTGACATTGGCGACCGCATCGAACTCGCCCCAGGCAAGCGCATCCTCGAGCGAGAGGAAATGATTGGCGATGCCATGTTCGGTGCAGAAGGCCGCGAGCCTTTCCGGAACGACATCGACACCGCCGACGACGCTGACGCCTTCGATCGCCTTGAAGCGTGCGGCGTGCTGGTTGGCCATGCCGCCGGTGCCGAGAATGAGTAAACGCATCTTCTCCTCCACAGAGTTGGTTTCCGGCTGCCGCCGGGCAAAAACCGCCGCTTACGGTCACGGTCATCCGCGATCGCTCGGGCTCTTCCTCGGGAAAATTGCGCGGTGGATGCGCCGCGCGTCCAGGAGAGACGCTCCATCACCTCGATCCGGCGCATCACCTCGCGAAGTCGACTCGATTTTCGTCGGCGGCGCGCTAGCTGGTGTTGAATGTCGCCAGCATCTTGATCCTCCCAAAGCTCTGGCTTGACATCAAATCAAAGTAACTTAATCTAATTAATGCAGCACGGAAATGAGGAGAGGTCAACTGACCGCCAGGCTGTAATCGTTCAAAATGGGGAGGAGACCCATCATGAAGAGCGCGACCGTCAGCGCATTGGCGCTGAGCACTATCTTATTTTCAGCATCCGCCATTTTTGCCCAGGAACTTGCCACCAAAGACCGGATCGGCCTTGCCGATGCGGCCAAAACCCTCGTCGTCCGCCTGACCAACGACAGCCCGAACAATTCCGACCCCGCCATTGCGGAGGGCTATCAGAAACTGTTCGTCGAATTCATCAAGAAGCATCCCGAATGGAAAATGCAGATGCAGTTCATGTCCTCCGACATCGGCACCGAACAGGCCAAGATGTTGGAGCAGGCCAAGGCCGGCAATGCGCCGGATTGCGCCGCCGTCGACTCCTTCGTGCTGTCGCAGTTCATGGTCAACAAGGTGCTGGCCGATTTCACCCCCTACTTCTCCAAGGAAGAAGTGGACGATCTCTTCCCCTTTATCCGCGCCGGCATCACCGACAAGGACCAGACGGTGCGCGCCTGGTGGTGGGATACGGACCTTCGCGTGCTCTACCGCAACAAATCGATTGTAGCAGATGCGCCTGAGACCTGGGACGACCTGAAGAAGGCCGCCCTTACCTCCACCAAGGAAGGCATGGAAGGCGTGCTCTTCAATGGCGGGCGCTGGGAAGGCACGACCTTCGACTGGCTCGCCAATTACTGGGCGCTCGGCGGCAAGCTCGTCGACGACAGCGGCAAGCCGGTGTTCGGCGAAGGCGAGAACAAGGAGAAATTCCTGAAGGCGCTGAACTACTTCAAGGATCTCGTCGATTCCGGCGCGGCTCCCAAACGCGTCAGCACCATCGCCAATTACGACGACATGAACGCTGCGGCGGCAGCCGGCACAACCGCCCTCTTCATCGGCGGCAACTGGCAATATGCGCAGCTGAAGACGACGCTGGAGGAAGACGAGTTCGCCAACTGGACCTTCTCGCCGATCCCCGGCCCGACGGCCGATCAGCGCTCCACCGGCACCGGCGGCTGGACGATTGCCTCCTTCAGCAAGGACAAGGAGAAGATCGAGATGTGCGCCAACCTCGCCCGCGAGGTCTATATGGGCCCGGCCAACGCGCTGCAGCAGCAGCTGCCGACCCGCAAATCGCTGTTCGACAAATACGAGGTCTTCTCCACTGAAGCCAACAAGACCTTCGCTCAGGCTCTGGTCAACGGCCAGGCCCGCCCCGGCGTGCCGATCTATCCTGAAATATCGAACCAGATCCAGATCATGATGGGGGACGTGCTTTCGGGCACGAAGAAGCCGGAAGAAGCCCTGGATGCCGCATTCAGCGCGGCGATGGAGGCTTACAAGCGTCTGTGATGTTGCTAGCCGCGGCCAGCCCCTCATCCGGCTGCCGCCACCTTCTCCCCGTAAACGGGGCGAAGGGACAAGCCGCGACCTCTCCGTCCCTCGCCAGCGCCTCGCAGGGCACGTCCCCTCTCCCCGTTTACGGGGAGAGGGCTAGGGTGAGGGGCAGCTTCTGAGCGCGACAGCGCCTGTCAGCAGGCGCCGTCGACAGTGCCAAATCAGGACAGAGAAGCCAATGAGCCCTATTGCCATCGAGGCCGACAGCCCGCCTCAAAGCAGAACGTTCATGCGCCGGTTCGCCGGTGCGCCGCTGCCCTGGATCATGCCCGTGATCATCGTCATCGGCATATTCTATCTCTACCCCGTCATCGATGTTTTCCGGCTTTCCTTCACCAATGCGACGCTGATCGGCGACAATCAGGACTATACGCTGGGCTCGATCACCAATGCGTTGAGCTCGCCGCAGCTGCCCGACATTTTATGGGCCACCCTCATCTTCGTCGGCGGCAGCGTCATCGGCCAGCAGATCCTCGGCCTTGCCGTCGCCGTCACCGTCATTCGCGGCGAAAAGCGCGGCCTGTTCGGCACGACGATCCTGAGAACGACGGCGCTCGTCGCCTGGGTCGTGCCCGGCATTGCCGGCGGCATCATCTGGCAGATGCTGTTTTCCGAAGCGCCCTACGGCGCGCTGAATAGCATTCTGAGGCTGATGCACATGCCGACCGTTGCCTGGCTTTCGGATCCCGCTATCGCGCCATGGTCGACGCTGATCTCCAACATCTGGCGCGGCACGGCCTTTTCCATGGTCGTCATGTATGCGGCGCTGAAGGCGATCGATCCCTCGCTTTATGAAGCCGCCGAGGTCGACGGCGCGACCGCCTCGCAGCAGTTCTTCTTCGTCACGCTGCCGCAGTTGCGCGCCGCCATCCTCGTCAACATGATCCTGATCACCATCCAGACGGTGAACACCTTCGATGCGATCATCACGCTGACCGGCGGCGGTCCCGGGCGGGCGACCGAGGTCATCTCGCTCTACGTCTTCAACATCGTCTTCCGGAACTACGATCTCTCCGGCGGCAGCGTGCTCTCCGTGCTGATGCTGGTCATCAGCCTCGGGCTCGCCTTCGTCTATGCGTCGTTCCTGCCGAAGGAGGAAGAGCAATGAGCCAACGCACCGGAAGCCGGCTCGGCGATGCCATGAGCTATCTCTTCATGCTGGCGATGTTCATCTTCTTCGCCGGCCCCCTCACCTATCTCCTGTCGATGGCGATGCGCGACAAGCGCGAGATCTATCGCGGCGCGGCGCGCTATATTCCCGACAATCCCACCATCCAGAACTTCATCACGGTTCTCAACAACAGCTATTTCCCGATCTATCTCTGGAATGGCCTCAAGCTCGCGGCGCTCAGCGGCTTCGGCGTGCTGATCGTGGCGCTGCCAGCGGCCTACGCCTTTTCCCGCTTCAATTTCCGCGGCAAGGGCCTGTCGATGATGGGGCTGCTGCTTTTCCAGATGATCTCGCCGCTCGTCATCATGGTGCCGCTCTACCGCTACATGAACCGGCTCGGAATGCTGGATACGCATTTTGCCGTCGTCATGGTCTATATCGCGCTCGGTGTTCCGCTGGCGACCTGGCTGTTGAAAAGCACGGTCGACGGCATTCCGCGCAGCCTCGACGAGGCGGCGATGATCGACGGCTGCAACCGGTTCTCGGTCTTCTGGCGGATCATTCTGCCCCTGTCGGCGCCGGGCATCGCTTCCGTCTTCATCATCACCGTCATTGCCGGCTGGTCGCAATTCCTGGTGCCTTTCCTGCTGCTCACCAAAAATGACCTGATGCCGATCGGCGTTGGGATCTTTAACTTCCGCGGCATGCAGACCGACTCGTCCATCCAGCTGCTTGCCGCCGCCTGCCTGATCTCGGTCGTTCCGGCGATCGTAGCCTTCCTGTCGCTGCAGAGGCTGATCCTCGGCGCGATGACCAGCGGCGCGGTGAAGGGATGAGACGGTCTGCTTCATTCTTCACGCGTGAGGAAGGATCGAACGCATGAACCAGACACTCGGCACCAGGCTCTCCCCGGATCTGACGGGGGCCAATGTCGAAGATGCGGGCGAGCACAACAGGGCCGTCGTCCTCCGCTGCATCCACCGCCAGGCGCCGATATCGCGGGCCGAAATCGCGCGGCGCACCGGTTTTACCAAGCCGGCCATCGCCCGCATCGTCGACCGCCTGCTCGACGAAGGCCTGATCATGGAAGCCCGTCGGCGACATGGCCTCCGGGGCCAGCCGGCGATCGAGCTGGAGATCAACCCGGATGCCTCTTACGCGATCGGCGTCAATATCGACCGCGACCATCTGACGATCCTCGCCGTCGATGCCGTTGGCAACGTGCGAGCCCGCGTACATCACGAAAAACGCTTCATCCTGCCCGGCGAATTCATGCAGCTGACATCGGATGCGATCTCGCATTTTCAGCGCAGCCGGCTGATCGACGATGCGCGCCTTTGCGGCATTGGCCTTGCGGTGCCGGATTGGCTGGGCGAAATCTCGCTGCTCGGCAAGCCGGATGCCTATCAGGAATGGACCGAATTCGATGTGCGCGCCGCCCTCGAGAACCTGACGCCACATCCCGTCTTCATCGAGAACGAAGCCAATGCCGCAGCCCTTGCCGAGCTCGATTACGGCCTCGGCGCCGAAAGCAGCAGCTTCTTCTATATCGCCGTCAATGCCTGCCCGGGCGGCGGCCTGGTGCTTGACGGCAACGGCCATCGCGGCGCCATGGGCCTTAGCGGCGAGATCGGCTGGCTGCCGATCGCCGATGGCCGCGACGGCAAGGGCCAGAAGGTCCAGCTTCTCGGCGAGATCTTCTCGCTGTTCTTCCTCTATGATTTCCTGGCCAAACACGGCATCGAGGTAAGCGTTCCCCAGGACCTGCTGACGCTCGACGCACATGGAAGGCGTCTCGTTTCGCAGTGGCTGAAGGAAATGAGCGCGCATCTGGCGGTCGCCGTCAAACATATCGCCATGATCGTCGATCCCGACGCCGTGCTCGTCGGCGGCAGGCTGCCGATCCGCATCGTCGATGAATTGCTGCGTTATGTGCACGAGCATCTCGATGCCGGGGATAGCAACCTTCCCTCGCTGCATCGGGCCTCGATCGGCGAGGACGCCTCGGCGATCGGCGCGGCCGCCATGCCGATGGCGGCGGCGCTGATGCTCGCATCGGCGGATGTGGCGCAGCGCACGCGCTCGCCGCTGAAAAACATGGATCGGCTGAACAGTTGAAACGGCCGCAAGGCCCCCGGATTTTGATGAGGATCGGAGGATATGGTGAAGATCGGCTTCTATACCTCGACATTCAATGACCGCCCGCTGGAGGAAGTGGTGGATTTCGGCGCCTCGGCCGGTTTCGACGCCATCGAGATCGATGTCGGCCATATCAAGACGCCGGACCGGGTGGCGGACGCCGTCGCGCTTGCGAGGCACCGCGGCCTCTTCGTCTCCTCGATCACCTATTTCGGCAACCAGCTCGATGCCGATCGCGACAAGCGCCGCGAGCTCAGGGCGAGGACGGCGGAGTTCGCCCAGGCGATCGGCGAGACCGGCGTGCCGATCTTCGTGATCTTCCCGGGCCGGGACGACAGCGCCAACGATGAGGCCAATTATGACGACTTCGCCGACTTCGCGAACGGTCTGATCGCCGAGACGCGGTCCTCCGGCCTCACCTTCGCGATCGAAAACTGGCCGGGACCGAAAGACAATTTCATCGGCACGACGCCGAAGGGCTGGCAGGAGCTTTTCGCCAGAATCCCGGATCGCCGCTTCGGGCTGGAATTTGATCCCTCGCACTTCATCCGCATCGGCGTCGATCCCTACCGGGCGATGGAGGCGGTGAAGGATCGCATCGCCATCCTGCATGCCAAGGATACGGCGATCGACAAGGAGGCGCTGCAGGCGATCGGCTATCACGGCAGGGGCTGGTGGCAATACAAGCTGCCGGGGCTCGGCCTGCTCGACTGGCCGCGTTTCCTCAGCCAGGCCCGCGGCCATGGTTTCGATGGCACACTCTCGATCGAGCATGAGGATGCCGCCTATGGCTGGCCGGGCAAGGATCTCCATGCGCGCAAGGAAGGCGAGCGCCTTGGCCTCGATTTTCTCAAAAGCGTCTTGAACGGACTTTGACGGCGAATTCTGGAGGAGTTTCATGGCCCATGTTTCGGTCAACAATGCGCGCAAGGATTACGGCGCGTTCAAAGCCATCAAAGGCGTGTCGGTCGATATCGGCGACGGTGAGTTCGTCGTGCTGGTCGGCCCCTCCGGCTGCGGGAAATCGACGCTTCTGAGGATGATCGCCGGGCTGGAGGGCATCACCTCGGGCCAGATCCAGATCGGCAGGCATATCGTCAACGAGCTTGCGCCGAAGGATCGCGACATCGCCATGGTGTTCCAGAACTACGCGCTCTATCCGCATATGACGGTGGCCAAGAACATGGGCTTCTCGCTGCGGCTGAAACGGATGCCGCGGACGGAAATCGACAAACGGGTCGGCAATGCGGCAAAGATCCTCGGCCTCGAAAATCTCTTGGAGCGCTATCCGAAGCAGCTTTCCGGCGGCCAGCGGCAGCGCGTCGCCATGGGCCGCGCCATCGTGCGCGATCCCGCCGTCTTCCTGTTCGACGAGCCCTTGTCGAACCTCGACGCCAAGCTGCGCGTGCAGATGCGCTCGGAGATCAAGGAACTGCACCAGCGGCTGCAGACAACGACGATCTACGTCACCCACGACCAGATCGAAGCCATGACCATGGCCGACAAGATCGTCGTCATGAAGGACGGGCTGATCGAGCAGTCCGGCTCGCCGCTCGAACTTTACGACCGGCCGAGCAATCTCTTCGTCGCCGGCTTCATCGGCTCGCCGGCGATGAATTTCATCAAAGGCAGCATGACGGAGAACGGCTTCCGCACTGAGGATGGCCTGCTGCTGCCGAGCGAGCGCCGCCCGGCAAACGCCGTCATCTACGGCATCCGTCCCGAACATATCAGGCTCGCCCCCGACGGCATCGAGGTGACAACCATCGTCGTCGAACCGACGGGCTCGGAAACCCTTGTCCTCGTCCGGCTGGGAGCGCAGACGCTCACCTGCGTCTTCCGCGAGCGGATCAGGGCCGCGCCCGGCGATATATTGAAGATCGCGCCGATCCACGATGCCGTGCACCTCTTCGGCGCGGACGAGCAGCGGATCACCACAGGCGAAACGCCGTTGAGTTAAGCCCGCCGAATGCCCCTCCCCTTCGGCCGGGCGCCGCCGGGGGCGCGTTGTCCGCGCCCCCGGCCCCCAATGGCTCAGGCCCTTCAGACATCATGCAGCAAGCGCCAAGTGCTTGAACGAGCACCGAAAAGGTTAATATCCGTTAACCTTAAATTTCTTGGCCGGCATCGGAGAATCGCGGATAATAACGGTTACAGGGGCTTTTGATCCCGAAAATCGTTATCCGAGAGATTGCCGCCGATGAACGCTAATTCGAACGCCTTGAAGGCCGCGCCGCCGCATTTCGAGGATCAGATTCTCGAGCACGGCGACGTGATTTCGAAGAAGCTGCATCTCTTGAGCGTGCAGCGCTTTCCGCCAAACGCGAAGAAGACGCTCCGCAGCTTCTCTCTTGCCGAGGTCGCCAATTACGTCGGGGCGTCGCAGAGCACGCTGAAGAAACTGCATCTCGAAGGCAAAGGCCCCTGCCCGCAGACCTCGCCTTCCGGCCGCCGCTCCTACAGCGCCGAGCAGATGCTGGAGCTCAGGCGCTATCTCGATGCGCATGGCCGCTCCGAGAGCCGCATGTATGTGCCTCACCGCCGCGGCCATGAGAAGCTGCAGGTCATTGCCGTCGTCAACTTCAAGGGCGGCTCGGGCAAGACGACGACGGCGGCCCATCTCGCCCAGCATCTGGCCTTGACCGGCCACCGCGTGCTCGCCGTCGATCTTGATCCGCAGGCTTCGCTCTCTTCCCTGCACGGCTTCCAGCCGGAATTCGACCAGGCCTCCTCGCTTTATGAGGCGATCCGCTATGACGGCGAGAAGAAGAAGCTCTCGGAGATCATCCACAAGACCAATTTCCCCGGCCTCGATATCGTGCCGGCCAATCTCGATCTGCAGGAATACGAATACGACACGCCGCTCGCCATGGCCGACAAATCGAGCAATGACGGCAAGACCTTCTTCACGCGCATCTCGCGGGCGCTTGCCGAGGTCGACGATCGCTACGATGTCGTCGTCATCGATTGCCCGCCGCAGCTCGGCTACCTCACGCTGACAGCGCTGACGGCTGCGACCAGCGTCTTGATCACCATCCATCCGCAGATGCTCGACGTCATGTCGATGGGCCAGTTCCTGCTCATGCTCGGCGGCATCCTGAAGCCGATTCGCGCGGCCGGCGCCGAGGTGAACCTTTCCTGGTACCGCTATCTCATTACCCGTTATGAGCCGACCGACGTGCCGCAGGCGCAAATGGTCGGGTTCATGTCGACCATGTTCCACGAATTCATGCTGAAGAGCCAGATGGTCAAATCGACGGCGATCTCGGATGCCGGCATCACCAAGCAGACGCTTTACGAGGTCGAGCGATCCTCGATGAACCGGGGAACCTATGATCGCGCGATCGAGGCGATGGACGCCGTCAATGCGGAGATCGCCGGCCTCATTCACCAGGCATGGGGGCGGTGAATTTGTCGGCTGACAAGTTCGCCGTTTCCTTGAACCGAATCAATGCAATGACCGCAATCGGAGGAAGCTGATGGCACGAAAGAATCTGCTGGAGGGGCTCGCCGATATGCCCGATGAAAACGCGGGCGCGCCGAATTATGCGATGCGCGGCGCAGGCCGGTCACTCGTCCGCTCTCTGGATGAACTCGCCAAGCAGGCGGAAAAATTCCTGGAGGGCGAGGCGGTTGTCGACCTCGACCCGGATCTCGTCGAAGCCTCCTTCGTCAAGGACCGCCTCTCCGAGGATGACGAGGACTTCCAAGCATTGGTCGAAGCGATCCGCGCGCGTGGGCAGGACACGCCCATCCTGGTGCGTCCCCACACCAGGATCGAGGGGCGTTATCAGGTGGTCTTCGGCCACCGGCGCCTGCGCGCCGCCCGCGCACTCGGCCGCAATGTCCGCGCCGTCGTCAAGACGATGGACGACCGGACCCATGTCATCGCCCAAGGCCAGGAAAATTCGGCGCGCGCCGACCTCACCTTCATCGAGCGCGCGTTTTTTGCCAGGCGGCTGGAAGAGCTCGGCTACGACAGGGAGGTCATCTCGACGGCGCTCGCCGCCAATGCGGCTTCGGTCTCGAAGATGCTGTCGGTCATGGGCCGCCTGTCGCAGGATGTCGTCCAGGCGATCGGACCCGCGCCCGGCGTCGGGCGCGAGCGCTGGGTGGAACTATCGCTGCTCGCCGGCAAATCGGCCAATACGGCAAGTGTCGCCAAGGTCCTCGAAGAGGACAACTTTCATCAGTTACCTTCCGACAAACGTTTCGAAGCGCTCTATGCGGCGCTGAACAAAAGCGCGCGGCCGGTGAAGAAGACCACCGCCGCCAGGAAGGTGACATGGCAGCCGCTGGACAAGGCGGTGCAGGCGGAAATGAAGAATGACGGCAAGGCGTTCTCGCTCTCGATGAAGGCGAAAAATGCCGGCCGCTTCGGTGAATTTCTCTCCGGCAGGCTGGATGCGCTCTATGAGCAATTCCTCGCTGAGGAGGGCAAATAAGGAGACTGAAACCGCAAAAGAAAAAGGCCCCCAAACGAACGAGTCGTGGAAGCCCTTCTCACATCCTTAAGCAAGACAGAGAATCGCATTTTCCCGAATCCCCGTCAAGAGTCCTGAAGCGCCCGCCCGTGTCTTTTCAGATGCGGCAATGACGCTGCAGTAGCCTCAACCCTCGCATCGTTTTGGTGAGCGGATTTCTTTTGCCTGAATAGAGGTGAAGGAAATGGAGAGTGAATCTGTGACGACGCCCTTCGGGCGGCGGCCGATGTCGCTTGCCCTGCTGCTGAAACAGCGGCGCGGCGAAGCAATCGCGGCCGGAACGACGCGCAACAAGTGGAAATTGTTCAGATCGGTCTGCGAAGCGCGGGCAGGGCTCCACGTGACCGACCGGGCGCTCACCGTGCTCGATGCGCTGCTGAGCTTTTATCCCGAGGACGAGCTCTCCAGCGAAAAGGGGCTGGTGGTCTTTCCCTCGAACGCTCAGCTTTCGCTCCGGGCACGCGGCATGGCCGCCGCAACGCTGCGCCGGCATCTCGCGGTGCTGGTCGAGGCCGGCCTGATCTCCCGCAAGGACAGCCCGAACGGCAAGCGCTATGTCCGCCGCGGCAGGGCAGGCGGGATCGACGAGGCCTATGGTTTCAGTCTCGCCCCGCTTCTGGCCCGCGCCTCGGAGATCGAGGCGATGGCGGCCGGACTCGCCGCCGACCGGCATATGCTGCGGGCAATGAAGGAGCGGTTGACGATCTGCCGGCGCGATATCGCCAAGCTGCTCGCCGCGGCCGTCGAGGAGGCCGTTCCCGGCGAGTGGGAGCGGATCTCTTCGCTGTTTCACGCGCTGCTGCAGCGCAACCCGAAGGCGGCAACGCTCGACAATCTGCCACCTGTCCTCGAAAAGCTGGAGATGCTCCGCCTCACCATCATCAACACATTGGAATCGCGTGAGAAAGTACAAATGGCGAGCACCAATGAATCCCAGTTTGAGCGCCACATACAGAATTCGAATCCCGAATCCCTATCTGAATCTGAACTCGGCCTGGAGACGGGGCAGGAGGCGAGGCCGGACGATCAGCCGAGAGCAGAGCTGAAAAACCATCAGCAGGGCAGGCGAGGGGACGGCGGGCAGGGGTTGCAGGCCGTATCCCGGACGCATGCCAGGAGATTGAACTCCTTCCCGCTCGGCAAGGTGCTGCAGGCCTGCCCCGATATCATCGATTACGGTCCAGGCGGGGCCATCGGCAGCTGGCGGGATCTCATGGTGGCGGCGGTCACCGTGCGCGCGATGCTGCGCGTCAGCCCGCCGGCCTATGTGGAAGCCTGTTCGGTGATGGGGCCGGAAAATGCCGCCACCATCATGGCCTGCATCCTGCAAAGGGGAGGGTGCATCAACTCCGCCGGCGGCTATCTAAGGGATCTCACGCGACGCGCCGGACGCGGTGAATTCGCGCTCGGCCCGATGCTGATGGCGCTCTTGCGGGCGAAGGATCCGCCAATCGACATTGCTAGCTGACGGTGCTCTTTCTGCCGCGCAGAAGGGCGGCGCGGATCTGTTCGTTCTTGCTCGGGACGGGAGAGGGAGCCGGCGCCGGTTCGGGCGCCTCGGCCTTGACGCTCTGCTTGAGGCTCAGGAAGCGTTTCTGCGCGACCAGCCGATCTTCCACCGACAAAGGCTCGACCGGCTGGCCGTCGATGTTGTGGCGCATGGAATCGGGCTGGGCGCTGGCGAAATAATAACGCCGGCAATGGACATAGGCAGCAGTCGCGCGCCGGAGCGTCGTCACGCCGGCATCGGGCTTCAAGAGCGGGCGCAGCTCGTTGAACAGGCCGACGGCGAAGGGGAGGACCGGATCGCCTGGCTTGGCCGGAAGCACGCCGACCGGCCGGATCAACATGCTGTTGATCGCGTTGGCCTTCTGCACGTCGAGCTCGGTCGCCGCAATCGGCCCGCGGCTGATCTTCCAGGGTGTTTCCATGCGTTCTCCATAACTGCCGACTGTGATGGTATCTTGACGGACGGTGCCAATAGCGCCACTGCTCGCACATGGCTAGTCCCGCAGCACGCTGCCATTTCCCCGCTGATATGGCCCGGCCCTATCGAAGTGCCATTCTATATAATCGTTTTTATTGCGGAATGTGCATTGACCTCTCGCATCGATTACACTTCTTATCCGCGCCCAAGAAGAGTGACCGGCCGGGAGGATACATGCGGGTTTTCTCGAGCATTGACGAGCTGCGCCACACGCTCGACGCGCTGAAGCGGCAAGGGCGCACCATCGGACTCGTGCCGACGATGGGTTATCTCCATGCCGGTCATATGCAGCTTGTCGCGCGTGCCCGCGCCGAGAACGACATCGTCGTCGTCTCGATTTTCGTCAATCCACTGCAGTTTGGCCCGGCGGAAGATCTCAGCAAATATCCGCGCGATCTGGAGCGCGATTCAGCCATGCTGAAACAGGCCGGCGTCAATTTCCTTTTTTCGCCCGGTGTCGAGGACATGTATCCCCGCCCGATGCAGACCGTCGTCGATCTTCCCGATCTCGGCGGCGAGCTGGAAGGCGCGGTGCGACCCGGGCATTTCGCCGGCGTGGCGACTGTCGTCTGCAAGCTTTTCAACATCGTGCAGCCGCAGACCGCTTACTTCGGAGAAAAGGACTACCAGCAGGTCGTCATCATCAAGCGGATGGTGGACGATCTCGCCCTGCCAGTGCGTGTCATTGCCGTGCCGACCGTAAGGGACGGCGACGGGCTCGCCCTGTCGTCACGCAATGTCTATCTCAGCGAGGCGGAGCGGCGGGCCGCGGTGATCATCCCTCAGACCCTCGACGAGGCGGAGCGTCTCGTCGCCGGCGGCGTTGCGGATCCCGGCGAACTCGAGGCGAAGCTGACGGCGTTTCTCAATCGCGAACCGCTGGCAAAGCCCGAGGTCGTTGCGGTCAGGGACGCCTCGACGCTGCAGCCGGTCACCTCGATCACGGCGCCGGTTGTCGTGGCGCTCTTCGTACGGGTCGGGTCGACGCGGCTCCTCGACAACAGGGTCGTCGGGAACGACAGAATTGTTGGCGAGCGAGGCTTGCCGGGAAAGGGAGTGAGCAGATGAGTGCGGTCGGATCCCAGAAGCGTTTTACCCCAGCCCGCATCTCAGCCATGAAGGGCGGCAAACCGATTGTCTGCCTGACCGCCTACACCACGCCGATGGCGCGGCTGCTCGATGAGCATTGCGACTTGCTGCTGGTCGGGGATTCGCTCGGCATGGTGCTCTACGGCATGGAGACCACCATCGGCGTCACGCTCGATATGATGATCGCCCACGGCAAGGCTGTGATGCGCGGCGTCGCCAGGGCCTGCGTCGTTGTCGACATGCCGTTCGGCAGTTACCAGGAATCAAAGGAGATTGCCTTCCGCAATGCCGTGCGCCTCCTGCAGGAAACCGGCTGCGACGCCGTCAAGCTGGAAGGCGGCGAGGAGATGGCCGAGACCATCGCCTTTCTAACGAAGCGCGGGATCCCGGTCATGGGGCATATCGGGCTAATGCCGCAGCAGGTTCAAACTGCCGGCGGCTATCGTTCCGTAGGGCACTCCGAACACGAGACCTCGAAGATCCGGCGCGACGCCCATGCCATCGGCGGCTCGGGCGCCTTTGCCGTTGTCGTCGAGGGCACGGTCGAGCCGCTCGCCCGCGAGGTGAGCGCAGGCATCCACATACCCACCATCGGCATCGGCGCCTCTTCCGCCTGCGACGGCCAGATCCTGGTATCGGACGACATTCTGGGCCTCTTCAACGATTTCAAGCCGCGTTTCGTCAAGCGCTACGATGAACTCGGCAAGAGGGTCGCAGACGCCGCCGCCGCCTATGCCGACGAGGTGCGCACGCGAAAGTTCCCGGCAGCCGAACATACGTTCAAACGCCGCTCGTAAGGCGAGGGCGCCCGCGCTTCAAACGCGCGGGATATCCACAATCAGAGCCGGTTGTACGGTTCGTGTCGGATACATTGCGGCTCACGCAGTTATCGCGAAAGCTGCCGCCCCACCGGCATGTTTCTCGCGCATCGTCTCCGCCGAGCGGCGCACCGCCTCGGCGACCTCCTGCAGCTGCTTGGCCATCGGCGTGGAGTTGCGCCAGACCATGCCGATGGTTCGCGATGGCCGGGGTGACGGGAAGCGGGAGATCGAGACGCGGGCCGAGCGCGTTTCGACGGGAACGGCCATCTCCGGAATCAGGGTGACGCCAATGCCGGCGCCGACCATCTGGACGAGGGTGGAGAGCGAGCTGCCTTCCATGATTTCCCGCGGGCGGGCGGGCCCGACCTTGCAGAATGACAGGGCCTGGTCGCGGAAGCAGTGGCCCTCTTCGAGCAGCAGCAGCCGCATTTCGCGCAACGCCTCGCGTTCGGGCACCGGTTTGCCGCCGTCCTCGTGCCGCCTGACCAGCACGAACTCTTCCTTGAACAGCTCGAGTTCGGTCAGCGAGGGTTCCGACACCGGCAACGCGACGATCGCCATATCCAGCTGGCCCTGCGCCAGTTCCTGAACCAGCTTGGCCGTCTGCGTCTCGCGCACCTCGATCTGAATCCCCGCGAAGCTTTTGTTGAGATCGTTTATAATCGCCGGCAGCAGATAGGGTGCGATCGTCGGGATGATGCCAATGCGCAGGCGCGTCAGGAAGCTGTCGCGGGAGGCGCGGGCAAACTCGCCGAGCTCGTCCACGGCGCGCAGGATATCGCGGACGCGCAGCGCAAAGGTCTGGCCGAAGGGGGTGAGCTTCACCTCACGGGCGCTGCGCTCGAAGAGTTCGCTGCCCAACTCCTGCTCAAGTTCTTTGATCTGCATGGAGAGCGCCGGCTGGGAGATGGCGCAGGTATCGGCGGCACGGCGAAAGCGACCATCCCTTGCCAGGGCTTCAAAATAACGTAGCTGTTTCAGGGTAAGATTTTTCATAAGCTCAGCTTATCGCAGCAATCAGTAAATCCAACTTAAAATTATTGAACGCTTCCGATATGAAGACTGCAAGGGAGAGAGTGGGGCGCCAGCTCGGCTCATCTTTTTGAACCGCAGACAGATCAAGCAATGAAGGAGACGATCATGGACAACCCCACTGACACCGCAGGCAAATGTCCTGTGGCCCATGGCAATACGCCGCGCGGCCGAGCCAATCGTGACTGGTGGCCGGGCCAGCTGAACGTGCAGATTCTTCATCACAATTCCGGCCGCGCCGATCCGATGGGCAAGGATTTCGACTATGCCGAAGAGTTCAAGAAGCTCGATCTCGACGCGCTGAAGAAGGATCTTCACGCGTTGATGACCGATTCGCAGGATTGGTGGCCGGCCGACTTCGGCCATTACGGCGGCCTGTTCATCCGCATGGCCTGGCACAGCGCCGGCACCTATCGCATCACCGACGGCCGCGGCGGCGCCGGGCAGGGTCAGCAGCGTTTTGCGCCGCTGAACAGCTGGCCGGACAATGCCAACCTCGACAAAGCCCGCCGTCTGCTCTGGCCGATCAAGCAGAAATACGGCAACAGCATCTCCTGGGCCGACCTTCTGATCCTCACCGGCAACGTCGCGCTCGAATCCATGGGCTTCAAGACCTTCGGCTTCGCCGGCGGCCGCGCCGACGTCTGGGAGCCGGAAGAACTCTACTGGGGTCCTGAAGGTACCTGGCTCGGCGACGAGCGCTATAGCGGCGAACGCCAGCTGGCCGAACCGCTTGGCGCCGTGCAGATGGGCCTCATCTACGTCAACCCGGAAGGCCCGAACGGCAATCCTGACCCGGTCGCTGCAGCGCGCGACATTCGCGAAACCTTCGCCCGCATGGCGATGAACGACGAGGAAACCGTAGCACTGATCGCCGGCGGTCATACCTTCGGCAAGACGCATGGCGCCGGCGATCCGTCCTTCATCGGCGCCGAGCCGGAAGGCGGCGCGATCGAGGACCAGGGCCTCGGCTGGAAGAGCTCGTTCGGCACCGGCGTCGGCAAGGACGCCATTACCGCCGGTCTCGAAGTCACCTGGTCGCAGACGCCGACCAAGTGGAGCAATTACTTCTTCGAAAACCTCTTTGCCTACGAGTGGGAGCTGACGAAGAGCCCGGCCGGCGCGCATCAGTGGCGGGCGAAGAACGCCGAAGCCTCCATTCCGGATGCCTATGACGGCGCGAAGAAGCATGTTCCGACGATGCTGACCACCGATCTTTCGCTCCGCTTCGACCCGATCTACGAAAAGATCTCGCGCCGCTTCCTGGAGAATCCCGATCAGTTCGCCGACGCTTTCGCCCGCGCCTGGTTCAAGCTGACCCACCGCGACATGGGCCCGAAGGTGCGTTACCTCGGCCCCGAGGTTCCGGCCGAAGACCTGATCTGGCAGGACGTGATCCCGGCCGTCGACCATCCGCTCGTCGATGACAAGGATATTGCCCAGCTGAAGGCCAAGGTTCTCGCCACCGGCCTTTCTGTGCAGGAGCTGGTTTCGACCGCCTGGGCCTCGGCCTCGACCTTCCGCGGCTCCGATAAGCGCGGCGGCGCCAATGGCGCCCGCATCCGCCTTGCTCCGCAGAAGGACTGGGAGGCCAACCAGCCGGCCCAGCTCGCCAAGGTGCTCGGCGTCCTCGAAGGCCTCCAGAAAGACTTCAACGCCGCCCAGACCGGCGGCAAGAAGGTCTCGCTCGCCGACCTGATCGTGCTTGCCGGTGCTGCCGGCGTCGAAAAGGCTGCTGCAGCCGGCGGCACCGCCGTCAGCGTGCCGTTCACGCCGGGCCGCATGGATGCTTCCGAAGCCCAGACGGACGCGCATTCCTTCGCAGCGCTCGAGCCGCGCATCGACGGCTTCCGCAACTATGTGAACGGCCAGCGCCTACAGTTCATGAAGCCGGAAGAAGCCCTCGTCGACCGCGCCCAGCTGCTGACGCTGACCGGTCCCGAGATGACCGTCCTCGTCGGCGGCCTGCGCGTGCTGAAAGCAGGCAACCCCGAGCACGGCGTCTTCACCTCCCGTCCCGAGACGCTGACGAACGACTTCTTCGTCAACCTGCTCGACATGGCCACACAGTGGGTTCCCGCCGGCAAGGAAGGCGTCTATGAAGGCCGCGACCGCCAGACGGGTGCGGCCAGGTGGACCGGCACTCGCGTCGACCTGATCTTCGGCTCGCACTCGCAGTTGCGCGCCTTCGCCGAAGTCTACGGCCAGGCCGACGCCAAGGAGAAGTTCGTCAAGGACTTCGTCGCCGCCTGGAACAAGGTGATGAACGCCGACCGCTTCGACCTCGTCTGATCGGTTCCACAAATTTTGCCCGGGCGCAGTTTCGGCTGCGCCCGGGTTTTTTACGCGAGACTCCTGGGTCGCTGCGACCGCCCGGCCTTTCAATTCTCCAGACGCCTGATGGTTGATCGGGCGCAGGGCACTGCCAACGAAGCCATTCTTTCCTGAGTCGTTTCCGCGCTCCGGCCTGCCCCATCAGTCCTCGGCGCTCAGACCGTCCCTGCCAAGACGCAGCAGCAGCGCTCTGCTGAAAGACGGGCCGGCGGAGACCCTGCTCGAGGCAAAGAGGCGGGCGCGCTGATTGAACCTCGAGATGTCGCGGAAGCCGTGGTCTTTATGCTGACCCGGCCGCGCAACGTGACCATGCGCGACGTCGTGATCCTGCCGAGCTCCTTTGATATCTGACACGAGGCCGTATGTCCGGAGAGGGCACGCCCCTCTCCGGATAGGCTGATTGCGTGGGAAGCCGAGCCGGCTTCCAGCGCTTTCATCAGACCGTCCAATCCTCGACGTCCAGGCCATCCACGCGCCGGAACTCGCCGACATTGTTCGTGATGAGAATGAGATCACGGGTCTTCGCCTGGGCAGCGATCAGCACATCGTAGGGACCGATCGGCGTTCCCTTTGCCGCCAATGCAGCGCGGATCTCTCCTGATGCCAGCGCATCCTCGCGCTCGAAACCGACGGCGGGGAAATCCGCCATGAACAGGCGCAGGGTTTCGAGATTGTAGGAGATTTTCGCGCTCTTATAGGCGAAGTAATAGAGCTCATGCATGACGATCGTCGAAAGCCCGATCGATCCTTCGTCGCTGTCGACCACGCGCTTCAGCAGCGCGCCGGACTTTCTGCCGATCAGCGCGATTACCGCATTGGTGTCGATAAGATGCGTGATCACTTGAAGAGGTCCTGAAGATCCGGCCTCTCCTGATCCTCCGGCTGCTCCCGTCCTTGCGCCAGAAAATCGTCACTCAGGCCGCGTTCGAGAGCGCTCCTCAGCGACGCCCAGCGCGTGCCGGGATCGGCGCGCGGCCGCAGAATGACCGCATCTCCTTCACGCGTCACCTCCACCTGGTCGACATCGAAGCGGAATTCCTTCGGCAGCCGGACGGCCTGCGAATTGCCGGATTGAAAGACGCGCGCATATTGCGGCATGGAGAGGTCTCCGCGATTTTGTATATACTTCATAGTATATACGCGATCGACGGCGTTCGCGCAAGAATCTCTGCGGTTTCCGCTAACGCGGCACAACCCCGAAAGGCGATAGCGACAGCAGATCGGGATCTTTCGTCAACGTCGCCTTCGCCACCTCGGCATGGGCCATGCTGTAGCCGTAGGACAGGACGCGGACGCCGTCGATCATGAAGAACTGCGCCTGATCAAGGCCGGGCCGCAGCGTGCCCGTCACAGTGACGGTTTCGTAGATTTTTTCAAGGTGCAAAGGTTCTTGCGGAACGATGCGCACCAGCTGGTTGGGCGGCGGAGAGGGCATGTGGCTGCAGGCTCCGGCCCAGGGCACCAGCATGAATTCATAGACGAGATCGCCTTCCTGATCGATCGGCAGGACGAAGCCCGTCAATTCGACCGGATGGCCCTCGTCACGCCAGACGAGCGTTTCCCCCTGCGGGCCGCTGACCGTTTTTGGCGACAGCGGAACTGTCGCCCTGGCCTGATCGGCCGGCCGCAAGGTGCTCCAGAAAATCGGCTGCGCCGCAGCGAGGTCGGACACCGGCCATGCCGAGCCGATCGTGAGCACCGCGAACATCAAAAATCTGTGCTTCATCATGGCATCTCCCCGGGCGGCCGCTTTGCCGGCTCGCCGCTGCCCAAGATGCTACCCGATCCCGCCTGGCTGTCAAAGCTCCTGATAAGGTGTCGCGTGTCGGTATTATTCGGCCATCCTTGGCCTTGTGCCGAGCGCCCGCCCATAGCGAACGAGGCCAGCAATCAAGAGATCCCGTGTGGGGTGAACACGGGATCTCCCTGCCGGATCGGTCGGACCTTTACTTCTCCGGCATCATCGAGGAGCCGGCACGTCCCAGGATCGATTGATCGCCCTCCGCTCAACCTCCGAAAGCGCGGCGATTTCAGGTCAGGGATTGACCCAGCGGCAATCGGAGAGGGCGCCGGCTTCGTCATAACAGAACAGGGCGCGTTGATTGTCCTGCTGCCGCAACTGGAACCAATCCAGCGTCCAAGCCCGGAAGATCAAGACGCCGAAGCGTGCCTTTGCCTCTGCCTCATCCGCAGGCTCCGCCGTGTCGATCGTTTCGAAGACGCGTTCCTCCCCGGGCGGGCCGCCCGTATAGGTCATCCTTGTCCGCGCGGGCAGCTTGTCCCATGCGGCGTCTGCCGCTCCGCTTCCCGGCCCATGAAGCTCGACCTTTCCCTGAAGCCGAAGCTGCAGCCGGCTTTCGGCGCTGAAGCTGAGGACCGTGACATGAGGATTTGCGAAAAGCTCACGCCATTTCGGGCTCAGCGTATCCGTATGAAACTCGAGACGCCGCGCCGATTTGTCGGCGCCCCGCAGCACGACCATGCGCGCCTGCGGCCTCGTCTCGGCATCGACGGAGCAGAGGTTGAGATAGCGGAAACCCGACTGCGGATCCGCCGCAGCCATTTCGAGCTCCGCCCATGCCGAGGCGTCGATATCGGTCAGATCCACCGGTGGCCCCCGCTCAGACGGAACGGGCGATGCCGCCGTCGACGCGGATGTTCTGGCCGGTGATATAGCCCGCTCCCTCGGACAGGAGGAAGGCGATGGTCGCCGCGATCTCCTCGCTGGTGCCGTAGCGGTGCATCGGAACGCTGTCGCGCCGCTCGTCGGTGGCGGGCAGGCTGTCGATCCAGCCGGGCAGGACGTTGTTCAGGCGGATGTTCTTGGCCGCATAGCTATCCGCGAAGATCTTGGTGAAGCTCGCCAGCCCCGCCCGGAAGACGGCCGAGGTCGGGAACATCGGCGAGGGTTCGAAAGCCCATGCCGTCGAAATATTGACGATGGCGCCGCCGCCCTGGCTTTCCATGATCGGCGCCACCAGCCGGATCGGGCGCACCGCGCTCAGGAAATAGACCTCCATGCCCTTGTGCCAATCCTCGTCTGAGATGTCGAGGATCGGCGCGCGCGGGCCGTGGCCGGCGGAATTGACCAGCGCGTCGATGCGCCCCCATCGCTCCATCGAGAGATCGACGAGCCGCTTCACGTCGTCGTTGGACTGGTTGGAGCCGGTGACGCCGACTCCGCCGAGTTCCTTTGCCAGCGCCTCGCCTTTGCCGGAGGAGGAGAGCACGGCCACGTGATAGCCGTCCGCGGCCAGTTTACGCGCGGCCGCGGCGCCCATGCCGGATCCGCCTGCGGTGATGAGAGCGACTTTTCCTTCAGACATAGAAACCTCCGACAGCTGAATTTGCGGCGCATTATGGCAGATGTAATCCTCAGTTTCGCGCGAGAAAGAAACATGCGAGACTGTAGAAAATCTACTGGAAGGCCCCGATGATACAATCCCGCCGCGCGCTGCCGCCTTTGAATGCCCTGCGCGCCTTCGAAGCCTCGGGCCGCAGGCTGAACTTCCGCGCCGCCGCCGAGGAGCTCGGCGTCACGCAGGGCGCGGTCGCCCAGCAGGTTCGCGCGCTGGAAGATCAGCTCGGGCTCAGGCTGTTCCAGCGCCAGCCTCGCGGCCTTGCGCTGACTGCGCAGGGTGCGTCCTATCTCTCCGACGTCACCCGCGCCTTCGATATGCTTGGCGAGGCGACCGGACGGCTTTTCGCGCGGCCGGAAACCGTGACGATCAGCGTCACCCCCACCGTCGCCGCCAAGCTTTTGATCCCGCGCCTCGGCGAGTTCTACAGCGCCCTTCCCGATGTGGATCTGCGGACGGTCGCCACCGAGACGCTGGCGGATTTCGACCGCGACCAGGTGGATATCGCCGTGCGCCTGACCGGCCAGGCTTTTCCGGCGACGTTGGAGGCGAAGCTGCTGTTCCGCCAGGAACTGGTGGCGGTCGCAAGCCCGCATCTGGTGAAGGGCCTTACCCTCCCGTTGAGCGGGGAAGAACTTTGCAAGCTGCCGCTTCTGCATGACTCGCATGATCGCTGGGGACGTTCCTCGGAATCCGCGAGAAGCTGCCCGGCGTGGCCTTCAACCATACGACGCTGGCGCTCGACGCCGCACTTGCCGGCCAGGGCGTCGTGCTCGCCTGCCGGGCCTTCGTGATGGCCGATCTCGAAGCCGGGCGGTTGGTACAAGTGACGGATGTAACGGCGTCCGTCGGCGCCGATTACTTCCTCGTCCGCAAACGCTTGTCATCGCCGCGAAACGCCGTGGACGCGGTATGGGACTGGTGCGCGGCGCAGCTGTCGCTCGTCTGACTGCCGGATGACCAAGGGCTGAGGTCAACCCGGCCCCATCAGGCGAGCAGCACCTTGCCGCCAGTCCGGAAAGGAAGGGCGGCTTGCAGCGCCTCGCCGATCCTTTCCAGTGGAAACACCTCCCGCACCTCGGTTGCGATCACCTTCGCGGCGATCTGCGCCGCCACCTCGCAATAGGCGCGCTGGACATTGTCCATCGTTTCGGAATGAACCCATTCCCGGAGGTGGCAAAAGGAAAAGGTGATATTGGGATGGGAGGACCAGAAGGAATTCGGGATGCTCTGGCCAGAAAGCAGGCCGTAATGCACGAAATGGCCACCCGGCTTGAGCGCATCCGCAAGCACCGAGGCGCGCGGGCCGCCGATGCAGTCGAGCACGGCGTCGAGCCCATGCCGGCCGGCGAGGCCGGCTGCCAGATCGCTGTCCTCCCTGTCGATGATAACCGTCTCGAGCCGGCCGCGCAGGCGCTGGCGGGATTTCTCGCTGCGGACGATCGCCACCGGCTCGACGCCAGTAGCATTTGCGAGGCTGATCAGGATCGATCCGATCGAAGAGGCGGCAGCATTGACGGCGATGCGCATGCCCGGTCTCAGCCCGATCTTCCCATGCAGCATCAGCCAGGCGGTCATCGGGTTGACGTAGCTGGTCGCCGCCTCGAAATCGGAGAGCGCGTCGGGCACGCGCAGGCACCAGTTGGGATCGGTGTCCTTGAATTCCTGCCACCCGCCGGCGCTGCGCACCGGCAGCACGCGCGTCCCCCGCTTCAACCCATAGACCGCTTCGCCGCAGGCTTCGACCACGCCGCAGGCTTCGAAGCCCGGAATGAAGGGCAGGGTCGTGCGCCCGGCATAGGCGCCTGATATGGTGATGATATCGGAGGGGTTGATCGAGCGGGCGAGCAGCCGTACCCGCACCTGGTCGTGCCGCAGCGCCGGCAGCGGCGTCCGCTCGATCCCGGCGACCTCCGGGGCCGGGCCGAATTTTCGCACGACCGCCTGATATTGCATTTGCATCCCCCACATACTCGCGGTTAGAACAGCCCACCAATTTTGGGTGATCGAATGAGCGTTGACGACAGGCCTTTAGCATCGTTCCGGGTCTCGATGCGAGACATCGACATCTATGGCCATGTCCACAATTCGGTCTACCTCGACTATTGCGAGGATGCCGTCGTCGAGTTTCTGCGCCACCGCGAGATCCTCGGCCATTTCCGCCACACCACCTCAGGTGTCGCCTATCACGTCAAGAAAGCGGAGATTACCTTTCACAACCCGATCGACGTCGACGATGTCGTCGAGGCGAAGGTCGCCGTCGAGAAGATCGGGCGCACCAGCCTCGCCTTTGCAATCGAACTCTTTCGCCGGCGCGACGGCGCCCATTGCGCAACGGCCGGCCTTGTCTGGGTCTGCGTCGGCCTCTCCGACAACCGCCCGACGCCGATCCCCGAGGCGACCAGAGCCGCCTTGTCGCAGGGCTGATCCATGCCGATCCATGCAGAGCTTCTGCGACACGCCACAGAGAGACCAGACAAGCCGGCGGTGGTGATCGACGGCGACGCGCTCACCTATGGCGAACTTCATGCGCGCTCGCGGGCGATCTATCGCTTTTTCCAAGAGCTTCCCGTCACGAACCGCCGCACGATCGATCTGCCCGGCGTCCAGAAGCTCGTTGCGCTCAGCCTCGGCAATCATCTCGGCTTCGCCGAATATTTCGTCGCCGCC
The DNA here is from genome assembly GCF_001662075.1 of Rhizobium bangladeshense. Lineage (GTDB taxonomy): Bacteria > Pseudomonadota > Alphaproteobacteria > Rhizobiales > Rhizobiaceae > Rhizobium > Rhizobium bangladeshense_B. The sequence continues at coordinate 219,717 of NZ_LYPL01000008.1, forward strand.
ACCGCCTTGCCGGATGCCTGCGCCGTCATCGATCCGATGATGCCGGCGGAAAGGATCGAGCGCATCCTGGAGCGCCTTGCGCCCGACGTGCTTGTCGTCGACGGCGAGGCGAGCCCCAGTGCGGAGATCGGCCGCCGGCTCGGCATATCGGTCGTCATCGCCGGAGCCGAGCCCTTCGATCTCACCGCACCGGGCGAGGACCTGCCGGATGCCGAAGGCATCTTCCTGATCGGCTTCACCTCAGGCACCACAGCCGAGCCGAAAGCCTATTACCGCTCGCGCGAACAGTGGCGCCGGAGCCTCGACCGGGGGCGTCTGGTCTTCGACCTCCAGAACGCGCCCTCGACCCTCTGTCCCGGCGCTCTGGCGCATGGCATGGCGCTTTACGCCCTGGTGGAAGCCCTCGATGCCGGCGCGACGTTTCATTCGGTGCGGAGGTGGGATGCCGGCGCGGTCGCACGCACCCTCGGCTCAGAAGAGATCGAACGGCTGGTCGCCGTGCCGACCCATATAGCCGGGATTGCCCGGGCATGGGCAGGCGAGCCCGCGCTCGACTCCCTGCGCGACGTGCTGACCGCCGGCGCCAAGCTGAACCTCAACGAGGTCGAATCCATGCGCCGCCTCTTTCCCAAGGCTCGCGTCCGGGAATATTACGGCGCTTCCGAGATCGGCTTCATGACGGTCTCGACGCTTGCCGGCGGCGAGACCGATTTTCCGATCGACCGAGTGGGGCAAGCCTATCCCGGCGTTGAGATTTCCATCCGCGACCCTGAAGAAAACGATGTCGGCATCGACGTGCCGGGCACCATCTTCGTCAACAGCGACCTGATCGCCGACGGCTATCTCTGGGGCGACGACGGCCAGGCGTTCCGGGTGACACCGGCCGGCGCCACCGTCGGCGATCTCGGGGAGATCGACGCCAACGGCATGCTGCAGGTGATCGGCCGGGCGGGCGGCATGATGATTTCGGGCGGCAACAACGTCTATCCCGCCGAAGTCGAGAGCGCGCTGAAGACCTGCCCCGGCGTCGAGGAAGCCGTCGTCTTCGGGCTGCCGGATGACTATTACGGCCAGAGGATCGTCGCCGTCGTCTCCGGCGAGGCGATCGACGCGCAAATCTTGGCCGAGCATTGCGCGGGCAAGCTTGCAAGGTTCAAGATCCCCAGGCAATTCTACCAGATCGGCGCCTGGCCGATGACGAGCAGCGGCAAGATCGCGCGCGGCCAGGTGCAGGCATCGGTCATTTCGGGAGACGGCCTTGTCCTACGCCTATCAGCCTGACGAGGATTGGCAGCCGGTCGTGGTCGCCGCCTACCGAACGCCGATCGTCCGGGCCTTCGGCTCGCTTGCGACGGTCGCCACCGACGACCTGCTCGCGCCGGTCATCCGACGCATCCTTGCCGAGACGGGCATCGCGCCCGAGGCCATAGACGACGTGCTGGTCGGCAATGCCGCCGGCGGCGGCGGCAACATTGCCCGCCTCGCCGCCCTTTCCGCCGGCCTGCCGATCGCCGTTCCCGGCGTCGCCATCGACCGGCAATGCGGCTCCGGCCTCGAAGCGATCCTCATGGCTGCCCGGCTGATCCAGGCAAAGGCCGGTTCCTGTTTTCTGGCCGGCGGCGTCGAGAGCGTCAGCACCGCGCCATGGCGGGTGGAAAGGCCGAAAGCCAATGGCGCCCTGCCGCGCTTCTACGGCCGCGCCCGGTTTTCCCCCGATGCAATCGGCGATCCCGAGATGGGTGTCGCCGCCGAAAACGTCGCCCGCGAATTTGCCATCACGCGCCAGAGGCAGGATGAATTCGCCCTGCGCAGCCACCGGCTCGCCGTCAAGGCAGCCCAAGCCGGCCTCTTCCGGCCGGAAATCGTCGAGATTTCCACCGGCCAGGGGTTGGTGGAAAGGGACGAATGCCCGCGCCCCACGACATCGATGCAAGCGCTGGCAAACCTCAAGCCCGTCTTCCTGGCCGATGGCTCGGTGACGGCAGGCAATGCCTGCCCGCTCAATGACGGCGCCTGCCTGGTGCTCGTCATCAGCCGCGGAATGGCCAGACGTCTCGGCATCGAAAAAGGCCTCGCCTTCATCGACAGCGCGGCGGCCGGCGTCGACCCCAACCTGCTCGGCATCGGCCCGGTCGCCTCGACCAAAAAGCTGCTGCAGCGCCAGCCCGACCTCTCGCTTTCCGGGATCGGCGCCATCGAATTCAACGAGGCTTTCGCCGCCCAGGTTCTGGCATCGCTCGATCAGCTCGAAATCCCAGCGGATACGGTCAACCGGGAAGGCGGCGCTATTGCCCTCGGCCATCCCTTCGGCGCATCCGGCGCGATCCTCGTGACCCGTCTCTACAGCCAGTTGGTCCGCAGCGGCACTCCCGGCGCCACCGGTCTAGCGATGATCGGCATCGGCGGTGGCATCGGGCTGACGGCGCTTTTCGAGGTGGTCCGGCTTTCGTGATTAGGTGACGGGCATCCGAGTGAGATCACGGGACGAATTGTTTTCCGCTTACCCTTAAGCCAATAAACGACATCATAGCGTCCATTTCACTGGGAATGGTCCGCCTGTCGCTCAAGCGGATAACAAACCCAACTCCTCTTTCGTCATGCTCGGGCTCGTCCCGAGCATCTGCCTTCGGTCGATAGGGCAGCAGATCCTCGGCACAAGGCGAGGATGACGGCGAGTCGAGAACCAGGTTCGACGACAAGTGAGCCGGCGAAGCTTATCACACAGCGCGGTCTGGTGCTTATCCCGTGAGACGCGCGCGTTTTTGACGCCGGCGGCTGATGCCGGCGGCGGCCAAATCCTCCATATCCGCAAAAAGTTTCGACGCAAGACCAGCCGCCCTACTGCCTTCGCATAGGGTGACAGCGACGCAGGGAGAATGGTTCGCGGCCGCGATCCGGCGCATTCTCCTGCGCATCGGTGGCGACCGCCCGCGGCCGGGAGTTTCGCGCGGTGAGGACCCGTACCGATGAAGTCGCCTGCCTCGTCGAGGAGGCGATATCGGCAGCCATCTTCCAGTCAACAAAGGAAAACCTCGCAGAGGAGAAGGAGACTACCCATGAAGATCGTCATTATCGGCGGCACCGGCCTGATCGGCTCGAAGACCGTGGAGAGACTGCGCAAGAAGGGGCATGAGGTGCTGGCCGCCTCGCCGAATACAGGCGTCGACACGATTACCGGAAAGGGCGTGGCCGAAGCGCTGGCAGGCGCTCAAGTGGTGCTCGACCTTGCGAACTCGCCCTCCTTCGAGGACAAGGCCGTTCTCGAATTCTTCCAGACCTCGGGCCGCAACCTGCTGGAGGCAGGGGCTGCCGCCGGCGTGAAGCATCACATCGCGCTTTCGATCGTCGGCATGGAGCGCCTGCAGGGCAGCGGCTACATGCGCGCCAAGATGGCGCAGGAAGAGTTGATCAAGGGCTCCGGTATTCCCTATACGATCGTGCATTCCACCCAGTTCCACGAATTCATGGCTGGCATCGCCCAGTCGAACACGCTCGGCCAGACCGTGCATCTGTCGCCGGCCTATCTGCAGCCGATCGCTTCGGACGACGTCGCCGATGTCATGGCCGACGTGGCGCTTGCCGCACCCGTCAATGGCACGCTCGACATCGGCGGGCCTGAGAAGATCCGCCTCACCGAGATCGTGACGCGCCTCTTCAAGGCGACGAACGACCCGCGCCAGGTGGTGACCGATCCGCACGCCCGCTATTTCGGCGTCGAACTCGAGGACGATTCGCTCGTGGCCGGCGCCAATGCGCGGCTCGGCCGGATTCGCTTCGAAGACTGGCTGCGCCAGCAGCCGCCCCAGAAAAAAAGCGCCTGACAGCAAGGCCGCGCCCTATGAACTGAGGAGACCAGATATGTTCAGGAAAATGACCTCGGCAACGACCTTCGCCCTTGTGCTTGCCGCCGCCACCCAGCTTCACGCTGGAGGCGAGAAAGCGAAGGTAAGCGTCGTTTTCGACCAGAAGCTTCCCAATGTTCCCGGCAAAAGCATGAAGGGCGTGCTGGTGGAATATCAGCCCGGCGGCACGTCGCCCGGCCATACGCATCCGGATTCGGCCTTCATCTACGCCACCGTTCTCGAAGGTTCGATCCGCAGCGCGGTGAACGACGGCCCGACAAAGACCTATAAAGCAGGAGAAAGCTTCGCCGAATTCCCCGGCGATCACCACAGCGTCAGCGCCAACGCCAGCGCGACCGAGCCGGCAAAACTGCTTGCGGTCTTCGTGCTGGATACGAACGAGACGGAACTGACGATCGACGATAAATGACGTCACGCCCGATGCCCGGCGCCGCCGGGCATCGGTTGCGCTGCCGAGTCAAACCGCCTGCAGCGCCAGTTCCAGGTCGGCGATAAGATCATCCGGATGCTCGATGCCGATCGACAGGCGGATCGTCGATTCCAGCACGCCGATGCGCTCACGTACATCCGCCGGCACCCCCGAATGCGTCATGGTCGCGGGGTGGCTCGCGAGCGACTCCGTGCCGCCGAGGCTGACGGCGAGCTTGAAGACCTGCAGCGCATTCAGGAATTTGAACGAGGCCGGCTGGCCGCCGCGGATATCGAAGGAGAAGGTCGAGCCGGCGCCGCTGCATTGCGCGGCGAAGGTGCGGCCGGACGGCGATTCCGCATCGTGGTAGGGGAGATAGTGGACCGTCTCGACCTTCGGGTGATCGCGCAGGAAATCGGCGACCGCGCGGGCATTGCTGTTTGCCCGCTCCATGCGCAGCTGCAATGTTTCCAGCGAACGGCCGAGCATCCAGCACGAATGCGGATCGAGCTGGGTGCCGATCGCGCCGCGCAGCGCCTTGACCTGCCTGACGACGGCCTTACGGCCGAGAACGGCGCCGGCGATGAGGTCGGAATGACCGCCGACATATTTTGTCAGTGAATAGAGCGAGATGTCGGCGCCGTGCTCGATCGGCCGCTGGAACACCGGCCCGAGTAGGGTGTTGTCGCAGACGATGATCGGCGTATGCCCCTGCTTTGCGCCGATCGCATCGGCAACGCGCCGGATCATCGCGACATCGACCAGGCTGTTGGTCGGATTGGCGGGCGTCTCGATCAGAACGACGGAGACGCGGCCCTTGGCCACCGCCTCGTCGGCCGCCTTCTGCACCGAATTTTCGCTGACACCATCGGCAAAGCCGACCGCGGCGACGCCGAAATTGAGGAAGGTCTTTGCCAGCAAGGTTTCCGTGCCGCCGTAAAGCGGCTGCGAATGCAGGATCGCATCGCCCGGCCGGACGAAGGCGAACAAGGTCGTGGCGATCGCCGCCATCCCTGAGGAAAACAGCGCGCCACTCTCCGTCTTCTCATAGACGGCGAGCCTGTCCTCGACGATCTCGCTGTTGGGATGATTGAAGCGCGAATAGACGAGGCCTGCCCCTTTGCCCGCCGGCGGCTCGCGCCGGCCCGAGACATAATCGAAGAAGTCCCGGCCATCCTCGGCAGAATTGAAGACGAAGGTGGAGGTCAGGAATACCGGCGGCTTGACCGCCCCTTCCGATAACTCGGGGTCGTAGCCGTAGTTCAGCATCTGCGTTTCGGGATGCAGTGCATGGTTACCGATATGCGTTTTGGAAGGATGCGGGGCCGTCATGATCGTCTCCTCTGTCGAACCTGCCGAAGCATAAAATACATCAAAACCGCATCGAAGCAGCGGGCATCAATGCCGCTCCTTAACGATCAGCTCACGGTCTCGCCCAAAGTGTCCGCCACATAGGCCCCGCGCGCGCCCATCGGCAGCGGCTGCCCCGTCGTCGTGTCCTTGGCCGTCTGATGCTCGAGCTCGGCGTTCAGTTCCGCACCGACGATGAGGATGACGACGGAAAGCCAGATCCAGATGAGGAAGCCGATCAACGCACCGAGCGTGCCGTATGTCGCGTTATAGTTGGCGAAATGCTCGAGGTAGAACGAGAAGCCGAGCGACATGACGGCCCAGGCAAGCGTCGTCAGAGCTGCGCCCCATGTCATCCACCGCACTCTGGCAGGCTCGCGGCTGGGGCCGAAGCGATAGACCAGCATGACCGCAACCACCACCACCAGCAGCAGCAGCGGCCATCTGAGAAGGAGCGCCATTTGCTCCTTGAACTGGTCGAGCCACAGAAAGGAGAGCACAAGCGGCATCACGCCGACGAGGGCAACCATGAGGACGGCGAAGACTATTGCGCATAAGGTGAAGCAGAAGCCGATCAGATTCAGTCTCACGAGGCTCCGTTTCTCATCCTCCTCATAGGCCACGTTCATCGCATCGAAGATCGCGAGCGTGCCGTTATGTGTGCTCCACAGCGCGATGGCGAGACCCACGAAGAAGGTGATTCCGAGCGTGCTCTCACGTCGCTCGATGAGCGCCTTCAGCTGGTCGGCGAGAAGATCGAAGGCCCCCGGCGGCAGGAGGACGACCAGTTCACGAAGATGTTCGGATATGGTGACCGGATCGGCAACCAGTCCATAGAGGGAAACGAGCGCCGCCAGCGCCGGAAATATCGCCAGCAGCAAATAGAAGGTCACGCCGGCGGCAATGAGCGTGACCCGGTCGTTCAGGATCTCGTGGAAGACCCGCCAGAACACGTCACGAAGACCGCTGAGCGGAATGGCCTCCGGCGTCGCCGCGCTACGCCCATGATCGTCGCCGCCCCAGGCGGCATCGCTGGACAGGGCAACAGCACCGCGCTGCCTTGCCTGGAGGACAACAAACGCGCCGATCGCCGCGGCCATCACCGTCGCCGCGATCGAGAATCTCTTGAGGCGGAACGCATCTGCCATTACCCTATCCTCCGATTTGCTGGTGGATAACGCCGATTGCCGCTAAAGGATGCAAGCCTTTGCTTTCCTGCGGAAATTCCTGGGGCAGGGGAGGGCTGACGCCCTAAAAAGACCAGACCCATTAGGGTTTGGCAAATTATAAGCCGCTGATTTTGTTGAAATCCTGCCGCATTACGGAAACAAAACCGGACTTTGGTTTCGTTACTGCTGTGTTTGGGTTATATCAACAGGAGCCAGAGTGTGGCGCCCTCAGGTCCTGAGAGGAGGAATTATGCCTCCGAAAACGCGGCCTGAGGCTGAATTCCGACAGGCGAAAAAGTCCCTAGACACATCAATAGCGCCGCCGGCGACGGCCAGCAATAGCCGCTCCTGTTATCCACGACATTCGGCTCCTCGAGCGGCGGGATGTGGCCTGCCGGACCGATACAGGAGAGGATCAGGCAGGAAATCCTTATTCCGGGAGGCCGGCCTTGCGCAACGCCGACGCCAGCCCTTTCATGAGCTGCGGCCGCACGACATCCATTCGCACGAAACCACCGATCGTCCAGTCCGGGGCAAGCTTCAGCAATCGCGCGGCGGCCGCTCGCGCAGCCTCCAAACGATCGAGATTGGCGTAGCTTGCCACCAGGCTAGCGTGGAGAATGCTGAAGCCCGGACTCACCTGAACGCCCAAGGCCGAGTATTTCACGGCATCCTCGAACCGCCCGGTAAACAGGCTGACCCATGCCAATGCGAGATAGGAATGATAGTTCATCGGATCGAGCGGACTGAGCCGAAGGGCCTTGAATGCGTGATCTCGGGACCGGTCATAGGTCTCGTTGAACATATGCACCATCGCACTCAGTCCGTAGGCGAGCGACGAATTGCTGTCCAGCATAAGCCCTGTCGAGTGCGTTGATCGAGCGCTCGTAGTCATGGGTGATCGTGGCATGAACGAAGGCTCCGAGGCAGAGCGCCTGCGGATCGTCCGAGCCGGTGGCGAGCGCCGCATCGGCGTGGCTGAGCGCCGCGGCTCTGTCTCTGGGATCGAAGCCGCCGCGCAGGAAGCGCTGCTCGTATCCCCAGGCGGCATAACCGTGCGCGGCGGCATAGTTGGGATCAAGACGCAAAGCTTCGGCCAGTAGCCGCAATGCTTCGTTGGTGTCCGCGGGGGTATTGGCATAGCTGTGCGGCAATGCGCGAAGAAAAAAGTCATAAGCGTCCAGACTGTCAGGCCGCTTGCGGCGCGCCCGCTCTATCTCCGCACGCCTGATTGTCGGTTCGAGCGTCCCGACGATGCGCTCGGTCAACTGATCCTGCAAATCGAAAATGTCTTCGGCCGCACCTTCGAACTTGTCGGCCCAGATATAGGTGGCGCTCTTCCCCTCGATCAATTGCGCGCTGATGCGCACACGGCTTGCCGCCCGCCTGATGCTGCCTTCCAGCACGTAGCGGACGCCCAGTTCTCTGGCGATCTGCCTGACGTCGGTCGCCCCGTTTTTGTAGGCGAAGGTGGAATTTCGGGCGATGACGAACAGGCTCGGAATCTTCGAGAGATTGGTGATGACATCCTCGACCAGCCCATCGGCAAAATACTCCTGCTCGGGATCACCGCTCATGTTCGCAAAGGCCAGCACGGCTATCGACGGCTTGTTCGGCAGAGTAGGCGGCCTGGACAGCCGCTCTTTCGGGGAGGTCCCTTCCTGCACGAGGCGGTGAACCGCGATCGGTTCGGCGATGTTTTTGACCTGCTGCTCACCCATCGCCTCAAACCCGAAGGCTAGCGTCTTTTCGACCTCACGCGCGACTTTGCCGGAGATGCAGACACCGCCAGGATCGGCGAGCTGCTGCAAACGCGCCGACACGTTGACGCCATCGCCATAACAGTCCTCGCCATCGACGATGATTTCGCCGAGATTGAGCCCTATTCTCAATTCGAGCCGCTCGTTCTCCTTCACCTCGGCGTTGCGCCCTTTGAGCGCGCCCTGCAGCGACACCGCGCATTCGACGGCATCCACGACGCTGCCGAACTCGGCGAGCAACCCGTCGCCCATGAGCTTGAAGATGCGGCCGCGCCGCTTCGCGATTTCCGGCTCGATTAGTTCTTTTCGAATCCCGACGAGACGCTCGAACGTCCCGGTCTCGTCACGCTCCATCAGCGCCGAATATCCGACGACGTCAGCCGCAAGGATGGCCGCAAGCTTCCTCTCCATGTGCCCCTCACAAGACGCCGTGCCAAACGTTAGCACATAAACAAGTGGCGACCTATAGACCACTACATCGACCTCCGGCGCGCCGACTTATGATGGCACAGCGAACCGAAACGTTGATCGGCGGCAGCGGTTGCACGAGACGGAGGGGCGCTGACCATCCGGTTGTCCGCGGACAACAAGGACTGGGATGGCAGTTTGCCGGAGCAAAAGGGCCTGCCTATTGTGGCGGCAGCGGGATAGTTGTCCGCGGACAACGCAGCACCGAACCGGCTGACATAGTCGCGCCCATGGAGCGCCTTGCGCCTGCGCAGTGTTGACGCAACCCCCAGGCTTGAATTCGCCGTATTGCCTCACTACCTCGTAACGAACCGACGCGCCATACCCCTCCTAGGCTGCGTCGGCCCGATGGACAGCACTCCTCCTCCCATGCTGTCGATCACTATTGAAGCCCGGCGCCTTCTCCCGCACCGGGCTTCTACCCCTCCGAAAAGCACCAGCGCTTTCTCCACCCTTCGAACCCGCGGTTGGGCTTTGAGCGCCAGACCCTATACTCTCCGGCATCCCTCATCGAATGCCCGTCGGACATCGAACAGGGCCAACAGCGAAGCAAGCGAGATCGGACATGGAAGGACTTGCACAATGCCACTGCGGTCACTCCGCGCGAAGACCGCGGGCGATCCGCTGATGGTGAGCCTGTGCCACTGCCGCGATTGCCCGCGCAGGACTGGCGCGGTGGCGGGCAGCGACGCGATCTCTGAGAAAACGCAGGTGACGATTGAAGGTGAGCGGATGGTTTTCGTGCGCGACGCGGCGCAGGGGCGCACCGTTCGGTTTCACTTCTGCCCGAATTGCGGGACATCCTTATACTGGGAAGGCGATTTCAACCGAACCTCTGCGTCGTGGCCGTCGGCGCCTTTGCGCACCCGGCCTTTCCCCCGCCCTCGGTTTCCTTCTTCGGACAATTCGCACGAGTGGTTCCAGCTGTCTGACGACATCAAGCATGCACAGCGCGGATTGGTCTCACCCGACCCGGATGATCATGAATCGGATGCCGGTTAGCCCAAGTCTTATTTAGGTTCGCCGTTCGAAACACGTTCGGCGGCCAATAGGATCAATTGCCGAAGATCTTATTGTTCGTTTCCAGGGCAGATCATCTGTGATTTCATAATAGTCGCCGGGTCGGGCTATCCAAGGCCCCGATCGCAACGGCGATCCGGGCCCTTGCCGCGATGTAGCGGAAACCAAACGCCATGATTGCTTCCGCACCGCCTGACATGGCAATCAAATCAACGTCTTATATTCATTCAAGGCAACGACAGAACGGAGGTCGCCGGCGATGACGCGTGTGACATGGTTCAGGATCGCTGCCGCGCTCGCCTGCGCCGTTTTGGAAGTGACATCCAGATCCAGGGTAAGCTTATGTTTGGGATCGAGAACCCGCGCTTGTCTGCTTTTGTCTAGGGACGCGTGCACATCCGTTGACTTCAACCGCTCGCGGCGCGTGGGCGTTGAAACACGGCGCGCCAATTCTTCCTCATCGCAAAGCAATCTGACCGGCACCAGCAACGCCTCGCATTGTCGGGCGGCATCGAAGATCTGCTGAAACGTGCGAGCACTGCGCTCGTCACCGGCAATACCGGCATGCGTGAAAATGAAGTTCGCCGGAGAGGGCCGATAAGCGACAATAGCATCCAACACCGCCTGGCGCACCCGTGCCGTATATTCCCACACCCCCGGTGGAAGAGGCGTTGTTCCATCGTGGTCCAGGAGACGCAGTATCGGATTGTTGAACCAGTGATTGTCGATGATTTTTGCAGGAAAGAGCGAGCTCAATTCAGTCGCAATCGTCAGTTTCCCGACGCCGGGGAAGCCCATCTGCAAAACGAAAACGCCCATGACAGTGTCAGCTTTCCAGTTGTCCGCTGAGGATCCGCAGCATAGGTGATCTTTCATATGTCGCAACGCCCCGATCGGCGGCCACATGCATATGTTCACCGAGGCCCCTCACACCACCAGCGCGCCCTGCCTTTCAGCGACGGTCACCACCGCCCGCGTTCCGGCGTTGAACTCAAGGAAGTCCGCCTCGATTCCGTCGCTGAAGATCACGCCGTGTTCCGGCATTTCGGAGACGATGGTCAAAGACTGGTCCTGGGATACAAGGCCGGAGACGATGGTGGCGCCGGTGGTGCGGCTCGGGAAGGGTTCGCGGACGAAATAGCGCAGGTAATCCGCGTCCCAGGCGAAGGACATGTCGATCGTCCTGTCGGTAGGTTCGAGGCCGAGCGCGCTCGCGGCCCCGAGGCAGCCGGAATAGAGGCTTTTCAGCCAGCCGGTCGAGCCCATGCCTGTCGAGCCCATGCCTGTCGAGACGATGATGCCGCTGGAGGACTGGCGCTCCTCGCGCTCTTCGGCCTGCAGGACATAGCGGGCCGAGACGTGGCTTTGCGGGCCGATGAAGAGGTCGTTGACCGCGTGGATGACGGCGCCGGTGTTCAGCGTCGCCTTGGCCATGCTGACGCGCTTGATCGGCCGCTTGTTCCTCAGCGCCTCGCCGATCACCCTCGGAAGGCTCTTCGGGTTAAAAGGGAGGAGCAGGCCGTCCCAGCGCATCGGATCCGGGTTAACGCCGAGCACCGGCTGGCCGTCGAGATATTTCAGCGTATTGGCGACCAGTCCGTCCTGGCCAAGCACGACGACGACATCGTCGGGGCCGAAGACGAAGTTCGGAAGGTAGCGGCGGTCGAGACGCTGCACGCGGGCGACGGCGCGCAGGCTGGCCTCCACCTCGGCGATCGCCGTTTCATAGCGCTTCTTCTCGGCGAGGTAATCGCTGAAATCGGCGCCGAGATGCTCGACATAGAACTGCGCCTGCTGCACCGTGTTGAACCGGGCGATGAGCTCGTCGAGCCGGGTCGGGCGGACGACGAGGATGATCTTGCGTTCGTCAGTGGCCGGCACGGTCCTTGCCCTCCTGCGGCTGCAATATCTCGCGCAGAAGATCGGGCGAGACGTTGAGCTGGCCGATCTTCGTCGCATTGTCGGCGAGGTCGCGGAAGGCGAGCGCCATCAGCTGGCCGGGCTTCATGCCGACCGAGGCGAGCGCCTGCAGCACTTTCGGATCGGCCTGCTCGAAGGATTTCATCATCGCCGTCAGCGCATAGGCCTGGGCATCGGCCTCAGCCTTGGCGTTGGTCGCGGCAAGCGTCACCAGATCGCGGTTCTGCTCTTCCAGCGCAATCTTGCCGGCCATTTCTTCCCGCCGGATCTGCAGCTGCCGTTCCTGCACGGCGCGTTCGGCTTCCATCTGCGCCTCGCGCACCTGGCGCCTCTTGTTCTCCAGCGTGATCTCGGTGGCGATCTCGTTTTCCTTGATCGTCCGCTCCTGCTCGATGGCGGCATTGCGCCTACTATAGATGGCCTCGTCGGCCTGGCGGAGCAGGGCCTCGCGGGCATGGGCCTCCAGCGCCTTGGCGGTCTCGGCCTTCGGCATGACGGCGAGCAGCGACAGGCCGAGAATTTCAAGGCCGAGCGCTTCGATCGTCGGATGTACTTTGAGGGCATCCGCCACGCCGGCGACGAGCGCCTCACCGGAGGCAAGAACCTCCTTGAGCGAGAGCGTCTGAACCTCGGCGCGCATCGCCACCAGCACGCGGTCGATCACCCGGGTTGAAAGCTTCTGCGGATCCTCCGAGACATAGCGGCCCTTGTGATCGAGCGTGAAATTCAGGAGCGCTGCCGTGCGGCGCGGCTCGGCGATACGGTAGGTGATCTGCCCCTGCACGGTCACTTCCTGGAAGTCCGACGTCACCAGCGGAAAGATGAAGGGGTCGTTGACGCTCGCCGTCGGCACCAGGACCAGCGAGCTCGACGGCGCGAAATGCCAGAAGGCCAGTCCGGCGCCTTCGCGGACGGCTTTGCCGTTTTGATATTGGATGACGTATTGCGTAGGTTCCGTCTTGATAAAGCGCAGTCCGAACATGACCGTTTCCCTGTTGCTGGCGCGAGCCCCTGCTCGTGTCGAACTGGAGAAAACATGACTTAGTGATAAATGTCAACTAACTTAGTTGAATATTTACACTAAGGCTCGCACATGCTATGTTCGCATCATGACATCGCATGACAATGACGCCTTCAAACCGATCGCGACCGTCGATCTCGCGATCTTCTCGCTGTCGCCGGCGGGCCTTTCCGTGCTTCTCGTGCGGCGGGCGAGCGCGCCCTTTACCGGCGACTGGGCCTTGCCCGGCGGCTGGATCCATATCGACGAGGATGTGGATCTGGAGGCTGCGGCGCGGCGCGTGCTGAAGGAAAAGACCGGGGTCGAAACACCCTATCTCGAACAGCTGCAAACCACCGGCAGCCGCACCCGCGACCCGAGGGGCTGGAGCATCAGCATCGTCTATATCGCGCTGCTATCAGCCGATCACGTCGCCGAACGGCAGGGTGGAATGGCCGGGGAGGCTGAATGGCGGCCGATCGAGGGCGAGGGCGTCGGCTTCCCCCTTGCCTTCGACCATGCATCCCTCCTCAAGGAGGCGCTCGGCCGCATCCGCAGAAAGGTCGAATATTCGAGCCTGCCCGGTCATCTGCTGCCCGTCCGTTTCACATTGAGCGAGCTGCAAACGGTCTATGAGACTCTTCTCGGCCGCAAGCTCGACAAATCGGCCTTTCGAAAGCGCATGTCCGAAGCCGATTTCCTGGAGCCGGTCGAGGGCGAAATGCGCCGGGCGAGCAACCGGCCCGCCCAGGTCTTCCGATTGAAGGACACCCGGTCGCTGGCGCTCTTCGACCGGACGATCTGACACGCCCGATCAGGCGTTCAATTGCTGCTGCGTCTGCCGGTCGAAGCCTCCAGACCTGCCACATATTTGTCAGCAGCCGTTGCGGAACAATGACCTGCCAGTGAGGTTGTGGATAGGCCAATAAGGCAAAATTCCCCAAGGAGGATATCCCAATGCATATGAAACTCGTAGCAGCTTCGCTTTTTGCCATCGGCATGGCCACATCGGCCTTCGCCCAATCCAATCCTGCGCCGGCCGGCGCCACGATAGACAAAAATGCGGCCGATCAAGGCGGTGGCGCGAGCGGCGACATGAAAGCCAAGAAGCCGATGGCCACCGATACGACCACAACCGGCTCAACAACCGGCGGCACGATGAAGACGGACAAGGTCAAGTGCCCCGATCCGGTGAACAATTCCGACAATCTCCAGACGCAGGGCGGCAGGAGCAATGCTACTCCGATGGACGAAGCCTGCGCAGCCCATAACAATTGACGGCTTGCCTGCCCAGGAACCCCGCTTCGGCGGGGTTCGGGTCTCAGAGAAGCTACTCTCGCCGTTGCCGAGCTGCGTTGGAGAACGCCGCGCCCATGCCGCCCGGGGAGGGGATGCCGCAACCCGGCGAGGGAGCGAAGATGACGTAAAGGGCCGGTCTGCAGCGCACGCGCCCCATGCCTTCCTCCATGTGAGATCCATAGCGGCGAACTGCACCCGCTTGACTCATCGAAAAGGGATTGATACCGGTATGGGTAATCGATAACCCAAAGCAAGCCAGTGACCGCTTCCCTCAACGACATAGCCGCCCGTGCAGGCGTTTCCGTCAAGACCGTCTCCGGCGCCTTGCATGGCGGCTCCGCGCGCATGTCTGATGAAACCCGGCAGCGGATCAAGGAGATTGCCGAGGAGCTCGGCTATGTCACCAACTTCGCTGCGCGCAGCATGCGACAGGGCTGGATGCCGCTTGTCGGCCTTGTCGCCGACGATCTGATCACGTCCCCCTTCGCGACGGAGATCATCAGGGGGCTCGACGGCGCGGTTCGCGCGGCCGACATGGCCGTCTTCGCCATGACGCTCAGCGGCCACCGGAGCATCGCCTCGATCCTCGACGAGATGCGGCGCTTTCGCCCGCGGGCGATCGCCTATGCCGCCATGTATCACAAGAGCGTCGACCTGCCGGCCGAATTCGCCGATGCGGTCGGCGTCATGATCAATTGCCGGGATGCCAACGACCGCGTGACCTCGCTGGTGCCCGATGAAACGGGCGCGGCGCTCGAGATTACCAACTATCTCATCGATGCCGGCCGCCGCAACATCGCCTTCATCAATCTGCCCGGGCTGCTCGCCGGCGAACTCCGTGAGCTCGGCTTCCGTCAGGCGCTCGATCAGGCCGGCATCGACGGAGCCGGCGCCATCGTGCTGCCTGCCGTCAGCAAGGCGATCTACAGCGACCGGGCTCACAGCCTCGTGGGCGCGCATGTGCATGAACTGATGAACGGCCCCCGGCGCCCCGATGCCATCCTGTGCGGCAACGACCGCGTCGCCATGGACATCTATGCCGCGCTGCGCCGGGCGGGTGCGACCATTCCCGACGACGTCGCGGTGGCGAGTTTCGACAACCAGGTCGAGATCGCCTCGCGTCTCGACCCGCCGCTAACCACCATGGCGCTTCCCCATCGCGCCATGGGCCGCCAGGCCGCGCAAATCCTGCTTGCCGAAGACCGGATCCCGGGCGGGGTGCAGAAACTGCCGTTCCAGCTGGTGGAGCGGGCATCCGTATGAATTGAAATAGGCCCATTCAATTGAGGAGGAATTCTAATGGGTAAACGTTTACTTTGGTCACTGATCCTGTCCTCGGCACTACCAGCCATAGGGGCGCAGGCAGCCGAGAAAACCGCAATCCAGGTCATGCATCAGGGCGACCCCGGCTTCGTCGCAGCCTATGGCAAGGTCGCCGAACGGTTCGAGGCCGCCAACCCCGATGTCGACGTGCAGTTCATCTATGCGCCGCACGATGCCTATAACGAGAAGTTCAGCGCCGCCGTCATGGCCAAGCAGCTGCCCGACGTTATGGAGCTCGATGCGCCGTTCCTCGCCAACTACGTCTGGTCGGGCTATCTTCAGCCGATCAAGCCGCTGATCGACAAGGATCTCCTCGACGACATGACAGAGTCCAACGTCGCCCAGGGCACATATCCGATCGACAAGGACCTCTACGCCATCGGCCTGACCGACTCGTCGGTCGTTCTTTACGGCAACAAGAAATATCTCGAGGCGATCGGCGCCCGCATTCCGAAATCCGTCGAGGATGCCTGGACCCGGGAGGAGTTCGAAACCTATCTCGAGAAGCTTTCCAAAGTCGATGGCGTGAAGTGGCCGATCGACACCTTCCGCGGCTACGGCATCAAGACCGAATGGATCACCTATGCCTACGGCCCGATCCTGCAATCGGCCGGCTGCGATCTGATCGACCGCAAGGCCTGGAAATCCGAAGGCACGCTCGACAGCGACGCCTGCGTCGATGCGCTCGCGATGATGCAGAAATGGGTCAAGAACGGCTGGGTCGTGCCGCAATCGGCCGGAACCAACCAGTTCTTCGCCGAAGGCAATCCGGCCGCGCTGGCGCTCGGCGGACACTGGGTCTATGCGGAGGCCGCCGCGACTATGAAGGACAACATCGTCGTGCTGCCGCTTCCGAAATTCGGCGCTAAGGGCGCGAGCCCCGACGGCACCTGGATCTGGGCGGTCACCAAAACGTCGGCGCATCCCGATATCGCAGGCAAGTTCGTCAGCTTCCTGCTGAAGGACAAGGAGTTCCGCACCTACGTCGCAAGCCAGTCCGGCTATCCCGGCCTGAAGAGCTTCGCCGCCGAATCTCCGCTCTATGCTCCCGGCGGCCCGATGGCGATCGCCTTCGAGCAGGCCTCGAAGACGGCCGTCGCCCGCCCGCCCCATCCAGCCTATCCCACAATCACCTCCGCCTTCATGCAGGCGGTCGACGAAGTGTTCAATGGCGGCGATCCGAAGGAAGCGCTGACAGCGGCCGCCGAGAAGATCGACCAGGATATCGAGGACAATGACGGTTATCCGCCGTTCGGCGACGAGCAATAAGCTCGATCGCCCTGCAATGTCCCCGCCGGACATTGCAGGGCGGGACCGGCGATCGAGACTGGAGAGGAGGAGCCAATGGCCATGCAACAATCGATATCTTCGACATCCGTCCGAAAGGCTCCGGCACGCCGGCATGACAAGGGACGGCTTGTGCAGGAAGCGGCCATGCTTGCGCCGGCCGTCATCCTGTTGACGCTCTTTCTGATCCTGCCGTTTCTCCTGTCCTTCTGGACGGCGATGACCAACCAGCCCCTGGTGCCGCGCCCGACGCCGGTCCGCTTCGTCTGGTTCAACAATTTCATCCGCATCTTCCAGGACGACCTGTTCTGGACGGCGCTTTGGAACGTCTCGCGCTTCACCATCTGGATCATTCCGGCGCAGTGCGGCCTCGCTTTCGCGACGGCGCTGCTGCTTCATCAGAAGCTGCCGTTCCGCAATCTGCTGCGCGGCATGTTCTTCCTGCCGGCGATCACCTCCATGGTCGTGGTCTGCGTCATCTGGGGCACGCTGTTCCAGTATCCCACGGGACCGTTCAACCAGATCCTCGGCTTCCTCTCAGGCGGGGCGATCCAGCCGATCGACTGGCTCGGCGATCCGCAATGGGCGATGTTCTCGCTCGTGCTGCTCTCGGCCTGGCAGGCCTACGGCTTCCAGATGATCGTCTACCTCGCCGGCCTTCAGGGCATTCCTGACGAACTCTACGATGCCGCAAAGATCGATGGCGCCAACGCTTTCCGCCGCTTCTGGCATGTGACCATGCCCGGCCTGCGGCCGACCCATGTCTTCGTGCTTGTCATCACCACCATCCAGGCCTTCAAGCTCTATACCCAGGTCGCCATCCTCACGCAGGGCGGGCCAAAGAGCAGCACCGAAACGGTGGTGCACTACATGGTCCGGGCCGGCTTCGAAGAGCAGAAGATGGGTTATGCCTCCGCCGTCTCGGTCATCCTGTTCGTGATCGTTCTCGTCATCGCGCTGATCCAGCGCCAGCTCCTGAGGCGCTTCGATGTCTGATATCGCTCTCTCGATCCCGCAAGCCCGCGCCGCACGGCCCCGTTCCGCCGCCAGGGTTCTCCGCGCCATCCAAGCCGTCAGTATCTTCATCATCGCATTGGTGATCGTCTCTCCATTGCTGCTGCTGGTCGTTGCCAGCCTCAAGGACGACCGGTTCCAGATTCTCGCCGACATGGGCAGCTTCCGGGCCTTTTGGGTATCGAATCCGACGCTTTCGAATTATGCAGAAGTCGGCCATCTCTCGGGCGAGCTCGCCTTCGGACGCTATCTCATCAACTCGCTGATCATCCTCGTCACCACGGTTTGCTCCGGCCTGATCGTCAATTCGATGGCCGGCTTCGTTCTGGCCTGGGGATCGCTCAGGGGCCGCGCCGTTATCCTGTCTGTCGTGATCGCGCTCTACGTGATCCCACAGGAAAGCATCATCATGCCGCTGGTGATCATGGTTTCGCGAGCGGGTATGTCCGATACCTTCGCGGTGCAGATCGTGCCCTGGGTCGCAAGCCCGCTTTACATCTTCCTGTTCTACCAGTTCTTCGCGCAGCTGCCGAAGGAATTGCTTGAGGCCGCCGAGATCGATGGCGCCTCCTTTTTCCGGGCCTATCGCTCCATCTTCCTGCCGCTCAGCCTGCCTGCCCTCGCGACCGTGTCGATCCTCATGGGCATCGAGACCTGGAACCAGTATCTCTGGCCGATCCTCGTGACGCAGTCCGATTATGCCCGGCCGATCGCGGTGGCCATCGCCACCTTCTTCGGACAGGACAGCATCTACTGGGATCGGGCGATGGCCGCCTCCGTTTTGATGATGATCCCGATCCTGGGGCTGTACCTCGCATTCCAGCGCTGGTTCGTGAGCTCTTTTATCGGCTCTGCCGTGAAAGGTTGAATTGATGACAAGCCAAGCGAGCTCGCCCTCGGATGAAGCCCGGCTGGAGACGATCAGCGCCGTCCTGCCCGCGGGGACCACAATCCACGCCTGGCTCAAGGCGTCGCATGGCGGCGCCCCAGCAAGGCTGACGGCGCATGTCGATGGAGGCTTAGCCGGCGCCGTCGAAACGTCAAATCCTGATGAATTCGCGTTTCGGCCGCTGACGCTTGAAAGAGGCGGAGAAGCCGCCTTCTCCTACAATCCTGCAACGACCCAGGTCTCGGTTCTCTACGCCTTCCTTGAGCCTCGGGTTCTCGAAGAAGGTATCCGGCTGCTGCATGCCCGCCCTGCCAACGCCACCCCCGAAGTACCGGGCAGCTATCATTTCCGCCCGCCTTTCGGCTGGATGAACGATCCCAACGGGTTTGGAAGGTTCGGCGGCAAGCTGCACCTCTTCTACCAGCACTATCCCCACAGCCTTCGATGGAATAACATGCATTGGGGCCATGCGGTCTCGAAGGACTACCTTCGCTGGACGCATCTCCCGATCTTTCTTTTCCCTTCGGATGAACTTGCCGCCCGGGCCGACGGGCGGGGCGGGGCATTTTCCGGCTCCGCGATCGCTCTTCCCGGCGATGAAGCCGGCCTTCGCATTTTCTTCACCGAGCATATGAAGGACCGGGAACCGGAGGAACAGGTTCAGTTCACCGCTACCAGCCGCGATCTTGTCAATGTCGAGCCGGCGAGCCTCATCCTGCCGGCGCGTCCTACCGGGCTCGGGCTGACGACCGATTTCCGCGACCCTTACGTCTTCTCAGGCCCCGACGGCAAATGGAAGATGCTGCTCGGCACGCGAGACCGCGAGGGCGGCGTCATCCTGCTCTACGAGACCGATGATCCAGCCGCAGCGGCGGGATGGACCTTCCTCGGCACGCTTCACCGCGAGAACCGCTTCGGGATGACGGCGGCGGAGTGCCCCTGCATGCTGCCGCTCGACGGTCCCGCCAACGACCCGGCGACGCGCTGGGCCCTGATCTTCGGTCTGCTGACCAGCCGCGACCCGGCAACCGGCCGCCGCAACATGACGCTTGCGACCGTCGGCCGTTTCGATGGCCGCGGCTTCTCCGTGGAATTCGAGCAGGAACTGGATTTCGGCACCGACGCCTACGCGTTCCAGGCCTTTGTCGACGAGGGCGGCCCGGTCGGCATTGCCTGGCTTGCGAACTGGACGGACATCTCAAAAGAGATCGATATGCCGACGGCGATGACCCTGCCGCGCCGGCTCGCATTGCAGAGCGATGCGCTGATCACGCCGCCGGTGTCGGGTGTCGAAAGCCTGCGTCGGCGCCAGTTGGACGCCAAAGCTCTTCTGGATGGCCGGACCGTCGATCTCGCCAACGGCTCCGTCGAAATCCTGCTCACCCTCAGGCAGGCCGGCAATGCTTTCCGCCTCGATCTCGAACATCCCGAGGCGACGGTCGCGGTTCAGCTGAACGACGACGGGCTGAGCATTCCCTTCTCGGTGGCGAATACCAAGGCATCGCCCCGCTATATCGCCGCCGGCGCGCGCCCGTCGACCATCCGGATCTTTCTCGATGCAGGCTCGATCGAGGTCTTCGCCGACGATGGCCGCTGGACGGGCACCAAGCGGCTACCCGGTTTCAAGGGCGTGAGTGCGGTGCGTCTGACCGCACCCGAGGGAAATATCATCGCCGCCGAAATCTGGCAGCTCGGTCTTTGATTTCCGGAGGAGCCGGGGCAAAGCACGGGCTGCAGAAAGCCGGCTTCCGAATGTGCGGCGCGGGCAATAGGGCCCTCAGCGTGCCGCGGGCGAGGTCGTGACCGATCGGCCAATTGCCGCCGGTCCAGGCTGAACCGCTCGGTTTGTCCGATATCGTACGGCAACGAATAGGACTGCTGGAACTTTCTCTCTCATTCCAGGAGAGAAAAATGACTTCCTCGTCTTCAGTACGGCCTACGTCGCATTGCAAAGAAACGTCCGCAATCGAGCGTGAGATCGTCGAACTGACGCCGGCGTTGCGCGCCTTTGCCCGCAGGTTTCTGCGCAGTGACGACGACATTGATGATCTCGTCCAGGAGACCTTGCTGAAGGCGCTGAACTCGCTGCACCTCTATCAGCCCGGCACCTCGCTCAAATCCTGGCTTTTCACCATCCTTCGAAATACGTTTTGCACCAATTACCGCCGGCAAAAACGCGAGCCGGCAGGGATGGATGCGGCGATGGAACAGGTTGCGATCGCGCCAACCCAGGAGTGGACGCTGCGGGAGCACGAGCTGCAGCGGGCCTTGACACGGCTTTCCGACGACAGGCGCCGTGCTCTCACACTGGTGGCTGCCGGAACGACCTACGAGGATGCGGCCAGGATGTGCGGGTGCCGCATCGGCACCTTGAAAAGCCGTGTAAGCCGCGCCCGCGCGTCGCTGCTGGCAATGCTCGGCAACCACCTCGTCGACTGAGCGCCCCACGGTCGATTCATCGGCCGTTCCATCACGGCTTGGCTTCCCGTGAAAACGGTGTGCTTTGATCGCTTCTGCTGCCCGCGTTCCAGGAGAGCGTAGCGCCGAGCACGATCAAAAGCCCGACCAAGACGATGGCTCCGATATAGATTGCGAAAGCACGGCGATCCGATTGCTGGCTCATCTTCCTCTCCTTCGACCCTTGAACCAGCCGAAAGGCGGAATGTTCCTCTCAACGAGATGAGAAAGGATTTACCAGCGGAGCAGGCGGGGCCCGGTGAGCGAACCCAGCGCGGCGGTGAGCAGGATGCCGAGCGAATACCAGATCAGCACGAAGGGCATGCCGTTTTCGGTGCAGAACCAGGAATAGACCCAGGCGCCGGCAGCGCCGGCGGCGATGCCGGCGACAAAACCCGTCAACCTGAGATCAGCGGGTGCCGCCCGGCGCAGTGCCCAGACGACACCGGCATAAACGGGCAGCGCGAAACCGAGGATCAGCACCGGGCAATGGAGCGCTGAGGAGCCGAGGATCAGCACCGGATAGGCATCGACCGGAGCCGTCATGAGCTGGATGGCCGCGACCGCCGCCATGGCGGCGAAGATCACGGCAAGCAGACCGAAAAAGCTTCCCTCGGAACCCTCGGGGCGGGAAAGCCGGGAAACGGCTGCAAAGGCGGCCGCGGCGATCAGGGCATTATAGGCCGACTTGATCCAGAAAACCGGCAGCATCAGCACGTCGGGCATATCGATCCTGAGCCCAAGAATGATCAGCATCAGCAGCAAAGAGAAAGCGAGGGACAGCACGATGCCGAGCGTGAAGCGGCGCCGCAGCGCGTTGCGCGGCACCGGCTTCAGGTCCCCTGCCAGCTGTTCGATAATGTCGTCCGTCTCTGTCACGATGCGCCTCGCAATCTTTCTCCTAGCGCCTTGAGCGCCCGGTGGATGCCGACTTTCACCGCCGATTCAGACTGGCCGGTGCGGTTCGCGGTGTCGGCGACCGACTGGCCCTCGAGCTTCACCTGCCGGATCAGCTCCCGCTGTCTCGGCGGCAGCCCGTCGAGCAACCGCTCGACATCCATGCGGGCCGTCACCGCTTCCTCGCTGAAATCGCTTTCGATCTCTTCGCCCAGTTCGGTCTCAGCCAGTCTGCGCCCGCCGCGGCAGCGATGATGGTCGATCAGCTTGTAGCGGGCGATCGAGAAGAACCAGGCGGTGAAAGGTCTTTCCCGGTCATAGGTGGACCGGCGGGAATGCAGTGCCAGCAATGTCTCCTGGACCAGATCTTCCATATCCGCTTTCGTCGCCGCAGCCATCCTGCGGCTGTAGTAACCGACAAGCAGCACACGCAAAGCCGTCAGCAAACGCCGATAGGAAGCCTCGTCCCCGTCAAGGGAGAGAAGCATCAATGCTTTCAGGGCTTCTTCCGAATGGGCGGTTGTCATGCTGTCACGAGTTCATTCGCTGGAAGCGGCCAATCGGTTACAGGAAAGATCAAAACAATTTCGGCATCACAGCTCTACCACATGCGCGTGAAGCTGTAACGCATCCCGGCACCCCTGCGAATACCGGATGTGAGCCATCGGCAGGCCGCCGGCGGACACGACAAATCCATTCAGGAGAGTTCTATGACCAAGCTTTTTTCCTGTCTCGCCGCCTGCACTGCCGGTATCGCCTCGGCTGACGCCTTGAAGTCCGATACGATGAAGAAGGACAATATGCAGAGCAGCGCCATGTCGAAGGACACCATGAAGACATCGGGGCCCAAGACCGACTGCATGAACAGGGCCGGCATGGAAAAGGATGCGATGAAAAAGGCCGACATGATGAAGGCCTGCGAGGCGATGAAGTAGGCGTTTCGCGTCTCCGCGGCCGCTGAAACGGCGGCAATTATGGCGACGATCGATGGGCGGCCCGATGTCTTCGGTGGACGGCAATCAGCCCGCACCCTGACGGCTATAAGCAGGCGAAATATCTGACCGGCATCGAGGCGGTCGCCGATCTCGCGCAGCTCTACGGCGGCAATGGCGCTTCTGGGAGGATCGCGGCTACGAATGGTATGCCGGGATATAAGTCACCGGCAGGCCTCGATGCGCCTGTTCATGCCGGGTGTGTGGAAGCTATCTCGGTGAGACCGCGTCTCGATCTCCTGAGAGGCCCGATCAGCCGCTCATATTCGTCCTCCGCCTTGCCATAGGCGTCGGAGGCAAAGTCCTCCAGGCCGGCACGATCCCTGATGATCACCAGGCCGCGAACGGAGCGGATGAAGCGGTAGCCTTCGAGCAGATGCAGGGCGGTGGTGACGCTCGGTCGCCGCACCGCCAGCATCAAGGCAATGAATTCGTGTGTCAGCGCGAGCTCATTGCCGTCGATTCTATCGTGGCACATCAATATCCAGCGGGCCAACCGCTCATCGATCTCATGGACGGCGTTGGAGAGCGCAGTGAAGCCGGCCTGCGTCGCTAGAACATGAACAGCCTTGTGGAGGAGGCTGGCGAAAACCGGCTGCGTTTTCATTAGATCCAGCAGTGCGGTTTGCCGCAGACGATAGGCGAAACCCGGCACCTGGACGGTGACCTCAGGGACGCTGACGCCTGCACCTATCGCCGCCGCGACCGGTGCAAAGCCGTCGCGGCCGAATAATCCCGCTTCGACGCGATTGCCCTCAGGCGAAATATTGATGACCGAGCCTATGCCCGAGCATGGAAAATAGGCATGCTCGATCACCGCATCTGCCGGGACGATAATGTGACCGCGGGGGATGGCACAGGGTTCGAGATGAGCAGCGACTGCCGTATACTCGTCCTCCGGCAAGAGACCCAGCAGGCGATTCTCTGTCGGCCGCATCATGGTTTCTGCCATTATTTGCCCTCCGGCACGCACGGAATGCTACAGACAGGACAATCGAATCCCGATGACAAGCTGCGTCCGCCCAAGCCCAACTCACCGGCCCTTTGTTAGTTCCCGTCATCGCCGCACCGCTGCCGACTGATCCGCGCGGATATTTCTTTGCGGGCAGAGGCCGCCGAGCACGTCTGTACGCTATTGCACAGTGTATTGCTTAACGATTCTAGATGGTTAGGTTCGCCCGCGACAACGATCGCATCATCATCGTTGCGTGGATGGAGATGGAAGACGAACAATTGAATTTTCGGAATGAACTTTTGCGCGCCATGGGGCCGCAAGAGCGCGAGCTTCTGCTGCCTCATCTTGAGCCCGTTACCCTGGACATCCCCTTGATCCTGGAAATGGAGGATACCCCGGTCGGTGATGTCTACCTCCTGGAGTCGGGCCTTACCTCGATCGTGGCGAGATTTCCGGGCGGACGGGATATTGAAGTGGGAACGTCGGCCGTGAGGGCATGACCGGCGCCTCGGTCGTGCTCGGCGGCGACCAATCAGCGAACCGCACATTCATGCAGGTCTCTGGGCACGGCTTCAAATTGCCGGCGCGTATCCTCTCTGCTGCGATGGAAGAAAGCCGCGCCCTGCGCGGCCTGCTTCTTGCCTATGTCCAGGCGCTGCTCGCGCAAACGACATCGACCGTCCTTGCCAATGGTCACGCCAAGCTCGAGGAGCGGCTTGCCCGCTGGTTGCTGATGGTTCATGACCGGACCGACGGCACCACCATCTGGCTGACCCACGAATTCCTGGCCGTGATGCTTGGCGTTCGCCGCGCCGGCGTCACGGTCGCACTGCACCTGCTCGAAGGCAAAGGCCTGATCCGCTCCACCCGGCGGCAGATCGTCATTCTCAATCGGCGCGGACTGATCGAAGAGGCGCACGGCTCTTACGGCGCAGCCGAGGATGAATATCGGCGTTTGATCGGCAGGCACCTTGCGCGTTGATGTCGATGCGCAGCCGCCGCCTCGCACTCCGCGTCACGATCCGGCCATTCCGCCTTCTGGCCTGCCGGCGCCCGATATGACCGCTGCGGTCACGTCAGGCGTGTTCTGCGTAAGTGCCAGACGACCGACCGACAGCAACCTGTCATGGTCCGTCACGCCATGACGATAGAGTCCGATCAGCAATACCGCTATCTTTTGCATCGCTGCCCCGCGCAGCGGTTCACCGGTTTCGGAGCAGATCACATTCAAGATGGCCCGCAATCGACTGAGATCGGCCGAATCCAATGCTTTCAGATGAATAGACTGACAGTCGAGCATAGCACCGTTCCTGATGCCAGGGCGTCCCATTAGCACCCTCTAATAATGGGACTCGACGAAGCTCGATTCAACTCTCCCCGACGAATTGTCCGCAAACGAACACCCTCAATGATAATAGGACAGGTCCGGCCCGAATAATGCTGCGATCATCGCCTCGATATCGGCAGGTCGGCCGCTGAGAGTAAAGCCGCCGGGCGGCGCTTTGGACCGCTCATCGTGCGCGAAGACAAAGGGTATGCCTCGGTTCTCCAACCATTCGTTCAGCCAGAGCATAGCCTGATCGGAGATCCTGACGTCGATGATCGCGGCCTCGAACAGAAGCCCCTCACTCAAGCATTCCATCGCGCTGGCGACGACGACCGGCCCGGCAATCGAAGCCTGACAGGTTATCAAGGCCTGTCTTGCGTCGTCCGAGAGGAAGCCCGGCTCACCGATGATTAGTATCTTTTTGCCGGCGACCGGACTGAGCGATTTCATGGCGGATGCCCACAATAGCCTTGGTTTGGACGGTGCTCACGCTGTTCCATGGCGACTCAAACCCAGACGATCCGCTTCCTCGTGCGTAACACATTCAAGCCCGCCGTGCGACGTTCATTCGTCGTTCCTGCCGAACCTGATCCGACCTCGTTGGTTCCACGGCTTTGAGGCAGGAAGCCTACGGACCGCTCGCATCCGTACGCTTCCGTACCCGTAGTTGAAAACGAAAATCCGAAGATTAGGATCGGCTCAAGTATGGGGAGGAATGCAGATGAGCAAGCATTCAGGAATTACGAAGCCCGCGCTGCAGCCCGATGACATAGCCATGCTGCATGCCGTGCTCAGAGGGTGGTGTCGGGAAAAATCCTGCGAAATCGGCGGTCCGGCGGCACAGCATGTTGCGCGGGAACTCGTCTCCTGGTTCGAATGCGGCATCCGCAATCCGCATAAGCTCGCGGGCCTGATGCGCCACATGCACCTGGATGTGAAAGACTTGCCGACCTCAACAGATGCATCGGGCACGGTCTCGCGCCCAGCCGCGAAAGCCGGCCAGTGCGCATGCCATGATGGCTAGAGAGCCGGCGCAGGGATTCGGTCTGTTCCTCCGTCTGAGCTTTCCAAATCGGCGGATTGCCCTGAGCCAGATCGTCGGCGAGCTTCAGCACCCCTGCGACGGCGCCTCCAAGCGGCGTCCGAGCCTGCCATCACCCGGGTCTGACCGGACGCCAGATCGGCAACCCGATCAATCGCCCGCTCGGGATCGCCGTGACTTCCGCCGACGATCTCCCCGGTTGAATCCTCCCATTCGCGCGGTTCGACCTGATGGCTCTCAGCCCTGCGGAGAGCAGCACGTCGAAGGCGACGACAGGCAAAGCCTTCACAGCAGATTGTGAATATGGCGCTGATCCGGTGCGGCCATGACCGTCTCCTTCGGGGAGGGAGCCCGTGCTCATACCGGCAGCCTTCATGATCGCGGTAATGAACAGCTTATGCGTCAAAACAGCCGGCATGTTCATATTCGTGGGCGGTTCTGTGCGGTTTTGACAAAACCGGCGAATGGGCAGGGGAACGTGATCACACGTGTGAATTCAAGGTGTTAAGAGTAAAGCTGCAAATGACGTGTTGAGCGGGCGCTCAGACATCTCTCGGCAATCGAATGACAAAGCCCGTGCCCGGCCGTCGATCTTCGATCTGCAGCTCGGCCTTCAGCTGTTGCACCAGCGCGCGCACCACCTTCATTCCCAGGCTTTTTCCGCCGTTTTCGTCGGAGGAAAACTCCGGAGGCAGGCCCTTGCCGCCGTCTGATATTTCGAGGCGGATGTCACCGCCGTCGTTGCGCGCGATGACGCAGACGGCGCCGCCGACATCGGGATAGGCGTGCTTGAAAGCGTTGGTCACCAGCTCATTGACCAGGAGGGCGATCTGGATTGCACGATCCGCATCGACCATGCATGGATCCGCATCGACGGAGACGGTGTGAAGGGAGGTCGACTGTTCAAGGCGTTGGCACAGGCTCGACAGAAAATCCGCGAGATCCACCGTTTCGATATGCGGTTGCCGCCATAATTGATCATGCACCTGGGCGATCGTGCCGACGCGCGCCTCAGCGTCGCGAAGAGCCTGCTCGACCTCCGGCTCTCTCGCCGATCGCGCCTGCATCGCAAGCATTCCCGCCACTAGCGCCAGGCTGTTTTTGATGCGGTGGCTCATCTCCCGCATCATGATCTGCTGATGCTCCTGGGCAAAATGCCGATCGCTGTCATCCCGGAGCACCTTGAGAAAGCCGGCGCGATGATGCTGGGCGCGCAGCGGCATCGTCAGTCCGCTGCCCCAGAACGTCGTACCGTCCTTGCGCAAGTGAAAGCGTTCGTTTTCTGCACGGCCGTGCTCCAACGCACATTTGATCTCGCGTTCCGGGGCGCCTTCTTCGCGATCCTCCGGCAGAAAGAGAATGCGCGCGTCACACCCGAGAATCTCCTGTTCCTCATAACCGAAGATCCGGCAGGCTCCCGTGTTCCAGCTGATGATCAGCCCGTCCCGGTCGAAGGCGAAAATCGCATAGTCGATCGCGCTTTTGAGGATGAGCTGCAGGCGCTCCTCGCTGGCGCGCAGCGCTTCGTCTTGCTGCAGCCTTCGTGTCCGGTCGCGCACGACCTTCATCAGGCCGTACACCTGGCCGGCATCGTTGCGAAGCGGCATCATCAGCCCGGACGCCCAGAACAGGCTGCCGTCTTTCCTGACGTGCCATCGAACGTCGTCGGCGCGGCCGGTGGCAAGAGCAAGCCTCGTCTCCTTGAGCAGCGCGCCGGCGAGTTGATCCTCGACGGTAAAGATGACGGCGCTGTTCTGCCCGATGATTTCACGTGCTGAATAGCCGAAGAGATGTTCTGCGCCGACACTCCATGTCACCACCGTGCCGTCGAGATCCATGGCAAATATCGCATAGTCCAGCGCACTCTCGACGATGTGGCGATAGATTTCAGTGTCGTCGCCCGGAAAGGCATATTGATTCATGCCAGCGCACTCCCGGAATTTCGCTTTGCCGACATTACCACCTGATACGGCGATTTCTCTGCGACGTGCGTTTGCGTACAAAAGTCGGGAGGGTGGCTTGATGGTCGATGCGGAGGGCTGGGTCAAGAGCCTTGCAAGAGTGATCCAGGGGTCCATAATTCCAGCTACCGTCAGCATACTTTACGGCGCTGGCGGCTGGGGAGAGGATGTGCTCTTGCGAAACAAGGGGCAGGGCCGTGCGACGCCTTGAAACCCGAAATCTCATCCTATCGCATCTGACGGGTACGGAGCTTCTGGCTCTGGAGACTATTCTTGAGCCACTCATGCTTCCGCGCGATCTGGATCTCGTCGATGCCGGAATGGCCGTGAGCCACTATTATTTTTCGGAAAATGGCATCGCGTCCATGGTGGCGGCGAGTCCGCGGGGCAGGAGGGCTGAGATCGGCTTGGTCGGCAGGGACGGGGTGTCGCCGCCGGCCCTGATAATGCAGGGGAAGCCATCTCCCTTCCAGGTCACTATGAGGATTGCCGGCCATGGACGCCGTGTTACGGTTGCCGCCCTGGAAGGATACCTGCGTGAGCACCCCGCAATCCTGCCGCTGCTTTCCCACTTTCTCCATACCTTCTTCGCGCAGGTCGCCCACACCGCGCTTTCCAATGTCGTTCATAAGATCGATATCTGGTTGGCGAAGTGGATCTTGATGTGTCACGACCGGCTGGACGGCGAGGAGATCGCGATCACGCATGAGGATCTGGCGACGATGCTTGGCGTGAGACGGTCCAGCGTCACCGACGCCTTACACATTCTGGAAGGTGAACATCTCGTCTATGCCAGTCGCGGCCTTGTCATTATCCGCAACCGTCCTGCCCTCGAAGCTTTCGCGGCCGATGCCTATGAGCTTCCGGGCGTCTGCGCGCCCGACATCGTCCGTCCGGCCCGTACACCGGCTGCAGCAGAATAAACCCTGTCGCACCGCTCCAGCCGAATTTGCGTGCCTTATAGGGCCTCATTCCAAAACCGCCGACATTCTCCGGGCGCCCCCAAAACTCGTGCTTTACGTTTATGCGGCGCATTGACGCACAACCCGGCGGATGATATCGATGCATTTAATTGGTCAGGCCAGTTGACCAGCCGCGGCTTGAGGAGAAGCCGCCAGGGAGGCATGATGTTTTCGCCCGTTGAATCCCGCCGCCTCTATCGACAGGCGGCGGACCAGATTCGTGTGATGATCGCGAGCGGCGAGCTTGCCGTCGGCCAGCGGCTGCCGGCCGAGCGCGATCTGGCGGAGCAATTGTCCGTATCACGCCCGACGGTACGCGAGGCGCTGATCGTCCTGGAGGTCGAAGGCCTCGTCAACATTCGCATGGGATCCGGCATCTATGTGGTGCGCCAGCATGCCGCCAAGGCTGCAGCAAGCGACCGCGAGCCGGTTGAGGGACCTTTCGAGTTGCTGCAGGCGCGCGCCATTATCGAATGTGCCATTGCCGAGGAAGCGGCGGGCTGCGCCAAGCCGGACGGCATCGCCGGGCTCGACGAGGCGCTGATGCGCATGAGCGGCGGCGTCAATGATGCGAGCGCGGTGCTTGCCGCCGACCGGGCCTTCCACACCGGCATTGCCGCCATCGTCGGCAATGCGACGCTGATCCGCGTGACCGGCGAAATGTTCGACATGCGCATGACCCCCTATTTCGCCAGGCTCGCCAGCCATTTCGAGGGGCCGAATACATGGCGCAGTGCTCTCGATGAACATCGGACCATTCGCGATGCGATCGCCGCCGGCGATGCAGCGGGCGCAAAGGCCGCCATGCGCACCCATCTCACCATGTCGCAGAAGAGATTTTCCGAGAGCTTCGGGGAGGAGTTCTCGGGAGAAGAGAAGCGCGGCCACAACAAGGGGCGCGCGAAAGGAACGGCCAAGACTTAACCGAGCTCGGAGGAGAGAGCGATGAAGAGCAGACTGGCAACGATACTTTGCACCGCAGCCGCGATCATGGCGAGTACAGCGATCGCCCACGCCCAGACCGTGCTGAAATGGGCGCACGTCTATGAAACGTCCGAGCCCTTCCACACCGATTCCGTCTGGGCAGCGGAAGAAATCAACAAGCGCACCGCCGGCCGCTACAAGATAGAGGTGTATCCGGCCTCGCAGCTCGGCAAGGAAGCCGACATCAACCAGGGCCTCAAGCTCGGCACGGTCGACATCATCATCTCGGGATCGAGTTTTGCGGCGCGCGACTACAAGCCGATCGGTGTCACCTATTTCCCCTATATCTTCCGCAGCCCGGAGCACCTGATCGCCTATACCAAGAGCGACGTCTTCAAGCGCCTCGCCAAGGGCTATGAGGACAAGACCGGCAACCACATCGCCGCCGTCAGCTATTACGGCACGCGCCATACGACCTCGAACAAGCCGATCGCCAAATGCGCCGATATGCAGGGTCTGAAGATCCGCGTGCCCGATGTTCCGGCCTATCTCGCAATGCCGCGCGCCTGCGGCGCCAACACGACGCCGATCGCCTTTGCCGAAGTTTATCTCGCTCTGCAGAACGGCACGGTCGAGGCGCAGGAAAATCCGCTGACGACGATCGAGGCGAAAAAGTTCTACGAAGTCCAGAAGAACATCATCCTCACCGGCCACATCGTCGACCACCTCAACACGGTGATCTCGAAGACGCGGTGGGCGAGCCTTTCCGACGAAGACAAGAAGATCTTCGGCGAAGTGATGCAGGAGGCCGCCGAGCGCACCACCAAGACGATCGCCGGCAAGGAAAACAGCCTCGTCGCCACCTTCAAGGAAAAGGGCATCAACGTCACCGAGGTCGATAAGGCCGATTTCGAAAAGACTGTGATGGAGAAGGTCAAGTTCGAGGACTTCGGCTACGAGAAGGCCGATTGGGAAGCGATCCGGGCGATCCAGTAACAGCCCGCTCGGTTCGCGCTTACGGCTGCCCTTCACCCTAACCCTCTCCCCGTAAAAACGGGAGAGGGGACGTGCCTCGCGAGACGTTGGCGAGGGACGGAGGGGTCGCGGCATATCCCCTTCGCCCCGTTTACGGCAGAAGGTGGCGGCAGCCGGATGAGGGGCAGGCGCCGCCGAGCAATGAACGAGGTTTGTCGACGAACTGAAAGGGCCGCCAACTACTCTTCGTCATGCTCGGGCTTGTCCCGAGCATCTGCCACCGTTCGATAGGGCAGCAGATCCTCGGCACAAGGCCGAGGATGAATAAGCGCCGCTCCTCTTTCGCCAACAGGAACAAGGCCGATCATGTCGCAAGAAATTCACACGCCGATTACGGCCGAGGAAATCGGCCACGAATTCGAAGGCCATGCGCCGACCGCAAAAGTCTCGGACTATGCGATCGAGGACTGGATCACGCTGATCGTCTTCTGGCTGATGGCCGGCTGCGTCTTCCTGCAGTTCTTCACGCGCTATGTGCTGAACGACAGCTATGCCTGGACCGAGGAAATCGCCATCAACTGCCTGATCGGCGTCGTCTTTCTGGGCGCCGTGATGTGCGTGCGCACGTCGCGGCATATCCAGGTCGACGTGTTCTATCACTACATGCCGGCGGGGCTGGCCCGCGTGCTCGCCACTTTCGTCGATATCATCCGGATCGGCTTCTTCGCCTATGGCTGTTATCTGATGTGGCGTTACGTCGGCATCGTCGCCGACGAGGAGATGGTCACCATCGCACTGCCGCGCAACATCGTCTTCTACTCGGTGCTGGTCGCTTTCGTGCTGATGCTGATCCGCGCGGTGATCGTCTTCATCGCCAATATGCGCCGCGGCTACTCCGTTCTGGAGCGCCCGGAAGAATTCCAGACCGTCGAGGGTTGATCCAATGCTGCTGCTTCTTGGCTCCTTTCTGGTGATGATGCTGATCGGCGTGCCCGTCGCCATCTCGATGGCCGTCGCCTCCGTGCTCTACATCGTGCTCTACGGCATCGCTCCGGACATTATCGTCGCCCAGCGCATGATCGCCGGCGTTGAAAGCTTCCCGCTGCTCGCCGTGCCCTTCTTCATTCTCGCGGGCAATCTGATGAACTCGGCGGGTGTGACCGGCCGCATCTATTCCTTCGCGGTCGCGCTGGTCGGCTGGATGAAGGGCGGGCTGGCGCAGGTCAACATCATCGGCTCGGTTATCTTCTCCGGCATGTCGGGCACGGCACTCGCCGATGCGGCCGGCATCGGCACGATCGAGATCAAGGCGATGAAGGATCACGGCTATCCGGTCGAAGCCGCGGTCGGCGTGACGGCGGCATCTGCCACGCTCGGCCCGATCTTTCCGCCGTCGCTGCCTTTCGTCATCTATGGCATGATGGCGAACGTCTCGATCGGCGCGCTCTTCATGGCCGGCATCCTACCCGGCATCGTCATGACGCTGCTGATGATGATTACCGTCGCCGCCTTTGCCTACAAGAAGCGCTGGGGCTCGGACGCGCCGTTCGATGTCAGACAACTCCTGTCGGCCGGATTGGAGATCCTCGTCGTCCTGCTGGTGCCGGTGGCGATCTATCTGATGATGCGGGCCGGCCTGTCGATGAATGCGGCGGCGGGCATCGCCCTTCTCGTGCTGTTGGCACTCGACTGGTATTTCGGCTTTTCCGCCGTCATGGCGCTGATGACCCCGGTCATCCTGATCGGCGGCATGACGATGGGCTGGTTCACGCCGACCGAAGCCGCGGTCGCCGCCGTGCTCTGGTCTCTGTTCCTCGGCCTGGTGCGCTACCGCACCATGACGTTCTCGACGCTCGCCAAGGCCAGCTTCGATACGATCGAGACGACGGCATCGGTTCTCTTCATCGTCACCGCGGCTTCCGTCTTCGCATGGCTCTTGACGGTCAGCCAGGCCGCGCAGCTGCTGTCCGATGCGATCCTTTCGATCACCGACAATAAATGGGTGTTCCTGATCCTGGTGAACCTGCTGATGCTGTTCGTCGGCTGCTTCCTGGATACGATCGCGGCAATCACCATCCTCGTCCCGATCCTGCTGCCGATCGTCGCCAAATTCGGTATCGATCCGGTTCAGTTCGGCCTGATCATGACGTTGAACCTGATGATCGGCCTGCTGCATCCGCCGCTCGGCATGGTGCTGTTCGTGCTGTCCAGAGTGGCGAAACTCTCGGTCGAACGAACCACCATGGCGATCCTGCCCTGGCTGGTGCCGCTCTTCCTCGCATTGATCCTGATCACCTTCATCCCAGCCGTATCGCTCTGGCTGCCGCAGCAGCTCGGACTGTTGAGATAGGAGGGCCCCGATGCGGACACGTCTGGCTCGACTTTACCAAAAGGGCGATCTCAGGATCGAGGCCGACACCGTTGCGCTCCCCGGTTCAGGCCAGGTGCTGCTGAAAATGGCAGCCGCAGGCATCTGCGGCTCCGACCTGCATTATTATCAGGACGGCGGCTTCGGACCGATCCGGGTGCGCGAGCCGATCATACCCGGTCACGAGGCCTCGGGAATCGTGGAGAGGGCAGGGGAGGGCGTCGACCTGAAACCCGGGACGCTGGTGGCGGTCAACCCCAGCCAGCCCTGCGGCCATTGCGAATATTGCGCGAAGGGACTGCCCATCCACTGCCTCGACATGCGCTTCATGGGCAGCGCGATGCGCCTGCCTCATGAGCAGGGCATGTTCCGGGAATGGCTGGTCGTGCCAGCCAAGCAGTGCTTCGAAGTGGGAGCGGCGACGACGGCTGCGGAAGCCGCCTGCAGCGAGCCCTTGGCCGTTTGCCTGCACTCGGCATCGCGTGCGGGTGAGATCGCGGGCAAGCGCGTCCTTGTCACAGGCGCCGGCCCGATCGGCTGCCTGATGGTTTCCGCCGCTCGCTATCACGGCGCGGCCGAGATCGTCGTGACCGATCTTGCCGATGCGGCGCTGGAAAGAGCCGAGGCGATGGGCGCGAGCCGGACGATCAATGTGTCTCGAGAGGCTGCAGCACTTGCCGAATTCGAGACGGGCAAGGGCTATTTCGATCTCGTCTTCGAATGCTCGGCCGCCGCACCCGCCATCCGCAGCGCCATTGCCGCCATCAGGCCGCGCGGCACGATCGTGCAGGTCGGTGTCACAGGAGAGATCCCGATCCCGCTCAACGCCATCGTCGGTAAGGAACTCCATATCCACGGCACGCAGCGTTTCCACGAGGAATTCGCCGCCGCCGTCGAGCTGATCTCAAGTCGCGAAATCGATGTCCGGCCGATCATCAGCCACAGCCTGCCCCTCGAAGAGGCCACGACAGCCTTCACACTGGCCGGCGACCGGACGGCCGCCTGTAAGGTACAGCTTACGTTTTAGAAGCCTGTGTCACACCTGCCGGCGCGCCATTCGCGCCAGGCGAGATGAATCTTTGCGCCGATCGTCGTCAGCGGCTGCGGCGGCAGCGTAGCGGTCGCACGGATCGAACAGCTCCTTCCCCAGCCGTTCTCTGCCGCGACCGCGATTGCCGAACGATGCAGCAGCACGGTGTCGCGGGTGTGCCGAGTGGTTCGAAAAAGTGCAACGCCATGTGGAAACAAAGCAGGCCCAGTTTTGTTACTGATAGACCCGCGCAGGAATGTTCCTGCCGGGCGGCGGCCGAAAAGGGAGCAAAATCATGGAGACAGCAACGCAGTGGGCGCTTTTCTTCGGCGCACTGACGTTGGCGAGCTGGATAGCGGGAGGCATTGCGGCCGTCCTTGGAAGTGTCGAGCTCGGCCACCGACAAAGAGCGACAGAATATCTGACGTTCGGGCTCAGCGCCGCCGGCTTCATCTCGGCAGTCGCCATGGCGGCGGTTTTGGTGATCCGCTGAGCTGATTGCGCCGATGCGCGTCGATCGAAACTTCCCGCCAGCTGCGCCTTCAGCGGCGGGCGGCGATCTGTTCGGCAGCGGGTGGCGGACGGTGGAAGACGCAGACCTGGTTGCGGCCCGCCTCCTTGGCGCGATAGAGTGCCACGTCGGCTTCGTGCTGGAGATTAGCCAGGGAAACGCCGGTGTCGGCCGCCGATTTGAACGCCACCCCGACGCTCAGCGTCACCGACGGGCCGACGCCGGAAGACGGGTTCGGAAGGGCGGCCGCCTCCACGCTTTCACGTATTCGCTTCGCCACCGCGACAGCCTCTTCTTCATCCACATCCGGAAGGACGATGAGAAATTCCTCGCCGCCGTGTCGTGAGACGAGGTCGCGATCGGCGCGCACGCAGCTCTGGATAATGCCGGCGACCTTCACAAGGCAGCGGTCGCCTTCACCGTGCCCAAGCTTGTCGTTCAACGCCTTGAAGTGGTCGATGTCGCACATGAGCATGGCGACGATGCCGGTTTCACGGCCGTGCCGCCAGAGGCTCTCGAGCGTTTCCATCATCCAACGGCGGTTGGCGATCCCCGTCAGCGGATCGGTTCTGGCCAGCCGTTCCAATCGGGCATTCGCATCGGCCAATTCCGCGACGCGGCGCTGATCCCTGCAGTCGAGGAGAAATGTCTTCTGCGCCAGGATGTTCATCGTTCGCCTGGCGACCACGGTCGCGATGATCCCGCAGGAAAAGAACAGAGTCCCGGCTATGACGCTGCCCGCGTCCACGAGCGGGTTGTACCATTGAAAGGTGAAATAGAGGCAGAGGGCATAACAGGCGATTGCGATCGTCCAGGCAAGCGGCACGCTGAAGATGGTGATAGCGCTCGTGGCAACGAACAGCATGATGGTCAAATGGCGCTCGTAGAATTCGCCCCCCGCAAAGACGCCGACGAGTGCGACCGACAGCAGGATGACGCACATTCCACCGAGGAGCGATGCGCGTTGAATCGCCACCGGGCGCGGCTTGGTCCAGATGAACGCCGTCAGAATCGCCGCCGGCGGCAGCAGGCAGGCCGGGGCGACCATCAACAGGGCAACCTCACGTGGAAGCAGCATGGCATTCAGCGCCAGGGTCAGAACATCGACGAAGGCGACCCAAGTCATCCAGGAACGGATGACTTTCGCCCTCTGGCGCCATAACCTTTCGTCGAACCGGCGCTGTAGTTCGCCCGTCAGGCGAATATCGCGGGTTCGGCCCGATAAAAGGCGTTCGACCTCATCCGCCATCGCGCCGGTCAGCGGCCGCGGCGAAAAGGACCCGGCTGCAGAACCTTCGAAGGACATGCTTTTGGCATCATTCATCTTTGCTCTATCTAGCCGCAATCGGAAACTCGGCAAGGCTGCCGCGCGGACGTCCGGATTCCTGCGTTGATATTTTGTAAACAAGTTTGACCGCGTGATCTGGGCCAGACCCTCTCGGACATGCTACCTACCTTATTCCGAGAGGAAACAGGATGAGACTTAAGCTGGTCGCAGTTGCGGTCGCGGCGCTGGCGCCGGTGGTGGCGATGCTCGTTTACAACGAAGTCGCGCTGCGCCACCAGCGCAATGAAGAGGTGCGCGCATCCGCGGCACAAGTGGCCAGACAAGCCTCGTCGGAAGTCGAACGGATCATAGAGGGCCTGCACGCCCTTCTCGTCTCCGTCGCCGCCATGCCGTCCGTGCGGCACCTCGACGTCCGAGGCTGCAATGAAGCTCTCAAATCGGTCGCCGAAAGCATTCCGAACATCCGCACCATCTTCGTCGTCGGCCTCGACGGCCGGCCGGTCTGCGGCAGCATGGCTTTTCCCGAGGGCGTGACGTTCTCCGATCGAGACTATTTCCAGCAGGTGCTCAAGACCAATGCTTTCGTCGTCGGGAACTATACGCAGAGCCGCCTTGTCGACAGACCCGTCCTGCCGCTCGCCATGCCCCTGATGGAGGGCGACGCCATGAAGGCCGTCATCGTCAGCGGAATCCGGCTGGACTGGCTGCAGAACCGCATCACCGAGCGCGGCGTTGCTCCCGGCAACGCGGTGACGATAGCCGACGGCAATGGAACGATCGTTGCGCACGTTCCCTCGCCCGAGCGTTTCGTCGGCACCGTCATACCCGATGCCCTTGAGCGCCTGATCCATGCCGACCAGCCCGACGTGATCGATGTGGTGAGCCAGGACGGCACCGAACGCATCCTCGGCTATCGCCCGATCGCGCTGCCCTCCAGCCCTCTCTATGTCAGCGCCGGCTTCTCCAAGGAGCAAGCTTTCGCGCCGATCAATCGGGCGACGACGATGAATACGCTCGCCATTGTCGGCGGTGCGCTTTTTGCCTTTCTCGCCGCGATCTTCATCGGCAACCGCTTCATCCTCGTGCCGATCTCCAGGATCGCGGATGTGATGGAAAAGTGGCGCAGCGGTCAAACGACGGCGCGCACCGGCATGAAAGGACCGGACGAGCTCGGTGTGGTCGGTGCGACCTTCGACCGGCTGCTTGACGAACTCGATGAACGAAGACGCCAGAGCCAGGAGGCGGAGGAGGAGCGCAGCCTCCTTGTCCGCGAACTGGCGCATAGGGTCAAGAATGGCTTCACCCTCGTTCAGGCGATTGCCCGGCAAACCTTCTCCCGGTCCGATCCGGAAAGATACAATTCCTTCGCCGAGAGGCTCGCAGCGCTCGCCGGCACTTATGATCTCATCCTGTCGCGCGAGGGATCGGCGTCGTCCGTCAGGGAGATTGTCTCCGCGGCCTTGCGCGCCCACGTCGCCTCGCAGGCCGAGCGCATTCGCCTGGATGGCCCGGAAGTGGTTCTTCCCGCAGACACCGCCCTGCCGCTTTCGCTCGTGGTGCACGAACTGGCGACCAACGCAACCAAGTATGGAAGTCTCGGAAGCGAAAATGGAACAGTCACCATCGAGTGGAAGCACGATGACGGACGCGTCCTTCTCGTCTGGACGGAGGCGGGTGGGCCACCGGTTTCGACACCGACGAAAAAGGGCTTCGGCTCGATACTGATAGAACGGGCCTTCCCGGCGAAGGCGCAGGCGCGCTCCAGCTCGGACTACAGGCCCGATGGACTCGTCTTCGAAGTTATATTTTCGATCGCGGAACCGGTTGCGAAAGGCGAAGTTGACCCTGGGTAAGATGACATGCATGCGAGCGAAACATGAAAACCAAGGTAGTCGTGGTCGAGGACGAAGCTTTGCTGCTGATGATGGCGGTCGGCATCGTCGAGGAAGCAGGCTTGGAAGCGCTCGAAGCACACAATGCCGATGAGGCTCTCATCCTCTTCGAAAGCGTGCCCGGCATTCGGATCCTTTTCACGGACATCGACATGCCGGGCAGCATGGACGGTCTGAAACTCGCAAAGGCCGTCCGCAACCGCTGGCCGCCGGTCGAAATCATCATCGTCTCCGGCATGAAGCAGCCGGGGGAAGATGAATTGCCCGAGCGTGGCGTTTTCTTCCCAAAGCCTTACGATACCCGGCAGCTCTGCGACGCGCTCGTCAGAATGGCCGCTTGATAGGTGAGCCGAGGCACGCCGCCTGATAATGCAGCGGCCAATGCATCCTTTTGGAATCTCGTGCGTTTCCCTGATCCAACAGCAGGAGAACATCATGTCAAAACGTGAGCTCATCGATACAGGCACCGACAAGCGCTACGTCCGCCGCGACGATCAGGGCCGCTTCACCGAGTCGGCGGACGTCGGCCGCTCGCTCTCGGCCGACAAGCGGCGCAAGGCGAAGAACGATGCGAAGCCCGGAGAAGGCGATCGCGGCGACCATCACGCCAAAAAGCACTGAAGCCAAGGCCGCGATCGGGATGTTGCGCGGCCCGCTATCTCTCAGCCGTCGAGGGCCTCTGCAGATCGATGCGACTGGTCACGACCGACTGGCCGGAAGCAGGATCTTTGTCGACGGTCTGCAGTCGAAGCCGGTTCTGCCCGACTTTCTCGATCATCAAAACTGCGTCTCGATCACCGTTGACCAGCCGCGCCCAGGTCACACGCAGGTTGAGGGCAGTACCTTTCCTGTTGCCTGCAAGCTTCGACGGCAGTCCTGACGGCCCGACATAATTGCCGGTATAACGCTCTCCGGCAGCCTTGACGGTCGCCGAGAAGGTTCTGGTGAAAACCGCAAGGCCACGACACTTCCCGTTCATCGAAACGGTGGATGCGCTCGCATCAGATCGCAGGGTGCAGGAGACGTTCAGGTTCGTGCCGCCAATCCGCGTGAGCACCTTTCCAGTCCCGCTCCAGTCGCCGGCCAAAGACTGCAAAAAACCGACCTCCGACGCCATTGCCCCGACAGGCAGACAAGGCAGCAAGAGCAAAGTTGCGATCAGGATAATACGCATGGTAGCCCCCCAGTTTGCGTGTTCGGACAACCGGCCAGCATGGCAGATTGTTCCCGGCGTCGGATCGCTTTTGTTGCCCGTGCAGGCCGGCGCTTTACGACTTACCTCTCCGTCGCTGCGATGGCATCGATTCTTCGCAGCTTGAAGAAATAACGACGGGCATCGCCTTCAACACACATCATTCCAGCCAGGTCTTGCTCATTCATCCGGCGAAAATAATCGATGATCGGCTGTTTGTCGTAACGCATTGCCGCGGTGGCGCCGTCCCCCGAGGTCTGAAGTGCAAGCGACGCGGTCGTGCCTCGCGCGCGCAATGCCTTCTGCAGATAGGAGAACCAGTTCCGCGCGATCCTTGTGCGGCCGAACGGTGCGGCCTTGATGGCCAGTCCGATTGGCAAAAACCGGGGTTCAATGGCCACCAGCCGATCCGCACGCCATTGAAAGAGCAGGGCGTCTGCGCGCATGTCCGCGTGAAACCGCTTGCCGAACCAGCCAAGGTTCTCGAGAACGCCGTCGAGCGGGTGATCGGACGGAATACCCGAACCCCTCCACAAGCCGATCATCTCGACCGGCCGGACAGGCTTCAGCGAAGAGAACCAGGTCTTCATCTCGTCCTGCTGACCCATGCTTTCCATCCGTTTCCAGTCACGCAACCGAACATCTCGCCCACCATGAAGAAATGGCGGCGCCACCGGCCCGATCATTCCCTATCGATACGGCGAGATCAAAGCCCGCGCTTCGTTGACAACAGGGCTTCCAGCGACACCGGCCTGAGGCCCTGCCGATCGACACCGACATCGTACTGGCGGGGCAGGGGCTTCAGACGGCCGTGGGAATGTCCGTGCAGATTGATCGATTTCTTGCCCATCTTGTTCCAGGTGCGGAACGGGTAGTGGCACAGGATCAGCAGATGATCGTCCAGCGTCATCTCCTTGTAGTGCTGAACACTTGCCCATCCCGTCGCCTCCGTCGTCGTCGGCGGATCATTGTTGCCGACGATGAGGTGCTTGCGCCCATTCAGCATGGAAAGCAGCTGGTCGCAGTCCCCGCCCCGGAACGACATGACGTCGCCGAGGTGCCAGATGTCGTCCTTCGGACCAACGATTTCGTTCCAGTTCCGGATCAGCGTCACGTCATGCGAGGTCATGTCGGGGAAGGGGCGTCGGTCGATGCGAAGGACGCGCGGATCTGCAAAGTGGGTATCGCCGGTGAAATAGATCATCTGACAGAGATGGCGCAGTCCCCTCCGTTGAAAAGCCGTTGCTAATGGCCAGGTGTCGGGATCGGATGTTTGACATCGGCAAGGGAAGGGCTGCGCACGATGCGATAGCGCGCTTCGATGAGGTTATAGACACCGAAGGCTGCCAGTCCGATCGCGACGGCGATATAGAGGATCGAGCCGAACGGGAGCTGTCTCACCCACTCAAGCGCGTCCGCCATGCTGCCCGCCTGTTGCGGATGGACGCGGAAACCGGCATAGGCGAAAAAAATTCCCATGATCGCAAAAACGACTCCACGTGCGACGAGCCCGTAAATGCAGACCGTGGTCACCACGCCGCTGGCGTCGGCAAGTCTGAGATAGCGCTCGAATTTCTTGGTGATACCTTTGGCTGCCGTCACGACCCCGCCGATGATGAAGCTGAGGCCGACGGCTACGGCGAGATAGGCGCCGAACGGCTGCGACATGATCCATTGGGCCATTCCCTTCTCACCCGATCCTTCGCTTCCGCCGCCGCTGAAGAGTGCGTGTCCCAGCGCGTATCCGGCAAGCCCGAGGTAGGCGACGGCGCTACCGAAGAGAACGGTGCGGATGGCGACAGCCTTGGCGTTGCTGCCGTGGCCGTCGCTGTCGGCCAGGGATTGCGCCAGTCGCCAGCCGACGAAACCAAGAAGTCCAAGGCCGATGAGCCCGACCCAAACGCGGCCGAAGGGCTGTCCGAGAAGCGTTGAAAGTGCCGACTTCGTTTCCGGCTCTCCCCCGGCGACACCGGAGAAGAGGGCCAAGCCCGCCACAAGAAGGAATACGGCGCCCCGCGCCACATAACCACTCTTCGCAAGCAAGTCGAAACGAAATCCTTTGGGCATGATATTCTCCGTGCGTCTGTGTGGCTGTCATCCCTAACGCACCACCGCGCGGAAAGTTGTCATCGAGGAATGACCATGATCATCCGGGGAGTTGCCGATGCCGGTCCGTAGCGCCGGACTTCTCATCTACCGCCTTTTCGAGGCGCGGCTGGAAGTCCTGCTCGTCCATCCCGGCGGTCCCTTCTGGGCGAAGAAGGACGAGGGCGCCTGGTCGATCCCGAAAGGATTGATCGAGTCCGGTGAAGACGAGCTGCCGGCAGCGATCCGGGAGGCGCAGGAGGAGCTCGGCGTCGAAATTCAAGGAGCCTTCGCCCGGCTCGGAGAATATCGCCAGCCCAGCGGAAAAGTCGTGGTCGTCTGGTCAGTGGAGGCGAACGCCACGCTGAGTGTCGAGGAGATACGGAGTTCGGAGTTTCAGATCGAATGGCCACCGCGAACGGGCCGCATCCAGAATTTCCCCGAGGTCGACCGCGCCGAATGGTTTCCAGCCGCAGAGGCGGAGATCAAGATCCTCAAGGGCCAGCGGGCAATGATTGCCGACCTCCTCAAGCAGCTCGGTAGAGAGCAATGATCGCGGCCTTGCTCCATTATTCTATTTTCAGAGACTGCAAATCGCGCACCGACGCTTGACCAACGCGCTTGAGGCGATGACCCGGCGTAATGACATCAGCCGATCCCGGTGATCTCCGGCGTGAAGGCAATAATCTTCTCGGATATGCGGCTTTCGTCACCGCTGCTCGCAGCGAGCAGAAGCGCGGCGGCGGTTTCGCCCATCTGGCGCCGTGGCGAAATCGAGGTCGCGATCCTGACGGGGAGGGCACTGGCAACATCCAACCCGTTGAATCCGGCGATCAGGATTTCCGTGGGGCTGGCAATGCCGAGCTCCAGACATGCAAAAGCGCCGCCCGTTGCCATGTCATCATTAGAATAATAGATGCAATCGAGATCCCGGGTCGCGGCGAGCATGGAGAGCGACAGCCGCTTGCCGTGCGCCACCGAGGAATAGGGGGCGTTGATCCGCTCGGCCACGAATGAAAGGCCACTCTCGCGCAGCACCTTCTCGAAGCCGGCTCTTCGTTTGCCGGCACGCAAATCTCGGTCGATCGCGCTGCCGATATAGCCGAACCGCCGCCGGCCGGCTGCCAAAAGCGCCTTTGCCATCTCCTCTCCCGCCTTGCCATGAGAAAGCCCGACGTTGAAATCGATGGGCGTGCCGTCGAGGTCCATCAGCTGGATCACCGGGATCTCCGCATTCTGCAGCATTCTGACCGTTTCTGCCGGCTGATCGAGACCCGTCACGATGATGGCGGCAGGCCGCCAGGAGAGCATGTCGCGGATGATCTCGCGCTCTTTCGCCATGTCGTAGTCGGAGATGCCGAAAACCGCCTGCATGCCGGATCCCCGCAACCCGGCCGAGATGCCCGCCAGCATTTCGGGAAAGACGATGTTGGACATGCTGGGAACAACGACGGCGACGAGGTTCGTGCGCTGCGATGACAGCGAGAGCGCCAGCCGGTTGCCGACATAACTCAGCCGCTCGGCCTGCTGGAGTACTTTTTCGCGCGTCTTCTTGGAGACGTCGGCCGCGCCGCGAAGGGCGCGCGATGCCGTCATCTTGCTGACGCCGGCTGCGGCGGCAACCTCTTCCAATGTGGATTTACGCATCGAACCGATTCCTTAGTCGAATTGCCTCGCCAGCGGCCAACACCAGATTCATAGGCTCTTTTCCAAAAAAGGAAAACACGTACTACTTGACATATGCGCTCAAAATAGGCGTTGTTACCGATACCGGTATCGATACCAGCGGTCAAAACCTGGATCAGAAACGGGACGGACAAAGCTTCGGGCGTCCGGCATCGTAGCAAAGTTTGACTGCCAAGATCTGCTGATCAGCCAATCCGGCTTGACCTGCAGGTTGTAGACCTATCTGAATTCGATCGGACACATTCCGATCGCGGTGCCAGCTGCGACAGGCCGTGACCGCCAGGACAATGCGACGAGCGGTGCGTTCTTACCGAAGACACCGGCCGAACGGGAGGATGAGCCGCCATGCATGTGATGATTTTGGGCGCAGCCGGCATGGTCGGTCGCAAGCTGATCGAGAAGATCGCGCGCGAGCCGCTGGCTTTCGGCCGGCCCGTCACCAGGCTGACGCTGGCGGACGCCTTTCAGCCGCCGGTGCCGGAATCGCTCCGGTCCGTTTCAACGGCGCTGACGGTCGACCTCGCCGGTGCCGGCGCCGCCGACAGGCTGATCGAAGGCCGGCCGGACCTGATCTTCCATCTCGCCGCCATCGTTTCGGGAGAGGCGGAAGCGGATTTCGACAAGGGCTATGCCGTCAATCTCGACGGTACGCGCGCGCTGTTCGATGCGATCCGCCAGGCCGGTCTCGCCGCCAGCGCCTATGTCCCGCGCCTCGTCTTCGCGTCCTCGATCGCTGTCTTCGGAACGCCGTTTCCCGAGGTCATTCCCGATGAATTCTTCACGACGCCGCTGACGAGCTACGGCACCCAGAAGGCGATCGCAGAATTGCTGCTCGCCGATTATTCCCGCCGCGGCATTTTCGACGGCATCGGCATACGGCTGCCGACCATCTGCGTGCGGCCCGGCGCACCGAACAAGGCCGCATCGGGCTTCTTCTCCAACATCCTGCGCGAACCGCTGGTCGGCGAGGAAGCGGTGCTGCCGGTCAGCGACAACGTGCGGCACTGGTTCGCAAGTCCGCGCTCGGCCGTCGGCTTCTTCGTCCATGCCGCGACGGTCGATACGGCAAGGATCGGCGCGCGGCGCAACCTCACCATGCCGGGTCTTTCCGCGCTGGTCTCCGAAGAGATCGAAGCCTTGCGCCGCGTGGCTGGCGACAAGGCGGTCGCCCTCATCAAACGCGTCCCCGATCCGATGATCGAACGCATCGTCGCCGGCTGGCCGACCCAGTTCGACGCCGAGAGAGCGTCTTCGCTCGGCTTCAAGGCGGAGACAAGCTTCGACGAGATCCTGAAAGTCCATATCGAGGATGAGCTCGACGGGAGGATCGCATGAGCATATCGGCCAGCGGAGAGGCAAGGATCGCGCTTGTCACCGGCGGCGGCACCGGCGTCGGGCGTGCCATATCGCGGGGGCTCGGCGCTGCCGGCTACACGGTCGTCATTTCAGGACGGCGGGCCGACGTGCTTGAAGAAGCGGCGAGCGAGCTTGGCGGCGAAACCGGCGC
This sequence comes from Rhizobium bangladeshense, assembly GCF_001662075.1. Lineage (GTDB taxonomy): Bacteria > Pseudomonadota > Alphaproteobacteria > Rhizobiales > Rhizobiaceae > Rhizobium > Rhizobium bangladeshense_B. The sequence continues at coordinate 264,539 of NZ_LYPL01000008.1, forward strand.
GGAGTTCCTCGCGGTTTCCGCCGATGTCGGCGATCCCGCTTCGGTACGGGCTCTTTTCGACGCCATCTCAGAAAAACACGGGCGGCTCGACCTGCTGGTCAACAATGCCGGCGTCACCGTGCCGGGGGTGCCGCTGGAGGAGGTTTCCTTTGAGCAGTGGAGCGCCATCGTCGCCGCCAATCTCACCGGCGCCTTTCTCTGCACCCAGCAGGCCTTCCGGCTGATGAAGAGCCAGAACCCGCGCGGCGGGCGCATCATCAATAACGGCTCCGTCTCCGCCACGACGCCGCGTCCGAATTCCGCGCCTTACACGGCGACGAAGCACGCCATAACGGGGCTGACGAAATCCACCGCTCTCGACGGGCGCGAATTCGACATCGCCTGCGGCCAAATCGATATTGGCAATGCCGCAAGCGACATGACGACGAGGATTGCGGCCGGCGTCTTGCAGGCAAACGGCAGCATCGCGGCGGAAGCGACGATCGATCCGGCCCATATTGCCGATGCGGTCGTCTACATGGCGGGCCTGCCGCTCAGCGCCAATGTGCTGACCATGACAGTGATGGCAACGAAGATGCCTTTTGTCGGGCGGGGGTGAGAAGGCGGGCTGCCGCCGGCCGCAAACGACATAGATACAGTGCTTGCGTAATGCTCATGATCTGGGAGGAGGGAGTATGGCAAACGTTCAATTCGAAGATGTCCGGAAATCATTCGGCGCGCATCCCGTTATCAAGGGGGTAGACATCGATATTGCCGATGGGGAATTCGTCATCCTCGTCGGCCCCTCGGGCTGCGGCAAGTCGACCCTTTTGAGGATGCTGGCCGGGCTCGAGAACATTTCCGGCGGCGAAATCAAGATCGGCGGGCGCGTCGTCAACACGCTGCCGCCCAAGGACCGCGACATCGCCATGGTCTTCCAGAATTATGCGCTCTATCCGCATATGACGGTGGAGCAGAACATGGGCTTTTCGCTCATGCTCAACAAGGCGCCGAAGGCGGAAGCCGAGAAACGGGTGAAATATGCCGCCGGTATTCTCGGCCTCGACAAGCTGCTCGACCGCTATCCGCGCCAGCTTTCCGGCGGTCAGCGCCAGCGCGTCGCCATGGGCCGCGCGATCGTGCGCGATCCTGAAGTCTTCCTGTTCGACGAGCCGCTCTCCAACCTCGATGCAAAATTGCGCGTCGCCATGCGCGCCGAGATCAAGGAACTGCACCAGCGCCTGAAGACGACGACCGTCTACGTCACCCATGACCAGATCGAGGCGATGACGATGGCCGACAAGATCGTCGTCATGCATGACGGCATCGTCGAGCAGATCGGTTCGCCGCTCGAGCTTTACGACCGTCCCGCCAATCTCTTCGTCGGCGGCTTCATCGGCTCGCCGGCGATGAACATGATCCACGGCAGACTCGATCCGGAAAATCCCGGTCAATTCGTCGCGGCCAACGGCACGCGGCTGCCGGTCGCCAATCCGCCGGCGAGTGCTGTGGGCCGCGACCTCGTTTACGGGCTGCGCCCCGAATATATCTCGCTCGATCCGAATGGGCTGCCGGCCGAGATCGTAGTGATCGAGCCGACCGGTTATGAAACACATCTGACCGTCCGCCTCGGCGGCAGCGAGGTCAGCTGCGTCTTCCGCGAGCGTGTCGATGCCCGCCCGGGTGAAGCCATCCGCGTGGCGATCGACGCCGCGCATGTTCACCTCTTCGATGCCGAAGGCGGCAAGAGGTTGACCGACTGATGCCATCCGGCGGCGGCACGGGAGAGGAGGAGTTCTCCCTGCCGCCGGAGAGCAAGCGTCCCGGGAGCAAAAGCTCCCCCGGAGATGCCAGGCCGCCGTTCACCAAGCGGGAGGTGGATGCCGGAGAATTGCTCCCGCTGTTTCAATGAGGAGGAATCTCATGACGATCAAGAGACGTGAATTTCTTGCCGCATCGGCAGCCGTTGCCGGCGTTGCCGGTCTCGGCATCAGGCCATCTCTGGCGCAGGCCGAACCGACCTACACGCCGGAAAGCGGCGCGAGCCTCAGGCTCCTGCGCTGGACGCCTTTCGTGAAGGGCGATGAGGATGCCTGGATCGCCAATACCAAGAAATTCACCGAAGCCACAGGCGTGGAAGTGCGCATCGACAAGGAAAGCTGGGAGGACATTCGTCCGAAGGCAGCCGTCGCGGCCAATGTCGGCTCCGGTCCCGATCTCATCATGTGCTGGTTCGACGACGCGCATCAATATCCGGACAAGCTGGTCGATCTCACCGAACTCGGCAACTATCTCGGCAACAAATATGAAGGCTGGTACGACGGCGTGAAGGGTTACGCCACCCGCGACGACAAGTTCATCGCCATGCCGCTGACGGCGATCGGCAATGCGGTTGTCTATCGCGACAGCCACGTCAAGGCGGCCGGCTTCAACGAATTTCCGAACGATACCGCGGGCTTCCTCGAGCTATGCAAGGCCATGAAGGCGAAGGGCACGCCCGCCGGCTTCCCGCATGGTAAGGCGGTCGGCGACGGCAACAACTACGCCCATTGGCTGCTCTGGAGCCATGGCGGCAAGATGGTCGATGAAAGCGGCACGGTGACGATCAACAGCCCGGAAACGCTCGCCTCGATCAACTACGCCAAGGAGCTCTACGCAACCTTCATTCCGGGCACGGAAAGCTGGCAGGACGTCAACAACAACCGCGCCTTCTTGGCGGGCCAGGTATCGCTGATCGCAAATGGCGTCTCGGTCTATTACACGGCCAAGAACGACCCGAAGCTCGCCGAGATCGCCAAGGACATGCGCACGACGAACTTCCCGATCGGACCGGTCGGCAAGAGCGTCGAGCTTTTCCAGACGAGCTCGCTGCTGCTCTTCAAGCACACCAAATATCCGGAAGCGGCCAAGGCCTACATCAAGTTCATGATGGAAGCCGACCAGATGAACGCCTGGATCCAAGGCTCCAGCGCCTATTGCTGCCAGCCTCTCAAGGCCTTCGCCAAGAATCCGGTCTGGGCCGCCGATCCGGTCCACGCGCCCTATGCGCGCGCTTCGGAAAGGCTGCGCCCGAACGGCTATGCCGGCCCGCTCGGCTACGCCTCGGCGGCGACCATGGCCGATTATGTGCTCGTCGACATGTATGCCGCCGCCGTTACCGGCCAGAAGTCGCCTGAGGACGCAATGAAGGAAGCCGAACGCCGAGCGAACCGCTACTACCGCGTCTGATCCAGAGTCAGGCGGACGGCATGCCGGCAGCCGGCATGCCGTCCGTCTCTCAAGAACTGAATGCAATCTGGAGACAAGCAATGTCGACCTTGAAATCCGGGGATACGCGTGGACCGATCTCCTCGCTTATGCAGAATAACAATGTGCTCGGCTTCCTGTTCATGCTGCCGGCCGCGGTGTTCCTTGTCTGCTTCCTGACCTATCCTCTGGGGCTCGGCGTCTGGCTTGGCTTCACCGACACGCGGATCGGCCGTGACGGTATCTTCATCGGCCTGGAGAACTACCAGTTCCTCGCCGACGACGCCGTCTTCTGGCTGTCGGTCTTCAATACCATTCTCTACACGGTGATCGCCTCGGCGCTGAAATTCGCGCTCGGCCTCTGGCTGGCGCTGCTACTGAACCAGCACCTGCCGTTCAAATCCTTCTTCCGGGCGATTGTGCTCCTGCCCTGGGTGGTTCCGACGGTGCTTTCGGCGCTCGCCTTCTGGTGGATCTACGATTCCCAGTTCTCGATCATTTCCTGGTCGCTGATGAAGCTCGGGCTGATCGACGCGCCGATCAACTTCCTCGGCGATCCAACCAATGCACGCATCTCGGTCATCGTCGCCAATGTCTGGCGCGGCATTCCTTTCGTGGCGATCTCGCTGCTCGCCGGCCTGCAGACCATCCCGGCCTCGCTACAGGAGGCCGCCTCGCTCGATGGCGCGACGAGCTGGCAGCGCTTCCGCTATGTGACGCTGCCGATGCTGACGCCGATCATCGCCGTCGTCATGACCTTCTCGGTGCTCTTCACCTTCACGGATTTCCAGCTGATCTACGTGCTGACCAAGGGCGGGCCGGTCAACGCCACGCACCTGATGGCGACACTCTCCTTCCAGCGCGGTATTCCCGGCGGGCAGCTGGGCGAAGGGGCAGCCATCGCCGTCGCCATGGTGCCCTTCCTGCTCGGCGCCATCATGTTCAGCTTCTTCGGCCTGCAACGCCGCAAATGGCAGCAGGGTGGCCAGGATTAGGGGAATAACGATGTCGACCAATCTCAAAACCGCCGATCAGGTCCTGACCGACAATGCCGAGGGCATGAGCTATCTGAACCGGCTGCCGCGCCGCGTGGTGATGCTCTATCTGCCGATGGCGGTCTTCGTCTTCGTGCTGCTCTTTCCCTTCTACTGGATGGCGATCACCGCCGTGAAGCCGAACGAGCAGCTGACGGACTACAATAATTACAGTCCCTTCTGGGTGATCGGGCCGACGCTCGACCACATCAAATACCTCTTCCTCGAAACGTCCTACCCCGGCTGGCTGTGGAACACGATGCTGGTGGCGGTGGGATCGACCGCGCTGTCGCTGGTGGCATCGGTCTTCGGCGCCTATGCGATCGAGCGCGTGCGTTTCACCGGCTCGCGGCAGATCGGCCTCGTCATCTTTCTCGCCTATCTCATCCCGCCGTCGATCCTGTTCATCCCACTCGCCTTCATCGTCTTCAAGCTCGGCATCTACGACTCGCGCCTGGCGCTGATCTTCACCTACCCGACCTTCCTCATTCCCTTCTGCACCTGGCTGCTGATGGGCTATTTCCGCTCGATCCCGTTCGAACTCGAGGAGAGCGCCCTGGTCGACGGCGCCAACCGCTGGCAGATCCTGGTCAAGATCATCCTGCCGCTTGCAGTGCCGGGTTTGATCTCGGCCGGTATTTTCGCCTTCACGCTGTCATGGAACGAATTCATCTATGCGCTGACCTTCATCCAGTCCTCGGAGAACAAGACCATTCCGGTCGGCGTCTTGACCGAACTGGTGCGCGGCGACGTCTTCGAATGGGGATCGCTGATGGCCGGCGCGCTGTTCGGCTCGCTGCCTGTGGTCATCCTCTATTCCTTCTTCGTCGATTATTACGTGTCGTCGATGACGGGGGCGGTGAAGGAGTAGCGCCCGGACCGGCTTAACGGCAACGGGCAAGGCAAGTCATTTTTGCCTTGCCGTCGACGCTGCTCTGCACGCAGCCTGAGAGTGCGGGTATCAGTGCGATTTTCGCTCCAACCGATGCTGAGTGGCGCGGTTTTCGGCAAGGGCTCTGGCCACCGACTTGCGTCCTTCGCCTCAGTCGAGAAAGTGCGTCCGGAAAGCCAGGCGCCGGAACCCTCCTCGATCGCCGCAAACTTCTATGGCACGGTCCACCACGCGAATATCCTCGACGCGCTCGCCGGAGGGCCACGAGATGGCGCCTATGGCATGCCTTACTTCGGCTTGCCCGTCCCGGACGAGGGTGAGTGCCCCGGGACCTGAGAGGTCGTTTTCGCTGGAGTGGCTGAGCAAGGCTGCGGCCGCACTCTCTTCGACCCCCAAACAGCCGAAGTGTCGGCTCGACCACGGGGGATAGTCGCGGCCGCCGTTGGAATGCCAGAAAATAGTCATGGGCAAGCGGCGGGCATTCCGGAGGGAAAGAAACAGATCTCCCTCGGCCGGCCGCGTCACCGCGGTCCAACCCAAGCTGTGTTCGCAGCCTTCTATGGCGATGACGACATCCTCATGCCGCGGGTTCCACGGGAACCGGCTCAGATCCACCGATCCGTCGATCCCAGGAAAGCGGTCGGGCGCCGTTGACCGCGAGGGATAGCGCAGGCCGGAGCGCCCACGGGCGGAATCGACTTCGGGCGGCGCCGGCGGCGTCTCCCATGCCGATTTGGGGGAGCAACTGATGAGTCCGCCCCGAGGCAGCGACACGTTGGCATGGTTCGAAATGGCAATGCGGCCGCTCCCGCCGGCGAAGACATGGCGCTGATAGACCCAGGCGTGCCCGTCTTCAACCTCGAGCTCCTTGGTGACGGTCGCGCCGCAGACGGTGCGCTGCAGCTTGGCCCGCAGCCGCCCGGCCTCCTGTTCGACCACGTCCCAGGGTGAATTGGCGGTCCAGCCATGAAGGGGTGATCCCTCTTGGCTGCCTGCGAAGGGTGCGCAGAAGAAATCGCCGCCGAGCGCCATCAGATGCGGCGGCGTACCGGGCGGCATTGTCTCCTCCGTGCCGACCCATGGCGCACGGTGCAGCAGAGCGATTTCGTGCCCCTCATCTTCCACGGAAAAGCCGTCGAGGAGACCGGTCCGTGCATCGAAGCCGAAGCGGATTCCCTTGGCACGGATCTCGATCATGCCGCGATATGTCCGCCGGTGATGATATTTTCGACCTCCTGGATCGATGAGGTAGCGGGGCTTAGATCATCGGCGACGACGGTGCCGCGTCGCATCACCACCATGCGGTCCACCACCTGGAAGACATGATGGATGTTGTGCGCGATGAAAATGCAGGAGTGGCCGGTGTCGCGTGCCTCGCGCACGAAACGCAGCACACCCTGGGTTTCGGCAACGCCGAGATTGTTGGTCGGTTCGTCAAGGACGATCAGGTCGCTGTCGAAATACATGGCGCGCGCGATTGCCACCGCCTGCCGTTCCCCACCGGAAAGCGATCCGATCGGCGTAGTGGGCGGAATGTTCTTTGAAATTCCGACTCGCTTCAGAAGATCGGCGGCAACCGCGTTCATCCGCTCCTGGTCCAGCCGGTCGAGGAAGCGGGGGCCTGTTCTGAGCTCCCGTCCAAGAAAGAGATTGCGGGCGATGGAAAGCTGTGGGACCAGGGCGGAGTCCTGGTAGATGGTTTCGATGCCGCTCGCAATCGCGTCGTTGGTACTGCGCAACCGCACTTCGCGGCCCTTGATGAAGATTTGGCCGGACGTGTATGGAACCGCGCCCGACAGCACCTTGATCAGGGTGGACTTGCCCGCGCCGTTATCGCCGAGAAGACCGACGATCTCTCCCTTTCTTATGGTGAGGTTGACATCGCGCAAAGCGTGGACGCGACCATAGAATTTCTCAATGTGTCGCATCTCGACGAGGGTTTCGGTACCGCTCATCCTCAGACCCCCGTATTGTGCCGGCGCTCGAGGCCGGCATGGAGCGCCATCATCGCCAGAATGATCGCACCGATGAAAATATTGTAGGCGAGACCGGGCACCCCGATCAGGACGATCCCGTTGCGCATCAGTCGCAGGATCAGGACGCCGAGCATGGTCCCGAGGATCGTCCCGCGCCCTCCGGTCAACACCGTACCGCCGATCACGACCATCGCGATGACCTCGAGCTCATAGCCGGTCCCGGCGTTCGGGTTGGCGGCCGAGACCCGGATCGACGAGACGATGCCGGCAAAGGCCGCCATTGCCGCCGACAGCATGAACAGGATCACCTTGACCTTGGCAGTCGGCACCCCGCGGTTTCGGGCGGCATTGGGATTGCCGCCTGTCGCCTGTATCCAGTTGCCGAACCGGGTACGGGTCAAGACGTAGTGGAGTGCCAATGCCAGCGCCGCGAACCACATCAGGCTCATGAAGACACGCAGGTTGCCGATATAGAAGTCGCCGACCAGCAATTGCGCCAACCACTGCTCTCCGGCGCTCCACGTGCGCTGCGGAAAGCCGGCCGTCAGCCACAAGGCCGTGCCGCGGATGACCAGCAGCGTTCCCAGCGTTACCAGGAATGAAGGGATGGCGAGACGGGTGACAAAGAGGCCGTTGAAAAGGCCGATCGCCAGAGCGACGGCTATTCCCGCAAGGAAGGCCAGCGGCAGGGGAAGCAGCTCCGCATTGAACAATGTCCACATCACAACGGGGGCAAAGCCGAAGACGGAGCCGACCGAAAGGTCGAATTCCCCCGCGGTCATCAGAAGGGTCATTGCGAGCGCAATGAGGCCGAGTTCAACCGTGAAAGTCAGGGCATTGCCGACATTGATCAGCGACAGGAAGGCGGGGTTGATCGCCGTGAAAACGACCAGCATCGCGATCAGAAGGACGAAAGGCCCGAATTCCGGATAGGCGATAAACGTCCTGACCAGGCTAGGCCTGTCACGTTGCGGAGTAAGAGCGTCGCTGCTTTGCTCGATCATGGTTGACTCTCGCGTTGGGGCTGGAACAGGCATCCGCGGCAAGGTACCGCGGATGCCGGGATGGCATACTGATTTGCCGCCCATGATCTTAGCGTAGAACGGCGCCTTATCGGCCTCGTAGAGTGCGCCTGTGATAATGTCGAAGTTGATCGGGATGCCGTTCGCTTCAGCCATCAGCGCCGAGAGGCACATGTATGAAGTTGCCAACGGATCCTGCCACATTCCGGCATTCACATAACCTTCGCTGACCTCCGTGGTCGTATCCAACGAGTTGCCCCATCCCACCACCGGAATCTCGCCTTTGGCGATGCCGGCCTGATCCCACACGCGTTTGACAGAACCGGTTACGAGATCGCCGAGACCGATGACGGCATTGATCTTCTTACGGTTGGCGGTCACGTAGTCGGTCATCCGGTTGATGGCCTCGGCCTGGTCGTAGGACGCATCCTGGATTTCCCAGGTGATCCCGAGCGGCTTGAAAACTTCGTCGGCACCCGCTGATTCCTCTTCGCCGTAGCCTGCACCCGGAACTTCGAGCGGCATCCAGACGAAATCCCCCTTCTTCACCAGCTTATGGTCGACCAGATACTGTGCCCACGTGCGGCCGACGACCTTGAGGTCGACGCCGACATAGGCTCTCCAGGCCGGCGCCGGATCCTTGGTGTTGAAGTTGATGACCGGGATGTTGGCCCGGTTGGCCTCGTTGACAACATCCACCAAGGTGCCAGGCCCCGGGCTCGTCGTGCAGATGCCGTTCGCGCCGGCGGCGATGGCGGCGCGGATGGCTTCCTGATGGCTCGGTACATCATTCGAATGGAAGGACGTGTTGACCTTCACGCCGGTATCGGCAGCGAATTTCTCGGCACCCTGAAGAAAGTAGGTCCAGACCGGATCGGTCGGGGAGCCGTGCGATATCCAGTAAAAGGTTTTGTTCGCCGCACTCTGCGCCATTGCTGCTGCCGGCATCAGCGCCAATGCGGCCACCGCGCCCAGAAAAGTCCGTCTCAGCATGTCCCGTTTCCTCCCTTTGGTTTGGCCGGTCTCTAGCTCCTCCCGGCCGGTGAAAGCTGTTGTATGACGCGCGACGTGGCGGCGGGCGGCCTCCTCATTGCCGATCGACCCCGTCGATGAACTTCTTCAGTTCGCGCGGATCCATGCGGATCAGATGACGATCCTGCGGGAAGGCCCCACCGGCGACGTCCGCTGCATATTCGGTGAAAGCTGCGATCCGCTCGCGTTGCAGCCGCGCATATTCGGCACCGAAATCGCGATAGGTTCGGGCGTGCCGCGGGACGTGGCCTTCGGTGTAGCCCAGTATATCGTTGGCAAAGAGATACTGCGCGTCGCAGCCAGCCCCGGCACCCATCGACCACAACAGGATTTCGACCCGTTTGCCGATCTCAGCTGCGACTTCGGCGGGCACCACTTCGATTTCGACCGCGAAGGCACCGGCGCTCTCATAGGCTTTGACCTCCTTGAAGAGCCGCAACGCCGCCTCGGCAGTCTTGCCGACGGCTTTGAAGCCACCGGTCCAGGTGGCGCGGGCAGGAACCAGCCCGACGTGACCAACGACGGGAAAATATTCACGGGAGAGCTTTTCGACCGTCTTCAGCGAGCCCGAACAGTAGACCGCGTCGGCGCCGCGGCTCAGCGCATTGCCGCACCAGCGGAGATAATCGTCCGGCGTACCCATCTCGAGATGGGTCTGCCCGGTCATCGAGAAGACCGTCGGCGCAACCGCGCGGTAGCGTGGATCAAGGACGATCTCGGCCGGCACGGAGGCGATATCGATCCCCGCTGCTTCGGCGGCTGCCGCCTCATCGAGGCTGAAATAGCGCAGCATGGTCAACTGGCGCCGGCCTTTCCAGGCGCGCAGGTCCGCCACCGTCGGCAAACGGCGTGATGCGGCGCCCCGGCTCTCCTCTCTCCTCAACTCTGTCATTCGACCCACACCAGGACTTGCCCGTCCTCGCGCCGAACGGAGTAGGTTCGCAGGTTCTCGCAGGCAGGCGAGCGCTTGGCCTCTCCCGTTCGATAATCGAATTGGCCATTATGTCTGGGACACTCGATCAGATAGTCGAGCACCAATCCGTCTGAGAGCTCCACCTGCTCATGGGTACAGAGCCCATCGGTGCAAAAGAATTCGTCGTCAGGGCTGCGAAAGATTGCAAAACTCCGTCCGCCATGGACCCAGCCCAAAACGTCTTCCTTTTCGATGTCGTCTTCGGCGCAGGCAGCAATCCAGGGCATATGGTCCTCGTTTCCATGTTCAATCGGAATCTCTGATGGCGGGGCGATCATGCGAGGGACCTTTCCGGCACAGCCGCATGCAGCTCTTCGCGATAAGGCTTTGCCCCTTGCGGCAAGGCACGCTTGAGATAATAGCCGGGCTCCCGTCTCTGCCGAATGATCGCTTGAAACATCTCGCGATAGCCGTCCCAGATCGAGGTGTTGGCGGGCGGCAGGTCGTGCTTGATCGCCTCGTGCAGCCTTGCCAGCGCATGGTAAGGCACCATCGGGAACATGTGGTGTTCAACGTGATAGCCCATGTTCCAATAGATGAAGCGGCTGACGGGATTCATATAGACGGTGCGCGAATTAAGCCTATGGTCGAGTACGTCCTCCGCGAGCCCGCCGTGCTGGAGGAGGCCGGTCATCACCATATGCCAACAGCCATAGATGCGCGGACCACCGATCAGAAGAAGCGGGATCGCCGACTTCCAACCGGCACCGGCGATGAGCATGCCTATGCTGGTCAGCATAGCGGCTGCGTAGATTGCCATGTGCACCCGCGCCCAGAACACCGCCTTGGGCCATTCGCTCTCGGGCACATAGTCCTTCTCGTCCGGCGAGAGGGCCCCGGCCGCATTGCGCGCCAGGGTCCTGAGGTTCTGCCAGACCTCGACCACGCCGGTATAGGCGAGCGCCTTCAGCGTCAGCGCGATCGGATGCATCCAGGCGATCTCGGGATCGCGGCCGACAATGATTGTATCGGTATGGTGGCGGGCGTGGCTCCAGCGCCAGTTCACCGGGTTGCGTGCCACCTGGAACGAGCAGATGTGATAAAGCACGTCATTCATCCAGCGCGTGCGAAAGGCGGTGCCGTGGCCGCATTCGTGCCAGCGTGCATCGCAGGCCGAGCCATACATCACCCCATAGGCAAACCAGAATGGCACCGCCCACCAGCTGCCCCAGAACCAGATGCCGCCAGCGGCAAAAGCCACGTGGAGAACTGCCCATAAAATCGTGTCGCGGATCGCCGGCTGGTCGCTGCGCTGCATCAACTCCTTCATCAGCTTGCGCGGCACCTCGGTGTGATACCATTCGGCCGCCACCAGCCCCGCCTCGACGGCTTGTCTAGCGGAAGCACCGGTCAAACCGTAGTCGCGGGGGCGGGCGGCAGGCTGCCCGCATGTTTCGGTATTAGCCGAATTGGCGCTCATGCGATCATCTCCGGTGGCGGGAACAAATGCTGCGCTGAAAGCGACAGACCGGTCCCGCTCAGGCCGTTCACCAGGATTGCCGCCGGCACCTCGGATCGCTCCGGACACATCACCTGTTCGCCCCTACATCCATATTCATCACGCCGGGCCGCCGCGAGATCGGTCTGCTACCCGTAATGATCCTGCTGATGCCAAACTGGGCTGCCGATAGAAGCTTCGCAACTCAATATCACATCAAATCACATCAGCTGCTTCCTCCCCTGCTGATTGGAATTTCGCAGAACCTTTGGTAATTATTTGTATTTGAGACGCTTATTTCATTTCCGCCGTACCTAAATATGTTGCAGGTGGTATATGATGTAATTAGCCTCATGTTTTGATGTGACAAAACGGCATTTCCCTCAACTGCGCAAAGGGAAGGATCATGAAGAAAACGACCATTTCCGATGTCGCCCGGAAGGCTGGCCTCTCGACTGCAACGGTCGATCGAGCATTGAACGACCGTGGTGGTGTCACTGCCGCCAATCGCCAGAGGGTGTTTCGCGCCGCGAAGGAACTTGGCTATCTGCCGACCGAGGGGATGCTTCCCTTGCCCACGCGCCCCGCGCATCTGGAGTTCTTCATCCCCTTTGCGCACAACTCATTCATGCAGGACGTCGCCAGGAAGATCACCAGCTTCGCGTCATCCCTGCCGCTGGTGGCGTCGTGCAATGTCACGGCACTCGACGGCATCGACCCTGACGCGCTCGTAGCGGCGCTGGAAGGTCTTCCGCTCCGGACCAACGGCGTCGGCGTGATTGCCGTCGATCACCCGAAGACACGGCATGCGATCCGCCGCCTGTGCGAATCCGGCGTCCGCGTCGTGACCATCGTGACGGATGTTCTCTCGACCCCACGCTCTGCCTTCGTCGGCGTCGATAATCTGGTGGCGGGGCGAACCGCGGCGCTGATCATGGGCCTCACGTCGCGTGAGAAGAAGGGATCGATAGGACTGTTCCTCGGCTCGCGAACGCTCCACGGACACCAGCAGCGGGAATATGGATTCCGGACGTTGCTGGAGGAGCAATTCAAGCATCTGACGATCCTTCCTGCCATCGAAACCCGTGACGAGAACAAGCTGTCCCAGCCGGCGATGGAACGGATGCTGCGCGACACCGACGATCTCGTCGGCGTCTATTGCGTCGGGGCAGGCAGGGCCGGCATCGCCGAAGTTCTGCAAGCAGCGAAAGGAAAGAAGCGTCCCTTCGTCATCATGCATGACCTCACTGACGCGACGCGGGCATGGCTGGCAGAAGATCTGATCGACGTCGTGATCGACCAGAATGCGCGCCTGATCGGCGAGCAGGTTGTCATCAGGCTCCTCGGTTCGATCGCGGCAAGCACGCCGACCTTGTCTTTGAAGAACATCGAGCCACGGATCATCTTTCGCGAGAATATCCCACTCGTTTGAAGCGGAACGCGCTTGCGTAAGAGAATCTGTCGTGGAACGAATTCATCTATGCGCTCACGTTCATCCAGTCCTTGGATCAAGACCATTCCGGTCGGCGTCTTGACCGAACTGGTGTCCGGCGACCTCTTCGAATGGTGGCCGCTGATGGCGGGCGCGCCTTTCGGCTCGCTGCCTGTGGTCATCCTCTATTCCTTCTTCGTCATCTGCTACGTGTCGTCGATGACGGGGGCGGTGAAGGAGTAGCGAGATCTTGCCGCAACGGCTCAGTTCGGGCCGATCGCCCTGAGCAACGCTACGCACACGACGCCGGCCGCGACGGAGACCAGCATCGGCAAGCGAAGGGCCGCGAGCGCAGTAACGGCACAGGCGGCGCTCTCCGCGATCCCCGTTGCAAAAGCGGTCGGCGCCACCACGGCCATCAGCACTGCGGGCGGAATGGATTCGATCGCTTTGCGCCTGCCGCCGTCCAGCGAAACATAGCGCAGCAGAAAGAGCCCGCTGACACGCGTCAGGATTGTCGCAGCCGCCATGGCCAGAATGGCGAGCAGGGCCTGCAGGTCGAGCGTCATGGCGTCACCTCCAGGCGGCGCATACCGCTGAGGGTCGCCGCGGCGACACCGGCAACAGCACCGGCCGCGACATACCAGACGCCGGGTATGAAGTGATGGGTAAGCACGGCCGCCGCGGCGCTCGCAAGCAGAACGGCGCCAGTCTCGCGTCCCTTCCAGAATCCCATAATGAGCACGATGAAGACGGCCGGAAAAGCAAAGTCCAGTCCAAGCTTTGCGGGCTCGCCAAGAAAAGTGCCGAGGATGGCGCCCGCCAGCCCTGACAGAACCCATGCCAGGTAGAAGGGCGCTGCCAGCCCGGCAAACCATGCCGGTTTCAGCCTCGCCACACGGGCGCGGAATTCCGCCATCGCCCAGATTTCATCGGCCAGAAAGAGCACCGAGAGATAACGGGCGCGCGGTGAAAACGACTGCATCTTTGTGACGATCGATGCTCCCATCAGCACATGGCGGATATTGACGAGAAGGGCTGCAAAGCCGAGGCTTGTCCAAGAGGCGGGATGTGTCCAGATATCCATCGCCACGAATTGCGAGCCGCCGGCAAACACGAACGCGCTCATCAGGCCGACTTCAAGAGGCGAAAGCCCCTTCGTTGCGGCGACAGCGCCGAAGACCAGCCCAATCGGGATGACGGCGGCGACGAGTGGCGCGATCGCCCGCATTCCGCCTGAAAATTCCGCCCAGATTTCATTTTTGCGCACGTTCGAACCTCCGCTTGATGCCGAGGTCATAGAGCCGTGCCGAAGCGACGTCTTGAACGAAAGTGATTATCGCGCCCGATACTGGCCAGGGGTTAATCCCGTGCGCGCCTTGAAGTGCCTGGTGAAATGGGCCTGGTCGGCAAAACCGCATTCCAGCGCGACCTCTGCCGGCAGGTCACCGGCCCGCAGCCTGCGGCGCGCGCTCCTGACGCGGACATCGGTAAGGAAGGCGTGCGGCGTGATATGGAATTCCTTGCGGAAGGCGCGGATCAGATGCGCGCGGCTAAGCCCGGCGACGGCGGCGAGTTCTTCCAGCCCCAGATCGGTCGCATAGTGTTCCGTCAGATAATCCCGCGCGCGCCGAACCGCCGAACGCTCCGAGGTGTCGGTCGGCACGATGATCGAGCTTCCATGCTGGCGAAACATTGCGTCGAGCACCAGGAACATGCTCTGGCTGGTCTCCAGCGCCCCGACTCCGGCCTCCAAGGTCCGGTGGGCACCAAGAAACGCCGCGGCCAGTTTGGGATCGTGAAGAATCTGCTTGCCGAAGGCCGGCGTGCCGTGAAAGCTGCGGCCGGTGACATCCTCGAGGATTTCGCGAAAGAGCGACAGGTCGGGATAGATCATGCGATAGCGATAGCCGCCATCGGTCGGCGCCCCGTCATGCGTCTCGCCCGGATTGATCAAATAGAGATCGCCGGGACCGGAGGCCTCGCGAGCACCGCAGATCGTGGCGATCTGGCTGCCGCTCTCGATGGCGCCGATGCTGAACGTATCATGGGCGTGCGGTGCGAA
The DNA here is from genome assembly GCF_001662075.1 of Rhizobium bangladeshense. Lineage (GTDB taxonomy): Bacteria > Pseudomonadota > Alphaproteobacteria > Rhizobiales > Rhizobiaceae > Rhizobium > Rhizobium bangladeshense_B. The sequence goes on from NZ_LYPL01000008.1 coordinate 279,628, forward strand.
CTCATGCGTCAGGAAGGTCGCGCTCAGGCATTCCATGCCGCCGAAGCGCGGATCGCGCCAAAAGCGCGTCGTCTCTGCTCCAGCGAGTGGCATGGCTTCGGTCGCCTGTTCCTGGGAAATATTCTGCATCGGGCGGATATAGCAGTTTTCCCGCGACGCTTCTTGAACAAAAGTGATCCGCGAAATTGGCCAAATCCCAGACGATCGGCAAAAGATACCGGTCTTCTGGAAACATTGAGCTCGACTTATGCCGCGTTCAGACGTTCGGCGCTAACCGGCATTCCCATATGAAAGCCTTGGACGCGGTCAATGCGAAGATCCTTGAGGAGGGACAATTGTGCTGCCGTTTCGACGCCTTCCACCAGGATCGTATTCCCACGATTGCGGATGAGAGAGACCATGTCCTGAAGCATCGTCAACCCGCGTGGGTTGGAGCAGTCGTGCAGAAAGGTCCGATCGACCTTGACCGTCTGAAACTCGATCGCCCTCAGCCAAGAGAGGCCCGCGAAGCCGGAGCCGAAATCGTCAAGCCAAATTTCGACGCCGAGAGCCCGCAGATCCGCAATGCATTTCAGCACCTCCGACTGCATATCCATGTCCAGGCCCTCGGTGACTTCTAAGGCCAGCCGCGACCCGCGGACGCCGCACCGAGCAAGAATATCAGCGACGCTCGCGGCGAAGCCGGGTGACCGCAGTTGTATGGGCGACACGTTGACGCTGACGGTGGCCATTCGATCTGTCATTAGTATGTCACGGCATGCCGTCTCGATCGCCCACTTACCCAATTCGAGGATAGCGCCCGTTCGTTCTGCAACCGGAATGAATGTCCTCGGCGAAACCGCGGTGCCATCAGGCATCCTGAGGCGCATTAAAGCCTCGACGGCTTTTGCTCTCTCGTTCGTCAGGTCGAAGATCGGTTGGTAAACGAGCGAGACCAGTTTGCGGTCAATGGCCGCCGTCAGCAGCGGGACGAGTTTACCAGCATTATCGTCGGGGCGAGGCAACGAGGGATCAAACCTACGAATGCAATTTCGGCCATTGGCCTTGGCATTGTAGAGAGCAAGATCGGCTTCCCGCACTATTCGCTCCACTTTCTCTCCAACGCCCTCGCGGGTGAAAGCGACGCCGATGCTGACGGTTACGATCGGGCTATCATCTGGTCGCTCGTCATGAGCAATCGCCAGAAACTCGACTTCCATTCTGATCTTTTCGGCTAGGCTCATCGCGATCGAGGGAGTTTCAGCCGGCATGACCACGATAAACTCCTCGCCGCCGTACCTGCCGATCATGCCACCGGACGACTCTACAACCGCCTTCAGCGCATTGGCGACGACAGTCAGGCATCGGTCTCCTTCCTGATGCCCGTAGCGATCATTGAAGCGTTTGAAAAAGTCGACGTCGATGAGGAACACGACGAAGTCACAGCCTTCGTCTTTCCAGGCGGCCCAGCATTCGTCAAGCCGCAGATCCAGCGCGCGTCGGTTGTTTATGCCTGTCAGATAGTCGGTATTTGAAAGCTCGAGCAGCGACCTTCCGCGCTCGGAGGCTTCCCAGTGCTGATAGCGAGCCTCCGCCGCATTCAGCAGCACGTTTCGACGCTCGACATTCAATCGCCAATTGATGGAAGACGTAAAGACAAAGCAGGAAATGTAGAACATGCCGAAGGCCAGTTTGTAGATTTGACTTGAAGGAAAATACGCCTCGATCGTCACGAAAAATGCGCAGAGCACGAAGCTGGAGGTGATGACCGACAGCCGAAATGTGAAAGTGAAAAAGAGGTTTGCGCCCATCATGAAAATGGCGCCAAAAATCATGTAGTAAGACATGGCGGTGACGTCACGGGTGCCAATCGCCGGGCAGAGCCAGGCCAAATAGCCCGCAATCAGTGCAGAGGCGCATGTAATATCGAGCCAGATGGTTTTCGCTTTTGACAGTCGCAAGGCTTCGAAAGTCAGCAGCGCCATCGTTGCGACGACGAATCGCGCGGCGATTGTCACAGGCGCAACATCGGGAATCAGCCATTGATCGGGAAGTGCAAAGGCCACATAAACGGCGACCGCGATCCAAAGGCCATGCCGTGAGCTTTGCCTTCGGATAGCATCATTTTCAGCTTCCAGAGACTTGCAGGCCTCGGAAAATGAAAAGCTGTCGGTTGATTGGTCGCGCTGCACGGTATCGAAAGCCGCGCTCATGTAACGATGCCAGCCTGGCCACGATCTAACGAAGATAAACTGTAAGCCATGCTTCGGCGCCCTCCAAAATTTCGTTCGGCAACCTGCAACGGGTTTGTCTTGTTATTTAATGTTCGTAGAGGAGGAGGTTCCGACCCGCAATAGTAGAATTACCCTTATCCCGTGTAGATTCCAGTCGCATCCCATTCCGAGGTTGATTATGCTTAACGCTAGGTCAAGGGGGTCTCGAAATGGTACGAAGTCTTGTCTTGGATGGTGAAAGTCTGGTTGCGCCCGGTGAAATTCGCCAGGCAGCACGGAGGTTTGCACCGCCAAAGCCGGGCGACTTTATAGTTGCCAAAGCCGAGCTTGCCGTCAGCCTTGACGTGTCGATCCGCCAGTTCAAATCCGGTGTCGAGCCAGGTGCGATAATCGAGCGGCTCACCGAGGCCCTGCATCAGCTACGGCGTCGCATTCATCCTGACGTGTGGGACGTCATCGTTCCGATCGCGCAATCTCATCCGGTTGCTCACTATCTGCATCAGGATCCATTGACCCGCTGGTCGTTTGAGAAGCCGCGCGGCTATTCCGGCGACGCACGCCTTCTCGACTTCATCTACGGCAGGCCTGAGATCGAGAACGCAGTCGCATCATCGAGCGACTTGGGACGTTCGATCTACGCCTATACTCGAAATGCTTCGTCATCCGTCGCGGTAAGGGAGCGTCGAGACATTCTGGCGCGCCGCGTCGACGAAATCGCTTCGGCTCGGCCTGGTTCCATCGAAGTTCTGGCCATCGCTTCGGGGCATCTTCGGGAAGGGCCTTTGTCGCGCGCGCTCGGCGCCGGCGCGATCAAACGCTGGGTCGCTTTGGATCAGGACCCGATGAGCGTCGGAACAGTCGCCCGCGATTTCGCCGGCACGTCGGTCGAGGCGGTGAACGGATCGGTCAAATCCGTGCTCGGTGGAAGGCATGCACTGGGAATGTTCGATTTCATCTACGCCGCAGGACTCTATGACTATTTGCCGGACGCGGTGGCCGTCAAACTGACCAGGAAGTGCGTCGGCATGCTTAAGCCCGGCGGCACATTCCTCTTCGCCAACTTCTCCCCGGAAACGGATGTCGACGGTTATATGGAGACATTCATGAACTGGGCGCTACTGTTGCGCTCAGAACGCGAAATGGGCTTGATCGCCGGTGAAAGCGTGACTGGGACGGATGCGAAGATGTCTGTTTGGTCCGGCTCAAACCGCAGCATTGTCTACTGTGAAATCGAAAAAAAGTCCTAGGCCGCACGTTGATCGACGCCGGCAACTTCGGGCCTAGGACTTTACAGCTAACATGTCAGTCTGCTACATCTGATCCACCAGATGGGGGAGGAATGATTTTGCCGTCAAAATTCGGGCTTTCTGTCGCCCTTGCCACACCGTTTGACGGCAGGAGCGATATCGCCCTCGATGCGATGATTGCGCAGGGGCGGCGGTGCCTTGCTGCTGGCTGCGGCAGCGTGACGTTGTTCGGGACGACGGGCGAGGGCTCATCCATCGGAAGCCGGGAACGCGAGCGCGTGCTGGCGGCCTTTCTCGATGCAGGGATCGCGGCAGAGAACATCATCGCCGGCGTTCTGGTCGACTCGGCGGAGGATGCGGCGATACAGGCGGGCCACGCCCTTTCCCTGGGAGCCAGGAACATCCTTCTGGCTCCGCCGTCCTATTTCAAAAATGTCGGTGACGAGGGCGTCTTCCAGTGGTTTTCGGCCGTCTTCGTTATGCTGGGCGATCGGGCGCGTGACATCATCGTCTACAATATTCCCTCGATCACCATGGTCCCGCTGACGGTGTCGCTGATCGGCCGCTTGCGGAGCGCCTTTCCGCACATCGTCACCGGTGTCAAGGATTCGTCCGGCGACTGGCCATTCACGGAAAGTCTGCTCGAGGCCCATGGCGACCTCATCATCCTGATCGGCGATGAACGCCATCTTTCTAGGGGCGTACGACTTGGCGGCCAGGGCGCGATCTCGGGCATGGCGAATTTCGTACCCCGCGACGTCAAGCTGATGGCCGAAGACGGCAAGGACGATCCCCGCATCGAGGCATTCGTAGACGAACTACTCAAATATCCTGTTGTCCCAGCCGTGAAAGCCATGGTGGCACATCAGACATCTGATGAAATCTGGCTTGCGGTCCGTCCGCCGCTCGTTTCAATATCCGGGGAGGGGCAGAGCCAGCTTTTCCGCGCTTTCGACGGTCTTTTCCGGTCGAAATCCGCATAGGTCGGACATGGTGGTGGAGGAGGCGATGGACGTAACGGACGAGCAGCCGACGCTGCGGGAAAAGGCCTATGCGAGTTTCACGCGCCACCTGCTTGCGCGTGACGTGCGCCCCGGCCAGTTCGTTTCGCAGCGCCGTCTCGTGGAATTGACGGGACTGACGCTCGGCGCCATCCGCGAGCTCATTCCCAGGCTTGAAGCCGAAGGGCTGATCAAGACGGTGCCGCAGCGGGGCTTGCAGATCGCTCACATCGATTTGAACCTCATTCGCGAAGCGTTCCAGCTGCGCGTGTTCCTGGAAAAGGAGGCGGTGGCGCTCTTCACCCGGTCGGCGTCGGACGAGACGATCGCCGGACTGTTGAAGCAGCATCGGGATATTGCCGAGGCCATCCGAAACGGCGATGGCTCGCATGAATTGGAGCTGCGTGCCCAGGCCGTCGATTGGGGCATGCATGATGCCTTTATCGATGCCCTGGGAAATACCATTATTTCGAACGCCTACCGCGTGAACTCGATCAAGATGCGCCTGATCAGCCAGGATCGCTTTCGCATCGACGGTCACGTCGGACCCGTCATGGGCGAGCATCTGAAAGTGCTCGAGGCAATCGAACGACGATCGGCGGAGGACGCCGTCAACAGCCTTGTCGCGCATATCAATCATGCAAGGGATCGTGCGCTCAGGATATAATCGGGAATGAACAGCCGGGGATGAGGAGATCGCCGGCAAAAGGAGGAGGATCAACATGCCATCATTCTTCAATCCGACGCGGCGCGGTTTTCTGGCGGGCACAGCCGCTCTCGGGGCCAGCAGCATGCTCGGCATGCGGCCGGCCGCCGCTGCCGTCGACTGGAAGCGCTTCGCCGGCACGACGCTCGAAGTCAACCTGGTCAAGAGCCCGCGCAGCGAAATCCTGACCAAGTACCTGCCCGAGTTCGAGGAACTCACCGGCATCAAGGTCAATGCCGAAGCAACGCCTGAACAGCAGCAGCGCCAGAAGACGACGATTGAGCTCAGCTCCGGCAAGCCGAGCTTCGACGTCGTGCACATGAGCTACCACGTTCAGAAACGGCAGTTCGAAAAAGGCGGCTGGCTTGCCGATATCAGCGGTTTTCTCAAGGACCCATCCCTGACCGACCCGTCGCTCACTGAAAGCGATTTTGCCGAAGCAGGCCTGGCCTTCGCCAAGGATGCGAATGGCGTTCTGCGTTCGCTGCCCTTCTCGGTCGATTACTGGATCATCTACTGGAACAAGGCGCTGTTCGAAAAGAAGGGGCTTGCATATCCCACGAGCTTCGAAGAGCTGGCAAGTGCTGCGGAGGCACTGACCGATGCCTCGGCCAACACCTATGGCTTCGTCGCCCGCGGCCTGAAGAACGCCAATACGCCGGTCTGGACGACGTTGCTGCTCGGCTATGGTTCGAGCCCGCTCGGACCGGACGGCAAGCTGCGTACGACATCGCAAGAGGCGATCGATGCGGCCAAGCTTTATCAGAGGCTGATGACCAAGACCGCCCCTCCCGGCGTCTCCGGCTTCAACTGGGCCGAGGCGCAGTCGGCCTTCCTGCAAGGCAAGATCGGCATGTGGCTCGATGGCGTCGGCTTTGCGCCGCCGATCGAGAACCCGGAAAAGTCCCGTGTCGTCGGCCAGGTCGGGTACGGTATCATGCCGAAGGGACCGAAAGCACAAGCCGCGGGAACTTTCGGCGACGGCCTCGGTGTCGTCGCGGCAAGCCAGAAAAAGGAAGCAGCCTACCTCTTCTGCCAATGGGCGATTTCGCACGACATGGGTGCACGCCTGTTGCAGGCCGGCGCCGGCGTTCCTTTCCGGCAATCGGTTCTTGAGGATGCGACGGTCCGCGAAGGCGTCAAGATGCCGGCCGCATGGCTGGATGCGGTCGCCGGCTCCGGCAAGATTTCGCAACTCGCGCTGCCTGTCATCATTCCGGTCACGGAGTTCCGCGACATCTATGGCGTCGGTCTCACCAACATGATCGGCGGCGCCGATCCTGAATCCGAACTGAAGGCGGCGACGGCGCAGTTCGAACCCGTCCTGGCGAAAAGCGAGGGATAATGGCCTCGGCAAGCATCGAAACGGCCGAAGTGGCCAAGGCGCCAAAAGGCGGGAGCAAACCGGACCGGTTTGCTCCCAACTACTGGCCCTTCGTCATCCCGGCGCTCATCGTCATCGCAGCCGTCATCGTCTTTCCATGGGTGTTTACGGTTTGGATGAGCGTCAACAGCTGGACGCTCGGTCAGTCGCAGGTCTTTGCGGGGCTGGACAATTATATCAGACTCGCCACCGACATGCGCTTCTGGGAGTCGCTGTGGCACACGGTGCTCTATACGACGCTCTCCGTGGTCGTCCCCCTGTTTCTGGGGACGTTCGCGGCGCTGATCTTTGATGCCCAGTTTCCGCTGCGCGGTCTCATACGCGGCATATTCGTCATGCCGATGATGGCGACCCCCGTCGCTATCGCGCTCGTCTGGACGATGATGTACCACCCGCAGCTCGGCGTGCTCAACTATCTCCTCTCCTTCGTCGGCATCGGCCCGCAGGAATGGATCTACAATCAGAGCAGCGTCATTCCCTCGCTGGTTCTGGTCGAGAGCTGGCAGTGGACGCCGCTCGTCATGCTGATCGTGCTCGGCGGCCTGGCGGCAGTTCCGCGCGAACCTTATGAAAGTGCGGAGATCGATGGCGCCAATGTCTGGCAGAAATTCCGCTATCTGACGCTGCCGATGATCGCGCCGTTCCTGATGATCGCCGCGATCATTCGCAGCATTGATGCCGTGAAGAGCTTCGACATCATCTATGCCATGACCCAGGGCGGCCCGGGCACGGCGTCGGAAACGATCAACATTTATCTCTACAACACCGCCTTCGCCTATTACGACATCGGCTACGGCTCGGCCATGGCGGTTGTTTTCTTCATCCTCATCGTGTTGCTCTCCTTCGTCCTTATGATGATCCGGCAGCGCGTGAACTGGTCGGACGGGGAGGCACGCTGATGAAGCGCAAGACACTCGACCGCATCGGACTGCTGTTCGTCGCCCTGGTGATGATCTCGCCGGTCGTCCTGTTTTTCCTCTGGATGATCTCGCTGTCGCTAAAATATGAGATCGACAACGGCGCCTATCCACCGATCTTCATTCCGGAGCGTTTCGCCTGGACGAACTATCTGAAGGTCTTCGAGGAGAACAATTTCTTCCTCTATCTCTGGAATTCGCTGCTGGTGACGGGATCGGCCACGCTTCTGGCGCTGCTGATCGGCGTGCCGGCCGGCTACGGCATTGCGCGTCTGAAGGCGGAAAAGTCGGCGATGGTCATCATGATCGCGCGCATGACGCCGGGCCTGTCCTTCCTCATTCCGCTCTTCCTGCTGTTCCAGTGGCTGAACCTGCTCGGCACGCTGATGCCGCAGATCATCATCCATCTCGTTGTCACCGTGCCGATCGTCGTCTGGATCATGATCGGCTATTTCGAAACGACGCCGATGGAGCTGGAAGAGGCAGCAAGCATCGACGGCGCGACGCCCTGGCAGGTTTTCCGCCTGGTCGCCTTGCCGATCGCGAGGCCGGGGATTGTCGTCTCCTTCATCCTGTCGGTCATTTTCTCCTGGAACAACTTCGTCTTTGGCATCGTGCTCGCCAGTCGCGAGACGCGCACGCTTCCCGTCGCCGTCTACAACATGCTCTCCTTCGAACAGGTCAGTTGGGGGCCGCTTGCAGCGGCGGCGTTGATCGTCACCTTGCCAGTGCTGATATTGACCGTGTTTGCCCAACGGCAGATCGTGGCTGGTCTGACGGCCGGCGCCGTCAAGTGACCGGACGAGGCAACCGTTGACCACTCCCTTCGCCTTCGACCCGCCACCTGGTCCGGCGCGCCGCGTTTTATGTGTCGGCGCGGCGGTTCTGGATACTCTCTTCCGTGTGCGCTCACTGCCCACAGGCCAGGGCAAGATCCTGCCTTACGAGATGCTGCAGGTCGCCGAAGGCATGGCGTCGAGCGCGGCATTCGCCATCGCCCGGCTTGGCGGCGATGCCAGCCTCTGGGGCGCGGTTGGCGACGATGCCACGGGCGAACGCATCATTTCCGACCTCGGGGATAGCGGCATAGACACGAGCGGCATGACGGTTGTGCGGGGCGCCCGCTCGGCCGTCTCGACGATCCTCATCGATGACGAGGGCGAACGCCTGATCGTGCCCTTCTATGACGAGCGGCTCCACGATCAGGTCAGGCCGGTCAGCGCGCAGGAGATTTCCGCCTTCGATGCCGTGCTTGTCGACGTTCGTTGGCCGAAGCTTGCGCTGCGGACGCTGATCGCCGCCGGCGAAGCTGGCAAGCCGGCCATTCTCGATGGCGATGTTGCGGGCGAGGGCGTCATCGAAATGCTGGCGCCGGCCGCCAGCCACATCATCTTTTCGCAGCCGGCGGCCGAGCGGCTTGCAGGAACGGCAGATCTCGTGGAAAGCGTCGGCCTCCTGAAGCGCAAATTTGAACATGCTTTCATCAGCGTCACGGCCGGCGAGAGCGGCTCCCTGTGGTTCGATGAACCAAGCAGCGACATCCGCCATCTTGCCGCTCCTACGGTCAGAGCGGTCGACACGCTTGCGGCGGGCGACATCTTCCATGGCGCTTTCGCGCTGGCGATCGCTGGAGGCCTGCCGATCGAAGAGACGATGCGCTTGTCGTCCATGGCGGCGGCGCTCAAATGCCAGGTGTTCGGCGGGCGCACCGGCGCGCCCACACGAGCCGAGGTGTGCGATGCTCTTCGGACTTGGAACATTGGCGTTTCCCAGAAGGCGAGCAAAATCGTTCGATAGCTGAGCCGGACGCAGCGGCGTCGCCGACGGCGCGTCTCGCCGCCGTAGGAAGGCAGTTGCCTTGCCAAATTTTGCCATGGCGGCTACTTTGGCCCCATGAGCACAATGAATATCTCGCTACCGGATAATCTGAAGCACTTCGTCGACCAGCAGGTCGCCGGTCGAGGATATGGCACGAGCAGCGAGTATGTGCGCGAACTGATCCGTCGCGATAGGGATCGGCAGCAGTTGCGCAATCTCCTGCTTGAGGGCGCGTCGTCCGAGGCGACCGAGCCAGTTAATACGGACTATTTCGATAGTTTGCGCGAGCGCGCAACGAAACAAAGCTCCAAGTGACCGCGAAACCTATCGTCCCCCGCCAGTCGGCTCGCGGGGATGTCGAGAATGCCGTGAATTATTACGCCCACACGGCGGGAGCACAGATAGCGATAGGCTTCATCGATGCACTGCAATTGACCTATACTTTTATTGCAGAGCATCCTGCATCGGGTACATTGCGTCACGCATATGAACTCGGCCTCCCCGAGCTGCAGTGCATGACGATGAGGGGTTTTCCTTATGTGATCTTCTATCTTGAGCGAGCCGACCACATCGACGTGTGGCGGCTTCTGCACGCCAAGCAGGATATTCCGGTGTGGCTGCAGGATTCAGAAGAATCGGATTAGCTCGGCATATCTTGACAGGTCTCTTCCGAGAAAGGTTCGGTTCCATAAGCTGTCTTATGTGATCTTTGTGTGTAGCCGGGTGGGTTCAAGGATGAAGTGCGACTTGCGATAGATGCCAATGGGTTATCACTCGCAAGGAATGGCTGATGAGACGCACCTACTCCCAGATCGACATGGATGAACGTCGCAGGATCGCTCGCTGGC
>NZ_LYPL01000092.1 GCF_001662075.1 Rhizobium bangladeshense
GCCGGCATCGTCGAGGCGCTGATCGATCGCCAGCTCCGCATCCGGCTTCAGCGTGAACCATTCGCCCGAGGCGGTGCCCGTGTCGAGCGGCGAGCGCAGATAGACGGGATGCTCCGGCGCATGCGGGATCGGCATGCCCTGCGTCAGCCTGCCGAATTGCTCGACATAGAAGCATTGCATCTTCGGCGGCGACCAGCTGTCCTTCGCCACCCAGAAACCCGGATCGCTGTCACGCCGCGGCGCCGGGCGGACGGCATCGAGAATATAGGCGCGGGCCTGCGGCAGCCGGTCGATGCCATTATCCTCGCCGCGCAGCCATTTGTTCCACCAGGCGATCGCTTCGGCATGAAAATCCATGCGCGGTTTCGGCCATGCGAAGTGCGGATATTTGTGCACCCAGGGGCCGATCAGCGCCTTGGCTTTGTCGCCCAAGCCCTCGACCGCCATCAGCGGCGTATTGCGATAGCCGTCGGCCCAGCCGGCGATGACAAGCGTCGGGATGTCGACGCTCGAAAAATCCTCCGAGATCGAGCCGTGACGCCAGAAATCATCGCGCCGCTGATGGCTCAGCCATTCCTCCATGAAAAAGGGTTCGCCTGCCAGGCGCTCGATCCACATCTCCTTCCAGCGCTCGCCGACAAGGGCGGGATCGGGCGGGCGCGACTGGTAGCCGAGCATCGTCGCCGCCCATGAGAGCTGGGCGGAGAGATGGCAGCCGTTCTTGTAGTGGATGTCATCGTTGTAGCGGTCGACGGTCGAGGCGATCGAGATGACGGCTTTGAGCGCCGGCGGGCGCAATGCCGCGACCTGCAGGCTGTTGAAGCCGCCCCAGGAGATGCCCATCATGCCGACCGAACCGTTCGACCAGGGCTGCGCGGCGATCCAGGCGATGAGCTCGCAGGCGTCGGCAAGCTCCCGCTCGGTATATTCGCCGTCGATGACACCGTCGGATTCCCCAGAACCGCGGATGTCGACGCGGACGCCGGCAATGCCGGCGGCAGCAAAGACCGGGTAGGTCGACTCATCGCGAGGACTGGTGCCGTCGCGTTTGCGATAGGGCAGGAATTCGAAGACGGCGGGAACGGGATCCTGATCGGCGCCCTCGGGCATCCAGATGCGCGCGGCAAGCCGCGT
>NZ_LYPL01000093.1 GCF_001662075.1 Rhizobium bangladeshense
GGGTGGGTTCAAGGATGAAGTGCGACTTGCGATAGATGCCAATGGGTTATCACTCGCAAGGAATGGCTGATGAGACGCACCTACTCCCAGATCGACATGGATGAACGTCGCAGGATCGCTCGCTGGCGAGCGGCCGGCCTGAGCGCCACCGTCATTGCCGAGAAGCTCGGCCGGCATCGCTCGACGATTTTCCGCGAGCTCAAGCGGAATGCTTTTGAAGACCGGCAAATGCCGGATCTGAGCGGCTACTATTGCGTGACTGCCCAGGAGATGGCCCGTGAGCGCAGAGCCAAGCTGCGCAAGCTCGCCCGGTTCTCCCATGTGCGCCAATCGGTGATCGAACGGATCATCCATGGCTGGTCGCCACAGCAGATCGCCGGCCGCATGCGGCTGGAGCGCCATCCAATCTGCATCAGTTACGAGACGATCTACAAGTTCGCCTATTCCGCAGACGGCCAGGCCATCAAATTGTGGCGGCACCTGCCGGAACGTCGTGCGAGACGCAGACCGCGGCACGCCCGCCGGCGTCACGGTCGCCGCTTCAGCCCGGAACTCAGCATCCTTCATCGTCCCGATACTGTCGCCGAGCGCAAGCAGTTCGGCCATTGGGAGTGCGATCTCATCCAGTTTCGCAAGAAGTTCGGCAAGGCCAACGTGACCTCACTGGTCGAGCGGGTCAGCCGCTTTGCTGTCTTCCTACGCAACAACGACCGGCAGTCGAAGCCGATCATGGACGGGTTGATCGAGGTGCTCCAACCCCTGCCCCACGCTGCTCGACGCTCTATCACCTTCGACCGTGGCACCGAGTTCAGCGAATGGCCCTACCTGCAGGCTGGCATCGGAACGCAGACCTGGTTCTGTGACCCACAGTCACCTTGGCAGAAAGGCACGGTCGAGAACACCAATGGCCGCGTTCGCAAATGGCTTTCGAGAGAGGTGGATCCTCTGTCGATCACCGATGGCGAGCTGAAGGACATCTGCGATCGGCTCAACTCGACACCGCGGAAATGCTTGGGCTACCGAACCCCGGCGGAGGTCTTTCGCAAGAAACTACTCGCGCAAATCCGACGTGTCGGCTAGCGTCCAACGCGCAAGTCGCAGTTCGGCGTGAACCTACAC
>NZ_LYPL01000094.1 GCF_001662075.1 Rhizobium bangladeshense
CGTCCTTTTGCCAGTCGCCTGCTACAGGCAAGGCCTGCTGACGCCAGATGAGCGACCCCCATCCAAGGCAAATGATTTCATTCATCTGGGCCCCCGTCACTTGGCAATAAATCATCACTGACGCGAGGAGCGTCGATGATCAGGGACGTTTTGGTAATGTCGCTTATTTCCATTGTTCCCCCTCATCACGCAGCGTTACTGCAATAAATTCAAGTCCAGCAGCGACTGGGCATATTTCTCGATGAACCGTCGGACATGCTTCATTCCGTCGCCAAGCTCGGCTTCGCTGATTTCGTGGGCGCGATGGATGATTCCGTCGCGCCGCCCCACGAGCGCACTAAGATTGTCACGGTGGGGCAACCGCTGCGGGGCCTGCAGTACGCCGATCCGCTGCAGCGCGTCCTGCAAGGCGCGCAGGGCCTCTCGAGGACCGAGTGTTTCTGTCCCATTTTCCCGGAAGGCGGACAGCGCCAGATCCTCCCGGCGCTCGAAAAGCCCATACAGAAACATTTCCACGGCATGAACCGTCGCTATGGCGGCGAGTCGCCGGTTATTAGCGCCCCCTTCCAGCCGCAGCTCTTCCGCCTTGCGGAAGAAGTCGCGGGCCATCAGGAGGAAGCCGTCGACCTGTGGCAGCATCTCATTCTGGCGCGCCAAATATTCAAGCACCATGGCCGCGACGTAATCCTCCGGCCAGGGCTCAGCCTGCCAGCCTCCCAGTACTGTCTGGCCGGAGACCAGCCAAGCGTCGCCGACTGCCAGAACATGCGGCACGTCTTCAACGAAGTCGGACCGGCGTATCGCTTCCATGGCAAGCGCCGTGGCGATGACCTCTGGAACCTCATCGCCCGCGTCACGCGGCAGCGCGCCGACGTCTGGAATGACTTGCGTGATCAGCCATGACACGGCTTTCCGGATCACGTCATGGTAACGGTCATCGCCGAGCCGCTGGAGGGCTACTGTCGCCAAGGCCGTAGCGCGGACGCCAGGCACCGCCGCGCCTTCCCTCGTTTCGTTCCAATAGCCTTCGACCTCCTGCCGGCGACCGAGGCGGCCGGTAAGGACCGCTATTTCTCGCCGCAGGTCGCCGACAAGCCTC
>NZ_LYPL01000095.1 GCF_001662075.1 Rhizobium bangladeshense
AGCGCAATGACAGCTACCTAGCAACGTTGTCACTGACCCGATCAATGTCTGGAATGCTTTTTCTGTTTCAATTCAGAGGCGTAAGTCGCTTTAGGTGGTCTTTGCTACCTAAGCCGGTTTGAAGGGAGGCTTTAGAACGACCAGTCTTCTTCCTCGATCAGCGTTAGGAGGTTGATATGGCGAATGCCTTCCTGGTCGCAGACGAAGGGAATTTTTGGCTTGTCGGCTGAGCCGCCAGCCTCCTGGGTGATAACCACAAGACGAGGCTTTGCCGCCAGCGCTTGGGCGATGACGAACGGATCGCCGCTGGATTTCCCTTTTCCGGTGTCAACGAGCTTGGGATAGACCTGCATGATCCGGACGACTTCGTTCTGCACGTCATCATCTATCTCGCGGAACATGGTGTCCTTGCGGAATTTAGCCCACGCGAAAACGTCGTCGTCTTTCTTCTTGAGTTCATGGAAGACTTCTATTGACGCCACCAGCCGTCCCTCGTCGATTAGCCTGTCCAATGCCGCCCAAAGGCTGCCAAACCGTTTGGGCGGATACGCGCGAAACCAGGCATGCAGCAAGGAACTTGTATCGATGCAGTAGGTGACACGTCCCCCTGCCATCGATCAGATGCCCAACTGCCGTTCGATGCCTGGAACGTGCCGGACCTTCACACCTAGATAGCCCGACACCTCGGAAAGGCTTATCCGGTCCTGGTGGTAATTCTCGATAACGCGACGGACGAACGGCTTCCCGAAGTCAGCAACAGTTTCGCGCGGCATATTGCGAGGTATCGGCTTTCCTGCGTTCTTCGCCTTCTCGCGCTCGCGCTGCTGCTGGAACTCGACGGCATATTGCCGACGCTTTCGACCATAGAAGTCTTCCGACGCACGCTGGAGCGTCAGCAGCCGGCGGACGATAGTTTCGCGAGATACGCTGTAGATCGTAGACAGAGACTGGACCTCGGCATCGCTCCACTCGTGCCGACCGGCTCCCCTTGCTGCAACGATGGGTTCGGCCAGCAGCAAATCTTCGGGCACCAGCGTGGCAGCCGCAA
>NZ_LYPL01000096.1 GCF_001662075.1 Rhizobium bangladeshense
CGACAATAGCCACCTTGCGGCACCATCCACCATTGAACGGTTCTCTTGCTCTAGTGTCACGCTGCCAGGCTCCCGACCTCATCGACGACCGAAAGCTTTGTTCTGAGCACGTACCGTGCATGTGAGCCGGGAAATTGTCCGCCGTGAGTTTCGTGGATCGTTTCCACGTCAATGCCGTTGCCTCGCATAAGCCACACATAGTGCGCCCAGCGAGGCGCGGGGTTATCGATCGGAGTACAACCCTTTTCGCCCGCTTCAATCAGTTGCTGAAGAGCCCACCACTCGCGGCCTACCACCGTGATCGGCGATCCCTTCGGCTCGTCCCCATCATAAAGCTGGATTCGGCCATAGACCTGTGCTTTGCTTTTCCTTGTCATTGAAAGCGATCCTTTCGTTATCGATGATCCGCGGCACGGGCGTTTCTGAGTTTGGCGACCTGGAGCGCCCGTGCCGCATCGCTGCGACCGTCACGCAGCCTCTTTCGCGCGCCTGCGCTCCCATTCGACAATGTCGGCTTCATCGAAGAGCCTCCGTCGGTTGATGACCATTGGACGGGGAAACTCCATTTCATCTTTTTTCAGCCAGCGGTGGTGAGACATCGATCTGATCTGATATCGCTCCTGCACCTGTTTCGCAGTCAAATAAACCATGCGTTAGAACCCCATTCCTTGACTCGGTATTTTGTAGCGACTTTGGATAACAAGTTATACCATAACACGATTCTACCTAGACATCCTGCTCAGCTTAATCCACAAGTGAATTCGTTCCTTTTTCGTTCCAAGTAATGCACACAAACCTCCTCGGCGCCCCCGGAATGATTTTCCAATCAGCCACTAGGAAGTCGCTTTTCCACGAATATTTTATCTGAGGGAAGGCACGTCGGCTCTTCAGGCCAATGGGGTCGCGCAGGGGCGCGCCCTACCCGTCGAAGCCGTGTTCAGAAATTCTGTTTTGGTGCGTCGTCATCTTTAACTGGGGGGCTTCGGAATTCGATCCACACCACGTTAGATCGAGGCACCGCGTCGC
>NZ_LYPL01000097.1 GCF_001662075.1 Rhizobium bangladeshense
TGATGGATTTCGAAGCATTTTTCAAAAACGAGCTGGACGGGCTTCATGCCGAGGGCCGCTACCGCGTTTTTGCCGATCTCGAGCGTCACCGCGGCAACTTTCCGCGCGCGACGCGCCATACGGCCGATGGCGAAAAGGACGTCACGGTCTGGTGCTCCAACGACTATCTCGGCATGGGCCAGAACCCGAAGGTGATCGAGGCGATGAAGAACGCCATCGACCACTGTGGCGCGGGTGCGGGAGGCACCCGGAATATCTCTGGCACCAACCACTACCACGTCCTGCTCGAGCGTTAGCTTGCCGACCTGCACGGCAAGGAATCAGCGCTGATCTTCACCTCCGGCTATGTCTCCAACTGGGCGGCACTCGGCACGCTCGGCGCCAAGATCCCCGGCCTGATCATCTTCTCCGACGCCTTGAACCATGCCTCGATGATCGAGGGCATCCGTTACGCCAAGTGCGACAAGGTGATCTGGAAACACAATGACGTCGCCGACCTCGAAGCCAAGCTGAAGGCCGCCGATCCGAAGGCGCCGAAGCTGATCGCCTTCGAGAGCGTCTATTCGATGGATGGTGACATCGCCCCGATCAGGGAGATCTGCGACCTCGCCGACCAATATGGGGCGATGACCTATCTCGACGAAGTCCATGGCGTCGGCATGTACGGCCCGCGCGGCGGCGGCATTGCCGAGCGCGAGGGGCTGATGGACCGGCTGACCGTGATCGAGGGCACGCTCGGCAAGGCCTTCGGGGTGATGGGCGGCTATATCGCCGCCTCGGCCGCCCTGTGCGACTTCATCCGCTCGTTTGCCTCCGGCTTCATCTTCACCACGGCGCTGCCGCCGGCATTGGCCGCCGGTGCGGTCGCCTCGATCCAGCACCTGAAGGTCAGCCAGTTCGAGCGCGCCCGCCATCAGGACCGGGTGCGCAAGCTCAGGGCGATGCTCGACCAGCGCGGCATTCCGCATATGCACAATCCCAGCCATATCGTGCCTGTCATGGTCGGCGATGCCGCCAA
>NZ_LYPL01000098.1 GCF_001662075.1 Rhizobium bangladeshense
GCTTCGCCGCGCGCTCGGGGAGGAGATCGAAGTCGAGACCGTCGTCGCCGGCGGCCTCTGGAACACCTTCGCCGATCCGCTCCAGATCGAGAACGCCCTGCTCAACCTTGCGATCAACTCGCGCGACGCGATGAATGGCGCCGGCAGGTTGACGATCGAGGTCGGCAACGCCTTCCTCGACGATTCCTGCAGCCGCACCCATCCTGAAGTGAAGGCCGGCCAATATGTCGTGCTCGCGGTCACCGATACCGGCTCCGGCATGACCGAGGAGGTGAAGGAGCAGGCCTTCGAGCCCTCTTTCTCGACGAAACCGGAAGGCAAGGGCACCGGTCTCGGCCTGTCGATGGTCTACGGCTTCGTCAAGCAGTCCGGCGGCCACGTAAAGATCTACAGCCAAGCCGGCGAAGGCACGACCATCAAACTCTATCTCGCCCGTTCGTTCCGCAGCGAGGATCATGTCAGCGCCGCGGACACCGTGGCGACAACCGGCGGGACCGAAACCATCCTTGTCGCCGAGGATGACGAGGGTGTTCGTACCACTGTTATCGAGATGCTGACGGATTTCGGCTATTACGTCTTGAAAGCCAAGGATGCGCAAAGCGCGCTTACGGTGATCGAGAGCGGCGCCCATATCGACCTGCTCTTTACCGATGTCGTCATGCCCGGCCCGTTGAAGAGCCCGCAACTTGTGCGCATGGCGCGCGCGCGTCCTCCCGACATCGCCGTGCTCTACACCTCCGGCTATACGGAAGACTCGATCGTCCATGGCGGCAGGCTCGATCCCGGGCTGGAGTTGCTCTCCAAGCCCTATACGCGCGAGGAGCTGGCCCGCAAGATCCGCCACGTGCTCACCAACCGGCCGCAGGGCGGCGGAGCGGCGGCCGACGCCGCCGCGCCCCATTCAACACCTGCCGATCCAAGACATGCCGAGACTGCCGGAAAGCTGAAGCTGCTGCTCGTAGAAGACGACGCCTTCTACAAAATCAACTT
>NZ_LYPL01000099.1 GCF_001662075.1 Rhizobium bangladeshense
TAAAGAGCCATCATGGCCAGTTCGCAGGACCGCATCGTCCTTGGCGTAATCGAAGACCGCCACCGATCATTCGGGCGGAATGAAAGGCCGGCTTGCGGTGCCGATCAAGCGCGCAGGCAAGTTCGAAGGCATTGTGAGCGTCGAAGGTTAACGGTGAGTTCCCCTGGAAAGGGGTGCTGGCGTTTCGCTGCGCACAATGGATAGCTATGCCGCAAATTGGATCAGGCGTCGGTTCAGAAATATTGCTTGACAATTTTGATGACGACTATCATTAAGCATCTATAATGATAAACATCATTAAAAGGGACAATCAGGGCCGCACCGGGCGGTTCGAAGGCTAAGGGCAATGGCGAGGATTGGGGCGAGGACACGCCGATTTCGTGCCGAAGGCCTTGTCGTCCCTTGGCGCCTGACGCCGCAATAGACTTCGAATTGGAGAAAGCCCTGTGAAGGCATTCGTCGTTGACAAGTACAAGAAGAAGGGAGCTTTGCGCCTGACCAGCCTGCCGGAACCGGAATTGGGGGACAATGATGTCCTTGTCCGGATTCAGGCCGCGGCCGTGAACCTGCTGGACTCCAAGATCCGAGACGGAGAGTTCAAGCTCATTCTTCCCTATCGTCCGCCCTTCGTCCTCGGGCATGACGTTGCTGGAACGGTCGTCAGGACCGGCCCCGGGGTCAGGCGGTTCAAGGTGGGTGATGCGGTCTATGCACGGCCGCGCGACCATCGGGTCGGAACATTCGCCGAATTCATTGCCATCGATGAAGCCGATGTGGCGCTGAAGCCGAACAACCTCGGCATGACGGAGGCGGCATCCATCCCGCTGGTGGGGCTGACCGCCTGGCAGGCACTGGTCGAGGTGGGCAAGGTCAAGCCTGCCCAGAAGGTTTTCATTCAGGCCGGTTCGGGCGGTGTCGGGACGTTTGCCATT
>NZ_LYPL01000100.1 GCF_001662075.1 Rhizobium bangladeshense
ATGGATGCGGGCTGCGCATGCCAAAGCACCGTAGAAATGATAGTCGAGGTGCTCTATCTGAACGATCTTGCAGGTCCCGGTCACGACCTTGTCGAGGACACTCAAAGCCGAGATGAACTCGCCAGCCAGATAGTGCAGCATCACTTTGCGAGTCCAGTAGAACCAGCCCACCGTCGGCGCTCTCGCCCCGCCCAAGTCCCGTTCGAAGGCACTCTGGTCAAACTCGGCATCGCTGAAGTCGGAGATGTGTGCTGTAAGGCCCCGCAAGCATGCGCTGGCTCGCTCGGGGACCAAGGCCATATCGGCACCGTCACGGAATCCCGTGGCGCGAGTCGTCGCGCGCAATTCGGCCAACTCGGCTGCCTCTTGACGGAGGTCCCGCCCCCTCTGAAGCAAGGTCATCGCGATAAACGCGCAAGGAAAGCACGCAAAGAAAATGTCACCCGCTTCCATCCCAACCCGATAGGCGGTGCGATACCAGTCAATCGAGGTCGTCAACGACTGCGTCCACGAAGACGTGAGGCTCATCGTGTTGTAAACGCGAGCCAAGTCCACTGGTGCCTTTTGCTGCTGTGCCAAGTCGCACGCCAATTGCACCATCTGATAGCCCTCGTCATAGCGCCCAAACGCGGGGCCCATGATCCAACCGAGCATTGCCAAACCTTGGTTGGAGGACGGTGCAATGCCGTGTTGGAAACTTATGTTCACCATCCGACAGGCGACCAACGTTGTCAGATTGAAATCCGTGAAGAACGCGGGTGGCCACATCTCCGCAAGAATTTTCATCACCGCGAGCATTTCCGGGCTCGTCATCGCCGGCAGTTGGGCGAAGCTGCTGACGGGCCTCCCATCCAGGACATTTGAGAGCGCCTCGAACTCCTCTTCCACATGTGATTGGCTTGGATGTTCGGGAAAGTCGATGTCGAACAGG
>NZ_LYPL01000101.1 GCF_001662075.1 Rhizobium bangladeshense
GGACAAGAGTATAAGCAGGCGCAAAGGGGAGATTGTTGAACGCGGGCGCGCGCGGGCGGTGTTGGATGATCCGCAGCATGCGTATTCGCGGGCGCTGAAGGATGCGGTGTTGGCGTCGGAGTTTAGTGCGGTGGCGTAGTTCCCGAGCAGTTGACATAGGCTTGCCAAAGATGGACTGTCCGATTTGGCCGTGGTGCGCCGGATGAGATGAAGCAGGAAAATGTGATTGTTTCGCTTGGTTTTGGGTGATGCTCATTCGCGGCCGTATTTGTTCTGATCGGCAATGACCTTTTTCGCAGTGACAACGCACGAGCCGTTGCATAATGCACAGAAGTCGCTGACAAGCCTCGTCGTACCTCTCCCACCGCCCCTCGGACATGGTACTTCGTCTATGTCATCGACCTCGTATGCTTCAGCTTTGGCATAGGAAACGGAACACGAACCGCGGCAGTAGGCGCAGAGGTCAAATGCAAGGCCCGTCCCGCTCTGGGCGGTATTCCCGTAGTTTAAATCAAGCCCATAGCGGTCCAACCCAATGCCCTTTCGATAGCGCTCCTGTAGGGCGTTGTGATCTGGCGCGGCGCGAAGCGGACGTACTCCTCGGCTGCCTGTCTTGCAGGCCCCTCCAACCCGGCAAGATGCAGGACAACTTCCTCAGACGTCGGCGTCCGATACTTCTGACCGAACTTGGGCTGCAGCGCTGTCCACACAACGCCCGCAAAGCCTCGCGCGGCGGCCCATTTGCCGATAAGAACCGCGCCAGGATGTTCCGATGATCCCGACTGGCTCCACCAGCCAATGCTCGCTATTGCCGAGCCTTCACGCGCAGCAAGGCTTGCTTTGGCCTCATCAAGGCTGGCAACATTGAGGCCTACCCAA
>NZ_LYPL01000009.1 GCF_001662075.1 Rhizobium bangladeshense
CCTTACAATCTGACCGGCTGGCCGGTGCGCACGCTCTCGTCGGCGGCAAGGCAGATGCGCAGCGACGCCACCGCATCCGCCATATGGCGGTCGAGGTTCAGATCCTCGCGGATCGCCCTCAGCATGAAAGCCTGTTCCAGGTCGCAAAGCGCCTGATGACCGGGCTCGCCCGTCATCCTCATATCCTGGTCTGGCCGGATGAACTTGCCGTCCGGGCCGGTTTCGGCCGTATGCAGACGGATCACGGAGGTCTTGGTGTGCGTGTCGATGTCGTCGGACTTGGCATTCGGATCCATGACGATCGACACCGCCCCCTTCGGCGACATTACGTCCTTCACGAAGAAGGCGGTTTCAGAAATCATCGGCCCCCAGCCGGCCTCGTACCAGCCGACCGAACCGTCCTCGAAGAGCACCTGCAGCTGACCGTAATTGTACATCTCCGCAGCGATCTCATCGGAGAGGCGCAGCCCCATGCCGCGCACCTCGACCGCCCTGGCATCGGTGATCTGGCACATGACGTCGATATAATGCACGCCGCAATCGACGATCGGCGAGGTCGTCTGCATCAGCGACTTGTGCGTCGCCCAGGTCGGGCCGCTGGACTGCTGGTTAAGGTTCATGCGGAAGACGTAAGGCGGGCCAAGCTTGCGCGCTTCCTCGATCAGCTTCGTCCAGGATGGGTGATGGCGAAGGATATAGCCGATCACAAGCTTGCGCCCCGCCCTCTTCGCCGCCGCCACGACACGCTCGGCGTCGGCGACGGTGGTCGCCAGCGGCTTTTCCACGAAGGCATGACAGCCTGCCTCGAACGCGGCGACGGCATAATCGGCATGGCTGTCGGAATAGGTGTTGATCGAGCAGAGGTCCGGTTTCAGCTCGGTAAGCGCCGTCATGAAGTCGGGATGAACAGTATAGCCCTGCAGTTCGGGCTCCAGCGCGGGCGTTGAGCGGTTGACGAGACCGACAATCTCGAAACCAGGATTATTATGGTAGGCAAGCGCATGGCTGCGGCCCATATTGCCGAGGCCGGCTACGAGGACACGGATTGGCTTCTCTTGGTTCATTTGACAGCTCCCGACGTGATGCCACGGATCAGCTGGCGCGAGAAAATGACGTAAAGGATCAGGATCGGTAGGATTGCGAGCGACAGGGCGGCCAGCACCGCATTCCAATTGGTGACGAATTGGCCGATGAAGATCTGCGAGCCGAGTGTCACGGTCTTGGTGCTTTCCGCAGGCGCCAGGATCAGCGGGAACCAGAGGTCGTTCCAGATCGGGATCATGGTGAAGACGGCGACCGTCGCCATGGCCGGGCGCACCAGCGGCAGCACCAGGCGGAAGAAGATCGCATATTCGGAGAGCCCATCGATGCGCCCGGCATTCTTCAGATCGTCAGAAACCGTGCGCATGAATTCCGACAGAATGAAGATGGCGAGCGGAATGCCCTGTGCGGTATAGACGAGGATCAGCGCCGTCAGCGTATTGACCAGACCGGCCGCTACCATGCCCTGCAGGATCGCCACCGTGCCGAGGCGGATCGGAATCATGATGCCGATCGCCATATAGAGCCCAAGCAGCGCATTGCCGCGGAAGCGGTATTCCGACAGCGCGAAGGCTGCCATGGCGCCGAAGAGCAACACCAGCAGGATCGAGACGATCGTCACGATGAAGCTGTTCTGGAAATAGGTGGCGAAATCGCCCTGCCCCAGCACCGTCTGGTAGCCGACGAGGCTGAAGGTCGACGGCGTCGGGATCATCAGCGGCTCGCGGAAGATCGAGGCGCGATCCTTGAACGAGTTGACGATGGTCAGGAACACCGGAAACAGCGCGACCAGCGTATAGGCGCCGAGCGCCAGATGCACGAGGCCGGTGCGGATGGGAGATGTGCGTGCCTTGGACATGCGCGCTCCTCAGAACTGGTAGCGACGCATGCGCCGCTGGATGACGAAGAGATAAAGCGAGACGCCGGCGAGGATGATGAGGAACATCACGGTCGCGATCGTCGCGCCCATCGAGCGGTCGCCGAGCTGAAGCTGGAAACCGAAGAAGGTGCGGTAGAGCAGCGTGCCGAGAATGTCGGTCGACATGTCAGGCCCGGCAAGCGCCCCCTGCACGGTGTAGATCAGGTCGAAGGCGTTGAAATTGCCGACGAAGGTCAGGATCGAGATGATGCCGATCGCCGGCAGGATGAGCGGCAGCTTGATCTTCCAGAACTGCGCCCAGCCGGTGATGCCATCACATTCGGCCGCCTCGATCACCTCTTCGGGAATGCTGAGCAGCGCGGCATAGATCAGCATCATCGGAATTCCGATATATTGCCAGTTGGAGATCAGCGACACGGCAATTAGCGCCGAGCCCGGCTTGCCGAGCCACGGCGCGAACAGGAATTTCAGGCCGATGAGATCGAGCATCCAGGGTGCGACACCCCAGATCGGCGACAGGATCAGCTTCCAGATGAAGCCGACAATGACGAAGGAGAGCAGCGTCGGCAGGAATATCGCCGTGCGGTAGAAGGCGACACCACGCAGCTTCGGCACTGAAAGCAGGGCAGCAAGCGCAATGCCGATCGGATTCTGCACGCACATGTGGATGACGAAGAAGATCAGGTTGTTGACGAGCGCGTTCCAGAAATCATGCGCCCAGCGCGGATCGCCGAACAGCACCTTGAAATTCGCCAGGCCGACGAAGGCAGGCTGCCCGTCGACCGTATTGTAGAGCGAAAGCCTCAGCGTTTCGATGAGCGGCAGCACCATGACGGCGGAATAGACGATCACCGCAGGCAGCATGAAGACGAAGATGTGCCAGCGCACCGGGCGCTTGATCGGGACGATATCGGCCGCGTTGTCGGTTTCGCTCATGGCTTTTGCCTGTTCTTGTCACTGGCCGCAATCTTGCGGGCGCAGATGGAAAACGTTGCGCCTCACCCCATCTCTCTGCCGCCTGGGAAGAGAGGGAACGCCCTGCTGAGATGCTCTATCGGGGTGGGAGGTCGCTGCGAGTCTCCTTCTCCCCGCAAGCGGGGAGAAGGTGGCCGGCAGGCCAGATAAGGGGCTGCAAACGCCGCCCCTCACCACATCACTTTGCCGGCTTGTACCAGCTGTCGAGGCCCTTCTGCAGCTTCTCGGCAGCAACCTGCGGCGTATCCGTGCCGTTGATCACATTGGCCGATTCGACCCAGGTCTCGTTTTCGAGGTTCGGCGTGCCGCGCGACAGGATCTGGTAGGTCGAACGCACGGTCGACTTGTACGGGCCGCGCCAGGAGACGAACTCCTGAGCGAGCGGATCGGACATCTTCACCGGAGTGGAGTTCAGGCTGAAGAAGCCCGGCAGCGCATTGGCATAGGTATCGGCGAATTCAGGCGAAGCGACCCAGCTAAGGAACTTCTTGACTTCCTCGGGGTGCGTGCTCTTCGCATTCAGAGCGACACCGATATCCGGATGGTCGGAGATGTAGCCTTGATCGCCGGCCTTCGGAACCGGCGGCGGGAAGGCGCCCATCTTGAACTGCGCCTGCGTGTTGAAGAGCGCGATTTCCCACGAACCGGCCGGATAGATCGCGGCGCGGCCGAGCGTGAAGAGATTCTGGCTGTCCGCATAGGTCTGGGCTTCGAAACCGTCGCCGAGATAGGGTTTCCACTTGGCAAGCTCTTCGAAGGGCTTGACCCATTCGGGATCGGTCAGCTTCTGCTTGCCTGCGATGAGCGCTTCGCGGCCCTCTTCACCCTTCCAGTAGTTCGGGCCGATGTTCTGGTAGCCCATGGTCGCGGCTTCCCAGAGATCCTTCGTGCCCATGGCGAGCGGAATATAGGTGCCATCCGCCTTGATCTTGTCGAGCGCTGCGTAGAACTCGTCCTGCGTCTTCGGCACGGAGATGCCGAGTTTGTCGAAGGCATCCTTGTTGTAGATGAAACCGTGAATGACTGAAGCCATCGGCACGCAGAAGGTCGACTTGCCGTCGTCGGTCGTCCAGGCGGCCTTGGCGACCGGCGAGAAATTCTCCATGCCCGGCAGGCTGGTGATGTCGACGAGCTGCTTCTTGTTGTAGAGTTCGAGCGAGGTGAACGGGCGGCAGGTGATAATGTCGCCCGCGGAGCCGGCATCGAGCTTGGCGTTCAGTGAAGCATTGTATTCGGTCGGCGCGGTCGGCGAGAAGACGACCTTGATGCCGGGATTTTTGGCTTCGAACGCCGGGATGATCTTCTCCTGCCAGATCTGCAAGTCGTCGTTACGCCAGCTTTCGATCGTCAGCGTGACGTCGGCGGCCTGGACGAGACCTGCTGAGCTCAGCAGGCTTGAGGCAAGCAGCAGACTTTTCAGAGCAGTGTTTTTCATTTCCCTCTCCTGTTTTTAGCACCCGAAGGCGCCGTTTTGATCTGAAACAAGCAATTGGCGCGTCTGAGGAAACACCCAATGCCCCTTGGAGGGCCGCCAGCGACTGGCGGCCCCGAAAGCTCGACGGACCGAAAGCGGGATTGCCTGCGGTCGGACTGCGCCCTGGCATGATGGCCGGGCGCGGCGAATGAAGTGGGAAAGCCGATAGACCCCTGAATTCGCCATCGGCTTAGCAAGCCGACGGGCCATTCTCTGATCATCCTCGAAGCGGCCCGGCTTAACTTTACTGCCGGTTTTCGCGGGCTTCGAACTGCTGTTCCCTTTACCGAATTAAGTCCAAAAAAATACCAATTGTCCAGCCGAATTTTAACTTTTTAGCTTCCGAAAATTCATTTTAAAATTTTACCGAACAAAATCAAATAGATAAAAAGATCGACTTTTGCGACCATCCCCACTTGGTAAATGGTATTTTTTTGGTATTGTAGGAAAAACCAAGGGGAACGGCGTATCGGAGGGCCGATGACGGAGCTTGCAATCGGCATAGACGGCGGCGGAACGAGCTGCCGGGCAGCGGTCGCGGATAAAGACGGCAACATTCTCGGCCGCGGCAAGGCAGGTCCTGCCAACATCCTGTCCGACCTGGAAAACTCTCTTCTCAACATCGTCGAATCCGCCCAGCAAGCGCTCGGCGACGCGGGTCTCGACGCCGAAGTCGTTACCTCCGTTGTATCGGTCGTCGGCGTCGCGGGCGCCAATGTCACGGACTACGGCCAACGAATCGAAAAAGCTCTGCCCTTTGCCGAAGGCCGTGTCGTCACCGATGCCTTGATCTCCCTGCAAGGAGCGCTCGGCGATGCCGACGGCATCGTTGGCGCCTTCGGCACTGGCTCGGTTTACAATGCGCGTAGGGGCGGCCGGATGAATGGCATCGGCGGCTGGGGCTTCATCGTCGGCGACCAGGCAAGCGGCGCCCGCCTGGGCCGCGACCTCATGGAGCGGTCGCTGCTCGCCCATGACAGAGTGCGCCCGGCATCGCCGGTCACAGAAGCGGTCATGGCCGAATATGGGGACGATCCGGAGCGGATCGTCAATTTCGCCCATACGGCACGACCGACGGATTTCGCCCGTTACGCGCCTATGGTCTTCAGACATGCGGCCGAGGGCGATGCCGTTGCGGTCGACATCGTCAGGGATGCCGCAACGGCGATCGGCGAAAGCCTCGATGCACTGCTCTGGCCGGAATGCCCGTCCATCTGCCTGCTCGGCGGCCTTGCGGAAGCCTATGAGCCTTGGCTTTCGGAACGCTACAAGCCGCTTCTCGCCAAGCCGAAGAACGACGCGTTGCAGGGCGCGGTGGAACTTGCGGTGAAGCTCCTGAATGATCGGCAGAGAGGTGCGGCATGACCGACGACCTCGCCACCCTCCTGTCCCTGCAGCGCCTGCAGGCGGCCGGCACAGGCCCCCTCTATGTGAAGCTGCGCCGCACGCTCGAAGAAGCCGTGCGCACCGGCACGCTCGGCCACGGCGATGCGCTGCCGCCAGAGCGCGACATCGCCGAATTTGCTGCCGTCAGCCGCGTCACCGTGCGCAAGGCGATCGACGAGCTCGTTGCCGACGGCCTGCTGGTGCGCCGCCATGGCTCGGGCACCTTCGTTGCCAAGCCGGTCTCCAAAGTCGAGCAACGCCTGTCACAGCTCACCTCCTTCACCGAGGACATGGCGCGCCGCGGCATGTCCTCCCGCTCCGAATGGCTGCACAAGGGCGTCCATACCCCCTCGCCGGATGAGATGATGATCCTCGGCCTCGGCACCGACGTGAAGGTTTCGCGCCTTTCGCGCCTGCGCATTGCCGACGACCAGCCGCTGGCGATCGAGAATGCCAGCGTCTCCGGCGAATTCCTGCCCGATCCGTCGGTCGTCACCAATTCGCTCTACGCCGAACTCGAACGCCTCAACGTCCGTCCGGTGCGCGCAGTGCAGCGCATTTCAGCAACCAACATGAAAGAAGCCGACGCCCAGCTTCTCGGCGTCCCCATCGGCGCCGCCGGCCTGTCGATCGAGCGCATCTCCTATCTCGGCTCCGGCCGCGCCGTCGAATTCACCCGCTCGCTTTATCGCGGTGACGCTTATGATTTCGTCGCGGAACTGACGATCGGAGCGGCGTAGGCCGGCGCATATAATCGCGCAATATCAAAAATATGAAGCCGGAAAGTGAATCACTTTCCGGCTTCAATGTCTCTTGATTCATTGCATTAAGAACGACGGAAACTCCGCGGCGTCCTCGATCTCCTCGTCCGTCTTGCGCGGCACATAATTGAGCACCGGTCCGAGCCAACGCTCGACTTCGGAAACTTCCATGCCCTTGCGTTTGGCATAGTCTTCCACCTGATCGCGCTCCACCTTGGCGACCCCGAAATAATAGGAGTCGGGGTGGCCGATATAGAGGCCGGATACGGACGAACCGGGCCACATCGCATAGCTCTCCGTCAGCTTCACGCCTGCGGCATGTTCCGCATCGAGCAGCTTGAAGAGCGTCTTTTTCTCGGTGTGATCGGGCTGAGCGGGATAGCCTGGCGCCGGACGGATGCCGGCATAGGCTTCGCCGATGAGGTCCTCGTTGCTGAGGTGCTCATCCCTCGCATAACCCCAATATTCGCGACGCACCTGCTCATGCATGCGCTCGGCAAAGGCTTCGGCGAAACGGTCGGCCAGCGCCTTGACGAGGATCGAGGAATAGTCGTCGTTCGCCCGTTCGAACCGTTCGGCGATGGCGATCTCCTCGATGCCTGATGTCACCACGAAGCCGCCGACATAATCCTGCACGCCGCTTGCGACCGGGGCGACGAAATCGGAGAGCGCCACATTCGCCCGCCCGTCCCGCTTCGAAAGCTGCTGGCGCAAGGTGTAGAAGGTGGCAAGCTCCTGGCTGCGGTTCTCGTCGGTAAACAGGCGGATATCGTCGCCGACGGCACCGGCCGGCCAGAAGCCTATGACGGCGCGCGGACGGAACCACTTCTCGTCGATGATCTTCTTCAGCATCGCCTGCGCATCGGCCCACAGCGCACGCGCCGCTTCGCCCTGTTTCTCGTCTTCCAGAATGGCGGGGAAGCGGCCGCGCAGCTCCCAGGTCTGGAAGAACGGCGTCCAGTCGATATACCGCGCAAGCTCCGCCAGATCGTAATCCTCAAACACCCGGGTGCCGAAGAACTGCGGCTTCGTCGGCTGGTAGGCCGACCAGTCGATCTTATGGGAATTCTCACGCGCCCGCGGCAATGGCAGCCGCACCTTCTCGGCTTCGCTGCGCGCATGGGCGGCCGCCACCTTGGCATATTCGGCTCTTGTATCGTCGACATACCCCTGGCGCGTCTCCGGCGACAGCAGCGCCGAGACGACGCCGACAGCGCGGCTCGCATCGGTGACGTAGATTGCCTGGCCTTTGTTGTAGCCTGGATGAATCTTCACCGCCGTATGCACGCGGCTGGTCGTCGCTCCGCCGATCAGCAGCGGGATTTCAAAGCCCTGCCGTTCCATTTCCGCCGCGACATGCACCATCTCATCGAGCGACGGCGTGATCAGGCCGGAAAGGCCGATGACATCGACCTTCTCGGCGATCGCCGTTTCCAGGATCTTCGTCGCCGGCACCATGACGCCGAGGTCGACGATCTCGTAATTATTGCAGGCGAGCACGACGCCGACGATGTTCTTGCCGATATCGTGCACGTCGCCCTTGACCGTCGCCATCAGGATCTTGCCGGCCGACTGCCGCTCTTCGCCGCCGTTGAGGCGCTTCTCCTCTTCCATATAGGGCAGCAGCACGGCGACCGCCTGCTTCATCACGCGTGCCGACTTGACCACCTGCGGCAGGAACATCTTGCCCGAGCCGAAGAGATCGCCGACGACGTTCATGCCGGCCATCAGGGGGCCTTCGATAACATGCAGCGGCCGGGCGGCCTGCTGGCGGGCCTCCTCGGTATCGGCTTCGATAAATTCGGTGATGCCGTTGACCAGCGCGTGTTCGAGGCGCTTCTCGACGCTCCATTCGCGCCAGGAGAGGTCCTGAACGCGGCCTTCCCTTGCACCGGCGCCACGGAACCGCTCGGCCACTTCAAGCAGCCGCTCGGTGCCGTCGGGCCGGCGGTTCAGCACCACGTCCTCGCAGGCCTCGCGGAGTTCGGGGTCGATATTGTCGTAAACCGCCAGCTGGCCGGCATTGACGATGCCCATGTCCATGCCCGCCTGGATGGCGTGGTAGAGAAACACGGCGTGCATCGCCTCGCGTACCGGCTCGTTGCCGCGGAACGAGAAGGATAGGTTCGACACGCCGCCGGAGATATGGACGAGCGGCATGCGCTGACGGATCGTCCGCGTCGCCTCGATGAAGTCGACGCCGTAATTATTGTGCTCTTCGATGCCGGTCGCCACCGCAAAGATGTTCGGGTCGAAGATGATGTCCTCGGGCGGGAAACCGATCTTTTCGGTCAAAAGCTTATAGGCGCGCGTGCAGATTTCCACCTTGCGGTCGTAATTATCCGCCTGCCCGGTCTCGTCGAAGGCCATGACGACGACGGCAGCGCCGTAATTGTGCAGCAGCCGCGCCTGGGCGAGGAAATTCTCCTCGCCTTCCTTCAGCGAGATCGAGTTGACGATCGCCTTGCCCTGCACGCGCTTCAGGCCGGCTTCGATGATCGAGAATTTCGAGCTGTCGATCATCACGGGCACGCGGGCGATATCGGGCTCGGCGGCGATCAGGTTCAAGAATTCGACCATCGCCTTTTCCGAATCGATCAGGCCCTCGTCCATGTTGATGTCGATCACCTGCGCGCCGTTTTCGACCTGATCGCGGGCGACATCGAGCGCTGCCGTGTAATCGGCATTGGTGATCAGCTTGCGGAACTTCGCCGAGCCGGTGACGTTGGTGCGCTCGCCGACATTGACGAAGGGAATGTCCTTGGTGAGCTCGAAGGGTTCGAGGCCCGACAGCGACATGAAGGGACGATGCTCGGGAATCGGCCGCGGTTTATACTTGGCGACAGTCTCGGCAATCGCTCTGATATGCTCAGGCGTCGAGCCGCAGCAGCCGCCGACGATATTGACGAGGCCCTCGCGGGCGAAGCTATCGATCTGCGCCGCCATCAGCTCCGGCGTTTCGTCATACTGGCCGAACTCGTTCGGCAGGCCGGCGTTCGGATAGGCGCAGATGAAGGTGTCGGCGACGCCGGAAAGCTCCTGCAGATGCGGGCGCATCGCATTGGCGCCGAGCGCGCAGTTCAGCCCGATCGTGAAGGGATTGGCGTGGCGCACCGAGTTCCAGAAGGCGGTCGGCGTCTGGCCGGACAGCGTGCGGCCGGAAAGGTCGGTGATCGTGCCGGAGATCATCACCGGCAGGCGCACGCCCTTGGCCTCGAAGCGCTCCTCGCAGGCGAAGATCGCCGCCTTGGCGTTCAGCGTGTCGAAGATCGTCTCGATCAGGATGATGTCGGCGCCGCCGTCGATCAGACCGTCGATCTGCTCGCCATAGGCGGAACGCAGATCGTCGAAGGTGACGGCGCGGAATCCGGGATTGTTGACGTCTGGCGAGATCGAGGCGGTGCGGTTGGTCGGGCCGATGGCGCCGGCGACGAAGCGGCGGCGGCCGTCCTCGCGCTCGGCGCGCAGTGCCGCGCGGCGGACGATCTCGGCGCCCTCCTTGTTGAGGTCGTAGACCGCATTTTCCATCTCGTAATCGGCTTGCGCGATGCGGGTCGAGGAGAAGGTGTTGGTCTCGAGAATATCGGCGCCGGCCTTGGCGTAGCGGTAATGGATCTCTTCGATCGCATCCGGCTGGGTCAGGATCAGAAGGTCGTTATTGCCTTTCTGATGGCAGGCGCAGCCGATGAATCGGGTGCCGCGGAACTGGTCTTCGTCATAGCCGAGCCCCTGGATCTGCGTGCCCATGGCGCCGTCGAGGACGAGGATGCGTTCGCTCGCGGCTTTGCGCAGCGCTGCGAAAACTTCATTGCCGTCACGCTTGCCCGTTTCCGGACCAAAGAGGTTGTCAAACACGGGAGGCTCCTTGACGTCGTAAGACCAGACAGTCCAAATCACATAAAGATATCTTTATGTCAATATATGCCTGTCGATTTCGTGCTTTGCAAGCCTCGCCAGATGACAGGCTTGAACGGCCTCTATATAGGCAATTGATACGCATTGCCCACCAGATCGGAGGAGTATCATGGCACCCGTAACCGGCAGCGCCGCGCTTGGAAACTGGACGAGCCGCGCCTATCACCGCGCCTGGCTGCTCGACCGGGCAAACGGCCTCTTCGATTTCTTCCAGCACAATTCGGTCAATCCCAAGGGCGGCTTCTACGACCTCGACGACACCGGCAAGCCGCTCGATGCCGAGGGTCAGATCCGCAGCATCCATATCGCCGCGCGCGCCGTGCATTGTTTTACCATCGGCGCGCTGCTCGGCCGTCCGGGTGCTGCCGACCTCGTCGACCATGGCATGGACTATCTCTGGAACCATCACCGCGACCTAGAGAATGGCGGCTATTTCTGGTCGCTCGACAATAATGGTCCGGTCGACAGCAACAAGCAAGGCTACGGCCACGCCTTCGTGCTGCTCGCCGCCTCCTCCGCCAAGACGATCGGCCATCCGCTCGCCGACGGCATGCTCGCCGACATTACCCAAATCCTCAACACCAAGTTCTGGGAACCGCGCCACGGCGCGATCGCCGAGGAATTCACCGCCGACTGGCAGCCGCTCGACGGCGGCGCCTATCGCGGCCAGAACTCCAACATGCACCTGACCGAAGCGCTGATGGCCGCCTTCGAAGCGACCGGCGACAAGCAGTACCTCGCCAAGGCCGAAAGCATCGCCGATCTCGTCATCCGCCGGGCGGCCGGCTCGGTCGACTGGCGCGTCGCCGAACATTTCGACGCCGAGTGGAAGCTCGACAAGCAATATTATCATCCGAACGAAATGTTCCGCCCGGCCGGCACGACGCCCGGCCACTGGCTGGAATGGGCCCGCCTCATCCTACAGCTCTGGGTGCTCGGCGGCAAACGCATCGAATGGATGCCGGATGCGGCCAAGGCGCTCTTCGAGCAGTCGATGGCACTTGGCTGGGACAGCGACAAGGGCGGCTTCTTCTATACGCTCGATTGGAACGACACGCCCGCCAAGCGCAATAAGCTCTGGTGGCCGGCCTGCGAGGGCGCCGCCGCCGCCCACTTCCTCAACGAGCACCTGCCGAGCGACTACCACGAGGAATGCTATCGCAAGATCTGGAATGTGATCGAACGCGCCTTCATCGACCACAAGAACGGCGGCTGGCACGAGGAACTGACCGAAGATCTCGTTCCCTCGCATTCGCTCTTTCCCGGCAAGGGCGACATCTACCACGCCCTGCAGGCCTGCCTCATCCCGCTCTTCCCGGCAACCGGCAGCCTGACGAAAGGCATCGCCGAGGCCGGCGGCAGGCTCTGAGGTCCACTGCCGGCAACCGCCGGCGCAGCCAACGCCCCGCTCAGAGCGGGGCGAGCCGCAGCGTATCCAGATCCTTCGCCAGCATCAGCGCCAGGGCCTCGACGACGAGATTATGGTCGTCGCGCTGCGGCAGGCCGGAGACGGTGACGGCGCCGATGCAGCCGGTGCCCTTGACGTTGATCGGGAAGCTGCCGCCATGCGGCGCGAAGTCGTCGCCGGAAAGGCCGTTGTCCTCGACTGTCTTGCCGTCCTTTCTCAACTTCAAGCCGGAGGCATAGCTGCTGCGGAAATAGCGCAGCACCATATTGCGCTTGCGGCGCACCCAGTTGACGTTGTCGGGCGTCACGCCAGGCAGCGCCGCATAGAAGGCCGGCATCGAATGCAGGGTCACGTCGATCGCTACACCGAGGCCGCGCTCGGTGGCGAGTTCCTGCAGCAGTTTGCCGAGCTGCCATGCCGTCGTCAGGTCGAAGGCGTCGAAGCTCAGCGCTTTTTCCTGCTCCGCGATCCGGTTGAGATCGTCGTCGAGTGTCATGATAAGGCGCTCCTCTGCCGCAATGATCCGCTGCAGACCATTCTCGCCGGAGGCGGAAAAGTAAAGCAAAACTTGAACCAGCCCCGGCGTCAGAGCTTCGGCGTCAGCATCTCGAAACGGTCGCGTGTTGTCGCGCAAGTATCGCCGCCGAGGCGCGCAATGGCGTCGATCGCGGCCGGATCAACATGCAGCCGTTCCGGATCGACGATGCCGTCGCGGTAATGTGCGTAGACGATCTCACCCATGACGATCTGCCGCGAGCGGCCGAGCTCCAGCGTCACATGCCGCCGGCACTCGAAGGCGGCCGGCGCCTCGGCGATATAGGATGATGCCACCTTCACGCCCGGCATCGCCGTCAAGCCTGCTTCTTTCAGTTCATTGACGCCGCGCGGATACCTAGCACCGCAGACATGCATCGCCTCGGCAATGGCGAAGGAGACGATATTGACCGTGAAGACCTCGGTCATGCGGATATTGTGGCCGGTGTCCTTGAACGACATGTCGGCATTGTTCTCGACCCCGATCGCCAGGATCGGCGGATCGGCCGACAGGCAATTGAAGAAGCTGAAGGGCGCGGCATTGATCCGGCCGTGCTCATCGACGGTCGTCACCAGCGCGATCGGCCGCGGAATGATCGTGCCGATCATCAGCTTGTAACGCTCGCGCGCGCTGAGTTCATTGAAGTCGAAGGAAACCGGCATGATCAACCGTCCGAGCGGATCGGCGAGAAGGCGCTCATCGCCCCCATGAAAGGTTTCGGCAGCGGCGAGGCGTAGGAGCCGCGCTTGCTGGTGGAAAGCCCAAGCGAGACCAGCGCCTCGGCCTGCTTGACGGCGGCCGAGACACCGTCGACGACGGGCACGCCGTAGATTTCCTGCAATTCCCTTGCGAGATCCGTCATGCCGGCGCAGCCGAGCACGATCGCCTCGGCGCCGTCTTCGGCGAGCGCCCGCTCGATCTCGGCCCTGAGCTTGCCGATCGCGCCCGAGGCGGCGTTCTCCAACTCCAGCACCGGAATGTCGGAAGCCCGCACCTTGGCGCGCTCGCCCATGCCGTAACGGCGCACCAGATTGTCGATCAGCACCCGTGACCGTTCGAGCGTCGTCACGACGGTAAAACGCTGCGCCAGGAAACCGGCCATTGCGACTGCGGATTCGCAGAGCCCGAGGATCGGCACATCGGCGAAGCTCCGTGCCGCGTCGAGCCCGGTATCGTCGAAGCAGGCGACGACAGCCGCGTCGTAGCCGGCCGCCTCCTTCAGTTCGACAAGCAGGCCGGGGATCGCCAGCGCCCCGTCATAATGGCCCTCGATGGAAACCGGCCCCATGCGCGCGGTGGCGGCGATGATTTCCGTGCCGGATGCGGCGACCGCGCGGGCGGCGGTCGCCGCCTTCTCGGTCATGGAGGCGGTGGTGTTCGGATTGACGATGAGGATGCGCATGTCAGTGGATCTTTGCCTGCCGCCGGCTGAGCATGGTCATGATGCCGAGCGCGATGAGAATGATGGTGAAGGAAAACAGCGTCGTCACCGTGCCGAGCGCATAGAGCACCGGCGTCGTGACATTGGTCGTCATGCCGTAGATTTCGAGCGGCAGCGTATTGTAAGTGCCCGACGTCATCAACGTCCGGGCGAACTCGTCATAGGACAGCGTGAAGCCGAACAGGCCGACGCCGATCAGGCTCGGCGCGATCATCGGCAGGACGACATGGCGGAAGGTCTGCCAGGAAGTGGCGCCGAGATCGCGCGCCGCCTCCTCATAGGCCGGCGAGAAGCGATTGAAGACGGCGAACATGATCAGCACGCCGAAGGGTAGTGTCCAGGTCAGATGCGCGCCGAAGGCCGAGGAATACCAGGCGGGCTTCAGCCCTCCCTCCTGGAAGACGACGCCAATGCCGAGCGAGACGATGATCGACGGCACGACGAGGCTGGCGACAGTGGCGTAAAACAGCACGGTCGAACCGCGGAAACGGCGGCGGAAGGCAAGGCCGGCGAGCAACGACACGACGACCGTCACCGCCATGACCATCAGCCCTAGCGAGAAGGAGCGTCGGAAGGAGGCGCCGAAATCGCCGACCGCCTGCTTTTCGAACAGGTTGAAGAACCAGTCCGTGGAAACGCCGTTCATCGGGAACGTCAGACCGCCGTCCGGTCCCTGGAAGGAGAGGATCAGGATCGCCGAGAGCGGGCCGTAGAGGAACAGCACGAAGACGGCGAAGAAGATCGCCAGCAGATAGAATTCGAGGCCGCGTTTCTCGTGGTTCATCTCAAAGCTCCTTGCGGATATCGACGACCCGCAGGATCGCCGCGACCATCAGCAAAACGACGGCAAGCAGCACGACAGCATTGGCGGCGGCGGCCGGATATTGCAGCAGCGACATCTGGTTCTTCATCATCAGCGCCACCGAGGCGCTCTGGCCGCCGGACATCACCTGCACGGTCGAGAAATCGGCCATGACGAGCGTGACGACGAAGATCGTGCCGATCGCCATGCCGGGCTTGGCGAGCGGAATGACGACATTCCACAGCACCTGCCAGCCGGAGGCGCCGGCATCGCGCGCCGCCTCGAACAGCGAGCGGTCGATGCGCATCAGCGTATTGAAGATCGGCGTCACCATGAACAGCGTGTAGAGGTGCACCATGGCGAGCACGACGGCGAAATCGGAATAGAGCAGCCATTCGATCGGCTGCGGGATAACGCCCATTTCGATCAGCGTCGAATTGACGAGGCCGTTGCGCCCGAGCACGGGGATCCACGAGATCATACGGATGATGTTCGAGGTCATGAACGGCACGGTGCAGACGAGGAAGAGGATCATCTGCGTCGAGGTCTTGCGGATGTGGAAGGCCAGGAAATAAGCGACCCAGAAACCGATGACGAGCGTCAGCGCCCAGACGATGGCGGTGAATTTCAGCGTGTTGAGATAGGTCTTCCACGTCACCCACGAACCGAGCGTATCGGTGTAGTTCATCGTGAGGAAATCGGGATAGAGGCCGGCGAAATCATAATCCCAGAAGCTGACGACCGCGATCATCGCGATCGGCAGCAGGAAGAAGAAACCGAGAATGGCGATCAGCGGCGTCGCCTGGAGATAGGAGATGGCAGAGGGGGAGAGACGGAAAGAACGCCTGCGGCGGGCGCCGTGGCTGCCCTCTTCCGTTTCTGCTGCGATGGTTGCCATATCCCGTTCTCCGTTCTGATTACGGCAGGTTGAATGAAGGCGCGTGTCGCCCCCTCATCCGCCTGCCGGCACCTTCTCCCCGCTGGGGAGAAGAGGAATCGCGGCGGCGTCTCGGCCACCGCAAACCTTGCGTCGGTTGGGGAGGACTCAAAAAAGACCCCTCCCCAACCCTCCCCACAAGGGGGAGGGAGTTTCTTTGCCGCACCGCCTCCGAGCTCCCTCCCCCTTGTGGTGAGGGTTGGGGAGGGGAAAGCGGCAATCGCCGACGTTGCCTTACGCCGCGATGAACTCGTTCCAGCGGCGGACCATGTAGCGGTCTTCGTCCATGACGGAGTTCCAGCAGGCCACAGCACCCATGCGGGCTTCGAAGGCGCCGCCGTCGCGCACGGCTCCGGCCTTCTCCATCACCTTGCCTTCGGGAGACAGGATATCGCCCTGAGCCGGCTTGCCCTCGATCCAGTAGCCCCATTCGTCTGCCGTCATGAAGTTCTTGGCGGTCTCCATGCAGGCGGAATAGTAGCCCTGGCGGTTGAGGTAGCCGCCGACCCAGCCCGATGTGTACCAGTTGATATATTCATAGGCCGCGTCGAGCTCGGCGCCCTTGAGGTGCGAGGCAAGGCCGAGGCCGCCGCCCCAGGCGCGGTAGCCTTCTTTCAGCGGCTGATACTTGCAGGCAATGCCCTTGGAGCGGACGGCGGCCACTGCCGGCGACCACATGGACTGGATGACGACTTCGCCCGAAGCCATCAGGTTGACCGACTCGTCGAAGCTCTTCCAGAAGGCGCGGAACTGGCCGTCGCCCTTGGCCTTGATCAGGAAGTCGACCGTCTTGTCGATCTCTTCCTTGGTCATGTTGCCCTTGTCGGCATATTTGATGTTGCCCATGGCTTCCATGATCATCGCCGCATCCATGATGCCGATCGACGGGATGTTGAGGATCGAAGTCTTGCCCTTGAACTTCGGATCCATGATGTCGGCCCAACTGGTGATGTCGCGGCCGACGAGATCCGGGCGGATGCCGAGCGTATCGGCGTTGTAGATGGTCGGAACCATCGTCATCCACTGGGTCGGCTCCTTGGCGAATTTCTTGGAGCCCTGCGCCTCGACGAAGCCGACCGTGTGCGGCGCCGTGCCCTGGGCGATGACGCTGTCCGGCTTCATCTTGCCGTTGATGAACAGCGGCACGATCTTGTCGTAATATTTGAGCTTCTTGACATCCATCGGCTGCAGCACGCCTGATGGAAACACCTTCTTGGCAATCCAGTATTCGATGTCGGCGATGTCGTAGCTGTCGGGCTGGGTAACGGCGCGCTGGGCGGCGGCGTCGGAATCGGTCGCCGTCATCTCCAGCGTGATGCCGAGATCGGCTTTGCACTTCTCGGCGATGGCATTGATGTTCGAAACGCCGGTGCCGAACTGGCGAAGCGTGATGTTCGTCTTCGCCCAGATGGTGGGAAAGCCGGTGATGGCACCGGAGCCCGCGATGGCGCCGACGGCGGCGGCTCCCGTCTTCAGCAGCGTGCGGCGGGACAGGCCCTTCGCAGCCTTCGTCGATGTCGTTTCAGTCGTCATGTCAGTTCCCCTTTTTGTTGACGCGGAAGGTTGGTTGATGATGGTTCATGCAGAAGAGCGGCCGAGAAGCACGGCGTCATCGAGTTCCCAGCTGAGCGCGACGGCCTCGCCGACGGCGACAGGCCGGGCGAAATAATCGCTATCGTCAGCAATGACGGTGAAGTCGTCGCTGCCGGCGCCGACAACGGTGATCTTCACCGAAGAGCCGCGATATTCGACGTTGGAGACGACGCCGTTGAAGCCGAGCGTCCATTCGCTCGCCACCTGCAAGCGCACGCGGTCGGTGCGGATGCCGATATCGACTGATGCGCCGACCTCCCTGCCCGCCCCGCGTACGGAAAAGCTCTGCCCCTCCGGCACGGTCATGACGAGCACGCCGTCCGCGCTTGATGTCACCCGGCCGGTGAGCACATTGTGATCGCCCATGAAGCGGGCGACGAAGGCGGTCGCCGGGCGCTCGAACACCTCGCGCGGGGCCGCCGCCTGCTCAATCCGGCCGTCATTCATGATGACCATGATATCGGCAAGCGCCATCGCCTCTTCCTGGCTGTGGGTGACGTGCACGAAGGTGATGCCGAGCGACTTCTGCAGTTTCTTGAGTTCGGCGCGCATGCGGATCTTCAGGAACGGATCGAGCGCCGACAGCGGCTCGTCGAGCAGCAGCGCTTCCGGATCGGTAATCAGTGCGCGTGCCAGCGCCACACGCTGCTGCTGGCCGCCGGAAAGCTGGGCCGGACGCCTGGAGGCATAGGCCTCCATCTGCATCAGCTTCAGCATTTCGAGCGCCTTGGCCCGCCGTTGTGCCTTATCGACACCCTTCATCTTCAAGCTGAAGGCGACATTGTCGATCAGGTCGAGATGCGGGAACAGCGCATAGGACTGGAACATCATCGCCGTGCCGCGTTTGGCCGGCGGAAAGTCGGTGACAACAGTATTGCCGAGCCGGATATCGCCCGACGAAATGCTTTCATGGCCGGCGATCATGCGCAGAGTCGAAGTCTTGCCGCAGCCCGATGGGCCGAGGAAACAGCAATAGGAGCCGGCCGGAATCTTCAGGCTGATCCCATGGACGGCAGTCGTCGCCCCATAGACCTTCGAAACGGATACTATATCGATCTCTGCCGCTTTCGACATCATGCCTTCCCCTATTTGGGAGAAGACGATGCATCTGCCGTGCCAATCCGACTTCAGCACATCAACCTATTGTAAAGAAACAATCTTATCGAAAATGCCCCGGCAAGAGCAATTAATGAGCATGGCATCGTCTGCACATCATTTAGGCTATTGTCCGCAATTTACGCAAAAAGTTGTATACGATTTCGCTGCCACTTCGGTTACAAATTCCGTTTAACTTTTGCCGCGAAGCCGGGTATGGTTTGCCAGTCATCAGGGAACAGAATTTCATGAAATCCGCCGTCAAGGCTCAACAGGCCGAAGACTCCGCCGAAACCGGCGCGCAGCAGATCCGCGACGCCATTCGCGAAGCGATCGTCGAGCGCAGGCTATCCCCCGGCACAAAACTTTCCGAAAGCGATGTCGGCAATCTCTTCAACGTCAGCCGCACACTTGCCCGCGCCGCCCTCCAGGCGCTCTCCTACGAGGGTCTCGTCAGCGTCGAGAAGAACCGCGGCGCCTTCGTTGCCTATCCCTCCCCCGACGAGGCCCGCCAGATCTTTGCCGCCCGCCGCCTGGTCGAGCCGGGCATATTGCGCGAGGCGGCAGCGCGGATCACGCCCGGCGACATCAGCCAGTTAAGAGAGCTTCTGCTGGAGGAAGGCCGGCTGATGAGCGAGCGCGGCCAGACGGCGCGGCGCGCCGAGATCAAGGCGTCAGGCGATTTTCATCTGATGCTGGCGGAAATCTCCGGCAACGCGATCATGCAGCGCTTCATGGAGGAGCTTGTCGCCCGCTCGTCGCTGGTGATCGCGCTTTACGGCCAGTCGACGGCCTCAAGCTGCGGCCATTCCGAACATGGCGACATCATCGCGGCGATCGAAAACGACGATCTCGACCGCGCCTGCCAGCTGATGCTGCATCACATCGCCCATATCGAGGCCGATCTCGACCTGCGCGCGCGCAAAAGCCTTGGCCTCAAGGAGGCCTTCGAACTCTGACGGAAGCGCCCGCGCGGCTGCTTTCAGCCACGCCGCGCGGCAGTCACCAGGGCGTCGTCTTCGGCAGGCCGTCCAGAGCCTCGAAAATCTCCTCGGCCGTGCGCGGCTCGCTTGAGCGCAGTTTCACCGTTCCGTCGCGCCCGATCAGGATCAGCCCGAACTCGCCCGACGGCGGTCCCTGCAGCCGCTCTCTTACATCGTCGGCATCAAGCTCCCAGGCATTGTCGAACAGCGAGAAGGCGCCGCCGCCGGCAATGATGAACACTTCGACATCTTCCTCGATGAGACGCATATGGGCATTGCGCAACCATTCGTCTTGGATCACCGCGCGATCGTCCTGCGCATCGGCGAAGATGATCA
The DNA here is from genome assembly GCF_001662075.1 of Rhizobium bangladeshense. Classification (GTDB taxonomy): domain Bacteria; phylum Pseudomonadota; class Alphaproteobacteria; order Rhizobiales; family Rhizobiaceae; genus Rhizobium; species Rhizobium bangladeshense_B. Next base: position 19,563 of record NZ_LYPL01000009.1, read on the forward strand.
GCACCCGCTTGTTGTCGCGAAACTGTTCGAGCGATTGCGGAAGTTCCGGCTCACGCCGCGGTGTGCCGATGATTTCTTGAACGATGGATTTCAGCATGGTGCTATTCCTCGCCCGTCATCTTGCTACGGGCTGTGTCTGTCGCATTCCAGCGCTGCGCGAAGAGGCGCAGAGAACGCTTTAACGCGCTGAATGACTGAATAATTCCCAATCCGATGCGAATTGGGATCATGGAAATAAACGGCTGGGAATAAGGGAGGTTCCGCCGAAACAGAAAAGGAGCGCAGCCCTAAAGCGTGTCGCGATTTTTCAGATTCGCTTGCCACGCTTTAGGTCCTTGATTCCAGCATGTCGCAATCGCAAAACCGCTGCACACTTTTGCGCGACATGCTCTAAAGCGTGTCGCGATCTTTCAGATTCGCTTGCCACGCTTTAGGTCCTTGATTCCAGCCTGTCGTAATCGCAAAGCCGTCGCATAGTTTTTCGCGACATGCGTGTGCGGCGATCCTTTTCCTGTCAGTCGCGGCTTTGGTCTTCGGCCGCATGCGCCGAAACGGCAACGAGATCCGCCGTGCCGTTGGCGAGAAGGCGTTTGCGCACCAGCACGCGCATGACCCGTGCCGCCGTCGAGAAGGTCATCTGGTCGAGCGGACCTTCGCCTTCCCACGGCTTGGTCAGCCGCTCGGTGACGGCGCCAACGATATTCATCGGCACAATGTCGGTGCATTCGCGCATGGCTTCGAAAACGAAGCTGATCGGGATGACCCGTCCTTCGTGGGTCACGATCGGTTCGGTCAATTCACTGTCCCATTCCTCGAACGCGTAAAGTGCTTCGCGGAACAGCTGCTGGAGGGTAAACGGCGCGTGGCCGTTGTGAAGTGGCGGCAGGGCATTCATCATGTCTGTCTCCTCTTGATGGATTGAAGCCAAAGTCCTCCTGGATCGGTCGGCTTCGACGCGGGGAACGCAGCTTTTTGCCCCTCGCAGACCGAATAACACGATTGATTCTATAGAGTAACGCGCTAGGGATAAAGCCCATTTCTCCGCCGAAACGGAAGCCATTTGCTTAACGGTATGAAATTCCTGCATGTTTTAGGCGAAATTTTCTCAACACTCGGCATTATTGAAAATCCATGCCAGCTGCGCCCGAGCGTTCCGGAATGGTGCAAAAGGCCGAAAAAACCGAGAAAAATCACGGAACTTTTGCGGCTGTAATCTGTTTTGTTCTCGCACTTCGCAAAAGCAGATGGGGTTACCACCAATGACGCAAATCCGTGAACCGGAGCGGCGGGCCAGGGTCCTGCGCGGCCGCCCCTATAGTCTTGACGAATTCGCCTCCAAATATGGCCTGCGCAGGGAGCAGGCCGAAAGCCTGTTCACCCGTTTCGGACCTTCCTCGATCGAACTCGATTTGCTGATGGCAGCCAAGCGCCGCGCGCCTGTTGTGCCGGACAGAATTGCGCAATAACACCTTTTACGAACGGAACCGACAGATGAGCGACAGACGCCACGAATGGATCAGCAAGCGGGCCTACGCGATCTGGGAAGAACAGGGCCGCCCTGACGGCCGGGACGACGAACACTGGCGCCAGGCGGTTGCCGAGCGCGCCGCGCTGGAACGCACGCAGGCCTCGATCGACGGCCGCGAGGTGCTGGTGAAATTCCGCCCGAAGCCGCCACGACCGGAACTGCCGCGCCAGGATTGGATCAATCCTTCGACAAAGGTCGGTTGAGGGGGCCACACGGCCGAACGATCAGTCCATCAGCCCCACGGCACCACAACCAGCGGGTGGCTCGGCGCTTTAAGCCGTGTCCATTGCCGGAGCACCGGTGGCCGACCCTCGTCCTTCGAGGCCCCTGCGGGGCACCTCAGGATGAGGGCGGAGAGAGGGCCTGACCTGCCCCACCGAAGGGCGGCGAGAGGCTGTGGCGTGTGTCACCGAAGGGCGGAGAGAGAGCGGCCAGCCTCAACGGGAGGCGGAGCGGCAGGCCAGAGCCCTTGCCATAACACCTCACCCGATCAGCCCACCAGCCACACGGCACCACGATCAGCCATCATCCTGAGGTGCGTAGGCCGAAGGCCGGAGCCTCGAAGGACGGGGGCGGGAGGCTCAGCGCTTTAAGCTTATCCATTGCCGGAGCAGACATGGTGGCCGACCCTCGTCCATCGAGGCCCCAGCGGGGCACCGCAGGATGAGGGCGGAGAGAGGCTGCGGCCCGTGCAACCAGAGGGTGGAGACAGGGGCCAAAACTTTTTCTCACCGGCGGGTGGGGAGAGCTTAACGAGTGCCGCTCTCGCGGAGTAATGCTTTCCGAGCCGACCGATGGAAATCTCGCTCTTTAGCCAGGAAGTGTCAGTAATGGCACAGTGCAGCCGCTTGCGGGAACGCCAACTGTTCCCGCTCGAAACGTTTCGTCAAGCATATTGGCACAAAGACGGGGGATAAGCGCTATCCCCCTCCCCACCGGCGACATTGCCGCTCGACACCCTCTTTGCAAAATCGGAAACGGGTAGGAATGAAAACCGACTCATGGCAGAGCGCGGGTTTCATCTCGCCGGGGGGCCGGTTTCGATGCCAGGCGACGCTGTTCATATCGGGGAAAAGACTGAAATCGTCCGCCGGGAAAACTTGTCAGAAAGCCTTGTGTTCCTGGCAAAGCGCCCGATGGACCTCGGTCCAGAACAGCGCCAGCGAACTGTCCCCGTTGCGTTCGGCAACGAGGGCGCGGATCAAGGCTTCGGAACCTGCCATGTCCTGCCAGCTGGATTTCAGACCTTTGGCGGCCTGTTGGCATTCGGCAATCTCGAATGGTCTCGTGCTGTGCATATGAGGCCTCCTTATGAAGGCGCTAGCAGGTGGTGCCCGGATTGTCACTCCCGCATATGTGGGGATGCCTTGTATTTTAGACGGTCCTCACGGTAAGATTGAAGCAATTGGGACGATGGAAATGATCGAGAATACTTACAGCGACAAGTTCGAACCCGCTTTCGAACAGATCAAGGCTGCGCTCAATGTGGATGCCGCCATCCGTATTCTCCAGGCGGACTACGGCCTCGATTTCGTCACCTACCATCTCGCCCAGACCATTGCGAGCAAGATCGATTCCCCCTTCGTGCGCACAACCTATCCGGATGCCTGGGTCTCCCGCTACCTCCTGAACAGCTATGTGAAGGTCGATCCGATCGTCAAGCAGGGCTTCGAACGCCAGCTGCCCTTCGACTGGAGCGAAGTCGAGCCGACGCCGGAGGCCTATGCGATGCTGGTCGACGCCCAGAAGCACGGCATCGGCGGCAACGGCTATTCCATCCCCGTCGCCGACAAGGCGCAGCGCCGCGCGCTGCTGTCAATGAACGCCCGCATTCCGGCCGAGGAATGGGCCGAGCTCGTGCGCCGCTACCGTAACGAATGGATCGAGATCGCCCATTTGATCCACCGCAAGGCCGTCTATGAGCTGCATGGCGAGAACGACCCCGTGCCGACGTTGTCGCCACGCGAGATCGAGTGCCTGCACTGGACCGCACTCGGCAAGGATTACAAGGATATCTCGGTGATATTGGGCATTTCAGAGCACACCACCCGCGACTACCTGAAGACCGCCCGCTTCAAGCTCGGCTGTGCGACGATTTCGGCGGCCGCCTCGCGGGCGGTGCAGCTGCGCATCATCAATCCCTAAAGCGCGTCGCATCGAATTTGATTCATGCGACGCGTTTTAGCCCTTTGTTTTGATGCATGTCGTTACCCCGGAACTCACTTCCGGGCGACATGCATTAGCGCATTCCGTTTTCCTCGATCCACGACCCTGTTTCGCAAGCTAAATTCAAGGCGCTGAAGCGTTGCCGCGCTCCAGCGCCTTGCTTGCGCAGGGCCTAACCCCAATCCTCATACTTTTGGGCTAATCCCCCCATCTGGGGGGGCCCATCTGAGGGAATTTCCGATGCGGCCCGCCTGAACCATTGTGCCTTCCACGAACTGCAAACGCTGGAGGGCAAAATGTTCGTTATCATTCAGGCACATGAGTATCAGAAATACGCTGCAGTACTCGACCAGATGTTCCGTCTGCGCAAGAAGGTTTTCGCCGACACGCTCGGCTGGGACGTTCCCGTCATCGGACCTTACGAACGCGACAGCTATGATGCGCTCGCCCCGGCCTATCTCGTCTGGTGCAACGACATCCGCACGCGCCTCTATGGCGGCATGCGCCTGATGCCGACGACCGGCCCGACCCTGCTCTACGATGTCTTCCGCGAGACCTTTCCCGCGGCCGCCGATCTCGTCGCCCCCGGCATCTGGGAGGGCACGCGCATGTGCATCGATGAAGAGGCGATCGCCAAGGATTTCCCGAATATCGATGCTGGCCGCGCCTTTTCGATGATGCTGCTCGCGCTTTGCGAATGCGCGCTCGACCACGGCATCCATACGATGATTTCCAACTACGAACCCTATCTCAAGCGCGTCTACAAACGCGCAGGCGCCGAAGTGGAAGAACTCGGCCGCGCAGACGGCTACGGCAAGTACCCCGTCTGCTGCGGCGCCTTCGAAGTGTCGGATCGCGTGCTGCGCAGAATGCGCGCCGCCCTCGGCCTGACCCTCCCCCTTTATGTCAGACATGTTCCGGCCCGCTCGGTCGTGACGCAATTCCTGGAGATGGCAGCATGAATCGCCTCGCTGAAACCGCAATGCAGAAAGATATCAGCGCCTTGGAGCGCCACGTGCTCGCATCCCGCGACATCGCTACGCAGATAGGAGATCCCTTCCTCTCCTATCTGCTCTCGATGGCGCTGTTTACGATCTACGAGAAGAAGGCCCATCACGAGAACGAGGCGCTGAAGAGCAGCTTCAGCTGAGGGTGCGGTTCCCTCCGCCCCGCCTGAAGAGGAGCATGGCTCCCGGCGCCTCGCGCGCAGCCGCAAAACCTGTCCCCGTTTTGCGGCTGCGCGAATCACGTCATCAAGGAATCGATCGTCGTAATCAGCGTATCGTGCATATAGGGTTTCGGCAGGAAGGCTGCGTTGGCGGGCAGCGCCATCGGATCGAGCCGCACCATGCCCGAGGTGATGATGATGCCGATATTCGGCCGCATTGCCCTCACCCGCTTGGCAAGCTGGATGCCGTCCATCGAACCGGCCATATTGACGTCGGTGAACAGGATATCGACATCCTGCCGGCCCTTCAGCACCACCATCGCCTCATCCGCATTCGCCGCCTCCAGCGCCACGTGCCCGACATCCTCCAGCACATCGAGGATATTGAACCGGATCAGCGGCTCATCCTCCACGATGAGCACCACGGCACTGTTCGAAGCCACCATCTGCAAAACGCCCTTTTCATGCGGAATCTGATTCGAATAAGGGTCTCCCGCGCGGCAAGGTTCCAGTGCTTTTGCCGATGAAAGACCCATCATCCACAGATGTTGCCCTGCCCGCTTGTAGCTACCTGCAATTTGGGCTAGAGCGAACCGATGCTGCGGGAACCATTGCCCCGGCATCACGGTGCCGGCCTCCGGCACCAAGGCGCCTATCCAGCGCCGAGGGCCTGTAGCTCAATGGTTAGAGCCGGCGGCTCATAACCGCTTGGTTGGGGGTTCGAGTCCCTCCGGGCCCACCATTACTTTTCTAAGCTACTGTTTTTACTGCCGATCTTGACCTCAGTGTAGCCGGTGTAGCAGGACGCCAAAAACTGGAATTTTGACACCAAGTTCTGGAATTTTGAAGCTCCCAGAAGAGAGTTCGAAGCTCATTTGGTACTGTGTGTTCGCTTAGCGCCGTCCCAGGTCGACCCCGACACGGCGATTTGAATTGTCTCAGACCGCTTTCGGCAGACGGCCGAATAGACCCTGTATGTCTGGACTGGACACGATCTGAGAATGAATAAACCCGAGGGTTGCTGGGTCTGATAAGCCAGCCTGCGAAAAGTATCTTTCTAATTGTGATTGGTCGATTGAGTAGCCGCATTGTACGGAGAAGGCAATGATCTGAGCAAGACCACGAGCCGCCTGTTCCTTGTCCCGGTTCTCCTACCCGATCGAGCTCTACGGCGGGATCAAGATGAATCGGCGCAGGACTACCTGTCGCGAGATGAGGCTTGTCAGGTAATGAGAATTGGAACCTGAGCTGCCGCTAGACATTATGTGCTTGCAGCCTGACTCGTACCATTTTGAAGGAGATTTCACATGAATAACATAATCTGGCTCGTCGGCGCCGTAGTCATCGTGCTCGCTATCCTGAGCTTCTTCGGCTTCCGTTGAGTAAGAAGTGCGGCGGCTCCACCGCACCATCCATCAATGCAGGAGCACGCCGCTACGCCGGATAAAGAACCCGACCGGCGCAGCGTGATATATGGGAGAATGGGCAGTGACTTAAATGTCTGCTGTTCTACCCACTGTGGGATCGATTCTGTCCCGTCGAACTCGCGATACCCTCAGATAGTGTCGCCCGGCTCATTGCCGGCCGAGCGTCCGTCGCAACCAGTTTGTGCGCCCGGAAAGGTGCGGGTTGAACCGTTTGTCAGAGTGACGAACTGCAGCAAACTTCCCTCGCCATTCAGCCGCACTACTGCCTCCATCACGAAGACGTAGATATCACCGACAACCGGTGGACCAGTTAGAGCCAGCTGATCCCGCTCGAGCAATGTTCGAAACATGCTGACTGCCCTCGTCCTCAGCTAGACGTTAGATGGCAAAGCGGCATAGGTCAAAACCTTCGCCTGGCATGAAGCCCCTCAAGACGCCGGCACTGCTTGGCCCGCGTTCAAATGTACCGCATCTCAGGTAGCCACAAAGGTCTTCTTAGCCGAGGCCAGCAGCGGATCATTTCGGCTTCGTCGTCGCCGGTTCGCCAGAATTGCGGCCCTGTCGCGTGAAAGCCGACATCTCCAGAGGCAGGTACCATTAGCGCTCTGGCGGCACCCTTCGAGCAAGGCGTGGCCTGACCCAGCCGGCAAAGCGCGTTATCGCATCGTCCGCCTCAGGGGCAAAGCCGGCCATCATCTGGAACGAGTGCAGCATCTCAGGAAAGATGTCGATGCGAGTTTCCACGCCGGCCGCCTTTAGCGCCTCGGCGAACCTGACGCTGTCGTCCAGCAAGGCCTCGTATTCCCCCACCTGCAGGTACGTCGGAGGCATGCCGGTGAGGTCTGCGAAAACTGGGCTGGCTTCCCGGGCGTCCAGGCCGCCGAGCGCCAATGAGGCGAGGAAATCGACCGTCGGCTTCTGGAAGAACGCATCCCGCTCCCGGTTTGTCTGATACGATCTCCCCGACTGGGTGAAATCGACCCAGCCGGAAATCGACAGCGCCGCGGCCGGCATGGGAAGGGCACTCTGCCTGGCGAGAAGCAGGCCACCAAAAAGAGTGCCGACGCCGGCGGAATCTCCTCCCACAACGATGCCCTCGGCCGGACATCCCGTCTTCAGCAGCCACGTGTAGGCGTTTCTCACGTGCTGCTGTTGGGCTGGAAACTTCGCTGTTTGCGACATTGGGTACGAGACCAGCAGGCCCTTCGTGCCGGCTGCGCTCGCCAGATGGCCGACGAGCTTGCGGTGGGAGTAGATCGAGCCGCCGACGAATCCGCCACCGTGGACATAGAACAGCACCTGATCGGCCCTCGATCCCTCGGGCACTATCCAAAGAGCTCGGCGGCCGGCAACCGAGACTTCGCTATAGTCCACGCTGCCAGGCTCCGCGGTGAGGCTCGACCAGTGGAGGTCGGCGCGGTGCTGGATTTGCTCGTTCGTCAGCTCGTCGTCACCCGCCTGGGGTGATGCCGCGAGGGCTTCGTAGTGCCGCCGATTGGCCGCGCTGGCTTTGCTTGCCACTTTCGCCTCCTGTTTTGAACCTGTGACGAAAACAGAGACGAGCTTGCCGACGCCAAGGATACGTCGAGGGTGAAGTATCTTTCTGTCGCTGCCGAACGTCCTTGGATGTGGCCTTCTCACGCGGAGTTCGATTGGAGTAAACATATGCGCAAGTTAATTGTCGGAAGTTTTGTTTCGCTCGATGGCATCATCGAGAGCCCAATGGCCTGGGCCAGTCCCTTCTTTAGCGACGAGGCGGTCGAGGATGCCTATCAGAAGGCCGGCGAGGCCGACTACTTCCTCCTCGGGCGTAAGACCTACGAAATGTTCGCCGCCAGGTGGCCGGCGCTGACGGGAAAGTACATGGATCGGATGAACGGCCTTAAAAAGCTTGTCGTATCCAATACGTTAGTCGACGCTCGATGGAACGCATCGATCCTGAGCGGCGACATCGTCGGCAAGCTTCGCGCGCTCAAATCGCAGGAAGGCGGCAACCTGTTGAAGTATGGCATCAGTGAGCTTGACCGCACGCTGCTCGAGAATGGACTGGTCGATGCCTATGAGCTCTCGATAATTCCAACGCGCGTCGGCGCGGGCAAACGGGCGTTCGAGGATGTGCCGCCGGAGCTGGTCGACTTCGATCTTGCCGGGCTGCGCTCGTTTCGCAACGGGGTCGTGGTGATGACGTACGTTCCCAAATCCGGGCAAGGCAATGCCTGAGAACCAGCTTCCCAAGGGCCTCTTCGACCTTCGCTACGCAGCGTTTCTGGAAACGGTAAGGAGCCATCGCGCCATCTTGCATCGCTATTGCGCGCGCATGTGCGGCTCGGTGCTCGACGGCGAAGACGTGATGCAGGATGTCCTGCTGGAGGCCTATCGCAAGCTGGATTTGCTCAAGGAACCAAGGGCAATGAAGGCGTGGTTGTTTCGCATCGCCCACAATCGATGCCTCGACCATATCCGCGCGAAGCGTTCCTGGAATTTCGTTGAACTGGACGAAGCGAACGCGCCAGCCGTTTTGCCCCCCGAAATACCGGCATTCGGCACCACCAACGCGATCGATCGGCTCGTGAGAACGCTCCCGCCGATGGAACGCGCCTGCGTGCTTTTAAAGGACGTGCTCGACCTCTCTCTCGAAGAGGCGGCAGGTGTCGTCGGCAACAGCGTGGGCGGCGTGAAGTCTGCCCTGCATCGCGGCCGGGCGCGACTAGCGGCGCAGTCCGAAGTGTCCGCCAGGCCCGCTTCGGACGATCCGGCACTCCTCGCGCTTCTGGAGCGGTATGTCGCCTTGTTCAACCAGCGGAACTGGGCTGGCGTTGTCGAGTTGACGAGTGCCGACGCACACCTGCACGTCGCGGATTGCTATGACGGCGAAATCGGCAAGGCGCCGTATTTCTCCGAGTTCGAGAAATCCAAGACCCCCTGGCACCTTGATCTCGCTCGATTGGACGGCGAGCTGGTCATGATGGTGTCCAACTGGATCGACCACTCTTGGCGTCCGACCTATCCGGTGCGCATCCAGATCGGCGTCGATGGAGGCCTGAGCATCTCGGATTACTATGCGTGTCCCTGGCTGATGGAGGGTTTGGTCAATTGACCAGGGATCAAGCGCATTCATCCATCTGTGTCGACTACACCCGGGGCGTTCGATCACGGCAAGCAATGCGATCGCCGCTTGTTTAAGCCCTCATGGGTGTGACGCGGCTATCTCCTCCTCAGGAAAGAGGAGACGAGAACAGTCCCTTACCCTGGGCGTCGTCACGGAAATGGCTGGGCGGTTCGCCGATGACGCGCTTGAATGCGCGGCTGAAGGATGCCTGCGAGTCATAGCCAACCTGGGACGGTATCGCTCCGAGGATCGGCAGCTCCACGATCGCAGCTCGGTAGATGCGCCCACACCAACTTGGGCCGAGCAGATCGCCGCCATTGAACATCTACAGTGGGAGACGGGTCCTTGATCTCTCGCGTGCTTGGCGTAGCCCATTCGACGGCAGGCCTGATCCTGCACCGACTGGGTCTGAACCGGCTGGGCCGACTTGGCCGCCGGTCGCCGCCCATGGTCTACCCAAACCGAAGGAACGCGTCCGTGACCACCAGCTCACCTGCCCGCATGCGGATACTCTCAGTCAGCCAAGACTGAATGCTTATCTCCGTGCTTGCGTTCGCCTTGATCCCTCTCAGTACGGGCCTGGTGCTTCTTGCCCCATTCCGCCAGCGGAGCGAGCGCGTAGTCGAGGTCGGCGCCGGTCTCTGTGAGCGAATATTCGACGCGGGGTGGTACTTGATGAAATACCTCCCGGTGAATCACTTCGTCGGCTTCCATCTCTCGCAGGTGTTGGATCAGCATCTTTTCACTGATTTCCGGGACAAGCCGTTTCAGCTCGCCGAAACGGCAGGGCTGGGCCTGATGGATCTGCCAGAGCAGCAGCGCCTTCCACTTGCCGCCGATCACTGCAAACGCCGGACCCAATCCACAACTGTCGGGCAGATTTCTTTGTTTTCTTGCCAATGATATCTCCAATTCCGGCATTCTGGTAAGTACCATACATTTTTGTCTGTACTTGCGCAATTATAAGTGCACGCCTAGTTTTGTCGTGGTGGCGAAGCGGCGCGGCAAAAAGCACCAGAGGCAAAGCTTCCACCGGGAGAGTTTTCGCACCGCAAAGCGGCTGTTCCAGAGATTTTCTAAACCACGGATCACAGCGCACTCGCGCTGGGAAAGGAAGAAGCATGAGCAGATTTCAGGGCAAGAAGGCCGCTATCATAGGTGGCACACATGGGATGGGACTAGCGGTGGCGCAGGCACTGATCGCCGGAAGCGCCGAAGTCCTGATCACCGGGCGCAATGAAAGCAACCTTGCGGATGCCCGCCAGGTGCTCGGCGGCAACGTGCATGCGGTCCGGTGCGACATCGCCAGCATGGACGATATCGTCGTGCTCGGCGCTGAGATAGGGCAGAAGTTCGGCGACATCGATTTCTTGCATGTAAACGCCGGCGTGTCGGAACTGGAACCGTTCGGCCGGGTGACCGAAGCATCCTACGATCGCCAGTTCAACATCAACGCCAAGGGCGCCTTTTTCACCACTCAGCGCCTGATTCCGTTCATTAAAAGAGGCGGAGCGATTGTTTTCACCACTTCGATCGCTGAGGATTCCGGAATCCCGGGCATGGCGGTGTACTCCGCCACCAAGGCTGCGCTGCAGGCCTTCGGCAAGGTGCTGGCGGCGGAGCTCTTACCGCGCGGCATCAGGGTCAACATGGTCAGTCCAGGTTTCATCGACACGCCGACTATGGGCGTTGCCGGTGCATCGGCGGAAGAACGCGCGGCATTCATGAGGATCGGTGATGCGGTGACGCCGATGAAGCGCCACGGTACCCCGGATGAGGTGGCGCGCGCAGTTTTGTTTCTTGCCTTCGACGCTACCTTCACCACAGGTGAGCGCATCAAGGTAGACGGCGGCTTGGGACAAGGGCTGACCGAATCGATGGGGTGAGCCGCAGTGCCAAACTGTTTGTCATCGCCATCAAGAGCCTATCTCGTGCCCGCCTAGGCGGGTACGAGATAAAATGACTCCGTCAACACGTCCTCCGGGCTCACCATTTACTTCGAGGGATTGCCGATATTTAATCAATAGCCAATCCCCTTTCCCGTTCCAGGCTTAGTGATGCTTTGCCAGCTCGAGCAGGTGCGGCACATCCCTCTGGAAGGCGGTGCGCTGATCGAGACTGGCAGCGCAAGCCGGCCAGTGTCGGGAGGAACGAACCCTCGTCATCGACGTTATAATCGTGGAGTTCCACCATGAGCAACGCCCGTTAGGCGCAAACGAGATGGTGATGGTACTCCGAGGAGAACGCACATGGATCTCACAACCCTTCTCATCATCGTTGTAATACTTCTTTTGTTAGGTGGCGGCTGGTACGGTCGGGGACGCTGGTATTAAATGACGGTCTGCGTAGCACGCATGACTGTGACGTGCTCCCCGATTTTCGGCTAGCGGTACTAGAATTTTCCGGGGTTCTGTCTCAGCCTAGCGATCAGCGATGAGCTGTTCATGAGCGAATGAAACGTCAAAGTCCCGCTATCTTGGCGAGGCTTGTGATCGCTGATCCAACAGACAGTTCCTAGAACTTCACGCCAATCCCAAACTTCAGTTCGTGCTGGTCAGCGTCGACATCAATACCGAGGATTTCTTTCTCGCCGAAGTCGTTATAGCGATACTCGCCCCGGGCGAAGATATTGTTGGTAATGGCAAAGTCGATGCCGGCGCCGACGGTGTAACCGTTGAAGGTCTCCGTTTCCTTGTCTAGTCCCGGCAGGTCCACGTATCCACGCGAGGCGGTCCAACCAGCTGCGCCATAAATCAGCGCTCTGTCAAAAGCGTAGCCAACACGACCGCGAACAGCGCCGGCCCAATCGGTGCCAAAGTCGGCCCCCAGCGCTTCCTCTTCGTTCCAGTTGTGTTCGAGGTTACCCTCGATACCGACAACCATGTTGTTGTCGAACTGGAAATTGTAACCCGCAAATGCACCGAAAACGCCGCCGTTAAAGTCCTGAGAATCGCTGGCGCCGCCGACGCTGAAGTCACCGTTTAGCCAACTGGCGCCGCCATCGATGCCGAGATACGGGCCCGACCAGGTGAAAACAGGTGCAGCCGCAACAGGTGCGGCCGGAACGTCCTGCACTGCATCGGCCGCAACCGCGGTCGTCGCGGCAAGTGCTAGTAAAGCGGTGGCGATCGTTATCTTCATTTCCGTCTACCCCATGTCACTGCAATACAACCAAATGATACATCGAATAGCTGCAACGCCAAAGACACACCCGCAGGACTGTACGGATTGGACATATCGGCCGAAGTAATCAAGGCGAGCATCGCGCGTTCTAATAGCTGCAAGAACGCCCATCGCTCGGCCTGAACCCATCCGTGCAAGCCGGATTAAGCGTGCGACTTTCCTGATAGTAACCGCCGTTGATCGACGATGTCTGATCGAGGTCAGGGGACGAAGTACAGGCCGAAGTGATAGTGGCAAGGCTGATCAGCGTTCCGGTCACCACAAGTGCGAAAAAGCGGTTCATCTGAGCTTCTCCTTCGGAGGGGCGGGCTTTAGCCGCAAGCTGGCAATTTACCACGCGCCCCCCTGTGTCTGCGAGGATTTATGGCGGCAGCGCGGCTTCCGCGACCCCTCCTAACGCCAATGTGATCATCCACTGTCACATAACTGTCATGCAAAATTGCCCATTGCGACGGCAGCTTGGGCAAAATATATGCTGCCGGCTAACAAAAAAAAGAATGAGTGAAATGCCATGAGTGCCATACAGAAACTTTTCAACCGCAATCTCCTGTCCCGTTTCGTAACCGGTCTCGGTGCGGTTCCCCAGCGTTTTCGCGAAGCCCGCGAAGAGCGCAAGCCTGCCATTCATCCCTCTTTCATGGATGATTTCGGCGCTTAATTCAGCGCTGCGTCCTTCAGCGGTCACGGCAAATACGGTTCCGGATCATGTAGGCTTTCCGCCAGGGATAGCGAAGAAAGAACCGAAAGAATGCGCCCACCACGCAGTTGCGGTCCCAGCCACACAAGCTCCCCACCCTCCGTCGTCCTCGGTGTTGACCCGAGGAACCATAGCCCCAAGCGCTGATTTGGCGTTCGCACCGACAATGGCGATCGCAGCCCGGTAACTCGAGCAAGGTGCGTGCGGCATGGATACGGAGGGTGGGAGACGCGATTGACAGGAAGCGGGACGCCCGGAGGAATTCCAGCAAAATGCGCCAGCTGTTTTGGACGAGAATCGGGTAAAAAGGGCGGCAATTTCCCTGTTTCTTAACCCGCCCTATTTGCTCTCAGGTTGGGAGATTTAGGAAGGTGGTGCGCCTTGGACGAACCCGCAGGAATGGAGAGGCTGTGCCGTGGCCGCTCCCCTCTGCACCGCAGCCAAAACGCACCGCCTTTACCGGCCTCTGGTAGGAGCGTCACCCTCTGCCTCCCTCATTCCTGTGCTCATCACAGGAATCCAGCCTCCGTGCGTCTGCGCGGTGAATGACTCACTTGCTTTTAAAGAGTCTCTCACGCCAAGGACTTGGGTGCACTGGATTCCTGTGACAAGCATAGGAATGAGGGAGGTTGAGGTGAGTGTATTCCCAACAATCCTCCCACCGGTGGGGGATGACTGGCAGGAGATAGGGGGCCGGCGCAGCACACTTTCTCCTTTGCTCACCGCCGCGCACAATTCCAGCTCCACTCCGCACCCGCACATTATTTCTCTCCAAGCGTCCCTGCCCCTCCCTTCCGCCGCAATAGCTTCACAATCAACCGACAGAACGTTCATCCGTGAAACGACAACTAGGGAATGAAACATGGCGCCGAACCTGTCCAAGACTGTTCTGATGACTGCCCTTCTGGCCTTGCCGCTGGCGGCCGCAGCGCCGGTATCGGCGCAGGAGGCGAAGCCGCGCGAAGCGGTGATCTCGGTGACTGGAGATGGCGAATCGTCCATGGCACCCGATATGGCCGTCGTTACGCTTTCCGTCGTCAAGCAGGCGAAAACCGCTCGCGAAGCGCTCGATGAGAACAACAAGGCGATGAAAGACGTGCTCGGCGCGCTGAAGAGCAGCGGCATCGCCGAGCGCGATCTGCAGACCTCCGGCTTTTCCATCCAGCCGCAATACAACTATCCGCAGCCGGTCGACGGCCAGCAGCAGCAGCCGCAGCTGATCGGCTACCAGACCATCAATTCGATCACGGTCAGGCTGCGCGATCTTGCCAAGCTCGGCCAGGTGATCGACCAGTCCGTCACGCTCGGCATCAATCAGGGCGGCGAGATCCAGTTCACCAACGACAAGCCGGAGGCCGCGATCGAAGAGGCGCGCAAGAACGCCGTCGCCGAGGCGGTCAAGAAGGCGAAGACGCTGAGCGAAGCGGCCGGCGTCAAGCTCGGCCGCATCATCGAAATCAACGAGAATGACCCGCGCCCGCTGCCGCAGCCGGCCTATCGCGCCACGATGATGAAGGAAGCCGACGCGGCCGTTCCCGTCCAGGGCGGCGAGACCACCTACAATGTCAGCGTCACAGTGACGTTTGCGATCGAGCACTAAAATGAAGGCGCCGCGCGTCCTTTCCGACGCGCGGCATTCAGACTGCTGATGGGGTCGGCCAATTGCTCTTTCGACGTATTCGGGCTTGTGGCCTGCCAAGAGACCCCTCCCCATCCCCTCCCCACAAGGGGGAGGGGCTAGCTGCGGCCCGCGGCGGCCCTCAAAAAGAGACGTCTTTCTGGCCGTTAGCGTTCCACGAATTGCTCCGATGAAAATTATGCGAAGCGGTGCAGCAAGTTAGCCTCTCCCCCTTGTGGGGAGGGGTTACGGAGGGGTCTACCGCGCGCAAAGGCATTCCACAAAAAGAAAGCCGCCCTTGCCGATCGGGGAGACTGGCAAAGGCGGTTCTTGCAGCGCCGCTCGTCTTTCAGACGTGCAAAGGACGCTGCAACACTTTCAATTGCTGCATAATTTTATCCTTAGATCGATTCCGATCTAAGGAATTATGCAGTAGCCGCCGCATCGGAGACGAGGCGGTATTCTGCCTAATATCAGCGGCGGCGCAGCGGCGGGCAGCCGCGGACGTTGGCGAAGCTCATTTCGTCGGGACCGCGGCGGGTCCAGCCCTGGACGATGACGCGGCGCGGCGTAATGTCGACGACGCGGGGGCGGCGCAGGCCGTAATCGCGGGCGAGATCTTCGGCGAGCCTGGGGTCACAGCCGCGCGGCCGGCGATCGAAGCTCGGAGGCGGACGGCGGTAATCGCGCGGCGGCTCCCGCTCCGGATCGCCGATAATGATACTGAACTGCGCAGCGGCCGGGGCGGCCGTGCTGGCAAGGGTGCCTGTTATCAGCATGGCGGCAAGACCCGCCTTTGCCAGAAACTGCATCATCGAAAAACCTTTCGTTTTCAAAGTCGGTGCGGCCAAGCCGCCGTCCCCCATCACGCCTGAGGCATCTCCGGGAATCACTTATACAGAGCAGAGAAGAGACGGCTGAAAGTGTCGCCGTCAAGGCAAAATGGCCGGCAAGCTGCGTATCCGCGCCTGCCGGCCGGGTTCGCAATGCCCGCGTGTCTTTTTGAAACAGACAAAGGACGCTGCGGCCGGTTGGGACCGGTTCGTCAGCGGCGGATCAGCGGGCAGCCGCGGACATTGGCGAAGACCATCCTGTCCCAGCCGCGGCGGTCACGCCCGGCAACGACCACGACGCGCGGCGACATCCGGGTGATATGGGCTCTGCGCAGGCCGAAGTCCCGCGCCTTGCGCACCGCATGCATCGGCGAGCAGCCGCGGATCGGGCGATGATATTGCGCCTCGACGATGAAACTCGTCTGCGGCCCGGCGGCAGCGGCCGTGGAGATCGTCGCCGGAATGGAGGAAAGAGCAAGCACTGCGGCAAGGCAAGCCTTGGTGAGAAAATGCGTCATCAGCTGTCTCCGTCGATTGGTCTTTGTTTTTCAACCTCTCCCTGAGGGGATTGTCTCGACAGTAAACGCTGCAAGCTGAATGGCGTTCGAACCGGCCATTCAGTTTGCATTCACAAGAAGATGAGCGTTTTTCGTCCGATGGGGTCGAGCGATCATTGGCGTCCGGCGCCGCTTTCTCTCAGGAACCGAGATGCAGCACGATCTCGCGCCGGTGCGGTCGGTCGCGATGTTCAAAGAGGTAGATGCCCTGCCAGGTGCCGAGCAGCAGCCGGCCGCGCGCGACGGGAATGCCGATCGACACCTGCGTCAGCGCCGCCTTGATATGGGCCGGCATATCGTCAGGCCCTTCGGCCCTGTGCACGACCCAGCCCATTGACGGATCGGAGGCCGGCGGCACGAGGCGGCGGAAGAAGGAAAGAAGGTCGCTGCGCACATCCGGATCGGCATTTTCCTGGATCAGCAGCGAGCAGGAGGTGTGGCGCACGAAGAGAGTGAGGAGCCCCTCCTCCCGCCCGGAGGCGTCGACGAAGGCTTCGGCCTGGTCGGTGAATTCGTAAAGGCCCTGGCCGCGGGTGGCCAAGGTGAGGACTGTCTGGGGCACGGGTGCTCTCCGTCTCGCTATGATTTCTCCCGCGAGTTGGCGCGCCATGACGGCCAAGTCAATGGCAGGCTCGGCAGGTTACGGCGCCCGGCGTCAGAGCTTCAGCAGCGTCTCGAAACCGCCATAGATCATCCGCTTGCCGTCGAACGGCATCTGCCATTGATCGCCCTTGAGCCGCGGATCGGCCATCACCTTGGCATTGATATCGTCGCGCTCCTGCCGGGATCGATAGGTGATCCAGGAGAAAACCACCACCTCGTCCTCCTTGGCCTGCACGGCGCGGGGAAAGGAGGTCAGCTCGCCATAGGGCACGTCGTCGCCGATGCATTCGACATATTCGAGCGCGCCATATTCCCTCCACAGCGAGCCGGCGAAGGTCGAGAATTTCTTGTAGGCCTCGATATTCTCCCTCGGCACCGCCACGACGAACCCATCGACATAGGACATTGCACGTCTCCTCGATCCATCCTCGTTAAAGCGCGTCGCATCAAATTTGATTCATGCGACGCGCTTTAGCTCTTTGTTTTGATGCATGTCGTTGTCCCGAAACCGCTGCACACTTCCGGGGGACATGCATTAGCGGGAGAGATAGGAGCTTAGCGGGGCTGGTCCAAGGATGCAGCGGCAGGCGGGCGGCTTATCAGGCAGTCACGGCCCGTTCACCAGCTTGAGGATGAGCTGCTGGATATTGCCGCCGTCGCCCATTTCGACCTTGTCGAAGTCGCGGCCGCGCTGGCGTTGCCGTGCGGAGATCTCGCCGAGGCGCCGCGTCAGTTCGACCCTGATCTTCTTGCAGTCGGGATCGTCGGCAGCGGTCAGGCCGATGCTCGTCGCTTCGATTTCCCTGACCATCTCCTTAATGGTCTCGCCATGCACCCGCTCATGCGCCGCAACGCCAGATATGAAACCTTCCCAGCTGGTTTTGACCGCCGGCGGCAGCGCGGCCGAGGGCTTGGGCAGCGTATAGGTAATGATGAGCTTCGGCTTGTTGGTCGTGATAACGCAGGCGTTGCCCTGCGGCTCGTATTTCCGCGTCCAGGTGAGCTTGAAGGTCGTATGCGCGATCACCCGGCCGGTAACCCCGGCCTTCGGCCCGTGCTCGCCGATCGATTCGTAGAGCGCAGCACCCGACGTACCCGAGATCGCATAGGGCCGCACCTCTTCCACCGCCTGCCATCCCTCGGCCAGTGCTGCGGCCGGCAGCGAGGCGAAAACCGCCGCCAATATGCAAGATATGAATTTTGCCCTCACGCACGCCCCGCCGAAGAATGTTTTGGCGCGACCCTAACGAGAGCGGTCGAAGCTTTCAACGCATCATGCATCGGCAGCGGCGAAACCATGTCGATCCGGCGCAGTATTTTCCATAGGAATCAATGGCTAGTCTCGGGAACAATTGTCTTCATCGGTGATTTCCCCTCTGACGCGCAGGAAAGAACATGGCTCGCTACTATTTCGATCTGCACAACGGGGAAGGTCCAACGCGCGACGAGCACGGCACCGAGCTGAAATCTCGTGAGGACATTCCAAAAGAGGTGACCCGCATCCTGCTGGATGTGGCCCGCGACGAACTGCCCGCGGGTGATCGCATGACGATCGCCGTCACCGTCCGCGACGAAAGCGGCGAACCGGTCACGGTTGCCAGCCTCGTCTTCAGCAATGAATGGCTCGACATCCTGCGATAACGGCTGGCGTCGGCCGCCTCAGAAGGTGCCGGCTTCGGGAGAGGCCATTTCCTCGATGCTGTCGACGCGGTCGGGATAGAAAGCGAGATGGCCCTTGATGTTGCTGACGGCGGCATTCGGCGCCTCGTAGGTCCAGACGGCGTTCTCGGCGCGTTCGCCGCCGGGAATGATGCTGTAATAGGCGGCGTTACCCTTATAGGGGCAATGCGTGCGGTGGTCGGTGCGCTGCAGCAGCGACATGTCGACATCCTTGCGCGGAATATATTGCACCGGCGGATAGGAGGCTTCGCGCAGCGTCAACGCGTCGCGGCTGTCGGCGATCGTCCTGCCGCCGAGCGTGACGACGACGCGGCAGGGATTGTGCTCGACGGTGATCGGGTGATCCGGCCCGGGGATCTTGATCGATTTATCTGACATGCGGTTCGTCTCCGGAAGCGATTGATCCCGGGAAGATAGGGCGGGCAGGCCGCCGGCCCAAGGGTGTGAGCGCTCTGGTTCGGGCGCGATCCGCTTCAGAATTCGAAACGCGGCGATGCTGCGCTGAGCAGCGCCCCTTTCGGCGCCGCCGGCCAAGCCTTCGCCAGCTGATCCGCGAGCGTTGCCACCAGCCTGCCGATATCCGCCTCGGCCGAGGCATGCAGCGCCTCGGCAACGATCAGCACCGACCGCGTCGTCTGGCGCACTGCCGAAAGCCCGCTCTGCCGGTTCGTCCAGCGCCGCGCATGGGCTCTCGCCTTGCCATCGGCGAAGATCACCTCGTTCGGCTCGGGATGTTCGATGTCGCCGCCGAAGGTTAGATAGGTCTCGTCGCCCGTCGCCGGCCGGACCTCGAGATCGCCGGCGATCTTTTCGACATCGAAGACGGCAATGGGAATGGCGAAGGCGAGCGAGACCGCATTGCAGAGATCGACGAGCGGATGCAGGCGCGGCAACGCGTGCTCCTGGCGGAAGCGGCGCAGCAGCGCTTCGGAGGCCGAGCGATATTGCGTCGGCTTCAGCCCCATGCGGGAAAAGCCGCGCCGCCAGGCCTGGATCTCCGGAAATTCGCTTTCCTGGGCGCCATCAAGCCGGGCCTCGGCAATCGCCCCGAAGCTTGTGATCGCCGCCTCGAGATCGGCATCGGCATCGATGCCGCTGGCATGGAGCGCGCCGGCGCGAAGCTCGGGAAAGGTCTGCCACAGGGCGGAGGAATGGTTGAAACGCATGGCCTATCTCCCCTCGGTCGGCTGGGTTGCGGTGCGATTTCCAGCCAGGCCGAGCCCGAGCACCGCCGCAAGCACGCAGGCAATACCGGCAAGCTGGCTGAAGCCGACCGACTCGCCGAGGGTGGCGAAGGTGAGCAGGACGGCGGAAACCGGCGCGAGCGCGGTAAAAAGCGAGGCTTCCGTGCCGCTCACCCTTTCGGCCCCCGCATACCAGAGCAGGAAGCCGGCGACGGTCGGCACCAGCGCATAATAGACGACGGCAGCCGCAGCGCTTGCGGAAAAGCCCTGGGCCGAAGGCGCCTCGAAGACGGCCGGAATGACCGCGACGGCAAAGCCGATGCCGGTCATCAGCGTCGATTGGGCAAGCGGCGGAATATCGGCGGTCAGCCGCTTGTTCAGCAGGATGAACAGCCCCTCGCAGACGACCGCCAGCAGGATCAGCGCATTGCCAGCGAGCGACCCGCCGGCCGCATCCGGCGTGAAGGCGATCGAAAACACCCCGGCAGTCGCCAGCGCCACGGCGAGAAGCAGGCCGGGCTGCGGCCGCTCGCCGAGCAGCAGAATGGAAATTGCCGCCGAGACCACCGGCAGCGTGCCGATAATGACGCCGGCATCGGCAGCCGAGGTCAGGCTGAGGCCGGAGATCAGCAGCGTCGTATAGCCGACGCTGCCGGCCCCGGCCTGGATGACGAGGATCAGGCGGTCCCGGCGGGAGAGCTTCGGCAGCCGTACGCCGGTTGCCCGTATCAGCACGAGAAAGACCGGGAAAGCGAGCGCGAAGCGCGCGGCAGTGGCGGTAAACGGCGGCAGTCCGGCGGCGATAAGCTTGCTCGCAATGACCGTGCTGCCGACCGTCAGCATGGCCAGCGTCAGATAGACATAACCTTGAACCTGTCTCGACATTCCGCATCTCCTGTTGGATGCGCCGAGGAAACAGCAGGGGCCGCTTGCGGTCTTGAACGAAATTGCAGTGGCGGAGGCGGCGCCTCGGCCAGCCCCGTCCTTCGAGGCCGCTTGCGGGGCGCCTCAGGATAAGGCTGGAGAGAGGTCGCAGCCCGCGGCACCTGCGATCAGCCCTGATCCTGAGGTGCCTGCAAGGGACCTCGAAGGACGAAGCGGGCGCTTGAAGTTCGATGAATGCAAGAAGCGGCATTGAGCGTGCCCTTCGAGGCTTCGCCCTCACGGGCTACGCGCCTCAGGATGAGGGGCGTTGGAGAGTTCCGCGCCTTTAACCGTGGACTGCAGGAGGATGCACGACCTTCAAGAGAGCCTCATCCTGAGGTGCCCCGCAGGGGCCTCGAAGGACGAGGCGGGTGGCTCGGCCTCGGACACGGATCGGGGCCATCCGGGTGGCGAAGCTCGACGTGACCGCTCAGAGAAAGGCGCCGGCATAGAGGCGCGGCGACAGGCCGTATTTGCGCACGAAGACGCGCGTCATGTGGCTCTGGTCGGCAAAACCGCTGGCAAAGGCCGCTTCCGCAAGCGGTGTGCCCTGAGCGATCAGCCGGCGGGCGTGATGGATGCGCGCCTGGAGGAGATAGGCATGCGGCGTCAACCCCGTCGCCTTGGCAAAGCCGCGCAGCACCTGGAATCGGCTGAGGCCGCTTTCGGTGGCGAGATCGGCAAGCGAGACGGCGGCAAGAGGATCGTCGTCGATCAGATCCCGTGCCGCGCGGATGGAGGCCGGCACCGGCGGCCGCTCCTCGCGATCACCCCGTTCCCGCATGACATCGGCGACGAGCTGCAGCAGCAGTTGCTCTGAGAGCAGCCTGTCGGATCCGCCACCGGTGACCGCGCCAAACAGCATCTCGAAGCGGGCGGCGATCGCGCCATTGCGGATGACCGGATGGGGGATTTCCTGTCGCCCTGCCCCGCCCTCGCAAATGTCCCGCGACAGGCCGGCGACGATCTCGGGATCGAAATAGAGGATGCGCCACGATCTGCCCGCGCCGATCGGCGCGCCGTCATGCACCTCGTTCGGATTGACGGTGATGATATCGCCGGCTGCAGCCTCGACCATGCCGCGCCCGCTGAGCGACTTCTGCGCCCCTGATGAGACGAGGCCGATGCCGAACTGCTCATGCGTGTGCCTGCTGAAGCTGTGATGCGTTGCCGCTTCCACCGCTTCGACGCCGGCCAGCGTCGAGCGCAGCATCCTGAACTGATCTTTCGCCATCATCCGTCCGCAGATCCGATGCCGGCCATCTTGCCAGCCGGATGGAGTGGGCGCAACGCTTGGCAAGCGCCGCGCGTCTTTGAAGCGTCAGAAGAACTCGTCGAGCAGCTGGTAATAATCGAGGCGCGCCGGATCCGGCGCCGTCAGCCCGTAACGATCGAGGAAGGGCTGCACCAGCGCCGCGCCAAAATTATAGGCGATGCTGCGGCAGGCGAGCGCGAGATCCTGATAGCGGTCGGCGACGCCGAGGCGGCTGCAATCAATATAGCCGGAGAATTGCCCGTCGGAGGCGACGAAATTGGGCAGGCAGGCATCGCCATGGGTGACGACGAGGTCCTCACGGTCCGGCCGCCGGCCTTCGAGTTCGGCAAACAATGTTTCGGCGCTCTTTCCGAGCCGCGTCTCGTCGAAATCGGTCTCGTCGACGATCCCGGCCTGCATGCGCGCCCTTGCGGTCGGCAGGCGCTTTTCCAGACGATGATCGAACGGGCAGGAGGCGATCGGCAGGTGATGGAGATCGGCAAGTGCGGCCGCCAGCAGTTCGACACGCGTAAGCGGCGTCAGCGCCGATGCACTGGCAAGATCGGTTCCCGGCAGTGCGCCGATCAGCAGCCAGTTGCGCTCGCCGTCGCTTTCCCGGGCGATCACATCGGGACACGGCAGGCCGGCGGCCTTGAGCCAGCCGAGCCGGGCGGCTTCATCGGCAAGCTCGCCGAACGGCCCCGCCGCCTCGACCTTCAGATAGAGGGCCGGCAGGCCCTCGCCTTCCAGCCGGAAAACGCTTGTCGCGGAACGGCCGAGCGCATCGCGTTCGAACCGGTAGCCGGACAGCCGCTCCGCAAACGCTGCCGGCAATGTCTTGGAAAATGTCAATGCAGCGTTTCGGCGGGTGCGGCTTCGAGCAGGATCTCGAAGGCCTCTTCGAGCGCCGCCACCAGAATATCGGTCAGCTCGTCACCCTTGTTTTCCAGGAACAGCGCGCTGACGGCTTCGTCCTGGCGCTCCAAAAACTGCTCGATCTCGTTCGACATATCATTGTCCCTTCTTCACCGTACCATCACGGCCATAGGGAGAGGCTAGATGCGGTTCCTTGCGTGTGGCTTGTACCAGCGGCTCGCCAATACTGACCGCCATTCACCTTGGATAGTCATAAATCGCCCACTCACTTCTGGGAATTACATTCCCCACCCCGAATTCAAACGAAATGATTTTCGTCGCATCTTCGTTCACTTCGCAACTGAACGCCAACTGGTGCAATTGCTTACCGTCATAGAATGCACTTCGCTTAGGCGCGAGGACATTGCCGTTCGGCAGATTGTATCGAGGCACCTCAATGATATTGGGATCATATGCCGCGGATGAATGAAGCAGCTGTTCTCTAAGCTCGCTCCAGCAAAGCTGACCACCGCGCATCTGGCGCGGCAAATTATTCATCGCCGTCTTGACCCTGCGGTCTGAGACAAAGTCGTCAGTAAACAGAGTTTTCGCTTTCGTGAGGTTATTCGATTCCTTAGCCGCGTCTGGTGGCGTTGAGGAGGTTGTTGCCGTTGAATTCGTTGACGGCTTTGCCTGCTCGAAATTCGTCTTTGCCTCGTCGCGTCCTGTGGTAGCAGGCCCGTTCTTTTCCGGATTGACCTCAGTAGTCTCTACCTCGGGAAGTTCAATATCCTGAGGCAGCGGATTCGCGGCAGGCATAGTCTCGTGAACTTCCGGCTTTTTGGGTTGCGGCGGTTCGACAGGCGATATTTCCGGTTTTGCCTCAATCACCGACGGCTTAGGTGCTTCGGCCTGCTGCGGTATACCCCGCTCGCTTTGTTCCGGCGCCGAATCCTTCTCAGCAAATTCGAAAACCGGACGGGCTACCCGTGGTGGCCGGGGAGCGACGGGCGCTTCGGGCATCTTCGCAGCTTTCGGCGGCGGAGGAGGTGGTGGAGGTGGCGGTTGCTTCTTCGCCTGTTCCGGCGGCTTCGGCTCCGGCGGTTTTTCCTCGGGCTTTTTCTCTTCCGGCTTCTTCTCCTCCGGCGGCGGAACGAGTTCCACCTTCACGCTCTCGTCTTCAGGCGGCTTTGGTTCGATCTTCGGCAGGCCGAAAATGAGAAGGGCGACGATGGGCACGTGCAGAAGCACGGACGCGCCGACACCCCAGCCGATTTCAGGCCGCTGTTTTGCCACTTCATGCGCTTCTGCCGGTTCGACGTCTTCTTCTGTCACAGCAGCGATGTGGCCTTTAAAGCCGGCAGCATCAAGCCACAAAAACAAAAAACCGCGTGATCGCTGCCGCAACGATTGAACGGCAGGCCGACATCATTCAGCGCAACGCGGTCTCCGGAAAGCCGTGCCTGGTATCCGAACTGGTTTGCGCGGTCGTCACCCGAGCGAGACGATGAGATCCCGATAGGCAGCCTCCGGGAACGCTTTCAGCGTCTCGGTGCGGACATTGCCCGCCATGGCGAGCGACAGCGTAAAATGCGCCATCACCGCATCATCGGGCGCCTCGCAGACGGCGACCATGTCGTGTCCGCCCATCGTCAGGTAGAACTGGTTGATGGAGCCGCCGACGCCGGCGAGCATTTTCTTCGCCGCGTCCAGCCGTTTTGTCGAGTCGCGGACAGTCCGGATGCCTTGGTCCGTCCAATCGATCAAAAGAATGTAGGTTGTCATGTCGCACCTCCCGACGGAGGATCGCTCACGCAGGCATACGATCTCGCGTGTGTCGCGATCGATCCTTTCCCCGTGGCGGGATTATAGGCCTGTCACCAGGCAGGGACAAGAAAGCCACCGGGATCATTGGTGTTAATCACAAAAGCAAAAGCCGGGCACAGGGCCCGGCTCAGTAATGATAAACCCAGCTCGCTGCCTGACGTCATCCTCGGCCTTGTGCTGCTTTGTGCCGAGGATCTGCTGCCCTGCGAAACGGAGGCAGATGCCCCGGGACAGCCCGAGCATGACGAAAGAAGAGTTGGCTCGCTTCGTCAGCAGGTTGAGCCGGGCATAAAGCCCGGCATTCCCATCAAGATGTTATCGAAACCTAGCTGTCGAGGAACGAGCGCAGCTTGCGCGAACGGCTCGGATGCTTGAGCTTGCGCAGCGCCTTCGCCTCGATCTGGCGGATACGTTCGCGGGTGACCGAGAACTGCTGGCCGACTTCCTCGAGCGTATGGTCGGTGTTCATGCCGATGCCGAAGCGCATGCGCAGCACGCGTTCTTCGCGTGGCGTCAGCGAGGCGAGAACGCGGGTGGTCGTCTCGCGCAGGTTCGCCTGGATGGCCGCATCGATCGGCAACAGCGCGTTCTTGTCCTCGATGAAATCGCCGAGATGCGAATCCTCTTCGTCACCAACAGGGGTTTCGAGCGAGATCGGCTCCTTGGCAATCTTCAGGACCTTGCGGACCTTTTCGAGCGGCATGGCGAGCTTTTCGGCCAGCTCTTCCGGCGTCGGCTCGCGGCCGATCTCGTGCAGCATCTGGCGCGATGTGCGAACGATCTTGTTGATCGTCTCGATCATGTGCACCGGAATGCGGATCGTGCGGGCCTGGTCGGCGATCGAACGGGTGATCGCCTGACGGATCCACCAGGTCGCATAGGTGGAGAACTTGTAGCCGCGGCGATATTCGAACTTGTCGACAGCCTTCATCAGGCCGATATTGCCTTCCTGAATGAGGTCGAGGAACTGCAGGCCGCGGTTCGTGTACTTCTTGGCGATGGAGATGACGAGGCGAAGGTTCGCTTCGACCATTTCCTTCTTGGCAATGCGCGCTTCGCGCTCGCCCTTCTGCACCATATGGACGATGCGGCGGAATTCCGAGATCGAGATGCCGGTCTCGGTCGCCAGATTCTGGATCTCCTGACGGATGTCGCGGATCGTCGTGTTCTCGCCCTTGGCGAATTCCTTCCAGCCGCGGGCGGCCAGATTGCCGATCGACTTCATCCAGTTCGGATCGAGCTCGGCGCCCTGATACTGTTCCAGGAAGCTGTCGCGCTTGACGCCGTAGGATTCGGCCAGACGCAGCAGGCGGCCTTCGTTGGAGACGAGGCGCTTGTTGATGTCGTAAAGTTGCTCGACCAGCGCGTCGATGCGGTTCTGGTTGAGCGACAGCGACTTGACGGCCTTGATGAGTTCGTCCTTGAGCTCCTTGTAGCGGCGCTCCTGGGCGGAAGAAAGCGTGCCGGACGCCGACAGGCGCTGCTCGACCTGCTGGTCCTGCAGCTTGCGCAGCTTCTTATAGGTCTCGGCGATCGTATCCAGCGTCTCCATCACCTGCGGGCGAAGCTCGGCTTCCATCGCCGCCAGCGAGAGGTTGGATTCGTCCTCGTCCTCTTCCTCCTCCTCGGGAGGCAGTCCCTCGCCGCCGACATCGGTGATGTCGTCGTCGCCGGAACGGGCGCGGCGGGTCTTTTCCTTCTCCTCGGCGGCCTTGCGGTCGGCCTCGATCTTCTCGGGGCTCTGGAACTGCGGCGCCGCCTTGGCTTCAGGGCCGGAATAGGTGGTTTCGAGATCGATGATCTCGCGCAACAGCGTCGTGCCTTCGTTGAGTTCGTCGCGCCAGATGATCAGCGCCTGGAAGGTCAGCGGGCTCTCACAGAGGCCTGCGATCATCGTCTCGCGGCCGGCTTCGATGCGCTTGGCAATGGCGATTTCGCCTTCGCGGGAAAGAAGCTCCACCGAGCCCATCTCGCGCAGATACATACGCACCGGATCGTCGGTACGGTCGGTCGGTTCTTTCTTCTTGGCGGTCGCAAGCGCGGTGCCGCCGGAGGGCGCGAGTTCACCGCCTTCACTGTCGTCATCGCCGCCAGCGTCGTCGTCATCGCCGCCCTGGGCGCCGGCCTCTTCGGCTTCCTCGTCCTCGATGACGTTGATGCCCATGTCCGAAAGCATCGACATCGTGTCTTCGATCTGCTCGGACGTCACTTCCTCGGACGGCAGAACGGCGTTGAGCTCATCCATCGTCACATAGCCGCGCTTCTTGGCGGCCTTGATCATCTTCTTGACCGCGTCGTCGGAAAGATCGAGAAGAGGGCCGTCGCTTGCGCCGTCGCGTTCGACTTCCGCGTCTTCGTTCTCTTTGACCTTGGTTGCCATTTATATCGTCGCCTTCCTGACGCTATCCAATCTCGCTACGGTGAATGGGCCGCCTCAGGGCCGGACGCGTCGCGCGCGCCGCCCTAGAATCACCTATGCCCACCTAACGGGATGACATTTAAAGCCTGATTAACCACGATCGCCGGCACCGGACAGCAAAGCTTTTTTGCTTTTGGATTTCCGGCCATGGTTGCGCGATCCGCCTTGACCCAGTTCACCGTTTCAACAAGTCGAACGGTGATTCCCACATTTTTTGTTCTCGTCAAGCTTTTCCAGAAAAAAAGCTCACGAATCATCGGAAAAAGCCTTATCCACAGGCTTTGAACCGCGGCTGCGATTGCGAACCTTATTTAAGAAGCAGCGAACAAAAGACAAGGGCAGCAAAGATTTTGCCCGCTGCAACTATTATTGCGGCCGTTTGGGCAGGTGTGGCGGGGATATTATGCCCTCCTTCCGGGCGGATATCGGCCCGGCCGACGGAGGCTGTCGCCGGGCCAAGAACTAACGTTCGAATTGGTCGCGGTTTTTCATACGCGCGATGTTTGCCGCCCTGCCCGCTCGCGGACCTCGTCCCGAAACAGCTGTCTGAAGTCTCGAAAGGTGTCGAAGCCTACATGGCGAGCCGCACGCATGACCGTCGACGGCGAAACCGCGCAAGTCACCGCCACGGAAGACGCGCTTCCGAAAGCAACCAGATCGGGATGCCGGAAGGCTAACTCCAGGATTTGTTTGACCGCAGCGGGATAATCCCCGCCTGTCCCCGCGATTGCGCTTCGTAGTTCGCTGACACTGGTCGGCCGTATTTTCGCACTGAGAGAACTTTCCATAGATTTCTCCTGTCTCCGATATCGCTCATCCACCGCCGTGGGAGGCGACGCCTTGCCACCGTTGACGGCCCGCACATTAGCGGGAGGTTACTCTCCCCCGCCCAACGCACTCGCTCAAATCGCCTGCGGCTTGTAATCGCTTGGGGCTACCGGCATCACGCCCCGCAGCAGGGCAATGGACTTCTCCAATCCTTCGAGGCTGTTCAGAAGGACGTCTTCGTGCTCGATCGATAGCCAGCCATCATAGCCGGCCATCTTCAGCCGGTAGCAAAACTGCCGCCACCATTCTTCGCCGTGGCCGAAACCGAGCGTGATGTAGGACCAGCTACGCGCTGGAATATCCATCAAGCCCCCGTTCTCGAGCAGACTTGTGACGGCCTGTTTGGGACCATTGAGGAAGGTGTCCTTGGCATGAACGTGATAGAGAGCGTCGCCAAGCGCTTCGGCGGCAACAAGAGGATCTGCGCCCATCCAGAAGAGGTGCGACGGATCCAGGTTCGCGCCGACGACCGGCCCCACGGCTTGGCGCAGCTTCAGCAGCGACGGCACATTGTAGACGCACTGGTTGCCGTGGAGTTCCAGCGCGATGCGCTCGACGCCATGGCTCTCGGCAAGCGCGACGATCCTTGTCCAGAACGGCAGGAGCTTTTCTTCCCACTGGTAGCGGAGAATCGCCTGTGTTTCAGGCGGCCACGATGACACGACCCAGTTCGGCATCGTGTCCGTCGCGCTGCCGGCGGGAAGCCCGGACATGGCGCAGACGGTCTTGATCCCCAATTCGCCAGCCACGCGGATCGTGTCCTCGAGACCCCGTTCCTGCGCGGGATCGGTCGGATGCAGAGGATTGCCGTTGGCGTTCAGACTGATCACTTCCAGTCCGCGCTTGGCGAAGGCATCAAGGAACGACTTCTGCGCGATCCTGTCCCGGAGGATCATCGGCAGATTAAAATGCGGCGCAGTCGACCAGCCGCAAGTGTTGACCTCGACGCCGGATACGCCCAGTCGTTGAGCGTGGTCCAGCATTGCCTCAAACGGCAGTCCGCCGAGGCTGTCCGATACGAATCCCAGCCTCATGCGTAAAACTCCGGTTTGCTGATCATATCGACAGGCATCTTGCGGCCCTCGTTCAACGCTCTGACGCCGGCTTCGGCGACCATCGCCGCGCAGTATCCATCCCAACTGCTCGACGCGATGTCCGGGAACGCACCGGTCTCGGCGAAACGAAGGAAGGCGCGGTTCTGACGGCGGTAGGCTTCCGCGTATCTGCCCCGCCAATCCGCGTCATAACTTGTGCTTTGGCCGAGTTGGCTGTCGACACGGGTATGGTTGACAGGGTTCATGGCGATGGTCGCCTTCTCCCCCACCAGTTCCGCACGAACGTCATACCCGTAGGCGGCGTTGTTGTTGATCTCGATGTTGACGAGCTGACCGTCCACCGTCTCCAGCACCATGTAGACCGGCGCGACCAAACTGTCGGAGCGCTTGGGCTGGAAGGCAGAGATCGTTGCGTATTCGGTACCGAGCACATGCCGGACGACGTCGAACTCATGGGGAGCGGAATTGGTGATTGCCATCGCTCCGGTGAAGTCCGAGGCGGGCGTCGCGACGTTGCGATGAAAATTGTGCATCATCAAAGGGCGTCCAAGCGCGCCTTCCTTCAGCGCCCGCTTCATCTCGACGTATGACTGGTCGAAGCGGCGCATGAACCCGAGCATGATGTATTTCGCGCCCGCGGCCTCTTCGGCCTGCATGATCTCTACGCATTCTTTGGATGATTGCGACAGGGGTTTCTCACAAAGAACGCGCTTGCCCGCCCTTATGCAGGACAACGACAATGGCGCGTGAGTGAAGTCCGGGCTTGCGATGATGACTGCATCAACGTCCGGGCGGTCGGCGACGCGGCTGGGGTTGGCATCTGCATCGTGAGCACCATATGCATCGGCCACGTTCCGGGCACGGTTAGCATCCATATCGCAGACCAACTGGAGGCTCGCTCCTGGCAAGTCTTCCGCCACGATCCTTGCATGATCGGCTCCCATCAGTCCCGCCCCGATAATGGCGATCCTTGTTGTCATTTCGATATTCCTGTCGCTAAAGAACCGGTGGTTTCGGCATGGCGAACCTGACGGTCGCCAGAGATAGCGGTGCCGGGAAACAGTCCCGGCACGCGCCCTTGGGAGGGTTTTATTTCTTAGCGTACTGATCGACATTGTCCTTGGTGATCGAAGCAAACGGCACCAGCTTTTCGGCCGGAGCTTCCTCGCCCTTCTTGATCCCCTCGACGACTTCGAAAGCAGCCTTCGCCTGACCTGCGGCGTCCTGGAAGATGGTCTGGGACATCGTGCCGGCTTTGATGGCGCTCAGCGCATCGGCCGTCCCGTCGACACCTGAGATCATCACGCCCTTGAGCCGATCAGCACCCTGAAGCGCTTCCAACGCCCCGAGCGCCATCTGGTCGTTGGCCGCGACGATTGCCTCGAACTTCGGAAAGCTCTGAATCCAATCTTCCGTGACCTTCATGCCTTCCGCGCGGTCATAGTTGGCCGAGAGGCTGGCAAGGGTGGCAACGTCCGAACGGCCCAGCGCATCCTCAAAGCCCTTCTTGCGCTCCTGCGTGTGCGAGAGCCCAGGCGTGCCTTCGAGGTAGAGGATTTTTGCGTCCTTCGGCAGATGCTGCTTCATGTACTCGCCCTGGAGGCGGCCGGCATCGATGTTCTTCGAGCCAACGAAGGTGTACTTGCCGCCAGCAGATTGGATGCCGAGAGCGATGACCGGAATGCCAGCCTGGTTGGCCTTCTCGACGCCCGGTACGATGCCCTGATAGTCGACCGGAACGACGACGATGGCATTGACTTTTTGCGCAATGAAATTGTCGATCTGGTCGAGCTGTTTGCTGACGTCGTTGTTGGCGTCGGAGAAATTCACTTCGACTGCCGGATCCGATTTCGATGCTTCGATGAAGGCGTTCTTGCGTGCCATCACGAAGACATCGGTGTCCGCCATATTGGCGTAACCGACAACGAACTTGTCGGCGGCGATTGCAGCGCCCGCAGAGAGTGCAGCGACGGATACGGCGCATGCGACAGCGAGTTGAGCGATGAGTTTCATAGGGTCCTCCCATAGAGTTCAGGTTCATTCCAAAGGCGGGAAATCCACGCCGACACAGAGGTGTTTCCAGGGAAGTTTCCCGCCCTAGAACTTCGATCATGCCTTCTTCTTGCTGCGGGCAGACTTGGTCCAGACATCAAGGATCACGGCGATCGCGATGATCAGACCCTTGATGATCTGCTGCCAGTACGAGCTGACATTCATGAGATTGAGCATGTTGTTGATCACGCCGATGATCATCGATCCGATAATCGTGCCCGTGATGGTTCCGGTGCCACCCATCAGGCTGGTACCACCGACGACGACAGCGGTGATTGCGTCGAACTCGTAGCCGACACCGCCGGCGGGTTGACCCGAATTGATGCGGGACATGAGCACGATGCCGGCGACCGCACACAAAATGCCGTTGAAGATGAACGCCTTCACGACGATGCTGTCCGGATTAATGCCGGAGGCACGGGCGGCGCGTTCGTTGCCGCCAACGGCATAGACGTATCGGCCGAACTTTGTCTTGTTGAGCAGGATCCAGGAAATAACGATGACGACTGCCAGGATGAGCACTGAGATCGGCACCGGGCCGAGCGAGCCCTGGCCGATCACTCTGAAATCTCCGAGCCCCGTCACCGGCGAGCCGCCCGTGTAAAGGAGCACGGCGCCGCGTGCGACCGTCGTCATTGCCAAAGTCATGATGAATGATGGAATGCGGAAGAAGGTGATAACGAAGCCGTTGATGGCACCCGTCAAAATGCCGACGGCCACGCCGGCGACCACGGCGAGTATCACGCTTCCAGTCACAGCCATCACGCTGGCGGCCATGACACCACAGAGCGCAAGGACGGACCCCAACGAGACGTCGATGTGCCCCAGGATGATGATAAAGGTGACGCCGCAGGCGAGAAGGCTGACCACGACCACCTGACGCAGAACGTTGGTCAGGTTGGCTTCCGTCAGAAACGTCGGGCTCAAGATCGAGGCGAGAATGCAGATTCCCACGAAGATCAGGACCGTGCCGAATTTGCGGTAGATCTCAGAGAAGCTCATGCTGCGAAGGCCCAAAATCGCCTGGCCTTCTCGTTTCACGGTCGCTTCTGCAGGTTCGATGCTCATCAATGTCCTCCCGTCGCGAGGCGCATGATGCTTTCCTGCGTGGCCTCGTCTCTTGTTAGTTCGCCCGTGACCCGTCCCTCACTCATCACCACGACACGATCACTCATGCCCAGGATCTCGGGCAGCTCGGATGAGATCATGATGATCGCGAGCCCCTGGCGGGCGAACTCGGTCATCAGCCTGTGGATCTCGGATTTGGACCCCACGTCGATACCGCGCGTGGGCTCGTCGAGAATGAGCAGCTTCAGATCGCCGAGCAGCCACTTGGCGAGAACGATTTTCTGTTGATTGCCACCGCTCAGGTTCTCCGCCATCATCGCCGTGTCCGGCGTCTTGATCTGCAGCATCTTGATCATCCGCTGGGCCGCCGCCTCCTGCCGCCGCTCGCTGATGAGGAGGCCGGACGCGAACTTCTTCAGGTTCGCCAGCGATATGTTCTCGCCCACGGACCGGCAGAGCACGAGACCTTCCGCCTTACGATCTTCGGAGACCATCGCGATTCCGTTAGCGATCGCTTCCTTCGGTGAATTGATCTTCAGGGGCTTTCCGTTCAGACGGACGACTCCTGCGTCCGCGGCGTCCAGGCCAAAAATGACGCGCGCCACTTCCGTGCGCCCGGCACCGATCAGGCCAGAAAAACCGACGATTTCACCGGCTCGCACATTGAAGCTCACCTTCTCGAAAGTCCCGTAACGAGATAGGCTCTCCACCGAGAGCACAACGTCGCCGATCGGAACCTCTTCCTTCGGAAAAATGCTGGAAATGGTACGCCCGACCATTTGAGAAATCAGCTTTGCCGGATGGTATTCGGCTGCTGGAGCAGCGGCAATGAACTGGCCATCCCGCATCACCGTAATGTCGTCGGCGATCTGGAAGATCTCGTCCATCTTGTGGGTGATGTAGATGATGGCGACGCCGGCTGCCTTCAGATCTGCGATCTGCCGGAAGAGCATTGCCACTTCCGTGTCGCTGATGGCTGACGTCGGCTCGTCCATGATCACGAGAGAAGCCTCTCGCGAAATCGCCTTGACGATCTCGATGAGCTGCATCGTCGCGATAGAAAGGTCGCGCATCTTCGTTTCGGGACTGTACTTCAGGCCTATGCGATCGAGGAGCGTCTTGGTGTCGGAGTTCATGCGGGCAAAATCGACGAAGTGGGACAGCACCCCCGACTGACCATACGTGGGCTCACGACCGAGAAAGATGTTTTCGGCAATCGTCAGGTCGAGCACCGGGCTAAGCTCCTGATGGATCATCGAGATGCCGCGATCCAGCGCCGCCGCAGCGTTCTGGTGATCAAGCTTCTCGCCCTTAAAAAGGATTTCGCCGCCGTCGATTGCGTAGATGCCGCTCAGGATCTTCATGAGCGTCGATTTGCCGGCCCCGTTCTCGCCCACGAGAACATGCACGCTGCCGGCTCGGACCTTCAGGTTCATGCCATCGAGAGCGAGCACGCCGGGAAAGGTCTTGGTGATCGAGCGCATCTCCAGAACGAACCCATCCACCTTGTCGATGGACGTGCGTATTCCTTCGCCGCTTGAAGGCGGCGCCTTCTTCAAGGTCGCAGGCATGAAAGCGAGTCCTCCAAATGAGAGGACTCTCCCAAGTCCTCTAGCCAGATTGGCCTTTATAGCCTCATGAAATCAGCCAAATTTCTAGAAATTGTCAATTAACAGCTAGATTTTACTCCCAGAACCTCTCATAATTACTTTCATGAAATGAGAGATTTATATGTCACGCCCCACTATTCCGGATCTTGCAAAAGCTGCTCGCGTCAGCATTTCAACGGTCGATCGCGTCCTTAACGGCCGCGACCCGGTACGCCCGCAAACTGCCGAGCGGGTCCTCAATGCTGCTAAACAAATCGGCTTTCACGGTGTGACAGCCATTGAGCGGCGACTGGAGTCAGACAAGCCCGTCATCAAGTTCGGCTTCCTCCTGAAACAGTCGCACCGCAAGCTCTACCGGATGTGGGCGGAAGTTCTGAAGGCCGCCACTGAAGCCTATCCCGGCGCGTATGGGCGGTCGATAGTCAGGTTCATGGATGACCTCGCGCCAGATAAGGCGGCGGAGGCGATATACTCCCTCAGTCGGGAGGCCGACGTCATCGGAATGATCACTTCCGACCATCCGCAGGTGAACCACGCCGTTGATGGTCTCGCGGCGGAGGGTATTCCGGTGGTCACGATGATATCCGACATCTCTACCGCAGCTCGCGCGGGATTTGTGGGAAACGACTGCGTGAAGAAGGGCCGTACGGCCGCCTGGTTCATCGCCGGGCTGAACGCCAACGGCGGCAAAGCGTCCGTCTTTGTAGGAAGCCACCGATATCTGGCCCAGGAACTCAACGAAATGGGCTTTCGATCGTATTTTCGAGAAAGCGCTCCAGGCTTCCAAATGTTGGAAACAATCGCCACTCTCGAAGAGCCGGAAATTGCCTACGAAGCCACGCGGCGTCTCCTGCAGACAGAACCCGACTGGGTTGGACTGTACGTCGCCGGCGGAGGCATCACGGGCGTAATGCGGGCGCTTAGAGAGGATAGCGGACCGGTCGCAAAACGACTGGTCGTGATAGCTCACGAGCTTACGAACGAAACCAGGGCAGGTCTCGCAGAGGGAATAATCAAGGTGGTGCTGTCTCATCCTGCGAAATTGCTGGCAGAGACCTTGGTACGGGCAATGGCGGAAGCGCTCGATGTCGATCGGGCCGCAACCGTTTCACAGCATATCGTCCCCTTCGACTTCTACTCCGCGACTAATATATGAACCCGGTCTGCAGCAGGCGGCGGCACCAAGGCGAGAGGCGAAGGCGATTTGCCGCAACGGCAACTTGCTTCATGGGAGCATGTCATGCTCCTCACACCCAATCCATCACGACCTTGCCCGAATTGCCCGACCGCATCGCCTCGAAGCCGTCACGGAATTCGTCGATCTTAATGCGATGGGTGATGATCGGCGAAAGATCGAGGCCACCCTGGACGAATGCAATCATTTTGTACCAGGTCTCGAACATCTCACGGCCGTAAATGCCCTTCAGATTGAGCATCTTGAAGATCACCTTGTTCCAGTCGATCTCGAAGCCCGCCGGCGCAATGCCGAGAATGGCGATCTTGCCGCCATTGTTCATCTTGTCGATCATGTCGCGGAAGGCGGGTGCAGCACCCGACATTTCGAGCCCGACGTCGAAGCCCTCGGTCATGCCGATCGCCTTCATCACGTCGGCGAGATTTTCCTTTGAGGCGTCGACGACGTGGTCGATGCCGAGCTTGCGCGCCAGATCCAGCCGATGCGGATTGATATCGGTGATGACGACCTTGCGGGCGCCGGATCGCTTGGCGACCAGCGCACCCATGATGCCGATCGGCCCGGCGCCGGTGACGAGCACGTCCTCGCCGACGAGATCGAAGGAGAGCGCGGTGTGCACGGCATTGCCGAACGGATCGAAGATCGCCGCGATCTCATCGAAAATATCGTCCGGGATCGGCACGACATTGCTTTCGGGAATGCAGACGAACTCGCCGAACGAACCCGGCCGGTTGACGCCGACGCCGAGCGTGTTGCGGCAGAGATGCCCCCTGCCCGCCCGGCAGTTGCGGCACTTGCCGCAGACGATATGCCCTTCGCCGGAAACCCGCTCGCCGACATGATAGCGGGTGACCGCCGAACCGATCTCGGCGATCTCGCCGCAAAATTCATGGCCGACGACCATCGGCACCGGAATGGTCTTCTGCGCCCACTGGTCCCAGTTCCAGATATGGACGTCGGTGCCGCAGATCGCCGATTTCTTCACCCGGATCAGCACATCGTTCGGCCCGACCTCCGGCACCGGCACATTCTCCATCCATAGCCCGACCTCGGGCTTCGATTTGACCAGCGCCTTCATCATGTTCGACATATATCCCACCTTTGCTTGGCGCCAACTTCGCTATTCCCTCTTCTCCCCAGCGGGAAGAAGGTGCCCGTAGGGCGGATGAGGGGGCGGCACGCCACGCCGTCAAATCCTCGTTTGTTTCTCGCTCAACGCTCGAAACGTCGCTTCGCTCCGGCCCCTCATCTGTCCTGCCGGACTAACCAGGAGCAAGCCACCGGTCTCGCCCCGTCCTTCGGACCCCCGCTGGGGAGAAGAGGGAGCAAGCTTCGCTCAAATCACACCCAATTCCCGCCCTGCCTCGGCAAAGGCCGCAATCGCCCGCTCAACATCGTGGCGCGAATGCGCGGCCGACATCTGCGTGCGGATGCGGGCCTGGCCCTTGGGCACAACAGGGAAGGAGAAGCCGATCACATAAATCCCCTTCTTCAGCATCAGACCTGCCATGTCCTGGGCAAGCTTGGCGTCGCCGAGCATGACGGGAATGATCGGATGGCCTTCGCCGGCGAGCGTGAAGCCGAGCTTCGTCATCTCGGTGCGGAAGAGATCGGCATTGTCGGAAAGACGCTTGCGCAAGGCATCACCATTCTCGATCAGCTCGAACACTTTCAGCGACGCGGCGGCAATGACCGGCGCCAGCGTGTTCGAGAACAGATAGGGGCGCGAGCGCTGCCGCAGCCACTCGACGACCTCGGCTTTCGCCGAGGTATAACCGCCCGAGGCACCGCCGAGCGCCTTGCCGAGTGTGCCGGTGATAATGTCGATCCGGCCCTCGACGCCGCAATGTTCGGGCGAGCCGCGGCCGTTCCTGCCGACGAAGCCGACCGCATGACTGTCATCGACCATGACCATGGCGACGTACTTCTCGGCGAGATCGCAGACACCGCGGAGATTGGCGATGATGCCGTCCATCGAGAAGACGCCGTCGGTGGCGATCAACTTGAAGCGGCTGCCCTCGGCCTTCTTCAGTTCCTCTTCGAGTGCCGCCATGTCGTTGTTGGCATAGCGGGAGCGCTTGGCCTTCGACAGCCTGACGCCGTCGATGATCGAGGCGTGGTTCAGCGCATCCGAGATGATCGCGTCCTCCTCGGAAAGCAACGTCTCGAACAGGCCGCCATTGGCGTCGAAGCAGGAGGAATAGAGGATCGTATCTTCCATGCCGAGGAAAGAGGAAATCCGCGCTTCGAGCTGCTTGTGCTCCTCCTGGGTGCCGCAGATGAAGCGCACCGAAGCCATGCCGTAGCCGTAACGGTCGAGCGCCCGCTTGCCGGCCTCAGCCAGTTCCTCGTTATCGGCGAGGCCGAGATAGTTGTTGGCGCAGAAATTCAGCACCCGCTCGCCGCTAGAAATCGCAATCTCGCCGGCCTGCTTGGAGCTGATGACCCGTTCGGATTTATAGAGCCCGGCATCCTTCAGCGCCGAAATCTCGGCGCGAAGATGGGAGAGAAATGGCGAGGTCATGGGCGGCCCTTTCTGATGTTTTTATAGCTTCCGCGTTAGCATATCGCCATCGGCTTGTCTTCTTCAGCGCTGGACCGAGATCGAGAAGAACACCGGCCGGTCCGCTCAGTCGTCATGTGCAAGAATAATTTCCAAGAAAGCGTCGCCATAGCGCTCGAGCTTCGCCTGACCGACGCCGGATATGGCCAGCAGCTCCTTGCGGCTACGCGGCCGTTCGGTGGCAAAGGCAATGAGCGTCGTATCGGGAAAGACGACATAGGGCGGCACGCCGAGCGATTTGGCGATCGCCATGCGCTCCGCCCGCAGCGCCTCGAAGAGGCTGCCGTCAGCGCCCGACAGGGCCGATTTGCGCTCGCTGCGTTCCGCCTTCTTCGTGCGCCGTTCCGAGGCGGGCCGGTCCTTGCGGAAGAATACCTGTCGCTCGTGCTTGAAGACCGCGCGCGCTTCCGGCTCCAATTTCAGCGCCCCATAGGCCTCGTGATCGACCCGGATCAGCCCCATCGCGAGTAACTGCCGGCAAACGGATTGCCAGGTCCGAGCCGGAATGTCCTTGCCGGCGCCGAAGACGGGCATATCGACATGGCCGAAACGCTCGGTCTTTTCGTTGACATTGCCAACGAGCACGTCGATGACGTGGCCGGCGCCGAACCGCTCGCCGGTGCGGTAGACGGCGGCGAGCGCCTTGATCGCCGCTTCCGTGCCCTCCCAGGTCTCGACCGGCTTCAGGCAGGTGTCGCAATTGCCGCATTGGCCGGCATGCGCCTCGCCGAAATGGCCAAGGATCGCCTGCCGACGGCAGGAGGCGGTTTCGCAGATCGCCAGCAAGGCGTTGAGCTTGGCCCGCTCGACCCGCTTGATCTCATCTGCGGCATTGCCCTCGTCGATCATCCGGCGGCGCTGGATGACGTCGGCCATGCCATAGGCCATCCAGACCTCCGACGGCAGGCCGTCTCGGCCGGCACGCCCGGTCTCCTGATAATAGGCCTCCACCGAGCCCGGCAGATCGAGATGGGCGACATAGCGGACGTTCGGCTTGTCGATGCCCATGCCGAAGGCGACGGTCGCGACCAGGCAGAGGTTTTCTTCCTTCAGGAAAGCATCCTGATTGGCGTCGCGCAGCGCCCGGTCCATGCCGGCGTGATAGGGCAGCGCGCGGATGCCCTGCCCGTTCAGCCAATCGGCCGTATCCTCGACCTTGGCGCGCGACAGGCAGTAGACGATGCCGCTGTCACCCTTATGGCCGGAGAGGAACCGCAGGAGCTGCTGGCGCGGCTGGTCGCGCTCGACGATTTCATAGGCGATGTTCGGCCGGTCGAAGCTGGTGGTGAAGATTTCGGCATTCTCAAGCCCCAGCCTCTCGACGATGTCGTCACGCGTATGCGGATCGGCCGTCGCCGTCAGCGCCACGCGGGGCACATCAGGATACTGCTCGCCGAGCCGGCCGAGCTCGCGATATTCCGGCCGGAAATCATGACCCCATTGCGAGACGCAGTGCGCCTCGTCGATGGCAAACAGCGCGATCTTCTCATTGGCGATCAGCTCGCGGAAACCATCGGTCAGGATGCGCTCGGGCGTGACGTAGAGAAGGTCGAGCTTTCCCGCCGAAAGTGCGCGGCGGACCTCCACGAACTCCTCGCGCGACAGCGACGAGTTCAGCGCCGCGGCACGGATGCCGAGCTGCTTCATCGCCTCCACCTGATCGCGCATCAACGCGATCAGCGGCGAAACGACGATGCCGACACCGTGACGGCAAAGCGCCGGGATCTGGAAACACAGCGATTTGCCTGCACCTGTCGGAAAGAGCACCACGGCATCGCCGCCGGAAACGATATGCTCCACCACCTGCTGCTGCTTGCCGCGGAAGGAGGAGTAACCGTAGATCTGTTTCAGGACGTCGAGCGGCGATCGGCCGCCCGCAAACAGCGCGCCGGAAGCGGTAAAGCCGGTTTGATTGCTTTCGCTCAGCGACATCAGTGGCTCGCCGCTCCTTTGACGCGGCCGGAAAGCACGCCGAAGCCGTCGATGATCGCCTCCTGGTTCTCGAGGCGCACGCCTTCGAGATGCACTTCCTGCTGCGCCCGGATCAGCTGAACGATCGCCTCGCCGTCACCGGCTTCGGTCGCCAGCGCTATCTCGCGTTCGAGTTCCATCTTCTGCCGGCGCAACGCCTTCGCGCGTTTGTGGAAGGCGAGCGCCTGACGATAGCCCTCACGGGCATCCTCCATCGCCGCCTCCTCGGTCGCCGTCCACAGCCTCGCATTGCGCACCTGCTGGTCGAGGCTCTTGATGAGCGGACCGAAGCCTTCGAATTCCAGCCGCTCAGTCAGATATTCGCGTGTCAGATGCGGGCCGGCAACGGCAGCGGCTGCGCCGAGCATCGCCGACCAGAGCCGCTGCAGCTCACGGCTGTCATATTCGATCGCGGCGATCTCATCATAATCGTCGATCATCAGGGCCGGATGATTGACGATGGTGAGCGCCAACACGCTTTCGCGCAGCGCTGTATTGTCCCGGTGTCCGCGCACAGGCCCCGAGCGGGCGAGCCGGTCGGAAATGAGGCTGGGGCTTTTCGGTCCTGCCTTGCCCGCATTGTCGCGGCCGTTGCGGGAATTGCCGCTGAAACCGCGCCGCTCGCCACTGTTGCGGTTCTGGAACTGCGGCTGGAAGAAGGCGTTCAGCCGGTCGCGAATATCCTGCTGGTAATGACGGCGTACATTCTCGTCGGCGATGATCGCGACGAGCTGTTTCAGCCGTGCTTCGAGCTCGGCGCGCGCTTCGGGCGTATCGAACTTGCCGGTATTGATCTCCCGGCTCCACAGCATCTCCGAAAGCGGCTTTGCCTGGCTCATCACCTTGTCGAAAGGCGCGCGGCCCTCGTCGCGCACGAGATCGTCAGGATCCTTGCCGTCAGGCAGCAGCGCGAAACGGACGGAGCGGCCGGGCTTCAGATGCGGCAGCGCCAGTTCGGCGGCGCGATTGGCCGCGCGGATGCCGGCGCCGTCGCCATCGAAGCAGAGCACCGGCTGCGGCACCATCTTCCAGAGCAGTTCGAGCTGGTTTTCGGTGAGCGCCGTGCCGAGCGGCGCAACGGCATTCTCGACGCCCGCCTGATGGAGCGCGATCACGTCCATATAGCCTTCGACGGCGATGATGGTGCCGGATGCATTGTCATCCTGGGCATCGCCGCGGCCCGGCCCCTGGATCGCCCGGCGCGCACGGGCGAAATTGTAGAGCACATTGCCCTTGTGGAAGAGCTCCGTCTCGTTGGAATTCAGATATTTCGCCGGTGCATCTGCCGACATGGCGCGGCCACCGAAAGCGATCACCTTTTCCCGCGACGACAGGATCGGAAACATGATGCGGTCGCGAAAACGGTCGTAGGACACCGGCACGTTTTCATGGACGACCAGGCCGCAGGCCTCGATCTGCTCCTTGGTGACGCCTTTGCCGGCGAGGAATTCCTTGAGCGCATTGCGGCTGTCGGGCGCATAACCGAGACGAAAGGTTTCGATGGTGCGCCCCGTCAGCCCACGATCGCGCAGATAGGCGCGCGCCTTGGCGCCATTCGCCGTCTGCAACTGATCCTGGAAAAACTGCGTCGCCATTTCCATGACGTCGATCAGCGAGCCGCGCTCCTTTTCGCGCTTCTCCATCGCGGCATCGGCAAGCGGCATCGGCACGCCCGCCATGTCGGCAATCTGCTGCACGGCCTCGGGAAAGCTCAAGCCCTCCAGCTCCGTCAGGAAGCGAAAATGGTCGCCGGTGACGCCGCAGCCGAAGCAGTGATAACGGCCCTTCCGGTCTTCGCAATGAAAGCTCGGCGACTTCTCGCCGTGGAACGGGCAGCAGGCCCAGTAATCGCCGCGCGAAACGTTGGTCTTGCGCTTGTCCCAGCTCACACGGCGCGCAATCACGTTCGAAATCGGAACGCGGTCGCGGATCTCATCGAGAAAGGTGTTGGAAAAGCGCATTTATACCTCTTGGCTAAGTTCCATATAAGCTGCTTTGCCGCTCCATGCCACGAAACTTGTCGGGAAAACCCGCTATTCACAGGCAAGGGCACTCATCGCCGACAGTGTCGGTTAGCCGATCAACAACGCGTTGCCGCCCCTGCGACAAGGGGTGCGACACTGTTGTCATCCGACATCGCGATTTCGGTTGTCGCCAGTATTCCATCGAGTGCTTCCGCCTTCGGCAACACCAGATTAAAACGTTTCAAAACAGCGGCTTATCAATTTCCTCGATCGAGTATCGCCATCTTCGGCCAATTGCCCGGCCACCGCTTCGACGCGTCCTAAACTGCGGTTTTCGGCAATCATTATTTTTTTGTAATTTGAATAAGCAGCCGCCCGGCCGTAGGTTCATTTCAACAAAGCGATCCCCGAGCGAAGCACCATCCCTACCCCCGGCGCCGCTTCGCAAGGGTGCCTTTGCAAATACCCTCCGGCTTGGGCCTCGGCCCTGCGTGCCGGCGGAAGCAAAGAGCAAGAAGGCAGGAGCGCCCCCAGCTCCTGCCTTCTTAATTTTTGGCTTCTCCTGATACAATTCCCCTTTGAAATTAACCGATTATTGACAAAGCCGTTGACAGGCGGCGGCGGCATGAAAGATGTATGCGCCGACATCCTGGACCCCTCCCAATGGCCTTCACCGCTGAAAATCTTGCAGCAGACGATCGCTTTTCCGCTGCGATCCTGCATTGCGCCAATCAGTTGCTCGCGATCTATCGCGAAAGCCCGCGCATCGCCTCGATTTTCGCCGCGCAGCAGCGCTGGCTAATGGCCCATGCCGGCTTCGCGCTTCACTACGGCTATCCCGGCGATGGGAAGCGAGGCCTTTATTCCGGCCGCTTCATCGATTTCGCGGTGAGGAACGACATCGCCAGCCGCAACACGGCCGCCGCCTTCATGCAGGAGATGCTGGCCTATCGCTTCCTGCAGGCCGTTCCCGGCCCTGACAAGCGCACGCGCTACCTGGAACCCACCGAGATCGCCGAGCAGCATTTTACCCGGTGGCTCCTGGCGCACATGATGATCCTCGACAGCCTCGACGGCGGTGAACGCGCTGCGAAGGTCGCCGCCGATCCTTCGGCGATGATGGCGGCCATCCAGCCGCTGATTGCAAGGGCGATCATCGGCAGCCAGGCGGTGCGCAGCCCGGGCCCGACCTTCAACCTCTTCAACTGGGCGAATTCCGGCGGGCTGGTGATGGATTACCTGATCTCGCGGCTTCCGG
The DNA here is from genome assembly GCF_001662075.1 of Rhizobium bangladeshense. Taxonomy (GTDB): domain Bacteria; phylum Pseudomonadota; class Alphaproteobacteria; order Rhizobiales; family Rhizobiaceae; genus Rhizobium; species Rhizobium bangladeshense_B. The sequence continues at coordinate 62,160 of NZ_LYPL01000009.1, forward strand.
AATTTCCCCGGGCGGCCGAACGCGTCGTGGTCGGCCCGCTGTCGCTCCGGGAACTGCGCGAGCAGTTCATGATATCGAACACCCACCTGAAGCGGCTTCTGACGCAGGCGTCGAATATGGGAAGCGTCGGCTGGACCGAGCCCTCCCGCAAGGGCGACTTCTGGCTGTCCGGCCCCTTCATCCTGGAATATTGGAATTATCAGGCGGCGAAATTCGCCATCATCGACGCCGCCGCCGAGGCGGTGCTCGGGCCTGCGGTCCACGAAGAACCGCAGGCGAGACGTTTTAGTTCAGCAGTTCTTTGACGGTCGCGGACGCCTTGGCGAAATCCATCTGGCCGGCATAACGCTCCTTGAGCGCCGCCATCACCTTGCCCATGTCCTTGACGCCCGAGGAGCCTGTCTCCGCGATAACAGCCGATATGTTGGCACGCACTTCGCTGTCGGAAAGCTGCTTCGGCATGAAATCCTGGATGATGGCGATTTCGGCACGCTCCTTGGCGGCGAGTTCCGGGCGCGAATTCTCCTCGTAGATCTTGGCCGATTCGTCGCGCTGCTTCACCATCTTGGCGAGGATCTGCAGGATCTCGTCCTCGCTCGCCTCTCCCTTGCCGGTGCCGCGATTGGCGATATCGCGGTCCTTGATCGCGGCCTGGATGAGCCGGACGGTCGAAAGCCGCTCCGAATCCTTGGCCTTCATCGCCTCTTTCAGCTGGGTGGCGAGTTGATCGCGCAGCATGGTCTTCACTCCTTTTTTGATGCCGCTTCATAAACCACGCCGATGCGAGGGATCAAATAAATTGCGCGATCGGCGCGATAAACCGCAGGAAAACAGCCTCGATCTCGGCTACAAAGAGTTGACCGTAAGCGATTGCGTGGCTATCTACCGCCACCTGCACCAAAATTCGTGATCAGGCCTGAAGCGCGCGGCATTGCCGCGTCCACACGCCTGCGAGATCAAATGGCGACGAGCGCAGCAACGCGCGCCGACCGCCGGAAACGGGATGAAGATGACCGCGACAGCACCCTGGACAAACGATAAGCCGACCGCCCTGCTCGTTCTTGCCGACGGTACGGTGATCGAAGGCAAGGGCATCGGCGCCACCGGCAAGGTCCAGGCCGAAGTCGTCTTCAACACGGCGCTGACCGGCTACGAAGAGATCATGACAGACCCTTCCTATCTCGGCCAGATCGTCACCTTCACCTTTCCCCATATCGGCAATATCGGCACCAACGATGAAGATATCGAAGACCTGACGCCCGCCGCCCGCCACGGCGCCGTCGGCGTCATCTTCAAGGCCGATATCACCGAACCCTCGAACTACCGCGCCGCCAAGCATCTCGACCAATGGCTAAAGGCACGCGGCATCATCGGCCTCTGCGGCATCGACACGCGCGCGCTGACCGCGTGGATCCGCGAGAACGGCGCTCCGAACGCGGTGATCGCCCACGACCCGAACGGTGTCTTCGACATCGAGGCGCTGAAGGACGAAGCCAAGGCTTGGAGCGGTCTCGAAGGTCTCGACCTCGCCAAGATCGCCTCCTCCGGCCAGTCCTCGCAATGGACCCAGACGCCGTGGCTCTGGAACGAAGGTTATGGCGAACTCGGCGCGGCCGATGCCAAGTATCATGTCGTCTGCCTCGATTACGGCGTCAAGCGCAACATTCTGCGCCTGTTTGCCGGCCTCGACTGCAAGGTGACCGTCGTGTCGGCGACAACGAGCGCCGAAGACGTGCTCGCCATGCAGCCGGACGGCATCTTCCTGTCGAACGGCCCGGGCGATCCGGCGGCAACCGGCGAATACGCCGTGCCTGTGATCCAGACGCTCATCAAGACCGACATCCCGGTCTTCGGCATCTGCCTCGGTCATCAGATGCTGGGCCTCGCCCTCGGCGCCAAGACCGAGAAGATGCATCAGGGCCATCACGGCGCCAACCATCCGGTCAAGGACCATACGACCGGCAAGGTCGAAATCGTCTCGATGAACCACGGCTTCGCAGTCGACTCGAAGTCGCTGCCCGACGGTGTTGAAGAGACTCATATTTCGCTGTTCGACGGCACCAATTGCGGCCTGCGCGTCCTCGGCAAGCAGGTCTTCTCCGTCCAGCACCATCCGGAAGCCTCTCCCGGCCCGCAGGACAGCCACTACCTCTTCCGCCGTTTCATCAACATGGTGCGCGAGAAGAAGGGCGAGCCTGCGCTCGCCGAACGCTGACTTCAAGAACTGCCGATTTCGCAAAGGCCCGCCAAACCGGCAGCCACCATCGCGATGTGGAATCTCTTGAATCTTGAAGGCAGCAATGAGAGTAAGGACCGCTATCTGCCGAAGCGGTCTTTTTTCGTTATAGAAGAATAAGGCTGCTTTGCGCCTTCAAAGCCGCCATTCCGCCCCATGCGGGTGATTAGATCACGAATTCCTCCTCGTATGTCTGTGGCCCGGGAACGACCGTAACCTCCACCGGAACGATCCAATTGGCCGCGTAGCTCTCGCTGTCGGAATGCGGGAGGTCGGGCTGCACGCACCCCGCACTATCGATCGCGCGACATCGCAGCATATATGCCCCCGCTTCTTCAGGGGTCCACATGTACTCCCACAAGCGCCATGCGAACGGACGTTCTGTTTCGAGGAGCCTTCCCTCGCGCCAGCCCCTGCCATCTCCGGTGCAGACCTGCACCTGCCGGATAGCAGCCTCTCCGCCCCACGCGGCTCCGAAAATTCGATACGGTTGGCCGGCGATGAGACGCGCCCCCTGCACGGGACGCGCGATCTGCGCCTTGACCTCCATCTCCGCGAGGGGGACCAGCCTGGGTTCCCCGAGGCTGCGCTCCCAACGGAAATAGTCGCGCGCCTGCCAGTAGCCAAGGAACGGTTGCTCCACAACCGTGATATCAGTGATCCACTTGACCCAAGCCATGCCGAACCAGCCACCCACGACCGCACGTAGCGGGTAGCCGTGATCGCGCGTCAACGGCTCCTCGTTCATCGAATAGGCAAGGATCGTGCTGTCAGCGATGGCCTTCTCAAGCGGTAAACTGCGCGCAAAAGCGATGGGTCCGGGAGAAGCCGTTTTCTTGTTCGCATCGACGACGCCGCTGTCTGCGCCGACGAGCAGAACCTCACGTGCGGTTCGCTTGACGCCCGCCATTTCCAAAATCTCGCGCAGAAGAACACCTGTCCACGCGGCATTGCCGACGGCTCCGTTCTGCCACTGCAACCCCTCCTTCGGCGGCACATAGTGGACGCGCCCGTTGCCTGCGCACTCGACGACGGCCGTGCAAGTCGTGCTCCGCATCGCCTTGATGCTGTCGAGGTCAAGTTCGAGCGGCCGCTGCACCGCCCCGTCAACGCGCAATCTCCAGTTTCGCGCATCGAGGTCCGGCGACGGGAAATGGTTTCGCACGAAGAACAGCTCGGTTGGGATCAGCCAATCGGAGAGCGACGCAAACGGAAACTCGATGTTTGGTGGGGACTTCTGTCGAATTATGAGACCGGGTTTCTCTGGTGTCGGCATCGTCCTCGTCTCCCCTTCCATGAGCACAACGTTGGCACTCGGTCGCGCGAATTCCGGGTTGATCACACCGCCCCTCGCAATGCGTCTGTCGCGTTCCGTCCCCACTCTACCACATATCGCACGTTCCTCGGATCGACCTCGAACGGCAGCAAAGGGCCCCCATTGCATATGAGCAGGGCGATGTCCGGCAAATGCGGTTCGACGATAACTTTTTCGATGCGGCCGTCTCCGCGCCAAGCCCCGGTAAGGTGCCGGTCCGCTTGCGGCCCCCACGACGGCTTCAGAAAGCGGTCGCCCCAAGTTAGTGACCGGACGGCTTCGCTTCCATATTGACCTCAACCATACTTGAGGAAATACAAAACTCCGCAGACATCCGATGCAGGAGAAAATGGATGAGCGGAGCTTTCTATCGTGTCGACAAATTCGTCGTGCCGGCTGCGGCGCGCGAGGAATTTCTCGTCAAAGTGATGATGACCCACAAGCTGCTGGAAGCACAGGAAGGTTTCATCGATCACAGGGTGCTGGAGCAGGTCGCCGGTCCCGGTGAATTCAATTTCACCATCGCCGAATGGGAAAATCCGAGGTCGTCGAGCGCGCGCGGGCAGCCGTGGCGGCCGCCCAAAAGGCCGCCAATTTCGATCCGCAGGAAATGTTTGCCCGTCTCGGCATTCGCGCCGATATCGCCAGCTACAAACCTGTCGCGGCCTTACGATGAGACGGGCTGCCGGGCGCCGGGCGTCGCTCCGGGATTGGTGACGAAGACGATGCGCTACGACTTCTGCCTGAGTGCATCGAGGACTACCTTGAACGCCCCAGACGGTTGCCGACGGCTCGGATAATAGAGGTGATAACCTGGGTACGACGGGCACCAGTCGGCGAGCACCTGAACCAGTCTTCCGGCGTCGATATCGGGTTTCGCCAAGCCATCAGGCACAAACCCGAAACCGTAACCATCAACAGCAGCGTTCAGTATCTGCCTGATCCCGTTGCAGATGACCTGACCTTCCACTCGGACCCGCAATTCTTCCCCGTCTTTCTCGAACTCCCAGGCGTAGGTTCCGCCATGTGTCGGGAGCCGGAGGTTGATGCATTGATGCGACGTCAGCTCTTGAGGCTTTATCGGAATGCCCCGCTCTTCGACATACGCTGGGCTGGCAATGACAATCATCCGCTGATATGGGCTGATACACACCGAGATCATGCCTTGTGACACAATCTCCCCAAGCCGCACGCCTGCGTCAAAGCGTTCTGCGACGATGTCTGTCAGTCCATAGTCAACGATGAACTCGACTTTAATCTCGGGATATTGACGCAGAACCTTCTCGAGCTTCGGCCAGAGAACCGTGTCGATCGCGTAGTCTTCAGCGGTGATGCGGATCGTACCCGCCGGCTTCTCTCCCAGTTCGGTGATTGAAAAAAGCTCGCCTTCGATCTCCTCGAATCGGGGAGCGATCACGTTCAACAGTCGCTCACCCTCGGCCGTCGGCGACACGCTGCGGGTGGTGCGGGTCAGAAGTCGAAGCCCGAGACGAGATTCGAGCGCCCGTATCGTATGGCTGAGATTCGATTGCGACATGCCTAACTGCGCGGCGGCTCTCGTGAAGCTCCGTTCCCGCGCTACGACAATAAAAGCCAAGAGGTCGTTTACGTTCGCGCGCAGCATCCGCTTGTTCCTTTATATCAGTTCCCACAAGACTATGGCGTGTATCGCGAAACGTCATCACCGATTATTGCTCCTCAAGAATAAGTCATTTGTTGCTGATGTGGCTTGAGATGCGCGAGGGGGATCGCTTTAGGCAGACGAAGTAGCCCAATTTCCCTACGTTCGAAGCGGTTCCGAAGTCATGAAGGATAGCTTCCCCACGTGGTCGATATATGCGTAGGGTACATAAGCGCTAGCAGATCGCCGCCGATAATCACCCAGGTCCAGACCGCTTATATTCCTCCTGCAACCAATCAGACGGCAATGGAGAATGGCTATGGAAAATGGACCCGTCAGACCAACCGACCGACAGGAAACGATCGGGATCGGTCGGCGTGATCTTCTGAAGCTTACCGGGGCAGGCGCGGCTGCTGCCGGCGTGATGTCGCTCGCGGCAGGTCCCGCCTTCGCTCAATATGCCGGAACGTGGGACAAGACCTTCGCGCAGAGCGATCGTGTTCAGCATAAGAAGGTATCCTACGTGAACCGCCTCGGCATCAATCTCGTGGCGGACATGTATGTCCCGAAGACTGTCGATGCTTCGCAGCGCCATCCCGCGCTCATCGTCGGCCATCCCTATGGCGGCGTCAAAGAGCAGACTTCCGGGCTCTACGCCCAGACGATGGCGGAGCGCGGCTTCATCACCATTGCCCATGATGCCTCGTACAATGGCGAAAGCGGCGGCCAGCCTCACTTCATCTCGTCGCCGGAAGCCGTTGTCGAAGACTTCAGCGCAGGCGTCGACTTCCTTGGACTTGACCCGCGCGTCGATCGGAACCGCATCGGAATCATCGGCGTCTGCGCGAGCGGCGCTTTTGCGCTCGCCGCCGCACAGATCGATCCTCGCATGAAAGCGGTCGCCACGGTGAGCATGTACGACATGGGCGGCGCCAAATGGGCGTGGAAGGGCGAAGAAATGAAGGCCGAAGCCCGCATCGACATGCTCGCCCAAATTGGCGAACAGCGCTGGGCCGAGGCCGCGGGCGCGCAGAAGCAATACGGCGCTCTGCCCGAAATCCTGACGCCTGAGACAGATGCGATCACGCGGGAATTCTTCGACTACTACCGGACACCCCGCGGCGCCCATCCGCGCGCAACAACGGCGATGACAGTTTCCGGAGATCCGTCGTACCTGCATTTCCGGCCGTTCGACCATGTCGACATGATCTCGCCGCGGCCCGTTTTGCTGATTGCAGGTGAAAATGCGCATTCGCGCTTCTTCAGCGAGCAGGCGATCAAGAAGGCGGCCGAGCCGAAAGAGCTTTTCATCGTTCCGGGCGCTGGTCACGTGGACCTATATGACAAGGCCGACCTCATCCCCTGGGATAAGCTCAAATCGTTCTTCGACCAACACCTCTCAGCCTAGTGGGCGATGCCCGTATCGCACGGAATGGTTGCTCACTACAGGACGACTGAAGATCAGGAACCAACCCTCCGTCCAACGTGAAAACCAAAGGTCGGCTGCAAATGCCTGCCACCTCCATCCGGCGATCCGCAAGCGCAAATGGCTGACCAACCAACCTATCCTTCACATCGATGACCATAATGACGAAACCTCGGCCATCAGCAATTGCGTTGGCGTGCATCCCAAACGGCACCGTCATGTCCCTCGGCTGGGCGAAGGACGCGTCGCCCCCCCGCTCCGTCGCTGGCATGTCCACCAGCGATTGGCCCGTCGAAACCGTCGTGGAAGAACTCGACTACCCTTGGGATATCGAAGCGAGCGGCGAGAGGATCTTCGTGACCGAGGCCGCCGGCAACATCGTCGTGGTCCAGGACGGCCAGATGCGCAGATATCCATTGCAGACTTCAATCGGCATAAGCCGCGAGGGCGGTGGTGGTCTTCTCGGCATAGCGCTGGCCAAGCACTTCGAGACCTCCGGCGTGGCTTACTTCTACCACACCTATCGGACGGACGGGGGATTACTCAACAAGGTCATCGAAGCCAGCTTTGACGGCAACTCGTGGCGGGAGACCCGCACCCTCCTTGAGCAAATCCCCGGACACAGGCTCTACAATGGGGGCCGTCTAGCGATCGGACCCGACGGCAACCTCTACGTCACCACCGGATGGATCGAGGACGGCGACCTTCCGCAGGATCGTGAGAGCCTCGCCGGAAAGGTGTTGCGCATCACCCCACAAGGCAAGGTGCCTGCCGACAATCCCTTTCCAGGCTCCTATGTCTATTCCTTCGGCCACCGCAATCCCCAAGGCCTGGCATGGGACCGTGACGGTAAGATGTTCGCCGCAGAACACGGTCAATCAGCCCATGACGAGATCAATCACATCCGGCCCGGATTGAACTTCGGCTGGCCGCTGATCGATGGCGACGAACAGCTGGAGGGAATGGAGACGGCCTATCTCCATTCCGGCAGCGACACTTGGGCGCCGTCGGGTATCGCATTCCGGGGAAGTGAACTTCTCGTGGCCACGCTGGTCGGACGGGGCATTTACGTTCTCGACGCTCAAGCGAGGGATCTCAAGCCGATCTATGCATCCGGCGATCGGTTCAGAGACGTCCTCTCCCTTGGCGAAGACCTCTACGCGATCACGACGAACCGATCGCCGCGGGGTGAAGGTCCATCGGACGATCATCTCATCAAGCTGTCGCCCAAGCTCTAGCGGACGACACTCCAGCTCTCCAACAAACAAAGAGTGAAGCCATGAATATCCCTTTCGAAAACAAGGTCGCCCTCGTCACGGGTGCCGCCTCCGGCATGGGCCTGGCGACGGCAAAAGCCTTTGCGAAAGCCGGCGCCGCCATCGCGCTGGCGGACGTCAACGAGACCGCGGTGCGTGCTGCGGCAGACAACCTGATTTCCGGTGGACATCGCGCGATCGCGATTGAATGCGACGTCGCCGACATGGAACAGGTTGCTGCGATGGTCGAGAAGACGGTTGCGGAATTCGGCCGGCTCGATGCCGCTTTCAACAATGCCGGCGTCCAAAGCCCGGTGGCTGAGACCGCTGATGCGGACCCCAAGGACTACGACTTCGTCATGGGCGTCAACCTGCGCGGCGTATGGAACTGCATGAAGTACGAGCTGCTGCAAATGCGCCAGCAGGGCTCCGGAACGATCGTGAACAACTCCTCGCTCGGCGGCCTGGTCGGCATCGCGGAACGCGGCATCTATCATGCTTCCAAACATGGTGTGGTCGGTTTGACCAAAAGCGCCGGGCTCGAATACGCCGCCAAGGGAATACGCATCAACGCGGTCTGCCCAGGCATCATCGAGACGCCGATGGTGACCGGAATGCTGGAGACTCAGCCGGAAGCGATGGATGCGTTGATGCAGGTGGTTCCGATCGGCAGGCTTGGCAAAGCCGAAGAGATCGCCGATGCCGTCCTCTGGCTCTGCAGCGACGCGGCGAGCTTCATTGTCGGACACGCCTTGCCGGTCGATGGCGGCTACACCGTCCAATAGCGAAGGCTACCTCGCTTAGCCACCCAGCCCTGGTGGCATCGGATGAAAGCCGCTTCCGGAATACTGACTCGACAGAGTGCTTTCCCAAGCCGTCGAGCACGCGCAGGCGGCCATGGCAGCCGCCGATAAGGCAGCGATTTTCGATCCGCAGGAAAATGTTTGCACGTCTCGGCATTCGAGGCGATATCGCCAGCTACAAGTCGTTCGCGGCCTGAGGATAAGACGGCCGGCTCAAGCGCCGGCCGTCGCTCCCTCCCGGCGAAGCAGGAGGTAGAAGCGTGCGCAGAGCATGACGGCGGCAGCCGCCAGCCCGACGAGGAAGCCGAACCAGATGCCAATGCCGCCGAAGCCGAGCGGGAAGGCAAAGGCCCAGGCGAGGAGGAAGCCGATCGGCCAATAGGCGATCAGCGCCATGATCATCGGCACGCGCGCATCTTTCAGGCCGCGCAGCAATCCGTTGGCGATCACCTGCAGCCCGTCGACGAGCTGGAAAAGCCCGGCAACGACGATCAGCGGGCCGGCATAGGCCAGCACTTGCGGCGCCTCGGGCGAGTTGACGTCGAGGAACCAGCTGCCGAGGAATTGCGGCATGGTGGCGAAGATGACCGATCCGACCGCCGAGATGGCGCATGCAATGACAACAACCATGATCGAAGCGCGCACCAGCCCGTCGTGATCGCCCTGCCCGTGCGCGACGCCGATGCGCACTGTCGCCGCCTGGCTGAGACCGAGCGGGATCATGAAGGCGATCGAAGCCCATTGCAGGGCGATGCCATGCGCGGCGAGCTCGATGGTGCCGATATAACCCATCAGAAGCGACGCGACCGTAAACAGACTGACCTCGGCAAGCACGGTGACGCTGATCGGGAAACCCAGCCGGATGACCTCCAGCAGCGCGTGCCAGTCCGGCTTCCAAAACCGCACGAAGATCTCGTAGCGCCGCGTCTCCTCCCGCCGCTGGACAAAGACGAGGATGAAGAGGAAGCCCGCCGTCTGTACGACCACCGAGACGATCGCCGCACCCTCGAGCCCCATGGCCGGAAAGCCGAAATGGCCGAGCACGAGGGCGTAGGCGAAGATAGCATTCATCACCAGGGTGACGATCGTGACGTTGAGGATGATGCCCGCCTTGCCGATGGCACTGACGAGGGCTCGCATCACGTTGAAAAGGAGGGCCGGCAGCACGCCGAATTGGCCAATCAGAATATAGCCATGGGCGAGCCTGGCCACCTCCGGCTTCTGCTGTGCAAAAAGCAGGATCTGTTCCGCATTGAAAAAGGCCGGTTGCGCGATGATCCAGAATCCGATCACCACCCACAGACCCATGCGCAGCGATCGGCGCACCGAGACGACGTCGCCGCGGCCATAGGCCTGCGCCACCATCGGAATGACGGCAATGGAAAAGCCCGAGCCGAAGATAAGGATCGTGAACAGGAACTGGGCCGACAGTACCATGGCCGCCAGTTGCTCGGCGCCAAGGCGGCCAATGATCATCACATCGGTGGTGTGGATGCCCAACTGAGCGAGCTGGGCGCCGATCAGCGGAATGCCGAGCGCCAGCGTCGCACGGAAATGTGCGCCCCAACGGTTATCGTTTGTCGGCGCAAGCCTGCGCGCGTCGATCGGCGTGTCCATGACACCAGTCCTGTGATTGAAATCTGCGACGCCGCGTAATGAAGCGGCAAAATATCATTCGGACTTAGATCAAAGCCTCGCAAAGAACTACCCCAGAACGGGAAGATGATGAAAAATTCATCATGACATCACTATTTCTGATTGATCAGCCCGCCGCTTCCAGCGCCTCGGCCGGCTCACGGATCCTAACCCTGGTGAGGAATACACCGGCGGCCAGCAGGATGAGCACGGCGGCGGTGAGATAAGGCGCACCGGCAAAGGTGACGGGTGCCTCGGGCCGGGTGAAATAGCCGAACATCTGCGTGAAGATCAGCGGCCCGACGATGGTGGTGATGCTGCTGATGCTGGTCAGCGCGCCCTGCAGCTCGCCCTGCGCCGAAGGCGGCACTTTGCCGGCGGCGATGCTGCGCAGCGGCGGATCGGCGACGTTTTCGATGACGGTCGCGACGATGACGACGTAGACGACCCACCCCTCCCAGGCGAAGGCATAGCCGGTCAGTCCCGCAGCCGAGAAGCACAGGCCGAGGAGAGCAGTCTTCCACTCGCCGAGCAGGGGCACGATCCGCGGCAGGACGAACCCCATGACGAGCGCAGCACCGATCCCGTAGATACCGAGCGACAGGCCGATCTGCCCCTCGCTCCAGCCGTAACGATAGGTCGAGACGAACGACCAGACGGAGGGATAGACGGCATGCGCCAGGAAAAACAGGAACATCACGAGGCTGACCCAGCCGATGCCGGGGTAGTGGCGCATCTGGCGAAGCGCGCCGAGCGGGTTGGCGCGCTTCCACTCGAAGCGGCGGCGGTTCTTCGCTTCCAGCGTTTCCGGCAGCAGGAAGCAGGCGGCGATGAAATTGAGAAGCGACAGCGCTGCCGCGCCAAGGAACGGCACACGCGGTCCGAACTCGCCGAGAACGCCGCCGATAACAGGGCCGATGGTGAAGCCGACGCCGAAGGCGATGCCGATCAGCCCGAAATTCTTCGCCCGGTTCTCCTCGGTGCTGATATCGGCAATGTAGGCCGAGCATGTGGCGAAGCTGCCGCCGCTGATGCCGGCAAGCACGCGGCCGACAAACAGCATCCAGAAGCTGGTGGCGATGCCGCAGATGAAATTGTCGATCGCAAAGGTCAGCACCGACAACAAAAGGATCGGCCGGCGGCCGAAACGGTCCGACAGGTTTCCGAGCAGCGGCGCGAACAGGAACTGCATGCCGGCATAGACGAGCATCAGCCAGCCGCCGTCGATTGCCGCATCGCTGACGCTGCCGCCGGTCAGTTGCTCCAGATAGGCCGGCAGCACCGGCATGATGATGGCGATGCCGATAATGTCGAGGAAGAGGATGATGAAGACCAGGAAAAGGCCGCGGCGAACGAATTTCGGGTCAAGCATGACGCATCTCTACAGCAATTGTTTCTGAAAAGACGATCCCGTCGCCGCTAAGGTGACATAACTCAGAAAGAAACACGAAACAATACGTGAACATTTCAAAGTTTTTGATGCGGCTGCACGGGAAGTTTATGAAATCCCTCAACCGCCGGGCGCGGTGGGGTGGTCGGCTCCCTTGCAATCACTGCGACGACGCGCTGCTGCCGGCGATCGTTATCCCGAACATATGCTGCGGCATATGGATAGTGAGAGATAGTGAAGACGGGGCGAAGGACGAAAACGAGCGTCCTGCCGTGTACCTCCCTCATCCGACGCTTCGGGCCACCTTCTCCCCCGCTGGGGAGCAGAGGAAGCAAGCCGGCTGTCCTCATTCATCACAGGTTCTCTAAGAACGAAGGGCGCCGCGGCGATTCCCTTCTCCCCAGCGGGAGAAGGTGCCGGCAGGCGGATGAGGGGGCGGCACGCGCAAACCTTAGCTAAGCAACCTCAAACCGGTCCTGAGAATGTATCGCAAGCCGACAGCTGGCCGCTGTCGAAGCCGCGCTTGAACCATCTGACGCGTTGTTGCGAGGTGCCGTGGTTGAAACTCTCGGGCACGACGTAACCTTGCGACCGCTTCTGCATCGTATCGTCACCGATCTGTTGGGCGGCATTCAGTGCTTCCTCAAGGTCGCCGGATTCCAGCAGACCCTTCTGCTGGGTATATTTGCCCCAGATGCCGGCGAAGCAATCGGCCTGCAGCTCGACGCGCACCGACATCTCATTGGCCTGCTCCTCGCTCATGCGCCGGCGGGCCTCGTTGAACTTCGGCAGGATGCCGAGGAGGTTCTGCACGTGGTGACCGACCTCATGGGCGACGACATAGGCTTCGGCGAAATCGCCCGAAGCGCCGAACCGGTCGGAGAGTTCCTGGAAGAAATCCGTGTCGAGATAGACCTTGTGATCACCTGGGCAATAGAACGGCCCGGACGCGGCTGAGGCGAAGCCGCAGCCCGATTGCGTTTGTCCCGAGAATAGCACAAGGCGCGGCTCCTCGTAATTCTGGCCCTGTGCCTGGAAGATGCCGTTCCATGTATCCTCGGTCTCTGCCAGAACGGTGCGCATAAAAGCGGTCATCTCGTCGTTGGCTGGCGTGCGTGTTCCTTCGGACTGGCTCTGTTCGTAGCCGGGGCCGCTCGACATGCCGCCGGTTTCGAGCACCTGCAGCAGATCGACGCCCATCATCTTGAAGATGAAATAGATGACGACGAGAAAGATGATCGTGCCGATGCTCAAGCCGCCGCCGGCGCGGCGAACGCCGCCGCCGGAAGGAAAGTTGAAGCCGCCGCCGCGACCGAAACCGCGGCCGCCCGGATCGCCGCGGCGATCCTCGATATTGTCGGACTGACGCCGGCCTCTCCATTCCATCTTCGTTCTCCCCGACAATGCCCATGCTTCTTACCTCAGGAATCTATATATCCGTCGTTAGCCGGAATTCCAGCGACTTCATCGGGCGACAGGCCAGCTCTTTGGGGCATACGATCATGGCGAGCGCGCAGCCGATCGGCACGCCGCTTCAGATAAAGAAGGCGCCCTAAGCGCTTGACGGGACTCCCGCTTTGGCTCTTCCTGATCAGGAGAAGAATTCGGGAGGATAGGCCGATGAAGGCCGTACGCCTGGAAGCAACCGGAAAATTGCAGCTCTGCGAGATCGGCAAGCCCGTGCCGGGGCCGGGCGAATTGCTGGTGCGCATTGAGGCCTGCGGCATCTGCGGCACCGACCGCCATATCTTCCGTGGCGAATTTCCTTCCAAGCCGCCGGTGACGCTCGGCCATGAATTTGCCGGCATCGTCGAGGCGGTCGGCAGGGGCGTGACCGACTTTCTCCCCGGCATGCGCGTGACCGGCAATCCGAACATCTCTTGCGGCGGCTGCGAGGAATGCCGGCGCGGCCGGGTCAATCTCTGCCGGAAGCTGCAGGCGATCGGCATCCACCGCGACGGCGGCTTTGCCGAATATGTCTGCATGCCCGAAAGCTAGGCCTTCGCTCTGCCGGCCGATCTCGATCCGCTCCACGGCGCCTTCTGCGAGCCGCTGGCCTGCTGTATCCATGGTGTCGATCTCGCCGGGTTGAAAACCGGCGCGTCGGCCATCGTGCTCGGCGGCGGCGTCATCGGCCTGCTGACGATTCAGCTGGCACGGCTTGCCGGTGCGACCCGCATCGTGCTGGTGACTCGCAGTGCCGAAAAGCGGCAGCTGGCCGAAAGCCTCGGCGCGACGGCAACGGCCGATCCCGGGGACGGCGACATCGTTGCCCGCATCATCGCCGAAGACGGACTGCTGCCCGGCGGCGCCGATGTCGTCTTCGAATGCGCCGGCGTGGCCGAGACCATGCAGCAGGCGCCCCGGCTTGCGCGGCGCGGCGGCACCGCCGTCATTTTGGGCGTCATGCCGCAGGGCGCAATCATCGAGGTCGAACCCTTCGATCTGCTGTTTCGCGAAGTCGCGCTGATAAGCTCCTTCGTCAACCCCTTCACCCATGGCCGCGCCGCCGACCTCATCGCCTCCGGCAGGATCAAGGTCGAGCCGCTGATATCCAGGCGGATCGGGCTCGATGAGGCCCCGGAAGCTATCACCAATCCGGCGCGCGGCGGCGAAATCCGGGTGCTCGTCGTGCCGGACGGGAAATAGCTTTCACGCCATATCCGGATTCCTGTCGATTCCGCGATTTATGGGGTTCCGTTTGCAAATACATTTGCCTATAAGCCGCTTCTAGCCTGAAAAGACCCTCAATGCGCGACCCGACCCGGTGATCTCCCACCCTGGCCGGCTTTTTGCGCAGCCAGACAATGGATATCGCCCATGCCGAAGCGCCAAGACATCAAATCGATCCTCATCATCGGCGCGGGACCGATCGTCATTGGCCAGGCTTGCGAGTTCGATTATTCCGGCACCCAGGCCTGCAAGGCGCTGAAGGAGGAAGGCTACCGCGTCATCCTCGTCAACTCCAACCCCGCGACGATCATGACCGATCCGGGCTTGGCCGACGCCACTTATGTCGAGCCGATCACCCCTGAGGTCGTCGCCAAGATCATCGCCAAGGAGCGCCCGGACGCGCTGCTGCCGACCATGGGCGGCCAGACGGCGCTGAACACAGCGCTGTCGCTGAAGCGCATGGGCGTGCTCGATCGCTACAATGTCGAAATGATCGGCGCCAAGCCCGCCGCTATCGACATGGCCGAAGACCGCGCGCTGTTCCGCGAGGCGATGGCCCGCATCGGCCTGGAAACGCCGCGCTCGATGCTGGCGAACGCGACCGACATCAAGGACCTCGACCGCAAGACGCACGAGGCCGAGCGCAGCAAGCTGCGCGAAAGCCTCTCGGGCTCCGACCTCGACAAGGGGCTGGACGAACTGGAAAACCAGTGGAACCTCGGCGAGAGCGACCGCAAGCAGCGTTATTTGAACCACGCCATGGCGATCGCCGCCCAGGCGCTCGACCATGTCGGCCTGCCCGCCATCATCCGCCCCTCATTCACGCTCGGCGGCACCGGCGGCGGCATTGCCTATAACCGCTCGGAATTCTTCGAGATCGTCGGCGGCGGCCTCGATGCATCCCCGACGACGGAAGTGCTGATCGAGGAATCGGTGCTCGGCTGGAAGGAGTATGAGATGGAGGTCGTCCGCGACAAAGCGGACAACTGCATCATCATCTGCTCGATCGAGAATATCGACCCGATGGGTGTCCATACCGGCGATTCGATCACCGTCGCTCCGGCGCTGACGCTGACCGACAAGGAATACCAGATCATGCGCAACGCCTCGATCGCGGTGCTGCGCGAGATCGGCGTCGAGACCGGCGGCTCGAACGTCCAGTTCGCCGTCAACCCGAAGGACGGCCGCCTCGTCGTCATCGAAATGAACCCGCGTGTGTCGCGCTCTTCGGCGCTGGCCTCCAAGGCCACCGGCTTCCCGATCGCCAAGGTCGCCGCCAAACTCGCTATCGGCTATACGCTCGACGAACTCGAAAACGACATCACTGGGGGCGCCACGCCCGCCTCCTTCGAGCCGTCGATCGATTATGTCGTCACCAAGATCCCGCGTTTCGCCTTCGAGAAATTCCCCGGCGCCTCGCCGGTGCTGACCACCGCGATGAAATCGGTCGGCGAAGTCATGGCGATCGGCCGCACTTTCGCCGAATCGCTGCAGAAGGCCCTGCGCGGCCTCGAAACCGGCCTGACCGGTCTCGACGAGATCGAGATCCCCGATTTCGAAGAAGGCGAATCCAGCCAGAACGCCATCCGCGCCGCCATCGGCACGCCGACGCCCGATCGCCTGCGCATGGTCGCCCAGGCGCTGCGTCAGGGTCTCAGCATCGAAGAGGTGCATGAAGGCTGCAAGATCGACCCCTGGTTCATCGCCGAACTCAAGAATATCGTCGACATGGAAGCTCGCATCCGCGAGCATGGCCTCCCCAATGATGCGGCGAACCTCCGCATGCTGAAGGCCATGGGCTTTTCCGATGCGCGCCTGGCGACGCTGACCGGCAAGCGCCCGAAGGAAGTTGCCGAACTGCGCAACGGCCTGAACGTCCGCCCCGTTTTCAAGCGCATCGACACCTGCGCCGCCGAATTCGCTTCGCCTACCGCCTACATGTATTCGACCTATGAGACGCCCTTCGTCGGCGCCGCCCGCTCGGAGGCTGAGGTTTCGGACCGCAAGAAGGTCGTCATCCTCGGCGGCGGCCCGAACCGCATTGGCCAGGGCATCGAGTTCGACTATTGCTGCTGCCACGCCGCCTTCGCGCTGAAGGATGCGGGCTATGAAGCGATCATGATCAACTGCAACCCGGAAACCGTCTCGACCGACTACGACACGTCGGACCGCCTCTATTTCGAGCCGCTGACGGCGGAAGACGTGATCGAAATCCTGCGCGCCGAGCAGGAAAAGGGCGAAGTCGTCGGCGTCATCGTCCAGTTCGGCGGCCAGACGCCGCTGAAGCTTGCCGAAGCGCTGGAAAAGAACGGCATCCCGATCCTCGGCACCGCGCCCGATGCGATCGATCTCGCCGAAGACCGCGACCGCTTCCAGAAGCTTCTGATGAAGCTCGACCTCAACCAGCCGAACAACGGCATCGCCTATTCGGTCGAGCAGGCACGTCTCGTCGCTGCCGAAATCGGCTTCCCGCTGGTCGTGCGCCCGTCCTACGTGCTCGGCGGCCGCGCCATGCAGATCCTGCATTCGGAAGGCCAGCTGCAGACTTACCTGCTCGACACGGTGCCGGAACTGGTGCCTGAAGACATCAAGCAGCGTTATCCCAACGACAAGACCGGCCAGATCAACACCCTGCTCGGCAAGAACCCGCTGCTCTTCGACAGCTACCTCACCCACGCCATCGAAGTCGACGTCGACTGCCTTTCTGACGGCACCGATGTCTATGTCGCCGGCATCATGGAGCATATCGAGGAAGCCGGCATCCATTCCGGCGATAGCGCCTGTTCGCTGCCGCCGCGCTCGCTGCCCGTCGAGCTGCTCGACGAGCTGGAGCGTCAGGCGAAGGCCATGGCCAAGGCGCTCAATGTCGGCGGCCTGATGAACGTTCAGTTCGCCATCAAGGACGGCACCGTCTACGTGCTCGAGGTCAACCCGCGCGCTTCGCGCACCGTGCCTTTCGTCGCCAAGACGATCGGCGCGCCGATTGCCAAGATCGCCGCCCGCGTCATGGCCGGCGAGAAGCTCGACGCGACCTTTGCCGCCTACGGCACGAAGCCCGATCCGCGCAAGCTCACGCATATCGCCGTCAAGGAGGCCGTCTTCCCCTTCGCCCGTTTCCCCGGCGTCGATACGCTGCTTGGGCCCGAAATGCGCTCGACCGGCGAAGTCATCGGCCTCGACACCGATTTTGCGCTGGCCTTCGCCAAGTCGCAGCTCGGCGCCGGCGTCGAACTGCCGCGTGACGGCACGGTCTTCGTCTCGGTGCGCGACGAGGACAAGCCGCGCGTGCTGCCGGCGATCTGTATCCTCGTCGAACAGGGCTTCAAGGTGTTGGCGACCGGCGGCACCGCCCGCTTCCTCGGCGAAAACGGCATCACCGCCACCAAGATCAACAAGGTTCTGGAAGGCCGCCCGCATATCGAGGACGCGATCCGCAACCGCCAAGTCCAGCTCGTCATCAACACCACCGACGGCAACAAGGCGATCTCGGATTCCAAGTCGCTGCGCCGCGCGACGCTGATGCAGAAGGTGCCCTATTACACGACGATGGCCGGTGCCGAGGCCGCCGCCCAGGCGATCAAGGCGCTGAAGGCCGGCAATCTGGAAGTGCGGCCGCTGCAGAGCTACTTTGCCTGAGATCAGGGCAATTCCAGCAAACCCGTGCCGCGTTTTTGCGTCCGCAAGAGAGTATGAACTGGAACTGCGTCTGCGCTCCTTGAGCGCCGACGCTGAGTTCAACCAGAATCAACTTATGCGGCCGGCCTCATAAGTCGCTGAATTCTCATCATATCCTCGCGAAAGCGCGCCATCTCCTCCGCCTTCAGCCGTTCGTCGGGAATGCGCAGCAGATAGGACGGATGTACCGTGACGAAGAGCGTGCGCCCTCCTTCGATCGCCATTGCCTTTCCCCTGACGTCCTGAAGGCGGCCTTTCAAATCGGTCAGCGCCGCAAGCGCCGTCGCCCCCATGGCAACGATCAGCTTCGGCTTGACGAGCGCCAATTCCAGATCGAGCCACCAGCGGCAATGCTTCACCTCGCCCGTAGTGGGCTTCTGGTGGATGCGCCGCTTGCCGCGCGGCTCGTATTTAAAATGCTTGACGGCATTGGTGACGTAAAGCGTCGACCGATCGATGCCCGCCTCCGCAATTACCTGATCGAAAAGCCTGCCCGCCGGACCGACGAAGGGGCGTCCTGCAATATCCTCCTGATCGCCCGGCTGCTCGCCGACGAACACGACCTCCGCATCGCGCGGCCCCTCCCCGAACACCGTCTGCGTCGCATTGGCGTGAAGCGGACAGCGCGTGCAAACGGCAGCCTCTGTGCGCAGCGCTTCCAGCGTGCCCGCCGGAAGCTCGGGCTCGGCGGGAAGATTGCGCGCAGCCTGCTGCAGCCGGTCGTGAAAAGGCAAGGATTGCGTTGCCTCTCTTGCCGCCATCTCCCGCACCTTGCTTTCGGCCGATGCAATCAAGCCGGGAATGAGATCGGCCTCCGGCAGGTTTTTCCAATATTTCTTCGGCATCTCCGCCTGCATCGCCTTCACCTTCAACCGGGCCGGATTGAAAATATTGGCGTAATAGGTGCGCCAGAGCTCATCGGTGGCATCGCTGAGATTGGGCTTTTCGCAGGGTTCATCGGCGATCGTCAGCCGCTCGCCGTTCCAGGCGGCCGACCCCTTGGGCGTTGCGATCAGCCAGTCCATGTCGTTGAAACGTCGCTGGAAGAAGGGCGCCGTCTGCCTGACGATATGATGGTCCGGCTCGAACCAGGCGATGAATTTTCGCCGCCCTGCGGAAACAGCGCCAACCTCCTTGAAGCGGACGAAGGCCGTCATCTTGTGGGCGTCGCGATGCACGTTTTTCGCCATCAGCCTGGCACGCACGACATCCTCGTCGGACGTTACCTCAAGCAGCTGCCGGTCCAACTGCAGCCGCCAGAGCAGGCGATAAAGCAGCGAGAAGCGCGCCGGATCGGAATGGCAGAGCACCGCCTCGGCGAGCTCGATGAAGGTGGGCGGTACTGTCATCGGCTTGCGTGATGCCGCCGGCGCCGGCGGCATGGCGTCGCGTTGAAAGGAAAGATCGGCCTCTGCGGTTTTTTCGCGCCACTCGATCTCCTCAGGCAAAATGCCAGCCGCCGCCAAGGCGCGCGCGGCATCACGCCATTCGCCAAGATCTCCGCGTCCTGCGAGCACGACCCGGCGCATCACAGCAACGACAATTGTTCAGGCTGCGGCTCGAACATGGCGCGAAGATCCGGCCTATCGATCAACCGTCGCGGCGACCATCCTTCCGCCGAGATGAACGACTGGACCTTCTTGATTGAAACGCCGAGCCGCGAGAGATCATCGAGCCGCAGACGGCGAAAGCGGCGCGCCGAAACGATCGCTTTGACGGTCTTCGTCCCAAGGCCGGGCACACGCAGCAGCCGTTCACGCTCAGCCTGGTTGATATCGACGGGGAATTCGGCCCGGTTGGCAAGCGCCCAGGCAAGCTTCGGGTCGAGGTTGAGATCGAGCATGCCGCCCGCCTGATTGGCGGTGATCTCGTCGATGCCGAAACCATAGAAACGGTAAAGCCAGTCGGCCTGATAGAGCCGATGTTCGCGCATCAGCGGCGGCTTGATCAGCGGCAGGTTTTTCGACGAATCCGGGATCGGGCTGAAGGCGGAATAATAGACGCGCTTGAGGCCGTAGCTGCTATAGAGCCGGCCGCTGGTCGCAAGGATGGTCGCGTCACTCGCGCCGTCGGCGCCGACGATCATCTGCGTGCTCTGCCCGGCCGGGACAAAACGCTGGCGTTTCTTGCTTTTCAGTGTCGGCTCGCCGGCGGCCTCGATCTTCAGCCTGAGATGAGCCATCGATCGCCGGATATTGGCGGGCTTCTTTTCCGGCGCGAAACGGCTGATGCCGTTATCCGTCGGCAGCTCGATATTGAGCGACAGCCGGTCGGCATAAAGCCCCGCCTCCTCGATCAACCGCGGCGACGCCTCGGGGATCGATTTCAGATGGATATAACCGCGGAAATCATGCGTCACCCGCAGTTCGCGCACGATGCGGACCATCTCCTCCATCGTGTAATCGGACGAACGGATAATGCCGGAGGAAAGGAAGAGGCCTTCGATATAGTTGCGGCGGTAGAATTCCAGCGTCAGCCAGATCACCTCCTCCGGCGTAAAACGCGCCCGTTCGACATTGCTCGACGAGCGATTGACGCAATATGCGCAGTCGTAAATGCAGAAATTGGTCAGCAGGAGCTTCAGGAGCGAAATGCATCGCCCATCGGGCGCATAGGCATGGCAGATGCCGGATCCCTCGGTCGAACCGAGCCCGCCTCTTGTGCCCGAGTCGCGTTTCACCGTGCCGCTGGAGGCGCAGGAAGCGTCATATTTCGCGGCATCGGACAGGATGGCCAAGCGTTCGGCAAGCGACTTCTTCATTCCTATGTTCACTATATGTTCTAATTTACGATGTCAATCAGGGCCCATTCGCCGCTGCCCGATTTTCAGGCGCATCACCTGCTATCGGGGGGGTTGCGTTGCGTTTATCCGAATTTTCTGGAAATCGGCCTTGGCGATCTGCTATAAGCACTTAACTAGGATTGTGGCACGGTTCCGAAGCTCCCCTTCGGGACCTGTTTTCTTTTGTGTTTGCGCCTGACGTGCCGATACAAGGAGTGAAGGACAGAAAAATGGTTGAAAAGGTACCGATGACACAGGGTGGTTTCGTCAAGCTGCAGGAAGAACTGCGCTGGCGTCAGCAGGAGGAGCGCCCCCGAATCATCGAGGCGATCGCCGAAGCCCGTGCCCATGGCGACCTTTCCGAAAACGCCGAATATCACGCTGCCAAGGAAGCCCAGAGCCACAATGAAGGCCGCATCAGCGAGCTGGAAGACCTGACGGCGCGCGCCGAGGTCATCGACCTCACGAAGATGTCGGGCCACAAGATCAAGTTCGGCGCCAAGGTGAAGCTCGTCGACGAGGACACCGAGGAAGAAAAGACCTACCAGATCGTCGGCGACCAGGAAGCCGACGTCAAAGCCGGCCGCATCTCCATCTCCTCCCCGATCGCCCGTGCGCTAATCGGCAAGGAAGTCGGCGATTCCATCGAGGTCAACGCGCCCGGTGGCTCCAAGGCCTACGAAATCCTCCAGGTTTCCTGGGGCTGATCGCCAGCCACAAACGAGACCCCTCCCTTGCCAGATATGCGTGACGTCGAGATCATAGCGCCCAATTTCAAGCGCCGGCTCTCCGGCGTCACGTCGACCATCGTCCAGCTCATCCCATGCCAGATCCGGCTCGGCATCCGGATCGCGACCCTCGGCCCGGGCCTGCCCGAGGACCTGCCGAAATTGAGATGGCTGCAACTTTTAAGCCTCTGGCGCCCGCCGGCACGCCGGCGTCACCGCGTCTGGCACGCCCGCCGCAACAATGAGATGGCCGTCGGCATCCTGCTCCGCCGTCTCCTGCGCATGCCGCTGAAGCTCATCTTCACCTCCGCTGCGCAGCGCCGCCACACCGCCTACACGAAATGGCTGATCCGCCGCATGGACGCGGTGATTGCGACCAGCGACCGCTCCGGCTCCTTCCTCGAGGTGCCGCACACGGTCATCCAGCATGGCGTCGACCTGTCCTTGTTCCACCCGCCGGAAACGGCGGAAGACGGCATTGCCGCGACCGGTCTGCCCGGCCGCTATCTTGTCGGCTGTTTCGGTCGGGTGCGCCATCAGAAGGGCACCGATCTCTTCGTCCGGGCGATGATCGAACTCTTGCCACAGCACCCCGAATGGACGGCCGTCGTCTCCGGCCGGGTGACGGCGGAGCACGTGGGCTTCGGCGACAAGCTCAAGGCCGATGTCGCCGCCGCAGGCCTTAGCGACCGCATCCTCTTCCTCGGCGAAGTGCCCGATATCAAAGTCTGGTATCGCCGCCTGACGCTCTATGTCGCCCCCTCCCGCAACGAGGGCTTCGGCTTGACACCGCTCGAAGCCATGGCTTCGCGAACGGCGGTGGTGGCATCGGATGCCGGCGCCTATGCCGAACTCATCGCCGAGGGCGAGACCGGCTCGGTGGTCGCCGCCGGCGACGGTGAGGCGCTTACACGGGCGATCGCGCCCTATATCGCAGATCCCGCGCTGGCGATCGCCCATGGCGAGAATGCCCTGCGCCATGTCCGGGCGCATTTTGCGCTGGAGAAGGAAGCAACCGCGATCGGCGCCGTTTACGACCGCCTTCTCGGCGGCAATCGCGGCTGACGCGAACGAGAAACGGCCCGTTGGAGCTCTGAAACGGCCGCCAAGTCCTCTTTCGTCATGCTCGGGCTTGTCCCGAGCATCTGCCACCGTTCGATAGGGCAGCAGATCCTCGGCACAAGCCGAGTAGAGAACGAGATATCAACAAGCCAACGGCCCGTGCGATACGGGCCGTTGCAAATGTCCAAGACTGATGAGTGGCCGATTATTCCGCCGGTTGCAGCCCGGCCGCCGGAGCCGTCTCTTCCGCCTGGCCGCCGAGCGCCGCTGCGAGCTGCGCGGTATCCAGCTCCTTTTCCCAGCGTGCCACGACGATCGTCGCCACGGCATTGCCGACGAGGTTGGTCAGCGCCCGGCATTCCGACATGAAACGGTCGATGCCGAGGATGAGCGCCATGCCGGCGACCGGCACGGAGGGCACGACGGAGAGTGTCGCGGCAAGGGTGATGAAACCGGCGCCGGTGATGCCAGCCGCACCCTTCGAGCTCAGCATCGCCACCAGGAGGAGCAGGATCTGGTCGCCCCAGGAGAGCTGGATGCCGGTTGCCTGGGCTATGAACAGGGCTGCCAGCGTCATATAGATGTTGGTGCCGTCCAGATTGAAGGAATAGCCGGTCGGAACGACAAGGCCGACGACCGAGCGCTTGCAGCCGGCCTTTTCCATCTTGTTCATCAGGCCCGGAAGCGCGGCCTCGGAAGACGAGGTGCCGAGAACCAGCAGCAGCTCTTCCTTGATGTAACGCAGCAGCGCCAGGATCGAGAAGCCGTTATAGCGGGCAACCGCTCCTAGCACGACGAGAACGAAGAGCAGTGAGGTGATGTAGAAGGTGCCGATCAGCATGGCGAGATTGGCGATCGAACCGATGCCGTACTTGCCGATGGTGAAGGCCATGGCGCCGAAGGCGCCGATCGGGGCGGCCTTCATCAGAATGGCGACGAGCTTGAAGATCGGAGCCGTCAGGGCGTTGAGGATGTTGATGACCGGTTCGCCCTTTTCACCAACCATGGCGAGCGCGATGCCGAAGAGCACCGAGAAGAACAGCACCTGCAGGATGTCGCCGTCGGCAAAGGCGCCGACGATCGTCGTCGGGATGATATTCGTGAGGAAGCCGACGATGCTCTGCTCATGCGCTTTCTCAGCGAAGGTGGCGACGGCCTTCGGGTCGAGCGATGCCGGATCGATGTTCATCCCGGCGCCGGGCTGGACGACGTTGGCGACGACCATGCCGATGACGAGCGCCAGCGTCGAGAAGGTCAGGAAGTACAGCATCGCCTTGCCAGCGACGCGGCCGACCTTCTTCAGGTCGCTCATGCCGGCAATGCCGGTGGCCACCGTCAGAAAGATCACCGGCGCGATGACCATCTTCACCAGCTTGATGAAGGCATCGCCGAGCGGCTTCAGCTGCGTGCCGAGTTCGGGATAGAAATGGCCGAGCAGGATGCCTGCGGCGATAGCCGCGAGAACCTGGACATAGAGATGGGAATAGAAGGGCTTGCTGCCCTTGCTGTCTGCGACTGCATCGAGTGGTGCTGCGATCATGATGTCCTCCTAAAGGCTCGTCCGGAACGAACTCCGGCCTCCCGAGCCGTTCGCTTCAATCCAACAGCTGAGCCGTTGTTGCGCTGTTCTTCGCAATCGCCGTGCCAGTTTCGCGGCTTCCGCCTAAGTGATTGTGTTTTCTTCAAAAAAGTTTTTTGTCGGGCCGGCAACCCACCCCGCCAATGCGAAAACCCACACAAATCCATTTGCGTCTCGTGCGGAAAAATGCACAAATCCGCCATGTCCTTGTCAGTCTCGCAAAGGCTTTGGCCCTCCCTGCCCTTGCACCACCGCATTCGCCGAATGTGGTGGGCCTATGCCGTGCTCGCGCTTTCAGCCGTCGCTGCAAGTCTCTTCGCGGGCGGCGAGGTCGGCCGGCGCCGGGCGGAAGCGGCCCTGGAGGAACAGGCCCGCACCGATGCGAGGATGAACGTGGCGCTGCTGCGCACGGTCCTGGAGAAATACCGGGCGCTGCCCTTCGTGCTGTCGCAAGATACCGCGCTCGCCGCCGCCCTGGCGGGACGCGACGCCGGCACGTTTGAGCAGTTGAGCCGGAAGCTTGAGACACTGGCCGCCGGTACGAAGGCTGCCGTCATCTATGTCATCGACAAGGACGGCATCGCGGTTTCGGCCAGCAACTGGCGCGAACCGACGAGCTTCGTCGGCAACGACTATCGCTTCCGCGAATATTTTCAGGGCGCAGTCGCTCAAGGGCAGGCCGAGCATTTCGCCCTCGGCACCGTCAGCAAGAAGCCCGGTCTTTATATTTCCGAGCGGATATCAGGCAGCGACGGTCTCCTGGGCGTCGTCGTCGTAAAGCTGGAATTCGACGATGTCGAGGCGGATTGGCATGCCTCGGGCGCCCCGTCCTACGTCATCGACGATCGCGGCATCGTCCTCATCACCAGCATTCCCTCCTGGCGGTTCATGACGATCAGCCGCATTGCCGAGGATGGGCTGACCGCGATCCGCGACAGCCTTCAATTCGGTGACGCGCCGCTTCAGCCGTTGCCGCTCGATATCATCAGGCACCTTGGCGACGGGCTTGATGTCGTCGAAATCGTCACGCCCGGCGGCGCCGGTAAGACCAGCTTTCTCAATGTCGGGATGCCGATCCCTGCGACGGGCTGGCATCTGCAGCATCTTGTTGCATTGGGGCCGTCCGTCGATGCGGCGGTCCGCGAAACGCGGATGCTGGCGCTGCTCTTGCTTTTGCCGCTCCTGGCCGGCGCAGCCTTCCTGTTGCGCCGCCGCCAGACGATTACGCTAAGGATTTTCAGGGAGCAGCAGGCGCGCGAAGAACTGGAACAGCGTGTGGCCGAGCGGACGCTGGATCTCAGCCAGGCGCGGGATCGCCTGCAGGCCGAGATCGCCGGTCATCGCAGCACCGAGCAGAAGCTGCAGGCGGTGCAGCAGGATCTGGTGCAGGCTAACCGGCTGGCAATCCTGGGCCAGGTTGCCGCCGGTGTCGCCCATGAGATCAACCAGCCGGTGGCGACCATCCGCGCCTATGCGGACAATGCCCGCACCTTCCTCGACCGCGGCCAGACGACGCCCGCCGCTGAAAATCTTCAGAACATCGCCGCACTGACGGAGCGCATAGGCTCGATTACCGAGGAGCTGAAGACCTTTGCCCGCAAGGGCCGCGGCGGCGCCGAGCCGACAGGCTTGAAGGACGTCATCGAGGGGGCGGTGATGCTGTTGCGCAGCCGCTTTGCCGGCCGCATGGATACGCTGGACATCGAGTTGCCGCCTGCCGAACTGCAGGTTATGGGCAACCGGATCCGCCTCGAGCAGGTGCTGATCAACCTGCTTCAGAACGCGCTGGAGGCCGTGGCGCCGAAGGCCGAAGAGGGGCGCGTCGAGGTCAGGACATCGGCCGATGCGGAGACGGTGACGCTGACGGTTGCCGACAACGGCCCCGGCATTTCGCCTGAAATCCGCAAAGGCCTGTTCACGCCGTTCAACACATCGAAGGAAAAAGGTCTCGGCCTCGGGCTTGTCATCTCCAAGGATATCGTCGGCGATTACGACGGCCGAATGGAAGTTGAGAGCGATGGCGACGGCAGCCGGTTCATCGTTCATCTGAGGAAGGCTTGAGATCATGGACATGGCCATACCCGTTGCTTTGATCGATGATGACGGCGATCTGCGCCGCGCCACGGCCCAGACGCTGGAACTCGCCGGCTTCTCCGTTTCCGCCTATGACGGCGCCAAAGCGGCGCTGGCCGACCTGCCGGCCGACTTCGCCGGCCCCGTCGTCACCGATATCCGCATGCCCGAGATCGACGGGCTGCAGCTGTTCGCCACGCTCAAGGGCATGGATGCCGACCTGCCCGTCATCCTGATGACCGGCCACGGCGATATCCCGATGGCCGTCCAGGCCATCCGGGACGGCGCCTATGACTTCATCGCCAAACCCTTCCCCGCCGACCGGCTCGTCCAGAGTGTGCGCCGCGCCAGCGAGAAACGGCGGCTCGTCCTGGAAAACCGCATGCTGCGCAAGGCTGCCGACGACGCGCAGGAGACTTTGCCGCTGATCGGCCAAACGCCCGTCATGGACAATCTCAGGAAGATCCTTCGCCATATCGCCGATACAGATGTCGACGTGCTGGTCGCCGGCGAAACCGGCAGCGGCAAAGAAGTGGTCGCCCAGATCCTGCATCAGTGGAGCCATCGCCGAAAGGGCAACTTCGTGGCCCTGAACTGCGGGGCGCTGCCCGAAACCGTCATCGAAAGCGAGCTGTTCGGTCATGAGGCCGGCGCCTTTACCGGCGCCCAGAAGCGCCGCACCGGCCGCATCGAACATGCAAGCGGCGGCACGCTTTTCCTCGACGAGATCGAAAGCATGCCTGTCGCCACACAGGTGAAGATGCTACGGGTGCTGGAGATGCGTGAAATCACCCCGCTCGGCACCAACGAGGTGCGCCCGGTCGACCTGCGCGTCGTCGCGGCCGCCAAGATCGACCTTGGCGACCCCGAGGTGCGCGGCGATTTCCGCGAGGACCTCTATTACAGGCTGAATGTAGTGACCATTTCGATTCCGCCGCTGAGGGAACGTCGCGACGATATTCCGCTACTGTTTTCCCACTTCAGCGCCCGCGCCGCCGAGCGCTTCCGCCGCGATGTGCCGCCGCTTTCGGAGGCGGTGCGCCGCCACCTTGCCTCGCATCCATGGCCCGGCAACGTTCGCGAACTCTCCCATTATGCCGAACGCGTGGTGCTTGGCGTCGAAGGCGGCGGAGCGCCATCCCTTGCCCCCTCGCCGACCGGCGGCACGCTGCCCGAGCGGCTGGAACGCTACGAGGCCGAGATTATCCGTGACGCGCTCGCGAGCAATGACGGCGACGTGCGACGCACCATTGAGGCGCTCGGCATCCCGAGAAAGACGTTTTACGACAAGCTCCAGCGGCACGGCATCAACCGCGGCGGTTATGCCTCGCGCAAATAGTTCAGACTTCCACCAGCCCGAGCCTCTTCACCTGCCGGATCGTCAGCATGGTGCGCACGGTATCGACATGCTCGTTCGCCGTCAGCACCTCGATGACGAAATCCTGGAAGTGGGTCAGATTTTCTGCCACGCAATGCAGCAGGAAATCGCTGTCGCCCGAGACCATCCAGGCTTGGCGCACCAGCGGCCATTCGGTGGTGGCGGCGGCGAAGGCCTTGAGATTGCCTTCCGACTGATGTTTGAGCCCGACCATGCAGAAGGCGACCAGGTCGAAGCCGAGCTTCGGGCTGTTCAGCATGGCGTGATAGCCTTCGATGATGCCGGCGTCCTCGAGCTTGCGCACCCGTCGCAGGCAGGGCGGCGCCGAAATGCCGACGCGATCGGCGAGCTCGACATTGGTCATGCGGCCGTCGGCCTGCAGCTCGCGGAGGATCTTTATGTCGATGACGTCGAGCTCGGTGCGACCCACATCATGGCCTTTCTTTAATTCTCCGCGGCGAGCTTCTATATAAAGCCGCGGAATACGCAAGAAAGTTTCACGCTGATGACGGATTCTTGCACAACAAGGTGATTTGCCTTGTTGGTAACGCAAGGCTGCCCTTGAATAAAAGCATTGGTCGTTCATAAATGGCGCATGGACCGCGAAACGGCCGCAATCGCTATCTAGCCGCCGCCCTCCTGCCAGTCGAAAGGAAATGACATGCCCGCCCGCCACACCAAGGTGCTCATCATCGGTTCCGGACCCGCGGGCTATACAGCCGCGGTCTATGCCGCGCGCGCCATGCTGAAGCCGGTTTTGATCGCCGGTCTCGAACAGGGCGGTCAGCTGATGATTACCACCGATGTCGAGAACTATCCGGGCTTTGCCGATCCGATCCAGGGTCCCTGGCTGATGGAGCAGATGCTGCAGCAGGCAAAACATGTCGGCGCCGAGATCGTCAATGATCTGGTGACCGAGGTCGACATGAACCAGCGGCCCTTCGTCGCCCGCACCGACAGCGGCCAGGTCTGGACCGCCGATACGCTGATCATCGCTACCGGCGCCAAGGCCAAGTGGCTCGGCATCGAAAGCGAACAGCATTTCCAGGGCTTCGGTGTTTCAGCCTGCGCCACCTGCGACGGCTTCTTCTATCGCAACAAGGATGTGATCGTTGTCGGCGGCGGCAACAGCGCCGTCGAAGAGGCGCTCTATCTCTCCAACATCGCCAAGTCGGTGACATTGGTGCATCGCCGCGACACTTTCCGCGCCGAGAAAATCCTGCAGGAACGTTTGTTCGCCAAGGAAAACGTCAAGGTGCTGTGGAACACTGAAGTGGCCGAAATAACAGGCACGCCGGCCAAGCCCCCGATGCCGCAATCCGTCTCCGGCGCCCGCCTGCGTGACGTCAGAACCGGTGCTGTCACCGAGATGCCGATCCATGGTGTCTTCGTCGCCATCGGCCACGCGCCGGCAACCGAGCTCTTCAAGGACAAGCTGAAGCTGAAGGACAATGGCTATCTCTGGACCGCGCCCGATTCGACCGCGACCAGCCTCGAGGGTGTCTATGCCGCCGGCGACGTGACCGACGACACCTTCCGCCAGGCCGTCACCGCCGCCGGCATGGGGTGCATGGCAGCGCTCGAAGCCGAGCGATATCTGACGGGCCACATGCCCGTCGCCGTGGCCGCGGAGTAAGATCGGCATGAGAGGCGGGGGAATGCCACTGGATTGGGACAAGCTGCGTATTTTCCACGCAGCTGCCGAGGCGGGTTCGTTCACGCACGCGGCTGATAAGCTGCATCTGTCCCAATCCGCCATCAGCCGTCAGGTGAGCGCGCTGGAGCAGGATGTCGGCACCAAGCTGTTTCACCGCCATGCGCGCGGCCTGATCCTGACGGAGCAGGGTGAACTGCTGTACCGCACCGCCCATGACGTGCTGCTGAAGCTCGAAACCGTGAAGATGCAGCTCACCGAGACGACCGAGACGCCGTCCGGCAAGCTGCGTGTGACGACGACGGTCGGCCTCGGCCAGGGCTGGCTGACCGATAAGATCCAGGAATTCCTGCAGCTTTATCCCGATGTGCAGATCCAGCTGATCCTCGACAATGAGGAAGTGGATGTGAACATGCGCCATGCCGACTGCGCAATCCGCCTGCGTCAGCCGCAGCAGTCCGACCTCATCCAACGCAAACTCTTCACCGTGCACATGCACGTCTATGCCGCTCCCTCCTACATCAACCGCCATGGCGAGCCGCAGAAGATCGAGGATCTCGACAACCACCGCATCATCACCTTCGGCGAGCCGGCGCCGAGCTACCTGCTCGATGTCAACTGGCTCGAGGTCGCCGGCCGCTCGTCCGACAACAAGCGGATCCCGCATCTGCAGATCAACAGCCAGACCTCGATCAAGCGCGCCTGTCTCCTTGGAATCGGTGTCGCCTGCCTTCCGGATTACATCGTCGGACGCGATCCCGGCCTGATTCAGCTGGCGATCAACGCCGATGTTCCCTCCTTCGACACCTATTTCTGCTACCCCGATGAAATCAAGAACGCCGCCAAGCTGAAGGCTTTTCGCGATTTCATTGTCAGCAAGGCCAGAAACTGGAATTTTTAATCAAATTTATGGAATGTTTTCCATACTATGCATGGGACGCATGACTGGCATGCACAAATGTGGGTTGCCGTTTGCCCATTAAACCACCATATCGCACATAGCTGATGCACATGGTGGCTTTTCCTCCCAGTTCCACCGCATTAGCTGTTCCCCTCTGGAGGTTTTTAACCTTCACAATTATAAGGGCCCTGGTTTTCCAGCGGCCCTCTTTTTTTGCCTTAGCTTACCCAGGTATGCCGCGCCGCAAAAAAATTGTGCGGCGCATAGCAGGCATGCACAAAAAAGCATTGAAACCTGCCTAAGGAAGCACCATATCCCTTTCGGCTGATGCATTTCGTGGTTTCTCTCCCAGTACCACCGCATTAGCTGTTCCCCTCTGGAGGTTTTGACCTTCACAACTTATAAGGGCCCTGGTTTTCCGGTGGCCCTCTTTTTTTGCACAAAATTTGCGCACACGCGGCAGGCTGCCGCCTCACGCCTCCGTGATTTGCATATCGACGAGCATCGATCCATATATCGAGAAAATACGATTTATGGATCGACAAACGGCGATGGACAGAGACGAGATCATCAAGGCGCTCGCGCATCCCACCCGGATGGCCATTCTGAACTGGCTGAAAAATCCGGAGGAACATTTCCTCACGCAGGAGCATCCTTTCGAAATGGGGGTCTGCGCCAGCCAATTCGAACGGTGCGGCCTGTCGCAGTCGACGGTTTCGGCCCATCTCGGGACACTGCACCGCGCCGGCCTCGTCACCACCAAACGCGTGGGACAATGGATCTTCTACAAGCGCAACGAAGACACCATCGCAGCCTTCCTCAAGCAGCTGACGCAGGACCTGTAAAATCTCCGCCGCAGCCCTGATGGCCCGATCGGCCTTGACGCAGCGGCGCTCGACCATCTCTCCGCCTGGGGCCGGGCCGCCCTTGCCCCCGCCGAGTGATCCTCCCGCAAAAGAAAGGACCATCATGGCCAAGCTTTTCGAGCCCACCAAGGTTGGCGACATCACCGTCAAGAACCGCATCGTCATGGCGCCGCTCACTCGCAACCGCTCGCCGGGCGCGATCCCCAACGACCTCAACGTCGAATATTACCGCCAGCGCGCCACGGCAGGACTGATCATCACCGAAGCGACTGCGATCACCCATCAAGGCCAGGGTTATGCCGACGTGCCCGGTCTTTATAGCAAGGCAGCGCTCGAAGGCTGGAAGCGTGTGACCGACGCCGTTCACGCCGCCGGCGGCAAGATCGTCGTACAGATGTGGCATGTCGGCCGTATTTCGCACACGACGCTGCAGCCGGACGGCAGCAAGCCGGTCTCCTCGACCAATCGCGTCGCCAAGGCCAAGACCTACCTGGTCAACGCCGACGGCAGCGGCAGCTTCGCCGACACCTCCGAGCCGCGTGCGCTCGAAACCGCCGAAATCCCTGGCATCGTCGAGGATTACCGCAAGGCTGCCCGCGCCGCCATCGACGCCGGCTTTGACGGTGTCGAAATTCATGGCGCCAACGGCTATCTGCTCGACCAGTTCATTCGTGACGGCGTCAATGACCGCACCGACCAATATGGCGGCTCGATCGAGAACCGCACGCGCCTGGCCTTCCAAGTCGTGGATGCCGTCGTGAGGGAAGTCGGTGCCGGCCGCACCGCGATCCGCATTTCACCGGTGACGCCGTCGGGCGAAAGCTACGATTCCAATCCGCAGGCCACCTTCGCCCATGTCGTTGAGGGACTGGCCAAATACGACCTCGCTTATATCCACGTCATCGAAGGCCAGACGGGCGGCGACCGTGATTACAAGCAGGGCGACAATCCTCCATTCGACTACAAGGCACTGCGCCGGACCTATGAAAAGGCCGATGGCAAGGCCAACTGGATGGTCAATAACGGCTATGACCGCGACTTGGCGGTCGATGCCGTCGAAAGCGGCCGCGCCGACCTCGTCGCCTTCGGCAAGCCCTTCATCGCCAATCCCGACCTCGTCGAACGGCTAGCAAAGAACTTGCCGCTCAACACGCCGGACCAGTCGACCTTCTACGGCGGCACCGCCAAGGGTTACATCGACTATTCCGCTGTCGAGAAGGTCGCCTGAGGCCTTCGGATCAGAATTGCGAAATCCCGCTGAGAGGCGGGATTTCCATTTCCGCTCCATCTTTGTACGGTGTCGCCATGTTCGCTCCCTATCTCGATCGCTGGTCGCTCGTTGCCGACGGCGAGCCGATCCTCACCCAATCGAGCCGCCTGCTGCCGGTCTTCTGGCAGGATAGGCCCGCCATGCTGAAGGTCGCGACCGACACCGACGAACGATATGGCGCGCTGTTGATGCAATGGTGGGACGGCGATGGCGCTGCCCATGTCTACGCCCATGAGGGCGACGCCGTGCTTCTGGAACGGGCGACGGGCAAACGGTCGCTGCTTGCCATGGCGATGAATGGCGAAGACGACGAGGCCAGCCGTATCCTCTGCCGGACGGCCGCAAGGCTGCATGCGCCGCGCCAAAAGCCGCTTCCCGATCCAATACCCCTCACACGCTGGTTCCGTGAACTGGAGCCGACGGCCGATAAAGTTGGCGGCACATTTGCCGATTGCTCGACGGTCGCCAACGCTCTTCTTTCCGACCCGCGCGAAGTCACCATCCTCCACGGCGACATTCACCACGGCAATATTCTCGATTTCGAGACACGCGGCTGGCTGGCGATCGATCCGAAGCGCCTTCATGGCGAACGCGGCTTCGATTTCGCCAATATCTTTGCCAACGAGGAGCTGCCAACCATCACCGATCCCAGCCGTTTCCGCCGCCAGCTCGCCGTCGTCTCGATGGAAGCGAGGCTCGAGCCGAAGCGGCTTTTGCAGTGGATCGCCGCCTATTCCGGCCTTTCGGCCGCCTGGTTCCTCGGAGACGCAAACACGCCTCAGGTCGAGACGGCTCTGATGGTCGCCCGGCTCGCCCTTTCCGAACTTGCGGCTTAATGTCCGCCCTGCAGTGAATGCCCGACAACGGCGGACGCAGGCTGCTGATGCTGCGGTTCGGACAGGCAGCCGAGCGCCACGAGCGTCGCCTTGACGGCTTCGTCGATCGGTGTGCGCGGCTCGTTTCCGAGTTCAGCCGTCAGTCTGCTGTTCGACATCCGCAACGGCACCTTCCACAGATAACGCATCTCCATGATCTCCCGCATCAAGGGAAGGAAGGCCGCGGAGAGCGGCACGATCCACCAGGGAAAACGCCTGATCTTCGCCGTGCCGCCGGCAACGCGCCTGATCGCTTCCGCCATCTGCATGCCGTCGGCATCCCAGAAACCGTCCATATGATAGACGGCAAAGGACGGCAGCCGATCCGCCCGTTCGATAAGCTGCGCCATGGTTTCCGCCATGTCGGGCAAGTAGGTCCATTGATGACCGACGCCACGCCGTCCGGGGTTTTTGATCGTGCTGACCGGCTTGCCCGGCGTCACAAGGCCGGACGAGAACCAGCTGTTGGCAGTGGCGCCGGGGCCGAAGAAATCACCGGCGCGGACGATGATGACGCCGATGCCGGCTTGCGCCGCCGCCTTCAGCCGTTCCTCCATCTCGACCCGGATCGCACCTTTCCTGGTCACCGGATGCTGCGGGCTCTCCTCCGACGGCATCGGCAGGGCATCGGGACCGAAATTGTAGACGTTGCCGGGCAGCACGATGCGCAGGCCGAAAGCGCGGGCAGCGGTAATTGTATTGCCGAGCATCGGCAGCACCAGCTTGTCCCAGCCGCGGTAGCCCGGCGGATTGACGGCATGGACAATCAGCCCGACGCCTTCGGCCGCCTTCAGGATGTCGCAGGCATTCATCGCATCGCCCTGTACCCAATCGAATGCCGGCTCGTTCCGCATCGCCCGTTCCGCATCACGATTCAGCGCGCGGATCCGCCAGCCGCGCCCCAGCAGCTTTCGCGCAACCGCGCCGCCAATCCCACCGGTTGCACCGAGAACAAGGGCGGTCTTCTTCGTCTCTCTGCTCATCACATGCATCTCCTTCGATCCATGAAATGAATATGCTCCGGTTGCTGGGTAAACGAAATTGACGAAATCAGTGGATCAGATATACAAAAATATATGAACCCCGAACCGAGCTGGGATTTCTATCGCAGTTTCCTCAGCGTGCTCCAGCACGGATCGCTCTCGGCCGCCGCCCGCGAGCTGGGGTTGACGCAGCCGACCATAGGCCGCCATGTCGATGCCTTGGAACTGGCGATCGGCGCCGAACTCTTCACTCGATCGCCGAACGGTCTGCTGCCGACCGACGCAGCACTGGCGCTGAAGCCCTATGCCGAGACGCTGGCGGCAACCACCGCCGCGCTATTGCGGACCGCATCCAGCCAACGCGAACGCGTCGCCGGAACGATCAGGATCAGCGCCAGCGAGGTCATCGCCGTCGAAGTGCTGCCTGCGATTCTCGGGCCGTTACAGGACGCCCATCCCGAGCTGCAGATCGAGCTTTCGGCTTCCGATGCGATCGAGGATCTGGTGAATCGCGAGGCCGATATTGCCGTGCGCATGGCCGAACCGCAGCAGGATGCGCTCGTCGTGCGCCGCATCGGCGATATTCCGCTCGGCTTCCATGCCCATCGCCGCTATCTCGAAAGATATGGCATTCCGCAAAGCGTGGCTGACCTCCCACATCATCGGCTTATCGGCTTTGACCGGCAGACGGCCTATGTCCGCCTGGTGATGAAGCGCTATCCGGTGCCCGATGGCATCAAATTCGCCTACCGGACCGACAGCAACCTCGCCCAGCTTGCCGCGATCCGCGCCGGCGTCGGCATCGGCCTCTGCCAAGTCGGGCTTGCACGGGAGAACCCTGATCTCGTGCATCTCCTGGCCGATGTTTTCAACATCCCGCTCGGCACCTGGGTGGCGATGCATGAGAGCCTGAAATCCTCGCCGCGCTGCCGCGTCACTTTCGACGCGCTGGTCAACGGCCTGCAGGACTACTACCGGTATTCGACTAGAACAGGATGATTTTGGGCCTGGTCGGCCTAAATCTGAATACTGTTCTAAATTAAAGAGTTAGAGCATGATGTCGTCCGAAAACCGCTCCTACTTTTCGGCATCATGCTCTGGCGGATATTCACAAAATCGGAATCGATTTCCGAAAAGAATCATGCACAATTCAAGGGGTCGGCAGCGTGCCTCCACCCGGGATGGGTATCACTTTATACCCCTGTTTTCTCGCGATTCCCGACACCCAACCGCATCACCATTTTGCTGACATCGCTCTAACAGGATAAAGATGACACCTCACAATCCGGTTGAACTGGTGCCTTACGATCCGCAATGGCCGGCGGATTTCCGGCGCATCCGCAGCCGGCTGCTCACCTGGCTGCCGCAGGCGCTCTCGATCGATCATATCGGCAGCACGTCGATAGCGGGCATGATCGCCAAGCCTCTGATCGATATCGACATCGTTCTTCCCGGCCTCGAGCATGTCGCCGATGCCACAGCGGTGCTTCTGGCGGAAGCCTATGAACCGCGCGGCAATCGCTATGACGACGACGTCTGGGCATTTTTATCGAGAGGCTCGGCACCGGCGGAACGGGTCTACCTCTGCCCGGCCGGCAATGGCACACATCGAAACAGGCTGGCTTTCCGGGATTTTCTCATCGCGCATCCGGAGTCGGCGAGCGAATATGCCGCGCTCAAACGCAGACTGGCAGCCGAGTTCAGGACGGACGGCGATCGCTATACCGCGCAGAAGCGCGACTTGTCGACGCGATAGTCGCGCGGGCATTGAAGGGCAATGCCTAGCGTCACGCGCCATGCGGGGCTCCGGTCGCGCGATCCTGCCATAGGCCGTCCACCACTTCCGTTTCCGGCCGGTCTCCGCCCTCGGCGTATTCCTCGTGCCACTTGCCGTTTTCGTCCTGCCAGCTGATCTCGGCGGAATCGCCGCCGACCTGCTGTTCGGCCGCGACGATACGCGCAGCTTCGAGCGCGTCGGCATGGCTCGGAAATGCTTCGGAATAGACGCCTCCCAGTCTATAGGCCCAGCCGCCGTCATGCGGCACGACTTCGTAGACCACCTTGACCATGCATCCGTCTCCTCATCTTTATGTTGCGCATTCGCACGCCTCCGGACAGGATCCGGATCATCGCGGCCGCTTGACGAGAATACGAGGACGCCGCGATCTGCTTTCCGGCCCCGATGGCGTTCAGTATTCCATTAAACGCCGAAGACTGCAAATAGCCGAGTGCGGTGGCGCGCTTCCCATCCCGAATCAGTGACTTAGTTAAGAGGCATGAATCGCAACGGGAGCTTTGATTTGGGCATCGCTTCACGCTTTAAAGCGGAAAAATATCTCGTCGCCGCGCTTGCCGCCGCGATGATCGCGTATCTCCTTGAACACGCAGTGATCGAAATGGGACGCGGTGTCGCGCTGCTCGCCGCCGCGGCCTTGGTCGGCACCATCGTGCTTGCCTCGATCCGCGTCGCCCATCACGCCGAACTGCTCGCCGTCAAGGTCGGCGATCCCTACGGCACGATGATCCTGACACTTTCCGCCCTCGCCGTCGAAGTCCTCATCCTCGCCATCATGATGACCGGCGAGAGTTCTCCGACGCTGGTGCGCGACACGATCTATTCGGCCTTGATGCTCGATATCAACGGCATTCTCGGCCTCGCCGCCCTGCTCGGCGGCCTCAAACACGGCGAGCAGCCCTATAACGACAATTCGGGCAAGACCTACGGTGTGATGATCCTCACCGCCATGGGCATTTCCATGGTTGTGCCGGAATTCGTGCCGAGCGATAAGTGGCACTATTATTCCGCCTTCACCATCGTCGCGATGATCGCGCTTTACGGCCTCTTCCTGCGCATGCAGGTCGGGCAGCACAGCTATTTCTTCAGTTACAGCTATCCGCGCTCCGAGCGGAAGAAGGAAAGTCACGACGAACGCGACACCGAGGAGTCGGCGGCGGTCTCGATCGTGAGCATCCTCGCAGGCATAGTCATCATCGGCGTGCTCGCGGAGTTCATGTCGGCTTTCATGGCTGAGGGCCTGCGCGACAGCGGCGCCCCGATCGCCGTCACCGCCGTCGTCGTCGCGGCGATTTCGGCCGCACCCGAGATCCTGACCGCCTTGAGAGCGGCGTTGAGAAACCGGATGCAGGCGACGGTCAATATCGCCATGGGCGCCTCGCTGTCGACGGTGATCCTGACAGTGCCCGCCATGGAGGCGATCGCGCTCCATACCGGCCAACCCCTCATCATGGCGATGACTCCGGTGCAGACGGTGATGGTCGCGATCACGCTGATTGCCGCGGCAATCAATCTCAACGATGGCGAGACCAATGCCATCGAGGGCATGACGCATTTCATCCTCTTTTCTACCTTCGTCATGCTGACGGCGCTGGGGCTTTGAAGACGGCGCGGAGATTGATCGCCGAAGAAACTCTTTCGGCAGGTCACGCCCTCCGACGAGAACCGGCGGCTATCATTTCTTCGTTTTTTCGAGGTAGCGCTCTTTACGGGTTTTCGGCTTGAAGCGCCGAAAGAAGTTTTCGACGGCGCGAATGGATTTGGTGACCGACATCAGCCGGTCGATCTGGCCGTTCGCATTGTGGAGCCGCTCGGACAAGACTTCGGCCGCCGTCATCGCGATCTCGATCGGCGGCACCTGTGGAAACCGCTTGGCGAGCGCCGAATAGGGGCTGGCATCGACCCCGCCCAACATCGAGATCGAACCCATCCTGGCAAAGAGTCGCAGGAAGATCTGCTCGAACGTCCAATCATGCACGTCGAAGACCTTCCACTTCTCGCTTCTCTTGGCCGAAAAGCCGGCAAGCAGGATCTTGCCCGGCAGTTGCAGGTCGGCGATCCAGAGCGCCGTTGCAAAGCCGCTCGTGGCGATTTTGCCCTGGGGATAGAGATCGCCAAGCATCTGCGTCAGATCGAGGTGGCGGGCCTTGGCGCCTCTGAAGCGGCTTTCCTCGCTGAAATTTTCCTCCGGGGAGACGCGAATATTGATGACACCCAGGAAGTCATCGCCG
Organism: Rhizobium bangladeshense; assembly: GCF_001662075.1. Taxonomy (GTDB): domain Bacteria; phylum Pseudomonadota; class Alphaproteobacteria; order Rhizobiales; family Rhizobiaceae; genus Rhizobium; species Rhizobium bangladeshense_B. The sequence continues at coordinate 100,367 of NZ_LYPL01000009.1, forward strand.
GCAAAGAAGCGCAGCACATCGCCCACCTCGCGACGGTGGACGATATTGGCGCCCATCACGCCGCTGCGGGCAACCAGCACCGCATGACCGGCGAAGGGCTCGTCGAGCACCTTGTAGACATTGTTGAAGAAGACGTAGAGCGCGGTCTCCGGCAGCTCGCTTCTGAGCCGTTCGAAATCGACCGCTTCGCTATTCGCCACAAGCACGATGTGGGAATAGCGCGACAGCAAAGCCTTCCACGCTTCTGGTGTCAAGAGATTCACTTCGCCATCTTCGGCGGTCGTAGTCCTGATATCGCTCGGAATTGATTCCATCGGCTCACATGCACTTTCCAAGGACGATCTAGCTGTTGCTGAAATAGGCGCGCATCTGTGCAAGCCGCGTCAGCCCGCCGATCTGCTTTCCCACGTGCGAGAAGAAACCGGCAACCCGGCCCGCCGCTGACGGCTGCTTGCAGAAGGAGGCCCACGGCGTGTTGCGGAGATCCTCGGCATAACGCTCGGCTATCCGACGGTGCACCCAGGGAACGGTCGCCTGCCACGGTTTCTTACGACCGGTGAAATGAAGGATGGCCGGTCGGTCGATGAACGGCAAAAGCCCCGTCTGCGTGTTCCAGCACGGATCGAGCACCAGCCAGTCGCCGTCGAACGTAACGTTCAGCGCATCCTGGTCGTTGTTTTCGAACAGATGCGAGCGCTCCTCGAAGACTTCCCGGGTCCTGGCAAAAAGCCCCTTTGCTCGGCAGACCGACCAGTCGAACAGCAAGACGCCCGCGTTGAAGTAGCGCCCGCCCTCGCTCATGCCGATCTTGCGCTGCCGCGCGCCCGCCTTCTCGGGAAAGGCCATGACATAGTCATCGACGGCGGCAAGCGCCTTGCCCTGGAGATCCCTGGTGAAGAGTTCGTCGACGGACGCTACCGCCAGCACATCGGCGTCGAGGTAAAGCAGGCGCACGATATTATCTGGAATTTGCAGATCCATATAGAGCCGCGCCAGCGTGGCGGCGGACCAACGGCCCCGCGCCTGGCGCGCCGTATCCGGCGTCGCATAGGGCAGCACCTTGATGGTCATGCCATGCAGGTGCGCGAAGCTTTCGACCTCGGCGACCTCGTTCGGCTTCAGGTCGATGCCGAGAAGCAGGAATTCACCGGCCCTCGCCAGATTGCGCTTGACGGAAAGCAGGGTGCAGCAGGCTGCCGGCAGCATGTTGACGTCGGAACAGACGATGACGGCACTCTGCTGCAAAATCCGGCCTCCCAAAGCGGCAACTTGAACTTGATGGCGGATATCTAGTTGGTTTGACGGCCGCCCGCAACCTGAGATCACCCGCGCCGCCGACGCTCCCCCCTCACGATTTGAATCGGAATTCAACGACTTGCGAGGCAAAGCCGAATCGTTGCCGCAAGGTCTTCAATCAGAATGGAAGCCTAAAGCATGTCGCGCAAAAGTGTGCAGCGGTTTTGCGATGACGACATGCGAGAAATCAAAAACCTGGAGCGCTGGGAGCGAAGATGAAAGATTGCGACGCGCTTCAGAGGCGCAGCGCCAGCGGATGGTCGACAAGCAATCGGTCGACCGTCACAAGCTGCAAGCCCTCGACCCTGCACTGCGCTAGCAGCAGGCGGTCGAAGGGATCGCGCGTCTCGGGCTCGGGATCGGCAGCGGTGATGACGTGGGGGACGTCGACGGGCAGGATCGTCAGTCCGGTCTCCCGGAGATAGACGGGAATGGTCTCTAACGGCAATCCCGGCTGCAATTTGCCTAGCCTCGTCTTGATGGCAATTTCCCAGAGACTGGCGACGCTGACGAACCCGCTGGCGGCATCGTCAGAAAGCAGCCGCTCGACACGCGGAAAACGTTTCGTCAGGTGCTTCTGCGCAATCGCGATCACCATGTGCGTGTCAAGCAGGACCCGCATGGTCACGGCAGCGGCTTCAAAAGGAAATCTTCCGGCAGAGGATCGTCGAAGTCGTCGGCGATATACATCTCCGTCCTCGTGATGCCCTTGGAACGCAGATAGGCTTCGCCCGCTTCCAGGTTCAAACCGCCGCGCTTCTGATGCGGCACGAGATCGAAGACCGGCTTGCCGTTCCGGGTCACGACAATGGTCTCACCTTCCTCGACCTCGCGGGCAAGCTCGGTCAGGCGGTTCTTCGCGTCACGGATTGAAACGATCTTCATGACATCAAATGTAGCTACATGCAGCCACAGCGTCAACACACGAACAAAAAGCCCGCCGTCGCCGGCGGGCCTTCAATCGAAGTTGGCGCAACCGGCTTACTTGCAGGCGGCGCAGAAGCGCTGGATGCGGCGGCAGGCTTCCTCGAGCAAATCCTCCGAGGTTGCGTAGGAAATGCGGAAGTTCGGGCCGAGACCGAAGGCCGAACCGTGAACGACGGCCACACCTTCCGATTCCAGAAGCTCGGAGACGAAATCCTCGTCCGTCTCGATGACCTTGCCGGAGGGGGCGGTCTTGCCAATCAAGCCCTTGCAGGACGGATAGACGTAGAAGGCGCCTTCCGGAACCGGGCAGACGATGCCCTTGGCCTGGTTCAGCATGGACACGACGAGATCGCGACGGCCTTCGAAGATCTTCTTGTTGGCCGGAATGAAGTCCTGAGTGCCGTTCAGCGCTTCGACGGCCGCCCACTGGGCGATCGACGTCGCGCCCGAGGTTTGCTGGCCCTGGATCATGTCCATCGCCTTGATGAGCTGGATCGGGCCGGCCGCATAGCCGATACGCCAGCCGGTCATCGCATAGGCCTTGGAGACGCCGTTCATCGTCAGCGTGCGGTCGTAAAGCTTCGGCTCGACTTCGACAGGCGTGACGAACTTGAAGTCGCCATAGGTCAGGTGCTCGTACATGTCGTCGGTCAGCACCCAGACATGCGGGTGCTTCATCAGCACGTCGGTCAGCGCCTTCAGCTCGGCATGCGTATAGGCAGCACCCGTCGGGTTGGACGGCGAGTTGAAGATGAACCACTTGGTCTTCGGCGTGATCGCCTTTTCGAGATCGGCGGCCTGAAGCTTGAAATTATGCTCCTGGGTGGCGGAAACGAAAACCGGCGTACCGCCGCACAGCGCCACCATCTCGGGATAGGAAACCCAGTAGGGCGCAGGGACCACGACCTCGTCGCCGGGGTTCAGCGTCGCCATGAAGGCGTTGAACAGGATCTGTTTGCCCCCGGTGCCGACGATCGTCTGCTCCCAGGAATATTCCAGGCCGTTCTCACGCTTGAATTTGGCGGCGATCGCCTTGCGCAGTTCGGGAATGCCAGAAACCGGCGTGTACTTCGTCTCGCCGCGGTTGATCGCGTCGATGGCGGCCTTCTTGATATTCTCGGGCGTATCGAAATCCGGCTCGCCGGCGCCGAGGCCGATGACGTCGCGTCCTTTTGCTTTCAGCTCGCGCGCTTTCTGAGAGACAGCGATGGTGGCTGAAGGCTTCACACGGGAAAGAGCATCGGCAAGGAAGGCCATGATATCGGTCCTAATGGTTGAAACGGGCAGAAAGCCGGGACCGGAGTTCTGCGGTTAGCTCTATGTCCAATGTATGACGGCATTTCAAGCGCAAAGGCGTGATGGGGGCAATGATTCTTATTGATCGTTTTCGCCACACAGGGCGAGCCGGGGTACTTGCCATCTCAGCACGAGGGAGGAGGGTCAGTACTCAATTTGGATGAATTGCTTTTTAAGCCGCTGCTGATGAACTGCCGGCATGAGAAAGCCGCCCCGCAAGCCCTCCGCACCGCTGCGTCTCGCGCCGGACGCCCTGGAATTGAATCGGTCCGAAAGTCGGCAATACCCGCGGGAGACGATCGACCGGGAAATGGCTTCCCGCAATTATCTGAACGTCGACACGGCGATCTTGCTGGGGATCCTGATTATTGCGATCGTCTTCAGGTTCCACAAGATCACCTTGCCGCTGGTCGACGGCTTCAGTTGGCGTGAGATAAGCACCGCCATGATGGCCGACAACTTCCAGCAGCGCAGCTGGAACATCTTCTTTCCCGAGGTCAGTTGGACCGGGCCCGGGCCAAGCTATCAGGGCCGCGAGTTCCAGATCGTCAGCTACCTTACAGCCCTGCTCTACCAACTCTTCGGCTGGCACGACTGGTTCGGCCGCGTGGTCGCAGCCTTCTTCGGTCTGCTGACCGTGTTTTCGCTGCACAGGCTGACGGCGCTGTGCTGGGGCGAGATGCACGCCCATGCGGCGGCATTGGCCTACGCGCTGATGCCGGCGGCAATCCAGATCGACAGCTCGTTTCTTCCCGATCCCGCGATGCTAGCTTTGGTCACTCTTGGTGTCTGGCTGTTCGCCAAATACTGGGTCGGCGGCAGCGGCTGGCTCTTGCCGCTCGCCACGGCCAGCTTCTCGCTCGGCGTGCTGTCAAAGCCTCCGGGCATCGCCGCCGGCGCCGTCATCTTCTATCTGATGGTCTGCTGGATTCTGGAGAAGAAGTGGAAGCGGGCGAGCTTGGTCTTCCTGTCAGGGCTTTTGAGCCTGACCATCATCGGCGCATATTTCAGCTGGGCGATCTATCTCGCCCGCAGCTATCCGCCGTTTCATTTCGCCGGCAGCGGCGGCTATATCTGGGATTACGGCTTCTGGACATATGTCAGGGACAGGTTCTACTTCAAATCCGCATGGAACACCTCGGTTTTATGGTTCTATGGCTATCCGTTCATGGTGCTGTTCGCGGTCGGCATGTGGATGCCGCCCAGACCCGCCGAAGACCCGAAGCAACGCATCCTTTCGGCCATTCCCTATGTGTGGCTGGCCGCGGCATCGATCCTTTATCTGGCGGCGGCGGGCGAGATCACCAGCAATGTGTGGAACCTCCACATCTTCCATGTGCCGGTCGCGATATTCTGCGGCCATGGCGCGCTTCTTCTGGCAAGGCTTTCATCGACAACCTTTCTAACGCCGGCGGTGATGCTTCGCTCGATCTGTATCGTGGCCATAGCGCTCGGCTGGTCGACCCTTCCCCTCGTGAGGACGATGAAGAAGCCAATCGCGATGAAGGGCAAGCTGCTTGGCGAGGAACTGGCGCGGCTGACGCAACCGGGCGACCTCGTCGTCGCCATCGCGCCCGAAGTCGGCGATCCCGTCGCAGTTTACTACAGCAGGGCGCGCGGCTGGGTATTCCCGCCCGGCGGAGGCGATTCCGAATGGTCGAAATTCGTCGCGGATGACGCCACCGCGATCGCACAGCTCGAGGAACTGCGCGCGCAGGGCGCGGATCTGTTCGGCGTGGCCAAGAACGCCACGGACAAGCAGGACCTGCTGTTCGTCGAGCATCATAAGGGCGTGATCGACTATCTGGACAGGACCGCAACCAAGCTCACGGATTCAAATGATTTGCTGGTCTACAGGATCACCCGTCCATGAGAGCCGCGGAATGAGCCTCGACGGTTGAGGGCCATGCATTTCGACCGCATCACGTCCGGCACTTCGCGTTGGCAACCGTCGCGTTTTTGTCACCTAAACCCTTAGAAATCAGGGGCATTGTCGGATTCGCCCTTCGCCACGAATAAGCCGCAACAAATGCCGCACGCCGCCGCAATTCGGTCGCGAGCGCGCCGAGATCGAAGCCGCATCATTGCGTTATCCAAAATTGGTTATTGAGGGTACGCCAATGTTTCTGGAAGATGAGTTCGCCATCGGGCGCATGCGCATGCGCCGGATTTCCATTTCATTTCTTGTCGCCGCCACTGCCTTTGCCGCGTGCCTCGCAGCCATGCTGGGACTTGCCTCAGCCGCGCGCGCCGAGGCGCAGCAGACATCCGGCCAGCTCGCGGCCCTTGTCCGGCCGAACGACGTCAATAGCGGCTCGCTGCTCTTCCCGGCGAAGGAACCCGGCTTCTACGTCGAAGCGCCGCGGCTGAAGACCGACGTCGCAATCGACGTCTCGGGACCGATCGCCAGGGTGAAGGTGACGCAGCGCTTCCAGAACCCGAGCCAGGGCTGGGTCGAGGGCACCTATGTCTTCCCGCTGCCGGAGAGTTCCGCCGTCGACGCGCTGAAGATGCAGATCGGCGAACGCTTGATCGAAGGCCAGATCAAGCCGCGCCAGGAAGCCCGGGAGATCTACGAGCAGGCGAAGGCCGAAGGCAAGAAGACGGCGCTGCTCGAACAGCAGCGGCCGAACATTTTTACCAATCAGGTCGCCAATGTCGGCCCCGGCGAAGAAATCGTCGTGCAGATCGAATATCAGCAGACTGTCCGCCAGTCGGGCGGTGAGTTCTCACTGCGCTTCCCGATGGTCGTCGCACCGCGCTACAATCCGGCGCCGATCGTCCAGACGGTCGAATTCAACAACGGCGCCGGTTTCGCCACGCCGAGCGAGCCGGTGGAAAACCGTGAGAAGATCGAAGCCACCGTGCTCGATCCGCGCGAGAATGCAAAAATCAACCCCGTCTCGCTGACCGTCAACCTCAAGGCGGGTTTTCCGCTCGGTGACGTCACATCATCTTTCCACGCGGTCGAAATCGGACGGGACGGCGATCAGGCGAGGACGATCAGCCTAAAGGGGGATTCCGTTCCCGCCGACAAGGATTTCGAACTCACCTGGAAGGCTGCTCCCGGCAAGACGCCGAACGCCGGTCTCTTTCGCGAAGTGAAGGACGGTAAGACCTATCTGCTCGCCTTCGTCACCCCGCCGACGGCGCCGGATGCGGCAGCGCCGGCCAAACGCGAGGTGGTCTTTGTCATCGACAATTCCGGCTCCATGTCCGGCCAGTCGATCGAGCAGGCAAGACAGAGCCTGGCGCTCGCCATTTCCAAGCTGAATCCGGATGACCGCTTCAACGTCATCCGTTTCGACGACACGATGACCGATTATTTCAAGGGTCTCGTCGCCGCCACGCCAGACAATCGCGAAAAAGCCATCGCTTATGTCAGAGGCCTGACCGCCGACGGCGGCACCGAAATGCTGCCCGCCCTCGAGGACGCGCTGCGCAACCAGGGCCCGGTCGCAAGCGGGGCGCTACGCCAGATCGTGTTCCTAACCGACGGCGCGATCGGCAACGAGCAGCAGCTCTTTCAGGAAATCACCGCAAACCGTGGCGATGCCCGCGTCTTCACCGTCGGCATCGGCTCGGCGCCGAACACTTATTTCATGAGCAAGGCCGCCGAAATCGGCCGCGGCACGTTCACCCAGATCGGATCGGCCGATCAGGTGGCAAGCCGCATGGGCGAACTCTTCGCCAAGCTGCAGAACCCCGCCATGACCGATATCGCCGCGAATTTCGAAGGCATCGCGGCCGAGGACATCACGCCGAACCCGATGCCCGACCTTTATAGCGGCGAGCCCGTCGTGCTGACGGCGGAACTGCCTGAGGATAAGCCAGCCGGCAAGCTGCAGATCATCGGCAAGACGGGCGACCAGCCTTGGCGCGTCGAGATGGATATCGCTCACGCCGCCGACGGCAAGGGCATCTCCAAGCTCTGGGCGCGGCGCAAGATCGACGATTTTGAAACCCGCGCCTATGAGCGCCGGGATCCTGCCGCGCTCGACAAGGTTATCGAGACGGTGGCGCTTGCCCACCACCTCGTCTCCCGCGTCACCAGCCTCGTCGCCGTCGACGTCACGCCGTCACGGCCGGCAAACGAGCCGCTCGGCTCGGCAAAGCTGCCGCTCAACCTGCCTGACGGTTGGGATTTCGGGAAGGTGTTCGGCGAAAATGCTGCGCCGCTTGGCGGCGGGCAACCCCATGGCTCGATCACGCCGACGGAGGGTTCCGGATCGCAGCACGCTGCCGCCGTCATCCACGGGCGCGGCGCATCGCCGGAGATCGCAAACCTGATGGCCGCAGCTCCGACCGCGAAGGCCGCCACCATGATCGCGCAGAAGACTTCGACCGTGAACCTGCCGCAGACGGCGACCCGCGCCGACGAACAGATCATGCGCGGGCTTACCATGCTGCTCTTGGCGCTGACGGCGGCAAGCGGACTGGCCGTGTGGCGCCGGCGCCTCAAAGGCGTCATCACCACCGGAGGCAGGCGCAATGGCCTCTAGTCGCCCTGCCGGCAGGAATGAGGAAGCGGCTGAATTCGAGCCGCTTCCGACCTACCTGGAACTCGCCATGGCCGCGGCCACGGCCCATGACAGACCGAAGGCGCGCCAGAAGAAGGGCTTTTTCCTCTGGCGCCTTTCGTCGATCGAAAAGGCAATCGCCATTGGGATTGCCGGCCTGGCGCTCTACGGCCTGGCGCTGATCGGCGACGGTTTGCTGCTGAAGGCCAAGGCAGAGCTCTCTCAGGTGCTGCTGAAACGCGCCTTCGCTGCGGAACTGCGGGGCGAAGCGGCAAAACCCTGGCCTTGGGCGGACTTCACCACGGAAGCCAAGGTGCGCGCACCGCGCCTCGGCAAGGAGGCAATCGTGCTTTCCGGCGCTTCCGGCGAGGCTCTCGCCTTTGGTCCTGCCTGGCTCGCCAACACGCCGCAGCCAGGCGATGAAGGCACCGCGGTCATCGCCGCTCATCGCGACACCCACTTTCGCTGGCTGCAATATATAAAGCCGGGCGACGCCATCGAAGTCACCCGCCGCGACGGCAAAGTCCTGACCTTCAAGGCCGGCGAAGGCCGCATCGCTCCCTGGGATGCCAGCGGCATCGATCCCGCCTCCGACGGTCGCCATCTCGTGCTGACCACCTGCTGGCCCTTCGACGCGACAGAACGCGGGCCGCTGCGCTACATCCTCGAAGCGGAATTGGTCGATGACGAGGCGACAGGTTCCGTTCAACCGGCAAACACAAAGCCGTTATTGCAAGGCATATGAGGGTTGAAGCCGTCCCCTGCCTGCTCCAGGTTCAGCATGAAGAGACGACGGGGAGCAAGATGAAGAGAGTATCCGCCTTCCATTTCGCTGCAGCGCTAGCGTTCGCAGGCGCCATATCGGCCAACGCGGCCGATACCGTCAATACACAGGGTCCCGCTGTTCGTGTCGAAAAACTCGCCGATGGGCTCGACCATCCTTGGGCGGTCGAGGCACTGCCCGGCGGCGGCTATATCGTTACCGAGCGGCCCGGCCGCATGCGCATTATCCGCGACGGCAAACTGTCCGATCCGATCGCTAATGTGCCCAAGGTCAGCGCTCGCGGCCAGGGTGGGCTACTGGATCTGGCGCTCGCCCCGGATTTTGCCACGAGCAGAAAGCTCTACTTCACCGCCGCCATGAGGAATGACCAGGGCTCCGGCACCGAAGCCTTCAGCGCGAAGCTTTCCGCTGACGAGAAGAAGCTCGAGGCTGTAACGCCTCTGTTCGGCATGCGGCGCTTCACATCCACCAACATTCATTATGGCTCGCGGATCGCGATTGCCCGTGATGGCACACTGTTCATCAGCGTTGGAGACCGCGGCGACCGCGACCGTTCCCAGGATTGGCAGGACAATGCCGGCGCGATCATCCATATCAATGCCGACGGCAGCATTCCCGCCGACAATCCCTTCAAGGACGGCGGCAAGGCGCTGCCGGAAATCTGGTCGAAGGGCCACCGCAACCCGCAGGGCATCACCTTCGATACCAAGGACGGCAAGCTCTATACGGTCGAGCACGGCGCGCGCGGCGGTGACGAAATCAACCAGCCCGAAGCCGGCAAGAATTACGGTTGGCCGATCATCACCTACGGCCGCGATTATTCCGGCGCCGAGATCGGCGAAGGTACCGCCAAGGAAGGGTTGGAGCAGCCGCTGCAGTACTGGGATCCGTCAATTGCGCCCGGCGCGCTCGCGGTCTATCGCGGCGCCATGTTCCCGGAATGGGACGGCGACTTCCTCGTCGCAGCGCTGAAATTCCAGCTGCTATCGAGAATGCAGCGGGATGAGAGTGGCGCCTTCGTTGCCGAGGAACGCCTTTTCGAAGGCGACTATGGGCGCATTCGCGACGTCGTCGTCGCGCCCGACGGCGCGTTGCTGATGGTGACGGACGAGGACGACGGCGCGCTGCTCAGGGTCTCGCGCGCCGATGCCAACAACGGCTGAGATCCCGATCGGTCTCGAGGGATCTATTTGCAGCTATATTCCCAGATGAAGTATTGAGGATGCCTAGCGTCAGGATCCTCGTCTTGTTCCGGATCTTTGCTCAGCCAGATATTTCCGAGCGAGGAAACACCGCCCTGGCAGGTGGTTTTGATCAGTCTGGCCACCATCTCGAAAACCTGCAAATGGCGGTCGCGAAACGACATTTCGGCCAGCGGGCCTGTATACTTTTTCCCGCTGTGAATGACTTCAATTCTGCGATTGTTCGAAAGTTAGGGCGGTAACTTGATAACTGAATTTCGATCCGTTCCGCTTTATTGTTCCACTTTTCACAGCATCGCGGGCATGAGCCGGTCCCATAGCAAGGACCAGGAGACCCAACAGCGCAATAAAGCCTAAATATTCCCGTCCATAAGAAGCGCTCCCACTACATTCACTTGACACGCTCTAACTCTCCACACAATCGGGCGGCATTGCCACCGCAGCCATCTTTTGTTTCCACAGGAACATGATCTCAAGGCGGTTGGGAGAACAGAGCGATCACCAACGGGAAGACGTTTCAGAGCAAAGTAGAGGCCGCCCAAGGCGCAATCGATCAACTTCGGCGACCCGCCAAAACCTCACCCTTGCCGAATGGAAACGCAACTGCTAACCGCTTCAAGCACCTTCCCCTTCAACCTTCGAGGACGACATGACGCGCGTTCAGGCGAATCTCCTTCTATTGCTTGCGGCTGCCATCTGGGGCGGCGGCTTCGTCGCTCAGTCGACGGCTATGAAGGCGATCGGCCCCTTCTGGTTCATCGCGCTGCGTTTCGCCGTCGCCACATTGGCCGTGCTGCCTTTCGTCGTTCTGGAAGCGCGCAAGGCGACAGTGAGGACAAGCGCACACCACGCGAAACTCTACATCCTCACCGGCCTTGCCCTTTTCTCCGGCGCAGCCACGCAGCAGATCGGCCTGCAGACGACGACGGTGACGAATTCCAGCTTCATCACCGGCCTTTATGTCGTCTTCGTGCCGCTCATTTCCGTCTTCTTCCTGCGCCGCGCCCCCCATTGGATCATATGGCCGGGCGCGCTGATGGCTCTCGCCGGCATCTACCTCCTGTCCGGCGGTCATCTCTCGGCGCTGACAACGGGAGATCTACTGACAGTCGTCTGCGCCTTCTTCTGGGCCATTCAGATCAGCCTTGCCGGCACGACGGTTTCCAAAACCGGCAGGCCGCTTGCGGTGTCGGCCACACAATTCGCCGTCACCGCGGTCTGCGCCCTCGTCATTGCCGCAGCGGTCGAACCGATCGCCCTTTCGGCCATATGGGCGGCAGGCCCAGAGATCCTCTATGTCGGCATCTTCTCGTCAGGCTTGGCCTTCGTGCTGCAGGTGATCGCCCAGCGGTACACCACGCCATCCCAGGCGGCGATCTTCCTCTCTTCCGAAGCGCTCTTCGGTGCTTCGCTCGCAGCCCTGCTGCTCGGTGAGTCGATGCCGGCGACTGGATATACAGGTTGTGCGCTAATGTTTACCGCTATGCTTGTAGTCGAGCTGGCGCCGGGATTGACCCGCCGCCGCCTGCCTGCCGCCTGAACACGCGTCCAAATATGGGTGGATGCCGGATTCGAAAAAAAATTAAGGAATTCGGAAAGCCCGTTTACGTTGCATTTTTGGGAAAATCTGCTCGCAACTTAGATTGCAGACGATATAAAACGTTAATCATTCCGCATTCACGAAGGAAATTTTGCGTTTTTGCGCGAATTGGCTGTTGGCGGGAGTGTGCCCTGAACGACACGTTAAAAAACTTTTGCTTGCCAAAATCCCGGAAACGCCGCACTCTCGCCTCGTTCGGGCATTTTGCGAGCATGGGAAGTCCTTAAGTATTTGCGCGCCGGAAACGCTAATATTCCGGTCAGCCGGTTCCGAAAAAGGCAGGCGAAAGTCCTGTCTGGGGCAGGCCGAGGTAGAGGGGACCTTTTTCTCACATTTCAAGAATTGCCTGCCAACACCTCCCGCAAGGAGGCAATGCTATGATGCTGCCCGTGTGGATGGCGGGCAGAGAGAAAAGGACCTGACGCATGGCCGAGACTGGCACTGTAAAATTCTTCAATACCGACAAAGGCTTCGGCTTCATCAAGCCGGACCGGGGCGGCGCCGATATCTTCGTTCACATTTCTGCCGTCCAGGCCTCCGGGCTGGCCGGTCTGACGGAAAACCAGAAGGTAAGCTTCGACACGGAGCCGGATCGCCGCGGCAAGGGCCCCAAGGCCGTCAATCTGCAGATTGCAGGCTGAACCCTTAACAAGGCTGTCGAATTTCGAGTTGAAGCCCGGCAGCAATGCCGGGTTTTGTCATTCAGCCTTCGTTCAGCTAGCGAACGCTAGGACTAGCATCATCGAGAAAGGAACCGGGGTTCGGTTCCCGGGATTAGGACTCTCTGCTTATGAACAGGCTCGCAAAAACTCTCCTTCTGACGGCAACCGCCGCCGCACTTACCCTCTCCGCCATCGGTGAGGCGTCGGCTCGCGATCGCCATTGGCGCCGGCACGGCGGCAACGATGCGCTTGTCGGCGGCGCGGTCGGCCTTGCGGCCGGCCTGATTGTCGGCTCGGCCATCGCCAATGCCAATAACGGCCCCGTCTACGAAGAGCGCCGTTATATCGACCCCGCCTACGAGCCGGATTATTATGAGCCGGCACCGGTCTATCGCGCTCCGCGCCGCGTCTATGTCGAAGAGCCGCGATATGTCGAGCAGCCGCGATACTATGCGCCGGCCCGCACGGCGGTGGAGCCCTGGTCGCCGCAATGGGCGCGTTACTGCTCCTATCGCTACCGCTCGTTCGATCCGCGCACGGGCACTTATATCGGTTATGACGGCCGCAGCCACTTCTGCACCGCCGGCTGAACGCTCGACTATCTCTGATGCAAAGCGCCGCTCTCAGCGGCGCTTTTGCTTTTTGGATCCCTTCACCCGGCCTTCTTTTCCCAAGGCATCGGTCCCACCTCGACATCAGTCTCGAAATCGGTCGAGACGCTGACGGCGCGCCATTCCCGGTCGGCTGCGATGCGCGCTGCATCCGCCTTCTCGACGTTGCGCACCGCATCACTGCCGAGCAACAGCCGGAACGGCGGCTCGTCGAGTCCGGCAATGTGGATAATGACCGCAGCCGCATTGGCAGGATCGCCGGGCTGACGGCCGTCATACTCGCGCTGAAAGCGCACCGTGGCGCCGACCGTTTCCGCATATTCGGCCCGCCCCTCGGCAAGCACCGTCGAAGCGCCGGCGAAATCCGTCCTGAAGCCGCCGGGCTCGACCACCGTCACCTTGACGCCGAACGGCGAAACCTCCTTCGCCAGCACTTCGGAGAAACCCTCGATGCCGAATTTTGCCGCCGAATAAGCGCCGCGGCCGGCAGGCCCGATACGCCCGCCGACGGAGGAGAACTGAATGATATGGCCCGTCCCCTGCCCGCGCATCAAAGCGATCACCGCCTTGCTCATGATGATCGTGCCGAACAGGTTGGTTTCGATCTGGGCGCGGAAATCGGCAAGGCTGGTATCCTCGATCGAGCCGACATTGCCATAGCCGGCATTGTTGACGAGCACGTCGACAGGGCCGAACCTCTTGACGGCTGCCTCGATGGTTGCGGCCGCTGCCGCCTCGCTCGTCACGTCAAGCGCCGGCGTCAGAACCTGCCCGCCATAGCGCTCGGAGAGATCGGCAAGCTGGGCGGGATTTGCCGCCGCGCGTCGAATACGAATTGACGCCGCTCGGCCGTGACCTTCTCATGCAGGTCGCAACGCTCTGGCGATGGATTGTCGCGCGCCTCGGCGATTTCGATGCGCGCAACGCCGTGAAGCTCACTGCAACCACCGTTTAAGCCGGAATGCGGATCGTCGCCCTCAAGCCTCCGAGCGGGCTATCGCCGAGCGTGACGTTGCCGCCATGGCTGCGGGCAATGTCACGGGCAATCGCAAGACCGAGCCCGGTGCCCGACGCATCGAGATTGCGCGCCGCATCCAGCCGGAAGAACGGTTTGAACACGTCCTCGCGATTCTTCTCCGGAATGCCCGGCCCGTCATCGTCGAAGACAACAGTCAGCCATTTGGCGTTGTGTTTGGCTTCGATGTCGAGCCTATTGGCATAGCGGCGCGCGTTCGAGGCCAGGTTGGTGACGAGACGCATGAAGGCGTTCGGCCTGACCGATATCTCGTCGTCGCCTTCGATCGAATAGGCGAATGTCTTGCCGTGCAGGGCGAAATCGGCCTCCAGTTTGGCGAAGATCTCGCTGAGCTTCAGTTCGCCGACATCCTCTTCGACCTCGCCGCGCGCGAAGGCCATATAGGCCTCCAGCATCGTCTGCATATCATTGACGTCGTCGTTCAGGCCATGCAGGTCGGGATTGTCGCCGGCGAGGGCCAGTTGCAGTTTGAAGCGGGTGAGGATGGTGCGCAGATCGTGGCTGACGCCGGAGAGCATCGCCGTACGCTGCTCGATCTGCCGCTCGATGCGTTCGCGCATCAAAATGAAGGCAAGGCCGGCGCGGCGGACCTCGTCGGCGCCGCGCGGATAGAAATTGTCGGGCTTCTGCCCCTTGCCGAAGCTTTCGGCCGCGCGCGCCAGCATCAGGATCGGGCGTATCTGTCCCCGCAGGAAGAGGATCGAGATACCGATCAGCACCAGCGAGGTGCCGACCATCCAGACGATGAAGATATGGGTATTCGAAGCATAGGTCTGACTGCGTTTGGCCAGCACCCTGAGAATCTTGTTTTCAAGCTTGATGCGGATCTCGACCAGATTCGAGTTGCCGACCGTATCGATCCAGAAGGGCCGGTGGATCTCGTCGTTGATCTCGTCGCTGAGGATGCCGTCAAGGATCGAGAAGAACGGCTTGACCCGTGGCGGCGGCAGGTCGCCGTCGGGCTCGATCGAGATCTGCAGGTTGAGCTGATCACGCGCAATCCGGATGATCTCGCCATAGTCCGAATTCTGCGGATAGGTCTCGACGATCTCGATGATCGCGGCGATGTCGCGGGTGACGGCGAGCGACAGCCGCTCCGTCACCATCTGCCAGTGGCGCTCCATGAAGACGGCGGCGACGACGGATTGCAAGAGCACCATCGGGATGATGATGATCAGCAGCGAGCGTGCGTAAAGCCCGGTGGGCAATCGGCGCCGCAGCCAGCGGACGATCCAGCGCCAGCCCGCAACAGGAGCGCGGTCTTCCCGCCGCAAGCCGTCCATTGTCGCCATCAGCGTCGGTCCTGGCCTTTCGGAGCATGGTGCCGGAAAGTGTGAACCGTCAACGGCATCATCTTCCGCTTCCTCAAATCTAGTCGATGCTCAGCCTGTATCCGATGCCGCGCACTGTCTGCAGCCAGACGGGGTTGGCCGGATCCTCCTCGATCTTGCGCCTGAGCCGGTTGATCTGCACGTCGATCGTCCGCTCACCGACCTCGGTGTCATTACCGATCAGTTCGTGGCGGGGGATCGTGTCGCCGGCGCGCCGCGCAAAGAGCAGCATGATCTCCTGCTCGCGGTCGGTGAGCCGGATCACCTCGCTGGCCTTCTTCAGCTCCTTGCGGGTCAAGGAGAAAGTATAGGGCCCGAACATGACCTGTTCGATCTTCAGCCCCTCACCGCCGGCGTTGCGGCGCAGGATGTTGTTGATACGCAGCACCAGCTCGCGCGGATCAAAGGGCTTGGAGAGATAGTCGTCGGCGCCGGCCTCGAGGCCTTCGATGCGGTTGCCCGATTCCGCCAGCGCCGTCAGCATGATGATCGGCACGTTCTTGATGGCGCGAAGCCCGCGGGTGACGTCGATGCCGGATTCACCAGGCATCATCACATCCATGATGATGAGATCGAAATCGAGACCTGCAAGCTTGCGCTGCGCCTCGGCGCCGTCGGCCGCGACGGTGACGCGAAAACCGTTCTCCGCAAGATAACGATTGAGCAGCGCGCGAATGCGGGAGTCGTCGTCGACCACCAGCAGATGCGCCGCATCATCGGAAATACCTGTCTTGACCGCCATTCAATCCGCCTTCTTTCTGTCCCGCATGCCCCCGAGGAAGGCCTTCACCCCCTCCCGCACCTGCGCGGAGGCTCCTTCGAATGCCCGCTCAATGCGGCGCGATTGCGGCTCTGCAAGCGCAAGCGCCAGCTCGCGCCCCGATTTCGTCGGATAAAGCTTGCGCTGCCGCCGGTCCTCAGGCCCCGCCACCTGGCGAATATAGCCTGAATCGATCAGCTGTTTCAGCACCCTTGCAAGACTCTGCTTGGTGATCTTCAGCGTGTCGAGAAGATCGGCCACCGTCATGCCGGGATTGCGGTTGACGAAATGCACGACACGATGATGCGCCCGGCCGAAACCGCTCTTTTCGAGGATGGCGTCGGGATCGGAAACGAAGTCGCGATAAGCAAAGAAGAACAGCTCGATGATCTCGAAATCGATCGTCTCGGTATCTTCCATCGGCGTGGCCAGCGGCTCCGGCTTGCCCGCTTTCGGACCGGTCTGTCGTGACACTCGGCTTTCCTTTCTCTTCCCCGCACTGCGGGACGCTTTTGGGGATAGGCCAGTTTTATTGACTTAAATCTGCGTCGTTGCTGGCTTTCCGAACTCTGCGGCAGCCCCGCACGGACCTTTATCTGCTTGGCATTTTCTTGGAACCAAGGCCCATCCGGCGCACCGCGCAACTTCCCCCTGCGTTTGTGGATAAAACGTAATGGGGACAACAATCAACAGGCACCGCGCGTGAAGCGCCGGAGGTGTCAAGCTGATCGCTTGGCGCGGCAGCGGGATGATGGGCGGTTTGGCGCGGGCCGACTGCATCTATCCGGTGGCGATCGCCGCTCGGCCTAGGCTTCTTTCGTCATGCTCAGGCTTTCCCGAGCATCTGCTTCCGTTTGAATCGAGGTGTCATCAAACTAAAAGGCGGCCCGCGGGCCGCCTCGTTCAAATTCCCGATCACGTCATTCATAGACATAGACGATCCGGCGCGTGCCGGGATCGACCAGGACGGGACGGTCGTTGATCCTGGTATAGCGGTATTCATAGTCGGGGATGGTCTGGAACGTGACATCACCCGGCACCTCCGCACCGACGACGACATCGCCGCCGAGCCGCACCGTCTCGGTTGGATTGGTTTCGATATAGGTGCGCACCGTCTCCGGCGGAGTGATGGTCTCGACAGCCCCGACCGGGCCGATCAATTCGTCGCCTGGCGCCGGCTGCGGGTCAACCGGGACGACGCTGGCGGTCGACTCGTATGTGACGACGGGAACGCCGATTTCGGCGCGGTGCTGCTCGACGATCACCTGGTTGCCGCCATACTCCATCTGCAGATAATCGGCATAGACCCAGCCGCGCATGCCGTTGACGTCGACGCGGCACCAGCGGCTGCCTTCGATACAGCCATCGAGCACTGCGGTCGAGCCGCGGGTGGCAAGGCCGACTGTCGGATATTGCGGACCCGGGCCTGCGCGGACGTTGAGGTCGTTGACTGTGGTCGCGACCATCTCCGCCTGCGCCAGACCGCCGGTCGCCAGGAGCACGGCTCCAGCCAATAGGATGTTTCTCTTCAAGGTCATGTGAGCGTCTCCTTGGTTTCGATGGCCGGACAACGCGCGGCGTTCCACGATGTTCCCCTCGACTGCGCCCGACAAATGGGCGGCTCCAGAGAGCCACGCACAAGCATTTGAAAAATCTAGAAAAACATGTTTCTACCGCTGCATGGCGATAGCGGAGAACCCCATAAATTTGTGTTGCAGCTTGTCTTTTTGCCGTGAAACAGCTCGCGCCAGCAGCAGATTTCGGCTGTCCTTGCTGCCGTTTCGAACTATACCTGAGCACCCGAGACACCAAGCGAGGCACTTATGGGCATGCTCCAGGCCGGCATCATTCCGGTGACACCTTTTCAACAGAACTGCACGGTCTTCTTCGATCCCGACACCCAGGAAGGCGTCGTCGTCGATCCGGGTGGCGACGTGCCGCTCATTCTCCAGGCGATCGGGAAAAGCGGCCTGACCATCAAGGAAATCTGGCTGACGCACGGCCACCTCGACCATGCCGGCGGCGCCAAAGAGTTGAAGGAAGCTCTCGGCGTCGACATCGTCGGCCCCCACCAAGACGACCTGCCGCTGTTAGAGCGCATCGAGACCCAGGCGGCGAACTACGGCATATCCGGATTGCGCAACGTCCTGCCCGACCGTTGGCTCAAGGATGGCGACAAGGTTTCGTTCGGCGCCCACGAGTTTGAGGTCTATCACGCGCCCGGCCATGCACCCGGCCATGTCATCTATTTCAACCGCGCCCAGAACTTCGCCCATCTCGGCGACGTGCTCTTCAACGGCTCGATCGGCCGTACAGATCTGCCGGGCGGCAATCATCAGCAGCTGTTGGATTCGATCCGCGATAAAGTCCTGCCGCTCGGCGACGAGGTCGGCTTCATCTGCGGCCACGGCCCTGGCAGCCGCATCGGCGACGAACGCCGCAGCAATCCGTTCCTGCAGGAGATTAGAGCACGTGACGGCTCGGATGCGGGCAAATCAGGCGCAACGCCCGATAAAAGGATGTGAGCTAGATGCGGAGCCTCAACAGGTTGTCCTCGGTCGGCCCGTTTTCAGCCAACCTGAAGGACCGGGCATCTCTAGCCAGGATCAGAGGCGATCGGCTCGGATGTACCAAGGGGCATGTCTGTCGCCAATCGCCTCTGCCCTGACGAAAACCTGCTCCGGCAGAATGCTTCAAGCTAACCAGGAAAGGCTCCAAGGCTCACATCATCTTCTGGCCATTCGGCACCGGCTGCTCGACCGCGGCGAGCACGATCGCGCCGTTCTCATCCGCAAACCCCAGCGTCAGTACTTCCGAACGGAACGGCCCGATCTGGCGTGGCGGGAAGTTGACAACGCCAAGGACCTGCCGGCCGATCAGCCTTTCCGGCGTATAATGCATGGTGATTTGCGCCGAGGATTTTTTCACGCCGATGTCGGGGCCGAAATCGATGACCAGCTTGAACGCCGGTTTGCGCGCTTCCGGAAAAGGACTGGCCTCGACGATCGTGCCGACACGGATATCGACACGATCAAAATCGGCGTAGGTAATCTCTTCGGCCATAAGGGGCTCCGTCAGCCGGCCAATTCCTCGGCCCGCTTGCGCGCCGCCGCGAGTGCCTTATCGAACAAAGGCTGCATGCCGTTTTCGGCCATCAGCACCGCCAACGCCGCAGCCGTCGTGCCGCCCGGAGAAGTCACGTTCTGCCGCAGCCGCGAAGCATCGTCGGGGGACTGGTGCAAAAGTTCACCAGCCCCCGCGACAGTTTCCCGCGCAAGACGCATGGCGAGGTCCGCCTGCAGGCCGAGCTTACGGCCCGCCTCCGCCATACATTCGACGAGATAGAAGACATAAGCCGGGCCGCTGCCGGAAAGCGCCGTCACAGCATCGATATCGGCTTCCGCTGGCACCCATTCGACCGGGCCGGAGACGCGCAGAAGCGAATGGACGCGCTCGCGCTGCTGATCGCTGACCGCTGAATTGGCATAGGCCCCGGTGACGCCACGGCCGACCATGGCCGGCGTGTTCGGCATGGCCCGAACCATGGCGGCTTTCCCGAGATGCTTTTCGAGAAAACCGAGCGACTTGCCGGCAGCGACCGAGACGACGACCGTCTCTGGCCCGACAGCGCTTTTCACCGTCGGCAACACCGCCTCCATCACCTGCGGCTTCACCGCAAGGAACAAGACGCCTGCCTTCAACGCTGCCGGAAGCGCCGCAAGGTGGGTCGCTCCCGCCTCGCCGATCGTCGCCAGTATCGCCGGCGACGGTCCGGGATCGACGACGATGACGGCCGAGCCCGGAACGCCGCTCTTCAACCAGCCGGAGAGCATCGCGCCGCCCATATTGCCGGCGCCGATCAGAACGACGGGATGCTTCGAGGAGAAAGCCTTGGCTGGCATCTTATGCCTCGCCGACCGTTTCGAACAGCACGGCTTCCATTGCCTTGGACGCATCCATGCCGGACCAGACGACGAACTGGAAAGCCTGGAAATAGGCCTCGCAGGTGTCGAGCGCGCTGGAAAGCAGCACCTCCACCTGGCGGTTGGTCGGCTCGGCGCCGCCGGCAAGCAGCAGCGACTGCCTGAAGATGACGACGTCTTCCTGGCGCCAGAGGTCGAAATGCCCCATCAACACCTGCCCGTTGATCGCCGAGAGCAGCTTGACCACCTCGTTGACCCGGATGTCGGGGACCTTGATATCGAAGGCGCAGCCAAGATGCAGCGCCTCGAATTCCTCCATCCAGGAGAAGGAGACATGATAGTCCGCCCAGCGCCCCTCGACCGTCATTGCGATCTCGTCCTCGCCGGACCGTTCGAACGACCAGTCATTGTTGGAGGCCACGTACTCGATCATATCGACCGGGTTCGACTGACGCTCGACTTCCAATTCCATCAGGTTCATGCAGCACCTTCTTGACCGGAATGAATGCGACTTAACTTCGTGTACGAACACAAGAAAGACACACGCAAATACCGGAAACCACCACCGGATGATCGTTGAACCGCTGCCAGACTTAACGCAGATAACCTGCCCGGAGCTTACCAAGTCGCTTCGAATCATCATTTAAAATCAGTGTATAATGACCCTTGCCACCTGCCAGCCCCCTGAGCGGAAAATAGGGCGCTGCCACTGTGGAAAGCACTTCGAAACTCAATTCAGAAGGGAGAATAAGCGACTCTGCGTATTGGCTTTTTTGGCAGTGTCCACAGGTGGAAAACTCACCTGAATTTTTTGTGACAGACACGGCATGGGGCAATGAGGCCATGCCGTGTCTGTCGGAACTCAGTGGCCTTCGCCGGCAAGCCTTGCTTCCAACGCCGCGATGCGGGCGGCGAGCGCCTCGTTTTCGTCGCGTGCCTTGATCGCCATCTCGCGCACAGCCTCGAATTCCTCGCGCTTGACGACGTCCATGCTGTTCAGCCAACGCTCGGCCTGGGCGTTGAAAGCCGTCTCGATCTCCTTGCGGACTCCCTGGGCAGCACCTGCCGCGTCGGTCATCAGCTTGGCGAACTCATCCATGATGCGGTTCGTTCCGGTCGTCATGGCGTTTTTCTCCTTCGGATGCGGTGAATTCGACCCTTCAGGGCCTTGAAGATTGAGGTAGGGCTTCGCCGTCGGCGATGCAAGCGCTTTGCACGGGATAGTCCTCGCCGGACCGGGCTGCGAAAGCGAGATCACGAACAATGGACTTGACCGTCCGGGATCGCAGCGGCATGTTCCGCCGACTTCAAAGGATGGGAAAACCTTGCCGATAGCCGCCGATCTCCTTGCCATCATGCCTTTCCCGGACATCGATCCGATCGCCTTTTCGATCGGTCCGCTGGCGATTCACTGGTACGGTCTCGCCTATGTCGCCGGCATCCTGCTCGGCTGGGCCTATGCCCGCCGCATCGCTGCCAATGACGGTCTCTGGCCCGGCAACGTGTCGCCGATATCAAGGGTGCAGCTCGACGATTTCATCGTCTGGGCAGCCCTCGGCGTCGTCCTTGGCGGTCGCCTCGGCTATATTTTCTTCTATGATCTCACAGCCGTCCTGCATGATCCCGTGCGTGCGGTTCAGATCTGGAACGGCGGCATGTCGTTCCATGGCGGCCTGGCCGGCACGACGATCGTCATGATCCTCTTTGCCCGTCGCCACGCCATTCCGATCTGGAGCCTGTTCGACATCGTCGCCACGGTCGTCCCCTTCGGACTGTTCTTCGGCCGCATCGCCAATTTCATCAATGGCGAACTCTGGGGCCGGTTGACAGACGTACCCTGGGCCGTGGTCTTCCCGACCGGCGGTCCTTTCGCCCGCCACCCGAGCCAGCTCTACGAGGCCGGCCTCGAAGGCATCGTCCTGCTTCTGGTTCTGGCCGCCCTCGTCTATGGCATGCGCGCGCTGAAAAGCCCCGGCTTCGTCACCGGCGTCTTCGTCTGCGGCTATGCGCTGTCGCGGATCTTCGTCGAATTCTTCCGCGAGCCCGACGCCCAGCTCGGCTACCTCCTCGGCACCACCTGGCTGACCATGGGCATGGTTCTCTCCTCGCCGATGATCCTGCTCGGTCTCTGGGCGATGCTGCGCGCCCGTCGCCAGGCTGCGCTGCAGCTCTGACACGGCGGATAAACGACATGAACACCGCTCTCGGCGAAAAGATCAAGGCGATCATCCAGGCCAACGGCCCGATCAGCGTCACCGATTATTTCTCGCTCTGCCTGGCCGATCCCGAACATGGCTATTACCGCGCCCGCGAGCCCTTCGGCCGTTCCGGCGATTTCGTCACTGCGCCGGAGGTCAGCCAGATCTTCGGCGAAATGATCGGCGTCTTCATCGTCCATGCCTGGCAGCGCCACGGCACGCCGGCGGATGTGCGCCTGGTCGAGATCGGGCCCGGCCGCGGTACGATGATGGCGGACATGCTGCGCGTCATCGCTCGCATCGCCCCGCCGCTTTTCGACACCATGAGCGTGCATCTTGTCGAAACCAGCGAGCGTCTGCGCGACGTCCAGAGCCAGACGCTTGAAGCCTATGGCGAGAGAATCGCCTGGCACGACGGCTTCGACGAAGTCCCGCCCGGCTTCACCCTGATCGCCGCCAATGAATTGTTCGACGCGATCCCGATCCGCCAGTTTGTCCGCACGCAGACAGGCTTCCGCGAGCGCATGGTCGGGCTCGACGCCGACGGCGAGCTGACCTTCGCAGCCGGTGTCGCCGGCCTCGATCCGGCGCTGCTTCCCGAACCGGTGCAGAACCTGCCGCTCGGAACGCTCTTCGAGATTTCCCCTGCCCGCCAGGCGGTGATGATGGCGATCTGCGAGCGGCTGCGCGCCTTCGGCGGCACGGCGCTTGTCATCGACTACGGCCATCTCGTCACCGGTTTCGGCGATACGCTGCAGGCGGTGCGCATGCATGAATTCGACCCGCCGCTTGCCCATCCCGGCGAAGCCGATCTAACGAGCCATGTTGATTTCCAGCAGCTCGCCGAAACGGCGCTCACCGCCGGCCTGCATCTGAACGGCGCACTGCACCAGGGCGACTTTCTGACCGGCCTCGGCATTCTCGAGCGAGCCGCCGCTCTCGGGCGCGACCGCGAGCCGCAGACCCAGCAGGTCATCCGGACGGCGGTCGACAGGCTTGCCGGCGCCGGTGAGGGCCGGATGGGCGAACTCTTCAAGGTCATGGCCGTCTCGCACCCGGCCGTCGATCTCATGCCCTTTCGTCCGGTGGATTGACAGGGCGCACGCGGCTGAGCCAACATCCCCGCGTACAGCAACTTGAAGCGCGCCGCCGATGCGATGCGCTCGGGACAATAACAAACCTCTCGAAAAGCCCGGAATCACAGATGCAGGACGCGGCCTCTCCCGCACCGATCGAAAGCGCGCTGCTGAACGAAGCGGCCGGCGCCGCCATCCGCCACGGTTATTTCACCCGGGCCGGCGGTGTTTCCGAAGGGATCTATCGCGGTCTCAATGTCGGCCTCGGCTCCAGCGACGAGCGGGGCAAGGTGATGGAAAACCGCCGCCGCGTGGCCGCCTGGTTCGATCTGCCGATCGAGCGGCTGGCAACCGTTCATCAGGTGCATTCTCCCGATGTCGTGACGATCGGCGCCGACTATGACGGCGCTCGCCCCGATGCCGATGCGATGGTGACGGCAGTCCCCGGCATTGTGCTTGGCGTGCTGGCCGCCGATTGCGGCCCCATCCTCTTTGTCGATCCCGAAAATCGCGTCATCGGCGCCGCCCATGCCGGCTGGAAGGGTGCGCTTACCGGCGTGCTCGAAAACACCGTCGCAGCCATGGAAGCCCTGGGTGCCGAGCGCGGCAGCATACTGGCCTGCCTCGGCCCCTCGATCAGCCAGGAAAGCTACGAAGTCGGACCGGAATTCGTCGATCGCTTCATCGCCGAAAATCCCGATTACGAGCGCTTCTTCATGCCTTCGGCCACGCCGGGCCACGCCATGTTCGATCTGCCGGCACTGACCATCGACAGGCTGACCCGGGCCGGCGTTCGGGCCGAAAGCCTCGGCCTCTGCACCTATCCGGACAGCGATCGCTTCTTTTCCTATCGCCGGACGACGCATCGCAAGGAGCCGGACTACGGCCGCCAGATTTCAGCGATATCAATCAGGGAGACTTGAGCAGAATGGCACTGCACTTCGAAAAGGCCGAGTTCGCAAGCCGACTTGCGCGCCTCACCGAGAAGATGAAGGAAGAAAAGCTCGACGCCCTGCTGCTCTTCGCCCAGGAAAGCATGTACTGGCTGACCGGCTACGACACCTTCGGCTACTGCTTCTTCCAGACGCTCATCGTCAAGGGCGACGGCACGATGGCGCTGATCACCCGCTCGGCCGATCTTCGCCAAGCCAAGCACACATCGATCCTTGAGGACATCCATATCTGGGTCGATAGGGTCAATGCCGATCCGACGCTCGACTTGAAGAACCTGCTGGTCGAGATGGATCTGCTCGGCGCTCGCATCGGCGTCGAATATGACACGCACGGCATGACCGGCCGCGTCGCCCGCCTGCTCGACGCGCAGTTGACCACTTTCGGCCAGATCGTCGACGCCTCCTATCTCGTCAGCCGTCTTCGTCTGATCAAGAGCCCAACCGAGATCGCCTATGTCGAACGGGCTGCAGACCTCGCCGACGACGCGCTCGACGCTGCGATCCGGCTGACGAAACCGGGTGCCGACGAGGCCGAGATCCTCGCCGCCATGCAGGGAGCGATTTTTTCCGGCGGCGGCGACTATCCCGCCAACGAGTTCATCATCGGCTCGGCGGCCGACGCGCTGCTCTGCCGCTACAAGGCCGGCCGCCGCAAACTCGATGCCAACGACCAGCTGACGCTCGAATGGGCCGGCACCTACGCGCATTATCATGCCGCCATGATGCGCACGATCGTCATCGGCGAGCCGCTGCAACGCCATCGCGAGCTCTACAATGCCTGCCGTGAAACCATCGAAGCGATCGAGACTGTGCTGAAGCCCGGCCACACCTTCGGCGACGTCTTCGATATGCATGCCAGGATCATCGACGAGCGCGGCCTCGCCCGCCACCGGCTGAATGCCTGCGGTTATTCGCTCGGCGCCCGCTTCTCGCCCTCCTGGATGGAGCATCAAATGTTCCATGTCGGCAATCCGCAGCCGATCGAGCCGAACATGTCGCTCTTCGTGCACATGATCATTGCCGATTCCGATACGGGGACCGCGATGACGCTCGGCCAGACCTATCTGACGACGGCGGATGCGCCGCGCGCACTGTCTCGTCATCCGCTCGATTTTATCGGCCTTTGAAGCCCGGGATTGACGGATGAGAATCCGGAATTGACAGACGACCATCCCCGCCCGCATAAATTCGGGCGGGCTGATGCGATTGTGGGAAGGACGGATCACGGGATGACGCGAGCTGCGACTGTGCCCACTTTCCTGTTCGTCATGGCCCTGCTCACCGCCTGCAATACCACCGACGCGCTGACGCCGCAGGTCGGCATCGGCGACTCCTACGGAGGCGCGCCGTCAAGCCCGGTGACCCAGCGTGAGGCCGAAGGTCTGGCGGGCACGCGTCAACCCGCCTTCGCCGCAGGCTCGCAGCCGAATGGCTCTCATCCGGCCTATAATCAATCGCAGGGAATCTATCGGCCCGGCAGCGGCGCCCCGCCGACAACGATGCAGGAACAGGCCGAAGCCCTGTCGAGGAACAGCACCTCGCCCGCCGCCTCTGCCCCGATCGAGGGACAGACGCTGCCGCCGGCGGCCGCCGGTGCCGGATCTCAGGCACAGTCCGGCCAGACGCTCGACGCGCAGCCGCAACAGACCGCTGCCCTCACCCCCGGCGCCTCTTCCGCCCGCGGCAATACCGTGCGCTTCCTGCCGATCATCGGCGCGCCGGTGCAGGCCGTCACGCCGCTCTCGCGCCAGCTCGGCGCCGAGGCGCGGGCGCATGGCCTTTCCATCAAGAGCTCGAACGATGCGAGCAGCGACTACATCCTCAAAGGCTATCTCTCCGCCTTCAGCGACGACGGCAAAGTCACCGTGGTCTATGTCTGGGACATTCTCGACAGCGGCGGCGCCCGCCTGCACCGCATTCAGGGGCAGGAAAGCGTGCCGACGGCCGCGACCGACCCCTGGGCGGGCGTTCCGGCTTCGGTGATGCAGCAGATCGCCTCGAAAACCATCTCGGAATTCACCTCCTGGCGGCAGACACAGGGCGGTTAGTCACAAACTTTTCGCAAATATCCAAGCCTGTGGCGCCTTTGCCCTTGCATTCACCGGGAAGCTGACTAAAAAGCGCGGCTATCAGCGCATAACAGGCGGACCAACATGAAGGTTTTCGCAGGCAATTCGAACCGGCAACTCGCCGAAGCGATCTGCAACTATCTCAACGTTCCCTTGGGGAAAGCCAGTGTCCGAAGGTTTGCCGATCAGGAAATCTTCGTGGAAATCCAGGAAAACGTTCGCGGCGAGGACGTTTTCCTCGTACAGCCCACGTCCTATCCTGCCAACGACCATTTGATGGAACTGCTGATCATGATCGACGCCATGCGTCGTTCGTCAGCCCGCCGCATCACGGCCGTCCTCCCCTATTTCGGCTATGCCCGCCAGGACCGCCGCGCCTCCGGCCGCACACCGATCTCGGCCAAGCTCGTCTCGAACCTGATCACCGAAGCCGGCGCCGACCGCGTCATGACGCTTGATCTCCACGCCGGTCAGATCCAGGGCTTCTTCGATATTCCGACAGACAATCTTTACGCGCTGCCGGTCCTGACGCGCGACATCAAGAGCCACTATGACCTCAGCAACGTCATGGTCGTCTCGCCTGACGTCGGCGGCGTCGTTCGCGCCCGTGCGCTCGCCAAGAGGCTGGACTGTCTTCTGTCGATCGTCGACAAGCGTCGCGACCGGCCGGGTGAATCCGAAGTCATGAACATCATCGGCGATGTCACCGGCAAGGACTGCCTGCTGATCGACGATATCGTCGATTCCGGCGGCACCCTCTGCAATGCGGCCGATGCGCTGCTCGCCAAGGGCGCTTCCAGCGTCACGGCTTATATCACCCACGGCGTGCTGTCAGGCGGCGCCGTCACCCGCGTCACCTCGTCCAAGCTGCGCGAACTTGTCATCACCGACTCAATCCAGCCGACGACGGCCGTGCAATCCGCCCATAATATCCGCGTCGTGACGACCGCTCCGCTGATCGGCGAAGCCATCAGCCGGACGAGCCAGGAAGAATCCGTCTCCAGCCTGTTCGATTAAAAAGAGCCGGCGTTCACCGAGCAGTAGAACTGCTGTCGCCCTAAGCGATCGCGGGCCGGCCGCTCATCGGGCTGCCGCCACAGACCGGGGTCGAGCCAGGCATCTCGACCCGTCCTTCGGGACCCGTACGCGGGGCGAGGACATGCCGCACCGACCCTCCGTACCCTCTACACTGCATTTGGCAATCCCCTCGCCCCGTTCACGGGAGGGAGTCAGCGCGAAGGGGCGGCCGTCGACGCCAACCTGACAGCAGTGGACAATCCGAGGATGACGCGGAGTAAAGAACGGAGTTGGTCAACAAGTTGAAGCCGGCGCAAGGCCGGCTTCTTTTGTTTCTCTCCCGATTGACGACGCTCAAGGCTGCTGCGGCGCAGGTACCGCGTCCTGGCCCTGCTCCTGCTCCTGGTCTGGCTCCAGCCCCTGATCTTGATCCGGAGCGTCCGGCCCCTTGACCATCTGGCCGTTGACCGTGACCGCGCCGTCGCGACTGACGCTGATGTCCCAGCGCGAACGACCGTCGGGATCGGTCTTGGCAAAGCCCTTCACCATCATGATGCCGAAGGAGACCTGGTTGAGATCCGGATCGGTCTTGGCAAGTTCCTGAACTGCCGCGATCGTCTTGTCGAGATCACGCGCCAGGATCGTCGCCTCCATAGAATAGTCTTTTTCGGTGTCGACCCGGCCTTCGATCTTGCCCGTCATATCGACGTCATAAACATCCGACTTGGCGCTGATCTTCGGAAACTCGACGGCGAGCCGGCCGTCGCGGAAGAGCTTCTTCGCCATCTCCTCGCCGGCCTTCTCCGGTGCCTTGTCATTGAAATCCACCGCCATGAGGGCTTCGCCGAAGCTTGCGAAATCTACGTCCGGAACAGCGAGCTGAAAATCGAAACTGGTCGGCACGAATGTCGCGTAGTTTGCCGGCATCAGCGGCGTGTCGAGGCTGATCTCCTGCGCGTTCATGCCGAAGCCGAAACGCATGGCGTCGCTCGGACCTTCAATGGCGAGGTTGTAGTTGAATGCCTTGGCGCCGCCCTTGCCCATCTCGTTTGTGACGGACAGGTCGTTGACCCCGATCGTCTCGCTGAACAAGGTCAGAAGCGGAAAAGCTTCCTTCGCGATTGT
Organism: Rhizobium bangladeshense; assembly: GCF_001662075.1. Classification (GTDB taxonomy): domain Bacteria; phylum Pseudomonadota; class Alphaproteobacteria; order Rhizobiales; family Rhizobiaceae; genus Rhizobium; species Rhizobium bangladeshense_B. Next base: position 128,753 of record NZ_LYPL01000009.1, read on the forward strand.
CTTTATCTTATCAGTATTTTCCGAGCTCAATTCCTTCTCATCGGCATGGTCGAGCACGAAGAAGACCACGTCGCGGATCTGCTTCGCCGGCAGGCCATTCACCTTGGCATCGACATTGATTGAGCCGGCACGAATTTCGATGGGCGGCATTTGCAGGCCGGAAACTTGCTCGACAAAACCATACATGGAGGCGCTGCCGACAAAATCGATACGTCCGTTGCCGCCTGCACTGTCCGTCGAACTCAGCTTTTGGTCCATGCTGGCGATGGCGGCTTGAACTTCCTCGGTTTCAGACTTGCTGGCGACCTTGACGTCCTTGACCGCAAAGGTGCCTGAGCGCAGATAGCTGATTGCCGGGTCGAAAACACCGCTGTAGACGATCGAAGCGATGGAATAGGTGAAATTCGTTGTTTTCTGATCCGGGTCTTTAAAATGCCCGGAGACGTTGAACCTGTCGTCGCCTTCGATGTTCCAAAGCCCATTGTCGAGCGGCGTGGCGAATGTCGAGAACGGGGTAAGGCCGTTGATCGTAAAGGTCGCCGGATCCACTTTTGCAAGCAGCTTCGCCAGATCATAGATGATCTCGTAGCGCGTGCCCGCCGGATTGACGGTGATGAAGCCGCTCTTCGCCAGATCATCGGGAAGCAACTTTGTGAGAGTGTCCCTGACGGTGTTGGCGCCATCCTGATTGATCTCCACGGCCTCGGCCGTGGTAAAAACGCAAAGGGCAAGCAAGCTCGTTGCCGTGACAAGTTTGAGACGCATAGTCTGGTTTCTCCTCAGCCGCTTTTGAGCGGCCATCCAAAGATGCGAAGCGCGGCAATGTCAAGCCAAGTGGCCTTGGACGGACGCGGTTTTGAAGTGATTTCATGAGGTTCGTCTCTTTGAGCCGAAGCCCGGCCTACGCTGGTTGCTGTTGCCGGGGCTCATTCGCAGACATGGCCGATGACGCCTGCGGGGACGGCAGCCTCGCCGCAATCGGCAACTTGCGTTTCCGATCGAGTTATAATATAGGCCACCGGTCCGCGTAGACACCCTTGGAGGCAACGCGGATGAGGATGGGGAAACCCGCCTCCGGTTCGACGGAAACAGGCTTCTGCCCGCCGACGAACTCTCCAAATAACCTCGAAAGGAATAGCCATGAGCCAGGAAACTTACGAGCTCAAGGCCGAGGCGCGCGAACGGGTTGGTAAGGGGTCCGCCCGTGAACTTCGCCGCAACGGTTTGATTCCCGCTGTCATCTATGGTGACAAGCAGGCCCCCATTGCCATCGCTCTCAACACCAATGAGGTGACGAAGCGCATTCACGCCGGTGGTTTCATGACCACCGTGGCGACGATCGAAGTCGACGGCAAGAAGTACAAGGTTCTGCCGAAGGACTACCAGCTCGATCCGGTCCGCGATTTCACGATGCATGTCGATTTCCTCCGCGTCTCCGGCAACACCCAGGTGACCGTCGAAATCCCGGTTCACTTCATCAACGAAGAGAAGTCCCAGGGCCTCAAGGTCGGTGGCGTTCTGAACATCGTCCGCCACTCGGTCGAAGTTCATTGCCCGGCCGATGCGATCCCGGAATTCTTCGACATTGACCTCAGCGGCAAGAAGATCGGCGACAGCATCCACATTTCGGAAGTCACCCTGCCGAAGGGCGTGACCACGGTCATCGACCGCGATTTCACGATCGCGACCATCGTCGCTCCGGCTGCCGGTGTCGACGAAAGCGCCGAAGAAGGCGAAACCGAAGCCTGATCGCTTTACTCCATTTATAAAACATATGGCCCGCCTTCCCAGGAAGGCGGGCTTTTCGTTGCCCGCGGACCCCCGTTTCAGCAAATTTAATATATTCGTGAAAGCATGCCCGTCAGCTGCGAAGAAGCCGGCCCGAACGCGCGACAGCAAATATGGCCGGTCTGGGGGAGTAGACGGAACCATGAACAATTCCGTTGAGAACAGGTTTTTTGGGATTGTTTGCGGAGCGCTGCTTGTTTTTGTCGCTCCTCTCTTTGTTCTCTTTCTTTTTCTTTCCTCGGAGCGGGCCGACAAGGAAATACGCGACCATATCTCGGTTCTTCTTGTCGCCAATGCTCAGGCACTGGCAAAGCCCCTCTGGGACCTCGATGAAGAAAGCGTCACTCAGATCGGCGCGACGGTCGTTTCCCAGGGCGCCATCGTCAAGGTCGAAGTGCGCGATCGGTCAGGCCAGCTCGACGTCAGCCAGTCCACCATTCCCCGCTCCTTCGACGGCAAGCTCGTGCAGGTGTCGCGCGCCATCATCTACAACACCATCGATGGCCCGAAGAATCTCGGCAGTATCAGCGTCTACTATCCCGCCATGGGCCTGTTTTCCGGCCTGAAGCAGGAAGAGGTCGTCTTCATTTCGATCTTCATTTTCGCCGTTCTGACCGTTTTCGGCACCGCGCTGATCGGCAACCGCTTCTTCGTCATCCAGCCGCTGATGCGGCTGACGGCGGCGATCGAAGCCACCCGTCAGCTCGGCTCCCGCCATCACGTCGACTGGCAGTCGAACGACGAGATGGGACGGCTTGCCCACAGCTTCAATGAGATGCAGACCAAGCTCGAAAGCGAGGAGAAGGAGCTGAAGCTCGCCCATCGCCGCGCCACCGATATCTACAATCTCACCCCCGCCATGCTCTTCTCGCTCGACGAGGATGACCGCATTACCGCCGTCAGCGATTATTGGCTGCTTGCCACCGGCTATAATCGCGCCGCCGTCATCGGCCGCAACTTCGCCGATCTCGTCACGGCAAACACCCGCGACAAGTTCGTCAAGCGCCGCCGGGCCGAGAGCGGCATGGCGGTTACTGTCAAGTTCGTTTGCCTGGACGGCCGCACCATGGACGTCCTTATCATGGAATCGGAAGCCGGCACCGGCGTTCACGATCGCCTTTCACTGTCGGTCATGACCGATGTGACCGAGCTCAAGGCTTCCGAAGACCGCAACCATCGCCAGGCAATCACTGATCACCTGACCGGGCTTCTCAACCGCCAGGGTTTTGAAGCCGTGCTCGACAGCAAGATCGCCGCGGCAGACGCCGCCGGCCAGGAGCTCGCCTGCCTCTTCGTCGATCTCGACCGCTTCAAGTGGATCAACGACAATATGGGCCATGCCGCTGGCGACAGGGCATTGATCGAGCTGGTTGCCCGCCTGAAGACCCATCTTGCTCCCTTCGACGAGGCAGCTCGCCTCGGCGGCGACGAATTCGCCATCCTGCTGCCGGCGAAGGACGCCGAAAGGCGCGCCAAGGCGATGTGCGAGCAAATCGCCTCGGTCTTCGAAACGCCATTTGCCCCGGACATGCATCTGAGCGCCTCGATCGGGATCGCCATCTATCCGCATCATGCCGCCACCGCGGCGGAGCTGCTGCAGAAATCCGACATGGCGATGTATGCCAAGAAACGCGACGGCAAGAATGGTGCGCAGCTCTTCGACAATACCATGCTGGACCGCGCCCGCAGCCGCGCCGAAATCGAGGCCAATATCGAAGCCGGCCTCGTCGACAACTGGTTCGAGGCTTTCCTGCAGCCGATCGTCAATTTGAACGGCCGCGGCATTGCCGGTTTCGAGGCGCTGATGCGCCTCAACCATCCGCAGAAGGGGCTGATGCCGCCGGCCGAGATCATCAGCGTCGCCGAGGAAACAGGAAAGATCGTGCGCGTCGGCAACGTCATCATGGAGAAGGCGATCGCCAACCTCGCGAAAATTTCCCGCCTATCGGGCATGCAGGATAGCTATATCGCCATCAACTTGTCGCCGCTGCAGTTCGAGCCGGCGCTGCCGGCCCGGCTTGCCGCCATTGTCGGCCGCCACGGCATCCGCCCCGAGCGCATCGTCGTCGAGATCACCGAAGCCGTGCTGATGCATGACAACCCTGAGATTCGCATGATCGTCACCGAGCTTCGCCGCTTCGGCTGCCGCATCGCTCTCGACGATTTCGGCACCGGCTATTCGTCGCTCAGCTACCTGAACCGCTTCCCTGTCGACATCATCAAGATCGACCAGTCCTTTACCCGCGCGATCAACGACGGCGATGATGACGTGCGCCAGAAGAGCCGCATGCTGATCGAAGGCATTACCACCCTCTCCCACAAGATGAACTGCACCGTCATCGCCGAGGGCATCGAGACCGAAGAGGAATGCCGCACCCTCCACCAGATGGGGCTGGACTATGGCCAGGGCTACCTCTTCCATCGCCCGCAGCACGCAGCCAAGCTCATCGAGGAACTGATGATCGCGCAATCGGCCGTCGCACGCGCCTCGTAAACGAAGAACGAAGGAGATAATCCGATGAAAAAGCTCCTGCTTCTCGCATGCCTGGCGCTGCCCTGCGCTGCCCATGCGCAGACAATCAATTTCACGACCGAGGATTACGCCCCCTTCAACTATCGCGAAGGCAAGGAGATCAAGGGCGCGACGGTCGAGCAGGTCGAAAAGGTGATGGCCGCGATCGGCGTCGACTACACGATCGAGGTCTTGCCCTGGGCGCGCGCTTTCGGCCTCGCGCGCACGGCGCCGATGACCTGCGTTTTCGCCACCGCCCACAACAGCACCCGCGACCCTCTGTTCAAATGGATCGAACCGCTGCTGATCGATCGCAATATCCTGATTACCCGGAAGGGTTCCGGCGTCACCGCCGGCACTCTGGACGAGGCGAAGAAATATACGATCGGCACGCAGCGGGAGGACTACACCGAGACGATCCTGAAGGAGAAGGGCTTCACCAAGCTCGACGTCGCCAGCGACTTCAACGCGACGCTGCGCAAGCTGCTGAGCGGCCGCATCGACATGATGCCAATCTCCGAACTCTATTTCGACAAGCTGAAGGCCGATCAGCCGGTGGAGATGGTGACGGTGCTCTCCGCCCAGCCGATGGGCATTGCCTGCGAAAAGAGCTTTCCGGACGATCTGCGCGCCAAGATGCAGGCCGCTCTCGACAAGCTGATCGCCGATGGCGACCAGAAAAAGATCTTTCTGAAATACGGCATGAACCTGTCGGACTGATGCTGCCCTTTCCGCTTGACATTGCGCGGTTTTCCGGGTGGTGAACAGCGGGAAAGCTTAAGCGAGGAAGACAGGCCATGCTGATCATCGCGGGTCTCGGCAATCCCGGCGCCAAATACGCCGGCAACCGTCACAATATCGGCTTCATGGCCGTTGATGCCATCCATCGGCGCCACAGCTTCTCGCCCTGGTCGAAAAAGTTCAGGGGCGAGATCGCCGAAGGCGAACTCGCCGGCGAGAAGGTGCTGCTGATCAAGCCCCAGACCTACATGAACCTCTCCGGCGAGGCCGTCGGCGAGGCGATGCGCTTTTACAAGCTCCAACCCTCCGACCTTGTCGCAATCTATGATGAGCTTGACCTTCCCGCTGGCAAGGCGCGGCTAAAGACCGGCGGCGGCCATGGCGGCCACAACGGCATCAGGTCGCTGGACGCCCATTGCGGCAAGGAATACCGGCGCCTGCGCCTCGGCATCGGCCATCCCGGCGTCAAGGAAATGGTGCAGAACCATGTACTCGGCGATTTCGCCAAGGCCGACAGGGACTGGCTGGAGCCGCTCCTCGACACGCTCGCCGACAATGCCGAGATGCTGGTGCGGAACGAGGATTCCCAGCTGGTGAACAAGATCGCGCTGGCGCTCGGCGGCCAGGCCGAGGAGGAAAAACCGCGCAAAGAAGGCAAGGATGGCGAAAAGAAGCCGGCCGGTCAGTCGCACATCCGTCAGGCCCGTAGCAGTAATCAGCCGAAACTCTCCGCCACCGGGCCGATGGCCGAGATGCTGAAGAAGATGTTCGGCAATAAGGGGGAATGAGGCCGGTGCCGGACCAGGATTTCGCCATCCGCCGCGCAACTGCCGGCGATCTTCCGGGACTGAGCGTCCTCTACCGGCATTTGAACCCGACAGATCCCGTTCTCGACAAGCCCATGGCAGGAGAGCGCTTCTCCGCCATCCTCGCCCATCCCGGCATGACCGTGTTCATTGCCTTTGCCGGCGATGTCGCCGCCGCCACCGCCACGCTGATCGTCGTGCCGAACCTGACGCGGGGCGGCGCCTCCTATGCGCTCATCGAAAACGTCGTCACCCACACCGACCACCGCCGGCAGGGTTATGCCGGCGCGGTCATCGGCCATGCGGTGGAGCAAGCTTGGAAGGCCGGCTGTTACAAAGTGATGCTGCTGACCGGCTCCAAGAATCCTGCGACGCTTCGCTTCTACGAGAATTGTGGCTTCATCCAGGACAAGACCGGCTATCAGATCCGCCGAGCCTGAGTCGGCTATTCCTCGGGCTCCGTCGTGAACATCAACGGAAAGCCCATCTCCTTTGCTAGGTCGATGCCCTCCTTGGCCTTGGTCTCGGCAATGTCCTTGGCGCAGACCACGACCACGCAGGCACCGAGCTTGTGCGCCGTCATCATCACCCGATAGCCGGTCTCCTCGCTCATGCGGAAGACAACCTTCAGGATCACGATGACGAATTCGCGCGGCGTATAATCGTCGTTGACGAGGATGACCTTGTAGAGCTTCGGCTTGTCCAGCTTCGGCTTCACCTTGGTCTTCGGCTTCAGGGCAACGTCGTTGTCACTCATCGGAAAATCCACCCGTTGATGACATGGTCAGGAATCTTCAAAACCAATTAACCATTGTCGATGACGAATTTTCGACGGCCGTGGCTGCCCGCCTCGATCAGAAAATCGGCCGCCGAATTGAGGGCCGGATGTGCGGCCGGCAGGAGCGACCGTGCATCTGACCGAAATCCGCAATGCATCGAAACCGCGATCGCCCTCGAAAATAGGCCGGCGCCGTTCCTTGGGCAAGTGAGCAACGTTAAAAGCTCGCTAAGACTTGACCATATTGCTCCTTTATCCCATAGGCACCAGCAAGAAATTCAAGAACAGCAGGTTTTAGCCATGGGCTTCAAATGCGGCATCGTCGGTCTGCCGAACGTCGGCAAATCGACCCTCTTCAACGCGCTCACCAAGACGGCGGCGGCACAGGCGGCGAATTATCCCTTCTGCACCATCGAGCCGAATACCGGCGAAGTCGCCGTGCCTGATCCGCGCATGCGCAAGCTTGCCGACATCGCCAAATCCAAGGAACTGATCCCGACCCGCATTTCCTTCGTCGATATCGCCGGCCTGGTGCGCGGTGCCTCGAAGGGTGAAGGCCTCGGCAACCAGTTCCTGGCGAATATCCGCGAAGTCGATGCCATCGTGCATGTGCTGCGCTGCTTCGAAGACAGCGACATTACCCATGTCGAGGGTCGCATCAACCCCGTCGCCGATGCCGAGACGATCGAGACCGAGCTGATGCTGGCCGACCTCGAAAGCCTGGAACGCCGCACCGAGCAGACGCGCAAGCGCGCCACCGGCAAGGACAAGGAGTCGATGGCGATGCTGCCGATCATGGAAGCGTCGCTGAAGCTGCTCAACGAGGGCAAGCCGGTACGCACGCTGCTGTCGACGCTCGATGCCGAGGAGATCGCCATCCTCAAGGGCCTCAACTTGCTGACCTCGCACCCGGTGCTCTATGTCTGCAACGTGGCAGAGGCCGAGGCTTCGACCGGCAACCAGTTCACCGAGGCCGTCGCGGCCATGGCTAGGGAACAGGGTGCCGAAACCGTCGTCATCTCGGCGGCGATCGAGGCTGAGGTCGCCCAGCTTCCCGAGGATGAGGCCAAGGAATTCCTCTCTGCCCTCGACCTTGACGAAGCGGGCCTCGACCGGCTCATCCGCGCCGGCTACAAGCTGCTCCACCTCATCACCTATTTCACCGTCGGCCCGAAGGAAACGCGCGCCTGGACGATCGAGCGCGGCACCAAGGCGCCGCAGGCCGCCGGCGTCATCCATTCGGATTTTGAGCGCGGCTTTATTCGCGCCAACACCATCGCCTATGACGACTATATCAAATTCAACGGCGAAGTCGGTGCCAAGGATGCCGGCAAGGCGCGCGACGAAGGCAAGGAATACGTCGTTCAGGACGGCGACGTCATCCACTTCCGCTTCAACACCTAAATGAAAATCCGCTGCCGCCTTAACCCGGCGGCAGCCTGTTTGCGATGGCCGGCGGCAGTGCCCTGAGCACCAGCCGCCGAAGCGGCATCCAGCCGGTGCCGATGATCAAGACGATCGCGCCGACGATAATCAGCGTCGTGAAGATATAGGTGTCGACCGTGGCGCTTCCCTCCCGGAAGACGCCGAAGATCGCAACGCCGAGCGACAGCAGTCCCGAGGTGACGAAGGCGCGCCGGTCTATGATGAGACCGATCAGCATCAGCATCGCCACCGTCGCGACGACCACGGGTGTCCGCGACGACATGTTCGCGACGTCGAAGATGCGAACGTCTCCCCCGAACGAAAGCAGGGAAATGGTGCTGTAGAGCAGCGCCGGCGCCGCGCCGAGATGCAGCCAGAAAGCAATGTCCGAACGCGTTGTCCGCCGCAGACGGTCGCCGAGATCGAAATAGAGCGCCATCGCAAACAGTCCGAGGGCGCAGATGAGGAAAACCAGCGCCAGCACGACGGGATGATCGAGGAAAAATGCCGGATTGCCGCTTGCCCACTGCACCAAGCGCAAAAGCAGGGTGAGAACGAAGGCAAGCACCGACATGATAGAGAGCGCCAGCGACAGCGGCACGCGGTAGCGGGCATAATAGGCGCCGAGAATGATCGGGAAACCGGCGACGAACTGCGTCGCCTCCGCTCCAAAGGATGTAGCGGTCGGCGTCCACAACGGGAAGAATCGCGACATCAGAAGGCAGGTCCAGCAGAACAACGCGATCGTCAGGCTGACGGCCGGCAGAGCGAGCCGCTGGCGGCGCACCAGGATTTCCGAAAGGACGATGATCGCGGGCAGCACGGCATAAAGTGCCGAAAGCCCCCAGAGGCCGCCGAGCCCAACGACGACGCCGATGGTGATCAGAACGTCGTGAAACCCACGCACGAAGCGCGGCGTCTCCGTGTCCGACCAGGCCGGTCCCACTGCTGCTGTCGGCTGCGGCTCGACAACCGCCACGCCGCGCTCAGTTAGGAAAGGCAGAAGCCGCCCGCCCGCCTCCGGCGAAATCAGCCCCTGGCGCGCCGCCTCGTCGAGTATCGACCTCAGTTCCGTCATGCCGGTTTATCTCCCCGGAATCATTGAGCCCGCGCGGATGCTATTGTAAGCATTGTGCCCTGCATATGGCGGAGGAGCGAATGTCGGCAGAAAAGCTTTTCTTCGAAGATTTCCCACCCGGCCAGCGCTTCGCCCTTGGTCCGAAGCCGGTGCTCGCCGAGGAGATAATTGAATTCGCCAGAGAATTTGATCCGCAGCCGATGCATCTCGACGAGGCCGCCGGCCGCGCCAGCATCCTCGGCGGGCTCGCCGCTTCCGGCTGGCATACGTCCTCGATGCTGATGCGGATGATGGCCGACAGCTACATCCTTAACGCGCACTGCGAGGGCGCTCCGGGCATTGATCTGATGGAATGGCGAAAGCCGGTGCTGGCCGGCGACACGCTGGGCGGCCACTCGACCGTCCTCGAAGCCCGGCTGATGCGCTCGCGCCTTGGCATGGGCATCGTCAAGCTCCGTCATGTGGTGGAAAATCAGCGCAGCGAACTCGTCTGCCTTTCCGAGAATTCGGTTATGATCCGCACGCGCCCTGAAGACGGTATGGGTCCGGAGGTATTGCGATGAGAATGTCCGAGCTTTACGCCGTCGGCGAGAAGGCCGAGATCGGCAGCTACACCTTTACCGAAGAAAACATCATCCGCTTCGCGACACGCTATGATCCTCAGCGTTTTCATGTCGATAGGGAAGCCGCCAAACATACCCTCTTCGGCGGTCTGTGCGCCTCGGGCTGGCACACCACCGCCGCCTGGATGCGAACCTTCCTCGCCTTCTGGCAAAGGCAAAGCGTCGTGCTCGCCGAAAAGGGCCTGACGTCACCCAACCTCGGCCCCTCACCCGGCTTTCAGAAACTGCAATGGCTGAGGCCCGTCTTTGCGGGCGATGTCGTAACCTATTCCGTCGCCTTCCTCTCCAGCCGGCCGCTCGCGTCGCGGCCGGGCTGGAACCTCAACACTATCCTCTGCGAAGGCGTCAATCAGAATGGCGAGGCTGTGATGCGCTTCGAGAGCGGCGTCCTAGATTTCGACTGACGCCGCTGGCGCCGGGGGTAAAGAAGGGTCAATGCCCGGAGAATTCAACCAGCGTGTGCACGACGACGCCGAGTTCTTCGAGCTTCCTGCGGCCGCCGAGATCGGGGAGATCGATGACGAAGCAGGCGCCGACCACCTCCGCGCCGATCTGGCGCAGCAACTTCGTAGCCCCGACGGCCGTGCCGCCTGTGGCGATCAGGTCATCGACCAGTATCACCTTCTCGCCGGGCTGCACCGCATCGCGGTGCATCTCCATCTCGTCAACGCCGTATTCCAGGCTGTAGGCGATGCGCACGGTATCGTGCGGCAGCTTGCCCTTCTTGCGGATCGGAACGAAGCCTGAGGAAAGCTGATGCGCCACCGCACCGCCGAGGATGAAGCCGCGCGCCTCCATGCCGGCGATCTTATCGATCTTCGTGCCCGCATAGGGCTGCACAAGTTCGTCGACCGCCCTGCGGAAAGCGCGGGGGTTGCCGAGCAGCGTGGTGATGTCGCGGAAGATGATGCCGGGCTTGGGGTAATCCGGAATGGAGCGGATGCTGGCTGCAAGCTCCGAAGTCGTATTTTTGTCCATCGAAAGTCCGTATCTGCGAGGCATGACACTAATTGCGCCGCGTCATACCTGATTCATGCGACGCGATTTAGCGGATTGTTTTTGCGTGTTGTCCCGAAACCGTGGCACACCTCCGGGCGACATGCATTAGAGCATGACGCCGAAAAGTGTAGGCGATTTCGGACGACATCGTGCTCTAACTCATTAGTGTTTCACCCGCACCCTATCAATTGGCAGGAGCGGAACCAACAAAAAAGGCGGCTCGCAAGCCGCCCTTCGAATTTGGAATGGAACGCTCAGTGTTCCTTGTTGGCGTAGATCGAGCGCTTCGTCAAATAGATCAGCACCGTAAAGATCACCAGGAAGACCATGACCATGAAGCCGGTGCGCTTGCGCTCTTCGAGATGCGGCTCGGCAGCCCACATCAGGAAGGCGGTGACATCCCTCGAATACTGTTCGACGGTCGTCGGCGCGCCATCGTCATAGGTCACCTGACCATCGGAGAGCGGCTTCGGCATGGCGAGAACGGCGGCAGCATTGAAATAAGGGTTATAATGTCCACCCTGCGGCACCTGGAAACCCGCTGGCGGCTCTTCATAGCCGGTCAGCAGTGCGTGGATGTAATCCGCGCCGCTTTCCTGATACTGGGTGAAGATGTCGAAGATGAATTGCGGGAAGCCGCGCTCGACTGAGCGGGCCTTGGCGATCAGCGAAAAATCGGGTGGAGCCGCGCCATTGTTGGAAGCAGCCGCGGCTTCCGCATTGGGGAAAGGGGACGGGAAGTAATCGGAAGGAACGGCCTTGCGGGTAAACATCTCGCCGCTCGCGTCAGGACCGTCCTGAACCTCGTAATTCGCGGCGAAGGCTTTCACCTGCGCCTCGGAATAGCCGAGTTCGCCGAGCGTGCGGAAAGGCACGAGCTTCATCGAATGACAGGCCGCACAGACTTCCGTGTAGACCTTGAGACCGCGCTGGAGCTGGCCCTTGTCGTAATGGCCGAACGGACCGGCGAAAGACCATTCCTCCTCCTTCGGATGCTTCAGCGGATAGTGCGGCGTCTCACCTTCAGCGTGATGGGCCGGAGCCGCACCGTTGGCGGGCGCCTCCTCGGCCAGAGCCGCACCGCTGAGACCAGCAACGACAGCGAGCGAGAGGATGCTTGCAACAAGCGTTTTCATGTTTCTGTTCCCTTCCGTCGCGCGCTTACGCATTGGCCGCTGCACCAGCGGCAGCTGTCTTGTTGCGCTTCTCGAGCACCGCTTCGGTGATCGAGTTCGGGATGCGGCGCGGTGTCTCGATCAGGCCGAGCACCGGCATGGCAACCAGGAAGAAGGCGAAGTAGAGGAGCGTGCAGACCTGAGAGATCCAGACGAAGTCACCTTCCGCCGGCTGCGATCCGAGCCAGCCGAGGATGATCGCGTTGATCACGAACAGCCAGAAGCACAGCTTGTACCAGGGACGGTAGACCGCCGAGCGAACCTTCGACGTATCGAGCCAGGGCAAGAAGAACAGCACGATGATTGCACCGAACATCACCAGCACGCCGCCGAGCTTGGAGTCGATCGGGCCGATGTTGAAGGTGATCGAACGCAGCATCGCGTAGAACGGCAGGAAGTACCATTCCGGAACGATGTGAGCCGGCGTCTTCAACGGGTCGGCCGGGATGTAGTTGTCGGCGTGGCCGAGGAAGTTCGGCATGTAGAAGACGAAATAGGCATAGACCAGCAGGAAGACCGAAACGCCGAGCGCATCCTTCATCGTCGCATAGGGCGTGAAGCGCACGGTGTCGGTCTTGGTTTTGACCTCGACGCCCGTCGGGTTCGTCTGGCCGGTGACGTGCAGCGCCCAGATGTGCAGGACGACGACGCCGGCGATCATGAAGGGCAGCAGGTAGTGCAGCGAGAAGAAGCGGTTCAGCGTCGGCTGTTCGACCGCAAAGCCGCCGAGCAGGAACTGCTGGAGCGATTCGCCGATCATCGGGAAGGCCGAGAAGAAGCCGGTGATGACGGTCGCACCCCAGAAGGACATCTGGCCCCAGGGCAGGACGTAGCCCATGAAGCCGGTCGCCATCATCAGCAGGTAGATGACGACGCCGAGGATCCAGAGGATTTCGCGAGGCGCCTTGTAGGAACCGTAATAGAGGCCACGGGCGATATGCAGGTAGACGGCGACGAAGAAGAAGGATGCGCCGTTGGCATGCAGGTAGCGCAGCAGCCAGCCGTGGTTGACGTCGCGCATGATCTTTTCAACGGAATTGAAGGCGATCGCGGTGTCGGCGGTGTAATGCATGGCGAGCACGATGCCCGTCAGGATCTGCACGACCAGCATGACGGAGAGCATGGCGCCGAACGTGTAGGCATAGTTCAGGTTTCTCGGAACCGGATATGCCACGAAGCTGTCATAGACCATGCGCGGCAGCGGCAGGCGCGCATCGACCCATTTTTCGAAGCCGGTTGATGGTTCGTAGCTGGAATGGCCACTCATGAATCAGTCTCCCCTCAACCGATCTTGATTTTGGTATCGGACACGAAAGAAAAGGTCGGGATCGCCAGGTTCTCAGACGCAGGACCCTTCCGGATGCGGCCGGCCGTGTCGTAGACCGAGCCATGGCAGGGACAGAACCAACCATTGTATTCGCCGGCCTGGCCGAGCGGAACGCAGCCAAGATGGGTGCATGTGCCGATCATGACGATCCAGTTTTCCTTGCCGGCGCCGCCCGAACGGTCGACCCCCGTCGCCTGAGCTTCGGCGGGAAGGTTCGCATTGCGGGCGACAGGATCCTTGAGATCCGCCAGCGGAACATCGGCTGCGGCCTTCACTTCCTCAGGCGTACGGTTGCGGATGAAGATCGGCTTGCCGCGCCACTTGACCGTCAGCGACATGCCGGGCTCGAGGCTCGCGACATCGACCTCGATAGAGGCCAGCGCGAGCGTCGACGCATCGGGGCGCATCTGATCGATGAACGGCCACGCAAACGCAGCGGCGCCGACAGCACCCGCCATGCCGGTGGTGAGATAAAGGAAATCACGGCGAGTGGGCTCTGTCGAAGCCTCGCTTGTCGTTTCGTGTTCGCTCACGGCTTAACCATCCTCTGCGCAATTATCGCGGAATTCCGCCCTGCCCCCTCTGCCGAGGAATCGAACCAGACACAATTCGGCCATAGATTCCCCGGCAATCCGGCGCGTTCTAAGCTTGATCGCAAATTATGTCCAGCCTTGACAAGGGGATGAGGGCACAATGTCGCGGGAAATTTCGGATGAATTTTTTAAGGCAAACACGAGCTTGCCGGCATGCTGCATTGCAACAAAAAAGCCGCCGTGATAGGCGCAGTCGCAATCACGCCAGCGAGCCGGACCGAAGCGTATGAGAGACACGATTTTTTGCGTATTCAGCGTCCTCACGACCCTGGCCCTCGCCATCGTCTCGTTGCGGTATGTCACCGATTTTTATCTGCTTTCCCTCTTTTACAGCTTCCAGCTCCATCTGGCGGCGGCGGCTGCGCTCGCCTCCCTCGCGGCTTTGCTTGTCAAGCGCCATTGGTACGGCCTGCTGACACTCGGCGCATCACTGGCTCTTGCCGTCCACGGCATTGTGATGACCCGCGAATTTGCCCAGCCCGCCGTCGATAATAACCGCCCGGTTCTTTTCCGGCTGATGTCCTTCAATATCGAAAACGATAATTTCGCAAACGGTGCCGCGATTGCCGACATGGCGATTGCCTCGGGCGCCGACGTCGTCAACATCCTCGAGGCCGAGCCGGTTCGGTCGGAACTGCCGCGGCTTCTGAAAACTTATCCTCATTATGTCGGCTGCGGCATCGGCATGCAGGAATGCGATACGCTGGTCCTGTCGAAGCGCCCACTCATCGAGCCGCGCATCCGCAGTCTCGGCCTGCTGTGGCGCAACCGGCTGACGATCTCGACGGTTGATTTCGACGGCCGCAAGGTCAACTTCCTGACCGCGCATCTGACCAAACCCTATTACGACGAGTTCTACGGTCTGGAGCTCGAGGACCTCGCCGCGATCGCCCCCACCCTGCCGGGACCTCTGGTGCTGGCCGGCGATTTCAACTCGTCCATCCTGACGCCGGGCGTACAGGACCTTCTGCGCAGAGAAGGCTTCGCCACCGTTTCGCGGGAACCCGCAACCTGGCCAATCGCCGCCGGCGCCTTCGGCATTCCGATCGACCACGTCTTTGCGAGGGCGCCCCTGCGGCTGAAATCGGTCCGCCGCATCGCCGACAGCTACGGATCAAACCATTTTGGCCTCATGGCGGAATTCGCCATCGCCCCCTGAGCCGAGATACTCGTCCGCCGCGAGGAAGCCGCCGGACTGGCGCGCCCAAAGTTCGGCATAGAGCCCGCCTTGGCGAAGCAGTTCGTCGTGGCTGCCCTCCTCGATGATCCGCCCGCGATCGACGACGATCAGCCGGTCGAGCGCAGCAATCGTCGACAGCCGGTGGGCGATCGCGAGCACGGTCTTGCCCTCCATGATCCGATGGAGATTGGACTGGATCGCTTCCTCCACTTCCGAATCGAGTGCCGACGTCGCTTCGTCGAGAACCAGGATCGGAGCGTCCTTCAGCATCACCCGGGCAATGGCAATGCGCTGCCGCTGACCGCCCGACAATTTGACGCCGCGCTCGCCGACATGTGCGTCGAAACCTCTGCGGCCCTGCTGATCCTGCAGGCGGGCGATGAAGTCGATGGCTTCGGCGCGCCGGGCCGCCTCGACCAGCCGCTCCTCGCCGGCATCCGGCCGGCCGAACAGGATATTGTCGCGCACCGAACGATGCAGCAGCGAAGTATCCTGGCTGACGACGCCGATCTGCATCCGGAGCGATTCCTGCGTCACGGCCGATATATCCTGGCAGTCGATGAGGATGCGACCCTCCTGGAGGTCGTAGAGGCGCAGCAGCAGGTTCATCAGCGTTGATTTTCCAGCGCCCGAACGGCCGACGATCCCGACCTTCTCGCCGGGACGGATAGTCAGAGAGAAATTGTCGACGACCAGCTCCTGCCCCTTGCCATAGCGGAAGGAGACATTCTCGAAGCGAATGCCGGGTTGCCGGATCACCAGGCTCTTCGCATCGGCGCGGTCGACGAGCCCGAGCGGCTGGGAGATCAACTCGGCGGCATTCTGGATGGTGCCGAGATTGCGCATGATGCCGTTGAACTGCGTCATCAGCCGTCCGAGCAGGAAATTCAGCCTCAGCACCAGTGCCAGCGAGAATGCCACAGCACCGGAGCTGACCAGGCCGCGCAGCCAGAGATCGACGCTCAAGCCTGCCATCGTCACGATCATCAGGCCGGAGAGCAGCGCCATGGAGGCCCTGACGCCGGTGATGAACCGCGTGAAGCGCAGCACCGTATCCTGATAGATATCGAAGCCCTGGCGCATGTAGCGGTCGCACTCTTCGTCGCGGGCAAACAGCTTCAGCGTCTGCATATTGCTGTAGGAATCGACCATCCGGCCGTTCAGCATCGACCCCGCTTCCGCCGTCTCGCGCGAATGATGGCGAATCCGCGGGACGAAGTGGCGGGCAAGCAGGCTGAAGGCGCCAAGCCAGAACAGCACGACGGCGGCAAGGGAAAAGTCCAACCGGGCGACCAGCACCAGCGTCGTGACCGCATATATTCCGACAAACCAGACGCTTTCCATCAGCGAGGTGACGAGATCGCCGGTTGCCTGGCCTGCCGACCAGACCTTGGTGACGATTCGCCCGGAAAAATCGCTCTGAAAGAACGACAAAGACTGCCGGGAGACATGGAGATAGGATTGCCAGCGTGCTAGATTGTAGAAGCCGGGCGTGATCACCTGCTGATCGACGAGGGCAATCAGAAAGGCGACGACGAAGCGTACGAGCCCGATGAGAGCGAGCATGCCGAACAGTTCGCCGCCGTGGGCCGCAAGAAGACCGCTCCAGCCGGCGCCGGGCGTAATGCTGGCGAGAATATCGACGAGGCGTCCGACGAACCAGAAAAGTGCGGCTTCGATTGCCGCCGATGCGCCGCCGAGTATGAGCATGGCGACGAACGGCATCCTCGTCTGGCCGATATAGAACCAGATGAAGCCGAGCGTTGTCTGCGGCGGCTGGAGATTGGCGCGCGGGCGGAACGGATTGATCCAGGTCTCGAACAGGCGGAAGATGGGCCGCAGCAACATGGAAGCGATATAGGCGGATTGAGGGGAGCGGCAAAGGGAATGAAAAGAGGTCGCAATCTTATATTTTTGTAATGATCGGTAACATCGGCGGCATCGCCATTGATTGCTCGCCAACCGGTCACAATCTGACGATAGGATCGCGCTTCAACGGAGGGAAGGCCATGGAAATGAAAATGCTCGATGCGCATATTCCTCTTCCGCTCGCAGCAAGGTTGGATGCCCTGGCCGCCGACCTGGCGCTGCCGCGCGATCTGATTGTCGCCGAAGCCATCACCGCCTGGCTCGACAGCGAGGAACGCCGCCGCATCACCACGCTCCGCACGCTCGCGGCCGCCAACACCATTGTTGTCGTCGAACACGACCGGGTGATCGACTGGGCTGACAGTCTTTGAAAGGATGGGGACTCCTTGTACCCCATTTCAGTTTAACAATTCAAAAGGCCCTCCCCGCTCTCGCAGGGAGGGCTTTGATCATTCCGCCGCCTCTTCCGCTTCCTCGGTGTGGTCGGAGAGGAAGCCGCCGGACTGGCGGTTCCAGAGGTCGGCGTAGACGCCGCCGCTCTCGATCAGTTCGCCGTGCGAGCCGGCCTCGATGATCCGGCCCTTGTCGAGCACGATCAGCCGATCCATCTCCGTCAGCGTCGACAGCCGGTGAGCGATCGCGATCACCGTCTTGCCCTCCATCAGGGCGAAGAGGTTTTCCTGGATCGCCGCCTCGACTTCTGAATCGAGCGCCGAGGTCGCCTCGTCGAGCACCAGGATCGGCGCGTCCTTCAGGAAGACACGGGCGATCGCGATGCGCTGCCGCTGGCCGCCGGACAGTTTGACGCCGCGTTCGCCGACCTGCGCGTCGAGCGCCTGGCGCCCCTGCATGTCGACGAGCCCCTCTATGAACTCCCAGGCATTGGCGCGTCTGGCCGCCTCGATCACCTCGGCATCGCTCGCCTCCGGCCGGCCATAAGCGATGTTGTCGCGGATCGAGCGATGCAGCAGCGAGGTATCCTGCGTGACCACCCCGATCAGCGAACGCAGGCTTTCCTGCGAAACGCCTGATATATCCTGGCCGTCGATGGTGATGCGACCGCCCTCCAGATCGTAGAAGCGCAGCAGCAGGTTCATCAGCGTCGTCTTGCCGGCGCCGGAACGCCCGACGAGACCGACCTTCTCGCCCGCCTTGATGTCGAGCGACAGATTGTCGATGACGCCCTTGCTCTTGCCGTAGTGGAAGCGGATGCGCTCATAGTGGATCGCGCCCTTCTTCGCCGTCATCGAAGGCGCGCCCGGCTTGTCGACGATGTCGTGCTGTTTGCTCATCATCTCCATGCCGTCATAGACCGTGCCGATATTCTCGAACAGCGCCGAGACTTCCCACATGATCCATTGCGACATGCCGTTGACACGCATGGCAAGACCGATGGCGATCGCAATCGCGCCGACCGAGATCGCCCCGTTCAGCCAGAACCAGATCGACATGCCCGAGACGACGAACAGCGCAACGCAGTTGTTCAGGTAGACGCTGATGTGGAAGAGCGTCACCTTGCGCATCTGCCTGTGCACCGTCTGCAGGAACTCGTCCATGCCCTCCTTGGCATAGATTTCCTCGCGGCCGGCATGCGAAAACAGCTTGACGGTGGCGATATTCGTGTAGCTGTCGACCACGCGACCGGTCATCATCGAGCGTGCATCCGCCTGCTGCGCCGCGATCTTGCGAAGCTGCGGCACGAAATAGGAGACGATGCTGATATAGACGGCGAGCCAGACGAGGATCGGGATCATCAGCCGCCAGTCGGCGGCCGCAATCACGATGATCATCGTCAGGAAATAGCTGACGACGTAGACGAAGACGTCGAGAATCTTCATCACCGTTTCGCGCACGGCAAGCGAGGTCTGCATCACCTTTGTCGCGACACGCCCGGCAAACTCGTTGGCGAAGAACGTCATGCTGTGGCGCAGCAGGAAGCGGTGCATCTGCCAGCGGGCGCTCATCGGATAGTTGCCGAGCAACATCTGGTGCATAATGAGGGAGTCCAGGCCGGCCGCCAGCGGCAAGCCGACCAGCACCAGCACCGCCATCCAGAACAGCTTGTGGCCCTCCGTCTGCAGGAAGGTGGCGCGGTCGGCATTGGTCAGCCAGTCGACGATGTCACCGAGAAACTGGAAGAGCGCCACTTCGCCGACGGCGATCGACGCCGTCAGCAATGCCATCAGGCCGAGCCAGGGTGCCGCCGGCTTGCTGTAGTGCCAGCAAAAGGCAAAAAGACCTTTGGGTGGAGCGACAGGCTCCTCGCTCGGAAAGGGATTGAGTCGCTGTTCGAACCAGCCAAACATGAAATTGCTCCGAAACATCAGCGTCTCGGCTCCCGGCTTCGCCCAACCTGAGCGCACTGCAAGCACATATGGGAACCGAAAGTTCAAGGGGCGAGGCTGAAACAGCCGCACAATGGATCAAAAGGGGGGATTTCAGGAAGAAATGCGCGCTAGCGGCGCCATGTCGCCTTGATCGGCATCACGACGGGAAAGCGCATAATGAGCAAAATATTCATGTCGGCCCTCCCTGCTGGCGATTGAAGATCGTGCATGGATAACGCGAAAATCGCGAAATTTCCAGCCCTATAACGGCGTAAATTGAACGTTGCTGGGCCGAGATGCGCCCGTTGCGGCAAAATGCCGGTTGCTTTAGGTGTCTCGCATCCCGACGAGACAAACGGCGCATGATGACCGACCTCAGACTGGCACTCTACCAGCCGGATATTCCCGGCAATACCGGCACGATCCTGCGTCTTGCCGCCTGCCTCGGCTTCGCGGTCGATCTGATAGAACCCGCCGGCTTCGTCGTTTCCGATCGCAACCTGAAAAGATCGGGAATGGATTATATCGCCGCCGCCGCGCTGACCCGCCATGTCAGTTGGGATCGCTTCGAAGCGTGGCGCGCCACGACCGGCCGCCGCCTGATCCTCGCTTCAACCAAGGCGGCGGATCGCTACACCGACTTCACCTTCCGTTCAGACGATATTCTGCTTCTCGGCCGGGAAAGCGCCGGCGTCCCGGACCATGTGCATGAGAGGGCCGATGCCCGTATCCTGATCCCGATGGTCGACGGCCAGCGCTCGATCAACGTTGCCGTCTCGGCTGCGATGATCGTCGGCGAAGCGATGCGCCAGACCGTCTGGACTTGAGCGACAGCGGCCTTCGCAGAATGGCCGAAGCCCGGAATCTGTCGGAAATTGACATTGCCAATCCGCGAGATCGGACTATATTTATTAGCCGGGCAATCAAAAATATCGCATGACGGCCGCGATTTCAATAGCTTGGAGAGGCATCACTCTGGCCTGGGTCTCGCCAACAGATGAAGGAAGAATAAAAACAAGAAAATGGATTCCACGGTCATCATGATCAACCTGTTCGGCGCCGTCGCATTGCTGCTGTTCGGCCTCGCGCAGGTCAAGGACGGCGTATCCAGAGCCTTCGGCGCCCGGCTCAGAACAGGACTTGCGACCGGCACGCGCGGCGGCTTTCGGTCCTTCATGTCAGGCCTGGTCGCAACCGTCGCTCTGCAGAGCTCCACGGCAACGGCGTTGATGACCGCCTCCTTCGTCGAGCGTGATCTGATCAGGCCGCGCATGGCGCAGATCGTCCTGCTCGGCGCCAATGTCGGCACCGCCATCACTGCCTGGATCGTCGCCACGGGGATTGAATGGCTCTCCCCGCTTCTAATCCTGACCGGTATTGCGCTCTACCGCGGCCGTTCTAGCGCCCGCCAGGGCGGTGGCGCAGCGCTGATCGGCATTGGGCTGATGCTGCTGTCCCTGCATCTCCTCGGCCTTGCAACGGAACCGATGCGGACCTCACCCGCTCTTGCCGCATTCATCGGCCTGCTGAACGGCGCCCTGCCCGTAGCGCTGCTGTTTTCGGCGGCCCTTGCCTTCCTTTCCTCGTCAAGCCTGGCCGTTGTGGTACTCATCCTGTCGCTCGCCTCGGCCGGGCTTATTTCTGCAGAACTCGTCATCGTGCTGGTGCTCGGCGCCAATCTCGGCGGCGCAATCCCGCCTGTCGTAGCGACATTGGGCGGCCCGGCTTCAGCCCGGCGTGTTACACTTGGCAATCTGACCGTCCGCACGCTCGGCTGCCTGATCGCCTTGCCACTGGCGGGCTATGGCGCCGACCTCATCCAGATGTTGCCGTTCGGACCGGCCAAGCTGCCAGTCGACGCACATCTGGCCTTCAATCTTCTGCTGGCCGCGCTGGCCTGGCCTTTCTCCCGGCCGCTCGCCACCCTGATGGCCCGGCTGGTGCCGGATCAGCCGGAACCCGATAGCGCCCCGAAATATCTGGACGCGCAGGAACTTTCCACGCCCATCATCGCCCTTGCCAGCGCCACCCGTGAGGTGTTGGGGATCGGCGACCTTATCGAGCGCATGCTCATCCGAGTGTCGGAAGCCCTGGAGCACAACGATGCCTCAAAGCTCGCCGAAATCGCCGCCATCGAGGAGCGCGTCGACCGACTTCAGCAGGCGGTGAAGGTTTATCTCTCCAAGCTCGGCCGCGATGGCCTTAGCGACGAAAACGCCCGGCGCTCGATCGTCGTCATCGATTATGCGATCAATCTCGAACACATGGGCGACATCATCGAGAAGGGCCTTGCGGAACAGGTGGCGAAGAAGATTTCGCTCGGCCTGAAATTTTCCGAGGACGGCCATCAGGAACTAAGGAAGCTGTTCGATCTGACGATCGACAATCTGCGCGTCGCCCAGACCATCTTCGTCACCCGCGATTTCAATCTCGCGCGCCGGATGATGGAGACGAAGGTCGAGGTGCGCCGGATGGAGAAGCAGTCGGCCGAACATCATCTCGAACGCCTGCGCGACGGCCGTGCCGACAGTCTGCAGACGAGCTCGCTGCATCTCGACATGCTGCGCGACTTGAAGCGGATCAACGCCCATATCGTCTCGGTAGCGCATCCGATCATGGATGAAAGCGGATTGCTGATCGAAAGCCGTGTGCGGCCGGCGGCGGAGTGAGGGTCAATCGGCCGAAGGCAAGCGGCGCATGGTGAATTCGATCCGGTCGCCGTCGAGCTGACGCCAGCTCTCCACCTCGGTCCAGTAGGCCGCTTTCGGATATTCGTCGAACCATTCGCGCGCCTTGGCGCGTGCGTCGATCAAGCCGAGGCAATATGTCTGACGCACGAAATGGTCTCTCTTGGCGATCGGATTTTCCGCCCGGTGTTTCGCCATTCTGCGCTTCAGACCGTCAAAGGACGGAGGTCCTGGAATTTTTGCCATCAAACCTACCTCTTCGGAAAAGGTAGTATCGAAATACTTGATTTGCGAGTCGAATCCTCGCTCCCCGTGTCCGCGCCGGCCGGCTTGGCGAGATGCGGTGCCACCTGCTAAACCGAGGTGCAATCAAGAATGAGCGAGTCGTTTCCTAGCGGAGGCCGACCGCTGGAGGCGCAAATGGAAAGACCGGAACTGCCGATCGGCTTGCCTGACGATATCGAGGAAAAGAAGGGGGCCGCCCGCAAGTGGTTCGAAGGGCTGCGCGATACCATCTGCGCCTCCTTCGAGGCGCTTGAAGACGAGTTGGAAGGCCCGCTCTCCGATCAGGAGCCCGGCCGCTTCGTCGCCAAGGATTGGTCGCGCGAAAACGGCGCCGGCGGCGGTGGCCGGATGTCGATGATGGAAGGCCGTGTCTTCGAGAAGGTCGGCGTGCATACCTCCACGGTCTACGGCGAATTCTCCCCGGAATTCCGGGCACAGATACCCGGCGCCAAGGACGATCCGCGGTTCTGGGCCTCCGGCATCTCGCTGATCGCCCATCCCGTCAATCCCAACGTTCCGGCGGTGCATATGAACACCCGCATGGTGGTCACCACCAGCCGCTGGTTCGGCGGCGGCGCCGACCTGACGCCGGTGCTGTCGCGCCGCCGCACCCAGGAGGACGAGGACAGCCAGCTGTTCCACAAGGCCATGGAGATCGCTTGCCGCAATCATGCCGTAGCCGACTACGATGCCTACAAGGCCTGGTGCGACGACTATTTCTTTCTGAAGCATCGCAACGAGCCGCGCGGCATCGGCGGCATCTTCTACGACTGGCTGCATTCGAGCGAGGAGGCCGGCGGCTGGGACGCCGATTTCGCCTTCACCCGCGATGTCGGCCGAGCCTTCGCCATGGTCTATCCGAAGATCGTCCGTTCCAACTTCAACAAGCCGTGGACGGAAGCAGATCGTGATGAACAATTGATCCGCCGCGGCCGATACGTCGAATTCAATCTGCTGTATGA
Organism: Rhizobium bangladeshense; assembly: GCF_001662075.1. Lineage (GTDB taxonomy): Bacteria > Pseudomonadota > Alphaproteobacteria > Rhizobiales > Rhizobiaceae > Rhizobium > Rhizobium bangladeshense_B. The sequence continues at coordinate 151,908 of NZ_LYPL01000009.1, forward strand.
TCGCGGCACGATCTTCGGCCTGAAAACCGGCGGCAACGTCGAATCCATTCTCTCCTCGCTGCCGCCCGTCGTACGCTGGCCGTGAGACTGTGAGATCTCATCGATAAATTCGAGCCGAGGGTCCTTCATAAAAATGCAGTGAGTCCTAACTTTATATGTACGTGCGTAACAATCGGAGGAGGATTGTCATGACGACACAAAGCGGCTCGCCTGCGTCCACGGATGTCCAGGAAACATTCCGTGCAGTCGACACGCCCGAGTTCCTGATACGCATCGCCGAGAAACTGCGGGCCAAGAGCGGCTCGGATCTGCCGCTGTCCTGCTTCATCGAGCAGGTCAAGCTACAGTTGGCCGGCGGAAAGTCGCCGGAAGAGCTGCAGAACGACGCCGCCAACTGCAACACGCCCAGCCATCTCTCGGATACCTACAAAGCCTGGGCGATGCCCGACTGAAAGACCTTCTCCGGTCGTCACCCGATGCCGGCCGGAACCTTCCCTTCCTCCGCACATTTCATCAATCGCGTGCAAACGCGATGGCCGTTGTGTTTCAGACAGAGGAGAAGACCATGCGACTTTTCGAATGCGGCACGCTTGTTCCCGGCTGCGCTTGGCACACCCGGGCGGATAATGACGCGGAAGTCGTCCGCCGCGCCGTCGAGCATCTGAAGACCGCTCACGGCGAAACCACCATACGCGAAAACATGGTTGACAACATCAAGGCCCGCATCCGCGACGAGGCGACCGCCGCCTGACGGCCGGTGGCCAAGTACCAACGATAGCTGCGCCGCGTCCACCGGACGCGACGCGGTGTACCTATTGCACAAGTTGCTGCAGCCGGGCGAGCAACGCGGCTCTGTCGGAAGCGAAGTTCTCCTCCACCCACTGGTTTTCCAGCACCGCAAGCAGTTCGCCGACGCGCGGGCCGGATCGGATTCCGGCTGCGATCACGTCTGCTCCATTCACGGGAAACTGCGGCTTCTTCCATTGCATGGCCTGATCCAGGAGCTTGCCGAGCCGTGCCGAGCGCGCCATTTCGTCAAGATCGCTCTCGGCCTTCCCTCGTGCAACACCGAGCGCCAGCTTCAGGCGCGTCGTGATGCCGTCCGCACCGTTGCGGTAAAGCAGCCTTTCGAAAGCGGCTGGCGTCATTTCGTCGTTGACCGGTGCCGTTGTCGCCCACGCCTTGAGAGTGGCAGTTTCCGCATTCGAGAGCTTCAGCCGAGCCGCAAGCGCTTCCAGCCGCGCAGCATCGGGCGGCACGATCGCCGCAAGCCGCAGTAGTGGGTCGGGCGCCCAGCCGAGCGCCTTTTCAGTGGCGACCAGCGAAGGGATCGCATCGATCCCCCATCGTTCCGATTCCGGCAGGATCTCCGTCAGCACCGCTACCTGCCGCATCCAGAGCAGCGCCCGGCCGGGATCGGCGGCGCCAAGCAGTTTTCTGAGCTCCGACCAGACGCGTTCGGCCGACAGCGTCTTCAGCTTCGAACGCGCCGCCGCACAGGCTTTCAGCCCTTCGGCATCCGGGCGCCCCGAACCGTAATAGGCAAAGAAGCGGAAGAAACGCAGGATCCGCAGATGGTCCTCGGCAATACGCGTTGCCGCGTCGCCGATGAAGCGGATGTTGCGCGTTTCGATATCTGCAAGCCCGCCGACGAGATCGACGACCTCGCCCTCCGCATCCGCGTAGAGCGCATTGATCGTCAGGTCCCGCCGCTCGGCGTCTGCCTTCCAGTCGGTGCTGAAAGCGACCTTGGCGCGGCGCCCATCGGTCTCGACGTCGGTGCGCAGCGTCGTCACCTCGAATGGCTTGCCGTCGATGACGAGCGTCACCGTGCCATGTTGCAGGCCCGTCGGCACCGCCTTGACGCCGGCCGCCGCCGCCCGCTCCATCACCGCCTCCGGTCTCAGCGTCGTGGCAATGTCGATATCGCTGACCGGCAGGCCCATCAGGCTGTTGCGCACAGCGCCGCCGACCACCCGCGCTTCCCCGCCCTCGGCCCCACCATTGCCTCCATGATCGGCATTCAGAAGTGCGAGGATCCGGCCGAGCGCCGGGTCGCGAAACCATGCTTGGTCGGCAATGCCGGTCATGCATAAAGCCTTTCGTAAAGCGTGCGGACGATGCCCGCGGTAATGCCCCAGATCATCCTGGTTTCATAGGGCATGCGGTAGAAATGCCGGTCGATGCCGTCGATGACCCGCTTGTCGCGGCTGTGATTGGCCGGGTTCATCAGGAAGGAAAGCGGGACTTCGAACACATCGTCTACCTCCGCCGGGTTCAGCGTCAAATCGAAGCCCGGCGTCACGACGCCGAGCACCGGCGTGATGCGGAAGCCCGTCGAGGCGAGGTAGTTCGGCAGCCGCCCGACGGTCTCGACGAAGGAGCCGGCAAGGCCGATCTCCTCCTCCGTCTCACGCACCGCCGCCATTTCGGGCGAGATATCGGCGGGATCGATCGAGCCGCCGGGAAAGGCGATCTGTCCGGAATGTTTGCGCAGCGTCGCCGTGCGCTTGGTGAAGATCACCTGCGCCTCCTCGCCGTCATCGACGACGGGCACGAGCACGGCGGCATCGCGCAGCCTGAAGGTCTCAACCTCGGCGACGATATCGGGGTTGAGGACATGGTCGCCGTGATCGCGCCAGGCATGGTCGACCGGCCCGCCATTCTGATTGAGCGCACGGCGGCGGAATTCAGCTGCTGAGAACAGCGGATAACGTTGGGTGATCGCATCATTCATCGGGAAAGCGCATCCAGTTCGTCGGCCGGCATGACGGGGAAGACCTCGCCGGCGGAGCGGATCGCAAACATAGCCCGCCCCTCCACGTCGAGGACCTCGCCGAGTGCGACCAGTTCATACATCACCGCACGCGACACCAGCGCCTCCAGCCGCCCGCGCACATGCAGATAGGGTTTCAGTTCGGCATTGCCGCCCGCAATGGCAAAGCGCAGCCGATGCTCTCCTCCCGCCTCCACGACATCGCCGACATTGGTGCGAAATGTCAGCACCTGTTGACCTTGGCCGCCCGTCACGCTCACTTCCACGGCGATGAACGGAGCGTCGGCGACCCTGATCCCGACCTTTTCCACAGGAGTAACGAGATAGGTCTTCTCATCCTCATCCTTGCGCAAAACGGTCGAAAACAGCCGCACCAGGGCCGGCCGGCCGATCGGCGTGCCCATGTAGAACCAGGTGCCGTCGGCCCTGATCTCCATATCGATATCGCCGCAGAAGGGCGGATTCCACCGCTCGACCGGCGGAAGTCCACGTTTTTTACCGCTGCTTTCCTCGGACGCGCGCGAAATCAGCGCGGCAAGTCCCGCCGCATCCGCCTGTCCGCTGATTTCCTCGGTTGCCATTCTTCCGTCCCGGTTTGTCCTTAACAAAGTGAAGTCACGAGATAGTCATTCGCAACGAACTTGTCAGCCCGTCGCATCTCCATAACTCTATCGAGTATGAGGCAGATGTATAAGTCCGCCGATTCGCTGCCGAATGATTTCAGCCGTTGGAGATGCCTATGGGTATGATGAAGACCGAAGCCAGCCTCGATGAAAAGGCGATCGTCGCCGCCGCCGAGAAGGCGCTCTCCGATATCGCCGCCATCCGCATAGAAGTCTCGAAGGTGATCTTCGGTCAGGAAAGCGTCGTCGAGAACACCATTCTCGCCGTGCTCTCTGGCGGTCATGCCCTGCTCGTCGGCGTTCCCGGCCTTGCCAAGACCAGGCTGGTGACGACGCTCGGCGAAGTGCTCGGACTTGCCGCCAACCGCATCCAGTTCACCCCCGACCTAATGCCTTCCGATATTCTCGGCTCCGAAGTCATGGACCAGGACGATAGCGGCCGCCGCTCGTTCCGTTTCGTCAAGGGCCCGGTCTTCGCCCAGCTCTTGATGGCCGACGAGATCAACCGCGCCTCGCCGCGTACCCAGTCGGCGCTTCTGCAAGCGATGCAGGAATATCATATCACGATTGCCGGCCAGCGCTATGACCTGCCGGCGCCCTTCCATGTGCTCGCCACCCAGAACCCTCTGGAGCAGGAAGGTACCTATCCCCTGCCCGAAGCCCAGCTCGACCGCTTCCTGCTGCAGGTCGACGTCAATTATCCCGAGCTCGCCGCCGAGCGCCAGATCCTGCTCGAGACGACGGGCCTCGGCGAAACCCGGCCGGAGGCGATCATCGATGCCCAGCGGCTGATCGAAATCCAGACCCTGGTGCGCCAGATGCCGGTGAGCGAGACGATCGTCGACGCCATCCTTTCGCTGGTGCGCTCCGCCCGCCCCGGACAGGGCAATGCTTCGACCGACAAGAACGTCGCCTGGGGCCCAGGCCCTCGCGCCGGGCAGGCGATGATGCTCTGCGCCCGCGCCCGCGCGCTCTACCAAGGCCGTCTCGCCCCATCTCTCGACGATATCTTCGCGCTTGCCGAACCCATTCTCCAGCACCGCATGGCGCTGACTTTCGCCGCCCGCGCCGAAGGCATGTCCGTGCGCGACGTCATCGCCGGACTGGTGAAGCAGGCAAAGGGATAAGGAAGCCGGACGCGTGGCATCTATCGGACAGATCGTCAACCCGACGTCAGGCAGCGATGCCCTCTCCCGCGCCAGGCAGCGGGCCGCCTTGATGCCGGACTGCCTGGTGGAAGCCAAGCGCATCGCCAACACGGTCATCGCCGGCTGGCATGGCCGCCGCAAGCGCGGCATCGGCGAGAATTTCTGGCAGTTTCGTCCCTATTCCGAGGGTGAGAGCCTGTCGCGCATCGACTGGCGCCGTTCCGCGCGCGACGACCATACCTATGTGCGCGAGCGCGAATGGGAGGCAGCGCATACGATCTGGCTCTGGTGCGACATGTCGCCTTCGATGATGTACAAGTCGAGCTATGGCAGCGCCTCCAAGGAAAGCCGGGCGCTGGTCGTCATGCTGGCGCTGGCCGAAATCCTCTCCCGCTCCGGCGAACGCATCGGCTGCCCCGGCATCATGGAACCCGCCTCCACCCGCACTGCCGCAGAACGCCTCGCCTCCGCGCTCATGCACGCGCCGCTGACCGGCGGCCTGCCGGAAACGGGGATGATCCGCGGCTGGAGCGACCTGGTCCTCATCGGCGACTTCCTCGACGATGCGCCGGCGATCATGGAGCGGCTCGGCCCGCTTGCCCGCCGCGGCCTGCGCGGCCACGTGGTCGAGATATCGGACCCCGCCGAGGAACTCTTCCCTTATAGCGGCCGCACCGAATTCACCGATCCTGAGACCGGCGCCAAGCTGATCTCCGGTCGCGCCGAACATATCCGCGAGGTCTATCGCAACGCCTACCTCGCCCGCAGGGAGAGCCTCGGCCAGTCGCTGCGCCATCTCGGCTGGACCTTCACGACCCACCGCACCGATCATCTCGCCTCCGAAGCGCTGGTCGCGGTGCACATGTATCTGTCCGGCATGCCGGCCAAGGCAACGCATGGAGGGCAGCTGTGAACGCCCTTCCCTTCGCTTTCGCCTATCCCGCCATTCTCGGCGCCCTCATCGCCCTGCCGGTGATCTGGTGGCTGCTGCGGCTGATGCCGCCACGCCCGAAGAGCGAGATCTTTCCGCCGCTGAAGATCCTCGCATCGGTGCTGAAGCGCGAAGAGACGCCGGCGCAGAGCCCCTGGTGGCTGACGCTGCTGCGCATGCTGCTCGCCGCCACCATCATCTTCGCGATCGCCGATCCGGTCTTCAATCCGCGAACCAGTTCGCTCGCATCGGGCGGCCCGCTCGTCCTCTTCGTCGACAACAGCTGGGCTGCCGCAGCCGATTGGGAGCGCCGCATCCAGACCGCCGACGCGCTGATAGACGATGCCGAATCCGCCGGCATGCCGGTGTCGATCGCCTTTACCGCCGAGCCGACCAACGACGCCGTGCCCGGCACCGCCGCAGCCGCCCGCGACAAACTGCGCGCCGTCGAACCGCGGCCGCTGGTGCCGGACCGCGAGCGCGCCTTCCAGGCGCTGCGCTCCGCCCTGAACGGCATCAAGCCCGGCACCCTCGCCTTTCTGACTGACGGCGCCGCCGCCAAGGCCGACGACGCCACGGTACGTCGGCTGGCCGAACTCCAGCCCACCGATCTGCGCCTGATCGAGGGTGACGCCGCACGGACGATCGCGATCACCGCGGCCAACAACGCGGCTGATGCCATGACCGTCAAGGTCACGCGCCTCAACGCTTCGCATGCCGCATCCGTGGCGCTGAACGCTGTCGACAGCCAGGGCCGCTCGATTGCCAACGGCAGGGCTGACTTCCGCCCCGGTCAAAGCGTGGCGACGAGTTCGATCACCGCCCCCTTCGAGATGCGCAACGATTTCGCGCGCATCAGCGTCGACAACGGCGCGACAGCAGGCGCGGTCCATCTCCTCGACGACGCGTTCAAGCGCCGTCGCGTCGTCCTGCTGTCGGGTGCAGGCGGGGACGAGTTCCAGCCGCTGCTGTCGCCGCTCTATTATATCCAGCGGGCGCTGCAGCCCTATGCAGATCTGATCCAGCCCGGCGATTCCGATCTTTCGGTCGCCATACCGAAACTTCTTGCCAGCAATCCCTCCATCATCATCATGGCCGATATCGGCCGGCTGCCGGAGGACGCCTACGAACCCCTGACGCGCTGGATATCGAATGGCGGCATGCTCTTGCGGTTCGCCGGCCCGCGCATGGCGGCAGCGCCGGCAGACGACCCTCTCATCCCCGTTATCCTGCGGCAGGGAGAACGGGCGCTGGGCGGCACATTGTCCTGGAGCGAACCGCAGTCGCTGGCCGAATTTCCGAATTTCGGGCCTTTCTCGGGCATAGCACGCCCTGCCGACGTCGTCGTCAAGCGGCAGGTGCTTGCCGAACCCACCCCCGATCTTGCCGAACGCACCTGGGCGAGCCTGGCCGACGGCACGCCGCTCGTGACGATGAAGCCGCTCTCATCCGGCCAGATCGTGCTGTTCCACGTCACCGCCGAAGCGACCTGGTCGGATCTGCCGATTTCGGGCACCTTTGTCGACATGTTGCGCCATCTCCTCCAGATATCGCGCTCGGGCGGCGTGACGTCGGAGGTCCGCGGCACTGCGCGAGTGGCCGAGACCCTGCCGCCATTCCGCATGCTAACGGCCAAGGGCACGCTCGTCTCCGAGACCGGCTCGGCACGGCCGCTCACTTCAAAGGCAGGAACCGAACTGACCGCGAATTTCGACAATCCGCCCGGGCTTTATGGTTCGGAAGATGGTTTCACCGCTTTGAACGTGCTGCCGGAGGACGCCGAACTGAAGCCGCTCGACACGGCGGGGACGACAACTGCGCGCGAAGGCTTGATCGGCGGCGAAAGCTGGTCGGCAAAACCGGCGCTCTTTCTCGCCGCCTTTCTGCTGCTATTGGCCGACAGCCTGATCGTCCTCTTCATGAACGGCGCCTTCTCGCGCTTGCGCCCGGCTGCCCGCACCTTGAGCGTGATCGCGATAGCGCTCGGCGCCGGTTTCCTGCTGCAGCCCGGCACGCTGCACGCCAACGACTCTCAGCCCGGCGACGACCTCATCTTGCAGAGGCTCGACAACACCCACCTCGCCTATGTCGTCACCGGCGAACAGGAGGTGGACAATATATCCGAGCGCGGCCTCGAGGGTCTCACCCAGTTCCTGACCTTCCGCACGACGCTGGAGCCGGCGCCGCCCGTCGGCATCGACCTTACCAAGGACGAACTCGCCTTCTATCCGATCATCTACTGGCCGGTTTCGGCAACGGCGCCGATGCCGTCGACGGCGGCGATCAGCCGCATCGACGCCTATATGCGCAACGGCGGCACCGTGCTTTTCGATACGCGCGACCAGATCAGCGCTTTGGACAATGGCGGCAATGTCAGCGCCAACGGCCAGAGGCTGCAGGCGATTCTCGCCAATCTCGACATTCCGCCGCTCGAGCCGGTGCCATCCGATCACGTGCTGACGAAATCCTTCTACCTTCTGTCGAGCTTTCCCGGCCGTTATGCCGGCAGCCCCCTCTGGATCGAGGCTCGGCAGGGCGGCGGCCGTGAAGCGACGGAAAAATCGGCGGCGACGGCCGACGGCGTTTCGCCGATCCTGATCACCGGCAATGATTTCGCCGGCGCCTGGGCGGTCGACGACAACGGCGTGCCGATGCTGCCGACTGTGCCCTCCGACGAAAGTCAGCGCGAATATGCCTATCGTTCCGGCGTCAATATCATGATGTATATGCTGACCGGCAACTACAAGACCGACCAGGTTCATGTTCCCGACCTCCTCGAACGGTTAGGACAATGAGATGACCTTCGACTTTTCACCATTTCTGCCTTGGCCGGTTCTGGCCGCGCTCGCCGCCGTCGGCGCGGTCATCGCCGCCTTCGCGATCTGGCGTGGCATCCGCGGCGCCTGGATCAGGACGCTGGCGGCACTCGCCCTGCTGACCGCGCTCGCCAATCCTGTCCTGCTGCAGGAAGACCGGGATCAGCTGTCGACGATCGTCCCCGTTCTCGTCGACCGGAGCCAGAGCCAGCAGACACCCGACCGGGTCAAGATGACCGACGATGCGCTGGCAGCCCTGAAGGGCCAGCTCGCCCGTTTTCCGCAGATAGAGCCGCGCTTCATCGATGTCGAAGGCGACGTCAATTCCGACGTGCCGTCGACGCGCCTGTTCGACGCGATGGCTGCCAACATCGCCGATGTCCCGCCGTCGCGCATCGGCGCCGCTATCATGCTGACCGACGGCGAAGTCCATGACGTTCCGGCCGCCAATCAGGCGCTTGGTTTCGATGCGCCGATCCATGGCCTCATCACCGGCAAGGCCAACGAATTCGATCGCCGCATCGAAGTCGTCAAGGGGCCGCGCTTCGGCATCGTCAACGAGGAGCAGCAGGTCGTCCTGCGCGTCTTCGACGACGGCCCGAGTCCCGGCGGCACTGCCGACGTCACGGTGAAGCTCAACGGTGATGAAATCGCCACCCTGCAGGCGACACCCGGCCGCGATACGCCTTTCTCCTTCAAGGTGCCGGGGGGCGGCAGCAACGTGCTCGAATTCTCGGTCGCGGCACTTCCCGGCGAAGTCACCACGGCCAATAACCGCGCCGTCCACGTCATCGACGGCATCCGCCAGAATCTGCGCGTCCTGCTTGTCTCCGGCGAGCCGCATGCCGGCGAACGCGCCTGGCGGAACCTCTTGAAATCCGACGCCTCGGTCGATCTCGTCCACTTCACTATTCTGCGCCCACCGGAAAAGCAGGATGGCACGCCGATCAACGAGCTGTCGCTGATCGCTTTCCCAACACGCGAGCTGTTCATCGACAAGATCAAGGATTTCGACCTGATCATCTTCGACCGCTATCAGGACCGGGCGAATGTGCTGCCGATGCTCTATTACGACAACATCGCCCAATATGTGGAGAACGGCGGAGCGCTGCTGATCGCCGCCGGTCCGGAACATGCAAGCCCGGAATCGATTGCGATGACGCCGCTCGCCTCCGTGCTGCCGGCACAGCCGACTGGCCGGATGATCGAGAAGGCCTTCTACCCCCGCCTCTCCGAGGAGGGCCGCAAGCATCCCGTCACGCGCGGTCTCGACGGCTCGGGCGAGGACCCGCCGCACTGGGGGCGCTGGTTCCGCAGCGTCGACGTCGAGCGGCCGCAGGGCGAGACAATCATGCTCGGCGCCGACAACCACCCGCTGCTGGTCCTGAACCGCGCCGGCCAGGGCCGCGTCGCCATGCTGCTCTCCGACCAGGGCTGGCTCTGGGCACGCGGCTTCGAAGGCGGCGGTCCGAACGTTTCGCTCTATCGCCGCATCGCCCACTGGCTGATGAAGGAGCCGGCGCTCGAGGAAGAAGCGCTGACGGCGCGCGCCTCCGGCCGGACGCTTGAAATCACGCGCCAGACGATCGGCGACAATCCGGGCAACGCCACCGTGCGCTACCCCTCCGGCAAGACCGAAAACTTGCCGCTTACCCAATCCGAACCCGGCCTCTACAAGGCGGAGAAGCGGATGGACGAGATCGGCCTCTTCGAAGTCCGCAACGGCAAACTGTCGACTCTTGTCCATATCGGCGCTGTCGACGCGCCGGAATTCAAGGCGATGATCTCGACGACAAATGTTCTGAAACCTGTCGTCGACAGGAGCAAAGGCCTCGTGACCCGCGCCGCCAGTGAAAAGGGCGCGATTACCGTGCCGCCGATCCTGCCGGTGCGCGGCCAGGTCCGTGTCTCCGACAATGACCGCATGATGATCCGCATGACCAGCGAGACGGTCTTGAAGGGCATCAACACGCTGCCGCTCTTTGCCGGTTTTGCCGGCGTCGGCATTCTGCTGCTCGCCTTCGGTGCCATGTGGTGGCGCGAGGGGCGGTAATTGTATGGTGGCATTCGACCTCACCGCCTCGCCCCCTCATCGGAGGAGCTCACGGCGATCACCGATGCGCTTTCGGCCTTCAACACGGGCGATGTCGGCCCGTCGGACCGCCGGCCGCTTGCCATCCTCATCCGCGATGGCAACGGCAAGGTGACCGGCGGTCTGTTCGGCTTTACCGCCTGGGGCTGGCTCTTCGTCCAGATGCTCTATCTTCCCGAGACGCTGCGCGGCGCCGGCATTGCAGGCAGGACCTTGCACAGGCAGAGAAGGAGGCGAAAGCCCGCAGCTGCCACGGCGCCTGGATCGACACCTTCAGCCCGCAGGCCCTGCGCGCCTATCCCGGCCAGGTTATCAGGTTTTCGGTGAGCTCGAGGATTTTCCGGAAGGCCGCATGCGCAGCTTTCTCCGGAAGGAGCTATGAACACGCGCGCCAGGCGATCGTGCCCTTCAGCCGTTCATGCACATTCTCGGCGATCGGAACGACGAGCACACGGCCGGGATCGACCGGGCCCGGGAAGGTAAGCGCGTTATAGGTCACCTTCTCGAAACCGAGCGGGCCGTAATAGGGCGGATCGCCGACCAGGATGACGGCTTCCGAGCCTTTGCGCCGCGCCGCCTCCACCGCGATCCGCACCAGCTCCCGGCCGATGCCTATATTTTTGTGCGAGGGGCGGACGGCGAGAGGGCCGAGCAGATGGCCCTTCACCGTACCGGCCATCACCGGCGTCATGCGTACCGAGGCGATCGTCTCGCCGTCGTCGGCGCAGATGAAGGAAAGCGAAAGATCGTGTGGCCCCTGCTCGCGAATGCGTGCGGCCGCCCGCGTGAAGCGGCCGGGACCGAAGGCTTCTTCGTTGATGTGTTCGATGGCGGCGTCGTGGGACGCGTCCTCGGTGAGGTAGACGAGATCGTGCTTGTACATGATGACAGAAACCGGATGGACAGAATGATGGGTCTCGAACACGCCTTCGGCGTTCGGAGCATCAGCGTCGTCGCGGGTTTCTGGAAATGAACATCAAGCAGGGATCCCTAAATCGTGAAAAGGCCGATAGCAGGAAAAATTTCCGCCGTCCAACGCAAAATGCACAGCACAGCGCCCTGCCTCTTTTCAAACGCGCAAAGGACGCTGCAGCATTCTGAATGATGGGGTGCCTGAACGGCGTGAGGCACTGTTCAACCTTTACCACCTGCAAAGCCCCGCTATCTCAGCTAACTTCGGCTTCGACACGCAATCAGGGAATGAAGATCATGGGAATGCTGGTGGACGGCGTCTGGAATGATGTCTGGTACGACACGAAGGAGAGCAAGGGCAAATTCAAGCGGCAGCCTTCGCAGTTCCGCAATTGGGTGACGGCAGACGGCGCGGCCGGCCCCACCGGCAGCGGCGGCTTCAAGGCCGAGCCCGGCCGTTACCATCTCTACGTCTCGCTTGCCTGTCCCTGGGCGCACCGCACGCTGATCTTCCGCAAGCTGAAGAAGCTGGAGGAGCTGATTTCGGTTTCCGTTGTCGATCCGCTGATGGTCGAGAACGGCTGGGAGTTCAAGATCGGCGACGGCGCCACCGGCGATCACCTCTTCGGCGCGGCGACACTCTGGCAGATCTACGTCAAAGCAGATCCACACTATTCCGGCCGCGTGACCGTGCCCGTCCTCTGGGACAAGAAAACCGGCGCAATTGTCAACAACGAATCCGCCGAGATCATCCGCATGTTCAACAGCGCCTTTGACGAGCTAACCGGGTCGAAAGCAGATTTCTACCCGGAGGATCTGCGCGCCGACATCGATGCCCTGAACGCCATCGTCTACGACACCGTCAACAACGGCGTCTACAAGGCAGGCTTTGCCACCGCCCAGGAAGCCTATGCGGAGAATGTCGGCAAACTGTTCGAAACGCTCGACATGCTCGACGATCGCCTGGGCAAGGGCCGCTACCTTTTCGGAGACCGGCTGACCGAAGGGGATTGGCGCCTGTTCACCACGCTGGTGCGTTTCGACCCCGTCTATGTCGGCCATTTCAAGTGCAACATCCGTCGCATCGCCGATTACCGCAACCTTTCCGGTTACTTAAGAGATCTCTACCAGACGCCAGGCATTGCCGAGACGGTGAACCTCACCCACATCAAGCAGCACTATTACCGCAGCCACAAGACGATCAATCCGACCGGCATCGTTCCTGTCGGCCCGGCGCTGGATCTCGACAGCCCGCATGGACGTGCGACAACGCCGCGTGCCTTTTCAGACGCGAGAACGCTGTAGGCCTTTAAATTGCTTGCCGCGACCTAAAAAACTGCGCAGCCCTCACCAACGATGGTCGGGCTGTTGTTCGCCACGAAGTTCGGCAAGACGGCGATGCGTCGCCTCGGTCGTGCCAGCGGGCAGGCTGTCGAGGGAAAAGAAGCCACTGTCGGAAATCTCCCAGTCTGGCGGACGCGGTGCCGTCTGCTCGACGGTGACGCGATAGAACACGACATGGTCGCGCCGCGTGGTCGAGGTGTTGAAATAGACCTGGATCAGCTGCGGCTTGCCGATGATCCTGAGGTTACCCTCCTCGCGCAACTCCTTGGCCAGCGCTTCCTCGACCGTCTCGTTGCGTTCCAGCCCGCCGCCCGGCATATGCCAGCCGCCGACATAGCTGTGACGCACGAGAAAAATCCGCCCCTCCGCATCAAAGCAGGCGGCTCTGACACCCATTGTCATGCCCCGGGCGAAAGAGAAATAGACATGCAGAAGGCGCAGGGCCGCCCTGATATGAAGGGGCCGGGTTTCTTTATCCACCATCACTCCGTTTCAGCTCTTCATCGCGCCGGATGTGTTTGATTTGTCAATAAGCTGGTCTATGTCTCGTAGCATGTTCAAGCTCGCGCATATCTCCGACGTCCATCTCGGGCCGTTGCCCCGTCTTTCCATCCAAGAGCTGTTTTCAAAACGCATAACGGGCTTTGTGAACTGGCATCGAAATCGGCGCAAGCATCTTTTCGGCAGCACGCTCGATCTGCTGCTCGATGACATCCGCGCCCATCAGGCCGATCATCTGGCCGTCACCGGCGATCTTGTCAATCTGGCGAGCGGCATCGAGATCCGCGCCGCCGCCGCCTGGCTGCGCGCGCTCGGCGATCCCGCCGATACATCGGTCGTTCCCGGTAATCACGACGCCTATGTGCCGGGCGCCTATGAGAAATCGATGCGCGCCTGGTACGACTACGTCCGTGGCGATCTCGCCCCGCCGCAATGGCAGGAAGACCGCCACATCTTTCCCTATCTGCGCGTCCGCGACAAGGTGGCGATCGTCGGCTGCTCGACGGCGGTCGCCACCCCTCCCTTCGCGGCCTCCGGTTTCTTCGGCGCCCGTCAGGCCCGCGACACGGTGAACATGCTGCGCGCGGCCGGCGAAGCCGGTCTCTTTCGTGTCGTCATGATCCATCATCCGCCGATCCGCGGCGCCACGACCTTCTACAAGCGGATGATCGGCATCCGCCGCTTCGCCGCCGTAATTTCCACCGGTGGCGCCGAACTCGTATTGCACGGCCACACGCACCTGAACACCCTGCACTGGCTGCGCGGCCAGGTGCAACCGGTGCCTGTCGTCGGCATCGCATCGGCCTCGCAGGGACCGGGCAGCATCAAGCCGGCCGCAGCCTACAACCTCTTCTCCATCGACGGCTCTCCCGGTGCCTGGGAACTGAGTGGCGAGCGCTTCAGCCTGAACCGGGCCGGCGACGCGGTAATTCAGGAAAGTGTTGATATTTTCGGGCCTTAGCGACGTATCCGGACTCCTTTCATCCAGCACTTGAATCAATTTGCGAAGACATCGGATCATCGTCGCAACATTTGCCATAGAGGTTTCGTACCCTCTTGGTATTTTCGGCGGTAAGCGTACAATCCGCGCAACTGCATCGCCTCAGAACGGAGCCCGCCCCATGACCTTCTCCTTCCATCGCCTTGGCAGAATTTCGCTTGCCGCAGGCTTTGCCTTCGGCATCGCCACGGCCGCTTTCGCGGCCGGCGGCGGCAACGACGACACCAACCCGCCGCCGAAGACCGAGACGACCAAGACCTGCACCGGCGGCAAGGTCTGGGACAAGACCAGGAAGGAATGCGTCACCCCGAAGAAGAGCAGCTTCAACGACGACGACCTCTACAATTTCGCCCGCGAATTTGCCTATGCCGGCCAGTATGAGAACGCCATCACCGTGCTCAATCTCGCCCGCAATCAAAACGACCCGCGCATCCTGAACTATCTCGGCTACGCCAACCGGAAAGCCGGCCGCATGGAGCTCGGCATGTCCTATTACCGCAAGGCGCTGCAGGCCGATGAGAACTACATTCTTGCCCGCTCCTATATGGGCATGGCGCTGGTCGAGCAGGGAGATATCCAGGGCGCCCGCGTCCAGCTCGTCGAAATCCGTGATCGCGGCGGCGAAGGCACCTGGGCCTACCGCGCTCTGCTGCAAAGCTTGGACGGCCACAGAACATATTGACGCAAGCTTTGCGGGCTAGACTACGAAAATTCCCTGGGAAAGGGGGCTGGAAATGACCGGATGCTTGCGAAGTGGAGGAGAGTTGTTCCATAAAGCGCATGCATCACCGGCGACAATAAGGCCGGATTCGCGTCCGATGGCGGAAGCTTCGTCCGCGAAACCACTGTGAGTGCTTCTGGATAGACAATGCGTCAGCCCGCAACGACCATCGACCTCCGCCGTGATCTAGTCGGCCTTCTGCCTCGCCTTCGCCGCTTCGCGATCACGCTCGCGGGCGAGGCGCCTGCGGCCGACGAGCTGGTTCAGGCCGTCTGTCAGCGGGCGATCTCCAGGGGTCATCAGTGGAGCGGCGAAGGCCGCCTGGAAAGCTGGATATATACGCTCGCCCGCCAGCAATGGGCCGACGACAGCCGCAAGCGCAAGCCGAAAGCCCCCGCCCGCGGCAACGTCACCGATATTCGTGAGGCCGCGCGCGAACGCTCGGCCGCGGTCGATCCCGACGCCATCCATCGCATGATCGCCGATATGCCGGACGGCGTTTCCTCGATCTTCCTGCTCGTCGACGTCGAAGGCCACAGCTACCAGCAGGCGGCCGACATCATGGGCATTCCGGCGGCGAGCGTCGCCTCGCAGCTCGCTACCGCAAGGCTGCATTTCGCCGGGCTTGCCGACAACCACCCGATCCACAGGTACTGAATTGCTCGATCTCAGGAAATTGTCGCTCGAAGCCCAGCTTACCGCCCTCCTCGATGGCGAAGTCTCGCCCGAACAGCGTCACGAATTGGAGCAGCGCCTGGCAAGTGACGAGAATGCGCGCCGGCTGCACGAAAAACTGCGCCACGGCGCCGATTTCGGACGCCGGCGCCTCGACGACGTCCTGAAGGAGCCGGTGCCGCTCGCCCTCGTCCGCTCGATCAAGAGCACGCAGCCGCCGAAGACGCCGATCGCCCAGCGCGCCACGCGCCCTCAGGTGAAGCTGGCGCCGAGCGGCCCGCAGGCGCTGGCTGCCGCCCTCATTCTCTTCGTCCTCGGCTGCGGCCTCGGCTATTTCGTCGGCATCGGACCGAATGCCGATGAGGTCGCCACCACGAGCTCGTCGACGGCGCCGGCCAATACCAGCGACTGGCTGGGCGATGTCACTGCCTATCAGCGCCTGCTGATCCGTCAGCCCCGTCACCTCGTCGAAGTGCCGGCCTCGCAGGCCGAGGAAATCTCCAGCTGGCTGACGACCGCGATCGGCGTGCCCTTCCGTGTTCCGGATCTGAGCGCCAAGGCCTGGACCTTCCAGGGCGCGCGGGTGATCCTCGGCGACAACCGCCCCGTCGGTCAGCTCGTCTATTCCAACACCGACGGCGACATCATCTCCATCTGCTTCCGCAAGGACGCGCAGCCGTCGGAAACCGACGACTTCAAGGAAACGATCAGGGACGAGATCGGCCTCGTCACCTGGCACAATGCCGGCACCTCCTACGTGCTTGCCGGCCCCTCCTCCGAAGCGACACTCGGCCAGCTCGCCATGGAGATCGCCACGGCGATCTGACTACCGGCTATCACATCGGTCGAATGATAACCGCCAGCGGAGCTGAGGTGGTACCATGGCAAAATCGAGATATGCCGCAACGTCTCGATTCCCTCTTCTCCCAGCGGGGGTACGAAGGACGGGCGAGACCCGCGGCTCGCCCAGGCTGGTGCCCGTAGGGCGGATGAGGGGGTAAGCAACGATAGGAGCGAATGCCCGAGGCGCAAGCGACGGGCAATCTTGCGGGGCCGGTGCAACGCGGAAGCTGACAAGATCGCCGACTGCATCGTCAGACCGCGTCGTCCCAAGGCGATCGCGGACTGGCTCGTTTCGGCATCAATCCTTGCCGGCCTTCACATCGAGCACGCGGTTGGCGGCCGAGACGATCGCCTCGAGCGATGCCGCGACGATATTGGTATTGATGCCGGCGCCGAAGAGCTTGCCGCCGGGATAGGAGGTCTCGACGTAAGAGATCGCCGCCGCGTTCGAGCCGTGCTGCAGCGAATGCTCGGAATAGTCCTCGACCGACATCTCGATGCCGAGGTAATGAGACAGCGCGTTGATGAAGCCGTCGATCGGGCCGTTGCCGCGCCCTTCGATGCGCTTGATCTCGCCATTGTCTGATATCTCGGCCGCCACGATCCGTTGCCCCTTGCGCTCCGTATCGGGATAGGTGTGGTGATCGACGAATTTGAGACGCGCTTCGGGCTGCGTCACGTATCGCTCGATGAAGCGGTCGTAGATGCGCTTCGACGGAAGCTCCTTGCCCTCGACGTCGGTGATGCGCTGAATGTCCTCGCGGAACTCCACCTGCAGATTGCGCGGCAGGTTGAGCCCATAATCCTGCTGCAGGATATAGGCGATGCCGCCCTTGCCGGACTGAGAGTTGATCCGGATGATCGCCTCGTAGGAGCGGCCGACATCACGCGGATCGATCGGCAGGTAAGGCACTTCCCAGACCGGGTGGTTGGCGACCTGTGCAGCCTTCATACCCTTGTTGATCGCATCCTGATGCGAACCGGAGAAGGCCGTATAGACCAGCTCGCCGACATAGGGGTGACGCTCGCTGATCGCCATCTGGTTCGAATATTCGAACACCTCCTTGATGCGCTCGATGTTCGAGCAGTCGATGCCGGGATCGACCCCCTGCGTGAACATGTTCAGCGCCATCGTCACCACGTCGACGTTGCCAGTGCGCTCGCCATTACCGAACAACGTGCCCTCGACGCGGTCGGCGCCCGCCAGCAAGGCCAGTTCTGCAGCGGCAATGCCGGTACCGCGGTCGTTATGCGGATGCAGCGAGACGATCAGGTTCTCGCGGTTGTCGAGGTTGCGGCACATCCACTCGATCTGGTCGGCATAGACGTTCGGCGTCGCCATCTCGACGGTTGACGGCAGGTTGATGATGAGCTTGTTGTCGGGCGTCGGCTTCACCACCTCGATGACGGCGTTGCAGATCTCCAGCGCCACTTCGAGCTCGGTGCCGGTAAAGCTCTCCGGTGAATATTCGAAACGATAACCGCCGCCGGCCTTGGCAGCCATATCGGTGATCATCTTGGCGGCATCGACGGCAATCTGCTTGATGCCCTGGACGTCCTTGGCGAAGACGACGCGGCGCTGCAGCTCGCTGGTCGAGTTGTAGAAATGAACGATTGGCCGGTTTGCCCCTTCCAGCGCTTCGAAGGTGCGGGTGATGAGCTCGGGCCGGCACTGCACCAGCACCTGCAGCGAGACGTCGGCGGGAACATTGCCCTCCTCGACGCACCAGCGGGCGAAGTCGAAATCGGTCTGCGAAGCGGAGGGGAAACCGATCTCGATTTCCTTGAAGCCCATCTCCAGCAGCAGATGGAACATGCGCGCCTTGCGATCATGACCCATCGGATCGACGAGCGCCTGGTTGCCGTCGCGCAGGTCGACCGAGCACCAGACAGGCGCCTTGGTGATGGTTTTCGTCGGCCAGGTGCGGTCGGGAATACTTACCTGCGGATAGGGCCGGTACTTCACCGCGGCATCGGGCATGCCCCTGGCGCCTGCGGAGGATCGGCTGGTGGTGTTGTCCATTTGTCTTGTCTCCTCGTCCCGGCATCTGTCCTGCCTCTTAGCCGATCGCATCGGCCTTGGCGATAAACAAATGCGGACCTTTGTCGGTCGTTACGTCAATTTTGAAGGTGAGTCGCGAGGAGCGATGCCGGGCGGGCTTTCGGCCGCCGGGCGCTCCTCAAAGGACCCGGCAACCGCGCGTAAGGCCGAGGAGAAGAAGCGAGCTCAGGGCGCGCGAGACGTCACGCAAGGCGATGCGGCCGCTTGCAATGGTGTCGGAAATCTTGGCGCCAGAGGTCTTCATGGCGGTGCTTATAACCTTGAGCAGCAGAGCTGGCAAGACCTCGCCCCGGCTTTTGGTCGCTCCCGAACCAGGGTTGGTTTATCCGACAATACGACGCCTTGCCTTATCCTGGCTGGTTTCGGTCTCTCCAGGCCGTCATCAGCTGTGACAGCGCGAGCATCAGCCCGCCCGCGACCAGGCCCCAGAAGGCGCCGGAAATGCCGCCAAAGGACACGCCGGATGCCGTGACGAGAAAGGTGATCGCTGCCGCCTCGCGCGATTCCGGCGCCTGGAAGGCCGACATTGCCGAGGACGAGAAGGCGCCGACCAGCGCAAGCCCAGCCACCGCCTCGATCAGAACGGGAGGCGCCAGGGCGACGAAGGCCGTCACCGCGCCGGCAAGCAGCCCGAGGACGATGTAACCGACGCCGGCGATCAGCGATGCCCAATAGCGCCGCTTCGGATCGGCATGTGCATCCGGCCCGGCGCACATGGCCGCGGTGATGGCTGCCAGATTGACGGCGTGACCGCCGAACGGCGCCGCCAGTAGCGAAAAGAAGCCGGTGACGGCAAAGAGCGGCCCGGGCTTCGGATCATAATGATTGACCTTCAGCACCGCGATACCGGGAATGTTCTGCGAAGCCATGGTGACGATGAACAGCGGCAGCGCGATCGAGATGAAACCGGCAAGGTTGAACACCGGCCGGAGGATTTCCGCCGCCGGCACCAGCGAACGTTCGAGCGAACTGAGCGCACCATCGGGAATATCGATGCCGAAGGCCAGCACCAGCACGAAGGCTGCCAGTGCCGCCGGCACCGCCCAGAGCCGCTTGAACGCGCCAACGACGATCCAGGCAAGAACGATCGGCAGGCCGAACAACGGATTGAAGCCAATTGCCTTCACCGGTGCAAAGCAGAGGCCGATCAGCACGCCGGAGAGCATCGCGTTGGCGAGCGGCGCCGGAATGGCGGCGACGGCGCGGCCAAGCGGCTTGAACAGCCCGGCAATGACGATCAGCACTGCGCAAATCAGGAATGCCCCGACCGCCGCATCGAAGCCGCCCTCGATCGCCCCGGTGCTTGCCAGCAATGCGGCGCCGGGCGTCGACCAAGCGATGCTGATCGGCAATCGCGTCACGGCGCTGAGCACGATAGCGCAGACGCCCATGGAGATCGACAACGCCATCAGCCCGGAGGCCGCCTGCGCCTCCGTCGCGCCGACCGCCCGCAGCCCGTGGAGAACGACGGCAAAGGAGCTGGCGGAGCCGACGAAGGCGGTCAGCAGCCCCATGAACAGGGCCTGGACGGAAAAATCTTTGTGCATGCCGGACTCGCGAGCTGCGGGAATGGCGCATGGAGCATGATGGCCGTCGTATACGCAAGCCCGGATTAAGCCCTTTCCGTTCAGCACCCGCATCTCATTCCGGCGAAATGAAAACGCCCTCGACTGCTGCTGCAGGCAAGGGCGTTTTGACGGCTTTGGCTGAGAAAACTCAGATATCGCCCTGTGACGTCACGATCCGCGAAACGAGGCCATAGTCCTTCGCCTCTTCTGCAGAAAGCCAGTAGTCGCGATCGGTGTCCTTGGCGATCTTGTCGAGCGGCTGGCCGGTGGCCTCCGCCATGATCTTGTTCAGGCGCTCGTTCATCTTGATGATCTCGCGTGCCTGGATCTCGATATCGGATGCCATGCCGCGCGTGCCGCCCGAGGGTTGGTGCAGCAGGAAGCGCGTGTTCGGCAGGCAGATGCGCCGCTCCTTCGGAGCCGCGACATAGATCAGCGCGCCGGCCGAGGCGACCCATCCCGTGCCGATCATCCAGACCTTCGGCTTGATGAACTTGACCATATCATGGATGGAATCGCCGGATTCGACGTGGCCGCCGGGCGAATTGACATAGATGCGGATGTCCTCGTCGCTGGCTGCGGCAAGCGCCACGAGCTGCGAGCAGACTTTCTGCGCCAGTTCCTGATTGATTGGTCCATAGATGAAGATCGAACGCGACTTGAAAAGATTCGCCTCCGTTTCCTTGCCGAGCGGCAGTTCCTTCGTCTTGTCGTCCTGTTCTTCGTCGTTCATTCGAACCTCTCGGAGATGAATTCGGGTTCCTCGCACATAGTGCGACTCAATGCCTAAAACAATGCGGGAAAAACACAAGGCACCGAAGCGGTGGAGATATCCTTAAGAAGCCGCGCGCCGTTCCGCAAGCCTTACTGAAATGTAACGGTGAAAGGCTTTGAAAAGCCTGAATCGCTTCCTACCTCACCCCTCACGCGGCAATGCCGTACGAAATGACAGGAGACTAGACATGTCACCCGAAGAACGCCAATTGCTGACGGCCCTGTTCGACCGCGTGCGCACCGCTGCGGCCACGCCGCGCGACAGCGAGGCCGAGGCCCTGATCGACCAGGCGACGCGGCAACAGCCCTCCGCCACCTATTATCTGGCTCAGGCCGTGATCGTTCAGGAAAAGGGGCTGGAGGCGGCCGCTAACCATATCAAGGAACTCGAGGAACACGTCCGCCAGCTGGAAGCCGGCGCGAGCGAACACCGCCAGGCCGAACAGGGCGGCGGCTTCCTGAGCTCGATCTTCGGCAACACCCAGACGCAGCAGCCCGCTCCGGTTCCATCCAGTCCTGCCAATCCCGGTCCCTGGGGCCAACCCTCCCGCGCCTATAACGAACCTCGCGGCTACGACAGCAGCGCTCGCCAGATGCCGCAGCAGCCGACCGGCCCCTGGAGCCAGCAGGCCTATGCGCCATCGGCGGGCGGCAGCTTCCTGCGCGGCGCGCTCGGCACGGCCGCGGGCGTTGCCGGTGGCATGCTGCTTGCCAATTCGCTGAGCGGCATCTTCAGCAGCCACATGTCCTCGCTCGGCTGGGGCTCGCCCTTCGGCGCCAATCCTTTCGGCAATGCCAGCGCGCCCACCGAGGAAACCGTCATCAACAATTATTTCGGCAATGACGACACCCGCCAAGCTTCAGATAATGCTGCCGATAATAACGACAATGCCAATGTGCAGCAGGCCGGTTACGATGATGGCGACGATTACAGCAATGACTCGTCGGGGGACGATGTCACGGATGTGTGAGGCTTGGCGGTTGAAGACGGGCAGTGGTTGCCGCGCCGTATCCCCGCCCTTCGCTTAAGCTCAGGGTTCGCTGCTGCAATCGATTCACTGGATCGATTGCTCGGGCTGCGCCCGACCGCAGCTCACCCACGTCCGCGATAGGTGGCGACGCCTTGCTCCGGCAGCCACACGCCTTCCGGCGGCTTGCCTGTCTGCCAGAAGACGTCGATCGGAATGCCGCCGCGCGGATACCAGTAGGCGCCGATTCTCAGCCATTTGGGATCGAGCAATTCGACGATACGCTTGGCGATATAGATCGAGCAGTCCTCGTGGAAGGCGCCGTGATTGCGGAAGGAATGCAGGAACAGCTTCAGCGACTTCGATTCCACCAGCCATTCACCCGGAATGTAATCGATGACGATATGGGCGAAATCCGGCTGTCCGGTCATCGGGCAGAGCGAGGTGAATTCCGGCGCGGTGAAGCGCACGACGTAGTCGGTGCCGGCATGGTTGGACGGCACTTTTTCAAGCACCGCCTCCTCCGGCGAATGGGCGGTTTCGGTCTGCTGGCCCAGCATCGACAGGCTGGAAACATCGGTATTGGGCATCATGGCTCCTTGACGACTTTGACGCGGATGCCATGGGCCTTTTCGCCCTCCGGCTCCACATGAATGGCTATTTTGGCGCCCTCATGCACTGTCCTGATGGCATCCTCAAGGCGGTCGCATATATCATGCGCCTCTCGCACGGACATAGTCCCGGGCACCACCATGTGAAAATCGATGAAGGTGACGGTACCCGCCCGCCTGGTCTTCAGATCATGCACGCCGATCGAGCCCGCCGCATGCGTGGCGATCGCCTGCTTGATCGCCTCCTCTTCATGCGGCTCGACCGCCTGGTCCATCAGGCCGCCGATCGATTGCGAGATCACCTTCCAGCCCTGATAGAGAATGTTGACGGCAACGAGAATGGCAAGCACCGGATCGAAGATCGCGTAACCTGTCGCCAGCACCAGCAGCAGGCCGGCGAGCACGCCGATCGAGGTGACCACATCGGACATGATATGCTGCCCGTCCGCAGCCAGGGCCGCCGAGCGATGTTTGCGGCCCGCCCGGATCAGCAGCCGCGCCCAGACCGCGTTGATAATGCCGGCCGCGAAATTGATCGCAAGGCCGAGGACCGGCGCATCGAGCATGCGCGGTTCGGAGAGATAGCCGATCGCTTCGTTGACGATCAACAGCGCCGCGACCACGATCAGCACGCCTTCGGTGACGGCGGACAGATATTCCGCCTTGTGATGGCCGAAGGGATGGTCGTGATCGGCTGGCTTCTGCGCGTAGCGGATGACGAAGAAGGCAATGAAGGCGGCAACGACATTCACAGTCGATTCAAGCCCGTCCGACAGCAGCGCGACCGATCCGGTGACCCACCAGGCCGCCATCTTCAGCCCCATGACGCCGAGCGACAGCGGGATCCCCCACATCGCCAGCTTCCGAACCGTAAGATCGCCGTCGTCGCTCATATCGTCCTCCTGCGGTTGCGAATGAATTGCAGGGTCCAAGCCATTGAAATGCAAAACCGCCCACGCGAATGTCGCGCAGGCGGTCCAGTTGAGGGTGATATGGGCGATGATGTAGGATTTGTCAAAGAGCATGACGCGGTCCTTCACAGCTGTTGCCGTCGGACACGCGAATCCGGCTTCAGCTCTAGGGAGCGGGATCGGCGACAAGCTGCGGCCAGCGCAGGAGAGCGGCCTGCCCGGCCGCTGTCAGCGCGTAGACGCCCTTCTCCTTGCGCTCGAACCATCCGTAGACATTGTCGAGCAGGATCCGGCCGGCATTGGGTGTATGCGCCTTCATATCCCGCGGCCGCGCCACGCCCTGGTCGAGCGCCGCCGCGCAGAGCAGCGCCTGTTGGCGATAGGCGGTCATGATCGGCGCACGTGAGCCGCCGCCGACAGCGGGATCGCCGCGACGGCGCTGGTGCTCCTTGACGAGGCGCGTGCGCCGCTTCGGATTGGTGCGCGGCATCGGCGAGACGGAACTGACGATGACGCTGACCTCGCCGCCATCGGAGACGCCGAGCATGCCGATCCCGAGCCGCCGGCAGAGGTCGCGGTAGCGTTTGTCGGCCTCTCGGCCGCGTCCCTTGGCCGAAACGCGCGCCGCGATCCAGACTTCGTCGCTCATCGCCGCCCGGTCGACCGCCTGGAGCAGCAGTTCGAGATTGAAAGAGAGCTTGAGTTCGCAGATGACCACGACCGGCGGCTCACCATCGCTCAGCCCGACGAGATCGCATCCGCCGACTTCACCCTTGACGACATAACCGGCCGCTTCCAGGAACGCTTTGACCGGCAGGTAGAGCGACG
Source organism: Rhizobium bangladeshense (assembly GCF_001662075.1). GTDB lineage: Bacteria > Pseudomonadota > Alphaproteobacteria > Rhizobiales > Rhizobiaceae > Rhizobium > Rhizobium bangladeshense_B. The sequence goes on from NZ_LYPL01000009.1 coordinate 176,012, forward strand.
TCTCCATCGGAAAATCGCGCCTCAGGCAGCGTTGAGATCCGCAATCTCGCCATATCGCGCGAGCAGCCGCGGCGAGGCCATGTCGCCGGTTTCCTCGTCGACGATCACGGCATAGGCCGCCACGCCGACGAAACGCTCGGCCATCGCCGAGGCAATCTTTTCCGCGCTGACGGCATTCGATGCCTGCCGCATTTCACCGGGCACGAGATTGCCGCGGTTCTTGCGGTAAGGAAGGATGATGAACTTCTCGGCATTGGCCACGGCGATAATTCCCGGTTGATTGTTCTGGAAATGTTCTGATTTGCCCCATAAAGTCAACCCACCCTTCCCGCTGGCGGGAAGGGCGGCGAGAATATCCGTCAGGCAGCCTTGGTCTTTACCTTGCGCGCAAGATGCGCCACGACGTTCTCGATCATCCGCATGCCGGCATCGCCGCCGAGCGTCATGATCGACTCCGGATGGAACTGCACCGCGGCAATTGGCTCCTTGGCATGTTCGATGCCCATGATCGTGCCGTCATCGCTCTCTGCCGTGATGATGAATTCAGCCGGCAACGTCGAAGGATCGGCGAAGATCGAGTGGTAGCGGCCGACCGTCACCTCCCTGGCGAGGCCGGAGAAGACGATGCCCGGTTCCAGCACACGAATGCGCGAGGGCTTGCCGTGCATCGGCAGCGCCAGATGGCGCAGTTCCCCGCCATAGGCCTCGGCGAGCGCCTGCAGGCCGAGGCAGACGCCGAAGATCGGCAGGTTGCGCGCCCGCGCCTTCTTGATCGTCGCCTTGCAGTCGAAGTCCTTCGGTGTTCCCGGCCCTGGCGACAGCACGACCAGATCCGGATTCAGCCGGTCGAAGATCTCTTCCGGCACCGGCGTGCGCACGGTCGAAACCGTTGCCCCGGTCTGACGGAAATAATTGGCGAGCGTGTGGACGAAGCTGTCCTCATGGTCGATCAGAAGGATGCTGACGCCCTTGCCGACGCTGGCGACGTCGCGCTGGATCTTGCCGGAATTGCCGGTCTTGGCGTCTAGGATGGCGGAAAGCATGGCAGAGGCCTTCAATTCGGTTTCGGCTTCCTCTTCGTGCGGATCGGAATCGTTGAGCAGCGTTGCGCCGGCCCGCACCTCGGCGATGCCGTCCTTGATGCGCACGGTGCGCAGCGTCAGGCCGGTGTTCATGTCGCCGTTGAAGCCGACCATGCCGATCGCCCCACCATACCATGCGCGCGGGCTCTTTTCATGGCTCTCGATGAAGCGCATCGCCCAGAGCTTCGGCGCGCCGGTGACGGTCACCGCCCAGGCGTGGCTGAGGAACCCGTCGAAGGCATCCATGTCGTCGCGCAGCCGGCCTTCGATATGATCGACGGTATGAATGAGGCGCGAATACATCTCGATCTGCCGGCGGCCTATAACCTTGACCGAGCCCGGCTCGCACACGCGGCTCTTGTCGTTGCGGTCGACATCCGAGCACATGGTCAGTTCGGATTCGTCCTTCTTGGAATTCAAGAGCTTCAGGATCTGCTCGCTGTCGGCGATCGGATCGTCGCCGCGCTTGATCGTCCCCGAGATCGGGCAGGTCTCGATGCGGCGGCCGGACACGCGCACGAACATTTCGGGCGAGGCGCCGACCAGATATTCCTGATGGCCGAGATTGATGAAGAAGGAATAGGGCGAGGGATTGATCGCCTTCAGCCGTTTGGAAATATCGGAAGGCTTGCTTTCGCAGCGCTCCATGAATTTTTGCCCCGGCACGACCTCGAAGAGATCGCCCTTGCGGAAGCTTTCCTTCGCCTTGGTGACGAGTTCGGCATATTCGCCCGGCCGATGGTCGCTCTTCGGCGGAATGGCATCAGTATGCTGGAAAGGCTCCGGTGCGATCTGCTCGGCCTTGCCCTCGGTGGTCACGCCGCCTTTCTCGAAATCGTAGCGGTCGATCCAGGCTTTGGCGGCATAGTTATCGACGACGAGGATCTCGTCCGGCAGATAGAGCACCATGTCGCGCTGATCGGAAGGCCGCGTCAGCTTCAGATCGATCGCGTCGAACTGGAAGGCGATGTCGTAGCCGAAGGCCCCGTAAAGCCCAAGGCTCGCATCCGCCTGCGAATAGAAGAGGTCGGTCACGGCGCGCAGCACGGTGAAGACCGTCGGCATCTTCGAGCGCTCCTCCTCGGTAAACACCCGATCCGGCGTCTTGACGGAAAGATCGAGGCGGCGGGCCGAGGAAGTACCGAGCACAAGGTCGGGCACCGTCTGCAGCCGCTCGGCCACGAAGCCGAGAAGCACCTCGCCGCGTTCGTTATAGGCTTCGATCCAGACGTCGCGCCCGAAGGAGGAGATGCCGAGCGGCGGATCGACAACGGCCGTATCCCAGCGCGTGTAGCGGCCCGGATATTCGTAGTTCGACGAAAACACCGCGCCGCGGCGCTCATCGAGCTTGTCGACATAGGAAGAGACCGCGTCGCTGTAGGGGATCGCCCGCCGCTGCCGCGTGATCGATATCCCGCCCTTGGTCTCGTAGATTTCCGCACCATCATCCCGCAGGATCGTTACCATAGTTCCACTCCGTTATCGGGGCCCGGACAACAGGCGGCGATAAAACAAAAAAGCCGCCTCGAAGTTTCGGGCGGCTCACTCGTCGTCTTTAGACACGATTGGTCGAGGCCGCCTCAGCGAGCCCACCACCAAACAGCAATGTTCAAAGACTTGATCATGGAAAAAATAGTTAGCCCGAGATCAGCCGCCGCGCAAGAGGCGATCGCACGAATGAAAAGGGCGGCCCGAAAGCCGCCCCTCCCCAGCCTTGAAGGCATGACCGGCTCAGAAGGTCTTGGTAAGCGAGACCTTGAATGTGCGGCCCGGCTCGGAATACCACTCCCGCGGCTGCGAAGCCGTCGCCGAGCTGAGATTGACGTCGCGCACGGCGAGCGCGTTGTAGTGCTCCTGGTCGAAGATGTTGTAGACACCAGCTTGAACGCGCAGGCCCGGCAACTGTTCCGGCGTCCACCAGCCGGTCAAATCGACAATGGCATAACCAGGCGCATCGAAGGTCGTATCGGGGGTCGTGCCGACGGTATTGAGGTGGTCGGTCAGCATACCGGCCGAAAGCGTCGAGGAAAGGTCGAAGCCGAAGGTCTCATTGCTCCAGCCGCCGCCGATGATCGCCTTGAACGGCGCCACCGAGCGCAGGCGCTGCGTGGTCTCTTCGTTCCTGCCATAGGCATAGGCAAGCGAAGCATGGAGATTGATGCCATTGTTGAAAGTCTTGACGGCGCTGGCTTCGATACCCGAGATCGTCGCTGCTGCCACGTTCGTGTAATTGAACTCAGTAAAGCCTGTCGCGTCGACGCTCGTCACCGTCTCGATGAAATTCTGATAGCGGGTGTGGAAAAGCGCGACCCTGCCGGTAACATCGCCCGTGTCAAAGTTGGCGCCGACTTCGATTCCGCGGCCGATTTCCGGTTCCAGATCAGGATTGCCGAGCTGGGCGTAGCGGCCCGTGGGATTGTAGAAGCGGCTGTAGAGTTCGTCGACGGTGGGCGCGCGGAAGCCGACCGCCAGTTGCATATAGAGCTCTACATCAGGCGTCAGGTCGTAGGTCGCAAGGATCTTCGGCGATATGGCGGCCTCCGTCCGGTCGCGAAGATCGCCAAAACGGGTAAGACCGGTATTGTTGGAAAAACCGCCGCCGGTCGAGGGATCGTAATTGAACCAGTCGAAGCGGAAGCCGGGCGTCAGCGTGAAGCCGGTATTGCCGATCTCGATCTTGTCTTCGACAACTAGCCCAAGGTTCTGGCTGTCCACGTCGGGCACTTCCGCCTGATTGTTCAGCGACGGGCAAGTCGTCGAGGTGGGGCACAGAGCCCAGCTATATTGGCTCCAGCTGGAGACGCCGACGTCAAGGCCGACGCGAACGGAGTGGCTGAGAACCGAATATTCGAAATCCTTCGTCGCGGTGCCGCTGAAGCCCCAGGTTTCGTTTTCGACCTCGTTGTTGCGGCCATAGGCAACATTGGCGGTTGTTCGGCCCCCGCTGCCCGCTTCCTTCTTCAAATCCTGCCAATAAAGCGCGGCACGCGCACTGCTGAAGAACGCGTCGGAAGACTGCGCTTCATAATCGTAGTCGAGCGATACGCGATCGCGGTCACGCTGTTCGCGACCGTCATAATTGTCGATCATGAAGTTGCGGGGGCTGGTTCCTCCCTGAAGGTGGCGCAGGTCGGTTTCTAGGTCGCGGCGGAAGCGTTCCGCCGTCAAGCCGATGCGATGACCGCCTTCCAGCTCCTGGCGCAGTTTGAAGAGCAGGTTGTTTTGGTCGAAATCAGCCGGGTTCGCCTCGGTGCGAAGAGCACCGTAAACGTCGTTGTTGCCCATGTTCGCTCGCTCATGGCCTTTGCGGTAGCCGCCCTGCAGCAGGATCGAGGTGCCGCCGATCTTCTTGGCAGCGGCAGCCGAGCCGGAAAGACTCCTGTCTTCGCTGTCATAGGTCGACTTGACGACCGCACCCCAGTCACGGCCTTCAGGAATGAGATCCTCCGGCTCCAGCGTGTTGAGAACAATGGCGCCGCCGAGCACGCCGGAGCCGCCCTTGCTCGAATCCGCGCCGCGTACGATATCGAGCGAGGAGAGCGAGTCGAAATCGAAGGTGTCGCCGCCGCCATTGGCGTTGGCCGGCGCAAAAGCGCCCTGGCGCGAACTGTTCGAAATATAAGGGATCGGAATACCGTCGATCGTGGTCAGGATGCGAGCACCGGAAAGGCCGCGCAGGTTGAAGCCCGCATCGGCGCGCGAATAGTTGACGCCCGCATCGACGCTGCGGCCGATGTCGTCGTAATTGGTGACCTGCTTCTCTTCCAGCTGCTTCTGGGTGACCGCGGTCGCCAGCGGCGTATCGGCAACACTGCCCGGCGCCACGCGCTTGCCCTTGACGACGATCTTCTGCAGCACGGTGCTGTCATCCGCCGCCGCTTCCGGCGTGGCGGCCGGAGCGCTCTGTGCGAAAGACTGCGAAACAGGAAGAACAGCTGCAACTGCCGTGCAGACCAATAGAACCGAGCGCCAATGCCGGACGATCATAACCTACCCTCTCATGATGATTACCGGGCTGGCTGGTCGTGGCGCGTCGAACGCTCGATGGGCTGGCTGGGTTATTGCGGATAAGACGGAGCAGAAATCCGCCTTCTTTTTGCCGCATAAAAAACATGAGAAACATTGTCAACATATTCGACCAATTTATCTTGAATATCATTTTCAAGTTTAAATGATCTTCCAGGACGTTGCGCAATTGCAACGAAACCCGCCATAATGCGTTATCCCCTTCCGCTATCGACACCAGGGAGTCGGATGCGTTGAGAAAACTTTCGATACTGGCGATCCTTCTCGCCGCTACCGCTCTTCTTGCTGGCGCCCGCCTGCCCCCGCATGGTCCCTTACCCCAACCTCGACCCGACACCGGGGCTGCAACCAGTCCTACTCCGCTTCCCGACAAGACTGAACCACCCGCGCCGGCGGATGTGCCGGCGCCGCAGCCGAAGCCCGATGTGAAGGAGCCGAAGACGCCGGCGTCGGACCAGCCATCGGCGCCCCAAACCGAACAAGGAACGTCCGAACCAGCAAAGCCCGAACAAGCAAAGCCGGAGCCGGCAGAACCGATGCAAGGCCCGCCACTGCCGCCGGGCGGGCTAAAAAGCCCGCAGACGCCGGCAGAAGAGAACAAGCCGCCTGCCGAGCAAACGCTCGAAGAGCAGCATCTGACGATCGAACCCGAAAACGATTCCGAACACGCAGAATGCACCGCCGCACTCCGAGCTTTGGGCGTCGTCTTCAAGGACACGCCGCGCATCGACGACGGCAACGGCTGTGGCATCGACAAACCGATCATCGTCTCCGAAGCCCTGCCCGGCATTGCGCTCAAGCCGGAGGCGACGATCCGTTGCCCGGCGGCACTCGCCCTGGCCCGCTGGCTCAAAGAGAGCGTCATCCCGGCCGCCTCCGCCGCCCTGCCGGAACAGGGGCGCCTCACGACCGTCAACCAGGCAACATCCTATATGTGCCGTCTGCGCAACGGCGCTGAAACCGGCAAGATCTCCGAGCATGCCCGCGGCAATGCGATCGATATTGCAAGCTTCCATTTCGAGAAAGGCGAAGACGTCGCCGTCCGCGCCCGCCGCGAGGACCCGACGCTGACCGGCGCCTTCCAGCGCACCGTCAGCGCCGCCGGCTGCATCTATTTCACCACCGTGCTGGACCCCGAAAGCGATGCCGCCCACGAGACCCATTTCCATCTCGATGTGATGGAAAGGAAGGGTGGCTATCGCTACTGCCATTGATCGGTGGGTGGCTGAGCTCGCGTTACTAAAGTTTGCCGACCGACCGAGTGCTGCCCCTCACCCAAGCCCTCTCCCCGTAGAAACGGGAGACGGGACGTGCGCCCCGCGAGAAGTCGATGGGGACGAAGCGGCCGCGACATATCCCCTTCGCCCCGCAAGCGGGGAGAAGGTGGCGGCAGCCGGATGAGGGCTGGCTGGTCGCGCCAATCTCGTGAATCATGGTGTCACAAGCCAGATCAGAACAACCCCTCGATATAACCCTGGTCGTTCAGGAAAATCCGCTCCGCCGATGGTGATTTCGGCAGGCCGGGCATCGTCATGATCTCGCCGGTGATGGCAACTACAAAACCGGCGCCTGCCGAAAGCCGCACCTCGCGCACGGGAACGATATGTCCTTCCGGCGCGCCGCGCAGGTTTGGATCGGTGGAGAAGGAATATTGCGTCTTCGCCATGCAGACCGGCAGCTTGCCGTAGCCCTGCTCCTCCCATGTCTGCAACTGATCGCGCACCGCCTTGTCGGCCGTCACCTCCCCGGCATGATAGATCTTCGAGGCGACGATCTCGATCTTCTCGAACAGCGAAATGTCGTCGCCATAGAGCGGCTGGAATTTCGCCTGGCCCGATTCGGCCAGTTCCACTACCTTGTGCGCCAGTTCCTCAATGCCGGCCGAACCCTTCGCCCAATGCTGGCAGAGGATCGCCTCGGCGCCGAGCCGTGAGACAAATTCCTTCAGCGCGGCGATCTCGGCATCGGTGTCCGAGACAAAATGGTTGATCGCGACGACCACGGGCACGCCGAAACGGCGCACATTGGCAACGTGCCGGCCAAGATTGGCGCAGCCCTTCTTCAGCGCCGCGACATCCTCCGTACCGAGCCCCTCTTTCTTCACCCCGCCATTCATCTTCAGCGCCCTGACGGTCGCGACGATGACCGCCGCATCCGGCTTCAGCCCGGCCTTGCGGCATTTGATGTCGAAGAATTTCTCGGCGCCGAGATCCGCCCCGAAACCTGCTTCCGTCACCACGTAGTCGGCGAGCTTCAGCGCCGTCTTCGTCGCCGTCACCGAATTGCAGCCATGGGCAATATTGGCGAAAGGGCCGCCATGCACGAAGGCGGGATTGTTCTCCAGCGTTTGCACGAGGTTCGGCTGCATCGCATCCTTGAGCAGCACCGCCATTGCGCCGTCGGCCTTCAGGTCGCGCGCATGCACCGGCGTCCTGTCGAAGCGATAGCCGATGATGATATCGCCGAGTCGCCGCTCCAGATCTTTCAGGTCGGTGGCGAGACAGAGGATCGCCATCACCTCGGAGGCGACGGTGATGTCGAACCCGCCCTGGCGCGGAAAGCCATTGGCGACGCCGCCGAGCGAGGAGACCATGCTCCTGAGCGCCCTGTCATTCATGTCCATGACCCGCCGCCAGGCGATGCGGCGGATGTCGATATTCTCTTCGTTGCCCCAATAGATGTGGTTGTCGATCATCGCCGCCAGCAGATTGTGCGCCGAGGTGATCGCATGGAAGTCGCCGGTGAAATGCAGATTGATGTCTTCCATCGGCACGACCTGCGCATAACCGCCGCCTGCCGCTCCCCCCTTGACGCCGAAGCAGGGACCGAGAGAAGCCTCGCGTATGCAGATGATGGCCTTCTTGCCGATCCGGTTCAGCCCGTCGCCGAGCCCGACTGTTGTGGTCGTCTTACCCTCGCCTGCCGGCGTCGGGTTGATCGCCGTGACGAGGATAAGCTTGCCGTCTTTCTTGCCCGCCTGCGCCGCGATGAACTCGGCGCTGACCTTGGCCTTGTCGTGGCCATAAGGAGCGAGCTGATCGGCCGGTATGCCGAGTCTCGCTCCGATCTCGAAGATCGGCTTCTTGGCCGCCGCGCGCGCGATTTCGATGTCGGATTTGACTGACGGCATAGACGCTCCCCTCCCGAGCTCCGCGGCGGCGGAGCCGACATTTCCTCTTCAACGGGATAACGAAATATCGGCAGGGTGTGAATAGCGCCGGCGCCTTACGGCCGCTAGGCTCGGTGTTTATCTGGCGCATCACGATTGCTACAGCGTGCCTTCACACCTCGATGTCAATTTACCGTGGCTGCGACAGGGCCTGCTTGCCCCTCCGGATTTCTGGGGCACCGGAGGCTTTCCTTCGCCTCCGGCCCGCAGACATGCAATCCAGGCTCTTCACTATAGGGAATAATACCATCGATGATGCCGAGCTCGAGGGCCTGAGAAGGAAGTATGATCCTTCCTCGCTCAGTTGATATGGCAGGCGTTACCGTCTCGTATGTCTCAGCATTGATGCCCATCTCGTCGAAATAGGCGAGGAATTTCGTATATTCAGCCGTCGTGGATCTAACAAGGCCGATAGAGGAATAGCCGACAATCCGCGGCGTTCCGCCCATCAGGACAAGCGTACAGGTGGAAAGGCAATAGGCTCGGGCGGCAAAGACCTCGCCCTTGGTCGGTCCGTTTTTGGCGATACTGGCGTTGCAACGCGGATCCAGCTCTGGACAATTGGGCAACTGCGTTCTGCCAATTGAGGTCTCCAGACCTGCAGTACGGATCATTCGCCCCATTGCGAAAGCCGCGTTCATGTCACCGCCGTTAGACTGAAGGACCACCGGCAGCTTTCTACCGCCGAGCGTCTTCAGGATCGCTTCCAGCCGAGCCGGCGTATCCGGCGTGATGTCTCCATCCGCAGAAATCCACTGGATGCACTCTTCCTGACAATTGCCATTGTACATCAGGAGAAAGTCCATCGGCCGGGTTTTCGGCAGGCTCTCGCCTGTGGTTGCGGCCGCATTCTGCACAGGCATCTTGGCTACGGGCGTTCCGACCGGCGGATGGCCATGGCAGGCGGCCTCGGCCGCCGCATCCGGCCCGCAGGCAGGCATGCCGGGCCATTCGTTATAGGCCAGCATATCGGTCATGAGGCCCATACGGAGTGAATCTGCGGTCGGTACGATGTTGATTCTGTCAGGCGTGGCGCTCATCATCAGGCCGATCAAATCGGCGCTGACGCCCATTTCCTTCAAGTAACCCGTCAGGGCCGCGGTGGCCTTCTTGCCGAGCTTGGTGGAACTGCTCTGCCCTGCCGACTTGCGTCCAACTTCCTTGCGGGAGATTTCCTTCTTCTTGCCGTTCACGATCTTGTATTCGATGCGGTAGGAGACTCGCACCTTGTTATAGATTGTCGTGATCTGGTGGACGCCGATCAACGCCCATTGCGAGGCGACACGCTCCGTACCGCCGGCGAATGCCAGCGGACAGGCGGAAAAACAATATGCACCGGCCGAATAGGTGTTGCCAAGCGCGGTCCCATCCTTTGCGATAGCGGCATTGCAACGCAGATCTTCCGCTGGGCAATCCTTCAGCCTCGTGCCGCCTACCGCCGTTTCCAGACCGGCTTTGCGGATCATCCGGCCAATCGCATAGGCGGCTTCGACATCACCGCCCTCGGATAGGAACACGATCGGCAATTTCCGGCCGCCGATCTTTTTCAAAATTTTTCGAAATTGGGCCGGCGTATCGGAGGTTATGCGTCCCTCGGCCGATATCCATCCCGGACAGTTTTCCACGCAGAGGGGATGGTGAACGAGGATGAAGCGCATCGGAGGCTGCCCTGCCGGCTGCTTCTGCCCGGCAGCCTGGGAGGTCGCAGCACCGAACGGCAAGCTCAAAAGAAGAAAAACTAGTAATACCAGAAAAAGCAGATACTTCAGATGCAATTTGCTGGCAAAGCGCACGATTAAACCGCCTCAGTTATACATGCGGATACGCTTAGCAATTGCATCAGGCGGCAGCAAGCGGGATTTCGGCACCTCGCGCCGCCCCGCCTCTTCCGGCATGATTCTCTTCCTGCCCGGCTTGGGCGAAATCCACAGCTGCCCCACCGCAGGAGAAGTTAAAGATACCACAACGCTACTTGCACCGGCGATAACTCAACCGAGACGCGCGCGACTGTGACTATTTCTTCACGATTCGGAATAATCGGCTTGAGATAAGGCAATTGGGACTAGCATCCGCCGCTGTTTCTGTATTTGCTAGCGTTAACATCGGGGCTGCCGGAGGCGTAAAAATGTCTTACATGACCACCTCTGAAAGACAGTCGTTGCTTTCGGCGGAGCTTGCAGTCGCAGGAACGCGCGGCCTGTTTGCGCAGGCTCTCGGCAGAGTATCCGCGGCCTTCGGATTGTCATATGCGACGCTGATGCACGCCCCTTCCCCGGAAGACCTCCTGCTGAAGCCGCTTTTGATCGAAAGCTCGCTTCCCGCCGCTTATGTCCGCGATTTCGACCGCGCCAATATGATGCGTGGTTGTCCTTTCGGCCTGCGGTTGAGGGAGTCGGCCGTGCCGCTAGCGTGGCACCTCAACGATGCCGTCAATGGTCAGGCCTTTCCCGCCGAACTGCGCGCCCTGATGCTCCGCCATGCGATACCGGCGGGGGTCGCCATGCCGACCATTGCAGTCGACGGCCGCCGCCTGGTCTTCTGGTTTTGCGGCGAACGCGCCGCGCTCGGCCAGAGCGAGGTCAACGAACTGGCGATCATCATCCTCCATGCCCTCGACGCATATAATACCGTCAGACGTAACGAGGAAAGCGTCCACAATGCGCTGTCGGCGCGCGAACTCGAAGTCGTGCGCTGGACCGCACAAGGCAAGACCTCGATCGAAATCGGCCAGATCCTGACGCTGTCGGACCATACAGTGAATGCCTACATGACGAACGCGATCAAAAAACTCGATTGCGTCAACCGCACCCAATTGGTAGCAAAAGCAATTCGATTGAAGCTGATCAACTGAGCAATCAGACGAGAGTCAGAACGTCGTCCCGTAGATTGGGGGAACGTGTCTCTTCGCTTTGAACAGCCCGTCATTGACAAGACAGAGCAATCCGCACCCACATCGGCATCACCGACGCCGAAATCGTACAGATGCTCGCTGCCTATCGCCTTTTCGGCTTCTGGCGTATCGACATCGAGACCGGACATTTCTTTGCAAGCGAGGATGTGCACGCAATCTTCGCCTCCCATTTCGTCTACCGCGTCGACAATCGGCTTGGCTACAAACTGGTGCGCAGCATCGGCCACTTCCGCGACGATGCGAGCGGTGGCGGCATCGTCGGCGTCACCTACGAATTCGTCGAGAAACTGCGTGTCGTCTGCGTCGAGGACGGCACGATATCTGGGTGACCGCCCTCAGCGCATAGCACCTACAGCGCCGCGCGTCTTTTCAGACTCGCTAGAGCAATTCCAAGCAAAGCGCGAAGCGCGTTTGCCGGGAATTGCGTAAAAACAAAAGGATAGAGCGGCTCTGCGTTTCCATGAAAAGCTGAACCGCTCTAAGAACGCTGCAACATCTTGAATTGCTGCATAATTTTCTCCTTGAATCGATTTCGACTTAAGGAATTATGCCCGCTGCTTTCACCAGCGCAGACAGGGCATGATAAACAAAGAATCCTGCAGCGAGCGCTCCGGCATTGGCCAAGAGGAAGCGTATGCTGAAGGCGCTCGTGCCGAATGCCATAGCATAGCCGCTTTTCGCTACGGTGTTGGAGATCACTGCAGCGCCGAGAGCGGCCGCTGCAAGCTCGGTGCCGATGCTGTCAAGCATGCCGGCAACGGTGACGGCAATGGCGTCGACATCGGCGATACCCGAGAGCATCGAAACGGTCAGCAGGCCTGCTTCGCCAAACCAGGCCGCCGATGCCCGCGCCAGAAAAGCCACGGCGACGAGCAGGAGCGCCATTTTCAACACTGCCCGAAGTTCGAAGGGATTTCGCGAACTGCGGGATATCTGTTCCCCCGTACTGCGGCGGGCGATCAAAAGGGAAATGCCGCCCATGACGAGGGCGGCGGTAACAAGCGCCGGGCCGATCCGCCACGCGATCGGCGCGGCGATGAGGGCCGAAAATAGCGCGACCTTGAGGCAGGAAACAGCATTGGCAGCAAGCGCTCCGGCGACCAACACCTGTGGTGGATGGCCGGCGGCACTGAGCTGGGCGTTGTTGATGGCGGTAGCTGTGGAGGAGACCAGGCCGCTGACGGCTCCGGCCAGCAATTCGCCGCGCGTTTGTCCGAGCACCTTCACCGCCACATAGCCGATGAAGGAAATGCCGGCGAGCAGAATGACCAGCATCCAGGTTTCAGCCGGCGAGACGCCGCCGAAGGGACCGATAGGCGTTGTGGGAAGGGCCGGCAATACGATGAAGGCCATGGCGAGAAATATAATCGCCGAACGCAGTTCATTCCAGGTCAGCGTTTTCATGAAGCCGTGCAGCACCTCGCGGCTGGCCAATATCGCCACCAACGCTACACCGCCCGCGGCTGCAAGAGTCAGGTTCCCGAGCACAGCCAATGCCCCGAGCGAAAAAGTGGCCATCCCGGCGATGACAGACGTAACGCTATAGCTGCCGGATGCCTCCGATTCCCGGTACTGATAGAGCGCGAAGACGGCCGAAAAGATAATCAGGATGCCGGTAACGACGAGCCCGTAGGGCGTTGATGGGGCGGAAACGGCCCGCTCGATAAAGCCGGCAAGCCCACCCAACATACCGACAAGCGTGAAAGTGCGCAGCCCAGCGGTGCGTTTTCCTTCCTCCTCATCGCGTTCACGCCAGTGGCGTTCCACGCCGACGATGGCGCCGATGGCAATCGCCAGCCCGAAACGTTCGAAAAGTTCGAGATTCTCCATGCCGGTTCCCTGCATCGAATCCCGAGCCACATTGCCGCCAGTGATGAGACCTGTCCATAGCAGTCTGTCCCCAACGCGAAGACGGCCGGGTGAGATTGACATCGACGCGGAACCGGTCCCGCCGACGATAGGGTAACGACAGCTTCAGCACAGCGGGTGTGAATGCGCTGAAATCTGATTTGCTTGCTCTTGGGCGTTAAATCGTCAGCACGCTCTACCGGTCGAGCACCGAACGGATTTCCACAAGGTTCGAGCGCACTCTCAAAATGTAGAAGCCCATGGTGGCGAGATGGCTCGGCATGATCCAGCCGTCCTCGCGGCCGTTCGAGATGATCGCCGGCTGAATGCGCAGTGCCGCCTGGAATTGCCGCGTCGTGCCGCCCCAGATGGCGCCGAGATTGCGTTCCTGCACGACCTGGGAGAAGTCCGCCTGCGCTGCGGTCAGGATGGCGTAATAGGCATAGAGCTGGCCATAGGCGAACCAGAACCGGTCGTCGGCCCGCGTGTCGAACCAGCCGCGATTGTGGTGCTCCGACCGCTCGGCCAGGATGTCGGAGGTGCTGCCGAGATCGTTGGCGATACGGTCGATGAATTGCATGAGGTTGTCGGCGCGACCGTCGAAAATCGCGTTGCAGGCAGCAAGATCGGTGTTGAACTTGCGCAGGTCGCTGATCGCCGTGCGATAGAAGGAAGGCGTCGGGGTCTTCGGTCCGAAGGGATGGAGCCCGAAATACCAGCTGTACTCGTCGAATTGCAGCTGGCCGCGTGCGCGCTGCAGGTCGTTGTTGACGCCCGATGTGCCGCGCACGCGCCCGAGCGAATCGACGAGCTCCGCCGAAGTCCGACGGACCGCCTGGTTGATGCCGCGCTGGAACGATGCCTTGTTATCGAGGAAGGGCGTGTGATCCCAGTCGATGCCGAAGAAGCCCATCTTGTAGAGCAGCATGGAGGATATCCACGCGTTCTGGTTGACGTTGAAATCGGTCAGGTCGGCCGTGACGTCGACGATGGCCGAGCGCTGGCAGGTCTTGGCGGCGGCAGCGCCGCTCACCTCGGCGACAGGCAGTTCCTGCCCAGCGGGAACCTTGCGTTCGGAAAGCCGGTATTGGTCGACGAAGGCGGTATTGAAATTCGTCCAGACCTGCGTCTGCCAAAAGAAATAGCCGTAGAGCACGACGAAGAGCGCTACGAATGCGATGACCGGCAAGCGGACCATCCAGCTTCGACGCTGATACCACCCATGCGCGGCAAGAAAGGGCCAGAAGGCCCAGGCGAAAAACAGGCGGGCCCAGCGGCCGATCGTCTGGCCGATCAGCCTGAAGAAACCGGCTATCCGGTCAAGCATCGTCGTCTCCTGTCAGGCGAAGCGAACACTACAGCGCCGCGCTCTTTTCAGACGCGCTAAGGACGCAGTAGCACTTTGAGTTGCTGCATAATTCCTTAAAGCGATTCCGATTTAAGGAATTATGCAGCAGGACATCGCCGCCCATTGCATCCACATATGCGCTCGATGGGCCGAGCACAACACGAGCCCCTCGATTTTTACGAATGAAAGCAGCGCGGCCGCGCCTCGGGCTCAGGAACGCAGAAAAGGCAGGCTGAAGCGTAAGGGCCGGCGGGCCGTATCGATGAGCGGCGCCCCCGGTGCTTCGGGCGATGCTTCGGCATAGGCGGGAAGCCGTCTTGCGACTTCGAGATCGGCGCGGCCCTTGCGCCGCTCCAGATCCTGGGCGACCAGCATGCCCTTCTCGAACAAGCCGATCGGCGCGGCGATATTGGGAAAGAACTCCGGCTTGATCCTGACCTTCATGCCTGGCCGGTCGGTATCAACCTGCGCCTGATAGATGATCAGCCGCTCCTCGACATCGATCATCAGCTTGTACAAGAGCACGTTGCAGGCCGCGATCTGGCCGTTCATCGCATCGACGAAGGCTTGAAACAGGCTAATGAAGCGCTCGCGCCGCTGGCTGTCGTCGCGCATCTCGTGCTCCTCGGCGGAGATGCGCTCGGCCTCCGCCTTCAGCGCGCGCCGCTCCGCTTCCATCTGTTCCCAATGCGCCCTGTTGCCGTAGACGCCGATGCGACCCTGCGTCGTCAGCGCCTTGGCGTTGAGCTCCTTCATCCTGAGACGGGCGATATCGATGGAATCGACCAGCCGGCGGCGGTGCTCGACAACGCTGACGAGATTGTGTTCAGCCGCTTTGTGGCGTTCGATGAGCGCAGCGCGCCGTGTGGTGATCAGCCCCGCAAGCGCGTCCGATTTCACCAAGAGGTCGAGCAGCCGCTCGATCACGGGCGCCTCGCGCACACGCTCGGTATACATCCGCCACATCCGCTGGCGCGACGTCCAGCCGGCCATTTTCTCGCGCATCGTCAGTCCCCGGAAACTGTCGAGGTCTGCCGACACTTCCGCGGTCAGCCGGTCGAGGGAGAAGACGAGCTCAGCCAGCAGGGCGTCCAGGGCAGCGCCATCTGCGATATGGTCTCGAAAGCGCACACTCTGTTCGAGGAAGACCTCATCGGCCGAATGTTTTTCGTCGCTGTCAAAGGCACGGATGCAGGCTGCGCAATAGGCTCCATCGACCGCGATCCTTTCGGCGAGGCCGCCTGCGGCTTCATAACGACTGTCGAATGGCGGAACTTTGCGCACCTGATTTCTCCAGGGAATCTCCTGTCCGCAGGCTAGAGCATTTCCTGGTTAGATTGAAGCATTCTGCCGGAGCAGGTTTTCGTCAGGGCAGAGGCGATTGGCGATGGGCATACCCCAAGGTACGTCCGAGCCGATCGCCTCTGATCCTGGCGGAAAGATGCCCGGCAGAATGCTTCAATCTAACCAGGAAATGCTCTAGTCGCTTATGGTGCCAAAGAAAACAGGGCTCCCCTTCAGGCCGGCTCTGCGATCCAGGCCCCGTTCATTTCGTCGTCCCAGTGCCTGCGGCAGAGCGAGACATATTTCTCGTTGCCGCCGACATCGATCTGCGCGCCCTCGTGCAGCACCTTGCCTTCGGCGTCGAGCCGCACCACCATCGTCGCCTTGCGGCCGCAATGGCAGATCGTGCGCACTTCGCGCATCTCGTCGGCAATCGCCAACAACTCCTGCGAGGCCGGAAACAGTTTGCCCTGGAAGTCGGTCCGGAGCCCATAGACCATAACAGGGATGCCGAGCCGATCGACGACACGGGCAAGCTGCCAGACATGGACGGCCGTCATGAAATGCGCCTCGTCGACGAAGACGCAGGAAATCGGTGCCCCCTCGCTGCGCAGCCCGGCAATGAGCTGGAACAGATCTTCATGCGGCTCGAAGGGGATGGCGCTCGCTTCCAGCCCGATCCTCGAGCCGATGACGCCCCGGCCGGCGCGCTCGTCGAAGGCGGCGATCAGCTGCACCGTACGCATGCCGCGCTCCTGATAATTATAGGAGGCCTGCAGCAGCAGCGTCGACTTGCCGGCGTTCATCGTCGAATAGTTGAAATAGAGTTTTGCCATCCGATGTCTCCTTGCTCGGCTTATTGAAAGCTCACAACCGCAAAGAAAAGCCCCGCGCCCGCGATAATCACAAGAAACAGCACCTAAAGACCGGCGAAACCCGCCAAAACGAGACACTGCGAAAAAATCGCCGACGTCGCAATCGCACCCGTCGATACGACGCAATCACACTGAGGTCGCTTGTCAAACTGGGATATTGGTGATTGGCTTGGGGACCTAAAGACTGGGAGTCTAAAATGAAAACAACAAGCACATTCAAACTTGTCACCGCAACCGCCGTCGCCGCCCTCTCCGTTGCGACCGCTGCCTTCGCCGCAGACCCTGAAAGCTGCTCCACCGTGCGCTTCTCGGACGTCGGCTGGACCGACATCACCGCCACCACTGCCACCGCATCCGTCGTCCTGAAGAGCATCGGCTACCAGACCGACGTCAAGGTTCTCTCGGTGCCGGTTACCTATACCTCGCTGAAGAACAAGGACATCGACGTCTTCCTCGGCAACTGGATGGAAACCCAGGAAAAGGACGTCCGTCCCTATCTCGACGACAAGTCGGTCGAATCCTTCGGCCCGAACCTCGTCGGCGCCAAGTACACGCTCGCCACCAACGCCAAGGGCGCGGAACTCGGCATCAAGGACTTCAAGGACATCGCGGCCCATAAGGACGATCTCGACGGCAAGATCTACGGCATCGAGCCCGGCAATGACGGCAACCGCCTGATCATGGACATGATCGAAAAGGACACCTTCGGCATGAAGGGTATGGAGGTCGTCGAATCCTCCGAACAGGGTATGCTCGCCCAGGTCGCCCGCGCCGACAAGGCAGGCAAGCCGGTGGTCTTTCTCGGCTGGGAACCCCATCCGATGAACACCAACTTCAAGCTGACCTATCTGAGCGGCGGCGATGCCGTCTTCGGTCCCGACTTCGGCGGCGCCAAGGTCTTCACCAACGTTCGCGCCGGCTATCTCGAAGAATGCCCCAATGTCGGCACCATGCTGAAGAACCTGAAGTTCTCCCTCGACATGGAGAACCAGATCATGAGCAAGATCCTCAACGACGGCGAAGAGCCTGAAGCAGCCGCTTCCGCATGGCTGAAGGCCAACCCCTCGGCCCTCGAGCCCTGGCTTGCCGGCGTCAAGACCCGTGACGGCCAAAGCGACGCGCTCGCCGCCGCCAAGGCCGGCCTCGGCCTTTGATATGAATGGGGCGGCTTGCCGCCCCGTTTCATTTTTGTCCGATTGTTGATTTTTTCTGGATAGGCGCGCACCTTGAATTGGATCACCGACTTTAAGATTCCCATCGGCCCCGGGGCCAAATCCTTCGTGGACTGGCTGACCTCGAACGGAGAGTGGTTCTTCAACCAGCTGGCATTCCTGCTGTCGAGCGCCATCGACGGCCTGCTCTTCGTGCTGCAGAAGCCTCACCCACTGATCGTCATCGCTGCCATCACCGGCATCGCCTTCTGGCTGCGCCGGTCGATCGCGGTCGCCCTCTTCACCTGTCTTGGGCTGCTGCTCATCGTGAACCAGGACTATTGGAAGGAGACGACGGAGACGCTCGCCCTCGTGCTCGCCGCCACCTTCGTCTGTATGGTGATCGGCATTCCGCTCGGCATTGCAGCCGCCCGCCGTCCCTGGGTCTACGCCGCCATGCGCCCGGTGCTCGATCTCATGCAGACGATCCCGACATTCGTCTATCTGATCCCGGCGCTGATCCTGTTCGGCCTCGGCATGGTGCCGGGCCTGATCGCAACCGTCATTTTTGCAATTCCCGCCCCCATCCGGCTGACGCGCCTCGGCATCATCTCGACGCCGCCGTCCCTCGTTGAAGCCGCTGTCGCCTTCGGCGCGCGGCCGATGCAGGTGCTGCGCAAGGTCGAGCTTCCCTTCGCCGCGCCGCAGATCATGGCGGGCCTCACCCAGACCATCATGCTGTCGCTGTCGATGGTGGTTATTGCCGCGCTTGTCGGTGCTCCCGGACTTGGCGTGCCCGTCGTACGCGCGCTGAACACGGTCAACATCGCGAAAGGCTTCGACGCCGGTTTCTGCATCGTCATCCTGGCGATCATTCTCGACCGCATATTCCGCGCAGGGGACGAAGGAGACGGCGCATGACGGCGATAGACTTTAAGAATGTCAGCATCATCTTCGGCGACCGCCCGGAGACGGCGCTTGCCATGGCCGACCAGGGCAAAACGCGCGATGAGATCGGCGCCGCAACCGGCCTCGTGCTCGGCGTCGCCAACGCCTCGCTGACCATCGAGGAAGGCGAGATCCTGGTGCTGATGGGCCTTTCCGGCTCCGGCAAGTCGACGCTGCTGCGCGCCGTCAACGGCCTTGCTCCCGTCGTGCGCGGCGATGTTTCGGTCTCGACCTCCACCGGCCCCGTCAACCCTTACCGATGCAATGCCAAGGCGCTGCGCGGCCTGCGCACCCACACCGTCTCTATGGTGTTCCAGCAGTTCGCGCTTCTGCCCTGGCGCACAGTGGCGGAAAATGTCGGCTTCGGCCTCGAACTTGCCGGAATGCCGGAGGCCGAACGCAAGCAGCGCGTCGGCGAGCAGCTCGAACTCGTCAATCTGACGAAATGGGCCGACCGCAAGGTCAACGAGCTTTCCGGCGGCATGCAGCAGCGTGTCGGCCTTGCCCGCGCCTTTGCCACCGGCGCGCCGATCCTGCTGATGGACGAGCCGTTCTCGGCGCTCGACCCGCTGATCCGCACCCGCCTGCAGGATGAACTCCTGGAGTTCCAGCGGCGGCTGAAGAAGACCATCCTGTTCGTCAGCCACGATCTCGACGAGGCCTTCCGCATCGGCAACCGCATCGCCATCATGGAGGGCGGTCGCATTATTCAGTGTGGAACCCCGCATGATATCGTCAAGAACCCCGCCGATCAGTATGTCGCCGATTTCGTGCAGAACCTCAATCCGATCAACATGCTGACCGCCGCCGACGTCATGCAGCCCGGCCTCGGCCAGACGGCCTCCGGCATGAGCGTCAGCGCCACGGCCCGCGCAGCGACCCCGCTCGTCGATATCCTCGACGTGCTCGCCCGACAGCCGGGCAGCATCGGCATCGTGGAAAACGGCACTGTCATCGGCACTATCACGGCTCAGGATATCGTCGCCGGCCTTACACGCCATCGCCGCAAGGAGGACGCTTGATGTTTTCAATCCGCTTTGCCACAAAGCGCTTATGAAAGATCAGCCCTCGCCCTTACGCGAAACCGACGATGAAGCCCGCAAGCTCGCCCGCGTGCTGTTGCGCTCCGCACGGCACGCGGCGCTTGCCGTTCTCGACCCCGAGACCGGTTTTCCCTTCGCCAGCCGCGTCCTCCTCGCTACCGATATCGACGGCGTCCCCGTCATCCTCGTTTCGAAACTGTCCGCCCATACCAAGGCGCTCGGCAAGGATCCGCGCGCATCGCTGCTCACCGGGGAGCCTGGCAAGGGCGATCCCCTCGCCTATGGCCGGCTGACGACCCAATGCGTGGCGGAGCCGGTCGAGCAGGGTCATCGCTTCCACGAGCGCATCCGCACGCGTTTTCTCGATCGCCATCCTAAGGCAAAACTTTATATCGATTTTCCCGACTTCCTCTTCTTCCGTCTCAAACCGGAGCGGGCGAGCCTCAATGGCGGCTTCGGCCGCGCCTACCATCTCGGCGGAAGTGACCTCGTCATCCAATCGCCGGCAAACGAGGCGATCGCCGCCAAAGCGGCCCAAACAGTGCGAGATTTAGTAGAGCGCCATCCCGATGTGGCGGCGATGCTTGCGGTGCGCTTAAATGCCCCGGAATCACCCTCTTGGCGCATCTGCGGCGTCGATCCGGCGGGTTTTGAGATCATTTCCGGGGACTTTTTGATGCGTTACGAATTCGAAACTCTCGCTGCCGATTCCGATCACATTTGTTCAAACATATCTAAAATAGCATACTCGATACCTTAAATTTAGGTATATACAATCTTCGAGCCTAGTTGCTAGTTTTGGCCGCCCGCTCCGCAGACGGCCTGTCCCATACATGATGTACGTTTCGCATTAGGAAGATAACAATATGGAAACCCCTGATTTGGCTGACCACACGAATGTGGCGGCAGCACTATTGTCAGCCATGGCCAACCCCAAAAGATTGCTGATCCTGTGCAGCCTGGTGAAGGGCGAAGTCGCCGTCGGCGTCCTTGCCACGCAAGTCGGCCTCAGCCAGTCGGCTCTTTCACAGCACCTGTCGAAATTGCGCGCGCAGAAGCTGGTCAAGACCCGCCGCGACGCCCAAACTATCTATTACTCGAGCACATCCGAGCCGGTCATGAAGATCCTGGCAACGCTCGAAGACATCTACCTCGTTCCGAGCAGAAGCAGATCTGCAGCCTGATGATAGCGCTGACATAACCGTCAGCCGTGCCGGTGCCGTTCGGGAATCCTCCCGGAAGCATCGGCAACGATATTTCAGCACGTGAACCTTAACGGCACGACCGGCAAATCTGGCGATTTGCCGGTCGTCTCTTTGGCGAGTTCTTTTCTGAGCCGAAGCATGCCGGGACTTTTCTCATTGACGCGTTGAGATGCCCTGATAATTTGACCGGACAGTAAAAATTCGGGCGACAAGCCCTCAGGAAAGGGCCGTCGACGGCCAGGAGAACAGCATGTCCAACCGCCTCAATGCACCGAACGATCTTCGCGCCTTCTGGATGCCGTTTACGGCAAATCGCCAGTTCAAGAAGGAGCCGCGGTTGTTCGTCGGCGCCAAGGACATGTATTATACCACCCATGACGGCCGTCAGGTATTGGACGGCACGGCCGGCCTCTGGTGCGTCAACGCCGGTCACTGCCGTCCGAAGATCACCGAGGCGATCCGCGAGCAGGCGGGCGAGCTCGATTACGCCCCGGCCTTCCAGCTCGGCCACCCCAAGGCCTTCGAACTGGCGAACCGCCTGGTCGACATCGCCCCGGAAGGCATGAACCACGTCCTCTACACCAATTCCGGCTCCGAATCCGTCGAGACGGCGCTCAAGGTGGCGCTTGCCTATCATCGCGTGAAGGGCAACGGTTCACGCTTCCGCCTAATCGGCCGCGAGCGCGGTTACCACGGCGTCAATTTCGGTGGCATTTCCGTCGGCGGCATCGTCGCCAATCGCAAGATGTTCGGCACGCTGCTCACCGGTGTCGATCACATGCCGCACACCCATCAGCCCGGCAAGAATAACTTCAGCCGCGGCGAGCCGGAGCATGGCGGCGACATCGCCAGCGAACTCGAGCGCATCGTCACGCTGCATGACGCCTCCACCATCGCTGCTGTCATCGTCGAGCCGGTCGCCGGTTCGACCGGCGTCCTCATCCCGCCGAAGGGTTACTTGCAGAAGCTGCGTGAAATCTGCACCATGCACGGCATCCTGCTGATCTTCGACGAAGTCATCACCGGTTTCGGCCGTCTCGGCGCCCCCTTCGCCGCGCAATATTACGACGCCAAGCCCGACATGATCACCACCGCCAAGGGACTGACCAACGGCGTCATCCCGATGGGGGCCGTGTTCGTCACCTCCGAGATTCATGACGCCTTCATGAACGGCCCCGAGCACATGATCGAGTTCTTCCACGGCTACACCTATTCCGGCAACCCGATCGCGTCTGCCGCAGCCCTGGCCACGCTCGACACCTACAAGGAAGAGGGCCTGCTCACCCGCGCTGCCGAACTTTCCGACTATTGGGCCGACGCGCTGCATTCGCTCAAGGACTGCCTCAACGTCATCGATATCAGAAACACCGGCCTGATCGGCGCAATTGAACTCGACCCGATCGCCGGCGAGCCCACCAAGCGCGCCTTCACCGCTTTCCTGAAGGCCTATGAGAGCGGACTTCTGATCCGCACCACCGGCGACATCATCGCGCTCTCCCCGCCGCTGATCATCGAAAAGCACCATATCGACGAACTTTTCGGCAAGCTCAGGAGCATCCTTCAGAACAACGTCTGAAGACGCGGCCGAAGATCCTCTCAAGACCCGCGACGGACAATGCTCTCGCGGGTCTTTTCGTCCGAGGATACAAGAAACTCAGCTCACAGAAGCGACGGAAAGGCAGAGGGCGAATTTTTTCAGGAGCTGGCGATCGAAATGCCCTTCAGCGCCGAGCATCCATTTCAGTGCCTCGTTGGCGCTCCATGGCGCCTTATACGGCCGCACCGAAGTGATGGCGTCGTAAACATCGCAGATCGTGGCAATCCGCGAGTGAAGGCTCACCTCGCTGCCGGACAAGCTGCGCGGATAGCCCTTGCCGTCGATGCGCTCGTGATGAT
Organism: Rhizobium bangladeshense; assembly: GCF_001662075.1. GTDB lineage: Bacteria > Pseudomonadota > Alphaproteobacteria > Rhizobiales > Rhizobiaceae > Rhizobium > Rhizobium bangladeshense_B. The sequence goes on from NZ_LYPL01000009.1 coordinate 198,798, forward strand.
TGAGGCAAACGTCGAGGACGATCTCCGACATGCCCTCCTGCCGCGACAGGATCGCATGCCCCTTCTCCGGATGCCCCCGGAGCAAGCTGATCTCATCCCTTTCCAGGGGCCCTGCCTTGTTGAGAACCTCAAGTGGAATTTCAAGCTTGCCGACGTCGTGCAGCAAACCTGCGGCGCCGAGCATCTGGATCGTTTGCTCATCGAGTGCGAGATGGCGGCCGAAAAGGATCATCAGCGCGCTCACCGAAATTGAATGCAGGAAGGTCACCTCGTCTTTTGATTTCAGGCGTGTGACGCTGAGAAAAACCGAAGGGTTCGCATCCATCGACCTGGAGACGGAAGAAATGACCGGCGTCAGGTGATCGACGCTGATTCCGTCGCCATCGCGCAACCGCCCGAAGGCCTCCTCCAGCAACTGCACGGATTTTTGGACGGTCTCGCGCGCCGCCTGGATGTCGAGCTCGATGTCGCGGCCCGGTTGGCCGTTGATATCGAGCCCCTTGCTGGTATTGATGACGACGCTGGCGGTGCCGCATTTACGAATTTTTGCCGCATCGACCTCGCGCCGCAGGGAAAATCTGCGCTTGGACAAAAGCGGATCCTGCCACAGGCCCTCGACAGCCTCCACAAACATTCCGATCCGCACCTGACCGGCATCGATACGCTTGAGCATCCAGATCTCTGTTTCCCGATATATCTATGTAATTCTTTATGTCGTCTCTTTTTCAATGCTGCCGTATTTGGGTATGGTGGGATCCTACTGTCATTGGCCAAACTAACGGTTAATGGGAAAGATAAAGACAACCGTGCGGAGGTGTTTCGTCCGGCGGCCTCCCTGGCCTTTGACCTCGCCTCTGAAAAATCCCTGAAAAAACGTGGAAAATGATCCGCCCAAGCGTATTTTAGGTCGGATCGACCGTATTTTCCGTTCATTTTGTTATGAACTTGCGCAATCATCAAAATTCCTAGAAATCTTGCATGAGCTTCCTCGAGTCAAACATGGCCGGCGGGCTCGCTGATCGCGCCGTTACCGATCGTCCTTGGCACGGCCCCCGAGAGGGCTGTTGAATGATCGGGAAGGCCGGCGCGGCATCTCATCGCGGGTCGACGACCCCATCCAAGGAGACAGATAATGACCCTGAAGACATTGACGGCGACCCTCGTCGCGTCACTCGCTTTTGCACCGCTTGCCCATGCCGATATCACCATCGGCCTGATCGCACCGCTGACCGGTCCGGTCGCCGCCTATGGCGATCAGGTGAAGAACGGTGCTCAGACCGCCGTCGACGAGATCAACAAGAAGGGTGGAATTCTCGGCGAAAAGGTCGTCCTCGAACTGGCCGACGATGCCGGCGAACCGAAGCAGGGCGTTTCCGCCGCCAACAAGGTCGTCGGCGACGGCATCCGCTTCGTCGTCGGCCCGGTGACATCGGGTGTCGCGATCCCGGTTTCTGACGTGCTGGCTGAAAACGGCGTGCTGATGGTCACCCCGACGGCAACCGCCCCCGACCTGACCAAGCGGGGCCTCACCAATGTGCTGCGCACTTGCGGTCGCGACGACCAGCAGGCGGAAGTCGCCGCCAAATACGTGCTGCAGAACTTCAAGGACAAGCGCATCGCCATCGTCAACGACAAGGGCGCCTATGGGAAAGGCCTCGCCGATGCCTTCAAGGCGACGTTGAACGCCGGTGGCGTTACCGAGGTCGTCAATGACGCGATCACGCCCGGCGACAAGGATTTCAGCGCGCTCACCACCCGCATCAAGTCCGAGAAGGTCGATATCGTCTATTTCGGCGGCTATCACCCGGAAGGCGGCCTGCTCGCCCGCCAGCTGCATGACCTCTCCGCCAACGCAATGATCATCGGCGGCGATGGCCTCTCCAACACCGAATTCTGGGCGATCGGCACGGATGCGGCGGGAGGCACGCTGTTCACCAACGCCTCCGACGCCACCAAGAACCCGGACTCCAAGACGGCCGCCGACGCGCTCGCCGCCAAGAACATTCCGGCCGAGGCCTTCACGCTGAACGCCTATGCCGCCGTCGAAGTGCTGAAGGCCGGCATCGAGAAGGCCGGCAGCGCCGAGAATGCCGAAGCCGTCGCCGCCGCCCTGAAAGACGGCAAGGAGATCCCGACCGCCATCGGTAAGCTCACCTACGGCGAAGCCGGCGACCTGACCTCGCAGAGCTTCTCGCTCTACAAGTGGGAAGGCGGCAAGATCGTCGCTGCCGAGTAACCGGCAGCATTGACAAAGGCAGGATCGGGCGCCTCACGGCGCCCGGTCTTTTTTTGTAGGCATCGCATGTCGCGGCAGATCGGTTATAAGTTTCGGAATCGGTTGCAATGTGAGCGGTGCCATGACCAGCAGACTCGAACGTCTCATCGACCAGGGTGTGGGCCGCGTGCCCGCCGATATCGTGCTGAAGGGCGGCAGCTTCTTCGATCTCGTCACCGGCGAAATCGTCCGCTCCGATGTCGCCATTGGCGGCGACCGCATCGTCGGCACATCAGGCACTTATGTGGGTGAAACCGAGATCGACATATCGGGCCGAACGGTCGTTCCCGGCTTCATCGACACGCATCTGCACATCGAATCCTCGCTCGTGACGCCGCATGAATTCGACCGCTGCGTCCTGCCCTATGGTGTCACCACGGCGATCTGCGATCCGCACGAGATTGCCAATGTCCTCGGAACTGCCGGCATCGAATTCTTTCTGGACTCCGCGCTGGAGACGATCATGGACATCCGCGTCCAGCTCTCTTCCTGCGTGCCGGCGACCCATCTCGAAACCGCAGGCGCCGACCTGCCGATCGAACGCCTCCTGCCCTTCCGCCATCACCCGAAGGTCATCGGCCTCGCCGAATTCATGAATTTCCCCGGCGTGATCCACAAGGATCCCGTCTGCATGGCCAAGCTCGACGCCTTTCAGGGCGGCCATATCGACGGACACGCACCGCTTTTATCAGGCAACGACCTCAACGGTTATCTCGCAGCCGGCATCCGCACCGAGCACGAATGCACGACCGCCACTGAGGCGCTGGAGAAGATCCGCAAGGGCATGCATATCCTCGTGCGCGAGGGCTCCGTGTCGAAGGATCTCGCCGCACTGATCCCCATCATCACCGAACGGCTTTCACCATATCTCGCGCTCTGCACCGACGACCGCAATCCGCTCGACATCGCCGAACAGGGCCATCTCGATCACATGATCCGCACGGCGATCGCCAGCGGCGTCGAGCCCTTGGCGATCTACCGCGCCGCCTCGATTTCGGCAGCCCGCGCCTTCGGCCTCAGCGATCGCGGCCTAGTCGCGCCGGGCTGGCGTGCTGATCTCGTGGTTCTCGACAGCCTGGAAAGTTGCCGCGCCGAAATGGTCTTCTCCGCCGGCCGCCGCGTCACCGATGCGCTCTTTTCCACACGCAAGCCGGTCGCCCCGATCGGTCTCGCCAGCGTCAAGGCCCGGCCGATCAACGCCACCCATTTCGGCGTGCCGGCCAGGGAGGGCGAGACATCGGTCATCGGCGTCATGCCGGGCAAGATCATCACCGAACATCGCCGCTACCGGCTGCCCGTCAAAGGCAACGAGACGGCAGTCGACCTTGCCAACGACATCATCAAGGTCGCCGTCATCGAGCGCCACGGCAAGAACGGTAACCACGCCAACGGATTCGTCCAGGGCTTCGGCCTGAAAAAGGGCGCAATCGCCTCCACCGTCGGCCATGACAGCCACAATATCTGCGTCGTCGGCGTCAGCGAGGATGACATGGCGCGCGCCGCAAACCGCCTCGGCGAGATCCAGGGCGGCTTTGTCGTCGTGGAGGATGGCAAGGTCACCGGCGAAATTGCCCTGCCCATTGCCGGCTTGATGAGCCTTGAGCCCTACGAAAACGTCCGCGATACTCTGCACCATCTGCGCAAGGCCGCCTTCGCGCTCGGCGCAACGCTGGAGGAACCCTTCCTCCAGCTCGCCTTCCTGCCGCTGCCGGTCATCCCGCACCTGAAAATATCCGACCGCGGCATGGTCGACGTGGACAAGTTCGCGCTGATCGGGTGAGCAGCGCCAGAGCTATGGGTGCTCACCGCCAGGCTTCCGGCAATTCGCCCTCTACAGGTTTCGCATAGGGCACCTTGTCGAGCAATTTCGAGAGGCCACTGACCCGCGCACAAAACCCATCCAGCGCCGCAAGTTTCACCGTTCCCGCATCGTTCACAGCCTCGTAGCCCGGCATTGCCAGCGGCTCCCCGAGCACGATACCGTCAGGCAGGCGGAAATCCGCCGGCTTGCGCGTCAGGTTGAAAACGAACAGCAGTTTTTCCCCGCCCTTTTCGCGGGTGAAGGCGAGCAGGTCCTGGTTGGTGCCGACAAAGGTCATTTCACCGTCGATCAGCGCCGGGTGGCTCTTCCGGAAGGCGAGTGTCCTGCGGTAGTGGTGCAGTACCGAGTTGTCGCTGTCCTCCTGCGTATCCACGGAAAGCGCCGCCTGCTCGTAAGGCACCGGCAGCCAGCTCTTTTCCGCCGAGGTGAAGCCCGCATGCGCCTTGCCGGCCTCCCAGGGCATCGGCGTGCGGCATCCGTCGCGGCCCTTGAACGCCGGCCAGAAACGGATGCCGTAGGGGTCGCGCAGATCTTCGAAAGCAAGCTCCGCCTCCGGCAGGCCGAGTTCCTCACCCTGGTAAAGGCAGATCGAACCGCGTAGCGCTGCTAGCACCGAGATCGCCAGCTTGGCGATAACAGGGCGCTCATCCGCCGTCAGCGCAAAACGGCTGACATGACGCATGACATCGTGGTTGGAAAAAGCCCAGCAGACCCAGCCGTCGGTCACCACCTTCTGGAAGTCCTCGACGCAACCGCGAATGTGCTCGGCGGTGAACTCCGGTCCGAGCAGGTCGAATGTGTAGCACATGTGCAGCTTGTCGCCGCCGCTCGTATAGGCGCCAACCGTCTTTAGTGAACGCGCCCCATCGCCGACCTCGCCGACAGTCGTGCGATCCTCGTACTGGTCGAGCAGCGCCCGGAAGCGCTTGAGGAAATCGACATTTTCCGGCTGCGTCTTGTCGTGGAGGTGGTTCTGCATGCCGTAGGGATTGGTGTCTGGCGCATCGAGGCCGGCGTCATCCTCGTCGGGCTCATGCGGCGGATTGCTTCTCAGCTGCTTGTCGCAGAAATAATAGTTCACCGTATCCAGCCGGAAGCCGTCGACGCCGCGGTCGAGCCAGAACTTCACCGTCTCCAGCACCGCATCCTGCACTTCTTCGCAATGGAAATTGAGGTCCGGCTGCGAGGTCAGAAAGTTATGCTGGTAATATTGCCGGCGCACACCGTCCCACTCCCAGCCGGGCCCGCCGAAGATCGACAGCCAGTTGTTCGGCGCCGTACCGTCCGGCTTCGGATCGGCCCAGACATACCAGTCCGCCTTCGGATTGCTCCGGCTCGCCCGGCTCTCGACGAACCAGGGATGCCGGTCCGATGTGTGCGAGATCACCTGGTCGATGACCACCTTGATGCCGAGCCTGTGCGCCTCGGCCATCATCTCGTCGAAATCGGCGAGCGTGCCGAAGATCGGGTCGACATCGCAATAGTCGGAGACGTCATAGCCCATGTCGGCCATCGGCGACTTGAAGAAGGGAGAGAGCCAGATCGCATCGACACCGAGGCTGGCAATATGCGGCAGCCGGCGGGTGATCCCCTTGAGGTCGCCGAGGCCATCGCTGTTGGTGTCTTGAAACGAGCGCGGGTAGACCTGATAGATTACCGCGCCGCGCCACCAATCCGCATTTTCGCCTGCCTGCAATGCCATCGGCTACATCTCCTGCTTCGTTTGCGCTCGCAACAGTAAAGCGGACGAAACAAAAGACAACTGGCTGAGGCCGTTGTGGAGGTGCCGGACGCACCGGGCGACGTCGTCGTGATCCGACAAGGAGGAGACGTATATAGGCTTGTCCACAACCCGTTTCCCGCCTCCGCATTTGGGGTTGCAACGCGATTCCTTTGCGATAAGGTGCGCACTGACCTGCACGTAAGAGGTCAAACACCGGGAACAGATGTCTAATAAAGGCGCAAAGCCTAGAAAGGTGAACCCACGATGAACCAGTTCACGAAAAAATTTCTCGCCTCCGCAATGCTTGGCACATTGCTGGCGTTTTCGGCGCATGCGGCCACGCTCAACATCCATAATGGTGGCGATCCGCAGTCGCTCGACCCGCAAAAGCTTTCCGGCGACTGGGAGAACCGTATCGCCGGCGACATTTTCGAAGGCCTCGTCACCGAAGACGCCAAGGACAATCCGATTCCCGGCCAGGCCGAAAGCTGGACCATTTCGCCGGACGGCAAGGTCTACACCTTCAAGCTTCGCGACGGGATCAAGTGGTCCGATGGCCAGCCGGTAACGGCCGGAGACTTCGTCTTCGCCTTCCAGCGCCTCGTCGACCCGAAGAACGCCGCCGATTATGCCTATCTGCAGTTCACCATCAAGAACGCCGAAAAGATCAACAAGGGCGAGATCACCGACCTCAACCAGCTCGGCGTCAAGGCAATCGACGACAAGACGCTCGAAATCACACTGGAAAACCCGACTCCCTATTTCATCAACGCGCTGATGCACTACACGGCCTATCCGCTGCCCAAGCATGTCGTCGAGGCCAAGGGTCAGGACTGGGTCAAGATCGGCAACATCGTCACCAACGGCCCCTATAAGCCGACCGAATGGGTTCCGGGCTCGCACGTCACCACCGTCAAGAACGACCAGTGGTACGGCACCAAGGATCTAAAGATCGACGGCGCCAAGTTCTTCGTGCTCGAAGATCAGGAAGCCGCACTGAAACGTTACCGCGCCGGCGAATTCGATATCCTCACCGATTTCCCAACCGACCAGTACGAGTGGATGAAAAAGAACCTGCCGGGCCAGGCGCATGTCGCGCCCTTCTCCGGCCTTTATTATTACGTCGTCAACTCGCAGAAGCCGCCCTTCAGCGACAAGCGTGTCCGCCAGGCCCTGTCCATGGCGATCAACCGCGAAGTGATCGGCCCGCAGATCCTCGGCACCGGCGAACTGCCGGCCTATTCCTGGGTTCCGCCGGGCACCGCCAATTACGGCGAGCCGGCTTATGTCAGCTGGAAGGACCTGCCGTATAAGGACAAGGTCGCCGAAGCCAAGAAACTGCTGACTGAGGCCGGCTTCGGCCCGGACAAGCCGCTTCACGCCGTCCTCAGCTACAACACCAACGACAATCACAAGCGCATCGCCGTTGCGATCGCATCCATGTGGAAGCCGCTTGGCGTCAACGTCGAGCTCGTCAATGCCGAAACCAAGGTGCACTACGACCAGATGCAGCGTGGCCAGGTCGAAATCGGCCGCGCCGGCTGGCTTGCCGATTACAATGATCCGGACAACTTCCTGAACCTCTTGGTAACAGGCGTTCAGATGAATTACGGCCGCTGGTCCAATCCCGAATATGACAAGCTGATCAAGGAAGGAAACGCCGAAACCGACCTGAAGAAACGCGCCGAAATCTTCAAGAAGGCCGAGCAGCTGGCGCTGGATGAATCCGCCGCCCTACCGATCTACTACTATGTCTCGAAGAACCTCGTTTCGCCGAAGATCGAAGGCTTCGTCGACAACATCCAGGACATCCACCGCACGCGCTGGCTGTCGATGAAAGAGTAAGGGAAAACGGTCCTTTCCGCGCGGTGCGGAAAGGACCGGCCCACGATCATGATCAAATACGCCCTCCGTCGCCTGCTATCGACGATCCCGGTTCTGTGGATCGCCGTCACAGCCTGTTTTTTCGTTTTGCGCCTTGCCCCCGGCGGCCCCTTCGATGGCGAACGCCCATTGCCGCCGGTGATCCTCAAGAACCTTGCCGTTCACTACAACCTCGATAAGCCGCTGATCCAGCAGTACCTGATCTATGTCGGAGATCTGCTGCGAGGCGATCTCGGCCCCTCCTTCGCCAGCGAGGATTTCACCGTCGCCCAGCAGATCATGATCGGTCTGCCCTATACCTTCACCATCGGCACCGCTGCCTTTCTGATCGCCATCATCGTCGGCGTGGCCGTCGGCTGTCTTGGCGCGCTCTACCAGAACAAGGCGCCGGATTACATTCTCGGCGCGCTCATCCTGGTCGGCGTCGTGCTGCCGAACTTCCTGATCGCGCCGATCCTGCAGCTCATCTTCGGCATCCACCTCGCCTGGTTTCCGGTCGGCGGCTGGGGTGACGGCTCGATCAAGTTCCTGATCCTGCCGATCGTCGTCCTGGCTTTGCCGCATGCAGGCCGCATCTCGCGCATCACCCGCGGCTCGATGATCGAAGTGATGAACCAGAACTTCATCCGCACCGCCAAGGCCAAGGGCATCGGACCGCGTCTGACGGTGATGCGCCATGCGCTGAAGCCCGCCATGATGCCAGTTGTTTCCTATCTGGGTCCGGCCGCAAGCTACCTTCTCACCGGCTCGCTGGTTGTCGAAAGCATCTTCGGATTGCCCGGCATCGGCCGCTATTTCGTCAACGCAGCCCTCAATCGTGATTACGGCATGGTTCTCGGAACGGTCATCTTCTACATGGTGCTGATCGTGTTCCTGAACCTTCTCGTCGATATTGCCTATGCCTGGCTGGATCCGAAAGTGAGAAACCGATGATCCTCAATCCCGCAAAGCGCGAGCTGCTCGCCGAGGAACTGCTGCAGGCGGAGGGCCTGGCGCCCGAAGGCCGATCGCTCACCAAGGATGCGTTGCGGCGGCTCGGGCGCAACAAGGCGGCCGTTCTGTCAATCGCTGTCCTGGCCCTGCTGATCCTCGCCGCTTTCCTCGGCCCCTGGTTCATTCCCTTCAACTATGAGGATCCGGATTGGGCCGCTTTCCGCATCCCGCCATCGATCGAAACCGGCCACTATTTCGGCACCGATCCGAATGGCCGCGATCTCCTCGCCCGCGTCCTCTACGGCACGCGGGTCTCGCTTGCCGTGGCGCTGACGGCAACCGTCGTCTCCGTCGTCATCGGCGTACTCTACGGCGCGATTTCAGGCTATATCGGCGGCAGGCTGGATGCGATCATGATGCGCTTCGTCGATATCATGTATGCGCTCCCCTACATCCTCTTCGTCATTCTCTTGATGGTTATCTTCGGCCGCAACGTCTATCTGCTCTTTGCCGCAATCGGCGCGCTGGAGTGGCTGACCATGGCTCGCATCGTGCGCGGCCAGACGTTGTCGATCAAGCATCGCGAATTCATCGAAGCGGCGCGCGCTTCGGGGCAGCGGCCGTTCAAGATCATCGTCAAGCACATCATCCCCAACCTGGTCGGACCTGTGGTCATCTTTGCAGCGCTGACGGTGCCCGAAATCATCGCCACCGAAAGCTTCCTTTCCTATCTCGGCTTCGGTGTGCAGGAGCCGCTGACCTCGCTTGGCACTCTGATCGCGGAAGGGACTGACGCTATGGAAAGCATGCCCTGGCTGCTGATCTTCCCGGCAGGCTTCCTGGTGACGCTGCTGCTCAGTCTGCTTTTCATCGGCGACGGCCTGCGCGACGCGTTCGACCCCAAGGATCGATAGAATGCAGAAAGACACTCAAAAGGACACGCTGCTGGAGCTCAGCGACTACTCGATCACCTTTGCGACGCCCGATGGCGAGGTGAAGGCGGTCTCCAACATGAACCTCACGGTTCGCCGCGGCGAGCGCATCGCCATCGTCGGCGAGTCCGGCTCCGGCAAAAGCCAGACCTTCCTCGGCATCATGGGTCTGCTGGCCAAGAACGGCGCCACGACGGGCCAAGCGCTGCTCGAAGGCAAGGACGTGCTGTCGCTGAAGCCGCGCGAGCTCGATCAAATCCGCGGCAAGGACATGGCCATGGTCTTCCAGGATCCGATGACCGCGCTCAATCCGTCGCTGAAGATTTCGAGGCAGCTGACGGAACAGCTGGAGGTTCATCGCGGCTTGACGGCGCGCGCCGCATCGGACGCAGCGCTGGACATGCTCAAACGGGTCGGCATTCCCGATCCGACCCGTCGCTTCCACCTCTATCCGCACGAACTGTCAGGCGGCATGCGCCAGCGCATCGTCATCGCCATGGCGCTGCTCACCAAACCGAAGCTGCTTATCGCCGACGAGCCGACGACGGCGCTCGACGTCACCATCCAGGCACAGATCCTCGATCTCTTCAACGACCTGACGGCGGAGATGAACACGGCGCTGATCATGATCACCCACGATCTTGGCGTCGTCGCCGGCCTCGCCGATCGCGTCGCCGTCATGTATGCCGGTCGCATCGTCGAGGAAGCGCCGGTCGACGAACTCTTCAACAACCCGGCCCATCCCTATACGGCGGCGCTGCATGCCTCCATCCCGCGGCCGGACCAGGATGTCGACGACCTCGTCGTCATTCCCGGCCGCCCGCCGAACTTGCAGCACCTGCCGAAGGGCTGCAATTTCTCGCCGCGCTGTTCGCAGGTTCAGGACGATTGTATCGACCGTCCACCGCCGCTCGAAACGCTGGCGCCGCGCCACTGCGCCGCCTGTTACCACCCGTTCCCGCGTCGTGAGGAGTTGCTGAACCATGGCTGAGCGGTCGCTGCTGAGGGTCGAAAACCTGACGACCCAATTCGAACTGCCGGCGAAAGGCTTCTTCAAGCCGCCGGTCTTCCTCACCGCCGTCAACAATGTCAGCTTCGATCTCGCCGAGGGCCGCACGCTCGGCATCGTCGGCGAATCCGGCTGCGGCAAGTCCACGCTCGGCCGCTCCATCCTGCGGTTGTTGAAATCGCAGAAGGGCCGCATTCTCTGGCAGGGCCGCAATCTGCTCGACCTCAGTGAAGAGGAGATGCGCGCCGCGCGCCGCGACATGCAGATCATCTTCCAGGATCCGATCGCCTCGCTCGACCCGCGCATGACCGTCGGCGACATCATCGCCGAGCCGCTCACCGTCTTCGAGCCGAAGCTTTCGAAGGCCGAGCGCACCGACCGGGTCCGCCAGATCATGAGTGCCGTTGGTCTTGTCCCGGAGATGATCAATCGCTATCCGCATGAATTTTCCGGCGGCCAGGCCCAGCGCATCGGCATTGCGCGCGCCGTCATCACCAAACCGAAGCTCATCGTCTGCGACGAGCCGGTTTCGGCCCTCGACGTCTCGATCCAGGGCCAGGTGATCACGCTTCTGCGCAAGCTGCGCAAGGAGTTCGGCCTGACGCTGATCTTCATCAGCCACGACCTCTCCGTCGTGCGGCTGATCTCCGACGATGTGCTGGTGCTCTATCTCGGCAGGGTGGTAGAATCGGGCGACTGCGCCACCGTCTTCGACCATCCGGCCCATCCTTATACTCAGGCGCTCTTTTCGGCCGCACCGATCCCGGATCCGAAGCTCGCGCGCCTGCGTACCCGCATCCGCCTGCAGGGCGATCCGCCCTCGCTGCTCAATCCGCCGAAAGGCTGCGTCTTCTCGCCGCGCTGCTGGAAGGCGACCGACATCTGCCGCACCGAAATGCCGCCGACCGAGGAGGTTCGCCCCGGCCAGAAGGCAGCCTGCTACCACATGGACAGGCCGTGAATGGAACGATCTTTTCAGAACATCTGCGTCCCTCCCTCTGTGGGGTGATGTGTTCCGAAAACGGAATTACTTTGGAATCTATAGTCTCCGATAACAAAGATTTAGTTGCGGATATGCTATCCCTTTCTCCGCCCGATCATGGGCGGGGGAACGCTATATGAAATCGAAAGTCTCTGGATTGATCGCGCTTGCCGGCGTGATCATCGCCGCCTCGGCCGTGCCGTCGCGTGCCGAAGATCTGAAGTTCCAGCTCACCAACGGGACCAATTCCGTCCTGACGCGCTTTTACAGTTCGCCCACCGGCGTCAATAGCTGGGAAGAAGACGTCTTCGGCGAGAAGGTCCTCAATCCGGGCGAGACCGTGAACATCACCATCGCCGACGGCCGCACCGTCTGCAAATACGACATGCGCTTCGAATTCGACGAAAACTCGGACCTCGACACGACCGAAGACACACAGGATCTTTGCGAGCTCGGCAGCTACACCATCCACGAATAATCAACCTGCGCCGGTACCCGCCTTCGCTTCGCCCGCGAAGGCGGGCTTTTCATTTCCTGTGATACCGGCGCTCACGATATCAATGCTTGTCACTCTGCACGGCTCCGCGTATCAGCGGATGAAGCGTCAATTCAAAGCGATAGAGCGGCCTGTTGGACGCTCATGCCGGGAGGACAAGGTGAGCGGAAGACGGTTTCTATCAATCGGTGAATGCATGGTGGAGCTCTCGCAGGCCGGTGACGGCCTGCTACGCAAAGGCTTTGCCGGCGATACCTTCAACACCGCCTGGTATGCCCGCGCCTGCCTTGGCCCCGACTGGTCGGTCGATTATTTCACCGCCCTCGGCGACGACGCCATGTCGGACGAGATGGTCGCCTTCATCGACAAGGCGGGCATCGGCACGAGCTTGATCCGGCGCATCAGAGGCAGGACGCCCGGTCTCTATATGATCAGTCTGAAGAACGGCGAGCGCTCCTTCAGCTACTGGCGCGACAGCTCGGCCGCCCGCAGCCTTGCCGCCGATCCCGACCGCCTGCGCGACGCGGTGGAAAGCGCCGACCTCGTCTATTTCTCCGGCATCACCCTGGCCATTCTGCCGCAAGAGGATGCCACGACACTGCTCGCCGAAATCCGCCGCGCCAAGGCGGCCGGCAAACTCGTGGCCTTCGACCCGAACATCCGTCCCCGCCTCTGGTCGAGTTACGACGTGATGCACACAACGATCAGCGAAGGCGCACGCTCTTCCGTGCTCGTCATGCCGAGTTTCGACGACGAAGCCGCGCACTTCGGCGACGATTCCATCGAGGCGACGATTCAACGCTATCGCGCCCTGGGCGCTGCCAATGTCGTCGTCAAGAACGGCGCGGACGGCGTTCGCTTGAATTTCGCCGGCCACGAGACCTTCGTTCCGGCCGAGACGGTGGAGACAGTGGTCGATACCACCAGCGCCGGCGACAGTTTTAACGGCGCCTTCCTCGCGCGCTACCTCGAAACCCAGGACGCGCCGGCCGCCGCCCGCTTCGCCGCGAGCGTCGCAGCCCGAGTCGTCAGTGAGCATGGCGCCTTGGTCGCCAAGGAAAAGCTCGGATTGAGCGGGCGTTGAGCCCGCGCATGACGACCAACATACGGACGCCATGCGCGGGCGCTCCCCGCCGTATCGGCGTTACTGCCGCTGGTATCAAGCAATCAGGACTTCGTCGGCCGATCGGACTCGCGAACCGCCTCGTCATGATACCAGCAGCTGTCGAGCGCCGCGTCGCAGACATCGGCTGCCTCGCGCTCCATCAGCCGGGCGCGTTCGAACCGGCTGGGGGTCCGAGCCGGCTTGACGGGAAACTGGTAGATCGTTGCGGATTCACGATGGAAACCGGTTGGCATAAGATCGCCTCCATTCCGTTCGGCGCATCAACATTCGACATCCGCGACCCTACCACAATGCACATAGTTTATGCAAATTGCATAAAATATATGCACGTATATCTTGTGATTGATCGATATGCTGTCTCCGCTGCGAGCGTCCGCCTATTTGTTCAACACTTCATCACTTCGGGCTAACGCCGAATTTTTCATCCGGTTCCTATGCCGAAAATCCCTTTTCTCGCCGAAAGCGGGCATTTCGGACACAGAGAATGCGTGTGGGCCGGCTGATGTGCATATTTTCGTGTCGAGGCGGTCGAACTGGCACGCTACGTGCTTTTAAAAGGGCATCCCCTGGCGGTTGGATGCGCTTACGCGCGGAGATCGTCTCCGGATTTGCTCACCTTCGTAGCATTGAGAGAGTCACGATGACAAAATATAAGCTCGAGTATATTTGGCTCGATGGGTACACTCCGGTACCGAACCTGCGTGGCAAGACGCAGATCAAGGAATTCGACGTATTCCCGACGCTGGAACAGCTTCCGCTCTGGGGCTTCGACGGTTCGTCGACCATGCAGGCCGAAGGCCGCAGCTCCGATTGCGTGCTGAAGCCGGTCGCCATTTATCCCGATCCGGCCCGCACCAACGGCGCGCTCGTCATGTGCGAAGTCATGATGCCGGATGGCGTCACGCCGCACCCGAGCAACGCCCGCGCGACCATCCTTGACGATGAAGATGCCTGGTTCGGCTTCGAGCAGGAATATTTCTTCTACCAGAACGGCCGTCCGCTCGGCTTCCCCGAGCAGGGCTATCCGGCTCCGCAAGGCCCCTACTACACCGGCGTCGGCTATTCGAACGTCGGCGATGTCGCCCGCGAAATCGTCGAGGAACATCTCGACCTTTGCCTGGCTGCTGGCATCAACCACGAAGGCATCAATGCCGAAGTGGCCAAGGGCCAGTGGGAATTCCAGATTTTCGGCAAGGGCTCCAAGAAGGCCGCCGACCAGATCTGGATGGCACGTTACCTGCTGCAGCGCCTGACCGAAAAATACGGCATCGACATCGAATATCACTGCAAGCCGCTCGGCGACACCGACTGGAATGGTTCGGGCATGCATTGCAACTTCTCGACCAAGTATATGCGCGAAGTCGGCGGCAAGGCCTATTTCGAAGCCCTGATGGCGCAGTTCGAAAAGAACCTGATGGATCACATCAACGTCTACGGTCCGGACAATGACAAGCGCCTGACCGGCAAGCACGAAACCGCGCCGTGGAACAAGTTCTCCTACGGCGTCGCCGACCGCGGCGCTTCGATCCGAGTGCCGCACTCCTTCGTCAAGAACGACTACAAGGGCTATCTGGAAGATCGCCGCCCGAACTCGCAGGGCTGCCCCTACCAGATCGCGTCGCAGGTTCTGAAGACGATCTCGGAAGTTCCGACTGCAGGTTCGGCCTCCGCTGCCGCTTAACCTCCCAAACGGCGTCGGTCCATGACCGGCGCCGTCATTCCTTCCGCATGAAATTCGCGATCGGCCGCTGACATATTCGCGGGGATCGGACCGCCAAAAGCCCTGCAAATGCTGGCATGCGGCTGTAATATTTCCATCATGGTCATGCCTCAAAATAGGCAGGCGGGAATCGCCGTTCCGGAACCCCGCTATGGGGCTGAGCGTTGGTATCACTGCAACGCGGATGGAAATCACGACATGCTGCAACGTCCGGCAAATACTTATAGCGGCGAGAGTTGGGCCAATGCCGCAGCCGCCGGAAATCTGCCGGAGCGGCTGGTGATCGTCACCGACGCCTGGCACCCGCAGGTCAACGGCGTCGTGCGCTCGATCGAGAACACCAATCGCGAATTGGCGAAGATGGGTGTTGAGGTTTCGATGGTGACACCGGAGCGCTTCAACAGCATCCCCTGCCCGACCTACCCGGAGATCCGCCTGTCGATCGCCAGTTACCGCCGCGTCGCGCGCGAGATCGAAAAGCATAATCCCACCTATGTGCACATCGCCACCGAAGGTCCGCTGGGGCTGACCGCCCGCCGCTGGTGCCTGCGCAAGGGCATGCCCTTCTCCACCAGCTATCACACCCGCTTTCCCGAATATGTTTCCGCCCGCCTGCCGATCCCGCAGAGCTGGCTCTATGCTTTCATACGCTGGTTCCACAATGGCGGCGCCGGCTGCATGGTCGCGACACCGAGCCTGGCTCGCGAGCTGTCAGCCCGCGGCATCAAGAATTTGATGCCCTGGACCCGCGGTATCGACGCCACGCAATTTCATCCCATGCCGATCGAAGAAGAGCCCTTCGACCTGCCGCGCCCGATTTTCATGACGGTTGGCCGCGTCGCGCTGGAAAAGAACCTGCCGGCCTTTCTCGATCTCGACCTGCCCGGCTCGAAGGTTGTCGTTGGCGATGGCCCGGCGCGCGCCGAACTGGAGCAGCGCTATCCCGATGTGCACTTTACCGGCGTGAAATTGGGCGAGGATCTGGCGACGGCCTATGCTCAGGCCGACGTCTTCGTCTTCCCGTCGCTCACCGACACCTTTGGCAACACCATCCTCGAAGCGCTGGCATCGGGCGTGCCGGTTGCTGCCTATCCGGTCACCGGGCCGCTCGATATTATCGGAGACGATAGCGAGGTCGGGGCGCTGGATGCGGACCTGCGAACCGCCTGCCTTGCCGCCCTTTCCGCTTCGCGCGAGAAGGCGCGCGCGCTGGCCATGCAATATTCCTGGGAAGCGGCGTCGACGCAGTTCATCAACAATATCCGCGCCGCCAATGGCGTGATCACGCCGAAATGGAAGAAGGCCTGGCAATTTGCCAAGTCGCTTCCAAGAAGCAGAAAGCCCGGCGAAACCACCGGGCCTTTGCCGTACGCAGACTAAAGCCATTCCGCGGAATTGCGTGAAAACAAGAGTTCCAATCGCGCTTACTTGTGCAACGCGCTGCGAAGCGTGTCGTTCGCGACCTTGATCGCGCTGCGGACCGCCGGCGTTTCGGCAATCGCATTCAGCAGCACGAAGTCGTGGATCGTGCCGTTATAGCGGATCGAGGTGACCTTGACGCCGGCTTGGCTGAGCTTGCGGCCATAGGCTTCGCCTTCGTCGCGCAGCACGTCGTTTTCATCGGTGATGATAAGGGCCGGCGGCAGGCCGTTGAGCTGTTCGAGCGATGCCTGCAGGGGCGAAGCCGTCGGCTCCTTGCGCTTGGCCTCGTCAGGCAGATAGGCGTTCCAGAACCACTTCATTGCTTCCTTGGTCAGCCAGGGGCCATTGGCGAACTCATTATAGGAACCATTGTGGAAATTGGCGTCCGTGACGGGGTAGAACAGCACCTGCTGGTCGATGGCGGGGCCGCCGCGCTCCTTGGCAAGCAGCGTCACCACCGCCGCCATGTTGCCGCCGACGCTGTCGCCTGCGACCGCGAACCTGCTGGCGTCGACGTTGAATTCCTTGGCATGCTCGGCGACATATTTGGTCGCGGCATAGGCCTGCTCGATGGCGACGGGGTATCGGGCCTCCGGCGAGCGTTCGTAATCGACGAAGACGACGGCGGCGTTTGCGCCGTTGGCGATTTCACGCACCAGCCGGTCATGCGTATCCGCATCGCCGAGTACCCAGCCGCCGCCGTGGAAGTAGAGAACGGCCGGCAGCGTGCCCTTGGCATGCTCCGGGCGGACGATGCGCAGCTTGATGCTACCGGTCGGGCCTGTTTTGATGACCTTATCCTCTTCCTTTGCGGCGAGCTTTTTGACCTCGCCCTTCTGCGCGCCGGACAGAACGTTACGGGCATCGGTCGGCGACAGCGTGTAGATCGGCTTGCCGCCGGCAAGACCGTCGATGAACGTCTGCGTTGTCTGCTCGAGGACCGGATCGGCAAGCGCGCCGACGGCGGAGGTTGCCAAGAGTACTGCTGCGGAAACTGCGGTCTTGATGGTCGACATTGTCTTGTCCTCTCGGTTTTGTTGTTCGTCTCGAACAGCATTTGTATCGCGCACGATTATTTATCGGACAACTTAAATTTTCGCATATCAGCCTTGCATAAACATCGCTTACGATTATTTATTGCACGATATAAATTCGCTGGGTTTTGGAGATGCCCCCATACAGGATCAGCTGAACTCGACACGCTCGGCCTCACCTATCCGCAATATCTGGCCATGGTCGCGCTATGGGGACAGAACGGCCAGACTGTCGGTGGCCTCGGCGAGAAACTCTTCCTGGAATCGAGCACGCTGACGCCGCTGCTCAACACCTCGAAGCGCCGGCTAAATCAACCGCGAGCGCAGCAACGCGGACGAACGCGTCGTCGTCATCCGGCTCAGCGAGGCGGGTATTCGTCTGAGGGAAAGGCGATCGGCATTCCCGGCTGCATCGTGGAAGCGACCGGCCGTGAAGCTGGGGAACTTGCTCGGTTCCAGGCGAGATCGTGGCGTTGCGTGAGGCGCTGAATGGAAGCGTGAATGAGACGCTGATAGCTCGAACAGCTATCGCGCCGCTTGGGGTACCCCCTCCGCCCTGCCGGGCATCTCCCCCACAAGAAGGGAGATCGGCAAGAGGTTGGACCATCGACCCCATCTTGCGCATGGGAATAACCATCCGGCAGTTGTTTGGGCAAACCCTAACGCCCATCCGATCTCCCCCCTTGTAGGGGAGATGCCCGGCAGGGCAGAGGGAGGTGTCCCAAACACCAGCGCCAAAAACCTACGTCCGCTTCTTCTTCGATTCGTACGGATTATCAGGCGAACGGAAATGGATGCGGATCGGCACGCTCGGCATGTCGAAATCGGCACGCAACCCGTTGATCAGATAGCGCGTATAGGATTCCGGTAGCGCGTCGGAGCGGGTGCAGGAGATCATGAAGGCCGGCGGGCGTGCCTTGACCTGGGTCATGTATTTCAGCTTGATGCGCCGGCCGGACACGGCCGGTGGCGGATGCTGGATCTGCTGCGTTTCCAGCCAGCGGTTGAGCCGTGCCGTCGAGATACGCTTGTTCCAGACCCTGTCGGTGTCGATGATCGACTGCATCAGCTTGTCCAGCCCCCAGCCGGTCTGGCCGGAGATCGGGACGGCGCGGATGCCGCGCGCCTGCGGCAACAGCCGGTCGGTCTTTTCGCGCAGGTCGGCAAGCACCGCCTGCCGGTCCTCGATCATGTCCCATTTGTTGAAGGCGAGGACGGCGGCGCGTCCCTCGCGCAGCACGAGATCGACGATCTGCAGGTCCTGCTTCTCGAAGGGGATCGTCGCGTCGAAGACGATGACGACCGTCTCGGCGAAGCGGATGGCGCGCAGCGCATCGGCGACCGAAAGTTTCTCCAGCTTCTCCGTTACCCGCGCCTTGCGGCGCATGCCTGCGGTGTCGAACATCTTGATGGTGCGACCGCGCCAATCCCATTCGACCGAGATGGAGTCCCGGGTGATGCCGGCCTCCGGCCCGGTCAACAGCCGGTCCTCGCCGAGGAAACGGTTGATCAGCGTCGACTTGCCCGCATTCGGCCGGCCGACGATCGCCACCCTGAGCGGCTTGGTGTCGTCATAGATCGGCTCTTCATCCTCGCCGTCGGCCTCGTTGTCGCCAGGCGGAATGTCGACATCGGTAACCGCGACATCGTCCTTGGCATAGGCACGGTCCTTGCCGATCGCCTCGACGATCGCGTCGCGCAGGTCGAGCATGCCCTGGCCGTGCTCGGCCGAAATCGGCGTCGGCTCGCCAAGCCCCAGCGTATAGGCGTCGTAGAAGCCGCTATCGGAGCCGCGCGCTTCGGATTTATTGGCGACGAGCACCACCGGCTTACCGCGTCGGCGCAGCATTTCGGCAAGGGCGGTATCCACCGGTGTCAGCCCGTTCTTGGCATCGACGACGAAAAGCGAAAGATCGGCCTCGTCGATCGCCGCTTCCGTCTGGGCGCGCATCCGGCCCTGCAGACTTTCCTCGTCGGCCTCTTCCAGACCGGCCGTGTCGATAATCGTAAAGGTCAGGTCCATCAGCCGCGCCTCACCCGGGCGGCGGTCACGCGTCACGCCGGGCGTATCGTCGACGAGCGCAAGCTTCTTGCCCACCAGGCGGTTGAAAAGCGTCGACTTGCCGACATTCGGACGACCGACGATGGCGACCGTGAAACTCATTCTTTTTCCTTAAAACTCAGCCCTGCGCGGCGGGCGCCTTGCCGGATGCGGTAATGAGATCGAGCATCATCTGGGCGCGATTGGCAACAGGACGCGGGCTTTCGCCGTCATCGATAATCGACTGGAACCATTGCCGCGCCTGCGCCGGGTTGCCGGCCTTGTAGGCGGCCAGACCGAGTGCCTCGCGCGCCGAATGGCGGAAGGCGTTGCCGGGCACGGCCATTTCCTCGACCGCGGCCGAAACCTGCTCGTAGGAGCCGTTCTCGATCAGCAGCCAGCCGGCACGCATCCTGGCGGCATCGCGCACGGCGGCCGGCACGCTATTGTCCTTGCCGATCTCGTTGAAGGCGGTGATCGCCGCGGCGGCGTCACCCTTCTGCGCCTGGACGGTTGCGGCCCGCATGCGCGCCAGCACCGGATAGGCCCCATGCCCTTCCTTCTCCAGCTCGCCGAGTGCGGCCAGCGCCTCATCGTTCTTGTTCTCGTCGGCAAGCTTCATTGCCGCCAGGAACTGGTCGCCAGCACCGGAGGAGCGGGTATCGTCCCAATATTCAAAGAGAACCTTGCCGGCAGTGCCGACGACGATCAGGATGGCGACGACGATGATATAGCGGCCGAACCGGCGCCAGACGCCCTTCATCTGGTCGGACCGCAATTCCTCATTGACTTCACGGATGAAGCTGTCGTCGTTGAATGCCATTCTCGTCTCCGGCCGCGGAAATACCCACACACTATGCTGGATGCATATTGTCGGGGCCTTCTACTCCATTTTGCCGCCGTTGTAAGGGGGATATCCAAGATTCGTCACATCACGAGCGGCGAAACCCCGATCAACCATTCGTGCAGCTTCCAGATGATCAGCGCCCAGACGACGATGCCGATGACGATGGCATAGAGGTCATACATGGCAGAGACGAAGGGCCGGAGCGTGATTTCGCCTGCCCGCTCGCGGCGTTTCAGCGAAATGCGCAAGATCACGCCCCAGGCGAGGAATGCCGCAAACAGCAGGACCGACGAGGTCTCGCCGTTGGCGAGCAGATGCGCCAGCGCCCAGATCTTCACCGACAGCACCATCGGATGTTTGGTCTTCGTCGCGATATGCCCCGCCGGCAGCAGCGATGCGACCAGACAGATCATTGCGATCAGCATCAGCGTGATCGCGATATGCGCCGTCCAGACCGGCGGATTGTAGAGCATGCCCGTCACCTGACGCGCCTGCCCGAATCCATAGATCAACAAGATCAGCGTGAGGATGCTCGCGATCGAATAGGCGGCCCGCCATCCCCGCTCGCCGAGGCTTGCAATCATCGAGCGGCGCAGGCCCGGAGCCACCACCCGCACCAGATGCACACCGAGAAAAAGTATGATGCCGACGATGAGCAGTGCCATTGCGGTCCCTTCCTTGCAGTTTGTCATGACTTAGCGGCTGACGGGAAAAAATACCAGTTGAGACCGCAGCTTCGCCGCAATTCTATTGGAGGGAAACCGCGAACAAATTCTCGCGGTGCCCATGTCTCGTCCTCTCCTCTCCGCCTGTCTGGCTGCCTCGTTCCTTCTTCCCGTCACTGCAGTGGGGGCCGACCGGCCGAAGCAACTGGTCATCATTTCCTTCGACGGCGCCCATGATAATGCGCTGTGGCTGAAGAGCCGCGAGATGGCCGCGAAGAACGGCGCCCACTTCACCTATTTCCTCTCCTGCACCTTCCTGATGAACGAGGCGGCGAAGAAGGCCTACCAGGCGCCGCATCAGAAACGCGGAAAGTCCAATGTCGGCTTCGCCCAGAGCGACGACGAAATCCGCGAACGCCTCGGCAATATCTGGCATGCCCATCTCGAAGGCCACGACATCTCGAGCCATGCCTGCGGTCATTTCGACGGCCGCCTCTGGAGCGAGGCCGACTGGTCGTCCGAATACGCCACCTTCCATGCGACGCTGAAGAATGCCTGGAAAAGCGTCGGCCTCGACGAGCCGGCCGGCTGGCAGGATCTTATCGATCATGGCATCAAGGGCTTTCGCGCCCCCTATCTCTCGGCAACCGCGGGCGCCGACATGATCGCCGCCGAAAAGAAGGCGGGCTTTACTTACGATGCAAGCCTCGTCACCAAAGGCCCGGCCATGCCAGTCGAAGAAGACGGCATCATCCGCTTCGGCCTGCCGCTAATTCCGGAAGGCCCGAACGAAAAACCGATCATCGGCATGGACTACAATCTCTTCGTCCGCCACTCCAAGGGTGAGGAAGACCGCGCGGATTCGAAGGAATTCGAAGACCGTGCCTACGCCGCCTTCTCCCAGGCCTTCGACCGCCAGTACAACGGCAACCGCACCCCACTCCAACTCGGCTTCCACTTCGTCGAAATGAACGGCGGCGCCTACTGGCGGGCGCTGGACCGCCTGGTCAGCGACGTCTGCCGTCGAGCCGATGTCGCATGCGTCAGCTATTCTGAAGCGATCCCGATGATCGAGGCCCGCGGCAAGCTGCAGCAGACGTCAGGGCTCTGACGTAGTTTCACAATCGGAACGACGTGTCGCGTCCCCCTCATCAGACCCTTCGGGCCACCTTCTCCCCGCTGGGGAGAAGAGGAAGCAAGTGGCCCGTGATTCCCCCTTCTCCCCAGCGGAGAGAAGGTGCCCGATTAGGGCGGATGAGGGGCCTTGCGGCACAGCACGCACTAAAGCCCCGCTCATCCATCCAAGCCTCATCCCTCACCCATCAGCATGCACAACACCGGCTTCCCGCTCCAGATAATGCTGGTCGATCGCCGGCAGAGGCTCGTCGTCGATAGCAGCCTCGAAAGCCTTGAGGCGCTTGTGGATGGAGAGCAGTTCGATGATCGTCGTCCAGGAGTTGACCAGATACTGGAACGAGTTGCTGACCTGGCCGAAGGCGGTCGAGATCTGCTGGAAGATGCCATAGGTGATCGTGCCTGCAACGATCGTCGGGACCAGCATGAAGACCACGAAGAGCGCGTCTGCCTGAATGTAGAAATAACGGGCGACGTTGAAATACATGTAGTGGAAATACATGCGGAAATAGTTCCGCCGAACGTTGTTGAAGAGTTCCCTGACCGTCAGCGGCTGAGCCCGCTCGGCATGATCCTCACCATAGACGAGTTCCTTGCGATAGGCGGCTTCGACGCGCTGATTGCGGAAGTTCAGGCCCGGCAGCTTGATACCGGCGACCGCCAGAAGCAGCGTACCGAATGCCGACCAGAAGAGCGCCAGCCAGAAGAGTGAATTCGCCAACGGCCCGATGACCGGCAGTTCAGTCACGTAATGCGAGAGCGTCAGAAGGATCGGAAGGAAGACCACGAGCGTCATCACCGAGTTGATCAGGCTGATGCCGAGACCTTCGAGGGTGCTCGAAAAACGCATCGTGTCTTCCTGAACGCGTTGCGAGGCGCCCTCGATGTGACGCAGCTTTTCCCACTTCGACATGTAGAAGTCGTTCATCGCAGCGCGCCAGCGGAAGATGTAGTGGCTCGTAAAGAAGTCGGTCATGATCGACACGAACATGCTGAGGAATGCGATCTGACAGAAGACCCACATTAGGCTGTAAAAATTGTCGACGGAAATGCCCGGCTGCTTCGACAAGGCGTTTTGGAGAAGATCGCCGAAGGGCCGGCGCCAGTTGTTGATCACGACCGTGATCTGGACGCCGAAATAGGTGACGAAAATGATGAGCGCCGAACCCCAGATCGACCACAGCTTCCAGGGATGGTGCAGCGCTTTCAAATGCCATGCGCCGCAGAAAATCACCGCCGAGAGAAAGAAGTAGCTGTAGAACCAGATATTTTCGGGCAGCAGGAAGAAAGAAAGATCGATCGGCTGCTGCTCTTCCGGAACCGGCACAAAGCCAAGCGACGCACCGAGGCCCTCGGCGACAAAATACCAGCCGAATATTGAAATCAATGTCCACACGACAAGCGAAATGAAGAAAGGTTTCGGCTGGGGAAAAAACGAATGAAACACGGTGGGTTTTGCTTTCCTGAACTGGGAGTCTCGGGAGTGTCTGGGAACACTGATTGTGCCGGAAACTAAGGCAGTTCGAAGGAAGCAGCAATGGGTTCGGCCGATTGTTACGGAGATGTAACCGGTTAGGCGACTTTCTTGATCACGGGCATCACCAGGGCCGCGCAGACCAGAAGTGCGACGGCGGCGATCACCGTCGGGACGGTGAAACTGCCTGAGCGTTCGGCGATCCAGCCGGCAACGACCGGCCCTACGATCTGGCCGAGACCGAAGGCAGCGGTCATCATCGCCAGAATTCGTCGCGGGCTCTCGGGCGAAAGCTTGCGGCCGATCTGCAGCCCGTAAGCCGTGATCGCGAGGAACGTCGCGCCGAACAGGGCTCCGCCGATCAGCGGTGCGACCGAGGGCGGCAGCGCCACAGTCGCCAGCACGCCGGCCGCCTCGACCAGAAGCGCCGCGACATACACGCCGCCGAGCCCGAGGGGCCTCACCAGCGGCCTCCAGGCAAACAGCGCCACCGCCGCCGTCAGACCGGCGATGAACCAGCAGAGGAATTCAACGAAAGCTCCCGTTGCCGACAGGCGGGCGATGGTGACGAGGAAGGTCGCGGTGATGACATAGCCGAAGCCGAACAGGCCGTAAGACAGGGTTACCAGCACCATCGGCCGGCTCCAGTTGAGCGCCGGCTCCTTGCCCGCCTGCGCCGTTTGCGCCGGCGCCGACGGCAGCAGAAGGTAGACGACGACCAGGCTTATCGCACAATAGATTGCCCCACCGATCCAATCGGCGCGCCAGCCGCCCGGCCCGTCGTGAAAGCCGAGACCGATCAATAGCACCATCACCGAGGAAAGCGCGATCCCCGCCCCCGGCCCGCCGAAATGCGCCGCCTGCACATGGTCATTGCCGGCCGCAGCCCCGTGGCTGAGCACGATCGACGAAGTGAAGACCATCGCAAAGGCGCTGGCGAGGCCGGCGAGGAAGCGGATGACGGCAAAGACCGCGACGGAATCGGTGGCGGCCATGGCGGCAAGCAGGATTGCGGTGGCGAAGAGCGCCAGCAGCGCCACCAGCCGCTCGCGCCCCGCCGCCCAGCCATAGGCCGCAAGCACGGCGCCGACGAGATAGCCGACGAAATTGGCCGAAGCGATGAAGCCGGCATCCGCTGCCGAAAGCGGCACGCCGCTCATCATCCCGGGAAGGATCGGGGTATAGGAGAAGCGCCCGAAGCCCATGGCCGCAGCCATGGCAACGGCGCCTGCAGCGGCGGTGGCAACGAGGTTTGGCTGAGAGCGAGGCGGGCGGGAAAGCATGCAGTGCTTATCGCGCCGCAGCACCGGTACCGCAAACGACTATTTCTGATCGGTCGATCAATTTCCGGAAAGTCGAAAAAATCCCGGCTCGCCTTGAAAGTAGTTATCTTACGATATATGTTTTACGACATAGCTAACGATACATCCAGCTATGAAAGGAAGAGCCATGAGAGGTTTTAAAGGCGGCATGTTCGGCGAAGCGTTTCGCATGGGCCGCAAATTCGCGGCGGGCGATCTGCAACTCGTAATCCTCGCCCTGCTCGCCGAGCAGCCGCGCCACGGTTACGAATTGATTAAGCTGCTGGAGGAGCGTTCCGGCGGCTTCTATGTGCCGAGCCCTGGTGTCATCTATCCCGCACTCACCTATCTCGAGGAAACCGGGCTTGCCGAAGTTGAGAACGAGGGCACCAAGAAGCTTTATCGCATCACCGCGGCCGGCCGCCGCCGTGTCGAGGAAAACCGCGACATGATCCTTCACACGCTCGCCAAGCTCGAACGCATCGGCGAGAAGATGGCCTATGTGAAGCGTGTTTTCGAAACCGACCGCGACGGCGCCGACAGCGATGACGGCGACTTCATGCAGGACGGCGGCGATATCCGCGCCGCCCGCATGCTGCTGCGCTCGGCCCTCAGGATGCGTTATCCCTGGTCGAAATCCGAAGCCGCCCGCATCGCCGGAATATTGGAACGCGCTGCGACGGAAATCCTGCAGGGCGGCAGGCCGCAAGCGCGGGGGTGAAGACGGGGCTGGTCCCGACGTCGGCGCGTCCGAGGATGCTGCCGCCGACACAAGAGAACCTCAACTTGAGGGGGCTCGAAGGACGAGGCAGGGCGCGCTGTTTGCAGGATGAATGCAAGTAGCAACATAGGTCTGATCCTTCGAGGCTGCGCCCTTTGGGCTTCGCGCCGAGGAGCGTCGGAGGATGCCGCACGAAGGAAGAAGCCCTGCGGCCTGAGCCGTCCGTATAGTGCGCTCACTCTGCGTCAGCTCACCGGAGCAACACTCAGTCGATCTTGGGCAGGGGCGAAACTGCTGGTGCGTTCAGGACCGTTCCATCCACCGCGAAGTGCGATCCGTGGCAAGGACAGTCCCAGCACCGTTCCAGGGAGTTCCAGTGCACGTGGCAGCCGACATGCGTGCACGTGGCAGACCGCCTGTGCAGCGTGCCATCGTCGCTGCGGAACGCTGCGATCTTGGTCATTCCTTCGCGGACGATAGCACCTTCTCCCGGTCGCAGCCGATCGACAGACTCGATTTCGCCGGGCGCGACATACTCGGCGAAATTCTTGATCATTGTAGCGTTCTCGGCAAGGTAATGGCCGACCGCGCTGACTGTCTTCCGGGATGGCTCATAAAGTTCGCGCCAGGGACTGTCGCCCCGGAGAATGACCTCGGAGATCAGGAGTGAGGCCACCACGCCGTGGGTCATGCCCTCGCCGGAATCTCCGGTGATTACAAATAGCCGTTCGTTGCCGGGATTGCGGCCGATGAAGCCGGCATAGTCGATGGTCTCCATCACCTGCCCGGACCATCTGTGGGTTTCGGCCCCGAGATCGGGCACCAGTTTTCTGATCCAGGATGTCAAAGCGGCGAAGCGATCGTCAGCGTTGTCGGCCGTGCCAGTCTTGTGGTCCTCGCCGCCGACGATGAGGAAATCGCTCTCGTCGTCGCCGGGATGAAGGCGGACATAGTGGTAGGGGTCCTCGGTATCCCAGTAGAGACCATCCGGTACGATGCCGCGTGCAATCTCGAACGCCATTGCGTAGGTTCGATAGGGCGCCTGCTTCGTATGGAGTGCAACCCTGTCGTTGATAGGCGAGTTGGTCGCCACGATGGCCCACCTGGCGGTAACGGTGAGGCCGGAGTTCGTTCCCACGCGCACCCCGCCGGCGGTTTCTTCGACCTTATCGACAATCGTCTCGCTGTAGAGGGTGCCGCCGCGAGCCCGAATTCCGGCGGCCAGACCGCGAAGATATTTGAGCGGATGGAATGTCGCCTGATCAGGATATCGCAGGGCGGGCGTGTCCGCATGCCCGGCAAGCGGCAAGTTCGCGACTTCCTCGACGGCGATGCCTATCTTCAGGCCCGCCTCGAACTCACGTTGGAGATCGGCTTCCGCCCCTCCAGAGGCGGGAAAGAGAAAGCCGTCGAGCCGACGGAAGTCGCATGAGATGTGTTCCGCGGCCTGGATCGCCTCGATGCGCGCGATCGCCGCAGAGTGGCTCTGAAAATAGAGCCGCGCCAGCTCCTCGCCGCGCAAGTCGATGAGTTCCGAAAAGTAGTCGTCGCATATCGACGCAAGGTGTGCAGTTGTGCGGGCCGTCATGCCGCCGCCTATCCGGCCTCGGTCGAGGACTGCAACCTTCTGCCCCGCGGCGGCCAACTCGTACGCTATCGACATGCCTGCAATTCCAGACCCCACCACGACGACGTCGAAGTCTTCGTTGCGGGCGAGAGGCGCTGCGTCGGGCGCGACCTCGATGTCCGACCAGAGAGACATGGTCCGTTCGTCGCTCGCATTCATGCGGAGTTTCTCCCAGTCCTATCCGCGGTAAATGGGCGGATGAACCGAATGTTCCGAACGGAGCCTCAGACGGGCAGGAGCCAGGGAATCCCTTGCTACTTTAGCAGTCTATAATATAGTGGTGGGAGTTGTTGTCATTGACGTAAATCTAGATGCGCTTGCCGAAAACGTCGGCTGCGTGGAGGGAATTCTATGTCTCTGCACTCTCAGGGTACCGCAGCTCTTTTCCTCCTTCTCCTCTCTTCAACGATAATTCCCGCTGCTGCCCAAACGTCCAAAAGTCCTACTGTCGGCGGCAAGGACTTTGACGCCGCGGCGGCCGATCAAGCCAGACGATACCTGGAGGAGGGCCGTGAGACATTCCGTTTTGACACGTTCGGGAGCGAGGACTTCTGGGGAGGCAAACTCAAGCTTCACGAGGCGATCGCGGGTGAGAAGCTGGGCGGCAAAGGACCAGGCCTTAGTCCTAAGAAAGCTCTGGAGCTCGGATTGAAGGTCGACGTTAATGCCATTCCAAAGGACGTCGCCGTTGCGCTTGGTAAAGGCGACGTTGATCTCGACGATCCGGCCAGCACGCTCCTTCTGCTGAAGGCCAACGCCGTTGTCGGGGCAACCGGATTCTTCGGCGCGGACGGAAAGACGCTGACGTCGGTCGGAATCCAGTGTGCGGTGTGCCATTCGACGGTCGACGACGCCTACGCTCCCGGCATCGGCCATCGGCTGGATGGCTGGCCCAACCGCGACCTGAACATCGGTGCAATCGTCGCGCTGGCGCCCGACCTCACGGCATTCACCGAGATGCTGCAGGTTTCGGAAGCCGACGTGAAGAAGGCGGTCGAAGCTTGGGGGCCTGGCAAGTTCGATGCCGAACTCAACCTGGATGGAAAGGCATTCCGGCCGGATGGCAAGACGTCGGCCACGCTCAATCCGCCCGCTTTCGGATTGGCGGGCGTGAACAACCATACCTGGACGGGAGCCTGGGGGACCGTCAGCTATTGGAACGCCTATGTCGGCAACCTCGAAATGCATGGCAAAGGCACGTTCTACGATCCGCGTCTCGACGACGCCGAGAAATATCCGGTCGCCGCCAGGACAAAGCAGGGCCACAAGCAGGACAAGGAAGACCGGATCACCGCCAAACTTCCGGCGCTACACTTCTACCAGCTGTCCCTGCCTACTCCGCAGCCGCCGGAAGGCACCTTCGACAGTGCGGCGGCGGAAAAAGGAAAGACCCTCTTCAACGACAAGGCCAAGTGCGCCACCTGCCATGTGCCGCCGCTCTTCACCGAACCCGGCTGGAACCTGCACACGGGGGACGAGATCGGGATAGACGATTTCCAGGCGAAACGAGCCCCGGACGGCCGCTACCGGACAGCACCGCTGCGGGCCTTGTGGAACATGGACAAGGTCCACAAGGGTGGCTTCTACCACGACGGGCGGTTCGCCATGCTGGAGGATGTCGTCGCGCACTATAACGACCATCTGAACTTAAACCTGAGCGCTGAGGAAAAAGGCGACCTCATCGAATATTTGAAGTCGCTCTGACCAACTCCATCCCTGACGACAGGGTGTTGCCCAACGCTCCTGAGACAGGTCATGAAAGACGATGCCACGCTGTTAATCGAGGGCAGGAGGTTGCTGGCGGCGTCAAGAGAGCCTCATCCTGAGGTGCCGCGCAGGAGCCCCGAAGGACGAGGCGGGTTCGCCAACGCCCCACGAAGGAAGAAAGCCCTGCGACCTGAGCCCTACGCCCGTCCGTCCGGCAAAGTCAAAATCACCGGTCCGTTCCGCGTCGCAACCACCGTGTGCTCATATTGCACGGTCGGCGCCTTCGGATCGGCATAGAGCGTCCAGGCATCGTCGCCGCCCTCGGCCCATGTCGCGCCGAGGGAAAGGAACGGCTCGACCGTAAAGACGAGACCGTCCGTCATGACGCGCTTTTCCAAAGGATCGGGCCAGGTGGAGAGCTCGGCTGGTTCCTCGTGCAGCGAACGGCCGACGCCGTGACTCGCCAGATTGGCAACCAGCGTATAACGGTTCTTCTGGGCGAAAGCGCCGACGGCGGTGCCGATCTTTGCCAGCGGCTCACCCGATTTCACCTGGTTGAGGCCGACCCAGAGCGCCCGCCTGCCGTCGCGGCAGAGTCGTTCGATCTTCGGCTTGACCGGCGGCACTGCGAAGGAAGCACCGGTATCGGCGAAGAAGCCCTCCTTCTCGGCCGAGACGTCGATATTGATCAGGTCGCCAGCCTGGATGACACGTGGCCCGGGAATGCCATGGGCGATTTCCTCGTTGACGCTGATGCAGGTCGCACCGGGAAACTGATAGCAGAACTCCG
The DNA here is from genome assembly GCF_001662075.1 of Rhizobium bangladeshense. GTDB lineage: Bacteria > Pseudomonadota > Alphaproteobacteria > Rhizobiales > Rhizobiaceae > Rhizobium > Rhizobium bangladeshense_B. Next base: position 228,463 of record NZ_LYPL01000009.1, read on the forward strand.
GCGCCGAGCGCGCGCCGGAATCCTCAAGCACCTTACGGCCGATCCGATCGAGCTCCAGCGTCGTCATGCCCGGCTCCATCGCTGCCGCCATCACCTGGATGGCGTTGGCGCAGATCCGGCCGATCTCCTTGAGCTTTGTCAGTTCATCGTCGTTTGCGATAACCATTCGTCTCTTCCGGCCTTGCGCGGGCGCGGCGCAGCCGCCTCAAGCCGTGGCTTTCGCCCCTTCGCCCCTTTCAGTCAATGCCTTTCTGACGATCGGAGCGACTTTCGTCCCGTAGAGCTCGATGCCGCGCATGATCTCAGCATGCGGCATCAGGCCGATTGCCATCTGCAGCAGGAAGCGGTCGTTTCTGAAAAGTGTGTGATGGGCGATGATCTTTTCCGCGACCGCCTCGGCATCGCCGACGAAAAGCGCGCCGTTCGGCCCGCGCGACAGATCGAAATGCACCCGGCTGGTCGGTCCCCAGCCGCGCTCGCGGCCGATGCGGTTCATCACTTCCGCCTGCGGCCCGTAAAACTGGTCGGCGGCCGCCTCGGTCGTATCGGCGATGAAGCCGTGAACATTGATGCTGGTCTTCAGCTTCGCCTGATCCTGCCCTGCCCGGCGCGCCGCCTCGCGGTAGAGATCGAAGAGCGGCGCGAAACGGCGCGGCTCGCCGCCGATGATGGCGAGCGCCACCGGCAGTCCGAGCGCGCCGGCACGCGCCACCGACTGCGGCGTGCCGCCGACCGCAACCCACAACGGCAGCGGATCCTGCAGCGGCCTGGGATAGACGCCGCGACCGCGGATCGGCGCGCGCAGCTCGCCCTCCCACTCCACCGTCTCGCTGTTGCGCAGCGCCAGGAGCAGATCGAGCTTCTCTTCGAAAAGCTGGTCGTAATCCTCAAGGTTATAGCCGAACAGCGGGAAGGACTCGATGAAAGAGCCCCGCCCCGCCATGATCTCGGCCCGGCCATTGGAAATGAGATCGAGTGTTGAAAACTGCTGAAAGACGCGCACCGGATCATCCGAGGAAAGCACGGTGACGGCGCTGGTCAACCGGATGTTTTTGGTCTTGACGGCCGCGGCCGCCAACGCCACCGCAGGGGCTGACGCCGCATAATCCGGCCGGTGATGCTCGCCCAGACCGAAGACATCGAGGCCCACCTGGTCGGCGAGCTCGATCTCCTCGATAAGATGTTTTAGCCGCTCGGCCCCCTCCGCTCCCTTGCTGCGGGAGGGATTGGGATTGACGTCCGCGAAGGTGTAAAGGCCAAGTTCCATCGTCTGCATCCCGCTGAATTCAACCTGGAGATAAGGACCGGCGAGCGGCAAAGCAAATACAAACTCTGGAACGGAATGTTCGAGAATTTCGATAGCGATGCGGCGTCCGATGTAGCGTAGGAAAGAGTCTTTGCGCCGTATCACGGCGCTGGTGGATTTCCTGTGACGAGAACAGGAATGAGGGAGCGAGGAGTGCAGCCCGCGCTCCATATCCTCTATCATTCAATGCGTAACATGCAGTGCCAGATCAGGTCGTTTTGGAGCACTGCGGACACCAGCCCCCTCATTCCTGTGCTCGTCACAGGAATCCACCAGTCGCGCGTCCAGGCGACGAGAGAATCTTCACAGACCTAGCAGGTGAAACGAAATATCCTCCCATCCAGGGTTCTCCCGCTCGATCAAATTGAGCTTCCACTGCCGCGGCGTCAGTTCGTTCTGATACTCATATAACCGACCTGCAAGGTCACGCGTCACGCCGGTATAGAGCGTGCGATTTGGCGCGGATGCGAGGATGTAGACGCAACCCCTCATGCCGGTGGACTGGCACAGGTAACGTCCCGCGTCGACAGCAACACCTGCCCACCCGGATCCCAATTCCAGTCTGAAATTCAACGACTTCCAAGCCTCAGTGGAATCACCTTCCAAGCTGCTTCACATCGCACGTGAAGCTGAGGGCGGCGCGGGCCTCGACCGCGCCGCCCTCACCTCACATCTTTGCCAGCAGTTCCGCCAGCTGATCGGCAGCCTTGCCCCATCCTTTGTGGAATCCCATCTTCTCGTGCTCTTCCTTGTCCTCGGCACGCCAGTGCAGCGCCTTGGCCGTATACTTCGTTCGGCCATTGCCAAGATTTTCGAGTAGGATAACGCCCGTGAAGAACGGTTTTTCGGAAGGCACCCAGGCCTCGCTATAGGCGTCGGTGAAGACGATTTTCTCGTTCTCGACGATCTCGAGATAGACGCCGTGGTTCGGATACTGATTGCCCTCGGGATCCTGCATGACGACGACGCTGGAGCCGCCGGGGCGGACGTCGAGCGTCGCTTCTGCAACACCCCAAGGGCTCGGGACGAACCATTGTTTCAGCAGATTGGGATCGGTCCACGCTTTGTAGATCTTCTCGCGCGGGGCGTCGAATTCGCGGACGAGGACGAGTTCATGCTGCGTGCCGGCGGTCATTTCGACATTTCTCCATTAGAGTGAAACCTGTTTCGCATGAGGCTGCTACAAGGACGAGTCAAACCTTGCGTTCCGACACAGCGCCGAATTTCGTTGATTAGTCTGCGATATGCTGCGCGGCCTCCGCCTGCATCTTGTCGATCTGCCGGCGGATATGGGCCGCTTCCGCCGCCGAATGGGCAAGCGCGATGGCATGGTCGAAGGCCTCGCGCGCCTGGCGGGACAAGCCAAGCTGCTTCAGCAGGCCACCCCGCAGACCGTGATAGTAGAAATAGGCGCCGAGCTTCTCGCCAAGCGGATCGATGAGATCGAGCGCCTGCTGCGGCCCGTGCAGCTTGGAAACGACGACCGCGCGGTTAAGCGTTACGACAGGCGAAGGCTGCACCCGCTCCAGCGCACGGTAGAGCAGATCGATCTCGACCCAGTCGGTATCCTCGGCCCGTTTCGCGCGGGAATGGATGGCGGCAATGGCCGCCTGAAGCTGATACGGACCGGGCCGGCGGTGCCGCAGCGCCTTGTCGAGCAGCGCCAGGGCCTCGTTGATGAAGGGCTGGTTCCACAGCGAGCGGTCCTGATCTTCAAGGAGCACGATTTCCCCCTCGGCGCTGAAGCGCGCCGGCCGGCGCGAGATTTGCAGGAGCATGAGCGCGAGTAGTCCCATCAGCTCCGGTTCCGCCGGGAAAATATGCAGCATCAAGCGCGCCAGCCGGATCGCCTCGTCGCTGAAGGCGGCCGCCTCATGCTTGGGGTCGGCCTGGCTGTAGCCCTCGTTGAAGATGAGATAGATCATCGTGCTGACGATCGAGAGACGTTCGGCCCTCTCCTCGGGGCTCGGCGTTTCGAAAGGCACGCCTGCCTTGGCGACACGCGCCTTCGCCCGGGTGATACGCTGCTCCATGGCGCTTTCCGAAACCAGGAAAGCGCGCGCGATCTGCGTCACCGAAAGGCCGGACACGATGCGCAGCGCCAACGCGATCTGCTGGGTCGCCGGCAGATCGGGATGGCAGCAGATGAAGAGAAGCCGCAGGATGTCGTCGCGATAATTGGAATCATCCAGCCGATCGGCGATATCGCTTTCGGCATCCTCGGTATCGGAAATGACCTCCTCGTCCGGCAGCGCCTGGAGCTTCGTCCGCTTGCGCACCGCATCGATACCGCTGTTGCGGCCGACGAAGATGAGCCAGGCTGTCGGATCGCGTGGCGGTCCCTTCTCCGGCCACGTCCGGATCGCCCTCAGGCATGCCTCCTGGAACGCCTCTTCCGCGGTATCGAGATCGCGGAAATAGCGCAATAGCGCGCCAAGCGCCTTCGGGCGGGCCGAGGCAAGCGCAAGGTCGATCCAGGCAATATCGGTCATGATGCAGCATCTCCCGGCCTGAAGACATAGAACGGCCGAATTTCGTAAGAGGTGGAACCGGGGTTGACGGATGAAAGCTGCTTCGAGAAGGCGACGGCCTCGTCGAGGGTTTCGAAGTCAACCACGTAGAAGCCGAGAAGCGCCTCCTTCGTTTCCGCAAAAGGCCCGTCGATGACCAAGGGCTCGTCCTTGCCTTTGCGCACGGTAGTCGCCGCTGTCGTCGGCATCAGCCGGCCGACGGGGCCGAGCTTGCCGGCTTTCGCCAGCGGCTCCTGCACGGCGTAAAGTTTCTCCATGACGGCAGCCTCTTCCTCCTGGGTCCAGGCGAAGACGGTTTCCTCGTGAGCGTAACAAAGGATTGCATAAAGCATCGGGTCACTCCTCTTTCCGAATGACGAAGGAGTAACCGCTTAGCAGACAGGTCGCATCAAAAAATTATCTAAAGAAAGGCGACCGAACAGGCAAGCAGCCTGCGGAGACAGGCGGCGCTATGATGCGGTTTGGAGCGCGCCTCACCCCTCGCTCAGCGTCCGCCGGACCGCGCTCTTCCAGCCCTTGAGCTTGGCCGCCCGCACCTTGTCATCCATGTCGGGCTCGAAGCAACGGTCGCGTTTCCACCTTGCCGAAAAGCCATCCCTGTCCGGCCAGACCCCTGCCCGGCTGCCCGCGAGCCAGGCCGCACCGAGTGCCGTCGTTTCGAGAATGACCGGGCGGTCGACCGGGGCATCGAGCAGATCGGCGAGCCGTTGCATCGTCCAGTCGGAGGCCACCATGCCGCCATCGACGCGCAGCACCGTGTCGTCGCCGGCGTTCTTCCAGTCCTTCTGCATGGCATCGAGGAGATCGCGAGTCTGGTAGCAGACCGCTTCAAGGGCCGCTCTCGAAAGTTCCGCCGGACCGCTGTTGCGTGTCAGTCCGAAGATCGCACCCCGCGCCTTGGCATCCCAGTGCGGTGCGCCAAGACCGGTGAAGGCGGGCACGAGATAGACGTCCTGCGTCGGATCCGCCCTCTCGGCAAGCGCATTGGTCTCGGCGGCGCTGCCGATGATCCCGAGTCCGTCCCGCAGCCATTGCACCGCCGCCCCGGCGATGAAGATAGACCCCTCGAGCGCATAGGTAGTCTCGCCGTCCAGACGATAGGCGATGGTGGTCAGCAGCCGGTTTTTCGAGCGCACCATGTCGGCGCCGGTGTTGAGTAGCGCGAAACAGCCGGTGCCGTAGGTCGATTTCATCATGCCCGCTGCAAAACAGGCCTGGCCGATGGTTGCCGCCTGCTGGTCGCCTGCTACACCGAGGATCGGGATCGCGGCGCCGAAGATCTCAGGATCGACCATGCCGAAATCGGCGGAGCAATCCTTGACTTCAGGCAGCATGGCGGCCGGCACCCTGAGAATCTCGAGCAAATCTTCGTCCCATGCGTTTTCGGCGATATTGTACATCAGCGTGCGCGATGCATTGGTCGCGTCGGTCACGAAGCTCTTGCCGCCGGTCAGCCGCCAGATCAGGAAGGTGTCGATCGTGCCGAAGCAGAGATCGCCCCTGGCAGCACGCGCACGCGCACCCTTCACGTTGGCCAGCATCCAGGAAAGCTTCGTTCCGGAAAAATAGGGATCGAGGAGCAGGCCGGTCTTCCTGGTGAACAGCCTCTCGAGATCCTGCCGTTTCAGATTATCGCAATAGCTCGCGGTGCGCCGGTCCTGCCAGACGATGGCATTCTGGATCGGCCGGCCGGTCTGGCGCTCCCAGACGACCACCGTCTCGCGCTGATTGGTGATGCCGAGCGCAGCAACATCCCTCGCCGTAATCCCGGCGTCGCGCAACGCCATGTTGACGGTGGACACGACCGAATCCCAGATCTCCTCGGCATCGTGCTCGACCCAGCCGGAGCGCGGATAGATCTGGGTGAATTCCTTCTGGCCCTTGCCGGCGACATGCATGTCGCCATCGAAGACGATCGCCCGTGTCGACGTCGTTCCCTGATCGATCGCCAGAACATATCCGCTCATTAAATCCTCCCGAGCATGTCGATTGTCGAGGCAAATCAATAGGACACGGATGCGGGCGAGAAAAGCGAATAAAGCGGAATTGCCAGCCTGCCGGCTTTGGGCATAACCTCGCCATAACGTTGCAACGCAGCATCGCGATGTAGGAGAAAACAGCATGAGCAGATCAGTCATCGTCACCGGCTCCACCAGCGGCATCGGCCTGGCGATCGCCACTGCCTTTGCCGAAACCGGCGACAATGTCGTCATCAATGGTTTCGGAAATGCCGATGAAATCAAGGCGATCGTCGAGCGGCTTGAATCGGTGTCGAAGGCCCGGGCGATCTATCATTCGGCCGACATGACCAAGCCCGCCGAGATCGCCGACTTGATCGAAACGGCAGCGAGAACCTTCGGCACCGTTGATGTCCTCGTCAACAATGCCGGCATCCAGCATGTCGAGAAGATCGAGGATTTCCCGATCGAGAAGTGGGATCAGATTATCGCCATCAATCTGTCGAGCTCCTTTCACACCATGCGCGCCGCCATCCCGCTGATGAAGGCGAAAAAGCATGGCCGCATCATCAATATCGCCTCGGCCCACGGGCTCGTCGCCTCCCCCTTCAAATCCGCCTATGTCGCGGCAAAACATGGTATATTGGGCCTGACGAAGACGGCCGCCCTGGAGCTTGCCGAATTCGGCGTGACGGTGAACGCCATCTGCCCCGGCTATGTGCTGACGCCGCTCGTCGAAAAGCAGATACCGGATACCGCCAGGGCCCGCGGCATGACCGAGGAGCAGGTGAAAAACGAGGTCATCCTCAAGGCGCAGCCGACCCGGGAATTCGTCAAGGCCGAAGAGATCGGCGCCCTGTCGCTCTACCTCGCCAGTGACGCCGCCCGGCAGGTGACCGGAACGCATATCTCGATTGACGGTGGCTGGACGGCGGCTTAACCATTTGGAAAAGACAACCGGGAATATCATGAACGACAGCATCCGCTTCATCCTGAACGGCGAGGATATCGCGCTCGCCAATGTCGGGCCGACCGAGACACTTCTCGATTTCCTGCGGATGAAGCGGCGGCTGACGGGCACCAAGGAAGGATGCGCCGAAGGTGACTGCGGCGCGTGCACCGTGCTTGTCGGGCGGCTGGCCGACGGCAAGCTCGCTTACGAATCGGTCAATGCCTGCATCCGTTTCATGGGCTCACTGCATGCCACGCACGTGGTGACGGTCGAGCATCTGGCCGGCCGGGACGGCGCCCTGCATCCGGTGCAGCAGGCGCTGGTCGACTGTCATGGCTCGCAGTGCGGCTTCTGCACCCCGGGCTTCGTCATGTCGCTCTATGGCCTGTGGCTGACGAAGGAAAAACCCGGCCGCCGCGAGATCGAGAAGGCGCTGCAAGGCAATCTCTGTCGCTGCACCGGCTACGAGCCGATCGTCAAGGCTGCCGAGCAGGTCAGCCTGCAGCGGCCGAGCGCGCTCTTCGACCCGCTGCAGCGGACGCGCTCGGAAATCGTCGCGAGGCTCTGGGCAATGCAGGCGAGCGGCACCATCCGGATTGCCAGCGGCGAAGACTGGCTGATCGTTCCGGGGTCTGTTCAGGCTCTGGCGGAAGTCCTCTCGCAGGAACCCGAGGCGACTATCGTTGCCGGCGCGACCGATGTCGGCCTTTGGGTGACGAAGCAGATGCGCCGATTGAGCCCGGTCGTTTTCATCAATCATCTCAGCGAATTGCAGGCGGTGACGGAAAGCGATGATGGCGTCACCATCGGCGCGGGCGTCAGCTACAGCAGGGCCTTCGAGGAGATTTCCGGCAAGATCCCAGCGCTCGGGCGGCTGATAGACCGCATCGGCGGCGAGCAGGTGCGCAACATGGGCACGATCGGCGGCAATATCGCCAACGGTTCGCCGATCGGCGATAGTCCCCCGCCGCTGGTCGCCCTCGGCGCGACTCTGGCCCTACGTTCCGTGCAAGGGCTGCGCCAAATGCCGCTCGAGGATTTCTTCATCGCCTATGGCAAACAGGATCGCAGACCCGGCGAATTCGTCGAAAGCGTCTTCGTGCCCTATCCCAAGGCGGCCAGCCGCTTTGCCGCCTACAAGATCACCAAGCGCCGTGACGAGGACATCACCGCCGTGCTTGGCGCCTTTCTGCTGACGCTCGACGAGTCCGAGACCATCACCGACATCCGAATCGCCTTCGGCGGCATGGCGGCAACGCCGAAACGCGCGCCGTCCGTCGAGGCCGCGCTGATCGGCAAACCGTGGACGGAAGCCTCGATCGACGCCGCGCGCCCCGCCTTCGACGCCGACTTCCAGCCGCTGACCGACTGGCGCGCCACGGCGGAGTATCGCCAACTGACGGCAAAGAACCTGCTGACGCGGTTCTATCTTGAGACCGTTGGCGCTCCGGCGGAGCTGAAGCGGTTCGAGGAGGTGGCGTGATGGAGAGAGTGAGCGTAAGCCCCAGCCGCCCCCCTCATCCGCCTGCCGGCAGCTTCTCCCCGCTGGGGAGAAGAGACAAGAGGCAACGTTTCGACTCCCTCTTCTCCCCAGCGGGGGTTCGAAGGACGGGTCGAGACACGCGGCTCGACCCCGGTCGGTGCCCGATAGGGCGGATGAGGGGGGCGAGCGGCGCTGAGCCGCGAGCGCCCGGAGCATCTGCGACGGGCAATTTTTCGACAGGGAGACGCTAATGGACAAGTCCACCTTCGAAAATCCCAATGTCGTCATCTCCGGCCCCATACACGGCTCGCTGCGCCATGACTCAGCGCACAAGCATGTCACCGGAACCGCCGATTATATCGATGACATTCCCGAACCCGCCGGCCTCCTGCACGGCGCGCTCGGTCTCTCCGAGCGGGCACACGCCGAGATCCTCAGCATCGACCTTTCCCAGGTCGCCGCCTATCCGGGCGTCGTCTGGGTTTTCACCGGCAAGGACGTGCCCGGCGTCAACGACACCAGTTCCAACGGCAGCCATGACGAGCCGCTGCTTGCTGAAACCCTAGTTCAATTTCACGGCCAGCCGATCTTTGCCGTCATCGCCGAAACACGCGACGCGGCCCGCCGCGCCGCGCGGCTGGCGAAGATCGACTATCGCGACCTCACGCACTGGCACGATATCGACGGCGCGCTGGCCAATGGCGGTCCGCTGGTCATCACCCCGATGACGCTCCAGCGCGGCGAGCCGGAAACGGAAATGCCGAATGCCGCCATGCGGCTGAAGGGGCGGATGCGCATCGGCGGACAGGAGCATTTCTATCTCGAAGGCCATATCGCCATGGCCATTCCCGGCGAGGATGACGAGGTCACCGTCTGGTCCTCGACGCAGCATCCGAGCGAAATCCAGCATATTGTCGGCCACGTGCTCGATATCCCGTCGAACGCGGTCACCGTCAACGTGCGCCGCATGGGCGGCGGCTTCGGCGGCAAGGAGACGCAGGGCAGTCAGTTCGCAGCGCTTGCGGCGATCGCCGCCAAGAAGCTCGGCCGCGCGATCAAATTCCGCCCGGACCGCGACGAGGATATGAGCGCCACCGGCAAACGCCATGATTTCCTGGTCGATTACGATGTGGGCTTCGATGCCGAAGGCCGCATCCACGCGGTCGACGCCACTTACGCCGCGCGCTGCGGCTTCTCCTCCGACCTCTCCGGACCGGTAACCGACCGCGCGCTGTTCCATGCCGATTCCAGCTATTTCTATCCGCATGTGCATCTGACCTCGAAACCGCTCAAGACACACACCGTCTCCAACACCGCCTTCCGCGGCTTTGGCGGGCCGCAGGGCATGCTCGGCGCCGAGCGCATCATCGAGGAGATCGCCTATGCCCTCGGCAAGGATCCGCTTGATATCCGCAAGCTGAATTTCTACGGCCAGCCGGGCTCCGGGCGCACGCTGACGCCCTACCATCAGGAGGTCGAGGACAATATCATCGCCCGCGTCGTCGACGAGCTGGAGGATACGTCAGACTACCGGGCGCGGCGCAACGCCATCATCGGCTTCAACCGCGACAGCCGCTATATCAGAAAGGGCATTGCCCTGACGCCGGTGAAATTCGGCATCTCCTTCACCATGACCGCCTTCAACCAGGCCGGCGCCCTCGTCCATATCTATCAGGACGGCTCGATCCATCTGAACCATGGCGGGACCGAAATGGGCCAGGGCCTCTATACCAAGGTGGCGCAGGTGTTGGCCGACAGCTTCCAAGTCGATATCGACCGGGTGAAGATCACCGCAACGACGACGGCCAAGGTGCCGAACACCTCGGCGACCGCTGCCTCCTCTGGCTCGGACCTCAACGGCATGGCAGCCTACGACGCCGCCCGCCAGATCAAGGAACGTCTGGTGGCCTTTGCCACCGAGAAGTGGGAGGTGGCGCCGTCCGACATCGTCTTCCTGCCGAACCGCGTGCGTGTCGGCGAGAGCGAGGTCCCCTTCCCCGATTTCATCAAGCAGGCCTATTTCGCCCGCGTCCAGCTTTCCGCTGCCGGCTTCTACAAGACGCCGAAGATCCATTGGGACCGCAAGGCCGGCCGTGGCACGCCCTTCTACTATTTCGCCTATGGCGCCGCCTGCACCGAGGTCTCGATCGATACGCTGACCGGCGAATATCTGATCGACCGCACAGACATCCTCCACGATGTCGGCCGCTCGCTGAACCCGGCGATCGACCTCGGCCAGGTCGAGGGCGCCTTCGTGCAGGGCCTGGGCTGGCTGACGACGGAAGAACTCTGGTGGGACGACAAAGGGCGGCTGCGCACCCATGCACCATCCACCTACAAGATCCCGCTCGCCTCCGACCGGCCGAAAATCTTCAATGTGCGCCTCGCCGAATGGTCGGAGAACGCCGAGGCTACCATCGGCCGGTCCAAGGCCGTCGGCGAACCGCCCTTCATGCTGGCGATCTCGGTGCTGGAAGCGCTGTCGATGGCGGTCGCCAGCGTCGCGGATTACAAGGTCTGCCCCAGGCTCGACGCCCCGGCGACGCCGGAACGGGTGCTCATGGCGGTGGAGCGGATGAAGCGGGTGTAGGATGGTAAGACGTCCGGCTGGCTTGTTGCTCGAGCGGAACCGGCAGGGTGGGCCCCCCCCTCTGACCTGCCGGACATCTCCCCCCCAAGGGGGGAGATCGGCAAGACGACGGCCCTTCGCCCATATTACCCTGGCAGCGAATTATCAAGATCCAGCTTTGGGCCGTCGCTCCCCCGTCTTGGGAAGCCCGCGCCTCATGCCCATCTTCCCCCTTGTGGGGGAGATGTCCGGCAGGACAGAGGGGGGTAACTCAGCCACTTACCTCTCGGCCATCCTCCCATGACCGACCTCCCCACCTTCCTCGCCACCCACCCCAACAGCGTCGTCGTCGACATCACCGCCACCCAGGGCTCCACCCCGCGCGAGACCGGCGCCTTCATGCTCGTCTCGCCAACCGCGCTGTGGGGCACGATCGGTGGCGGACAGTTGGAATTCATGGCGATCCACAATGCCCGGGAGATGCTGGCGAGAACCGGCGGCGCAGCCACCATGGATATCCCGCTCGGCCCCGAAATCGGCCAGTGCTGCGGTGGGCGTACACAGTTGCGGTTCCGCCAACTGACGCCGACGTTAAAAGACGAACTCGAAGCCACACGTGCCGGCGAAATCGAGCGCCTGCCCGAGGTGCTTCTCTTCGGCGCCGGCCATGTCGGCCGCGCGCTGGCGGCTGCCCTTGCGCCGCTGCCGCTGTCGGTCACAGTGGTTGAAATCCGCCAGGAGGAACTCGCCAATCTGCCGGCGGTGACGAAGACCCGCCTCGTGCCGATGCCGGAAGCGCTGGTGAAGGATATTGCCGCCGGCGGCGCGGTCGTCATCCTGACGCACGACCATGCGCTGGACTTTCTCATCGCCCGCGAAGCGCTGGCGAGGGAGGATCTCGCCTATACCGGCATGATCGGTTCAGCGACCAAACGCGCCACCTTGGCAAGCTGGCTTTCCCGCGAAGGCGGCGAACGCGCCTGGATGGAGCGATTGACGCTGCCGATCGGAGGCTCGGCGGTCAGGGACAAACGCCCTGAGGTGATCGCCGCAATGACCGCCGCCGAAATCCTGACGGCGCTGGCGGCCTATCGCTTGCAGGCGTCCTCGTAAAACGGATCGCGGCCATCGAGGAAACCAAGATCGCGCTTGACGCGGTCCGGCGCAGCATCGAGATCGAGGCGGGGCAGCCGGCAGAAACGGCCGACCAGCCGTCCGGCAAGACGCTTGAACACACCCATGCTCGGCTGCGAGCGCTTCTCTTCGATAGCAAAGCAATCCATGACATCACCTCGTCAGTTTGATGGTATGAGTTGCAGTTTGCCGCCGAAAATGCTGCAATTCCAATCGAACGACCGTCTGTCTGCATCAAGAGAACTTATCCATGAAGCTTTCGAAGCAATTCCCGCTGAATGCGCTGCGCGTGTTCGAGGCCACCGCCCGGCTCGGCAGCTTCACCAAGGCCGGCGACGAGCTCGGCATGACGCAGACGGCGGTCAGCTACCAGATCAAGCTCTTGGAGGAGAATGTCGGCGAGCCGCTCTTTCTGCGCCGTCCCCGCCAGATCGCACTGACGGAGACCGGTGAGCGGCTGGCGCCGAAGGTGACGGAAGCCTTTGCCATGCTGCATGACGCGATGGCAACGGCGCGCGATAGTGTTGAAGGCACGCTCGCCATCAGCTCGACGCATACGTTCGCGTCGAAGTGGCTGGCGCCGCGCCTCGGCTCTTTCCATTTGAAGCACCCGGCGATCGCCGTGCGCTTTCAGGCGAGCTCTGATATCATCGACTTTTCCCGCGAGCCGATCGATGTCGCCATCCGCTGGGGCGACGGCAACTGGCCCGGGCTGGCGCTGCACCGGCTGATGGGATTGGAGTTCACCCCGATGCTGAGCCCGAAGCTGGCGAAATCGGCCGGCGGCATCAAGGAGCCGCGTGATCTCCTGAAGTTCGATCTCTTCGACGCCGGCGACATCTGGTGGAAACAATGGTTCGAGGCAGCCGGCGTCACCGACACGGATCTCGACCGCCGCCCGCGCAACCAGCTCGGCTCCCAAGCGGTGGAAGCCGATGCGGCAATGTCAGGACATGGCGTCGCCATCCTCAACCCGGCCTTCTATGCGGCCGAGATCGCGCTCGGCCGGCTCTACCAGCCCTTCGAGCTGACCCGCAGCGACGGCAAGGCCTACTGGCTCGCCTATCCCGAAAACCGCCGCAACGTGCCGAAGATCAAAGCCTTCCGCAACTGGATCCTCGAAGAGATGAAGGCGGCCGGGGATTAGAAGCAGGGCATCGCGGTAGCCTCAGAATCCCATCTCCGGCGCATAGAAGCAGCGCGGCGTATCCTCATTCGGAAAAAGACAGAGATGGTAATCCTCGTCGCCGGATTGCATCGCCTTGGTCATCGGCAACAGGAAGACATGCGCATGCGTGACCAGCCGGTGGTCTCCCGGCAACAACGTTACGCGATATCCGCCCGGCGTCACCGCCACGCTTTTCGAAGGGATCATCTGGCAGTCGCCACTATGACTGTCGCCGTTGCAACAATACGGGTCATAACTCCACCCCGAGGGTGCGTCATGAGCCGTCGCCAGCGACGCATATGCAATCATCACACACGTCAAAATGCTGCGCATGGCATCTTCTCCGTTGATGAATGCGCCGCCGCTGATCACTGTTCTTATTTCATTCCGGCGGCCTTAAACATAATTGTAACCGGATCATCATGGTTTCAAGACCCGCTGTATTAGCGGACCGAGTGTAAGCCGGAGATAAATACACACCTTCTCGGCAGCTTTTAGGCACAGGACAGCAGTTCGACGATGCGGCCGCGATCGGCAGCTTCGACAAAACCGCCGATGAGCCGATCGCTGTACAGCGCGATCATATCATTACTGCCCGGGTTCGCCCGTTGCCGAATTGGCGTCCTGTGCGGTTCTTCAATCTCCTCTTCCCTCCCCGTCAAAATTTCCGCAAAGTCGCGAGTCGGAGGAAGTTAGGGGAATTCGATGTATGAATATGCCATAGCATGGGAATGGCTGGCCTTCGCGGCACGCTGGTTCCATGTCATCACCGCGATCGCCTGGATCGGATCGTCTTTCTATTTCATCGCGCTTGATCTCGGACTGGTGAAACGACCGCATCTGCCGCCCGGCGCTTATGGCGAGGAATGGCAGGTCCATGGTGGCGGCTTCTATCATATCCAGAAATATCTGGTGGCGCCGGCGCAAATGCCCGAGCACCTGACCTGGTTCAAATACGAAAGCTATTTCACCTGGATCTCCGGCTTTCTCATGCTCTGCATCGTCTATTATGGCGGCGCCGACCTCTTCCTCATCGACCGACATGTGCTCGACATCAGCCCGCCGGTCGCCATCGCGATCTCGCTGGCATCGCTGGCTTTCGGCTGGCTCGTCTACGACCTGCTCTGCAAATCCCCGCTCGGGCGCAACACCTGGGGGCTGATGGCGGTGCTCTATGTCGTGCTCGTCTTCATGGCCTGGGGCTATACGCAGCTTTTCACCGGCCGCGCCGCCTTCCTGCATCTCGGCGCCTTCACCGCGACGATCATGTCGGCCAATGTCTTCATGATCATCATCCCGAACCAGAAGATCGTCGTCGCCGATCTGATTGCCGGCCGCACGCCCGATCCGAAATACGGCCAGGTCGCCAAGCAGCGTTCGCTGCACAACAACTATCTGACCCTGCCCGTCATCTTCTTCATGCTGTCGAACCATTATCCGCTCTCCTTCGGAACACAGTTCAACTGGGTGATCGCGGCGCTGGTGTTCCTGATGGGCGTCACCATCCGCCACTGGTTCAACACCACCCATGCCAGGAAGGGCCGGCCGACCTGGACCTGGATCGTCACCGTCATCCTTTTCATCCTGATCATGTGGCTTTCGACGGTACCGAAACTGCTGAATGGCGAAAGGGATACGGCGGCGGTGGCGCCCGCCTTCCAGCAATTCGCCGGCGATCCGCATTTTCCCGCCGTCAAGCAACTGGTCGCGACACGCTGCTCCATGTGCCACGCGGCCGAGCCCGCCTATGAGGGCATCGTGCGAGCTCCGAACGGCGTCGAGTTCGAAAACGACGCTGATATCGCCGCCCATGCCCGGGAAATCTATATACAGGCAGGCCGCAGCCGTGCCATGCCGCCCGGCAACATCACCGATATGACGCCGGACGAACGCAAGCTGCTCGTCGCCTGGTTCGAAAGCGCAGTCGAAGGCAAGAAACAATGACGACGACACTCCTGCGTGGCCGCCTGCTGTCCTTTCATCGGGCGCCGCTCACTCTGGCCGACAGCCAAAGCTATCTCTACGAGGAAGATGGCGGCCTGCTGATCGAAGGGGGGCTGATCGCGTCGGTCGGCCCCTATGCCGACGCCAAGGCGAAGGCCGCCGAAGGCACGATCGAGATCGATCACCGCCCGCATCTGATCCTGCCCGGCTTCATCGACATGCACCTGCATTTTCCGCAGATGCAGGTGATCGCCTCCTATGCCGCCAACCTGCTCGAATGGCTGAACACCTATACCTTTCCCGAGGAATGCCGTTTCGTGGAAAGCGCACATGCCCAAAGGATCGCCACGCATTTCTACGACGAACTGATCCGCCACGGCACGACGACGGCGGTCGCCTATTGTTCCGTACACAAGACCTCCGCCGACGCCTTCTTCGCCGAGGCGATGAAACGCAACATGCGCATGGTCGGCGGCAAGGTGATGATGGACCGCAACGCCCCGCAGGGCCTGCTCGACACGCCCGAGATGGGCTATGACGAGACCCGCCAAGTCATAGCGGACTGGCACGGCAAAGGCCGCAATCACGTCGCCATCACCCCGCGCTTCGCCATCACCTCGACGCCGGCGCAGATGGAAGCGACGTCAGCGCTTGCCCGCGAATTCCCCGATCTGCACATCCAGACGCATCTTTCGGAAAATCACGACGAGATCAAATTCACCTGCGAGCTCTATCCCGAGGCGATCGACTATACGGACATCTACGCCCGCTACGGCCTGCTCGGGCCGAAAAGCCTTTTCGGCCACGCCATCCACCTCTCGGAACGCGAAGCCGATGTCATGAGCGAGACGGGTTCGGTCGCCGTCCATTGCCCGACTTCGAACCTCTTCCTCGGCTCCGGTCTGTTTCCGCTGAAGGCGCTGGCGCGGCGCGAAAAGCCGGTCCGCATCGGCGTCGCAACCGATATTGGCGGCGGCTCCAGCTATTCGATGTTGAGGACGATGGACGAGGCTTACAAGATCCAGCAGTTGCTGGGGGAACGGCTGAACCCGATGGAAAGCTGGTACCTGATGACGCGCGGCAATGCCGAGGCACTGTCGCTGGCAGACCGGATCGGCACGCTGGACCCCGGCACCGACGCCGATCTCGTTGTCCTCGATGCGGCCGCGACCCCGGCCATGGCGCTGAAGCTGGAGGCGGTGAAGAGCCTGCCCGAGGAACTCTTCCTCTTGCAGACGATGGGCGACGACCGGGCGATCGCCGAAACCTATGTGGCGGGTCTACCTATGAAAGCGGGGCTTCGATGACACCCGCTTGCTCCCAAATGGAAGCCTTCGGACGACTGTATGAACATCTTTCATTCCATCCGCGGCCCAAAGCAGCCTAATGCCCGGATTTCCCTAACGCTCCTCGAAATGTCGTGTTAGGCCGGCTGATTACATTCAGATGTGAAGGTTCAATTCATGGCCACTCCGCTCACGATCGCCGATCTGAAAGAACTCGCGCGGCGTCGTGTGCCGAAAATGTTTTTCGATTACGCGGATTCGGGCGCCTGGACGGAGTCGACCTATGCGGCGAATGAGAGCGATTTCAGCCGGATCAAGCTACGGCAGCGGGTGATGGTCGACATGACCGACCGCACGCTGGAAACGACGATGATCGGTCAGAAAGTTTCGATGCCGGTGGCCCTGGCGCCGACCGGCCTGACCGGGATGCAGCACGCCGATGGTGAGATGCTGGCGGCGCGGGCTGCCGAAGAGTTCGGCGTTCCCTTCACACTGTCGACCATGAGCATCTGCTCGATCGAGGACGTCGCATCGGTGACGACGCGCCCCTTCTGGTTCCAACTCTACGTGATGAGGGACAAGGATTTCGTCCTCGGCCTCATCAACCGCGCCAAGGCCGCCAAATGTTCGGCACTGGTTCTGACGGCCGATCTGCAGATCCTCGGCCAGCGTCACAAGGACCTCCGCAACGGCCTGTCGGCGCCGCCGAGATTCACGCCGAAACATGTCTGGCAGATGGCGACCCGGCCGTTCTGGTGCCTGGATATGCTGCAGACCAAGCGCCGTACCTTCGGCAACATCATCGGCCATGCCAGGAACGTCTCCAACATCACCTCGCTCGCCACTTGGACGCACGAGCAGTTTGATCCGCGGCTCTCCTGGGCCGACGTCGCCTGGATCAAGGAACAATGGAGCGGGCCGCTGATCATCAAGGGCGTGCTCGATCCGGAGGACGCCCGGGCAGCCGCCGACACCGGCGCCGATGCGATCGTCGTCTCCAATCATGGCGGCCGCCAGCTCGACGGCGCCCCGTCCTCGATCAGCATGCTGCCCGCCATCGTCGATGCCGTCGGCGACCGCATCGAGATCCATCTCGACGGCGGCATCCGCTCCGGCCAGGATGTGCTGAAGGCCGTGGCGCTGGGCGCCAAAGGCACCTATATCGGCCGCCCCTTCCTCTACGGCCTCGGCGCCATGGGCAAGGAAGGCGTCACGCTGGCACTCGGCATCATCCGCAAGGAGATGGACATCACCATGGCGCTCTGCGGCAGACGCGACATCAACGACGTGAACGCGTCGATCATATCGAGGCAAGGCTGAAGCACAGAGAGAAATAGGCACCGGCTGAACGCGCCGATGGCGCGGGCAAGACCTGCCGGACACGCTACGGCATGCAATTCAGCCCGGCGGCTGGCCGCCGCTCGCATTGATCTGAAGGATCGCGAAGATCCCGAGATAAAGGACGAGCGCAAAGCGCTGCTGCCAGACGATGCGACGCGATCCGGCAATCCGCTTCTCGAGACCACGCGGTGCCCCGTCAGGCTTGCGAAGCTGCATCCTGGATAGCAGGTCGTCGACGGCGGCAAGGCCGGCTGCCTCTGTCTCATGGCTCGACGCGAGGCGAAACAACAGCGCATCGAAGAGAAGATGGATCGCCAGCGCAAGGACAATCCCGCAGAAAACGAGCACCAGGAGCCAGCCGAGCGTTGGGGCGAAACCCCGATATCCCGCGGTGATCGGGCCGGCAATCAGTGGCAACAGGGCGGTCAACCCGCAGAATATTGCATTGCAGCCGAGATTTCGCGCCGCCGCGGAGGCCGCGGTTTGCCACCGCGTCATTGCGAGCCCTCGGTCACGGCATGGATAGTTTCCGCGGGCAGATAAACACGCCGTCCCGCGCGTTCGATCAGTTGCAACGCTTCAGCGGAATTTTCGCAACGTCGGCTGATGATCAGCCAGCATGCGATGACGCTGGCGCTCCGCTGGAAACCGAGCGCACAGCAGACGAGGACCGGTCCCTGATGGCGCGCAGCCTCGATGGCACCCGCCGCGGCTCGCGCCTGGATCTCGTCGAGGCCTGTGAGATCGAGGACGGGAAAGCTGCACCAGCGCGCAAGCGTCCCGCTTGGGCACTGAAGTTCGCCGGCAATGTCGATCACCGTGGTAAAACGGTCGGCCTCGTGGCGACGCGGAAAACGACCGAGATGGACGCCATCAGCGATCACGACCGATGCCGGCATTTTGCGTGTCCAGAACCAAACATTGATTATGGCGGCCAGCCGATAGGGCGCCAGCAGCCAGCGGCTGGCAAGTGCAGCCCGGCCATCGGCGCGTTTCAGGAATATCTGCGGGCCGGCGCCGAAATATCCGGCGGCGACGATCGCCAGCGCAACGGCCGGCCAGAGCAACAGCAGTGCCGCGGCCGATAGAGGAGTACAGAGCGCCGCAAGGCCGAGAAATGCGGCGGCACCGCCCAGATAGTAGATGCCAAGACGGCGCGACTTCGGATCGCCGCTCACGGTAAAATTCGCAAGAGGGGAATCAGCATCACGCGGAAAAAGCCAGGCGGCAAACAGACCGAGCAGCATGCCGGTCGGTATGTCCATCACGTGATGCTGCCACGTCGTCAGCACCGAGGCGCCGATCAGGAAGCACCAGAGGTGCCAGAGAAGCCGCGTTCGGCGCGGCAATCGGCCACGCAAATGGTCCCAGATCACCACCAGTAGCGCAACATGCAGCGACGGCGCCTGGTTGAACGGTTTATCGAAGCCACCGAGGACGGCGAACATGAAGCCGGGCAAGCCGCTCGTGGCCGGCCGTACGAATGTTGCTTCGAGCGGAAAGGCGATAAAGCAGACGACCGCTATTATCTGGATCGTCAGATAACGCTTCGCGAGCATATCCACATCGCTCGGCGTCGTGTTGATGAACAGGCAAAGTGCATAGAACAGGTTGATCGACCAGTATGGAATGATGGTCCATGCCAGGAACGGAATGGCGCTTTCCCATGCGAAGGCGATGTTCGGCACATGAGCGCGTTGCGATGCCAGCCAATTGGCGCCGCCATAGGTCAGATAGAAGAACGGCGCCAGGAAGACGAGCCAGAGCGCCGCCCGCTTCAGGACCGGCGCTGACTGGGAAAGAGTAGAACGTGCCTGCCCCAACGGCGTAGCCCTCAAATTCTCTCCGCCAGCGAGACGGTGAAAATGCCCCATTGGTCGATGCGCTGTTCGACCTTGCGGAAACCGGCCGCCGCGACCAACTGGTCCATTTCTTCTTGCGTCCGCCGCCGCATCACCCACGCCTGGCCGCCACGGTGGGAGGTCAGAGCGCGGGCAATCATCTCCAGTTGAGGATGCCAGGGCTGGTTGGTGTAGACGAGCAGGCCACCCGGCTGCATCGCGCGGGCGATCCCGCTCAGCGAAGCGGCAATCATCGCATTGTCGGAAAAAAGCTCGTAAAGGCCGGAGACGATTGCCAGATCCGGAGCCGGCGTGGTTGCCGCCAGCCCCTCGCCGTCAAAGGCATCCTGCTGGTGAAAGCTTACGAAATCACTGAGGCCGCGCGTGGCGATGCTGTTGCGGCCGGCCTCGACATTGATGGGGGAATAATCCT
Source organism: Rhizobium bangladeshense (assembly GCF_001662075.1). GTDB lineage: Bacteria > Pseudomonadota > Alphaproteobacteria > Rhizobiales > Rhizobiaceae > Rhizobium > Rhizobium bangladeshense_B. The sequence continues at coordinate 248,409 of NZ_LYPL01000009.1, forward strand.
GCAATCGCACACTATCGGGACGCACCGCAGCCGCCTCGATCGCGTCAAGCACGTAACGGCCGTGCCCGGCCGCGATGTCGAGCATATGGGTGCTGCGGCCGGCTGCTTTCAGGCGCTGCAGCCCGTACTCGATCAGCTCCTGCAAATGCAGCTTGCGCTGCCTGATGCCGCGCCAGCCGATCGCCTCGAGAAACACCTTGTCGATCAACCGCCCGCCGGGACCGAGCCCCCGCGGCTTGTTCTCGTAGACGTAATCGAGCGTCGAGCCGGAATCGAAACCGGTCTTGACCCCGGTTTTTATGCCTTCCGACACCAGTGCGCCGAGCCTGATGTTGAGACGGCTGAGCGCCCAGTAGATGCCGCGTAGGGATGTGGCGTTCAAGGGGGTCGCGAGCCGGTCGGCCTCGTCCTTGGTATAGCCCTGGACATGGGCAGTCCGAAGGTCGGCAGGCGTCCGCGGCTCGGCAAACCGCGAATCGATAAAACGGCGGACCTCGGCGAGCGCAATCGCGCGGTCCCTCTCGCCCAGTGTGTCATGATAGAAGCCGGCAAGCACATGCCGCTCCTTGATGCGGCTGCCGAGGTTTTCGTAGAACCGGTGCTGCGGCGCGTGTCGCACCACCCAGTCACTGCCGGAGATCAGCAGTTGGGTCGGAACGGTGATGGCGCGGGCGTCGTCGACGACGCGGGCCGCCGCTTCGTAAAGCTGCAACAGAATGTTGGAGGCAATCGGCCGGGTGATCAATGGGTCGGCTTCAAAAGAGGCGATGCGCTCGGGATCGTGCGTCAGATACCTCGCCTTGACATAGGAATTGACGAAGAATGTCCCCTTGAGCTTTTCCCAGAGCGCAATGCCTTCCCTGGCGAAAGGCACATAGAGCTTGACACTGAAGGCCGGTGAGGCCAGCACGAGCGCACGGATCGGCGGCGCATAGTCGTGCACCCAGGTGGTGGCGAGGACCGCGCCGACGCTCTGCGCAATCACGGCGATGTCTGTAACGGCAGTACCGCTTGTCTCGCTGACATGGCGGACGAAGCAATCGAGATCACGCACCGAGGCTGCGAAGGATGGCGAATAGCCGCGCTCTCCCGGTGAACGTCCGTGGCCGCGTGCGTCCCAGGCGTACAAGGCAAAATCATCGAGACAGAGCTCGGCGGCGAGATGAGCGACCCGGCCGCTGTGCTCGTGGCCGCGATGGAGAAGAATGATTGCGCCCTTCGGTGCAGCGCCGGTCGCTGGCCACGTCCGATAGAAGAGCCGCGTGCCGTCATGCGACACGAATTCGGATTCACGCATCGGCCTGGCCGTCAAGGACGGTTGCCTGATATCGGCAGCTTGCAGCACGGTCTACTCCTCTTTTGATCGGTTGATGGGTTGCAACCATTGGCGGAACAGTGATTTGCATTCATTGCAAAAGTCTAGACGCAAATGTAAGCCCTATACGAGAACCGATATGAAGTATCGGCTTCCCCACAAGCACGACGTTCTGCACCGCCGGAACTGGGATAGATTTTTCCGATGCCGCGAAACTCCAATGAGGTAGCATGTCTGTTTATCAATTGAAGTCCCGGTTTCAGAATATTCTTCGCCCTCTGGTGCGCGCGCTGGCGGCGCGGGGCGTCACTGCCAATCAGGTGACGACTGTTGCCGCGGCCGTCTCGGTTGCACTTGGCCTTTTCCTGAGTGTCGTTCCGCTTACGCAGTGGTTCCTGCTGGAGCCTGCATGGTTTCTCCTGCGCATGGGCCTCAATGCCATTGACGGCATGCTCGCGCGCGAACATGAGCAAAAAAGCATTTTGGGCGCCTATCTCAACGAGATCGGTGATGTCGTGTCGGATATCGCGCTGTATTTGCCGTTTGCGCTCTTGGATCCGAACGGCCTGATGCTGGCAATGGTTGTCATATTCCTGTCGGTACTGACAGAATTTGCCGGCGTATTGGGTCAAACCGTCGGCGCAAGCCGGCGTTACGACGGGCCGCTGGGCAAGAGCGACCGTGCAGTGCTTTTCGGCGCGCTCGGCATCTTTGTCGCCATTGGCGGCACGTTTGCAGCATGGACTGCGTGGCTTTGGGCAGTGGTGGCTCTACTGCTCGTATGGACTGTCATTAACCGTGTCAGCGCCGGAATTCGCGAGGCGCGCACGGCCGCCTGATAGGAAGCGGAGCCGATCTGCCGCCTGTTTCCTCTGACAACGCTATGCGGGAACTGCGTCGAACGCCGCCTCTTGCGAATTGCTTGGCAAGCACATCTTCTGGTCCCTCCCTCTGTTAACCGCACCTTAAATAAAGGTTGTATCTTTCTGGCCTTCCATCTTGAAAGCACAAAAGCGGTGCTTTATGTTTTTGGTCCATGGCATCCACGAGCAAGACATCGCATCCCTCACTTTTGCGCTACATTCTGGCGCCTGACGATCAGGCCCGGCAGGCGCTCGACGACACCATTGCCGCCTATCGCAGTATGAACGACATCCTGACCGATCTCATCGACGACAAAGCGGGGGCCAATCTCGTCGTCCTGCATGATCTTGCCTATGAAACCGTTCGCGAGCAGACGGGCCTGCCAGCCCGGCTGGTGACGCTCGGCCTTCGTGATTTCGCCGCCAACAGGGGTGTCATCCCGGAACCGCTGCAGCTGCCGCTCGACGACAAGCTCTTCGCCATCAAGGGTCCCTCGGACCTCACGATCGCAACGGTGCACGGACGCGTTGCCGTGCCCTTCGATGTCGCGGGCTATTCCAGGGGATGGGAGAGTATTTTTCCCGCATACCTTGTAGCGGACCACGATCGCTACGAGATTAACATCGGCGTCACGCCGAATTCGGCTCGGATGGAGGAAAACATGACGAATGAAGGCATTCTTTCACGCATGGGTCGCCTGATCGCGGGCATCGCGAATGCGGCGATCGACAAAGCGGAAGGCGTCAACAAGCTCGCGGTCATCGAACAGGCGATCCGCGAAATCGATGCGGCCGCGGAGGAAGCCCGCACTGATCTCGGCAAGGCGCGCGCCGAGGAATACCGCATCCAGAGCCGCAAGGACGAAATCGCCGAAGACATGAATGCGCTCGATGAAAAGATCCGCCTGGCGGTCTCCTCCGGGCGCGACGATCTCGCAAAGGCCGGCGTCGCCCGTCAGATCGATCTCGAATCCCAGATCGCGGCGCTCGACAAGGCGCTGGCCGATGCCAGCGAGCAGGTGGATGAGGGGCAGAAAGCCCTGCAGGCGGTGCTCGCCACGCGCCGCGAGGCCGACGCTCGCCTTGCCGATTTCAAGCGCAGCATCGCCAGGCATCCCGAAGAGGCTCTCTCCGGCCACAACAGACCGACGCCGGGCGCGGATGCCGCCCGCGCCGCCGCGGCGGTCTCGCGGCTGACCGGCGTTCCATCCGGCGAACATGCCCATAGTTCCGAACTGGACGAACTTGACCGATTGCACCGCGAGCAGGCGATAGAAGCCCGCCTTGCGCGCTTCAAGGCGGATAACCGGTAACGCCGATGGGACTTTTTCTCGCTCCTGAATGCCTTCCCTTTGCGATCGCCGCCGCCGTGCTTGCCGGCCTGACCGTGATCGAGATGCTCGCGACCGTCATGGGCTTTTCGATCACGGAGCTTCTCGGAAAACCGGATTTCAACAGCCATGACGGTCTTGCCGGTTACCTCTCCTGGCTCAATGTCGGCGGCGTCCCCTTGCTCATTCTCCTGATGATGGCGCTCGGCTTCTTCGCCATTGCCGGTTTTGCCGTACAGGCGGTCGCCGGCGCCTTCTGGGCGCCGCTGCCTGCCGCTGTCGCCGTCGTTCCCGCCTTGGCGGTCACCTTCCCCATGGTTAGGGCATCGAGCCGGACAGTGGCGCGGATCGTCCCGCACGACGAGACCTATGCCGTCGATCTCGATACCCTTATCGGCCGGACCGGAGAAGTGTCGCTCGGCCCGCTCGATCAGGGACTGCCTGGTCGCATCCGGGTCAAAGACCAACACGGGAACTGGCATGTTCTGAGAGCCAAGGCTGCCAAGGGCCAGGACCCGCTGACGATCGGCACGCAGGTTCTCCTCGTCGATCGCAAGGCGGATGTGTTTATCGCCATTCCCGCACTCGCCGATCCGGCCGGAGGGGACAATCAATCTTTCAGGGAGCAGCCATGATGTACGACATTCTTCTACCGGCCGGCATTAGCATCGTTCTAATCTTCGGCATCGGCTTTGTCCTCGCCTCTCTCTACACGCGCTCCAGCCGTGACGAGGCCTATGTCCGCACCGGTCTTGGCGGTCAGAAAGTCGTGCTCGATGGCGGCTCCGTCGTCCTGCCGATCTTCCACTCGATCGCCAGGGTGAACCTGAAGACGCTGCGCCTCGAAGTCCGCCGCGGCGAAGGCGATGCGCTGATCACCAAGGACCGCATGCGCGTCGATATCGGCGCCGAATTCTACGTACGCGTAAAGCCCGACGGCTCCTCGATCGCGCTGGCCGCCCAGACGCTCGGCAGCCGCACCAACGACGCCGAGGCGCTGCGCATCCTGATCGAAGCGAAATTCGTCGACGGCCTTCGCTCGGTGGCGGCGACCATGAATCTCGACGCGCTCCAGGAACAGCGCATGGATTTCGTCAAGGCCGTGCAGGAAGCCGTCGGCGCCGATCTCCAGTCGAACGGTCTCGAGCTCGAATCCGTATCCCTGACACGCCTCGACCAGACCGATATAAAGCATTTCAACGCCAACAACTTCTTCGATGCACAGGGTCTGGCGGCGCTGACGCGCATCACCGAAAGCCGCAAGAAGGAGCGCAACGAGATCGTCCGCGACACCGAAGTCGCCATTGCCCAGAAGGACCTCGAGGCTCGCCAGCAATCGCTCGCCATCGAGCGGACGAAGCGCGAAGCCGAACTCAGCCAGGAACGCGACATCGCCAACAAATCCGCCGCGACGCGTGCCGAAACCGCCCAGCAGGAGCAGGCGGCAAAACGCGCCGAAGAGGAAGCCCGCATCGCCTCCGAACAGGCGATCGCCGAACGCGAGGCAGCCGCCAAGCAGGCCCGCGAAAGCGCGAACATCGATGCCGCCCGCGCAGTCCAGCAGCGCGATACCGAAGCCAAGCGCGACCTTCAGATCGTCGCCCAGGAAAGCGCTATCGCCGTTGCCAACAAGAGCCGGGAAGAATCCGAGGCGAAGGCGGCTGCCGAAACGGCCCGCGCCACCGCGATCGCGGCAGAGGAAAAGGTCGGCACCGCCAAGGCAATCGAGATCGCCGAGCGCGAAAAGCAGATTGCCGTGATCGACGCACGCAAGAAGGCCGAAACCGAAGCGACCGCTGTGACCGTCGGCGCCGAGGCCGAGAAGCAGGCTGCGATCGACCAGGCGGAAGCCATCAAGACGCTCGCGACCGCCGAAGCGGACGCGGCCATCATCAAAGCCAAGGGCGTTCTCGAAACCGGCAAGGCCGCCGCGGAAAGCGAGGCCTTGCTCAATGAAGCCCGCAACAAGCTCAGCCAGACCATCATCGAGTTCGAGATCACCCGCGAGCGCATCCGCATCATTCCCGAAGCCCTCGCCGAGGCGGTCAAGCCGATCGAAAAGATCTCCGACATCAGGATCTTCGACACCGGCGGCATGCTCGGCCGCGGCGGCGCGACCGGCGACAACGGCATCGGCATGGGCGACGGGCTGGCCGGTCAGTTGCTTGCCTACCAGGCCAATAAACCGATCCTCGACAAGCTGTTGAAGGAAGCCGGCTTCGAAGGCGACAATGCGATCTCGTCCCTGCTTGGAAGTCTCGACAGCGCCAAGCCCGTGGCCCCACCAGTCGCACCGGCCGCACCCGCCGCACCGGCGCAGGCGGCTATCGCCGCGGCACCTCCGAAGGAGTAATCTCCTATTCGCGCGAAGGCGGCCGGCTACCGCAGCCAGCCGGTCGCCAGCGCACTCGCCCAGTCTGGCCGGCGGTTTTCCGCCGCCAGCCTCGACATCGCAAGATTGTCATAGGCGACGTTGCGGAACTGCCACGTCCATCCCGCAACCGTCTTCTCCAGAATGGCATAGCCGGCCAGCGGATGGCCGGCTTCGACCTTGTGATAACAGGGCAGATCGTCGTCATAGGCAGGGCAGCCGACGCTGCCGGGATTGACGATCAGCCGGCCGTCGGAGAGACGGACGGCGCGGGGAATGTGCGTGTGCCCGCAAAGGATCAGCGGCAGGTCTATGCCCTCAGCCAACGCCTCGATGGCTTCGATCGGCTTCGGAAAAACAATGCCCTCCGGCGAGACGGACTCCAGCCAGTAGAGACTGTCGTCTTTCGGCGTTGCATGGCAGAGATAGGCCTCGCCGCGATAGACGGCGTCGAATGGCAGGCTGCGCAGCCAGTCGAGCTGGGATGGCGACAATTGCCGATAGGCGGCGGCATCTGAGGCATGCATGGAAGCCGGATCCTGCTCAGCGAGATAGCGGTCGTGATTGCCGCGCACCGACGTCAGGCCGAGCGGCATCAGCAGATCCGCCGTCCGGCCGGCCTCCAGCGGCCCGCTGAAGACATCGCCGAGATTGACGATCTCCTCGACGCCTTCGGCGCGAATATCGGCCAGCACTGCCTCGAGCGCCAAATGGTTGCCGTGGATATCGGCGATGGCGGCAAAACGCATCTAACTGCCCCGATAGGTGGAATAACCATAGGGCGAGATTAGTAGCGGCACATGGTAATGGGCCGTGACGTCGGCAATGCCGAAACGGATTGGCACCAGATCGAGGAAAGCCGGATGTGGCAGCGGCGTGCCGCAGGCCCTGAGATAATCGCCGGCGTGGAAGACCAGTTCATAAATCCCCACGCGGAAATGTTCGCCGGCGAGGATCGGGCCGCCATCGATCCGGCCGTCGGCATTGGTCGCGACCGTCTTCAGATGCCTGCGGATCTCGCCCTCGAGCTGGAAAAGATCGATCCTGAGGCCCTTGGCCGGCTTGCCGAGGGTGGTGTCGAGAACATGCGTGGTCAGTCCGGTCATAGGGCTGGCTCTTTGATGACGAAGGGGGTTTCGAAGAAGAATTCTTCCAGATTGTTGCCCGGTCCGTCGCGATCGACGACCAGGAAATCGGAGGACTGGCCAAGCGCCATCAGCGGGTGATGCCAGACATTGCGGCGGTAATTCACCCCTTGATCCCCGCGCGCGAGAAACACCTGCGGCCGGCCGGGGCGCCCTTCCTCGTCCTCGGAGACGACGACGAGGAAGGGCCGGTCGGAAAGTGGCGAGAAGCTCTGGCTGCCGAAAGGATGGCGCTCCATCATGTCGACATCATAGGGAAAGCTGCGCGGCTGGCCGCGAAACAGATTGATAATGACCTGCGCGCCCTCGCCCGCCGCCTCGGCTGTGGCCAGCGCATGAAAACGCTCGGTCGTGCCGCCATTGATCAGCCGCATCGAGGCTGGATCGGCTTCGATCACCTCGCCGAACGGGGCGAAGGTCGATCTGGTCAATGGACGAATGTCGAGAAATTCGGGCAACGGCTTCACTCGCCTTCGGCATGCCAGTGACGAATGGCATCGATCTCGACAAGAAGTTCCGGCAGCGTGCGATAGGTTGCCTCCCAGATGTCGGAGGGATCGAGGGCGAAGACGTCTTCGAGGATACGGTTGCCCGTGCCGCAGATTTTCGTCCAGGGCAAAGTGGGATGCTCGGTGGCAAATTCCGGATGGGTCACGAGCAGGCGGGATGCAGCTGCGCCGATGGTGAAGTGGCAGAATGCAACGGCCTTGAAAGTGAGATTGTCCTCGGCGAAGGCCGCCTCATCCATACCTCCGACAAAATACAATGCTTCGGCGGCCGCCTTCTGCATTTCATTGAGATAGTCGATAGCACGCGGCTCGCTCATTCACCCTCCGGCAACATCGATGTCAGGCGCAGCAGTGCGATCCGTTCGACCTGCGCCGTTGCGGTCACGAATTCTTCATCCCGGCCATTACCGATCCTCCTCTCGAAGGCCGAAAGGATGTCGTCCTTGCCAAGCCCTTTGACGGCGATGATGAAAGGAAAGCCGAATTTTTCGACATAGGCCGAATTGAGTTCGCTGAAGCGGGCATGCTCGGCCGGGCTCAGCCGGTCGAGACCGGCTCCCGACTGCTCCTTGCGGCTGTCTTCGGTGAGTTCTCCTGCGATCGCCAGGCGGCCGGCGAGATCCGGATGGGCGCTGAGCACGCCGAGACGCTCTTCCCGGCTTGCCGCCCGGAAAACGGCGGCAAGCGCCGCATGCACGCTCAATGCCGTCAGCGGCTCCCTCACGCTGCCGTTGTCATAGGCGCGCTCGGCGATGAAAGGCGAATGTTCGAAGACACCGCCGAAGCGGGAGACGAAATCCTCGCGCGATATCATCAGAGCGCGTCCGGCTGATGCTGCTGGTGCCAATGCTCGGCAATCTCGATGCGGCGCGGAATCCAGACCTTATCGTGCTTCAGCACATATTCGATGAAGCGCTTCAGCGCCGCCGCCCGGCCGGGCCGTCCGACGAGGCGGCAATGCAGGCCGACCGACATCATCTTCGGGCTGCCCGCCTTGCCCTCCTCATAGAGCGTGTCGAAGGCATCCTTCAAATAGGTGAAGAACTGATCGCCCGCGTTGAAGCCCTGCGCCGTGGCAAAACGCATGTCGTTGGTTTCGAGCGTATAGGGAATGATCAGGAAGGGTTTCCCGTCGACACCCTTCACCCAGTAAGGCAGGTCGTCGGCATAGGAATCGGAGGAATAGAGGAAACCGCCCTCCTCCTGCACCAGCCGAAGCGTGTTGTCGGAAGGCTTGCCCTGATACATGCCGTAAGGCCGCTCGCCAGTCAGTTCGGTGTGCAGGCGCACCGCTTCGAGAATATGCTTGCGCTCGAGATCCTCGGGGAAATCCTTGTATTCCAGCCAGCGATAGCCGTGGCTGGCAATCTCCCAGCCGGCCTCCTTCATCGCCGCGACGGCTTCCGGGTTGCGGGCCATCGCCAGCGTCACGCCGTAGACGGTCGCCTGTACCTTGAGATCGGTGAACATCCGCCAGAGCCGCCAGAAGCCGGCCCGCGAACCATATTCGTAGATCGATTCCATGTTGAGATTGCGCTGCCCCGGCCAGGCGGCCGCACCGACGATCTCCGACAGCAGGTTTTCGGACGCCGGATCGCCGTCGAGGATCGAGCTTTCGCCGCCCTCCTCGTAATTGATGACGAACTGCACGGCAACGCATGCCTCGCCCGGCCATTTCGGATCGGGCGTCTGACGCCCGTAGCCGACGAGATTGCGCGGATAAGTCTCGGATACCATAAAATCACCTTCTGAAAAGACGGGGAACGGTATCATCCGCAGCCGGAATGTCGAGACGGAAACTGCGTGGCAGAATTTATCCTTTCGGCACAACCGGTTAGCTTAACGTTCCTCAGGCGATCCTGCGCGCGCTGACCTTGCCCATGGGGTGCAGGGAATGGACGCGGAAGGGACCGCCGGCACCCTCTTCGATCATCAATGCCACGTTCGAAACCATCACCGGCTCCTTCAGGATGGGCATGAAGATTGTTCGCAGCGCCTGTTCGATGCGGGGCATGTCGATCGCGTTGATGGAGCCTGTCACCGGCATATGGAAGCGGAACTCGTCCATGACATAAGGATTGCCCCAACGATGTAGATTGGCGAACTGCGCCGCCGACAATCCATCTGGATCGCTGCGCTCGATGTCGGCCTCGCTCAGCGGCGCGCGGTAGCGATCGAACTCCTGGACGATCGCCGAAGCCAGATACTGGATCTGCTCACAAGGAGCGCTCGGCGTCAGGCTGTAGAAACTGCCGAGCCGGGCAATTTCGAGACGTGAAATCTGGAAGGGAGCGAATGTCCCGGCAAAACGCATGAGATCGCGCAGGAGTTGCGATTCTGACATATCGCCGGACAGATGGAACGGCGCCTTCAGAACGCCGTGAAAACCATAGCGCCGCGGCACGGCTGTATGAAAGGCGATCTCGTGAATGCCGAGGCCGCGGACGGCCGGAGGCTCCAGCATATCGCCGGAAAATACGTTTCGACCGAGCCAATTGGCGGCCACGAGCGACAGCGGGTCGCTCGCCGGAGGCGTGAAGCAAATGGCATAGCGCATGCAATTTCCTCCATCAAGGAAGTGAGCGCCGCTGAAATTGGGCGCTGCCGATGCGCAAGCAGATAGGTGATTTGCATGACAGAATAACGAAACACAGCTGTACCTAATTCACGTTTAACGTGAAGCCACAGCGATATGGCTTGAAATCGCAAAGCTTTCCGGCAGGAAAAATTCGCAATCTGTATCGCCTGCGATACAAACTGCCGCTTCCGCCAGCCGGTGGGCAAGGCCGAAGCTGACCTTGAAACCGCCAGTCAATGCGATGAGCCGCGGGTGGTCGGGATGGCGGCCGATCATCGGATCGCGGTCGATGGCCTTCGGGCGAAGCCCCGCCCAGCGTTCGACGATCGGAGCGTCGCGAAGGATCGGAGCGATGGCGCGCGCCGCCTCGATCAGCGCGTCGAGCTGGGCATCGGTGGAAACGGGATCGTCGAAACGGTTCTCGCTGGTGCTGCCGATCGCCACATGCCCGCCCTCATGCGCGACGACATAAAGACCGTCGAGGAAGATCGTCGGCAGCGCCGGGTCGATCTCCGCCCTCAATAGCGCCGCCTGCCCTTTCACCGGCCGGCCGAGCGGCTGTTTCAGCCCTGATGTCAGATCCTGCAGCAGGGGAAAAGAGCGATGGCCGGCGGCCAGGATGCAGCGGTCGAAGGTGACGGTTTCGCTGCCCATCTTAGCCGTACCCCGGTCGGGATCGAGCGCAGCGACATCAGCATTTTCCATGATGCGCACATGTTTTGCATGCTGCAGGAACGCGATCAGCACTGAGATCAGGGAACGGGGGGCGACGCGGCCGGCAAGCGTATCATGCACAAAGCCGCTCTGGCCGGCAGAGGCCTCGACCCAGCCGTCTACATCGGGCCGGTCGAGCACATGCCATTGGAACCGGCGCTCGCCTGCCCGCCAGTGGCGCTCGGCGTCCTCGGAATGGCCGCGGGCTATACGGTTGAGATGCGGTTTCGGCAGCGGGATCAGCCGTCCGGACCTGTTATAACCGGCGGAAAGCCCGGTTGCCGCTTCGAGCGCCGCAATTTCGGCTTCGAGTGAGACGAGCGCATCGAACTGGAACTGCTTCTTCTCAGACCAGCGGTCCGGCATATGCGGCATCAGGGCCCCGAGCAGGCCGCCGCTCGCACCGCTGCCCAGCCTGCCGGCATCGGCAAGGAGGGTGTTTAGGCCACACCGCTCGGCATGGACGGCCGCCCAGAGACCCATGATGCCGCCGCCGACGATCAGCACGTCGCAAGAAGATTGACCGGACGCCGGCGCAGGACTATCGGCTTTTTCCATGACAGACGTGAACCCAGATCAGATTGGCGCGGGCGCGCCGCAGCCGCTCGAATGGCGCGACGGCGATATGCCCTATTCCACGACCTTTGGCGATCATTTTTATTGCCAGACCGATGGCCGGCTGGAATGTGGCCACGTCTTCCTCGCCGGCAACGGCCTGCCGGAGCGTTGGAGCGGGCGGCAGACATTCGTGATCGGCGAACTCGGTTTCGGCACCGGCCTGAACTTCGCCGAGACCTGGCGGCAATGGAAGCAGCATCGCGCGGCCGGCCAGCATCTGCATTTCATCTCCTTCGAACTCCATCCGATGCGCGGCGAAGAGATCGGCCGGGCGCTGTCGCACTGGCCGGAGATCGATGCCGAGCGCGAAGCGCTGACCGCGGCCTGGCCGCAAGCGCCTAATGGGACCGTCTCGCTCGACCTCGACAACCAGACGCGGCTGAGCGTCGTCTGCGGCCCGGCCCTCGACGGCGTCATGACGGCGAAGCCGGGCTTCGACGCCTGGTATCTCGACGGCTTCGCCCCGTCCCGCAACGGCGACATGTGGTCGGGGGAACTGATGCGTGAGGTCAACGAAAGGACCGCCGTCGACGGCACCTTCGCCACCTATGCCGCGGCCGGCTTCGTGCGCCGCAATCTCATCGCCGCCGGCTTTGGCGTGGAACGCCGCAAAGGGTTCGCCGGCAAGCGGGAAATGCTCTGCGGTGTGAAGGCGCCTTCCAGCTAGAGCTTGCCGGCATTCGTCGGTTCGGATCAGTAGCTCGTACGCCCCGGCTGCTGGTCGTCCTTGTCAATCCATTGCCGGATCTTTTCTTCCAGCAGCTCGGGGCTGATCGGCTTCGACATGTAATCGTCCATGCCGGCGTCGAGGCAAGCCTCCCGGTCGCTTTCGAGTGCATGAGCGGTGACGCCGATGATCGGCACCCGCTGACCCTGTCCCTTTTCCCTTTCGCGGATCGTCCGGGTCGCCTCATGGCCGTTCATGACGGGCATCGAGACATCCATCATGATGATGCGCGGCGTGTGGCTCTCCCAGGCCGCGACTGCCTCCTGCCCGTTATTGACAACAAGGAAGGAAAGCCCGGTTCCCTGCAGGATCTGGGTGAAGACGATCTGGTTGACCTCGTTGTCTTCGGCGACGAGCACGTCGACGAATTCAGCTGCCCGCTTCTGCAGCGCAGGCGCAGGCACCGGTGCCGGCACGGCCGTTTCGGCCTGCAACCGGGTGATTTCGGCCTGCGAAGCCTGCTTCACGCGCCGGGCGCGAACCACCTCGACGACGGTGTTACGCAGCACGTTGGCGCGCGCCGGCTTCATTAGATGCGCCTGGCCGTTCAGCGCCGCGAACTCCTTTTCCGTGCCCGAGATATCCATCGACGTCAGGAAAATGATCGGCAGCTCGACAAAGCGGGGATCGGCGCGCAGCCGGCGGGCGACATTGGCGCCGTTCATGTCGGGCATGTGATAGTCGAGTATGACGGCATCGACGGTAACACCGAGATCGGCCGCCGCCTCCAGGATCGCAAGGCCGGTGCCGCCGCCTTCCGCAGCGACGCCGTCGAAGCCCCAGAGCGAAAGCTGCTCGGTGAGGATGCGCCGGTTGACCTCATTGTCGTCGATGACGAGGATGCGCGCGCCCTGCACGTTGATCGGCAGCGGCTTCGGCTCGAGGTGAGCGGCCGCCACCGCAAAGGGCAGTTTGACGGTGAAGACCGAGCCCTTGCCCCATTGGCTCTCGACTTTGATATATCCGCCAAAGAGGTCGACGAGCCCGGCCGTGATCGCAAGTCCGAGGCCTGTTCCCTCATGCCGCCGGGTCGAGGAAGCGTCGACCTGCGAGAACTTGTCGAACACCGATTCCAGCTTTTCCTGAGGAATGCCGATACCCGTATCCTCGATCCGGATATTTGCCATGATCTCGCCGCCGGCGACGGTCTCGAAGCCGACATCGACGAAGACATGGCCACGCTCGGTGAACTTGACGGCATTGCCGACGAGATTGGTGACAATCTGGCGGAAGCGGCCGGCATCGCCGATCACGGCGGCGGGCAGATCGGGTGCGGCCCGCACCAGCAGCTCGATGTTCTTCTCTGCGGCATGCGAGGAGAGAAGCGTCGCCACATCCTCCACCGCTTCAGTGATATCGAAGGCCGCCTTGCGCAGCGTCATCTGTCCGGCATCGATCTTCGAGAAATCGAGAATGTCGTTGATGATCGTCAACAGCGCATTGCCCGACTTGACGATGATGTCGATGAAGGTTTTCTGGCGCGTATCGAGATTGGTCTTGGCCAGCAGCTCCGCCATGCCGAGCACGCCGTTCATCGGCGTGCGGATCTCATGGCTCATATTGGCGAGGAATTCGGATTTGGCGCGGTCGGCGGCTTCGGCGCGCGACAACAGCTCACGCAATTCCTCCTCACGGCTCTTGAGCTCGGTGACATCGGTAAACAGCGCCACCCAATGCTGCCCCGTGCTGACCGTCGCATCCATATTCACCCAGCGCTCGCCGCCGACATGGAAGACGGTTGAGATCGGTTGCCTTGCCGCGATATTGGCGCGCCAGCCCTCCAGGATTTCGGCCGCCGCATCATGAAAATCGCCGCGCGCCGCGCAGAATTCGAACATGCCGAGCCAGCCTTGGCCGGCCGCGATATAATGCGGCGGGATCTGCAAGATATCGGCCATCGCCTCGTTGGACATCTTGATAATGCCGTCCTGGACGATGGCAAGCCCCTGCGACATGGCGTGCGTCGCATCGCGCATCATTTCGCCGACCCGCTCGAGCGCGGCGCGGGTCTCGTGAATTTCCTTCTCCCGCTCGCGCACCGCCGAAATATCGGCATAGGTCAGCAGGATGCGGTCGTTGGAAATGCGCCGGCTGTCGAAGATGACGGATTTGCCGCCCGCCCAGCCGACCTCGATCGGCTCCGGCTCCTCGGCTTCGAACAAATGCTTGCGAAAGGCATAGAGCTCTTCCGGCGTTCGCGTCCCGTCGTAGCGCCCGAGTTCGTAGTTCCGGCGAATGACATCGATGAAGGGGCGCCCGTCGAAACGATCCTCGCGCGGCAGCTCCCAGATACTGTAGAATTCGTCGTTGACGTAGAGAATCCGGTGATCGTTATCGAGGATCAGCACGCCGATCGGCAGCGACCGCAGGATGCTCTCGATATCCCGATGCAGCACTTCTTCCTGCTTGCGCGAGGCGATCAGCGCCTTCTCGCGCTCCTTGAGCGGCGAGATGTCGGAAAAGGAGCCGACGACATAGGTTCGCCCATCCGCCGTGATGACGCGGTTGACGCGGGAGATGACGGGATAGACGTGGCCGCCCTTGCTCGGCATCTCGCTCTCGAGCTCCACCGAAATGCCATCCCTGAGCGCCAGCAGGTTTTCCTGGTAGATCGGCTCAGCACCTTCCGGCCCGAACATCTCGTGTTCGGTCATTCCCAGATATTCGGAGCGGGTGCCGCCGCTGAAGGTCTCGTAATATTTGTTGGCATAGATCAGGCGATGCTTGTCGTCGCGCACGAAGACCGCAACCGGCAGATCTTCCAGCACGGTGCGCAGCGCGTCGAGTTCGCTGACGCTGTCACCCCAGGCCGAATCGCCGGCGGGCGCAGGACGTGCGCCCTTGCGGTAGGCGGCGTTGACAACCAGCGGGCGGCCGTCCGCGGCGAAGATGCCGATCGGGTGATCGAGCTTTTCCAGTGCCTCACGCACCTGGGCAAGATCGGCGGCTGAGCCAGGATCGCTTGCGATCCCGGAATCGTTTACAGTCTGAGGGCTGCCGCCGATCCCCTTGTTGTCGGCAACCCGGCGCTCGCGGGCTTCGAAGATCCCGAGCACATAGATCCGCTCCGGAGACGGCGAGAAACTTTCGATCTGGATGCGCTCACGGTTGAGGCTCGCCGCGTCGAAGCAGGTGGCATTTTCCTCGGTGCCGAATACCAGCGCGCGACGTTCCTTGTCCTCACGCTCCTCCTCTTCTGGACGGTCGAAGAGTTCGCGGCTGCGCCTGCCGATGAAATCGGAAATCTCGCAGCCGAGGAAACGGGCATAGGCCTCGTTGACGGCGACATAGCGCAGCTCGCTGTTCTTGACATAGGCGGGGGTATCCAGATCAGCGATCCGGCGGCAAGCCAACTCCAATATGTCCCCGGCTGATTTCAAGAAATCGTCGCTCCCGCAATAAATGAAATATCAACGACAAAGACTATAACGCCAAGGCTTTTAACAAGGTTTTAACCATATATTTCAGCAGCGGATTTTTAAGGCCGCTTCACCGAGCCAAACATCCCCGGATTGACCGCCCGGGTGGCACGAGACTGAAAGGACCGGGTCGCAGTCGGCAATCTGCCGCCTTGAACAACGGGCTACCATGTCACGGGCCGTTGAAATCATGACGAAAATTTAATGCGGCAAGCGCTTGCGCAGCCATCGCGCCGCCGCGATCGGGGCGGAGTCTGAACACGGCTTTATCGAAGCCAGTCTAGATAAGGAAGTTAACATGTCCGTTTTTCATAAGACCATGGCGACGGGCCTGATCGCGCTGACCCTTGCAAGCGCCTCGCTCGCCACCGCCACCACCGCCGATGCCCGTCCACGCGATGCCTTCTGGGGCGGCCTCGCCGCCGGCGTCGTCGGCGGCGCGCTGCTGTCCGAGGCCGCCCGCCCCGCCTACCCGGTTTATCCGGCCTATCCCGTCTATCGCCCTTACCCCGTCTACCGAAGCTATTACCGGCCATCCTATTGCCACATCGAATGGCGGCATGATCGCTGGGGCGAGCCTTATCGCGTCAAGGTCTGCCCGGAATAGAGCAAGCCGCATCCGGTGCCGCTTGACCTCCCGGCGGCGGCGGTTTGCCGGTTACAACGAGCTGATCTGGCGGGCTTTCGCCCGCCAGATCAATTGCTAGCACCGGAACTGCATCCGTTACGGAGAAAGTTCCTCCAGAACGCGGCCCTTGGTTTCCACGGCAAAGAACATAGTCACGATCGCGCCGACGATCAGGATGGCTGCGAAACTCGCGAACACGTATTGAATGCCCAGGGAAGACATCAGCGTGCCGACGATGATCGGCCCGGTCGATGAACCCAGGCGGAGCCAGGCGCTGCCGCTTCCCGTTCCGAGCGCCCTGAGGCGTGTCGGATAGATTTCCGCCGAGTAGAGATAGAGCGAAAAGGTGACGGTCTGGACGATGGCATAGGCAAGACCGCCAAGCACCAGAACCTGAATGGCGGAGGTTGCGCCGAGCCACGCGAGCGCCAGCAGCGGCAGCGGAGCCAGAAGCAGCGCGCCGGTGTACCAGCGCTTGCGCCCCACCTTATCGATGAGCAGCGCGCAGATGACGGCGGCGATCACGCCTCCGAGCGAGGTCAGGAACCCATAAAAGATGCTCGTTTGCAGCGGAAGGTTGAAGACCTGCCGATAGAGCGTCGGCAGCCATGTAATCGTACCGTTGGCGACCGTATAGGCGGTGAACCACATGGCCCAGATGGTGAGCGTTCGCTTCAGGTAAATGCCCTGGAAGAGCTCCCGCCAGTCGGATGTACGGCGGACCGGCGCCTGGACGCGCTTCGGCTCAGGCAGCTCCTTGCCGGCTGCGCGAGCACTCTCTTCCATGCGGGTGACGATCGCGTCGGCTTCCTCGTAGCGACCGTTTGCGGCCAGCCAGCGCGGTGACTCCTTCAGGAACCAGCGCAACGGGATCATCAGGATTGCGGGAACGAGGCCGACGACGAACATCGCCTTCCAGCCGTAGACCGGCACCATGAAGTAGCCGATCAGCCCGGCGCCGACCAGGCCGAGCAGGAACATGACCTCGTAGAGAAGGAAGAATTTGCCGCGCCCCTTCGATCCGATCAGCTCATTGATATAGGCGCTTGCGACAGGCACCTCACCGCCCGTGCCGATCCCCTGGACGAACCGGAAGGCCATCATCATGCCGGCGCCGGCGGCAAACAGGCAGGCGACATCCATGCTGACGAAGAGCAGGATCGTGAACAGAAGAACTTTCAGCCGACCGATCTTCTCGGCGAGCCAGCCGAACAGGACGGCGCCGATCAATTGGCCAAGATAGCCCATCGACAGGATCATGCCGGTCTGTGCAGGGCTGAGCCCCCACTCGCGCACCATCACCGGCATGGCATAAGCGATGGCGATCACCGTATAGCCGTCGAAAAAAGTGGCTGCGCCAATGATATTGCGAGCCCAGAAGACCTCGCGGGTGATGGGAAGACGCTCCAGGCGAGCGCTGATTTCGGCCTGTTGATCAGCGGCATTCGCCGCCTCGGCCGGCATAGGCTGCATGACATTCATTGGTTCCTCCTTCTCGCCCCGCGGCTACCACTCTCCCGGCCAGGGGCGCTCCTGTTCGATGTTTATTGCTACGTGTCAGCTTGTCCTGTCAGTGCAATGGGCTTCAAAAGGAAATGCGATCTTCGGCAAAGGCTGCTTTCCACAGCTTCCTCCCTCCCATCGGAATGACGCCCCCGCGGCATGCGCAGGAGCGTCGGATGCATCACTCGGCAGCCAGGAGCTGGTCGACGCGGCCGATACCGGCGGCGTCGAAGGCGGCAAAAATTTCCGCCTCGGCCTTTTCGCCAAGGTTCTTCAGCGGCTCGCGGATGGTCGCATGATCAAGCATGCCGCGATGGACGAGACCGAGTTTGAGCGCCACGGTGCCCTCCATATGGGAGCCGCGATGATAGACGGCCCGAGTCACCGGCAGAAGGCGTTCGAAAATCTTCCGGGCTTCTGGATAGTTCTGCGCCTTGCCTGCCTTGATCAAGTCGATCAGCAGTTCCGGCGCGATATTGCCATAGCCGACCAGCAAGCCGTCGACGTCGAACATGGTCGGCAGCAGCCATTCGTCGTGGCAGCTCAGAACCTGAAGATTGGGGTTGGCCTTCTTCAGTTCCGGAATCTCGACGTACCAGCGCTTCATGTTGCGCACGCCGTTCTTGGTGGCGACGACACCTTCCTGCGTGGCGATCGCCAACTGCGTGTCGAGATCATAGGATGCCTTGGTGGCGTCAGGATATTGGAACAGGATGCACTTCAGGCCGGATTCCTGCCAGATCGCCTTGTAGCGATCCTGGGGAGCGCCCTTCTGAAAGCCGAAGCGCAGCCAGCCATGGTTCGGATAGACAAGCGCGCCGGTGGCGCCGGCGGCCTTGCACTTTTTCGCCTCTTCGGCAGCAACCTTGGTACCTTCGCCGGTGATCCCGGCAATGATCGGCACGGCGCCGTCGACCGCCTCGACATAGGTGCGGATAAGAGCGAGGCGCTCCTCCTCGGTGAGGAAAGTGCCCTCACCGGCATGGCCGAGAATGACGAGGCTTTTGACGCCTTCCATCGAAACCAGCCATTTGGCGATCTTTGCGTTGGCCTTGTGGTCGACTTCGCCGTCGCGAGTGAAGGCGGTAACGGGCGCCGGGCTCAGCCCGCGCAGATCCATCGGTTGCATCTTGATCTCCTCCTTTGCGATCGCTGCTCATTCACGATCAGCGACGGGATCGTTAGTGGGAACGTTCCCACTATCGTTCTCGAATTCTCTGGAGTCAATTCTTTTTTTGGTGCATGTTCGCGAACGGCGCCCCACTGCCGCGACTCGAAGGAAAAGCTTCAATGAATTCAAAGTTGGACGAAATCCCCGGTCAAAGCCGCGTCACCATTCTTGACGTGGCTGCCGCAGCCGGCGTTTCCAAATCCACCGTATCCCGCGTCCTGGACGAGCGGCTTCCCCGCTCCGACAGCGAGACCGCCCGCCGCGTTCGCAAGGTGGCGGAAGAGCTTGGCTACGTCAGGGATGTTTCGGCAGCGAGCCTCAGGCGTGGCAACACCATGACAGTCGGCGTGATCGTGCCGAGGCTGACGGATACGGTCATGGCTATGCTTTACGAAGCGCTCGCCAAAGCCTGCAGTCGTACGGGCCGCTTCGCTATTGTCGCCACCACCGACGACAAGCCGAAGGCCGACCGCCTTGCCGCCGAGTCCCTGCTGAGACGCGGCGTCGATGGACTGATCCTTTCCACGGCGCGGGAAGATGACGACTTTCCGGACGAGCTGGCGAGACGCGGTGTTCCCTATGTGCTGGCGCTGCGAACCGACGGCCACAGCCTTTCCTCCGTTGGCGATGACAGGCTGGGCGGCTACCTCGCCGCCCGCCACCTGCTCGACCTCGGCCATCGCAGGATCGGCGTCATTGCCGGCCCGTCCTATGCCTCCAGTTCGCGAGGCCGCGTGGAGGGTTTCAGCCAAGCACTGAACGAAGCGAGAATGACTGTGGATCCCTCCTGCATCATCCCCTCGACATTCGGCATTGAGTCCGGCGCCGTCGCCGTCGAGACGCTGATGAACCTTAGCCCTCGCCCCACCGCTATTTTTGCCGTCAACGACAATACCGCCATCGGCGCCTTGTCGGGGTTGACCAAATTTGGCCTTTCCGTACCGCAGGATATATCGATCGTCGGTTACAATGACATTCCGATCGTCAGCCACCTTCCTACGCCGCTCACGACGTTGCGCGTCCCGTTCGAGCAGATCGCTGCAAATGCCCTTGATCTCCTTGCGGGTGATGGCGGTTCCGTCGACGACCGCATCCGGATTTCGGCTCCGACACTCATTCCCAGGAAATCAACAGCGCCGCTGCGCTGAAAGATCGCGAGAGGATCAGCATGCCGGAACCACTCAAGAACCTGCTGCATGCGGCGCTGGTCGGCGATATGGCCGACCGCATCGCCGCCAATGCGCCGGCCTTCGACGAGCAGCGTTTCATGCGGTTGGCGACCGATCGACTCGATTCGCTGGAACTGATGGAACGTTCGGCGCTGATCCGCGACGCGCTGTTTGCCACCCTTCCCGACGATTTTATTGAAGCAGCCGCCATCCTGAAGGCGAGCTTGCCTACATTAGCCAGGCCAGGACTGTCCGGCTGGATGCTGCTGCCGGTCAACCAGTTCATCGCCGCGCGCGGCCCCGATCATTTCGAGCTTGGCCTCGATCTCCTCAAGGCGCTGACGCCGCATTTCACCGCCGAATTCGGTATCCGTCCCTTCATCCATCGCGACCAGCAGCGCGCGCTTGCCATCATCTCCGGCTGGCTCGATGATCCCGACCAGCATGTGCGCCGGCTGGCGAGCGAGGGAACGCGGCCGCGTCTGCCCTGGGCCATGCGCCTGCCGCAGCTCGTCAAGGATCCCGCGCCGATCCTGCCGATCCTGACCGCGCTGATGGACGATCCGGAAGATTATGTCCGCCGCTCCGTCGCCAACAGCCTGAACGATATCGCAAAGGATCATCCGGATACGGTCGCCGCCTTCATCGCCGGCCATATCCAGGGCGCCTCCAGCGAACGCCGCCGCCTGCTGAAACATGCCTCGCGCACGCTCTTGAAGAAGGGCCATGCTCAGGCGCTCGCCAATTTCGGCTTCGGCGCATCCGCGTCGCTCGAATGCGAACTCCGCCTGGTCAACGGCGAGGTGATGTTCGGTGAAGGGCTGGATTTCGCAATCCGGGTGACCAATGCCGGCAAGGCCGCGCAATCGGTCATGATCGACTACGCTATCCACCATGTGAAGGCTGACGGCTCGCTGTCCCCGAAGGTCTTCAAGTGCAAGTCGATCATGCTTGCGCCCGGGCAGAGCCAGGCGATCGAGCGCCGCCACGCCATGCGGCCGATCACCACGCGACGCTATTATCCCGGGCAACACCGCATCGCCATCCTCGTCAATGGCGCGGAAAGCGCGTCGGAAAACTTCATCCTGAAAATGCCGTCGCCCGATCCGAGCTAAGGCTTTTTGTGCACCGCACTTGACTTTCCACGCGAATTAGCCCAAATGCGGCTCAGCTTTCACCCTTCCGGCCGCCGCGTGAGCGTGCCCCTGCTAAAAAATACGAAACGCAGGAAGAAGGGACAAAAGCGCATTTCGATAGAGGCCGCACTCTCCCATTAGCGGCCAGAAGCGCTGGAAAGCTTTTTCCAACTCACAAGTTCCCACTTCACGCGGGGTTCTTGACGCCAGAATGAAACCGGATCGCATGGTGCGTTCCGGCGATAGTCATTGTGGCGCCCCGAAAGGTTATGCCTTGACTAATTTTGAATCGCTTGGTGTCTCCAAGCCGATCGTCGCCACCTTGTTTCAGCTCGGCATCGAAACGCCGACGCCGATCCAGGAACAGGCCATCCCCCTCCTCCTGCAGGGCCGAGACCTGATTGGTCTTGCCCAGACTGGCACCGGCAAGACTGCCGCCTTCGGCCTGCCGCTTATCGAAAAGCTGCTTGCCGACGAGCGTCGACCCGACAACCGCACGACGCGGACGCTGATCCTGGCGCCGACCCGCGAACTGGTGAACCAGATCGCCGACAATCTGAAGAAATTCATCCGCAAATCGCCGCTGCGCATCAATGTCGTCGTCGGCGGCGTCTCCATCAACAAGCAGCAGCTCCAGCTGGAAAAAGGCACCGATGTCCTGGTCGCCACCCCCGGCCGCCTGCTCGATCTCGTCAATCGCCGCGCCATCACCCTGACCACGGTGCGCTATCTCGTTCTCGATGAAGCCGACCAGATGCTCGATCTCGGCTTCGTGCACGATCTGCGCAAGATCGCCAAGCTGGTGCCGAAGAAGCGCCAGACCATGCTGTTTTCGGCCACCATGCCGAAGGCGATCGCCGATCTCGCCGGCGAATATCTTGTCGATCCAGTCAAGGTCGAAGTGACGCCTCCGGGCAAGGCTGCCGACAAGGTCGAGCAGTATGTCCATTTCGTCGCCGGCAAGAACGACAAGACCGAGCTGCTGCGCAAGTCGCTGACCGAAAATCCCGACGGCCGCGCCATCGTCTTCCTGCGCACCAAGCACGGTGCCGAGAAGCTGATGAAGCATCTCGACAATATCGGCTACTCCGTCGCCTCGATCCACGGCAACAAGAGCCAGGGGCAGCGCGAGCGGGCGCTGAAGGCCTTTCGTGACGGCAGCATCAAGACGCTGATCGCCACCGACGTTGCCGCCCGCGGCATCGACATTCCTGCCGTCAGCCACGTCTACAACTACGACCTGCCGGAAGTGCCCGACGCCTATGTCCATCGCATTGGCCGCACGGCGCGCGCCGGCCGCGACGGCATCGCGATTGCCTTCTGTGCTCCCGACGAAGCCAAGCTGCTGCGTGATATCGAGCGCCTGATGGGCATCGACATCGCAGTCGCAAGCGGCGAACCGCCGGCCAATATCGGCAATAGCGGCCCCCGCCGCGGCAACGGCAATGGCAACAACCGCAACCGCGGTGGCGGCCATGGTCGCGAAGGTCAAGGTCGCGAAGGCCAGGGTCGCGGCGAAGGCCGTGGCGATGCGAACCGCTCGGAACATCGCGGCAGCCGCCAGGAACGCCGCCCGCGTCCCGAACGCACAGGCCGCAACGAGGACTTCCGCGGCCAGCGCCGCGGCGAAGCGGCCCCGGACCTCGGCCCCGACAATGATCTGGTCTCGACCTCCGACTTCCGCCCCTCGGCAAAGCCGCAGCGTCCCGCACATCACGGCGCTCACGCCAATGGCGAGCCGAGTGGACATCACCGCGGCAATAACCGTCACGCCCACGGTCGCCCTGCCCGAAAGCACGGCGACGACCGCGGCCAGCATCAGGCCCAGGGCGGCGAACCACGGCGCGAGGGCAATGGCGGCAATCGCCGCGGCGGCTCCGGCTCCCGCAATGGTGGCCAGCGCCGCGAACGCGCCTGATCATCGATCGATTGAAAAGTGGAAAGGCCGGGGTTTTCTCCGGCCTTTTGCTATTTATGCTTCCACAGGTTTGCGGCGTTCGACCGCCTTGCGGTTGGTCAGATAGACGCCGACGACCACGATCACCGTACCCAGAATCAACGGCACGGTCAGCGGTTCCCCGAAGACGATGAAGGCTTCGAAAGCGACGGCAGGCGGCATCAGATAGATCAGCGAGGCGGCGCGGGATACCTGCCCCCGGCGGATCAGATAAAGCAGCAGCCCGACACCACCCATCGACAGTCCGAAGACCGACCAGATCAGCGCGGCAAAGGCCTGCGCGGTGCCGTCGAATTGCTGATGCTCAAAGAGCAGCGAAAGCGGCAACGTGAAAATCAATGCCCCGACATATTGCAGCGTCGCGATCGACCTGAGATCGCCGGATTGCAGGTGCTTCTTCTGGTAGAGCGTGCCGTAGGTGACGGCCCCCATGGCGATAAGGTTGATCGCCAGCGGCAGCGCCGCATGCGTGAGATCGGCGGTCGCCGGATCGAGGAGTTTCGGCGAAATGGCAATGGCAATGCCGATGAAGCCGAAGACAAGGCCGAGTTTCTGCGTCTGCTGCAACCGCTCGCCGACGAGAAACGGAGCCGCCATCGCCGTTAATAACGGCTGCAGCGCCGCGATGATACCCGATATGCCGGCCGGCACGCCATTGGCAATCGCCCACCAGAGGCCGGCGAGATAAAAGCCGTGCAGGAAGAAACCGGAATAAACGGCCCGCAGCGCCGTCACCCGACTTTTCGGCCATTGCGCCCCGGTCGCCAGGCAAAAGGCGAGGAACGCCAAGGCCGACAGCGCGTAACGTATCGAAAGGAAGGTAAAGGGCTCGGAATGCAGCGCCGCATATTTCGCCACCACCCAGCCCGTGGACCAGAGCAGGACGAAAACGGCGGGGGCGAAGCGGGCGAGGGACATGGAGCTGCTCAGCGGAAAAGAGTTCGTCGTGCTGATAGCTTCTGCCGACGGTCGCAGTCAAAGGCGAAGCGTTGATGCTTATTTGAAATTTGGCTGATGGTTGGGACAATCGCCAAGCCGGAAGATGAGGTTCAATGTGACGAACGAGCCCTGTCGGAAGCTCGTCAGTATGCTACCGCAGTGAGGATTCGCCAGCGCTTCCCTACCCTCTACCTCATTCATGTGCCCGTCACAGGAATCCAGTGCGCCCAAGTCCTTGGGCGCGATAGACACTCTTCACTTTAGAAGTCATTTCATGCGCGGACGCGCCGTGGCTGGATTCCTGTGACAGGCACAATGTGGAGTGTGTGGAAAGGCCGCGCTCCCACGTACCGCCCGAGCGAAAAACCATCATCTGCTCACATTTTGAGCAGTCTTTACCAAACAACCATCCGCACCCCGCGCCATATCACCGCAAATGCCCGTAAAATCCGCCTCTTTCCCGCAATGCAAAATCTTTTCCCCGAACTGCGCATGGTTCTTGCATTGCAATTTGCGTTGTATTCAAATGAGCAAAAAAGGGGAGCCGCACCTTTGGCATTTGACGAAATGATTACCGGGGACGAAAGTCCTCGCCCGCCTTATGAAAAATATTTCGAGTGGTACAACAGCCAAGACCGGTCGCATCTGATTGCCAAATCCCGCGATGCGGAAAACATCTTCCGAAAGACCGGCATCACCTTCGCGGTCTACGGCCACGCCGACAGCTCCGAAAAGCTCATCCCCTTCGACATCATTCCCCGCATCATCTCCGCCCGCGAATGGCGCAAGCTTGCCCAAGGTATTGAACAGCGGGTGATCGCCCTCAACTCCTTCCTCGACGATATCTACCATAAGCAGGAAATCATCCGTGCCGGCCGCGTTCCGCGCGAGCTGATCGAGCACAATGTCGCCTTTCTGTCCGAGATGATCGGCTTCCGTCCGCCCGGCGGCGTCTACACCCATATCGTCGGTACCGACATCGTGCGCACCGGCGAGGATCAGTTCTACGTGCTGGAGGACAATGCCCGCACGCCTTCCGGCGTCAGCTACATGCTCGAAAACCGGGAAACCATGATGCAGATGTTCCCGGAACTCTTCCATGAGAACAAGGTGCAGCGCGTCGAAGACTATCCCTATCTGCTGCGCCAGAGCCTTGCTTCGCTCGCCCCTCCCGGCTGCACCGGCAAGCCGCGCGTGGCGGTGCTGACCCCCGGCATCTATAATTCGGCCTATTACGAGCATTCCTTCCTCGCCGACATGATGGGCGTCGAACTGGTCGAGGGCTCTGATCTGCGCGTCATCGATGGCAAGGTGAAAATGCGCACGACCCGCGGCTACGAGGCGATCGACGTGCTCTACCGCCGCGTCGACGACGACTTCCTCGATCCCCTGACCTTCCGGGCCGATTCCGCGCTCGGCATTCCCGGCATTATGGACGTCTACCGTTCCGGCAACATCACCATTGCCAACGCGCCCGGCACCGGCATTTGCGACGACAAGGCGATCTATTCCTATATGCCGGAGATTGTCGAATTCTACACGGGTCGCAAAGCGCTGCTTGAAAACGTGCCGACCTGGCGCTGCTCGGAAGCATCAAGCCTGAAATACGTGCTGGAGCACCTGGAGGAGCTGGTCGTCAAGGAAGTGCACGGCTCCGGTGGCTACGGCATGCTGGTCGGCCCGACGGCCTCGAAGAAAGAGCGTGCCGACTTCGCCGAAAAACTGAAAGCCAAGCCGAACAACTACATCGCCCAACCGACGCTGTCGCTCTCCACCGTGCCGATCCTCGTCAACAAGGGGATCGCGCCGCGCCATGTCGATCTGCGCCCTTATGTGCTCGTCTCGGACAAGGTTCAGATCATTCCGGGCGGGCTCACCCGCGTGGCGCTGAAGCAGGGCTCTCTGGTGGTCAATTCCAGCCAGGGCGGCGGCACCAAAGACACCTGGGTATTGGAGGACTGATGCTCGGAAGAACTGCAAACGGCCTCTACTGGATGTTCCGCTACATCGAGCGCGCCGAAAATATCGCCCGCCTCGTCGATGCCGGGCTGCGCATGTCGCTGACCCGCAGCAGCGCCGGCGACGACAACTGGGATGGCGTGCTGCAAAGTGCCGGCGTGCGCGAGGCCTATGACGAGGGCCACGCGAAGCTGACGAATGCGGATGCGATCGACTATCTCCTGCGCGATCGCGCCAATCCGTCGAGCGTCATGTCCTGCATCGAGTCCGGCCGCAACAACGCCCGCATGGTGCGCACCGCGCTGACGCGCGAGACCTGGGAAGCGACCAACGAATGCTGGATCGACTTGAAGTCGCTGCTCGAAAAGCGCGTCAAGCCGGCCGAGATGCCCGAGGTGATCGACGTCATCAAGCGCCGCGCCGGGCTGATCCGCGGTGCCTTCCACGGTTCAACGCTGCGCAACGAGCTCTATAACTTTGCCCGCATCGGCACCTTCATCGAGCGGGCCGACAATACCAGCCGCATTCTCGACGTGAAATATTACGTGCTGCTGCCATCGGTCTCGGCGGTTGGCTCCTCGCTCGACAATGTGCAGTGGGAATCGATCCTGCGCTCGGTCTCCGCCCACCGCGCCTATAGCTGGGCGTACGACGGCGAATACCGGGCGATGAACATCGCCGACTTCCTGACGCTGAACGTCCAGATGCCGCGTTCGCTTGCCTATTGCTACGAAAAGATCGTCAGCAATCTCGGCTATCTCGCCCAGGATTACGAGGCGCGGCTGCCGGCCCACGACACCGCCGCCGCGATCCGCACCACGCTGCAGACGCGGGCGATCCGCGACATCATGGATCAGGGCCTGCACGAATTCCTGGAGGATTTCGTCTCGCGCAACAACCAGCTCGGCGCGGAGATTTCCGACGGCTACCGGTTCTACGTTTAAGCGGATCAGACCATGAGACTGAAGATCAGCCACCTCACCGAATACCGCTACGACGAACCGGCGCAGTTCTCGCTGCAGCGCCTCAGACTGACGCCGCCGACAACCGCTGCTCAGAAGGTGCTCGGATGGTCGCTGAACGTCGAGGGCGCCACACCCGAGGTGGAGTATGACGACCAGTACGGCAACCACGTCAATCTGGTCTCGCTGGAAGGCGCGCAGCACGTGACGCGCATCCTGGCCGAGGGCGAGATCGAGACGGCGGACAATAATGGTGTCACCGGCCCGCACACCGGCTTCTGCCCGCTTTGGCTCTTCCTGCGCGAGACGCCGCTGACCAAGGGCGGCAAGCTGGTCAAAGAACTCGTCAAGAGCGTCGGCGGCGACAACGAGCTTGCCCGCATGCATGCGCTGATGGCGGCAATCCATGAGACTGTTGACTATAAGCCCGGCACCAGCAACGCCGCGACGACGGCCGAACAGGCGCTGGAGAAGAAGAGCGGCGTCTGCCAGGATCATGCGCATATCTTCGTATCCGCCGCCCGGGCCCTGCAGGTGCCGGCGCGTTATGTCTCTGGCTATCTGATGATGGAAGAAAAGGTCGAGCAGGCGGCGACCCATGCCTGGGCCGAAGCCCATATTCCCGGTCTCGGCTGGGTCGGCTTCGATCCGGCCAACGAAATCTGCCCGGATGAACGCTATGTCCGCGTCGCCTCCGGCCTCTGCTATCGCGACGCCGCGCCGATTTCAGGCATGCGCATTGGCACTCCGGGCGAGACCCTGTCGGTGACGGTGAAGGTCGAGGACGGCGGCCAAATGCAAAACCAAAGCCAGAGCTAAGCAGCACAGGCGAACTATAATCCACGTCCCGCTGCAGACCCGGCTGGTGATCCGATTACCGGCGCATTCTAAAGCGCGTCGGATCAAATTTAATTCATACGATGCGCTAGCCCTTTGATTTTATGCGTGTCGTTGCCCCGGAAGCGCTGCACACTTCCGGGCGACATGCATTGGATGCTCGGGCAAGCCGCCGGACAGCAATCAATCTGCTGCAAAAACCTGGAGGTGGCCATGCCCGCCATAGCCGAGAATCGCCTGATCGGCCGTCATTAACGGCACGCGATGGAAACGGGCTGTGGCGACGATGAGGCGGTCGGCGGGATCGGCATGAAAAGTACCGGGCAACCGAACGCTATCCACTGCAATGGATGGCTCAATCGGTGCCAGTTCAAGTCCCGGCAGCGCCAACGCACTATCGATCCACCGCCCGACATCGTCGCCGAGAGCCAAGCGTCCTTTCTGCACAAGCATCGCGATTTCCCAAGGTGTAATCGCCGAAATCAGGATCCGGCTTTTCTCCGTCATCTCGTCGATGATGCGCCGGGCCTGTGAACCGAGACGCGCATCATCATGCATCGCCCAGATCAGGATATGGGTGTCAATGACGATCAACGGACGGCTTCCCAATCCTCCGGCTCGCCTGCCGGGGACATCGGATCGTCATAGCGTAGGACGCTGCCCTTCATCGCACCAAGAATGCTTTTCCGCTGGTTTGCCTCGCGTGCCGGTGAGAGCACCGCAACAGGCCTGCCGCGCTTGGTGATCACGATGGTTTCGTCATCGCTCTGCATCTGATCGATAAGGTTCAGGCATTTCGCCTTGAACTCAGTGGCGCCGACCACCTTCGACATGACCCTACCTCCTGTACATATGTACAGCAATATAGACATTTTCGTAGTAAGCGCAAAGAAAAAGGCGGGATGAAGTGCCCGCCTTTTCCAGCTTCGGATAGATGCCTTGTCAGTGGCTGTCCTTGCCGACAGCATTTCCGCGACATCCCTTGAGGAAGTCGAGGTCGGCGCCGGTATCGGCGCCTTCGACATGCTGCTGATGCAGGAAGGCATAGCCCGACGTCGGCAGATCGTGGTTCGGCTGCCATTCGGCAAGCCGCCGCGCCAGCTCCTCATCGGAAATGTCGAGATGCAAGCGACGGTTCGGCACGTCGAGCTCGATCATATCACCGTTCTTCACGACCGCGAGCGGACCGCCGACGGCCGCTTCCGGAGAAGTGTGCAGAACGACGGTGCCGTAGGCCGTTCCGGACATGCGGGCATCGGAGATGCGCACCATGTCGAGGATGCCCTTCTTCAGCACCTTGGGCGGCAGTCCCATGTTGCCGACTTCGGCCATGCCGGGGTAGCCCTTCGGGCCGCAATTCTTCATGACCATGACGCAGGTCTCGTCGATGTCGAGATTGTCGTCGTTGATCTTGGCCTTGTAGTCGTCGATATCCTCGAACACGACTGCCCTGCCCTTGTGCACCAGGAGATGCGGCGAGGCAGCCGAAGGCTTCAGCACCGCGCCCTTCGGTGCGAGATTGCCGCGCAGCACGACGATGCCGCCCGACGAAGTCAGCGCCTTTTCGGCAGGCAGAATGACGTCTTCGTTCCAGTTGACGACGTCCTTGACCTCGTCCCAGACGGTTTCGCCGGAGACCGTCAGCGCGTCCTTGTGCAGCAGCCCGGCCTCTCCGAGGCGCTTCAGCACGACAGGCAGACCGCCGGCATAGAAGAACTCTTCCATCAGGTACTTGCCCGACGGCATCAGGTTGACGATCGTCGGAACGTCGCGGCCGCAACGGTCCCAATCATCAAGCGTCAGATCGATACCGACGCGGCCGGCGATGGCGAGCAGGTGGATGACGGCGTTGGTCGATCCGCCGATCGCCGCATTGGTGCGGATTGCGTTCTCGAAAGCCTGCTTCGTCATGATCTCGGACGGCTTCAGGTCGTCCTTGACCATCTGCACGATGCGCCGGCCGGTCAGCTGCGCCATCACCTTGCGGCGGGAATCGACGCCGGGGATCGCGGCATTGCCAGATAGCGCCATGCCGAGCGCCTCGGCCATCGACGCCATCGTTGAGGCGGTGCCCATGGTGTTGCAGGTGCCTGACGAGCGGCTCATCGAAGCTTCGGCTTCGAGGAACTCGGCCTGCGTCATCTCGCCGGCCTTCACCATCTCGGAGAACTTCCACAGATGCGTGCCGGAGCCGACGCGCTCGCCGCGGAAATAGCCGTTCAGCATCGGCCCGCCGGTGACGACAATCGACGGCAGGTCGCAGGAGGCCGCACCCATCAGCAGCGACGGCGTGGTCTTGTCGCAGCCGACCAGGAGCACGCAGCCATCCATCGGCTGGCCGCGGATCGCTTCTTCCACCGCGAGCGCGGCGAGGTTGCGGTACATCATCGCGGTCGGGCGGAAGGTGTTTTCGGAGGCCGAGAATACCGGCACCTCGAGCGGGAAACCGCCGGCTTCCCAGACACCCGCCTTCACCTTCTCGGCGAGTTCCCGGAGATGACCGTTGCACGGGGTCATATCCGACCAGGTGTTGAGGATGCCGATCACCGGCCGGCCATCGAACAGGTCGTGCGGATAACCCTGGTTTTTAAGCCAGCCGCGGTGATAAATCACATCGCGGCTCGTGCCGCCGTACCATTCCTGCGACCTCAGCCGGCGCGGCCATTCCGCTTTCTTTTTCATTTTCTCTGTCCTTCAGGTGAATTGCCGGGCCGCCTCGTACGGCCCGGGTCATCGGATATGTCTCAAGCCAGCGTGTAGGCGGTCTTGACCACGGTAAAGAATTCGCTCGCATACTTGCCCTGCTCGCGCGGACCATAGGACGAACCCTTGCGGCCGCCGAACGGCACATGGAAGTCGACGCCCGCGGTCGGCAGGTTGACCATGACCATGCCGGCCTCGGCATTGCGCTTGAAATGCGTCGCATGCTTCAGGCTGGTCGTGGCGATACCGGCCGAAAGGCCAAACGGCGTGTCGTTGGCGGTCGCCAGCGCCTCGTCGTAATCCTTGACCCTGATGACCGAGACGACGGGCCCGAAGATCTCTTCGCGCGAAATCCGCATCTGGTTGGTCGCTTCGGTAAACAGCGTCGGCTGCAGGTAGAAGCCGGGCGTCTCGCGGGAAATGACCTCGCCGCCGAAGGCGAGCTTGGCGCCTTCCTTTTTGCCGATCTCGATATAGTCGGTATCGGTCTTCAGCTGCCGCTCGTCGACAACAGGGCCGATATGAGTGCCGGCCTTCAGCGCGTTGTCGACGACCAGCGTCTTCAGCTTGTCGGTCAGTGCGGCGACGAATTTGTCGTGGATGCCTTCGGTGACGATCAGGCGCGAGGATGCGGTGCAGCGCTGGCCGGTCGAAAAGAAGCCGGAATTGGCGGCGGCTTCGACGGCGACCGAGAGATCGGCGTCGTCGAGCACGACCATCGGGTTCTTGCCGCCCATTTCGAGCTGGAACTTGCGGTTATGCTCGATCGAGGCAGCGGCGACGCGCCGGCCGGTGCCGGTTGAACCGGTAAAGGTGATGCCGGCAACATCAGGGCTTTCCAGCATCGCCTGGCCGACGACCGAGCCCTTGCCCATGACGAGGTTCAACACGCCCTTCGGCAGACCTGCCCGGTTGAGGATGTCGACGATCGCCCAAGAGCAGGCCGGCACCAATTCGGCCGGCTTGAAGACGATGGTGTTGCCATAGCAAAGCGCCGGGGCGATCTTCCAGGCGGGGATAGCGATCGGAAAATTCCACGGCGTGATGATGCCGATGACGCCGAGCGCCTCGCGGGTGATCTCGACGCCGATGTTCGGGCGCACCGACGGGATGACCTCGCCGGCAAGCCGCAAGGCTTCGCCTGCGAAGAATTCGAAGATCTGCGAGGCGCGGATGACTTCGCCGGTGGCTTCCGGCAGGGTCTTGCCTTCTTCGCGGGCGAGCAGCGCGCCGAGCTCGTCCTTGCGCGCCATGATCTCGTCGCCCGTCTTCTTCAGGATGACATGGCGTTCCCAGATGCCCGAGCGCGACCAGGCCGGAAAGGCGGCCTTGGCAGCGGCGATGGCGTTCTTGGTGTCTTCGGCGCTGCCGTCGGCATAGAGACCGACGATTTCGTTGGTGTCCGACGGGTTGATGTTCTTCGTCGCGTTCGTGCCGACCCATTCGCCGGCGATCAGGTTTTGATAAATGGTCATGGGCTCAACAAGCCTCCTTTACCGTTTACAAACACGGCCCGGCTGCGGACGCAGCCCAGCCTCGAAAATCAGAGCTGCTTGACGGAAATCTCTTCTTCGGCCGCTACCTTCAGCGGATTCCTGAGCGGCAGGCCGAACTCGGCGACTTCGATCTCGAAGAGGTCGCCCTCTTCCGTCTTGATGCCGTCGGCAAAGGAAAGTGTCGCCGTGCCGAACATATGGACATGAACATCTCCCGGAACCCGGAAGAGGCCATATTTGAAATGGTGATATTCCAGATTGGCGAACGTGTGCGACATATTCGCCTCGCCCGAAAGGAAGGGCTTTTCGAAGATCACCTTGTCGCCGCGCTTGATGCGCGACGTGCCGCGAATATCTTCCGGTGCTGCGCCAATGCGGATCTCAGGGCCGAAGCTTGCCGGGCGCAGCTTCGAATGGGCAAGGAAGAGATAGTTGATCCGCTCGGTGACGTGGTCGGAAAATTCGTTCGACAGCGCAAAGCCAATGCGGAACGGCGTGCCGTCCTTGGCGATGACGTAGATGCCGGCCATTTCCGGCTCTTCGCCGCCGTCGAGCGCGAAGGAGGGCGAGACGAGCGGCGCGCCGGGGGCCGCCGCGCCATGGCCGTTGCCCTTATAGAACCATTCGGGCTGCACTCCCTTTTCGCCGGCTTTCGGCTTGCCGTTCTCGAGGCCCATCTTGAACATCTTCATCGAGTCGGTCAGCGTTTCCTCGGCCGCCTCGGTGGTCTTCTTGTGCATCGAATCGCGGGTGGCGGCGGAGCCGAGATGGGTAAGGCCGGTGCCGGTCAGATGCAGATGGGCGGCGTCCGGATGGGTGATCGGCGGCAGGAAGCGGCCTTCCGCATAGGCTTTCTCGAGATCGACGGTTTCGCCGAAGCCATGCGCCTCGATGACCGCGGCCAGCGACTTGCCGCCGTCGGCGGCTTCCATCGCCAGCTGATAGACGCTGCCGGCGTTGTTGACCGATCTCGCAGCGCCGCCCTGCTCGCGCACGGCGACGACGATCTCTCCGTTGGCACCCTTGATCTGGGAAATAAGCACGACTTTGATCCTTCTCGTTTCCGCGAAGACAGAAAAGCTCCGCCTGTCCGGCCCCATCAGGAGCCGGAATCCATCTTTCATACGACTGCGAATGCCGGGGCTGGCGCCTGTCGGCGCTCAGCCCTTGTTCTTGTTGTAAACGTCGAAGAACACAGCTGCGAGAAGCACCGCACCCTTGACCATCTGCTGGAAGTCGATGCCGAGGCCGACGATCGACATGCCGTTGTTCATGACGCCCATGATGAAAGCACCGATGACTGCGCCGGTGATCTTGCCGACGCCGCCGGACGCCGAAGCGCCGCCGATGAAGCACGCCGCGATCACGTCAAGCTCGAAGCCAACGCCGGCCTTCGGCGTTGCCGAGTTCAGGCGGAGCGCGACGATCATGCCGGCAAGACCTGCGAGCACGCCCATGTTGACGAAGGTGTAGAAGCTGAGGCGCTGCGTGTTAATGCCCGAAAGCTTGGTCGCCTTTTCATTGCCGCCCATGGCGTAGATGCGCCGGCCGACCGTCGTGCGCTTGGTGACGAAGGCGTAGATCGCGATCAGCACCAGCATGACGACGAGAACGTTCGGCAGGCCCCTGTAGCTGGACAATTGATAGCCGAGCCACCAAATGGCGCCCGAAACGACCAGGTTCTGGCCAATGAAGAAGCCCAGCGGCTCGACATCGATGCCATGGCTTTCGTTCACCTTGCGGCGGCGCCAGGCGAGGTAGAAGAGGATGACCGGCAGGATGACGGTCAGGATCAGCGAGGTCGACTGGACGGGCGTGCCGAAGATGTCGATCATGTCGCCCGGCAGGAAGCCGGTGCTGATGACCTGGAATTCCTTCGGGAACGGGCCGATGTTCTTGCCGGCCAGCACCGTCAGCGTCAGGCCGCGGAAGATCAGCATGCCAGCGAGCGTCACGATGAAGGACGGGATGCGGTGATAGGCGATGAAATAGCCCTGCGCAGCGCCGATAATGCCGCCGACGATCAGACAAATCAGGCCGGCGACCCAGAAATTCATGCCCCATGTCACGGTGAAGATTGCCGCGAGCGCGCCGACGAAGGCGACGATAGAACCGACCGACAGGTCAATATGCCCAGCCACGATGACGAGCAGCATGCCGAGCGCCATGATGACGATGAAGGAATTCTGCAGGACGAGGTTCGTCAGGTTGACCGGCTTGAAGAGAATACCGCCGGTGTAGAACTGGAAGAATACCATGATCGCGACGAGCGCGATGAGCATGCCGTATTCACGAATGTTGCCGCGGATGTAGTCGGCAACGGAAACGACGTTGCTTTCCTCGGTTGTCGGGTTGACCGGAGTCATTGTTTCTTCTCCCCTGAGCGCATGATAGCGCGCATGATGGTTTCCTGGCTTGCTTCTCCCTTCGGCAGTTCGGCGACGATGCGTCCTTCGTTCATCACGTAGATGCGGTCACAAGTGCCAAGCAGTTCGGGCATTTCCGATGAGATCATCAGAACGCCTTTCCCATCGGCGGCAAGCTGGTTGATGATAGTATAAATCTCGTACTTTGCGCCAACGTCGATGCCGCGCGTGGGCTCGTCTAGGATCAAAATCTCGGGATCGGAGAACAGCCACTTCGACAGCACGACCTTTTGCTGGTTGCCGCCGGAAAGATTGACCGTTTCCTGGAAGATGCCGTGCGAGCGAATGCGCAGCTTAGACCGGAAATCGGTCGCGACCTTCATCTCCTTAATGTCGTCGATGACGCTGTTCTTCGAAATCCCTTCGAGGTTGGCGAGCGTCGTATTGTGCAGGATCGTGTCATTGAGCACGAGGCCGAGCTGTTTGCGGTCCTCGGTGACATAGGCAAGACCCGCATCGATCGCCTTGCGCACGGTGCTGACGTCGACCGGCTTGCCATCGACGAAGACCTCGCCGCTGATCTTGTGCCCGTAGGACTTGCCGAAGACGCTCATGGCGAATTCGGTGCGGCCCGCACCCATCAGACCGGCGATACCGACGACCTCGCCCTTGCGGACATTGACATTGATGTCATGCAGCACTTGGCGATCGCGGTGATGCTGGTGATAGGCATTCCAGTTCTTGACTTCGAAGATCGTCTCGCCGATCGGCACCGAGCGCGGCGGATAGCGGTCGGCGAGGTCGCGGCCCACCATGTTCTTGATGATGATGTCTTCGCTGATCTCGTCCGCGTGACAGTCGAGCGTCTTGACGGTCATGCCATCGCGCAGCACCGTGATCTGGTCGGCGACCTTGCGGATCTCGTTCAGCTTGTGGGAAATGATGATCGAGGTGATGCCCTGATTGCGGAACTCGATCAAAAGATTGAGCAGCGCATCGGAGTCCTTCTCGTTCAGCGAGGCTGTGGGCTCGTCGAGGATGAGCAGCTTCACGCTCTTCGACAGCGCCTTGGCGATTTCGACGAGCTGCTGCTTGCCGACGCCGATATCGGTCACCAGCGTATTCGGGGATTCGCGCAGGCCGACTTTCTGGAGCAGCTGCTTCGTGCGGTTATACGTCTCTTCCCAGCTGATCACGCCGCTCTTGGCATTCTCGTTGCCGAGGAAGATGTTTTCGCCGATCGACAGCAATGGCACGAGCGCCAGTTCCTGGTGAATGATGACGATGCCGATTTCTTCAGAGTCCTTCAGCACTCTGAAATGGCGCGTCTCGCCTTCATAGACGATTTCGCCGTCATAGCTGCCTGTGGGATAGACGCCTGAGAGCACTTTCATCAGGGTCGATTTGCCGGCCCCGTTTTCGCCTACCAATGCGTGAATTTCACCCTTGCGAACCTTGAGGTTCACGTTCTCCAGCGCCTTGACGCCCGGGAACGTCTTGGTGATGCTCCGCATTTCTAGGATGGTGTTATCCATAGTCAAAGTTCCAGCGCCGGCAGCTTGAAACAGCTGGGGCGATCATAAAATCGAAGGCCGGAACCCGCAAGCACTCGGGCTCCGGCCTCCTGTTTAACTTACTTCAGCTGGTCTTCGGTGTAGTAACCGCCGTCGACGAGGATCTGCTTGTAGTTGGTCTTGTCGACGGCAACCGGCTTCAGCAGGTAGGACGGAACGACCTTGACGCCGTTGTCGTAGGTCTTGGTGTCGTTGACCTCAGGCTCCTTGCCGGACATGACGGCATCGACCATGGCAACAGTGACCTTGGCGAGTTCGCGGGTGTCCTTGAAGACCGTCGAGTGCTGTTCGCCAGCGATGATCGACTTGACCGACGGGACTTCAGCGTCCTGGCCGGAAACGACCGGAAGCGGCTGGTCAGCGGAACCGTAGCCGACGCCCTTCAGCGAGGAGATGATGCCGATCGAGAGGCCGTCATAGGGAGACAGGACGGCGTCGACCTTGGCGTCGGTGTAGTTGGCCGAGAGCAGGTTGTCCATGCGGGCCTGGGCCGTTGCCGCATCCCAACGCAGGGTGCCGACCTTGTCCATGCCGGTCTGGCCGGACTTCACGACAAGCTTGCCGGAGTCGATGTAGGGCTGCAGAACGGACATCGCGCCATCATAGAAGAAGAAGGCGTTGTTGTCGTCCGGCGAACCGCCGAAGAGTTCGATGTTGAACGGGCCCTTGCCATCCTTGAGGCCGAGGGCGTCAACGATGGAGGTCGCCTGGAGAACGCCGACCTGGAAGTTGTCGAAGGTGGCGTAGTAGTCGACGTTGGCCGAGTCGCGGATCAGGCGGTCATAAGCGATGACCTTGATGCCGGCGTCGTGAGCCTTCTGGAGAACGTCGGAAAGCGTCGTACCGTCGATCGAAGCGATGACGAGAACCTTGGCACCCTTGGTGACCATGTTTTCGATCTGCGACAGCTGGTTCGGAATATCGTCGTCAGCATACTGCAGGTCGGTCTTGTAGCCGGCGGCCTCAAGCTGCTTGACGATGTTGTTGCCGTCGTCGATCCAGCGAGCGGAGGACTTCGTCGGCATCGCGATGCCGACGAGCCCCTTGTCCTGCGCCATAGCAGGCATAACGAACGAAGCGACGCCGAAGGCAGCCGCAGCCATCAATGAGATAATGGATTTCATTTCTCTCTCCCTTGTTAATAGAGTAGCGGACGAAAAATCGCCCGCCCCGAAACTGTGGCAGGTTCCGTATTGGATAGTTACTTCAGATGGTGAGAAACGAAGTAGGTCTCCTCCACGATCTCACACGTGTTGAGTGCCAACCAGCACACGGCGGCAAACTGGTATGGATTCCTATAACTGTCAAATAGAATAAGTGGTAATGTGCATAACAATTTTGGTATATCGTTAAAAAGTATTACTTTTGATGGAGCGCAGTGGGGAGGCTGCAACCATGACGATCGTTTCAGAGCCCATTTCCATGGATCACGTCGATATCCACAGCGACAGTTTCGGCGACGACAGCCTTCTACGGGCAGGACTTAAGCTGAATCACCTGCGCATGATAGTCGCAATCGAAGATAGCGGACAGATTTCCGCAGCTGCGGAAGTCCTCAACATTTCGCAGCCCGCCGCATCGCGCATGCTGTCCGAAATGGAATCGATCACCAAGACTCAGCTCTATGAGCGTGTGGCCCGCGGCGTGGTGCTGACGACCTTCGGCGCGGCCCTTGCCAGACGTGCCAGGAAGATCCTGCTGGAGCTGCGCGAAGCGAGCCGCGAGATCGGCGAATTGAAGAGCGGCAAGGGCGGCTCGGTCTTCATCGGCGCGGTGACGGCGCCGGCCATGAGGCTTGTCGTGCCGGCGATCAACAGGGTGCGCAAGGCCTATCCCGGCATCGAGATCAACATCCAGGTGGAGACCAGCAACGTGCTCGCCCGCGAGCTGCTCGCCGCCCGCCACGACTTCATCATCGGCCGCATTCCCGACGATCTCAATCCGCGCCTGTTCGAGGTCAAGGAGATCGGCATCGAGCGCGCCTGCCTGATCGTGCGTAAGAGCCATCCGCTTTTAAAGCACAAGGTGAGCAGCCTTGCCGATGTCAGGGATTACGACTGGGTGTTCCAGCCACCGGGCACGCTCTTACGCCGGACGATCGAGGACATTTTCCTGGCGCGCGGCGTGGCGCTGCCGGAAAACATCGTCAACACCTCCTCGCTGCTGCTGACCTGCGCCATCGTCTGCGAAACCGATGCGATCGCCCCCGTCGCCGTCGACGTCGCCCATTTCCTCGCCAGCCAGGGCGCCAAGGCCTCCGACGTGCGCGTGCTGCCGATCGATTTCGACATCAACGTCAAGCCTTACAGCCTGATCGCGGCGAGCGAAAGGGCGCTGCCGCCGAGCGCAAGGCTGCTCTACGACATCATCCTCGAGGAAAGCCGGAAGCAGGTGGGCTAAGCCCGCAAGCCCTGCGCCATCTTCTGCACCTTTAATGCGCGGCGGAACAATACCGGCAAAGTGCCTAGCGGTTTTTGCGTCCGGAAATTGCGTGAAAAAAATAGAGCACGTCCGTCGCTCGAAGACGGAAATGCTCTTGAGGAAGCGGGATGCTGTTCGGACAGTCGATATTTCAATCAGTCCTCGAGCGACTGAAGGCAGAGGGCGAGACAGCCGAAGATGAGGCCGAATCGCCGGCCGCCCATCGCGTCTCCGGCCTCGGCACCGGGCTTGCCTTCGATGTGATGCAGGGTGTCTCCGCCGCCTCGCAGCGGGTCGGGGAGGCTTATTTCGACAATCTCGATCTCGACACCGCCGGCCCGGAGAAACCGGAGCCTGGGCCGGACCCCGAGCCCGTCATGCCGGAGCATCTGACCCGCACGACGCCGCAGGAAGTTGCCGCCGAACTGGCGATCTCGGCGGCCGATACGCCGCTGACGCTCGGTGAAAAGCGCCGCGCCTTCGCCCGGGCCAATCACCCCGACGGCGTCGCCCCGCCCTTTCGCGACAATGCGACGAAGCGGATGATGCTGGCCAATCTCCTGATCGACAAGGCGCTGCGGCGAATCGGCCGCTGACCAATCTTAGTCTGCCTGCCCGTCCCTCGACGGCTTTTCCGCGGCTGGCTCCGCGTCCTCTTCGTCGTCATCGGCGTCGGATTCGGCGGCCGGCGCGGCGGCCGGCTGCGGATTGAAGCTCCAGAACAGCATATAATACGCATAGGCGCCCGCCCCGGCCGAGATGACGGCCCAGAAGGGATCGCCGCCGATGATCTCGACCGTGGCCCAGCCGAAGCAGACGGCAACGATGGCAATCCGCACCCAGAGGCGCCGGTATGCCGGATGGTTCGGATCGATCAGTTGCATCTGTGCCCCGCGGTCGGATATGTCACGCATGCCCCGGCATGCGCCGCACGGCCCACGGCCTGTGCCGCGCTTGTCTTTAGTTCGAATCTTGCAAATGTGAAAGAGCCGCGGGCTTGACGCGACGCAGAGAAGATGGAATGAAAATTCCAGTTTTTCAGTAATTCGGTTTATTTGTTCCGAATTCAAGGGAGGTTAAAATGACAGTGAGGTTCGGTCTTCTCGGCGCCGGCCGCATCGGCAAGGTTCACGCCAAGGCCGTCAGCGGCGACGCCAATGCGACGCTGGTTGCGGTGGCGGATGCCTTTCCGCAGGCGGCCGAAGCCATCGCTTCGGCCTATGGCTGCGAGGTCCGCACCATCGAGGCGATCGAGGCCGCTAAAGATATCGACGCCGTCGTCATCTGCACACCGACGGACACCCATGCCGACCTGATCGAACGTTTCGCCCGCGCCGGCAAGGCGATTTTCTGCGAAAAGCCGATCGATCTCGATGTCGCCCGCGTCAAGGCCTGCATCAAGGTGGTGGAAGAGACCGGCACCAAGCTGATGGTCGGCTTCAACCGCCGCTTCGACCCGCATTTCATGGCGGTTCGCAAGGTCATCGACGATGGCAAGATCGGCGATGTCGAAATGGTGACGATTACCTCGCGCGATCCCGGCGCTCCGCCGGTCGACTATATCAAGCGGTCGGGCGGCATCTTCCGCGACATGACGATCCATGATTTCGACATGGCCCGCTTCCTGCTCGGCGAAGAGCCGGTCTCCGTGCTGGCGACTGCCGCCGTGCTCGTCGACAAGGCAATCGGCGAGGCCGGCGACTATGACAGCGTCTCGGTGATCCTGCAGACCGCCTCCGGCAAACAGGCCGTCATCTCCAACTCCCGCCGCGCCACCTATGGCTACGACCAGCGCATCGAAGTGCACGGCGCCAAGGGCATGGCGGCGGCTGAAAACCAGCGCCCGGTCTCGATCGAGGTGGCGAACGGCGACGGCTACACCCGCCCGCCGCTGCATGATTTCTTCATGACCCGCTACACCGAAGCCTACGCCAACGAGATCGCCGCCTTCATCGCCGCGATCGAAAAGGGCACGAAGATCTCGCCCTCCGGCGCCGACGGCCTGGCCGCACTGGCGCTCGCCGATGCGGCGGTGCAGTCGGTCAAGGAAGGCAAGCTGATCAAGGTTGGCTGACGGCCCTCTCCCGACCGCCAGTCATGCATGAGATGGCCGGGCATACGCCCGGCCGTTTTGCGTTTGGACTGTGCAGAACGGAGGGTGAGGGATGCGTTTGCGCCAGACTCGGCGTCGGCGCAGCGGATGAGGCTTCCCAGTGCCGGGTCGAAGCCAGCGCTATAACGGGCACCGGGCAGCAACCGCCGTCCGAAAACTCGACGGCTCGTTTGGCGGCAACACACCCCCAACCTCCGTCATTCCAGGCCTTGAGCCTGGAATCCAGTCACCGCGCGTCGGCGCGGTGAACGAACCTTTTCGCCTTGAAGAGGGTCTCCCGCCCAAGGACTTGGGTGCGCTGGATTCCTATGACAAGCACAGGAATGAGGGAGCAAGGGGAGACCTGACCTGCCCATTGTCGCGGGAGAATGCGGTGTGGATGCTCGACTCAAGGCCGAGCAGGACGGAGGTGGGGCCGTGGAATCCAGGCCCAAGGCCTGGAATGACGGAGGGTGGGGGTTGGGTTTGCACGGGTGATGCCTCTCGGTTCCTGGTCGAAGGCGCCGCTATAACGGGCACCGGAAGCACCGCCCGCCGTCCGAAACGTCGACGGCTCGTTTGGCGGCAACACATCCCCAACCTCCGTCATTCCAGGCCTTGAGCCACTGCTGTCCGGTTTAAATTCGTCACCATTGGAGGCTCATCTGGTGGAGATGGTGTGGCGGAGTGGCGGTGGGTTGCAGCAGGCGGTCGATCCTGCGGCGGTGCATGAGATTGGCGCGCACCAG